>NZ_CP141152.1:2692500-5866551 GCF_036252815.1 Paenibacillus sp. LX16 | reverse complement strand
AGACGTCACTCCTTTTAAATCCTGACATTTTACCGAATTAAGCTGCAGAGAGCTGCTCTCGGCGCTTCGGCAAAACGCCTAAAATCCCAAAAATGTTGTTGAAGGCCATAAAAAGACATACCGCCGCCTAAATCATGCGGCAGTGTGGTGAGAGAACGCAGCACAAAATGACCCTGAAAAATAGCTAATGGAAATTCCGCTGCTGATCAGCAGAAGAGAGGCGATATTTCTCAGGAGGGAATGTGCGGCACGATCCGTTCTCTTGATCCCGCAGGCCAAAACGGGACTGCAATATGTCGAAATCAAATGAAAAATGTAGAATATATCCCCAGAATCCCAAATCCGCACAAAAATAAAAAGATGGATAAATTGAACTTGTTCACAACTTTATCCACAGGGTGTTGATAATATGGAGGGTAAAACAACATATTCACATTCAAAAGTAATATCATCATAGCAAAAGAAGCCTTGTATTTCAATGACTGGTGGTTATTTATCCACAAATTCAATCTGTTGTGTACAATTTTTATTCACAACACAAGATATTGTTTATAATTTGTTCAGTTTTCGACAATAACTCTTTTTTACTCTAAAATGTTATGCACAGGTTATGACCATTTAAATCACAATTCAGTTCTTTTTGTGGATCTGTGTATAACAGCTGTTGCCTTTTGGTCACGGAGGCTTATTTTTCTGTTGAAAATTTCCGGTAACGTTTCCGACATTATTTTTGAACGAACCTAATAACGTCGATCTGAAAATAGGATGGATTCAAGTTACAGAATGAATAAATGTAAAAAAACAGTTTTTGGAGGAGTGAAAACTACAAATAGAATGCTGATAATGGAGGAGAGGCGAAAGAAATTCTATGAAATAAGGGAATAAAAGAGTGAAGTGAGTGAGCGGGGTGAAGGGGAGGAGGCTTCCTGATTCGAAAAAGAGGGAGAGGATTCACAAGTACATTGACTTTGACCGCTATTTGTGGTTAAATGTACAAAGGTGTTTTTTGTGGAGATTGCTACGTTAGGTATATTCCATATAAAACGTATTCCTTGTAAGGAGGTGCAGCACAATGAGACCGACTTTCAGACCGAATGTCAGCAAACGTAAAAAAGTTCACGGCTTCCGTAAAAGAATGAGCACGAAGAATGGCCGTAAAGTTTTGGCAGCTCGTCGCCAAAAAGGTAGAAAAGTATTGAGTGCGTAATGCGTGCATAAAGACCACTACGGTGGTCTTTTTTTTTCATAATTGAGGTATTCAGGGAGCGGATTCCTTCTTTTATTGTTGTAAAAATGTAGTGAAAGAAGAGGGAGAAGTCCAGCATCCTGTCCTATATTAGATGAAGCTTTTGAAAACGGATATAAAATAAGCGAGATTACCATGTTGGAATGTTGTCCATACTTCTTACTATATAAAAGGTAAAGGTTAGCTTACCAACATGTGTAAAAGAGATGAGCAAGGAGAAGCGCCGTGCAAAAAAAATTGCGTCTACGAAACCGGGCGGACTTTGGGCGCGTATACCGCCATGGCAAATCTTTTGCCAACCATCAGTTTGTGGTGTACTGGTTCCGCCGCAGAGAGGTAGAGCAGTTCCGCGTCGGAATTTCGGCCAGCAAGAAGATCGGCAATGCAGTAGTTCGCAACCGGATGCGCAGAATCGTTAAGGAAATTGTACGCCATCATGAGCATGAATTGGTGGAGCAGATTGACCTGATTTTTATCGTTCGTAAGGGTGCGGTTACAATGTCGTATCAAGAGCTGGAGAAAAGCGTGCTGCACGTTCTACGCAAAGCCTCGCTGCTCAAGTCTTCACGCCGATAGTCAGTATCTTTGTCCTACAGGATATGGTATGATTTACGTTGGAATGGATTGGTTAAGAAAGGGGTTATGAAGTGTCGCGTTTGAAGACTCAACGGGGAAAATGGTTCCTCCTGATTGCCTTATTGGCACTTGTTGCTGTGCTGTCCGGATGTGCCCAGACGGCCCACAATTCTTACACGACGGCAGACTTGGCCAATGGATCGTTTTGGCAAAGATATGTCGTTTACTGGTTTTCGTATGCGCTAGATACATTTGCCCAATGGTTCTCTGGAGAGTATGGCCTGGCCGTACTGATTCTGGTGATTATCGTGCGAACCATTATTTTGCCGCTTACACTCAAGCAAGTACGTAGTTCCAAAGCTATGCAGGCCATTCAGCCACAACTAAAAGAAATACAAGCGAAATACAAGGATACGCCTGAAAAAGTCCAGCAAGAGACGATGAAGTTGTTTCAGGAAAATAAGGTCAACCCGATGGCTGGCTGTCTTCCTTTGGTAGTACAGATGCCAATTTTCATCGCGCTTTATAATGCCATATATTATAACTCGGCATTGCGGGATCATGACTTCTTGTGGCTCCAGTTAGGTAAACCGGATCACTTGTTTATCCTGCCGATTTTGGCAGCGATTACGACATTTGTCCAAACTTGGATGATGATGAAAATGAATCCGACGCCGCAGCAGGGACCGATGCAATTTTTGCTGTACGTCTATCCGGTGCTGATTCTGTTCATGTCGTACAACTTCCCATCCGCTTTGCCGTTGTACTGGTTCTACAGTAATATTTACACGATCATTCAAAACTATTTCCTTTATCGGAATAAGGATAAAGAAGCAGCACTGGCGAATGTGAAAACAGCCAGTCTCACGAAAACAGGTTCCTCCAATAGTAAGAAAAAAGGTGGCAAAAACACGAAGGGGGCTAAAAAGTCGAGATGACCAAAGTCGTGACATCAGGAAAAACCGTTGAAGATGCTGTAAGACAAGGACTCTCCCAGCTGGGAGTAAGCTGTGAACGGGTAACCGTAAGCGTGTTGGAACAGCCGTCAAAAGGATTCCTGGGGTGGCTCGGGGTCAAGAAGGCGAAGGTGGAGCTTACGCTGCTCTCTGAGCCGTCTCCTGAAACCACACACGCGGCTGAACCTCATGTATCGGCTCAAGCACCTTCTAGCGAGGGACAGGCTTTATCAGAAGAAACCGGGCCTGTTGCACAGGAAGCACAGATGAACATGAAAGCACCCTCGGGACATATAGATCCTTATGAAGAGGCGGTGCGTTTCATCCGTGAAACAGCAGCAGGAATGGGACTGGACGTTAAAGTCGATGTCCGCCACCGCAAGGATGAAAGTACACTGGATATCTCCGGCCCGTCGCTCGGTATGTTGATCGGTCGCAGAGGACAGACATTGGATGCATTGCAGTACCTGACGAATATCGTAGCCAACCGTCATTCTGACAAATTCATCCGAATTGTGCTGGATGCCGAGCAATTTCGTGCACGTCGGCAAAAAACGCTGGAGGATTTGGCAGATCGGTTGGCGAACCAGGCTATTCGTTATGGCAAGGAAGTGGTACTGGAGCCAATGCCGTCACAGGAGCGGAAACTGATTCATGCCAAGCTCCAACAGCATGCGCTGGTTAGAACATACAGCAAGGGGGACGAGCCCAATCGGCGCGTCGTCATTGCTAAAAAATAATCCGACGCAATGGCTCTCTGCAAGATGCAGAAGCCATTGCTTTTTTTCTTATATTTCTCGCTGAAACGGCTGCCGTCCTTGATGAAGGACGGCAAGTCGTTTCTACTTGATAGGAGGTAGAAATTTTATGCTGAGCGATACTATAGCTGCCATTGCAACGGCTGTCGGCGAGGGCGGCATTGCGGTTGTGCGGGTCAGCGGTCCAGAAGCGGTCACGGAAGTAGAGGCTTTGTTTCGTAGTAAAACGCCTCTAAGCAAGGCTCCAACTCACACAGTACATTATGGACATATTATAGATCCTCAAAGCCAGGAAAAGGTGGAGGAAGTTTTAGTTACAGTGATGCGGGCGCCACGCTCTTTTACAACAGAAGATGTCGTAGAAATCAGTACTCATGGCGGGGTCGTAGCCGTCAAACGGGTAATGGATTTACTATTGCTGCAAAATATACGTTTGGCTGAGCCAGGTGAATTTACGAAACGTGCCTTTTTAAATGGTCGTATTGACCTGAGTCAGGCAGAGGGTGTTATTGACTTAATCCGCTCAAAATCAGATAAAGCTTTTTCGGTGGCTTTGAAGCAGGTGGATGGACAACTGTCCCAGAATATTCGTCGCTTGCGTCATGTCTTGGTGGAGACACTTGCTCATATTGAAGTGAACATTGATTATCCTGAGCACGATGTTGAATCTTTTACGTCTGACTTAATCAAGGATAAAAGCAGTCAGGTCATGACGGAAATTGATCGGCTGCTGCATACGGCGGAGCAGGGAAAGATTTTGCGTGAAGGGCTGACTACAGCGATTGTTGGAAGGCCAAATGTGGGCAAATCGTCACTGCTGAACACATTGGCTCAGGGCGAGCGGGCCATTGTGACCGATATTCCGGGCACAACTCGTGACGTTATTGAGGAATATGTGACGATTAATAGTATTCCGCTCAAGTTGCTGGACACAGCTGGGATTCGTGAAACGATGGATGTAGTGGAACGGATCGGAGTAGAACGTTCGAGAACGGCAGTTAGTGAAGCAGATCTGTTGCTCATCGTCATTAACGCCAACGAACCACTGCATGAGGATGAAATGGCATTAATGGAACAAATCCGCGGTAGACAAGCGATTGTCATTATGAATAAAATGGACTTACCGGCTCAAGTAGACCGGGATTTGTTGCTGCGTTATGTTCCCGAAGAGCTTATCGTACCGATGTCTGTGAAGGAAAATGAGGGAGCGGACCGACTGGAGCAGGCTATATCGAATTTATTCTTTAGCGGCAAGCTGGAATCGGCGGATATGACATATGTCAGCAACGTACGGCATATTGCTTTGTTGAAGAAGGCGCGCCAATCGCTGGTAGATGCCTATGAAGCTGCTGATCAATTTGTACCAATTGACATGATCCAGATTGATGTAAGACTGGCATGGGAGCATTTGGGCGAGATTGTAGGCGATACTGCGCATGATGCGCTAATAGATCAAATATTTTCACAATTTTGTCTAGGCAAATAGAACATTCAAGCATGGCTGATATAAGCCTGCTATCGTTATAGATATACAAGAGCATATTCGGCGTGAAGTCCGGAATGTATAAGGAGGTAAGAAAGGTATGGGTTACCAAGGAGGCGACTATGACGTAATTGTCGTAGGTGCGGGCCATGCGGGCGTAGAATCAGCCTTGGCAGCAGCGCGGATGGGCTGTCGCACGTTGATGATCACAATTAACCTGGATATGGTCGCGTTCATGCCCTGCAACCCGTCTATTGGCGGTCCTGCAAAAGGGCATGTGGTGCGAGAAATTGATGCACTGGGCGGCGAAATGGGTCGGAATATCGATAAGACGTTTATCCAAATGAGAATGTTGAATACTGGTAAAGGTCCCGCGGTTCATGCATTGCGTGCACAAGCAGACAAGTTCTCTTATCAGCATGCGATGAAGGAAACGATGGAAAAGGAACCGAATCTGACCTTACGCCAAGGTATGGTTGAAGAGCTGATTATGGAAGACGGTCATTGCGTAGGTGTAATTACGAAGACGGGCACAGAGTATCGAAGTAAGGCAGTTGTCCTAACCACAGGCACTTATCTGCGCGGAAAAATCATTATGGGCGAGCTGATGTATGAGAGTGGTCCGAACAATCAACAGCCTTCGTTGAGATTGTCTGAGCATTTGAGAGAGCTGGGTTTTGATCTGGTTCGATTTAAGACAGGAACGCCGCCACGTGTGCATAAGGACACGATTGATTTTAGCAAAACGGAAATACAACCGGGTGATGATCAACCGAAGTTCTTTTCCTATGAAACGAAGTCTTCGGATAATGAACAGCTTCCTTGCTGGCTGACATATACTTCAGTAGAAACGCATCAGATTATTAATGATAATTTGCACCGTGCACCCATGTTCTCTGGTCTGATTGAAGGAACGGGACCACGTTATTGCCCATCTATTGAAGATAAGGTGGTACGTTTCAGTGATAAGCCTAAGCACCAAATCTTTTTGGAGCCTGAAGGTAAAAACACATCTGAATACTATGTCCAGGGCTTGTCGACCAGCTTGCCAGAGGATGTGCAATTAGCTGTGCTGCGTTCGATTCCGGGGATGGAAAAGGTAGAGATGATGCGCAATGGCTATGCTATTGAATATGATGCAATGGTACCTACGCAGTTATGGCCTACTTTGGAAACGAAGAAAGTCCCGGGCTTGTTCACAGCAGGCCAGATTAACGGTACCTCCGGTTACGAAGAAGCTGCGGGTCAAGGGATTATGGCGGGGATTAACGCAGCTCGCAAGGTGCAGGGCAAAGAGCCCGTCGTACTGGACCGTTCGCAAGGCTACATCGGGGTTCTGATCGACGATCTGGTGACGAAGGGTACGAATGAGCCTTATCGCTTGCTGACGTCGCGTGCAGAATACCGTCTGTTGTTGCGTCATGATAACGCAGATCTGCGATTGACTCCGATCGGGCACGATATTGGCCTAATTACGGATGAACGATACGAGCGCTTTTTGGATAAAAAACAAAAGGTAGAGCAAGAGATTGAACGTTTGCGCTTAGCGAAGGTTCGTCCGGTTGATATAAATGAGATGCTGGAGCAAGGTGGATCTGCACCAATACAGGATGGCAGTAATTTGTTAACGGTGCTGCGTCGACCAGAGATCAGTTATGCGCAAGTGGCACAAATCTCACCTTCACCTATAGCTCTTACTGAGGAAGAACAGGAGCAGGTGGAAATCCAGATTAAGTATGCGGGCTACATTGAAAAGCAATTGATGCACGTGGAACGTCTGCAAAAGATGGAGAAGAAGAAGCTCCCAGAGGATATTGTATACAGTGAAGTTCAAGGGCTGGCCATTGAAGCCAAGCAAAAACTTGAGAAGATCCGTCCGATGTCGATTGGTCAAGCATCCCGTATTTCGGGTGTAACTCCTGCGGACATTTCCATTTTGCTGGTTTATCTGGAGCATTATAACCGCGTAACGGCAGCAAGGGGATCATAATGGACGCGATACAACAGCAATTTAAGCAGCGGCTGGCAGAGCATAGTATTGTGATTAATGACAGTCAGTTAGAGCAGTTTGAAGCATATTACCGTGTGCTGGTTGAGTGGAATGAAAAAATGAATCTGACGGGTATTACTGAACGCGATGCAGTGTACACCAAGCATTTTTATGATTCTCTTTCCCTGGCCTTTTATGTTCCGTTAAAAGATGTGGGAAGCATGGCTGATATTGGGTCAGGTGCAGGTTTTCCAGGTATTCCTTTGAAAATATGCTTTCCGCAGATTCAGTTGACTATTGTAGATTCGTTGAACAAACGTATACAGTTCTTGACTCATGTAGTAGAGCAGTTGGGTTTGGAAAATGTTGAACTGGTTCACAGCAGAGCAGAGGAATTGGGGCGTAAACCAGGATACCGCGATAGCTATGATCTAGTGACAGCCAGAGCGGTTGCTCGTCTCGCCGTATTGAATGAATTTTGTTTGCCGTTTGTCCGTGAAGGGGGACACTTTGCCGCGATGAAGGGCAGTGATCCTACGGAGGAAATCAAGGAAGCTTCCTACAGTTTGAAAGAGCTAAAAGGAAAAATCAAACATGTTCAGGCCTTCCAGCTACCTGTTGAAGATGCAGCCAGACATATGATTATTATTGAGAAAAGAGCGGCGACACCACGAAAATATCCACGTAAGCCGGGTACTCCTTTGAAGTCGCCGTTAGTGTAAATGTTTGAAAGAAAGTGAATGTTTCACGTGAAACATTCACTTTTTTTATGGCTGATAGACTTTTTACATAAAAGGCTCTTTGCTAACATGCGTTCTTGTTTACATTTGGGGAGGAAGATGGATAGTTAGTTATCAAAGAGGATGCATAATTTATTCTCTGATCCTTCCGAAAAGCTGGTAGATACGATAGGATTATGGCTGGAAAAGTGATAGAATAGAGATAATCGTTTTAATGTAAGTTGACTGCTCCTGTACCCATGAATTCAGATATACATATAGGGGAGTGGGACAACAAATGTCAGGGGAGTACATGGAGTGTACCCGCTTACGGCGCTGTTTCATATAAAAGGGTCTACGATCCGCGTAAGGAACTGTTTTTCACGAAGCGCTGTTAGTATGGTGCTATTATGAAATTAGGTGGTATTATACGGAATGAAAGAACAATTTTCCAAGCTATTTGGTTTGACGGAGCGATCTACTGGGGACGAAATAAAACAAATTCCAGTTCGGGATATTGTCAGCAGTCCTTATCAGCCCCGCACCATATTTGACGACGAGAAGATTGATGAGCTATGCCAGACCATTAAGACGCATGGTGTAATTCAACCGATTGTCGTTCGTTTCCGTAATGGACAATATGAGATTATAGCAGGGGAACGTCGTTGGAGAGCTGTCACCAAGCTGGGTATGGAAACTATTCCTGCCATTGTTCGTGAGTTTAATGATTCACAAGCTGCATCCATCGCGTTGATTGAAAATCTTCAACGGGAAGGGTTAACTGCGATTGAAGAGGCTGTAGCTTACCAAAAGCTGATTGATCTACACCAGCTCACCCAGGAAAGCCTCGCTCAACGACTTGGCAAAAGCCAATCCACTATTGCTAACAAGATACGGCTTCTTCATCTGCCGGAGAGAGTGAAAGAGGCTCTAATGGAACGGAAGGTGTCTGAGCGTCATGCTCGTGCATTATTGTCATTAGAGACCGAAGAACTACAGTACAAGGTTTTAGATGAAGTCATTGCCAAGGAACTCAATGTGAAGCAGACAGAGGCAAGAGTTGCCTTTTATAAACAAGTATCCACCAATAAGAAATCGAAGCGGATTTCCTTTACCAAGGATGTCCGGCTCGCGCTGAATACGATTCGTCAATCCATTGATATGGTGTCTGGCTCAGGCTTGGATATCAAAACCAAGGAATCTGATCATGAGGATCACTATGAGATTGTCATCCAAATTCCCAAACGTAAGTAAGGGATGAAGCGTACAGGCGGCAGCAATTGCCGCTTTTTCTGTCTAACGCCGAATAAAACCGCAGCATACTCAATTCTATTCTGAAATTGCCGTTATCCGTAAGTTAAGGACTAAGTAACGTCTCCATAGAGCGTTTTGTAGTTATGGAGTGTAGCAGGATTCCGATTAAATTATGAGGTGAATGAAGTGTCAAAAATAATAGCCGTAGCCAATCAAAAGGGCGGAGTAGGCAAAACAACTACTTCCGTTAATTTGGGCGCCGGACTTGCTTCCCTCGGCAAAAGGGTATTGCTCGTGGATATCGACCCGCAAGGTAATACAACCAGCGGTGTGGGTATCAATAAGGCGGACGTGGCAAATTGCATTTACGATGTACTCATTAACGAGGTTGATCCTAGCGAAGCTATTGTGAGTACACAGGTTGAGGGATTAGATATTATTCCGGCAACCATTCAGTTGGCAGGCGCGGAAATTGAACTGGTGCCGACCATTTCTCGCGAATTGAGATTAAAAAGATCGCTTCAACTTGTTAAGCATAATTATGATTATATATTAATTGATTGCCCGCCATCGCTTGGTATTTTGACGCTTAATTCATTGACGGCTTCCGATTCAGTCATTATTCCAATCCAGTGTGAATATTACGCATTAGAAGGATTAAGTCAATTGTTGAATACTGTGCGATTAGTGCAAAAACATCTGAACACCTCATTGCAAATTGAAGGTGTGCTGTTAACCATGTTTGATGCCCGCACGAACTTGGGTATTCAGGTGATTGAAGAAGTGAAAAAGTATTTTCAAAGCAAGGTTTATCAGACAATTATTCCACGCAATGTGAGACTCAGCGAAGCACCATCACATGGCCAGTCCATTATTACGTATGATCCCCGTTCACGTGGGGCAGAGGTATATATTGAGTTGGCAAAGGAAGTGGTATCTTATGAGTAAACGGTTGGGAAAAGGACTTGATGCACTCATTCCCTCCCTTATGGTCAATGAAGAAGATAAGGTTGTTGACATTCCGCTCAGCCAGTTGCGTGCAAACCCGTACCAGCCTCGAAAAACGTTTGATGAAGA
The DNA here is from genome assembly GCF_036252815.1 of Paenibacillus sp. LX16. Taxonomy (NCBI): domain Bacteria; kingdom Bacillati; phylum Bacillota; class Bacilli; order Caryophanales; family Paenibacillaceae; genus Paenibacillus; species Paenibacillus sp. LX16. The sequence continues at coordinate 5,856,492 of NZ_CP141152.1, read as the reverse complement.
GTCCATTAAGGAATTAGCCGAGTCTATTCGTCAGCACGGTGTTATCCAACCTATTATTGCACGTAGTGTATTGCGAGGATATGAAATCATAGCCGGGGAAAGGCGGTTTCGGGCGTCTCAATTTTGTGGGAATCCGACTATACCTGTAGTTGTTCGCAATTTTACGGATCAGCAGGTGATGGAAATTGCCCTGATTGAGAATTTGCAGCGTGAGAATTTGAATGCTATGGAAGTAGCAGTAGCTTATCAGGGATTGATGGATCAATTTTCTTTAACTCAGGAAGAGTTGTCCATGAAAGTGGGAAAATCACGTTCTCATATTGCCAATTTCCTTCGTTTGCTCGCATTGCCTGAAGAAGTTAAAGATCATGTTTCACGTGGAACATTGTCTATGGGACACGCTAGAGCTATTGTTGGGCTCAAAGATCCAGACATGGTAAAACAGTTAGCACAGCAATGTATTGAACAGCAGTGGAGTGTTCGCGAACTGGAGGAAGCTGTACAGCAGTTGGATCATAAACCTGGTGAGGCGAAAGCCAAAGCAAAGGTACGAAAAAAGGACCCCTATATTGACCATATGGAAGAGTCCCTGCGTGAACGCTTTAAAACAACTGTAAAGATCAAGCACAATAAGGATAAAGGCAAAATTGAATTGAATTATTACAGCCAGCAGGATTTGGAAAGATTACTGGAGCTATTACAGTAGTTTGTTGAAACATGGACATGTCTCCTTGAGCAAAATGGAAAGTGAGATATGTCTTTGCTTTGTCTGGAATTGCAGGAATTAGAATGGTTTTGATGGATAAACTAATAGCCTTGTGTTATTTGTTTCGCTGTTCTCAAACGTATAAAATATAAGTATGCAGGTACATGATTTTTGAGGTAGAGGAGTAGAAGCAAGCATATGGCTGAATTGAATGGACTAATCATGGAACAGCTTGCCGGAATCGTTGCAGGGATCGTGCTTATTTTGCTTATCCTGTTGATTGTTATTATCGTGCAGGGTTCAAAGCTGAAGAAGATGCGGCGAAAGTATGAAACCATGATGGCAGGCAGCGGTGTCGAGAATTTGGAAACGCTGCTGATTGATTTGAAGGTACAAATGGATACGATTGAGGATGAGCAGGAAACCCATCGTGCAAGTATGAAATCACTACGTAGTAAACTGACTGGCTTGAAGGGACATATAGGTATCAAACGCTATAATGCCTTTGGTGAGAGAGGAAGCGATTTAAGCTTTTCTCTGGCTATTGTAGACGACAATCAGGATGGTATGGTACTAACCGGCATTTATAACCGAGATGGCTCATATGTGTATGCCAAGCCTCTAGAAGGGGGACAATCCACCTATTCCTTATCCCCTGAAGAAAAAGAAGCCGTTACTCTTGCGCAGCAAGCAGGACAGAACGGTAATGCCACTCCTTAATCGCGGAGTATAGGCTGCCAGCAATGATATCTGATAATTTCATTACCAAATTTAGTCTCGTATTTTGCAGCACGAAGTATTCCATGAAGCCGCCGACGTTAACGATACCAGTCAAATGGATATCGCCGACCGGCGGTAATTCTTTATTTACACCTGCTCCAGGCTTGAGAGGACCATCTGAAACCTGAATGCATCCAACGCTGGAGGTTTGTCCAAGACATGCATCTATACCAATGATATAAGGCTGTTCATATCGGGCTTGTATACCATTCAGCGTCGTTTGCAGGTTCATGGCATGTACAGGCTCCTCTAATGTACCGTATAGGTTAAACAGAGGGCTTTTGTAGCGTGATAAATGCGTACCTACGAGCGGACCCAGGCAGTCTCCAGTGGAACGGTCGGTGCCGATGCAAATAATGACGATATTTTGCAGACTCGGCGCCTGGTGCAGATGGAACAGCAGACGATGGATGATGGCTGATTGGATCCCGGGGTCTGTGTGTGATATTTTTAAGCTTAGGGGTTCTTGCCCCGGAATGAAGTCAGATGGATGAGTCATGGAATCTTCCTTTCGCTCTGTAATGGAGTGTGCGGGTTACGCTCGCTGTACCTTGGAGAATAACAATTAGCCTGCGGGTAACATTTATGCTCAAGATAGTAGCTAGTATATGGATAAACTTGTGCTTTTATACTCGAAGGAAGTAGATTATTCATAGCCATATGTTTGAAGTCAGTAGATAAGCTTATATAGTGAGGATTTTGCAAAAATCCAATAAGCGACTTCCAATGAACAAGATATAGATCGAAATGGTCTAGTTCGTCTATATCTTGCACTTTGGAGCGACTGGAATCGAATTTTGCAAAATCTGATAGTGGGAATAGAATTCGGGAAGCAGGAAGAGTAGTTCCCTTTGTTAAGGAGGAGTACAGCATGACCTTTATACATTGGTTAGCCGGTAATGTAGGTACGGATGATGTAGTGAAAGATGCGATTCACTGGAAGGATGCTGTATGGAAATGGCTTACAGATAGTACGATGTGGTCGACCCTTTTGTTTGTGATTTTGAAAATCGCGATTATTTTTATCATCACACGTATCTTTATTCGAGTTATTAATAAAATTATAGATAAGTCGATGCAACAAAAAGGAGACAACGGCAGGTTTCGATTGAATACAAGGCGCTTAACGACTGTTGGGGAACTATTGAAAAATGTAACCAATATTGTATTTAATTTCATTTTGATTATGCTGGTGCTATCGCAAATGGGCATTAATCTCGGCCCTCTGATTGCTGGAGCTGGAGTGCTTGGATTGGCTGTTGGTTTTGGGGCACAGAGTTTGGTTAAGGATGTAATTACCGGATTCTTTATTATTTTTGAAGATCAATTTGCCGTAGGAGATGTCATTCAGACAGGCACTTTCAAGGGTACGGTGGAAATGATCGGGTTGCGTACAACCAGACTGGTCAGCTGGAAAGGTGAGGTGTACATTTTACCAAATGGTTCAATTACAACGGTAACGAACTTCTCCATGTCCAACGCGTTAGCGGTAGTGGATGTGCCAATGAAGGCCGAGCGTAGCCTGGAGGAAGCTGTTGGCTTGGTGAAACAGGCAATCCAAGGAATTGAGGAGTCCAATGTACAGATACTTAATATACCGGATGTGTTAGGGGTTCAGTCCATGACCACCTCAGAGTATATTGTGCGTGTTGTGGCAGAATGTATGCCGAATACAGGGGCCATGGTAGAGCGTGATATTCAGAATAACATCAAGAAGGCCCTAGAGGATGAAGAACATCGTCAGGCCGCCTTGGAGACGGCGATAACCCTAGAAAAAGAAGATGAGCAAGGAAGAAAAGGGGGAGAGAAGGGTGGAGCGTAAGTCATTTGAACTAGGGGACATTGTACAGATGAAGAAGCCTCATCCGTGTGGAACGAATGAAATGGAAATTATCCGCATGGGGATGGATATTCGAATCAAATGTGTCGGTTGCCAGCATAGTGTGCTGATTCCGCGTGCCAAGTTCGAAAAGAATATGAAGAAAGTGCTGCGCTCAAAGGCCAACGCCGACGAGCAAAACACGGAAGTAAATTGAACCAAGAAAGATGAATGGCGATGAACCAGAATCAGCTTGCGTCACAGTTGCAATGATGATATAATTATCCTTGCTGCGGAAAGGTACCCAAGAGGTCTAAGGGGGCTGACTCGAAATCAGTTAGGCGTCGCAAGGCGTGCGTGGGTTCGACTCCCACTCTTTCCGCCACTAACTTCATTAAATAAACCAATCTCTTACGTCTGTGACGTAGGGGATTTTTGTTTGTGAAATAAGAGGTCAACAGACTGTGATAAAGTGGAGAGCACTAAGATTAAAAGGGTAAGATGGAGCAAATGATTAAGAGTCTATTGGGGGATAAATAAGGCGTTATAGCAAAAAAATGCTCCTGACAGCAGAGAAACATTGCCGTTAGGAGCATTTTTTTGTTATAGCTGGTTAGGCGGGTAATGATAGCGTTTTGTTTTTTTTGAGCCAGAGATCATCAGAAGGATCGCTGCAATCAAATGGAGAGCCCAGCCTACAAAGGGTATCCAGGCCAGCAAAGAAGTGAGTACTCCCCATACGGAGCCGTAGATCGCCTCCTGATTGCGTAACGACAGGATAAGTGTTACTGCGTGCAGGACAAGCATAAATCCCAGAGCCGAGTAGCCGGTCCCCATGACAATAGCTCCCCCCACAATCGGTACGGCAAGCACCAATTCGAATATACCTGATATCCACTTTAATATTCGAGAATAGCTCATTTTTAAACCTCCGTAGATAGTAGGTCTTTGTACTTGGATATATTCTAGCAGAAGGAGCTGAATTAATCTGCATTTTACCAGGATATGCAAAAAGTCCGATAATGCAACAAAGGAGGACCACAAAGGTCCTCCATCGTAGGCGATACATTTTTAACAGGATACGATCTGTCCAATCACATCATGAAACTCGGTGTACTGACCAGCAATACCGTGTTGAAAAGACAGTGTCCTTTTACACAAACCTAACGCTTCTAATGCCCGGAATGGATCTCCTAACAGTTTGTCCGGCTACGTCGTCCAACGGAACCACACCTCTCTGTTGTATCGCCTAATCATAATATGGCCAGGATTCCGAAGAAATATACATTAGTGGACACGAGCTTTCGTTTTTTTCTTCCATTTGCGATTATGGTTGGCGGTTTCCGGAAAAGAATCGCCTCTTTCCAGCGTTACTTGCTGGGGGTTTTGGATTTCAGTATGGAAACTCTTTTCTCCGACCTCCATGTATACGCCGTCGTTTGGGACCTTATCCCCTGGTTCGAACTCCGTCTTTTCACCCATACGGTGGTGCCTCCTTAGATAAATGAATTTGAACTGCAACGGTTATTGTGCGCTGTCTTGAACAGAAACATGCGAAATCGGGTATACAGATAGTGAGTGAATCAAATGATTTCCTTTATATATGCGAAAATTTCGGTATTATATAAAATTGTATAAAGCTGATGATATGTAGTGTGTTTAGCTGTTTTAGGCTTATATATCGAATTTGTAGGTTGCATTCAGCTGTTCAATTTGGTAAACTGTTTTAGTGCGAGTTTAGGCTCGTTCCTTGCTCTCAACTGAGATTGAGGGCCTTATGTCCATAAGGAGGTGTAAAGAATGCGCAAATATGAAGCGATGTATATTATTCGTCCTGACATTGAACAAGAAGCTGTTCAAGCGACAGTCGATAAATTCCAAGGTATCATCTCTAACGGCGGTGGCGAAATTACGAGTCACGATGTAACTAAACGCCGTCTTGCGTATGAGATCAAGAAATTCCGTGATGGTTCTTTCGTTCTGGTAAACTTCACAGCAGAACCTGCTGTTGTTACTGAGCTTGAGCGTATCATGAAAATTTCTGACGAAGTAATTCGTTATCTCATTACGAACGACGTAGCTTAATTATTGTACGTGATTATGTAATGAACAACGCTCAAAGGAGGGGATTGGATTGTTGAACCGTGTCATTCTGATCGGTCGTTTGACCAAAGATCCAGAGCTGCGCTATACACCGTCTGGTGTAGCAGTAACCCAGTTCACCCTGGCTGTAGACCGTCCGTTTACGAGTCAAGGCGGCGAACGGGAAGCGGATTTCTTGCCGATCGTAACCTGGCGTCAGCTTGCTGAAACATGCGCTAACTATCTTCGCAAAGGTCGTTTAACGGCTGTTGAAGGCCGTGTTCAGGTGCGTAATTATGAGAACAATGAAGGAAAACGTGTATACGTGACTGAAATTGTAGCTGATAATGTGCGTTTCTTGGAATCTAACCGCGATGGCGGTAACGGTGGCGGCAATAGCGGTGGAGCTACGCGTGAGGAGTCTCCTTTCGGAGGCGGTAACAGCAATAGTGGACGCGGGAATAATAACTCGCGAAACAATCAGGATCCTTTTTCCGATGACGGAAAACCGATCGATATTTCGGATGATGATTTACCATTTTAATTGGGAAAGGACTGACAAAGAATGGGCTTCAGACAAAGAGAAGGCGGAGACGATAACAAAAGACCAGCTCGTCGTGGTGGTCGCAACAAACGTCGTAAAGTATGTTTCTTCACTGTGAACAAAATTACTCACATTGACTATAAAGATACAGACCTGCTTAAAAAATTCATCAGCGAACGTGGAAAAATTCTTCCTCGTCGTGTGACTGGAACAAGCGCGAAATATCAACGTATGTTGACAATCGCTGTTAAACGTTCCCGTCAAATCGCATTGCTTCCTTACACTACTGAATAGTAGTGGGTGGAAAAAAAGACGTTCCCGATCCCGGGAGCGTCTTTTTGTGATTTTTTATATTGACAACAAGTCCCATCTATTGTAACTTACTAATAATACAATCCATGTTTACCCATAAACCATAGTATACCTTTTAATGGCTTGTGAAATTGCAAGCTCCTCAACTCGCCAGAGTAAACATTTCGGCCTTCCGGAATGTTAATTTATATTACATGGAATCCTGTTTTCTGTCATTTTCCACAAGTGAAATTCATAAACTTTACATGAATAGATATTTTGCATTTTTATTTTACATAAAAAAAGATATTGACGTGATATTATTTTACACTTAAGATAAACCTTAATAAAAATGTAATGGTTGTTAACGCACAAAATTGACCAGAGGTCTAAAACACGTGTTTACGCTATTAAGACAGTAAGGAGGATGTGCAAACTTCATTTTCAAACCTCAAGCTTTAACGAATCACCGCAGGAATGAGACAGGCTGTTAAATAAAGAACCGACTAAGGGGGATTAACAGGATGATGCAGACGAAGAAATGGGTTTCTTTGCTTATGATGCTTACGATCGTTGGTGTTCTGTTTGCAGGATGTAGCGGAGGTGCTAATGAGGCACAGCCACAGCAAGGCAATGCGGACAAAAAAACAGAGGGAAATGAAGCAAGTGCACCTGTTACGGAGGGCGTTATTAAAGCAACTGATCTGTCGCAAAACCCTCCGGGAGCGACTAATCGGAAAGATAACATTGTGGTAGGTATGACATCACCTAAAGGGGTATTTAATCCGCTATTCTGGCAAACGACTTACGATCTATATGTAGTCAGAACAGTATTTGACTCCTTCTTACAGGTGAAGGCAGATGGTACATATGAAAATAGTTTGGCTGACAAGGTTGATGTATCGCCGGATGGTCTAAAATATACATTCCATCTGAAACCAGGTGTGAAGTATAGTGACGGCACCCCAGTAACCGTGAAGGATTATGCTTTTGTACTCAAAGTGCTGCATGATCCGAATTATGATGGAGAAACCGATGTATTGTCTTTTAAGATTAAAGGCGGTAAAGAATATCACGATGGCAAAGCAAATGATATCTCGGGGATCAAGGTCATTAATGATAATACAGTAGAGGTCACCGTTACAGAAGCAACAGCGTATACAAAGGATTTTCTGGGTGAGCAATACTTCATGCCAGAAGCTTATTATGGAAAAGGGTTCAAAAAGGGTAACTTGGACAGCATCAAGGCGCTTAATAATAAGCCGATCGGCTCTGGTCAGTATGTACTGAAGAGCTTCTCCCCAGGTCAACAAGTCGTTCTTGAAGCGAATCCAAACTACTTTAAGGGCGCACCAAAGGTGAAATCAGTTATTTTTAAAACAACAACAGAAGAAACGAACCTGTCTATGCTGCAAACAGGTGAAACGGACATGGATAACATCACAGTTACGGAAGACAATGTAGAGGAATTAAAGGCGTTGGGCTTCTTGGACGTGAATATTATGCCGACAAACGGCTATGGATATATTGCGTTTAATCACAAGGAAAAGAAATTTCAGGACCCTAAAGTACGTCAGGCTCTGACCATTGGCTTGAACCGCAAGGAGATTGTGCAGGGCGTGTATGGTCCATATGCGAATGTTATTAACATTCCACAATCTACAGAATCTTGGTCTTATACGGATGAAGGTATCAACAAATATGAATTTGATACAGCTAAGGCGAAGGCTTTGCTAGATGAGGCAGGCTGGAAGGTTGGTGCTGACGGAATTCGCGAAAAGGACGGCGAAAAGCTGACCATTAACTTCTCTGCGACTGCTGATAATCCAGTAGTAGAGGCCTTGCTACCGATCATGTCCAATAACTATAAGGAGCTAGGCATCAAGCTGACTTCCGAAACTTTAGATTTTAACGCCATTATGGATAAGAAGGATACGGGCAAGTTCGATATGTTCTTCGCGGCTTGGGGCTTAACTCCAGACCCGGATACAACGACTTTTATTACGAATGGTGCGCAAAATGATATCGGCTATTCCAATAAGAAGGTCGATGAACTAACGCTGGCTGGTAAGCATGAGCTGGATCAAGAGAAACGCAAACAGATTTACAAACAGCTCTATCAAGAGTTGAACAAAGATCTGCCAACTATTTTTATGTACCAACGCAGAGATATGTGGCCAGTTAATGGACGTGTAACCGGCTTGGAAATTACACCATACAAAGACTTTGAATTCACTCTGCATAACGCTCAGATCGCTCAATAAGGGTTGCCAATCGTATGCTCAGCTCTCACGAGCTGGGCATATCACTTTATTCGTCTGGAGGAATGAATATGAAGCAGTACATTATTCGAAGACTGCTGCAACTCATCCCCACACTTATTGGCATATCTATTATCGTATTTGCGATTTCAGCCATGGTGCCGGGTGATTATATTACAGCCAAGCAGAACCCGAATATGACCGCCGAAAAGGCGCAGCAGCTACGACATATCTACGGGCTGGATAAACCGGAATACCAACGCTATTTTATATGGGCCGGTAATATGTTAAAGGGGAATATGGGGGATTCATTACAGCATAAGCAGCCGGTAACGAAGGTCATTGGCAATTATGTATGGAACTCATTTATTATCGCTTTTTTTAGTCTTATTTTTAGCTGGTTGATTGCGGTTATTGCAGGGGTATTTTCAGCCAAGTTCCAATATTCGCTATTCGATAAGTTTGTCACATTATTTATTTTCTTATGTATGTCGCTGCCTTCATTCTTTATTGGTCTATTGGTCATCAAAATATTTGCCCTGGAGTGGGGGGTTCTCCCGGTTGGGGGCATGACCACAGCAGGGATGGAGCCAGGCTCATGGGCTTATATGGTGGATGTTCTCAAGCATATGTTCCTGCCGACACTCGTACTTACGATGCTGAGCACAGGAAGCCTGACTCGGTATTTCCGTACAGGCATGTTGGAGGTCATTCGTCAGGATTATATTCGTACCGCACGCGCCAAAGGCTTGAAGGAACGGACAGTTATTTTCAAGCACGCACTGCGCAATGCACTGATTCCAGCCATCACACTACTCGGCTTCGAGCTTCCGGCCTTATTTGGTGGAGCGATGATTCTGGAGAAGGTATTTGTGTGGCCAGGTGTGGGTCAGGTTTATCTGGAGTCGATTAGTATGCGGGATTATCCGTTTATGTTGGGCTTCACGATTTTCTTAGCGTTACTAACGCTTATCGGTAATTTGCTCTCTGATGTATTGTATGGCATGGCAGATCCAAGAATTCGCTTGAAGTAGGAGGGATACTATTGTCCGCAGAAACAGTCACGATTGAAACGAATCAAAAGGCGGCGATCCGTCCTGAAGCGTCTCCATGGAGAATCGCCGTTCGCCGTTTTAACCAAAACCGTCTGGCTTTGGCTGGTCTCGTTATATTAATTTTGATGGTTGTCATTTGTAGTTTTGGACCGATGATTTCACCTTATCATTTAGATGATTACAGGCTAGCTGACAAAAATTTATCGCCTAATGCTAAGTACTGGCTTGGTACAGATAAGTTTGGTAGAGATATTTTGCTGCGTACGATGCTGGCCGGCCGTATTTCCTTGACGGTGGGACTAGTAGCTACGTTTATTTCGGTCATGATCGGAGCGACGTTGGGTGCGCTGGCAGGGTTTTATCGTAAAGGCGTGGATACGGTTATTATGCGGATTGCCGATATTTTCATGGCACTCCCTACATTACCGCTGCTTATTATTTTAGGTGCTGTTCTGTCGGATTTGAAGGTTGATCCGTCGAATCGCATTTATTTTCTGATGCTCATTATCGGGGTCCTGAGCTGGACTAGCTTGTCCCGTCTGGTCAGGGGGCAGATCCTTACGCTGCGTGAACAGGAGTTCATGCAGGCGACGGAAGCGCTAGGCTTGAGAGACCGTCGCAAAATATTCCGACATTTACTACCGAACACGATTCCTACCATTATTGTTACGGCTACGCTTGGAGTAGCGGGTGCGATTATTACAGAATCTGCACTCAGTTACTTGGGAATCGGTGTTGTGCCGCCCACACCTTCGTGGGGGAACATGATATCGGCTGCGAATAACCTAATTGACTTCCGCAAACGGCCTTGGATATGGGTTCCACCGGGAATGTGTATTCTCATTACAGTTGTAGCGATTAACCTGATTGGCGACGGTTTGCGCGATGCACTGGACCCTAAAATGAAGAAGTAGGAGACGAACGTTTATGGAAAATGCTTTGATTGAATTTCGTAACCTGAAAACCCACTTTCATACCTCTAACGGAACTGTCAAAGCGGTCAATGACGTCAGTTTTAAAATTCGTGAGGGTGAAACGCTCTGTGTGGTAGGAGAATCTGGCTGCGGTAAGAGTGTAACAGCGATGACGATGATGCGGTTGATTGATTCTCCCCACACCTCAGACGGACAAATCTGGTTTGAGGGCAAGGACCTCCTAAAACTCAATAAAGGTCAAATGCAGCAGATTCGCGGCAATGACATCTCGATTATTTTTCAGGAGCCCATGTCTTCTCTGAATCCCGTGCTTACGATTGGGGAACAGATCACGGAGCCATTGCTGATGCATACATTAATGAGTAAAAAAGAAGCACATGCTCGGGCAATTGAACTGATTAATTTGGTGGGGATTTCGCGGTCGGAAGAAATATTTCATTCCTATCCTCATGAATTGAGTGGCGGTATGCGCCAGCGGATCATGATTGCCATCGCATTAAGCTGTAATCCGAAGCTATTGATAGCGGATGAACCAACAACGGCACTGGATGTTACGATTCAGGCACAGATTCTGGATTTAATGCGGGATTTGAAGGATAAGCTTAAAACCTCCATTATGCTCATCACGCACGACTTAGGCGTTGTGGCAGAAATGGCTGACTATGTGGTCGTTATGTATGCTGGAAACGTCATTGAAGAGGCGCCTGTCATTGAGCTGTTTAAAAATCCGCAGCATCCATATACTCAAGGCTTACTAAAGGCGAAGCCCGTCATTAATCAGAAAATGGATCGACTGTATTCCATCCCAGGACAGGTTCCAAATCCAATTGAGCTGGGAGAAAATTGCCATTTTCATGATCGATGCTCCCATTGTATGCAAATTTGCAAGGATCAGGCTCCTCCTTTGAATGAAAAGGAGAATGGTCATAAGGTTGCCTGCTGGCTATATGAGAAAGAAGGAGGGCAACGGATATGAGCGAGCCTTTGATTCAAGTGGAAGGGCTGAAAAAGTATTTCCCGATCACAGGCGGGATTTTTCAGCGTACTGTCGGACATGTGAAAGCAGTCGATGATGTATCCTTTAACATTCATAAGGGTGAATCCTTCGGTCTGGTAGGAGAATCGGGTTGCGGCAAAAGTACGATTGGACGTACGATTCTCAGATTGATGGATAAGACAGAGGGATCGGTACGATATAAAGGCGAGGATTTGCACGCGTTAAACAAAGAGCAGATCCGTGCGCTTCGTCCGAAGTTGCAAATCGTCTTTCAGGACCCTTTTAGCTCACTGAATCCGAGAATTAAGGTCGGTGAAGCCATTGGAGAGGCATTGCTGGATCATGGGTTGATTGATCGTAGTGAGCTGCGGAAGAAGGTCAATGAAACGCTGAACATTTGCGGGCTGTCCTCGTATCATTATGATCGGTATCCGCATGAGTTCTCTGGCGGCCAGCGTCAGCGGATCGGGATTGCACGGGCTTTGATTTTGAATCCTGATTTTATTGTGGCTGACGAGCCGGTATCTGCTCTGGATGTGTCTATTCAGGCCCAGATCATTAACTTGTTAAGTGATTTGCAGCAGGAACGCCAATTGACCTATCTGTTCATCTCGCATGATCTTAGTGTAGTCGAGCATCTGTGTAGCCGGATTGGTGTGATGTATCTGGGTTCAATGGTAGAGCTTTCCTCCAAGGAGGAACTGTTTAGTAATCCACTTCATCCGTACACGAAGGCGCTGTTATCGGCAGTACCGATTCCCGATCCCACGATCAAGAGACAACGGATTGTGTTGAAAGGAGACATCCCATCTCCGGCCAATCCGCCTTCAGGATGCAAGTTTCATACACGTTGTCCTATGGCAGAAGCACGTTGTAAAACAGAGATTCCGGTATACCGCGATGCGGGCGATCAGCATTTTGTAGCCTGTCACTTTGCCTAAAATATAATAATTAGGACAGCAAAATATCCGTCATCCTGAAGCAGAATTGACGGATATTTTGGCGTGAAATAAAAAAGGTAAAAAAATTGTATCTTTTTTTCGAAAAATTGCAGACAAAATGGATTTTTCATCGTCTAATAAAGTATGGAGGTTATTACGATGATGAAAAAACATTGGTTACGTTGGGCTATTGTCGTCCCGGTACTTATTATATTGATTTTTATTACGCTTGGACCCCGCCTGTTGATCGGAAAGCCGAATGTGGATGCACAGGCTGCGGTGCTGATGGACATGCATACTGGGGAATTACTGATGGATGTGAACGGTGATACGCCTATGCCTTCCGCAAATATGTCCAAGCTCATGACTGAGCTATTGGTGCTGGAGGATATTCGGGCCGGACGGTTAGGCTGGAATGATGAAGTGCGAATTAGCCGTTACGCGAGTACGGTGGGCGGTGTGAATTTGTCCCTCCGGTATGGTGAAAGGATGACCGTATCCGAATTGTTCCAGAGTATGGTTGTGTATTCAGCGAATGATGCCGCTGTCGCGTTAGCGGAGCGTTCAGCAGGGAATGAATCAGCTTTTGTGAGGCGTATGAATGGAAAGGCTGCCCAAATTGGGTTGTCATCCGATAGTCGCTTCAGCAATGCCTCTGGGGCAGGTCAGAGTGAATTGGGGCCGAATCACCCTGAGGATATCCAGGGAGAGACGAAAATGACAGCAAGCGACACGGCGAAGTTGGCTTCCTATTTGATTACGTCACACCCGGAGATTTTGAGAACGTCCAGTCGTACGCAGATGGAGTTGAAGGATAAAGGCATCTACATTAGTAATACGAACTGGATGCTGCCTTCCTTGGCTGGACCGTACTCTTATGCAGGAACGGACGGACTGAAAGCAGGGTACACAAGCGATGCTGGATACTGCTTTACAGGTACAGCAGAGCAGCATGGAAGACGGCTAGTTGCTGTGGTGCTGGGTGCACCGAGCAAGGAAGAGCGTTTTGAGCAGACACGGAAGTTGTTCGATTATGGTTTTTCCCTGTCGACTTCTTTCCCGGTGCGACTGCAAAATTTGGTGAAACTGGCTCCACATTAAGGCAAAAAATGACTTTGAAAGCTACATAGGATACGAATATAAACATGAATTGGGGCTTTGACCGTGAGGTTGAAGCCTTTTTTGGTATGAATTCGAGGAGCTGACCACGCCATGACACTTTTGACAACAAGGTAGCAGACCTTTTATGCTTTGAGGGGAAGTTTTCGCTTCATGTGGGACCAATTCGGTTTAATGAAGAGATGGGATTTGTGACGGAAAGAAGGAAGGTACCTGTTATGGAGAGAAGACATAAGAGAAGGACCCGTGGAAAGCCCAAAAAGAAAAAGAGGTTTACCGCTCTATATATTTCATGTATTGTTTTATTTTTGATTGCAGTGGGAGGCTACCTGTTCCGCAAACAGTTGACATTGGTGGCTTTTGATTGGTTTGTATCACCGACGTTGGAAAGCAAGCTGGAGAAATCCTATCAGCCGCGACAATCCGGGGAACAGCAGCAGCAAGAGACAGTAGCTTACCGTAAGGAACCCTTTTCGGTGCTGTTACTGGGTACAGATGAAAGGCCCAATGAAAAGGCGCGTGGTCGTTCGGATACGGTTATGTATGCAGTAGTACGGCCCGCGGAATCGCGTGTGCTTTTGGTTTCCATTCCAAGGGATACCTACGTACAGATTGCCGGACATGATCCGAATCGCGATGGCGAGGATGATTTTGATAAGTTGGGGCATGCTTATGCGTTCGGAGGCGAAGATATGTCCATGGCTACAGTTGAGAAGTTGATGGAGCATAAGGCCGATTATTATGCTACGATTAATTTCCAGGGTATCCAGGAGGCGGTGAATGCAGTGGGTGGAGTTGTGCTTCCTATCGACAAGCCCATTGAGAATAAGAACCCGCTGCATATCAAGTTCCGTATTGAGGCGGGCAAGCCGCTTTATAATGGTGAGGAAGCCATGTATTATGTTAGATATCGGGAAGATAGCGACTTCAACCGTACCAAACGGCAGCAAATATTTTTGAACGCTATGGCGGATAAGCTGCTGAATATCAACGGAATTACCAAGATCCCGGAGCTGCTCGATATTATGGGAGCCAAATTTTAAAACCGATATGGAACCTACTTTTATTACTGGGCTTGGCAAGCAAGCTATTTCGCAGGGAAATCCACAAATTTCAAGTTTTACGATTACGGGGGAAGGGTTCAAGAAGAAGGGCCTGTATTATGACCGGCCTAATGAACAGGAACTTGAATATGCCAGACTCATGATTGCCAACTGGCTAGATTCCGATACAACCCCGCAGACGCTGAGGCTTCCCGACAAGCAGGACATTCAGTGAATAATCAATTGATTTATATTTGATTTTGAGGGGGATTCGTTTCTCATGAATATCGCTTTTTTCTTGCTTCCCAAACAGGAAGTTGCTTGTGTAACGGCGGATGCTACTTTACGGCAAACGTTGGAACGGATGGAATATCACCGTTTTACAGCGGTTCCTATTTTGGATAAGGAAGGTAGATATACAGGTACGGTTACAGAAGGTGATCTGTTGTGGCATATGAAAGAGTCCGAGGGGAAAATCACCTTTGAAAACGCTTCTAAGTTTATGCTTAAGGACGTTCCGTTGCGGGTTACGATGAAGCCCGTGTCCATTGACGCTAACATGGAGGATTTAATTAATTTGGCTAAGGTACAGAATTTTGTGCCCGTCGTAGATGATATGGAACGGTTTATTGGCATTGTACGTCGCAGCCAGATTATTGAGTATTGTGAAAAATTTGTGTCCAGGGAATCGCTTAATACTTCAAGCTAAAATAAGCAGCAAGGCTGCTCCGAAAATAACGATTTACCCTATGGGGTAACAGTTATTTTCAGAATAGGATATGCTATAATGGAGAATAAAGCTTTTTCAGAGGGGTGTGACTCTTCATCATATGCCTAAAGAAATGGATGTAGTTAAACGAGCCAAGGTTATTGAATGGCTTAAAACAGAGGTGCTTGACCAAGTTTCCCGTCTGTTTAAGGCGATGTGGGAAGGCAGTACAGCCCGCATTGGTGATTGTTTGGCGAGTTTGGTGATGAGCAGCTATATTTTGGGGAGGCGCCTTGGAGTGTCTTACCGTGAATTGGATGATCTACTCATCGACAAGCTAAGAAAGCACAGAAAAGAAGGACACCAGCTGGAGGATTGGTATCAGGACATTTCCGCACTGGAAGAACATATGCGTAAGAGGTGAAAACGTTGAAATTCCGCTTGGCAACTGTAGCATGGAGCGTCATTTATTTGCTTCTGCTGCTGACTCTATTGACACCATTAAGAATCATTACCGTATTTTTGCTGATTGTGCCTGGCGCTGTATTGTTTTCATCGCTGCCTTTCAAAGGATTTCTGGTTCACGTCATACCGGTGCTGTTCATTATAGCGCTACTCGATGTGTATTCGCTGCTCCCTGCGATTTATTTTTTGATTCCTTCAATAATGATGGGACGGATATATAAAAAGGGAGGACCTGCTTTTCAGGCGTTGATGACCGGAATGGGCATTATTTTAGCCGAGTTGTTGGTTGTTCTGTTTATCGCTACGTATTCTTTTGGGTTTGATCTTTCGCAGTACCTTCGTGATCAGGCCGCGATATCGGCAAGTATAGTACAGCAGGTTTTGAGTGCTAATCCGATGTTTTCGAACATGAATTGGACAGCGGAGGATACGCAGAAACTCGGTACAATGCTGATTGGAAAAATTCCGTATGTGCTGATCATGACCTCGTTCATATTGGCGGTGATTACGCATGCTTTGGCACGTCCGGCATTGAGCAGTCTCGATGTACCGGTACGCAAAATGAAGCCTGCTCGCGAGTGGAGGCTACCGCGCGCGCTGATCTGGTATTATCTGCTGGCAATTGTAATTGAATGGATAGCAGGGTCTTCCGATAGCAGCTGGATTCAAATGGTTTCCATTAGTATGCTACCGCTGATTCATGCATGTTTTATTATCCAGACGATTGGTTTTGTATACTTCTGGACGCATAGCCGTAAAATGAGCCCGGTGATTGCGTTGCTGCTGTCGCTCGTCGTTCTGGTGTTCCAGCCGCTCCGCATTATAGGTATTATTGATTTGGCCTTTCCGCTGCGTGAAGCAATTACAAGATCAAAGAAATAGGGTGAACAGTCATGCCTAAATTTCTACAAAAACGCTGGCACGGTTATCAGACGGTCTGGGCGTTTTTACTGCTGCTGGTGCTTGTCATATGTATTTCCATGTACAACTGGGAACTGGGTGTGATAGGACTGCTGCTGTCATTCTTGCTCGGCGGGCTGATGCTGAAGACGGAATTGGATTTTCGTCGGGAGCTGAATCAATATATCAGCGGTCTTTCCTTCCGGATCAAGCGGGTGGAAGGGGAAGCGATTAGTGCATTGCCGTTCGGCATCATTTTATACAGTGAAAATCGAACGGTAGAATGGCACAATCGGTTTGCCGGGGAGATGTTCGAGGAGCAATCACTGATTGGTGAGTCTCTTCAAGATTTGTTCCCTCAACTCGCAGGTGCTCTAAGCACCAAGAAGGAACCAAAGGAGCCTGCTCGTGAGCTGAAGGTGGAGCTACAGCATGATGAGCGTCATTATCAGTTTCTGATCGTGCCCGATGAGCGTCTGATATATTTGTATGAAGTCACGGAGTTGGCGGTGCTACGCAAGCAGTATGAAAACGAGCGGTTGGCGCTCGGTATCGTCATGCTCGATAATATGGACGAGGCTGCTCAGGGGATGGATGATCAGCAACGCACCGCGCTTATTGCGAAGGTGTCAAGCGAGATTACATCCTGGGCTAATCAGTACAATATTTATTTGCGTCGATTATCTTCTGAGCGTTATCTCATTATGCTAAATCATAAAGCGCTTCAGGAGCTGGAGCAAAGTCGATTCGTCATTCTGGATACCGTAAGGGAAATGACAGCGGATTTGAAAGTACCGATGACACTGAGTATTGGCTTGTCCTTCGGTGCAGAGAGCATCAAGGAGCTAGGCGAGCTGGCCCAGTCCAGTCTGGATATGGCGCTTGGACGTGGGGGCGATCAGGCAGCAGTGAAGGCGGGACAACGCCTGTCCTTCTACGGAGGCAAGTCCAATGCTGTCGAGAAGCGGACCAGGGTACGTGCCCGAGTCATTGCACATGCATTGCGTGATCTGATGCAGGAGAGCGACCGCGTGCTGATCATGGGACATAAAATACCGGACATGGATGCAGTGGGAGCGGCCATCGGTGTGTGGAAGGCTGCGGCGCTTTACAATGTAGAGGCACATATCGTGCTGGATAAATCCAATCCGTCTATAGACCGAATGATGGAGCAGGTAAACAAGGATGAGAAGTTATCGCAAGCGCTCATGACGCCAGAGCAGTCGCTCCAGCTAATGACTGAGCACAGTCTGCTGGTCGTGGTGGACACGCACAAGGCCTCAATGACGATTGAGCCGCGTCTGGTGCAAACGGCCAGCCGGGTGGTGGTTGTCGACCATCATCGTCGGGGCGAGGAATTTATTAACGATTCGGTTCTGATCTACTTGGAGCCCTATGCGTCATCGGCCTGTGAGCTGGTGACCGAGCTACTGCAATATATCCATGAGAAGGTCCAACTGACACCGCTGGAGGCAACATCACTGTTGGCAGGGATTACGGTGGATACCAAGCATTTTTCCCTGCATACAGGCTCGCGTACATTCGAGGCAGCCGGCTTTTTACGACGTAGCGGGGCAGATACAGTTATGATCCAGCGCATGTTAAAAGAGGACCTGGATGAATATATTGCTAAGGCGGAAATTATTAAGCATGCTAAAATGATATATGGGCATATCGCAATTGCGGTGACAGAGCCCGGACAGAAAATACCGCAGCTCCTGATTGCTCAGGTGGCGGATTCATTACTCAATATGACGGATGTACTGGCCTCCTTTGTGGTCAGTGAACGTCCTGACGGCCTGGTGGGGATCAGCGCCCGTTCACTCGGACGCATGAACGTACAGGTCGTCATGGAACGGCTAGGCGGCGGAGGACATCTGACGAATGCGGCGGTTCAGCTGGATTGCCCGCTGGAGGAAGCTAAGCGCAGAGTGGTCGACGTGCTGGCCGAAATTGATGGGGAAGAGGGGTTATTTGAATGAAAGTGATATTCATTAAAGATATGAAGGGCCAAGGGAAGAAGGGGCAAATTAAGGAAGTGTCGGACGGTTATGCAGCGAATTTCCTGTTGCCGCGTGGTGTTGCCCGTCCAGCGACAGAAGGAAACATGAAGACGCTGGAAAATCAGAATGCTGCGGAGGAAAAGCGTAAGCAAGAGGAAAAGGAAGAGGCGCAAGCGCTCGGCAAAAAGCTGGAAGAGACAACGGTTCAGCTCAAGGCGAAGGCTGGTGAAGGTGGACGGCTGTTCGGCGCGATTACAAGCAAGCAAATCGCGGAGGCAGTAGCTAAAACTGGCATCAAGCTGGACAAACGCAAAATTGAGTTGGAAGAACCGATTCGTACGTTGGGCGTGACTCAAATGACCGTTAAGCTTCATCCTGAGGTCAAAGCTACGCTGAAAGTACAGGTGACTGAAGAATAATTATGGGCGGCGAATTTTTTGATCGGATTCCTCCGCAAAATCTGGAGGCTGAACAGGCGGTTATCGGGTCTATTTTGCTCCAGTCTGAAGCACTGATTACCGCAATGGAGCGGGTGCAGACCGAGGACTTTTATGATAAGGCTCATCAGATGATTTACGAAGCAATGATTGAGCTGGGTGAATCCGGACAGCCGATTGACTTGGTTACGCTGACCTCGAAAATTCAGGACAAGGGACAGCTAGAGGATATCGGCGGTGTCAGTTATCTGGCGAAGCTGGCTCACGGGGTGCCAACAGCGGCTAACGTGGATTACTATGCCCAGATCATTGAAGAAAAAGCGATGCTTCGTCGCTTGATTCGTGCAGCTACACAGATTGTGAGCGAAGGCTATAGCAGTGGCGAGGATGTCGCTGGTATGCTGAGCGATGCTGAGCGCAAGATTATGGAGATATCCAACGGGCGCTCAGGTAGTGGCTTTATTGCCATCCGCGATGTCGTGATGGAAGTGTTTGACCGCGTTGAATTGCTGCATCAGAATAAGGGCAATACGACCGGAATTCCATCTGGATTTGTTGATTTGGACAAGATGACGGCGGGTTTCCAGCGCAATGACTTGATCATTGTGGCCGCCCGTCCATCCGTAGGTAAAACAGCGTTCGCTCTGAATATTGCGCAAAACGTTGCAGTTCGGGCAAAAGAGACAGTAGCCATCTTCAGTCTGGAGATGTCGGCCGCTCAGCTCGTGCAGCGGATGATTTGCGCCGAGGCCAATCTGGACGCGAACGTCATGCGGACAGGTGAATTTAAAGGCGACGACGATTGGGCGAAGCTGACGATGGGCATTGCAGCCTTGTCAGAGGCGGAAATCTATATCGATGATACGCCCGGCATCACTGTGGCTGATATCCGTGCCAAATGCCGCCGTCTTAAAGCGGAAAAGGGACTGGGTATGATCGTAATTGACTACTTGCAGCTGATCCACGGACGAGGCAAAGCAGGCGAGAACCGCCAGCAGGAGGTATCCGAAATTTCACGGACATTGAAACAAATTGCTCGTGAGCTTGAAGTGCCTGTAATTGCCCTCTCCCAGCTGAGTCGGGGTGTGGAGCAGCGTCAAGACAAGCGGCCGATGATGAGTGACTTGCGGGAATCGGGTTCTATCGAGCAGGATGCTGATATCGTGGCGTTTCTGTACCGGGATGATTACTATAATCAGGAAACAGAAAAGAAGAATATTATTGAGATTATCATTGCCAAGCAGCGTAACGGCCCGGTCGGTACGGTAGAGTTGGTCTTTCTCAAAAATTATAATAAATTCGCTAATTACGAGCGTGCCCATTCGGATGCGTTCGCCGGATAACATATTAGTATCATTAGAAAAGGCTCTTTCGACGCGGATTTCGCGATCTCGAAAGGGTCTTTTTTTATAGAATTCACGTATTTTCATATAAGGAATGAAACTCTCAATTACGAACAATACTATTTTCATGTAATGTAATGTTCGCTTTTTATTTGACTTTAAAAAATGGTGCTGTTACACTTATAGTGCTGCTTCAACGCAGTGGGGAGATCATTACGCCCGGGGCTTTCCGAACCTACGGAATGTCTGCGACGGACGTTTTTTCCTGCTGTTCGAGAACGCTCCATATCTGCTCGCTCAGGCGGTTGAAGTCGGATATGCGTAGTGTGTCAGCTCAAAATCAGAGTGTCTGTGGGCACTCCACGGAGGAATGAAACATGTCAACTGTAGTCGTTGTGGGAACACAATGGGGAGACGAAGGCAAAGGTAAAATCACGGACTATCTGGCGGAAAGCGCTGAAGTGGTGGCCCGTTACCAAGGCGGAAACAATGCTGGTCATACGATTCTCATTGACGGTAAAAAGTACAAGCTGAGCCTGATTCCATCCGGCGTTTTTTATGAAGATAAAAAGTGTGTTATTGGCAACGGTATGGTAGTAAATCCAGCCGCTCTTATTGAAGAAATTACTTACATTCATGATAATGGCTTTTCCACAAAAAATCTGGTCATTAGTGACCGTGCACATGTGATTATGCCGTACCATATGACGCTGGATGTGCTGGAAGAAGACCGCAAAGGTCCTAACAAAATTGGTACTACCCGT
This sequence comes from Paenibacillus sp. LX16, assembly GCF_036252815.1. Lineage (NCBI taxonomy): Bacteria > Bacillati > Bacillota > Bacilli > Caryophanales > Paenibacillaceae > Paenibacillus > Paenibacillus sp. LX16. The sequence continues at coordinate 5,835,298 of NZ_CP141152.1, read as the reverse complement.
AAAGGGATTGGCCCTGCTTATATGGATAAAGCTGCACGTAACGGTATTCGTATTGCTGATTTGCTGGATGCAGAGGAATTCGAAAAGAAGCTGCGCCATCAAACGAAAGAAAAAAACCAAGTGATTGAACAAGTATATGGCGGCGAGCCATTGGATGTAGAAGCAATACTGAAACAGTATCTGGAATATGCTGAATTTATCCGTCCTTATGTAGGAGATACGTCTGTCGTGTTGAATGATGCGATTGACGCAAATCAAAAGGTACTGTTTGAAGGTGCGCAAGGCGTTATGCTCGATATCGACCAAGGTACGTATCCATACGTTACGTCCTCCAACCCGTCGGCTGGCGGCGTATGTATTGGTTCCGGTGTGGGACCATCCAAGATTCAACAAGTCATCGGTGTAGCTAAATCGTACACAACTCGTGTAGGTGATGGCCCCTTCCCGACTGAGCTGAACGATGAAGTCGGCGATTACATTCGTGAAACAGGTCATGAGTACGGTACGGTTACAGGTCGTGCTCGTCGTGTTGGCTGGTTTGACAGCGTTGTTGTGCGTCATGCCCGTCGTGTCAGTGGGTTAACGGGTCTTTCCTTGAACTCGCTGGACGTATTGACTGGCCTGAAAACGGTGAAAATTTGCACAGGTTACAAGTACCGCGGCGAGGTGATTACGCATTATCCGGCTAGCCTGAAAATGCTGGCGGAATGCGAAGCGGTATATGAAGAAATGCCGGGTTGGAGCGAAGACATCACTGGTGTGAAAACGCTGGAGGAACTGCCTGAGACTACACGCAATTACGTACAACGCGTGTCTGATCTGACAGGTATCCCAATCGCTATTTTCTCGGTTGGGCGTAATCGCGATCAAACAAATCAGGTGCTTCCGATTTATTTGTAGGACAAGAATGATATAGCTATTGATACATGTTCAAGGAGAGAGGCTGTTAGCAGCCTCTCTCTTTTTTTGTTCTGTGAAGTGTTAAATGGTTCCTCCCCCTTTACATAATCTTATCTTCCTTGTCGATTTGTGATAACAAACCCTCTCTATAATCCAAATAGAAAAGAGATTCGGACGTCTAGACGTCTTGAGAGGGATGAATTATGAACTGGTATCTTCGCTCACTCGGCACACGCAAAATTGTGGAATTCATCGTGCTTGTCATTTTCGTCATTTTTTTTCTGGGGCCTCTAACCAATCTTCTCCTTTTGGCGGTTTCGGGAAAATGGCAGTATCCTGCACCGCTCCCGCAGAGCTTGTCACTGGAATGGTGGAAGTTTGTACTTACCCAGGATGATGTACTCAGCTCGATTTCTCTATCCTTCCTGATTGCGATTACCGTTACGGTCTGCTCAATCATCGTATGTATTCCTGCTGCTTATGCCTTTGCACGAATTTCTTTCCCGCTCAGTAAGTGGTTTCTTTTCTCATTCCTGCTTACGCATGCTTTTCCGAAAATGGGTTTGTATGTGTCCATTGCCGTACTATTCTACCAATTCGGGTTGATGAACACCTTTGCAGGCATTGTGCTTATCCATATGGTAAACACGCTCATGTATATGACCTGGATTCCTTCCTCTGCCTTCCGCAGCGTACATCGTGCACAGGAGGAGTCAGCGCGGGATGCCGGAGCCGGACCATTTCGGGTGTTTTGGAAAATCACCTTTCCTATGGCGCTGCCCGGCATTGTGGTTGCCTCCATCTTTACCTTTCTTGCTTCACTGGATGAAGCACAGGGAACACTTCTTGTCGGAACGCCGGACTATAAAACAATGCCAGTCATCATGTATTCCATCATTGCTGATTATCCGAGCACAACGGGTGCTGTTTTCTCAGTCATTCTTACTCTGCCAACGATCATTCTGCTATTGGCAGCCAAGCGTTTTGTAAGTGCGGATGTACTGGCAGGCGGATTTCAGGTGAAATAACGTAACTGGTCAAAAGAGGAGTTTGCAAAATCCTGAAAAAGGAGTCTTAGCTAATGCCCATTCAATTATCCATTCAAGAGTTAACCAAGCGCTTCAAGACAGGAGACGGAGTCAAAGGCATTTCACTTGACGTGATGAAGGGAGAACTGGTGACACTGCTGGGACCTTCAGGCTGTGGTAAAACAACTGTGCTTCGCTCCATTGGCGGCTTTTTGGACCCGGACAGTGGCGACATTCAGATTCAGGGTAAAAGCGTACTCAAGCTGCCGCCCGAAAAGCGTCCGACGGCTATGGTGTTCCAAAGTTATAATTTGTGGCCGCATATGACCGTGTATGACAACCTGGCTTTCGGGTTGAAGATTCGAAAGGTGAAGAAGACAGAAATTGACCGTCAGGTGAAGGAAGCGCTAGCGCTGGTTCGGCTAGAGAGCGCAGATCGTAAAACGCCGGGACAGCTCTCGGGCGGTCAGCAGCAGCGGGTAGCACTCGCTCGGGCTTTGCTGCTAAAGCCTGATGTATTGCTGCTGGACGAGCCTTTTTCCGCGCTTGATGCCAAATTGCGCATGGAGATGAGAGAGGAGCTGCGCGATATCCAGACCCAGACAGGAATGACGATGGTGTTCGTCACCCATGATCAGGAGGAGGCGCTGTCCATTTCCGACCGAATCGTCGTTATGAATGCGGGCCGGATTGAGCAGCTCTCTTCACCGCAGGAGATTTATGACAAGCCACAGTCACTTTTTGTAGCGGGTTTTATTGGCCGTATCAATTTATTAAAGGGGGTGAGCACAGGTCGCAGTGTCTCTGTGAGCGGAATACCGTTTGCACAAGAGCATGAATACACAGGTGAATCCATGGTTGGTGTAAGACCAGAGGATATTGTTCTGACGTCGGAAGAAAATGGCTCTCTAGCCGGAACGATCAGACAAGTGATGATTCTTGGGCATTATGCGGAAGTTTCGCTGGATAGCGGTACCCATCATCTGAAAATGTTTGTGCCGCGTGAACGAGCGGCCGAGCTGCGCAGTGGAGAGCACATCAGATTCAGCTTCAGTAAAATTGTTACTTTTCCAGCAGCACAATGAAGATTCACGATCAACCTCTATATCGCATCAATGTCCATCACGAACGCATCATCTGGTGATGCTGCGAACTTGTGCAACTATCTAAAGGAGGCAACAACGTGTTTGGGAAAAAGAATATGGGTCTGGTTTTGGCAGGGGTACTTAGTTTATCGTTGTTGGCTGGCTGTGGAAACGGTGGTAATGCCGCCACGGCTACAGGGGAAGCCAAGTCTACAAAAGTGGGAGCCGCTACGGGAACGACGGAAATTTCCTTGTACACTGGAGGGTCTCTGAACGTCAAAGAGCTGTGGGAAACGTTAATCAAGGACTTTGAAGCTAAAAATGATCACGTTAAGGTCAAACTGGTGTATTTGCCAGCAGGGACCGGAGGCGCATCTACACTGGATCGTCTGATCGCAGCCAAGAAAAGCGGACAAACCGATACAGATATCGACCTGTACGAAGGCAGTCTGGATGACATCACCAAGGGGGTAGGCGAGAAACTGTGGGAAACGGTGGACGCTACCAAGGTTCCAAATTTGAAGAATGTGGATGAAACGTATCTCAAGCAGGTGAACAATCAGGCCATTCCATACCGTGCCTCTTCGGTTGTTCTTGCCTATAACAGTGCAAAAGTAGCGACACCTCCGAAAACAGCCGACGAGCTGTATACATGGATTCGCCAGCATCCGGGCAAGTTTGCCTATAATGATCCGTCTACAGGTGGATCAGGTAGCTCGTTTGTGAATACGGTTATCTATAATTTCCTTCCTCCAGAGGCGATGAACAGTGATGATCCGGCAAATATGAAAAAATGGGATCAAGGCTTCTCGCTGCTCAAGGAACTGGGCCCTTCAATGTACCAAAAAGGAGTCTACCCTAAGAAGAATCAAGGTACGCTTGATATTTTAGCAAGTGGAGAGGTAGACATGGTCCCAGCCTGGTCTGATATGGCGCTCGAACAACTGGCTAAAGGGCTGCTTCCAGACACGGTGAAGCTGACACAAATTGACCCTGCCTTTACAGGAGGACCTTCTTATCTGATGGTTCCTTCACTTTCCTCCAAAAAAGAAGCAACCCAGGAATTCTTGAATTATATACTGACGCCCGAAGCGCAAACGGTGGTTATTAATAAAATGTATGGCTATCCAGGGATTAAGTGGAATCTGATGCCAACGGAGCTGCAAGAGAAATTCAACAGTGTATCTTCTGGATATCGCAGCTTTAACAGCGGAGAGCTTCAGCAGGAAATCTACAAACGCTGGCAAAGTGAAGTAGCGGGCGGTTGAGCATGAGTTCATTGTCTAAAAGGGGGATGCTGGGGCTTGCCCTGGTCATCCCGTCTTTTCTCATTTTGCTGGTCGTCGTTATTATTCCGATTCTCTATGCCGTGAAGGAAAGCTTGATTGATCAATATGGAACGGGCTACGGACTGGCCAACTATATTCGGCTGTTCACGGAACCTGCCATGCGTAGAAATATCATGTATACGATTAATGTCACGTTAGTCTCAACGGCCCTTACTCTGGTCATCAGCTATGCTTTGGCGATTTATCTGAGATTCGGCAAAGGGGTTATCGTGAAGTGGATAGGTCGGTTGTATTTTATTCCGATGTTTGTTCCCGGTGTAATTGCAACGTATGCGATCATTACGATGTATGGCAATCACGGTTGGGCTGCACGTCTTTTGCTGCCGCTCGGCATTGAGACGATTCCGAGGATTATTTATGACTACAAAGGGCTGGTGCTGGCTAATTTGTGGTTCAACATTCCGTTCGCAACCATGTTGCTCAGCTCGGCACTTGCCAGCATTCCAAACGCTGTCGTCGAAAGCGCCAGAGATGCCGGAGCCAGCACGATGCAGCTGTTTGGGCGCTTTATTTTACCCCTTTCCTACAAAACGATGTGGGTTGCGGTGACCTTCATTTTCATGGGAATCATGGGCAGCTTTACGGCTCCTTTCCTGATCGGTGCCAACTCGCCGCAGGTGCTGGGTGTTGCGATGCAGCAGGTGTTTTCCAGCTATCAGGAGACGCATACGGCCAGTGCAATGGCAGTGTTTATGTTTTTACTGTGTTCTTTTATGGGCTACTTTTATATTCGGACAATGGTGAAGGATGCGGATGCCAGCTAGACCGCCGTTATACACTAAGGAGGTTACAGGGATGAACAGCCAAGCAGAGGTGCAAATTACCGGGTTTAGTGGGCGAGTATGGGAAAAGGATCTGCTGGATTGCGGTTATCGGATTGCCTTACACAAGGCGGAGGTTGAGCTCAGCCCGGGAAACGGGTTCCGGTTTAGGTTCTCCATGCCAGAAGACGGATACGCGGAGCTTGATCTGTTCGCCAGATCAGACAGTGACTGGGCTGCGACAGATCGAGAATCTGCTTTCGTACGCCTCTACCTGAATGAAGCCTATAATCAAGATGTCATTTTGTACTATGGCAGCAGTCAGGGAGTGTATACCCGTTTGTTAGGATATTTAAAAGAAGGCGATTATGAGGTCTATGCCGAATTTCGCGAACTGGAATCGGCTCCGCTTGTATCTCGAGCATGGATCGACGGTGTTGAACTACGCTGCGTGGCTGATTCCTCTCCAAGATCGCTGATTTATCGCCATACCCCGCTTTTATATGGCCGTAATCTGTCACATCCTTATGAGAATCGCTTTACGGATACACCACTTGTTTTGTTCTATTCCGTGGAAGGGAATGAGGAGAAGACAGTCATTGAATACCAGATGATGTTCAGCCATGAAGATGAAGGAACGCCTGCGCCGCTGCTTATGAGCAAATGGGGAAGAACCACCGATATCGAATGGATGTACCGCGTCGAGCTGGATGCAAGGGGTAATGTTCTGGAAGCTGTTTTCCAGGGGGCACATCATATTACGACTGCGTTTAATGGCAATTATGATCTGGGCGGGCATCCTGTTCTCCAATCCGCAACAACCAACGGAAACTTTAAGGATGACATTTCATCGGACTATCGTTTTATGCTACCGCCTGCTTTCCATTGGAAACCAGAGGAAGAGCCACGTGAGGCGGTCATGAGCCGTTTTCCTTTTGCCTATCAGGTCACTGGGTGGGAGATGGAACGTCAGCAGGAGCTGGAAATGCCGTCACAAGCGTCTTCCATTGCACTTGCACACCAGCGTAGCTATGTGTTTATCCAGACTTCCAAACGCCCCTTGCGGGATTCGGGCAGAGAATCGGCTCCAGCGTCCAAGCCGGGCTTCAATCGGCGTGAGGAAGATGCCTGTGTCGATGTCCAGCTTCGTCTTCATGGCTCGGAGCAGTGGTATTCATCATGCCATCATGATCTGAGACTGGGGGATTTTAGAGCCGCTTATGAGGGGGCAGAGTCACATTTTTCTACCACGATCAAGCTATCTGGAGAGGCAGTGCTTGAGGATATAGCTGAAATCAGAGCCGTATTGCTGGAAGGCGGTGCGGACAGCATGGAAGTGGCCGGACTGTGTGCTTTTACGTTAAACGAGGATAATCTGCCGCAGTTTCCGGGTATTCGTACAGACCGGGTAATTGAGCTGACGCGGCTTCAACCCGTGGGTGTTTTATGGACAGCCGACAAGGACGTGTCGGGTGATGAAGAACATCCTTTGAATGATATGGTGAAGCAAGTTGTGGATGAACCGTCCAGCCAGGATGAGCAGTCATGAGCAGGCTGCTGTATGTGGAGGGAACGGTCGACAGAACCTGCACCCAGAGCCATATTACGTACTCTTTCCATATTCCACAGCCGACTGAAATGATCCGTATTCACTTCTCTTACACGCCCAAGTTATTGAAAGATCAAGAGCAAGCACGAGAAATCATTGAGGAAAGCATGAGCAAGTACGGATACGACGAGCCGGGGCATTCATCCGATCTATGGAAGAAGTATGTACCGCTGCAAAATTTATTAACCCTGTCTGTCGATGATCCTCTCCGTCACCGGGGAAATGCACACCGTCCCGAGATGCAGCAGGAGCATTGGCTCGGTTCGTCTGCGGCCTCGCCGGGATTCCTCGCAGGAGATAATCCGGCGGGCATGTGGCGGATTACGGTCAGTCTGCATGCCGTTGTGACCGAGACGCTTGCCTACCAAATTCATGTATTGGGGGAGGAAGCGACATATGCTTAAATGGATTCCAGCTGAGCTTCACACCCATACGCTTCACAGCGACGGAAAGCAAACGTTGGAGGAGCTTGTTCAAAGCGCAGTGAATCTGGGGCTTGAATGCATCGCTATGACAGATCACAACACGCAATCGGCACTTGCGGATCAGGAACGGGTTCAGCGGCAGTTTGGTCTCCCGATCATTTCAGGGATGGAGTGGACGACCTTTTACGGGCATATGCTGACGCTTGGGGTTGACCGCTTTATCGACTGGCGTATGCTGGGACCAGATGACATCCATGAGGGGATTCGGCAGGTACATGAGCAGGGAGGCATTGCAGGGATTGCCCATCCGTTCAGGATCGGAAGTCCGATCTGTACGGGGTGCTTTTGGAAATACACGATTCAGGATTGGCATGAGGTGGATTATATAGAGGTCTGGTCAACGCTTATGCCATCTATTAAGCGGGATAGCCAGCGGGCGTTTGCCATGTGGACCGATTTGTTGAATCAGGGGTATCGCATCACTGCGGTAAGCGGTCGGGACTGGCATGTATCTAAACCGGATGATGCGCTTCCAGCTGTTACGTATCTGGGGGTTCATGATGAGGCAGAAGAGCGGGAAGGTTTGGCAGATCGGGCAGTTGAGGCGATTCGCCACGGTTCAGTATCGGTTACGATGGGACCGCTACTAACGATGTGGGCGCAGATTAAGGGCAGAGAACATCGTTATCACATCGGCGAATGTATAGAGCTGACTGTAGAGGATTCATTATCTGTGACGGTTCAATTGGATGTGGAAGCAAGAGCAGCCCATTACAACCTCAGGCCTCAGAATCTTCGCCTTCTGCTGACAAGTAGTCAAGGCATATGCTCGGAGATTCAGATCCCCGCCCAAACAGGAGAATATACGCTGTCATTGCAAGATCCGCTAGGAAAGGGCTGGATACGAGCGGAGCTTTGCGGCTGCATGGAAGACTGTGTGATGATGATTGCTTTTACGAATCCGATTTATATGGCTTAACACAATAGAAAGGCTGGGCTTCGGACGGTGTCAACAAAACAAGAGAACATAAAGCAGCGTATAGAAGAATATATGAAGGTTAATCAAATAGGTCCGGGGGATCGGCTGCCGTCGGAAACTGCACTTTCCCAATCGTTTCGTGTCTCGCGTACGACGCTACGGGGAGCTATTCGTCAACTGGAATCGGAAGGTAAGCTGCTTGTAAAACACGGGAGTGGCACATTTGCGACTTGCCCGCTGCCGAGTATTCCAAGCTCCCTCGACCGCCTGTACAGCATCGGGGACATGATTCGTTCGGCAGGATTACGGGAAGACGAGCAGCTGGAATCCATTCAGAGAATATCGGTTTGTCCTCCTGATATCGCCGAACAGATGAGGTTTTCCGAGAATGAGCCCATGATTGCTCTAGAGCGTACACGCACAGCCAACGGAGAGGCTGTAGCCCACTCTATAAACTGGATGCCAGAGAAATTAGCTGGTCCCATTTTGGAAGATGACTCTTTTTCAGGCTCGCTTTTTCAGAGTCTTGAGTTCAAGGCCGGGGTGCGAATCGTCGGAGCGTATTCCGAGCTTACTGTTCCAAACTATGACGACGCACATATGACACGTCTGCTGAAGCATCCGCAGGCTACGGTATTACTATTGAAGCAGCTTCACTATGATGAAATGAACAGGCAAGTGCTGTATTCTCTGGATTATGTCCGCAGTGACATTTTCCGTTTCTGGGTGCGTCGTACGCGCTGATTCAATCAGAATGTGGCATCTCCTATTGAATCGTGCTAGTTTTACATATTCCATGGGTTAAAAATCGTCATATCTCGTCAATACTGATCTATATGCACTTCATGATGATACACACATGGCAGGATGCGTATAAGGAGGTAACGGGATATGAGGTGGCTTGGATGGCTGCTCAAAAAAGGAATGACGGTCGTGTTGGTTAGCGCACTAACGCTTGCAGTGACAGGTGTAGTCGTTAATGCTTATGTTCAATCGCTGCTGCGGCAGTTTAACATTCAGCTTGATCATCAGCCCATATGGGGATTAGGTTGGCTAAAAGGCAGCGCGGGTACGGACCAAGGCACAGACACGGGGAAGAACAAGACGACAGGCAGTGGCTCGGGAAGTGTAACACCGCCTGATGATGCGTTGCCTGTCATGGGACAGGGCTTAGAAGAAAGCGGAAGTGAGGCTGGTGGCGCAGCCAATGGCAAGGTATCTCAGGAGGGAGCCACGTCGGCTGGAACATCAGGCAACGATTCACGGAAGCAGGCAGAAGGTACAGCTACACCTGAAACAAGTATTGAAGGCCATGATTTGGTTATTACGCCCGACCATTTGACGGAAAAGAAGAACAATTTACCGGCGGCACAGAAGCAGGAGATTTTTGCGATTCTGATGAATAAGCTGCCGCCGGAGGAGATGCAGAAAATATCAGCTGCGATGGAAGGCGGTCTCACCGAGCAGGAGCTTCAGGATATTCAGCAGGTGCTTGCGAAGTATTTGACCAAAGAGGAATATAACAAGTTGATGTCTATGCTTAAATGAGTATTTTGCAAAATCCTGAATAATAAACAATGAATTCATGGGCAATGCTTATGCTCAAAATAGGACTGTAGAATCCGCGCCATGCGCGGATTTTTTTGCGTGTCAGGAAGTAATTGGGGTGTAGTTGAATTCTTTGTAAAGGCTATGTTAAAGTAAACAGTGTTGTGAAAAGGTTAAATTTTTGAAACCTTTTACGCAACTATGCAATGGTAGATAGCGACTAATATCATAGATACTTGTGAATACAGGCTAGATTCATAGTGTGAAAGACCAATAATGAACGCATTTATATAGAGATAAGATATGCTGAAAAGGAGAGAGTCATGAAGGTTTTGAAGGAGCAGGATTCACCAGACAGCAGGAATGCAGCTTCCAACGTTGCAGATAAGTCTGCTGTGGAAGCGGGGAAAATAGCAAGGTGGTTGAGCGGTCGGAGAAAATGGCTGAGCTGGACGGCAGGCGGTGTGGTGATTGCAGGCAGTCTTATTTTTGCGAGTAATCAGTATGTGGGGGCTAACACAGTTCCTTATTATAAAGTGTATGTAAAAGGCGTCGAGGTCGGAAATATCTTGAATGAGCAACAACTTAAACAGCTATACGCAACGAAGAGCAAACAGTATAAGGATAAGTATCCCGGCGTGGATATGGTGCTCAATACGAGCGCGGTAACGACAGACATTGAGAAGGCATATAAAGCGGATATCGACAGTGCAGCCACGCTGAAGAAACTGGACGGTATGCTGACAGCGTATGCCAAAGGGGTAGAAGTGAAGGTCAACGGTCAGACGGTTGGCATTGTAAAGGATAAAGCGACTGCACAGGCGGCTTTAAAGCAAGTACAGAAGAAGTACACACCTGTGGGTGAGGGTACATCTACAGGCATCAAGGGGCTGGTTCGCAAAACATCCGTGGGCAGCAGCCATGCGAGTGCTAGTACTAAAACCCCTAAAGCATGGCTGGAGTCTGCCAGTATCCGTGAGAAAATCGCGTACGAGCCTGTGAAAGCAGACCCGAACAAGGTGCTGACGGAGGCAGAAGCAGTCAAAGTGTTGACTGAGGGGCGTGAGGCTCCTATCACGTATACAGTGCAAGAAGGCGATTCTTTGTCGTCGATTGCAACTAAATTTAATATGACCGCTTGGGAGATTAAGCAGAACAATCCCGGCTCGCGTGAGCTGTATTTGCAAATTGGAGATGAATTGAAGCTTACTGCTCCAAAGGCTCCGGTTACGGTGCGAACAGTAGAGAAGGTCGTCGAACAGATTGCCATCGAGCCTGAGGTTGAGATTCGCCAGAGCGATGAACTGAAGGCAGGGGTTACCAAAGTAGTCAGACCAGGACAAGTAGGTCTTAAAGAGATGGACTATCGTTTGACCAAGGAGAACGGTGAGGTCGTGCAAGAGGAATGGCTCGGTCAAAAGGTGCTGCAGCCGTCTGTTACTGAGGTGGTTCTTAGAGGAACGAAGGTCGTGGGAGAAGGCTCAGGACAGTTCGCTTGGCCGGTGTCCGGCGCATCGATGTCAAGTAGCTTTGGCGCACGCTGGGGACGTATGCATGAGGGTGTCGATTTGGTCGGTAGTGCTGACATTCGCGCATCAGATGAAGGCGTGGTAACATTTGCAGGTCAGCAGAATGGATACGGTAATGTCATTATGATCGATCATCGCAACGGCTACCAAACCGTGTACGGGCATTTGAGCAGCATTGGCGTTCATGTAGGACAGGTGGTTCAGCAGGGCGAATCGATCGGGGTCATGGGGAACACGGGACGCTCGACTGGAACGCATCTGCATTTTGAAATTCGTAAAGATAATACGCCGCGCAATCCAATGACGTATTTAAGATAGGTTGGATGTTTATATCGAGAGTTACATGATTTATGAGGATCAAGGGGAAAGGCCATGTTTTTCTGCATGCTTAACAGTAGGTGCAGGCATGGTTTTTTTCTGCGTAAAGAAAAGGGTCTGGAGAAGTAATGGAATGGCGCACGGGTATGATAGAATAGAATAAACATCTTATAGGTACTGACAAACGAAAGTTAATTATAGATTATGATCCGTGAAGAGAGGTGAACGCTATATGCAGGGAACGATTCTGGTAGTGGATGATGAACAGCCAATCGCTGATATTTTAAAATTTAACTTGGAAAAAGAGGGCTACCAGGTGATTTGCGCCTTCGATGGAATCAGCGCGGTGGATATCGCGGTTAAGCAGCAGCCAGACCTGATCCTGCTGGACCTGATGCTGCCGGGCATGGACGGCATGGATGTATGCCGCGAGGTACGTGGGCATCAGCTCCAGACGCCGATTATTATGCTGACCGCCAAGGACGGCGAAATCGACAAAGTGCTGGGGCTGGAGCTGGGCGCGGACGATTATGTGACAAAGCCGTTCAGCACACGGGAGTTGCTGGCACGGGTGAAGGCACAGATGCGCAGACAGCAACGCGGCGGGGCAGGCACGTCGGAAAGCCGACCGCAGGAGGATAAGCAGGGGCTGCGCGTGGGCGACCTCTTTTTTGATACGGATATGTATACAGCTTACAAAAACGGAACACCGCTTGACCTGACGCACCGCGAATATGAGCTATTGCACTATATGGCGAAGAATGCCGGAAAAGTCATGACGCGGGAGCATTTGCTTCAGGCGGTATGGGGCTTCGAATACTACGGGGATGTGCGGACAGTAGATGTGACCATTCGGAGGTTGCGCGAGAAGATTGAGGAGAACCCGAGCAAGCCGGAGACCATCCTGACGCGCCGTGGCCTTGGATATATCGTGAGCGGGGGCAAAGGTGGCCTGCGGGCATGAGATGGCTGTCTTTCTTTCGTACCATTCATGCAAAGCTGATTATTATCTATGTGCTGCTTATCTTGGTGGCTATGCAGCTGATTGGGGTCTATTTTGTCAGCTCGATGAAGAACTCTCTCACGAGTAATTTTACGCAGGATTTGCAAGCACGGGCGGAGATGCTGTCCGTGCTGGCGGAGCAGGATCTGAGTGGCAGTGACGGCAAAATGGAAGAAGACAGCGTGGAAAGCCTGCGTGCACGCGTGAATAATTTGTTTGATTTCAGCGGCGCGGAAATTCAGGTGCTGGATGCCAGTGGCAAAGTGTTAATTACTTCCCAAGGTTCACACGCCGATTATGTCGGACGCAAAAATACGCAGACAGTGGTCAGCCGCGCACTTCAAGGTATCCGTGATAACGAGGAATACATGGTGGACGAGGATAACGTCCGCAAGAAGGTCGTCGCCAAGCCCGTCATCAGCCAAGGCAAGATTGTCGGCGCGGTGTACATCGCCGCTTCGATGACCGAGCTCTACGATACGATGAAACGCATTAACAATGTGTTTCTCTCAAGTATGCTCATTGCGCTCGCGTTGACGGCTGTGCTGGGCGTGGTATTGGCCCACACGATTACGCACCCGATCAAGGTGATGACACGTCATGCAACAGAGGTTGCCGAAGGCAAATTCGATCAGCAGATGCCTGTATTTGGTGATGATGAGATCGGCAGGCTTAGCGTGGCCTTTAACTATATGACAGGCCGTCTGCGTGAGGCGCTGTCCCAAAATGAAGAGGAGAAGGAGAAGCTCTCCTCCATCTTGACCAATATGAGCGACGGTGTGGTCGCTACTGATGACAATGGCCGGGTCATTCTGGTCAACCGCCGGGCCAGCGCCATGCTGGGCGTGAACGAAAACGAAATGACCGGCAGGCATATCGCGGTACTACTAGGGATCGACCCGGAGGAAACCGAGGCCCTGTATAGCGGATCTTCGGCCTCCACGCTCTTGCAGCTGGAGCCAGCCGGTCAGGATGAACCCATCGTTATCCGTGTGACATTCACGCCGATTCATCGGCGGGAATTTGGCATTACGGGAACGATTGCCGTGCTCCAGGACGTGACGGAGCAGGAGGAGATGGAGACGACACGCCGGGAATTCGTAGCGAATGTATCACATGAGCTGCGTACTCCGTTGACGACCATCCGCAGCTATGCTGAAGCGCTGGATGACGGCGCGATGGCTGAACCGCAACTCGCAGAGCGTTTCGTGGGCGTGATCCGCAACGAGACAGAGCGTATGATCCGGTTGGTTACGGATTTGCTGCATCTGTCACGGCTTGATTCCAATGAGGCGCCTTTGCGGATGCAGCCTGCGGATGTGATGGAGATGCTGGACGAAGTCGCAGATCGGTTTTCTTTTCAAATGAAGCAAAAGCACATTCGCTCAGGGATGTTCGTAGAGCAGGGAATCGGTAAAGTCGTGATCGACCGGGACCAAATTGAGCAGGTGTTGGACAACCTGATGTCCAATGCGTTGAAATATACGCCGGAGGGCGGGAGTATTCGGATTGAAGCTCGCCGCAACAGTGAGGGAATGCTGTCCATTTCGGTACAAGACACCGGAATTGGTATTCCCAAAAAAGATCTGGACCGGATTTTTGAACGGTTTTATCGTGTAGACAAGGCGAGATCACGCAATATGGGCGGCACGGGACTGGGACTTTCGATTGCCCGGGAAATTGTAAAGGCGCATGGGGGCCAGATTTTTCTGGAGTCGGAATACGGTCAGGGAACCTGTACGACCTTTACGCTACCCATGTCGAGTGAAGGGAGGGAAGCACAGTGAAGGAACGTTTGAAGTCCTGGACGCTTATTTTGCTGGTTGCTTCCAGCCTGGTACAGACTTATTTTTTGATTTACCGCCTTCCAGGCAGTGATTCTGTACTCACTTCAGAAACGAACTATGTCAAAACCGAAAGCATGGGACAGGAGAAAAAGATTGAGAACCTCGTGTTTCCTGATAAAATGCTCATTCACCAAGGCGAGAAGAAGCATACCATTTTTTATCCGGGTGTTACTTTTTACGATTTAATTTATACACGGCTGGAAAGCCGGAGCTTTAACAACTTTCAACGTCGAAGTATTCAATCAGCGGACTGGGCGCAGATTCGCAGCGAAAACGAAGGCATCGAATTATCCTTTTCAGGCGGAGTCCCGGTTTCATTACTGGAGCGGGTCATGCGTCTGACGCCGGATTCGGTGTTTCAGGGAGAGACGATTAACCGCATTTGGATCTATATAGACGAAAAGAATGCCAAGCCGCATGCGCTCTTTTTCAGTGCCAGAGGCGATGTGGTGTATGAGGCGAACCAGTTCGATATGACGGTAGAGGACATTCGGCAGCATGTGAATTTTGGTGAAAATGCCCCGTTGTACGAGCTGGTGGATAATCAGTACTACATTCCCGTGAATGGCCTGGAAACTGTGCAGCCTGTAGTGTATGCTGGGTTGTTTACGACGGAGCAAATGCAGCGGAATTTGTTTTTCGATCCAGGGATTACGCGCAATATTCAGGAGAAGGACGGCTCCCAAATTTATACAGACAGCAAGCGTAGTCTGCAAATCAAGCAGGAGCAACGTTGGATGAGCTATACCGATCCCAGTGCGCCGGGGGCGGGTGGAAGCAGTCCGATTAGGGATGTGCTCGCCGCAGTTGATTTTGTGAATCAGCATGGCGGTTGGGATGCTTCGTATCAGCTGAAATTGAGAAGCAGCGATGAAAATCGTACAACTGTGATGTTTCAGCAGTATTATGGTGCTTATCCAGTGCTGGATACACCATCATTCCGCTTTGGTACGATTTCGCTGCAAATTCAGCAGGAAACGGCATCTGTCTATGAACGTTCGCTGCTGTATCTCAAGGGAGGAGAGCAATCCTCGAAGAAGGTTATGCTGCCGGGCGGCGAGCCCTTGAAGAAGCAACTGGAGACTGTAGGCAAAGGGAAGACAATTCGAGATCTGACTCCCGTGTATCAACCGGAGCTGACCAATGATGGATTGAAGCTTGCTCCTGAATGGCGCGTTACGCTCAGTGACGGTTCTGTTGCAGAAATTCATGCTGTTCCTGTAACGACAGCATCCAACACAACACAAACGAAGCCAGACCGGGAGACAAAGAGGTGACAGGAAGGGGGAACGGGAATGGATTGGAGCCGCGCCAAAAACGTACTGATCTGTACATTTTTGCTGCTCAATGTGGTATTGAGTTATCAACTGTGGCATGATGCGCAGGAAACGGCAGGGCCGAATCTGGATTTTACTTCATTGGATGAAAATACGCAGCGTTTAATGGAAGAGAAAAGCATTCAGGTGCTGGCTCCGATTCCCGGGGATACCCCGCAGCTGCCTAAACTTTCTTACACATACGTTCATAGTAGAGAAAAGGATGATCGTGTGCAGCTGGTGAAGCCGGTGGACAGCAAGCTGGTATTCACCCATGACGCGCTAGTTGAGGCATTGGAGCCACAAATCAAGGATATCGATAACTTTCAGTACGATCCGCTGGATGTTCAGGAGGAGTTGGCATCCGGACAAGCAGATGCTTTTGTACTTCATCCGCTGGTTCAGGGCAAATGGCCGCTATTTAATGTGAAGCTGGCCCTGTTTTACAGTAATCAGAAGATTACAGGGTATCGCAAAATTAAGGTCGATCTCCAGCCTTCGGATGAGGCAAAGAAAATGCTGCCTGCGTCCAAAGCACTGGCAAGGCTGATCGATGGCTATTTGCCGCGTGATACGATTGTGAAGGATATCCGGCTCGGTTATTACGGACAGACCTTTAACTCCGATAGCCAGGTGGCTGCCCCCGTGTGGCGGTTTATGCTGGACAACGGGAAAGGTGTGTATTATGTGCAGATGAACGGGGATGTCATTAGTCCAAAGACAGAACATACAGAAGGGTCTTGAACAGATATGGGGATTTCATTTACCGTGCTGTCGAGCGGTTCGACCGGCAACGCTACCGTTGTGCGGAACGAAGACACGACATTGCTCATCGACGCAGGTCTCAGCGCGAAGCGTATTGACGAATTGCTGAAAGAACGCGATCTGAGCGGAGAAGAGTTGGATGGTATTTTGGTCACGCATGAGCATTCCGATCATGTTAAAGGACTAGGCGCCATGGCGCGTAAATATAATTTACCTATATATGCTAACGAGAAGACATGGTTTGCCATCAGTAATGCTGTTGGGCAAATTGCAGAAGATAACCGCAGAATATTGGAGACAGGCGCAACGCGGGAATTTGAGTCATTACGCGTGGAGTCTTTTGGCATATCCCATGATGCGGCTGAGCCTGTAGGATATAGCTTTTATGATGGGGCGGAGAAGCTCAGTGTAGCAACCGATCTTGGCTATGTCAGCGACAAAGTGAAACAGGCGATATCAGACGCGGATGTATTGGTGCTGGAGTCTAATCATGATGTGGAAATGCTGCGTATGGGTCGTTATCCGTGGAACATCAAGCGCCGTATTCTCAGCGATATCGGTCACTTATCTAATGAGATGGCGGGCGCGATTCTTAGCGAGCTGCTGACAGGTCGTACGAAGCGAACGTATTTGGCACATTTGAGCCGCGACCACAATATGATGGAACTTGCGAAGTTGACTGTACGTGGGGCGATGGAAGACCGCGGCTGTTTTTACAAGGACAGTGAGTTTCGATTGTGTGATACGTACTATGATCGTCCTACACCTTGGGATAAGGTAAGTGAGCCATAAAGCTGTCCAGCTCGGCGGCTTTGCGTTCTACCTCTTCACGGGTCACTACGCCTTTGTCCACCAGTAGTTCAATCAATGTACTTAGCGCCAATGTATTGCGGTAATGCTCGTCTTTCAAATCCGCAAGCTTGGCAGCCATGCGAACTTCATCCATAGCCGAACGATGTGAATTCATCATATATTCCTCCTGTAAAAATATTTTAGAAATGGCGTGCAATGAGCTTGGTTCTGCCTGTGGTTTTGCTGGGTGCTGTGATACAATAAAGCTAACAACAGAAAGCTTTCTGAAGGAAGGCTCTCATCGAAAGTATAGGCAGTCTTTAAGCGGACGGGAACAGGCCAGAACGTCTCTATGAGACGATCATTTTGTAATAGAATAGAAGACTTGTTACTATTGTAGTCCATTGGTTTGGAAATCATTCCTCTTTTTTCCTCTATTCGGGGTCAGATTCGGCGTGTATGCTAATTTATGAGATTCGGTTGCTTAGGAAGGCATCATTTGTGGTGATTAATAAGTAGGCCGGAACGATTGGTTGCTGGATTCCGATGATAAGGGATATTCAATCCATTTGAGATGTTCAACGGAGCAGGTTCTCTGTAGCATAGGTTGGCGCAAGCCCGAATAGCCCTAATTTTTTAGTGAGTGTCGGTGCATGACAACGAAGGGGAGAGGATTAGCATGGGCTTGTTTGAGGACGATTTTTATTCAACAAAGGTATCCACACGTGCGGCTAAAAAAATGGCATTTAAGGCGCGCCGTGGAGGACGGGGACGTTGGCCACACAGGAAGCGTGGAGTAAGTCCGGTGCAAGCTGCTGTCATTAGCGGTGCAGTCAGTGCAGTGGTTGCTGTGCTTCTGTTCAGCTTTATTACAGGTCTGCCCTCCACTACAGCGGTAACCGGAGCCAGTCACTATCCCTTGCGGCAAGCAGCGGGTGATCCGTATGACCGGATTGTGCAGGCGGCAGCCAAGGTGCGCCCAGCCGTCGTCAGCATCGTGAATCTGAAAGAGGAAGATGGTAAAAGCACGGAACAATCCGCGCTTGGATCGGGTGTCATTTTCCGAGTGAGTTCGGGCAAAGCCTTCATTATGACAAATAACCATGTGGTCGAAGGATCGGATGATCTGGATATTGTAACGGTAGACGGTGTCAGAAAAGAGGCAAAGCTGATCGGCAAGGATCGCATTAGTGACATCGCAGTACTGGCAGTTGACGATAAAGGTATTAGCACGGTAGCGGATATCGGCGACTCCAGTAAACTTCGTCTGGGTGAAACGGTCATTGCTATTGGCAACCCGCTTGGCTTGGGAGACACGCTTACCTCCGGTATTGTGAGTTATACGAATCGCATCATTCCGATTTCCATTAACCAGGATGGCGTATATGACTGGGAGCAGCATGTCATCCAGACCGATGCGGCGATTAATGAGGGAAACAGCGGCGGCGCGCTGGTTGATCTCGACGGACGTGTGATTGGCATCAATACGATGAAAATCGCTGATACAGGTGTTGAGGGACTTGGCTTTGCCATTCCCGCCAATGAGGTGATGAAGACGGTGGATGAACTGGTTGAGGACGGCAAGATCACCCGCCCTTATCTGGGGGTATACACGGTCGATCTCAATAATGAATATGCACCGCTGGATGAAACTCAGCGCAAGGAGCTCAAGCTGCCGGACAGCGTGAAGAATGGAGCAGTCGTTCTGGAAGCCCACGGTCCTGCCAAAGAGGCTGGCTTGAAGCTGAACGATGTCATTACAGCGTTTGATAGCGAACCGATTAACTCTACGCTTGATTTGCGTCGCTACTTGTACGATAACAAGAAGATTGGCGATGAGCTGAAAGTTACTTTTTACCGGGCAGGCAAGGAAGAAACGGTGACGTTAAAATTAACAGATAAGCCGGAAGGCTAAGGTATGATTATAGGTTTAACTATAAAAAGGCGCTCTCCGGCTTATTCCCGGGAACGCCTTTTTTTGATCTTCTGCTGCGTCTTAGATTAAGATGTCGTTCCCGTCACACGGTTTCCGCTCTTGGTGATCTTGTATGTCACCACATCGCCACTCCAGAAGTGGAACTTCAGCGTGACTTCGCCATCTTTTACACTATTAAAAAATTCAGGTAACAGCTTGATACCGTTGGCATCATAGGCAGGGGCAAAGGTATTGCCAAACTCTTTATACGGTGTCCAATCCTGTGGACCGGCATTGCCACCATTCGTATAAACGGCTTCCATCGTGGCAAGCTGGCTACCACGGAAGTCCGTTGGAATGGTAAAGGCTTGTGTAGTCCCTTCGACAGCACTTAATTTTGGAGTATCATACACGACTACTTTGAAATTCCAGTCTGCCCCCTTGTTAAACTTAGCGGTAATGACGGCATTCTCCCCATATTTACCGGAAGTGGTCAGGCTGGTGAGTAAGCTGGCTTTGAAGGTTAATGTGTCTCCGCTCAGCGTATAGTCAGTGCCCTGTTTCAGTTGCTTGCTGCTCACACTGAGTGTTTTCAGCTGATTGCCGTTCAGGTTTAAAATGACCTTGGCGTCCTGAGCAGAGGTGCCTTTCTTCAAGTGAATGAGGTCACTGGCTGCATTAGAGGAACGCCCTTTTAGGCTGGACTTAATGACATTAAAGAGTTCAGGATCAGACCATTTGTACGTTGTGCGGTTAAAATGCTGGCCGTTATCCCAAAGTATGCCTGTTATTTTCTTCTCTTTCATATAATAGGTCAAAAACTCGAAGAATTTCAGCTTTTCGCCTTGTTCAATAACGCCTGTATTTTTATCGAAGCCGAGCAGACCGAATTCACCGACAATGACCGGAATACCTTTGGCTACAAAGGTGTTATAGACGTTATCAAAGGTTTGGATAATATCGTTTTTGGTATCTGTATCAAAAGTAGTATGGCCGGCAATATTTACACTGAAAGGCCAGAAGCCATAATAGTGGACGGTTGCAATCAGGTTGGGATCGTTCAGCTTGGTTATCGTATTGTACAGCTCGTTGATTTTGGCCTGAGTAGGTGCGGTATCCAAGCCAGGCAGAACAAGGGGACGAGTGGCATTTTTACCGCCAGAGGCGCGGACAATTTTGTGGAAGGATACATTCAGTTCTTGGAGCATCTGATTCATTTTCGTTTCATCCGTAGTCCCCCCTTCGGAGAAACGGGGTTCGTTAATGCTTTCGAACATCAGCTTGTTAGGCTGATCTTTAAAGCGCTGGGCAATTTGTGTCCATAATGCGTTATAGCGAGCCAGCACCTCATCATGTTTGGGCTCCATACTGCTTACCCACGTCCATGAATCATGATGCACATTGATCATGACGTACAGATTGGCATCCAGCGCCCAACGAACAACCTCTTCCACACGGTTCATGTAGGCAGACTCAACGGTATAGTTCGGTGCTGCTCCAATGTGTTTATCCCAGGTGACCGGGATGCGTATGCTTTTGTATCCCTGGGCAGCAATTTGCTGGATCAACGCCTGGGTAATACGCGGATTGCCCCAGGCTGTCTCATCCGCCCCGACAGCATCCAGAGAATTCCCTAAATTCCATCCAGGCTGCATGGCTTCCACATACGATTGCATGCTGCTCGCAGCCGCAACTTGCGGTGCTTGTCCGTCAGATTCGGCAGCAGCGGCAACGGATGCGAATGTAGATAACAACAGGGTAATGGCAAGCGTCAACGACAGCAATGAAACGGGTCTTCGTTTTAACATAACAGGCCCCTTTACAAAGTTATTTTTGAAAGCGCTTTCTAATAAAACACTACCATATTATTTGAATATGGAATACCTGTATAATTCATGTAAAAATCATGTGTTTATTAGATATTTTAAATTTGTAAGCGTTATTATTGAAAAAATATAGAAATGAGTGTAGAATCTATGGCCCTACCAATTCCTCAATTACAAAAGAAAGAAGGAGATGAATATGAATAAGTGGGACACGGAAGAGGCCATTCGACGCTGGGATATGCATGCAGAAAACTTTACCGCCAAGTACACGGAGGAAGGGGATCGGTCTCGCGAAGTCCTGCTGAATCCGGCATTGCAAGCTTGTATGGAACCCCTTGAGGGCAAAAAAGTGCTGGATGCCGGCTGTGGCGAAGGCTATCTAAGCCGGAAAATGGCCAGGGCGGGTGCTTGGGTAGAGGCTGTCGATTACTCGACAGAGATGCTGAGGCTAGCCAAAGAGCGAACGCCGTCAGCGTTGGGAATTACATATCACCACGGCAATCTGGAAAAGCTGGAGATGTTCGGGGACCAGAGCTTTGATCTGATTGTGTCCAATATGGTCATTCAGGACTTGGCTCATTATGAGCGGGCGATTGCCGAAATGCGGCGGTTATTAGTTCCGGGAGGTAACTTTATTTTTTCTATTCTGCATCCGTGCTTTCTGACGCCGCAGAGTGGATGGGTGAAGGATGAGACAGGGAAAAAGCTGTATTGGAAAGTGGATCAATATTTCAACGAAGGCCCACTGGAGCAAGCGATCCCTTATGATCAGGAAGAAAAGTTTTTGTACTTTCACCGTACGCTGGGCAGCTATGTACAGACCATTGTTGAGGCGGGTTTGCTGTTGGAAGGGATGATCGAACCCAAGCCGTCTGCCGAAATGTTGGAGAAATATCCCCATTTTCACGAGGACCTGAATGTCAGTAATTTTCTCATTTTTAAGACCAAACGTCAGGGATAGTGGGCAAGCCCTTTCCTTTCCGCGTCAAGTGTGGTAGAACAAAAGAAGGCAGTTTTGACACACCAACAACACGGAGAGCTTCAAACGGAAAGGGATGCAACTGGAATGTACGTGGTATGTAAAGAGCATGTGGAACTGGCAATTGATATGTTCGTCGATGAATACGAGGATGCACCGGATGTCGTCGATCTCAAGGAAACGAAATTTTCGGATTGGGACCCTCCAGTGAAGTGCAAGGAATGTGAGAAGAAAGCCGAGTTTTTGGTCGTCTAAAAAACAAGCACGGGCGTTTCGGGCAGAAACGTCCTTTTTGTATATTAGAATTTATTGCAAAAATACCCCATACATAGAGCTATATTTATTCCCACCACGTGCTGAGACAGGAGTGAACGATAGATGGACCCTTTGCTGCATTCACTATTTCGTCCGCTTCAAGTCAATGGAAGTGATCTGTCCACGTATTATATCGAACAAAAGCCGTCTGCTGCGCTGAAAGCTTACGTGGCCTGTTATTGGGAGTCCGGTCCGGCTAATAGGGTAGTAGAAGAGAATCTAGCAGCTTCGTGCGAAGACACTGCTTCGTTAAGCCTGCCAGAGGAAGAAACCATGGAGCGGGTATTACCTGACGGCTGTACGGATATTCTATTAGAATACGACTCGGTGAGTAAGCGTCAGGAACTCTCATACTGCGGGACATTTACGAATCCGTTCGTGTCTACCAGACAAGCAGGGTCCGAGACACGTATTTTTGCCGTTCGATTTTTTCCGGGCGGGGCACATTATTTTCACGGGATGCCGACTCACTTGTTTACAGGCGGTAATTATCGCTTGGAAGATCTCTGGCCCGAAAGCATCGCCGTCATAGGTGAGCGTATTTTGGAAGCACAGAATTTCAATGAACGGGTGCACATAATGGATGAGTATCTTAACCAGCTTCTGCTGCGCCAATACACGAACGATTGTGACCTAATGAAAAACCTGCTGCATAGCATCTTTGTGAGCGGTGGGAGTGTGGGGGTTAAGGAGCTTGCGGAGCGTGAGGCGATCAGTGAAAGGCAGATCAATCGTAAGTTTGGACAATGGATCGGAATCAGCCCCAAAAAGTTCAGTGAAGTCGTCCGCTTCCAGAGCGTTCTGCACAGTATCAAAGGCGGCGGGGGTCTGGATTGGACGGAGATGGCATTGAAGCATAGCTTTTTCGATCAGGCGCATTTAATCCGCGATTTTCGCAGGTTTTATGGAGATTCTCCGCTTACCGCGGCTAAGGATTTACGGAAGTTGTCCGATTTTTACAATACACGCCCAGAGGCTTCGGCTATACTCAAAATATGAATAAGAATGGCAAAGGAGAGATGAGAATATGAGTGGAACGCTGCAAGTTCGTGATCATCTGCTAAATGAGCTGGAGACTGGAGTACGGACGGGGGAAGCCTTGATCCGTAAAATACGTCCAGAGGATTGGGACTTTCGTCCGCAAGAAAATTTCCGCTCACTACTAGAGTTAGTACATCACTTTGTGCTTATTCCTGCTTCGGATCTTGCGATAATGCAGGAGAAGTCTGAGAGTGAAGTGGGAAGCATTGAAACCAGCCTGTCCGGGGTGGAAGATCCCGAGCGCTTGGCTACAACTTTCAGACAGAATTTTGAGGCTTATAAGGCTTACATTCTTTCGCTTAGCGAGGAAGATTATCTGAATCGTTCGACGAAAGCTTTCTATATGGAGCATGGACATTTGCAGGTTCAATGGCAGATTGAGACCGTGACCCATGTGTTCCATCACCGTTCGCAGATTTATAATTATCTGAAGCAACTGGGGCATGAAGTGAACTTTTTTATGTTGTACGCTTGAGTATTTTTGTGAAGATTTATGGAGGGCACCTGTGCGGTGCTCTTTTTTGGTTTTATTCAAGGCTTTTTTAGGGTGGTATGGCTTACTCGAACGCGCGTGAAACTTCTTTACTAACGCGTCTGAGAATGCTGATTTGCTCCTCATTCAATCTGCTGGTCAACGCAACAAATTCATCTACCGCCTCTTGCCGAATCGTTTCGTCTTTAGCCATATGTTCTTTGGAAAACATTAATTCACTGATAGTCACGTTTAAGGCGGTTAACACTTTCTCCAAGGTATCAATCGAAAAGTTTCTTTCGCCACGCTCTACCGATCCGATATATGCATCATCTAATCCTGAAAGTTCCGCAAGTTGTTGCTGTGTTAGTCCCTTAGCCTTCCGAATCGTTCTAATTCTTTCTCCAACCGAATTCCGTAATTTTGTCATATTAACCACCTCATAACAAGCTTATGGAAGATGAAGTGTAAAAGTCAGGTAGAAAAGAATTATTCAATTCTTTTTTGTTGTAACTCAACTAAAGCAACAATATTTTTTGTTATAGTAGTAAGAATTTCGAGCTCTGTTGTTTCTCTTGAATTTATGAGTAACATAAGTTCATTTATGATCTGTTTTCGATCCGTATTTTCATCGAATTGAAAAAGTTCAAAGGCTGGAACGTTTAATGCTAGAATTATTTTTTCCAACGTCTCCAATGAAATATTTCGATCTCCACGTTCTACTCCACCAATGTAACTGTAATGAAGTTCTGCTGCTTCTGCCAGTTGTTCCTGTGTCCATCCTTTAGCTTTTCTTAGCTCCCGTATTCGGTTTCCGACACTTTCTGGTAAACTCATGTAATCACCTCCACTTAAGGTTAGAAGAGGAGAGAATATCGTTACAGACCATCTTATGCAAAATAAACACATATAAAACTGTACTTTTAAGTACTATTTATATTGACCTCCTTTTTCACTTTCTATACAATTGGTTATGAATGGAAATATAAGGAGGGGCTACTCTTGAGAACTTCTATCCTGAAATCACTCAAACCGGACATCATTGTTGAAATGTTAGAGATGGCTGGGGCTTTTGAAAATTGGAAAAAGGTAATGGAGACGGCGGATATTTTGTACCAATGTGTACAGCGCATCTACGAAGAACGGCAGTATCATAAAGCAATGAAATTACCCATTCCGCATGTCAATTTAGAACGTCCGTTGGTATATTATTTTGGGCTCAGTCACCTGATGTGTGGAATGGCTCACCAGAACCAGGGTGCATATGAGCAGGCAAGGGAGTGCATCTATAAGTATGCTGAGCTGGGGTGGATGGAGGATCTAAAGAAAGAAGATAATCAGGTTGTCGAGGAGTTCAGGTTTTTAGCCAAAACTAATTTATATGCAGTAGAAATTTTGTCTGGAAATATAGAGCTGATCGAGGAATACGTAGCCTTTTTGCAGGATAATCTAGAGGAAATATTACCGGGGCTAAATACCATATTACAGGCAGCGCTTATGTATCATTTGGATGTGGCAAATATTTTACATACGTTTGCAGAGCAGATTGATGAATTCGAGAGTTATGAAGACGCAGAGAATGTATCTTACTATTATAGCTACTGCTATCATTTGGCTTTATACTATCGGAAGTACGATAGATTACAGGATGCAGTGGGGCTTAATTTACAGGCGATGCAACTAGCTGACCAGTCGGGTAACGATGATCAATTTAAGAAATGTACAGCATTATTTGAGTCCCTGCGCGAGTCAGCGACTGCGGAACAAATCAGCGAATATCGGCAGCTACTAATGCAGTGTCTTGATGAATACGAAACGGATAGGCATTTCATTGTGAAGAGCGTAAATGAATGATCCGTTATCATCTGAACAGGGAATAGGCTGGTAGTGGAGAGGAAATAGATAGGTAAGAGACGTTTCAGGTGCTAAAATAACTATGTTAAAGGTATCTTTCATGTTTGGGATCGTAAATGCGATTTTACATTATCATTCGACATAGATAGGGGTACGAAATTTGTTTATTCAACTTATAGGTGTGGGAAAGTTAAAAGAGAAGTATTTGGTCATGGGCATTCAGGAATACGCTAAACGGCTGGGCCCGTACATTAAGTTTCAAATGATCGAAGTAACCGATGAAAAGGCTCCTGATACACTGAGCGAGGCGGAGGTTCGACAGGTCAAGGAGCGAGAGGGAGAGCGCATCCTTGCTCATGTGAAAAGCGAAGCACACGTCATTGTACTCGCCATCGACGGCAAACTGTGGAGCTCGGAAGAACTCGCAGAGGAATTGGACAAGCTCGGCACCTACGGCACAAGCCATGTTGTCTTCGTCATTGGCGGCAGTCACGGCCTTTCTGACGAAGTCCTCCGCCGTGCCCAGCAGAAGCTGAGCTTCGGAAGGATGACCTTGCCACATCAGCTGATGAGGTTGGTGCTGGTGGAACAGATTTATCGGGCGGTGAAGATTAATCGAGGGGAACCGTATCACAAGTAGGGCGAAATTTACTCTACTCTATTTAGACTTTATCAATGATACATATGGAGGGATGACCTTGAGATACAGCGAGTACATTCGCCTGAAAACAGGTAGATACCAATCTGTAGGGTATGAATAATATAAAATGAGGCGAGTCCTGCGGATGCGGGGCTTTTTGGTGTGAGTGAAGAAGAAGATTGGTCAGCGACTTATCACATATTAGGGAATAAGTGGGCGTGTTATACTTGACATTAACTTTGCTTAACATAGTACCGGAAGAGGTGGAAACATGTAAGTCTTAGCCGCAGAATACAATATTCGAATTATCCCAATAAGATATAACGCAGCCTGCTATACGTCCGATATGGCCGGTTGCCGGGATACGTATAGCATCGCTTGTGTTTACGATAAGGAGATTAACGGCGATGAACTTAACATGGGACTTGGAGAGTCTGTATTCCTCATTCCAGTCGGAGAAATATCAAAAGGATTATAAACATGCAGCAGAGCTTGCAGATGAACTTGGTGCGAGGGCAAAGCTTCATTTACACACTCAAGAGAAGGCTGCGATTCTAACGGAAGATTTTCTTAGGCAATATAATGCATTCAGGAGCGTGTATCTGTGCTTATTCAGCTATGCAGAACTGGTATTCAGCATTGACAACGGGAATACAGAAGCTGCAAATCAGATGGATGTATTGGAAGAAATGGCCGCGGGTTCCGAAGAAGCTCTAGCAAGTTTCAGCAAATGGCTGGCAAGCATGAGTGAGGAAGAGCTTGATACTATTATTGGATCGGGTGAGTATGTGGGTCGGCATGCTTTTTATTTGCGTCAGCTGCAGCAGCAGTCAAGGTATTTGCTCAGTGAAGAAGCTGAGGCGGTCATTGCCCGGATGCAGCTTACCGGCGCCAAAGCGTGGGAGAGGCTGTACATGAAGATACAGTCTACCTTGCGTGTAGAGGTGGAGATGAAAGGGGCAGCGCATCAGCTGTCTTTGACGGAGCTGCGCAATCTGGTGTACGACCATGATTCTCAGGTTAGGCAGGCTGCATATGAAGCGGAAGCCAAGGCTTGCCGCAGTGTTGCCGAACAGAGTGCAGCTTGTCTTAATGCGGTGTGTGGAGAGGCGATAGGAATCTATGAGCTAAGAGGGTACAAATCGCCGCTGCATAAAGTACTGGAGACCTCACGTATGGATCAGGAGACGCTGGAAGCAATGCTGCAAGCGATTAAGGAGAGCCTGCCTGCCTTTCATCAGTATTATCTTCACAAAGCAAAGCTTCTGGGCCACGCAGGACCGCTCCCTTTCCATGATATCTTTGCTCCGGTTGGCGAGGATTCTTCCGTCAAAATTAGCTACCCGGAGGCACAAGAGCTTATTGTTGCCGGGTTTAACTCGTTCAGTACAAAACTGGGTGCGTTCGCCCGCAAGGTGTTCATCTCCAGATGGATCGATGCGGAGTCACGGGCAGGAAAAGGGAACTTTGGCATGTGCATTGATATCGCACCAATCCAAGAGAGCCGGATTATAACCAGCTTCACCGGGAGCTATATGGATGTTGGTGTACTGGCGCATGAGATTGGTCATGCCTACCATAGCAGCTGTCTTGCCGGAAAGACTATGGTCAATATAGATTATCCGATTCCGATTGCCGAGACGGCGTCGATCTTTTGTGAGGGTCTGATTAATCAAGAGTTACTGCTGAGTGCATCGGAAGGAGAAGTCTTGCCGATCCTGGAGCGGAGCCTCTCGGATGCCGGTTATTATATCGTTGATTTCTATGCCCGTTATCTGTTTGAAAGCCAGCTTTATGAGCATAGGAAATCAGGCTCGCTAACGGTGGAAGAACTGAACAGCCTGATGCAGGATGCCATGTCTGCGGCCTATGGAAGCAGTATTGACCCCGATTCTATTCATTCCTACCAGTGGGTTAGCAAGGCTGGTTATTATATGACAGGCAATGAGTTTCTGAATTTCCCGTATTCGTTCGGGCTGTTGTTCTCTAAAGGGCTATTCGCGCAGTATAAGAAACGTGAAGGCGGATTCGCCGAGCAATTTCAAGCCTTCCTGGCCGCCAGCAGCACCACCATGGTTGCAGATGCCGGGCAGTTAATGGGTATCGATGTGCGTTCACCAGAGTTCTGGAGAGATGCGCTGGCCTTGATTGGGGAAGATATTCAGCGCTTCGTTGGGCGTTCTGAAAAATAATAACAACAGGAAATGACAAGCATTTAGTAAACCTGCACATGCACAATGTCATTAAGATTAACTCAAAGACAGAGCTGGAATAAGAATGGAATACAATACACTGTTAAAAGCAGTGAAATCTTATATAATTGAATGGTACATTGGTAAGCTCTCTAAGTTGGGGAGCTTTTCTTTTTGTCTTTAGATGACAGGGTGAGAGCTTTATAATAGTAATTACAGATGATAATGGGGGGAGACTCATGAATAAACGGCAAGATATTTTAAATGCTTGGATTACGATCGAGCAGTTATCCGAAGGTTCTATTAATAAAAAAGACAAATCGCTAAAGCTCATACATACAATGGAAGAGGATTGGAATCAGTTTTTTTCAGACTTTTTAATGAAGCAAAAAAAACAACAAGATGTATCAGATAAGTTCTTTAAGAAATCGGGCTTAGTATTATATTTCAATATTTTTGATTTTCAAGAAATTGTTGAACTATTGAGGGGGAAATACAAGATTGCTAAAACCTACGAGGAAGTTAGTAAATCTTACAAATTCACCTTCTCTATCTATTTTGATAACGAATTGAATTTTCTAGCAGACAAATTGTTTTATACAATGAGCGGTTATATCCGCCAACATGGTGAATTACCGAAAGATTTTTTGAAAGTTGAAAACGTATTTAGAGAAGATTTGAACAGCAAATTTGAAGAAGGTTTTCATACCACCATCTCTGAGCTTTTTCATAAATATCATGTTTCCGTAGAAAATTTCCGCTATGCATTTGTGAAAAACCTGGATAACGGAGATGTAAATCTACATTCGTTCTTTATTGAAGATCTGAACAAAGCAAAGACAATCACTAATAAAAATTTGGATCGATATTTTAATGACTTTTCGGGACATAGGCACAATCTGGATGGCAATAAAGAGTCCGTTCATTATAACCCCCGAATTTTCGAGAAAACTATTTTACAACCTAAGTTCTATCCGCTCGGGCGGTTCCCAAGTAATCCTGGTTTCGCGCTTTCATTTATGCAGCAGGTTGCGGTGAATCTAGCTTTAAATGATAAAAATGATATTCGTAGTGTCAATGGCCCGCCAGGAACAGGGAAAACAACACTGTTAAAAGATATTTTTGCTGATTTAGTTGTACAACAGGCAGCGGAAATTGTGCAGCTTTCTGATAAAAGGATTAAAGGGAGTCTGGTTTATTGTAAAGATTTTAAGCCCGGTGTTTTACCACATTCCATTTCAGATAAAAACATTGTTGTTGCAAGTTCAAACAATGGGGCGGTCCAAAATATTGTTAAGGAGTTACCAAAGAAAGAAACGATTGCGGGCGATTTTCAAAGGCTACTAGATGAAGCAGATTATTTTAAAGAGGTTTCCAATTCTAAATTAACCAGTGAAGGTTTTGGACAGAATCGCGAGATTAAAAGTGAGCTTTTACATGAGGAAAATTGGGGTGTGTTCTCGTTAGAGGGCGGCGCGTCAACAAACATGAACAAGTTACTTTTAACCATTAAAGCAATCGAAAAAGATTTAGAGGATCATGATCAAGCAAATACATGTGAAAGTGTATATCAAGAATTCTCCCGTCTGTATGCTGAATTAAAAATCGAAAGAGATAAAATGCAAGACTATAGCGAGAAAATGTATGCTCTTCGAAAATTAAAAACCAAGCATAAAGAGGAAGTGTTTGCATTTGAACAAGAAGAAAAAAAGAAACGAACAGATTTAATCTCACAGGAAGAAGAAGCGAGACGTGAACTAGAAAGACTGGGACAAGAAATTGAAAATCTCCAAGAGGATTGGTCAGATGCTTCTGTTGAGATAGAAAACCTAATTGATTTACAAGCTCAAGCTAAAAGGAATTATGACGTAGTTACTTCTCAAAAGCCAAGTTTTTTGTGGCTTCAGAAAATATTTAAAAAGGAAAAAGTTGAGCAGTACTCCAAAGATCTGAATAATGCGAATGATCATTTAAATGATCTATCGAAACAAAAAACGAAATGGTTAAATGACCGTAGGCGACTCGAAAATAGGTTAAGGGAAAATGTTGCGAAAAGTGAGTATGTCCAAAAACAAACTCAGGACACAAGAGCTAACTTCGATCAATGGATGATCAAACAACAAAATGGTTTTAAAAAAGTGGAACGAGAAATTGTATTGTTAGAAAAACTCAAGTATCAAAGTGGCATTAAGGAACCAGATTTTTCACAATCGTATGATGAGCTGCAAAAGTCTAATCCATGGTTTACAGTGAAATTCCGTAAATTACAATCAGAGCTATTTATTTCAGCTTTAAAAGTTAGAAAGCAATTCCTGTATGAAAACAGAAGCAATTTAAAAGCCGCGATAAATATTTGGAATAATCAGTCTGAATACTTGGGAAAAGAGAATGGACAGCAGCTAATTTCAGAATCATGGAATTGGTTGAATTTCACGATCCCCGTTGTCAGCACTACTTTTGCTAGTTTTGGTCGAATGTTTAAAAATCTTAATGAAGATTCAATAGGTAATCTGTTTATAGACGAGGCGGGTCAAGCACTGCCACAAGCTAGTGTGGGTGCCATTTTTAGAAGTAAAAAGGTTATGGTCGTTGGGGATCCATCACAAATAAAACCCGTAATGACGCTAGGTTCAAATGTTTTAACCTTAATTGGAAGACACTATGAAGTCGATGAGAAATTTGTTTCTGCTGATGCGTCTACTCAAACCATTGTGGATGCCACAAGTCAGTATGGTTTCCAAAAAAATGAGGATGAATGGATTGGCATACCCCTTTGGGTACACAGACGCTCGAACTATCCGATGTTTACGATTTCAAATGAAATTTCGTATGAGGGGTTGATGGTACAAGGTAAATCAGCAGATGAGGCACAAGGGAAATCACAATGGTATGATTCAACCGGTAAAGCAAATGATAAATTTGTTAAGGAACAAGCTGACTTATTGAAAAGAATGATTGATAAACGTTTGCAGGAAGATCCGGATTTAGCGGATGAAATCTATGTTATCACCCCATTTAGAAATGTGGCTTATAAACTTGCACAAGTTTTAGATGGAATTAACTTCACGAAACGAGAAAATGGGAAAACAACGAATATTGGAACTGTTCATACTTTTCAAGGGAAAGAGGCCAAAATTGTCTACTTTGTTCTTGGAGCGGACTCTGATAGCAGTGGGGCAGCAAGATGGGCTGTCTCTGATCCCAATATGATGAATGTTGCAGCGACGCGAGCTAAAGAAGAATTTTATGTGATCGGCGATAAGAAATTGTATGCCTCGCTCGGTAGTGAAGTGGCAAATAAAACGATGTCAATTATTGACGACTATAACAATAATGAGGTCGGGAATGATGGTTAGGCGAAGTTCTCCAAGTTGGAGGGCTTTTCTTTTCGCCTTCGAGATGATACCCAGAACCGTACCACAAGTAGGGCGAAACTTGAAATTGCGAAATTTATCAGGACTATAAAAAGCGGCAGTCTTTGGTTTTTTTGTTGACTGCCGTCTTTCTTTTACATTACTAATGCAGATTTAAATGGTGTAGATTCGTTGCCTGTAAAGACTGCATTCGAGATGATTCTCCGAAATCACTCAACATAAATGTTACTCGTTGCTTTTATCTTCTATCTATGAAAAAAGACCCTCACTCAAAACCAACTCCTACCCACTCTCCCGATTTCTATGCTTTAATAAAATGAGCAGTATTAACAAGAAGCGTTGAAAGTGGGATTCTATGAAGCGACTAACGATTGGCCTGTTCGCCCATGTGGACGCAGGCAAGACAACTTTTGCGGAACAGCTGCTGTACCATACGAACAGTATCCGGTCGCGGGGGCGGGTGGATCATCAGGATGCGTTTCTAGATAGCCACGACATCGAGCGGGCAAGGGGCATTACGGTGTTCGCAGATCAGGCGGTAATAGAATATAAAGGAGACAGTTATTATTTAATAGACACGCCCGGACACCTCGATTTCTCCCCGGAGATGGAGCGGGCGATTCAGGTCATTGATTATGCCATCCTGATTGTAAGCGCAGTTGAAGGTGTTCAGGGCCATACTGAGACGGTCTGGCAGCTGCTGCGCAAGCATCGGATTCCGACGTTCTTCTTTATCAACAAGACGGATCGGATCGGCGCGGATGCAGGCAGAACCGAGGCGGATATCCGTCAGCAGTTGACGGGGGAAGTATGCTGCATTACACAGAGCTTCGCTGACGGCATAGTCGGCGAGCCGCTGCGGGAGGCCATGGCGGAGCGGGACGAAGCTTTGCTAGAAGCATTCCTGGAGGGAAGAGAGGATTGCGGCTTCTGGCTGGAGGCTTTGCAGAGGATGATAGCGGCGGGTCTTCTCTTCCCCTGTGCTTACGGCTCTGCGCTTCAGGATACAGGCGTCATTGAATTTCTGGATCAGCTGCATCTGTTGACGACAACCACTTATGACGAGAATGCTTCGTTCCAGGGGCGGGTTTATAAAATTCGGCACGACGCAGGCGGAGCGAGACTCACGTTCATTAAGGCGCTGGGTGGTCGGCTGAAGGTGAGAGAACAGCTTAGTTACGAGAGCGGCGGGGTTCAATATGACGAAAAAGTTACGCGGCTCTTCTTGTTTAACGGCCTTAAATCGCAGCCGGTGGAACAAGTGGAAGCTGGCGATTTGTTTGCGGTTGCCGGCTTGTCCGCCGCCGGGGCTGGACAAGGCCTGGGGTCGATATCGGACAAGTTAGCTTACGAGTCGGAACCGACGTTACAATCGAAGGTATTATTCGACAATTCGATACATGTACAGAAGGTGCTCGGTGCTTTTCGCACGCTGGAGGCGGAGGAGCCGTCTCTGAACGTCGTTTGGGATGAGAAATTGCAGGAGATTTCTATCCGCGTCATGGGATTGATTCAACTGGAAGTGCTGGAGCAGCTTGTTAGAGAGCGGTTTGGCTTTTCTATCTCTTTTGGACAACCGGAAATCTTGTATAAGGAAACGATTCAATCGGCTGTGAAAGGGTACGGCCACTTCGAACCGCTCAGGCATTATGCGGAAGTGCATTTGCTGATTGAACCGGGAGCAAGGGGCAACGGCATCATGTTCGATAGCAGATGTCATGCCGATGATCTGAATGTCAGCTATCAGAATCTGATTCGGAATCACCTCTATGAACGGGAGCATCACGGACTGCTGACCGGCATGCCGGTCACCGACGTGAACATTACGCTGCTGAGGGGCCGCGCGCACAAAGAACATACTCATGGCGGCGATTTTCGTGAGGCTGCCTTTCGAGCACTACGGCAGGGTCTGGAGAAGGCGGACAACGTGCTGCTGGAGCCCTTTTACGATTTTAAAATCAAGGTCGCTATCGATGAAATGGGCAGGGTGCTGTCCGATATTCAGCGTGCTTCGGGTATTTTTAATCCACCGCAGACAACCGGAACGCAAGCGGTGGTCACGGGCAGGGTGCCCGTGTCGACTTTCATGAACTACAGTACCGAATTTGCATCCTTTACGCATGGACGAGGCAGTATCCGCTGCGTGTTCAGTGGCTACGACCGCTGCCATAATACGGAGGAAGTCATAGAGCGGATGGGCTACCGCAAAGGGGCGGACCCACTGTATACATCCTCCTCCATCTTTTGCGCCAAGGGGGCGGGTTACTCGGTGCCATGGGATGAGGCGGAAGCCAAGATGCACCTTGAATTAGAACCTTAATCGCCCATATTTCCAGGATTCAGGTGAAAAGTAGGTAGATCTAGTACGAACAATTTTTATAATGGAAATAAGATATATTTATAGGGCTAAGGAGCGAATGTCATGAAACCGACGCAAGGAATAGAGGCGCTGGCGGCGGAAATTGCCGATGTGGCTAGGACGTCCTTTCGTACTCTTTTTGAAAATGGCGAACGTTACTATTACTGCACGCTATTCACTTCTGGAGAGGGACATGCGCCAAGCATCTCCGCCTGGTCATGGGAGGCCTTGGAGAGGGAAGCGGCCAGGCAAGGAGAAGAAAGTGACACGCCGGGGTCAACGATTGCGGAACTCATCAAATGGTCCTATGCCGATTCACCCTACTGTTGTTTCAGGGATGAGAACTTCGATGATGTTAAACAATTGTTTATGGAGCGTCCTTCCATTGCGGAGCTTGAAGCTGACGAATGGAAGCGTGAATTTGATTCGAGGCTGAAGGCCATGGAGCTGGCGATGAAAATGCTCGATGATGAAGGCGTGTTTGCCTTGAATCAACCGCGAGAGTCTGTATGCGTCCTTGTCGAGGTCATGCCGCCGGATGAGATCAATACCGACATCGCCCTACGTTTGAATCGGGTGGAGTCTCCGGCTATGCAAGCATGGCTGGCAGAAGCGGCGGAGTAAGGGCATTCGCGTTTCTTGAGGGAGAGTTGTAAAATACCTAATCATCAAGCGGTTTTTGGCGTGCGTATGTCCCATTCGCACAAGCACGCAGCCCGCCCCTGGCGTAAACTGAATTATAATCAGTGAGCGAGGTGAACTTCCATGGCACAATCGAAAGAGATGCGTGCACGGGCTAAGAAGTTTCAGGGCCGTCCGGTCTGTGTCACCCTGCACAGCGGAGAGACTTACGTCGGCTACATCACCGACGCTAATTATGGCGGATTAGTACTTGCAAGCGCCGGAGTCCCCCCACGCGCTTCTTCCGGGAAGCAAGACTCCCGATCTATCAAACGCAGAGCTGGTGCGCATGCCCCGGGCGTCCGTCTCGGCAACCGGAAAAGCGGCGCACGTAAGCCGTCTGGCCGTTCGCGCTCCCGCAAGCCGGACGCCAAGGTGTCGGCATTCCTGCCGATGATGGGCTCGCTGTTAGGCGGCCTTGGCGGCTCCACTGCGGGCGCAGGAGGGCTTGGCGGTATGCTCGGCGGCGGCTTGCGGCTGTTCGGCATGATCCAGAAATTTGTCCCGGTCGTGAAGATGGGCTACGGTATGATCAAGTCCATTCGTCCATTTCTCGGCGCCGTTAAAGGCTTGATGCCCCCGGCCAGTCCAGCCACGCCGGATAACGAATAATCGTATCCCTGTGGACTTTAAGTCCCCTTTGAGTGGTCAAAGGGGGCTAGCTCACACCATCACTTTCTAACAAGAATAAAAATGATCACGGTCTTTGTCATCAAATTTGCCAAGTGTCCGTATCCTAACAAATTCGTGTTGGCCCCCATATGGATTCCATTCATATGGATTTTTTGTATGGTACTCTAAGGTGGTTCAGTGGTGACCTTAAGAGAAGCTACAATGAAAGATTACTTAAAGATACATATCATTTTAAAGAGGTACGACCCATAGAAAAAATAATAAAATTGCTGGATAAGCAAACAAAGGAAACCTGGCTATGGTCAACAGGAGGGTTCAAATATGTGGTTTGGCAAGAAAGAAACGCAACTGGATCGAATAAAAAACAAACTGAGTCAAGCTATGCGCAAAGACGCGGATTTCTCAGTGTTTGGATCATCCTCACATCAATATAGGGTTAAAGAGAAGCTTACAGTAAAAGAGCTGGCGGACTGGCAAGCCCATAATCAGGTCACACTTCCTGAGCCTTACGCGCAATTTTTAACGAAAATCGGCAACGGTGGCGCTGGCCCCTACTATGGAATTTATTCAATTGAAAAGGCAACTTCCTACACCGAGCGCCAGGCACTCCTTGCAAAATCCGTTCTGCATCCCGGGATGACCAAAGAAGAATGGAACCATCTAATTGAGCCCCTGACCAAGGACGAGGACATTCTCGATGAGGAATACGACGACACCTGTAATAAGGTGTTGGGCGGCATGTTGTGCATAGGCACCCAAGGCTGCGAATACGACATGTATCTCGTACTTGAGGGGAAATATAGGGGGAGAATTGTGTACACCTCCGATTTTCATCCCGATCATCCTTTTTTCTTTGTCTATGAAGACAGCTTTCTGGACTGGTACGAGCGTTGGCTGGATGAAATTATTCTGGATTATGATATCGGGTGGTTTGGCAGTCGAATGCCGGGTGATGAGAATGCGCTGATCCAGATTTATCAGAGCGCTCCAAACGAAGAAATCCAAGCAAAAGCGCTTGATGGAATATTCAAGTTTAAGAAAGTCTCTCAGCCAACCCTTGCTTTTTTGAAAAATATTGCGGAGCAAAGCCCAAAAAATCGGACCACAGCCATTTGGCTCATCTGCAAAACTTCTTTTGACGCGGGTAGAAAATATCTTCTGGAGCTGTTGCAATCGGATGGGCATGAGGGTTTTCTGCAAGCTTTACAGATTCTGCATGCTTCCAGTAAAACTGTGAATTTAACAGAGTTTATTCCAGTGATCTTGCAAAGGCTTGACAGGATTCACGACCCGGAAACGTTGCGTTATGCAGGGTATATCTTGGAGGATTATGGTGCGATTACTCTCCAGAACTTTGCGCCTTTCTTGTGTCACGCCGACCCGAAAATGCAGACCACTGCCATCTATGCCGCGCGCAGTTGCGAAAACAAGCTGGGAAGCTGGGAGATCATTGAACAGATGTTGATGGGGGGCGGCCCAGAGGTTCTGAATAACTCGATTTTATACTGGGGTATTATTCCTCATGAGGGGTTGTTGCCTTACTATAAGGAGGTATGGCCGCAATACAAAAGCAATCCGAATTTCAGAGAAAAATTTATCGGTTGTTTGCGAGAACTGCATTTGCCAGAGGATTATTTCGACAAAGACGAGTGGTGAAGAAGGTGTACATAGAGTATCCATAAAGTGTAAACCAATAAGGTTTAGAGTATCACCCTCAGATGATCGGCACCTGCGAGCTCACCTTCGATTTAATTTTGACGTGGCGGAGCCTGAACATTCCGAAATCGGATTTACGAGGAAGCCAATTAAAATGCAAAAAAGCTACTGACATCCCGTTGTCAGTAGCTTTTTTGTACATTAGGAGTATGCGAATAGCGCAGTGTTTGGAGATGGGGCGACCTTTCTCAAAATCTTATCATAGAGGTGGAATTTATTTATGAGCAATATCAATTGGGAAGTGGATCCGGACCACAGTTCCGTCGAGTTTTCGGTGACGCATTTAATGATTAGTAGAATTAAAGGAGTATTCGAGCATTTCCAAGCGATCTTGAGTTTTGACCCCAACGATTTAACAACCATGGGTATTCAGGCTTCCATAGATGCAAATAGTATCACAACGCGCCAATCGCAACGAGATGAGCACTTGAAGAGCGACGACTTCCTTCATGCAGCCAAGTATCCAACCATTACGTTTCAAAGCACCAGCTGCGTCCTTGCTGGCGAAAGGCAATATGAACTTACGGGCAATCTAACTCTGCATGGAGTAACAAAACCCATTACTTTTCATACCGTTTTTGAAGGACTAAACAAAGACCCTCGCGGCCGGGAACGTGTAGGATTTCATTCAACAGCCAGTATCGAACGCAATGAATTTGGCTTGACATTCAACTCGCATCTGGAAAAAGGCGGGATTGTTGTCGGGAATGAAGTGAGAATCGAGCTTTATATCGAGGCAATTAGAATAGAGTAGCGATCCTCAAGGCCATCCTTTTAGCGGGGTGGTCTTTAAACTTGCCGTTACAGGTAGGGTGGTGAACCGTATCACAAATAAGGGCGAAAATGTTGAAGCAAAATTGTACAGCAACGAACCAAGACTAAGAGCTTACTAATAAGAAAGTGGACTAAATGCTATTGCTTCGATAGAATATCATTCTATATTGTTGTATTCAGGATTTTATTAAGGGGGATTGGAGAGGTAATCATGGGAAATACGGATAAGTTTGAAATGATAGCGAATATATATGACACTTCGGAAAGAATTCAAATTGCAAAGGCATCATCTGATGCCATTCGTGAATATGTAGTTGACGCTAATAGTAAGAATGCTATTGATTTTGGGTGTGGAACGGGCCTTGTCGGAATGAACTTGTTAAACGATTTTAATTCTATGCTTTTTCTGGATACTTCACAAAGCATGATTAATCAAATAAAGCAAAAAATTACTGATCTTCATATTCAGAATGCAGATACATTATGCTTTGACTTTGAAAAGGAAGGTCTATCGGATCTTCATGCTGACTATATTTTTATGGCTCAGGTTCTACTCCATATTCATGATGTTGAATTCGTTTTATCAAGGCTATTTGATGTTCTAAATGAAGGAGGACATTTACTAATCGTAGATTTTAATAAAAATGAAAAAGTAGTTTCAGATATAATTCATAACGGATTTAATCAAGAAGAGCTGACTGACATTATGACTAAAATAGGATATAGAGATATTCAGTCCAAAACTTTTTTTAACGGAGGTAAAATATTCATGGGACAAGATGCATCTATGTTTATTCTTGATTCTCAAAAATAAAACTTTTAGGCAGAAATCAGCTCTCCTTACCGGAAGCCATGCTTTGTGTCTTCTCATGCATCGCAGAGGGATTGGATCAAAAGCCGCTTGACTCTGCAAAGACGATTACCATTACTATGCGATATTTAAAAAATGGCGAAGAACCAGTTGTTTTTTCCTCATTAGGTTTGCAGACCGCTTTCGCCTTGTGTCATATGACATTATGGCACTGGCCGATTTGACATCAAGAGCCGTAGGATACGACTACTACTTGTAAAGGATGTGGGCTCTTTGATGACAAGAACCGTCGTCAGCTTTATTCAAAATGGCTATTTCCTACTGCTTACTTTCGCTACCGGATTGTTTTACTTTTGCTTTTATCTGGTCGCTCTTACATTAGGTTTGAGTCTTTCGTTTACCGTCGCGGGTGTTCCTCTGATTACTCGCATTTTGCGAACTACATACGCCTTCCTGCAATTTGAACGCATACAGACCAAGATCTATTCGGATATTACCACAGAGCTTTACGTTAAACCAATAAACACCGATGCCTCTATCTGGCTTCAAGCAAGGAAGGAGCTGCTAAATCGGCGCAACTGGATCGCTATCGGCTGGCTGATGCTGAAGCTCCCGGTGGGGATTTTAAGCCTCATTAGTGCAGCCTTGCTTTATATAACTCCACTCGCGATGATTGCGACCCCGCTCCTCTTTTCGCTATTTAATTATTATTTTATGGGTGTACTTATAGATACTGTAATAAAATCCGTACTGGTTTCGGCCTCAGGAGTCGTATTCACTATGGTGAGCTACAGGCTTGCGAACAGCTTGACACGCATGCTAGGGGGCTACACCCGTCTTATGATCAAGAGTGTGAACCGGTAGCCGGAATGTCCCGGTCTGGATTTAAAAGTATTGTTGGATGATGGTCTGCTCTATAATAGTTACGTAATGTCATACTGATAGTTCTTAGGGGTTGATGGTTTTGTTCGATATGGTAAAGCAGTGGTTCTGGTACGACTGGTTCATGCTTATGATCCGCCTGATTTGCAGTACTTCTCTCCTGCTCACTATCATAGAGCGGCAAGCTCATTTCACGCTGCCGCTTTGGGTTCTTGTGTTTTGGCAGCTTATTGCTTTTTCCGTTCCTTGGCTGTGCTTGCAGCTCGATTATAGATACTACCTGCTTACCGAGATTGTGATCCCGGGCGGGCTGTGCTTGTATTTAGCTTCGTTTTTTCCGGAAGCCTACCTCACATTCCTGTTGTATCCATTTTTAATTGCCGCTAACAGCAAACAAAGAACATATCTTTGGTCAGGTCCTTTATCGGTATTGCTCCTACCCGCTATAATTAAGCTGCTTGTAGAGCAGACTGATTTTTGGGTTATGACCATTCAATTCGGGACGGCTTATGCATTCGGATTTTCCTTCCATTTATTGATGGTCAATCATCGTCAAAGCGAAATTATACGCGAGCAAAATGCGGTGCTGGAGCAGTACTTGTCCCAAATCGAGCGCATCACGCTGGCCGAAGAACGAAATCGGCTCTCCAAAGAGCTTCATGATACTGTCGGTCATGCCTACACTTCCCTCATTATGGGATTGGAAACCTTGCGCCCTGAGCTAGAGACGGATACAGGAACGAAACGGCTCGATTCCCTATTGAACCTGGCCCGGAAGAATATGGATGAAGTGAGAGGCTATGTGCATCAAATCGAATCGCCGCATGAAGAACTCCCACTGCTTCAGTCTTTGCGGAAGCTGGCAGAGGAGTTTCAGGAGCATGCTAAGGTGTCGGTTCGTTTCCAGGCCTTCGGAGAGGAATACCCTGTAACGAAGCAAGCAAAGATAGCGCTGTATCGCTGCTTGCAAGAATCATTGACGAATGCCGTGCGTCATGGACA
Organism: Paenibacillus sp. LX16; assembly: GCF_036252815.1. Classification (NCBI taxonomy): domain Bacteria; kingdom Bacillati; phylum Bacillota; class Bacilli; order Caryophanales; family Paenibacillaceae; genus Paenibacillus; species Paenibacillus sp. LX16. Next base: position 5,794,578 of record NZ_CP141152.1, on the reverse strand, counting down.
CTCGACGGAGATTACGGTTTTGGTACAATTCGAGCCTCAGCAGACGAGGCTGGAAATTCAAGATAACGGCCGTGGGATGGAACATGGACGGGATGGCTTCGGCTTGAACGCCATGAAAGAGCGAGCGATGAATCTGCAAGGGCATGTTGGCGTCTATACCCAACCGGGCGAAGGCACCCTCGTTACCTGCACCCTGCCACGACAAACGGAGCTTAAGGATGATGTCATCCGTCTGTTGGTCGTCGATGACCAGCCTTTTATCCGTGAAAGTCTGCGGACTCTTCTCGAGGAGCAGCAAGATTTGCAAGTCGTAGGGGTGGCAGAAGATGGCGAGCAAGCCATCGAACTGTGCAGGCAGGTTCAGCCTCAGCTGGTGCTCATGGATTTGGACATGCCGAACCTGGACGGAATCTCCGCATCCCGTACCATAAAACAAACGTGGCCCCACATCCGCATCTTGATTCTCACCACGTTCGAAGATACTGGACAGGCTCTGGAAGCGCTGCGAAGCGGAGCGGACGGATACTTATTGAAGTCGATGAAGCCGGTAGAGCTCGCCGAAACAATACGCACGGTCTATCGCGGAGGCACGCTGATCGATCAGGAGATGTCGCACAAATTGTTTGCACAGCTGGAAGCAGACAAGAGTGGGGAAGATCCGTCGACAACCAAAGTGGCCGCGACCTATGACTTAACTCCACGGGAGCTTGAAATTTTACAGTCCGTGTCGAAAGGACTGCGGTATAAAACCATTGCCTCCAAATTGTATTTATCTGATGGTACGGTTAGAAACTATGCGTCATCGGTCTATCTGAAGCTGGGGGTTCGCAACCGGGAGGAAGCGGTGCAAAAAGCCCGGGAGGCAGGGCTTCTGGAATAACCTTACGGCTCGATACGGATTTCCGTTGGATATGGAGAAAACTAAAAACAAGCGGCAGCATCAGTAGCCGCTTGTTTCTTATTGTACAAGAAAACCCCCAGTTTGATCGGGGGTTCAGGAAACCTTATATAAAGTACCATTATAGGAATTGGTAATTACAAAAAGGCAGATGAATCCCACCCTTGAGGGGGAAGCCAGAGACCAATCGCGGTTGGCAGACTTTCGGTACGCCTCCTTAGGTACCTGCTAGTACCGTGCCCTTATCGGGTGGCTTTGCTTGCCCATAACATCCTCAAATGGGCGAGATGTACCAAAAAGCGCGAGTCATGGGGAAATCCCCTCTGCACTCGCGCTTTTTTTCGTTACTCCTGAAGTAAGCACTGTCCCTTACGGTAGAAAATCTATTTAACCTTTTGGATTAGTGACTGATTGGCAACGTATAGTAATTAAATGCTTGATCCAATAAGGCACTGGCTTCTTGACGCTTCAAAAGCTGTTTGGAGCGGAAGTCTATGGAGCCGTCTAAATTGATCTTGGTATTCGGGTCCATGATACCTTGGGAAGCCAGAGCTGTGACTGCTTTAACTGCCCAAGCATCCGTTTCGCCACTCAATTTAACCTTAATTCCAGGCTCAACCTGTTTCAGGTTCTGGATCATTACCGCCGCCATTTGTCTAGTGATAGGAGAATTAGGCTGATAATTACGTAGTCCGGCCATCATCTGCTTCTTATTCGGTTCAATCATGAAAGGTTGTTTATACCACCCGTGGGCGCGCAGCAGCACTTCTGAGAATTCTCCCTGAGTCATCGTTCCTTTCGGATCAAAGAGGTTGGCTGACTTTCCGCTCATGACTTTCAAAGCATTAAGGTTGTTTATATATGGAATATACTTACTATCCGCAGGTACATCAGAAAATGGTGAATCAATGTTTATTTTTTGCGCATAAGCAACGAGGTCTGGGAGCTGCATGTAATACAAATATGCAATATGGCCTGCTTCATTTTTATTAAACGTCAGTTTATTACCTGATTCATCTTCAAATAATAAAGGGTGGATCATTTTTAGTGTATGTTTGCCTGATGTTCCTGTCTCCATTATTAATTTCCCGTCCGAATACGAAACCTTCGTCCTTAAGGCAGCGATACGCGTGTTTTGGTATAATCCCACGTAGTCTTGGGCCTGCTGCTCACTTATTGTCGCGTAGGTTGACTTTGGAACCTCTGATTTTCTCGGATAATAATGATTCATAAATTCTTCATACACGTCAAGACTCATCATGGAGTCGTTATTGTAGGACATGTACATCGCTGTATTCTTCTCAGGCAGAATAACAATCAAGGAAGAATGGCCTGTAACATTTCCTCCTTTTAGAATCACATGCTGATTATTCATCTTCTCTTTGAAGTAGCCTTCGAATCCAATTGTTGTAACCGGGAGCTCCTTGTCAGGGAATAATTGGTATGTGTGCATTTGCTCTATGCTCTTTGGACTCACCACTTCTTTACCTTTGTACGTGCCTTTGTTCAGGTGCATAATGAGGTACTTCGCCATGTCATCTGCTGTTGAAACGATACCGCCTTCAGGTTTTTCCGTTGGTTTAAACCCGTCCAAGGGTATCAGTTCACCTGTTGGTCCATAGTGAGCAGCCATTCTGCTTAACAATTGGGGGGTAAACCGCACACTCGTCGAATTCATGCCTAACGGTTTGAAAATATTCTTTTCCATATATTTGGAATATGACATACCCGTTACGTTTGCTACAGCATATCCCGCTAGCATGAAACCAAAATTGTCATAAGTGTACGCTTCTCCTGGAGGCCTGACAACAGTTGGCATATTTGATGCAATGTACTTCTTCATTGGAAAATATTTGTCCGCGTATTCTGGATGCATTTCCATGAGAATATCTGGTTCATCAAATCCACTTGAATATGTAAGTAGATCAAACATCGTCAGTTTTTTTCCTGTTTTATTCGGAACCTTTATTCCTCCTAAATACTCTTGGATATCGTGTTTTAAGTCCATTTTCCCCTTATCGACCAACTGCATAGCTGCCAATGCAGTGAATGACTTTGTAACAGAGCCAATTTGAAAAACGGTATTTTTATCAACAGGAATTTTTTTGCCCTTGTCGGCATACCCGTAACCTTTGCTTAGCATCACTTTCCCACCTGCAACGACCACAAAATTAGAACCAACTGTATTAAACTTCTTCATCTTGTCCGCAAAAACACCATCTGCAAAAGCTTCTAGTTCCTTGGCATTTCGCGGCCCCTCCAAGCTAGCCTTTTCAGATGCAACTGGTGCGTTAACGGGTGCGGCAACTGACGCGCCGTTGGGTGCCATACATGCGGTAGTTATCGTAGTAGATAATAGTAGAACCGCGAGAATGGTGTAAATCATTTTTTCCATGAATGGTTTCTCCTTGAAATGTATTTTTGCCTTATAGCGTCTGGCAAAACCAAGTATGGCAAAGGACTTGTCATACCAACAAGTTACATTTCGTCACCCACCATACCAAATCACTCCAAAGTGTCATATGACAATTAGGCTTCTTACAAAGAATATTGAACCCCTTTCACTGCAGCCTCTTCTTTACCGTTTCCCCTTCAATTAATACAGGTTGATAATAGGTGTGGTTGCGTAGATCCTTTTTCCCTTGCAGTTTCTTAATAACCCAATCGGCGGCATCACGTCCCATTTGTTCCTGTGGGTGTGTCAATGTCGTGAGTTTGATGTTCGCATTTTTGGAAATATAGGAATTATCTTGACCAATAATGGACAAATCTTCGGGAACGGATATCCCAAGTTGTCTGCATACATGTACAACTTCTAATCCTACCTCGTCGTTATAGCAGACAATTGCGGTTAACCCGCCTCTTTGTTCGGTCAGAAATTTCTTCAAGTTGGTGGACAGGTCCTGCTTCGTCTCTGTATAGAATGAGAGCACTTGCTCAGGGTGAAACCGTAACTTGGCTTCTCCAAGTGCTTTAATATATCCCTTCATTCGATGCTTTCCTTGTAAATCATCCATTTTGGCAATGATACCAATCTGTGTGTGTCCGTTAGCAATCAATTCTTTTGTTGCCAGATAGCTGGACTGTACGTCATCGAGACAAAAGAAGGGAACTTCCAATTCTTCATAATAAGCATTAATCATGATGAACGGAACATCCTGCTCCTTGAACGTCAGGTAGTAAGCGATATTGGGATTATATAGATTGCTCTTTGTAGGCTCAATGATCAAACCATCGACACCAAAGGACAACATCATCTCCAAAGCTTTCTTTTCCTGTGCGACATCATTATTGGTGCTCGCTAATAGCAATGAATAATTATCTTCATTTAATCTGGCTTCAATTCCGCGAATAATGGAAGGGAAGATGTAGTCAGAAATGTAGGTCGTGATGACTCCGATGGTTTTATTACTGGAATTCCCGCCGTTTTTTGATCGGAATTGGCTACTGACGTAAGTGCCCGATCCTTTTTCACTTCTTAAAAAACCCTCATTGGATAGCTCTAAAATAGCCTTTCGAACCGTCTGGCGACTAACTTGATATATATCCTGCAAAGCCGACTCCGTTGGAATTTGTTCTCCTACGCTGTATGCTCCTGATAGAATGTTGCTTTTTATATCCTCAAGGATGACCTGATACTTTGGTTTCACTTTATTCCTTCTTTCCAAGTTGTTCTAATACTAATTGATGCATCCATAATATTTGTATGTACATATTTTAGCATAATTATGAGTTTATTATAATCTATTGTCCTATCTGTATAAATACTAAAGACAAAATAGAGAAATACTCGGTTCATCATATCATTTGTAGGCATAACTATGTTTTCGTGTTGACAAATGTACGCACAAAAAATATACTAAGGCTGTAAACAAAAGAAAGCGCCTTCTTTCAATTATTGCGATTATAACAGTTGTTCAGAGAGAGGAGTAACGTGAGCATGGATCAAGACATTAAACAAGCGATTACTAAGGGAGAAACCTCACTTGGTATCGAATTTGGATCCACACGTATCAAGGCAGTGCTGATTGATCATCATTTTGAAACCATCGCATCTGGAAGCTATGAGTGGGAAAATCTCTTGGTAGACGGTTATTGGACGTACAACTTAGAGAGTATTATTACGGGTCTGCAAGAGGCTTATAGTGAAATGAAGCAAGAGGTTGAACAAAAATATGGGATCACCCTTCGTACCGTTGGTTCTATAGGATTCTCTGCAATGATGCACGGATATATGGCTTTTGACAGCAGGGGCGAGTTGCTTGTTCCGTTCCGTACTTGGCGGAATGCGACAACTGGTGCCGCAGCAAAAGTTTTAACTGATAAATTCCAATTCAACATCCCTGAGCGATGGAGTATTGCTCATCTGTATCAAGCTATATTGAACGAAGAGCAACATGTCCCTCAGGTTGATTTTATGACGACGTTAGCTGGATACATTCACTGGTTGTTGACTGGCGATAAGGCGATTGGAGTCGGGGATGCTTCGGGCATATTCCCAATTGATGAGACTACACATGATTATAACGAATCGATGGTTAAGCAGTTCGATGAACTCATTGCGGCCAAAGGTTACGATTGGAACTTAAAAGACATTCTCCCTAAGGTTTATATTTCAGGCGAGCAGGCAGGTGTATTAACCGCCGCGGGAGCCAAAATCTTAGATAAATCCGAAGATTTACAACCAGGTATTCCGCTTTGCCCTCCAGAAGGTGATGCGGGAACAGGGATGGTCGCTACGAATAGTGTAAGAAAACGGACGGGCAACGTCTCTGTGGGAACCTCGGTTTTTGCGATGCTTGTATTAGAGAAGGATCTTTCAGCGGTATATCCGGAAATTGATCTGGTAACTACACCGAATGGTAATCCGGTCGGAATGGTCCATGCCAACAACTGTTCAAGTGATATCAATGCTTGGCTGGGCTTGTTCCGTGAGTTCTATGAGGCAATGGGGCAAAAGGTGGACCCGAATCATTTATTCAGTGTGTTGCTGAACAAGGCTTTGGAAGCAGACCCAGATGGCGGCGGTTTACTCAGCTATGGCTATTTGTCAGGGGAGAATATCACCGGAATAGAGAAAGGTCGGCCATTGTTTGTCCGCTCTCCTGAAAGCCGTTTCAATTTGGCCAATTTCATGCGGACTCATCTTTTCACTGCGTTTGCTGCTTTGAAAATCGGAATGGATATTTTGACAAAGAAAGAAAATGTCGCAATTGACAGCATTCTGGCTCACGGTGGTTTATTTAAAACCCCTATCGTCGGACAAAAAATTGTTGCGGCTGCCATGAATGTCCCGGTATCAGTGATGTCAACAGCTGGAGAAGGCGGGGCGTGGGGTATTGCCATTCTGGCTTCTTACATGATGAACAAGGATCAACACGAAAGTCTGGAAGACTTCCTCGACCAAAAAGTATTTAGAGATGCTGAGGGGCAAGAAATTTCTCCCGACAGTTCCGACGTTAAGGGATTTGAGACATTCATGGAACGCTACACACAAGGTCTAGCAATTGAGCAGGCTGCTGTAGATAACCTAGTGGAAAACTGGAGGGATTGACGTGTTAGAGCAACTGAAAGAAGAAGTATTTCAAGCCAATCTGGATTTGCCTAAACATGGACTCGTGAAATACACCTGGGGTAACGTAAGCGCTGTTGATCGTGAGAGTCGCCTATTCGTGATCAAACCTAGTGGTGTTAGTTATGACACGATGAAAGCTAGCGATATGGTGGTTGTCGATTTTGATGGCAATGTTGTTGAAGGAGAGATGAGACCTTCATCAGATACACCGACTCACGCTGTACTTTATAAGCATTATGCAGAGATCGGAGGTATTGTACACACGCATTCGACTTGGGCGACCATTTGGGCTCAAGCAGGCTTGGATGTACCTGTAATGGGGACTACTCATGCAGACACCTTCTATGGTTCTGTTCCTTGTGCCCGTTTCTTGACGCAAGAGGAGATTGATCGTGGTTACGAAGCGGAAACCGGCCGTGTCATCATCGAAACTTTTGAGCAGCGCGGGCTGGATATTTTAGCAGTGCCTGGTGTTCTACTTAAGGGTCATGCTCCCTTCACTTGGGGCAAAGATGCAAAATCGGCGGTAATGAATAGCGTCGTGTTGGAAGAAGTTTCGAAAATGAATTTATTCGCACGAGAATTGAATCATTTTGCTGAAGAATTGCCGCAGCGCATTCTAGATAAACACTATTTGCGCAAACATGGGAAAGACGCTTACTACGGACAAAAATAAGACCAATTAAACTAACAAACGAAGAAAGAGGATGAATGTTATGTCAACAGTAGGTACAAAACAGTTTTGGTTTGTCGTAGGTTCACAACATCTGTATGGAGAAGAAGCATTAGCAGAAGTCAAAGCACACGCACAAGAAATGACCGATGCCTTAAATAAAAGCGGTGTTCTGCCTTATCCGCTTGTATTGCAGGATCTGGCAGTTAGTGCAGACAAAATTACTAGCATTATGAAAGAAGTCAACTATCGCGACGAGGTTGCCGGTGTCATCACGTGGATGCATACCTTCTCACCTGCAAAAATGTGGATTCGTGGTACTAAATTGCTGCAAAAGCCGCTGCTTCATTTGGCTACACAGTATAATGAAAGCATTCCTTGGGCTACGATTGACATGGACTTCATGAACCTCAATCAGGCAGCTCATGGTGACCGTGAATATGGATTTATCAATGCCCGTCTGAAGAAACAGAATAAAGTGGTCGTAGGGTACTGGGAACGTGCAGAAGTGCAGAAGCAAATCGCAGAGTGGATGGATGTAGCGGTTGCTTATAACGAAAGCTTCAATATCAAAGTTGCCCGCTTTGGCGACAACATGCGTAACGTTGGCGTTACGGAAGGTGATAAGGTCGAAGCTCAAATTCAATTTGGATGGACCGTTGACTACTTCGGAATTGGCGACCTTGTTCAGTACGTCAATGCTGTGAAAGAAGAAGAGATTGATGCTTTGTTTGCGGAATACTCCGAACTTTATGAATTTGATTATGGTACTTATAGCAAGGAAGCTTGGGAAGCCAGTGTAAGAGTGCAAGCGAGCTATGAAATTGCCCTTAAACGGTTCCTGGATCATGGCGGCTACACTGCCTTCACTACGAACTTCGAGGATCTCTATGGTATGAAACAGCTTCCTGGTCTTGCCGTTCAACGTTTGATGGCACAAGGATACGGCTTCGCCGGTGAAGGAGACTGGAAGACGGCGGCGCTCGATCGTCTGCTTAAAGTCATGAGCCATAACCAATCCACTGGCTTTATGGAAGACTACACTTATGAATTAACGGCTGGTCAGGAATCGATCCTTCAATCCCATATGCTTGAAGTTGACCCAACGTTGGCAAGCAACAAGCCTAAAGTCATCGTTTCTCCGTTAGGTATCGGCGATCGTGAAGATCCAGCCCGTCTGGTATTTGACGGCAAGGCAGGAGACGGTGTAGTTGTTTCCATGGCTGACTTTGGCACGCATTATAAACTGCTGATCAACGAGGTTACTGCATTTGAACCGACAGTTCCTGCTCCTAATCTTCCAGTGGCCCGTGTACTGTGGAATGTGAAGCCAAACTTCCAAGATGGGGTTAAAGCATGGATTGAGAACGGTGGCGGTCACCATACCGTGGTTTCCTTGAATCTAACCACGGACCAAATTGTGACTTATGCAAAACTGGTTAACCTGGAATACGTAATTATTAAATAACTAGAAGATATCCATCTATATAAGCATTGGGTCAGTCCTCAGGACCCAATGCTTATACTGGTTTTCTAAGGATGTCGAGATAAGGGAAGGTTCCTAAGCTATCTGGCGTTATAACGAGACAATTGGATTCTCCTTAAGGTAATCACTCAATTTATAAGGATGTGACACTATGGCGAATTTACCAGCTATGAAAACGAAATTGGTTATCGTTGAAGGGATACCTGGCTCTGGCAAATCCACATTATCTAGATACATACATGACATGTTAAACACACATCAAGTAGAATCGGAACTATTTTTAGAAGGGAACTTACGGCATCCCGCTGATTATGAATCGGTTGCATGTATGCCGAACGAAGAACTTGATCGGCTCCGATCTATCTATTCCGAGGTGTTTCATTACATTGATCCGTTTGTATCTGTGAATGGCAACGACTCTTTAATCGCATATGCACTTGCCCAGCAATCAGCTCAAAATGAAATTCCGTCTAGTTTGTATGAGGAAATGCGGCGTTATGAAATCTACGATGGAGTACCCGTAGAAAAATATTGCGAGTTGATGGTTCAACGTTGGAGTTCTTTTGCTAAGGATCAGCGAGAAAAGGAAAAGCTAATCATACTCGAATGCTGTTTTTTACAGAACCCAGGGTGTGCATTACTCGCTCGACACGATGCTGGAAATGATCGATTTGTTCAGCATGTATTACAGATTGCAAAGCAAATTCAGGACCTAAATCCAATTTTGTTTTATTTGAGGCAACCTAATGTGCGTGAGACGATTGAGCGAGTGAAAACGATGAGGTCTCAAGAATGGTTAGATTTCGCGATTTGGTACCATACGGAGCAAGATTATGGAAAGAAGAAGGGGCTTCACGGGTACGAAGGATATATTCAGTTCCTTGAACATCGACGAGAGCTAGAATTGCAAATTATTGAGCAACTCCCCTTTCAATCATTTATTATGGATAACTCCGATTATGATTGGGAGAATCAACAACAGACCGTTTCGAATATCATGATGAAGTATTTATAAGGGCCTATCCCGTAAAGACATATTTTACCGAGTTATTCATATACATGGACTGTTGATTCGATCATTGGAAATCTGTACTCTACATCATTTGCTTCTAAAAGCCTTTTTGGTGTCTGTTATTACTGCTAGTAAGTGAAGCCCCAATAATACAGCGTGTTGAGATCCATTCTTATTATTTCTGTAAAGAAAATTCTCACTTTTTAGCAGAAATGATTTATAATTATCAGATAATAGACAATATAATTTTTAAAAGATTATATTTTAGTTATAATAGAGACAGAAAAGATATGTTCCTGAGTGGAGCCTTGCTTCTTGTATCACCTAAGCAGGAGGGCCTGCTCTTTTTTGCAAATATAAGAGATAAGGAAGGTTTTTATGAATAGCATTCAGAAAAATACAGACGTTATCTTAATTGGTGCCGGAGTCATGAGCGCGACTCTGGGATCATTGCTGAAAGAGTTAGCACCAGAATGGGAAATCAAAGTGTTTGAGAAACTCGCAAACGCAGGAGAAGAAAGCTCTAACGAATGGAATAATGCAGGTACGGGCCATGCTGCACTGTGCGAGCTGAACTATACATCCGAAAAAGCTGACGGATCTATAGATATTCGTAAAGCTGTAGACATTAATGAGCAGTTTCAGCTTTCAAGACAGTTTTGGTCTTTTCTTGTAAACAGCCATTTGATTCGTAATCCTCAGGACTTTATCAAACCAATACCTCATATGAGTTTGGTAACAGGAGAGAAAAATGTATCTTTTTTGAAAAAAAGGTTTAAAGCGCTTTCACCTATTTCTCTATTTCAAGGCATGGAATTTTCCGACGACCCTGAAAAGCTGAAGGAATGGATTCCGCTGATTATGGAAGGCCGTACATTGAATGAACCAATCGCGGCAACCAAAATCGACTCTGGAACAGATGTCAACTTTGGTGCTTTAACACGCATGTTGTTTGAGCATTTAAAAAGTAAAAACGTCGAGATCAATTACAAACATAGTGTAAAGGATATTAAACGTGCGAGCGACGGCTCGTGGAAAGTCAAAGTCCATAATCTGGATAATGGTAAAATCGAATACCATACTGCCAAATTTGTCTTTATCGGTGGTGGGGGTGGAAGTCTACCTTTACTACAAAGAACTGGTATTCCTGAGTCCAAATATATCGGGGGATTCCCGGTAAGTGGACTATTTATGGTATGTAACAATCCTAAGGTTGTCGCCCAGCATCATGCGAAAGTATACGGTAAAGCTAAGGTTGGTGCTCCTCCCATGTCTGTTCCGCATCTGGATACAAGATATATCGGTAACCAAAAAGCACTGCTATTTGGACCGTTTGCCGGCTTCTCACCGAAGTTCTTGAAAACGGGCTCAAATTTGGATTTGATCGGTTCTGTAAAACCCAATAATCTCATCACGATGTTGGCGGCAGGCGCAAAAGAGATGGCATTGACCAAATACCTGATCCAGCAAGTGATGTTATCGAATGAAAAGCGTCTGGAAGAATTACGCGAGTTTATTCCGAACGCCAAAATCGAGGACTGGGGGATCGTGGTAGCGGGTCAACGTGTGCAGGTGATCAAAGATACGGAGGGCGGTAAAGGAACACTTCAATTTGGTACAGAAGTGGTTAGTGCCGCTGATGGTTCGATAGCTGCACTGCTCGGCGCTTCTCCGGGTGCTTCTACTGCTGTTCACGTTATGCTGGAAGTATTGGAAAAATGCTTCCCACAACATATGGAAGAATGGGAACCAAAAATAAAAGAGATGATTCCTTCTTATGGGGTGTCACTAGCGGAAAACCCAGAGCTTTACCAAGAAATTTATGAGTCCACAACGGAGGTGCTCGGTCTGGGCGAAAAAGAACCGCTTCATCGTTAATTTTTTATTTGCTGATCGTTCCCAATATGATAGGATGCAGCCAGACAGAAAAGAAAGCAGCGCTATAGGCTCTATTCAGTTCCAGTTGTCCAATGAACGGGTGCAGCGGATTGCCACCTCGGCCTGGTTAAAACGCAGATGGGCGGGGAAAAGGCAGAGCTGTCAGTGGAGGATGGGGCGAAAACGGCGGTCCGACTGGCGACCCTGCCGGAGGATGGTCCAACGGGCGGATTCTATTACATGGATGATCGGCTTCCATGGTAAAGCTTTATGCATAAATAGATAGGGGCGCACCCACAAGAGGAGGTGCCCCTATCTATTTATATTACATTTGTGCGGTTGGACGGATCACGATTTCGCTCACATCAATATCGGCCGGTTGTTCAATTGCGAATCCAATTGCACGGGCTACCGCGTCAGGTGTCATGGCTAGTTTATCCCGAATGGCAGCGAGTTGATCTCTCAATGCTGGATTGGTCATCCCCTCTGTGAAATTCGTCTGCACAATACCAGGCGAAATGATGGTCACGCGCAGCTTGTCGCCAGCCTCCTGGCGCAATCCCTCTGAGATCGCGCGCACGGCGAACTTCGTACCGGAGTAGACCGACTGGTTCGGCACAGTCTTATGTCCTGCTACAGAAGCGATGTTCACGAAATGTCCGGAACCCTGCTTGCGAAAGATAGGCAGTGCTGCGGCTATACCGTACAAAACGCCTTTAATGTTGACGTCAATCATGTCCTCCCAGTCCTCGACACACAGATCTTCTAGAGGGGAAATAGGCATAACGCCAGCGTTGCTGACGAGAACATCCAGCTTCCCGTACCGTTCGCAAGCCAAAGTAACGAGGTTGTACAGATCCTCGCGCCGTCTCACGTCAGTACGTGCATAGACAGCTTCACCACCTCCATTGGAAATGCGTGTCGCCAGCGCTTCAAGGCGCTCCACTCCGCGCGCTCCAAGCACGACTTTTGCTCCACGCTCGGCAAGCAACAGTGCTGTTGCTTCTCCAATTCCGCTGCTTGCACCTGTAATCACGACGACTTTGTTCTCTATTTTTCCTTCCAAATGCATATCCCAATCCTTCTTCCTTTGATCTATTTGCCTTAGGCCCTCTGTTGGCCTTGCAAGTAAATTTTAAGTAGAATTCGATTGAGACAGGTAGACCGATCAAGTCCAATTCTTGCCTAATCCTATTCGGCGTGCATATAATTAGCACATCAATATTAGCGTTCAACAGAAAGGAAGGTGAAGCATGTATGATTTCGTCTCCTCCCCCCTCTGATATTTCTACGAATCTACAAGAACTGATTCATCTAATTCATCAACATGCGTCTTCGGACGGTACGTTTGTTTCGTCTGTGCCAGGACTTTATTTCAGACGTGCAAGCCATGTGTCCGAGCTGAATCATACGGTCCATATGCCCTCCCTGTACGTGGTCGCACAAGGCTCAAAGACAGCAATGCTGGCTGGAGAAAACTATGTGTACGATCCAACAACCTACATGGTCACATCAGTCCAACTTCCCGTAATTGGTAAAATAACTCAAGCCTCGTCGGAACTTCCTTATCTAAGTCTTCAATTATCCATTAGCCCAGATGTCATTCTGGATATTATCAAGAAGAGTCCTCCTCAATGTAACGTAAAGACTGGACGAGGCATACTAGTGAGCCAATCTGACCCTCTGCTGCTTGATGCGCTGCTTCGGCTTGTCAGACTTTCGGATACGCCTGCGGATATTCAGTTTCTTGCGCCGCTTATCACGCACGAGATCCTTTATCGTGTATTACAAGGTGAGCAGGGGGCTTTAATCAGGCAATTTGCCGTAGTTGGTAGCTATGCACATAGCATCTCCCAAGCGATCCATCTGATAACCCGCGATTACTCTAAGCCTCTTGTGATTGAAGAATTGGCGAAGGAAGTAAACATGAGCCCTTCTTCCTTACACAAGCATTTTAAAAAGGTAACGGCTATAAGTCCTCTGCAGTATCAGAAGGCCATTCGACTGCAGACTGCACGCCGCTTGCTGCTCTCGGAGGGATTGGAAGCCGCCAATGCAGGCTTTCGCGTTGGCTATGAGAGCCCTTCGCAGTTCAGCCGGGAATATGGACGCATGTTTGGACGTCCACCGATGAGTGATGTTAAACATTTGCGCAATTCCCTTAGTGTCTCAGTTGATTGAAAGCTTCTTCGGGTGATCCGTGGGGAATGCCCAGAGGCAAGTTGTCTTTGGTCTGGTCAAAGAGGATATATCACACCAACGGAAGTTCGTCGAGCCGTTCGTAAATCAACAATCCTTTCTCTTTCGCCACCCTTACCATTTCATCGGCACCCTGAGAAGGTCCTCCAACCCGAAGCACGGCGTTACAGTAATCAAGCAGGCGAATGGAAGACGAGTGAAAGATTTTGTTAAAGGTCTCATCTCCCAGAGCAGTGGAACCGGCTGTCGCGATAAGGGGCAAAGCATACCACTCTCCCAGCACCGGCATGTGACCAGCCTCGTAAACTTGAAGAGCAATTTCATTCATGTAGTTGACGTTCTTCTCGATTAATACATGATCATCATTCGTTCCAGATCGATAAGGGCCTGCGATAAGGATATGAAGCGGTTTCGATTTCACTTTCAAGAGGCCCTGGATCTGAGCGTATTGGAGCAGCATTATCGTCTTGGCGTCACGAATCTCGCCGCTTTCGACCATGTCTAGCGCTTGAGTAAACGGAAGTTCTATCACTTCAATGTTTTCCTGCTCCTCCTCAAGGCCACCACCGCCACCCGTTGTCATATCTTCACTATACTCGGCTACATAGAAGTGCAGGATTTCGGTAACGGAGCCCGGTGACATATAGGCCTCGCCAACTTTCTGCACACGGTCGATACGGTATCCCGTCTCCTCCTCCGTCTCCCGAAGAATACCTTCTTCCGGTGTTTCTTTATCGAGTAATCCTGCACAGGTTTCGATAAGCATTCCAGTTTCATTACCGTTCCGATAAGTAGGCATTCGGAACTGTCTGGTCAGTACAACGGTTTGTTTGTGCTGATTATAGAGCAGGATCGTTACGCCGTTGCCACGATCGTACACTTCACGGGATTGTGTCTCCCATTGTCCATTATTTTTTTCAAACTCGAATGTAACCTTATTTAACATGTACCAGTTATCCGATAGAAGCTCCTCTTTTACAATCCGTACTCTTGGGTGATATTGTTGTGCCTTCATCTCATTTCCTCCCTAGAAAGATTCCGTTCTCTTTAGTCATTTCGAGAGTTCCGTTCTGCTGCAAAAGCCGATTGATGTGGTCTCGAAACTTGTCAATAGCCGCTCCGACAAGTCGCTCTCTTGCGTTCATCGGAGTCGAAATTATATATTCGATCAGGGGTTCCGCTTCGTCGACCAACAGACAATCCTCGTATCGAAGCAACCGAAGATCGGAAAAGCAAGAAGACAGCAAGTCCCCTCCGTTATCCAGGTGGAACCGTTTAATAGCATGATCCAACACATGAAGCTCAGGATCGAACGAAACCGCCAAGTGTTCGACCTCTTGTAGGTGTTGAGTGCTCATTGTAGAGGTACATACAATACCTCCTTGCTTTAAGATACGGTGCATCTCGCGGATTGCTCTAGGGATGTCCGGTACGTGGTACAGCATGTTGTTAGCGATAACCATATCGAATTGCTCTTCATGGAATGGGATCTGTTGCGCGTCAACAGATAAAAACTTAAACTGCGGATTGTTGCTTCCCAAGCGGCAACGTGCTTCTTCCACCATCCCGCTTGACATATCGGTAAGCGTGATACGCCAGCTGCTTGGAATTCGTTCGCCGTTTCTTATCCAAAAGGTCCCGTCGCCGCAGCCCAACTCGAGAATGTGGGCTCCCGGTCGCACCTCCAGTTGTTCAAAGATCCAACGATGCCAGCCTTGGGGATTCGTACTGTACTTGTCGTAAAGATGTATCCGCGTTTGCAGGCGGTTCGCCGTCCGATATTGCTCCCCCCAATTTTGCTCACTCTGCACGGTTTGAATAACATCCGCCAAATGGTTCCAATCGGATCCATAGGCCGACATTTCCATAGCATCTCGTATTGCATGTACTACGTGCTCCGTATGAGCAATTTTCTTTTGTAAAACATCGAGTTGTGCTTGCAACGAGTGTCTGATCTCTCCGTTGGATGGCGATTCTGCATCTAAAATGTCCATTATTGTTTGAAGCGATAACCCTAGATACTTCAACATCTGAATTCGCTGTAATCTTTCCATATCTTTCATGTTGTACAGTCTTATGGATCCAGTGCGATGACCTCCTGGACTCAGAAGTCCAATTTGATCGTAATAGCGCAATGTCCTGACCGTTATCCCTGTACGTTTGGCAAGCTGTCCTGTCGTCAGACAGTTCTCTTTGTCCATCCATTCCTCACATCCAATTGATTGCTCTAGCATGTCGTTCTCAGCCAGTATAGCAAATGACGTAACGTCACCTTCAAGAAAAATTTATACAATAAGAAACAAGAGAAAACCACCCTAGCAAAAGGTGACTTGGTAGTTAGTCACGAATATCATGTAATAAAAATTCATCAGCTCTTCATGGAGGATACTATGAAAACTTTCATTTACATGGTGAGACATGGCGAATCACCGAAGACGGAAGGAAATGAAAGAACAAGAGGTTTGACTGATAAAGGCAAGTCAGATGCTTTTCAAATAACTGAATTATTGAGAGGAGAGGGGATCGAGGTTTTCGTTTCAAGTCCTTATCAACGGGCAATCCTAACCATTCAAGAATTAGCTCAATGCTCAGGACAAGAAGTTTTAATATTCGAGGATCTTAAAGAAAGAATTTTTTCTAGTGAAGACAACCGAATGTCCGATGATGAATTATTCCCTTTGTTAGATAAGTCATTTTCTGATCCCGACTTTGCTTTAACGGGAGGAGAGTCTAATGCAGTTTGTCAGAACCGAAGTATAACAGTTTTAAAGGAATTGTTAAAAATCTACCGAGGAAGGAAAGTCGCATTAGGCACTCATGGAGCTGTAATGACTTTAATGATGGAGTATTATGACAAGCAGTACGATTTGAAATTTTTACTACACACATCCAAACCAGACGTATACAGAATGGAATTCAATGATCAGGAATTAGTTGAGGTAAAAAGATTGTGGAACATGCCGTAATAGTTTGTGAGGAAAAGGTATAAGGACTATTCTTCAAAAAGAGACCACCCTTAAAAAAGGATGGTCTCTTTTTGAAACTTTTCTTTTATAACTATTGCGGTGAACCGTTAAGCAAATCTTCAGCTATTTTTACCAGGTCTTCTTTGCTCAGCGGGCTGTCCTGGTTATCAGAAATGTTGTAGTGTAAACGTCTTTTTTCATCGAGCCATCCCAGTCGATTTTTTCCTACCTCCAAGGGCTTGCTTGTTTCGCTTGCTCTGATGTAATAGGCCTTGGTTCCTTTAATCATCAGTTCCTCAGCCGAATCCTGTTCATTTTGCATGATGGTTGTCTTTGTGACTTCAGAAGTGTATTTGGTGACGGTAATGTTTACATAGTCGTTTCCTCTCGCATACCGGGCAAAGGAGGTGTCTGACTTGTCCCAGCTCAGCTTTTGAATAAACAGATTTTCACCCTCCGGTGCAGCTTTGGCCTGTTGCATCAGTTTATCGGTTAAAGCTCGATATTCCTTTTTATCCATCATCCTAGGATATGCAGCGCTTGGATAGACGTATCCGAATTCAAACTGATAGCCATCCGGTAGATGAGTGGGGTTGCTGAATAATGGAGCCTCAGTTCGCTTGATTTCATCTTGTAAGCTGTTGAAACTTGAAAGTTCAGCTGGCTTGTACGCAAACAGGGCCGGATTAGATAGGTTGTTCTGATTCATAGAATCGTCCTTGACGTAATAGGCGGCATACTCTCCGGGCTGCAAGCGATCTTTCACTTTTTCGTTCCACTGTGCGTAGGTGGAGGTATACGTTTTCGAGGCGTCCGTTTCGGCAGGTGTTTTGGCGGTGTTTAATACGACGTCGCCTTTGCCGTTACGTAATTCCAGATATTGCGAAGCGGCGTACCCAGTCACAGAGGCGCCCAATACAAAAAGCAAGATCATAATAGGAGCGGTGATGCGCGGTTGAAGACGCATTTTTACGATGAGTCCCTTTTGGGGTTTCGCCTTTTGGTAGACCTGTTCCATCACTTTGTCAGAGACGTCAAAGGCTTGTATTTTTAAGACGTTCTCTGGCTCCGTCAACATGTCCATATTTTTTAAGCCTTTGTCTTTCAGATCGGTGTATTTCAGACCTTGTTCCTGAGTTCTGTCTTGTAATTCACGCATTTTGGGTCCTCCTTTATGGGCTCCATCATTTTTTTGAGCTTTGTTTTTGTTCTGCCGTATTTTTTCTTGATAGCTTCCTCGCTTTTGTTCATAATTTCCCCGATTTCTCTAAACGATTTTTCTTCAAAAATGCGCAGCACCAACAGGTTTCGCTCCTCTGCATTCAGTTGGTCCAATGCCCGGCTCAGCGGTTCACTGAAAAGCTGACGTTCCATAACCTGCGCAGCACTGTCTGAAGTCATGTTAGTTGAGTTGAACAGGGTGATTTTAAATTTGCGCTGTAGTTTCTTCCTGCGAATCAGGTTCAGGCAGTGATGATAAGCCATTTTATACAGCCAGGAGGAGAAGCCCACTGTGGGCTTGTACATACTGATTTTCTCGAAAGCACTAACGAAAATATCCTGTACTGCCTCTTCCGCTTCCTGCTCACTGCCTAATAGTCGCCAGCAGTACACAAAAATCTGACGCTGATACTCCTTTACAATGTAGGCGTAATCCTGGATCTCGCCAGCTTGGACCCGTTTAATTCTATATTCGATTTCCTCATTCAAAGATTTAGGCACCCCCTCTGATTAAAAAGAAAACTATATCTGTATAACAAATGAAGAGGACCGAAAGGGACACCTTTTCTAAAATTTTTTAAGTATTAATCAACTCTCTAAGAGAATACGATAAAGAAGAACAATTATCACCAACGTTGTTGGTTTCATAGAGCTTGAATTTTTATTGTGGAAATAAATAGAATGATAAAATATACCTATCAAAAAAGTGAAAATAGATTGTAAAGAAAAAAGGGGATAGGAAATGGGGTTTTATGATAATAGGGGAGTCCAGATGGTGGTTGCGCTTTTATATCCTGTTATAACATTTGTTATATTAAGTAATAGTCATATGATAGGTTCATGGACTGTTCCGGCCATTATTGCAATTTTATTTTGTCTGCTATGGAAAAATACTCTTTATGTAATCATCTCTAATGTCTTGATGTGGATTGTATCAGTACCTATGTGGTGGCTACTAGTTGAACGTGTGAAAACAGACCAGGGCGCTGAAACTTTCATTTCGTCATTACCATTCATTATATTGTTATACATATTTGCTGTATTACTACCCGAAATTTTAATTGTTCTATTTAGACATTACATTTTTAATAAGTTTAGACGTCGCAATAGTAAGTAATCTCTGAAACAATTCGGGAGTGTTTTTTCAAAATCGCACGGAAGTTACTCATCGATAAATAGAAAATATGAAGGAGAGATTCCAAGAAGAGTAGGCCAGCTCTTAAAAAAATATGAGAGGATACAGTTTCTTATGAATGAAAGTACTAAGAAATATTTTGATAATATGATACGTTATCTTAATGATCAAATGGAGTTACTACCTAACTTAGAATCAAAATACATGGGATTAACAATGCCTTTTCCTCAACAAACTGCGCTACGAAATAGGATTATTGAAAGTATTGAAGCATTAATAAAATACGATCAGGATGTTTGTATTGCTGTTCATTTGAATCAGGCTGATGATAGATCAATTGAATATAAGAAAATAATTTTAATAGGGAATGATTACTTGCATCTTAAGAGAATCATTGATTTTATGGAAAGACAACACATTAAATTGAATATCAAAGACACCTGTATTCTCTACAGAGAATGTACTGCTGACTTGAATATTCATTTGAAAGGCAATCACTCTAGAATAACAAGTTTAAATGACCTATTTGCAGGAGTCGAAATTCATATTGATCATATTCAGGCTGGAATGGGATATAGATACGAAAATAAACAAGTGGATGAAGATATTATTCATTATTGTTGTCATAAAGATGATGAGGAAGGAAAGGAACTTGGATATCAATTATTTATCAAATCGTTAGATTACTTTTCCAAGAAATTATTAGCTGAAGGATTTGTATTAGGGTATCCTGCTGTAGATTCTAAAATTAAGATAATGAAAGCCTCTTGTACAATGTGTTTTTATCGAGATTATTATTATATTAGTGGAGCACATATATCGCTCAAAAACGCTATGCTGAAAGCAGATTGGCAAATATGCGAACCACTGATGCAGATCCATATGACCTGTAACAAGCTATATTTCGAAGGAAACTCTTTTTTTAGAGAGGTAGAAAATATATATATATTCGAGGACACAGAGGATTGTAAGTTATCATTTAAATCTAGACTTTCCACAATCATTGAGATTCTAGAAGAGATGTATGACCATAAAAAAGATGTTTTGGACTTCCATATGAAATTGGACAGCTTTGTGCCAATTGAAGATGATACTCAGTTGAAAGAAAAATTTAAAGTCATTTATGATATCGATAAATGGAAAGATGAATTAAATGATCAAGAGATAAACTCGGCAATCCCGCCCGTATAGCTAACGATAACCATCGGCTGTACTGGGCGGGGTTGCCTCACCCTCTTTAATGCAGCGTATCTTCTACTTATTCCCTTTGCGTACCTTTAACAGCTTACCTTTTACGGTTGTATTCTTCATAATCTCAAGCACCAGTGGACCTTTACCATTCAGAATCTCAACATCCGTTACATTATCCAGAATCGTAATGATCCCGATATCATCTGCGGTGACCCCATCAAGCTTAGCGATGGTCCCCACGAAGTCGACAGCTCTAAGCTTTTTCTTCTTACCGCCGTTAAAGTTCAGCTTCATAATCTGTTGGTTTAGTTGCTCTCGCTTATCTTTTTTGAGTGCGGTTTTTACATGCAGTTTCTGCTCAAAATCTTCTCTACGCAGATCAACAGCCTCTTCTGAGGGGGCCTTTACCTGTGGAATCGCGAACCCAATATATGCTTCAATATCAGCTAATCTTCGGCCATCCTTAGGAGTGATGAGGGAAATGGCTTTCCCCGTTTTGCCAGCACGTCCCGTACGTCCTGTGCGGTGAACATAGCTTTCCTTCTCAAGGGGAATATCGTAGTTAATGACATGGGTGATATTCGTGATATCAATCCCTCTGGCGGCAACATCTGTTGCAATCAAGTAACGGAATTGGCCCCTTCTGAATGCATTCATTACCTCAAATCGCTCGTCTTGCTCCATGCCACCATGAATGCGATCACATGGGTATTCGAGATCAGCCAATGCTCTGAATAATGTATCTACATTCTCCTGCGTACGACAGAAAATAATGCAGCTGTCAGGATTCTCAACAATGAGCAGATCTTGCAGTAGTGCCAGCTTGTCTGACTCCTTCACCTGAATAAGAGAGTGGTCAATTGTGGCGGTCGTTATACCGGTCGCTTTGATCTCAATTCTAACAGGATCATTCATATATTTACGTGACAGTGTGGCTACGTCCTCAGGGAAGGTAGCGGAGAATAACATGGTAACCCGGTCACTAGGCAGCGCTTGAATAATCGACTGAACCTGCTCGATAAAGCCCATATTCAGCATCTCGTCAGCTTCATCAATCACGAGATAGGCAATCCGATCTAACGATAGCGTGCCTCGTTCAATATGGTCCAGTACACGTCCTGGCGTACCTACAGCCACATGCGTCCTTTGTTTTAACTCAGCCTTTTGGATATGAAAAGGATGTTTCCCATAAAGGGGCGTTGCTTTGATCCGCTTAAAGCGTCCAATATTCGTGATGTCTTCGGTGACCTGTAACGCGAGTTCACGGGTTGGCGTCAGGATTAAAGCTTGGGGCTTATTCTCATTCCAATCTACTAGCTCACAGATTGGAATACCGTATGCTGCTGTTTTGCCACTACCTGTTTGCGATTTGGCGACAAGATCCTTCTTCTCAAGCGCAACTGGAATGACTTCCGTCTGAATCTCTGTTGGCGTCTCATAGCCCAAGCTACTCAGCGCTCTTACAATTTCTTCACTTAATGCATAATCTGTAAAATGCTTCTGACTCATTTTCAACCTCTTCTGCGCTGTATTTGAATACCATTACATATATAATGTCATCGTGTATCGAACTTATACTCATCTAGTATACTCTATATCCACGTTCACTCTAATACATATCAATGAATTAACTGTTTGTCTAAACGCATCCTTGGAGCATTTACCGAATGGAGGTAGAAACGAGGCTACTCTAAGCAGCAAAGGGAGGCCATGAAGGTACGGGTATCGGCATGTTTCCATATCCGCATGCGTGAAAGCATGTTTTACGCACAAAGGGCACCCAATTAGGTGCCCTTTGAACTGCCGTTAGCGCGGAAAACCGTATCAAAAGTATTGTTACGATGAAAAGTGAACCCACTCTCTCCCTTGGACAGCATCCATCTTTTTAAAGAAAATTTGAGCGCGTTTATTCTCAGTAGAAGTTATCCAGGTCATATGAGCATAGCCATGATTTTGTGAGTACTTTTGACATTCTAAAAAAAGCTGTGATTCTACTTCTGTATCTCTAAAGGGTTCCATTACAAATAGGTCGTTCATAACTGTGATTTTGTCTGCTTTCATCGTGCTAAAGGTAAAGAATAATGTAGCAAAGCCGATTAATTGTCCATTTTGTTCCGCCACAAATTGTATACCGTTTTGCTGCTTAAAAAGGGTATGAATCAAATTATGAATTTTTTCGATAGGTGGCCTAGGGTTTTGATAAAAACCAACGATGTATTCATACATTAACTCGGTCAAACTGCTTAAATCATCAGGCTTAGCGTTTCTTATTAAATATGACATTAGATGTACTCCCTTTTCATTATTTTTGAATTATTATACACAATAAAACATATATATTCAAAAATAAAGATCGGTGAAGGAATCTTTTGAACTCATGCAAATGTGAAAAGCCTGTAATATGAGCGCAACCAAGGCTGCCGAGGAAATGTATTCAGCAGTCTTGGTTGCGCTGAGGGACATGTTCGTCGAGAATACACCCACTCGCTAAAATTGAGTTCATTCCGAATTATTTAAGAAGTGTAAGTGTCACCTCTATCGTGTTATTAATAAATGATCGTTCTGGACGAGACTTTATCATTACGGTCAGTCCAATTAACGATACGACTAGCGCCTGTGATACAGCCTTTGCATCGAGACTGACCTCAAGCTCACCTGATTGTATACCTCGTTCAATGGTTTCTTGAAATATAACCGATAGGTACATTTGATGTTCCCTTGTAAGGATTTCAAATTTCTCATCATGAGGTGCAAGTTCAACCATTGTGTTGATGCAAAAGCATCCTTTTCTAGGGTTTTCTGTATATTCCTCATCGACCACACCTTCAAAAAAAGTTCGAAATGCTTCTTTTACAGATGAATCGCTTTGAAGTTTGGTTCGGATCATAGAAGCACGGGACATCATGTATTTGCGCAGCGCAACTTCGAACAATTCTTTTTTGCCTCCAAAAGTGGAATATATACTGGGTCGTTGAATCTCCATTCTGGAAGTTAAATCACTTAATGAGGTAGCTTCATATCCCTTCTCCCAAAATATTTGCATAGCTGCATCTAATACTTTATCTTCGTCAAATTCGCGGATTCGTCCCATAATCAATACCTCTCATTACTCGTAATTTTATTCTTAATTCAATGACTATGATCATAATTGTCAGGGGTTTTTATTTGCGTACCAATTAGTATGTTATTATCTTATAATTAGCCCGTTATATTGTCAAATGCAGATTGGTTTATCGCACCAAGGAGATATCAGTATGAGGATAAATTAAAGTATTTTTACTATATTTATTGACAGTACTCTTTTTGATGAGTTATATTTACTGAGAAAAATATTTTACCGATCGGTATGATATTTTACCGGTATTTAATTAGCATACAAAGAAGGCTATTAGAATAGGAGAGATGGACGATGGAGATAGGTATTACTTCGTTTGTAGAAACAAAGCCCGACGTTCAGACAGGAGAAGTGATAAGTCACGCACAGCGATTGCGCGAAGTTGTCGAGGAAATTATCCTTGCTGATCAAGTGGGACTTGATGTGTTTGGTGTAGGTGAGCATCATCGGAAGGATTATTCGGCATCTTCACCAGCAGTTGTGCTGTCAGCGGCTGCAGCGCAGACGAAACGGATTCGGCTGACCAGTGCAGTGACAGTGCTTTCTTCAGCTGATCCCGTTCGCGTTTTTCAGGATTTTGCTACGCTGGATGGTATTTCGAATGGACGTGCGGAGATTATGGCGGGTCGAGGTTCCTTTATTGAATCTTTTCCACTGTTCGGCTATGACTTGGAAGACTATGATGAGCTGTTTGAACAACATTTGGAATTGCTCCTTAAAATACGGGAGTCCGAAAAAGTAACCTGGAAAGGCGGACATCGGCCAGCAATTAACAATTTGGGTGTGTATCCACGGCCGGTTCAGAATCCTTTACCAATATGGGTTGGCAGCGGGGGCAGGCAGGATTCTGCTATCCGGGCAGGTCTGTTAGGACTGCCCTTGATACTGGCGATCATTGGCGGGAATCCGGTAAATTTTGCACCACTTGTCCAGCTTTATAAGAAGGCAGCAGCGCACGCCGGTCATGATGAATCGAAGCTTAGGGTTGGGTCGCACTCGATAGGATTTGTCGGAGAGAATAATGAGCAAGCTGCAGATACATATTTCCCTTCTACGATGGCAGGTATGAATAGATTGGGCAGGGAGCGGGGCTGGGCACATTATGATCGTTCTAGCTACGATGCCGCGCGCAGCTTTGAAGGTGCGCTGTATGTCGGCGATCCAGAGACTGTTGCCCAGAAGATCATTCACCTTCGCAAACATGTAGGTGTTACTCGCTTTATGCTGTATGTTCCGTTAAGCACGATGCCGCATGCCGAAGTGATGAGAGCCATTGAGCTGCTAGGAACAGAGGTAGCACCCCGAGTTCGGAAGGAGATAGCCAAGTGGGAAGCGGAGACGGAGAAAAGATTATAAAAACCAAACATAGGAGTGATTTACGTGGATTTTGAAAATCGTTTATTACCAGAATTAAGGTCGGTAATCGCACAATTTCCTGGTTTTCAACTGGAAGAGAATTTAGAGCTGAGCAGAAGCTATTTGTCTAGTCCTCCTATTGAGCAGTCGGAGCACGTACGTACGACAAGCCAGATGATTCCGAGCGTAGCAGGCGAGATATTAGTCAAAATCTACGAACCTGCCCAGCGAACTGACGTTAGGCTTCCGGCCATGCTGTGGATTCACGGGGGAGGCTATGTGATGGGCCATCCTGATATGGACGATGCTTTGTGCGAACGCTTCGTGCAGGCGGCCAAATGCGTAGTCGTATCGGTCGATTACCGACTTGCTCCTGAGCATCCCTACCCAGCTGCCATCGATGACTGTTATGCCGCTTTGACGTGGATGACCGACGAAGCGGAGCTGCTGGGCATTGACTTAGATCGGGTCGCAATTGCCGGAGCAAGTGGGGGCGGCGGTCTGACCGCAGCACTTGCTTTAATGGCTCGTGACAAAGGTGGGCCAGCCCTCATTTTCCAAATGCCGCTGTATCCGATGATCGATGACCGCAGTATTACGGCGTCAAGTCATGAAATTACGGCCGATAACGCACCATGGAACCGGAAGAACAACTTGGCGGCCTGGAACATGTACTTGGGCGATCGTACTGAAGACACCGAGTTGTCCCCATATGCGGTGCCGTCGAGAGCAGAAAGCTTGGCTGGCCTGCCGCCGACCTATACGTGCGTAGGCCAGCTCGATCTATTCCGAGATGAGACGATCGAATATGTGGCACGTCTTGCCCAAGCGGGCGTAGACGTCGAATTCCATCTGTATCCCGGCACTTTTCACAACTTTGAGGGAATAGTTCCACAAGCAGAAGTAAGCCAACGTGCTAGCCAAAGTTATGTAGACGCAATTGCAAGAGCCCTTAATCCTTAAACTATTAAATGGGCAGTCTCCAAAGTGATATGCTTCCAAAAAAGTAGGCAGGTTAAATAATAAAACTTGCTACTGTAAAAGGGGAGTATATCACTTTTTGCAGTAATCTTTTTTGTCGTTTGATACGAGACTAGATTCTAATCGAAACGTGTGTTAAAGGAGCACGAGGTGTTCAGTCGCCCCGCAATGATGTAAAGTTTTTCGGGTAAAATCTTTACTTTTACATGTAGCGGATAATAACCTTTCATTCTTATAATTGGAAATGTAAGCGATTTATTTAAAAGTAGGAATATTAAAAAACTATACGTATGAGGAGGAGGTTGTATGTCGAAATTTAAAGTGTGCAAGTTGGTAAGCAGCTTGGCGTTGGCGGGTGTGTTGTTATCATCAGTTCTGATAAACCCGGCTAGTGCCAGTATGGCGAACGGTGGCAAATTCCTCGGGAATGTCATTGCGGGCAGTGTCCCTCCTAGTTACGGGACATACTGGAATCAAGTGACGCCGGAGAACTCGACTAAGTGGGAATCGGTTGAAGGCAACCGTAACAACATGAACTGGTCACAGGCCGATACCGCCTACAATTATGCCCGCAGCAAAGGCTTCCCGTTCAAGTTCCATACGTTGGTATGGGGTGCCCAGGAGCCAGGTTGGGTTAGGGGGCTGTCGGCTGCTGATCAGAAAGCGGAAGTGACTCAGTGGATTAAAGCAGCAGGTCAACGCTATCCGAATGCGGAGTTTGTAGATGTGGTGAATGAGCCGCTGCATCAGAAGCCGTCCTATCGCAATGCCATTGGTGGTGACGGGTCGACCGGATGGGATTGGGTCATATGGTCGTTCCAACAGGCAAGACAAGCCTTCCCCAATGCCAAGCTGTTGATCAATGAATATGGAATTATCAATGATCCTTCGTTAACCGACCAATATGTCAATATTATTAATCAGCTCAAGAGCAGAGGCCTGATTGACGGAATTGGTATCCAATGCCACCAGTTCAGTATGGACACCGTCTCAGTTAACACGATGAACACTGTACTGAACAAGCTGGCGGCAACAGGATTGCCAATCTATGTGTCGGAACTGGATATAACTGGCGACGATAACACCCAACTTGCCAGATACAAGGAGAAGTTTCCGGTACTCTGGCAACATCCCTCAGTGAAGGGAGTTACGCTCTGGGGGTATATTCAGGGACAAACTTGGAAGCCGAACACACATCTGCTGAACTCTAACGGCACGGAACGTCCCGCGATCCAATGGCTGAGACAATATCTGCAAAGATAAGCTATGGGTGGCACTTAAACCCCAACAGATGCGAACTTTTGCCAAATGTCTGGGCTGGATAGATGTTTATTGGAAGAAGTCTTGGCTGAAATGTTGTACGCCAAGGCTTCTTTTTATTTAGCTTAAACGTATTTTCTGCTTGAAATAAAACCGTCTGGACGGTATAGTAAAATGGGCGGTGATCAAAATGAATACAACTAAAAAAACATTAAAAAGAGAATTAATACTTAAAGCGGCCTCCATGATTGTGCATGAACAAGGAGTAGAGAAATTAACGTTAGAAGCGGTTGCTAAGAAAGCGGGAGTAAGTAAGGGAGGATTGCTTTACCATTTTCCGAATAAAGATGAATTGATTTTGGGAATGGTTGAACAACTATCGACCAGCTTTGTCTCCGAATTTAATGAGAGAGCAGAAGACGATATACATTCTAAAGGAAGATGGACTCGCGCGTATATGAACACATCATTTTCTGGCGATCGGAATGCAAGTGACCTGTATACCGCTCTCTCAGCAGCACAGTTTACGAATCCTCACATGCTAAAACTACTTCAGGATGAGTATGCAAATATCCAAAGTAAAATCGAAAGCGACGAATTGGATCCTGTTCGATCCACGATCGTCCGATTAGCTATAGACGGCTTGTGGTTTGCTGAAATGTTTGGGCTTGCTCCTCCCAATGAAGAAATGAGGCAAAAAATGATGGAAGAATTGAAAACATATATAAAGGAGAATGAATAATGGCTTATCTTTTCTTGGTAATCTCTATTGTTGGTGAACTTGTTGGAACTTCAATGCTTAAAGCTTCAGAAGGTTTCACCAAGCTGTATCCGACTTTACTCACAATTGTAGCGTTCGCGATCTCTTTCTTCTTTATCTCCTTATCCCTTAAGACGCTTCCTTTAAATATGACTTATGCTATCTGGTCAGGTGTAGGAGCTGTTGCTACAACACTTATTTCAGTATTGATTTGGAAAGAAAAAATCAATACAGGAAGTATCGCAGGTATTGCTTTAATTGTTATTGGCGTGGTGGTACTGAACCTATTTGGTGCAGGACATGGTGAGGCAAAAGGAACAACAGAAGCAACGAGTTCAATCGTTCAAAAATGAGATGAAATAGTATAGACACAAGAGAATTGTGGGGAAAATGTATTCAAAATAAGAGCCCTAATGAAGGGAAGAACCACTACATTAGGGCTCTGGAGATTTACTACGACTATGGATCACTGCCAGTTTGTGTGAAAGGATCCTGCTGCATCACTTCGTTCATAAGTATGGGCACCAAAATAATCCCTTTGTGCTTGCAAAAGGTTAGCATTCGAAATGCCTGCCCGGTAACTATCGTAATAAGTAAGTGAAGCACTTAAACATGGAAACGAAGTACCAGAATTAACGCCCTCACAGACAACTTTTCGCAGTCCTATTTGATATTCTTTAACCTTTTCAGCAAAATAGGGAGCGATTAAAAGATTAGCCAAATTCGGCTGTTCTTGATATGTTTCGCTTATTACGTTTAAGAATTCGGCACGAATGATGCAACCACCACGGAAAATAAGGGCTATGTCCTTTAAAGGTAAATTCCATCCGTAAAGTTCAGAAGTCATTTTATATTGTATAAATCCTTGCGCGTAGGCACAAATTTTACCCATATAAAAAGCTTGTCTAATGTACTCAATCCACACATCTTTATTTAAACTTCGCTGATCAATCCCGGGTCCTGTTAGAATATTTTCTGCATAAACTCGTTCTTCTTTTAAAGAGGAGATGTAACGGGCAAACAATGACTCTGTAATAATGGATGATGGGATCCCATGATCAATTGCTTGAATGCTTGTCCATTTACCTGTGCCCTTTTGCCCTGTTTTATCAAGAATCACATCGATTAATGGCAAGCCTGTTACATCATCCTTTTTCCGTAAAATCTCTGCTGTGATTTGGATTAAATAACTTTTCAGTTCCCCTTGATTCCATATTTCAAAGATATCAGCAATTTCATTCACAGATAAACGTAACCTTTTTCTTAAAAATGTATAGGTTTCTGCGATTAATTGCATATCTGCGTACTCGATTCCGTTATGTACCATTTTTACAAAGTGACCGGAACCTTTTGGACCCATATAAACACAGCAAGGGTCTCCGTCCACTTGGGCTGCTATTTTTGTTAGAATAGGAGCTGCTTTTTCATATACGTTTTTATCTCCACCAGGCATGATCGAAGGTCCATTTAAAGCCCCAACTTCACCGCCGGAAATACCGATTCCTAAATAACCGATTCCTTTTGACTTCAATTCATCATATCTACGTTCCGTATCTTTGTAATGGGAGTTACCACCGTCCATGATCACATCGCCTGCTTCAAGAAAGGGTACTAATGTACCTATTACCGAATCGACCGGTTTGCCCGCTGTTACCATAAGGAAGATTTTTCTTGGAGTTTTTAAGGAGTAAACAAAATCTTGAATTTCGTAGTAGGGATGGATGGGGTGACCTTCACTTTTTTTAACAAGATCGTCAGTTAAATCCCTCGTATAATTATAGACAGCGACTTGCTCACCCTTACCAGCCATGTTTAAAGCAATATTACGGCCCATTACCCCTAAACCAATGACACCAATTGTGTTGGACATTTTTTCTGCTCCTTTTATTTGAAATGAATAGGCCGTAGATCCTCACTTATAGGCTTAGAAGATTCTAAGAAAAATAAGTGAGGGGATCTACCGCCCGGGAATCATGGTTTATACGAATAAACTTAGTACTAAAATAAATCCTAATCCAGCTACAGAAATGATGGTCTCAAGCAATGTCCATGTTGCAAACGTTTCTTTCATGCTTAAACCAAAATACTCTTTAAACATCCAGAAACCAGCATCGTTAACATGTGAAGCTATTAAGCTACCCGCTCCCGTTGCAAGCACAACTAAAGCAAGATTAACGTCGGATTGTCCTAACATCGGAATAACTAAACCAGCGGTTGTTAAAGCTGAGACAGTTGCAGAACCTAAGGAAATACGTAAAATTGCAGCAATGATCCAGGCAAGCAAGATGGGTGATAATGTAGTTCCATTAAATAATTCGGCTACATAGTCACCTACGCCGCCATTAATCAGCACTTGTTTGAAGGCACCGCCTCCCCCAATGATTAAGAGCATCATCCCAATATGAGTAATAGCAGTTGTACAAGATGCCATTACATTTTTGATTGGAATTTTCCTTGCTATTCCCATGGTGTAGACAGCTACCAGTAAGGAAATTAACATCGAAGTCGATGCATCACCAATAAAACGGATCGCTGCTAGTAAACTATTATCTTCAAATCCCATTGTTTTTTGAAGCAAAGTAATAATCGTAGCAATAGACATTAAAATGACAGGAAGCATTGCAGTAAATACACTGATTCCAAATCCAGGAGTTTCCTCGGACTTAAATACTTTTTGTTCACCTAAAGAGGCGATATTACCCATTTTCGTAAATGATGCAGGTACGAGTTTTTTGGCAAGCTTCGTAAATACAGGTCCAGCTAAGATAACGGTTGGAATGGCAATAATGAAACCGTAAAGTAAAACCTCACCAAGGTTCGCGCCATATTCACCAGCAATAACTGTTGGCCCTGGATGTGGAGGTAAGAAACCATGTGTTACGGATAAAGCTGCAACCATCGGAATACCGAGATATAAGATAGAAACCTTTAATTCTTTTGAAATGGCAAATATGATTGGAATTAACAATACTAATCCTACTTCAAAAAATAACGCCACACCGATAATGAATGAAGCAGCTACGACTGCCCATTGGATATTTTTTTCACCAAATTTGTCTACGAGGGTCATGGCAATTCGTTGAGCACCACCAGAATCAGCGATCAACTTACCTAACATCGCTCCAAGTCCAAAGATTAACGCTAAGTGACCAAGGGTTCCGCCTAATCCGGCTTCGATGGTTTTGACAATTTCCTCTAATGGCATTCCAAGTGCTAAAGCGACGCCGAACGATACAATGATTAATGAAATAAAGGTATTCAATTTGAAGCCCATTATTAAAACTAATAATGCTAAAATTCCAATTGCTACGATAACTAATGGCATTGTAATTACCCCCTGTTTTTATCTTTTTAGTGTTTTATTAAGCTTCTTTGATAGTTGGAAATTCGTGTATAATCATCTTCTAATACTCTGGATAGGTTAATGAAAATCGGCAGCAATTTTCTATATTCCTTGGTTGCTTCTTCTTTTGGTGTATGTTTGTTGGTACTGCCAACCATTTCAGAAACGACTTCAAAGGACTGGATTTGTCCGGTGGCATACAAGCCTAAAATACAAGCTCCTAGACAAGAACTTTCGTAGCTTTCAGGAACAACGACTTTAGATGCGAATATATCGGACATCATTTGCCGCCAAACAGCTGACCTTGCGAAGCCTCCTGTAGCCTGAATTCGGGTCACGGGACCGTCCATGCATTCAGTTAATGCCAAAAATACGGTGTACAAATTGTAAATGACTCCTTCTAGGGCTGCGCGAATCATATGTTCTTTCTTGTGTGACATCGTTAAACCGAAGAATGAGCCACGTACGTCTGGGTTCCATAATGGCGCACGTTCACCAGCCAGGTATGGATGGAATAACAATCCGTCAGATCCTGGTCTTACACGTTCAGCAATCTTGGTTAGTACATCATATGGATCAATTCCTAGTCTTTTCGCTGTTTCTACTTCTGATGAGGCAAGCTCGTCACGGATCCAGCGAAGGACCATCCCGCCATTGTTCACCGGCCCCCCAATAACCCAGTGCTTTTCTGTTAAGGCATAACAAAATATTCTTCCCTTTTCGTCTGTTTGAGGCTTGTCTATAATGGTTCGAATGGCACCGCTTGTCCCGATTGTGACGGCAACTTCGCCTTTTCGTATCGCATTAACACCTAGATTAGAAAGGACTCCGTCGCTAGCTCCAATGACAAACGATGTTTGTGGATCGATCCCCATCTTTTTTGCTAAATCTGAATCACAGTTGGTAAATATCCTGGTTGTTGGCACGAGCTCAGATAATTGAGAAGGGGTTATACCAGCAATTTTTAATGCTTCTTCATCCCAATCTAATTTTTCTAGATTCATCATGCCCATGGCAGAAGCTAGGGAATAATCCACTACATATTGATCAAAGAACTTTTTAAAAATATATTCTTTAATTCCGATATACTTTTTAACCTTGACAGCGGTTTCAGGAAGGTCATTCACAATCCAGGCTATTTTCGTTAAGGGTGACATGGGGTGAATGGGTGTTCCTGTTCGTTTATAGACTTCATGGCCATTCAGCTCATCTTTTATTTTATGTGCCCATGCTTCACTTCGATTATCTGCCCAAGTGATACAAGACGTCAGTGGGCGGTCATTTTCATCCATCGCAATGACACTATGCATGGCACTGCTAAATGAAACAAACGATAGCTTTTTTTGTGAGTGATGTTTCATTATATTCGAAGTGGCTTGCAGGACAGCCTGAAAAATCTCTTCTGGGTTTTGTTCAGCTGTCGCTATATCCGGTGTATAAAGCGGGTATCCAATATTCTCTTGTTGGATGACTTCGCCCTTTTCGCTAAATAGAACGGCTTTCGTACTTGTGGTTCCGATATCTATACCTAACATATAGTTAGTCATTTTGTTGCACTACTCCTTTAGATAGCATTTGTTGTGACATCCATAGGTCTTCTACTTTACCTTGAACATCATCAAAGTTTTCATGTAAAGACTTGATCATGAGGTCTCTATCTTTTGCTTTGATTGCTTCAATATAAAGTTCGTGATTGTTTATAATCCGTGTAAAATCTTCATACTTTTCTTTGAAACGCATACGCATCGACAGAAGAATGAGACTTTCCATAACAGGCTTCAAATTATTCCAAATCATCAGAATATGGGAATGATTGACTGCACGAATAATCGTTTCATGGAATAAGACATCTTGATATGAAAACTCATCAGCATCACCATATTTGATGGCGACTTTCATCATTTCGAGTATTTTACTAAGTTCCTTCGCCAAATCATCAATGTCCATCTTTACAAGACGTTCAAATACGAAGGATTCTATGAGCAGACGGACATCATAAATTTCTTCTATTTCTTTTTCTGATAGGCCAATAACAACGGCTCCCATTCTTTCTAATCGAATGATATTTTCGGATGCCAGTATTTTTAACGCTTCACGAATGGGTGAGCGACTTACAGTGAAATCAGCAGCTAGTTTATTTTCAGATAATATGGTACCGCTTTCAATCCCGCCAGAAATAATGCGCATTCTAAGCTCGGATGTTACGCGATCACCAGCTGAGGCTTTTAAAAGCCATTTGGAGGGATATAGGAATTCTGATTCGACCATCATTTCACCTTCTCAATTAATCAAGTATACTTGTATACAGGTATTATAATCTGAAATTTTAAATTTGCAAGCGTATACATTAAATTTGTTTTGTAACGCCTCTATACTGATTCCATCATAGGTTCCAATTGAAGTTCGGACTTTTTGTGCAAATGCACAATCAAATTCGTCTGTTCTTCAATATTTTTAACGTGCGGCAATCGATATAATGAAAGCGTAATCAAAAATTGCCCGGGGGGTTAGACAGATGGAAGGATTGACGATCAGTTGGATAGGAGCTCTGGCAGGGCTGGCTATTGCAATTATTCTGATATTAAGAAAGCTGAATCCGGTTTACGCTTTATTTTTGGGAGCTATTGTAGGCGCTTTATTGGGCGGAGCCAATCTGGAGCAGACGATCAGCGTGTTAATAAGCGGTACGCAAAGTGTGATGGGGACGGTCATTCGTGTGCTTGCCGCAGGTGTATTGGCAGGCGTAATGATGGAATCTGGGGCGGCGGAGACGATTGCGCAGGCTATTGTAAAGAAGTTCGGCGGCAGTAAAGCGATACTCGCACTAGCCTTGGCGACGATGATTATTACGGCGGTAGGTGTATTTATTCCCGTTGCCGTGCTGATTGTGGCACCTATTGCATTGTCGGTCGGTAACAAGATGGGGATTTCCAAGCTGGCGCTCCTGTTGGCTTTGTCTGGAGGCGGAAAAGCGGGGAACATCATCTCTCCCAATCCTAATACGATTGCGGCGGCGCGCGGATTTAATCTGGATTTAAGCCACGTGATGTTGGCGGGTGTGGTTCCTGCGATATGCGGTTTAATCATGACTGTTTTGGTGGCATCTATGTTGAAAACCAAAGGTGTGAAGGTGTCCGACCAGGATATCATGGACAGTGATGTCGATACATCGAAATACCCGGCGTTGGGACGGGCGATTGTAGCCCCGTTGGTAGCTGTTATTTTGCTGATGATTAACCCGATTGGTTCCATCTCTGGTATTGAAGCACTTTCGAATTTCAAGGTGGATGCGATGTACATTTTGCCGATCGCTGGGATTGTGGGTATGCTGGCCATGGGACAAGGGCGCAATATCCTGAAGTATTCGGCCTCCGGTCTGAATAAAATGACGGCGACCGTGCTGATTTTGATCGGTGCAGGCGGGATTGCGGGTCTGATCTCTGCCTCCAATTTGTCTGCTCAGGTGGTTGGCCTGATTGAAGCTTCGGGAGTTTCCGGTACATTTTTGGCACCGCTTGCAGGCATTCTGATGGCAGCTGCCACGGCGTCCACCTCGACGGGCGTTATTTTGGCGACGGGCTCGTTTGGGGAAGCCATTCTGAACATGGGAACGGCCCCACTCGCTGCAGCTGTGATGGTGCATACAGGTGCTACCGTCATTGATTCCTTGCCACAGGGCAACTATTTTCACGTCACAGCAGACAGCATGAAAATGAGCATTAAACAACGGATGGGATTGATTCCTTACGAAGCTATTGTGGGTGGAACGATGGCAATTGTAGCGACACTCATGTATGGATTTTTACTTTAATATTCACGATGGGGTGAGAAGATGAGAGAGAAAACATTTGTGCTGGCACCAGATTCTTTTAAAGAAAGCATGACGGCTAAAGAAGTGTGTATCGCGATGGAAAAAGGACTGCGCAAGGTCTATCCGGCGGCGAATTATGTGCATGTACCGATGGCGGACGGCGGTGAAGGAACGGTGCAGTCACTGGTGGATGCGACAGGCGGACAGATTCGTTATATCGAGGTGACAGGACCGCTTGGAGAACCTGTAACTGCTGCATACGGCTTGCTGGGAGACGGCACCACAGCGGCAATCGAGATGGCATCCGCCAGTGGAATCCATCTGGTTAACAAGGATAACAAAAACCCGTTAAAGACAACCACCTACGGCACAGGGGAGTTAATCTGTGAATGTCTGAACCAGGGAATTCGAAAAATTATCATCGGCATTGGCGGAAGCGCAACGAATGATGGCGGTACAGGCATGGCGGAAGCACTGGGTGCCAGATTTTTGGATGCAACAGGCAATACTCTTCCGCGCGGCGGCGGTAGTCTGGGCGAGCTGGCCAGTGTTGATATTTCATCACTGGATGACCGCTTGCCGCAGGTCCAACTGATTGTAGCCTGTGATGTGACAAACCCGCTGTGCGGAGAGCGTGGGGCATCTCAAGTATTCGGGCCACAAAAAGGGGCAACCCCGGAGATGGTGCAGCATTTGGATGCCAATCTTGCCCATTACGCCGATGTGGTAAAGCAGCAGCTGGGCAAGGATGTGCGCGATCTCCCAGGCGCAGGCGCAGCAGGTGGATTGGGTGCGGGCTTATTAATTTTCACTCAGGCGACGCTGCAGAAAGGCATTGAAATTGTGATTGAATACACTGGTTTAAAACAAAAGCTCGCCACTGCCGATATCGTTTTGACGGGGGAAGGCGGTATTGATTTTCAGACTAAATTCGGTAAAACTCCTTATGGAGTAGCTCAGGCGGCCAAACAGTCTGGCAAAAAGGTCATTGCGGTCGCAGGTTATATCGGGGAAGGGATCGACACGTTGTACAAGGAAGGAATAGATGCGGTGTTCGGCATCGTACCAGGAGCCTCGGAGCTCGGTAAGCTGCTGGCCGAAGGGCCACAAAACGTAGAGCGTACGTGCGAGAATATCGCAAGAGTACTTCAATTCAGCGAGAAATGAACCGAATAATACGAGCGCTCGCCTGTAATCCCGAACTTTAGCCAAAGCCAGATTGACTGAGAAATTTGGGAGTGACGGCGAGCGAACATATGATATTACTGGCGCATGGTCTGGCGTGATACAGCAGTTCATTGATACAGTGCCAATAAGCCGTGCGTAAGCTCAAAGAGCTGAAGGAGATTCCGGGGATCTTTACCGGTTAAGGTATGGATGCGCTTCAGGCGGTATTGCAGCGTATTTCGATGAATATTTAATTCATCTGCGGTAAAGGAGACACTGCCGTTATGATTAATAAAGCTTCGCAGCGTATCCAGCAAATCCACGGTATCTTCCAGCTTGCTGACCAGATGGATCGTGTTCGTCAGGTTCGTTTGACTCAATTTGACTAGAAATTCGACTTCCGCAAAAGAAATTTTCTGCACAGGCGGGCGCAGTGCCAGTAAAATATTCATAGCTGACTTGGCTTGCATATAAACATCCGCAATGTTGTGTTCTTGTCTGCTGACTGTAATCAGCACATCGGGATGGCTGCGCACAAGTGGCTCTAGCAGTTTGTCTGTCGGTTCCTGATTTTGTATCAGAATGAGATAGCAGTCTTCCTCCATACGAAAGGACGGATGCTGCATGAATATATTAGACAATTCGGCTAAATGAGTTGGATCAGCAGGCAGATACTTTACATATACAGCCGAAGTTTTTAGAAGCAAATCAATGTGATATTGAGCTGCTTCTTTTTTTATTTTTTGCGTATAGGCTCCCTGATGATTTAACAACATTTCCAGCACAGACTTTTTGCGGTTGGCTTCGTGGGCCAGATGCTCCAACGAGATGCGCTGTTCAATCAGGAGAGACACCGTAGTTTTAACAATATTGCAAAAAGGACGCACTTCATCGGGATTGCCTGAAATACCAATGACACCAACTAGCTCATGATGAATGACAATCGGTTCATTGGTTCCCTTTTTCTCATAGTGGCCGTCCTGCCACACTTCAATCATTTTCCCGGTTTCGAGCGCCTGAACAGCGCCTTGGTGAATAGTTCCGATTCGTTCACTCTCGCCGCTGCCAATGATGATGCCTCGTTCATTCATTATATTGATATTGTATGGAATATCCTTCATCATTTTGTCCACGATGTCTTGGGCTTGTTTTTCGGAGAGCTGAAACAAATCCGGATTCCTCCTTTATCTATAGTGATATAGCGTATTTTAATGTACCAACTTTATGAAAGGGCTTCCAATATATTGTGCATCTGAACAACATGATAAGGCAGGTTGTCGAACATGTCAGTCCATTTTATCATAGATGTGAAGAATCGTTGTACGCAAAAAACAGGGCTCATAGGAGCACCTGCTTTTTGTGTCTATCCTTTTTATTGCCAGCCACGCTGTCTAATGACGAACCTCGCGGAAGCTATAGATAATGTCGTGTAGTTCTTTCTTTAAACGGCCGTCTTTAGACGCTGGTGCATATCCAAGCACCTGGTAGTAATCCTTTTCGGTCTCAATAATCGCTACATGGGTGATATATTTATCCACATCTTTTTTACCTTTAATCGCGAACTCAAGGGCAGGATATCCGTGAATGGTTGTGTTAGAGACAGGTCCTACACTGGACAGGTTCCACTCTTTGGTTAAATTATTTTCAGCTTTCTTACCGTACTGTTGAAGAGTTATATTGCCCAATTGCTTTTTCGAGTGGGATAGTACCACAACGGACTTTTGGATGTACGGATTGAATATTGCAATCTCTGCTTTTCCTTCACGGTCCGGGTCTGTTGACCAGTCTAGCGGGGCTGAGATCTGAAAACGTCCATCTTTACTTACATAGCTTTGCTCTTTCTTGCTCACCGGAGCTTCAGGAGGTACGTAACTGTCTGCAAGTATAAAAATAGCATTTACAAACGAGGCTCCCAAGATCACCATTGCGGTAAAAAATATAAACAGCGAACGTATCATTGTCTTTTTGCTAATCGGCTCTAAATCCCGTACCTTTACAACATATGTACCTGCAGCTAAATCACCAATTCGTTGTCTTGATGCAGTTACTAACACACTGATACCCGCAGGTATCCCACCCATTAGCAACGGATTGGTGTCTATTAGCCTGAGCAGCGTACGAATGAGTGATTTAAGAAAACCAGGAGGCTTACCTTCCCCATTAACCACCTTAATACGAAAGACGAACTTAC
Organism: Paenibacillus sp. LX16; assembly: GCF_036252815.1. NCBI lineage: Bacteria > Bacillati > Bacillota > Bacilli > Caryophanales > Paenibacillaceae > Paenibacillus > Paenibacillus sp. LX16. The sequence continues at coordinate 5,756,360 of NZ_CP141152.1, read as the reverse complement.
CCAGCGTATAGCCTGTGTAACCTTCCAAAAGCAAATAATAGCTGAAGAAAGCAATAAGCAGAATACAACGGGATGCAATCGCTAAAGGCAAAAACCATCTATCCGTTATTTGAATGACAGAAATAAAGAAACAAATATACCCAAGATAAAAAAATATGCAATCAAAAACTGTTGCTCCCCACCGTCTAAACAGAGTAGAATTCCCGTACGTTTTTGATAACGCCGCCATCCTGTTTGGATCTACCCCATAATTTTGGCCATGCCGAATGTACATCTGTCTTGAAGATTCCTGCGGATTGTGTGATACGTGCTGTTCGTCCAAAAAATACACCTCTTCTTAATAATTAAAAACACACTCCTTATATTAACGGTCATTTTACAATCCATGTTTAGGAAAACATTCTATAAACAAAGAAATTATTATAAATATCCCTTCCTCTCATTTACTCTATAATTGGAAGAAGAAGATGTAGGTGAATCAAACAGGGGAGCATGGATAGGAGGAAGGTTGATCATTGTCCAACATGATCGACCTTCAGCAGCATACCCATTTCATATTGCTCAATGGGGTCTTTCGAGAGACCTATTTTTTGGATAAAGCCTTCAAGAGAGTCATTTTCAGACAGACAGATGTACACCTTCTCAATCTTGTGGATCTCTGCTGCTCTACGAAGGAGGGCGCATCCTAATCCTTGGTTGCGATGCTTAGGATCGACCCAAAGAAAGTTGATTTTGCCCATAGCGCTCATGCTTACCATGCCGAGGCACGTTTGATTCACTTCGTAGATGCCGAGAAAGGCTTCCTGTGTACTGGTGGCGTAATAAGGTGTATCACTTTGCCAATGGATGTGGCAGTCGGTGAGGGGACAGTGGGTGGGGCAGAGGGCAGAGTGCCGTTGAAGTATTTCAGCGTATAGCGTGGCTGATAGCCTTGCTTTTCATATAATTTAACGGCCCGATGATTATCCTTGATGACTTCGAGCCATAGCTGCTGGCAGTCCGCGGAGATGGCTGTTTGTTTATGTAATTCCAGCAACTTGTTGCTAATCCCCTGACCGCGGTAAGCCGGAGCGATGCATAGCGTGCCGCAACGCATGGTCTTGTACCCGTCGAACTGCCGGACACCGCCGAGAATTAAGCCGATCGGTTGATCCTCATCCACGCCAAGGAAAGAGTGATTCCGTGTATTACCCTCTGGACCAAAAAAACGTGCTGCGAAATCGTCCTGATCCGTGGTCAGGCGAATGGAATAATCCGAGAACCCAAGCGAAAACGCTTGAAAAACGTGTTCCATACTGACGTCATTGCATCTCACATAGGTGATCACCGTTATTCCCCCTAGAAATTCATACTATATTTGGATTATAGGCAATTAAGGGAGCTCCATCAATCTTCCACTGAAAATGAAAATAACCCCTTAAAAAAGGGGATTGGTGCTGGGTGTTGTAGGGTTGCAATTCGTGTCGCTAAGATCAGGATTGGTAGAGAGGTCACGATAATGGTTGAGCTTATATTCAATAATTTTTTGGGTTTCCATAAGTTTGGAAATTTCTTGTTGAATCTTCTGATTATGTTTTTCAAGTAAGGAGTGTCTGATCGGAATGGTGCTGTTGCCTTGCATCGAAAGTTCCCGATAATGCTTCATTTCCTCTATGGTCATTCCAGTGGCTTTTAATCGGGTTAAAAAGATAATCCCCAGAATCTGATCTTTACTGTAGAACCTGTGTCCGTTAGCCTTTCGTTCTGCATAAGGCAGCAAGCCAATTCGCTCATAATAGCGTATGGTATCCTCTGTTAAACCTGTTAGTTCTGCAGCTTGACTAATAGAGGTTATCGTCTCCGGAATTTCCTGCAAAGTATCCCACTCCTTCATTGTAACGATTACCAAGGCACTTCTCCATTCGAGTCGAAAAATCCTCCTGACGGCCCGTCATTATTTAAAGTGGCTAAACGAACAACGACAGCAGTAGCTTGTTGTACCGAACCCGGTCCTGTAAAGCCATTTAAGTCAGTGGCGGTAAAGCCAGGGTCAGCCGAATTAATTTTGAGAGGTGAGTCTTTGAATTCTTTGGCAAGGGTGACGGTGAACATATTAACCGCTGCTTTGCTGCTATTGTAGGCAAGCAAATTAAATTGTGCATGCTCATGCTCAGGATCGCTATTATAGGTTAACGAACCAAGGCCACTCGACAAGTTAACGATTCTACCACATGGAGATTCTTGCAATAAAGGCAGCATGGCTTGCGTCACCGCGACCAAACCGAAAAAGTTCGTTTCATACGTTTCTCTTAAATCGTCCAAAGAGAACTGACTTGGAGGAGTAGCCCCTCCCAAAGATATGCCGGCATTGTTGATGAGTACATCAAGGGAACCGGATTCTTGTTTGATAAGATGGACTGCGGAATCAATCGTACTTTGGTTCGTCACGTCTAAGAAAATCAATCGGGCTTCTACTCCCTCATTAGCCAACTTAGCCACCGCTTCCCGGCCGCTCTGCTCATTCCGTGAGCCAATCAGGATTGTATAACCCATACCCCCCAATTGTCTGGCTGTTTCATACCCGATGCCTTTGTTGGCCCCAGTAATAAGAACTGTTTTCCCAATGGTCATGAGTGATTCCTCTTTTCATTATTCTTGAATTTGGCGGCCACCATGCTTTAAATGTACTACTTGGAGTATACTTAAAGTCAACACAAAACCAGCAAAAATATAGCTCGAAATGCCCTGGACATTCTTTAACTTGGAAGATGGGAGAATGGAATGAATAAAAGGCAAATGGAAATTTTACGCATGTTGTTAACTGAACCAGACCGGTTGTGGTTAGCGCAGGATTTGGCGGATCTGACCGACTGCTCTGAAAAGACGATCCGCAACGATCTGAAAGTAATTGAAGATTATATCGTCAAGCATTCTGATGCCAATCTGGTGAGAAGGCCGGGACGCGGCATTTATCTGGAGATGGGTGAAGCGGATCAGAATGAATTGTTCCATCGACTGTATGCGGACGAGAGTACAGCCCAACATGAGTCGGATGAGGAAAGGGTACTGCATCTCGCCTATCGGCTTTTGATGAATGCCAAGCCTGTGACCATCCAGGATCTAGCTTCACAGTATTATGTGAACAAGACGGTAATTCGTAGAGATATGGAGAAGATTGATGGCTGGCTGCACAGCTTTAATCTGGCCTTAATTACCAAGCAGCGCGTAGGCTTGACCATTCAAGGCTCTGAGAAAAATAAGCGCATCGCTTTGGCGCGGATGAACCAGCTGATTGACAGTCCTGAGTTAACAGGACAGTTGATGCGCAAACAGTTTGAATCGCACGAGATTACAACCATAAATCATGAATTAAAAGCATTGCAAAAACGCCATGAGCTCAGTTTTACTGACGAAGCTTTCGAAGCTCTAATGCTGCATATCCTCTTAATGGTCAAACGAACCAAGATGGGACAACCCATTTCCCTCTCCAAGCAGGACATTGCCTTTTTGCAGGAGAGACGCGAATTTACATGGGCTACGTCTTTTTTGCAGCAGTTGCAAAAGTTGTTTGCCGTGCCTTTTTCCAAGGAAGAGACAGCGTATTTAACTCTGCACCTGCTTAGCGGGAAGTTCCGTTACCAGCAGGAGGAAAGAACAGGAAAACAAGGTGAGCTGGCAGATAGCCACCCGCTTTTGCCTGAGTTGATTGAGCAGTTAGTCCGGCGGATGTCTGAGCTGAATATGATTGCCTTTTCCAAGGACAAAATGTTGCTGAAAGGGTTAAATGTCCATTTATATACGACCTTGAACCGTCTTCAATATGGGTTGACCGTGTCCAATCCTATGCTGGCCGAGATCAAGAAGATGTACCCCTACATGTTCGACCGGGTTATTATTACACTGGAAGAGGTGGGGAAATGGATCCGGCTATCATTCCCCGAGGAGGAAGCGGCATATTTAACGCTGCATTTTCAGGCTTCTGTGGAGCGATTGCACCAGAAAGAGAGTCATCCCCAGAGAGCCATTATCGTGTGTCACATGGGCATCGGTATGTCCCAACTGCTGCGCACCAAGGTGGAACGTAAATTTCCGGCTGTACATGTGGAGACAACCCTTTCCAAAGCAGAAGTCCAGGACTATCTGGCAGCCCAGGAGGTGGATCTCGTTATTACCACTGTAGATCTCCCAGAGATGAACATTCCACACATTCTCGTCTCTCCCTTGCTGGATGCCAAGGACGAGCGTCGACTGGAGCAAGTGATCCGACGACTGGATGAGCCGGAACATAGGGCAGCAGAAGAATCGGTATTTTTTAAATATACAACACCCTTTTTGGTCTTTCCCCAGCAGGAAGTGCAGCATCCAGAACAATTGATCTCCAAGCTGGCGCAAATACTGGAGGACAAAGGATATGTGGAGCCCGGTTATGTGGACAGCGTACTGGTGCGAGAAAAAATGTCGGCTACGACGATTGGAGGAGGCATAGCCATCCCGCATGGCGGTTCCGAGTGGATAAGGCAGTCCTCTATTATAATCGCTACCTTGAAGCAGCCGCTTACCTGGGGGACCGAGAAAGTAGAGCTTGTGTTCTTGCTTGCGGTTAAACAGGATGGGCGGGAAGAGATGCGCCAGTTATTCAAGGAATTGTCCCTGATCAGTGAGCAGCCTGCTTTGGTGCATGCTTTATCTAAGGAGACCGATGCGATGAGATTATTAGGGAGAATGAAGGGATAAACTAAAATCAAAAGCTGTGCTCTGGAACAGGACTTATAGATAAGTCCTGTTTTTTGTCGGTATAATTCCGTTTTTCCGAAAGTTCCGGTAAAAAGTTCGTCCGATAACAGCAAGATAGGCGTTTATACTATCAATGTAAGCGGAAACAACAGAGAGAAGGGGAATGACTATGAAGATATTAGCGATTACCTCATGTCCTAACGGAATTGCACATACGTATATGGCAGCTGAGAATCTGCAAAAGGCAGCAGCAAAGCTGGGCATCGAAATGAAGGTCGAGACGCAAGGCTCCATTGGAGTCGAAAATCAACTGACCGAGCAGGAGATCCGTGAGGCAGATGGCATTATTATTGCAGCGGATAAAACGGTGGTTAAAGACCGCTTCGTCGGTAAGAAACTGCTGGTCGTTGGCGTACAGGATGGCATTCGCCGTCCAGAAGAATTGATCCAGCGGGTGATGAAGGGCAATGTACCTGTGTACCAAGCAGAGTCACGTTCTGCCGAAGGTAGCTCACAGGAGAACAAACCGAAGCAAAATCCCATCTACCGCCACCTGATGAACGGCGTGTCCTATATGGTACCCTTCATCGTCATTGGGGGATTGCTCATTGCCATTGCATTGACGATTGGCGGTGAGAAGACACCAGGCGGTCTGGTTATACCTGACGGTTCATTCTGGAAGACGGTTCAGGATATCGGTTCGGCTTCGTTTACCTTTATGATACCGATCCTCGCTGGATTCATCGCGATGAGCATTGCAGATAGACCGGGGCTTGCACCGGGTATGGTTGGCGGATTCATTGCTGCGAACGGCAGTTTTTATGGAAGTGAGGCGGGGGCCGGATTTATCGGCGGAATTATCGCTGGTTTCCTGGCGGGTTATGTTGCACTGGGTATTCGGAAAATGAAGGTTGGGCGAGCGTTACAGCCGATCATGCCTATTATTATTATCCCTGTATTGGCATCGTTAATTGTTGGATTAATCTTTGTCTTTGTGATTGGTGCTCCAGTCGCACAATTGTTTGAAGCTTTAACGGGCTGGCTTGCAGGTATGCAAGGTACAAGTTCAATTCTACTAGCATTGATTCTAGGTGCGATGATCTCCTTTGATATGGGCGGCCCTGTGAACAAAGTCGCATTCTTATTCGGTTCGGCCATGATCGGCGAAGGGAATTATGAAATTATGGGGCCAATCGCCGTTGCGATTTGTATTCCGCCGATTGGGATGGGACTTGCAGCGATGATCAACAAACGTAAATTTGCACCTGCGGAACGCGAGGCCGGGAAGGCAACATTCACGATGGGGTTGTTCGGGATTACCGAAGGTGCGATTCCATTCGCGGCGCAAGATCCACTGCGTGTTATTCCTAGTATCATGGTAGGATCCATGGTCGGTTCAGTCATTGCGATGTTGGGGAATGTAGGTGACAAGGTAGCTCATGGTGGACCGATTGTAGCTGTACTTGGTGCAGTGGACCATGTGTTTATGTTCTTCATCGCCGTTATCGTTGGCGTAGCTGTATCGGTTGTCCTGGTGAGCTTGTTGAAAAAAGATATTGCAGCAACTGTAACTCCAGATATTGCTGGGGAAGCGATGCCTGGACATTCTACCACAGGAGCTGGACAATCTGCGATTACTACAACGGCCGTTGCGGAGTCATCAGTTTCAACAACTGTCACAAGTAACGGGCCAGCCGTGTCTTCGCAAGACATTCACATTGAGAAACTGACGGATATTGTAACGATGGATCTGATTAATTTGGATCTGGAAGGAACGACACGAGATGCTGTGGTTGATGAAATGATCGGAGCACTTGAGAGAACTGGAGCTGTAAGCTCTGCCAGTGATTTCAAACAGGCGATATTAGCCAGAGAGGAAGAAGGATCAACAGGCATTGGAATGAATATTGCCATTCCTCATGGCAAATCGGAAGCTGTCCTGAAGCCAAGCGTGGTCTTCGGCATCAAGCAGGGCGGTGTTGACTGGAATAGTGCAGACGGAAGTGAGGCAAAACTGATCTTCATGATTGCCGTACCGCGCAACAGCAAGGAAAATGCGCATCTGAAAGTGCTGCAAATGTTATCACGTAAGCTGATGGACGATCATTTCAGAGAAGCGCTTCTGGCAGTTACAACGAAGGAAGAAGCATATCAATTGCTGGATCAGGTGCATTAATTCAATGCGATAAGAACCTAAATTAAAGAAAAGAGGCTCCCGAAGTTTCAGCCGGGAGCCTCTTTTCTGAGAAGGTCTTTGCGTGAGTCAGCGGCGTTCACCGCGTGATATAAGTATGATGCCGAGAAATACAAAGCCTGCACCAGCCAGATGAGCAAATGAGAAGGATTCACGGAGGATGATATAGGACAGCAGCAGTGTGCTGACGGGAATACACCCCGTGTATACAGCTGCTGTACTAGCCGGTACTCTTGATACACCCCTAAACCATAATACGTAGCCTAATGCGGTGACAAAGATACCATAATATAAGACTAGCCCAATCTCCCCTACACCAACGTGGTTAAAGTTGAACTGTTGGGCCTCCACAAAGGAACAAGCCAGGAACATGAGGAATGAAAAGAGTGTTATATACATGGTTCCAAGCAGGGAAGAGACATGGCTGGATAGCATCTTGCGTAACACTGTCAGTGCCGCTTCTCCGAACACAGCAGACAGAACAAGCAGCAGGCCAATGAACGAGGTTGCGTTAGGAGCATTGAACCAGAACGCTGATATGTGAGGTACTTGTAGTGCCAAAACACCGAGCAGTGAACAGGCAATCCCGAGTCCGGGGCGGGGCGTAATCTTTTCTCTCAGCACCACATACGAAAGAAGTGCAACAATAGCTGGGGTTAAGCTAGTTAAATTTCCGCTTTCGGAAGCAGAGGCGTAGGCCAGCCCGTACAGCATTAGGACACGGAAGAGAAACATGCCGACCAGTGCTTGAATGAACAGGATTAAGGCATCCCGTTTGCTGATCCTTAATGAATACTTCTTGATGAATACAATGGGTACCAAGAACAGAAGGGCAACAGCCAGACTGGCAGATTGCGATAAAAAAACAGGCAGCTGCATCACGACCAGTTTGCCGACTACCACAGAACTGCCGACAATGAAAGTGGCGATCACTAATTCCATGTAAGTCGAAAAGGTTGGTTTGTTCATTTTATCTCACCTCTTGTACAGATATTGATATATACTGTAGCAATAGAAACTGGGCACTTGTAGATCCAGTTGAAGAGGTTTTCGACAGTACCGCTTGGGGGGTAGCTATGTGGTTATCTATCGATAAGAATGTGACAGTTCCGATGCTGCGTCAGGTATATCAAGCAATACGGGACCGTATTTTAGCTGGAGAACTGAATGCAGGGTATAAACTTCCTTCGACCCGGGTGCTGGCCTTACAGTTGAATGTTTCCCGGAATGTTATCCTCGAAGCTTATGAAATGCTGCTAGCCGAAGGCTTAGCCATTGCGCGCTCAGGTTCAGGAACCTATGTAGCCGAAGGGGCCGTCCTTCCAGGTTATGTATCCGCACCGCCTATCGAGGCGTCTGCGTCTGCAGTGGAATCTGCATATTCAAATGAGATGTCGGTAATTTCCTTCCGGACAGGCCTTCCTGCATTGGAATTATTTCCGCGCAAATCATGGGCTGACTTGCTTCAGAGCGTATGCAAAGAGGCTCCTGATCTGGCACTAGGTTATGGCGATCCTGCTGGAGAGCCTGAGTTACGCAGGGAGCTAGCCGACTATTTGATTCACACCAGAGGAGTGAAAGTCAGCCCGGAACATATTGTAATCACTAGCGGAGCAGTACAAGCGATTCAGCTTGTCACCCGTCTGTTACTGTCAGCTGGAGACGAAGCCCTGGTAGAGGAACCGACAAATGAAGATTTAAAAAGCATTCTGGCGGCCACAGGAGCCACACTGCGGAGTATGACTGTTGATGATTCGGGAGTTATAACAGCCGATCTGCCGCAAAAGAAACACCCCAAACTGGCATATCTGACACCCTCGCACCAGTTCCCGCTGGGGGGTATCTTGCCGATCCAAAGGCGGATCGAGCTAATTCAGTATGCAGCCCGGACAGGATGTCTTCTGCTCGAAGATGATTATGACAGTGAGTTCCGGTATGACGGGGCGCCCGTTCACTCCTTGCAGAGTCTGGACCCAGAACGGGTGCTATATGTCGGGACGTTTAGCAAAATATTATTCCCCGCGCTGCGGATCGGCTATATTGTTCTTCCCTCGTCACGAGTCGCTGATTTTATCCGTTTAAAGCAACTGGCGGATTACCAGACGGCGAGCCTGGAGCAAATTGTGTTGAGTCGGTATATCAGGAAGCGACTCCTTCATAAACATGTACATAAGATGAAGAAAGTGTATGCCAAGCGTCGTCAAGTCCTGCTTGATAGCCTTGAGCAGCATTTTTCAGGGCAATATCGGGTGTGTGGCCGATCGGCGGGTTTACATTTGGTAGCAGAGTTTCAGTTCCCGTTCCGAGAGGATTTGCCGAAATGTCTCCATAGTCAAAATGTATTTGCGGCACAGCTTGAAGGGAACCGGCTGCTCATGGGCTATGGGCATCTAAAGGAAAATGAAATTCGTGAAGGGGTTCGCAGAATCAGGAACGCACTGCAACGGTAGTAAACGCGAAAGCAGCCTATCCTTAGGTGAGGATAGGCTGCCCTTTTCATAGCAAGATATTGTGTTCCATCATCACTATTCATACGAGGTTTGAGCCACGCGTACTAGCATATGGGCAAGCGCATGCTGCTGCTCCTTGTCCCCCGCTTTCCACAGCTCCTGGAGGAGCTTCTCCTCGCGATTTCGCGGTTCTTCTTTGGCTGCCAGATATCCAGCTATCTTCTCAGCTGCTTTTGCGATCAATTCTTCATTCAAACCGATTTTTTGAGCCATTTCAATCTTGTCGCTCAAATAACTTTTGAATGAATCAAAGCTGCCCAGAATGTCATCCTTTTTGCTGTCGTCTATCCGATTTAATACGTCATCTACCTTGTTCAAGGCCACTTCGCCTTCCTTATTCACAACATGATTGTGCTCTGCCATTTCTAACGCCTCCTCAAGATCGTTTTCTAGGATAAGGACTGCTTATGGTACGGTAGTACTTACCCCGGCTAACCAAAATGAAACCGATGAGAAGCGGAGTATTGCGGAGGTAATCGCTACATAAAGTCAAAAAAATAACGGATTACATGAAAAAAGACGGGCGAGGTGTAGGTCAAGCTATCCACCCGGCTTAAATAGCTTTTTTTCAAAGCATCGAACTTATCATCATCGCCGATTAATAAATCCCGCTTCAGCACGGAAACCGTTAAGCTGCCGAAGAAACCGCTCAAACTGATCAGCATGCCGAAAATAATTCCAAATTTCAGGTCAAACGGCGTCAGATAGGGATAGATGAAATAGGAAGCCGCTATAGTTACGGGAAAAGCGAGTGCAAAGCCTTCCCAAGTTATATTGGGATTGGATGTCGGGACGATTTTCCGCTTACCGAAATAGAGTGATGCTAGATAGTGTACGACATCATTGAGCTGCGTCAGTACCACTAGAAAAAGTACAAGTTTCGCTCCGTATTGCGGCGTAGCAAACTGAAAATAGGCCAGATGACTCAACCCGAAAACCATTAGCATGAGTCCCCACTGGGTCGAGCTGACACTGCGCAGAAATCCAACCGTTCCTTTGTTGATCAATCGTGGGAGCGGTAGCAGTAAGAATACATAGATAGGGATAAAGACAATGAACATTCCGTACCACCCGATATAAATCCAGTAAAATTGTACGGGAATCGCCAAGTACGCCCATAGAAACAATCTGCGATCAGCTTTTCTGGACCTAATCATAGAAAAGTATTCTTTTAGCGCAAAAAAGGTGAGTGCCATCAGGGAAAGCAGTGAAACAATCGGATTGAAAAGAGTTGCCAAGCAAAAGATAAAGAACATACCCCACCATGTCTTGATGCGAAGCCCAATAGCTGCATAGTCTTTGTCTGGCTGTGTTTTGACTACTACTATGTAAATCAGATGGATGACCAATAAGGCTGTAAAAATAAGGATTAACGTAAATAGCGAACTGTCCATTACCACTCACCAACTTATCGCGAAATAGGGTTCCATTAGGGTTCCTATGTTATTATGAAGGAATAATTCAAACTTGATAAGGGGAAATTTCGTAAATGGTAGCAGATCAATCCGTCTTTATCTTGCTTACGAATACGGGAACGTTTCTTACGAGAGTCATTAAAAGCTATACGAGAGCGCCATATAATCACGCCTCCATTTCCTTCAACCGGGAACTTTCGGAGTTATACAGCTTCGGGAGAAAGACCCCTAATAACCCTCTGGATGGTGGTTTCGTGAAAGAGGATATTAAGACAGGTACATACAGCAGATTTCCGAATACAACATGTGTTATCTACGAGCTTCAAGTAACCGACCGTGAAGTTGAAAAAATGAAGCGAGTTTTACATGTATTTATCCGAAGTCGTCAAAAATATATGTATAACTTACTGGGTTTGATTGGTATTGCACTCAAAGAACCAGTCGAGTTCAGCAATTCTTATTTTTGTTCGCAATTCGTCGCGGAAATTTTACAGCGATCCGGCATAAAAATATGGAACAAGCTACCCGCTCTTGTTACGCCAGACGATTTTCGGCAAAGTGATCGATTCCATTTGATCTACGAGGGGAAATTGAGCGAGTATGATCCTCAAGCTTGAGGATCAGCACCGCATGACTTAGACCTCTTCCGGCACAATTACCTCAATATGACGCGGTAAAATACCAAGCTCGATAGGCAAAGACGGCCCTTCCTCACCATCTACATTCGTACTGACCGGTTCTGCGGAGCTGACACTTACATGCTCTGCGGTAAAGTAAACGATATCACTATGATCCTTCAGGTTGCCTAAAAATAAGGATATGCTGGCCGTCACGGTGTTTAATATATTGAGGTTTTTGAAAATAAAGCAGTGAAGCAGACCATCGTCAACAGCCGCATCGGGCGCCAATTTCTCGAAACCGCCGACTGAATTGGTTAAAGCAGCCAAAAAGAGTGGGGATTCACCTTCCCAGGTTTTGTCATCATAGCGGACGATAAGTGAGTGGGCAGGATGGCCGATAAGCTCTTTCATGCCTTCTTTGAAGTAGGCAAATGTGCCAAACATGGATTTATCGTCTGATGATACAGCTGATAGCGATTCAGCAAGCGAACCTGTGGCAACAACATTGGCAAACATTCGGCCGTTTAAGAGGCCCATATCTACGTTTTTCACGCGGGCAGAAGTCAGTGTACGGATCGCCAGCTCGGGACTTAGCGGAATTTGCAAGGCACGGGCAAAATCATTGACTGTCCCAAGGGGGATGACCCCCAGTCTTGGGCGATGGTCTTGATCAATGAAACCGTTGATTGTTTCGTGAAGTGTGCCATCCCCGCCGATGGAAACGACTAGGTCACAAGATTCCTCACAAGCATTAACGCAAAAACGGGTGGCGTCCAGTTCCTTTGCCGTTTCTTTAACCGTAACAGCGTATCCTTGATCATGTAGAATTTCTTCTACGTTTCTGACATGTTGGAGAGATTCCTCTTTGCCGGAAGAGGGATTTACAATGATCATAGCTTTCTTCATATACATGTTCCTTTCTCTGGGGAGAGTTTGTTGTACCAACTCTTACCCGAAAAGCAGACCTTTAGACTCTAGATTAGACATGCGTTATATTTTTAGTTACTATATAAAAGTAAATACAATCTGAATGGAGGATTTCATATGAAAATCGCATTAACAGGAGCAACGGGGCAATTGGGTTCCATCGTGGTAGATACGTTGCTTACATCTGTCTCCACAAACGATCTTATTGTTAGTGTAAGAAATCCAGAAAAAGCAGAGAACTTACGGTCTCGTGGCGTTGATGTTCGTCATGGTGATTTTGATAAACCGGAGACGCTGGATCAAGCGTTTGCTGGAGTAGATCGACTGCTGATTATATCCGCAGACGGAGATAATGATACTAGAATCCGTCAGCATAAAGCGGCTGTTGATGCTGCTGTACGTGCTGGAGTAGGCTTCATCGCCTATACTAGCGCTGCCAATGCCGCTGACAGCACTCTATTCCTTGCACCCGTACATCGCATCACGGAGGAGTTCATTCGCGAGTCAGGTATTCCTTACTCCTTCTTGCGTAATAATTGGTATCTGGAGAATGAGGCAGGCACGATCCAATCCGTACTCGCGGGGGCTCCTTGGCTAACCTCGGCAGGGTCCGGTAAAGTAGGTTGGGCTACCCGCGCAGATTATGCGCAAGCAGCTGCAACCGTTTTGTCTGGCGAAGGGCACGAGAATACAATATACGAGCTCTCCGGTAAGCCGATTACCCAAGAAGAGTTTGCAGCGGTACTTGCCGAGGTTCTGGGCAAAGATGTTCCTGTACAGCAGGTGGATGATGCTACGTATGCCGAGGTTATGCTCGGTGCGGGAGTCCCGGAAGGTGCAATCCCTATTGTGGTCGGTATTCAACAAGCGATTCGTGAGGGAGCCTTGGATGTCGTAAGCAACGATTTCGAGAAGCTGTTGAAACGCCCCCTTACGCCGCTTAGCCAAGGAATTAGAGAACTGATCAAGCAAACCCAAGCATAATAAACGTGCCGTAGAGTACAATTTCAACATATGATACTGCTTATAACTAAAACGGATGCTGCCTAGAGAGATCAGCATTCGTTTTAGTTACATGTTCACCTCTCGGCATTTTCAGAGGCAGGGCGCTTACGTATCGGTACAATACTCAGATTAGTTTCATCGATGAGTGGAATCGTGACTGTTTATCCAATATACTTGTAGGGAACTCCAAGGAAGGCTTGGAGCAAGCTAGGTGTATCAAGGAAGCTTAGCATAGCAGTAGAATTTGAAAATGAATGGAGTACATAATACCATGTCTAGTTTACCAAATTGTCCTGAATGTAATTCAGAGTACACTTATGAGGATCGCAGTCTTTTCATTTGCCCGGAATGCGCTCATGAGTGGTCTACCGATTCAGAAGCTGTAAGTAGCGAAGACCTAAAGGTCGTCAAAGATGCGAATGGTAACATTCTGCAGGATGGTGACTCTGTAACGGTCATTAAAGACCTTAAAGTGAAGGGAAGCTCATCCGTCTTAAAAATCGGCACCAAAGTAAAAAACATCCGTCTGGTGGATGGCGATCACGATATTGACTGCAAAATTGATGGTTTTGGAGCAATGAAGCTAAAATCGGAGTTTGTAAAAAAGAATTAAAATGTAAGAAAGGAGAAGCCTAGGGCTCTCCTTTTTTATGTTTATAATGGTGCTAACCATACGGTTCCGGTTCCCCTGTACACATTTACCAGCCCTTCGCCGGAAGCAGCCGAGCCCATTTTTGTTTTCCCGGATTTTTCGACGGTGAACTGTAAGGTATTGGACCACATGAGGGCAAAGTTACCATCCACCTTCAGCACATCATTTTGCAATTCTATAACGACCGCTTCCTCGGAAGGGATTGGAGCTTGAAGTGCCAGAACTCCTTTTCCGCGGGCGCTTAAATTAAATAACCCTTCTCCACCCAGTGCAGCAGAGGAAAGATTACTACGTGCAACGACGGATATGTCTAGCGTCGTGTCACAAGCCAAAAACAAGCCGTCTTCGATGGCAATATCATCATTGTCGACATCAATAAGCCAAATATATTGGTAGGTAGGCTCCAGCATAATGGTACCCGTGCCTTTATAGTGCGGTTTAATGGCACCTGTCCCCGTTACAGCACCGGACACCAAGTTTCGCATTAAGCCTCCCACGCCTTTTACACCGGTAGTCATTTCCATGCTACCCACAGTATATTGCATGGCTCCCGCCTTCATCATAATCTCACTATTATTGATTTCGATCATGAGCTGTTTGCGGCGCATGTTACTTTTGCTCATATAGTAATTGTCTTGCGCAGCCGCAACCGAGGTGCAGCTCAAATCTGTTATGTATTCCAGTACCGTAAATCCGCCTAATTGGTCAGTGATAGCAACATTGCTGTTATCCTTTAAATTATTAATAACAAAAGCCATAAATGTAAGTGCCTCCTTGTTGTATTCATGGTGTGGGGATGGGAATCTTCTTTATTCCATACAATATTCGACAAAGAGACTTCTTTTCCTGCGGCGAATCTTGACACTTCCCTTGGCTGATTTTTGACTCAGAAAAGGGGGGCTTGAAAAAGATGCGAAAAAGGTTCAATATAAAGATATCGGTTTTTAAAATGATTGTCTTTGAAAGCAGTCGTATGAGAACGAAACATGAAAATAGGGGGTAGAGCAAGTGGAGATAGGTATAAGCACGTTTGTAGAAACAACGCCGGATCCCCAAACGGGTGAGGTTATTAGTCACGCACAACGAATACGTGAAGTGGTCGAGGAGATTGTACTTGCAGATCAGGTAGGGCTGGATGTGTACGGCGTAGGGGAGCATCATCGTAAAGATTATGCAGCATCTGCTCCGGCTGTTATCCTCGCTGCTGCAGCGGCACAGACCCAACGAATTCGGTTAACCAGTGCAGTTACGGTGCTTTCATCGGATGATCCTGTACGTGTGTTTCAGGATTTTGCTACACTGGACGGCATTTCGAATGGACGAGCTGAGATTATGGCAGGCCGGGGTTCTTTTATCGAATCATTCCCGTTATTTGGGTATGATTTGGATAACTACGATGAATTATTCGATGAAAAGCTGGAACTGTTATTGAAAATACGAGAATCCGAGAAAGTTACCTGGAAAGGCGGACATCGGCCGGCAATCAACAATTTAGGTGTGTATCCGCGTCCAGTTCAAAACCCTTTGCCCGTATGGATTGGGAGTGGGGGCAATCAGGAATCTGTGGTTCGTGCAGGCTTGCTCGGATTGCCGTTGGTTCTGGCGATTATTGGGGGTAGTCCCGTACAGTTTGCCCCGTTGGTGGAACTGTATAAAAAAGCCGCTAGGCATGCCGGTCATGATGCATCGCTGCTTCCAGTTGCATCACACTCACATGGTTTTATTGCAGAGACGACTGAGCTGGCAGCGGATAAGTTCTTCCCTTCTACTCAGCAGAGCATGAATGTGCTTGGGCGTGAACGGGGTTGGGGTCCTTACACTCGCTCCAGCTTCGATGCCGCACGCAGCTTTGAAGGAGCGTTGTATGTAGGTGATTCCGACACGGTTGCCCAAAAAATCATCCATCTGCGTAAACAGGTAGGCATTACACGTTTTCTGCTCCACGTACCCGTCGGGACGATGCCGCATGATGATGTCATGAGAGCTATTGAGCTATTGGGAACAGAGGTAGCACCACGGGTTCGTGAAGAGATATCCAAGTGGGAATTCGAGAGTAAATAAGCGGATTACCTCATAGATAAAAGAGAAAGGAGCAGGCCATGGGGGTGAGGTCGCTCCTTTTTTTGCTTCTAAAAAACTATATGCGTGCTGATCAGATCATTTTTTATTTTGTCCGTTTTTTATGCGTGATGCGTTTCTGTAATTGAGGCTTCCCTTGTTTTAGTCTCTTAGGTGTTGCAGGAACTCTGCGCAAAATAGGTTTCTCTTGGGTTGCTTTGGAAGGCAATGTCATGCGGAGTGTGGATGATGCAGGTTTTCTTTGACTGCTGCTCGTTACAAAGTTGATGGTGTAGTCCAAGACGAACGGACTAACTGCGATTCTCCGCAGTCCCACGCTTCTACAAGTGGTACAGCCTGTATCCCAGCACCAATTGAAGGCATTCTCAGGAACTTGAGTGAAGTATGTCCCCCTCCATTCGCGTCCAAAATCATCTTCGGCGTAATAAAAGAATGTATTACCTCCTGCGTAGCCGCTCCACAACTGAACAGTCTGTCCGGGGTTAACGCGGTACCAGCCTGTTTTAGAGTAGTTAACAGGACTACAGCTGAAGTCCGGGTAGGCGAAGACTACAAAGATAGCCGCATTAGTACTGTTACGAAAATTGAGACCCATTGTCGTCACTTCTTTCCTCATATAGTAATTTACAGTGTATCCTATGAGAGTTTTGAAAGAAGGGAACGGACATGAGTCTCTTAATCGCTAAAATTGAACCATTTGCTGATGTCTATTTTGTGATGTTCATGCATAGATCGCCATTCGTTTGATTCTGGTTGATAGGTATAATCTCTTTGCCAGGTCATGATGTTTTCCACGACTGCCCGTATGGAAGAGGCGATATAGGAGACTTCCTGATTCGTCATCATGGGATGGAGCGACAGACGCACCCAGCCTGGTTTTCGAGATAAGTCTCCCACATGGATCAGGTCTGTCATTTGTTTAGATGTTTGTGGGTCGATGCCCAGCAAATAATGTCCGTAGGGGCCTGCACAAGAGCAACCGCCCCGGACCTGAATGCCAAACCGATCATTCAATAGCTTTACAATCAGGTTATAGTGAATATGGCCGACAACGAAAGAAACGATTCCCATTCGTTCTTGGCTACTTCCTCCTAAAATGTGTAGGCCTGGTATGGTACTCAAGCTCTTTAGTAATAGAGATGTCAGTTCCTTTTTGCGCTCCAATAGGCGCTTCTGTCCCATTTGTTCCTTCAGCCGAATGCAGAGCGCCGTTCGAACGGCCTGTAGAAAGGCAGGCGTCCCTCCATCCTCACGGGCTTCAGTATTATCTTTATACTCGTATCCACCCCAAGGATTGGTCCAGTTAACTGTGCCCCCTCCTGGCTGATCTGGAGCACAATTGAGGCACAGCCTCGAATCCATAATTAAAACGCCGCTTGTACCGGGACCCCCAAGAAATTTGTGGGGTGAAAATACAATCCCGTCCAGTTTCTCAAGGGGATCTGTGCGGTGCATGTTGATCTCGGTATAAGGTGCGCTTGCCGAAAAATCAACGAAACAAACGCCGCCATGTTCGTGCATTTTGCGGGCTAGCTGGTAAATCGGTACTTCGAACCCTGTAACATTGGAGCAAGCGGTAAAGGCGCCGATTTTTATAGGGCGATGCTGGAATTGAAGCAGCAGTCGTTCGAGATGAGTTGGATCGACAATTCCGCCGGGACCCGGAGGAAGACACACAACGTCTCCAATGGTTTCTGCCCAGGAAATATGATTGGAATGATGCTCCATGTGTGTAACGAAAATAAGGGGGCGTTCTTTTTCGGAGATGGGATAGAGGGGTCTTAATTTTTCATGTATTTTCAATCCTAACAGTCGCTGAAGCTTATTCACTGCACCTGTCATACCAGACCCGGCGAACAGGATGATATCATGTTCATTGGCATGAACGTGGTTTTTAATGATTTGTTTCGCTTCTTCATAGGCTTGGGTCATCAGAGTTCCTGTCAAATTAGACTCCGTATGCGTGTTCGCCACAAAAGGGCCTAATTCATGAGCTATTTTCGACTCGATGGGTCCATACAGACGGCCGCTGGCTGCCCAATCCGCATAAATCAGCTTTTTTTGCCCATATGGAGATTCAAAGGTCTGGTGATATCCTATTGTACTTTCGCGATACCTTTGGAAATAAGCCTCGTTAGAAGGCTGATACCTACAATTACTGCTTCCAATTCGAGCCATGAGCATACGGCGCCTCCCAAGTCGTTCTGTCTTTTTAGGGTACGTAGGTAGGCCCGAATGGGTTAAAAAAAATAGGCGAGTGTCATCATTTAGTCACAATAAAAGCCTCATCCAACAGCCGGATAAGGCGCAAGTCTATCCTATATAAACAACTGCATATCGGATTCGAGCGCATCTTTTAGATACGTTTTGGCCTCGATAATTTCCAGTTCAGGTATAAATTCTTCCGGTTTAAAACCCATAATATCGACTGATAGCTTACAGGCATAAAATTTTACGTTTTTCTTCCGCGCTCCTTTCAAGAAATGAATAAGCTTCGGGGCTTCGTTATCTTCGATCATTTCCGTCAGCATCAGCTTGCCAAGACCGCTAAAATTCATTTTGGATAATGGCAGCTCTTCGGGTCCTTTTGGAGTCATCCAGCCCATGATTTTTTCATAAATCGTCTTGTCCTCCAACGTCATCTTGTCAGGGTCACGAACCAGAAATAGTCCCCAGAACGCAAAAAACATCGTCACGTCCACGTCCAATTCCCGTGCCGTATTTGCCAGAATCAGCCCAGCCATTGCCTTATCATAATCGCCGCTGAACATAAGCAGATTCATCCTTTTATCCACAATTCCCGCCTCCATTACCAACAGATATATTTAGTATGGATTTGGAAATGAGAAGTATGCCCAGTTCACATATTGATCACAATTTATGGAGTGGGTGTTGGCAAGAAAATTTTTAGCGTTGCTTTTCATATGGAGATAAAGGGCCGGATGCTTTCTTTCAGTGAAGTGAGCGGACCACCGATCAACTGTTCCAAATCATCTGACGTGGAGCGCGTATCTATTTTGCTCAAGAACCCAAATATCCAATTTTTGATTTGGGGGTCATGACGGAGGGAGACGGATCTGCCTGTGAGCTCGGTCAAAGCTGCTGCCAAATCTGAAAAGGTCCAGGGACTGGAGGAGACGAATTCATATTTCTTGTTCATATGGCGGTCTGGACCGGATAGCACTGCTGCGATCCCTCTGGCAAGATCCCAACGCGTCACGGTGTTAAATTTCCACTCCCCAGGGTAAATATCGATTGCGCCCTTCGCTATGGCGGCGTTCAGGTCGAGAGTTTTGACAAAATCGGTATATAATGCATTCCGTAGAAAAGTGTAAGGAATTCCAGTGGTACAAATGGCGTGTTCTGTAGCCAAATGCAGATGGGAGAGGGGGATAGAGCTGGCTTCAGAAAAGGCAAAGCTGGTGTATAAAATGTGTTCTACTTCACATTTTTTAGCTGCTTCTATGATATGGGTATGTTGACGAATACGAATCGTATCGTCAGGATGTGAACTTGAAATCAACAACAGTTGGGAAGCACCCGCGAATGCTTGCTCAAGTGAATCGGGTTGATCGTAGTCACCCAATCGTACTGTAATTCCCTGTGCCTCATAGTGTTTTCCGGTTTCAAGGTGGCGAACACAAGCGGTAATTTCATGAGGTGAGACTTTTTGAAGGAGCTGTTGTATGATTAGGCTCCCCAATTGACCATTGGCTCCAGTAATAACAATCGACATGGAACATCATTCCTTTTTATACAAATGGGATTTTAGTTAAGGGCTTAACCAATTGAGTAAAAAAGCTGTATTACGTCCTCTTTAATTTGTTGAGCAGGGAAATGAGCTGCTTCAATTCCTGATCATTCAACACCTGCATTTTTTCCTCAATCCTCTGCCGGTTTTCGGGTAAATTATGCAACAGGAGGCTTTGCCCTTCGCTTGTGATAGAAATTACCGATTTTCTGCCGTCCATGGGATGGCCTTCCCGGCGAATGAACCCTTCGTTTTCGAGCGGGGTGAGCAGCAGGCTAATATTTGATTTGGTGACACCGATCCTTTGGGCGAGCACAGATGGAAGAATTGTGCCTCCTTCCTTCATGATTTCAACCAGAATTCGAATTCTGGCTCCATTGGTTCCCTTCGAATGCCAGTATTTCTCTGAGACATCGACTAATCCGGCTGTCGTTTCTACCAGTGAAAAGAAAACCAGAGAATGCAGCGGCAAATCAAGTACGTAATCCTGTAGGTCTTTCAAACGATCACCACCATAAATGTAGTTAAGGACTTAACTAATATGAATTTACTAAGTTCGGCGGTACTTGTCAACCCATCGTTACCAATGTCATATCTACAGACCCCTCCCATTCTGTATAATCTCAAGGGGATTCAAGACATAAGCCTGAGATCGGGAGGATCATAAGAAAGTGAGTATAGAGAATAAATATAAAGCACTTGAACTGGAAAAGCCGGGCATCTACGAGCTGGAGGGACTGGAAGTCGGGGTTACCTCCAATTGCAACTTCAAGTGTGATTACTGCTGCGCGTATCAGCGGAACGACGGGCAATGCATCAGCAGCAAAGAGGTCATTGATATTATTGATGACATTCCAACGTTAAAACGTGTGCGACTGTCCGGGGGAGAAGTGACCTTGAAGTATGAGGATTGTCTGGACATCGTGGCTCACTGTTCAAGCAAGGGAATCGCTACCCAGCTCAATACCAATGCCAGCTTGCTCAGCCCGGAACGAATTGAGAAACTACGTGATGCAGGACTTTCCAACATTCATATCTCTTTCAACTTCACGGATGCCGATAAATATGCAGCTTATTATCATGTTCATCCTCGCATGTATGAGAAAATCGTTCAAAATATCCGGTTATGTACCGAAGCCAAGCTGGAAACGGTGCTGGAGACGTTGCTGTTTGCGGAGACGCAGAACAACATGCCAGCTATTAGTGAAATGGTATATGAACTCGGTGTGCGCATCCATGAAATCCAAAACAGCATCGTAATGGACCATACCAACTGGAACGCTATTTCTACCAAGGAAGCGCTCGTTCGTTCCGTTCATGACCTGATTGCGCATAAAAAGGACGATACTGTGTTGTATTTCACCTGTATGGACCGTTTTGCAGAAGCACTGGGCTTCAAGGAGCAGCCGGGTGTTTATTTTTCCAACTGCGTTGATGGTAAAAAACAGCTCCATCTTCACGGGAACGGGGACATCCTGATCTGTGAGCTATGCCATCCTGTGGTCATCGGCAATATTTATAATGGAACATCCTTAAAGGATATTTACAAAAATAAACCGAAGCAGCTTCAGGAGTTTCTTGACAAACTGCCTTGTCCTGCCTATGATGCGCTTTTTCCTGTAGGAAGCAAGTAGATATGATTTGAGATTGTGAGGCTATAAGCATCTACCACCCTAACAGTCAGGGTGGTGGATATCCTTCATGTAACTCCATGAATCCTTCATTATTTCTGGATTTTACAAAATCCTCATTTGTTTTAATGAAAGGGTTTACATGTTAAAATATAAAAATATGATCTTCTTATGAAAGAAGGAGTAGATATGAAATATAGAAATGTAGGCAACAGTGGTCTTAAAATTAGTGAAATCGGTCTAGGGAGCTGGTTGACGTACGGTACAGCCGCCGAGCAGGAAGCAGCTCATACCTGTATTGCCAAAGCCTTTGAACTTGGAATTAATTTCTTTGATACCGCGAACGCGTATAACCGGGGAGAAGGCGAGAAGGCTATGGGAGCTGCCTTGAAGCCTTATCGAAGAGAGAGCTATGTGTTATCTACCAAGGTTTATTTCCCTATGGATTCCGGTCCTAATGACAGGGGACTGTCTCGTAAACACATTATGGAGCAATGTGAAGCGAGTCTGAAGCGTCTTAGTACGGATTATATCGACATGTACTTCTGTCATCGTTATGATTCGGATACTCCTTTGGAAGAGACGCTGCGAGCGCTCGATGACCTTCAGGCTCAGGGTAAGATTCTATACGCTGCTGTCAGTGAATGGAGTGCTGCCCAGCTCACGGATGCCCATGGGATTGGAAAAAGGCTGAATTTGCGGCCATTGATTGCTAATCAGCCGATCTATAATATGTTCGAACGTTATATCGAACATGAGGTACTTCCCGTATCCGGGCAGGTAGGCATCGGCCAAATTGTATTTTCGCCTCTGGCCCAAGGGATCCTCACGGGTAAATACAAGCCTGGACAACCTTTACCGACGGGTAGCCGCGGGGCTGATACCTCGGTCAATAATGTCATCAGCAGTTACATGAACGATACCGTTCTAAACTGTGTCCAGGAGCTGGATAAGCTGGCGAAGGATTTGGGTATCACCCTGTCACAGCTCGCGCTTGCCTGGATTTTGAGAAAACCGGGTATCAGCGCTGCACTCATTGGGGCTACTAAACCGGCACAAATCGAAGAAAATGTGAAAGCAGTCGAAGTGACGCTACAACCGGAGACATGCGTGGAAATTGAGCGAATTCTGAAGCAAGCAGAGGGCTTTGAACCTTTGCGTTAAGTTTTTTTAACTTGCTTCAAGTATGGCATAAATACCTGAAACTACACTAAATACAATCCCGCTCACTAAAACAAGGATTTGTTTCTTACTGAGATCCAGCGGATCAAAAAAGATGGGCAACAGCCATTTTAGGGTGATGACAGCCCATAAGCCCTCCAGTAACCCTAGCATCAACACCTTTTGTCCCCAGTGAAACTTCATTTGCGGTGTTAGCGGACCTGCTAGTATTAAATCACCTGAGGCACGGATATTCCAGAAAACGATAACCATGAATACAACAAGGGTTAACAGTGTGGACATAATATAGGCGATATCCTTTTTAGCCTCTTTCGTAAGTTTCGGCGATTTTTTAAACCCAGGCAAGCCAATCAGGAAAAAAACAATTCCCATAAAAATAGCTGCGCCTATAAAGGAACCGAGTATAATATTGGCCACGATGCTAATGCCATTGATGATTAATAATAAAATAAGCTCTCCCCCTTTGGGGTTACGATGATAGTTATTTTATTGTACATGTAGAAACGAAAATGCTCAAATATTTGGAAAAGCCCCAGCGCTTTTGCCTGGGGCTTTTTTTGCTTTTTGCCGATTACAATGCTGATTTAATGACCTTTTTATAATACAGGATGGATAGTATCCCGAAAATGGAATATAAGGCGGTGTACAGCACCATAACAATAATCATAGGCCTCCAAATTTCGGTTCCAAACAAGAACCAGCCGGATTGGACGGCGAAATAGCTATGTGATAGGCCAATTACTAAAGGAATGCCGAAGTTAAAGAGTTGTTTTATTTTAATGCCTCTAAGCAGGTCGCTCTGTGTGAACCCTAACTTTCTTAACACGGTGTAATTGGCTTTTTCATCTTCGCTCTCATCCATTTGCTTAAAATAAAGAATACAGCCTGATGTAATGAGAAAGGTGAGTCCTAAAAAGCCAACTACAAACATGATCACTCCCATATTTCTCTTCTGATTGCTACTCATTTCAAGGCGTGATGTTTGTTGATCATTAAAATTCGCAGCTGCAAAGAGGCGATCGGCTTCTTCAATCTGTGCTGCATTAAGCATATCAATTCCAATATACAAGGATGACTTCTTTTGGATCTCTGGATTTACATCTTTCTTTAAGCGCTCAAAGATGGTTTCGTCTACAATGACAGTGGGTACTCCCCCGGCTGCAAAATAGTAGGGAATGACATAATCCTTTTTTAGACCCACATATTGTTGAGGTATGACTTCTGTTTTCCCCTTCAAATCCAAGGGTCCAAAGTCTTTCAAGGACATGAATTTCTGTAACATATCATTATAGCCCGTTAAAACCGTTTGGCCTGGAGTTACATCCGTACCCTCCACAGATTGGTCGCTTACGACAGGCAGTGTCATGGAATCCGTACCATCATTTAATTGTTCCATAGGAGTGTCCATAATTTGCGCTGTCTTCACACTGACTTGAATCACTTCAATTTTCTTTTCACGATACTTTATATCATGCTCATGAAGTAACGCTTTAAATTTCTCCGCATCCGGTACATTCGTCATGGCAAAATGGGAAGGTACATTGTCCTCAGCTGCTTGATCCGCAGAATAATAGGCGATATAGCTTAAGGATAGTAAACCGATAGCAAGTGCCGATACTGTCGTAATAATGGTCAACAACAAAGCATTGGATTTCATGCGGAACATAATGGATGAGAGGGACAGCACCTCATTAATGTTCAAATAGCCGCCTTTACTCTTTCTGATGATATTGGAAATAAAGCGGATAGATCCTTTATAAAAAAGTAGTGTTCCGATGATCACAGAGCCCAAAATAAACACCATAGCCATAAACAATTCATTCATGGATGTAAAGTCGCCACCAAATAATTTGGAGGAAACATAGTAACCTAAAGCGATGAGAGAGATACCAATGATCCCGATGATCATCTCAAAGATCGATATTTTCTTGATTTTCCCTTCGGTGGTTGAGGTCACTCTGAACAAAGACAAAATACTTTGTCTTTTGATAAAAGAATAATTCATGAGCATGATCAGCAGGTAGATGACAACAAAAACGATGAGTGTTTGAGTCAGTGCTTGGTTAGAGAAATATAGAGTGGCAATGGCTTCGACGCCCGTCGTCTTAAATAAAATCATAATCACTAATTTGGAAAAGGAGAATCCAACCCCAATCCCAATGAAGAGGGAACTAAAGTATAAAATTAGGTTTTCAGCACTTAAAATGCGAAAAATTTTACTTTTAGTCATTCCGATCAATTGAAATAGGCCAATTTCTTTGCTTCGTCTTTTTATAAAAATATTATTGGCATACATAAGGAAAATGCAGACAATAGCGACCAGTAAAATGGAAGCTGCCCGTATGGAAGCTGCACCTTTAACAGAGCCCTTCACTTCGTCCATGGAGGGATCGTACTGTAGTGTGACAAAAGCGAAATAGAGCGCAACACTGAAAATGAGGGCAAAAACATAAAGGTAATAATTTTTCAGGTTTTTTTTCAAATTTTTTAGAATGAGCAGATTAATGTTCATATTGGACCCCGCCTAAGACCCCTTGGGTTTTCATGATATCCTGGAAGAAGCTTTGTCTTTCCTGCTCGCCTTTGTGAAGCTGCGTATACATTTGCCCATCCTTAATAAAAATAACCCGACTGCAATGGCTGGCTGCGACAGGATCATGCGTGACCATAATAATGGTCGCCTTGCGTCTTTGGTTCAACTGGCCCAGCTTGTTTAATAAATCGGAAGCCGATTTGGAATCCAGTGCACCCGTAGGTTCGTCGGCAAAAATAATACTGGGCTCATGAATAAACGCTCTGGCCGCAGATGTACGCTGTTTCTGTCCACCCGAGATTTCATTGGGGTATTTGTCCTTGAGATCATAAATTCCCAGTTCTGTAGCTACTTCCTGAAATTTTTGGTTGGCTTCTTTTTTAGGCGTTTTGGTGATGGATAACGGTAAGAGGATGTTCTCCTTTACGGTTAGCGTATCCAGCAGATTATACTCTTGAAAAATAAAGCCTAAATGCTTTTTGCGAAATTCAGCTAGTTGCTTTTCTTTCATTTTCGTCATTTCGATATCATTGATTTTAATGGAACCTTGGCTCACTTTATCAATAGAGGAAAGAACATTCAGCAGTGTGGTTTTACCTGAACCGGAGGCTCCCATAATACTGACAAATTCCCCTTCTTCAATAAGGATATCTATTCCCTTCAAAACCTCCTGCATATTTAACTTATTACCGTAGCTTTTATGGATTTTATGGGCTTCTAAAATATTCACTTCGATGCACTCCTTATTGTTCTTGTAGCCTTATTATAAAAATAGAGTGGATGTTTTTCCTTTGATTGGGCGAACAATACATAAAAGCATGTGACATCTCTGTCACATGCTTACCATACTCACGAAATCATTTCGTTTGGGGAAAATTAAAGTGAAGGTTGTACCCACGTTCGGTTTGGAGTGCACATCTATATGTATGAGCAAGGACTGTGCTGCCTTTTTCGTTAAGTATAACCCCATGCCCGTTGAAGTATGATCAGAATGTTGGGTTGT
This sequence comes from Paenibacillus sp. LX16, assembly GCF_036252815.1. NCBI lineage: Bacteria > Bacillati > Bacillota > Bacilli > Caryophanales > Paenibacillaceae > Paenibacillus > Paenibacillus sp. LX16. The sequence goes on along the minus strand of NZ_CP141152.1, from coordinate 5,730,145 downwards.
GGAGGTAAAACCTTTCTCGAAAATACGGGGTATATCTTTCGGATCAATACCGCGTCCAAAGTCTTGGACCTCAAGTTTTATTCGATCCCTTTGTACATAGCTGTGAATGATAATATCACTGGCATCGCTATATTTGATGGCATTGGTTAAGAGCTGTCTGATGATAAAGGCCAGCCATTTGGCATCACTCAGCACTTCCATGTGCTCCAATTGGATGTCAAAACCGATCCCTTTTTGGATGCACCATGACTGTAGTGCTTTGATTTCATTAAAAACCAGAGATTTTAAATTCACTTGCTCGACATACAGATCATTTTCAATAAAAGATATACGTTTGTGATGGAGCTGCTGATCCAGCAGTAAGTGGATTCGTAGCCATTCATAGGTTAACTGAGCTTTTAGGGGCTTATCGTCCAACCGCTCAATCATCAAATGCATGGTGGTCAAAGGCGTTTTTACCTCATGAATCCAGGATAATAGTTCATCTTTTTCATGTTCAAGTGTCAATTGATTTTGCGAGATGATCTGTTGTAACCGTTCGGTCTGGTCAGTGATTTTTTGTTCAATGATTTGCTCAAACGGACTCTCCGGTTCGCCAATACCCGTTAGTTCTAGAGGGCTCTCCCATTCTTCTAATGTGGTATAGAATTTGGTTTCCTTGGAATAGCGAATGATTAAAAAAACCAAGAAAATCATCATCGATAAGAAGACGATATAAAGGATCGGCATTAATGGAATTGCTGCATCCACATAAGCGATGAACAGGATCAGAAATTGCTGGAACAGAATTAGTAGAATCCAGCTCCGCCTCTCTATAAGATATTTTTTAATCATAGGTAGGTGCCTCTTCTGTAGCCATGTAGCCTTGCCCGACTTTCGTTTCAATGAAACGGCCCAAATCCAGCTCGTCCAGCTTTTTACGCAGGCGGTTCAAGTTGACGGTCAGGGTATTGTCGCTGACAAAACGTTCATCATCCCAGAGGCTTTTAATTAATTCCTCTCGTGCGACAATTTTATTTTTTTCTTCAATCAGCAGCTTCAAAATAAAAATCTCGTTCTTGGTTAATTCGATGGAGCCAGCCTCATTGGCTACTACATTTTTTTCATAATCGACCGTCGCTCCACGCCATGTTTTCAGGGAGACGGGTTCTGTATTGTAATTATATACGCGGCGGAGTGTCGCCTGTAATTTTGCAATGAGTACATCAAAATGAAACGGTTTTTGGATAAAATCATCCGCTCCAAGCTGCATCGACATCACCATATCCGTAGGATGATCCCGTGACGATAAGAAGAGGATGGGGACGTTAGAGTGGGATCGAATCATTCGACACCAATGAAACCCATCAAATTTCGGCAATTGAATATCTATCACGACCAGATCAGGTTTTATCGTTGTGAATTCCTGAATGACTTTATTAAAGTCCTGGATGCCGTACACATCATAGTTCCATTGAGTTAACCGATCCTTCATTTCATGGAACAAAGTTTCATCATCTTCAATTAGTAAGATTTTGAACAACGATTTCACCACTTTTTACTTTTTTTAGGATTTTGAAAAATTCGATTCCAGTCGCTTATTGGATTTTGCAAACTCCTCTTTTATAAAGTGTATAGCAAAAATTGTGTATGTGCTACATGTGTGGACTCAACTTGATATTGCGATAATCTACTGTTAATAGTTGAGGTTTATAGTGGGTTTATATTGACTATCTCATATATTTTAAAGGATGGATGCAATGATGGGAATTCACACGTATTTTCGGTCGCTAAATGAGTTGGAAAGAATCATCCGTTGTCCGGGTAAGTTTAAATTTGAGGAACACAGCGTATCGGCACATTCCTGGAAAGTGGTGCAATATGCCAAGACGCTAGCTGATATTGAAGAAAGAAATGGTGTCAGTATTGACTGGAAAAAGCTATACGAGATTACGAGCAGCCACGATTACGGGGAGATTTTTATTGGAGACATCAAAACGCCAGTTAAGCATTCCTCTAAGGAACTACGGCTATTAATCCAGCAGGTCGAAGAAGGTATGATTGAGTATTTTATTGAAGAGAATATTCCTGAAGACTTTAAAGCCATTTTTCGCAAACAGCTAAGGGAAGGTAAAGATGATTCTGTAGAAGGTTTAATCCTTGAAGTTGCGGACAAAATGGATCAGGTGTACGAAGCATTTGCTGAGCTTCAGCGGGGCAATACTGAAAAGGAATTTATAGTCATGTATCGTAATGCACTTGTGAAAATTAAAAATATTCAATTACACTGCGTTGATTATTTTTTGGAAAATATCCTGCCGGATATGGTCAAGGAAGAAACACCCTCATCCATTGATATCAAAAAGATTACGGAAGAGGCCTTAGCTTTGTAAATGAATTCCCCTACCGTCCAGAAGCAACTGAAGCGCTTCTGTTCATACATAATCATAGTTTTATTTGTAATAAAGTAGCTTCTATATGAAAATAAGGAGCAATAAGAGCAGTTGATTGAACTGCCCTTATTGCCTTTTTGGGGTTGGAGAGAACGGAGCTTATTTGGAAAATGGATTCGGGAAATTCGATTTTGTGGCTGAATTTTGTTGCTTGGTATTCCCAATTCCTAGTTCGCCGTTTTTGTTATATCCCCAAGACCAGACCGTTCCATCCGCTGTCAAAGCATGGGAGTGGGTTCCTGCTGCACTGAATGCTACTACATCAGTAAGTGGCGTATTCATTTCATCTACAACTTGAGTAGGGACTTTAATAGAAAATACATCGGTCCCGTCACCTACCTGCCCATCATTATTGGTTCCCCATCCCCAAAGAGTTCCGTCATTTTTAAGTGCAAAAGTTTGGGTTTTACCTGCTTTCAGTCTATTTACATCGGAAATATTAATCAATACGGGTGATCTTCTAAAAGTAGAGGTTCCATCCCCAAGCTTTCCAGAAGTGTTGCTGCCGGAAGCGTACACTTCTCCGCTATTCGTTAAAACATAAATGCGGTCTGCTCCGGCTGTAAAAGTTTTGATATCATCAATTCGATATTGAACAGGGGTAAGCTGGTTTTCTTTGTCGTCCTGTCCCAGTGCGCCATCATAACCGCGTCCCCATACCCATAGCTGATTATTTTTGTCTAGGGCTGCGCTAAAACTGTCACCAGCATCAATGGCTACAATATCCTCCAAACCTTGTACCTGGACAGGCTTAACGGAAAAGGCAGAAACTCCTTTTGTCCCAATCCCCAGCTGTCCAAAGTTGTTTTCTCCATAAGCCCACACTGTGCCGTCATTTTTGAGCGCAAGCGTAAATTGACCTCCTGCTCTCACTTCCTTAACATTATCAATATATTTGTTTTTAACAGGTACTCTTGCCGTATCCCTCTTATTCCCTGTCCCTAGCTCACCGTAACTTGCAAAGCCCCAAGACCAGATGGTTCCATCTTTTTTGAGCAAGGTTGAATGCAAGTCACCAGCATCAATCATGGCGATATCAGATACATCTGCTTGCATCGGACTTGTTTTATTATTCCCTCCGCCATCGCCTACGCCGAGCTTGCCATTACTGTTACTTCCAGTTGCATAAAATGAAGATCCATCTTCCATGGCCAGGAAAGCGTTAGTGGTCCCTGCCGAGAGCAAATGATCGTAATTTACAGTAGAATCAGCGCTTGCTGTAATGGAGCTTCCCACTAAAAGTGTTGATGCAGCGAGAACTGCCAAACCGAGTTTTTTTAACATATAATTGCACACCTTTCAAAATGTAATGATAAATACAAACTAAAGCAACCAAATTGTTCCTGTCCGCGTCTTAATAGTGAACATATTCTATAAACCAGATTAGGAAGGATCACTTATGAAAAATAGAGTTTCTGCCCTTGTTCTTGTCTTGCTTGCGGCAGCTTTATTGCCAGCATGTTCTACAACAAAATCGGCTACGCCGGTTAACGAATCTAATGGAGCGGTGGTTCAATCTATTTTTGACTTAGATCGTCTGGAAAGCACAACGGTATACACAGGGCGTGCCAAAATTGAAAGGATTGAAAGGATTAAAAAAGAAGTAGAACAACCATTAGCAGCCCCAACCATGGACTATTTGATCCGATTTGAACAGCCTGTTCAATTTGCTAAAGAACTACCCCAAAGTGATGATCCAACGGAAAAACCTATCCAATCGGTCTATATATCTATCCCAGATACACATATTTATAAGCAGATGGATGGTCAGCGGAGGCAATTAATCAATCCAGAAGAATTACAGGTGGGGCAACCCATTGAGGTTTCTTATGTGTACCCTGTAACACCTGTTTTCCTGGCATTGGAAATGGTCGTGCTGGATGAATTGTAGAGGAGGCCGGTAAGGCCCCCTTACTCCTATAAAAGCACGTCATATTATAAGGCTTAGGTGATATTAATGAGTTTTACCATGTTGTAGATGTAACGTGTTTGCTCATACTTAACCATTGTACCTGCAGAGTTTTTGACTTGAATACCGGACGAGCCCCCACCATCAAGAAGAATGGCTTCAAAGCAATCCTGTTTGATAAAATAATTGCGAAGTTGTTTTAGCGTCGCATTTTCATGAACAACCAGGTAGACCTGCCAAATATTATTCACGACTTTGAAGCCCAGGCCTGTCCGCCCCGTGGCTTCCGTGTACCGCAAGGTTCCGTTCAAATCGAAGTTTTCAATCTCTTTCAGCTCCTTGAGCCATACTTCTTCCTCATTCTTCAGTGACAGACTACCGCCGCTAATAATGGATTTGTACTTAATTGCTGTTCCCATTTGTTTTTTGAGATCCGTTACACTTGAAGTACGGGTAATCCCTATTTTTGTTTTGTTGCTTTCCGTAAAAATAAATGCAGTACCCCGACTATTCTCCTTGGCATTTGCCTTAATATCGTGCGTGTTATTAGGTGTCACCGCAATGGATAAACCTTGAGTCGGAGGCTTTGTGGTGCTGATCGGGTTAAAAAAGCCCCCATTAATCCCATAATCGGTTTGCTGCGTAATCCGGCTTCGAATATTTTTATTTTGAATATTCGAAGCTGGTGTGATGATCACATGGAAACCATCGGACGTTTTGGTGTAAGTGTAGTTTGCGGGCATGTTAAACCTCCAATTAGATGATTTTGAAACTGAATCTCGCGCGATAATTCGTTTCTCATATATATAGGCAATTTACAGCTGCCTCTTACAACCCGGAAATCAAATTTTTCTAAAAAAATCTGAAATAGCGTATACAAGACAATGCTTGACTTCAAGTTAACTTTAAGTAGTAATATACGGAATGTGACGTAGTGATTAGGAAATGCGATGACTATTCTGACAATTGAGGAGTGATAGAAATTGAAAAAGAAACAACTGGGTAACAGTGACCTTCAAGTATCTGCACTGGGTCTGGGCTGCATGGGTATGTCCGAATATTACGGTGAGTTGAATGATCAGGAGTCGATCAAAACGCTTCATCGTGCGCTGGAGCTAGGGATCAACTTCTGGGATACGGCCGATGTCTACGGTGTGGGGAAAAATGAAAAACTGATTAGCCAAGTTTTGCGGAGCCGCCGTGACGAAGTCATATTGGCTACTAAATTTTCCATTATGCGTGGGGAAGATGGGGGATTCCTGGGTGTCAGCGGCCGTCCTGAATATGTAAAAGAGGCATGTGACCGCAGCCTGCAAAGACTGGGAGTAGATGTGATTGATTTGTACTACCAGCACCGTGTCGATCCGAATGTACCTATCGAGGAAACGGTTGGCGCGATGAGTGACTTGGTTCAGGCAGGAAAAGTCCGCTATTTGGGGCTGTCCGAGGCTTCTCCTGCACTCATTCGACGGGCTCACAAGGTACATCCGATTACAGCTCTGCAAACGGAGTATTCCTTATGGAGCCGGGAAGCGGAAGATGAAGTTATACCGACGTGTAGGGAGCTGGGCATCGAGTTTGTGGCCTACAGTCCACTGGGACGCGGCTTTTTGAGCGGGCAAATTCAGAAGTTTGATGATTTTGCAGAAGATGATTTTCGTCGTACCGTACCGCGCTTTCAGCCTGAGAATTTCCAAAAAAATCTGGATCTCGTGAAGCATATTAAGGATCTCGCTGCTCAAAAAGGGGTCAAACCTTCTCAACTGGCGTTGGCATGGCTGCTTGCGCAAGAGGGAATTGTACCGATTCCAGGAACCAAGCGGATTACGTATCTAGAGGAAAATGCAGGAGCCGTTGATGTGGTTTTGTCCGCAGAAGAAATGGAGACTATTAACGCAATCATCCCCAAAGGAATGGCAGCAGGCCTTCGTTATCCTGCAGAGCGGATGCCGAATTGGCAAGCTGAATAATGAAGATAATGAGATAAAACCAAAAGCCGTCTTTCACGCGGATCGGCGTGAAAGACGGCTTTGCGGGTTTCATAGATAAGCAAGAACGTACTTTTTATAAGAGACGTCCAACGAGCAAAAAAACGGCCAAAGTTATCTTTTTATAAAACGGGAGCTTGCAATGCAGTATTGATATTTTGCAGATCCATCGAAAGCTGCTCTTTTACGTTCCAAGGGTGATACCAGCCGCGTTCAATCATGTACGTGGAAATTTGCTCATGCGTATCAATGGCTTCATCCAGTTGCTTTGTAAGAATTGCCTTAATTTCTGGAGTTCCCGCTTCTGTTACGGCCATAGCGTAATTTCTCACACCGCTTTTGGCCGCGTTCAGAAAATCGGCTGCAATGACTTGGTCCGTTAAGGTATGCAGTCCGGTCAAATGCTCCAACAGTGTATTCATGGCTTAACCTCCTGTGAAATGGCTTGATCTAAGAGGGTGCCGAGTTCTTGTAATTGGCGGGTTGATAAGTCAACATCCTGCTGTAATATAGCTTTGAGAGTCGGATCAGAGATTAATGCTTGCATTGTTTTGGACTTGGTAAGACATACTGCCTTGAACGCTGACAGTTCATGGACTTCAAGGGTTTCATGCAGGCCATACACTATATGACGTTTACCTCCATTCTAAATATATAGTTAAGGTTTAAGTACCACTTTGATGCAATTGTCTTGTCTGGTATCGAAAATTTCATATCCACGTTTGGCGTCGCTTAACAGAATGACGTGTGTAACAACGTCTCCTGGGTCCACCTTTCCCGTATCAATCAGCTCATACATTAGATTGCTGAACATCTTTTTCCATTAAATCCTTTAGCTCTTGATCGAATACTAAGCCTTGCATTAATTTGGACTTGGCTAAGCATAACGTTTTGAAATTTAGCGCTTCGTGGATTTCTAGAGACTCATGCGCCGCTAATGCAGACTGTTGGCTTATCATAGGATCACCTTTCTTTTATGATTCTCAAAGGTATGTTGTCCAGCGTAACTATGTTTATTCAGAGCTATGAAAAGGTTGGGTTACCGGGATGTAGCTCTTCATGTAGGGCTCTTGTTGACTTCAACCTTGCCAAGCGATTTTTTTGCCGGTCCTTCAATGACTTCGCCCTGATATGAAAAGCGTGAGCCATGACAAGGGCAATCCCATGTTCTTTCCGCCTCATTCCACTCGACTTCGCAACCCATATGGGTGCATGTTGTGTCCACTAGGTGTAATGCTCCTTGTGGGTCTCGGTATGCGCCCGCTCTTTTGCCGTTTACCCGGATGACCGCCCCTTCGTCATGCTGCAGTTCTTCGGCTTTTTTGTAGTTGATCCCCAATTTCCCAGCAATCAAATGTTTAGCCACATTCGCATTTTGAGTCACAAATGTTTTAATGTCAGGGTCCATATGGAACCTTGAAGGGGAGAAAAGTTCCTGGTAGGGGCTTTCCTCTCTGGTAATCAGATTCGTATTTAATAAAGCTGCCGCTACACTTGTGGTCATCCCCCATTTTCTATACCCCGTAGCAACGAGGATGTTAGAAGTGTTGGATAGTTCCTGCCCAATATAAGGGAGCTTGTCTAGCGTATACAAGTCTTGGGCCGACCAGCGATAAACGATCTCCTTTAATCCAAATGTTTGCTCTGCGAACTTTTGTAAAGCTTCATAGTACTGGAAAGTACAGATTCCTTGTCCTGTTTTGTGGCCTTCCCCACCGACAATAACCATCGGTTCTCCGTTAACCAATACGGAGCGAAGCGAACGTTTCGGGGTTTCCGCACTTAGATACATACCACCCGGATAAATTTTATCGGTTTTGACTGCTAGTACATAAGACCGCTCGGCATGCAATCGCGCAAAATAAAGACCGTTTGGATCATTGAATGGAAAATGCGTGGAGGATACGACATGGTTGCAGGTGATTTTCTTTCCGTCGCTTGTTGTAATGATGGCAGGGGTTCCTTTTTCTACATCTACAACGGTGGTTTGCTCATAAATTTTCCCGCCCTGACGGATGACTTGGTTTGCCAAATATCTTAAGAAAGGTACTGGATTAAACTGAGCTTGGTTATTCATCATAATAGCTGCTTTAGTTGAAAACGGCAGAGGCGTTTGTTCGATATAACTTCCCGGGATGCCAAGTTCCTCGTAGGCTTTATATTCGGCGGAGATTTTTTCCACATACGTATCTGCACATGTATAAACGTAGGCATCTTCTTCTGTAAATTGACAATCGATATTAAACTCTTCTACCGTTTGTTTGATAAATTGAAGAGCGTTGTGGTTGGCTTCGTAATAGAGCCGGGTTTTTTCCTTGCCAAAATGTGAAATAAACTCGCTGTAGATCAAATCATGCTGTGCGGTAATTTTGGCGGTTGTATGACCGGTTGTCCCATGAAGTATCCGCCCTGCGTCGACGACGGCGACGTTTAGTCCTTTTTTAGAAAGTAAATAAGCAGTGGTAATGCCAGTAATCCCCGCACCTACAATGGCAACATCCACTTGAATATCTTCACTAAGCTTGGGAAAGTTGGGGACGTCAGTTGAAGCTAACCAATACGATTCTGGATATTGCGGGAATGTGGTATGAGATTTGCTTTGCGTCATTTTTACAAATACCCCTTTGATTACAATTTATGTATATTGTTATCATTGTGGGCTTTTATATTCACTAAACGACTCTCTTTAGTCCTTTTTTGATACAGGAGGGAGTGATGGAAAAGAAACAAAGCCGTCCTTAACGCGGATCGGCGCGAAAGGCGGCTTTGTGGGTTTACATATACAGCTAAGGACGTGGCTTGAAAATGCCGAAAGGACGCCCGACGGGCAGGAATGTACGGCCAAAATGAGCATTCAGAACGGCAGCTCCTGTACCATACAGTGAGAGCAGACCAATGCCCATTTCAGCATAAGCGGCGATGGTATGGAACACCTCTGGGGCAACGCCAAATGCATCGAAGCTAAGACCGAGGAATAGAAAATCAATCAACACAAAAATAAAGAATAAAACCTTATGCGTCTCCATCGCTCCAATGGTCATGAAAAGCGTAAAGATGAGATAGCCCGCAAAGGCAAAGCCGAGCTGTTTGCCATCTACAGCAGATGCCAGCTCTGAGCCGAATACGCCCATTTTAATCATCCAGCTACTGGCTACGGCCAACCAGAAGAAGGCGTAAGCACCAAATGCCGTCATGCCGAAGGTGTTGTTATGTTTTGCATCCTGAATGGAGGCAAATAGCTGTGCAAAAGCACCGAGAAATATAGCCCAAGGGATGATGAAGCTTAAGCCTTCGGTGAGGCCAAGCTTTTGGGATGAAGCCACAAGCGTTACAATAGCCAAGCCAAACAGGCCAATCGCACTCGGATCGGCCGTTATGATTTTTACATTAGAATGAGATTCATTTTGCATGAAAAAATAGAAGCCTCCAATAATATTCAAGTACGCGTCAATCTGCCGATGCCAGAATCACACTGACATATTGTAACGGAAACCGGCGTGCTCGCATAGTAGGGAATTCATAGATTTTCTATCTGTTACGGTTGCCTGTATTAACGTTATTGCAACCACCCTCGATACTGACTGAGGTAAAAGGAATACTTTCAGCTAGCTTTAATCCTGTTTTCAGCTTGACCGGGTACAATCAAGGCAATTTTCCCGGAGAGGATGCATAACTAATGAAAACGAAAAAGACCGTTTGGATTCCGGCAATCATCGCAGTTACGGTAGCAGCTCTGCTCGTAATCTACTATTACTACATGCCTTCGGTTTCCGGGGGCGGACCTGGCCTGCGACCGCCGGGAGGCGAGGTAAGCAATGTGCCAGGGCACATGGGCAGACGTCCCGGTGAAAAAGGAGGTGGAGGCAACGGGGAATTATTCAAGACTTCGGGTACTATCTCCGTGTTCCTTGGGGCTGCGACCTTCTCTTGGTTCTGGTTTAAGAAGAAGTTGAGATCGCCATCGATGTTGGTTAGAAAGACTGGGGAATTGTTACACTCTATGCATAAACTGCTGGGTTGGGCGACCTTGATCCTGATTGCCGTTCATGGTATTTATTTTTTGATTACCAAGCTTCAAGATAACAAAACCTATACCGGGATTGCGGGATTTGTCATTCTGCTGGCGATCGCCGGGTATGGCTTCTTCATTAACAAAGTTCGTAACAAGTGGATGCGGACTGTGCATCGTTCGCTCGGGCTGCTGTGGGTTCCCGTGCTGCTGCTGCATGCTGGCGGATCGGCGATTATGGCGGTCATCGCTAGCCTTGCAGTGGGGGGACTTGTCTGGGTGCTGGAAAAAATGGTGGGAAAAACGGCGGAACCGTCCCGGGGGATCGATAATTAGCCAAGCAGCTATTCGGCTAAAAGTCATATATCACCTGGCACAATAGCAGGCTGTGTCACCAAATAATAAAAGCTCCGCTACCGAAAGAGGTTGCGGAGCTTTTATTATTTGGTGACAGCCTATTTTCTGTGGTCCGAACCCCGAGTCTGTCCAAAAGGGTGTCTCCTAGGGGGGGTGGTATTTATAACAGCTGGGACATGCCTTTTTGTAACATAAATCTTGGTTTCTAGCAGAGGTAGCGGCCCACGCAGAAGGGGATCTGGATGCATATGCATACTGTATGCGCAGAAACCCAAAAAGATAAGAGGGATGACAAGTGCCTATTGGAAAAATGAAAAAGCATAAAGAAATGTTGCAACATCCCGTTTTGCGTCCGCATTTACCTGAAACCCACTGGTTTACGGATTCAAGGACCTCGCGGATGCTGAATACCTATTCATCGGTCTTCATAAAACCCAATCACGGGAGTGGTGGCAGCGGGATCATCCGGGTCAAGAGATTGAAGAAAGGATATGAGGTTCGTAGCGGTTCAAGTCGAAAGTTTGTTGGATCTCGTTCTGTCTTAAAAGCAATTAAGTCATACCGGAAATCCAGACACCGGTATTTGGTACAGAAAGGACTTCGGTTGGCTAAGTACCACGGGTCGATTTTTGACACCAGGATATATTTACAGAAACCAGGGAGAAAATGGGTAATTTCCGGAGCGGCCGCCCGTGTTGCGGCACCTCATAAATATGTTACCAATTATCTTAAAGGAGGGCATGCAGTATCTTTGCATCGAGTGCTATTCAGCCTTTTTAAGCACAACCGTACGAAAGCAGATGCCTATTATCATAGAATCTCTAAGCTATCCGTCATCATTGCCAAAACGATTAATAAACGGCATCCGGTTCGCGAATTGGGGGTCGATATTGCCATAGATAAAAAAGGCCATATTTGGATTATAGAGGCCAATTCACACCCTGGACATATGCTATTTACTCAGCTTCCCGATCCTACTATGATCAACACGATCATGAGAAACAAGAGTATTATTTGGAAGTAGATTCCTTGCACATTATTTTTAGGGGAGAAGGAGAAAGTCTCAATGAAAAAAACAAAGCAGCTAAGAGAGTTGGTCCATTCTCAAAAACTGGAGTTTATCATGGAAGCTCATAATGGTCTGTCAGCCAAAATTGTGGAGGAGGCGGGGTTTAAAGGAATTTGGGCCAGCGGGTTATCCATCTCTGCAGCGATGGGAGTCAGAGACAACAATGAGGCCTCCTGGACGCAGGTATTGGATGTTTTGGAATTCATGAGTGACGCTACCTCCATCCCGATTTTGCTGGACGGAGATACGGGGTACGGCAATTTCAATAATGCAAGGCGGCTGGTAAAGAAGCTGGAACAACGTCATATTGCTGGGGTATGCATCGAAGATAAGCGGTTCCCCAAAATGAATTCTTTCATTAACGGTCAAGGGCAGACCTTGGCTGATATCGAAGAGTTTTCCGGGAAAATTAAAGCAATGAAAGATACGCAAACGGACGCGGATTTTACGGTGGTGGCCAGAGTAGAGGCATTTATTGCCGGGAAAGGGCTTAAAGTGGCGCTGCAGCGGGCAGAGGCGTACCGGAAGGCAGGAGCCGATGCCGTATTTATACACAGTAAAAGATCGGATGTCACAGAGATTGAAGCGTTCATGAAGGAATGGGCCGGAAGATTGCCGGTAGTGATCGTACCTACCAAATACTATACAACCCCAACCGTCAGGTTTCAGGAGATGGGGATCAGCCTTGTGATTTGGGCAAACCATAATTTGAGAGCATCCATCCGAGCCATGAAACAATTATCTGACCGAATTTATCGGGATGAAAGCCTTGTCCATATCGAAAAGAGCGTCGCAACCCTCGAAGAAGTATTCCGGCTTCAAGGGGTAGAGGAGCTGCAAGCTGCGGAACGAAAATACCTCCCATCGTCAGAACCGGATTCGGGTGAGCACGTATAATGGACACGAAATTGTTAGGAGAAGAGCTGAAAAAATTAGGTTTTACCTTTTTCAGCGGTGTGCCATGCTCTTTCTTGAAAAGCTTGATCAATTATGCGATAAACGAATGCGATTATGTTGCAGCGGCTAACGAAGGGGATGCGGTCGCCATTGCATCTGGAGCTTATATAGGTGGGAAGAAGTCGGTAGTCCTTATGCAAAATTCAGGGCTGACCAACGCTATTTCGCCACTGACCTCTCTTAATTACCCTTTTCATATTCCGCTGCTTGGATTTGTCAGCCTGCGCGGAGAACCGGGGATACCTGACGAACCCCAGCATGAACTGATGGGCCGGATTACACCGCAAATGCTGGATGTGATGAATGTGGAATGGCAATATCTCTCCAAGGATTTAGAAGAGGCCAAAAATCAGCTGATCCAGGCTAATGAGCAAATTGCCCGGCGTCGCTCGTTCTTTTTTGTCGTGAAGAAAGGGACGTTCGACAAAGAGCCATTGCAAAAACTGCAAACCTCCATTCATTTAAATCAGATCCGACAGCATGGTCATGCGGACCATCAAATGCCTACACGGTATGATGCATTATCTGCGATTAACTCCATGAAAGACGACGATACCATACAGCTCGCAACAACTGGTAAGACCGGGCGTGAGCTGTATGAAATTGAAGATGCAGCTAACAACCTGTACATGGTAGGCTCTATGGGATGTATCGGTTCCTTGGGACTTGGTTTGGCTTTGAGCCAACCAAGCAAAGATATCGTCGTAATTGACGGAGACGGATCTCTGTTGATGCGTATGGGGAGTCTGGCAACCAATGGGTATTATCATCCAGCTAATATGGTTCATATTCTGCTCGATAATAACGCTCATGAATCAACAGGCGGTCAGAGTACGGTATCCCATAATGTCGATTTCATAGACATTGCCGCTTCCTGCGGGTATACGAAGTCGATTTATGTTCACAGTCTCGAGGAACTGAAGGCCTTTTTACAAGAATGGAAAGTGGATAAAGGACTTACGTTTTTGTACCTGAAAATATCCAAGTATTCCAAGGATCAGCTTGCTCGTCCGCATATGAAGCCTCATGAAGTAAAGGAACGTCTGCAGCGATTTATTCATAACAGTCCTTTGAAGGGCAAGGGAGTGGGCGGTTCATGAGTTCTCCCGTCAAGAAAAACATTTTGCTTACCCCTGGTCCGGCAACGACTACAGAAAGTGTGAAATGGTCACAGGTGGTTCCGGATATTTGTCCTCGTGAAGCCGAGTTTGGTCAAATCATGGAGTATATTTCTACAGAGCTTACCCGACTGGTCGCAAACCCGGATCATTATGCGACCGTATTGTTTGGCGGGTCGGGTACTGCAGCGGTGGAGTCTATCATCAGTTCGGTGCCGAATCACGATGCGGTGATCATTGTCAGCAATGGAGCTTATGGAAAACGGATGTGCGAGATAGCGAAGGTTTATGGAGTGGATTATTTTGAATTCAAAAGTCCTCCCGATGATGCTATTGATTTGGCTGAATTAGAGAGGTATATCCAATCTTCTGAACGCAACGTCTCCCATCTGGCCGTCGTTCATCACGAGACGACAACTGGCCTGCTTAACAAGGTGAAGGATATCGGAGAATTGTGCAAAAGGTATCAAATCGACATGATCGTGGATGCCATGAGTTCATTTGCGGCCATTCCAATTCAATTAAAGGAAATGAACATTGCCTACCTGGCGGCAAGCTCCAACAAAAACTTACAGGGAATGCCCGGGGTTTCGTTTGTGATAGCCGAAAAAAGCAAATTGGAGCATTTAAAAGGCCAGAAACCAAGGAGCTATTATTTAAATTTGCATGCTCAATATAACTATTTTGTGGAACATGGGCAGATGCGGTTTACGCCTCCAGTCCAAACCTTATATGCGCTTAGGCAAGCGATTGAGGAATTAAAGCAAGAGGGGGTGGACAAAAGGTACGAAAGGTACGCGACATCCTGGAAAACCTTAATTAACGGTTTAACCCGCTTAGGTCTAACCTATATCATTCCCGAGGAGCATCACTCCAAAATCATTACTTCCATTCTTGAACCTCATTGTGCAGGTTATGATTTTCAATCTATGCATGATTATTTTTACAGCAAGGGCATTATGATCTATCCCGGTAAACTTGAGAAACTAAATACGTTCCGGATTGCCAATATAGGTGATATCACGTATAAGGAAATGGAGTTTTTTTTGGAATTGCTTGAACGCTATCTCAGTAGCATAAAATGCGGATGAGAAAGGTGGAGTCCCATGGCATCAGCGGCAAAGGATAAGTGGTACAAATATTTGTTATTGAGAAGGCATGCGTCTCTGAGGTCTTACGTTCCCGAAACGAAGCTCCTGGACAGGTATAATTTTTCGAAACTTCTCTCCAAGTATGGGCATGTTATCGTGAAACCGGTGTGGGGGAGTCGTGGTCGGGGGATCTTTCAGGTCTCTTGGGTAGGAAACCATAAGTACATCGTACACTACGAGAATAAAAGAGTTTTAGTACGGGGCAGAACCAATACGTATCATTATATTAGAAGAAAAATCGGGAACGCCAGTTATATGGTTCAACGCAGAATTACCCGTCCGACCATCAACAAACGCCCTTTTGATATGAGAGTCATCATTCAACGGAGAATTAACTCATCTGTATGGGTAGTCACAGGCAAGGTTATCAAAGTTGCAGGCAAAGGCTATATTGTTTCCAATAATACACGGAGTAAGGGAACACTACACCATTTTAAATCCGGCATTCGACAATCTTCCATTCGACACCTGTCTGCCAGTACATTAGAGTCCCATATTAATCGTGTTTCCATCCGTTCCGCGAAGAGATTAAGCACTTTTTTCCCGGGGCACCGTATATATGGACTGGACATTGGAATAGACCGGAAAGGACGTATTGGGATTATTGAAGCTAATCTTTTTCCGGCAAGGTCCCATTTCCGTAAGCTGAAGGATAAAACGATGTATCACCGCATTACGGATTACCAAAACGGTTGATACAAAATGACGGTACCTTCTCTCGTGAACAGATTACGAAAGAAGCTATAGACAATCAAAAGGTGGCTCTGTGTATTCATCAGGGTCATCTTTTTTAATGTCCATCGGTATCTGCCTGAGTTATTTGTCATCGTTCGTCCTTCCCTTTGACGATCTTAAATGGTGTTACCGCAGGATTTGTGATAATATTTACACCTATATAGAATGAGGAAGTGACATAGTGATTAATATAACGATTCCAACTCCGGATATCACGATTACCAAACAGGTTAACCCTGAGCTCAGCAATATTTACGGATTTACCGACTTTCACCTGATCCCTAGAGATAAGGCGGGTATCTTTATGTTCTACAATGCGCAGGAGGAATTGCTGTTCGTTGGTAAAGCAAGAAAGCTAAGACCAAGAATCAAAAAGCATTTTGAAGATAATGTATCGCCGATCAAGGACAAGCGAAATGAAGTAGCGATTATTGAGGTTTGTATTGTGGAAGATGCAGTAGAGCGAGAAATCTATGAAACCTACATCATCAATACACAAAAGGCTAAATATAACGTCGAAAAAGTATTTTTTAAGTAATGAAGTAACTTCCGTATGAAAAAAAGAGCAATAAGTCGCAGTGACTGTACTGCCCTTATTGCTTTTTTGTATTTCTGCATTTTAGATCCTTCTAGAGAGGGGCCGTGGTATGAACAAAACAGATCGTTTGCTAGCGATCTTGCTAGAGTTGCAGCGTAAGGATATTTTACGAGCTGAGGATTTGGCAGCCATATTCGAAACGAGTGTGAGGACCATCTATCGGGATATTCAGGCTCTAAGTGAATCGGGCGTACCGATTGTAGGAGCACCGGGCATTGGATATTCCTTGATGGAGGGGTACTTCCTGCCCCCCCTGAGCTTTACCGCAGAAGAGGCTGTGGCGTTGCTAATAGGAACGGATTTTGTCGAACAAAAATTTGATACAGACTACGGTATCAAGGCGCAGGCTTCCCGCAGAAAGATTGAAGCCATATTACCGGAGAACGTTCGCAGGGAAGTCTCCCGGGTGCGTACGACCATCAGACTGCTCGCGGTGGGTGGAGGGGCAAACCATAGCGAGAAAACCTATTTGGAAATGCTGCGTCTCGCTGTATTGGAAAAACGGAAAGTACAGTTTGGCTACTCCAAAAGAATGCCAGAGGCTGACGGGAATCGTCAAAGTGTGCGTGTGGTCGCTCCTTATGGTCTTGTACTGCTCCGTGGTTCTTGGGTGTTAATTGGGCAATGTGAATTGCGGCAGCAGCTTCGCCATTTCCGTCTGTCACGTATGGATGAGCTTATCGTGCTGGAGGACAGGTTTCAGTTGCCTGTCGATTTTCATTTGCAGGATTACAAGCAAACCGATGACCGTCATGTAACTGTTCGCATATTAGCACGTTTGGATATCGCAGATAAGGTGAAGGAAGCGAACAACTTTTATATGGAGGCCATAGAGGAGCGTGCAGATGGACTGCATATACTCTTCCGCGTCAGACAGCCGGAGGAATTACTGCAATGGGTACTTGGATGGGGTGCGGATATGGTTGTGCTGGAGCCTGAGTCGCTCCGGGAGCGGATACGTACGGAAGTGGAAAAAATGTTGAAATGCTACTGACATAATGCTGTCAGTAGCATTTTTGTATAGTAAAGCTACTTTGATAGAGAGGGGCAATTATTAATATATGAATACAACTGAAACATTACAGCGTTTCGAAGAAACGGCACAACACTATCTTCTTGAATTGGACAGCTTTAGCTTGGAGCAACTGCAGTACACACCTCAGGAGGGTCAATGGTCGCTTGGACAAATGTATCTTCATTTGGTGAACTCTGCACTGTATATGCATCTTAAGAACATTGATCTTTGTCTACAGCCTAATGGGGAGACCGGAGTTAAAACGGAGGCAGGCACGGCCATTTTTAATCTGGGGAGCTTTCCACCAATGCGTATCCAAGTTCCACCATCCCCGCAGTACACTCCCCAACAACCCACTAGCAAAGAAGAAATTGTGGAGGGATTAAACGTCGTGATCCGCAAGATGAGAGAGATTGAGCCAACCGTTGGGAAATCTACAGGGCCGTCTACCGTCTCTCATCCCAGATTCGGCGCGCTGAATGCTGGAGAGTGGTTTTCGCTCATCGAGATGCATTATCGTCATCATCTTTTGCAGAAGGAGCGCTTGAAGCACGCAATAGCCGATTAATCGTCTCCCGACGCAGTCCAATAAACTGGCCGATTTCCTCCTGCGTCAGCACGTCCGTTAACGTGGCGGGTGCGATGTAGGAGTGGAACCAGCGTTGAAGCTTCCGAAGCTTCTCGGCAGGTGACACCTCGGTGAGCTGGTCAATTCGTTGCTGCATCATGCGCAACTTGTCCTGTAGCTGCAAAGCGATAGCCCGACATTGAGTTGGGTCTTGCTCCAGCGCCTGATACCATTCTTTTTGCGACAAAACCTCAACCTCAGAGGTTACCAACGCCACGGCTGTACCATAATAAGGATTGGGGCTGATCAGGGAGTGGTGCGGGATGATTTCATCGGGCACAATCACATTAACTAAAATTTGCGAGCCGTCTTCATGGACTCGGACAATTTTTAACAAGCCGCTCTTTAAGTGATATAAAGGGCCGGATTCTCCTTGTCGAAATAAGGTCTCGCCTTTGTGTAATATCATGAACGTAAACAGCCTCCATTCCATGTATTCCAGCTTTTAGATAAACCCGCCATTGACGCGGATCGTCTGCCCGGTAACCCACTGTGATTTGGCGCTGACCAGGAACTCAATCACATCAGCGATATCTTCCGGTTCGCCGAGCCGACCCATAGCATTCATTTTTTTCATGCCTTCGATTTGTTGCTCGGTTTTTCCTGCTTGGAAAAGCTCGGTGTTCACAGGACCGGGAGCCACGGCGTTGATCGTAATTTGCTTGCTTCCGAACTCCTTGGCTAGCTGACGCGTAAATTGCTCCACTGCGCCCTTGGTACCTGCGTATACGCTATATGCCGGGAACATTTGTCCGATTACGGATGTGGACAGGTTCACAATTCTTCCGTAGTCCTCCATATATTTCATGGCTTGCTGACAGGCAAAGAAAGTGCCCTTTACATTCAGTGCGAATTGTTGGTCAAAATCAGCTTCGGTTACCTCAACCAGAGGTTGGGTGATCATCATCCCAGCGTTGTTAACCAGAATATCCACTTTACCGAATTTAGCAATCGTATTTGTAAATAATGCTTCAATATCACTCATTTTGCCCAGATCAGCGTGAAGTGCTATGGCTTTGCCGCCTTTTTGAGTAATGCTCTCCACAACTGCTTGGGCTTTGTCCGGACTGCTGGCATAATTGATTACTACAATAGCGCCCAGATCAGCCAGTTGCTCAGCAATGGCACGTCCAATCCCTCTGGAGGACCCGGTGATAATTGCTGTTTTTCCGTCCAAATGCTTCATATGTGTTTGGGCCTTCTTTCTATATCTATTTTAAGTGATTCCTTTTTCTAAAAGCGTCCACACATCCGAAAACTCCTGATTGATCACAGGACTCTTCCATTCGTAAGCATGAGCGGGGTGATGAAAACGGGCTGTGGCATAGAAAAGGGTACGCGCCAGTTGGGCTGGCTGATCTGATATGATGTCCCCGCGTGCAATGATATCAGCGAGCTGATCCACAATGTGGGCGATATGCTGGTCGATTAAATCAGCGGCTTGCTGGGTGACCCTCGTATACATCTCGAACATTTCCTCGTCGTCGCGGGCATAATACTGTTTGAGTTCAACCAATGTCTGTATATATCGTTTTAAATGTGGCGTTCCCAGTATAGATGAATTCTGACATACCTCCGTTAACGGGGCGATAATCTTTTCATTCAGCCATTTTTCGGTCACGCCTTCAAGAAGCTCAGCTTTACTTTTAAAGTGTCGGTAAATGGTACCATGACTTACTCCCAATACCTTGGCAACATCGGTTACGGAGGTTTTGGCTACACCAAAACGCCTAAGTGTGTCTTCAGTAGCAATGAGAATCTGTTCCTTGGTTAGCACATCTGAGGATTTTTCCATAGGGACACGGTCAAGTGCCGTGTGAGTCACCTCCTTGAAGTCAGGATAACATAAAGAGTATCAAATGACAAATATTCGTTTTTGTCATTTGATACTCTTTTTTTAAGAATCCAAAGAAGTGAACAGAAAAACTACAATAGCGATTCGATGACAGGATCAATGGTGTGGGGCTCCGTTGTTACTTCAAACCTTCCTTTTACCTGGCCATCGCGATCGACCAAGAATTTAGAAAAATTCCACTTGATACCGTCGCCAGCGTATATTTTTGGATACCTATCCCGCAGGAAATCCTCCATCCATTGACCGTCTTTGGTCTGGGTATCGAAGCCTTTAAACGGTGCCTGTTGGGTCAGATATTGAAATAAAGGATGAGGAGATAAGCCTCTTACATCCGTCTTCTCAAATAGTGGGAAGGTTACTCCATGGTTAATTTGGCAAATTCCCTGAATCTCCGAATTGCTACCCGGCTCTTTTTTATTGAATTGGTTACAAGGAAATGCAAGGATTTCAAAACCTTGTTCCCTCCGTTTTTCGTAGAGCTTTTGCAGATCAGTGAATTGACTGGAGAAGCTACACATGCTGGCAGTGTTTACAATAAGGAGAATCTTACCTCTATAGTTTGAGAGTTCAATCGGTTCCCCATTAATTGAGGTTGCTTGAAAGTCATAAATAGACATGTTAACGTTCCTCCTCACGTTATTTTTAATACATCATATATCCAGAATTGTTATTGGTCTAATATATTATTGGAATCAACTTTATAGGTATTTACAATAATCTTGTCATGTAAAGACACATTGTCCATCTCTCTCTTGAAACCAAAGAAGACTCGACTTGAGAAAGTAGGAGATTTGCCTCTTCATAGCAAACTGTGGCATTCGCCGTTACCAAGATAGAATATAGATGCATATTCATGTAGTGTGTGCAAAAACCCAACAGAATCGAGGGATATTCGTGCCCATTGGAAAGATGATTCAATACAAGGAAATGCAACAACATCCCATTTTACGTTCTCACCTGCCCGAAACCCGCTGGATTAGTAATGCAAGGACTTTACGGATGCTGGATACCTATCGCACAGTCTTCATCAAGCCTAATTATGGGAGTGGAGGGACTGGCATCATACGTGCAAAAAAGCTGGGGAGGAAATATGAGGTTCGTTGTGGTTCCAGTCGCAGAATCGTTAGATCTCACGCCGTAAGAAGAGCAGTTAGAACCTATCGGAGACCTCATCGTCGTTATTTGGTACAGCAAGGACTTAAGTTAGCCAAGTACAAAGGTTCGATTTTTGATGCCAGAGTGTATATGCAGAAACCGGAATCGGAATGGGTCATTTCAGGAATAACCGGCCGTGTCGCTGCACCTCGAAAAGTCGTTACCAACTATCGGAAGGGAGGACATGCGGCGCCGTTGTCCAAAGTGCTTTTAAGGGTCTTTAAAAATGACAGAATAAAAATGAAAGAAATTCTGGACCAGATCATCGAGCTTTCTAGAATCATTGCCGACACGATAGATAAAAATCATCCGGTTCGCGAGCTGGGCATCGATCTTGCTATTGAAAAGAGCGGTCAAATCTGGATTATCGAGGCCAACCCGCATCCCGGACATATGTTGTTCAGGCAGCTCCCCAATCACAAGATGATTCGCAACATTTTGAGAAACAAACGTCGTATACATCATTAGGATAAAGTTTGTGAAATCATTCATGGATAAGAAAAGGAGGAGAACGCCCAAGCCAAGGTACGGGAGCGTTCTCCATTTTTTTTGTTAAATGACTGACAGATTTAAGACGAAGCTTTTATGTTAAAATGTGTCCGCCATCCACATGAAGGACGGTTCCGGTCACAAACTGATTTTGAATCAAATAAAGTACGCCTCGTGCAACATCCTCCGCAAGTCCAACTCGCTTCACAGGGAGCTTATGCGCGACTGTATCATAGAATTGATTGCGCGTATTATCAGGCATTTTGCTGCGTGAAGGTGTATCAATAATGCCGGGTGAGACGACATTCACGCGGATGGGAGCAAGCTCTAATGCCAAGGTTTGACCAAGATTCGAAACCGCTGCATTCACAGCGCCGAGCGCAGAGGAGCCGATCATCGGCTTATATGCCACGACTCCCGAAAATAAGGTGATGGAACCCTCGGTTGAGAGTTGGGAGGCTCCGTATTTAGCTGCATAATACTGGCCCCAAAATTTGTTTTCGAATAGCTTACGTGCTTGATCCGTCTCCAACTGAAGGAATGAGCCACCTGATGTTTCTGCCGCGCTAACGATAAGATGATCATAGGGGCCGACTTTTTCGAAGAAAGATTTTACCTGCTGCTCATCTGACGTGTCCAGCACATGTATTACAGCACGAGGGCCCAGCATTTCCTTGGCCTTGTGCAATTTATCCTCCGAGCGGCTGGCGATTACCACTTTTGCTCCAAGCGAAATGACTTGCTTAGCTGTTTCTAAACCAATACCTGAGCTTCCACCAATAATGACAATCTTTTGGTTTTGCAAATGGATTCCCTCCTCATAATAGTGAAAACATGACTTGCTACGACGTTATTGTATATGTAGCAAGTTTATTTAGGGAAGTAGTGATATTTAATTCATATAGTTTCCTAAAAGGAACTATTGTGATACCATTGGGTTTAACAGATAATTTTTGGGGGAGTTCCTATGTACGACCAAGAACCTATTGAATTGACCAAAGGAATACCAGGCAAGCCGTGTCCTATTGCCCAAACACTTGATTTGATCGGAACGAAATGGACTTTTTTAATCATCCGTGACCTGCTTATCGAAGGAACACTGAGATTCAGCCAACTTCAGAAATCCATGAAGGGGATTAGTCCCAAAACGCTTTCCCTACGCCTGAAGGAACTTGAAGATAACGGCCTGTTAGAAAGAAAGGTATATGCCGAGGTTCCCCCGCGAGTTGAATATTCGTTAACGGAAAAAGGGAAGCGACTGGAAGGTGTTTTTATTGAGCTGAAGAGATTTGGCTTAGATTTAAAAGCAGATCATTGAGGGATATGACTGCAACATTCCAAGGTATCGTTGAGATAAACGATGCCTATTTCTTATATAAAAAGGGAAGCGTTTACTATAAAGTTCACTTATGTGGAGGTTTCGACTATTCATATAATTACCAAGGTACACAGAAGGGATAATGGAATTGCCAACAACGAAGAAAGAAAATTTTTATTTTGGTTTAATGATGTGCTTGGGGATGGTCGTATTCATGACACTTTATAATCTATATACAAATGACTTGATTGGCACAATATCTCTAAAAGTAATGGTTTTCCAATTTATTTCTAAAAAGGTATTTGTGATTCTGTCTCTTTCATGCTGTATGGTCATTGGAATGGTTCTTTGTATGTCACTTTATGGATTGGGGACGGCTTACTTTTTTAATGGTCAGATCTTAATTGTAGGGCCGCTTGTTCGGTACTTATTTGCTAAATTCGTGAAAGGTACACGAATATCGGTATCTTTAAGCTAAAACGTATATACGATAGCTCAAAAGCCGTCTTCTGTCTGAGAAGGCGGCTTGTTTTTACCCAGAAGTCTCAGTATCCTTACAATGTTTGTCCGCTGTCCACCGTAATGATCTGGCCTGTCATGGCTTCTTGCTCCAAAGCAGAGCAGATCATGCTGGCGATATCCTCGGGCGTGGAAATCCGCTGTAGCAGCAGGTGAGGGGCCAATGTTTTCATTTGTTCTTCCCGGCCTGCCCACCATCTTGTCGCTACGGCTCCCGGCACGATGCAATTGACGCGAATATCCGGTGCCAGTGCTCGTGCTAAAGATTTGGTCAGCCCGTGGACGGCCGCTTTGGATACCGCATAGGGAAGAGAGGAACCTAGCCCTGTTTGTCCTGCTATACTTCCAAGATTGACGATAGCCCCTTGTTTACTACGCTTCATAAAAGGAGCTACGGCTCTGGCACAGTAAAACATGCCTTTTACATTTACATTAAATAGATCATCCCATACCTCTTCCGTGGCTGCCTCCAGATCATCCATAGGAATGTGATGCGTAGTGCTAGCGTTATTCACAAGTATATCAATCGTACCGAATTGATGGACAATCTGGTCAACCATAATTCGAACTTCCTGATCTCGGGAAACATCTGCCTGTAATGCGATAGCACGTCCGCCCTTTTCAAGGATCATACGTACAGTTTCCTCAGCATCGTTTTTAGAGCGGGAATAGTTTACGACTACCGTAGCTTTTCGATCTGCTAAGGCCATACATACGGCTCTCCCAATTCCTGTACCTCCACCTGTAACCAGTGCTACTTTTTGATGTAAATCCATATATATTCGCTCCTTCTCCAACCAGTTCATTTTGCGTCTGAAAATAATATGATCTGATATGTATCATTGTAGAGGATGTATTGTGTTCTGTATAATTGAATTAACTGAATTTACAATTCAATAAAATTGAATTAATTGTGCATATAGGAGACTGAGAATGGACATTAAAACACTCAAAACATTTCAAATGATTGTGAATTACGGGAGTTTTATGCGTGCAGCAGAAGAGTTGAATTATGCACAATCTACCGTGACGATGCAAATACAGAAGCTGGAGTCCGATATGGGAATTCAACTGATCGAACGGGGCAAGAAAATAAAGTTAACTGAAGCGGGCAGGATGTTTTACGAGCAAAGTCTACATATTGTAAAGGATATGGAGCAATTGCATAAAAATATGGACAATCTGCAAAGAGGAACCGCAGGCAACATTCGTATAGGAGTGACCGAACCGACTGCCAGTTACCGATTACCAGAAATTTTAAAACGTTTCTTAACCCATTATCCGAACATTCAGATTTCTGTTGAGTTTGGGAATACCCCTACCTTAAGCGAGCGTATTCTCAAGGGAGATATTGACTTAGCGCTGTGTTCCACACCGGATGTGGGCACAGAGCTATATTTTGAACCTTTATTTAGGGAGAAATTTGTAGTTTTGATGCCTGAAAATCACCCGCTTGCGGAAAAAGAAAACATTGCGCCAGAGGATTTACAGGGGCATCGGTTGCTTATTACATCGGCCACCTGTCCATATCGTCGCAAACTTGAAATGGTCATGAAGGAATATGGAATAACCACGCTAGACACGATGGAAATTGGCAGCATGACGGCTCTGAAATTTTATGTGGAAAGCGATTTGGGTATTGCCCTTGTGCCACAAATTCTGGTCAGTCCTATCCCGGCAGGAGCAGCGGTGAGAGAATTAAGCGGCAGCCTGATCGATATGACCTTCGGCCTTCTTTGCAAAGCAACAGACTATCCGCTAAAGCCGGCAGATTCAAAACTATATTCTGTGTTGAAAGAGGAGCTTGGGGAATTGCCTGGGAGCATTAAGCTAGAGTAGCGAGTATGCAGGGAATTGTGTATTCTGTCACCTTATGATGTAAATGCAGTACGGTATAAAACCGACTGCAATAGGCAGTCGGTTCGTTTTTTACTTTTTCTTAATCGGAATCCAAACTTCACTTCGGTAGTCTTCAGCATGTGAATCTCCCATAGTATACACTTCCAGTTCCGGGCCGCCTGAATGCTCATAATTACTGGCAGGGAACCATTCCTGAAAAATTCTTTGCCATACCTTTTGGATCGAGTGAGGCATAGGACCGATGGATGTGAACACTGCCCAGGTTGAAGCCGGAATGGTTCTGGATTCCAGCCCATTCGCGGTCGCTACGTCTTCGCTGCCTTCTGCGGCGATTAAGTAACTAAACGTCTCTTCTTCATGTTTGAAATCCAAACAAATACCGAGGATATCGTCGCCTGTCCCCAAGGCATGAATCCGATCCGATGTACCATCCGCATTCAGTTCGTTCCAGAATTTTGGGATTTCTCTAAGATTATCACCGTTCTTAGTGGTGACTTGAATGGACTTGCCAATGACCGTAAAGGCCGCTTTCTCTACAATTTTGTAATCCATTTCCTGTTCTCCCTTCAACGATAGATGGAAGGTGATGCGTGGAAAGGCTTTCAGGTTTACCCCAGGGCTTCTGGCCTCAGAGGGAGAAATACCGTGTACCTTTCGGAACGCTTTAGAAAAAGATTCGGGGGAATCATATCCGTATTTGAACGCTACATCCAGCACCTTGGCGGAAGAAAGACTCAATTCCTGAGCAGCCAAGGTCAATCGACGTTTGCGTACATATTCTGCAACCGTGACGCCGGTTAGCATATGAAACATACGCTGAAAATGGAAAGGAGACGAATAGGCTGCCTTTGCAATTTCATCAATATCGAGTGGCTGCTGCATTCTCTCTTCCATCAGATCTAGTGCGCTCTTGATCCGAAGCAACCATTCCAACCGCATCACCTTCCTTGGTTGTAATCATATCATTAGGAGCATCTGTAATCCTGTCTTTGCGTGCTCTTGTTGAACAGGAAAAACAATGTACCTGCCCCCTTGTGTTCATAATTAAAATTTGGGACAATGAAGGAGGCGTCTAAATAGCGCAGATTGCTTAAACATGCTATGATGCAATGATAGTTGAGACGAGTCGTGATGGCTAGGGTTTATATATAGAAATACGAATTTGAATGTTTTGAAAAGAGGATCGAACATGAAAAAAGAATCCATTTATGGATTAACGCTAGATCAATTGACAGCATGGCTCATCGAGCATGGACATAAGAAATCCCGGGCATTGCAGGTATGGGACGCATTGTATCGGAAGCGGGTTACTGATTTTGCAGCGATGGCAGAGGTTCATGAGGATTGTGCTCGCCTGTTGGCAGAGCACTTTTCCATTGAAACACTTGAAGAACACGTGAAGCAACAGTCAGCAGACGGGACGGTCAAGTTCTTGTTCCGGCTTCAGGATGGTAATTTGATTGAGACGGTATTGATGCGGCATAAGTTTGGCTTATCCGTATGTGTGACTACGCAGGTAGGATGTAACATTGGGTGCAGCTTCTGTGCGAGCGGATTGTTGAAGAAGAGCCGTGACCTGTCCAGCGGTGAAATTGTAGAGCAAATTATGAAGGTCCAGCTGTATCTGGATCAGGAACGTCCGGGCGACCAAGTCAGTCATGTTGTTGTGATGGGAATTGGCGAACCGTTTGATAACTTCGTGAACCTGTCCGATTTCATTCGGGTCATTAAGGATCACAAAGGGCTAGCGATTGGGCCGCGGCATATTACCGTGTCCACAAGTGGACTGGCTGATAAAATCATTGAATTTGCAGATTCCGACCTGCATGTCAATCTGGCGATCTCCCTCCACGCTCCGAATAATGAGATTCGTACTCGCATTATGAAGATCAACCGGGCAATTCCGATTGAGAAACTCATGCAGGCGATTGATTATTATTTGGATAAAACGAATCGTCGGATTACGCTGGAGTACATCTTGCTGAAGGATGTTAATGACGGTAAGGAGCATGCGCTCGAACTGGCTGAGCTGGTGGGCCATCGTCGTAATCTGGCCAATGTAAACCTGATTCCGTACAATCCGGTGGATGAGCATAGCCAATACCAGCGGAGTGAGTCGGAGTCGATTACTGGCTTCTATGATGTGCTGAAAAAACAAGGCATTAGCTGTAGTGTTCGGCTGGAGCATGGAGTCGATATTGACGCAGCCTGCGGACAGCTACGCAGCAAGCAAATTCGCAAGGATGCCAAGGGTAGCCGCAATGCGGAGCGCGAAGCCATTAGTTAAATACACAAGCGTACTCTCTAACAGGAGTACGCTTTTTTATATCACGAGTAGCAGGGCGAAACGTTGCCCGCAAATGTGAAAATAGTCACGTAATAGTTGCTGCTTTTACGTTATAGTGAGTGGTTAGTGGAGGGGTTATATGGCTAACGTAATTTCGAATGTGACGCTCGTTCCGGGCATCTATGTGATGAAAATAGAGGGAAAGTTTAAAGGGAACATGGGGCAGTTTTACATGCTGCGCAGCGGGGCAGGTTACCCACTGCTGCCCAGACCCATCAGCATTTATGATATCGGGGAAGAGAGTATTTCCTTTTTGTACCGGGTTGTTGGAGAGGGGACAAATCTGTTCTCCCAATTACAGCCTGGTCAGGAAATTCAGTTAGAAGGACCTTTCGGAAACGGTTTTCCGCAGATAGAGGGTAGTTTGGCTTTAATCGGCGGTGGCATGGGCACAGCTCCGTTGCTGTTGGCTGCAAAGTATTACCCGCATGCGCACGTTTATCTGGGGTTTGCACAGCAAGCCTTCGGGGTTGAAGCGTTCGAAGCTGTGGCGGCATCTGTACAGGTCAAGGTAGGGGGAAGCATCGTCGAACAGGTCGATCCGACGCTCTATGCAAATATGTTCTCTTGCGGGCCAACTCCGATGTTGAAAGCACTCGCCATGAAAACGGTGGATACATCGTCCCGTTTATATATTTCAACTGAAAGACACATGGCCTGTGGTATTGGCGCATGTTTGGGCTGTACGATGCGTACCCGTGGAGGCAATCGGAGGGTATGTAAAGAAGGGCCTGTATTCCCGGTGGAGGAGGTGGAGTTCGATGATCTCCATGGCGTGTAATATTGCGGGTGTACCGTTCAAGAACCCAATCATCATGGCTTCCGGTACGTTTGGATTCGGACGTGAGTATGCGGAATTTTATTCTCCTGAATTATTGGGCGGCATCGTCGGCAAGGGACTTACCTTGCATCCGAAGGCTGGTAATACGGGATCACGAATACATGAGACAGCATCCGGCATGCTCAATAGTGTGGGGCTGGAGAATCCGGGGGTTGCCGCCTTTTTGAAGGATGAGCTAGATGACATGACTCACTGGAACACGGCTATTATTGCCAACGTAGGCGGCTCCAATCTGGAGGAATATGTTCAGGCCGTAGCGATGATTACGGAAAACGCGCAAAAACGACGCACGATGAATCGAAGAGGCGTTGATATGCTGGAATTGAACATTTCATGTCCCAATGTGAAGCAGGGTGGAATGCAATTTGGTATCCAGACGGAGGTAGCGCGGGAGGTTGTGCGTCAGGTGCGCAATGTGACGGCACTTCCGTTGGTTGTCAAGCTGTCTCCAAACGCAGAGAACATCACGCAGATGGCGGTTATGTGCGAGGAAGAAGGCGCAGACGGAGTTTCGCTGATCAATACATTTTCTGCAATGAAAATAGATATACGCCGGCGTCGCAGTGTCTTCGCCAACACGTATGCTGGTCTTTCTGGCCCGGCAATTAAACCGATTGCTTTGCGCATGGTTCACCAGGTGTCGCAGGCGGTGTCGATTCCGGTGATTGGAATGGGCGGGATTAGCTCGGTGGAGGATATTATTGAATTCACCATGGCAGGGGCCGCTGCAATTCAGGTGGGAACGTACAATTTTGTCCATTTACATGCAGGGGCTGAGCTGGTACATGGCCTTGAACAATGGATGCAGCGGGAAAAGGTGCAGTCATTGGATGAGATACGGGGAATTTTGTGAATTTGGAACCTTTTTGCATACACTAATTCATATAAAACCGGCTTGTCTTTTAAAGACAAGCCGGTTTTATTTATTTTACTGAAATAGCCAAGCTTTAACTAGTGGTTAATATCGCACTTGTTCAAGATGAACGAAATTTGATTTTCCAGTCGATGAATGGCTTCCTCGGACGCCTGGTCGTTTGCACCTTGTTCCTGAAGCGCAGCGAGTTCCTGCTTGAGCTGATGAAGGTCTTGTCCTGCATTAGCGCAGTTGTAATTGCTTTCGAGATTGTCAATCATCCGATATCCTCCATTTCGTTAGGTATACGTCCTTATTATGGAGAATTGATTCTTCCTTATTCAGCATATTGTTTTATTTCAGATAGAGGCTGCGTTTGTTGTCGGTGGAGGTTTATACAGCTTGTAGATTAAAGAAGGAAATTGTCAAACGGTGTCGAATATCAAGGGATTATAGGAGCAGAAGACATGCTCTTCTTCCCGATGGAGAGCTTGAGAAAGAAGCTAGGTGATGGGGTTGCGGTTAAAAGGTAAGTCGAAACCGAGACGACAATTCAAAGTTTCGCTACAATTCATGATTATTATTTTGGTTGTTTTAGTTATCATTATTTCTTTAATTATATCCTTGCTTCTCATTCGCAATTTCGTGATTAACAAGCATTTTGATAATACGAAGGAAAAACTTTCGGGTATTGCCAAGATGGTTGCCAGTGACAACGATGTTATTCGTAATGTTGAGCAGGGAGTTCCTGTGAAGCAGATCCAAGACTACTCGCTTGGAGTCATGCACAACGTTAATGTGGATTTTGTTGTCATTCTGAACCACGATTTAATTCGGCTATCTCATCCGAATGCAACGATGGTTGGTAAACCGTTCTCTGATTTGAATGATGCCAGAAGAGCACTATCCGGTCAGGGACATTTTTCTGAGAATATAGGTATTTTGGGCAAAGGTTACCGATATTTTACGCCGATATTTAATCAACAGCATGAGGTCATTGGCATTGTATGTGTAGGGCTGACCATGAGAACCCTAAATCATGATTTGATGCAGGCGCAGTATACCATTTTTGGGGGGCTGATGCTGGGGCTCTTTAGCGGAGTTTTGGGCGCGATCATTCTGGCTCAGAAAATCAAAACCATTTTATTTGGGCTTGAGCCGCAAGAGATAGCAACACGATTGCGCGAAAAAGAAATTATTGAAAATGAGGTCGCTGAAGGAATTATAGCCATTTCGGCTGACAAGAAAATTATGCTCATGAACAAAGAAGCTCAGGCCAAGTATCAACTGGCAAACCAAGAGATGAAAGCCCCGATTGGCGAGCAGCTAGATACCAACTTTTATAACGTGCTCTTCAAGAGAGTGTTTGATGATAAAAAGAAAATCAAGGATCGCTCATTTTATGTGAATGGTATAGAAGTCATTGCGACAGTAACCCCTATATATATTGAAAATGAGTTTTTTGGGGCAGTTGCAACGCTGCGCGACCAATCCGAGATGATTCATCTTAGCAACCAGTTAAGTGGTACAAAATATTATATTAACTCCCTTCGCGGACAGACCCATGAATTTATGAACAAAATGCACGTAATATCCGGACTGATTGAAATGAGGAAATATGCGGAGGTCAGTCAATATATTCAGCAGCTAAATCACCGGTATCAAGATGAGGTAGGCTTTTTGACGGAGAGAATTAAAGTACCGGCATTAGCAGGTTTTATTATGGGTAAAATCAACGAAGCACGCGAACAGAATATTTCGGTTCTTCTTGCAGAAAGCTCGAATGTCTCTAATGTGGAGATGCAGGATATCGTTCATGATGTCATACACATCCTGGGTAATTTTTTTGACAACGCCATAGATTCCATCTTACAAAAGAAAGAACCCGGCAAAATTGAGCTGAAATTGAACTATGAGTGTGAGGGAAATGTATTCATTTTGAAAGTGAAAGATAATGGGCTGGGGATTGATTTTGAGATGCAAAAGAGAATATTCGAGCATGGTTTTTCAACCAAAGGAGAAGACAGAGGCTACGGCTTGAATCTGGTTAAAACCATGGTGGAAAATCATCAAGGAATCATTGAGCTTGATAGCCAACCGGGTCTGGGAACAAGCATATATGTAGAGTTGCCCTGTACATTGGAGGTGACAAACGAATGAAAGTTCTAATTGTTGAGGATGATCCGATGGTTGCTGAGCTCAATCAACAGTTTATCGAGCGCATGGACAATTTGGACGTTGTATGTAAGGCAGATACCGTCAAGAAAGCACAGGACTGCCTTCAAAAATGGTCACCGGATCTGGTATTACTGGACGTTTATTTACCTGGAAAAAGCGGATTAACTTTATTATCACATATGCAGGAGCATCAGTATCATGCTTCGGTTATTTTAATTACGGCTGCAAAAGATATTCAGACGGTGAAGGAAGCTGTTTTTTATGGTGTTGCAGACTATTTAATTAAACCCTTTACATTCGAACGCTTTAGACTGGCTGTTGAGAAAATCCAGCGTCTGGCCACGGTGATGGAGGAAGGGAACGGAATTAATCAAGCTGTTATTGACCATTATTTTAATAAAGAAGAGCATGCGGGTGTGGAAAAGAAAAAACCTGTTGAACATCCATCGCATAATCTACCGAAAAACCTGTCTAAAAATTTGTCCAAACTGACCATGACCACGATACTGAAGAGTATTCAAGATCTGGACGGACCCTTCTCGGTTGAAACGTTAGCCAGAGAAGTGGACTTGTCCCGTATCACGGTAAAAAAATATATTCAGTTCCTGGTGGACGATGGCTTTCTGGTTGAATCGATAGAATACCACAAGGTTGGCAGGCCGCTAATGCTCTATCAGTTGAATCCTGATATAAAAGAACCGCCATTTCCATTGTAATCTGGAAATAGCGGTTCTTTTTTTGTTCAACAAAGGTGCCGAGCTTCCTAATTATTTATTTCATAGAGAGGACAGGAAGTGGGACCAGGTTATCTGAAGAATGAGTTGTAACGATATCATGGAAGTTGTCGTAGCTAGTTTCAATCATGTTGGATAACGCCGTAACGGTATTCGAGCCAGCATGAGGCGTTACCAAAACTCTTGGATACAGCTCCACAAGCTTCTGGATCGTTGGGTCCGGGAGCATTTGCCATGGTTCAAACGCTTTGAAAAATAGTTCTTCCTCTTTAGGGAAGACATCTGTCCCAAATCCCTCCAAATGATTACTGAGTAAAGCGTCCAGAATGGCTTGATTATCTTGTAATTCTCCACGTGAGGTATTGATGAGGATAGAGCCCTTTTTCATTTTTGCTAAAAAGCTGGCATTAATCATTTGGTCGTTCTGTCCCGGCAGATAAGGAACATGCACACTAACGACATCGCTCTCTGCCAGTAGTTCATCCAAGGTTGTGAATGGAATGACTTCCTTGGCTGCGTCGGATGGGTACACATCATAGCCGATAACAGAAGCTCCTAATCCTTTAAACAATTTGGCTTCCGTCAGACCAATACGACCGACCCCGATAATCCCAACTTTACAATTGTGAATCTCTTTGCTGAATGTATGCTCATCCACAATAAAATTTTTGAACGAGCTTTTGGTAGTCATATAAGCGGTGTGTCGGAACAGCATCATCGCTAAGGTCAAGGAGAGCTCGGCGATGGCATTCGGAGAGTAGGATGGCACGCGTGCCACCTTCATTCCGAATTCGCTGCAGGCATCCAAATCAATGTGGTTGATTCCGACTGTTCTGGTGAAAACATATCGAATGCCGTATTCATTGAATTTTGTGATATTTTCCCGATTGGCAGCACAGTTTCCTCTTAGCAAAACGGCATCGTGATGCTGTGCCAATTCTGCATTGCTGGTGGTTAACAACTCTTCTACCAGCGTTAGTTGGAAGTTATATTTATTGAGCTCCTGGAAATAGGGTTTCTCATAAGAACGGACACCATAGCAAATGATTTTTAACATGTTGTTTTCCCCCTGATTTAGAAAATTCCAATTTTATCAATGACATTGAGCGTAACGATCCACACTGGAATCATGACGACAGAAGTAATAGTTGATAGAAGCGATGCATTGGAGGTCAATATGGCTTCCTTATCAAAACTGATGGCATAGGCTGCGGCTACGGTTGCTGTAGGAGTAGCCATCATGATGACAATAGTAGCTAAAGCGACCGAATCGACTGACAGAATATGAGATACAGTCAACAAAGCCAGCAAGACGATGTTAACAATAGGTACAAGCCAAACCTTAACGATGCTGTAATACCAAGAGGTCTTATCCGTAGCTGCCGTCTTGAAGCTGATCTCCCCTAATGTCGAGCCAATCGATAACCAGGCTAACGGAGAAGCTAGTCCAGCAAGGTAGGTCATGGGCTTGAACAGCCAGACAGCGGTTTGATCAATTCTTAGAAAGGCGAACTGCTGGATGGCCCCATCCTCTGTAGCTACACTCATCTGTGGCAAATAACCTTGAAATAACCAAACAAACAGGCCTAGAAACGTGGCGATAACGATTGGATTTAAAAACATGGTTTTGAGATTTTTAAGCTCCATTTTTAAGCCGCTCATTTTGATATAGCCGTAGGAGTATAAGAAAATGCGGTACCCTATATTAAAAATGGAGCTGTACATCACTCCGGTAGGGCCGTAAATGGCTCCGACAATTGGAATCCCGAAGAAAGTCGTAGAACCGAAAATGGTTAACACCCGCAAAACATCCTGTTTATCCTTGTTGTAACTCAGGAAAAACGGTTTAGATATAAAGATGAGAATAATATAAATTAGAACTCCCCATATTAAAACATTCATTCCTTGTTTTAACATTGTAGGATTGATATCCTGCATGAAAGAATTAAACGCTAGTGCTGGTAGAGCCACGGTTAGAACAACCTTGGATAACATCTTTCCTACTGCTGCGTTAAAAATCCCCTTTTTACGGCAAAAGAAACCAAGAAGGATAATAAAAACGGTGGAAGCGATAGAACTGAGAATTTTGTTATCTGTTAAGGTCGCTGTAATCATTTCTAGTAAAGACATAGATAAAACCCTCTCTTGTACCTTTTTTCACATAAATGACGATGCAGAATGTGACGATGCAATTCCCTGATCTTTTGGCCAAAGTGTTGGTTTGCACTTTTATAGTAAAATGACTTTGTGAAAAAAAGAACAATATCTAATTAATTTAACTTATGAAACTAATTTAAAAAATTTATACATTACATCAGATGGCAAATGAAACGAGAGGGGACGACGTCTTCACGGAATGATTATTTCTTGGCTTTGTGAGTGCTCATCAACATTCGTGCTATAATGTAAATCATTAAAACCCACTTGATTAGTGGGTTAAATAGAAAAGACGAGCAGGAGGGGCCACATGAATCCGATACAACATATACTGGACGAATTTCAGCTGATCGTGCTGGACGGCGCAATGGCGACCGAGCTGGAGCGTCATGGACATGATCTGAACGATAGCTTATGGTCAGCTAAAATCCTCCATGAGCACCCGGAGTCGATCAAGCGTGTACATAGGGATTATTTTGAAGCTGGGGCAGACTGTGCGATTACTGCGAGCTATCAGGCTACCGTTGAAGGCTATGTTAAACGAGGCCTAAGCGAAAATGAGGCGCTGGAGCTGATTCAATCATCGGTGCGGATTGCTGTGCAGGCACGCGATGAGTTTTGGGCTGACGTGACGGCTACTGCTAGTCAGCGACATCGTCCCAAGCCGCTAGTCGCGGCCTCTGTTGGCCCTTACGGGGCGTTTTTGGCAGATGGGTCAGAGTATCGCGGCGATTACAAGCTGAGCGAGGAACAGCTAGTGGAGTTTCACAGGCCACGTATGAAAGCTCTGATCGAGGCGGGTGCAGATATTTTAGCTTGTGAAACG
The DNA here is from genome assembly GCF_036252815.1 of Paenibacillus sp. LX16. Lineage (NCBI taxonomy): Bacteria > Bacillati > Bacillota > Bacilli > Caryophanales > Paenibacillaceae > Paenibacillus > Paenibacillus sp. LX16. Next base: position 5,695,047 of record NZ_CP141152.1, on the reverse strand, counting down.
ATACCCTGTCTGGTTGAAGCCAAGGCCATCGCCCGATTGCTGAAGGAATTCCCTGGCACGTATGCCTGGATCAGCTTTAGCGCAAAGGATGGACAGCATATCAGCAATGGTGAGTCTGCCGCTGCATGCGCTGAGTGGCTGAATGGGCATGAGCAAGTGGCTGCTGTAGGAATCAATTGCACTTTGCCGAAATTTGTTCCATCGCTTATTCATGAAATACGCAGCCACACGGATAAGCCTGTGGTGGTATATCCCAACTTGGGGGAGGAATATGACCCGGTCACCAAGACATGGCACGGCAGCACTTGCACTGAGACGTTCGGACAAAGTGCCCGCCAATGGTATGAAGCGGGAGCTCGTCTGATTGGTGGTTGTTGCCGGACTCAGCCGCAGGATATTGAGGAAATAGCATCATGGACGAGAGATGTATAAACGAGGATAAGCGTAGCGTAGGGATAAAGGTTATCTATAAGAGGGTAACTCGATGACCCGAAAAAACAAGCAGGCTGAACCAAGTGGTGCTCCAGCAATGGAGCAGCTTGGTTCAGCCTGCTTCGTTAACTATCTGCGCCGATCTGGTCAGCTTTCTGCCAAACGTTCCAGCAGCGCGTCCCCATTGCGGCTCACCCGAATATGGGCAAAATGTGCGTTCTGTTCTACAGTACGTCCGGTTCCCTCAGGGATGAAATAATTCTCAATACCGTACACAATACGAGAACCATACCACTGTCCATTTAGAATGACCTCATGACTGGCAAGTTTTTCGCCATCTTGATATAGGCGATCAGCGACGTATACTCCTTGGTTATCTGGTGTGAGAACGACTTTGACCTTGCCTCGGCTCCATTCTTCCTCCTGAAGAGGGGTCTTGGAAGGAGGGGTAGATATGTCGTAATTCAGTGCCACATAATCGCCTTGTAGCAGGGAGCGCGGGTCTATAGGAGCCAGTTTGAGCTTAATGGAAGCCCCTGTGGCGAGCAGGGTTTCACTTCTCGCCGTCTGATACCCGATGATCCCCAGCTGTAGCACGATGACAATGGCAATGAGTAGCGGGCTTAAGCGCATAAAGCTAAAGCTGCGGTGGTCGGCATCGAATGCTGCTTTGCCGCTATGGGCCATTCGCCGATCCGCCCACCAGGTAATTCCGAGCGCAATGATCCCCAGTAGCGCCAGGGTAAAAGATTTATACAGTAGCGTCCACAATAAATCATAGTATTTGAAACCGATAAAAATAAACCAGAAGACAACGCTCGTGATGGCCTCCGATTTTTGTTTCAGACGGGCAAAGGCAAAGACCATCCCGGTAACGATAACAAAATAAAAAATGTTAATGAACATATAAGAGTGTGGAATGACATCCTCGAAAAACGTCGCCCAAAACAGGAACAACAAGCTGAAAAATAATGAGCTATTCCGCAGATGTTCTTTTAACTCCGTCTTGAATATAAAGTAACTTACCCCATATAACACGGCATTGACGATGAAAAGAGAGAAGATGATGAACTTATAGGTCCAGTTCCAACCATCCCACTCCTGATACTGCTGAAATAAAATGGTCGCCAGATTCAGGTTTACAAAGGTGTAGGCAAAAAACAACTGCCTTTTCCCTTTGGAGCGGAACCATCCAGCGATGGAAACGATCAGAAATAATACCGAAAGCAACGTCTGATCTGACCACAGAATGGCCGCCAAGCCTGTAATATAGCTGATGGTCAGCAGTGTATAACGTATTACCGAATCCAGCTTGGATTCCGGTATGACAATCATCGAAATCATAAGCAGCAACGACACAACCAACAGTACATATTCGGTGTGGTTTACATTCGTGCTAATCATAATCAATCCGATGAGAGAAATACTACCGATCAGCACTCCAACCACTTTGATTACACGGGATACGGTTTTGCTGATCCATTCACTGCCACGTTCCTCGGGAACGGTCGTCTCAGTCTTTGATGTACTGATGTCCGTTGTCCCTGTATCAGATTTCGCGATACTTCCCTTTTCCTCATTGGATATCTCACCTGCTTCCGGCGGTGTTTTTCCCAAACGATTCAAATAACGGAAAAACCACACGTTACCCGTCAGCAGCAGCGCCACAAAAATCAAACCAAAAACAAAAAACAGAGATGAGGAGTACGCCTCAGCCAGCTCTATAAATTTAAAGACGGCAAAAGCCGAGAGTGCCAATGCATTCAAGGTCAGTAGCGTTTTATTCAGCTGCACCTTGGTAAATATATAAAATCCTAAAGCAATCACAGCGATATGCGGTATATTCATAACCAGGCCATACCCATCAAATGCAAAAGAGTTGGTCATCGCCAACATGGCTATATGGAAAACCGTAAAGCTCATATATTGTAGTGGAGCAGAGTGTATACGATGAAGGAACGTCAATAAAAATAGCAGCAGATTGACTATTGCGAACATTCCGGCAATGGACAACGATTCCAGCTCGCTATAAGGCGCGCTTTGCATCGTAGGGTAAAAATAAAGCCACAAACCAAGATGAATTAGTACATAAGACAGCATATAAAAAGGATTGTAGCGAGTAATCCAGCTAAGCAGTAGAGCCGGCACCGACCAAATGAAAAACAATCCGTAGCTGTCCGCATGGGAATTGTAAATTTGACCGAGCAATGCCACGGAAACGCCAAAGGCTATACAGCCAGCCACCAAAAACATATTAGACAGAAAAGCTTGTTGGCCGGGAACAGCACGTATCCGTGCAAATACAAAAGACAAGCCATAGAACAGAACAATAAGCGCAGCAGCAAGTACAATCTTGGATGTCCGATCCAGTCCGCCCCAATTGGAGGCGAAAAAATAAATAATTGCGGCCAGTATCAGTGAGATGCCCAGCAGATAGCCCGTACGTATCGCATTGAATCGCAACATGGATTTCACGTACCTTTCCTGTTGGTTTGATGCCTATTATAGCGTTGAAAGGGCTCAGAACCAAGTGGAAATTAGGATCAGGTCATAAAAAGAGAGCCACCGTATACTGTGGCTCTCTTTAACGTTACTGGATTCCGACTAAGCGTTGACGGTACGAATCTCTTGCCGGGACTGATGTCGGAAACGATACTCACGCGGTGGAATCCCTGCTGTTTTCTTAAATGCCTTGGAAAAGGTGGACATATCGGTATAGCCGATGGACTGGGCTATGATCGACAAATTGTAGGTTGTCTGCTCCAGTAATCTTTTGGCTTCGTTAATCTTGAGGTTTTGTAAATACTTGGCGGGAGAGATGAGGAAGGTGGAATGGAACTTACGTGAAAAATGCGCACGATCCACACCTACATGCTCGGCAATTTGCTCAATCGTAACACGGTCACAATAATGCATTTCAATGTAATCTTTCCCCTGCTGGAGCCAATAATCAGAGCATACAAAGTTGCGCAGCACGTCAGATGTGTTGCGGGACAACTCCTCGAAGATCTGATGCAGTGTAATCAAGCGGGCCAGATCGCTACCCTGTCTGTTGTCGTTTACGATGGAAAACAGGTTGGAGATAAGTTCGAGGATTTCCTCGCTCACTGCGTTAGCCATAAATGGCGTAGAGGGATTAATTCCGATCCGCTCCAGCAATGCGAGGGACTTGGGTCCCTCAAAGGCAATCCATACCTTTTGCAACGGGTGCTCGTGATCGGTGTAATATTCATGGGCAAGATGCGGAAAAAAACAGAATAAATCAGACTTTTGGACACGGTACTTCTGTTGCTTATAAATAAACTCAGCCTGACCTTCAAGTACAAAAATCAAATAAAAATAAGGAACAGCCTTGGGACCGACATGGCAGCTTGTTTTCGAAATATCCATACCCAGTCTGACTGGCCAAATGGCGCTGGATTTTTCTAGTTCGGTAGCTGTGAAATAATGGTCTTCCACGATGTCGAAGTGATCTTCATTTTTTGCTCTTTTCATAACTTGTCACCTCTCCTTTGGTGGAGATAAGGGAATTTTGATTTTATTGTATATAAAGGAAAGCACAATTACAAGTTAATTCATTGGAATTAAGGGTTATATAATTAAAACTACGTATGCCAAAGGCTCCATGGCCGGTTTGAGATGACCCGTGGAGCCTTTTAAGTTCTATTATGAGATGGGGATTAGCCTATATTTATACGTTCAAGATTCCTTCTTTTGGAGTAACGTTGAAGGCTTTGGCCAGATCGGCCAATTCCTGATCTGTAATCCGTTGCTGAATATCATGGTGAGCAATGAGCATATAAATTTGCGCCGCTTTTTCAATCGTTTCAATCAGGCCAAACGCTTCATCAATGGAGCTGCCCGTTCCGAAAATGCCATGATGTGGCCATAATACAGCATGATGATCCTTCATTTTTTTAGCCGTTTCGCGGCCGATTTCGCTGGAACCCGGTACCATCCAAGGGATTACACCGATACCGTCTGGAAAGACGACAATACATTCGGTACACATTTCCCACAGTGTTTTGGTGAATTGGTTTTCGTCCAGACTATGAATGAAGGTCATGGCAATAACATGGGTGGCATGATTATGAATCACAACACGATGGTTAGGATCGACCTTCAAGCGCTCAATGTGGCCCATAAAATGGGAAGGCAACTCACTGGTAGGCACTGCCCCATGTTTGAGGCCCCACAAGACTTCCAATTGCTCACCATCCTGGGAGACACGAAGGACTCCTAAGTTAGCTTCTGGATCTTCAATTACGTTTTTGAAATATTTTCCTGATCCGGTGACGATAAAATATTTACCAGCCAGTTCATTCACTGGGAAAGCAGGTTTAATCGTCCGAATGACCTGATGAATATCTATATATTTTGCAACCTCAGCTTCATCCAGAATATAGCTTACATTACCTCCATTGCGTTCATCCCAGCCGAATTTCCACATGTTTTGTGTAATTTCCGCCATCTCGCGGACAAATGGGATATCCAGTCCCGATTTTCGTTCTTTTTGATTCTCCAGTACAGTAGTCATGGATAATCTCTCCCTTTGGATGATATGAATATAAGCATTATCAGTACAGTAGTTAACGTTTCAGCAGTACCTGTTGTTCATAGTCTTTTACTTCGGCCAGCCATTCCTCACGAACAGGAACGCCGTTTTGAGCGCAATAGTAATCCCATATGGCACCAAACGGATACGATTTGAACTCTTCGACTAGAGCAAGACGAGTGGTAAAGTCCCGTTCCTCTTCCGCCTGCCTTAATGCTTCAATCGGTTCGAGCATAGCGCGAAGCAGCGCTTTGATCGTGTTGCGTGTTCCGATGACCCATGCTGCCACATGGTTGATACTTCCATCAAAGAAATCAAGACCGATATGGGTTCGAGAAAGCAATTCACCGCGAACCAGCTCACGGGCAATGTCCAGCAATTCGTCGTCCATCGTCACGACATGATCACTGTCCCAACGAACTGGTCTGCTGACATGGAGCAATAATTGATCGGTGAACATCAGCACAGAGGACAGTTTGTTCGAAATGACTTCGGTTGGATGGAAGTGACCAGCGTCGAGACAGATAGATTTACCGCGTGTCAGGGCGTAGCCCATATAAAATTCATGGGAGCCCACGACATAGCTTTCCGAGCCAATGCCAAACAGCTTGCTTTCAACCGCATCGATGTTGTATTCTTCGCTGATTTTCTCGCTAAAAATCTCGTCCAGAGCATCACGCAGACGTTCTCTTGGAGCCAACCGATCAACCGGAGTATCTTTATAGCCATCCGGCATCCAGTGGTTTGTAACACAAGGCTGACCGAGTTCTTTGCCAAAATGCTCTGCAATCCTGCGTGATTTTTTGCAGTGGGTGATCCAGAAATCACGGATTTCCGAATCCTTATGGCTCAGTGTGAAGCCGTCTTCCGCTTTGGGATGGGAGAACAGGGTTGGATTAAAATCAAGCCCAAGCCCTTGCTGTTTAGCCCAGTCTACCCAGTTCTGAAAATGGCGTGGCTCCAGTTGATCCAAATCTACTTGTTCTGTAGTATCCGCATAGATCGCATGCAGATTAACCTTGTGTTTACCGGGGATGAGCGATAGAGCCTTTTCTAAATCCTGACGCAGCTCATGCGGCGTGCCTGCTCTGCCTGGGTAGCTGCCTGTTACGGCAATCCCCCCGCTAAGCTGCTTATCTTTGAACAGAAATCCCTGAACATCATCTCCCTGCCAGCAGTGCAGTGATATTTTGATTTGTGAAAGCTTCCGTAAGATGTCGTCTACTTGAATACCATGGCGGGCATACAGCTTTTTCGCTTCGTTATAACTGGCTTCAATGGCTTCGTTCATGGCTTTACTCCTTTATTGAGATATGTGGATAGTGGACATCGCTTGTCTCTTAAGGTGCTCCCAGCGATCTAGAAGTTCTTGCATGTCTTCCACTGCTTGCGGCTCATATAGCCGAGTCGGAAAGGAGCGGGCGATGATTCGGCCAGCAGCTTTGAGATTCTCAAGAGCACCAGAGCTGATTAATTGCACGACAATATTGCCGATGGCCGTAGATTCGGAAGGACCTGCCTGAACCTCAATTCCCAAAAGATCGGCTGTTAGCTGACATAGTAATTCGTTGTTAGCGCCTCCGCCGACAATGTGCAATCTGGTAATTGTTTCGTCTGTTAAACATTGCAGTTCGTGTAAGGCATCGCGGTAGCTTAAGGCCAGACTATCAAAAATACAGCGGGCGAGTGAGCCCGGCGTCCTGGGGATGGGCTGGCCTGTTTCTTCACAGAATCGCTGGATTTCAACAGTCATACTATCCGGGTTTAAGAAGGATGATTGGTTACAGAGGACGAGACTGACAAACGGTGCCTCTGCTGAAGCCAGTTCGGCCAATTCGGCAAAGCTATGTGCGAAGCCGCCCTCTCTCCGAACCTCCTGAATCATCCACAATCCCATAATATTTTTCAGAAAACGGTACGTACCGTAAGCGCCCCATTCATTGGTGTAGTTCGCCTGCATGGCTGCCTTGGTATTCAAGGCTTCGGATCGTTCCATTCCCAGTAGTGACCACGTTCCGCTGCTAATATAAGCCCAAGATTCTTCCCGCTGGGACGGAACACCTGCAACAGCCGATGCAGTATCGTGAGTAGGCGCAAGAATGATCTGACAGTCCGGAAGATCATATTTATGAACCAGCTCCGGCAAAAGAGAACCCAGAACCCGTCCAGGCTCGGCAAGCTCTGAAAACTGATTGCGCCGCAGTTGGAGCAGCGACAACAGGTCTTCATCAAACTCTCGGGTGTTCACGTTGAGAAGCTGCATCGTGGACGCATTCGTCATTTCATTGATCATGATGCCTGTCAGGCGATAGTACAGATAATCAGGGACCATCAATATTTTATCCGCCTGGGCAAGCTGTTCCCGATCATGGACGAACAGTTGATACAGGGTATTAAAGTTTAGTTCCTGAATGCCTGTTTTCTCATACACAGCCTCTCGACTGATGAGCTGATGCAGTCTGTCGGGCACATGGAGGGTACGTGCATCTCGGTAAGCGTATACCTCATGAATGCGGTTACCTTTCTGATCAAGCAGCACGTAATCTACAGCCCATGTATCAATGCCGAGCGTACAGGAATGAATCCCCTTCTGCTTAGCTTTTTGCAAGCCTTGAATAATCTCATTCAATAGTTCATCGATATTCCAGTAATCGTGTCCGTCCCTTTCGGTAAAGGAGTTGTTGAACCGATGAAGTTCTTGCAAGTGAATCTGTTCACCTTGCAGAGTTGCACTTACAAGCCTTCCGCTTGAAGCTCCAATATCAACAGCAAGATAATTATTCATATCCAATCTCCTTGCAGGGATAAAATACTGGCAGCCTGAAAGTCTGCCTTTTGTTTTCTTAACTAACTCCATACTACTTCCGTTTTCCTTTGTAGTCAACAGAAACGGAAGTGTAATTTGTGGTTTTATTTTTGTTTTTAAAATTATAATTAAAATTAAGTGTTGTTTTGTATGTATTTTTGTTTTTTTAACATCTGTTTTCTACAATATATATACCTTGAACAAAGGTCGATTTGATTTTACGATATTCCAATTGTGGAAGGTTCTCCAAATGCCGCTGTCTGTATGAAAAATAGTCTTGAAACCGCCCGCCAGAGGGTGTAGTATACAAGATATCAATTTCATATGACTCGTATAATATTGGGGATATGGCCCAAAAGTTTCTACCGGATGACCACAGTAATCGTCCGACTATGAGTGATAGCGCATCGGCTTTGGATGAATGCGGGCATTTATTTGTGCGCTAATCCGTCAGGGATTACAACCCCAAGGACAGGCTTCACTTGAGAAACAACTCAAGGGAGCCTGTCCTTTTTTGGTTTTGGCAGGTTTTACTGTTCAGGATTTTGCAAAATCCTCACTATTTTAAAGTACAGAAGGAGCGATACTCGCATAATGAAAGCTTTGGAAGAACGTATTCGTCAAGAGGGACAAATTTTATCTGACACCGTATTAAAGGTAGATTCATTTTTGAATCATCAGGTAGATACAGCATTAGCATTGGAGATTGGTAAGGAGTTCGCGCGCCTTTTCGGCAGTGCTCCGATCACCAAGGTGCTTACAATTGAAGCTAGTGGTATTCAATTTGCTATGGCTACTGCTATTGCCTTGGGGGTCCCGTTCATTTATGCGAAGAAAAAGAAGGCAATCACGCTGAATGAGCAGGTATACTTCGCAGAGGTTCATTCGTTCACTCGGCAGGAAACCTATCAGGTGAGCATTTCTCAAAAATATCTCGATGCCAGCGACCATGTGCTGATCGTGGATGATTTTTTGGCTACTGGTGCAGCATTGGTCGGACTTACGGATATTGTGAAGGAAGCAGGAGCGGAGCTGGCCGGGGTTGGTTGCGTAATTGAAAAGAGCTTTCAGGAAGGCCGGGGACTATTGGAGCAAAGAGGCATTGCTGTGCGCTCTCTTGCGCGTATCGCTTCCATGGCACCGGGCGAGGTTCATTTTATAGAGGAAGCTGGCGCGGTAATTCCTTCCGTTAAGGAGAATGTGGGATGTTAAGTAAACAAAAGTTATTCGCGCTGGGCTTCCAGCATGTCATGGCGATGTACGCTGGAGCAATTGCTGTACCTCTAATTGTAGGGGGAGCATTGCACCTGACACCAGCCCAGATGGCTTATTTGGTGGCTGCCGATTTGTTCACTTGCGGGATTGCTACGTTATTACAAATTATGGGCACACGCTTTTTCGGTAGTAGACTACCTGTCATTTTAGGCTGTACGTTTACGGCAGTAGGGCCTATCATCGCGATTGCTTCGACCTCAAATTTAGCGACAGCGTATGGTGCTATTATTTTGTCCGGTATATTCGTGGTGTTAGCGGCACCGTTGTATGGTAAGCTGCTACGCTTTTTCCCGACGGTCGTTACGGGTTCGGTCGTTACAATTATCGGTCTATCCCTTATTCCGGTGGCGATGAACAATGTAGCAGGGGGCCAGGGCAGCGCGGATTTTGGACAGCCGCGTAATTTGCTGCTGGCGCTGGTTACATTATTGGTTATTCTGCTTGTGAATCGGTTGGCAAAAGGCTTTTTGCGCTCGATTTCCGTGCTCATCGGTCTGTTTGCAGGCACGGTGGTTGCTTATGCGATGGGAATGGTGCATTTTGCTCCCGTGGCAGATGCGTCATGGGTGAGTGTTGCGCAACCGTTTTATTTTGGTAAGCCAGAGTTTAGCATTATGGCGGTATGTACGATGATTATTGTCAATATTGTCAGCATGGTCGAGTCTACGGGCGTTTATCTGGCAGTAGGCAAAGCGATTGATCAGAAGGTGGAGCAGAAGCAGATCGTCAATGGTCTGCGTTCCGAAGGACTTGCGATTATGCTTGGGGGTATTTTTAATGCGTTTCCTTATACAGCTTTCTCGCAAAATGTAGGTCTGATCTCACTTACACGCGTCAAATCGCGTAACGTTATTTTTGCTGCGGGCGGCATCATGGTCGTTCTTGGTTTGCTGCCTAAGCTGGCTGCCTTAACGACAGTGATTCCTAACGCTGTGCTGGGTGGGGCGATGATCGTCATGTTTGGCTCGGTCGCTGCATCAGGCATGTCTATTTTGTCAGAAGTGGATCTGCGGAAGGAAAGCAATCTGCTGATCGCAGCATGCAGCATTGCTGTGGGCCTAGGCTCTGCCGTTCTGCCACAAATGTTCGACCAGCTGCCGAGCTTTGCCAAAATGCTGTTGCAAAATGGTATCGTTTCGGGTTCGATTACAGCGATTGTCTTGAACATCGTTTTGACGAGAAAACAAGGGGAATCGGTCAAAAGCGTGACGGTTCAGGAGGTTCCACAGAAAGTTTGATGATTAGGAATAAATAAAGATAGTCGGAGAGAGGGCGTATGCCTCTTTTCCGGCTTTTTGGCATGGAGTTATCCGGGGAAGATGAGCAGAGAAGATAGGCTGTGCAAACTGGTATCTATTACGGCAGGCGTCAGGCTGGCCGGAGCCAGACGCAGCACACCCGAATTGATGGAGTTTGGAGTTGGACAGCTATAGCCTGACGAAGCTGCTTACATTGGTTCGCAGCCAGCGTAAGCAGGTGCGCAACAGTCGCGGATCGTCAACAAGGGGGCTGCTTTATTTCCTGGATTTGGACAAGCTAAAGCAGGGTGCCAGAATTATGACTATTGGACGTGAAAGTCGTGGACGATAGAAAATATTCTTTGGGAACGTGTTGGTTTTTTATCCTAGCCAAAATCACGGAAGATTATTCGAACCGTATGCGTTAGCAGATAGATAAAGTGAATGCCTCCCTATGCTGATACAGTAAGATTCCATACGAAATTAAATTCCAAAACCCAGAGTTTTGTGAGTGCATATGTCCGGTCTTCCAATCCTCAAATCTCGCTGTCTTGTTAATTTCATCACCCTCCGTGCTTGTCAATAAAAAGCCCGTAGTACCAAGTATCTAATTGTCCGTCACGACAAATTACAATCCTGTTTCATCATTCTTTTACTTGCCCGCTCTATTCGACATTCTTTCGTGTAACCCTGTCTAGGTATGATATAAAGTCCTTTGAACGCAATAGATCGTTCGGACGCCACAGCTCCAGTACAAAGTAACTGAGTAGACTCGCGAGAGTCCCGCTATCTTTCCGCTATAAAAAAGAAGCCGTGTTGGTTGCAACGGCCTCTCTTTTTATTTCAATTTATTTGATATGATTAGTGCTTTTCTACTCTGAAAGCAATTCCCACAGGCTTGTCTACTCTCACATAACCTATGAAAGGATCACCTATGAATGGAGCTGGCCAATACATTCCTAATCTATGTTTTTCATATCGTGGAAAAGCACTAATGACCCATCTTTCTCCTTTAGGAACATTGATTGAATATTCATCATCTAGGCCAATATCAGCTTCTATACCAAAACCCAATGTGCCTTCTATAGCTTTAACACCACCTGTTATTGCTCCTTCCGCTTTCACTTTAATATTAGTTTTCACTGCAATTTTTGCAGCAGCAGGCCCAGTATATGTACTTACACGAATTGCATTGTTTGTATCAACCCAATAACCTAGATTTTCATGGGTTTTAACAATAGGAGTCACCCCAATGGATTGGGTGCTGATTCTATCATTATTACCTTTTTCTTGATTTAAATTGTCGTAATTGACATAATAGTAATAAACATCCTCGTTAACACTACTAGGATCGATATATTTGTAGACTTGTCCTTCCTTGGCCTTTATTTCATCTGTCGGTTCCCATTTTCCGGCTTCTGATTGTATCGTCGAAGACAATGGATTCGGCGCATCATTTGCAGAAGCAATGGCTCCATATGGTAATAATATTGCTGTCAATGCTGCAATTATTGCTGTTTTAGTCATGACTTTGAATGGTTTCATGGTATTAAAATTCTCCTCTTCGAAAAATATTATTGGGGGCTAAGAAATGAGTAAATTTGAAAAAAATCTGTTTAAGTATTTGTCTTACGGTTTTTTGGTAGGAATATATTATTCCTTTATTCAAGGACCAACGACGACAACTTCTTCGCTTAACGGCTCATTGCAACTTTACACAGTGTCCGCATCTACTTTTATTTTCAGAACATTATCAACCTCATTTCTACTAAGTCTCCTCTCTGGAGTCGTGTATACAATTGTTTTTTTATCCATAAGAAGGAATAAGTAAATATTACCTGTAAATTTTATGTTTGTAAATAATTTTATTTAATGGATAAAATTTAAAATAAGATAGAAGAGAGCCGTATTGATCGCAACGGTCCTTTTATTAACTGACGGTTTAATAGCAAGTGCCTCCCCGTTTGGTTGTTCGTACAAAACTCTTTAGCTTCCGCAACTTTTCGAGCGTTAAAGCAAGCCGTCGCTTCGTCCTGGTTTACAGTACGACGCTGTGAACGACCTGCAAGATCTCTCGCTTCGCTCACTTACTAGCTAAAAAATAACTTGACTGCTAGGCACCTAAACGGCACGCTAACATGGCTTGTCAGGAAATGGTCAGTTAACAAATTAAGCCCCCGGCTAATCACCGGAGGCTTTTCAAACTCATTCTCTAAATCACTAAGGAATTTTTTACGGGTAAATTCTCTAATAGTTAAATTTGTCTCAAAGGCTGTCTGAGAAGAATCAACAATATAGTTCTTTTGTTTGGTAGCTGCTCCCAATGCTGTTATCCTTATAATAGAAATTCCACAAGGTTTGCTCACTAATTTTCCGATCAACTCTTTGGATTTGTCGCTTTTCAAATTTTTTTCTTCCTCAATTTTTTGGAGAAGGAATAACCAACTGCTTTTTCAGGCCTTTGGAATAATGTATCTTTTTTAATAGCTTGTACAAATTGATCTGCAATCTCGCTGCTAAATTTTCGTTTATGCTTCTCTTTTAGATTCATTAAGTAGTCTGGTACAGTTTTCGGGACATTATGAGGGAGACGGAATGACCGTCATTTCGTGCACGCAATGAATAGCCATAGTCTTAATTTTCCTTATCGTTCAAATTTAAACTATTGTGCAGCATTTATTGACAAGCCTGTCACAACAAAATAAGATCGTAATGGAAAGAAATAAAGGAAGAAAACAGGTGTGAGCCGGACGACTCTATGTACGGGGTTTTGTTGAGACCATGTGGATAGTTGTTGAGCGTGTTCACTTAAAAGGGAAGTTCGGTTGATTCCGACACGGGCCCGCCACTGTATACAGGCATCAGCAGGATACTGCTGGAGCTTTCAGAACAGCCACTGGAACTGTGAAGAACCGGGAAGGCCTGAAAGATACGCCTGAAGTCAGGAGACCTGCCTGTTTTGACATCACTGTCAGACCCACGGGATGCTGGGGAGGTGGTTAGGCGTGCTGCATACGGAATGTCTGAAACCGAGCTGATCCCTTCTATATTATTAGAGTTGGCTTCGAGGTGAGTTCTGACATTTTATAATGAAGGCATTTCTGACTGCTAATTAAGTGGTCTGGAATGCTTTTTTCGCGTTTTGCGTTAAGTTTATATGATTTTACAAGATAGAGGAGGGCTCATGAAATGATAAGCAATCGTAGTAGGCGTTCATGGTTCGTATGTACAGGGGTGATGTTGCTGCTGGCAGTTATGGCTCTTTCGGGATGTGCCAGCAATAAGACGTCGGATAGCTCCGGCAAGGGGGAGAACGCGTCAGCACAACAAACAGCGACAGATAAAAAGCTGGTAATGGCGTATACATGGAAACCGTCAGGTGTTGACCCGCACGGAGATAATAGCTGGGATGTGATGCGATCTGGTGCAGGTGAGACACTGATACGTTTGAATGAAAAGCTGGAGCCTGTGGCTTGGCTGGCAAAGGAGTGGAAGCAGGACAGTCCTACAGTTTGGACGTTTAGCTTGCAGGATAAAGTCACTTTTCATAATGGAAAAAGTATGGATGCAGCAAGTGTAAAAGCGTCTTTGCTACGTTCTATCGAGAAAAGCCATCTGGCGAAGGATTTACTGAATGTGAAGTCCATTGATGTAAGCGGCCCGCTGGCCTTGAAAATCACGACAAACCAGCCGAATGCAGCGTTGGTGTCCAATCTAGCTGATCCATCGACGATTGTACTGGATGTGGCATCGATGAAAGATGAGCACAGTTACCCAGCGATGACAGGCGCCTTTAAAATCAAAGCATTCAACAAAGACCAATCGTTGGTCGTAGAGCGTTATGACGGATATTGGGGCGAGAAGGCACGATTGGCTGAAGCGACGATGAAGTTCATTACGGACGGGAATTCGCGCCTGATGGCGCTGCAATCCGGCGAGGTGGACGTAGCGACGGATATTCCGGTTGATAACGCAGAGGTACTAAAAAAGAACGACAAGCTACAAGTGCTGTCGGCTCCCTCCTTGCGCACCCATATGATCGTGTACAATATGGAATCGCCAGTATTCAAGGATGCGGCGAACCGTAAGGTGGTGGACAGCCTGATTCCACGCACATCGATTGTGAGTGCCGTCATGAGGGGCTTCGGTACGGAAGCAAGCAGTCCGTTCCCGAGCATTCTTCCCTTCGGTAAAGTTGAGCGTAAAGCGCTGGACGGAACGGCGGATCAGCTGTTAACGAAGGATGGCTGGCAGAAGGACTCCCAAGGGACATGGACTAAGCAAGGCAAGCCGTTCGAGGTTACGCTGCTGACTTTTCCTCAGCGTCCGGAGCTCTCTGTTATGGCTGAGGTCATCCAAAGCCAATTGCTGAAAGAGGGAATCCAGGTCAAGATTCGCAAGGTGGAAAATATCGACGAGGTGTTGACCAAAAACGATTGGGATTTTGCTATGTACAGTATGCTTACTGCTCATACAGGAGAGCCACAATATTTTATGGACATGTTTTATTCTTCGAAAAGCGAAGCCAATGTAAGCCGTTATAGTTCCAAACCGTTGGAGAGTATTCTTAACAGCTTGAAGCTGGCGAAGGATACAGCGCAGCGTAATGCTGTGACACTACAAGCGCTGGATATCATCAATACGGATTTGCCACAGTCGTTCATTGTGCATCCTGATAATGTGTTTGGCGTGAAAAAAGGGGTGGAGGGTTTTACACCCCATCCGATCGAGTATTACTACATTACAGCGCAATCCGATATTGCGGAATAACGAGCTGCGTATCCTATGATTCGTTTTATACTGGAACGTGTGGCGCAGCTGCTCATCATTGTATTCGTTGTATCCACGCTGACTTTTGTACTGATGCGGCTGGCTCCTGGTGACCCTGCTACCATTTTGCTCACCGCGCATAATGTTCCTGCCTCTAAGGAAGCGTTAACGACGCTACGACAGGAACTGGGCTTGAACGAGCCGCTTCATATTCAATATGTGAACTGGCTGCGGGATGTGTTCACAGGGCATTGGGGCACCTCGTATGTATCCAAGGAATCCGTGCTAGCCGAACTGTGGAACAGACTGCCTGCTACTGTGGAGCTAGCTGCTGCGGGCTTTGCCGTCATGACGGTGCTTACGCTGGGGCTGGGGCTGGCTGCCTCGCTAAAAATCAGCGGTCCACTGGATCGTCTGGGCAGGCTGTTCGCTCTGCTGGGATCGTCGATCCCCTCTTTTTGGCTTGGTTTTCTGTTGATCTATCTATTCTCCGTTTGCTTGGGCTGGCTCCCATCCATGGGAAGGGAGGACTGGACACATCTAGTGCTCCCAGCGCTGACTCTTGGCGCAGGTTTGGGAGCTGTGCAAGCACGCGTACTGCGCGCTCAAATGCTGGAGCTGGGTGACCGGAATTTTGTGAAAGCAGCGAAGGCTCGAGGCTTTTCACGTATGCATATCCTGTTTTTTGAGATATTTAGGCATGCGGTTCTGCCTATAATTACACTGCTAGGTACCAATCTATCATTTATGCTGGCAGGTAATGTCATTGTAGAGACCATTTTTTCATGGCCGGGGTTGGGCAAGTATTTTATAGATGCGATTACACAGCGAGATTATCCGGTGATTCAGGGGTATGTTATTTTCGCCGTATTTTTAATTGTAGGAGTTCAGTGTTTGGTGGATGTGGTCCAGACGGCGATAGATCCGAGGCTACGTTTGCGTTAAGGAGGAAGCTGAAAATGAAAAAGATACGGCTTCCCTTTAAAGGAAGCTTGCTGGCAGGAGGCTTACTGTTTGGCCTGATCGTGCTGCTTGGGTTATTAGCTCCATGGGTCGCTCCTCATGATCCTCTTCAAGTGGATCTTTTGAACCGCCTGGCACCACCTAGTCGGAAATACCCTTTCGGTACGGATCATCTGGGTCGGGATGTGCTGTCACGGCTCATTTACGGGATTCGGACGAGCGTGCTAATCGCATGTGCAATTACTGTAGCTACGCTGTGCTTCAGTCTGCCTATAGGCTTGTTCATTGGTTATGTGCGCGGACGCGTAGACCAGCTGGTCATGCGGGGAATCGACGGCGTACTGGCTTTTCCTGATATTATTTTAACGGTGGCGATTGTGGGCATTTTGGGCCCAGGTTTTGTTAACATGACCCTTGCGATTGTTGCGGTACGGTGGGCGGGCTATGTCCGGTATATCCGTAGTCTGGTTCAAAAAGCCTGTCAGGAGGACTACGTTCGGTATGCCCGTTTATCCGGCAATTCACACGTACGTATACTGAGCCGTTATGTATTGCCACAAGCGTTGCCGCAGTTGTTGGTTTATGCGGTATGGGATATCGGACGCGTGGTGCTGATGATCGCTGGGCTGTCCTTTCTTGGACTGGGTGTACAGCCGCCCAAGCCAGAGTGGGGCGTGATGCTGCATGATGCAACCTCATATTTTCAGGTGGCTCCGCATGTCATGATTTTTCCGGGCTTGGCGATTATGCTGTTTGTACTTGCCTGCCAGCTTTTGGGCGACCGCTTTTCGGAAAAGGGGGCGGCCAAATAGTGGAGGATCAAACAGCCCTTGGGGGCAAGGATACGATAGAACAAGTGGTAGGGCGAAAACCGTTGTTACACGTGGAACATTTGGAAATCTGCCGCACAGGCGTAGGAGCAAGCGAAAGTGGGAGCAAACCACTGCTGCGTGATGTGAGCTTTTCCATATATTCAGGGGAGATTGTGGCCCTGACCGGACCGAGCGGATGCGGCAAGAGCCTGACCGCACACGCAATCGCAGGCATGCTGGAGCCAGGTATCGATGTTACGCAAGGACGTATCTACTATAACGGGGAAGACATTCTCCCGTTCCAGGAACGGCGCTGGCAAAGACTGCGCCGAGAGGATATTGCGCTGCTCATTCAACAATCGCTGAGCGGGTTGAACCCGATCCGGACTGTCCGCGCCCAGCTGATGGATACGCTTAGACTGCACGGGCGGCGTCGGATGCCGCATGACCAAATGGAACCGGAGCACGCTGATGCTGTCCCATCCCACACTGCACCGCAGCAAGTCCACCCGCTGGGCGTGCTGCCACGGATGCGGCAGATGCTGAGCCGTGCCACGGAGATAGCCAGAGGAGGCGCTACTCCAGTGCGGGAGGCCTATTTGCGTTCTCTGCTCCGCAAGGTTGGATTTGCAGATCCTGAGCATATTTTGTCGTCATATCCTTTTGAACTAAGCGGAGGCATGTGTCAAAGGGTGCTGCTGGCTGCAATGTTAAGCTCCGGTCCGAGCCTCTTTATTGCCGACGAGCCAACTACGGCGTTGGATGTTATCAACCGCGACAAGGTCTTGGCATTGCTGCAACAGCTGAGAGAAGACTTTGATCTCACTATATTGTTGATTTCACATGATCGCCAGGGTATGAGTCGCATAGCAGATCGAGTATTGGAGATGAACCCGGAAGGAAGGATGTACCAGTGATGCTGGAATTGAAGAATGTGACTAAAGCATACCCTGTCCGCAAACGGAGAAAAGGCTGGTTCAGCACGCAAGATAGCGAGCAGGCCGTGAAGAAGGTGAATCTGGAGCTACGACAGGGCGAATGTCTTGGACTGGTTGGAGAAAGTGGAAGTGGCAAAAGCACGCTGGCACAATGTATTCTAGGGCTGGAGTCGTTGACCTCAGGGGAGATTTGGCTGGATCATCAGCCTATACATTTCGAAAAGATGAAGGACGTTCAGCTGTACAAGCGAATCCAGTTGGTTGCACAGGATTCGTCCTCTTCATTGCATCCTCGTATGACCATTCGAGATATTTTAATGGAGCCGATCCACAACTATTTTCCTGAGCAAAAAGCGCAGGCGCTGGATATTTGTCTGTCCCTATTGGAATCAGTAGGATTGGAGGCTGACAGTCTGGAAAAATACCCAGCACAGCTGAGTGGCGGGCAAAAACAGCGGGTATGTATTGCCCGAGCGTTGGCGGTGGAGCCGGATATTATCTTGTTCGATGAATCGATCGCCAATCTGGATACGACAACGCAGTTTTCCGTGCTGGGCATGCTTAAGAGAATGCAGCCGAAACATCAGTTGTCCTACCTATTTATCACTCATGATCTCCAATCTACTCGTTCATTTTGTGATCGGGTTGCCGTCATGGTTCAGGGGGAGATCGTGGAAATATTTAAGGAATGGGATGAAGATTTGTTACAGCATGAGTACACGCGTACTCTGTTTCAAACGTTGGAGAATTAAGCCATAAATTTGGGATTTTGCAAAATTTAAAATAAATAAGAGGATTGCTTGTCGAATGTTGTTGACAAAATAGAACGTGGTACCTATTCTAAATATGATTATGATAATCATTATCACATATATAGAAAAGGGGAAATACATTGATGTCCGTTCGACACCGCAAGACTGCCACCCTTATGTTGGTGGCGCTCCTCTTATTATCCGTTGTTTTGGGTTGCGCGAAGCAGGAGAACACGCCTGCATCCACCTCAACTGACGGAGCTGCCAATGAAAAGTCGATCACACTATCGTGGCCGCGTGACATTGGTACGATGAATCCTCACGTATACAATCCTTCCCAACTTTTTGCACAATCCATGATTTATGAGCCGTTAGTCAGCTACAAGCAAGGAGGTAAGCTGGAGCCTGCTTTGGCTGAATCCTGGACTATTTCCAAGGACGGCAAAATATATACGTTTAAGCTGCGCAAAGGTGTGAAATTTTCGGATGGAACGCTATTTAATGCGGCCATTGTCAAAAAGAACTTTGACGCTATTATGAAAAATGAGAAAACGCACAGCTGGCTTGGTATAGTAGGCGTTCTCGACAAAACTGAAGCTGTAGATGACAGCACCTTCCGAATGACGCTCAAAGAGCCATACTACCCAGTGCTTCAGGATTTGTCTGTCGTTCGCCCGTTCCGTTTTCTGGGTGAAGCTGGGTTCCCGGATGATGGAGATACGTCTAAAGGAATCAAGAAACCTGTAGGTACAGGACCTTGGATGCTGGATGAATACAAGCAAGATGAATATGCAACCTTTAAGCGTAATCCGAACTATTGGGGTACTGCACCGAAGGTGGATAAAATTACGGTAAAAATCATTCCCGATGGCGAAACCCGTGTAATGGCCTTTGAAAAAGGCGACTTGGATCTGATTTATGGAGAGGGTGTCATTAGTCTGGATGCTTTCAAACAGCTTCGCGACACGAATCAGTATGTTACCACGCTGTCCGAGCCTGTCGGTACAAGAAGCCTGTTACTCAACTCATCCAATCCCAAGCTGGCAGACCTTCGGGTACGTCTGGCACTCCAGCATGGCTTTAACAAGCAGGCAATGGTGGAAGGTGTGACCTCGGGGCTGGAGGAAAAAGCGGATACGGTTTTATCTAAAAACTATCCGTATACGAATGTAAACTTACAGCCTGTTGGCTATGATGTGGAAAAATCCAAAGCGTTGCTGGATGAGGCTGGCTGGAAGCTGCCCGCAGGCGGTACAGTACGGGAAAAAGACGGACAACAGCTGGATTTTGAGCTGATTTTTGATAAAACCGATCCGATCCAAAAGGCGATGGCTGAAACCATTCAGGCCGAATGGGGAGAACTGGGTGTCAAAGTGAACCTGACCGGACTGGAGCTGACAGTTCAAATTAAGCGCCTTAGATCCAACCAGTTTGATCTGTACTTCTGGTACAACTATGGTGCGCCTTATGATCCGCATTCCTTTATTAATGTCATTGCCAAGAAGACCTTCGGGGTTTCAGAGGTGCTGAGCGCTATCCCAATGAAGAAGGAACTAGATCAGCAGGTACACGAAGCACTTTCATCGACAGATGAAACCAAGCGTCAAGAGCTGTATGCTTCGATTCTGAAGACGCTTCAGGAGCAATCTGCCATTGTGCCTATTTCGTATATTAAGAAAACGGCAGTGTACCAGAAAAAGATTACAAACTTTGTATTCCCGGCTAATCGGGATGAAAATCCGTTTGAGGGAATTGAAATCGGAAAGTAGTTGAAGCCGATAGGTAACGTTAGCTTACAGGATAGGAGGACAACTCATGATCAGCTATATCGGGAAGCGAATGGTAGCGGTCATTCCTATTGTTCTCTTTGCCACCCTCGTTACCTTTGCACTGATTCATATTTCACCAGTTGATCCGGCCGAGGCCTATTTGACGGCTGCTCATATTTATCCTACTCCAGAGATTCTGGAGCAGAAAAGACATGAGTTCGGGCTGGATCAGCCTTTGCTGACGCAGTATGTGCATACACTTCAAAGAATCAGTCAATTGGACTTTGGTACTTCGTATTTGACGAACAAGCCAGTGTGGGATGAGGTCAAGGTTCGGCTGCCCGCCACTTTTGAATTGGCTGTGAGCAGTATGGTGCTATCTATTGTGGTGAGTATTCCGCTGGGCGTGCTGGCGGCGATGCGTAAAAATGGCTGGATCGACATGCTTAGTCGAGGAATTTCATATTTTGGCGCGTCGATACCCCAGTTCTGGCTGGGATATTTGTTAATCTTCTTTTTCTCTGTCCGATTGGATTGGCTCCCTGTAGAGGGGCGAGGAACGTGGCAACATCTGGTGTTGCCCACGTTGACCCTGTCGCTGGTTCTGATTGCTTTATATACGCGCCTGCTGCGTTCCAGTGTGTTAGAGCAGCTTCAGGAAACGTATGTGCAGTATGCCAGAACTAGAGGAATTCGTGAGCGGGTGATCATGCTCAAGCATGTACTGAAAATTGCCATCGCTCCACTGATTACAAGTATGGGTATGAATCTGGGCAAGCTTCTGACTGGAACAATTATTGTGGAGCAGGTGTTTTCATGGCCCGGGTTTGGCCGTTATTTTGTGGAAGCGATTTTTAACCGGGATATTCCCGTCATACAATGCTATGTGTTTTTGGCGGCATGCCTGTTCATCGTATGCAATTTGCTCGTTGATCTGGTGCATTTGTATATGGACCCCCGAATTTCATCGAAGGGACGAGCAGAGCAGTGATGATAAGGTTGCGTACAATGTTCAAAGGTCAAAAGGTAATCGTGGTCTGCTCTGTCGTACTGGCTGCTCTTTTTATCATTATGGCGCTAGCTCCTTGGCTGGCTCCCCATGATCCGGTTAAAGTCAATTTACTGCACAAGCTGGAGGGACCTTCGAAAGAATACTGGCTGGGAACCGATCATTTGGGTCGGTGCAATTTATCCCGGTTGCTGTATGGAGCGCGGATTTCATTAGGTTTTGCGACATTAATTTTCCTGTCCTCGCTTAGCATCGGCATTGTGATCGGGTCGCTTGCAGGTTATGTAGGTGGCTGGGTCGATAGTGTGTTGATGCGGTTTTGCGAAGGTATTATGGCGTTTCCGAATTTGGTGCTTGTGCTGGGCATTGTCGGTATTTTTGGGCCGGGCCTCATGCAGGTGCTGCTTGCCTTGATGATGGTGCAGTGGGTGTACTATGCCAGAATGTGCCGTAATATGGTCGTCAGTCTGAAAGAACGGAATTTTATAGCTGCTGCAAGGATTAGCGGCTCCTCCTCAGGGGCCATTATCCGGCGGCATATTATTCCGAATGTGCTACGGCCGATTGTGGTCATTGGTACGCTGGAAATGGGCTGGGCGATCATGGATATTTCCGCGTTGTCGTTCCTTGGTCTAGGCATTCAGCCGCCGACTCCCGAATGGGGAGCGATGATTCATGAGGGAACGGGATACATTCGCAGTCATCCGGAATTAATGATCTATCCGGGAGTTATGATTCTGGTGGTGGTGATGGCCTTCAATATATTGGGGGAGGCGCTGTCCGACCGATACGGAATTACC
The DNA here is from genome assembly GCF_036252815.1 of Paenibacillus sp. LX16. Lineage (NCBI taxonomy): Bacteria > Bacillati > Bacillota > Bacilli > Caryophanales > Paenibacillaceae > Paenibacillus > Paenibacillus sp. LX16. The sequence goes on along the minus strand of NZ_CP141152.1, from coordinate 5,672,928 downwards.
AAACGTCAGTAAAACAGGAGTGAGTTACAACGATGGACGACAGGGCGAAGGTGCTGGAGGTCAGCGGCTTACAGGTGAAGCTCAAAACCGATGCTGGGGCGGTATCTCTGCTGGAGCCAACTCATTTTGAACTGAAAAAGGGACAGGTACTGGGTCTTGTCGGCGAGAGTGGAAGCGGCAAAACGGTGACTTGTAAAGCGTTGCTCCAATTGCTGGATCGCCAGACGATGGACGTGGAAGGTAGTGTCCGTCTGAACGGGCGTGAACTGAACGGAATGGCGGCCGAGGAGATGCGCCGTATTCGGGGCAAGGAAATCGCGTTTATTATGCAAAATCCGATGAGCGCCTTTACGCCAGTGTATACGATCGGAGCTCAGTTTATGGAAACGATCCGCACGCACACTGGATTAACCAAACGACAGGCCCGTGATCTTGCCATAACGGCTCTGGAAAATATGAATTTGCCCGATCCAGCCAAGCTGATGAAGCATTACTCGTTTCAGTTGAGCGGCGGGATGCTGCAACGGGTCATGATAGCCATTTCCATGTGCCTGCGGCCAGCAGTGGTTATTGCGGATGAACCAACGACGGCGCTTGATGTGGTCAATCAGCTACAGGTGCTAAGAGAGCTGGATCGCTTGCGTACGGAATACAATACGTCCATTTTGCTGATCTCGCATGATCTGGGCGTCATTTCCCAATTGGCGGATGAAGTGGCTGTCATGCAGCAGGGTCGTATTGTTGAGCAGGCTGAGGTCCATCAGTTATTCGATCACCCGCAGGATGAATATACGAAAATGCTGCTGCATGTCAGACCCAAGTTGTCCATTCGGGGCATGAATCAGGTAGGTGGTTAGTCACCTGTTCGACGGTTACACTTTCAAAAGGGGAGCGAATGCGCATGCTACAAGTGAAGAAAGTAACTCATAGCTATGGAAGGCGCAAATGGCTGGGCCGCTCTGAACCACGTACCCCTGTGTTGGCTAACGTTTCGCTTACTATAGAAAGTGGGTTTTGCCTAGGCTTACTTGGTACCAGCGGAGCCGGTAAAAGCACGCTGGGCAAGGTTATTCTGGGGCTGGAGAAGCCGCAGGAGGGTCAGGTGCTGTTCCAGGGACAGGACATTTATAATGCGAGCCCCCAAGTCCGCAGGGGACTGCGACGGGATATGCAGGTCGTATTTCAGGACTGCTACTCTGCTGTAAATCCCCGAATGACCGCCGGGCAGATTATTGGGGAGCCATTGGACAATTACGAACGGTTATCGGCGCAGGAACTAAAAAGAACGGTCGAAAGCCTGCTGGAACGGGTCGGCCTCAAGCCAGAGGACCGGATTAAATATCCGCATCAGTTCAGTGGCGGACAATTGCAGCGGATCAATATTGCACGAGCGATTGCGCTCAAACCAAAGCTGATCGTGCTGGACGAGTCCGTCAGTAGCCTCGATATGGTTCACCAGATGCACATTTTATCCCTGCTGGGAGAACTGAAATCTTCGTTTGGATTGTCATATCTGTTCATCACGCATGATATTCGGGCGGCATATGCCGTCTGTGATGGCATTGCTGTGATGGAGCAGGGGAGATTGATTGAGCGCTGTGATGAGAAGGATCAGATTTTTGAATCTGCTCATCCGGCTGTACGACGGTTGATCTCGTCCATTTTGCCGGAACATCCAGCAGAGCGTTTTCCGCTTCATGGATAAGAGTGGGCCCGCAAGGGTCCTTTTTTTGTGCAACATATGGATAAATAATCGAAATGAAATTTACTTGTTGTATTATTTGAATAACCCGTTATAATATAAAATCATAGTAAATTACTTGGATATTAAAAAGGGGATGTCATATATGAAGAAATCTGCTTTGGTAGCAGCGATTGGCCTGTCTCTTGTGTTATTAACGGGTGCCTTGAGTGGATGTTCCTCGAAGGATGCGGCATCGGGGGATAAGGTAATCTATGTCGGCACACAAAATGACTACCCGCCGTTTGCTTTTACGAATGAAAAAAACGAGCTGACTGGATACGATGTAGAAGTAGTCAAAGAGATCGACAAGAAGCTGGACGGCTACAAGTTTGAGTTTGTACCTTCTGGCTGGGACGGAATTTTCATGGCGCTGGAATCGAACAAGATTCAGGTCGTAGCAGATGAAATCGCCAAAAATCCTGAGCGCGAGCAAAAATATTTGTTCTCGGATGAATCCTACTTTCAGGCACAATCCGTCATTGTTGTGAAAAAAGGCAGAACGGATATACACTCTCTCAAGGATTTGGAAGGCAAGAAGGTAGCCGCATCAGTAGGCGATTCCTACACACAATTGCTGGAACAATATAATGCAAAGAATGGGAATAAAATTATTTTGAAATACAATGATACAGGCACTTCGTCCGATAACCTTCAAGACGTGCAAAATGGCCGGGTGGACGCTTATGTGAATGATCCAGTCATGACGGCTGCTACGATCAAGAAGGAAGGTTTGCAGGTCGAAGCGATAGGTGATCCTGTGCAAACGGATGATATCAATCTGGTGTTCAAAAAGGATAAGCAGGGCGAAGAACTGAAAGCTAAAATCGACCCGATTATTAAAGAGTTGAAAACGGACGGAACACTGAAAAAATTGTCTGAACAATGGACAGGTGGGGAATATATTCCGCAGTAACAACAATGTAAAGGGTAAAGTGAGGTTCCTATGGAAAAGCTGTTTGACCTTGATTATATGCTGAAAAGCCTTCCCCGGATCGTTGAGTATCTACCCGTTACGCTATGGATTGCATTTTTGTCCATGCTGCTGGGTACGATTATCGGGTTGGCAACGGCGTTAATTCGGATATACAAGGTGCCTGTCTTGGCGCAACTGTCTACGCTGTATGTCTCCTACATTCGGGGAACACCGCTTATTGTGCAGCTGTTTCTCGTATATTATGGAATACCCAAGTTTTTATATTATTTTCAGAGCGAATACGGTTTCTTACAGCAATTAAATATCTACGTGATTCCACCCGAGGTTTTCGCATTGTTGTCATTTTCACTAAATCTCGGGGGTTATCTGTCGGAGACGTTCCGGGCGGCGATTCATTCAGTCGACCGGGGACAATTTGAGGCTGCCAATTCCATCGGGATGAGTCAAACACAGATTATGCTCAAAATTGTGCTACCACAGGCGTTGACGGTGGCTTTGCCCAATTTGGGAAACACGCTGATCAGTACGGTGAAGGATACGTCTTTTATTTTTATGATCGGTGTCGTCGATATGATGGGACAGGCTAAAATTATGGGCGCGCGGGCGTTGGCTTTTTTTGAGGTATATGTTGCGGTGTCTCTGATTTACTGGTTGGTGTGCATTATTATTGAGCGCGGGCTTGTCGTGCTGGAGAAGCGTATTCGAATTTACGAAAGAAGTGAGTAAGGGTATGATTCAACTTCATCAAATTCATAAGCATTTTGGGCAGCATCATGTGTTGAAGGGCATAGACCTGACGGTAGGCAAGGGAGAAGTTGTAGTCATCCTGGGCCCAAGCGGATCGGGGAAGTCCACGCTGCTGCGCAGCATTAATTTTTTGGAACAGCCAAACAGCGGAGTCATTGAAATTAACGGTGTAAAGGTCGATGCCGCCAAGGCGGGAAAAAAGGACATTCTCGGACTAAGGATGGCAACGGCAATGGTATTTCAGCAATATCAGTTGTTTAAAAATTTGAATGCACTCCATAATGTGATGATTGGTCTGACCAGTGTGAAAAAGCTGGATCGTAAGCAGGCGAGGGAGATCAGTGAAGGCATTTTGGAAAAGGTCGGGTTAAAGGATCGTATGACCTATTATCCTGCCCAGCTTTCGGGTGGACAGCAGCAGCGAGTTGCGATTGCCCGTGCTTTGGCACTAAATCCGCAGGTGTTGTTATTCGATGAACCGACTTCCTCACTTGATCCTGAACTGGTGGATGAAGTGCTGTCCGTGATCCAAAAGGTGGCGAGTGAAGGAAATACGATGATTATTGTCACGCATGAGCTTGGTTTTGCGAGAGATGTAGCGGATCGGGTTGTGCTGATGGAGCATGGCGTGATTGTAGAGCAGGGACCCGTGGAGCAGTTTTTCACCAATCCGAAGGAAGAACGGACACGGCAGTTTCTGGGCAAAGCGTTGGGACAAAGAGCGCCACAGGATCAGCCTGTATCCCCGTAAGAAGTACGTGGATGGCTTATAGGTATGTGCAGCGCTGTAGAGTATTGCACCTATAGTAAAAAGCACGTTAGACAAGTCGCAGGAGGAAGGAAAGCCCGCGCTTGTTTGTCGTGCTTTTTTTGGCCCCTCATATCCCAAATTCTTTTCCATTGCAAAGTAGCTTATCACACTTATTCATGATAAATTCTAAGAACAATACAGTGAAGATGTAATCGGGAAGGAACATTGGCATATGAAAAAGGTTTTGTTCATTAATACTGGAGGGACCATTTCTTCCTCCTATCAAGAAAACGGCCTGACACCGACCCAATCGGCTGAAAATATTTTGGCGGAAATCCCGGAGCTGAAGGAGATTTGCGAGATTGATGCCCATAATCTGATGAGCATTGATAGCACCAATACACAACCAGAGGATTGGGCTTCCATCGCCCGTATGGTACATCGTTCGCTCGATCAATACGATGGTATTGTCATTGCACACGGCACGGATACGATGGCTTATACAGCTTCAGCCTTGAGCTTCATGTTGGGAACTGTAGACAAACCCGTCGTCTTGACAGGTTCGCAGGTTTCTATTTTGGCGGAGCACAGCGATTCCAAAAAAAATGTAATCGACTCATTCCTGACCGCTTGTGGCGAGGTGGCCGGGGTTTTTGTCGTGTTTAACGGCAAAATTATCAATGGTAGCCGCAGCTCGAAAATCAGAACACGCAGCTATAACGCCTTTGAGAGTATTAACTATCCGTACATTGGCCTCGTGGAGAACGGTAAGGTGGTCTATACGGAGGGCGTATTTGCAAATCGCGGCACCGTTCGTCACCCATACAACGACGGGTATGCTTCGGAGGTATTTCTACTCAGGCTGATTCCGGGTACGAATCCGGCGATTTTCGATGCCATTCAGGGCTTGGGCTATAAAGGTATCGTCATTGAGGGCTTTGGTATGGGCGGCGTCCCTTTTAAAGAAAGAAGCTTGATCAGCAAAATCGAGGAACTGATGAAGGGCGGTATGAGTATTGTCGTGACTACTCAATGTCCTTATGAGGGCGGGGATTTGACGATTTACGAAGTGGGGCAAAAGGTACTGGAGAAGGGCGTTATTCCGGGGTATGACATGACAACGGAAGCGCTGGTGACGAAAATGATGTGGGCGTTGGGGCAGACGACCGACCCGGCCCGTGTAGCCAAGATTATGGCAACGAACTACGCGGACGAAGTTTCTTTGCCTGCGGATACAGCTTCCTTATAGGAAGCTGACTTCCGTAGATAAGAACAGGCATAAGAAAAAATACGGGGTTAACGTTGGGCTTGCCCCAGTCTGCTTTTAATCTCAACAGCCACTTTCAGCGCTTGTACAGCTGATTCCAGTGGAATCAGGCTTTCCGAATGTCCGCCAAAGCATTCAAGTGCATGATCCCAACTTTTTTCATATGGATTGGCCGATTCGAGGTTGATTTTTTGCTGTCCTGATGCGGTATACTCATATAATGCGGTAGGTATAAGATCGTTTTCGTCGCTTTCATGAAATACCAGCTTGGCCTTTTCAAAATAAGCCTCATAAGCCACTGTGAAGGGGTAGCTTCCCGGCATGTGGGATGAGGCGATGACTTCTGTGAATGTATCCCGATGCTGAAAGTAAGCTCGAACCTGTGCTTGTTCAGGATGGGTAACTTCTGTACCCCAGACTGTACATGGATCACAGGGGCCTAATAGCCAGGTCAATAAATCCAGTTCATGAATCATGAACTGAGTAGGGATGGAGCTCAGTCCAAGATCCCCCCACAGAGGAGGCGTTTCTCTTTTCAAAGATAAGGAGATGAGCTTCCCGTATTTCTGTTGGCGGTATGCCTCATACAGATAGGTATAGGCGGGATCAAACTTAATGAACTGGTTGACCAGAATCTTTTTGCCATATTGCTTCTCAGCTTGTTGCATAAGAAGAGCGTCTTCGAGATCAAAGCAAACCGGTGTTTCACAAAATACATGCTTACCGTGCTTCAGCGCATCCACGGCATATGACCTATGCAGCTGGGAGGGCAGGCATAGATTGACGATATCCACGTCTGGGTCCAGCAGAATATCCTCTATATTTTGTGTGACTTCTACGTTTAGCTCCTCTTTCAGCTTTTGCAGCTTGGTTTCGTTCCTTCCAAATATTATGACTTTGTTTACCTTGGGATGGTTGTTTAACAGTGAGGCATGATACGCGCCGAATCCCGTCCCCAATATCCAATATTCATCATCCATCACACCCCTTTACTTCTATGATACACACCTATTACTGCCAACAGGGTGTCAACAATCTTTGCATCATCTTTTCAATTCGGGTTAACCATCTATTGTGGAGGTATGATTGTGAGACTGCATCGTTTAATCGCGATTTTATTATGTATCGAATCTAGAGGGAGAATGAAGGCCAAGGAATTGGCGTTGGCACTGGAAACCTCTGTACGCTCCATTTACAGGGATATCGACCTCCTGGCTGAAGCCGGCGGGGATGTCATTCAGTTGTATTTAACAGGGATGGGCATTTATACAGGCGGGCCCACGGAATCGGGTTTGAAGTTAAAGAATGCTCTGCTCAAACTGGAACAGACGATGCCAGACCCGTATCAGTCCGATATTAAGAAAGCCAAAGCGCGGTTTTATTTTGATGATACGCCGTGGTGGACGGAACGTATAGCAATTCCTTGTCTTGAGGCCGTGAGAACTGCAGTGTGGGGATCACATAAAATAACCATTCAATATGAGAAAGCTGACGGAATCTGTTCTTCCCGTCATGTGCATCCCTATGGACTTGTGGTGAAAAAAGGAGATTGGTATCTCATTGCCTTCTGTGAAGTTGGGCAGGAGATTCGGACCTTTAAATGTGAGCGAATCAAGGAGGTTCTGCCGTCTGCGGAAGTCTTTGAGGTTCCGGTGGATTTTTCGCTGGAACATCATTGGATGAGGCAAGAAACCGCGTTTAAGCAGCTTTGTACAGAGAAAGAATACTATCCCGTTTTGATCCGAACGAATAAGAAGCAAGCGGAAATTATAGCGAAAAGATGGAAATCATCCAGTCTGTACAGGAAGGCAATCATTTCATTCTAACGGTCAACATGTATAGTTATGAAGCGGCTTGTCGCGATGCTATGGATTGGATCGGTAGGGTTGAAGTTGTGGAGCCTGTAACACTCCGACAGTTTGTGAAGGAAGAAATTAACCGACTCCAGAGGATATATGGATAAATGATTAAAAAAACACCTGCCTAGGGCAGATGCTTTGCTTGTTAAGTCCAGGCCCAGAGAAATCCGTCACGATCCCATGCAATTCTGCCACCATGAAGCTTGCGGAATGCTTTTTTGATTTCTTTTTCCAGAGATACATGACCATGCTCGCTTATAAACACATACTGCTCTCCATACTCAGAGCGTACATATGCAATTGCATCTTCTTGTTTCAGGGTGCCCACTTCACGGATCTGCGCGACCATCCATTGTGCAATCTCTTGTTCTGTTGTAGGGGTGTTGTCCATTTGTCGCATCCTTTCCTGCGTACCGATTGGGTGTAGCTGTTCGGCTCACCTCCCCGTAGTATACGGCAATTCGGAGAATTATTGAATTTTTTGATATAAATTTACTTGAGCGGTTGGCTAAGTGGGCTTTCTTTTGTATAATTAAGGGAATATTCACGGGAATTTTCTTTTTTTGTATTGTAATCATGCAAGTAATCCCTGGGGGTGCCTGATTTGAAGGAAACAACCACAATTCGCGCAGAGCTGGAGCAGTACATCAGACGAGAAGGAATTACGATTAGTAAGTTTGGGGAGAACACAGGTATTAATGCAGGAACGATCAGTGCCATTATTAACGGTAATCGTCCGATTGCAATGCTGCTGTTGGATCGAATTGGTGCAGGCATGGGGCTTGAAGAAGGGAGCCTCTATGAGTTATACATTGATGAATTTATACGGAATACGGCACCGAATTGGCGACGGGTTCGTCCCTTTTTGCATCGCTGTGCAGAGCTGAACAAACTGGATTGTATTAAGCAAGTCGTGGAGTTTATGATGGACTATCTCATATACGCCCCAGCTTTGTTTGAGACAGCAGAAGAATTATTCAGTGAAGGTAAGTTCGAGGCTGCGGCAATTATTTATAAAAATGTTTCGGAAAGTGAGAAGTACCAACATTCAGAGCGTCTGGCGCTCTGCCAATACCGTTTATTTACGATTGCCGTTGGCGATGACCAGGACGAAAACTTATGGGCAGCCACACACTTTGAAAGCTTTGTGGAGCGATTGGGTGAAGCAGACCAACTGGATGCCTTAAGAGACTTGGCTAATACCTATGCCTCCTTGCGGCGTTGGGATAAAGTAGAGTGGTTTGCTGAAAAAATGGCTCAAAAAGCCAAGGTACAATACGAGCAAAAATACGGAAATACCAGAAGACCGGAGCGTGGCAAGGAACCTAAGGGTCCTTTGTTTATGTATATTGTATATTCTTACGTGCTGCGTGCCGGGGTGTGGGATGAGCGCGGGGATTATCAGAAGGCACTGGAATTTGTATCCCTATACTCTGATTTGAGCTGGGTGCAAGAGGATACGGAAGAAGCTCGGCGTTTAAAGGCCCTTTGTAGCAACTGGGCTGAGGCCAACGGGTATTTATATCAGTTGATGTCCGGCAGTCTGGATGTGATTCCACAGTATGTAGATTATTTGGAAAAAAACGAAGGCGAAATTCTCGTGGGGTTACATAAAATTATGGTAGCGGCCAACCGTTATGATTTTAATGTAGACCATGTACTGCAACGTTTTGAAAAACAAATTGAGGCATTTGCAGATCAGCATGTCAAGGTTGGCACTTATACGGAGCAAATGTCAGCAGATCTCTATGCACGATTTTTGGCAGAGATGGCTTGTTATGATCTCAACAAACATCGTTATACCAAAGGTATGAAATTCTTGCTTGAGAGCCTTTCTTATTCCGTCGTGCTGAATGGTAATCCTGTCACAATCAAATGTGTAGGATTATTTGAAAAGTATCGACATACTGCCACTTCTCAGGACAAAGAGGAATATAAAAACTTACTTGGAGAGGTAGAGTACATCCATGATAAAAAAGATCGTTTTTTCTCTGCTCGCATTTAATGTTTTTATCCTATTGAATTTTTCACCCGTTACCCCTCCTATGGAAGATCCTAGCGATGTCCACAGTCATGGGTTGGGGGGATGGGCATTTTCATCCCTTGATACATCTACTTGAAAAGATCTGGATTGTCGTAACCCAAAAGGTATCCTCTTGTGAAAAGAGGATGCCTTTTTTTGATCATGCGATGCGCTTGAATGGACCGCTTGGCTCAAGGCTTGGATGATGGAGGTACAGCAGGCGGAAACCAGACATGACGCAGATCCACCCAGCCCTGACTGTTAAAAGATACGCCACGCACAGAAGGGAGATAGGCCGTCTGAACGGGCTTTTCATATAAAATATGCAGCTGGTGCTCATCCATGAGCCGAGTTTCGATATGTTCGAATTGCTGCGCCCTAACAGTATGATCGGCCTCCCGTGCAATTTCACGCAGCAGTCTTTCGATATCCACACGGCTATGAGGCTCCACATGCCCAGATACATTGAGATACAAGTCAAACAGGCGTAATTGCTCATCACGGTCACGAAAGAGAGAAAAGATGATTAAGTCTGACTCCATACGGATAGATGAGCTTTTGAATTCGTTCATAGATGCGGCCACGATGTTACAGGTATACCCACAGGATTCGAGCTGAGCCGCAACCCGGTCTGCGTCTGCTTTATACTCGGGAATGGTAGCAATTTGCAGCGCCGCCAGTGGTTCATAAGAATCGTTAGATGAATCCACTGCTGGAGGAAGGGAGCGATGATCCAGACATGCTACAATGCGGGCACGTATTTCTGGATTGCGTAGTGGTCCATCCTTGTGTGTATTACATGTGATAAATTTGCGTACCGAAGCCGCCGAGTGAATCTGGCTCCATGCGGTATCCGTATCTCCCGCCGATACGGGATTATGGATAATGTGAAAAGAAGAAGCGGTGTCTTCCGTATCCGACGATTCCAGCTTAGTCGCCCATGGGAGTTGGACAATTTCCACTCGGTCCAGATGAGCTCGGCCTTGAAAATAAGGTGCGAAAGCCTCCAGTGTACACAGGCTTTCGTTCATTTCCGTGACTTTGAATGCCCCTGTACCGACAGGGCGGATGCCAAAGGCGGCTTCACCCACCTGATTAAGCTCACGCGGCACAATCGCAGCCCGGCTGGTACACAGGAAGGATAGAAATAGCTCGTTCGGCTCCTTTAGTACGAAGCGTACTATCGTTGGACTTAGCGCCTGGACGTGCTGAATTTGCCTGACGATAAAATGATAAAGTCTCCTTCCCGGCGCCCGACTCAGTCGCTCAAAGGTATAGACGACGTCTTCAGCGGTCAGTATTTTTCCGTTATGAAACAACACTTCTTTACGCAGGAAAAAGGTCCACTGTGTACGAGTGGTGTCCACCTCCCAAGCGTGCGCCAATCCCGGCAAAATCTCGCCGCTTTCGTTCGCCCGGCGGGCCAGACCATCAAAGACGTGGCTGGATACGAAGGACTCGGCGAGCCAGTTCAAATACAACGGGTCCAGCGTATAGAGCTGCTGGCGAATAGGCAGACGCAGCGTGTCGATCTGCTGCTGATCACTGCGCACCTCCGCGTGATGCCCAAAATAATTCAGCAGCCAGCCTTGCAAATGCTCCTGCATAGTGGAGGAGCGTGAATGAACTCGAATTTCATCCAGCGCGCGTTTGATATCATGGCGGTCTATGGCTTGCATCATGGATTGCACGGCAATGTCTTCCGGCTGAATGAGGAAGCGCAGACTGGAGCGGCGACCTCTGCCTCGGCGAGGAGTCCATTGTATCCAGTCGTGCTGCTCCATTTTCTGAATGATCATCAAGGCGTTGCGGTGAGTACAGTCAAAAATAGCCGCCAGCTCATCCAGCGTCGTCTCTATGGTATGGTTTTCGTCCTTGTCGTCAGCTGCGTGTGAGTGAAGCCTTAAAAATTGGGCATGGAGTTTCATTCAAGGTTGCTCCGTTTCCCCTATATTTGATTAAAAGCGTAGCCACTTTTATAAAATAGGAAATTTTGTTTGAATTAATTTCTCTTTATCTTCTTATTTTATCATCTACAATAAGGGTTATAAAGCATATTTGTGGAGGTATTTACCATGCATGACAAGATGAATGGAACGTCTTTGCCGAAAACGTCGTTTCTGTCCGCATTTGCTGGCGCAATTGTGTTGGCGCTGGTTCATCAATATCTGTTTTACGGACATGGGCTGGGCGTGTCCATGCCAATTTTTGTTATTGGGTTTTACGCCTATATGTATGCCTTTAACCGAGATCGTTTCCAGTCCAGATCATGGATAGGGCGTTTGCTGTTTGTGATCATTTTCATGCTGGCATTGACATATGCGCTGTTCAATAATCCGGTCCTGTATGTGTTAAATGCGTTGGCGATACCTGCTCTGATTAGCGTACATATGGTGCTGCTGTTTGGGGAGAAAAGGCATGGCTGGTCAGAACCCGGTATTATTGGTCAGGCGTTAAGCCATTGGTTTTATCAAAACTTTCGTCATATCGTGACCCCCTTTCGGATGGTCAAGACAGTAGCCCTTCGGAATGTAAAGGATGAGCGTAAGCGTGTATTGGGCAAAGTGATGATTGGTTTACTTATTGCCTTGCCGCTACTGTTCATTATCATATCTTTGCTGGCTTCGGCGGATGGGATGTTCGAAAAGTTGTTATCTGGCATACCCGATTGGATCGGCACACTGTCCTTTGGGAGTGGCATGCTGCGGCTGATCTGGACCTGCTTTTTCACCTTCTGTTTCTTCTGTTACTTGTGGGGATTTGTACAGCCTGCTCCGCGTAATACGCAGAGAGAGGCCCAATCATGGCACGGGTTAGATGAGCGCACGAATGGCCAAACCACCGAGTATGATGGTCAATCTTCAGTGATGATTGACCGACCAACGGTGCCTTACCACGAGCCGGTCGCGATCAAATTTGATCCTGTAATTACCGCTACGGTGCTGATTGTCATGAATCTGGTGTATGTTGTGTTCGTCGTGTTGCAGTTCGGATATTTGTTTGGTGCATGGGAAGGTGCTCTGCCCGAAGGAACCTCGTATGCCGAATATGCTAGAAGAGGATTCGGGGAGCTGGTTATGGTAACAGGTATCAACTTTGTGCTGATGATCAGTGTATTGAAGTGGACTGAATTTGGATCAGGTATAGTGCAAAAAATGAACAGTGGCCTGCTGTACATACTCGTGGGTTGTTCGGGTGTGATGCTGTATTCGGGATATACCCGGCTGGTTATGTACGAAGAAGCATACGGATATACGTACACCCGCTATTTGGTACACGCGTTTATGATTTTTCTGGGCTTGCTACTGCTTATTGCAGCAATGCGCATTCATTTCCGTCAACTGCCGTTGGCGAAATATTATATTGTACTCGCTCTGGTCGCCTATGTCGTCGTGAACTATGTGGGCATTGATATACGGATAGCTGAAAATAATCTCGAACGGTATCGCACGACATCGGTGATAGATAAGGAATATTTGAGTGAGCTATCGGCGGACGCGATTCCGCTGCTGATTGACTTTAGCCGTAAGGAACATGGATCACTAGATGAGTTTTTACAAGCCCGTTTGACGAGCATGACGAGAGAAGAATCGGCTTGGCCTGAATTCAATTGGGCAAAGTATCGAGCGCAACGGGAATTGCACGACTATATTTTGGAATGAGAGGTGTTTGGGAATGATCGGAACAGAAACGGCACAGGGTATGGTACTGGAGTTACAGGATGAAATGTCACAGTATCAGCATCAGTTTGGTGTAAGACGGAACGATTTTCTCGTGGAGGCTATGTCTTACGGAATGAGTGAGGAGGAAGCTCGCTCTTATGCTATCCAGAGTATCGGTCCGGTCGTTCCCGTCGCCTATATGCCTACGTTGGCTCCCGGTAAAATCCGACCACTCAGTCCAATGCTGGCAGCGCGGTACCGATATGCGGGGGATTGGAAGGATATCGACGAGCATCTGCTCCTACCTGATGAAGTCCTGCGGATCGCAGGTACAGAGCAGTTCCGCAGCTGGATCAGCGATATGCGGAATTACTGGGTGGAATCGGCTCCATACCGATTCGGAGATGATCGTCTTTCGCTGCTGTCGGTTGCGAGCGAGGAAGAAGGTCACTTTTCCATGCTAGTCTGGAAGGAGCCCGGTGAAGAGCCGGAAGTATGGACGTACGCTTCGCAGCATGAATACCGATTCAGTCATCTGCTCCATTGGTTCAAGTGGCTGAATGGGCGGAGTGAAGAATGAGAGGTACAGATGATGAAAAAGAATCGTAATTGGATCGTGCTATTTATAGGCATCGCTCTGATGGTGGGGGCAGCAGACTATTTAACACAAACGAAGCCTACGACTACTCCTGAGCTTATCGTTCCAACCGTAATCAGTGAAGAAAGCCTTCAGTTATGAGAATGAAGTTAATTTTTTGTGGTATTACGTTGTTAAAGTAAGCTGGAAATCACCCTAATAGTTGAGAGGGAATGGAGGCCAACATCAATGAATGTGGAGCCATTCAGATGTTCAAGCGACTCCGTCAATTCCTCTACAACTTATACTCAGGGGGAATTTTCAATGGCTAGAAGTGCAAGTACTTATGCATCTGTAATTGACAGTTTTAAGGTAGAAACGAACAAAAAGTATTCGCCAGTAGGTGGAACGAAGTGTAATATTTTTGCTCAAGATGTGATGTCCGCGATGTCGGCTGACTTACCAAGTGGCTTAGCCAATCAAATGGCTGATGCCTTACTGAATAAAAGGGCGCCGGGCTGGTACTCTGTAACCTTTCAGGATGCACAAAAAAGAGCCAATCTCGGGTATCCTACGATCGGGATCAAGAAAGAAGATGGTCATGGTCATGTAGTCGTTGTCAGACCGAAGGGTTCATCGATTACGATTTTGAAAGAGGTACAGGTTGCTCAGGCGGGGACCAAAAATTATAACAGTAATACCATCAACTACTCGTGGGTGGCAGCAGATCTACCTGGAGTGAAATTCTACACACACGACTAATTATATTCGATATATTGGAAATTTAATGACCCCGGAAGCAGATCCACTCGATCTGTTTCCGGGGTCGTCTTTTTTATTTTGAAACGGAATGTTTAGATACAATGAAAGCTTTGCCTGGCTTGATAAAAGCAACAGCATAGCCATTAGAGAAGGAGGAGGATTCGGCTCTGTACTCAAGTTTAGTCAGCAGTTGTCCTTGACGATTGATGTAACCGAATTTGCCGTCTGAGACGGATGATTGTGTTTGTTTACCGACTAAAGCAAAGCCTTCTTTGAACGGAGAGGTAACATCATATTTTTGTTGATATTTAATGACCAGCGTTCCGTTTTTATCAATAAATCCGACTTCGTTTTTTGCATTTTTCACACTCGCCAGGCCTTCACTAAAATCCTGGGCATCTGTAAATTTAAAGGGAATCACGACTTTTCCCTGTTTATTGATGAATCCCCATTTCCCCTTGGTATTTTGCACCGGGGCTAATCCTTCCGAAAAGTCTCCGCCAGATTTATATTGAAGTGGAATGACTTCTTTCCCTGCTGTATTGATATACCCGTATAGCCCTTTGCTATTTTGAACAATAGCTAAGCCATCCGAGAAACCACGACTATATTTATATTTATAAGGAATTGCTAGTTGACCAGAGGCATTCAAAAAACCGATCTTGCCAGTGTTGGGGGCGTAGGCAAGAGCCAGACCGTCCGTAAATATATATTCTGAATCCCCATTTTCTTTAAAATGAGAAAGAATTTTTCCCGTTCGATCTATAATTGCATTTTCTTTGGTGTCTGCTATGGTAACCTTGGCTTTTCCTTCGGAAAAGAAATTGGCTTCGGTATATTGGCAAGGGATGACCAGTGTCCCTTTGGTGTTAATGTATCCATAAAGATTGGTTTTTGCATTTTTGACGACGGCTCGCTGCTCATGAAAATCACCAATGGGCTTAAGCTCGGCGGGAAGTGAGAAAGCTTTTGCTCCTTTGGTATTGTAATACACGAGGTTTCCAGCAGATGTTTCAGCAGCCAATAAGCCATCATGAAAAGCACCATCGCTCAGCGGGCGAGCAACGTTGTAATCCAGAGCAGTTTTAGAAACTTCAATGGTTGTTGTGCTGGATGCGGCCCAGCCTGTTCCAATAACGGAGAGGCTAGTAACCAGAATCAATGCAGCTAATCCTAACTTTTTTAACATGCATAAGCTCCTTTGTGAGTTGATTTTTTAACTTCGGGCTTCAAAAAATCTTACCTTCATACGTAAGGTATTCCATAATATAGACGATAAAAATGTAGGAATGTTTCATGATATTCTAAATTTTTCTAATTTTCAGCTATTATTGAGAGATTAAAGATAAGAGATCACGTTCATTTTCAAGAAAAAAAGTGAAGAAACAGTGTCATTTTAAAAAAAGTCTATACATATATATTAAATGTATAGACAAATCAAAAAACTGGATTTATAATTACGCTGTAAACGTTTTCTAGTAGTTAACATCCAATCAGACCTTGAAGGGAAGGAACAATCATGAAGAAAATTTTGCTGGCGTGCAGCTCAGGTATGTCTACAAGTTTGCTGGTTACTAAGATGCAGGATTATGCTAAGTCCATTGGAGACGAGGCTGAAATTTGGGCAGTAGGTCAAGATCAGGCGGCAGAAGACATGGCTAAGGCTGACGCAGTATTGATTGGCCCGCAAATGAGTTTTCTTAAAGGACAGCTGGAAAAGGAAGCAGCCCAATATGGTATTCATGTAGAAGTGATTGACATGATGGCATACGGGATGGTTGACGGTAAGAAAGCCTACGAACAGGCCGTGAAGCTGGTGGAACGCAAAAATGGATAAAGTCAATATAGCTGAACTGACGGAAGAGCAAATTAGTTTCCAACTTATTCTTCATAGTGGAAGCGCTCGCAGTAAAGTAATTCAGGCGCTGACCGAATACCGAAATGAGAATGTAGAAGGTGCGGACGAACTGCTCAAACAAGCCAAGCAGGATTTACGTGCTGCGCATGATATCCATTTTCAAATGGTTAAGAAGGAAGCGGGAGGTACCCAAACTCCTTTCTCGCTCCTTCTAATGCATGCCGAGGATCATCTGATGTCCACGGTTACCATGAAGGATCTGGTTCTAGAATTGCTGGAGCTGTTCAAATCCAGAAATTTATAACGGAACATGTAAGTTTGTGAAATTTGGGACATGAAAAGCTTGCAACCCTATTGATGCAAGTCACTTCGCGGGGAGGAATAGGCTTTGTTTGAAAAATTAAGCCGGATACTGATACCTATTGCCGGTAAACTGAACAACAACCGCTATCTTACTGTACTGCGTGATGCATTTATGCTGTCATTTCCATTAACTGTTTTTGGCTCCATTATCGTCGTTATTATCAATCTGCCGTTTCTAAAAGGGTGGATGGGCGACGGCAATTATGCGACTTTTAGCAGTCTGCTGAACATTGCGCCTAATGCCACACTGAATATCATGACCTTATTTGTAATCGTCGGGATTGGGTATTATTTATCTCGAAGTTATAAGGTCGAGCCCATATTCGGCGGGATGATTGCGTTGGCCAGTTTCTTGATGCTCACCCCGTTTGTGCTGACACAAGAAAGCGGTGCCACGATTGCTGGTGTCATTCCGGTTGATCGGATCGGTGCCAAAGGCATGTTCCTTGGTATGATCGTCGCTTTTATCGCGGCTGAGATATACCGAAAGGTGACGCAGCGGAATTTTGTCATTAAAATGCCTCCAGGCGTTCCGCCGGCAGTTGCCAAATCATTTGCCGCTTTGCTTCCGGCATGTATTACATTGGGCATATTTTTGATCATTAATGTTGTAGTTACACTGACCCTTCATAATAACCTGCATGATCTGATTTATCATGCTGTACAGGCACCTCTGGTGCATTTGGGCAGTGGCATTATACCTACATTGATTGCTATTTTCTTTGTTCAGCTATTATGGTTCTTTGGGCTTCATGGTCAAATTATTATTAACTCGGTTATGGACCCCATCTGGAATACGCTGGCACTTGAAAACTATGAAGCGTACTCCAAAGGAGCAGAACTGCCGCATATCATCACCAAGCAGTTTGTGGATATTTACACCGTAGGTATCGGTGGTACAGGTATGACACTGGCTGTCGTGCTTTCGATTCTGATCTTCCTGAAGAGTAAGCAATTGAAGCAGGTCAGTAAGCTGGCCCTTGGACCGGGTCTGTTTAATGTCAACGAACCCGTCATATTCGGTCTGCCGATTGTGATGAATCCGCTTATTTTTGTTCCATGGGTTATTTCTCCAATGATCGTTACGCTGATTACTTACTTTGCCATGACCACCGGGATTGTGCCGCCGCCAAACGGAATACAGGTTCCTTGGACGATGCCGTTGTTCTTTAGTGGAATGATGGCTACGGGCTCCCTGATGGGTGGCGTGCTGCAGTTGTTTAATATGGCTGTCGTCTTTGTCATCTGGTTCCCGTTCCTGAAAATTATTGATCGGATGAACGTTCGTAAAGAGCAGGAAGAGGAGCTTAGCCAAGCAGCCCTTGCAGGTAAGGATCAAACTGTTGGAATGTAATGTGAATAAGCTGCTAGATTAGCAGTTTATTCACTGCAAAAGAGAGAGGAGTAGAGCTGTGAATCATACCGAAATGAAAGATATAGAGCAGCAAACCATTCAATACCGTTTTCCATCCGACTTCTGGTGGGGTTCCTCAGCTTCGGCTACCCAAACAGAAGGAACCGTGGAGGGAGACGGCAAAGGACCGAACATTTGGGATTATTGGTTTGAGCAGGAGCCGAACCGTTTCTATGATGGGGTTGGCCCTGCCGATACGTCCCGTTTCTATACTCGTTACAAAGAGGATATTGCACTCATGAAAGAACTTGGCCACAACTCTTTCCGGTTCTCTATTTCCTGGTCACGCCTGTTTCCGGCAGGGAAAGGTGCAATAAACCAGCAGGCGGTTCAATTCTATACTTCCGTCATTGAGGAGTTGCATCAGGCGGGTATTGAGCCGTTTGTGAATCTGTATCATTTTGATTTGCCGATGGCTTTACAGGAAAATGGAGGCTGGGTGAACCGGGAGACGGTCGAAGCTTACGTGGATTACGCTAACACTTGCTTTGAGCTATTCGGGGATCGTGTAGCCAAATGGTTTACGCATAACGAGCCGATTGTCCCGGTGGAAGGCGGCTATCTATACGATTTCCACTATCCGAATGAAGTGGATTTCGGTAAAGCTGTACAGGTGGGATATAATACTCTGTTATCGAGCGCGAGTGTCATTAAGGCTTACAGAGAGGGCGGTTATAAGGGCAAAATCGGAATTATTTTGAACCTGACGCCGACTTATCCGCGTAGTCAGCATCCGGCAGACGTGCAGGCTGCTGAAATATGCGACGCGTTCTTTAACCGTTCCTTTTTAGACCCATCTGTGACGGGAGAATTCAATCCTTTGCTCGTGGAGCTGTTACGCCAAGAGGGATATGTACCAAGCATGGAAGACGGAGATCGGGAGATTATACGCCAGGGCACTGTGGACCTGCTGGGGATTAACTATTATCAGCCGCGCAGAGTCAAGGCTCGCGAAAGTCTGCCGAACCCGGATGCGCCTTTTGTGCCGGAACGTTTCTTCGATTATTACGTCATGCCTGGTCGCAAGATGAATGAGATGCGGGGCTGGGAGATTTATGAGAAAGGCATTTACGACATTCTGACCAATGTCAGAGAAAATTATGGTAACATTGAATGCTTCATTTCAGAAAACGGAATGGGCGTTCAAGGTGAAGAAAAGTTCAGAGATGAACAGGGCATGATCCGCGATGACTATCGCATTGATTTTATCCGTGAGCATCTCAAATGGGTCCAAAGAGCGATCTCAGAAGGCTCCAATGTGAAGGGCTATCACTTATGGACGTTTATGGACAACTGGTCCTGGACGAATGCTTATAAGAATCGCTATGGTTTTGTGTCTGTCGATCTTCAGAACGGTGGCAAGAGATCCGTTAAACAGAGTGGGCACTGGTTCAAACAGGTGATCGAGAATAACGGATTCTAAGGTGGTCCTCCGGACCGCCTTTTTTTCTTCATCATCGTCAAAGAACTGTGCTGTACGCCGCTGGTGAGAAAGTATAATGTTCGGTATACTTACTTATACCGTAATACCTTAACGTCCCGCCTGCAGAATAAAAAGAACCAGCGCTACCGATGTTTTGGTAAAATGCTGACATAAAATAATTTTTAGTACAGGTGGTAGACAGATGAACAAATACGAGCGGATTGCACAAGAGGTCAAAGAGCGGATTATGAATAAGACCTATAGCAGTGATGATCCGATTCCCGATGAGATCTCACTGGCAAAAGAGTTTCGTGTAAGTCGGATGACGATTAAGCGGGCATTGGACACATTGGTGATGGACGGGTTGTTGAATCGTAAAAGAGGACATGGAACCTTTATCGTCAAATCGGTTCACAATGGCCCTGTTAACGTTGTCGTAAATGAAATGCTGGGGTTAACCAACGTACTGCGCGGGAAAGAAATTAAAAATAAAATCGTCGCCTTTGACGTTCAATTTCCATCCGAAGAGGTAGCGACCCATCTATTCATTGATGCCAATTCTCCTGTATACCATGTGATCCGTCTGCGTGTCGTGGAGGGTGAGCCCTATGTTATCGAGCGCACATACATGCCTACGAAGCTGATCAGCGGTATTACAGAGGAGGTGCTGTACGGCTCGGTGTACAAACATATTAAGGAGGAGCTGGGACTTAATATTGTCGGTTCACACCGTACCATCCGGGCATCCAAGTCGACGGAACTGGATCGGGAGCATTTGGACTGCGCAGCGGATGATCCAATCTTGGAAATTGAGCAGGTGGGTTATCTGGATACGGGTATACCATTTGAATACTCGTTCTCACGGCATCGGTACGATAAATTTGTGTTTACCACAGTGAACCGGATGCGTTGATAAGTAAAGAATAAAAGAATAAGCATAAGGATTCGAGCTACAGATCTCGGATCCTTATGCTTTCTTTTGGTTAACCATTAAGGGGAAAAGGAGAGGCTTTATTTTTTACAATAAGCAATAAAACTTTCTATCCATTGTATGGTTATAGTTTCGCGTAAAATAGCACCATCTAATACAAGATAATCGCCAAAATTATCACTATCAAGAGGAGGAATAGTTTCATAGCGTTCTTTATTTTTGCGTAAATGTTCCAGCCTATCTTGATGTTGAAGCAGCTGATGTTCCAACAAATATAATCGGGTTGTTATATCCATATGATTAGAAAAATACATTCTCAGCCTAAACACATCTTTGGGAGTAGGTTCAATAGGCTCTGCCTTTTTTAACCATTGTAAAAAATCTTCTTTGCCTTTCTCCGTAATCGAATACAATTTTTTTTCTAAAACTTCTCCGCTAATCTGGATCTCGTAGACGATAAGTCCCTCATTAAGCAGTTTTTTTAATTCTGGATAGATCTGACTGTGCTTTGCAGTCCAAAATTCGCCTAAATCTTTACTGAATTCTTTACCGATATCATAACCAGTCATAGGTTCTTTATTTAACAAGCCCAGAATGGCATATTTTAAAGTTCTCATAAGGCATTCTTCCTAACATTTTCGTCGTTTATTGGTTAAGTATAACATATTTAGCGAGTCCACAATAAGATTGATATATTATTGAAAACATATTTAATGAAACATATAACTACATACATGTTCCTATTGATATATTGGAAAGTGCGTGTTAATATTAGTTCGAAATATGTGAATGATTTCACAATACAACGACGAGGGAGAAGAAGATCTTAGTGGAACTTACAAAAAAGAGATGGATTATTCTGATTGCAAGCTGCTTTATTAATCTGTGTATTGGATCAATTTACGCGTGGAGTGTATTTTCTGCCCCAATGGCAGAATATTTGAGTAGCGTAACAGGACTTAGTTTAACACCGGGGAATTTGGCTATAGCATTTACGATTACAAATTCGGTAGGTCCTATCACGATGATTTCAGGTGGCTGGATTAATGATCGGTTCGGGCCCAAGAAAGTGATCTTTGTAGGGGGCTTGCTGTTTGGAGGCGGTATGATTTTATCAGGATTTGCAACATCTGTAGGTTACCTGGTATTGGCTTACGGTATCGTACTCGGCCTAGGAACGGGAATGGTTTACGGATGCACAATTAGCAACTCTATTAAGTTTTTCCCTGACAAAAGAGGATTAGTTGGCGGTATAACAACGGCTGCTTATGGAATAAGCTCAGTTATTATACCTCCTATTGCCAATAGTTTAATCAGTAGGTCTGGTGTGACATCAGCATTCATTATCATCGGTATAGCATTTCTTATTATTGTATGTGCTGCTTCTTTCTTCATTGAGAAATGTCCCTCTGATTTTGTCCCTGCAGGATGGACACCCAAGACTGTAAATGTTGGCCGTTCTATTCAGAACGACAAAGACTGGAAAGGCATGCTCTCAAGCCCTCTGTTTTATATCATGATCTTGTTATTAATGTGTGGTGCTTTTGCCGGACTCATGTGTACATCACAAGCTTCTCCTATAGCTCAGAAAATGATTGGGATGTCTGCGGCAGCCGCTACGACAGTTGTTTCCGTATTGGCATTGTTTAATACAGGCGGACGAATCGTTGCAGGCTATATTTCGGACAAAATCGGTCGAATCAATACCCTGGCATTTTCTTCTGTCTTTTCGGTCATAGGACTCACATTGCTTTATTTTTCAGGCGAAGGTAGTGTGTTGACATTCTATATTGGTATTTCAGTTATTGGTTTATGCTTTGGTGCACTGATGGGGGTATTTCCTGGATTTACTGCCGATCAGTTTGGTGTGAGAAATAATAGTGTGAATTATGGAATTATGTTTATTGGATTTGCAACAGCAGGATACTTTGGCCCATCTATTATGAGTCATGTTTACAGCACAGACAGTAGCTATCAGAGAGCTTTTGTCATTGCGGCCGTTCTTGGCATAGCCGGACTTATTCTGACGTTTGTATATAAGTTCACTACCCGAAAAAATCAGAAGATGGCTGTGGATATGAATCAGAAAGCTATCAATTAACCCATAGCAATAAATACAGATAAGGAGCATGAGATCATGCAAAGAAAATATCCCAATCTATGTAAACCAATCACAATTGGAAATGTGACTTTCAGAAATAGAATGTTTGGCTCTCCTATGGGAGGTACGGATATTACAGCAGACTGCACTATTGGACCCAAATCTACAGCTTTTTATGAATTAAGAGCAAAAGGCGGTGCTGCGTCAGTTACAGTCAGTGAAGTCGTGGTTCATCCCGAGACAGAAGCTTCCCATATGTACCATCTGGATCTGGGGACAGTAGATTCTCTTGCTAGTTTTACCTATACTGCAGACGCTATTCGCCGTCACGGGGCAATTGCCAGTGTGGAATTGTCTCATTCTGGACAGTATGCAGGAACTTATCTGACTGACAAAAATAAGAAACAAGGACTTGCTCAGTGGGGCCCCAGCCCCGGAGTACGTCCAGACGGCAGAGAAGTAAAGGAACTTACGCAAGAATTAATTGATGATATCGTAGCAGCTTATGGTAGATGTGCTGGACTGGCTAAAAGAGCAGGTTATGAAATGATTATGGTTCATGGCGGACATGGATGGTTGATTAATCAGTTTTTTTCTCCTTATTTCAACCGCAGAACAGACAAGTATGGCGGAACTTTGGAAAACAGGGTGCGTTTCGCACAGGAGGTTCTTGACAGTGTTCGTAAAGCGGTGGGTGCTAGCTTCCCAATCGAGTTTAGAATGAGTGGTTCGGAGTTATTTGAAGGCGGCTATGACCTGACAGAAGGTATAGAAATTGCTAAATTAATCGAATCAAGAGTCGATTTGCTCCATGTATCTGCTGGAACTTATCAGACAGGCTTTGGTATCACACATCCTTCGATGTTCTTACCTCATGGAAGTAACGTTTATCTTGCAGCAGAGATTAAGAAGCATGTAAGTATTCCAGTTGCAACGGTTGGCGGATTAAATGACCCGGCTCAAATGGAAGAAATCATTGCCAGCGGTCAGGCGGATGTTGTTGAAATGGCTCGCGCACTGCTGGCTGATCCAGAGCTTCCAAAAAAGGTGATGAGTAACCGCGACGAGGACATTATTAAATGTCTGAGATGCTTCACCTGCATGGCAGAACGTGCAGAAACATCCACGAGACGCTGTACGGTTAACCCGTTAATTGGTCGTGAGATGGACGGAACAGAAATATACCCTTCGCCTAATCCACGCAAGGTTCTAGTAGCCGGTGGAGGACCAGGCGGACTTTATGCAGCTCTTACTGCGGCTAAACGCGGACATGAAGTTATTCTATGTGAGAAGTCTGACGAGGTAGGCGGCATTCTAAGGGGAGAACAGGCGATTCCTTTTAAATATGAGATGTATGAGTTAGGTGTTACTCTCGGTAAGCTGGCCAAGGACGCTGGCGTCGAGATTCGTTTGAATACACCTGTTACTAAAGAGTATGCAGAGAAAGAAAGTGCTGATGCATTGATTATCGCAGCTGGCTCGGCAGCAATTGTTCCTCCAATCCCTGGATTGAATGGCGATAATGTAGTTATTGTTAATAACTACTATTTGGAGAAGGATAAAATTAGCGATAGCGTAGTCGTATTGGGGGGCGGTCTGGCAGGCTGTGAAGCAGCAATTCACCTTGCCCAGGAAGGTAAGACTGTTCATCTGGTAGAGATGAGAACGGAGCTGGCTCCAGATGCTAATATTAGACATCGACCAATTATGTTAAAAGAAATCGAAAAAAATAACATTCAGGTCCATTTAGGATTTAAAGGGCTATGTGTTACACAAGAAGGTGTTGCTTGCGCTGATCAAAATGGTGAAGAACATCTTGTTCCAGGTACTTCAGT
Organism: Paenibacillus sp. LX16; assembly: GCF_036252815.1. Classification (NCBI taxonomy): domain Bacteria; kingdom Bacillati; phylum Bacillota; class Bacilli; order Caryophanales; family Paenibacillaceae; genus Paenibacillus; species Paenibacillus sp. LX16. Next base: position 5,648,677 of record NZ_CP141152.1, on the reverse strand, counting down.
CATTTGTGCGCTTGGACAACGGCCAAGAAGAAACGTAGTAGATGAGTTAATTGATTGTGCACCTTATGTCGCACAAATCGGAGATTGCGTTAAGGCATCTACCATCACGACTGCAATATATCAAGGATATCATGCAGCGCTTGATATCTGATTATCTGCGACTCACTATCACTGCCCGGCATGTGATACTTCAGGAGTCTAAGAGAGGCACTCGAACATAGCGGTTCAACACAAATCGCACAGCTCCTGCAAATGGGTACAACATTGCGCAAGAGCTGTGCGATATTTTTTTAAGGATTAAGGCAATATTCCAAGTGTGAAGGTTAATTGCCAAATAATCTTACTTCATGCACCGTCGGGGTATACCAGTTGTTCGGATTATTAAATAGCACTGCATTTACAAGATTAATTCGCACATAGCGAGCTTGGATATTGACTTTGTCACTGGTAAAACCATACGTGGTATTACCTGTACGATCTATCGTGGAGTAGTTAACTCCATCCGTGCTGTATTCAATTTTATATTTGTAATATGCTTCAGATCCTTTGTACATAAACCATGAAATATCCACTTCGCTGATGGTCTTGGTACTGCCCAAATCGACCTGCCACCATGCGGGCCAGGATGCGGAAGTAGCCTTCCACGAGGTTTGGGGGTTGCCATCGTTCGCCAGTGAAGCTGGAGAACCGGATGCTGCTGAGCTAGCAGTCGCTGTTTTGCCCTGTGCATGATTCACAAGGGACGGTAGAATTACTGTGCCTGTCGCAGCATCCAGATCCCAGCTACTGTACCAGTTCAAGGTTGCTGTCTTGTTGGAGTCATTCAGAGTTAGTGGCAACCAGATGAATTTGTGGTCGCTCAGATTGAGCGGATTCCAGCGATCGCCCATATAGATGTAGCTGGTTCCTGCGCTACCTGTAATCGTGGCGATGGAATGGATTTGCGAGCCGTAAGCCGCCGGATCACCGAAGGGCGACAGAGCAGACCAGCTTCCAGTCATGGAACTGGCGGTTGCGTAAGCGCCCTGATTCGGATACCAGCCGGATGCCTGCGAGGTGAACAGGTAGTAGGTATTGTTCTTTTTCACAACAGCAGGAGCTTCGCGATAGCCATTTTCAAAAATCCAGCCAACGAACGACTGCACGCTTGTATAATCGGCTGTCAGCTTGAAGATCGCCATCGTATCGTTGGCGCCGCCATTTTTACGAGAAGCTGTAATAAGGTAGCCGCTACCGTCAGTATCCGTGAACACCGTCATATCCCGAGACTCGTAATTCAGCGGGCGGAAGCTGCCTTGGTAGGCAAAATTTCCGTCGGGTGTATCGCTGGTAGCGACGGCTACACGACCGAGTGAGTAGTCCGTGCCATTTTCATAGTGCGCCCATAGTACATATTTTCCGGTGGTTTTGTTGTAGATGACTTTGGGACGCTCGATTTTGCTGGAATTCAGCTCAGGGGCGGAATCTTTGGTGAGAATACTGCTGCGGAAGGACCAATTTTTCAAATCGGTTGAGGTATATACGTTCACTTTTTCAAATTTCCAGTTTTCGGCGTGCTCGCCGTACCAATAATAAGTAGAACCTACTTTTAGAATATTACCGCTGTTCGCCTGAATTGGGTTACCTGCGGTGTCTTTCCAATCCGTTCCGTTCGTAATGGCTGTGCTTGCTGTTGCGCTCAGGGATAGTTCATCATCGGCGACGTCCAAACCATTCAGCGCTTGGTTTGCCTCGGTCCCGTAGGTTGCTTGCGTAACGCCTGTTGTATTGGCATGGGCTGTATCGGGTTGAAGACCCGCACTGGCCACTGCGAATAGGATACAAATCCATACGGCTAACCATTTGCTGCTGTTGATCCACTTCACGATATCGTCTGCCTCCTTTAACACGGATAGGATGGGTCGGAATAGCTTGTCCGGCACCTCATTTTCGATTTTATCCTAATTGGAAGCGTTTACAAGTGGAATAAATTGAAGTCTTTAGCATGGTGAAAATGTTGTTAGGAGAAAGGAGGAGTCTGATCACTACATACAAAATGGGTATATAGATATTTGAAACTTTGGGGAAAGCTCGTCAGTTTGTAGGAAGTGTTTGTAATTGTGCGTTTTGTCATTGACACGTTCACATTATTTCAAATTTAAAGTGACTGGAATCACATAAACAGTTACTTTATGTGGGTATACTTGGTTTTAAATTGAGGATTAACAAATGGGACATATGTTGAAATACCCTTTGTTATCTTATTTTGGAGAGAAGAGGGATACAAAGATGCTAAGTGAGCAAACCATTGCAACGATCAAATCGACTGTACCTGTTTTGGAGGTACACGGAACTACAATCACCAAGCGTTTTTACCAGATGATGTTTGAGGCCCATCCCGAGCTTCTCAATATATTCAATCACGCGAATCAGAAGCAAGGACGTCAACAGGGAGCGCTGGCCAATGCTGTATATGCGGCTGCACAGCATATTGACCGCCTGGAGGAAATTCTTCCGGTGGTACGCCAGATTGCACATAAGCACCGCAGTTTGGGAATTAAGCCAGAACATTACCCTATCGTCGGAAAATATCTGCTCGCTGCGATCAAGGACGTATTGGGGGATGCAGCTACAGACGAGATCATTGCCGCATGGGCCGAGGCCTACGGTGTGATCGCTAACGTATTTATAGACATGGAAGCTGAAATGTACAAGGAGGCTGGACAGCAGCAGGGAGGCTGGTCAGACTTTAAGAGTTTTGTTGTGCAGAAAAAGGTTAAGGAAAGCGACCAAATTACGTCCTTCTATTTGGTGCCACAGGATGGACAAGTGCTGCCTGAATTCGAGCCTGGGCAATATATCAGCTTAAAGATGGAAATTCCGGGCGAACACAATACTCACATTCGTCAATACAGTCTTTCCGATGCACCGGGCCAATCCCACTACCGGATATCTGTAAAGCGTGAGGATGCTGTAGAGTCCCGTCCGGCAGGTAAAGTATCCGTGTATCTGCATGAGCAGGTGCAAGAGGGCGATGTACTTCAAGTATCTGCACCAGCGGGTGATTTTACACTGGATCGGGCAGATCACAGACCTGTCGTGCTGATCAGCGGCGGGGTCGGGCTAACCCCGATGGTGAGTATGCTGTCTTCCTTGGTGAAATCTGCTCCGCATCGGCCTATTACCTTTGTCCACGCAGCAGTCAACGGGGATAACCATGCTCTGCGCAATGAGGTGGAAAAGCTGGTCGCCGCACATGCAGAGGCTACAGTTCGTTGGTGTTACAGCAGACCAACGGAGCAGGATCGGCTGGCACAGGCTTTTCACAAGGAAGGCCGTTTGGATCTGGCCTGGTTACAATCCGTGATACCGGAACGTAACGCACAATATTACTTTTGCGGCCCTGAGGGGTTCATGCAATCGGTATACGGCCTGTTGAAGGAGTGGAATATCCCTACTTCGGATATCCACTATGAATTCTTTGGCCCTGCCAGCGCATGGGAAGCAGAAGCACAATGAGACAATGAGACATCAAAAAAGACGAAGGATATTTATCCTTCGTCTTTTTTGTGAAGATTACAATCGGAAATCCTGCTAATGGTGTACTACTTTTCAAAGTGCGCTCCTGTTTTCATAACAAGGGAGTACGCAAAAATTCCATACCTCGCGGCATATATGGGCGTAAAGCCTCCGGAATACGGATCGAACCGTCCTCTTGCTGGTGATGCTCCAGTAACGGAATCAGAATCCGGGGTGAAGCGACCGCTGTGTTGTTGAGCGTGTAACAATATTTCAGCTTGCCGTCCGCATTGCGGTACCGGATGTTGGAACGGCGCGCCTGGAAATCAAGCAGTTGGGACGACGAATGTGTCTCGCCGTAAGCCTGGCGGCTGGGCATCCATGTCTCGATGTCCACCTGCTTGTAGGTTTTTTGCGCCATGTCGCCTGTACAGACAGCCATCTTGCGATAAGGCAGCTCCAGCTGTTGAAGCAAGTCTTCCGCATTTCGCGTAATTTCCTGAAACATCTGTTCCGAAGCGTCCAGGCTAGCTTCGCAGATGACGACCTGCTCAACCTTGGCAAACTGGTGCACACGATACAGTCCGTGCACATCCCTTCCGGCCGAGCCGACCTCATTGCGGAAACATACGGACACGGCTGCCAGCCGTATCGGGTCCGTAACATCCACGATCTCACCGCTGTAATACGAGACCAGTGGCACTTCCGAAGTGCCTACAAGCCACTGATCCTCTCCTGTGATGCGGTACGTCTGATCCAGTCCAAGCGGAAAAAAGCCAGTACTGCGCATCGCCTCTGCACGTACCATCAGCGGAACATCCAGCAACTGGTATCCGCGTGCAGTCAGCAGATCCACTGCAAGCTGCTGCACAGCCCGATGCAATGCAACCCCTGCTCCCGTCAGATAGTAGTTACGGGTACCGGCTGTTTTGACACCGCGAGGGACGTCGATAAGCTTGTGAAGCTCACCAAGCGCCATATGATCCTTTGGTTCAAATCCGAAGTTTGGAACCGACCCGACCCGCTCCAATTCTACATTATCTTCATCCGATCTTCCCCGTGGCGTATCTGGCGATACGATATTAGGCATCAGAAGCAAAAGCTGTTGAAACTGTTCCTCTACTTCCTGTTGTGGGGCTTCCAGAAGATCTAACCGTCCGTTGATTTCTTTGACCTGCCGCTTCGCCCCTTCTGCCTGTTCACTCTGGCCAGCATGGATTAGCGCGCCAATATCCTGACTGCACTGATTACGCTTCTGCCGAAGCTGTTCCACTTCCTGAAGTAGCTGCTTTCTGCGATCATCTAGGGTCAACAGCTTCGCAACCGATACCTGTATTCCTTTGCCGTCTGCTGCCGTCTGAACTTGCTCTTGATGCTCTCTGATCCATTTGATATCCAACATGACACCGCACTCCTTTTCGGATAAAAATACAAAAAGCGCCCTCATCCACATGGGACGAGGAGCGCTTTGATCTCGCGGTGCCACCCAAATTGACCGGACAGCATGACAGATGTCATGACTCTCCAATCCACTTTGCTCCGCTGTAACGGGCGGGTCCGGTTTACTTAGGTACATATCGCCATATCCTACGCTAACGTATGGTCCTTGGCGTAAACGCCTCCGAGTTGGATGCTCTTCACAGGCATAATATCGTTTGCTTTTTTGTTAGTATACGGATTTTTGGCAGGTTAATCAAGGGCGTGAGTCTGCAACACATCCATGCGGGTTTCATGTTTGCGAAGGGGAAAGGTAGGCTTTATTTCATATGTATATCCATCCTACTTTATCTGCGATCATAAAACTGGAAGAATATTTAAGTAAAAGCCCCAATTTAACGCCCAAAATGGGCTATAGTCTCTATAATGACTTTTTAATTTCATGTAAAATGTAATGATTACCAAAATGGACAGCGATGGAGGAGAACATGGAGGATTTTAAAGATCGTTTACATACGATCCGCCAAGAACAGAACAAGCTGCTCAAGGAGTATCAAACATTAATCGCGGACTATGAAGCCTCAGATATCATTTTGGAGAATGAGGTTCTGCGAAAAAAGTTCGAGGATTATCAGGCTCGCTGCATTCACTTGGAAGAGCGAGTACGACATATTGAGCAGGAAAATGGAAAGCTGCGCACTGCGCTGACAGAGCAAATGCTGAGTGAAAAGGCGAATATGATTCGCATTTCACGTGAAAAGCTGGAGACCTATTTTGCTTCCAGAACCGCAGAAGGGGAAAATCGGCTGACATCCTTTGAATACGGGGCTAAAAACCGGGTGGACCAGCTTATTCAGCAAACTACGCATGAGCTTAAAGAAGATCAGGACGAGATCGTCGCCAGACTGCGACTGTTCTCAGAGGAGATTCGAGACCGAATCATGGAACAGCGCGAGCGGTTTCAGGAGGCCGAGCGCAAATTGCTTCATCAGACGGCAAGCGAGTTCCAGCAGCTCGGAGAAGAAGAGATCAGCGAAGAAACGCTGCAAAAGCGCATGAAGCAAAATCAGTTTGAAATGAAGCTAGGCTTGAACTGGATCAACAAGCTGGGGATTTTGCTCATTATATTGGGTGTGGGAGCCGCTTTTAAATACTCATACTCGAACTGGTTTACAGGAAATATGAAGGGTGTGGCCTTCTTTCTGCTAGGAGCGCTGATGCTAGGAGGCGGCGAATGGTTGTACCGCAAGCAGAAGCAGACCTTTGCGCTCGGTATTTTGGGCGGCGGTATTTCTGTACTGTACGGATCGATTTTTTACAGTTACTTTTTGTTAGAAATCATAGGAATGTATACAGGTATAGGCTTATCCGTACTCGTTACGGTGACCGCTGTGCTACTGTCATTAAGGTATGAATCTCGAACGATATGCTCTTTCGGTTTAGTAGGGGGTTATCTTCCGCTGTTTTCCTATATGGCAGCGAACGGGCTGGAAGGGAACGCCGTGTATATCGCCATGGGCTATTTGTTCCTGTTAAACCTGCTGATTCTACTTGTATCCTTCCGCAAACGGTGGGTCGTCGTGCAATATATTAGCTTTCTGCTTAATACGCCCTTGATGATTGTGCTGGCGTGGTTATCGGAAAGCGCCGTAGCGAGCATGCTGTATGCAGTCATTACATTTGCGATGTACCTCGGGATGACGCTGTGGGTGCCGTTCCGTTTAAAAACAAAACTGTCATGGCTGGATTTCTCCCTATTGGCTCTGAATACAGTCGTGAGCTGTTGCGTTCTGTATTCTCTGTTCGACGATGCAGGCCTGGATGATTACAAAGGCTTGCTGGCCCTCGTCTTTTGCTTGGTGTACGGGGGCTTGGGACAATGGGTCCGTCGATATATTCCAGAGGAGAAACAAACCAAAATATTATTTTATGCGACTTCGTTGACCTTTGCGATCCTTATGGTGCCGTTCCAGTTTGGAGTGAGATGGTTATCCATGGGCTGGTTGATCGAAGCGGTTCTTCTTACATTATATGGGCACCGTTACCGGTTGAAGGAATTGGAACGAGCTGGCTGGGGCATTTTATTACTATGCCTGGGTGCATTCTTTTTCGTCGATTTCCCTATATATCTGTTGTCAGGATTTGAGACGGATTATTTTGGACTCAAATATACGCTCATTACACTGGGAATGTTGATCGTTACTGTCTTCTATGCGATTGAATTTAGCCGTCCGAATGCTTTCAAAAACAATCGGTTGTACGAAATGCATATCATGCAAGGGTTTAAATATGTAGCTTTGGTGAACGTGTATTTCTACCTTTTGTATGAAGCCGGGCATTGGTATAACATCATCTTATCCGACGAGTTTGCTCATTACACCTTATACAAAGTATTGTTGTATACCTGCGTATCGCTGGTGTTGGCTTATTTCCTGCCTAAGGTGAGGTTGCTGTATGATCGGGTGATTAAATACTACAGCTTGGCGTTGTACGTCATAGGCTATGCGCTGGCACTGGTGATCACCGTAACGGTTCCAACCTTGCATGAAAATTATGCGCAAAATACGGCTGCTGATTATGTGGCATTGGTGGTACTCGGAGCCTTTAATGTGCTGGTATTCTTCAGCAGCAGGGATTTCCTGAACGCACTGATGACCCGACATTATAGAAGTAACGAGTTGTATCCGGTCATTATGGGTGTATATTTGCTGGGCATCATAACCGCCTTTCTCGGAGTTCAGTTCCGCCTGGGGGATGCAGGTCTTGTGTTCAGTCTGGTGTATTTGCTGCTGGCCATTTTGTATATTGTATACGGCTTCCTCAAGCGAGTGATCTACATTCGCAGATTTGGATTGGGCTTGACCTTGCTGTCGACAGGTAAGCTGCTGTTGTATGATCTACGTCTGTTAACGACAGGAAGCACGATTGTAGCCTACTTCTCTTTTGGTGTTGTACTGTTGACGATTTCGTATATTTATCAAAAAGTATCTAATCGCATGGGAGAGACCATAATAAAGAAGGATGTTGAAGAAAATATGTAGTTTTCTGTTGTATTTTGTAGATACCGAACATTATGAAAATAAATCCGGTAATAGTGAAAAATTATGCATGACCTTACATCCTACTTACGCTATAATGAGTAAAAATTATTTATGTACGCATGCTCATGTTTATGCGTAAGTAGAGAGAATGAGGGGGATATAATGAATTTGAGCAAGGGGCAGAACAGCCTGTCTGATAAAAATGAACGCTTCTCGTCTGCTGGATTTATATTGGCGGCGATCGGAAGTGCGGCAGGACTAGGTAATATTTGGAAATTTCCGTATATTACAGGACAATATGGCGGAGCTGCATTTTTCTTATTGTTTATTGTCTGCCTGTTGCTTGTTGGTTTGCCTGTACTTTTAGCAGAGCTTGCGCTTGGTCGTGCAGGTCGAGGAAGTGCTGCTTCTGCAATGGTAAAAGTAGGCGGTCATCCGATTTGGGGCAAGATGAGCATCATGTTTGTTATCGTGCCGTTTGTTATCTTGTCGTTCTATGCCATTGTAGGAGGCTGGACACTGCATTATGCCGTAGAGGCATTTAGCGGAAATCTGTTTTCAAATAATGATTTTGCTGGACAGTTCGCTTCTTTTTCCTCCGGCTATGCGCCGTTGGTTTGGCTGTTAGTTGTTTTTGCATTTACAGCAGTCGTGGTTACTCTTGGGGTATCGAACGGGATTGAAAAGTTCAATAAAATTTTGATTCCTGCCAAGGTCATCCTGTTGCTCGTGTTGATGATTAACGCTCTTATGCTGCCAGGCTCTGGTGCGGGCGTATCCTTCTTTCTGAATCCCGACTTCTCTAAGCTAAGTATAGAGTCTGCATTGGTTGCTTTGGGACATGCCTTCTTCTCACTCTCACTGGGGATGGGAATTATGATCACGTACGGTGCGTACGTGGATCGCCGTCAATCGCTGGGTGGAGCCATGCTGGCAGTTGGTGGCGGAGATTTAATCTATGCGTTTATCGCAGGTATGATTATTTTCCCTACAACCTTCTCCTTCGGAATTAATCCGGCTCAAGGACCATCGCTGGTTTTCATTGCTTTGCCGGCTGCTTTCTCGGCAATGCCTTTTGGTGCCTTCTTCGGCGGTTTGTTCTTCGTACTGCTGGCGGTTGCTGCATTAGGTTCTATGGTATCCTTACTGGAAGTTCCAGTAGCCTATGTCATGGAGCGTATGCGTTGGAGCCGGGTTCGCTCGGTTATCGTCGTATCGGTCCTGTGCTTGATGCTGGGCGTCCCTTCTGCATTGTCCATGGGGCTGGTGCCGGAACTAAAAGTAGGGGATAAATCATTCTTTGATTTCGTAGACTTTACCGCATCCAACATCTTCTTACCGTTAGGCGGTTTGTTGATTGTTATATTCACAGGTTATTACTGGAAGACTGCGGCTGAGCATGCGAACATCAAACCCTTCTGGTTCAACGTATGGTTATTCGGTCTTCGGTATGTTGCACCGATCCTGATGTTGTTGGTCTTCCTTCATACCTCAGGTATCATCAAATTTTAAGAGAATAGAATACTAATAAAAAGGCATTTTCTTCCTAAGGGAAGAGATGCCTTTTTTTGTATATCTATCAGTGGTTACCTAACTGTGGAAAGGAATGATATAATAAAAACATTGTCATTAATTTTAACTTCATTGAAATCATTACGATTATGAAGTTTTATATAATGAATGAAAAGGCTACAGGGCATCGCAGACGATGTGCAGGAGAGGGAAAGGGCAGAAGAGCATTGAAACAGACAGGGAGCTTGAATTTGCAAGAAGGACGGCGGCTGAAATGAAGTCTAATCGGTTGTCGTCACAACGTCGTTATATGCCAGGTTTGGATGGTTTAAGAGCGCTGGCGGTCATCGCAGTCATTGTGTATCATCTGAATTCGGATTGGTTGCCAGGTGGTTTGTTGGGTGTAGGCGTGTTTTTTACTTTGTCGGGGTATCTGATTACAGATATTTTGGTGAGTCAGTGGGATACATATCATAGTTTTAAAATGAAAGATTTCTGGTTGCGTCGTGCCAGAAGGTTGCTGCCTGCCATGTTGACGGTTGTGGCTGTCATTGTCCTGTGCTCGTTGCTTTTCGATCCGTCACGGCTCACGGCCTTGCGCGGAGATGTACCTGCCGCATTGGTGTATATGAGCAATTGGTGGTTTATTTTCCATCAGGTTTCGTATTTTGAAAGTTTCGGCCCACCTTCTCCGCTTGGGCATCTGTGGTCGCTGGCGGTGGAGGAGCAGTTTTATATCCTGTGGCCCTTACTGCTGGCGCTCGGGCTAAAATTCATGCCCAAGCGTATTGTGCTCGCAGGCTGGGTAACTTGTCTGGCATTAATATCTGCGCTCCTGATGGCCGTGATTTACGTACCGGGAAGCGACCCGAGCCGGGTGTATTACGGCACGGATACGCGTGGATTTGCTTTACTAATTGGTGCGGCGCTGGCCTTGGTGTGGCCAAGCGGCAAGCTGAAAGAGCAAGCTTCTGCTAAGGCGCGTATGCTTCTGGACAGCATCGGTGCAATAAGCTTGCTGTTGCTTTGTCACTGGGCGTGGGCCTCGAATGAATATGACCCATCTCTGTACCGGGGCGGCCTGCTGGGCATAGCTTTAATCACTGCTATTGTGGTCGCAGCGTTGGCACATCCGGTAAGCCACCTTGGTCGTCTGCTTGGAATCAAGCCGCTACGTTGGATTGGAGCCCGTTCCTACGGACTGTATCTGTGGCATGTTCCGGTTATCACGCTAACGACGCCTCAGGTAGATACCGATGGCGTGCATGTGCTGCGTATCATTTTACAATTGCTAGCTACCGTATTGCTGGCGTCTCTCTCGTTTAAATATATTGAGGAGCCGATCCGTCATGGAGGATTCCGCCACTGGACCACAGGAATCCGTTCTGCGGTTCGTAGACAGGCGCGGTTGAGATGGATGCCTACAACTACAGCGGCTGTGCTGTTTGTAGGTATTCTCGTGGGTACCGTCCACCTGTACGTGGCTTCTCCTGATGCAACTATTCAGGCGGCATCAAGCGATGAGAATCCAGTCGCAAAGGCAAAGGCGATGCCACCGCTTCACGGAACGGTATCCGTGGCTTCCAAGGAGCCCCAAGCCATCAAGCTGCAAGGGTCCGAGGGCAGCAAGGCGCAGACCCCAGTCCCGTCTCAAACCCAGACGCCTAAGAATACGGCGGTCCAGGCTGGTACTACGGACGATGTTACGAAACCGTCGGAACCTTCGGACAAACCCAAAGAAGCTACGCCTATGACAGGTGATGGCTCGAGTGTTACCGCCATTGGAGACTCTGTCATGTTGGATGTACAGTCGTACATTCAGGAATCCTTCCCGGGAGCTGTTGTAGATGGGCGGATCGGCCGTCAGATGGCGGAGGCGCCTGCCGTACTGGAGCAGCTAAGACAGAACGGACAGTTGGGTAAGACGGTTATTATTGAGCTGGGCACGAACGGCGCTTTCACCAAGGAACAGTTATCCGATCTGTTGGCTAGCCTGAAGGATGCGAAGCGTATTATACTTGTGAATACCCGTGTACCTCGGCCATGGGAGAGCATTGTGAACAAGCATCTTGCCGAAGCAGCGTCCCAGGACCCGCGAATTACAATGATTGACTGGTATGCAGCCAGTTCTGGTAAAAATTCATATTTCGAGCATGACGGAGTACATTTAAAACCTAAAGGTGCTAAAGCTTATGCGTCCTTGTTGGCTCAGGCCTTAACGAAGCAATCGTAATAAACTGCAATGATACTCATAAATTATGTAAATGCAAGACAAGAAAGCCACCGGGAGTAGGTTGTCCTCTGGTTGAAGCACATCCCTAAATTTTCATCGGCTAAACCTAAGGGTTTTCCAATGTCTATTCTAAGGTGTGTACATCAACCCTGATCCGGTGGTTTTTCTTATTTTAGTATGGAGGTACATAAGCTAATGGAAAAGGGCTATTCACATAGTAGGACAATGGAGCACCGCTTGAAGAGGAACAGAAAAAGACTCATTTGGATTGCTATTTTATTATTTGTGGCAGGTTGTATTACTTTCATTGCAATAAAGGTCTCAGATAACAAAACACATGCGCCAACACAGGAGCTTGCTAAAAAGACAGATTCCGTATCCAAGGACTCATCAAAAGGTAAAGCGGTCTCTCCAAAAAGCGACCCCGAAGTAGAAGATGGTGCCTTTGTCGAAAAATATTTAAAGCAGCAAATGCTAGGGCAGATGCCCGATGGAGCCGATGGTAAAAAAGTGGCCTACTTATCCTTTGATGATGGTCCATCCGTGACGGTAACACCTAAAATATTGGACATTCTGAAAAAACAGAAGGTCAAGGCAACCTTTTTTATCGTAGGAAAAGAAGCCGATGAAAATGAACATACCAGGAACATTATTAAAAGAATTGTTAAAGAAGGTCATGCGATAGGAAACCACACGTACTCTCATAATTATAAGTATTTATATCCTAACAGGCGGGTAAGCACGGACCATGTTATGCAGGATATTGAGAGGAACAATAAGGTGTTAAAAAGTATTCTGGGGCCAGAATTCACCACAAGAATGATCCGGTTTCCGGGGGGCCACATGACATGGAATAGAAGAGATCCACAGGGGATGGCTGCTTTGGATAAAGTTTTACTTCAAAAGGATTACCATCAGGTAGATTGGAATGTATTAACGAAGGATGCAGAGGGAAAATCCAAGAAAGCACCCGCACTAATCAACCAATTTATGAGATCAGTGAAAGGTCGAGAAAAAGCCATCATACTCATGCATGACACCTATGGTAAAGAAGAAACTGCAAAAGCCTTGCCGCAAATCATAGAGTATTTAAAGAAGCAGGGATATGAGTTTAAGGTTATGAAGTAAGATATGTTTATATATAAGAAAAGGACGGGGCTGATGGCCACCGTCCTTTTTGCTATTAAGGTATATCGTTCGCGTGTTTTAGATGCGTTCTGCTTCACCCATCGCCTGAATGAAAGCTCCGATACCTTTGGGATCGTTGGTTATAATCGGCTCGCTGATATAGTAAGCGAAGGTACCATCCCGACGATCTTTACCACCCAAACCGCTTACTTGCACCGTTTTGTTCAGATTCACGAGTCCTTCTTCAGTGATCGTGATAAATTCATCGATAATTCCCTTACGGATGATTTCTGCCTCTTGACGATATTGCTCTGGCAGATAGCCTTTACGAACGCCCTTGGCAATAGCATAAAGAATCATGCAGGAAGCAGAGGCTTCCAGATAGTTGCCTTTCACATGGCCCAGGTTGAGTACTTGATAAAAGACTCCACTTTCTTTATCACGCACTTTCAGCAGGGCTTCCAGTGTTTCCGTCAGCATATCAATCAGGACGGGACGGTCTGCATGATCCTCTGGAATATAGTCCAGCACGTCAACGAGTGCCATAACGAACCAACCCATCGAGCGTCCCCAAAAGTTCTTAGAGCAGCCTGTTTCCGGGTTGCACCAATGCTGCTCACCCTTCTCATCCCAAGCATGGTAGAGCAAGCCTGTTTCAGGATCACGGGTATGTTCGTAGCAGAGCTTGAATTGCAGGGTCACATCGTCAAACTCTGACGGATCTCCGAATTCACGGATAAATTCAGCGTAGAACGGGGCACCCATGTACAAGCCGTCGAGCCAAATTTGATACGGATAAATTTGCTTATGCCAGAATGCACCCTCGCTTGTGCGTGGGTGTTTTTCCAGCTGACTGCGTAATTGGTAGGCTGCCTTTTTGTATCGTTCATCTCCTGTGGCACGATACAGAGAGAAGAGCAGCTTGCCGTTGTTCACGTGGTCAATGTTGTACTCATCTACTTTATAGCGCTGAATGACGCCATTCTCGTCAACAAAATGGTCCATATGTTTTTTTATATATTCCATATACTTGGGATCGCCTGTCAGTTCGCCAACCCATTCCAGGCCTCTGTAAATGACGCCGTGGTCATATTCCCATTTTTCGTAAAATTCCGGGCTCCGTTGCAGAACGGAATCGCTCATACGTACAGCCCAAGAATCTGTTTTTGTAGGACTGGTGGTTGGTTGTGATGTTGGATTTGCCATGATACAGTCACCTCTTTAGTAAATGTTTAATGTGTATTGTTATTGTTGTTACATAGATGGAGTGTGTGTCTTAGGGTCAACAGGTTTGTTCTTGAAGCCCACATTATTGTTACCCCAGCATCGATCATAACTGAAGCCTGTCAGCTGCTCGAACACTTTGCGAGCTTCCGGTTTGGCTGATTTCATGGAGCCACCGTTTTTGAGGCGGTCAATTTCGGCGATTAGCTTCTTGTGGCTGTCAATATCCAGCTTCATCACGACAGAAGCAATCATACCGATGATCGCGAGAACGATGGTACCGACCACGAGCACATAAAAGATGGCGTGCTGAGCAGCGACTGGCTGACTATCAGCCCCGGATACAAAGCCAAAATGCTGTAACACCCAGCCGAGAATGAAGACGACAACGGCCCGCACCATTTTCCCGGCAAAAGTCATCATACCTGCATAAATACCTTCCCGGCGACGGCCGGTCAACGCTTCATCCACATCGGCAAGGAACGTGTATTGATTCCAAGGGATGTAGTAGACGCCCCCAGTACCAAGCCCCATGAACAGGGTGATGACATATAGCCATACCATCGTATTAGAGGCTCCCGTTATATAGAGCAGGCCATAACCTGCTACGCTAAAGCAAACGACAACGAGTGCGGCGATAAAAGGCATACGGAACCCTTTACGCACGCAGAATTGGATGAAGAAATAGGTAGAAATCAATTGAATGACAGAGTTAAAGCTGTTCAAATTGGATACCATCTCCGAGCTTTGGAACAAGGAGAAGACAATAAAGTACGTAAAAGCAGAAGTAAATAGCCACTCAGCTGAAAAGCCGCCCAGGTACATCCCGAGATGATGACGGAACGTCTTGACCCGGAAGGTAGAGGAAATGTCGACAAACAACTTTTTCATCGAATCGATAAAGGAAAGCGGAGCTTCACCTTCCAGTTCCTTTTGCAGTTCCTCACTTGGACGTTCCCAGGAGTTTTTGTACAAGAATGCCATCGCAATCAGCAGAATAGCTGCAAAAACGAGACCGGTATAAAAGAAAGGCAATGGAGAGTCTTTGCCATACTCGGCAATAAAGCGACCAGGGATAAAAGCAGCGGCAAAATTGGCAATTTTGCCAAACATGGCCTTCCATCCGGTTAATCTGGAGCGTGCGCCGAAGTCGCGGGTCATCTCTGACGCTAGTGCTTCATACGGCACCATGACAGAGGTATATACCAGTTCAAACAGCACGTACGTACTCAGGTAATACCAGAAGCCCAACCCATCTACCCAAAGCATCGGATACACGAGCATCAGCGGGATACCCATCATGATGAAAAAGCGTCGTCTGCCGAATTTACGGCCCAAGCGGGTCCGGTGAAAGTTATCGCTGATAAAGCCCATGACCGGATTGCTGACTGCATCTATGATGCTAGCAACAGAGAAAATGGCCGCGGCCTGAACGGGAGACAGTCCGCAAAAGGTTGTATAAAAGTACATTAACCATGCACCGCTAATCGCAAGTGCGCCACTTCCCAGCATGTTACCGCTTCCATAGGCGAGTGTATGTTTCAGTGTGATTCTTCGTTCCATGATCTGTTCACCTCATATTTTGTCTGGTTATGAGGACAATCACCGGTCGCTATATTATGCAGAATTGTCTAAGTTGGTAGATGGGCCAGGGCGTCCTGATTAGGCGGGGCTTTTAACGTGCCCCTATATTTTTTCCGCTCGGAGTACCCGAGCCGATCAGATCGCTTCCTTTGGCCAGCTTAAGGAAATCACCGAGCTGGATGGAACCGTCTGCACTTCGAGTGATAGAAGGCGTGAGGCTAACAAAGTCGTCTGCACTGACTACCAGACCTTTGGCATTCGTCGATTTCTTGTTTTTCCACCAAACGCTAGAGTCGTCCTGATCTGTACCGCTTGTTTTATCACTTGCTGTTCCTTCAAAAGAAAGATTGTTAATGAACACGTGATCACCCTTGTCAAAAGCAAAATTACTTTGTCCATTGTCCCACGAGGTATTATTGGTCAACGTAATGCTGCCGGGGTTGCTATTGTAGGTGAAGCCGTGTTTTTTGTTCTGGAAAGCAATACTGTTTTTCACAATATGGTTGACTTTGATTTTGTCTCCACCCAGCTTAAAGCCATTGCCGTCGCTGTTCGCGGTAGACGTTCCATCTGCGGTCTGCCCGTTGTGGTGGGCCACACTGTTCAAAATGGTTACTTCACCGATGGGACCCGTTTCGGTTTTGCTATACAAATCCCAGCCATCGTCTACGTTGTACGCAGCCAAGCAGTTATCAAACACATTGCCTGATCCCACAGTCAATTTGGCAGCGAAGCCATCGGCATCCTCACCATTATCGGGGTCAGCGTTATCGTGAGAGTAAGAATTCAAAATCAAATTGTTCGAAGGCCACTCACTAGTGGAAGCGTTAGGGGAGTAACGTCCAAGCTGAAGTCCAGTATCCCGGTTGTGGTGGGTTTCCACGTTTTCGATTCGGTTATTGCTGCCGCCGATATAGATACCATTATCTCCGGCACCCTTTACTTCAAGGCCTTTTACCAGCCAAAAGTCTCCGTTAAGCTGAAGTCCACGATTGGCTGAACCAAAGGCTTGAGCAGAGAAATCAAGTACCGGCTTTTCACTACCGTAAGCGACCAACCCTTTGAGTGAGCCGTTATTGCCGCTATTTTCACGCTGAATTGTAATCGTTGAGGAGTAGGTGTAGTTACCACCGCGCAGGTAAATGGTTTTACCAGGAGCAATTTGTGTAAGTGCTGCTTCGAGCGTGGTAGGACTGGATATTGTACCCGGATTGGACACGTTACCATTTGGCGCCACATACAAATCTCCTGCCGCTAACGTTGTGGAGACAGTGGTTGAGTCGGTTGTACTGACTGCCTCTTCTGTGAGTGCGGAAGAAGGGATGTCGTTGGACAACGTATCTGCGTAAGCGGTTCCAATAAGGCAAGAAGAAGCAAAAACAAAAGAAACACCGAGTCTTAGAGCGTTAAAGCCGGTTTTTGGACGATCATTTCGTTTAAACATGTAATTTCCTCCTTATTTGAGCTCATATTTTAAAAGAAGATAGCATCTATAAAAGTGGTTCATGCTGTCTTTCCACTAAAAACAGGACACCTCCCAGGGGGACAGATTGATCTACCATTAGTCCAAAACGCTCTAAGAAGTATATGCACAGTGTAATATATGTTAACGTTTGCATCAACAGTTTTTTACTGTTTTTTTGATATTGTGAAAAAAAGTTCACACTTTTGTTTCAACTAAAAATGCAGTTTTGCCAGACTGGGAAAATTTGATTATACTTAAACATTATACATATAATAGGAATGAAAACTGTGAGAAAGGGTGGGTTTAGCGCATGGAGAGTGGAAATCATTTGACGGATTCAACTGTCGAACAATTGCAGGAAAAGCAGCCACGAGTGAAAAATGAGATGATCGATTGGCTTAAGGCCATTATTGTAGCCATTGTGCTCGTGTTCATTATACGTTGGCTATTATTTGCGCCATTTATTGTTGAGGGAGCGTCCATGGAACCGAATTTCAAGACAGATGAACGAGTAGTCGTGAACAAGGTGATTTACGATTTTCGTGATCCCAAGCCGAGTGAGGTTGTTGTATTCCATGTGAGAAAGGAACAAAGAGACTTTATAAAGCGTGTTATTGGGGTGGCTGGCGATACGATTCGGTATCAAGGCGACAATCTTTATGTGAACGGTAAGAAAGTAGAGGAGTCATACATTCAGGGAGCTATTCAGGATGCGCACGCCAAGGGAGAACTATATAACAATGTGGACTTTCCAAATGGAACCATAACCGATTCCAAGGTACCTGAGGGGTATATATTTGTGATGGGTGACCACCGCAATAATAGTAGGGATAGTCGTGCTATTGGCTTTGTTTCTATTAAAGATATTGTTGGCCGTGCGGATGTGATTTTTTGGCCGGTGGATAGCGCGCAATGGGTTAAGCATAAATAATATAAGAGCGCCTAAGAGAGGAGGGATTCCTCACTTAAGGCGCTTTTTATTTTATAAACTCCGAATACTTGACTCAGCCTTTGACGGCTCCAGCGACGACGCCTTTGACAATGTATTTTTGCAGAAAAATAAATACGATAATCGAAGGCAGTACAGCCATTACCATCGCGGTCATGGCATATTGCCAGTCGGACGTATACTGCCCGACGAAGGTGTAGGCGGCCAGCGTCAGCGTCTTGGTGCTAGGTGAGCCGTTAACCATGAGAAGCGGAAGCAGAAAATCGTTCCAAATCCACATCACATCGATAATAACAATGGTGGCGGTGACTGATTTCAGCAAGGGAAAAATCACGGAAAAGAAAAGCCGGAAGCCTGAGGCCCCATCGATTTTGGCGCTTTCGTCAATCTCAGCCGGAATACCTTTCACGAAGCCGTGATAGATAAACACGGCCAGCGGTGCACCGAAGCCCCAATACAGCAAGCCAAGTCCCCAAGTGCTGTCTGCCAGATTTAAGTCTTTTGCCAGTCGCAAGACAGTGAGCATGATGGACTGAAACGGGATCAGCATCGGCATAATGCACAGCATGTAAATCACGGAGCTCCATTTGCTTTTGGTTCTTGCCAGCTTGTAGGCCGCGATGGAAGATATCAGTACGATACCTGCCAGTCCGACGACGGTGATAATGGTGTTATTCAGAAATAGGCGTGGATAGTCAATGAATTTCCATACATATACGTAGTTATCCAGCGAAAGCTGCTTGGGTAGTGCAATGACGTCGGTCATGACCTCAGCGAAGCTTTTGAACGAATTGTTAATGGCGAGAAACAGCGGGTACAAAAATAACAGTGATAATACAATCATGCCCGCTTCTAGCAAAATACGTCCCGTACGGCTGCGTTGCATCAGGCTTCAACCTCCCTGCGTTTGAAAATAGACAATTGAATAATCGTAATGATCAGGACTGCAACGAATAAAATCAATGCTTTGGCTGTTCCGTAGCCATACAGATTGTTCTGGAACGTGTCCCGGTAAATATCATACGCAATGCTGTATGTCGTACCTCCCGGCCCACCGCCGGTCAGAGATAAAATGACATCAAACACTTTGATCGAGTTGGTCAGTGCCATGAAGACCGAGATCGTAATGGAAGGTGCGAGCATCGGTAGAATAATACTGAAAAATCTCCGAATTGGCCCCGCGCCATCAACAATGGCAGCTTCTTTTAGATCCTCTGGCACAGATTGCAAACCTGCAATATAAATGACCATGTAAAAGCCAATGGATTGCCAGATCGATACCGCCAAAATGGAAATAAACGCGAGCCCTTCCTCACCCAGCCAGCTTAGCTGGAAGATGCCCCAGCCTGTACTCTGTCCCAGTGACTCAAAGCCTTGCATGAAGATGAATTTCCATATAAAGCCGACAATCACGAGACTGAGGATATAAGGGATAAAGAAAGCCGCTCGCAGCCAAGCCGAGCTTTTCAGCTTCATGTCGAGAACGAGTGCCAGCAAAATGGCCAGCACATTCACCAATACAA
Organism: Paenibacillus sp. LX16; assembly: GCF_036252815.1. NCBI lineage: Bacteria > Bacillati > Bacillota > Bacilli > Caryophanales > Paenibacillaceae > Paenibacillus > Paenibacillus sp. LX16. The sequence continues at coordinate 5,629,083 of NZ_CP141152.1, read as the reverse complement.
TGTACAGAATGGCATACTTGACGGTAAACCAGGCTGCATGTGCAAAATTGGCGTCCCCAAGCAGGATTTGCTTGAAGTTATCCAGACCTACAAATTTCGGATGTTTGGATATGCCGTTCCACTTGGTCAGGGAATAGCGTATCGTCATCAAAAACGGAATATAAAATGCAATCGTAATGCACAGGATTACGGGCAGTGTGAATAAACCGAATTCCAGTTTACTGCCCTTGTCGCCCCGAGTTCCCCTTTTTTTCAGCATAACGCACCTCTTTTTCTCAACATTTTCCGATCTTTCGCTCCAAGCTGTTTAAGATATAATGAAAGTATAGGATAGCCCCTAGGGCCGGACCAATGGATTTAAGAAAACAGTTGAGGGTAAAAATGTGTACGCTTTCAAAAGGGGCGGTTATCATGATGTCAGAGCGTGTAGGAACGATTCTTCGCTCCATGTGGAGGAGGATCACGCAAAAATTAGTGAACAAGCTCATTCTTCTTTTTACCTCGGTGATTATTCTGGTGGTGGGCTCACTCACGATTATTTCCTATCAGATGATTGAAAAGGAGTCGGTTAACCATAGCATCGCCAGCACGACGAATAATCTGCTGCTGGTCAATCAGAATTTGGAGGATTACTTAGAGGGAATGCAGCAGTTGGCCCTTCCGCAGCTTCGTTATAACGATATCATGAACGCCATTGCCAATGAGAACCGGGACTATGCTTCGAGAATGGTCATTGAAAATTACTTGCGCAGTATGTTTTATTCACGTAATGATCTGGAAGCGATCTATCTGTACGTGGCGGACCGACATCAATACTATGTGGTTACCAGGGAGACGTACAACATTACGGTGCGCAAAGGAATAAACACGGATATTCCCAAGCTCCCTTGGTATAAAGAGGCGATGGCTAGTACCACGAACGAATCATTTCAATCCTTTGTAGGGTCCCGCTCTGATATGGGTTATGTGGCGCCTCAAGCAAGCTTTATGGCATACCATCGAGTGCTGAGGTCGATTGCATCCCGCCATCCGCAGGCGGTGCTGTCCTTTTATTACAATACGAGCGCCGTGGACGAAATCATGCAGAACATTCCACTGGGCAAAGGGGACCAATTGATGCTCATGAGCCCTAAAGGGGTTCCCTTTTATGTGAACAGCTTTCCGCTATATGAGCGGATGCGTGATTCTGGAGTGTTGACACAGATCGGCAAGGGAGGAAGCTGGCGAGTAACGTGGTCAGATAGCAGTGGCAACCAGGAGTATTTGGTCGTGTATGATGCTGGCGAAAAGGACGGGTGGCAGCTCATCAAGCCCATCCCATACCGCCAAATTTATGAAGCAGCTACGACAACACGGAATTGGAGCTATGCCATCGGGGCTTTATTTTTAGGTGTGTCTATTATATTAGTGACACTGACCTCGAACGCCATTACCCGACCTTTACATAAGCTGTCCACCCAGATGAAGCGGTTTAGCACCGGGGATTTTGGTGCAACAGCTCCTGTGAAGGGTCATGACGAGATTGCATATTTGTCGCTGCATTTTAACGAAATGGTCCAAAGAACCGAAGAACTTATTAATGAGCGCTATCGCATGAAGCTGGTCGAAAAGAACGCCATACTCAAGGCGTTGGAGGCTGAAATTAATCCTCATTTTCTGTACAATGCCCTGCAAGCCATATCCACACAAGCATTAAAGCGGGAGATGTTCGACATGGCAGATATGGTGGATGCATTGGCCCAAACGTTGCGGTATTCCATCAACGGCAAGGATATCGTAGTTGCCCGCGAAGAGCTCAAGCACATTGAACGGTATATAGGTCTGCAAAAAGCAAGGTTCGGAGCGAGACTGCGGGTCGAAGTGGTATGGGAAGAAACGTTGATGGAGCTGCCGATTCCGAGATTATCTGTGCAGACGTTGGTGGAAAACGCTATCAAGCATGCGTTGGAAAAAGTATCAAGCGATATTCTGATCGTCATTTCAGCCGAATCGAGTTCTACCAATGCCACAATTGCAGTCAGGGACAACGGACCTGGAATTTCAGAGGACAAGCTGAAAATGGTGCTGGATTCATTCCATGAAAAATGGGAAGAACGGGAGAGCGAGCATATTGGTTTGAAAAATCTGAACACACGGTTGAAGCTTTTGTATGGGGATCAGGCAGGATTATTCATACTTACGGATGAAACGGGAACGGAAATGAGAATGCAAATTCCCCGGGGAGGAAGTAGTCATGTATAACGTATTGATTATTGACGATGAAGAGCCGTTGCGCGAAGCCATTCGTATTATCGGGGACTGGGACCGTCTGGGCATCGAACATATTTATGAGGCGACGAATGGAAGGTTGGGATTGGAGCTGTTGGGTCAGCACCACATAGATGTGGTGATGGTCGATATGAAAATGCCTGAGCTAAACGGTATCGAATTTCTTCGTGCCATCGAAAAGGCATATCCCCACCTGCTGACAATTGTCATTAGTGGCTACAATGACTTTGAATTTACACGGCAGGCGATTCAATCCCGGGTGGTAGACTATCTGCTCAAACCTATCAATCGTCAGGATCTGAATCAGGCACTGCGCAAAGCAGTGGACATTCTGGAAAGCCGAGAGCAAAGCAAAAACAAGTTCATTAGCCAGAACATTACGCTGAATATGTCACTGCCGAAGCTGAAAGAGAAGCTATATTTGTCCATTTTGGACGGTAGCTTTAAAAGGCAGGCCAATACGGCGTTGCTCCCATTGATCGGAGCGGATCAGCAGGGGAATCGCTTTGGGGTAATCGTGCTACGGCTGCTGAACAGAGATGAGATTCGCAGGACACGTTTTCATGGCGATGCCGATCTGATGGATTTTGCCGTGACCAATGTGTTAGCTCAGACGTCAGATGAACGGTTGAGTTGTTTTAGCTTCTCCCATCCGCGACGGGAGCGTGAGGTCGTTTCGATCTGTACCCTGGCCCCAGGACAAGAAGAACATATGGCCTTACTATTGGCACAAGTGACACAGAAGGCGGTGGCGAACCTGCATGGGCTGTTCAGCATGGTGGTAGCTGCTGGATTGGGTAAGCTCTGCACAGATGTATTGGAGCTAGCGTCTGCTTATGTGGATGCCAAGACGCTCATTCACAGTACAGATGTGTTGAAGCTGGAAGGGGAATCCATTCTCCATACAGTGCCACGGCAAATGGGTACGTTAGAGGAAATGTCATGGACGGAGCGACTGTTGTCGATCCAAAAGGATGCTCAGACAGGTCAGGCGAACCGGGCAAAGGTACTGCTGGGTGATCTGCTGAAACAATTGGCATCAGGCCCTGTTTTCCGTTTACAGGATGCGGATCGAATGATGAAGGAGTTCCATTTTTTACTGAGAGAAGCTGCGATTGAGTTGGGTGCGTCTACGTCAGCGTTGAATCAAGATGGAGCTTTGGAAGAACTGGAGTACGCGGGGGAAAGCGATTTGTCTGCTGATTTTACGAGCTTTGTCCACTACGGTCAGAGATTGAATCGAATGCTGGAGCTTTACATTGCTGGGGTCCAACATGCTCAAGCGGGGAACCAGCCCTTTGACATAACGGATATCAAAAGGCACATCGACCGTTATTATTTTGAGGATATCAAAATTTCGTTTTTTGCCGAAACCTATTTTTTGAGTCGGGAATACCTGATGAAGCTGTTTAAGCAGCAGTTTGGTTACGGTATTCACGAATATGTACAGAAGGTTAGAATGGACAAGGCGAAGGAGTTGCTGGGTGATTCTAGCCTGAAAATACAGGAAATCTCGGATATGCTCGGCTACAAAGATAAAAATTATTTCAGTAAGGCTTTTCGTAATTATTATCAGGTGTCACCGTCTGAGTATCGCGTGAGCCTGCAATAAACCACTTTTTTACCCTTAACGCTTCACTAATCTGCCTTTTTAAATGGGAGTATATTTTTTAGAATGAGCGCATGGACGTTGATCACAAACAAATGGGGGAGTATCCATGTTAAAGAAGATGATGGCGTTATCCGGCAGTTTGCTTTTGACGGTCGGTTTGTTGAGCGGATGTGGAAGCAGCGGCGGCACGGATGGGTCGAAAGAAAATGCTGGCGGCAAAGAAGATTTGAAAACGGTTACAATAAACATGTTCACAGCCTCACCGGAGTATACTGATGCTTTTAACGCGTACATCGAGGAGTATAAGAAGGTCAAACCTAATGTGAAGATTAATCTGGAGATCATGCAGGCAGACTACAACACGATTCTGAAGTCGAAAATAGCCTCAGGTAGTACACCGGATGTATTCCAAACGACGGCAGGAGGCGACATCGACACGTATGCGGATTATAGCGCCGATCTGACCAATGAGCCGCTGGCATCAGCCATGACGGATGCTGTTCGAGCGAATATGAGCTCCAGTGACGGCAAAGTGCTGGGACTCCCGGTAAAGGGGAACCTGTTTACGCTGATTTACAATAAGGATTTGCTTACCAAGGCTGGGGTAACCTCCCCGCCGAAGACGATTGCAGAAATGCAGGACGCAGTCAACAAGCTAGAGGCGAAGGGCATTACTCCATTTGCCAATGCATATAAAGAGTGGTGGGTGTGGAAGCATATCTTCCAACACTATGTAGATGCTGCCGCGCAGGATGCAGGCGTGGAACCGAAGCAGCTCGTTAGTGATTTTATCGCAGGCAAAGCAAAAATCAAGGACTACCCCGTGCTGTACAACAACTTCTTTAACTTCATTGATTTGACGGTGAAACATGGCACAGATAAGCCGCTGGAAAGGGACAGCAATGCGGAAGTAAGTGATTTTGCATCCGGAAAAGCTGCATTTATGACGGGTAAAGGTGCGTGGGATGAGGAAGCAATCAAGAAAATTAACCCTGATCTCAAGATTGGCATCATGGGATATCCGGTGAGTGACAAAGCTGATCAATCGGTCATCATTACCGGTGCGGATCAGGCGCTGCGTATCAACAAGGATTCCGAAGTATCGAAGGAAACGATTGAATTTTTCAACTGGCTGTACACTTCGGAATACGGTAAGAACTGGTTCTCCCAGGTAGCGAAGGTGATTCCTCCAATTAAGGATGCACCGCTTCCTGATCTGGAAATGCCTAAGGAAATGGAAAGCATTTTGAAAACGTCGAAGTCCGGTGATCTGTCTGTGAACTACTCGCTGGATACATTCCACCAAAAATTTGGCGAGCTGATGCAGGCATATATCAGCGGTAACATGAATAAGGATCAGGCGGTTGCAGAGATTGAGAAGGCATGGGTGCAATTAGGCTCAGCACAATAAGATTAGTTCTGCAGAGGCGTCCGTAAGGGCGTCTTTTTGTGTTATAGCCAGGAGGTAAAGAAGATGTAGACAAAAAAATATTTAATAATATTTAAATATTTACTTGCAAAAAGTTATTAAGTTGTGGATAATAGATTGTGTGCAATATATCTACAACATACGACATACATAATGACTGCAAGTTGCAAATGTGAGAGATCCCCCGTTGGAGGGAATCTCTTTATTCCGTTTGGACTATGCCGATTATGTCTATAATAGACCGTGTTAATTTGGAGCGTATTTTCGTTTATGTGACGAAGATAAAAAGGAGATGAACGTTTTGACGAATTCGTTGTTTACACCGTATACACTGAAAGATTTGGAATTAAAGAATCGTGTGGTGATGCCGCCGATGTGCCAATACTCGGTGACAGCCAAGGACGGGATTCCGAATGATTGGCATCATGTTCATTACCTGAGTCGGGCTATTGGAGGTACGGGCCTGATTATTATAGAAATGACGGACGTGGAACCGGATGGACGGATTACAGATTATGATCTGGGTCTTTGGTCAGACGAGCATGTCCCAGCTTATAAGAAACTGGTTGACGGCATTCATGCGCACGGGTCCAAGGTAGGCATCCAGATTGCTCACGCGGGCCGTAAAGCTGAGGATGCAGCTGAGCCAGTGGCTCCTTCGGCCATTGCATACCCGGATGCGAATTATAAACAGCCACGCGCGCTTACGACGGAGGAAGTCCGTAGCATGGTGCAAAAATTCGCAGACGCTACCCGGCGTGCAGTTCAAGCAGGCGTGGATACGATTGAACTGCACGGGGCACATGGTTACTTGATTCACCAATTCCATTCGCCAGTTACGAACAAGCGGGACGACGAGTACGGTAAGGATTTATCCCGTTTCGGTGTTGAAGTTATTCAGGCTGTACGCAATCAAATGCCTGCGGGTATGCCGTTAATCTTACGCATCAGCGCGGTGGAATACGTAGATGGTGGGTACGATGTGGATCATGCCATTGAGCTGAGCCGTGCATATCAGGCTGCAGGCGTAGATGTGATCCATGTTAGCTCGGGCGGGGAAGGCCCTGCTGGCGCCAGAAAGCCGGGCAACTATCCGGGCTATCAAGTGCCGTTCGCACGCCAAATTCGCGAGGCACTGAACATCCCGGTGATCGCTGTAGGCGCACTGGATGACCCAGCCTTGGCGCAGTCCGTTATCGGCAACGAGGATGCCGATCTGGTCGCTGTGGGACGCGGATTGCTTCGCGATCCATATTGGGCGATTCATGCAGCAGTGACGCTGCGCGGCGAAGAGCCTTCCATACCTGAACAATATCAACGTGGCTACTGAGGCCTAAGTAATCCCACGTTGTTTATATATAAACAAGGCACCTGCAACGAAGTGTACGCTTCGTCAGGTGCCTGTTTTGTTTTATGGACAGATGGTACAGTGTAAGCAATCTTACACGTAGTAGTGGTTATATTTTGTATACTTGTATTATTTAGTGATTAGGAGGTTTGAAAGTGGATTATATTATCGAAACGAAAAAGCTCCGCAAACAGTTTGGGGGGTCTGTAGCCGTAGACGACATATCCTTACACGTGGAGCGTGGCAGTATCTATGGTTTCCTCGGTGAAAATGGAGCTGGCAAGACTACTACCATCCGCATGCTGATGAGGCTGATTGAGCCTACAAGTGGGGAGGTTTTTTTGTTTGGTGAGCGTTTGGAGAAAAACTACCCTTCTATTTTCTCGAAAATAGGTACGATTATTGAAATACCAGGTTTATACGAAAATCTGAGTGCGCGAGATAATCTTAGAATCTGCTGTATGTACATGGGGGTACAGGATGATGGGAGAATTGAACGAACATTAACTACTGTGGGATTAGAGCATACCGGCAAGAAGAAGTTTAAGGATTTTTCCCTAGGAATGAAGCAAAGATTAGGGATTGCGAGGGCGCTTGTTCATGACCCTGAGTTGCTCATATTAGATGAGCCGACGAACGGACTGGACCCATCTGGAATTAAGGAAATTCGTCAGCTATTGAAGCGGTTGTGCGAGGAAGAAGGAAAAACGATTCTTATTTCCAGTCATATCTTGAGCGAAATTCAGCAGTTAGCTACACACATCGGGATTATACATAATGGAAAACTATTAGCGGAAGATCGTTTGAGTCGGTTGGAGGAAGGTTTTGAGCAATACACCGATGTAAAGGTTGACGATGCAGAAGCAGTACAAACGTTTCTGCAAGAACATATGAAGCAGCTACAATCTAATGTGATATCCCCACAACATCTAAGAATTCATAGTCCGATCGAAAATACAGCCACGTTAAATAAACAGTTAATAGAACATCATTTTCCAGTCTATGAGATACACACCTCCAAGCAGACGCTAGAGGAGTACTTTTTGTCTCTCATTTCAGGAGAGGGTGGGCGACATGATTAGAGCAGAGCTCATTAAGCTTAAAGGTTCTAGAGCCTTCTTGTTGAGCTATATTATATTGCTGGCTGTTGTGCTGTTGGAATTCGCGACGAGCGCTATTTTTTACAGATATTCAATTGATAATTCCGGTTGGAATTACTATTTTACAAATATTGTTTCCTTGGTCAATATTGCAGCCGGATTTATCAGCTACTACATATTAACCGGTCATATTTTTGCAAGAGAGTACCAGGAAAACACGCATCTGTTTATGTTTACCACGCCTGTCAACAGGATTAAATTTTATTTTAGTAAATTGATCATTATTTATGGATTTATTATTGTGTCCTTATTTCTCGTTCTGTTTTTGTCTGCATTATTAGGCATGTCCATTACAGATCGACCTTTAACGATGGCTATCTGGGTATACCAAATCCAAGTGTTTGCTAAAATGTGTGTGATGCATGCGATGTTAATCCCAATCGCCTCTTTTTTTGCTATACGCTGGAAGAGCATCATGGTGGTTGTACTCCTAGTTTGTACTGCAATATTTTTGAATTTTATATACAAAAGTGAATGGTACCCTTGGATTGTGCCCTATCTCTTATCTCCTAATGAAAGAAATGCGACTATACCTACCAATGTTTCAATAGCATGGCTCAGCTTATCCGTGATCTTTCTTCTTGGATTGTTTTTATCCATATGGACATATCAGAGAAGAGCCTAAATGAAGATTTTTTGAAAGGAGGGCTACTATGTTTGACCTGTTTAGAGCAGAGTGCTTGAAGCTGAAAGGAACTAAAATTCTTTTTCTAAGTGTGTTTATTTTAATAGCAACCGTATTTTTGACTTTTAGTACTTACGCCATAAATCCTAAACTTTCCTTGGATCGTGATGGATGGAATGAATACTTTATGGATTTGGTATCCTCGATTAATTTAATAACTGGATATATGAGCTACTACATTTTGACCTGCTATATCTATGCGAGAGAATACCAGGAGAACACTCATATTGCACTGTTTACAAACCCAGTTCGCCGAACTCGGATTTACTTCAGCAAGCTGCTCGTTATCTATATGTACATCGCTGTTAGCCTGCTGTTAGCATTTGTGCTATCTGCGATATTGGGTATGTTTATTACGGCCAGACCGCTAACCTTTGAAGTCGTTATGTATCAGCTTGGGATCTTCGCTAAAATGATTGTCCTGCATGCAATGCTTATCCCGATCATCACGTTCTTCGCCATTCGTTGGAAAAAATTTGTACCCGCCATTATTGGGATGTGTACGGTTATGTGCTTAAATTTTGTTTTGGTTAATACACCGGGGAATACCTTTTATCCATGGACAGTGCCGTTATTGTTTTCTCCCCATGGACAAATGGGCAGAACATTCACGTATGTTCCTGGAGGGGTCATCAGTATTTTCTTTATTTTTGTGCTGGGACTTTTTTTAGCGTTGCGAAGTTATGTTCGTATAGAAAAATAAGTAGAGTATAACAAAAAGAAATAGACCGCCCTGCTCAAGGGGAAAACGGTCTATCTCTTTAGATCGCCTTTGAACAGCCGACCGCTCTTCAAAGCGGCTGTTGCCAAGAGTAGGGATGTTACCAGCATCCTTGCTCTTTTTTAGCATATCCTTCTATAACTTATTTTAGCGCATCTGAATAATCAATGTAACTGAATATGACTGAATGTGACTGTTACTTAGTGAAAATTTTAACTTCCTTTGGAGCAAGAGTCACGGTGATCGAACCGTTGTTGATCTGAATGGAGTCGTTGCTCAGTTGGTTGGTCAGACGGGTACCGTTGGACAGATTGTCGAAGTTGCCAATCGTGCGAGTTTGACTGCTCCATGAGTTGTTGATAAGTACGATGGCCTCGTCGCCGTTTTTAGAGCGCTGGAAGCTGTAAAAGGAGTCGTCTACCCATTTTTCCTTTTGGCTCCCGTTTTGCAGGGCAGGGTGGCTGTTGCGCACACGGTTCAGCTTAGCGATGTACTGATACAGATCATGATTGGCGTTAAACACAACGTTTTCCCGGTTAGCAGGATCATCTCCGCCACTAAAGCCTTGCTCGGTGCCTTGATAGATGATAGGAATCCCGCGTGAGGTCAAAGTAAAGCCTAAGGCAGCTTTGAGCTGAGGCCATTTGTCATAGTTAGCACCCGGCTTGCCAGAGGCGTCATTCAGGAAACGTTTTACATCATGATTGTCGATAAATACCCCGTTGGTCTGGGCATCGCGATAGTGACGATCATCTGAGTAGCGCTCCTTGATTTTCTTCATAGATTGATCGTGTCCGAACACATCCTTGATTGTATAATACATCGGAAAATCCAGCGCGGCATCGAGATATCGGGTATAATCGCCCACATAAGCGGGGTCGCCACTAAAAATCTCACCGATGGTAAAGGTATTGGCCGCTTGGTCAAAATCCTTCAGGAACCCTTTGGGTACATGCTTCACAGTGTCCACCCGTAGTCCGTCGACCCCCGACTCGTTCAACAGCCATTTGATCCAGTTTTTGAGCTCATTTGCTGTTGCGGGGTTGTCCTGATTCAGGTCATCTAATCCAGCCACATCACCGTTTTCGATTTTCGATTGGTTGTTGGAGCTGTAGTCTGCTCCTGTGATGTCGCCATTGTGATGATACCAGTCCGCTTTGTCAAAAGGAGCCTTGGCGATGCCGTTCCCAGGTTGAAAATCGCCAGTGTGATTGGGAACTACGTCCAGCATAACAGCGATATTTTTGTCGTGTGCTTTACCAACCAGCTCTTTGAACTTGTCCATGGTACCAAGATGTCCGTCTACCGCATAAAAATCATACGTATGATAGCCGTGGTAAGCGTATTCGCTCTTTTGCATCGTTACCGGAGTAATCCAGATGGCGGTAAACCCCATATTTTTAATGTAGTCGAGTTGGTTAATAATACCTTGAAAATCGCCACCATGCCACTTGCGCTGATCGCTGTTGTTGGAATTGAAACCACCGTAATTATCGTTGGATGGATCTCCGTTGCTAAATCGGTCTGTCATGATAAAATAAATGCTCTGTTTGCTCCAGTCTGTGTTGAGGGGAGTGGGCTTGGAGAGGGTATTCAGATCTATAGGAGTGAAGGCGCCCGAAGGCGCCTCCGTTTGAATAGTTACTTCAACCCCGTTAGAGTTGGGTACGTACGTAGAAGTGCCTACATTTAAGGATGCACCCGAAAGTTCCACTGTTTGGATAGGTCCTGCAACTTCGTTGAGGTTGGTTGTGTAGGTGGAAGTCCCTACGCTGAGGATGCTCCCCGAAGGTGCCCCCGTTCGAATAGTTCCTGCGGCTCCGTTAGAGCCGGGTGTGTAGGTAGAAATTCCCGTGCTGAAAAGGTAGTTTTTTGTGTTGTTGCTGTCCCAGCTGTTATTGCCGTCGTTAAAAGCGGCTTCCAATTGGGAGGCAGAAGCGATATCGACGGTAATTTTAGCATAGCCGCTAATCTCGGCATCCTGCATTTTCACACCGGGTACGGCAGTCCAGTTTCCACCAGCCGGGCGGTAGTGAATGTAAGGCGAGTTAAAGCCTTTTTTGTAGTATACCGTTACCTTGTTAGTTGTACCGCCGCCATCCCCGGGAATCGTGCCCGCTGGAGCGCCTGATGTGATCGTTCCCGCATTGCCGCTGTTACCGGGCGTGTAAGTAGAAGTGCCCGTGCTGAAGGAGTAGTTTTTGGTGTTGTTGCTGTCCCAGCTGTTATTACCGTCGTTAAAAGCGGCTTCCAATTGGGAGGCAGACCCGATATCGACGGTAATTTTGGCATAGCCGCTAATTTCGGCATCCTGCATTTTCACACCAGGCGCAGCAGTCCAGCTTCCGCCATCCGGACGGTAGTGAATGTAAGGTGAGTTGAAGCCTTTTTTGTAGTATATCGTTACTTTGTTGCCTGTACCGCCACCGTTATCGCCGGGCTTGGCCTTGTTTACGATATACTGTTTGAATCCACTCAACTCACCGGTTGGTGAGCCATCATTGTTGACGAGATTGTTGATGCGCAATAACGTAAACCCGTGATAACCGAACTTCGTGATTTTCTCCTCGATTTTTTGGAAGCCGCTGCCGCCTGTCGGGAGTGCATTTTCACCATTCAGGCGAACACCCTTGGCATTCGCGATGGAGGAGACGGTATCAACCAGGGTGGACGGCAACGAATAATTCGGTGCTGTGCCACTGTCACTCATCTCCAGGCAAGTAAATGTCAAGTCTAGATCGGCATCCTTGAATTTCTGAATGAGACGGTTGTAATCATAATATCCACCTGCTTGCTCTGTGCTGTGAGGCATGGCAGGATTGTTCATCTGCCAGTGCAGACCGGAAATCTTGGCTCCGATACGGACACCGAACACAGAATCGAAGTTTTTGTGTGCAGCAGCTCCGATGACGCCCAGATGCTTCTCAAGCACGCTTTGGTACCACGACAAAAAATCCTTCCCATACGTGGAATTATACCCGCCATTCGTGTAAAATCCGTCCCCATCGGTCGGCGGATTGATTTGGCTAAGGCTGCTCAGCTTGGTGCCCCATGCTGCATTAATCTTGTCCATTGATCCATACTTTTCATTCATGGCCGTGCGGAACGCACTTTTAGCTGTTTCAGTGTAGGCTTGGAATTTGCCCCGTGCAGGATAACTCCATCCCGCTGACGGATAGTATGAAGGATATCGCAATTCTCCAGAGGGCCCACCGCTTAAATAAATTTTGGGAATGATGCTTTTGTAGCTAGCAAAGGTTTGAGCAAATGAGGCATACAGCTCGTCATATTGTTTACCAGTCCCGCTCCATAATGGAGAGAGGGCTTCGTTATTGGCAAAACCGCTTTCGTCCTTGAACTGCATTTCATCTGCACTGCCCTTGCTCGACAGCCAGCTTGGCAGCGGGATGTTGCAATCATCCCCCACATTTCCCCCACACTTATGCGTAGAGATAATAGGAACCCACTTCAATCCCACTTCTTTCACGGCATCTGCATAGGTCTTGTAGTAGCTCCAATCGAACTGGTTATCTCCTGCGCTCTCCACATGGCCCCACCAGACGTCGGTGGTAATAGCATAAACACCGTTACTTTTCAGTGTTTGCAGTTGCTTTTTGAAGGCACCCCAGTCATTAATTTTCGCCAACGGTCCCATGACAGAAGCTTGAAAATCATCAGCAACCGCGGCGCTCGCCGTATTGGAGGGTGAGCCAATGAAGGCGGTCAGAGATAGTACAAGGCTTAGCAGAATCAGGCACCCTTTGTTCCATAGACTTCGATACAAGGTCAAACCGATCATCCTCCCCAAAGCATAGTCTAATTCGACAAACTTTTGTAAACGTCTACAAAAACAGTATAAAGCAAGCGGTTGCATAAAAAGAAGAATTTATTGCACACTCAGAGTGGACAAATATGACATTTTACGTAAGCAACCGTGTGTTTAAAAGTTTCCAGGCAAAAAAATAAGGCATAGGTCTGAGTAAGACGCATGCCTTTTAGTGATGTGCGGATAGCCAATGCCAGTATAGGAGAAAGTGAACTAAGCGTAGAGAAGCTTTGTTCCATTCTATATGAAAGTATTGCCGAGACAGCTTGCTTAATAGTTGCTTACTAATAAATAGGACGATCCTTCTGGTCGGCAATGCCGATTTTACGGTAGAAATAAATACGTATTGATCCGATCCCGCCATTCTTTGGCATGCTCTGCCTGATGCTCCAGCCGCTCCAGCACCTGTTCATACATGGGCACCATTCAGTTGATCTCGCAGACTGATTTAGATGTCTTTGAGACAAGTGAATTTTCCACATTTTCCACGAATCTGTCCAAAGAGGTGTGTTCACTAACGTGGAGTATATTTATGTGAAATTGAATATAATTTACACCCATTCTAACAGAAATAGCTTACTTGGAACGTGTCTATATGATCTTCCATTAGGATGCTGTTATCACACAAGTGAATTTTTTTTTGAATCAGATTCATTTTTAGAGTTTCTTAATAGGCTAATCCTTTTAATTGTAGCATTAAGCTGATTCATTGAGTTGTCTAACTTATCTAATTTTTCTCCTAGAGTCTTCAAAATGTACCAAAGAAGAATAAAACATAGCGAAACGGGAAATCCAACATTTGTAATTAATGAAATCATTGCCTCTACACTCATAGATATCTTCCCTTCAGAAGAGATTTTGAAATTATAGAAGCGTCTCCCTAAGCTTGTTTGGATTGAATCCGCAGATAACTGTTTCTTTGCCAGATCTCTTTATGATTGTGTAGGGTACGCCTTTAATTTCACGAAGTAACTTGAGATCATTTATATTGGTAATATCAATGTCAGTAAAATTGATCTTGTTTTCCTCCATCCACTCCTTAATTTTTTGGCAAAATATACAATTTGGCTTTGTGTAGATAAGTACCTCTTTTAACATTTACCTTTCTCTCCCATCAAATTAAATTAGCAAGGGGGTACCCGGACTTGAACCGGGGATGAAGGTTTTGCAGACCTTTGCCTTAGCCTCTTGGCTATACCCCCAAACTTAATTGGTGTTTGAAAAGTAAAGTGATAGTAGTTTTAAAAAGAACAACCCAAAAATAAATTCTATTTTTTGGGTTGTTCTATCAGTCCACAGCCTCACTTTATTAAATATAAAAAATTTGGAGGCGATCCTGTTGGAAGAATTGCATGCTTGGAGATCAAGACATCATAATTTTAAAATTGAACTATTGAAACTAAGTAAGAAAATAGAAGAAACTGAAAATCCTAGTGATATTTTATTTTACCAGGAGATATGTGAGAAATATGCTTATCATCTTAAAAAAATTGAATCCGCTTGCTACGATAAAGTAGGTGTCACAATTTGTGGTTGTAACTTTAATCCTGAACATTGTACGGATTAGTGCTCCTTTCCTTTGTCAAGTAAACAAACATGTGAATTAAAATTATATGAGTTAAACTTTTAAAGTATAAATTAAACGGATGGGACACAATAGTGTTAGAGAAGCGAGACGGCAACTTTTAAAGCATTACCACCGAGCCTGCTGCCCTGATTATAGGATTTAATTAAGCGGTATTAGGAAGGGAAAAAGGGACATGATCTAACTGAGTAGTAGTACTTGTAAGTTAAGCTTAAATCATATAGCAAAACTCCGCTTCCTCTTTGGAAGCGGCTTTTTTCATTTCTCAAAGAGCTAACGCTCATAAACATTTTATTCAAAACCTGTTAATCACAAGTGATAAATATTCAAAGATTTTAAATTTCTATTTTTTATGTATTCTTATTATGTATTTTTATATATACCAATTAAATACTAAATTGTAATATTAGCAGCCGTGTAGAATAACTAAACCTTTTTACGTCATTTTATTGATTGGGGGTGTGCGAAAAGTTTTTTTCAGACCACTTTCAGTCTGTCTTCTTGACTCTCTCAAATATCTCAATACTAAAGCCTTTCACAAGGTTTTTTAACAATTTTTTTAAAAAAACATCCTTTTAGACATTTATGGTTGTGGTTTCGCCAAGTTGTATCACTTTGATTAAACATACTGTTTATTTAGGAGGGAAATTATGAACTCTTATATACTAAATTTTACTGAAATTGTTAGCATTCTTTCAAGAAAAAAAATTATAAATGAGTTTTTGAATGATCCAGAGCACTATGCTTTATTCAAGGAAAGTATTATGTTTCCATCTGATGCTAATAATAAGGAACTAGATGAAAAATTCAAACAATTCTTTTTAGAACTTCGTTTTACAACCTATATATCATCCTTGATACATTATGCTTCGATAGATTTTGACAAGAAACAAAGAAGAATCCGAAAAAGAAACGTGTTAATACCGGAAGAGGATTCACACAATCTTTTTAAGGATATATGTACACAATATGAATTCTTGAAGGATAAGCGAACAGCTAAGATAGAAGATGTGGTAACGAGTTCAAAGCTACATAAAGCGATAAGTTTATTAACGGAAAAAGAAAAAAGTATTTTGAGCGCTTCATATGTTATGAATTGTTCGGACACTGAAATTGCTAAAAATAATAACGTATCACAGCAGGCCGTTTCAAAAACAAGAACTAGAGCATTAAAAAAACTCAGAGATTTTTTGGCGTAAAATGGATTAATATATAGTGCTGCAATCAAAAAGTTCCCTAAATATATTCGCGAAATAGGGGGAGATTGCTCAAAGTAGAACACTGCAATCTTATAAAAGAACAGTATCAGTCCAATCTATATGATCAAGGCATCAATCCTCAATACTCTCGGGAAAAATAGAGCGAGCAATTCGTTATATAAAGGGGAGAGAAGCAGTGAACTCTTTTATCGATCTAATTAAGAAAGCACAACAAAGAGACGCACGAGCAATAGCAACTATTATTGATAAATTCAATCCCAAAATTCAAAAATCTCTTACACAGACAAAACCTCAAGATCGTAATGACTTAAGACAAGAAGTAAGCTTAAAATTAATCGAGGCAATCTATAGATATGATTTGAAATCAGTGCCTGGTTTTTGGGAATTTGTAAACAAAAAAAATGAAGAGACAGAAAATTAAGTCTGGTGCTGTAAGCCGGGACTGTCTTGTGAGAGTGGGATATCAAAACATATTGCAATTAAGCGACCAGTCGCCTGAAATCTATCGGCGACTGGTTATTTAGTTTTGTTTGAATGCGAGTTAAGTTAGTAAATAGCGTGATGTATATATCAATTCATTCGCATTATGGTTTAATAATAAACCAAATCTGTTGAATAACTGGTATATAAAACCAAAATTATTTTTTAATTCATGTTAAATATAACATAATTATTCTGGAAAGAGGCGACTTAAAACCATCTATAAAATGTGAATCATTTACCGCCGTTTTATCATGGTTTGGGATTAATTGACCAAGCGAGTATTATTATCACGAAAGAGAAGAGGAGCACAAAAATATTCAGTCCAATCCCCCACCATGCATACATTTTAGATCGCCTTGTAAATAGTGCTACAATTCCCGAAAAAATTCCTAGTACTGGTATGCTATATAGTGCTTGAGGAAGAAAAAAAGAAGAGAGAAATAAATAGTTAATATTCAATTCAACTAATGAGAAAATACCGCACAAGAAAGATATCATTCCTGTTATAGGGTGTAAAAGGGTTCCCTTTTTATTTTTTATGAATGCCAATTCCATAACTCTACCTCCCCAACTTTTATTGTGCGCACCATTTTATTACTTTTAAGTTTTTTTAGTTCTTCAGATGGCCCTGTAACGACGACTCCATAAGTGAGTATTCCATTTTTCTTTATATAATCCAAACGTTTAGAGAAAGATGTATTCTGGTAGTTTGGAAAAGTTGATATTAGCTTTTGTCGCTGAGCCAACTGTTCGACAATTTTAAGAAATATAGGTTGGATTCCTTGTTCAGCAACCTTAGCTCCGAAAAATGGAGAAAATAAATTGGTATCAGAATGCGTAGGGTACCCCAAAGGAATTATTTGTTCACTATTTTGTGAGTTTTCCACTCCTGAGTTTACTGCAAGCCACAGAGTATCAATACTTTTGGGGAGCTTGTGTTCCACTTCTTGGGGAGAGTACAAATCATCGAAAGAAATGTACAATTCGGCGACAGACCCAGAAGGCAAACCGTTTAAAACCTCCCACTCCTTATTTTTATCAAAATTCAGGTTGTTACTCGGGAAAATGAAATGATTCTTATTTGACTCAGATACAGGTATACTTGTTTTAGATTGCCGTTCCACAGCAGAAAATTGTTTCATTGTGTAATGCACTTTGATTGCCTCAGAATTAAGACTTTGCTTCCCAACACGTTTTAAAGTGTTAAAATTCGCATCCATAGAAAAAAAACCAATTCTAGTATCAAACCCTTCTTCTAGCATTGTGTTAGGTTCAGTTACGTAGATTAAATTCTTAGTGGTGTCTAGTAAGTCGTTAGCTCGGTTCCCTGTTCCGTAATATAAATAGGAACAAAGTGTTAGAACAGGTACAATTAAAAGTAAAATGGTTAGAACAATGAGGATTGTACTTATCTTTGCTTGGTATTTTGCTAATTTTATAATGCCCTTTGAACCTTTTTCTTCAAAGTGTAAAGTGGTCCCTAGATCTAAATTAGCTTTTTTAAACAACTTATTGTATTCATCATTAGTCCCCTCTTGATCTTCTTTAGGTGTTAAATTACTATTAATACTTTTTTTATCGAGAAATTGTTCGTTATCGTTATCCTTCTTCATGTAGTATGCCCCTCTTTTCAAGAATGGTTTTTAACTTTTTCCTCCCACGATAAATATGACTTTTTAAAGTATTAAGATTTAACCCCAACACCTCAGCTGCTTCGTGCATTTTGAGTTGATGTAAATCACATAAAAGGATGGCTTGGGATTCTTTTTCGGGTAGAGTATGAATTGATTGTATTAACTGCCTTAATTGATCACGCTCTATGAACTGATTTTCCGGAGTATTGTTATCCAATAATTCTAGTCCCTGGATTTCTTCAATAAGCGCATTTTTTTTGTTTTTTCGTCGTGTGAAATCAATAAATGCATGGTATCCAACTTTAAATAACCAAGCCTTAATATTTCCAATTTCATTATCCTCAAGATGTAAAAAGGCTCTAAAGAAAGTTTCTTGGACTAGTTCCTCTGCAATGAAATGATTACAGGAGAGGGAAAGCAGGTATCTATACAAGTCGTTAAAGTAGCTGGAGTAAAGAGTTTCTAGGTTCATTCTTTCCTCCTTTCACTACAACCACGAATGAAGACAGGGAAAAGTTGCAGTAAATAATAATTTACTGATGGATTTTAAATTTATTTACATACCGATTATTGTGACGGTCCCAAAGAAATAAATATTCAGCTTATGGTCTGATCATGTGTAATATAGTTACCAAAATACATTTGTGCAGATGAATCTCGATTTATTAACTCCTTCATCATAGCACAATCGAAATAGCTCAATTTGAATTCCTTAAACGGTAAGAGTGAAGAAAGATAACAATGATTAAATGACGGATTGTCAAGCCAAGTGCAACAGATCCTCTGTAAATCGTTCGTGAGTGATTTTCCAGTCCAGACATTGTCGGGGAGGTGGTTGATGAGGAAGAACATGCGCCAGTACTTCATCCGTGATTTGAGTAAAGTCGCCGCCTTTAGGGAAAACCTCTTGAAACAAACCGTTTGCGTTCTCGGTAGATACTTGTTGCCATGAAGTGTAAGGGTCTGAAATAGATCTGAGGTGGTGGATCGCTTCGAGGCTCGCGTAACAAGCAAAACCCTTTTCCCCGAGGGGGGGAAGTAGCCGTAACGCTTTGAAACGTTCCGGAAGAGTACTAGAAAGCGACTACGCCAAAGGTAATCTCCATGGACAAGGCCTATGAGATCCGGCACTTTTATCGCGGTTTACAGACGCATCTTCAGTTTGATGAAGGTAGCTAAGTAGTTTTTACTTTTCCCACGACTGGGTATTACCGTATCCAGTTCCCAGTACGAAAGGTTCCCAAGAGCATACTTCTTTGACGCGCTCCTGAATTGACTTCCTATCCCAAACTTCCCACGTTTCTCTGTCGGTTGTTTCCGTTTGCCTCTGTGCCCTAGCATCTAAGGAGACACTCGTCAACACACCAGTCATACAGCTTGCGCTAGAGCGTCAGGCCATGGGCCATTTATTCCAGTAGGTGTCGCACTTCATAATTACAATCCGTCATATATTAATTTGTAATTTGGAGTATTCGGTGATGAAGGTGATTTTTATTAGAGGCTAATTTCCACTGTCGCCAAATGCCCTGCTGTCCATTTATCATAAGCAATGAAAAACGCGAAGTAGCGGAATTTGACTAGAATTTAGACACGGGGAATGGGAGTCTCGCGACAAGCTGTATCTGTGAGTAGACGAGTGCTAGCAGTATGGAAATTAAACACAGGAGCTAGAGCGAGCGTATTGAATCTAGGGTCTTTGTAAAGGGGTACGTGAGCCAAGCTGTAAGGGAATCTTTTAAAAAAAATATAAAGATCAGCGTGAGGCTCAAAATAAATAGTAGGGAAAGGTACCTGCTTTTATTCCGCTGAAAGAATTCATTCTGCTTAAGGCTTCATGTTCCTAGTCAGTACAAACATATTTATCGTAAGTCGTCTTAATATTATCGTTTTCAAATAGTAGTTTATAAGCCTATAGAACGGTTTCTTGTTCTGCTCCTTATGAAAAAGAAATTACCCTTTCTATATGGAAATATCCCCTTCAAGTTTACTCTTTCCTCATGTGACATAAGGTTTTTTTGAGTGTCTACTTGAAGGGGATAGTACTATTTTAAGAAGTGAATATATTTATACATTTTTAAGTATTATCTATTAGCATCCTTCGAAATAAATGATAATGGCATTAGCTATAATATAATATTGAGTTCTATATCTGCGAGCGCAGTTCTCGAGAATCCCATCGCATTCGCAGTTACCTTCACCGAAATTTGCCCAGCAACGATCATGTGCTACGCAACATTCATCTAATTCGTTAATGGGGGCGCCCCCACCTCTAGCCATATTGTATCCACAGTTTTTACCACAATGCTGATAACCACCGGGAGCACAAAACTCCGTAGGATCCCAAGCAGTAGTAATTTTACTGTTAGTTTCTCCGGGGGTGTATGCCTCGTCATGAAAAGGTGGAGTTTCCACATCTACGTCTAGATCAACTCCATCATAAGGTGAATTAGTGACGTGAGTTCTCCCTTTTTTCACATCTAACTGTTTCAATTCGTTTCCCTCTAAAATATCTACACCAAGGGAGTAAGTAACTTCTGTACTGTCAACTTCATTATAACCAAAAGCATGAAATACTAATTTCTTATCTTCACTAATGAAATAAATCATTTTCCCTACATTTAATTTTTTGTTTGTTGTATATAAGTCACTCACAAAAGTAGCTTTGATTTTTAGGTTTTCAAGAGAAAATTTCGAATACTCTGTATCAATTAATTTTGAAATTTTCTTATAATCAGGGCTTTTTGTAAGCTCTGATAAAAAATCGGTTGTTTCGATTATTGTCATAGGTCGACCATTAATTATATTCATCATAACTGTATACACTCCTCTAAATTTGAAATATAAAAGCGGATAACGCACAAATCTTATCAAAAGCTAATCATTAAGGTGAACAGCCACATGAATAAAAGACCTGCTTGTTGTTAAACACGCGAAATGTTGCTGGGCAGTCAGGCCCGGAACCACAGCATTTAGGCAGTTGGTAACAGCCGATTTCTGCTTGAATCTGCACTTGCTTGGAAGCATTTGTCTGAGTAGTTTGCTTTTCATTCATAATTTAATTTCTCCTTTCTATTTAATTTGTTACAACTATAAAAGTGAGTTATGTACTAGATATAACAACCCAATATTTATTAATTTAAGACGAATGGAGTTCGTTTTTTTGAAATGGATAATTCCCAATCACTTTAGTGATGGGAAGTTGATAGAGTATTCAAAGCTCAAACCGTCCCAATGATTCAAGAAGAAGGGAAAGCTGTTGCCTAAGTGGCACGTGAACTGGGATTTCCGCGAACACGTTGTATTGTTGGGTTGCCGAATACTGGAACTAATCTTTGCATGCATCAATACCGCTTCCAGTGCCCAGTTGCAAAGATGTGCGCATGGTTCGATGTCTCCCGAAGTGGTTACTATACCTAGCTGCAGAACTGATCCTCTCAAAGTGGGCGAAAGAAACGAAGAAGTCAGGTGGAGCAGAAAATCAGGCAGTTGTTTCTTCAATCCAGACGACTTTATGGTAGTAGCAAATCTACCATTATCTCATTAAACTGGGATTGACGTGTCTGAAAAGACTGTAGCCAGGATCCTGAAGCAGCTGGGTATGAAATCCAGGATCGTGAAGAAATACAAAGCGACAACGAATTCCAAACATCAGATGCCCGTCCATGAAAAATACCTGAACCAGCAGTTTTCTGCTCAAACGTCGGGGGAAGTATGGATGATGGATATCCCCTATAGTTCCACCGATGAAGGATGGCGTTACCTGCCTAGCGTCATGGATCATGTATACCCGACAGATTGTGGCTTCCAAATGGGATCCAGAATGACAAAGGAACCGGTCCTTTCAGCATTGGAGCGTGCTTACCAGGCTCACCGTCCTGCCAGTGAAGTTCTGCACCATTCGGATCGCGGCAGTCAGTATGCAGCTCAGGAACACCAGAAAAAGCTTGTGGAATACGGCATGAAAGGCAGCATGAGCCGAAAAAGGAATTGTTATGACAATGTCTGCATTGAATCGTTTCACAGCATTTTAAAAAAGGAACTCGTGTATTTGGAGCATTTCAAAACGAGAGAGGAATATATAAGTTTTACTTGGAGTTCTACTGCTTGAGGGAGGGAGTTCCTAACAAGTAATGACGCTTTTTTTTGGAAGCCACTAGTGTTCTAACGTCTTACGTTCGGAGTGTATAACTTGAACTTAAAACATGCCTAGATACTTTTAAAGAATCTTGTAATTACAGACTTAGAGTAGTTGTAAGAAACATACTTTTATAAGACTATTTTACAGAAGTTTTGCGGTGATGAGAGCAACTCATGAACTGATTCTCTTGTATGATTGTAATTATAGCTATATTTCACACTAATCAGGTCATGAGTCGTTTTTTCTTAGCAGGCGATAAGTTTTTAATTTTAGATCAACTTATCCAAAGCTCTTTAACAAATTCAGCATTCCGTTTCCTTCTATAACTGGATTTCCAAAGAGCAGCGAACTGCTTTTAATTAATTGAGCATAAATTTCTGGTTCAGTAAGATCCCTTTTGAATAGGATTCTGCCTTCTTCGATGATCAATGCTAATGCACCAGCAACGAAAGGGACTGCCATAGAAGTACCACTAAAAGAAGCATATTTATTATTAAGGAATGTGGAATATATGTCTTCACCCGGAGCGACAATGTCCAGTTGTTCGTTTTTGTTGGAAAATTTTGAAATTAGTTTTGTTGCTCCGATAGACCCAACTTCTATCACTTCATTGTAAGCACCGGGATATCTATATTCCCGATCACTCTCCCCATTTCCATCATTTCCGGAAGCAGCGACTATAGACAAGCCGTGTCCCACTGCATAGCGGATAGCGTCATGCAGAAGAGGATTGTCTTTTTTGGTACCCAAAGACATTGTCATAATGTTAACTCTTTCTCCGTTGGTCCCTCTCCATAATATTGAGTAGTAAATAGCCTCAATTAAATTATTAATATCTCCATCTCCGTCATTGGTTAACGTTTTTAAAATGAGAATGCTGGCTCGTGGGGCAACTCCAATGTTAAATTTTTTATTGTTAGCTGCAATAATTCCTGCAACATGAGTCCCATGTCCATTGCCATCCTGATAGTTATGCGGATCATTGTCATAGTCTGAAGTGAAATTTCTTCCACCAATGATGTTGTTTTGTAGATCTTCATGCTTCATATCTATTCCGGTATCCAACACAGCAATGACAACATTAGATCCAAAAATATTCCGCTTCCAGAACTGTTCAGCATGAATTATTTCTAAACCCTTGTTTTCTTTGTTTGTAGCAGTTTTAATGTTATAGTTTGGTAATCCTATCGATTGTATTTTCACTATCTCACATCCATTCTCTTTTGTTAATTAAGAAAGTGTCAGTGATATTAAAAAATACAACTAAAGTTTTAAAATTAAAAGTCGGTCATTCAAAGAACGTGTAACAGAAGCTCTGACATTGAGGCATGCATTACACTCACCCCCAGAGCACACGTGCTCATTGATAAAACTCAAAGTCAAATAGTCGATGTCCCGTAAGGGCAACTGCTAGGATAATGCTCAATGGATACTAAAAAAGATGACTCCTGATGAATTCAGAAGTCATCTTTTTGAAACCTGAAGAGTCTTGGTCAAAACCAGTCGCCCCTATATGAGATTCAGTTCAGGTAAAACACGGTCTATTTCCAACAGCTAATCACTTTTTATCTGATACTTTTAAATCGGATGCTGCCAAGAGTGGGGATGTTATCAGTATCTTTAAGTTATCATTGTTCTATAAAATTTTAATTTCCATGGAAGCCGAGGCAGCTTGCTTAATAGTTGCTTACTAATAAATAGGGCGATTCTTCTGGTCCGGAATGCCACTTTTACGGTAGAAATACGTATTGATCCGATCCCGCCATTCTTTGGCATGCTCAGCCTGATGCTCCAGCCGCTCCAGCACCTGTTCATACATGGCAGCATTCAGTTGCCCTCGTAGACTAACCCATGTGTCTCGGAGATGGGCCGCACGTTCTGCACCTTCAAAATGGGTATCATAAATGTGCTGTATGACAGTTTGGCCGGAGTGGAGCAAGTGTGTATAAGGAACATGGTGAAAGAATAAAAGCAGCTCATCCGGGCAGGTGTCCGTAGATTCGTAGATATTAGTATTGGGAGAAAAATATTGTCCTGCATAGCCCGTTCCGGTTGCGGACGTGCGATCTACCCCGATCCCCCGGCAATCAGCAAAATGGTAGGTGCCCCACATAGAATATTCGTACCCGTCTACATCCGGCCCATAGTGGTGATCGGGACTGACCATCCAGCCGACTCCGAGAGGGGCGGTGTAGGATTCGTAGATATTCCATGAATCGAGCAGCATCTGTTTAATGGTAGAAATTAAATCTGTGCCGCCGTCGGTATTCCCTTGTCTGCCAAACGTCAGCCGAACCCACTCATCAGCGATTTCGTCTGCGGACAGCTCCGGGTCCCAAGCCAACCGACCATAGCCATAAAGATTGGACTGGGCGAGCAAATGTCCGGTCCAATTGGTGTCTGCGCCAATATTGGATACAGCGGCTATTCCATAGTTGGTATGCTTGGGAGAATGCAGAGCGCCACTCACGATACGCTTGATGGTGGAGCCTTTTCCTTGGGCGTAGGTGTCAAAATCCAATACTTCCTTCCATTGGGGAACAAGGTAACATAGATGCTTCTGTTGGCCGGTGTACTCTTGCGCAATTTGAAATTCCAGCAGTACCTGAGTGGATTCCAGCGCACCGAATAGGGGGGAGACAGGCTCCCGCACCTGAAAATCCATGGGACCATTTTTGATCTGTAAAATGACATTTTCCCGGAACAGCCCATCCAGCGGTTTAAAATGGTCAAAGGCTGCGCGAGCCCGATCCGTCTTGCGATCGCGCCAGTCCTGCTTACAGTTGTAGACAAAGCAGCGCCAAATCACACGTCCGCCATAGGGCTGTAGCGCATCTGCCAGCATATTGGCTCCATCGGCGTGATGGCGCCCGTAGCTGAACGGTCCAGGCCGATTTTCGGAATCGGCTTTAACCACAAAGCCACCCAGATCGGGAACGGCGGCGTAAACTTCCTGGGCTTTGGCCTGCCACCATTCAGCTACTGCTGATTCCAAGGGATCGGCTGTGGTTAACCCGCTGAGCTGAATAGGACTGGCATAGTTAATGCTCAAGTAGATCTGTATGCCATAGGCGCGAAACACCGCAGCTACTTTGGCCACATCCGGTAGGAATTTATCTGTAATCAGCTCGGTTTCTCCCTGATGGACATTCACATTGTTAATGGATAAAGCTTGAATGCCTACAGAAGCGAGTAGACGGGCATAGTCTCGCAGGCGCTCCATATTTGCAGTAAAGGCATTATTGTCGTAGAAAATGGACCCACCCGCATACCCGCGTTCAATACTACCATCCATGTTATCCCAGTGGTTGATCATGCGGATGGGATTAGCTGGATTAGACAATAGGTCTAGAAGGGGAGCGTGCAATGATTCCTCGGCGGCGGGTTTCAGTTTTCCGTCTAATCCTCCTTGCAGGTAGCGCAGCAGATGAAAGACTCCGTACAATACGCCTTTGGAGGTCTGTCCTGCGACTGTAACGTACTGTCCTTTGAACTCATCGTTACCGTGTAAAGCTGAATATGCCGGATCTGGCATCTCTATCCCGCGAATTCGGTAGCCTTCTGCGCCCACTTCTGCCTGTTCCTCTGCGCTGAATCGTTCTGCGACCAAAGGATGCGCTGGGAACGTACCCAGCGCAATGAATGGCGCATTCACAGGAACGGCGCTGATCTTCGGCTGTTGTCCAAACATGGAGGTCAATCCGTGCTGAAGCTCACTCGCAGCCGATTGAAGCACTTCATCTGTCTCATGGACCACGATGACCCTGCACCAAGCGGGCAGCTTTTCTACCTTACTATTACGGCTGTAATGCAGCCAAGCCGCATAGCCGCTCTCTTTTGGCATATCCATAAGCTTGCTCATATTGGAGCCTCCTTTTGGGCAGGTGAAGATTGACCTCAGACATGTTGTTCCTGATCCTGACTCATATGCTCAGGGAGAGTCAGACGGTTGCCGTTGCCTTCATACAGCCACAAAATAGCGGTAACTCCGCGCGGATAATATTTACTGCCGTGGGCAATGCCGGAGAGTATCTGATCGCTCCAGCACCAATAGGATTCTTCAGAGTGAAGGAGCCATGAGACGTGGGCAGCGTCTGCGGCCTGCCCAGCTTCTTCCCAAGGCAGCTCCAGCAGCTCGCGGGTAATAAACTGCGACAGATAGATTTTGCTCAGCCAGGAGTTGTTACTGGTTGAGGACAGCTTCCAGCCTCCGTCTTCAAACAGACAAACTCCCGGTACCAGTACAGTTTCCAAATGACGCCGCAATGCTTGGATATATCCACCGAACCGTCCATCAGGCTTAAGCGCACCCTCACATCCTGTAAAGTAAGGGAAGATCAGCCCCTCAATGGCAGGAATAATCTGCGAGTCATTGCCTTCTTTAATAACTGCAGGAATATAGCCCTTGTCTGTCATGTGTGCTGTGATTGCTGCTGCGCATTTGTCCGCCTGTAAGCCAGCCTCCTGTGAGAGGGAGTTAAGCCCTTTTGAGGCAAATATCTTTTCCAGTGCAACATATACCGCCCAGCATTTGCTGCCTAGATAAATGTTGTTGCGGGACTGACCCAGAGATACGTCCAGACTGTCGTAGGTCGTAATTTCCGCGCCGCCCCGGGTTCTAGAGCTGTCCAAGCCCATCAAGCCGTTTCGTTGTGCCGGGTCGGGGTGATCCCGCCGTAGCATGCTTTCAAAGCAGTCACACAAGACAGGCAGCATACGTGTTGTAAATGACTGGTCCTGTGTCTGCTCGATATATACTGTGGCGCAGCAAAGCCAGTTCACCAGTTCCTCGTGGCTCATGTAAGAGAAGCAGTCGTCAATCCCAGCCAGCTCATAACAGGAGTACCCCTGCCGGGAGAACACGTTGGCCACCCCCATATCATGCGTAAACGTGATACCACCCGGATAGGTCTGTTCCTCTCCTGGAAAGCGTACCTCATCCCGATAGCTGTACCTTTGGACAAACCACTCCAGCTCGTTGCGTACCGTCCATGGATTTAAAATCAATTCATAGTAGAGCTGATCAGCCGTCAAATCGAGTGTATTCATCATCCGATACTCGCCTTCGTTCACAACCCAGATCGGTTCTCCATCCGCTTGGTGACTAAGCAGTTGGGTGCTGCCGTAGTAGCTGTGGATCGCCTGAGCGAGCATGAATTCCTGATCGGGGCTCAGGTTGGCCGACTCCATCCAGCGATTAGCCTGAACACAGGCTGCGGTGAGGTCTGTAAAATGCTTCAATGCATAGCTCCCCGCGTCTTCAATATCCTTGAACAGCCGGGTATAGTAATACGATGCTTCGATGCCTGTGGTTACGATGCCGCCGCGATAGAAGCATATGGCGAAGGTATATGTGCGCTTCTCACCTGCGGGAACGTCCATCAGGAGCGCACCCGTCGTGCCCAGGCCAAAGGATAAATTCTCGGCCATGGTCTCCCCAAGCAGCTTCTCTATTGCAAATCCGCTGGCAGGTACCGCTTCACTGCTGTTGGTCACAATGGCTGTGCTGCGCCCTTGGCCGATGCCTGTGAGTCTTCCCTCCAATGGGGTAGAATCCGTAGCGTCCCTGCGCGGATCTTCTCCTATAATGCGTATGCCGCTATACGGATCACTGCCCTGATAGCCGAAAAAAGCCTTTCGTGCTGCAGTCCCCTGCGTGTTATCGACTGTTAGCTCGGCGAATACCGCCGGGACCAACGCTGCCCGCAACTCATCCATACCCGCATTTCCCGGCTCGGGCACCGGGCGAACAGGAGAGTACAGCCGGAACGTCAAATCTCCAGCCTGCCATGTATCCGTTCCTGCTTTTAGTTCACGAGTAATGTCGGAATCGGCAAAGGCCATAAGCTGCGGTTCCGTTCGTTTACCCTTTTTCTCCACATCATAGCGGGCACTTTCATCCTGTGTGGATGCAAAAAAGGGAAGCGCCTCGTATGCTCCGCCATCTCTGGATTGCAGCCCGATATATACATTTTCATCGGCAGGCTTGCCCAGCTCCAAACCAAGTCCGCCGCGATTGCCCTTAAACCCAAGCGTAAAGCTGGAAAAGGAACCGATAGGTGCGTGCTGCGTGTTATAAAATATATTTTTCGACATATAATGAAACCCCTTTCAGAATAAAGTTTAACTTTGACTAACTTCACTTAGAGCCTAGCATGTCATGTGGCGGGGAACCATTGTCAAATCGCGCAACTATTTATCCAAATCGCGCTGAAAGCGATATACTGGAGTATATCCATGTAAGTAAGCCAGGAGGGAAAACATGTCGTCATCACGGTTACCGAATCGTCCCCATCATCCAGACCTTACAGCTGCCAGAGAGGAATTCTTTTTTCCCGATGTACGGACCACGGTCAATTTGTTTGCCATTCATACACGAAGTGTCGGAAGAGAGTGGAGCTATCCGCCACACGAGCATCCTCAATATGAAATTAACATCGTGCTTGTGGGAGAACAGATCATGGTTGTGGATGGTCGCAGCTATACCCAGCGACAGGGTGATCTGGTGCTGCTGCGCCCGGGTATTGTCCATTCGAGCCATAGTAACGGAGAAGGATTTACGTATTTTTGTATGCATTTCGACATTGATGATAAGCTGTTTCTCTCGCTCCTGAGTCGTCTGGAGCAGGTTATGTTTCCAGCTGAAGGCACCGTGGCAGGTCAAATGGGACCAGCGTTGAGCAAGCTGCTCGATCTTTCAACGCCAGAAGACATAGGAGTAGGTAGTGATTCGGTGGCAAAGCGTATGCGGATTCAATCTGCTGTGTTTGAACTGTTCGCAACGTTGTGGGAGGCTGTATCCAGTGAAGCGGCCCATCTGCCGGGGCGTGGATATGTGCAGGCAGAGCTTGCCCATCAGATTGCCAGTCGTCTTCAGGGCAGAGTGAATCAGCCCTATGGGCAGGCCGGATCGGTGGAAAAACAGGATGGGATCGAGGGGATTTCATCCGAGCTAGGTATTAGCGTGTCCCATTGTAATCGTGTATTCCGTAGCGTTTTCGGCGTATCTCCTCGTGTGTATCTATCCGGGCTTGTGCTGCATGAGGCCAAGTTGCTGTTGGCTGATCCGCAATGGTCGGTACAACAAATTGCCGATATGCTCGGCTATGGGGATATTGCGCATTTTAGCAGACAGTTCAAGCGCTGGTCGGGCCAGTCGCCGACATCCTATCGCAAAAGCACGGTGCAGGACAACCCGTCTGAATAAAAAAGTAAGTATGACTTAAAAATAGTGATTGGCGGCAGTGCAGGTATAGGGCTGACAACAGCCATAGAAGCAGCAAAGCAAGGGGCAAGCATCGTGATCGCTGGGCGTTCCGTAGAAAAACTGGAGCAGGCGAAGAAGGTCATCCTATGGAGCGGCTAACGGCGCGATTGAAAGTTTGGGCAAGGCGTTGGCAGTAGAATTGGCCCCAGTACGGGTTAATGTTGTATCTGATGACGAACAAGTTTACCACCGGAAGCGTGCTGTTCCCGGATGGTGGTTATACGTTGATCCAATTCGCAACGAAGTGTGCATGTTTCATTCTGATCCAATCCAACAGGCAGGAATCAATCTTTAAACAAAAACCGGTTCAACACCATACAAAGTGTTGAACCGATTTTTTATGATAACAGGTTTGGCCCTCTTGCAACTTTTTAGCTTTGCACATCTAATCCTTTATGTTTTCGCAAAATATGTGGATAAATCAACTTAGACCCGATGCATACCATCGCCAGCATGGCGAACAGCAAACCGCTCCACAACGTCCCATGTATCCCCGCTCTGGCAATAAACCACCCCCCTGCCAGCGAGCCCAGTGAAACCCCTAGGTTAATAAACGAGATATAAAGACTGTTGGCAAACGCGGGAGCTTCTCTGGCCTCATCAATCACCCAAATCTGGGCGACAATCAGTCCGCTGGTATGAACGGCCCCCCACACAATAATGATGAAGAGCGTAGGGATAAATGAAGAGCTGATCCCGTACAACAGCAAATAGGTGCTCCCCAAGACTACGGGATGAAAAAGAGCGGTGCGTACCTTATGCAAGCCCATGAGCTTGCCAGCCAATAGATTGCCGAGCATTCCGCCGATGCCGAAAATAATAAGCAGAAAACTGATAACCTTGCTGCTCATCCCTGTATTTTGCCCCAAATATTCGGCAGAATAGCTATACACCGAGAACATGGCTGCAAAAATAAAAGTAGCCGCCCCGATATTGAGCCACAGCGATACTTTACGCAAAATGCCAAGCTGCTTCCGATAGGAGAACTTTTCTGCTTGTGGTGTATCCGGCAGCATAAATAAAATACCGATCCCTGCAATCCCATTCGCTACCGCAGTAAACCAGAAGGAGGCCTCGTATGAAAATTGATTGGCGATATAGGCCGTAATTGGAATACCGAGTACCATTCCCATGCTCGTGCCGAGAAAGGCTTTGGCGGAAGCTTGCGTTGCTTTTTCCGGGGGATACAACGCAGTGGCGGCGACAAAGGCAAGCGAGAAATACACTGGGTGAAACAGAGCCGGAATGATACGTAAAATCAATAGTAGGTAAAAGTTGGATGTATAGGCTGACAGCAAGCTTGTTACGGCAAAAACAAACAACGACATTGTCATGATTCGCTTGCGGTTAAACTTGGACATCAATAGCACCATGAAGGGACCGAACAGCGCTATGATCAATGCAAATGAACTGACAAGAGACCCAGCCTGAGCTGCCGTAATATGAAAACGTTCAATGATGACCGGCAAAATACCAACCACACCGAACTCAATCGTGTATACACCGAATAGGCCAAGCGCAATAAAAAGCAGGGGCTTACTATATTTCATTAGTTTCATTCCCTCTCCACTTCTTCCTGCTTTACGTCCTTGATTTTGCATGCTAATATTTCATTAAATCATAAAATAATAAGGCAATATTCGAAATAATACATAATAATAATTGTATTTATGCAATATTACCTTGGACATAAGGAGGTAGATTTGATGGATCAAGTGGATCATAAAATTTTGTTGTGTCTACAAAACCAGGCGCGTATCTCCATGACCGAGCTGGGAAAGGAGGTTGGGCTTTCCCAGCCTGCCGTAACGGAAAGAGTGCGGCGCATGGAGGATAAAGGTATTATCACCGGGTACCGTGCCATAGTTTCACATGAGAAAGTTGGAAAACCGATCATGGCTCACGTGCTCGTGCATACGAATCAATGCAATTCATTTGTTGAGTTTTGCCAATCTGCACCTGAAATCATTGAATGTCATAGAATCAGCGGCGAGCAAAATTACTTACTGAAAGTCATGGTTGAGTCTATGCTCAAGCTGGAACAGTTCGGGGATGAGTGTGGAAAGCACGGGCACTCTACCACGTTAATTGTCCTGTCCTCGCCTGTAGACCATAAACATGTAACCCCCACTTTATTAGACCCTGTTTGAGCTACCGTAAATGGCTTGGCAAAGCTCGGTTGTAAACGGACCTGACATCCCTTCAAATGCTGTATTGGTAAAGGCGACCACACTGAGTCTTAGTGCGGGATCAACAAACCACGAATGACCGTAAGCTCCTCCGAGACGCCACGTTCCGGGTGATTCTGCTGTTCCGCTTTCGTCGGGATTTTGGAGTACGGTGAATCCTAGTCCAAAGCCCCGCCCCGGCCATCCTGCCAAGGGAAGATTCCCGGTCTGGATGGTGCCCATTTCGCGGACCCATTCCTCTGAAAGTAAGGGATTGCCGCCGTTTCGCAGTGTTTCCAGCAGCCGCATGAAATCTTTGGCGCTGCCAATCATACCAGAACCACCAGAGTGGAAAGCCGTGGGATCAAAGGCTCGTGCAGGCTGAAAACGAAGTCCTGCAGTGCCTTCAAAAACCTGCGCAACCTCAAGCTTACGCATCCGCCGGGGTTCTGATATATCGTTGACATAAGGAGCCGCAAGCCGTCTAGCATCCGCGACCGCGAAACTGGTGTCGTGCATACCGAGAGGTTCTGTAACGAGTTTTTTAACAGCTGCATCAAGGGTTGTGCCACATACACGGCTAATGATAGCGCCGAGCACATCAGTGGCAATCGAATATCCCCATGCTTTACCCGGTGTATATAACAGAGGCACAGAAGCCAAACGTTGCAAGTTCTCTTCCAGCGTAAGATTTGAAAAATCCATGCCATCTGATACGCCTGCACGATGATAGGGACCGCCGCCTTCTTCCTCTAAAAAGCCATAGGTCAACCCGGCAGTATGTGTCAGCAATTGGCGTACTGTAATGGAGGGTTGCTCACCGCTGATTAATCGGGGGCGAAAGTCGGGCAACCAGCGTTCAATAGATTCATCGAGCTTAATCAATCCTTGGGCTGCCAAAACCAAAGCCGCAGTAGATACAATCGGTTTGGATACAGAAGAAAGCCGAAATAAAGCATCCTCATGCATAGGACGTTGTTCTTCTCGATCAGCCAGCCCCGCCGCTCGGACGTACACGGGTGAACCATCCATATATATCATGACGACTGTGCCGATCAGACGCTTTTCGGCAAGGGTTTGATCTATAACTGCATTTACACGTCCGTCCAGACCAGCTTGTATCGCAAAAACTCTATTATCCAAACTCATAAATATCTCATCCTCTCTATGATCCAGCGGTTACCGCTGGATGGAACTTAGTTTACAGGATGGGAAGACGACATTACATAAGGTAACAAAGGTATTCAGTGAGTATTTACGTTAAAATAAAATTATATTGAAAAGATGGCCTTGGATTTAAATGAATGGGATTTTACAAGAAGTTATGCTGCGTTTTACAGTGGCTTTTTAAGTTGAGATCCGTTGAAAACAGGTGGTAAAATTTACAACAAAGGGGGGGTTATTGAGGCTTGTATCGCGTAATAAGTTGGCTTGCTTGGTTGTCCTAGGCGGGACTTTGATCGTAATTGCTACAGGTTTTGGAGGGGATAAGGAACCTTATAAACTTCCTGATAAGCCCAAAGAGACTGCTGTCTCGACATTTTCAGAATATATGAACGCTTCAATGAGTCGCGATTACGATAAGATGCTTTCACTGTCTGATGATTATCGCTTTAAAACAGAACGGGCACGGCTTAACTTTCTAAAAGCTCAGGGAACACCGATTGATTATCGTATTGTGTCTGTGGATGATTCTAATCCTTCCAAGATTGTCGTTTCTTCGATAACGAAGTATGAGGATATGGAGTTACCTTCCATTAAGCATATTCTTGCTTTTGAGGAAGGGAAGTACAAGCTACAAATGAGAAATGTTGTGATCAATATGATTCCTTCATCACCTGACTACAGAACGGTCGAGTATGAGCCAGAGAAGGTAAATGATATTTTGGAAGATAACTTCAAGTGATTTTAATTTTTCAATTTTCTAATCAAACGGTCCAAAGCGTATCCAATGAGATACCAGAAAACTAGTGTAGTGAAATAAACAAGGGCTATGGGGATATGTGCTTGTCGCACAAATCGAAATAATTCATACATCCAGACCAATGGGCTAATGATAGCCAATAGCATATTGTAGTCGTCGTACCCCGTAATATTTACAGTAATAACTAGACATGAGATTAGGACTAGCCAAAAACGAAAAGATTTCATTGCCTATACCTCCGCAATTGTATTTGTTGTTATAGACGAATAAAAAAAGCTGAAGGTAGCATTTATTCCAAATTTATTTATTAAAATGTATTAAAAAGAACGATATTTCGATCCTATTTACTTGTCACGATTTTTAGCCGTGCGGTATTCGTATGGATTTGAGTGACGCTGGATTCTTTCAGACTTTTCGATTTATGATATACTCTCGATATATGATTTAGATGGGATGGTGATGGCTGAATGAATCGTACACACGACCTAGGCAAGTTAATCAAACTAACTGGAGATAGAGCAAAACTGGACGCTAAAGCAAATGGCACATATATCGTCTACAAAACACCGGATGGTCAATTTGTTAAAGAGTACAGTAATGGTCAAGTCGAACGAATTAAAGAACAGGATATTTTATCATGAATGAGCCGTTTGCTACTATGTTTGTATTCGCAGGAAACAACGGAAGTGGTAAGAGTACAATTCGCAATCTAATCGTTGATAGACTGGGTGTAAGTGTTAATATCGATCCAGATGCGTTAGCGCAAGGGATTTATCGTGAAAGCCCTGATCGACACAAAGTATCGGCAGGAAAGGAAGCGATTAAGCTAGCGCGGGATTGTATAAGAAATAAACGAGATTTTACCGTAGAGACGACACTTGCTGGTGGCAATGTGATTCGACAAATGCGAGTGGCAAAAGAAAATGGCTTTGAAGTTATCATGTTTTATGTGGGCCTTGGTGATTATCGTCTTAATATCGAGCGAGTTGCTGCACAAGTTCGAAATGGGGGTCATCATATTGATACCGCAGATATTATAAGACGGCATCAGACCTCACTGGACAATTTGCTCTTACATCTTAAACTTATCGATCATTTAATTGTCATTGACAACAGCAGCTCAGATGGCGTGATTGTATTGGAATCAGATAGTGAAACGATAAAACATCATGTGGCTTTGTTACCGGATTGGGTTAAAATCATTGATAGTTACTTGCAAAATAAAAATACTGGTCAAGAATAAACCGACAACTGTATAATTCAGTGATCGGTTTATTCTGTATTTACATCGTATTGTGTCCACAATGCCAATTCAATGTGTATTGCACCTCAAAACGGAACCCGTTAGTAACATACTGTTACTATTTTTTAACAAAATTTAGCAAGGCGATGAACGGCATCCTGATCGTAGAGGTTTCTTGGGATTTTTTCCCTACACTTCTTTCACTGGACGTAACACTGCGTAGCCGTATCCTTCTGGGAAATGTCGCTGATAATCTTGCTTCGTTTCCTCATCCCATTCATACCCCAGGCTGCTAGGGTCAAAGTTCCAAGCTTTCTCCTCCACCATTCTCATAACGTCTCCGTTGTTTTTTAAATAATTGAAGGGTGAGTGGAAAAACACCAGATAATCTGATTCAGGGATGTCCCGACACTTCATTCCTGCGGGAATCTCTCCATTGTAGTCAGCGGCAACCGGTATTCCATAGAGATAGCCCTTCTGACCATCCTGATAGAACCAGCCCGCAGTTTGGCCCAATTGTTCGGGAAGCTTGAGATGAGACATGCTTTCCAATGTTCCGCAAATTTCATCACAATTGTGACCGTTTCTCCAGAAATCACCGTAGTTTCGAGAAGAAGTATCCCAGATTCCAATAAATTTGTGTGCTGGTATATGCTCGATTTTGACTTCAGCTTCTTGCAAATGATCCTTAACCATCTTATCCCGCTCCTTCAAATGGTAATGATAAGGAGAGAACACCTCAACGCGAATGGCTAACGGAATAGGTCGGGGCTCCTTCTGGTATACAGCCGGAGTTACCTCAAACGCTTTTACAAATGCCCGTGTAAAAGCCTCCTGTGAAGAAAACCCATACTTTATTGCAACATCGAGGATGCGGACATGGCTATCCCGAAGTTCTAGTGCGGCACGGCTAATCCGGCGCATCCACACATAATCCCTTAACGTCATTCCTGTAAGAGAATGAAACTGTTTTGTACAGTAGTAAGGGGAGTAGCCTAACTGATTGGACATTCTCAACAACGAAGGTGCTGAGGTAAGATTATTATCAATCCAATCGATCATGAGCTGGACCATTTCGTTCCATTCGTACACGAGGGTTCCCTCCTTTCGACTCCATCTTAACAGCCGGAATACAGGAGTATTTGACTTGAGTTGCATGTATTCTTTTCTCTTATTCTAATTTACTCCTCTACATAACGGATATATGGGTGTTGAAAGTACCTTTGATCAGACACGAAATAATATTGTTTGCCTATAACCAGAGGAGGGATCACAGACTTTGAGGAAAAATATAATTCTTTATATTCACCTCCGCTAGAAGCACCTCTCTGTATGACCAAGTAATCATCTGTAGTTTTAACTAGCTTAGCGGTTTCTGCCGAGTGATGACCTGAATAATAATAAATCCAGCTGAAAATCAGTGAAAAAAATATAATTCTTAAGATAGTTACAGCCGTTTTATTCTTTGTAATCAACATCCGCGCAAACCTCCCATAATCCATTCTTTCAGTTGTAATAAAGTATGTATGATTGGTTAATTACCCTGTTTATGTATATTGTAAGGTGCATGATCGGTTGACGAAAGTAACTTTCACACTAAAAGCCAATCTGCCGTTGTTCCGGCAGATTGGCTTTTATAACATAAACGTCCACTATACTTCGTAACCATATACAGTCTGTGTCTTTACATTGCAACTGCACCGACAACGTATCCTGATCTATCGTTAGTTATTTTTACGCTGACGTGCGCGAGCCTCGCCGCCTTTACGGCCAGCTTCTTCCCTACTCATTTTCCCGTCGCTATCACTTTGGTCTGAGTTGCCACGGGCTTCGCCGCCCTTGCGTCCGATTTCCTGATAGAATTCCTTGTCATGGTTTTTGGCAGTAGCTTCGCCGCCTTTTTCACCAATTTCTTGGTAGAAGTCCTTGCCATGACTTTTGGAAGTGGCTTCGCCACCTTTTTCGCCAATCTCTTGGTAAAATTCTTTGTCGTGATTTTTAGCAGTAGCTTCTCCACCTAGACGTCCTGCTTCTTCGCGACTCATTTTGCCATTTTGGTTGTTGTTAGCCATGTTCAATCACTCCTCATCGAATTTTAGTAAAGCGGGTACGTGTATCTATTAACCTTTGTGTCAGGAATTAAACATGTCCTTTTATTTTGCGAAATAGCAGATAACCGGGGATATTCACCTGATTAGCGTTCCCATGCTTCTGTGTGCAGTTGTTGCTGGCGGTTAAATAATGCCGGATAAATGAACAGGCTGAGCAGCACGCTGGTCAAAATAGCAGAGGTCATGGTAGTGAATACAATTAGCAATTGCAAACGCACGGCGGCAATCGGATTGGCACCTGCGATGATTTGTCCGGTCATCATGCCGGGAAGCTGGACCAACCCTAACGTTTTTTGCCCTTCAATGGTTGGAATCATACTGGAACGTATGCAATCCTTGAGTATAGGGAAGATGGCTTGTCTAGGCGTGCCGCCTAGCGCCAGAATGAGCATGATTTCAGGCTTGCGCAGCAGGACTTCCGACTTGAGACGGGACACCAGCAGGCTGGATAAAATCATGGAGCTGCCAATGATCATGCCGCTAATCGGAATCATATACCGTGCTGTCGCCGGAATGATATGCAAGCCAATCAGGAACGCCTGCGTAACGATTTCCACACACAGCAGCGTCAGGAACGATTTCCACATGAGACCGGGGATAAATCGCCCTTTGCGCGCAACATTTTGTGAGGCTACGGTAATCATGAGCAGAATGAATAATACGATAAATCCGTAGCTTTGCATCCCAAAAATCAAATGCAATACATATCCAATCGCCAGCAGTTGAACCGACGCTCTGATCGTGGCGATGATCATGTCTCGGTCCAGACCGAGTTTGAAGGATTTGGACATGACGATGGCGATAAATACAAAACCGAGAGAGAGAATCAAGGCAACAATCGTCATACCCATTCTCCTGCTACGAACCTGCGGGTCTCACTATGCTGCGGAGCATTAAAAAACGTCTCCGTATTCGCTTGTTCTACCAGTCTTCCGTCGATCATTAGCCATGTCTCGTGGCCTATCCTGCGGGCTTGTTCCATATGATGCGTAATCCAGATCATCGTTGTTCCCTCTTCTTTGTTCATTTGCAGCAGCAGTTCCTCAACCTCTTTGACCGAGGCGGGGTCCAGTGCAGAAGTAATCTCATCCAGCAGTAAAATATCCGGGCGGTTCGCGAGCGTCCGCGCCAAGGCCAAGCGCTGTCTTTGTCCACCGGACAGTTCCTGTGCCTTTTGTTCCAACAGGTCGCGGGTGAGTCCTACGCGTTCCAACAGGCCGGCAGGATCATCCAGCACTGTACCGTGCAGCCGTTCTACGGTTTGGAGATTGTACAGGACAGTTCCCTGAAGCATGGGGGCATCCTGAAAAACCAATGCTACTCTCCGTCTCAGTTCAGGGATCTCCCACTCCGATATCGGTTTGCCGAGGACACGGATGTCCCCTTCATCCGGTGTCATTAGGAGATTGCACAGTGAAAGCAATGTGCTTTTACCAGACCCCGATGGACCGACCAACGTGGTGATTTTGCCGGGGGAAACTTTTGCTGTAATCCCGTTCAGAACCGCACGTTGCTGTCCAGACCCGGTGAAATATTTGATAATGTGATTGAATTCAATAGCTGGAAGTGGCTTGGGTTCCATAAATATAGCTAGCTCCTTTGTAGGGGATCGATAAAAGGGATTAGATCCGTTCTATGATCTTATTTTTTTATTATATCAGTAATGACTGCTATGCTCTTCTATAAAGGTTCGATGCAGGTTGGCTGTTGTAAACGGCGTCTTCTTTGTATAAACTAACAGGATTAGTTAAAATAGAATCTGGATCGACTCAGTATATGTATAAGGAACCGGATTACATAGAAATTCGATGGAAGGAGGCAGGATGATGTCGCCTAGAAACGGAGTAAAACTGCAAGATATCCTGCGGGCTGCCGAGGACATTGCCAATGAACAAGGGATGGGGGATGTCACGCTCACCACGCTGGCGCAAAAGCTGCACATTCGTCCTCCGTCCTTGTATAACCACGTGGACGGATTGAACGGACTGCGCCAAGTACTGGCATTGCACAGTCTCGAACAGTTGGAGGAAACTTTGATGAGCGCAGCGATTGGTAGAGCGGGCGAAGATGCACTGACCGCTATGGGGAAAGCGTATATGCAGTATGCTCGCGAGCGACCCGGTTTGTATGAAGCAATGCTGTATGCAACTGATCGAAATAATACCGAAATGAGGCAGGCTGCGGATCGCGTGGCCAAGCTGGTCATTACCGTCCTGTCCAGTGGTTATGGCTTTAAGAAAGAAGATTGCATTCATGCAGCGAGGGGATTCCGTAGTCTGCTTCATGGATTTGCCTCGCTTGAACAAAAGGGCGGCTTTGGTTTACCTGTGGAAGTGGATCGGAGTATTGAGGTGATGATGGCTACCTTTTTGGCAGGTCTGCGTGTGCGGCAAAAGCGAGATGCCGAGCTTACCAAAGAAGTCTGATTTCAACCTGATGCAGCTAACATGATTGCGTCGCAGACCCGAAGGGTAAAATACATCTGTATAATGTAGATGAGAGACTGCGAATACAGGAGGGGTATGAGTGAACGTACTGGTGATTGGTGCAAATGGAAAAGTAGGCAGACATCTTATCCGTCTACTGGGGCAGAATAAATCGCATCGCGTAAAGGCGTTGATCCGCCATTCGGATCAGGCCGAAGCGCTTGAACGTTTGGGAGCAGAAACGGTGGTAGCTGACCTCGAAGGGACGGTTGGTGATATTGCCGCAGCTATAAAAGGCAGCGATGCTGTCGTATTCACAGCAGGTTCCGGTGGAAAAACAGGAGCGGATAAAACGCTGCTTATCGACCTGGATGGAGCGGTCAAGGCGATGGAAGCCGCCGAACAAGCGGGTATCCAGCGCTTCGTTATGGTCAGCGCCCTTCATGCGGAGAATCGGGAGCAGTGGCCTGAATCCATTAAACCATATTATGTGGCGAAGCATTACGCTGACCGCCTGTTGGAAGCGAGCAACCTGGACTACACGATTCTTCGTCCGGGTGGCCTGACGGATGATGTGGGCACCGGAAAAGTTGCTACCGGTGAGGAGCTCACCAGCCACACCATTTCTCGTGAAGATGTGGCGGCAGCGGTGGTAGCAGCGCTGGAGGAACAGCAGACGTATCATCGTGCAATTAATCTGGTGTCTGGCAGTACGCCTATTGCTGAGGCAATCCGGCTGTAATTACGGATGAAGTTGTTGCACAGAGGACGCTTATAAATGACAAAAAAGCGAGAAGACGGCCATCCATGGTCATCTTCTCGCTTTATGGGCATCTGGAATTACTCCGTTTGATAAAGAGGGAATAGCCAAGAAGGCTTCGTTATTAATAACAGGAGGAAATGCTCCTTCTAAGATATCTTTAACCGATATGCGTATCTAAGATTAATTCTTGTTTTGAGAGGCATCCCCGGGGGCAGAGTCCCGGGGATGCTTTTTGCTATTTTCTCAGTATGATCGTCCCCGTAGCAGTTCCAAGCTCCAACTCCAGCTGAATAGCAGCAAAAATATTTGCTTAAAACTAATTATGTTATTTATAATACTAATATAATTAGTTTATAATTAAGACAAGGAGATGAGATAAATGCGTATTGTTCAGGTGCAGCATGTGTATCAATTGACGTTTATGCCCCGGCTGTTCCCGGTGAACTGTTATTTGGTGGAGGAGAAAGAGGGGCTCATCTTGGTAGATGCCGGATTGCCATACAGTACCCGTGGTATAGCGCAGGCTGCGGCGCGGATCGGGCAGCCGATTATTCGAATTGTACTTACCCATGCCCATGGGGATCATGTGGGTGCGTTGGATAAGCTCAAGGCAAGGTATCCTGACGCGCAAGTATTCATTTCAAGGCGGGACGCACCGCTGCTACAGGGCGATGTATCGTTGGAGGCAGGAGAACCGGATACTCCTATTCGAGGCGATGTACCGAAGCATATCCTTACCCAGCCTGACGTTTTACTGGAGGACGGGGATCATGTAGGTTCGCTGTTGGCGATCAGCGCACCAGGACATACGCCGGGCTCGATGGCATTTTTGGATACTCGTACCCGTGCGTTGATTGCAGGCGACGCCTTCCAGACCCGAGGTGGTATAGCGGTATCGGGAAGGCTTAAGCCGCTGTTTCCTTTTCCGGCACTGGCTACCTGGAACAAGGAAATTTCGCTGAAAAGCGCCAAAAAGCTGGCGAGTTTCAATCCATCTTTATTAGCTGTCGGTCACGGTAACATGCTGAAGCATCCACAATCTCAGCTGGAAAGGGCGATTATGGAGCTGGAACGACAAACTTCAGTGTGATGATTCGGT
Organism: Paenibacillus sp. LX16; assembly: GCF_036252815.1. NCBI lineage: Bacteria > Bacillati > Bacillota > Bacilli > Caryophanales > Paenibacillaceae > Paenibacillus > Paenibacillus sp. LX16. Next base: position 5,587,973 of record NZ_CP141152.1, on the reverse strand, counting down.
ATTCAGCCAACATTCAGCCAGAACTCACAAAGTCCTAAGCTAAGGCAGATACAATATGGGAAAATAGAAACAGAGAGAGGTGCATCGGATTTGAACGTTTGGAAAGCGAACGGTCTGAAATATATACTTCTATGTAGTCTCATATTGTGTGCTGTCGCTAGTGTCGTTTCGTTATGGAGTTATTCAGGTAGTTCTGCGTCCCAGTCTGCGGCTGTTAGGCAGGGCCCATCCGGTGGGTTCGGAGGAGGAAGCGGACCTGGTGGAGGTATGAGGGGACCGGGGCAACCTACCAACTCCTCCACTGAGGGGACAGCGACATCGGGTGACAAAGGTACAACGGCCGGGAATGATACTTCTTCGGGCAGCAGTGGTGTTGCCGGAGACGGACAGCACAGAGGCCCCGGTGGCATGTCTGGTAACGGATCTGGCATGGGCAGTCCTGGCGGTGGTATGGGTGGTGGAAGAAGTGGCAACTCCTCATCTGCTTATGCTACTCCGCTGGCGATTTTCACCGCTTTGTTCTTCGGTGCATTCGTGTTTATTGCGTACCGTTTTCGGGCTCGTGAATGGAAGCTCGGAGAACGTAATCGGGGACTGATGCTGTGGACTGTGCTGGGTGTGGGTTTCTTTTTAAGAATGGCGATCGCCCCGTGGATCTCGGGTCACATGGATTTAATGCTATTCCGGAACTGGGCTACGACAGCAGCGGATAGCTTATCGGGCTTTTACACGAACGGATCAAGTGATTATCCGCCGTTCTATATTTATATTTTATATGTGATCGGTCAAATCGGCTCTACGGATGCTTTCAGTCCCTATATGTCCGTGCTGCTGCGGCTTCCCAATATATTAGCCGATATCGTGACAGCGTACATGCTGTACCGGTTGGCGAGCAAACGGGTCGGCTTTGGAGTAAGCCTTGGATTGGCTATATTCTACGTGTTTAACCCAGCTGTATTTATCAATTCGACCTTCTGGGGGCAGGTGGATTCTTTCTTTACTATGCTGATTGTGGGCATGATTGTGCTGCTTGTGGAAAACCGGGTCGGCTGGTCAGCCGTATTGTTTACGGTAGCCGTATTGATGAAGCCGCAAGGGATTATTTATGGACCTGTTTTGTTCTTTGAGCTGCTGAGACAACGTAAAATACAGCCTTGGCTGTTGTCCATTGGCGGTGCCGTTGTGACGACCATTCTGGTCATATTACCATTTTCGTGGGGGCAGGAGCCGTTATGGCTGCTAGATCTATACAAGGGAACGGTTGGCGAATATCCGTATGCTTCGGTGAACGCGTATAACTTTTTTGCACTGATTGGTGGCAATTATACGCAGGACACTACAACGCTGTTCCTGTTCAGTTACCATACGTGGGGTATGATCTGCATTGTGTTGGTGACTCTATTTACATGGTGGATGTATATCCGCAGTCGCAAACCACAATTTGCAGCAGCAGCTGCGCTGGTGCTCATTGCAGGTGTATTTACCTTCGCTTCCAGCATGCATGAACGGTACTTGTTCCCTGCGGCCGCGTTAGCTGTACTGGCGTATCTGTATTTACGAGACCGCAGATTTTTGTGGCTTGCGGGTGGATTCAGTCTTACGATTTTCCTGAACACCTTTGATATTTTCTATAGCTCCAACTCTCGGGATCAATACGGTATTATTTTGTGTGTGACATCATTGTTGAATGTGTTGTTGTTTGGGTATTTGGTCAAAGTAGTGTGGGATTGCTCCAAATCGACCACGATTGAGGTTGCTCCTTCCACAGACAGAGTTTCGCCAGAACTTCCTTCAGCGCGGCCTGCATGGGGAGCGTCTTCCCAAGGTGTAAACACGACAATTGATAGTTAGTGGAGTATAAAATATGCTAAAAAACCGCCTTTTAACGAAATGGAAGTGGTTGATAGATCAACTGCAATCCATAAGTTAAAGAAGCGGTTTTTTGTTGTCCTCATGTTAGAGCAACATTGTATCTATGTGTCTCAATCCATATATTCGTTCAGTTTCTGTACATCGCAGATGGTAATCTCTCGTGTACCCTTGCTATGAATAATCCCCAGCTGTTCAAATTTTCCGAATTTGCGACTGATGGTTTCGCGGGTGACACCCACATAATTAGCCATTTCCTCGCGTGAAAGGGGGAGGTTTATTTTAATGTAGGAACCATCCGGCTTGCCATATTTATGTCCAAGCTCAAGAATCATATAGGCGATGCGGATTTCCGGGTCTTTGGTAGCTAGGCTTTGAGCCAGGTTTTCGGTATGTGCCAAGCGTTTAGTAATGGTTTTGAGCAGCTTCAAAGAGATATCGGGATTGTTGCGGATCAACTGCTCCATATCATCCTTGGTGAGCATACAAATATCAGTATCTTTTAAGGCATACGCACTAAAGTTACTCAGCTCATCGCTGTTAAATATGTTCAACTCGCCAAAAAAATCGCCAGTTGTCAGAATGTGCAGAATTTGCTCCTTGCCCTGAGGCGTCATCTTCAGCAGCTTGACATGCCCGCTTTTAATAATGTACAGCGTATCAGATGCTTGTTCCTCGATAATCAGGGCTTCACCCTTCTGATATTTTCGGTGTCGGATCATGGAGCTGACCTTACACAAATCTTCGCAGGACAAAGAGGAAAAGATAGGCACTTTGCGGGCACAGGGCTCCTTTTCGCACTGGCAGGGACAGGACATCTCATTCACATTCATTCACTCCATTCATAAACCGGAAACTACAGGTTATAGCGCATGGTTATTATTCTGTATCATCTATTGGGGCAAAATGACTTTGATCCTCACCGCAGACTGGACAAACCCAGTCTTCTGGAAGATCCTCAAACGCTGTACCGGGCATAACATCTTCATCGGGGTCGCCGATAGCAGGATCATAAATGTATCCACAGGGCTGACATACATATTTTTTCATCTCTAATTCTCCTTGTCATTCAAAATTTTTGTAAGCTCTGGTGCGTCCGGTTTGAGTCCCTGCATGATGGCTGTTTTGTATGGTAGTGAAGCAAGGGCATCCCCAAAGCCAATCACGCCGCAGATAGAGCCGTTTTGTATGAACATACGTGTATAAGAAGCTCGATTTTTAATAATCAGGCTGGTGTCGCAGACTTGTTCATCTACCAGACCGATGGAAAAGAGAGGAGATTCATAGCAGTTCGAAAGGGTTACAGGGAGGGGACGCTGATAGCTGACGGATGCGCCCGCCATATTAGCGCCTGCTATTTTTCCCTGCTCCATTGCGCTTTCCCATAACCCATCTACTCTACTCTGAAATTCGGCTGCATCACCTGCTGCATAGATATTGGCGGAGCTGGTCTCCATCTGAGCATTCACCAGAATACCTTGTCCAATATCAAGGCCGATTTGGCGAGCAAGCTCCGTATTCGGCACAATTCCGATAGAGTATACGACATGCTCGCAGGGGATAACAGAGCCGTCCTGTAGTTCCACACCTTCTACGTGATCTGTGCCTTTAATACGTTGTACGCCTTGCCCAAGGTGTACCTGAGTACCCCGTTCGGTCATTTGATCGGTCAAAATAGCGGAGGCCTTTTCATCTAGCTGACGGGGCATAAGCTGATGCGAAGCTTCCAGTATGGTTACAGCATACCCTGCTTGCTGGAAGGACCAGGCGGTTTCCACGCCTTGAATACCGCCGCCGATGATACATATCCGGTCTTCCTGTCGCAATTCCGCTTTAAGGCTATCTGCATCTTGTCGAAAACGGATATTGTGAACGTTCCTTAGAGAAGCTCCATCTAGCACAAGCTTACGGTTGTGAGCTCCTGTACACAGCAGCAGCTTGTCATAAGCAACGGTTTGTCCATCTATTGTTTTGATAGTACGTTCCTCAGGATGTATCTCGGTTACCTTGATGCCGGAATACACATGAATTCGTTGATTGGCAAACCATTTTTCCTTCTTGATCAGGATTTTGTCACTGTGCAAATCAGTGAATAGTCCCTTGGAAAGTTTGACTCTGTTATACGGAAAGGATGCTTCCTCCCCGTAAATCGAAATTTCGGCCAGCTCATCATGATCTCTAATCGCTTTTGCCGCGTTGACGGCGGCGACACTGCCTCCGATAATAACGTAATGTTGGTTACCCATTCAGTATCTCTCCTATTCGCTATACGCTACTGTGTTTTAAATAACACTAAGCAGTAGATCTGAGACAAATTCAGCGGCATTTTTAATTTTTTTCACTTTTTCAACTTCTGTAGGAGAGAAACGAATACGTACCGGAAATTCCACATGGGTCATACCCGTTGATTTGATTACATCTGAAGTGCTTTGGACCTTCATATTAGTACCGTTCAAGTAATCCTGTACAACTTCAATGGCTTCCCCGCTCCAGCCGTAGGAACCAAAGGCAGCAGCCAGCTTGCCTTCCAGATTCATCTTTTGCATTTGTTGCAATAGGTCTTCCAATTTGCCCGTCATGTCGGCATATTTGGTAGAGCTACCGACGAAAACAGCATTTGCTGAGGCGATACTATTCAATATTTCCGTTTCATCGGCTTTATCCACGTCCCATAGCTCCACCTTGATTTGGTTCTCCAAAAAGCAGTCCTTCAGGATGGTTGCCATTTTTTTAGTATTATTTTTCAGGGTGGCATAGACAATCGCTACTTTTTTATCCTCCTTGGTTTCGGTACTCATAGAGGCGTACAAATCAATAAACTTGGCAATATCATGCCGGATCGCGAAGCCGTGGGAAGGTGCAATCATCTCAATATCCAGATCGGCAACAGCTTCGATTAATGTGCGCACATATCTGCGGTGTGGATGAATAATAGCCTGGTAGTATCCGATAAAGTCCTCGGTGATATCAAAACCAGCCTCATCGGCAAATAGATGCTCTACAGCCACGTGTGTACTGAAAATATCGCAAGGGAACAAGATTTTATCTTCTATACAATACGTAATCATGGTTTCTTCTGTATGCAGATAAGGAGTTTCTTTGAACAGCAGTGTTTTGCCTCCAATGTCCAGTTGATCCCCATCCTTGATGACGAGGAAGTTGCGATGCTGAAGCTTGTACATTTGTTGAATTTCCGGAACGGCAATCTCAGTGCAGACAATCGTAGCGTTCGTTGCCTTGGAAGCAAGTGCCGCCAATCCGCCCGAGTGATCTGGTTCCGTGTGATTGACGATGATATATTGAATGTCCAATGGATCGATCAATTCGGCTACAACTTCGGCAAATTCTCTACCGAACGCCATATCCACGGTATCTACAATGGTCGGTTTTCCGGTTTTCAATAGATATGCATTATAGGTTGTGCCCTTAGATAGTAGAAGACGATGAAAGGGAACCTCACGATTATCAATTTTGCCTACCCAATAAATATCCTTTGCCAGCTTGAATCCGGGCTTCATAGGAATAACCTCCTGCTTGTTATTGTTTTAGCATCTTGCATAATCCGATTCTAGTTGGACGTGTCGATGAAAAAGATGATTGAAATCAAATTTTTAAATATTTCAAAGTGTTTCTTACTTAAATTTAGTTTTGTGATTGCAATCACAAGGCGAGCAAAATAATTCAATACAATAAAGGTATTAATTCATCTTAAGCAAATCTAATTTCAAACAGGAGCGTGAACCAATATGAAAAAGTCAAATCTAATTCAATTTCAGGAATATAAGGAAGCTGCGTTTACAAAACGAATTGTGCATAAGGAAGCCTCCAATGTAATTTTTATTCTCAACTTTACTCCTAATGCCGAGTTGCCAACACATAATCACCCAGGAGCGAATGTATATTTGCTGGTTCTTGAAGGCAGCGGTACTGTAACTGTGAACGGCGAAGCAACGGAAGTTGTCCAAGGGGATATCATTCATGTTACGGGCGATGAGCACTTTTCCTATCGTGGCGGTTCAGAGACGAATTCCAGTCTGCATGTAGTGTTGACCCAGACGCCAAGTGAAAGCTATGCGCAGAACATATAAAAGAGGGCACAGCACCATCATTGTATAAATGGAGCATTGGCATAAATCGTAAGAGCGGGTCTCCAATCGGCAATATATAGATATTGAATGATGCAAAATGCTCATATCAAAAAAAGAAAATGGTTATTTTTTTTCACTAGTATTGATAATGAATATCATTATCAAATTTTAAGAAGAGGTGTTAATAGCCAATGCAGACAGTAGATTACAAGCAGGTGCCAGGGCACTGGATATTAGCGAGTCTCGGTAAGCGCGTGCTTAGGCCCGGAGGGTTAAAAACAACACGTTGGATGATAGAGGGACTTGACGTAACCGGGCAGGATGAGGTTATTGAGTTTGCCCCCGGATTGGGTATAACTGCCCAAATCACACTGCGGCTTAATCCCCGTCGTTATATTGCGATTGAACAGAATGAGAAGGCGGCTTCTATTGTAAAAACGTATGCAAGCGGAGCAAACCGGGAAGTCATTATTGCCGATGCTGAACAGGTTCCGTTGCCGGATGCCTCTGCGACGGTGGTATATGGGGAAGCCATGCTGACGATGCACACAAGGGCCAAGAAAGCGCAGATTATTTCGGAAGCCAGGAGGCTTTTGAAAACGGGCGGGAAGTATGCTATTCATGAGATGTGCTTAGCTCCAGATGATATTGAGCCTGCGCTCAGAAAACAAATTTACAAGGATTTGGCTGTAGCCATGAGAGTTAATGCGACACCGTTGACGGTGTCAGAGTGGGAACAGCTGCTGAAAGAGGAAGGCTTTAAGGTCGTTAAAATCTATACGGTTCCCATGCACTTATTGCATCTGCCACGTATCATTCAGGACGAGGGCTGGTTGAGATTTGGAAAAATTGCCTTTAACCTTATGCGTAACCATGCTGCCCGGACAAGGGTTATGGGTATGCGCAAGCAGTTTGTAAAGTACGCCGACCATCTGCAAGCGGTCAGTATCATCGCTGAGCGATAGCTGAATTCACGAATAAGAGAATAAAGCTTTTTACGCAATAGCAAAAAAGGAGACGAACCCCTATTCAGGGATTCGTCTCCTTTTTGTATATTTGCTGCTTTGGCTTGGCCGCTGGCGTGCGCATGCTTTGCACCCCTCTGTTCGTCATATAATAGGCGTAACGAAAATTTCCAATTCCTGATGTTTTACATTACCATAGTGACTGAGATCATTGGAATAGTTAACCAAAATAATAAAATAGGTATACTTCAAAAGGAGGAAGCGTGTTATGAAGCTGCATCGAGCCATTGTGGTGGATGATGAAACCTTTACTCGTAAAGGGCTGCTTCAACTCATGGATTGGCAAGCCTGTGGTTTTGAAATCGTAGGAGAAGCTGATAACGGTGAGGATGCGCTGGAGCTAATCAGCCGTATTCACCCGGACCTGGTCATTACCGATATTCGTATGCCTGTGCTGGACGGATTAGAGCTGATTCGGTCTGTGCTCGAACAGAGTACAGAACATCCCGCGTTTATTATCTTAAGTGGCTATAGTGATTTTGCTTATGCACAGCAGGCAATCCGCTATGGGGTTCATGATTTTATGCTTAAGCCGATTGATGAGGGTGACTTTTCGGCTACATTGCGCAAGCTGAGTGAAAGACTGCATCGTGAACAACAGAATGCACAACGATATCAGAATCACCATGCAGGTGGGCTGTTAGAGACTGTGATGATGAACCCAGTGGATGATGTAGTGGTGACACAGTGGGAGCAGCAGCTACGGCTTGGGGAAGCCACTTATATGTACTATGTACTCGTGGAGCTGAATGACCAACATCCCTGGCGCTCCGGTGACAATAATATCATGCTATCGCTTTTCCAATTCAGGGAGCTTATAGAGCAAGCGCTTCATCGTTTAATGGATGGCAAGTACCCTCTCTATGTTCATGAGCATCGTAACCGGATTGGTCTTATCGTACCGGACTTCTTTTTGGAGTGTTTTGAAGGCAAGGTTGAGGTTTTTATGAAAGCGCTACAACGAGAGATAGAGGGGATGAAGACACTAAAAGATCAGCTGGGAAGTCGAGTTTTTGTTTATGCAGGAAAGCCTGTGAATCGGTTGCAGGATATCCAGCAGTCCTACGCCTGTGCGAAGGAAGCAGTGCTCCATAAATACATTTATGACCATGGCGGTATTGTTGTTTATCTACAGGAGGAAATGCCACCACTTCACTATAAGACCATCCCTCAGGACGTACTGGATCGCTTGACGGAACAAGTTGAGGAACTGCGGTTGGATGAGCTGCGTGTGGCCGTGGATTATTTATTTAGCAGCTTTCGGGAGGAGTGTTATGCTCCTGAGGCTATGAAAATGAGTCTGCATCAGTGCGTACTTAGTATCGTTCGGGTCATTCAAAACATGCAGGGAGATGAGCGCTCACTTCAGTCACTAGAACCGATGATGAACTGGCAGGACATGAACCTGTCCCTAGGTGAACTACAGCGATTGTTTACAGCTTTTGCCGAGGAAAGTGGAAGGTATATTGGGGTTCTGCGCAAGGATTGTCAGCAGGGAGGCATCCAGCACATCCGTGCTTACATTGAGCAGCATGCCGCCGAGAATATAAGCCTAAAAAGCATTGCGGCTCGCTTTTACATGAACCCGGTATACCTCGGTCAATTGTTCAGAAAAACATACGGTGTGTACTTTAACGAGTTTCTGCTGAAATTGCGCGTTCAGCAGGCGAAACGCTTGTTGCGGCAGACGGATCTGCGGATTTATGAAATTGCTGAGCGTGTGGGCTTCGGTAGTTCAGACTATTTTGTTACCCAGTTTGAAAAGATGGCGCACGCCACACCAAGCGAATACCGCAACAGCCTGATTGTTGGCAACGAGTCAGAGAGGGCCGGCGAATGAAGATGCTGAGAATGACTCTTGATCATGTGCGACTGCGAGATAAAATGCTGCTGCTTTATTTTCTCTGTGTTTTTACGCCTGTAGTGCTGACCAATCTGATTTTTTACCATGTCACCTCGCAAAATGTGAAAGAACAGCGTATGCAGGATATTTCGCGCGCACTGGAACAGATTAAAATTGAATTTTACCGTGAATTTGAAGATGCGATGGAAATCTCGTCTATCTTTTATACTGATCATCAGCTCAATGAGGTATTGGAAGAAACATATCCCCACCCTGCTGACTATATCGCCGCTTATGACTCTTATTTACGTCATATCTTGAACAACACGTACAGTCCTGCATACCATTCCGTAGGTGGAATTACGATCTACACCAATAATTCAACGCTGCTGAATTCCGGGGGAATCAGCTTTATAGATGAGAGAGTCAGAAGCTTGCCCTGGTATACCAAAATCCCGCCTGGACGCCAGTCCAAGCCTATATTTGTACGTACCGATGACAGTACAGGAGAACAGCTGTACCCTTTTAGCCTGATTCGGCGGATGAACTACTTTTATTCCCAAAATGGTCGTGAAAAAATTCTGAAAATAGAACTGCGAATGTCGTCCATTCGGGAGATTTTCAATAACCTGAATTTGCAGGGAAGTCTCTTTCTGCTGAACGAACGAGGGGAAATCCAATATACAACTGATTCCAAAGTGGATATAAACCACAAAAAAGTGGCCTATAACACTCTCAAGCTGTCCGAGGACACCATGGAGTTCAAGACGAATTATGTGCTTACGAGCAATCTGAATGGCTGGAGCATTGTGGCTGCGGTATCGAGAGATGCAGTGCTGTATGAAATGCAGAAATCCCGCAATTTTGTGCTCTTGTTAACCTGTGTAAATATGCTGCTGCCAACATTAATCATTATTTGGATTACACGTTCGTTGAACGTGAGGATTCATCGTATTTTAAAGCACATGAAGAAGGTGAAAAACCAGCATTTTGAGCTGATTCGCGGTATAGAGTCGCGAGATGAAATCGGGCAATTAACAGGTGAGTTTAATCGGATGACGCTGAAAATAAAGCGACTGATTAACGATGTCTATATGGCTGATATACAGCGAAAAAATCTGGAAATTCAGCGCAGACATGCCCAGTTGAATGCACTTCACAGCCAGATCAACCCACATTTTCTGTTCAATGCACTGGAGACGATTCGCATGCGGAGCTTGATGAAGCATGAGGATGAGACAGCGCGCATTATTCATAACATGGCACGGATTTTCCGCAATTCGCTGGTGTGGAATAAGGATCGGGTTACTTTGCGGGAGGAGCTGGAGCTGATCCGTTGTTTTCTGGAAATCCAGCAATATCGCTTTGGTGAGCGAATACAGTACGAAGTGCAGGCGCGCTCTGAAGACTTGGACAATCTGCTTCCCAAAATGATCGCGCTGACTTTGGTTGAAAATGCAAGCATCCACGGCATTGAGCCGCTAAAGCATGGGGGACGCATTGAGATTCATTTTGAGCATGAGGAAGAACAACTGATTCTAACGGTTCGGGATGATGGGGTGGGCATGTCTGAGGAACAGGTACAACGCTTATATGGTTACATGCAAAGGCAGGAAGAAATGGGTGAGCGTATAGGTCTACAAAATGTCATATATCGTCTTAAACTTTACTACGGGAGCCGCTTTGAGCTTGCCATTCGCAGTGCACCCGGCGAGGGTACGGAGATTCGAATTAGGATTCCTGCGGATCGGGAGTGAGGTGGAGAGCGGTACCTATTTTGCTTTGAAGGACCTTTACCTATAGTTTTCTAAGTAACACCTTTAGATTGACAGGTGAACGAAATGGACGGCATTTTATAAAATGAAAGTGCTTACAATTTAGGTGTGCGGTATTCCCAGTGCTTGCGGTACGTCCGCACGATATTCACACACAATCGACAAAAGAGGGCGAAAGGGGAAGGTCTGGCATGACAAGCAAAAGGTTCGGAATCATCGGTCTGGTAATGGTTATGATGGCATCTATGATCACTGCTTGCTCAGGGAGCTCGGGGAAGGAGCCAGCGTCAGGAGATAGCAAGGAGAAGGTCACATTCACGTATTTTAATGCCACTGCGGGCAGGGACATTAATACCAATGAAACGCGGATCGGCAAAATCCTGGAAGATCAGACGGGGGTAAACTGGAAGCTGGAGCATTTGGTGGGTGATTCCAATACAAAGATCGGTACATTTATTGCCAGTAACGATTACCCGGATGTGATAGTACCGGATGGCACGATCGATAAGCTGCTAGATGCCGGGGCTTTTATTCCCCTGAATGATTTGATCGACAAATATGGACCAAATATTAAGCGTGTATATGGACCGTACTACAACTTGATGAAGGCGGAGGATGGGAACATTTACTTTCTGCCGCTCAGTGCGGTGGTAGGCGATTATTTACCTGCGCCTAACTTAGAGCAAGGAGCCTTTTGGGTGCAACGCAGGGTATTAAAAGAAGCGGGATATCCAAAAATCAAAACACTTGACGAGTATTTAGCCCTGATTCGTAACTATGCGAAAAAGCATGCAGATGAGGGCTTGACTGGGTACCTGGCGTTAACCACGCAGGATAGGTTTTATGCTCTTACGAACGCGCCGATGCATCTGGCAGGCTATCCGAATGATGGCGGCACGATTATTGATATGAAAACACACCGGGCCACGGATTATGGAGATATGGAAATCACAAAGCGGTATCTGAAAGAGCTAAATCAGCTCAATGTAGAGGGCCTATTTGATAAATCGTCCTTTGTGGACAATTACGATCAATATTTGGCGAAGCTGACCTCGGGTAAGGTGCTGGGCTTTTTTGACTACCGCTGGCAGGCGGGGCAGGCCCTGAATAATCTGCAGGAGGCTTCCAAGCAATCGGGCAATGATGATATGGAGTATATAGGGCTGCCTGTTGTATACGACCAGAATATAAAGGATCAGTACATTGATCCGTCGTCATTCGTTAATAACCGGGGCATAGGAATTACGGTCAGTGCCAAGGACCCGGTACGTATCATCAAATTTTTTGACAACCTGCTGACCGATGAAAACCAGGTGTTATCCAACTGGGGAATCAAGGGAGAAACCTATGATGTAGATAAAAAAGGACGCTTTTACCGGACCGAGGAGCAAATTAAGCAGACCGGTCAGGACGCGTTCCGCGAATCATTCGGGTTCAAATATTTTGAATACAGTTGGCCGCGATACGGTAGCGGTTCTACCCTGCCTGACGGCAACTCGGTTGGCCCCGGACGGCAGCCTGAGGTTGCGCGTATGTCCTACACCGAGGGAGATAAAAAGCTACTAAAAGTCTATGGTGTAGAGTCCTTCTCGCAAATGTTTTCCGCACCTGACGAGCGCCCATGGTATCCGGCCTGGAGTATCCCGATTGCTCAAGGCTCAACTGCGCAGCTCTTCCAGCAAAAGAAGGGGGACCTGCAGCGCAAATATTTCCCGCGTTTGGTGTTGTCTGCACCGGAGCAGTTTGATGCGATTTGGAATGAATACACTACTGAATTCAACAAGCTGGATGTAAAGGCGTATGAGGAGCTGATCACGAAGGAGGTTGCCAAAAAAATCGAAAATCCCGGTAAAAAATAAAGGAGGAAGCAGCTATGGGCCACTCGTCACCACCACCTGTCACGATCTCCCCGGATCATTTGCCGTCCTCGCGGCGAACCGGCTTTAGGGGATTTATGCACAAGCTGAATCAGCAACGGGCACTGGTATGGATGTCCGTCCCTTTTTTAATCTGGCTGTTCATCTTCAAGTATTTGCCCATCTGGGGCTGGACGATTGCCTTTCAGGATTTTAAGCCTGCCCGCAAGTTGCTCGATCAGCAATGGGTCGGATTAAAACATTTCCATTTTCTATTTCAGGATGAACACTTTCTGCGGGTCATGCGCAATACGCTGGCGATGAGCTTTATTAATCTGGTGCTGGGTTTTGTCACCGCTATAACATTAGCGATTTTGCTGAATGAGCTTCGCCAGCTCGTATTTAAGCGGGTGGTACAGACGATCAGCTATCTACCGCATTTTATTTCGTGGGTGGTCGCGGCCAGCATCATTAGTACGGCGCTGTCTGCAGATGGCGGCATCATCAATGAGGTGCTGATGTGGCTGGGGTTGATTAAGGAGCCTATTCTGTGGCTGGGCGAGGGAAGCTATTTTTGGGGCATTCTCGGTGCATCGGAGGTATGGAAAAATGTCGGCTGGAACACCATCATTTATTTGGCCGCGATGACGATGATTGATCCCTCGCAGTATGAAGCGGCCGAGATGGATGGAGCAGGGCGTTTTCAGCGGATTTGGCATGTGACATTACCCGGATTGAAGCCTGTATTTATCATCCTGCTCATTATGAACATCGGCAATCTGCTGGAATCCGGCTTTGAGCCGCAATACTTACTGGGCAACGGTATGAACGTGGATTACTCGGAGAATCTGGATATTTTCGTGCTGAAATATGGTATTCAGATGGGTAATTTCTCGCTTTCCATTGCTGCTGGGATGTTCAAAACGGTGGTCAGCTTCATCTTACTGTTTAGCGCCAATCATATTGCGAAGCGGTTAGGGGAGGAGAGATTATTCTGAAAAAGGAGTGAGTTATGGTGGGGGACGGCCGCTTCGCGTGCGGATTGTTCTTCCGATCGCTGTTATCCCCGTATTTTCTTATTGGAATAAAGATCATAGGTTAAAATCCGGGGATAAAGGCGAACGCTCCGCTTCTTCAGAACAATTCCGCCCGCTCCGCTGCTGCCCGCCATAAAATCACTTTTTTTGAGAACTGAGGGTAGTGGCAAGGGGAGAGCTTAAGGAAGACGCGTGACTCGCGCTTCCTTGGGTAAGTGCGTCATGATGGCTGGCTCAGCTTCGCTATCGGCCATTAGAGGCTGTTTTTTAGGACTGTGCTATTCGAAGGAGATAGCAGAGGGTGCGCGATCCAAATGCCTAAACTATTTTTAGAAAGGAGCGGAAGTCATGGGCAAAGGAAAGGCCGTACACGGGCGATTTCGGGCCCCCTCGGATCGAATTTTTGATGCGTGCAATATCGTGTTTATGCTCTGCCTGATGGTGTTCACGCTGTATCCGTTTTTAAATACGCTGGCGGTTTCGTTAAATGAAGCGAATGATTCGATTCGGGGCGGGATCTATTTGTGGCCGCGTGAATTTACGTGGAGTAATTATGAATTTGTGTTCAAGGAAGCGACGATTTTCCATGCTACGCTGATTTCTGTATTACGTACGGTTGCGGGTACGGTGACCTCTGTGTTTTGCTGCGCGATGGTGGCGTATACGATCAGCCGGCCGGAATATGTACTGCGCAAATTTGTTTCAATTGCTTTTATTTTAACAATGTATTTTAGCGGTGGATTGATTCCAAACTTTCTCCTGATTCGTGAGCTTGGGATGCTGGGGACTTTCTGGGTGTATGTCGTGCCGGGATTGATTGGAGTGTTTAATGTGATTGTCATTCGCTCCTTTATTGAGGGATTGCCGGAAGGGATTTTGGAGTCGGCGCGTATTGACGGGGCTGGGGAGTTTGCCACTTTTATGCGCATCGTTTTGCCGCTGTGTGTTCCCGTACTGGCGACGGTGTCGCTGTTTACAGCGGTCGCACAATGGAATTCCTGGTTCGATGTGTTTTTGTACAATTCGTCATATGAGCAATGGAGCACTCTTCAATATGAGCTGATGAAAATACTGCAAAATTCTAACACGTCTGTTAACGCTCAGGACTATGCGAGCCAATTTGCTGGTTCGGAAAATCTGGCGAAGTCGGTCACGCCTACCTCAATTCGGGCCACGATGACGATTGTCGCTTCAGTGCCTATTATTTTAGTTTATCCTTTTTTGCAAAAATACTTTGTGAAGGGTATGACCTTGGGCGGTGTCAAAGGATAGTAACTGAAATCCAATAGTGCCCAATACGAATTCAAAAAATTGGAGTACGGGAGGGATTGCTTTGCGGTCATGTTGGGTTAAGCCTTTTTGTCTGGTACTGGCGGGAGCGCTGTTGTTATCGCCTGTTGGTTGGTGGGGAGCGTCTGTGGCGAAGGCAGCTGCGTCTATAGAACATTCCCCGCCCGTTTCGGATATGGTGCTATCGGCGGGTAGTATCCATAAGACCATTGGAACGTATGGATTTGAGCAAGGAAACAGCGATGGCTGGAAGCCCCGGGGAAATTATACCCAAATTGCATCTGTCACGGAAGCAGCATATGGCGGCACGCACAGTCTGAAGGCGACCGCTCGTACAGCGGCTTGGAACGGGGCAGAGCTGGATGTGAAGTCGCTGTTGCAGCCGGATGTGGAGTATGAAATTAGTGGCTATGTGAAGCTGGATGGTCATTCTGCGGTTCCGAGCATGGTTAAACTTACAGTGGAGCAGCAGCCGACAGGCGGGACTACGACATGGAAGACGGTAGCGCAGACAGAGACGGCGGATACATCGTGGATCAAACTTCAGGGGAAATATACTTTTACCGGGGGGATGGATGCATTGAAGCTGTATGTGGAAAGCTCGAATCCCGCGCAGGCCTACTATGTGGATGAGGTAGAAATAACACAGGTATCGAAGACGCCAACGGAGCCGACCCATGGTATCGTATCCGGGTTTGAAGATGGTACGGCTCAAGGATGGGTGTCCCGTATGGGAGCCGAGACCGTGCAGGTTTCGGATGCCGATGCACGAAGCGGCTCATACAGTCTGCTGACAACAGGCAGACAAAAGACATATGCCGGACCCAAGCTGGATGTGACTGCTACGATGCAAAAGGGCAGCCGGTATACGGTCAGTGCCTGGGTGAAGCTGGCGCCGGGTGAGCAGCCTGCCAAGGTGAGGCTCAGTGTACAGCGTGATCACCAAGGGGATAGTGCGTATGAAACTGTTGTAGGCGACACGGCTACTACGACAGGGGGATGGATGCATTTGTCTGGTACGTATACGCTCGCGCATGATGCAGACAGTGTTTCTATGTATTTGGAAACGGCAGAAGGAACGTCTTCCTTTTATATGGATGATTTCGAACTGTCACTTGTGCCTCCGCTGGCTATTGAAAAGGACATTCCTTCTTTGCATGGATTATATGGGGGACAGTTTAGCATTGGCACGGCGATTGAAGCTTTCCAGACCGAAGGGGCTTACGGAGAGTTGGTACAGAAGCATTTTAACAGCGTCGTTGCAGGGAATGCGATGAAGCCAATCTCCTTACAACCGTCCGAGGGACAGTTCCATTGGGAGGAAGCAGACCAAATTGTGCAGTTTGCTAGACAGCATGGACTGGAAATTCGCTTCCATACCTTGGTGTGGCATAACCAAACAGGGGATTGGATGTTCAAGGATAAGAATGGACAGCCGATGACGCCGACTGCTGAGAATAAAAAGCTTTTGCTGGATCGGCTGGAGACGCATATTCGCGCTGTTGCAGCCCGGTATAAAAATGTCATCACCGATTGGGATGTGGTGAATGAGGTCATTGATCCTGATCAGCCGGATGGCATGCGCCGCAGCAAATGGTATCAGATTACTGGTACTGATTATATTGAAAAATCATTCCGTGTCACGAGGGAAGCGGCGGGCCCGAACGCACGACTATTCATTAACGATTACAACACACATGAGCCGAAGAAACGGGATTTTCTGTACAATTTGGTACGTGATCTGCTCGCTAAAGGTGTACCGATTGACGGGGTAGGCCACCAATCGCATATCCGCCTGGAGTTTCCCGCTATTAGCGAGATTGAGCAGTCCATAGAAAAGTTTGCTTCACTTGGTCTGGATAATCAGATTACCGAGCTGGATATGGGGCTTTATTCCAATGACACAGATCGCTATGAAACGATTCCAGAATCTATGCTGATCCGGCAGGCTCACCGCTATCGGGCGCTGTTCGATATGTTTTCAAGGCAGCAGGATCATATCAGCAATGTGACGATTTGGGGTACGGATGATGGAAATACGTGGCTCAGCACGTTTCCAATAGCACGGCTGGATAAGCCGCTACTATTCGACGAACGGTTAAAGGCCAAATATGCCTATTGGGCGCTTGCTGATCCGTCCAAAGTCCCGCCGTTGCCAGCAGGGAATAACGAATAAATGGTTTGAATAGATGCCGGGCTTGTTTTGCCTTATTCTATGCTGTATCGAACGTCGCCTTATACAAGCATAAAAGCAGGCTGTCCTTTACATGTGACATGTAAAGGACAGCCTGCTTTGTTATCGTAAAGGAATTGCAGTTTTATTCCAAATTGGCGTGTTGGCCAAACATAGATTCGGAGGTCAGCTTGCGCAGCTCCATCGTTCTGAGTACCAATGCGTCACCGTACAACAGCAGGGTTTGCTCAAACAATGAGCCCATGGGCTGAATCGTCTGGTAGTCCTTGTTGGACGGGTCCTTGGCCGCACCAGGCAGCTTGACGATGATATCGGCCAGTTTGCCAATGGTGGAACCGGGAGAAGTGGTTAGAAGCGCCAGAGAGGCCCCGAGTTTCTTTGCTTTTTCTGCCATGGAGATCAGGCTTTTGGTTTCACCAGAGCCTGAACCGATAATGAGCAGATCGCCCTCGCCCAAACCGGGAGTTACGGTTTCCCCGACCACGTAGGCTTGAATCCCCATATGCATCAGCCGCATTGCCAGCGAGCGAATCATGAACCCTGAGCGGCCCGCACCTGCCACGAATACCTTATTCGCAGCGGCGATGGAGTGGATCAGCTGTTCCGATTCCGTATCACTGATCAATTGTGGAACCAGTTGTAGCTCCTTGAGTACCTCAGATAAATATTGAGAGGTTTCCATTGGGGTTAACCTTGTTTGATGAGCTGTTGCATTTGGGAAGCCACAGCCTTTTTGTCGTCCTCGCCAGTGATACCACCGCCGACGATAACCAGATCCGGTTGAGCCTTCACGACTTCAGCCAATGTGCTCAGCTTAATACCGCCAGCCACAGCAGTTTTGGAGTTTTTAACGACTTTTTTGACGGTTTGCAGTGCTTCGAACGGGCTTTGTCCTTCAGCTTGCAGATCGTAGCCTGTATGCACACAGATGTAGTCAACGCCCAGAGCGTCGATTTCTTTCGCACGTTGCTCCAGGTTTTTAACACCGATCATATCCACCAGGATTTTTTTGCCGCCTTGTTTTTTCGCTTCTTCTACTGCGCCTTTGATTGTTGCATCTTCAGCTACAGCCAAAATCGTAACGATATCTGCACCAGCCTCAGAAGCTTTTAGCACTTCATAGCCCCCTGCATCCATAACCTTCAGGTCAGCCAGCACTTTCAGATTCGGGAATGCTTCTTTCATTGCTTTTACTGCATGAAGTCCTTCATTGATGACAATCGGCGTACCGATTTCTACGATATCAATATACGACTCTACTTCTTTTACCAATGCAATCCCTTGCGGGATATCTACTAAGTCTAAAGCCAATTGAAGTTCCATGGTATTAACTTCACTCCTTAAGTGAATTTGTATTTTGATGAACAGGTACATGCTCTGTTGAGTATTACTCTATACTTTAATTTCATGCACAGGTTTGATTGTAAGGCCCAGCTATCCGGTTGAAAAGTACGCACTAATTCGTAACGTAGTTACCCCAACGATACTATAGCATCATAAAAACCATCCATGAGAGAGCCTACATTTTGTCTTCTTTAGCATTATTTCTATAAGGGGAGTCAACTATTCGTAACCGAGTATTTTGCAAAAATCCCATAAGCGACTTCCAATGAACAAGATATAGATCGAAATGGTTTAGTTCGTCTATATCTTGCGCTTCGGAGCGACTGGAATCGAATTTTGCAAAATCCATAACCGTACACAGCAATGTAAGGTTGCAAAAAAAAGAAGGTAGCGAGGATTGAATTGACTTCAAGTTAGGTTTTGACTATATTTGTAATATACTGGTATGTGAAAATGGAGGCTAAGAGCATAACTACCCTGAAGAGTAGCCGTTGTGCTAAGGGGTAATCGCAATTTTCAGGATAGGGAGGCGGGTTTTAGTGGAAGAGGTCCTGAACCAAAGGGAAGCCATTTATTTGTTGTCGGACAGCCACGAACTCGATAAAGCTTGTGAGTTGTTTAGAATCAGCTACACACATAATGATTGGGATGAAGCGAACAAAGTAGCAGACTATCTGCATACGTTGGCTGAAAACCTGTATCACACCCAACTGAGAAATGCTGCAGACGGTAAGTATGAGACATTGGACACCAAACACCCGCTAGTGTTTTATTATGCTTACAGTTATTTGGCGAAATCTATTTACTATCAGAATATGGGCAAGTATGAGGAAGCCAGAAACTATATTATGAAGTATAGCGAAATGGGTTGGTTTATGGGGCTGGATCAGAGCGGTCACGAAGAAGTAGAGAGATTCCGTTTCCTCGCCAAGGCCAATTTATTTACGATTGAATTACTTTCGGGGAGAAGGGAACTTTTGCCTGAGTACGTTCAATTTCTTCACGACAATGACGAGGAGCTACTTCCAGGATTGGTTGGTATTGCCGAAGCGGCTAACTTGAATAATTGGAATATAGACGACCTGCTGAACGATTTTGCTGATGATATTAAGATATTTGAAGGTTATGAAGATAGAGCAAACCGCGTATATTATTTAAAACTGGTCAATCAATTGGCCATTTACCATTTCAAGAAGAAGCAGTACTCCGTTGCCTTAAATTATGTCCTTGATTCTCTGCAATTCTCTGCCAATGTAGAAGCGGATGCCGATTTCAGGACATTGGTCGCTCTGTTTGAGACTTATCGAGATTTGGCAACACCATCACAGCAAGAGCAATACCAAACCATTTTATTAAGGGGGCTTCATAATGAAAAAGGCATTAATCTCGGTAACTATGGCCTTGGCGTTTCTTAGTATTGCTCTTCCGGTAGGAAATAATTGGGGAGGATTAGACCCTGTGATTCCTTCAAATCATGGTGTTTTTTCTTATACTGCTTGAGTTTCAGATTTAGACCCTTAAGCCCGATAGGGCTATTGTAAATAAAGGGAGCACACTTTTACGCATTTTGCGATAAGTGTGCTCCCCTTTTTATGCCAAGATTTATTTTACGACATACGAAGTCAGGTCATTGGCTAGATGTTGCATCGTTTCACTCGCCTTTTGCATACGCTCCATCACTTCAGTGAAAGAGCCTACCAGAGTCGCCTGCTCCTGAGAAGAAGAAACAATTTGCTCAATTTCCTGCTCCATTTGACGAATGGAGTTCTGTACATCCTTAAGGGCTCCTTCAATATCGACCGTCGCCTTTTTGGATTCTACGGATAGCTTGCGCACCTCTTGAGCGACGATACCAAAGCCTGCTCCTGCTTCTCCGACACGTGCGGCTTCGATCGCTGCATTCAATCCAAGCAGGTTGGTCTGATCGGAAATTTCCTTGATGAACACAGCTACCTGATTGATTTTACCCGAGTTTTGTACGGCGATTTGGGTGTTTTTCAAAATCTGTTCACTGGTTGCCTGAAGCTCCTCGGAATGAGCCGCCACATGCTGTACCATATCAATGAGCTGTTCGGTGATGGAGCGGTTCTCGGATACGATTTGATCCAGTTGATTTTTGTTAGTCAAATTATAAGAGGCTGCAAATGCTGCGATGACTTCACCTTTCTCGTCAAATACAGGAATACTGATCATATCAAGGGGAAACCCTAGAATTTCAGCAGGAATGTGAGTCAGGCTGGGCTCACGTCCATTTTTAAGCATGGCAAAATCTTTATAGTCCTCGAGCAGTTCCGAGCCCGTTTCAAAGCCGAGGTTCATACCCTCCGATTGGGTATACATAAGGACATGAGTGCGATCGAAGAGAGCAAGGGTCACTTTCTCACGCATAATCTGTTGTATGTAGGGAATGGCTGCAATTAATGCATCTATTGTATTCCAATAGACAACCTACCTTTCTTTACTAGATATATTTTTTATAGTCTCGTATATAGTTGTCGGTCTAAAGAAAGATAAAAGTTATAAAAGATATTGAAAATTTAAAGGGAAATGAAAGCTTCAGAAAAAAGGCATACCGTTTCCATTACGGAACGATATGCCTTCTATTTAATCTTAACGTGTCAGTGCTGTGTATAGGTAGTTCACTTGCCGCGTTGCTCGAACAGTTGTGCGATTTCCACAATAACCTTAGTAGCAAGTACCATGTTGTCCACCGACACATATTCAAACTTACCGTGGTAGTTCTCCCCACCTGTAAAAATATTCGGTGTAGGCAGTCCCATGTAGGATAGCTGTGAACCGTCTGTACCGCCACGAATCGGCTTGATAATCGGTTCGATATTCAGCTTTGTCATTGCTTCATAAGCGACATCGACGATATGCTTGACTGGCTCTATTTTCTCTTTCATGTTGTAATACTGATCTCTCAATTCCAGCGCAATACGGTTTTCTCCATATGCGGCCTGCAGCTCTTTAACTACATTTGTTAAATAAGCTTTCCGGTTTTCAAAGCTCTCGCGGTCAAAATCACGGATAATATAGTATAGCTTAGCTTGTTCTGCCGTGCCTGTAGACTCCAAGAGATGATAGAAGCCATCATATCCGTCTGTATATTCTGGGGCTTCGTTTGCAGGTAACCGACTGTGCAGCTCCATAGCGATTTTGGCAGCGTGGATCATTTTGTTTTTAGCAGTACCGGGATGCACGTTCACACCGTGAATGGTAATATGGGCGGCTGCAGCGTTAAAGCTCTCATACTCCAGTTCTCCGAGCGGTCCGCCGTCTACCGTATAGGCATATTCAGCGCCAAAAGCGGCTACATCAAAGCGTTCCGGTCCTCTTCCAATCTCTTCGTCCGGTGTAAAAGCAACGCGAATTTTGCCATGTTGAATTTCTGGATGGTCAATCAGGTAGTGGATAGCTGTCATGATTTCTGCGATCCCGGCTTTGTTGTCTGCACCGAGCAGGGTGGTACCATCTGTTGTGATCAGGGTGTGGCCTTTATATTGAGTCAGTTCGGGAAACTCACGTGGAGAAAGAACCACATCAAGCGAAGCATTCAGCGTGATATCGCCCCCATCATAGTTTTCCGTCAATTGCGGCTTTACCCCTGCGCCAGTCAGCTCGGTAGCCGTATCGAGGTGAGCGAGAAAACCGATGACGGGAACCTCTTTATCCGTATTGGAAGGAAGGGTCGCCATCACATAACCATGATCATCAATAGTTACGTCTGTCATACCAATGGCTTTCAATTCGCCCACCAAGAGGTTGCCCAATGTGAGCTGTCCGGGTGTAGTGGGGCAAGTGTGACTGCTTTCATCAGATTGGGTATCTACCTGAACATATGTAGTCAGGCGGTCAATCAGTTCCTGTTTCATGTTTGTATCCTCCTTGGTGTCATTTCTATTATGGTACGTATTTTATCATGATTAGGCTTATAATATGAAAAAAATGGTTGAACCTTTTGGGGATAATAGTAAAATAAAAGTAAAAATAGAGTAAAATGATTAAAGGAGTCTGCAATGCCTACGTTAAAAGATATCGCCCAGGAGGCAGAGGTTTCGATATCCACGGTCTCCCGAGTGCTGAATTATGATGAAACACTGTCTGTATCAGAGGAAACGCGGCGTAAAATTTTTGAGGTTGCCGAGCGTATGAAATATACGACGGTTAAACGTAAAAATGGCGGTATTGGTCGTCAGCCCCGCAAGAAGGCAGAGGGACCCATCCGGTTGGGTATGGTGCACTGGTTTAGCGCGTACGAGGAACTGGAAGACCCTTATTATCTGTCTATCCGGTTTGGCGTGGAAAAAGAGTGCCGCCAAAGCGGGGCGCAGCTGGAGCGTATTTTCAGAAGAGAGGACCTGACTGCGCTGAAGGCATCATCCGAAGGGCTACATGGACTGATCGTGCTGGGGCATTTTAGCAGCGAAGAGGTAGAACGTATGCTGGAGCTGCCCATTCCTTGCGTCTTTCTGGATCATCCGGTAGAGCGTACAGGGGCAGACTATGTGGTTATTGACCTTGCCCACGCTGCGGCTGATGCACTAGATTATTTGATGGGCGCAGGCCATCGTCACATCGGATATGTAGGTATGGGCAAAGATGAGCAGTCCCATGATTCCGAACGAGTCGAGCTAGATGCCCGCTATGAGACGTTTTTGCGGTATCAGGAACAGCACAGGCTGTGCACGTCGAATGATATTCATGTGTGCGGTGGAACGGCGGCAGACGGCTTCCGTGCGATGGAAGCGGCTATTCTGGCAGGACCCGAAAACCTGCCTACAGCTTTCTTTGTCGCGAGCGATTCGGTGGCTATTGGCGTGTTGAAGGCGCTGGAGCAGCATCACCTTGCGGTGCCGGAACGGATCTCAATTGTTGGCTTCAATGATATTCCGACAGCGGAATATTTGACCCCATCTCTGTCAACGGTCAAAACGCATACCGAACTGATGGGAGAAACGGGCGTTCAGCTCTTGCTGCATACGGTACGCAACGGTCCCAACGAGGTAGGGCGCAAGGTCATCATTCCGACCGAGCTAATGATTCGCAACAGCAGTGCGCCGCTACATACCGATGCCAAATAAAATCAACGTTATGGATTTGGACAGCCCTGCCTTCCGGGGCTGTTTTTTTGATTATAAAAAGATACAAAATTGGATTGACAATTGTCTTGTAAATGCTTACATTGAACATATATTTATTTTACTAAGTTTTACTCATAAGTTTTACTCATATTTTTTACTCAAATATTTTACTATGGTATAAGAGTGGAAAATAAAAGGTTGAGGTGACTGCCCATGCGTACCATTTTGCCGTTGAATGACCAATGGTTTTACCTTCCTGAATATGTCGAGAGCGAAGTAAGCGCAGGCATTGATGCGAGTCGGTATGAGCCGGTTCAGCTGCCGCACACGAATGTAGAGCTTCCGTACAATTATTTTGACGACAAGGCATTTCAGTTTATTTCTACGTATAAAAGAGAGCTGGACATTCCGGCAGATGCCAAAGGTAAGCGAGTGTATGTTGATTTTGAAGGAGTCATGACCTATGCCCAGGTATATCTAAACGGGGTAAAAGCGGGGGAGCATAAAGGTGGATATACACCGTTCAGTGTTGAATTGACCGAACTTGCCGGGTATGGCGGCTCCAATGTGCTCACAGTCATTGTCGATTCCACGGAGCGGGACGACATCCCTCCCTTTGGGGCAGTCATTGACTATCTGACCTACGGCGGTATTTACCGCGAAGTACAGCTGCGAATAGTGGAGCCTGTACACCTTGGAACGATATTCATTCAGACACCGGAGCCGCTTGCGGCAAATAAGGCGGTGCGCGTGGTCGTGGAGCTGGAGGGCATCGGCGATCAGCAGGACGACTTGACGGTCGCACTGCAATTGCTGGACGGAGCGAGCGTGAAGGCGGAGACCGAGCTGGCAGCGGTGACGGCGGCGGAAGTAACGTTGGAGCTGAAAGAGCTGGGCGGCCTGCGGCTTTGGGATATAGATGATCCCAAGCTGTATGAAGCGAAGCTGACGCTGCTACGAGGCGGAGAAGAGTTGGATCAGGTGACCGTGCGCTTTGGCTTCCGCGAGGCCGAATTTCAGCCGGACGGTTTTTACTTGAACGGGCGGAAGATCAAGCTGCTTGGCCTGAACCGTCACCAGTCCTATCCGTACGTTGGTTATGCTATGCCCAAAAGAGCGCAGCGTCGTGATGCAGATGTGCTCAAGGAGGAGCTGGGGCTGAATATGGTACGGACATCCCACTACCCTCAGTCCCGTCATTTTCTAGACCGCTGTGATGAGATCGGATTGCTCGTTTTCGAAGAGATTCCGGGTTGGCAGCATATTGGCGGTGAAGCGTGGAAGGAGCAGGCAGTGAGGGACGTAGAGGACATGATTATCCGTGATCGTAATCATCCCTCCATTGTAATCTGGGGGGTACGAATTAATGAGTCGCAGGATGACCATGATCTGTACACGCGTACCAATGAGCTAGCACGAAAGCTAGATCCGACCCGTGCTACGGGTGGCGTACGTTATATTGTAGGCAGTGAGCTGCTGGAAGATGTATATACGATAAATGATTTTGTTCATGATGGTGGGCACAAAAAATATTTGGCGAAGGAAATCCGCAATTTTGATACGTATGACGATACAGAAGGCGTAGATGGCGAAACGACAGGCTTGCGCCAGCCGTCTCTCGTTACAAAGCTGGATCATCCGGTCCCTTATCTGGTAACGGAATATAACGGGCATATGTACCCGACCAAGCGTTTTGACCAGGAGGAACGGGTAATGGAGCATGCACTGCGCCATACGCGGGTCCAAAATGCTTCCTATGCCGATGAGGGCATTGCCGGAGCGATTGGCTGGTGTGCTTTTGACTATAACACACATGCTGATTTTGGTTCCGGTGATAAAATCTGCTACCACGGTGTCATGGATATGTTCCGCCTGCCTAAATTTGCAGCGAGCGTGTACCGGAGCCAGAAGAACGTCGAACAGGAAATCGTTATGGAGCCGGTTACTTACTGGTCGCGTGGCGAGCGGAATATCGGAGGCATCGTGCCGCTGGTCGTGTTCACCAATTGCGATGAGGTGGAGTTTATCTACGGTCATGAGCGCAAAGGTGTTTATCGTCCGAACCGAGAGAAGTACCCGGCGCTTCCTCACCCCCCTGTCGTGATCGACGAGCTGACAGGCCACTGGGGCATGAAGTGGGAAGACGCTGTATTCATTGGGTACGTAGATGGGCAAGAAGTGATACGCAGAAACTATTCACGTAATCCGGTGCCGACAGAGCTACGCGTAGCTGCAGATGATATGGTGCTGGAAGCTGGCGATTGGGACGTAACCCGAGTAGTAGTAGACGCTTTGGACGAATATGGTAATGTCTTGCCGTTCTATGCAGATCCAGTTTCGGTGGAGATCAAGGGAATGGGTGAATTGATCGGTCCTTCGAGCTTATCTCTGATTGGAGGACGTATTGCATTCTGGATTCGTACGAAGGGGGAGGCTGGCAATATCCGCGTGAAGGTTTCCGCCCCTTTCCGTTTCAGTCCGCAGGAATTAAACATCATTGTACAATAGGACTTCAACGGCATCACGCAATCCTACTAGCCGCTTTTATACCGTTGGAGACTTCCATTATTTAAAAAAGGGAGTTGTCCGCAGATTCTGTAAAGGATCTGAGAGGGCGACTCCTTTTTACATATATAGGGTACGTTAATCTATGAGTCTTTTAAATTGTGTCTTATTACTGAGTCACTTAACGTTACGTTCATAGATTGGAAGCATAGAATACACTATCAAACGCAAGGGAGGTGAAAATTATGGCGATTCTTTTACCTTCGCAATTCTACAATCTTGCTGCTGGTGTGGGTAAGTCCTTTTTTGAAAACCTGAGAGGCGGTAATAATGCTACAATTACCGTGAATAATACGGGTGCCAATCCGGTCGATCTTGTAGTTACCCGTGTCAATGCTCCTGTGATCACTTATGTTATCCCGGCGGGCAACAGCCTTACGTTAGAAGTTGCTTTGTTGCTGGTAGCTGCTCTTCAGGCGACTCCAGTTGGAGCAGTAACAGGTACAATCCAAATTGCTACCGCTGATTTTTAACTTGTAACGACTTGACCCTCTAACTCTAGCTTTGCCGAAAGGCAAGGTTAGAGTTTTTTTTGTTTGAAATTTTCTGAAACTTTTTTCATATTGTGCCGATATATACATATAGCATAGCAAACAACAACATTGAAAAGGAGTACCCTGTATGAGCTTTAGCAATCCGGTTTTACGTGATGACATCTTTTTGCGCGAAGATGAAAGAGAAGCTAGCGAACAACGCATGACCATCGGAGGAACGGTGAACAAAACGTTGCTTCTGCTGGTTCTGCTCATCGTCTCTGGCAGTATTACCTGGTACATGACCTACGAAGGAACCGTAGAGGTACTATCCTTGCTGACGGCAGGATTTATTGGTATGGCAGGCGTAGCACTTGCGATATCCTTTTTTCCCAAATCGGCTCCGATACTCTCCCCTGTATATGCGATTCTGAGTGGTTTTGCTTTGGGTGGCATTTCAGCTTTTATGGAGTATGAGTATCCTGGGATTGTGGCCAATGCCATTTTGCTGACCGTGGGTATCTTGTTCTTGATGCTCTTTATGTACACACAGCGAATCATCAAGGTAACACGCGGCTTTATCTCATTCGTTGTCCTGTGTACGATGGCAATTTTTCTGGTGACGCTGGTTGATTTTATGTTGAACTTTTTCGGTATGAATGTTCCGTATATCCATGAAACGGGTTGGCTGGGTATTGGTATTAGTTTATTTATCGTGATCATTGCGGCTTTGAATCTGCTGGTTGATTTCAATTTTATTGAAGAGCAAGCAGATCAAGGTGCACCCAAATATATGGAATGGTATGGTGCTTTTGCATTGCTGGTGACTCTAGTATGGCTGTATGTACGGATTTTGGATCTGTTGGCCAAGTTCAGTAAGAGGGACTAAGTGCAGAGTGAGAAGAAAAGGATGGCTGAATGCCGTCCTTTTTTGTATTAAATAGACGGTTTAAAAATTGCATTTTACGTTAAATACATAGAAGTTGGGTAAAACATAAAGACAGACAGGAGAGGAGTGAGTGCATGTATCAAGTGGTGCTGGTTAGGCATGGACAGAGCGTGTATAACCGACAAAACCTGTTTACGGGCTGGACGGACGTGGACCTGACTGAACAAGGGACTCATGAGGCCATTGAGGCGGGACGTATTCTCAAGGAGGCTGGTTATACGTTTGATTTGGCATTTGCCTCTGTGCTAAAACGATCTATCCGTACGCTGTATCACATCTTGGATGAGCTGGATCATCTGTGGATACCTGTGCAGAAGTCATGGAAGCTGAATGAACGCCATTACGGTGCTCTTCAAGGGCTTAGCAAGCTGGATTCCGCCGTGCAATACGGCGAGGAGCAGGTTCATATCTGGCGGCGTAGTCTGACGGTGCGGCCCCCCATGCTGGATGAGCAGGACGAGCGGAGTCCGCATCGGGAAGAGCGTTATCGCAATATTAAGCCAGAAGAGCTGCCGCTTGGGGAAAGTCTGGAGGACACAGTGCATCGGGTCGGCGAGTTTTGGAAGCAGCGGATTGTGCCTTTGATTCTTAAAAAGGATCGAGTTATTATTTCTGCACATGGTAATACTTTACGGGCCTTAATCAAGTACATGGAGAATCTGGACGAAACCGCATTACTGGATTTGAATATTCCGACAGGCATTCCACTGGTGTACGAGCTGGATGAGCATATAGATCCCATCCGGCGCTTTTATCTCGGTGATCCGAGTCATGTAGAGGCAAAGAAACAGGCTGTGGCCAATCAAAGCAAGGTAACGGAGTGACTTTTCATACACAAAGAGGACAGGGCGCTTCCTCGCATCCTGTCCTCTTTGTGTTGGTATAGATTAAGCGTTCGCTTCTTCTTCTGTTTCCTGGCTGTCTTCCTCTGCGGGAAGTGCCCACACCGATACACTGCCGGCACGAACGGGAAATATGCCGTAGCCATCCTGCTCAATCTTTACGGTATGATCGTGATGTCCGGTCAAATCCATCCATTCTTCCCCTACACGTTGTTTGCCTACGAACATGCGCTTTTCTCCGTCATTTGCGTTGGTGATCACCACAGCACATCCGGAGCCTTCCAGCTCAGGCACGCCTTGACGAACCCATCCAATCGTATGGGGATCATCGAAATAATCTTTTTGCTCACCATAAGCTTTATGGTACCGGGCATAAAGAAGCGGGTCTAGCTCAGCCTGCTTGCCTTTGACGGGCGTTTGTCCCTGGATACCGTAGTAATCGCCATAGAATACGCAGGGATAACCGTCTTTGCGCAGCAAGATGAGTGCATAGGCGCTGGGCTTAAACCAGTCCTCCACCCAGGATTCGAGCGCTTCATGTGGTTGGGAATCATGATTATCGACAAAAGTAACCGAGTTCAGGGGATGGGTTTGAACAAGCGTATCCTCGAAAATGGTGCTTAAATCGAAATCCTTGCCACCCAAGGAAGCGCTATGTAGTTTGTAGTGGAGGGATACGTCAAACAGGTCGATTTTATAATCAATGGTATCCAGGAACTTTTGACACGATTCCAGATCCGGTTTCCAAAACTCGCCTACCATATAAAAATCCTGCCCACGCTTTTTGATCATTTCTGTCGCGAACTCACGTACAAATTCATGATTAATATGCTTGATCGCATCCAGTCGAAATCCGTTGCATTGCAGAGTATCCACCAGCCATTTGCCCCAGCGAATCATTTCCTTGCGCACATCCTGATGATTATAGTCAATATTGGCGAACATTAAATAATCATAATTGCCGAATTCATCATCTACATTTTCGCTCCAGCTTTTATTTTTACCTAAAATACGGTAGATTCCTGTCCGGTCCTGGCTTGCATCATAATCGGTCCCGTTAAAATGTTCGAAGTTCCATTGAAATGTGGAATACTGACCTTGACGGCCGGGGAACGTA
This sequence comes from Paenibacillus sp. LX16, assembly GCF_036252815.1. Classification (NCBI taxonomy): domain Bacteria; kingdom Bacillati; phylum Bacillota; class Bacilli; order Caryophanales; family Paenibacillaceae; genus Paenibacillus; species Paenibacillus sp. LX16. Next base: position 5,558,622 of record NZ_CP141152.1, on the reverse strand, counting down.
AATTTAGTCCAACCTTCGATATCAAAGGGCTCGGAAATGACCTCATTGCGGTTATCCGGGTTGACCTCGACGACCTTGAATACTTCGGTTTCATCGGCGCCAGCCTTATGGTTCATGACCAGATCGACATAGACGGCCACGCCGTGGCGAACACAGGCGGCAACAGCCTCCAGTAAGTCTTCCCTGGTTCCGTATTTGGTGCGCACCGCACCTTTTTGGTCAAATTCGCCCAGATCGTAAAGGTCATAGACGCCGTATCCCGTATCCTCGGGCGATTGGCCTTTGGTGACAGGTGGAATCCATATCGCGTCAATTCCTTTGGCCTTCAGTTCCGGTGCCAGGCGGGCAAGCTTTTTCCAGTGAGAACCGTCAGCTTCGACATTCCACTCGAAAAATTGCATCATCGTATGGTTCCTTTTCATGTGCGTCCCTCCTTCATATATAACAAGTTACCCACCAAGTGAGGGGGGCTAAACGTCAGACGGTCAATATGATGCTGAATGAAGAACAAGGATCGCTGTATAACGTATGCTAAATCATTAAAATTTGTTATACCTGAGTGTTCATAACGACTCCATAGCTAGAAAAGGGAACGTGAAAACGGTAAAATGAATCTAACTTAACAATAGTTCGGGTTTTGGGCAAACCGTGAAGCACGAGCAACAGAGGAAAGGAGGGGTGGACGTGACAGAACCGCAGCAGAACAAGGATGAAGCGAGCAAACCGCTGATTAAAAAATGTACGTATTGTCAGGAGATGAAACCTTTAACGGACTTTCAGCGCAGAACGGGTCGCCGGGCTGGTCCTTATTCCCGGCGTGGTCCTTGCCGTTCCTGCCGGGGGTTGGCTCCGCAAGAACGTGCGGCTACGTCCGCTCCCTCCGGCGAGGAAACAAATCCCTCGGCTGCTCCCGTGACGCAGCATAGCCTTGAAGCAAATACGGCTGCGCACAGCCTGCAGGCGTCGCTACCTATGGAGGCACAACGCCCCCGCAGGAAGCCGGTCACGGATAAAGCGCGTGAGCGCCACCGGCAACGGGTTCGGCATCTGCTTAGCAGGCTGAAGCCTGCGGATACCCGGGCGTTGCGGCTCAATCGCAATGGCATGATTCGGCTAAGAGGCAAAACCGACCAGGGGAGACGCTGGCATCAAGAGATTGAGCTTGATCTGGCCATGACCCTGGTCAGAGAGCGTATGGCGGTGATTGTTAATCCATACACCGTGCGCAGACTGTATAGCAACAAGGAATTTCGCCAATATGTGCTTAAGCGTGACCGCTATACTTGTTTCTTTTGCGGAGGCTACGGTGACACGATTGATCATTTACTGCCTCGAGCAAAAGGGGGTCACACGACGCCTGTCAATTGTGTATGTGCTTGCAATGAATGCAATCAAGTTAAGGCTGCCCGCGATGTAGATGAGTTCATTGAGTCTGGTGTGCCGCAGCCGTCTCCTGATGATTTCAAGGCACCTGATAATCCTGATGCTTCTGAAGACAACCTACGAACATAGAGCGATCCTTGGAGCTTAGGTCCCTAGTACCGTTCTACTTCAAAGCCGGATTCTTTCTAGGCTGTTGTTCCACCTTCGATAAAAGCTACATTGGTAAAGCCCATCTGCTGGAGTGTATAAGCTGCTAATGCAGCTTGTCCGCCTGCCCCACAAGTGGTGATAATTGGGCCTCCGTATGAATATATTTTGTGTTATTTTCATATTATCGAACTGAAACGCACGCTCTCTATTACCCTCCTCTAGCATAAAATGACCCTTCTTTTAAGGGAAACTTGGACAAAAATCGAGCTTATTCTAATTTTTATCTAAAATAACAATAAAAATTTTGCGGAAATTTGTGCAAATTTAAAATTTCTTCGACGATTGTGTCGTGAAAGGTGTAATATAGAGGTATAGGGTTCCGTTTCGGCCTGTTGTAGTCACGAAGGAGCGCTTCGTGGAATATTCCGCAGCAGTAACAACAGAATACCGTCTGAGCAATATACAATTGGCATCTGCGATAAATCAGTCTTGCCCTTTAGGGTATAGGCCGGTTTTAGCTGTGCTTCTTGCATGTTTAAGGGCGTGAATTCGATGAACGTTTTATTGCTAGAGTTTATGGATACAGGTTACGAGAAAGGAATGGACTTCTATTTTCACAGTAAAGGAGGACGTTCACGCATGTCTGAAAACCAACAAGAGGTGGCAGTAACACAAGAAGCTACCAAAGAGTCTCGGGATGTACTGGACCAATTGATGAAACCGGAGGTTCAGCAATCGCTGACCGTACTGGTAGAGAATCTGCCAAAGTTGACTGAGATGGTTACTTTGATGACCGATGCTTATGATGTAGCTCGCAGTCTGGCAACTGACCCTGTCTTTATCGGAGATATGAAAAGCTCCATGGGAGAGTTTGTGAAGCCTGTAACAGAATCGGCTAAAGGATTGGCATCTGCTGCGATTGAAGCAAATGACCGCGTACAAACTACGGACGGCAGTGTAGGTCTGTTTGGCCTGCTCAAAATGCTTAAAGATCCGAATGTACAAAAAACGCTGCGTTTCAGCCAGGCTTTCCTGGATATTCTGAATGAGCGCCAACGCGAAAGCAAATAATTACCTGATCAAGAACGGAGGATGGACATGTCGAAGCAAATTTTGATCTTGGGCGGCGGATACGGCGGATTGCTGGCCGCTCTTACAGCACGCCAGCATATGGACGCTAGCCAAGCAACCATTACAGTGGTTAACCGCTTTGCGTCGCACCAAATTATTACGGAACTGCACCGTTTGGCGGCAGGTACAATTGCCGAAAAAGCTGTTGCGCTTCCTTTGGAAAAACTGCTGCGTAACAAAGAAATTATCCTGAAAGTGGATACTGTTTCCGAAATCAAGCCTGACGATAAAAAAGTAACCTTGGCCAGTGGCGCTACGTTGAGCTATGACGCTCTCGTTATTTCCCTGGGCAGCGAAACGGCTTACTTCGGTATTCCAGGACTGCAAGAGCATAGCTTCACGCTGAAATCAGTGGCAGAAGCCAATCGTATTCGTGCACATGTGGAAGCTCGTCTGGATGCTTACAAGCAATCCGGTAACCAAGCAGACGCTACAATCGTTATCGGTGGTGGCGGTCTGACAGGTGTTGAGCTGGTGGGCGAATATGCTGACAAATTGCCTGTAATTTGTCGCGAAAAAGGTATTAACTACGAAGATATCAACTTGTATTGCGTAGAAGCTGGACCATCTATTTTGGCAGGCTTCCCTCAACCACTGGTTGATCGTGCAGTAACAAGCCTTGAAAAACGTGGCGTTCAAATCGTAGCGGGTGTTCCGATTACAGAAATGAAAGCTGACGAAGTTCTCTTGAAAGACGGACGTTCGATTAAAACGAACACACTGATCTGGACAGGCGGCGTACAAGGTAATGCACTGGTTGGCGCATCTGGTATCGAAGTAAACCGTGGTCGCGCAACTGTGAATAGTGCACTGCAATCGACTTCTCACGAAGACATCTTCCTCGCTGGCGACAGCGCAGTGGTGTTCCCGGCTGAAGGCGAGCGTCCATACCCTCCAACTGCACAGTTGGCTTGGCAAATGGGCGAATTAGTTGGTTACAACATCTTCGCTTATTTCAACGGAGCGAAAATGGAAAGCTTTACACCAGTATTCTCCGGTACACTGGGCAGCTTGGGCAGAACAGACGCGATCGGTACTGTAGGCGCGAATGGCACCCAACTGAAAGGCGCTGTAGCTACTTTGATGAAAGAAGGCAGTAACATCCGTTACTTGTCCCATATCAAAGGACTTTTTGCATTGGCCTATTAATATTCCTTATATTTTATACGTTTCATTGGAAGAGAGCGCTATTCAGCGCTCTCTTTTTTTGTAGCTTTTCTTTTCGACACTAGAGTTGCTTACGATTCATTAGTCTTAATTCACTTCATCTTTGCTAACTCTGCCACCTGTACAGGGGGGAGCGCACCTTCAAATATACTCAGCTCATCAATAGATCCTTTGAACGCAGGGTCCCACCAGTTGACACCTAAGCTGAATGTTCCAGATTTGGAGGTAAAGACATCTGGGAATCCTGAGCCGGTAAATTGAAGCTTGCCATTCACATACACAGCTAACACCCCACGATCTACAGTGAAGGCGAGATGGGTCCATTCATTTGTTTTGATCTTTAGGCCAGTACTGCCGGTATACCAAGATGAGCTGCCGGACCAGACCATTGTGTTATCCTTCTCAGGTCCTCTGGGCAAAAGGCTAATCCAGTGATTACTATCCATAGCTCCAAAGAAAGTTGGTGTATGAACAGTCAATTCGCTTGGTTTTACCCACAGTGACACGGAATATGCTGAGCTGGATATGAGTCCTTCGGGCAGAGCAATGCCTGATTTTCCATCAAGGACTATAGCTTGGCCCTTTACGCCTTCAGCGTAGGATACACTTCCTCCCTGGCGATCGATTTGGTCACCGATAACTTCGCCATTAGCAAAAGCATCTTGCTGATCCTCCAGATTATTTTCAAATGTGTATGACGCAGTCAATGTTGCCTTCTCATAAGGGGATACCGTGATGTTAAAAACTTTGTCCCGACTACGTTCTCCTTTGGTAATGGTAGCTGTTAAAGTGGCAGATGCAGCCTTTTCTCCGATTCCTGGACGTTTGATTTCACCTGTATCCGTAATGACGCTTTGGTCTGAAGGTTTCCAGGTAATCCGGGATTGCCGACTGCCTTCCTTCGGAAGATTCAGGCTAGTCGTCACCCGACTTGTATCGCCAAGATCTAATTCACGATACACACTGTCCACTACTGTCGTATCGGTCATATCAGGGAGCTTACTGCCCCAAGCCATATCACCTTTATTTGATAAAACTGTAAACGCCAGGATGTATTGATTCGAAACCTGATCCCATTGTCTTAAGAACACCCCATCAAATACAGCACCATCCAGTGTTAATTGGATATTCGCATCCCCTGAATTGCGCCATGTTCCTTGCACATCGCCTTCGATGGTATGATCTGCTCTAAGCTGAATAAATTGTGTATTCTTGATCGTGGCCGAAGAATCACTGCCATGATTAATATATTGATAATCGCCAATGAATTGTTTCTCATCCAGCTTTGTAAGCGTCTCGCCACCGTAACGGTAAGGAGCTACGACAGGCCAGTCCTCCTGATTCATGAACATTTGGTGTACACGCAGCTCATGTGTCTCCCCCTGCTGAGGGAATCGGGTATGAAAGACGACAAACATTTGTCCAGTAGCAGGATCGGTGTATACAGAATTGTGTCCAGGGGAAACATAGCCGTAGCCAGTGCCTGTACCGGGGTCTCCTATTTTACTATCGAACAAGAAATTACCTATCAACTTGTTGCCATAAGTTGTATTTTTGGTGTTTGCTGGCAGAACAGCATTTTGCCCTTTGGCATCCTTATAAGGTCCTGTCGGACTCTTGGAACGGAATAACCTCATGTTATACCCTCCGTCCGCTGCAAGACCGCCGTAGGTTACATACAAATAGTAGTACCCCGTCTCCTGGTTGTATTCAATATATGGACCTTCCCCTGACTCACCGTATCCACCTGCGATCTTGGTGCCAAAATAACGATCAATCAGACGGCCGTCCTCCGTAGTTCCATCTTGACCTGGGTACATGGGTTTGCCAGTTGCCTTATCTAGCTCGAGTAAAAATATTCCCCCGGACCATGAACCATACGTCATCCACAAGCGCCCGTTTGCATCGTAAAAAACGCTTGCATCGATTGCATTTGGGAACATCCGATTCGCATAAGAACCATCGGTATTAAACCATCCCGGTCTGGGACCCTTAAGCTTGCCTTCCTTAATGAGTTGTTGAATCGGCGTATTTGTCCACTTTTTATCCACTTTGCTATCTTTATCGAATGCAGTCTCCTTCGTAAAACCAGTGTGGATAATGGTATCCACATATTGATATGGACCCTCGATTTTGGGTGCAACTGCAATGCCGATCGCGGAACGAATGTAGGTGGAAGATGCACTATAATAAATCATATATGCCCCTTTTGTCCCATCCTCATTGACATAATGCTCATTCCAAAATACATCGGGCGCCCATACCGAGAATCCTCCCTTACTGTCCGCATCATTCTCACCCGCCCAAGCGAAAGATCCGGCCAGATTCTTCGATAAATCCCCGTAAAGTGTGTTCCCAGGCGTAGTGTAACCGTTTGCAAAAGAAGTCCAGTTTGTAAGATCTTTTGACTTCGCCGCAGAGATATGTGATCCAAATACATAATAAGTGTCACCATCTTTGACAATGGAAGGGTCATGAACCGATACATTAGAGAAGGTTGGCGCATCCTGCTTATTGTTCTGGTCTGGCACCGTTGCCGCCGCGTCTATTGCACCTAATGGTGCGCTTGCGATTGCTAATAATAATGTTAGTGTTATTGCAATACTTTTCCTGACCTTACGCTTAACAAAACTTCTCATCATACACATTTGTCCCTTTCTAAATTGGAATACAGAGATATATTCTGCTTTCATTGCTAAATACCTTTCTATTTATAAATATTATTAATGTATTTATGAATTATATGGCTATAAGGAAGGTTTTAGCATCTAACACAGAGGTATACCTGTAAGATGAATCCCCATTATTTTAGATTGAGTCTTTCGGGAGATGATCTTTATTTAGGTAAAAATTATAAATTATGGTTGACGTTATGTTTTTGTGAGGATAAGCTAGTTATGAAAAATAAGTCGTAAGAACTGTTACTTGAACAAATTGTTGTTTTAACCTAAACGCTAACAAAGGAGAGCATTATGAAAATCAGACTGTTGGTCTGCCTTATGATTGTACTAAGTTTTGCTACTACAAACTCGAATTTGGCATCGGCTCAAGATCATACCCCCATACACCTGAAGGTCAATGATCATTACGTTTTATACACCTACCCTGCATCCCCCTTTGTGGATAAGAAGGGAAGACTGCTTATACCGCTCCAAGTGGCTGAGGATATGCTGGGCGGTAAAGTAACTTATAATGCAGCGAACAAAACCGCTTCTGTTGATCTGTTGGACCGTAATGTAACGGCAACGATTGGATCACCCGAAATATCAGTTAACGGTGAGCCAATGACCATGGACACCGTCCCCATCATGAAAAGCAACGCGATGTTTTTGCCGGTATCCATTTTGTTGAAGGATACAGATGCGAAGATGGAATGGGATCCCAAACGTGGCTTATTGAAACTAAGACATGATAGCTTTACGGAAAGTCCAGTTCTTATGAAATTTAAGGGACAAGACTTGGCCCAAGTCATTGACGCGAATGCGTTTGATCTTATTTCCTTTGACTGGGATCAAAAAGAAGAGTTATTAAATATTTATGCTATGTACGAGAGTAGCTTATCACCTGCTTCCAGGCAAATCGACTTTAATCCTCTGATTATTTATAGCAAAGGAACCTATAGTGTAAATCCATATTCTAAACCCAGTATGTTTTACAAAGTTAAAATAACCAGTCCCGGTAATCTGGTTTATACGAGAAATATTGATACAATCGATGCGGATAAAGACTATATAAAATATATTACTTCCGTAGGTAGATTGATTAAGTAGTGGAATGCATATTGATTGTACATCATAAAAAAGCGACAAAGGCTTCATGGCCTTTGTCGCTTTTTTATTTATATTTAGAAGTTAGTAATTAGGTTGCGGTTGTCCTTGTTGCGTATAGTTCCATTGACTCTATCAATGGACTCTTCGTCTTTAAGAAAATCAATAATGCCATCTGTCAGGTTGCTTCTTTGTAAACTTGACATTTTGTTCCAATCATCTAGATTTACATACACATCCACGTCAGCTTTACTGCTGTCGCCTCTTACGCTGAAATCAAAGCCGTATCCGGCGTAGCTGCTGTATCTGTTGAATAAATCACGTTGGATACTGCTTGCGTCGAAAGATGTACCTACTTTTTTAATCGTAACATCGCCTCTGCTATTGGTTGTAAAGGTTGCTAATTTATCTCTATTACTAGAGTTCTTAACCGTACCCTCTACCTCGGCATCTTTGTACTCTTTCAAAATATCTTCAACGATATCTTCCAGATAGGTTCTTTGTTTGCTGCTGGATAAACCTTCCCATCTGGATTTCGTCATTTCGATGGTCACTGTAATATCGTTTTTGTTGCCACTGAGCTCAATATCCGAATTAGTATCGTAGTCATCGCTGTGATCATCGTTCAGCTCCTTTTGAAGATCCTTCAAGGTGCTAGAACTATTTTTGCTCGCTTCATCTTTTAGCGTCTGATTGTCTTTTTGCAATTGAGCAATGGTAGCGTCCTTCGTCGTGTTCGCTGCTTTCGCTGTGTTGAGCTCTTGAGTCAGCGTCGTAATCTGGTTGTTCAACGCCGTAACTGTAGACTGATCAATCGGAACGCCGTTGTCGGCAATGACTACGCGTTTGTTTGTACCATCCCATGTTACCTTTTTATCCAAAGCTGTACCTGCCAGCTTCAGTGGGATATACGTTACGCCATCCAGCAGGAACGGTTCTGTTTTGGCATCAGCAGGAACCTCGGTTCCGTTGTAGATAATTTTAATATTGTTATATACTGCTTGGATCGGCTTAGTCACTTGTGCGGCATATGTGGATTGGCTGAAAAGAGCCCCGGATATGGCCAAGGCGGATACGGCAGTGATGATGACAGGTTTTTTGATAGATTTCAGTGATTTCATTCGTTGGTCTACCCCTTTATTTAAGAATTATAGCCTGGTTCATAGACTAGAGTAACATTAATGCCTACAAAATCCAACAGGTTGGAAGAGTCATTATGGGTTGTGCTTATATTGGTTAGACGCAACAGCAACCGTAAAAGTTGCCCTATTTGCGCAAAAGTTTTTCCAAAAGTATCCGAACAACACAAAACAAGCCCGCTGCACAAGACAGCGAGACTTGTTGGTGAAACAGTGCGTCGAGGTTATCCATTCAGGATTATTTGCCGTCCTTCAGTTTGCCTGCTGTTTCCTGAAGATGGCCTTTGGCCTTATCCAGTTTACCTTCGGCTTGAAGGGACTTATTATCGGTAGCGTTCCCGATTTGGTCCTTGATTTCACCTTTGGCTTTGTTCACATTACCTTTAATTTTATCGCTAGTTCCGTTATCCTTCATGTTGTAGCCCTCCTTATGTGATCGAACTTTCATTCAGCATGCTGTAGTTAGTCATTACCCGAGTGAGGGTAATACGAAACCAGAGGCTGTATATCACAGACGGGGGTATAATGTGGGATACGGGTTAAATCAGAACGTGAAGTGGGGAGTGAGCGCATGCTCAAAATTTTATTGTTTATTCTTGTTATTCAAATTATTTACGTATCGGCGTATACACTACGCATGATTCTGACGTTGAAAGGACAGAAGTACATTGCTGCGCTCATTAGCACCGTGGAAGTTACGGTCTATGTGTTGGGCTTGAATGTTGTGCTTAAGTACCTGGATCAAGTGGCAAGTCTTGCAGTATACGCCATTGGCTATGCATTGGGCATTCTTATTGGAGCATGGATTGAGGAAAAAATAGCGCTTGGTTATGTCACCGTTAAGGTGATCAGTAATGAGATCAATGGAGGAATTGCCAATGCGCTGCGGGACAAAGGATACGGTGTTACAGCCTGGCTGGGCAGTGGGCGTGATGGAGAGCGCCTGGTGATGGAAATTTTGGCTAAACGGAAAAACCAGAATAAGCTGTATCAGTCCATTCTGGAGCTGGATCCTAAGGCTTTTGTCATTACGGTAGAGCCGAAGCAGTTTCATGGCGGCTTCTGGACCAAGGCTATCCGTAAATAAACATTTTGGTAAATTGCGCATATTTTTTGGAGGTTGGAGCATATTAATACCCGGACAGGTGGGAATTAACAGTAAGCCGACAGGGGATATTACCCTATAAAAACCGAGGGGGGATATAGATGTACAGACGCCAGGCCCCGGAAATCATTCCAGAGGAAAATACGGCTATTTGGTCGTGTACAAACGAGGGTTGCAACGGTTGGATGCGAACGGATTTCACCTTTTTGAACGAGCCAGCTTGTCCATTTTGCCAAGCCTCGATGGGGCAAGAAATGCGGATGCTGCCGATTCTCAATCGGGCGGGCAATTCCTTTGTCGCCCAGCGCTCCTAATCCAGGATTTTGCAAAATCTACAATTGAATGTGAGTACGATGATCACACTGCAGAATTTATGAACGTCAAAAGCCGCTCCAGCGACATGCTGAGCGGCTTTTGGTTGTGGAAAATTGAGAATAGCGATGGCCTCTCCCCAAAGTAAGATATGCATTGATCATGGTCTCTGGATGGGCTGCACGGAATCACGATATACAATATGTCCCTGCACCAGGACTCGACCAAAGCGGCTGCCGGGATGGCTTATTTTTTTCATCATCGAATCAATCGCGGTACGTGCCATCTGCTCGATGTCTACTCCGACCGTGGTCAGTTGCGGAACAATAAGAGTGGCGTATACATCGTTGTCAAAGCCGACGACAGAGCAGTCTTCAGGTACGCGGTATCCCAGGCCAATGAGCTTATGCACCAGATTGTGAGCGACCTGATCGCAGTTACATACAAAGGCAGTTGGTAGCGGCTGAGGAAGCTCCATTTCAACATAAGTACCTTCATCGTCCCGGTCACTGAGCACCCACTCGTTACGGAGAGGCAACCTGTGCTCCAGCAAGGATTTATAGTAGCCGAGGAAACGATCCTGAATACTACTGGTGGAATAGATATTACCCACATATGCAATATCCCGATGTCCCTGGGCGATCAAATAGTTGGTCAGCTCGTAGGCTCCGTAAAAATTATCCGTCACCACGGAGTCGATATCGGCATGCTCATCATAAAAATCGAGAAACATTTTGGGCAGTTCCATGGTTTGTACAAGCTCAATATATGGCTTGCTCACTTGGCCCAGGAGAATGAAGCCGTCCACCTTACGGTCGTAATAGATACGTGGCAGATTAAGCTGTTCTTCGTCTTCGCGATGGAGGATGTGAAGGATGCCGTAGTAGCCGTATGGCTCCAGTGCCCGTGAAATTTGCTGGTAGATGTGCAGATAAAACGATTGGCCAGGGCCGGTAAAACGTTCGGGAATGACAACACCAATGTTATAGGTGAGGCCCTCCTTCATGGACTTGGCAACGGTATTGAAACGATAACCCATTTCGCCCGCGAGCGTCTTAATACGCTCTTTTAGCTCCTCGCTAACCCCATCCTTGTCATTGAGCGCCTTCGACACGGTCACGCTGCTTACTCCCAGCTTATCTGCAATATCCCGCATCGTTACGTTGCTCTTCATTCCTGTTCCGCCTTCCAATTTTAAAAAGATAAGCATCTTGCCTAAATCCAAATAATGGATGCAAAATGCTGGGGGAATATACTAGTAGCTTAGCTGCCTGTAAAGATACAAAGACATAGCAGCAAAGCGGTCCTGTAAAGATACAAAGACTGGCAGCATGGCTGCCCATAGAACAACTGTTAGCCTGCGGGTAACAGTTGTTCTATGGATAGTATACATGGTTCCGCAAGCCGGATAAAGCCTGCGGCTTATGTCCGCTGGGAAGGACGGGAGTGTGCTTGCAATAGCGCTTCATTGTGATGAATCAGATCACGGCGAACAGCGGCGCTGCTGAGAGAGCGCAGCGGGTCGGATGGTGTATTGAAGGTGTAGTCCTCCAGTCGAGCGATGGTGGTCGTCGCCACGTGGATACGGGTATCACTAGATGCGTAGTAGATAAAGACTTCATCTTGCTCGTTAACAACAGCCCCGTTGCAAAAAATAACATTCGAAACGTCGCCCACGCGTTCCTCATCATAAGGAGCCAGGAAGTGCCCGCCAGGCTTGGCAATGACGCGCGTAGGGTCTTCCAGACTGGTGGCAAAGGTATACAGCACATACCGCAGCCCGGCGGCTGTATTGCGTACCCCGTGAGCGATATGAATCCAGCCGAGCTTCGTCTTAATCGGGGCGGGACCCTGCCCGTTCTTGGCTTCGTACACCGTATGATAGCAGCGCTCATCAATGACGGTTTCGTGTTCAATTACGGGCTGTGTAATATCTTTGCACAGGCCGAAGGCGATGCCACCGCCCGAGCCGGTGGAAATAAACCCGTCCTGAGGACGAGTATAGAAGGCGTATTGACCGTCCACAAATTCAGGGTGCAGAACAACGTTGCGCTGCTGTGGGGACTGGGTAGTGATGTTGGGAAGCCGGGTCCATGTACGAAGATCACGAGTGCGGACCAGTCCAGCCTGAGCGACAGCACTGGAGGTATCGTGAGGTGGCGCGTCAGGGTCTTTTTTCTCTGAGCAATAAATACCGTAAATCCAGCCGTCCTCATGCTTCACCAGCCGCATATCGTACATATTTGTTTCTTCCGGGTCGATATCCTCCCATACTAGGGGAGCGTCAATGAATCGAAATTGATCAATGCCGTTATCGCTCTCTGCCAAAGCAAAAAATGACTTTCGATCCAGTCCCTCGGTGCGCGAAACAAGAATGTATTTTCCATCATGATAGATAGCCCCTGGATTCAATGCCGCATTTACACCCAGCCGCTCCATGAAAAAGGGGTTGGTTTGCGCATCCAGATCAAACCGCCAGTGAAGTGGAACATGATGGCGTGTGAGCACTGGGTAGATGTAGCGTTCGTAGATACCATTATAAAAGGTAGTTTTAACCCCATTGGGGCGTGTAATCAGTTCCTCTTGCTGCAACCGCAGCTCATTGTATTTGCTATGGATCATTGGTCTTCCATCCTTTCTAGCATTTCTATGCAAAATCGGCTGTTGTGATAAGGGCACTTCCAGGGTCCTGCAATCTCTCTCGCATCAGGCTTACCATCCGCTTGAACTGACCAGAACCATTCGCCTCCGGGGCGCGGATCTATGATATATTGCCGAGTATAGGCCCACAGATTACGCACAATTTGCAAAAATCGTTCGTCATTTGTACCTTGAAACGCATTGTAAAAACCAACCATCCCCTCGGCCTGCACCCACCAAATACGTGAGGTGTCTACCCGCTCTCCTTCCCGCTCGTTGATGAGCGATCCGTCTGGCTGAACAGCGCGCTCTGCTACCGCATTGGCAATATCCATCACCATATCCACGTATTCTGACGGGTAATAACCCAGTACATTCATAGCGTCCTCAATCAACCAGCTGGCTTCGATGTCGTGACCGTATGAGGTCAGATCAAGCAGAGAGCGCCATTCACGATCGAAGAATACCCCCAATCGTCGGGCAGAAGCATCGTAAACACGACGATATAAAATATCCAGTACGTTCGTCAGTGCATCTCGAACCTCTTCATTTGGCCAGACGCGCAGCAATTGGGTATACGCTTCCAAAACATGAATATGCGTATTCATGGTGATATGCGCGGTAACTCCATTTTCGCTGAGCAGCTCATTAGGCTGCGTGTTCCACAAGCGGTCATATTGTTCGCCGTATGCCTGCCGGGCGGGATCGTATCCTTTTTGCTCCAGCAGGTGGAACAGCTCCATAGCTAGTGGTAATGCATTCGGGTCGTCCGTGGCTCGTGCATACTCTGCCAGCGCATAAATCGCGAATGCCTGCGCGTATACATGCTTGCACGTGTCCACGGGTTGCCCGGTGTAGTCCACCATCCAGTACATTCCTCCATGTAATGGATCAAGCAGGTGATCTCGCAGGAATGTGAATGCATGTCGTGCGGCTTCTGCATAGGTATCTTCCCCTGTTACACGGGTAGCCGCCGAGAATGACCAGAGTAGCCGTGCAGTGGCAATCCCGCCTTTGTCGGCTTGGTTATGAGTGTGCAGATCCACATCCACCTCGCCGTAAAACCCACCGTGTGTCTCATCCTTCAGTCCAAGCCAGAACGGGAGTATGTGTTCCTTCCATTCCTGTCTAATTTCGTCCAGTAGTGTTTCCAAGAGACAAAGCCTCCTTCGGAAAATAAGTTATTAGGTTATCGTTAACTTTACAGAAGTATCATATCTAGGTGTTTGTAAACTGTCAACTATTCTCGTCTTGTGTTTATTTACAAGATAATAACCTAGTGTACTGTACAAAAAAATAATGTAATTGACATAGTAAGCGTTATCATAATAAAATAACTTTTGTTAGCTTAACGATAACCTTATTTAAAAAATGGGAGGGGTCGTTTCATGAAGTTGTCTAAAGTTTTGATGCCATTGTTGTCTGTGCTACTAGTAGCGGATTTGTTTGCAGGCTGTGCTCCAAAAGCATCGGATACACCAGCAGCCAGCTCTGATCCAAAGGATGTGGAAGGTGAAATTACGGTTATCACACAGCGGACAGATATTGTGGATACGGTGTTTCAGGACTACGCCAAGGAATTTAACAAGCTTTATCCGAACGTGAAGGTCAATTTTCAGGCATTGGCCGATTATGAGGGCCAAATTAAAATCCGGATGGGGACCAGGGATTACGGAGATGTTTTGCTGATTCCTGGCAGTATTCCAGTTGAAGAGCTGCCCAATTTTTTCGAGCCGCTGGGTACTTATGAGGAGATGAAAAACAAGTATACCGGCCTTGAAGAGCGTACGGTGGATCATAACAGCTACGGTATTCCGATTGCGATGGTTTACTCTGGTGTGATTTATAACAAAAAGGTGTTCAAGGACGCAGGAATCACGCAGCTTCCCAAAACACCGGACCAATTCCTGACAGCGTTACAGCACATTAAGGACAAAACCAAGGCAGTGCCGCTGTTTACGAATTATGCCTCTGGTTGGGCACTGACCCAGTGGGAGTCTAGTCTGGCAACATTGGCGGGTACGAAGGAATATGTGAATGTCACACAACCGAATACAGATGACAATTTCACGAAGGGACAGCCCCACTATGAACTGTATAAGGTCCTGTACGATGCGGCTAAAAAAGGCCTGATTGAAAAAGATCCAACGACTACGGATTGGGAGACCTCCAAGGCGGATCTCGCTCAAGGCAAAATCGGTACGATGGTGCTTGGTTCTTGGGCAATTGACCAGATCAAAAGCACAGCTCCTAACAAGGATGATATCGGTTTTATGCCTTTCCCGACGAATGCCTCCAAGGTACTTGTGCCGCTGGCAGGTGATTTTAACCTCGGTATTAATGTAAACAGTGAAAATAAACCGGCGGCCCGGGCCTGGGTGGATTGGTTTACCGAAAAGTCCAACTATGCCGTAGAGCAGGCAGGTAGTATTAGTCCGCTGAAGGGTGCCCCAATGCCTAGCATTTTGAAGCAATACGAAGATCAGGGAGTCGTTTTTGAAACGCTTACTCCATCTCCAAAAGGACAGGAAGGGATTGTCGATAAAATCGACAAAAAGGGAGAAATCGGCTTGTGGCAGCCTGACTTCAAAAAACGCATTATTGAGGCAGCGGTCGGTAACCGCCCGGAATCGTATGACACCATTATGAAGGATCTGAACGACGCATGGGTGAAGGCGCGTGCTGAAGTGGCTGCAAAGGAAGCAAAATAGCCATCTGAACTGACGAAAAGAGAGGATCGACGTAGCAGTCGATGGACGGATAGCCAGGAGGTGCAGCATGTTAAAATTTTCGAATCTCAGCTACTCCAAACAAAGATTGGCGATTATTGTAGCCTTTTCTATTATTCCGCTAGCGCTGCTGATCACTTTTGCGTACTTGCCTGTGATCAATATGTTTAAGTACAGCTTTTCGGACTGGAACGGCTATAGTAAGCGTCTGGAATATGTGGGCTTTGAAAACTATATCAAAATCTTTACCGACCCCGAGTATTTCTCGGTGTTTAAGGTCAGTCTGTATTACTTTGTCGCCACGTTTGTACAGATGGGGCTGGCCCTTTATTTTGCAACCATTCTCAGCTTTCAAACCTGGTTTAAAAATTTCTTTAAAGGCGTTTTGTTTTTTCCTTCCCTGATGAACGGTGTAGCTATTGGTTTTATTTTTCTATTCTTTTTTAAGCCAGACGGTACCCTTGATACACTGCTTCAGGCAGTGGGTTTGGGTTCGTATATCAAGCTGTGGCTGGGTAACCCGGAGATTATCAATATTTCGCTGGCTGGCACGTCGATCTGGAGATATATGGGCTTTAACTTTATCGTGTTTCTCGGTGCGATTTCCTCCATATCCAGTGATCTGTATGAAGCGTCTGATATGGACGGGGCTAACCGCTGGCATCAGTTCCGCTCTATTATTTTGCCGAGTATCAAGCGGATTTTGCAGTTGAATCTCATCTTGGCGATTAGTGGGGCGATCAGTGCGTTCGACATCCCGTATATTATGACCGGTGGCTCCAACGGCAGTGAAACATTCGTCATTCAGACGCTTGATGTGGCATTCAAATACAGCAAGGTCGGTTTGGCCTCAGCGATGGCGGTTGTTCTGCTGCTGATCGTGATTGCTGTTACGCTGCTTCAACGGTTGCTAATTCGGGGAGAGGAGGACTAATCATGTATAAGCTGAAAAGAATACTGGGTAGCAGCATCAAGTATGCCGCGCTACTACTAGGTGCGTTCATTGCACTGCTGCCGATTGTCGTCATTTTGTTTGCATCTTTGAAGACGAAGGCTGAATATGCGGCAACCAGTCCTCTGACTCCCCCCGTAAACTGGCTGAATTGGGCTAACTATACCAAAGCCTTTATCAACGGAAATATGCTGACCGGATTTGTGAACACAGCTTTTATCCTGTTGATTTCGATCATCGGAGCTACGTTGACCGGTTCCATGATCGCGTATATTTTGAACCGTTTTAAATTTAAGGGCAAAAGTCTCATGCTGGGTGCGTTCTTGCTCGCCACGCTCATTCCGGGGGTGACGACACAGGTGTCGACATTCCAAATAATCAATAAGCTGGAGCTGTTTAACACGCCTTGGGCGGCGATCTTGCTGTATTTGGGAACAGATATTATTGCGGTGTATATTTTTCTGCAATTTCTGGATTCCATCGCGGTGGCGCTGGATGAATCGGCCATGCTGGATGGGGCCTCCTATCTGACGATCTACTGGCGCATTATCTTGCCCCTGCTGAAGCCTGCCATTGTGACGGTGATCATTATCAAGGGCGTTAATATTTACAACGACTTTTACACCCCGTTCCTGTATATGCCCAAAACAAGCCTTCAGGTCATATCGACGGCGCTGTTCAAGTTTAAAGGACCATATGGATCACAATGGGAAGTCATTAGCGCGGGCATTATCATTGCCATTATTCCGACGCTGATTGCGTTTTTATCATTACAAAAATATATCTATAACGGATTCGCGCAGGGCTCAGTGAAATAGAACAATGGCGAAATCAAAAAAAACGATGAAATCAAGTATCTCGGTGAGAGGGGAATATACGTATGAATAAATTGAATGTGGATTTGGGAGTAAACAGCGTACGAATTGTGGGAGAAAGTCTGCCGGAAATGCCGTGGCAGGATAAGCCTGAAGGCAGTGAGGCTCCGGTATGGAGACATAGTGAGAATCCGGTCATTGGGCGGAATCCGGTGCCGGGCATTGCCCGTATTTTCAATAGTGCAGTAGCTCCGTATGAGGGACGGTTTGTAGGGATATTCCGGGCTGAAACGATTAATGGACGTCCGCATTTGCATCTAGGCTGGAGTGACGACGGGTTGGCTTGGGACATTGAGACAGAACGTTTGCATTTGGTTGATGAGGAAGGGAAAGATTATCAGCCAAATTATGCTTACGATCCGCGTCTGGTTCGCGTGGAGGACACGTATTATATCATCTGGTGTACAGATTTTTACGGTGCAGCATTGGGGATAGCACAAACGAAGGATTTTAAAAGCTTTGTACGATTGGAAAATCCGTTCCTGCCGTTTAATCGCAACGGAGTGCTGTTACCCCGCAAGCTGAACGGAAACTTTATGTTGCTATCCCGTCCGAGCGACAGTGGCCATACGCCGTTTGGAGATATTTTTCTGAGTGAGAGCCCGGATCTGGTGTATTGGGGCAAGCATCGTCATGTGATGAGCAAGGGCGGACAGGGCTGGTGGCAATCGGTAAAGATTGGCGGCGGACCGGCTCCGATTGAGACGACAGAGGGCTGGCTGATGTTCTACCACGGGGTGACAGGTACGTGCAATGGGCTGGTATACAGTATGGGCGTAGCCGTTCTTGACCTGGATGATCCGTCTAAAGTTAAATATCGTTCCTCTAATTTCGTGCTGACCCCGGAGGAATGGTACGAAGAACGGGGCTTTGTGCCAAATGTGGTGTTCCCGTGTGCTACGCTGCATGATGCGGACACGGGCCGGATTGCGATTTATTATGGAGCCGCTGATACGTATGTAGGTATTGCCTACACGACAGTGTCCGACATTATGAAGTATGTCATCGCAACGGATGAAGTGGTCGCAGACGACCGTGAGTCGGGTCGGATGTAGGAGGGAACTTGAATGCCTGAGGATGTGACTTTACAGCAATTGCAGTCGTATATGGGGAGTAACCCGAAGCCGCCGGATTTTGACGTATACTGGGAACGGGCATTACAGGAGCTGGAGCAACAGCCGCTTGATTATACACTGGAGCCTGCTGATTTTGTCTCTCCGCTGGTGGAGTGTTACCATCTATATTTTACTGGAGTGGGCGGAGCAAAGGTTCATGGGAAGCTGGCTCGTCCCAAGCACCTTACGGAACAAGGGCCAGCTTTGGCCATGTTTCATGGATATTCCTGCGACAGTGGCGACTGGTTCGACAAGGTAAGCTATGCGGCACACGGATTCACCGTGCTGGCCATGGATTGCCGGGGGCAAGGAGGCCTGTCCGAGGACAATTTGCAGGTTCAAGGAACGACGGTTCGCGGCCATATCATCCGGGGGATTGACGACCCGGACCCGGATCGGTTGTATTACCGCAATGTATTTTTGGATACCGTGCAGACGGTGCGCATTTTGATGTCTATGGAGCAGGTCGATCCTGAACGGATCGGCGCATTTGGCTGCTCCCAGGGAGGGGCCTTGACGGTTGCCTGCGCTGCATTGGAGCCGCGTGTCCGTATGGCAGTTCCGGTATATCCGTTTCTGTCGGACTATAAAAGAGCCTGGATGCTGGATGCCACTACATCTGCATATGAAGAACTGGTTTATTATTTTCGTTGGTTTGATCCGAACCATCTGCGCGAGGAGGAGCTCTTTCACCGACTAGGCTACATCGATATTCAACATTTGGCAGATCGTATTCGTGGTCGTGTGTTGTTTGTGACAGGGCTGTCGGACATCATCTGTCCACCCTCCACGCAGTTTGCGGTGTACAATAAAATTGTATCAGACAAGGAAATACTCCTGTATCACGAATACGGCCATGAGTATCTACCCTATCTGTCGGATCGTGCTATGAGCGAATTTTTGCGGCTTTAGGGGGTTGAACTTAGCCACAGGCTCCTTTATAGTAATAGCTATAACCTTCGTGAATGCGTAATAAATGAATGCCCCATTTGTATAACCTCAATAATATGGTTTGAGGGTCTCTACCAGGAACCGATAAATCCTGATTACAAAAAGTGTACGTCTTGTACATTTCTTGTGGTCAGGATTTTTTTGCGTAATACGAGGGATTTACATGACAGCAAAGGAGCTAATGTAATGAACTTCAAAGTAGTTATTTTAACGATTGCGACCTTTACGGTGGGGCTGGTGGAACTGATTATCGGTGGCGTGCTACCCCAAATTGCACAGGATTTGAATGTCTCCGTAAGCACGGCAGGACAGCTTATCATGATCTATGCGCTCGTGTATGCTATTGCTGGGCCAACTTTGTTGGCGTTGACAGCCAAAATTGAACGAAAACGACTGTACCTGTGGTCGATGTTTATCTTTATTCTGGGAAGTCTGCTGGCCTTCTGGAGTCCGAATTATGCTGTCTTGTTTGTATCCCGTATCATTACCGCTGCAAGCGGGTCGCTGATCGTGACATTGTCACTGACCATTGCAGTCAAAGTGGTGTCCAAGGCTTATCAGGCCCGTGTCCTTGGTGTCATCTCCATGGGGGTTAGCTCCTCCATCGTCCTAGGTATTCCAGCCGGGGTGCTGATTGGAAATGCGTTTGGCTGGCGGGTGCTTTTCCTGATCATTGCCTTGTTAACGGTCGTTGCTATGATCGTTATCAACTTGTTTATGGAGCGGATTCCGACCGAACATGTTGTGCCTATGCGCGATCAGTTGAAATCCTTAAAAAATGTTAAAGTCATCAGTGCTCATCTGGTGACCACGCTGACACTGGCGGGCCATTACACGTTATATGCGTATTTCACTCCATTTTTAGAAAATATGATGGGCTTAAACGCTTCGTGGATTAGTGTGGCCTATTTTGTCTTTGGGCTGGCGGCAGTGAGCGGCGGATTTATTGGCGGCTCTTTGGCAGATCGGTTCGGCACAGCGAAAAGTATTCTAGTCGTCGTAGGCGTGTTTATCGCCGTGATGTTCTTGCTGCCATTCTCAATTCACTCGCTTTATGTATTTGCGCCACTGCTGATCATCTGGGGCATACTGAGTTGGGCCTTGTCGCCCCCGATGCAAAGTTATCTTATTGAAAATGCACCCGAATCGGGTAGTATTCAGCAAAGCTTTAATTTCTCCGCACTCCAGGTCGGAATCGCTCTGGGTTCTGCCTTGGGAGGGGTAGTGATTGAGAATAGTGAATCTGTTGCAACGAACGCTTGGGTGGGTGGCGCATTTGTGATTGTTGCTTTTGTCTGCGGCGTATTTTCGATTACCAGAGCCGGGACATCCCAGGCTGTCGGAGGGCACCATTCTGTTTCATAGTTTGCTGGACCATCACCCTCTTTTATAATACGAGCAAACATGTTATACTACACACAATTATGAAGAAGGAGGTGAGGTAGGTGAATCACGAGATGCTGAACAACCGTATTAGCCAGCTGCCGATTGCTATGGCTGGCATTGTTCATGCTTTTCCATACAACGGGAGAAGTCTGTCCAATTTTAATCATACGGTTGTAAACATCGCGAGAAGACGCCTACCTTAACTCGAACGGATTGCTGTATCTTCCGAAGAGTCGCGGGGTTGCTCCTGCGGCTCTTTTTGTGTTACCCGGGTAAGGGTCTTCCTAAAAAAAGGAGAGCCTGAACATGTATATAGTTAACGGTCAACAATTGAAAAAATACCACGCTGCCAATCTAATTTTGGATGGTGCATCGTTTGATATCCATACGGGAGAAAAGGTGGGACTTATTGGCCGCAACGGAAGCGGTAAAACCACCCTATTACGCCTAATCGCACGCTTGTCCCGCCCGGATGAAGGGCAGCTCGTCATCGCCAAGGATACGAAGATCGGCTATTTACCGCAAATTCCGGCGGAGTTTGAGAGCTTCACCGTGTACGAAACGCTGGCTTACGCCTATCGTGAGCTGAAGGATTGCCGCAATCAGATGAACACACTGGAACGGGAAATGTCAGATCCGATTGTGGTAGCGGATACGGGTCTTCTGGAGAAGCTGCTGCAATCGTATGCTTCCCTACAGGAACGGTTTGAGCGCAACGGCGGCTATGAAATGGATGCAAATATTGATCAGGTAGCGGATGGTCTGCGTATTCCCAAAGGAATGTATACGCGCAGCTTCGGCTCGCTGTCTGGTGGAGAGAAAACAAAAATCGCGCTGGCATCACAGCTCATCGGACGACCGGATTTGCTGCTGCTGGATGAGCCGACCAACCATCTGGATTTGAAAGGGCTGGAATGGCTGGAGCATTTTTTGCAGGGCTACACAGGCGCGTGTGTGGTTGTGTCCCATGATCGTTATTTTCTGGATCGGGTCGCCGTTAAAATGATTGAGCTTGAGGATGGCGAGGCGTTTACGTATTATACGAACTACAGCGGCTACGTTAAGGAAAAGGAAGAACGATTGCTACTGCAATTCGAAGATTATAAGGAACAGCAAAAGCGAATCAAAAAGATGAAAGAGGCCATTCGGCGTTTTGAAGAGTGGGGTCGCAACGGCGATAACGAAAAGTTTTTCAAAAAAGCAGCATCCATTCGTAAAGCACTGGAGCGTATGGAGTTGGTGAAGCGGCCTGTACTGGACCCGCAGGGGGCAGAATTTCACTTAAAGCTGGAGGATCGTTCCGGCCGCCGAGTGCTACAGTTTGAAGATATTGTTAAAGCTTATGGAGAGCGTCAGATATTAAGCGGGGCAACGGGCAGCCTGGAATTCGGTGAAAAGGTAGCCTTGTTGGGCGATAACGGCGCGGGTAAAACGACGCTGCTCAAGCTGTTGCTTGGTCAGGAAAGCGTAGATGCAGGCACGGTCCAGTGGGGCACGCGCGTAGAGTACGGATATTTGGCGCAGCAAGAGAGAGAACGGAATAGCCGGGCGACTGTGCTTGCTTACTTCAAGGAAGAAGCAGGGGTGGAAGAAGGCGAGGCACGCGGATTGCTAGCGAAGTATTTATTTTACGGTGCCGATGTGTTTAAACCCGTGAGCATGCTGTCCGGTGGCGAATGGTCCCGCTTGCGGCTGGCGTTGCTGGTCATAAAAAAGCCAAATTTGTTGGTGCTGGATGAGCCGACGAACCACCTGGACATTGACTCACGCGAGGCGCTGGAGGAAGCGCTGGACACCTACACGGGAACGGTGCTGGCGATTTCACATGACCGCTACTTTGTGAACAAGCTGGCAGGGCGCGTGTGGGAGCTGGAGGCTGGAAAGCTGACCTTTTATCTGGGTAGCTTTGATGAGTACCGAGCGAAGAAGCGGGAGCTGGAAAACGCCCGCTTGCTAAGTGAGGAGGATGCCGGGGTACGCTTGGCATCTGCAAGCAGAGCCGCATCTGGTGGCGGCTCGGGCACGGCTGCGCATTCCAGTGCAGCGAGCAGGGGCCCAGAGACGGCTGCGCGTACGGGAGCGACCTCGGGAGCCGATAAGGGTCGTGCTCGCACCGAGTCGGCAGGTCGCTTGGGGGCGCCCGTTGCATCCAGCGAGCGGTTGGAGCGGGCCATCGCCGCCAAAGAAGCAGAATTGGCGGCGGCGGATGCCGAGCTGGAGCTGCTCGGCACAAGCAGCGACACGATCCACATGGCGGAGCTGTGGGATGCGCGTGAGCGGCTGCAAGCCGAGCTGGACACGTTGCTCGGCGAGTGGGTTGAGCTGGAGTAGGTACAGGCTAGTAGTTACTGGATAGAAAACAGCTTATTCTATATAGAGGGTAGCCCTGAGGTAGAACGTTTACTGAAGGGCTACCTTTTTTGCAGTGTAAAGACAAAGATATCATCACGAAAATTAATGACCATTAATTAAGATAAATGGTATTGATGTATCATTATTATTATATTTTACATATAAAGAAAGTTGTTTGCATTTCGCAACATGTGATATTTTTTAAATGGAGTAGATAATATCATTCACTGTTAAATGAAGTTTATGTTGTCCATCAAGATCTTACATATCAAATGCACGCGTTGGAACTATGTTGTGATTTGTTATGGATGGAGGGAATCGTATGTCGGACTCCTTACTGGAGGTCAGTCAGGTAACGAAAAGAATGGGGAAAAGGCATTTGTTAGACCGTGTTTCCTTTAAGCTTCAGAAAGGGAAAATATATGGATTCATCGGACCTAATGGAGCTGGTAAAACTACAATGATGCGAATCATGACCGGATTAATGCAGCCAACCAGCGGCTCTGTAAAGATAGCTTCATATGATGTACAGACGGATCGGGAAAAGGCGCTTTCCAAGGTGGGGGCTATTATTGAATCTCCGGTCTTTTTTGATTATATGACAGGCAGACAGGTTTTGCGCAATTTATCACGGTTACACTCTGAGATTGTGCCCTCAGATCGGGAGATGCATATTGAAGAGTTGCTTACAAAGGTGAGGCTGGAAACGCGGGGAGATGACAAGGTGAAAACCTATTCGCTGGGAATGAAGCAAAGGCTAGGTATTGCGCAGTCCATGCTGGGTGCTCCTGAGCTTTTATTGCTGGATGAACCGTCCAATGGGCTTGATCCTATGGGAATGCGGGAGTTGAGAGATATTGTGCTTCAGCTACGTGATTCAGCGAATTATGCCTTTTTTATCTCCAGTCATCTGTTGGATGAACTGCAACAGATGTGTGACGAACTCATTGTTATCAAAGAGGGCAGGCTAGTTTGGCAGGGACCTGCTGATCAACTAGTAGAGGACGGTCAACGGCTAGAGGATGCTTTTATGGGATTGATGGGACTATGAAGTCATTAATATACAGTGAGTTCGAGCGATTATGGAGACGAAAGTGGTTCTGGCTCATGGTGTTATGTACGCCGCTGCTCGCTTGTTCGACAGGAGTATATTTTTTGCGCACGATGAAAGTTCCTGTTGAGGTATTATCTTTAAACTTTGTCGTTACTGGCCTGCGTGAGAATTTGTTTTTAGTATGCAACATAGCTGTAGCTGCTTTAGCTGCTGCTGTATACACGGAGGAATTTCGAAGCGGGCAACTGCGGTTGTTATTTACGCGCCGATTTACCCGCGGGGAGATTTTCTGGAGTAAGCTGCTGGTTTTAAATGCTACTATATTGTTTCTTCTCATTGTATTTGCAGTATCATCGCAGGTGATCGTTGAAGTATGGACTCTTTCATATGGTGTAAGTGATGTGGGGTTGTCCGGATCTCAAGGACTGCAGATGCTTAAATACTATGGTTGGGCGCTTGGCTCATTATTAGCAATAAGCTCCTTCTATTGTTTTATCGCGATGTACAGCAAAAGTGTAACGTATGCCATCGGTGTTTGTATAGTATACAATCTGGGCTCTCTGTTGTTTGATTCATTGTATTTAAAAGTGGCTTCTTTTGTTTCTCATATCCCATACCTATACAATGTGATTGCATTTATGATTATTCCATATATGCAGCATACAGGATTAGATAGGTCCTTAATGGGGAATTCGTCTGTGAATGGGGCGATTATCACCGTTGTTAGTCTATATCTTATCTTGTTTACTTGGGGCGCATACCGCCGTTTTGTGACTGATGATTATCTGTATTAGGGCATCCGTAACCTGAACATCATAAAAGTAAAAGAAAGATCCAACCGACCGTTTGAGGGTCAGTTGGATCTTTTTTAGCATGGGTTCCTCCTGATATCAGATTGTTGTAGCCATTGTTATAGTTGTAAGTTGACGTACATATGGACGGAAAATAAAAGATTATGGTTCATGCTGTAGCAGTATCGTTTCTTTTCCATAAGGGACGGGTATTAATTGTCTAGTCCCGCATAGATTGACATAGGGGAAAAGGAGGTATGAGCATGTGGTGTTGGGTCAAAAAGCTGTCTACACTGGCGGCGATCCTTTTATTGGCTATTTTTGTAAGCGCATGCAACAAGGGCGATGCTTCGGGTAAGGTAAAAATTGAATTTTTTCAAAACAAGCCGGAGGCCAAGGGTTCATTCGATAAGCTAATCTCTCAATTCAATCAAGAACATCCCGGTATTGAAGTGACACAGGTCAACCCGCCAGAGGCAGAGACCGTGTTATTGACCCGGGTTGTCAAAAACGATGTACCTGACATTGTAGGACTTGGGGCCACCGATACCTACTCCATTTTGGCACAAAGCGGTATTTTTACGGACCTGACGAATACAGAATTGCCACGTACGATTGACCCGATTTACCTTAAAATGCTTAAGGATGTAACCGGGGTCGATCCCGTGTATGGAATTCCTTATGCTGCGAATGCGAATGGTGTGATGTATAACAAAACGCTTTTTAAGGAAATGGGATTACAGGTGCCCAAAACGTGGGATGAGCTGATTGCAACGGCGCAAAAGATCAAGGCTGCTGGAAAAATCCCGTTCTATTTTACATATAAAGATGATTGGCAAACGAACCTCCCCTTTAATGCGCTGGGCCCGAATCTGGTGGGCATTGATTTTTTCCTGCAACGGCGTGAAAATCAGGTCACCTTTCAGGATAAGTACCGCGAGGTTGCGGAAAAGCAGCTGGAGCTACTGAAATACGGACATGGTGATAATTTTGGCAAAAACTATGCTGACGGTAATCGTGCCTTCGCTAACGGGCAGGGATTGATGTACATTCAGGGCTCGTGGGCCATATCTGAAATTCGCAAAGCCAACCCGAAAGTGGAGCTTGGGTTTTTTCCATTACCGACAGGGAATGACGAAAAGGCGGTCAAACTGGTGTCCGGTATAGATACGCTATTAGCCGTATCGGAGAGCACTCCGCATAAAAAGGAAGCCGAGGAGTTCATTTCCTTCTTGTTGAAGCCGGAGAACAGCAAGCAATACATTACAGAGCAAACGCTGTTTTCGGCGGTGAAGGGAGTTACGCAGGATGATCCGAGTGTGGCGGAGCTGTTGCCGTATTTTAAATCGGGCCGAGTCATTGATTTTGCCGATCACTATATTCCCAAAGCGGTCCAATTGAATTCTATTGTGCAGGCCTTCCTGCAAAACAGAGACATCGACGCTTATCTGGCCAAGCTGGACCGTGAATGGGATAAGGTAGCTAACCGCCGATAGGAGAGGAGGAGGAGACATGAATAAGCGACTAACGACTTTTTACTGGATGACGGTGCCGGCGGTGCTATTGTTTTTTGTATTTTTGACCTTGCCTGCCTTGCAGGGCTTTTATTATTCGCTTACGAACTGGAACGGCTTTGGTCATCAGTATCACTTTGTCGGGTTTAAGAACTATATTAATTTGTTTCAGGACGATAATGTGGGGAACGCATACTGGTTTACTTTCAAATTTGCGATTGTGGTTACCATTGCGACTAATATCCTTAGTTTGCTGATTGCGCTAGGGCTGAATGCTAAAATACGGTTTCGTAACTTTTTCCGGGGTATTTATTTTCTGCCTAATATTTTGAGCGTGTTGATCGTGGGTTACATATTCAATTACTTGTTCTCGAACGTGTTTACGATTTGGGGGCAAAATTTAGGTATTACCTCATTGTCGACGAACATTTTGGGCAGTGAACAACTGGCTTGGGTAGGAGTTGTCATCGTAGCTGTATGGCAGGGGATTGCCTTTAATACGATTCTCTATCTGGCCGGGCTGCAAACCATTCCGACAAGTCTGTATGAGGCGTCCAACCTGGACGGTGCGGGTAAATGGCGCGAATTCTGGAGCATTACCTTTCCATTAATTGCACCGTTTTTTACGATCAATATGGTATTGGCGATGAAAAATTCCCTGATGGTGTTCGATCAGATCGTGGCTTTGACGAATGGCGGGCCGGGACGAGCCACCCAGTCGATTTCCCACCTGATATACACCGGGGGATTTAGAGGCGGAGAATTTGCTTATCAGTCGGCTAACTCTGTTATTTACTTTATTGTGATCGCGATCATTTCCATCTTACAGCTGCGATTCCTCCAGAGAAGGGAGATGGATAACTGATGAAAACAAGCAGACGTACCAACTGGCCTGTGCTGCTTCTGGTAGCGTTGGGGACAATATTTATCCTGTTTCCCCTCTATATGACGGTGACGATCGCACTTAAAAATCCCGAGCAGATGGCGCATTCCGCCTTTGCCTTTCCGACCGAGCTGCATTGGGAGAATTTTAGTCGTGCAGTAGAAATGACCAACTTCTTCAGCGCTTTTCAGAACAGTGTGATGGTCACGACATCGACGGTCATACTGACTTTGCTAACCAATTCGATGGTCGCTTATGCGATTGCCCGTAATATGCAGCGACGATTTTTTAAGGGATTATATTTTTATTTTGTGAGCGCCATGTTTATACCGTTCCCGATCATCATGCTGCCGATTGTAAAACTGGCCTCGGGCCTTCATATGACTAATCTGTTGGGTCTCATTATGCTGCATACGGTGTATGGTTTGGCGTTTAATGTCTTCGTGTATGTCGGTTATATTCGCTCCATTCCGGTGGCATTGGAAGAGGCAGCCACGGTAGATGGTGCGACGACATGGGGGACTTTTTGGCGCATTATATTCCCGCTGATGGCGCCGATTAGTGCTACGGTGGGAATTCTCACTTGTCTGTCCACATATAACGATTTCCTGCTGCCGCTCATTATTATTAGCGATGCGGAGCAGTATACACTGCCGCTCGTTCAGTATGTGTTCCAGGGGCAGTTCAATACCGACTTTAATTTGGCCTTTGCCTCGTATCTAATGGCCTTGCTGCCGATGATTATTGTCTATTTGATTGCACAAAAATGGATTATCAATGGCGTTACGCAAGGTTCTGTGAAATAGGGAGAGAGTCAATCGTTTCAGGCAGACTGTGCCTTCCTAGGAAAATAAAAAGGGGTTCCCTATACCACGGTTCACAGGTATAGAGGACCCTCTTTTTATAGCATTGCTATTTGGATGCTTCGCTGTTGCTTGTCATAGGCTGTAAGGGTACGGTTGTCTCTGCTTCCGGGTCGTCCGTTGTATAGTAGAACATATAAATGGAAGCTCCCTTCCCTTTGAAGTTCTTATAGACATCCACTGCCTTGTTATTGCCATCTCCGGTGAAATTGGCTGTGATCGGCTTGCCAATAATCCGTTCTTTACCCAGGCCAATATGCGTCTGGTTAATCCCTCCAAAGTGAGCGTCCTCGCTTTCGGTTTCTACGAATAAGTCTGATCCCTGTTTGTAGTAGGTCCACTTCACAGGATAGCCACCGATTTGCGTCGTTAGCGTCTGCTTTTGCTCAGAAATATCAGTTAAACGCTGTGGCGTTTTGTCGTCCGAATGGGTCGTAACCTTGTATTTGCCTGTAAAAGTAATGGGAGTGTCCTTGGTAATCACAAGATTGGACGGCCTTTCAAAACGGATTGTGTACAGATCGCGTTCCTGATTAGGTGAAGACCAACGGTTACCCTCTAACGTTGTGCTGTTCACAGAAAGAAAGTACTTTTGATAAGGGATCATGGCGAATTTCTCCTTGCTTCTGAGCGTGACGCGGATTTGTGTAGGTGTGACAATCATTTGTTCTAGCAAAACATTCCGATTGCCTTTTTCCAGTGGGATATTCAGCACACTTTTAATCGTCCCGCTTTCCATCTTCTTCTTGCTTAGCTGCAGGTCAAATTTTATAGGTTCATTTATACTTTTCTCGGTTTGCGCATATTGAAGTTTGAAGGTAGTCTGTCCTTCCGGCATATCCACTTTGGAAAAATATTGCTGTGCTGTATACTCCCCGTTATCACCGGGCTTGCCAAAAGCCCCTCCAGGCTGCGACATCACAGGCTCGTCGCCTTTGTAGGCAATAATTTGTGGATTGTCCCATCTCTTTGGTATCGACGAATCGAAGGTAATCGCTGAGGACAGCATCAGTTTGTCCTTACCTTGTTCGAATACCTGTACCTTCATATCTTGTAAGCCGCTACGATCCAGCTTGAACGTCTGTATTTGAGGCGACCGAATATCGAGCGGCAAATCCAGTTCCTGAACGCTGGTGAGCTCTATATGGTCTATGGTCAGCTGCACGTTCTCTGTTTCTTGCTGCGGTGTCCAATCACTTTCAAAGTACCCGTTGTACCGCTGATTTGTCGGGTCCCATTGCTGGAAGTTATATTCCCCTGCACTGCTTTCCCCCGCAGCACTTTTTAGCGATACGCCTTTGACATTCCAAAACTCGTTCTCTGCTCGTTTTCCGACCTCCAAGCTGTACAGAATCACGGTCCGGTTCTCATCGACAATAGCGGTATGCAGCGTCAGCTTCACTCCGTCTCTGGTTACGGATTGCTCCAAGGGCTGTCCAAGGTCTTGATTTAGTGCCGTCTGAATGCCGCTTCTTCCGTGCAGCAGATTGTCCCAATTATAATGGATGGCGGCATAGACGGGAACGGCAACGAGAAGTGCACTCAGAGAGGCGGCGATAGCTATTTTGCGCCAATTTCTATGTCGGTGCGGAGTGAATGAATCGAAAGTGTCGGTTAGCGTAGGGGCAGTATGCCCTGTCTGTTCCATTCGGTTCCACATCTCATCGAAGTCAGGATAGGCCATTTCCGAATCATCATTTAACTTGCGCTTCAATGCCTTTTCTACGTTGTTCATAGTTCTCTCCTTCCATCTCGGGAATTTGTACCCCTGCATCCCGCAGTATTTGCTCCAATAACTTTAGTCCTTTGTGAGTCCTCGATTTGACGGTTCCCAGCGGAATTTCCAGCAGTTTTGATATTTCCGCCAGCGTGAAATCATGCATATAGCGGAGTGCCAGTACAGCGCGGATTTTGGCTGGAAGGCGATTCATATAAACGGCCCATTCCTCTGCCGATTCGCGTTCTTCCACCAGCCTGTCTACAGGCTTACCTTCCGCCCCGCTAAATAGATAGGGATTAGCCGATACCTTCAAATGCAGGCTTTTCTGGCGTTTAAGGTAATTCAGACAATGATTGACCGTAATTTTCATAATCCAGGCTTTTAGTTGTTCGATTTGTTCACGATTGCTGCGAAACAGGATGATAAACACTTCCTGCGTTAAATCCTCTGCATCCGATGCATTATGTACCATGTAGTAGCAGGTTCGGTATACATCTCGTTGATACAAATCAAACAACTCTCGATTGCTCTCCAATGATGTGCTCTCCTTTCTCGTGCAGTTTATCTATATAACAACTGAGTTCCTCAAAAGGTTCATTTGGTTGCGAAAAGTAAACCGTCTGCTTCAAATGTACCACACGAAAAAAAGAAGCCTGTAAATCTCAAAACTGCAGATTTACAGGCTTCTTACATGTTCCTAAGCTAGACCCTATAGGATGACACTTCTTCACGTGAAAATACGTCAATGGATAGCTTGCGACCTACTCCGCTTAGTCAACCAGCTGTACTAGCGTTCTTCCTTGCGAGCGGGCTGCAAGGATGTCTTCGAGCGCGCTTGGCAGGTCAGCCAATCCGACTTCGCGCTCAACAAGCTGCTCCAGCTGTTCCGGCTTCCATTCATTGCCGAGCCGCTCCCAGATTGCTACGCGGGTGTCGTATGGGCAGAAGACAGAGTCAATGCCCAGCAGACTTACACCGCGCAAAATAAACGGCAGCACCGTCGTAGGCAGCTTGGTCCCTGCCGTCAGGCCGCTCACTGCCACGGAGCCGTTGTAGGCGATCTGGCTGAGCAGCGAAGCGAGCGGCTTTCCGCCTACAGGATCAACAGCCGCTTGCCAAAGCTGCTTGCCCAGCGGGCGGATGCTCTCCGCACCGTCGTAGACCTCCTCGCGGGAGATGACCTCGGCTGCTCCGAGCGCCTTGAGGTAATCGTGAGCATCAGCCTTGCCACTGCTGGCTACGACATGGTAGCCTCTCTTGTTCAACAGGGCAATAGCTGCCCCGCCTACGCCGCCCGTCGCTCCGGTGACGAGTACCTTGCCCTGCTTCGGAGTAACGCCGTTTTGTTCCAGCCGATATAACGACAGGGCTGCGGTGAATCCGGCTGTTCCGAAAATCATCGACTCTCTCGGCGTGAGTCCGTCTGGAAGTGGAACCACCCAGTCCGCAGGCACACGTGCATATTGGCTGAATCCCCCGAATTGAGACACACCCAGCCCGTATCCGGTAACGAGCACCGCTTGCCCTTCGCTAAAGCGGCTATCCTCCGAAGAGACGACGGTTCCCGAGCAATCTATGCCTGGTATGAACGGATAGGATTTGACAATATTGCCATCCTTGCGGGCAGCAAGCCCATCTTTATAATTGATACTGGAATAAGCGACACGAATCAATACTTCTCCAGCAGGTAAACTGCTAGCTTCCAGAGAACGTACCTCTGCTTGAACTTCACCGTCCTGCGTCTGATCGACGACAAGAGCCTGAAATGATTGAGTCATCTGTAAAAGCCTCCTTTATTACCTTTTAACCCTGTGAATGTCCTATATATTCCATCTTTAATTCACAAATTATGCTTAGAAGCATACAACAATCTGCACAACCTGTCAGCGGCAATGCTCACAGGCTCGTATTCTATTATACTCTTTAGCTCATAATTGCGTCGAAAAGACCAGACTACTGGTATATTCTTGCAATATCCTGTTTCAATAAAGTTCGATAATCAATTATAAAGAGAGTGATAAATGAATTCTTACGTATTTTGCAAATCATTTTACGTAAACGGGATGTATTTTCAGAATTACTGTGCTAACATACCTTTTGATCGTTAAATAAATCTATGAAGAAAGGTGAATGAATGACAACCAGAGCACTAAAAAAAGGTTCGGTATTGTCCGAAGCTAAGGAATTGAATTTGTTCCGTTTAACATGGCCTATTTTCCTTGAATTGTTTCTGTTTATGCTAATGGGGAGCGTCGACACGTTCATGATCAGTTCTGTATCTGATAATGCGGTGTCGGGTGTGGGCGCGTCCAATCAAATTATTTCAATTGCTATCCTTGTACTGGAGGTTATCGGCAACGGCGCTGCTATCGTCGTAGCTCAATATATCGGTTCTAAGAAACTAGTCGAAGCGGCCCAGGTTACAGGTACGGCCATTACGTTGAATTTGATGGTAGGTCTTTTGCTTAGCGTAATTTTTCTTGTGTTTGGTACTCATATGTTGCAATGGCTGAATGTCCAGGGAGATATTCTGACGTACGCGGAATCCTATATGAGTATCGTCGGGGGTGCCATTTTTCTTCAGGCATTGATTAATGCGCTGGCGGCGACCATTCGTACACATGGTTTTACCAAAGAAACGATGTATGTATCGGTTTTTATGAACGTGATCCACGTGGTCGGCAACTATGTTTTGATTTTTGGGCATTGGGGAATGCCTGCACTTGGAGTAGAGGGTGCTGCTATTTCTACAGTAGGTAGCCGCTTTATTTGTCTCTTGATCTTCTTCTGGCTGATGTACCGGGTCACTGAGGTTCGTGTCGAGTGGAAATATTACGTCCAATTGTCCAAAAAGTTCATCTCTAAAATATTGCGCATTGGTGTACCATCCGCGCTGGAGTCCATTATGTATCAGTCGTGTCAGCTCATCTTCACACTGTACGTGACTTATCTGGGCGCAGAAGCAATGGCGACACGTCAATATGCAAATAATATTTCGAGCTATATTTACTTGTTCAGTATGGCAGTCGGTATGGGTACGGCTATTGTGGTAGGAAGGCTCGTGGGAGCCAGACAGAAGGATACTGCCTATAAACGTGTACTGACCAGTGTGAAATGGGCGCTACTCGTGACCGTGATTATTGATGCGGTGGTCATCTTTTTCCGTGTTCCCTTGCTTGGTTTGTTCACGGAAAACCCTGAAATTATTCGTTTGGGAGCACAGGTCATTTTACTTAGCATTCTGCTAGAAACTGGTCGGACCACGAATATCGTCATTATTAACTCGTTGCGTGCTGCTGGAGATGCCAAGTTCCCGGTCTTTATGGGTCTGATCTCCATGGTTTGCATGAGCTTGCCGCTTGGTTATCTGCTTGTGTTCAAGCTGGACATGGGGCTCGCCGGCGTGTGGCTGGCGATTGCTGCTGATGAATGGACTCGTGCTGTCATCATGTATGCCCGCTGGAAAAGCCGGTTATGGGAAAAGCATGCGCTGGTCGAGCACGATACACCAGATCAGTCTGCAACGCCCGTTCTGGCACACTGATCCGAGTAGTATTTATGGTTACGTGGAGGCAGTTCAAGAGAACATCTTGAGCTGCCTCTTTTTGCTGCTGGAGAACCATACTTCTACACGGTGGCACGATAGGCAACTTTGAAGTTCGACTTATATCATAATGGCATTCATAAATAGAAGTATGGTAAATTTACTAAAAAAAAGATATACTTTTGTTGCACTAACGCAGTACATGAAAGACAAGGAGTGTACCGATGAAGAAGCCGACGATCGAAGATGTTGCCCAGAAGGCAGGAGTGTCTAAAAGCACTGTCTCGCAATTTCTGAACAAACGATATAAATATATGAGCGACCAGACCAGAGACCGGATTGCCGAGGTTATTCAAGAGCTGAACTATCAGCCTAACGGGCTGGCCCGCAGCTTGAAGCAAAACCGGACGTTTATGGTGGGGGTCATTGTAGCCAACATTGACTATACCCTTTCGATCCAGTCTATCCGTGCGATTGAGGAGGAATTGCAGCGTTTTGGCATTCAGGTGATCATTTGCAACGCCGATGAAAACCCGGACAAGGAGGGCCAGTATATTGAGATGCTCAAGGCTCGGCAGGTGGACGGCCTGATCATCTTCCCGACAGGCAAGCATGCAGATATTTACAACCAGCTCATTCGTGAAAAGTATCCGTTAGTGTTTTTGGACCGTTTGGTAGACGGGGTGAATACGCGCAGCCTGCTACTGGATAACGAAATGGCGATTAAGCTGGCGATTCAGGAACTTGTGGCTCACAAACATGAACGAATTGCGCTGATTACTTTGCCCCTTGGCTTGAATCGGATTACTCCACGAGTGGAGCGGCTCAGCGGATACAAGAAGGCGCTGGAGGAGCATGGCTTGCCATTTCGAGAAGAGTATATGCGCAGTGTGCCGAGAGAAGAAATCCAGCAGACGCTGAAGGAATTGTTCCAAATGCCAAAGCCGCCGACTGCGCTGTTGGCCGGGAATGATATTGTGCTAGCAGAGGCGCTGAAATATGTGAATGCCCGCCGTATACGCATTCCGGTGGAATTGTCTATTATCGGGATTGACGATGCGGAGTTTGCCCATATTTACAATCCGCCGATTACGACCATTACACAACCGATTGCGGATATGGGGAAGCAGGCGGCAAAAACACTGCTGTCCAGCATTGAGGAAGGCGGCGAATCGGTTCCGATTATTTACCGATTTTTGCCGGATATCAATCGGGGAGAATCAGTTAAAACGTTGTAGACGAGCATCATGTCATATATTTTAAATAGCCCGTATTCCTTTGTACGACCTGAGCTTGAGTATGCTACTCAGGTCACACAAATGCGAATACGGGCTATTGAAAGTTAAGGCCGACTTCTTTCGGCCTTGTTGAGCTTGCGCTAATAAGCGATGAAGGCTATGCGGGGAATGGAACCGGATTAATTCGTGCTAGCACTAAGCAAAAAGGATTCCAGCTCGGCTCGTGTCGGATAGCCGTCCATATCTCCAGCTGACATGACAGCCAGTGCGCCGAGGGCATTACCGCGTTTGACTGCTTCTGCCAGGGGCAAGCCCTCCAGTAGCGCGCTGATAACGCCTGCGGCAAATCCGTCACCCGCGCCGACGGTATCAACGACATGCTCTACGCGGAAGCGTTTGACGTATCCCTCAGCATCTGCGGATTTGTAATATGCGCCTTCGGTTCCCAGCTTGATGATGACCAGCGAGGTACCTCGGTCAAGATAGAAGGAAGCGATATCCTCTGGTGAGGTGTAGCCTGTCAATATTTTACCTTCATGAATGCCCGGTAGAAGCCAGTCGCACCCCTCAGATGCCTCGTTAATCGCCTCCACCATCGTTTGCGTGTCAGGCCATAATTTCGGTCTGAGGTTCGGATCAAAGGATACGGTTTTGCCAGCCTTTTTCATAAATTGCCGCGCATGACGTGCAAAATCACGGCACTCAGGGGAGAGGGCGACAGAAATACCTGTAAAATGCAGATGGCGAGCTCCGGAAAAGTAAGCCTCGTTAAAATCAGCGATGCTTAATGTAGAAGCGGCGGAATGTTTGCGGAAATATTCCACCTCGGGGTCCCCACTTGTAACTTTGGATTTAATCAGCATTCCGGTAGAGTGGTCTTTGGTAAACATGACGTTCTGTGTGTCGATCCCTTCCTCACGTAGCGCACTGGCAATGAACTTGCCGAACGTATCCTCGCCGAGTTTGGTCACGAGTCCCGCCCGTAGCCCCAAACGCGCCAAACCAGCTGAAACATTCGTCTCCGCCCCGGCTAACGCTTTGGTGAATGAACGCACCTCATCCAGAGAGCCTGCTTCATTGGCATAAAACATGGCCATCGGTTCTCCGAAGGTAACAGCATCCAATGTTGCGGTCATTTGTATTCCTCCTTATGTTTAGTAAACTTAATCTGTAAGCGTATGCACCAACTGAATAAATTGAAATTATCACATAAATCGGTTTTTCACAATGATGAAGTTGATATATTGGCTAAAAACTTTTTGGGTAATACAGATAAAAAAATGTGATTTTGTTTATCAAAAGGTAAAAAGCGTGTAAAACTTCGTACGTATTAAGGGTTTTTCTAGGAATAGTGAAGTTTTGGGTTGACACCCTCTTAGATAATTATTACAATTCTAGCTAAGAAGTAGAGTTAGAAACCGCTTTTATAACAATTCCGTTGATAAAAAAGTTTATCTAAACAGGAGGAATGTTTTTATGGAAATGCGTTATTCAACTCATCCCGAACATGCCAAGCATTTTACGACTGAAGAGTTGCGTCAGCACTATTTGATCCAGGAACTGTTTGTACCTGAGGAGGTAAAGCTGATCTATACGCATGAAGATCGTGTCATTATCGGGGGCATTTATCCCGTGAATAAATCTGTTGCACTGGAAGGTAACGATCAAATCAAAGCGGAAACTTTCCTGGAGCGCCGCGAACTGGGCATTTTTAATGTCGGCGGCAGCGGTACGGTCAAGGTGGACGGTGATACTTACGAGCTGGCCACAAAAGACTGTCTCTATGTAGGCAGAGGGGGCAAGGAGCTGATCTTTGAAAGCGATTCCAGTGAAAAGCCTGCGAAATTTTATATCGTTTCAGCTTTGGCTCATACCACGTATCCGACGACGAAGCAGTCTTTTGCCGATGTACCGTCTGAAAGTCTGGGTTCGCAGGAAACAGCCAACAACCGTACGTTGCGTCGCTTTATCCATGATGAAGGCATTCAAAGTTGCCAATTGGTTATGGGGATGACGACGTTGGAGAACGGCAGTGTGTGGAACTCCATGCCGACACATGTTCATGACCGTCGTATGGAAGTGTATTTCTACTTTGAACTGGATGAGAATGCGAGAATGTTCCACCTGATGGGTGAACCGAACGAAACGCGCCATCTGGTGATGAAGAATGATGAAGCCGTTATTTCTCCACCTTGGTCTATCCACTGCGGTGCGGCTACGGGCAGCTATACCTTCATTTGGGGCATGGCCGGTGAAAATAAAACATACAAAGACATGGATCAGGTTGCCATGAGCGAGTTGCGTTAATCCGATCAGTGTGTTGGAGCGTATACCTGCAAGCGGCTGAGGGTACATGGTCATCCCATTCGTGGAAAGGATCAGGAACATGACGAAAAAGAAAGTTTTGGAACATATCACTTCAGTAGGTGTCGTCGCAGTCATTCGAGGAAACACGGCGGAGGAAGCATATCAAATGTCCAAAGCCTGTATTGAAGGCGGCTTGGATAATATTGAGCTTACATTTACGACGCCGGATGCGGATCAGGTCATTCGAAGATTGAGAGACGAATTTAAGGATCGGGCAGTGATTGGTGCAGGAACGGTACTAGAGTCACTGACGGCAAGAATTGCCATTCTGGCCGGAGCAGAGTTTGTCGTGAGTCCTTCTTTTGAAGAAGAAACAGCGAAGCTATGTAATTTGTACGCCATCCCTTATATGCCCGGCTGTATGACGCTGAATGAGATCAAAGAAGCCATGAAATTGGGTAGTGATGTCGTGAAGTTGTTCCCAGGAAGTGCGATGGGGGCAGACTTTGTTAAGGCCGTCAGAGGTCCAATGCCTCATGTACAGATTATGCCAACTGGTGGCGTTGATCTGGACAACATGGAAACTTGGCTGCGTAACGGATGTGTGGCCGTGGGAATTGGGGGCAATTTGACGGCTCCAGCCAAGGAAGGCCGCTACGACTTGATCACAGAAAATGCAGCACGTTATGTAGCTAAATATAAGGAAGTACGCGCAGCGCTGTAGGCTTCAGGAAATATAGGTTTTTATACTAATTTGTGATGGAGGCGTAGGCATGGGTCTGGACAATTTTTCATTGGATTTTTTCAGTCTAAAAGGTAAAACGGCGATTGTAACAGGAGGCAACACTGGTTTGGGTCAAGGATATTCCGTAGCTTTGGCCAAAGCAGGTGCAAACCTGTTTATTGTAGCTAACAATGATGAATATGAAGAAACAAGACGTTTGCTGGAGCCAACGGGTGTGAAGGTTGCCTTTTATCAGGCTGATCTGACAGAGAAAGAATCCATTAAAAAAATTGTGGAAGAATGCGTCAATGAATTCGGTAATATTGATATCCTTGTAAACAATGCGGGTACGATTCGTCGCGCCCCCCTGCTGGAGTACAAAGATGAGGATTGGGACGCTGTCATGGAGATTAACCTGAATGCCGTATATCATCTGAGCCAGGAAGTGGCAAAGGTGATGGTAGAGCAAAAAAGCGGGAAGATTATCAATGTCGCTTCTATGCTTGCTTTTCAGGGTGGGAAATTCGTTCCGCCGTATACAGCGAGCAAGCATGCGGTAGCTGGTTTGACCAAGGCATTTGCGAACGAGCTGGCAGTTCATAACGTTCAGATTAATGCGATTGCGCCGGGTTATATTGCTACGGCAAACACGGCTCCAATCCGTGCGGATGAAAGTCGCAATCAAGAAATCCTGTCGCGTATTCCTGCGGGTCGTTGGGGCGATCCGTCTGATTTGATGGGAGTTGTGGTTTTCCTCGCCAGTCAGGGTTCCGACTACATGAACGGTCATATCTTGGCGGTGGACGGCGGCTGGCTGGTACGTTAAGCAGCGCTGGTCGCATCGAAGTTTATGAACTGAAAGCTGCCTCAAAAGGAAACTATCCTTTCAGGCAGCTTTTATTTTTTCAATGAGGCTATATGCTGAACTTGAAGACTTGGAGCGCTGTATCGATCCGTCCTATGCATATGGCACGAATGCCTTTATAATTTAATGAGATAAAAATTGCTAGGCTCCAGCCGTACACTTGGTTGGAGCCTTTGAGCATAACACAGATGGATTGGAGAATGGAGAGATGAGTTCACAGCAACACCAACGAGCTTTGGTATACAAATCTTTGTGGCATGCCGGTCCTTGGGTACTTGCCATAGGGATCATTTTGGTAGGTGCCAATCTGCGCGCCTCGATTACCTCGGTAGGACCTCTTATCGGTTTGATTAAGGATTCTTTGCATATTTCGAATACACTGAGTGGCCTATTAACGACATTGCCGCTGCTGGCTTTTGCCCTGTTGTCGCCTTTTGTAGCCAAACTGTCGCGCCGCTTCGGGTCATCTCTTATTATTTTTGCGGCCTTGCTGCTGTTGACCGCAGGTATTGTGGTGCGCTCAACGCTGGGGGTGACTGCATTATTTGTCGGGACCGCCATGCTGGGACTGGCTATTGCCGTGTGTAATGTGTTGCTGCCCAGTCTGATCAAAGAGGAGTTTCCCCGTAACAGCGGGCTGATGACCGGCGTATATTCCGTATCCATGAATGTAGTCGCTGCAACAGCATCTGGTCTGAGTATACCGCTGGCTTTGAACGGAGGTATGGGTTGGCGTGGTGCTTTGGGAATATGGGGGATTGTGGGTGTCATAGGTATTTTACTCTGGGTGCCCCAACTTCTTAAGGCTCGCAAAACAGCCAATAAAGCAGCAGTATCTGCCCAAACCGTGAATGTGTATAAATCGTCTTTGGCTTGGAAGGTGACGCTGTTTATGGGGCTGCAATCTGCTTTGTTCTATGTTCCTGCCGCCTGGTTTCCTGAAATGATGAGAGGGCAGGGAATGGATTCAGAAACTGCGGGCTGGATGCTGTCCGTGCTGCAGTTTTCGCAAATGCCATTTACTTTTATTGTGCCTATTTGGGCGGCGCGGGTGAAGGATCAGCGGATATTGGTTCTGATTATGGCTGTGCTGTATTTCATCGGTTTGGGTGGATTTCTGATTGGGGCTACACAGTGGAGTGTGATTTGGGTCATTTGTATCGGTATAGCGGGTGGTTTTGCTTTCCCGCTAGTGATGATGTTCTTTAATTTGCGGACGCGGACACCGCAGCAGGCAGCAGAGCTGTCGGGTATGGCGCAATCCTTTGGGTATTTGTTGGCAGCGACAGGACCGACGCTGTTCGGTTATTTGCATGATGCGACGCAAGGCTGGACAATCCCGCTGCTGCTGCTCTTGTGTCTGAGTGTGTTGCTTATGTTTATAGGACTGGGTGCAGCCAAGAAACGATATGTCGGAGGCGAGGTGGATGATCAGGCTGCAATTTGATGCAGATGGCTACAGTGTGGTCTGTAATGCAGATCGTGTTATGTTGTTGGCTAAAGAGTTTGCGCTGTTGCGTTTTCTATACGATAACCGGAATCAGGTGTTCACCCGGGAACAACTGCTGGATCGTGTGTGGCCGCTGGAGTATCCGGTGGAACGTACGGTGGATGATCATATCTATAGATTGCGCAAAAAACTTAAGTCATGGGATGGGCTCCGTATTCATACGGTTAGAGGGTATGGCTACAGCTTGACCTTGACTGACGTGCAGCCACAGAATCATCCGTCCTTGCACGATCAGGAGGTGCAGGACGCCGTACATGGACTATTCCGGAAATACCAGCTGTTGGGGCAGGGGAATTCCATCGTAGCGCTGGCTGCCCAGCAGGAGCAGATGGGTTTTCAAATGTCCGCCTTTTATCAAATGTATACCCGTTTTGTACAGGCGGATGTGTCTTGGTTCTTGAAGCGGGAGGATTTTGCCCCTGTAGACCGATTGTATTGGATGTTGCTGCTATATACGGGCACAGCAGGGGTAACGGATGAGGGGCTTGCTCTATGTGAGTGTGCGCTTTCCAGCAGGCTGCTGTCCAGTGAACAGGAACGGGAATTACGTATTCTCAACATCCTGGAGGCTTATGTGGAAAATGGAGAACCTGAACGTGCACAGGAAGGTCTACCACTTACCTTGAGGGTAATGGAACGGGATAATCTCGATAATTTTGTGATGCCTGTTGCACTGATGGAGATGTACATGCATCTGGTTTCCGATCATATGGAAAAGGCTGCGGAACTGTCTGATCGTCTGGAAGGCATGCTATCGGAGGCTCCGTATTTACGCGAACTGGGCCGTTATCGCATGATGCGCGGACTTATGCTTTTGCGCACTGGAGATGTGAACAATGCCGAGCGGCTCATGGATGAAGGGCTGGATACCCTTGATATGGCTAAACAGGAATTGCTAAAAATCAAAGCGGTCTGCCAAATCCGCGGTTTTTTGAAGCTCTGCGGCTCCTACCCCACGTTGGAAGAGAAATATGCAGCTCAATATGATCGGATTGACCGGGACAACAGTTTAACACGGCATCGTCAGGCGCTAAGGCGCTGGTTGGAGCAAACACTTTCTGTCGTCTAATGTTTTTAGCTGTCTGATTTTCCTCTGATATAGACCCGCTAGAATGTTCTTATTGCTAAAAGAAGCTGAAAATGAGAGCAGGGTGAGTAGATAATGAAGGAAAAGAAAGAACTGCAATCAACGCCTAGCATTTGGCGCAATGGCCGTTTTCGGCGGATGTTTGCGGCGCACACGGCTGCCTCCTTTGGCGATTGGTTTGATGCTATCGCCATTCAGGTGCTTGTTGCCTATCGCTGGGAAGCCGACCCTATGATGATTGCACTGATTCCGGTAGTGATGGCCCTACCGGGTCTGCTGCTGGGTTCCATCGCGGGCACGTTAGCCGACCGGGTTCACAAGGCCCGGCTGATGATCGTCTGCGATGCAGCTATTGCCTTATTGACGCTGGCCATTCTCGCCGTCCCGGGTCCGGTGTGGCTGCTGCCTTTGCTTGGTCTGCGCGCGGCGGCTGGCGTATTCCAAATGCCTTCACAGCAAGGCTTAACCCGCACGGTAGTCGCCAGCGACGACCTGTTTCGGGCGACGTCGCTGAATGGGCTGGTCAATCAGGCCTCTAAAGTGGCGGGGCCATTACTGGGCGCTATGACCTTGACTGTGTTGTCCCCCCAGGCATGCATTATTCTCAATGCATTGCTGCGTCTCTGTTCCGGCCTGCTGCTGTGGCCGCTGCGGGGAATCGGTCCGGCGCTGGTCCGCGCAGACCAACAAGCTGTTGCAGCCGGGCAGCAAGGAAAGTCGACTGCGCATACAGTGCCTGAGGTTGATGAAGCCAAAATGCGGGAGGAGCATGTCCGCGCATCTCGTTTTTTCAACCAATGGCGTGAGGGCTGGGCG
Organism: Paenibacillus sp. LX16; assembly: GCF_036252815.1. Taxonomy (NCBI): domain Bacteria; kingdom Bacillati; phylum Bacillota; class Bacilli; order Caryophanales; family Paenibacillaceae; genus Paenibacillus; species Paenibacillus sp. LX16. Next base: position 5,516,552 of record NZ_CP141152.1, on the reverse strand, counting down.
TTCTTATGGCGCAGTCGAATGCTTTTGCATACGCTCATATTCGGACTTTTCGGCTTAATCGCCATTCTCATGATCGACTACCAGTTCCCTACATTGCTGCGAGTGCTCGCTCCGGGTAATGAATCGCTGCTTGGCTGGCTGGTTTCAGCCATTGGTGCTGGCGCCGTCGGCTGCATGCTAGTGCTTAATCGCTTGAATCGCATAAGCGCAGGCTGGGGGCTCGGTGGTGGATATGTGCTGGTTGGCGGAGCTATTGCTGCTTTAGGCTGGGCGCAACCCGGAACAGGATTGCCTGGACTGCTTATGATCGGGGCCGTGCTAGGCGTGGGCAACGGCCTGTACATTATCACCCAGAATTATATATTACAAGCCAAAACCCCTACTGATATGGTGGGACGCGTCTTTGGTATCCAAAGTACCGTGATTGGAGCAATCATGGTCATTTCCCCGCTTGCGGGGGGAGTATTGATCCGAATAGCAGGGGCGGGAACGGCTTTTGTCTGGATCGGGATGACTGTTGGAATCTTGGGTTTGGCAGGCCTGCTGCTTCAATCCGTAATTTGGCGCGAGTCCCTCGCTGATTCTAGCCTGACTACGGAGCAAAATGCAGACCTTGCGTAGTCGAACTTGCGTAATAATTTGCTTTGATTTTCGTCATTTATATTTTTAGCATGGGAGAGATCATGATGACTCAACAAACTTCAGCCTCAGAGCCTGTGGCACGGTTACTTGAAGGATCACGGGTGTACTTGCGTCCCGTTAACGTAGAGGACACTGAGCTATACTATAATACATTGTTCCATCAGGATGTGCGGAGGCTGACAGGCACACAACGCAGCTTTACCAAGGATCAAATAGCCCGTTATATTGAAGCTAAAGGACAGGATGCCTCAAGCCTGCTGCTGTTGATTGCGCTTCGCGAAGATGATCGTGTCATTGGGGATATAGCCCTGCAGGATATGGATAGCCTGAACCGCAGTGCCAACATCCGTATTGCGATCAATGAGCAGGGAAATCAGGGGAAAGGCTACGGCACCGAAGCGCTTGTACTCATGCTGGGTTACGGATTCGGTATCTGTAATCTGCATCGGATTGAGCTGAATGTATTTGATTTTAATGAACGCGCCATTCGTTGCTATGAAAAGGTAGGCTTTCAGCGCGAAGGTGTGCAGCGGGATGCTTTATTCTACAATTATGAATACCATGATTCGATTCTGATGAGTATGCTGGACCACGAATACCGCAACCGCTATGTGAAAAAAGCAGAAAATTGATTCAACACGTTTACACGGGTTTGCAGAAGAGATAAAATTGCTTGTTTGCGCAAGTATGACCGACAACATCAAATGAATATATGAACTACCGGAGGAGCCTGTCACCAAGGCTCCTTTATGTCTTTTTTAGGGGAACCTGCTGCTGATGTTCATTGCTGGACTGGAGACGGGCCTGGATCAACTTCGACGTAACTGGAAGCCTTTGGATTCTCGGTGCATGAAGGCTGGTTTCTAGGAATTTGGGTGCGCAGTGCTAGATGATGTGCTTGTCGTGGTGCTGCTAGCGGTAGTAATGAATATATTCGGTATGGGTGGAGAAACTTCGCTGGGACTTCTTGTTGGCAAAAAGCTAGTTTTCTTCGTCGTAGCTACGGATTAAATGTTTCCTTTGAGGGAGTAGGGCAGCAGCTCGGATTTGTTGTTGTTTTGACACTGATTGCGCTGGTGACAAAGCTAATTGGGGGAGGTCTCGGGGCGCGGCTGACGGGCTTCGATAACCGTTCTGCCCTTGCGATCGGCTCCGGGATGATATCTCGCGGCGAGGTCGCACTTATTATCGCAGCTACCGGTCTACAGTCGGGCCTGTTGGCACAGCAATATTTTACCTCGGTGATCATTGCCATCATTCTGACGACCTTGGCTTCGCCTCCGATTCTCAAGCTGTGTTTTAGCGATAAGAAGAAGACTTCCGCTCACGATACAGAACAGAAGGTCAGCACGGACAAGTCATAACGAGAGTATCAACAGGTCATAACAAAAAGACCCTTCAGGTTCAATTTCTCATAGCGTGCAGCGTGAGAGAATGGGCGAAGGGTCTTTTTTATGCTAAATGTGCTGCAAGAATAGAGATATTAGGACTCGGACACCACAGTGAAACGTTGGTTCAGATGTTGCGGTTTTTCGATTTCGTCCACTACAGCAACGGCATAATCTTCGTAGCTGACATAGCTTGCACCTTTGGAATTAACCAACAGTGTGTCTTTTCCTACTTGGTAAGAGCCTGTACGTTTACCCAGTGCAAATTCCGCAGAAGGGCTAATAAAAGTCCAGTTCAGGTCGCTGGTACCACGCAAAATTTCCAGGTTTTTTCCTTGGTTGTTGGCTGTTGGATATACGAAATCAGGGAAGCCAGGAGCGTCTTTTACCAAAAGTGTTTGGGATTCATCAGAGAACAAGCTGCCTGCACCACCTACGACAATCAGGCGAGTACCGGATACATTACGCAGGGCTTCAATCAGTACGTTACCTGCATCGACATGCAGATGCTCTTGTCCGAGTGGAGCGGCAAATGCATTAACGACTACGTCAAAACCTTTCAGATCTTCTGTTTTCAGATCAAAAACGTCTTTTTGTACTACAGTAGCACGATTTTCTGTTACTTTAGCCGAGTCACGGACGATGGCGGTTACTTCATGTCCTCTGTCTAATGATTCTTTTACGATATTACTTCCTGCTTTACCGGTTGCACCAATAACTGCAATTTTCATAATAGATAGCCTCCTATAAATATGATGTGGATGATTCATTCGTTTGATCGTAAGTGTACCCAGTGCATTTACGAACTTTAATATGTAACTATTATAGTTACAATATAAAATAAAAGTCAAGCTCTTCTGTTGGACAAACTAAAGTCCTCCGATTGGAAAGAGAGGAACTCGTTTAAGTATATAAGGTGAAGCTGAATGAGCAAACTTAGCCATATTGGATATATGTAGACCACAGATAAGAAAGGAAGAGTGAACCGATATGAGTAAAAAAGTACAGCTTGAACCCGCAGCACAGAAATTTGCAGACGATAATGCCAAGCCTCCGTTTCTATATGATTTGGGTCCTGAAAAAGGACGTGAAACGGTCAATGAGGTTCAATCCGGCCCGGCAGACAAACCTGCCGCAGATGTAGAAGATCTAACTATTCCAGGTGGGCCTGGCGGTGAGGTGAAGGTCAGAATTGTTCGCCCACAACAAGTGACAAGCGATCTCCCGGTCATTGTATATATTCATGGAGCAGGCTGGGTATTCGGTAATGCCCATACGCATGATCGTCTGATTCGTGAATTGGCAGTCGGCTCACAGGCAGCCGTTGTATTCCCGGAATACAGCTTGTCACCTGAAGCTAAATATCCGACGGCGATTGAGGAAATTTACGCGGTCGTTCAATGGGTGGCACAGCATGGGCGCGAGCATGGACTGAAGCCCGATACGCTGACGATAGCCGGAGACAGTGTCGGCGGTAACATGACCGCGGCCGTAACGCTGCTGGCCAAAGAACGCAGTGGTCCTGCCATCCGGCAGCAGTTGTTATTTTATCCGGTGACGGATGCTTCCTTTGATACAGAGTCATACCAGGAGTTCGCCACAGGATATTTCCTGAGCCGCGAAGGAATGCAATGGTTTTGGGATCAATATACGACGGATCCCAACGAACGAGCGCAGATCACGGCGTCCCCATTACGTGCCACCACAGAACAGCTCAAAGGGCTACCGCGTGCGCTGGTCATTACAGGCGAGGCCGATGTGCTGCGCGATGAAGGTGAGGCCTATGCGAACAAGCTGCGTGAAGCGGGGGTAGATGTGACCGCTGTACGCTTTCAGGGCATCATTCACGACTTTGTGATGCTGAACCCATTGTCGGAAACCGCGGCCAAGCGCGGTGCAATCACGCTTGCTACCTCATGGCTGCGCCAAGGGTTTGAGGGCTAGTACACTATAGAGCGTTTTAAGGGTGCCGTCGTGTGATTCGATCCAGTTCCTTTGAACGATTAGGCTGTCTTCTTCCTGCTGACATCTATTGCAGGGAAGGCAGCCTTTATACATATCTGCAATGAAACCGCTTCACGTTCGTCGAACAGAGTGATAATATAAAATTTGAACGAGTTTGACCGACATTCAGCCTAAGGGGGATATCCATGCCATTTCAGGGACAACGCATTTTACCTGCAGCTAAGCATATGAAGCAGCTGGAGAGTATTTTGGGCAGCTCTTATGAGTATGCGGTTTTTCTGGATACGCATGTAGCGCAGCTGCGCAACCTGTACCAGATGGCTAGGAGTCGCAGCAAGCAAATGCTTCTGCATGCCGACCTGGTGCAAGGCTTGAAGAATGACGAGTATGCGGCTGAATATTTGTGTCAGGAAATTAAGCCATTTGGGATTATTTCGACCCGATCCGGGGTGATTGCAACCGCTAAAAAGAAGGGGATTCTTGCTGTACAGCGGGTGTTCCTGCTCGATACGATTGCGCTGGAAAAAAGCTACGCGCTGGTGGAAAAAACACGACCCGATTATATTGAGGTGCTGCCCGGTGTTGTTCCACCGATGATTAAGGAGGTCAGCGAACGCACGGGCATTCCTATTTTGGCGGGCGGACTTATTCGCACCCCAGAGGATGTGGAAGCGGCGTTGGCTGCGGGTGCTACAGCAGTTACGACCTCCAATAAACAACTGTTCGAGCATTATAAGCAATAGCTTTTATTTGAATCAAGTGGGCGACAATACATAAATATGCAAGGAGGCTGGGAAACGATGGAGCAATACATTCTTGCCTTGGATCAGGGCACAACCAGTTCGCGGGCCATCTTGTTTGATCGGCAGGGAAAAGTGGTGTACAAGGCACAACGGGAGTTCCCACAGTATTTTCCCCAGCCGGGGTGGGTAGAGCAAAACGCAAATGAAATATGGAGCTCTATTTTGGCCGTCATCGCCTCCTGCCTGTCGGAATCAGGTGTGAAAGCCAGCCAAATTGCCGGGATTGGTATTACGAATCAACGGGAAACCGTAGTGGTGTGGGATAAACATACGGGTCTTCCTGTATATCATGCCCTGGTATGGCAGTCACGGCAAACAGCCGGGATCTGCGAGGAGTTGAAAAGCCGTGGATTTGACCATATTTTTCATAGCAAAACGGGACTACTCATTGATCCCTACTTTTCGGGCACCAAGGTCAAATGGATACTCGACAACGTCCAAGGGGCACGAGACCAAGCGGAGCGCGGGGATTTGCTGTTTGGTACGATTGATACCTGGCTAATCTGGAGATTGTCCGGTGGTAAAGCACATGTAACGGACTACTCCAATGCGGCCCGCACACTCATGTACAACATTTATGAGCTAAAATGGGATGAGGAGCTGCTGGATATTCTCGGCGTTCCTGCGTCTATGCTACCAGAGGTGAAATCATCTTCTGAGATATATGCGCATACGGTGGATTATCACTTTTTTGGGCAGGAAATCCCTATTGCCGGAGCGGCGGGCGATCAGCAAGCAGCTCTGTTCGGTCAGGGATGCTTTGACAAGGGCATGATTAAAAATACTTACGGTACGGGATGCTTTATGCTGATGAATACCGGAGATGAACCCTGTGACTCGGAACATGGACTGATTACGACCATTGCATGGGGGCTGAATGGTCAGGTGAAGTATGCGCTGGAGGGCAGCATTTTTGTAGCCGGGTCTGCTATTCAGTGGCTGCGTGACGGGTTGCGCATGTTTCGCGAGTCCAAAGATAGTGAAGCGTATGCGGCGCGTGTGACTTCGACGGAAGGGGTATATTTTGTCCCGGCTTTTGTGGGTCTGGGCAGCCCGTATTGGGACAGTGACGTGCGCGGCGCGACATTTGGTTTGACACGGGGAACGACCAAGGAGCACTTTATACGAGCGGTACTGGAATCGCTGGCTTACCAGACTAAAGATGTCCTAACTGCCATGGCGAGCGATTCGGGTGTACCTGTGCGTTCATTACGTGTAGATGGAGGTGCAGTGATGAACGAGTTCCTGATGCAGTTCCAGAGCGATATTCTCGATCTGCCTGTAGAACGACCTGCTGTGAACGAGACAACTGCACTCGGTGCGGCGTATTTAGCGGGACTGGCAGTTGGGTTCTGGAGCAGTCTGGATGAGGTCCGGGGATATGCGCAAAGTGATCATACCTTTACTCCGTCCATGAGTGAGAACGTGCGGACTGATCTTTATGGTGGCTGGAAAAAGGCAGTTCATGCCGCAATGGCGTTCAAGTAGAGACGGTTTTGCGGCAGAAGGCAGCCATCTGGTAACAGGCAGATTTCCCTTTTCATAGTGTATCGTGTGTGCTACGATATAGATAAGTTAATACTCGTCAGGAGACTTGGAGAGACCATGAACCGCTCGGCATCCGCCGCAGCGATGTTCGTGGTCTTTTTTTGTACCTTATGATGATTCGGTTGGCAGTTTGTATCGTGAATATATACAAAGCTGGAGGGATACATGATGGGAGAACAGGGATTTGCTGCGCAGGAGAGAACGGCTGTTTTGGAACGTATGGGAGATGAGCATTTTGATATATTAATCATTGGCGGCGGCATTACAGGGGCGGGTATTGCGCTGGATGCGGCGGATCGTGGTTTGAAGACAGCACTGGTGGAGATGCAGGATTTCGCAGCAGGTACGTCCAGCCGCTCGACCAAGCTAGTGCATGGTGGTCTTCGCTATTTGAAGCAGTTTGAAGTTAAGATGGTAGCCGAGGTTGGGAAGGAGCGGGCAATCGTATTCGAAAATGGCCCACATGTGACCATACCGGAGCGTATGCTGCTTCCTTTTCACAAGGGCGGCACGTTTAACGCATTCACCACCTCTGTCGGGCTGCTAGTATATGATTTCCTTGCCGGTGTTAAGCGTAGTGAGCGCCGTCGTATGCTGGACATCCAGGCTACGCTAGAGCGCGAGCCTTTGCTGAAGCGTGATGGACTGAAGGGAAGCGGCAGCTATGTGGAGTACCGCACAGATGACGCTCGCCTGACGATTGAGGTCATGAAGGAAGCTGTTACACGAGGGGCGCTGGCGGTGAACTATGCCAAGGCTGACAAGCTGCTGTATGACGAAGGACGAATAAGCGGTGCAAGCGTAACGGATCGGGTAACGGGAAAGCCATACGAAATTCGAGCTTCGCTGGTTATTAATGCAGCCGGACCATGGGTAGACACGTTGCGGGAAATGGATCGCTCCAAAGAGGGCAAGGTGCTTCGCCTGACGAAAGGTATTCACCTGGTGTTCGATGCTGAGCGCTTTCCGCTCAAACAGGCAGTGTACTTCGATACACCGGATGGACGCATGGTATTTGCCATCCCACGTGATGGAAAAACCTATGCAGGTACGACCGACACGGTGTATGAGGGGGATACGGCGCATCCTCGGATGACCGCCGAAGATCGGGCCTATGTGCTTCAAGCGATCAACGGAATGTTCCCGAATGTAAAGCTGACTGTTACGGATGTAGAATCCAGTTGGGCAGGGGTACGGCCGCTCATTTATGAAGACGGTAAAAGCCCTTCGGAAATTTCACGCAAGGACGAAATTTGGGAATCCCGTTCAGGTCTGATCACGATTGCAGGCGGCAAGCTGACGGGCTACCGGAAAATGTCCGAACTCGTCGTGGATCGTGCGGTACGGGAGCTGGGACGCATGCACGGGCAAAGCTTCCGGGCATGCCGCACCAGACATATCCCGATTTCGGGCGGCAGCGTAGGCGGCTCAGCGGGCTGGGACGCGTACGCAGGTAAGCAAACCGCAGCAGGTGTTGCGCTCGGCCTGTCGTCGGATATAGCTAGAGCATGGGCTACTCGCTATGGCTCCAACACAGAGCGGCTGTTTGCCATAGCGGCGCGCAGCATGAAGGAGGCTACCGAGAAGGAAGCGGCGCTGCCTGTGGAAGTGCGTGTCCCGCTCCTGTATGCGCTGGAACAGGAAATGACGGTGACACCGTCTGATTTTTTCATACGCCGAACTGGGGCGCTGTTCTTTCGGATTGACGAGGTGAAGCGCTGGAAACAGCCCGCCATCGCGTTGATGTCCGAACATGCAGGCTGGAGCGCCGCGCAAGAACGACAATATACGGCTGAGCTGGATGCTTACCTGTATGAAGCTGTAACGCCTGTAGAGGTAGAGGTGGAATCTGGTGACGTTAAAGCTATTTGAGGCAGCGAGGGAGGTATATCCTTGAGCCGTCCATTGCTTTAAGACATGGACTGAAAGCAAAGAAGCAGCGATTCTTCAATAACAAGAGAATCGCTGCTTCTTTGTATACAGATGGCTTACAGCATCAAGTGGAACAGGAACGGGGCGGCTGCCAAGGTAAAGAGAGCGGCGAGCACCATCGAGATGCTGGAAATCGTCCCCGTCAGTGAACTGAACTCGAATGCTTTGGAAGTGCCAGTACCATGAGCACCGGTACCGAGCAACACTCCACGTGAGACTTCATTTTCAATACGGAACAATTTTACAATCATCGGACCGATAATAAGACCGCTCAATCCGGTCAGAATAACGAATACAGCTGTGACCGTCGGATTGCCGCCAATCGTTTGCGATACATTCATCGCAATGGGTGTCGTAATGGAGCGCGGAATCAGGCTGCTCAGCAGCGAAGAATTCAGGTGCATCCACTTGGCAAGCGCCATGGAGGACAACACGGCTACAACGGACCCGGACAGCACGCTAAGCACGATTTGGGTCGCATGTTTTTTTAACACAGGGAAATATCGGTACAAAGGGACAGCAAATGCAATCGTAGCTGGCTGTAGCAGCATGGACAGCAAGTGGGCGCCCGAATTATAAGAACGGTAGTTCACACCCGTCAGCGTCAAAATCAAAATGATGACAACAGGTGTAATGAGCAATGGAGACAAATACACCTTGGGCAGTGTGCGGTACATGCGTTTGGCCATCCAGTAAATAGCGAGTGTCAATATAATACATAGAAGACCGGTCATGATGATTTATGCTCCTTTCGTTTACCAAGCAGACTGGCGACCATACCTGTGCAGGCCATCACCAGAAAGGTGCCGAGCAACACGACCAGCATGATGCTCATACCATCGTGTTCCAGCATCGGCCAATAATTCATAACGCCGACAGCGGAGGGAATAAAGAATAATAGCAGCTCGGCCAGCAACCAGTTTGCGCCAACTTCAATCCAGCTTAGTCGGACCCAACCGGCTTGCAGCAGAATAAAAAGGATCAGCATACCAATGATGCTACCGGGTACAGGCAGGTGGAGCCAGGAGACTACCGCGTTCAGGATGAGCGAAAAGGCCATCAGGACGGCGATCTGGAGGACACCGCGTATGAAGCTTTTCATATATAATGGCTCCTATCTTTGAGATCGGTTATTTTCAAACTGTAATGAAATTTTACATCACAAGCTTTCATGAGTAAAATGCATATAAAGAATGTAATCTATTCCGTTTGTCTATGGGAGAAGGTGTAGCTTTGGATATCCGACATTTACAATATTTTTTGGAAGTCGCGCGGTTGCGTAGCTTTACAAAGGCAGCCCAGAGCATGTTTATTACCCAACCGACGATCAGTAAGACGATTAAAAGTCTGGAAGATGAACTGGGGGTCGCTTTGTTCGACCGAATCGGCAAAAGAATCGAATTGACGGACGCGGGAAAGGTCATTGAGCTTCAGGCACAAGCAATTGTAAAGTCCTTTCAGAGCCTGTCCTCGGAGCTGAGTGATTTGATGAACCTGAAAAAGGGACATATCCGTATTGGCCTGCCCCCTATGGTCGGATCGAGCTTTTTCCCGCGTGTCATTGGAGAATTCCATAAGGCATATCCTGATGTGACTATTCAATTATTTGAGGACGGGGCGAAGAAAGTGGAACGGGACGTAGAAGCTGGGGCATTGGATATCGGGGTGATTGTGCTGCCTGCGGTTGGAGATATGTTTGAGACATTTCTGTTTGTGGAGGAAAAGCTGAATTTGCTTGTTCATCCTACGCATGCATTGGCAGAGTGCAAGGAGGTACCGTTATCCGCGCTGGCGGAGGAGGCGTTTGTACTGTTCCGTGAGGATTTTACGCTACATGACCGTATCATTGCCGAATGTGTCCGTGCTGGCTTTCAGCCGCGTGTAGTCTACGAAAGCTCACAATGGGATCTGATTAGCGAAATGGTTGCTGCAAATCTGGGGGTAGCGCTGTTGCCGGAGGCCATTTGCCGAGATCTGGATTCCGAGCGCTTGCGTGTTCTTCCATTGGTGGACCCCGTCATTCCTTGGCATTTGGGGATGATTTGGCGGAACGATCGTTATCTGTCCTTTGCCGCTAGAGAATGGATATCGTTCACACAGCAATTGTTGCGGACGGAATAGGGCGGGAAGTAGTCAGTCCGCGAGAAGGTGAGTAGGATGCAGAATAAAAAAGCTGCCCTGAGGGGCAGCGATGTAGCTTGCTTCTATGAGTGTGTTTGGTTGATTGCACGCTTGGTGTGAAGGTACTTGTCCATAATACGGTCAAGTCTGGAGGATTTGTCCAATACACGTTCATCTTTTAATCCGTGTAAGTCAGCCATGCGATTCAGTTCACGGCGTTCTTTCTCCATGAGTTTTTCCAATTGTTCGAGGTTCACAAAGCCCACCCCCCATGTCGATTGTAAGGCATGTCTCCACTAGCGGCAGAAGTTTTTTTTTTTGATAACGATGTTATTTCCATTTTACCACTTTTTATTAACAATAATCCAGCTTTCCTGACATTTAGCGACTAATATCTATGGTTTTGCCAGTTTCACCTGATTGCGTCCTGAACGTTTAGCTTCATATAATGCCTCATCTGTCTTTTCCAGTAAGTGCCTCGATGCTATGACAGGTGAACTGCCTGCTCCGATGGATACGGTTAGCGAGATCGAGGTTCCGTCATTCAAAAGAAAACGTTCATTTTCCACAGCTTTCCGAATCTTTTCGGCAAAGCTTGCTGCTTTCTGACTATCACAATTTCCAATCAGAATGGCAAATTCCTCTCCGCCCTTACGGGAGGGGTACGCCCTCGTTGTAGATTCCCGGGTTAACAGCATTCCCAATTGGCTCAAGACGGTATCTCCGTTCAAATGACCATACGTATCATTAATATTTTTAAAGTGGTCAATATCCAGCATCACGAGTCCAAAGGGTTGTTTTGTAGTCTTGGAAGTATGAAAGACCTCTTCAAATAGCGTATCGAAAGCACGCGGACTGTAGAGTCCGGTTAAATGATCCCGATTTGCAGCTTCTTCCAGCAGATGAACAGCCCGTTCTGTTTTTTTGATATGGGACATCATAAAATAAGTGAATAGGCCGCCAAGCAACTTAAAAGTTGTGATTATTATCATAGATTCATTACCAGGAGGATTAGCCACATAGAAAGTAGATAACAGTGACACTACAGCACCTCCAAGCACAGCCGACATCCACTTGCGGAGTGTTAGGCTTTTTTCTCGAATAAAGATAAGTGAAATGCCCAGTGTCATGAAGCAATTGACGGTAGCAGTCAGAGAAACATCTGTCCAACCACCTGTGATATAAATACGGTACAGGCTTATGATCAAGGTGGTCAGCAGACCGGATACCGATCCTCCCATATAAACAGATATGATAATCGCCAATTGGCGCAGATCGACCACAAAGTGCCCACGGATCCATAAACCAGTCATCATTAACAGAATGCCAAACAGACCCAGCATTAAACCGTTCATTACCCGATAAATGAATATATGTTTTTTTAGGTAACGTTCATATTTCCGGAAAAATAAATTTCCAAAGAATAAGAAGCTTGTTAATAACGCAAAATTGTTAATTAATTCTTTTAACATATCCCTATCCTTTATGCTGTATTGAGAGTTGTAGTATCGTGGGGAATAAAGCAAAAGGCCTCGTTTCTATATTTCGGTAAAAAGTAGGCATGAGTGAATACCAATTGAATACAAACGATTCTTATGTCCCTTACGTTTCGTTTATCTACGTGGTACAGTGAAAGGACTATGACCGGAACGGGTGATCGTATGAAGGAACCAATTCACATATCGGTGCGTCCACTTGTGGAATATGTGCATCGGAGCGGCAGCATTCATAGCGGCTTTCGATCGAATAGCAGTATGCTCGAAGGAACTCGCGTGCATCAGGTTATCCAGAAAGGTTACAAGGAGCATGACCGCAAAGAAGTACATTTACGTACAGAAGTTCCGTATAAGGACGAATTGTTTATCATTGAAGGCCGCTGTGACGGACTGATTGAGCTGGATGGCGTATGGACGGTCGATGAAATTAAATCGATCTCTTTGCCACTCGAAGATATTCAGGGTGACGGCCAACCTGTACACTGGGCACAAGCATTTCTGTATGCCTATATGATTGCTCGTGAGGAACAACATCATTCGATGCAGGTCCAGCTTACTTATGTACAGGCACACAGTGAAGACATTCGCCGATTCAGACGGGAACTATCCTTTACTGAGCTAGAAGCTTTCGCACAGGAGATGATTGCTGGTTATGCTCCGTATGCATTCCTGCTGAGAGCACATGCGGAAAAGCGGGATGCCAGCATTGCTATGTTGAATTTTCCCTTTGACACGTATCGTTCGGGTCAGCGAACGCTCGCGGGTTCGGTGTACAAGACGATTGCCGAAGGGGTTAACCTGTTTGCCAAAGCACCTACAGGTATTGGTAAAACGGTATCCACCTTGTTTCCTGCGATTAAGGCGATCGGCGAAGGGGTGGTGAGACGAGTATATTATGTGACGGCTCGTACCACCACTCGGGCAGCAGCCGAAGAGGCTTATGCCAGAATGCAGGTTCAAGGGCTGCACATGCATGTGGTGACTTTGACTGCGAAGGATAAAATTTGCTTCAAGGATGAAAATGATTGTGATGCTGGATCATGCAGCATGTGCGAGGGCTATTACGACCGGATCAACGGTGCGGTTTCCGATATTTTGGCGAATGAGACGTTAATGACCCGGGCGGTGATTGAGCATTATGCGCGCAAGCATAAGGTATGTCCCTTTGAATTTTCGCTGGATGTGGCGTATGCCTCGGATGGTATAATCAGTGATTATAATTATGTTTTCGATCCACGAATTTCTTTGAAAAGATTGCTGGAGGAGCACAAGCGAAAAGGTGTTGTACTGGTGGATGAGGCGCATAATCTGGTCGAACGCGGCCGGGACATGTTTTCGGCGGAAATTTTGAAATCTTCTTTTTTGGAACTGAAACGGGAATTTAAGTTGCTAAGCCCGGAGATTGCTGCGGCTGCGAGTGCAGTGAACGCACATATGATTACGCTGCGCAAGCAATATGCAGATACAGGAAAAGCAGTAGAGACAGCAGCACCGCAAGAGGTACTGGAGCTGTTGGTGCCTTTTGTAGAAGCAGCTGAACGTGAACTGGTGATGGGCGGTAGTACAAGCTACGCAAGCGGTGAGAGTACGGCTTATGCATTGCTTCTAGATACGTATTTTACCGCTCAGAATATGCTGCGGATTGCTGCTTTATATGATGAACGGTACGTTACTTATGTGGAAGCAGGGCGCAGTGAAGTGAGGGTCAAGCTGTTCTGCCTCGATCCTTCTCACTTGTTGGGACAAGCTATTAAGGGCTACCGCTCAGCCATTTATTTTTCCGCGACGTTGACACCGCTTGCTTATTACCGGGACATGCTCGGAGCAAGTGAGGAAGATTATACGTTACAGGTTCCTTCCCCTTTCCATCAGGAGCAGTGGGATGTACGTCTGCTGCCGCTCTCCATCCGTTATCGGGATCGTGAGCGTTCCAAAGGGGCGATTGCGGATATGCTGGCTGCATTGGTTGTGGAACGGAAAGGAAATATCCTTGTATTTTTCCCGTCCTATCCATACCTGCGTGAGGTATATGAGGAGTTCATGCTTCGGGACGTGTCCGCAAATACGTTGGTACAAAGTCCGGGGATGACCGAACCAGAGCGGGATCAGTTCCTAGAGGCCTTCCAGCCTGGGCAAGAGCACACCTTGCTTGGCTTTGCCGTATTGGGTGGTGTGTTTGCTGAAGGTGTCGATTTACCTGGGGATCGCTTAAATGGGGTAGTGGTCGTCGGCGTCGGCTTGCCGCAAATTGGAGCAGAGCGGGATGTGCTGCGGGATTACTTTTCGGAACAGGGACGGAATGGTTTCAACTATGCGTATGTATATCCAGGGATGAACAAGGTCCTTCAGGCAGGTGGCAGGCTTATCCGCACAGAGCACGACGAAGGGTTGTTGGTTCTGGTAGATGATCGTTTTGCCAAGGAGCCGTATGCTTCTTTGCTGCCAGATGAATGGAAAAGCTACCGTTTGACGGAACAAGTGGGATTAAGGAAGGAATGGATAGACTATGAACTTTAATTTTCATAATGACTCCATACGCGGGGTGCTGCGTAGCTTTGGACATGAAGATGCCGAAGTGGATAATATAGAAACTTTTGTGACATTTGCACGCTTGGCTAACGGTATTTTCAGAGAAATGGATACGGATTTTAGCAAGTTGGGGGCTTCTCAGGGTCGGATTATTGTTCTTAGCCTGTTGCATTGCCACTCGCCGCATCGCATGACACCATCAGAGTTAGCGGAAAAAGCTGATGTGACGCGTGGAACCATGACGGGGCTGATCGACGGATTAGAGCGAGACGGCATGATTGAACGTGTGGCTCATGAGAGTGACGGGCGGATGGTGACTGTCGGATTAAAAGAGGCAGGACGAGAGCTGTTAAGTAAGATAGTTCCTTATTATACGAAGTTAATTCGGTCGTGTATGTCTGAGTTTACGCCGCAGGATCATAAGATGATGAAGGGTTTACTGGGAAAAATGAAAGGCGGTTTTGAGCGGTCCTTGCCGAAATGCTGAATTCCTAATATAGGGAATAAGGAATAGGAGAGAGAACATGTTCTTTTATACAGATGAGGTCTATGAAGCCCGTGATTTTGGTTCAATGGATGCCAGAGAAAGCGAGTGGAGAAATTGCGAGTTTACCCGATGTCGCTTTCGGGGTGTGGAGATGAATGAGTCCCTCGTGGAAGGCTGTACTTTTGTGGACTGTGATTTTACCGGAGCCATTCTGAATGCATCTCACTACAAGGAGTCGGCTTTTACCAATTGTTTGTTCACCAGCGCTAATCTGTTTGTAGTCCGGTTTGATAACTGCAAGCTGGTAGGTTCAGATTTTGCAGGGGCGAATATGGATGGTATCACAATTACGGGTGGAGACTGGTCTTATACGAATTTGCGTCATGCAGATTTAAGAAAACAAGATTTGCGAAAAATACGATTCAAGGAAGCTGACTTATCCGAATGCAATTTGGAAAAAGCAGATTTGCGGGAGGCGGATCTTACCCGGGTAAGACTGCACAAAGCCCATCTTCAAGGAACAGACCTGCGCGGTGCGAAGATGGATGGCGTGAATTTTAAAGATCTGGACATCACCGGAGCCAAGTTGGATATCGAGCAGGCAGTAGCGGTAGCTCGCTCCTATGGAGCCAAGGTGGAAGGCTAAAAAGCACGGGATACAAGAGCTGTCTCGATCTGCAGTACCCCGTGCGGGTGAAATGGATGGTTGACTCGAATGCGAAGAACTTAATCTTTAGGGGGTGCCGGCAGTAGTGGGGTTGCTGCTTCCGAGTCCCGGTTTGGCAAATGATCAACTCCCACAGGCTCTAGAGGCTGCTGTGGAACCGTCCAGTTGCGCGCGGTATCTGCGGCAGTTCGCTGCTCCAGCAAGCGTTTGGCTACTTCATAACATTGATCGACATGCCGATTGCCAATGGTTCGCATGGCAGTAAAGCCAATTGCCGCGGCTAGCCCTTGCCCCAGAAGGGGGACAAACTTGCTGACCTGCTTGGTAGCGATCCGAATACCCATTTTTTGTAGAATCTGCACGATGGCTTCACGGGTGATGAGCCGCCCGATCAGCTTGCTGCCAATTGAGGTGATAAAACCATACACCATGGATTTTGTTTCTGCGTCCAGGCCTTCCAGTTGCTTTTCAGATAATCCGAATTTTCCGTTAATGGCAGGCAGCAGCTGCATCAAAATGCCAACATCAGCAAGAACGTCAGCCCCTGGAACTGGAACCAATACCGCTCCACCCGAAGCTGCAGCCCTTTTCGTCACCATGGATTTACATTCTTTACGGATCTGCTCCAACTCTTCTATTGTTCGGGCTGTCATATGCATCTCTCCTTCTTACGCTTCCGATTAGGACCCATGATTCTACCCTGTTATTACACACATTTCTACCTATCTTAAGCATGGAGTAAGCAAAAAATCCCTGATTCACGCACTATCCCACATTTACTCCTGTGAAGCGATCAGGCATAATGAAGGGTGGTTGCCGATAAGAACAAGCCTGTTTTACGGGGATAAAGGAAGGAAGAGACAGATGAGTCAGACAAACGTTTATTTTAATCATGATGGTGGAGTGGATGATCTAGTATCCCTTTTTATGCTGCTTCAGATGGAGCAGGTTCATTTGACCGGAGTATCGGTGATTCCAGCAGATGGTTACCTGGAGCCTGCGACGGATGCCAGCCGTAAAATTATTGATCGTTTTGGACAAAATAAAGGGCCTGTGGAAGTCGCAAAGTCTAATTCACGCGGTAAAAATCCGTTTCCTGCCGCTTGGCGTTTACATTCCTTCTATGTGGATGCATTACCCGTACTGAATGAATCAGGGCGTATGGAAGCACCGCTTTCATCCCTACCAGCTCATCAGCATCTGATCGAAAAGGTACGCGGAGCTGAAGGTAAGACGCTGTTGCTATTCACTGGACCGCTAACCGATCTGGCGCGAGCGCTGGATGAAGCACCGGATATTGAAGCAAAGATTGAAAAGCTGGTATGGATGGGCGGCACCTTTGAAAAAGGGAATGTGGAGGAGCCTGAGCATGACGGCACAGCAGAGTGGAATGTGTTCTGGGACCCAGAAGCGGCATATCGGGTGTGGCAAAGCGGCATCACGATTGATCTGGTAGCGCTGGAAAGCACAAGCAAAGTGCCATTAACTCCAGCAGTACGCAATCGTTGGGCGGCTGAGCGCCGATATGAAGGCGTGGATTTCTTGGGTAATTGCTATGCTGGATGTCCGCCGCTCGTTTATAGCGAAACGAACTCAACCTACTACTTGTGGGATGTACTGACCACTGCATCCGTAGGACGCCCGGACATTGTCAAGAAAAAGACGGTGCATTGCAGCGTTATCGCAGAAGGTCCAAGTCAGGGCAGAACGGTGGAACAGGCAGAGGGACGTCCTGTGAACCTGGTATACGATACAGATCCAGAAGCCTTTTTTACGTATATGGCGGATTTGGCCAAGCTGGCTGCTCCCAAACGTTACTAAGTCTGACTATGCACAAACGTGCGGCATAGGGTGATAATACTGCCTAGTGACACGTACTCATAACATAAAGCCCGTGACGTTATGCGTCACGGGCTTCTATTACATGATGTGTCCTATAATTATCACAAGCTAGTTTCTATTTCATGCTGACTCCTGGTATGTTTTCAGAGTGAACTGGAGCGTTATTTCTGTCCCGCTACCAGGTTCACTGATCCCAGTCATTTTACCATTCATTCGTTTTAATAGATGTTTGGTAATCTGCCAACCCAATCCTGGATTGCCATATGAGGGGGAGTTCCCACGGTCATGCTCAAGCCACAATTTCAGTTTGTTAGGAGATATACCGATCCCAGTATCCTTCACCTTTAACTCCAGTTCAACCTCAGGTGCATCGGTCACGGATTGAGCGGTTGCAGATAAGATGACAGCTCCTGTGCTTGTAAACTTTACTGCATTATCTACCAAATTAATCAGCATACGGCGAATTTTAGCTTCATCCCCGATAAAAATAGGCGAGCTGGTGAGATTCCAGTCGAGCTTCAACTCTAGATTCCGCTGCGCGGCTACTTCTGTATACAGGCTCAACACATTTTCCATCATCGTTCTCAGATCAAATGGATCTTCAATATCATCAATCTGCTTGGATTCCATATGGCTGTAATCCAAAATATTACTCAATAACGTCATGAGCGAGCGACTGCTCGACTCCATGATGCTCATATATTGCTGTTGTTCCTCGGTTAACTCCGTCGTCAGCATGAGATCGGTGGCTCCCCATATTTCGGTCAGCGAAAACCGAATTTTATTACTCAGGGAAGATATCAAATCCAGCTTGCTCATGGAAGATATTTCAGCATCGATCTTGCCTTTCTCCAGTTCAACTACATACCCCAGAAATACGGCCATAGCCTGTAGTGCCTTCAGTTCTGATTCTGTCAAATGTACAGATGGCGCGTCCAAGATACAAATGGTTCCGTAAGCCTGACCATTTTTCATGCGAATAGGGATTCCTGTAAATGAGTGGTTTCCAATGGTTTTAGTCACATCTAAATCGCATGTGTGCGGGTGAATCGTCGTTTCTGAAATCGTGAGGTGATCGGCAGGATGGTCCAATACCAGACTGCAATAACTAAGCTCAAAAGGGAGCACATCCCCTTCCTTAACGAGCACCTCTTCCCTGTTAAATGAATCTACAATCACATTCGTAATGCCGTCATTAGTTGCAATAAAAATGGTGTTTACATGTAAAATATCACTTAGCACATCAATGACATGCGCGGTAGCCTCTTGAATACTATTATAAAAACCTGTAGGTGAACTAATCATGTATCTCCAATCCTGATGCAAAGTGGTGGTTATCCAAAAACTCTAGCAGTTTGTGTATCCCATTCCCGATCCTCTGAATGTGTTTTTGGAGCGTATCATTAATTATACATGATTATTTCATTATAAACCGATATTTCTACTTCCATTTACCTATTCGCTTGCGCAAACCTTCATTTCTTAGGTCTAATTCTAGCCTTTCTTGGAGAGTTTTTGTTTATATCATTACATATTCACGAAAATATATGATTATTTTCATTCTATTTTCATAAATTCATATGTAATCTCATGATATGAAAATTGTGTAATAAAACAGGAGGATAGAACCAGTAATATCATGTAAATATTCTATATAATAGGTTCAGAGGTGGAATTATGAATAGACTGGAAGCCCTAGAACACTTCCATAAGACCTATGCGGAAGATGTATTGAACCAGAAATTACATCAAGCAGCGTCTTTGTATGAACAAAGAAAAGATGAGCTCATCTCTTCTTTTATTCAATCCTTTCAATCGATCTGCCTACAAGCCAATTCCGCAGAATTGGCCAAGACAAGGATCGGATACATTACTTATTCTATGAGGCGCACGTATCTGATGGATCGCAACTATAACTATGTCGTCGAAGCCTATGATAAATATTGGTTCTTTGATCCTCAACCTTGTTATGGAACCTATGATGCAGGCTGGGCATTCAGCTTTTTGGGAGAATTGGAGGATGAATTGAATCAGCTTCGAAAACCCTATATGAATAAGATTTTTCAGCCTGATGTGGAGCGATTTGTACTCCAGGCTGCAGGGGAATTTCATCAATATATTCTGAAATTAGCGAAAGATGCTATTCAGCAGGCTGTACATTTACCTGAATTCAAGGCATTGAAATGTGAGAACGATTTGGAAGTAAGAATAGGGGAGTATAAAGGAATCAGTGAGGTGGTGTATTCAACAGCTTATGGAGTACTACATGATTCAACAGGATAATCGTATTACAGAGTATATATATCCAGTAGAGACGAATCGCAGGCAGTTGTTGGAATGGGCAGAAAGCTCATCATGTACTGATGAAGAATCTATTTTACAATTTTATGTATCAGGTGATGCGGACTATATTGATTTTATAGAGCATCCGGTATCCATCGTTTCTGAACAACTAAAGGAAATCTTTGATATATATCAATCCAGATTAAGTTGGAAGTTGGTTGTTTTTGCCGATATGCAGCGAATGCAGCAAACAAGGTATTGGCTGGCAAATCCGCCTAGCCTGATGTGTTTATCACCACGTAGTGAATATCATAGGGACGGTACACTGAAGAAAATCATTCTAGATGAATATAAAGTAGAGAATCATAAAATATTCAGGGTTCAGGATGCCAATTATCATATCATTGTAGATCTTGATGTGGCTGAATGTATTTTGAAGTTCAATCTGGCAGGCTTGAAATTACAAAAGGTCGATACAGAGGGGCCATCTATACAAAGGAGAGTCCAAGAATGAGTGAGAGCTATGTAGTGGATGGGGCACAGATACATTGTAGCTATGGAAGTCATACGGGAAGATTTAGTGTTTCAGCTAACAGGGGAATTAGTATTGGCGACAAACTGCAAGGGAATATTCAGGATTTTCACCCGCAGACGCATATCCCTTCTTTCGGAAAGTGCCGTAGTATGTATAATCCTGCAGTCTCTTCTGCTAACAAAGGAAATTCCGGGAAAATCATTCCGCAGCCCTGCAAACCGAGCGTTTCTATGCCTTGGTTGAATGGAAAAAAGGATGTATACGTAGATCAATCTCCGGCTCTTATGAGCTGCTCCACGAATTTATGCATGTGGTGCGGCAAAATTTCATTCACGACAGATGGGCAGGAATAGCTAACAGATTGTAGGAATTGCATCATATGAAAAGCAAACGGGGGGAGTAAGATGGGACTGGCAGGAACTATGCTGACTTATGGAAATATTAGAGTGAATGCACCGTATGAAATTATCCGGCTACTTGATTTTGAATTGACACAGAAGATAAATGAACACGGCAAGGTGTGCATCACTGCTCTCATACCGGATGAGGATCATGCAAAGTATGATGGATTAGCTTACGATGAAGATGTGCTAGAGGTATATGAGACGGATGAAGACCGAGGGACAGTTAGCATTTTTAAAGGAATCGTCACCAATATTAGAATTGCATTCAAAAATGGCGTATATCACATGTACCTTGAGGCTGCGTCTTTTACATATTTATTGGATCAACAACGGAAAAACCGTTCGTTTCAAAATAGCAACTTGACGTATTATCAACTGTTCCGCGAACTTATAGATGCCTATCCACATGGGGATTTTATTGACCTGGCGGACAGCGATCAAAAGCTGGGCGGCTTTACTATTCAGTATGAGGAGAGTGATTGGGAGTTTCTAAAAAGAATGGCCTCTCATCTGCAAACTGGACTCATTGCCGAGATTACATCCGTATTTCCGAGATTATGGTTAGGTACCTCGAAAGAACAGGTGAAAGGTGAATTGCGTAGCATTAACTTTTCCCTCCAAAAAACAAAGTCAGGTCCCCGGTATACATATGCTGAAGTGGAGGATACGAAGCGTTTTGAACTTGGAGATGTCGTTGTGTTTCAACGAAAGCATTGGGTTATTGATCAGATCCACGCAGAGATGAAGCAAGGTATTATGACATATGGCTACGTTCTCGTTCCGGAAGCAGGTATTCCGAGGGAGGTTATACATAATCAGTTTATTAAAGGCACCTCTATTGAAGGGAAAGTCATTGATTTAGATGGTGAAAACGAATCCGTTAAACTTCACTTGTCCGTGGATTCTATGCAGTCCAAAGTTGAGGGTTGCTGGTTTTCATACCCCACCATGTATACCGGGGATGGGATCGGTTGGCATTGCATGCCTGAGCTAGGGGATCATGTCCATTTGTATTTTCCATCTAACAAAGAAAAGGAAGCTCGTGTGGTTCAATCCCTGCGTAAAAGAGACTACAAAGGAGATGAAATTAGCCAGCCGTCAAGAAAGCTGTTTCATACCAAAACACAAAAAGTGGCGAGATTCGATGATAAGGAATTAGCCCTCTCCACCCAGAAAGAAAAAATACTTGTACGCTTAAACCCTGCATCCGGTATTCACGTGTATAGTCATCATGATCTTACCTTTCACGCCGATACAGACCTGGTGCTGCACGGCAAAAAAGTACAAATGAACGCTACTCGCGAAATATCTCTAACGTGCAAAACCAGCTATATCCGAACTGATGGAACGCTTCATATCAAGGCTAGTAAGCTCATGAAAAATCAGGTGCCTGATGCAGAGTTGAAAGCCTATAAATCCCTAGTTCAAGAATTGAAAGGGAAGGGATATCCGCAATGGGTACAGGACTTGCTGCTCCAATATAAAACGGACTACTACAAAGCCGTGGCAGCAGGGGACAAAAAGGGGGCCAAGGAAGCAGCAGCCAAGGCCAAACAATTGCGTCAGCAGGTGGCAGAAATAGATCGTATGCCTGCCTGGGCCAGAGCGCAAATGCATGAATACACGTCCCAGTGGTGGGAAGCGCATAGAGCCAACGACAAAGCCAAGCAAAAGCAGATGCATCTTCTCGCCAACCAGCTGCGTGACAATGTGCTGATCAACGAGCTGATTCGTGGGCATTCAGCCAAGTCCTATCTGGATGCGAATCGGCTGGAGGAGCTGTCCGGACAATACGCAGATGCGGCCCATAAGCTGACCATCGCCGATCAAAAGGCTCTAGCCAAGGAAGCAGCTGCTCTGCGGAGTAAGTATGGCGTGAACAGCCAGCTTGCCAGGGAGAATTTGAACAAGCTTGCCAAGAAGTATCCAGATAGCTTCTCGTACAAGCTTCCAACTACAGGCGATTGGGATAAGGAGCTTAACGCCGCACTGCATGACTTTGCGAAAAAATACGGTCTGGAGAATAAGGGCTATGGTCGTGATGTGCTCGCAGTGTACCTACATCAAGTAGCCAATGGGATTCTTCCATGGCCTAAGGTTAATAAGGCTGCAGCGCCAGCAGTTCCAACAACGACGACAACAACGAAAACGGAACCGGGCAAGAAACCGCCGACTACTCCTGAAAAGCCGCAGAAGGAGGAACCGAAGCCTACACCATCCAACAGTTCTGCTGATGAGAAAAGAAAAGCAATTGTGGAATTCGCTAAGAAGTTTGAAGGTAGAATTCCATATTGTATTAATACAGTAATTAGAACGATGATACTTGATGTGGACAATCCACCACCGTATATGGATTGTTCAGACTTTACCTCATCTGTCTATTTAACTGTACTTAAAGAGCAAATAGGAGGTAACACTAAGGTTCAAATACACAGTGGCAAAGGAGTTAGCCACCAGAGCTTGAGATCCAGTGGCGATCTTAAGAATCTTAAACCAGGAGATTTGATTTTGTATAACTGGGGAAAAGATGACTATCCCAAAGTACAACCAGTACATGTAGGGATTTATATAGGTAATGGACAAGTTATTCATGAATCAGGCAGAAACCCATATCCCCAAAAAGCAGATAAGAAAAATAAGAAACAAAATGTGAGAATCAATACTCTTTCATCGAATTGGATAAATTCTAAACCTATGTATTCTTTTGTTATTTCAATTAGACGAATTATTCAAGATTAGTATTCTGAGTTTAAACCTTAGTTTTTATAGAAAGTGGTGGAGAAGTGAAACTTACAAGATTAATAATGACTATTGTTCTGACAGTTATTATATCATCATGCAATCAGTTTAAAGAAAAGGGAACTGTTGCTACATCATCTCAGCCTCAAAAAATATCATCAGTCGAAAGTATTACGATGACACAAAATGCAGTGAAAACTAAAAAAAAAGCACGGTGGCTTTTAAATGGTGAAGAAGATCCAGAACCTACTCAATTTTTGACCAATTTAGATGATCCTACAGGAAAGACCTATATACGAATCGATGATTTGGTAGATGCGATGCAAACTAAGGAAGAACGAATAAAATATCGCGGCTCCCAAGTAACTGTCAGTAGAGTGTCGAACGATGGAAGTCGAATGGCGATTATAAGGGATATTTCTGATGTGGAAGGAGGGCTACAGCAACTCTTTTTCGAAGTATATGATCTGAACTCAGGAAAAAAAGAGTCTGAGTCTGTAGTGCCCTCAATGGCTTACCCTATAGCTTCCCCTGATTTAAGTAAATATCTTTATGAGTTGAATGGGCAAGTATATTTATATGATGTACAAGAAATGCAAACAACAAAATTAAACCTTGGGAGAAATAAACTGGATTTAAGTATTATTAGCTCAGGATTATTTTCTCCAGATGGCACTAGATTCTGTTTTGAGGAAAATGACCAACCAGGTATCATTATGCTGAATCTGTCCGATATTAGTGGAGCAAAACGTTTACTTGTAGGTTCTAAGGCTTCGCTTTTGCAATGGGATCAAGAGGATAAATTGATTTATGAAGTTTCTGAAGAGGACGAAAATTACACACAAGATGTTTATTCACTGGATATAGAGAACGGAGAAAAAAGGTGGATAACTAAAAGCTCGGAACCATTTATACTATCCCCTGATCAAAAGTTAGTGCTGTCAGCAGAATACGAAGCTCCAAAAATGTATCTGGTTCATGTGAGCGATGGAAGAAAACAGGATATATCCTCTTTTACCGAAAATCAGGGAGTACTCACTGTCCCAATACAGTGGATCGAAACAAAAACTAATTATATGAAATATAGCAACAAGGTCAAAGTGAAAAAGGTTACGGCCTCTTCTACACTTCCTAATCGGAGTAACTATTCTTTTAGTGTGAACAATTTAACGGACGATAATAATTTAACCCCTTGGTGTGAAGGAACGAAGGGAGGCGGAGTAGGAGAAACCGTAACTATAGATTTGGGTTCAATTCAAGAGGTCAGAGGTATGGAGATGGTTGACGGTATTATACGAGTTAACAATAAGTATTTAGACGTAAATGCAATCCAAGAAATGAAACTTGATTTTTTGGATGGACAATCTGTGATGCTTGAGAATAATGACACCCGCTTCAAGTTCGATGAACCCATACGGACATCTTTCGTTAAAATTACCATTCTAGAAGTGAAAAAAGGCGCGGACTTCCCAAATACATGTATAGGTGAGCTGAAGTTATTGTGATGAATTGTAGAAAATGAGGAAAATCTATGATGCAGATAAATAAAATTGCGTTGCTCGTCTTGATTTTTTCTATACTAGGCGGGTGTATACAATCGAATGGGGACCAAAAAGCGCGGGAGCAGAATGAAACTCATGCTGCTATCTCTCAGCCCAAGAAACCTCCTCCAGCAAAAAGGCCCATAAATTGGTTGTTGTTTGAAGCGGAAAATGGAAATATGCCTATGGATTTTTTAGCTGACATGGATGATCCTACAGGTAATACCTATATTGATTTAGATGACATTATAGGTAAATTACATGCAAGTGAAGGTGAAACGTATCCTGAATATGAGTTGTATCTGGCTGGTTTCTCGGATGATGGCAGGCGTATTGCCTTATGTAGAGAGTCAACCGAATTGAATTATTTAGTGATCAAAATCTTTGATCTATCTACCACAAAGAAATTATATGAATTTAAGGTGCCGAGTAGGGACTACGCTGTTATGTCTCCTGACTTACGCAAATGTGTTTACACAGATGATGCTGCCGGTTTTTATTATATGAGCCGAGGACAGAAAACTGAAGCATTGGGGCGTTTAAATGATGGTCACTATCTCGATCTTCCAGTGTTTTCACCTGACGGTAACCAATTTGCCCTTGTAGATCGTAAACATAATGTATTGATCTATGACTTGTCTAAGAAAAAGCAAATTCAACAAATCAAGCTAGGAATAGAGGGAATACAGATTGAACAGTGGCTTTATAACGATCAATTGCTGCTCTCTTCTTACCATATTGATAAGTCGTATATGTTCAATATACAGACAGGGGAGAAGAAGCAACTGATGAAAGCCACAGAATCTCCTGTTTTAACTTTAGATAACCACAGGGTTGCTTTTCTGAACTCCAAGGGTGAAACGCAACAACGAAACATCCAAATAGGTCTGCCTATAAAATATTCCAATGTATTACACAGGATAGGCTATAATGTGTCCCCTACACAATGGGTACAGACTACAGCGGATTTAATGAAATATAGAAAAAGCATCCCGGCACAGAAAATCATTGCTTCTTCTGCACTTCCAGATCAAGCTGGGAATTCCTATGCTGCTAGAAACATTATGGATGGAGATGCGAGTACAGCTTGGTGTGAAGGAGTCAAGGGAGACGGGATTGGAGAGTGGGTCAAGGTTGATTTTGGTTCTATGCAAGAACTGAAGGGGTTTGAGCTCATCAATGGCTTGGCAAAGTCATCTGATACTTTCCAAGCAAATAATAGAGTTAAACGAATGAAACTGGAATTCTCGAATGGACAGACCATGATGGTAGATAATGATTTTTTAAATAATGAATTTCCTGATGGCGCCGTTCACACTTCATTTGTGAAAATAACGATTGAGGCAGTAGAGAAAGGAAGCAAATATCACGATACCTGTATGTCGGAGATACGATTCTTCTAAGCATCCCTAACAAAGGAGAAGGCATATGAAGTGGAAAGAACCAACGTTTGGTGCAACACCTATGTTGAAAGCTTTAACAACTGCTAATGCGCACAGAAAAGCTAAGGCTTTTGACCTTGCAGCAGAACAGAAGAAGCAAAAACTGAATTATCCCGACTGGGCTCAATCTTGGCTGCGTAAATATAAAGAAGATTGGTATATTGCTCAAGCAAATGGCGACGAAGTCGGCATGCGTAAAGCGCAAAAGCTGGCAGAGGGGCTGCGAAGCAAGTTACGTGAAATGGCGACGATGTCCAAGTGGGCCCAAGAGCAGATGCAAAAAGAAACCGTCCGCTGGATGACGGCTGAAGCGAGCGGAGATATCAGTGAAAAGCTGGCTGCTGAGAAGGCGGGACGAGCTATACGAGAGAAACTTGATTTGATCGATCCAAATCCAAATCCTGAGGTACCTAAGGAGGATGATTCTAAACCTGTACAAGTACCTCCTGATAATTCAGGAAATGATAGTTTTGAAGCTGAACTTGCTAAATTCCCAGAATCATACAGGTCTGCGCTGTTAAAATTACACAAGCAGCATCCTTCTTGGCGTTTTATAGCGGAAGAAACGAATGTAGATTTTAATAGTTTTCTCAAGGCAGAAATGAAAAATGGACTGGTATGTACCGAAGTGAGCAAATATGGATACTCACCGCCTTGGAGGGACTCGAAGCTTAAATATGATAATGATTATAACGCCGCTTCCCCTAAAGCAGTTTCATATTTTTTAGATCCACGTAACTTTCTGACTGAATCTCGTGTATTTCAATTTTTATCTGGAAAGTATGATAAGAACACCCAAAATAAAGAGGCAGTTAATAAAGTGTTAAGCAAAAGTCTAGCTAATAAAGGAGATGTATTTCTAAAGGCAGGAGGGAATGAGGCGAGTGCAGTATTTTTAGCGGCAAAAGCCATGGTCGAATCAGGAGGTGGGACTTCAACTTTAGGAAGAGGACAGGTTCCAGGATATATCGGATGGTACAATATGTATGGCATTGGTGCGAATGATGGAAATGCACGTATAAAGGGTGCGAAAAAAGCCAAGTCAGAGAACTGGAACTCTGTAGATAGTGCGATAATTGGTGGAGGTAAGTGGATTAATGAGAATTATATTCAAAAGGGACAAGATACTCTCTATAGCTTAAAGTGGAATGTAAATTCATTCAAGAAGAACGGAACTATTAGTAAACAATATGCTACGAATATTATGGATGCTTATACGAAAGCTGACCGTTTTTCAAAAGGTCTTAAAACTGTTGATGCACCTCTTAGTTTTAGGATCCCGATTTATAAAAATATGCCGGACACTGCTTTCCCTGAGCCTAAACAACCTTTGTCAAGGTAATCAGGTTATAAAAAATTTATGTTTCGAAAGAAGAGGGAGTGTAATTGAAGAAGCTATTTGTGCTTGCTTTAGTTGTTCTAATTTTTAGTGGTTGTGGTCTGAAGAAAGAAGTTGAGGTAAAGGGCACAGTTTCTAAATCAGCTATATCGACTGCTAGTAGCCATGAGCTAACGTATGATTCAAGCAAAGCTATTGTGCAAGAATCGAATAAATTAGATCTGTTTATTAAGAAAATTCAACCCGCTAATATGAAATTACAAAAATTAATAAAACAGGATATTGATAAGGAAGGTACTTTAGAATTTGTGATTGCTTTTGGGAAAAAATCGGATCATTTAGAATCTATATATGTAGTAAGAAATAAGGATGACCACCTTAAAATAATTGGAGAATTGGATGATCCGATAGTTACAGAGCATATTAATAAGGACGTTAAGGTTATGCATTTAGACCAAACTAAGCGTGATTTCATCGTAGTATATTCCACTAGCGAAGTGGATGAGGCAGAAGGCTTCTCTATATTTACTTTAGACCATAACCGAATTAGCAACCTGAATTACAATTATCCAGAAGCAACAGGGCAAGGAATCAGGAAGCTGGAGGATATTAATAAAGATGGTGTTTTTGAGGATGTGAGTTATTACCGTTTTCAGGATACTCAACAACATACAATCATGACATATCAGAAATTCGATAGCAGCGGACCCGAAAAAACAAAAGTCCTATATGAAAATAAGAATAAAAAATTTGTATACCCTACGGTTCCTAAAGATATTATCCAAAATTATTTGGAAGATCATTATCTTATGAATCGCTTCTTGATACACTTGCCTGAGATGGCGGAATTCACAGCTTTGTCAGCAAGTCCAAAAAATAATTTTGAAGATATCATAGATTTTTCCGCTATGGACTATACGGGATTAGATCTGAATATAAAAGAGATTGCTAATAAGGCTAATCAGCGGGCGTTTTTGGTAAAGAGTAACTCAGAAGAAGAGGAATCAAACCAAGGACTTGTATTTACATTAGAAAAACAGTCAGGCAAGTGGAAGATTACGAGCATAGAGATGAACGATAAATTGTAGAGAGTGTGATATCCAGCGTGAGTTTCTTAAGGCATGGGCGAATTTGTTACGTGCTGTTATTACTAATTTCCTATTTAGTAATGAACGGATGTACGAAGGGAAATGATTCTTCAAAAGCAGCAACAAATCATACGCGTTCTCTCCAAAATGAAGCCAAAACGATTTCCTATTCGAAAAAGTTGGATACGTTGCTAGAGACACTTCATATAATTAACGATGAGAATATGAATTCTGATGTTAGAGAAAGCAAGCTACAGGACTTCACA
This sequence comes from Paenibacillus sp. LX16, assembly GCF_036252815.1. Classification (NCBI taxonomy): domain Bacteria; kingdom Bacillati; phylum Bacillota; class Bacilli; order Caryophanales; family Paenibacillaceae; genus Paenibacillus; species Paenibacillus sp. LX16. The sequence goes on along the minus strand of NZ_CP141152.1, from coordinate 5,487,495 downwards.
CAGGATCTTAATTTGTTGCTAAATGAACCAGAAAGTGTAGAGATAAAGGACGGAGAATTTGCAGAAAAGTTTGATAACAAACTTACTGTGATAACAAAATCGTTCCAGTTAAAAAGTGGACAGCTAAACGTTAGAGTTGTGAATTATAGAGCACCTACTACACTGACAGGTACAATCGGAGATAAATACACATTTATTCAGTGGTGGAGTACGAAGCAGCTTGTACACGCCCAGATGATTGAGGATGGCGGGCCAGAATTGACTACAGACTTTGTGGTTCGAGATCCAGACCAAGGAATACAGTTGTGGTTAGGGGGACATGTCTCCATATATCATCCATACCCCGTATTTGTTGATTTGTGGGAGTTGTCTGGACAAAAATGGACGGAGAAAAGCATAGATGTAGGTAAGATGAAGCTCCCGGATTCGTGGGAATTAAACAAGGATGTGGATGAGCTTATTTTAGAAAATCGACAACATGATAGCATGAGTATCGAAGTATTAGACCACGGCGATGGTTTCTTAATAAACAGTGATGATTCTGAACAGAACATTATCATTGAGTTCTCCAAAAGTGGAGAAGTCCGTATTGATTCTGAGTATAGCACCGCCTCGAATACTAGTGAACAGCAAAGCTATGAACTCATTCAAGAGAAATATTCAGAACATGGGATCGTGATTAAATACCCTCAAATTACAAAACTCAAGGATATTGCAAAGCAGAAATCTTTAAACCAAATTCTTAAGACTAATGCTTTAGAAGGATTACAAAACTATGCGGATTCCAATTCTGGAGTCCATGTTGAAATTGATTATGAGATCAAACGACAAAGTGAACGATTCTTGAGTGTTCAATATACGGGTATTCATTATGTGAAGGACGCAGCCTATCCTAGTCATATGTTTTATACGACGAATCTGGATATGAAGCAGGCTTCAAGAATAAGATTGAGAGATCTGGTAAAGGTCGAGAAACCTTTTATTGAGCTTATAAAAAGCGGGAAGATTACAGCTGTTCAGCCGGAGCAACAAGGAATAATCAGTGATTTCACAAAAGATGATTTGATTCAATTGTTAGCAAACGCGGATGTAACCAAAGGTTCGCCTGCGGAAGCAGAAATGGAATCGTTTAGTTACCTCACAAGTGATTCATTAGGTATTAGTATCCCTGTGGCTCATGCAGTAGGGGACCATGCGGAATATGAAATTCGTCTTGCACAAATTCCAGAGAATATCAGGCAGAATGAGGAACTATGGACTGAGCTAAGTTCTGTCGTTGATCAGCCAGCTACCGTTGTAAATGAAGAGAGATTGGATACCAACCAGTATGAAGTTGAAGAGTCACAGTCTTTTCAAACTACTCTTGAAGGCTTTGGGAAAGTAAGGTTTGTATCGACTCAAGCAAAGAAAGATGAAATTCCCAAAAACTACTTTTTTCTATTAGATGATCGAGAGCGAGTTATATATTCATTTCCAGATTTATATGGGAATGAATGGTGGTATGCTGATGAAGGCGTAGAAGCAGTGGCCTTCAAGGATGTAAATAAGGATGGATTAAAAGACGTTATCATTATTGCTTATTATGAAACGGGCTCTGGACCAGATGGTGCAAAGCCATTCCCTATAGCGGACATATATTTTCAAAAGAAAAATAAAACCTTTATCACGCTCCCTGAATTAGATGAGGCTCTCAACGATCAAGGACATAATCAAACCATTAAAGATGTCATTCAATACGTAAGCAAACAACGGATAAACGTAAACTAACCGACAAAAGGGAGCGGTAACATGGGATATCCAATCATCAAGTATAATGGAACGGTTTTATCTCTTAAAAATCCGAAAGTTAAAGTTGTACAGAAAATGAATGAGCATGTGAAAGTCTTTTTGACGGGTGTGTTAACGGGTGCCCAAATGGAAGAGTACACAGATCATATGGAGGCAGGGGCGAAGTTAGTCGTTTCTTATGTGAATGATGATCAGAAGCAGATTGTATTATTTAGGGGATTAGTCACGCAGTTCAGAATCAAGTTGGTGTCCAATGTAGCCTATTTGGTCGTCGAAGCCCTATCCTATACAAGCCAGTTGGATGAAGTGCTTCATAGACAATCTTTTCAAAATGTGAAGATGAAGGTGCAGGCATTGCTTGAACATGTACTCAAATCATATCCCAAAGCGAATTGTACGAGCCGCTTAAAAGATCAGCTTCTACAGGAATTTACGATGCAATTCGACGAAACGGACTGGTCATTTTTAAAACGTATAGCGTCTCGGATTGGTTGGGGAATGATACCTGATCCGATTGGAGACAAACCGCAGTTTTATTTTGGATTACCGGATGGTGTCAATCAAGGTGAGCTCAAACAGTATAACTACTCGATGACCAGAAAAACCAAGCCAGGGGCCAGCAAGGAAGACAATCTTTTGTATTACAAAATACAAACGACAGGGGCTAGAGATGTCCTGCTGCAAATTGGGGCGGAGGTTAAATTTAAAGGGAAAGCTTTATACGTCCTGCAGTCTGTTGCGTTTATACGACATAGTGCTTTGTGGCATGAATATGTGCTGACTACAGCGGATGGAATGAAACAGGATTTGATTGTAAATGAGGACATTCGGGGCATGTCATTGAAATCCAAGGTCATTGGAATCGAGCAGGATCATGTGAAGGTTTTCTTTTATGAAATGGATAAGGTCAAGCCTAACGTCAAGGAAACCTGCGCTTTTCCAACGGCTACATTTTATACATCGGAAGGGAATACGGGATGGTACTGCATGCCGGAGCTGTTTGATTTTGTAGATATCTACTTTCCGACCTCTAAAGAAAAAGACGCTATTGTGACCCATTCGATCCGAAAGAGATCCAAAGGCGGTGACTTTATTAAGGACCCGTCGACGAAGATCTTTATGACCAAGTACCGCAAAGCTATTATTTTTGAGAAAAATGAAATTTTAATTACGGGGAACGACGATGAAGTGGTGATTCGACTGCTGGATGACCATGGAATTGAACTGCGAAGCAAAAAGGATATCCGTGTAAAAGCCGACGGGAACCTGGTGTTCAATGCGGGTAACACAATACAGGTCACCGCGAAGGATGCTATCGGTTTAAAATGTAAAACGAGTCTGGTAGAAATGGATGGTAACATCAAAATGACTGGAGAAAAGATTAAGACGCAATAACTAATCCATCATGAGAGGATAAAGAGTATGGCTAAAGAAACCACAGGAGCAATCGTGAATGAGCAACCGCCGACCCAAGAAGATATGATTCAAGAATGGAAACGTAAAATAAGCAAAGGCGAATATCCTTTTATTCATGTAACTCAGCATAGTACCAAAGGTGACGAGCGTTAAATATGTTTAGCAACAAGTAAATAAGGCTCCTAAGGAGCCTTATTTGAGTTTGATGATCTATACCCTTTTAGCACTGTTATGTAGCCGTAAAGGTGAATTTTATTAACTACATTTGTCATTGCATACTCTTCATAATAGTACAAATTAAAAATGGTGTTCATCTATGCAATTTTCCCCTAACATACAGTTACAAAGACCTATTCTACATAAACTATGTACTGTGACCAGATATACTGTATCCAATGACTTTATACTTATTTTTCCTCTCGGCTATATCGCTCGCAAAAAGGATGCACTATAATTATACTACTTCTTAATTTTGGAAAAATTAGACTTTAATATAGATTACAAATATGTTGAGAGTGAGATGCTCGATGAGTATCCCTTCTCAGGAAGAAGGGGTCTTGTATTTGGGGACTTCACTGTCGATAAACCAATCTGGCCCGGAGACGTCGATCACTTCTTTGGTTGTATAATTATAGTAGATGGTAATTTTGTTGTCTTCGTGGCCTTTAATGTACCCATATAGATAGAGCCTGGAGTGGACAGCGGGATCATCCACAGCATAATCCTTTAATATGAAATCGGCATTATAGTGTTCTTTAATAAACTCCACACCGATGGGAGTGGCGACGTCTACTAATTCTTTTTTCTCTTTGTCGGACAAGCTGGAACAACCTCCTAAATACATAATAATTAAAATAAGTGCCAGAATCAGTTGGATTTTTCTGTTCAAGTTACAATTCTCCTTTTCTGGTAATCACCTTTTTTCATAACTCTATAATATATTTACACAATAGACAAGGTGGGAATAACTTGACCTACACTAACGATAAAACATACTGGACCATTGCGGATAGAGTTTATGACCGGGAGTTGACTGCTAAAGATTCTAAAAGCAGAATTCTTCCTGACTGGAAGATTGTTGAACCTGAAGGAGCTATGCTGCATGATACGAACGGTTCTGGATTCGATGCGACTGTATTCCTTAACGAGAAGACCAATCAGGTGATCATCGGTTATAGGGGGACAGAACCTCCGAATCGACCCAAGTGGAGCGTGGCGATGGACTGGGGAACGGATTTCAGCGATGTCGTCGGAGGACGCGCGAAAACGTTGGAAGAAGTCCATCAATATTATGAAAATAATAAGGCAGAGGTGGCTAAACTCCCACCACAAGTGCAAAGTGCATTTCTTCAATATGAGGATAAGTACCAGAATAATCAATTTACACAAGCTCAGAATCTATATGATGTTGTAAAAAAAGAGTATCCCTCTGCTGAAATAACGACCACAGGCCATTCTCTGGGAGGAGCGGAGGCAGAATATGTGGCGGTGCGAAACGGACTGTCATCAGTCGCTTATAATCCACCAAGCATTGTACATCTATTACCGGATGATCTTCAAAAGAAGGTGGAAAATGGCGATTTTCGAAAGACGAATGTCGCTTATGTCAATCCGAAAGATACTATCGGTTCGGGAGCTAATGATGCACAGCCACATGTGGGTACAACCTATTTTATAGACAATGATTATAAGACGGCTAATAAAGCCAAAATCACTATTCCTGTTTCATTACCAGTCGAAAGAGAAAATAAGTGGGCTAACTTTTTTTTGGGGCCCAAATGGTCTCCCATTGTGTATGTCCCGATTACGTTGCCTATGATGCAGCAAGATCCGATTACAAAGTTCTATAATTCGGTATTTGGAGAAGCGACGCATAGCATGGATCATTTCACATTTGATGAAAACGGCAATATCAGCAATCCACTGTACACCATGGACGGTCAATTGGTGGAAGGTAACCCACGGGTGCAGGCATACGGGCAGATGCTGGCCGCGCGAGCAGAGCTCAAGGAAGTCATGGGCGATTTGGTCGAACGCTACGGGGGACAAATGGGTGCCTTCGGGCAGTTTGCTGCTACTGCACTGGGAGTGAATCTGATGGGAGCAGGACAACAAGATGGTCGCGCTAATGGTGGGGCATATTTTGTGGGCAACAAAAATGGAGGCACAATTCAATTAACACCTGAGGAGCTAAAGCATGCTGCTAATCAGATGCGTTCTAGCTTGCATGGATTTTCCAGTGATACCCGTGCGTCCATTCAGTTATTTCAGGCTCATATCGGGACAAGTGAAAGTCAGTCTTTGACCCCAATTGCGCATAGTGCAACGGCAACGTTAGATCGGATTAATCGCTGGTATCAGGAATCGATTACAGAGATAGCAGAATATATAGATCGCAAGGGTCAGGAATTCACGATGGTGGATCAATAATAGATCAGCTGTAAGAACACAACAGGGGGCAAAAGAGATGGGCAGAATATCTTTGAGCCTGGGGGATCTGCGGAGGGCTGTACAGCAATGCGAACAGCTAAAGCAAAGACTTCAGCATCAGGAGCAGCAGATGAGAAATATATATGGTCGTCTGCAAGACTGGCGGGGCGAATCGGCTGCTGAATTAACACGTAAAATGGAGACGTTTCTCCAAGGCACAACTGTACGAATACAGGAATTGGACGATCATAAAGAGCAGTTGAAACGTTATATTCGCAAAATGGAAGAAGCTGATCGGCGTGAGGAGAGACGTAAACGGGCTGCACAATGGTGATACAGGCAGACTGCAATAGTTAGGAGAACATCATGAAAGATCAAATTGCATTTGTCATTTTACTTATATTGAATATCGTTTATGGCTTAACGTTATTTGCCTATCCGGCCATGCTGATGGTGGTCGCATTTTCTTTCGATGCACCAACAGCTGGAGATTATCTCATCAATTATATTTTTGCCTATGTCATAATGAGCTACCCGATAGGAATATTTATTTCATGGAGCTGTTGGTATTTTTATCATCGTTATGCTTTTAAGAAGGCGTATATCATAGCTAACTTTATGCTGTTGTGGCCAGCTACTCTCGTAGTGTCCTCGTGGATTCAATCGGCTTTTTCTTGAAGGGGTTCTCATCTGGCCAGTCAGCTACATAACAAAAAAACCGTACAATCGCTTGGGGTCTCCCGCGGGGTACGGTTAAATGCGTTTAAATAAAAACTACATATATAGTAGAAGAAAAAAATATTCTCCCAGAGTGGTGACGATAACGACTTTGTAGTCTACTTTAATTTTCCTGCGGGGAATATAGCAGTGTTCGAAAACTTAAGGGTTAGACGAAAAAAGTGTAAAAATGTTGAAAAGCTACAAAGTTCGACATATTGTTCGCTTTTTCGCATCATATGTTATTAGATTAGGGATTTTTGTTTGCTATTTATCGTATATTTATGTATAATCTATCGTGTTGAAAGATTGATTGTACGTAATATGCTGATGAGGGTGGGTTCATGACGCTGCTCGACAGTAACGAAAGCAAGAAGCGGATGTGCCAGATTTACAATGAAGTTTCAAAGGAACTGTTCGGCTTCGGGACCACGCTGCTGCGGGCCACCGTTGAGAACAACATTGTTACCTTTGTGGCGAAGCACCGGCGTTCTCCACGCTCGGCAGCATTGGAAGTGGAAGCCCCCGGCTTGAAGCTGGAAGTGGATTTCCGAATGTCCATGCTGTACAAGAAGAGACTTCGCGAGAAGCTGATTGAGGATATGGAGCTCGATATAGAAGCCTTACTGCGCGATTATGATGCAGCAACGCAGTGGGCAATTACGAACATCATACTGAAAGAATCCTAATAAAATTGGATATTCGGCTTTTCGCTTCGGATCTATCTGAGGGGAGAACCTGTTATAACGCGCAGCGGGATCAACTTATTCTTTGTTTACGAAGAAAAGTATTCTTGTTTTACAAGAGTACTTTTCTTTTTTGTGTCATAAGCTGTGCATAATAAAAAAACAGGGGGAGTTTCATATGAAAAAATGGTTTAAAGGGTTTATGGCTGTGACCTTGGCATCCGTGGTACTGGCAGGTTGCGGCAGCAATGCTACTGGCGGTCAGACAGATGGAAAAGATGGCTCAGCTGATGGGAAAAAGAAACTCGTTATTTCCACATGGGGCTTTTCCGAGGACTTTTTTAACAAAGAAGTGTACGAGCCTTTTGAAAAAGAACATAACGTTGACATCGTGGTCGAAATTGGAAATAACGCGGAACGGTTGAACAAAATCAGTCAAGGCAGCACAGATGTCGATCTGATTTATCTGTCTGATTATTATGCTCAACAGGGAATCCAACAGGGATTGTTTGAGAAGCTGGATCGCAGCAAGGTGCCGAACCTGAACCAAATTTATGATATTGCCAAAGCGCCGCTGGGTGAGGAGTATGGTCCTGCTTATACGGTCGGGCGTCTCGGTATTGCCTATAATCCGGAGCTGGTGAAAAAGAATGTGACCTCTTGGGCTGACCTGTGGGGAACTGAGTTCAAAGGAAACGTGACTTTGCCGAATATTACGGCGACTGCCGGACCGATGATGGTAGATGCAGCCTCCAAGGTAGCGGGTAGTAAGGAGTTTAATGAAGACCAAGCCTTCGGAAAACTGAAAGAGCTGAGTCCGAATATCGTTAAGTTTTATAGCAAAACGTCCGAGTTCGTGAACATGTTTAGTCAACAGGAAATTGCGGGCGGTCCGATCATGGAAATGTACTTCAAAGATTTGCAGGCGGCTGTGCCAGGAGCGAAATTTGTAGCTCCTAGTGAAGGTGCTTACGCAGTAATGAACACGATTAATGTAGTGAAGGGCTCCGACCAGAAAGAGCTGGCTGAGGAATTTATCAACTGGCAGCTGAGCAAGGAAGTTCAAGAAAAATCCGCCAAGGCGAAGGTTGATTCTCCGGTGAACACGCAGGTGGTACTGTCCGGTGCGGATACAGAAGGAATTACGTACGGTACAGATGTAGTGAACAAGCTGACTAAGCTGGATATGAAGTTCGTTAACGATCATATCAAGGCATGGACCGATCGCTGGAACCGGGAAGTTGCACAATAATGAAAAAGGTCATATTAGATGTAGATACAGGTATTGATGATGCGTTGGGTATTTTACTGGCCGCCAAGAGTGGTCAGCTGGATATTCAAGCGATTACTACGGTATGCGGTAATGTTTCACTTAAACAAGCAACATTGAACACATGCAAAATCCTCGACCTTCTGGATAGACCGGATATTCCGGTTTATCGGGGGGCGGAGGCTCCCTTAATACGTAAAGGACTGCACGAGCACCGTGTCCATGGAGAAGACGGCATTGGAGGTGCATTGAGTGGAGTAGTCCCAGCGATGTCTGCGTCCGAAGGTTTTGCGCCGGATATTATCATTGATACCGTGATGGCTCACCGGGGGGAAGTGACGCTCATTTGCACCGGGCCGCTCACCAATTTGGCCCTGGCGCTGCTGAAGTGTCCCGAACTGACGGATCACGTCGATGAGGTCATTTTTATGGGCGGTGTTATTCACGGGTGCGGCAATATTACTCCTGTAGCGGAGTACAACATGTATGCTGACCCTGAAGCCGCACGGATCGTATTTCATGCAGGATTTGGTCGGTTGATACAGGTGGGACTGGATGTAACACGGAAGGCTCTGCTGACTGCCGATCATATTGCTCGTCTGTCCCATCCTGCAATTCGTAATTATGTAGCTGAAAGTACGGCTGTTTATACCAAGCGTTATGAAGAACGCAACGGGGTAAAAGCGTGTGCGCTTCATGACCCGCTTGCCGTGGGTGTCGCATTGAATTCGAGGTTAGTAGGTACCTCGTCGTTGTATGTCGACGTGGAAACCTCCAGTCGTATATGTGACGGACAAACGGTGGGCGATGTGCAGAATCGACTCAATCATAGCCCCAATATGAATGTGTGCGAACAGGTGGACAGCGAAGCTTTTCTGGAGCTGTTTATCCAGGTGCTGAATAAGGAATAACATTTTGATAACCGCAAGGAGCTACCCATGAAGAAAACATACTTGTATTGGCTGCTGCTGCCAGGTCTGCTCTTTCTGGCGGTGTTCATGGTCATTCCGATTGTGTTGACGATCGGTTCGACCTTCGTACAGAACAGCTCATTCACCCTAGAAGGCTATCTCCATTTCTTCAAGGACCCTTACTTTCTGAAAATATTGCTGACTACGCTGGAAGTCAGTGTCGTAACGACACTCGTGTGCGTATTACTCGGCTTCCCGACGGCTTATTATATTTCGCAAAAGGCCCCGCGTCGTAAAGGTATTTTGCTTGCGCTGGCTATCTTTCCCTTATTGACGAGTCCGGTGGTGCGGTCATTCAGCTGGATGGTCATTCTGGGTCGCAAGGGGCTGTTAAATAACGTGCTCATCGGTTTAGGACTTGTAGATGAACCGCTGAATATTTTGTACACCCCGGCAGCGATGATTATTGGTCTGGTTCATTTGTTTTTACCACTGATGATTATTTCACTGATTGGTGTGCTCGAAAATATTGACGGTGATCTTGTTCATGCTGCTCAGAGCCTCGGGGCCTCCAGATTCAGCGCATTTCGTAAAATCGTATTTCCGCTGTCTGTGCCGGGCCTGATCATTGGAAGCATTCTCGTTTTCGTAGGCAGCCTGACTGCATATACGACACCAGCACTACTTGGAGGAAAACAGCGGGTTATCGCTACATTTTTGTATCAGAACGCGATGACGCTAAACGACTGGTTTTTAGCTTCTGTTATTGCAACAATTATGATTGTTATTACATTTATCGTGGTCGGTCTCTTAAATAAGGCGGCCCATAAACTCAATCCGAAGGGGTAGGTGGATATGCGGGAGAAACATTACGGACTAGGCTTCTTTAGCCTGCTGGTCTTCATCTTTCTGCTCGGTCCGCTGTTGATCATATCGGTCACTTCTTTCGAGCCGGGCACGGTATTAAAATTTCCTCCGCAGGGCTTTTCTTTGCGCTGGTATGAAAATATTTTTGAAGTGGATTTGTTTATGTCCACGTTCAAAACGTCCATTGTCGTCTCTCTGCTAGGCAACATCTTGGCACTGCTGATCGGTATGCCTGCCGCCTATGCACTTAGTCGCTTTTCGTTTCGCGGGAAGGATGCGCTGAATGCTTTGTTCCTTTCCCCGTTGCTTATACCGGGTATCGTTCTTGGTTTTACACTGCTGCGCTATTTGATCATTGTTTACCATTTACCAGTATATGCTGGGCTATTGATCGGACATACGGTGATTATGTTGCCGTTCATTATTAGAGTCATTGCATCCAGTTTGTCTAACTTTGATTTTGCGATTGAGGAAGCAGCGCTTAGTTTGGGGGCTGGACGGCTGGAAACCTTTTTCAAGGTGGTTCTGCCCAACATCCGCTCAGGTATTATTGCGGCTATCCTGATTGCCTTTCTGGAATCATTCAACAATGTCGACATCTCCGTCTTCATGACAGGACCGGGCTTCAGCACCCTGCCCATTCAAATGCTGACTTACGTCGAAAATTATTTTGACCCGACGATTGCAGCGATTTCGGTTATGCTGATGATTTTGACCGGTATCCTGATGTTCTTGATTGAACGACTGATGGGATTGTCTTACTTCACTAAAAGGTAATGGAGGCTTCAACCTTATGGCACTGCTTACTCTGGATCGCGTATCGGTCGCTTATGACAACCAACTGATCTTGCAGGATTTCGATTTGCAGCTCGAACGGGGGCAATTGCTCTCGTTGCTCGGACCGAGTGGTTGTGGCAAAACGACCACACTTCGTCTCATTGCAGGATTTCTCGAAGCTAAACAAGGAACATTTTTGTTTGGCGATAAGGATTATACTCGGGTTCCGGTGAATAAACGGAACTTCGGCTTTGTATTCCAAAGTTATGCACTCTTCCCGCATTTGTCCGTTTTTGATAATGTTGCCTTTGGTCTGCGGTTACGCAAGGTAAAGGAAGATGATGTAAAGCGCCGCGTTATGACCATGCTGGATACGGTTAGCCTGGGGGGATTTGAAAAACGTTTCCCCGGTGAATTGTCAGGCGGACAGCGTCAACGTGTTGCGATTGCGCGAGCGCTTGTGATTGAACCCGATCTGCTGTTGTTTGATGAACCTCTGAGTAACTTGGATGCTAACCTGCGTGTAAATATGCGTGTGGAAATCCGCCGTATTCAACAGGAACTGGGCATCACTACTGTGTATGTATCGCATGATCAGGAGGAATGTTTTTCGATTTCTGACCAGGTTGCGATTATGAATAAGGGGAACATCGAACAATTAGATGCTCCATCGACCATTTTTAAATATCCGACGACCGAATTTGTCGCCCGTTTTATTGGGTTTAATAATTTTCTAAGCTTTGACGAGCGTACTGAAGAAGGGGATCGTATTCGACTGAATACAGGCGATCTTTCGTTCGGCGTAGCGCGTAATCAGGGTACTGCCCAGCCGGGTGCTCGTCAGGGCGCTATTCGCCCGGATGATTTGGTCATTCGAACAGAAGGCAACGAGACAGGGGAAAATGAGCTTCCCGGTATTATTAAGGTAAGTACTTACCTGGGGCGTAGCTATCAGTATGTGGTAGAAACGGCGAAAGGCAACTTTACGGCTAATCAGGAAATGGATACGCCTTACCTGAGTGGTCAGCGGGTTACCCTGCATTTTCCGGCAGATAAAATGGTGCTGGTCCAATAATCAGCGGGTTCGATGAAGGAGATACATCATGCGTGCAGACAAAATGATTTTACAAGTTAAGGTGTATAACAGTTACTACAAAACGTTCGAAGAAGGTAATGTAGCTATACTTGACGGTAAGTTTATGTATATCGGTCAGCGTGGTCTGGAGTCTTTCGAGGCTGCTGAAATTGTCGAAGGGCACGGGAAATATATGATTCCCGGCCTGATCGACATCCATTTGCATATCGAAAGCACAATGGTGACACCGGCAACCTTTTCCTATGGGCTGATTCGCAATGGGGTAACGACGATTGTACCAGAACCGCACGAAATGGCGAATGTTTTCGGATTGGAAGGCATCCAGGAAATGATGGAAGCCAGCAAGGATTGCGTGGCTGATATGTTCTACGGCATCCCAAGCTCCGTCCCGGCAACACCGCTCGAAACCTCAGGAGGCGAGATCGGTATTCCCGAGATTGATGCGCTGCTGCAAACCGGTGAAATGATCTGCCTAGGTGAAATTATGAACTATGTGGATGTCATTCGTGATCCGGAGAGCAAGACGAATCGCATCTTACGCCATGTTCGTGAGCATTACCCGGAGCTGATCATTGAAGGCCATACGCCGCAATTGCTTGATTTGGACCTGCATCAGTTGATCTATGCGGGGATAGGCTCAGACCATACTCACCAAAGTATTGAAGGTATGAAGGCGCGGATGTCCGCCGGGATGTTTATTGAAATCCAGGAAAAATCCATGACTCCTGAAGTGATGGACTATCTTATTCAGGAAGATGTGGCACAACATTTTTGCTTCGTAACGGATGATGTGATGCCAGACTCCTTCGTAGAGCGAGGACATCTAAACCATATTGTAAGTAAAGCAATCGGAATGGGCATGAAGCCTGAGGATGCCATTTATGCAGCTACGTTTACTCCTGCTGCACGGATGCGAATGCATGACCGCGGAACAATTGCGCCGGGAAAAATAGCTGACTTTGTACTGCTGTCCGATCTTGGTCAATTTGATGTGGAGCAAGTCTATAAGGACGGACTCAAGGTATTCGATAAGTTCGAGGAATACCATCAAGCACCGATAAAAAGCCGCTTCCCCGCCCATTTTTATCAAAGTGTGAAGCTCAATCCGCTCACGGAGCAGGATTTTACGGTAAAGATGGATGTAGCTGATGGCACACATCAATGTCGTATTATGATGGTCAAGGACGGCTCAACTTTTACAAGCGAACGGATTGCCCCTGCTCAAGTAGAGCAGGGGGAACTGGTATGGGAACATGGTGAACATGGACTTATTGCTACGTTTGAACGGTATGGAAAGAATGGCAACCGTGCTTACGGTTTGATCGGGGGAGATACGATTGAACGTGGAGCAGTGGCAACCACCTATTCGCACGATAACCATAACTTGCTGGTCGTAGGGCATAACAAGCAAGATATGATACTGGCTGCGAATACGGTTCTATCCAGCCAAGGCGGCTTTTGTGTAGTTGAAAATGGCAAGGTGCTGTCCCATTTGCCGTTAACCGTAGGCGGGATTTTAACAGAAGGACCGCTGGAAATGGTTGCGGCCCATGTGAAGGAGCTTCGTTCAGCCTTGCTGTCGCTGGGCTACCGCCATTACAATCCAATCATGTCGCTGAGTACGCATTCTTTGCCGGTCAGCCCGGCCTTGAAAATTACCGATCACGGCCTGATTGATGTAAATGCTGGCAAGGTTGTATCCTTAATCGTGGAACCTTCAGAGATGCAAGAATAATAAAAGAGCCGACCCTCTTACGGGTCGGCTCTTTTTTTGTCGTGGCTAGGTATGAGGTAGTAAGTTATGGACTTTGCCTACAATACAGATACTTTAGCAGACAAAATTAACATCTTCTTTACTCCTATTGATGTAACCTATGTATAGAAGATAAATAAGTCTTGGTTCTGGATATCCTATTGCATATAGAGTTTGATTTACAATTAATTCACGTAATCTTCATGATTAAAACCGAATAAAGACTTGAAAAACATCGACACAGTGTTATAATTAAAACAGGATTTAGATTAAGTCTAAATTAATTGTTGAATATTTATTGGATTCACGCATGGGATTTTGAAGAAAATCAGACACTACTGTTAACGAGTATCCAAGCTTTACACCAACTATATTTTGAATGAAAACGAGAGGGGATTTTAACATGAGTACATTAAATCATACGAACGCACCTACACAAGAGGCTATTCAAGAATTGCACAAGGCATTGAATCGTCAGGTAGCTACCTGGTCGGTATTGTATACGAAACTGCATTATTTCCACTGGTATGTGAAAGGCCCTAAATTCTTCACACTGCATGCTAAATTTGAAGAGCTTTACAATGAAGCAACAGCTAATCTAGATACGATTGCTGAACGTTTGTTGGCTATTGGTGGCCGTCCGGCTGCGACCTTGAAGGAGCATTTGCAACTTTCAGCTATTCAGGAGTCCGCAGGTGAACAGACAGCTGAAGATATGGTGAAGTCCGTTGTTGCTGATTTTAAAACCATCACTGTTGAACTGGCTAATGGGATGGAAGCAGCGGAAGCAGCACAGGATAAAGCGACAGAGGATCTTCTTAACGGCTTGAGAGAAGCAATGGATAAACATATCTGGATGCTGAGTGCGTATTTGGGATAATTAATTGGTGTATATTTCCATGTATATGGAGATCAGGTGAACAAGATACACATCCCGTTGGTTCCAGTCTGCCACTGGAGTATAATGACGAGAAGGCGTGGAAAACCACGGGCTCTTGAGTCATGGAGCTGCCGGGATGGGGTGTATGTTATGGAAGTAAAACAACAGCTTTTGCATGAAGCGGAGCAGTTTATATATACATGTTATGAGGAGCTGGGCCGAAGCCGCGATGAAGCGGAAGCCCGGCTTCTTCATATTCGTTACGACATAGAGGCTACGGGAACGTATGATCATACTTACGAAGAGCTGGAGCACGGAGCGCTCATGGCTTGGCGCAATAGCAATCGTTGCATCGGGCGCTTATTTTGGGACAAGCTTTTAGTCAGGGATGCGCGGGGCGCATCAGATGCGACGGAGGTGGTCAGCGAGCTCTTGGAGCATATACGCATAGGAACGAATGGCGGTAAAATTAAGCCAACGCTTACTGTATTTCGCGCCTCCAAGCCGGGACAGCCGAATATCCGCATCTGGAACCATCAACTCATTCGTTACGCTGGATATGAAACCGATCAAGGGATTATCGGAGACCCGATCTCGATGGATTTTACCAATGCTTGTAAAGATATGGGCTGGCAAGGGGCGATGACTCCTTTTGATATATTGCCACTGGTTGTGGAAGCAGGCGGGCGGCCTCCCGAGCTATTTGATATTCCTGAACATTTAGTGATGGAGGTAGCCATTGAGCATCCAGAACTTTCGGGTTTCGCTTCCTTGGGATTACGTTGGTATGCCGTGCCTATGATTGCCGACATGACGCTGGAGATTGGCGGTATCATCTATACAGCGGCTCCCTTTAACGGGTGGTATATGGGAACAGAAATCGGCGCCCGCAATTTTGCGGATACCTTTCGCTATAATATGTTGCCACAGGTGGCTAAGCTGATGGGACTCGATACGACGAGTGAAACAACGCTTTGGCGTGATCGGGCGTTGGTGGAATTGAATATTGCTGTGCTGCATTCTTTTAAAAAGGAGGGAGTCAGCATTGTCGACCACCATACCGCAGCGGCACAATTCAAGCTGTTTGAGGAACGAGAAGCCAAGGCTGGGCGCGCGCTGACAGGCAATTGGACATGGCTGATTCCCCCGCTATCCCCGGCGACAACGCATATTTTTCATAGCTCCTATGATAATCGGCTTGTGAAGCCGAATTTCGGAGTTCAAGAGAAGCCGTATATGTCGAGACAGGCTAATACAGCATCAGATACAGTGCTTCAGCAGAAGCGCCAAGGCTGCCCGTTTCATTCCGGGTAACGATGGGAATGACCTAATGGCTGGATTAGGACTCCAGCTTATCCCATGCAACGATAAAAAGGGTAGCTAGTGGCCCTATTAATAGGGAGAGCAGAAACCAATTTAGCCCGCTCCGATGTTTGGATTGTGCCAAGCCGGCATTAATCAGGGCAAGCGTTCCCCAGCCTATATAATAATCTTCTGACATGGTATTCTCCTTTGTAAAAAGGTATAATATCGTACTGTGTATGGTATGAACACATCCATGATTTCATGAGTTTAGAGTAAATATAACTTTATATATCCTGGTTTGAGGAGCGAAGCTAAGTTGGAAAGATATCAGGCAGAGCGCATTGTCGCTGAGCTTTTGGAACGGGCTGCTATAGGTGTGACGGTTAAGCTGGAGAAGCGTTTTCCTGGTGGAAGGTTGATTGGGGGCAAATATGCCATGAATGCTCACGCCATTACCATGTATACGGACGTTATTGAAACACAGTGTTTACAGATGTTCGGCAGCGTTGATCGAGTTGAGGAGTATTTTACGGTTGTGCTTGCACATGAGATCGGGCACGCCGCCGATACGGAATTAGTGGACCTCTCTGATGCGTTGGAGCAAGAAAACGGGATAGGGACCCGGCAACGACTTGCGCTGCAAATTGAAGAAAACGCATGGAATTATGCGCTTAGACTGGTGCCTGAAATAGAAGCAACGTTTATTTCTGCAGTAATAGACGAGTCCTTGCTGGCCTATCGAGTCCCAATTATAGAGCAGTCTGACATTGCGTAACGATGATGATCCAAGAGCCGTCAGGCTCTTTTTTTGTTGATTAGAACAGACGAGATCGAGTCGGATGATTTAAAGAAGTAGCTTTTTAAGCTGCGACACGCGTCCCTGGGATAGTTCGAGCATTTCGGCTAATTCTTTTTGAGATACATTAGGATGCTCCTGCATGAGCTGTTTTAGTTTATTCAGGAGATCATTCTGATTTCTGTAACTCCTTCTTTTCTTGGGCTGGACAGATCGTGTTTCATTCAAATGACTGGAAGGATTATCGCTCTTCAGATTTTCAATACAACTTTTACATATCAGATGATCCCTAAAATAGCTCAAATGATCTACGGCACCACAAAAATAGCAAGAAACCCCTGTATACTTGCGAATCATCAGTCCCTCTGGGGTAATAAAAAAATCGAGGGCATCTCCAATATTAATATTCATAGAATTGCGCAGCTCCTTGGGCAGCACAATGCGGCCCAAATGGTCTAATGGCCGTGTCATTCCTGTGTTCTTCATCATTTTTCCCCTTTCCTGAAATGCGCTTATAGTTGTAGGAATTGTATGTATATATGCTGGAAGTACAAAGCGCTTATATTACAGTTTGTTTTGGTATAGCTATGCTGAAAAAAAGCTCCGGCATGACGAACAATTACGTCTGCCGGAGCATTGTACAGCCAATGAATCTAAGATGTCATGTCGAATTACTGTGGGTTGGTTGTCCAAATACCGGCTACTTTTAATTGAACCCGTGAAGGCAGTTTCAATGCGGCTAATGTCAGATCGGCCAAATCCTGCGGTTGAAGCATGCGATCCTCATCACCAATAGGCAATCCTGCGTTTGCTGCCAGCTCTGTATTGACAGTGCTTGGAGTCAGCGCGGTGACGCGAATGTTAGATTTGCGAACTTCCTGCATCAGTGCTTCCGTAAAGCCCATCAAAGCAAATTTGGATGCGCAATATGCCGAGCCTGTTGCAAAACCTCGTTCTCCTGCCGTCGAGGAGATATTAATAATGTTTCCGCTCTTTTGTGCCAGCATGCTTGGAAGCACAGCATGTGTAACATAATAGGTTCCCATCAGGTTTACGCGAATAATACGTTCCCACTCTTCGGGGTCCATATCTGCGACTGTACCAAAGGTAGCAATGCCTGCATTGTTGATCAAAATATCGACAGCGCCCAACTCGTGTTCCAGTGAAGCTACAGCGGCAGCGGCCTGTGCGCGATCCGATATATCTGCAACAGCACTCACCACTTTCACACCGTATGTACTCCCCAGCGAATCCTGCAGCTTTTGCAGGTCAGTCAATGTTCGTGAGATTAATCCCAGGTTAACGCCTTCCTTGGCTAAAGTTTCGGCAATTGCTTTACCGATTCCTTTGCTGGCTCCTGTAATAATGGCTGTTTTATTCTTAAGTTCCATCCAGTCTCCTCCTTTTCACTCCATAACGTGGTTGTGCATGTGAGCACATGGTTACATTATACAAGGTTAAACTCATTGAACCAAACTTCGCCTCTGATAAGGTATTCAACTAGAGGTCTCCTATTTGGAAATATTAATATCCCCTGAGGTGGTTTCTACCTTTATCACGTTCACACTACCGGGAACAGATTCGGGAGTATCTATATTCCCAGAGTCAGAGTGGACATTATAAACACCTTTAAAATCGGGAGCTTGCTTAATCTTCACGTCACCAGAATCAGCATTCACTTCCAAGTTGCCTACGGCACGTTGCGTAATATTTGTCTCCCCTGAGGTTAGGGAAATAAGGCCATTACCGCTATAATCGCGGATAGTAACATCGCCTGAAGTAAGCTTCAACTCCAGATCTGCTGCAAGCTGACTGGCTGTAAAATTGCCGGATGTTAAATTTGCGATCAGGTGGGTACTTTGGAGGTTTGTAATCTCGGCAGTGCCTGAAGTAGCGGTGATGGAAGTATTCTGCACGGAGGCATCTTGAAGTTTTACATTCCCTGAATGTGCATCTACCTGTAGGTCAGTTAGTGTTTCGCCGGAGGGCATCTCTACGGTAATCGTTTGATCCAAATCAGGGGTGATCGAAAGGAATGACAAGGAAGCGGCCGGCTCCGATTGAATCGTAAGCTTACCGTTCTCAATTCGGGCATTATGAATTTGGTCGGCTACCTTTGTCTGAACTTCTCCACTAATGCGTATCGTACCTTGGTCGCCAGAGCCAGGAGTAAACAAAATAGAGACATCATCAGAGCTGTCCACTTTCAGCTTCTGTAGCTGACCACGTGTGAATGTCCATTTTTTGTTAATCGCAGTTGTTTCCTTCATGACTTGTTGACTCCACGGGGCACCGTAAGCCACCATTCCGGCTACTCCGATCACAATGCACAGACCTGCTCCAATAAACCATTTTTTATTCATGTTGTTAGTAAGCTCCCCTCAGGGTAGTCTGATTCCATTTCCAGTATCGTACTGTGCCTTTGACCATAAGGAGTAAGAGATAACGTACACCAGGCAGCAGCAATAGACCTATACCCGTCAACGTGATAGAGAAAAAGAATTTGGCTGGGTAAAAGGTGCTGTTTAGCGCATAATCAGTAACGGCGAGAAGGGGGGCTGCAATGAAGCTGGCCGCTACCACGGTCAATGAAACCCATACTACCCATAGGGTAGCCATAATCGGGATGGAGATCAGCAAGTTAAGAAACAGCAGTCCTAAGAAAGTAAAAAGATTGCGTGCGAAGCTTCCCTGGCGAAGCGGAGGAGAAGCATTCCAGGCTGCATTGGCATCATCCAACGCTTCTCGGGCAATATCCTCTGGGTTACCCAGCTCATTGGCAATCTCACTTTCGCTTTTGCCATTGACCAACCCGTAGTCAAAATGCTGGCTCAAATCACTAAGCAGTTCATTGCGCACCTCTGCAGGGAGAGGAGAAAGACGCTGCTCCACCTCTGTAAGAAACTGTTTTCTATTCATCGGAATTTCCTTCCTCCAGTAGGTTTGCGACATGATGGACAAAATCATTCCATTCCCGCGTAAGTATTTTTGTATAATGGCTTCCAGTATCAGTCAGCCGATAATATTTGCGGGGAGGGCCCTCGGTCGATTCCTGTAAATACGTTGTGCAGTATCCTTCTGATACCAGACGGCGAAGCAGTGGATATAGGGCTCCCTCAGCTACTTCAATATGACGGGAGACGGCTTGAGCCAACTCGTAGCCATAACGGTCTTTGCGTCCAATTAGAACGAGAACGCACAGTTCCAGTACCCCTTTTTTGAATTGGATGTTCACATTCACGAGCGGTGCTCCCTTCCTGGATGTTATCAATGATTCATAGGTGTCGTTCGGAATAAGGGGAAGAAACGTGTGTTTGTGCATAATTTGTCACGGGTACTAATTATAGAACAGTAGTCAGGTATAATTTAACATCATGTACTGATTAATGCAAGGTACTAAATTTTTAATAATAAAATATTTGTGCCGAAATGGGCAGATTTTCTTTCTTGAAGGCTTTATTGAATAGCGAATGTTGTAGAAAAAGGTAGTTTTATTTAGAAATTCCTCGAAATCTGGCTGGAAGCTCAAATAGGATGCCGCTTTAATTTCATTCATTAAAATGATAGATTGTAAAGTATTCAATACGGTTAAAGATTACTTTTTATGAAGAGGTGGGTAAAGGATGGATTGGAAACACTGGTATATGGAACTGGAACAGGATGATGAGTCTTGGGATGTATCTGAGGAGATTGTTCTGCGTGGTGTAGTACATCTTAATTTTTGCGGGCAGCCCTCGGAAGTAGAAGTCGAATTTATCGTGGGAGCCGACTCCGAAGAACAGGCACAGACGATAGAAGAACCTACACAGTTACAAAAAAAGACATGGGAGCAGTATATGGAATATTCGTCAGCTATTCATCCTCAAGTGTTGGAGTCCATACACCATCATTATGCTGGCATCGTGGAAAAGTACCGGAATGCTTACAGTACATGGGGAGAGGACCCAGATGAATATGCGCCTTATGTGGAACGGCCGGAACAATTGTTGGATCGAATACAGCTTATGTCCATACTGATTTCCGACTCATCGGCAAAGGATGAGCTATATTTGAATTTTAGTTGTTCCTGGGATCGAGAACATGGCTTGGGCGTACATATGAAGCAGATGAAAACGGAGCATATTCAAGGCGTATATACATTATATGATCTAGAATAAATCCCCCTTCCTGGCTTTTAGTAAAAAGGGCCGGAAAGGGGATAGGATAAGGTGAAAATGATGGCGCGATTTGATACGATAAAAAATTAATTGGATACAGCCAATGCAGCCCGGGCTGCTTGAGCCGCTTGTACCATTTGCCGCAAGGCGGCGACAGATTCCTCCTTGGTGCGGGTTTTCAGACCACAGTCCGGATTAACCCAGAACAGATCTGATGGCAGTACGCGCAGGGCACGCTGGATCATGCTTAGCATTTCAGATACATCGGGGATGCGAGGACTGTGGATATCGTACACACCTAGACCGATGCCTTTGTCGTATACCTGATCTTCAAAGCTGACAATCAGTTCTCCGTGGCTTCGCGAAGTTTCAATAGATATAACGTCAGCATCCATATCGGAGATGGACTGGATCATATGCTGAAATTCGGAATAGCACATGTGCGTATGGATTTGAGTCGCTGGCTCTACGGTGGCCGTGGTCACAAGGAAGGCTTGAACCGCCCAATCCAGATAGGCTTGCTGTTGTTCTTTTTTCAGCGGAAGCCCTTCACGAATTGCAGGCTCATCGACTTGAATCATGCCTATGCCGGCTTGTTCCAGTGCCTCTACCTCTGCCCTTAATGCCAGAGCCAACTGTAAAGCAACTTGACTGCGTGGAATATCATTACGTTCAAAAGACCAGTTCAAAATGGTCACAGGGCCTGTAAGCATTCCCTTAACAGGCTTGGAGGTTAACGATTGGGCGAATGCCGTTTCTTCCACGGTCATGGGCTGATCGAAGGAAACGTCTCCGTATATAATCGGCGGTTTGACACAGCGGGAGCCGTAGGACTGCACCCATCCGTTTTGCGTAAAAGCAAAGCCGTTCAGCTTCTCGCCAAAAAATTCAACCATATCGGTCCGCTCAAATTCCCCATGTACAAGCACGTCAATGCCAATGTCCTCTTGAATATCAATCCATTCCTTGATTTGCTGTTGGATGAACGCCCGGTATTGCTCGGCAGACCATTCTCCTTTGCGATAGTGCAGGCGGGCCTTGCGGATCTCGGCGGTTTGCGGGAAGCTACCAATGGTCGTCGTAGGCAGTGGAGGCAACTTCAGCTTATTTTGCTGAATCTCACGACGCTCGGCGAAAGGAACGCTGCGTGACAGAGGCTCTTTGGCCAACAGGTCGGCCAGATCGGCAGCTGTCTGTACGCGTGCCGCTGAACTGTTGAAACGGGCTACCGCGTCCGCACTTTGCTCAAGCTTGGCGAGTGCGGAAGGATCGTGTTTGCCAAGTGCAGCCGTCAGGACGGCGATTTCCTCCAGCTTTTCATCGGCAAAGGCCAGCGCTTGCACCAGCTCCTTGTCCAGCTTTTGCTCTGCCTCCAGACTGACTGGCACATGCAGCAGACTGCATGATGGCTGTACGATAAGCTGTGCGGCAGTGGTTTGTTCTGCTAACTGACCCAACAGGGCAGCCACAGCGTTCAGGTCGCTGCGCCATATATTGCGTCCGTCAATGACCCCAGCGCCCAGCGTTTTCTCTTTAGGGAAGCCATGCTGCAATATATGCTGAAGATTTTCGCCATCATCATACACAAAATCAAGACCCAGCCCTTGTACAGGAAGTGCGGACAGACGCTCATAATGGTCCAGGCTGCCAAAGTAGGTTTGCAGCATTATATTTAAGGAGGGCGCAGCTTGGTTCAAAACTTCATAGACTTCCTGAATCATGTCCAGATCCTCTGCTGGGAATGAGGTGGTCAGGACAGGTTCATCGATTTGGACCCACTGGACACCTTCTGCTGCTAGTTCAGACAGGACACGGGTGTATAAAGGCAGGAAGGTTCTTATAATAGAGGCAAGCTCCTTACGATCATAGCCTTTGGATAGGGTAACGAATGAATAGGGGCCGATGAGGACTGGTTTCCCATCAATGCCTAGTTCTTGTTTTGCTTCACGATAAGCCTGTAAAGGTTTATTCTCAGTGAACACCGGGACTGCGTTTGCCAATTCAGGAACGATGTAGTGATAATTGGTATTCATCCATTTGGTCATTTCACTGGCGGTTGCTCCCTTCTGTCCACGAGCGATCCCGAAATACACGGACAGAGGAACCGGACCCGCAGGACGATAGTTGAACCGTTCGGGTACCAGACCGAACATCACAGATGTATCCAGCATGTGATCGTAATAGGAGAAGTCTCCGACAGGAATGCGATCAATCCCCTTGTCACGCTGCTTGCTCAGATGCTCCAACCGTAATTTTTTCATTTCCGTCTGCAGTTCGCCTTCGTTAATGCTGCCGTTCCAGAAGCGTTCCAGTGCTTTCTTCCATTCCCGATTTTCGCCGATACGCGGATATCCCAGATTACTGCTAATTAAGCCGGACAATTCAGGCCATTCAATAACGGACATGTACTTTCCTCCTAGCGGGTAGCTGTTTTATTTTTACGTACCAAAAAAGGCATTCTTCCCCCCATAGTTAAAAATAAGTAAGGGAAAGAATGCCTCCGTGATTAAAAAATCAAAAATACGGCGACTGCTCTTAACACCTCCCTATCTTCCGTAGGTACTTGCGATGTTGTTAAAATAGGCAGGTCTCCTGACTTACGGATCATGACGCTCAGCATTCCTTCCCGGTCTGTGGACCAGTGGATATATGAACAGCTGAAAGTTCCCCGTTTACAGTGGCGGGACCGTGCCGGATTTGCACCGGCTTCCCTTTTAAGTCTGATCTGAATAGAACAGACACCTATCTCCAAGCTATGCGGTTAAGGTATGACGAATAATTATGCACTCGTATACTTGTTCACCATCATAAGTGAAACTTACAGGATGCGCAATAGAAACCCCAATGGAATCTGTTAGCTATATGAAAAAAAGACAAGCCTTACCCATGATGGGGACTTGTCTTAGATTAGATATAGCCTCTTGCTTGCTGGGTAAGCATCGCCTTATGTCAATGAAACGGTATAGCCTGCCTGAATGCTGGCTTTTACATCTACCAGACGCTGGTTGCGACTGCCCCGGAAGGGAAGGGTCAGGTCCTTTTGCTGTTCTACAAAACGACCATCCACAATCACATCGCACAAAAGCGCTAGCTCCTGTCGCTCCTGATCTGTGAGTAAATCTTCATAGACAAAGCCAGTATAAGCCCACACGGTTCGGTCGGGACAGGCCTCGCGGAAATCACGCACAAATTGCGAGCATTCTGCTGCTGAGAAAAACGGGTCTCCTCCGCAGAGAGTCAGTCCGTCCAACAACGGATTTTCCATGATGTCACGAATGACCTCCTGTTGTCGTTGGGGGGTGAATGGCTCACCTGCACGGAAGCTCCACGACGCTGGATTAAAGCATCCGGGACAGGCATGACGGCAACCGCTAATGAACACGACGGTGCGCAGGCCGTATCCTTCGTTCAGAGATTCCGGAATGTAGCCACACAAATTCACTTATGTTTCACCCGGTCTCGAACTTCTGCCTGTTTTGCAGCATTAAAGCGAACGGTATAATCTCCTGTCAGATATCCGGTTACCCGACGTAAGCGCTGAAAGTGTGTGTGCTCCTCATCTGTGCCACATTGGGGGCAGCTTGTTCCGATAATCCCTTCATAACCACATTCCGTACAACGATCCACCGGATGGTTGATGGAGAAGTAGCCGATGTTCTGATGCAGCGCGTACTGAACAATTTTAAGAAACGCATCCGGGTTATTCCGCGCATTACCATCCAGCTCGATGTATGAAATCGCACCAGCGTTGCATAGGTTATGGAACGGAGCTTCTAAGCTGATTTTACGAGCAGCCGGGAGCGTATAATACACGGGAATATGAAAAGAATTCGTGTAATATTCTCGATCATTTACCTCAGGAATAATCCCGAAATCACGTTGATCCAGCAAGGTGAACTTACCCGATAGACCTTCGGCAGGCGTAGCGAACAATGTAATATTTAAATTGTGATATTCACTCATTCGATCACAATACACGCGCATGGAAGTGATGATTCGCTGTGCCTCGCGGTATACGAAATCATCCTCCCCGTGGTGTTTCCCGTATAGTGCCTTCATGCACTCAGCCAGCCCGATGAACCCGATCGAAAGCGTACCGTGTTTTAGTACGCTTCCCACCTTATCATCTGGTGCCAGTTGTTCTCCACCTTCCCATACCCCTTCGCGCATCATAAAGTCCGAGGCTTTGGCCGGTTGGCTGGTCTGGATTTGATAGCGATGAATTAGGCCATCTACCGCAATGCGCATAACTTCTTCCAGTCTCGCATCAAAGCGATCACGGTCAGGTGTCAGGCGTTTGCCTGTGCAAATACCATATTCAATCCCGAGCCGCACCAGATTAATAGTATTGAAGGAGAGATTCCCCTTGCCGCTCTGACGGTTTCTACCGAAACGGTCAGAAATGGTGCGGGTACGGCAACCCATTGTCGCTATAATGGTATCCGGGTCATCAGCACGGTAAAAAGGCAGGTTGAAGGTGGCATCCACATTCACAAAATTGGGATACATCCGTCTGCTAGAGCATTCTACCGCCCGTAAGAACAAATCATAATTGATGTCGCCTTCTGCTTGGTTGATTCCCTCTTTGCATTGGAAAATATGCTGCGGGAAAATAGGAGTTTCCCCGCTGCCCAAGCCGCGGATAGTGGCCTCCAGTAGCGATTGAGTAACAAGCCGTCCCTCAGCAGACGTGCACATTCCGTAATTCAGTGAAGTGAATGGAATCTGTCCACCCGCCCGACTGCTCATGGTGTTCAGGTTATGAATGAGCGATTCAGCAGCCTGCCGGGTTTCCGTCTCCGTTTCTTCGCGTGCGAATGCGTAGGAACGAGGGCAGACTTCTTGCAAATGGGGATTGGCCATATGTAGTTCGTGGTCAGACAGATTGGATTCTATTTCTTCCTCGAACAACCGGAGTCCCTTGCGCAAATGTTTGCGGAAGGACCGGGCAACGTATGGGGCAAGATCCCAATCTATTTTATTGGCAGAGACACCTCCGAATTGGCTATTTTGCTGAGACTGAAAAATAATGGCGACTAGTGCCATAGCGGACATAATCGTTTGCGGTGTGCGCACAGAGCCGTTGCCTGTATTAAAGCCGTCTTGCAGTAAACGACCAAAAGGGATAAAGATACAATTCGTAGTTCCGAGCGCATATTGGTCCAAATCGTGAACATATACATATCCGTGGTCAATCGCGTTCGTCAGTTCAGGCGGAAGTACCCGCAGGCGCGCATACCATTTGGCATACTCGGAGCCAAGCTTACTCATTTTGCCGCTGAACGATTCTCCATTCAAATTTGCATTCTCCCGCAACATGTCCAGATCTTGTGCCCCAATGACCCGCTCGCCGATGTCGTATAATTGATGTTCCTCCAGCACCTTCATCGTAAAAACCCTCCATATAGTAAAATATATATATTTTTCACAAAAACAACATATTGATGATATCTTGTGTTAACCAATTGTTTAGATCTATATATTGTATATACGTATACATTGAGAGTATGTGACTATTGTCACATTGGCAGGGGTGGCCGACACGAAAAAGCCAGGTATAGAGTAAGGGACACATCCGCAGATATGCGCCTTACTCTATACCTGGCAATCGAAGTTGTGACAAAAAAATGAACAGGGTCGTCGGACATTGTGTATGATTTTGGGATATAGTTTTTTAGAAGGTTTAGAGTAGCTTTTTCAACTGGGACACCCGGCCTTGGGAAATATCTAGCATCTCGGCATACACTTTTTGGGGCAGGTTCGGGTGTTCCTGAATTAGCTTGCGTAGCTTTTTTACCATTTCACCTTGCTGCACTCTAGATTGCTTGGGTTGCCAGGTTGTGTGGGTTCGGGTCGGCTTAGAATCTTCTTGAGCCTGGATAGCATCGGTGCTTGTGGCATGCACATTTTCAGCGGTCTTTAATACCTGGATGCACTCTGCGCAAATAAAGCTGTCGCGAAAATAAGTTAAATGATCCACCGCGCCGCAAAATTTGCAGGAGACACCGGTGTATTTTCTTAATACAAATCCTTCTTCATCTACGAAAAACTCAAGTGAATCACCAATATTGATATCCATTGTGGTGCGCATTTCCTTAGGGAGTACAATCCGCCCCAATTGATCCAGAGGCCTTGTCATTCCGGTATTTTTCATCAGCGCTTCCTCCTTCAGTGATATATCCTGATTATACCAAAAAATATTATTTTTAGCTTTGTATATTGAAGGTAAAATACAACTTTTTTTGTCTTTATGGTGCGGTCTCTCTTTCAACCAGTATAGGGTGTTTTCGGTATTGTTGCCGGGGTACCCCTTTTTAGCTATGATGTATTAAAACGCTTTCACAAAAGTGCTTATTATCATCTTAATTAAGCTAAGGAGATGACGGATATGAGTCATGAAACAACGGGTATTGAATATTTATTTCAAGATCCGAAGATTCATCTGGATGAGCGTGTACGGGATCTCGTGTCGCGACTAACCTTGGAGGAAAAGGTTGAATCCATGTTGCAATACCAGCCGGCCATTGACCGATTCGGAGTCGCAGCTTACAAGCACGGTACGGAAGCGGCACACGGAATAGCGTGGTTGGGTGAGGCGACTTCATTTCCTCAGCCTGTAGGATTGGCATGTACTTGGGATACGGAATTATTGCGCCTCATCGGCTCTGTTATCGCAGATGAGGCACGTGTTTACTATCGTCGTGATCCCAAATTAAACGGTCTGACCCTGTGGGCACCTACGGTGGATATGGAGCGTGACCCCAGATGGGGACGCAATGAGGAAGCTTACGGCGAAGATCCGTATTTGACGGGAGAGCTGTCAAAGGAGTTAGTCAAGGGGATACAGGGGGATCATCCAGTATATTTGAAAGCGGTTGCCACTTTAAAACATTTTCTGGGTAACAACAATGAAGTGGATCGGGGAAGTGGCTCCTCCAGTATAGATCCACGAAACCTGCGAGAATATTACCTAAGAGCCTTTGAGAAGCCTTTTACGGAAGGCGGCGCCCAGTCGATGATGACTTCTTACAACCTGATTAATGGTACGCCTGCTACGTTATATCACGGGGTTAACGATATTGTCAGGGACGAATGGGGGATGGACGGCTTTGTTGTAAGTGATGCGGGTGATGTCATGGGGATTGTCAACGATCATCAGTATTACGATTCCCACACGCCAGGTGTGGCCGAATCTATTCGGGCTGGAATTGACAGCATTACAGATGATGCAGAGCTCTCCAAACAGGCGATTCGTGAAGCCTTGGCGCAAGGAACGCTACAAGAAGAAGACTTGGATCGGGCATTGTTCCATACGTTCCGTGTCCGTTTTCGTTTGGGGGAATTCGACCCAGCGACAGACAATCCCTATGCCTTGATCGGAGAGGAAGCTCTCATGACAGAGCAAGCCCGTGAATTATCATTGCGTGCGGCGAGGGAGCAGATCGTATTGCTTAAAAATGAGCATGAACTCTTGCCTTTGAACCCTGCCCGGTGCGGCAAAGTAGCGGTCATTGGTACGCATGGCAATGAGGTGTACCGCGACTGGTATTCCGGTACGCTGCCCTACCGGATTACACCGCTGGAGGCGATTCGTGCCAAGCTGGAAGGCGAGGACGCAAAGGAACGCGTCGTGTACCGTGATGCCAAGAATCGCGTGATCTTGACGGCGGCGAATG
Source organism: Paenibacillus sp. LX16 (assembly GCF_036252815.1). Classification (NCBI taxonomy): domain Bacteria; kingdom Bacillati; phylum Bacillota; class Bacilli; order Caryophanales; family Paenibacillaceae; genus Paenibacillus; species Paenibacillus sp. LX16. Next base: position 5,458,970 of record NZ_CP141152.1, on the reverse strand, counting down.
ACGGAGCGAAGCTCACAGTCGATTCTTCTGGTGAGATGCGCCTGTCCCAGGATGGAGAGCCCACGGTGTTGACCATGACGGATTGGGGCTATGGCAGTGTGACGCTACATGATGAGCATCTGGGTACTTACGTGACGAGTGATGAGGAGACGCTCCGTGTGACAGCTGATGAAGCGTATGGCTGGTATGTCAAAGAGGTCTTTGGGCTGACTCCTGTTGGACAAGGAGAGCATCTGTGGACAACATGGAATGGCAAACCAGTGATTGCCGGAACGGAGGGCTCATTAAAAGTAGTGGAGGCTGAAAGATCTGCACTTAACGCTGTAGAGAGTAACGCCTCGACAGTTTCAGGACAGAGCCATACAACATTCCAGGTAGAGACGGTGTCAGATGGTTTAGCGGAAGCGATAGCCGCTGCGCAAGCGGCAGATACAGCAATTGTATTTGTTGGAAATCACCCGCTCATCAATGGAAAGGAAGAGAATGACCGTCCAGGCTTGGAACTCGCAGCTTCCCAGCAACGGCTTATCGAGGAAGTGTATCGCGTCAATCCGAATATGATTGTGATTCTGACGGGCAGCTATCCATTTGCCATCCCTTGGGTTCAGGAGCATATTCCAGCGATCGTATACACGTCTCATGCGGGACAAGAGCATGGTACAGCAATAGCGGATGTGTTATTTGGAGATTACGCGCCAGCGGGGCGTTTGAACATGACTTGGGTTCAGAGCGAGGATCAATTGGGCGACATTAAAGATTACGATATTATTCGCGGTGGTCGTACCTATCAATATTTTGAAGGTGAATCCTTGTATCCGTTTGGCCATGGATTGACGTATTCGCCTTTTGAATATAATGACCTGCGTACAGATGCCCCAAAGGATAGCGTAAAATCTATTGCTGCACTGGATGCCGTGGATACGCTCCAGGTGTGGGTAGAGGTGACGAATCGGGGCGTAGCTACTGGTGAAGAGGTCGTACAACTATATGTCCGGCCCGGTGCCTCACGAGTAAAGCGACCACTGAAGACATTGTGCGGTTTTCAACGTATTCGCTTAGACGCAGGTGAGACGCGAACGGTTTCCTTTACGATTCGGATGAAGGATTGGGCGATTTGGGATGTTACACGGGATCGCTATTGCGTTGAATCGGGTGAATATACACTGCTGGCAGGGGCTTCCTCAGCGGATATCCGGTTGGAACACCCTGTGTACGTTCGTGGCGAAGTTATTCCACCACGCCAAGCTGGACGAAGTATCCGCGCTGAAAACTTTGATGATTGCTCTGACATCGTACTGGATGAAAGCAAGGAGCAAAGGGAGGCCTGTGTACGTCCGCGCACACCTCAACGTTCTGGTTGGATTGCCTTTCATGGCGTAGACATGAATACGGTGAGTGTGGTCGAGCTTCAGTGCCGCGTGTCAGGCAACAGCAGCGATGCCACAATTGAGCTGCGATTGGATACGCCGGACAGCGAAGCTGTGGCACGTGTGAACGTGGGCAATACAGGAGGTGCGCAAGCATGGGCTACGCTCGCGGAAGCGGTACATTCAGTCTCTGGCACCCGTGATGTATACCTGTGGTTGAGCGGGGAAGTGCGGCTAGCTCATTTTACTTTGGGCGCTAATGCTACAGAGGATTCCGGCTTTCAGGCTTGAACTTACTTCTGACATCACGTACAATGCATTCAACGAAGTTTCTACAGCTTAGGGGTGTCATCTCATTTGAATAGTGAAAAACGACTACGCACCGCAACGCCTAAATGGCTTGGGGTGGCGGTAAAGGCGCTTGTCTATTTGGAAAAGCACGGAGAACTCTGTGCCAGCGGTTCTATTGCCCGTTCCATTGACTGCGAAGTCACTTTGGTGCGCAGGGTGCTGACGCGACTTGTACAGGCAGATTTGATTGCAGCACGCGAAGGTCGTGAGGGAGGCTATGTGCTTACCCGTTCGGCCGACCATATTACACTTGCCGATATATACCACGCCATTGAAATATGTGATCCGATTTTCCCGGGTATGATGCATGAACCGGAAACCAATCCTTTTTGTGAGGAGTTGGCGATAGCCGTATCCGAAATTTTAGCTGAGAGCGAACGACGTATGCTAGAAGTATGGGGGTCCCATACGCTGGCTTCGCTTGCCAATCGTACGTCACTCGTGGTGGGGAAATGCAATCATAATGAAGATTCAAAATGATGATAGCCGATACGACTCTCAAGAGAGGGTTGTATCGGCTATTTCTATGAAATGGTCATGTCTCAAATTATATTTCATATGAGCAAACCCGGTTACGTCCAGCCTTTTTAGCTTCATATAGTGCTTTGTCTGCCTGTTCCAGCAGGGCTGCCCCGGACATATCTTCCCCGGTACCAGGAAAGGTCGTCACGCCGATGGACACCGTGATTTTAAGAACAAGATCGTCCGCTAAAATAAACTCGTGCTGATTTACTCCACTTAGAATCTGATTAGCTATGCGCAGCGCTTGTCGAAAAGCACAATTCGGCAAAAGCACAGTGAATTCTTCCCCCCCGCTGCGGGTGACTACATCATTAGGACGACATTTTTCCATTAAAATCTGCCCAAGCTGGCGCAGCACTGCATCTCCTGCCGCATGTCCGTAGGTATCGTTGACTTCCTTGAAGTGATCAATATCCAACACCAGCACAGATAAGTGCTCATGACGTTGGCGAGCTTGAGGGAGCTCCTCTTCCAATGAAAACTCAAGCTGTCTTCTGTTGCTTAAATTAGTGAGATGGTCTGTGTAGGAGGTATGCTCCAGTCGAAGTAACAGCTCATTGGATGTGTTGATAGATTCAGCAATGAGGTACAGAAGACATCCGCCGACCATGGAAATGAAGAATTGGAGCGGATACACGTGCAGAACATCATCAAGATTTTTCAAATTAATCATAAGGGGACAGAATATAATGGCCAAAGCAAAAACGTTCATAATCATCAGCTTGGGTAAACGTGACCAGGACAGATGTGACAATAAAGCGCACCCAAGCCCAGCGAGCATCATAAAAATAGCGCCTACGATGGCTTGAGTGTTAATACCAAACAATAATAATCTACCTACACATATAAACAGGGTAGCCATGAGTGCTGCTGGGGCGCCGATATACGTTGCGGTAGCTACGATGGCCAAATGACGAAGATCGGCAATCGTATTAAATCCTACTGGAATTGAATAGTACATCATAACAATGCCGTAGCACCCAAAAAGGGCGCCTCCAATCCAATGTATCTTACGCTTCAAGGTGTGCAGCCGGATTTTATATCTTTGTGATATAAGGCCGGTTATGTACAAAAAGGTGACAAGGATACAGGTATTTACAAAAAACGTACTGAACAAGATGCTAACCCTCCCGAGAGGCATATTTCTTCATTTTATCAAAAAAACTGACATTAAGCTTGCAAATGAAGAATTTATTGAAATTTATTACGCGAGTGCGCTTATAGCGTTTCGTCCACATGTTTGGTGCATAACTGGGAATAGATTGAGCATACTCCAAAGATACAAGAATAAGGAAAAATAGGCGGTAGCTATTGCTGCCTTACTGGAGATGAGGTTTGCTCATGATTCGCTATCCCTATCGCAAACATAATAAAAAGTCGGGTGCGGACAAGAATAATGAAAATTCTTCACGTTCTTTAAAGATTGAGGCGCATTTGGAAACCAACTTGCAGCAAATTAAGGAATCGACGTCAAACAGCCCAGACTTCTTGATTCGCCGTTTTAATGTGGGATTGAAGGCGGATGTGCCTGCCGCCATTGTATTTCTAGATAGTATGGTCAAGACGGATACGGTGAATGAGCTCGTCATGAAATCATTGCTTAGCCGCCCATCTGCCGAGGTGGCTGCTGAGGTAGAAAGTGCAGAAGAGCTTTACAATCGGATACAGGCTCATGCGCTGGAACTGGGTGAAGTGAAGGATTGCGATGATTGGAATTCCATGATGGAACAACTCTTGATGGGAGATACGATCATTCTGCTGGAAGGCTGTAAAAAAACCATCGCATGCGGCACACGCGGAGGAGAGACGCGGGCGGTTAACGAGCCCTCCACACATTCTGTCGTTCAGGGGCCGAAGGATGGATTTGTGGAATCCCTGTTCACGAACGTCTCTCTTGTACGTCGGCGGATTAAAAGCTCCGATCTTACGATGGAGATGTTCAAAGTGGGAAGTACGTCCCTCACGAATGTGGCCATACTGTATATGAAAAATATTGCAGATTCAAGTGTCGTAGATGAAGTTCGCAAACGGGTAAAAGCCATCAATATTGACGCCATATTTGAATCCGGCATGGTAGAAGAGATGATACAGGACCAAAATCTTACACCATTTCCAACGATCTATAACTCAGAAAGACCGGATACGATTAGCAGCAACATTATGGAGGGTCGGGTGGCACTCATCGTGGATGGAAATCCATTTGTACTGGTGATGCCCACTGTATTTGCTCAATTTTTTCAAAGTTCTTCCGATTATTCGGAACGTTACGACATGGCGACTGTCGTCCGACTCATCCGGTATATCAGCTTTATTATTCTGATTTTGGGGCCTTCTCTCTACATCGCCTTAACCACTTATCATTATGAAATGATACCAACCCCACTGCTCATCAGCATACTAGCGCAGCGGGAATCCGTTCCTTTTCCGGCATTTCTGGAGGCGTTTATTCTGGAAATCACCTTTGAAATCTTGCGAGAAGCAGGTATTCGAATGCCCCGTGTGGGCGGACAAACGGTATCCGTTATCGGTGCGCTTGTATTGGGACAAGCGGCTGTGGAGGCTGGAATTGTCACCCCGCTGCTCACGATTGTAGTAGCGCTGACGGGGATTGCCAGCTACGCGATTCCGACATATAACATGGCGGTAGCCGGGAGACTGTTCCGGTTTGTTTTTATGGTGCTGGCTGCATTTATGGGGCTGTATGGCATTACATTGGGGCTCATTGCGCTGATCGCCCATATGAACAGCCTTCGCTCTTTTGGGGTGCCCTACATGGCCCCTTTCAGTCCTTTTGTGCTGGAGAGTCAAAAGGATGCGGTATTGCGAATGCCGTTTTGGATGATGCGGAAACGTCCTAAAAGTATTACATCAACGAATCAGACACGAATGAAGGATGGAAGCGGGATTTCCCCTTCCGATAAAACTTCACCGATGCGGGAGGGGGGCGCTCAGGGTGCATCTGGAGAAGGGGAGTGAACGAAGCACAGCAACCTTTAAATGGAGAATATGGATGCTGAGTTTGGTGGGGCTACTAGTCATGCCGCTTCTCTCTGGCTGCTGGGATTCAGTGGAGTTGAACCAGCGGGCAGTAGTCGCGGCTATAGGCATTGATGCGGATGGGGAATCGGATTATGTGGTTTCCCTACAGATTATCGTAGCGGATGAAATTGCCGGGGCTAAGGCCCGAGGAAATACCCCAGTCGTGCTGTTTCAGCAAAAGGGAAGCAACCTTTTTCAAGTGATTCGCAAAGCTTCACAGAAGATTCCGCGGGTAGTTTCTCTGGCCCATGCGAGGATTGTCGTTTTTGGAGAAAAGCTGGCTCGACGTGGTATCGGGGATACGTTGGATTATTTGGAAAGGGCTGCGGAGCCCCGACTAACGATGAAAATGCTGGTAGCACGCGGTGAAACGGCCAAGAACGTACTGGCATCCATGACTGCAATCGGTCGTATTCCTGCTAATGATATCTCGGGTAAGCTGGAAGCGTCCCAGCGTATGTACGCCGGGGATTACGCAGTGAGTCTAGACGATGTTATCCGGAGTATGTCCAATAAAGGTAGTGGGCCTGTCCTTACTGGTGTAGAAGTAGAAGGTAATTTGGAGCAGGCTCCCCTTAAGGCTAACGTGGATACTATTTTGCCCGAAGCGATTGTTAGCATCAAGGGTATGGGAGTGTTCCAGAAGGATCGTCTCATCCAATGGCTGGACGATGACCAAGCGTTGGGACTATCTATGGTGAATAACAAGGTGCACAGTGCTGAAACCGCGTTGGGCTGCGGCAAAAAAGGTGAAACCATTGGAATCGAAACCTTGTATTCTAAAACACATGTACACAGTCTGATCGAGCAAGGGAAGCCGGTATTTGTTATTAATTTGGAGCAGACCGGGACGATTCAGGAAGCTGAGTGCTCGATTGACTTAAAAAGTCCAGAGGTTATGTATAGCTTGCAGAAACAGTGGGGAGAAGAAACAAAAAAAGTGATTACTTCAACGGTTAAGGAGGTTCAGCGTAGCCGTAGTGATGTACTCGGCCTAGGCCATGCACTGGAGAAAAGCCATCCTGAACAGTGGAAAAAACTCTCACCTGAATGGAGCCGCTATTTTGCAGAAAGCACCGTTCGTGTTCAGGTGACTTCGGTACTGAAACATACACAGTCACGGACTAGCCCTTATTCAAAGGGAGAGTCCAATTAGTGAAATCGGGAAAGGAGGGAAGGCATTGAAAAAGATACAAATCGACGCAAAAGAGATGATTTCCCTGATGATGCTGTTTGAGTTGGGGACGTCCATGATGTCTATTCCCGGAAGAGATGCGGGCAAGGATGCGTGGATTGCTATTCTTTTCGCCGCAGGTTTGGGAGCCCTACTTTTTCTATGCTACGGCAGCCTTCACCGCCACTTTCCCGACCTACTCATGACACAGTACTGCAAGGTGCTCCTGGGCAAAACTGCTGGGAGCGTGCTTGCCTTTTTATATATTGTGTTTTTTCTTTACGGTGGAGCACGCGATCTTCGAGATACTGGAATACTGATTGCCGATCGGACATTACAGCACACGCCGTTAACTATCGTCTGTGTCCTGATGATTGGTCTTGTTATGTATGTGATGCATTTGGGAATTGAGGTCGCAGGCCGCACGGGACTTATGCTGTTATTTTTGCTGCTGCTGCTGGGCTTCGCTACGAATATCATGATTTTATTGTCAGGCATTGTTCATATGAGCAATATATTGCCTATTGCCCAGCATGGCTGGCAGCCGGTATGGGAGGTTGTCTATTCACAAGCCTTGATGTTGCCATACGGTGAGATGGTCACGTTTGCGATGATCCTTCCCACATTAAAGAAAGGCTACCGTGCCAACGGGGTTGGGGTCACCGCTGTATTGTTGGGAGGCGCAATCCTGTCTTTTGTTACACTGTCAAATGTGGTTGTGCTTGGGGAGGACGTATTCAAACGGGCCACTTACCCGCTGCTTTCTATGATCAGCAAGGTGGAAATATCAGATTTCGTCGATAGAGTGGATGTAATTGGGGTCATGACTGTCATTATTTTTGATTTTTTCAAAATTTTTATTTTCTATTATGCAGCGGTTAAGGCTGCTGAAGATGTATTACGTGTTTCATACCATAAACTGATTCTGCCGTTTGGGCTTATCATGCTTGTTTCTTGCGTGTTGATGACCCAAGGTTATCAAGAACATCTTACAACAGGCGAGTTTGTACTGAAATGGGTGTTTCCGGTATTTGCTGTGTTCTTTCCTTTCTTGTTGCTTATGGTGTCATGGCTGAAAAAGTTTCGCAACAAAAAAAGAAAGGAGTATGCCTCGTGAGTCATCGTCTTGAAAACAAAACATACATCAGCACGGGGCAATTGCTCATTCTTATGTTTCATTTTCTTACAGGCAACGCAGTCACCATTAATATGGATAGTTATATGGAGCGGGACACCTGGATTATTCAACTCGTTGCTATGATTCTGGGTATGGTATTGTTCCAAATGTACTGCTACACAGCTGAAACGTTCCCTGGTAAGCCTCTCACAACCTATGCTAGCGAATTGGTCGGTCATACATGTGGAACAGTCATGGGAGTATTATATATTTTGTTTTTTTTATTTCTAACAGGCGGGAATTTGCGCGATGAGACAGAGCTGATTCGTATTTCCGTACTGGAGCAAACGCCCAACCTCGTCGTTGCCTTCCTTATGGTTTTGTGCGTAATGTATGTCCTTTGGTTAGGATTTGAAGTATTAGCTCGAACAGGACAAATAATGCTTATTGCAGTGGTGACCGTCATTTTTGTGGGGAATGTACTGTTAATTTTATCGGACAGCATTCATTTGCATGAGCTGACGCCGGTGATGGAGCATGGCTTTAAATCTGTGCTTCATTCAGCCATTCGGGAACATTTGGCATTTCCATACGCAGAAATGATTTGTTTTATGATGTTCGTGCCCCATTTGGAAAAAACGTCGCAGTTGTCCAGAACAGGCTATGCGGGCATTATCGTAGGTGGTTTCGTTTTAGCTGAAGCCGCAATACTAAATGTGGCTGTTATGGGCACTGACATTGCACAGCGCTCCATCTTTCCTTTACTCAGCACCTTTGGGAATGTACAGTTTTCAGAATATTTACAACGTCTGGATGTGATTGTTCTGATGACGATGATAATCGGCGATTTTTTTAAAATTGCCCTGTTCTTCTATGCTGCGGTGCTTGGGATCTCCGATATATTTAACCTCCCCTACCGGAAAACACTACTTTTTGTCGGGATCATTGTCTTACTGTGGTCACAGGTACAAACACCCAGCATGATTGAGCACCTTGCTTTTGGACGATTATCGTTTATCTATATTCATCCGTTATTTGTTTACATCTTTCCCTTGCTGCTCTTTTTGGCCGCTCTTTTGCATCGCAGCAGAGTTAGAACCCGAGGAAGAAGCGGAAACTTTCAGAAAACGGGACCATCGTGAAAAAAGGAAGTGAAATCCATATTTAATTTGTTTTTTTGCCACGGTCACAAAGAATACGAGCAGCATTCCTGCCAAGACGATATATTCGGATGGACGCATAGTGCTAAAAGCCAATGCCATCGGCTCCCACGGGGTATGAGTACTGAATAGCCAGTTCACTAGCAGATTGGTGCCGAGCATAAGCATCATAAAGAGTGTGAATATCCACAGTATTTTCATAAAATATTCCTCCGATGTGTATGAGCTGAGATGTACCATGTATACATTGTGTTGCAAAGCCGTTCAATTTATCCGATCCCATTGACTTGAAATAAATTAAGATTTATACTTATTCTAAATTGATCTTTATTATGATTGTAAGTTTGTAATTAATATAATCTGCGTTGGTTAAGGGAGATGCGGTATGAGAACTTTAAATTTAACTTCGCAGCGCCAAGCGGTATATGATGTGGTTCGTGAAGCCCACGATCATCCTACTGCGGCCGATGTTATGAATCGGTTGATGGAGCGCGGATATAATCTGGCCTATGGAACGGTATATAATTCACTGCGTTATTTGACGGATAAGGAATTAATCCGTGAATTGAAGCTGGGGGAAGCTGCTAGTCGTTATGACGGACGGATGGACGATCATCAGCATATTATTTGTCAGGTATGCGGCCGGGTAGATGAAGTGATGAGTGAAGTCCCACATGATTGGATTGACACGGTTGCGCATGAAACGGGGTATACTATTGCCCATGCCCATGTCGTATTCGGAGGAGTGTGTAAGGAATGTCAAAGCAAGCGAATCAGATAACGAATCGTTTCAAAGTGGCTGACATGCCTAGACGGGTGAAGGGTAGTTGGACATCGATGTTAGCAGCTCCCTCTACACCTACGGTGCAGACCGTTCCCTCCAATGAGCCTTTGTATTGTCCGACCACACGTCGTATCATTCTAATCAGTTCGGTACCGGGTGTAGTTCACGGGTTGGTGCGTACGTTGTCAGATGCGTGTTTTGATGTGATGGTTTTTCATCGCTGGGAGCCTGAAGTGCAGCGTCATCTGGGAAGCGATCTATTGATTTACGATTTGACCGCCACCGAACCACAGAGTGAATTACTGGATATTCGCAATCGTCTGGAGGTAGAACACATGAAAGACACACCGGTTATGTACGTGGTTCAGGATCGGGTGTCTGTACATGCGAATGAGCTGCTTCCTTCAGAAGAGGTACTGGTGTGGCCGCTGGCTTCCAATCATATGGTGCATGACATTGAACGGATGATTGTACGCCATCCTGCCGTTTCCCGTCAGGCAGCGCAAGCCAGCCGTCGTACGGTGTTCAAGGACATCTGGATTGACCGAGATAAAATGCTGGTATATAAAGAAGAGAGTCAACTGAATCTGACTAAAACAGAATACGATTTGCTGCTGAAGCTGATTGATGCTCAAGGCAAAGTGATCTCTCGCGAGCAAATGATGCACGATATCTGGGAGACGGATTTTGTAGGCGGCAGTAACGTTGTAGATGTGCATGTCAAAAGTTTGCGCAAGAAGCTAGATGATCGACCTGCGGAACCTGAATATATTGCAACCGTAAGAGGTGTAGGATACAGATTGGCAGATTGACCTGAAAGTTATGAATACCGATGAATTTCCGCCGGATGGAGACATTCGGCGGTTTGTATATGATTCCATGAAGAAACTGACATTAGGTGTGACGGTTGACTTTAGCCGGATATATACACTACAATCGGTAGTGTGAGGTGCTTCTTATGAAACGACTGAATTTTAAAGCTGGCGAAACCGGGCTTAACCGATTTTTCGGGCCTCTGGAAGCCAAGATTATGGATATTTTATGGTCCACTTCGGATCGGAGTATCAAAGAAGTGCAGACCGCGTTGGAGGGGGATCGGGACTTTAACTTCAATACGGTAATGACCGTGATGAACCGTTTAGTGGACAAGGGGATACTGAGTAAGAGTATACGTGGGAGAACGTCTTTATATCGTCCAGTTTTAAGTAGGGAAGAGTTCATGGATGAGCAATCCAAGGGACTCAGTCACGAATTGGTGGATGAATTTGGTCCGCTTGCTGTCAATCATATGATTGATGCTCTGGAGGTGGCCGATCCGAAGTTGATCGAACGTCTGGAACAAAAAATTAAACAATGGAAAAAGGATATGTAGCGATGTGGAAAACACGTTCTAAATTACTGTTTACAGCAGGCGCCTTGATTTCGGGTTTCGCCCTTATACAGATGGGTATGTACGCCGGGCAGCATGTTTTCGGCTGGAAATTGAATTATAACGTGTTTCAAATTTGCAGAAGTTTGTTGCAGCACTACGGAATTGGCTACATGGTGGATGCGCTCAGCGGGCTGGTTTTCATTACCTTTGCTATCGCTGGAGGAGAAGCAGTCAGACAGTGTATGGCTACCAGGGCAGCTTTTCGCAGACTGCACCGAATGCGTGACCTCTCTCTGACCGAGGCACTGGGTGAGCGATATCGTGAACTCGGGACCGATCGGATATGGGTCATTGATTATGCCAAGCCAGCCGCTTTTACCATGGGATTATGGAAGCCACGTATTGTATTGTCCTCTGCACTATTGTCCGTACTGGACAAGCACGAGGAAGAGGCTGTCATATACCACGAAGCCTATCATATGAAACATTATGATCCGTTGAAGACCTGGTTGCTGCAAGTGTGTGCTAAACAGCTGTTTTACTTGCCAGTGCTGCGTCACATTACCAATCATTATAAGACGGCCCGTGAAATTTTGGCCGATAACGAAGCGATCCATCGAGCTGGTTCACCCGTTGGGATTGGGAGCGCATTGCTCAAGCTTCTGAGTATGACACCTGCCAATACTCGCCTGGTAAACTCGGCCGCTTGTTCCTCGTTTGCAGAAACGTCCATTAATTATCGTATCTCACGTATTTTAGACCCTCAGCAAGAACCTGTCATTCAAATGCCTTGGCGTTCGATTATGTTTTCCAGCTATGTGCTAGTGATGCTGACACTTATGTTCGCACTGGCGCTAATCTAGTTGGACAAGATGCTTCTTACGGGTGGCGCTTTTCGCGCTCCCGATTCTCGATGTGCAATACACTACACTATGTAGTTTGTTACAGGATTTTTATACAATTTAAAAGGAGATGAGCAAATGAATCAAACGCTTATGAATATTGGATTATGGTTGGTACGAATCTTTACAGGGGTTATTTTTATCGTTCACGGTGCACAAAAGTTTCAGGGATTAGACGGAACCTCCGGCTTCTTCCAAAGTATCGGACTCCCTGGTTGGATGGCTCCTGTGGTCGCTACGGTTGAGCTGGTTGGAGGAATTGCACTGGTTCTGGGTATCGGAACACGACTGGCTGGAGCGGCATTGACCATTGTTATGATTGGTGTATTGCTAACCGCTAAAAAAGGACAGCCTTTTGGCTCGATTGAATTTGATCTGCTGATTCTGTTCACCAGCCTTCAGCAAGCGCTTGTCGGTGGACGTTTTCTGGCAGTGGATCAGTTATTTGGCCGCAAAAAGGCTGAAAACAGTAACGTACAGGTCTAAATGTTCATATAACCGCGTCCTTAGTCTTATAGGGCGCGTTTTTTGTTTTTCTCCTTTGTGAAATTTCATTGTAAATCATTTGCTACTTTCAACCGATATAACTAACACGGAATGTAATTCAAATATATCGTTTTATGAGCAAAGGGGAAAAAACATGGGAACAACGCGAAAGAGAAAAACGATATGGACACTCAGGAACAAGCTAAGTTTAGGCTTTTTACTTGTTTTGCTGATTCCGAGCTTAAGTATTTCCATTGCGACCTATAAATCATCATATAATGCTATGGAAAAACAGCTCCACGGCAGTGCGAATCAGGGGGTAGCGACAGCTAACTCAATAATTGAATACGCAATCGCCAGTAAAATTAAAGATGCGAGTTATTTGGCGGAGCGTCTGGACGGCTCGATGATAGATGGTCGAAACAGCCCTTTGATTCAGCCGAAGCTGATCCAATACAAGGGTTTGCATGAAGATGCCACGGATATTTTTGTTGGAACACCGGAGGGGCTGATGATTCGGGGGGTGCCCAAGGAGGATGAAGGGACATTTGATCCTCGCACACGCCCATGGTACATCGAAGCGATGAAGCAGCCCGGTAAGGTTGCAATTACGCCTGTTATTATCAATTCATCGGGTATTCCTGTTGTCGTAGTATCTCAGACGCTTTCCGACCAGTCCGGGGTTATCGGGATTTCCCTAAATCTGGAGAGTGTACGTAAACTGGCCTCCATCAAAGTGGGCCAGGAGGGGTATATCATCATTTTGGATCATACGAAGAAATTCGTAGTCCATCCTACGGCTAAAGCGGGCTCATCTCCTCAGGAGAATTCGCTTGATACGTTGTATACTGCGCCGAGTGGGAACTTCAACTATATGCATGAAGGTCGCGAGAAATATTTGACCTATGTAACGAATACGGATACCGGCTGGAAAATTGCAGGTACCTTTTATCAATCCGAGATTAGCGATGCCACCGCTGCCATGCGTTATGTAACCATTTTCGTGCTGGCTGCCTCACTGGTGATTGCGCTTATCGCGATTTTCCTGATTACCCGTTCTGTTTTGGTACCGATTCGTAAGCTGCAAAAATCAGCAGAACGAATCAGTGAAGGAGATTTGACGGGCGATTTGGAAACTGGGAAAACGGATGAGGTGGGCGAATTGTCTGCTCACTTTCAAACCATGGTGGATAGTTTGCGCACGATGATTCGAAGCGTACACGAAACGACAGATCGGGTAAGTTCTTCAGCGGAGGAGCTGGCTGCGGGTGCAGATCAGACAACCCAAGCGATTGAGCATGTCACCATTGCTATCCAGGAAGTAGCTGTGGGCAGCGAACGTCAGGTGCAGAGCGTTAAGCACGGCTCTGTAAATATGGAGGAGCTTGCTCAGCAAGCAGCGAACGTATCCGAGCGTATGGTGGGCGTTTCTGAACATGTGAAGATGAACGCCGAGTCGGCTCAGGAAGGCAGCAAGGCTGCTACGCAGGCTGTACAGAAGATGCATGACATCGACGAGACCGTTAACGATCTCGGACAGGCTATGGACTCCCTGAATGAGCGCTCCAGTGAAATCGTGAATATTATCAGCGTTATATCCGGTATTGCCAAACAGACGAATCTGTTAGCTCTGAATGCGTCCATTGAGGCCGCACGCGCTGGGGATCATGGTAAGGGATTTGCCGTGGTCGCTACGGAGGTGCGTAAGCTGGCTGAGGAATCAGCGAAATCGGCTACCTTGATCTCGGAGCGCATTGAAGCGATGCAGGTGGATATGAATCATGCTCTGGGTGCTATGCATCAAGCGCGGACACGAGTGACGGAAGGCATTGATTCGGTAACCACATCTGAGCAATCCTTTGCGGAAATCAGTCAGGCCGTGGAACGAGCTATGGTACATATCAATGACATTACCGGAGTGACTCAAGAAATGGCACGAGGGACTGTAGGTGTCGTAGATATTATGAGCGATATTGCCCACATTTCGGACGAGGCAGCGAGCAACACCGAGTCCATCTCAGCGGCAGCTGAGCAACAGCTTGCTTCTATCGAGGAGATTGCTTCATCTACAGCGGACCTGAGCCAAATGGCAGAGGAATTGCGCGAACTGGTTGGACGTTTTCAGGTTGAAGGAAAATCCTAAAATGATAAAAAGCGCCCGGATACAGGAGGTTATACTCTGTATCCAGGCGCTTTTTTTAATGTTTTAACATAATTTCTGGTTTGCAGGGTTAGAAGTTAACGTTGGAAGGACTTGCGGCGAACCAGACGGAAACGGACATCCCGTGAGCTGTCGGAAGGACGCAGCGAACTTCTCTGAAACATATTGTTCAGAACCAGCGCGAAAATGACCAGCACTGTCCCGTACAGTTCAAAACGGCTAATGGCGTAACCTTGGAAGTACATAAGTACCAGCGTGGTAATCGGTACAAAGTTAATAAATAGAATTCCGTTCAGTGGAGATAGCTTTCGGATTCCGGCATTCCAGCTAAGCAGGGCAGCCAGGCCCGGCAGCAGGATCATAAAGCTCATTTCGTATTTAACTGACCACACAGCCTGCCAGTCCGGCACCACAACCCAGTTGAAAGCAGAGGCAAATGTGACGACTACGAAGGAGACGAGAGTTCCAAGCAGGCAGGTTAGGGTTGAATACCGAAGAGTAGACCATCCTGCAAAATGGCTGCCTCCCATGGAATATACGACCCATCCGACGACGCCTACGAAAATAAGCAGCAGCGGCAGTAAATGTTGTCCGGCAAGTGTGAAAAAGGTCCATTTTCCGTTCGTGATCACAAGTAAAGCCCCAGCCAGCGCAATCATCATGCTAATTAGTGTATATTTCGGAGGCATTTTACGGGTCATGATCCACACCATCGCAATGGAAATCATCGGCATTAGCACTTCCATTATAGAGGCTACCAGAGTACCTGCTGCCCCCATCGCGTGCTGTCCCTGGAAAACGGCCATATTATAAATGGTGAATCCCATGGTCCCGAAGAATAACAACGTCTTGCCCTTGCCCTCAAAGCGAAATGCTGTCCGTCCCTCTTTGAGCCACAATAGCACGACTAAAATGAGTGTAACCGACAAATAGCGCAAAAATGAAAAGTACAGTGGATTGATGTGTTGTAATGCAATGTGCGAAACCGGAAACATCGCCCCCCAGGACATACTGGCGATTAGGCATAATAAAGATCCGGTCATGATTTGTCTGTTCATGGTGTACAAAAGCTCCTCCTTGCCGGTCTCAGCGGACATATCTTATGGACACATCATAAAGGATAGGGAGCTGTTGGTAAAATGATTGAAAATAAACATTATGATCATTTAAAATGATAATAAGTGACAAGGCGCGTCAATTTTGATGGCCCCTTGCCCTTCACAATAAGGGGGAGCAGTAGTGGATCTGAACGATTTAAACATTTTCCAGACGGTGGCTGCGCATGGCAGTGTCAGCAAGGCTGCAGCCGAGCTTAGCTATGTCCAGTCCAATGTAACGGCCAGAATCAAGCTGCTCGAAAAGGAGCTGCAAACGCCTTTATTTAATAGACATAAGCGGGGAATGATCCTCAATGCCGAGGGCAAGCGTCTGCTGCAATATACGAAAAGCATTTTATCGCAATTTGAGGAAATGAAACATGCGTTTCAGAATACCTCTGCACCTTCGGGGGTGCTGGAGATTGGCATTGTGGAGACTGTCATTGCCCTCCCGGCCATTTTACATGCTTACTATAGCAAGTACCCGGATGTCGAGTTGTCCCTCAAGGCTGGGGTTACAGAGTCTCTGGTGCAGGAGGTTGCAGAAATGCGGCTGGATGGAGCTTTTGTGACCGGGCCGGTCAAGCATCCGCTCATTGAACAGTTTGATGTATTTCAGGAAAAGCTGGTCCTTGTATCCCAAGGAGATGACTTTTCTGTCGAGGATCTCACTACCCGTCCGCTTCTCTTATATAAAAAAGGCTGCGGCTACCGGGGGCGGCTGGAAACCTGGCTCAAGATGGAGGGGATTATTCCCAAGCAGATTATGGAGTTTGGGACATTTGAGACGATTATCGGCAGTGTGGCAGCTGGTATTGGAATGACCGTTTTTCCCGAATCGTCGATCAGCGGACTGGTGGCTCAAGGCCTTGTGTGCGGTCATGCGATGCCTGAGCCGTACAATGAAGTAACAACGGTGTTTATCCGACGTAAGGAAGCCTTTGTTACCAGTACTTTACAGTCTTTTATAGATGAGATTATCACTCAGACAGAGGCGTAGCTTTATCGCTTTGGCTCGGTTACAATGAGAGGGATTTGATCTCATTTTTCTTCCTGAAGGAGGGCTATTATGTTTACAATATATCCGGCGGCTTCCCGATTCAGCTTCGATAAGGGCTGGCTGCGGGGGAGTCACAGCTTCTCATTCGCGGAGTATCAGGATGAGAACAATACAGCGTTTGGTCCTATGCGTGTCTGTAATGACGATGTCATCGCACCGGGACGGGGATTTGGGGCGCATCCGCACAGTGATATGGAGATTGTTTCGATTGTGCTGTATGGGGAACTGCGTCATGAAGACAACCGTGGACATGTAGCGGTGACCCGTTTTGGAGGCATTCAGCGAATGTCAGCAGGCCACGGCATCATTCATACGGAGCACAACGCTTCACAAACGGAGGATGTTAGTCTGCTGCAATTGTGGTTTAGCCCGCATACGAGAGGACTAAAACCGTCATATGAGGCTACAGCATTCAATCCTGAGCGTCTTCACGGTCAGCTTCTGCCGGTCGTTGCCGGAAAGCGCGTACCAGGCACGGAGGGTGAAATAGCTGCAATCAACCAGGATTTAACGATTTATTTAAGCAAGCTTCAGCCTGGAGAGCAAGTAGAATTCACACAGGCCGAGGGTCGGCGCGTGTTCCTATTCGTCATCGAAGGCTCGCTGCGTGTGAACGGTGAACATATTCTGCAAGGACGCGATTCCGCTCGTATTGAGCAGGAGCCGAAGCTCTCACTGAAAGCAGAAGATTCTGTTTTTTATATGTTGATTGATTTGCCCTAAAAGGAGGTGCGCACAATGGCGCAGCAGGAAACATGGCTGATCAAGCATGCCGTCACGGGACGTAGCTTTGCTGACAGCCGCAAGCAGGTTTTCGATTGCCATTTGGAATCGGCGGACGGCGTGTTTCGCTTTACGCTTCAAGGACTGCCGCATGAGACGGCAGAGGCGATTGTGCGTTATAGCGGGGAGTTGAACGTATTTCGTTTTGTAACGCCGGTAGACGATGGACCCCTGGTGAAGCATTGGTATTACGTCACCCCGGAAAGCGTGGAATATCATGATCAGACAGATGAGCTTACGTTCAAAGCTAGTTCTGAGATTGAATACCATCCTGAGGAGTATTGGGGAGATTAATCATTCCTTTATCATAAATTTTCAGATTTATAATGGATTTTCGAAGGCCCTGCATCATTGCAGGGTCTTTTTGTTATCCGTTCAACATGTTGAGTTCATTGGATACATAATCCTTTGTAGGCTGGTACATCCTATAGGACATATTATCTGTTCGGCTCATTCGTAAAGGGGGAATAACGATGAAGAAAGGGCGCTTTCCCAAGTTGCCGAAGCTACCGTGGAGCCGGAGAGCGATTCCAGCCGCAGACCGCAAGACACGAAATTCCAATGTGCCCAAAGGACTGCCTGAGTCTTCGTGGCTGGAGCAGCCGCTACGTAGCAGTGTGGAAGACAATTTGATTGCTTTGCGTGATATTTTCAAGGATTGCTCTGATATCGTCTATCGAGAGCTCATGATTTCCCCTGAACGCAAAGGGTTGTTGGCTTATTTTGAAGGTACGGTAAAATCGGAGGATTTGCAGGATCATATCCTGCGGCCTGTCATTCTGGGCATGATGCTCAAGGACCCTGAGGTAAACGGCAAATTAGAGCCGTTGGATGAAACTCGTATCTCCATGTCCCAGACTAAAACGATGGACGAATGGAAGATGGTATCGGCAGCGATACTGGACGGCAATGCCGCCTTGTTCGTAGATGGTACGCCTCGTGCTTATATTTTTAGCGCCAAGGGGGGCGTCCGCCGTGGTGTGGAGGAGCCGCAGACCGAATCGGTTATTCGTGGACCGCGTGAAGGATTCACAGAGACACTTCGCGTCAATACGGCACTGTTACGTTTCAAGCTGAAGACCTCCAAGCTCAAGATGTACAGCATGACCATCGGAACAGAAACACAAACGAGCATCGTCCTTACCTATATCGAAGGAATCATAGATCCCAAGTTGGTGGAGGATGTAAAAAAAAGGATCAGCGATATTGAAATTGATGGTGTCCTGGAGACGGGATATATTGAGGAACTGATTGAGGATCACCCGTTTTCGCCATTTCCGCAAATGGAATACACCGAACGACCGGATACCGTCACTGCACAATTATTGGAAGGGCGTTTTGCCATTTTTGTGGACGGAACGCCGTTTGCCCTGATTGGGCCCGTGACGATGTGGCAGATGATGCAAGCGAGCGAAGATTATTACGAGCGTTTTTTTATCAGTAATATGGTGCGCTGGATTCGTTTTCTTTTTCTGATATTGGCTCTCTTTCTGCCTGCATTATATGTAGCGGTCACGACCTATCATCATGATATGCTGCCAACGACGCTTATTTTGAGTATTGCGGCAGCGCGTGAGTCTATCCCTTTCCCCGCTTTGGTGGAAGCACTGATGATGGAAATTTCCTTTGAGGCATTACGGGAAGCGGGGATTCGTCTCCCCAAAACGGTCGGTCAGGCTGTCAGTATCCTTGGAGCGCTCGTCATCGGTCAGGCATCCGTACAAGCGGGAATTGTATCGGCACCGATGGTTATTATCGTGTCGCTCACAGGTATTGCTTCGTTTACCATTCCACGCTTTAACTTTGCCATCACGGTTCGCCTGCTACGATTTCCCATCATGCTGATGGCGGGTTTATTCGGATTGTTTGGGATCATTATTGCGACAACGCTGATTGCTACGCATCTAACCAAGCTAACATCGTTTGGTGTTCCTTATATGAGCGGATATAGCCCGTACAACCATATGGATCAAAAGGATATCGTCGTCCGTGCACCTTGGTGGAAAATGACTAAACGTCCTTCCTGGATTGGTAAAGACAATAACAAACGAGCGAAGGAAAAGATGAATGGATCGCCTACAACCGAGGAGGGATGGTGATGAAGCCCAAATCCGATACACAAAAAATACGTAAAGCGGCTGTGCTCTGTTGTCTGCTGCTTTGTTCTGTTCTTTTGGGAGGATGCTGGGATCGCCGTGAAGTGAACGATGTGGCCTTTGTGATGGGCACGGGCCTGGATAAAGAAGGCGATCAATACCGGGTAACGATGCAAATTGCTCTGCCCGGACAGCTTGGATCTTCGGGCAGTACAGGGGGAGGGGGAGGTACAAGCGGTACGAAATCCTACTACCTGGAGTCCAAAACAGGTCCAAGCTTCCGAGGAGCAAGCACCGAGGAACAGCGCGAGGTTTCACGAACACTGAATTACTCTCATCGACGGGTGCTGCTGTTCGGGGAGACGCTGGCACGGGAAGGGATTAGCAAAATGATGGATGTCATTGCACGTATTCCGCAGAACCGTCTGTCTTCCCTGGTTGTTATCACGAAGGGGTCAGCGATGGAAGTGCTTCAGGCAGATGCTCCGATTGAGCAATATCCAGCGGAAATGGTGCGTGAGCTTAACTTTTCCTATATGAAAAAACCTCGTTCCGTTAAACTGCTGATGAATTCCGTCCTGCTGGAAGGCATTGACCCGGTGGTGCCAGTAATGTCTCTGGTGAAAAATGGGCCCGCTAGTCTTAAAGACAAGAAGACGAATATTCAGATCGATGGACTGGCAGTCTTTCGACAAGACAGGTTAACAGGGATTATTGATAACCATCTAAGTCGGTTTCTGCTGTTGGGTATGGAGCAAGCCAAGGAGACAGAGATATTTATCCCCCCTCCCAAGGGTAAAGGTTACATATCTGTGCATCTCATCGAAAATAGAGTCCATATCAAGCCCTTTATTCGGGGGGATGAGATTCGAATGACCGTTCATATGAACTGCAATGGGAATGTGAAGGAAAATGAGACGAATTTCGATATTTCCAACGAGGAAAATTTGAAGTGGCTGGAGCAGCAGACAGCCGAGGAAATCAAGAGGGAGCTGGGAGAGGCTGTCCACGTGATTCAGCAAAAGTATCGGTCAGACGTACTTGGTTTGGGCCGGGCTATTATTACGAGTCACCCGGACGAATGGAAACGGATTAAACCTCAATGGGAACAACTATATCCCAAGGTGGAGATCACCATAAATCCGGTCGTGCATATTGAGAATATTGGTGCGGTCACCAAACCATTCGGGGTCAAAAAGGAGCAAATCCAGAATGAATAAAGTATTTCTGTTACCTTTGGTGCTGGCTATGCTCTTTATGTATCTGATTGACCGTAAAAATATTAACAATGCACCCGCCATCAATCGTTGGGTCTCTCGAGTATTGTATGTTATTAGCATTGGTATCTGGATTTACGGAACATCAACGAAGAGCACCGTTTATGTGGCTACATGGCTGACCCGTTTTATTGACATGTGGATCCCCCCTACGTTGTAAATCGTGTAATGGATGCCTGCGGGCAAAAAGGAGGATGTACCTGCATGAAACAGTTCACAACCAGACAAATTGTGCTGCTTGGTGTATTGATGGAGGTCGGTATTACCCTTATACATGCTCCCGCGCAGGCAGCGGATCACGCGAATCAACATGCCTACTGGACCTGTATAATTGCTGCTATCGTGCTATGCTTGCCGATCTGGGCGATGTTGAGACTCAAGCGACGTTTTCCTGATCAGGAATTGATGCAGGCGATGGTGAGCTCTCATCCTGTGTTGGGACGTGTGCTGCTTGCAATCTACCTTATTTTATTCCTGATCATTTTTACGCGAGATTTGAGAATTATTACGGATCTGGTGGAGGTGGTGCTTTTGCCGCTGACTCCGATTGTGGTCACTTCTCTTATTGTGCTGTTAACTCTGGTATTTATGGCTAAAGGTGGAATAAGAACCATCGTCAATATGGCGGAGATTTTTGTACCGTTGTTGATTCTGACATTGCTGACCATGCCGCTTTTTTTCGGGCGTAATATGGACTTCTCGGTACTGAGACCTTATTTACATCCGGAAGTAGATGGAGTGATTAAGGGCAGCTGGCGCATGCTGGGATATATGGCTGATATCATGATAGTCCCCTTTGTAATTTCTGGGAAGAGCTATAATGGGCGTAGTGCGTGGTTTGGGCATTTGCTCGGAACCGCTTTTCTGATTATCCTGGTGCTGCTGTCCGAGTTGGTTATTGGTGTTCCTATCTTGTCACGGCTGTTTTATCCATCGTATGAACTGGTGCGTCAATTGCAGCTAACGGACTTTCTGGATCGGTTCGACTTGTTCGTGGCGGCACTGACCGTACCGACCTTTCTTACGAAGATTGGAGTTGATCTGTATGTTACCAGTTTGGCAGTAAAGCGTATGTTTGCCCAAGCCTGGGGAAGTCTGATGGTTTGGCCCGTAGGTTTGTTAGGTTATGTCTGTTCGTTTATGCTGTTCTCCAACATCGTGCAAATTTATGATTTCAGTCGAGAATGGACTGCGGTGATGGTCATTTTTTTTGTATTGATGCCCTTCGTGCTGTGGATGTTGCTCCGACCCAAATCTAAAGGGAGAGGCGACGATGATAAGGCATCTAACGGAGAGCGGGATAGTAGTAGTCAGAAAGAAAGCCAGCAGGGAGGCAGAACAGGACACGGCCACTTATAAGTTTACTGTATTCATCGGAAAAGTAATTCTTATTTGTCTTTTACCCCTCTGATTGTATACTTGGTAGAAAGAAATACGACATCTACAAGGGAGGCAACAGAATGGCACAACGCATGGCAGGCAAGAGAGTCGCTCTTGCGGGTCCCCGTAAAGCAGAAGAAATGGCGCTGCTAGTTGTGAAGATGGGGGGTGAGCCAGTACAGCGCCCGGCCCAGGGTACCGTTTTTCTGGATGATATCGAGCTGCGCAACGCTGTTGTATCGTGGGTGAAGCACCCTCCGGACTGGTACATCTTCACGACAGGTATGGGGCTGGATGCCCTGTTCGATATGGCAGAGGATATGGGCGTGGCTGAGCAGATTATGGAGCTGCTGCAATCTTCCAACATTGCAGCGCGGGGCTACAAGACGGTCAATGGACTCAAAAAGCGTGGCTTTACGCCAGCAGTACGAGACGAGGACGGAAGTTTGATCGGATTGACAGGAGCTTTCGCCCCATACGATCTGAAGGGAAAAGAAGTATTGTTGCAACTGCATGGCGATCCAGCCCCACGGTTGGTAAAGTGGCTAGACGAGCAGGGGGCAGTGACCCGCCAGGTACTTCCTTATAAGCATATCCCACCCGAGGAAGCAAAATTGCAGGCGTTACTGGAGGATGTTATCCATCGTAATGTTGATGCTGTTACGTTCACGAGTGGTCCGCAAATTCGATTTTTAGCCCAATATGCGAGAGAGCAAAATCGAATCGAGGATTTACTGGAAGCTTTCCGTGAGGATGTGATTGCTGTATCAGTAGGGAAGGTGACTGCACAGTCCATTGTGGAAGAAGGGATTGATCGAGTCGTGTTTCCAACCGAAGAGCGCATGGGCGCGATGATGGTGGAGCTGGGCAAATATTTTGAGCATAACGATTCGGTGCATGGCTGTGGTCTGAAGATCGTGAATGGTCATTGAAATGAGATAGAAATTATAAATATAGTATGCTAAAAATGAACTTATATTTTTGGATAAAGCGTAAAATAAAGATAAGGGCCTGCGAGGTCTTTATCTTTTTTTATTGGATATGCATCGACAAAGATTTTTGTTATAGCGAAAATATTTAGCTAATATAATGAATAAGTTTCGATGCATGATACTTAGGACAGGAGCTGAGACGTTAATGAATTCTATTTGTGTATTTGCCGGGTCCAGACCTGGACATTCATCGGTATATGTTGAAGCGGCAGGCAAGCTGGGAGAAGCCATGGCTCGCCATCATATCCGTCTGATCTACGGTGGCTCCAGTAGGGGGCTGATGGGAGAGGTGGCGGATGGAATGCTGGCGGGTGACGGTCAGGTCACTGGCATTATGCCTACCCTGTTATTTGATGCAGAGATCATTCATCGGGGGGTTACCGAATTTATTGAGGTAGCAAGCATGCATGAGCGTAAAGCGGCAATGAGCGAGATGGCCGATGCGTTTATTGCCCTTCCGGGTGGCTTGGGAACCTTTGAAGAGCTGTTCGAGGTATTGTGCTGGGCGCAAATTGGCATTCATCGCAAGCCGATTGGGCTGCTGAATGTGAATGGATATTTTGACCCGTTAGTAGAAATGGTGCGTCATAGCGTGCAAGAAGGGTTTACCGGGGCTGAGCATCCAGCGTTATTAAGTATCTCTGCGGACCCGGACGAATTGCTACATATGTTAAAAAATAAAGCAGAGAACTTGAAATAAAGCGTTTTTCGTGCTTGCACAACTGATTGAGGCAAGGTTATGATAAGACCCATAATCAAATAGCGGACAGACAAGGTGCCTTTGCGGTTGAGCAAAGGGTAACAGGGAATCGGGTGCAAATCCCGAGCGGTCCCGCCACTGTAAGGAAGAGGATTTTTTTAAATGGTCACTCGTGAAAAACGGGGAAGACGAAAGAATCTGTTGATGCCAAGCCAGGAGACCTACCTTGATCTGTATGCACCGTTAACCTTCGCGGAGAGGATGGGTGTACGAAATCAGGAAATCAGGCACACGTTGCTTTTTCCATGTTGGTTAGAGGTTTGCGTGGATATGAACGTGCAGCAGCGTTTGAAGCGTAAACAGACAGGTGGAAAACAACGGCAGGCTGGAGGAAGACAAATAGTGTCTTCTTACGCTGTTTGTTCGTCTGATGAGAGATACGTACATAGAAACCCCATCCGGGTAGGATGGGGTTTTTTGAGTTACAGGATGTCCATAAATCATTGAAATAGATAGGATAGCTACCCTGAAAAGGGTGAATAGGAGGAGCACGATGAGCCCATTAGGAAAATTGCTGGTGATTGGATTTGGACCAGGAGATATGGAACATATCACAAAACGGGCGCTGGATGCGCTGGCCGAAAGTGAGGTCATTATCGGCTACAATACCTACGTTGATTTGATCCGTCCGTTGTTGAACGGACAGGAGATTGTACGCACAGGGATGACAGAGGAAGTGAGCCGTGCGCAGGAGGCGGTTCGCCAAGCAGAGATGGGCAAGAAGGTAGCTGTCATTTCCAGTGGAGATGCAGGAGTCTATGGTATGGCAGGGCTGGTGTACGAAGTGCTGATGCAAAAAGGCTGGCGACGCGAGGACGGGGTTGAGGTAGAAGTCGTGCCAGGGATCTCGGCTATTCAGTCCTGTGCTTCACTGTTGGGGGCGCCAGTTATGCATGATGCTTGCACGATCAGTCTGAGTGATCATCTGACCCCCTGGGAAACGATTGTGAAGCGTGTAGAAGCAGCGGCTTCGGCCGATTTTGTGATTGCATTATACAACCCGCGCAGTGGTCGGCGTACCCGCCAGATTGTGGAGACGCAGTCCATTTTGCTGCGTTACCGCGATCCGCAAACTCCAGTTGGGTTGGTGAAAAGTGCTTATCGTGAACGTCAGCAAGTTATTGTAACGACGCTGGAAGATATGCTGAATCATGACATCGGGATGCTGACGACTGTAATCATCGGCAATTCCTCGACAACGGTGTATGACGGCTTGATCGTGACTCCGCGCGGATATCAGCGCAAATACACGCTGGATGCGACCGAGCAGGCGCTCAAGCCACATCAGCGTCTCCGCACGGAAGCGGAGCCGTGGTCGCTGGGCGCACAAGAGGATACACCGCAGGCAGGCGCAGCCCCGACTACGCCCGCTGGACCCTCCGCGAGCGGCGCTGCGGTTGCGACGCAGGCACGCCCGCAAGCGATGGCTGCCGTGCAGGCAACGACCGCTGTGCAAACCGGCGCAGCAACCCCGGCATCGCTGGCGGCAGAGGCACTAAGCCGCCTAGCTGTTGGCGGCAAGCTGCCTAGCGCAGCCAACGCTCGCTGGAGCGGGCAAGCGCCTGCTACCGAGAGCACCGCCGGAACGTCAGCGGTGGCCGGAGCGGGGACCGCGTCCGGGATGGCGACAGGCGGCTTTGGCAAGCCTGCGCTATTTGAGGTGGGTGTTTCCCCGGGTGTGGGAAACAAGAAGTTCACCGCTCGCCAGATGGCGCTGCTCGCCGAGGTAGCGGGTGATGACGGCGAGCTGGAATACACGCCAGATCATCAGATCGTGCTGCGCGTGCCGTGTGCAGACCCCGAGGAACTGGTCGGACGGCTGCGGGATGAACGATTCATTGTCATGCCGATTGGCGATGTGTTTAAGGTGAAGGCGTGCGACTTCTGCAATATGGAGAAGGATGACGCTGTGCCTGTGGCTGAGCATCTACAGGTGGTACTTGGCGGATTACAAGCACCCAAGGAAACGAGCATTGCTTTGAACGGATGCGGTATGGCCTGCTATGGAGCGGTGCTGGAGGATATCGGAATCGTCTATCGCAAGGGAGGATACGACCTCTTCCTTGGTGGTAAAAAATTCGGTCGCAATGCTCATGCCGCTCAGCCCGTAGCGGAAGGGATTCCGGGTGATCAAATTACTGACATTGTGGAGAACGTCATCGCTGAATATAAGGAAAAAGGGCATCCGAATGAGCGTTTTCATAAATTTTTTAAACGTGTAGGCGTCGTTGCGGGTTTCCGGCATGAGGATTCACCAGCAACGGTAGAAGTGAATGCGGTTTGTGGTGATTAATGTACTGAAGGCCTGATGAACTGGATACAAGCATATATATAATAGGGCGTCATGCAGGCGCTATCCCTATTAAAGAGGAGGAAAAAACAGCAGTGGATGCAATATTGTTGGTTGGACATGGAAGTCGGGACCCGGAGGGGAACCAGGAACTGCTGGAATTTGCACAGGCAGTGGCAGACCGGGTACCGGATATGTGCGTGGAAACCTGTTTCTTGGAGTTGGCACGTCCCAGCATTGCTGATGGGATGCAAACATGTGTGGAGAAAGGTGCGACGCGTGTCGTTCTCATTCCGATTATCTTGTTCGCAGCGGTACATGCCAAAATTGATATTCCGATGGCTATTGACCGGGCAAAGGCGAAATATCCGCAGGTGGAATTTGTATACGGACGTCCGATTGGTGTTCACGAGAAAATCGTTAGCATTCTGCAAAGCCGCTTGAAAGAGGCCCGTCCGGTTGCAGTTCCAGCGGGAATGAATAGAGCTGTAGAGGCATTTGCCGAGGTATCCGACGAAGAAACGGCGGTACTTGTGTTAGGACGCGGAAGTAGCGATCCAGATGCGAACAGTGACTTTTTCAAAATCACCCGTATGCTGTGGGAACAGCTTTCTTATACGTGGGTAGAGAGCAGCTTTATCGGTGTGACGCAGCCTTCTTTTCCCGATGGGTTGGAGCGTTGTGTACGATTGGGGGCCAAAAAGATTATCGTGCTTCCCTATTTTCTGTTCACGGGTGTGCTGATTAAGCGCATCGGAGAAATGACCCAGGAATTTGCCGAGGCTCACCCTACATTACAAGTGGAAATGGGCGGATATTTTGGTTTCCATCCTCAACTGATTGAACTGGTACTGGAGCGAGCTAAGGAAGGCTTGTTCGGCAAGGTTACGGCCAATTGTGATAATTGCCAGTTCCGTCTGGAGGCGCAGGAGCACCACCATCATCACCACGACCATGACCATGACCACCATCATGAGCATCATCATGCACATGAGCACGATCATCATGATCACTATACACACAGCCACGATCACACTCATGAGCATGTCCATGCTCACAGCCATGATGACCATGATCACCATCACGAGCATTCACATACGCCATCTGTGGTGAACAGAAGCGGGCAGGTGAAGGGCTCATGATATTCATGCTATGCGGAACGAGCGATGCTCGGGAATTGGCGCTGCAAATCCGTGACAATGGCTTCAACGTATTGACCTCGGTCGTAACCGAAAGCGCGGCGGCCAGCTTGTCCGAAGCGGGGCTGGACGTACGTACAGGCCGAATGACAGCCGATGAAATGACTACAATGATTCGGGAGCAGGGAATACAGGCGGTTGTTGATGCCAGTCATCCTTTTGCGGAAGAAGCACATGCGAATGCGATGACAGCCGCTCGCGAGTCCGGAGTTCCTTATATTCGCTACGAGCGGGCGGGACTGGTGTATGACAATCATCCATTGCTCCACATCGTATCTTCCTATGAAGAAGCCGCATTAGAAGCGAAGCAACTCAAAGGCTCTGTAATGCTTACGACAGGCAGTAAGACGCTCGGCACGTTCACCAAGCATTTACTCGGAGACCCGGAGATTCGTCTGGTTGCACGCATGCTGCCGCGCTTGGACAATATGGAGAAATGCGGCGAACTGGGCATGGAGCAAAAGAATATTATTGCCATGCAGGGACCCTTTTCCCGCGAGATGAACGAAGCATTGTACAAGCACTATGGCACGACCGTGATGGTCACCAAGGAAAGCGGACGCACGGGAGCAGTGGATGAAAAGGTTCAATCTGCATTGGAGCTGGGGATTCACGTACTTCTGATTTCCAGACCGGAAGTAGAATTTGGAACTGTATTTGATCATTACGACGGAGTAATCAACGCACTGCGTACTGCCGAATAGGAGTCCATGCTCTAAGTTATAAATCTATGACTCTATGAAGCTGGTCAATCCCAGTCAATCCAATAAATCCAGAGCGATCTCTGGCGTGTATTTAAAATATAGTCATCTTAAAATCAGTTTTTGTTTAGAGGTGTTTATAACTCCTTAACATGAATGTCATTTTCCTTAAGACGACTTGAAAAATGAACATAAAAACGGAGTAGCCGGAATGGTGCTGTGCAAGCGGAGCGGTCGCTTTTGTCCCCGGATTTCTACGCTGCTCATAGGTTTTATTCAAGAAATCCGGGGGCGGTGGCGATGGGAAGCACCATCCGACTGCGTAGTGGAACAATAGGTAACTTTAACATTCTAAGTTAATTTAATTTTCTGAATTTCCATAAGGGAGTGGTCGATACGATGGATTTTAAAACAGAATTTAAACCGCTAACGGTACAGCCGCAGGAAATTGAGGGCAAAAGCTTCGAGATGATCACTGAAGAATTGGGAGAGCATCCTTTTACAGCAGAGCAATATCCCGTTGTACAGCGTGTCATTCATGCATCTGCTGATTTTGAGCTGGGCCGCAGCATGGTGTTTCATCCAAAAGCGATTGAAGCCGGGGTTGCAGCTATTCGCGCAGGACAGCAGGTAGTGGCGGATGTGCAGATGATTCAAGCGGGGCTGAGCAAGGATCGTATCCGTCAATTTGGCGGGGATGTGCATGTGTACATATCTGACCCTGATGTCATGGAAGAAGCGAAAAGGCTGAATACGACACGCGCCATTATTTCGATGCGCAAAGCGATTCAGGCGGGCGAAGGTGGCATTTATGCCATTGGTAATGCGCCTACAGCGTTGCTGGAGTTGATCCGTCTAGTAAAAGAAGGAGCGGCTAAGCCCGGACTGGTGATTGGCATGCCCGTCGGTTTCGTATCGGCAGCAGAATCTAAGGATGAGCTGCGCAAGCTGGATATTCCGTTCATTACGAATATTGGACGCAAGGGCGGCAGTACAATTGTCGTAGCAGCATTGAATGCGATCTCCTTAATGGCTGTCCGCTAGATGCGGTTGTTCGTTTGCTGTATCATGAAATGAATTGGAACATGATCAGCAGAAGAGGTTAAGGAGGAATTGGCATGGAAAAGGAAGCGGCGTCCGCCAACAGGCCCAAACGGATGAAAAGCGGTGAAGCTCCCGCGCCGGACAAGCCAATGCGGTCAGGCTTTACGACTGGAGCTTGTGCGGCTGCAGTGGCCAAAGGAGCGGTACAACTGCTCATCACGGGCATTCCACCGAAGGAAGCAGTGATATCGCTGCCCGCGGGATTCGATCATGCGTTTGAGTTGATCGAGCCTGTGTTGGACGCGGACGAAGCTTCCTGCACGACGATCAAGGACGGTGGCGATGACCCAGATGCCACGCATCAGGCGAAAATTATCGCCTCTGTTAGCTGGCGCGAGGAGCCGGGTATTGAGCTGGACGGCGGCATCGGCGTGGGACGTGTAACGAAGCCCGGTCTGCCTGTGCCTGTCGGGGAAGCAGCGATCAATCCAGTGCCGCGCCGGATGATTACGGAGGCCGTCTCTGGCGTGCTCGAGGAGCATGGATCGGCCAAAGGTGTCCGTGTCGTCATCAGCGTACCGGACGGCGAAGAAATCGCCAAGAAAACGTTGAACGGACGACTTGGCATTCTTGGTGGTATTTCCATACTAGGCACGCGTGGTGTGGTCGTTCCGTTTTCCACGTCAGCTTATAAAGCCAGTGTCGTGCAGGCCATATCGGTTGCGCAAGCGATGAACTGCCAGGAAATAGTCCTGACCACAGGCGGCAGCAGTGAAAAATATGCCATGCAAATGTACGATCAGCTGACGGAAGAAGCCTTTATTCAAATGGGCGACTTTGTCGGCTTTGCAGTCAAGCATGGCAAACGATTGGGAATGAAAAAAATTATTCTCGTCGGTATGCCCGGCAAGCTGTCGAAGGTTGCTCAAGGCGTCATGATGGTTCACTCCAAGAGCGCTCCGGTTGATTTTGGATTTTTGGCCCAGGTTGCGCGTGAAGCAGGTGTGGACGAGTCGCTTGCAGCGGCAGTGGCAGAGGCGAATACAGCTACGCAGGTGGCGGATATGATGACCGAAGCGAATGCGCTGAGCTTTTTTGAAAAGCTGTGTACCTATGGATGTCAGCATTGTCTGGAGCATGCAGGTGGTGGAATTGTCGTGGAAATGGTACTGGTAACGCTGAAAGGAAACGTGCTGGGGAGGGCGAGAGTCAGTGAGTAGATTGATTCGTGTCATTGGTATCGGTGAAAATGGAGCGGCAGGTCTGTCGCAGGAGACGCTGGAACACATTGAGCGTGCCGACCTGCTGGTTGGTGGAGAACGCCAGCTAGCCTTTTTCAAGGTATTCGCAGGGGAAAAACGAACATTAAAGAGCGGCTTATCCGCCGTGGTGGAAGAATTGGGACGGTTGCGTGAGGACAAGGATATTGTCGTGCTTGCGTCAGGCGATCCGCTTTTTTTTGGAATTGCAGGCTATTTGTCCAGCAAGCTGGGGGCTGAACACTTGGATATTTTGCCGCATCTCAGCTCAGTTCAGCTGGCGTTTGCGCGTCTTGGTGAAAGCTGGCAGGATGCGGTGCTGGAAAGCGTACACGGCCGTCCGATGACCGGATTGGCGCAGCGGATCGATGGACAGAACAAGGTCGCGCTGCTGACGGACGACCGGAATCATCCCGCTGCAGTCGCTACCTATCTGCTGCATTATGGCATGACGGAATATGATGCCTTTGTCGGCGAGCATTTGGGCGGACCGGATGAAGCGTATCAGCATTATACGCTGGATGAGATGGCGCAGAGAACGTTCCAGCCACTGAATGTAGTCATTTTGCGCCGCCGTAAGGGTGAAGACGTGCCTGCAATTCGTCGGGGATTTGGCTTCGAGGATGCGGAATTTCACCAGCGCAAGCCGGAAAAAGGGCTGATCACGAAGCGCGAAGTACGCGTATTCAGCTTGTCCGAGCTGCGTCTGACAGAGCGAAGCATCGTATGGGATATCGGTGCAGGTTCCGGCTCTGTAGCGGTGGAATGTGCGCGGCTGGCCAGGTATGGGCAAGTATTTGCCATTGAGAAGAACGAAGGCGATCTGGCTAATGTGGAAGCGAACAAAATCAAATTCCGTACCGATTTCCCGGTTATTCATGCCAAAGCGCCTGCCGGACTGGAAGATCTGCCAGACCCGGATGCGGTGTTTATCGGGGGGAGCGGGGGAGAATTGTCCGAGCTGATTCGTCTGTGCGCTTCCCGTCTGCGTAAGGATGGACGAATTGTAGTGAATGCTGCAACGATTGAGACGCTGCATGACGGTATGAAGGCGATGCAAGCAGCAGGACTCGATACCTCAGTGACGTTATTGCAAACAGCGCGCAGCAAGCCGATCTTGAATATGACTCGTTTTGACGGACTCAATCCGATATATGTTATTACAGGACAGCCGTCGGTGGACGTGGCTGGCGAAGTAGCAGGGGAGTAAGCTGGTAATTCAAGAGGGGGAGAGAGACAGCATGAATACGGCGGCAACAGGAACACTTTACGGCGTAGGCGTGGGGCCGGGTGATCCCGAGCTGATTACAGTCAAGGCGTATCGCATGATTCAGGAATGTGCAGTTGTGGCTTATCCGAAGAAACGCCGGGGAGGCAAGTCGTATGCTCACGAGATCGTGGAGTTGTACGTCAACCCAGAGGAAAAGGAGATGCTGGGACTCATTTTTCCAATGACCAAGGACCCGGTTGTACTGGAGCGTGAGTGGAACAAAACGGTGGTTGCTTGCTGGGAGGCACTGAGCCAAGGCAAGGATGTAGCCTTTGTCACAGAGGGAGACCCTAATCTGTACAGTACCTTTATTCATTTGGCACGGCTCATGAAGGATCTCCATCCTGAGGTGCCGATTGTATCTATTCCGGGCATTTCGTCTGTGTTAGGAGCGGCAGCGGCGCTGGAATTGCCTTTGGCAGACGGAGATCAGCAGGTCGGTATTATTCCGGCTACGGATGATCGGGAAGCGATGAAGCGGGCGATTGAGAATCACGATACGGTCGTGTTCATCAAGGTTGCCAAGGTGCTGGATTTGATTTTGGATGTGCTCGATGAACTCAATCTGGGGGACCGTGCATCTGTCATTACCAAAGTCACTTCTCCTTATGAAATGGTATGGCGCAACGCACGTGAGCTGCGCGGACAGGAACTTGAATATTTGAGTTTAATGGTGGTGAGCAAATGACATTGGAGCCCAAAGTATATATCGTAGGAGCAGGTCCCGGCGACCCGGAGCTGATTACAGTCAAAGGCTCTCGGATTCTACGCACGGCCGATGTGGTATTGTACACAGATTCACTCGTGAACGATGAGCTGATTGCTACGGCCAAACCAGAGGCGCAGGTACTGCAAAGCTCAGGCATGGATCTAGAACGGCAGGTCGAGATTATGAGCGATGCTGTGCAGGCTGGACGCAGCGTAGCTCGCGTACATACAGGTGATCCGGCAGTATACGGTGCGATTTTGGAGCAAATGGTGTTGCTGAAGCAGCGCGGAGTAGCATACGAAATCGTGCCGGGCGTCAGCTCGGTCTTTGCTTCTGCGGCCGTGCTGGGTGCAGAGCTAACTGTGCCTGACCTGACGCAGACGGTCATTCTGACGCGTGCCGAAGGCCGTACACCTGTACCGGATCGTGAAAAGCTGCGTGACTTGGCATCCCATCACTGTACAGTGGCACTGTTTCTCAGCGCAACGCTGGCAAAGAAGGTGGTCGTTGAGTTTTTGGCAGCTGGCTGGAGCGAGGACACGCCTGTAGCCGTTGTGCAGCGCGCGACCTGGCCGGACCAAAAGATCGTGCGCACGACGCTTGCCCAATTGCCCGCCGATTTGCGTGCAGCAGGCATAACGATGCATGCCATGATTTTGGCAGGCTGGGCGCTCGACCCGGAGCTGGTGGACAAGGACGCGCATCGTTCCAAGCTGTATGATAAGTCGTTCACCCATGGCTACCGGAAGGGAGTGAAGCCCGGTGAGTAATCCATTTGCCGCTGTGGCAATCACGAAGCATGGAGTGGAAATGGTCCGCAATTTGGGAGCCAACTTTCCGGGTACGGATGTGTATTACATGTCCAAATTTGAGCGTGGTGACGAACAGGAGCGTGGCATTCAGTTGTTCGAAGGCTCGGTCAAGCTGATTTTGCCGGATTTATTTAAACAATATAATGGTATTATTTTATTTATATCTCTCGGTGCAGTAGTTCGTATGATTGCACCGATTTTGGTGGATAAAAAGGTAGACCCAGCGGTAGTCGTCATTGATGATCGCGGCGAGCATGTCATTAGCGTACTGTCTGGCCATTTAGGTGGCGCCAATGAACTGACCCGCCATGTAGCCGCTGTACTAGGCGCACGTGCTGTAATCACGACCGCATCAGACGTGCAGGGCACGATTCCGGTGGACATGTTTGGTCGGGAATTGGGTTGGGTGGTCGATAGCTTCGACAAGGCCACTCCTGTGAGCGCCGCTGTTGTGAACGAGGAGCCTGTCGCGCTCATACAAGAGACAGGCGAACAGAACTGGTGGCGTTATGACAAGCCTGTACCTGGACATATCAAGGTATATGCTTCGACGGCAGAAGCATTACAAGAACCATTTAACGCCGCGTTGGTCGTGAGCGACCGTTTATTGGAGCCGGAGGAAGAGGAGCAACTTCTTTCTAATGGCGTGCTGTACCGTCCGAAAAGCTTGGTGCTTGGCATCGGCTGCAACCGTGGGACTGCATTAGAGGAGCTGGAGGCGGGTGTGCTGGACACCTTGCAAGAGCTGCGTTTGTCCGTGAAAAGCGTACGGAATATTGCCACCATTGATTTGAAAAAGGACGAAGAGGGCTTACTTGCCCTTTGCGCCAAATACGGTTGGGAACTGGTGACGTATACTCCGTCAGAGCTGAATACGGTGCAGCTTCCCAATCCATCGGAAACCGTCTTCAAATACACTGGTGCATACGGGGTCAGCGAACCTTCAGCCTTGTTGTCTTCTGGTGCAGACCATTGGCTGCTGGAGAAGAAAAAAAGCGGCAATATGACGTTGTCTGTAGCGCGGGTTTCCTATGACTGACGTCATGAAGCAGGCTGTACAGTCTGATCCATCTGCCGCTACGCGCAGAAGCCGTATTGTTGTTGCTGGCACAGGCAGCGGCGCAGGCAAAACGACTGTTACCCTCGGGCTGATGAAGGCGTTCGCCGACAGCGGCCTGCGAGTGCAGGGTTTTAAATGCGGGCCGGATTATATTGAT
Organism: Paenibacillus sp. LX16; assembly: GCF_036252815.1. Classification (NCBI taxonomy): domain Bacteria; kingdom Bacillati; phylum Bacillota; class Bacilli; order Caryophanales; family Paenibacillaceae; genus Paenibacillus; species Paenibacillus sp. LX16. The sequence goes on along the minus strand of NZ_CP141152.1, from coordinate 5,424,589 downwards.
CCGACCTATCATACTGCCGTAACCGGGACCTCTTCCCGTAATCTGGATTCATGGATGACCTCACCGGATACGGTACGTGAAACCTTTATCCGTGCTTCCGAAGGCGCGGATATTTCTGTGATTGAAGGCGTCATGGGGCTGTATGACGGCAAGGACCCGCTCAGCAACACCGGCTCGACCGCTGAGATCGCTATGCTGACGGACAGCCCTGTATTGCTGGTGGTCGACGTGCGCAGTATGGCACGAAGCGCCGCCGCTATTGTGCTCGGCTTTCAGCGCTTGGAGCCCAAGCTACGCATTGTGGGCGTAATTGTGAATCGCTGCGGTAGCCAAGGGCACTATGGCATCGTCAAAAAGGCGATTGAGCAGGAGTGCGACATCCCCGTGCTCGGCTGGTTAAAGCGTGATGACGGGCTTGATATTCCTGAGCGTCATCTGGGCCTGGTACCCGCTGTGGAACGCGGCGAGCTGGAGCCGCTTTTCCAACGGGCGGCAGAGCTGATCCGCGCGGGTACGGATCTGGATGCACTGCGGGCATTGGCGGATTCGGCTCCGCCGTTGTCTCTGCCCGCACAACCGTTGTTTCCTCCGGATTGGCTTCCATCAGCAGGGCATGAAGCTAATACTGGGGAACGCCCCGTCATCGCCGTCGCCAGAGATGCGGCGTTCAATTTTTACTACCCGGAAAATATGGATTTGCTGCGTCAGGCGGGAGCAGAGATTGTCTATTTCAGTCCGCTGGCGGGAGAGCGCGTACCTGAGCAGGCAAGCGGCCTATACCTGGGCGGCGGTTTCCCCGAAGAGTTTGCCGCAGATATCGCTGCAAACAAGGGCTTTTTGGAAGATATCCGCAACGCGGTAAGCCGGGATATGCCAGTATTCGCCGAATGCGGCGGTTATATGGTACTGGCACGGACACTTACGGATCGTATGGGTAATGCCTATTACATGGCCGGGGTTATTCCGTCGGACGTCCGCATGCAGGAGAAACGGGCCGCACTGGGATACCGGGAAGCAACCGCTTTGCAGGATTGCTTGCTGCTGGAGGCTGGAGAGACCATTCGGGGACATGAATTTCATTATTCTGTCATGAACTATGATGAATCTGTCGCCCCCTACCCCTATGCTTATCAAACCAAGGGGATGCGTGGACTCCAAAGCGAGGGCTATGCGAAAGGGAACCTTTTGGCTGCCTATACGCATATTCATCTAGCTTCTCTTCCCAAGGCGGCAGCACGCTGGGTGGAACAATGTCGGGCTTACGGTCAATAGGTTTGCAAACGAGTCCCCTACTTCATATGAACGAAAAAAAGCCGAGCCCCTAAAGGGTCCGGCTTTTCTAAATTTCAATAGATTTAAACCTTACATAGTATGGAAGCGTATACATTACTTTTTTGGTGATTCGCTTACATGAGTTTTTTCAGCTGGGAAATCCTTCCCTGACTCACGCCAAGCATGGAGGCGAGTTGTTTTTGTGAAGATGCTGGATGTTCTTCCATAAGCTCTCTCATTTTCTCCAAAATAACGTCTGTGCGCTGATAAATTTTTTTCATATGCATATTTTGCTTAAGTGGGGGTGAATGGGTTTCAGTCGCTGTGACCGGAACTAAATCTTCCGTTTTCATCGAGGCTGCACATTCATCGCAGATAAACTGATCTTTAAAGTAGGTGTTGGTATCAACCGCACCGCAAAATATACAGTTGGTTGATTTGTACTTACGGAGCATGAGTGTCTGGTCTTCAATAAAAAACTCTAATGGATCGCCGATGTCAATCTCCATCGTCATGCGCAACTCTTTAGGAAGCACAATTCGCCCCAAGCTGTCCAAGGGCCGGGTCATTCCAGTCCTTTTCATTCATGCAACCTCCCCGGTTTTTTAAGATTTATAGAATGTATAAGGTTTGAGGCAATTCTTATCAATTCTATAACCGCAAGCATAAATTCTTACAAAAAGCGGCCCTTCATTGTTAATCAAGCATGGACGCACTTTTTTTCTTACGAGTATACCATAAACAGGCCGAATCGCCATCGTTCAGATTTATAAATTTCGAATAAGTTTTAATAAGTTTATTCCGAGCGAACATATATGCTATAATCGTCTGCTAAAGGATTTAATAGGCCGTCTGTAGAATTATTTATATATGCCGTAGCTCGGACAATGATGGCGGTGTTATGGGAAATGGATGAGGGCCAAACGGAATTTTCTGAGCGTTTTGACCCCACAAACAAGAATAAATGACACGGGTCCCGCCTTTAAAGTCCTTATATACAAGTCAGGCAAGGAGGATTTATTATGGAAAAAAGAAAAGCATTGTTGTTAGGAGATTATTCGTATCCGGAGTTTCACCCGCTGCAAGGGGTGGACGAAGAGATTAGCCATATTTTACAGGATTGGATGACGGTACAGTGCAGTGAGAATCGTAAAATGCTGCTTAAGGAAAATCTAACCTCATTTGATCTATGTATCTCGTACTGTGACAGCCGCAAGGAGGTTCTGTCACCTCAACAAACAGCAGGATTGCTGTCTTATGTTAGCGGCGGGGGTGGATTGCTTGTGCTGCATAACGGAATCACATTGCAAGGACGGTATGAAATTGCACAGTTAATGGGGGCACGTTTCTTGCGACACCCGGCTGCCGGTCCACTTTCCTTCAAAGTAACGGCGCCGGATCATCCGATTATGGAAGGAATTGAGCCGTTCGAGATGCAAGAGGAGCCGTATCGTTTTGATTTTGATCCATTCACTGAAAAAACACTACTGATGGAATATGAACACGAAGGCCAGTGGTGGCCGGCGGCATGGTCACTGTCCTATGGCTTGGGTCGGGTCGTCTATTTGATGCCTGGACATAATCAGCCAAGCTTCCAGCACGAGGGATACCGCAAGCTACTGCTTCAGGCTGCCAAGTGGGCTGGACGCTTTCCAGGTTAAACATAGATTATTCCATTCATTGAGGAAGGGGAGCTGCGAGCTTTATGCGGCTCCCCTTTTCAGGTTATACTATAGGTAATCACAGGTAGGGGAGGATATATTATGAGCGATTTGTTCAAAAAAGCCATCTCATTGGGGTGGGGCCTCACCGTTGTCAGCAAAGAAAAGGTGGAGAAAGCCGTCGAGGATCTTGTAAACCGGGGAGAACTTGCGCCCTCGGAATCCAAAGCGCTGGTCGATCGTCTGATCGAACGAGGGGCAGAGGAACAGGGACAATTCAAAACAGTGATCCGCGAACAGGTTAGCCGCATTTTGCAGGAGCTGGAAGTACCTACCGAAAATGATGTTACAAGTTTGGAGCAGCGTGTGGCATTGTTGGAAAAACAGGTAGCGGAGCTGGAAAAAGAAAAGGCGGCGCTTACGGGTTCGAGCGACGCTGAAGAAGCGAACCGGCTGGATTAAAATGGCGGTTCGTATGAAGCACGCCGGTCGTTACCGGGAAATTGCCATGGCGCTGGCGCGTCATGGCTTTGGCTATATGGTGGAAGAAATGGGACTGTTCCAGCTACTGTCACTGCCTCGCAAGTGGCTGACGAGAGAAACTCCCGAGTCCAAAACGCTAGGTGAACGGATTCGACTTGTGCTGGAGGATCTGGGGCCTGCATTCATCAAGCTTGGACAGTTGGCAAGCACACGTGCTGACCTGCTGCCGGAGCCTATTATCCGTGAGCTGGTTAAGCTTCAGGATCAGGTACCGCCGTTTTCATCTGAAACGGCGCGTGGCATTCTGGAGCAGGAGCTGGACACGTCATTAGAGGACATACTGATTCGTTTTGACGATGTTCCGCTGGCCGCTGCTTCGATCGGGCAAGTGCATCTGGGCAAGCTGCACAGCGGCGAAATGGTCGCCATTAAAATCCAGCGTCCTGGCGTTAATCGCATCATTCGGCGAGATTTGGACATTTTGCGGGAACTGACCGCTATGGCAGCCAAGCGTTGGGAATGGGTAGAGCGGTATCAGCTTCGTCAGATGGTAGAGGAGCTGGGGAGATCGCTCATTCAGGAGCTGGATTACAACCATGAAGCCCGTAACACAGAGAAGATTGCGCTCCAATTTGAGCAGGACCCACATATCTATATTCCGAAAATATACTGGGATCATACCTCTTCCCGTATACTGACCATGGAGTTTCTAGACGGAACTCACTTGGGTAGTCGTGAAGAGCTATTGCGCCGTGGATATAACTTGAAAGAACTGGCGCAGCGGCTGGTGAATAGTATGCTGCATCAAATTTTTATAGAGGGGTTTTTTCATGCCGATCCCCATCCGGGGAATTTACTTGTTCTGAAAAATGGTAGTCTCGCTTATTTGGACTTTGGCATGACGGGAAGGCTGAGCGAAGAGATGAAGAATCATCTCGCTTCCCTCATTATTGCCCTGATGCGCAAAAATACCGATGCCATGGTTCGGTCTATAGAACGATTGGGTCTGGTTGAACCGGGCACCGACCTGAATGCGCTGCGTGCCGATCTGGACAAGATACGTGAAGATTACTCAGACGTTCCTTTCTCACAGGTCAGTATTGGTGATGCTTTGAACGACCTGTTTGGCGCAGCGCAGCGCCATCGGATTAGTTTGCCGTCGGATGTCCTGCTGCTAGGCAAGGCTTTGCTGACATTGGAAGGGGTCGTGGAGCATCTGGACCCCGATCTCAGTATTATCGCTTTGGCCGAGCCTTTTGGTAACAAGCTGCTGAAGGAACGCTTCAGCGGTCGTCGTATCCGAGGCAAGCTGCTGGGTGGTGCGACTGAGCTGGTGGAGACGCTGATGGAACTGCCAGGACATGCGAGGCATTTGGCCTCGATTATCAGCAAGGGCAAGCTTAAGCTGGAGGTTACTGTGCCGGAGCTGGAAATGCTTCTGCGCAGGCTGGATCAGATCAGCAACCGCCTGTCATTCAGTATCGTGCTATTAGCGTTCAGCATTATTATGGTCGGACTGATTATCGGTTCATCGCTGAATCATCAGGCGACCATGCTGTGGAATGTACCTGCCATTGAAATCGGCTTTGTTGTCGCCCTCTTAATGGTTGCCTTTTTACTATATTCCATTTTTAAATCGGGAAGATTCTAGATACTGACCAGAAAGGAAAACTTATGGATACACATAAGATGAATAATCTCCAAATTGCAGAGGTGCCATGGCACCGCCTGACTACTCCTTATGGTAGGGGCACGAAGTTGCCACAATTGATATCCAACGGGGAGTACGCAGCAATTGCTGATCTGATAGAGCATCAAGGCACATTGTGGCAGGTTACGCCATGGGTGTTACTTTTCTTATTGCGTAATATGCATATGAGAAATTCGGATGATATCACGCTGAGTGAGTTGGAACTGTACCATGCGGTTGTTGGAGCATTGGACATGGAAAATGCACAAGCTGATTCACAGAAGTCTGTAGAGTCCCTAACCATGCTGCTGGACGAAAAATACCTATGGCCGGCAGACAGCGATCCAGAAGAGGATGAACTGGAGTGGGAAGAGGAAGAAGCACGCGGTTACGATCCGGTAGCTTTTTGGAGTTATTATGACTATAGTTATCGATTATTGAAGCAAGCACTGCCTGACTTTGAAAGCTTACTCCAGCACCATGAGGACTCGGAGATTGCTGAAGCCCTATCAGAGCTTGTACAGGAATTGCGAAAATTTTAAATATAAGAAAACGAATCAATCGAGCTATGACAGCAAACTAATCTTTTGCTAAGGAGTGATTTTAGTGGCAAAAAAATTAACTGATATACATCGAATACGTCTCCTAAGTCTCCTTCGTGATATTGGGTTTGAACCATCAAAAGTTACTATAGAAAATAAACAGGGGGAAACTGAGGTTATTGATTTAGAGTCCCCGTTACCGAAAGGGCTGCAAGCTGTTTTAAATTCCCGAGGCAGCCTAAGTAAGGAGCAATTACTTGAGATCGAAGAGAGTGTTAAACAATCCAGAGAGGATTGGGATTAGATGGGGTATTTATTTGATACGAATGCAGCTATTGCCCTTCATAGGCTTGACTCATCTTTGGATAGAGTAATACGACAAGCTGAGGAAGATAAAGAAAATATTTTCTTTTCTGTTATAACTCAGTCCGAGTTTATAGCCGGGTTGCCCACTGATACTGACTTAGATTCGATACCTTTTCTTGGCGGGGAATTTATTGCAGTTAATTCAGAGATCGCAGTTAAAGCGGGGCGTATCAGAAGAGAACAAAAAGATAAGTTTGCAAGAAAGCTCAAGACCCCAGATGCATTGATTCTTGCGACAGCTATTATAAACCAATTGGTACTGGTTACGGCGGATCAAGATTTACAGTTCGCGGAGTCTGAGTATGAAGTTAAGGTGATAAACTTTGGCAGGTTAGAATCTTAGTAATTGCGAAAATTTTAATTATAAGAAAACGAATAAGATGAAGATACTGAGCGATATATCAAGGAAATAGATGATTTCTTTCTGTAAACAGCCTTTTAACTCATTCGTCTCTGCGAATTCCTTACGTTATAATGATGGACTGAATGTAACGGACCGGGTTCGTTTGAGAGAGACGAGCTGAATGATAGGAGAGCCTTGGCGATTGGCCGCTGGACGGATGCCCGAAACACACGGGGTGCGAGTCAACACGCTACTCTCTGTAAATATAGGAGGCTGGAACGAGACAGTATGAATCTTAGACAACAATGGTTCGGTAATATCCGGGCCGATATACTTGCGGGCATGACTGTGGCGCTAGCACTAATTCCCGAGGCGATTGCCTTCTCGATCATTGCGGGGGTCAATCCCATGGTCGGACTGTACGCCTCCATCTCGATGGCAATTGTTATCTCTTTTGCAGGTGGACGTCCGGCGATGATCTCGGCAGCGACCGGGGCCGTAGCTGTACTGGTCGTTGGCCTGGTGAAGGACCATGGCGTGGAATATCTGTTTGCAGCTACCATTTTGGCAGGAATCATTCAAGTGCTGCTGGGTGTTTTGAAAATAGGTCGCTTTATCAGCTTTATTTCGCAGCCGGTCATGACCGGATTTGTGAATGCGCTGGCGATCCTCGTCTTTATGGCGCAACTCACTCACTTTCATGGAGCTAATTGGATCATGTACGCGATGGTAGCGGGGACGCTGCTCATTGTGTATATTTTACCGAGATTTGTGAAAAGCATTCCTGCTCCATTGACGGCAATCATTATCATGACGATCATTACGTATGTATTTGGATTGAATGTGAAAACAGTAGGAGATATTGGGACGCTAACCAGCTCGCTGCCTTCATTCCATTTGCCGCAAATTGAGTGGTCGTGGCATACTTTGCGGATTTTGTTGCCGTATTCCTTTACGATGGCACTGGTTGGACTGCTGGAATCGCTGCTGACAGCCAGTATTCTGGATGAAATGACCGAAACGAAAAGCAATAAAAACCGGGAAGCCCGCGGGCAAGGGATTGCCAACTTTGTAAATGGCTTTTTTGGTGGTATGGGTGGTTGTGCCATGATCGGACAATCCGTCATTAATGTCAGCTCAGGTGGAAGAGGGCGTTTGTCCACTTTTACGGCTGGGGTATTCTTGGCCTTTCTGCTGCTCGTGCTTGGCGGGGTTGTAAAGGAAGTGCCAATGGGTGCATTGGTAGGAGTCATGTTCATGGTGTGTATCGGAACCGTAGACTGGAAATCGCTCCGAAACATTGCTAAGGTACCCAAGGCGGACACGTTTATTATGGTGGTCACGGTGATCATTGTGGTGGCTACGCATGATTTGTCCAAGGGCGTGATCGTAGGCGTACTGCTGAGTGCCCTGCATTTTGGCTGGAAAATGGCTAAAATTCGCATCAGCGCAACGGAGAACAACGACGAAAAGGTGTACCATGTCAGGGGTCCGATGTTTTTTGCTTCAACGACTCATTTTGTCGATCTTTTCGAACCCTCGGATGATCCAGAACGTGTCGTGGTGGACTTCAGTCATTCTCATATTTGGGATCACTCCGCTGTTACTGCCATCGGCAAGGTGTTGCAAAAGTATACAAAATCCGGCAAATCCATCACCCTGCGGGGATTAAATGAGGAGAGCCGTTTAATTGTAGAGAAGCTCGGCGGCCCTCTTGTTACCGAGCCGCTCGTGTGATGAATCGTATAGCATAAATCAAAGCTTGAAATGAAATTTATTCATTTCAAGCTTTTTTTATTTATTTCTGAAATATAACAACACTTTTCTTCCTGAATCATAAATAAATATGACAAATTTTCATCAAAGTATTGACGTAATAATTGGGCAGGAATACAATCATTGTTATTAAGCAGAGCAAATACATAGGAATAATTGAAAATTGAAAGGTATGCACATATGAACTTAGACTGGGAGTTTATTGTAGAGAGCTTGCCGTTATATGGAGAAGCTATGTGGTTGACGTTGAAGATCGCCTTTTTTGCTATTCTATTTTCATTAGTCGTCGGTTTGCTGTGCAGCACAGTACTGTATTACAAGGTAAGGGGAATTAGCGGCATCGTTGTTGCCTATATTGAGCTTTCCCGAAATACGCCGCTGCTTGTACAGTTATATTTTCTGTATTACGGGTTTACGAAAATAGGTCTGCATATGAGCGAAATGACGTGTGCCATTGTGGGCATGACCTTTTTGGGCGGGGGTTATATGGCTGAGGCGTTCCGTGGGGGAATGGAAGCAGTGAGTAAAACCCAGACGGAATCCGGGCTGAGTCTCGGACTGTCCAAGATACAACTGGCGAGATATGTTATTTTGCCACAGGCTTTTGCCATCAGTGTTCCGTCTCTGGGAGCGAATGCGATTTTTCTGCTCAAGGAGACTTCCATTGTTGGCGCCATTGCTTTATTAGATCTGATGAATGTGGCAAAAGACCTGATCGGCATGTACTACAAAACGACAGAATCGCTAATTCTGCTGGTATTGGCATATCTCGTCCTGCTTGTACCTTTGTCGATACTGCTGACGTGGGTGGAAAGGAAGGTGAGATATGCTGAATTCGGGGATTAATGTGCTCTTTGAAGGTTCCAATTTCGAGCGTCTATTAGGGGGATTGCTCGTTACGCTGGAGATTGCGTTACTTTCCATTATTATCAGTACTCTATTAGGCATTTTGATGGGGTTGCTGCGCACCTTAAAATCAAGACCGATTCGGTTCGTGCTGAGATTATATTTGGAGACATTCCGCATTATTCCGATTCTGGTGTGGTTGTATGTCGTATATTTTGGATTTACGCCTTTGTTAAATGTGAATATCAGCGGGGAATTGACAGCAATTATCGTATTCAGCCTGTGGGGAGCAGCCGAGATTGGTGACATCGTTCGCGGTGCATTGGAATCACTGCCCAAACATCAGGTGGAATCTGGGCAGGCATTGGGACTGACATATGGACAGTTATACCGCCATGTGCTCATTCCCCAGGCGGTGCGCCGAATGCTTCCCGGTTCTATTAATCTGGCGACACGGATGATCAAAACCACTTCATTAGTGGTGCTGATCGGTGTAGTGGAAGTGGTCAAGGTCGGGCAGCAGATTATTGAACTTGGTGTAATCAAAGCGCCCTCGGCATCCTTCTGGGTGTACGGCTTTATTTTCATATTGTATTTTCTCGTATGCTATCCGTTATCCAGACTTTCCAAAAGATTTGAACGCAGATGGCAAAATTAGCAGGATGGGGTGGGTGTCATGGGAGAGGCTGTGGAGGTTTTACTCGAGATTCGAGGGCTGCACAAAAGCTTCGAAGACCGAAAAGTACTGCAACAGATTAATCTGGACGTAACGAAAGGGGAAGTCGTGGTCGTTCTCGGCCCTTCGGGATGTGGAAAAAGCACGCTCCTCCGATGTCTCAATGGTCTGGAGCCAGTCCAGAGTGGAGATATCCGTTATAGAGGGCAGGACCTGACGGATAAGAAAGTGAATTGGCGTGAGGTGCGGCAGCATATCGGAATGGTGTTCCAGAACTACGAGCTGTTTCCGCATATGACGGTTTTAGAAAATATATTGCTCGGCCCGCTTAAAGTTCAGCGGAGAAACAAGCAGGAGGCACTTGAGCAAGCGGAGCAGCTATTGGAGCGAGTGGGTCTGCTGGATCGCAAAGATGCGTATCCGAGACAATTATCAGGCGGGCAAAAGCAACGGATTGCGATTGTGCGCGCCCTGTGTATGAACCCGGAAATTATGCTCTTTGATGAAGTCACCGCATCCTTGGATCCGGAAATGGTCAGAGAGGTGCTGGATGTTATGCGAGAGCTGGCACAGCAGGGCATGACCATGATTATCGTGACGCATGAAATGGGATTTGCCAAGTCGGTAGGAGATCGGATCGTTTTTATGGATCAAGGACAAATATGTGAAATGACTACGCCACAGCAATTTTTTACCCAACCGGAAACAGAGCGTGCCAAGCACTTTCTGGATATATTTCAGTACGAAACGATATAAACAGGGGGATGAATACAGATGAGAAAAGGAATGAAGTTCACGACGTTATTACTGGCTTTGAGCTTGCTGCTTGTTGGTTTGGCGGGATGTGCAGGAGGCGGAAATACCAACGGTAGTTCAGGCACGGCTAAATTTGCTTCGATTGAGGACATTAAAAAGAATGGCAAGATTCGAATCGGTGTATTCGCGGATAAGCCGCCTTTTGGCTACGTGGATTCGGAAGGGAAGAATCAAGGCTTTGACGTCTATATTGCGAAGCGGTTTGCCAAAGATCTCTTGGGTGACGAGTCCAAGGTGGAATTTGTTCTGGTGGATGCTGCCAGCCGGGTCGCCTATTTGGAATCCAACAAGGTAGATATCATCATGGCTAACTTTACGGTGACGGATGAGCGTAAAGAAAAAGTCGATTTTGCCAATCCGTATATGAAATTATCCTTTGGCATTGTGTCACCTGACAGCGCTCCAATCACCACGATTGATCAATTGAAGAATTCGGACCAAAAGCTGATTGTCGCAAAGGGAACGACGGCTGAAACCTATTTTACGAAAAATTATCCTGACATCAAGCTGCTTAAATTCGATCAATATACAGAAATCTTCTCAGCCCTCAAAGACAAACGCGGCGCTGCCATTGCCAACGATAATACAGAGCTGATCGCTTGGGCAAAGGCTAACCCCGGCTTCACCGTAACCATTCCGTCCTTTGGTGGACAAGATACGATTGCCCCCGCAGTAGCGAAGGGAAATAAGGAGCTGTTGGACTGGATCAACAATGAGCTGGCTATACTGGGCAAGGAAAACTTTGTGCATCAAGCCTACAAGGACACATTGACCTCTGTTTATGGAGAAGGCTTTACAGATCAATTGGTCGTAGAGGGCGGCAAAGTGGATTAATCATAGTATAAGTTGTTGTTTTACTATAAAGAAGCGTTGGGACTGCAAGCCCAACGCTTCTTTATTAATATGGGGGAAAGAGGTCTTTGGCAACTCCTTAATAAAATTGCATACTTCCGACAAAAGCTCTTGCATGCTAGTAGATTTCATTATATAATCCTAAATGATAATGAGAATCATAATCATCACTAACAGTCCTTAGGTGCATGCTCCCAATATGAGCCTAAGTGAATAGGATGGTGATATGCACATGGCTAAAGCAGATGTGGCTACTGCCAGAAGACAGTTTCGGAGTCCGAACAAGGTAACTCGCAGACGAGCTTTGAGAACGATCAAAACTGCGAAACGCGCGAAGTAGCAGGTTCCAAGTTAACTGCAAATGGCAATACCAGTGTCAAATTTTTCAGTCTCCTCGTTTTGATATTGCACCTGCTTTCCTGATGGTGGTACACAGGAAGGCAGGTGCCTTTTTTCAATGATAATAAAAAAGCGCCAGACGGGTATCGAACCGTTCTGACGCATTATTTTTTATAGATATGAAAAACAATTTTATTTCTTTTGTGCAAACAGCCATTCAATCATATCCTGATTTTGCAGAGCCGGAACCCAGGAGAAGTGTCCTGTAGGTTTGATAATCCCTGCTTCGTATTCAGTGAAGTGAATGAGGTTTCCGTTTTGTGCTTTAATGGCAGCGACCATTTCTTGCGAGTTTTTAGGACTTACTGTGGTATCGTCTGCAGCATGGAAGGCCCAAATCGGAACGTTTTTCAATACCTCGACGTGTGTAGGTTCAACAGGCGCGTACATGTTAACGGCTTTTTCATAGTTGGTCAAACCGGCAATCGGTACACCTGCGGCGAACAAGTCAAGATTTTTCTCCAACAATCTCCACGTACCCATAGCTCCTTGAGAAATACCAACAATATAGATTCGGTTGGTATCGATCGGGTATTTTAACGCCGTTTCACGTACCAAATCGGCTACAGCGCTGTTGCGTGGCTCATCCGCCCAAATGAATTTATGCTCCAGGTCAATCGGGCTTTGTGGAGCGATTACGAAGGATGGGTGTTTGGCTTGCTGCTCAGGAGAAGCCCAAGTAACTGCTCCGGCATTTGCCAGCAAGTTTACTCCGTTTCCGTCACCACGTTCGCCATTTCCGTGCAGAAACACAACCAGAGGGTAGGTTTTGCCGGGCTCTACTTTAGGCTCAAACGTAAAGTAGTTCAGCTTGAAGCCTTCTTTATTTTCAAAGGTGTTTTTTTGGAAATCGTCCACAATCGGTGTAATTTTATCCGTTGCTTTTACAGTCTGTACAGAGGCTGGGATGACTGTTTTCTTTGAAGTTGCAATATCTTTCTTTTGACTAATATTATAATTCAACGTGTTGATGCGGTTAACTGCGCTTGTTGCATCGTAAGTAAGGGTACTTGCATTTTTATCTTGCGTATCCAGCTCAATCACGACATATTTACCATGAGTACTGCGATTGGTGATGGCTCCAGTATCATTGGTATATACACCGGTCACGGTTCTGTCTGTATATACATCATTGAGTACAGATTGAACCTGAAAGCTGGACGTGGATAAGGATGCCCCGTCAATATTGGTGCTGTATTTCAGTACGACAGCAGAAACGACTTCACCCAAAGGCTGTACCTGAGTAAGCAGGGTAGCCTGTGGCGCTGGGACATCGGCTGCTGCGGCAGAGCTGGAGGATGGGAAAAAGATCGTTAGCAGGAACACGAAAGATAATAAAACAAGGGCAAAACGTCTTCTTTGCATGAGTTTAATCTCCTTTGGTGTCATTTTTTAAAGCGCTTACTACATGTTCGGGACGGTTGATTGTATGCTGTGGAATTCATACAAATCAAAAAAAAAGGCAAACTCCGGGTACACAAGTGTACTCGGGTTTTGCCTTTTCAGTAACAATCCCACTTGAAGGATAGCACCTTCATTGAAATCTGACAAGTGAAAGCGCTACAATTTTGGATGTTTTTTATAAAAAAAGGTTTACTTCCGCAACGGAGGATTCTACAAAAACCCTTAAAGCCGCTTGCAATTCGAAGTAGATAGATCGAACTCATTGTATTCATCTATAGTGGGCATCCAAGATACCGGGCTTTTCAACGGTAATATTGTGGTATATAATCTCCTTAACTTAACACTGTTAATTTATATAACGATGTTAACAAAAGGGGATGAAATCATGAACCAATACGATGTTATTGTCATCGGTGCAGGATTGGGTGGCTTGTCCTGTGCAGCAAGACTTTCCGCGCTCGGTTACCGAACAGCTGTTTTTGAAAGCCATACTTTGGCTGGCGGTTTCGCAACTGAATTTACAAGAAAGGGATATACCTTTGATGTCTCCTTGCACGGTGTCGGCGGACTCGAGGAGGGCAGCTTCGGTCGGCTGTTAAAGGACTGCAATGCGGACCAGCGAATTGTTCCTCTCCGCAAAAAGCACCCTTACTCCATTCGTTGGGAAGGGCAGACCATTGATATTCCGTCCGATGTTCAGGAGTATGTGCAGCTCCTCAAAAACATGTTTCCTGCTGAGGTGGCAGGCATTGACAGTTTATTCGCGGGCATTCGTCGTTTTGAAACAGGCTTCTCTGCTTTTTCTTCCCTCACTTCCTGGCGCAAGGCGGCTGGCCTGCTCAAAGCAGGAACCTTCTTCCGTTGGACGCAAATGACGACCTGGGAAGCTATAAGACAATTCGGGTTGTCTGACCGATTCACGGAATTTTTCACTGCGCTGTGGGCTTATTATGGATTGCCTCCAAAGCGGCTTGCGGCCTTGTATTTTTTTATTCCCTGGATCGGCTATCATTTGGAGGGGACATATTACATTGAGGGAGGCGCACAGGCTTTATCCAATGCACTGGTGGACGCTATTAAGTCAACGGGAGGAGAAGTTCATCTGCGCAGTCAGGTATCTGAGATTATGCTCGAACGCGGTAAAGCAGCTGGTGTTCGTCTGAAAAAAGGCGATGCATATAAAGCTAACTGGATTGTGTCTGGTATCAGTCCCCATCATACCTATGGCCGTCTACTGGAAAACCATGATGCTGCCCGTCGTGAGCTGGAAGCTGTCAGCAGTCTGGAGACCGGCACGTCTCTCACCCAGCTATATCTGGGATTATCATGTGAGCCTCATGAGCTTGGCATCACCGAAGAAGACCTAATCCTGTGCAATGAGCCGGATTCGGAAACAGATTATGAAGCTATGATGAGCGGCCAGTATACCAAAGGCAACTGGATGCTCACGAATTATAACGCCATGGACCCTAAGCTCAATGAACCGGGAAAGGGTGTCATTGCAATTACATTTTTGGACAGATTGGAGAACTGGCCTGCCACACGTCCCGAATATAAAGCCAAAAAGGAAGCCGTGACACAGCAGATATTGGGATGCCTAGAACAGCTGTATCCGGGTTTTGGCAGCAAGGTAGTGGTAGCCGAATTGGGCACACCACGCACAATGCAACGTTATACTGCTAATCCCGACGGTGCCGTTTATGGCTACGCACAAACGGTTCGGCAGTCCGGTATAAAAAGACTGAAGCACAAATCAGCTGTGAATCGTCTGTCATTGGTAGGGGCCTGGACACAGCCTGGGGGCGGGTTTCAAGGGGCTATGAACTCGGGTATAATGGAAGCTGATCGTATCGCCGCCAAATTGGGGTAGGCAGAAAGGGCAAGTACATCTACTCATGAAACATATCAAACGCCGAGAACGTGAAAGCAGTGAGATCCGCCGGAAAATCATTGAGGCCGCCCGGTCGCTGTTCCTCAATCAAGGGTATGCCGAAGTCTCTATGCGCAAAATTGCGGATCAGATCGAATATTCACCAACGACTATTTATCATTATTTTGCCAATAAGGAAGCCGTGGTCTGTGAACTGCTGGTAGAAGGAAATACCTTGTTCCTGCAGGCTCTTCAGCAGCGTGTGGATGAAGCACAGGCAGCGGGATTAAATGCGCTGGACACACTGAAAACGGTATCTGATGCGTATGTTCGTTTTGGAACGGCTAACCCGGAATATTACAACATCCTGTTTATCAGCAACCTGGAATCTGTAAGCTTGGTCAGCCTTATAGACAGTGGGCGTTTTAAAGGCTTTGAGCTGCTTGAAGCTGGGCTCAAAGCCGCTATGGAGGAAGGCTGCATCATTCAAGGAGATGAGCGCCTGATCGCCAGATCCGTATGGAGCATGCTGCACGGATTGACTTCTTTGCTCCTGAATTTTGAACTTCCTATGGCAAAATCCAATGATGAATTGATCGCATTCACTATAGATACTTTCCTCAAGGGGTTAAGCCGCTGACGCAGCGGCTAACTTTCTTAACCTCACACCACTGTACATGCGAATCCGCATACAACCATTCCGAAAGATTAACGAAGTTCCAAATCTGAAAGCTGCTTAAGCACGGCTTCAATACGACGTTTATCTTTTTTGAGCATAACGAGCTGCAAAGAAGCAAGAAGCAGATCTGAGATATTGGCCCAAGCATCTGCTTTCAGAGCGGGAAGAAGATCCCGATGAATCATGATATCTAGCGCCTCCGTTGCAATTTTTTGATGAAGCTCGCTATCGGATAGCCATTCAATCAACTGCTCAGCTGTAGGACGGGAGTGAGCGAAAAGTATTGCCCAGCCATCCACCGGATGATTGACTTTATCCCGTATCCAGTTAATGATCTGTTGTGAACGAAAATGCTGTAGCTGCCCATTAGCGGTGTATCCTTCTAATTTGTCTTCTGCAGCCGAATCCTGTAGCAGGTGATTGCAAACACATACCAAGCCTTCCTGCTCGGGTAGGCAACGGGCGCTCAGATAGGCACGTGTGGACACAAATGCACCCTTAGCATGTAGGGTATTGTTTTGAGCTAAAGATGTCCATGCTTGCGCGGTTTCTGGTTCCCACAAGGAGCGGACCCAATCAGCAGCCCCAATCCCCGCGGTCTCTCCTACCAAAACGGCCCAAGTAGAGAATGGAACCTGGCTATGTTGAATGTTCTGCCAGTGCTGCTCCCAGGCAAGAAAAATATCCTTTGGATCATAGGCTTGAAAAGCCTGCAACACAGCAGGATGATCTACGCCATGCATGGTGGTGTAATGGATCAGCGTCTCCAACGACTGCGCATCCTCCAGTTTCATCGTGCAAAACATGTTCAACCAGCGTAGCCAGAGTTGCAGTGGTGGGCTGTTTAGCTGAATGCCATGCTCATCGGCCACTTTAAACCAATCCCATAGCCATAGCCCATGCAAGGTGAGCATGGTGTCTATATAGGCAGGTAGATTTTCCGCAAGCAGCGTGAACTGGTCCAACTCGTGATGATAGCAGAACACCGCTGGCTCTGTAGTGGATGTCGCCATATCAAGCAGTATCGGATCACCCGCACCATTATAATTAAGGATCAGATATCGTTGCTCGTCCGCTACCGAGTCGGTATCTTCCCCATAGGATGTAAAATAGCCAATATACTCATGATTCCAGCCAAACTCTCCTGTGATATCGTCTAGGATACTCTGCTCTTGTTCAAGATCATTGCTGTTTTTATATGAACACTCCGGTCCATCAGCTACAATACAGTGTGGGGGGAGGCACCATAGTAAATTTAAGCTGCCACACCGCTGTATCAATTCAGACAGGGAGGCAGGCAAAGGCATCTGCAGCCGTTCCTCCAGCTCAGTTAGTTCACCTGTAGAAATCCCCTCCGTCCATTGACATACCACATCAGGCATCCCACTTTGTCTCAGACGATCAACGACTTGTTCCAGTTTTTCTAAGGTTTGTGCAAAATGTACTGTCATTCGTATTCGTCCTCCTCTTACTCTACAACCCGGCAATGCTCTTTTTGCAAGAATGCTAGAATTTCATCACGAAGTGCTATCGCTTTGGGTTCATAAATGATCGCCACTTCGCGTCCATATGCATAGTTAAAACGCACGTATCCGCCTAGAGTCTGAAGAAAAGCCATGCAGATATGCTCATTTTCGATCCATAGGTTTGAGGCAAAATGCTGTTTAAACCGCTGAGCCAATGCTTGTATGGATGTCGGAGTGAAATCCAGGGCTTGCTCGTTCGGATGGGCTGGATTGTAGGCCTCGGGCGTATCCGGGGGATTAAACAGTAGGAATGTAGCGGCTTTGTCTGGGCTGACAGGTTCGAAATAACGGGGAACCGGCTCCACCCTTCCAAATTGATCCTGTAGTATATGCTCTAATGTTTCTGTGAATGGAACTTGGATATCTAAAGTCTTCGTAGTAATGATCTCCGAGTGTCGTGGCAGCCACAGCAAGCCTTCAACCTGAGGGTGAATCGCTAGGAAGTCACCATCTATGGAGCTGCCAATGACCACGCACTCACCCAGCTGCTGCGCTGTAATTGGGCAGTTATCATCATGCGTCCACAGTTCGTAATCCGCATAGGCTTGCAATAGTTGAGGATCAGGCCTTTCAATCATTAGCAGGCCGCAATAGGTGCCCGACCCGTAGCGGGTGAGGAATGCTACATAGGGAGGGGGTAAAGTTAATCCATAGGTATGTTCAAAAGTTGTCAGTTCATCGGCAGTCACCGTCGTATGTTGTGTGGAAACCCAATACATGTAGGATACACCTGCTTTCCGGCACTCTATCTATAGGGATAGAGATCAAAAGTAAATGAGAGATATGCTATAATTAGGAAATAAATTAGCTATAGATTAGTCTATCTTAATTCCATAGGAACTACAATTTGTGAGGGGACGAAGGAGGAACACATCTTATGACAACATCAGGGGTACAAGCCTACATAGATCCAATTTTTGAAGCGATTGATGAGGCGTACGCTTCTGAGCAAAAGCGCATCGCCGAATTCCAAATCAAAAGTGTCCTTCACGAAGGGATTCATGAATACTTAAAAGTTACCTGTAAGAAGGATGGGCTGTGGGTGGATACCTACGAACCGTTTGATTGGGATCATCGTAGACCGGATATAAAAATTTCTGGTTTTACGGAGGGGGTAACACTGCAGCAGATTCAGGACGAATGGATGCCTGTGTTTAGGGAACGGATAGAGGCGCTATTTAATTCGGAAGAATTCAGTTCCATGTTCTTTCGTTATCGGCTGGATTTTCATCTGGAAGTGGTCTTAGAGAATAAGGCCAATCATTTTACATTCTCACTCCTAAATGAAGATAAACGGCAGCAACTGTTAGCCACTATCCAACAGTTTGTGGAGCAGAAGCTCAACCCCTCCAGTAAAGCTATCCCGAAGGAAGAGGACGATTTCTTCTTAGTGAGACACTTGCTTGATCCTCATTTATACGCTATAGATGCCCAGCGGGTGGATGAGTTGCTCCATATAATGGATGCCAAAGTGAAGGTCAGCCGCAAGCGTGAGGAAGCATGGAGGTATCAGCTCAGCAGTGGCTTAAAGCATTGGGCTGAAGATGAATTTTTGCTGAAGTATGCGGATCGGGAAAAAAGCTATGGGCTGGATTATAAAGTGAAGCCCGATATTCTCCCTTCGGAAATTCCCGCGCCAGCCATGGAGATGTTCCTGCTTACCGCGATGCGGGTGGGTTCGACCGATGCCGATGCACGGCAGAAATATTTGGAGATTGCTGCACAGCTAGGCTCGGAGCAGGCTTCCGTGTGGCTTGAGAGCGGATCAGGAAGCATCCCAGCGCTACATACAAGCGAGCGAGTCATCTGCCAAGCCAATGATATTTTGCAAACGCTGGAGGTTCAGATTCGTTCAGAGGAAGAAGAAAGCTATAGAGAAGCGCTCGTATATTTATGCGATATTTTAAGAAAGGGCTTTACCAAGGAATATCGGATGAAGTTCAAAAGCAAGGTGAAAAACTACCTGCCTGTACCCAAGTTGGCTAAATCTACGTTACATCGTTTCTTCGCCAATGCACTTGAATACCCTGCGCTGCATCCGTTGCTGGCTGAATATGCTGAGGTCGTGATGGAAGAGTTCAAGTGGTATAACGATGTAGAGCCCGGTGAAAAGTCGGCGATGCCGGGAACCTATGCGGTGATGGGACTGGGCCTAAAAGGAAAGAACTATTTCCCATTAGTGAATCGTTATATGAAGCTGGGGGACAGTGAACATCAGTCCGTACAGGACGGTTACGCGGCTGCTTTTGCCGAAGCGCATGGGCTGACACCTGACACGATCCCCGTTTGGACGAGGGTTCTACTGGCAGGCAACGAGTCTGCCAAACCACTGAAGTCACCCGGAATCGAAACCGTAGAGCAGGCACAGGTACTGGTGGAGGAGCTTGAGAAGCTGGAGGACTACGAACAAGAGGTGCTTGTTTATCGTATATGGGGTGGCGCGAAGAAACTAAAAAACAGCCTGAAGCAGGCTGTCCCTGAGGTAAAAGAGTTGCTGGAGACGCTTATTCCATAAAAGCATCATATTCATGGTAATATCGCAGTCCCTGCGCAATGCGTTCAATATCCGGCTCGCTTCCGCTGTGGCGTAACACTTCAATGACATCCTGTACAGTCGCCACCTCCAGCCAAGATTGCACGTGATGGTCTGGCAGAGATGCAGGGATACTTTCATCACGATGATTGGTGACGGTGAGACCCGCATCCTCCAGCTCCCACAATTCTTCCTCGGGGATGATGTAATAGGTAGTATCAAGCGGACTGCTTTGAACACGTTCCAGATTGGCAAATACCCATTCATTGATTTCTGTTTGGTCAACGGCATGGACCAGTGCTTCAAGGCTATCAAAAGTTTGTATGCTCATGTATGGAGGCCCCTCTCTTATCTGCTGACTTATGCTGTAGTTTTTGTAATATTCTCAAGATGGCCTGTCGATTCTTCGCATCCTTAATGTACTTGGGAATGGAATGGGAAGCCGTACGCATCATACCGGATGTAGGCTTTTCTCGCAACTCGGCAGAGATATAGGAGAGCAGGTAATTCAGGTGTATCCGGTTAAGAGCCCAGACAGGTTTATCACGATAGTAATCAAGGAAGTACAGCTGGAGCTGGAAAATAGGGTCTTTTCCGTTTTGGATCACGTCCGTATGCCATTCGCGTGATTGCACACGATGTACCGGAACCTGATTACGTGTCTCACAGTGCGGACAGTTTATATTCGTATTTTTATGGAGTTTCGTTCGGTCATCATGGATTTCGATGTTAAAATACCGCTCGCAATGGTTGCATACGCCGCGTGCATAGAATGTATAAGATTCTGGTTGCTGATACGTGTAGTAACAATGAGAGCATCGAACGACGTAATAACAGTCTTTTTTGGATCTGGAAATAAAAGCTTGGCCCTGACAACGGGGACAGTGAACAGCTACTTGTTCTCCTCTCCGGATCACGGCGGCAAAGTCATATTTATATCCATGTTCATCTTTGAAGCGTTTTTGCTCCATATTCGTGCCCCCCTTTTCGAAAAGAGCGTAAAAACGTACATTTTATGATTCATATGTTATAATATTCCTTAACAACAGAATGGCTTAGATGGGCGGTCGGCTAGTCTCCTGTAAAGGAGGTGAGGCCTGTGGAGGTTAAAGACACCTTAATGTTGATGATTCAATTCGCAACGTTGGTGATCCTAATTCTTTCCTTCCATAAAAAGAAATAGACCGCCCTCGACAAAGGCAAGCGGTCTATTTCAATGATCATCCTTTGACACGGCTACCGCCCTTAAAAGCGGCTGTTGCCAAAGAGTGAGGATGTTGACGCATCTTCACTCTTTTTTTAGAATATACATCTTATTCCCATTCTAACACTTGAAAATGGCCTTTTCAATGCACCGAAGGGTGAAAAGGTGAATAGGACGTGCAAAAGGAGAGGG
This sequence comes from Paenibacillus sp. LX16, assembly GCF_036252815.1. Lineage (NCBI taxonomy): Bacteria > Bacillati > Bacillota > Bacilli > Caryophanales > Paenibacillaceae > Paenibacillus > Paenibacillus sp. LX16. Next base: position 5,403,459 of record NZ_CP141152.1, on the reverse strand, counting down.
TGAACATGAGCATTTTTACAGGGCTGCAACGTCCGCAGTTTCAGGCTTATTATGATGAGGCTTTTCTAATAGAGCATCGTTTTGAAAATGGTATGGGTTTTCCGCCTTCTTATATAGATTATGTCAAAACTCTTGGTTACGGGCGACTATGCGGCTTATGGAACATTCATATTCCTCTTGGCGATCACCCGAATTCATGGTTTCATCGTTATCATAACTGGCGGGCCTGGTTTGATGATTTACTAGAATCAGAAGAGGTTCTACAAGAAGCGGCGCTGGAGCCAGATGGTTTTCCGGAGCTTTTGGACCATGCGGTTCCCTTCGCTTCTAGTGAAGGGAATGACCTGCTGATTTGGGATATTCAATCGCCTGATGAACGGGGAGAATTCCCAATCTATGCTTTGAATCTACGCACATGGGGCAATTTTCGGTATGCAGCGCCGGATTTGTATAGCTTCGTCGAAGCGTTGGTGGATGAAGAGCGCGTGAAGTCGGTATTGGGGACAGAGCGTACACCATTCCCGTATACGTTCGAGCCCTTTTAGCAGCGCAAATAACCACCTTGGCATTCAAACTTCAAGATGGTTATTTACGCTGCGCTGCTATTCTTCTGCTAGTGGTCTTCATGTTGGGCTAAATACTGCTGTACCAATGCTTTTTTGAATCTACCATACAGTGCGCAAATCACCTGACATACCGCAAATCGGCCGTCATGCATGGGAATAACAAAAATTATCGCCTTCCCGATGCTTGATTGTTTTGAACACCATCGTCAGGCCAGCTCTTCCTGAATGATCTCTGTTTTTAGACCTTTAGCGCTGGTAATCGTAATGCTGATCGCATCATAGCCGTTCCGCTTCGCATCTTCAAAATCGCATCGTTCGCCGTTGATCAGCTCTAACTGTCCATTCTCATCCACATCGTCTGCAAACTCGTCATCCCAATCCACATTATAAAAAGCGGTCAAGCTTACCTCGAAAGTATCTTCACCATCTTCGTCCAGATAGGGCAGCAGGGGAGTGCGATTGTTTTGCTGTTCCTTGGTATAAACTTCGCATAGCAGAGCATCGTAACCATGGCGGGTTCCGTCAAAAATCACGATCTGTTCACCTGTGACTGCCTCTTCTGCAATAATGAGCTGGGGTGCAAATTCAGTTCCAGTGATCAGCTCGTCCATAAGTTCTCCATAATAAAAAATGTGGAATTTCGTATGTCCTGCCTGTGAACGAAGCGTACCTGTCCACTCCTGCTCGACCCATGCCTCCGGGTTTTCGGGTACAACCCAACCTTCCAAATAAGCCGGTCCCCATTTAGGATTATGTATTTCTGTCATCAGTAGGCCTTCCTTTCTGCTCGTTGAGTTGTTCAATTACCTGATTAAAAAACGTTGTAAAGTCTGTTGCCACCAGATACAAATGTCCACATTCGTCCTGCTCTGCGATATCATAGTTCAGTTTGTCATCATAAGCATGAAGATGTGTGCGGTCCCAGTAGTACACATACGGGGTGTATTCATTACATATCAGAACGTAGAAATTGTCGCCCGCATCTGCACCAATCAACAAAGCATTCTCGACATGATTGATTTCATCCAGAAATTCATCATTAATCGCTAGAAGGTCATGATTTTTGTTGGATACCTCATATCCGAAAAAACAAGTCAAATCAATGTCTCCGTTATCCACGCGATCGAAGGGCACATTGCAATAAAAAGGGGCGGCTACATAAAATCCGTTATATTGTGAAAGAAAACGTTTATAGCCAGCGGGCAATATACGCTGTATTTGTTCCTCCAATGCTGCGATCTGGGCAGGCGAAAGCCCTGATTCAATTGCGAATGACATCAACAACCAGCCTCCTTGTTCCTAGTAAACCATACATCTCTTTTTTGGAAATGAGACGACGCAGTGGTGCATCGTTTGTGAGATCATGTCATGGATAAGGTGACGATTTTGTTGTCCTCATCCACATCTACCTTCACATTCACTCCCAGCTTGTCCTTAAACAGCTTACTGATATTGATATAGTCATCCTTTACCGCACGGCTTGATCTACCGGTTGTGCGAGTCATCCCAGCGGTGATGATGGAACGGACGTATGTTTTATCGAGCTTGGCTTCGGGATTATAGGTATAAATCATCTGTTCCTTCTGATTGTAATAATGGGTTAATTCCGTGTAGTCGTTAGCATTCTCATACTGCTTTTCCTCACGCACATACTCAGGATGGTCCATGGTGTAGTGGACTCCCCCGTCCAGAAAAGGATTTTCCTTGGAGGGTCGGAGTTCATAGTGTCCGTAGGCTAGTTGAAACAGATACTCTATGCCTGAGCCCTCCGCCTGATAGTAGAGCTGACGATTGTCCCCTTTTTTATCTATAGCGGTGTAGCTGCTGATTAAAGGCCAGGCATCATACTTTTTATCCTTTACCTCAATGGCAAGCTTGTAATGTACAAGCACCTTTTCATTTTGAAATAATCCAAAGCTACTCATAATAAAATAGGCAGGCACACATATAATCCCGATAATCAATATGAATATAAATATTCTTACACGCATAAGTAGAGTGATTCTCCTTTGGTTGTCGATGATGTGGACAGCTCCCGTTGGGCAGATGCACCGAATTCCTCATGCTGCAATAATTGCTTCAGAGCATGTTGTGCGAAAGGCATGCTTTTATGTGCGCGAAGCAGTGCAAAAGCGGCCCCCTTGACTAAGATATATGTATCACTGCGGATCAACTCTCATGTCTGTAGTTCGATAAAGCTTCTTCCGGTCCGCCACCCTCCAGCAGCACCATAACCGCATAGGAGATCGTATCGATCCAATCGTCGAGGGTGTTGATCTGCTCTACGGTCAGCAGGTTGTTTCGCTGCAGCATACTATCAGGATACAATGCCCATGCCCGTGTATATTGGCAAATCCCCCACAGAGCGGCAATCAGCTCCCGTTCTACGGATGGTTTCTCCAACTCATCTGCCAGAACTTCAATGATGGTCATCAGCTCATGGAAATTATCCTCAATTAGTTCTCCCTGGAAGGGGCGGAGCATCCCTAGAAATCCGTTTTGCATTTTGGGATGATCCAGATCATCGTGAACAAAAGAATGACAACGTAACAGCTCGCGAGCCTCCTGTTTATTCATTCAGTTCCTTAATCTCTGCGCGGATACCTCTGCACAGAAAGCTACCTGACAGTCCCGACAAGGCATCGATATCAACGACCATGTCTGCTTCTTCATAGCGGAAATCAAGCTGCAAGATGATGTTGTCTGTTTCTACAGGAGTTAATACGTGCTCTTTGGTTTCCAGAAATGTAAAAGTCACTGCATAGCGTGGGACGTCTTTTGCTGGAGCTTCAGGGATTACAGGTGCCTCAGCCGAAGGTTCCAGATCCGGTGATTTAGGGACAAGCACGCTAGCGTAGGATAGCTCAATCGTCAGCGTAATCTGGTCTTTCGTCATATTAGCAGCCGTAATTCGGTCATAATGAAAGGGAGGGAAATAGCCAAGCTTTTCGACAATGCTGTCTGCACCTTGAATAGAAACAGTTGGAGAGAAAGCCAGTTCCAGTCCGATGGACCCTGCCATTTGGTCTTCATATTCCGGATTAATACGGATAAGGGCCTGTTCCGGCTCTACTTTCAAAATCGTGCCTATAAAATACTGTTTGCCATGGATCAGAACAATATCATGCGGAACGAACGGCAGAGCTCCCCCGGCTTGATAATGAATGAGATATTCGTTTTCTTTTTTTTCAACGTTGTGAACTTGAATTTGCATAAATTGCAGCCTCCTTAGGGTTAATAGTATGACGGATAGTTTAAGTGTGTGGTAAAGGGAACGGAGTCCACGATTGAAAAACATACTTCATATCCGGGGTATCCTTTTCGAGCATAAATGGAAGAATATCCATAATGGCGCGTGCTTTACTGCCAGCATAAAAGTTGCGCGAGCTATGTAACAGTTTGTTTGCCTTTATTAACTGGCTGAGTTGCAGCATAACGTCTTCCACGCTTGTTCGGTCAATACGCCCATAAACGTCCTGACGGATCGAAACAAGCATCCCGCAATTGTTGGGAGATTGACCCATAGGGTCATTGGACAAAAGAATGTACACTTCCGGCGTTGTCCCTTTGTTATAGGATGATTTGATACTGGGAGCCTCGATAGCTAGCATCAGCGGAATCAATTCATCATCGGTTACAATGCGGAGCAGCTCTTGCTTGTCCCAGCGAATTTTACCGTGTTTGGCTTTTTTCGCACCAGCTTGATAGACAGACACACGGGTATTGCGAATTCCTGATATATTCAGGAGCGTTTCAAAACAATTGAACAGGTTAGTAAAGCACTCTTCGGCAAACAAAGTGTGCTTCTCCGACAAGGAACCGGTCATTATGAAATTATAATGCAGGTTGTTAACCACAAGCATCCATCCTTTATTCATCAATTACCAATTCTTATACCATAATATATGACATGAAGATCGAATTCACCTTTTACATTGACTGTGGTACTGTTCATTAAAATCGTTTGGAAACCAGTTCAACTTCGCGTATACTAGGAAAGTCATACATGGAACGGGCCTGAGCCGCATGGCGGCCGTATGTTGGTTACATGAACAGATTCAACGATAACGGATATGCTCCCTTCCTGAAAAGGGTAGAATGAGAACCGATACAAAAATGGGAATTCTGAACTATGGAACGATAGATGTCATATGGCACATGAACCTATTTTACGTGACACATATTGAATACAGATAAGGGAAGTGAATACCACTTGAAGAATTTTGCAGCATTAGGCGTAGAGCAACATTGGGTAGAAGCCTTGAAAGAGCAGGGAATATCAGCGCCAACACCTGTACAGCAGGAGTCCATTCCACTGTTGATGGAAGGTCAGGATGTTATTGCCGAGGCACATACGGGAACCGGCAAGACGCTTGCGTTTTTACTGCCGATTTTACAAAAGCTGAATTTGGACAAGCGACACCCGCAGGCGCTCGTGATTGCACCTACGCGTGAACTGGCGCTCCAGATTACAGAGGAAGCAAAATGCTTGGCTGCTGCGGAGCCAAGTTTATCTCTACTAGCTGTTTATGGAGGACAGGACGTGGAGCGTCAGCTTCGTAAACTGAAAGGCGGCGCACAACTGATTATTGGTACACCTGGGCGACTGCTGGATCACCTGAGACGTGGCACGCTCGATCTGGGCGGCATTAAAATGCTGGTCCTGGATGAGGCTGACCAAATGTTACACATGGGCTTTTTGAACGATGTGGAGACGATTCTTCAGGAGGTTCCTTACCGGAGACAGACGATGCTGTTTTCCGCTACGATGCCAGCGGGTATTCGCAAGCTGGCTCGTGTATATATGAACGAACCCGTAGATGTCAAAGTGAAATCCGCTTCTTCCGTTCCGGTGAGCCAAATCCGTCAGGTCGTTGTGCAAACAACAGACCGTGGTAAGCAACAGGCATTGGTGGATATGCTGAATACGGATCGTCCGTACTTGGCTGTTATTTTCTGCCGTACGAAGCGCCGGGCTGCCAAACTGAACGAAGAGCTGCAAGAGATGGGCTTTGAGAGCGGTGAGCTTCATGGGGATTTGTCTCAGAACAAGCGGGAGCAAGTGATGAAGGCGTTCCGTGAAGCGAAACTCCAATTGCTCGTAGCGACTGATGTAGCCGCACGCGGCTTGGATGTAGAAGGCGTCACGCATGTCTTCAACTACGACATGCCGCAGGATGCCGAAGGCTACATCCACCGCATCGGGCGTACCGGCCGTGCCGGAGGCAAAGGCGTGGCGGTGACGCTCGCTACGCCAAGGGATATTCCGGAGCTTCGGAACATCCAGAAAGTTGCTGGTGTCACGTTCACCAGCAGTGAGGGCGGCGGACAGCGTAGACCTGCTTCCGATACGGCTGATCGGCAGGGTCGAGAACGCCGCTCGGGCAGAAACGACCGCCGTTCCTACGGCGGCAACGACTCCGGCGGTGGACGCCGAGGCAGCGGCCGCGAACAGGCGGGCCGTCGTGATGCCACAGGCGGCGAACGTCGCTCTAGCCGCGGCAGTAGCGAGCGCGGCGGGTATGACCGTAGCAGCAGCGGTTCTGCACGCGGAGGCCAAGGCCGCACGGCAGGACAAAGTAGCGAGCGCGGCGGATATGACCGCAGCAGCGGCGGTTCTGCACGCGGAGGCCAAGGCCGCACGGCAGGACAAAGTAGCGAGCGCGGCGGGTATGACCGCAGCAGCGGCGGTTCCGCACGCGGAGGTCAAGGCCGCTCGGCAGGACAAAGCAGCGAGCGTGGCGGATATGACCGCAGTAGCGGCGGTTCTGCACGCGGAGGCCAAGGTGGCCGCGGTGGACAAGCCAAAAGCGGCCCGCGTGGTGGTCAAGGACAAGGAGGCCGTCGCGGACGGTCCAGATAGTTAAACAGGAGTATTCTCATAGAATGCTCCGCTATGGTTATCATAATAGCCCCGGGGAGGCTCATCTTCCGGGGCTATTGTAATCTTCATCCATACCGCTGAAAGAGCAGCATCATAAGATGACATGAGCAGCGGAGCTACCTTGAAATAAACGATTAGCGTTTAGGATACATTTTTCAAAAGATAAATTTGGAGGGGTTATACATCATGCAGGAACAGGATATGGGCAAGCGCGCCATGGTCTCAGCATGGATCAGCCTGATTAGCAACATCCTATTAACCGGCATTAAGATTATTACAGGACTCATGTTCAACAGCAAGGTGCTGGTGGCTGATGGTGTGCATAATGCCGGAGACGTGATTGCCTCTGCAACGGCACTGGGAGCGATGCGCATATCCAGCCAGCCGCCGGATGAGGATCATCCTTATGGTCACGGCAAAGCAGAAGTGATCGGTGCAAGCGTGGTGGCGGTCATATTGTTTGGAGCGGGCATATTTATCGGCTATCATTCGATTGCAGCACTGTTCGAACCTATGCCAGAGGAGCATATACTGGCATTGGTGGCCGCTATTATTTCCTTGCTCTGGAAACAGTGGCTGTATATCTACACGATTCGTATCGGGAGAGCAGCTAATAGTCAAGGGCTTATTGCAACAGCAAAAGATCATCTCGCTGATGTGTACGCCTCTGGGGCTGCTGTACTGGGTATCGGCTTGGGGCTGATTGGGGAGCACTGGAGCATTTCAATTTTATCTTACGGCGACCCTATTGCGGGATTCGTAGTAGCATTGCTAGTTCTGAAATTGGCGTGGGAAATGGGCCGTGAATCCATAGATGTGCTTATGGAAAAAGCAATTGCAACGGAGGAAATTGAAAGCTACGCCGCAGCCGCACTAAGTGTAGCCGAGGTTCAACGTATTGACCGTATCCGTGCCCGTGAGCATGGCCATTATATTATCGTGGATATTCGCGCTTCAGTGGATGCCTCTTTGACGATTCAGCAGGGACACGATATTATCCGACTAATTAAGGGGGCTGTCATGAAGCAGGAACCACGGGTTTATGAGGTGCTTGTCCATTTGAATCCATGGTATGCGGACGACCACTAGAACAGACGACGCGAATTGACAGATAACTTGCAGGAAGGGTATGCTTTTAAAAGCCGAACGATGTTTGAATAAAAGCGAGGTTACCCGAAAATATGCGAAAATTTTTAAAATGGCTAGGCATTTCTGTAGCTGCTGCGGTTCTTTTAGTGGGCGGATATTATACGTATTCTATATATCATTTTACGAATCAAATTTCGGTTGCTTCCGGACAGGATTCGAAATACAAACCGCAGGCACAAACTCAAACCATTGTACAACCTGTAGAGGTATCGCTCCCACCGGAATGGGATGGGACAGAAAGAGTGAATATTCTGCTGCTAGGCGGCGACTCCCGTGGAGAGGATTCAGGGCGTTCTGACTCCGTTATGGTTGCTTCTATTGATCCGGTTACGAAAAAGGCTACACTTATGTCGATTCTTCGTGATACGTACGTCAATATCCCAGGTCATGGGCAAAGTAGATTGAATGCTGCTTTTTCCTACGGTGGACCGGATTTGACCAGACAGACCGTGAGCGACCTGTTGGGGATACCGATTCAATATTATGTATATACTGATTTTAATGGCTTTATTGCGCTGGTTGATTCTGTGGGTGGTATTGACCTGGATGTCGAAAAAGATATGCACTATACCTCCAAGGCAGATAAACACCAGTTTGATATTGATTTGAAAAAGGGAATGCAGCACATGGACGGTAAAACAGCCTTGCAATATGTACGCTTCCGTCATGATGCGACTTCCGATTTTACGCGTACGGAGCGGCAGCGCAAATTCATTACCGAGCTTGGCGGTAAAATTCAGTCAACCTCATCTCTAATTAAACTCCCGAGTATTTTAAATAGCATTTCTCCTTATATTGAAACGAATCTCAGTACTACGGAAATGCTGCAATTGGCTTCATTGGGCTTTAATATCGATGCAACAACAGTAGCGAAGCAGCAAATCCCGCCGAATGAATTGGTGCGCGGGGAAACCATTAAGGGTGCGCAGGTGTTGGGTGTGGACGAAAGAAAGCTCAAGCGCTTCATACAGAATCTTTTTGAACAGGAGAACAAACCTGTGACCACGACGGTGGATGCTGCAACCACGATAAATGATACTCCATAACCATCAAAGCAAGCGAAGTTCGTACGATGACGTACAACTTTGTTTGCTTTTGTGTTTATTTGGGTATAACCTTGTATATTTTGTTCCAAAAATATATCGTAACTATGAAGAATGTATACTCAATTGTGTAAAGAGAAGGGGAATGTGGTGTGGAAATAACTCCGGCATGGAAAGACCGATTCAAGAAGTTTTTTCTGAACAACAAGTTTGTGTTATTCCTGCTGGTACTGCTGCTGATCGGCTTGAATATCTTGGTGCTTACCAAAATTTCATACATATTCACACCTGTCATGGTGCTGCTGAAAACGATAATTCTCCCTGTCATTTTATCCGGCGTCTTGTACTATCTGCTCAATCCATTGGTTGATGTACTGGAGCGCAATAAGGTGAAACGAATATACTCCATTATTGTACTGTTTTTGCTCATTATAGGGGTTATTGCGATTGTGGTTACATCGGTGGTACCTGTAATCCGCGATCAAATACAGGGGCTTATCCAGAATTTTCCCGCCTATAGCGAGCAAGTACAACGACAATTCGAGAAACTGATCGGCAGCGATTTTGTAAACCAGTTCCAGAACACCATTCAAATTAATCCATCTGAGCTGGCCTCCAAAGCTTCTGAAAAGTTATCTAGCTTTATTAATAATGCATGGACGGGTGTGGGCAGCTTTTTGGGCGTGGTTACAGAAACGGTACTTGCGATTGCCACGGTTCCATTTATTCTGTTCTACTTGCTAAAAGATGGACACAAGCTACCACAGTTTATCCTGAAAATGCTCCCGCCTATGTTTCGTAAAGAAACAGATCGCATTATGACCGAGATGAACCATCAGGTCAGTTCCTATATTCGTGGGCAGATTATTGTCAGCTTCTGTATTGGGGCGCTGTTGTATATTGGTTATCTAATCATTGGATTAGACTACTCTCTGACGCTTGCAGTCATTGCATCCTTTACGAGCGTTGTCCCCTACTTAGGTCCCGTCATTGCCATTACACCTGCGTTAATTGTAGCCTTGGTCACCTCACCGATTATGCTACTCAAGATGGTTATCGTATGGACAGTCGTACAGCTCATTGAGGGTAAATTTATTTCTCCACAAATTATGGGCAAATCTCTTCGAGTACATCCGATCACGATTATCTTTGTTATTCTGACGGCAGGCAATTTGTTTGGTGTGGTGGGAATCGTACTTGCGGTTCCAGGTTACGCTGTCTTGAAAGTAATCGTTACACATCTGTATAGTTTCTTTAAAAAGCGTTCGCATCTCTATGAGGCGGATAAAGTGAACACAAGTCTTTACGAAAAATAAACTTTTCCACTATAAAATCGATATTGACCCCTCTTGGGTAACTGTGGCTTTGCGTGCTATAATTAATGTCTATCCTTATTCCAAAATAGAAAGGTCAGACTTTTATGATAAAACTCAGCATTCTTGACCAATCTCCGGTATCGGAAGGCATGACGCATGCACAAGCATTACAAAAGACCGCTGAGCTTGCTATAGAGGCGGAACGCTTGGGTTATCATCGCTTTTGGGTATCAGAGCATCATTCTGCCGCAAATCTCGCAGGGTCCAGCCCGGAGGTACTGATTTCACATCTGGCCGCCCGGACCTCAACCATTCGAGTGGGGTCGGGTGGTGTGATGCTGCCTCATTACAGCGCTTATAAAGTAGCGGAAAACTTCCGTGTGCTGGAGGGGTTGTATCCGGGACGCATTGATCTGGGTCTGGGACGAGCACCTGGAGGAATGCCCATTGCTACCAGAGCGCTGCAAGAAGGCAAAATGCGAGGTGGCGTAGATCTATACCCTGAGCAGTTGGACGACCTGTTAGCTTATTTACATGACAGCACAGGTAATGATCACCGTTTCGGTTCGCTACAGGCGATGCCGCTCATAGAAACTGTACCGGAAATGTGGTTGCTCGGCTCCAGCGGTGATAGCGCAGGTCTGGCAGCCGAGCGTGGCGTGGGCTTTGCGTTTGCGCAGTTCATTAATGGTGAAGGCGGCACAGGTGCTATGAAGGAATACCAGGAAAGCTTCCAGCCTTCCCAGCATAGTGTCCGACCGCGTTCGCTTGTTGCCGTATTTGCGATCTGTGCGGATACCGAAGAGGAGGCGAATCGGTTGGCTTCCAGTATGGACTTGTCTCTTGTTCTATTAGAGCAGGGAATGCGCTCCGCTGGAACACCTTCCGTCGAAAAGGCACTGGCGTATCCGTATACGCCGTTCGACCGGATGCGGATTCGTGAGAATCGCAAACGTATGGTGGTCGGTTCGCCCGAACAGGTGAAGCGTCAGATTGAGCGATTAAGTAAGGACTATAATGCACAGGAGATCATGGTTGCGAGCATTATTCATGACTTTGATGCCAAAATGAAATCTATACGTCTCATGGCTGAAGCATTTGGACTGTCTTCTGTACGGTCATAATGCGATTCGCCGGATTTAAAAGATCACAGCTTCGTGGAGCTGTGATCTTTTTTTGAATTTTTTGTGGAAATATTGGATGATATGCACTGTATGATATAGGAAATAAACCAGTTAACACTTGATAATGATTATCAATATCTTTATTATATAAAGATAGAATGAAGTTTTGATGAAAGTCGTGCGTTAAGCCCGTGACTATATATATTGGATAAGGGAAAGGGATGATTCCAAATGTTTCGTCTGAAAACGGCAAATCTGGATATTGCTTATGAAGATCGATTGATTGTAGAAGATCTGAACGTAGAAATACCGCAAGGGAAAATCACAGCCTTGGTGGGCGCAAATGGTTCTGGCAAGTCCACCATTCTGAAGACGATGGCTCGCATCATGAATCCTAAGGGCGGCAGTGTTCTGCTTGACGGTAAATCCATTCATAAGCAATCCACCCGGGAAGTAGCTAAGCAGCTGGCTATTTTGCCGCAAAATCCGACTGCACCGGAAGGATTAACCGTGACGGAACTGGTATCTTACGGACGTTTTCCCTATCAAAAAGGTTTTGGTTCCATGAAAGCGGAAGATCGCAAAATGGTAGAGTGGGCCATTCAAGTAACGGGAATGAGCGAGTTCCACGATCGTCCCATTGACCAGCTTTCTGGCGGTCAACGTCAGCGTGCTTGGATTGCTATGGCGCTTGCACAGGATACGGATATTTTGTTTTTGGATGAGCCGACGACATTTTTAGATATGGCACATCAACTGGAAGTGCTGCATCTGCTAGAGTATCTGAATACTTCGGCAGAGCGCACCATTGTTATGGTCGTGCATGATTTGAACCATGCGGCCCGGTATGCTCAGCATATGATTGCGATCAAAAAAGGGAAAGCTGAGGCGGTAGGAACTCCAACAGAGGTTATGTCTCCTGATGTGCTGCGTGAGGTATTCGGCATCGAGGCGGATATTGTAACAGATCCTCGTACGGGGGTACCGCTCTGTCTTCCGTATGCTTTGGCTGGACAGCCTGCAGTAAGTCAAGCAGTAAAAGACATGAATGTGGAAGAGAAGCAGCCCGTGGGTTCTGTTGCTGAGCGACGTGAGGCTAGACCACAAGTAGCGGCAAGAGGTTAAAGAGGATATACCATGAGACCACTGGATTACGATCAGCTTGAGCAACTAGCGAAAATAGTGAGAGTCACGCCGGAGGATGCAGTATACTCCGGGCCAGTGGCCGAATGGCTTGAACCCGAGAAGCTCCGCTCTGTGATGGAGTATTACGGCGATCTTCTGCGTGCTGAAGACGATTTAACCGCAGCCGTTTATTTTGTGAACCAGTTGCGTGGTCTCGTGTTTGCACAGCATTTTATGGTGTCACTGTGTGAACGCCGTTTGGATCTGTCCGTATCTAATCTCAGATTTCATATTTGTTATGAAGGTCAATATCCCTCTATTAGCCTCCAGGTCATCGACCTCACAGAGCTGGACAATAAGCGGAACAATGGGGATGTCCATTCTTCCGGACAGGCTCAGAAGGTGTTACGTGACTTTTACAGTTTGCAGATGCGGCCCATATTAGAGGCAATGGCTGCAGTGGGAAGCGCCTCTCTTGGACAAATGTGGGGACAGTTTCCGCTGACATTGCTGTATTTTAAGGATAGAGTACAGCCATCGTTGACTGATCCTCAGGATGTGGAGCGCTTTGAACAAGATTATATGTATGTGACATGTGAGCTGGAGGGAGAGGTATTCGGGCGTAAAAGAAACCCGTTTACGGTTCGTCTCGTTGAATTGGACAATCCTTACCGTCCCGGTGAAAATACCTACATGAAACCGTCCTGTTGCCAATATTACAAGACAGGTGGAGGCCAGCGGTATTGTTATGCTTGCCCCAGAATGTCCGCTTCCGAACGGGAAGAACGCAGACTCGAAGTGATGGCATCACGGTAAAGGGTCTGCGGATGTTGGCATGTCCGTCACGTTTTGGTTAAAATAGGTTATGTAACCTAAACCAAGCGACACGAAGGAGGATGCTGTATGTCTGTCTATTCACATAATGCCGTAACACCAGCGAATCAGGAGGTTTCTCTGGATACTTACACCGGTAAGGTGCTGGTTATTGCGAATACCGCCAGTAAATGTGGACTTACCCCGCAATATGGGGATTTGCAAAAGCTTTATGACGAATATAAGGATCGGGGATTAGTTGTATTAGGCTTTCCTTGCAACCAATTTGGCGGTCAGGAGCCGGGCAGCAGCGAGGAAGCGGCTGAATTTTGCCAACTGAATTACGGGGTTAGTTTCCCGGTATTCGCCAAAGTAGACGTCAACGGACCGGATACAGCGCCTCTGTTTGAATATTTGAAAAAGCAGCAGCCTGGAGAACAGGAAGATGGGACAATTCAGTGGAATTTCACGAAATTCATTGTGAATCGTGAAGGTGTACCTGTCGGTCGTTTTGAACCGAAGGAGTCACCAGAAGTGATGAAAGCAGCCATTGAGCAATTGCTATAGTAGCTTTGCCTTAACTCCAAAGCATATGTTTAAAGAGGTCTGATTTCCTGCGTCTCCGGGAAACGGACCTTTTTTTGTTCTCTACATGTGCATTTGTCTAAGGGTGCTCGCATCATGTGAAAGTCGATTCCAAGGGCATAATCAGGGGGCTTACAGGGAAAACTGAATGAAGCAAAAAATATTTCAGCAAACAGTTGATGTTGTATATCCTTTCTTTTTTAAATGTGGACAAATTGTGAATATCACAAAAAGCTATTGTAATGTGAAAAATATCACACTATAATAAGCGCATGAAGTGAAATAAATCACAAACGCAAACGAGCTGTTTACGTGAAACTATTCACAATTATTATACATTTTATGCCCACACACCAAGGAGGAATTTAACATGAAAGTAGCAGTTATCGGATGTACACACGCAGGCACGGCAGCTATCGTCAACACAGCTAAATGTTATCCAGATGCAGAAATTACCGTTTACGAGCGTAATGATAATATTTCATTTTTATCTTGTGGTATTGCGCTGTATGTAGGTGGTGTCGTCAAAGATCCACACGGCCTGTTTTATTCGTCTCCAGATCAACTGTCTGACTTGGGTGTAGTGACCAAGATGCTTCATGAGGTAACGAGTGTGGATACGGCAGGCAAGACGCTGCATGCACGTAATCTCCAAACAGGTGAAGAATTTACAGACACATTTGATAAATTAATTGTGACCACAGGATCATGGCCCATTATTCCAAAGCTGGAGGGCATTGAACTTGATCATATTTTGCTCTGTAAAAACTATAATCATTCCAATGATATCATTGAGAAAGCCCAGCACGTACAGAACATTACAGTCGTCGGGGCTGGATACATTGGTGTTGAACTGGTGGAAGCTTTCCAAATGAACGGTAAAAACGTAACGCTGATCGACAGTGCTGATCGTATATTGAATAAGTATTTGGACCATGAGTATACAGACCGGATTGAAAGTTCCCTGAAGGAACATGGCATTAAGCTGGTACTTGGCGAGACGGTGAGTCGTTTTGAGGGTACGAACGGTAAGGTGAGTAAAGTCGTGACCTCTAAAGGAGAATATGAGACAGAGCTTGTTATTCTCTGCATTGGTTTCCGACCTCAAACGGATCTGCTCAAAGGTCAGGTAGATATGTTGCCTAACGGTGCGATCATTGTGGATAACTATATGCAAAGTAGCTGCCCGGACGTGTTTGCAGCAGGTGATAGTTGTGCAATCCGCTATAATCCGACAGGTAAAACGGCTTATATCCCTTTGGCAACCAACGCAGTTCGTATGGGTACGCTGGTAGCACGTAATCTGGTACAACCAACGATTGCCTACATGGGAACCCAAGGAACTTCGGGTATCAAAATTTACGAAGACAATATCGCAGGAACAGGCTTGACGGAAGCGGCGGCAACGGACGAAGGCATGACTGTAGAAGCTGTAACCATTGAGGACAGCTACCGGCCTGAATTTATGCCAACCTCCGAAAAGGTATTACTGAAAGTGGTATATGAGCAGGAGACACGAAGAATTTTGGGGGCTCAAATTATGTCGAAGGTGGATTTGACGCAATCCATTAACACGCTATCCGTAGCCATTCAAAATCATATGACCATTGACCAGTTGGCCTTTGTCGATTTCTTCTTCCAGCCGCATTATAACAAGCCTTGGAATTTCCTGAACGCAGCAGGTTTACAAGCATTGCCTACAATATCCGAACGGAACCCAGTTACTGTATAATTCGGTTTGTCTGTGACATTGTTCATAAGTTTGTCAATAATCTGAGGCGTACGGACGAATCCTTATAGTACAATATAGAGTAGCATAAGGATCAGGGGGGAAGTAGCTTATGGGTTTGTTTTATATCCTTTTTCTTGTAGTCGTGGCGCTGGTAGGCCTCGGTGGAGTTATTTGGTTCTTGAGAGCAGTTGAAAAGGAAGAATACAATTAAATGTAAAGCGCGTAGTAGCGCAGTAGAAATACAGAAAGACAGTCCTTTTTCCAAGGGCTGTTTTTTTTATAGTTAAGAAAGTGATTTTTTTCACAAACATAATCACTGATTTTAAATAAAATATGAAAGAAGAATATTTTAGTGAAAAGATATTAAAGGAGCGGGGACATATGGCGAGCTATAAACCGAGGCAAATTGCCGAAAAGACGGTGGAAACAGGAGTGGCCAAGGCGAACAACCCGTGGACTGTGGCGGTGGTACTGGGATTTTTGGCAGGTGCATTTATTGCACTCGGGTTTTTGCTGGATATACGTGTTATTGCAAGTGCGCCTAAAGAATGGGGAAGCATTGCCACCTTTATTGGAGCAGCGGTGTTCCCTGTAGGTCTGGTATTAGTTTTGATCGCCGGCGGAGAATTGCTGACCGGCAATATGATGGCGGTCCCTTTGGCGAGATGGGCAGGACGGATTAAGACAGGAGCCATGCTTCGTAATTTGGCGATTATTACGCTCAGTAATTTTGCAGGTGCGTTATTCGTTGCATTTTTCTTTGGGCATGTGCTGGGTTTGACAGAAACGGGCCCTTACCTGGACAAAGTGGTGGATATGGCAGGACATAAGCTACATGAAAGCTTTTTGCAGTCTTTTATATCGGGTATAGGATGTAACTGGCTCGTAGCACTGGCTGTATGGCTGGCATATAGCACAGACTCTATCGGTGGCAAAATCATGGGGATTTGGTTCCCGACAATGGCCTTTGTCGCTATTGGATTTCAGCACGTTGTTGCCAATATGTTTCTCATTCCGGCAGCTATTTTTGCAGGCCACTTTTCGTGGGCAGATTATGTTATGAACTTCATTCCGGTCTGGCTGGGGAATTTGGTAGGAGGTAGCCTGTTTGTGGCTGGAGCCTACTGGTTGGCCTATTTGAAAAAGCCTCAAACCAACGCACTTCCAGTGAATGAATCTCCAACTACTTCTTCGGTTGTATCAAAACCGTTAAGTGATCATGCTTAATGACGTTACTTTGAGCAGAAATGAACAAAGCAAATCCGCCATGACAGGCCCGGGGGAACGAAACCTGTCATGGCGGATTTTTTTGGGAGTGGTCCATGATTTGGCATGGAGGATGAGTGTGCTCTCGTCCCATAATGCCTTGATCTCTTTTACCCTCGGTAAGATATGATGAAACAGGATGTCGAAAAAAATTATGATTCTAAAAAAAATCCGTTTTGCTCTATGCAGCAGACGGATTTTTTTAATATTTTGGAGAGCGGCTGTGTGGGAAAATCCTTCTCTTGCCATAGGCCAAAGCTGTGGATATGATAAGATCAGTGTAATTTTTGGAAACGGTAACGGAAAGGAGCATCAACACTATGGATCATCGTAATAGCGCGCCTCCTGAGGCCACGCTTCAACAAGACTTACAAATGGGGCAGCGGATGACGGAGCAGCAGGACGGTATTTTTCCAGCTGTATGCCCGTTAGATTGCCCGGATACGTGTGGGCTCCTGCTTCACAAGGAAAATGGAAAGATAGTCAAGGTGACTGGGAACCCGGACCATCCTATTACCAAAGGGGCTATTTGTAACAAAGTTCGCAATATGACGGAGCGGGTATATGATCCTGATCGGGTGCTCTATCCGTTGAAACGTATAGGCCCCAAAGGAGAAGGAAAATTTGAACGTATTAGCTGGGAGGAGGCAGTCGATACCATTACAGGTCGGTTCAAGGAGCTGATACGTATGGACGGACCGGAATCTATTCTCCCCTACAGCTTTTATGGCAATATGGGCGTATTGAGTGTGGATGGAATGGACCGCCGATTTTTTAATGCGCTGGGTTCAAGCCAACTGGATCAGACGATATGTAGCGTGGCAGGGAATGAAGGCTGGGCGTCCGTTATGGGTTTTAAGGGCGGCACCAGCCCGGAGGACACGGAGGATGCAGACCTCATTATTGTGTGGGGTGGAAATGTCATTAGCACCAACATGCATCAGGTCGTTTTGGCTGAGAAAGCACGTAAAAAAGGTGCTAAGGTGGTCGTTATTGACGTTCATCGCAACCGGACGGCGCAATGGGCGGATTGGTTCATTCCGTTATATCCGGGGACGGATACGGCGCTCGCGCTGGGTGTTATGAATGTGCTGTTCGCTCAGGGACTGACGGACGACGAATTTTTACATCGCTACACGGTAGGCCATGAGGAACTGCGCGAGCATGTTAAGACATATACACCAGAGCGAGTTTCACGGATTACCGGCGTACCGGAAGCGGATATCATCCGTTTGGCGGAAATGTACGGAACTGCGCGAGCAGCGTATATCAATATCGGCAATGGGCTTCAGCATCATGATAATGGCGGTATGAACGTACGTGCGGTTACATGCTTGCCTGCGCTCACTGGACAATGGCTGAAGCACGGCGGGGGAGCGTCACGCTCCAATGGCGCTTACGCCAAAATTAACGGTGCCCATCTGGCGCGTCCTGATCTGCGACAGAACCCGGATGCCCGGGTGATCAACATGAACCGGATCGGAGAAGCGCTGCTACAGAAGGAACAGCCGATTAAGGCTTTATTCGTATACTGCAGTAACCCGGTAGTTGTAGCTCCCGATTCGGAACGGGTGACTAAAGGATTTGAACGAGAGGATTTGTTCACAGTCGTTCATGACCTGTTTCTTACGGATACGGCCCGTTATGCCGATATTGTGCTGCCTGCAGCGTCTTCCTTTGAAGGTACAGACCTATATAAATCCTACTGGCATCACTATGTCCAGATGCAGGAACCCGTCATTGCTCCACTCGGGGAAAGCAAAAGCAATTATGAGCTGTTTAGCCTGCTCGGACGGGCTATGGGCTTTGACGAAGCTGCCTTTACGGAAAGTGAAGAGGACATGATTGTGGGCGCGCTTGATAATTCAACGAACCCTTATCTCAACGGTGTAACTTTGGAAGCCTTAAAGAAGTCACCTTTTGTAAAGCTCGATATGACGCCAAAGGCTACTTATTTGGATCGTTTAACCACGCCTTCAGGCAAGATTGAGTTGTATTCGGAAAAAATGAAACAAGCAGGTCTGCCCGCGATGCCTTCTTATGTGCCGCTGATTGAAGGGTACGACGGAGAGCATCGACCGCAAGCGGACGAGCGGTATCCATTAATGTTTATTTCACCGCCAAACCATAATTTTCTGAATTCTACTTTCGCTAACTTGCCCAAGCATCAGCGACTGGAGCGGGAGCCCTTGCTACAAATTCACCCGGAGGATGCTCAGACAAGGGACATCGCGGATGGGGACCCGGTTACCGTATGGAATGATCGGGGGATGTATGAGCTGAAAGCCAAAGTCACCGATCTGATGCTGCCCGGTACAGTGATTAGCCAGGGATTATGGTGGGAAGGCAAAGGACGCAGACAGCGTGTCAATGTGTTAACCTCTGATCGGCTGTCGGATATGGGACAGGGGGCTACTTTCTTCTCAACGGTGGTGAATGTGAAGCGCCAATGAGATTATGCCTTCTATGGCGTCAGATGCAAAAGGAGAAACAAAAGATATGAAATGGTTGGAGTCTTATCCGAAAGAAGTGAAAGTGTTTCTCGTTGCTAGCCTGATTAATTCCGCTGGAAGTTCCCTGATGTGGCCGTTAGTTAGCATGTATGTGTTTGACGAGCTAAACCGTAGTATGGGAGATGCAGGGATTGCGATTTTAGTGCAGTCTCTGGGCGGAATTTTTGGTCAAGTGCTGGGAGGCGCCCTCTATCACCGTATTGGAGCCAAGAAACTGATTGTTGGCTCACTCGCGATGAACGCGCTGGGACTTCTCACGCTTCCATTTACCAGTGGCCATTGGGTAGCGTTTGTCATCATGATGGGCTTTATCGGCTTTTTTAATGTCGTATCTGTGCCTGCGATTCAGGCCTTTGTAGGTTTTCGTTTTGCTGACCGTCGTGGTGAGCTGTTTAATATTATTTATGTCGCTAACAATATTGGGGTTGCCGTGGGTACGGGATTGAGTGGCGTTCTGGCTGACCTTTCCTATCAGCTCAGCTTTGTGATGAATGGGGTGACTTCTGCGGTATTTGCCGGATTCTTCTGGTCTTATCTAAGTAGGGTGGATCGGGAAGAGGGAGAAGTACAGCTCAGCAAGTCCGTGAAGAAAAGAGAGGAAATACCAGCTCGATTGCTGTTTCGTGATACCAGATTATATCTCTTTGTGGGGTTAGGCTCGCTTTTTTTATGGTTCGGCAATTCGATCTGGAATACAGGAGTGTCTCCCCATATTATTGAGCAGGGCTTGCCTAAAACGATGTATGGATTACTATGGACACTGAATGGTATCCTTATTTTTGCCGCACAACCCATTATTTTTTGGATAAAACGACTGTACGCTCATCACGCTTCAGCGCAAATGACATGGGCCGGAGGATTTTATTTGGCGGCTTATATTGTCATGCTGGGCACACAGAACTATACTGGAATGATATTCGCTATGGTTCTGGCGACCCTGGGAGAAATGCTGATTGCTCCTGCGGTTCCAGCATTCCTGTCTGATCATGGAGGTCGGGGTGCACCCTTTTACATTGGGCTTGTGGGGGGCATTGGCGCAGCCGGACGGGTAATGGGGCCTTATATTATGGGGAAGTTGTATGATGGCGGTGGGTTACCGCCCACACTTTGGCTGGCAGCGGGCGTAGCGGTGTTGTCGATCCTATTTTTCGTCCTGCATAGCTGGTTGAACCGTTACCGACATGATTTGGATACTTTTAATAATACTTCCAAGTCTGATGTTCCCAGTTCTTAAGTCCTAATAAAAGTTCAGTAATGAGCTGTGATTATGGTACAATAAGTGACGAATGGTTGCAGTTATTGCTTCAGGAAAGCCTTCACAGGAAGGATTGAAAGGAATTGTTTACAAGTCAACCCTTGACGATACGTCATTCGGAGATGAAGGATGCTCCTGATCTGATTGCGCTGGATGAATTGGTATGGAATGAACGCACGGCTCCCGCTTCGTTGTCTTGGAAGTCGCGCGGAGAGTTTCTGCGCAATACGCCTCCAGGCTCTCAACTGGTTGCGATCGAACAGGAAGTGCTCTGCGGGTATATTGGATTTCGTCCTCCAACGCTGTTGGCTAGTAATTGTCATGTACTCGAAATAAATATAGCTGTACATCCAGCCTATCATCGCAAAGGTATTGGGACGGCGCTCATGAACTCCATGAAGGACATTGCAGCTGCCGAGGGCATACGCAAATTAAGTTTGCGGGTACTCTCGTGTAACATGGAAGCCCTTATGTTTTATGAAAAATGCGGTTTCGCGATTGAAGGACGTTTGCATGAGGAGTTTTACATAGCAGGCCAATTCGTGGATGATGTGTTAATGGCCTATTTCTTAAAATAGGCGGGAGGCTACAGACAGCAATATTCGGTTTTATGTCCGGCCTAAACCAACAACGCCGCAGACCTGATCAGGTCTGCGGCGTTGTTGTACAATACAATATTACCGAAGTTGCTTCCATTCATTTTGGAGCATACCATACACTGCGTGGTTCATGTAGCCGTCGGGCAGCAATTCCGCTTCGCGTACAATGCCTTCGAGCACAAAGCCCAAACGTTCCGGAATACCGCGGCTGCGGCGGTTCGTCGTTGCGCAACGGATTTCGACCCGATGCAAGTCCAGCTCCATCAAAGCATATTCAACGAATACGCGGCAGGCGCTGGTCATAAGACCTTGTCCTTCGTACCCGTGTCCAAGCCAGTATCCGATGCTAACGGAGCGGTGACTCCAATTGATCTCATGGTAGCTGATGATGCCAGCAAGCTCGTTGTCTATCCAAATTCCGGCGGTCAGACTACCGTTCTCTGCGGCTTGTTTCAAGGCGCTCTGCACGAACTGCTCTGTGTGGCTGATTTCCGTGGTGGAGTCTACCCATGGAAGCCATTGACGCAGGCGGTCACGGGACATTTCGATCAGCTCAAACAGAGGCTGCACATGCTCCTTGGTGAGCGGCCGAAGGACTGTGCGTTCGTCCAACGCATATGTAAACATGATTGATCCCCTCTTTCACTCGGAAAATCGCTAAACCAGCCAGTCTAGCATTTAATCCCATGCTACCTTATTCTGCGAGAGTCGTCAAAAGGGAGAGGAAGCTTCAAATTCAATAGGTCCCACCCGGAACCGTGCATGCTCATATACATATTTCAGATCCAAATCCCCTACAAATTCGGTTGGGGATACACTGCCGGATACAGTGGCTTGCAGAGGGGACTGTTCGGCATCATACATTACGACAGAGCTAAAATCGAGATACTTTGTAAATTGGGCTGGATCATCGTAAAATACTGATGCTTTAGGGTTTATCGTGTGTGTAACACCGTCAATCGTGACAGTAATATGGACCTGACGGTTGTGGTCACGTAGCTCCACTGAGCTATGAACGCGCTGGGACACAGCATCTACTGCCGATTCGACCGCATATTCTTCCATCGTGCGTGCGTTAACGATATGCAATTCCTGCAATTCGACACCCGTTCCCGAGGCACGCGTGAGGATCACGACAGCTTCACGGACACCATCCCCGTTTACATCCCTGTAATATAACTGTGGTGCGGTGGAGATATCTGCCGAGCCCGACCATCGGAATGTGCGGCGCTGCTGGCCGATTTCCAGCACGGCTGAGTGGAATAATCCCTGGGACGGATTCACGGCATATAAATGGACGGATGAGTCTTCTGGGGCGCTCGCTAGCGGATGAGATAGTACGGGTTCGGTCACCGGGCTTGGTGAAGGATGACCGGAAGTCATGACGGAAGAGGACAAAAGCATAGACAGCAGGATCACAATGAGCAGCTTAAACACGGGTGGGTCTCCTTTTCCGGGCAAAATAAAAGATATATACACTATAACGAATTTATTTGCCGAAAATGTTAACTCTTTTTCATAACTTGTTACTTTTTTTGCTGAAGAGAGCATAAGGATTTTCATTTTATTGAGTTATGCGGTGTGAAAGGGTATATTTAAGGGAACAGGTTTTACACAGATTATACGGAAGAAAGGTTGATTAGCGTGGAGAAGCCGATCACTCCCCCCAATTTTATTAAAAATGTTATTGAAGAGGATTTACGTACGGGTAAGGTCAAGGAGGTTGTTACACGTTTTCCGCCTGAACCAAACGGATATTTGCATATTGGACATGCCAAAGCTATCTGGATCAATTTCTCGTTGGGAGATGAATTCGGAGGACGCACCAATCTGCGTTTTGACGACACCAATCCGGCGAAGGAAGACACGGAATACGTGAACTCCATTCAGGAGGACGTGAAGTGGCTCGGTTATGAATGGGAGGAAAAACATTTTGCCTCCAATTATTTCGAAGAAATGTACAAGCGTGCCATCCTGCTGATTCAAAAGGGTAAAGCCTACGTGGATGATCAAAGCGCGGACCAAATCCGTGAGACTCGTGGCACACTGACCGAACCGGGGCAAAATAGCCCTTATCGGGATCGCAGTGTGGAAGACAATCTGAAACTGTTTGAAGAGATGCGTGCAGGCAAATACCAAAATGGTGAAAAGGTGCTGCGTGCCAAAATTGATATGGCTTCAGGAAATATTAATTTACGTGATCCGGTTATTTACCGTATTTCACACACAGCACATCATAATACAGGCGACACATGGTGTATCTATCCAATGTACTCCTATGCTCATCCGCTGGAAGATGCGATTGAGGGAGTAACGCACTCACTCTGTTCGCTGGAATTCGAAGATCAGCGCCCGCTGTATGATTGGGTTGTAGCTGAATGTGAGATGGAAAAGGTACCGCACCAATACGAATTTGGACGGCTGAACCTGGCTCAAACCGTAACCAGCAAGCGTAAGCTCAAGCTTCTGGTCGATGAAAAGCACGTAGATGGTTGGGATGATCCGCGTATGCCGACGATTTCCGGGTTGCGTCGTCGCGGCTACACGCCGGAGGCCATCCGCAACTTCGTATATGAGACAGGCATTTCCAAAGCCTACGGAGTCATCGATTTGCAGGTACTGGAGCATTTTGTACGTGAGGATTTGAAACTTAAGGCACCTCGCACCATGGCAGTCATAGATCCGTTGAAGGTGGTTATCACAAACTATCCTGAAGGACAAGTTGAAATGCTGGAGGCGGAAAACAATACTGAAAATCCGGAACTCGGTACACGTCAAATTCCGTTTTCCCGTGAGATTTATATCGAGCGTGAGGACTTCATGGAAAATCCGCCGAGCAAATACTTCCGTTTGTTCCCTGGTAATGAAGTACGTCTCAAACATGCTTACTTCATTAAATGTAACGATGTGATTAAGGACGCAGACGGAAATGTAACGGAAATCCACTGTACCTATGATGTAGAAACTAAGAGCGGATCAGGCTTTACTGGACGTAAAGTGAAAGGCACGATCCACTGGGTAGAGGCTACTCAGGCTGTACCTGCCGAATTCCGTTTGTATGAGCCTTTGATTAACGCAGAGGACACGGAAGAGATTGAAGAGGATGCATCGGAAAAAACATTCCTTGACCAATTGAACCCGAACTCTTTGGAAATTGCTCATGGCTATGTCGAGCCGAACATGAAAGAAGTTCAATCGCAGGACAAGTTCCAATTTTTCCGTCATGGTTATTTCAGTGTCGATCCGAAGCTTTCCAAACCGGGTCAGCCTGTATTTAACCGTGTTGTATCGTTGAAAAGCTCTTTCCAATTGCCTAAGCAATAGGCTGTTGGAAAGTGTGGGAGAGATGGTAGCTTCGTGCGACCAAGTTGAAAAGGAGTCTGCCGTCGGCAGACTCCTTTATTTTACGGATGCACACTCTTTATACATGATCATTGACTTGACGATACTCTAGTGTTGTTAAGGGGCACTTTCTATTCGTTTGTGCCCGCTGGCAGTCCTGGCTGATAACCGTTCTTGTACAGCATGTACCACATAATGGCAAATCCCGCAGAGCCAAGTAGGGCGAAAAAGACCCCTGCATGGTACATCATTTCTCCGCCAAAGTTCTGGAATAGCCAACCTCCCGCAAAACCTGCTACGATACCGGATATACCACTCCAGGTCAAGGTATATACGGCCTGTCCGGATGATCGGTATGCTGCAGGGGTAAATAGGACTGTCAACTGGGTGCCTACATAGAAGTATCCACCGAAGGTGACGCAATGAAGTGCCTGAATGAACACGATCTGAATCGGGTCTGTGGCCAGAGCCATCAGTTCCCACCGTAAGGCAAACAGCAAACTGACGAGTGCCAAACAACCTACCATCACGGTCATCTTTTTCTTCAAGAAGCGATCAAACAGCAAAAAGACAATAATTTCGAATACCGATGACATAAAGACAGCAAAACCAAGCATCTGTTTGGACCCACCCAGCTCGGTGATGTACAGAGACATAAAGGCGCTGTTGATCGAATTCGGGATGGATACAAGGATGCCCAATAAAATAAAGGATATAAAGTATCCGTTCATTAAAACGCTGCCAAAGCCACGCAAATGAATAGTTGCTGTCTCCACAGAGCTTTTTAGTGGTGGGATCGACAAGGTGCAGATCAATGCAGCTAGAAGAAGTACCGTAAAGATGGTGGATATGCTGGATATCCCCGTTTGGTCAATAACTATGCCGGCAACTGCCGCTGTCACAGCCCAGCCGAAGGAGCCCCATATACGGAATGAGCCGAATTTCCGGTCTGTGCCCTCAATATAGCTGAGAATTAGGCTATTGCTTTGGGCAAATAAAGGGCTTTGAAAAAAATAAAAACCAATCATCGACACATAAATCATGATATACGTATGGACATGAAATAAAGCTTGTAGCAATAACAAGGTACCTATAATCATAAATAGCAGAATACGTCGGAGGTTACGGCTCCGGTCGCTTGTATAGCCCCAAAAAGGGTTCGCGAATACGGATACAAAGGGCCCGATGGCCATCAGACTCCCGATCTCCAGTTTGTCCATGCCGATATCTTGCAGATACAACGGGAAGAAGCTGGAGAAAATGACCATAGCTCCATATAGAAAAAAATTATACAGTTTTAAGGAATATAGAGGAGTCTCTTGAATTTCTCTCTTTTGCAAGACAAGCCATTCCTTTCTTAGCCCGATAGAGAATTGCGCATCGATGCCGATCTGTGGGAGGTTCTTTATTCCAATGTATCATGTGTTGAAAGGGTTAACAAACCAATAAATTAACAATTATGTAATAATTAAATTTTGTTCAAGAATTCATATGCATATTTGCAATTGTTTTCAGAAAAAAAGGAGGATTTATTTGTGAAAGTGACTGGTATTATCGTCGCAGGAGGACGTTCCAGCCGAATGGGACAGGATAAGGCTCTGCTTGAGATTGATGGAGCTACTATGCTTGAACGGACGTATACTACATTGCAGCAGGCGGCCCAGCGGGTTGTAGTAGTCACTCGTGACAACCAAGGATATGGTCTGAGTGGTATGGAAACAGTGCCTGATGTTTTTCCGGGTATGGGGCCCTTGAGCGGTATCCATGCAGGATTATCTGCATCTACTACGGAGTGGGGGATGGTTGTCGCTTGTGATATGCCCTTTGTACAGCCAGAGGTGCTGCATGACCTGCTCGCTGTAACTAAGAAATGGACGGAGTTGCAAGGGACGACGGAACCAGCATTGCAAGCAGTGATCTCTTCTATGGATGGACGTATACACCCGTTGCTGGCTGTGTACCATCGGAGCGTGCTGCCGTCTGCCGAGGAATGTTTGCGCAGTAGACGGCTTCGTCTCACCGATTGGTTGGACAAGCTGAACGTTCGTTATGCGACGGTAGAAGATCTGCCGGGA
The DNA here is from genome assembly GCF_036252815.1 of Paenibacillus sp. LX16. Lineage (NCBI taxonomy): Bacteria > Bacillati > Bacillota > Bacilli > Caryophanales > Paenibacillaceae > Paenibacillus > Paenibacillus sp. LX16. The sequence continues at coordinate 5,377,072 of NZ_CP141152.1, read as the reverse complement.
GTGAGTGAAGACATGTGGCATAAGGCCGCGTTTAACATGAACAATCCGCAGGACTACCAGCTTGCTAAAGAGCAGTTGAAGCATAGCGTACAACAGCACACGCAGAACGTGAAGAATTTAAAGGAAATACGAGAGGATTAGAAACGTACAAGCTTCCTGCGCGAGGACTATTTAGGAGAGCAAATACTAGAGAAATATGATGGACTAAATTTGGGGGAATATAATTATGCTGGAAGCTATTATCCATGCTGTTTTATTGGCATTGGGTTTGATTTTGCCTTTGGGGGTACAAAATGTATTTGTGTTTAATCAGGGGGCGTCCCAGTCGCGGTTTCGCAATGCACTGCCTGCTGTCATTACAGCGGGTGTCTGTGATACCATTCTGATCACGCTTGCGGTTGGGGGCGTGTCTCTTATTTTGCAGCAATTTCTATGGCTCACGAACGCACTCTATGCGGCGGGCTGTTTGTTTCTGCTCTATATGGCCTGGACTTTATGGAGATCGAAGGCAGCTTCCTCGGGAGAAAGTCAGGCGATGCGGCCGAAACGCCAGATGATTTTTGCCGCTTCGGTATCGCTATTGAATCCACATGCCATACTCGACACTGTTGGGGTAATGGGAACCAGCTCCCTTCAATATGACGGCGGGGAACGCTGGGCCTTTGGTCTGGCCGCCGTGTCCGTATCTTGGATATGGTTTATCGGTCTGGCAACGGCGGGGCGTCTCGTGGGACGTATGGATTCAGAAGGGAAGTTTGGGACGGTGCTCAACAAAATATCGGCACTGATTATTTTAGGGCTGGCAATGTATATGGCGATAAATTTTATTACCAGTATGTGATCCAAGCCTGGTTAGAGGAAGAACTTCAAAACAGCGAATACCCCGCTCAAAGCAAAGGGAACACCGATCAAAAACAGCATAAAGGCCAGACAGCCAGCACCATTTACACCGCCTGCAATTCGGGCGTCCCGAGGGTTGGATGGATTGTATAATACCTTAATCTTGCTGCCAACCCGGTTGAGGCTTAGGTTGGTGCTATAAGGATTCCAGAATTCTACGGCTTCACCTGAAGCTGTATAGAAGCGCACCTTTAATCGGCGGGTGTAGCTAGTATCTACCGGATCATCTCGGTCAAAGGGAACGACATCAATATCTACTTCGATATGTGCATCAACGATTTGCCCCTTGGTACGGACCCAGTGGCGTTTACGATAACGATGACGACGGATCGTTCTGAATCCAAAATAGATGAGTAGCAGTCCAATCAAGCTGAACAATGGCATCAGCAGATCGGAGCTAAAATGAAACCAATACACATTGAAATCAATTGAGATGATAATCTACTCCTTTAAACAAAGTGATAATCAATATATCGGATGTTTTTAGGAACAGTTTAATTCTTCCATAGAGATAACGGCAGAGCTGTATGGAATATAAAAAAATCCTACTTCACCGGGAAGTGGATCTTTTTAATAGCTATGAGAATTACTTATTGCTAAATAGGGACATATCAAAATCAATATCCTCGATAAATTCGATAACCTCACCATTGGGGCTGTGGACTAATGCATTTGTTACAACTAGAGGAGGTTCGCCAAGGGTAAGCTGATTGGGTTCCACAAAGGTTCTTGCTCCGTGGGCAAGGGCTTTTTGATATATTTCATCCACATTGTCTACGTAAAATGCCAAGTGTAATAAAGCCCCGTGAGCAATCTCTTGCTCGGATGAAGCTTTTTTTCCTTGGGCAGGAATGACAGCATCATTATCAAAAATTTCGAGACAGGTTCTCTGATCGGGTGAGATCAGCATGGAAGCCTCTTGAATTCGAAAAGACGGAAGACTCCAGTGATGTCCTCTTTTAAACCCCAATACCTTGGTATAAAATGCAATGGTTGCTTGATAGTCACGAGCTTGTATGGCAACATGCGCTAGTCCCTTTACGCTCATTTCAGATCCTCCTTTTGATTCAGGATTTTGCAAAATTCGATTCCAGTCGCTCCGAAGTGCAATATATAGACGAACTAAACCATTTCGATCTATATATTGTTCATTGGAAGTCGCTTATGAGATTTTTGCAAAATCCTCATGTAAGTGAACCTTATTATATGAATAATGTTGTGGTGCTTATATATTTAGAGTAAGGTTTTTATACTATATTAATTATTGAAAAAAAGTTAATTTGGGTGAAAAACGTTATTTTTTAAATTCAGGTTAGGAGGGGCTCGATATGCAGCATCACATTGACGATATAGATCACAAAATCATGAAATTGCTACAGCATGAAGCTCGGATAACTATTTCCCAAATCAGTAAAGAAATTTCGATGTCACAGCCGTCTGTTAAAGAAAGGATAATCAAGCTTGAAGAACGAGGGATTATTTCGGGATATAGTACCGTATTTAATTTACGGGAACTGAATCGAGGAACGACTACATTTATTCTAATAAAGACAGAACATTGCCAAGAGTTAGTTGAATTTTGTAGAGAGGCTAAGGAAGTTACCGATTTATTTCGCATCAGTGGGGAATTTAATTATCTCATTAAGGTAAAAACCGCGTCGGTAGAGGAAATTGCAGAGCTTCAGGATTCATTAGTTAAGCTGGGGCCTTCGAAGTCGCATATTTGTATGAAAAATATACTGGAAAACAGGGTTTTGCTGTAAGCCAATCGGAGAACCGAACATTTGGAATATAGAGCATTCGGAATAACTGTATTTGTGAAATAAAGATAAGCGAATGCTTGGATGAAATAAAAAAAGTGACGCTGAATTACAACAGCGTCACCGTAATGCCTTGCTCCAGACGCTTCACGTCCTGGAGCTCGATTTTCCCGGCCATGGCGTGCAGAGCTGCCGCTGTGCCGCAGGCCGCTCCCTGCCGTAGCATGGCAGGGAGATCCAGCCCCGCCGCCGCGCCGGTGACCAGCCCGGCGACCATGGCGTCACCGCTGCCGAGCGCGCTGACAATGTCCGCGTCTGGCAGGCTCACGCGGTAGCGCGCATCGTTCGTTACCGCCAGCGCCCCGTGCGCACCAAGCGAGATGACGGCCAGCTGCGCTCCAGCTTCCAGCAGCTTTGATGCCGCTGCTTCAGCGGCATCCGGGCGCGCGGCGTCAATTCCCGCGAAGCGAGCAGCCTCGTCCTCGTTAGGCTTCACGAGGTCGGGCTTTCCGCGCAGCCCCAAGCGCAGCGCCTCACCGCTCGCGTCCAGCGCTACCCGCGCGCCGCGCGCCTTCGCCAGCGTGCACAGCTCGGCGTACAGATCGGGCGGGCAGCCGGGTGGCAGGCTGCCGGAGAGGACGACCCAAGCCGAATCCTCGGCAAGGGTCTCGATTTTGCGCCGCAGTGCGGCTAATTCAAGCGGCCCAACGGTCGGTCCGCTCTCAATCAGCTCGGTCTGCGTGCGCGCGGACGGGTCGAGCACGGTAATGGCGAGACGGGTCTCCCCATGTGCCGTTTCAATGAAATCGGCGCTTACGCCTTCTGCGCTCAACCCGTCAATGAGCAGCCGTCCCGTGTGTCCAGCAGCAAACCCGGTCGCTCGTACAGGCTCGCCTAGCGTGCGGATGACGCGGGCGGCATTCACGCCCTTGCCGCCCGGCACTGTCAGGCCGCCTTCCATGCGGTGGACGGCATTTAAACCGAAGCCTGCAACCGTGTAGATTTTATCCACAGCCGCGTTAAGCGTTACGGTGGTAATCACAAGGCGTCACTCCTTTAAGATCAGCAATTCGCAATATTTGATGCCATTCGCTCATGCTAAGATATCAGCTTTAATCCCAATGCTGCGGCAAGAATCATGGCGATGAATAAAACACGCAGTACGCTTTTTTGTTCACCGTACAAGAACATGCCTGTAATTGTGCTGCCAACCGTCCCGATGCCTGTCCATACGGCATAGGAGGTGCCCATAGGCAAACTTTTCATGGCATAGCTGAGTAGAGAGAAGCTAAGAACAAAGGATAGGACCATAAGCACTAAGGACTTCCAGCCTTTGCCCACCGTAACTCCCTTCATACCGATGACTCCTAACACTTCCGAGCATCCCGCGATAACCAATGCAATCCAAGCCATTATGCACCACTCCCTTCCTGAACATCACGGTCGGTAACTAACTTCAAGCCGACCACACCTGCCAGCAAAAGGGCAATTAACAGCGTTTTGGACCATTGAAACGGTTCCCCAAATAGCAGCATTTCGCCTACGACTGTTCCCCCTGTCCCCAGTCCGGTAAATACAGCATACACCGTGCCTACAGGCAAACGCTTCGCAGCCTTCATGATTAAATAAAAGCTAGCCACCACAGCCAGCACAGTTACAGCCCAGGCGAGTGCAGAATCCGCATGCTTTAAACCCGATACCCATACGACCTCAATCAGGCCGCCAACAAAAACGTAAATCCAACTGCGATTCATGATGAAAGTTCTCCTCAAAAATAGATTTTATAAGTTCGCCGGCTTCACGCTTCATGAGGTGAGGTTAACGTAATCCCACGCCAAAAAATAGGCCATGCAGCGTTTAGTCTTCGGTGGTAGTTGATGCTTCCACTGTACAGGAGCTCCACCATGATTCCGTCCACCAGTGTCATGAAGGCTAAAGCCACATCCACTGGCTCCATATGCCCAAAGGGTTCCCGATCCCGTGTATTCCGGAGGCGGCGAGTTAATTTTCGCTCCATTTTGTCCAGAAAAGGATTAACAATATCCAGCACTTCGTTGTACAACGATACAGGCGGAAAGAAGGAAAAGCGAAGCATAAACTTGGCTGAGTCGTTGCTCTCATATTCCTGTCCCATCCAAAACAAGAAGTCATGCAGGGTATGCTTAAGCGGCTGATCCTTACGTTCCGTAAAGTATTCGAAAATACGTAAATTCTGCTCTTGAAAAGCATACCTCGCTACCTGTAAAAACAGATCCTCCTTGCCTTGGAAATGTGCGTATATAGACGGTTTTCGGATACCGACCTCAGCGGCAATACTGCTCAAGGAGGCTCCCTCATACCCATTGGTGGCAAATTGAAAAAGAGCGGCCTTTCGAATCTCTTCCATTCCCATTATTGTCACCTACCTAACGTTCGTTAGTTTATTCTTGCACGAAAAAAAGTAAGTGTCAACCCAGCAGCATTGCGTTTTGTATAAAGCTTTTCTTTGGATTTTTTTTATCAACATTTTAATAAAAAAGTGGGAAGAAATAAGGGGCTCATGTACAATATAATGAAGAATACCTGTCAAATGCAGTCCACTGGAAGTGAGGTTAGTTATGAGGCGAAGCTTACTGGCCGTATTGATTGCGGCTATGGTGTTTATTATTTATTATTTTGGCTTGTTTAATTACATCGGCAAAAATGAAGGAACTGTCATCAGTATTTTTTCCACCCTGACAGTGATCTCCATCAGTCTGATTATTTTTACGGAGAATCGTAATCCCTCCACCACGATGTCCTGGATTTTGCTGCTGGCATTGCTGCCAGTCGTTGGACTTCCTCTTTATTTTCTGTTTGGGCAAAATGTATTCAAGCGTCGCAAGTATGATAAAAAGGCATTGCGTGACCAACAGGCTTACGACCGCATAGAAAAGGATGCATTGCAAGTCAAACGAGATCTGACCTGCTTTACAGATGAGCAGCAGCAGCTGATGCGTTTGGCACGCAGACTGGCCCGCTCCCCAATTTATTTTGCGACAGAAACTCAAATTCTGAACAATGGAGATGAAACCTTCTCTACTTTGCTGGAAGAACTGCGCAAGGCGCAGCATCATATCCATATGGAATATTACATTTTCCGGTCGGATGATATTGGTACCAGCATTCAGAAAATTCTGATCGAAAAGGCTAAAGCGGGTGTTAAGATTCGGTTTATGTACGATGCGGTGGGCAGTATTCAGTTGTCGAAGTCATTTTTAAAGGAAATGAGAGATGCAGGAGTAGAGGTCGTTGCATACGGCGGCGCTCGAATCTTGTTTTTCTCCAGCCGGGTAAACTATCGTAATCACCGTAAAATTGTAGTCATCGACGGTAATATCGGATTAATTGGTGGTCTAAATGTGGGAGATGAGTATCTCAGCCGCAACAAAGCCTACGGCTTTTGGCGTGATACGCATATGATTGTGAAGGGCGAAGCTGTGCGGACGTTGCAGCTTATATTTTTACAGGATTGGCTTCACATGACGGGTGAGTCGGTGCTCGATAGCGAATATCTGTCTCCCAATATTGAACCAATTACGGACGGAGGCGTGCAGATTATTGCCAGCGGCCCGGATAATGAGCGGAGAGTGCTTAAAAATCTGTTTTTCTCCATGATCACGTCCGCCCGAAAATCAGTCTGGATTGCCACTCCTTATTTTATCCCGGATGAAGATATCCTGACTGCCTTACGGATGGCTGCCTTGTCCGGGTTGGACGTACGTATTCTGTTTCCCGCAAAACCGGATAAATGGCTACCTTTTCTCGCGTCTCATTCGTACTTCCAGTCGTTACTGGAGGTTGGAGTCAAGGTATATGAATATGAAAAAGGGTTCCTCCACTCCAAACTCCTCATCATTGACGGGGAAGTTGCGACCATCGGGACAGCCAATATGGATATGCGTAGCTTTCATTTGAATTTTGAAGTTAACGCTCTGTTAATTCAAACGCACAGTGTGCAGCAGATGGTAACAGACTACGAACGAGATTTGCACTCTGCCAGTCTGATCGTACGCGAAGAATTCATGAAAAAACGTCTGTTCAAACGTTTGATGGAATCGCTCGCACGGCTGCTTTCACCGCTGCTGTAAGCATAAACGAATTCGCTACAGCAGTATCCCGTAGTTAAAATGTAGTAAAGCCTAAAATATCCTGTAGACGGTATATAATATCTTTCCAAAATGTTGAATGATCCTCGTAAGCTGTTAGATCCAAACTGTATTCAGCCCCCTGATTATTCCATAGCTTATCAAAATAGGCCGCAACCTGTCGGGTCAGCTTGCTGTCCGCCGGAGCGGCCACCCACAATTCATTTTCCAGATTCAAATCATTCAGATTACGGGGGGTCAGATTGGTAGAGCCACCCCAAATGATATGCTCTCCTTGCGCCTTGGCGATATAAATCAGTTTGGTATGGAACTGCTCATGAGTGGTATGATACCAGCGAATTTGAATGTTCCCGCCCGATTTATCGGACAACTCTTGGGCAACCGGACGATTGGGGATGCCGATTTTTTCCTGACCAAACGCATTTTCATTGGGGTCCAGCAGCAATTGGATGTTTACACCACGCGCAGAGGCATCCAGCAGGCTATTCAATACTTTACGGTCAGCCAAATAAAACATGCCCATATGAATGCTGTCACCTTTCTTCGTCTGCGCAATGCCATCCAGAACTGAGGTGTACACTTTGCCCTCAGTTAGATATTTGATCCGATAGCTGTCCTTACTCGATGGAACTTTGGGTTCGGCCTGTGGTGTATAGGCAGGAAGCTGTCCACCGCCCGAAAAGTCCAACACCGCTTGCTCCGTTTGTAAAATGTCTCCGATGATAGGCCCCTTCACCTCCAGCGCTACATTGGAGTGATAGGCGCTCGCGTCGTGCACATTGCCTGTAGAAATGAGCGCTGTCTGTTCGTTGACAACCAATTTTCGATGATTGGCCTTGACGTTTAACAGCTTAAGATAGGAGCGTGCCGTAACGTCAGGTCCGTCACTGGCCATCAGGTTGGGAATCCAGCCTGTGCCCTGCTGCCCAAACCATTGGAAAAAGGTACGCCACACCGCCGAATAGATGGGCGTAGAGTCCCGCAACGGATCTACATCAGTCTGCACGACCTGAATCCCTGCTCGCTTCATATTCTCCAACAAAGGATTGGGAGCAGAATTATAGTTGGTATTGACTTCATCTGTAATGAAAAAGATAGGCATATCCGGATGAGCTTTCTTTTTGGCAATAAGATGATCGGCCATTTGTGCGCTGACTTTGGGGAAGCGCTGGCCTTTATGTTTATAGTCATTAAATAGAAACAGGTCGATGACGATAAATTGCTCAGCTTCATCAATGATCCCGAGCATACGATTCAAAATTTGACCTTCATGCTGTGCAGTGCTTCCATCCCCGGTGGGATAGGTCAAATCTGTCCAGAAGTTTACCTCATGGGTCGAATACTCCTGACTCTCATAAGAGACGAACGGAGGCAAGGGTTTATGGGTCTGATACAGCATGACGGCAATCAACCAGAGGATGAGTACCAGAATGGCGATTTTAAGAGCGCGGCCCTGTTTCTTGGTTCTTCTTTGATATTCCGGCACAGAATGCAGCGGATCACGTGTAGTCATATAACGCTCAACTCCTCAATTGAATGCTGCATTCCATATTATCGTGCCGGAACATGCAGTTTTATGATGGGATACTGTCAAGTTATTAACGCAAGTGTGCAGGATTGACGCGGATACTGAATGGAATGAAATGGAGGATGTTTTACTATTCATTGAGGACATATGTCCTTTATAGAGATTCTGCCCTATACTTTAATATATAGAAAAGTCATTTACATGGGGAGAATAACGATTTATGAGAGGAATCTTGTTTGCTTTTCTGGGAGGAGCTTGTATTACGCTACAGGGGGTAGCGAATACACGGATTAGTCAGGATATCGGTACATGGCAGGCGGCCACTGTTACTCAGCTAATAGGCTTTATTTTGGCAGCATTCGTCTGGATGTTTACAAGGGATGGCAATGTGGCTGAAATGAAACAGGTAAAGCCAATGTATCTTTGGGGCGGTGCCTTTGCGGCTATTATTATATTTAGTGAAGTCACGGCGATCCAACATATTGGGGTTACGTTCACGATCTCGGCGTTGTTGATTGCGCAGTTGTGTTTAACCTTCCTGGTAGATATTAAGGGATGGTTCGGTATAGTGAAGCAAGAGATGAAGCTGCCACAGTTTATAGGTATTGGTATGATGATTGCGGGTGTAATTATTCTGAAGCTTTAAAATAGAACCTTAATTCGTAAAGAAAGCTTAGAACGTAGAAATTGAAGGTGAGCTTAGGAATGAGAGAAATTCAGGATCAAGAGCAGCTAAAATATTTTTTGCAGCTGCATGAGTTGGAATCCATACTCTACGAGCCACTACATCCTTATTTGTCGTTGCATCGTTTGGAGCAAGGGGAAAAGCTCTGTTCACAGGGGGACTCGATTGAGCATCTATATATACTGGTGCAGGGCAAGGTTAAGATTTATACCAGTTCTACAGAAGGGAAGACCCTGATCCTCTGCTTCAAAACACCGATCGAGGTCATAGGAGATGTTGAATATATTCGGAGTAGTCACGTCATCAACACGGTAGAGGCAGTGTCTCCGATCTATGTGATCGGTATTCACCACCAATGGATGAACAAATACGGCAGAGACTATGCTCCTTTGCTGCAATTTCTACTGGATATTGTCACGCGAAAGTTTTGCCTGGACTCCGACTTTTCCAGTTTTAATCTCATGTATCCGGTGGAAGTCAGGCTGGCGAGCTACCTGCTATCGGTTTCTTTTGACGAATCGAATACGGCTTTTCATGAGGAATTACGTGCATCCAGTCTGGTAGATGTGGCGAATTTGATCGGAACCAGCTATAGACATCTCAACCGTGTCATTCGCAAAATGATTGAAGATGGATGGGTTGAACGGACAAAAGGCTACATTGTCATTCGGGACAGAAAAGGTTTGAGTGAACTGGCAGGACATAATATTTATGAATCATTGTAATATGGGCATTTATAAAAGCAGAAGAATATCAAGGATCATCAAGGGAGAGTTAACATATGTTATTAGGAATTGTATTGGCGATTATCGCAGGTGCCTTGGTCAGTCTGCAAACGATATTCAATAATAAGGTGAATGAACGGACAGGATCGTGGGCTACAACAACATTGGTGCTGGGAACAGGGTTCGTGGCTTCCTTACTCGGGAGTCTTATTTTTGAAGGGAAAAATACATTTACTTTACAGCATATGCAGCCGTGGTACTGGTTCAGTGGCATGATTGGTGTCGGTGTTGTGTTCTGTTTGGTGCAAGGAATGAAGCGACTTGGCCCAACCTATGCGATCTCCATTGTATTGACGGCGCAATTAGGTACGGCCCTGTTGTGGGATTCGTTAGGATGGCTGGGATTAGAAAAGATTCCGTTTACCTTTAACAAGTTGATCGGAGTATTGGTCATTATCGGTGGTATTCTGGTATTCAAATTTGGGCATTTTGCAGAAAAGCGGCAGCTCCATTAGGAGCGGCTTTTCTGTAGAGTTTCCGAAATAACTGGTTTATTGCGAATTTTGAACATGACCTATGGGTAAGGATAAATGTTCGCGATCGTGTATATATTTTTCCATCCATGATACAATGAAAGTATCTTAAAATAGCCACTTTAAGGGCTATGATATTGGATATAAGAGACGATAAATAGATCGGTTACCGTGTTCGGGAACGGTCTTATTTGTGTTTCTTGAACTTGATACAATAAACAGAGTGACTTTGGATGAGGTGGAATATAGATGAGTAGTACAGAGAATATAGAGGGATCACCTGACGGTTTTAACAGATCTGGCTCTTTGTTGCCTGCCGCGCAGACAGGTGAACGGAAGATTGAGCACGTCCGCCTTTGTTTGCAAGAAGATGTGGCCGGACAAGGCATCACCAGTGGGTTGGAGCGATATGCCTTTAAGCACTGCGCTCTGCCGGAGTTGCATTTTGACGAGGTTCGTCTGGATACTACTTTTTTAGGACAGGCTGTACGAACACCGCTGCTTATTAGCTCGATGACAGGCGGCAGCGCCGAGACAGGAGCGATTAATGAGCGATTAGCAGAGACAGCGGAGAGACGCGGCTGGGCATTGGGCGTCGGTTCGGTACGGGCTGCTGTGGAAAGGGGAGAATTGGCTTCAACCTTTGCGGTTCGCCGTCTGGCACCCAGTATCCCGATCCTTGCCAATCTGGGTGCGGTGCAGCTGAACTACGGATTTGGCGTGGACGATTGTCGCCGTGCAGTGGAAATTGCCGGAGCAGATATGTTGGTGCTGCATTTGAACGGATTGCAGGAGATTTTTCAACCCGAAGGGAATTTGGATTTTAGCGGCCTGCTTAAGCGCATTGAGGAGTTGTGTCGTCAGCTTTCAGTGCCTGTAGGAGTGAAGGAAGTAGGTTGGGGCATAGATGGTGAGACGGCATCGAGACTGTATGATACGGGTGCAGCCTTTATTGATGTCGCTGGCGCAGGTGGGACAAGCTGGAGCCAAGTGGAGAAATTTCGTAATCCTGATCCTGTGCGTCGTGCCGCGGCGGAGGCATTTGCGGATTGGGGAAATTCAACCGCTGATTGTATCGTGGAAGTCAGAGCCGCTCAGCCACATGGTGCTCTGATCGGCAGCGGTGGACTGAGAGACGGTGTCGATGCAGCGAAGGTGCTTGCTTTGGGAGCTGACATGGCAGGCTTCGGGCGTTCTTTGCTCGGTTCTGCGGTTGCCTCTAGTGAAGCGCTGGAGGCACGTTTGGAGCAGGTCGAACTGGAACTCCGCACGGTCATGTTTGGTATTGGGGTAGATGGAATAGAAGGGCTCAAAGATACGACTCGACTAAGAAAGAAGGTAAACGGATGAGTGGACTTATTACAATGGTTCCGATGAATGTAGAGCAATATGATCGATTTGAACAACGCTCGCTTGCCGACTATGCGGATGAGAAAATCCAAGCAGGTACATGGACGGTAGAAGAAGCACCAGAACGTGCGGCAGAAAGTTTTGCTCGATACCTGCCACAGAGACTAGACACACCTCATGCTCACCTGTATATGTTGATGTTTTCCGATGCCGGGGGGCAGAGTCAGGAGGAAGCTGGCTACATCTGGTTCAATATTACGGACGGCGTGCAAGGAAAAGAAGCTTTTCTACTGGATATTCTTGTATACGATTCATACCAGGGGAGGGGTCTAGGTACGATGGCGATGGAGGCTTTGGAACAGGAGGCTCGCAGGCTGGGAGCTGTCCGCATCGGTTTGCATGTATTTGGGCATAATGAGCGAGCTTTGCATGTATATCGCAAGTCGGGCTATCGGATTACAGATATCCAGATGAGCAAAGAAATCTAAATAGGGATATAGCAATATCCTGAATTTCATAACCGTATGCTTGCCGCGTGTATAGGTTCTCATATATAATGTGGGTTGGTAAACTAACGGATGGCATAACGCATATTTTATATAAACGGGAGTTGTTCTGATTATGGCTTTAAAAGCGGGGATTGTGGGCTTGCCGAACGTGGGCAAATCAACACTTTTTAACGCAATAACGCAGGCGGGTGCGGAATCCGCAAACTATCCATTTTGTACGATTGACCCCAATGTAGGCGTCGTTGAAGTACCGGACGAGCGACTGGATAAGCTGACTGAACTGGTTGTGCCGAATAAAACGGTGCCAACGGCATTTGAATTTGTTGATATTGCAGGACTTGTGCGCGGTGCGAGCAAGGGCGAGGGTCTGGGTAACAAGTTTTTGGCTCATATTCGTGAAGTGGATGCGATTGTACATGTGGTACGTTGCTTTGAAGATGAAAACATTACCCATGTGGACGGCAAAATTGACCCGATCAGCGACATTCAGACCATTAATCTGGAACTGATTCTGGCGGATATCGAAAGTGTAGACAAACGTATTGAACGTTCCCGCAAAAACATGAAGGGTGGCAACAAGCAGTACACCCAAGAGGTTGAAGTGTTGGAGCGGATCAAGGAAACGCTGTATGCTGATAAACCTGCGCGTAGCTTGGAATTGTCGGATGAAGAACGGTTGATTGTACGCGATCTTCATTTGCTTACGATGAAGCCTGTACTGTATGCAGCTAATGTTAGCGAAGATGGCGTAACGGAAGCCGACAGCAATCCATATGTCCAAAAAGTACGCGATTTTGCCGTAGCGGAAAATGCAGAAGTGGTACCGATTAGCGCCAAGGTAGAATCTGAAATTGCTGAGCTGGAAGGCGAAGACAAGGCGATGTTCCTTGAGGAGCTTGGTTTAGCTGAATCTGGATTGAACCGTCTGATTAAAGCGGCCTACCGCTTGTTGGGACTATATACGTATTTCACAGCAGGTGTGCAGGAAGTACGCGCATGGACTATTCATAAAGGAACGAAAGCACCGGGTGCTGCGGGCGTAATTCATACGGATTTTGAGCGCGGATTTATTCGTGCCGAGGTTGTATCCTACAACGATTTGGTCGCTGCTGGTTCGATGAACGGGGCCAAGGAACGTGGTCAGCTTCGTCTGGAAGGTAAGGAATATGTAGTGCAGGACGGAGACGTTATGCATTTCCGTTTTAATGTTTAATATATAACTTCCAGAATACAATACTCGATTCGGGTATATAAAAGACGATGTCTCAATGTATGTGTGTTCTGAAATGTGCTAGATTACGTGGTCGCTGCCTATATTAGGGCGGCGACTTTTTTATTGTATTGCATGTTGTGTGGATTTTTGCAAAATCCTAAATTAGTCAGTATTTCTTGTAGCTAATTCATGAATTAGTTGGTATAATAAAGAGCTGTAGCCAGTGAAATTGAAGCTGGTTTCATATTAATTTAACTGAAGAGGTGAATCGCTTGTTGGACCGATTGCAATCATTGGCGGACCGCTACGATAAACTGAGCGAACTGCTCTGCGATCCGGATGTAGCGAACGATAGCAAAAAACTTAGAGATTATTCCAAAGAACAGTCTGATTTACAGCCTGCTTATGAAGCATATACCGAATATAAAAATGTCGTTGAAGAGCTGGAAGCTGCAAAAACCATGCAGGGTGAAAAGCTGGACGACGAGATGCGTGAAATGGTCAAAATGGAGATTGAAGAACTGAGTGTTCGCAAGCGCGAACTGGATGAAAAAATCCGTATTTTGCTGCTGCCGAAGGACCCGAATGATGATAAGAACGTTATTATTGAGATTCGTGGTGCAGCGGGTGGTGACGAAGCGGCACTGTTCGCAGCTGACTTGTACCGAATGTATACTCGTTATGCCGATACCCAAGGCTGGCGTGTAGAACTGATGGACGCGAACATGAATGATCTCGGGGGCTTTAAAGAGGTTATTTTCATGATTAATGGTCGTGGTGCATACAGCAAGATGAAATTCGAAAGCGGTGCACACCGCGTACAGCGGATTCCGACGACGGAATCAGGTGGACGTATTCATACGTCGACATCTACAGTATCCGTTATGCCTGAAGCAGAAGAAGTGGATATTGAAATCTCCGACAAGGATATTCGCGTGGATACGTTCTGTTCCAGCGGTGCGGGCGGGCAGTCCGTTAATACGACCAAGTCGGCGGTGCGTGTAACGCATATGCCAACAGGTATTATGGCAACCTGTCAGGACGGAAAATCCCAGAACTCCAATAAGGAGAAGGCACTGCAAGTTTTGCGTGCCCGTATTTCGGATATGCTGCGTCAGGAAGAGGAAGCCAAATATGCAGGCGAGCGTAAGAGCAAAGTAGGTACCGGAGACCGCAGTGAGCGTATACGTACCTACAATTTTCCGCAAAGCCGTGTAACGGATCATCGTATTGGCCTAACTATGCATAAGCTGGACCAGGTGATGAACGGAGAGATCGAAGAAATCGTATCGGCGCTCACGATTGCAGAGCAGGCTGATTTGATGGAACAAGAGGTTTAAGTTTTGGGGAACGAACGCGATTGTGTGTATCGGATGTCGCCGGAACGGAACATGAGTGTCAGAGAAGCCTTAGTTGAGGCTTCTTCTTTTTTAGGAAGCTGTGGCGTTCTGGAGCCGCAGCATAACGCCCGCTTGCTGCTGGAGTATGTGCTCGGGTTGGAAGGTACGGCGTTTTACGCCGCTCTGGGTGATCCGTTCCCTTCCTCCGCCAAGGAGGCGTGGGAACGGATCATAGCCCGCAAAGCTGTGGGTGAACCGGCGCAGTATATTATCGGACGGCAGGAATTTTATGGCCGCCCGTTCGCGGTTTCGCCGTCGGTGCTGATTCCGCGCCCGGAGACAGAACTGCTCGTCGAGGCGATACTCCAGCACGGCGATCGGCTGTGGCCAAGCGGCGCTCCGCAGGCGCTTGACATCGGCGCGGGCAGCGGTGCGATTGCTGTGACACTGGCGGCTGAGCGACCGAGCTGGCGCGTGGCGGCAGGGGATATTTCGGCTGCCGCGTTAAAAGTAGCGGCTCATAACGCCGCTGCGAACGGCGCAGCCGTAGAATTCCGTGAGGGCGATCTACTGGTGCCGTTTGCGGGAATGGCGGTGGACATTCTCGTGTCCAACCCGCCGTACATCCCGGCTGCTGACATCGCTGGCTTACAGCCGGAGGTACGCGACCATGAGCCGCGGATGGCGCTCGATGGTGGTCCTGACGGGCTCGGCCCGTATCGGGCAATGCTGGAGCAGCTCGGACTCCTTCAGGCTCCGCCCTGGCTAATCGGGTTTGAACTGGGGATGGGACAGGCCAGAGACGTGGCTGGCCTGCTGGAACAGGCGGGTCATTGGAAGAACATTATAATCGTTCCTGACCTTGCTGGGATCGAACGACATGTCCTAGGCGTCTCGGAGTAGTGCTGCATTTTCTTTTTGCGAGTCTTTCCTTTAGAATAAGAGGGGTATGACCGAGAAACGGCTCAGGGGGAAATCATGCTTCAGAAATTGAAAAAAATTGACGGTCCGGTTATCTTTATTCTGGTTTTGCTCATGGCGATTAGTATCATAACGGTATACAGCGCAGGTAGGGGCCCTACGAACTTGGCAGAGCACGGCAATGACTATCAAAAGATGATCGGGTATTATATATTGGGTTTTGTGGCGATCTTGGGTTTAGCGATAGTCGATTTTCGGATATTCATTAAAAAAGCCCTGTACGTATATGGGGGCGGAATATTCCTGTTGGGTCTCGGATTTTTTGGCGGGACGGTTAACAACTCTCAGGGCTTTTTGAAAATTGGTGGCTTGAATCTTCAGCCTGCTGAAGTATTCAAGCTGGTCCTTATCATTTTTCTGACTTATATGCTGATCAAAAAGCGCAAGAGCAAGCTGTATTTTATTCAGGATGTTCTTCCAGTCGCTCTGGTGAGCTTTGTCCCGTTTGCCATGGTTATGGCACAAAATGACTTGGGTAATGCGCTCGGTTACATTGTCATCGTCATTGGTATGCTATGGATTGGTAATGTGAAGGCATCCCATGCGTTAATCGGATTCATCGTATTTGCAGTCGCTGTTGGCGGCGGGATCAAGGCTTATATTTCGTTTCACGATGAGATTGATTCCTTTATGAAGGGGATTGGCCGTAGTCACTGGGTTGAGCGTTTGGACCCTTGGTTGGTACCGGAAGAGGCAACCGCGAAGGCGTCTTATCATACCAAAAATGCCAAGCTGGCGATAGCCTCTGGCGGGATGATGGGCAAGGGCTTTTTGCAAGGAACCTCGGTACAGTCCGGGCGTGTTCCTTATACGTACGCGGATTCTATTTTTGTGGTCGTAGCGGAGGAATTTGGCTTTGTAGGCTCTTCAGTGCTGCTACTGTTATATTTTATTTTGATTCACCGAATGATCCTGATTTCGCTGGAATGCCGGGATCGCGCCGGACCGTATATTATTGTCGGGATTGTGTCCATGTTGCTGTACCAGATTTTTGAGAATATTGGTGCGTTTCTGGGCATTATGCCGCTTACGGGGATTACGCTCCCGTTCATAAGTTATGGTGGTACCTCGTTGCTTATTAACATGGCTAGTATCGGCTTGGTTATGAGTATTAAGGTGCACGGCCAAGAACTGGAGGACGATCTGCCGCAGCCTTCCAGAGTAAGCTTGACGAAGGCGAAAAAAGCCTAGTGCAGGTGGATTGTGGCTAAACTGATTGATATTTGTGTGAGTTAAAACGGTGCAAGGAGAGAGTCCAGATTGTGAAATCTGGGCTTTTTTATATTCCTCGATGAGGGTCAGAAGCTTGGTGTAGCATGATTTGAGGGTGTATTGAAGAAAATCTGTAAAGTGTTCCTGAATCTTTTACAAGATTCATAGGTTTAGACTCTCCCAAACCGGACAGACTGATAGACATGATAGAGTTTGGGTTTGGGGGGACGAAGATGAGAAGTTGGATCAAGCAAGCTGCAATGATACTATTTTGTATTTCGATATTAATGATGTCTTGGGAAGGTCAAAAGACGGATGCTGCTATGACCACTGGAACGAGAGGAACCTTAGCAGCATCAGGAGTAGCTACAACAGAGCTGAATGTGATTCCGCATGACTCCATTCGACTGCGTATTTTGGCCAACTCGGATCGTCCGGAGGATCAGCTGGTTAAACGCGAAATACGGGACGCTATTGTGCAGCAGATGAATGCATGGGTAGGTGAGCTGGAAAACCCGCAAAGCTTAGATCAAGCTAGATCATTGATTGATGCTCATTTACCTGAAATTGACCGTTTGGTAGGTACAGAACTGGCTCGTCGCGGCATTGCATATGATCATCGGGTGGAACTGGCGAGCGTACCTTTCCCAACGAAAATGTACGGTGGTCTGGTCTACCCGGCAGGGAATTATGAAGCGCTTCGAGTTACGCTGGGGCAAGGAAAAGGTCAAAATTGGTGGTGCGTGCTGTTTCCTCCGCTGTGCTTTATTGATGCAGGCAGTGGGGAAGCAGCGGCACAAACTGTATCAGCAAAAACGGATCACGGAGAAAGTCGGACGAATGTCGCTGACAAGGAGCCGGAAGTACGTTTTTTTCTGTGGGATGCACTTGCGGGACTGTGTAGCTGGGTGAGTGGCTTGTTTGCCTAAACGTTGAGGAGTATAAGTTTCCCCATATGCTATAATGGAGCTTACGATAGATATACACATGGCAGAGCCGAATAAACTGATCTTTCAAAGTAGCCTTATGGGATCAAGCAAAATCACTGGCCTGTATATGACAATAAGATATGGGATGATCTGATATGAGCGATAAATCGAATCAATTGCAAGACTTGCGCGGAGATTTTGTGCAAAAGGAAAAACCTGAGCAAAAGCTGGACGAACAGGAAAATTGCGAGCTGAAGCAGGCATTGAAGTCTTCCCATACCCAATGGTGGGATGTAAGATGTTTGGTTCCTGTGAGCAACATTGACGGGGATGTTTCTGACGAAGTTTGGGCTGAACAGACTCGGCTCGCGGCGGAAAAGGGCATACAGGAGGCCGGCGTACTCCTCCAAGCTGGAGAGACGGTAGCCTTTCCTACGGAGACTGTGTACGGCCTGGGGGCCGATGCTCGTAGTACAAAAGCGGTGGAGGCGGTATTCGCTGCCAAAGGACGTCCCTCCGATAACCCGCTCATTGTACATATTTCTGATGCTGATCAATTAGAGGGGTTGGTAGCAGTAATAAACGATACGGCCCGAGCGCTGATGAATATGTTCTGGCCGGGACCGCTGACTCTCGTATTGCCAGTAGTGCCGCAGGCACTGTCATCACGTGTGACAGCCGGGCTGGATACAGTCGGTGTGCGCATGCCGGATCATCCGATAGCGCTTCGTTTGATCGCTGAAGCGGGTTGTCCACTGGCTGCGCCAAGCGCCAACCGGTCGGGAAGACCCAGTCCCACCCTTGCACAGCATGTGCGAGAGGATCTGGAGGGCCGCATCGGCGGCATTTTGGACGGAGGTCCCACAGGGGTGGGGCTGGAGTCCACGGTGGTGCAGGCGGGTGACGACGGAACCGTCACCATCCTGCGCCCCGGCGGCGTGACGGCTGAGCAGCTCGCTGCGGTTGCTCGCGCCGTCGTGCTGGACCCGGCGTTGGCTGCTACGCCCGGGGAAGACGCGGACAGCCCAGCGCCGCGCTCGCCGGGCATGAAGTACACGCACTACGCTCCGCGAGGCCGCTTGAGCGTGGTACAAGGCCCGTCGTCCGTTGAGGTGACGGGCTGGATTCGCGCCGCGCTGGCGGAGGCTTCCGCGCGCGGGGAGCGCACGGCAGTGCTCGCGTTCGACGAGCATGCCGCCGGCTACGCCGGAGAACGCGTCTACACGCTAGGCAAGCTGGACGCGCTCCATGAGGCGGCGCAGCGCCTGTACGGCGTGCTGCGCCGCTGCGACGAGGACGGCGTCACCTACATTTTGGCGGAATCCTGTCCGCCGAAAGGATTGGGAGACGCCGTCATGAACCGCCTGCTTAAAGCGGCAGGTCACCGAATCGTCCGATTGTAGCTTCTGTCGAATCAGAGCCTCTTATATTAAATTTTCCTCCCTCCTCGTCTCGGTATTGGGTACTTTCAGTGTATGCTTGTACTGATTTGCCCCTTGTCCGCATAACGTGTACAAGAACAGACGGATAATGGAGGGATGGAGTATGCTGGCAGCCTCTGCCCATGCCGGGCAGGTTGTAACGATTCTAATCATGGCGGTAGCGCTAGGAATGGATGCGTTATCGCTGGGTGTAGGGATCGGCATGAAGGGGATACGCCTGCGAGACGTGCTGCGCATCAGTACTGTTATTGGCTTTTTTCACATTCTGATGCCATTGCTGGGAATGTTCACAGGCCATTATATGAGTTCTTTATTAGGTCATGTGACGGCCTACTTCGCAGGGGGTCTACTCATCCTTTTGGGCGGGCATATGGTGTATAATTCCTTTAAAGGGGACGGCGTACAGGTTTTGGATCATCGTTCGCCTTTAGGCCTTTTGCTGTTTGCACTTGGGGTGAGCGTTGACTCATTTTCTGTAGGAGTGTCACTGGGTATGTTCCAGAGTGATCTGGTGCTGTCCGTTCTGGCGTTTGGCTTTTTCGGGGGAGCAATGGCGATGTTGGGCCTGCTACTGGGTCGCAAGGTCAGCCGTAATCTAGGAGATTATGGGGAAGCAGTGGGTGGTGCCATTTTGTTGGCATTCGGCTTTATGTTTATGTTTTGATTTTAGCGTAGACAGTGTAAAATAAATGCAGGATTATACTAAAGAATTAGGATTATAGTAATCCTCTGTTTTTATATATTTTTAACATACGGGGGGTGAAAACGTTGAAGAATATCTTATTCGTATGCACAGGGAATACCTGTCGCAGTCCAATGGCTGAAGGGATGCTACGTAAGTTGGCTGCTGAGCATGGGCTAGAACTGGAAGTGCGTTCTGCGGGAGTAGCCGCGATGGAAGGCACGCCGATATCCCGACATGCAGAGGAGGTTCTACGTGATCACGGTATATCCGATCAGATCACTTCAACCCCTTTGAGCGACGGGCTTGCCGGGTGGGCGCATCTGATCTTAACCTTGACGCAAGGACATAAACAGCACGTAATTCAGCGCTTTCCCCAAACGGCGGGAAAAGTATTTACGCTTAAGGAATATGTGGAGAACCGGGATGCGGTGTTGAATGATGTACAGGAGTTGGATGGTTTATATGCTTCACAGCAGTTGATGGCTTCACTCGGACAAGAGCTATCGGCACAAGAGCGTGAACGAATGATTGAATTACACCAACGGATTCCGGGCTTTGATATTTCAGATCCGTTTGGCGGTTCGCGAGAGGACTACGATGTCACAGCTGCGGAAATCCGTACGGCGCTGCATAAGCTGCTGGACAAGCTAAAGGCTTCTTCCGAATAAAATTGGTATTACTCATCTGTTTTGTACGGAATCTGTTGATTTTCGGCGGTTAATCCGTTAAGATAAGGTGGAAAAATGAGAATCCGATGTAACTGGCGACAAAAGTGGGATTAACCACGATGGAGCATCGGATATACGGCCGGTCGCCTGGGCAAAAGAGCAATTCCACATAGGTGTGGACTGCTCTTTTTTTCATATACAAGTTATGCCAGATTTTTAGCTGAGAGTTGATTCCTTTAAAGGTTCTTCCATTTTTTCTGCTCGAAATCTGAAACATCGGCTATAATATAGTCAGATTGTGATCAGGAGAGAGTGTGTTGAACTTGGGGCATGAGACCGTGCCTAGTCTCTGAGAGGCTGTTCAACCAAAGGAGGTTCCAATGGTGGGACAATTGGATCATGAGATTTCGCTGGAAGCACAGACCACTTCTGTCGTGCGGGAAATCGCAGAAGCAGCCAGTCTCAAGGCTGGCCGCCTGCTAGTTATTGGCGCTAGCACAAGTGAAGTGGCTGGAAGTCGGATTGGTACGGCGGGAGCACTCGATGTGGCTCAGCAACTGTTGTCTGGAGTAGAGTCCGTTCGCAGGGAGTATGGCTTTGATGTGGCGTTTCAATGCTGTGAGCATTTGAACCGAGCGCTGGTCGTTGAACGGGCTGTGCTGGAGCGACTGGGACTGATGGAGGTTGCAGCTGTTCCTGTTCGTACAGCAGGAGGCTCTATGGCCACCGTCGCCTATCGTTCTATGAGTGACGCGTGTTTGGCGGCGAACGTGCAGGCTCATGCCGGGATAGACATCGGCGAAACGCTGATTGGCATGCATCTGCGACCCATTGCTGTTCCATTTCGCCCAAGTTTTCGCTGGATTGGCGAAGCACGTGTGACAGCGGCGTTCACCCGTCCTCCACTTATTGGTGGACAACGGGCAGTGTATAGTCTGGAGCAAGAAGTCGGCGGAAACTGCAATTAGCATTTGGCATGGCGGCATGTTTGTACTAATCTTTTTTGCATTGATGATGAGGTACCCAACAGAGGAGCAGGCGTTTGCTTGTATACCCAACAATTGACTATGGAGAGGGAGTAATCAATCATGATGGAACACCTGCGTAAAAGTGACCCGGCAGTGATGGAAGCAATGGGACTTGAACTGAAACGACAACGCCACAATATCGAGCTAATCGCATCCGAGAACATTGTCAGTGAAGCAGTAATGGAAGCCATGGGCTCCGTGCTGACGAATAAATATGCTGAAGGTTATCCAAATAAACGCTACTATGGTGGCTGTGAGCATGTAGATATCGTTGAAGACATCACACGTGACCGCGCAAAAGAACTGTTCGGCGCCGAGCATGCTAACGTGCAGCCTCACTCTGGAGCACAAGCCAACATGGCGGTGTATCTGGCAGCTCTCAAACCTGGAGATACTGTACTGGGTATGAATCTGGCGCATGGTGGCCATTTAACACACGGAAGTCCGGTTAACGCTTCCGGCTTGTTGTATAACTTTGCTGCCTACGGTGTACGCGAAGACAACTTCCGCATCGACTACGATGAAGTGCGCAAGGCAGCCTTTAAGCACCGTCCTCGTCTGATTGTAGCTGGCGCGAGTGCATATCCGCGTACTATTGATTTTGAAGCTTTTGCTTCCATTGCCAATGATGTAGGTGCTCTGTTCATGGTGGATATGGCACATATCGCAGGTCTCGTGGCAGCGGGAATTCACCCAAGTCCAGTTCCGCATGCCCAATTTGTAACAACAACGACACACAAAACGCTGCGTGGTCCGCGTGGGGGGCTGATTCTGACTCGCAAAGCATGGGCACAAGCGATTGATAAAGCTATTTTCCCTGGTACTCAAGGGGGGCCACTGATGCATGTGATCGCGTCCAAAGCGGTTGCTTTGGGTGAAGCGCTCCAGCCATCGTTCAAAACCTATGCGCAAAACGTAGTTCGCAACGCACAGGTGCTGGCTGAAACGCTGCTGGCTGAGGGGATTAACATTGTATCCGGTGGTACGGATAACCATCTGATGCTGTTGGATACGCGCAATTTGAATATCACAGGTAAAGAAGCGGAGCATGTATTGGATTCTGTGGGCATCACGGTCAATAAAAACGCAATTCCTTTTGACCCGACCAGCCCATTCGTAACAAGCGGAATTCGTATTGGTACACCTGCTGCAACATCTCGTGGTATGGATGAAGAGGCTATGGTCAAAATCGGTAAAATCATTGCCGAAACCCTCAAAAACCCGAAAGATGATACTGTATTGTCCAAAGCAAGCCAAGCGGTTGGCGAGTTGACAGACAAGTTCCCGATTTATCCAGGAACTCAATACTAATTCATCGACATTCATAATCTTTAGGTTATAGGCTGTTTTCCTTCCGTAAGCCGGAGGAGAACAGTCTTTTTTTGCTTCCGAACGACTCGAAACTTACATTTTTGGGTAATAAGCGATTACAGTAAGGGTTTATGCGCGCTATCCTTCATGATTTACGACAAAGGAGTGATTGCATTGAGTCAAAGAAAATCCGCGCAATTATTGCAGCAAATCGTATTTGTAGGACCGATGGCGTTGTTTTTCGTCTTGATTATGGTCATTCCGTTCCTGCTGGGGTTGTATTATTCCATGACGAACTGGGATGGAGTATCTGAAAATATTCGATGGCTCGGGCTAGAGAATTACGTTCATATTTTTAGGGATGATCCAGATTTCCGTAATGCATTCTGGTTTACGGTCCGGTTTACCGTATGTGGTGTCATTCTGACGAACCTGATTGGCTTTTTCCTAGCCTATGCACTTACCAAACCGTTGCGTACCCGTAATGCACTGCGAACTGTATTTTTTATGCCCAATATGATTGGCGGCTTGCTGCTCGGCTTTATCTGGCAATTTATATTTGTACGCGGCTTTTCTGCAGTAGGTGAGGCAACAGGGCTTTCTTTTTTTAAACTGCCGTGGCTGGGTGATGGGCCAACTGCTTTTTGGGGAACTGTCATTGTGTTTGTGTGGCAATATGCAGGTTATCTTATGGTTATTTACATATCCTCGTTAAATAATGTCCCGCATGCCCTTATTGAATCGGCCCAAATCGACGGTGCAAGCCGAAGACAGATTTTGCGTCATATCGTAGTGCCACTTATTATGCCAGCGGTGACCGTCTGCTTGTTCTTGGCGATATCCTGGTCCTTTAAAGTATTTGAGTTGAATTTGGCTCTCACGAAGGGGGGACCTTTCAAGTCGACAGAGTCTGTAGCGTTGGACATATATAATGAAGCGTTTACAAATAATCGACTTGGATTGGGGACTGCCAAAGCTATGATTTTCTTTGTGGTCGTTGCAATCATTACCAGCATTCAGGTGCGTCTCACGAAGAAAAAGGAGGTCGAAATGTAATGGGAAAAACGTCGAACTATCGTTTGGGCACATGGGCTGCTGAAATATTACTTATTGTGATCGGGTTAATCTTTCTGGTTCCGTTCTATTTTTTGCTCGTAAACTCCGTTAAATCCTTTGGCGACATTTTGGCCCATTCCGCTTCGTGGCCGACAACCTTCCGTTTTGAAAACTATGCTAACGCCTGGAATAAAATAAACTTTCCCACAGCACTGGGTAATTCGCTGATTGTCACGATCGTCAGTAATGCGCTTTTGCTGCTCATCAGCTCGATGGCCGCTTACCAGATGGTTCGGCATGACACTCGTTTTAACCGGTTCCTGTTCGGTTTGCTTGTGGCTGCGATGGTAGTGCCCTTTCAATCGATTATGTTGCCGCTTATGGAAGTGTCCAACGTATTGAGCTTGAACAACAGTATACCGGGACTGATCTTATGTTATCTGGGTTTTGGAGCGCCTTTATCCGTTTTTCTTTTTCATGGCTTTATTAAAACGGTACCTATTGAGATCGAGCAGGCGGCAAGGGTGGACGGTTCATCCCGGTACGGGGTGTTCTTTCGCATCGTTTGTCCACTGCTGCTGTCTATGTTCGTAACCGTGCTTATCTTGAATACCTTATGGATCTGGAATGACTATCTGTTGCCTTCACTCATTTTGAATGATCCTGAGCTGCGCACCATTCCGATTGCAACCTATATGTTGTTTGGTCAGTACACCAAGCAATGGGACTTGGCGCTGCCAGCACTGGTGTTGGGGATCACGCCAATTGTTGTGTTTTTTCTGGTGATGCAAAAATACATCGTTTCTGGCATTGCAGCCGGTGCGGTCAAAGGCTGATGGGAGGGATAGTCGATGAAAAAAACAGCGTTACTTGTCATCTCCTTGATGGTGCTGCTCGCATGTACACTTGCAGGTTGTGGAAATACGAGGGCTCAACAGAGTGAGACGAAAACGATACACATTTATCAATTCAAAGTAGAGATTTCGGAACCACTAAATAAGCTGAAGGCAGAATATGAAAAAACGCACCCTGGCATCAAGCTGGATATCCAATCTGTCGGTGGTGGTACGGACTACGGTGCTTCGTTGAAGGCTAAATTCGCATCAGGCGATCAGCCGGACATTTTTACAAATGAGGGCTACCAGGACCGCGATACGTGGTTGGAGTACTTGGAGGATTTGTCGGATCAGCCATGGGTGAAGGATCTGGATGATTTCGCTCGTAAGCCGATGACGGTTAACGGTAAGATTTATGGACAGCCTATGAACCTAGAAGGATTTGGTTTTGTTTATAACAAGGATTTGTTCAAAAAAGCGGGCATAACCAAACTACCTCAGACGATAGATGAACTGGAGGAAGCAGCCAAGCGACTGAAAGCGGCAGGGATTATACCTTTTGCTAACGGGTATGCGGAATGGTGGGTTCTGGGGAACCATTTTATCAATATCCCCTTTGCCAGACAGCCGAACCCGGAAAGTTATGTTGAGGATTTAAACAAAGGAGCGGCTCGCATCCCTGGTAACTCCGTGTTCGATCAGTGGGTGAAGTTGCTTGACCTGACTATAAAATATGGGAACCGCAATCCGCTCACGACGGATTACAATACACAAGTGACACTGTTTTCGACAGGTAAGGCTGCTATGATGCACCAGGGGAACTGGACGCAGCCACAAATGGATGGAATTAATCCTAACTTGAATTTGGGTATTCTGCCTACGCCTATAGACAATGATCCCTCCACAGGAGGTAAACTCGCTGTGGGAGTGGCCTCGAACTGGGTGGTCAACAAAAATTCACCTGTGAAGCAGGAGGCAAAAGAATTCCTCAATTGGTTGGTCACATCAGAAACAGGCAAACATTATATCACCAAGGAATTTAAGTTTGTTCCTGCCTTCAAAAGTATCACGTCCAGTGACGAGACGACCGGTGCTCTAGGTGCAGAAATATCTCGGCATGTGAGGGAAGGCAAGATATGGAGTTGGAACTTTCAACGCTTCCCGAAAGGGCTAAATCAGGATTTAAGCAGTAGTATGCAAGCCTATATTTCAGGAGTTATAACGAAGGACGAAATGCTTCAGCAATTTCAGGGAGCATGGGACAATTTGAAGTATAGATAAAAGAATACCGCTGCATGAGGAAGCAAAGGCTATAGCATGGACAGGAAGTTTAAAGCCCGCAGGCTTTGACGGTCAAGTGCCGTCAGGGCCTTTTTGATGTGGTTTTATGTGACGAAAGTCACACGTAAAGCGGTCCTATTAAGTATTTTACATGTCATATCTTTCCCTTGACAAAAGGTTACGGTGGCAGGTGTTAAATCAATCAAGGGAATGTTATAATAAACAGGATTTACAGGCACGCATTGCATCTGTGCTTATTTGGTTTGTGCAAATAGGTTACATAGATCCTTTCGACTCAGGATAGTTCGATATGCTGGCGCGAAAGAACGTGACGATAATACCGGAGGGAATATATTATGGCGAAACTGGTGGTTTGCGATCACCCTTTGATCCAACACAAACTTACATTTATCCGCGATGTGCGGACCAACACCAAGGATTTCCGCGAGCTGGTGGATGAAGTAGCAACATTGATGGCTTATGAAATTACACGGGATATCCCGCTGGAAAGCATTACGGTGCAGACACCGGTTGCTGAGACAGAAGGTAAAGTGATTTCAGGACGTATGCTGGGTCTTATTCCGATTCTGCGTGCAGGCTTGGGTATGCTGGATGGCGTAGTAAAGCTGCTGCCTGCAGCAAAGGTAGGCCATGTGGGACTGTTCCGCGATCCTGAGACGCTGCAACCCGTAGAATACTATACGAAGCTGCCTACAGATGTAACTGAGCGCGAATTGATCGTGATTGATCCGATGCTTGCAACGGGTGGCTCGGCAATTGCGGCGATTGATGTGTTGAAAAAGAGAGGCTGCACTCAAATTAAAATGATGAATCTGATTGCTGCTCCTGAAGGAGTCAAAGCTGTGCAGGATGCGCATCCTGATGTGGATATCTATGTCGCTGCACTGGACGAGCGTCTGGATGATCATGGATACATCATTCCGGGTCTTGGTGACGCTGGAGACCGCTTGTACGGAACCAAGTAGACTGCCTTTGGCGGTTCGGCAAAATCTATGGACGTTATGACAGGTCGTTTTTCTGAATAATGGAAGACCTGTGGAGCGGACATTTATTATGAAAAGGGGTTCAACAGAAAATGTCCAAAATCAAAGTGATGACAATTTTTGGTGTGCGTCCGGAAGCGATTAAGATGGCTCCTCTTATTTTGGAGCTTCAGCGCCACCCGGAGCATATCGAGTCCGTGGTATGCGTTACGGCTCAACATCGCCAGATGCTTGATCAGGTTCTGGAAGTTTTCAATATTCACCCTGATTATGATCTGGACGTAATGAAGGATCGCCAGACACTGAATGAAATCTCCATGCGGGTACTTCAAGGTCTGGAACCTGTATTGCGTGAGGCCAAGCCCGATATCGTGTTGGTTCACGGTGATACACTGACGACTTTCCTCGCCAGCTATGCAGCCTTTATGCAGCAGATTGAAGTAGGGCATGTGGAAGCGGGTTTGCGGACGTGGAACAAGCTTTCTCCATATCCTGAAGAAATGAACCGTCAGCTCACAGGGGTGCTGTCTGATCTGCATTTCTCGCCTACTTCTTTATCGGCTGGAAATTTGCGGAAGGAAAACAAGCCTGAATCGCGAATATATGTTACAGGCAATACAGTAACTGACGTATTTCAGTATACGGTTCGCCAGGATTACGAGCACCCTGTACTGGAGTGGGCTCAGGGCAAACGCCTGATTCTTATGACAGCACATCGTCGGGAATCCCAAGGGGAACCGCATCGTCAGATTTTTAATGCGGTTAAGCGAATTGCGGATGAGTTTGAGGATATTGCTATTGTTTATCCGGTTCATCCGAGTCCGGCTGTGAAGGAACCTGCATTTGAGATTTTAGGCAACCATCCGCGTATTAAGCTGATTGATCCGCTGGATGTCGTGGATCTTCACAATTTTTACCCACATACACATCTGATCCTTACGGATTCCGGTGGGCTTCAGGAAGAAGCGCCTTCGTTCGGAGTACCTGTCCTGGTGCTGCGTGATACGACTGAAAGACCGGAAGGGATTGAAGCGGGCACCTTGGAACTGGTGGGTACGAGCGAAGAGAAGGTGTACAATCGTACCAAGGCACTTTTGACAGATTCCGCGTTGTACGATTCTATGAGTCAGGCAGCGAATCCTTACGGCGATGGACAAGCATCAGTAAGAATTGTCAATGCGATTTTGCACCATTTTGGTGTACAATCCGAACGTCCTGAAGAATTTCACACAATGTTCACAAAAGGTGTTCGTCCGATATAATTATTCTTTACAAGGCAAGCATACAGTTAAACTGTACGGTTACCAAGGGATACAGCAATTTAAGATGCTTTGTCGTTTGATTTTATACTTTAGGGCGCTAAAATATCTCAATTGACAAAGCATCTTATATTTAAGTAAAATGGACTGGAATTGCAGGGGTGACATGGAAAAGTGGTCAAACCTTCCAAGCAAAACAACAACCGAAATAACACCGGAAATGCCTTTAAGGCTATAGGACTGGTGAGCGCGATCGGCATTGATTTGGCGATATGCACACTGGGTGGCTTCTATGCAGGAAAATGGCTTGATGCCAAACTTGGTGGCTCCGGAATTTGGATTGGCGTAAGCGTTCTCGCAGGCTTGGTTGTAGGCGCATTAAGTATTGCCCTTGTGATCGGAAAGGTATTGAGGGATAACCATGAATGAGATGACCCGTATGCAAAAAATGTTATGGATCGTAGCGCTTGGTATTATGGCCCTGTGTTTCCTGGTCTCCGCCTTCATGCCCCAACATCGTGACATTGCTCACGGAATCATTCTGGGAACGGGAGTAAGCTGTCTAAATGTGCTGTATATGGCCTACAAAATTCGACAGGTTGCGAGTGCGGCCGCCGGTGAAAGAAAGAAGAGAGTGTTTGGTATTGGCTTTGGCGTTCGATTAGGGACCTCAATTTTGGCAGTGGTGCTGGCGATAGAATTTCCGGCCTATTTCCATGAGATCGCTGTAATGGCAAGCCTGGTGACTGGGCAATTTCTTCTGTTAATTATAGGCATCATATTCGCGCTTCAGGAAAAATGATGGCTCAACTGAGAAAGGGGTGAGAAAACATGTTGCATGAATCACCGATTATCCAATTGGGCGGGTTTAACATTGACTTGTCCGTCATTATTATGCTGGTTGTGACCTGCGCGATTGTATTTGGACTGGCATTTGCTGCAACGCGCAATTTGTCTGTGGACAATCCAAGCAAGCTGCAAAATTTTATGGAATGGGTCGTAGAATTCGTTCAAGGACTGATTACCAGCACGATGGATTTGAAAAAAGGGAAGCCATTCCTCTCCTTGGGGATGACGCTGATCATGTTCATTTTCGTGGGGAATATGCTGGGCTTACCGTTCGGGATTGTGACCGAATTCGATAATGTGCAAAGTGCCCAAGTATTTGGACATGAAATCATTCCAGTCAAAGAAGCGTTAGAACAAGCACAGGCGTCTCACCCGGGCGAAGCTGCCCATGTAGGCATCAGCTGGTGGAAATCACCTACTGCAGATGCAGGGGTATCTATTGGACTCGCTTTGATGATCTTCGTCCTGGTTCATTTCCTGGGGATCTTCCGCAATACCAAAGCTTACTTCAAGCATTACGTTCAGCCGTTTCCGTTCTTTTTGCCAATTAACTTGATTGAGCAGTTCTCAAAACTGTTGACACATGGTATGCGTCTATTCGGTAATATTTTTGCCGGCGAAGTTTTGATCAGTGTTCTGCTGAAATTGACAGCACTTGGTGTAGGAGGCTGGATTGCTTCCGTATTGGGACTCGTTGTTTGGCAAGGATTCAGTATTTTTGTCGGCAGTATTCAAGCATTCGTCTTCACGATTCTGACGTTTGTATACATTTCGCAGTCCATTGACACGCATGAAGAAGAGCATTAGACAAGCTTGTTTTCCGGTTTTTAGTTAAGTTCAGGAGTACGCTTCGCTCTTAACTGCAAATACATGTACAATACAATTACACATCACTAAGGAGGATTTTTAAAATGGGAGTTTGGGCATATATCGCAGCTGCAATCGCAGTAGGTTTGGGCGCTTTGGGCGCAGGTATTGGTAACGGTCTGATCGTAAGTAAAACAGTTGAAGGTATCGCTCGTCAGCCTGAAGCAAAAGCAACGTTGCAAACGGTAATGTTTATCGGTGTAGGTCTGGTCGAAGCCCTGCCAATCATCGGGGTCGTTCTGGCATTCATTTTCTACGCAGGTGCTTAATTGAATGGAAGCAAGGTTTGGCGGGGAAGGCACAGCCATCCGCGCCTTCTTTGTTCGTTTGAACATGAAAGATCCAGAACCGACGTTCACCGGAAAGGAGTGACTTCAATTGAGTTTAAATTGGACAAGTATCGTTTTCACAATCATTGCATTTTTGATCTTGTACTGGTTACTGACGCGTTATGCATTCGGCCCTCTCTTTTCCGTTATGGAGAAGCGCCGTCAGCTTGTATTACAGCAAATGAATGAAGCGGCACAGACGCGTGAACAGGCTGCTGCTTATGTTGAGGAGCAAAAGCAGGCTCTCCAGCAGGCACGTAAGGAAGCGTACGACATTATTGAGCAGTCAAAACAAACAGGTAACAAACAAGCGGAGCAAATTATCGTTCAGGCTAAAGACGAAGCTGTCCGCCTGAAAGACGAAGCTGTTCGTGAAATCACAAGCGAGCGTAATAAGGCAGTTGCCGAACTGCGCAGCGAAGTGGGTAAAGCTTCGGTACAAATTGCTTCCAAACTGATTCAAAAGGAAATCAAGGAAGACCAAGTCCAGGGAGAGCTTGTCGACCAATACCTTAAAGAGGTAGGAGGCAAAGCATGAGCCGGGATACGGTAGTTGCCAAACGGTATGCGAAAGCTTTGTTTGAAGTGGCAGAGCAAGAACAGACCATTATGGAAACCGAGCAGGAGCTACGTGCTTTTGTAGAGGCTGTATCGGGGGATGCTGAAATCCGTAAATTCATTAATTCTCCTAACATTACGGAAGCGGTCAAGCTTCAAGTTCTGGCTAACAGTTTTGAAGGCAAGCTGTCTGCCTCGTTAATTAACACGATCAAGTTGTTGATTCAGCGTAGTAGAGCAGATTTGTTCGAATCTCTCCTTGCCGGATACCTTGATATTCAGGAATACAAGCTGGGGCTTGCTCATGCAAAGGTGTATTCGACTTATGCTTTAAGTGATCAGGAAAAAACAGCGGTAGCCGAGGAATTCGGAGCCCGTGAACATAAAACAATCCGCGTGGAAAATATAGTGGACCCGAGTCTGCTGGGCGGATTGAAAGTGGTTATCGGTGATACACTGTACGACGGCAGTCTGGCCGGCAAGCTGGATCGTCTCGAGAAATCCTTTAACAGACGAGTATAGAAGATAGGGGTGAACACACTTGAGTATCAAACCTGAGGAAATCAGTTCATTGATTAAAAGTCAGATTGAACAATATAAAAATGATATCGAGGTCGTTGAAGTCGGCACTGTTGTTGAAGTCGGCGACGGTATTGCCCGCGTCTACGGACTGGAAAAAGTTATGGCCGGTGAATTGGTTGAATTCGACACTGGCGTATTGGGCTTGGCGCTCAACGTGGAAGAAAGCAATGTCGGTGTTGTTATTTTGGGTCAATTCTCCGACATTCGTGAAGGCGGTCAAGTAAAACGTACAGGTCAAATCATGCAGGTCCCTGTAGGGGAAGCACTGATCGGACGTGTAGTTAACCCACTGGGACAACCAGTAGACGGTAAAGGACCGATTGCTACAACAGAATTCCGTCCGG
This sequence comes from Paenibacillus sp. LX16, assembly GCF_036252815.1. NCBI lineage: Bacteria > Bacillati > Bacillota > Bacilli > Caryophanales > Paenibacillaceae > Paenibacillus > Paenibacillus sp. LX16. Next base: position 5,345,181 of record NZ_CP141152.1, on the reverse strand, counting down.
TTGAAAGTCAGGCTCCAGGTGTTATGGCCCGTAAATCGGTACATGAGCCTATGCAGACGGGGATTAAAGCTATTGATGCGATGGTTCCGATTGGTCGTGGTCAACGTGAGTTGATCATCGGTGACCGTCAAACAGGTAAAACTTCTATCGCAATCGATGCAATTTTGAACCAAAAAGGCAATGGCATGAAGTGTATTTATGTCGCTATTGGTCAAAAACAATCCACGGTAGCTCAAGTTGTTGAAACATTGCGTCGTCACGGTGCGCTGGAATACACGATTGTCGTTACGGCATCTGCTTCCGAACCATCACCATTGCTGTACATTGCTCCTTACTCTGGCTGCGCCATGGGTGAGTATTTCATGTACAAAGGCGAGCATGTCCTTGTTGTTTATGATGACTTGACTAAACAAGCGTCTGCTTACCGGGAACTGTCCCTGTTGCTGCGTCGTCCACCGGGTCGTGAAGCTTATCCGGGTGACGTTTTCTATCTTCACTCTCGCTTGCTGGAACGTGCAGCGAAGCTGAATGATGAGTTGGGCGGCGGATCACTTACCGCATTGCCGTTCATCGAGACACAGGCTTCCGACGTTTCTGCATATATCCCAACTAACGTTATTTCCATCACGGATGGACAGATCTTCCTGGAAGCTGACTTGTTCTATGCAGGGCAACGTCCAGCGATCAACGTAGGTATTTCCGTATCTCGTGTAGGTGGTTCTGCTCAGATTAAAGCGATGAAAAAGGTAGCAGGTTCTCTGCGTCTGGATCTTGCTCAATATCGTGAGCTTCAAGCGTTCTCCCAATTCGGGTCAGACTTGGATAAATCCACTAAAGCCCGTCTGGATCGCGGCGCACGCATGATGGAAATTCTGAAACAGGGCGTTAACCAACCGCTTGCTGTAGAGCAACAAGTAGTGAGCTTGTATACTGCTGTAAAAGGCTTCCTTGATGATATCCCTGTAGCGGATGTAAAACGTTTTGAAAAAGACTTCCTGTCTTTCATGGTGTCTGACCATCAGGACGTGCTTCAATCTATCCGCGACACGAAAGACTTGGTTGCTGATAACGAAGCGGCTTTGAAGGCGGCTATCGAGAAATTCAAAAAATCATTCGCCACGTCGGTTTAATACATTGGAATTTGCCTGTTTATGATGAAAGATGTCCTAAGGAAGCGTGCCCTCCGGGTTTTGGCTTCCTTGGCATGTTTTACCCTCAATAACAGGCCCTTTAATATATGTCCGGCTGGATTTGAATCTTACGAAGTGCTTAGACTTGATCCAAGCTAAGGGATTGCTTACGAAGTTAGCTTTGGCTTTGCTAGAGCTTAAAGGTGGTGAAATCATGGCAAAAGGTATGCGCGAGATTAAACGTCAGATTAAAAGTGTGCAGAGTACGAAGCAGATCACGAAAGCGATGGAAATGGTCGCTGCATCTAAGCTGAGAAAAGCTCAGGAGAAAGCGGAGTCGGCTCGTCCTTACTCGGAAAAGCTTAAGGAAGTTGTGAGTAGCATTGCTTCTGGAGCGAATAACATCAAGCATCCAATGCTTGAAACGCGTCCGGTTAAAAAGACTGCTTATCTCATTATTACATCTGATCGTGGTCTGGCTGGTGGTTATAACGCCAATATTTTACGACAGGTTACGCAGACAATTTCTGAACGTCACCGTTCACAGGATGAATTTGTGATTTTCATCATTGGGCGAAAAGGACGGGATTATTTCAGACGTCGTGAATTCCCTATCGCTGAATCGGTAACAGACCTGTCAGATACACCTGCTTTTGCAGATATCAAAACGATTGCAAGCAAGGCTGTACAAGGCTTTGAACTTAAAGAATTTGATGAGCTTTATCTATGCTATAACCGCTTTGTCAACGCATTGACTCAAATTCCAACAGTTGATCGTCTGTTACCAATGGCAACACCGGATTCAACAACAGCTTCATCCTCAATTAACTATGAGTATGAGCCTTCACCAGAAGGAGTGCTGGAAGTATTGCTGCCGCGTTACGCGGAAACGCTCATTTACGGCGCTTTGCTGGATGGTAAAGCTAGTGAACTGGGAGCGAAGATGACGGCAATGGGATCTGCTACGAAGAATGCTTCCAAGTTAATTGGTGAGCTTTCCTTGACCTATAACCGTGCTCGTCAAGCGGCTATTACCCAGGAAATTACGGAAATCGTTGCAGGGGCAAGCGCTCAGTCTTAATCAGGCTTGTTGCGACTGTTTTATAGCATGTCTACACTATTATGATAAATTGCGGGCGCAAAACAAATCAGAGTGGTTCGGATTTGCGGCTGTGCAAGCTTGTAGGAGGGAAACCAAAAGATGAACAAAGGACGCGTAGTGAGCATCATGGGTCCGGTTGTCGACGTTGAGTTCGAACGTGGACAGCTCCCGGAAATCCTGAATGCCATTCATATTGGGACTGTGCTGGAGAGCGGAGTCAAAATTGACCTGACGCTCGAAGCTTCAAAACATCTAGGTGACAACCGTGTGCGTTGTATTGCCATGTCTTCCACAGATGGTCTGGTTCGTGGAGCTGAAGCTATAGATCTGGGAGCACCTATTTCAGTACCTGTCGGTGAAGCTACTCTTGGACGCGTATTTAACGTACTTGGAACGCCAATTGATAATGGTGCTGATATGAGTGAAACGGCTAGAAATCCGATTCACCGTCAAGCTCCTTCTTTCGATGAGCTGACAACTCAAGCAGAGATGCTCGAAACGGGGATTAAAGTTATCGACTTGCTGGCTCCTTATGCCAAAGGTGGTAAAGTCGGATTGTTTGGTGGTGCTGGTGTAGGTAAAACCGTAACCATTCAAGAATTGATTAACAATATCGCTCAGGAGCATGGTGGTATTTCTGTATTTGCGGGTGTAGGTGAACGCACACGTGAAGGAAATGACTTGTATCATGAAATGAGAGATTCCGGCGTTATCAACAAAACAGCGATGGTGTTCGGACAAATGAATGAGCCTCCGGGTGCACGTTTGCGCGTAGCCCTCACAGGTCTGACGATGGCGGAATACTTCCGTGACCAAGAAGGCCGTGACGTGTTGCTCTTTATTGATAACATTTTCCGCTTTACTCAAGCAGGTTCTGAGGTTTCGGCCCTGTTGGGACGTATGCCTTCAGCAGTAGGTTACCAGCCTACGCTGGCTACTGAGATGGGTCAATTGCAAGAACGGATTACTTCTACTAAAAAAGGTTCTGTTACTTCCATTCAGGCGATCTATGTGCCTGCGGATGACTACACTGACCCGGCTCCTGCTACGACGTTTGCCCATTTGGATGCTACAACGAATCTGGAACGTAAAATTTCCGAAATGGGTATTTACCCGGCGGTTGATCCACTCGCATCAAGCTCCCGTATTTTGGCTCCAGACGTTGTGGGTGAAGAGCACTACAATGTAGCGCAAGGGGTAAAACAAATTTTGGCCCGCTACAATGAGCTTCAGGATATCATTGCGATCCTGGGTATGGACGAGCTGAGTGAAGAAGATAAAATGTTGGTAGCACGTGCACGTAAAATCCAGCGTTTCCTTTCTCAACCTTTCCACGTTGCCGAAGCATTTAACGGCTTCCCAGGTAAATATGTGCCGGTTAAAGAAACTGTACGAAGCTTCAAAGAAATTTTGGAAGGCAAGTATGACCATCTTCCAGAAGCGGCCTTCCTTTTTGTAGGAGCCATCGAAGAAGCAGTTGAAAAAGCTAAAACGCTGTAAACAACAGGCAAAGAATAGCCGAGCCTTACGAAGTGAGCTGTCTGCGGACAGCTTCCAGGAGGGATTCAAGTGAGCACGTATTTACTAGAGATTGTGACGCCGGAGCGCCTGGTCTATACAGAACAGGTAAACAGCATCAGTGTTCGCGGCTCGGAAGGCGATCTTGGGATTTTACCCGGACACCTTCCCTTGGTCACTCCCTTGAAGATTGCACCGATACGCATTAAAATCGGTGGTCAAACTGAAGTGATCGCGGTCAATGGGGGCTTTCTTGAAGTCCGCAAGGATAAAGTGGTCATTTTGGCTGAGAGTGCGGAACGTTCCGAAGAAATTGATGTGGAGCGTGCCCGTGCGGCAAGGGAGCGGGCAGAACTGCGGCTCCAGAGCAAGCAGGAACAGATAGATCATCATCGGGCGGAAGTAGCTCTGCAACGGGCGCTTAACCGTTTGAATGCTACAAGCATCAGAACCAATAAGAATTAATATTGGATTTTAAGTGGAATTTTAAAAGGGTTCGGCATAGTATACGGATGGAACGACAAGGAGACCACTTCATAATTTCTGCCAAAGAATGTCCGGTAGAAGGTGAGGGAAAACCTTGCTTCCTTCGATCACTGTGATCGGGCCCTTTTTTAGCTGTTATTTCCAAATGTACAGTCCTATTTCTTGCCCGGCTGCTAGGTATTTAGTACCTTTTAAATTCACGAAACAGAAGTGATTAATCACATTTTGTCGAAATAAATGTCCTAAAGACAGAAATAGCACTGGCATATTAGGCGTTCGCCGAGTATTATAAAGAAGTCTGTGACGCAGATGGGAGGAATTATGGTTGAACGGGAAACAGCAATTGGCTGAACAGCTAAGTCAATCGGCGAGTATGACGGCGCTGACCTCCATGATCGTGTCGCTTATCTGTATAGCGTTAGCTTGGTGGGCTTTACAGAGCTTGAAGCTGGATTTGTTAATCCGGCAACCCAAAGGACCGCAGGGCAGATTGCTGCACTTGTTTCTTGCTATAATTTTGGGACAGTTGGTTTCTGGGTTCCTGTTGAGCTACATCTCTTGGAGCCAGATGCTCTAGAATTTGTTTTAACATGAAGTAGGCGGGTTATATGACCTTATGACTGTGTCTCTGCGGGAATTGTCGAATAACATCGCGTCATATTGTTAACAATGGTAAACAAAAGAACCATACATGTATAGCTGGCTGAATCAGTTAGAGTACAATGGTCGTCAAGTACAAAAAACGCTTGTATACTTGTTTTAATCAGTGGTATGATGGCAGTTAGGGTATTAGTAAAATCTTGTTTTTTTATGTAATGAAAAAGCAAGGCATGAAAATAGCGGAATATGTTCTTTTTTTCCAGGATGGAAAAGGGAAATGACGCGCGGAGGGAACCATAGATGAGCAAATTTATCGTCCGCGGTGGCAACAGATTGACCGGGAGTGTCAAAGTCAGCGGAGCCAAAAACTCAGTTCTGCCGATCATCGCCGCTTCTCTGCTAGGAGAAGAAGGAGAAAGTGTTATTATTGATGCACCTCCTCTAGACGATGTGATGACCATTAACAAAGTGCTGGAGTCCTTAGGAGCAGGCGTTACATACCAAGATGAGGTCATTCGTGTTGACGCGCGGAAGATAATTTCCTGTGAAGCCCCTTACGAGTGGGTTAGGAAAATGCGCGCATCATTCTTGGTTATGGGACCGTTGCTTACACGTTTGGGACGTACAAGAATCTCGCTTCCAGGCGGATGCGCGATTGGAACGCGACCAATTGATCAGCATTTAAAGGGTTTTGAGGCATTGGGCGCAGAGATTAGCCTGGGCCAAGGTTTTATTGAAGCTAAAAGTAACGGGCGTCTGCGTGGAGCTAAAGTTTATTTGGATGTAGCCAGCGTAGGAGCAACCGAGAATATTATGATGGCCGCTACTCTTGCTGAGGGCGTAACTACCATCGAGAATGCTGCTAAGGAACCTGAGATTGTTGATCTCGCAAACTTTCTGAATGGAATGGGTGCCAAAGTACGCGGTGCAGGCACGGGCGTTATTCGTATTGAAGGCGTTGAGAAGCTGCATGGTGTAAAACATACGGTCATTCCCGACCGGGTAGAAGCAGGTACTTATATGGTTGCTGCTGCGATCACAGGCGGGAACGTATATGTAGAAGGCGCAATATCCGATCATTTGGGACCGGTTATTTCCAAGATGGAAGAAATGGGTGTAACCATTCAACCCGATGAAAACGGAATTCGTGTCATTGCAGATAAGCCGTTAAAGGCTGTTGATGTTAAAACGTTGCCTTATCCTGGTTTTCCTACCGATATGCAGTCTCAGATGATGGCACTTCAACTTGCCGCTGAAGGAACGAGCATTATTACGGAAACCGTGTTTGAAAATCGTTTCATGCATGTGGATGAATTTCATCTTATGAATGCGGAAATTAAGGTCGAAGGTCGTTCTGCCATTGTAACTGGTAATGCTAAGCTGACAGGTGCGAAAGTAACCTCTACAGATTTGCGTGCAGGTGCTGCGTTAATTCTGACCGGACTCATTGCGGAAGGTACAACGGAGGTATCCGGCGTACATCACATCGATCGCGGTTACGTTCATTTGGCTGAGAAGCTGACTGGATTGGGAGCGGACATTTACAGAGTGACCGTGGAAGAGTCCAAACTGGATCATTCACCCAGTACAGAGCGCGTAATGCCGGAAGAGACGTCGGGGAATCTGTTTAAGAAGATCCAGCCTTCCCTCGCCTAAGCTTTAACGTATGTAGCTTCATGTTGCATAAGTATATTCTTGAACAAAGAAGAACCAAGTCCGAAAGGGCTTGGTTCTTTTGTTGTTTACAGTCAGTCTTTTTTCATTCTTTCAGTTCTCTTAAAATGGTTCTATCAAAGTGGACGACTTCATATGATTGAAAATATCTGCTGGAGTATATCTGTGCTTCCAGCCGGACACTTAGCCCTTTGATGGAGGTTTCAGCCTATGAAAGATTCACAGGTTCGCATCCGTATACCCATTCATCATCCTAAGGAACATCGCCAGGCTTCACTTGCGGAGGAACGACCTGGCTCTATAGCTACTTCGTTACAGAAAAATAAGCTTATGCAACAGCAGCCGGGCACAAGAGGTACATTGTCGACTGGCGTCAAGCCTAATCGGCGTACAACAGCCGTGTCTTCCGCTGTGAACTCCGTTGATACGGCTCTGCCTATCACTGGAGCAGCGGCCCATGACACACGCGCTGCAACCCCGCTGCAAGTGACGCTGCCGCACCTGCGTCCATCCGCCGGGCGTGCCCCGCGCTGGGGCAGCAGACGCCCATGGCTGCCATTCGCTGCCATGGCAGGGGTGCTGGTGCTTGCCATGGCTGTGCCCGCGCTAATGGCGTGGCCTCGCCAGACGGCGCAGCCGTTGCCGCCGAGCAGTCGCACGGCAGCACCGGCTGCGCCTAGCGTAACGGCAAAGGGAGAGACGCCCGTCACGCGCTTGCCGGGCGTTCCGCCGATACCAGCGGTGCCCCCTGCTCCAGCGCGCAGCGTACCGATGGCGGCAGAGCCGGACGTACGCGTGTACGTCACATCCACCGGCCGCACGGAGACGCTACCGCTGGAGCAATACATTGTCGGCGTAGTAGCCGCCGAAATGCCGCCCAGCTTCGAGGGCGAGGCACTAAAAGCACAGGCTATTGCCGCGCGTACCTTCATTGCTCGACGTTTGCTGGCTGATGACACTAGCGGTGCCCCAGCGGGAGCAGATGTGACGGATACTGTTAAACATCAGGCTTATATCTCCAAAGCCAAACTTACTAGAGAATGGGGGAATTCTGGTAAATCCACAGAGCTGGCTAAAATTCAGCAGGCTGTACGAGACACCAAGGATACGATCATGGTATATGAGGGGAAGCCCATTACGGCATCTTTTTTTTCTACTAGCAATGGCTATACCGAAAACTCAGAGGATGTATGGGCGAAGGCAGTGCCCTATTTGCGAAGCGTGTCAAGTCCATGGGACAAGCAGTTGGCCCCGCGTTATACAGAAACCGTCACACTGAGTCGTCAGAGTGTGTTCGATAGATTGGGGTTGAGTCGTACTTCGATAGCTGCTTCTACTGGAGGAGGGAGTATGCCAGAGATTCGTATACTCTCCAAGACAGAAGGACATCGCATTAAGAAGATTGAGGTTGGTGGCTCAATCTTTACAGGGCCGGAAATCCGTAACAAACTGGGGTTACGTTCGGCTGAGTTTACGTGGAAGGCTGAAGGGGATCGGATTGCTATAACAACCTATGGTTATGGTCATGGTGTTGGTATGAGTCAGTGGGGAGCCAATGGAATGGCCAAGGAAGGTCATACTGCCACTCAAATTCTCCTTCACTATTATACTGGCATTTCTTTTGCGAAAGCCTCTCGTATTCTAAGTTAGCAAAATATTTCGAAACTTTGAAGTATAAAAGAGTTGCACCCGGTAACACTGGTTACTGAGGTGATGAGCAAATGAATGAACAAAATAAAAACCAGAACCAAAACCAAAACCATGAAGAAACACCCAAAACCTTTCAGGGTGGAAGAGCTTCACGGCCGTCTTCGTGGAAAAAGCTGTTGTCCAAAAGGTGGGCATACCCGGCAGCCTACATTGCCGCAGCAGCCATTATACTAACCTTAGTGTGGGTCTATCAGGATGCCAGCCAGAAGTCTTTCAAACCTGACCCAGCTAGTCCATCGGTACAAAGCACAAGTGCAGTGAATACCGATGTTAACGGACAACAGCCAGAAAGCGTGGAAGTCGTTGCCCAGTCGGAAAATATCGCATGGCCAGTGGCAGATGCTGGCGCAGTACAGGTCGTAAAGCCGTTCTTTGATGAGAACGCGACCGCTGATGAGCAGGCGGCAGCTATGGTAGAGTACGATAAAACATTTACCGCTAACACTGGGATTGATCTTTCCCGGACTGACGATCAGGCGTTTGAAGTAAGAGCCGCCCTGAGTGGCAAAGTATCTCGTGTGGAACAACATCCGCTGGTAGGTAATGTCGTAGAAATTACGCATGATAATAATCTCAAAACGGTGTACCAAAGCTTGAGTGATCTGAAAGTAAAAGAAGGCGATCAAGTGAAACAAAACGATGTGATTGCTTCAGCGGGTCGTAACGAGCTTGAAAAGGATTTGAAAACACATTTGCATTTTGAAGTGTATCAGGATGACAAGCCGGTGAATCCAGCAGGTCTGCTTCCTAAAAAATAAATCTGGTCATGGCTTTGCATGCAAAGCGGGGAATCCATATTCCCTGCTTTTTTCTTGTGTAGTTTTTGTGCATAAGGTAACATCAGCTGCTTTTGCCAAATAAATAGGCCTTCCGAAGCATGTCTTCCCGCCAAACCGCGAATATATAGGCACGCTCCTCATATAATGTACCAAACTATCCACAGTAGGGAGGCGGGAGCGTGCACGATTACATCAAGGAACGGACCATCAAAATCGGTCGCTGTATCGTGGAAACAAGGAATACGGTCCGTACGATTGCCAAGGAATTTGGTGTCTCCAAGAGCACGGTGCATAAAGATCTGACCGAACGGCTGCCTGAAATCAACCCGGATCTTGCCGATCAGGTGAAGCACATTCTTGAATACCATAAATCCATCCGCCATCTGCGGGGGGGAGAAGCCACGAAAATTAAGTACAAAAAAACGAGTGGCAAACGAAGGGAAATTCTCGTTTCCGGCAAGTCCTAAAAATATATAGTGAATTGGCTGGCAAAGCCATTGAATCAACCCCCTGAAGTATGATATGTTAAAAGATGGTACAAGACGAAAAATGACATGTAACCGTAGGTTTATACATATATTTGCCGCTTCTTGTCGAATCTTAGCTTTTTAAAATATCACTTTGGGGGCCTTTTTAATATGTTCAGTAATGATATCGGTATCGATCTCGGTACGGCCAACGTGCTTATCCACGTCAAAGGGAAGGGGGTTGTTCTTGACGAACCTTCCGTTGTCGCGATAGAAAGCGATACAAAAAGAGTCCTGGCTGTCGGAGAGGAAGCGCGCCGTATGGTGGGACGTACTCCTGGTAATATCATAGCCATCCGTCCATTGCGTGATGGTGTTATCGCCGATTTTGAAGTAACTGAAGCGATGTTAAAATATTTTATCAATCGGGTGGGGGGAAAAAGCTGGTACAGCCACCCTCGTATTCTAATTTGTGCGCCGACGAACATTACCTCAGTGGAGCAAAAAGCGATTCGTGAAGCGGCGGAGCGTAGCGGGGCCAAGGAAGTATTTTTGGAGGAAGAGCCAAAAGCAGCTGCCATCGGGGCAGGAATGGATATTTTTGAGCCTAGCGGCAACATGGTAGTGGATATTGGTGGCGGAACGACTGACGTTGCAGTCCTCTCTATGGGGGATGTCGTAACAGCTTCTTCCATTAAAATGGCAGGGGACAAATTTGATACAGCCATCATGAAATATGTAAAAACGAAGTACAAGCTTCTGATCGGGGAACGTACGGCTGAGGATATCAAGATTGCTATCGGAACCGTGCATCCGAGCGGACGGCGTGCAGAAATGGACATCCGTGGACGGGATATGGTATCCGGATTGCCCAAAACGTTAAGTATTTCTGCGGATGAAGTGCAGGATGCGCTTAGAGATCCTGTGTCGGCGATTGTTGCTGCGGCCAAGTTTGTATTGGAGCAGACCCCACCGGAACTGTCAGCTGATATTATTGACCGTGGTGTTATTTTGACTGGTGGCGGTGCCTTGCTTAGCGGATTGGACGAGCTGCTTGCTGAAGAGTTGCGTGTTCCGGTACTGGTTGCCGAAGATCCGATGCATTGTGTCGTTAAAGGTACAGGAATTATGCTGGATAATTTGGATCATGTGGTTAAGAAAAAGTTCTAATCTGCCGATAGTGACTATAAGAGACTCGTGTGCGGTCAGACAGGTTGCCTAGCATTTTGGTTTTCATGCCTCCGCGCGAGCATATGATTTTAGCAGAGTATAGGATTGGGGTGCACCATACATGTTGAGAGGTTTATATACTGCGGCTGCCGGATTGATGACACAACAACGACGCCATGACACCGTGACGCAAAATATTGCTAATATGAATACGACGGGATACAAACAGGAGAACAGTGTTCAGCGTTCTTTCCCCGAAATGCTTATTTCCATGACGGGTGGTAACCCTGATAACCCGGACCGTACGGTCGGCAAGCTCAATACTGGCGTTTTTGCTGAGGAAAGCCTCTCCCCTTACATTCAGGGAGCATTAAAAGACAGTGGACAAGCGACGGATTTTGCGATACAGTCCAATATTAATGTGAACGACCCAGCTACTGGTCAACCTATGGCTTTTGATCAGGCGGGAAAATTCATCAATGCTAACGGTGAAGTCACCTATCGTCCAGAAGCGTTTTTTACGGTACGGGACAGTAATGGCAATGTTCGTTATACACGTGATGGACATTTTCAAGTAAATGGAGCGGGAGCATTGCTTTCATCGACTGGCTCAGCGGTGCTGGATACGGATGGAAACCCGATTCAATTGACGGGGGCTGTCTCAGCGCTTAAAGTAAATGAGCGGGGCGAATTGGTAGATAGCCAGTCCAACCAGACATTGGGGACCACGCTCGGTATTAGTGTCATTGATCGTCCGTACCAGCTCGTTCGTGAGGGCAATGGGAATTTCCGCCTGAATGATACTGACGGTGCTACAGCTAGAATGATGACCGCTAATGATGCTGTATCCGTTCGTCAAGGTTACCTGGAGGTATCTAATGTTGATGCTTCACAGTCGATGGTGGATATGATGGCTGCTTTAAGAGCGTATGAAGCGAATCAGAAGGTAATTCAATTTTATGATAAAAGCTTGGACAAGGCCGTTAATGAAGTAGGCCGTGTATAACAGGGGGTAAGTGATGAACAACTCCATGATTGGCGCAATGGTATCTATGGCCAGTGTGCAGCAACGTTTGGATTTAATTGCCGATAATATTGCTAATGTCAATACAGTTGGTTATAAGAGTAAACAGGGTTCCTTTGAAGATGTATTGGCCAATGTGCAACAACAGCCTTCAACGTATCTCCAAAATGGACGGGCCATGCCGCTCGGTTATAATTTGGGCTACGGAGTCAAAACGGCCGCAATCATGAAAAATATGGAGCAAGGACCGCTCAAGGAGACGGGACTTCCTACCGATCTGGCGATTCAAGGTAATGCCATGTTTGAAGTTCAGGGAAATGGGCAAAAAGCTTGGACTCGTGATGGTAGCTTTCATTTTATTCCCGATCCGAATGATAGTGCGACGATGATGTTGACCACTGCTGAAGGTTACTCCGTGCTAGATAACAATGATGTTCCTGTGACTGCTCCAGCGGGTTCCAAGGTGGCTATTAACTCGGATGGCGAATTGCTGATTCGTGCTAATGGAATTGGGGATCCGACCGTTGGTCAGAGAATCAAGCTAATGGATGTACAGCGTCCAGAAGGACTGGAACAGCGGGATGATAACCTATTCGTGTTGTTGAATGGTGTAACTGAGGCAAATGTATTCGGAGCAGCAGGTGTGGCAGGTGCTGTTCCAGCGGACGTATCTGTGCGTTCCGGTTATCTTGAGGAATCTAATGTGGATTTAGCGGGCGAAATGACGGATATGATGCAAGTTCAGCGGATGTATCAAATGGCGGCACGGGCACTAACTTCTAGCGATACGATGATGAACCTGGCCAACAATCTGAGGGCTTAAGGATTTGGTGATGAAAGAAGAACAATCTGATTCCCGTCCGGTGCCTGAAAAGACGAAGTCCCGCTGGCGTACTGCTCGTTATTTTATAGTTCCGTTGCTGCTCCTGTTATCGCTGTTAGGCGGCTTAATTGCAGGATATGTAATTGTAGGTAAGCAAGGGTTGTCAGGCGTATTCGAATGGAAAACCTGGCAGCATGTCATTGATCTTATATTTGCGCCTTAGTTTACTTTAAATGAGTGGGGGCGGAAAAAGGCGCTCCGCGAATGATTTGATCTTACGATCGCTGTTGCAGCGGGATTTTTTTATTTTATAAATTATTCAGATGTAAAAATCCCGTTGCAAAGGCGAACGCTCACGCTTCTCCAGATTCAAATCCTTCGCTCGGCTGGCTACCCGCCATCAGCAGGGCCACTTTTATTAAAATAAACCACCCGCAATTTGTGTGGGGAGTATAGAATAACAAAACCCTGTGCCAGTGGCGCGGGGTTTTGTTATATTTTCACCGCAGAACCCTTCAGTGTAGCGCGGATGGATTGCAGCCGATAAAGGTCATCGCAGGGGGCTTCGACTTTGTTCCGTCTTTCACGGCAAGCGAGTATTATTGAAGCGAGGCTTTCCTTTTGAGCCAAAAGTAACTCGGCGGAGGGGATGGAATCGTTCTGAAGAAGCGATAGCGTTCGCCTTTAACCTCGGATTTTACCCTTGAATTATTATACAATGAAAAAATCCGAGGTTAACAGCGATCGGAAGAATGATCCATCCCCGTAGCCCTTCCCCCCCCTTGGCTCAAATGAAACCTCGCTTCACCCCCATAATAGGAGCACCCAATATGGTACTTCCGCGTAATTTTCTTTTTGCATCTGATAACTGTATAATGATGGGGAAGTTTATAACACTGCGGGGTAAAACCAAGCACGGGCAAAAGGGCTTCTTCACGCCTCAGGTTGCATAACCGGCGGAAAAAGCCCCTTATCTCAACCTCCACTTCTGCAGTAGGTGAAGGATATTTAACATTGTTGCCGTCAAGAGCTGTTTTTATGCATTGCAGGCGGGGTAATATTATGCTTGCAGTAACTTATGACTGATACAGAGTCAAACCTGCAAGCGGGAGGAGTTATTAAGGTAAATGGACAAATTGCAATTGGATGTTAATCAAATTCAAGAGATTATCCCACATCGAGCGCCATTTTTATTGGTGGATCGTATTATTGAGCTGGAGGAAGGGAAAAGAGCAGTAGGCATTAAAAATGTAACGATGAATGAGCCTCATTTCATTGGACATTTTCCGGGGTATCCCGTTATGCCTGGTGTGTTGATCACCGAAGCACTGGCTCAAGTAGGGGCTGTCGCATTACTGCATCTAGAGAGCAATCGTGGCAAAATCGGGTTCTTGGCAGGGTTGGATGGTTTCCGTTTCCGTGGGCAGGTGGTTCCTGGAGATACGCTAACGCTTGAAGTGGAAATCACTCGTTCCAAAGGCGCATTTGGCAAAGGGAAGGCTACGGCTAAAGTAGGCGATACGGTAGTAGCTGAGGGCGAAATTATGTTTGCTTTATCTGACCCTCCCCAATAAATAAAGCTCTGCCGACATAAGCACGACGTCTGAACCGAGTGCATGTGTACATAGAAATCCTGTTTTGACAACCCAAAAATGGAGAGGGGAAATTCCGTATGACGCAGTTGAGTAAAAAAGCACTAGAAGGCATTGAGAGCTGGCTGCAAGACCCTTATATTGATGAAGAGACCAAACAGGAGTTGCGCGCATTGGAAGGCAACGAGCAGGAACTGGAGGATCGCTTTTACAAAGAGCTGGAATTTGGTACAGGCGGTCTGCGTGGAGTGATCGGGGCAGGAAGTAACCGGATGAACCGTTACGTCATTGGACGTGCGACTCAGGGGCTGGCTCGCTATATTTTAGAACAGCATGCTGGTAAAGAAGGCAAACCTTCGGTTGTCATTGCACATGATTCGCGTCATTTTTCACCAGAATTTGCTCTGGATGCAGCTTTGGTGCTGGCGGGCAATGGTATCGTGGCTAAGTTGTTCCCTTCCTTGCGTCCAACGCCACAGCTTTCGTTTAGTGTACGTCATTTGGGAGCCAGTGGAGGGATTGTTGTGACAGCGAGTCACAATCCTCCTGAGTATAATGGATACAAGGTATACAACGATGAAGGGGGTCAGCTTGTTCCAGATCAGGCTGAACAGGTAATTGGTTATATCCGCGAGGTTCCTTCGTTTGCCGACATTCGCAGTCTGACACGTGAGGAAGCAGAGGCACAGGGATTGTTGGTTTGGCTTGGAGAAGAGGAAGATGAAGCGTTTGTAGATACGGTAGCCAGTGTGAGTGTGAACCGTGAGCTGATTGCAGCCGGACCAGGCAAAAACTTCAAAGTTGTGTTTACACCTCTCCATGGCACTGGAAATGTACCGGTTCGCCGTGTGCTGGAGAAAATCGGTTTTGAACAGGTGCATATTGTGCCTGAGCAAGAGTTGCCAGATGCTGAATTTTCGACTGTCAAGTCGCCAAACCCAGAAGAACGTGATGCGTTTAAGCTGGCAATTGCGCTGGGTGAGAAAATTGGTGCAGATCTGTTGATCGGAACAGACCCTGATGCTGACCGTATGGGTGCAGTTGTGAAAAACCGTGAAGGCGAATATGTGGTATTGTCCGGTAATCAGTCTGGCGCGATCATGGTTTACTACTTGTTGAATCAGCTGAAAGAAACAGGCAAGCTTCCGAATAATGGGGCGGTTATCAAAACCATCGTAACCAGCGAAATGGGTGCGGTCATTGCCGAACATTTTGGAGCAACTGTGTTTAACACGCTAACTGGATTCAAGTATATTGGCGAGAAAATGAACCAGTTTGACCAAACTGGCGAGTACACCTACCTGTTTGGCTATGAAGAGAGCTATGGTTATTTGGCAGGGAATTATGCTCGCGATAAGGATGCTGTCTTGGCGGCTATGCTGATCGCTGAAGCTGCTGCTTATTACAGCACACAAGGTAAGACGCTTTATGATGTTTTACAAGAGCTGTACGAGCAGTTTGGCTACTTCCTTGAGAAGCTGGAGTCTCGTACCCTTAAAGGTAAGGATGGAGTGGCACAAATTCAGGGCAAAATGACCGATTGGCGTAGCAATGCACCTCAAGAGATTGCAGGCGTGAAGGTAGATAAGGTACTGGACTACTCACAAGGTCTGGACGGACTTCCACAGGAAAATGTACTCAAATTTTTACTGGAGGACGGTTCGTGGTTTTGCCTGCGCCCTTCGGGCACAGAGCCGAAAATCAAAGTATACTTTGCGGTACGCGGTTCCTCGCTGTCAGACGCGGAGCAAAGAATCAACCATCTGGTCGATGCTGTTATGGCTCGCGTAGACGCTTGAGAAAAATCCCTTTATAATAGAATAGGTTAAGGTAATTGGATAAGATATAGTAATCGGTGACCTCTCACGGCAAAGGGCAGTACGCCGTGGAGGTCATTTCTGTATTGCAGAATAACCTGGAAGAGGCTTTGGGAAAATAGGCTTATTCCGGCAACGGAGGATTTTGCAAAATTCAATGAGTGACCTACCAAAAGGCTGAGTACGACAAGGTGGGCAGCATTGAATTTTGCAAAATCCCGAATATTAAGGAGGTTCTTTGGTGTATCAGAAATGGCAGTATTGGAATACGGCTTCTCGAAAATGGTTATGGATTTTGGTGGCTGTCGGCTTGCTGGCTTCCATTCCAGTCATCGCCGATCGTGTGAAGACAGAATCCTCGAGTAAAAAAGTAGAGATTGTATTCGATTATCGGGATTTGACGGAGGCAGCCTCGTATCAGGCTCACCCGCAGGACTATCTGAATGAGCAACTTGACCGCTTACAGCAAGCGGGTGTGAACAGCATGGCGATGTATGAAAGTACGTTGGATGATTTCCGTAAAGCGGGTCGCGTCGTAACCTATACGACTCAGAACGTTGCCGATATGGAAAAACGGCTTTCACCTGCAAATGAGAATTTTACGTATATTGTTTTCGCTGATAAAGAAAATGCCGAGGCATTAAAGCCGTTAATTTTACGTACGTTTACAAGCCTGGACATCAATGTAAAACCTTGGACTTATCAGGGACAGGAAGGGTTAGTTGTGGAAACATCTCCAGAGGATGCGTATCTCAAGCCCATGCAGCCTGACCCGATTGCGATGAAGCAGCTTCGGAGCAAAGGATTTTTTATTGTTCCACGGATGAGCGACAGTCTTCCTTACAACCAGGAGTTGACGGAAGAGATGCTTGCTTCCTTTCAGCAAAATGGTGTAAAACGCATTTTGTTTGAAGGTGATTCAGTCAAAGGCTTCACCGATAACGAGAAAGAGCATAGCTTAGCGGCATTTGCTAAATTGCTGAACAAATACGATATTGGCCTAGCTGCTATCGAAAACTTAAAAAAACCGCAAGCAGGCTTCAATAAGCTCGCTTACGATATCCACTATAACGTTGTGCGTTTATACTCATTGAGTGATAAAGATTCAACGCTCGATGTGGAAACGTTAGCTGATCGTTTTGCGCTGGCCACCAAGGACCGTAATATTCGCATGTTGTATCTGAATACCGCGCCTAGCCGTAGTATTGCTGAAGCCAAGGTGAAGGATTCAGTAGATAACCTAATCCACAGCTTGGACAAGCCGGGTAACGCTGTACAACGGATGGAGAAAAAGGGGTTTGAACTCGGACAGGCTGAACCGTTCCAAGTCGTCGATTCGTCCATTCAGCGCTATCTGAAAATGATTGTCGTACTAGGTGCACTGGCATTCTTCTCCATTATGGTGTCCTATTTCGTCCCGGCATTGACTTTGCTGGCATTTGCACTTGGCTTGGTAGGTTCAGCAGGACTTTACGTTTTGAACTCCAGCTTGATGGAGCAAGGCCTGGCCCTACTCGCAGCGATTAGCGGACCTACGGTTGCAATGATCATCGCCGTGCGTACGATTAGAATTAAACGTGAACAGGGGTCTGAACTTTCTGTAGGTCAGCGTTTGATTCAAACGTTTATACTGTACGTACAGACAGCGATTTTGTCGCTGGCTGCGGTGCCTTTTGTTATTGCCCTGTTGAACAGTATTGCTTACAGCCTTGTGCTGAACCAATTTAGAGGTGTAAGCTTGCTCCACATTCTGCCGATCTTCTTGGCAGCGATATATATTTTCTTTTATCGTGGCGTTTCTATACGAGAGGAAATTTCCAAGCTGCTACGTACACCGATTACTGTATTGTGGGTGATCGCACTGGCTGTTATCGCAGCCGCAGGTTATTACTATTTGACTCGTACTGGAAACGCGGGTACGGTGTCGAACACGGAGCTGGTTTTCCGGAACTTCCTTGAAAATGCATTTGGCGTACGTCCGCGCAATAAGGAATTTTTGATGGCTCACCCACTGTTTATTGCAGGGGCATTCCTGGCTTTGAAATATCGCAAAGCAATCTATTTGCTGATTATAGCTGCTATTGGCCAAGCCTCTATGGTGGATACCTTTGCTCACATTCACTCTCCAGCGGCACTGTCGCTTAGTCGCGGGCTGTTAGGATTGGGCTTCGGTCTGGTGCTGGGAATCATCGCAATTGTCGTGTGGCAAGTGCTGGAAGGGTGTTGGAAGAAATGGTCACCACAGCTCAAACGATAATCATCTCGGGTTATTACGGCTTTCACAATAGTGGAGATGAGGCGGTGCTCAAGTCGATTTTGACGGCTTTAGAGGAGGAGAGTCGTCAGGCGGGGGTTACAATCAAGCCTGTTGTTCTGTCTTCTGACCCCGCTTGGACACAGAAAATGTACGGAGTAGAAGCTGTACCGCGGATGAGTCTGGGGGAAGTTCGTAGAGCGATTAAAAACTGCGATGGGCTAATAAGTGGCGGCGGGAGTTTGCTCCAGGATGCAACAAGCCCTAAAAGTATTCCGTATTATCTGGCGATTCTGAAACTGGCCCAATGGGCTGGAAAGCCGACGTTTGTATATGCTCAGGGCATTGGGCCGGTACAACGGAAGATATTTTATCCTATGATCCGTTCTGTGTTTCAGCGCTGTGAATATGTTTCTGTAAGAGATGAGCAGTCTGCCGCACTACTGGGTACTATGAAACTAAAGAACCCAGTTGTCGAAGTTGTCCCTGATCCGGTAATGGGGCTTCCATTGCCCTCGGGTTCCGAGCTGCATAAAGCAGCAACTGAGTCGGATAAAGATAAACTTCCGATCATTGGTGTATCTGTACGTTACTGGGATAAGGAACGTCGCGATTTAACGGCTATTGCGGACGGCTTGAAAAAATTAGCTGCTGAGCGCCGTGTACACTTACGGTTTTTACCTTTCCATCTACCTGATGATGAGCAGGCTTCAAGGATGATAATGGAATTGTTGGGGGATATTAGGGGGACGGGAAGCCTTGTCAGCATGTGCGATCAAGTCACCGATCCTCAACAGATGCTGTTGGAAGTCAGCCGTTGCAGTTTGATGATCGGGATGCGACTACACAGCTTGATCTATGCAGCATCCCACCAGGTGCCTCCGTTGGGGATATCTTACGATCCCAAAATTGATCATTTCCTCAGCCGTGTCGGTAGCCAGCCTGTAGGCACTACAGAGGCACTGGATGGACAAAAACTGGCTAATGAGTCTATGCGGTTGCTGGATCAGCGAAGTCAATGGATCGAGAGCCAGGGAGCGGCCATTGCTTTGTTAAAAAGCGAGGCTCGCTTACCGGCACAGCATATCGTTAATTACTTGTGTCGCAAAGGATGATGGATACAGTGACAGTTGATAAGGTTACGAATGTGCCTACCGTCCCGATTTTCGGTGTTCCGGTATCAAGGCTTAATATGAAAGATACATTAAAGGTATTAATTCAAGCAGTGGAGTCTCGCCGGCCCCATCAAGTGATCACTGCCAATCCGATTATGGTAATGGCTGCATTGGAAGATCCAGTGTACATGAACGTGATGAAACAGGCAGAGTTGATTGTTCCAGATGGGACTGGCGTGGTCTGGGCTGCAAACTATGTAGGACATCCTGTACCTGAGCGGGTAGCGGGTTTTGACTTGTTACATGAATTACTTGCAGCTGGAGAAAACTATCATTGGAAGGTTTATTTACTGGGATCAACATCTGAGGTGATTCAAGCGACCGCACAGCGGGTACATGAGCTTTATCCCGGAATTACGGTTTGTGGCAAGCGTGATGGTTTTTTTGGACCTAAAGAGGATGAAGCGGTAATTGCAGCCATTCGTGAAGCAAATCCTGATTTGTTGTTTGTAGCACGTGGAGCGGACACACAGGAGCCCTGGATTGGTAAATATAAGAAACAGCTGGGTGTACCGGTGATGATGGGGGTTGGCGGTAGCTTCGATGTTATATCAGGCAGAACCAAACGCGCACCTAAATTGTTTCAAAAGCTACGGGCTGAATGGTTATATAGACTCCTCAAAGAGCCAAGCCGGTCCAAAAGAATGCTTGCGCTGCCGAAATTCGCCGCGAAAGTGATGCGTGAAAAAGAAAACGTCACAAAAGTGTGATAAATAGCTTGAATCTGCCTTCAAAACCCGCTAATTTGCCAGAATATGAGGCTTGGTATTTATTTTTGATCAGAGTATAATTCAATGCGGTTACATCTGAAAAGGGATTGCTTTAAAATTGGGGGTCGAATGATCAAATGTTATTGATCTATATTATTGGGTTCATCATGGCACTGGGACTTGCGCTGTTACTGACACCGCTCGTCAAGAAATTCGCTGTGAAGGTTGGAGCCGTCGATGTACCGAATGCCCGAAAAGTACATACCCGAATTATGCCGCGTCTTGGCGGACTGGGGATTTTCTTGGCATTTCTGTTGTCCTTATTGGCGGTGTTACCTTTTGTGCCTGACGGAATGCTGTCCTCTCGGGATATTAACTTTATCGCAGCCTTTCTGATTGGCGGTACGCTGATTACACTGATTGGTGCTCTCGATGATCGT
Source organism: Paenibacillus sp. LX16 (assembly GCF_036252815.1). NCBI lineage: Bacteria > Bacillati > Bacillota > Bacilli > Caryophanales > Paenibacillaceae > Paenibacillus > Paenibacillus sp. LX16. Next base: position 5,324,710 of record NZ_CP141152.1, on the reverse strand, counting down.
TTTGATCTCAATGCAAAATTGAAATTTTTGGCTCAAATTGCCGTTGCGTGTATGGTCGTGTTTGCTTTTGATATTCGTGTAGATTTTGTAAATGTACCTTTTCAGGATGCATACTCATCTTTGGAAAGCTGGATTTCCATTCCGCTTACGATTTTCTGGATCGTAGGTGTGACGAATGCCATTAATTTGATTGACGGTCTGGATGGACTGGCTGCAGGTGTCTCAGGAATTGCGATTGGAACTATCTTTGTGATGTCGGTACTGATGGGCAATTACATGGTAGCTATGCTTTGTCTTGTGCTGCTGGGCAGTATTATCGGATTCTTATTTTTTAACTTTCATCCTGCGAAAATATTCATGGGTGATACAGGGTCATTATTTTTAGGTTTCTGTCTGGCCATGCTATCCATGCTTGGTTTCAAGCAAATTGCTATCGTATCTTTTATTACGCCATTGATTATTATCGGTGTACCTTTGTCAGATACATTCTTTGCTATCATTCGTCGCAAGTTGCAGAAAAAACCGATTTTCTCTCCGGATAAAGGTCATTTGCATCACTGCTTACGCGAACTAGGTTTCAGTCACAGACAGACGGTGTTGATTATCTATGGTATTGCTGCATTTTTCGGTGTATTGGCCGTGATTCAATCGTCTGCTGCGCTTAATGAAGCGAACTGGGTCACCTTTGTCGTGATTTGTATTATGATGTTCTTCCTACAGATTGGTGCAGAGGTTATTGGTCTTGTTGGCAAAACCAAACGCCCAGTTATAAACACACTGATTCGGTTGCTGGCTAAGCCAGATTCCCAAACGCGTTCGAAATTATAATTTTAATTTAAAAGTAAGCCTTCAAGCTTGGCGGTATACCGCGGGTTTGAAGGCTTTTTTGATGTTTGCTGTAAAAAAACTCCCTCCTTTTTTGAGAATTTACTAATTTTTTGTATGTTTACTACCGATAAAAAAAGTATTGAATGATTACGTACCCCAAGGTGCGACAGAATCAAAGGAGGACAATGATTTGAAACGATTGCTATCCATGTTGCTGACGGTTGGTCTCATCATTGGCTTGGTGCCGGCGGCCCTGGTAGGTACGGCTCATGCTGCGACGGGAACTTATTTTATTTTTCCAAGTGAAAAATATGATGTGGATTCGGCTAGAATGGTAAACACTGACCGAGTTACAGTTAACGGTACGATTAACGGAGTGAACGGAAGTACTATATCTTATAGTGTATTCCAACTCTCTAAAAATGGAACAAACCTTAACGTGGTTAATAAGAACGAGAGTCAAAAAGGCGGAATTACAGTCAGTGGCTCTACGCTTAAAGTTACAGACATTAAACTGTTTCCTGGTTTGAACCGGATTACATTTCAAAGTAGCCAAAATTCGGCTGATATGAAGGACTCCATTTACATTGAGTATCAGGATGGGCCTAAGCTTTATGATCTATCTGCTACGTTGAATGGTGAAACCGAGCAGTTGCTTGAGAATCAGACAGCGGTGCTGACAGACGCACGCAATAGCGGTACGGATGATGTGAAAGTAGTCATTCAAGGTACGGCTCCTAATGCTGACAGTGTAACGCTCACGTCTGCAAAAAGCAGTAATACGTATACAGTTAACTCTTACACTGGCTATAAACTAACGGGTAGTGTTGTACTGAGTCCGGGTAAAAATATAGTGACCATTAAAGTGAATAACGGAACTCAGGCTCTTACAGTTACACGTGAAATTACGATTTATACGGGTAAACCGGAATTTTCTGATTTGACCCTGAATAAGGATGGGAATGTTTCTGCTGATTTGGCCACTTCGCCTGACTTTACCGTATCGTCTACAAGTGGTGTGGTTTTAAAAGGTAATGTTTTGGTGCCAGGCGGTGCAACTGATCCAGGAGTGGCCACAATCAATGCACGTTTTACCGATGTGAGTAACAATGGTAGTGCTGTGGGTAGTGCGACTGGGGTTGATGCCACAATTGATACTGCAAATGTAGTTACATCAAATGGTTATAAAGTATATCCATTTCAGGTGACTGTACCTTCGGAAGCTGTACTTGATCATTTGACCAGAGCATCCCTGGGCATAACTTATACGGATAGCAGTACACCACCGGCTCCATCGGCTGTCCAATTTACATTGCGCAGCAGTACTCAGCCGTATATTGATGATATTAACTATCTTCCTGATTTTAATACTCAATTGTTGAACAGAACTAAAGGAAGCGGGTCTGATCAGGCAGCTGCCATAGATGAAGCTATGAAATTAACAGGTAGCTCTATGAAGAACAAGACTACAGATGCTGCATCTGTACCTGTAGGTATGGAGTTTATCGTTGTTAATGGTGCACCTACTTCGATTAGTGAGCTTTCCGGAGTAACAGTTCATACTGTAGGGTCGCAAGATGTAATTCGTACAATCAATGGTAAGTCAACGCAAGTGAAGAAAATTGTTGCTTATGTGGACACTTTGCCTAAAGAAGGACAAAATGTACTGAATTTTTATCTGAATGGTGACTCGACCAAGTTAATTAAAGCAACGGTGAATCTGTTGCAGGGTCCGTTTATGAAATACGACACGATTTATGATGGGCAACAAATTCCGTTGAATACATCCAGCTCAAACTTGAATACCTATAAATTGACTCAGCTGGGCAACTTTAAAGGTAAATTGCTTGATGTGAGCAACGCAGCAGATATTCATTACACTGGAAGTAACCGAAATGTATTCCTGTATATTAATAATGTATTGGTTGATTTGGATGGTTCAGGAGCGGACTTCAAGCTTGCTGGTTCCTCGGAGACAGCCGCAGCCAATGCCTTGGCGAACGGGAATAATGAAATCAAGTTTGTATACAAGCCAGGTATTGAGTATAGCAATACGGTAAAAGTAAACTTTACACAGACGAATATTCCAGTAATTCCTGTTCCCAACACACAAGGAATCATCCCTTTTACACCAGTTAGCGGCTTGAGCAATACGCCGAAATATAGCGAAATTGCTCCGAAATCAAAAGATGCTAATTTCACCAAAGTGGATGATACTAACTACAATACATCTCTGAAAAATATCAATGTATTTGGTACTTTCAGTATTGCTGATTTGGGTAAAGCAGATCAGGTAAATGGTTCGTTAAGTGATATTGCTAATAAAGATCAATATATTTTGGAGATTAAGGGATCGGATGACAGTGAAGTCAACTGGACACTGAGTAACGAGTTTTTCTCAGCAGAAGATGCTAAGACAACATACAATTCCGGTTCTACTACAGATAAATTTACAAATAAAGATTTAAAAGACCTGCTTGTGTACTACCATCCAGACAAAAAGTATTTCAGCTTTGTGTTGAAAAACCAAACTATTTCGCAAGATGGAACACCAGTAGCTTATAATATTACCTTGTACAATAGCGGTAAGAGCGGACCATTTGCTACTTTCCGACTGCAAGTATCCGGTCAATCCACATCTTTTGATATTTTGCGTCCGCTCCCTGAAAAGAGAATCGTGAATCAAAACTTTGTGCAAGTTGTTGTAAATGCAGGTAATGCAGATAGTGTTACGGTAGGTAAAGAAACAGCAGTTCAAGAGGGTTTCGACTCTGATTATGATGGCACCATTGATTATCCATCAACTTACAAAGCCATCGTTACAGGTCTAAAAGCCAACAAAGATAATAAAATTGACGTAGTGGTTACTGTAGGCAAAGAAAAACTGAAACAGACCATTACTGTTAAATATGTGCCTACTAATATCCCTGGCGAGCAGTACATGGAAGCGATGAAAACATCGCACAAAGTGTTCGATGGTAATCTTACACTTGCTTTTGCAAAGGGAACGAGTCTGATTCGTCGGGACTACGATCAACCGCAACAGTTCAAAAACCAGGTTTTCTCTGGTCACAATTTGTACTTTGCAATAGCAAATAGCGAAGATGGTGTGGTTGACCGTCATGAATTTGAAACTGAAAAAGCATTGTCCGATATGCAGAGCTTGATTGCAGATGGAAGTAGATACTTCAACAGAGATTTTCCGGCCCGCTTTAATATGTCGAGTCCGGTATTCTGGATTGATCCAGGTACAGCAGATGACATTAAAACGGATGATTACGATCCGGTAACTTATGGTGCTGATCCTTATCAATTGGCTAACAAGTCGCAAAATGACAGTAGCAAGATCAAAAACTTCTACTGGCGCGACCCATCTAACGAGTTAGTACCATCCAAGCGTGCTACATTGACGCTGACGTATGATAGCAGTATTGCTCAGGATGCAGGGAAACAAATGACAGTGTTCTATTTTGATTCTGATCTTAAAGATTGGCAGAACATTGGTGGTGTGGTGGATCCGAAAAAACATACCATTAAGGTACCGTTTGATCGTTTTGGCTACTATGTAGTTGCTAAGGTTGGAGAAACGTATAGTGATGTCATTAAGCACAAATACGCTAGAGATTACATTGAGGCTATCTTGGCCAAAGGTGTCATGAACCCAATGGATCCAATTAATAGCTTTGGACCTGACAGCTACATTAAAAGAGGCGAATTCACGTCTATGATTGTCAAAGGTCTGCAAATTCCGCTTAATTTCAGTGGAGCGAAGCATTTCGACGACGTGTCTATTCCAAATACGATATCAGCAGATGCCCTATACGATTATCGTTATATTGAAACAGCTGCGCGTGCCGGTATTGTCAAAGGTTCACAACCAAGAATCTTTATGCCGGAAGATGTAATCACACGTCAAGATGCAGCAGTCATTATTGCCAAGGCATTGAATTTGAAGCTGGAAACAGACCATGACAAGATCATGAAGAACCTGTCTAAGACCTTTAAAGATGCGGACAAGATTGATTACTATGCGCAAGCATCTATATTGGCTATCGCCAAGAAAGGCTTTATCACAGGGTCGCCTGTGGATGCAAGTGATCTGAAAAAAGGATATATGTTTAATCCTACTTCCTTGACCTTGCGCGGAGATGCAGCGATTATTGTAGCTAAAGTTATGGCTGATAAAAAACTGCTTCCTAAAATCTAATCAACAAAACACCTGAATTTATTAAACATCCCTCCATGCGAAATGGTAATTCCCTTTCATATACATGAGAGGGATGTTTTTTATAAATCAGCTATTTGACTGGGATTAAGGGCCTATGCCATAATATCAATGAGATGAAAACTTTGGCTAAGCATTACAACGTTTTTTATTTTCGATTCACATTAAACGTTTGTAATTAACTGTTTTTTTTTAAACGTTTATCTCAAAATGTGTTTATTATTTTTTTATATGTTTTTTTTGCACATTTATCTGAAACTTTACGCCTATTTCATCGTAGTAGTGGATGTGTGTGCTTAAATATTACATAGAGAAGTGAGTGGGGAGTGATGAGATGTCTCAGTTTTCAATACGCCGTCCTGTAACAGTATTTATGTTAATTATTGCTTTGTTAATCGGGGGCGGTATTTTTGCGTTAAGACTTCCTGTAGAGCAAATGCCGGATATGAAGCTGCCATTCGCTGCAGTGGTGACTAGTATTCCAAATGCAACGCCTACAGAAGTTGAGGAATTGGTTACTAAACCTATTGAGAAAAGTCTGGCTTCTATTGAGAACGTGGACACAATCATGTCCGAGTCTTCAGAAGGAACATCTATGGTCATGATTCAATTTAACTGGGGAGTAGATATCAATCAAGCAACCCTCGACATGCGAGATAAAGTTGATGGGGTTAAAGGGTCTCTTCCCAAGGCGGCTAATTCGCCGCGTGTCCTTAAGGTGGATCTCAACGCAACGCCGGTTATTACGCTCTCTCTTACAGGAGACCAGGATATTAACAAGTTGAAGCCTATTGCTGAAGATATTATTGAGCCGCGGCTTGAAAGAATTGCGGGAGTAGCTGCAGCCAACATGTCAGGTGGGCAAGCTCGGCTTGTGAAGATTACTGTAGACCAAGCCAAACTTCAAAGCTATGGCATTACGCTAGATCAAATCAGCCAAGCGCTATCGTCTAATAACGTAGCGGGTTCTGCTGGTTCGGTGTACCGAGGCAATACAGAAATCCAACTTCGGGTTCAAGGTGAATACAAAGCTGTTTCAGAAATGGGTGAAACGCCAATTCCAGTAGGGAAGGGAAGCATTAAGCTAAAGGACATCGCGACAGTTGAAGATTCCTTGGATGATGTTACAACCATTTCTACCTATAACGGAAAGCCAAGTATCAATATTTCTGTTACTAAAGCCACAGGGGGGAATACCCTTTCAATCGCCGATTCTGTAAAGGATAGTTTAGATTCGATACGGAAGGAATTGCCTCCGGGAACTCAATTGGAGATGGTAACAGATGCATCCAAACCCATTAGCGACTCCGTGCACTCATTAGTAGAGCATGCTATATTGGGACTTATTATCGCAGCTATTGTGTTGCTGTTATTTTTGAATAGTATACGTTCTACCATTATTGCTACTATCGTTATTCCAATTTCCTTCGTAGCTACGTTTATGATGATGTATTTCACCGGACAAACCATTAATATTATTTCACTGAGCGGTTTGCTTCTGGGGTTAGGATCCTTTGTCGATTTTGCGGTTGTTATTATTGAGAATATTTTTAGACAGCGACATGAAGGTAAAAGCATGCTACAAGGGGCTATTGATGGCTCCAAGCAGGTGGGTAATGCCGTTATGGCATCTGCACTTGCGCAGATCGTAGTATTTTTACCAGTTGTTTTTGTTGACGGAATTGCGGGAGTTCTATTTAAACCGTTGGCGTTAACAGTTATTTTCTCTCACATTGCAGCCTTGCTTGTATCCCTTATGATTGTGCCGATGCTGGGATCACGTTGGCTACCTACCGTGCCAGATGAATCCATTTATTCTTCAGGTACTTATAAGGGTGTTAACCCTATTGTGTGGTTTAATATTGGCTTCGAGAAATTTAAGAGTGGGTATCGCCGTATACTGAAGTGGGGTATTAACCATAGAAAATCTGTGTTAATTATTACTTTATTAATGTTTGTGGCAGCTGGGGCTCTAGTTCCTTTCGTTAAGGCTGAATTTATCCCAGCATCCGATACTGGGGAATTCACAATTAACGTGAAACTTCCTAATGGAACGGTCTTGGAAGAAACGGAAAAGGTTGTTCAAGATATAGAAAAAGAAATTTTGAAAGTTCCGGATCTAGATAAAATGACAGTGACTGTTGGTTCTGGTGGCAATTCTGGTTATTCAGGGGCAGCTCCAACCAACTCAGCAGATCTAAGTGTAACACTGAAGGATGGACATCAGCCAACAGATGGTGTAGTTGAGGGCCTTCGTAAGAAATTTGATAGCATTCCGGATGCAGAGATTACAATGGCGTCTACAACAGGCCTTTCAAGCGGAGCGGCTGTTAACATTAATCTAAAAGGTGACGATATTGACGTCCTGAGAGAACTCTCGGACAATCTCGTTGCGGACGTGAAAAAAATACCGGGTACGGTCAATGTGAAAAGTAGCTTGAGTGCGGTTCGCGAAGAATATGAGATTACCGTTAATCGGGAGCTTGCGAGTCGATATGGCTTATCAGCAACTCAAATCTTATCTGCAGTGAATACTTCTTTTAATGGGTCAGTCGCCACAAGCTATCGTACAGGTGAAGATCAGATTGATGTGAAGATATCGTTACCAGAGCAAAACCGCCATGATTTGTCAAATCTAAAAGCCTTACGGATTACCACTCCACAAGGTATTGATGTACCTTTGTCTTCCGTAGTAAGTATTGATAAACGGACTGTACCCGATACTGTTACTCGTGAAGACCAAACGCGTCAAGTGCAGATTACAGCTGATATTGACGGAACAGGGGATATTCTTACTATTAATCAAAAAATAGATGCTCTTTTGAAGACTACTCACTTCCCAGAGGGCTACAGTGCAGATACGGGTGGCGGCCAAAATGAACAAATGATGGAGTCTTTCATGAACTTAGCGATAGCTATTTTGCTATCTGTCGTGCTCATTTATATGGTTATGGCAGGACAGTTCGAATCGTTGCTCACACCGTTTGTTATTATGTTTTCCGTTCCACCTACGGTAATTGGTGTGCTTATCGGTTTAGCTGTAACCGGGGCGAGTCTCAGCGTTTCAGCTTTGACGGGTTACATCATGCTCGTCGGTTTGGTCGTCAACAATGCCATTGTTATGATTGACTTTATAATTCAGCTCCGAAAAGACGGCCAAGATCGGGATGAAGCTATTATTCATGGAGCGTCTGAGCGGTTGCGTCCGATTTTGATGACCACGCTGGCTACTGTACTAGCTTTGCTCCCAATGGCATTCGCTACAGGAGAGGGTAACGAAACACAAGCACCGATGGCAGTTGTTGTTGTATTCGGGTTATCCTTCGCAGCTGTTATTACATTGATTCTTATTCCGGTAGTCTACGTCATCATGGATAATATGATACAAAAACGTAAGAATCGGAAATTAAAAAGACAAGCGAAGAGAGAATTAAAAAAAGAAGCGAAACTACAAAAAAGTGTTCATATATAAGGTGAGGTGGAGAAACATAATGAATAAAAAAAGTGCTCTGATTGCTACAACTTTGCTTTTATCAGTTGCATTAGCGGGTTGCGGTGGGGGGGAGGCCCCTGCCGCTCCAACTGCGGCGCAGCAAGCCATTCCGGTCCAAGTGGCCAAAGTGACCAAAGGTAGTATTAGCGATTCAACAGGTATTATTGGAAGCTTTGCTCCCAAAGAGACGGCTCAGGTGTCTCCGAAAATTAGTGGTAAGATTCAAAGTATTAATCTAACAGTGGGGCAAAAAGTAAATAAGGGCGACACATTGTTTACTATAGACCAAAAGGACCTGCGGGACTCGATTAAGCAATCCCAGGAGTCGTACCAGGTTGCCCTGGCCAATTTAAAGCAGGCAGAGTCAGGTGCAGCGCAATCGGTGCAGCAGGCAGAATCCAGCGTGGATCAAGCCAAAAGTGCGCTTGTCCAGCAAGACAACACCATCACCCAAGCTCAGACCAGTTTGGTAGATGCTCAGAGTTCCGTGCGTGATGCTCAAAATACGCTTAATCGCAACCAACAGCTGTTTAGTGCGGGTGCTCTTTCTCAATCCGAGTTAGAGCAGTCTCAAATAGCGCATAGAAGGGCCTTAACTGCGGTGGAGAATGCACAGATCACACTTCATAATGCGCAAACGTCCAAGGAAAGTGCGCAAACAACATATAATAATGCTCAAAAATCATTACGTCTTGCACAACAGAAAACGGGTATTGATGTAGCCCGAGCTTCTGTTAATCAAGCTAAGTCCAGTTTAGACACAGCACGTAGCCAATTGGTGGATTCTGTAGTCAAAGCTCCGATTTCTGGCACGATATCGGTAGTAACAGGAACCCAGGGGCAAATGGTTAGTGCACAATCTGCGGTTGCTACAATAGCGAATACCAATCCTATTATTGCTAAAGTCAACGTTTCTGAATCTGAGCTTCTTAAGTTGCAGGTGGGTTCATCTGTGACTGTAGGTGTGGACTCCTTAGATAAGCGAATTGAGGCCAGAGTATCAGCTGTCAATCCGGTAATGGATAATGATCTCAAGGCATATCCTGTCGAGATTTCGGTTCCTAATGGTTCAGGTGAATTAAAATCAGGGATGGTTGTGACTGTATATATGAAGTCAGAAGCTCCTAAAAACATTTTGGTATCGCAGGATGCCATTACCGAGCAGGCAGGGAAGAAGTATGCTTATGTAGTGGAAGGAACTGTTGCTAAGCGGGTGGAAGTGCAGACAGGTCAGGAAAGCGCCAAACAGGTTGAGGTAACCAAGGGGCTTGCTGAAGGACAAAATGTTGTCGTTAAGGGCGTTAGTCTGCTTACGGATGGCGCGAAGATTAATGTAGTGAAGTAATTTGTCTCGGTTATATATACCGTAAATCACTGTTACTCCGTCATTCCTACTACTTAAAGAGTATTAGATTTCAAGGGAATCTATAGACTTTATGTACTTTATATATTCTATGGATAATTCTTAACGAATATACTCCATTAAAGACCGACTTAGATGTACGAAAATAACCCTTGTACATTTAAGGTTGATAAGGTAAAAGTTGTAGGATGACGGAGGAACAGGTTTAATAGTATAATTATGACTATGGAAAGCGGAATACATAATCAAAAAAATAAAAAAAATTTTTTTGAAATAGACGCAACTTTTTGAACCCATGCTACGTCTAATTGGGTGAGTATGAAACAAAGGGGTACAAAAGCGTAAAGACAAAATTCGCTAAAAAAAATCTTTACTGCATTGTTATCACATTGTATAATACTGGAGTACGTCATAAATGGACGCTTTCTTTCAACTAGATTCCAAGCTTCTGTGATATTGTCACAGATATCATTTTATAAGGGTTCTCATAAAGCTCGGAAAGGAGGTGTAACGACTGATGAGTGACAAGATCCGACAAAAAGACAAAAATAATATTTCTGGTTATATTCAAGGAGGAGAAAAAAAGGTTATGACAAAGTTTAACAAAAAAATGATCAACGTGCTGGCAACAGCAACATTGGTTGCTGGTGTTGCAGCTCCAATCGCAGCATTGACTGCACCAACTGCAATCCATGCGGCTTCTAGCTTTAATGTAATTAGTACTCCTAGTATCAACTCAAACCAACAAGATAATGCTGTTTTGGGTAGATCGAAAATAAGTATTAGCCAAGCTTCTATTGCTGACGGTGCTTCTTTCACTATTACTTTGCCTAAAGGCTTTGAATTTGGTAAATCTGGAGATCTTCAGGTTGGCCGTGCTACTTCCGCTACTGACGCTACTTATGGTTTGGGTATATATCTTGATCCACAAGATAACTCACTCGATAAGAATGTCGCAGCTACTGGCTATAATGAAGCTACTGCACTGAAAGTTGAAAAATTGACTAACAACTCTGCAAAAGTAACACTGGGCTTTGATAACTCCAAAGATAGCGCTGATGTATATCTGAACTTTGCTAACATCAATGTAAGTGGACCTAGCAATGGACCTGTAAAAGCTACAATTGATGCTTCTTCCCTGAGTGGTATTACTAGCGGTGAAGTTACAATTGCAAACGTAGTATCTTCCGGTCAAGTATCTTTGTCTGCTTTGGATACCGTTTCTAACACAGACAATTTCACTGCAACGTTGAAAGTGAAAGAACAAACAGCTGGTGCTTTGGCTAACAATAATAACATCAAACTGAAATTGCCTAGCGGTTTTAAATGGAACGCTCCAAAAGATGCTAGCATTCTCTTTGGTGATATCGCATCTGGTGATGTAGTTTCTAATGTCGATGGTGACACTCTGACTGTGTCTTTGAAAAAAGAAAGTAGTAAAGAAACAACATTTAACCTGCCTTTGAGCTTCTACGTTGACGATGAAACTAACGCTAAAGAAGGTGATGTTACTGTTAGTATCTCCGGTAACACAACTACTGACGTTAGCTCCCTTGTAGTTGGTAACTATGGTCAAATCGGTGGCGGTGTTTCCGTAGCTTCTCCAACAACAATTCTTGCTGGTCATGACGAGCAAAAAATTGGTGATATCGTAATTAAAGAAAAAGTTGCTGGTTCTTTTGTTAACAACCGCACTGTAACATTGCGTTTGCCTGAAGGTGCTCGTTGGCAGTCTACTTTCGAAAGTAACTCTCCAGGTAGCAACTTTTCCGGATCTTTCGAAAACACTAACGGTTTGGGTGGAGCAGAGGTATCTTACACAGATTCCGACAAACGTACTTTGAGATTGACTTTCAAGAACGTTAATAGCTCTAAAGATCCAGGTACTTTGAAACTGAAAAATGTTGAAGTTGCCACACAACCAGGTTTCTCCGGCGACCTGAACGTTGATGTTGCTGGTAGCCAAGGCCTGAGCGGTACTGTTAAGGTTGCAACTGTGAAGCAAGCTGTTACTTTGGCTGCTGCATCCAAACCAACCCTGACAATCGGTCTGGGCGACCAACAAGTTGGTGATATCACAATTACTGAAGCTGCTAAAGAAGCTTTCGTTAAGAAAGACGGTAGCCGTGAAGTAATCTTGGAATTGCCAACAGGCGTACGTTTTGCTTCTACTCCAGAAGTAAAAGTTACAGCTGGTGACGTTAAAGTGAAGAGCGTATCTACTGATACTTACGGCGAAAGCAACAAAGGCCGTCTGAGCTTCTACATCGACAGCGAATCTGCTACTCCAAGTACAATCACAATCTCGGCTCCTAAGCTGACTGTTGACCGTACTGTAGCTCAAGGCGACATCGTTGCTAAGCTGAAAGGTAGCGCAGTTTCTTACACTGCATACAAAGGCGCAACTGACAACACTCAAAACTGGAAAGACAACAACACTGCAGCTGCTGAAGTAGCAATCGCTACTGTTGGAACTCCAGCTCCAGGTGCTACTAAAACTAAAGCTGTCTTCACACTGGGAAGCACTTCCTACACTGTGAACGGCGAAAGTAAAACTTCTGATGTAGCTGCTTATGCTGAAAACGGACGCACTTACTTGCCAGTACGTTATGCAGCTGAAGCTTTGGGTGTATCCCCACAAAACATCCTGTTTGACAAAGCAACTTCCACAGTTACCCTGATTAAAGGTGACCGTGTTGCTCAAATCAAACTGAACACAAACCTGTTGACTATTAACGGTTCTGTGGTTCGTATGGACGTTAAAGCTGTAACTAACAAAAACCGTACTGTACTGCCTATCTTCTGGGTGAGCAGAGCGCTGGATGCATCCATCAACTACGATGCAACTGCTAAAACAGTAACTGTTGAAAACAACAACTAATTTAAGAGCAACTCTTTTGAGTTAACTGAATTAGATGAGAAGAGGGTTCCTTTTGGAGCCCTTTTCTTTTATTAGTCTTATTGACAAAGGAGAGAAATTATGAAACGTTTTGGAGTGGCAGTACTGTCCACATTGGTTCTTTCTTCTGCGTTCGCCAGTCTTGCAGGAGCTCAACCAGGTGATATAAAGGTTATTATTAACGGTGTAACTCAGCAATATACCCAGTCCCCGGTTGTTAGCCAAAATACAACCTTGGTGCCTCTGCGTGGAGTCTTCGAAAGCTTGGGTGCGAAAGTCGATTGGAACAGCAAAGCTAAAAAAGTGACAGCATCTAAAAATGACGATACGTTAACTTTAAATGTTGGTTCTAAGCTTGCTTATAAAAATAGTAATCCTGTACAACTCGATGCAGCAACTCAAATTCAAAAGGGTCAAGTACTCGTTCCTTTACGTTTTGTGAGCCAATCATTAGGCGCCAAAGTAAATTGGGATCAGACTACACGAACAGTGACCATTTCCAATCAAGCTAATGGCAGTACTACGGACGACCAAACCATTAGTTTGTCCAGTAAACCTCTCGCAACTCCTGTGACCCAAGTTACTTATGATACCTATTATAATGATTCTTTGACCTATGATGATGCAGTTAAACTGGCTGTAGCTGATAGTACTTCAGTAAAAACAGCAGCAACGAATATCGATCAGGCTGGAAAAATCATGAAAGAAGCAGGTAAGAATATTGACTTTGTTCCAGCAGAAGCAGGTGATGAAGCACAAGACAAAGCTTTTAAAGGTTATGCCCAAACGAACCTTAATTATGAGGCTGCAAAAAAGAACTTGGATATGACCAAAGAAGGTATTGAATATAATGTGAAGGATCTCTATAATAAGCTTCTTCAAAAGCAAAATGCCGTTAAGCTCGCAGCATTGAATATTGAAGATGCTGAGCGCAAGCTTAAAGTTGCACAAATTAAAAGAGATAATCAAATGTCGAGTGATTATGAGGTTACCCAAGCGACTAATCAGGTGACTCAAAATCAAGCTGCTTTGGAAAAGGCAAAAAAAGATCTGGATAGTGCTTATGTGTCGTTGAACCAAGTGATTGGCTACAAGCCAGAACAACGTTACGAACTCAAGGATAAGCCTGTCTATTCTGAGTTTAAAGAAAATGTGGAAACTAAAGTAAGCCAAGTACTTACTAGCAGCACTGCCATTTGGTTGAGTGAGCAAAAAGTGGATTTAGCTGAATTGAGTTTGAAACTTTACAACTTTAGTACTCCAGGAAATACCCCTTACGAAGCTGAACAACTTAATGTCGAAAAAGCTCAGTATGCTACAGAAGGCACAAAGAGACAACTCGAAGAAGCAGTAAGAACAATCTATAACAACATCAAAGCATTGGAAAGCCAATACTCACAGATCCAAGCTGGTTTGGTGAGTGCAAGAAGTGCGGCCGATATGGCTAAAAAGCAATTTGATGTTGGATTGGCTACAGAGCTACAGGTTTACGAAGCTAATTTGAAAGTGACTACCGCTGAACAACAAGCGGAAGATATAGTTTCAAGTATTGATACTTTGAAGTTGGCTTTTGATAAGCCTTGGGCTATGCAGGGTTCTTCTGGAGCTAGCGCACAATAATTAAAACTTAACTATACTTGCTATAACCTGCTGTAGGAGGACTTCATGAAATCACGCTATAAAGTATCGTTGGCTGCTGTTTTACTTGGAGGAGGAATTGTTGCTGGTTCCTTAATGAACAATTCAGTTAATGGTGCCTCCAGTTCTGGACAACCTGGTACAGCTGATGATCCAGTCGTAACCAAAAGCTATGTTGACCAAAAAATTGCTCAGGCAATTAAAGGTGGAGCACCAGCAAGTAATACGAGTAGTAAAACGACTAGTTCGACTACTCCAACAACAAACGCTACTTCTACCACAACATCGTCAGGAGCTTCTGGTGCAGGAAAAAATTCCACACCAGAGCAGACAGAGGTTTTAAAGGTAGTTGATGTAAAGCCTGGTCAAAAACTGATTGCCAAAGCAGGGTCAGAGTTTATTTTACGTAATGGTTATGCTGTTGTGTATAGTATGGATGCCAGTGGTGCTATTGATATTACTTCTGGAACGGAAATTGTCCATAATCAGGCTGTCGAAAAAAATCATTTATTATCCTTTCCTAGAGAAGGAAGAGGTATTCAAGTAAAAGAAGGTCAGAAGTTTGGTCTGGTCGTTATGGTACGAGGCGGTTATACTGTTCAGTAAACTGTTTTTGTATATAAGCTGCTTTCGGTGGCTCTTTTTCTTAAATACTGCTTGGGATAGCAAATTGTTCTTGGCTAAATTGAACCTAATCGCTGCACACTAACCCCATGAAAGACAATATGTTTAGTGGAGGGTGTATACGATGGCGTCAAGAGGTCAAAGACGATTAATTCCCGAAAGCCGTGCCAGGTTAGATGATTTGAAGTATGAGATCGCTGCCGAGTTTGGGCTACCAGTTTATAATCCTCAATATACTCATATACATCCCAATGCTGACAGTGAATTTGCTGCAGAATTGGGGGAGTTTGCGGGGGGCCAAAATGTAGCATGGCGTGATTTGACTTCAAGACAGAACGGTTCAGTTGGTGGTGAAATTACTAAGCGACTGATACAATCTGCTGAACGTAGCTTATCTGAATTTGGTACATTGTAAATAGCAATAATTTTCTAAGTTTTTGATTATATAGTAGTGTATAAACTAGGGTTATTTACATGTGAATCGAAAATGATTTGCATGTAAACTTACCTCAATTTCGAATGTTGTAATTGGGCTGCATGAATTGACACCTTGTTTTAAATAGGATATCATGGCATTTGAGGCTTGTACGCAACCTTTTCCTACCGGAAAAGGTTCATTTTTTATTAATAAGGTAACAAGATATCTCCCGCCATTTGTTGGCTTGAAGGTATCTGAATAATGCCATTGCCATGTCAGGATTTTTTAATAAATCCTCATGTATTTTAATTGTGGGAGGTTGAAATTCATGTCTGTAAAAGGCCGCCATTTGTTCACGTCCGAGTCTGTAACAGAAGGCCATCCGGATAAAATCTGTGATCAGATATCCGATGCTGTATTGGACGCCTTTCTGGCTAATGACCCTAATGCACGGGTAGCATGTGAAGTATCGGTAGCTACTGGTCTCGTTCTCGTCATTGGTGAAATCAGCTCTAAATCGGAATACGTGGATATTCCATCCATTGTACGTAATACGATTAAGGAAATTGGCTATACACGTGCGAAATACGGTTTCGACTATAATACTTGCGCTGTATTGACTTCTTTGAATGAACAGTCGCCGGACATTGCTCAAGGGGTTAATGCTGCCTTGGAAAGCCGTGATCCTGCTGAAGTAGATAAAGAAACGGAAAACATTGGGGCTGGGGATCAAGGATTGATGTTTGGTTTTGCTACGAACGAGACACCTGAGTTGATGCCTTTGCCTATCGCTATGTCTCACCGTATTGCACGACGTTTGTCTGAAGTACGTAAGGATGGAACACTGAATTATCTTCGTCCAGACGGTAAAACTCAAGTAACGGTAGAGTATGAAAATGGTAAACCTGTTCGTATTGATGCTATTGTGGTTTCTACGCAGCATGCGGAAGATACTACTTTGGAGCAAATTCAAGCAGATATCAAAGAAAAGGTTATTTTGCCAGTTGTTCCTGCCGAATTACTAGATGAGCAAACCAAGTATTACATTAATCCAACAGGACGCTTTGTTATCGGTGGCCCTCAAGGAGATGCAGGTCTGACAGGCCGTAAAATTATTGTGGATACGTATGGTGGTTATGCGCGTCACGGCGGGGGAGCATTCTCCGGTAAAGATCCGACCAAAGTGGACCGTTCCGCTGCTTACGCTGCTCGTTATGTAGCGAAAAACCTCGTAGCAGCTGGATTGGCAGACAAAGTGGAAATTCAGCTTGCTTATGCCATTGGTGTAGCTACGCCTGTCTCGATTAACGTCGATACATACGGTACGGGTAAAGTAAGCGATGAGAAGCTAGTTGAATTGATCCGTAATAACTTTGATCTGCGCCCAACAGGCATCATTCGCATGTTGGATCTGCGTCGTCCAATTTATAAGCAAACTGCTGCCTACGGTCACTTTGGCCGTACAGATTTGGATGTACCATGGGAAAGCGTAGATAAAGCTGAAATTCTAAAAGAACAAGCGGGGTTGTAATTCCTCGTATATTATCAAAATAAAAGCAATAACCCAAAAAGACTGTTTCATGCTTTGCATGAACAGTCTTTTTTTGATGTGTTTCGCTGTTAAGTATGAATTTGCACCGAAGTACCGAATACTGAGTGACTACTCGGATATCGGTGCATGGTCCAATAAATTTTTAAGTAAACGACAAACCTTTTGCAGTTCCTTGTACTGCTCCAAATACGCAAAAAGGGCTTTCAGGAGGCCTTTTTGAGGGTTCGATTTCAGAGCCTCTTTCTTTAAATGAGCGTAGATTTGCTGACACTCCTGTTTCTCCTCTGAACTCCACGAAGAGAGCAGTATACTGTCTTCCAGGGAGTGGAGAAGGCTGTTAATTTGACGGCCTTGGTCAAAGGGATTACTTAGAGCACTTTCAGGTAACCAGCCTTGCTTGCTCCAGAACAAATGTGGAGCTGAATCAGCATTGTTCAGGCTGGTTGCCAAGGAACTGGATAAGAAGATGATAAACTGTGTTAGATGTTCGATCGTTTCATCATTCATCCGATCGGCAAAGAAGCGGATATATTCAAACACAATGCTTTTAAGTACAAAGGTCATATCCCATGCATGATCTTCAATGCTCGGTCCAAAAATATCAATCAGGCAGTCGCGAACCCATTTGTACAATTTATATTCATGATTCTCGAATGCGTAATTGAGTTGTTCATTCTGGAAAATAAGCATGGAAGGCTCAGGAAGATCCATCATGAGATACACTTTGTTTTCAACGAGATTTTTCAAGTAAAGTACAATAAAACCATGTAGTTTATCGTGCTTAGAAAGATTAGGTTTGCTGTAGAGAGCCCGGATGTCTTGTTCAATGTTATTTTCCAGAATGATACACATTTCTAGAGGGAGTTCTTCTTTTCCTTGAAAATATTTATAGAAGGATGCCTTCGCCATCCCACTTTCTTTGGCGATTTCTTCAACAGATGTTGAATAATAGCCTTTTCTGGAGAACAGCCGAATGGCCGCCTGTAAAATATCATTTTTTTTACTTTCCATACATACTTCCCCCTAGGGACCGACCAACTCGACAGCATGCGAATTCACTTCATACATCACAAAGGTTGGTCACGTGTGATAACTGTGTGCTGCTGTTTCTTGAGTTGACGGCGCATCTTGTACTTGGCCATGATCATATACAAGGACGGCACGACAAACAAGGTTAACAAGGTCGAGAATAACAAACCGAAAATGACGGTAAACGCCAGTGGCTTAAAGAGCAGGCTTCCCAATAGTGCTAATGGAATCATACCTACAATAGCTGCCAAAGATGTCAATAAAATCGGTCTGAAGCGAGCAGCGGCCGCCTGTATTACGGCTTCCTTTAATTCCATCCCTTCATGTCGTGCATCCTCGATAAATTCAATTAACACAATCCCATTCCGCACAACAATGCCCGCGAGTGCAATAATTCCCATGATGCTCATAAAACCGATAGGCATACCGGTCAAGAAAATACCAATAATCCCGCCGGCTGCTGCCAGGTACACGGTCGTCATAATAATAATAGGAATGGAGAGAGAATAAAATTGCATAGTAATCAAGAGTAAAATGAGCAAGACTACAACGATCGCCAGCTGTCCTAAGTCCTTGAATATGGTCGATTGGTCAGAGGTTTCCCCACCAACCTCCCATTTGTAGCCTTCTGGGAACTTCATTTGCGCCAGCTTACTTTCAACATCAACCATCGCTTCGCTTGCAGTTCGTCCGTTCAAGTCGGCTTCCACCGTAATCGTCCGCTCCATATTGTAATGCTTGATTTGCTGAATAGCAAATGACGGCTTAATCTGGACGAGCTGGTTTAATGGTATTTGCTTACCAGCTGCATTTACTACACTTAATTGTTGGAAAAGCTTACTTGGCTCCTCGTCACTGTGATTCAAATACATTTTAATATCTACCAGACTGTTTCCAGTATCAAATTGGCTGACTTGTGCTCCTTCTTTTAATAGAAGCAGGGTGCGAGTCAAATCTGTGTAGCTTACCAGGTACTGATCCATCGCTTGTTTGTTGACCTCAAGCTCCAATGCATATCGTTCAATTCCTATATCATCCACGATGCCTGTTGTCCCCTCTACTGTGGCGATCTGCTCCTTTGCTTTTTGGGCAAGGGTTTGTAGCTCATTCAGATCCTGACCTGAGATACGAATAGAAACGGGCTTACCCACTGGAATCCCGAGACGAGGAACATACATCGTAACTGTAACTCCAGGGTAGGATTTTTTAACATGTTGTTCCCAAGCATCCACTGTCGTATTGAGATCGAATACGTTTTCTTTGCCGACGACAGCAATCTGCCCCACCGTTTCGTTATAACTAATATCTCCACCCATACTATTAATGTCACTAAACAGTTGTGGAGCCGTTCCTCCAGCGCTGTAGACGACCTTGGAAGTTTCAGGTTGCTTTTTCACCCAGCCTGCAAGGTCTCTAACGACCTGGTCGGTTTCCGCAATTGAAGTGCCTACAGGCATTTTTACATTTAGTGCAACATGAGGATCTTCCGACTCAGGAAAAAGTTCAACTGAGGTAAAGGGAACTAATCCATAGGCGGCTGTTCCAAGCATGAGTCCGACCATGGCTGTCAGCAAGGGACGCTGAATGACCTTAGGCATCAGTTTTTGTGAATAGAGCTTGTTTAAAGAATGAATCTGCTGGCCGAGCAGGCCTGCTGGTTTAGACTTACCCTGAGGGTGACGAGCCTGTCTGCGCTTCTCATACCATTCTCGAAAAATAGGGATGATGGTGAGCGACATGATCATAGAGGCAAGCATGGTCAGGGAGACAATAGCGGGAATGGGTCTAATAAAGGCCCCTACATTTCCCGGCAGAAACAGCAATGGCGCGAAAGCTGAGATGGTGGCCAGAGTTGCAACCAAAATAGAAAGCATGACCTCTTTGGTACCTTTTACAGCTGCGACTGAGGGTGATTCTCCTAATTCCGTAAGTCTACGCTCAATATTATCATTTACAACTACGGCATCATCCACGAGTATGCCGAGTACGATGATCAGACCGACAACGGAAATCTGATTTAGAGTGATGCCGAACATAGGCAAAAAGATAATGGCAATCGAAACCGAAATAGGAATGGCCAGTGCAACAAATGCAGAGGTGAGCAAATTCAGCCCCAACATACAAACGAGAATAACGGCCGCAATCGCAAGAATCGTTTCACGCTTTAAGTCGTCAAAGATATGGGTTACCTGATCCTTTTGTGCAAAAAGAGTTTGAAAGTGGACACCTTCGGGGAGTGTTTTCTCCAGCTCTTTGAGCTTGGTATTGACCTTTTCACTCATAGAAGGGATGTCTGTGCCTGTTTCTGCTCCAATACTTAGCGTAATGGCCGGTTTACCCTCTACATAGGCAAAGTATTCTGTATTAGGATGTGCCAGCTCCGTTGTGCCGACATCTCTCATATATACAGGATTACCTTCTTTGGTGCGTGTCAGAAGGACCTGATTCAATTCATCAGCTTTTTCGGTCTCGCGAACAATAAGTTGATAGGTACGTCCGTTGTATTCAATATTACCGGTAGGAACCCGATCAATTTGAGACTGGATCGCTTGAGCTACTTGTCCCCATGACAGCTGGTATTGCTGAAGCTTCTGGTTGTCAATATGGACACGTACTTCTTGATCGGGAAGACCATTGAATTTGACGCTAGATACGCCAGAAATGGTGTTGAGCTGATCTTTCCAAGTTGTCGTTAAATCATTTAGTTTATACAGTGGTGCGGAAGAGTCAGCTGTTAGGGCATAGGAGCCAATAAAAGAGCTGGTTAGCTTGTCATTTACAACAGGCACTTCAGCGCCTTGAGGAAGATCAGCTTGTGCATCCTGCACTTTTTTACGCATATCATCCCAAACCGCTTGAGGATCAACTCCGTTTTTGGATTCGATTAAAATAGAAGAGAATCCGTTACCAGAAGTCGAACTAATCGTTTTAACACCTTCAACTTCCTTAATGCGTTTTTCCAGCTCTTTAGTTACGGTTTGTTCTACTTTTTGTGGTGAAGCACCAGGGTAGACTGTTGTTACCATAGCATTCTGTATGGTGACATCCGGCATTTCCTGCTGTGGTAACTGGAAAAAGCCGAAGATTCCGACCATAATCAGCATGACAAAAAACAGCAATGTAATTTTTCGTTTTTTTACGATGTACTCAATCATGGGCGTCCGCCTTCCTCCGACTGAATCGCATTTCCATCAAACAGGGTTTCTGCCCCTTTAATGACAATACGTTCACCTTCACGAAGTCCCGATACGATTTGCAACTGATTATCTACAACCTGATTACCAAGCTCCACAGGGGTTTTAACAGCTCTTCCTTGAATGTCTTTGAAAATAAAAGGCTTGCTTCCCGTGTTAATGACCGCTTCGGCAGGAACGAGAATCCCATTCTTGTCGGTCACCTGTTGAGCAGCTTTAATGACCTGACCGGGTAACCAGTCTCGCTGTGGATTATTTATAACAATCTCTACGTTAACCCTTCCCGTGTCGGTGCTGGTTGAAGGATAGACGTTAGACACCGTACCTTGACGAGTCTCTTCATAGAGCGCCACTTCTACTTGTTGACCCTTTTTCCAATCCTTAATTTCACTGTCTGGTACAGGAAGCAGTACTTTGAGACGGTCGATGGAGCCTATGCGATAGACGGCTTGCCCTGACGCGACCAAATCACCTGTATTCACGATTTTGTCTAAGATTACACCGTTCACAGGAGAGATTAGACGTGTGCGTAAAAGTGCAAGTTCTGCCTGCCCCTTGGCAACAAGGGCTTTTTCGTAGTTGGCATGGGCTTGTTTTTGGGAAGCTGCAGCCTGTTCACTGGCCGCAAGGGCTTTGCTTTTACCTGCAAGCGCATCTTGAAAGGAAGCTTGGGCGGATTGATGATCTTCGGCTGTGGCTCCTTCCAGCAAAAGGGACAGGGATTCCTTGGCTTGTTCCAGGTCTTTCAGGGCTGCGGTAGCATTCAGGCGAGCATTTTCATTATCTGATGCGGTAGCAGCGCCTGTCTCAAACAGCTTCTGTGTACGCTCGCTATCCGTCTTGGCCTTGTTATAAGCGCTTTGTGCCTTATCTACAGTAGCTTGCGCTTGCTGTTTTTCCTGAGCGCGTGCGCCTTTATTGACCTTGTTAACATTCGCGCGAGCTCCTGTAATGCCGGCATCGGCGGATTGAATCGCGGAGGTAGCAGCCTGTAAATTAGCCTGTGCGTTATCAATACCAGCCTGTGCCTCCAAGATGGAGGCTGTCGCCTGTGCCACCTGAAGCTTGTAGTCAGCGTCATCCAGACTAGCAATAACGGCGCCCTTCTGTACAGCAGTACCGACAGTGAGATATGCACTGGCTACAGTGCCTCCATTTTGGAAAGCCAGTGTGTTCTCCTCATAAGCCTGAAGAGTGCCTGACAAGTTATAGGCAGTATGAAGTGGCGTGGACTTGACGATTGCAGTGCGCACAACGGTTGGTTGTGCAGATGAACCTAGAGCGGCATCTTTTTTTTCTGTAGAACATCCGGTCATTGCGATGCTCAGGGATAAAGTGAATATGATGATGGCCCGTTGTTTATTCATGATTATCAATCCTTCCGATAGGGTCATAATTGGAGTTGTGAACTAATCAGTATTATTTGAACCAATAAGTTCAAATGTATTATAGTGCGCCAATATTGCATTCGTCAATTCATCGTTTTAGATTTTATGAATTAGTTGACGGGATTTTCGTAACTTTTGCCTATATAATAAGTCTATTAACATAAGAGGATTTTTTTGTTTATTGATAGAGTACACGCGCGGAACAAAACCGTTTGAATACATTGAAGATGGGAGCTATTATCCAAATGTTTTTAAGTAATAAGAAACAGAGTGAAGTGAAAGTTAATGGCAGAGGAATCGCTAAAAGATGGGCCGTGTTAACACTGGCAGGGGTATTATGGGTCGGTCCGGTTGCTGGAACTGGGGCTCTAATCCCCTTGAATGGTTGGATGTCTGCTCCAATCGCAAGTGCAGCCTCTGGTTCAACTGTAAAATTGGGCGAAGAGATCATTACTTCGGGTGCAACATTATTGAAATATCGTTTTAAAGGTTCCAAAGGAACAGCGCTGGCTGATATCATTCGAGTGGACTTGCAAAATCCGTACGTTAAGCTGGATGTCATGACGGGGAAGAATGGACAGTTTACGACCCGTCAGAGTACAGGTGGCATGGCAAAAGAGACCGGGGCAGTTGCTGGTGTAAACGGGGATTATTTTAATACCTCCAGCGAGGGAGCGCCGATCGGTGGACAAGTATCCAAGGGTGTGTTGATGTCTACTCCGTCTGATTTAACGGGTATGTATGCCTTTGCTGTAACCAAAGATGGTTCTCCGATGGTGGAGCAGTTTACATTTGAAGGTACAGTAAAAGCTGGAGATGGGTCGTCCTTCTCTTTGGCTGGGATGAACAAGGCTTCGTATTCGCCTGAGACGAGTGGGGGCGGCTATAGCCACTCTAATGCTATGTATATTTATACATCTGCTTGGAAAGCAATTGAGCGGCCCAAAAACAGCTCGACAACGCCTACCGAGATATTGGTACAAAATGGTGTGGTTACACAAGTCTCTGACAATGCTACGTTGAATATGACTGTTCCGCAGGATGGCTATATTTTACGTACTCATGGTAAAGCTGCTGAATATGCCAAAGCGCATCTGACCGTGGGACAGACGGTAGAAACAAGCTATCACCTTCGGGTTAAATCGACAGGGAGTGAAGTAGATCCTTCTAACCTTCAAATGATGATTGGTGGACATACCATATTAGTAAATGACGGTCAGAAAACCTCTTTTTCTCGAAGCACAACAAGCATAGGCGGGACGCGTGCGCGTACAGCTCTGGGATATTCTCGTGACAAGCGTTACGCTTATGTCATTGCTGTTGAGAAGAATGGGAACAGCGTTGGTGTATCCCTGAGCGAGCTGCAAACGCTGATGAAAGATATTGGCGTCTGGAAGGGTATGAACCTTGACGGGGGCGGCTCTACCACCATGGTGACTCGTGATTTGGGAGATACGACAGCGGGGCTTACGTTCAATACAGAATATGGCACAGAGCAACGTAGTATTGTAAATGGAGTGGGGGTATATACCAATGCTCCTAAAGGAACGCTCAAAGGCTTCACCATCAAGGGCAATAAAACGTTGCTGATTGGTCAGACCGGAAGCTATTCCTTCAAAGGTTATGACAACTACTACAATCCATTCGATACCTCGAAAGTACAAGTGACGTGGAAATCCAGCAATCCGGCTGTTGTGTCAGTGAGCGGCGGCGTTGTAAAGGGAGCCAAACCGGGAACTGCTACTTTAACGGCATCTAGTGGCTCAGCCAGCGCTACAACCAAGGTCACGGTGCTTGGAGCAGATGAAATTTCATCACTTACCGCAGGCACTGGAACTGGCTCGCTTACCGCTGGAGCTAAAATCGCTGTACCGGTAACGGCAAAGACAAAAGATGGACAGAGTGTCAGCATTACCTCAGATGCGCTCAAATGGGAGTTCATCGGCTTTAAGGGAAGTGTCAAGGACAATCAGCTTACAGTAAATACAGTGGATGCAGGCGTGAAAACGGGCTATGCCATCGGTCGCTATGATGGTTTCAGCGCTGTCGTCTTCTTGTCTGCTGGCGGAGCAAGTACAAACAACTGGGAGAACTTCGAAAATGTTTCGTATCCGGTTGATTTTACTTCGAATGTGGAAGGTGTTACCGGCACAGCGGCTGTTGTACAAGGAGATGGCGACCATGCCAATTCCAAAGTGCTGGAGCTGAACTACGATATGACGAACGGCAGTGGTAAAATGTATGCTTACGCTCAATTGAACGGCACATCCGGGAAAACGCTTGAACAGGCGGCTACTTCTGTCTCGATTGATGTCAGAGGGGATAAGAGTCTGAACTGGTTGCGTGCGGAGTTAGAGGATGCTCAAGGCAAAACAGCATATATTGATCTTGCTAAAGTGATCGACTGGAACGGCTGGAAAACCATTAACGCAGATATGAGCGGTTTGAATATTTCGTATCCGGCGAAGCTGAAGCGTCTTTATGTGGTCAATGTGGCAGAGGGTCAGGACGAGCGTGCTAAAACAGGCAATGTTGCTTTTGATAATATTTCTTTTAATACACCGGGAACGGTCGGTACAGAAGGACTTAAAAAAGGAACAGCTCAAATGACGATTGGACAAAGATCAATGACGGTGAACGGAACGCCGACCACGATTGATGCCGCTCCGATGACTCGCGATGGTTCAACGTATGTTCCGATCAAGTATGTGCTGGACGCATTTGGCGGACAAGCCAAATGGAATGCGGGCGATCAGCGGATCACCATTATGCGCGGCGGTGTGCTGATGGATTTGATCGTAGGGAAAAAAGAAGTTGTTCTGAACGGGAAACGTCAAAGCACTGATGTTGCACCCATTGTGCTAGGAGGCAGGACTTTAGTCCCATTAAGACTCGTGTCTGAGCAGTTAGGAATGACTGTAAAATGGGAACAAGAAACGAAGACCATCACCCTCCAGTCATGATATGGTATGATATATACTTGAAATGCTAGGATTGGAGTAGAACATTTGTGGACTTTCAAGCCGATATCATAGACCGAGTCATTAAAAATGCCATCCAGGTGATGGAGAACAGCAAATATCAGATGTTCGAAATATTGGACACGGCCCGGACCGAGCTGGTCACGTTAAATCAGGAGCTCCAGAGCGTCTTGAAGGAAACAGCAGAAACGATCGAAAAGGTGGACCAGCTGGAAATGAACTATCGGCGGTCCCGCATTCGGTTGACTGAGGTCAGCCGTGACTTCGTTCGCTATTCGGAAGAGGATATCAAGCAGGCTTATGAGAAGGCAACACAGCTTCAGCTCGATGTGATGATTTTCCGCGAGAAGGAAATGTATCTCAAAGCCAGAAGAGATGATCTTCAAAAGCGGGCCAAAAGTGTCGAGGCTTCTGTCGAGCGCGCCGAAACCATCGGTTCGCAGATGGGGGTCGTGCTGGAATATTTGTCGGGCGAATTGGGACAAGTGACGCGGATCATCGAATCGGCCAAAAATCGGCAGTTTATTGGTCTGAAAATTATTTTGGCTCAGGAAGAGGAGCGCAAACGTATATCTCGTGAAATTCACGATGGACCTGCGCAACTCCTTGCGCATCTAGTGCTTAGGACGGAAATTGTGGAAAGAATGATCGCCAAGCAGGAATTCAAGATGGTTCAGGACGAAATAGTAGACTTGAAGAAACAGGTTCGCTCCAGTCTTGAGGAAATGCGAAAGGTCATTTTCAATTTGCGTCCTATGGCCCTGGATGACCTGGGACTTATTCCGACGCTCCGGAAATATGTGCAGGATTTTGAAGAAAAAACGAAGATTAGATCGCTTTTTGAAACAAGGGGCAAGGAACACCGTCTCTCTTCCGCGATGGAAGCAGCCATTTACCGTCTGATCCAGGAAGCTTTGACCAACGCTGCCAAGCATGCTTATCCTACCTATGTGCTTGTTGAGATTACCTATCAGGCGCAGCTTGTAAAAATCGTGGTGCAGGATAATGGTTTGGGCTTCAAGCCAGAGCTTTTTCAGCAAAAAAGCAAAGATCATGGGCATTTTGGTCTGATTGGTATGCGGGAAAGGGTTGAACTGCTCGAGGGGAGAATGGAGATCGAATCAGCTGAGAATCAAGGCACCAAGATAGTGATTCATATCCCAACCAACGTGGAAAAGGGAAAGGAGTAACAACATGGAAAATCAGGAAATTAGTAATGCACCCATTAAAGTTCTCTTAGCGGACGATCATCAGTTGTTCCGTGAAGGACTTAAACGTATTTTGAATATGGAGGACGACATTGAGGTCATCGGAGAATGTGGCGACGGTATTCAAGTGTTGGAATTCTGTAACGTAGAGAAACCGGATATTGTTCTGATGGACATTAATATGCCAATTGAAAACGGTGTAGAGGCAACCGAAAAACTGCGTGAGATGTTCCCGGATGTCAAAGTTATCATTTTATCCATTCATGATGATGAAAGCTATGTATTCGAGACGTTGCGCAAGGGAGCCAATGGTTATCTGTTAAAAGATATGGAGGCCGAGTCCCTCATTAATGCAATTCGTTCGGTTCATGAAGGATATGCGTTTATCCATCCGAAGGTAACGGGTAAGCTCATTCAGCAGCTTCGCCGGATGACCTACCTGAATGAAACAGGGGCTATGGCTGAAGGTCATACGAAGGAAGCCGGCGTGAAGTTTGTCGCAGGTGAAAATAATCCATTGACCCGTCGTGAAGCTGAAGTGCTGCGTCTAATGGCTGAAGGTAAGAGCAACAAGATGATCGGTGAATATTTATTCATTAGTGAGAAAACGGTCAAAAACCATGTCAGCAGCATTCTGCAAAAAATGGAGGTTGATGACCGTACACAAGCAGTTATTAACTCAATTAAATATGGATGGGTTACGCTGTAAAGTGTTTTTTTCCATGATTAGACGATGCAGCTGCTAATAGATATGAATGCTGTACCGCCTTTCTTTGGGAGCGATATGTCCGCTCATACGGAAACCCAGTACATAACCGTGACACCTCTTCCTGTTATACGGCATATATTGTCGCTATAGGAGGAGGTGGAACCCTCGTGACGGCTCACTTGGTTTGGATATTGCTTATATACGGTGTGGGAGCCGCAGTCGTTCATCTTATGTATATACGACAGGCGGTTCAGGCTTATCACAATGGTGAAGATTCACGTGCAATATCTCCGGGTCATCGCGCGACTCGCTATATTGTGATTACGTCCAATGACGGAGATCGTGTGGAATGGGTGATGCGTTCGCTGAACATACTTGCCTGGCTACACCGGAGGCCGCTACATGTGACGGTACTGGATGATGAATCTATGGACGATACGCTACCGATTCTGACACGTCTAGTACGCTATAGTCATATGGATGTTTCAGTCATTTCAAGTCGTTTTTCACCGGGGAACCCGGTCTTACCGAAGTCAGGCGGTGAAAAGCAGGTTGTTATTGATCTTAGAACGGTCAATTCGTTGGCGGACGCCCCATTTGTACCTTAGCGACAGGGGATTGTGGACATCGTGGTCAAAATCGGATATAAATGTTTATAAACAGTTGCATAGGCAAGACGACAGGGATTTCGTTGAGATCTACTTGATGTGAAGCACACTTCAGGCTATTAGCCATAGGAGTGTGCTTTTTTGCTGTTCTCTGGGGTGACAAGAACCACAAAAATCATGAATGGGAGGAGAAGGGGAAGGTGAAAATTGCAGTATATGCAGTGAGGTATAAAGGGAATTGGACTCTCCGATTATCTGTGGATATTCGAGTAGATATGACATGGTGGATGAATCAAGATGAGGGGCAGGAGAATGTTGTCGAAAGATGGGTGGTATTAGGAGATGAACTTCCCTTGTCATGGGGGACAAAGTTGTGCGAAACATTTAAGGAATTGGAAGATATGGAGCGATGGGGAAAAGGGCAGTGGTGGGCTTATATTCTCGCACAGCTAAAAAGTGAACTGGCTCTTGAGCCTTTTGATAGAGAACGAATTTTATCTGGAGGAGTAGAAAATATATGCATTTGGGATCATGTACAAGGGTGGACTTCCTGCACAAAAGGTGGGGATGAGGGACGGGAAACAGACGGAGTTTTACGTTCTATTCAAAAAAAGAGTCTAATCACGGGAATTGATGGATTGGATAGGGAGTGTTTAACACGACAAGCGAATGAGCTGGCTAATTTGTTGTCAGGACGCCAGTTACTCGTTCCGGAAGTCGAAGCGTTACTGGCAGAGGCAGCGCCAGGTTTGGAGCATACTTGGCGATCCGCTGCACAACTTGCATATCTGCAAGGCCGACTCAGCTTAGCTGCTGGCCTCGCTCCAGCACCACGTACGCGCTGGTCTGCCGCACGTACGCATGAACTTCGCTGCAATCGTTGTGGCAGCGGGGTAGTGCACCGCACGAGCTGCGCATCGTGCGGACGTAAGGCGTGCGCTTACTGCGAGACATGTTTCGCGCTGGGGCGCAGCCGTGAGTGCTCGCTGCTGCTGCGCGGTGCAGCGAAACCCGCCCTGCCACACACAGAAGGCACAGCCCCGGCGACGGAACTCGACCGCTGGGGGCTGAGCCCTGCACAGCGTGCCGCCGCGGAAGCGGCGCTGCGCTTTTTGGCCGCACCGCACGGCGAAGTGCGGGGACGTTTTCGCCCGGAAGGCCGTGGGCTCCGGGCGTTGTTCCGGCACGATAGGGTTGCGCGCCGGGGATCAGATGCTGCCGCTTCGCATGGCAGCAACCTTGCCCGCAGCAGGCAACCTTCGCCGAAACCTGGAGAAGGTGCGAGGCATAACGCTGATCGGCAGGTACCTGATACCACGGTAGAACGTTTTCTGCTCTGGGCTGTAACAGGCGCAGGCAAGACGGAAATGATGTTTCCGCTATTGCAATATGTGTTGGACCACGGAGGAACGGCACTTGTGGCAACACCACGCCGTGATGTGGTACTGGAGTTAGCGCCTCGTTTGGCCATTGCTTTTCCCGATGTGAGCATGGTGACGCTCTACGGGGGAAGCGCAGAACGGTGGCAAAGGGGACAGTTGACCCTGGCTACGACACATCAGCTATTGCGTTATCGTCAAGCCTTTGATTTGGTTGTGATTGATGAGATAGACGCGTTCCCTTATCACAATGATCCTATGCTTGCCTTTGCTGCACGAGCAGTATGTAAGCCGAAGGGAAAGTTTATCTATTTGTCTGCTACACCACCGCAATCCTTGCAGAAAGAGGCTGCACGCGGTCTACTGCCACACGCCAAGGTTCCCGTTCGTTTTCATCGTCATCCCTTACCTGTCCCATTTCGCCTGGGGGCTGCTTCAGTGCAACATTGGCTGCAAAAAGGTCGGCTTCCCCTATCCTTTATTCAACGCCTACGCGTATCTATACAACGTGGGGCACAGGTTTTCCTATTTGTGACACGAATCTCACATATTCAGGGACTTGTGAAGCTGCTGATTAAACAATTACCTGATGTACCTATTGCAGGCACCTCCTCACAGGATGAAGAAAGAACCGCTAAAGTGCGCTTATTTCGAGCTACTGAAATACGTGTTCTGGTTACAACGACTATTTTGGAGCGAGGGGTAACTGTTCCACGGAGTGATGTGTACATATTAGACGCGGACAGCAGTCTTTTTGATGAAGCCTCTCTTGTCCAAATGGCGGGTCGTGCAGGAAGGTCCAAGGATGACCCATGTGGAGGTGTTATTTTTACATCCCCCCAATGGACTCGAGGTCAAAAGAGAGCAATTAGACAGATTAAACGTATGAATGCACTGGCTCGGAAAAGAGGATACCTGAAGGAGGCGAAGCACTAAATGCATTAAATAAAAAAAAGTTTTTTTGGAAATGTGAAACCTGAAACAATGTCAGTACGTAAACTACCAAGAAAGGTGCATTCTGGTATGAGGATGATTCCAACAACCCGTCTATTTTTGAATTGGCTATTCCAACGTCAGTCCCAAACATGTATCGCTTGCGGCACTCTCACAGGGCGTTTTTCTGAATTCCCCGGAATTTGTACTTCTTGTTCGCTTCAAATTCCTTGGGTTTACAATATTCGTTGTGTTTATTGTGGACGTCCGACGTCTTGCCCGGATTGCGTAAGGCTTGACCGATTAGTACGTTACTATGTGTGCAATCGAAGTGCAACCAGCTATACACCGATGATGAGAGAATGGATTGGACAGTTCAAATATCGTGGAAATGAAAAGTATGGTTCCCTGCTGGGTGAGATCATGAATCGAGCCTATCAGGCGATGAGGTATGAGTTTGCAAGTCTTAAACATTCTCGTTTCAAGCGATCTTTGTGGAGTGTGGATGTAGTGACCTGTGTCCCGGTAAGTGAGAAGAGGCTGACAGAGCGAGGCTTCAATCAGGCTCAGATCTTGGCAGAAGAGATTGCTAGGCGGAATAAGCTCCCCTTCCTATCTTTACTTGCTCGTCCACAAGATACAGGCAAACAAAGCTTTAAATCCAAAAAGGAACGCATGAACACCATGAATAATGCGTTTTCTGTCCATCCCAATATGACAAATTTGCTGAAGTCTTTTATTTTAAAAGCTGAATCTCAATGTGTTACGGAGAATAAGCTTTCCGTTACCGTTTTGCTTGTAGATGATATTTATACAACGGGGAGCACATTGCAGGCGTGTGCACGTGCTTTGAGAGAAAAGGCATTAGAGCAAGGAATGCATTTGACTATTTTTTGCCTGACCTTAGCAAGATCATAAGTCTAAATATCTAGTATTTTCCATGAAATTTTGCTTGAAACTATGAAAAAGAGGTTATAACTCTCTAGAAAAAAGGATTAAATGATAGAGCAAAAGTCTTTTAAGCCGTACAATCAGCAGGATTTGACAACGAGCTAGAGAGAGGTATATAATAAAAATATAGAGACAAACAAAAAGTAAGGAAGTGAGGGATGAAAACAGAATATTTCAATTTAGAGGTTGATTTTTTTGGAAAAGAGGAGTACAATTTCTATCTGTTGATAGCTAACATGATTGGTAATAAGTGATTAGCTAATGACTAAAGAGCGGACATTGGGAGTGTCTCGCTCAGTAGTAAAGCAGTTAATTAAAATTTAAAGCTAAAAAGAGGAGAGAAAAAAACATGAAAAACGTAATGAAAAAAGTAGCGGTATCTAGCATGTTGGCAATTAGTTTGGGTGCAGTATCTTTGTTGAGTCCACTTGCAACAGGTCAAGTAATGGCGAAATCCCACTCCGATGACGAAAAGCAACAATTGGAAGACCAAATCATGAGAGAACAACAAGAAGCAGCACAAAAAGCATTTGAAGCAAAAGTTTTTGGGACTGAAACTACTGAAAAAGCAGTAACTACAACACCAGCTCAACCAGCCACTGAGAACAATAATCAAGCAACAACCACAAAACCAGCAACGACTACAACCACAACACCTGCAACAACTGTAAATACAATTACTGTAAATGTTCAAGATGGCGACACACTGGCTTCTATTGCTGAAAAATACGGTGTAACTGTTGAAGAACTGGTTAAAATCAACAACCTGATTAAAGCAGGCCAAGAACTGCAAGTACCGCAAACAAACTCAAATAAATAATTATCATTATAAATGTATAACGACATGTGTTTTTTAAACCAAGCGTTTGACTATAGTATACGGGAAGGCCTCTATTAAAACAATGCTTTTTTGAATAATTATTTGTGAAATAGCTTGTTTTTTTGGGCTGCAAATTTCCACTGATGTATCTAGCTTGATTTCAGATAGGTTATAAGTTGAGATGATGTTAGGTCCATGAGATTTATGAATACCCACACTCCATGTGCGGAGCATTCGTATGGGCGCCGTTCCCCCGGATTTACAGGGCTATCTTGATATCATTCGGGGCACAGGTGAACATGAATTCTTCTGAGGATTGTTTCGCCCGGTTTTTCCCTCATCTTGATAATTAATTTCTGCATTTACTCATATTCATATAGCTATTTTAATTTTATAATGAAGCGCTATTCCCGATAATAACTGGAATGGCGCTTATTTTATTTTCTATCTAAAGTACGGTGTAATGTTTGACGATAAATAGATACATGCACTAGGCTGAGCTATTAGCTTTCATGGGCTTTCTTTATTTTTATGTCATTGCATATTGATGCATATAAATATAGAGAAACTTTTGCTGATGGATCATTCTCTCTTATACTTTTAAATATGATAACTTATAAAATGTGCAATTGTGTAAAATCTGAAAATCTTTTTTTGAAATATTTGCTAGACGAGGCTCTTCATTATAAGTTAATGTAAGGATAAAAGTAATTAAAGATCGGAAATTGGAAAGGGGCGCTACAGAGGATGAATTTGGATAACTGTCCTCGCTGTGGAAAGCTGTTTATTAAGAACGTCAGGGGAATCTGTCAGAACTGTATTAAAGAAATTGAAATTGAATACGAACGCTGTGTCAAACATATACGTGAAAATAAGGGCATTCATATGCATGAGCTTTCAGAGGCTACTGAGGTATCTGTAAAGCAAATCACGACATTTATACGTGAGGGACGTATTTCCATTGCTAATGCGCCCAATATGACGTATCCTTGCGAGGTATGCGGGATACCGATTCGTGAAGGGCATATGTGCGATTCTTGTCGAACACGTCTGACTAAAGACCTGCATCAGGCTGTACGCGAAAGTAGTAATCAGGATCAAAGTAATAATATGGGCTCAGGTACCTACAGCGCGATTGATAAACTTCGTGGAAAGTAGTACAGGGGAATTAAAAACGCATTCAGCTATTCAAAAAGTTTCAAATACCGCCGATAATCTTTATAGAGCTTATCGGTTTTTTTATTTTTAGCAACCATGCACAAAATAAAGAAGTGAGGCATAATACGAACCATGTTCGACGCTATGTCGTCTGATACATTCTGACCATATCAAATAACTAAGGAAGGTGGAAGTTATGAAAATTAACGAGACCAACCGCATCGGAGCTATTAATCCATACCAACGAAATATTGAAACAGGACGTCAAGAGGAGCAAAAGAAATCCCGCCGCAAGGACGAGGTTTCCATTTCTCCGGAAGCGATGGAAATGCTGAACCGCAGCAGTGATGCAGATCGTGTTAAGAAAATTCAGGAGCTTAAGCAGCAAGTAGCTTCTGGTACCTATCGTGTGGATGCCGATAAAATTGCAGAGAAGCTGTTACCTTACTTCAAGCAGTCTTCTGAAAGCTAGGTGAAGGAATATGCCTTTAGAGCGATTGATTGATGTGCTAGAGCAGCTTAGAGAGGCTCACGAGCAGTTGATTGCATTAGGAAATCAAAAAAAAGAAGCACTGATATCAAATAAGGTAGATCAGCTCATTCTAGTCATGAACCAGGAATCGAAGATGTCCAGACACATTGAACAGCTGGATGAGCGACGCCTGCAGGCAGCATATGAATTTTTGCAGGAACGTGGTATTAAGTCTAAGTTGAATCTCAATATTACGGAGTTGTCTCGTCTTGTGTTTGATGTAGAAGATAAGCAGCGCCTCCTGCAAATTCAAAAAAATCTAGCGGATACACTTGTAGAATTGAAAAAATTAAATGAGTTGAATCAACAGCTTATACAACAGGCGCTTTCCTATATTGATTTTTCTATTGAGAGTATGTCATATTATGCGGAATCTGAAGCGGTTTATCAGCGTCCAGCTGACAAAAGCACCTCTACTGTACGAGCGGGACTATTTGATACACGCGCCTAATTGAAGGAGGAAAACATGGTCTCAACATTTCATAGTATAGAAACAGCGAAAAGAAGCTTAAACACACAAACGGCAGCACTTAATACAACCGGACACAATATCTCAAATGCCAATACAGCTGGTTACTCCAGACAAGTGGTTAGTATGAAGGCCTCGGAATCTATGGAAGCCTATGGTTTGAACCGTTCCGTTGTACGAGGTCAAATGGGTACAGGGGTTGAATTCACTGCTATTGAGCGTGTTCGTCAGACGTTTCTGGACGATCAGTATCGTAATGAAAGTTCTTCTCAAGGTGGATGGGACATCCGTTATGACACACTGAACAAGCTCGAGACCATTATGAATGAGCCTTCTGATACAGGTATCCGTAAGGTCATGGATAATTTTTGGGATGCATGGTCCGATCTGAGCCAAGACCCTCAGGATGTCACGAATCGCAAAATTGTAAAAGAGACTACACTTGCTCTGACAGATGCAATGAACCAGGCTAGCAAGCAACTGGATGCACTCAGTTCTGATTTGACTACTAACGTTACATTAAAAACATCTGAGATGAATTCGTTATTGCAGTCTATAGCGGACCTGAATGGTAACATCTACAAGTTAGAACAGCTTGGGGATAATCCAAATGACTTGCGTGATCAGCGGGATTATGCAGTTGATAAGTTGTCCAAGCTTGCGAACGTGCAGGTAACTCAGCTGGATAACGGTTATCAAGTAACCGTGGCAGGACAGATAGCTGTAGCGGGCACAGAGGTAACTGCTATTACGGCGGCTGGTCTTGAGGCTGCATATCAAGGTGGAGCGTTAACTGGTGGTGAAGTGTATGGTATGATTTTATCCAGAGATAAATATGTAGCAGATTACAAAACCCAGATGGACCAGTTAGCTAATACATTGGCGAATGGTAACATTGAAATTACTTTACCCGCAGGTACAGTTCTGCCTGAGGGAACGGTACTGAATTCAGGTGTCAACAACGCAGCAGTGACTTACTCAAATGCGAATAACAACAGAACCTTGACCACGGATTTGAAAGTAACTGTACAAGGAATTAATGGACTTCATCAATTGGGATACACACTCAGTGGTACGACACCACAAAAAGGTGGGGCATTCTTTACTTCCAAAGATGGAGCTGCTATAACAGCGGGTAACATTACGCTGAATAAAGATATTCAAGATGATCCCAATAAAATTGCCAGTTCTTTGCGTGTAGATGGAACGGGAACAGCTAATGAAAAGGTAACTGTAGGTAACAATGCTTTGGCATTGTCTATGGCGAGCCTGAAAAATGTAAAATTTGGTTTTAATACAACTCAAGCGCAAACTACCACTGTAGATGATTTCTTCAGTGCAATTGTTGGGCAATTAGGTGTCCAAACTCAGGAAGCAGAGCGACAATCGCAGAATGCGCAGCTGTTGACTGAGCAAGTGGACTTGAACCGCCAATCCGTCAGCGGGGTGTCACTTGATGAAGAAATGTCAAACATGATCAAGTTCCAACATGCTTACAGTGCAGCTTCCCGGTTCATGACAACTTTTGATCAACTGCTGGAAAAGCTGATTAATGGTACAGGCCGCGTAGGTCTCTAGTATAATGAGAAGGTGGAGTAAGCCATGCCAATTCGAGTGACTTCAGGGATGACTAATATGCAACTGCTCAGTAACCTGAATCGAAACAATAATAATATGGGTAAAATGGAGAATCAGATTTCGACTGGTCGTAAGTTGAATAAGCCTTCAGATGATCCAGTAGGGGTAACTTATGCGCTACGGTACAGAGCCGAGTTGGCTTCTAATGAACAATATAAGACAAACTCAGATGCAGCTGTTAGCTGGTTAGATTTCACTGATACAACCATGCAACAAGCCAGTGATGTAATGAAGCGTCTTAAAGAGCTGACAGTTCAAGCTTCAAGTGAAACCCTTCCTCAATCCGGCTTGGATTCAATTAAACTGGAAGTTGATCAGTTAAAAGAACAAATGATGAATATTGGTAACAGCCAGCTTCGTGGGAAGTATGTTTTTAATGGACAAAATTATGATCAGATGCCGTATCAGCTATCTGCTACGGTAACAAGTTATGATCAGATTAATCCGGATCAAGCCGCGGTCAGCTATGCAGTTGGAGACCAAGATGCATTTCGGGTAAACACGTCTGGTAGCGATTTTTTTGGGAAATCGACAGATGCAGATAATGTTTTTAAAGTCATGGATGCTATATCTTCTGCACTAAGTAGTGGAAATAGTACAGCAATATCGAGTCAACTTTCAAGTATTGAATCCCGCTTTACTAAAATGCAGACCAGTTTGTCTGAAGTGGGCGCACGTACGAATCGGGTTGAACTGATACAATCCCGTTTGGAAGAGCGAAATTTGAATTTGACGACACTTCAAGCTAAAACGGAAGATGCGGATGTTGCTAGTCTGATGATTCAAGCTACATCTGCCCAAACCATTTATGAAGCCGCCCTGAAATCATCAGCTAAAATCATGCAGCCATCCCTGATGGACTTTATGAGCTGATTTTTATCTTTGACATTTATAATTTGAAGCTATGGACGAGTGGTCCGTAGCTTTTTTGTTACTATATATAGGAGGAGTTACTTATGACCCCAGAACAGAGATTAGATGAAGAGAACCGAGATGAAAATACTAGTCTTTATGTGTTTCCGAAAGGAATACCAGGATTTGAACAACTTCGGGAATTTCAGCTACAGGAACACAATGAATTATTTAGTCTTTTCAGTGCAGTAGAGCAGCCAGCTACTATTTTTATCACCGTAAATCCATTTGATTTCTTTAAAGATTATGAATTTGAGTTATCTGATGATGCTTTAGAGGATATTGGCATTACAAGTCAGGAACAGATATCAGTACGATGTATTTGTACATGGAACAGTGATCAATCCAAAACAACAGTTAATTTGCTTGCGCCTTTAATTTTTAACATTGAACAGCGGACTGGAAAACAAATTGTTTTGCAAAATACGAACTATACAATTAAGCATCCCTTGTGGAATGAATTAGAGTCCAGCAAAGGCGGTGAGTCCTAATGCTGGTATTAACACGTAAAAAGGGTGAATCGATTGTAATTCAGAATGATATCGTTATTACAGTTCTTTCTGTTGAAGGAGATACTGTGAAAATTGGAATTTCTGCTCCTAAGGATATTGATATTTACCGAAAAGAAGTCTTTGATGCTATTCAGCAAAATAATCAATTTGCAGTTATGGATTCCAATGCCATTCAAAGTGCTATGTTGGAGATGGGGAAGCGAAAGTCCTGATTAAACAATAATAGTAGTGCACATTCATTGATAAAGGCCGACACGAGTAAAGTGTCGGCCTTGTTTGACTAAATTTTAATGCTTATTTATCTGGGACTTTAATTGATATAATTATCTATTTCGCGTTTATTGTAATACCGAAAATTTCCACCTGGGTAGTTGTTTGTTGACTTAAGTGTGGACAGGTCGGATTTGGGTAAGGCCATCATATAAAATGGTGTTTTAAAATCGAAATAACCGAGTCGTAAACTCCTAAGAAAATATTTCAAAAAAAAGCTGGAATGCTATAAACAATTCTAGTCTTAGGGTCGATATATATTTTAGAGCGGTAATTCTTCAGGGCGGCCGACCTGTGAAGACGCTTATACCACAAGGATGTGGGAATCAAACCATTTCAGGGAGGAAATTTAAAATGATTATCAATCACAACTTACCGGCAGTAAATACACACCGTAACATGACCTTGAACAACACAGCAGCAAGCAAGAATATGGAAAAATTGTCTTCGGGTTTGCGCATCAACCGTGCAGCTGACGATGCTGCTGGTCTCTCCATTTCCGAAAAAATGCGCGGTCAAATCCGTGGTCTGGAACAAGCACAACGTAACGTTCAAGACGGTATCTCTTTCGCGCAAACAGCTGAAGGTGCTATGAACGAAGTCTCCTCCATGCTGACTCGTATGAAAGAACTGACTGTTCAAAGATCCAACGATACTTACAGTGCTGGTGATAAATCCAACATTAATGCTGAACTTGGTCAATTGGGTAGTCAAATCGACGCAATCCTGTCCACCACTAAATTCAATGGTATTGCAATTTCCGGTGGTACAGTGAGTATCCAAGCTGATGATAGCACATTTAAAATCACAATCAAAGGTATCAGCTCTACTGGTTTCAAAGGACTCAAATCCAATGTTACACTTGATAGTGCAACTAAAGCAATTGAAGCAGTAGCTAAACAACGTGCTAATTTGGGTGCTGTTCAAAACCGTATGGAATACACTTCTAACAACTTGGGCACAACTGTAGAAAACCTGACAGCTTCCGAATCCCGTATTCGTGATACTGACATGGCAAAAGAAATGGTTGCTCTGTCCAAAAACAACATCTTGCTGCAAGCTTCGCAATCCATGTTGTCACAAGCTAACTCCGCGCCACAAGGCGTACTGTCATTGCTTCGTTAATTTTAAACGACAGCAGTTAAAAAAAGATCCTGCTTCTGGCAGGATCTTTTTTTTGTTTTTATTTTAGTTTTCTCATAAATAATTACACTCATCTGCCGATATATAGTGTATTAGCATTTCTAGTACAGAACGGATTTATTGTGTCTAAAAAAATGGAGGTTATTCTATGGACTCGATGATACCCCCCAGCACTGGGAATATGTTGCCAATTCAGCCATCAGTTGGAGTAAAACGAGAAGCTCCTTCAGATGCCGAAACCAATTATTCTGCTGCACAAGATGCTGTTCATACAACCAATAGAGGTAGTACTGCGCAGAAACAGCAGACACATGAGGAAGCAGTTTTGGAGCTACAGAAAGCAATTGATGCTATTCAAGGCCCACAGAAGACGTTTGAGATATCTGTACATGAAAAGACACATGCAATCATGATAAAAGTGATGAACAAGGAAACGGGCGATCTGATCCGTGAGGTGCCTCCCGAGAAAATTCTGGATATAGCGGCTAGAATGATGGAAATTGCAGGAATCATTATCGATAAAAAAGTATAGGGGGATATACAATTATGGTAACTAGAATAAGTGGCCTAGCCTCAGGTATGGATATTGATTCAATGGTCAAAAAGCTGATGACAGCTGAGCGTGTACCGCTCGACAAAATGAATCAACAGAAACAATTGATGGAATGGAAAAGGGAAAATTATCGCGAGAGCAGCACTAAGATAGTTTCCTTTCAAGATAAAATGACTACATTAAGCCGCACCGCTGCAATAAATCCGCAGAAAGTAACAGTAACCGGTAACAGTGATGCACTATCTGCAACGGCTTCTTCGTTGGCTAGTGGAGTGCTGGATATTTCGGTGACGAGCTTGGCCACTGCGGCAAGATCGGTCTCGAACAGTACATGGACCGAAAAGGCCAGTAGTGGATTGGCATTCGCAGATGGGGCCGCCCGCACGGTCCAGGTTGGTAGTTCTACCATTAATGTGGATGAGAATGAAACCATTGAATCGTTTGTCAAAAAGATCAACGATAACAGTAAGACAGGGGTGACAGCTCTATATGATGCTAAATCCGGTTTGTCATTAACGAGCAAAACTACTGGCTCGCAAACATTCAATATTGATTCTCAAATTAGTAGTGAATTTAAACTATCTTCAACGAACGGAACTGATGCTGTATTAAAGGTAAATGGTCTAGACGTAACAAAGTCTTCCAATAACTTTACAATAAATGGCGTTGATATTACACTTAAGACAGCAGGCGGTGCTGCAACACGAATAGAAGCTACCAAGGATACGGATAAGATCGTCGAAAATATTCAAAGCTTTGTCGATGCGTATAATGATGTTCTTGCTACACTCAATAGCAAGATTAGTGAGCAGAGATATAAAAAATACGCTCCGCTTACAACGGAACAAAAAGCGGATATGAGTGATGATGAAGTCAAGCTCTGGACAACGAAGGCCAAGAGCGGCATGCTTAGAAACGATCCTATCCTGCAGGATACCTTGTCTGAAATGCGTAATGCTATGATCCAAGGTGTAGATATCGGCAGAATTGACGCGGATGGTAAGAATAAGCCCTTAATGATGTCTGAGCTAGGTATCACTACGGGGACGTATGATACCAAAGGCAAGCTTATTCTAGATGCAGACAAATTGCGTGCAGCGGTAGAAAAAGATCCAGATGTTATCTCGAATTTTTTTGGGAAACAGGATCCAAGCACGGCGCTAACTAATAAATATACACAGCAAGACGGTATTCTTGCTAAATTAAAGAAAATTTCGAATACCTCACTTCAAAGAATGGCAGATACTGCAGGTACATCCAAGGTTAGCTCTGATCTAACCGCTGCATTTCTTTCTACAAGCTCAATGGGAGAGCAATTATCGAGCCTGGACCGTCGGATCAGCGATATGACAAGCCGTTTAACGATGATTGAAACCAACTATTATAAAAAATTTACCGCGATGGAGACATCCATTAATAAATACAATAGCACATCTTCCAGTCTTACAAGTATGATGTCATAAAGGAGGTTTTATAATTGATCAATACACCCTATCAGAAATACCGGCAGACTCAAGCGCAAACTGCATCCAAGCCTAAATTGCTGATTATGCTTTACGATGGGGCTATTCGTTTCGTTCGTGCGGGGATTGAGGGGATAGAGAATAAGGATAACGAGAAAGCAAATAATAATTTGTGTAAAGCCCAAGCGATTGTACACGAGTTGATATCTGCGTTGAATTTTGAATATCCAATATCCCATGACTTATTGCGAGTGTATGAATATATGCTGCATGAGCTGATCGAGGCGAATGTTCACAAAATAGCCGCTCCGGCACAAGAGGTGCTGGAACATTTGACTGATTTACGAGAAACTTGGTTGGAAGCAATGAAAATGCCTGGTGTAGTTGGTAGTGTGTGATGACAGCTGATAATATGCAAGCTCTCCTTGATGAATTGCAACATATGACAGAAGCAGTGTTGTCTAACCTTCTGAATTTAGGTGAAGAGGAATTCGAACAGTTTGCCGATCAAAGGCAACGCATTGTAGAAAAGATGCAGCCCTATCAACCATTGTTAACGGAAAATGATAAACAAAAAATTCGTGACATACTAAGTCACGATTTTGTAATTTTGCAGCGTATGCATGTACTAAAGGATGAAGCAGGCCACTGGATGGAGAAACGTGGAGCCATTCGTATACAGCAGCATGCATACCAGCAAGCTTATTCCGTAGACAGTTTGTTTATTGATCATCGAAAATAAAAGATACTTGATGGAACGTCAGTAATCCCCCCATTCGATTTAGAATGGGGGGATTTTTTGTGAAAAGGTTCATTCCATTAAGAGTAAATCCGATATACTAATTAACAAATATTAATGCGAAACGGTGGTATTATCTTGTCTCATCTACAATTAAACTATACAATTTTAGAGCAAAGATTCCCTCATGTTGCAGCCACAGTAGATAATTCACCGAATGATGAATTATCTGAAATTTTGTTTACAGAGCCCTTCGAAAGGGATACAGCTTGGCTTAATGCTGCCAAAGGGGTTATTGGAAACGGAAAGATTATTTTTGTATACGGATTTGAAAGGGGACTCAGCATTGCGGATCTTCTCGAATTATATCCCGACCACTGGCTCTTTGTGTATGAGCCAAATGAGCAGCTTTTTCGAAAAGCAGTGACAGAGTATGACCTCAGTCTTTTGTTGGAACATCCCAACTTGTACTGGCTATCGGTTGGGGAATCTCAGCTCAGAATAATGTTTCATATGTTGAGCAGTTATATGATGAAAGACTTGGTGTTTATCGCACTGCGTAAGTATTTATCAGATGATATGAATATGTTACGTGAAGTGAAAGAACAATTCCAAGATTACCGTCAGACTTTTTTGTTAGATAAATATACAGAGAATCGCTTTCGAGAAGAATGGACTCGCAATTTTCTATATCACCTATCTGATGTGTTATACACTCCTTCCATTGAGCAACTTTTTTATGCTTTTGAGGGTGCAACGGTAGTTGTTGTATCATCAGGACCATCGTTACAGGAAGATATCGAATGGTTGAAAAAATTACGTCCTCATGTACTGATTATTTCAGCAGGCTCCAGCATTCAGGCTTTAGTAAAGCATGGAATACAGCCTCACCTTGCTGTCATTATGGATGGTCATGCAGTCAATAAGAAGATCTTTGCTTCATCTGTAACGAGGGAACAGCCTTTATTGTTTACCTCTTCATCTTATTATGAGATTTCGGATCAGAATTGCGCAGAAAAAATTCATAGTATTATGAAAAGTGACGCTGTATCCCAGTATTTCTTTGGACTCAATCAAGAGGAACTCTTTGTATTCCCTACAGAGACAGTTGCAGGAACGGCTATTCAAGCAGCAGCCTGTCTGGGGGCCAAACGGATCATACTTGCAGGCCAGGATTTGTCGTTCCCTGATAACAAATTTTACACAGATGGGATTGAACACTTTACAGCCGAAACTACGGATAAGAGAGTGCAGGAAGCACCTGAAAAGGTGTTGAATGTAAAGGGAACATACAACACTACGGATGAGAGTTTCTCCCGTATGAAGGATGGACTCGAAAACCTCATTGCGGCCCTTCCGAAAATTGATTTCGTCAATTCAAGTCGCAATGGTGCAGTGATTGAGGGTGCTCCTTTCAAGCCCATGGAAGAGATCTTTGAATGGTTGGCTCCAGAAACTGTTGCCCCTGATGCAATTGCTGATTTGATAAATGAAAAAAATATTGCTGTTGATATGAATAAGGTGCAGGATGTCAGAGATAAGCTGATAGCGACACGTGAAGATCTTTCCAATATACGCTCTGAGATTGCAGCCATTCACAAGCTTATGAATAAATTACGCGAGTTTAGCCGAACTAAACCGGCAAAGGCCCAAAATATGGTGGAATCCATAGAGCAGATGTGGGGGTTAATTGCCAACAGGGAATGGTTCTCACCTATATTTGAGTCCATTATGCCTATCGAAATTGCGCGTTTTGATCAGGTGCTCCCTGTGATTGTTACAGAACATCAGTTGACTCGTAAGTCTGATCTAATCTATGAACATCTAGGTAAGCTGTTACAGGATATCGCAGCACAAATCCCAATACTTGAAGAAATGTTTTCAGAATCGATTCGCCGTTTAGATAAAAAAACAGATAGCGATGCAGTGATCCATAAAGATATATAAATTAATCGTTTTACACTCCGGAGGTCATTATGTTTACCAACAAGATTGTACTGGTTACGGGCGGCACAGGCTCAATTGGCAGTGAAATTGTACGCAATATCTTATCGTATAACCCTAAAGCTTTACGGATTTTTAGCAGGGATGAGAGCAAGCAGTTTGATCTGCAGCAAGAATTAAAAGAATTTACGAATATCCGTTATCTGATCGGTGATATCAGGGACAAGCAAAGACTGAGCTACGCCATGGAGGATGTGGATTATATCTTTCATGCTGCTGCTCTCAAACATGTGCCTGCATGCGAGTACAACCCTATGGAAGCAGTGAAAACGAATGTTATTGGCGTACAAAATCTGATAGAGACGGCTATTGAGCATAATGTAGAAAAAGTAGTAGCCATCAGCACAGATAAAGTGGTAAACCCAACGAATACGATGGGGGCTACGAAGCTGCTATCAGAACGTTTAATTTCTGCCGCCAACTTGTATAAAG
The DNA here is from genome assembly GCF_036252815.1 of Paenibacillus sp. LX16. Lineage (NCBI taxonomy): Bacteria > Bacillati > Bacillota > Bacilli > Caryophanales > Paenibacillaceae > Paenibacillus > Paenibacillus sp. LX16. The sequence goes on along the minus strand of NZ_CP141152.1, from coordinate 5,280,645 downwards.
GGAGCAAACGTACCATCTTTTCTTGTGTCCGCTTTGGAAATGTTATGGGATCCAGGGGCTCTGTTATTCCTTTATTCCGTGACCAGATTGCTAAAGGGGTACCGGTGACGGTCACACATGCAGAGATGACTCGGTTTATGATGTCTATTCCTCAAGCCGCTCAATTGGTCATAGATGCGGCGCACTATTCGCAAGGCGGAGAAGTATTTGTACTAAAAATGCCGATTCTCAAAATTACGGATTTGGCCCAATGCTTGGTTGATTCGTATGAAGAGGCAGTCGGTAAACCCTATCGTGGAGAAATCATTGAGACCGGAATACGGCCGGGTGAGAAGCTATATGAGGAACTCATGACGCTTGAGGAATCGGAAAGAGCATTGGAGAATGGACAGATGTATATCATTCCTTCGTTATTTCATACCGCAGAGCAGGATTATGAAGGTTTTAAAAAGGCTATTCGTCAAGAATATTCTTCGATGACTGCACCACAGATTTTCCCGAAAGCCATTCGGGAGCTTATTGAACAGAACGGATTGGGCTTCACAAAGGGTGTTGTATGATGAGCAATCACAAATGTTTGGCGATTATTCCTGCACGGGGTGGATCAAAAGGTTTACCTGGTAAAAACGTAAGATTGTTACATGATAAGCCGCTCATTCAATATAGCATTGAAGCCGCGCTAAACAGTGGTTGTGTAGACGAAGTTATAGTTTCAACGGATAGTAAAGAGATTGCTCGTGTGTCAGGCCAAGCCGGAGCGGCTGTTCCGTTTATAAGGCCCGATGAACTGGCTACCGATGAGGCCAAAAGCATTGATGTATTGAAGCATGCAGTTGAATTTTATGAGCAGACACAAAATCAATTTTTTGATGTTATTATGCTGCTGCAGCCCACATCTCCACTGCGAAATGCTATGGACATCAAAGAGGCATATAAAATATTTTTAGGTCATCAGGCTGATTCACTTCAAAGTGTCACTTTGTCTGGAGTGCAACCCTATTTACTAAGGGAAATGGATAACGGGCGGCTAACGCCCTACCTGAAAGGTGAAAGGAAGCATTTGAGGAGACAAGATCTGAAAGAACTACATGCTCTAAATGGAGCCATCTATATCGTAAAAAGAGATCTGTTAATGAATAGTGACACTCTGGTTGGTCCTAATAATTGTGGCTACATTATGCCTAAAGAACGATCTATTGACATAGATGACGAGTTTGATTTAAAAATGGCAGAGTTTTTTTGGAGAGAATCCAATCACAAGGAATCCTTGCAGTAGGAGGGAGGAATATAACATGCAAAACCTCTTATCAAATAATGAAAACCACCCTATCTATATTATCGCGGAGGTAGGAGTCAATCATAACGGATCATTGGAGCTTGCATTCGAGTGTATTGATCAAGCGATTTTATGCGGTGCCGATGCGGTGAAATTCCAAACCTTTAAAAGCGAAAAGCTGGTAACCAAGTATGCCCAGAAGGCTAATTATCAGACGGAAAATACCAATTCAGCTGAAAGCCAACTAGATATGCTAAAACAGTTGGAATTGAGCTTTGAGGATTTTGTTCTTTTGAAAAGGTACTGTGAGGATAAAGGGATAGATTTCCTTTCCACACCCTTTGATGAAGAAAGTGCTGAGTTTCTGAATTCAATTCATATCGACGCATTCAAGGTAGGATCAGGAGATATGAACAATATCCCCTTTCTTCAGAAGCTTGATAGTTATGGGCGTCCGATTATTCTATCCACTGGGATGTCCAATCTCGATGAAATTAGAGAATCGTTAGAAGTAGTCAAAAAAAGTGATGTTCTATTGCTACATTGTACTTCCGACTATCCAGCACCATTGGAAGATGTAAACCTGCTGGCCATGAAGACTATTTCTACAGCTTTTGATAAAGTCACAGGATATTCTGATCATACGGCGGGCATCGAGATCGCTATAGCAGCTTCAGCATTAGGAGCGAGAATTATTGAAAAGCATTTTACATTGGATCGAAATCTTCCAGGTCCTGACCATAAGGCTTCACTGGAGCCTGCTGATTTCTCGAAAATGGTTCTTGCGATTCGAAATGTGGAGCAGGCTCTAGGGGATGGGGTTAAAAGGTGTATGCCTTCCGAGGAAAGCACCAGAGCCGTTGCAAGAAAAAGTATTGTGATGGCAACATCCAAAAAGGCTGGCCAGCAATTAACTCAAGAAGATCTGCTCATCAAGCGCCCAGGCACTGGAATAGAGCCTAAATATTTTGATGACTTGGTTGGTAAGCAGCTTTTAAAGGATGTACATGAAGATAGTTTGTTATCATGGGATGATGTGCAATGAAGAAAAAAGTATTGGTGATTACCGGAACACGAGCTGATTATGGGATATATTACCCGGTTTTGCGGGCTCTTGAGGAAGAACATGCTCTGGAGCTCCACCTGTTGGTTACAGGCATGCATTTATCTCCACAGCATGGGTATACATTGGACGCTATCCAAAAGGACGGATTTCGTGTATCTGCTAAGGTAGACTGTCTGCTGCAAGGATCTACTCATGCTAATATGTCTCGCTCTATTGGAATAGCAATCATGGGCATGACACAAGCCGTAGAAGCTTTGGAACCAGATTTCGTTGTTGTATTAGGAGATCGGGGAGAAATGCTTGCAGCTGCGATTGTATCTTCTCACATGAACATTCCGCTTGTTCATTTGCATGGTGGAGAAGTATCCGGCACGATTGATGAGTCTGTTCGGCATGCGATTAGTAAGTTGGCCCACATCCACTTTGTGGCTACAAATGGAAGCAGAGAGCGTCTAATCAGGCTTGGCGAAGAACCTTGGAGAATTCATGTAGTCGGTGCTCCGAGAATTGAAACGATGATGAACACTTCCCTGCCTGAGCTAGAGAGGACGAAACGTAAATACGATCTAAATATAGATAACGATTATGTGCTGTTTGCTTATCATCCTGTCACCACGGAAGAAGGGGATATGCACATCCTTGGTAAGATGATGGAAGTTCTCTTGGCTGGGGAGAATGAGGTAATTTGTGTGATGCCCAATTCGGATGCTGGAGCTGATGCGATCGTTGATGTATATAATCGTTTTTCTACAAGAAAAGGGATGCACCTTGTAACTAGTTTTGAGCAACTTGATTATCTGACGATGTTGAAAAACGCAAAAATATTAATTGGAAATTCTTCATCGGGGATTATTGAGGCTGCCTCCTTTCATGTTCCAGTCATTAATATCGGAACTCGCCAGACAGGCAGAGAACGTTCTGTGAACACAATAGATATTGCAGCTGACGAGCTCGAATTGACTTCTGCAATGGAGTACGCAATGTCTGAACCTTTCCAACAAATTGTTAAAGCAGCCGACAATATTTACAGTAGAGATAACACAAGCTCTCGCATCGTAGATATATTGAACCGAACATCCAAGTCAGAGCAGCTTATACAAAAGACAATTACCTATTAAGGAGGATCGGCCTTGAGCTATATTGTTTTTGGAGCAGGAGGACATGCCAAGGTTATTGTGGATATTTTACGGTCCTGTGGTGAAGAAATCATTGGTATTCTGGATGACCATAGTAAAGAAGAAGCATGGAACGGATTGCCGATCTTGGGGGGCCGTAATCAGATTGCTCAACTATTATCTCTGTATCCAGAGGCGCTGTTCGTTGTGGCAATCGGAGATAATACAACCAGAAGGAAGATTGTAAGTCAATTAAAGGTTGCTTCAGTCAAATTTGGTACTGCTGTTCATCCAAGCGCTGTAGTCGCACCCAGCGCATTCATTGGGGAGGGGACGGTTGTCATGCCTAATGCTGTAATTAACGCTGATGCGTATGTTGGAGAGCATGTCATTGTTAATACGGCGGCTACTATAGATCATGATTGCCGAATAGAAGACTTCGTGCATATTTCCCCAGGTGTACATATGGCAGGTGGAGTTCAGATCGGGTGCTGTGCTCATATCGGAATAGGTGCAAGTCTTATACCTGGTGTTCGTGTAGGGTGCGATACCATCGTTGGTGCTGCTTCTTGTGTCATCCGCGATTTGCCAGAGAACGTCATAGCTGTGGGTTGTCCGGCCAAAGTAATAAAAAACCTATAAGGATAAGGGATGAAACAAAATGTCCAATCGAGATAGAATTTATTTATCTTCACCGCATATGGGCGGGCTTGAACAGCAATATATCGCAGAGGCCTTTGAAACGAATTGGATTGCTCCACTAGGTAAAAATGTAGACGCTTTTGAATCAGAGGTGGCAAATTACTTAGGATGTGGAGGCGCAGTTGCCCTAAGTTCTGGAACAGCAGCAATTCACTTGTCTTTGATATTGCTTGGTGTGGAGAAGGATGATATTGTTTTTTGTTCTTCTCTTACCTTTGTTGCCAGTGCTAATCCGATCTTATATCAAGGTGCAATTCCTGTCTTTATCGATTCGGAACCAGACAGCTGGAATATGTCCCCTGAGGCACTAGAGCGAGCATTCAAGACTTATGCAGATAAGGGAAAGAAACCTAAAGCTGTAGTTATAGTCAATTTGTATGGGCAGAGTGCAGACTACGATCGGTTGAAAAAAATATGTGATTATTACGAGGTGCCAATTGTAGAAGATGCTGCGGAATCACTCGGAGCAACTTACGGCAAGCAAATGACTGGAACGCTTGGGAAATTCGGCATTCTTTCATTTAATGGAAATAAAATTATTACTACTTCAGGTGGGGGCATGCTGGTTTCAGATGATTTAGAAGCACTAAGTAGAGCGCGACATTACGCAACTCAGGCGAGGGAAAAGGCGATACATTATCAGCATGAGGATGTAGGCTTCAATTATCGTCTCAGTAATGTCCTAGCTGGTATAGGGAGAGGGCAGCTTCGTGTGTTGGACGAACGCATTCAACAGAAACGAGAAATTTTTGAAAAGTATAGCTATGAGCTATCAGGAATTGATGGAATACAATTTATTCCGGAAAAGAGTTTTGGTAAGTCTACTCGATGGTTGACAACAATGATAATAGACCCTGAAATTATTGGTACAAGCGTTAGTGATTTAATAGGTTATTTAGGAAAAGATAATATTGAATCTCGACCAGTATGGAAGCCGCTTCATCTGCAACCACTCTTTAAAGATGCCGTGTATTATGCTCATGAAGGTGGCTTGGATATTAGCAAAATATTATTTGAAAAAGGAGTTTGTTTGCCCTCTGGAACAAATATGTCGGTGGATGAGCAGAGTTTTGTTATTAATCAAATGAAGGCCTTTTTTCGATGAATATAATATTGAACTCAATTAGCACAGCTATGTTTTGCATAAAAAGAGCATTTATTCAGTCATTATGTTTATGATGCTTATTTCGGGAGAGGTGTAGAATTTGATTGATAAAGCAAAGGTAGTTATTTTTGGTGCAGGTGACGGAGGACTTCGTGTTCATTATCTATTAAGTGATGAATTCGAGGTTATCGCATTTGCAGACAATGATGGATCTAAACAAGGCTCGAAATTTTTGTCCAAACCGGTCGTTGCTCCTAATGAAATTTGTAAGCTTGTATTCGATTATGTAATTATAGCGAATATTCATGGAGAATCAGTGTACAAACAGCTAACTGAAGAGTTGTCGATTGAAAAGGAAAAAATTATTGACTATTTTATGAGTTTGAAATTTGATACTAGGCTGGCTCTATTACGGCAAATTGCTGATGAAATAAATGAGTGCGGAGTAAAGGGAAGTGTAGCAGAGCTCGGTGTGTTTAAGGGGGAATTTTCTAAGTATATTAACCGGGTTTTTCCTGATCGTCAACTATATTTATTTGATACCTTTAGCGGTTTTGACCAGAAGGATATTGATAACGAAAATAAAGGTGATTTTTCGAACTCGGTTGCAGGAGAATTTTGCAATTCGGATGTGGACTTAGTACTGAATAAAATGATGTATAAAGAAAATTGTATTGTGAAAAAAGGGTATTTTCCAGAATCAGCAAGTGACGTGAATGAAACTTTTGCATTTGTTAGTTTGGATGTTGATTTGTATCAGCCTATTCTCGAAGGATTAAAATTTTTCTATCCTAAGATGTCAGATGGGGGATATATTATAATCCATGACTACAACAGTACTCGATTTCATGGTGTAAAACAGGCGGTTAGAGAGTATTGTAGAGAACATGGTGTTAAGTACACTCCTATAAGTGACTTATGTGGTAGTGTCGCCATTATGAAGTAAGTTGAACCTTGATTTATGGGGGAGAAAATAAATGAGAAAAAATAAACTATTAATCCTCTCTGATTCTAATCTAAATCCGATGGTTCGTTTTCTAGAGGGATCTTATCAAGATTTGACGTTAGAAGTGACAGAAGCTCCTTATAATCAAGTAAATCAGGTTCTTATGAATTCTGATCACTCCGTATGGTCGGAAAAAAAGGATATGTTGCTTTTATGGACAAGTCCTGAGAAAGTAATTCCTTCTTTTAATAAACTGCTGGAGTATAAGGAAATTAATATCGGTGATGTTCTTAATGAAGTCGATCAATTTTGCGAGCTTATTATCAGGGCTGAGGGAAAAGCAAAACATATTTTTGTTGTGTCTTGGTCCCTCCCACCTCATTACCGTTGGATACAATCGATGACATTAAAGCACAATGTAGGATTAAGCAATGTACTTATGCAAATGAATCTACGTCTTTCAGAACGACTACAAGAGCACGAGCATGTTATCATTCTTGATTCTAGCTATTGGTATGCAGCAATCCAGCAAAAAAGCTACGATGCTAAAATGTATGCACTTGGGAAAATTCAGTTCTCTCGCGATTTTTTTCTCTTTGTATCCAATGAGCTAAAATCAATCATTAGTGGTCTATACGGACAAAGTAAAAAGTTAATTATCTGTGATCTGGATAATACACTCTGGGGTGGCGTGATTGGTGACGATGGTATTGACAACATCAAACTGGGGGGGATTGATCCCGTCGGTGAGAGTTTCAAGCTTTTTCAGCAAGAATTGCACAGATTGAGTAACCGAGGTGTCATCCTGGCTATATGCAGTAAAAACAGCGAACCGATAGCACTAGAAATGATAGAACAGCATCCGGAAATGATTCTGAGAAAAAAGGACTTTTCTTCAATTCGAATCAACTGGAACGACAAGGCTGCCAATGTGGTTGAAATTGTAAAGGAGCTCAACCTAGGTCTGCAATCTGTTGTATTTCTAGACGATAATCCATCTGAAAGAGATCGTATCAAGCAGGCTCTTCCAGAAGTATATGTACCTGACCTACCTATTGATGTTACCCAATACCCTGTTTTTATTAGCCAACTGGATTGTTTCGAGACTCCTGCTATAACGTTGGAGGATCGTAAACGAACAGACTGGTTCAAACAGGAGCAAAAGCGAGAGTCGATAAAGTTAAACGTAGAATCATTGGAAGAATGGCTACATTCACTTGAAATTAAGCTGACTCCACATAAATTGAATAAATTATTGCTAACACGTGCTGTCCAGTTAATGAATAAAACGAATCAGTTTAACATGGCAACCCGCAGGTTTACGATTGAAGAGTATTGGTCCTGGAGTGAACTGCCGAATAATCATGCAATCTTATTTGAAGTGGAAGACAAATTTGGAAATGCAGGTTATACAGGACTGATTTCGGTTTCATGTGATGATGAAGGTCAGGCTGAAATCCATGATTTTGTTATGAGTTGTCGTGTCATGGGCAAGGGAATTGAGGAAGCAATGCTTTATTTAGTTACCAAGCATTTTTCCCCCCATAGTATTAAGGGTATGTATATAAAAACAGAAAAGAATAAACCTTTTTATGACTTTATTTCAAAGAAGTATAGGGATGTATCCAAAAACAATGAATTAGATCTAGGAGAGATATTCTTACCTCATCATATCTTACTTAAGGAGTGCTCTTTTTGAATAAATTTGAGTTAGTTCAATTGATAATATCTAAAATTATGAATGTGTCTGTCGAAAAAGTGACATTAGGATCGGTAAAAAGTGACTTTGAAAATTGGGATTCGCTCAATCAATTGAATTTAGTGATGGAACTTGAAGCTAATTTTAATGTGTCTATTCCCATTGATGAAATAGCTAATATAGTTTCAGTGCAAAGCATTTTGCATATTTTGAATAATATTCATAATTGATATTTTCTTCGAAATGTTATGTAGAAAAATATAACGCGTGAAAAGGAGGGAAAGCTATTGGAAATTGTAAAATATAAAGATTCTGATTATGAGTCGCTGGTTGCGTTTATGAGAATTAATTGGTCCCCAGAGCATGCTATCTATAACAAAGAATTGTTTGATTGGCAGTATCGGATTGACGAGAATGGTTTATCGGAAAGTTTACTGCTGATTGACAATGGTTGTATTGAGGGGTTCCTTGGGGTCATTCCTAGTGAGTATAGTTCTAACGGAGAACAATATAAAGGTATCAGTTTCGCCATGTGGATTGTATCAGAGAAGTATAGAAACAGTGGCTTGGGCATTATGCTTATGAAAGAAGCTGAAAAGTATAATTCGGTGTGCGTGACCTTAGGTTGTAATCTTCAAGTGGTACCTATGTATGAACGTATGGGGTATTCGTATTCAGATCATTTGAACCGTTACATCATTCCGCTTGACGCCAACGGTTATGTTAACCTACTAAATGATTCATTCGATCATTCGGTTATTGGACAATGGATATCAGGTGTTGAGGAAAGATTGATACATTCATACAGCCCAATACTCAATATTACGGGTGAGGAGTTAGAGCAATTATACATTAAAAGTATTCAACATCGATTCTCACTTTCGCAGTACCGTAGCGCCTCCTTTTGGGAATGGAGATATATAAATAGTGCGGGCTATAAGTATTTATTTTTCGGTGATTCCACTGCTGAGGGGATTGTAATTGCACGTCTAGATCGAGTATATGCTCCAGAGGGGAGTACCCACGGCACAAAAGTATTAAGGATTATAGAAATCATCCCAGCTAATGCGGAGGTTTGGGAAGGAATAGCAGATCATCGTTTGATTGAGATGGTATCTGGGGTTTTGTCATGGGCTCGTGACCAAGGGTGTGTTGCGGCGGATTTTCAGTTAAGTTCAAATCGTTTAGAGCATGTTCTGGAATCCATCGGTTTTAAAAAACAAAATATAGACTACACGCCAAAGGAATGTGGATTGGCAGGTCTGTTCCAGCCTTTTCGTTATCGTGTTAATCCCATTAATTTTGTATGGAAAATTAAAAAAAATGAAGGTTACTTTCAAAATACGGAAGTGAATGACATATATCTTGTTAAAACTGACGGAGATATGGATCGTCCCAACATTTGGCCACTTCCTAAAGGGTGGAATTGATAATGGGTAATATTGCTGCGATGTACCACTATGTACGTGAGAAGAAAGGATGGGGTGGGATTGTTCCCATGCATCCCCATGACTTTGAAGAACAGCTAGATTTAATTAGCAAGACACATCGAATTATCTCGTTAGACGAGATTGATAAGTCCAACTCGGAACCATGGTGTGTACTAACGTTTGATGATGGTACAAAAGACCAATATACGTTTGCTTTTGACATCTTGAAAAGAAAAGGAATTCCTGCATATTTTACAGTCATGTCTGGTCCACACCTCACAGGTAACGTTCCATTAGTTCATTTGGTACACACGGTGCTCTCCTTCAAATCCGATGAAGAGTTATGGGAATTATTGAGTGGAACATATGATACGAGCGGTGTGGAAGAGGAGAGCCAAATCTATAAGTATGAACAGAAAAAACTCCGCAGATACAATAAATTTATGCTTAATTTTAAATTATCTGTTACGGAAGCAACTATCTTTCTCGAGTCTATTTTTCAGTCCTTGTTTCCCGATAAGCAAAAATTTATAAATGATTTTTATATAAGTACAGAAGAAATAGTTGAAATGAGCCAGGCAGGAATGACTATAGGTGTGCATGCTCATAATCATATTCCTTACAATGGCGATCCACAGGAATTTTATGATATTGAAATCGGTCCTTGTAAAGATTGGATGAAGAGTGTTTTAGGTATAAACCCGATCTGGTATACGCCTGCTTTTGGTGGTGGAGTTAACCAAAAGTTAATGTTGGACAAACTAACTCCAGTTCTAGTGAAGAATGGATTTGTTGGTGCTTTTAGTACAAGAGAAGGAGGGGTTTCTGATAACAGAGAGTTTTGGATGGATAGAATAGACTGTATACGTCTACCTCCTCTAGGGACATCATCGTATTTGTGATCTGTGGGATGTGAATGGGAACGAACTACTGTGTTTGTTCCTTGTGTTTTTTTATCCAAAATTAGATTTGATTTTTGGGGCATGAAAAGGGAGATTAGGAGGATTATTTGGCTTTTCACGCCTAAATTCGGTTTCCTTAACAAACCCTAATGATAGAATGAAAAGAGGTTCCTAATGAGCTATTCTGAGGCAATGCTTGAAATAGAAAAAATACTGTCAAATGATAAATTGTCGAATGTGGAAGTATACAAATTACTGGATCATGAACTAACCAAATTAATTGGAAACTTTGAAAGTATAAATTCAAATAGTCGTCAAGAGATAGTAACTGAAATCGAACAAATGATATCAGATTATAAGAATTGGGGACTATATTTAACGTCATTTTTACTCACCTGTACAAAGGATCAGAAGTTTTTGGATGATATTTTTGAATCTATAGAAAAAGAAGTAAGAATAGATGTGCTTCATTTTGTTTACTGGCAAATTACGAGCTTTCTTTTTACTACTCCTAAATTAAAAACGGAGGAAAACACTAACAGACTGAGAAGGATATATCGAAAATATTTTGAGTATTTTAATAATCAAATTGCAAACGAGGCGAATTGGATTCCTTATGAAGAACGCAACCAAGATCTTGTAGTTGTTGTAGCTGGACAGATGCTTTCTATGTTACATAGCCCAACACAAGTAGCGCTAGATCATTGCAAAGCTTTATATAATCTCAAAAAAAATATTTTCCTTATCAATACCGCAGACATGCCAAGATCTATAACCACGCCTTATTTCGGAGCTGTCCTATCTAACTATGTTGAGGGGTACAATCAAACTGAAAAGCTAGTGTATGAAGATTTAAGTATTCCATTCTTTCAATGTAAAAAGGAAATGCCAAATGGTGCCCAGATATCAGAGCTAATCCAAATGATATTACATTTAAAGCCGCTTTTTGTTTTATCTGTCTCAGGCTCAAATGTAAGCTCCGACCTATTTTCTAATTTTGTGCCTGTTATCACTCTGCCATTAGCTTATGATCTCCCCATCTCAGAGAGCACATTTTCTATTTTGCCCAGAAAAATAAACACAGCAGATTTGAACACCCTAGAAGAATTAAACAGGTCTCGGGAATCTGTTATTGAGAGTGTGTTTACTTATAAATATACGCCTCCACAGACTAAAATGCATAGAGAGTATTGGGGGTTAGGCGAGGACAATTTTGTATTGGCCATAGTAGGTAATCGGCTTGATACGGAGCTAGACGATTCTTTTTTAACAGAGCTGGACGATTTGCTGAAATGTAATGATCATACCCGCATTATGTTTATAGGTGAACTTAAAAATTATAATAAGATAAGGAATCAATATGCTACTCTTGAAAAACAATCTGTCCATGTCGGAGTTCAAAGGGACTTAGCAGCTGTATATGAAGTGTGTGACGCTTATTTGAACACAGTTCGATCTGGAGGTGGTACTTCTGCGGCTATTGCATTAAGGCAAGGGCTACCCGTTTTTACATATGCCTTCGGGGATGTTGCTCACACGGCAGGAGAGTACTATCATATTGACAGTTTTGATGATGTGAATACATTTATAAAAAATTGGGAAAACCCCGTATTTAGGGAACGCGAAAGATCTGTAGCAATAAACAGGGCGAATGAAATTTTTGACAGTGAAAAGGTTATGAGAGAGATTATAGAGACTATGACTAAATCACCACACTTTTATTAAGCTGCATGGGCTTCACCACATAATTTGCTGAAATGAGAGATGATAATGATAAATTTCAATGTACCGGCAATCGTAGGTAAAGAAGGAGAGTATATCAAAGAGTCATTTTCTAGTGGACATCTTTCGGGTGATGGACAATTTACGCGGTTATGTGCAAATTGGTTTGATAGAACTTTTAATGTGAAAAAAACACTAATAACGACTTCTTGCACACATGCTCTGGAGATGGCTGCTATTCTCTTGGATATCCAACAGGGTGATGAAATTATCATGCCATCTTATACATTTGTATCCACTGCTAATGCCTTTGTTTTAAGAGGAGCTAAGATTGTGTTCGTGGATATCCGACCAGATACTATGAATATTGATGAAGATCTTATAGAAGATGCGATCACAGATAAAACAAAAGCAATTGTCCCAGTGCATTATGCTGGAGTAGCTTGTGATATGGATAAAATATTAGATTTGGCGAATAGATACAATTTGGCAGTTGTGGAGGATGCAGCACAAGGGATTCTTAGCGAATATAAAGGAAGGAAACTGGGTACCCTTGGTCACTTAGGATGTATCAGCTTTCACGAAACCAAGAATGTACATTGCGGGGAAGGTGGCGCTTTGTTAGTTAATGATGAAACATTTATGGAAAAGGCTGAAATAATACGTGAGAAAGGGACAAACAGATCTAAATTTTTTAGAGGTCAGGTAGATAAGTATACTTGGGTTGACATAGGTTCTTCCTACCTCCCTAGTGAACTAAACACTGCATTTTTAATGGCACAACTTGAGGCCTCAGAAATGATTACAAAGAATAGATTGGTTAGCTGGAATTTATATTTTAATCTATTACAGCCTTTGAGTGAATTAAATTTAATCGACTTACCATTTATACCTCTTAATAGTACCCATAATGCTCATATGTTTTATATTAAAGTAAGAGATTTAGAAATAAGAACCGAACTATTGAATTTTTTGAAAATACATGAAATCATGGCTGTTTTTCATTATGTGCCGCTTCATAGTTCCGAGGCAGGATTAAAGCATAGTTCATTTATTGGTGAGGATGCCTATACAACTAGAGAGAGCGAACGCTTAATTAGATTACCTCTCTATTTTAATATAAAAGAGTCAGATATAAATAAGATTGTAGATTGTATATACGATTTTTTTCGACAGTATAGTTGGAGGGATTTAGGATGCTAAGGCTTTTGCATTGGGATTCTATTTTTTTTGCTATGAATATGGCGGAAGTTTCTACTACTTCCCCAGTTACGAGCTCATATTTTCAACATGTGATAGAAAAGAATCAATTAGATTTTATACAAGCACTTTGTAAAATTGATGATATAACGACTATTCATTTTCTCGAAAATGAAAATTTCCACTTAGCGGATACTAAAGTAACATTTGAGACTAGAATAGATACTAATGCACAGAATAAAAGTTCTCTTGTATTAGCAACGGAGCATGACTTTCCTGTTTTACAAAATATGATGACTGGATTATTTAAGAATAGTAGATATTCTTGTTATCCACATATTTTTAATATTGAAAAAGTGGATGAGTTATATAAACTATGGGTGAAAAAGTCTATTACTGGTGCGTTCGATGATTATTGTCTTGTCATTAAATTAAATGGAGAAATTATTGGATTTGTGACAATTAAAGAAAATCTAATAAATAGAAAGGCAAGAATCGGTCTTTTAGGAATTGATCTGAAACATCAAAGCAATGGAATGGGCACGAAGTTGCTAACAGAATTAAAGGTGTTTCTTGAAAGCAGGCCGATTGAACAACTAGTAGTTTCAACACAAGGTCGAAATTACAATGCATTGAATTTATATATAAAGTGTGGTTACAGAATTCAAAAAATGGAAAGTTGGTATTATTGGACGAGGGATTCGAAAGAAGAGGTGCAATGAACCTTCCTAGCTTCCCCCGCCGACAGTGCTCTCTTTGTATGTTGATGGTGCTGATCAATACTCGTTCATAGATTCAATGTAAGATCGTCTAAGACGAAATCTTAGAATAAAGGATAATTAAGTATGTTATAGAATTAGTACATCATCCATAGGAATTATTTTCAATCTATGAATAATTTTAAATATTCTGAGAAGGGATGATGTTTATGAAGTGGGGAAAATATCTTTCTGGAATTTTATTAGCCATTTTAGTATTAAGCAGTATGTCAATAGCTCCAGCCTCAGTTGAGGCCAGCTCATCAAGTTCAACGGCGAAGGATACTGATACGTCACTTTCGCTTAATACGACTCAAGCGCTGGAACCTACTAGCACGACTGAGGCTGTATATGGTGAAACTCTTAAAGTAAACAATCATCGGGTTACATTAATGTCTAATTTCAATGTGAATGGTGACCTCATGAGTTTCACTGATTCTTTAACGACAGCTGATCCAACAGATTTTTGGTTCTTTAACGTACCTACGGATAGAAGCATTCTGGCTCAGATCAAATCCAGTAATCCCAATTATAGATTTGACTTGTACTCGATTGATTGGAACACGGGAACAGCAAGTTTGACGGGTTTTGGAGGAAAGGCCTCTGAATTGAAGTTTGCTACAGACTTAAAAGCAGGGGACTGGGGACTTCGTGTTACCTCCACAGGAACGGTAGGTGAAAGCTATAGTATCCACATGAATGCGGCCTCGCCAGCGGATACACCGATTAATGGTAAGACGGCCAAGCTAACATCCTACTCGAACAATTTGTTATATACGGTCATTGAGTATCCAAATGGAGATATTAAGGTGAATGGGACCCAAATTGCCAATACAACGGTGGCGAACCCGAATTTGGAATGGTCAAGAGAATTCAACTTCTCCAGTGGTGGCAGTTATTCTTCAAGGAGTCATAATGTATCAGATGTACGGGTTAAAAGTATCACTACGCCTGTGAAGTATACCTCAAATTATGCAAGCTCGGATAATGCTGTTCTGATTGTTCTAAATGCAGACACGCTTTTTACCTATTTTGAATCTGCATATAGTTCTGGCAACCCACCGTATCACAGTTCCTCTTTTGTTGACACCAGTGGCAGAACTACGCCGAGACGCGTAGATTTTATTGATATGGCTGGAGATCCAGACATTCTTGTGTATGATCTGGATACAAAGAAAGTAATTGATTTTGTAAGTGATTTGAATTACTACTATGCAAAAGGAATTGAGCCCCAGCCAACGGTAGTTTACTATAATTAAGTAAAAAAGAAATAACAAAAATTCCCAATGTTTTTTCCCTAGGAGTTTCAAACATTCACAAAGAGTTTACTATACTTGTATAGTAAACTCTTTGCTTAATATACCATTTCAATCTATAGAAATAGATTGCTTTGTAAAATTGGAATAACTATGAATGAAAACATTATCAATTCCAATTGACAATGGATAACTTTGGGTGGTATAGTCGGAAATGTGGGCGAGAGCTTCACTTCATTTGATGACGAAGGGAATGTTAGTGCATGCAAGGTAAAGTAAAATGGTTTAACGCAGAAAAAGGTTATGGTTTCATTGAAACGTCTGACGGCGGCGACGTATTTGTACATTTTTCCGCAATTCAAACAGAAGGCTTCAAAACACTTGAAGAAGGACAAGACGTGGAGTTCGACATTGTCGAAGGCGCACGTGGACCACAAGCCGCTAACGTAACCAAATTATAATCATCCCCGGCATAGCCGACCTACATAATTGGTAAGATGGTTAGCAATGGATAACGCGCTAGCAACTGCCCTGGAATATATTCCAGGGCTTTTTTATGTTTTCTAATTACATAAAAAAGCCCCTTACCCGGTGGTAAGGAGCTCAACACAATAGAAGGTTTACTCTAGAGAACCATCAAAGTCAGCCATCTCCACAAAAATGGTATTGGAGGAGGCAGATTGTTTCTCTACGCTTCCGTCTGGATAGCGGAATTGATAGCGCAGGATGACCTGGGCGATCAGATACGCGCGGAGCGCAGATTCGATGTCGAAAGAAAAGACGATGACGGCTTTGTGGTCTGGGTCAAGCCGACCTAACGGAATACCTTGGAGCAGGTTAGGATGCGGAAGCGGCACAGAATTCACGGTGACGGTTCTCAGTACAAGGAAATCTTCGGCTGAGAATGGTGCTGTGAGCAAGAGCTCTTCCAGCGGAGTATTGCCGATGTTTTCCACATGGACGGTGAAGGACAGGGTATCTTCTTGCCCGACACGCAAAGCGCTGGAGCTAAGCGTAAGTTTAGGGATGGCGGCAATAACGGTCACGCCGACGGTGTTGGTTTGGGTTGTTTCATGGATGGTCTCTCCACCACTACGACGTGAGGTATATTCGATGGTGGCTTGGTTGCTGAATGTTCCCTCTGCTGGTGCTTCACGAATTTGTGCCTGGAGCGTAAGGGTGAGCGTCTCCCCTGGTGCAATATCCGGGAGCGTGATACCTACAGCGGGATTAGCGCCTGGCTGTGCTTTTTCTTGGATAGTTAGGCTGTTGGGTACATAAATGAGTCCATGCGGCAACGGATCTGTGAACAGAGGATACTGCGCTGGGATTCCTCCTTTGTTAGTAATTTGGATGGTGAAGGTGAGTGTGTCGCCTACAGAGGCATCCGTCGTATTCACCTTTTTAACTAATTCGAGCAGCGGGAATACCACTGGGATTGTAACGGTATTCGTAGTCAATGTTCCCAACACGGTTCTTCCTCCAGGTAACGTAAACGAGTAGGCAAGGGCAGCTTGATTTACGATGTAACCGGATGGAGGCGTCTCCGATACGGTCACTTGATAAGTCAGTGTCAATGACTGCCCAGGTTCCACAGACCCAAGGCTAACACCGACAGTAGGATCGGTTCCTGACAGTGATTGACCGTTCAACTGTATGCTGTCAGGAATCAATAGAGTCCCGGCAGGAATGAAATTTTGCAGTGTAACTTCGGATGTTACGTTGCCAAAGTTGTTGAGCAGTAACGTATAAGTGAGGCGTTCTCCTGCGATAGCCTCTGTATTTTCCGTGGAGATACTTGCGGCAAGCTGTGGATCAAAAACAGTTATAGTCACGGTATTGCTGGTAACCTCGCTCGCACCGTCACTGCCAGCATATTGAAGACGTACGCTATTGTTTAGACGTCCTCCGAGAGGCAGAGACTGAACGTTCACGCTGTAGGATACATCCATTGTCTGTCCCGCCTGTAAGCTGCCGATAAATAATGGTTCACCCGGCTTGCTAGCAGCAGGTGGAGAACCGTTAATTCTCAAGCTATCCGGGTTTATGATGGTTCCATTCGGTACGTAATCGGCTAACACTACATCGGTAATGACCGAGCCTCCATCGTTAACAAGAGTCAACTGATAAGGCACAGCATCGCTTAATGCGACAGTAGATACTGTTGTGCGTAGCACGGCTGACAAGACTCCTTTAGCAGTAGGGGCTACTTTAACCGAGACAGAAGGTGAAGCAGTTACCAGATTCGTGCTTCGTCCGTCCGGCAGCTGGTAGGAGTAAGCCAGCGAAGCTTGATTCACCAGTGTGCCAGACTCGGAGGCACGAACGACAAGCGCGGAGAAGACGGTAGTCGTTTTTTCTCCTGGTGCGATGGTGCCTAGGGCAATGCCTTGCCCTGGACTGACCCCATATTGAGGGGTTCCATTAACCGAAACAGAGCCGGGAACAAAAGAAAGATCCGATGGCAATGAGTCCGTTAACAAGCCAAACGCACCGATATTTCCCGTATTTTCTGTGATGATGGAATAGGTGATGCTTTGACCTGGCTGTACGCTCTCCGTGCTGGCTATTTTCATCAGTTTCACCACAGGCTGAAGTAAGGCAATGGTGACAGCATTGGACAAAACAGCACTCGCTTCTTCACCATTTGAGAGTAACAAGCGCGCCTGATTCGTACGTGGCCCTGGCTGTTCTGTCGCTGTGATACGGACATCAAAGGATATGACAGTCTTGGTATTCGCTTCTAACGGTGGCAAAGGTATGCCGGTTCCGGGATCGCTTTCTGCCACCGTAGATCCATTAATCTGAACTGAACCTGTAATAAACTCGATGTCCTCTGGCAAAGTATCCAGCAAACGGGCATCTTGCACGGTATTCGCATCCTCATTGAGGATCACGAGTTCATACGTCAAGGTATCACCAGTAGTGGCGAAAGGTGAGCTTACGCTTTTACTTAATGTGATGTCTAGCGGTGACACGGCAACCTCAACAATGTTGGATGAATGGAAACCGCCTGCCTCTCGTCCATCTGGTGCATTAAAGCGATATTCTACCTCAGCCTGATCGACCAGCAGTATGGTTGCAGGGATGGAAGATACCAGCACTTGGAAAGTGATGGTCGCCGATTGTCCTGGTGGTATGGCTGGAGTCGGGATGCCGGAAACAGGGCTTGCGCCGGGAGCTGCAATGCCGTTAATTGAGACGGTGTTAGGAAGGAATACAGAGCCGTCTGGAATATTGTCACTTACAGTAGTTGAGGCTGCAATGTTACCCGTGTTAGATACGACAATCGTGTAAGTGATGATGTCTCCGACTGTGGCATTATTGGTATTGCTTGTTTTGACTGCTGTCAGGATCGGCTGGAAGACCGGAATGGTTATTACATTAGATGTTGAGCTACCAGTAAATGCCCCGCTGGTAAAGCTAACGGATGCCTGATTGTTTAATTGTGCCGGTGTGGGCAAGAAATCGACTCGAACCTGGAACGTAACGGTAGTAACAGCTCCTGGAGCGAGTGTACCGATGGCAATACCAAATCCAGGGTTTCCATCAGGGAAGGAAGTTCCGTTTATGGTAACACTGCCATTTACAAAGGAGCTTCCCGCCGCAATTATATCTGAAACCACTATATTACTGGCTGTACTGATCCCATTGTTGGAGACAGCCAGTGTGTAGGTGATGATATCGCCAATGATGGCGTCGGTAGCCGCCGTTCCTTTGACGATGCTAACGTCTGGTGAGGATACAGAAATACTAACTGAATTGGATACCGCAGATCCGGATACAGTTCTGCCATCTGGTGGTTGGAAAGTGAATGAGCCTGATGCCTGATCGACCAACACCTGTGGATTAGGCAGAGTATTGATAACGGTTTGGAACGTTACGGATACTGTTCCGCCTGGCAACACGGATCCAACTGGAACGCCAGTTTCGATGGACAATCCAGGTTGCGGACTGCCAGCAATGCTGACACTGTTGGCAAGGAAAGTCGATCCGATCGGGATGTTATCGCTGATGGTAAGCGCTGCTGCAATATTGCCGCTATTCACGGCCGTAATCGTGTAAGTCAGTGTATCGCCGACGGAGGCGTTGAGAGTGCTGGATGCTTTAGTAATTGCAATTAACGGTTGGAACACAGGTACGATGAGTGGATCGGAAAATGCAGTGCCAGTGAACGTTCCGCTAGTAAACGTGACGGCTGCAATATCTGTGAGCAGTGGTGGCTGCGGCAAAGACTGGACAGTCGTCTGGAAACTGACGACGAATGTATTTCCAGATGCGACGTTTCCAATGGCAATTCCAGTAACCGGAGAGGCATTAGGGAAGGCTACTCCGTCGATGAGGACACTGCCCGGAACGAAGGAGGTGCCTTCAGGAATTGTATCGGTTACGACGGTATCTGTGACTGAATCCACACCGCTATTCGTGATGCTCAGTGTATATCTGATCGTATCTCCGACTACAGCGGTTGCCAGACTGGATGTTTTCGTCACCTGAATATTAGGTGCAGACACAGCAACATTGACTGTATTGGATGTGACGGAACCACTCAGCACCCTACCATCTGGCGGTGAGTACGTAAAGTTCGCTTGCCCTTGGTCGGTCAATATAGGCGGAGTTGGTAGAGACGAGACGATGGTTTGGAAGCTCACTGTAATACTGCCTGAGGGGGCCAGTGATCCGAGCGTTATGCCTGTAACTGGCGAAGCTCCTGGTACAAGGATGCCGTTAACGACTACGCTGTTAGGCAGTAGCTCAGAGCCAGTAGGAATGTTATCCGACAGCACAGGTATAACGGCAATATTTCCGGTATTAGTGAGCGTCAGGGTGTAGACCAATGTTGAGCCGATTTGTGTGTTGACGGTGTTGACGGTTTTGGTCAGGCCGATGATCGGCTGATAAACAGGCAAGGTAACCGGATCGGATTGCGAAGACGTGGTCAACGCGCCTGAAGTAAAGCTGACGGTCGCTTGATTGGTTATTTGCGGCGGCTGCGGCAGACTAACGACGGAGACCTGGAATGTAACTGCTGCCGAACCACCTACTGCAATGGTACCTACAGGGATACCGGAGCTTGGCGACGCAGCAGGTACCGAAGTTCCATTCACGGTTACGCTACCCGGAACAAAGCTGGTGCCGGGCGGCAGTTGATCAGATACAACGGCATTGACGACTTGACTGATTCCGTTATTCGTAGCGATCACAGTATACGTAATGGTATCTCCGACTACGGCATCCGTAGCAGAGGCTGTTTTGGTAACGTCCACATCCGGCGAAGAGACCGAGACGGTCACGGACGGAGATACTGCACTTCCAGTCAGGACACGCCCATCTGGAGGTTGATAGCTGTAAGCTGCGGTCGCCTGATTGACCAATGTACCTGATGCGGGCACTGAGGTAATGACTGCCTGAAAGGTCAGAGTAACGGTCGTAGCTGCATCTATGATACCTAATGGAATCCCAACACTTGGATCCGAACCAGGTGCGGCGGTACCATTGATTACTACACTATTAGGGATAAAAGCAGCCCCTGCCGGAATGGGATCACTAAGTACGGTATCTGCACCGATGTTTCCAGAGTTCGTAACGGAGAATGTATAGGTTACAGTATCTCCAACCGTAGCTCTTCCCGTTCCCGCGCTTTTGGTTACAGTGACGATCGGTTGATACACAGGGATGGTGACGGGATTGGATACCGAAAATCCGTTAAAGGTACCTGAAGTGAAGCTGACGGTCGCTTCATTGGTGATGGACGCTGGCGAAGGCAGTGATTGTGCGTTAAGCAAAAAGCGAATCGTGGCTCCGCCCCCAGCTCCAAGCGTTCCGACAGGAATGCCGTTTTGCGGATTGGCTGTAACAACAGGAGTACCATTGATTGTAACGCTGCCCGGGACAAAGGCAGTTCCAAAAGGAATAGTATCTGTGACGATTACGTTAGTAACCGGATCGAGTCCGTTATTGAACGCAGTTATGACATAGGGGACAGAATCACCCACGACAGCGACAGCCACATCAGCTGCCTTTGTGGCTGTAACATTCGGTGATGAGATCGGAATGGATACAGGTAGGGCTGCACCATTTCCGGTCAGCGTTCGTCCATCTGGTAGCTGGAACGTGTAGTTCACAGTGGCCTGGTTGGTTAGTATGGAGCCTGGTGGTACCGATATGACCACGGCGCTAAACGAGACGGTTACCGTCTCGCCTGGGGCGATTGAACCGATATTAATGCCTGTAATGGGGTCTGCTCCGGGAATGGGCGCACCGTTGACCAATACGCTATTTTGATTCAGGCTAAGCGAGCTGGACAACAGATCAAGCACGACCGTTTCTGCAGGCGCGTTGCCGGTATTGGTTACAGTGATGAAAAAGCCAATTGTATTCCCTACGGTTGCACGATCTGCACTGAGGGTATTGGTCACATTCAAGATCGGCTGTAATACAGGCAGGCTGACTTGATTCGAGACGGATTGACCTGCGAAAGCCCCGGAATTAAAAGAGACCGTTGCCTGATCCGTTGACAAACCTGACACTGGCAAGGATGTTACCGTGGTCTGGAAGGTGACCGTTACTGAGCTGGCGGCAGGGACGGTGCCTACGGATACGCCTGTGGCGATGTTGGCGCCCGGTATAGTGACACCATTGACTTGTACGGAATTAGGTATAAAAGTAGTGCCATCAGCAATCGGGTCGATAAAGACAGTTCCCGTCACGGGTGTAATGCCGCTATTTACTGCGTTAATGGTATACGTAATGGTATCGCCGAAGGCTACAGAGGTCTGATTGACCGTTTTGGTCACGGTGACATTCGGATTGGATACGGGAATGAACACCGGATTGGATTGTGCGCTTCCATTTAATGTGCGGCCGTCAGGCGGCTGGAAGGTGAATGTGGCCGAACCTTGATTTAATAGACCCAGACCAGCAGGGACAGCGTTAATGACCACTTGAAAGGTAAGGGCGACAGAAGCCCCTGCTGCAATGTTTCCGACCACTATCCCTGATTGAGGATTGGCTCCAGCAACAGGCAGACCGTTCACGGTGACGCTATTCGGTATAAAGGAGGAGCCTGATGGAATGGCATCGGTGAAGGTGGCGGTCGCTGCTAGATTACCTGTATTTTGGGCGGTGAGTGTATAGACTACGGTGTCGCCTACCGTTGCTTGACTCGTATTTGCGGTTTTAACAAGATTGATAATAGGCTGGTAAACAGGGACGACAACTGTGTTGGAGAGTGATGTAAAATTCAGTGTACCGCTGGTAAAAGAAACTGTAGCCTGATCACTCAGCTGAGGTGGGTCAGGCAGGCTGCTGACAGACACGGAAAAGGTAACGGTTGTTGACGCCCCAGCAGCGATGGAGCCGATTGGAATCCCCGTTAAGGGGCTGGCTGACGGCAATGTTGTTCCATTTACAATAACCGAGCCAGGAACAAAAGAGGAGCCTGTCGAAATGGTATCGGTCACACGAACATCTGTTATGATTTCGATGCCACTATTGGTAGCAGTAATAGTATAGGTTATCGTATCACCAGGAACGGCATCAGTTGCCGAGGTGCTTTTACTGACCTGCACATTGGGTGACGATACAGGAATTGTGACAATATTGGACGAAACATTGCCGTTAACAATCCGGCCATCCGGCGGTTGAAAGGAAAAGCTGATATTCGCCTGGTCGGTGAGTTGGGGAGGTAAAGGCACGGAAGTAATCACCACCTGAAAAGTTGTTTGAGTTACGGCTCCAGGTGCAATGGAGCCAATAGACAGACCTGCTTCGGGACTGGTACCAGGAATAGGAACACCGCTGACGACCACACTGTTCGGTACTAGTGCTGAGCCTGCGGGAATATTGTCTGTCAATGTGGCAGCAGCAGCTATGTTACCATTGTTGGTTACCGCCACGGAATACGTTACGATATCGCCAACTGTTGCCTTTATGGGATCTGCTGTTTTACTGACAGTTAGCACGGGGGCATTGACGGCTACCGTCACCGGGTTAGATGCTGAAACGCCTGAAAAAGCACCGCTGGTGTAGCTGACACGTGATTGATTGGTGAGCTGCGGCGGACTTGGTAATGGAGAGGAGACCGTTACCCTGAAAGTGATCGTAGCTCCGCCTCCAGCGGCAATGCTCCCAATTAAGATACCTAAAGAAGGATCTCCACTGGCTATTGTGGAGCCATTCAGCGTTACGCTACCCGCAGTGAATTGAGAGCCGGCCGGGATAGGATCGGAAACGACCACATTGTTCACGGTCTGGGTTCCGTTGTTGAGTACGGTCAGGGTGTATAATACCGAATCACCTGGAATGGCGGTGAAACGGTCTGCAGTCTTCGAAATGGACACATTCGGTGCTGATACAGGAATGGATAGCACGTTGGACGATGTGTTATCTGTTCGCACTCGCCCATCGGGCAACGTAAAGGAAATGGCGACGATGGCTTGGTCTGTCAGTTGGGATGGTGTTGGAAGAGAAGCCACTACAGTTTGGAATGTCAGTGTGATAGGGCTTTGCGGCGACACGGTTCCGATGAAAATACCTGCTGCTGGACTGGCTCCGGGCTGACTAACACCATTGATTACCACGCTGTTCTCCATAAACGTGGACCCGGCAGGAATAGCATCTGTCAGCGCTACAGAAGCGTTATAATTGCCGCTGTTCGTGACCAACAATGTGTACAGAATCGTGTCGCCTATCGTAGCTGCTGTTGTATTTGCAGATTTGGCCACACTGATGCGAGGCTGATAAACCGGCACAGAGACGGTATTTGTCTGGGATGTTCCGGTAAAAGCACCGCTGGTGAAGCTGACACTGGCTGTGTTTTGCAGCGGCTGTACGGACGGAACGGCATTGACCAGCACAGCATAGGACACCTGTACGGATGCGCCTGCGCCAATGGTGCCGACTGGAATGCCACTTCTTGGGTCGGCTGTGCTCACAGGTGAACCACCGACGGTTACGCTCCCGGGTACAAATGACACGCTGCCGGGGAGTGGATCGGTGATCACGGTGTTTGTGATGGGGTCAATTCCGTTATTGATGGCGTTCACGCTGTAGGTCAGCGTTTCGCCAACACTAACGGATGTGAATCCCGCAGACTTGGTTACTGCTACGTTGGGAAGCGAAATCGATACGGAAACAATATTGGAAAGAAGCGAGCCCGAGAGGGTTCTTCCGTCTTGCAACTGATATGAATATTGGAGCAGGCCCTGATCGTTTAACCCACCCCCGGGTGGTAGGGAATCCACTGTCGTCCGGAATGAGACTGTAATTTGCGCACCAGGGCTTACGGTGCCCACTGAAATTCCCGTATTAGGATTGGCGCCTGGCACTGAGGACCCGCCGACAATGACGCTTCCGGGAATAAAGGTGGAGCCTGTCGGTACAGTTTCCGTCAAGGTCGTGTTTAATACGGCTGTTCCGGTATTAGCGATGAGAAATGAATAAGTAATCGTCCCGCCAACGCTGGCACGGTTGGAGCTTGCGCTTTTGGTAATCGTCGGCGCTGCAATAACGACAGGTATGGTTACAAGATTGGACAAAGATGATCCGGTAAAGGCCCCAGAAGTGAAGCTGACAGTTGCACGATTGTTGATCTGTGCAGGAGAAGGCAGAGAATTAATGGCTGCCCGAAATACAACCGTAACCGATGCGCCCGGAGCTAAAGTGCCGATCGGAATGCCGTTCACAGGTGTAGCAGTCGCAGAAGCAGTTCCGTTCACGGTGACGCTACCAGGTACAAAGGCAACTCCGCTTGGCAGCGGATCGGTAACGACTACATTGGTCACATTGGCGATTCCGTTGTTTGTGGCGGTTATGGTAAATTGAACAGTCTCTCCGACTGCGGCTGCCGCCAGGGAAGAGGCTTTTGTCACGGTCACATTTGGTGAGGATATGGGAATGGTGAGCGTGTTGGACGTCCCGCTTCCGTTCAATACACGTCCGTCAGGCGGTGTAAAGGTATACGTGTAAGCTGCCTGATCGGTCAAATTACCAGAGGCGGGAACCGCGTTGACGAGGGTTTGGAAGGTCACGGGTATAGTAGCACCTGTATTAATCGTTCCTACTGAAAAACCAGTAGCGGGATTGGCAGCAGGCACGGAAGAACCACCAATGGTCACACTGCCCGGTATGAAGGATGATCCGGTGGGAATGCTCTCCGAAAAGCTGAGATTTGCAGCAATGCTGCCCGTGTTGGATATCTGGAATGTGTACGTAATCGTATCTCCAACTGTAGCAGCCGTTGTATTGGCACTTTTAACAATCCCAATAACAGGTTGGTAGATTGGTGTACTGGCAGTGTTGGACGGAACGTTGCCAGAAATGACAGGCCCTCCCGGCACGGTTTGGAAGGAAAAGGATGCCGATGCTTGATTGCCCAGCTGGGTGTTTGCTGGCAATGAAGTGACGGTTGCACGGAATGTAATGGTCGCCGTGGAAGCAGGAGCTACACTGCCCACTGTGATACCTGTAGCGGGATTGGCCGTTGGCTGGGCTGTGCCCGCGACAACAACACTGCCGGGTACGAAGGTAGCCCCGGCTGGTATGGTATCGGTAAGCACTGTGTTGGAAGCACTGACGAGCCCCGTATTCGAAATGTTAATCGTATAGGTCACTGTATCGCCGATAACCAAGCCTGTAGAGCTGGCTGTTTTGGTCAGGGTCACCAGCGGAGCATTGATATCAATTTGAATGGCATTGGCATTTACAGTGTAAATGTCGCCATTTGTTGTCAGCTGGAGGACACCTGTGGTTTGGCTGTTGAGCAGCGTGGAGGATATATCGACATTGGTAATGTCCCAACCTTGCCTTCCGCCCGTCACCTGCGTTCCAGGTGCCCCATTCACGGCATTAGTTGTACCGAAGGTCCCGGTCGTGACCAATGTACCGTCGTCTCCGTTTATTTGGGAAGCGAAAAAATTAGTCGAAAAATTATTAGGCCCAGACAGCGCAGTCAAACTGGATGTGGTAGGTCCAAACAACGCACGGTCACCAGTGATGTCCACGTCACCCTCTTGGGCGCTAATCAGCGCCCTGCCGCGCAAAGTCCCCTGTACGGGCGTGGCAAAGCCACTCACCACCACATTGACCGAGCCTGTAGCGGTACTGACCCCTTCACCACCAACACGTAGTGACAGGTTGCGGAAGGGCAGAGATGGGTTATTGTACACCACAGCCAGCGTCCAGCCGGCATGGTTGGTGTTGGTGGAATCGGGAACCGTGATGGTGCCCGTCACATTTCCGACCGTGTATGCCCCTGCACCGCCTTGAATGACCAGATTTGTGACATTCGCTGTTCTCACATAGGTACTGAGACTGGTGACGTTGACTGATGTTGCAGATTCAGGACTTACCGTAGTAGATAAAACTGGTGTCTGAAATGTGACCGGGTTGTTGACGCTGGACAATACATTGGTACTGCCGTTGGCATAACTTCCTCCCCAAATAAGCTCAGCATACAGCACCGTACTGCCCGCAGGGAGCACAAGGAATGCTGTCGATGAGTTACTGGTAAAGGTAGAAGTCGTGCCAAATGGATACGTGCCGAAGCGAGAGGCTGTATTGGTTGTGATGAAAGCGCCAATGCTGGTCGCTGTTCCCGGCACTCCTACCGAATTAGAGCGTGCCAGCCCAAGTGTATTCCCTATAAAGGTGACAGCCCCCGTTTGGTTCGTTACGTAACGCTGAATAAAAGCCATGGATTAGCTTCCTACTTTCTATCTCTTCCAAATCCGTTATCTTGGGATCTCCGTATAGGGAAGAGCCAGCTAGGCTGGGTGTAATAATCCTTTCGTATAAATTGTCTGGGTTGTAACCAGGCGTTGCATACCGCACAAGTCCATGTACCTGTCCAGCGGGAAAGGGACACCCCCTTTTTCGATAAAAATCGCTTAGCATGAAGCCCAAAATAGTTGTTTGTCATGACGTCAGCGGAGCAATCTTTATATATGCACTCATTATTCACATATGTATGCAAGTCGATTTTAAACATACCTGTTTTCAAAGAATGACGTTATGGGAAGCGTTTTAGCGAAAAAAGAGGAATTTTGTAAAATAGCTTCGAAATGTTGGTCTCTTTTTTTACTTGGCGTTAACATATGTGCTATACTGAAGGGGCAAAGGAGGCGTGCCCTATGAACTTAACAGTACGAGGTCAACAGATCGAGGTTACCGACGCTTTGAAGGACTACGTTGATAAGAAATTCAGCAGACTTGAAAAGTATTTCGATGCACCCCCGACGTCTGATGGAAGTGTAACGTTAAGCACAACCAGAGATTTGCACACTGTAGAAGTAACCATTCCTTTGCCGGGGCTTGTACTCCGTGCCGAAGACGAGAGCGATGACATGTATGCATCCATTGATGCCGTGGTAGACAAGCTTGAACGGCAAATTCGCAAGCACAAAACCAAGCTAAACCGAAAATTCCGTCAGGAAGGTAGTTTGAAAACCCTTTTTGTGGAAGATCCGGCAGGTGGCGTGGCTGTTGCTGAAGATGAGGATGTAGAACTGGATGAGCTGGAAGTCGTCCGCACCAAGCGTTTCTTATTGAAACCTATGGATGTGGAAGAAGCTATTCTTCAAATGAACATGGTTGGACATAATTTCTTTGTGTTTTCCAATATTGACAACGAAGAAGTTAACGTAGTTTACAAGCGCAATGATGGTAAATACGGTCTGATCGAACGGGAATAGCCTGTAAGTAGGAACTTATCACATTTTAAAATGAATAGAACGATTTCGATTGAAGCATGCTTCATGGATATTAGGAAAATGAAAACAACACGAGCCTTATCCTTGCGAACCTGGCGGGATAGGGCTCTTTTATATGTTTTTTTGTAAATGTAAGGAAATTTAAACTTGGATAAGTGTAACCAAGTTGTGTATTTCGTGCGTCAATTGTTTTGGTATCTTTAACCGGATGCAAATCTGGAGGCTGCTTGTGTTGCGGCATGTCCTACAAACTGTTACAATTTATGCAAAGAACATCGCACGATGGGCTGGTACAGCCGGGCCTGTCAAACATATCGGGAATCAATTTCATCATGGACCCTTTCTAATTGTGAAATTGATTCTATTAATTGTTTTGCGCGAAAGGGGTAAACCATGCTAGGAATTGTTAAGAAAATCTTCGGAGATACCAATGAACGTGACGTCAAGCGTTTAATGAAGACGGTTGAACTGATCAATAAGATAGAGCCGGATTTTGAAAAGCTCTCGGATGAGGAGTTGCAAGCGAAGACGGCGGAATTTAAAGCTCGGGTCGAACAGGGGACTACGGCTGAAGAAATCTTGCCGGAAGCTTTTGCAACTGTTCGTGAAGCGTCCAAGCGGGTGCTGGGCAAACGTCATTATGACGTACAGATGCTCGGCGGTATTGCGCTGCATGAAGGTAAAATTGCCGAGATGAAAACCGGTGAAGGTAAAACACTGGTAGGAACACTGCCGGTTTATTTGAATGCTCTGTTGGGCAAAGGCGTGCACGTGGTTACGGTCAATGACTATTTGGCGCAGCGTGACAGCGGAGAAATGGGACAAATCTACAACTTCCTGGGGATGACTGTAGGACTGAATTTGGCGAATATGGATCATGCCGCCAAGCAGGAAGCGTATGCTTGTGATATCACGTACGGTACAAACAACGAGTTTGGGTTCGATTATCTGCGCGATAATATGGTGCTTTATAAAGAGCAGATGGTACAACGTCCGTTGTACTTCTGTATCATTGATGAAGTGGATTCCATTCTCGTCGATGAAGCTCGTACACCATTGATTATTTCAGGACAAGCTCAGAAATCGACAGAGCTGTATTTCGCGGCTGACCGTTTTGTGAAGAGCCTGAATGTTGAAGAAGATTACACGCTGGATATTAAGGTGAAGTCAGTTGCATTGACTGAAAATGGCGTATCCAAGGCTGAGAATTTCTTTGGTCTTGAAAACTTGTACGATCAGGAAAGTGTTACAATCAATCACCACATCGTACAAGCCTTGAAAGCTAACGCTATTATGCGTTTGGATGTGGACTATGTCGTGGCTGATGGTGAAGTCCTGATTGTCGATGAGTTTACAGGCCGTTTGATGGCTGGACGTCGTTACAGTGATGGTTTGCACCAAGCTATTGAAGCGAAGGAAAACATCATTGTACAAAATGAAAGCATGACACTGGCGACAATTACATTCCAAAACTATTTCCGTATGTACCGCAAATTGGCGGGTATGACGGGTACAGCTAAAACAGAAGAAGAAGAATTCAAAAAAATATATGGTCTGGAAGTGCTCCAAATTCCGACGAATCGCCCCAACCAGCGTGTGGATATGCCTGACGTAGTGTATAAGAGCGTGAAAGGTAAATTCCATGCAGTGGTAGATGAAATCCTGGAGCGTAACAAAAAGAACCAGCCGATATTAGTAGGTACGGTTTCTATTGAAAACTCGGAGCTTCTTTCTGAAATGCTGAAACGCAAAGGCGTTCGTCATAAAGTGCTTAACGCTAAGTATCATGCTGAGGAAGCTGAGATTATTTCCCGTGCAGGTGAAGCTGGCGCAGTAACCATCGCTACCAACATGGCTGGACGCGGTACTGACATCGTATTGGGCGAAGGCGTATCAGAACTTGGTGGTTTGCACATTATCGGTACAGAACGTCATGAATCCCGTCGTATTGATAATCAGCTTCGCGGACGTGCAGGACGTCAGGGTGATCCAGGCTCCACGCAGTTTTACTTATCGCTGGGCGATGAGTTAATGAAGCGTTTTGGTGCGGACAACGTACTGAATATGATGGAGCGCTTGGGCTTCGAGGAAGACCAACCCATCGAAAGTCGCATGATTACACGTGCTATCGAATCAGCTCAAAAACGCGTCGAAGGCAACAACTTTGATCAGCGTAAAGTTGTTCTCCAGTATGATGATGTAATGAACCAGCAGCGTGCTATTATTTACAAACAACGCCGTGAGGTGCTGGAATCAGAGAACATCAAGGAAATTGTGTTTGACATGATCAAGCCTGTCATTGAGCGTGTGGTGGAAGCTCATTGCGGTGATGACATTCCTGAAAACTGGGAGCTTGAAGAAGTAGCAGAGTATGTGAATAACAACCTGCTTGAGGAAAATACACTTACGCGTGACGACCTGTGGGGCAAGGAAAAAGAGGAGATCGTGGATATGATCTTCGAAAAAGTTACCAACAGATACCACAGCCGTGAAGAAATGATTGGCGAAGATATGGTACGCGAGTTCGAGAAAGTTATCGTACTGCGTGCAGTCGATAGCAAATGGATGGACCATATTGATGCTATGGATCAATTGCGTCAAGGTATTCACTTGCGTGCTTACGGCGGTACCGATCCGCTGCGCGAATATCAATTTGAAGGCTTCGAAATGTTCCATGCTATGATTGCTAGCATCCAAGAGGAAGTAGCGACATACATCATGAAGGCGCAAATTGAATCCAATCAAGAGCGTCAGGCTGTCATCGACGAAGACAAAATCTCGACGAGTGGTGAACCGGCGGCTCCTAAAAAGAAATCCGCTCCTTCGCGTCCGCGTAGAAAATAACGGATTGAAATTAAGGGAGAGATCTTGAGATACACTATTCCCTGTAGTGCATATAATGGCAGGCGGCAGTTCAACCACTGACCGTCGGCCATTTTGTGCCATACAGGGGATGCACTGATGTTTTCAGCTTATAGCGTTTTTGTTGGAGGATCGGTTTGTTATCGATGGATGGTTAATTGCTCTTAAATTTTTTGAAAACAATTATGACAAGCAAGCGGGTCTTAGCTTGCTTGTCAGTTAATTCAGCTCTTGACTCGGCTCACATACCTGAGCTGATTATCTATAAGTCGTTTGACTTTACGGCGGTTGGTAGCGAAGCGGAGGATTTGAATCTGGAGAAGCGTCAGCGTTCGCCTTTGCAGTGAGATGCCCACCTTTGAATGTGTTAATCCAATCAAGGGCATCTCGCTGCAACAGCGATCGTAAGATCAAATCATTCGCGCAGCGCCTACCCACCAGCCGTAACTCACAACGCTTTTACTCCCCCTAACCATATATTAAAAGGAGAATGACATCATGATTGATCCAAGTGTAAAACATGATTTGCGAGAAATAGGCAAGAAACTAACAAACCTTAGGGGGTCTCTTTGACTTAGATCTCAAACAGGAAATGATCGCAAACTTTGAAGTAAAGATGGCTGCGCCTGACTTTTGGGATGATAATGACAAGGCCCAAGGTGTAATTGCAGAAATGAACGCTGTTAAGTCTTCAGTAGACAGCTATGAACAGCTTCGTCAGGAATATGAAGACGCTGGTATGATGGCTGAACTGGCTGATGAGGAAGGCGATGAAACACTGGCTGGAGAGATCGAGAACAGTGTCACTTCTCTGCTGAGCAAGCTTCAGGAGTTTGAATTGCAATTGCTTTTGAATCAGCCGTATGACAAGCTTAATGCCATTCTGGAGTTGCATCCGGGAGCAGGCGGAACGGAGTCCCAAGACTGGGGGCAAATGTTGCTACGGATGTATACGCGCTGGGCTGAAAAACGAGGCTTTAAGGTAGAGACCCTGGATTATCTAGCGGGTGATGAAGCAGGGATTAAGAGCGTAACACTATTGATCAAAGGTTATAATGCCTACGGCTATTTGAAAGCGGAGAAAGGCGTGCATCGACTTGTTCGTATCTCTCCATTTGATTCCTCCGGCCGTCGTCATACATCGTTCGTATCCTGTGATGTGGTGCCGGAAATTGCGGATGATGTGGACGTTGAGATCCGCACGGAAGATCTTAAAATTGATACGTACCGGGCCAGTGGTGCGGGTGGTCAGCATATTAATACGACCGATTCAGCCGTTCGGATTACGCATTTACCTTCCGGTATTGTCGTGACTTGTCAAAATGAACGTTCCCAGATCAAGAACCGAGAGCGTGCCATGACGATGCTCCGTTCCAAGCTCTACGAGCGTAAGATCGAAGAGCAGCGTCAGCATTTGGACGAAATCCGCGGAGAACAGTCTGATATTGCATGGGGCAGCCAAATTCGCTCCTACGTGTTCCATCCATACAGCATGGTTAAGGATCACCGTACTAGCGTTGAAACTGGCAACGTAGGAGCTGTCATGGATGGCGATCTCGATCCGTTCATCGATGGTTACCTGCGCAGCCAAATTAAGCTGGACGCAGAATAATAGCCTGTACGTTTTCCTACAGTCCGCAGACCATGTGCCTGCGGACTGTAGGAATTTTTGTGTAACGGTATTTTTTAATTAAAGGAGAACACGAATGATGCCTCAATTGAATCCTCCCGCTGCTCGCCGAAGACGACGCAAGCCTCTGATTGCCGCCAGCGGACCCGCACGCAACGTGACCGATATTTTACTGATTATACTCGGCTCTTTCATTACAGCGCTGACCTTTAACATGTTCTTGCTCCCAAACCGGATCGCATCCGGGGGTGTATCGGGCTTGTCTATCTTGGGCGAGGAACTGTTTGGTCTGGAACCCGCCTATACGCAATGGGGAATGAATATTCCGTTATTTATAGCAGGGGTCCTGCTGTTAGGGAAAAAATACGGTTTGCGTTCTTTGCTGGGAAGTATCATGCTGCCGCTATTCGTTTATGTGACGAAGGACTGGGCAGTTCCGACAACCAATCCGTTGCTGGCTTCGCTATATGGCGGAATCGGAGTAGGGTTGGGTTTGGGTACTGTGTTTCGTGGCAGGGGCTCGACGGGTGGACTGGCTATTTTGGCGCAGATTATTCAAAAATATACGGGTTTTAGTCTTTCTCTCTGTGTCATGTTGATGGATGGCACGGTGATTACACTGGCTGGTTTCACCCTCTCGCCGGAACGGGCGCTGTATGCGTTGATCGGCTTGTTTGTAACGGGCAAGGTCATTGATGCCGTGGAAATGGGATTGAGCTACTCCAAAGTGGCTTACATCATATCCAATCAGAAAGAAACGATCACGCAGGCTATTTTGCAGGATTTGGACCGGGGATTGACAGAGCTGGCGGGACGGGGCGGTTACACGAACGAAGAACGTCCTGTGCTTATGGTTGTAGTCGGGCAAAACGAGGTAACTCGCCTCAAAACGCTCGTCCGTTTGGTAGACCCAGAGGCCTTTGTGATTATTAGTAATACTCGTGAGGTATTGGGTGAAGGGTTTAAGAAGGAAAGCTGAAACAAAGAGGGCCTTCTGGAGGCTTGCTTTTAGCTGAATCAATGTAGGAGAGCCCATTAATCTAGTGGGCTCCTCTCTCTTTAGCATGGCTTTTGCTAGTTTCTTTTTACTAATCGTTCAAGCCAATTTGCCGTTTGTCCTTGATTAAAATATGAGGTTGGCGTCCCTTTTACGCCTGTTTTCACCATGAATAGACCGCCTGCTAAGGGTTGATCGGTATTATCATCACCTTGAGCAGTTGTTATATATAACTCATCCAGATGTTCACCGCCAAAAGCACACGAAGTCACACAATTGACGGGGAGCGACACCTCAGCAATCACTTCTCCATGAGCAGGATGGATACGGGAGACACGTTTACCGCCCCATCGCGCGACCCACAACATGCCCTCTGCATCGATTGTCATGCCATCTGGATACCCTTCACTTTCATCCAATCTAGCCACCAGTTGCTTATTCCTAATAGTGCCTTGTGCCACATCGTAATCGAAGGAGACGACCTCCAATGTTGGAGTATCAATGTAATACATTGTACGATGATCTGCGCTCCAGGCTAATCCATTAGATATGGAGGCTTTATCAACCAGTAAGGAGACATGGCCTTTAGTGCTCAGACTATACAATGCTCCTTGCGCGTGTTCGTCATTTAAGCTCATTGTTCCTGCTAGAAAACGTCCTACAGGATCGCATTTTCCATCATTAAAACGATTACCTAGTCTACCTTCCTCAGGATCATGGATTAATACTTTGGTCCCTGTCTCAATATCCAAACAATATAGACCACTAGTCAGCGCTACGATTACTTTATTTTTGAGATAAGGTACAACTGCACCAATATGTTCACCAACATCTATTGTACGATCTGTGGACATAGAAGGATCGTAGATATGCAATTGAAAGCCTTCAATATCAACCCAAAATAAACGTTGAAACCGCTGATCCCAGCTGGGACCCTCGCCTAACTTTGCCTTTGCATCTATAACGATATTCGCTGTATATGTTTCGATGTGTAGCACTCCTAACGTTTTGGTTTATTTTCGACCCCAATTATCCGCTTCAGCGGCTCCTTTGCGTAGATTCACTAGATGCAGCCCATGTGATTGGCTCTTGTGTGTAGTGCTACGTATACTCTATTCATGTTCAACAAGTTTATAAAGTGCAGCAAATGACCAATCGAGATGAATACCAATATGTGAAATAATTTAAAGGGAATATCCCCCTTTTCTTTATGCAAAACGGCAGACTGTATTCAAGAGGCTCTCTGTCTATTTTTTATTTCCTTTATTATAGCCCGTACAGCCTGCCCGTCAAAAGAATAGGTAAGAGCGCATATTTTAAATTTAGAGGAATAACATGACATGAGGTGTTGTATTTATATGAATAGAGTCGTATAATAATACATATTTCATAGGAACGGAATGGAGGAAGGTCTGTGAGCAGCAAGTTAAAAGTGGCAATTGTCGGTTCCACCGGGTATGGCGGGGTGGAGCTGATTCGTTTTTTGGTTCATCATCCGCAAGTAGAGATTGTATCTGTTATTTCTTCATCCAGCGCGGGTGTCCCAATCAGTGACGGGTTTCCACATCTGACGGACATTGTGGTACAGGATTTGGACGGTGTCGAAGTCCACGAGATTGCTGCCAAGGCCGATCTGGTTTTCACTGCTACGCCATCGGGCGTTAGTACCAAGTTAGTGCCGCAGCTTCTTGATGCCGGACTGAAGGTCATTGACCTTTCCGGGGACTTCAGGCTTCGAAGCGGGGAAACGTATGAAGAATGGTATAAAAAGCCTGCGGCTTCACCCGAGTATCTCAAGCAAGCGGTATACGGACTCAGTGAGGTGTATGCAGAAAAGCTGGCGGGCGTTTCTTTTATTTCTAATCCAGGCTGTTATCCGACCGCAACATTGCTGGGCATTATTCCTGCGCTGAAAGCGGATTGGATTGACCATCGGTCGCTGATTGTAGATGCCAAATCCGGGGTATCCGGCTCAGGTAGGGGAACAAGCCTCGTTTCGCATTATGCGGAAATGAACGAGAATTTTAAGGCTTATAAGGTGAATAAGCACCAGCATATCCCTGAGATCGAACAGGTACTGGGTGATATTGCGGGCGAGGACGTTACGATTACGTTTACAACACAACTTGTTCCCATGACCCGAGGAATTATGAGTACAATTTATGTCACGCTGAAGGGTGACCATACAGATCAGGATCTTATCGGGTTATACCGGGATTATTATAAAGGGCATCCTTTTGTCCGTGTACGTGGCGAAGGTATATGGCCAGCAACGAAGGAAGTATTGGGTTCGAATTACTGCGACATCGGTTTTGCAGCAGATGCTCGAACCGGGCGCCTTACGATTATTTCCGTCATTGATAATGTTGTGAAGGGTGCCGCTGGACAGGCGATTCAGAATTTAAATTTGATGATGGGATGGGAGGAGAACCTCGGGCTGGGCTTCATACCGGTATATCCGTAAGTAGCAAGTAACCGCAACATGGATACGAAAAACGTCAGCGAGCGGAATTTCGAATACAGGCAGCTGTCATTCATCGAATATGTTGCGAACGAGGGCACATAATTATGGGCAAAGTAGAGTTTACAGTAGTAAACGGAGGCAACATCGTAACTCCGCGTGGCTTTACAGCCGGGGGATTACACTGCGGACTGAAAAATTCGAACCGTAACGATATGGGCGCGATTCGTTGCGAGGTAGAAGCGACAGCTGCTGCGGTGTACACCACCAATGTGTTTCAGGCTGCACCGCTGAAGGTGACCCGCGAGAGCTTGGCAGATGGTCGATTGCAGGCAGTAGTGGTGAACAGCGGAAACGCCAATGCCTGCACGGGACAACAAGGAGAGCAGGATGCCTACGCTATGCGTTCGGCTGCGGCTCATGAACTGGGTGTTGCTGAGAGCAATGTAGCCGTCGCCTCGACAGGCGTGATCGGCGAGCATTTGAAAATGGATTGCGTGCTTGGCGGTATATCTTCCTTACCTGACCGTATGAACGGGGCAAACGATGGAGCAGAGCAATTTACGCAAGCCATTCTGACGACGGATTTAGTTAAAAAGGAAGCGTGTGTGGCGATTGAAGTGGACGGTGTGACCATACACATCGCCGGGGCGGCCAAGGGCTCGGGTATGATACATCCGAATATGGCAACAATGCTCGCTTTTATGACCTGTGATGCAGCGATCGGACAGACGGCGCTTCATCAACTATTAAAGCAGGCAACGGATACCAGCTTTAATATGATTACGGTGGATGGGGATACGAGCACGAACGATATGCTAATCGCCATGGCGAGCGGACTGGCTGGCAACCGTGAACTGCACGTAGGGCATCCCGATTGGGACGCTTTTGCCGAGGCGTTCACCTATATCTGTCGAGAACTGGCGAAGGCAATTGCTCGCGATGGAGAGGGTGCTACGAAGCTAGTAGAGGTGTCTGTAAGCGGAGCGGTAAGCGATGCGTCCGCTCAAGCGATAGCCAAGACGGTGGTTGGGTCCAGTCTGGTCAAGTCAGCCGTCTTCGGAGCAGATGCGAATTGGGGACGGATTATTGCGGCTGTAGGACGTGCTGGAGAGCCAGTTAATCCAGATATGGTAGATATTCGCTTGGGTGATATTGTTGTGCTAAGCCAATCAAGTCCGGTCGCTTTTGATGAAGAAGAGGCGCTAGCCTATTTGCGGGGAGATACGGTGCAGATTATTGTTGATTTGCATCACGGGAACGGAACCGCTACAGCATGGGGCTGTGACCTAACCTATGATTATGTGCGGATTAACGCTGCTTATCGGACATAGATACCAGAATAAAATACGGATTGAGTAAGTCCAGCATCATTTGAAAATTGCACGGATATGCAGAGAAGAAAAGGAGCGATGATATGCAATCGGCAGTGGAACACGCGGATCAAGCGAATCATGCGGGAGTGGCACGTCGTAATTTTGTGATGAAATGCGGAGGAAGTACGCTGGCTGCGTTACCTGATTCCTTTTTTGAAGATTTGGCGCGTTTGCAGTCGGAAGGTCTTCAACCTGTTATTGTACATGGCGGTGGCCCTGCGATTTCCAACAACTTGGCGAAGCTGGGGATTGAAACAGAGTTTATTCATGGATTACGCAAAACGACCGAACCCGTGCTAGATGTCGTGGAAATGGTGCTGGCGGGCAGCATTAACAAGCAGATTGTACGTAGAATAGGGATGCATGGGGGCCGAGCGTTGGGGTTGTCAGGCAGTGATGGCTATTTAATCGAAGCCAAGCCTGTGTCGAATGCCGCAGAGGTCGGTTGGGTCGGAGAGGTAACATCCGTTCAAGCCTCGATTATCACAGGTATCCTGGATATGGACTATATGCCTGTTATTGCACCCATCGGGATTGATCGATCTGGTCAGCGTTACAACATTAATGCAGATACAGCGGCGGGTGCGGTAGCCTCTCATCTGGGGGTCAGTCGGATGATCGTCGTTACAGATGTACCAGGCATATTGAAGAAGTATGGCGGAGAAAAGAAGGTGTTGGACTCTATCACCGTACAGGAGATTGAGGATATGATCAGCACAGGTGAAATATACGGTGGTATGATCCCGAAAGTGAGAGCGGCTATTGCCTGTATCCATGGCAAAGTGAAGGAAGTCGTCATTGTGAACGGTAGCGAACCGCAGGTACTAAGCCGTGTGCTGGGCGGAGAATCGATTGGAACACGCATCGTGCGTATGCAGTAATTGCAATATATAGCTCGACCTATATAACCAAACGATAAAGGAGCGTGAACATAATGAGTAAGGAACCGAATACGCTGGTGAGCGAGGAAATGCCAAGTACGGATGGAAGCGGAGTGCAAACGGAAAAGGTGTCGGCAAAAGCGCAGACAGAAAGCTCCCTTTTTCCAACCTACGCAAGATATCCGCTTACACTGGTGAAAGGACAAGGAAGCTGGCTGTGGGACGATCAGGGCAAGCGTTATCTGGATTTCATGTCAGGCATTGCCGTTACCAATCTCGGCCATGCGCCTCAAGCAGTAGCTGAACGATTGAAAAAACAGATCGATGAATTGTGGCATGTATCCAATCTGTTTCATATTCCGGGGCAAGAACGGGCTGCTGCCTTGCTGACAGCCAATAGCAGCGCAGATGCCGTTTTTTTCTGCAACAGCGGGGCCGAAGCTAACGAAGCTGCAATTAAGCTGGCACGTCGTTACCACCAGAAGGTAAAGCAGACCGGTCGCTACGAAATCATTACGTTCACGCAATCCTTTCACGGACGGACGCTGGCGACCTTGACCGCTACGGGTCAGGACAAAGTTAAAGAGGGCTTTTTACCGCTTCCCGCCGGGTTCAAAAGTGTTCCGCTTCATGATCAGACGGCGCTTGAAGCAGCCATCAGTGAGCATACGGCGGCAATTATGCTGGAAATGGTGCAGGCCGAAGGTGGCATGTATCCGGTAGACCCTGCTTTCGTAGATGTGATTACAAAGCTGTGCCGCGAGCATGGTTTGCTGCTGATCATTGACGAGGTACAAACAGGTATGGGACGAACGGGCAAACTGTTTTCCTTTGAGCATTATGGTATAGAGCCGGATATCTTTACATTGGCGAAAGGGCTGGGCAGTGGTTTCTCTGTGGGTGCGATGCTAGGCAAAGGATATTTGCGTGAAGCGTTCACAGCGGGCAGTCACGGTTCTACCTTTGGAGGTACGCCACTTGCTATGGCAGCGGTTCAAGCTACTATTGAAACGATTATTGATGACAAGCTACCAGAACGTGCAGCTGAGATGGGAGATTACCTTTTCCATAGTCTGCAAAAGCAACTTGGAGATAGCCCTTTTGTAAAGGATATCCGTGGAAAAGGTCTGATGGTCGGTATTGAGTGTGCGGAACCGATAGCGGAGCTTGTTTTGGCAGGACAGAAGAAGGGCATTCTGTTCATTACAGCAGGACCAAACGTGATTCGTCTGTTGCCTAACTTGTATGTAACGAAAGACGAAATAGATCAGGCTGTAACCTTGATTGCTGAGTTGATTCGGGAGCATGTGGCTTAGTGTAAAGGCCAAATCATCCTAGACTATAATGTAAAAGGAGACGATAGCATGAGCCAGAGCGGCGCACTGCAACAGATGAATTTGAAAGGACGGGACTTCCTGGAGCTGGACGATTACTCTCCAGAGGAAATCCAGTATTTAATTGATCTCGCCATTGAAATTAAGCGTAAGCACAAAAACGGGGAAACCTATCAGCCGCTAAAAGGGAAAACGCTCGGACTGATTTTCGAAAAATCCTCTACACGTACACGGGTATCTTTCGAAGTCGGTATGTATCAATTGGGCGGGCATGCCCTTTTCCTCAGCAAAAATGACATTCAACTGGGACGCGGCGAACCGATTAGCGACATGGCTCAAGTCATGTCACGTTATCTGGATGGCATTATGATTCGTACCTTTGGGCACGATAATGTGGTAGAGTTGGCACGTTATGCGTCCGTTCCTGTGATCAATGGATTGAGTGATTTGGCGCATCCGTGCCAAGTGCTAGCTGATTATCAAACCTTGTATGAGCAAAAGGGTAAGCTAAAAGGGCTCAAATTAGCTTACATCGGAGACGGTAACAATATGGCTCATTCCCTCTTGATTGGGGGAGCAAAGCTTGGAGTGCATGTGTCCATTGCAAGTCCAGTTGGATACGAGCCGGACCCGAGTGTGGTCGCAGCTTCCCGTGAAATTGCCAAACAGACAGGTAGTGAGATCGTTATAACCCAAAGTCCGCAGGAAGCAGTACAAGATGCGGATGCGATCTACACAGATGTGTGGGCGAGCATGGGGTTTGAGGAAGAGCAGAAGGAGCGGGAGCTTGCTTTTGCCGACTTCCAGGTGAATGAGGAGCTGGTCAAGCTGGCGAAGCCGGATTATTTATTCCTGCACTGTCTCCCAGCGCATCGTGGAGAAGAAGTGAGCGCAGGCGTAATCGATGGTCCGAATTCGGTCATCTTTGATGAAGCGGAGAATCGTCTGCATGCGCAAAAAGCGCTGCTAGTTGCTTTAATGGCATAAGATTGATAGGTATTGATAGGTAAAGAAGATAAAGGTAAGCAATCGGGGAGGACTTCAACAATGGCAAAAGAAAAAATCGTACTCGCATATTCCGGCGGTCTGGATACGTCGGTCATTCTGAAATGGCTCAAAGAAACTTATGATGCTGAAATCATCGCATTCACCGCAGATATTGGTCAAAAGGAAGAACTGGACGGTTTGGAGGAAAAAGCACTCGCTACGGGGGCTTCCAAAGTGTACATTGATGATCTGCGTGATGAATTCGCCAAGGATTTTATCTATCCGATGTTCCAGGCGGGTGCTTTATATGAAGGACAATATTTGCTCGGAACGAGTATTGCACGTCCATTGATCGCTAAGCGGATGGTCGATATTGCGATTGCCGAGGG
Organism: Paenibacillus sp. LX16; assembly: GCF_036252815.1. Taxonomy (NCBI): domain Bacteria; kingdom Bacillati; phylum Bacillota; class Bacilli; order Caryophanales; family Paenibacillaceae; genus Paenibacillus; species Paenibacillus sp. LX16. The sequence continues at coordinate 5,239,841 of NZ_CP141152.1, read as the reverse complement.
AGCAACAGCCATTGCTCACGGGGCAACAGGCAAAGGTAACGATCAGGTACGCTTCGAGCTGAACGCGGCAGCGTTGACGCCGGATATCAAGGTGATCGCACCTTGGCGGCTGGAAGAGTTCCGCAATCAGTTCCCGGGCCGTGCAGAAATGATTGCCTATGCGGAAAAACACGACATTCCGGTAACTGCTTCTGCAGCCAAGCCATACTCCATGGACCGTAATCTGCTGCATATCAGCTATGAAAGCGGCGTGCTGGAGGACCCTTGGTTTGATCCTAGTGCTCCTGAAAATAAAGAAATGTTCTTGCTCAGCAACGCGCCTGAGGACGCTCCTGATGAAGCAGAATATTTGGAGTTGGAATTTGAAGCAGGTAACTGCGTCGCTTTGAACGGAGAGCAGCTAAATCCACTGCAAGTGATGGAAAAACTGAATGAGCTGGGCGGCAAGCATGGTATCGGACGTGTGGATATGGTGGAGAACCGTTTTGTTGGTATGAAGAGTCGGGGTGTCTATGAGACGCCGGGCGGTACGATCCTGTTCACAGCTCACCGTAAAATGGAATCTATCACGATGGATCGCGAGGTTATGAATCTGCGTGATAGTCTGATTACCCGTTATGCTACCTTGGTTTACAACGGTTTCTGGTTCGCACCGGAACGTGTCGCTTTGCAGGCTCTGGTTCATGAGAGTCAGAAAAATGTCAGTGGTACCGTGCGCGTGAAGCTGTACAAAGGCAACATTATCGGTGCAGGCGTTAAAAGTCCGGTTAGCTTGTACAACCCGGATATTGCGACCATGGAAGCCGATCCGACACAAGCCTACGATCAAGGTGATGCAACAGGCTTTATCCGCTTGAATGCTCTGCGTTTGAAGGTCAACACGGGCGTAACACAAAATCATAAATAACGATGTAACCTAAAAAAATGTACGGGATGCGGGCCGTTCTTGTCCAAACGACGAGGGCGGCTTGTATTGCAGAGAGGGGATCATGCAATGAGTAAGCTATGGGGCGGACGGTTTACGAAGCAAACGAACAAGCTGGTAGAGGAATATACGGCTTCTATCGGGTTTGATCAGGCGTTGGCGGAAGAAGATATTCAAGGCAGTTTGGCTCATGTGGCCATGCTGGGGAAATGCGGAATTATTCCGCAGGAGGATGCAGACACGATCAAGGAAGGACTGCACACGGTCCTGGAGCGTATCCGCCGTGGGGAAATTGAATTTTCTGTTTCGGATGAGGATATTCACATGAATATTGAAAAAAATCTAATTGAGGCCATTGGTCCGGTCGGGGGGAAACTACACACTGGGCGCAGCCGTAACGATCAGGTAGCAACGGATATGCACTTGTACTTGCGAGGACGTGTGGTATCGCTGGTGGGTATGCTGCATGACGTACAAGCTGCATTAATCGGCCAGGCAAAGGATAATCTGGACACGATTGTACCTGGATACACACACTTGCAGCGTGCACAGCCTATTTTATTTGCACATCATCTGCTGGCGTATGTGTCTATGCTGGAGCGTGATATTGACCGACTCAAAGACAGCTACAAGCGGATTAATGTGTTGCCGCTCGGTGCTGGCGCTTTGGCCGGGACCACTTTTCCGATCGACCGTCACTTTGTAGCCGAGCAGCTAGGATTTGATGGTGTATATGAAAATAGCCTCGATGCCGTCAGCGACCGGGATTTTATCGTAGAGTTCCTGGCTGGCGCCTCGCTGATTATGACGCATTTGTCTCGTCTGAGCGAAGAATTGGTGCTATGGAGTAGCACGGAGTTTGGTTTTGTCGAGCTGGACGATGCTTTTTGTACAGGCAGCAGCATTATGCCGCAGAAGAAAAACCCGGACGTACCAGAGCTGGTACGTGGTAAAACCGGACGTGTCTATGGAAACCTGGTGGGCTTGTTGACTGTATTGAAATCCTTGCCGCTGGCATACAACAAGGATATGCAGGAGGACAAGGAAGGGATGTTCGATACCGTTGCCACGCTGGAAGGAGCCTTGCAACTGTTCGCACCGATGATCGCCACGATGAAGGTGAACAAGGATCGTATGCGTCAAGCGGTCAATCAGGATTTTTCCAACGCAACGGATATTGCGGACTTCTTGGTCGGCAAAGGGCTTCCGTTCCGTCAGGCGCATGAGGTCATTGGCAAAACCGTACTGTATTGCATCCAGCATGGAAAATACTTGCTTGATCTGACACTGGACGAATTCCAGCAGTTTTCGGATCTGTTTGACGAGCGTATCTATGAGGTACTTCAACCAGAAGCGGTAGTGAATGCACGGAATGTATATGGAGGAACTGCTACCGGGCAGGTACAGGCAGCCATTGGGCGCAGTGAACAGATCTTGGCGAATACATCAGCATGGTTTGAAGGGCACAACCCGAAAAAATAATCAGTAAAGAAAGATATTATTGTCTTGCACAGTAGCGGGATGCTGTGTAAAATCAAATTTTAAGGAATTAGCAATTTAGGTTTCAAAGGCACCGTTCGCGGTGTCTTTTGTGCTTTTTGGGGCATTAATTTGTAGTTCCAAATACCTATTAATACATTAGTGTGAAAGTTTCTAGAATTTACATTTTTGTATACTACGTCTACCATGATTATGGTAGAATAGCACTAAGTTTTTCATTGAATTACCAATTCAATAGGGCAAGAACTATATTCAATAAATAAATGTCAAGTTACTAGGGGCTCTTTTGCTCAGGCGAATTTCATAAATGTGTAAATGAAGGGTTTGAATGAGAAGAGAGGTATGTCCTGGTTTCGGGAGAACGGCAAGTAAAAGCTTTAAAGTAGCGACGTAGCAGAAGGCAGAGTCGGGATGATCCAGGGAGGTATTATGAGAACTAAAAGGACGGCGCGTCAGTTAAAGAGCGCTTGGATCGGTTATCGCGCTTCTGAAGCCGATCAACTGATATCTTCATTGCATGAGGAACGGGTGCAAGCGGAGGAGTTACTGCGTGAGGAGCGGGAACTTTTCCACGCGGCGCTGGAACGGAAAAAGCAGCGGGATGCGGAGTTAAAGCAGCTGCTTGCGGATGCGCTTGCGGAAGAGCGGCGCTGGATTGAAAGGGCGGGAATTCATGGGTGACAAGCTTAGGTGGCAGGTTGGAGGAGTTTCAATTCGCCAAACCAAGAGAAGAATAAAAGAAGAGCGTCAGCGAATCGAACAACTGCAACAACAGCTAGAGGCCCAGCGGTCAGAGCAGGCCCCGGTGCTATACAAGCTTGATTTTCATATCGAAGAGTTGGAACGGCGACTTCAGGATACAGAACTTCGTATCCAGGCGATACAGAACGCCAATGATACAGCAGCAGCTGTGGAACAATTGCTGGATGAAGGGTTACAGGATGGACAGGTGCAGGAGGCTCAAGTCCAATATGCATCTGGGCAGGAACAGGTAGCGGCAGGAACGGCTATGGGCGCTGCTTCCAGTATCCCTGGTACGGAAGGCGAAAAGGCAGCAAGAGGTACGCAGAGCGGACGAAACGGCAAGGCCCGTCTGGGCGATCAACTGGTGGAGAACGGGATGATCACCCGCGATCAGCTGACAGATGCCATCCGCAACCAGAAGCGTTACGGTGGCAGGCTGGGCGATATTCTTGTAGAAATGGGCTTCATTACAGCCGAGCAGCTCCAGGAACAGGTTGGCGGCGACGAGTCCAAAGAGCGCCTAGGCGATATGCTGGTTCGTTCCGGCTATATATTACCGGAACAACTGGAGCGTGCACTGGAGTTCCAGGCGAAGAGCGGCGGGCTGCTGGGCGACATCTTGCTGTCATTGCAAATGCTGGAACCTGCGGATTTGTACCGCGCGATTGCTACACAGAACCGAATCGGGCGTATTGGCGAGGAGCTCGCGCTGGATGCGGCGTACAAACTACCCGAGCAAGTGGCAATGGCTTATGGCGTGGTCGTCATCCATCAATATATGAACCGTTATATTGTGGCGGTCAGCGATCCACTGCCAGAAGAGCGACGCTTGAAGCTGGAAGAAATTTTGGGTATGCCGGTAGAGCAGGTGCTTGCTACGAAGGAAGAGATGGAGCAGCTCTGGGGTAAAATCTACGGTGAAGAAATGATGCAGGAGAGCACGACCGGGCTGTTGGAAAAAGAACCGCACAATTCGGCGCGGACGACTTTTACAAAGGGACAACTTTGGGTGTTCGCGGCCATGGGTATGATTACACTGCTCGGCCTCTTGTGGAACAGTTGGAAAACGGTGTTGATCATCAATATGATGATTCAGCTGTTTTATTTTGCGATGACGCTATTTAAATTTGGCATTATTTATCTCGGTTCCCGGCGTGGGGCGCAGCTTCGTTTCACGAAGGAAGAGGTTGACGCCATGGATGAAAAGAAACTGCCGATCTATACCATTCTGGTACCTATGTATAAGGAAGCGGGCGTACTTCCGATGTTGTTGCGGAATTTGGAGCAGCTGGATTATCCAAAGTCCAAGCTGGATGTGCGGCTGCTGATTGAAGAGGATGACATTGAGACGATCGAGCTACTTCGAGAAATGAAGCTGCCGGCCTATTACACGACACTGGTCGTTCCAGACGGTTTGCCAAAAACCAAGCCGAAGGCATGTAATTATGGACTGATTCGGGCACGTGGCGAATTTGTCGTGATTTACGATGCTGAAGATCGTCCCGACGCTGATCAGCTTAAAAAGGTCATTGCAGCTTTCGATTCACTCCCTGAGCATTATGCGTGTATTCAAGCGAAGCTCAACTACTTTAATAGTACACAAAATTTGCTGACCCGCTGGTTCACTCAAGAATACAGTATGTGGTTCGAGCTACTGCTGCCGGGTATTATGCAGTTAGATACCCCAATTCCGTTAGGCGGCACATCCAATCATTTTCGGGTATCTGTATTAAAAGATATTAATGCGTGGGACCCCTACAATGTAACCGAGGATGCCGATCTGGGCATACGTTTGTATAAAGGCGGCTACAAAACTGCTATTGTCGATTCCCGCACATGGGAGGAAGCTAACAGCCGCGTGGGCAACTGGATTCGTCAGCGGTCACGCTGGATCAAGGGATATATGCAGACGTGGTTGGTTCATATGCGCAATCCGGTTAAGCTGGTGCGTGAAGTGGGCTGGAAAGGCTTTTTCGGCTTTCAGGTGATGATTCTGGCAACTCCGATGTTGCCGTTGCTGAATCCGATTTTTTGGGGGTTGCTTATTTTATGGTTTGGCTGGGAGCTGTCCTTTATTCCCAAGCTATTCCCGGGTTATGTGTATTACCTGGCCAGCGCGGAATTTTATATCGGTAACTTTCTGTTCGTATTCAGTAATGTGGCCGGCATGTATTGGGTCATCGGGGAACTGGAAGAGCGCGGTGAACGAACATTTTCATACGCGATGGTCAAATATGGGCTACTCTCGCCGTTATATTGGGTACTTATGAGTATAGCTGCGGTGAAAGCAGCTTGGCAGCTCATTACCAAGCCGTTCTATTGGGAGAAGACCACCCATGGTCTGACCGATATGCACGATTTGGATGATACTCCGGCACAGTCCTCCTGAATATGAAGAAAGAAGGAGCAAGAATGGAGACAAAAACACCTTTTTTATCCGTCGTCATTCCCATGTACAATGAAAGCTCGCATCTCGAGCGTTCACTTAAGGTAATTGATGGGGTACTGTCTGTTGTCACCTCACGTTATGAGCTCATCATTGTAGATGATGGTTCCAAGGACGATACGTGGCTTAAGCTGTCCGAATTGTCCCGTCGTATGCCCTCTTTGCTCGCGCTCCGGCTGAGTCGGAACTTCGGTAAGGAGCTGGCATTGTGCGCAGGTCTGGAAAATGCCTCTGGCGATGCAATCATTGTCATGGACGGTGATTTGCAGCATCCTCCTGAAATGATTGGAGAAATGGTACGTTTATGGCAAAATGAAGGTTATGATTTGGTCGAATGTGTAAAAGAATTCCGGGGAGAAGAGTCGGTGGGCAAAAAGCTCGGTGCTTCATTGTTCTACGCGACCCTGAACCGCTTGACGGGCTTTAATCTCAAGGATGCCTCCGATTATAAGCTACTGGATCGAAGAGTGGTGGATGCCTGGATGGCGATGCCAGAACGGATGCCGTTTTTCCGCGGAATGACGGCCTGGCTCGGTTTCCGTAAAACCCAGATTTCATTCCGGGTGGCTCCACGCGAAGAGGGGCCAAGCCGCTGGAGTCCGTTAGGGCTGATTCGACTGGCAGCGGAAGCGATCGTTTCGTTTTCGACAGTACCGTTGCGGGTAGTAAGTCTGATGGGCCTCATTTTTATGCTGATTTCAGTCGTATTGGGGATTCAGACCTTAATGCGTAAATTAACGGGTGACGCTGTGACCGGTTTTACCACTGTGATTTTGCTGCTCTTGATTATTGGCAGTGTACTCATGCTGTCGATTGGAGTGGTAGGAGAATATATTGCCGCCATATATCACGAAGTCAAAGCTAGGCCTCGCTATCTGATAGCAGATAAACGGGCGAATGCTGACCGATTGTGGGTGGATAGGGAGTTTAATCAACATGATCAGACGTTCATATCTAAAGTATCCAATCATTAAATACGGTATTGTGGGGTTGCTGGGTACAGGTATCCATGTTGGTGTGCTTGTGCTGCTGGTGGAGCTGTTTACGGTACCAGCAGTAACGGCTACTACAATCGGATTCGTGGTTACATTGCTCGTTTCGTATGTGCTGAACCGAAACTGGACGTTCGAGCCTACCGGCGAGGGAAGCCGCACCCAGTTTCTTAAATATTTATTGGTCTGTACCTGTGGCATGCTCTTAAATGCCGCTCTGATGTACGTGACCATTCACTGGATCGGTTGGTCGTATCTGATCGGTGAAGTACTAACTACCATCATCGTGCCTGTTCATAATTATTTCTGGAACCGCTACTGGATCTTCTCCGTTCCGCAACAGCGTCAGAAAGAGGTTTCATGATTTTAAGAAAACACGGAAAATTGCTGTCATTGTTTGCTTTTATTGCTGCTCTTGAACTGGCGGTGGGTGTGTATTTTGCATGGCATCTTGGCTATATGCATACCGATGCGCTCAGTCGAGTGGCTAATGCATTTTATGTGCTATACAGTCGTGATCCACACTTGGGTGCTATCGGGTTTGTATGGAATCCGCTGCCCAGTTTGATGGAACTGATCGTGCTGTTGTTTTATCCTTTATTTCCAGTACTCGCTTCCCACGGGCTGGCGGCAGTAATTGTGAGCAGCCTGTTTGCAGGGGCGAGCGCGGCATTATTGTATGCGACGGGCAAACAGTTGGGGCTTCACGGTGCAACCAGTTTGCTGATTGCGCTCTTATTTTCACTGAATCCATTTATGTTTCTGTTTGGCTTCAACGGCTTAAGTGACTCGCCATATATCTTTTTCATCCTGTTGACAGTGAGTCGATTTTGTATGTGGTTGAAGGATCGCAAGGCGGCGAATTTGATCGTATCCGGTTTTGCGCTTGCACTGGCATTTTGGGTACGCTATGAAGCGGTCCCGCTTGGCGTTGCGATGGCTTTGGGTGTATTGCTGACGATCTTTTTTCTGCATCGGTGGCGTACAAACAGAGAAAGGGTTAGAACGGAATTGTCTTTAAAAGAGCGCCTGTACAAGGTGGAAGCGACATGGCTTCTATTGTTGTTGCCACTTGTCTTTTCCGGTCTGCTGTGGCTCTTTTTTAACTGGATTATCATGGGCGATCCGCTTTACTTTTTACGCTCGCAATATTCCAATTCCACACAATCCGCGGCTTTGTTGGAGGATCAACGCTTTGTGGCCATGTTCGCCCACCCTGTGCTGATGCTAAAGTTCATCGGGCAACGAACCTTATGGTATGCTGCTCCGTTGATTGCCATTTTGCTCATACGATTGTTGGACAAACGTCTGTTGAGTTGGAGTACGTTAACGCTACTGGCCATTTTTTTATCGGTGCCAGGACTTCAGCTTTTGCTGATGCTCATGCAGTCTTCTTTTGGCTGGTTCCGATATTTTATGTATGTATTCCCGATTACGGTAGCTTGGTTGCCATATGAGCTAAGTTTATTGAAAAGAAAAATGAGGGGGATCGGAATCTCACTGGTAACAGCAGGAATGTTGGTAACAGCAGGCTTGTTATCCTACGCACTGACGAACCCCGCGATTGCAGCAGATGAACACAGCTATTTGACGCATAGTGGTAATGAAAGCTACGAACGTCAAATTATTGAGCGGAAAATAGCGCCGTGGCTGGATGAGTATTATGGTTCATCTCTCATTTTGACTGATTCTTATGCAGCCTATCCGATCATTTTGAGCAGCAAAATTCCGAAGAAGTTTATGATTACGAGTGATTATGATTTTGGGGAATCTTTAATGGATCTGCCTGCTTCCAAGGTGGATTATGTCTTGGTCACGCGCTTGGTGGATGGGGTACCGCTGGATCAGGTAAACCGGAGCTATCCTGATTTGTTCGAAAAGGGAGCGTCGTGGGCCTCACTGGTACATGACTTTGACGGGCAGTGGCGACTGTACAAAATAGAGCATGAAGAATCGAAATAATTATTATATTTTAGTGTATCGTAGCGGAGGGAAGAATACAGCTGTAGGGTGTGAGCAGGCTACAGCTGTATCACCGCAAGAAGTTTGAGGGGGAACGAGAGGAATGTCCTTTCGCAAATGGTCTGCAAGCAGATGGATGGCTATAGGTCTGTTTGTATTTATACTTGCATTGGAGCTGTCTGCGGGCATCTATTTCAGCTATGTTCTGGGATATATGCACACAGACGCGCTCAGTCGCGTAGCTAATGCATTTTATGTGTTGTACAGCCGTGACCCGCATCTGGGCGCAATCGGATTTATCTGGAATCCATTACCCAGTCTTCTGGAAATGGTGATTCTACTGCTGTATCCAATCTTTCCGGCATTAGCCACCTATGGATTGGCTGCTATCATTCTTAGTGCTACCTTTGCCGCTTTGACCGCTATGTTGCTGTATCGGGCGGGGGTCAGAACAGGGCTTAGCTCAGGGATGAGCATCATGCTGGCACTGTTGTATGCACTGAATCCGTTTATTTTACTGTTTGGTGCCAACGGGCTGAGCGATTCGCTATACATATACTTCATTATGATGACGGTGATTGAGTTTGCATTGTGGCTCAAGGATCGTATGACGGCAAGTCTGATTGTTTCTGGATTAGCGCTTGCCATGGCGTTCTGGACTCGCTATGAAGCGGTTCCTCTGGGCGTGGCAATGGCAGGTGGCGTGGTCTTGGCGGTTCTGTTTCTCCATCGAAACATGGGCAGACGCGAGCTGGCCTTGCGAGAAAAACTGCACAAGGTCGAAGCAACTTGGTTACTGCTTCTGCTCCCTGTGGTCTTCTCCGGGCTGTTGTGGATTTTCTTTAACTATCTCATTATGGGGAATGCCCTGTATTTCCTGAATTCGGAGTATTCGAACACGGCCCAATCGGCAGAGCTACTAAATGATGATAAGTTTGTAGAGATTTTCTCCAATCCGCTGGTGGCCTTAAAATTTATCGCCTCCAAAACACTCTGGTATTCGGTACCGTTGTTGGCTATTCTGATCATTCGTCTGTTGAGTGGACGCTTGTTCCGATGGGGAACACTGATTATTTTGCTGCTGTTCCTATCAGTGCCGGGGTTGCAGTTTTTACTCATGATGAAGCAATCTTCGTATGGATGGTTTCGTTATTTTATGTACGTGTTCCCAATTACCGTAGCCTGGTTGCCCTATGAGCTGAGCCAGCTTCAGGGACGATGGCGGAGGGCAGCCTTTGGCCTAGTGTCCGTCAGTCTGCTGCTTACCGCTGGATTACTTTCCTATGCCTTGACTCGCCCGGATATTGCACCGGATGAGAACAGCTTTCTCACACGGACAGGTAATGTGAACTATGTGAGACAGGAGTCGGATCGTAAGATTGCCGTTTGGTTGGATGAGTATCTGCCGAAGTCTACTATTATGACCGATTCGGCTTCAGCCTACACCATGATTGTCTACAGCCAATATCCCAAACGCTTCCTGATCACCAGCGATTATTCGTTCAATAAGGCATTAAGTTATCCGCAGGACAACCATGTGGATTATATCCTTGTACCTAAGATTATGTCAGGCATGCCACTGAGTAAAATCAATATGGTATATCCGAATTTGTATGAAAAAGGTGCTCCATGGGTCCAGCTTGAACGTGAGTTTAACGGTGAGTGGCGCTTGTACAAGGTGCTACCCAAGTCACTAACTAAAGCATCTCCCTCGACGGAGATCACGACAAACCCCTAATGTCCATAACAAATCCCCTGAGCCTACTCCCTTCGCCATGGTGCGATGAGGGAAGCTGCGGGGATTTTTTTAACCTGTTTAGTGCTCTTTGAGTGGTAGCCACGCCAGTACATCCTGAATTTTGGTGTCCCAGTATCCCCATTCATGAGCCCCAGGACCTTCTTCGTAGGTCAGCGGAACTCCGGCAGTATTACATGTTTCACGGAAAGTCTGATTTCCCTTATATAGGAAATCCTCCGTGCCGCAAAATTGGTAAAGCCGGGGAAGCGAGGTCCCCAAGGTAGCATGACGTTGTAACAGTTCCAGCAAGTCGTGATCTGTTCCGCGTATTTCATCTGGACCAAAAATGTTAAGCCATTCCGCTGGACTCATCGCATTTTGCATAGGATCGGTGCGTGATGCGTGTAAATCCATGACTCCCGAAAGGCTGGCAGCGGCTGCAAAACGCTCTGGATGCTGGAGTGCCAGTTTGAAAGCACCATATCCACCCATAGAAAGCCCGGCTACAAAATTGTCTTCACGCTTGTCGGACAGAGGAAAGAATGAACGTGCCAAAGACGGCAATTCTTCACTGATAAAGGTCCAATAAGCCGCTCCTTGCTCCATATTCGTATAGAAACTTCGATGTACCTGGGGCATGACGACAGCTAGGCCCAATGAGGCGACATAGCGTTCAATGGAGGTTCGACGCAACCAGGTTGAATCATCGTCCGACAGGCCATGCAGCAAATACAGCGTTGGATGTGGCCCGGTTCCTTGCTTGCCCTCAAGTCCAATTTGCGAACGGGTTGCCTGAGGAAGAATAACATGCATGGATGTGCTCAGGCCAAGAACTTCCGAATAAAACTGACATTGAATAAGAGCCATAAGAAGACCTCTTTTCCTAGGGTTTTGTGACCTTATTGCGGTGTTCCAGCATATGACCGAGTATTCATTCAGTATACCTTAGCCTGTCTAAATATACATATCCAAGTGGATGACTAGGCATTAAGTCCCGTATCTTGTTTATCCTACAATAGGAGGGCTTGTGGTTATATGGGACGATTTTTTTAATTTGGGGGTTATTTGGGTTTGATTTCTGGTAAAGTGTTTAAAAAAGATTGATGAATCCAATCAGAGGAGGAATTTATAGCATGGGGAAAAAGTTAAGAAACACAGTTACGGGTGTATTAAGTACAGGTCTTATTCTTAGCGCATTCAGCGCAGCGGCAGCGGCTCCGCAAACTACAAATGGTCATTGGGCAGGAGATCAGGTGGAACGCTGGACGGCTACAGGACAATTGAATGCAGCTGTGAAACCGGATGCGGCGATCACACGTGCAGAATTTATCGTTCTTCTGAACCGTAGCTTGGGTACGTTCACGCAGGATACTCCAGCTGTGACAGACGTAACGTATGCGGACAGTGTAAAAGTAAACGGTAATGGAGGCAGAAAGTTCACAGATGTACCAGCTTCTCACTGGGCATACAACGAGCTGACAAGTGCCGTGAATGCAGGTTACATAAGCGGCTATGCAGATAACAAGCTCAAACCAAATGGTAAGGTAACACGTCAAGAGGCTGCGGCTATCGTAGGCAAAGCTATTGGACTCACTGCGGGTAACGCAGCAGATGTTACTAAATTTATTGACTCCGACAAAATTGGATCTTGGGCAAAGAAAAGTGTAGCGGCAGCTGCGGAGCAAAAAATCATCAACGGTTATCCGGATGGTAAATTTCAGCCACTGAAGTCGCTGACTCGTGCAGAGGCAATTGCTATTCTGGACGCTGCTTCCGGCTACAATCTGAGCCCTGTTGATAATCTGACGACGACTCCTGGTGGAACGGTAACGGATTCCACATACAGCAACGTGACAGATTCCACTTATGGTAACACGTCGACTACTTCTGGCAGCGGAACAGAAGATAGCAGCACAAGTACAAGCACAGACAACACGACTACGACTACTACGGATAACTCTACAACAACAGAGACAACTACAAATACCGATACGACTACAGATAACACTACAGACACAGCCGCTGAAGCGGATGCTGCTTCGAGTACACTGAAAGTCAACAATGTGTATGATGGAGAAGGTACAATTACGGGGACAGCTAAAGCAGGTTCCACAGTTACTGCCTATTCCAACGATCTGCCTATCGGTAGTGCAGTAGCCAAAGATGACGGCACATTTAGTATCAGTGTGCTTACTCAAAAAGCAACGGTTAGACTGGTAATCAAAGCTAAAGATGCAGACGGCAATGAAAGTGAGCCTGTAGAAATTTCTGTTTTGGGTAAACGCAGCGAGTAATTTATAGCTAAAATCCCCCTTTCACTCTGTCTGGAACAAGTCCAGCCGACAGTGGAAGGGGGATTTTTCGTTTATTCGCTTATACCGTCCTCGACAATAGACTTCTCGGGTTCACGTGTTTGTGGCTCAGACGATGTGCCACCGCCATAACTAGCTATAATGCGTTGCTGCGCTCGGTACGTATCGCGGCTGATTCGGGTGCGCTCGACGGCTTTCCCATCTACCTTTTTCACTCGAAATGTTTCTACCACATACCCTTCTTTGCCCTGCCGAAGTACTTGATAGAAGCCGGGGGAAAGTGAGTCATTACGGAGTCTTTTCTCCGGTATGGGAAGTACGCGAACCGTATGGGATTCCAGTTCATACGAAATATTGGACGGAAATGTACCGAAAAATTTAACAGTAAGCGTTCGGTTTTGGACAGCCGCACGAAGTAGTAAATGCTTGCCTGTATTGTTTCTAAAACGAAAATTAATGGACCCTGTAGCAAAAGTCGCATCCTGACCTTTGGGCAGGTAGCTGACTGGCAAAGAATGGTTGCGGCGCTCGAGAATGTCCAAACCGACTCGCAGTGCTGCATTATACACCGTGCTGGATACCTGACAAATCCCGCCGCCTATGCCGGACTCCAACCGACCGTTCACGATTACTGGAGCTTCACGAAAGCCATGAGTGCGCTCAGCCTTGGTAATCAAATGGCCGTAGTCAAAAATGTCACCCGGCTTGAGAATTAAACCATCAACGGTGCTTGCCGCTGAATTAACGTTATAGACGCGTCCTTCCGAGCTACTGCCGAGACTGGTGGAGAACTGGACAATTTTGCGCTCAATCCCTTCGTTGCGTAGACTGTCCACCGAAATTTTCGGTTCCAGCTGACGGAAAGGTAATTCCACTCGTACGGGCTCTTCCGAAGCGGTAAAATCCTTGGGCAGCGCCTTATCTAGTGCGGCGTCCAATCTGGGCCAATCTAGGCGTCGGGCAGAGCGCCCCGGAATATAACGAACCTGATCATTCCCGTCAATCTGTCGCACAGCATTGATAGGCATGCCATATCGTTGCTCCTCCCAATCGGCTCCGAATTGGGCCCTTAATATCTCCTCCTGTCGGAAAGATGTGATAGACCATTCCTTCTCGAAGCTAAAACGTGTCTGCACACGAGTCCATAGATGCTCCGAGCTGAGTGCCTTCACGGCATTCCGAAATGCCTCCGCTTTATAATGAATTCCTGCTTCCCCGAGTGTAATTTTTATATCCTGTGCACTGCTGTCACTGTCCGTCAGAAGCAGTGGACGTTGCTTCAATGCATCCAATTTTTTATCCACAAGCCGAAGAGCGGCTGTGTGATCCATGCTTCCTACGTTAATTTCTCCGACCCTCACTCCCTCCGGTAACGTTTGTCTGTCGGCGTACAGATGAAGTCCTCCCCACAACATGGCCAGCGCCAGAACACTAGACCATATCCAAATGACAGATAAATGAATTTTTTTCATAATGCAGATGTCTCCTGTCTGATAAGCTTGATAGCGTACTCGTGTGCCATAATATTCATATATATGTGCCAAAAGCAGAAAACTTTCGGTACTATTTAGGTAACAAATTTGTTACAATGATAAACGGTATGATGAAATAGAGAAGTTTTTAAAGGAAATGCATGGAATATGTCGAATGGATATTAGGTTATGCGTAATATGATTAAGCAACGGGAAGTGATCGAGTGATTGAAATGCAGGATGTGTGGAAGACCTATACTAACGGAACCCACGCACTTCAAGGAGTATCGGTCAGAATTGACCGTAATGAATTTGTATACGTAGTCGGCCCGTCTGGAGCGGGGAAATCGACTTTTATGAAGCTTATTTATAGAGAAGAAGTACCTACCAAGGGGCAAATTTCAGTCAATGGTTTTAATATCGGGAAGCTCAAGCAGCGTAAAATCCCCTACGTTCGTCGTAACATCGGAGTCATTTTTCAGGATTTCCGGCTTTTGCCGCGTTTGACGGCTTATGAGAATGTGGCTTTTGCTATGGAAGTTATTGAAGCTCCCAAGAAGCTGATTCGCAAACGGGTACCAGAAGTGCTTGAACTGGTTGGCTTGAAAACAAAAATGAATCGCGAGCCTGCCCAGCTTTCCGGTGGGGAGCAACAGCGTGTAGCGATTGCACGGGCCATCGTAAACAATCCTTCCGTGATCATTGCCGATGAACCTACGGGAAATCTGGACCCCGAAACATCGTGGGAGATCATGCAGTTGCTGGACGAAATTAATTTTCGGGGCACGACTATTGTAATGGCGACCCACAATAAGGACATCGTGAACTCCATGCGTAAACGTGTGATTGCCATTGAAAATGGCAACATCGTAAGGGATCAGGTAAGAGGGGAGTACGGATATGACTTTTAATACCTTCTTACGTCATGTGCGGGAAGGTTTCAAAAACATATTCCGCAATGGCTGGATGTCCGTGGCATCCGTCACCTCGATTATTGTGTCATTACTTATATTGGGCGTATTTATCATGCTGGTGCTCAACGTCAATTCCCTGGCTGATCAGGCAGATAGTCAGGTGGAGGTTAACGTATTTCTGGAGCTAAATGTAGAGCAGAACATGCGCGAAACACTGCAAAAGGAAATTGCGGCGATGCCGGAAATCAGCAAAACGACCTTTGTGACTAAAGCTCAGGGTTTGGAGGAGCTGCGCAAAGATCTGGGAGACAGTGGCAAGGAGCTGCTGGAGGGTTTTGATAAGGACAGCAATCCGTTACCGGACAAAATTGTAGTAGAAGTTATTGAACCAACAACGGTTCCATTTGTGGCCGAAAAGATTGAGAAGCTGAATACGTTGCATCCAGAGAAGCCGATTTTAAAGGTTCGTTATGGAAAAGGCACCGTAGAGACACTCTTTACGATTACGAAGCTCATTCGTAATGTAGGCTTTATATTCGTCGCCGGACTGGCGATCATGTCCATGTTCCTTATCTCGAATACGATTCGAGTGACCATATTGGCACGACGCAGAGAGATTGGCATTATGAAGCTGGTCGGTGCGACCAACTTTTTTATACGCTGGCCGTTTTTTATCGAAGGTGCGCTTATCGGTCTCATTGGTTCCTTGATTACCGTAGGTATTTTATTTACTGGCTATCAGCGTTTGCTCACAGCCGTACAGGGTGATATAGCTCTGAATATGTTGAAGCTTATGCCACTTGAAGGCATTTGGATTCAGTTGAGTGCATTGCTGATTATTTTGGGGATGCTGGTCGGAATTGTTGGCAGTACCCTATCCATGCGCAAGTTCTTAAAAGTATAAGAAGCGCTGGTTGGACGTCGTGGTCGATATCAATTAGTACGGGGAAGCCCGGTGTTATTTTGCGATAAAGGATGGGGAGTGCAAGTTGAAAAAAACAGGATCTGTGTTGGCCGCTACCTTGGTAGCCGCATTGCTAATCCAGCCTTCTGACGGATATGCCAAAAGCATGAGTGAAATCAATTCGCAGCTGAACAAATTGGAAAAGCAGGCCCAATCTGCCAAGCAACAACAGGAAAAGGCTGCTCAAGATAAACAGTATGCCCAACATTACAAAAATAAAACCGTGCAAAACCTGAAAATTGTGCTTGCCCAGATTAACAGCGTCAGTGATCAGCTGACTCGTGTTGCGGTTCAGATTGATCAAACGGAAGATAATCTGCGTGCGACCAAAAAAGATTTAGCTGAGGCCATTGATCGTATCCAGTCACGGGAAAAAATGCTGGAAACTCGTGTGCGTTTGATGTATACGGATGGAACGGTTTCATATATGGACGTGCTTATGTCTTCATCCAGTTTTAGTGACTTTCTCAGCCGGGTAGATTCCCTGAAAACGATCGTGGAGCAGGATCAAATTTTGTTGGACGAGCATAAGAAGGACAAGGCTCTGGTCGTAAGCAAGAAGAAACAGCTGGACACGGAATATAAAAATGCCAAGAAGCTGTATGCGCTCAAGCAGGACGCCAAAGCAGAACTGAATTCGAAAGAGAAAGAGAAGCAAAGACTGATTTCCAATTATGATCATGATATAGCTGAGTCAGATGAAATCAGCGAAGAGCAAAATGACATGCTGGTAGCACTCGCTAACAAACGTGTGGGTCTGGTGCAGGAGAAGAACAAGCTCAGAGCGGAGCAGGCTGCCAAAGCAGCACGCGCTAGAGCGGCTGCACGTGCGGCTGAAGCCAAACGGTATGCATCTTCCTCGTCAGGCGCCGCCTCGAATTCCAGCCATGCGGCAGCCAGTACGTATACAGGTGGATCAGGCACGTTGGCTTTACCTGTATCCCATTACCGACTCTCATCTACTTTTGGTATGCGGGTGCATCCGATTACCGGCAAGCTTAAAGGCCATACCGGTATAGATATGGCGGCTCCGCAGGGAACCGATATTCATGCAGCAGAAGACGGTGTTGTCATTGTTGCAGAATGGTGGAGTGGCTATGGAAACACGGTTGTGATTGACCATGGAGACGGGCTATGGACCCTATACGGACACATTCGCAATGGCGGTACGGTGGTTCATACCGGGCAGACTGTGAAACGGGGTCAAAAAATTGCAGAAGTTGGTTCGACAGGCAATTCCACAGGACCTCACTGTCATTTTGAGGTGCGCGAAAATAACAAACCTGTAAATCCGATGAACTATTTATAGTAGATAAGGTAAGCCCTATTTATAGCCATTACGGTTGTAGATAGGGCTTTGCTGTAATGGTTAATATCCGATGAAGAACATGTGCATTGCGACACGGAGTAGGATACAATTAACATATTCCGTACAAGCTAGACGTATACTTCGTGGATGGACATGCGTTGTAAGGCAATAGGATACAAGATAATGAGAAGGCGGTGGACGATTAGATGTTGAAAAAAAGTACAGCGATACTCTTGATGGTGATCGGGCTGCTTGGCGGCAGTCTGCTCACTTTTGCCTATACTGGAACGACTACAGTAGGGAACAGCGCTCTGGGCGAAGGACTGCTGGCGAGTGTGACAGGTAGCAATTCTACCTCCAGAAGTGATATCCGCAAAATCGAGACGGCGATGGACCTGATTCAGGGACAATATTATCAGGATGTGGATCGTACCAAGCTGGTGGATGGCGCCATCAATGGTATGATGGAGTCGCTCGGTGACCCGTATTCCTCTTATATGGGTAAAGAAACTGCCCAACAATTCGAGCAATCCATTGAAGGTTCTTTTACCGGGATCGGAGCCGAAGTAGCTACCGAAAATGGGAAAGTAGTTGTAGTCACGCCAATTAAAGGCTCTCCGGCTGAAAAGGCAGGGTTACGCTCTAAGGATATTATTTTGTCTGTTAATGGTGAAACACTGGACGGATTGGATCTAAACAAGGCCGTTTCCAAAATCCGTGGACCTAAAGGCAGTCAGGCGAAAGTCAAAATTCAGCGCAGTGGTTCTCCTGATCCGCTCGAATACACGATTACCCGTGACAACATTGATATGGAAACTGTAACGGCTCATATGGAAAGCGGTGGTGTAGGTGTCATTACGATCACCCAGTTCTCCTTAAATACGGCAGAACGCTTCAAGGAAGAGTTAGCCAAGCTGGAGAAACGAGGGCTTAAAGGACTCGTCATTGACGTGCGTAATAACCCAGGTGGCGTGCTTTCCGTCGTCATTGAGATTGCGCAGCAATTTGTACCTTCCGGCAAAACGATTGTACAAGTGGAAGACAAGAATCAGAAGCGTGAAGAAGAGAAATCCAAAGGTTCACGCAAAAATTACCCTGTGACTTTGCTAATGAATAAAGGTAGCGCAAGTGCGTCCGAAATTCTGGCAGGTGCTCTCCAGCAATCAGCAGGTGCTGTGTTGATCGGGGAAAATTCCTTTGGTAAAGGTACTGTACAAACCAGCTATGACAAGCAAATGGGTGACGGTAGCCTGCTCAAAATCACGATTGCCAAATGGTTAACGCCAAATGGAACGTGGATTCATAAAAAAGGGATTAAGCCGAATATTGCGGTGGAACAGCCTGAGTACTTTACAGCAGCACCGTTGAACAAGGAAAAGTCCTTGAAATACAATATGAATAGTAGTGATGTGAAAAATGCACAAATCATTCTGCAAGGCTTGGGTTACAAACCAGGTCGCGAGGATGGCTATTTTGACAAAGTAACTGAAAGCTCTGTTATTGCTTTCCAAAAACAAGCGAAGCTGACGGCTAGCGGCATCATTGATGCGAAGACAGCAGCAGCGATGGAAGCCAAGCTGATTGAGAAAATCCGTGATCCGAAAAATGATAATCAACTCAAGCAGGGGATTGAAGAGATTCGGAAGGAAATGAAGACAAGCGTAGCGAAATAATAGTGAGGCTACAACAAGGGGGCTGGAAACAGCCTCCTTTTATATTGGGATTTATTTGAAGACTGTCGGTTTGTCTTCCCTACGTTGGCAATTTCATATAGAATAAATGGATATGAAATGTACGTGATCCGCTATACAGCGGGCCAGGGGCATAAGGGAGTGTGAATGGACTTGGAATGGGCATTACAATGGGGATGGAGCGTCTTGAATGCTTGCTTATACCTGCTTATGCAGCCGTTTTATTATATCTCGATACTCATTGTCGCACTCGGCTATCGTCGGCAAATGCTGCTAGAGCGTAAGCTATTTCATACCAAAATGCATAGCTGGGCTGCAGAGACCTGGCGTGTCGTATGGAGTGGTTTGCTTGCTGGAATGGCGCTATCTGCTCTGGGAATGTTCGTCAGCGTGCATCTGAACTCAGCTTCCATCGTGTGCCTGTGGGTAGCGACATTACTGCTCATGCTGGTACGCGTCCGTTACCTGTGTCTCGCTTATTCGGTAGGTCTGCTAGGTGTGGTTCAATTTTTCTTAAACGTGGCCAGTGGCTGGCAACCTGGAGGAGCGCTCGGAACATCAGTAGCAGCAATCCGCGGATTGGATATTCCAGCACTGTTGGTGTTGGTCGCCGTGCTGCATGTGGCTGAAGCGCTGTTGGTTCGCTGGCAAGGAGGGAAGGCGGCCACTCCGCTGTTTGTCGAGGGCAAACGGGGAAGATTGGTTGGCGGCTATCGTATGGAAGACCTCTGGCCCATTCCGTTGTTGTTGCTGGTACCGACTCAGGGAGGATTCACGCTTCCCTGGACACCTTTGTTCGGCGGCGATGCCGGAACTGGGTATATGCTGGCAGCCTTGCCAGTCCTGATGGGCTTCAGCAGCGTGACGCTAGGCCAGCTACCACGACAGAAGGCGGTACTTACTTCGAACCGTTTGCTCATGTACAGTGTGGCTTTACTTCTGCTGAGCTTGCTGGTTGCATGGTGGAGTCCGCTGATATTGTTAGCAGCGTTATTCTCCTTTCTGGCTCATGAGGCGCTGATCTGGTATGGTAATATAGAGGAAAGTCGTCTTAGCCCGATGTTTGTCCATCCAGAGCAAGGGATGCGGGTCCTCGCTGTGCTGCCAGACAGTCCGGCGACAGCCATGGGCATACTGCCGGGCGAGGCCATTTACCGCGTGAATGGGATTGTTGTGAATACCCGTGCCGAGTTACACCAGGCCTTGCGGATCAACTCTGCTTTTTGCAAGCTGGAGGTACGCAATCTGCAGGGCGAGAGCAAGTTTGTGCAGCGAGGCATGTACGATGGGGATCATCACCAGCTAGGGGTCGTGCTTGCACCGGATGCAGACGCGAGCTGGGCCGTATCCATACAGCCAGCCTCCATCTATCGGATTGTTGCCATGCATATAGGCGCACGACGACGTAAAGCTGGACAGGCATCACAGGCAGAGGGTGCACATTTGGATACCATGGACAAATAGATTTTACAACAAGAGGGTAGTCATTATTTGATTAGAGTCGAATAAGGCTACGCTCTTTTTATATGCCGACAGTAGCCTGCTTGAAATCAATATTCTGATCGGTATACAATGAATGTGTAATAAGAAGCGTTGATGAACCGAATGCCTATCATGTGTGTCAAGCAGGGAGAGGAAAAGATGAACGCGATCCACTTTATTCGAGAGTACATCAGGCATCCACGCAGCGTAGGCGCTGTTATACCCAGCTCAAGACAGTTGGCCAGACAAATTGCCACACCGATTTACTTTGACAAAGCATCGTGCATTATTGAATATGGTGCAGGGACCGGTGTGTTTACGCAAGAGCTTATTTTGAACAAGCGTCCAGAAACGCTACTTTTAGTGATTGAAGCTAATGAATCGTTTTACAAAACGCTACAAAGCAAGTACGGACACTTGGAGAGGGTACACATTATTCATGGATCGGCTGAGCATGTAGCGCAGTATATACGACAGTATGAGGTCCCAAAAGTGGATTATGTCGTGTCAGGGCTCCCTTTCACCAGCTTGCCCGCTGCATTATCCAGCCTCATTTTGGGACAAACGGCTGAGGTTTTGGGCCAGGAAGGCAAATTTATTACGTTCCAGTACAGCAAGGTCAAACATAATTTTTTTCGCACCTTTTTTGCTGACATTCAGATTAAAAAGGTAAACTGCAATGTCCCGCCCGCTTATGTGTTCACTTGCAGCCTGTAACCTTGCAGCTATGTAGAGGATTAGAATAAATACGATGTGTATATACGGATGGTTATGAGAAGACTTGGTCAGCGTCATTGAGATGCTGAAACGGTCTTTTTTTGTTGTGCACTTTTATGGATATATAAGGAGGGGATATGTTAAAAAGCAAAATTCATTTAAGGAATCATATTTTAAAATGGGGCTTAACCTATATATTACATAAGATGGAACCTGCTAGATTTTTGTAAGATTCATGATAAATCTGAACTTTTGTTAAAGGAGATTTATATATGGTAAAACCGCTGATATTCATGCGTTGGTGTGAGTACTATAAGTTAAGTGACCGTGAGACGGATTTTGTATCTTTTTTTATGATGAATTTCTCGGCTGCCCGTTCAGGCAATCAACCGAAGCTTAGGGAGCAGTTTGTTGAAATTCAGAAAAAAACCTTTCCTGAATACCCGTTTGATATTACCCCGGAAGAACTGGATTACTCCAAATTCGAAGGCTTGATGAAGCAAGTGCTGAAAATTCATTTTGACACGGCCGAGCTGCTATACTCCTTTTACCTCCAAAAGCTGTGCGCACCTTTAGCAGAATACATTTTATCCACTGGGGAATCAGAGCCTGCACGCATCTATTATAAGCTTATTCAAAAGGATAAAGTGCGCTAGGGAAGACGAGTGTGGATGAGCAAGAGCTATTGGGATACCTCAAGCTATATGGTTATTTAAGAA
Source organism: Paenibacillus sp. LX16 (assembly GCF_036252815.1). Taxonomy (NCBI): domain Bacteria; kingdom Bacillati; phylum Bacillota; class Bacilli; order Caryophanales; family Paenibacillaceae; genus Paenibacillus; species Paenibacillus sp. LX16. Next base: position 5,217,954 of record NZ_CP141152.1, on the reverse strand, counting down.
ATTAATACTAGCTAATTAAAACAATAGTTAAAAATGTCAATATACCTTTGTGTTAAGGTAATATTATAAATCCAGTTTCAAAGAAAGAGGGTGTTGTTTTCGACTGGAACATTTCAAGCACGGATATGACGCTGCAACGGAACGATAAGCTCGTTTGGGGACAGGGAAGGGGCCTTAAAGCCTCAAGGAGGGGCATTCGTATGGGTGCCGCTCTTTTTAAATTGAAGGGAGGAAAATGGCATGAAGGAGAAAAATAGTAGTAGTATTTGGTCCAAACGTTCCAAATGGCTGCCTGTCGTCATGGCATGCACGATTATAGTAGGGGGTGCTCTACCGACTCCAACTGTAGTTCACGGTCAAACGGCAAAGACTGTTACCATTAAAGTCGATACATCCAAGGATCGTAAGCCTATTAGCCCTTATATTTACGGTACGAATCAGGAGTTGGCAGGCGATGAGAATCTGACTGCTAGACGACTTGGTGGCAATCGAATGACCGGATATAACTGGGAAAACAATATGTCCAATGCAGGAAGCGACTGGATGCAGTCCAGCGATAGCTATTTATGCGACAACGCCGGATTGACAAAAGCCGAATGTGAAAAGCCAGGTGCGGTGGCAACCTCGTTTCACGATCAATCGCTGAAGCAGGGCACATATTCTTTAGTCACACTGCCGATGGCCGGTTATGTGGCCAAGGATGGAAACGGAAGTGTGCAGGAAAGCGAAAAGGCTCCTTCCGCTCGGTGGAATGAGGTCGTAAACGCTAAAAATGCGCCGTTTCAATTGCAGCCTGATCTGAAAGACAATCAGGTTTATGCGGATGAATTCGTCAACTTTTTAGTGAAAAAGTACGGCGTTGCTTCAACAAAAACGGGCGTGAAAGGATACTCGCTCGACAATGAACCCGCTCTCTGGTCGCATACGCATCCGCGCATTCATGGTGAAAAGGTCGGAGCGAAAGAGTTGGTAGAGCGGTCGGTAAGTTTATCCAAAGCCGTTAAGGCGGTTGACGCGGGTGCGGAAATTTTTGGGCCCGTTCTTTACGGTTTTGGCGCCTATAAAGATCTCCAAACTGCACCTGATTGGAACTCTGTAAAAGGCAACTACAGCTGGTTCGTGGACTATTACCTCGATCAAATGCGCCTCAGCTCGCAAGCCGAAGGCAAGAGATTGCTGGATGTCTTCGATGTACACTGGTATCCTGAAGCGATGGGCGGAGGCATACGAATTACAAATGAGGTAGGCAACGACGAAACGAAGAAAGCTAGAATGCAAGCGCCTCGTACTTTGTGGGATCCGACCTACAAGGAAGATAGCTGGATCGCTCAATGGAACAGTGAATTCTTGCCTTTACTGCCTCGATTAAAGCAGTCGGTGGATAAGTATTACCCAGGAACCAAGCTAGCTTTGACTGAATATAGCTATGGTGGCGAAAATGATATTTCCGGCGGTATCGCTATGGCCGATGTGCTGGGCATCTTGGGCAAAAACGACGTTTATATGGCAAACTACTGGAAGTTAAAGGATGGTGCCAACAACTACGTTAGTGCCGCTTACAAGCTTTACCGCAATTATGACGGAAAAAGCTCTACTTTCGGTGATATCAGCGTTAATGCGCAAACGTCGGATATTGTTAATAGCTCGGTGCATGCTTCCGTAACGGATGCATCCTACAAAGAACTACACCTCGTCGTCATGAATAAAAGCATGGACAGCGCATTCGACGCCCAATTTGATCTTTCCGGTGAGACGACTTACGGTTCCGGTAAAGTATGGGGCTTCGACAAAAATAGCTCGCAAATTAAAGAAGCAGCGCCAATTACGCAAATTTCAGGCAACCGCTTTACCTATACAGTACCACCTTTGACGGCTTATCACATCGTGTTGACTGCCGACAATGATACGTCTGTGCCACCTGTGGAAGGTCCTGAAAGCTTTGCGCTGAGAGCTGAGGCTGGCGATGGGAAAGTCGATTTATCCTGGGAGGCTTCCAGCGGAGTTGTAAGTTACAGTGTACAGCGGGCAACGTATGAAAACGGTCCTTTTGCTGCTGTAGCATCCAACTTGGTCGAAACGTCTTATACGGATACGAACGTAACGAACGGCACTCCTTATTATTATAAAATAACCGCAAAAACAAAGGCGGGAACGAGCGAATCCAATGTTTTGAAAGCGGTTCCTCAAACGCCTGTAGATGGACAGGATCGCTATGAAGCCGAAGATGGCACGCTGAAGGGAACCATTGTGGAATCGAGCGGGACCGGCTTCTCCGGTACTGGTTATGTAACTAATTTTCACAATGCAGGGGATTCCCTGACGATGACGATCCAGGCAGAGGCGGCAGGCTTGTACAATCTTACAATCGGCTACCGTTCGCCTCATGATGACAAACGCACCAACTTCTCTTTAAACGGCAAAGCGTTTGGCGAGCTGATACTTTCGAAATCGGCTGATTTTAAAGAAACTTCGGGTGGTAAGGTTCTATTGAATGCAGGGGCGAATACGATCGGTTTTGAAACAGGCTGGGGCTGGTATGATATCGACTACGTCAAGCTGGAGCCAGCTGCTGACCGGCCACCGCATGCTGTAACCAAAACGCTCACCAATCCGAATGCGACAGTAGAAGCAAGAGCCTTAATGAACTACCTGGTCGATCAATACGGGAAGAATATGCTTTCCGGTCAAGAGGAAATAAACGAAATTGATTGGCTTCAAGCCAATGTAGGTAAAAAGCCAGCTATTGCAGCGCTTGACCTGATCGACTATTCGCCAAGCAGAGCGGAGCACGGTCTTAGTTCCACAGAGGCGGAAAAGGCAATTGAATGGGATAAACAAGGGGGCATCGTTACCTTTGCATGGCACTGGAACGCTCCGAAAGGTCTGATCGATACGCAGGGAAAAGAATGGTGGAGAGGCTTCTATGCCGATTCGACTACATTCGATATCGAATATGCGATGAATCATCCAGAGTCGGAAGATTATAAATTGCTTATTCGCGACATCGATGTGATTGCAGGGCAATTGAAGAAGTTGCAGGATGCGAAAGTTCCTGTCCTGTTCCGTCCTTTGCACGAAGCGGAAGGCAAATGGTTCTGGTGGGGCGCCAAAGGTCCTGAGCCTGTTAAAAAATTGTATATTTTGATGCACGACCGTTTGACGAATGTGCACAAATTGAACAATCTGATCTGGGTCTGGAACTCTGTTGCTCCGGATTGGTATCCGGGAGACGAGTATGTGGATATTTTGAGCTTTGACTCTTATCCGCATGCAGGCGACTACAGCCCGCAGATTGCAAAATACGAAGACCTTGTTACATTAGGCAAGGACAAAAAGTTAGTTGCCATGAGCGAAAACGGACCTATTCCAGATCCTGATCTGATGAAGGCGTATCAAGCCCATTGGAGCTGGTTCGCTACATGGTATGGGGATTTCCTGAGAGACGGCAAACAAAACAGCCTTGAGCATCTGAAAAAAGTGTATAATCATCCGAACGTCATCACGCTTGAAAAGCTCCCGACTAACTTAAAAACGTATGGCATTACCGAGCAGCCGTCAGTACCGGGCAGTTTTACGCTGAGCGCCGCAGGCGAAACGGCGAAAGTAAAGCTGAGCTGGACAGCATCGGCGAATGCGGCAAGCTATGAAGTGAAGCGCTCGACGGCTGAAAACGGCGCGTTCGCCACAGTAGCGAGCGATGTATACGGAAGCAGCTACACCGACACAGCCGTAACAGCAGACACGACGTACTATTACCAAGTCGTAGCGAAGAACGATGCAGGACAAACGTTTTCGAACACGGCTAGCGCAGCGCCGAAAGCGGATACTCAGCAGCCAACAACGGGACTGGTGCTCCAGTATCGCACAGCGGATACAAATGTGAACGACAATCACTTGAACCCGCATTTCCAAATTGTAAACAAAGGCACAGCCTCTGTACCGATCAACGAGTTGAAACTTCGCTACTACTACACGATCGACGGTGACCGCGCGCAGACATTCAACTGCGACTATGCTACGCTGAGCTGCTCGAAGCTGAATGGTAAGCTGGTTAAAATGGATAAAGCTGTAGGAGACGCTGATTATTATTTGGAAGTCAGCTTCAACTCGGATGCAGGCGTGTTAGCCTCTGGAGGAAGCACGGGCGGAATTCAAACTCGTATTCATAAAGCAGACTGGTCGAACTATAATGAAAGTGACGATTACTCGTATAAAGGCACGCAAACTTCATTCGCCGATCATACGAAAGCAACGTTGTATCATAATGGCGTACTTGTTTGGGGAACCGAACCGACAGCTAATTAAGACAGGCGTCCATCGTTGAAGTGAGCAGGGGATTTAGTACCCACCTGCTCATTTTTTTTGTACAAAAACCCTCCAAGAGATATGTTTGATTATTATATTCAAGTTTAAGAAATCACGAACTAAAATTGCCTTATAATGCTATAAGAGACGGAAAATATAATTTTTTTAAGTAGAAAGAGGGGGATTGAAATGGAACATACACCTACGATCCGCTCGAAGATAGAGACCGAACTAAAGCAAAGGGGATATACATTTAGCAGCTTTAGTAAAATATCCGGTATTAACCGTGGTACATTTAGCACCATGCTGAACAGCAACCCGCCCAAGCCCATCTCCGTTCGGCAGATTGACTTGATTACCAAGGCATTGGAGTATCCCGAGGGCTGGCTGTATGAGTTGTACATAGATGAATGCTTTTACGAGGGAAAAGGGCACTGGAAACGGATTAAGCCTTTTTTAATGCGTTGTGTGGAGTTAGGAAGAAAGGACTGTATTCGAAGGGTATTGTCGAGGCTAACCGAGGACTTGTCCTATGTGTCGACGGTATTTGAGTTTGCAGAAGAGTTACATTTTGAAGGCAGAGAAAAGGAAGCGATCCCTTTTTACGAGTGTGTGATAGAAAACGAAAGATATTACCACTCGGAGCGGCTGGCTGTCAGCCAATATAGGCTATTTTCTTGCTCTTTAAACAAAGATCTGGAGAATAATCGTCAACAAGCTATAAAATTTGCTCCATATCGCAGAAACTTGCCTGAAAATCATCAACTGGATGCTTTATTAAAGCTGGCAAATGTGTACTACCAAGTTGATGACTGTGAGACAACTATACAATATACAAGAGAACTTGAGGTAATTGCTACAAATATTTATCAGCAACAGATTCAGGCTAGATTAAGAAAACGTGAAGTTAAGCCTCTAAATACAGAAAGACATCTAATCGTCTATTATGGTCAAGCCTATTTAACGCAGGGGAATGCCTACGAGAAACAGGGGTTATACAAAAAAGCTATGGAGTTCATCCCCTACTATGCAAATTTAACTGATTTTGAAGGTCTAGATGAGGTTGGTATGTTAGAGGCACGGAAATTTGAAATGTGGGCGGAAGCAAACCGCTTGAATTTAGAAATTCTGATGGGAGATATGAGTAATTTACCTGCCTATGTGGAACTTATTGGGAATAATCCTCAGGAAATATTACTTGGACTACTAACCATAATAGAGTCGGCCAATACCTACAATTACACAGTAGACGATATTTTGATCAATTTTGCTGAGAATATTAATGAATCTAGGAACTTACGCACAAATATTTCTTATTATATGACGAACTATGACCTAGTGACCTATTCTCGCTTTTTTCTCGAGCTTAGTCGCTATTATTTTAATAAGGGAAACTATTCTGAGGCGATCGATAGTATGTTGAACAGTCTCAAAGCAACCTCACAGTTGAATGATAAGGCTTTCTATATCAGGTCTATCACGTTATTGTTTGAGAAATACAAAGACCATTCGACACATGAACAACGGGCAGAATATGAAAAAGTACTTAAAGCTGTCGAATATAACATTAAGCAAATGACGCCTTAAAACTCAAAAAGGCTATGTACTTTTCTACTATAGGTAGAGAGACATAGCCTTTTTTACATTTAGAGAGTATGGCGCACCGCTAATTCTAAGAATTTAATTTATCATTAGCATCCGAATCACCTGATTTACTCACTAAAAGTTCACCCTCTGAAGAGGTGAACAGTTCTTTTAAGATCCGATAAGCTTTATTCTGTTCCGCTTCACTCTGCTGGGAAAGAATATGAATACATCCCCATATCCAGGGCTGGCTTTTGAGTTCTTCATATGAATTAAAGTTAAAAAATGCAAATACGTTTGTGTTCAGCGCCTCTGCTATTTTCTCTAATGTTTTGATCTGCACATTGACTTCACCGCGTTCCAACTTCCCTATGTAGGAGCCTGTTGAATCGGATGCTTCTGCCAGTTGTTCTTGTGTAATATCACGCAATTTTCGAAATTGGCGAATTTTCGTTCCTATAAGTTTCGTCGTTTCCATAGACCTCCACACTCCTATAGTATGAGTGTAGACAAAGCCAGATCAGGCGTGGAGGTAATTGTATTGCCTAAATTGTTATATATTTAGTTTTTGTGAGAACTATTTAATAAACATCAAATTCCATAATATAATAAAACAGTGTAGAAAAGGGGTTGACCATCATCCAATTTATTCATATAATTTCTAGTATATTGTAATTGATTGCCGAGGAGGGTGATTTTTAAAATCATCTGAATACGCCGGGGGTGTTTTTATTGGAAAATGCAACCACGATTCGTTCGGAAATTGAGAAAGAACTAAAACTTGGTGGCTACACTTTTAATAGTTTTGGACAAGCTACGGGTCTTAACCGGGGCATATTTAGTGCTATGCTTAACGGGAATCCGCCTAAACCTATCTCCGTAAGACAAATGGACTTGATTACTAAAGCCTTTAATTATCCAGAGGGCTGGTTGTATGACCTGTATGTGGATGAATGTTTTTATGATGGAAGACCACATTGGAAAAGGGTCAAGCCGTTCCTGATTCGTTGTGTTGAAGTGGGAAACCTGCGCTGTGTTGAGAAAGTGCTCTCACGTTTAATGGAAGATCTTAACCACATTCCGACAATCTTTACTTTGGCAGAGGAGCTTTATGAAGAAGGGAAGTTACAAGAGGCAATTCCTTTCTATGAATGTGTCATTGAGAATGAGAAGTATCAACATTCAGAGAGGTTGGCAATTAGTCATTATAAATTGTTTATAGCTTCGATAGGTAAAGATTTAGAGAGGAACTTGGAAGCGGTTTTAAGATTCATCCCCTATCGTAACCGACTTCCTGAAAATTATCATTTAGATGCTTTGTTGAAGTTGGCTAATATCTACTTTAGTCTTCGCCAATGGAAAGAGGTGGAAAGGTATGCTGACGAGCTACGAAACTTAGCAACAACTATATATAAAAATGAAATTCAGAAGCGAAAAAACATAAATAAGTATAGACAATTAGAGACCGAAAGGCCGCTTGTTGTTTACTATGGACAAGGTTATTTACTTAAAGGCAATGCTTTGGAACTACAAGGAATGTATGAAAAAGCAATGGAATACATTGAAGGTTACGCTGATTTAGGCTGGTTTGAAGGACTAGATGAATTAGGGTTAGAAGAAGTTGAACTTCTCAAATTATGGGCAGAAGCAAATAAACTTAACTTAAAGGTTCTAATGGGTAAAAAGGGGAGTTTACCTTCGTATGTTAATTTTCTTAAGAAAAATCCCCTTGAAGTATTGCCTGGTTTACTTACTATTGTTGAGTCTGCCATTAAATATAAATTTAGTATTGATGCGATACTTTCCGATTTCTCAGAGGAAATTAGAGATTTTAATGATAGTTTCTTTTTGGATAGTGGATATTATCAGCTAGCGCCAACTGTGGACAGATATGCTGATTTACATTATAAACTGGCAATTTACTATTTTGGTAATGAAAAAATCGGTCAAGGTCTTGATTCTATTTTAGAAAGTCTAAAATTTTACAAAAATATTAATAATAAAACAAAGTTTGTAGAATGTGTTGCTTTGTTCGAAAAATTCAGAAAAGACTCCACATCTCAGCATAGAAAGAATTATGAATTTATAATGGAGGAGATATTAGATGATGAAAAAATTAACGATGTTCTCCTTGTTGGCGCTAAGTCTAATTAATTTTGTTAGTTTTGGAAAAACAGTCAATACTAATTTGGATATATTCGGGCATGAAAATGGGAATTATAGCACTTATGGGCATGGAAATGGACATTAGTAGAATTAGAAATTATGCTTTTAAGCCAATTCCTCTGGATTGGCTTTTTTGATTCATCCCGTTAAAGGGATGAATTGGGTTTTATTATATTTTTAACCTGTGGGGAAGGTATCAGCTTGTAAACTAATGTAAATACCACACCGAACAGGAGGTTTATTGATGTGAAATGGAAACAATTGGAGGAATGCATCGAAGAAAAGCGGAAGGAACTAAATGATTTGGCGAATGAGGTGGGATTGAAGGATCGGCGGGTGTTAATCAAGTCCATGGAGTTGGATCGACTCCTTAATAAATACAGTGACTGGAAATATAGCTATCGCAGACAACAGAGCATACCCCAAAGTTCACAAATACAAGAGAAGCAACACGAGCTTGTCCTATCTTATTAATTATCAAGTATCATGACAAGATAAAACCTAACTTCAACAGGGCTTCTAATACATAGTGGGATATAGAATAAACAAAATAATCTCTATTGCATCTCGTACGCCGCTCTTATAAACGTTGTTCGTACGGTTTATTGTTCTGCGTCTACAACAGAGCGGAAGCCATGTATTAATGATGAATATGTATCAATAAAACCTCCCGATTCACGTTATTGCGTGACTCAGGAGGTTTTTGGGCTTTACTGTTGAAGCTGGCGTAATACGGTGATTTCGACACGGCGGTTTTTTTGTCGTCCAGCTTCGGTGCTATTGTCACCAACCGGCCGGGTATCTGCATACCCCGCATACTGAAATCCTGAGGGTGAAAGTTGTTCTCTGTCGAGAAAGAATCGGAGTACAGATAGTGCCCGTGCGCCGGAAAGCTCCCAGTTATCCTTATACGTCGATGAGTTCGAGGAGCGCGTGAACGGAATGTTGTCCGTATGGCCCTCAATGCTAATCGGTGTTTTCAAGTCTCGAAACAGACTGGCCAACTTGGATAGCGTGTTGGCAGAGCCTTGCTTGAGTGCAGCTCTACCTTGATCGAATAAAAAGCGGTCATTTAGCGTAATGACAATACCACGCGGCTGATCTGACACAAAAATCTGGTTTTCCAGTTTGTTGTCCGTAATATATTCTTGAATGACACCCATTAAATTTTGCAGCTCTTTTTCCTGCGTGCGAAATGCTTGTTCACGTTCGGTGAGCTTAGTCGATCCAGCTTCCTTTTTATCGGCTGCTGGTTGTTTGGTCGTGGGTGGATTCTTGCTGGTGTAACGATCGGCAGTACCTGTAATGCCCGAGCCTTGCTCCAAAATAGAATCTCCTTTGTGGAACGTATCCTGGAGGGATTGAACAACGACATCGTATTTTTTAGCATCCAGACTACTCATGGCATACATCACAACGAAAAATATGAGCAGCAGGGTGATCAGATCGGCATAGGTAATCATCCAGCGGTCACGATGGTCTCCGCCGCCTCCTTGACCCCCACGGCGCTTACCGCGCGCTCTCATGGAAGTCCTCCTTTGGGGAAGCGTCCTCTGTGCGTGAGCGACGAGGCGGTTTGCGATCTATATTTTGCTCTGAGCGGATAAAGAACTCCAACTTTTTGCGTACAAGCTTTGGATTCTCTCCGTTTTGGATAGCCAGAATACCTTGCAGCAGCAAATCCATCGTGATAATTTCACTCTCACTGGCTGCTCTTATTTTGGATGCGATGGGCAGGAAGATCAGATTGGCGCTAGCAACGCCGTACAATGTTGCGATAAAAGCAACAGCAATGGACGGGCCAAGCGCAGTAGGCTCGGTCAGGCTGCCCAGTACATGGATGAGGCCCATGACAGTACCGATAATCCCCATCGTAGGGGCATAACCGCCTGCGGATTCGAATATTTTGGCGTACCCTTCATGTTTGTGTTCAATGGCATCTAACTCAAGCTCTAAAATCTGTTTGATCTGCTCCTGCTCGGTGCCGTCGATGACCAACTGAAGACCTTCACGCAAAAATGCATTCGGATGCTCTGATGAAGTACGCTCTAGTGCAAGCACACCGGATCGGCGTGAGGTGGTAGCCATGGAAACCAAATCTTCTATATATTGCTTCGTAGGATTGTCCTCACGGCTAAATGCCATCCGTAGAGCGGTGGGGATCGTCTTCAGCTTGGAAGCTGGGTAGCTGATCACAACTGCGGCGAAAGTCCCCCCAAATACAATTAGAGCCGATGTGCCTTGAAGCAGCCCTGTAAATTCGCCGCCTTCCCATAAGAAGCCACCGATTAATGCTATGATTCCGGCGATGATGCCCAATACGATGGTGATATCCAAAATTTAATTCACTCCTATTCAAGACTTATCGTTTGCATCCACGGTAAGAAAGAGGTATAATACGGGAACAAACATTCTTATCCAACCATATTTCCCAAGTATCATTGCTCGGGAAATATCGACATAGAGTTACAGGTAAAGACGTTAAAGCTCGACTGGTGTAAAATCATGATGTTTCCATTTTAGACGATAAGGGTGATGCAGGGCAATGAGTGATATCGTTGTTAGCGATAAGACTTTTGAAATTCAGTCGGAATTCCAACCTCAAGGCGATCAGCCTCAGGCCATTTTTGAATTGGTAGAGGGAATTGCAGAAGGAAAGAAGCATCAAACGCTATTGGGTGCTACGGGAACAGGTAAGACGTTTACCATCGCACAGACCATTGCCAAGTTGAATCGGCCTACGCTGGTTATTGCACATAATAAGACTTTGGCTGCTCAACTGGCGAGTGAGTTTAAAGAGTTCTTTCCGAATAACTCCGTCGATTATTTTGTCAGCTACTATGATTACTATCAACCGGAAGCATACATCCCGTCTTCCGATACGTATATTGAGAAGGATTCCAGCATTAATGAGGAGATTGATAAACTGCGCCACTCAGCGACAAGCTCTCTGTTTGAGCGTCGTGACGTTATTATTGTAGCGAGTGTCTCCTGCATTTATGGTCTGGGTTCCCCGAAAGAATATTCAAGCTTGCTGCTTTCGCTTAGAGTCGGCATGGAGAAACCCCGCAATCAGATTTTGTCCCGCTTGGTCGATATTCAATATCAGCGGAACGATATCAACTTCGTGCGGGGTACTTTCCGTGTACGGGGGGATGTTGTGGAGATATTCCCAGCTTCCCACGGGGAACACGCTATACGTGTAGAACTGTTCGGGGATGAAATTGAACGAATTACCGAGATTAATGTGCTTACGGGTGAATTGATCGGTGAACGTGATCATATTGCCATTTTCCCGGCATCTCACTTCGTTACTCATGAGGATACGATGAAGGTAGCATTGGTCAACATTGAACGTGAGCTTGAAGAGCGATTAGCGGAGTTGAAGGAGCAAGGGAAGCTCTTAGAGGCACAACGTTTGGAACAACGTACCCGCTATGATATCGAGATGATGAAAGAGGTTGGCTTTTGTTCCGGCGTCGAGAATTATTCAGGTCCACTGACATTCCGCGAGCGAGGAGCGACACCATATACGCTGATGGATTATTTCCCGGATGATATGCTGATCGTCATTGACGAGTCCCATGTTACGTTGCCGCAGATTCGTGCCATGTATAACGGTGACCAAGCACGTAAGAATGTACTGGTGGAACATGGATTTCGTTTGCCATCTGCATTGGATAATCGCCCGTTGAAGTTTGAAGAGTTCGAGGACAAGGTAAGTCAGATCATCTATGTATCGGCTACTCCAGGACCTTATGAGATGGAGAAATGCGAAACGATGGTACAGCAGATTATTCGTCCTACCGGGCTTCTTGATCCGATTATTGAGGTGCGTCCGAGCAAGGGGCAGATTGATGATCTCATTAGTGAAATACGGCTTCGCATAGAACGTGAAGAACGGGTGCTGGTGACTACACTTACGAAGAAGATGTCTGAAGATTTGACTGACTATTTAAAAGAAGTAGGCATCAAGGTTCGGTATATGCACTCCGAGATTAAGACGTTGGAGCGGATGGCTATTTTGCGGGATCTTCGTCTAGGGACCTTCGATGTATTGATCGGGATCAACTTGTTGCGGGAAGGCCTCGATTTGCCGGAAGTATCGCTGGTCGCGATTTTGGATGCGGACAAAGAAGGCTTCCTGCGTTCTGAGCGCTCTCTGATTCAGACGATCGGACGGGCAGCACGGAACAGTGACGGTCGTGTTATTATGTACGGCGATAAGATTACCGATTCTATGGATAAAGCGATAAAGGAAACGGAACGTCGTCGTGCGATCCAAATTCAGTATAATGAAGAACATGGGATTACCCCGCAAACCATCCGTAAAAAGATTCGTGATGTTATTGAAGCAACCAAGGTGGCAGAGTCTAAGAATGATTACCTTCCTAATGAGACGGGTAAACTTTCCAAGAAGGAGCGTCAATCACTCATTCAGCGTCTGGAAGCAGAGATGAAAGACGCCGCCAAGAACCTACAGTTCGAACGGGCAGCCGAGCTGCGTGACGCTTTGCTGGAGTTACGAGCTGATTAAAGATTGAGAATAAGCTAGAAGCAAAACATATGAAAATAAAATGTTTGATTGCTTTGCTTTTAAAAATAGTGAGGGCGGCCTATGTGGTCGTTCTCTTTGCGATATATCACTTCCATGGGATAATCCAATGCGATATAGCATGACGTGAACTACGGCTAAGGAGATGAAACATTTGGCGAATGAAAGCATCATCATCAAAGGCGCACGCGCGCATAATCTCAAAAATATTGACGTGACAATTCCACGGGACAAGTTCGTCGTCCTGACAGGGCTAAGTGGCTCAGGTAAATCGTCACTGGCTTTCGATACGATCTATGCGGAAGGGCAACGGCGGTATGTGGAATCTTTATCTGCGTATGCCCGTCAATTCCTCGGGCAAATGGAGAAACCAGACGTTGATTCGATTGACGGTCTGTCTCCTGCCATTTCCATTGACCAAAAAACAACAAGTCGGAATCCGCGTTCTACTGTTGGAACGGTTACCGAGATCTATGACTACCTGCGGTTGCTGTTTGCTCGGGTGGGTCATCCTCATTGTCCTGAACATGGCATTGAAATCACTTCACAGACCGTTGAACAGATGGTAGACCGCATTTTGCAGTATCCTGAAAAGACAAGACTTCAGATTCTGGCTCCATTGGTATCCGGCCGCAAAGGTGAGCATAAAACACTGTTCACTGATATAGCCAAGCAGGGCTTTGTACGGGTACGTGTGAATGGCGAACTACGTGAATTGTCTGAGAAGATTGAGCTGGAAAAGAACAAGAAGCACTCGATTGAAGTGGTCGTAGACCGCATCGTAGTCAAGGAAGATGTGCGTGCGCGTCTGTCTGACTCTATTGAGACGGCACTGAATCTTTCAGGTGGGCAGTTGCTTGTAGACATTATGGGGCAAGAGGAGTTGCGGTTTAGCTCCAACTTTGCATGTCCTATTTGTGGATTCAGCATAGATGAACTGTCTCCAAGAATGTTTTCCTTTAATAGTCCGTTTGGCGCTTGTCCAGATTGTGATGGGTTAGGAGTTAAAATGGTAGTTGACCCTGATCTGCTCATTCCCGATCCTGAAAAAAGTGTGGAGGATGGGGCGTTTCAGGCTTGGAGTGGTGGAACTTCCACTTATTATCCTCAATTTTTACAGTCAGTATGCGAGCACTACGGTATTCCGCAGGACATTCCTGTTAGTCAATTGACGACAGAACAAATGAACCTCATTTTACATGGAACGGGAGAGCAGAAGATCCGTTTCCGCTATGAGAATGATTTTGGTCAACGTAAGGAAGCCTATGTGACCTTTGAGGGGATTATCCCCAATCTGGAGCGTCGTTATCGTGATACGGCTTCTGAAGGTATACGTGAATTTATTGAAGGCTTTATGAGTGCAAAGCCATGTAACACCTGTAAGGGACACCGACTGAAAAAAGAAAGTCTGTCGGTAACCATTCAAGAGCGTAATATAGCTTATGTGACAGCTTTGTCTATCGGTGAAGCCTCAAACTTTTTCCATACACTGGAGCTGAGTGAGAAGGAGAAGTCGATTGCCAATCTCATTTTAAAAGAAATTAACAGCCGACTGGGATTCCTCGTTAACGTTGGTCTGGAATACCTGACTTTAAGCCGTGCGGCAGGCACGTTGTCAGGCGGTGAGGCACAGCGTATCCGACTGGCGACACAGATCGGGTCCAGTCTGATGGGTGTGCTTTATATTTTGGACGAGCCTAGTATCGGTCTGCATCAGCGAGATAATGACCGTCTGATAAGTGCTTTGGAGCATATGCGGAATCTCGGCAATACGTTGATTGTGGTGGAGCATGACGAAGATACAATGATGGCAGCGGACTATATCATTGATATCGGGCCAGGAGCTGGAATCCATGGTGGGATGATCATGTCGCAGGGGACTCCGCAGGAAGTTATGGAAGACCCGAATTCCTTAACCGGGCAGTATTTGAGCGGACGCAAGTTCATTCCGGTTAATACCGAGCGGCGCAAGCCTGTTGATAAGTGGCTGGAGATTCGCGGAGCCAAGGAAAACAATCTCAAAAATGTGAATGTCAAAATTCCGTTGGGTGTTTTCTCAGCTGTTACTGGTGTATCCGGCTCTGGAAAATCGACACTGGTCAACGAAATTTTGTACAAAACGTTGGCGCGTGATCTAAACCGGGCGAGAGTACGTCCAGGGCAGCATAAAGAAATTCGCGGACTAGAACATATCGAAAAGGTTGTTGAGATCGATCAATCGCCAATTGGCCGTACACCGCGTTCCAATCCTGCAACGTATACTGGTGTATTTGATGATATCCGTGACTTATTCTCGCAGACGAACGAGGCCAAAGTACGAGGCTACAAGAAAGGCCGCTTTAGCTTTAACGTTAAGGGAGGTCGTTGTGAAGCTTGTAGAGGCGACGGCATCATCAAGATTGAAATGCATTTTCTGCCGGATGTGTATGTTCCATGCGAAGTGTGCAAAGGCAAGCGTTATAACCGGGAGACCTTGGAGGTTAAATACAAAGGAAAAAGTATTGCCGATGTGCTGGAGATGACGGTTGAGGATGCAACGGAGTTTTTTGAAAATATTCCGAAGATTCATCGCAAGATCCAGACGCTGATGGATGTAGGATTGGGGTATATCAAGCTGGGTCAGCCTGCGACTACCTTGTCTGGCGGTGAAGCACAGCGCGTGAAGCTGGCCTCCGAATTGTATCGTCGTAGCACAGGCAAAACCATTTATATTTTGGACGAGCCGACAACCGGTCTGCATGTTCACGATATTGACCGATTATTGACGGTGCTGCATCGTTTGGTTGATTCAGGAGAGACGGTGCTGGTTATTGAGCATAATTTGGATGTGATTAAAACGGCCGATTATCTGATTGATTTGGGACCGGAAGGCGGAAGTGGCGGTGGAACGATCTTGGCTACCGGGACGCCAGAGCAACTCGTGAAAGTCGAGGAATCCTATACAGGTCGTTACTTAAAGCCGATCCTTGAACGGGATACAGAGCGTAGCCAAGCGCTTCAGACAGTCGATCTATAGATACCGTTTAATATAGTTTTAAAAGCCCTGCACAGGCAGGAAGGCAGAATACGAACTACTGTATTGGCCTTCGTCTTGGCAGGGTTTTATTTTTTTTGTAAAAAAAGAAAACTTTTATCAAATTCCTGCGTTAAAGCATGTGACACATAGTTTACCAAGCGCTGGAATAATAAATCTATACGTATATTCATCGACAGAAAGTCTCTGAGTAGTCTCTAAATTTTGGAGTTTTGGATGTTTAGGCTCGGGCTTGAAGAGGTAAATATATAACTCATGATTGTATAGCATCATACGAAGTTCCGTGCCCACGTGACAACCATTACAAGTTGAAGCGAAACCGTCTGTAGTTTTATCACATCTAAGGTTTATACAACATCTCTGAGGAAGTCATGAAGGGAGCTGGAACGCTTGAAGGTTAAGCAAAGTAGAGTTTTACGTACACGTGTGTATTCATGGGCAGCAGGAGCTGCTTTGGCGGCATGTTTGATGGGGTATAGTGCTGCACCGTCCTATGCCTCCGAGGTGTCTGAGGCGTTTGCGCCCAAACAAGCCGAAATCGAAACAAGTGCGGCCATTGGCAGTATTAAGGATTTAGGAAACGCTCACAATTACATTCAACCCGCAGCGAATGGTGGGTTTTTAATGCTGAACGTCGAGGACGATACAGAAGCAAGTGTAGTGCACGTCACATATGGCAAGCTGGACAGTTCTGTGGAGCCTGTATGGAAACATCAGCAGGACCTGAACGTACAACCCGGAACAAGCAGCAGGGGAGTCCAGCGGGAGACGTCGGATGGTGGCTTGCTGTTTCTGATTGACTATACAAAACCGAACGGAATACGAGAGGTACAGGCTTCACGATTGGACGTGGATGGAAACACCTTGTGGTCCAAAACATTACCCACAGATGGCTTGATATCTCATGGGCAGGATTCTCAGGTTGGTTTGGAAACACTGGAGGATGGCAGTTTCCTGGTCTCCTATCTGAACCTTGCGGAACAGTCCTTCACTGTACTCAAATATACTGAAACTGGCGATCTACAATGGAATCGAACGACGGCCGGAGTGACCTCGGGTTGGCTGGTCGGCAGTCACAATGGATATTATGCGCTTTTGAACAGCTCAGATGGTCCCGTTGGGGTACAAGCAGATGTATATGGTCGCGATATCCGTGACATTCATTTGGACTTAGGATCAGGTAAAGAAATTGCCGCAGTACGTGAGTTGCCGAGCGGTCATATTGCTGTAACAGGGCTTAAAGGAAACAGCAAGCGTACACAGGTGCTAAGTAATGGTCTGCAATTATTTAGTAATACAGAGGACTATGGGGCTGACCGGGTGTATCTGCCTGAGGAGCAGTTGTATGTCCAGTTCAGTGATCAATATGATCCACTGGGTAAAACCACGAAGATGCATGGCATCACCATTACAGGCTTGAAAGGAAACGGTACGAAGGTGTGGGAAACGAGGACTCATTATAAGGAGGATAATTCCTTCGGCATCCGATACGATACGGGATTGATATACAAGATACCTTCAGGCTACGCGGTGGTGACATCTACAACAGGTGCTCATAAGCCAACAGTACTGGATTTTGCGAAAATATTGATACCGGAGTAATCCGGTGTCTTTTTTTCGTGAAAGTGAGGGAAACGATATTGAGGGGCAGTATGACGATAAGAAACAGCCTGCTTGTATATGTGATACAAGCAGGCTGTTAATAGACTCTATATTTAGGATGCAACGTGGCTGGACTGTAAAATAGCAGACAGCTTTTCCTGGAAAGTCGGAATACCTACACGCTGTACATATGCGTAAAAGCTTTCGCCAGCGCTCCTGTTTTCTTTGTAGAACAGAATGAGCTCTGCCAGTACAGGTCCAACCTGATCCCCGCGTACGCGACCTTTGAGCGCCTTGTTAAACTGGGCGCCTGCTCCAAGCGTTCCGCCGACAGCGATGTCGAACGCGTCGACCAAGCCCTCCGGTGTCTTAATAAGCGAGCCTTGCAGACCAATGTCCGCAATATGCTTTTGACCGCAGGAATTCGGGCAACCGATAAAATGAATGCGCACCTTTTCATCCAATTGTACGTGCTGATCCAAATACTCGGCAACGTCAACCGCCCGTTTTTTGGTTTCTACAATCGCCAGATTGCAAAACTCATTTCCTGTGCACGATACCGTACGGCTCATAAAATGCTTGGGTCGTGGTGTCAGGCGTTGCAGCACGGGGGCTTCCAGTAGTTCATCCACTTGCTCATCCGGCACGCCGCTTAGCAAAATATTTTGCGACATCGTGGTACGAATCTGACCATCGCCATAGCGGTCAGCCAGGTCGGCCAGTTCATGCAACTCGTCAGCACTAAGGCGACCGACAGGCACGTTCAGACCGATATAGTTCAGGCCTTTTTGGGCTTGAGGGTGCACACCGTCAAAATAGGCGGCTTGCCAGCCAATCGTTTTGTCCACGCCTCGTCCGGGCATTTCACCGATGTACTCGGTGAGCTTAGCCAGAAATTTGTCCGGGCCCCAATCGGCAACGAGGAATTTTAAGCGGGCATGGTGCCGCTTTTCCCGATAGCCGTAATCACGGAAAATGGTGGTGACAGCAATAGCAACCTTCAGTACTTCCTCAGGACGAACAAACAAATCCAGAGACTGTGCCATATGCGGCTTGGCGGACAAACCTCCACCAACCATCACATGGAAGCCGATCACTTCTTTTCCGTCGAGGATCTTGGTGGCCGGAGTGAAGGACAGGTCGTTAATTTCAGCCTGTGCATTGTTGTACGTATTACCGGAGATAGACATTTTGTACTTACGCGGCAGATTGGAGAAGTCTCGATTTAATAAGAAAAAGCGGTTTACTTCATCTACAATCTCCTGGGTATCCACCAATTCATTGGGATCGATGCCAGCCAGCGGATTACCGACAATGGTACGCGGGCAGTCTCCACAGGCTTCAAAGGAATACAAATTGACTTTTTCCAGTCTTTCGAAAATATCGGGCAAGCTTTCGACCGTCAGCCAGTGAAATTGAATCGCCTGGCGAGTGGTGACATCCACAAGACCGCGTCCATATAGCGCGGATATGTCCGCCAATGCATGTGCCTGTGCTGAAGTCATGATCCCTGTGTTGATGCGGACCCGCATCATGAAATGACCATCCTTGGGCTTTTGCTGATATACCCCAGCCCATTTGAAACGGTCCATATCGTCCGCAGAGATCGAGTCATAGCCTTCGTTGGCATAGTTTTCGATAATGGTACGGATAACGTCGAGACCGTCCTTTTCCAGCTTGACTAACTCGAATTTGTTAAGCTTATCGGGATGAGCGTTCCAGATTGGTTCGTAGGCCATTCTTTTAACCTCCTGTAGGTGCTTATTTATACTTTAGTGTTTTGGATAGAGGACTCATGATTTTATTCTTTATTTCCGACAATAAAACTAAGATATAATGTGATGGTATCATAGTTGGTTATGCCCGTAAACGAAGGAATGACCTAAACGGTATAACGATTATTTATCGTTTTTGCTTATTTTTTTGATATAAGGATTTGGAAAATTTATAATATAAATAGCATGAGAGGACAGGGATGTAGCAAACGTCGCCTTTTAGAAAAAGATAGGGCTTAAAGCGATTGTATACGTGTCCCCTCTATGGTAGATTTGGACTAACTGATAGAACAGGGTCATGTAAGAGAGGAAATGGTGAGTATATGCGTAAGATGGGGAAAAGGGCAGTTGTTCTGGCTTTGGGCAGCGCTCTATGTATTTCTGGAACGGCAGGTGCAGCCAGCAGTGGAACTGCGTTAAAGGCCAAAGTCATTAATGGCGGGGTCTATGTTAACGTAAGCGATATGAATAAAGCATTAGGAACCAGCGGCGCATATAACAGCGCAAATGGTACATATACGTTATCGGCCGATCGTGTGCCGCAGGTGGTTAAAAATGTATCTCCTTCTGTGGTCGGTATCATAGGCCGTTCAGCTACGGGAGAGACCGTAGCGGGAGGAGATCGATACAATCTGGCTCACGGCACGGGTGTCATCATTCGTACCGATGGATGGATTGTGACGAATGCGCATGTTATCGAAGGATTAGGTGATGCCGTGGTCGTAACCTCGGACGGAAAATCTTACGGAATCACCGACAGCTACAGCGATCCGATCAGTGACTTGGCATTAGTCAAAATCAAGGCAAGCGGTCTCAAACCCGCTACCTTGGCAGCTTCAACGAACAGTCTACAGGTAGGTGAGCAGGTAGTGGCTATTGGTACGCCTATATCCTTTTCACTTCGTAATTCGGCAACCTCAGGTGTTGTTAGCGGGCTGAACCGTGGTGTCAACGCTGCTTATCGTTTGATCCAAAGTGATACCGCGATCAATCCTGGTAACAGCGGCGGTCCGCTAGTCAATCTCAAGGGTGAGGTCATTGGGATCAATACGATGAAATTCTCGGCGGTCGGCATTGAAAATATGGGCTTTTCGATTCCGGCGGATACGGTGAAATATGTCATCGGCCAATTTTTCAAATACGGAGAGGTTCGGCGCGCCAGTCTTGGTCTAGGGCTGGAAGAGAGCTGGTCAGCTATCGTTGGATTACCTACCGAGGACCCTCTGAAAGTTACGAAAATTACCTCAGCCAATGCCATTCAGGCCAAAATCAAGGAAGGCGATGAGCTGTACAGCATTAACGGTAAGCGTGTGGCTTCG
Organism: Paenibacillus sp. LX16; assembly: GCF_036252815.1. Classification (NCBI taxonomy): domain Bacteria; kingdom Bacillati; phylum Bacillota; class Bacilli; order Caryophanales; family Paenibacillaceae; genus Paenibacillus; species Paenibacillus sp. LX16. Next base: position 5,197,614 of record NZ_CP141152.1, on the reverse strand, counting down.
GCCATTGATGTCAATGAGCTGCTTAAAAACTATCAACCAGGTCAAACGGTGAGTGTACTAATGCAGTCGGACGGTGATATTGTGAAGCGCAAGCTAGTACTGACCCAGGATAATGGTGAAATCTATGAGTCCATTCAGTCTGGAGAAGATGGTGAAGATTCGAACGGTTCGGAGGCCGCTGAAGATGGCGGCGTAGCGCTTCCTAAGGAAACATCGGAGCCAGCTCAAGGAGCAACTACTGGAAAGTGAACAATAACGGCTCTTGAATCTACAAAATAAAGCTAAAGGGAGATTTACTGTGAAGCATATTCAAAGAAAAATGATGCGTAAGCTGGGGGTCGGCGCTGTCGCATTGTCCCTTCTGCTTTCCGCTTTGCCAGCAGTTGCAGCAGATCAAGATAAAACCATGTTGGAATTGCGGTTGCAAAGCGGCAGCAATACAGCCATCGTGAACGGCCAAAATGCCAATATTACGAAGCCATATTCAAAAAGTGGTGCACTGATGGTTCCAGCTGGTATTTTTAAAAAGGCATTTAACAGCAAAATTCGATTGGCTGAAGATAATGTGGTTAAAATCACTAGCGGAACTCATGTTGTATCGCTGACCATTGGTAGCCGTACTGCTTGGGTGAGAGGTCACAAGGTGACACTTCCAGCTCCACCGGAAATGTCATCAGGTATTCTCATGGTGCCTCTGCGTCAAGTAGCAGAAGGGCTTGGCGGTAAGTTGGAGAAGAGCGGCGCCGGAATCATTATTCGGATGGAAGCACAAGAAGAGGCGGGCACGGTAGCTGAAGAGACACCGAACATTGATAATGATGAGGGCAAGACGCAGATCGGGAACAGTTACTATGGCTGGTCTATGAACTATCCAACAGGTCTCGTCATCGGTCAGGGAGGTGGAGATGAGAGTATCTCCACTTTTATGGATGAGAACAGTGCCTACTATATGGAGGTGCACACAGCGTCACAGCCGGTTCCACTGAATGCGGACGATCTGTTGCAACAATTAGTGCAGGCAGCCAAAGAAACGGGAGAAACTGTGATCGATCGAAAATCCTTCCCGAAAGCGAAGGTACCTTATGCTCGTGTCATTACGAAGGATGGGGACGGCGTATTGTGGGAAAATCGTCAGTACTATGACAACGGACGATTGTATGTAGTTTATTTTTCTGATGCTAAAGCAACGAATTATAAAGATCTGGCCCAGTATGCAGGACTCTTAAATTCCTTCAAGACCTCTTTTAATGCGCAGGATAAAAGTATTAAAGACTTGTCCACTGTCGTAGGAGGCACACGCGAGGCCGGGAATCCAGACTACGGTGTGTCACTCAGCATACCCGCAGGCTGGAAAATGGACGATCAACGGATGCAATATGAAAGTAATGATGGATCGAGCTTCCGCATGAAAATAACCTCGGCTCCAGCGGATGGAAAGTTGGAGAACTGGGGGCAGCAACTGCAAAAATGGCTGAGCGATTCATTTGTGTCTACGGCTTATGAGGCACAGAAGACGTATCCGCTGGAGGTTGCAGGCGTTCAAGGGTTAGTACAGGAGTACCGCTATAATTTTGGGGATGGATGGGTCAAAGAGTACAATGTGCTGATTCAGCAAAATGGATACCGCTACTTGGCTGAATACGCAGTGCCTGAAAAAGTAAGCAAAGGAAATGATCAGTTCAACGCGCTCATCTCCTCGCTTCAAATCGATTTTCAAACCGTAGCAAGTAACTTTGGACAGTTGGAAGAAGACGACTATTTGACGGACAAAACGAAAACGGTCAAAAAGACGTCAAAAGCCTATGAATATACGGTGAATATCCCACGATATTGGACCGCGATTAGTGATCAATTTGAATTGGGCGATGTAGAGTACCAGTTTACTGGTGGACGTTTTTCCATCAAAATCGACAACGACCAATCATTTGAACTAACGGTATCCCAGCTCAAGGACTTCTACGATAAGCAAGCAAAGAACTACAAAAACCTCAAAGTTGAGGAAGTTAAGGACGTAACGTTTGCTGGTGTCCCGGCAGTGTCCTTTACATTCCACCGCATAGAAGAAGGCATTGGCTATACAGGCCACCAATTGGTTTTAGAACGTGATGGAAAAACGTATACCGTGACAACCACGTTAAATGATGCGAACAACACGGCTGTACAATCTAACGCACTGGATTCGACGTTAAATTCGTTTAATTTTGTGAAGTAGAAGGTGTAGGTAAAAGATTAGCGAGGTTGTGGGGGAAGCGCTACGCGTGCCATTTGAGCCTACGAGCGCTGACGCTTCTTCGGATTCAAATGGCCCGCTTCACTGGCGCCCGCCAAATACCACCAATCTTATAATGAGTGAAGTAAGCACTAGGGAAGTCTATACGGATTTCCCCGTATAGGAGGAATCCAAAATGATTACGCTAAAAGCAGTCGACAAACATAATTGGGAAGCATGTGCCGAACTTAAACCGACACCTGAGCAAAAAAGATTTATGGTATCTAACCTTTTTTCAATTGCGGAGTGTCAGTTTTTAGATGGATTTTTATCTAAAGCAATTTATAATGATGACGAATTAATTGGTTTTACAATGTATGGCTTAGACCCGGATGACGGAAATTACTGGGTTTACCGATTTATGATTGACGAAAGATTTCAAGGTCAAGGTTATGGCTACAATGCGATGTTGCTGGTTATCGACGAAATAAGGAAAGCCAGTGATAGGACGGATGTTATCATGATTGGGTATAAACCAGACAATGAACTAGCTAGAAAGCTATATAGTAAATCAGGCTTCAGGGAGAAGGGAATATCACCCTGGGGAGAAATGCTTGCGAAGTATAGGTTTGCCTAGTTAATGATAGGATGACTCACCTCCAAAGCACCGCTTGACGGGATTGGAGGTGTTTTTAGTATTATTTTTTAAAGGAATCGCTTGGAAAGTGTAGAAGCTTAGGTCACAGTCTGGTACACTAGATTAGTTACAAGATAAGAATGATTCTGCCGCAGATGTTTGTGATGCGGATTTTTTGAGTTGGATGTAATTCACGCGAGGAACCGATGGTTCAGTGTGTGGATGATCGGACAAGATGATAGAGACGGATAGGATTTTAAATATGATTCTTAGTAGGCTTCCATTCCCCTGACTAAACATGATCAGCTTTGGAATGAGTCTATGGAACAAACATCCATGAGATTACCAAGTAAGCAGCATAGCTGCCCTGAAAACAACGATTCTCCCCCGGGGGATCATTCGTTTTCAGCATATGGGGAGGGCAATAATGAAATCAGCAGTACGAAGAGAAGATGTCGAGCTTCTTGCACCAGCAGGTGATTGGGATTGTATGCGTGCGGCGGTGGCAAACGGGGCTGATGCGATCTTTTTCGGGGTGGAAAAGTTCAACGCACGAGCACGGGCGAACAATTTTCGCATGGAGGAACTGCCTGAAATTATGGCGTTTTTGCATAGCTATGGGGTTAAAGGTTTTTTAACATTCAATATATTGGTATTTGAAAACGAGTTGGAGGACGCTAAGGAGCTGGTCGATGCCTGTATTGATGCCGGAGTCGATGCCTTAATTGTCCAAGATATGGGCTTAGTGAAAATGATCCGCGACATTTCACCGGATTTTCCCATCCATGGTTCTACCCAAATGACGATCACCTCGCCGGAAGCGGTAGAGTTTACAAAGCCGTACAATATGGAACGGGTCGTGCTTGGACGCGAAAACAACCTGAAACAGATCCAAAAAATAGGCGATCAGGCGAGACTTCCAATGGAGGTATTCGTACATGGAGCGTTATGCGTATCTTATTCTGGCCAATGCCTGACTTCAGAAATGTGGGGCGGCCGCTCTGCTAACCGTGGTGAGTGTGCACAGGCATGTCGTTTGCCTTACGATCTGATGGTGGATGGAGAGCAAAAACCAATGGCAGATGTGACGTATCTGCTGTCACCTAAAGATCTAGCGGCGATTGACTTGATGCCTGAACTGATCGACGCGGGTGTGGTTTCTTTTAAAATTGAAGGGCGACTGAAAACACCTGAATATGTGGCGAATGTAGTCAGCAAGTATCGCAAGGCCATTGATAAGTATTTTGATGGCGATACGTCCAAGACCAGCAAAGAAGATATCCGCGAGCTGCAACAGAGCTTTTCACGCGGCTTTACGCACGGTTTTCTCGAAGGAACCAACAACAAGAAGCTGGTTGACGGTACGTTCCCGAAAAGCCGGGGTGTGTATCTGGGCCGAGTGGAACAAATTCTTCGTGATGGCGTAGTGTGCCGTATTGATGCCCCGCTGAAGCGTGGCGATGGTATTGTATTCGATGCGGGAGATCCCACGCAAAAAGAAGAAGGCGGACGCGTATACGATATCCGTCGCAAGGGCGTGAAGATTGAAGGCGAAGCCGGAGAAGGCTGGATCATTGACATCGTAGCGGGACGCAACGATGTCGACCTGCGCCGTGTGCACGTGGGCGACCGCATTTGGAAGACCAACGACCCGGCGCTGGACAAACGTCTGCGCCAGTCGTACGACACCGACAAGCCGTACCGGGTCTTCCCGGTACATGTACGGGTCAGCGGCTCCCCAGGGCAACCGCTGTCGACATGGTGGACCGACGTGCAGAAGGGCACAACGGTCCGCGTGGACTCTGAGCTGGAACTTGAAATTGCCCAGAAGCGTCCGATGACGCACGAGCTGCTCGAAGAGCAGTTCGGCCGACTGGGCGGAACGGTGTTCCAGCTGGAAGAGCTGGACGTCCATCTGCATGGGGACGTCATCGTGCCGATGCGCGAGCTGAACGGTATCCGCCGTCAGGCGGTGGAACTGCTCGCGGGCGAGCGCCCCAAACCGCCAGTGTACACGAAGCGGGCGGTCGAGGTGTATGACGATGCATCGACTCCGGCATCGTCTGTGGCACGCGGTCAGGCAGAGCTGACCGCGTTGTGTCGCAGCCTCCCTCAGGTGGAGGCTGCGCTCGAGGCCGGCGTGGAGTTCATCTACGCCGACTTCGAGTTCATCAAGCAATTCCCGGCAGCCGTTGAGGCTGTGCACGCTGCAGGCCGCCGAATTGCGCTGGCGACCCCGCGTATTCACATGCCGGGTGAAAATGGCTACCACAACAACATCCTGCGCCTAAAGCCGGATGCTGTGCTGGTACGTAATCCAGGGGCATTGTATTTCTACCTGCGATATCGGTTGGAGAACCCGGACGCACATCACCCGCAATTGATTGGTGACTTCTCGCTGAACATAGCCAACCACAAAGCGGCTGATCTGTTCCTGGATTCCGGCTGCGACATGGTTACGCCTTCGTACGATCTGAACATTCAGCAAATGGTCGATATGCTCAGACGTACACGTACTGATAAGCTGGAGATCGTGATCCAGCAGCATATGCCAATGTTCCATACTGAACATTGCGTATACTGTACCTTCATGAGTGAAGGCACTGACTACACCAACTGTGGACGTCCGTGTGAGGACCACCGCGCATCCCTGCGTGACCGAATTGGTATGTCTCATCCAGTTCGTGTGGACGAAGGTTGCCGCAACACGGTGTACAACGCGATTGAGCAATCCGGCGCGGAATACCTGTCCAACTTCCTGGAGCTGGGCGTGTCCCGTTACCGCGTGGAATTTTTGGAGGAGACACCGGAGCAAGTGCATGAGGTTATTGATCTCTATTACCGTGCCTTACGCGGAGAAATCAGCGGAACACAAGTATGGAAGACGCTGAAAGCGACGAATCAGTTAGGGGTTACACGTGGGCAACTGGTGAAGTAAACAACTGTATATTTGTTCAGGAGCCAAATAGATTTTAGAAGCATAATATAATCATATAGTAAGTAGAGATTGAAGACATGTTCTCTTTAAGGGAAGATGTCTTCTTCTTTAACCTATTAAATTTATCCATCTACCTGTTATAATCATAGACAGTATTTCCATCCGTTATATTGACGACAAAGGAGTTTAACCTATGAAAATCCGTAAAGCGATTATTCCTGCTGCGGGATTAGGAACCCGGTTCCTTCCTGCTACGAAAGCGATGCCTAAAGAGATGCTTCCCATTGTAGACAAACCAACAATTCAATATATTATTGAAGAGGCTGTTGCATCTGGTATAGAGGATATCATTATCGTTACTGGTAAAGGCAAAAGGGCGATTGAGGATCATTTTGACTACTCATTTGAGCTGGAGCATAATTTGACTGCGAAGGAAAAATGGAACCTGCTCAATGAAGTGCGTAAACCATCAGAGATGGCAGATATCCACTATATTCGTCAAAAGGAACCTAAAGGGTTGGGGCATGCCATATGGTGTGCACGTAAGTTTATCGGTGAGGAACCTTTTGCCGTCCTTTTAGGGGATGACATCGTTGAGTCTGAGAATCCATGTCTCAAACAGATGATTGACGTGTTCGATGAGTATCAGCGTTCTGTTGTAGGTGTAAAACAAGTGGATTGGAACGAGGTACATCGTTACGGCATAGTTGAAGGTCATGCACTTACTTCCAAAATCTCTGAGGCGGAACGATTGGTAGAAAAGCCAAAGAAGGAAGAAGCAACCTCCAACTTGGCGATCATGGGACGTTATATCTTGACGCCTGATATTTTTGATATCCTGGGTCAACAATCTGCGGGAGTAGGCGGGGAGATTCAGTTGACGGATGCATTGTCCAAACTGGGAGAGAAGAATCCGATCCTGGCCTACGAATTTGACGGCAATCGCCATGACGTTGGCGAGAAATTAGGATTTATTGAAACTACTATTCATTATGCTCTGCAGCATAACGAAATCAAGGATGAAGTACTGGCTTATATGAGACAGGTTATTGAAAAGATTGATCAACAAAAATAGCCTTACTATAAGAAGTTTCGGGAAGATACTATTTTGCGAAAAAAAGGTAAAAATTTTAAATGATGTAATAAAAAGAAACTTTTTCTCTCTTGATGCGTCTTATATATTGAGAGATTGCTCCTTGAGGTTCTCTCAACTTTATCGAAGGGAGGGATTAAGATGAATTCTCCAGAATTAGTCTTTTTCGAACAAGAGGACACCTTTGATTTGGACTTACAAATTAATGATCTAACATTAAAGCAAGCGGCAAGTCCTTGCACAAGCACTGTAACTTGTAGTGTTTCTAGATGCCTTGGTACACATGTGACTTGTGAGTGTTGGTGCTAACTTTAAAGGAAATCTGACCCTGGATATTATTTCATACATCCAGGGTCTTTTACTTCAGGAGGAGGTTATCCTATAGTGGATAAAGTTACAAATATAAATATGTTTCAGTCATTAGATTTTTTTATGGTGAGAGTACCACTATTGCCTATTGATTTTTACTATAACTTATTCAGTGAAAGTACTACATATGATGTGACAAGGAACAGGGCTTTATCTTTGTTAACAGACCCTGTTATACGGGAAGCGATCACCATAGCCAGCCCTTCACTTATGAATTCTATCAATAATGTCCTAACCAATAAAAATACTAAAAAAATGAACACGGTGCTACGGGCAGTTGTGAATTATCTAATCAGGCTTTCTTCAAGAGCTACACCTTATGGGATTTTTTCTGGGGTTTCTATAGGTCTCTTTTCGGAACTTAGCTGCTTGGAAGTGGGTGATACTAGGCAGAACAGGAAAATATCCCGTCCAGATATGGAATGGATCATGGGATTGGTTAGATATTTAGAGAAAGAGGGAAATGTGGTAAAACAGTTGGCGGTGCGGACTAATCCATCCTTGTATTTATCTGGTACAAGAATAAAATTGCCATTTTTAAACTATATTGAACAACACTACGATCCTGATGTAAAACGAATGAAAAGTAGTTCGATAAAAGTGTCCAAGCCGGTTCAGCTTGTGATGGATTATGCACAAACTCCGATTCCTTTTGCTAATCTAGTTAAGAAAATACAAGAAGAGTATCCCGAAAACAAAGAAACTTTAATAACTGAATTTCTGATGAAGCTATTGAATCAGGAGTTTTTAATTAGCAATTTGAGACCACCATTATGCATAGATAATATGGATTTGCCTTTTGAATATCTACGAAAACAGATAGCACCTATAAACAATATTGAATATATCAAAAAAGGTCTGGATGAAATTAGTGAAGAAATAAAACAATATGATGATTCTCCAATAGGTAAGGGGGAATCCTTGTACAATCAGCTATGTATAAGAATGAGAAAATTAGTTCCAACGAAAGAAACTTTGCAGATTGATATGGAGACAAAAGTAGAAGAAGCCTTTTTAAGCCAAAATGTCTCTAAAGATATTGCTAGATCAGCAGAGATCTTATGGAGGCTGTCGCCGGATTTGAGTAATCCTCATTGGACACAGTACCGAAATGATTTTATAGAGAAATATGGTATTGATTGTCAGGTTCCGATCTTAGAGCTTTTGGACGAAGATTTAGGGTTAGGGGCTCCGCCTGATTATAAATATCCTGAGAGTAGATATAGTTTAGAACACCCTATACTAAATGCAGAGAGAGAGAAGGTTCTGGCAAACTGGATTACAAATGTTATTAAAGAAGGAAAAATAGAAATAGAACTGACGGATGAAAAATTAAAGAGAATCGAGACTTTATCTGATGAGCTTTTGCCCCCTACCTCTATAGAAATGTATGTTACCATAGCAGCAAATAGCGAAGAAGCTTTGAAAAATAACGAATATAAGATCATTATCAACCCCAATTCGGGAAGTGCAGGTGCGGGTAAAACATTTGGAAGATTTGGACCAATCCTAGATAAGACTGCAAGAGAGAAGATCACGAACACGTATAAAATTCAAGAGGAATACAGAAAAGATGCTATATTTGCTGAACTTGTATATTTAACGGTCAATAGTAGACATTCTAACGTAGTGATTACCAACAAATCATGTAGTCACCAAATTGTGTTGGGAACTAATTATTCCAATGTAGATACTTCAAAACAAATTTCAATTTCTGATTTATATGTAGGATGTACCTACAATTACTTTTATTTAAAGTCACAGTCGTTGAATAAAGAGATAATCCCAGTTTCCACCAACATGCTAAATTACAATAATGCTCCCAATGTATACCGTTTTTTAATGGAAATTTCACAAGAAAGACACAGAAGCATTTTGCCTTTTCAGTGGGGAGGCCTATCGGAATTCCCTATGCTGCCTCGTGTGAAATATAAAAACATAATTTTATCTTTAGCGAAATGGTCGCTTAATAAAAATAACGATGAATTAAAAAAATGTAAAAACGAGGAGGATTGGATTGAGGGTTTTGAAAAGTGGAGAGGGGAGTGGCGCGTTCCAAGATATGTTTATATTACCACTTCTGTTTCAGATAACAGAGCACTAATTGATCTTAAAAATGAGTTTTTTATATTAGAGCTATTTGAGAAATATCATAAATTAAGTGATTCACAATCATTATGGTTAACCGAGAGTGGATTTGAACCAAGTGACGTATGGGCTAGAGGGAAAGAAGGGCGCTTTATCGCAGAGTACGTTATTCCCTTAGTAAGGACAAATGTAGAGGAACCTTTGACCCCGAAGCAGTGTGAAGATATGAATCTTATTCAAAGACCAATCAGAGAGCATTCAAACATTATATATTTACCGGGAAGTGAATGGCTTTATATAAAGCTTTATGGTATGTCTGAACGAGAGGAAGAGTTTATTGGCAATTACATTAGAACATTTTGTGAGCAGGTAGAGAATCAAGGAATAATAAATCGTTATTTTATTGTTAGGTATAAAGATCCGGATCATCATATACGGTTACGACTTCATGGTGAGGAATCCGTTGTTTGTAAACAACTAATCCCTGCTATTCATATGTGGGCTAGACGCCTAAAGACTGAAGGTCTACTAAGTAAAATAATATTTGATTCATATGAGCCGGAAATTGAGCGATACGGTGGTAAACGTTTAATTAGTATAGCGGAGCGTTTTTTTGCTGTTGATTCGAAGATTACAGTAGAACTGGTCTCTTTAAAATATAACAATAAGTTGAATGTTCCTATAGAGATTATTGGTTTCATTAGTGTAATTGATATTTTAAATCAGTTTATACCAGCGGTAGAACGGCAAGTTACTTGGTTTCATGAAGAAGAATGGCATAAGGAGCATGTGAAAGATTTTATGAAGGATCGCACTTTTTATATAATTTTGTGCGATGTTTCGGACAATTGGTCCTCACTTAGAAATTTGGAATACGGGGACTACTTATTATCTAAGTTTCAAGAGCGAAAAAAAATAATAAATGAATATAAAAAGGCACTTGAACATGAAAAGGATTTAACGAATACATTTTCCAATATTCTAGGTAGCCTCATTCATATGCATTTAAACCGTCTTATAGGTACGAATAGGAAAATGGAAAGAAAGATAATGTCGTTGTTAAATCATTCTTTATATCATTTTAATGAATCAATAAAGCACAAGAAAAAATGTATTTCAAAGGAGTTGAACGTTGATGACAGTAGTACAAAACAATAAGAGCCTGCATAACGATATTATGAAAATTGTAAGTGTTATAAGTGCCAGGTTGACTGACCCCCAGTATGTACAGACTATATGTTCTTCTGAGCAGAATCATGTAGCTAAACAAGAGGAGTTTAATTGGAATGATATAAGCCTGGCAACTGGATTTCCAGCAATCAGTATTTTGTATGGGAGACTAAGTACTGTATTAAAGGATGAGAGATTAAAAGATTATGCACACTCCTACCTTTTAAGTACTCGTGAATCATTAAAGAAATCAGGAGCGTCATTATCACTATGGGAAGGATTATCTGGTGTTGGGTTTGCCGCGTATCTATTATCTGACAATGGTATAAAATACAGGAGATTTATCAACCAAATTAACACTTTGATATTGCGTCATGGTAGTGCTGATCTACTGAATGCAAAAAGTAGGCTGGAATCAGGTACGTCAATTAATGATTATGATGTAATTTCCGGATGGAGTGGCATAGGAAGGTATCTGTTACTGTTCTCTGATATACCTGAAATTAGGGAGCTCCTTATTGGTGTTCTTGAGTATCTTGTTCTTCTAAGTAAAGATAGGATTATCAACGATAAACAAGAGGTTCCGAATTGGTATATTTCAAATAAATATTTACTTTCACATGAAAAGGATGAATATCCATTTGGATATTTTAATATGGGTTTAGCTCATGGAGTTCCTGGCCCCTTGGCATTATTATCTATAGCGTTGCTTCAAAATATAAAGGTACCTGGTCAAATAGAGGCAATTCAACGATACTGTGACTGGATAACAAAATGGAAATTGGAACAAACAGATAGAATACAGTGGCCCTTAATTATAAGCTACGAAGAATTTACAAACGATCAATTATACTCTAAAAAGCATCGGGATGCTTGGTGTTATGGTTCGGCAGGTGTTGCGAGGAGTCTATTTTTAGCAGGTAGATCCATCGGGGATAGAAGCTTGGAGGTATTAGCTGTAAAAGCATTTAAATCGATATACAAAAGATCTATCGAAGAGTGGAATATTTATTCACCAACGGTATGCCACGGATATTCAGGATTATTGAAAATTACCTATCATATGTATCGGGACACACACGATCCTGAATTGCAAGAAAACTATCAAAGCTTGCTCCGAACGGTCGTTAAAATGTTTGATGAAGAATCGGCATTTGGTTTTTATGATTTATATAGGGATTCTAATTCTACTAAGAATTTAAATTATGTAGGTTTACTTGACGGTGTTTCGGGAATAGCCATGACATTACTAGATTCTCTTTATCCTGATGAAAAGGATTGGGGAGCGAGCTTATTGATTTGCTAAGGTAATAAGTAAAGTAACGGATGAATTACTCAAACCACAGAGAGGAACTGGTTAGCGTTCTTAATCGATAACAGGGTTACAATTCCACTCAAAAGATGAACAATAAAAAGGGTTATCTCAAAGGCAGTTTTTTATAGTGAAACAGCCTAAATGAGACGAATTATAATTAACTTCATGAGAAAAAGCGTAGGTTACAAGGCTGAATTAGTCCGAAACCTGCGCTTTTTGCATCACTAGAGTCTGTAAAATAGTTTGTTTAGTAAAATGGAAGTCATAGAAAGGGAGGAGAATACATGGGGCTTTGGTCAAAAGAGCAACTGCGAGCTTTCATTAAGGAGAAAAACCAGGTGACTGCACAGGATGTGTAAAATGCCTTAAATGAACTGCTTGCGGAGACTCTTCAGGAGGTGTTGGAAGCAGAAATGGACGCGCACCTGGGCTAGGAGGAGCAAGAGACCAAGGGTAAATTGACGCCAAACAGCCGTAACAGCAATAGCAAGGAAGAACGTCGTTAGCGAGTATGGCGAGCAGGAGCTTGCTGTACCTCGACGTGACGGGCGGCCAGCCAAATGAATGGAATAGCTCTTAAACTGCTTTGACGATTTGACGGGATGAGTAGATGCACTTCATGTAGGCGTAGAGAATGACTTTGGTGAGCTTATTGCGATGATTGCTGTTTCACCCCCTTCAGGGTAGGCTGCGTCTAAGGTGGTGTCATCGAACCAATTCAGGGTCTCACTTACGACGCGAGCGAGTTGATACTGATGACTTCTCGAATGGAATCGACCCAAGTAATGATGACTTTAGGTTCCACCTATTTTCCATTCCTTGTACTTTTTTCTGTTTTTACTTTTTCAAGCTCTAAAGAGAGTTCTGGACCTCTTCCGTAGCTGTATTGCTTACCTACAGGCTGCTCCAGACGGTATATTTCGTCCACCACATCCACGTCTTGAGCTGTGTCTTATTCCGTATTCCGAACTGCTCTATAACCTCTTTTACAGGTACTCATGCCAATCTAATTTCTATCACTTTCATTTTTATTTCTAACGGGTAACTCAACTCTAGTTGCCAACGCAAAAACACTTTCAAGGTTATCACCCTATCTTACGACAGGATTGCATTCTCTTGAAAGTGTTTTAATTGTCTCACGTTATGGGGTCAGTCCCTTTTACCAAGGATGGGCTTTTTTGTTTTTTAGGGCATCCCATCGATTTATGGGACAGCCTCAAATAAACAAAACAGAGAACAACTAAACTTCAGGGACTATTCTCTTTTCAGTTCGTTTATCAGTTCTTTTTCCTTGGGATCAGCTTGAATCAGCTTATCGTACAATGCTTTGTCATCTTGTCCCTGCTTTTGCAAAGCGGCAATATAGTATCGGGTTACCTCACGATTCGTAGCGTCACTCAGATCGTCCTTCAAGCCGTTTTTCAGGATGATGGCAGCCTCGGCGGGTTTACCTGACATGAACTCAATTTTTCCAGCACTGAGCGCAATGCTTGGAGTTACTTCAAAAGTACGTATCAATTGAATTTCAGGTGGAATCGTCTTAAGATGAGCTAGCCCATCTAGAACCTGCTGATAAGCAGCAAGACCTGCTTGGAAATACTTCTGTTCCTTGGCTGAGTCCTTAGCCAACCGAGCTTTATTGCCAAATTCAAACGCTTGGGTAATCAGTAAATTGTACCAATCCAGATCCCAGGTGAAGTTAGCACGGTTATTTTCCAAAATGGCAAATGCCTTGTCATTGTTTCCTTTAGCTTGCTCAAGTCGCATTTTGATAAACAGCATATTTCTATTATACGGTTCTGCCTGCAGCCCCAAATCAACAATGGTCATACCGCCTGTATAGAACTCTTCGCGTTTGGTTTGTTTGTAGACCTGATAATACATACTAGACAAACCAACAATTGAATCAATATGAGTTGGGCGCAGATTCAAGTCCTTATTATAAGCAGCTTGTCGTTGTTCGAACGAATTGCTGCTTTCCAGCGCTTTTGCTTCCCAGGCAGCATTGCTGGCTTGTGCAAAGCGCAGCCCTACAAACAGAAGCACAATACTGAGAACACAAATGACGATACTATAAATCGGACGGAAACCTTCAGGCTTCATCGCCAAGCGTTTTACAGGTTGTGCATCCATTGCTGCAGCCATACCCCCGAGTCCAATAAACACCAGTATACCCATGAACACATAACTCATATTAAAGTCCAATAGACTATGGAGCAAAATGGACATTGCCAAGATCAGGTAAAGGAAGTGACTATCCCGCTTTTCCTCATCGCTCTTGATGTAACCTTTAATGTATTTATAGAAAATATAAAGGATAAACGCCATAAAAATAATGAATCCAAGAATACCGGCCTCTACCAGATACTGCATGAAAAAGTTATGTGCCTGTGCGCTTGTGTAGCCATAGTCTTGATATTTTCCATACAGCGTAGCCCAACCGCCGCCACCTGCGCCAATCAATGGATAATCAGCAATTAGCTTGGAAGCATCGCGATAAAAGGTTATACGTTCCAGCACACTATGCTGTTGGAAGTTGATATTTTCCAGACGTGTCTCTACATTGGCTGGTAGAAAAGTTCGTAGTCCTGTACCAATGAGCAGGAACGCAATTACACCAATCACGACCACAGAGCCAACAGGTAGCCACAGATTAGAGAGTTTTCGTGAAGCCAGACCTTGCAGTCCTTTTTCCAGACGAGGGCTTAGGAAGCTTTGTACGAGCCATAAAACAAGAGCAGTCACAGCAGAAGCGGCAATGAGCAGTCCCCAGGCCTTGGCAGCTTCTGCACCGTTGTAGGTTTGAATAAGCTGTAATCCCCAATTTGTAATAGGGCTCAAAATAACAAGTGAAGCCACGCCGGCAATAACGCAATGCAAAATCCACAAGATTTGCCGTGCAGGTTTGAAAAACAGAAGTAAGAGAACAAATACGACTGGCAGCATTATGAGACCACCACGTGAAAGTGTCAGGAACAGTGATACCAATATAGGCACCAGCATAAAGGCATGAGTCGCTTTTCCATACCACGTCTTCGACTTCATCAGACAAAAGATAGCTGCGAACAAAAATGCCATCAAAAATGCCGCATATGTATTCGCGTACTGGAAGACGGATGTGAGACGCGGACCATTAGTATCTATCTTTATGGCATCAACGTAGCGATTACCGCTTACCATTGTCGAGAACCAATCCACGAGTCGTCCGGCCAATACCCACTGTCCAAACCAGTTGATGAGGCCGAAGCCTATAATAATATAAGCTACGGTCATAATCGCGGTTTGGATGATCTGGTTGCTCAGCCGATCTCGCAAGGCGTACAATGTAATGATGAAGAACGAGGCATAGATGCACTGCACCACTACCATGTTCATCGCGAGATAATGAGAAGCAGCAGAAATCAATGAAAGCACGAACGTCAGCGGAAGTAAGATAACAAGCACAGCCAACCAGTCTCTTTGATCTTCCAATTTGAATTTCTTATAATAGGTTACGATTCCCAATATCAGCAGAATCGTGCTGATGATCAAAGCCCAATACAGAGGCTTCTCAAAATCGAGCATTTGCCCATTAAAAAGTGCAGCCTGGAAGGGGGCCCAAGCTAAAAACAAAATCATGCCAACAATTAACACCCAAAACATAGCCGGCCTTTTATCGTCACGGGTCGACGTTTTGGCCTGTTTCCCGTATACTGGATTCGACAAGGTTTACAATCTCCTTTTCTTGTAGATACGTCAATATTTTAGCATACATTGTCTTGTTATAACTAGTAACCCAATTTCACACGAAGTAAAATCGACTTATTTTAAATCTATAATTTAAAAAGGAAAGTTGGCGAGTAGTTGTGCATTCAGTTTTATTGCGTTTTCTAAAACAACATAAATTCATTTTTGATATGTCCAAAGATGACTTTAAAAAAAAATATGTTGGATCATATCTGGGAATTGCTTGGGCATTTATTCAACCATTAATTAGCTTGTTGATTTTTTGGTTTGTTTTCCAAGTAGGTTTTAAACATATGCCTATGAACGATTTTCCCTTTATTCTTTGGTTTTCTGTAGCATTAATACCATGGAATTTTTTCTCTGATGCACTTCAAACAGCTACTAATTCAATAACAGAGAATAGCTTTTTGGTGAAAAAAGTTATTTTCAAGGTCCAGGTTCTACCTATTGTTAAGATTTATTCTTCATTGTTTGTACATTTGTTTTTTTTGGTCTTTTTATTCGTATTGTTTTCTATATACGGATTTCAACCGAACATTTACTATCTACAAATTCCATATTTCTTGATTTGTATGATCGCCTTACTATTAGGTCTTTCGTGGATTACTTCTTCACTAGTTATTTTCTTGAAGGATGTAGGCCAGGTGGTTTCCATGATTCTGCAATTTGGTTTTTGGCTGACTCCAATTTTTTATTCCCTAACGGCTATTCCGGAAAAATATCAATTTTTAATTAAGCTAAACCCTCTTTATTATATCATTGAGGGCTATCGTGGAATATTTTTGTATCATTATTGGTTCTGGGAACGGCCCCAACAAACACTGTACTTTTGGCTGGTTACTTTTATCTTTCTACTAATTGGTTACTACTTATTCAAAAAATTGCGGCCTCATTTTGCTGATGTCATTTAAAATTAAGGAGGTTACGGAGATGTCCAGTACCGTGCAAGAATTACTCTCTCCAAACCCAGTTATAAGTGTGAATAATGTTTCTAAAATTTATAAGCTATATGAGAAGAATACAGATCGCTTAGTGGAAGCGGTAGTCCCAATGAAGGGTAAAAGGCATAAAGAATTTTATGCTTTGAAAAACCTCTCGCTTACTATTAACAAAGGTGAGTGCATTGGGATATTGGGCAAAAATGGTGCGGGTAAGTCAACATTACTAAAGATGATCACTGGGGTACTGAAACCGAGTGAAGGGGACATTCTGGTGGATGGTAAAATTGCAGCACTCCTCGAATTGGGCGCGGGTTTCAACCCTGAACTAACCGGTTTGGAGAACATATATTTTAACGGTCGAATTATGGGGTTTTCAAAGGATGAAATGGATTTGCGTCTAGAAGATATTTTGAGCTTTGCTGATATCGATGATTTTATTCATCAACCCGTTAAAACCTATTCTAGCGGGATGTTTGCCAGGTTAGCATTTGCTGTTGCAATAAATGTTGATCCTGATATTTTAATTATCGATGAAGCATTGTCTGTCGGAGATGTTGCCTTCCAGACGAAGTGTTTTAGAAGAATTAATGAATTTATAGATCAAGGCAAAACTATTATATTTGTTACTCATTCAATGGATACGATATTGAAGTATTGTAATAGAGCTGCAGTTATTCATAATGGAGAAAATGTTGCTGAGGGAACTCCAAAAGAAATGGTAGATGTATATAAGAAAATACTGGTGAATCTTTATGATATAAGTGAGGAGTTAAAAGTAAATAAGCAAACTAGCCTCGCTGAAGTTGGCGAATGGAAAAAGAGCTTTTCTGTTAACAAAACATTACTTGAATATGGAGACAAACTGGCCGAAATCATAGACTTCGGTATTTTTGATCTTGATGGTATCCCTTCAACTAAAATTATCAGTGATGAGCCAGTCGTGATTAAAATGAAAATTAGATTTCATGCACAATTAGAGCAACCTATTTTTGCATTTACAGTTAAGGATTTAAAAGGAAATGAAATTTGTGGAACTAATACAATGTTTGAAAATATATTGACACCAGATATAAAACCAGGCGAGGAGATAATTGTGACATTCACGCAAAGTTTTAAACTCCAAAGTGGATATTATACTCTTTCTTTGGGTTGTACTGGTTTTCAGAGCGATGAATTAGTAGTCTATCACCGTTTGTATGATGTACTTTCCTTTGAGGCTTCCATTTTTAAAAATATTGTAGGTTTATATGATTTAGAGTCACAAATTCAGTTGTTTAAAAATGAAAATAGAGGGTAACCCTATGAAAACAAAAATTGGAAATGTGCTAATGAACTATGAATATTATAATGGTGAGGATCTGTATAGTGACGGTGATATAGAAAATGAAATTTTAGAAATGGTAAAAAAAGATTTTGATGTTCATGAAATCCTAAGTAAGGATGATAGATGGCCTGTTTTGTATCATTTATCACCCTATCGATTTAATTTGCTTGATTGGTACCCTTTTAAAGAAGGAAGTGCTGTATTAGAAATTGGGGCAGGTTGTGGCGGTGTTACTGGGATAATATGCGAAAAGAATGAAAAAGTTGTGGCTGTAGAGCTTTCTAAGAAGAGGGCAGAAATAAATGCCTATCGTAACAGAGATAAAAAAAATTTGGAAATTATGGTTGGGAATTTAAACGATATTCAATTCGATGAAAAGTTTGACTATATAACTCTAATAGGAGTTCTTGAGTATGCAGGGAAATTCACGAATACTGCTGAGCCTTATCTAGATTTTCTGAAGAGTATTAAAAAAATGTTAAAACCAGATGGTGTTTTGATTGTTGCCATTGAAAATAAACTGGGTTTAAAATATTGGGCTGGAAGAAAAGAAGATCACACGGGAGTTCAGTTTGAAAGCTTAGAAGGATATATCTCTGATAAGGGTGTTAAAACCTTTGGTAAGACTGATCTAACTAATTTGCTTGAAACAGCAGGATTTCAGAATCCGCAATTTTATTACCCTATGCCGGATTATAAGCTCCCTACACAAATATTCTCCGACGATTGCTTTCCAAAAGTGGGAGAACTAGAAAAAGTAACTCCAAGTTATGATACTGAGCAAACTGTTTGTTTTGAAGAGTACTTAGTATTTAATAACATTATACAAAATGGTCACTTTGACCTTTTCGCGAATTCATTCTTAGTCTTTAGTGAAAATTATGAGGGGACTGCGAAATGAAAATTGTATACACTAAATACAACCGTAACCGTCTGCCGAGATTTCAACTTAAAACAAGTATATTAACAGATAACTCGGGAACTAATTATGTTCAAAAGGAAGCTCTAACAGTCGACAGTAAAGCTCATATCAAGCAAATCTATGACAATTATGTGTTTATGAGCAAACAATATCCACATATAAACTCCGCCAAGGCATCTTTAAAGAATGATAGTGCTATTACATTTGATTTTGCCCCAGGGAAATCATTAGATGAGCATATGTTAGATGCAATTTCAAAAAAAAGCATCCCTGATTTATTGGAATTTATTAGAGAATATATTGATTATTTGAAAACCTTTGATATTAGGCACCAAGAAGATTTTAAACCCACTACATTATTTTTAGAAATATTCGGATTTGAACCTAACTTTTCAGATGTAGAGTGTATGGCTGAAGCAAATATTGATTTAACCTTTGATAATATTTTTTTTGACGGATCTATGTTTACTGTTATTGATTACGAATGGATATTTCACACATCAATTCCTTTGAATTTTATAATCTATAGGAGTTTGTCTAGACTGTTTTGGAAGTATGGCGAATATTTAAACTCTTTTCTGAAATTAGATGATCTTTTTGAAGAGTTTCAAATTGATGAGATTTCGCAATATCAAAAAATGGAGTTGGCATTTCAGGAGTATGTGCTTGGTAAAAAGCGTTTCTATAACATTGGTGATCAATATTCGAAAAAAATTGAAACTTTAAATAAGGTTTTAGATGAAAGCAAAAGGAATGAGAGTCAAACAATAAACCAACAACACTTGCTGGGTGAATATGAAGACAAAATTAATTCATTGAATAGTGAAAAAAAAATGCTTTCAATTAAATTAGAAAACAGCAAAATAACATTAAATAATAAAATGATTGAGCTAGATAATTATAAAAGTCAAGAAGCTCATTTAAAAACGGAGTCAGAAAGCATAAAAAATCAGATTAGCCAATTACAACTTAAGTATGACACATTAAAAAAGCAGCATAATGAAACTAATCTTCAGATTGACCAAAAGATTACTGAGTTATTAAATCGAAGTCTTAAAAGAAGAGCGATCTTCAAAAAGACTAAGCATTTAATAGAGGAAAATCAATTTTTAATAAACGAAAAAGATAGGGTTGGTCAGCAAAGTTCGGAAGAGCTAGCTCTAAAGAATCAAGAGTTGGATTTGTTGAATGAACAAGTCGTAATAAAAAACATTCAAATTACTGAGTTGAGTGAACAAAATCACGAATTTAGGTTACAAATTAATCATTTGAATTTATCGCTTCATGAAATGACAGAGAAATTCAATGAAAATAATCTTGCGTATACTCATTTACAAAAGCATAATCATGAAGTTGTTTTAGAAAATGGAAGATTGTCTGATTCTTTAAAAAATCTTCAAAATGATTATCATCAGTTGAAGTATGAATTTATGCAATTGAAAAAACAAATTTTTAATGATGCACGAAGGAAGGAAGAAGATGAATGAGTAAGAAAGTGCTTGTTTTAAATCCCTATTATCCCACTCTTGGAGGAGGGGAGAAGCATATGGCCTATTTTTGTAAATTCATCGAATCCTATTATAACGATGTTGAAATTGATATATTGGTTCATAATTATAACGAAGTTAACATTCATTCGGAGTATTACCCTACCATAAATGAATTAAATAATCGTTTTGGAATTCATTTGGATAGAACTAAAATTTTAAAATTAGATTTGAAGGCACCTGGGTCATTAATAGAACACTATAAAAACAAAAAGGTTATAGAAGAAATTACAAGTAAGTATGACTTGTTTTTAAATTTCATGTTTCTAAGCAAACATATAGGCAGAGCGAAAAGAAACTTATACTCTTGTATGTTTCCACCTCAGAAATTTAGTTTTAATAAATTCCCACATAATTTAGTTGCCGATTGGTTGAATTTTCGTTTTAAGAATAGCTACAATTATTTTATAAGTAATTCTAAATTTACAAACCATTGGCTGCAACACTATTGGAGAACTGGAAAGAAAAATGTCACTATATATCCTCCTGTGTTTTTAGAAAATGAAATCAATGAAATTGAGTTTGAAAAAAAAGAAAATATTATTTTATCTGTAGGACGTTTTTTTGTAGGGGCTCATAATAAGAAACAGGATTTCTTAGTTGACTTTTTTGTGAAGAATATTCATGAATTCCAAGGTTGGGAACTGCACATAGTTGGAGCATTATCTAATAACCCTGTTGATATAGAGTATGTGGCTAAAATAAAGGAGAAAATTCAAGGATATCCCATCTATCTGTACATTAATAGTGATTTGTCTCAAGTAAATAATCTCTATGATCGAGCTAAGCTTTTTTGGCATGCAACGGGATTTAATGAAGAGAGTGATCGTTTCCCTGAGAAAATGGAGCATTTTGGTATAACTACTGTAGAAGCAATGAGCAAAGGTGTTGTTCCGATTGTCATAAATAAAGGGGGACAAACAGAAATTGTTAATCAACAAAGGGATGGGTTTTTATGGAATTCCGAGGAAGAGTTACTGGAATACACTCAGGAGTTAATTAGCAACTCGGAAAAACGAGAGACTATTGCTCTTAACGCGTCCAAAAGAGCAAAGGATTTTTCAGTAGAAACTTTCTATGAAAAGAATAGGGAGATTTTTGATGTCTTATAAAATTTCAATTGTTATTGTTAACTTTAACGGGAAAAGGTATATAAAAAATCTGTTTGATTCTCTTTCTAAAATGGATTCAGCTGGTCTTACTTATGAAATAGTCTTTGTTGACAACAATTCTACTGATGATTCCATTCAATTTTTAACAGAAAGCTATCGTGATGTTTTTCCCAATTTAAAGATTTTAGAAACGAAAGAGAATCTGGGATTTGCTGGTGGTAACAATTATGGTGTTAAACATTCGGAAGGTGAATATGTTGTTTTTCTTAATAATGATACGACGGTAGAGAAAAACTGGCTTCTCGAAATGTACACCTTTTTTAGTAGTCAGAAAAATATTGGTATGGTAGCCTCAAAGCTAGTATTTTTTCATGATTTTATCAAAGTTCAAGTTAAAACCCAAGACAAAATTATAATATCTAGTATTGTACAGATAAATGATATTAGTCAAAAAGTCGATATGAAATTCACAAAAAACTTATTGTACATGGATAGTGAATTAACTTGCTTTGGTCATACTGTTTTTTACTTACCACTAATTCATGGAGTGTCAGAATATAGTATTGATTTACAAATAATAAAAGAACACGATCAAACTACTGATTTTATAATGATAGGTGAGAATAGCTATTCTCTTCACGAAAAAATTGTCTTAGACGAAGACTTCATCAGTAATAATAAAGTAACATTGATACAAAATGCAGGTTCAGGAGTCGATGAAGGTTTTAATGGTTTTGATCAGGGTTTTTGTGAAGAAGACCAGGGACAATACGATAATGCCAGAGAAATTGATTCCTGCTGTGGAGCGGCAATGATGATAAGGCGTGATTTATTTGTTGATATAGGCGGGTTTGACAGTAAGTTTTTTATGTACTATGAAGATACTGATTTATCATATAGAGTAAAGAAACAAGGTTTGAAATTATTATTTTGTCCAACAGCACTAGTTAGACATGTACATACAGGGAGTAGCCAAGAATGGTCGCCATTTTTTGTATTCCATGTCTATCGCAATAAGCTACTGTTTATATCTAAAAATTTTAAGTTTAAAACATTTGCTAAACAATTTATTTTGTATGTTGCTCATGTGATTAAAGAGGTCTTTTTTACAAAACAAAAAACAAGCCTAAAAAAGGCGAAGCTGAAGGCATTATTTGCTGTTATAAAAATATATCCTTCCTATTTGCTAAAGAAATAAAAAAATGAGGTAATAAAATGAAATTAATTTTGCTTTCAGGTGGATCCGGTACTAGATTGTGGCCACTTTCGAATGATTCGCGTTCAAAGCAATTCTTGAAAATCTTAAAGGATGAACACGGGAATGATGAGTCTATGGTGCAACGTGTTTGGAGACAGATTAGAAATGTGTCTTTAGATTCGTCCACATTTATTACGACTAGCAAATCTCAAGTTGAGATGATACAGTCTCAACTTAATGATTGCCCGCCTTTAATTATAGAACCTGAACGAAAAGATACATTTCCAGCTATAGCTCTTTCTGCTTCATATTTATTATCTCAAACAAACGAGAGTCCTGATGAAGTTGTTGTTGTTTTGCCTGTAGATTTATATGTAGAAGATGATTTCTTTCGGCAAATTTTTCAATTGGAAAAGATAATGGATGAGGAAGAACTAAATATTGCTCTGTTGGGTGTTAAACCACTTGTTCCTACTGAGAAATATGGTTACATTCTTCCAAAGGTTAATTCTAAAAACGTTTCTTCATTACAGGAAGTTGATTGTTTTATAGAAAAACCACCTGTTGAAAGGGCTAAGGAGCTAATCCACCAATCAGCTTTATGGAATTGTGGGATATTTGCTTTTAAACTCAAGTATTTAGTAGGAATTATGGAAAACAGAGGTCTTCCAGTTCAATTTGATGAAATGGTTGAGGGATATAATAACCTTCAAAAAATTAGTTTTGACTTTGAGGTTTTGGAAAAAGAAAAAGTACTTCATGTCCTCCCTTATGAAGGAAAATGGAAAGATTTAGGTACATGGGATTCTCTGGTTGAAGAGATGGATTCTAAACAATTGGGTAAGGGCATCGTTTCCGATTGTCAACAAGTCAATCTGATTAATGAGTTAGACATACCTGTTGTGGTTTTAGGATTGAGCGATGTTGTTGTGGTAGCTAGTCCTGATGGTATATTGGTTTCAGATGTAGCAATAACGCCACAGTTGAAGAACTCTATTAAGAATCTGAATAATCGCCCAATGTATGAGGAAAGAAGATGGGGGTGGTTTAGAATCCTCGATTACAATATTAATAATGAAGATGGGGATGAAGTGCTTACAAAGAAAATCTGCATAAAAAAAGGGCAAAATTTGAGCTATCAGATGCATACTAAACGTACGGAGATTTGGAATATTATCAGTGGTAGTGGTGAGTTAGTTATTGATAATTGCATAAGTTCATTAAAAACAGGCGATAGTGTCAAAATTAGTCCAGGGCAAAAACACAGTGTATTTGCAAAGAGTGACTTGGAAATTATAGAAATACAAAAGGGTCCTGAGCTTATTGAGGAAGATGTTATAAGATTTTGTTCCGTTTGGGACGAAATTAAAGGAAAAGTTGTTAATAGTATGTGACTATGAAGGGAGAATTGGTATGAAAGGAATAATTCTTGCAGGTGGTACAGGCTCACGTCTCTACCCTTTAACCAAGGTAACGAATAAACACTTATTACCTGTTGGTAAGTACCCAATGATCTTTCATTCGGTAAATAAACTCAAACAAGCAAACGTTCTTGATATTCTAATTGTAACCGGTAAGGACCACATGGGAGATGTTGTTAATCTTCTTGGTAGTGGTCGTGAAATGGGAGTGACGTTCACTTATAAAGTACAAGATGAAGCTGGTGGAATCGCACAAGCTCTTGACTTGGCTGAACAATTTGTGGGCGATGATCAAATGGTTGTAATTTTAGGAGACAATGTATTTGAAGATGATATTGCGCCTTTTGCGGACAATTTCCGTAACCAAACGACGGGGGCCAAGATATTACTTCAACAAGTCCAAGATCCTCATCGTTTTGGCGTGGCTGAGCTGGAAGGAGAACGAATTGTTTCTATTGAAGAAAAACCTAAAAATCCTAAAAGTAATTTTGCCGTAACGGGTATTTATATGTTTGATCATAATGTATTTGAAATTGTAAAAACGCTCAAGCCTTCCGCGCGTGGAGAACTAGAGATTACTGATGTTAACAATGCATATATTGCTAATGGGACTTTGACATACGATGTCCTTCAAGGCTGGTGGACTGATGCTGGAACCCATCCATCTCTTGCACGTGCTAATGAACTAGCTAAAGATCTCGTCTTTGGCGACGAATTTGGGAAATTAAAGCTATAAAAATTATAATTGAAGGGAGGATACATATTGATGAAAGTAATTCCTCTGAAACTAAAAGGAGCCAAAATCATTGAACCCGTGGTTCATGGTGATCACCGTGGTTTCTTTATGGAAGGTTACAATGAGCAGATCATGAAAGACAATGGTATTAATCATTCTTTTATTCAGGATAATCAGTCCTTATCTGTAGAGACTGGTGTGATCCGAGGGTTGCATTACCAGCTTAATCCTAAAGCCCAGACCAAACTCATTCGAGTGCTCTCTGGAGCCATCTATGATGTTATTGTGGATATTCGTAAAAGTTCTCCAACATTCGGCCAATGGATCGGGGTAATCTTAAGCGAGCATAATAGACGTCAGCTGCTGGTGCCTAAAGGGTTTGCTCATGGGTTCTGTACGCTTGTTCCAAATACTCAAGTGCTGTATAAGGTAGACGAGTATTACTCACCCGAGAATGATCGGGGAATTCTGTGGAATGACTCTGCGCTAGGGATTGATTGGCCAACTTCTCAGGCTATTCTTTCAGAGAAGGATCAGAAGCATCCGGTACTGGCTGATGCAGACATTAATTTTGATTAGAGGATTAAACCTCAACTATATACACAGTTGAACTAATAAAAAACCATTTTTGTTTCTTATTAGTTCAATAAAACATATCTTATATGTATTAGAGTATGATTTAGGAGGACTATATGAAACTTCTTGTCACCGGCGGGGCCGGATTTATTGGCAGCAACTTTGTATTATACATGTTAAAGCAACACCCAGATTACGAAATTGTGAATGTGGATGCACTTACGTATGCAGGCAATCTGGAGAATTTGAAATCCATCGAAAATCACCCTAAACATAGCTTTGTCAAAGCGGATATTACCGATACACAAACGATTGACCAGGTGATGCAGCAGGGAATTGATGTAGTGGTGAACTTTGCAGCAGAATCGCATGTAGATCGGAGCATTTTGGAACCCGAAGTGTTTGTAAAAACAAACGTATTGGGTACGCAGGTGCTACTGGATGCTGCAAAAAAGTACAAAATAACCAAGTTTGTACAGGTATCAACAGACGAGGTGTATGGCACTCTGGGTGAAACAGGCTTGTTTACGGAGGAAACTCCACTTCAGCCCAATAGCCCATACTCTGCGTCCAAGGCAGGCGGCGATTTGTTGGCTCGTGCATATCACGAGACCTTTGGTCTACCAGTGAATATCACACGTTGTTCCAACAACTATGGCCCATATCAGTTTCCGGAAAAGCTGATTCCGCTGATGATCTCACGTGCGCTGAGTGATCAGCAGCTGCCTGTATACGGGGATGGTTTGAACATTCGCGATTGGTTGTATGTAGAGGATCATTGCAGTGCAATTGATCTGGTCATTCATCAGGGTAAGTTTGGTGAGGTATACAATATCGGTGGAAATAACGAGCGGACGAATGTGCACATCGTCAAAACGGTATTGGAGGAGCTGGGCAAGCCAGAATCTCTAATTTCATATGTGCAGGATCGTCCGGGGCATGACCGTCGTTATGGTATTGACCCGACTAAAACAATGAATGAGCTGGGCTGGAAGCCCAAGCATTCTTTTGAGACGGGCATTAAAGAAACAATTAGTTGGTATTTGGATAATAAGGAATGGTTGATCCGCATTCAATCTGGTGAATACCAGCAGTATTATGCTAAGCAGTATGACTCTCGCTTGGGGGATTCGTAGTTATGAAGGTTCTGGTTACTGGAGCATACGGCCAACTGGGCAAGGATGTGGTAAAAGTCTTTCAGGAGCAGGGTCATGATGTAGTTGGTTGCGGCCGAGATGAACTGGATATAACGAACTTGGAGCAGGCTGTTAAGATTATTGAACAATTTCAGCCTGACGCTGTGATTCACTGTGCCGCCTATACAGCAGTGGATGCGGCAGAGACGGATGTAGACAGGGCTTATCAGGTAAACGCGGCGGGAACACGAAATATGGCAATTGCTACGGAGAAGGTGGGCGCCAAGCTGGTTTATATTAGTACGGATTATGTGTTCGATGGTTTGGCGGTGCAGCCTTACCACGAGTATGATAATACCAATCCACAAAGTATCTATGGTAAATCCAAACGTGCAGGTGAAGTATTGACTCAGACGCTTTCCGGCAGGTATTTTATTGTGCGTACATCTTGGGTCTATGGATTACATGGGAATAATTTTGTTAAAACGATGCTGAAGCTTGGGCAGGAAAAGCCTCAGCTTCAGGTCGTGCATGACCAGAAAGGTTCACCAACTTACACAGTGGATTTGGCGTTTTTTTTGGTGGAGTTGGTTCAGACGGAGAAATATGGCGTTTATCACGCATCCAACAGTGGCACATGTACTTGGTATGAGTTTACGCAGGCTATTTTCCACGATGCGGCGGAACTACTTGGTGCTAAAATCACTGCAAAACTAGAACCGTGCAGTACAGAGCAATTCCCGAGACCGGCAGCACGACCTTGTAATTCCGTAATGGAGCACATTTCCATTCGTACAAATGGTTTGAAGGATTTACGTGCTTGGCGCGAAGGACTACAGTCCTTTATGAGAGAATTGGAAAAAGTAAAATAAATGTACACCTTTCTGAGCAAGAGATCTACCGAAGGGTGGGATCTCAGGAACTGTTGCTTATCCATATTATAGGGAAAGAAGAGACGGACCATTATTATAAGATATCTTATTGTTGGGATTGTTAATACTTTGGTTGGACTTACATCTGTATTACTACTCTTTAATCTACTTAATTTTAATTATTGGGTCTCAAGTTCTGTCGGGAATATATTTGGAATTTTAGTTAGTTTTTTCTTGAATAAAAAATATACTTTTAAATCACAGAACAAAATAGTAAGCACCCTATTTAAATTTATTTTAGTGTCATTATTTTGTTATATAATATCCTATTCTATTGGTTATTTTATTTCATTAAAAAATATTATCGGAAACTGGACATTGGCCAGTAATCTATCCATTCTCCTTTCTTCTGGGCTTTATACTATATTGGGGTATATAGGACATAAAAAAATTACCTTTGCCTCTAAATAACCGGGGGTCATATGAAATCCATATTTAGCTTGCGTAATAATTTAATTATTATATGTGCTTTAATATTAGTAATCACGTTCAGTTGGCATTATGGTTCTATTTACCTCTCTTTAGGTACTTGTATCATTATCAGTGTACTATTTCTAGTATTGAATAATAGTATTAATTTTGATAAAAATACAATTAAAATTTTGCGTTTAGTAATAAGCATAGGAATAGCTATAATATTTTTTATTACAGTGCTAAGCGCAAAGGTATTAAATACTTCAACCATTGATTGGCTATTATCACGTGCTGATCCCGCTCAACATTTTTTGGGGTGGCACTTTTTCAGAAATGAGCCTTGGAAAGTACCCCCGGGTATTATAACTGATTTTAATACACCAACAGGAACATCTATCACTTATACTGATTCTATACCATTACTGGCCTTTTTCTTTAAAATTTTTAGTCGTTTACTTCCCAATGAATTTCAATACTTAGGAATTTGGATTCTTCTATGTTACATTCTTCAAGCTTTATTTGGTATGTTGTTTATGAGAAGGTTGACTTCTAATATTTCACTACAGCTTTTAGGCTTAATGTTTTTCATAATGAGTCCAGTTATGTTATGGAGAGCCTATGGTCATGAAGCCTTAATGGGACATTGGCTTATTCTCGCTTCACTTTATCTTATGAAAAAAGACTATAAACACATTTACTGGCTACTTCTGTTATCAGTAAGTCTTCTCGTACATCCATATCTATTTTTAATGAGTCTACTGTTCTTCTTTATAAAAATTTGCGAGCTATTATTTAACCGACTTATTAATATAACCAGTTGTTTAATTTATCTTACGACTGCAGGTGTAGTTATACTTTTAGTTCTTTGGTTTATTGGATATTTTTATTTCAGATCATCAGGAGTTTCTGATGGTTTTGGTTTCTACTCAATGAATATAAATTCTGTTTTTAATCCTCAAGGGTGGTCTCAATATGTACTTAAAGATCAGCCTAATGCTACTGGGGGGCAATATGAAGGGTTTAATTATTTAGGATTAGGGATTCTTTTGCTAATGATGTGGGGTTTTTATTCGATAGTTACAAGAAGGTCAGCTATCCATTTTAAAGGTAATACATGCTTGTTAGTTGCAAGCATTATTTTGAGCTTGATTGCATTAAGCAACATAGTTACTTTTGGAGATAGAGTTTTATTTGAAATTCCAATTCCTGAATTACTGCTAAAGATATGTAATGTTGTTAGAGCCTCCGGAAGATTCTTCTGGCCCGTTTATTATATGATTATTATTTTATCTCTCACTATTGTTATTAAAAGTACTAAAACTAAAGGTGCAATGGTACTCTTGATAGTAGCGTTGTCTGTACAATTTACTGACCTATCGGGGAAATTCACTGAATTTCATGAAATGTATGCAAGTGAGGCTAAATGGGATAATCCGTTAAAATCAGAAATATGGGAGAAGATTGATGGAGGGAAATACCGTAATATAGTATTTGTACCAGCAGTGGCCAAAAAAGAGTCTGTTGCTTTTTCTATGTTGGCATCAAAAAAAGGTATGACTATAAACGCTGTATATACCGCAAGAGACGATTATGCTAAAAGAGAGCAATATAATAATGAGTTAACTAATAGTTTTAAAAAAGGGGTTTGGGATACAAAAGGTATATATATTGTTGATAACTCATTACTTATCAGTACAATAGAAAATAAAAAGGCTAATGATTTATTTCTTTCTGTTGATGGGTTTAACTTGTTGATTCCAAATGGAGTATTAGATAAAAATTTTAAAGATTTTGATTTGAAGCCGTTTAACTTTCATTATACGTATGGTCATAAAATAAATTTTGGATCAAGTGGAGACTCGCATGTTATAAAGGGCTATGGATGGGGAGAGTCTGAAGAAAAGAACACTTGGACATTTGGAAAGGAAGCAAGTTTATATTTTGTTTTAGATAAACCTAAAAAAGATTTAATGTTATCTATCAGAATGTCCCCACTAACAGGTGGTTCACTAAAAGAACAACATATAACTCTTATTGCGAATAACCATAAGATTAAAGAGTTAAGTATCGCTTCAACGAGTGATTACCAATTTTTGATTCCAAAAGATATAGTAAATAATAAACTTAAAATTATTTTAAATTTACCAAATGCAGCTACTCCTAAAGAATTAGGTATAAACGGTGACACGAGAGTACTGGCTCTCTCTGTAGAGTCGTTAAGTTTAGACTAAATTAATATCTGTATGTTGACAGTTAATCTTCTACAATTGAAAGGATAGCAGATGACTAATAATAAATTTAATATATCAATTATTGTTCCTATGTTTAACGAAGGTGAAAATGTTAATGTTTTTTATGAAAGAATGACTAATTTATTAAATAGTTATGACTATAATTATACAATTATTTGTATTAATGATGGCAGTAAAGACGATACTATGGAAAGACTTAGGATTGTTGCAAGCCAAGATAAGAGAGTGAAAGTTATTAATTTATCCCGAAACTTTGGAAAAGAAATTGCTATGTCTGCGGGATTACGTTATTCACAGTCTGATATAGTAATCCCTATTGATGCTGATCTACAGGATCCTCCAGAAGTAATACCACTTCTCATTGAAAAATGGAAAGAAGGGTATGACGTAGTTTATGCAACACGCTTAAAAAGAGAAGGTGAAACTTGGTTCAAAAAATTTACTGCACATTTCTTTTATAGGGTCATAGGAAAAATGACTCGGTTTGAAATCCCTGCAGATACAGGCGATTTTAGATTGATGACAAAACAAGTTGTAGAAGCCCTCAATAAGTTGCCAGAACAGCATCGATTCATGAAGGGCTTATTTAGTTGGGTGGGTTTTAAACAAACGAGCATCTCTTATTATAGAGAGCCAAGATATGCGGGTAAAAGTAGTTTTAATTACTGGAAACTTTGGAACTTTGCTATTGAGGGAATAACTTCCTTCTCATTTGCTCCTCTACAAATAGCTACTTATTTAGGTCTGGTTATAGCAGGGCTGTCGTTACTATATGCCATATATTTAATTGTAGCGACAATTACTCTAGGTAATGCTGTAGCAGGGTATCCGTCTTTAATGGTAGCAATTTTGTTTTTTGGAGGAGTTCAACTAATGACTCTGGGGTTAATCGGTGAGTATGTGGGTAGAATATATAATGAATCCAAACGGAGACCATTGTATCTAGTAAAAGAAGAGATTAACGTAGACAATAGCCAGAGATCATTTGAACTGACATTATTAAAATAATAATTATACTGTTATTGATGAATAGGACTTACATTAACAACAAAAAGAATATATTATGAATATCGATAATAACTCCCATTATTTATAATGGGAGTTATTATCGATATTCATTCTAAACGTTGTAAAACATAAAGAATAATTATTACTATTAATTATTACTATTGTATGCATATTTACGTATATTATTATTCGGTAAAATGTTGAAATTCAAAATTCATATTGTAGGGAGGTCATTACTTTGAAAAGACCTAACGTACAAATTTTATTATCTACATATAACGGAGCAGCTTACTTAGATGAGCAAATAGAAAGTCTCATAAATCAAAAAGACGTAGAAATTCAGATTCTAATTCGTGATGATGGCTCGACAGATGATACGGTTGCCAAGTTGAGAGCGTTGAAGCAACGTTATCCTCAACAGATTTTTTTATGCCTTGAGAGCAATGTAGGGGTTATTAAAAGCTTTTTTGATCTGATTCAAAGATCGTCTGAGACATTCGACTATTACGCTTTTTGTGATCAGGATGATGTGTGGATGCCCAATAAACTTGCTCAGGCTGTGGCTCATCTCAGGAATCAGGATGGGAGCCGGCCGCTGATGTACTGTTCTGCTACACAAATGGTCTCTCAAACATTGGAACCACTCAAAGTATGGCCAGCTGACATCCCCCGACCTGTATCCTTCTATAATGCTCTGATTGAGAATGTATGTGTAGGTTGTACCATGGTGGTCAATAAAGAAACACTTCAGCTCGTGAAAAAGAGAATCCCAGATTCTTTGGATAATATTATTATGCATGACTGGTGGATTTACTTATGCACTTCCTCTTTTGGTGAGGTTGTTTTTGACCCCGAGCCGTCCATTTGGTATCGGCAGCATCAAAACAATGTGCTGGGAGGTTCTACGGATGGCTGGGTTAGCAAGTGGAGGAAAAGACTAAGTAGATTTGCAAAAGGAAAAAATCGCTATATTTTAAGCAAACAAGCCCAGCAATTTATTCAGCTTTATGGACAAGACATATCTCCTCAAATGTATAAAGATATGGATCAATTCTTGGACAGCTACCAAAAGGGCGTATTTTCTCGTATGAAATATATTTGGCAGTCTCCATTTTATAGACAGTCACGGTTGGACAACTGGATTTATAAGTTGGTTTTTGTATTGAGGAAGTTATAGAGGTATGGAAAGAAAAAAATTGAAACTTTTTTCCATATATAAGCGTCAAATAGTCAAAGGTGCAAATGAATACTAGATAAAATACCATCGAATGCGTGTTCCTTTATGGAAAAATATAGTATAATTGAAACGTGCAACCGATAGAGCTGGCAAGGGCGGTCGGCTAACTCTCCCGAGAAGGGGGGTGAAGCCTGTGACAGTGTTTGAGGCGCTCAGTTTAATGCTGACGTTCGGGGCGTTAATCGTCACACTGTTAGAGTTTAACAAACGAAAATAGACCGCCCCCGCAAGGAAGGGTCTATTTTCGGCCTGATTGTTCCAAAACCGTCCGCTCTTGGAGCGTTGGTTGCGCAGGGGCTGGCTGGCACCAGCCCTTTTTCCATGTATATCTTACCACGATGAATTTTAGACCTCAACCGAGGATTTTACAAAAATCTAATAAACGACTTCCAATGAACAATATATAGATCGAAATGGTTTCGTTTGTCTATATTTGCACTTTGGAGTGACTGGAATCGAATTATGTGAAATTCTACTAACTATGTAAGGTTACAAGTTATGTGCTTTTTTACGCCCCGTGGTCTGCGCGGTATGCTATAATAGGCGATAGTAGAATAGATTACTGAATTTGTCAGGAGCGTTTTAAATATGGATGTAAGCATACTGGTCGTCAACTATAATACGTGTCAATTGACGCTGGATTGTTTGCAATCGGTGTATGCGTCAAAGTCCCAGTATCGATATGAAGTGATTGTTATTGATAATCACTCTAGTGACGGATCTGTTGAGGCTATTCGTGCTGCATACCCGGATATTACGTTGATAGCCAATAAGAATAATACAGGTTTTGCCAAGGCGAACAACCAGGGGATGGAAGTAGCCAGCGGGCGTTATGTATTGTTATTGAACTCCGATACGTTGGTGCAACCGGACACGCTGGATACAATGATTCAGTTTATGGATACTCATCCGGAGATGGGGGCATCGGGCTGTAAGGTCATCTTGCCGGATGGATCATTAGACAAGGCTTGTAAGCGTGGCTTTCCAACGCCATCAGCTTCTTTTTACTATGCTTTTGGCTGGTCGAAGCGTTACCCGGATAACCCGAAGTACAATCAATATCAGCTTGGGCATCTAAGCCCGGATGATGAGTATCCAGTAGATGTACTGGTAGGTGCTTTTATGCTGGTGCGCCGGGAGACGATTGACCAGGTCGGGGGGTTGGACGAAACCTTTTTTATGTATGGTGAGGATATTGACTGGTGTTACCGGATTAAGCAAGCCGGGTGGGGCATTTACTACTACCCGCGCACATATATTATTCATATCAAAGGGGGCAGCGCTCGCCGTCGTCCTTTGAAAATTATTTATGAGTTTCATAGAGCTATGTGGGTATTTCATCGTAAGCATTATAAACAGCAGTACAGTTGGATCACCAATATGGCTGTATATGCGGGAATTAGCGTAAAATTTGGAATGGCCTTTCTAAAAAATAAGTTGTCCGCACCGGTCAAGCCGGACGGCGGGGAACAATCTCGTACTGAGGTGAAAGCATGATACGCAGAAATCAGCGTTTTTTAACCCAATTATATATTGTGGCGGATTTCGCGGTCATTCAGTTGTCCTTTCTGATCGCTTGGTTTTTCAAATTTGAAAGTGAATGGATCACCTATAAAGAACCGCTTCCTATTCAAGTATATGGAGGCTGGAGCTTAATCTACGGCCTGATTGCCGTAGTGCTGGGGATGTTATTCTCGCTCTATTCGCCCAAACGCAAAAAACGGTTTGCAGATGACGTATTCCGCGTCACCCAAATTCATATCGTTGGGCTGTTCGTGCTGTTGAGTGTGATGTTCTTCGTGAAGCAAATCGACATTTCGCGGTCTTATCTGGCGATCTATATGGTTGGGAATGTGCTGCTTATTTTGTTTTACCGGTTCTTTTTGAAGCAAGTTCTTAAAGCTCTCCGTCAAAAAGGGTACAACAAGCAGTTCATGCTTATTCTCGGGGCGGGTACTCTAGGCCAACGATTTTATCATAATCTTGGACAGTATCCTGATCTAGGATACGAGGTCGTGGGTTTTCTGGATGATAAGCGGCATTGGAGTGAAGAGGAAGCGGCGCATTTCCGCCCGATTCTTGGAGGCTTAGATCAATTGGAGGCTACGCTGTCGCGTCTGATGATTGACGAGGTCATTCTGGCGCTTCCGCTGGATGCCCATGATAAGTACCCCAAGATTATCAACATGTGTGAAAAGGCTGGAGTGCGCACGCTTATAATCCCCGACTTTTTTGATTATTTGCCGGCTCGTCCGTACTTTGATAACTTTGCAGGTATGCCGATGATTAATGTACGGGATATTCCACTGGATGTGGCGGGGAATCGATTGTTTAAGCGTCTGTTCGATATTTTATTCTCTTTATTCGCGATTCTCCTAACCTCTCCGATCATGCTGGCAGTGGCGATTGGTGTGATGATTACATCCAGAGGGCCCATCATTTTTAAGCAGGAGCGGGTAGGCTTGAACCGTCGCACCTTCCGAATGTACAAATTTCGTTCGATGAAGGTGCTGCCCCCTGGAACTGAAGATACGGGCTGGACGACTGCTAATGACCCAAGACGCACACGTTTTGGTACTTTTATTCGTAAAACGAGCCTCGACGAGTTGCCGCAATTTTTCAACGTTCTGCTAGGTGATATGAGTGTCGTTGGTCCACGCCCAGAACGACCCTATTATGTGGATCAGTTCCGTGAGGAAATTCCAAAATACATGGTGAAGCATCATGTTCGTCCTGGAATCACAGGCTGGGCACAGAGCAACGGGTTGCGTGGAGATACATCTATTGAGGAACGGATTAAGCATGACATTTTCTATATTGAGAACTGGTCGCTCTTATTCGATATTAAAATTATTTTCCGTACGATTCGCAATGGTTTCAAGAACGCGTATTAATCCAGAGTCACCCTTCGGTTTAGCCGGAGGGTGTTTTTGCGTCTGGCAGTTGTTTTGAGTATGCGTATGTGGGGTATTGACCTGTACGAAAAGGATGTGACACCCTATGAAACGATTGATTGCTACGGTCATTCTTTTAATGTTAATCGGCACATTTTTACTGGCTTACAAAGGGCAATCTACAGAAGAACATACTGGCTTTACCACGCACCGCGTGATTTCGCATGCCATGGGAGCCGTTGATGGTTTGGCCTATACTAATGCGCGTGAAGCGTTTGTGGAAAATTATAAAAAAGGCAGCCGCGTATTCGAGGTCGACCTGATGTTTACTTCGGATGGACAATTGGTGGCGCGCCATGAATGGACAGAATCTTTTACAGAGCAAATGCAACAGGAACACGCAGTTGCTACAGAACAGGGCGGAAAACCTTGGAGCTATCATCAATTTAAGAACACACCTATACACGGTTCCTATACCCCAGTAGATTGGAAGGATGTATTGGATTTATTGGAAACATACCCGGATGCTTATATTGTGACCGATACGAAAGAACAGGACCCTGCCCAAATCAAACAGTTGTTTGCACAACTGACCCGTCAGGCACAGGAGAAAAACCCCGAGCTTTTGTCCCGTATTGTTCCTCAAATTTACAATGAAGAAATGCTGCAAACGTTGCGAAGTATTTATCCTTACCCATCCATTATTTATACGCTCTATGCCACAGAAGATAAGGACGACCGGATCATTCGATTTGTACAACAAAATGATATAACGGCAGTGACTTTACCAGAAAATCGGGTGAGTGGTGCTTTAGTGGAAAGTTTGCGTCAGGCAGGGGCAGTGTGCTACGTAAATACCATTAATGAGTTGAAGGATGCGGCTGAGTATGAACAGATGGGTGTGCAAGGTTTCTATACAGATGTTTTAACGGAAAAAGAACTTAGTAAACGCAGTTGGTTGTATGCGTTACGACCATGAGCTGTCTGAACGGGGTGTTCCCATTTGATACGAACATTGACACCTTTTAAGCACTATCATAGACTTAGCATAGAACGCTTTTGGATATTGGAATTCGGCTCGTCTGGATCATGACAAAAGGAATGAATGCTGGAGGAATGTGTGTTGGCAGATTCAATTCAATCATGGAGGCATGTGTTTAAGCTTGATCCTGACAAGGAACTGGATGATGAGGCGCTTGACGCCGTGTGTATGTCTGGTACGGATGCGATTATGGTAGGAGGTTCCTCAGGTATTACCTATGAAAATACGGTGGATTTACTGTCACGGGTTCGGCGTTATGAGGTGCCGTGTGTGCTTGAGGTGTCCGATCTGGAGGCTGTAGTGCCAGGGTTTGATCTATATATGATTCCTATGGTGCTGAATACCACTGACAGTAATTGGATTCTAGGGCAGCACCAACGTGCGATTGAACAGTTTGGTTATATGATCCCGTGGGATTTGCTTGTGGCGGAAGGATATATTGTTTTGAACGGTGATTCTACGGTCGCTAAGCTTACCGGAGCAGATACTTCGCTGGGTGCTTCATCTGCCGTCTCATATGCACAGATTGCTGACAAGCTCATGCATCTGCCGATTGTATATGTGGAATATAGCGGTGCTTTTGGGGATATGGAGCTGGTGCAAAAAATACATCGCAGTACGGAGCGCTCTCGTGTCCTATACGGGGGAGGAATCGTGGATAAATCTACCGCGTTACAAGCGGCTGCTGTTTGTGACACCATTGTAGTAGGGAACATCATTTATCGTGACTTGGCGAAGGCGCTGGAGACGATAGCTGTGAAATTAGAAGTATAGAACGTGAATTTATGGAAGCTCAGGGAAAGGAGCATGCACGCATGCAATCAATAGATATACACGAGGCGGTAGCTCGCCTTAATCCGCCTCAGCGTCAGGCTGTGGAGGCGGTAGATGGTCCGCTGCTGATTATGGCTGGCGCAGGCAGTGGTAAAACACGGGTGCTCACGCACCGAATAGCCTACCTCATCGCGACCCGCAAGACGGCTCCATGGGGCATTTTGGCGATTACCTTTACGAACAAGGCTGCGCGTGAAATGCAGGATCGCGTATCCAAGCTGATTGGCCCGCAGGGGAGAGATGTGTGGGTATCCACCTTCCATTCGATGTGTGTGCGTATTTTACGTCGGGATATCGAGCGGATTGGCTTCACCTCCAATTTCAGCATTTTGGATTCTACGGATCAATTGTCTGTCATTCGGAGCTGCATGAAGGATCTGAATATAGACACCAAAAAGTTTGAACCCAAAGCGGTTCAGTCTATGATGAGTACGGCTAAAAATGAACTGGTCACTCCCGAAATGTATGAGCGCAAGATTGGCGACTATTTTGAGGGGATTGTGGCGAAGGTATATACCAAGTACCAACAACGGCTTAAAAACAACAACTCTCTTGATTTTGATGATTTGATCATGGCAACGATTCAGCTCTTTAAAGAAGTACCTGAGGTACTGGATTTCTACCAGAAAAAATTTCAATACATTCATGTTGATGAATATCAGGATACGAACCGTGCGCAGTACATGCTGTGCAAAATGCTGGCCGACAAGCATCACCGGATTTGCGTAGTAGGTGACAGTGACCAATCCATCTATCGGTGGAGGGGTGCGGATATTAGCAACATTTTGAACTTTGAAGAGGACTACCCGGAAGCACGTACCATTTTGCTGGAG
The DNA here is from genome assembly GCF_036252815.1 of Paenibacillus sp. LX16. NCBI lineage: Bacteria > Bacillati > Bacillota > Bacilli > Caryophanales > Paenibacillaceae > Paenibacillus > Paenibacillus sp. LX16. The sequence continues at coordinate 5,159,710 of NZ_CP141152.1, read as the reverse complement.
CAGAACTACCGGTCCACCTCGAATATTCTCAATGCTGCCAACGAAGTAATTGGTCAAAATACAGGCCGCAAGCCGAAAAAACTATGGACTGACAAAGAAGGCGGCGCCAAGATTAAAGTTTATCGTGCTGACTCTGAGCATGATGAGGGCTACTTTATCGCCTCCGAAATTCATAAGAATATTAACGCGGGCAAAACCTATAGCCATCATGCCATTTTGTACCGTACGAATGCTCAGTCTCGGGTTGTCGAGGAAATTTTGATTAAATCGGATATTCCTTACCAGATCGTGGGTGGTATCAAGTTCTATGATCGTAAAGAAATTAAGGATTTACTGGCGTATCTTCGCCTGCTCTCCAATCCTGACGACGACATCAGCTTGATCCGAATCATTAATGTGCCAAAACGAAGCATCGGAGACACAACCGTCGGCAAATTGCAGGCAGCTGCAGCGGAACGTGGAGTTTCGATTTTCCGTGTCCTTCAAGTTGTAGACGATTTGGGCTTTGCAGGACGTACGCGCAATGCGTTGGTAGAGTTTTACGATATGATCGAAGGTTTAAGTCGGATGGTAGACTACCTGTCGGTTACCGAGTTAACAGAAAAAATGCTGGAAACCACCCAATATCGATTGGAGCTGCAAAACGAGAATACACTCGAGTCACGCTCGCGTTTGGAGAATATTGATGAGTTCCTGTCGGTAACCATGGAATTTGAAAAAGGAGCGGAAGACAAGTCACTCGTTTCCTTCCTGACCGACCTTGCGCTAATTGCCGATATTGATTCTATGAATGACGATGAAGAAGAGCAAAGCGATGCGGTTGTATTGATGACCATGCATAGCGCCAAAGGACTGGAGTTTCCCATCGTATTTATTGTCGGTATGGAGGAGGGAGTATTCCCTCATAGTCGTGCCTTTCTGGATAACGAAGAGCTGGAGGAAGAGCGCAGATTGGCGTATGTCGGGATTACCCGTGCAGAGGAGCAACTGTTCCTTACATGCGCACAGATGCGCACTCTGTTTGGCCGCACCACAGCTAACCCGCCTTCCCGCTTTCTCGAAGAGATTCCGGACGAGTTAAAAGAGGATACGATCATCAAACGTGACCGCTACCGTCGTTCAGGCAATGTAGGCGGATCTTATGGTGGGCGCGGACTGAATAAAGGTAGTGGCAGCAACTTTAGTGGAGAACGCTCGTTTGATACGATGAGCCGTAGTGGTTCGTCCGCTTCCGCGTCACCCCGAGTAACAGTAACGACATCTTCATCCACGAAACCCACTCCGGCTGCTTCGGCAGGAGGTCCCTCCATTTTTGCTGCTGGAGACAAGGTACAGCATGGTAAATGGGGGATTGGAACTATTGTAGCTGTAAAAGGGACGGGCAATGATATGGAGCTTCAAATTGCTTTCCCGGCTCCAGTAGGGGTTAAACGACTGTTAGCTGGCTTTGCACCGATTACAAAAGTAGAATAAATCTCAAACATCATTAAATCTCGAACCTCATGAGTGGCAGCTTGGCTTAGGGCCTCTGCCCTGATGAAGTTCCCGGAGGGATACGCCTGCATGAACCCAATGCACAGGATGGAGCAGCTTGTTGCTGAACTGAACACATATAACTATCATTACTACACACTGGATGAACCCAAGATCAGCGACAAAGAATATGATGTGCTTTATGACGAGCTGGTAGCGCTTGAACAGACGAGCGGCCTTGTGCTGCCGGATTCGCCGACACAGCGTGTGGGCGGGGAGTTACTCAAAGGGTTCACACCGCATCGCCACCTTGCCCCATTATGGAGCCTTGATAAAGCTCAGAATATGGAACAGCTACGTGCATGGAACACGCGTGTCGTGAAGCTGGTCAATGATTACAATACCAAGAACCCGGAGCAGCCTTTGCCATCTCCAGGCTATGCGATAGAACTTAAATTTGATGGTCTAACGCTGAATCTGACGTATACTGATGGACAGCTGGTACAGGCTTCTACCCGCGGTAATGGTGTGGTGGGTGAGGGGATATTGGCACAGGTGAAGACGATTAAATCCGTGCCACTTACAATTCCTTTCCGAGATGGAACTATTGAAGTACAGGGAGAAGGGATAATGAATCTCTCTGTATTGTCCAAATATAATGAGACTGCCGTGGACCCTCTTAAAAATGCACGCAACGCCGCAGCTGGCGCTTTGCGTAACTTGAATCCCAAAGTGACAGCAGAACGGCGATTGAATGCATTTTTCTACAATGTGGGCTATGCAGACCGTATTCAGTTTAACAGCCACCAGGAAATGATGACTTTCCTGCGTGAAAACCATTTTAAGGTAAACCCTTACCTGACTTACTTTGATAATTTTGAAGATGTAATGGAGCAACTGATTGAGATTGAAGAATCTCGTGCCGGATTGGATTACCTCATAGATGGGGCAGTATTGAAAATTACAGATATGCGCACACGTGAGGCTCTCGGGTATACCGATAAATTCCCACGCTGGGCGGTGGCCTATAAGTTCGAAGCCGAGGAAACGACAACGGTGCTTAACTCGGTTGAGTGGAATGTAGGACGAACCGGTAAAATCACCCCACTAGCAAGGGTAGAGCCGGTAGAGCTGGCGGGAGTCACTGTACAAAATTGTACACTGAACAATGCTGGTGACATCGAGCGCAAAAACCTGAAGTTTGCTTTGGGTGCACGTGTGTTTATCCGTCGCTCAAACGATGTCATTCCGGAGATATTAGGAAAGGTAACATCTGAGAACGACGGAGAGGAAATTGTCGTACCAGATCATTGTCCAGCCTGCGGGTTTCCGTTGCAGCAGCGAGGTGCCCATTTGTTTTGCGACAATAAGCTGGGGTGTAAACCACAAATTGTCGCTCGTATTTCCCATTTTGCTTCACGTGATGCTATGGATATTGAGACATTCAGCGACAAAACGGCCATACAGCTGCATGACGAACTGGAAGTGCGCGAGCCTGCGGATTTGTATACACTTCAATATGATGATCTTGTAAAGTTGGAGCGGTTTGGTGAGAAAAAGGCCAGTAACCTCTTGGCGGCACTAGAAAAGAGTAAAGAGAGGGATTTGGCTTCTTTCCTTTATGCTCTGGGTATACCGAATACCGGTAAAGCGACAACACGCATGTTGGCTGAACACTACCGTGATTTGCACAAGACGATGTCTGCTACGGTGGAAGAACTGATAGAACTACCGGATGTGGGCGGGATTGTAGCCGAAAGCATTGTTGCTTTCTTTGCAGATCCATTTACTCAGGCGGGAATTGAAAAGATGTTGTCTCTAGGGGTGAAAGCTCAGGCCCCTGAAGCTCCACAAGAGAAGAAGACAGACAGCTTTTTCAGTGGCAAAACAGTCGTGCTTACAGGTACCTTGCATCAGCTTACGCGTGACGAAGCTGCATCCAAGCTGGAGGAGCTGGGAGCCAAAGTGGCCGGATCTGTATCGAAAAAGACGGATCTAGTCATAGCTGGTGAAAAGGCTGGGAGTAAGCTGGCTAAGGCCCAACAGCTCGGAATTGACACCATAGAAGATGAGGATGAATTTATCAGACTGCTGGAACAAGAATAAATAGTTTTGCAATGAGTACAGTCATTCCGCTCTGGGGCGGGGTGGCTGCCTTATTATCTGTTGTATAGTAGGAAATAAAATAGATATAAATAAATGCTTGCTAAATAACTTTAGGCATGATATATTATTAGACGTTGCTTTGAGAATATCGTTTCTTGAAGTGAGGTTACTGAAAAGATAATCAAAAAAAGATTTGACAAGAAAGTAACCAACATGATATGATCTAATTCCTGGCTCGTTGAACGAACGAGAACAGACAAGTTCTTTGAAAACTGAACAAATGGATGATGAAATAAAGATTTCTTCTTTTATAAAGAAGAATCGCTAGCATTAAAAATGAGCTTATCGCTCTTTCTATAAACCAACTTCGGTTGGTCTTTAATGGAGAGTTTGATCCTGGCTCAGGACGAACGCTGGCGGCGTGCCTAATACATGCAAGTCGAGCGGGGTTTTTTAGAAGCTTGCTTCTAAAAAACCTAGCGGCGGACGGGTGAGTAACACGTAGGCAACCTGCCCACAAGACAGGGATAACTACCGGAAACGGTAGCTAATACCCGATACATCCTTTTCCTGCATGGGAGAAGGAGGAAAGATGGAGCAATCTGTCACTTGTGGATGGGCCTGCGGCGCATTAGCTAGTTGGTGGGGTAAAGGCCTACCAAGGCGACGATGCGTAGCCGACCTGAGAGGGTGATCGGCCACACTGGGACTGAGACACGGCCCAGACTCCTACGGGAGGCAGCAGTAGGGAATCTTCCGCAATGGGCGAAAGCCTGACGGAGCAACGCCGCGTGAGTGATGAAGGTTTTCGGATCGTAAAGCTCTGTTGCCAGGGAAGAACGTCTTGTAGAGTAACTGCTACAAGAGTGACGGTACCTGAGAAGAAAGCCCCGGCTAACTACGTGCCAGCAGCCGCGGTAATACGTAGGGGGCAAGCGTTGTCCGGAATTATTGGGCGTAAAGCGCGCGCAGGCGGCTCTTTAAGTCTGGTGTTTAATCCCGAGGCTCAACTTCGGGTCGCACTGGAAACTGGGGAGCTTGAGTGCAGAAGAGGAGAGTGGAATTCCACGTGTAGCGGTGAAATGCGTAGAGATGTGGAGGAACACCAGTGGCGAAGGCGACTCTCTGGGCTGTAACTGACGCTGAGGCGCGAAAGCGTGGGGAGCAAACAGGATTAGATACCCTGGTAGTCCACGCCGTAAACGATGAATGCTAGGTGTTAGGGGTTTCGATACCCTTGGTGCCGAAGTTAACACATTAAGCATTCCGCCTGGGGAGTACGGTCGCAAGACTGAAACTCAAAGGAATTGACGGGGACCCGCACAAGCAGTGGAGTATGTGGTTTAATTCGAAGCAACGCGAAGAACCTTACCAGGTCTTGACATCCCTCTGACCGGTCTAGAGATAGGCCTTTCCTTCGGGACAGAGGAGACAGGTGGTGCATGGTTGTCGTCAGCTCGTGTCGTGAGATGTTGGGTTAAGTCCCGCAACGAGCGCAACCCTTATGCTTAGTTGCCAGCAGGTCAGGCTGGGCACTCTAAGCAGACTGCCGGTGACAAACCGGAGGAAGGTGGGGATGACGTCAAATCATCATGCCCCTTATGACCTGGGCTACACACGTACTACAATGGCCGGTACAACGGGAAGCGAAATCGCGAGGTGGAGCCAATCCTAGAAAAGCCGGTCTCAGTTCGGATTGTAGGCTGCAACTCGCCTACATGAAGTCGGAATTGCTAGTAATCGCGGATCAGCATGCCGCGGTGAATACGTTCCCGGGTCTTGTACACACCGCCCGTCACACCACGAGAGTTTACAACACCCGAAGTCGGTGGGGTAACCCGCAAGGGAGCCAGCCGCCGAAGGTGGGGTAGATGATTGGGGTGAAGTCGTAACAAGGTAGCCGTATCGGAAGGTGCGGCTGGATCACCTCCTTTCTATGGAGAATCGTTTCCTGCAATGGAAACATTCAAATATGAAGCGTAAGCTTCAAAAATCATCATTCCATTTGTTCAGTTTTGATGGAACTTGTGAGGGGCCATAGCTCAGCTGGGAGAGCGCCTGCCTTGCACGCAGGAGGTCAGCGGTTCGATCCCGCTTGGCTCCACCAATTACAATTTCATCTTAAACTGTATGAGAATCGTTAACTCTTCGGAGATTGACTGATAATCAAACTGATTTGCACCTTGAAAACTGGATACCGAAACGAAATTGCGTTTTAGAATATTCCTTTAAGCTGATCTTGTGTAAACAAGTGAAATAAAGGTAGCTGCCTTGAATTTCATTCACACGTAAATGTTGAACCGAAATTCAAAGCGAATCGTATTTGCGATGTAAATACTAGGTTAAGCTACAAAGAGCACACGGAGGATGCCTAGGCGCCAGGAGCCGACGAAGGACGTGGCGAACAACGATAAGGCCTCGGGGAGCTGTAAGCAAGCTTTGATCCGGGGATGTCCGAATGGGGAAACCCGGCTGTCTTCATCGACAGTCACTTTCTGCTGAATACATAGGCAGAATAGAGGCAGACCAGGGGAACTGAAACATCTAAGTACCCTGAGGAAGAGAAAACAATAGTGATTCCGTCAGTAGCGGCGAGCGAACGCGGATTAGCCCAAACCAAGGAGCTTGCTCCTTGGGGTTGTGGGACGTCTCACATGGAGTTACAAAGGAACCGGTTAGATGAAGAGGTCTGGAAAGGCCCGCCAGAGAAGGTAAAAGCCCTGTAGTTCAAAACTGGTTCCCTCCGAGACGGATCCCGAGTAGTGCGGGGCACGTGAAACCCCGTATGAATCCGGCAGGACCATCTGCCAAGGCTAAATACTCCCTGGCGACCGATAGTGAAGCAGTACCGTGAGGGAAAGGTGAAAAGCACCCCGGAAGGGGAGTGAAATAGATCCTGAAACCGTGTGCTTACAAGAAGTCAGAGCCCTATTTATGGGTGATGGCGTGCCTTTTGTAGAATGAACCGGCGAGTTACGTTCCCGTGCAAGGTTAAGGTGAAGAGCTGAAGCCGCAGCGAAAGCGAGTCTGAATAGGGCGAATGAGTACGTGGACGTAGACCCGAAACCGGGTGATCTACCCCTGTCCAGGGTGAAGGTGCGGTAACACGCACTGGAGGCCCGAACCCACGCATGTTGAAAAATGCGGGGATGAGGTGGGGGTAGCGGAGAAATTCCAATCGAACCCGGAGATAGCTGGTTCTCCCCGAAATAGCTTTAGGGCTAGCCTCGGAAAAAAGAATCGTGGAGGTAGAGCACTGATTGGGTGCGGGGCCCGCAAGGGTTACCAAGCTCAGTCAAACTCCGAATGCCATAGATTTAGTTCCGGGAGTCAGACAGTGAGTGCTAAGATCCATTGTCGAAAGGGAAACAGCCCAGACCATCAGCTAAGGTCCCCAAGTGTGTGTTAAGTGGGAAAGGATGTGGAGTTGCACAGACAACCAGGATGTTGGCTTAGAAGCAGCCACCATTGAAAGAGTGCGTAATAGCTCACTGGTCGAGTGACTCTGCGCCGAAAATGTAACGGGGCTAAACACACCACCGAAGCTATGGCTTGATGCTTGCATCAGGGGTAGGGGAGCGTTGAATGCGGGTTGAAGGTGTACCGTAAGGAGCGCTGGACTGCATTCAAGTGAGAATGCCGGTATGAGTAACGAAAAGATCTGTGAGAATCAGATCCGCCGAAAGCCTAAGGGTTCCTGAGGAAGGTTCGTCCGCTCAGGGTAAGTCGGGACCTAAGGCGAGGCCGATAGGCGTAGTCGAAGGACAACAGGTCGAAATTCCTGTACCACCGTAATCCGTTATGAGCAATGGGGTGACGCAGTAGGGTAGTGACGCGGACTGATGGATGTCCGTCTAAGCAGTGAGGCTGGTGTGTAGGCAAATCCGCACATCGTAAGGCTGGGCTGTGATGGGGAGCGAAAATTATAGTAGCGAAGGTCATGATCTCAGACTGCCAAGAAAAGCCTCTAGCCAGGAGAAGGTGCCCGTACCGCAAACCGACACAGGTAGGCGAGAAGAGAATTCTAAGGCGCGCGGAAGAACTCTCGTTAAGGAACTCGGCAAAATGACCCCGTAACTTCGGGAGAAGGGGTGCCTCGGTAGGGTGAATAGCCCGAGGGGGCCGCAGTGAAAAGGCCCAAGCGACTGTTTAGCAAAAACACAGGTCTGTGCGAAGCCGCAAGGCGAAGTATACGGGCTGACGCCTGCCCGGTGCTGGAAGGTTAAGGGGAGTGGTAAGCCTTCGGGCGAAGCTATGAACCGAAGCCCCAGTAAACGGCGGCCGTAACTATAACGGTCCTAAGGTAGCGAAATTCCTTGTCAGGTAAATTCTGACCCGCACGAATGGCGTAACGACTTGGGCGCTGTCTCAACGAGAGATCCGGTGAAATTTTAATACCTGTGAAGATGCAGGTTACCCGCGACAAGACGGAAAGACCCCATGGAGCTTTACTGCAGCTTGATATTGAATTTGGGTACGATCTGTACAGGATAGGTGGGAGCCGTAGAATCTTGAGCGCCAGCTTGAGAGGAGGCATCCTTGGGATACCACCCTGATCGTATCTAGGTTCTAACTTGGTACCGTGAACCGGTGCGAGGACAGTGTCAGGTGGGCAGTTTGACTGGGGCGGTCGCCTCCTAAAGAGTAACGGAGGCGCCCCAAGGTTCCCTCAGAATGGTTGGAAATCATTCGAAGAGTGCAAAGGCAGAAGGGAGCTTGACTGCGAGACCTACAAGTCGAGCAGGGACGAAAGTCGGGCTTAGTGATCCGGTGGTACCGCATGGAAGGGCCATCGCTCAACGGATAAAAGCTACCCTGGGGATAACAGGCTTATCTCCCCCAAGAGTCCACATCGACGGGGAGGTTTGGCACCTCGATGTCGGCTCATCGCATCCTGGGGCTGAAGTAGGTCCCAAGGGTTGGGCTGTTCGCCCATTAAAGCGGTACGCGAGCTGGGTTCAGAACGTCGTGAGACAGTTCGGTCCCTATCTGTCGTGGGCGTAGGAAATTTGAGAGGAGCTGTCCTTAGTACGAGAGGACCGGGATGGACGTACCGCTGGTGTACCAGTTGTTCCGCCAGGAGCACCGCTGGGTAGCTATGTACGGAAGGGATAAGCGCTGAAAGCATCTAAGCGTGAAGCCCCCCTCAAGATGAGATTTCCCAATTAGTAAGACCCCTTGAAGACGACGAGGTAGATAGGTTGGGGGTGGAAGTGCAGTAATGCATGGAGCTGACCAATACTAATCGGTCGAGGGCTTATCCTAAAATAAGACGCAAATAAGTTTCGGGTCCAGTTTTCAGGGTGTAACCTTGAAGGTATGTAGAAATACATACAACAAGCGCATGGCTATTCATTCACACGATAAGTGATGAACCGAATAACCGTACGGAAGAATTTGCACAGCAAATTCATGTTTGGTGGCGATAGCGGAGGGGTTCCACACGTACCCATCCCGAACACGACCGTTAAGCCCTCCAGCGCCGATGGTACTTGGACCGCAGGGTCCTGGGAGAGTAGGACGTCGCCAAGCAAAAGTGAAAAGGATGATAATCTCACTGAGATTATCATCCTTTTTTTTATGTTTTTAAAGTGAAAAGGATGATAATCTCACTGAGATTATCATCCTTTTTTTTATGTTTTTTTGGATGACCACCTGTTTCTAAGGTTGACAGAGAGAATGGGGTTTGCCACACTCTAAGTGTGTAATCTTTTTTATGGATGTCCAAGTATACGAGCGAGGTGATGAAGATATGGAGATCAGACAATTACAGCGTGAGGAATTTGAAGCGGCTATTGAATTATCTCAATATGCATTTCAGTTTACAATGTCCCTAGAGGATCTGGAAAAGGCCAAGAAGAAATTCAAACCAGAACAAACATGGGGAATATTCGACGGACATGACTTAAATGCTAAACTGACTTTGTTACCGCTTCAGGTATACATAAACGGTCAGGTTTTTGATATGGGGGGCATTGCTGGTGTGGCAACATGGCCAGAAAAACGTCGCGGAGGCATGGTATCACGTTTATTGACGCATGCACTTGAAGAGATGAAGTCTGCGGGACAAAGCCTTTCTTTTTTGCATCCATTCTCCTTTGCCTTCTATCGTAAATTTGGATGGGAAACGTATACAGAGTACAAAAAATACGTCATTCCCATTGAAAAATTCCCTGCAAAACTTAAAACAGAGGGTACAGTCAAACGCGGTGTAAAAAATATTTTAGAACTGGACCAAGTGTATCAAGCGTATGTATCTCGTTATAATGGCACGCTGGTACGAGATAAGGAATGGTGGCAAGAGCGGATTTTAAATGAGAACTATCGAACTGTGGTATATTACTCAGAAACAAGAGATCCTCAGGGATATGCACTATACAAAATTGAAGATAAACAGTTGAATTGTGATGAGTTGGTATATGAAAATGAGACGGCTCGTCGGGCTTTATGGACTTATTTTGCAAATCATGACTCAATGATAACCCAAGGCAAATTTATTTACGTTCCAGCAGATGACAATTTACCATTTTTACTCGATGATCCACGAATTCAACAGGAAACTGTGCCTTATTTTATGGGTCGTATTGTGGATGCAGCTGCTTTTATAGAAAGGTACCCTTTTGAACAGATTGGAGAGGAAACAAGTTTAACCTTAAATCTGACTGATCGGTATGCTCCATGGAATGATGGATTATGGAGATTAACGATTACGACGAAAGGGCAAGGGCATCTGGAGAGAGTGAATAAAAGCATTTCATCTGAAAACGCCATAGTAGCTGACTTGAAACTTGGGATTCAGTCACTGACGACTCTGATGCTTGGCTATCAGCAGGCTGATGATCTGTATAAGTGGGGGCGTATTGAAGGTAGCAGTGAGTCTGTGTCTGCCCTTAAACGTGTAATACCGGTAAAACAAACGTTCTTATTGGATTTTTTCTGATAAAGGCCCATTTAGTTGTTCTTAGGCTCCATCTTTCAGGGAACATAACTTGTGTGGTTATTGTAATTTTCAAAACTCTTTCTGTAATGGGAAGAGTTTTTTTAGGGTATTGTATAAAACATAATTAGATTGCGAAAAATGGTATTGACCCCTTGGCAAAAATGAATAATGTGCTATAATATGAATATAGTCAAAGAAAGTCAAAGTCAATCAAGCCTCGTGTAATGCTGTAGAAGTATTATGCTGATGGATTGGCCGTATAAAGTATTTTGATAGTAAAGAAGTAAATGAGGATCGAAATGATTTGCGTATAGTTAGGAGCTGACTCTTATGAACATAAGAGAAGTGTATGATTAATCGCAAATAAAGGCCACACTAGAGACAAAACGGTACAATTCCACTGGATGTAGAACAGGCAATAGCCTAAATACAGCTTAGATTCGTGACTTTACCGTTTGGTTAAGTTCAATATACGGCGGACTCTGTGGAGCGTGAAATGTACTTGAATACTTGCGTTTCCGTTAGTGGAGGATGATGAAATGCGCAATGTTTCCGATATTATTGAACAATATTTGAAGAGTATATTGCTGGAAAGTCCCCAAGGTTTAGTGGAGATTCAGCGCAATGATCTGGCTGACCGCTTTTCCTGCGTGCCGTCGCAAATTAATTATGTAATTAGCACTCGGTTTACGCTGGAAAAAGGCTATGTGGTGGAAAGTAAACGCGGTGGTGGGGGCTACATTCGTATTCAGCGAATTCAGCTGCCTGCGCAGCATGCCATCCATACACATCTTCATCAGAGCATTGGGGAGGAAATTAGCCAATCGGCAGCAGAAGGACTGATTTATCAGTTAGAGGAAGCCCATTTTTTAAGCAAAAGGGAAGCTAGTCTAATGAAGGCTGCTTTATCGAGGGATACATTATTGCTGAAGCTCCCCTATCGTGATCAACTGCGAGCCAGATTGCTTAAGGCTATGCTGATTTCGTTGCTGGCGACCAAATAGTGTGTGAATAGAGACTAACGTTTGGATGTAGGGGTTGGTATAAATCCTGACATTGAAGGAGGTGCTTTTATGCTGTGCCAAGAATGTAATATGCGGCCGGCAACTTTGCATTTCACCAAAATTGTGAATGGCGAAAAGACAGAGTTTCATATTTGTGAGACGTGTGCCAAGGAAAAAGGGGAGATGATCCCTGGAACACCTAACGGCTTTTCGATTCATAGCTTGTTGTCGGGGATGCTGGATTTTGACTCCAGCACAAAGAGCCAATCTCCAGGGCACGGTAGTCCGCAGAACCTGCAATGCAAGGACTGTGGTATGACCTATGCACAGTTTAGTAAGCTGGGACGTTTCGGATGCCCGTCGTGCTACCAATATTTTGATAGTCGTTTGGACCCTCTGTTCAAGCGTGTGCATGGCAGTACGAATCATGTTGGTAAAGTTCCGGTTCGCACTGGAGGCCGACTGAAGGTTAAACGGCAAATTGACGATTTGAAAAAAGAAATGCAACAGCATATTGTACAGGAAGAATTCGAATCAGCAGCTGAGCTTAGGGATCAAATCAGAAAGCTTGAAAAAGAAATGACTGAAGAGTAAAGTTTGTGAAGAGTAGGAGGGATGCGTAATGCCCAATATTCGGTTTACGGAGAAGCCGCTAAGTGACTGGATGCGTGGTGATGCTGCGGATTCGGAGATTGTCATTAGCAGCCGGGTGAGAATTGCGCGTAACTTGCAGCATCTGCCTTTTCCCATGCTTGCTACCAATCAGCAGTCGGAAGAAGTACTTCAACGCTTGACGGATATCCTTCAGTATGATGATTTAGGCGGTTTTGGTACTTTTCATACGTTGAAAATATCCGAGTTGGATGAGATCGACAAGCAGGTGCTGGTTGAGAAGCATTTGATTAGTCCTAATTTGGCGAACGAATCTCGTAACGGTGCTGTTTTAATTAGCGATGATGAATCGGTTAGTGTTATGATAAACGAAGAGGATCATCTGCGTATCCAGTGCTTATATCCGGGATGTCAGGTTAGGGAAGCTTGGGAACGCGCTATGATTATTGATGATGCATTTGAAGCGCATGTTGATTATGCATTTGATGATCGGAGAGGTTTTCTGACCAGTTGTCCGACGAATGTCGGCACAGGTATGAGAGCTTCGGTGATGATGCATTTGCCCGCATTAGTCATGACTCATCAAATCAATCGTATATTGTCTGCTGTTTCACAGGTAGGCCTTACAGTTCGCGGCATTTACGGTGAAGGCAGCGAAGCGGTCGGAAATTTGTTTCAGGTATCTAATCAGATTACACTGGGACAAACCGAAGCGGAAATTATTGAGAATCTTCATGGCGTGGTGCTACAAATTATTGAGCACGAGCGTTCTGCCAGAGAACGGCTGATGAATGAATCTATGCTGCGAATTACAGATCGGGTGATGCGTTCATTCGGTATTTTGTCATATGCAGCGGTGTTGGATTCCAAGGAGGCTGCACAGCGTCTGTCGGATGTACGTCTCGGCGTAGATTTGGGAATTTTGGAGCGTCCTTCCACCGCAGCGATGAATGAGCTGAATGTGATGACACAACCCGGATTCCTGCAAAAAAGCTTTGGAGATAAAATGAATACCGGTGAGCGCGATATGTACCGGGCGAAGCTGATCCGGCAAAAATTAGGCACAACCCTTTAATATATAGAATGATCTGAAATACACACTGTGGAGGTGCAGGATATATGATGTTTGGAAGATTTACGGAACGTGCACAGAAAGTGCTTGCTTTGGCTCAGGAAGAAGCTGTTCGATTGGGACACAACAACATTGGCACAGAACACATTTTGCTAGGCCTCATTCGTGAAGGTGAAGGAATAGCAGCAAAAGCCTTAATCGGTTTAGGGCTGGGACTGGAAAAAATCCAGGATGAAGTGGAAACGCTGATTGGACGCGGTCAAGAGCAACCGACGAACATTGCTTATACTCCACGCGCCAAAAAAGTCATCGAACTGTCTATGGATGAAGCCCGCAAACTGGGCCATACCTATGTAGGTACAGAACATATTTTGCTCGGTCTTATTCGTGAAGGCGAAGGCGTAGCAGCACGCGTACTGAACAACCTGGGCATCAGTCTGAACAAAGCGCGTCAGCAAGTGCTTCAATTACTCGGCAGCAGCGAGGCTGTTTCCAGCCATCACGGTGCTCCAGCTAATGTCAGCACGCCAACTCTGGACAGTCTGGCACGCGATCTGACGGCATCTGCGAAGGAAAACAACCTGGACCCTGTTATTGGGCGTAGCAAGGAAATTGAACGCGTAATTCAGGTGCTCAGCCGCCGTACAAAGAACAATCCGGTTCTGATTGGTGAACCTGGGGTAGGTAAAACAGCGATTGCCGAAGGATTGGCCCAAAAAATCATAGCGAATGAGATTCCCGAAACGTTGCGTGACAAGCGCGTAATGACACTGGATATGGGTTCTGTGGTAGCAGGCACCAAGTATCGTGGTGAATTCGAGGATCGTTTGAAAAAAATTATGGACGAGATTCGTCAAGCGGGTAATATCGTGTTGTTCATTGATGAGTTGCATACGCTGATTGGTGCTGGTGGAGCGGAAGGCGCAATTGATGCGTCCAACATCCTGAAACCTGCTCTGGCACGTGGCGAGCTGCAATGCATCGGTGCGACCACGCTGGATGAATACCGCAAATATATTGAGAAAGATGCTGCTTTGGAGCGTCGTTTTCAACCAATTACAGTGGATCAACCTTCTCCAGAAGAGGCGATTCAAATTCTGTATGGTCTGCGTGACCGTTACGAAGCGCATCACCGTGTAAAGATCACAGATGAGGCTATTGAAGCGGCCGTAAAATTGTCAGATCGTTATATCACCGACCGCTTCCTGCCAGATAAGGCTATTGACCTTATTGATGAAGCGGGCTCCAAAGTAAGGCTGAATTCTTACACTGTACCGCCAAACCTGAAACAGCTGGAAAACCGTCTGGAGGATATTCGTAAAGAAAAGGATTCAGCGGTACAAAGTCAGGAGTTTGAAAAAGCGGCAGCGCTGCGTGATACAGAGCAAAAAATCCGTGAAGAGTTAGACGTGACGAAAAACCAATGGAAAGAACAACAGGGTCGTACAGATTCCGAAGTTACCCCAGAGGATATCGCTCAAGTCGTTGCAATCTGGACAGGTGTTCCAGTCAGCAAGCTGAAAGAGGAAGAAACACACCGTTTGTTGAATATGGAAGAGTTGCTGCATGAGCGGGTAATTGGACAGGATGAAGCAGTTAAGGCAGTAAGCCGGGCGATTCGCCGGGCACGTGCCGGACTGAAAGATCCGAAGCGTCCAATCGGTTCCTTTATTTTCCTCGGCCCAACTGGGGTTGGTAAAACAGAGTTGGCACGTGCCTTGGCTGAATCCATGTTTGGAGATGAAAATGCGGTTATCCGTATTGATATGTCCGAATATATGGAGAAGCACTCCACGTCCCGTCTGGTAGGAGCACCTCCAGGGTACGTTGGATATGAAGAAGGCGGTCAACTGACTGAGAAGGTACGTCGTAAGCCATACTCAGTTGTGTTGCTGGATGAAATTGAAAAAGCACACCCAGAAGTATTCAATATTCTTCTGCAAGTGCTGGAAGATGGTCGTCTAACAGATTCCAAAGGTCGTGTCGTCGATTTCCGTAACACACTCATCATCCTAACATCTAATGTTGGTGCACAGGCGATTAAACGTAACTCCACGCTTGGCTTTACAGCTGTAGTGGACGCTGGGGCGGATTACGATAATATGAAGGGCAAAGTGATGGATGAACTGAAGAAAAGCTTCCGTCCTGAGTTCTTGAACCGGATTGATGAAATTATCGTTTTCCATTCTCTCGAAGAAAAACATATTGCCGAAATTGTGTCACTCATGTCTGAAGAGCTGCGTAAGCGCCTGAATGAGTATGAGGTGGACTTCGAGTTGACAGACAACGCTAAAAAATTCCTTGCCAAGGAAGGCTTTGATCCAGCGTATGGTGCGCGTCCATTGCGTCGTGCAATCCAGAAGCATATTGAAGATCGCCTGTCCGAGGAACTATTGACTGGCAACATCACTAAAGGTGACTCTCTCTTCATTGATGAGGAGAACGGTGCATTGACTGTAACGAAAAAGGATAATGTATCTGCCAAGTCCTAAAGCAGTTTACTAAATAAATAGTAGAAAAGGGTGTCTCGCAGGCTGGAAAGCTATTGCGAAGACACCCTTTTTGTGTATAAAACACGGTGAAATGGTTGGGTAAATGCTTTGGGAAAGTTTGTGATATTGCTTTACGTCCGCCAAGCTTCAATGGTAAACTTTTATTGTTACAGCTCTTTCTGGGCTGTATGAACATAAATTTGACATCATCGTCGTCAATAAGGAGCCAGGGAACAAAGTATGGCTAAAGTGAAAACTAAATTTTCCTGTACGGAATGTGGTTATGAATCGCCCAAATGGTACGGAAAATGTCCTGGATGCCAGGCATGGAATTCCATGGTCGAAGAAACGGAAAGCGTTGTAAAAACTCAAGGAATGGGGTCTTCCCTTCTTACTCATAGCACAAAAGACAAGCCACTCCCTATTATAGAGGTGGAGAGTGGCAAAGAAACACGAATTTTGACGGGAATTGGCGAATTGAATCGAGTACTCGGTGGAGGTGTGGTGCCGGGTTCGCTCGTTTTGGTGGGCGGTGATCCGGGAATCGGTAAATCTACGCTCATGCTGCAAACATCTAATGAACTGGCTTTAACTGGTTTAAAGGTGCTGTACGTGTCTGGCGAGGAATCTGTCCGTCAAACGAAACTCCGTGCAGATCGGCTCGGTGCCTTGTCCCCCAGCCTATACGTATTATGTGAGACGAATTTGGAGACGATTGAAGAAGCGGTGGACAGCTTGAAGCCGGAGTTTTTGGTCATCGACTCGATACAGACTGTATATTTGCCTGAGGTGACGAGTGCACCAGGTAGTGTGGCTCAGGTGCGAGAGTGTACTTCACGCTTTATGCGAATTGCCAAGGGGCTAGGTATTGCTACGGTATTGGTAGGACATGTGACCAAGGAAGGGGCCATTGCAGGTCCGCGTTTGTTGGAACATATGGTCGATTGTGTGCTTTATTTTGAAGGAGAGCGTCATCATACGTATCGGCTTTTGCGTGCAGTTAAAAATCGTTTCGGTTCTACAAATGAAATTGGTATTTTTGAAATGGCTGAAAGCGGTTTGCGTGAGGTGTCGAATCCTTCTGAACTATTCCTGTCTGAACGACCACTGGGGGTGGCGGGTTCTACTGTTGTAGCCAGTATGGAGGGAACCCGACCTGTATTGGTTGAACTGCAAGCATTGATTGCAGCTACGCATTTCCCATCTCCGCGCCGAATGGGCACAGGAGTCGACCATCATCGAATGGGATTAATCATAGCCGTGCTAGAAAAGCGGATGGGCATGTTTTTGCAAAACCAGGACGCTTATCTCAACGTAGCCGGAGGCGTGAAGCTGGATGAACCGGCGGTGGATTTGGCTATAGCTGTGAGCATTGCTTCCAGCTTTAGGGATGCTCCTACCAAGCCGTACGATGTGATTTTTGGCGAGGTGGGACTGACAGGTGAGGTGCGCGCGGTATCCCGAGCAGAACAGCGAGTACGAGAAGCGGAGAAACTAGGTTTCAAACGGGTGATCATGCCGGAGAAAAGCTTGAAGGGTTGGACACATCCGAAAGGGATACAAATTATAGGAGTAGGAACGGTGGCAGATGCACTGGCAGCCGCATTAGATTAGGGGGCATTGAGAATGAAAGAAGCGAGCCAACTGGATAAAATGAACGATTTGCTGCGGCTTGTGGCACCGGGAACTCCCTTTCGCGACGGGTTGGAAAACGTTTTGCGTGCCAAAACGGGTGCTCTTCTGGTTGTTGGCTATAGCCCAGAAGTTATGGAAGTCGTGGATGGCGGTTTCTCCATCAATTGTGATTTTTCGCCGAACTATTTGTATGAGTTGGCTAAAATGGACGGCGCAATCATATTGAGCGAGGATTTAAAACGAATTTTATATGCCAATACGCAACTGATTCCGGACTCCTCTATTTCTTCAATTGAAACAGGAATTCGGCACCGGACAGCAGAACGAGTTGCAAAGCAAACTGGCAAATTAGTTGTGTCGATTTCCCAGCGGCGTAATATTATTACCTTGTATCAGGGCACATTACGGTATGCGCTCAAGGAAATCGGGGTTATTTTAACGAAAGCCAATCAGGCTATTCAGACGTTAGAAAAATATAGATCCGTGTTGGGGCAAGCCTCTACCAATTTGACAGCATCTGAATTTGAAGAGCTGGTTACCATGCCGGAGGTCGTTAATGTCATCCAGCGGATCGAAATGGTGCTACGCATCAAAATGGAAATCAAACGATTTATTAACGAGCTCGGAAATGAGGGCCGTCTGATTAGTATGCAGATGGAAGAGCTTGTCAGCAACATTGAGGAAGAAGCTTGGTTGCTGTATAAGGATTATGCCAAAGACGATAGCGACGAGAAGATTCGTGAAATTATATTGGGACTCAAACGTTCTACGGATGACGAATTGTTGGATGTGAATCATATTGTACGTTTACTAGGCTACCCTTCTTCAGCTGCGACATCAGAGGAGTATATTGCTGCACGTGGCTATCGGGTACTGAACAAGATACCGCGTTTGCCGAATGTGATTATTCATAATCTGGTGGAGCGGTTTGGACGTTTTCCACATGTCATCACAGCAACGATAGAAGAACTGGATGAAGTGGATGGTATTGGAGAGGTTCGTGCGCGTACGATTAAAGAAGGTCTTAAACGTTTGCAGGAACAAGTTTTCATTGACAGGCAAATGTAAATGTAATACAGTGAAAGGATTATAATGGAACAATTCATACATTGAGGTGAAGAGATGATTACCAAATCAATTCCGAACATGTGTACCTTAGGTAACTTGTTTCTCGGAATGATCGCCATTTTATTGGCTGTAGACGGAAAATACAGTCTTGCCGCTATTATGGTTATTGTCGCCATGTTGTTGGACGGACTGGATGGAAGAATGGCCCGGGTCCTGAATGCCCAAAGCGAATTCGGTAAAGAACTGGACTCCTTGTCAGATATGATATCTTTTGGTGTTGCTCCCGCAGTTATTATGTACATGGTTGCTTTTCATGATGCGAATTCGGCTCTCGCTTGGACGGTTACTGCCATTTTCCCGATGTGCGGAGCGTTGCGTTTGGCTCGATTTAACGTACGTCCTGGTGTACCAGGTTATTTTACGGGTTTGCCAATTCCGGCAGCAGGTGGCGTATTAGCCACTTTGTCCTTATTCCATAACGATATTTCATTGTTATACATGTCGATTGCCATGTTGCTGGTTTCTTATTTGATGGTCAGCTCCATGAGATATCCGAATTTTAAAAAGGTCGGCCTCCCGAAAAAAGCGATCTGGGTTGCTCCATGGGTCGTAATTGCAGCGGTGGTGTTGGCTGTTAAATTCCCTGACCAGCTGTCGAAGCTGATTTTTGTACCGCTGGTGCTGTATGCATTGTATGGTATGAAGCTGAACATTCGTAAGCTGTCACGCAGACGTGGACGTGATCGGGAGCGTTCCAGTCAGGAAGAACAGGACGATCAATATCGTCATTCACAGCGCTAGTATCAAGTAAGAACAAGAGTAAGCATTTATTTCCTTGGATCATTTCAGGGAGATAAATGCTTTTTTTATGCATAAAAAGTGAAAACACAGGGTTAGTTATGTGGGAAATGGATCATACTGGTAAGAGAAATGCTATGTATCCAATAAGTAGCAGACTATATGAAAAGAAAATAAAGGAGGTATAGAGACTCAATGTGGAGAAAGGCTATTTTAACTTTTACAGGATTGTGCGGAGCATGGTTTGGCTATACGTTATGCCAGCGGGTAGGAGGTATTGTATCGTGGATGCCACAATGGTTGAGTGATGGGTCTTTACCGGGAATGATTGTTTGGATGATGGCGGGAGCAGTGCTATTTATGGTTGGGTGTTCATTCGCAGGGGCATCCGTGGCAAGTCGATTGCAGCAGGGCATTGAAGGCTTGGTACGAATTCCGATGAACGAGATGATGGCAGGTGTGATTGGTTTAGCGGTGGGATTGACGCTTTCCTTAGCAGTTTATCCGCTTTTTTCATGGTTGGGGGCCCCGGGTCAACTTATCCAGACCGCTGTTACCGTGATATGCGGATATGTAGGATTGATGGTTGGACTAGAAAAGCGGGACGAGCTGTCATCCTTTTGGAGTTCTGGTTTTTTTGGTCGGGGAACGGGTGTAGAAGAACGCAAGCTGGAGGAGCATAAAATATTGGACACCAGCGTCATTATAGATGGACGTATTGCGGATATTTGCAAGACAGGTTTTATTGAAGGAACGATTGTAATTCCTGAATTTGTGCTGGAGGAGCTTCAGCATATTGCAGATTCATCCGATTTGCTTAAGCGTAATCGTGGACGGCGGGGTTTGGATATTTTGAATAAAATCCAAAAAGAACTGGATGTGAATGTGCTCATTTACGAAGGTGATTTTGAGGAGATTTCAGAGGTCGACAGTAAGCTGGTCAAGCTGGCAAAGGTGTTACAGGGTAAAGTTGTAACTAATGATTTTAACCTGAATAAAGTATGCGAGCTTCAAGGTGTATCAGTGCTGAATATTAACGATTTGGCGAATGCAGTGAAGCCTGTCGTACTGCCCGGTGAGGAAATTATGGTGCAGATTATTAAAGACGGCAAGGAGCATGGGCAGGGTGTAGCCTATCTGGATGATGGCACGATGATTGTTGTAGAAGGCGGACGTGACTATATTGGCTCTCTGATGGAGGTGCTGGTCACGAGTGTACTTCAGACTTCAGCCGGCCGTATGATCTTTGCCAAACCGAAATTATTGGAAAAAGCTCAATAAACGCGGTATGATGAAGTAGATGTGTTATCATACGGATCGTCCAAGTGCGATCAGGGCAGGAGTTATTTGAATGAACAATCGGGTAGGAGTTGTCATTGTGGCAGCAGGGCGCGGCTCCCGTATGGGGACGCAGGAGAGCAAGCAATTTCTGCTTTTGCGGGACAAGCCCATCTTCATACATACACTTGAAATATTCGCAGCTATGCCCGAAGTGGATGAAATGGTGATGGTGACTGGGACAGGAGATGTGGAACGCTGCCGAGATTGGATTCATCAATACAAAATCGGTAAAAATGTACAGGTGGTGGCTGGTGGCAGTGAACGCCAGCATTCGGTTTTTCGCGGTCTGCGCCACTTACAAGCGGATTGGGTGATGGTGCATGATGGTGTGCGTCCACTCATTCAACCTGAGCTTGTACGTTCATGCCTTGAGGCAGCCCAGCGTACTGGTGCTTCTGTAGCGGCAGTACCTGTAAAGGATACGGTCAAGCAAGTGAACGGGGATGGTATCATTACAGCAACGCCGGATCGCCGAAGTCTGTGGAGTATTCAAACGCCACAGACTTTTCGTCTTTCCGATCTGCTGCGAGCCTATGAGGAAGCGGAGCAGTCGGGATTCTTGGGAACAGATGATTCTATGCTGATAGAGCGGCTAGGCATTCCGGTTACTGTCGTTCACGGCAGCTACAAGAACATCAAAATTACTACGCCTGAGGATTTGGATATGGCGGCGTTATGGGTAAAAACAGAGGGAGAGGATATCAAATGATCAGAGTGGGACAAGGATTTGACGTCCACCAGCTGGTGGAAGGAAGGCCATGCATCATCGGAGGTGTGAACATTCCGTATGAAAAAGGTTTGTTGGGCCATTCCGATGCGGACGTGCTGTTGCATGCCATTAGCGATGCCATCTTGGGCGCGCTTGGCTTGGGAGACATCGGGAAGCATTTTCCGGATAACGACCCAGAATTTAAGGATGCCGACAGTCTTAAGCTACTGGAGCATGTGTGGGGGCTAGCTAAAGAGCGAGGATACCGCTTGGGGAATATTGATTCTACGATTATCGCACAAAAGCCCAAAATGGCATCGTATATTCCGCAGATGAATGAAGTCATCGCACGGGCGCTGGAAGCAGAGGAGCTATCCCAGGTGAACGTCAAGGCGACCACGACAGAGCAACTCGGGTTTCCCGGACGGGGTGAAGGAATCGCGGCTCAATCGGTTGTCTGTCTTATCAAGTAAATGCTATCATCTTGAGTAATTCAATTTGGAGGAGATTATATGAGCACGGAAGTTCGTGTACGCTATGCACCAAGCCCTACAGGGCATCTGCACATTGGAAATGCCAGAACGGCATTATTTAATTATTTGTTTGCTCGCAATCAAGGTGGAAAATTTATTATTCGTATCGAAGACACAGATGTGAAGCGCAATATTGAGGGCGGAGAAGAAAGCCAACTTAAATATTTGAAATGGTTGGGTATGGACTGGGATGAGAGCGTAGACGTGGGAGGCGAGTTTGGACCTTATCGTCAGACGGAACGCTTGGACATATATAAAACGTACTGGCAGGATTTGCTGGATCGTGGTTTGGCTTATCGCTGTTACTGCACTGAAGAAGAGCTGGAGCGCGAGCGTGAAGAGCAGACGGAACGTGGGGAGACACCACGCTATTCTGGAAAACATCGTGATCTAACAGAAGAACAGTGCCAGGCATTTGAAGCAGAGGGCCGTGTACCAAGTATTCGTTTTCGTGTACCGGAAGATCGTGAATATACGTTTGACGATATCGTTAAAGGTCAAATTACGTTCAATTCCAAGGAAAGCGGCGATTTTGTTATCGTCAAAAAAGACGGTATTCCGACATATAACTTCGCTGTAGCGGTTGACGATTATTTGATGAAAATATCGCATGTACTACGGGGCGAAGACCATGTTTCCAATACTCCGCGGCAGTTGATGATCTTTGAAGCTCTCGGCTGGGAACCGCCACGCTTTGGTCATATGACGCTGATCGTAGGCGAGGATCACAAGAAGCTCAGTAAGCGTAACGAATCCATTATTCAGTTCATGGAGCAGTATGACAAGTTGGGCTATTTGCCGGAGGCTATATTCAATTTTATTGCATTGCTAGGATGGTCCCCTGAAGGCGAAGAAGAGATCTATGATCGGGAACAACTGATTTCGATTTTCGATCCTAATCGTTTGTCCAAAAGTCCAGCTGTATTTGATACAAATAAGCTTGCTTACCTGAACAATCATTATATTAAAAAGGCTGATCCTGAGCGAATTGCCAGCATGGCGATTCCACATCTCCAGGCAGCGGGGCTGTTGCCGACTGAACTGTCTGCGGAACAACTGGATTGGGCTAAGGCCCTTGTTCGCTTATACCAGGAACAGATGACTTCTGCGTCCGATATTGTAACGTTGTCTGAGTTGTTTTTCCGTTCACATCTGGAACTGGATGCTGATGCAGCAGCTGTATTGGCCGAAGAGCAGGTTCCTGAGGTACTTAGAGCTTTTGCAGCTAAAGTTGAAACGAGTGAGGAATTTACAGCTCCACAAATGGCTAAGCTGATCAAAGAAGTTCAAAAGGAAACCGGTTTTAAGGGAAAACAATTATTCATGCCGATTCGTGTGGCTCTTACAGGCCAAACGCATGGACGGGATCTGAATGAAACCATCTTTTTGCTCGGACGTGACAAGGTACTGGATCGTCTCAAGGCACAAATTAAAGGCTGATATTTCTTGTCAATTTGTTGTCTTTTCGCTATAATGACTCCATTGATACAGATTGATATTTACGTGTAAAGGCTGCGAACAGGAGAAGTACACTGCATATGGGCATCTGCCAGAGAGGACGGTCGAGGGAAACCCCAGGCTGAGAACCGTCCAGATGACCTGCAGAGGAAATGCGCCTGGGAGCCGTGCGCCCGAACTCTCATTAGCATCAAATGCTGATGTGACAAGGGCGTGCCGATTCGTTCCCGTTACAGGACGCCAAAGACGGACTGTCTGCTTTTTATGCAGCAGATATGTTCGAAGCAGAGTGGGACCACGTTCATGCGTCTCTGCAGCTTAGGCTGCGGAGGCGCTTTTTCTTTTTTATCAGACTCAGACTCGTTATAGATAGAAAAATGTCGAAGAGTGCTGGTGGATGCGAAAATTGGCGGAACGTGAAGTGTTGTGATGATGCGGCAAGGATATGAAGGGAATAGGGAGGGCGACATGTTCAGACATTTCAAATCCGACATTCAGACTGTTTTGGATAATGATCCGGCCGCCCGGAGTAAGCTGGAGGTCATTTTTACGTATTCCGGTGTTCATGCCCTTTGGGCACACCGAATCGCACATTGGTTTTATTTGCGAAACTGGTGTACTCTAGCCCGTGTTATATCCCAGGTATCGAGGTTTATGACAGGCATTGAAATTCATCCTGGCGCTCGTATCGGAGATCGGCTGTTCATTGACCATGGCATGGGAGTTGTCATCGGGGAAACCTGTGAAATTGGCGACGATGTCGTATTGTATCAGGGGGTCACACTCGGCGGGACTGGGAAAGAGAAAGGGAAGCGCCATCCGACCATTGGGAATAATGTTGTTATCGGCTCTGGTGCGAAGATATTGGGCTCTTTCACGATTGGGGCACAATCCAACATTGGCTCCAACTCGGTTGTGCTCAAAGAAGTTCCACCAAACAGTACGGTGGTGGGCATCCCGGGGCGAGTTGTCAGACAGGATGGTAGGCGTCCAGATCGACTTAGTCATCAATTGCCTGATCCGGTTGTGGATTCTATGCGAGAACTTCAACGGGAAATAGAACGTTTGCGTGCAGAAATGTCTGATTTGAAGGATGGGGCATCCGCTCAGAAACATCAGGTGACCCAAGAGAATAGATTAGAAAAATGATTTTCATGAGGGAGGAACATAACAATGCCGCTTCAAATTTATAATACAATGACGAGGAGTCGGGAGCCCTTTGTGCCACTGGAGCCTGGAAAGGTTAAAATGTATGTATGCGGACCTACCGTGTATGATTACATTCATATTGGCAATGCACGGCCTGTAATTGTATTTGACGTGGTGCGCAGCTACCTGGAGTACTTGGGCTATGATGTAAACTATGTGGTGAATTTTACAGATGTTGATGATAAACTAATCCGCAAAGCTCGGGAACTTGATATGGATGTTTCAGCAGTTTCTGAGAAATTTATTGCTGCCTACCATGAGGATCTGGCAGGATTGAATGTTCCTGCTGCCAGCATGAACCCTCGTGTAACGGAGAGTATGGACCTGATTATTGATTTTATTAAGGAATTGGTAGACAAGGACTATGCCTATGAGAATGATGGCGATGTGTTCTATCGAACCAAAAAGTTCAAAGATTACGGACAACTGTCAGGTCAAAATCTGGAAGAGCTTCAATTCGGAATTCGCATCAATGTGGATGAACGTAAGGAAAATGCTGAGGACTTTGTACTCTGGAAGGCAGCGAAACCGGGCGAAGTTTATTGGTCGAGCCCTTGGGGAGATGGACGACCAGGCTGGCATATCGAATGTTCTGCTATGGCTCGCCATTATTTGGGGGATACACTGGATATTCATGGGGGCGGACAGGATCTGCAATTTCCGCATCATGAATGTGAATGTGCACAATCCGAAGTGATCACGGGTAAGCCATTATCTCGCTACTGGATGCATAACGGCTATATTCGCATAGATAATGAAAAAATGTCGAAATCACTCGGTAATGGTATTTTGGTTAAAGAATTACGCGCTCATCACAAGCCGGAGGCTTTACGTTATTTTATGTTGTCGACGCATTACCGGAATCCGTTGAACTACACCCAAGAGACTATGAGTCAGGCGGAGAACAGTGTCGAGCGGATCGCCAATGCAGTTGCCAATGTGAAGCATCGTTTAGCTAATGCGCTGAAAGGCAATGGGGAAGTATCGACGGAACTGAAAACGAAGCTCGGCGGAATTTTGCAGCAGTTTGGCGAAAAAATGAATGATGATTTCAATACACCTGATGCGATTACTGCTGTATTTGATTGGGTTAGCGAAGCAAATCATTTGTTGCAGCGAGATGTTGTAAGTCAGGCGGAATTACAAGCTGTATTGCATACCTTCCATTCGATGAATAACGTACTTCGCATTTATTCGGAACCGAGTGAAGAGTTGCTGGATGACGAAATTGAGCAGTTAATTGCAGAACGTGTCGAAGCTCGTAAGACCAAAAACTGGAGTAGAGCTGACGAAATTCGCGATCTGTTGGCTGCAAAAGGCATTGTGCTTGAAGATACGGCGCAGGGTATGCGGTGGCGGCGAAAATGAGTGATAAGCCACTGAACTCAGAAGCATCGGAAGGTACGGGGAACTGGTTCCCGTACCCTGCGTCCAAGCCAGCTCGTTTGATGCCCCCCATTGCACTAGCTTACATTGGTGATGCAGTGTACGAGGTAGCTGTCCGGCAATATTTGTTGGCACAGCCTAACCTGCGTCCAAATCATCTGCATCGGCGAGCCACAGGGCTAGTCTCCGCCAAGGCGCAGAGCCGCATGTTGGGACTATTGGAAAAGGTACTGACGGAAGAAGAACGCGATATTGTCCGACAAGGAAGAAATGCTAAATCAGGAAGTTTGCCCAAAAATGCTGATGTGCTTGAGTATCGTCATGCCACTGCACTGGAAGGGTTAATTGGATCTCTTTATTGTGATGGACATTTGGACAGATTAAGAGAGTTGATTACGTTCGGAATTGCACAAATGGAAAATACAGAAAAATCATAATTGGGAACGGACTGTATGGAACAAGCATCGGCCGTTTCCCGGGAGGAAGCTAGAGATGGAAGAAGAATGGATTGCCGGTAAGCATTCGGTAACGGAGGCATTACGTTCAGGCAGAACGATAAATAAAATATGGATTGCGGATAATGCACAAAAACATTTGACACTGCCGATTACAGCTGAGGCGAAAAAAGCAGGAATCATTGTTTTGCAGGTGGACAAGCGTAAGCTAGATCAAATGGTTCCGGGCATTCAGCATCAGGGAGTGGTCGCGCAAGCTGCGCCTTTTGCCTATGTTGAAGTGGAAGAATTGCTCGCTACTGCTCGTGATAAGGGAGAAGAGCCGTTTTTGATTTTGCTGGATGAGATTGAAGACCCTCATAATTTGGGCTCCATCCTTCGTACAGCGGACTGCACTGGAGCACATGGTGTTATTGTGCCGAAAAGGCGCTCTGCAGCTGTAACTGTAACAGTGTCCAAAACATC
Source organism: Paenibacillus sp. LX16 (assembly GCF_036252815.1). Lineage (NCBI taxonomy): Bacteria > Bacillati > Bacillota > Bacilli > Caryophanales > Paenibacillaceae > Paenibacillus > Paenibacillus sp. LX16. Next base: position 5,132,954 of record NZ_CP141152.1, on the reverse strand, counting down.
GGCAGGTGCTGTGGAGTACGTCCCGGTGGCGCGTGTAAACAATCTGGGACAAACCATTGATCGTCTTAAAGAAGAAGGTGTATGGGTAGTTGGCACGGATGTTACAGCGACAGACCCTGTCTTTGGGAATGGAGTATTCACAGGACCTGTAGCCATTGTCATTGGTAACGAAAATAAAGGAATGGGCCGTTTGATCCGTGAGAAATGTGATGTACTCGTCAAGCTGCCAATGGTGGGGGAAATCAATTCCCTTAATGCTTCTGTAGCTGCGGGCGTTGTCATGTACGAAGTATTGCGCGGACGACAGGCACGGGGCTAATAATATGGCTGACACGCGGGATGTTCTGCTTGTGGACGGTTACAACATGATTGGAGCCTGGCCCGAACTTTCCGCACTGGTACAATCTGGTATGCAGGAAGCGAGGGACAGACTTCTTGAACGACTGGCGGATCATCAGGCGTATTCCGGCAGAAGAGTCATCGTCGTATTTGATGCTTACAGGGTGCCAGGATTAGGTAAAACTTTTGCTCAGAGCAAAGTCCAAATTTATTTTACCAGAGAAAAAGAAACTGCTGATGAGTGCATCGAGCGATTGGTTCGGGAGCTGAGCAGTAAAAGAAGAAGTATTTACGTAGCGACAAGCGATCAGGTAGAGCAACATGTCGCATTTGGACAAGGTGCACTCAGGATGTCGGCGCGGGAATTACTGATCGAGATTGAGGAATCCGAGAGGGAAGTGCAGAAGCGAATCCAGCAGGATAGTGCCAAAATGTCCCGTAACTCGCTAGATGCCAAACTGAGTCCGGAGCTTCGAAAGTTGTTTGAACGATGGAGAAGAGAATAAACCAATAATTGGACACCCGTCCATTTTGAAACCATTGACAATTTTGTTAGCGCTCTTCTTTTTTAGGTTGTTGTGGTTGACGGTATCAGGTTACATCGCGTATACTTGTCGTATATTTGAGAGAGTAACGGGTACCTTGCGTTGCAGCCGGAGGGATTGTTAGTGAGTGTGGACCTCAAGGATATCATGTTGTCAAAGTTTGATTACAAAAATGATGAAGACATTGTCGGAGCAGTCCATGAAGGTGATGGGGAAGCGCTGGAGTTTCTGATTAACAAATACCGGAACTTTGTGCGGGCCAAGGCCAGATCCTACTTCCTGATTGGTGCTGATCGCGAAGATATTATTCAGGAGGGCATGATTGGTCTCTACAAATCCATTCGTGATTTTAAGGGAGACAAGCTTGCTTCGTTCAAGGCTTTCGCCGAGTTGTGCATTACACGACAGATTATTACGGCAATTAAGACAGCTACACGACAAAAGCACATTCCTCTGAACTCTTACGTATCTCTGGACAAGCCCATCTATGATGAAGAGTCAGACCGGACGTTGCTCGATGTGATTTGCGGAACACAAGTAAGTGACCCTGAAGAGCTGATAATCAATCAGGAAGAGTTTGTGGGCCTTGAGGACAAGATGTCCGAGATTCTGAGCGAGCTGGAACGCAAGGTACTTATGTTGTATCTAGACGGACGTTCGTATCAGGAGATTGCAGAGGATCTTGACCGCCATGTGAAATCCATTGATAACGCGCTGCAACGGGTCAAGCGTAAACTTGAAAAGTATCTGGAAGTAAGAGATAGTTGAAAGTAGAGTCCGACAGGGAAAAGGCTCGAGTCCGAGTCTTTTTTTATTCGTTATAGGTAGGCTATGCAGGTTTATAAGTGTTACAAATGATTTATACTAAAAAAGATGAATAATAGATATCGCCTTGATTTTTGAAACAGCTTCTCAGAGAACAGTTTTAAAGGATGCACAGATGTTAAAATGCACCACAGCCGGGACTGCGAATTGTATACAAACATTCGTTGACATGGAAAACCCCGTGTGATAAAGTGTTTTAGGTAGGCCTAAATTCGCGGTTTTTTTTAGGATCAATTATGAGACTTCCGGTGTTGGATGTCTTCGGGAGGTGCACATCATGCGGGTAATTATTACTTTGGCTTGTACAACATGCAAACAAAGAAATTACACAACGACTAAAAACAAGCGTAATCACCCCGACCGCATGGAGATGAAGAAATTCTGTAAGTCCTGTAACGAACAGACTTCTCATCGGGAAACCAGATAGTTTTTGGAGGTGTAGTCGGCGTGAAACGCAGTTTCAAGTCTCTGTTTTCCTTTTTCTCTGAAAGCTGGGCTGAACTCAAGAAGGTTCGCTGGCCCAATCGTAAAGAACTGACCAACTATACGTTGATTGTCATAGGGACAATTGCGTTCGTCACGATTTATTTTTGGGTTCTCGATATCGGCATTTCCGCTGTGATCGAAGCGATTATCTAGGAAGGGTTCCAGGTGGCTTGATATGGAAAAAAGATGGTACGTCGTTCATACCTATTCAGGGTATGAGAACAAAGTCAAAGCCAATTTGGAAAAACGCGTTGAGTCCATGGGCATGGAAGACAAGATATTCCGTGTTCTTGTTCCTATGGAAGAAGAACTGGTAACCAAGGACGGTAAGAAAAAAACCGTTATGCGTAAAGTCTACCCTGGTTATGTCTTAGTCGAAATGGTCCAAACCGACGACTCTTGGTATGTTGTACGCAATACACCAGGTGTTACGGGATTTGTAGGGTCGACAGGCTCGGGTTCCAAACCGACGCCATTGCTTCCAGAAGAAGTTGAACAAATTCTGAAGCATATGGGCATGGTAGAGCCGAAACCGAAGATTGAATTCGATGTTAAGGAATCCGTGCGAATTAAAGTTGGTCCTTTTGCGAATTTTGTGGGCTCCGTGGAAGAAATTTTGGTTGAGAAGAGCAAGCTTAAGGTTCACGTCAACATGTTTGGACGGGAAACCCCGCTTGAGTTGGATTATACTCAAGTGGAGAAAATATAGATTTTTCTTACAGGTTTCTTGTGGGAGGATCGATAGGTCCGTCTACCACTATTGAGTCAAGGAGGTGTCATCCATGGCAAAAAAGGTAATTAAAATGGTAAAACTGCAGATCCCTGCAGGGAAAGCTAATCCAGCGCCTCCAGTAGGTCCAGCTTTGGGTCAAGCAGGTGTCAACATCATGGCATTCTGTAAAGAGTTCAATGCTCGTACTGCTGATCAAGCAGGCCTGATTATTCCGGTTGAAATTTCGGTATTTGAGGATCGTTCTTTTACGTTCATCACCAAAACTCCACCGGCTGCTGTTCTGTTGAAAGTTGCTGCTAAAATCGAAAAAGGTTCCGGTGAACCGAATAAAACGAAAGTTGCAACTGTAAATCGCGCTGCTGTTCGTCAAATTGCAGAGCAAAAAATGCCTGACCTTAACGCAGCTTCCGTAGAATCGGCAATGCGTATGGTTGAAGGTACTGCTCGCAGCATGGGTATCACCATCGTAGATTAATTTTATTAATCTACGTGTGCCGGCAGTTTGACTGTCCGGCAAGTGTGGGAGGAATATCCGCTAATACCACATAAGGAGGAAAACATTATGGCTAAACATGGTAAGAAGTACCTGGAAGCTGCTAAGCTGATTGACAGCGAAGCAACTTACGAGCCTTTAGAAGCCGTTGAACTGGTGAAAAAGGCTGCGACTGCTAAATTCGACGAAACCGTTGAAGCGGCAGTTCGTCTGGGCGTAGATTCCCGTAAACAAGACCAGGCTGTTCGTGGTGTTGTTGTCCTGCCGCATGGTACGGGTAAAACACAACGCGTTCTGGTATTTGCAAAAGGTGACAAAGTGAAAGAAGCGGAAGCGGCTGGCGCTGATTTTGTTGGCGATCAAGATATGATCAACAAAATCCAACAAGGCTGGTTCGAATTCGACGTCTGCGTTGCGACACCTGATATGATGAGTGAGGTTGGTAAACTGGGTCGTTTGCTCGGTGGTAAAGGTTTGATGCCTAACCCTAAAGCAGGCACAGTTACTTTCGACGTTGCCAAGGCTGTTCAAGAAATTAAAGCCGGTAAAATCGAATACCGTCTCGACAAAGCCGGTCAAATTCATGCGCCAATCGGCAAAGCTTCCTTCAGTGCTGAACAGCTGAACGAGAATCTTAAAGCTTTGGTTGAAGCCTTGAACCGTGCGAAGCCAGCGGCTGCTAAAGGTGTATACCTGAAAAACATCGCTATTTCTTCGACTATGGGACCAAGTGCACGTGTGAACGCATCTGTTTACAGATAATATTTTGATTGACACACTCAATCAAATTTGTTATTCTATAAAAGTTGTGAGTCCTTGTGACTGACCATTAAAGTTGAATATGCTTACCGTAGACAGTAGGTGCCTTTGGGCTTAATTTCCTACCGAGGTGTTATGATAGAACGTTTCATGTGACGGGCTTGTCCCGTCCATGTAGATTTATCAAGCCTTCGTACTCTACGGAGGCTTTTTTCATGCTTATGAAAGCAAGCTTTGTAAGATCACCAGATCGGGTGCTTCGAACAAAGCGGATAAATTGATCAGGAGGTGTACAGTTTGGCAAATGCAAAGGTGATTCAAGCAAAACAAGAAGCTGTTGAAGTTGTAGCTGCAAAATTGCGCGAGAGCGTAACAACTGTGGTTGCAGACTATCGCGGTCTGAATGTTGCCCAAGTAACTGAGCTGCGTAAGCAGCTTCGCGAAGCCGGAATCGAATTTCAAGTGCTGAAAAACACACTGCTCCGCCGTGCAACTGCGGCAGCAGAATTGACTGAACTGGACGCAGTATTGACAGGTCCTACTGCAATCGCGTTCGGCAAAGATGATGCAGTGTCTGCAGCTAAAATCTTGAACGATTTCGCTAAGAAGAACAATGCACTGGAACTGAAAGGTGCAGTTGTAGAAGGTCGCGTTATCGGTGTTGAGGAAATCAAAGCACTGGCAGAACTGCCATCCCGCGAAGGTCTCCTTTCCATGCTCCTCAGCGTGCTTCAAGCTCCTGTGCGCAACTTCGCGCTTGCAGTTAAAGCTGTTGCAGAAAAAGAAGAGCAAAGCGCATAAGTTAGGGATTAAACCTGCTGTATAGCAGTTGAGAACAAAAAAATAAGAATTTAAATGGAGGTTCAACCATGAGTAAAGAGCAAATCTTGGAAGCAATTAAAGGTATGTCCGTATTGGAACTGAACGATCTCGTGAAAGCAATCGAAGAAGAATTCGGCGTAACTGCAGCAGCTCCAGTAGCTGTAGCAGGTGGCGCAGCAGGTGGCGCAGCTGAAGCTGAGCAATCCGAGTTCGACGTAATCTTGACAAGCGCTGGCGCTTCCAAAATCAACGTTATCAAAGCAGTTCGCGAAATCACAGGTCTTGGTCTGAAAGAAGCAAAAGAACTGGTTGACAACGCTCCAAAACCGCTGAAAGAAAAAATCGCAAAAGAAGAAGCTGAATCCATTAAAGCAAAATTGGAAGAAGCAGGCGCTTCTGTAGAAGTAAAATAATTGACTGCTTTCTAGCAGACAATGAACTAAAACAAACCCCTTGAGGTGATCTTCAAGGGGTTTGTTGCTGTAAAACGGTAGTACCAGCATGTCTGAAAGGTTATTGTAAAGGCTATGATGGTAGTACAACCGAAAGAGGTGGGCATGAATGGCTGATCATTATTACTCCAAGCGGCCAGAGACGGCGCATGAACGACGGAGCCTGGAAACAGTGCTGCGGGGGCGGTCATACCGTTTTGCCAGCGATTCAGGTGTTTTTTCGAAGCAGGGAATTGATTACGGGAGTCGTGTGCTGATTGAAGCGATGCAGCTTCCTGCACAAGCCTCAGTATTGGATGTAGGATGCGGTTATGGGCCGATCGGTTTGGCGGCTGCTTCGCTTGTTCCAGAGGGGCACGTCACAATGGTTGATATTAATGAGCGAGCTGTTCAACTAGCGATAGAGAATGCGGAACGTAATGGGGTTAAGAACGTCACCATTAAGCAAAGCGATTTGTTTGCGGAAGTGAAGGATGAACGTTTTGACGTGATCTTGACGAATCCTCCTATACGTGCAGGAAAAGAAACGGTGCATACCATTTTTGAACTTGCTTATGAGCATTTAAACGAGGGTGGAGCTTTATGGGTAGTCATTCAGAAAAAGCAGGGGGCCCCTTCGGCGAGTGCTAAGATAGAGAACCTTTTCGGTCATGTAGAGGAAGTTACAAAGGATAAAGGTTATCGAATTTTGAAGGCTGAAAAAAGTTTTTAAGAAAATGCAATAGGACCATTGACTTGAATCCTGGTCTGTGATATTATTATAAAATGTCAGTATTAGGATGCCCTCCATGGCTTTAGTTTGTTGAAATGTCAATAGATTTATGCGTAGTAGGTATAGTATTTATCTCTATTACGTATAATACAACCATTTTGGGCAAATCTACAAGTGATGAAGATCTTCCAGTAAGAGGATTCTGCAGATACGGTGCTCTTTTTTCGAATGCATTCGAGTAAGGGCTTTTCTGTATTTGTAAGATTGAATCTTCTGTATGTGTCTTATTATAAGGTCACAAACAGAGGTTCGCAATGTATTTTTAAAGTGAGTAGACATGAGGGGTGAGTTTAAGTTGGCAGGACATCTTGTTCAATATGGTCGACGCACTCGGCGCAGTTATGCACGTATTAATGAGGTACTCGAGGTTCCGAACCTGATTGAGATCCAACAAAAATCCTATGATTGGTTTTTGGAGGAAGGATTACGGGAAATGTTTCGGGATATTTCTCCAATTCAGGATTTCACTGGAAATCTGATTCTGGAGTTTATCGACTATTCTCTCGGAGAACCCAAATATACCGTTGACGACGCAAAGGAACGCGACGTTACGTATGCAGCACCGCTTCGGGTAAAAGTCCGGCTTATTAATAAAGAAACCGGGGAAGTGAAAGAGCAGGAAGTATTCATGGGAGACTTCCCGCTGATGACTGAAACGGGTACGTTTATTATTAACGGTGCGGAACGGGTTATTGTCAGCCAGTTGGTTCGCTCTCCCAGCGTCTATTTCAGCACAAAAGTCGACAAGAATGCGAAAACAACATACACCGCAACGGTAATTCCTAACCGGGGGGCTTGGCTCGAACTGGAGATGGATGCGAAGGATATTATCTATGTCCGGATTGACCGTACCCGTAAAATTCCGGTTACGGTGTTGCTGCGTGCGCTGGGCTTTGGCACTGATGCTGAGATTCTGGATTTGCTCGGCAATGACGAATATATCCGCAACACACTTGATAAAGACAACACGGATTCCACCGAGAAAGCGCTGATTGAAATTTATGAGCGTCTTCGTCCGGGTGAGCCGCCTACACTGGATAACGCAAAGAGCTTGCTAGTTGCTCGTTTCTTTGATCCTAAACGTTATGATCTGGCCAACGTAGGCCGTTACAAAATCAATAAAAAGCTTCACATCAAAAACCGTTTGTTCAATCAACGACTTGCTGAGACTTTGATTGATACAACAACTGGTGAAATCATCGCTGAAGCCGGACAAATGGTGGATCGCCGCCTGTTGGACGAGATTTTGGCCCAATTGGAGGAATCAGTAGGACATCGTACGTATCATGTTGCGAGTGGTGTGCTAGAAAGCAATGATATTCCACTTCAAACGATCGATGTATTCTCACCAATTGAGGATGGTAAAGTAGTAAAACTGATTGCTAACGGAAATATTGATAAATCGGTTAAGAATATTACGCCTGCCGATATTATTTCCTCCATCAGTTATTTTATTAACTTGCTTCACGGAATCGGAAGTACGGACGATATTGACCATTTGGGTAACCGTCGTTTGCGTTCTGTAGGTGAGTTGCTCCAAAACCAGTTCCGTATCGGTTTGTCCCGTATGGAACGCGTGGTGCGTGAAAGAATGTCGATTCAGGATGCTAATGTAATTACGCCACAAGCGCTGATTAACATACGTCCAGTAATTGCTTCGATTAAAGAGTTCTTTGGTAGCTCGCAGCTGTCTCAGTTTATGGATCAGACGAACCCGCTTGCTGAATTAACGCACAAACGTCGTCTGTCCGCTCTCGGACCCGGCGGTTTGACGCGCGAACGCGCGGGCATGGAAGTGCGTGACGTCCATCCGAGTCACTACGGCCGCATGTGTCCTATCGAGACACCAGAGGGACCAAACATTGGTTTGATCAACTCTTTGTCCACTTTTGCACGCATTAACGAGTACGGATTTATCGAAGCTCCTTATCGTTGGGTAGATCCAAAAACCGGAAAAGTTACAGACCAGATTGATTACCTGACTGCTGATGAAGAAGATAACTACATCGTAGCTCAGGCGAATGCGGAATTGACGGAGGAAAACACCTTTAAGGATGAGGTTGTCATTGTCCGTTATAACAAACAGTCTGATAACATTATTCCGATGGCTAGTAGCCGTGTCGATTACATGGACGTATCGCCTAAACAGGTCGTATCAGTTGCGACTGCACTGATTCCGTTTCTGGAGAATGATGACTCTAACCGCGCATTGATGGGTTCCAACATGCAGCGTCAGGCTGTCCCACTTCTGATTCCGAAGTCTCCGTTGGTCGGAACAGGAATGGAGCACAAGTCTGCAAAAGATTCCGGTGTTTGCGTTGTATCCAAATACAACGGAGTTATCGAACGTTCTTCGGCTAACGAAATTTGGTTGCGTCGTATCGAAACTGTAGATGGCGCTGAAGTGAAAGGCGACATTGTTAAGTATAAATTACACAAATTTATGCGATCTAACCAAGGAACTTGCATCAACCAACGTCCGATTGTGAACAGAGGAGATATTGTCAAAGTTGGCGATATTCTTGCGGATGGTCCATCTACAGAGATGGGTGAGTTGGCGTTGGGACGTAACGTTGTCGTTGCCTTCATGACTTGGGAAGGTTACAACTACGAGGATGCGATCCTGCTGAGTGAGAAACTGGTTAAGGAAGATGTATACACCTCGATCCATATTGAGGAATACGAATCCGAGGCTCGTGACACGAAGCTTGGACCTGAAGAAATCACTCGCGACATTCCAAATGTCGGTGAAGAAGCGCTTCGCAACTTGGATGAGCGTGGAATCATTCGTATTGGTGCCGAAATTGGCGCAGGTGACATTCTCGTTGGTAAAGTAACACCTAAAGGTGTGACTGAATTGACAGCTGAAGAACGTCTCTTACACGCAATCTTTGGCGAGAAGGCACGCGAGGTTCGCGATACTTCTTTGAGAGTTCCTCACGGAACAGACGGGATTGTTGTAGATGTAAAGGTATTTACACGTGAAAATGGCGATGAACTGCCACCAGGTGTAAATCAGTTGGTTCGTGTATATATTGCTCAAAAACGTAAAATTTCCGAAGGCGATAAAATGGCTGGACGTCACGGTAACAAGGGTGTCGTTGCTCGTATTTTGCCTGAAGAAGATATGCCGTTCCTGCCGGATGGCACACCAGTACAGGTCGTTCTGAACCCGCTGGGCGTACCTTCACGGATGAACATCGGACAGGTGCTTGAAGTCCATCTGGGTATGGCTGCAATGCGTCTCGGTATTCATGTGGCAACTCCAGTATTCGATGGTGCCAAGGAGTATGACGTATTCGATACAATGGAAGAGGCAGGCATGCAGCGTAATGGTAAGACTGTGTTGTATGACGGACGTACGGGTGATCGTTTTGAACGTGAAGTTACTGTAGGTGTCATGCACATGATTAAACTGGCGCACATGGTCGATGATAAAATCCATGCTCGTTCTACAGGTCCTTACTCTCTCGTTACGCAACAACCATTGGGTGGTAAAGCTCAATTCGGTGGACAGCGCTTCGGGGAGATGGAAGTATGGGCATTGGAAGCCTACGGCGCGGCGTACACGCTTCAGGAAATTTTGACTGTGAAATCCGATGATGTGGTTGGACGTGTTAAAACTTACGAATCCATTGTCAAAGGTGAAAATGTACCTGAACCGGGTGTTCCAGAATCATTTAAGGTCTTGATCAAAGAGCTGCAAAGCTTGGGTATGGACGTGAAGATTCTGTCTGAAGACGAACAAGAGATCGAAATGAGAGAGCTTGATGATGAGGATGATACAACCGGCGATAAGCTGAGTTTGAATCTGGAAGGCTCTGAGGTTGGCGTAGAGTAGTTTGACTGCTGACTGACTCATATCAGCTTTGTTATATACCTTGATCCATTCTAGGATGGATCAGGTTTCTTGATACCGCCCGGTACTGCTGGGCGGTATCAAACCTAAAAACTCAGGATTTGGTTAAGGAGGGTTGCTCCTTGTTGGACGTTAACAATTTCGAATATATGAAAATCGGGCTTGCTTCCCCCGAAAAGATTCGTTCTTGGTCCCGCGGAGAAGTCAAAAAACCGGAGACGATTAACTATCGTACGCTTAAACCGGAAAAAGAAGGACTATTTTGCGAGAAAATTTTCGGACCTACGAAAGACTGGGAATGTCATTGCGGTAAGTACAAACGTGTACGTTATAAAGGTGTTGTCTGTGACCGTTGTGGAGTAGAAGTTACTCGCGCTAAGGTTCGCCGTGAGCGTATGGGCCATATTGAGTTGGCTGCTCCTGTATCGCACATTTGGTACTTTAAAGGCATTCCAAGTCGTATGGGTCTTGCTCTTGATATGTCTCCAAGATCTCTGGAAGAGATCATTTACTTCGCATCTTATGTAGTAACCGATCCAGGAGATACGCCTTTGGAGAAAAAGCAACTCCTGTCCGAGAAAGAATACCGTAGCTACCGTGAGAAATACGGCTATGGCTTCCAGGCAGGTATGGGTGCTGAAGCGGTTAAAAAGCTTCTTCAAGATTTGGATATAGACAAAGAGTTGGAATTCTTGAAAGAAGAGCTGCGTACAGCTCAAGGACAACGTCGTAACCGTGCAATCAAACGCCTTGAAGTTATTGAGGCATTCCGTAACTCCGGCAACCAACCGGATTGGATGATCATGGACGTACTTCCTGTTATTCCTCCTGAGCTTCGTCCAATGGTACAGTTGGATGGTGGTCGTTTCGCTACCTCTGACCTTAACGACTTGTATCGTCGTGTTATTAACCGTAATAACCGTCTAAAACGTCTGTTAGATCTAGGTGCGCCAGATATTATCGTACAAAATGAAAAACGGATGTTGCAGGAAGCTGTTGACGCCTTGATTGATAATGGTCGTCGTGGTCGTCCTGTTACAGGTCCAGGTAATCGTCCTTTGAAATCCCTCAGCCACATGCTGAAAGGTAAACAAGGACGTTTCCGTCAGAACTTGCTCGGAAAACGTGTTGACTACTCTGGTCGTTCCGTTATCGTTGTAGGTCCGTACTTGAAAATGTATCAATGCGGTTTGCCAAAAGAAATGGCACTGGAACTGTTCAAACCTTTTGTTATGAAAGAACTGGTGAACAAAGGTTTGGCGCACAATATCAAGAGCGCGAAACGTAAAGTAGAGCGTGTAAGTGCAGAAGTATGGGATGTGCTGGAAGAAGTAATCAAGGAGCATCCAGTTCTTCTGAACCGTGCCCCTACGCTGCATAGACTCGGTATCCAGGCGTTTGAACCGATTTTGGTTGAAGGCCGTGCGATTCGTCTGCATCCGCTCGTATGTACTGCATATAATGCCGACTTTGACGGTGACCAAATGGCTGTTCACGTTCCGTTGTCTGCGGAAGCCCAAGCTGAAGCTCGTTTGCTTATGCTAGCATCCGGCAATATTTTGAATCCGAAAGACGGCAAGCCAGTTGTTACACCTTCCCAGGATATGGTTCTTGGTTCTTTCTATCTGACTATGGATAACAAAGAAGAAGAAGGAAGCAATATGATCCTTCGCAACATGAATGAAGCTATATCGGCTTACCAACGTGGTACAGCTGGACTTCATGCTCGTGTAGCTATTCCGGTTAAAGCTTTGAATAAAACGAGCTTTACGGAAAAACAACAGGAAGCGATGTTGATCACAACAGTTGGTAAAATTATCTTTAATGAAATTTTCCCGGCAAGCTTCCCGTACATCAATGATGCTACCCGTGCGAACCTGCTTTATGGTACTGCGGAGGAGTTCTTTGTTTACGAGAAGGGTGTAAATCTTACAGAAGCCATTCAAAACGCTCCGCAAGCTAGCGGGGTAGGCAAGGATTACCTTGGTAATATCATTGCCCGTTGTTTTGAGACTTACCATACAACAGAAACAGCTGTAATTCTGGATAAAATCAAGCAGCTTGGCTTTACGTATTCCACTCGTGCAGGGGTAACCGTTGCTGTATCGGACGTAATCGTGCCGGTGGAAAAACAAGAGATTCTTAAGGGATCCGAAGACAAAGCGCAAGTTGTAACGAATCAGTACCGTCGTGGTCTGATTACGAATGAAGAACGCTATGACCGGATTATCGATATTTGGTCTAAAGCGAAAGATGATATTACCGAAGTATTGATGAAGTCCATGGATCGCTACAACTCCATCATGATGATGGTGGACTCCAAAGCGCGGGGCAACAAATCACAGATTACTCAGCTCGGCGGTATGCGTGGTCTGATGGCCAATCCATCCGGACGTATTATCGAACTCCCAATCAAATCAAACTTCCGTGAAGGTCTGACAGTACTCGAGTACTTCATCTCCACTCACGGAGCGCGTAAAGGTTTGGCGGATACAGCTCTTCGTACGGCTGACTCCGGTTACCTGACTCGTCGTCTCGTAGATGTGGCACAGGATGTTATCGTGCGCGAAGAAGACTGCGGAACGGATAAAGGCTTCACAGTAAGTCGTATCCAGGACGGTAAAGAAGTAATTGAGGATCTCTATGACCGTCTGGAAGGTCGCTATTGCTTTGAAACGGTACGTCATCCTGAGACTGGCGAGATTTTGGCTAGACGTAACGAATTGATTGACTCCGACAAAGCTGAAGCGATTGTTAAAGCTGGCGTACACAAAGTTCAAATACGTTCTGTATTAAGTTGCCGGGCTAAACATGGCGTCTGCAAGAAATGTTACGGTCGCAATCTGGCTACTGGTAAACACGTTGAGATTGGTGAAGCAGTTGGTATCATCGCTGCACAATCCATCGGTGAGCCAGGAACACAGCTTACTATGCGTACGTTCCACACAGGCGGCGTAGCGGGTGACGATATTACACAAGGTTTGCCTCGTATCCAGGAGCTTTTTGAAGCACGTAATCCTAAAGGTCAGGCAACGATTAGTGAAATTGACGGTACAGTTAAAGAAGTTCGTGAAGGTAAAGACCGCCGTGAGATCGACATACAGGGTGAAGCCGAAACGAAAACATACTCAGTAACGTATGGTTCCCGCCTGCGCGTAAGCGAAGGTATGACTGTTGAAGCTGGGGACGAACTGACGGATGGTTCGATTGATCCTAAAGAAATGTTGCGTATTAAAGGTATTCGCGGGGTACAGAACTATATCCTTCAGGAAGTTCAACGCGTATACCGGAACCAGGGCGTAGAAATCAACGACAAGCACGTAGAAGTTATGATTCGTCAAATGTTGCGTAAAATCCGTATCATTGATGCGGGCGACACGATCTTACTTCCAGGCTCCTTTGTTGATGTCCATGAGTATGAAAATGCAAACAAGATAGCGATTCTCAGCGGCCAAGAACCAGCGGTAGCCAAGCCGGTACTGCTCGGTATTACCAAGGCATCTCTGGAAACTGACTCCTTCTTGTCAGCAGCATCCTTCCAGGAAACTACTCGTGTCCTGACTGATGCAGCTATTAAAGGTAAGGTCGATCAGTTGCTTGGACTGAAAGAGAACGTAATTATTGGTAAATTGATTCCTGCGGGAACAGGTATGAACCGTTACCGTAGCGTGAAATTTGCCCAACCGGAAGAGGGGCAGTCTCCATCTGAGGAGCTCGAACCAATTTCGGCCGAGTAATATAAAAATAGTATGATTGCCGGAACACCGTAGACATAAGCTTTGCATAAAAGCTACAGCAGACGGTGCTCCGGTGCTTTTTTCAAAAAATTGAATCGTACTATTCTGTTTAAATGAATTATAGTTTATAATTGTCTTGACATTACTTATAGTCAATGCTAATATAGCAAAGGTGCGTGAGCAGCCTATATGCTATTGGGTCTTTTCGGAGGAATGAGATATGTCTAAAGAACAAGGACTGCAAGATGCTCATGTCAAAATCGGTACCAAACAAACCATTCGTATGGTAGAATTGGGCTTTGCCTCAGAAGTATATGTGGCAGAAGACGCAGATCAGCGTCTCACTTCCAACATCATTGCTTTGTGCAACAAGCAAGGAGTCAAAGTGACTCTCGTAGACACAATGAAAAATCTCGGAGCTGCATGTGGGATTGAAGTGGGAGCCGCAATGGCTGCTATCGTAAAACAATAGGGTAAGGAACGTTTTTGTCTAAGGAATTGTTATTCTTGGCGGCAAAGACTTTTCATTTGTTCTTTTATGAACCGCCTGGGTCTGTGGGCTTAGATAAGGTTTGTAAAGTAACAGCAAAAATTGAGGAAGGGGGTGGCAACCAACATGCCAACTATTAACCAACTGGTTCGTAAAGGACGTCAAGCCAAAATCGAGAAATCGAAATCACCGGCTTTGCAAAAAGGTTTTAATGCCTTGAAACGTGAAGCTACCGACATCAGTGCCCCGCAAAAACGCGGAGTGTGCACTCGTGTAGGTACTATGACTCCGAAAAAACCAAACTCCGCACTTCGTAAATATGCTCGTGTTCGCTTGACGAACCGTGTAGAGGTGACTGCTTACATTCCAGGTATTGGACATAACCTTCAAGAACACAGCGTAGTGCTGATTCGCGGCGGTCGTGTAAAAGACCTTCCGGGTGTGCGTTACCACATCGTTCGCGGTGCTTTGGATACTGCAGGCGTAAACAACCGCATGCAAGCTCGTTCCAAATACGGCGCAAAACGCCCTAAAGCTAAAAAATCCTAATGAATATAAACCGCGTATGTCGGTTTAACATGTAAGAAAGGGGGATATCCATGCCACGCAAAGGTCCAGTTACCAAAAGAGACGTGTTGCCAGATCCGGTATACAACAGCAAGTTGGTTACCCGCTTGATCAACCGCATCATGCTCGACGGAAAACGAGGCGTTGCTCAAAGCATTCTGTACAATGCGTTCAAGCTTATCCAAGAACGTACGGGGAATGACCCGATGGAAGTTTTTGAAGCAGCTATCAAGAATATCATGCCAGTCCTGGAAGTTAAAGCACGCCGTGTCGGCGGTGCCAACTACCAAGTACCAATCGAGGTAAAACCAGAAAGACGTACGTCCCTGGGATTACGTTGGCTCGTAAACTACTCCCGCAACCGCGGTGAGAAAACCATGGAAGAGCGTTTGGCGGCTGAAATTATTGATGCTTCCAACAACACAGGCGCTTCCGTGAAAAAACGTGAAGACACGCACAAAATGGCTGAAGCGAACAAAGCGTTTGCTCACTATCGTTGGTAGGATTCAGCTCAAAAAAATAACTTCAATTTTGAAGGGAGACCCATTTCATGGCAAGAGAGTTCTCCTTGAAAAATACACGTAATATCGGGATTATGGCTCATATTGACGCGGGTAAAACCACAACAACAGAGCGGATCTTGTTCTACACAGGCCGTACGCACAAAATCGGTGAAGTTCACGAAGGCGCTGCGACAATGGACTGGATGGAACAAGAACAAGAGCGCGGAATCACGATTACTTCCGCTGCGACGACCGCTGCCTGGAAAGGTCACCGCGTCAATATCATCGACACCCCGGGGCACGTTGACTTCACTGTTGAAGTTGAACGTTCCCTTCGTGTATTGGACGGAGCAGTTGGTGTTTTCAGTGCGAAAGAAGGCGTTGAGCCTCAGTCCGAAACCGTATGGAGACAGGCTGATCGCTACGGCGTTCCACGGATCGCATATGTAAACAAAATGGATATCATTGGTGCCGACTTCCTGAATGTTGTCTCCGACATGCGTGATCGCCTTCAAGCGAACGCAGTTGCGATTCAATTGCCAATCGGCGCAGAAAATGATTTTACTGGTATTATCGATATCGTTGAACAAAAAGCTCATATGTACAAAGATGATCTTGGTCAAGATATCGAAGAAGTAGAAATTCCTGCGGAATTCAAAGATCAGGTTGAAGAACTCCGTAATGAATTGATCGAGAAGGTTGCTGAACTGGACGAAGAATTGACAATGAAATACCTGGAAGGGGAAGAAATTTCGGTTGCTGAAATTAAAGCCGCTCTCCGTAAAGGTGTTGTAGAAGTTAAAATCTTCCCAGTTATCTGTGGATCTTCTTACCGCAATAAAGGTGTTCAGCTGATGTTGGATGCTGTTCTCGACTATTTGCCGGCTCCTACTGACGTGCCAAGTATTCAAGGGCATTTGGAAGACGGTACGGAAGTTGAACGTCACTCTTCCGATGAAGAGCCATTCTCCGCATTGGCCTTCAAAATCATGACGGATCCTTACGTTGGTAAGTTGACATTCTTCCGCGTATACTCCGGTGTTCTTCAATCCGGTTCTTACGTATTGAATGCAACAAAAGGTAAACGCGAACGTATCGGACGTATTCTTCAAATGCATGCGAACAGTCGTCAAGAAATCACTGTAGTTTACTCTGGTGATATTGCGGCTGCCGTAGGTTTGAAAGATACAGGTACAGGTGATACACTGTGTGATGAGAAGAGTCCTGTTATTCTCGAGTCCATGAACTTCCCTGATCCGGTTATCGAAATCGCGGTTGAGCCTAAAACCAAAGCTGACCAAGATAAAATGTCTGTAGCTCTCGGTAAGTTGACT
The DNA here is from genome assembly GCF_036252815.1 of Paenibacillus sp. LX16. Classification (NCBI taxonomy): domain Bacteria; kingdom Bacillati; phylum Bacillota; class Bacilli; order Caryophanales; family Paenibacillaceae; genus Paenibacillus; species Paenibacillus sp. LX16. Next base: position 5,116,238 of record NZ_CP141152.1, on the reverse strand, counting down.
GAAGAGGATCCAACTCTTCGCGCTCATACTAACGAAGAAACAGGTCAAACCATCTTGGCGGGTATGGGTGAGCTTCACTTGGACATCATCATTGACCGTATGCGTCGTGAGTTCAAGGTAGAAACGAATGTGGGTAAACCACAGGTTGCTTACCGTGAAACGTTCCGTGCTCCAGCACGTGTCGAAGGTAAATTCGTTCGTCAGTCCGGTGGTCGTGGTCAATATGGTCACGTATGGGTTGAGTTCGAACCACTCGAACCAGGTACTGGTAGTCAATTCGAAAGTAAGGTAGTCGGCGGCTCTGTTCCTAGAGAGTACATCGCTCCTGCTCTTGCTGGTATTGAGGAACAAATGAAAAACGGCGTTATCGCAGGCTTCCCGCTTGTGGACGTTAAAGCTACAATCGTGGACGGATCATACCATGATGTCGATTCCAATGAAATGGCATTTAAAATTGCCGGATCAATGGCGCTGAAAGCAGCGAAAGACAAATGTAAACCAGTATTGCTTGAGCCGATTATGAAAGTTGAAGTAACGGTTCCTGAGGAATACATGGGTGACGTAATGGGTATGTTGAACTCCCGTCGTGGTCGGATTGAAGGTATGGATTCCCGTAGTGGAGCTCAAATCATTCGTGCGAAGGTGCCTTTGTCCGAAATGTTCGGATACTCGACTACACTTCGCTCCGGTACACAAGGACGCGGCGTGTTCTCCATGGAACTCTCTCATTATGAAGAAGTGCCGAAGAGCATTGCTGAAGAGATCGTTGCCAAAACCAAAGGCGGCGAGTAATACAATGTATCAGCTGACCGGTATGCTTAAGGTTTTATCAAAAAGGCATCCGGCAGCCTAAAATAAAACAAGTTATTGAGGAGGAATTGTTCAAATGGCAAAGGCTAAGTTTGAACGTAACAAACCGCACGTTAATATCGGTACTATTGGTCACGTCGATCATGGTAAAACTACTTTGACTGCTGCAATCACAACTGTATTGTCCAAAACTTACGGTGGTGCTGCTGTAGCATTCGATCAAATCGATAAAGCTCCAGAAGAGCGCGAACGCGGTATCACAATCTCCACTGCACACGTGGAATATGAAACACCTAACCGTCACTATGCACACGTTGACTGCCCAGGTCACGCCGACTATGTTAAAAACATGATCACTGGCGCTGCACAAATGGACGGAGCGATTCTGGTTGTATCCGCAGCTGACGGCCCAATGCCGCAAACTCGCGAGCACATCCTGTTGTCCCGCCAAGTTGGTGTTCCTTACATCGTTGTATTCCTGAACAAATGCGACATGGTTGAAGACGAAGAGTTGCTGGAATTGGTTGAAATGGAAGTTCGCGACTTGCTGAGCGAGTATGACTTCCCAGGCGACGACACTCCAATCACTCGCGGTTCCGCTCGTGAAGCACTGCAAAACCCAGAAGGCGACTGGGCTAAGAAAATCGTTGAAATGTTCGAAACAATCGACACTTACATCCCAACTCCAGAACGCGACACTGACAAGCCTTTCCTTATGCCTGTCGAGGACGTATTCTCCATCACTGGTCGTGGTACAGTTGCTACAGGCCGTGTAGAGCGTGGTACAGTTAAAGTGGGCGACGAAATCGAAATCATCGGTATTCAAGAAGAATCCCGTAAATCCGTAGTAACAGGCGTGGAAATGTTCCGTAAATTGCTTGATTCCGCTCAAGCTGGTGACAACATCGGCGCACTGCTTCGCGGTGTAGATCGTGCACAAATCGAGCGTGGCCAAGTATTGGCTAAGCCAGGTTCTGTTAACCCACATACAGAATTTTCTGCTCAAATCTACGTTTTGACTAAAGAAGAAGGCGGACGTCACAAACCTTTCTTCACTGGTTACCGTCCACAGTTCTACTTCCGTACAACTGACGTAACTGGTATCATTACTTTGCCAGAAGGTTCCGAAATGGTAATGCCTGGTGATAACATCACAGTTACTGTTCAACTGATCAACCCGATCGCTATCGAAGAAGGAACTAAGTTCTCTATTCGTGAAGGTGGACGTACAGTTGGCGCTGGTGCTGTAGCAACAATCTCCAAATAAGAAGGCTTTAGCCTTTAAATAGAGTAACAGTGTACTGGAACGAGTAACGTTGTATTGGAACGAAGCTAAACGAGCCCCTGCCCTGGTGCGGGGGCTTTTCTCTTGGGAAAAATCGCGAGCTGCGAGCACAACTGCATCTTTTGAAAATAAGATGCATTGTTTTTTCGTTTTTGCTTGCAATAGGCAGAACTATTCGATATAATAACTAATGTTGTTTGTGACTGTGCGATGATGTGAGAGGTTACTGACACACCCGGCCCCTTTGCCATGGGAGGGCTGTCGGAAAATTTTCACGGAGTATGTCCGATACCAAATTGGGCGATAGAAGGAGGGACTAAAATGGCAAAGCAAAAAATTCGTATTCGTTTGAAAGCTTACGATCATAGAATTCTTGATCAATCCGCTGAGAAAATTGTTGAAACAGCTAAACGTTCGGGCGCAGGTGTATCCGGGCCAATTCCGCTGCCAACTGAAAAACAAATCATTACTATTCTCCGTGCGGTACACAAGTACAAGGATTCCCGGGAACAGTTCGAAATGCGCACACACAAGCGTTTGATCGACATTGTTAACCCGACTCCACAAACTGTGGATGCCTTGATGCGCTTGGACCTGCCGTCCGGTGTAGATATCGAAATTAAATTGTAATATGTGATTAGGAAAAGAAATGAGGTGTCAACATGAAAGGTATCTTAGGAAAAAAACTCGGAATGACTCAAGTGTTTACCCCTGAAGGTAACGTACTTGCTGTTACGGTTATCGAAGCAGGTCCTTGTGTTGTTCTGCAAAAGAAAGATCTGGAAAACGATGGATACGAAGCTATTCAACTCGGTTTCTCTGATAAGAAAGAAAAAAGATCCAACAAACCTGAAGCAGGACATGCGAAAAAAGCAAATACTGCACCTAAGCGCTACGTTCGTGAACTTCGTGGCATCGACCTTGCTGCGTACGAGGTTGGCCAAGAACTGAAGGCTGATGTCTTCACAGAAGGCGAGTTCGTTGACGTAACAGGTATTTCTAAAGGTAAAGGTTTTGCCGGCGTTATCAAACGTTGGGGACAAAGCCGCGGACCAATGGCACACGGATCGCGTTACCACAGAGGTCCAGGTTCTATGGGTTCCATTCAAGCTAACCGCGTTCCTAAAGGTAAACACCTTCCAGGACATATGGGGCATGAAACGGTAACGATCCAACGTCTTGAAGTTGTTAAGATCGATACAGAACGTAATGTATTGCTCGTGAAAGGTTCCATTCCAGGACCTAAAAATAGCTTCGTTAAAGTATTAGAAACGGTGAAAAAATAAACAACTGAAGAAAGGAGGAACACGAAATGCCAAAAGTAGCACTATTTAATATTAGCGGCAGCCAAGTTGGTGAAATTGAATTGAACGACGCAGTGTTCGGTATCGAGCCGAATAAGCACGTTCTTCATGACGCTGTTGTTATGCAATTGGCTTCCCTGCGTCAAGGTACTCACAAAGTAAAAGGACGTTCTGAAGTACGTGGTGGCGGACGTAAGCCTTGGAAACAAAAAGGTACTGGCCGCGCTCGTCAAGGTTCGATCCGTGCACCGCAATGGGTTGGTGGCGGTACTGTATTCGGTCCGACTCCACGCAGCTATGCATACAAATTGCCTAAAAAGGTTCGTCGTCTGGCGATCAAATCGGCGTTGTCATCCAAAGTGATTGAGAATGAAATTATTGTATTGGACGCTCTTACACTGAACGGACCTAAAACGAAAGAATTCGCAGCCATTTTGAATAACCTTAAAGCTGATCGTAAAGCATTGATCGTAGCTCCTAGCTATGATGATAATGTAGCACTTTCCGCTCGTAATATTCCTGGTGTGAAGTTTGTAGCCGCAGATGGCATTAATGTTCTTGATGTGCTCGGACACGACAAACTGATCATTACGAAGGAAGCAGTTCAGAAGGTAGAGGAGGTGCTCGCGTAATGAAGGATCCTCGTGATATTATCAAACGTCCGGTTATCACCGAACGTACGGCAGGTATGATGAATGACTTGAAATACGTTTTCGAGGTTGACATTCGTTCTAACAAAGTCGAAGTTAAAAAAGCAATCGAAGCCATTTTTAACGTGAAAGTAAGTAACGTAAATACGCTTCGTGTTCCTGCAAAACCAAAACGCTACGGACGTCATTCCGGCTATACGAGCGAGTGGAAGAAAGCGTTCGTAACGCTGAGCAAAGACAGTAAGCCGCTTGAGTTTTTTGAAACGGTATAATTGAATCTGTAAAGTAAGGAGGGAAACTCAGTGCCAATTAAAAAGTATAAACCAACGTCCCCGGCCAGACGTGCTATGTCTGTATCTACTTTCGAGGAGATTACAACTAATCAGCCCGAGAAATCGTTGCTGGCACCTCTGAGCAAGCAAGCTGGACGTAATAACCAAGGTAAAATTACGGTTCGTCATCAAGGCGGCGGACACAAACGTAAATACCGTATTATTGACTTTAAACGTAACAAAGATGGAATACCGGGCCGCGTTGCTACGATCGAATATGATCCAAACCGTACGTCCAACATCGCGCTTATCCACTATGTGGATGGTGAAAAACGTTACATCATCGCTCCTAAAGGTCTGAAAGTAGGAGACGAAGTGGTATCCGGTGCAGGATCCGATATCAAAATCGGTAACTCCTTGCCATTGGAAAACATTCCAGTAGGTACGGTTATCCACAACATCGAATTGAAACCGGGTAAAGGTGGCCAACTCGTTCGCGCTGCTGGTACGGAAGCCCAACTTCTTGGTAAAGAAGAAAAGTACGTTACAATTCGTTTGACTTCTGGTGAAGTTCGTCGCATTCTGAAAGTTTGCCGCGCTACAATCGGTTCTGTAGGTAACGAAGACCACGAGCTGGTGAAAATCGGTAAAGCTGGTCGTAGTCGCTGGTTGGGACAACGTCCTGAAGTTCGCGGTGTTGTAATGAACCCTAACGATCACCCACACGGTGGTGGTGAAGGTCGCGCTCCAATCGGACGTAAATCTCCAATGTCTCCATGGGGTAAACCAACCCTTGGTTACAAGACACGTAAAAAAGGTAAAGCATCTGATAAGTACATCGTTCGTCGTCGTACTAAGTAATAAAACGTGCGCTTAAGTCGCACGTTAACATATTAAGGAACGACTACGTTTTAACGAAGGGAGGATTCATAAATGGGTCGCAGTCTCAAAAAAGGACCATTCATTGATGGTTACCTGTTGAAAAAAGTAGAGGTTTTGAACGAGTCGGACAAAAAAGTGGTAATCAAAACTTGGTCCCGTCGCTCTACGATTTTCCCGCAATTTATCGGACATACGTTTGGTGTATACGATGGTCGTAAACACGTGCCAGTATACGTAACGGAAGATATGGTCGGACACAAATTGGGCGAATTTGCTCCAACACGTACGTACAAAGGCCATACGGATGACGATAAGAAAACAAGAAGATAATCAACACAGCGTAGTGTTTGAGAGGAGGTAAACTCAATGGAAGCAAAAGCACATGCTAAGTCCGTACGGATTTCTGCTCGCAAAGTGAAACTTGTTATCGATTTGATTCGCGGTAAGCAGGTTGGTGAGGCGATCGCAATTCTTCGTCACACTCCAAAGTCCGCTTCTCCAGTCGTTGAGAAATTGTTGAATTCTGCGATTGCAAATGCAGATCACAACTACTCTTTGGACGTAAATAAATTGGTAGTATCTCAGGTTTTTGTAAACCAAGGTCCTACAATGAAACGATTCCGCCCGCGTGCAATGGGTCGTGCAAGTCGCATCAACAAACGCACCAGTCATATTACTCTGGTGGTATCTGAAAAATAAGGAGGGAAAACGTGTGGGCCAAAAGGTAAATCCCGTCGGACTCCGAATCGGTATTATCCGTGATTGGGAATCCAAATGGTATGCAGGCAAAGATTTCGGTGATCTTTTGCTGGAAGACGTTAGAATTCGTGAACATCTGAAAAAAAGATTGAAAGACTCCGCTGTATCCCGTGTTGAAATCGAGAGAGCAGCTAACCGTGTCAACGTAACGATTCACACTGCGAAACCAGGTATGGTTATCGGTAAGGGTGGTTCCGAAGTTGAAAATCTGCGTAATGAAATTACTAAAATCGCAGGCGGTAAAAAGGTACACATCAATATTTCTGAAATTAAAAATCCTGAACTGGACGCAATTCTGGTTGCTGAAAGCATTGCACAACAATTGGAACGTCGTGTTTCTTTCCGTCGTGCTTTGAAACAAGCGATTCAAAGAACTATGCGTTCCGGAGCAAAAGGAATTAAAACTCAAGTAGGCGGACGTCTTGGCGGTGCCGAAATCGCTCGTTCCGAAGGGTACAGCGAAGGAACTGTTCCACTGCATACGCTTCGTGCCGACATTGACTATGGTACAGCGGAAGCTCATACTACTTACGGTCGTCTTGGCGTGAAAGTATGGATCTATCGTGGAGAGGTTCTTCCTCCAGCTAAGAAACAAGCTCCTCAGGAAGGAGGCAACTAATCATGTTGGTACCAAAACGCGTAAAACATCGTAAACAACAACGTGGTCATATGAAGGGTCGTGCAAAAGGCGGTACTACACTGAACTTTGGTGAGTACGGTTTGCAAGCTACTGAACCTGCATGGATTACTAACCGTCAAATCGAAGCTGCTCGTATTGCGATGACTCGTTACATCAAACGTGGTGGTAAGGTTTGGATTAAAATTTTCCCTGACAAACCAATTACTCAGAAGCCTCTTGAGGTTCGTATGGGTAGTGGTAAAGGTAACGTAGAAAAATGGGTTGCAGTAGTGAAACCAGGCAAGATTATGTTCGAACTTGCTGGTGTTCCGGAAGAGATTGCTCGTGAAGCAATGCGTCTTGCCGCTCACAAACTGCCAATCAAAACTAAGTTTGTGAAACGTGAAGAATTGGGTGGTGAAGCAAATGAAGGCTAGTGAATTCCGCAACCTAACCACTGCTGAAATCGAACAAAAGATCTCCGGTTATAAAGAAGAACTTTTCAACCTTCGTTTTCAACTCGCTACCGGTCAGCTTGATAACCCGACTCGGATCGGCGCTGTGCGTAAGGAAATTGCTCGTGCTAAAACTGTGATCCGTGAAAGAGAACTTGGGATTAGCTAAGATATCAGACCGGGTGGAAAATCCGCCTGTAATTAGGAAGGAGGCCAACAATGAGCGAACGTAATGCCCGTAAAGTATTAGTCGGTAAAGTAGTCAGCGACAAAATGGATAAAACGATTGTGATTGCTGTAGAAACTTACAAAAAACATGATCTCTACCATAAACGCATTAAAGTAACTAAGAAATTCAAAGCTCATGATGAAAACAACACCGCACAAATTGGTGATACTGTTAAAATCATGGAAACTCGCCCTTTGTCCAAAGACAAAAACTGGAGACTGGTCGAAATCGTTGAAAAAGCTGTTATAATCTAATGTAGTGTAGTTTTTCCGAAAGGAGGATAAATAAATGATTCAACCATTTACACGTTTGACTGTAGCTGACAATTCCGGCGCGAAGGAACTGATGTGTATCCGTGTGCTCGGTGGTACGGGACGTCGTACAGCTCAAATTGGTGACCTGATCGTTTGTTCCGTAAAACAAGCAACACCAGGCGGCGTTGTCAAAAAGGGTGATGTAGTAAGAGCGGTTGTTGTTCGTACTAAACGTTCTATCCGCCGTAAAGACGGTTCCTACATCGGATTTGACGAAAACGCAGCAGTGGTCGTTAAAGAAGACAAGAGCCCACGTGGTACTCGTATTTTCGGACCAGTTGCTCGCGAACTTCGTGACAAGGACTTCATGAAAATCGTTTCCTTGGCTCCGGAAGTGATCTAAACTCACCTTAAAATGTGCCCGTAGGAGGTGTACGAAATGCCAAAAGTGAAAAAAGTTCTGGAATCCCATAACAACAAGCTGCATGTCAAAAAAGACGACACTGTTCTGGTGATTACAGGTAAAGATAAAGGTAAAAAAGGTCGCGTTATCGCTGCTTACCCTCGTCAAAACCGTGTGCTTGTGGAAGGTGTTAACATGATTAAAAAACACCAAAAGCCTAATCAGCTGAATCCACAAGGCGGCATCATCGAGAAAGAAGCTCCGATTCACGTTTCCAACGTTATGCACATTGATCCGAAGAGCGGAAAAGTAACCCGTGTTGGTTATAAAGTTTTGGACAACGGAAAAAAAGTGCGCATTGCAAAACGTTCTGGCGAAGTGATCGACTAATTATTTTTTGAAGAAAGGAGGTATATGATTCATGGCTACAACAAGAATGAAAGAACGTTTCTTGAAAGAAATCACTCCTGCTTTGATGCAGAAGTTCAACTATACAACAGTGATGCAAGTGCCTAAAATCGAGAAAGTTGTAATCAACATGGGTGTTGGCGACGCAGTCCAAAACTCCAAAGTACTTGATTCAGCTCTCAACGACATGCAACTGATCGCTGGTCAAAAACCAGTAATCACTCGCGCAAAAAAATCTATTGCAGGTTTTAAATTGCGTGAAAACATGCCGATCGGTGTAAAGGTAACACTTCGTGGCGAGCGTATGTATTATTTCTTGGACAAATTGTTCAACATTACTCTTCCTCGCGTACGTGACTTCCATGGTGTATCGACAAAAGCTTTTGACGGACGTGGTAACTACACGCTTGGTCTGAAAGAACAGTTGATCTTCCCGGAAATCGAGTATGATCAAGTTGATAAAGTTCGTGGTATGGACATCGTTATCGTAACGACTGCCAAAACTGACGAAGAGTCCCGTGAGCTTCTGACTCAGCTGGGCATGCCTTTCGCAAAATAATGTTGGCATAACGTTTCGGGCGTCTGATTTTAAAGACACCCTGTTCTCCGAAACTATTTAGGAGGTGTCAGGCTAAGTGGCAAAAACTTCAATGAAAGTCAAACAACAACGCGCACCAAAGTTTAAAGTTCGTGCTTACACTCGTTGCGAGCGTTGTGGTCGTCCACATTCGGTACTGCAAAAGTTTAAGATCTGCAGAATTTGCTTCCGTGAATTAGCTTATAAAGGCCAGATTCCTGGCGTGAAAAAAGCAAGCTGGTAAAAAGTCCTGTTTGGGAAGGAGGTTTATACACAATGACTATGTCTGATCCAATTGCAGATATGCTTACTCGTATTCGTAACGCGAACACAGTTCGTCACGAAACAGTAGAAATGCCTGCATCTACAATGAAAAAACAAATCGCCGACATCCTGAAACGTGAAGGATTCATTCGTGATGCGGAATTTGTTGAAGATAGCAAACAAGGGATCATCCGTATTTTCTTGAAATACGGTGCAAACAACGAGCGTGTTATTACAGGTTTGAAAAGAATCAGTAAACCAGGTCTTCGCGTTTACACGAAAAGCAATGAGATTCCACGCGTACTGGGTGGACTCGGGATCGCAATCATTTCAACATCCAAAGGTATCATGACTGACAAAGAAGCGCGTCAGTCCAAAGCCGGCGGAGAAGTTGTTTGCTACGTTTGGTAAGATAACGTTTAAAAGATAGGAGGTGCAACAGATATGTCCCGTATTGGTCGTAAACCAATCACAGTACCAAGTGGTGTTGACGTGACTTTGAACAACACAGCAATCACAGTTAAAGGTCCTAAAGGAACATTGACTCGTGAGCTTCATAAAGACATGTCCGTTACTGTGGAAAACAATGAAATCAATGTAGTTCGTCCTTCGGACAACAAACTTCACCGCTCTTTGCATGGAACAACCCGCAGCGTTGTCAACAACATGGTAAGTGGTGTAACTGAAGGGTTTTCAAAATCTCTGGAGCTGGTTGGGGTCGGATATCGTGCAAGCAAATCCGGAGATAAAATCGTTCTGAACGTTGGATACTCTCACCCGGTTGAAATCACACCGGAAGCGGGCATCGAATTCGAAGTTCCTTCGAACACTAAAATCATCGTTCGCGGAATTGATAAAGAGCGTGTAGGTGCCTACGCTGCTAAAATTCGTTCCGTTCGTGAACCTGAACCGTACAAAGGTAAAGGGATTAAATACGAAGGCGAGCGCATCATTCGTAAAGAAGGTAAAGCCGGTAAGAAGAAATAAGTTTCTTACCGACTTTGTGCGGTCTTTCTGCTGGAAAGACTTCGTACTTCTTTTTTACCCAGTGCGTCTTAGTATAAAGTTTTAAAAGGCAAACTGAAGGGAGTGAAAACTTGAGATGATTACAAAACAAGATAAAAATAAAGCACGTGTCAGAAGACATCTGCGTGTACGTAAGAAAATCGAAGGTACGGCTGTACGTCCTCGTTTGAACGTGTTCCGTTCTTCCAAGCATATCTACGCACAACTGATTGATGATGTAGCTGGTGTAACATTGGTATCTGCATCCACTATGGATAAAGAACTGAGCAGCGAAATCAAAAACGGCGGTAGTGTAGAAGCAGCTCGTAAAGTTGGCGAACTCGTTGCTAAACGTGCGAAAGAAAAAGGTCATGCTAACATCGTATTTGACCGTGGTGGATACTTGTATCATGGACGGATTCAAGCTTTGGCTGATGCAGCTCGCGAAGCAGGCCTTGAATTCTAAGACATTTCTCAAAAGGAGGTTAACGACTTGCGTGTAGATCCGAATACTTTGGAACTGACTGAAAGAGTAGTAAATATTAATCGTGTAGCTAAAGTTGTCAAAGGCGGACGCCGTTTCAGCTTCAGTGCTCTGGTAGTAGTGGGCGACGGCAACGGCTGGGTAGGCGCTGGAATCGGTAAAGCTGGCGAAGTACCTGATGCAATTCGCAAAGGTATTGAAGATGCTAAGAAAAACCTGGTTCACGTTCCACTCGTAGGAACAACAATTCCTCACCTTGTTACAGGTAAGTTCGGTGCTGGCCGGGTTCTGTTGAAACCGGCATCGGAAGGTACTGGAGTTATCGCTGGTGGTCCGGTTCGTGCTGTCCTGGAACTTGCTGGTGTAGGTGATATCTTGACAAAATCTTTGGGTTCTTCGAATTCCATGAATATGGTCAATGCGACTTTGGAAGGTTTGTCCCGCTTGAAACGCGCTGAAGAAGTTGCAAAATTGCGCGGCAAATCCATCGAAGAGCTGCTGGGCTAAGGAGGGAATATCATGGCGAAATTAGAAATTACCCTCGTTCGTTCGTTGATCGGCCGTCCTGGTAATCAGAGAACGACTGTTAAAACGCTCGGCTTGCGTAAAATCAACCATAAAGTAGTTCAACCCGACAATGCAGCTATTCGCGGGATGATTAATCAAGTTAGCCATTTGGTTTCTGTTAAAGAAATTGAGGCTTAAGAAATAAAGTATTTTAACAATAATCAAGGAGGTGCAACGAACGATGAAGTTACATGAGCTTTCCCCAGCTCCAGGCTCCCGCAAAGAACGTAAACGTTTGGGTCGTGGTCCTAGTAGCGGTACGGGTAAAACTTCTGGTCGTGGTCATAAAGGTCAAAACGCTCGTTCCGGCGGTGGTGTACGTCCGGGCTTCGAGGGTGGTCAAAACCCACTGTATCGTCGCTTGCCTAAACGCGGTTTCGTAAATCCTACTCGTAAAGAGTATGCGGTTTTGAATATCGAAGATTTGAACAGTTTTGCAGCGGGTACAGAAGTAAGCCCTGAGTTTTTGCTGAACAATGGCATTGTGAAAAACGCCAAATCCGGAATTAAAATTCTGGGTAACGGTGAAATCACTGTGAAGTTGACAGTTAAAGCGAACAAGTTCTCTCAATCTGCGGTAGAGAAAATTGAAGCTGCCGGCGGTAAAACCGAGGTGATCTAATGTTCAAGACCCTGAAAAATATATGGCGGGTTGAGGATCTTAGAACCCGAATCCTGTTTACCCTGTTTATACTCTTTGTATATCGTATTGGCTCCTTCGTGCCGGTTCCCGGCGTGAACAAGCAAGTCTTTACTTCTCAGGATCAGGCAGGAAGCGAGTTGTTTGGACTCCTTAACACCTTCTCAGGGGGTGCATTGTATCAGTTTTCGATCTTCGCCCTCGGGATTATGCCATATATTACAGCGTCCATCATTGTACAGTTGTTGTCAATGGACGTGATTCCGAAACTTGCGGAATGGGCTAAACAAGGAGAGCATGGTAAAAAGAAGTTGGCTCAAATTACGCGTTATGGTACGGTAATACTTGGCCTGATTCAAGCATTCGGAACGTCAATTGGCTTTAATCGACTGTACGGTGCAGCGATGATTCCAGGAGCCACTTTTGCAGATTATCTGGTTATTGCCATTGTGCTTACAGCAGGAACTACGTTCCTTATGTGGCTCGGTGAGCAAATTACTGAAAAGGGAATCGGCAACGGTATCTCTATTGTTATCTTCGCAGGGATTGCGGCGGGTATTCCAAGACATATTCGGACGGTTGTAGAATCTCAGTTTATTCAGGCAGATCAGCTGTTTATGAATATTCTGAAGGCAATTATAATTGCTCTGGTGATTGTTCTGATTATTGTTGGTGTTATCTACATCCAGCAAGGTATTCGGAAAATCCCAGTACAATACGCGAAACGTGTAGTTGGCAACAAAATGTACGGTGGCCAGAATACGCATATTCCGATGAAAATTAATGCGGCAGGCGTTATTCCGGTAATCTTTGCGGTATCATTGCTGCAATTCCCGACAATTATTGCGAGTTTCTGGGCAGATCATGCTTGGGCTAAGTGGATTACCACTTACTTGTACTATGACAAGCCGCTGGGCATGGTTTTGTATGTCGTAATGATTATCGGTTTCACATTCTTCTATACCTTTGTACAGATGAATCCGCAGCAAATGGCCGACAATATGAAGAAGAACGGCGGTTATATTCCGGGAATTCGCCCGGGTAAGGCCACGGAGAAATACTTGACACGAGTAATGTCACGTTTGACAATGACAGGAGCTTTGTTTCTGGCAGTCATATCCGTTTTGCCGGTATTCTTCGGTTCGCTTTCGGGCTTGCCTCGTTCCGTGCAAATTGGCGGTACTTCATTGCTCATCATCATTGGTGTAGCATTGGATACAATGAAGCAAATCGAAAGCCAACTGATCAAACGCCATTACAAAGGCTTCATCAACAAATAGGCAATAGGTACCGGCTTAGGATGTTCGCATGCTTACCGGCACCTTTTGTGCTGTTTCTTGTGTAGGGGTCGTCTTGAGGAGTGACAGATTGTGAATATTTTGATCATGGGCCCTCCGGGGGCTGGTAAAGGTACACAAGCAGATGTCATTGTGAAGGAATTCGGCATTCCTCATATCTCGACAGGTGATGCTTTTCGCCTAGCGATGAAACAGGGAACACCTATTGGCATTAAAGCTAAAGAATATATCGACAAGGGTGAACTTGTTCCGGATGACGTAACAATCGGTATCGTTGAAGAACGGCTACAACAGCCAGATTGCAAGAAAGGGTTCTTGCTGGACGGTTTTCCAAGAACTTTGGCTCAAGCTGAAGCCTTGGATCAAATTTTGGGTCGTTTGAATACGAAGCTAGATGACGTCATCAACTTGAAAGTGGATAGTGACAACTTGTTGGCACGAATCACAGGACGGCGGGTTTGTAAAAGCTGCGGAACTAGCTATCATATTGTCTTTAATCCTCCTAAGGTTGAAGGCATTTGCGATAAAGACGGTGGGGAACTCTATCAGCGTCCTGACGATAATGAAGATAGCGTAAGAACACGACTTGAAGAATATAGTAATAAAACAGCACCACTCCTCACGTTTTATGAGAACCAGAATCTTCTGCGTCATATTGACGGAGAACAGGATATTGATGTGGTTTCCCAAAATATCGTGTCCTTGTTGCGGGGTTAGCTGTAATGATCATTTGCAAGTCGGGGACGGAATCAAGCTTAATGAGGAAAGCTAAGAGAATAGATACGGAGACGGATCATCTCTTGGCAGGACACATCGAGCCCGGTATTACGACCGGTGAACTTGATCATTTAGCTGATCGGTATATTCGCAGTCAGGGAGCTGTGCCGTCTTTTAAAGGTTATAACGGTTTTCCTGCTAGCATTTGCGCTTCAGTCAACGAACAACTGGTGCACGGATTTCCCGGCAAACGCAAGTTAAACAAAGGCGATATCATCGCGAAAACTCGCCAGTTTACAATGTCGCATGCCATTCGGCAATATATTGAGAATCCAAACCGTGGTATTCCTGAGCAGGGGCCGAGGCTGAAAACCGGCATTGGGCTGGCTATTGAATCTATGATTCAGATAGGTTCTCACCATGTAGGGACGCTGGAAGACAACTGGACGGTCGTTACGATGAACGTAACCTCATGTGCTCATAACGAGCAAGCGGTGACGTACGAAACGGGCGGCATGGACATTTTCACGAAACTGAGTGCGTAGGTGATTGGAATGATTCAGCAAGGAAACCTGCAAATCGGTCAGCTGGTGAAGATTCTGAAGGGCAGAGGTGCCGGACAGATTGCGGTTGTCGTTTCAGTAGCAGATAGCAGGTTTGTATATATTGCGGATGGGGATAAACGAAAGTTTGATCAAGCGAAGAAGAAAAATGTTCTTCATTTGGTGCCTCAGCCAAAGATTAGTAGCGAGATTGTAAACAGTTTAAACGAAAGCGGTCGGGTGACGAACGGAAAGCTGCGCCATGCAGTGAAAACTTTCCTGGACTCGTCCGAATACCAAGCTGAAGAGAAAGGAGACTGACTTTGGCCAAAGAAGATGTCATTGAGGTTGAAGGTACGGTAATCGAGCCACTACCGAACGCTACGTTCAAGGTAGAGCTGGAGAACGGTCATCAAATTCTTGCTCATGTTTCCGGAAAGCTGCGGATGCACTTTATCCGTATTTTGACAGGCGACAAGGTGGTTGTACAGTTATCGCCTTACGATTTAACCAAAGGCCGTATAACGTACCGCAAGTAATTCATGCAGGTTTTTATTAAACGTATGTCATTTAAAAAAACTTGTTTTGCTCGGCAAAACGATGTGAATGTTCACGAAGCGAGTTTTACCAGGGTAAAGCTTGGAGGAGGTAATCAACATGAAGGTAAGACCTTCTGTAAAACCTATTTGCGAAAAATGCAAAGTCATTCGCCGCAAAGGGAATGTAATGGTTATTTGCGAAAATCCGAAACACAAACAAAAACAAGGTTAATAGAAGGGGGTGTAGCGTAAAATGGCTCGTATAGCTGGTGTGGATTTGCCACGTGACAAACGCGTTGAGATCGCCTTGACTTACATTTTCGGAATCGGTAAAACGACTTCTCAGAAAATCTTGAAGGAAACAGGCATCAGTGCAAACACGCGTGTTCGTGATTTGACTGAAGATGAAGTGAGCAAATTACGTGAAACGATCGACAAAGAAGTTAAAGTAGAAGGCGATCTGCGTCGTGAAATTTCCTTGAATATTAAACGTCTGACTGAGATTGGCTGCTACCGTGGTGTTCGTCACCGTCGTGGATTGCCTGTTCGCGGACAACGTACTAAAACTAATGCTCGTACCCGTAAAGGTCCTCGTCGGACTGTAGCGAACAAAAAGAAATAAGAAGGGAGGATAACATTCAATGGCTAAACCGAAAAAAGTTGTACGTACAAAACGCCGTGACCGTAAAAATATCGAGACTGGCGTGGCACACATCCGTTCCACGTTCAACAACACGATCGTTACGATCACAGATCCACACGGTAATGCAATCTCTTGGGCCAGCTCAGGCGGCATGGGATTCCGTGGTTCCCGTAAATCTACTCCATTCGCAGCACAAATGGCCGCAGAAACTGCTGCCAAAGCTGCTATGGAACACGGCATGAAAACTGTCGAAGTCATGGTTAAAGGACCTGGTGCAGGTCGCGAAGCAGCAATTCGCTCTTTGCAAGCTGCTGGTTTGGAAGTTAACCTGATTAAAGACGTAACTCCGGTACCTCATAACGGATGCCGTCCTCCAAAACGTCGTCGCGTCTAGTGAGATTTCTCCTCTGCGTGTAGTATAGATCCGGCACAAACTGCCAAGAATGGATGTTTAGGTATACTGCATGATAGACTATGGATAAGGTGAATGTTTCATATAGGAGCGACGTTTTGAAGGAGGGATATTGCAGTGATAGAAATCGAAAAGCCGAAAATTGAGACGGTTGACGTCAATGATGATGGCACCTATGGAAAATTCGTAGTAGAACCGCTGGAACGCGGATACGGTACGACGTTGGGTAACTCGCTTCGCCGTATTCTGTTATCCTCGTTACCGGGGGCAGCAGTCACATCGGTTCAGATCGATGGGGTTCTGCACGAGTTTGCAACGGTTCCCGGTGTGAAGGAAGACGTAACGGAGATCATTCTGAACTTGAAAGCTTTATCGCTTAAAATCCACTCGGATGAAGAGAAAGTACTCGAAATCGATGCGGAAGGCGAAGGAGTTGTAACGGCAGGAGATATCCGTGCGGATAGTGATGTGGAAATTCTTAATCCGGATCTTCACATTGCTACGCTCGGACCGGGTTCGAGACTTCACATGCGTATTTTTGCCAATCGCGGTCGCGGTTACGTTAAGCAGGATCGGAACAAACGTGATGACCAGCCGATCGGCGTTATTCCCGTCGACTCCATCTACACTCCGATTGCACGCGTGAACTACGGCGTAGAAAATACGCGTGTCGGCCAGGTTACGAATTACGACAAGCTGACACTTGAGGTTTGGACTGACGGAAGTATTCGTCCCGAGGAAGCAGTGAGCCTTGGAGCCAAAATTTTGACTGAGCATGTGATGTTGTTCGTGGGTCTCACGGACGAGGCAAAAGATGCTGAAATTATGGTTGAAAAAGAAGAAGACAAAAAAGAAAAAGTTCTTGAAATGACGATCGAAGAGCTGGATCTCTCCGTCCGTTCCTATAACTGCCTTAAGCGCGCTGGTATCAATACGGTACAAGAACTCACGACTAAATCTGAAGAAGATATGATGAAGGTCCGTAACTTGGGTCGCAAATCTTTGGAAGAAGTACAAGAGAAGCTTGAGGAACTTGGTTTAGGACTTCGTACGGAAGAATAGTACAGCAACGTTTTTGTGAAGGAGGGGAAATTACATGGCATACCAAAAATTGGGCCGTAACTCCAGTGCCCGTAAAGCTTTGTTTCGTGATTTGGTAACCGATCTGTTCTTGTATGAGCGTATCCAAACTACTGAGGCTAAAGCGAAAGAAGTTCGTTCTATTGCTGAAAAACTGATCACCAAAGCGAAAAAAGGAGATCTGCACGCACGTCGTCAAGTGGCTGCGTTCGTTCGCCGTGAAACTTTGGATGGTGAGCAGGATGCAATCCAAAAGCTGTTTAGCGAATTGGCTACACGTTACACTGAGCGTCCAGGTGGATACACTCGTATCTTGAAATTGGGACCTCGTCGTGGCGACGCCGCTCCAATGGTATATCTGGAATTGGTTGACCGCGCGTAGACAGGCGAAGATGAGGGAAGGGTGGACAGAATCGGCTTGATTCTGAACAACCCTTTTTTTCTCTTGGAGGAGTCCTTGAGGGGCTTCTCCTTTGTTATGTTCGGTTATTCCTTGTAAGGCCAGAGACTACCCCTATAAAGGTGTGAGAAACATGCGGAACTTGTGCATGAAGGTGAACTATGACGGAACCCACTATGATGGCTTTCAGACGCAGCCTGACGGTAACACCATTCAGGACTGCCTTGAACATGCTATTTACTCATTGACGGGCGAGCGTCTTAAAATTACAGGCTCAGGCCGTACAGATGCAGGTGTACATGCATACGGGCAGGTATTCAATTTTCACACTGAATCGCCGATTCCGTTACAGCGCTGGTGTCTGGCACTTAATGCCTGGTTGCCTCGTGATATCATCGTTACGGATGCGAGAGAGGTGCCACTGTCCTTTCATGCACGCCGCATGGCGAAGCGGAAGACATATCGGTACAGCATTAATGCGAACCGATTTCCGGACATCTTTCACCGTCGTACACAGGCCCATCATCCAACGAGACTGGATGTAAGAGCGATGGAGGAAGGGTTGGCTCATTTAGTGGGCACCTTTGACTATACTTCGTTCGCATCTCGACGTTCCCAAAAGACGAATCATGTTCGCACTATTTACGAAGCCTATATGACAGTAGACCATTCCTTTTCACGTCCGGGCTCGGATGATCAGGGAATTATCCATACTTATATTACAGGTAGCGGATTTTTACAGCACATGGTTCGGATTATTATGGGTACTTTGCTGGAAGTGGGAGAAGGCAAAAAATCGTCGGATGATATTCCTTCCATTTTGGAGGCGAAAAATCGTTCAAAGGCTGGACCTACGGCCGTTGGACACGCTTTAACGCTCTGGAATGTAGAGTACGACGAAAACATCAAAAAACATTGATTTTACCCTTGCGGAATTGATGGTTATCCTGTAATATAAAAGTTGTGTTTTCTTAATGGCTTTCCCACAGCCCCAATTAAGATGATCACTTTAAATTAACATCTAATCCATCAATAATGCAGCAACTTAACGAACGAAGATAAATGATGATTTCTGTTAACGAACTTAAGGAGGATACTTTTCATGCGTACTACGTATATGGCGAAGCCAAATGAAGTTGAGCGCAACTGGCACATCATTGATGCCGAAGGCAAAACGCTCGGCCGTCTGGCAAGCGAAGCGGCTGCGTTGATTCGCGGCAAACACAAGCCACAATTTACACCACATGTGGACACAGGTGATTTTGTTGTTGTAATCAATGCGGAAAAAATCGTATTGACCGGTAAAAAAATGGAGAACAAGAAATACTACCGTCACTCCCTGCATCCGGGTGGTCTGAAAGTAACGGTTGCACAAGAAATGGTTAAGAACAAGCCTGAGCGCATGTTGGAATTGGCTGTTCACGGTATGCTTCCTAAAACTCGTCAAGGCGAGAAAATGAAGCTGAGACTTAAAGCTTACAGAGGCACTGAGCATCCACATGCAGCACAAAAACCTGAAGTTTACGAACTTCGCGGATAATTAAAAGGGAGGACAGTTTCATGGCACAAGTACAATACTATGGGACAGGTCGTCGTAAACATTCGGTAGCTCGTGTTCGTCTCGTACCGGGTGAAGGACGCATTGTCATCAATAAGCGTGATATTAATGAATATTTTGGTTTGGAAACTCTCAAACTGATCGTAAAACAACCACTGAACCTGACAGAAACAGTTGGCAGCTATGACGTACTCGTTATCGCTCATGGTGGTGGTATCTCTGGTCAAGCCGGCGCAATTCGCCACGGTATTTCCCGTGCTCTGTTGAAAGCAGATCCGGAATTCCGTCCAGCTTTGAAAAAAGCAGGCTTCTTGACTCGTGACCCACGTATGAAAGAACGTAAAAAATACGGCCTCAAAGCCGCTCGTCGTGCACCACAGTTCTCGAAACGTTAATATTTCGAATACAGAAGAACCTTTTCCTTATGGAAAGGGTTCTTTTTTATTTAGTCATTTCCTGATCAATATCCACATGTGGATAAGTAGACCTACTCTAAAAGTTACAAGCTTCAGCATGTTTCAGCGAATACATAAATAACCGCATGCAAATGCACGGAACACGAAAAGTTATCCACAATGGAATTGAAGATGATATTGTTATACACAAATACAGTTTGCTATTTCAACGTAGTTTATTCTGTAATGTTTATAACCAGTGACTAAAAATATAATGTTCGGCTATTCAATATAGCATCATTTTAATATTCTCTGCTAATTGCTGTTTCACGAGGGATACTTTGCTTTCACTTGTTTATGTGAAGTCCTCCTTGATATGTTCTGGCTGGCACTGTCTATGCCTCTTGTACAGCTGTTTTGTGCGTAGCTAGGGATACAGCAAGGAATACCTCTTTTTATTTGTGTGCACGGAGCAGAAGGACGTCCTTAGCCTAGCACTGCCCCTTCCTAGCTACTGCAATTGCAACGGTGATGACCTGGTAATGGAAATAGTCTATTCAGTAATCGCTTCAAACTATAACTGGGAGCACAATGTATTGTTCGACTGTCTACCCTCATAAAATCGCCCCTCATTGATGACAGGCTTTAAATAGGCTTCCAGTAGCGATAAGAGTCTTGCTTGTGTCCAGTGATCAATTCCTCTGGAATTGCCGCTACGAGCGCTTTAGGATTGAATAGAGGTGTAATAAGAGTTCAGCGTGCAGTCATTTCTTTTATAATTTTCAGAATGAAGGCATCGCTGACGCCAGAACTCCAGAATAGTATAGTATTTCATCTGGTAAAAAAATTTGAGTAAAGGCTATTTTGCCTTTGAATTCATCTGAACTCGTCCACATACCAACCTCATCTTTGGAATGCAAAATAAGAGCTCTGAAACCTAAAGTTATTTTCAATTTCCTCGGTTAGCATCCTTCGATAATCTTAATTCAGAAGCGATGCTTGCTTTCTTCCACAGATGGTTCTTGCTTGATCAAAGCAACCCAAAGCTGTTCAGCATTACCGATGGCTGCCGCGCACTGGGCCAAGATTAGGATACGCTGTTCCTAGATGTCTCTAAAGCATTTCACTCAGATGATCTGCAAGCAGACATATAGTACAATAATACATTTTGGCTATACAAATCATTCAACCAGGTAATTTTGCGTAGCATGGTAGGTTCAAGAATACCTTCAGCTACATTAGTTACTTTTAGTAACCATTGGGCCTATGGGCCATTTCCAAATGTTTGGTATAAGAATATTTTATATAAAGTCAATGAACTTGGTTGGATACGCAAGAAAGCATTAAAGAATGCTGACAGAACAACATTCCTACAAGTTTGGGTGGATAAATGCTTGCATCAGGACATTTTGCCTTGGATTGACAATGATTAAGAAAGTTTTATACTGTATTTAATCTTATTAGTTTAGTCGGTATTGGAGTGACACTATTTATGAATCTTCATATGGAGGCGCATTGATAATGAATTTATTGGAGAAAGAAGCGTTGATTAGAGTCAAGGCAATTGAACTGGAAGATGCTACGCCAGAGGAAATTATCCAGTATGCTGTTCTTACATTCCCCAATCTTACCTTTGCTTGTAGCTTCGGAGCAGAAGATGTAGTACTAGTAGACATGCTTCAAAAAATTAGCCCTTCCACCGACATTTTTTACTTGGACACCGACTTTCATTTTCAAGAAACTTACGATACGCGAGATCAGATGAAGGCCAGGTACAACTTGGATTTTGTTAGAGTCTCTCCCTTAATTACTCCCGAAGAGCAAGCGGCTAAACATGGAGAGGAACTGTGGAAAACAGATCCTAACACATGTTGTGGTATACGCAAAGTTGAGCCGCTGACACGCATTTTGTCGCAATACGATGCATGGATTACCGGTATTCGCCGCGATCAGGCCCCTACCCGTGCGAATTCAAAAAAGATAGAGTATGATGAAAAGTTTGGACTCGTTAAATTTAACCCCTTGGCAAGCTGGACATCCGAGGATGTATGGAACTATATCCGCACTCATGAAGTGCTGTATAATCCATTGCATGACCGCAATTATCCCAGTATCGGTTGTGAGCAATGTACCCGTGAGGTCCTACCAGGTGAAGATCCTCGTGCAGGTCGCTGGTCTGGCAATGAGAAAACGGAGTGCGGGCTCCATCAATAAAATGATATTCAGGTAGCTATGAGTCATATTTATGAAGAAGAAGGGAAGTGCATTATGACTGCAATTCTTCCGCATGGCGGAACACTTGTTGATAAAATCATTACAGGACCGAAGCAAAAAGCACTTTTGCAGGCCGCAGAGAAATTGTTTCCTATCCGTGTAAACTCATGGACCATTTCTGATCTGGATTTGATTGGAGTGGGGGCTTTCTCTCCTTTGACGGGGTTTATGAATGAATCTGACTATCGGTCAGTGGTAACAGATATGCGTCTTGCCGATGGTACAGTCTGGAGTATTCCCATTACTCTTGCAGTTGCAGAAAGTATAGCCAGTGAATTGAAATTAGGTCAGCAGGTGGCTTTGGTGGGGGAAACAGACGGTACCATTTATGCTGTACTTGATATTGAAAGTATTTATCAGGTAGATCAGGCTGAGGAAGCCAGAATAGTATTCAAGACGGATGACCCGGCTCATCCTGGCGTAAACAAACTGTTAGATCGACCTGCTACGTATGTTGGTGGATCTGTGCAAGTGCTGAATCGGCCGGAGCCCACACAATTTAGTGACTTTTACTATACACCATCACAGACACGCGACTATTTTGCAGAAAAAGGCTGGAAAACAGTGGTCGGTTTTCAAACACGAAATCCGGTACACCGAGCACATGAATACATCCAAAAAAGCGCGATGGAGATTGTGGATGCATTGTTTCTAAACCCACTCGTTGGTGAAACCAAGTCAGATGACGTTCCGGCAGATGTGCGTATGAAGAGCTATCTGGTGCTGCTGGACAATTATTATCCGGCTGATCGGACTTTTCTGGGGGTATTTCCTGCTGCCATGCGATACGCGGGCCCTAGAGAGGCCATTTTTCATGCTATTGTGCGAAAGAACTATGGCTGCACCCATTTTATTGTTGGAAGGGATCATGCTGGTGTAGGAGACTATTATGGGACCTACGAAGCACAGGAAATTTTCAGGCACTTTACACCTGAAGAGCTGGGGATTACTCCATTGTTCTTTGAACACAGCTTTTATTGCACCCGATGTGGAAACATGGCTTCAAGTAAAACATGCCCACATCCCAAGGAGCATCATTTAACGCTCTCGGGCACCAAGGTACGGGAATTGTTGCGCTCTGGGGTTTGCCCGCCACCTGAATTTACACGACCGGAAGTCGCTCAAGTGCTGATTGAAGGTATGAAAGAATTTGTTCATGCCTGAGTTGTACTATCTACACGCCTCGTCCCATATAGATTATTAGTATCTGTATAGGACGGAGGCGTTTTGTTATGCAAAAAAATAATCGTAAAAACGAGGTTACACTGTGGATTCGCTATCGGACGTTGCAAAAAATGCTGTTGGGCTGTTGTCTCGCCGTTCTATTTATTACACTGGCATTGTATGAGATACCTGCTTCGAGAGCTTGGACCCATTGGAGTTTACCCCTTACAGGTAAAGTAATTGCCATAGATGCTGGACATGGAGGGCCTGATGGAGGGGCGGTTAGCAAAGAAGGGATTATTGAAAAGGATATTAATCTGGCAATCGCTTTTTATTTGCGGGATTATTTACAGCAAGCAGGTGCTGTCGTTGTCATGACACGTGAGGATGACCGCGACCTAGCGCAGCAAGAAACGAAAGGTTATTCCAGAAGAAAAACGGAGGATTTGAAGCAGCGTGTGCGTATAATTGAGGAGCAGAAAGCAGACCTCTTTCTAAGTATTCATATGAACAGTATCCCGTCGAGCCGTTGGAGTGGAGCCCAAACCTTTTACGTACCTAACCATGCAGATAACGAGAATTTGGCGTCTTTAATTCAGGAAGAGATCAAACGCAACTTGGAAAATACGGACAGAGTGGCTAAGACCGTGAACACAGTTTATTTATTGAAAGCTCTCAAAATGCCATCAGCCCTTGTAGAAGTAGGTTTTTTGTCCCATCCTGAGGAAGCTAGACGACTAAGTGACGTGAACTATCAAAGGCAGGTGGCGGCGTCTATATATAAGGGGATTTTGCGTTACAGTGCCGGGGAAAAGGGGATCTCACCAGCACCTGAGGCCAGATAGTGGTATACTGTAAGTGTTTACCACTACGTAAATCATTAAAGCAGAGGTGCTGATAATTCATGCAATCAAGAGAGCAAGTTATAGAGCTACTTCAACAAGTGCGGGAGCCTCATACAGGACGCCGTCTAGTCGATCTCCATTTTATTCGGGATGTGGTGGTTAAAGAGGATCGGGTATCCTTGACCGCCATTACCCTGAATAGTCAGGAAGAGACGCTGACAGAGTTGGAACGAGAAATCCGGCAGACTTTAGAAGAGGCGGGATTAAGTCACGTTCATATTCGTATTCGTGAGGCATCTGAGCATGAAAAGTCTGCCCTTCAAAATGGAGAGGAGACCGAGGAAGCGGCTGACCCGGTTTTGACCAAAGGACATGCTGTTGGCATGGAAGAACATGAGCTGCTTAGCCCAGCATCTGGCGTACGATTTATTGCCATTGCAAGCGGCAAAGGTGGTGTCGGAAAATCGACAGTAGCTGTAAATTTGGCGGCTGCTTTAGCTAGACAGGGGAAGCGTGTGGGTTTAATTGATGCGGATATCTATGGATTCAGTGTGCCAGATATGATTGGAGTAGAGGATGTACCTTCTGTCGAAGATGGTATCATTCAGCCAGTGGAGCGATTTGGTATCAAAATCATGTCTATGGGCTTCTTTGTCAGAGAGAACAACCCGGTGATCTGGAGAGGTCCCATGCTAGGGAGAATGCTCAGACAGTTTTTTAGTGATGTCGAATGGGGAAAGCTGGACTATATGATTCTCGATTTACCACCAGGCACTGGCGATGTAGCGCTTGACGTACATCAAATGATTCCGCAGAGTGAAGAAATCATTGTCACTACTCCACATGCGACGGCGGCTTTTGTAGCTGCACGTGCAGGCGCAATGGCGCTTCAAACGGATCATAAGGTCATCGGTGTTGTGGAGAACATGTCTTATTATGTGTCCTCCACTGGAGAAAAGGACTATGTTTTTGGGCGAGGAGGAGGGGCTATGCTGGCAGACACTCTTCATACAAAACTTCTTGCTCAAATTCCGCTGGGTATTCCAGATAATCATCCGTCAGAAGCCGACTTTTCTCCATCAGTATATAAATCCGAGTCGGCGACAGGAACCATTTACAATGATATTGCTGCTCAAATTATGATCTTGCACACGGAATCTAAATAAATAAAAAAGGCTGGTTTATTAAACCAGCCTTTTTTATTATTGGCTTCCTCCTTGTTCTCCTTCGCCCCCACCTTCGCTGCCCCCACCACCTTGCTTATCGCCGCCTGCACCGCTTTGCTCACCACTTTTTTTCTCAACCTTGGGTTGAAGCTCCTCTTGTACGACGGTTTTTAGTAAATTCATAACCTCAAGTCGGAAAATCGGATTTTGCATGGCATCATGCATGACTGTCATAGATTGTTTTCGATATTCAGGGGTTTTAGTTAAGTCCATATACATTTTGGTTAATTCTGGTGACTTGAGCATTGCTTCAATTGATTTTTGATAAGAAGGGTCTTTTATAAGTTGCATATGAAGCTGTTTGCTTTGGCTGTTGATGGCTTTGGCAAATTCTCCGGCAAAACGCGGATCAGTCATAATCTTTTCGATTTCTTTTTTATATTCAGGTGATATCAAAGTATCTTTGACTGCGATCTTCATCTGTTCAGCCGATTGCATGGGCATAAGCATTTTCATTCCCATGCTGCCACCAGCCCCACCACCAGATCCACCTTCTTCACTGCTTTGACCGGATTGTCCTTCTTTGGTTGAACTGTTTTCCCCAGTTAAAGCTTCCTCTACCGCTTTTTTTCCGTCATCACTTTTCAGGATATCGACAACCATCGTTTTCATCTCTTTATAACTGTTCTGGGGGGGCGCAGAACCCTGATCCGAGCCGCATCCACTCAGTGCAACGCCCAGTACGCATACCGTGCTAACAAATCGCAAACGAGTCCAATTCATGGCCGTATTCCTCCTTCATCATGAATGTGGATAGTATGCGGATGAATGGGGAGAAATATGTCGATTTGCTTTTGGTTTTTAGCTGAGAACGATGTAAAATAACTCCTTAAAGACCCAGTGCCTGATCGCGTACCTCTTTGCCTTTTACTGTACCCTGTTGAAGCAGTTCAGATACAGTCACGAATTCATAGCCTTGTGCGCGCAACTTGTCGATAATGACGGGCAGGGCTTCATGCGTTTGTTTACAGGAATCACTGGCATGCAGAAGGACGATATCGCCAGGATGCGCTTTATTTACAACACGGTCGATTATGACCTGAGTACCAGGGTTTTTCCAGTCCAGGGAATCTGTATCCCACTGAATGGTTTTGTAGCCTAAAGTGCCGGCAACCTGAAGGACCCTTTTATCAAAGTCGCCATTAGGCATACGGATCAACTTCGGGGACTGTCCCGTCAGTTCGGTTAATGTGGTATGAGCAATTGAAATCTGCTTACGAATATCTTCATCGCTTAAGCTACTGTAATTTTCATGTTTATGGCCATGACTGCCGATTTCAAATCCACTTTCTTTAATCTGATTCACAAGCTCTGGGTGTGTTTTACTCCAAGGGGCAGAAAGGAAAAAGGTGGACTTGGTCACTTTTTTATCCTCAAGGACTTTTAAGATGGGGGCAGTACGCTTATCACCCCAACTAATATCAAAGGTGAGAGCGATCAACTTTTTGTCCGTGGGTACACTATAAATAGCGGTTGGTGCTTCCTCGGAAAAAACAGTAACATTATCGGTTTCTACATAAATGACTCCAACAGTAAAGATGGCTGCAGCTATTACGATTAAGAATCGTTTGATTTTTTTACCGTTTAATACATAAAAAAAAGAATTCATGGTTAATAACGCCCCTTTCATCCTAGAAGTGCTTGTTTACTTAAAGCTATGCCGGGGGTTGTCAATTATTCCATTGAACCAATAGGAGGAATTATCAAATGGGACTAAAAACATTTTTTCACGATTTACACACGACAAGACGGTTAATTTTAATCTCTGCATTTCTTTTCTGCACAAGTATTATGGTGGGCTGGTTAAGTACAGGCACTATTCAATCCATGCTGGCGCAACAAATCGAGGGGCTGGGAGAAGTAGCGCAGCGCTTGCAGAATTCTGAGCATCCACAATGGAGTTTTTTTGTATTCATCTTTTTCAATAATGCAATTAAATGTGTGCTGGTTATATTTATGGGGGCTGTATTTGGAATCGTACCGTTTATATTTTTAATTGTGAACGGTATGGTTTTAGGGTTTGTAGTACACTTGCAGACAGATATGGGAAGAAGTATGTATGAAGTTGTTGTCAAAGGGTTACTGCCTCACGGTGTGATTGAATTGCCTGTTTTGATTATCGCCTGTGCCTTCGGATTGAAGTTTGGAATCAACATAATGTCTACTATAGGTACAAGCATAGGGCTAAAGCGCAAAGGAACTGGCCCATCGTGGAATGTATTTATGAAACAAACGTTGAGGGTGTCCCTATGGTCCGTCATCTTACTGCTTATAGCAGCTGCAATTGAGAGTGGCATAACTTATCGTTTATTGTCACAATAAAATATTATGGCCAATTATTTATATATTTCCTGAAAATTGAACATAACAAAGGGGAGAGCCTAAAGAGAAGCTGAAGATTAATCGGGGTAAGTTTGAAACCTTAGCAGTTGAGTTTAAAAACAGGTAAAGATTGGAACAATAGTTGAGCAAATATAAGTACTATATAATCTGCTGATAAGGGAGTATGGTCATATGTTGGGAATGCTGTTTAACGAAAAAGAATGCAAGGAACTTGACTACGTTCTTCGTAAGGAGCTAGATGAAATGCTGCTTGATATGAGCGATACTCGATTGGATCAAGATATTCGCTACGCAATCGCACTTCGATATAAAACAGTCTTTCGCATGTATGCCCGTTTTGCACCCGCCAAGGAACTATCAAAATATGCTCGCAGAGGGCGAGTCCCACAAACCAAACAATGAAAAGATAAGAAACTATATCAGAGATATCAGGAAGTAAACTATTTTAAAAACCTTATACTTTCTGATATCAAAAAAAGTATTGACTCTATTCTATATTCATGGTAAATTAATTTTCGTTCCTTTTTGAAGGATTTGCTCGAAAAAAAGAAATTAAAAAAACTCTTGCAAATTCTAAAAAGAGATGATATATTATAAAGGTCGCCACTGAGACGCGGTGACGAAACAAAGTAAGACATTGTGTAAGTTTGATCTTTGAAAACTGAACAACGAGTGAGTAAAACGATTTTGTTCGCAAAATCAAACAAGAGATATTTTATCTCGTCAGTTTCAACATGAGCTTATCGCTCTTTCTATAAACCAGCTTCGGTTGGTCTTTAATGGAGAGTTTGATCCTGGCTCAGGACGAACGCTGGCGGCGTGCCTAATACATGCAAGTCGAGCGGGGCTGTTTAGAAGCTTGCTTCTAAACAGCCTAGCGGCGGACGGGTGAGTAACACGTAGGCAACCTGCCCACAAGACAGGGATAACTACCGGAAACGGTAGCTAATACCCGATACATCCTTTTCCTGCATGGGAGAAGGAGGAAAGATGGAGCAATCTGTCACTTGTGGATGGGCCTGCGGCGCATTAGCTAGTTGGTGGGGTAAAGGCCTACCAAGGCGACGATGCGTAGCCGACCTGAGAGGGTGATCGGCCACACTGGGACTGAGACACGGCCCAGACTCCTACGGGAGGCAGCAGTAGGGAATCTTCCGCAATGGGCGAAAGCCTGACGGAGCAACGCCGCGTGAGTGATGAAGGTTTTCGGATCGTAAAGCTCTGTTGCCAGGGAAGAACGTCTTGTAGAGTAACTGCTACAAGAGTGACGGTACCTGAGAAGAAAGCCCCGGCTAACTACGTGCCAGCAGCCGCGGTAATACGTAGGGGGCAAGCGTTGTCCGGAATTATTGGGCGTAAAGCGCGCGCAGGCGGCTCTTTAAGTCTGGTGTTTAATCCCGAGGCTCAACTTCGGGTCGCACTGGAAACTGGGGAGCTTGAGTGCAGAAGAGGAGAGTGGAATTCCACGTGTAGCGGTGAAATGCGTAGAGATGTGGAGGAACACCAGTGGCGAAGGCGACTCTCTGGGCTGTAACTGACGCTGAGGCGCGAAAGCGTGGGGAGCAAACAGGATTAGATACCCTGGTAGTCCACGCCGTAAACGATGAATGCTAGGTGTTAGGGGTTTCGATACCCTTGGTGCCGAAGTTAACACATTAAGCATTCCGCCTGGGGAGTACGGTCGCAAGACTGAAACTCAAAGGAATTGACGGGGACCCGCACAAGCAGTGGAGTATGTGGTTTAATTCGAAGCAACGCGAAGAACCTTACCAGGTCTTGACATCCCTCTGACCGGTCTAGAGATAGACCTTTCCTTCGGGACAGAGGAGACAGGTGGTGCATGGTTGTCGTCAGCTCGTGTCGTGAGATGTTGGGTTAAGTCCCGCAACGAGCGCAACCCTTATGCTTAGTTGCCAGCAGGTCAAGCTGGGCACTCTAAGCAGACTGCCGGTGACAAACCGGAGGAAGGTGGGGATGACGTCAAATCATCATGCCCCTTATGACCTGGGCTACACACGTACTACAATGGCCGGTACAACGGGAAGCGAAATCGCGAGGTGGAGCCAATCCTAGAAAAGCCGGTCTCAGTTCGGATTGTAGGCTGCAACTCGCCTACATGAAGTCGGAATTGCTAGTAATCGCGGATCAGCATGCCGCGGTGAATACGTTCCCGGGTCTTGTACACACCGCCCGTCACACCACGAGAGTTTACAACACCCGAAGTCGGTGGGGTAACCCGCAAGGGAGCCAGCCGCCGAAGGTGGGGTAGATGATTGGGGTGAAGTCGTAACAAGGTAGCCGTATCGGAAGGTGCGGCTGGATCACCTCCTTTCTATGGAGAATCGTTTCCTGCAATGGAAACATTCAAATATGAAGCGTATGCTTCAAAAACTACTCACTCGTTGCTCAGTTTTGAGAGCTCAAACTCTCGAACGTTTGGTGGCGATAGCGGAGGGGTTCCACACGTACCCATCCCGAACACGACCGTTAAGCCCTCCAGCGCCGATGGTACTTGGACCGCAGGGTCCTGGGAGAGTAGGACGTCGCCAAGCGCAACCACTAAAGAAGAATTTCTTTGGTGGTTTATTATGGGCCCTTAGCTCAGCTGGTTAGAGCGCACCCCTGATAAGGGTGAGGTCGGTGGTTCGAGTCCACTAGGGCCCACCATATAACTTTATATTTTCTTTTGGGGCCATAGCTCAGCTGGGAGAGCGCCTGCCTTGCAAGCAGGAGGTCAGCGGTTCGATCCCGCTTGGCTCCACCAAAAAAAGTTATCATTGCACCTTGAAAACTGGATACCGAAACGAAATTGCGTTTTAGAATATTCCTTTAAGCTGATCTTGTGTAAACAAGTGAAATAAAGGTAGCAGCCTTGAATTTCATTCACACGTAAGTGTTGGACCGAAATTCAAAGCAAATCGTATTTACGATGTAAATACTAGGTTAAGCTACAAAGAGCACACGGAGGATGCCTAGGCGCCAGGAGCCGACGAAGGACGTGGCGAACAACGATAAGGCCTCGGGGAGCTGTAAGCAAGCTTTGATCCGGGGATGTCCGAATGGGGAAACCCGGCTGTCTTCATCGACAGTCACTTTCTGCTGAATACATAGGCAGAATAGAGGCAGACCAGGGGAACTGAAACATCTAAGTACCCTGAGGAAGAGAAAACAATAGTGATTCCGTCAGTAGCGGCGAGCGAACGCGGATTAGCCCAAACCAAGGAGCTTGCTCCTTGGGGTTGTGGGACGTCTCACATGGAGTTACAAAGGAACCGGTTAGATGAAGAGGTCTGGAAAGGCCCGCCAGAGAAGGTAAAAGCCCTGTAGTTCAAAACTGGTTCCCTCCGAGACGGATCCCGAGTAGTGCGGGGCACGTGAAACCCCGTATGAATCCGGCAGGACCATCTGCCAAGGCTAAATACTCCCTGGCGACCGATAGTGAAGCAGTACCGTGAGGGAAAGGTGAAAAGCACCCCGGAAGGGGAGTGAAATAGATCCTGAAACCGTGTGCTTACAAGAAGTCAGAGCCCTATTTATGGGTGATGGCGTGCCTTTTGTAGAATGAACCGGCGAGTTACGTTCCCGTGCAAGGTTAAGGTGAAGAGCTGAAGCCGCAGCGAAAGCGAGTCTGAATAGGGCGAATGAGTACGTGGACGTAGACCCGAAACCGGGTGATCTACCCCTGTCCAGGGTGAAGGTGCGGTAACACGCACTGGAGGCCCGAACCCACGCATGTTGAAAAATGCGGGGATGAGGTGGGGGTAGCGGAGAAATTCCAATCGAACCCGGAGATAGCTGGTTCTCCCCGAAATAGCTTTAGGGCTAGCCTCGGAAATAGAATCGTGGAGGTAGAGCACTGATTGGGTGCGGGGCCCGCAAGGGTTACCAAGCTCAGTCAAACTCCGAATGCCATAGATTTAGTTCCGGGAGTCAGACAGTGAGTGCTAAGATCCATTGTCGAAAGGGAAACAGCCCAGACCATCAGCTAAGGTCCCCAAGTGTGTGTTAAGTGGGAAAGGATGTGGAGTTGCACAGACAACCAGGATGTTGGCTTAGAAGCAGCCACCATTGAAAGAGTGCGTAATAGCTCACTGGTCGAGTGACTCTGCGCCGAAAATGTAACGGGGCTAAACACACCACCGAAGCTATGGCTTGATGCTTGCATCAGGGGTAGGGGAGCGTTGAATGCGGGTTGAAGGTGTACCGTAAGGAGCGCTGGACTGCATTCAAGTGAGAATGCCGGTATGAGTAACGAAAAGATCTGTGAGAATCAGATCCGCCGAAAGCCTAAGGGTTCCTGAGGAAGGTTCGTCCGCTCAGGGTAAGTCGGGACCTAAGGCGAGGCCGATAGGCGTAGTCGAAGGACAACAGGTCGAAATTCCTGTACCACCGTAATCCGTTATGAGCGATGGGGTGACGCAGTAGGGTAGTGACGCGGACTGATGGATGTCCGTCTAAGCAGTGAGGCTGATGTGTAGGCAAATCCGCACATCGTAAGGCTGGGCTGTGATGGGGAGCGAAAATTATAGTAGCGAAGGTCATGATCTCAGACTGCCAAGAAAAGCCTCTAGCCAGGAGAAGGTGCCCGTACCGCAAACCGACACAGGTAGGCGAGAAGAGAATTCTAAGGCGCGCGGAAGAACTCTCGTTAAGGAACTCGGCAAAATGACCCCGTAACTTCGGGAGAAGGGGTGCCTCGGTAGGGTGAATAGCCCGAGGGGGCCGCAGTGAAAAGGCCCAAGCGACTGTTTAGCAAAAACACAGGTCTGTGCGAAGCCGCAAGGCGAAGTATACGGGCTGACGCCTGCCCGGTGCTGGAAGGTTAAGGGGAGTGGTAAGCCCTTCGGGGCGAAGCTATGAACCGAAGCCCCAGTAAACGGCGGCCGTAACTATAACGGTCCTAAGGTAGCGAAATTCCTTGTCAGGTAAATTCTGACCCGCACGAATGGCGTAACGACTTGGGCGCTGTCTCAACGAGAGATCCGGTGAAATTTTAATACCTGTGAAGATGCAGGTTACCCGCGACAAGACGGAAAGACCCCATGGAGCTTTACTGCAGCTTGATATTGAATTTGGGTACGATCTGTACAGGATAGGTGGGAGCCGTTGAATCTTGAGCGCCAGCTTGAGAGGAGGCATCCTTGGGATACCACCCTGATCGTATCTAGGTTCTAACTTGGTACCGTGAACCGGTGCGAGGACAGTGTCAGGTGGGCAGTTTGACTGGGGCGGTCGCCTCCTAAAGAGTAACGGAGGCGCCCCAAGGTTCCCTCAGAATGGTTGGAAATCATTCGAAGAGTGCAAAGGCAGAAGGGAGCTTGACTGCGAGACCTACAAGTCGAGCAGGGACGAAAGTCGGGCTTAGTGATCCGGTGGTACCGCATGGAAGGGCCATCGCTCAACGGATAAAAGCTACCCTGGGGATAACAGGCTTATCTCCCCCAAGAGTCCACATCGACGGGGAGGTTTGGCACCTCGATGTCGGCTCATCGCATCCTGGGGCTGAAGTAGGTCCCAAGGGTTGGGCTGTTCGCCCATTAAAGCGGTACGCGAGCTGGGTTCAGAACGTCGTGAGACAGTTCGGTCCCTATCTGTCGTGGGCGTAGGAAATTTGAGAGGAGCTGTCCTTAGTACGAGAGGACCGGGATGGACGTACCGCTGGTGTACCAGTTGTTCCGCCAGGAGCACCGCTGGGTAGCTATGTACGGAAGGGATAAGCGCTGAAAGCATCTAAGCGTGAAGCCCCCCTCAAGATGAGATTTCCCAATTAGTAAGACCCCTTGAAGACGACGAGGTAGATAGGTTGGGGGTGGAAGTGCAGTAATGCATGGAGCTGACCAATACTAATCGGTCGAGGGCTTATCCTAAAATAAGACGCAAATGAGTTTCGGATCCAGTTTTCAGGGTGTAACCTTGAAGGTATGTAGAAATACATACAACAAGCGCATGGCTATTTATTCACACGATAAGTGATGAACCGAATAACCGTACATTAGAATTTACGGTGTAAATTCATGTTTGGTGGCGATAGCGGAGGGGTTCCACACGTACCCATCCCGAACACGACCGTTAAGCCCTCCAGCGCCGATGGTACTTGGACCGCAGGGTCCTGGGAGAGTAGGACGTCGCCAAGCAGAGCTTTATGATTAATATTCCCTGATAGCTCAGTTGGTAGAGCACTCGACTGTTAATCGAGTTGTCACAGGTTCGAGTCCTGTTCGGGGAGCCATTTGCTCTCATAGCTCAGCAGGTAGAGTGCATCCATGGTAAGGATGAGGTCACCGGTTCGAACCCGGTTGAGAGCTTGTTATAGGATGGCCCGTTGGTCAAGGGGTTAAGACACCTCCCTTTCACGGAGGTAACAGGGGTTCGAATCCCCTACGGGTCATAGGATAGTATGGAGGCTTAGCTCAGCTGGGAGAGCATCTGCCTTACAAGCAGAGGGTCGGGGGTTCGAGCCCCTCAGCCTCCACCATTTTTCATCCTCTTACCTGGATGAAATCATGGGGAATTGTGAATCATATGCATATTGGGGATTAGCCAAGCGGTAAGGCAACGGACTTTGACTCCGTCATGCATAGGTTCAAATCCTATATCCCCAGCCATTAAGAGCCATTAGCTCAGTTGGTAGAGCACCTGACTTTTAATCAGGGTGTCGAAGGTTCGAGTCCTTCATGGCTCACCATTGTATTACATGCGCGTGTGGCGGAATTGGCAGACGCACTAGACTTAGGATCTAGCGTCTTTGACGTGGGGGTTCAAGTCCCTCCACGCGCATCTTGTTTTTGCGGACGTGGCTCAGCGGTAGAGCATCGCCTTGCCAAGGCGAGGGTCGCGGGTTCGATTCCCGTCGTCCGCTCCATATTTGCGCCCTTAGCTCAGCTGGATAGAGCGTTTGACTACGAATCAAAAGGCCGGGAGTTCGAATCTCTCAGGGCGCGCCATATTTAAAAAGTATAATATCGGGATGTAGCTCAGCTTGGTAGAGCACCTGGTTTGGGACCAGGGGGTCGCATGTTCAAATCGTGTCATCCCGATACTAATTTGCGGGTGTAGTTCAATGGTAGAACTTCAGCCTTCCAAGCTGATAGCGTGGGTTCGATTCCCATCACCCGCTTACCGATTACCTAGAAGCCGAAAGGCTTCTTTTTATTTTGTCCACATTACATTTACTTCTATGTATATAAGCTAATGCAGTTATGTCTCCTGTCATGCACAGTTGGGGATGACTTGTGCATATTGTACATAGGCTCTTGTTACTTATGACACCTAGATCCCGAATTTCCCCTCTAACGTACCCTTTCTTCTACAGTAAGGCTAATTTCGTGATCAAATCCTTTGAATATAGGAATCCTATAGCTATTATGGTACGAATTCATGGTGATAACTCTGCATCTGCTCTTGCGTTGTGCACATTCCTCTTTGTTTATGTGGGTAAAAAGCGAAGTCTTAAAGAGGAAATGCCAAGAAACACTGAAGAAATGGCTAATTTGTGTATATCTTTGTGGATAGAAGGATAATGGGGTTGACTTTGTCAACAATTAATAAACATATTCACATCATGCTGCATGAATTTGCACCTTTAAAAACACACTCTTTATAAGAGACTGTGCATAATATTTCACGCATCACTAGTGTATACATTCATTTTCAATTATTAATTTCATCTTTATTCATATTAAACCAATATTTTCTCAAAAGAAGTATTTCAAAAACATGATTTTTTACTGTAAATTTTGCAGCTTTTCATGCGTTTTTATTGTATGATGTTAAGAAAGTGTCAAATTTCGTGTGTATACGTACCTTTGCTACAACTGTATATGGTGTGGAACAGATCAGATGGGGGGAAAAGCATGACTGAGCTTACGTTAACCGCTAACAAAAACCAATCCAACAATCTGCTGCGGCGGGACGTTCGTTTTCTAGGAAATATTCTTGGTGAGGTTTTGGTTCATCAGGGTGGCAACGAACTTTTGGATATCGTGGAGAAAATACGTGAGACAAGTAAATCGTTACGTGCCGGGTATCAGCCGGAGTTGTATGAGAATTTCAAACAAATGGTCAGCGGACTGGATACGGATATTCGTCACCAGGTTATTCGCGCGTTTGCGATTTATTTTCAGTTGGTGAATATCGCTGAGCAAAACCATCGTATTCGTCGTAAGCGGGATTATGAGCATTCCGCTGGTGAAGATGTTCAACCTGGTTCCATTGAAAGTTCCGTTCAGGAGCTTAAACAGGGGGGCTTCTCCGCTGAGGACGTTAGCAACTTGCTGAATGAGCTCTCTTTGGAGCTGGTCATGACCGCACATCCTACAGAAGCGACACGACGAGTAATTCTTGATATCCACAAGCGCATTTCCGAGGACGTCATGCTGCTGGATAATCCGATGCTTACCTTACGTGAGCGGGAACAGGTACGGGAGAATCTGCTAAACGAAGTAATTACGCTGTGGCAGACAGATGAGCTGCGTGATCGCAAGCCAACTGTATTAGATGAAGTAAGAAATGGAATGTATTATTTTCACGAGACCTTGTTTCATGTACTGCCAGATGTGTACCAAGAATTGGAACGATGTTTGGATAAATATTATCCCGAACAAAAATGGCACATACCCACTTATCTGAGATTTGGTTCCTGGATCGGTGGAGACCGGGACGGCAATCCGTCTGTGACAGCTCATGTGACTTGGGAAACGTTACGTATGCAGCGCAAGTTGGCTTTGAGAGAATATCAGCACACGTTAAAGGAACTCATGGGTTACTTGAGTTTCAGCACCAGCATTGTGCGAGTTTCCGATGATCTGCTGGCTTCTATTGAAGAAGACCGTACTCACATTACACTTAAAAAGATGGAAGTATGGCATAACGAAAAAGAACCTTATCGCATTAAACTGGCATATATGATTGCTAAAGTGAACAACATCCTGGATGAAAGCAAACAGGGCACCAATGAGCGTTATAATTCTGCGGAAGAGCTCATTGCAGACCTAAATGTTATTGACAACAGCCTGCGCCATCATTTTGCCGATTATGTGGCAAACACATATATTCAAAAGATGATTCGCCAGGTAGAGTTGTTTGGATTCCATACAGCTACACTGGATGTGCGTCAGCATAGTCAGGAACATGAAAATGCGATGACTGAAATTCTGTCTAAAATGAATATTGTGTCGGATTACAGTAAGCTGTCAGAAGAAGAAAAAATAAATCTGCTGGAAAAGCTGCTGAATGAACCTCGTCCGATTACTTCACCGTATTTAAAATATAGCGATAGCACACAGGAATGTCTTGACGTATATCGTACGATTTATTTGGCTCAAGAGGAATTCGGCAAGCAGTCCATTACAAGCTACTTGATCAGTATGACTCAGGGAGCCAGTGACTTACTGGAGGTTATGGTCTTATCCAAAGAGGTAGGCCTGTTTCGCATCGAGAAGGATGGCACTGTTATCTGTACACTGCAATCCGTCCCTTTGTTCGAAACGATAGATGATCTGCACGCTGCACCTGATATTATGAGAAGATTGATGAACTTGCCTGTATATCGACAATCTGTGGCTGCGATGGACCAGCTTCAGGAGATTATGCTGGGATACTCGGACAGTAATAAAGATGGTGGTGTGGTTACAGCGAACTGGGAACTTCGGGTCGCTATGAACAGCATTACGGAAGTAGTTAATGAGTTTGACGTAAAAGTGAAGTTTTTCCACGGTCGTGGAGGTGCGCTGGGTCGTGGAGGAATGCCACTTAATCGCAGTATTTTGGCTCAACCTCCTCATACGATTGGAGGCGGAATCAAGATTACGGAGCAAGGCGAAGTACTATCATCTCGATACTCGCTTAGAGGCATCGCGTACCGGAGCTTGGAGCAGGCAACATCGGCGCTGATTACGGCTGTGGCATATCATCGTTCCGGGAAGAAGGAAGTGTTTGAGGAGAGCTGGGAGGAGATTATCGCCCGCATTTCCCAAGTATCACTGGATAAGTATCAGGATTTGATATTCCGGGATCCGGATTTCTTCAACTTCTTCAAAGAGTCTACACCGTTGCCTGAGGTGGGCGAGCTGAATATTGGATCTCGTCCGTCCAAGCGTAAGAACAGCGAACGTTTTGAGGACTTGCGGGCCATTCCATGGGTTTTTGCATGGACACAGAGCCGTTACTTGTTACCTGCATGGTATGCGGCTGGAACAGGTTTGCAAAGCTTCTATCAAAACAATGAGGATAATCTTAAAGTGCTGCAAACGATGTTTAGGGACTCTGCTTTCTTCCGGTCACTTATTGATACACTGCAAATGGCAATCGCTAAAGCGGATTTACTGATTGCAGAAGAGTATGCTGGGATGTCGGATAACGAAGAGGCCCGGCAGCGTATTTTCGGGCAGATTTCAGCGGAGTTCAAGCTGACATCTAAGTTGATTTTGAAAATAACTGGACAATCCGAGATTTTGGACGACGTACCAGTTATTCAGGAATCTATCCGCTTGCGTAATCCTTATGTTGATCCGTTAAGTTACTTGCAGGTCCAATTGCTAAGTGAGCTACGCGAGCTGCGGGATCAGAACGGTGATGACACTGAAATGCTGCGTGAGGTATTGTTGACAATTAACGGAATTGCCGCAGGCTTAAGAAATACGGGCTGATATAGTACGGTTGTACGAATACAGGCAATCGGGTACTCATGGGGTGCCCGATTGTGCTGTTTGTATATTGATGGCAGGCGTGCTTGCAGTTAGTAACAATACTACAGTTGATTTCCGGATAAAATTAAACTACGATGAATAATCATAAACATATAATAAGTAACCCATCAGCAAGTCTGGGGGAGTATAGAGTGGATAATATGGAAAGCCGCTTGGTAAGGCTGGTACAGAAAGGCGATCAGCGAGCTTTTGCGGAGTTAGTCGAGTTATATAAAGATCGGATTTTTCATCTTTCCTACCGGATGCTAGGTAATCGCCATGAGGCGGAGGATCTGGTGCAGGAAACTTTTTTGCGTGTGTATCGTAATTTGGAAAAATATGATCATGGACAGAAGTTCTCGACCTGGATTTATCGAATTGCTACAAATCTGTGCATTGACCGTCTGCGAAGGAGAAAACCTACATACTCACTTGATGCTGAAATGAATGATCAGGAAGGTGTCGATGGGTACGCCATGCTCGCCAGTGAAGAGCTTACCCCTGAGGGGAGTACGCTTCTGTCCGAAACGCAGGCTTTGATTCATGACGCCATTGACAGCCTTCCAGATAAATACAGAACGATTATGGTTTTACGGTACTTGCAGGAGCTTTCCTTACAGGAAATCAGCGATGTGCTCAATCTCCCAGTTACCACTATTAAGACAAGAGTACACAGGGGGCGGGATTTTCTGCGCAAAAAATTGGAGCACAAGCTATAGATCATACGCATAGATTCTAGGAAAAGAGTCTGCATAGATGTTTTTATGAAACATAATGCTCGTTGTAACGTATGTAAGATGAGCAAAGTTTCTAAGCCGGAGCATGTTATGTTGAGAAACACGGAAGAATACTAGAAAGGATTGGCTCATATGGATTGCAAACAAGCCGTCTCTTTTATGCATGACTATCTAGATGGCGACCTGTCTGAGCAGGACAAACATGAGTTGGAACAGCACTTGTTAGACTGCCCGGAATGCCGCATGCGTTTTAAAGAGCTGGAGCGGACGGATGCGATGCTTTACGGTACACGCTATCATCAAGTGCCGTGTGTATCGGATGAGCTGACATTTCGCATTATGAATGCTTTGCCGCCGCATAAAAGACAGACTGCGGTGCCTATGCTGACGTGGGTGAAAAGGCATCCCGCTGTAACAGCCGCTGCCTTCTTCCTTATTGTTATATGCTCAAGCATGGCCAGCTTTTCTAGCACGGACCATCAATTGGTAGTCAAAGGAAGCCAACTGGATCAAGTCGTTATTCAGGGTGATACTGTGATTGTGCCTGAAGGGAAGTCCATTGCCGGAGATTTAACAGTGCAAAATGGTGAAGCCCGTGTATACGGTGATGTGGAAGGAAATGTAACTGTGATTGATGGTTCTTATTATCAAGCGTCCACCGCCCATATTGCAGGACAGGTTAAAAGCATTGATCAAACCTTGGATTGGATTTGGTACAAGGTTACTGATTTATTCGGGGGACCATCTTCTCCATAAAAGAAGCTTGAAATGGCAAGGACAATATCGAGCGCCTCTTTCCGCTGGAAAAGGCGTTTTTTTGTATATGAAGCTGGCGAATTGTACTGTATTTTACTGATTTTAGCGGTTCTTTTGTCACACAGCTTGCAACGTGAGCCTGATCGTTATAACCTAGATAGAGAGAGCATACTGTGTACATATTACACCCACTCACTACAGAAAATTGCGGGGGCATGCGCATGTTGGATTATTTTGCGGACCTGACTTGGAAAGAGTCCATTAAAGATATTATCGACATTTTGATCGTAACCTATATTATGTATCAGCTTATTTTACTTGTTCGCGGAACGCGTGCAGTCCAATTGTTGAAAGGGATTCTGTTTCTGGTTGTCATTTGGGCGGTTAGCACCTGGTTTGATTTATATACGCTCAAGTGGTTGATGAATCAGATGTTCACCTTTGGTGTGGTGGCTATCTTTATTATTTTTCAGCCTGAGTTGCGTCGTGCACTGGAGCAATTGGGGCGTGGTAAACTATTTGGGCGTTCGTCTGCGGATGATGAAGAGATTAACAAGTTAATCGGAGAAATGATTAAGGCGCTGAATTATTTATCACGTAGGAAAATAGGAGCTTTGGTCGTATTTGAACGCGAGACAGGGCTAAACGAATATACGGAGTCTGGTATCAAGACACAGGCCGTAGTCAGTTCTGAACTGCTAATTAACATCTTCATTCCTAATACGCCTTTGCATGATGGTGCGGTGATTATTCAAAATAAACAGATTGCTTCTGCGGCCTGTTATTTGCCATTATCGGAAAATCCGTTCATCAGCAAGGAGTTGGGAACCCGTCACCGTGCTGCGATTGGGGTGAGTGAGGTAACTGATGCCGTAACTGTCGTGGTATCAGAGGAAACAGGGCAAATTTCTTTGGCCATTAATGGACAGGTCGTGCGCGACATTAAGGAAGAATCCCTAATCTCCAAGCTGTATGAGGAGTTGCGGCCAACACCGTCTTTGAAGGAAAAACGCGGCTCATTCTGGAATCGGAGGGGAGGCCGTGGAAATTCATGATGGACAAATGGATTAACAATAATACGATTTCCAAGATATTGGCGCTTGCGGTTGCTATCCTGCTGTGGGGAATGGTCCATCTAGATACAGGTACACCTTCATCTACGCTGACCGTTTCTTATAATAATAAAGTGATTGATAATGTGGGCATTCAGGCTAGTGGTCTGGATGATTCAAAATATGTATTGTCTACCATGGATACTGACCATGTTAAGATGGAGGTCAGAGGACAGCGCTCTGTGCTGACTTCTTTTTTCGCGGATAATTATCAGGCAAAGCTGAACTTAAACGGCTTAGGGGCAGGTACTAAAACATTGTCACTCGAACCGGACTTACCGGATGGAGTAGAGTTGGTGTCTATGACTCCTAACCGTGTTACAGTGACGATTGAGGAAAAACAAACGAAATCATTTAATGTATCTATAGTTCCTAAAGGAAACCCAGATGGGGGACTGCAGCTTGGGAAGCCTGTAATTGCTCCTCAAACCGTGAAGGTTACCTTGCCTAAAAGCCAGTTGAGTACCGTTACTGCCGTTCAAGGGGCTGTTAATACGGATGGTATCTCAGAAAAGTTTGAACAGAAGCGTGTAAAACTGAAGGCTTATAACAAAAAGGGACAGGAACTTACAGGAGCGGTCATTGAGCCATCCACTGTGTCCGTTGAAATACCGGTAACTCAGCAGGCGAAATCTGTGCCTGTTAAGATTGTCTATGCTGGAGAGTTGCCAGACGGATTGGCGCTTTCTAAAGTCAATGCAAACGTGAAGGAAGCGGCGGTATATGCATCGCAGGATATATTGAGCAGCCTCAGCTCTTACGTCACGGCTACATTGGATTTAAGTCAATTCACGGAAGCGGGGACTCGTACAGTTCAAGCTAATTTGGCAGCCCCCTCAGGTTCTGATAAAATCGAGCCAGGGTCAATACAAATTCAGGTGACCGTCGTCCCTTCCAATGAAGTCACAGATACGGAACGGACGCTGTCAGGCATCCCAATCGTTTTACAAGGTGCAGGAGATGGAGCGACTGTTACAGCACCCGTAGGCAAGACGATGGATGTTACTGTGAAGGGCCCGCAGGATATGGTAAACAATTTAACCAATGATGATATTAGTTTGGTGGCAGATGTAAGTGGCCTCGCGGCTGGTCAACACGAGGTTACTCTGAAAGTAGGCTTGCCTAAGTATATTACGCAATCCGGGAATGCTGGCCAACTAAAAGTAACGGTCAACATTGAGAGCCCTTCTACGCCTGCTGTAACGAATCCGAATAGTGAGAATGAACCAAACCCCTCTGGTAGTGGCGAAAAGGGGCAGGAGAGGCCACAGGAGGGGCAAGGCAGTCAAGGTGGGGACTCTGACGCTAAGACCGGGGACAACGCAGCTGCGGAGGATAAAACAAATCCTCATAACGGCGCAGATTCTTCTGCGAATGGAACCTCGGAAAACAGTCAGCCATAACATGTTTTATCTGTAGTAAATAATCAAGATTTATTAGACAAAAAAAGGGAGTCATTTTACATGGGGAAATATTTTGGTACAGATGGTGTACGAGGCGTTGCTAATCAGGAACTTACAGCCGAACTGGCATATAGCATTGGCCGCTGCGGCGGATATGTTTTAGCAGGTAATGTAGAGAAACCGACAGTTGTTATTGGTATGGATACACGGATATCCGGACTGATGCTGGAATCGGCTCTTGTAGCCGGTTTGCTGTCCATTGGGGCTAATGTGGTTCGTCTAGGTATTGTTTCGACACCTGGGGTGGCATATCTCACACGTCAATTGAAAGCTGACGCTGGTGTAATGATCTCAGCATCACACAATCCAGTTGAAGACAACGGCATTAAGTTTTTTGGCGGTGACGGTTTTAAATTGACAGACGAAACGGAATTGAAAATTGAAGAGCTCATGGATGCAAAAGAAGACCAACTGCCTCGTCCGATTGGCGGTGGATTGGGAACGGTTGTTGTAGACGAGCATTCTCGCTACGATTATCTGGAGTTCTTGAAAACAACAATTAGCCATTCTTTTGAAGGGTTAAAAATTGTACTGGATTGTGCTAACGGAGCAGCTTATGAGCTGGCGCCGAAGCTCTTTGCAGAACTGGGAGCTGAGGTACACACTATTGGTGCCGAGCCGAACGGTTTGAACATCAATGATCATTGCGGCTCGACTCATCCTGAAAAGCTGAAAGAGGAAGTACGCCGCTTGAAAGCAGATATTGGTTTAGCCTTTGACGGCGATGCCGACCGTCTGATCGCGATTGATGAGAACGGGGAAGAGGTAGACGGCGACTATATTCTCTGCATTTGCGGAGATGCAATGAACCGTGCGGGAAAACTCAAGGACAGCACCATTGTATCGACAGTGATGAGTAATATCGGTTTTTATAAAGCTACTGAAAAGCTGGCACTCAAGACTGCAAAAACTGCGGTCGGGGACCGTTATGTGATGGAAGAAATGCGTCGGGGTGGATTTAACCTAGGCGGTGAGCAGTCTGGCCATGTTATTTTCCTGGATCACAATACGACAGGCGATGGCATGCTGACTGGAATTCAGCTGGTAGATACCTTGAAAGCTTCCGGCAAGAAAATGAGTGAGCTAAAATCGCTCATGAAACAGTATCCGCAAGTGCTCGTAAATGTGCGTGTGCAGGACAAACGCAATTACGAAGGGAATCCTGCAATTGCAGAAGCAATTGAGCAGGTGGAACAACAATTGGGCGATAATGGGCGTGTATTGGTCCGTGCTTCAGGCACAGAATCACTTATTCGTGTGATGGCCGAAGGCCCGGATAAGGACGAACTGGAGCAATTTGTCGGTCAGATCGTAGATGTCGTGAAGAAAGAATTAGTTTAAAATTTTGTAAACGTCCGTTGCCTGTGAAAAAGAAGCA
The DNA here is from genome assembly GCF_036252815.1 of Paenibacillus sp. LX16. Classification (NCBI taxonomy): domain Bacteria; kingdom Bacillati; phylum Bacillota; class Bacilli; order Caryophanales; family Paenibacillaceae; genus Paenibacillus; species Paenibacillus sp. LX16. The sequence goes on along the minus strand of NZ_CP141152.1, from coordinate 5,072,804 downwards.
GGCAACGGCGTTTGCGGTTATTTACTAACGATTTATGGCCTTCATGGTGTAATTATGAATAAAGTGTCATTGCCAAATGATACTTAGCTGAATATAATATAGGGATGCTGTGACTCAGATAGAGAAGCGAGGGTTGTAAGGTAACGTAATACAAGCGCCAGAGCTTGATTTTGTGCGGGGGAACTTGGTGGAGAAGCAACGGATTCAGTTGAGATAAAGTTGCTCGCAAATCGGTTCACGACAAAACAAGCTGACGAGGTGAAGGTGTTCGAAACATTCGGCGGGGACCTTCCGGTGAAGCATCGAGCCGTAAACCGGCAGCGGAAAATGAACAGGCAACTGTTTACACAACGCACCGGTAGATGTCTTTATTATTTTATAACCTAAATTATAAGATTCATTTCATGAATGTGCGGCCATCATCATTGGCGTGCGCGGTTTGGGAATTTCGTTACATTCGTGAAGAGATGCCTGTAAATTCTATAGTTATCATTGACAACTTCATAGATGAATGAACTTTATTCCACAATCTACCGCACACGTTAGTCCTGTGATGAGTCGTCTTGTGAAATGATGATCGGGAGGATAACGAATATGTGTGGCATTGTAGGATATATTGGTAATCAGAATACGCAAGAGGTATTGATTGACGGATTGAAGAAGCTGGAGTATCGCGGTTATGACTCTGCGGGTATTGCCGTGTTTACAGATTCAGGATTGCAAGTAGCCAAGGCTAAAGGTCGTCTGGCGAATCTGGAAGCTAAACTGGATGGTACGCCGTTGGTAGGCCATGCAGGTATCGGACATACACGTTGGGCAACGCACGGTAAGCCTTCTGATGAAAACTCCCATCCACATTTGGATGAGAGCCAAAAGTTCTCTGTAGTTCACAACGGAATTATTGAGAACTATCTGGAGCTGAAGGAGCAGCTGATCAGCGAAGGTCATACCTTTATTTCTGAGACGGACACGGAAATTATTTCCCATCTGGTTGCGCGTGAATATAAAGGGGATATCGTTAAAGCAGTACAAAAAGCAATTACCTTTATGCGCGGTGCTTTTGCACTGGGTGTGCTGACAGAGCACGAGCCTAATAAGCTGGTTGCTGTTCGTCAAGCTAGCCCGCTGGTTATTGGTGTGGGAGAAGGCGAGAACTTTATCGGTTCCGACATTCCGGCTATTCTGAAATATACACGCAATGTATTTATTTTGAACGATGGCGAAATGGCTGTTTTGACAAGTGATGCTGTCGAATTAATGACAATCGAAGGCCAATTTATTTCTCGGGAAATGATTCATGTCGAATGGGATGCTGTAACAGCGGAAAAAGGCGGCTATGAGCATTTCATGCTGAAAGAAATTCACGAGCAGCCTAAGGCTTATCGTGACACAATGTTGGGCCGTATCGATAAAGATACTAAAAAAGTTATTCTTCCTGAGTTGAAGCTGACAGAAGAACAAATTAAGAATATCCGCAACATTCAAATTGTTGCGTGTGGTACAGCTTACAATGCTGGTTTGATTGGTCGTACAGTTATTGAAAGTCTGGCTCGTATACCGGTAGAAAATGATGTGGCTTCCGAATATCGTTATCGTTCACCTATCGTAACACCAGAGACATTGGTGATCGTGGTGAGCCAATCCGGTGAAACTGCTGACACGTTGGCAGCCCTGCGTGAAGCACAAGCAAATGGCGCTCATGTACTGGCGATTACAAACGTAGTCGGTAGCTCCATCGCCCGTGATGCAGATGATGTGTTGGTTACACTGGCAGGACCGGAAATTGCCGTAGCCTCCACTAAAGCATATTCTTCACAGTTGATTGCGTTCTATCTGTTTGGTTTGTATCTCGCTCAAGTGCGTGGCACACAAACAGATGAGCAAGTAGCTCATGTGCTGGCTGCTATGGAATCCCTGCCAGAGCAAGTGGAAGAGATGCTGGGTAAAGCAGATGCGATCAAAGCTTATGCTGAGCAAATTGCGAGCCACAAGCACCTGTTCTTTATTGGTCGCGGTCAGGACTATGCTGTAGTACAGGAAGGCTCCCTGAAGCTCAAGGAAATCTCCTACATTCATTCCGAGGCTTATGCTGCGGGTGAATTGAAGCATGGTACACTGGCATTGATTGAAGACGGTATTCCAGTTATCGCTTTGGTAACACAGGAATCCGTGTTGGAGAAAACCGTGAGCAACATTAAGGAAGTCAAGGCTCGTGGTGCAGATGTTCTTGCGATTACGTACGAAGAGCACGCAGTTGAGTTGCTGAAGTCCGTGGATCAGGTATTTGCCATTCCGAAGACACTTCCAATTCTGTCTGCTGCAATTTCGGTTGTATCTCTCCAACTGTTGGCTTACTACGCTTCTCTTGCACTGGGTCATGATGTTGATAAACCACGTAACCTGGCGAAAAGTGTTACTGTAGAATAAGCGTTAGTAAAAATTCTAACTTCTGTTCAGTTACATTAAAGTTGGTACCTTTACGCTATAGTTAGTACTTTGACATTATAGTTGGTAAATCAACGACAGTGGTTATTATTAAAAATAAAACTAATAATGTCTAGTAAATTATTAAACCTGATGTGTTCAGATGTCTGGTGATAAAAAAGTGTGAAACTAGTCTTTTTACAAACATCAAGAAAGATCCCGATGATATATCGGGATCTTTTTAGCTTAGGTGTTCTGTGAAAATAAAGTGTTAGACTGAAAAATAAAGTATTAGACTGTGAAAATAAAGTTGTAGACTGGCAGCCGGCATTAGCCAACGGGCAGGATAACGGAACATTAGATGGACTTATTGTTCTCATATGATACAATATACCCCAGAAATATCTTCGCGGGTTCATGAAAAGTGCGATGATGAACTAATAGGAGACCAACACAAAAAAGTAGTAGTTTTATGGATATGCAATAGTCTACTATAGGGTCTTATTCCTCGGTTCGTCTAACCGATTGTAACGGAGACTTCTTGAAGTGCCTGGAGAGATGGAAATAAAAGTGTTGCCTGACAATGGACATAGCGGGACTGGAAGAGCGGAAGTGACAAAGCCCATAAGCGTAGTCATAGCTCATAATACGAACGGAGAACTATTGCTTAACCAAGAAATTACTGGAAAGTGCGGAGGGTAATTTGGATCGCAATTCGCTGGAATCGAGTGGAGATTCGCTTCGCAGACAACTGGTGGCACTACGCGCCGAATGGAACTTGGTACTAAAAGGAGGGGCAGGACACATGCAAGAAGAACAGGAAATATTCGCGGGCGACGGATATAACAGGTCGTACGCAATGGCTACGGGTATGCCGATTTTGAATCTTAGGGGTAGCATACCGCGTGAAAGTAACGGCCAACTACCGTTTCCGTGGGTGACAACGGGCATCAGGATTGATAAAGAACAGATGTTGGAAACCGTTATGAAGCAAAAGACACTCGAGTATTTGTTTAATATGCAATTCAGTAAGGAGGAAATGACCGACCGCAATTTGGTTGTAGGCTGTTATGAATACAGGAATCCGAATGACAAGGAACAAATAATGCTATATGCGCTGGTTTCGTTGAAGGAATTTCTCGCGAGATACGGCGATGAACGGGCATTGGAGATTCTGATGCGAGTTGGTTGCACATACGAGAAGATTATGGAGGAATGTGATGAAGCCATTAAAGAACACTTTGCAGTGTTGCGCCGGTCACTTCATTTAAAGAATTTGAGGGACAAATATGATGTCGTTTACGAGTGGAGTGAAGAGGAAGGGGTAAAGACGTACATAATCAGATACACCAAATCGAGTTATACGAAGATTAAAGCTAAATCATTCGAAGAGTTGACCAAACTCTATGATGAGCAACGGAAGAAGGATGCAAAGAAGACGTTCGCGACTCTGGAACCGTTAGAAGCATTTATGCAAGCCTAAGAAAACCGCCCCTTTACGGGGCGGTTATTCAACATTTCATCGAACGAAGATTCGAGGAATATCCAGCGATAGAGAGGATTCTCGACAGTCGCATCGGAAATTGCTGACCCGTACGCCAGATATGGTCGAATGGGGACTGATGGAAGACGTTGATCCAGCCGATTATTTCGGCAAAACCATAGAGGTAGAACGATTTAAGGCGATTGGAAGCCTAGCGATTCAGGGAGAAATTATCGCCTGGGCGTTTCTTACTGACGGCAGCCGATCGGCAGGACCGAAAGGGTTGTGGTTATCAACGGGGATGGCATGTTCTCGCTCCCCAGTGGCAAGCCGCTGCAGAGTATAAGTGGCAAGTCCTTCGAGGCGTGGCAGCGCGACTGGCTGGATCGGTACAGCGGATGACAAGAACCTCATCTTATATCAAATAAACTTTATCAAAACAGCCAGTCTTATCGCATGAAATAATTTTGCACCACTTGTTACGCTAACAGAGAACGTTAGTTCAATAAACCAGCGGCAGTCTAAGACTTTATTTTCAGGTCCTTGACTGCCGCTGGTTTTATATTTGGGTCAGTCTAAAACTTATTATTCCAAGATTGACGATTTAGCAATTCAGAATCAGCTTAGGACCAACAAATCCAGTCTAAATCTTTATTTTCATCGGACATTAGGAGGGCAATTATGTCTACAATAGGCCAACGAATTCGAACTATTAGAAAAACAAACAACTTAAATCAAATAAAGTTTGCAAATATAATTGGAATTTCTCAAGGAACGTTGAGTGAGCTGGAGCAAGATAAATACAGACCCTCTCTTGATATAATTATAGCAATTAAAGAAAACTTCAATTCCCATATAGAGTGGTTAATCTTTGGAGATACGCCTGTATCAAAGAACACTATTTTTAATTTAGCCATTGAAGCTCAGGAATTAGAACTTATTTCTTTGTTTCGAGAACTTACTAAAAAAGATAGAGATGAAATTATTGATTTTATAAAACTGAAGATTGTTCGGTACTAATCTTTCACGGGAGTTCCTTAATAATATGTCTTAGAAATACTCATTTTAATTTTGGTACATAAAAGTCATAAATTATCCGTATACCGATTATTCCTGGTATTTATGCATAAAAAAATTAACAATGACTATGATATGAATAGAGAAAGGAGTGTAATAATTCATTTCAACAAAATTTACTTAGCATATTTGATATTGCTTTTGTAACACCCCAAGGTATCTGTTTTCAGCAAGTTTTTTATACTTGCTCAAGAGCCATACGTGAGAAATGGTTTGAAAGAGCTTTGAAAGAAGGCGGTTGAACCTCAGCATTAGATATACCCCAACTGATCTAAAATCAATTTACATAAGAAATGATTTTGAAGATTATGAAGAATGTAGATTAGTTAACATAGAGACCTATTTACAGAGTGTGCAACTAATGAAACTTGCAAAAGAAATATTGAAAGATTATCTCTAAAAGTAAAACTTCAGCTATCACATAGTTAATTAAATTGTAAAAGATGGTGTGAGGCGCTACTTCTTTAAGCGAACTAATGGGTACTAAAATTTTCTATTTACTATATCCTTTCTTTAAAGGAGGGACAAAATGCTCCATTGAGTCCACACAGTAGGGGAACGTCATTTGATTAGCGATACAAAGTAAATAATCTGGTTGTAACATCAAAAACCTCTGCTTAAGATATTAAATGATTAATTTCAGGTCGTGCTACATTTCGCTCCCAATTAGAAACAACCTGTTTGGTTACCCCAATTTTATTAGCAAGTTCCTCTTGTGCCCATTATAGAGTAGTCTTAAATTTCTACATCGCTGTCCCAAAGTATTCATGGGTTCACCTCTATTGAGAATATCAAATAGGTTTTAACCCGATCCTTTATACCTACTTATAGCCCATATTATAGCTTACTCATACCCTACTGTACCCTACGAGTAGCCTATGGATAGGCTACGAAGTAAAATATAGCTAAAAAATATTACTTTGCTATTGTATAAAGCTGTGAGTTGTTATATTCTACATTTGTATTTTGAAGTAAAACTAAAATATATCTTAGGAGTAGAAAAAGATAACTGAGCTTTACTCTGATTTAGTAGTTCTAAAAAGAAGGTGAATAGTGAGCAAAATTCGATCAAGTAACTCTATAGCATCTATTCAACGGAAAATCAAAGAAGGAAGAGGTCAAGGCCACTTTTCGGAATATAAACCTTGGTTGACTGTACGTGATGTACCTTCAATAGGGATAGTTACTCGAATTCTTGGTTGGAAAAGTGGTCGACTTCACCATTATCTGTCTGAACACTTTGAATTGGCACATCATTACCAAATGGAGTGGTCAGAGCAAGTGATTGATATTCGCGAACATTCCTTTATTACCCCTAGATAAAACCCTCTATATTGCACAAAAGTTAGGCATTAAACATCCAACTGACCCCAAGAATAAGCTTCCCATCATTATGACTACAGATATGTTACTTACAGTAAAACAAGAAGAAAGTATAAAATTTATTGCACATTCTATCAAACCCTCTAACAAGCTGACAAAACGAGTTGTAGAAAAATTACAGATTGAAAAAGAATTCTTTAAAGACCAAAAGATAGAGTGGGTACTTATTACGGAAAGGCAGATAAACTACAATTTAGTCAGGAATGTCGAATGCCTTCATATGAGGGAAAACCTCACGTACAGTTTGATGAAGAGAGGCAGAATTTATCTGCCCTTTACTCTAGCAGAGGCGCAGTAAGACGGCGGGATACAAAACTATACCGGCTGCCATCCGGGCGGACGCTGCGGCCAGCTTCCAGCCGGGCAGTCATCAGGTGTTCCAACCGAGTATCCAACGGTTTTCCATCAGAATATCCAGCTGACATCGAGTCACGTTTCCAGCCAGGCTTCCAGAAATTCGTCAGGTAATCATGTTAAGTTATCGCAAAGCGCAAGGATTCGGAGCACCAGCAGAGAATGGCTACAGGGAATATCTCCCAAATCGGCCGGCACCCCGCCTGAATGTCGACACGCGTCGAATTCCTCGATTGATGGCAAACCATTCCCAGCGTTTCTTCTCCATTCGCTCTTTTTAGGCAAAATATTAACACTTTATGTTGGACAGACCAAATTTAACTAAAGTTTTACTATACATTATTGGAAATTTTGATATAATTCTACCTAGGTCATCTTTCCAATTATGATAGAAAATAGAATTGGATGGTTTTTATACCTATCCAAGCTGTGCGCGATAGACCAGTCCACTGGCTACCCAGCAAGTCGGCATGCCGAGACCGATAATTGTGGAAAATGACAGCCGAGAATATGTTGCTCCATGACGTCAGAAGGTTCAGAAAGGATGAAGCCAACCTTATCCCAATTCCGATGGAAGATGAAGCGCGTGAGCATTTTTGAAAAGCTGGAATTCACCGCCAATCCAAGGGCTATCCCGTTCATGCCATACGGAGCATTCTTTGAGCCTCATGCAGCACCATCGTCACATCTAATCGTCAGGAAAAGCTCACTACCCCGCAGCCGGATCTTTACTTATCCACACCAGGCGGGGGAATACACAAATCGTACATAGAGTGTATCAATATCCCTTAAACATAGGCTTCGACAAAGGCAGCTCAGGTGCCGAATCCGGAGGTACGGCCGACTTCCTGTTGGCCGGCCGGAACCCTACAGCAAGCCTTACATCGATGGGAGGGACATCCCTTGTCCACCCCCAAATCCAATTCCGAACCCAATGTAAACCAAAGCCCGTCTTCGGACGGCTCGTCCGAAGCAAGCATATTGAAGCAGAGGAGCCGGAAGCAGCCGCATCTCTTGCGTAGAACGATGCTCTTTGTTGTCTTTCACGCATGGGAGCCGAGCGGGACAGCTGCTAGGCAGAGGATTGCCGCATGCGATCAACCGGGCAAGCGAAGCGGTGACCTGGCGAAAGCCATTGACATTGTTGTCACATGTTTGAAAAGGCGGGGAGCGAGGCTGGAGCGTTGCTGCGGCATATGCTCCGCCGGATTGCTTTTACCGATGAAGAGAGGGGAACGATCCAGATGGCTTTTGAAAAAGAAACGTTGTTTTGGAACGAAAAATTCGGTAGCGACGATTATACCTTGACGCGGCTGCCTTACAGCAAAGCTCCAAGCTCCCTGGCGCCCATTATGACAACTGTCGGCGGTTCGCTTTCGGAGGAAGTGGCGCAGCGCGTCCTTCAAATGAGCAAGGGCGCTCCGCTGGCCACTTTTATGATTTTGCTCGCCGGTGTTCAGTCGCTCTTGCATAAATATACAGGCGCTTCTGACATTCTGGTCGGCATGCCGGTTGTACGGAAACCGCCGGAGACGCGCCGATCCGTTAATCATACGGCCATTTTGAAAAACTCGCTTTCGGCGGGTGCGACTTTTAAAACGCTTCTGAGCGAGCTGAGGACTTCCTTGCCGGAAGCGATTCAGCATCAACATATTCCGTTCTTGAAAATGACGGAGAAGCTGGACCTGCAATCTGCAGACGGGATACCCGTCGTCCATACGCTAGTATCCCTTAAGGAGCTGCATCTGGACGAAATCGGGCAAAACGTGGTCACGGATTGTTCCTTTGAATTCAGCTTAACCGGCGGGACGATACAGCTAGCGCTGTCATATAACGAGCACTTATATGACTCCGAGTTCATGACTCGGGTCGTCGGCCATCTGAATCGCCTGCTGGCCGTGGGGCTTCACGAGTTGGAACTGGACATCGTGCGGGCGGACATGCTGTCGGAGGACGAGAAATTTCAATTGCTGCAAAGCTTTAACGATACCGAGAAGGACTATCCCCGTGATCGGACGATTCATCAGCTCGTGGAGGAGCAGGCGAAGCGGGTGCCCGAAGCGACGGCGGTTGTCTTTGAGGGGCGGTGGCTTTCGTACGCGGAGCTGAACGAACGGGCGAACCGGCTGGCGCGGACGCTGCGATCGGTCGGCGTGCTGCCCAATCAGCTGGTAGGCTTGATGGCCAGGAGATCGCTGGAGACGGTCGTTGGCATTCTGGCGGTTCTGAAAGCTGGCGGTGCCTACGTGCCGATCGACCCGGAATACCCGGAAGAACGCATCCGCTACATTCTGGAGAACTCGAACGCGCAGCTGCTGCTGACTCAAAGGGAGTTGCTGCAGCAGGTGTCGTTCGAAGGGACCGTGGTGGCGCTGGATGACGAGCAGGCCTACAGCGACGATGGCTCGAACCTGGAGCCGGCCAGCGGTCCGAACGATCTGGCTTATGTCATCTATACATCAGGTACGACGGGCAAACCCAAAGGGGTCATGCTGGAGCATCGCGGGCTGGTCAGCCTGAAACTGACGTTTGCCCATACGCTTCACACGACCGAACAGGATCGAGTGCTGCAATTCGCCAGCCTATCGTTCGATGCGTCGTGCTGGGAGATGTTCAACGCTCTGTATTTCGGGGCGACCTTATATATACCGTCAACCGAGACGATTTTGGATGATCAGCTGTTCGAACGTTTCATGAACGAGCATGCAATTACGATCGCCACTTTGCCGCCAACTTATGCGGCTTATTTGAATTCAGACCGCCTGCCGAGTCTGAGCAGGCTCATCACGGCGGGCTCCGCCGTTTCAGCCGAATTCGTGCAGCAGTGGAAAGACAAGGTACAGTACTATAACGCGTACGGTCCGACGGAAGCCTCGATCGCCACATCCGTGTGGGCGGCGTCTACGTATGACACCGAACGCAGAGCGATACCGATCGGACGTCCGATCTGGAACCATCGCTTGTATATACTGGGCGCACAGAATCAGCTGGCGCCTATCGGAGTGGAGGGAGAATTATGCATCGCGGGCGTCGGCCTCGCCCGGGGATATTGGAACCGGCCGGATCTGACGGCGGAGAAATTCATCGAACACCCGTTTGAGCCCGGAGAGAGACTGTACCGGACGGGCGACTTGGCCCGCTGGCTGCCAGACGGAAATATTGAGTACTTGGGCCGGATTGACCATCAGGTGAAAATCCGTGGATTCCGGATCGAGATCGGCGAGATTGAAGAGCAACTTCTGAAGATCGACTCCGTGCAGGAGACGATCGTAATCGCACGGGAAGGCAAAAGCGGGCAAGAACTGTGCGCTTACCTGGTCGCGGGCCGCCCGTTTACGCTCGGCGAGCTGAGAAGCGCGCTGGCGCAAAAATTGCCGAATTACATGATTCCGGCGCATTTTGTTCAGCTTCCGCGGATGCCGCTCACGCCGAACGACAAAATCGACCGCAAGGCTTTGCCCGCTCCGGAAGGAAACGCGCTGACCGGCGGCGCGTACGTAGCTCCCCGCAATGAAGCCGAGCGGACGCTTGCCGATGTGTGGCAGGCGGTATTGAACGCCGATCGCGTTGGGGTAACGGATCATTTCTTCGAGCTGGGCGGAGACTCGATCAAGTCCATTCAAGTATCTTCGCGGCTTCATCAAGCCGGGTACAAGCTGGAAATCCGGGATTTGTTCAAATATCCAACTATTTCACAGCTCAGCCTGCATGTGAAACCGATCGGACGTTCCATCGATCAAGGCGAAATAACGGGTGAAACGGCGCTGACGCCGATTCAGCATTGGTTTTTCGAGAGCTCCTTTGCGGACCCGCATCATTTCAACCAGTCGGTGATGCTGTACCGGAAGGAATGCTTCGACGAAGAGACGGTACGTCAGGTGCTGCAAAAGCTGGCCGAGCATCATGACGCCTTGCGGATGGTGTTCCGCAAGACGGAACAAGGGTTTAGCGCGCGGAACCGCGCGATTCAGGAAGGCGGGCTGTTCACGCTGGACGTGTTCGACTTCAAGAATGCGGAGAATACCGCGCAGGCTGTGGAAGCGAAGGCAACGGATATTCAAGCGGGCATCGATCTGGAGAACGGGCCCCTCGTAAAGGCGGGACTGTTCCGGTGCGCGGACGGCGATCATTTGCTGCTCGCGGTTCATCATGCCGTGGTGGACGGCGTGTCTTGGCGCATTTTGATGGAGGATTTCGCTCTGGGTTACGAGCAGGCCGGCAAAAGCGAGGAAATTCGTTTCCCGGCGAAAACGGATGCGTACCGCACTTGGTCCGAGCAGCTGGCCGCTTACGCGCAAAGTCCGGAGATGGCGAAGGAACGGGCCTATTGGCAGGCCGTGGAACAAATTGCGGTTCCGGCCGTGCCGAAGGATCTGGAGGCGGACGTTACGACGCAGCAGGACAGCGAATCGCTGTTCGTCCGTTTGACTCCCGAAGAAACGGAGCTGCTGCTGAAGCGGGTTAACCGGGCCTACAACACCGAAATGAACGATATTTTGGTAACGGCGCTCGGCATAGCCGTTCGCAAGTGGACGGGACACGAACGGGTGCGGATCAATCTCGAAGGACACGGACGCGAATCGATCGGAACGGATATCGACATCACGCGCACAGTCGGCTGGTTTACGACCAAGTTTCCGGTCGTCCTGGAGTCGGAAACCGACCGGGATTTGGCCTATCAGATTAAACAGGTCAAGGAAAGCTTGCGCCGCATTCCGAACAAGGGGCTTGGGTACGGTGTATGCCGCTATCTCTCCAAATCGGAGGATGGCTTTGTTTGGGGCGCAGAGCCGGAAATTAACTTTAACTACCTCGGCCAGTTCGACGATGATGTCAATCAGGACGAGATCGGCATATCTTCTTATTCCAGTGGCAGCCCGGCCAGCGACCGGCAGGCCCGCAGCTTTGTGCTGGATATCAACGGCATGGTGCTGGAAGGCGCTTTATCGCTCGATCTCAGCTACAGCCGGAAGCAGTATCGCAAGGAAACGATGGAAGCCTTCGCTCAGCGGCTTGAGCAAAGTCTCCGAGAGCTCATTACCCACTGCGCAGGCAAAGAAAACACCGAATTGACGCCGAGCGACGTGCAATTTAAAGGCTTGACCATCGCGGAATTGGAGCAAATCGCCCAGCGCTCGGGCCATCTCGGGGAAATCGAAAATATTTACTCGCTTACGCCGATGCAGAAGGGCATGTGGTTCCACAGCGCGCTTGACCGGCAAACGGCCGCTTACTTCGAGCAGACGCGGTTTACGATGCGGGGAGCGCTCGACGTCCAGCTTTTCGAGAGGAGCTGGATGGAGCTTGCGAAACGTCATCTGGTGCTGCGGGCGAATTTTGTGAAAGGACCGGCGGGCGAGCCGCTGCAAATCATATACCGCGACAAGCCGGTCGGCTTTGAATATGAAGAGCTGCTTCATTTGCAGGCGGACGAGAAACAAGCGTATTTGGATAAAAAGGCCGAGGATGACAAGCTTCGCGGCTTCGACATGGAACATGACGCGCTCGTTCGGGTTACGATCCTGCGCACCGAAGAGCAAAGCTATCATGTGCTGTGGAGTTTCCAGCATATTTTGATGGACGGCTGGTGCCTGCCGCAGCTGACGCAGGAGCTGTTTGAGACGTACTCGGCCTTGGCATCCGGCAAGCTGCCAGCGGGAGATAAGGGATCGGATTATGGCGCTTATATCGAATGGTTGGAGAAACAGGACGATCAGGCGGCATCCGGCTATTGGACGGCATTCCTGGCAGGTTATGAAGGGCAAACCGTACTCCCGGGACAAAAGGAACCGGCGCCAAACGGCAGATTTACGGCTGATCACGTCACCGCCGAGCTGGGCAAGGACTTGAGCGAGCGGATGGACCGGGTGGCGAAACAGCGCCTGGTTACGGTCAATACGCTGCTGCAAGCCGCTTGGGGCGTGATGCTGCAAAAATATAACGGAACAAACGATGCCGTATTCGGCAGCGTCGTGGCCGGAAGACCGGCGGAAATCCCGGGCATCGAGTCCATGATCGGGCTGTTCATCAATACGGTGCCGGTCCGCGTCACGAGCGAAGCGGACACCGTGTTCGCCGACCTGATGGCGAAGCTCCAAGAGCGGGCGCTGGAGTCCGGGCGTTATGATTACTATCCGCTGTATGAAATTCAAGCCAGCAGCGTGCAAAAGCAGAACCTGATCAACCATATCATCGCTTTCGAGAACTATCCGGTGGACGAGCAGATGGAGCAGGCGGGCGACCAGCAGCACGGCGACCTGACGATCGCTGACGTTCAGATGGAGGAGCAGACGAACTATAACTTCAACGTGACCGTGGTGCCGGGAGTCGAGATCGAAATTCGGTTCGACTTTAACGCCGAAGTGTTCGATAAAGACAGCATCGAGCGGCTCAAGGGTCATCTCGTCCATCTGCTGGAGCAGGTGACGGATAACCCGGAAATTACCGTGGGCGAGCTGGAACTTGTGACGGAGGCGGAAAAGGCCGACCTTCTCGGACGTTTTAATGACACCACCACGGAATTTCCGCGCGGGAAGACGCTCATTCAATTGTTCGAAGAGCAGGCGGAGCGCCTCCCGGATGCAGCCGCCATCTCCTTGAATGAGCAAGAGCTGACCTACCGCGAGCTGAACGAACGCGTCAACCGCCTTGCCCGTACCTTGCGTAGCCACGGGATATCCAAAGGCCGTCTGGTCGCCATTATGGCTGAGCGTTCCATCGAAATGGTGGTGGGCATGCTGGCGGCACACAAAGCCGGAGCGGCTTACGTACCGATTGACCCGGAATATCCCGAGGAGCGTATCCGTTTCTTGATTGAGGATTCGGGAGCGCAGGTCATGCTGACGCAAAGCCGCCTGCGCGAGCGCCTGGCGGGTTCGGACTCCGTGATCTTACTGGATGACGAGTCCTTCTATCACGAGGACGGCACAAATCTAAATCCGGGCACCGAAGCGACGGATCTGGCCTGCGTCATCTATACGTCAGGCACGACGGGCAAGCCGAAAGGCAACCTTGTTTCGCACCGCAACATCGTGCGGATCGTGCGAAATACGAATTATATCGACATCACCGAACGGGATCATGTCCTCCAGCTTTCGAGCTATTCGTTCGACGGAGCGATTTTCGATATTTTCGGCGCTTTGACCAACGGGGCGCGGCTGGTGCTGGTTCCCCGCGAGACTTTGCTGGAAATCGTCCGGCTGGCGGATCTCATCCAGCGCGAGCGCATCTCGGTCATGCTGATTACGACGGCTTTCTTCAACGTCCTTGTAGATGTGAACGTTGACTGCCTGCGGGATGTCCGGGCGATTTTGTTCGGAGGAGAGCGAGTGTCGGTCGGACATGTGCGTAAAGCGCTCGCCCATATCGGACCGGGCAGGCTCAACCACCTGTACGGCCCGTCGGAAAGCACGGTTTATACCACGTACCTTCCGGTCGACTTCGTCGATGAGTCGGCGGTTACCGTACCCATCGGACGGCCGATCAGTAATACGACGGTGTATATCGTCGACAGCCGGAATAAGCTTCTGCCGATCGGCGTGGCCGGGGAGCTTTGCGTCGGCGGAGAAGGCTTGGTACGGGGCTACAATAACCGGCCGGAGCTGACGGCGGAGAAATTTGTGGACAATCCGTTTGTGCTGGGAGAGAGCATGTACCGGACGGGGGATTTGGCGAAATGGCTGCCGGACGGCACGATCGAATACGTGGGACGGACTGACGACCAAGTGAAAATCCGCGGCTTCCGCATTGAGCTGGGCGAGATCGAAGCTCAGCTTCAGAAAGTGGAGGGAATTCGGAAAGCGACGGTATTCGCGAGGGAAGACGCCTCCGGCGAGAAGCAGCTTTGCGCCTATTATGAAGCGGACCGCGAGCTTCCGGCGGCCGAGCTGAAGAGCGTGCTTTCCCAGGAACTGCCGGCCTATATGATTCCGGCGTACCTGATCCAGTTGGAGCGGCTCCCGCTGACGACGAACGGCAAGGTCGACCGCCGATCACTCCCGGCGCCGGAGGAGAGCTTGCAGCCGGGCGAAGAACGTACTCCGCCTCGGACTCCGCTGGAAGCCAGCTTGGCGGGAATTTGGAAAAGCGTGCTCGGACTGGAGCACATCGGGGTTCATGACAACTTCTTCGACCTGGGCGGCCATTCCCTGCGGGCGACGACACTGGTGAGCAAGGTGCATCAGGAGCTGAACGTCGAGCTGCCTCTGCGCGACGTATTCCGCTACTCGACGATCGAAGAGATGGCTCTGGCCATCTCCCGGATCGGAGAGCAGTCGTTCTCGTCGATTCCGTTGGCAGGCGCAAGAGCATATTATCCGCTTTCCTCAGCTCAGAAGCGGCTGTTTATCCTGAATCAGCTGGAAGGGGCCGATCAGAGCTACAACATACCGGGCGTGCTGCTGCTGGAAGGATCGATTGACCGGAGCCTGCTGGAGAAGGCTTTCCACGGACTGATCGCACGGCACGAAACGCTGCGAACCGGCTTTGAGATCGTACAAGGCGAAGCAGTACAGCGCATTTACGAGAGCGTCGACTTTGCCGTCGAGTACCGTCATGCGAGCGAGGAAGAAGCGCCCGAAGTCGTGCAGGCCTTCATCCGGCCTTTCGACTTGGCGAAGCCTCCGCTGCTGCGGGCGGAGCTCGTAGAGCTGGCAGCCGAACGTTATTTGCTGATGTTCGACATGCACCATATCGTCTCCGACGGGGTTTCGATGGACGTATTAGTCGAGGAACTCGTTCGTCTGTACGGCGGCGAGTCATTAGAGCCTTTGCGCATTCAATACAAGGACTATGCGGTATGGCAGCAGTCGGACGAGCAAAAAGTGCAGTTGAAACGCGAGGAAGCTTACTGGCTGGACCGTTACCGGGGCGAGCTGCCGGTTCTGGAAATGCCGACGGACTATCCGCGTCCTGCCGTGCAGAGCTTTGAGGGACAAACGCTGACGTCCTTCGTGGACGAGGCAACGAACGAAGGCTTGAAGCAGCTGGCCGCTCAAAGAGGAACGACGCTTTATATGGTGCTGCTTGCGGCATATACCGTGCTTTTGCATAAATACACAGGTCAGGACGATTTGATCGTCGGAACGTCGATTGCGGGCAGAACGCACGGAGACACGCAGCCTTTGATCGGAATGTTCGTCAATACGCTGGCGCTCCGCAATTATCCGGCTTCGGAGAAGACCTTCCTGTCGTATCTGGAAGAAGTGAAAGAAACGACCTTAGGCGCTTACGAGCATCAGAATTATCCGTTCGAAGAGCTCGTTGATAAAGTGCAGGTCAGCCGGGATTTGAGCCGTAATCCGCTGTTTGACACGATGTTCTCCCTGCAAAACTTGGAGGATAAAGAGTTTGAGATGGAAGGGCTGAAATTGTCCCCGTACCCTAGCGAATACGGCACGGCCAAGTTCGACCTGAGTGTGGATGTTACGGAAGAAAACGGCGGCCTGGAGTGCAGCTTTGAATTCGCAACGGCTCTTTATAAAGAAAGCACGATCCGGCGGCTGTCGACTCATTTCGGACATTTGCTTGCGGCGATCGTAAGCCGTCCGGATGCGAAGATTGCTGAGCTGAACTTGTTGACGGCAGAGGAAAAAGAGCAAATTCTCGGCGCGTTTAACCCGGCGCAGCTGGAAGCGGCTCCTGCGGCGGCGTTCCACCGGCTGTTCGAGGAACAGGCGGAGCGCACGCCGGAAGCGGAGGCCGTCGTGTACGAGAACGAGCGGCTGACGTATGCGGAGCTGAACGAGCGGGCGAACCGCTTGGCGGCCACGCTGCGCGCAAGCGGCATCGGCCGGGAGACGATCGTCGGCATTCTCGCCGAGCGTTCGGTGGACTTGCTGGTGGCCGTGCTGGCCGTCTGGAAAGCGGGCGGGGCGTATGTGCCGCTCGACCCGGATTATCCGGCAGACCGCGTGCGGTTCATGCTTGAAGACAGCGGAGCGAAGGTGCTGCTGACGCAAACGCCGCTGCGGGAACGTGCCGAAGCATGGCTCGGCGAAGAGGAGCTGGCGCTGGCGGCGGTGCTGTACCTCGACGACGAAGCGTCGTACAGCGAGGAGCGGGCGAATGCGTCGGTTGTCTCCGGCATTGTCTCCGGCAAGCTGACGGATGCTGTGGACGACGGCGATGAGAGCCATCAGAATGTTGGCACCGACAGCTTTTATGAAGCCCGTCCAGAGGACCTGGCGTACGTGATCTACACGTCGGGAACGACGGGCAAGCCGAAGGGTGTGATGATCGAGCACCGCAGCCTGGTGAACACGGCGGCGGGCTACCGGCGGGAATACCGGTTGGATCAGTTCCCGGTGCGGCTGCTGCAACTCGCAAGCTTCTCGTTCGACGTGTTCGTGGGAGATATCGCCCGGACGCTGTATAACGGAGGCACGATGGTGATTGTGCCGAAGGACGACCGGATCGATCCGTCTCGTCTGCACTACTGGATCAGCCAGCAGCAAGTGACGATCTTCGAATCGACGCCGGCGCTGATCGTGCCGTTCCTGGAGTACGTGCACGAGCAGCAACTGGATATGAGTGGGATGGAGCTGTTAATCACGAGCTCGGACAGCTGCAGCGTGGCGGATTACCGGACCTTGCAGGAACGCTTCGGCTCGTTGTTCCGGATCATCAACGCATACGGTGTGACGGAAGCGGCGATCGACTCAAGCTTCTACGACGAGCCGCTGACGAAGCTGCCGCAGACAGGCCATGTGCCGATCGGCAAAGCGTGGCTGAATGCGAAATTCTACATCGTGGACGCGCATCTGAACCTGGTGCCGGTCGGGGTGCTGGGCGAGCTGGTCATCGGCGGAGTCGGAGTGGCGCGCGGGTACTTGAACCGTCCGGAGCTGACAGAAGAGAAGTTCGTAGACAGCCCGTTCGCCGCGGGCGAGCGGCTGTATCGCACGGGAGACTTGGCGCGGTGGATGGAGGACGGGAACGTGGACTTCATCGGCCGGATCGACAACCAGGCGAAAATCCGGGGCTACCGGATCGAGACAGGCGAGATCGAGTCGCAGCTGCTGCAGGTGGAAGGCGTGCGCGAAGCGGTGGTGCTGGTTCGAAGTGACGCGAACGGGCAGAAGGCGCTATGCGCGTATTATACGCCGGATACCAGAGCGGAGCTGGCAGTTAACGATCTGCGCGGCGCGCTGGCGCAGGAGCTGCCGGGGTACATGATCCCGTCGTACTTCGTGGAGCTGGAGCGCCTGCCTCTGACGCCAAACGGAAAGATCGACCGGAAGGCGCTGCCGGCGCCGGAAGGGGAAGCGGGAAGCGGAACGGAGTACGTCGCACCGCGCAATGAGCTGGAAACGAAGCTGGCGGCGATTTGGCAGGAGGTGCTGGGGCGTGCGAAGGAGATTGGAGTTCACGACAACTTCTTCGACATCGGCGGCCACTCCCTGCGGGCGACGACGCTGGTCAGCAAGATTCATAAAGAGTTGAACGTGGATTTGCCGCTGCGCGACGTGTTCCGCCATTCCACGATCGAGAGCATGGCGGCCGCCATTTCCCGGCTGGATGAGCAAACATTCGTTGCCATTCCGATGGCGGATGACCGAGAGGTGTACCCGCAATCTTTTGCTCAAAAACGTCTCTTTATCCTGAATCAACTGGAAGGCGCGGAGCTTAGTTACAACATGCCGGAAGCGATGCTGCTGGAGGGTGCTTTAGACCGGGCAAGGTTCGAAGAAGCGTTCCGTAAGCTCGTGGCGCGGCATGAAATGCTGCGCACCGGGTTCGAAATGGTGGATGGCGAAGCATCGCAGCGGATTTACCAGGACGTGAATTTTGCCGTGGAGTTCTATCGAGCGGATGAGCAAGAGGCCGAAGAGACGGTTCGCCGTTTCGTCCGTCCGTTTGACTTGGCGAAGCCTCCGCTACTGAGGGTAGGCCTTGTCGAGCTGGCTCCGAAACGCCATATTCTAATGTACGACATGCATCATATTATTTCCGACGGCGTCTCGATGGAAATCTTTGTTGAAGAATTCGTCCGCTTGTACGGCGGCGAGCAATTGGAGCCTCTGCGCATTCAGTACAAAGACTACACCGTTTGGCAGCATTCGCAGGAGCAGAAGGAACGGCTTCAGCGTCAGGAGGCGTACTGGCTGGACATGTTCCAAGGCGAGCTTCCGGTGCTGGAAATGCCGACCGACTATCCGCGTCCGGCCGTGCAGAGCTACGAAGGCCAAACGCTGGAGTTTTTCTTCGACGCTTCGAAAACCGACGGCCTGAAGCAGCTGGCCTCGGAAACGGGCACGACGCTGTTTATGGTGCTGCTTGCGGCGTATAACGTCCTTCTGCATAAATATTCAGGTCAGGAAGACGTGATCATCGGTACGCCGATTGCCGGAAGGAATCATGGAGATGTGCAGCCATTGATCGGGATTTTCTTAAACACGCTGGCTATCCGCAGTTATCCGGCTTCGGAGAAGACATTCCTGTCATACCTGAACGAAGTCAAAGAAACGACCCTCCACGCCTTCGAGCATCAAAACTATCCGTTCGAAGAATTGGTGGACAAGGTGCAAGTCACCCGTGATTTAAGCCGCAATCCGCTCTTCGACACGCTGTTTACGATGCAGAATACGGAGAACGAGGAATTTGAGCTGGAAGGGCTTCGCCTGATTCCTTATCCGAGCGCACTGGATACCGCGAAGTTTGATATCAGCTTGGATGTGGGCGAGGAGAACGGCGGCTTGGATTACAGCTTCGAATATGCGACGGCTCTCTACAAAAGGGAGACGATCGAACGGCTGGCGAAACATTACGAGCAGCTGCTCGTAACGATCGTAAGCCGTCCGGATGCGAAGATCGCCGAGCTGAACTTGCTGACGGCAGAGGAAAAAGAACAAATTCTCGGTGCGTTTAACCCGGCGCAGCCGGAAGCGGCTCCTGCGGCCGCGTTCCACCGGCTGTTCGAGGAACAGGCGGAACGCACGCCGGAAGCGGCAGCTGTCGTGTACGAGAATGACCGGCTGACGTATGCGAAGCTGAACGAGCGGGCGAATCGCTTGGCGGCCACGCTGCGTGCAAGCGGCATCGGCCGGGAGACGATCGTCGGCATTCTCGCCGAGCGTTCGGTGGACTTGCTGGTGGCCGTGCTGGCCGTCTGGAAAGCGGGCGGGGCGTATGTGCCGCTCGACCCGGATTACCCGGCGGAGCGCGTGCGGTTCATGCTTGAAGACAGCGGAGCGAAGGTGCTGCTGACGCAAACGCCGCTGCGAGAACGTGCCGAAGCATGGCTCGGCGAAGAGGAGCTGGCGCTGGCGGCAGTGCTGTACCTCGACGACGAAGCGTCGTACAGCGACGAGCGGGCGAATGCGTCGGTTGTCTCCGGCATTGTCTCCGGCAAGCTGACGGATGCTGTGGACGACGGCGATGAGAGCCATCAGAATGTTGGCACCGACAGCTTTTATGAAGCCCGTCCAGAGGACCTGGCGTACGTGATCTACACGTCGGGAACGACGGGCAAGCCGAAGGGCGTGATGATCGAGCACCGCAGCCTGGTGAACACGGCGGCGGGCTACCGGCGGGGATACCGGTTGGATCAGTTCCCGGTGCGGCTGCTGCAGCTCGCAAGCTTCTCGTTCGACGTGTTCGTGGGAGATATCGCGCGGACGCTGTATAACGGAGGCACGATGGTGATTGTGCCGAAGGACGACCGGATCGATCCGTCTCGTCTGCACCACTGGATGGAGCGGGAGCGGGTCACCATCTTCGAATCGACGCCGGCGCTGATCGTGCCGTTCCTGGAGTACGTGCACGAGCAGCAACTGGATATGAGCTGGATGGAGCTGTTGATCACGAGCTCGGACAGCTGCAGCGTGGCGGATTACCGGACCTTGCAGGAACGCTTCGGCTCGTTGTTCCGGATCATCAATGCTTACGGCGTGACGGAAGCTGCAATCGACTCAAGTTTCTACGACGAGCCGCTGACGAAGCTGCCGCAGACAGGCCATGTGCCGATCGGCAAAGCGTGGCTGAATGCGAAATTCTACATCGTGGACGCGCATCTGAACCTGGTGCCGGTCGGGGTGCTGGGCGAGCTGGTCATCGGCGGAGTCGGAGTGGCGCGCGGGTACTTGAACCGTCCGGAGCTGACAGAAGAGAAGTTCGTAGACAGCCCGTTCGCCGCGGGCGAGCGGCTGTACCGCACGGGAGACTTGGCGCGGTGGATGGAGGACGGCAACGTGGACTTCATCGGCCGGATCGACAACCAGGCGAAAATCCGGGGCTACCGGATCGAGACGGGCGAGATCGAGTCGCAGCTGCTGCGGGTGGAAGGCGTGCGCGAAGCGGTGGTGCTGGTTCGAAGTGACGCGAACGGGCAGAAGGCGCTATGCGCGTATTACACGCCGGATACCGGAGCGGAGCTGGCAGTTAACGATCTGCGCGGCGCGCTGGCGCAGGAGCTGCCGGGGTACATGATCCCGTCGTACTTCGTGGAGCTGGAGCGCCTGCCTCTGACGCCGAACGGAAAGATCGACCGGAAGGCGCTGCCGGCGCCGGAAGGGGAAGCGGGAAGCGGAACGGAGTACGTCGCACCGCGCAATGAGCTGGAAACGAAGCTGGCGGCGATTTGGCAGGAGGTGCTGGGGCGTGCGAAGGAGGTTGGCGTTCACGACAACTTCTTCGACATCGGCGGCCACTCCCTGCGAGCGACGACGCTGGCGGGCAAGGTATTTAAGGAATTAAACGTCAACCTGCCGCTGCGCGACGTATTCCGTCACTCGACGATTGCGGCGATGGCCGAGGCGATCGCCCGGATGGAACGGCGGGAGCATGAGGCCATTCCTCAAGCGGAGGAGAGAGAGTACTACCCTCTGTCCTCCGCGCAGAAACGGCTGTTCATTCAGCACACGCTGGATGGAGCGGATCAGCTTTACAACATGCCGGAGCTGGTGCAGGTGGAAGGCGAGTTTGATTTAGACCGGTTGGAAGCCGCCTTGCGGAAATTGATAACACGGCATGAATCGCTGCGCACCGGTTTTGAAATCGTGAAGGGCGAAGCGGTTCAGCGGATTTACCCGCAGGTCGATTTTGCTATAGAGCATCATCAAGCGGATAAAGAGGATGCGGCTCAAATCGAGCAGATCGTCCGCAGCTTCGTTCGTCCGTTTGATCTCGGCAAGCCGCCGCTGCTGCGCGCCGGGGTCATCGAGCTGGAGCCGAACCTGCATATTCTCCTTTTCGACATGCACCATATGGTGTCCGACGGCGTATCGATGGCGATTGTGATCGATGAGTTCTCGAGTTTCTACGCCGGGGAAGAACTGCCGCCACTGCGCATTCAATACAAGGATTATGCCGTTTGGCAGCAGTCGAAGGTCCACCGAGAGCGGATCGGGCGGCAGGAAGCGTACTGGCTGCAAACCTTCGAAGGCGAGCTGCCGACGGCGGACCTGCCGATGGACTACGAACGGTCTGCGGCTCGCAGCTACGAAGGCGCGCATCTAGAGTTCGACGTCGAAGCTTCTCTCTCTGCGCGGCTGCGCGAATTGGCGGCCGAGCGTGAAAGCACGCTGTTCATGGTGCTGCTTGCGGCTTATACCGTGCTGCTGTCCAAGTACAGCGGGCAGGAGGACTTGGTCGTGGGCACCCCGGTGGCGGGAAGAACGAACGCCGATTTGGAACCGGTCATCGGGATGTTTGTCAATACGCTGGCGATCCGCAATCGTCCGTCGGGCGACAAAACGTTCTTGTCCTACCTGGAAGAAGTGAAGGAAACGGCTTTGGGTGCTTTCGAGAACCAGGATTATCCATTCGAGGAGCTCGTGGAGCGTTTGAATGTGAAGCGGGAGCCGGGCCGCTTCCCGCTGTTCGATGCCGTTTTCGACTTGCAAAATATCGAAGAACGAGACGCCGAGCTGGAAGGGGTCAGCCTGAAGACTTACGAGCTTGACCATTTGGAAGAAGCGAAGTTCGATCTGACGCTGTTTATGTATGAAAACAACGGGGCGCTGAGCGGGGGCTTCTTCTACGCCACCAAGCTGTTCAAAGAAGCGATGATCCGCACCTTGACCGAGGATTACCTGCGGGTACTGTCTCAAATTGCGGAAAATCCACAACTCGAGCTAAGTCAGATTGAATGTCATAAACCGGCGGCAGGCGCAAAGAGTGCCGTCGATACGATCGAATTCGCGTTCTAATCCTACAAGCGCGCCTCCGCCGTCAAACGAAAGCGGCGCGCATCCCAAGGAAGACGGCGAACAACGCCCAAGCCCGTAAACGCGCAGGCCGAAAGCAAGCTTTTTCGGACCTGCGCCGGGACATGCGGTCACTTCATTTTTAGGGGAGGTACGAATGAAATCTTTGTTTGAAAAGGAAGAACAGTACTGGAGCGGCAAGTTTGACGCCGATGACAGCCTGAGCTTCCTTCCCTACAGTCAATCCTCCAAATTATCCGCCGACGGGGAAGCTGCGGCCGAGCCGGGCTTGCTTCATCGTACTCTGCCGAGCGAACTCTCGGAGAGAATCATTAGCCTCGCCAACGGTTCGGATTTGGCTTTGTACATGATTGTTTTGGCAGGAGTAAAAAGCCTGCTGTTCAAATATACCGGGCGGGACCAAGTGCTGGTCGGCATGCCTTCTTATAGCGCAGACCCCGACGGGACTCCGCCGCCGCATGACATCTTGGTGATCAAGACGTCCGTAAGCCGCCAGACTACGCTGAAAACGCTGCTCGGAGGCATCAAAGCCTCCATCGGCGAGGCGCTGGAGCATCAGCACCTGCCTTTTCGGAAAATGGTGGAGCCGCTCCATCTGGACTATACGGGGGACGGCCTTCCGGTCGTCAACACCGTCGCGTCCTTCGCCCCGATTCATCCGGAACCGCTGGGTAACCGGGTGGCGGCCGATACGGTTTTTCGCTTCGACCGCCAAAACCACTCCATCGAGCTGGAAATAAGCTTTGACGGGCAGCGGTACGAGCGGGCATTTGTGGAACAGGCGGCCGACCATCTTGTTCGGCTGCTGTCCGTGCTTTTATTTCAGCCGGATCTGGAGCTCGGACAAGCCGATGTGCTGTCCCCAGACGAGAGGGAGACGCTGCTGAAGCGATTTAATGACACCGAAACCGAGTTCGAGCGGGGGAAAACGATTTACGGCTTGTTCGAAGAACAGGCGGAGCTTTACCCGGACAACGTGGCCGCCGTCATGAACGAGCGGCAGCTGACCTACCGCGAGCTGAATGAGCGATCCAACCGCCTTGCGCGGAAGCTGCGGGAGACGGGAGTAGAAGCGGACCAGCTGGTAGCGATTCTGGCCGAACGCTCGCTCGATATGGTCGTCGGTATTCTGGCGATTCTCAAAGCGGGCGGAGCATACGTGCCTGTCGATCCCGACTACCCGGAGGAGCGCATCCGCTTCATGATCGAGGATTCGGGCGCGCCGTTATTGCTGATTCAAAAGCATCTGCACGAGAAGACCGACTTCGCAGGAACGCGCCTCGAATTGGACGATTTCGTTTGGGGCGACAGAGGGGCGGACTCCGCCGATGCGCTGGACGCTTCGAACCTGGAGCCGATTTCCGGGCCGGGCAACCTGGCATATGTCATCTACACGTCGGGAACGACCGGCAGACCGAAAGGAACGCTGATCGAGCATAAGAACGTCGTGCGCCTTCTGTTCAACGATAAGAACCTGTTCGACTTCGGGCCGTCCGACACGTGGACGCTGTTCCACTCGTTCTGCTTCGATTTCTCCGTCTGGGAAATGTACGGAGCGCTGCTGTACGGAGGCAAGCTGGTCATCGTACCGCCGCTCACGGCGAAAAATCCGGCCGATTTCCTGGCGCTGCTGGGCCGCGAACAGGTCACGATTTTGAACCAGACGCCAACGTACTTCTACCAGCTGCTGCGTAAGGTCTTGGCGGATCATCCATACGATCTGCGGATTCGCAACGTCATCTTCGGAGGCGAAGCGCTGAGTCCGCTGCTGCTCAAGGGCTTCAAGACGAAGTACCCGGAGACGAAGCTGATCAATATGTACGGCATTACCGAGACGACGGTTCACGTTACGTATAAGGAAATAACGTGGGTCGAAATGGAGGCGGCGAAGAGCAATATCGGCAAGCCGATCCCGACGCTGAGCGTGTATGTCCTGGATGAAAACCGCCGCCTTGTGCCGATCGGCGTAGCGGGCGAAATGTACGTGGCCGGGGAAGGCCTTGCGAGAGGATACCTGAACCGTCCGGATCTGACGGCGGAGAAGTTCGTCGATTCCCCGTTTGCGGAGGGGGAGAAACTGTACCGCTCGGGCGACTTGGCGGCTTGGCTGCCGGACGGCAACATCGAATACCTGGGCCGGATCGACCACCAGGTCAAAATCCGCGGGTACCGGATCGAGCTGGACGAAATCGAGACGCAGCTGCTGAAAATCGCCGCCGTGCAAGAAGCCAAGGTGCTCGACCGCGACGACGCGAACGGCCAAAAGCAGCTTGTCGCTTACTACGTCGCGGAAACGAGGCTGGCGGCGCATGAACTCAAGGACGAGCTCGCCAAGCAGCTTCCGGGGTATATGATTCCTTCGCACCTCGTGCAGCTTTCGCGGATGCCGCTGACCCCGAACGGGAAAATCGACCGCAAAGCGCTGCCCGCGCCGGAGGAAGCCGCGGTCGGAGGAGCGGAATATGTCGCGCCGAGAACGCTGCTCGAAATGAAGATCGCCCGCGTCTGGCAGGATACGCTTGGCGTTCCGCAGGTCGGCGTAAAGGATAACTTTTTTGAGCTCGGTGGCAATTCGTTAAGTCTGATGAGGCTCGTTCAAGCCGTTTACGATGAAACGGGCATCGAGATACCGCTGAACCGTCAATTCCACAATGTAACAGTTGAAGCCATGGCTTTCGGCGAGTCGGATCTCGGCCTGGATAAAGGGGGAGACTCCTTCATTAAGCTGAATAAAGCAGGAGATCTGAACGTGTTCTGCTTCCCTCCGGGCAGCGGCTTCGGCATCGGTTACCGAGAGCTCGCAAGCAGGCTCGACGGCCGGTTCGTGCTCTACGGCATTGATTTTATCGACGATGCCGTCGATTACGAGGCCATGCTGAACCGTTATGTGGACGAGATCGTCCGCATCCAGCCGGAAGGACCTTACGTGCTGCTCGGCTACTGCTTCGGAGGCAACCTGACGTTCGAGGTAGCCAAAACGATGGGGAAAAGAGGCTATTCCGTAACGGACGTGCTCATGGTGGACTCGTGGATTAAGGACACGCTGACGCCTTTCGAAACGTCGGAGAAAGAGCTTGAAGAAACGCTTGCCGATTTCGACGAAGAAGAGAAGGAATTAATGAGCAACCCGCTCGTGCGGGAGCGGGTTCATCGGAAGGTCAAAGCGACCTTGGCGTACGAAGCGCAGCTTATTAATTCCGGCACGATCCCGGCCCGGATTTACGAACTGATTGCGAAGGACAGCGAAGCGTTCCGCCTGGAGCACCAATTGCCTTCCTGGCGGGGGGCAACGACGCAAGCTTACGCCGATTACCGGCTGGAGGGCGCGCACGAGGAATTGCTGGAACTCGTGCGCGTGGAAGAAACGGCCGTCGTCATCCGGGACATCTTAGAGCAAGTCAAGCGGCAGATCGAAGCGGAGGCCGGGGTACTGCATGGAAGCTGACCGCCAGCCGTCTGTTCTAGAACAAGGCACAGCGGCGCCTTCCAAGCGCCAAACCGCTTACGCCGCCTGGAAAGCGTTCCGCTGGCTGATGTCCTATGTAAGCCGTCACAAAGGCTGGATGATCGTCGGTATCTTGTCCGCGATTGCCGCCGCCGTTATTGAGATATGGACGGGAAGTTTGATCGAGCAGCTGACCACCCAGGCCGAGAAGGGGGCGGGGCCAATCGTTCTGCAAATCGTGTACACGGTCTTTGTGGTCATCTTGATCGGTGTGCCGGCGAAGTTTTTCATGAGCTTCGGCGTGGAGCGAAGCAGCGCCTCTGCGGTGCAGGATATCCGCAACCGTGTCATGCGTCATATCGGCAAACTCCCGGTCTCCTATTTGGAAAAGCAGCACTCCGGCGACGTGTTGTCGCGGATCAACAACGACCTGCAGCTCATCCAGCAGTTTATGATTCGGGACCTCGCCCAGTGGTTTTATCATCCGCTATTGTTCATCGGCTGTTTCGCTTATTTGATCTACCTCCAATGGGAGCTGATGCTGTACAGCCTGCTGTTATTTCCTGTAGCGCTGCTGGTTTCCCAATGGATCGGCAAGCAGTTGGAGCGGTTGACGGAGGAAGCCCAGGCGAACATGGGCCGAATGAACGTCAACCTCCAGGATACGCTTGGGGGTATGCCTATTGTAAAAAGCTACCTGCTATCCGGCATGTTATCTCGCTCCTACCAAGCGCTGCTGCAATTGACGGCTCAAAAAAAGCTGGCCGTGAAAAAGCGGGAAGCCTGGGTCAATCCGCTGCTTTCCACGCTGATGATCAGCCCGATCATTTTCGCCGTCAGTTACGGAAGCTATTTGATCTACAAAGGGCAGCTAGGCGCGGGAGAGCTGATCGCCTTCCTGTACTTGCTGAATCTGTGTCTGGAGCCGCTGGAGCATATTCCCGAGCTCATCACGCGGACGTTTGAAATGGCCGGTGCCCTGAGAAGGGTCTCCGAAATCGTCGAGCAGCCGACCGAAACGGAAAATGGCCGTTCGCTTCCGAAAGCGAGCGCCGCCCCCATCGAGTTTCAGAACGTAACCTTCGGGTATGAGGAGAGATCCCCGATCCTGCGAAATGTTAGCTTCTCGGTGCCGGAAGGGAAGACGATCGCGCTTGTCGGAGCGAGCGGCGGAGGGAAGAGCACGGTGTTTAAGCTTGTATGCGGCTTTTATCCGCTTCCAGAGGACCAGGGCGAGATCCGCGTGTTCGGCAGCCTGATCCACGGCGCCGATCTGGAGCAGCTTCGGTCGCATTTTTCCGTGGTAACCCAGGATTCATATTTGTTTAGCGGCACGATCGCTGAAAATATCGGCTACGGGCGGGAAGTAGCGTCGATGGACGAGATTATCGAATCCGCCAAAGCCGCTCAGGCGCATTCCTTCATTATGCAGCTTCCCGACGGCTACCAGACGTATGTCGGAGAGCGTGGAGGCTTTTTGTCCGGCGGGCAGCGCCAGCGCATTGCAATGGCCCGGGCCTTTCTGAAGGATGCTCCTGTTCTGCTGCTGGACGAGCCAACGTCGGCTCTTGATCCGGAGTCGGAAAGCGCGGTTCAGGAAGCGCTGGGCGTATTGATGAAGCAGAGAACGACGATGGTTATTGCCCACCGGCTTTCTACAGTACAAAACGCCGACGAAATTTGGGTCATGGAACAAGGAAATATTGTTGAAAAGGGCACTCATGAACAATTGCTGAAGATGAAGGGACTGTACGCCCAGTCGTACTATCAGGAATTTACCGAGTCTGCCGAACGCAGGGAGGTGGCGTACACATGAAAAAGGGCAGATGGCTCTCGCAAGTGAAAGAACTCGGCTACTTGCTGATGTTTATGAACCGCAAGCGCAAAACCCAGTACGCCATTGGCCTGGCTGTGACGGCGCTCACCCAGACATTGTTCCTGATCGCCTTCAGCTTGGTCGTACATAACTTGGTTGATTTCGCCGTGTCCCGAGATACGTCCCTGATGGTGGAAGCCTTTATTATTTTGGGCGCGGCCTTGTTCCTGGAAAATGTGATTTCTCCCTGGTTCATTTACTTATACCAGCGCAGTGTCGAGCTGACTGTGCTGAATATCCGCGAACGTCTTTATGACAAGCTGTGCCGGGTGCGGCCGAGATTCCTGGAGCAGACGCACCATGGGGACTTGCTGTCGCGGGTGAACAACGACGTAACGACCGTTGAGTTTACATTCTCGCAGGTTTACTTCGTTTTGCTGCTTCAAGTTGTCTTTTGCATCGGCTCCATTGTCTCCATGGTGTTGATCGATTGGCGGTTTGCCGGCGTATCCTTCGTCATTCTGCTGCTGTCCTCCGTGGTCAGCCTGAAATTTGCGCGGGATATTCGCGCCTTGTCCGAACAAGGCTTGCAAACGCTCGGTAAAATGACCGAAAAATTCAAAGATTTTATGGGCGGCATTCAAATTGTGAAGCTGTTCCGCATCCGCACGATTTACGGCCAGTACGAGGCGTTGAACGAACAAATGACGCAGACGCTTCGGCAAACCGCGCAGAAGAACGGCATGCAGGCTGCGGTGAATCATTTTATCAGCTACGTCACGTTCTGCGGCATCATCGTCATCGGCAGTTTTCTTTATGCCTACGGACTGATGGGAATGGGAAGCGTCGCCGCTCTGGCGGTTCTGCAAGTGAATCTGACGCACGCCTTATTGAACTTGGGGATGGTTCTGTCGATGACCCAAAATTCGCTCGCGGGCGCTCACCGGATTCAAGAGGTACTAAGAGAGGAAGAGGAACCGGAGCGTTTGGGATCTCCTCACAGCGAGCTCGTGTCGGAGGCTGCGGTGGAGTTTCGCGATGTGGAATTTTCCTATCAGGCGGATAAAAAGGTGCTTGTCGACATCTCCATGCAGGTGTTTCCCGGCCAGGTCGCCGCTATCGTGGGGGCCAGCGGCAGCGGCAAAAGTACGCTGATCAAGCTGCTGCTCGGCTTTTATCCTGTGGACAGCGGAGAAATCCTGCTCCAAGGCAAACCGTTCGGCCATTACACGCTGGACGAAATCCGCAGACAGATTGCATACGTTCCGCAGGAGCCGTTCTTGTTTACCGGCACGATTGAGGAAAACATCCGCTACGGCAACCCGGATGCAACGGATGAAGAAGTGATCGAAGCGGCCAAAGCGGCGTACGCTCACCATTTCATTCAGGAACTTCCTGAACAGTATAAAACGCCGGTGGGAGAGAGAGGAGCGTCGTTGTCGGGCGGACAAAGGCAGCGAATTGCGATCGCCCGGGCGATTCTCAAAAACGCCCCGATTCTGCTGCTGGACGAAGCGACTTCCGCGCTGGATAACGAATCCCAGCATTGGGTACAGCAGGCCCTGAACGTATTGATGAAGGGGCGCACCACCATTCTGATCGCCCACCGTCTCAGCACCGTGGAACATGCGGATTTGATTACCGTCATGAACCAAGGGACGGTCGTCGAGCGGGGCCGCCATCATGACCTGCTGGCGCTCGGGGGTTATTACACCCGGCTGTACGGCTAGACCCGCTTTACGGCGGGCGGCTGGCTTCCTGCTTGCGAATGCGACAGAGTCTTTTAGTAATCCAAGGTATGACTTTATAACCGGTAGTTACCAGAAAACGTAGACACGAAAAAGGAGGAAGAGTCCGAAGGAGCCGTTCCGGGAATGGCCTGCGCGGTTCTTCTAAGAGTGACTAAGTGACATCTAGGTACAAAGCCTATCTATAAAGAATCTCTAAACCGGGAGTGTGTCGATGTGAGAGAGAATACCAACGAGCAATATGGATTAACGCAAGCCCAGCGCCGAATATGGTTCATGGAAATTATGAATCCGGGAACGTCCATCACGATGCTTTCCGCGACCTACCAGATTACGGGCGAGATCAACATACAGCTTCTGGAGCAAGCGGCGGCAGAGATCGTCAAAACCTATGACGTTTTCCGAATCCGCATTAGCGGGGATTTGCAAAATCCAACGCAGTGGTTCGAAGAGCCGGAGAATGTCCAAGCTAGGATAAGCCGCCTCGAAATAGGCACAACCGAACAATTCTATGCTTGGGTGAAAGAAGTAAGCGAAAAACCGGCCAGCGTGTTCGACGAACACCTCTACCAATTTACGATTATCCATTTTGCGAACGGCCAAGTATGGCTCAATTTGACGGTAAATCATATTATCGCCGACGGCTTGTCCGTCAATGCTTTGCTGCATGCGGTGATGGAAAAATACCTGGAACTGCGCAAAGGCATCTCCAGCAGTTACCAGGCCCCTTCCTATCTGGATTATATTTCCGCGGAGCGTGAATATGAGCAATCGCAGCGTTATCAAAAAGGCAAGGAATACTGGCTGACGAAGTACAACACTTTGCCTGAAACGACCGGCATTAAATCGTATCCGCCATTCTCGATCGGCAGCGAATCCAATAAACTGGCCATCACTTTGGACGGTTCCCGGTATGAACGCATTCTGGCCTTCAGCGAACAATATCAGGTCAGCTTATATACGTTATTTCTGTCCGCCATGTACGCCTTATTGTACAAGCTGACCGACAGCACCGATGTTCCGGTCGGCACGGTTTTCGCCAATCGCACCAGCAAGAAGGAAAAAGAAACGATCGGCATGTTCGTCAGCACCGTGGCTACGCGGATTCGTCTGAATCCAGACGGGCACGTGCTTTCCTTGATCCAAACGGTTTCCAAGGAGAATACGGCGGATCTGCGGTATCAGAAATACCCTTATAACCAATTGATCCAGGATTTACGCGAACAACACGGCCGTAACGATCTTTCGGGGCTGTTCCGCACGTCTCTGGAATATCTGCCTTTGAAAATCGTGGAGTACGAAGAAATCAAGGTACGCCTGGAGGCTCACTTCGCTAGACACGAGATGGACGATTTGCTGCTGCGCTTCGACCATATGCTGAATGAAGGCCATGTAATTCTCCATGCTTCCTATCGTACCGGCCTGTTCGAGACGGCCGAGATTGATCGGATTATGGAACAGTATGTAACCGTTCTGGACCAGTTTCTTCAGACTCCCGAACTGCCGGTACGCGAGATTTCTCTGCTGAGCGATGAGGAGAGACACCGCATTCTCAACGTTTTTAACCCGCCGGTGGCAGGGCTGAGCGAGGGAGAAGCGTTTCATCGGTATGTTGAAAAGTTTGCCCTGGAAATTCCGGATCATCCGGCAGTCGTCTACATGGACAAACAGCTGACCTACGGCGAATTGAACGAACGCGCCGAGCGGCTGGCTTCTCTCCTTCGCGAACAGGGCGTGGGAAGGGAGACGATTACGGGGATCTGGGCGGAGCGTTCGGTGGAACTGCTGGTCGGGGTGCTCGCCGTTTGGAAAGCCGGCGGAGCCTATGTACCGCTGGACCCCGATTATCCGGCGGAGCGGATTGAGTACATGCTCAGCGATAGCGAAGCAACGGTGCTGCTTACGCAGCGTCATCTGTTGGAGCGGGCCGGAGGTTGGTTGGCCGATGACCGGCTGAAGCTTCAAGCTGTCTATGCCATGGACGATGAACAGATTTATAACGGGGATGCCTTAGCCGTGGAATTTGAATCTGCCGGCAGCGCCCCGCAAGACTTGGCTTATGTGATTTACACCTCGGGTACGACGGGACGCCCGAAAGGCGTCATGATCGAGCACGGTAGTCTCGTGAATACGGCGGATGCGTACCGTCGCGAGTACCGGTTGGATCAGTTTCCGGTGCGGCTGCTGCAGCTGGCCAGCTTCTCGTTTGACGTGTTCGTCGGAGACATCGCGCGGACGCTGTATAACGGAGGCACGATGGTGATTGTGCCGAAGGATGACCGGATTGATCCGAACCTCTTATACGGCTGGATTCGGGACCAAAATATTACGGTATTCGAATCGACGCCTGCGCTCATCCTGCCGTTCATGCAGCATATTTATGAAGAAGGGCTGGACGTCAGCTCCATACAGTTGCTGATTACCAGCTCGGATGCTTGCAGTGTCACCGATTACCGATTGCTGCAGGAAAGATTCGGCGGACAATTCCGCATCATTAACAGCTATGGCGTTACCGAAGCGGCCATTGACAGCAGCTTTTACGGTGAGCCGCTGGATAAGCTGCCGCCGTCGGGTCATGTGCCGATCGGCAAAGCTTGGCTGAACGCCCGGTTTTACATTGTCGATGCCGCGTTAAAGCCAGTTCCTGTAGGGGTTCCGGGCGAGCTTGTCATAGGCGGCGCCGGGGTGGCGCGCGGGTACTGGAACCGTCTGGACCTAACCGCCGAGAAGTTTGTGGACAGCCCGTTTGTGCCGGGCGAACGTGTGTACCGGACAGGCGATTTGGCCCGCTGGCTGGAAGACGGCAACGTCGACTTCATCGGCCGGATCGACTATCAGGTGAAAATTCGCGGGTTCCGGATCGAACTCGGCGAAATTGAAACGGCCCTGCTGCGTTTCCCGGGCGTCAAGCAGGCTGTGGTGACCGACCGTACGGATGAGCAAGGGCAAAAGTATTTGTGCGGCTACGTGGCGGCGGATGCTTCCTTGCAGCTGAGCGATCTGCTGTCCCAATTGAAGCAAGAGCTGCCGGCCCATATGGTCCCGGCCCGGCTGGTGTCTCTTGATAAGCTTCCGCTCACGCCGAACGGCAAAATTGACCGTAAAGCGCTGCCTGAACCGACCGGAGAGGTAGAAGCAGGCCGTGACTATGTGGCTCCTCGCACAACGCTGGAAACAAGACTTGCTCTCATTTGGAAGCAGGTGCTGGGTATTGCGCGAGTTGGAGTCCAAGACGATTTCTTTGACTTGGGTGGTCATTCCTTGCGGGCCTCCACGCTGGTTTCCAAGATTCGGAAAGAGCTGCAAGTCGAGGTTCCGCTGCGGGAAGTTTTCCGCTACACCACGATCGAACAGCTGGCCCGAAGAATCGGCGGTTTAAGGCAGCAGGAGACGTATGAGATTACAAAGGCGGCTGAGGCCGAGTACTATCCGGTTTCATCCGAGCAAAAGCGTCTGTACGTCCTGCGCCAGCTTGACGGGGCCGAGCGCAGCTACAATATGTCGGCGGCGCTTCTTCTCGAAGGCAAGCTGGACCGCACGCGCGTCGAGCACGCGTTCCGGGCGCTGATTCAGCGCCATGAGACGCTGCGTACCGGGATCGAGCAGGTTCAAGGCGAGCTTGTCCAGCGCATCTATGACGAGGTGGAGTTTGCTGTAGATTATTTCCAAGCGAGCGAGCGGGAAGTGGACCAAGTGGTGGAAGCTTACTATCACCCATTTGATCTGACCAAGCCGCCACTTCTCCGCATCGGCCTGATCGAAGTCGACGAGGATCGCCACATTCTGCTGTTCGATATGCACCATATCGTCTCGGACGGCATTTCGACAGCGCTGCTCTTCGACGAGTTCAGCCGCCTGTATCGGGGCGAGGAGCTGGCCCCGCTGCGCATTCAATACAAAGATTATGCCGTTTGGCAGCATTCCGAAGCTTACGGGCAGATGCTCCAGCCGCAGAAGGAGTATTGGCTGGAACAGCTGTCGGGCGAGCTGCCGGTCTTGGAGCTACCAACGGACTTCCCGCGGCCTGCGGTGCAAAGCTTTGACGGCCGAACCGTGAAGTTTTATATCGAGAAAGATCGGACGGAGAAGCTGAAAGAGCTGGCGGCACGGACAGGGACGACCCTGTACATGGTGCTGCTGTCGGCTTACACCATCCTTATGCATAAATATTCGGGTCAGGAAGATCTGATCGTAGGAACGCCGATTGCCGGAAGAACGCAGGAAGAAGTGCAGCCGATCGTAGGGATGTTTATCAACACGCTGGCCATTCGCAGCCGTCCGGAGCGTTCCAAGCCGTACCTTTCGTACCTGGAAGAAATCAAGGACATCACGCTCGGGGCTTTCGAACACCAAAATTATTTGTTCGAAGACTTGGTAGAAAGTCTTCACATTCCGCGCGCGACCGGCCGGAATCCGCTCTTTGACACGTTCTTCTCCCTACAAAATACGGAGAACGAGCAAATTGTCATCGAGGGGCTGGAGCAATCGTTTTATCCACTGGAAAACCAAACATCCAAGTTCGAGCTGCTCCTGGATATTTCGGAGCTGGACGGTCAGCTCGAATGCCGGTTGGAGTACGCTACGGCTTTGTATAAACAAGAGACCGCGGAGCGGTTCGCCAGACATTATAACAAGCTGCTCGAAACCATCGCAGCAGCGCCGGACGGGGATATTGCCTCGCTGGAAATGCTCACGGAGGAGGAAATCCGCGAGTTGGTGCGCGGTTTCAACGATTCGGAGGCGGACTACCCGCGGCAGCAGACGATTCACGGCTTGTTTGAAGAGCAGGCGGAGCTTTATCCGGACAACGTGGCCGCCGTCATGAACGAGCGGCAGCTGACCTACCGCGAGCTGAACGAGCGATCCAACCGCCTTGCGCGGAAGCTTCGGGAGACGGGAGTAGAAGCGGACCAGCTGGTAGCGATTCTGGCCGAACGCTCGCTCGATATGGTTGTCGGCATTCTGGCGATTCTCAAAGCGGGCGGAGCATACGTGCCTGTCGATCCCGACTACCCGGAGGAGCGCATCCGCTTCATGATCGAGGATTCGGGCGCGCCGTTATTGCTGATTCAAAAGCATCTGCACGAGAAGACCGACTTCGCAGGAACGCGCCTCGAATTGGACGATTTCGTTTGGGGCGACAGAGGGGCGGACTCCGCCGATGTGCGGGACGCTTCGAACCTGGAGCCGATTTCCGGGCCGGGCAACCTGGCTTATGTCATCTACACGTCGGGAACGACTGGCAGACCGAAAGGAACGCTGATCGAGCATAAGAACGTCGTGCGCCTCCTGTTCAACGACAAGAACCTGTTCGACTTCGGGCCGTCCGACACGTGGACGCTGTTCCACTCGTTCTGCTTCGATTTCTCCGTCTGGGAAATGTACGGAGCGCTGCTGTACGGAGGCAAGCTGGTCATCGTACCGCCGCTCACGGCGAAAAGTCCAGCCGATTTCCTGGCGCTGCTGGGCCGCGAACAGGTTACCATTTTGAACCAGACGCCAACGTACTTCTACCAGCTGCTGCGTGAGGTCTTGACGGATCATCCATACGATTTGCGGATTCGCAATGTGATCTTTGGGGGCGAAGCGCTGAGTCCGCTGCTGCTCAAGGGCTTCAAGACGAAGTACCCGGAGACGAAGCTGATCAATATGTACGGCATTACCGAGACGACGGTTCACGTTACGTATAAGGAAATAACGTGGGTCGAAATGGAGGCGGCGAAGAGCAATATCGGCAAGCCGATCCCGACGCTGAGCGTGTACGTCCTTGATGAAAACCGCCGCCCTGTGCCGATCGGCGTAGCGGGCGAAATGTACGTGGCCGGGGAAGGCCTTGCGAGAGGATACCTGAACCGTCCGGATCTGACGGCGGAGAAGTTCGTCGATTCCCCGTTTGCGGAGGGGGAGAAACTGTACCGCTCGGGCGACTTGGCGGCTTGGCTGCCGGACGGCAACATCGAATACCTGGGCCGGATCGACCACCAGGTCAAAATCCGCGGGTACCGGATCGAGCTGGACGAAATCGAGACGCAGCTTCTGAACGTCGAGGGCGTGGAAGAAGCGGTGGTGCTCGCCCGTCAGGACGGCGGGGGCGAGAAGGCGCTTGTCGCCTACTTTGTGGCGGACCGGACGCTGACGGTCAGCGAAATGAGAACCTCGCTGGCCCAGGGAATGCCGGGGTACATGATCCCGTCGTACTTCTTGCAGCTTGAGCGCATGCCGCTGACGTCCAACGGTAAAGTGGACCGCAAAGCGCTGCCGGAGCCGCAAGGCGGCTTGCAAACGGGCGTCGAATACGTAGCGCCGCGTAACCGGACGGAGTCCCAGCTTGTGAAGATATGGGAGGAAGTGCTGGGTTACTCCGGCATTGGAGTCCTGGACAATTTCTTCGAGCTCGGAGGCCACTCCTTGCGGGCGACGAACCTTGTCAGCAAGATTCAGAAGGAAATGAACGTCGAATTTCCGCTGCGCGATGTGTTCCGCTATACGACGGTAGAGTCGATGGCCGGGGCTATTGCCAGCTTGGAAGAAACACGGCACAGCTCGATTCCGAAAGCGGAAGAGAAAGCGTACTATCCGGTTTCCTCCGCGCAAAAAAGGCTGTACGTCCTGCACCAGTTGGATAGCTCGGAGCTGAATTACAACCTCCCAAGCGCCTTGCAATTGGAAGGGGCTTTGAACGAGGCCAAAGTGGAAAAGGCGCTGACTACTTTGGTGGCCCGGCACGATATGCTGCGCACCGGTTTTGAAATCGTGAATGGGGAGCCAGTTCAGCGTATTCATCCGCTCGTAGCTTTCAAGGTCGAGAAGCTTCAAGCAAGCGAAGATCAGGTTGCGGCCATTCTTGAAGGCTTCATTCAGCCTTTTGACTTGACCCAGCCGCCTTTGCTGCGCGCCCTGCTGATCGAACTGGAGAAAGAGAAATTCCTGCTCGCGCTGGATATTCATCATATTGGTTCCGACGGCCTTTCCATGGACGTGCTGTTGCGCGAATTCGTGCGGCTTTACAATGGGGAAGAATTGCCGGAGCTGCGGATTCAATACAAGGATTACGCCGTTTGGCAGCAATCCGAGGAGCAGCGCCAGCGCATCAAACGGCAGGAGGAATACTGGCGCGGGGTATTCAGCTCCGAGCTTCCGGTTCTTGAGTTGCCTCTCGACTTCTCCCGCCCGGCCGTCCAGCAGTTTGACGGTCAAACGCTCACGTTTACGCTGGATGCGGAGAAAAGCGAAGCTCTCAAACGGCTTGCCGGCGATTCGGGGGCGACGCTGTACATGCTTCTGCTGGCTGCGTACTCCGTATTGCTTCATAAATACGCGGGACAGGAAGATATAGTGGTCGGCACTCCGATTGCCGCCCGTTCTCACGCCGACCTGCAGCCGATTATCGGCATGTTCGTCAATACGCTGGCCCTTCGCTTGGGTCCGGCGGCGGAGCGGACGTTCCTGGATTACTTGCAGGAAGTGAAGGAAACGACGCTTGGAGCCTACGAGCACCAGGACTATCCGTTCGAGGAGCTGGTGGAAGCTCTTCAGGTGAGCCGGGATTTAAGCCGGAATCCTCTGTTTGACACCATGTTTTCTTTGCAAAAGCACGAAAGCTTGGATTTAACCCTGGAAGGCTTGCAATGGTCGCTGTTCGACATCGAGGAAAAGACGGCAAAGTTTGATCTTAGCTTTGATATCGTGGAAGCCGATAACGAGCTGGTTTGCAAGATCGAGTACGCTACCTCGTTGTTTAGACAGGAAACGATGGTACGGCTGGCGGGACATTACGAGCAGCTTTTGGCGTCGATCCTGGCTCAGCCGGGTGCGCGGATTTCGGATTTGGATATCTTGACGGACAGCGAAAAGCATGATTTGCTGGTCGGGTTTGACGTGTCGTCTTCGGCTCTTGCGAAGCAACCCGCCGCAGAGGGTACAGGTTTGGAAGCGGATGAGTCGTGGAGAGAGAGAACGTTCCACGAGCTGTTCGAGGAGCAGGCGGAGCGCACTCCGGGAGCGCTGGCGGTTGTCTACGAAGACAGCAAGCTGACGTATGCGGAGCTGAACGCCAAAGCGAATCGTCTGGCGTATGCACTGCGGGCGCGCGGGGTGAAGCCGGAGCAGGTGGTCGGCATTCTGGCCGGCCGTTCGGCGGAGCTGTTGATCGGGGTGCTCGCCGTATGGAAAGCGGGCGGCGCTTATGTGCCACTCGACCCGGACTATCCGGCGGAGCGGATCGAGTATATGCTCGCGGACAGCGGGGCGTCGGTGCTGCTCACGCAGACCCGCCTGCTGGAGCAGGCGGAAGCTTGGCGCAGCGACGGAGCTCTAGTGCTGCAAACGGTGCTTGCGCTTGACGACGCCGCGACGTACAGCCTCGGAGCGGCGGGAGCGGCTGCTGCCGAAACGTCCGCCACGGCAGAAGCCGAGAAAAATGTACTAGCGGCGGATCTCGCATCGAATCCGACGAATGTGAACAAGCCGCGCGATTTGGCTTACGTCATCTACACCTCCGGTACGACGGGCAAGCCGAAGGGCGTGATGATCGAGCACCGCAGCCTGGTGAACACGGCGGCGGGCTACCGTCGGGAATACCAGTTGGATCAGTTCCCGATCCGGCTGCTGCAGCTCGCCAGCTTCTCGTTCGACGTGTTCGTCGGCGACATTGCGCGGACGCTGTACAACGGCGGCACCATGGTCATCGTGCCGAAGGACGACCGCATTGATCCAACCCGCCTCTACGGCTGGATTCGCGACTACGCCGTGACGGTGTTCGAATCGACTCCGGCGCTGATCGTGCCGTTCATGGAGCATGTACATGCCGATGGTCTGGACCTCAGCTCGATGCAACTGCTGATCACAAGCTCGGATGCGTGCAGCGTAG
Organism: Paenibacillus sp. LX16; assembly: GCF_036252815.1. Lineage (NCBI taxonomy): Bacteria > Bacillati > Bacillota > Bacilli > Caryophanales > Paenibacillaceae > Paenibacillus > Paenibacillus sp. LX16. The sequence goes on along the minus strand of NZ_CP141152.1, from coordinate 5,034,039 downwards.
CGGATTACCGCACCTTGCAGGAGCGCTTCGGCTCGCAGTTCCGTATTATTAACAGCTACGGCGTAACGGAAGCGGCGATTGACTCCAGCTTCTATGACGAGCCGCTGGAGAAGCTGCCGAAGACGGGCAGCGTGCCGATCGGGAAAGCGTGGCTGAACGCCAAGTTCTACATCGTGGATGCGAATCTGAAGCCGGTGCCGATCGGGGTGTTGGGCGAGCTGGTTATCGGCGGAGCGGGTGTGGCCCGCGGTTACTTGAACCGTCCGGATTTGACGGCGGAGAAATTCGTAGACAGCCCGTTCGCCGCTGGGGAGCGGCTGTACCGGACGGGCGACCTGGCGCGCTGGATGCCGGACGGCAACGTGGACTTCATCGGCCGGATCGACAACCAGGTGAAAATTCGCGGCTATCGGATCGAGCTTGGTGAAATTGAAGCGGCCATGAAAAATTTTGCCGGCGTGCGCCAAGCGCTTGTCATCGACCGGACGGACGAGCGGGGGCAGAAATATTTGTGCGGGTATGTCGTAGCGGATTCCAGCTTCGATCTGGAAGGGCTTGTGGCCCATCTGGACGCCGCGCTGCCTTCCCATATGGTGCCTTCGCGCATCATGCGCCTGGATCAAATGCCGCTTACGCCGAACGGGAAGATCGACCGTAAAGCCCTGCCTGTACCGGAAGGAAGCATTCGTGCCGAGGCTGCATACACGGCGCCTCGTACTCCTGCCGAGCAAGCACTTGCGTCGGTCTGGCAGTCGGTGCTGGGCGTGGATCAGGTCGGCACGATGGACAATTTCTTTGCGCTCGGCGGCGATTCGATCAAGGCCTTGCAGGTATCGTCCCGTCTTTTGCAAACGGGGTACAAGCTGGTCATGAAAGATTTGTTCCATTATCCGACGATTTCCGCCCTTAGTTTGCAGCTGCAAACGGCGGAGAGAACGGCAAGCCAGGCCGAAGTGACGGGAGAGGTCAGCTTGACCCCGATTCAGCGCTGGTTCTTTGAACAAAATCCGGCCGACGTGCATCACAGCAACCAGGCGTTCATGCAGTTCTCCAAGCAAGGCTTTGACGAAGAAGCTTTACGCCAAGCGGTGCGTCAGCTTGTCGTGCATCACGATGCTCTCCGTACGGTTTACCGCCAAACCGAGAACGGCTATACCGCCTGGAACCGCGGCGCCGGGGAGAACGAAGCGCTGTTCGATCTGGAAGTTGTCGATTTCAAGGGAGTCGGCGACGTGAAAGAAGCGGTAGAGGCTAAGGCGAATGACATTCAAGCGAGCATCGATCTGGAAAACGGTCCGCTGGTGAAGCTCGGCTTGTTCCGCTGCGACGACGGCGACCACCTGCTCATCGCGATCCACCACTTGGTCGTAGACGGCGTATCCTGGCGGATTCTGCTTGAGGATTTTGCTGCCGGCTATGAGCAGGCGCTGCAAGGGCAGCCGATCCGTCTGCCGCTCAAAACGGATTCATTCCAAACGTGGGCGAAACAGCTCGCTGATTATGCGAACGGTCCGGCGATGGAAAGCGAGAGAGAGTATTGGCAGCATATCGAGCAATTGACCTATGAGCCGCTTCCGAAAGATTTTGAACAAGGCAGATCCAAGCTGAAGGACAGCGGGCTCGTGACCGTTCGCTGGACGGCGGAGGAAACCGAACAGCTGCTGAAGCAGGCACACCGTGCTTACCATACGGAAATGAACGATTTGCTGCTTGCCGCGCTTGGCCTCGCTTTACAAGCTTGGAGCGGCCGGGAACGCGTGCTGGTGAATCTCGAAGGCCACGGCAGGGAAGATATTTTGCCGGATGTGGACATTACGCGCACGGTAGGCTGGTTTACAAGCCAATTCCCTGTCGTTCTGGAGCCGGGTCACGCCCAGGCGCTCGGTCATCAGGTGAAACAGGTTAAAGAAAGCTTGCGCCGCATTCCGAACAAAGGAATCGGCTACGGCATCCTGCGTTATTTGTCGGCGCCGCGTGACGGCGAGCGCTTCGCTTTGGAGCCGGAGATCAGCTTTAACTATTTGGGTCAGTTCGACCAGGATTACGAAAGCAGCGGCTCGAGGCCGTCTCCGTTCAGCCCGGGCTCCGATTCAAGCCCGAATGCAGTGATGGATTATGTCCTCGATATCAACGGTATGGTGTCGGAAGGAGTGCAGGAACTCACGATCCGTTATGGGGAAACCCAGTATAAACGGGAAACGGTAGAGCGCCTGGGCACCCTGCTTCATTCGAGCTTGCGTGAAGTCATCAGCCATTGCGTATCGAAAGAGCGGCCGGAGCTTACGCCTAGCGACGTACTGCTTCAAGATGTGACGTTGGAGGAACTGGAGCGGCTGGCTGAACATACGGCGGCGCTCGGCGAACTGGAGAATATATACACCCTGACTCCGCTGCAAAAAGGGATGTTGTTCCACAGCCTACTGGATGCCGATTCGGAAGCTTACTTCGAACAGGTGACCTTCGATCTGTACGGAAGCCTGAATGTCGAAGCCTTCACCCAAGGATTGGATACGCTGGTGCAGCGGAATGAGGCGCTGCGGACCAACTTTATTACCGGCTGGAGAGACGAGCCGATTCAAGTGGTATTCCGCGAGCGGAAGTGTGAAGTGTACTTCGAAGATATTCGCTCGGTAAGCGATGAAGACCCGGAGAAGACGATAGCCGATTTCGTCAGCGCGGATAAAGCGAACAAGTTCGATTTGGCCCGAGGCTCTCTTATGCGCGTGACAGTTTTGCGCACGGGCGACGAGTCCTACCATGTGATCTGGAGTCACCATCACATTTTGATGGACGGCTGGTGCATGTCCTTCATGATCAAGGAAGTGTTCGACACCTACTTCGCGTTCCAGGAGAAGCGGACGCTGGAGCTTCCGCCGGTTACCTCGTACTCCCGGTATATCGAATGGCTGGAAGTTCAAGATGCCGCGAAAGCTTCGCGTTACTGGTCCGAGTATTTGGCGGGTTACGATCAGCAGACCAAGCTGCCCCAGGAGAAAACGCAGCTGAAGCAGGGCGCTTTTGAAGCGGCTGAAATCGATGTGGAACTCAGCAAGGAACTGACTGGGCAAATCGAGCGGGTGGCGCGCCAGCAGCAGGTGACGCTCAATACGTTCATGCAGACCGTATGGGGACTGGTTCTGCAGGTATACAACAACAGCGAGGATGTCGTATTCGGCTCCGTCGTATCCGGGCGTCCGGCGGAAATTCCGGGCATCGAAAGCATGATCGGCCTGTTTATTAATACGATCCCGGTCCGTATTCAAGGCAAAGCCGAGGAGACGGTAGCCGATATCTTGAGAAAAACCCAGGATCAAGCGCTGGCATCGGGAGCTTACGAAACGTTCCCGCTGTTCGAAATTCAGTCGCTGAGCGAGCAAAAGCGCAACTTGATCAACCATATCATGGTCTTTGAAAATTATCCGATGGAAGAACAGATTGAGCAGGTCGTCGGCGGAGACAAAGAAGCGCTGAAAATCGCTAATATCCAGTCGCCGGAGCAAACGAACTACGACCTGGACATTACCGTCATTCCGGAAGAGCATATTTTGCTGCGGTTTACGTACAATGCGCTGACGTTCAGAGAGGAAGACATCAGGCTGATCCACGGTCATTTTGCCCGGGCACTGGAGAAGGTTGCGGCTAACCCGAACATCCGCGTGAATCAGTTGGAGCTTTTGACGGCGGCGGAAAAAGAGCAAATTCTTGGCGCGTTTAACCCGGCGCAGCCGGAAGCGGCTCCTGCGGCCGCGTTCCACCGGCTGTTCGAGGAACAGGCGGAACGCACGCCGGAAGCGGCAGCTGTCGTGTACGAGAATGACCGGCTGACGTATGCGGAGCTGAACGAGCGGGCGAATCGCTTGGCGGCCACGCTGCGTGCAAGCGGCATCGGCCGGGAGACGATCGTCGGCATTCTCGCCGAGCGTTCGGTGGACTTGCTGGTGGCCGTGCTGGCCGTCTGGAAAGCGGGCGGGGCGTATGTGCCGCTCGACCCGGATTACCCGGCGGAGCGCGTGCGGTTCATGCTTGAAGACAGCGGAGCGAAGGTGCTGCTGACGCAAACGCCGCTGCGAGAAAGTGCCGAAGCCTGGCTCGGCGAAGAGGAGCTGGCGCTGGCGGCAGTGCTGTACCTGGACGACGAAGCGTCGTACAGCGACGAGCGGGCGAATGCGCCGCTGGAAGCGGATGATCACTTGCACGAATGCCGTCCGGAGGACCTGGCGTACGTGATCTACACGTCGGGAACGACGGGCAAGCCGAAGGGCGTGATGATCGAGCACCGCAGCCTGGTGAACACGGCGGCGGGCTACCGGCGGGAATACCGGTTGGATCAGTTCCCGGTGCGGCTGCTGCAGCTCGCAAGCTTCTCGTTCGACGTGTTCGTGGGAGATATCGCGCGGACGCTGTACAACGGAGGCACGATGGTGATTGTGCCGAAGGACGACCGGATCGATCCATCTCGTCTGCACCACTGGATGGAGCGGGAGCGGGTCACCATCTTCGAATCGACGCCGGCGCTGATCGTGCCGTTCCTGGAGTACGTGCACGAGCAGCAACTGGATATGAGCTGGATGGAGCTGTTGATCACGAGCTCGGACAGCTGCAGCGTGGCGGATTACCGGACCTTGCAGGAACGCTTCGGCTCGTTGTTCCGGATCATCAATGCTTACGGCGTGACGGAAGCTGCAATCGACTCAAGTTTCTACGACGAGCCGCTGACGAAGCTGCCGCAGACAGGCCATGTGCCGATCGGCAAAGCGTGGCTGAATGCGAAATTCTACATCGTGGACGCGCATCTGAACCCGGTGCCGGTCGGGGTGCTGGGCGAGCTGGTTATCGGCGGAGTCGGGGTAGCGCGCGGGTACTTGAACCGTCCGGAGCTGACAGAAGAGAAGTTCGTAGACAGCCCGTTCGCCGCGGGCGAGCGGCTGTATCGCACGGGAGACTTGGCGCGGTGGATGGAGGACGGGAACGTGGACTTCATCGGCCGGATCGACAACCAGGCGAAAATCCGGGGGTACCGGATTGAGACGGGCGAAGTCGAAGCGAAGCTGCTGAGTGTAGGTGGCGTGAAGGAAGCGGTCGTCGTCGTCAGGGAAGATCAAGAAGGTCAGAAAGCTTTGTGCGCTTATTATACAGCGGAAGAAGGCTTGACGGCGGCGGACCTGAAGCGGGCGATTGCCAGCGAGCTACCGGGGTACATGATCCCGTCGTACTTCGTGGAGCTGGAGCGTCTGCCTCTGACGCCGAACGGAAAGATCGACCGGAAGGCGCTGCCGGCACCGGAAGGGGGAGCAGGCGGAGGCCGCGAATACGTGGCGCCGCGCACCGAACTGGAGGCGAAGCTGGCCGCCATTTGGCAGGATGTGCTTGTTCGGGAGAATGCGGTAGGCGTGACGGACAACTTCTTCGACCTCGGCGGACACTCCCTGCGGGCGACGACGCTTGTCAGCAAAATGTATAAGGAGCTAGGCGTTGAATTCCCGCTTCGCGACGTATTCCGCTACTCGACGGTTGAGGAAATGGCCGCGGCTATGGAGCGGCTGGAGATCGGCTCGTTCACGGCTATTCCGGCTGCGGAACCTAGCGAGTATTATCCACTCTCTTCCGCTCAGAAACGTCTCTATATCTTGAACCAGCTGGAAGGAGCCGAGCTGAGCTACAACATACCGGGAGCTATGCTGCTCGAAGGGGAGCTCGACCGGCAGCGTTTTGAAGAAGCGTTCCGCGGGCTCGTAGCTCGTCATGAAACGCTGCGTACCGGCTTTGAGATGGTAAAAGGCGAAGCGGTTCAGCGGATTTACGAAGAAGCCGCCTTCCAGGTGGAATATGTGCAGATCAGCGGGGAGCAGGCGGAAGAAACGGTGCGCCAATTCGTTCGTCCGTTTGATCTAGCGAAGCCGCCACTTCTGCGGGTGGGCCTTGCCGAACTGGCGCCAGACCGGCACATTCTAATGTTCGATACGCATCATATCGTATCTGACGGCGTTTCGATTGACGTACTGATCGAAGAGTTCGTCCGCTTGTACAGCGGGGAGCAGTTGGAGCCGCTCCGCATTCAGTACAAAGATTATGCGGTATGGCAGCAATCGGACGAGCAGAAAGCTCAGCTTGCCAAGCAGGAAGCCTACTGGCTCGACATGTTCCGCGGAGAGTTGCCGGTTTTGGAATTGCCGATGGACTATCCGCGCCCGGCTATGCAGAGCTACGAGGGCCGCACGCTGCAATTATTTATGCATAGCGAGAAAAGCGAGGGTCTGAAACGGCTTGCAGCCGAGAACGGGGCAACGCTTTACATGGTTCTGCTTGCTGGTTATACAATATTATTGCATAAATATACGGGGCAAGAAGACGTGGTGGTCGGTACGCCGATTGCGGGAAGAAATCACAGCGACGTTCAGCCGCTGATCGGGATGTTCGTCAATACCCTGGCCATCCGCAGTTATCCGGCTGCCGGTAAGACGTTCCTTGACTACTTGAAGGAAATCAAGGAGACGACGCTGGGCGCTTTTGAACATCAGAATTATCCGTTTGAGGAACTGGTGGGTAAGGTGAACGTGGCTCGCGATTTAAGCCGCAATCCGCTGTTCGATACGATGTTTGCTTTGCAGAATACAGAGAATTTGGAAATCCAGCTTCCCGGACTCCATTTGTCGACGTATGCCAGCGAAGAAATTGTTTCTAAATTCGATCTCAGCTTGGACGTCACGGAGATCGAGGAAGGCTTGGAATATCTGTTTGAATACGCCACTGCTCTTTATAAAACCGAAACGGTGGAGAAATTGGCCGCTCACTACTTGCAGCTGCTTGAATCCATTCTCCGCAACCCGTCGGCGACTATTGCCGAGCTGAACTTGCTGACGGCAGAGGAAAAAGAACAAATTCTCGGCGCGTTTAACCCGGCGCAGCCGGAAGCGGCTCCTGCGGCCGCGTTCCACCGGCTGTTTGAGGAACAGGCGGAGCGCACGCCGGAAGCGGCGGCCGTCGTGTACGAGAATGACCGGCTGACGTATGCGGAGCTGAACGAGCGGGCGAATCGCTTGGCGGCCACGCTGCGCGCAAGCGGCATCGGCCGGGAGTCGATCGTCGGCATTCTCGCCGAGCGTTCGGTGGACTTGCTGGTGGCCGTGCTGGCCATCTGGAAAGCGGGCGGGGCGTATGTGCCGCTCGACCCGGATTACCCGGCGGAGCGCGTGCGGTTCATGCTCGAAGACAGCGGAGCGAAGGTGCTGCTGACGCAAACGCCGCTGCGAGAGCGCGCCGAAGCCTGGCTCGGCGAAGAGGAGCTGGCGCTGGCGGCGGTGCTGTACCTGGACGACGAAGCGTCGTACAGCGACAAGCGGGCGAATGCGCCGCTGGAAGCGGATGATCACTTGCACGAATGCCGTCCGGAGGATCTGGCGTACGTGATCTACACGTCGGGAACGACGGGCAAGCCGAAGGGCGTGATGATCGAGCACCGCAGCCTGGTGAACACGGCGGCGGGCTACCGGCGGGAATACCGGTTGGATCAGTTCCCGGTGCGGCTGCTGCAGCTCGCAAGCTTCTCGTTCGACGTGTTCGTGGGAGATATCGCGCGGACGCTGTACAACGGAGGCACGATGGTGATTGTGCCGAAGGACGACCGGATCGATCCGTCTCGTCTGCACCACTGGATGGAGCGGGAGCGGGTCACCATCTTCGAATCGACGCCGGCGCTGATCGTGCCGTTCCTGGAGTACGTGCACGATCAGCGGCTGGATATGAGCTGGATGGAGCTGTTGATCACGAGCTCGGACAGCTGCAGCGTGGCGGATTACCGGACCTTGCAGGAACGCTTCGGCTCGTTGTTCCGGATCATCAACGCCTACGGCGTGACGGAAGCGGCGATCGACTCAAGTTTCTACGACGAGCCGCTGACGAAGCTGCCGCAGACAGGCCATGTGCCGATCGGCAAAGCGTGGCTGAATGCGAAATTCTACATCGTGGACGCGCATCTGAACCCGGTGCCGGTCGGGGTGCTGGGCGAGCTGGTCATCGGCGGAGTCGGCGTGGCGCGCGGGTACTTGAACCGTCCGGAGCTGACGGAAGAGAAGTTCGTAGACAGCCCATTCGCCGCGGGCGAGCGGCTGTACCGCACGGGAGACTTGGCGCGGTGGATGGAAGACGGCAACGTGGACTTCATCGGCCGGATCGACAACCAGGCGAAAATTCGGGGGTACCGGATTGAGACGGGCGAAGTCGAAGCGAAGCTGCTGAGTGTAGGTGGCGTGAAGGAAGCGGTCGTCGTCGTCAGGGAAGATCAAGAAGGTCAGAAAGCTTTGTGCGCTTATTATACAGCGGAAGAAGGCCTGACGGCGGCGGACCTGAAACGGGCGATTGCCAGCGAGCTGCCGGGTTACATGATCCCGTCGTACTTCGTCGAGCTGGAGCGCCTGCCTCTGACGCCGAACGGGAAAATCGACCGGAAGGCGCTGCCGGCGCCGGAAGGGGGAGCAAGCGCAGGCCGCGAATACGTGGCGCCGCGCACCGAACTGGAGGCGAAACTGGCCGCCATCTGGCAGGACGTGCTCGGGCCGGTCACGATTGGCGTGACGGACAACTTCTTCGACCTCGGCGGGCACTCCCTGCGGGCGACGACGCTGGTCAGCAAGGTGCACAAGGAGCTGAGCGTGGACCTGCCGCTGCGCGATGTGTTCCGGCACTCGACCATCGAAGCGATGGCCGAAGCGATCGGCCAATTGGAGCGGCAGGAACACCTCTCCATTCCGGTTCTGGATAAGAGGGATTACTATCCGCTTTCCTCCGTGCAAAAACGGCTGTACATCCAGCAGCAGATGGAAGGCGCCGAGCTTAGCTACAACATGTCCGGCATGACGGTTCTCGTCGGGCGCTTGGAACGGAATCAATTCGAGGCGGCGCTCAAAGGATTGATAGCTCGTCACGAAATTTTGCGAACCGGCTTCGAAATGGTCGACGGCGAACCAGTACAACGGATTTATCCGGACTTGAAGTTTGCCGTCGAGTATACGAAAGCGACGGAAAGTGAAACGAAAAGCATCGTAGACGGCTTTGTGCGCGTCTTTGATTTGGAGCGGCCGCCGCTGCTGCGTGTGGGCTTAGTCGAATGGGAAGCGGAACGGCATCTGCTCATGCTGGACATTCATCATATCGTCACGGATGGCATGTCGATGGGCATCTTCGTCGAAGAGCTGCTGCGCCTGTATAACGGCGAGACTCTGGAACCGCTTCGGATTCAATACAAGGAATTCGCCGCTTGGCAGCAGTCCGAACCTGTAAAAGAGCGGCTGAAACGTCAGGAAGCCTACTGGCTGGACGTGCTGGAAGGCGAACTGCCGACGCTTGAACTGCCTACGGACTTTGTCAGACCTGCCGCTCGCAGCTTTGAGGGAGATGTGCTGCCTTTCAGCATCGACAAGCAGATGACCGACAGCTTGCAGCGCATCGCCGATGAGAACGGTGCCACCCTTTATATGGTGTTATTGGCGGCCTATTCAATCCTGCTCAGCAAGTACTCGGGACAAGAAGACTTCATTGTAGGCACGCCGGTTTCGGGCCGCACACATGCCGACCTGGAGCCGCTCATCGGAATGTTTGTCAACACTTTGGCGATTCGCCATTATCCGTCCGGGGAGAAGACGTTCCTCGCTTACTTGAACGAAGTCAAAGAAACGATGCTGGGGGCCTACGACCACCAGGATTATCCGTTCGAGGAGCTTGTGAAAAAGCTGCAGGCGCCGCGAGATCAAAGCCGCAATCCTGTATTCGATGTCATGTTTGCTCTGGAAACCAAGGAAGATAACGTTCAAAGCTTCGGGGATATCAAGATCGAATCTTATCCGGAAACTCATACGGTTTCTCAATTTGATCTTACCTTGGTCATTTCGTTGCTGGATGAGGGAATGAACGGGCAGTTTGAATATGCCACCAAGTTGTTTACGCTCAATCTGATCGACAATTTTGCTCAGGACCTGCTCGTGATCATCACCCAAATTTGCGAACAGCCTTCGGTGCTGTTGAAGGATATTTCCCTGAACGGGCAATCCGAACAGGAGCAAGATGTGCTAGAGGCCATTGATATTATTTTCTAATCCCTTACCCGGCTTGGGTGTATGCCGTATTTCTCTCGGTACGCATCCTGCCGGGTGTTTTTTTTCCAAATGAAAGGGAAAAATCCACCACAGGAATCTGACGTCAAGTGCCGCTGAGTAACTATTTCAATTTATTGGAAAATCGACAAAACACAACAGAAATCGTAGTTTACCTTTGGTATACTAAGAATCAAACCATTCCATAAGTTCACTATTTAAAGAATTAAGTAAAATCAAGCTATCATTCGAACAAAAGAGAATTAATAAACTGGCTAGAGATATAATGGCTTCATTGAAAGAAGTGAATAATGAATTAGTAAGAGATTTGATAGAAGAATTTAATAAAATAAAAATGGATAATAACCTAACTTTAGTTCAAAAAGAGCATCTGAAGACAGCACTTCTTGAACTCTCATGAACTACAGGGCGGTTAGTTCAAATATATGGACAATGGACTAAAGATGGACAGATTATTAGAGATAATTCTTTGAAAAAGAAAATTGATCATTTAAGCACGTTATATGCGACATTCAGTATATTGAGGAAATGCAGATGATGATGATTATCGATCATCAGTCGTATGGACTTAAAATCTTCGAGGGTCTTGTTTGTAATCAATTTATAGAAATATCATATTATTAACCAGGGGAATATGGAAAATAAAATTGTAGACTATGAAAATGAAGATGTAAAATCAAAATAATCCGTCACTGTATAAATATTCTTTAAGGACTGTATTGGTAGTTCAACATGTGAAAGCACAGTATACCAGACAACTGGAACGGAGAACGCAATGTACTCGGCGTACCTTAGAAACTTAACGAAAATTTATGAGTAATTGTGTAAGAAATGGGGGATTGAAATAAGAGGTTTAGGAAGCGGAGCTTCTCCGCATTCCATAGAAGTCTTTAGAAAAAACTTTAATTGACACGGTTAGCTACTTGAGCTAATTTCAGAAGGCAATTTCAATTGGAATGTAAATACGTTATTACTATGATTAAGCGTTAAGGTGCCTTGATGTAACTCAACAATATTTCTAGCAATGGAAAGGCCCAGTCCTGCTCCTGTTTGAATACCTTCGCTACTTCTTGAATGGTCAACTTTATAAAAACGATCAAATAGCTTCTCCTCTTGATCTTGCGTGAGAGGAGCTCCTTTATTTTCGACCTCAATCGTAATTTGCTCAGGACTCGTTTTCAGTCGAATGCAAATGCCTCCCGGCTTCAAAGAATACTTTAAGGCGTTCATGAGAAGATTATCGATTGCTCTGGCAATTTTATCGCTGTCAATGGAGGCAACGATTGGGGAGTCACCGATATCTTTCACGATATATACACCGTTTTCTTGAGCAATGGGTTCGAACTCGAACAGCAATTGATCCAAGAGTTGAAATAAATTGATCCTTCTCAGATTTAAATGGGTATCGACCGAAGTGAGGCGGGTATATTCGAATAAGTCATCGAGCAACTTCTTCAAATGAATCGCTTTGTTATAGGTGTTTTGAACAAAGCGCGTATATTCATCTTTATCCTGATATGAGTCTGTTCTTAAAAGCTCGATATAGCCGATAATGCTTGTCAGAGGAGTGCGCAAGTCATGTGAAATACCTGTGATCAACTCCATCTTAGACTTCTCTATTTCACGTTCTTTTACGATTTGCTGCTCTAAACGTTCTGTCATTCGATTAATGTTGGACGCGACCCGCCCGAGTTCATCTTGTCGATCAATAGATACCCGATATTTTAAATTACCTTCGGAAATAATCTGAAGCCCTTGCTCCAATGTAATTAAGTCTCTAACGATTCGCCGTGTCAAAACTAAAAAAGTAAAAATAAACGTTACCATAAACAAGGGGGTAAGAAGATAAGGAAAAAAATTGCGAAACCAATACCATTCCATAGCACTGCTAATTTTCAAGAAAAGTAAAATGAGAATATCATTTATAGCAATGGCGATAATTAAACTTAGCACCATTCTGATTAAAATGTTGACTTGAATTCGTTTTTTTCGTTTTGACTTTTGTACATGTTCATTCAATTTTATAGCCAACTCCCCACACCGTTTTAATATACTGAGGATCTCTTGGGAACTGCTCTAATTTTTCTCGTAAATTACGAATATGAACCATTACGGTATTATCAGAAAATCCGTATGGCGCCTTCCACACATTTTCGTAAATGTGCTCCGAACTAAAAACCTGCCCAGGATGGCTGGCAAGCAAGACCAGAATAGCAAACTCAAGAGGAGTCAACGAAATTTCGTTGCCCTTTAACTTCACGGAATGTTTACTCTTATCGATGATCAGGTCTTTAATAAGAATAAGGGAATTAAATTCTTCTTTTCCTATTAATGTTTGACGACGTAACTGCGCTTTTACGCGAGCAAGCAATTCTAATGGATTGAACGGTTTGATCATGTAGTCATCGGCCCCGGTAGTCAGTCCGTTAATTTTATCAATATCTTCTTCCTTGGCTGACAGCATGATAATCGGAGTATTCGATATTTCCCTTATTTTAAGGCATGCTCTGATTCCATCCATTCGTGGCATCATGACATCTAGGATAACCAGTTGAATCGGTGTTGTCTTTATGGCATCCAGGGCTTCTTCACCATCGGCTGCTTCAATTACATGGTATCCTTCATTACGAAGATATACATGAATGACATCCCGAATCTCGGAATCATCATCCACAACAAGAATGGTATTCATTACTGACTGCTCCTTCTTTTTTGACTTGGTAGAATTAAGGTGTTTAAGGTACCTGAAATTACGCAACTAGTATAGATATCTTGATAATAAGGTAAATTCTTCGCTTTTTCTACATAGGCATAAGCGAAACATTTAATGGAGTGAATTAAAGTGTCATCATCATTTAAATTGTTTCCTTTTTGCGACAGACGTAAACGAAAGCGGGAGGGATATTGAAAGGCACTAAATCAATTTTTTCAATGATAAATTTTTCGGAAAGCTGCTTTTTCATTTGAAGCGAATATTGAAAGGCGATAAACAAGCCTCCAGGTTTGAGTGCTTTATAGATCTGTTCAACCAAGGTATCTCTCAATTCACGATCAAAATTAAAAAAAGGTAGTCCGCTAAAAATACAATCTAACTGATGAATGTTCTCTTGCTTCATTGCTTCTACTAACTGAGCAGCGTTCGGATGACAGGAGAAGTCTGGGTATTCTGTCTGTAAATTATTCCTCATAGTCTCATTCATCTCAAACAATAATACTTTCGTGGGTTCGCTCACCTGGGCGTTGATAAAACGGGTGATAGCACCTGTACCCGATCCGAGTTCTGCGACTGCCTTAATCTCGTTCCAGGGGGCTTGTTTCACCATTTTGGTCGCTAGAAATTGGGAGCTTGGTATAACACTGCCTACATTTTTTGGGCTGCGAATAAAGCTTTGCAAAAATAAAAGGTATTCATTAAGTTTCAACTGATTTTCCTCCATTACTGTTTTTATTGTCAGGAACAATGCTGAATAAGGTACAAATATTAAACAAATTTATTTCTTTTATCGAAACGGATGGATACCGAAACGATTAAAAATGAGAAAATTAAAGTAAAGACATAAGGAGGAAATGTCGTACGATTGGGAAGAACATACCGATGCACATGGCCCAATCCCCTCTATTTCTGCACCTCTTTATTATTTCGATACAGAAAATCATAATGAAAAAAACTAAGGAATTAATGAGTATATTTCTAAAGAAAATCTAAAGATTCATCTATAGAAGGTTTAAAATCTATATTATCCAACCCAAAAAGCCTTACCGACCAAGTCGGTAAGGCTTTTTTATAAGGGCAAACTGTTTCGCCACGCAATTCAATGATATTTATGGCTATAGAAAGGCCAAGCGCTATTCTAATTTGTATCCCTTCATAATGTTGGGGAGGAGGATGTTTGTGATCGTTTATGATCGTGTATTTTCTTCTACTTGTATGTAGGGTGAAGCTTTGCTTTCACTCTCAAAATGGGATGCCTTTGTTACACTTCATTACAAGGTGAATGATTCCGGGATCAGTGGAGTACTTAATAACTTTGATCAGAAGATAACTAATTGCTATTGTTATTCTTTCAATGTCAGTACGGGCGGGAATAGGAGAGAGAATTCTCTCTTTTTCAATTTCCATCAGTGCTAAAGAAGTAGAATTACCAAAGTGTTAGGATAAAGTTGAGGTCTGATTAGCTTGGTTAAAAGCTGATCAGACCTTTCCTACATTGGGCGTAAAAAGTTTAAGATGTCAATCCATGGCTTGAAGGGGAGAATTAAAGGCGTTTTTGTATTACTTCAGAATTTCTTTAGAAATATCCCTATAAGCTCCTAAGATTTTTATAATAATATACTTTCATCGACATTAACGAGGAGGTTAGAACATGATTAGCGATATCGTCTTACAGCTAGTCGATCATTATGGATATCTCTTTTTTTTCTTAGCCTTCTGCCTAGGTCCATTCGGTGTCCCGGTTCCAAATGAAATAACCATACTAACAGGTGGAATTTTGAGTAACAACGGAGCTTTAAACCCGTGGATTGTATATATTGTTATCCTCGCTGGCTTATTTACAGCAATTACAATTGCTTATTTTGCGGGCAGAATCTTTGGAGAAAAATTCAAACTAAAGTTTCAAAACAACCGTCATTTTCAGAAAGCAGAGAAATTTTTTGAACAACACGGAGATATCGCAATGTGTCTTGGACATTTCATACCAGTTGTTCGGTATATTTTGCCTGTATTCGTTGGTCTAAACGGTATCTCATACAAGAAGTTTGCTTTGATTTCGTATTCCAGCGCGTTTATTTGGACCGCAACGTTCTTTGCCTTTGGCAAGTTCCTTGGACATTATATATTGAATTTGCTAGATTTGATCGATCCTAAATTGGCCGTGGTTTCTTTAATCATAGCCGTTGGCACCTTTATCACAACCAAGTGGTTCAAGTCAAAATTATCCGGCCTTACTGCATAAGCTGGTGGACAAATGAAAAAAACAGAAGAAAGGGGGAGAGTCATTTGACTTCAAATCAGTATGCAATGTTCTTGCAAAGATATATTAAATATCCAAAGCGAGTCGGAAGTATTTTGCCTAGTTCACGGTTTCTAGCGAGTAAAATGGTTCAATCTGTGCCATGGAATGAGGTAACCACAATTGCAGAATTCGGTTCTGGCACAGGAGCTATCACACGCTTTATCGAACTGCGAGTAAATCGATCTGCTAAGGTGTTATTGTTTGAAATGGACGATAAGATGAGGAGGGTTTTGCAAACAACCTACCCAAACTTCTCATGTCATGTCATTCAAACGCTTGTCATTTAACAAAAATAATGAATCAACAAGGCATTGATCCGTTGGACTGTATTATTAGCGGATTACCCTTTTTTAATTTTAAGAGCGAATTAAGAGAAACTTTACTCCATCAAATTACCGAAGCCTTAAAACCAGAGGGCAAATTTATCGCTTTTCAATACTCCCTTCAGATGAAGAAACATTTATCTGAGAAATTCATTATTGATAAAATCAATTTTGTGCCCCTCAATTTTCCTCCTGCTTTTGTTTATACATGCCGTAAGAAGGAGGGGATTTAAGTGAGTTATGACACACTAATTCATTGGATTGCGCAGTTTGGTTATGCTGCTTTATTCTTTGCATTATGGCTCGGAATTGTTGGAATGCCAATACCGGACGAGGTTGTCGTTATGACCGGCGGAGCCGTTAGCAAAGTAGGATTGCTTCATTATTTCCCAGCATTTATTATCACTTATTTAGGAGTTATCTCCGGGCTATCTCTTGGTTATATTCTAGGCAGGTTTTTCGGTTCGCCGGTGCTGGATAAACTTCGCCATAAAAAAAAATTGGGGAAGCATATACAAACATCAGAACACCTTCTAAATAAATATGGAAATATTGCATTGAGTTTTAGCTACTTTTTTCCGGTGGTGAGGCATATTGTTCCCTATTTAGTCGGAATTAATAAAATGTCATTTCGCCGTTATATCCTTTATTCCTATACAGCCGGGCTTGTTTGGACGTCTGTCTTTTTTGTAGTTGGCCAATTTGCAGGTGGTCATGTGGAAACAATCGGGACAGTGATTTATCACTACGGTATATATGTGGGACTTGCCTTAATCATAGGAATTGTCATATTCATGATTCTTAAAAGTCGGAAAAGGAGCAAAGCGTGATGTGTGGAATCAACCTTTAGGAAATTTAGATAATACGGTAGTAGTTTAAATTCTGAATTTACACGAGTAAATAGATGATGTCCCAAGAGAGCCTCGATATATAAAAACCGTTTGGGGAGTTGGGTAGAGAATTGAAACTGATAAACGGCAAAAGAAATGTTTGCTTTGAGATTTTTTTGGCGTTAGTTTTCAGTCTCGTCATTGCATATCTCAGTTTCGCCATTGTAATAACTTGTATCAATTTGTTTGTTAATCGATTACAAGCGGGATGTTTTTTTCTAAAGCTAGACCAGCCTTTATTTTTCCCTTTTTTTAAACTGACCCGACACATGTTTAAATACATTTTTGATTTGGCCGAAGGTTCGCAAGTTCACTTTTGATAGATTTAAAGGAAATACAACAAAGTTATGATTTCACTGTTGCTATATATTCTAGCAGCTCAAACGGTTTTCACATAAGGCGAACTGCTGATTTAAAAATATTAATCGTCATAGTCAGATATACCCCCACCAACTCCCGAATTTCATTTCATCATCAATAATAAGAATCATTTCTTGGGCATATGAAAGTATCCTTTCTGTGCCTTCAGTTTATGCCGATTTCTCTTAACATAAAAGGAAAGTAATTCTTAACAGCTTCTGAGATTTGATTTTTTGAAAAGGAGAGCTGTGTTCCATGAAAAAAGGAACGAAAGAAAAAATGTTGATTCTTACCGGAAATTATGGAGATGGTCACATTCAAGTAGCCCAAGCAATACAAGATGCGATGCAAATTCGATTTCCTCATATGGAACCTGTCATTATTGATTTTATGGAATGGGTCCATCCTTATATAAATCATTTGAGTCGAAATGTTTATCTCCAAGCCGTAAAAACATTCCCTCAAGTTTATGGATATCTATATCAGAAAACGCGGAGACAAAGCGGCATGATTGGTGATGGAAGCTCTACTATTCAGAAATTTGATCTTTTGTCACAGCCATACAATCGGAATTAGTAGATGATGCAAAACTTCTTCAACATATGATAGAAAATACTAAACAGTTCCATCCTAAAGAGTCCGCGTTTGCTTCATTAGAAGTTATTTTTGGAACTATTGCAATGAATAATAGATCCAGTGAAATAAAGATATGCTCCTAGAAAAAAGGCAAGCATGGATTTATTACTGTTAAAAAGGAGCAGGATCATGAAGCAGACATTGATAATTATCATTAGTGGATTACTCGTCTACACGATTATCCCGACCCTTATAATCCGACTATTTGGAATCGGAGTTTATAAAAGGGGAACGGGCGAGCAGCCCATTGCCTTAACTTTTGATGACGGTCCGGACCCAGAATTTACGCCTCTTTTGCTTGATTTATTAAAGAAACATAATATAAAGGGTACCTTTTTTGTCCTTGGTCGCAAAGCAGAGAAATATCCCGATTTAATCCAACGGATGCATAATGAAGGGCATCTTGTCGGAATCCACAATTATGTACATTGGTCAAATGCTTTAATGAGTCCTAAGAAGGTTCGCGAGCAGGTAAACAAAACGGCCAATGTCATTAATCGTATTATTGGAGAGAAAGCCTTCTATTATCGGCCCCCGTGGGGAGTCATTAACCTATTTGATTTTTTTTTGATGAAGCAATTTCGCATGATTCTTTGGTCTGTTATTGTAGGTGACTGGAAGAGCTCTGGCGGCAAGCAAAAAATTAAGCAAAGGCTGCTGTCCAAGCTAAAGGGTGGAGCTGTTATCGTTCTTCATGATAGCGGGCAAACGTTTGGAGCAGACAGGGATGCACCTGCATACATGTTGGAGGCATTAAATGAATTTATCATTGAAGCATTATATACGGGATATTGTTTTCAGAGAGTAGATGAGAAAAGAGCTGCATAATGAACAGGCTAAATATATGAGCAATAATTATGGTACGGCCGTGATAAGCGCGGCTTTTTTGTTTTACATAAACACATTATCTGTCAGCACTCTCGAAGATTATACTTAAGGAAACAGAGTAAGTTTAATTTTGATACTAAAAATCAAAACTTAAGCCCGGGACAAAGTATTGTTGGGGGCTTAAGTTTTTTAACTTATACATCAAGGTTGCTGGAGTGACCTTCTTCTGATCCAATGGAACTGGTCAGAACTCCTTCGAAAGGCAAAGTAAGAGTAAATTTAAATATGTTATTTATATGAATGAGCGTTAAGGTTCCTCCATGCAACTCAATTATGTTTCTAGCAATAGAAAGACCCAGACCTGCTCCCGTTTGAATGCCTTCACTACTTCTTGAATGGTCTACTTTATAAAAACGATTGAAGAGTTTATTTTCTTGCTCTTGTGTGAGGGGGTTCCCTTTATTTTCGATCTCAATACTAATTTGCTTATTATCCAACCTCATTAAAATACGAACGGTTCCCGGCTTTACAGAGTACATAAGGGCATTCATGAGTAGATTATCGATTGCTCTGGCAATTTTTTCGCTGTCAATAACAGTTATAATAGGAGAGTTACCCAAATCTTTAATAATATTGATACCGTTCTCTTGAGCGATCGGTTCAAATTCAAAAATTAATTGATCTAGAAGCTGGAATACATCGATCTTATTTAGGTCCAGGCGGGTATCGATCGAAGTAAGTCGGGTATATTCAAACAAATCATCGAGCAATTTTTTTAAATGAATAGCTTTGTTATAAGTGTTTTGAACAAATCGCGTATATTCATCTTTATTCTGAAATGAATTTGTTCTTAAAAGTTCTATATAGCCAATAATACTTGTAAGTGGCGTACGCAAGTCGTGTGATATACCTGTTATCATCTCCAACTTGGAGCTTTCTAGTTTACGTTCCTTTTCGATCTGCTGTTGCAGACGTTCCGCCATCAAGTTGATATTAAACGCAACCCTCCCGAGTTCATCTTTTCGCATGACAGGTACTCGATAGTTTAAATTACCCTCGGATATAATTTGAAGCCCCTGCTCCAACGAAATTAAGTCTCTTACGATTCGTCGAGTCAAAGCGAGGAAAGTAATAATAAAGAAAACCATAAACAAGGGGGGGAAAATATACGGAATGAAATTGAGGAGCCACTCGAATTTCATGCCATAGACAATTTCCAGTAAAAGTAAAATGAATATGTTATTTATGGTTGTGGCGATAATAAGACTTAGCATCATTCTGATTAAAATATTGACCTGAATCATCCTTTTTTTTCGTTTTGGCTTTTGCACATTTTCAGTCAATTTTATAACCAACTCCCCAAACCGTTTTAATATACTGAGGATCTCTAGGGGATTTCTCTAATTTCTCTCGTAAATTACGAATATGGACCATCACTGTATTATCGGAATGCCCAATAGGATCTTCCCACACACTTTCGTAAATCTCATCAAAGCTAAATACCTGCCCAGGGTGGCTTGCAAGCAACTCTAGAATTGAAAACTCAAGAGGGGTCAGTGAAATGTTATCTTCTTTCAATGTAACGGAATGTTTAGTTTTATCGATAACAAGATCTTTGAAGAATATAAGAGAATTAAATTCTTCTTTTCCTATTAATGATTGTCGCTGCAAATGAGCTTTTACTCGAGCGAGTAATTCTAACGGATTAAAGGGTTTTATCATGTAATCGTCCGCACCGGGAGTAAGACCTACAATTTTATCAATATCTTCTTCCTTGGCCGATAGCAGGATAATGGGGGTGTTCGATATTTCCCTTATTTTAATGCAAGCATTAATGCCATCCATCTGTGGCAGCATAATATCTAAGATGACAAGTTCGAAAGAGATTGATCTTATTAAATCTAACGCTTCCATACCATTTGCAGCTTCTATGACAAAGTATCCTTCATTGCGCAAATAAACGTGAATGACATCTCGAATCTCTGTATCGTCACCTACAACAAGTATTGTATCCATTACATGATACCCCTTTCCTATTTTTTATGATTACGGCTACTAAAATTCTATAATTAAGGCAAATCCCATGATTGCTACGAAAAGTTTATTAATACCGATTATTGCGTCCACTTTTGCGACAGGTATATACAAAAGCTGGAGGGAAATTGAAGGGCACGAACTCGATTTTTTCGATGATTAAGTCTTCGGCAAATTTTTTTTTCATTTGAAGTGAGTACTGATAAGCGACAAAAATTCCTTCTGGTTTTAATGCCTTAATAATCTGATTAAGTAAGGTTTCTCGCATTTCACTCGTAAAATTAAAAAATGGCAATCCGCTAATGATACAGTCAAGCTGGCCGATGTCATCTTGATTCAATTTTTTGATTAATTGGCAAGCGTTTGAATGACACGCGAAATCCGGGTATTCTGTCTTCAGAGTATCTCTCATTTTCTTATTCCTTTCGAACAATAGCACTCTTGTTGATCCGGTTAAATGTGGCTTCACGAAACGTGTAATAGCACCTGTACCTGACCCGAGTTCTGCGACTGCCTTTACCTCATTCCATGGTACAGACTCAACGATTTTAGCTGCTAGAAATCGGGAGCTAGGTATAACACTTCCTACTCGTTGTGGATTTGTGAGAAATCCTTGCAAAAAAAGTAGACATTCACTGATATTCAACTGTTTTTCCTCCATTATTTAATTTCTCCCTTTTGGGTTCATTCGATCAAAGATCGAGATCTAAAATATGATTTCCCCCAAATACCTGCCGACAGAAAAAAACGTCACTGTCCATAATAAAGCGCTGCAATATGATATCAGGGCAAATTTACTGAATTTAACCCTGCTTAACCCAACAAATAAAGGGATGATATATCGAACAACTGGAAGAAATAATTCGAAACATATTGCCATATCTCCTCGTTTTGTTTCATATAAAAATAGTAACGAAAAAATCTAAGGATTTTACGAGGATATATCTAAAGAAAATCTGAAGATATGTACACTATTCAGACTCGAAGTCTGCAAGAAGTGCACGAAAATCAGAAAGCTGATCTGATTGAAGAACCCAAAAAGCCTTGCCAACAAAAATAAGTTGGCAAGGCTTTTTATTACGTAAATTGTTGATAAGTTTCCCTATAAATAAGATGCGAAAGGGAATAACCCTTACCAACTAATGTTAAGAAATTCTTTAGAAAAATCCTTTAAAGTTCTTCAGAGTTTATCATTATGATGGGTTCATTGCTATAGATAAACCTAATCAGGAGATGATAACGTGACTCACCCTACAAAACAATCCTTCCTTTCAACTTGGCTGTCTCTTCTATGGCTTACAGTGGTTCCGTTATTGTATATTTTCTACGGTATACTTAACCATCCTACCGAACACGTCTATAGCCTCGTAACGGACCTAGATCGCCTAACGCCATTCGTCCCGTCCTTTATTATTCCTTATGTTCTTTGGTACCCGTTCATTGCATCTGTACTTATCGGACTTGCGTTCAAGGACAGAACAGCTTATTACCGGACGCTACTTGCGCTCTGTGGAGGGCTGATCCTTTCTTATATCGTCTATGCCCTTTTCCAAACAGCTGTTCACCGTCCAGACAATCTAGCCCAGACAGGCGTCATCAACCGTTTGATCTGGTTGGTGTACAGCCATGACCAGCCGTTTAACTGTTTCCCGAGCATTCATGTGCTAACCAGCTACCTGATGCTTCGTGGAGCAAGGGTATTCGGAAGAACGATTCATTGGGCAGTCACCGCGATGTCTATTGTCATTATAGCGTCCACTTTGCTGATCAAGCAGCATGTACTAGCGGATGTCGTTGGCGGTATCCTAGCCGGAGAGCTGTTGTACCGATCGGCGGGCATAGCCATATCATACCTACGGCGACACAGAAATCGCCTGCCTCTGAAAGGAGGCGAGCGTCATGTTTCTGCTGAGTAAAGAGAGACGCTCATTCATATTCATTTTATGAGAAAACCCCGACATATGATTAATTGCTAAATCGTTTCATCCCGAAATACTTTTAGCCAAAGCAGAAAGCAATCTGCACGTGACTATGATTCATTTGTAGTTGCTCAAAAGAGAACAATAGATAATTCATATAAAAATGTGTTTGTACAATTATTTAAAAATAGAAAGAGGGGGTTCTATGAAAAAACGTATGTTCATTTTATTGCTGTTGGCCTTATCAACCAGTTCTTTTTCAGGGTCCTTTGTTCAAGCAGAGGGGCAGCAATTGGCTTCCAATGCAAGTGTGAAACTAACATTGAGTCAAGCCCAGCAAAGGGCGCGATCCAATAGCTTTAGCTTGAAGGAGGCCCAGCAAACGATAGATCGCAATCGGATTAACTTGAAAAATGCAGGTAAGAATCTGGACTTCATTCCCGCAGGTACAGGTAATGGAGAAGAGGATGCGGCCAGTAGTTCAGCATGGAAGGGGTATGCCTCATCGACGGTTTCTTATCTGGAATCCAAAAAGCAAATCGAGCTTGCCCAAGATCAGACAGACTACACTACAATGAAGAACTATTATGAGGTACTTCTGGCTGATAACAAAGTAAAGAGTAGTGAGGATGCACTTTCGCTTGCGTTATTGGAAGAAAAGGCTGCTGAGGCGAAGGCCAACCGTGGAAAAATTCCCCCAGTTGATCAAAGCACCATTATTCAGACTCGTATAGAAGCACAAAAAAATATAGAGATTGCAAAAGCTGCGTTGCAAAAAGTGATGGATTCACTAAATACCCAAATGGGGCAACCGAAAGGTACGGTCTATGAACTGGTGGATCGACCTGTTTACCGAAAAATGGATAGCACGAATTTGGATACGCTTGTGACACGTGCAATTTCGGCGAGTCCTTCGGTATGGAGACAGGAGGGTTGAAGCAACAACTCGTATGACCATTGAATTCACGGCCTCGCCTATCATATATTCGCTTCTTAGCTCTGCAGGTATAGGTATCTTATTTGGGGTATACCCAGCTTATAAAGCAGCGAGATTGAAGCCGATAGATGCATTGAGATACGAATAACTTTATTGAAAAGTGTTCATGAAACGTAAATAGGTAGTGTTGAGTGTGCAGTATTTGTTGAAAAGCAATCGAAACAGGAAGGAAAAGTAATGCCAAAAGATCGTATTAAATTTTATTTTTTGAGAATTGCCAAAAATCTTGCTATAGATGTATTAAGAAAAAGAAAAAAGATGGCAGGATACTTTTCACATAGGGAACTTATTTATTGTCACTGGGATACCATCGATTTTGAAATTCAAGAGGAAGTCGAGCAAATTCTTTTGATGATAAGTAATGACGAGCAAAGGACTGTACTCGAATTGCGCCTAGTCCAAGGATACTTCATAAAAGAAACAGCTGAAATTTTAAACAAGAGCGAAGCTGCCGTGAAGTCGTCGCTGTACAGAGCTTCTAAACATATTAAATTAAGATATATTTCATGAACTGATTGGGAAGAATCTAATAAGCAGTAGGACTGACAGTATTCTTTTTGCTGAAAAAGCTTCTTTTCAAGCTCTGATCCTTAAATTCCTTTTTACTGATCCAACCAATTCATCTAGTTTATCTGTTATCTAATACAATAAACCACATTTTTTATGTCTAGAAGAGTGCAGGTAGAATAGTTGAGTCAAAACATTAAAAAGGTGGTCAAGTGACCACCTTAGTCTTCCCAATATCTAACCGTGAAAAATAACAAAGTCTACTTGGTTATTGCTTTCATTCTACTGCCCTCATTTTTTCAGTCCACGTAACTGTAGCCTATCCAAAGAATTTATTCTGAAGGTTAAAGAAGTTCTATTTGTCTGGACGACGAGATACCAGTCGGACAAGATCCAGCGTAAGCATTGGAAGTGCCATACCTGCCGGATAAGCTAAATATCTTGCTTGCCATTCAGGAGAGAATTTTTCCTTGTAACGGCGCAATCCCTCAAATCCATACCAGTGTCCACCATATCGGAACACCAGACGAGCTAATTTTTCTTCACGATGTGCATTAAGATTTTCACCCACACTGGAGAGCGGAGAAATACCCAAATTGAAATAAGAATAACCTTGTTCTTTTGCCCATTCAATTATACGTATAAATAGCACATCCATCGTGCCATTCGGTGTATCATTCAAATAACGCATCAGATCAATTGAGATCACTTTATTTTGGTCATAAGCTGGAGCTAATGTTGCAAAAGCCAAAATGTGACCTTCAGCATTCCGAAGCAATGTTAAGGGAGAGCGCTGAATATACGCTTCGTTAAACCAGCCTAAAGAATAAGCTTTTTCTTTACGATCGCCTAGCCACTCATCCGAAATCTGGCGTAATTCAGACAGTAATTCTGAATGATAGGGTGGGGCAAGCACTTCAAATATTTGGCCTTCACGACTTGATTTATTTTTAGCAGTTCGCAAGTTCTGCTTACTTTTCCCACTTAATGTGAATGTAGTTAGAGGAACCAAAGCTTCTTCGCCTAGTTTGAAGAATTTGTAACCATTCTCATGATAGATCGATAGATATTCAGGTGTTGCTTGATAAAAAACAACGGTTAATGCATACTGATCTGCATATCTCTGAAATTCTTGAATCGCAGCACCGACAAGATTTTTATTGCCAACTGGGTCGCCAAGTACAATTAATTTGTGGCGCACTCGAGAATAGGGAATCAAAATTTGATCATTTTGCGCCCAGTAAAAATTTTTGTCTCCTAGATAGAGAAGATGAGTCAAAAGATTACCGTCTTCTTCGGCAAGAAATTGAGTCAATTTCTCTATACCCGCTTCATCTGGACGCGTTCCTATGTAGCGATGCGGACGTAATGTGAATATAGATGCCATTAAAATTAAAGCACCGATTAATCCAACAAGAATCGTCACCGCATATTCATGCGGGTTCAAAAACCATTGTTGAGCACGCATTGGTAGATGTCGCAAAATAGCTGGATGAATATGTGTACCAATAATGTAACACGATAACGATGAAATACAAGCAAGGGACGCCCAAATCCAGATACTACGTGAAGAAATAATAGCACATTCGCTGTTAAATCGAGCACGAGATATCCACAGTACCAATGCAACAATAAGCAAAATAATAGCTTCCTCGTAATCGAACCCTTTGGCAAATGTGAAAATAGCACCTGCTAACAACAATGCTCCTGTCCATATGTAAGCTCGACGAGTACGCATTGAAATACCACGTGATACGACAATAAGCATAATACCGATAGTCACAGATAGCTGTTCTGAAAAACGCATAATAGGTAAAGATAACACATGTTCCATAAAACGTAGGCGAGCAATTAGGCCTGGGGTAGCCGCAGAAAGTAGTAATATGATACCACTGGTGAATACTAACTTTCCAAGCGCCCATGCTCCTAGATCGCTAAGTAAGCTGAAATGAGAAGGCCAGCCCCAAAATTTGACCCATGTGTTACGTGAAGCGTCCAGACTAGTTGTAATCATTTCACGCATTTGTTTACTGTTCGGACTCATCTCAAACGTAGCTAGCACAAGACCGATCAACCAAGGAACTACAAAGTAAAAAATGCGGAATAATAACAAAATCGTTAGTGCACGTGATGAATCAACACCTAATGTCTGAAGTCCAAGCAACACGATCAGATCAAATGCTCCAATACCACCTGGCGCCATACTAATAATCCCTGCAATTGCTGCTACAATATACACACCGAATACCGGGGCAAACGGTAAATGATTCAGATCATAAAAAGTGAATAACCAAAATAAGGCCCCTGCACAAGCCCACTCTAGAACAGAAGAACCTAGAGAAGCGATAACTACTTTCCAAGGTAACTTGCCATCGCCCTTATTAAACCATTTGGCGAACAGGGAAGATCGTTGCATTAATAGGAAGAACGGTAAGTACAATGAAACTCCCCATACACTGATACGAAGCCAAGGAAGTTGTTCAAAAATAGGTTCTACAGGGAAAACACCGACCAGTACAAGACAACCAAGTAAAGATAGCCCTACTAATACGATAGGCGATAAAAAAAGTACAGCAGCTCCCATTGTTTTCATGGGAATGCCACTTCTCTTATACAATAATGTACGTAGTCCTAAACCGGTAAGACCAGCGAACCCAATCATATTATTAAATGTATTGGCTATCCATGCATATCGATAAGTCGTTTTCCAATTGATATCAAGCTGAAATTGTTTTTGCATTAAATAATCATAAGTACTCATTACAGATACTGCTATAAAAGAAGCAATGAGCAATTGAATAACGACATGAACGGGCATCATGCGTAATTCATGAATAATTTTAGCTAAGTTAATATTCTGAATCTCGTGTCTTCCATATACATAGATAATGACTAAAATAGCTACAGGAATCAGTATCCTAATAATTTTAGCACGGTACAAAGCCATAAATAGCTGTAAAATTTTAAGCTTTCGAAGCAATTCTCTCATTGTGTCGTCGACTCCACCTTCGGACAAAATAATATCAATATTTTTAATACAAGACGGATTGTCAAACCAAGTGCGACAGGACTTCTGTGAAAGATTGTGAGCGGTCCTCCAATCCAGACATTTTCGGGGTCGGTGGTTAATTAGATCCAGTAAATGAAGGAGATCTTCATCCGTGACCCGAGCCATCAGTGCTCTTGGGGAGGAACCCAGCAGTAAACCGTTAGCATTTTCATTCAAAACGCGTTGCTAGGACAAATAGCGTCAGCAAAATAAACTAGCAGGTTATGTATAGCTTCCATATCCGCCTAGCAAGCAAACTACTTGGTTATATTCAATTAATGTGGCTACGTACGCTTCATTTTTACTGTGGCCAGATACGAGGATACTAGCTTAGTTATATATGGGATTGTATTCTAAAAGAACTCAGAGAGCGGGCAAAATAAAAATAGATAGGCATAGTGGTTAATTAGATTTATTAAGTTATTACTGACCATTTTGAACTTCTCTCTTTTTCTTTCAGAAAGCATAATAAAAAAAACTAAGGAATTAATGAGTATATTTCTAAAGAAAATCTAAAGAATTTGTATAACTAAGTAATAACTTGAAATGGAGATTCTTTCGCTAAGACTCTCCATCGTACCATGCTATTTAAAGTTGAACAGGACTTCCTACGCAAGTGCTCCAGTTGCAAGCTCCATGATTAAGCTTCAGCGCCCCCCATCTCGGGTAAAATACGAAATTCAGTGTGAAAGCTCTAACTACGCATGAAGAGTTGAATATATTCTTGACTGAATCGTATTCAATTTATTGATACTCGGATATTTTATTGCTTTGTGAATATAAATAAATCTCATTGCCAATAAATGTAGTTATAAGTAAAACCCGATGAGCAAGTATCATCGGGTTTTTATTAAAGTTAGGAATATTATTTTATAATATTTGTAAATAGGTAAGCGAAACACAATTGTGCTGAGGACGGGAGAGCAAAAAATTGGACGGAGCTATAATGGAACTTGCAAAATCAGATATACGTGAATTTACTGCTACGGTGCGTAACGATGTACTTCAACAATTCCTCAATCTGGATTGCTCTATGCAGACTTTGAACAGTTAAAAAACCAGCCTGCCTATGAGCAAAGAATACTTTCATTTGATACAAAATAGGTGCTACCCGATATGCATACCATGAGAAATAAAAGTGGAATATCAATTGTTTCTGGATTATACAGGGGATTTATTAAATACCTGATTATATTCAAGCTGCGCATCGGTGATCGCCAGCTTTGAATAGATTTACAGCGATTTTCTTCATGGCCGGAACATGGCTGAATCAGTACATTATCCAAAAAAAACAGCCACTACAGGGCTGCTTTTGTACTACGGGTTAATTGCTCGTGTATTTTACCCAATCATATTCGGCGTATAGCGGATTCGCTCCATTATACGAACCTAGCCAGTCGTCAACGCCAGTGCCATTCCATAAATTCATCATAATCTTGCCTGGCGTGCTTGGTATGTTCGTGGTTGCCGTATGCTTTAGAACCCCGTCAACATACCACTTAATGTACCCTGGCTGCCAATCGAAAGCATAGGTGTGGAAGCCTCTTGATGCATCAAAACCCAGATCGATAATCTTCTCGTGACCACCGACCCCGTTTGTATAATAGTTGAATTGTACTTTTGTCGTGTCTTTGCCTAAAAATTCAATATCTATTTCATCCCATTGCGTGCCATCAGTAGGTCCCGTATACGTAAAAAAGGAAGATACGATCCCTGTATTTTTAGCAGGCTTCATGCTGACCTCGTATAAGCCGTATCTGTAAGTGTTCGTCGATCGATACTCTCCGCAGTCAAATTTATTGTACGCAGAACTTGTTAAGCTAAGCTTCATTTTGCCATCGTTCGTAAAATTGACATTATTGGCACGCCAAGTGCAATTAAACATGTTCCCATTGGAATATCCATCCGCTTTTTGCCATGCACCAGAATTGAAACCATTAAGTGGTTCCCAAAAAACATTCCCCGCATAAACGCTTACCGAAAAAAACAGAGAGACAATACCCGTGACCATTAAAGTGAACCAAGATTTCTTCTTCATTTTACACCTCCATAAAAGATTGACCAAACATGGAAGAAACGGCTGGCAATGATACATTATTTCAAGTATTGACCGGCTTACCGAAAAATATAAAACGCTTCCATATTTGGCATCTTCATTGTAGCTTGAAATTGAGGCGTAGACTATAGCAAACTTAACGCTTGAAACATAATTTCAAAAAAACTAAATTTTATCAAGTTGTGGTTTGGAAATGTAAGTTATACAATTAGATGCAATAAATTCAAATAAACGTTATAATTTTCCATTAAGGGAGGTGATGATTTTGCAATAGGATAGACTCAGGAAGCGGAGCCACTACATGTTTATACCATTTTATTCTTTTGGCATAATAGTCAATTAAATTTTTGAGGAGGAGGCCTTTCTTTGAAAAAATTAGGTATGGTATGTAAAATAGTTCTGATACTTGTATTCATATTGCCTTTAAAACCGGTCTTTGACCAACATATAGATGCATGGTCAGGTATGCCCATGGGAGAGCTCCATGTCAGGGGCAATCAATTGGTGAACAGCAGCGGAAAACCTGTTGTTTTGAGTGGCTGGCATCAGCCGTCGGGGGCATACTGGACCTATCAAAACAGTAATTATTATCTCAATTTGAATGGTAACAATCGTCATGCAGCAATTTTGGCTTATTTGAAGGATATCACCGACACCTTTACAGACACCAGACCGAAGTATGGAAGCAACCACGGCTGGTATATGAATCAGGTCCGATTGTTTATTGACCGCCAGGATATGGGAGATGTGGCCGCAGGGTCATACAACTTCGCCGGTTTACAGGCAGTTACACAAAATGTGATTATTCCATACATCAATTATGCGAAAACAAAGGGCGTTTATGTTACCCTTGGTCTTGATTTCACTTTGGCTAACGACCAGGCTACAACACAATCCAATTTGGACAAATTTAATCAAATCTGGGGATATCTTGCCTCACAGCCGGCTATCAATAGCGCGGATAACGTCATGTTTGAACTGATCAACGAGCCAATTAAGTCGTATGCGAATGGGCATTGGGGAGGCTATCCCGGCGAGAATGATTTTCTTGACCATTGGAATGATCTGAGAAGATTCCAGAACTCTATCATTTCCACGATTCGAAGTAAAGGAGCGGATAATGTCATCTGGGCTGCAGGACTTGGATACAACCAATTTTACAGCCCGGTGGCAAAACACCCGCTGACAGACCCCTTGAACAACTACGGCTATGCTGTCCACTGGTATCCGGGCTACGGAGCTTATGATAACAAGGACAAGCTGCAATCGCAATGGGATTCCAACATTAAGGCGGCAGCTCAAGCCTATCCAATAAATATTACAGAATTTACCTGGTTCAAAACGCAGCCCGGCGATTCAGAGTACTGGAATTTGTTTAACGGCTCTAGTGATGGATTTGGGAAAAACACGAAGTCCATTTTTACAGCAGCTGGTAATGTCAGCATGACCGCACACATGAATGGCTTTCTGCTGGAATCTGGAGCAAGGAGTTCATTTGCGGACCCAACAGCCGGGTTAAAGTGGGATGGCGATACCCGACGTCAGGCGATGGCCCGCTTCTTGTTTGGCTGGTACTATGAGCGTGCACAGGCCTATCCGAGAGCACTACTCTAGAACAGTGAATCAGCAACGGATGATGTGCCTGCGGATGCACCGACTGATGTGCTTACAGATACATACATTAATGCACCGACTGACGCACAATCAGAATGATGTTAATACTTTCAGCTACCGACAGCCTATCCAATTGGATAGGCTGTCGTATTATTATTTTATAGAAAGTACTAGTAACTGACTTGTGCGCCACAAGTATCATCTTTTAGCGGAACAACTAGTAGTGCTATGGAAGTTGAATCAAAGAAGGGTGGTTAAAGAAAAGATAGCAAGACCTTTTTAAGAGGGGCTTGCTATCTTTATGGTTTAGAGCAATTTTAACCTCTAATTTGGGATTCGCAAAGTTCAGTCACCTAACATTTACGGCCATTTTGAGGCCCCCCATTATGTAAGGTTGTTGAAATGATGAGGAGAGGGTATAGTTTGTATGTATTTATTTTGTGCGGGAAGAGGTTAATATGGCGACAATTCATGATGTAGCATTAAAAGCGGGCGTGTCGGTCACAACAGTATCCCGTGTAATGAACAACCGGGGATATATCAGCGAAACTACACGCAAAAAAGTGTTCGACGCAATGGAGGAACTTAATTATCAACCGAATGAAATAGCACGATCCCTATTGCGCAAGCAGTCTAATATTATTGGCCTGATTATTCCCGATGTCTCGCATCCTTTCTTCAGTGAGCTTGCCAATCAGGTCGAGTTCTATGCCTATCAGCAAAACTGCAAGGTCCTGCTGTGCAATTCCCATATGGATCCCGTGAAGGAAAAAGTGTATATCGATATGCTGAAGCGGAACCGGGTGGATGGCATCATTATGGGTAGCCATACATTAGAAGTAGAAGAGTACCGACATTTGAATTCACCGATCGTGACATTTGATAGACAGATTGACCCGTATATTCCTTACATATCCTCGGATAATTATCGCGGAGGCGAGCTGGCTACGGAGCTGCTCATTCGCAAAGGCTGCCAGAAAATTGCGCATATATGCGGAAATATGGAGCTGAATATGCTGTCCAATGAGCGAACCAAAGCCTTCAGGGATGTCGTGGGCAGGGATGGTGTCCAGCATGTGATCGTTCAAACAGACTTGAATGTGTTCGACCAGAAGGAGTACGAGCGAATCATTTCAAAACTCGTTCATGAACATCCGGATGTGGATGGAGTGTTCGCAACAAGTGATATTATTGCTGCTTTTGCGCTGAAAGAATATATTCGCGCTGGAAGGCATGTGCCAGAGAATGTGCGCATTGTAGGCTTCGATGATGTAAGTGTTGCTTCCTGGCTGACGCCGGAACTTACATCGGTAAGACAGCCGATTGCAGACATCGGCAGACTAGCGGTCGAGCTGATCCGCAGGCAGGCGGAAGGGGAGCAGGTACAACCTGTCAATCTGCTGCCTGTTGAACTAATTGAGCGTGCAACGACCTAAATGCTAATCTGTTCCTCTAACAAGGGGAACAGATTTTTTTTAGTACATGTTAAAAATTCAACATGTCAAACGATTGACACAAGTTAAACCTTTGACATATAATCCGTTTGTAAGCGTTTTATTTAAGTGTTCAGAGCCATTATATAAATAAGGGGATGACAACAGTGAGGAAATTCAAAAGAGTTCAATGGATGGTAATGCTGCTTCTTTTGGTTATGGTGGTGTCTGCATGCGGTGGCTCCGGAGGAGAAGGCAATTCGGCTTCTGGAGGGGGATCAGGGGAATCGAAAAATGTGAAAATTACGCTTTTGAACTCCAAAGGCGAAATCCTTCCACAGCTTGAAGAAGCCGCGAAGGCGTTCCAGAAAGACAATCCGGACATTACTGTTGAAATCCAGCCGGTTCCGACTGGTGGATCTCCTTTTGAGCGTGCCTCTGCATTGTATGCATCAGGAAACCCGCCGACCATGACCATGCTAGATACAGGTGATGTTGAGAAATTCAAGGACCGTATCCTCGATCTAAGCGGGGAAAAGTGGAATGCGGACACTGTTGAAAATGCTACCACTGCTACGACATTTGATGGTAAAAATTACGCGTTTCCACTGGCTGTTGAAGGCTACGGATTCATTTACAACAAAGCCGTTGTAGATAAAGCGGTAGGCGGAAGCTTTGATCCCACCACAATTAAAACCCGAAATGACCTTGAAAAACTGTTTCAGCAAATCGAGGCATCTGGTAAGAAAGCATTGGTGATTTCACCAATGGACTGGTCTCTGGGCGCTCATTATTTACCTCTTGCTTATGCAGGCCAGAACAAAGACATGGCTGAAGTGGACAAATTCATGGCGTCACTAAAAGCGGGCCAGGCTAGCTTGGCTAATAATCCTGTATTTAACGGACTTATGGATACATTCGACCTCATGATGAAATATAACATCGATCAGGCTTCTCCGCTAGCAGGAGCTTATGAACGCGGACCGGAGCTGCTCGGCAAAGGTGAAGTTGGCATTTGGTTCATGGGCAATTGGGCATGGCCGCAAATCAACAGTTTTGATACTGCTAATAAAGAATATGGTTTCTTGCCTGTACCCATCAGTAACAATGCCGATGACTACGGCAATCAGGAGATTTCGTCCGCTGTATCCAAGCGCATTGTTATTGACAAGGAGAAGACTACTCCAGAACAGCAAGAGGCAGCGAAGAAGTTCCTGAACTGGATCGTATATGATGAGAAAGGCCAGGATTTCCTCGTGAACCAAGCGAACATTATCCCGGCGTTCAAAAATATTACACTGCCTGCGGCCGACCCGCTTGGCAAGTCCATCCAGGATTATATTGCAAAAGGCAAGTCAGAGCAGTCGATGAGCATGCTGCCTGCCGACCACTGGTCCAAGACAGGATCTTCCATGCAAAAGTATCTGGCGAAACAGGGAGATCGTGCGACACTGGTTAAAGAAATCGAAAACTACTGGAAAACGGTTAAATAAGGTTGTTTTCAAATTACCTGGAATAGAGAGAGAAACCCGGAACAAAGGGAGGGATCATCATGATTACGGAAAAAGGAGTATGGAACCGGCTGCGGACGCGGCTACTGTTTACCGGCCCAACCTTGTTTGCCTTCATAACGGTAATGATTATTCCATTTTTGTATGGCATCTATCTGACGTTCACAAACTGGGATGGTATTTCCACCACACTATCGCTGGTTGGCGTCCAAAACTATCTAGCTGTTTTTAGAGAT
Source organism: Paenibacillus sp. LX16 (assembly GCF_036252815.1). Taxonomy (NCBI): domain Bacteria; kingdom Bacillati; phylum Bacillota; class Bacilli; order Caryophanales; family Paenibacillaceae; genus Paenibacillus; species Paenibacillus sp. LX16. The sequence goes on along the minus strand of NZ_CP141152.1, from coordinate 5,000,525 downwards.
ATTGAGTTTTGGAAATCGTTCAGCTTGACGCTCAAGTATGTGTTTTATACTGTTGTTCTTATCAATGTGATCGCTTTTATGCTGGCTTATGTGCTGACAAAAGGGTTAAAAGGACAGAGTATTTTCCGGGCGGGATTTTTCCTGCCCAACCTTGTCGGCGGCATTGTACTCGGTTTTATATGGCAGTTTATATTCAACAACGTGCTTGTCTATTTGGGACAACATGCCAGCATACAGTCGCTCAGCACGACTTGGCTGGCTGATCCCGACAAAGCGTTCTGGGCACTCGTGATTGTAACTGTGTGGCAGAACGCGGGTTATATGATGGTCATTTACATCGCGGGATTGACGGGTGTGCCGAATGATATTATGGAGGCCGCAAGCATTGATGGGGCAAACAGCTGGACCAGACTGCGGAAAATGGTGCTGCCCTTGATGGTTCCTTCTTTCATCGTATGTATATTCTTGTCCCTGCAGCGCGGATTTATGGTCTATGACGTGAACCTTGCGCTCACGAAAGGTGGGCCGTTCAGCAGTACTCAAATGGTGTCGATGCATGTGTATGAAAAGGCATTCCTCTCCCGTGATTATGGTGTGGGGCAGGCAGAAGCATTCGTGTTGTTCCTGATGGTTGCTCTCATCACTCTGCTTCAGGTTTATTTTAGCAAGAAGTTGGAGGTGGAGGCGTAATGACAAGAAAAAGAATTGCTTCCTCCGTGATCAAATTCATTGTGCTAACAGTCATACTCATATTGTTCATCGTACCGTTCGTCTTTCTGCTAATCAATTCGTTCAAGGAAAACATGGCCATCACCTCAAATCCGTTATCGCTTCCAGAGAGCTTCAGTATGGACAATTATATGAATGCATTTGATAAAATGAATTACATCGCTGCCTTCACCAACTCATTGGTCATAACGGTGTTAAGTGTTCTGTTTATCTCACTGTTCGCGGCGATGACGGCTCATTATTTTGTCAGAAACAACACCAAGTTCAACCAATATACATTTATGCTGATGGTTGCATCCATGATCATTCCATTCCAGGCTATCATGATCCCATTGGTGAAAATCTACGGGTCACTTGATCTGCTGAACAGTAAGTGGTCGCTGATTTACATGTATATCGGTTTTGGCAGCTCGCTGGCCGTCTTCATTTATCATGGTTTTGTAAAGAGTATTCCAAAGGAACTGGAGGAAGCGGCGCTAATTGACGGCTGCACGCGGTTTCAGACATTCTTCCGGATCGTGTTTCCGGTACTGATGCCCACGACTGCCACCATTTCCATTCTCAATGTGCTGTGGATCTGGAATGATTTTCTGCTGCCTTCCCTCATTCTGGTCGATCCGGAGCAAAGGACACTTCCATTGTCCACGTACAACTTTTATGGAACCTATACAGTGGATTATGGTCCATTGATGGCAAGTTTGGTACTGACGATATTTCCGATCATTATCATCTATCTGTTCGCCCAGAAGTATATTATTCAGGGTGTTATGCAAGGCTCGATTAAATAACTGCAGGGGGAGGATGCTTTATCAAACAGACTAAAACGTATACGAGAGAGCGTGCAGATCAATTTATTTCCCAATCGAAGCATATGCTTCGGCCAGATTATCGGCTGCACTACCATTTAATGGCTGAATTGGGCTGGATGAATGATCCGAACGGCTTCATTCAATATAACGGGCAGTATCACTTGTTCTATCAACATTACCCGTATAAATCAGTATGGGGACCGATGCACTGGGGACATGCAGTCAGCCGCGATCTTATGAAGTGGGATTATCTGCCGATCGCTTTGGCACCGGACGGTGAGTTCGACCAAGATGGCTGCTTCTCCGGCAGTGCGATTGAGCAGGACGGAAAGCTTGTCCTGATGTATACCGGACATGTTGTAACCGGGCCTGACAAAGATCAGGATTACAAGCAGTCGCAGGGAATTGCAGTATCAGAAGACGGAATAACGTTCGAAAAGTGGGAAGGCAACCCGGTCATCGGTTATGACGCCATACCAGACACGATCAGCCGTAAAGACTTCCGTGACCCTAAGGTGTTTAGGCACGAAGATCAATATTACGCCGTTCTCGGTTCTAATGATGCCAAAGGGAACGGACTTGTACTGCTTTACCGTTCTGATGACCTGAAAAGCTGGACGTATGTCAATGTACTAGCCGTGAGTGACGGACGCTTCGGCGATAATTGGGAGTGCCCGGATCTGTTCCCGCTCGGTGGTCGGCACGTATTTATGCTGTCCCCGCAACGCATGCCTGCGCAGGGGGAGGCTTACCGCAATCTGCATTCAACCATGTACGGTATAGGTGATTTCAATTCCGCTGCCGGAACATTTACGGCAGAGCGGTATGCTCAGGTGGATCACGGATTCGATTTCTATGCCCCACAGTCAACCTTGGATGATAAAGGGCGGCGTATCGTCATCGGATGGATGGATATGTGGGAGTCGGAGATGCCGACCCAGGAGGGGCACCATTGGGCTGGTGCGATGAGTCTTGCGCGGGAAGCGGTTATCGACGGCGCCAGGCTGCTGTTCCGTCCGCTTGAAGAGGTAAAGAATTACCGATGCAATCTGTTCGAGCAGCGGGATATCTTACTGACAGGTGAGCAGATTATGGACACGCGCGGAGATAGCTACGAACTGAAGGTCGTATTTGAGTTTGAGTCTAGTAACACCGATGAATTCGGTTTGAAACTGCGGGTGGGTAGCGAAGAGGAGACTGTACTGTCGTACCGTCCCGATGACGGTCTGTTCCGTTTCAACCGAGAACGTGCCGGTATAGGCCCGGGTGGAGAGAGAAGAGTGCCTTTGGGCTTACACGAGGGCCGCCTGGAGCTTCGGGTTTTTGTCGATAAAAGCTCGGTGGAAATATTCATCGGCGACGGTGAATACGTCCTCACAGGAAGAGTGTATCCGGGAGTGGAATCTACGGGCATTCGAGCGTTTGCGAGCGGAAAGTGTACGATTGCTTCGTTTCAGAAGTGGGATATATCCACATAGAAATGCATGACAAACAGGAACCCGACCATTGATGGTCGGGTTCCTATTTTTTGTAGGATTGTGATCGTGTGATTTACACAAGCTTATTTTGAAGATAGGCATCTTTGAAGATAGGCATCAATTTTTGCGAGGGCTTCTTCTGTACCGCCAGATTGCTGGAAGCTATCATTTATTTTTTGTACGCCCTCTTTATACGCCGCGTTCGACATTACCTCATGTACGGCATCTCTTAACGATTGTACATTGATTTGGTCTTTGGTTATTCGATAGCCAGCCTGAAGTTCTGTTAACCGCTGCGCGACCATGGGTTGATCCTTGTCCTGAGGCAGTACGACCAAGGGTACATTAAAGTGAATTCCTTCATTCACACTGTTCATTCCACCATGAGTAATAAATACATCTGAATGACGTAGTACCTCCAATTGGGGAACATAGGGCGAGATGATAAAGTGCTCTGGGGCTGGGTTGATTTTCGTAAAGTCAGCTTTCTCGCCAGCTGCAATCACGACGATACCTTCAAAATCGGAAAAAGCTTCAATACAGGTGTTGAAAAAGTCCTCAACATGATCCAAAACCGTTCCCATCGAAATATACAGAACTTTTTTATCTTGTAGTGCATCCAAAGGAAAAGAATGTTCCCCTTTGCGCTCAGGGAAGCTGGGACCAATAAAGAGATTCTCTTCACCAAAGCTGTCAGCGTCTGGTTGGAAATATCGGCTGGTGTATACAACGTTTAGAGCCCCTGTATTGTTCATAAATTGAACCATATCTTTGGGAGCAACACCGAATCTTTCTTTCATGAGATGTAGTGAGGTCGTGGCCTGTTCATCAAGTTGAAATGGCTCTTTTCCATTAGAGCGAAAGAGATTGGTAGCCATCCGATTCTGTGAAATCAGAAAAGATGGGGATGAAGCAATACCAGGGATTTTCAAATAGTCTCTAACTAACTCGCCAGCTCCGAATCTATCATAGAATACAAAGTCAAAATCAGTGCTTTCAGACAGTTGCTTAGTGATTGCTAATATGTCCATCGAAGTCTGAATATGAATATTCATAAATGCACTCAACCCAGCCGGAGTACCGGAATCAATAGAAGCAGTCCTGATCAGATCGGTATGCAGGTGAACCGTTGCTCCAACGGCTTCGAGTCTGTCCTTGTATTTCTCAGTTGTAATGTAATGTACTTGGTCCCCTCGTGCTGCAAAGGCTTGCGTCATCCCGATCGTAGGGTTCACATGTCCTTCTGCCGGAAAGTTAACCATTAATATGTTTAACATTCATCATTACTCCTTTTCTCTACAATTAAGATCGCAGTTTTCACTGAATCTCTCAATCCATAATAACAATAATATTTATTTTTTCAAATGATATCCTTTCAAAATCATGAAACACATGTTGGCATGAAATGTGTATAACAAATATTTAACTCGTGCATAGTAAAGGCGAACTCTACTTAGCAAGGGAGGTTTTTTCTAAGTGAATGTTCAAAGAGCGCAAGAAATAGCGTCCTCTTCCATTATGGCGAATGTGTTGTGTGATGGGTTACCCATTTATATTCAGCATGTGAACGAGCAGAGTGAGACGGCACGCATTTATGCGCTGAGCAATCCAGAAGAGGAACGGGAAGTACCTTTGTACACGTTAACAGAACGAGATCAGGCACTGGAATAAGAAAGGAGCGATATGAAAAATGAAACCCAATCAACAGAAAGTAGTCGAGGCAGACCGTTTGAATTTTCGTGACCAGACGGATGATGTGGTTAGAGAAGTGCCGGCCACGACGGATGCCAGCGAAGCAGTTGCAGCAATAACCTCACATATCAATAAATACGATGTACCGGATGAGTTGGAGGAGAAATAGAGAATGACCAAGCGCGCACAGGATAACCTGTTGCGTGCTTTTTATATGATGCATAAAGGATAACCAAAGATTTAGCAGCTCTGCAAGGGGCTGCTTCTTTTTATTGTTTCGAAAGCATCATACATTTTTTTAAAAAAAGTATTGCATATAGGTTTACTAGGTATTATGATAACAACAGATTTATATTTTTTTGTTTTTCACAAAGGTATAAGGTTTAGACCTTAAAGATTTATGATCGGAGTGTTCATATGTTAATCCAAACTCCTCTGCGCTTTGAAAAAGTATCGGCTAAAAAAGTGAGTGATTTTATTAGAGAGCAGTTGGAAGAGGCTATTATTTTAAAGGAATTGCTTAGCGAGGAGCAACTACCGACAGAGCGGGAACTCGCAGAAATATTTAATGCCAGTAGAATTACAGTCCGTGAGGCGTTATCTCAATTGGAATCCAAGGGACTCATTGAGAAGAGGGTAGGTGCCAAGGGAGGGACCTTTGTTCTTCCCGTGACGGCAAACTCTCATAAACGTACCCGGGAAGAAATTGCAAAAGATTGGGAGCACATGCTGAAGGTCTTTGAATATCGGATGATTGTGGAGCCGGAGGGTGCTTTTTTAGCGGCTGCGCGGATCACCACGGATGAACTGGACCTGCTTCAGCATTACCTGGAACAGAGCATTGAAGCGGACTGTACCCGAGAATGGTTTCGGGCCTTGGATGTTAAATTCCATCTGGCCATTGCCAAAGCATCTGGCAATCCATTTTGTGAAGATGCGGTTAGGCAGATTCGTACCAAGATTAACCCGGCACTTGATCTCATGCCCTATGATGATCAGATTCGGACGGTGAATTACGACGTCCATACGGAAATACTGAGTGCACTTCGGGCACGAGATGCTGAGAAGTCGCGGGAAATGATGAAGCATCATATCGGACATTCCGCAGATGCCATTTATGCAAGAGTGGTTGCAAAAGGCTAACGATATCATACACAAAAAGAATACGATTCGAGTGGGGAGAGTGAAAACATGAACATACATGAACTTTTGGCTTTATCTAGACCGCTTCAAGAGCAATTGATCACATGGCGAAGGGATTTTCATCGCCATCCTGAAACGGGTTATGAAGAGATTCGAACATCGGGCATTGTAGCTGAGCACTTGCGTAGTCTCGGGTTGGAGGTGACAACCCAGGTAGGGAAAACCGGGGTTGTGGGTCTGTTACGGGGAAAAAGCCCAGGGCCTACCATTGGTCTAAGGGCAGATATGGATGCATTACCGATTCAGGATCAAAAAACGGTTCCCTATCGTTCGGAGATCCCAGGTAAAGCCCATTTATGTGGTCATGATGCTCATACCGCCATACTGATGGGAACTGCACAGGTACTTGCTCATTTGGAGCGACCTGAAAGAGGAAATATCAAATTTGTTTTTCAACCGGCTGAAGAAGGTTTGGCAGGGGCCAAGGCTATGATCGATGACGGTGTATTGGAGAATCCCAAAGTGGATGCCATGGCAGGCCTACATATGTTCCCGGGCCTGAAGACAGGAACACTGGGGGTCAGCAAAGGGGTAGCTTTTGCATCGGCAGACAGCTTAACAATTAAGATTCTAGGCAAAGGCGGTCATGCTGCCCGTCCACATGAGGGAATAGACGCCATTGCCGTGTCCGCGCAGGTTATTTCTGCCCTGCAAAACATTCCAAGTCGTATGGTTGATCCCCTTGAAACCATTGTCATTACGATTGGCAAAATTAGTGGCGGGTATATGGGTGCGGCCATTGCACCGGAAGTAGAGATGATCGGTACCGTGCGTACCCTATCTGCGGAACTGCGTAACCGGATGCCTGAGCTGATCGAACAGGTGGTCCGTGGGGTGTGTGAGTCGTTCGGGGCTGGATATGAGCTGAGTTATCAGCAGGGCTACCCGGTTGTGCAGAACGACCCGGATATGGTTGATCTGATGACGGAAACGAGTGAGCAATTGTTTGGCTCCAAGGAGTGGGACTACATCAAACCGTCAACAGGCGGGGAGGATTTTGCTTTTTATTGTGAACAGGTACCCGGCGTGTTTTTCCGGTTGGGATGTGGGAGAGGTGATGAAGATACCAGCTATCCATTACATCATCCCAGATTTGATTTAGATGAAATGGTACTGCCTTATGGGGTAGCCATGATGTCGGCCATTGCGCTGAATTTTTTGAAGACAACATAAAATCGAGATTAAGACGCTCAAATGCAGCTGTGTGGCAATATACAACCTTAATGGAGTGGAGTGGACAAGATGAATAGACATAAGTGGTTTAGAGGCGGGATTACGTTACTGATTGCTGCGATGATCCTGGCGGGTTGCGGTACCCAATCTACAGGCGGTAGTAAAGACAGCGCAACATCGACCGACAGTAAAGTACTGACAATTGCTAATGCTACGGATATTGAAAGTTTTGATCCACATAACAATAACAATACGGCGAGTGAAGCCGTTCTGGTTAACGTATTTGACTACTTATTGAAAAATGATAGTCAGCAGAAGAAAGTGCCTGGACTCGCTACTTCCTGGGAAAAGGTAGATGATACCACTTGGCGTTTTCATCTGCGCGAAGGGGTAACCTTCCATAACGGTGATCCGTTTACAGCGGAAGATGTGAAATACACGATAGAAAGAGTAGCAAAGGATAACATACTCAAACAAAATTCCTACTTTAAAAATATTAAAGAAGTGAAAGTGGTAGATGAACATACGGCAGACATCATCACCGATGGACCTGATCCGTTACTGTTGAATCGTTTATCCAAAATGGGAGCTGGCATCTTACCTTCCAAGTATATTGAGAAAAATGGGATAGAGGCATTCCTTAAAAATCCGATAGGTACAGGCCCTTATAAATTTAGCCAATGGATCAAGGATGACCGGGTGGTACTCGTTAAAAACGATAAGTATTACGAAGGTCAGCCCAAATGGGATCAAGTTGTCTTCCGCTCCATTCCAGAAGCCTCTACGCGTGTATCTGAACTGCTCGCAGGCTCGATTGACATTGCATCTGGTATCCCTTCCACGGATATAGAACGTGTTCAAGGCGAAGAGGGTAAAAAAATCGTCAAGGCTCCGATCCAGCGTGTACTGCAATTGATTTTACGTCAAAGTCAGGGCAGTGTTACGGCTGACTCCAAAGTGAGAGAAGCGATAGATCTCGCGATTGATAAAAAAGGAATCGTAGACAGCATCGCAGGCGGTGCTGGGATTGTAACCCGTACTTCCGTTACACCAGGTAACTTTGGTGCCGATCCTTCCTTATATGAGAAAACATTATATGATCCGGCTAAAGCCAAGGAACTGCTGAAGCAGGCCGGTTATGCTGGTGCAGGCCCGACATTGACCCTTTCAGTATCCTCAATATACAAAGAGTATGCCGAGGTCGTAGCCGCCATGTTAAATAAAGAAGGATTCAACATTAAATTGGACGTGCTGGAGCCAAGTGCTTTCAGTGAGCGTTACAGTTCCAAATCTTTCAAAGAAATGTTTATGATCGGCATTGGTAATTCTCTATTTGATGCTTCCAACAACTATAATCGCTATCTGGTAGAAGAGGCAAAAGGCGAAACGGATTATAACAATCCGAAGGTAGAGAAGCTGCTGCAGCATGCGCTGACGAATCTGGATACAGCCTCGCGTGAAAAAGAGTATCAGCAAGTGCAACAGATTTTGGCTGAAGATCGTCCAGCCGTATATTTGTTCCAAATGGAAGGGATTTATGGCACCGGTAACGGTGTGAACTTCCAACCGAGAAGCGATGAAATGTTCTATGCAGAGGATATTACACCTGCTAAATAAAGAAGAGAAATGAACGGGCGGGGACCTCAATGAAGGTTCCTGCCCGTCCTTTTAAAAAAAGCCTGCTGGTTACGGAGGTGACAGATTGAAAACGTATATCGCTAAATCACTGCTTCAGGTTATTCCTGTACTTCTGATTGTCTCCCTTATTGTATTCATCCTGGTGAGGGTAACCGGGGACCCTGTGGCCCTTATGCTGCCGGAAACCGCTACAGCTGAGGATCGTGCAGTGTTAACGCAGGCGCTGGGGCTAGATCAGCCCTTATATACGCAATACATTAAATTTATTGGCAGTGCCTTACAAGGAGATTTTGGTACCTCGTTTCGCTATGGTGAATCGGCTTTGCCGTTAGTATTGGAACGGCTGCCTGCCAGTTTTGAATTGGCAGTAGCCGCCATGATTTTTGCGGTCATCATTGCTGTGCCTTTGGGTGTCATCTCAGCAGTCAAACGGAATACCTTTACCGATTTAATCATTTCCAGTTTATCCGTAGTCGGCAAGGCCATGCCCAACTTTTGGATGGGGATTATGCTCATCTTATTATTTTCCGTCATGTTAGGGATGCTTCCGGTGTCCGGCCGGGGCGGGATGGATCATTTAATACTTCCGGCCTTTACACTGGGTGTCGGCCTTTCTGCACAGATGACCCGACTCATTCGCTCCAGTATGCTGGACATTTTGAATCAGGACTATATTCGAACAGCCCGAAGTAAAGGGATTCTCGAAATCGTGGTTATCGGAAAACACGCTTTCCGCAATGGATTGATTCCGGTCGTTACGATTATGAGCTTGCAATTTACGAGCTTGATCGGCGGTACACTGATTACAGAGACGGTATTTGCATGGCCGGGTTTGGGACAGTTACTTGTCGTCGCTGTGAATACGCACGACATGGCTATCGTTCAGGCTGCTGTATTTGTGATTGCCTTTATTGTGGTGGTTAGCAATATTTTAACCGATGTCGTTTACCGACTGCTTGATCCAAGGATTAAATACAACTAGAGAGGGGAGGGGGAAGCGTGGCAGGCATTCATGATGTACAAGCCCTTGATCCAGATCTAAACCTGGATGGCAAAAAGCAGATACAACCGTCCGGTATCGGACGTATATGGAAGCAACTGTTACGAAGTAAAACAGGAACGGTCGGTGCAGTGATCTTACTGCTCGTTTGTTTAACGGCATTATGTGCCCCTATGCTGGCCAGTCACAATCCTGCGGAAATTGACCCGCTTAACCGTCTGAAGCCGCCTATGTGGTTGGATGGTGGATTGCCGGAACATTGGCTTGGTACAGATAACCTAGGACGAGATATGTGGAGTCGTATCGTATATGGAGCGAGAGTTTCGCTTATCGTCGGTATTGGTGCAGTTCTGGTCTCAGGCACCATTGGCGCAATCCTTGGCCTCCTCGCCGGGTTTTATGGTAAATGGGTGGATGCCACCATAATGAGAGTTGCCGACGCCTTTTTGGCTATTCCGGCTATTCTGCTGATGCTGGTTGTCTTGGCCGTTGTAGGGCCTGGCATGACTACGCTCATTTTCGTCATTGGCGTTACAAATTGGGTTTCTTATACGAGAGTTGTCCGGGGCGAGGTATTGAGTATCAAGGAACGAGACTTTGTTAAAGCAGCCAAGGCGATTGGCTCTAAAAATAGTAGGATTTTATTGAAGCACATTTTACCGAATGTCCTGTCTTCGTTTATCGTCATTTCCGGTATGAATGTAGCAACGACGATTATTATGGAAGCTTCTCTTAGTTTTCTCGGATTAGGGATTACACCGCCGGCAGTGTCCTGGGGTGGCATGCTGAGCGATGGGAGGCAGTATATAGCCACGAGCTGGTGGGTGGCAACGTTTCCCGGCCTGGCGATTACCATCACAGTTCTGGGCGTCATTTTTCTCGGTGACTGGCTTCGCGATGTGTTAGATCCCCATATGAAAGCGAAAGAATAACAGAAAGCGGGGGATCGGAAAAGATGACCACGAGATTGCTAGAAGTGAATCATTTGAAAACCTACTTTAAAACGGAGGATGGCATCGTTCCTTCGGTCAACGGTGTCAGCTTCACTGTGAATCCAGGCGAAACAGTAGCTATTGTTGGAGAGTCCGGTTCCGGTAAAAGTGTAACCTCCTTGTCTATTATGGGTTTAGTGGCTGCACCAGGTAAAGTCGTGGGCGGGGAGATTCTGCTTGAAGGACGAGACTTGCTCAAATTGTCCAAGGGAGAAATGCGCAAATATCGGGGAAACGAGGTATCCATGATTTTTCAGGAGCCAATGAGTTCGTTGAATCCTGTATTTACGATTGGCAACCAAATCAGTGAGGTCATCCGGCAGCATCAGAAGCTCAGCAAACCCGAAGCACGGCAGAAAAGTATAGAGATGCTGGAAAGGGTAGGTATACCTGGTGCGTCGAAAGTGGTAGGTTATTTCCCACATCAGTTGTCCGGAGGAATGCGTCAGCGGGTGATGATCGCAATGGCCTTGGCCTGCCAGCCAAAACTGCTCATCGCTGATGAGCCGACGACGGCCCTGGATGTAACGATACAGGCTCAAATTTTGAATTTAATCCACAAGCTGAGCAAGGAAGAGAACACAGGCATCATTCTCATTACCCACGATTTAGGTGTCGTCGCGGAAATGGCTGACCGGGTAGTCGTGATGTATGCCGGGGAAGTAGTCGAGGAAGCGGACGTATTTGAATTGTTCGAAAAACCGGGCCATCCCTATACGATCGGACTGCTAGGATCACTCCCTAAGCTTACAGAACAGAGGGAATGGCTGGATTCGATTCCCGGTACCGTTCCTAATATGATGCAGATGCCGAGTGGTTGTCCATTTCATCCCCGCTGCCCTTACGCCCAGGAACAGTGCACAAGGATTCATCCTGAATTACAGGCCAAGAATCCAGGACACTATGTCAGATGTTTACGGATGGAGGAGGTGTCAGTATGAACGAGACAGCACAGAAAACACCGCTTCTCGAAGTGAATGGGCTTAAGAAATATTTTCCGATGAACAAGGGCTGGTTTTCCAGAAAGAGCGGTTATGTACGGGCGGTTGATGATTTGAGCTTTAAGGTGATGCCAGGGGAAACCTTAGGTATTGTAGGGGAATCGGGGTGTGGTAAATCAACAACAGGACAAATGATTACACAACTGCTAGAACCCACGGCAGGCGAAATTCGTTTTCAAGGACAAAGCCTGTCTGATTTAACGGACGAAGAAGTCCGCAAAGTCAGACGAGATTTGCAATTTGTATTTCAAGACCCGTATTCCTCTTTAAATCCAAGAATGAAGGTTTTTGATATCGTCGCGGAACCGCTTCAGGTACACGGGATTGCTAGAGGCAAGGAGCTTAAAGCTGAAGTTTTTCGACTGTTGGAAACGGTAGGGTTAGGCGCGCATTTAGCGGATCGGCATCCCCATGAATTCAGTGGCGGGCAGCGGCAGCGGATTGGCATTGCCAGGGCGCTTGCCATGAAGCCGAAGCTCATCGTTTGCGACGAGCCCGTGTCTGCGCTGGATGTGTCAATTCAGGCTCAGATTTTGAATTTGTTAAAGGAGCTTCAGCAGCAGTTCCAGCTTACCTACATTTTCATCGCTCACGGGTTGCCCTCCGTCAAGCATATTAGCGACCGCATCGCGGTGATGTACTTGGGTAAAATCGTGGAGCTTGCAGATCGTGATGAGTTGTTTGCAAGACCGCAGCATCCGTATACAAAAGCATTGCTTGAGGCAGTGCCTGTTCCTGATCCGAGGCTGCGTAAAGAACGGATAACATTGACGGGGGAAATCCCCAATCCCGCCAATCCGCCTTCGGGCTGTACTTTTCACACGCGTTGCCCCTATGCACAAGAGATATGCCGACTACAGAGTCCATTGCTCGAAGAGTATACTCCAGGGCATATTGCTGCTTGTCATTTTCCCCTGCATAAGCAGGTGGCTCACGAATAGATGAACTTTTGGAAGTAGGCGTTAACCAAAAAAGGAGGCTACTCATGAATAAACGATCAATTGTACCGGAGGATTTGTACGGATATCAGTGGATCAGTGATCCCACAATAAGCCCCGATGGAACGATTGCCTACGTCAATAAAAGCATAGATCGCCCAAAGAATGACTACCAAACACACATCCGTGTCGTATCCCTTCTTGGGAACGATGATCAGCCGTTGACCGGTGGCCATAAGGATTCGGCTCCAGCTTGGTCACCCGATGGATTACAGCTAGCTTTTTTACGTCTGGCGAATGGAAGCAAACAGCTATGGACGGTTCCGGCTGAAGGTGGAGAGGGACAGCGGCAGACGGAGGTGAAGCGGGGAGTGGGTACATTCGTCTGGTCACCGGACGGAAAGTATATTGTATTCACAAGTATGGTGAGTATACACGCTGAGCGGGAAGCCATGGGGCTTGAGGAATATAGCAAGCAATCAGGTGAGCGGGGGCGTATTGTGGATCGCACCACTCCCAAAGCTGAAGGATCGGGCTGGTGGAACGGTCTATTTAGTCATTTATATGTATTGGAGCTTGAAAACGGCCGTGTCACGCCAATAACGTCGGGATCTTGGAATGCTTCTTACCCTGTATGGTCCACGGACAGCAAGCAGATTTCCTTCTTGTCCAAACGTGTAGACGACGACATGAAGGATGCGGACATGCTTTCGTTTTCGGATGTGTATACGATCGATTGCGACGGCGGTAATCTGGTGAAAGTTACGGATTCCAGCTTGGCGATTAGCCAATTTTCGTATGCCCCAGACGGCAAATCATTGACTCTGATCGCTAGTGATCGCATTTATGGAAGTGGTAGCCAGAATCGACTATATACCGTGCCTGTTACGGGGGGAGTCCCGGAACTATTGGTTCCTGAATTAGACATGCAAATCGGCAACTTCGCCTTAAGCGATATGAAATCATTTGGTCCGTCTCCATCTCCGTTATATGCTCCTGCGCGATTGAAGCCAGAAATGTATGTGCTCGGGACGTTGCAGGGTGCTGTTCATATATACCGCATCACAATAGACGGGAATGTTCAAGTGGTGACTGGCGGAAGTGATAGAGATATCTATCAGTACACACTATCTGCTGACGGTCGCTATTTGGTTTTTGCTGCACTTGATGCGGACCGGCCTGGCGAGCTGTATCAAATGAATCTGGAGACAGGGGAAGAGAAACGACTTACGCACCATAACGACGATCATATGGCTTCCTTGCAAGTGAGTTCACCAGAGAAGTTTTGGTTTGAGGCTTCGGATGACTTCAAGGTACAAGGATGGATTTTCAAACCGGCCGGAATGGTTCCGGGGGATCAGGTTCCTTTAATTTTACAAATTCACGGCGGACCCCATGCGATGTATACCGGCACGTATAGCCATGAAATGCAGACGCTTCTGGCACAGGGATATGCCGTGCTCATGACCAATCCGCGCGGTAGCTTTGGTTATGGTCAGGATTTTGCTCAGGCCTGCCGGGGGGACTTTGGGGGAGGAGATTATCGTGATCTGCTGGACGCCTTGGACTTTGCGCTGAGCCAGTTTGATTGTATAGATGAAACCAGGCTCGGGGTGGCTGGGGGCAGTTATGGCGGCCTGATGACCAACTGGATCATTTCTCACACGAACCGATTTCGAGCTGCTGTTACGCAGCGTTGCATCTCCAACTGGCTCTCCTTCTATGGCTTGAGCGATATTGGTATTTCCTATACGGAGGGAATCGTTGGGGCTAACCCGTGGGAAGATCCTGATCTACTCTGGTCCAAATCCCCACTGGCACATGTAAATAGCATTGAAACTCCGTTGCTGATTTTACACGGCGAGGAAGACCTGCGCTGCCCTGTTAGCCAAGGGGATGAGTTGTTTACGGCTCTTAAGCGGTTGGGTAAAATAACACGCCTCATTCGATATCCCGGGTCCAATCATTCATTGCTAAAGAGCGGTAAACCGACCCTTCGTGTGGATAACTTTGAACAAGTGGTGGCTTGGTTCAATTCATACTTGAGTAAAGGAGTATACTCCAATGAGTAAAGTGAAATTGTCCATCCCAGTGGCATTTCTGATCGAGAACTTACGTACGAGTGGTGAACCGAAAGACGTCATCATTGAATGTATCAAAAAACAGGATTTCACTCCTTTGCTCGATAAGGTTAAAGAAAAAACAATGGATTTCAAAGAACGTTGTCAAACGGCAGAAGACATAGGAGACGAGTGGGAAGAAGCGATCCTTAGTGGTTATGAATTTAAGTTTTTACACATCAATGGATTGAAAAGGCTGCTTTATTTTCGTTTTGATCGAGCCATAGATCGCGATTATGAACAGGATGGAATCACGTTGAAAAATCTGTATCTTGATCCTATCGAAATTGATACTTTACAAGGGCTCATCGGCAGACAGTGGCAGGTGATTACTGATGACAATGAAGCAGTAGGTAACGTGCAGAGGAGCGTATGCATTAAGCTTTTATACCAAAATGAAGATGATTCTTAAAAAGCAAATAGTATTTAATGCCCAAACGTACAAATGATGTTGCCCATGTGTACGTTTTTTTCTTTTTGTTTTTTTGTAAAATAATATATAAATGATTTCTATTCAAACTAAATGGACCAGGCGCCCTCATAGCGGCATTGTCTCTAATAAGTTGAAAAGCCGAATTCAGAATTGTAGGAGGAAATTATGATTGATGTATTCAATGAACAGATTCAAAATCTAGATCCGGAAATAAGTGCAGGTGAATTTGAGAAGAAAGATATTTCAAAAGTATTAACTATAATATGGATTTTTATAATTTATAGTGAGTCTGTCATTCTTCAACATTTGTCTAGTGGTCTAAATCTGCCGAAAAGTGTCTTATTCACTGTAATCATCATATTGCACATCCTCTTGTACTTGCATGCTCATAGAGTTGCAAAATATTTTTCATGGGCTTATTTTGTTGTGCAAGGAGGATTGATCTTTGCAAGTGCATTTCTTTTACCTGAAAGTTTCTCCATAGTACTGGTTGGGTTAATGCCCGTTTTGGTGGGTCAGAGTATAGGTATTTATTATAAGCCGCTTAAGGTTATTCTTGTATTTTTGATCTCCTATGTACTTTTTTGTGCGGCTGTGGTCTGGCATAATGACGGCAAGCAATTTGTGTTGTTCATCCCGCTATTTTTTCTCATTGCAGTTGTTATAATAGCTTATGCCATTCTTTTTCTCAAACAAGTCAAAGCACGAATCCGAACGCAAAACGTTCTTAAAGAACTTGAAATCGCACATCAAAAGGTCGAAGAACTTACAATTGCTAACGAACGACAACGTATGGCCCGTGATCTTCATGATACGCTGGCTCAAGGGCTTGCTGGGCTAATCATGCAACTTGAAGCCATTGATGCTCATCTGACAAAAGGAAGTACGCAAAGAGCTCAGGAGATCGTCCAACAATCGATGTCACAAGTGAGAAGAACATTGTCTGATTCAAGGCGAGCTATAGACAATCTGCGTTCAAAAACCATCTCGGAAGTTGATTTTGCAGAAGCCGTGGAGGAAGAAATACAGCGATTTACAATGGCTACGAGCATTCGTGTAATACGCAACATCAAAATTAAAGCTTCAGTTCCCAGACTGTTGTTCGAACATGGATTGTTTATTATAAGCGAGTGTTTAACCAACGTAGCGAAGCATTCACATGCTAATACCGTATGGATTCATATTTTAGATAACGAAGGTAAAATTGAAATCGAGATTCGCGATGATGGAAAAGGGTTTGATACGGATATTATTGCCAAGCAAACAGGGCATTACGGAATAATAGGTATACATGAACGTGTGCGGATGCTGGGTGGGAAAATCAATATCAGCAGTATATTTCAAGAAGGTACAGCTATAAAAATAGAGGCGCCTCTTACTAAAGGAGACCTATCATGAAATACAAGATTTTAATCGTTGACGATCATTGGGTAGTTAGAGAGGGATTAAAGCTGGTGTTGGAGACCAATGACAGTTATGAAGTTATTGGTGAAGCCGGAGAAGGTGTAACGGCTCTTAAATTGATCGAAGAACTTCAGCCGGATGTCATCCTTTTGGATTTATATATGCCACAAATGAGTGGTTTGGAAACCATGAAAGCCCTCAGAGGAAAACAAAATGAAACACCAGTCATTATCCTGACGACCTATAACGAAGATGACTTAATGATTAAGGGACTCTCTTTGGGGGCAAAAGGATATTTACTAAAAGATACCAGTCGAGAAAACTTATTTCGCACGATTGAGTCTGCGCTAAGGGGTGAAACGCTGCTTCAGCCAGAAATAACAGCAAGGGTATTTGCTGCTACGAATAAGAGAGAAGCCAAGATAGAATCACACGAAAGAAACTTAATTCTGACTGATAAGGAAAGACACATATTAAAGTATGTTGCACATGGTTTTAAAAGTAAGGAAATTGCGTTTGATATGGGAATTTCCGAGCGTACCGTAAAAGCACATTTAACGAATATTTATAACAAGCTTGGTGTTGATTCCAGATCCGAAGCCGTTGCCGTTTCGTTGGAACGTGGTATTTTACAGCTTTAGAAATAATAACTGAAAATATGTTATTTATTTGCCCAGTCGTACATAAGGTGCTTGCCCCTTTGTACGATTTTTTTGTTTGTTCATTGCTATAACATGAAAAAAGGATGAAAAAGTTTACTTGACCCACGGGTTGCTGATAGCACCTTTAGAAGAGAGAATCAGAGAGGATGACATTAGTTGAAGAGAAAAGAAATCAGGATAATGATTGCAGGGGTTGCATTAGCCTTAGTAGCTTCCGGTTGCTCCAGTGCATCGGAGAACTCTGTAACAGAAGCCAGTCACCCGGTGAAAATTGAGAAACTTGCAATGAAACCTTTGGCCAATGATTTTAATTTGGCGGGAACATTGCAGGCAAGTAATGAGGCCAATGTTTCCTTTGAAGCGGATGGACGTATATTGAACACTATGGTCGAAGTTGGGGATTCAGTAGAAAAAGGAAGTGTCCTTGCGAAGTTAGATACATCTGCTTACCAGTTACAGCTGGATCGGGCAAAGGCAACCATGGAAAAGGCAAAGGCTGGTGTTAGCCAAGCGGAGGCTTCTGTTCAATCGGCCCAGGCGGGCATTCATAGTTCACAATCCCAGGTCAATGCGGCCCAATCCAAATTGCAGGAATTGAACAATGGCGCCAAAAAGCAGGAGATTGCACAGTCTCAAAATGCGGTTACTGTAGCAACTAATAATTATAACAAGAAGAAAGCGGATGCCGCACGGTCCCAAAGTCTATTCCAGGCAGGTGCAGTATCATTAACGGAAAATGAGAATGCGCAGCTGGAATTAGCAAACGCACAAAAAAGCTTAAGTGATGCGCAAGAGAAATTGTCTCTTTTGCTTGCAGGGGCATCCCAGGAACAGCGTGCCCAAGCCTCGGCCGGCGTAGATCAGGCCAGGGCAGGGCTGGAATCGGCTAGGGCTACTATACAACAAGGGCTAGCCAGTAAAGCTCAGGCGCAGGCTACCTATGAGGATGCATTGGCTGCTTATGAACAGTCAGCCTTGTCACTGAAAAAAGCTACTTTAACTTCTCCGATCACGGGTGTTGTGATTGAAAAAAAGATATCTGATGGTCAACTGGGCTCCAGCGGGAGTGAGGCATTTGTTGTCGGGAATATCAAGACTTTAAAAGTACTCCTCCCCGTACCGGACAGTGAAATCTTATCGTGGAAGAAAAACCAAAAAGTAAATATATCTCTCTATGATGAAATTAGAACAGGGACCGTTACTCAGATCTATCCATCGACTAACTCCAAAACGGGAAGCATCAATGTGGAAGTTAGCATTCCCAATCCTGAACTGAATTGGAAACCTGGTCAAGTCATAAGCGCATCTAAAAGCATGAATCAAAGCGAAGCGCTTTTAGTGCCCGTGGAGGCCGTAATTAGTACGGGAAATGACCCTTATGTCTTTAAAGCTATAAATGGAAAGGCCGTTAAAACAGTAATTAAATTGGGGAAAGTGACTAATAATCAGCTTGAAGTTGTCTCTGGACTACAGGCAGGCGATCAAATCGTTACGCAAGGAGCAGGAACATTATTTAATGGTGATTTAATTGGGAATGATGTACTTGGGAAATCGGAGGAGTCGTCCGAATGATTAAATATATCGTTAAAAAACAAAAAATTACACTCATTTTCTTTGGCATGTGCATTGTGCTAGGGCTCTACAATTTTACATCGTTACCTAAACAAGAACAGCCCGATGTTATTCCCTTGTCAGCCAGTGTTACAACCATCTATCCGGGCGCCTCACCCGAAAGAATCGAGCAAACCATTACTAAGGTCATGGAACAGAAAATTAAAGCCGTACAAGGTGTCAAAACGATTTCTTCCACTTCATCTAAAGGCCAATCCAGTATAACTGTAGAAGCTTTTGAAGATGCAGACCCGACAAAGGTATGGACTGATCTTCGTACAAAGGTACAGGATGCCCGGTCTGAGCTTCCAGATGATGCGATGCAGCCGGTTATCAATGATAGCATGACAAGCTCTTTCATTGGTTCATATGCGATTACTTCTGATAAAATTGAGAATTTATACTCGTTGAATGAATTGATGAACAAATGGAAAGATCAATTAAAAACGGTTTCGGGTGTTTCACAAGTTAATATTCAAGGAATACCGGACCAAGAAGTACGAATCAGTTTAGACACGCAAAAGATGCAACAATATAACATCTCCTGGGAGCAGGTTGTTCAAGCAATCAAGAATGAGAATGAAAGAGTTCCTACAGGAAGCATGGATTTCAATGAGCGTACTTATCAACTGACGGTAAATGCCTCTACCGATCCATCCATTCTAAATAACGTCCAGATTTCAAGCAATGACGATGGATTCCCGATATCTCTGAAAGATGTAGGGACAGCCTCACTTGTTTTTAAAAAAGCAGCTAGTTATACGTATGTGAATAACAAGCCTGCTATTTCGATCAGTGTGAGCGGAGATACAGGCACAGACGTGCCAACGGTATCTAAGGCGACTACAACCAAAATCAATGAACTTGTGAGCAGTTTGCCGAAGAATGTACATTTTGAACTACTTTTTGCGCAAAATGATCGAGTAGATGAAATGTTTGGAAACCTGACCAAAGAGATGATCATCGCTATTATATCGGTCATTGTTATATGTACATTAGGTTTAAATTTGCTGACTTCTGCATTTGTGGCCTTGGCCATTCCTGTTTCCATCGCCATCGGCTTTATTTTCTTACCCACAACAGGAATCACGCTGAATCAAATTTCAGTCATCGGATTAATCATCGTGCTAGGGATATTGGTTGATGATGCCGTCGTGGTCAATGACAATATTGAACGCCGACGCACTGAATTTGGGGAAGATGCTACGGAGGCAGCCATTAAAGGAACGAAAGAGGTATCCTTATCAATCATTACAGCTACGCTAGCTACGGTTGCAGCATTTGCCCCGCTTTTATTCCTGCCGGGCACCATTGGAGACTTTATTAAACCGATACCTACCGTTATTTCGTTAACGATGCTGGCGTCCATGATTATGTCGCTAACGATCATTCCTATTTTCCGTCAATGGTATGATCAACGTCGTAAAGGAAAAGAGAGTAGTAAGACAGTTAAGCCACCTGGACTTCTGGGGAATCAAATACAGTCTCTATCCAATGTATACTCTAAAAACTGGATGCCAAGAATACTGCGACGCCCACTTTTAACAGCGCTTATTGGTCTTATGATGGGTACAGCAGCTTATGGACTACTTGCTGTTGTTCCTATTGAATTATTTCCGGATTCCGATCAAGCGGATGCCACGATCAGTGTAACGATGCCAGAAGGAACATCGTTGCAGGCAACCAATCAGGTTATTAACGAGATTGGCATGTGGGTCAAAAAACAGCCAGAAACAGAGCGGCTGGCGGCAACAGCAGGTGGAGGAGCGCCTCAGCTGTACAGCGATGTTGCAGGTGGTCACGGCTCTGGGGGAGCGGTAAACGGCCAAATTGCTGTCGTTGGAAAAGAGGGGCTATTTGATCTCAAAAAAACAGTGGATAACTGGACCCATACGCTACAAGCTAAATATCCATCTGCATTAATCAGCATTCGTGTTCCCCAATTAGGTATTCCGGTCGGTAGTGCGGTGTCTATCCGTATTAAAGGAGAAGACATTGATAAGCTGCAAAACATGACAACTAAAGTCAAAGAAATTGTTGCGGGAACCCCCGGAGCTGTAGATGTGACCGATAATATGGGTATGCAAAGCTATAATCTGAATTTCCAAATTAATCAGCAAGCCTTGGATAAATATCAGGTTAGCTATTACGATTTAACGCGTACCTTGCTATTAATGGGTGACGGTGTAAATGTAACGGATTTTGATACGGGTAAGGAATTGCTTGATATAAATGTATATATGAACAAATCAAACCATGATCCTGAGGTATTGTTCCAACAGTTAAGTGTGAACAATGCGGCAAGGGAACAAATCCCCTTATCCCAATTAGCCACGATGAAACCGGACTTTTCCATCCAACAAATCCACCGCTATGATCTGGAACGGACGGTAACGATCTCAGCCAATGGAAATGGGCGTACGGCTACAGAACTCACTAATGACATCCGTAGCAAACTTACAAATACCCAGTTTGAACCAGGCTACACCTGGGAGATGGGGGGGGAAACATCCGCGCAGTCTGATATGTTTAAGGACTTGGGCAAATTAGCTGTGATTGTTATTTTCCTTATTCTCCTCTTAATTACCATGCAGTTTTACTCGGTTTCCACACCGCTCATTATTATGACCACTGTTTATCTGGCAGCGGCAGGAGGAATCCTTGGAAGTTTTATTTCAGGGATGCCAATTGGATTCATGAGTATTATGGGTATCATTTCACTTGCTGGTATCGTCGTGCGTAACGGTATCGTGCTGATAGAGTTTATTGAAGATGCGCGGCGTGAAGGCGCTGATTTAACAGACGCCATTCTAATGGCATGCTCTGCCCGTTTCCGTCCGATCTTGCTTACTTCGCTAACTGCGATTGTGGGTATGATCCCTATTGCCACAATAGGTGAGATCTTGTTCAAACCGTTGGCAACGACCATTATATTCGGACTAATTTTTTCAACTATTTTAACTTTGTTTGTAGTTCCGACGCTGTATATGGTCGTAGCTCATCTGAAGCTGAAACGAAAGCATAAGAAGGAAAAGGCTATAAATAGCGATAGCTCAGTGACCTTGTAGGTAAATAAATAATACAGGATCGTACATTAGGCGAGAGTCTTAATGTACGATTTTTTTATTTCATTGACATAGTCCACAAAAATCATTACTATAATTGTTGCAAAAGTCCACTAAATTGGGGGAGTTATGATCAATATAGATGCTAATATGATAGCGGATATGAGGCGTTTTAATCGGTTCTATACGAATATACTGGGTGTTTTAGATAGACATGTGCTGGATAGCGGATATTCCTTTACCGAGGCCCGTGTCATTATAGAGATCGGGTTGATCGAGCCATGTATTGCGAATACTCTAGTCGAATCTCTTAAAATTGATCGCAGCTATATGAGTAGGATCATTGCTAAATTTTGCAAAGAGGGCTTTCTTGTTAAGGAAAATTCAACGTTGGATAATAGAACAAATCTGATTCGTTTGACTCCTAAAGGAAAAGCATTCTACAACCAACTGAATGAAAGGTCTGATGAACAAATTCTAAAATTAGTTCAAGGACTTTCAGAAGAAGAGATTAAGGAATTACATGCTTCTATGTTGTTAATTCAGAAGAAATTGGATAATTTGGAGAGGATACAGAATGATACGATTTGAATGCGACTATACCGAAGGTGCTCATGAGCGCATATTAAAGCGACTTTTGGAGACTAATGATGAACAAACCCCAGGTTATGGTGTGGACGATCATTGTGAAAAAGCCAGAGCATATATTAAAGAAGCATGTGACTCCCCAAGTGCGGATGTACACTTTTTGGTTGGAGGTACACAGACCAATACCACCGTCATTTCTTCTATTCTGCGTCCGCATCAAGGCGTCGTTGCGGCAGTTTCTGGACATATTGCCGTACATGAGACCGGAGCGATTGAAGCTACTGGGCATAAAGTACTTACTTTGCCAAGTGATGATGGGAAAATCAGGGCCGAGCAGGTAAAGGAGCTGTATGACGCTCACTGGAATGATGCCGCTCCTGAGCATAGTGTACAGCCTGGGATGGTTTATATTTCCCAACCTACTGAAAATGGAACGATTTATAGCAAATCAGAGCTGGAAGCATTAAATAGAGTCTGTCAAGAGTATGCTTTACCACTGTTTATAGATGGAGCGCGATTAGGCTATGGCTTGGTGGCCGAAGATAGCGATGTATCTTTAGCAGATATAGCGAAGCTATGCGATGTATTTTATATTGGTGGGACCAAAATTGGAGCCTTGATGGGAGAAGCAGTAGTCATTCTAAATGATACATTGAAAAAAGATTTTCGATATATGATCAAGCAAAAAGGAGGACTGCTGGCTAAGGGAAGAATGTTGGGCATTCAATTCGAAACTTTGTTTGAAGACGGTTTATACGTCGAAATTTCCAAACACGCTATAGATATGGCAATGATGCTTCAAAATGGATTATCTGAGCAAGGTTTTTCTTTTCAATACCGTTCTACAACCAATCAGCAGTTTCCGATTTTACCAGATCGTATACTAAAGGCATTGAGTGAAAAATATACTTACTCCTTTTGGGAAAAGGTTGATGATGCACATAGTGCTGTTCGATTCTGTACCAGTTGGGCTACGAAGAAAGAAAATATTGAAATGCTGATTCAGGATATTAAAGCATTGCAATAAAGGTCATAGAAAGAGTAATTTATAATTTTAAAGATGTAGAATGACTATGTAATAGCCATACTTCGTTGCACGCATTGCAGCGAAGTATGGTTTTTTGGCTTGTCTTAAGTTCCATGAAAGAGCAAGTGGATATAAAAATGGAAAAAGAAGACAAGAGCGGAGGTATAAAATCGGCATCTAATTCTTTACACTGAATATCTACCGAACCTGCTTGCGGTACTGAAGAGGGGAGAGCCCGGTTATTTTTTTAAAGATTTTATTAAAGTGGGAAGCATGACCGAACCCCACTTCCTCTGCAATATGCTGGATTTTGTCCTTGGTGGTTCGAAGTCTTGTTTGGGCCGCCCTGACCCTCACTACGCGGATGTATTCGCTGAAATGAAAACCAGTCAACTTTAGAAAGATACGGCTTAGGTAAGCTGGACTGATGAAGAAGCATGCGGCCACTTGTTCGAGAGTTAACGGTTCATTGTAATGATCCTGAATAAAAGAAGAAATTTCCGTGATTTTCTGATGCATGGGATGAGAGGAAACAGGTTCACTTCGCTCGATCGCTTCCGATCGGTGCACCAGAATAAGCATTTCCAGCAGTAAATGCTGTACGCAACGGTCATGCAGAGGCTGCTTATTCCTGCATTCGGTATTCATCTGTAGGAATAAACGTTCAACCTCTACTTGCTCTCTCGCAGGTAAGCGAAGCAACGCGGATTGCTGATACGGCGGCAGGTCAAGAATGTCATGATCCTGCTGTGGGAGAAACGTCGGAGAAAAATGAATCAATATGCGCTCCGTTTCCTGCAATTGTGTGCTGGCGGTAGAGTGCAGGTCATGAGGAAGGATGAATATTAGATCCCCTTTGCGAGCGGTGTATACCTTGCCATTCATAAAATAGATGCGTTCGCCTCGCAGTAAGAGATACAGCTCATAGTTCTCGTGGACATGAGGCCGGGGCATAACTGTGAAACCGGTACGATAGATGTGATGAATGGAGAATTGTTGTTCTCCAATGACATATTTATCTTCTTTCATTTCATTCATGTGCTTCTTCCTTTGCAAATTAAGATAAGTAAGCGCATTTATATACCAACAGTATATATGACAACCTGCCAATGATAAAAGCAGAAAAGATTGATGAAAGTGATGAAAGGAGGTGAAGACGCTTCTGAACTTCTCGGATCGTGTTTTTATAAAAATATGCACTGATGTGAAAGAAAATCTTAGGGAGGAAACAGAATATGAGCAAGCAGCGTACATGGAAAAAGGTGCTATGTAATGTGGTTGTGGGTTCATTGTTCTTGACCTTGTGCCCACCACTAATCCAAGCGGAGACTGCGGTAGGAACAGAGAACGCAAAGGTGGCAAAAGTGGCGACGGATATTCCGGCCTTTCCGGGGGCTGAGGGTGGCGGTAAATATGTTACCGGAGGACGCGGAGGTGAAGTGTATGAGGTTACCACGCTGGCAGACTACGGCAAAGAGGAACAGATAATACCCGGATCTCTTCGTGCAGCGGTCAGCTCCGATAATCGGACGGTCGTATTCCGGGTGGGTGGAACGGTTCATCTCAAGGAGCCACTTAAAATCTTGGGAAACAACCTGACGGTTGCGGGTCAGACAGCTCCTGGCGACGGTATAACTGTAAGCGATTACACAACAGGGATTGATGCAGATAACGTCATTCTCCGTTACCTGCGTTTCCGATTGACCGACCGATACCCCAGTGAGGATGACGCGTTAGGAGCCAGATACCATAAAAACATAATGATTGATCACTGTTCCTTTAGCTGGTCGGTGGATGAGGTACTGAGCCTGTATGACAACGTCAATACAACAGTACAATGGTCCATTGCGTCCGAGAGTATGCTAATGACCACGCACCAGAAAGGTCGCCATGGCTATGGCGGCATATGGGGCGGACGAAATTCCACCTATCATCATAACTTGTTGGCTCACAATGCAAGCCGTAATCCGCGTTTTCCAACCGATAAAAAACAAATCGACGCTGTGGAAATGACCAATAATGTCATTTATAACTGGGGATTTTTCTCTTCATACGGTGGCGGTGAAGGATCGTATAATGTGCTAAATAACTATTATAAGTATGGCCCCAACACATATGAGGACGTTCGCGGTCAAATTTTTGTAGACGTGGGTAGTAAAAAATATAAAACACGCATCTTTATTGGTGGTAACTACATGTACGGCAATGACTCGGTTACGAAAGACAACTGGCAGCTTGGGACATCCATTGGATCAATTATTGATCCTTCCACCCGTTTGGCAGAGCCGATTGAAGTTAGAGGGGAATACGACAACGGAATTTCACCGGATGCGTATGGTCCATATCAAGCGACAGATGCACAGACCGCATATACGGGGGTGCTTGCCGGCTCAGGAGCCACGCTGCCAAGAAGAGATGCGGTGGACGCCCGAATTATGAATGATGTGAAGAATGGAACGGGTGCGTTTATTAACTCTCCGCGTGAAGCAGGGTGGATTTACGACGATTCTAACGTAACGACGACGGAGCTTTCTGACAGTGACCATGATGGAATGCCGGATGAATGGGAACGTGCCAATGGACTGGACCCCAAGAATGCAGATGACCGTAACGGTCAATTGCTTGCCGGCACAGGGGCGTATGTTCATTTTGCCAAGGGTTATACAAATCTGGAGGTCTATTTAAATGATCTTATTGAGAAGCTGTCGAATGGAAATGAGGTGGATAATCCAGAGGCCTTCGTTCAGGTGTCGGATGCAAACGGACGTTCACTAAAGCATAACGATATTTTGGAAGCAGGCCGGGATGCGACCATAACAGCAACAGCCAAGGACAAAGATGGTATTGCTCACGTTGAATTTATCATTGACGGCAAACTTGTTGGTAAAGTAGAGACCGCGCCTTATCATCTCGATTGGAATCATGTAACAGACGGTACCCATAATATTATTGTACGGGTGACCGACCGCAAGGGGACTGCTGCATTTTCCAATCCTGTTACCATTCACGTCAATACGACCGCGCCATCGGGAAGTTGGCTCAGCGAAGAGATTGGCTCTGAGGGCAATGATGGTTATATAAAAGGACATACTCAGGTCTTAAAGGAAGATACAAGCGGCAGCAGCATACGACTGAAGTCAGCGGGAGACGTTGACGGTAAGGCAGATATTTTCCATTATGCTTATCAAAAATGGGAAGGTGACACTGAAATTACAGCCCGTGTGGAACAAATTACCCCGGTGGATGATAATGCCGAAGCGGGTGTAATGATTCGTGAATCGCTGAAGCCTGGATCAAAAATGGCTTTTATGTCTTTATCATTTGTTAAATATGGCAAACAGGGTATTCTTATCAGTCGTGATCAAACGGATGGTAAGACGAAACGTGCTTCAATGGAGACTTTTATTGCAACGCCATATTCGGTTCGTCTGGTACGACAAGGACAAAAGGTTACCGGCTGGGTATCCGCAGATGGTGTGACGAACTGGGAGAAGGTTGGTGAAACGGTTATAGATGTGCCGAATAATCAGCCGCTATTGATCGGGTTGGCTACCGATGCATCCAAACAACAAAACGATGTATGGAATTACAATACGTCGGAATTCAGCAATGTCACCATCCGCAACCTGACAGACTCAGGAGGGACTCATCCTACTAGTGTGGTGGTAGCGACCTATGGCCCTGCTGACTTTACATCTCTCCAGGCAGCGATTGACGCAGTCCCTGACGACAGCAACACAAGGACAGTTATCCATCTCAAAAACGGTACGTATCGTGAAAAAATAAAGGTGAATTCCTCCAAAAAAAATCTGAGTATTATCGGAGAAGATCGCGATAAAACGATCATTGCTTTTGATGATACGGCCAAAACGGTGGTGGACGGAAAAGAATTAGGAACAAGCAACAGCTATACAATGCGTGTGCAAAGTCCCGATTTTGTGTTGGAGAATGTCACGGTTGCCAATACAGAAGGAACCGGGCAGGTGCAGGCTGTAGCGTTATATGCCGAAGGTGATCGTGGTAAGTATCACAATGTCAAAATTACCGGCCTACAGGATACGTTGCTTGTGAACCGTGGCAGACAGTACTTTAAGGACAGCTACATCAGTGGCAGTGTAGATTTTATATTTGGAAATGCACCTGCCGTGTTTGATAATTCGATCATACACAGCCTGCGTGCTGGATATGTGACAGCAGCTTCAACAGAAGAGAACAAGCCGGGCTTTGTATTTATTCAATGTCGTCTGACAACAGAAAGTGGTTTGACAGGCAAGGTGGATCTCGGACGGCCATGGCGCCCTTACGCTCATGTTACTTTTTTGAAGACCTATATGGATGAACATATCAAGCCGGGCGGCTGGAACAATTGGGGCAAGGAATCCAATGAGCAGACCGCAAGATTTGGAGAGTTTGACAACTTTGGGCCAGGTGCAGAAAGTAGCGGGCGTGTACCTTGGGCCAAACAGCTTACCGCCGATGAAGCAAGCCAGTACACCGTTGAAGCTGTTCTGAGCGGGACAGATCATTGGGATTGGCGTCTTTAAATTTGATGTTCAATGGTTAAGCGGGGCAAGCGCTTCTAGCGTTCAGCCTCGCTTATTTTTATAGTTTGAGTAGAGGACACATACTTAATTTTCGGTGTTGAAAATACTTGTTTATATGGTAAATATTTGCTATGTTAAAAGTGCATTTATTTCAAATTGTAATTTATTATTGATTTGGAGGTGTAAGGTATGGCACGTGTGTTAGTAGTGATCACGCCTGCTGAAGGCCATGTTAATCCGACACTAGGATTAGTGAAAAGGTTGGTAGACAGTGGGGAGGATGTTGACTATGTGTGTACGGAAGAATACCGTACGAGAATTCAACAGACAGGAGCACAGATGATAACCTACCCTTTTGTTGATGATGCTTTTTCCAAAGACTCTGATTTAAAGCCAGCAGAATACAAACATCATTATCAATTTGTGTACATGATGGTAAAAGGTATGATTCTTCCGATTATTCCAGAGGTTTTGAGAGTTATTGAAAACAGAACCTATGATTATTTAATCTATGATTCTTTGATGGGCTGGGGAGGCACGATTATTGCTGAGAAGCTAGGAATCCCTGCTGTGTGCTCTATCGCTTCTTTTGCTTTCGTAGAGCCATTGGGATCGGGGCAAGGCATGAATGACAATGATCCGGAGGTAAAGAAGTTGTACACGGCTACGATGCAAATAACGCATCAACTGGCTAAGGAGCTTCAGGTTGAGGCTCCAGCTATAGAAAAGATTGCTCCTCATGGCGGGCGCTTAAGAATCGTTTATACAAGCCGCTATTTTCAACCGCAAGCTGAAAAACTGGATCACAGTTTTATTTTTACAGGTCCTTCTATTGTACCGCGTAAAGATGCTCCATCTTTCCCGTTCGAACAACTTCGTGTTCTGCATCCACAGGCGGTTTACATTTCGATGGGTACTATTTTGAATAAAGACTTGGAATTTTATAAGCTTTGTTTTGCAGCATTTCGCGATTTGCCTGTGCAGTTTGTGCTGTCTTCAGGCAATTATACAAATATGGAGCCATTGGCCCCGTGTATCCCTGACAATTTTATAATCAAGCCTTATATTCCGCAATTGGAAATGCTTCAGCATGTGGACGCTTTTGTTACACATGCGGGGATGAACAGTACAAGTGAAGCCCTGTATTACAATGTGCCGCAGGTCATGATTCCTTTAACATCAGATCAGCCAATCGTAGCCAGTCGGGTGCAGGAACTGGGAGCGGGTGTTGTTGTGGATAAAAATGAGCTTACACCCGCTACTTTGAGAGCTGCCTTATTAGAGGTATTGAGTCATCCAATCTATAAAGAACAGGCTCATGTGATCGGCGAATCATTACGTCAGGCTGGTGGGTACAAACATGCGGCAGATACGATTATGAGTCATTTCTCCACCATAGAAAAATAAGGCGCAGTCTATATACTGTGATTTCTTTCTTTTAAAGCAGCAGATTTTTCAAACTCTAGTTTCTTCGAAATTGCCAGGAGACCAAGGGAGCAGATGATTAGGGCCAAACATACCCAATAGGTATTTCGGTAACCAATCCATTGAGCGGTCAATCCGCCCATCAAGCTCCCTACCAGTCTTCCGATGGTTGTCGCATTGGAATATAGCGTCGATGCGTACCCTGGAAGAGAGGGTAACAAATCCTGCATGTAACTAATGCCAATGGCAGAAATCACTGCAACAAAGAAGGCTAGAAGAAGCTGCCCCACGAATAGCTGCCACATCTCCGTAGACATAAGGACAAGGATATAATAGACAACTCCTGTTAATGCCCCTAAAAATACAAGCAAACGGTTGGAGTATTTAGCTGCTAGTACGCCTAGCATGAGCATCAAGGGGATTTCTAAAATTGCGCAAATACTAGATACTAGAGCAACGTCACTCGTGTCACCTTTTAAATTGTGAATGATGAACAAAGAAATATTTAAACTGTTCATCCAGTGAGACGTATAGAGCAGAGTAAGAACTAAAAAGGGGATCAGAATCTCAATATTTTTATGTAATGTAATGGTATGAAGTGAAAGTTGATTCTTATGTTTAAGCTGAGCTGGAGGTTGCTTGATAAAAAAGAATAAAAGAACAGCAATGAGAACAAAAATAGAGGTCGTTCCCATAAAGATACCCTTAAAGCCCGTATGTGCAATCAAAAAGGAACCAAAAAGCGGCCCGGTAATAAAGCCAAGAGAAAACATAGACCGAAGCGTTGAATTAGCAAAGGCGTGATCCGCAGATTCACTGCGATCTACTGCTTCACGTGCACTGGCAAATAACTGCGGCATCCCAGGAGCACCAATGGCTGTAAAGATCGTCATATAAACAAAAAGTACATAAAAATTTTGGATTACAAGATATCCTGCAAAGGCTACGGCATTAAATAACGTACAAATCACCAAAATTTGTTTGCGATCTAATCCGGTATCAGAACGTTTGGCAATCAGAGAGCTTATCCATATGCCACAAATCAAAGTCACCGCTGTAAACACACCAAAGGTTCCTACAGATACGCCAAGTGTACTTGTAAAATATACAGCTAAAAAAGGTGCGCTGATGGATATAGCCATGCCTTGCAATAACATGCAGATCATGAACAATGGGTAGTTAGGAATAACAAAAAGATTTTGAATACGCTTTAGCATTTCATTTTTACACCCCTTCAGATTTAGAAGCAGAATAATACATACCTATCCCATCTAAACTACATATGACTTTAGCATAATTTGTATATTTACATGGTGTAAAATATTATATAATTTTTTTCACTTTGATGAGCAGCTCATATGCAAGGTCATATACAGACAAAGATACAATATCGGTAGTGGGAAGTAGATGTGTATGCGATTTTCCCCGTAGGATGTGCCTTAAAGGCTAAAGCGATCTACGAACTGCTTGATCAGTTCATTCAATAATCCGGCGGCCTTCGTAGGAAGGCGATGATCAGCTTTCCTAAGGAAAACCAGCTCACTATTTGGTAATTGTTGATGCAATAATTTGGCATAGGGATGAAAGTGCTTATCTTCTTCACCATAAACGAGTAGGACAGGAAGATGTATTTCCCCGAGCCGTGAGGTGCAGTTGTACTTCAAGCTGTATCGATAATATTGTTCGACATTCCTGGGATTTCCCCGCTTCGCATCGTTGAATAACTTACGGAACAAAGATAGCTGTTTCGTTTGTGACCAAGCATTAGAAAGGGCAATCGTACCAATTGTGCCGATTTTGGAAAGAGCAATGCCCAAAGAAATTTTATTTCTTAGTCGCCATTCGTTTACTTCCGACATTCCACTGATAACAATGCCTCCCCATGCCCGATCTGGATAAGTCAAGAGGAATTCAAGTACTATCGAGCCTCCGGTAGAATATCCACACAGAAATACTTTCTCCAGGCTCATCCGGTCCATCAAATGTTTAATATCCAGGGCGATGAGAGGGTAAGTAACCGTTTGCTCGGAAGGCTGACTTTTACCGTGTCCTCTGATATCAAAAGCTATAGTTCGAAAATGGGGCGAGAGTCCTTGGATTTGGTATGTGAAATTTAAGCTTGTGAGTACTGGAGGGTGAATGAATAGGATGGCCATTCCTTCACCGGAATCCATATAATGCATGGAGTATTCGTTTATGTTTGTAGTAGTCATGGTTATGCTCCCTCCCTGAATGGTTTGATCTTAAATTTGGCCTATTAGATCCAAAAAATTCATGGAGGTGTATCTTTAATTGTTGTATGAGATACCTTTGTCCCGATGATCCAATGCAGGAATAATTTTTTTAGTACAAGAAAAAAATAAGAGGATCAAGTTTTTCTAAGAAAGGGACACATACATGGGCATGAAAAATAAAGTTACCATTGCAATAGTGCTAAGCTTATTGTTGTTGATCTTGGGCTGTAGAGCGGACTCCAGCCAACAGCTAAAACAACAGAGCGTGAAGCCACCTATCACAGTAAATCAAATGGGCAAAAAACCTGTCATTATGATCTTGATTGATTCTTTAATGGATAAGCCTTTGCAAGATGCAATTCAAGAAGGTCGTGCACCCGCAATGCAATATCTCCTAAATCAAGGGCAATATTTCCCGCATGTAGTGAGTTCCTTTCCCACGATGTCTGTGACAATCGACAGTACATTATTAACGGGAACGTATGCAGACCAACATCATGTGCCCGGACTCGTTTGGTACAGCAACCAAAAGAAACGCATGATTCTCTACGGCAATGGTGCCAAAGAAGCCTTAAAGATAGACCAACTACAAGTATTCTTAGACGCAATTTACCAATTAAACCAAGTCCATTTGAACAAAAAAACGAAAACCATACATGAGGAATTGGCTGACAAAGGAAAAGAATCCGCGTCCATCAATGCTATTGTCTTTAGAGGGAAAACGAAACATGCCTTAAAAGTGCCTGACTTCCTAGCGAATAGCAACAGGGTGCCAGAAAAAATGATAGTCACAGGGCCTAAATGGTTATCTTATGCAGCTCTGGCACAATTGAATCCGAAAAATAACTGGAATACTCCTTTGTGGAAAAAATTTGGGATGAACGACGAATTTTCCGCAAAAGATGCCGCTTTTCTAATAAGCCAGAAGAAACTTCCAGACGTAACCATCACATACTTTCCAGAGAATGATAATTTGGCGCATAGAAAGGGCCCGACTCAACTGGAGGGAATTGAAAAAGCAGATCAAGCACTGCAAACTGTGTTGAACGCATATGGTTCGTGGGAACAGGCTGTAAACAATGCGATATGGATTGTCATGGGTGACAGTGCGCAAAGCGCTGTTTATAATGATCGACAGGTAGCAACGGTTGATTTAAAGCCGCTTTTGAATCATTACCGCATTGCAAAATTAAGTCAACCTGTAAGAAGTGATGACCAAATCGTGATTGCCGCTAATGAACGGATGGCCTATATCTATGCAATTAACGATAACGTGGAGTTATCCAATGTGGTGAAGCTTTTACAAAATGAGGACAAGTTCGATATTATCGCTATGAAAGATGGTAAAAACAATATTCATGTTACAAAGGGGAAAACGGGTAAGCTGTTTTCTTATCATCCCGGTGGAAAATTCATCGATGAATATGAACAATCGTGGACCTTGTTGGGTGAAGAGGACCTTGTGGATATTAAGGTGAATAACAACCGGATCAAGTATGGAAAATATCCAGACGTTTTGGCGAGGTTACACGGGGGAATGAATTCACATGAAGGAAGATATGTTGTCGTCACGGTCCAACCCGGATATGAACTCGTCGGTGAAAGTTCCCCTACCCACATCGGAGGAGGAGCTCATGGATCGTTGCATGAAAAAGATTCTCTTGTCCCATTAATTATTTCTGGAACGAATACACGCCCCAAAACACTGCGAATCGTTGATATAAAAGACTGGATTCTGCAATTGGTAAACGAATAAGTATTATTCGGTTCTTGATATTAAAACCGAACTCCATTAGTATATAAGCATATAGTTATATAAGTGGAAGGGGGTCACATATTGGATCAACTTGGCTACGTAGCCGATCATTTAAAGCTATTGGGGGATAAAACTCGGCTGGCTATGCTTTCCCTGCTAAGAGAGAGAGAATGGTGTGTTTGCGAATTTGTAGATATCTTTGATATGTCGCAGCCAGCAATTAGCCAACATTTGAGAAAATTAAAGTCGCAAGGAATTGTAAAAGAAGAACGACGAAGTCAGTGGGTATACTATTCCTTAAATGTAGACGACAAGCCGCATATTCAAGCTGTTCTTGAGCGTATGCCAGACTCCAAGCATATTTTAAAAGGGCTGAATAAAGAGGAGCCGATAGCATCTTGTGGGCCGGATTCATCAGCTTGCTGCTCATCCTAAAGGCTGCTCCGTTTAACTCCTTGCAGGGATAAAGATGTTTTTAATATAAGTATATGTTTATAAGGTAATGTAATGGAGGTTTAAAACATTGATTTTGTTGGCGTGCATTATATTCTTAGCTACTTTAGTGTTGGTGATCTGGCAGCCTAAAAATCTGTCTATCGGCTGGTCTGCCTGCGGCGGTGCCATACTCGCCTTGCTGGTGGGTGTCGTCGATTTGCATGATGTTTGGGAAGTTACTCATATTGTCTGGAATGCGACACTGGCTTTTGTAGCCATTATTCTGATTTCGTTGGTGCTTGATAAAATCGGCTTCTTCGAATGGGCGGCGCTTCACATGGCACGAGCTGCGCGAGGAAGCGGAACCCGGATGTTTGTTTATGTGACCATTCTTGGCGCCGTTGTTGCTGCTTTTTTTGCGAATGACGGTGCGGCCTTAATACTGACACCGATTGTACTGGCGATGGTTCGGGCACTTAAATTGGATGAGAGAATGGTTTTTCCTTTTATCATAGCGAGCGGTTTTATTTCAGACACGACGTCGCTTCCGCTTGTGGTCAGCAACTTAGTCAACATTGTGTCAGCTGATTTCTTTGGGATCACCTTTATGGAATATGCGAGTCGCATGATTGTACCTAATTTATTTTCTTTAGCAGCCAGTATAGGGGTACTGTATCTTTTTTTTCGCAAAAGAATTCCGAAAACGTTTGATGCGGCACAATTAATCACGCCTGCGGAAGCGATTAAAGATCCAAAAATGTTCCGTATGTCCTGGATCGTTCTCGCGGTTTTGTTCGTTGGCTACTTTGCATGCGAATTTTTTAACATTCCCGTTTCGGCGGTGGCTGGTATTATTGCTATCTTTTTCTTACTGATGGCGCGTAGAAGCCCTGCAGTGCCGATGAAAGAAGTCATTAAGGGCGCTCCATGGGCTATCGTATTTTTCTCCATCGGAATGTATGTTGTGGTGTATGGTCTACGTAATGCCGGTTTGACGGATCTGCTGGCCCATGTGATTCAAGCGGCTGCTGATCAAGGTATGTTTGTGGCCACCATGGGCATGGGTTTTATTGCGGCGATTATCTCGTCGGTCATGAATAACATGCCTACGGTCATGATTAATGCGCTTGCCATTGATGCCACCCATGCAACCGGTATGGTCAAAGAGGCGTTGATTTATGCTAACGTGATTGGATCGGATCTGGGGCCGAAAATAACTCCGATCGGTTCATTAGCCACGTTGTTGTGGCTGCATGTGCTTCGTTCGAAAAACGTAAAAATTTCTTGGGGGACTTATTTTAAGACAGGCATTGTCTTAACCATCCCTACACTTTTTATGACCCTACTGGGCTTATACCTGTGGTTAGTCATTTCATAATTGAACATTGAAGGAGACATTAATGATGGAAAAGAAGACAATTTACTTTTTATGCACTGGTAATTCTTGCCGCAGCCAAATGGCAGAAGGCTGGGCCCAAAAATACTTGGGAGACCATTGGAATGTATACAGTGCGGGCATTGAAGCACACGGCCTTAACCCTAAAGCGGTGCAAGCGATGAATGAAATAGGGATCGATATCTCCGGTCAAACTTCAGATATTATAGATCCTGCTTTGCTGAACAGCGCGGATTTCGTTGTGACCTTGTGCGGAGATGCTGCTGATAAATGTCCTATCACACCTCCGCACGTTCGTCGTGAACATTGGGGATTTGATGATCCGGCTAAAGCACAAGGAACAGAAGAAGAGAAATGGAGCGTATTCCAGCGTGTACGGGATGAAGTCGGGGCTCGTATTCGGAAATTTGCGGAGACTGGTGAATAAACAAGGTGCACAGCTATAGTATTTCAAACAAGCACGCCTCCTTAAAGTGGTGGTGCTTGTTTGGCGTTTTTTTCCTCCACAGCAGAATACTCTTCCAGTACCTTTGTTTTATCTCCATAGATCCTATCCAAATGATCTTCTCCCCATAAGCAAAAACGATCAAGCAGATCTTTAAAATCCCATCCATATTCACTAAGCTCATATTCCACTTTGGGGGGGACTTGGTTATAAATGATGCGGTGGATGATTCCATCCTTTTCAAGCTCTCTAAGCTGTTGGGTGAGCACTTTTTGGGTGATTTTCGGAATGAGTTGACGAAGTTCGTATGTACGTTTTCTGCCGCTGGTTAAATGGTGCAGGATGATGCCTTTCCACTTTCCACTGATGACCTCCAAAGTTGCCTCGATCCCGAGCATATAGGTTTTGGCGTTGTCTTCCATAGACTTTCCCCCTCCAATTTGTAGTACTAAAAGCACTAAGGAACCTTAAAGTACCTACAGTACATTGAAGTGCGTACTTCACACTTTAATCTATAACACCCATAATAGCATCTGTAGACAGGGTTCACCAATTATGAGGAGAAAGAAGGTTACGGATACATGAAAGTTCTATTGGTCGTCACGCATCCTAGAGAAGATTCACTTACCCTCGCGGTCATGAATCGTTTTGTAGAGGGATTGAAAGAGAATAAGCACGAGGTAGATATTTTGGACTTGGATCGGGATGGATACAATCCGGTGTACAGCGCTGCAGATGAGCTGGATTGGAATACGACCCATAAACAATATGCTCCTGAAACGCGGAAAGAGATGGATAGAATTGCAGCTGCGGATGCTCTGGTCTTTGTGTTTCCACTATGGTGGTACAGTGTCCCTTCCATGCTAAAAGGGTACCTGGATAAAGTCTGGAACAAAGGTTTACTTCAGGAATTTACGACGAAGCAGGTTTTGTGGATGTGCTTGGCGGGAGGGACGAAAGAACATCTGATCAAGTATGAATATCACGATTTGGTTACTAATTATTTGAATAAAGCCATTGCTGGTTACGCAAGAGTAAGAGAGTCCAAGGTGGAGTTCTTCTATGATACTTTGTCCGAGTCGAAAGAATACATTGAAGGTTTACTGGAGCACGCTTATCAATTAGGTCGGGCATATAAGTGAATTTTATTCTGATAACAATGAGAGTTTAATATTATTGGGGATTTTTGCAAAATCCTGATTATGGAAAAAGGGTTAAGGCTCGTTAGACGGCACTTAACCCTTTTTTATTTCACAGACGAGACTCTATCCTTTTATAGGTTCGTGCATAGGTGCTGACGGTGCCCCTTGTATAGATAACGCGCCGCTAGGTGTGCTTGCTGGAACAACGGGATGTGGTAATCCCCTTTCAGAAGCAGTGCCCGCAGTCTGCTTGGCCAGCTTCTGTTTCTCCCATAGGGCTCTGGCGATCACCAGCATGGAGAGTACACCCACATATAGTAACAGAGAGCCGAGTTCGGGAAGCATCTCTTGCAAAGGTGCACCACGCAGACCCATGGTACGAAGGAATTTGTACATCCATACAAAGGGGAAGAAATCACCGATTTGAATCGCTAAAGGTGGAAACAGTGATCTGGAAAGAACAGCCCCTGATAGAACAAAAGCAGGCATGAGTATCATCACCATTCTGCCGATAGCTATTCCCGGATGTGCTGCCCCCCATGCAACCAGGACATTGATACAAACGGTACCGAATACATACAGGACAACTGGAATTATAAAGAGAATCGGATTGGCCTCGAAACGGCCTCCCCCAAACACTTTAAGCATCCCGAGAGAGAAGATTAAGCCAGCTGTCGAAAACAGCGTATAAGGAAGCATACGCAGCAGGATGTTGAACGGATTTTGCAGCTCAGCAGCCAGCCTCTTGGAAACCCTGAGTCTGGCGACTAGAGGTAAGCTATTTATATTCAGTATCATAAAAGAGAACATACAAGTGAATGCAAGTATCGTCGTATTCTGATAATCATTCGTTGGATTAAACAGGGAACGTACCTCCAAGGCGATACCATTGAGGGCCCCTTGGGCCTGTTCAGCGTTCATCCCGGTTTTCAACATAGCTGGAACAGACAGTTCCATATTCTCGGAAACGCTAATTTCCTGCATAGCTGTGCGAATCGAAGTAATAGATTGAACATTGGTGTTATCAAGAATGAGACCGACCCGGCTGGAAAGGGAACGATTGTGATTATCCTCTAAACCGTGCGGCAAGGAAATAACAGCCAAATATTGCTCATGATAAAAATACTGTTCAGGGTTGTCTGTATACGAAACAATCTCAGCTACGTTCATATACGGGGAAGCATCTATTTTCTGAATGAACTCACGGCTGTAAGCTGTGTTATCTTGATCCACCACTACCACGTTAGCGTCGTTAATTTGGCTGCTTGGGAGCAACAGTGAATACCCCAGTACGGCAATCAACGGGAAGATAATAGCTATAATCGGATACTTGGAGTGAACCAGATACGACCATTCATCACGAAGAGATTTCATTTGTATTCACCTCAACTGTCATGCCTGGTAGCAAAGCTGCTTCTCTTGTTACATATACACGTACCTGGAATGTAGCGGTATCTGCTTCTCCTTTTTCACGGGACATCTTCACATTAGCGAATTGTGGTGCAGCAGTTACATAGCGTACCGTACCTTTCAAGTCCTTATTGAGACCAGAGATATGAGTTTTAATTTCTTGATTGGCCTTGAATTTCCCCGCTTGTTCTTCATTCACATAGAGATCGTAATATAAATCGTTGGTTTCCAGGGTAATCACAGGAGCACCTTGCGCCACATTTTCGCCGACTTTGGTACTAATCGAAGTCACCTTGCCATCCTGTGGTGCTTTTAACACCAGGCGTTCTTTTTTGAGCAGCAACGTTTTAAGCTGAACTTCCTGTGTTTCTTTTTGTTGCTTTAAGAGGTCAATAGCCAGCTTCTGATCTGCCAACTGTTGACGACTCTGCTGAATGGTTTCAAGCTGGGTTTTGGAACGATCGACGGACAATTGGGCACCGCGAATTTCTTCCTCGGCTTGTTTTACCGAAACGGCTGCTTGTGTCGTCTGTTCACTGGCCTGCATACGTTCTTCAGAAGTGGCGCCATGAAGTAGCTTTTGAAGAGACTCTTTTTGCTGGCTCAACTGATTTGTCGCTAAAGTCAAAGAGGATTCGGCATCATCCAACGCTGCTTTGGATGCACTTCCTGCATCATAGAGTGCTTTATTACGCTCATAGTTGGTCTGCGCCGTCTGAACGTTTTTGGTTGCTGAGGCTACGGCAATTCGTTGCTGCTGAACATCTTCATCCCGAGCCCCGTTATTGACCTGTTGTTCCGCAGCAGTGGCTTGGCGCTCAGCCGCTTGTGCCCGCTGCAATGCCGCCTGACTTTTACTCTCAGTCACTTGAGCTTGCGCGATATCTAGCTGTGCCTGTTTTTCCTGAGTTGCTGCTCGTGTATAGCCTAAATTGATGGATTGTTGTTGTTGGCTGATTTGCGTATTGAACTGGGCAATTTGTGTCCGCAGCTGCTCAATTTGCAGATCCACATCTGTGGAATCCAAAGTCATAAGGACAGTTCCTTTTTTCACCTTCGTTTCTTCTGTTACCGGGATGTTCAGGATTTTGCCGCCTACTTGTTCAAAAGATACATGAATGCTATCCGCATTTAGTGTTGTGCCTTTAACGGATCGCGAAGCATTGACTTGATCTTGTCCGTTGGTCTGGAGCAGGAACCCCCCGCCGATAAGACAGGCAATAGAAATGAGAGGGATGATGAGGCTGGTGACTTGTGTGCGATTCATGGGTAATACGCTCCTTAGATTCATAAAATGGGTTAAACATAGACTCGAATAAATATCCTGATATGTACATTTTATTTATTCTTTTATTTAATAATTTAAAAGTTAGTCGGCTAACTAAAACGCAAAATTAAAACTTATTCTGGTTTTGCTGCTTTATATATCTCTTTTGCTTGAGGGATGCCGCTTTCTATCTTTTTCAGTAACGTCAGGAGCAGCTCTTTTTCATCGGTGGACAGGTGGCTCATCAGTGTGGAAGTGCATGTAAAATGTATAGGCAGCAGTCTTTCCATCATTTCTGTTCCTTGTTCTGTCAGTTTAACAATGCTCATACGGCGGTCGGAAGGATGAACAGATCGAATAATAAGCCCATCGCGTTCCAGGCGGTCAAGCAGACCGGTAACGGTAGGCTTGCTAACCCCTACTTTCTCCGCAAGCTCTGTAGCCAGCAATCCTGTATGAATGTTGCGGTACAGAAGAATTAATATCGAAAATTTCCCATGAGATATACCGAACTTCTCAAATCCCTCAAAGCTGACTTTAAAGACGCTGGAAGATACCCGCATAAAAAATAGCATAGCTTCTGTCGCTCTTACATCAATCTCGGGGATACGCTTAGAAAATTCTTGTAGCGCCTCACGAGTGGGCAAGTCCCGTAAATCAAAATCCATAGGGTTCTCCTTTCTCCTTACAGTATGTTCCAATCGACAAATTAGTTAGCCGACTAATCTTAATCTATTCAAAAATGAATTTCAAGCTAAATTTTGTTAATCGTCATGCGATTTTTCACCATATGGAGGTTGTTCGTGCAATGGTTCAAGCTTTTCCCTACATTGATATTTACAATGAAGTGCTTGATAATAAGTGGATATCGCACGAGACCAAAAACCCAAAAGTGAGGAACCTGGAATGACGACAAAATTATACTACACTGCTCCACATCTTATGGAGTGGGACACTCATATTACACAGAGCATGGAAAGAGACGGAAAATATTTGGTTATGCTGGAGGAAACGGCCTTTTATCCGCATGGTGGAGGCCAGCCTTGTGATACAGGAACAATTCAGGGCGTCCGTGTATTAGATGTTGTTCTCGAAGAAGGGGACATTTGGCATCAGGTAGAGCGTTTGCCGGAGGATCGGAAAGTAGCCTGCCGATTGGATTGGGAGCGCAGATTTGATCATATGCAGCAGCATAGCGGGCAGCACTTGCTGTCAGCGGTTTGTCTAGAGTTGTTGGGTGCGCGTACTGAAAGCTTTCATCTGGGACAAGAATATGCCACGATTGATGTGAACTGTTCGGATATAACGCCTGCGCAGCTATCGGCAGTCGAGCAGGAAGTAAATCAGCAAATCTATAGTAATCGCAGCATAAAAAGTTATTTTGTAACCCGTGAGCAATTGAAGGACATTCCGCTTGTGAAGACGCCCAAAGTGACAGAAAATATTCGGATTGTCGAGATCGAGGGCATTGAATATAATGCTTGCGGCGGCACACATGTAGCTCAGACCGGGGAAATTGGGATCATTAAATGCTTAAAATGGGAGAAGCAGAAGGGGATGGCAAGAATCCATTTCAAATGTGGCGCTCGCGCACTCCAGGATTTTAACGATAGTGTTCAGATATTGGACGTGTTATCTACGAAGTTCAATACCGGGCGAAAAGATATTTTGACCCGATTCGAAAAGTGGGAGCAGGAGCATAAGCAGCTTAAGGCGCAAGTGGAGCTCCTACAAGAGGAAAATGCTTCGTACCAGGCGAAAGAGTTGCTATCTGCTGTGCAGGGGCATGTTCTTGCTCATGTATTCGAACAAAAATCCCTTCAGGACATGCAGCAATTGGCGACCAAGCTGACAGCTGAGCATGATTTGCTTGTTCTATTTGCCACAACAGCAGAAAACAAAATCCTTCTGGCACATAACGGCACCCAGTCTGTTAGCTGCGGAGCATTTTTGAAAGAGAATCTGGGTGCATTTCACGGTAAGGGGGGCGGTAGCAACCAATCAGCTCAGGCTGCATTCCCGTCCCGTGAAGACCTTTTAAATTTCTTTGAAACGGCCCAGCGCCAGTTCATTCAGGGCTGATGTAATGGAGGATTAGTGGCGTAGGGGAAGCTTCCACTTTTCCTTTTCTGTAAATAAAATAAAAGAAAAAATAAGTGCAACAACAGCGCCCCAAACGGCTTTATCCCCAATTGTCAAAGTTAGAAATCCCCCCAGCAAGGCTCCTACCAAGAAGGCTGCCAGGATAACACCATAACGCATCGCTCGAATGGCAGCGTTCGTGTCCTTG
Organism: Paenibacillus sp. LX16; assembly: GCF_036252815.1. Lineage (NCBI taxonomy): Bacteria > Bacillati > Bacillota > Bacilli > Caryophanales > Paenibacillaceae > Paenibacillus > Paenibacillus sp. LX16. The sequence goes on along the minus strand of NZ_CP141152.1, from coordinate 4,958,618 downwards.
GTCGTTATAGCGACATACACAGCCTCGATAGCTGATCGGAGGTTACCGGTGCTGACCGTGGAGGTGTACGGCACATCAATGAGCTTGCGGAAGGAAGTCATTTGTACGGAAGCGACGAACGAGACGATCACCACCACTACCGTATTGGGAACTTCTTGCGGAATCAGTCCCACGATGAAAAAAATTGCAATTTCCAATAAAATAATTGCGCGGGTCCAGTCCGGAGTTAGACGGTGGGTTGATTTTCGTTTAATCCCTTCAGCAACAAAAACGCCCAGTGAAAAGGCGATCAGGGGTGGGATATAGGATAACGCCTGAATCCAGTGCCCCTGAATGACTTTGACAGCCAGCAGCACGATATTGCCTGTCTGTGCGTTGGCGAAAACACCGCCTCTTCCAACAAAGGTATATGTGTCCAAAAAGCCCCCTACTAATGATAGTAAGGCGCCCAGTCGTAACGATTCGGACGTTACCTGATGTAAATGGATTTTGCCTTTCATAATCACGGCATATAAGCCTCCTATGCTAAACGTCGATTCTTTAAAGCTAACACGAAAATCCAGGACCATACAATTAAATTAGTCACTTTAGCATGAAAATGACACAAAGAAGCCACATCAGGTCCCATACAATAGAAAGGACGTGATGCGGCTTGTTGCGTGTTGTTTAAAGTGCCACCTGGAACTTCGAGAATGCGCTTATTGCAGAGCTTGAACGAGGGCTTTACCAAACTCCTCAGCACCATCCGGGCCATCGGCCGTGATAATATCGCTATGCGCAACGACATGCTGCGCCACATATTCGGCTTTATGCGATTGGAGCTGATCTTTTTGTACATCCACTGGATAGCATGTAGCCGTTCTGCCAGAGAGCAGTCCGGTTTGAGCCACGGCTACAGAGCCTGCGCAGATGCCAGCCAATAAAGTCTTTTGCTCATGAGTTTGTTTCAGCAAAGCTTGGAGATCCGCGTTATTCCACAGATGGTCATTCGTACCTGATCCGCCGATCACAGATACTACATCATAATCAGCCAGCACAGCGTCTGTAAAAACAAGATCAGCTGTCGCTTTACCGTTGTAGTCACCCGTGATTTCGCCTGTTTTTGTACTAGCTAGCGTCACAGTAACACCTGCTTGCTCCAGTGCTTCCTTTGGTTTAAACAATTCATCCTCATTAAAGCGCTCTGGGGGTATAATAAAAAGAGCTTTTTTACTCATATTGTATTCCTCCTTGAATGTGTAACGTTATCTACTATTGTAGGGTGGACTCGTCAGGCTGTGAAGAATGCACTTTCAAGTACGGAGGTTACCTGCAGGTTACTATTAGAGTGCAAGACCATGATGATTTAAAAGGAGTTAGTTGATATATGACTGATACGCTGAGAGAAGAAATACGGGAGAAAATCGTTAACGGAGACTATAACTGCGAAAAGGAACTAACCTTGTCAGTGTTAAGTGGAAAGTGGAAGGTCGTCATTTTATGGCATCTGGGTGTGGAAGGGGCGCACCGTTTCAGTGACCTGCAAAGGCTGTTTCCGAAGCTGTCGCATAAAGTGCTGACCAATCAGCTGCGGGAGTTGATGGAGGACGGTATTGTGCACCGGGAAGTGTATCCCGAGGTACCTCCAAAGGTGGAGTATTCGATGACCGAGCTGGGAATGACGATTTTACCCATTGTGGAGATGATGTATGACTGGGGGAAAAAACGGGTGCAATCCATTCGTGAGGAAATGCAACGCAGCGGTGAGGGGGACGTTTAAAGTTCCTTCATATGAAAAATAGAACGCCTTGCACTATGAGTACAAATTGCACTTAGAGCAAAGGCGTTCTTTGGCATGTTAGCAGTCTGTGTGTGTTTATCATGTTAGTTTAGGAAAAATAACTGTAGCCCATATGGATCATTGCTTTTCAAGTGCTGGTAGAACCTCAATCCAGCGTGTAGCCCAAGTACCGATATGGTCAAACAAAGGAGCTAAATCGCGTCCCTTATCTGTAAGAGAGTATTCAATCCGTACAGGCTTCTCAGGATAAACCATACGTTGTATGATTCCTTCTTCCTCCAGCTCTTTCAAACGGTCCGAAAGGACCTTTCCACTTAAATTAGGAATTGAATTCTCAATAGCGACGAAACGTTGCGGACCATTAGTTAGTTGAAATACGATCAACACCGTCCAACGCTTGCTTAGTAGCTCCATAGCCTTTTCAAACCGTGGGCACATCTGCGGAATGTTCATATGATCACCTCATGCTCCTATTATTAACGATTCACTGTTAAAAGTAAATGATTTTACTTTACATAAATTTATTACTTGACGAAACGGAATGATATAAATATACTTTGTTACATAAAGTAACTTATTAGCTTTGATACGGATATCCATATATGAATACTTAAAATTTGAACTTATTTTGATATTATTAATAATGTAACTAAATGGACAGGTGCGGACTAATCGTTGAGGTCATGGTTTGGGCGTAGGGGGAAGTCAGATGAAGCTGGAATGTGAAGTGTGCGTAGTTGGAGGAGGACCCGCAGGGACTCTGTTATCCTGCCTACTGGCGGAGCAGGGTGTTTCAACGATATTGGTTGAGCGGCAGAGCGTGCCCGGAAAGGCTTTCCGCGGTGAAATTTTAAATGATGAGGGTCAGGAAGTGATCCAAAAACATAAGCTGCTCGAACAAATTCATGAGGACTATGTTCTCGCCTCCACAAGAATCGAATATTGGGAGCATCAGCAGCAGGTGAAGACGGTCAAGCCAGCATCAGCAGATGGTAATGTGGGGGTTCATATTCCACAGCCTCGATTTTTGGAGGCTTTGCTCAAGCAGGCGTCAACCTATGAGTCCTTCCGTTACCTGGCGTGTACAACGGTGACTGCGTTGGAAGGTAACAGCGAGCAGGGCTACACGGGCTTGATCGCCCGCGATAAGAACGGTCATGAGATCACGATTGACAGTTCGTTGATTGTAGGGGCAGACGGTCGCTATTCGACTGTGCGCAAGCTGGCGCAGATGCCTGTGACAAACATTCGACACGGCTATGATCTGCTATGGGCGAAAATTACGGCACCTGCTGGGTGGGAGCCCGTCACTCGTCTGGCACGGGTCAATGGAGGTCAGTTGGCTTTATTCTCTCAGGCTGAGGGATATATTCAAATTGGCTGGAATGTAGAGGAAGGCAGCTTTCCAACCCTATTTAAGCAATCCTTTGAACCATTTATACAACTGTTTACAGAGGCTTTTCCAGATTTGAAGCATAGTGTGCATGATCATATTCGTTCATGGAAGGACTTCGTACCGTTGGATATTTTCAGCAGCCGCAGTGACACCTGGGCGCAGAACGGACTGGTCCTTATTGGAGATGCGGCGCATACCATGACACCTACCGGAGCTTTTGGCTTGAATGCAGCTTTGAAGGATGCCGATGTGCTAGCCAGTGAGCTTCTTCGTTTACGACAGAAGAGCTATACCGCAGGAGACCTAAAGGCGTTCGAAGACGGACGACGACAAACTGTCACCGAGCTTCAGGAACGGCAGCTGACGATGGAATCCACGTTTCATGAACATTTCTTACACTTAGTTCAATGATTTATGACCCTGACAATGCGATTAGCCTTTGAAGAATTAGGCATTTTCTATATAGAGCTCATATAAAGGATGGTGCAGAGTGATGAACCAAAAAGATGTAGCTACGCTACTTAACGATAAAATTCAAACCGTTCGCGGAGTGCAATCTTCGACGATTTTGGTAGGACCGATCAAGCTGCCAGTTAATTTGGAAGGAGAAACGGTTGTTTTTCAGTGGTACTGCTGGTTGCCCGTACGGGATGAGGAAGATCGTCAGGATTTACTGAATGCCACCGCTGAGACGATTGTGAAGCGATTGTCCACACTGGATTTGGCAGAGGGACAACAGTCAAGCGTTTTGGTGTACGGTGATCTTCAACAGTCGGAAAATGCATTAGTTCGCATGCATAGTATTTGCCATACTGGAGATATTTTTGGTAGCAAGCGTTGTGATTGCGGATTTCAACTCCACCAGTCCATGAAAATGATCGTGGAACATGGAACGGGTGCATTGTTCTATCTGGCTAATCATGAAGGCCGCGGAATCGGTTTGTTTAGTAAAGCAATGGCATATATTCTGCAGGAAGAAGGCATGGATACTGTAGAAGCCAATCATCAATTGGGTTTTGAAGATGATACACGCAACTATGCGGATGCCATTAGTGTGCTCCGTCACCTGAGACAAAAACCTGTAACCCTGATTACAAATAATCCTAAAAAAATGGATGCTTTGAAGAAGTCGGGTATGAATGTGGCGGGTCGCATGCCGCTCTGGGGCGATGTGTCGCAATATAATGAACGGTATTTGAATACAAAAGTGGAACGATCCGGCCATTTGCGGGATTCCGATCTCAGGGAGGTTCTATGACCACTCACGAAAAATATATGCGACTGGCACTGGAAAATGCCAGAAGTGCAAAAGGGCAAACAGAACCGAATCCGCTCGTCGGATCAGTCATTGTTAACAACGGTCGTATCGTTGGGATCGGCGCTCATCTGAAGCCCGGCGAGCCACATGCCGAGATTCATGCGTTGCGTATGGCGGGTGAACACGCTCAGGGAGCGACGATTTACGTAACGCTGGAGCCGTGTTCCCATCACGGCCGGACAGGCCCGTGCGCGGAAGCGATTGTGAAGGCTGGCATTCGTCGAGTGGTGATTGCAGCGCTGGACCCGAACCCGCTGGTTTCCGGCAGAGGGGTGCAGATTTTGAAAGATGCAGGCATTGAGGTCATTGTCGGAGTATGTGAGCAGGAATCCATCCGCATGAATGAAGTGTTCAATCAATATATCGTGAGCAAGCGTCCTTTTATTACGATCAAATCAGCAGTAACGCTGGACGGTAAAATTGCAACTCGGACCTCGGAAAGTAAGTGGATTACATCTGAGGCTGCACGGGAAGATGTGCATCGTCTTCGTAACGAGCATGTGGGAATCCTGGTCGGTGTACAGACGGTGATTCACGATAATCCTCAGCTTACGACTCGTCTACCGGAAGGACGGAATCCGATTCGTATCATTTTGGATAGCAAGCTTCGTACTCCATTGGATGCCCGTGTCATTACAGATGGGGAGGCACCTACCTGGATATTCACAGGACGCGTTTATGATGAAGGCAAGCGTAGTCAGCTGGAACAGCTGGGTGTAAAAGTATATCCGACACAGGATGAAAACAGCGATCGGGTTAACCTGCCGCAAATGCTGGATATTCTGGGTACAGCGGAGGTGTCATCGGTGTTCGTGGAAGGCGGAGCCGAGGTGAACGCTTCGTTCGTGCAGGAAGGGCTGGCAGACAAGCTGGTTCTGTATATTGCACCGAAGCTGGTTGGAGGGCGCGCAGCCCCGGGCTTTCTCGGGGGAGAGGGCGTGTCTGCGATGAGCGATGCGGTGGCATTGCAGGATTTGAGCGTGACACAGGTGGGCGTAGACTGGAAGATAGAAGGGTATTTTGAGCGGGAAAAATGAGTGTTATTTGTGGGTGAAGAAGGCGCTCCGCGAAGGGGTTGATCTTCCGATCGCTGTTGCAGTAGGATTCTTCGGATTGTATAAGACATTTAAAGGTAAGAATCCCACGGCAAAGGCGAACGCTTACGCTTCTCCAGATTCAACCCCTCCGCTCCGCTGCTGCCCACCGTAAAGGCACTCATTTTTTCGAAATGTTGGGAGCAAGGGGGAAGGGCAAAGTACTCAAAAGCTCAAAAGCTCAAAAGCTCAAAAGCTCAAAAGCTCAAAAGCTCAAAAGCTCAAAAGCTCGTATACTTAAAAGAACAGAGAATCTGAAGGGCTAAAAGGCCTGGAGGATTCTTTTTTTATATACTAAACGTTTATTAGGGTGAATGGTTAATGGGATGAATAACTCATAGGGTGAATGTCTAATGGGGTGAATTAGAGATAATATAATTACGCATACTTGGGTTTTTCGTCCTGGTTTCTTGTATTTTTAGAGACTTTCGCCTCTTTTAGTTAGAATATAGAAATAAAAGGATTGACCTGGAAATTGAGATCGAGCACAATGAAATTGAATTCAACTTGGAAGAGAAGGGAAAAGCCTTACAGTGAAAGGGATTATAGAATTCAAAGGAGGATGTAGGTTGTGAAAAAAATGATATTATGCTTGTTAAGTGCCAGTCTGATATGTTTAGCTGCACCGGTTTCTACTAAAGCCTTTTCGGGTGAGGTCACACAAGGCGCTGGCTCATATTCAACCACACTACCTGCCGGAGCAGCAACACCGCAAAACGAGATTTACAAAACAGCGAATGTAACCAGCCCAATGCCTACCAATGACTGGTGGAGCAGCCTGGCCTGGGTACCATACTCTGAGGCTCAATATCCGCATCCCCTTGCCTTGAAAAATCAGCAAAACGGTTTACGCATCTTTAACCCGAGTGGGAAAATTACAGTAAATCCGGGATACATTGCAGGCTGGATGGATGATGTGAACGATTTTACCGTCGGCCATTCTGTAAGCGCTTCATTTCCTGATGCCAAGGTGGACGGTTTCAGCGACTGGTTTGTCAAATCATTATTTCAAAGCGGTAGCAATAAAATGAGTGCTACCTATGGACACGGCTCCCCCTATGTTTTTTTTGAGTTTGGCGGTGGCAATCCCAAGCTTTCATTTAATGGGGTGCCAGAGGTATGGTCTGGGTCAGCTAGCTCCCCTGTACTTGGCATTACGGTCAATGGCTCACACTATGGTTTGTTTGCTCCTTCCGGCAGCACTTGGTCTGGCCTCGGAACGAGTACTCTGATCAATCAATTGAACGGGAAAAATTATTTTACAGTGGCGGCTTTGCCTGACAAAACAAAAGCGACATTGGACAAGCTTCAGCAATATGCCTATTCTTTTGTTACAAACTCCAAAGCACAGTACAGCTTTAACGAAGCCTCTTCCGAGGTAACAACCACCTTTACCGTTACAACAACCGCGAAGCAAGGTACACAAGCGGGCACTATTTTTGCCTTATACCCGCATCAGTGGAAAAATTCATCACAACCCCTGCTGGGCTATACGTACAATTCTGTCCGCGGTCTGATGAAAACAGCAGAGGGTGCTTCTTTTCAAACGAAAATGAAGTTTACAGGGGTACTGCCTTCTTTGCCCGACTTGGGGTCCTACGATAAAAAAACGCTCAACAGTTATATAGACGAAGCTAAGGCGGAAGTCTACTCCGGCGATAGAGACACATACTGGACTGGAAAACGTCTGGGCAAGCTGGCAGCACTGGCACCGATTGCCGACCAGGCTGGCAATACCGAAGCAGCGACCCAGTTCCGCAATGAGATCAAAAGCCGGCTGCAGGACTGGTTTAAGGCCAGTGACAGCTCAGGAAATCTGAAAAGCTCCAGTCTATTTGTGTACAACAGCAATTGGGGGACATTAATCGGTTATCCCGACAGCTTTGGCAGTGCGGTAGAATTAAATGACCATCACTTCCATTATGGATACTTTATCAAGGCCGCAGCCGAAATTGCACGTGTGGACAAGAACTGGGCATCCGATTCCCAATGGGGACAAATGGTGCAGTTGCTCATTCGCGACATCGCCAATACCGACAGGTCTGATTCGAAATTTCCGTATTTGCGTAATTTTGATCCCTATGCCGGGCACACTTGGGCTTCCGGCCATGCCAAATTTGGCGACGGTAACAACAATGAATCCTCCTCGGAGGCGATGAATGCTTGGGCCGGTCTTATTTTATGGGGCGAGGCGACGGGAAATACTCAAACTCGTGATCTCGGCATTTATTTATATACAACGGAACTGAATGCGATTAACGAATACTGGTTTGATGTGCATGGCACAAACACCCCAGCGGGGATGCAAAGCGCGACGGCAAGCATGATCTGGGGCGGTAAAACGGTAGGGAATGCAACATGGTGGACCGATAATGCCACAGAGGTGCATGGTATCAACTGGCTCCCGATTACCTCGGCCTCCTTGTATCTGACGCAATATTCGGAGTATGCGGCTAAGAACTATAACGATCTGCTGCGAAAAAGCGGTGGGAATTTCAGTCCATGGGAAGATATTGTGTATATGTACAGAGCGATCTCGAACCCGTCCGATGCCAAGGCCAAATTCAGTGGACGCGTAGCGGCCATGACACCGGAAGCGGGGAATTCCAAGGCGAATGCCTACCACTGGATCTACAATTTGGATGCTTTAGGCAACATCGACCGCAGCATCACCGCTAATTCACCTATTTATGCCGTATTTCAAAAAAACGGTGTAAAAACTTATGTGGCCTACAACTTTACAAACCAGGTCAAAACAGTAACCTTCTCAGATGGGCACAGTATTACCGTGCAGTCGAACAGCTTTAATACCGGAAATGGAAGCGGCGGTGGCAATCCGCAGCCTGATACGGAGGCTCCATCCATCCCGGCGAATGTGCGAGTTACGACCAAAACGGCTTCGGCAGTCACTCTGGAGTGGGATGCAGCCACAGACAATGTTGGCGTTACGGGGTATATCGTTTATAAGGACGGGGCACAGACGGCAGAGATAAGCGGTATTTCCGCTTCAATTACAGGGCTAAAAGCAGCTTCCACTTACAGCTTTACCGTTAAGGCTCGCGATGCAGCTGGTAACCTATCTGCAGCAAGCCATGCTGTATCGGTAACTACGGAGGCAGCATCTGGCGGTAATGAGGGTGGCGGAGAAACGGAGGATTATAAAGTAGGAGCTCGTTTTGTCAGCGATCGTGAAGCATTGCTTCAATTTACACCCAAAACAGCCTCAGCCTATGTTGACGTGCATTATACTTTAACGGGTGGACAACAGCTCAATTACCGGATGACAAACAACGGCGGTGTCTGGGAGCAGCGGGTTACAGGCCTCGATATCGGGAAGGCTGTCAGCTATTGGTTTACCTATGAAAAGGCGGGATTGCAATACGAGACCCCTTCATTCAGCTATACACACCAGCAGATTGCTTCTACAACGACAGACGTTCCAGAACTTCCAGAACTTCCATTACCGAGCGTTGATCCTGTTTTCGAGAAAATATCCTAGTGGATCAGACCTAGGATACGAACGCGATAGTTAACTATAGAAAGAAAGACACAAGGGAAGCACATACGCTTCTCCTGTGTTTTTTTTTGTTTTTTTATAGGGTCGTAATACTTTCGCCATGTTCGTGAGTTCCAGGTTGCGCGATAATGATAAAGGCTGATACAGGAAGATATTACCGAGGCGCGGATTTCCAAAGGTCCCGCAGTGCCTGCCCTGATCGGGTCAGGTATCCTGTAAATCTGATGTATCCACCAACATTAGGGTTCAATTCCCAATCGCCTTCCACGCGACTTCTTATTCGAATGATCGAATAAAAACAATGAAAAGACCCGGATGAGAGCATCCCATGTCTGGTCTCGATGACAGATACCGGGGCGATGGCTATGCGGCCAGCGGATACCGGAGAGAGCAAGCGCCGACAGGGTTCGAGGCTTCGGGGGTACAGATTCACAGTCGATGCTGGGCTGATGAATCCCATCCCTAGAACACGGAAACAGGCGGTATCTTCCTTTTTCCTCAAGCTTGACCCCGCCGTCCACCCCGAAGGAATGCTCTGCAAGGGTCACTAATCCTACTACAACAAATAAAAATAAAAAATCCTCATTTTAAAAATGTGTGTTGGTTTTAAGGCGGGCAACAGCGATCGGAAGATCAAATGGAACGTGAAGCCGCTACACGCGGAAATGTACATTTTTAAGTTGAGGATTTTAAATACTAGGAGTGATACGATGTTTAAGAAGATAACGATTAAATCTGATGAGCGCGGGCTGCTGTTCAAAAAAGGAAGCTACCACAAGTTGTTGCATCCAGGAACTTACCTATTGAAGACATTTCAGCAGGAAGCAGTTGAAATTTTGAATGTAGCCGAACCATTTTTTGTACCGGATCATGATGTTCGTTTGTTTTTGACAGATCCCCTATTGCTTGAACAATTGAATGTCATCGATGTAGAGGACCATGAATATGTATTGCATTATGAGGATAATCGGTTTGTGGAGCTTCTGACGGCTGGGAAATATGCTTTTTGGAACATGCTTAAGGAGCATCGTTTTGTTCGTGCAGATACTCGACAGCCTGCAATTGATAAGGCATTGGGGCAAGCATTCTTGTCCAAGACACCGGGCTTCTGGAAGGCACTTCAGGTGGCCAGCTATGAAATGGGCTTTTTGTATTACGATAATGTGTTGCAGGGTGAGCTGAAACCAGGTAAATATTATTTCTGGATGTCCACGGTGAATACAGAGATCAAAACGATAGATATGCGACAGCAGCAGTTGGACTTGATGGGACAGGAAATCATGACAGAGGACAAAATCACGCTGCGCCTCAACTTCGTCTGTCAGTACCGTATCATTGATCCATTGCGGGCGTTGGAATACCGAGCATACGAGGAGCAAATGTACATTATGCTTCAACTGCTGCTACGCGAATACGTTGGCACGATGAAGCTGGATGATTTGCTGAAAATGAAGCAAGAGATTGCGGAATATGTTTTGACTCGACTGAATGAGCGGAGCGGCGAATATGGAGTGACTTTTACGTCAGCAGGGGTGAAGGATATTATTTTGCCGGGGGATATCAAGGATATTCTAAATACGGTGCTGTTGGCAGAGAAGAAGGCACAGGCCAATCTCATCACACGACGTGAAGAGACGGCATCCACTCGTAGTCTGCTCAATACGGCCAAGCTGATGGACGAGAATGCCACCCTCTATCGTCTTAAAGAACTGGAATTCATGGAAAAAATCTGCGAGAAGATTGGCACGATTTCGCTGACTGGCGGGAATACGTTGCTGGAGCAGTTGAACACGCTGGTTCACATGAAAGAGGGGTAGGGACTCCAATAACTGAAAATACTCCCGAACGATGAGTGCAAGTCGGCTCAAGGTTCGGGAGTATTTTGCGTTTTAGTTCGTCTTGGTGGATGCAAGAAAAGCGTCCATATCGATCACCGGAATGAGGGTACCCTGATGCTCCATCACGGTAGGGAACAACTCACGTTGCCACTCTTCCTCATTGCTTTGTAGCTGACTGTCCTCGGCAGAAGCCGTGTCCTCCACCTGATCGACAAGCAGAGCAATCTTCGCACGGCTGAGCAAAATCATTTTGTCCTCGGAGGAATCGCTTGATGCAGGAAGAAGCAGCTTTTTGCGTAAATTAAGGATTGTAAAGACACCACCGCGAATAGTCACCATTCCTTCATGCCACGCTTCGGAAAAGGGAAGCGGAGTTCCCTTCTTGGCATTCATGACTTCTTCTACTTCCAGAAAGTTTAAAGCGAACTTTTTGTCCGCCAGACTGCACACAATAAATTCAGACATAGCAATTCTCCTTACATATTCAGATAAGCCATCACAGGTTGTGAATGAGCGGTAAAATGGGTTAACTATTGCGTTTTGACAGATGGAACGATAAAGTTGAGGATGCGGTAAAGTAGTTGTAGTTAATCACAGAATATCACAAACGAGCAGTTAAATCTTCCAAAATAACAACCATACGGCCAAGGCGTGGCTTCAAGTTTCCCTTCATATATAATGTTTGGGACTAAAGCTGTGTCCGATGGAACTACATTTTAAGATAAGCGGGTTGAGGTAGAATGGATCATGAAAAGCAGCGATTAAGTATCGAGGCAGCCAGATTATACTATCTAAACGACTACAGTCAGCAAGATATCGCGGTCAGACTCGGGGTTTCGCGTCCTACGGTATCGCGGTTACTTCAGGCTGCCAAGGAACAGGGATACGTGCGGATCAGTATTGTGGACCCGATGGAGGATATGGACGCGCTCGGAGAGCAGGTGAAGAAGAAATACGGACTGGATACCGTGTTAGTCTGTTATTCGCCGTTAAATGAATATCAGGAGATTAAGAAGCATATTAGCAAAAAAGCAGCCGATTATTTGCATGAAACGGTACAGGATGCTGATATTATTGGAGTGACATGGGGAACAACAATGCATGCCGTGGCGCTTCATCTCCAACAAAAGCAGGTCAAGGGTGTCGAAGTGGTTCAGCTCAAAGGAGGCGTGAGCCATTCACATGTCAACACATATGCCGTGGAAACCGTGAATTTGTTCGCAGAAGCCTTTCATACCATAGCACGGTATTTGCCGCTGCCTGTGATTTTCGACAGTCACGCCGTTAAGAAAATGGTCGAGGAGGATCGGCATATCCAGCGTATTATTGAACTTGGCAAGCAGGCGAACATCGCTGTGTTTACGGTGGGTACGGTCAAGGAGGATGCGTTGCTGTTCCGATTGGGCTATTTTAACGGGGAAGAGCAGAAGCTACTGCAAAGAATTGGCAAGGGCGATATTTGCTCGCGCTTTTTTGACGCTGAGGGCAATATATGCAGTCAGGAAATTAACAGCCGTACCGTTGGGATTGATTTGCCTGATTTGCGAAAGAAGGAGAAGTCCATTCTCGTCGCTGGAGGCCAGCGCAAAGTGGAGGCCATTCGGGCATCGTTGCGTGGCAAGTATGCGAATATCTTGGTGACGGATCAGTTTACGGCACAAGCACTTTTACAATAGAGCAAGTCGTTCTCAATCCAGCAAAATACACGGTTATGGCGTTTCCCTACAGGGTAATATGAAATGTAGGTGACGCCTTGCGCATAAGCTTGAACATAATTTCAAAATGTATTTTACATATGTTCAAAGGCGTGTTATGATGGTCTCATCACAGAGAAATAAAGGACTTTTGTCTTTACACTATTTATCTAATGAAGGAGCTTTTAGATATGAACATTGCAGCATTAATCGACCATACATTGTTGCGTGCAGATGCGACGAAGGATGAATTTACGAAATTGACTGCCGAGGCAAAAAAATATCAGTTTGCTTCTGTATGTGTGAACCCGGCGTGGGTAGCTTATGCAGCAGAACAGCTCGCAGGCACAGGCGTAGCCATCTGTACAGTTATCGGTTTCCCGCTGGGAGCGAGCACGTCCGCAACGAAAGCATTTGAAACGAAAGATGCTATTGCTAACGGAGCGACTGAAATTGATATGGTTATTAACATAGGCGCTTTGAAGGAACGTAATGTACAGCTCGTCGAGCAGGACATCCGTGCGGTCGTGGAGGCAGCTGCCGGTACACTGGTAAAAGTGATTATCGAAACATGCCTGCTGACAGACGAAGAGAAGGTACTGGCATGTGAGCTGTCCGTCAAAGCGGGAGCGAATTTTGTGAAAACCTCGACAGGCTTCTCAACAGGTGGAGCTACTGCGGAAGATGTGGCTTTGATGCGCAAAACGGTAGGACCTGAGATTGGTGTCAAGGCTTCAGGCGGTGTACGCAGTCTGGAAGACGTGCAAAAATTAGTAGAAGCTGGCGCAAGTCGGATCGGTGCAAGTTCCGGTGTGAAAATCATCGAGGGCGAGCAGTCTACATCTTCCTACTAAGTTCATTTTAAAGTCATGGAGGGATTCGCAATGAAGGATCAATTGATTCAGAAAGCGCTTGAGGCGCGTAACCAGGCATATGTTCCGTATTCGAATTTTCAAGTGGGTGCTGCGGTTCTCGGAAGCGATGGCACGATTTATCACGGATGTAATGTGGAAAATGCCTCCTACGGCTTATGCAATTGTGCAGAGCGGACAGCGATTTTCAAAATGGTATCCGAAGGCTGCCGGAAAATTGATTCAATTGCGGTTGTAGCTGATACGGAAGGGCCTGTGTCTCCATGTGGGGCCTGTCGTCAGGTCATTTCCGAATTTGCTCATCAAGATACCAAAATTTATCTGACAAACCTTCATGGCAACACGGAAGAGTGGACGGTGGATCAATTACTGCCGGGTGCCTTTCGACCTGCGGATCTGGGGAAATAAAAAAAAGAATGCCTCTTTGGGGCGCGTTCTTTTTATGGGGAATGTAAGCGCTTAATGTAATGAGGGGGAAATTAAATGAAATATGTAATCGCTCTGGTGGGACTGCTCGTTGTTTTTGCACTTACTTACGTTGCCAGCAGTGACAAACGTAAAATCAGGTATCGTCCGCTGGTGGTTATGGTTGTCTTGCAGGCGGCGCTAGCTTTTGTATTGCTCCACACAGGTATTGGCGAATTTTTGGTCAAAGGCTTTGCAGAAGGTTTTAATAGTCTTTTGGCATATGCAACAGAAGGGATTAACTTTGTATTTGGCGGAATTGCGAATGAAGGAGCAGCACCGTTCTTTATCGGTGTACTGCTGCCAATTGTGTTCATATCCGCGCTGATTGGTATTTTGCAATATGTAAAAGTGTTACCTTTTATTATTAAATATATCGGGCTTGTCTTGAGCAAAGTAAACGGAATGGGTAAACTGGAATCCTACAACGCTGTAGCTTCGGCTATCTTGGGTCAATCCGAGGTGTTTATTTCCGTTAAGAAGCAAATTGGTCTGCTGCCAAAACATCGGTTGTATACGCTGTGTGCGTCTGCGATGTCTACGGTGTCCATGTCGATTGTGGGAGCTTACATGCAAATGTTAAACCCCAAATATGTGGTCACAGCTTTGGTATTGAACCTGTTCGGCGGCTTTATTATCGCTTCCATTATTAATCCGTACAAGATTGAGAAGGAAGACGATTTACTGGAGGTTCAGGAGGAAGAGAAGCAGTCCTTCTTCGAAATGCTCGGGGAGTATATTATGGACGGCTTCAAGGTCGCTATTACGGTAGCTGCGATGCTGATCGGTTTTGTAGCGCTGATTGCCATGGTTAACGGGATTTTCTCCTGGTTGTTTGGAATCAGCTTTCAGGCGCTGCTTGGATATGTGTTTGCGCCTTTCGCTTTTGTCATGGGTATTCCGTGGAACGAAGCTGTTCAGGCGGGTAGCATTATGGCTACCAAACTCGTATCCAACGAATTCGTGGCTATGCTGGATCTGACCAAGCAAACAGGCTTGTCGGAGCGCACGGTCGGGATCGTATCGGTATTCCTTGTATCCTTTGCTAACTTCTCATCCATCGGTATCATTTCCGGGGCGGTGAAGGGGTTGCATGAAAAACAGGGAAATGTGGTGGCCCGCTTTGGTCTGAAGCTGTTGTACGGGGCAACGCTGGTTAGCGTGCTGTCGGCAACGATTGCAGGGTTGTTTTTGTAAAAAAAACAGCGAGTCAGGAAAGGATTTTTATAATGTCTAAATTCAAACGGATTCACTTGGTGGTTATGGACTCGGTTGGTATCGGCGAAGCGCCGGATGCTGCCCAGTTTGATGATTACGATGTAGATACGCTCGGTCATATTGCCCGCGAACGCGGTGGTCTGAAGATGCCGAATATGGGTAAGCTCGGTCTGTCCAATATTCGTTCCATAGAAGGAGTGGCAGCGGCCGACAAGCCGCTCGCGTATTACACTAAGATGCAGGAAGCGTCCAATGGTAAGGATACGATGACGGGTCATTGGGAAATCATGGGTTTGAATATTGCAGTTCCTTTCCGTGTATTTCCTGATGGGTTCCCGGATGAGCTGATTCAACGCATTGAGGAGCACACAGGTCGCAAAGTGATTGGCAATAAGCCTGCTAGCGGAACGGAAATCATTGATGAGCTGGGCGAAGAACACGTGAAAACTGGAGCGCTCATCATCTATACCTCGGCGGACTCTGTGCTGCAAATTGCGGCGCATGAGGAAGTTGTACCTTTGAAGGAGCTCTATGAGATTTGCGAGTTCTGCCGTAAAATCACGCTGGAAGATCCGTACATGCTGGGTCGCATTATTGCACGTCCGTTCGTAGGCGAGGCAGGGAACTTCTCCCGTACCTCCAATCGACATGATTATGCGCTCAAGCCGTTTGGTCGCACCACCATGAACGAGCTGAAGGATGCAGGTCTGGATGTGATCGCCTTGGGTAAAATCTCCGACATTTATGACGGTGAGGGTGTGACGAAGGCGGTGCGTACAGTGTCCAATATGGACGGCATGGATAAGCTGGTGGCTACGCTCGATGAGAATTTCACCGGATTAAGCTTTCTGAATTTGGTGGACTTTGACGCTGTATACGGTCACCGTCGTGATCCGCAGGGATATGGTCAAGCTTTGGACGATTACGATGCGCGTTTGCCAGAGGTTTTTGCCAAAATGACCGATGACGATCTGCTGATCATCACTGCAGATCATGGGAATGACCCGACGTATCGGGGAACGGATCACACCCGCGAATATGTACCTTTGCTGGCATATTCCCCGCGTTTTACAGCTGGGGGCAAGGAGCTTGCGGTTCGTAAAACCTTTGCTGATATTGGAGCGACTGTAGCGGATAACTTTGGTGTAAAACTCCCTGAACACGGAACGAGCTTTTTGGCAGAGCTTCAGTAATCAAAGACTAGCAAGAGTACAAGCAAGATTACTAGTAACGATACAAATAACGATACAAGCATGGACAAATGGGACGGAGGAATAAAAAACATGAGTGTACACATTGGAGCCAAACCCGGAGAAATTGCAGAAACGATTTTGCTGCCAGGAGACCCGCTACGGGCAAAATTTATTGCTGAAACGTATCTGGAGGACGTGACCTGTTACAACGAGGTTCGCGGAATGCTCGGATTCACGGGTACGTACCAAGGCAAACGCTTATCTGTGCAGGGAACCGGGATGGGGCTGCCCTCCATCAGTATTTATGTCAACGAGCTAATTAGCGAATACGGTGTGAAAAACCTGTTCCGCGTGGGTACATGCGGCGGAATGAAGGAGCATGTGCACGTTCGTGACGTCATTTTAGCACAAGCATCCTGTACGGATTCTGGCATGAACCGCCATATCTTTGGCGGCTACGATTACTCGCCGATTGCCAGCTTCGATCTATTGAAGGGTGCTTATGATCGCGGTGTTGCCAAAGGCTTGAACATGCATGTCGGCAACGTATTCAGCTCAGACAGCTTCTACCGTGATGACAAATCAGTGGTACAAAAGCTGATGGAATACGGCGTGCTGGGTGTAGAGATGGAAACTTCGGCTTTATACACGCTGGCAGCCAAGTTTGGCGTAAACGCACTGACGATTCTGACGGTAAGCGATCATTTGCTGACGGGGGAAGAAACGACCGCAGAAGAACGGCAAACGACCTTTAAAGAAATGATGGAAGTTGCACTGGATACAGCAGTATCTCTGTAAATGATTATACGCACAGTGAGGAGAAATGACATATGAGAATGGTAGACTTGATTGAGAAAAAACGTGACGGAAAAGAACTGAGTACAGAGGAAATTAATTTTATTATCCAAGGCTACACTCAGGGTGAAATTCCTGATTATCAAGTCAGTGCATTGGCGATGTCCATTTTCTTCAAAGATATGACCGAACGGGAACGTGCTGATTTGACAATGGCAATGGTTCATTCAGGGGATACGATTGATCTGTCCGCGATTGAAGGTGTAAAGGTCGATAAGCATTCCACTGGCGGTGTGGGTGATACGACAACGCTGGTACTGGCTCCGCTCGTAGCGGCCTTGGACATTCCGGTAGCCAAAATGTCAGGCCGTGGTCTCGGACATACCGGAGGAACGATCGACAAGCTGGAGGCTATTGCAGGCTTCCACGTCGAGATCAGCAAGGACGAATTCGTGGATTTGGTGAATCGCAGCAAAATTGCGGTCATCGGACAAAGTGGTAACCTGACACCTGCGGACAAAAAGCTGTATGCCCTGCGTGACGTTACGGCGACGGTCAACTCGATTCCGCTGATTGCCAGTTCGATTATGAGTAAGAAAATCGCTGCCGGCTCCGATGCCATCGTGCTCGATGTAAAAACAGGTGCAGGCGCATTTATGAAAACCGTAGATGATGCCAAAGCACTGGCACATGCCATGGTGAGCATCGGTAACAATGTGGGTCGCAAAACGATGGCAGTCATTTCCGATATGAGTCAACCGCTGGGTCTGGCCATCGGTAACTCGCTGGAAGTGAAAGAAGCGATTGATACGCTGCGTGGCGAAGGACCGAAAGATCTGGAAGAGCTGTGTATGGCTTTGGGCAGTCAGATGGTATTTTTGGCAGGGAAAGCAGATTCCCTCGAAAACGCCGAAGAAAAGCTCAAAGAAGTCATTCGCAATGGCAAAGCACTGGAGAAATTTAAAGAGTTTATTGCGAATCAGGGCGGTGACGCTTCTGTGGTGGATCATCCTGAACGCTTGCCACAAGCACAGTATCTTATTGAGGTGCCTGCGAAGCAGGATGGTGTGGTAGCTGAAATCGTGGCTGACGAAATCGGTACCGCAGCGATGTTGCTTGGAGCAGGACGTGCGACCAAAGAATCCGAGATTGATCTGGCTGTCGGCTTGATGCTGAACAAAAAGGTCGGGGATGCTGTTCAAAAAGGCGATTCACTGGTTACCATCCATGCGAACCGTGAAGATGTAGCCCAAGTGCTGGAGAAAATCTACGCGAACATCCGTATTGCGGATCACGCGGAAGCGCCAGTACTAATCTATGGAACAGTGACAGAGTAAGCGGTAAGTCCTATTTAAAAAGCCGTATTGGGTGTCTTTGATCAAGTTTGAAAAATATGACAGCTGGACTCATAATAGATATGAGTTCGGCTTTTTTTATTGTAAGGCCGAGGGCAGCACAGAGGGGGAGAGACATGTTCAGATTATACAGCGATGTCCGGGGAGCAGCCTATGAAAGACTGATTGATTATGCTATGGAACGGGCAGACACGTTTATGCTAGGCATACATAAATGGGCGACAGAGGATGAGAATGGAGTGATCGACCAGGATGTCCTGTTCAAGGAATTGTTACAGCAATTGAATCCTTTTTTGCTGTCCACACACTCTTATGAGGAAATTAGGGGCATCCATTCCATTGCCTATACACAAGGAACATTTTACCGATACCAGTGTGCACCCGAGGCGGGGGGACTATTAAAGCAAGCGGCGTCCAGTTTGTTTTCCTGGGTACATCCCCAATTACCTGAAGATCTGTGCTTCCAGAATGCAGATGGAGAGGATTGGATCATTAACATAGCTCACGAACGAATAGGTAGACTAAACATGGCTACAGAAGAAGCGGATGAATTGGAGAAGCTTATTCCCGGTGTGTTTTTTCACAAACCTGAATATCATCAGAATATAGATGTTTTTCTGAACGATGCTATTCGGCATCAACCGGATCGAGTAGAGATTATGCGGTTTGGCTTGAGGGAGATACCGGAACGGATTAGAGAATTGTATTCTCTGAAACATCTGACCATTTTCGAGCAGGATATACGAACACTACCGCATGCTTTGTTCGAATTGGAATCGTTGGAGTCACTGACGATACAAGTAGCGGATTTGGAAGAGCTACCCGCTGACATTGCCAAGCTGACCCGGCTCAAAAGCCTGAGGATCAGCTGTGGATGCTATGATCGCCCGGCACCAGATGTCAAAGTAATTCCCAAAGAGGAGCTGGCATTCCGGCGTTTGCCTCCTGAAATTGGAGAGCTGCAGCAACTGGAGTATCTGGATATCCAGTATAGCGGAATCCGTACGTTGCCTCCTGAAATACAAAACCTGAAAAATCTACGCTCTTTGGACATTGTGAACGGATTCATCGAATCGGCACCCGATTTTATATATAAAATGACTTGGCTTGATCGCTTCCTTATAGAAGATAAGCCGTTCCATCTGTGCAATCACAGTGACGACTGAAGGATAGATAAGAAAAGGAGGAAATCAAATGGTGGAGAAATGGGTTTGGATGGGGGTTGCAGGGGCAATTGTGGGTTATGCCACTTTTGCTAGTTTTCCGACACACACATATACTACATCAACGTCGAGTGTGACGCATCCAGCAATACCGCTAAGCGTGCAGAATAAACAGGGAGGCACAGCGAAGCGTATCGTACATGATCAAAGAATGCATTTTGAAGGACAAGGCGAAACGAACTTTAAATTTGAAGAGGGGCGCAAGCTGTACATCAGTATCAAGAATGTTGGAAAGCAGCCCATACAATACAAGCTCAACAGTTCGAATGGATCGGACTTGCAAGGTACAACGAGCGGATTTTCCAGTCGAACGTTGCAGCCAGGAGAACGCCATGATCTGCTGTTTGTAAAGCCAGAAGGGCAGGATGAAGCAGCAAATGACTCCTTGAAAGAGCTGATTTTGAAAGTAAGTACGGACGATGGATCGCAAGGAATCGTTAAAACCTTCGCATATATTACACTGTAAGCTCCTTCCAGAAAGGGTACGACATGCGGTCATTAGTCTACTTATGTTACAATAGAACGGTTGAAGACTTAAAGAACAGAATAGGTCAGAGCAGAAAGCAGAAAGGATGACCCGTTGTGCCCAAAAACCATGAATTCGGTAATCAAAAGATGTCACGGAGGCTGTCACTCACAGCCATTTTACTTACACTTACTTTTGTAGCACTTACTGGCTGTGGTCAGGATAAGAATGCTGAAACCATCGATACTGGAAGCAGTACAAGCGTGATCGAGAACGGAGCCGGTGGTAATCGTAGCGGTTCAGCCCAAAGTGACAAAGCTGCGAAAGAGAGCGAGAGTGCAGAAAACAGCGATACTGATGCACAAAAGTCAGCTCCTTCGGCTCCAGCTACTTCATCGGATACATCTTCTTCTCCGGCAGTCTCCAATCCATCGCAAAATCCATTTGAGGTAGCAGGTATTCAAGATCCTAAAGCGTTTTTGAACACGTTCAAAGCGCTGCAGAAGGCAGTTGCCGACAATGACAAGGAGAAAGTGGCCAATTATATTTTGTACCCTCTGCGTGTTAATGATAGTGAAAAGTCGCTAACGATTCCGAATAAGAAAGATTTTATGGCCAAGTATGATCAGATTTTTACGGACGCAATTCGCGAGGCACTGGTGAATCAAAAGACAGATGATTTGTTTGTTAATTATCAGGGAGTCATGGTGGGATCGGGTGAACTGTGGTTGAGAAGAGCTACGGACAATCCGAAGCTTTTTGGAGTCTTTTCGATTAATCTTGAAACGGTTGCCAACTAAGTTGTACTCCTTGTGTAAATGACCTCTAAACGGTCGGAAACATATATAATGTTTCTGACTGCCCCCCTTTAAAGAAAGAAAAGTACAGACGATACATACCAAAAAAAGGTTTGACATCACTCCTAAACTCTCGTATTATATCCATATAACTCATTAAACAGGTAGGAATTAAAGAATTAAAGTATGATCTCGCCATTTTGGCGGAGAACCTCTAGGAACAGCAGGCAGACACTGTCCACGCGACAGGTTTGACCTAACAGGGCTGCATCAGGGAATTCTCCGCTCTTTTTTTGATCATGTCTGTAAATAACAGGCGTAAATGAATACAAATTACATAGAATGCGGGGTGTCTTGATGAAGAGGCAATGGAAAAGTGGACTTATTCTCGGACTATCTTTGGTTTTAACGATTATGCTAAGCGCTTGCGGGGCAAGCAAGGGAGGGACGCAGGCGGATGGTAGCTCTGCTGCCGGTTCCAAGGACGTGGAGTTACTCAATGTTTCTTATGATCCGACCCGTGAGCTGTATGAGGCATATAATAAAGCGTTTGCCGCCCATTGGGAGAAGGAGAAAGGGCAGAAGGTTACGATCAAGCAATCTCACGGAGGATCTGGCAAGCAAAGTCGTTCTGTGCAGGACGGACTGGATGCGGACGTGGTAACTCTGGCCCTGGGCTATGATATTGATGCGCTACAGGAAAAAGGACTCGTTAAAGAGGGGTGGCAAAGTAAATATGAGCATAACAGCGCCCCGTACACTTCAACCATCGTGTTACTGGTACGCAAAGGAAACCCGAAAGGGATCAAGGACTGGAACGATTTAATCCGTGGCGATGTGCAAGTTATTACTCCGAATCCTAAAACTTCGGGTGGAGCACGTTGGAACTATCTTGCAGCCTGGGCCTATGCGCTCAAGAAGAACAATAACGATGAAACCAAAGCCCAGCAGTTTGTACAGGACCTGTATAAGCATGTGCCGGTACTGGATAGCGGAGCACGTGGAGCGACAACGACTTTTGTAGAGCGTGGAATTGGCGATGTACTGATTGCATGGGAAAATGAAGCATTGCTCTCCGTGAAGGAGCTGGGTGCGGATAAATTCGATATCGTGTATCCATCGATCAGTATATTGGCTGAACCTCCGGTAGCAGTAGTCGATAAGGTGGTAGATAAAAAAGGTACACGCGAGGTGGCGGACGCGTACCTGAAATATTTGTACAGTGAAGAAGGGCAGACCATTGCTGCCGAAAATTATTATCGCCCAACACTGGAGAGTGTGACGGCAAAGTTCAAGGATCAATTTCCTAACTTGGAGCTCGTAACCTTGAAGGATGTATTCGGGACTTGGAAGGAGACGCAGCAGAAGCATTTCAGCGACAAAGGCATTTTTGACCAGATTTATGTACCCGGCAGTTCATAAAATAGGTGGACTGTGTAGACGATTGGATCGGTAGCCGCGAGTGTCATAGTGAATGGATTCAGAGAGGGATGAACAGAACATGAGTCAAGTGCAAGCCACCCGAAAACGCGTACTTCCCGGGTTCGGGTTAACAATGGGTTATAGTGTGCTGTATCTCAGTCTGGTGGTGCTGGTGCCTTTATCGGCACTGCTTCTGAATTCAACTGGACTGACGTGGGAAAAATTTTGGGACGTGGCGACTGATGTCAGGGTGCTGGCTTCCTACAAGGTAAGCTTTTTGTGTGCCGCGGCTGCGGCGCTGATCGACCTGTTTCTCGGTTTACTGATAGCCTGGGTGCTGGTGCGTTATGAGTTTCCGGGGAAACGAATTTTTGATGCGGTGATTGATCTGCCCTTTGCTTTGCCTACTGCGGTAGCGGGGGTTGCTTTGACTGCTCTGTATGCGCAGAACGGCTGGATCGGTTCGTTGTTTGAACCGCTTGGATGGAGGATGGCGTACTCACAGACGGGGATTACGCTAGCATTGATGTTTATTGGTATTCCGTTCGTCGTACGGACAGTGCAGCCGGTGCTGGAGGAGCTGGACAAGGACGAGGAGGAGGTTGCTGCTACGCTGGGAGCTGGCAGATGGCGTATCTTCTGCAGCGTTATTGTGCCGGAGCTGGTACCACCGCTGCTGACGGGTTTTGCGCTCGCCTTTGCCCGTGGCATTGGCGAGTACGGCTCTGTCGTCTTCATTTCTGGCAATATGCCGATGAAGACGGAAATTGCTCCACTGCTCATAATGTCCAAGCTGGAGCAAAATGACTATGCAGGAGCTACGGCGGTAGCATTGATGCTGTTGGTGATTTCATTCGTGCTGCTATTCGTGATTAACAGCATTCAGCGCTGGTCACGGCGCCGTACTGTCTAAACGTAACTGTCTAATGTAATTATCTACCGTTAACATGCAGGGCTGCGCATAATACCCGCGTTTTAAGGAGGGATACACCATGTCACAAGCGATAACTGGGCAGGTGCTTGCTTCTGCACCAGTGCCTTCATCCGCACCGCCCAACAGGGTCACGACCGAGGCCACTTGGGTGAAGTGGACGCTGATTGGTGCTGCTTTTTTAGCTTTGCTCTGGGTACTGGTATTGCCGCTAATCGTCGTGCTTACCGAAGCGCTCAAGCAAGGATGGGGCGTCTACGTCGAAGCGTTACGGGACCCAGATGCCATGTCTGCATTGCGGTTGACGCTGCTGGTGGCAGCAATAACGGTACCGCTGAATACGGTATTTGGTGTAGCTGCTGCTTGGCTGATCACGAAATTTCAATTTCGCGGCAAAGGCTTGCTGGTCACTTTGATTGATTTGCCCTTTGCCATCTCTCCTGTCGTCGGAGGGCTGATGTATGTATTAGTGTTCGGCGCACAAGGCTGGCTTGGACCGTGGTTGGACGAGCATGATATTAAAATTATATTTGCTTTGCCTGGTATTATTTTAGCGACGCTGTTCATCACCTTTCCATTTGTGGCGCGAGAACTCATTCCAATGATGGAAGATCAGGGACAGCAGGAGGAAGAAGCGGCGGTCACGCTAGGCGCGCGCGGCTGGCGCATTTTCTGGAAAGTGACGCTGCCGAACATCAAGTGGGGTCTGCTATATGGCATCATTTTGTGTAATGCGCGAGCCATGGGTGAGTTCGGTGCAGTGTCCGTCGTCTCTGGACATATCCGGGGAGAGACGAATACACTGCCGCTGCATGTAGAAATTTTGTATAACGAATATCAGTTCTCGGCATCTTTTGCGGTGGCCTCGTTGTTACTGTTACTTGCTCTGGCAACCTTGGTGCTTAAAAGCTGGTTTGGACGCAAACGCGTGCATTAATTTATGATTTTGTATATGATCCCTCAGGGCCTCTCTTTGCGTCTATCGTCTGTTAACGGCGAGAAGATGGGAAGAGAGGCCCTTGTTCTAAGGTGGCTTATATGGATAATAAAATGATCATATCAAGGCACGTTGGTGTGCCCAGGAGGAGCGAAGGGAAAAATGAAACATCCGTTTCAGTCCTACCGTCAGCTGTTTCCAGTGCTATCCTCACATATCCATGTAGGGAGCTGTTCCCAGGGGGCCGTATCGAGGCCGGTTTCTGCTGCCATTGAGGAATATCATCGAAGTTTGCTGCAACACGGTCATAACGGCGATCTGTCTATGGCACGTTTGGAGGAGGCCAGAGGGCATTTTGCCAAGCTCATTGGGGCGGAGCCTGACGAAATTGCGGTCCTGTCCTCAGCCTCTGAGGCGATTGCCGGGGTGGCCACAGCCCTTCCTTATGTACCGGGAAAAGAAGGCATTGTGTATGCGGACACCGACTTTCCGACGGTGGGACACATCTGGCAGGCACAGGAGATGTTCCGCGATCACATCTGCTGTATCCCCTCCATCGAAGGAGAAGTAATGATAGAGCAGTATGAGGAGCATATTACGGAGAAAACTGCGCTCGTTATGGTGTCACAAGTGAACTATACCAACGGATTTCAGCAGGATGTAAAATCCATTGCCGATATAGCTCACCGAAAACAGGCGTTGCTGTTTGTGGATGCTTATCAGTCTGTAGGGATCATTCCAGTGGATGTAAAGGCAATGGGCGTAGATATTTTGGTCGCGGGAGCACGCAAATATATGCTGGGAATTCCGGGCGTGGCTTTTCTTTATGTAAGCAAGGATCGAATAGACCGCTTCAAGCCCCGTCTTACTGGCTGGCTTGGGCAAGAGCCCGCTTCTCGGTTTGATATTGCTCACCCGGTTCCAGCGGCGGGAGCCCGACGCTTTGAGACGGGATTGCCTTCTTTCATTAGCATTTTTGCCGCCAATGCGGCCTTAAAGCTGCTGCTGGAGATTGGAGTCACGAATATTCAGGCCTATATGAGTGAGTTGTTGGATTTTTCCGTTGAATATGGACGGCGCAAAGGGTTACACATACGTGTACCTTACAGTGGAGGCACATTACCAAGCCTGCTCGCTGTTGAAGTAGCCGACGTGTCGGCTGTGGAGAGGAATTTGAGAAGCCAAAATATGATCGTTTCAGCACGAAAGGATGTTATCCGTGTGGCTCCTCATTTTTACAATACGGCTGAGGAAGTCCGACGGGTAATAGATGAATTGGCAGGGAGATGTTGAACGAACGGAAAAAGCCTCTTCCAAGTGAATGGGAGCATGACATGTCCCTTTTTACACAGGAGAGGCTTTTTGAGCGTTTAGAGTTCTAATTATACGATCCGTTTGCGCAGCCAGCCGGAAATCAGATCCGTCAAAATGATCAGGACCACAATGCCGAGCAAAATAACGCCTACACGGTTCCAGTTGCGCATTTGGAGTGCAAATAGTAGCGGAGTACCGATACCACCTGCACCGACCAGACCGAGCGTGGTAGCAGAACGGATATTAATTTCAAAACGGTAAAGCGAATACGAAAGAAACTGCGGAATCACCTGCGGTAGCACGGCGAAGAAGATCACCTGCCAACGATTGGCACCGCACGCGATCAAAGCTTCCTGGGGCCCGTGATCGACACTTTCGATCGTTTCCGAGAAAAGCTTCGCCAGCATGCCGATGGAATGAATGCCAAGGGCAAGCACACCCGCAAACGAGCCGGGCCCTACGGCTTTGATAAACAAGATGGCGACGATCATTTCGGGAAATACCCGGATGACACTAAGCACAAATTTCCCGCTACCCGATAAGGGACGCAGACGGGTCATATTGCTGGACGCCCAAAAGGCGAACGGAAGGCAGACAAATGCGGACACGAAGGTTCCGAGCACTGAAATGACCAGCGTATCCAGCAACCCGCGCAGCAAATCCTCTCCCTCAGGGATGTAGACGAACGACCAGTCGGGATGAAGGAAGCCATCCAATATAGCGACAGAGACACTTTTGGCCGTTCCCTGTAATCCTTCAAACTGCATCCCGCGAAAAGCCCAAATATAGATGATGATTAGCAGAATAGCCAACGCCCATAAGCGCAGGCGGGAGCCAATAGGTCTGCGAAGCGTAGGATCATTCATAATAATTTCCTCCGTAGCAGGTTACTGCCGTAATCAATCGCAAGGACGATGACGAGGGTCAGTAGAATAATGATGCTTGCCCGATCATATCGGAATAGCCCAAGGGAACGGTCAAGCAACAGACCGATACCGCCAGCGCCGACCAGACCCAGAACGGAAGCCGCCCGCACATTAACCTCAAAGGTATACAGCAAGTACGACACAAAATAAGGAAGAGCCTGCGGAACCACACCAAAGGCGATGACTTGAATGCGGCTCGCGCCAACAGCGGTCATGGCTTCCAGCGGCCCGGGATCAATGGCTTCAATCGCCTCAAAGGTCAGCTTGGCTATGATGCCAAAGGAGAAGAAGAGCAGGGCGAGCATCCCCGCAAACGGCCCGATGCCGAACACCGCCACAAAGATCGAGGCAAACAGCAAATCGGGAATCGTCCGTACTAGATTCAGGATCGTGCGCATCGGCAGCGAAATCAGTTTGCGCGGCATCACATTATAGGCACACAGCAAAGCGACAGGGATCGCCAATATGGCTCCCAGTGTCGTGCCAACAATGGCGATCTGGATCGTTTCCAGCATCGGTTTCCAGATGGTAGGCAGGTAGCTCCAGTCGGGTGGAAACATTTCGCCCAACAATTTGCCCATCTCCGGCAAGCCGACGATCAATTGGTAAGGTGTGGCATCCGTATGAATGGAGCAGGCTACCAGCACCACGATAAAAACCATCCAGGTGGCATAACGCTTGTAACGTCCTGGCAAGGGTGGACCTGCGGACGGCTTGCTTGGCTGCGGTGGTCCAGCATGCGGTGACGGTTGCGTCGAAGAGAGCGGCTGGGCAGTGGAGTCGGGCTTCATGATCCCACTCCCAGCAGCTCGTCATGCTTGATGGCCCGGCCGTAGATCTCCGCAAAGGCCTCATCCGTAGCTTCCTCCGGTGTGCCGTCAAAGACCACTTCTCCAGCACGCAATCCGATGATCCGCGTTGCATATTCGCGCGCGAGATCAATGAAATGCAGATTGACGATGGTCGTAATCTGCATTTCACGGTTGATGCGCTGGAGGTCATCCATGACCTGGCGGGTGGTCAGCGGATCCAGCGACGCGACAGGCTCGTCCGCCAGGATGATTTTAGCCTCCTGCGCCAGAGCGCGGGCGATAGATACGCGCTGCTGTTGGCCACCCGACAGTTCATCTGCCCGGCTGTAGGCTTTTTCGCGGATGTTCACGCGCTCCAGCGCTGTTAGTGCCAGTTCGATATCCTCCTTCGGGAAGAGGCCGAGAATGGTTCGCAGCGTCGAATGATAGCCGACACGGCCGGAAAGTACATTGCGGAGCACCGTCGAACGCTTAACCAGATTGAAGCTTTGAAAGATCATGCCGATGTCACGGCGAATGCGCCGCAGCTCGCTGCTTCCAGCAGACGTGACGGACCTGCCACCCACGACAATGTCGCCGGACGTAATGTCATGCAGTCGGTTAATGGAACGCAGCAGGGTAGACTTACCTGCACCGGATAAGCCGACGATGACGACCATTTCTCCCTCCTGAATCGTCAAATTAATATTTTTCAACCCTTTGGTGCCGTTCGGGTATGTTTTCGATACGTTACAGAATTCGATCATATGCTCCCAACTTTCTCCCCCGATGGGGTGGAATGAAAACAACACCGCCATGAATACATGGACGGTGCTGCCCTGTCATTCGTAAAGCCTGTTTCGTAGCTGTTACTTCATTACAGTACCTTGCTTGCTCCGATTACTTAACCGCTTGACCAACAGCTTCGGCGTATTCACGCACGGAGTCGAAGTTTTTATCGTCGCCCTTTTCATAACCTACATGGGTGTAAATCTCTTTAATGATTTCGCCGCCTTCAGGATCTTTAGCGATGTCAATAAAGGCTTGGCTGATCTTGTCTCTCCATGCTTGATCCATATCGGAACGTACGCTGACGGTGTCATTTGGAATTTTAGCTGTGTAATGAATGACGCGAGTTTTTTCAAATACATCCGGGATTTCCTTCTTCACCGTGTTACGTGCATCCTGGAAAACAGCTACCGCATCAACTTGACCGTTCAGCAACGCCAGAATAGCAGCATCGTGGCCTTTGATTGTCACACCCTGCACATCCGTGTCTGGGTCCACGCCAGCTTTTTTCAGCTCTGCTGCAGGGTACACGTAGCCTGCGGAGGAGGTTACATTTTGCCAGCCAACCTTCTTGCCTTTCAGATCAGCTAGGCTTTGAATCGGAGAATCCTTTTTCACCACGATCATTGCTTTATAAAAGTTTACTTTTTCAGTCGTGTCCTTGCCTGTTGCATCTTCAATGCCGTAGCGTTGAGCTTGCAACAGCAAATCGGCTGCTTTACGGTTATCGTGGGCCAGTACATAAGCATTCGGCGGAAGGAATCCTACATCTACCTGTTTGGAAGACATGGCTTCCACAATCGTATTGTAGTCAGGAGATACCGTTACTTTCACCGGGATTCCAAGCTTGTCACCCAGTAGATTTTCGAGCGGTTTGGCTTTGGCTTCGAGCGTATCTGCATTTTGAGAAGGAACGAACTGTACCTTTAACTCCTTAGGAACATAGGCTGTGCTTTCGTTTTTAGAGCCATCTGTACCCGGAGTGGACGCGCTGTTGTTATTGCTTGCATTGGAGCCACAAGCGGCCAGACCCGCTGCCAGTGTGAAGGTCATGCACAAGGTCAGTGCTTTTTTGAACAAAATAATTTCCCCCTAAACATAGTAATAACGAAAATAAAATTAAAAAACCTGTAAATGCTGTGACAAACCAAATCTTAACAGCTAGTCCCGCTGCTAGGGTAAAAACCACTCCTGACTTTGGTAAAAATGATGTAAAATTTATCATATGTTTTCTGGATTTATGCAAGATGCTTTTTTTAACATTCTCTTAACAGTGCTCTGTTAGACTTGTTCAAGCTCAATGACCGAAGCTGAGGGAGAGAACAAGATTGGATATTTTAGATATTAACGAAAAGGCAGGCCATGAAAATGTAGGTCCTGTGAGGATGAAGTTCCGCATTATGGTTACAACCGATCTGCATGTCAGCTTGTGGAATTATGATTATTATACAGATCAGGAAACGTTGCATTATGGTCTGGCGCAAACTGCCAGCCTGATTCAAACGGCCCGGGCAGAGGTGCCCAATCACCTGCTGCTGGATAACGGAGATGTGATTCAAGGGAATCCGATGGGGGATTATGCTGTACAACGTCTTCAGCAAGACCCAAGCGCGGTGCATCCCGCCTATAAAGCCATGAATCTGCTTGGGTACGAGGTGGGCAATATCGGGAATCATGAATTTAACTATGGACTGGAATATTTGCAGACTTGCCTTCAAGGAGCGAAATTTCCTTATGTGAATGCCAACATTTATATAGCAGGAGAACAAGAACGAAATTATTTTACACCTTATCTATTGCTGGATAAGACGGTAGAGGATGAAGCAGGCGGTAAGCATCTATTGAAGGTGGGGGTCATCGGCTTTGTCCCTCCGCAAATTATGCAATGGGACAAGGCGTGGCTGGAGGGAAAAATCATTGTCAAAGATATGCTGGAAACGGCAAGACGGTTTATTCCGCAAATGAAGGCGGCGGGAGCCGATCTGATCATTGCCATGCCCCATGCTGGCTTCGAAGATATTCCCGAAACACCTAATATGGAGAATGCGGTGCTGCATCTGAGCAGGGTGGAAGGGATCGACGCCATTGTGTTTGGTCATGCCCATAAAGTATTCCCTGGACCTTCGTTTATGGGGAAAACAGGTGTTGATCTAGAGCGAGGTGCCATCCATGATATTCCAGCAGTGGAGCCGGGCTTTTGGGGGGATCATCTGGGTATCATTGATCTGGAGCTGACCTTTAGTGGAGGAAAGTGGCAGTTGGTTGCATCTGCTGCCGAGGTACGACCGGTGTATGATCCGATACGCAAGGAGGCGCTAGTACAACCGGATACTGCCATTCAGCAGTCGGTAGCAGAAGAGCACGCTGGAACACTGGAGTATATTCGTGCACCTGTAGGTCAGACGACGGTGGCGGTGAACAGCTTTTTTGCTCAGGTGATGGATGATGCTTCGGTTCAGCTCGTGAATGATGCGCAAATGTGGTATGCGAAGCAGCAGATGCAAGGGAGCGAGTACGAAGGATTGCCCGTTCTGTCGGCAGCAGCTCCTTTTAAAACAGGCGGCAGATATGGCCCAACGTACTATACCGATATTCCGGCGGGGACGTTGGCGATCAAGCATATCGCCGATCTGTACAATTTTCCGAATACGCTGCATGTCGTTCGACTGACCGGAACGGAAATTCGGGAATGGCTGGAGTGGTCTGCTGGTCAATTCCGACAAATCGATCCTTCAGCAGAACAAGAGCAAGAGCTGATTAATTCTGATTTTCCAAGCTTTAATTTCGATATCATCGACGGCATCAAGTATCAGATTGATATAACACAGCCAGCCAGATATGATGCTGACGGGGGCCTAAAGGACCCGGATGCACACAGAATCATTCAGATGTCTTTTGATGGCGAACCGATGGATATGCAGCGAAATTATCTGGTTGTTACGAATAACTATCGCGCGTTTTCCTCTGCGCTGGTCAATCCGGGTGGAGAGCGAATTATACTTGCTTCACCGGATGAGAACCGTCATGTGCTGACCGAATACGTGCGGCATATGAAGACGTTGACGCCAAAAGCTGACGGCCATTGGTCCCTCGCCCCATGGTCAGGGCGTCCGCATGTGACGTTCCTGACCTCGCCGCAAGCAACGGATGCCGCTAACGCCTATTCGGAGTTGCTTTATGAAGGGTTAACGGTAGAGGGATACGCTAAGTTTGCCATCGATTTCGGACGTTAACGGTAGAACTGTTGTACTGCTTCGTTTTATTACCAATGGTTAGGCTGAAATGCAGCCTGGGGCAGTGGCTAAGCTACCATGACAGTGAACAAAGCTATTTAGTTTTTGTCCTATAAGTCCACAGCATCAAAATAATAGAAATAGACTGTCCCGCAGAGGACGGTCTTTTTTCATAAAACAGTTTTAAAATCGTACAAAATTCGTGATTTTATATGTCCTGAGTCGTGTTTAAAGTTATTGACCTCTCGTATAAATAGACATATACTTTGATTAAACAAATTTTGGTTTAAAAGGTAATGAAAAAGTCACCATCATTCGTTTGAGGGGGTGTCCCTTTGGAAAAAAACACCACGATCCGCGCAGAAATAGAAAAGTATATTCAAAGTGAAGGCATTTCAATGCAATGTTTTGCAGATGCTTCCAAGGTAAATCCGGGTACACTTAGCGGTATACTTAATCGGAACCCACCACGGCCTATCTCAGTCAATCAGCTTGATCTGATTACCGAGGCCATGGGATTGGAAGAAGGATCTTTGTTCGAGATGTATGTGGATGAATGTTTTATTCATTCCTTACCACACTGGAGGAGGTTGCGTCCGTTTCTTCTGCGTTGCTCAGAGTTGAACAAACTGGAGTGTATACGCAGTATACTTGGCTATTTGATGGACGATTTATCGAACGTTCCTGCTATTTTTGAGACCGCAGAAGCGATGTTTGAGGATGGCAGACATGAAGCCGCCATGCTTCTGTATGATTGTGTTATCGAGAGTGAGAAGTATACCCACTCTGAACGGTTGGCGATCAGCTATTTCCGTATATTCCAGATTCAGATTAAGGATAACCAACGGAACTTGAAGGCTGCTGTACAATTCCATTTGTACCGTAGTCGTCTACCGGAAATTTACGCACTGGAAGGCTTACATATGCTATCTCAAGTGTTTGCTTTAAAAATGCAATGGTCCGAGATGGAAATGTATGCGGACGAGCTAAGAGAGCTGGCGCAGGCATTGTATCGCAATCGGAACCGTTTTGGAGATGAGCACCTGGAGCTGCTTAAGCCGCTCGTTTATTACTATGCTCAGGGGCATCTGCTCAAGGCCAGCTGCTATGAGTTTCAGGGCAGATATGAGGAGTCCAAGCAATGGATTGAAGGTTATGCAGATTTGAGCTGGTTCGAGGGTTTAGACGAAGAAGGCTGGAAAGTGGTCAACCTACATCGTGTATATGCACAGGGCAACCGACTTTGTATTGAAATTAAAATGGGCAACACTTCTGCAATCTATGAATATATTACTTACCTGCGTGAGCATCCTGATGAGACACTGGAAGGCTTGAACACCTTGCTCGAATCGGCGAACCGGTTCGGTTATTTCGTGGATGCCGAACTGGGACTGTTTAGTCAGCAACTCAAGAGCTTCTGGGAGCTTGCGCCGGAACGATGGGACACTCATTATCGCAAGCACTTTAATGCATTTCGCTTTGCATCCTTTTGTAAGGTGTATGCGGAATATTATTTTCGAAAAGGCGATTACCCCGAGGGAGTGGGACAAACCCTGCATTGCTTGCAACTGTCTGTCGATAATAGCTATACCGAACATATCATTGGTTGTATGGCGTTATTTGAGCAACACCGGAATTTTGCTACACCGGAACAGCAGCAGTTGTATCAGAGTCTGTGCCTGGGCGTACGTGCAAATGAAAAGAATCATGCCTATGATCACAGTACCGGTGGGTATTTATAATTCCAAATTTTATTCGAATTCTTCATATAACACGTTATTGCGAGGATGTTCCCGTTTCAAAAGGAGATGTTCTCGTTTTTTAGCTGCTGCTGTCGCTTGTGACTTTTAGCATAGAGAGGACCGTTTTGCGCGTTGACAAGTTTCGCAAGCGGGATTAGGATAAATGCAGCACAGAAAGTGAAGGAGAGCATGTACAAATGACGATTCCCAAAACATTAACGATAGCCGGCTCCGACACAAGCGGTGGAGCGGGTATTCAGGCAGACCTGAAAACCTTTCAGGAGCTTGGCGTATATGGCATGACCGTATTGACAACCGTAGTAGCGATGGGTCCTAAAACCTGGGATCATCTTGTATATCCTGTTGCGTTGGATGTGGTAGAAGCGCAGCTGCGTACTGTATTGGAAGGTATCGGTTTTGATGCGATGAAAACCGGTATGCTTGGTTCCGTTGAAATTATCGAGCTGGTAGCCAGCCATTTGAAAAAGCATGATCTGAAGCGGATCGTAATTGACCCGGTTATGGTCTGCAAAGGCACGGACGAAGTGCTTCAGCCGGAAAATACAGAGGCGATGCTGGAATTGTTGATTCCTGGCGCTGACCTGGTAACACCGAACTTGTTCGAGGCTTCGCAACTGGCGAAGAATGGACCAATCACGACACTGGAGCAGATGCAGGAAGCGGCTGCGATTATCCATGAGCGTGGAGCTAAGCATGTACTGATCAAGGACCGTGGCAAAATTCGCGCAGGTAAAGCGATGGATCTGCTATATGACGGAATCACTTTTGACTGGTTTGAAGCCGATGTTGTAAAAACAAACTTTACCCACGGTGCAGGCTGCACCACTTCGGCAGCGGTAACGGCTGGTTTGGCTCAAGGGCTGACTGTACGTGAAGCAGTGGATCAGGCCAAGAGATTTATTACACAGGCCATTGAAGGTAGCTTCAAGCTGAATGAATTCGTCGGTCCGACCCTGCATGCGGCACATCGTTTGCAAAATCAATAAAGCATGAAGGTCTGCGATCTTAGAAAGACTTATAAATCTCCATCAGTCTGAATATATATTAGATTGTTTTAGATCATGACTTTTTTGATATATAGAGTTAGATGAGGCTTAAAAGCCGCAATACATAGTATTGCGGCTTTTGAGGTTGTATTTTTTTGGAATTGCAGCTTCCAGTTTGGTCTAATCGTACTGTATAATAAGCATCAGATTTATTACATTTAAGGAGGAACCGAAGCAATGACATTATTCAGCCAAATGGCTTACAGTCGACCAGAGCAACCTGAAATTGAACAGCGGTTTAAAACGCTGTTGCACCAGTTTCGTGAAGCAGACAGCGTAGAACGTCAAAATGAAGTGATTCATGCGATTAACAAGCTGCGCAGTAATGTGGAAACACAATTGCAATTGGTGGAAGTTCGGCACTCCATTAATACGGAGGACGCCTTTTACAAAGCGGAGCAAGAGTATGCTGATGATTTCATGCCGGTTATTCAGGAGTATGTAACCGATTACTACCGGGCATTGGTGGATTCTCCATTCCGAACCGAGTTGGAGAGTCAATGGGGCAGCCAGCTTTTCAGTATTGCCGAGGTAGCACTCAAATCGTTCCATCCGGATATTATTGAGGATTTACAGCAGGAAAATAAGCTGACCTCGGAATATGCTCAATTGATTGCTTCAGCAAAGATCCCGTTTGAGGGAGAAGAACGCACATTGTCGCAGCTCCTGCCTTTTGAAATGGCTACCAACCGGGAGACGCGCAAACAGGCCTCCGAGGCTAAATATCAATTTATGAGTGAGCATGAGGACGAGCTGGACCGGATTTATGATGAACTGGTGAAAGTACGCACGCGCATGGCACACAAGCTGGGCTATGACAACTTCGTAGAATTGGGTTATGCCCGCTTGGGACGTACAGATTACAATGCCGAAATGGTAGCCAATTTCCGCGAGCAGGTGCTGAAGCATATCGTTCCTCTGGCAACCAAGTTGAAGGAGCGCCAGCGCGAACGGATCGGAGTAGATCAGCTTCGCTATTATGACGAGGGCTTCAACTTCCTGTCAGGCAATCCTACGCCTAAAGGTGACCCGGAGTGGATCATTCGTAATGGAGCACGTATGTATGAGGAACTTTCAGCGGAAACACATGAATTTTTCAGCTTTATGATCGAACGTGGACTGATGGATTTGATCAGCAAAAAGGGCAAGCAAAGCGGAGGCTATTGTACATTTTTGAGTGAATATGGCACGCCGTTTATTTTCTCCAATTTTAATGGTACATCCGGTGATATCGACGTATTGACGCATGAAGCAGGTCATGCCTTCCAGGTCTATGAAAGCCGACATTTTGAAATTCCTGAGTACCATTGGCCAACTATGGAGGCGGCTGAGATCCACTCTATGAGCATGGAGTTTTTCGCATGGCCTTGGATGAATCTGTTCTTCGAAGAAGATACGGACAAATATCATTTTGAACATCTATCCTCGTCGTTGCTGTTCGTGCCTTACGGCGTAGCCGTGGACGAATTCCAGCATGCCGTATACGAACATCCAGACTGGACCCCAGCCGAACGTAAAAGCGCATGGCGCTCCATTGAACGTAAGTATAAACCGCATCTGGATTATGAAGGCAACGAGTATCTGGAGCAGGGCGGGTTTTGGCACAAACAGGGTCATATTTTTCAATCCCCGTTCTACTATATTGACTATACACTCGCGCAACTGTGCGCGTTCCAATTCTGGAAACGCATGAGTATCGATCGGACAGCTGCGTGGGAAGATTATTTGAAGCTATGCCGTGCCGGAGGAAGTCGATCTTTTACCGGATTGGTTGAGTTGGCTGGACTAATCTCGCCGTTCCAAGATGGCTGTATCGCCTCTGTAATCGGAGAAATCGAAGCATGGCTGAACAGTGTGGATGATAAAAAGCTGTAAGCATAACTAAAAAGGGCATTTCGCTTACCTGTCAAAGCTGAAAAGCTTGCAGATAGCGGAATGCCCTTTTGTGTAAATGAAACTTCAATTAATGTTTGGTGTTAAGCGGTTTGAGATTGGCTTCAATAGATGCGCGGCGCGATTCCAAAAATGGCGGTAACGCCAGCGATTCACCCAGAAACTCGAGTTCTTCATCCGTATCAAAGCCGGGTCCATCGGTTGCCAATTCAAACAGAATGCCGTTCGGCTCACGGAAATACAATGAACGGAAGTAAAAGCGATCTACAAAGCCTGAGTTGGAAATTTGCAGCTGACCAATACGCTCTACCCACTGTTTGAGCTCTTCCTCGGTTTCAACACGGAAGGCTACATGGTGCACACTGCCGCGTCCTGGTCGCTCTTGTGGCAGATCGTTGCGCTCTTCCAGATGCACCTCAGTTCCTGTACCGCCTTCACCCGTTTCATAGATGACCACATCCGGTTGTCCAGCAACAGGGGAAGGGTAGGAGCCTTTTTTGCGGAAGCCCATAACCTGTTCAAGAATAAGAATGGTATTCTCCGCTTTGGGAATGGTCAGATGAACCGGCCCAAGTCCTACAATGCCGTATTCGGCAGGGACAGGGCTTTTCTCCCAAGGCGTGCCGCCGCGCATTCCGTGATCATGCTCATCTGAAACGAGGAAGAAGCGTTGTCCTTCAAAATCCTCAAACGAAAGTGCCAGGCGTCCCGCTTGATCCGTAATTTCACCATGCTTTACATCCAGTTGCTCGAAGCGGTTTTTCCAGTAATCCAGTGCCTTGTCGTTCGGTACCCGTAGGGAGAGCGCTGAAATGCTGTTATTTCCTGTACGAGTTTGTCCGGCATGTGGAATTTCAAAGAAAGTGACTTCCGTACCCGCAGTTCCACGCTCATCTCCGTAAAAAAGGTGATACACACTAACATCGTCCTGGTTCACCGTTTTCTTGATCAACCGAAGTCCCATTACCTGAGTATAAAAATCAACATTTTTAGCCGCTGCCGCTGTAATCGCCGAAACGTGATGCAATCCTAATAGTTTCATGTCATTATCCTCCTTGGTTTTTATATGATTAGGTTTTTCTAAACAAAATAATCAGTCGAAAAACTTTTCTTTATATTTATTATCTTGATATTAAGATATATCATTTTTGATTTTTTGTCAACTTGAATTGCGATCTTGCTTCAAAGACGGACAAAAATAGAAATTCGAAATAATGCAAAAGCAGATACAATAAAGCCCAGTAGATAGAATGAATTTTATTATAAAAGGAGTGCACTCGATGTATACGGATAAGGATTTAACGATTAGGCCTGTTACAGAAGAAGATCTACATGCCCTTTGGACGTTAACTTTTAAGGAAGAAGCACCGGAATGGAAGCAGTGGGATGCACCCTACTATGAACATAAGCCACTTTCTTTTGATGATTATTTAAAAGAGAAGGAAAAGCGAATCGGACAAGATGACTTTTGGATCATTGAAGTGGAAGGCAAGGTCATTGGGTCAGTGAGCTACTACTGGGAGCATCAGCCTTCACAATGGCTTGAAATGGGGATAGGTATCTTTGATTCACAGTATTGGAGCGGTGGGTATGGTACGAGGGCGCTTCGACTATGGATCACACATTTGTTTAATACATTACCTCTAGTGAGAGTGGGCTTTACAACATGGTCAGGAAACCATCGGATGATGAAGGTGGGGGAGAAGCTGGGCATGACCCTCGAAGCCAGGCTTCGAAAGTGCAGATATTATAATGGAGAGTATTATGATTCGATCCGAATGGGGCTTTTACGGGAAGAGTGGAACTGTGATTAAAAATAAAGTATAGAAGACTCGCAAGAAGGACGCTTTTTTCAAAGAATCCCATCTTGCGAGTCAAAGTTTCAATGATTTGGATCGATTATTTAAAATGTGAAAGGTTACTGAGGGCAATCGGCAAAAATAGTTAGCAATTCATCTGCATTTGGTCCAATACCAACTTGTTGGGCAACGACTTTTCCATCTTTAATATATGCTAATGTTGGAGTGCCTTGAAGATTTATGTGATCTCTAAGAAATTGCCAAGTGACTGGTCCCCAGTCCCCACCATCCATATTGTAGTAATAGATGGGTTGTGATATCCGCGTAGAAAATTCTTTTAAAATGGGAGAGAATTCACGACAATAGGAG
Source organism: Paenibacillus sp. LX16 (assembly GCF_036252815.1). Classification (NCBI taxonomy): domain Bacteria; kingdom Bacillati; phylum Bacillota; class Bacilli; order Caryophanales; family Paenibacillaceae; genus Paenibacillus; species Paenibacillus sp. LX16. Next base: position 4,920,384 of record NZ_CP141152.1, on the reverse strand, counting down.
CAGCTAGGTCTACCAATATAAAAGTAAAAACCTTCTCCCGAGTTGAATTTGTCCATGGTTTCATTCGCATTAAGTCTAGGTAAATCTTTTACATTATTCTCGTATTCTTCAACAGTCGGATTATTTTCATTTTGTTCTATAGTCGTAAAATTATTATGTTCTGCAGCATAGTTAGTATCATTAGCAATGAAAAAACTTGTCAAACACATACAGAATATAAAAGCTATTTTGAACGGTAGAAATTTTCGGTTTTTTATCATAAGAAACCTCCAAATTAATTTTTTGCCTGATACTAATTTTACGGACATATAATATTATTTTGATTATCACCTTCTTAAAATATTTATACGAAGCCTTAACAGACTATTGAGATTAATTGCTTCCAGATAGCCTGTATTCTTAAGCTGTAGTTAATCTATGAATAAGGTTACTACAGTTGATCTATGTAGAAATATTACTGTAATAATCAGCGCATATTGTGTCATTTTGCGTATTGCTGAATACTCTAGTAACTCGTAATTATAAATGGTCAGCATTGAATTTTTAATACATTTTTATCGAAAATTTGCTTTTTATAGCATGAAATTGGTTATTTTATCACTTACACATTCTATATCAAACTAAAGTGCTAATTTATATATAGCATTCTACAAATTTGATAGGATAGGTGAAGACTATGTTTAACAACAAACAAGTAGTCATAATTGATACTGGAATGGACATGATGAATCGTAGCTTAAGTAAACATGTTATAGATGGAGTGAGATTTCAATATTCAGGAAACGAAATTATCGAGGATAATGATTTTCAGGATGACCATGGGCATGGAACTTCTGTGGCAGATACGATTGTGCAAGTTTTTAATGAGGCTCAATTTTACATCATAAAAATAGCAAATGAAGAAGGGAAAACGAGTACTAGACTCTTGCAGGTGGCGTTGAAGAAATGCCTTAATCTGAACATTAAATATATATGCATAAGCATTTCGGTTACTTCAGAAGGATACTATCAGCAACTTAGCCAAATTACACAGCAGTTAGTAGATCAAAATAAACTTATTTTTGTATCTGTAAAAAATGGTAGTCAGAGTAGTTATCCAGCTAGTCTGCCTACTGTCATTGGTGTAAATGGAAAAATGTTTTGTTTAATTGAACCATTTTTATATTCAAAAAACAAAGAAATTCAAGCTGTATTTGATGATGCCCCAATTTTTGTCTATACACTTGCCGAACGGTTTACCTTTTTTAAAGGGACTTCTAAAGCGAATGCTCTTTGTGTGGGGAGAAGTATGCAACTGATCTCTTCTGAGGTGAAGAACTCTGACATTTATAATAAAGATATCACGTTTTCAGAGGTTAATGATATTCTTGAACGCAGTGCTTTGGAATATGAGGTGACAGTACCTGAATTTAAACCTATCCTTGATGCTGACATTTATAGTAACTTAGTAAAAAAATTTGGCAGGTCTATAAAAAAAGCGATTTATGAAACCACTAATCTTGAAATTGACATCCATTCTTTAAATAAAGTTCCTTTTATTTCTGAGTTGACGGGAATAACTTTTAATAATTTTGATGATTTTTGGAGTAGCTTAGAAAAAGAGTTGGATCATACCTTAAACGATTATCACAATATACATATATTAAATGTATGTTCTCTTGCAGCATTGTTGAAGTACTTGGAGGAGCTAGGTATTTAATCAAATTAAGCTGTTTGAAATCTATATTTTTAGTATTTAAATAAAAATATAAAAATGTATTTATTTAGAAAAAAGATTTGATTATAGAAAACTTGAAATGGTATACTATATATGTAATTAGTAAGCGATCTATAATAAATAAGGTAAACTTTGAAACTACATAATAAACCCAGCAAAGAGGGGATTGGAATTGTGCTGGGCATGACCGGAAATCATATGTTCCTTGCAACTGAGAATTAATTCATTGATGTGAAGTTCATGGGTTAACTTATACACGATACTTTACAATTAAGAATAATTAATGTATGTAGGGATGTGATTGGATGTTAAACATTGCTCTGTGTGATGATACAAATGTAGAACTGGCCCGGGTGGAGAGGTTTACGTTAGAATATCCCTTTACTAAAGTAGAAGTAGATACTTTTGGAAGTGGGCAAAAGTTGCTGCAATATGTAGCTAAGAATAAAACTGAATACAATATTTATCTGCTTGATATTGAGATGGCGGATATGGATGGCATTAGTTTAGCCAAAAAAGTAAGAGAGTTTGACAATAAAGCTGTAATTATCTTTATAACCAATTATGACGAATACATGCCAGATGTATTTAAAGTACAAACCTTTGATTACATACTGAAACCTGTGAATAAAGAAACCCTTTTTGAGGTTCTTCAAAGAGCTGATCACTATTTGCATAGTTCACATAGTTATTTTGAGTTTAGCTATGAACGAAATAAGCTCATTATAAACGAAGATGAAATTATGTACTTTGAGAAAAGTGGAAGGGCTGCTCATATTTATACAGAAACAAAAGAATATAAGTGTAATCAGACAACTTCACAAATTCTTGCTCAACTCGATCCGATGGCTTTCACTCAGATTCATGCTTCGTATATCATTAACCTGAAATACGTTGTAGGAATAAAATGCGAAAATATTATGATGAAACGGATTGTAAATGGCGAAATTCAGGACACTTATTTGGAACTACCGATCAGTAGAAAGTATAAAAAAGATTTTAAACAAAAAATGATGAATTATATGAGGAAGAGATTCTAATTGGAAAGAGCCATGTTTGATTTTATACTAAATTCTTTTGATATTTTCATTATAAGTAGATTTCTGAATAAAGTTTTATTTACTAAAAAGGGACTTTCGACGGAGAAAATCTTGCTGTTTACGATTGCATTAATAGGTCTGACAGTAGTCGGTATGTACTTTTTAAAAACAACATTTGATGTTATGCTAAATGTTGTTCCAGTGTTCACTGTACTTTGTTTTTACCCGAAAAATCATATAACAACAAAACTGTGTTGGGGTACAGTTGTAATTGCAATTGAAATCTTATCTGAAGGAGTATGTTACGCCATCATGAATGTTTGTTTTCCAAATGTACTCCTTACATCAGATAATGTATCTTATTATTACGAAGCGGGTGCTCTCCTCTCAGAAATCAGTAAATTTTTCTTTTTTTTATGGGTTCCTTTACTTTTTAAAATAGATGTTTATCAAAGAGAAACTACTCTGCATTATTTATACATGTGTTTGTATGCAGTTCCTATCATAACTCTTTGCTTGTCGTGCAGTCATTTTGATTTGATCTTAAGATCAGGTAAGAACCCAAATGAGTGGTTAAGTGTAATTTCTATGATTGGTGTTTTATCAATCAATATCATCATGTTAATTATTTATGAACAATTAAGCCGAATGTACGGCGAAATGATAGAGCAGGAATTATTAAATTTCAATCTTAAAGCAGAAAATATTCACTATGATAATCTGGAAAAATCGCAAAAAGAAATTCGGAGAATCAGGCATGATATGAGAAATGAATTGTTGACCTTAAAAGGATTGCTGAAGGAAAATAACGTAGAGGCAGCAGAGGGGTTTATAGAAGAAATTCTCTCAGATATTAAATGTACTGAAACTCAGAAATATTCACCGAACAATGTGCTTAATTACGTACTCACCGAGAAAATAAATTTAGCTACTAAAAAAAATATTGTAGTGAACGTTGATAGTTTTCTTCCAGAAAAATTTTCTCTAAATAATAATATTATAGCCGTTGTATTTGGTAATTTGCTGGATAATGCAATAGAGGGCTGTGACAAGGTAACTGAAGGTAAGAAAATAATGGATATAAAAATAAAATATCATGAAAAGCAGCTTTATATAGAGATTTCCAACACGTTTAATCCGGTGTTTGTAAATAGTAATTTTATAAGTAATAAAAAGAATAAAGAAAACCATGGTTTTGGATTGAAAAGTGTCAAGCAGATTGTAAAAGAAAACTCAGGAATCCTGGATATAAGGACCGTGGGAGACCGGTTTTGCGTCAATATTATTTTATGGGACTTAGAACAGGAAGCGAATTCGTGAAAGGGCGTAGACGCTTATGCAGCTACGTCCTGCTCCTGCATTACAACAATATTTGTTCATATTTACTCCCTAGTTCACTATCATGTGTAATTAATATGATGGTATGGTTGTACTTTAGATCATCTAGTAGATCAATAAAGTTCTTTTTTACAACACCATCTAAATTTGAAGTGGGTTCATCAAAAATTAATACTTCTTTATTAGTATAGATATTCCGTAGTATCGAAATTAATTGCTGCTGTCCTCCTGATAAAGAAAAGTTTTTACCGATTACTTGATCTTTTTTACTTTCTTCGATAAATTTCTTGGTATCCAATAATTCAATATATGAATTCAGTTGTTCCATGGGGATACCCGGTTGCCCCAAAGTTATATTGTTAAAGATCGTATCTACATACATGACGGGTTCCTGGAAGCAAATGCCTATTTTGCTGATAATATCTTTACGTTTCCATTCTCTCATTTCCTTTTCGTTCACTAAGATATCACCTGTATAATTACAATTAATCTTGGTGAGTAATTTTAATAGTGTGCTTTTTCCTGCCCCGTTGCGTCCTGAAAGGCAAAAAATATGATTTCCATGAACAGAGAACGAGACATCGGATAGCGCTTTTTCCAAACCGTTATAGCTATAACTTACATTTTTAAATTCTATGTCCATTTTATTTCACCTCTTCAGCTCTTATAATAGACTCGATTCTTTCGATTGATACTTTTGTCTGCTTCCAAGCGGCCACATAGTTTGTAACACTTTTGATGGGACTTATGATCTGATTTGAATAATAAACAAATACCGTCAGTACTCCCATACTTGTTTGGCCTTTCATTACTAAAATTGTACCCATCCCCAAAAGCAATACACTTCCAATAGAGGTAATGACAGAAGGGACAGTGGAAGCTACGATAATTGTATTGCTTCTCTGTCTATAAGCTTCAAGTGACTTTTCCTCTAAAGGCATGTACTTTCCCAAAATATAGTCTTTTATATCCATTCCAATAGAATACAGAAGTGTTCCAAGCGTATGCCTAATATAAGAAATAGAGTCATCATAAGCATTCATGACTGCTTTTGTCTTTTGAGTAATTCTTTTATTAAAGAATATTTGACTAATCATTGTTAAAAGCATGATTAAAAATACAAGTGTAAATAATTTGTAGTTGAAAAAAAGCAATACAATACAAATAACAATTAGAAAAAGTAAGTTTGATATTAACATAGGGATACCGTGGGATACTAATCTTTCGATGATTCCGATGTCGTTAATAAACAGGGAAAATAGCTTATCGTTGTTTGAAGTAATGGTCTCACCTGGCAAAACAAAAAACTTTTCTAACAACTTTTTTTTCATAGCATAAGAGATTCTTTTACCTAATTCGGCAAAAATGAATTCACAAAGTAAACTGCATAGGTGAGATAGAATAAATAAGCCTGTTGCTATTCCTATAAACTTCACAATTAAGGAGAGATCTTTGGATATTAACCCAGAGTCAACAATTTTACTTATGTATTGGGGAATTATCATGCTAAGTATTGTATCTAAAGCTTGAAAAACTAAAATAAGTACAATAAAAAGATAAAATTTATGAACTTCTTTAAAAATCCAATTATATTTTCTAAGCATAAATTTCCATTCCGCCCTTCTGATACAAATATATAAAAAAAGCTACTTCTCATTCTACTATTGAATATCTAATAATTATATTTATGGTATAAATGACCTCTTTAATGTCGTGAAATACATCTATGTATACGTTTTTTACGGATGTAGCGTAACTTTCTCTCACCCCCTCAGATACTCTAAAAAATCCATTTCTATTTAACTCTAATTATTATCAATTTATGGCATCAAAACATTAGATTATGACATAACAGTAAATATCAGAACAATTCATGATCTATTTAATAGAATGGAAAATGAATTTGGGATGTATGAGAGGAGAAAAAATCATGGTATATGTTTTAAATCCTTACTCACGTGAACTGTTTCATAATCATCAAGTCATTATCGCGAATACAAAATCAGGAGCTTTTTTGAAAACCTCTAAATCTTATTATCTTGTGCTGAAGGATATGGTTAATAAAGGGGAAATTGAATCATTATTAAATTCTACCAAAATTTCCCGACATGCTGACGTTATTCATAATTTAACAAGTCTCTTTTATGAATTAGTAAATATCAAATGTATTCTAACCGAAGAACAATTAACAAATATTCATGAGGAGGTCTTAGATGTTGTTTATCTAGGATTAACAAATAGATGTAATTTACACTGTAAACATTGCAGCGCTTCAGCGGATGCTCATTTTACCGATGCACTAACAACTGAAAAAGTGAAAGAAATCATTGATCAGATCGTCGTACTTAAACCCCAAGCCATCAATGTTACGGGTGGAGAGCCTATGATGCGATTAGATATCATGGAGCTTTTGGCGTACATAAAACAAACATTCAACGGAGCCATTTTGCTCTCTACCAATGGCCTTTTTATAACCCCAAAAAATGTGGAACAATTGATTAGGTATGTAGATAATGTTTCCCTTAGTCTGGACGGTTATGATGAAGAAACTTGCGATCAAGTTAGAGGCAAAGGTGTTTTTAGTAGAGTTATAAAAAGTATAAAACTAATGCAAAGTAAAGGGCTAAAAAAAATCGCATTATCAATGGTTATTACAAAATATACTTTTGATGGAGGTGAAGATAAATTCCTTGATTTGTGTGAAAAATTAGGTGTTAAACCTATTGTAAGAATCTTAACATCCGCTGGAAGGGCAGGAGAGAATAGTGAAGAGATTTTTCCCGAAAAGCCATTTGTAGATGATCTGACCTCTCAAGATGTTACCTGTCGACTTTGTTCACCAGGAAAAAGGGAATTATTTATTGGAGGAAATGGGAACATTTATCCTTGTGGAGGGTTGATGGATTCTGATGATTTTGTTTTAGGAAATGTATTTGATGATAATTTAATTGAATTAATAGCTAAAGGCAATCAAAAAGCAGATCACAATAAAATCGGATGTGTAAGACCATGGGAATTTGAACCCTGTAAGAACTGCAACGTTAATTTATTTTGCCATCACTGCATTAGCAACATCTACTATTTGCATCAAAACCAAGAGTTGTTCGATACCATTTGTCAAACACAAAAGAAACAACTTCAAGAACTAGTTTGGAATAGCTAAATCTTTATTTAAGGAGAGTAATGCCATGAACTTCACATATTGGGTAACTGAGGATTGTAACTTGAAATGTAAATATTGTTATGTTAGTAAAGCCCCGAAAACGATGAGTAGGGAAACGGCTACAAAGGCTATTGATTTTACGGAAAAAAAGCTTGCTGCAAATCCTTTGGATCATAAAGATAAAATACGCATAGCATTACATGGGGGTGAACCATTACTTAATTATCCGATCATTCATTATCTTGTAGAAGAATTAAAGCAAAAAATTCATGGCGATATTTCTTTTACAATGACGACAAATGGAACCATTTATAACCAAGAAATGATTGATTATGTTTCTGAAAATATCCAATTAACAGTTAGTTTGGATGGGAAGCAGGAAAGTAACGATATCAATAGAGTATACAGAAATGGAAAAGGAAGTTTCAATAGAGTGATTGAAACCCTTGATTACATTAATCATCAATCACATTTTTTCCGAGTAAGAATGACCGTTACACCTAATAATGTTTCATATTTTGCTGATAATTATATTTTTCTTTTTGAAAAAGGGTATCCGATTGTCAGCTTTGCACTAGATGAAAGTGATCCAAATTGGAATAAAGAACTTATGAAAGTTTATCAAAAGAATCTTAACGAAATATTTTCATATATGGTGAATAACAATCTTACCAAAGCACAGTACTTCTTATATAATTTCAAAAACGAACATTTCCGACCAAGAGGGGTCTGTGACGGCTGTCATAACAGCTTCCATATCTCCAGTGAAGGAAAAATCTATCCATGTATTCTTGCAGTAGGACACGGAGAATTTTCCATGGGAGATGTGTTTTACGATATAGTTGAACAACGTTTATCCAATTTAGACGTAATCAATCAAAAGAACAAAGGAGCTTGTACAAAGTGTGCTATGTATAATAATTGTCGCAGCAAAATGTGTAAAATTATTAATAAAATCCAAACTGGAAATTATTATGAATCATCACCTGTATTTTGTGCAACTCAAAGGATACACTATTCAATAGTGAAGGAGTATGAATATATATTAAAGAACTTCGAGCTTCTTCTTTCTACCCACTGATTCCTCAGATGGGGACGGTGATATTATCCCCTTTGGGTAGAGAGTGTTAAAAGAGCACATGTATGATGTGAGCTGGCACTATTTTTCTAAAGGGGATTTTTGTCATGGCCATCAAAGGACAGAAGTTTAGAATATACACACCAGAGTTCAATTTGAAGGTGGTACGTATGCATTTTCTCTGTTTTCTCATTATTATAATTAATTTCAGGGAGGTTAGGGAACGAGTACAAACTATAGAGGTGAGTAACTAAGAAATGACCTAGCCAGAAGTTTTGCTAGGTCATTTCTTTTCTTGACTAGGAGGTATTTATTCTGCTGTTCGCAGTCGTTCTACGATAGTTTTCCTGTCGCTCAGAGAATAAATAGCAAGGGGAAGACAGATCCCAAGCACGAGCAGAACAGGCAACACGAGGATCAGCGGCCAGATAATAAATTTATAACTCATAAACCATATTTGGGCACTCAAGGGTTTCGCAATCAAGACGGAAAGTAGGCTTCCTAATAAGATGGAGCATATGCTGGTGCCGAGGACATAGTACAGACCCTCATAAACAAGCATTGTTTTTAATTGTTTGTTGGTCATGCCAATGCTTTGTAGTATAGCAAATTCCTGATGCCGGGTCAGAATACTAGTTAGAAGTGCGTTTGCAAAATTAAGAATGCCAATCACACCAATAATAATACTGAGCGTACCACCGATCATCAGAATTGTTTTTTGCATACCTGAAAGCTCGGCAATTACGGTGGATTTGGACCGATAGTCCATAACGGGCTCCTTTGCTTCGGTATAATTCGTTAAAAAGCTCTCCATCGTTTTTTCTTTACTGTCGGATACATTGAAGGCGTAACTCATCACTACAGGCTTCTTGACAAACGTTTTGTAGATATCCGCCGGGAGATAGAAGTCAGTATAACTAGCAACGTCTACACCAGAATTGGATGATTTTATTCCGACATGACCTAGAACTGTGAATTTATGGCTCGTATACTCTTGGGCATTTGCTGTGTCTATATAGTTATGAAGAGTAACCTTTTCACCTACTTTGTATACGGATCGTTTCATTTCAGGATTTTCGTAATCGTCTAACCAGACTCCTTCCAGAATGTACTTTCCCGAAGCTAGCTTGCCATAATCAAGTTCACCATCAATTAATTGTAGTCGGTGAAGGGGGAGATCTTCAAGCCCATACATTATTGCAGATAAGTTGCCGCGAGCGTCAGGAGTGACGATTTCCCCCTTCCCCTCTTTGTTATCTTTATGCTCGATAGCGAATAGATTGCTGCCACTGTACAATCGTCCACCTTCTTCAAAACCGGGTTGTGCCTGTACGGCCTTAATATAGCTTTCCGTTGTTGCATTGTCATGGCCTGTGAAATGTTCTTGAAAATAATCAGCATGTGCAATTAGAAAGTCAGTGTCATGGCTTTTAGACACATACTTATTCATATCCAGACTTTGGGATAATGTAAAAGTAGTATTCAGTAGCACTAGACCTAGAGAAAGGCTAAGCAGCACCAAAGTAGTCCGCCTCTTATTGCGCCCTAAGTTGACTCGAGCCATCAGCGGCATTTTAGCACCGTTAGTTGATTTTTTTAGTTTTTTCTTATCCTTTTTGGTAGCTCCGTCTACGTATCTTACTGCCTCAATCGGAGACACAGTTGCCGCAATTCTGCTAGGCTTATATGCACTGATCATAACTGTTATGACTGCAAACAGAGCGGAGCCGATAAAAATCCATGGGCTGGGGGATATGGTTACCTCAGCATTTGCGTGCATAGAAGTGTTCATAAGCAGCAGAGGGGTAAGTGATTTGCCGACCCAGAAACCTGCGAGCAAGCCGACGGGAACTCCGATCAAGGAAAGAAATAATGCCTGTCTTCGGATGATTCTGCTGATTTGCCTGCTGGTTGTGCCGATGGTTTTTAAAAGACCGTAGAAACGAATATCACGCATCACCGAGATTTGGAAAATATTATAGATGATCAAGTAGCCAGTAAGCATGATCAGTAACAGACCAGTTGCTAGGGGAAAGACGGCTTCAGGGTTCGAACTAAAAGTGTTGGAAAGATACGCCCAGTTAATATTACCGTTAATATAGTTCGGTGCATTTTTGTCCAGGGAATAACCGCTTTCTGTAATCACTTTATTAAGATTTTCTTGCATGTTCGAGCTGTTATCAAACATGATATCTGCATTGATGGCTCCGGTCATATCATGGTCCTGCTTATATGTGTAGCGTAATTCTTCGGCATGGGCATCTACATAAGCTTTAGAAGCATAAATTTGACCTCTGGCTATCGTGGCGGCGGGGTCACTCTTCCACCAGCCGGAGAGGATAAATTCACGCTGTACCATTTTGCCGTGAACCTCAAGCTTCAAGGTCAATGGGGCGCCCTCTTTCAGGGGAGTACCCAGTAACTGTAGGGTCTTAGAGTCCGCGATAACCTCATTTTCTGCCACTGGTTTGTGGCCTTTTTCTAGCTCAATCAATCCTAGCTTCAGCCCTACATCGTCATGATACCAGAACTCCGCACGACGCTTTAAAAATTGCTCGTTTGTCACTTTTTCACTTAACACGCGGCTATATGCTATCTCTTTAATAAGAGGGTGGTCTTTGATCTGATTAAATTCCTCATCGTTGATATATTTGATAAAAGCATGCGCTTTCCCACCAACCTGTCGTATCGTTGCCTGCTGGAAACTTTCCATCGCGCCAATTCCCATAGTAAACAGAGATGTAAATAACAAAGTGGTTAAGGCAATAGCGATAATCGCAATAATATTGCGGATTTTATTCGCTTTTAAACTTTTATCTGATAAATTACGAACCGCCTTACTGTTTTTTACTTTGATCATCGGGTCGCACCACCTACTATTTTACCGTCCTCAATGCGGATGATGCGGTCTGCCATCTGCGCGATTTCTTCATTATGAGTAATCATCACCATCGTTTGGGCGAACTGTTGGCTGGATACCTTGATCAACCCTATGACATCCAGGCTGGTTTTACTGTCCAGGTTGCCAGTAGGCTCGTCGGCCAAAATAATGGCTGGTTTCGTCGCCAGTGCTCTCGCAATGGCTACCCGCTGCTGCTGCCCTCCTGAAAGATTACCCGGTAGATTATTTAATTTGTTCTCAAGCCCCAGCGTATTCGTAATTTGGGTCAGATAGGCTTTGTCTGGTTGTTTCCCATCCAGTTCAATGGGGAGCACGATATTTTCGTAGACATTTAAGACTGGAACTAGATTATAATTTTGAAACACGAAGCCAATCTTTCTTCGGCGGAAAATGGTCAATTCTTCATTTTTCAGAGAATAGATATCCTTGCCGTCAACGGTGACGTTTCCGCTTGTAGGCCGATCCAGCCCACCAAGCATATGCAGAAGGGTGGACTTCCCGCTGCCGGATGTACCAACGATAGCCACAAATTCCCCAGCGCCTACCTCCATGTTGACTCCATCCAACGCATGAACCTCAGTATCTCCTATACCGTAAGTTTTTCTTAGTCCTTTGGTTTCTAATATCTTCATTTTTTGCTTTCCTCCCAATAAAAATATCTGCATCATAATTGCTTACAACACAAATTTTATTATAATACCTCTTTCTTTCTACAATCTTTCTGAAATCTAACAGAGTTGAAAGATTATTGAGTGAGAGTAGAAAGATCAGATTGTAATGGGTGTTGGGAAATGTAGAAGGGACAGACTCTGTCTGAGATATTTGTTATATCAAAAGATATTTACACTTGCAGGATATGAAGGGATGATAATGGTATTGATATTATAAAAGCAAAAAGAGATGAGAGGATCACAGAGAAAATTGAAACTTTGACAGTCCGTCTCTCCACATTTCTTATTCCAGCAAAATTTAATGAGTATACGGTTAAAATTAAGATAGAGTTCATCGATTTACAGGTCGACATCAATTAAAAGGATGGATGCACAAACACCAGCAACACGGTGAATTCAGGCTAATGGTCCAGTGGATATTAGTCAGGTAGGTATGAGCAGAAGCTGAGATGGGCAAGCGACATGCTAAAAAGTATTCGGAAATCTGGATACAGGAGAAATACATAACCATTAAAAAGGCTGGCTCTGGAAGAGTACCGAGAGCAGATTATAGCCTAGGTCTTTCAATGTCTTAAAACGGGAACTAAATAAAAAATTTGGGTGTGTCATTTCTTTTATGTATCTATCGCGCCTATGGTTAACTCAGAATAAGTAACCTAATTAAAGAAATAATAATTACATTGGATAAGATTTGAATCAGCTATTAAACAGTAATCACTCTAATTCCTTTACCTTCAGCATCCCCAAACATTATCGTCTGATGCTCTCACTTGGAACGAACACTGAGGTGTCATCAACCGGCAAGTGATATCTCGAATCTAATAGATGAATCCGGTTTTGGAGGCGGAGTAGAGCGTCATCACGAAGCCAAATGACGATTGTTTTCTGTTCCTGAAGTCGTTCAGGTGATTAGTATCACCAATATATAGTCAGGTTTGAGTCAGAGTCAGTATTTCACTTACAGTCGTCATGTTGGTAGCCCTATATTTGGATAACTTAAAGGGAATCTCAGTCTGTAAAGCATTGTAAAGTTAGTGACTGCATGTTCTCGTGAAGGGAGAGAAGTAAACGTTGTTTTTCCATGCTATGCTTGTCAAATCAATGAGTTCAATTATTTTGAAAAAGTGAGACTTCGACGGTCTTGTTGGAAAAACTCAAATAATGAATAAACGTGAATTTATGGCCTTATTTTAAATATCAGGATAGGTGTAAACAGTGCATAAGCCACTAATTATGTCAAATAACATACTGATTTTTACAATAGGAAATTTGGAGGTATCTTTAATGATATTTTAATAGTGAAAGGAGGTGGAATTAACATGGAGAAAATTGAAGTTTTAGAAAACATGGATTTTGATATGGAAGTACAGTGTGATCCTAATAATTGCAAACATGATTGTCTTGATGACAATGGACATTGTAGCGTTCATTTCCTCGAATCTTTTTGAAAGAATGATTTATCTAATCAGGTATTAATTGACCCCTGAAAGGAAGAAGTAAGAACACTTCTTAGTTTGTCTAGTGCCCTCGTCTTTTGAGACGGGGTTTTTTCTTTTGCATCATATCTGGGAAAGTAGAGTATTGTCCCTGGATGTAAACATTGTATAATAAACTAATTATGCCCAATAACATACTGATTTTTACAATAGAATATTTAGAGATATTTTTAATGACATTATAATAGTGAAAGGAGGTGGGATTCATGGAAAAAGTTAAGGTTTTAGAAATTATGGATTTTGAAATGGAAGTACAATGTGATGGTTCTAGTTGCAAATATGATTGTACCGAACCCAATGGATATTGTAGCTCTCATACCACGCCATTTTTTTGAAAGAATGATTTTGTCTAACTCGGTATTAGTTGACCAATGAAAAGGAAGAAGTAAGGAACACTTCTTAGTTTGTCTGGTGCCCTCGTCTTTTGAGACGTGGGCTCTTTCTTTTGCATCATATCTGGGAAAGTAGAGTATTGCCCATATACCTCTAGGCAATTCAGGTGGAACACCCTTCTTCATGTTCTGCGCGGCTGCCGTCATGGGGGGTTGTTCCCCTAACGTTTGGAAATCTCCGCAAATGTCAATAGCGAAACTCATGGAGCTAATTGGCATCCGTGAAGCTTCGCTAAATTGTAGATGATCAAGTAGTCGATAAGCATGATTATCAGCAAAGCAAAAGTTAGCGCTATGATCTTTCTCGTATCCGTACTAGATTGGTGGAAATAGATGGGGAAAGTTGATATTATGATTCATATAATTCGGCGGGGCTTCCTCAAGGGGATAAGCGTTTTCCAGAGTCACATTTTTGTTTTTCTCCCAGATTCAAGTTATTACCAAATATGAGGTATGCATTGACAATTCCTGTTTGGCCATAGTACTTTTTCAACTCTTGAGTTTTCAATAGAGCCCTATACGTTCTCCTCCATAAAAAAGTCTGTATTGTGACGCCCTGCAATACAGACTTTACCATATCAATCCTCTAACAGCCTTTCTGAAATCTAACGGTGTTGAAAGAACTATTTGTCCATGGGAAGGAAAATGGAGAAGGTGGAGCCACTGCGACAGCGTGACTGTACCTTGATGTAGCCACCTTCAGCAACGATGATTTTTCTAGCCAAAAATAGTCCAATCCCGATACCCTCTTGTGAGTTTACGGTAGGGGAGCGATAGAAACGCATAAAGATTTTACTCTTTTCCTCTTCTGCAATCCCTATACCATTGTCGGTAATATCGATCCGGCAAAACAAATCATACGCAATCACATTTATGATAATGCTTCCGCCGGTTTCTGTATACTTCACAGCATTGTCCATAATATTGTGGACTGCTTCGGACGTCCATTTCAGATCAAAGCAAGCATAAATCGTCGTATTCTCCATAACAACCGAGATGCCTTTGCCATCCGCTTTTGGCATAATTTGCTCCTTTGCACTGTGCAGGAGCTTTTGAACAGATTCTCGTCTTGGCGCTACCGTGATAATCCCCGTTTCAAGCCGCGATGTTTTCAACAATGCCTGGATCAGAAAGTTAAGCTTTTCGGCCTGTGCAGATAGAGCTTTCACACAAGTGGAGGTATCCTGTGATAGTTCGTATTCGCTAAGTAGTTGGGAATAAAGCAGGATGTTGGCCAATGGTGTTTTCGTTTGGTGTGAAATATCGGAAATCAGCTCATTTATTTTATTCTTTTCAGCAAGCAGATTTTTGGAGGACACGGAACAAATGGAAAGAAATCTCACAAATTTAGCTTCTATTGAAGAAAGAACGGATTCATCAAAGACATCCTCTGAGAAGCTGCCATTTATCGCGGCATCCAGCATGTTCTCAATAGTTTTCATTGTTTTATGGATGCTCCTGCGATACAGCATAATAGCACACACAGCGGTGCATACAGCAACAATGGCAATTCCAATACATATATATAGGAGTGTTGTCATTTCAACGCCCATGTGTAGCCCAGCCCGTAAACCGTTTTAATATATTGTGGGGAGGAAGGATGATCCTCGAGCTTGTCACGTAGCCTTTTTACTGTAACAGACAAGGCGTTTTCACCTACATACTCAGCTCCATCAGTCCAGATGCTGTCTACTAAATGATCGCGAGATACAGTATTGCCTCGATTATCGATTAGGATGCGCAACAATTTTTGTTCAGTTTTACTTAGTTCAATGGGCGTACCATTCTTAGTAAATTCCATCCTCTCGAATGAAAAGGAAAAATTGTCGAGCTGAATGGAGTCTGCAAGCGAGTATCTGGATTTCTTTAGCTGAACGCCAACTCTTGCTCTCAGTACCATAAGACTGAAGGGTTTGGTGATATAGTCGTCAGCACCCAGCTCAAAACCAGTGACGACATCTGTTTCCATATCATTCGCAGTCAGAACGATGATGGGTATAGTTGTTTTTTTTCGTATATCTGTTAAAAGATCAAGCCCGTTTCCATCCGGCAAATTTACATCAAGAATCATTAGGTCAAAGGCAGTGACGTTCAATTGTTCTTTTGCAGTAGCTATGTCATACGTTTGCACAAATACGTTGTTAGGTTCTTTAAGAGCAAGAACAATACCGTTACTCAAGGCGATATCGTCCTCGACGATTAATATGTGATTCATCATTTTCCTCCTATTTTTTGATAATGGTGCCACTGTGGGTTGAGATTTCGAAAGCAGCGCACGGTAAAATGTTAAAGAAGGTCATAGCAATATTCTACTTCCAGTTTACAGGATATTGCTCTGATTTGTTATTGTTTATCTGGACTGTTTGGAAACTCTTCATAAAAGAGTGAAAGTATCACTGAAATAATAAAATGCTGGCATCTGAAAAGTGGTTAATTTTACAAAAAAAGATCTGTTTTTTTACAATAGGGAAGTCTAGGGTTATTTCAATGGTATTTTTAGAAGTGAAAGGAGGCGAGGTAATCATGGAAAAGCTTGAGGTTTTGGTGAACGCAGATTTTGATATGGAAGTGCAAGAGAATTGTGGTGGTTCATGTCATACAGATTGTGATGAAGGCTCTCACTGTAGCGCACATAATTCTCCATGGTGGTAGTGAGTAACTAAAATTTATTCTGAGAAGCTAAAAAAGTTAACAATAACCACGAAAAGAAGAGGTAGAGATACTTCTTCTTTTTCATTTACATAGCAACATCTGCATTATAAAGATTAAAATAGCACTACTTCTTATAAAAAAATTTGCGGTCAAAAAGTTTCCGCAGTTTTTTAATTGTACCCTAAACCCTCAGAAAATTTGACAGATACAATATCACTGATATAATTTATGCTAGTTGATTTTTGATAATGATTATCATTATTGGAGGGGAGGACAGGGCCGAAGCTTGGTACAAGTTATTGGACAGGCTCCCTTAGTTAGAGATGAAATTGCGTTATTTAATACTGGCTTTTCTGGTACTGGCTTTCGCCTCGGTTTTTATTGGTGTTCATGATGTAACTCCACTTGATTTGTTCCACTTAACCAACGATCAGGCGCAGGTACTCCTGATTAGCAGATTCCCACGTTTGATCAGCATCATTATCGCAGGGGCGAGTATGAGCATCTGTGGGCTCATTATGCAGCAGCTTACCCGGAACCGATTTGTATCGCCCACCACTGCAGGGACGATGGATGCGGCACGATTGGGTGTGCTGATGGCTATTATGGTGTTTGGAGCGGCGGGATTTTGGACGAAAATGCTGACGGCTTTCGGATTTGCTCTAGGGGGAACACTGATTTTCATGAAAATACTGGATAAAATCCGTTTCAAGGACCCGGTATTTATCCCGCTTGTCGGTTTGATGTTTGGAGGCATTTTAAATTCGGTAACGACCTTTTTTGCTTACAAATACAATCTGATCCAGGGCATTTCTTCGTGGATGCAGGGGGATTTTTCTCTAATCATGAGTGGTCGCTACGAGATGCTATATCTTAGTGTTCCTTTGGTTGCATTGGCGTACATATATGCGAATCGTTTCACAATTGCAGGAATGGGTGAGGATTTTGCGGCCAACTTGGGTGTACATTACAAGCGCACCGTCAATGTCGGTTTGGTGATCGTGGCTTTGGTATCCTCTGTTGTCATCTTAACCGTTGGGACGATTCCCTTTTTAGGGCTGGTTGTACCCAATCTAGTCAGCATGTATATGGGGGATAATCTGAAAAAAAGCCTGGCCCATACAGCGATCTTGGGCGCCGTCTTTGTGCTGTTTTGCGACATTTTGGGACGGGTGATCATTTATCCGTATGAAATTTCTGTAGGGCTTACGGTTGGTGTGATCGGGAGCGCGTTGTTCTTGTATTTGCTGCTGAGGAGAAGGGCTTATGAATCTTAAATTAAAAATTGGCATATTAGCCGCTGCCGCGCTTGTGTTGATTGCTGCTTTCGTGTTTATAGATCTTCCGCATACCTGGCATTACGCTCTGCCACGACGATTAAAAAAGATCGCAGCTTTCATTCTAACAGGTGGCTCCATTGCCTTTGCAACCGTTATTTTCCAGACGGTTACGAATAATAAGATTTTGACTCCGGGTATTATCGGACTGGATTCACTGTACATGCTGATTCAGACGACGATTATTTTTGCATTTGGTTCCGTACCCTTCATTTCGACCAGCAAAGAATTGAACTTTTTGCTGTCAGTGGGGCTGATGGTGCTGTTCGCAGGACTGCTATACAAATTAATTTTCCGCAAAGATGGACGCGGGATTTATGTACTTTTGCTGATTGGTCTGGTATTCGGCACACTATTCAACAGTCTGTCTACCTTTATGGAGGTACTGATTGATCCGAACGAATTTGCGAAAATCCAGGACAAGAGCTTTGCCAGCTTCAGTAATGTAAACACCGAGCTACTGTGGCTTTCTATATTCATTCTTGTGCTCGTATTTGCTTATGCGTGGAGATTCATCAAGTATCTGGACGTGCTGTCGCTCGGACGAGAGCATGCGATTAATTTAGGGCTCCCTTATAGTTTTATCATTAAAAGACTGCTGGTTATCGTAGCCATACTCATTTCCATTTCTACAGCGCTTGTCGGGCCGATTACGTTTCTAGGGTTAATTGTGGCCAATGTGGCTTATCAGGTGATGAAAACCTATCAGCATCGTTATATTATTCCGGCCTCTATCTGCGTCAGTGTCATTGCGTTGGCAGGATGCCAACTGCTGGCAGAAAGAGTATTCGACTTATCGACAACGGTCAGCGTCATTATTAACTTTATCGGGGGGGTGTACTTCCTGTACCTTTTGCTGCGGGAGAATAAATCATGGTAGAAGTCAAAAACGTATCCAAACGCTACGGGAATAAAAATGTGGTGGATCAGGTATCCGTCACTGTACCTAAAGGTACGATTACCTCCTTTATTGGACCTAATGGCGCTGGAAAAAGCACCTTGTTGTCGATGATCAGTCGCCTGACTGACAGTGATGAGGGAGAAATCCTCATTGACGGGCAGGCCGTGAGTCTGACGAAAAGTGAGGAGCTAGCCCGGAAGATATCTATTTTAAAACAGACGAACGATGTCAATATCCGCTTAACCGTGAAGGATCTGGTTAGCTTCGGCCGTTTTCCGTATTCCAAGGGCAGATTGAACAGCGAGGATCGCAAAATGGTGGAGCAGTCTATGGCTTACATGGGACTGGAGGATATGAAAGACAAGCATATTGATTTGCTCAGTGGGGGACAGCGACAGCGGGCTTTTATTGCCATGATTTTGGCTCAGGACACCGAATACATTCTGCTGGATGAGCCGCTGAACAATCTGGATATGAAGCATTCGGTTCAGATTATGAAGACGTTGCGCTTTTTGGTGGATGATCTGGGCAAAACGATTCTGGTTGTGCTTCACGATATTAATTTTGCATCCTGTTATTCAGACTATATTGTGGGGATGAAGGATGGAAGGTTGCTAAAACAAGGAACGGCTGACGAGATGATTGATAGTCAGGTATTAAAGGATTTGTACGATATGGATATTCCGATTCAACAGATCGGTGACCATAAAATTTGCGTTTATTTCACTTAGGGGGAATGTTAAATGAAGAAAAATATGATGTTTTTAACGCTGATGCTTGCGTTGGTACTGATCGTGTCAGCCTGTGGCAAAGCAGCTCCGGCAACACAGGAAGCGACTGGAAACGGCTCCTCTGCTGCAACAACGGAATCCAAAACTATCTCGGTCAAACACGCACTGGATGAAAACCCGGTCCAAGTCAAAGTTAATCCCAAAAATGTCGTTGTCTTTGATTTTGGTTCATTGGATACGCTGGATAAGCTGGGTGTTGACGTTGCGGCAGTAGCGCAGCAGGATCTTCCTACGTATTTGAGCAAATATAAAGATTCCAAATATGCAAGTGCGGGCACGCTGTTTGAACCGGATTACGAGAAAATCAGTGACCTCTCTCCTGAACTGATCATCATCGGTGGTAGACAAGCTGATGCATATAAAGAGTTGAGTAAAATTGCACCGACCATTTCGATGGCTGTAGACACCAAGGATTATATCCATTCCTTTAAGAAAAACGTTGAAACATTGGGTCAAATCTTCGATAAAGAGGATGCTGCCAAACAGGAACTGGCTGCTATTGATAGCTCCATCAAGGCCGTACATGACAAGGCTGTAGCAAGCAAAGCTAAAGGACTGATCGTGCTGACGAATGAAGGAAGCCTGAGCGCATATGGCTCACAATCCCGCTTCGGTATCATTCATGATGCTTTTGGCGTAACCCCTGTAGATCCTGACATTAAAGTATCCACGCATGGACAAAAGGTTTCTTTTGAATATGTACAGCAAAAAAATCCGGATTATATTTTTGTCGTTGACCGTGGCGCTGTGGTGGTCGAAGAAGGCAAGGAACAGGTTACAGGCAAACAAACCATTGAAAATGAACTGGTGAAGAAAACCAATGCCTTTAAAAACGGTCATATTGTATACCTTGATCCTAACTACTGGTATCTGTCAGGTAATGGTCTGGAATCCGTATCTGAAATGATCAAGGAAATGGATGCTGCACTGTAACGAATATATTCACATCATGGAGGACTGTGTAGGATGAAAGGTCATGTAGATGAAATTCCATTAGATGGGTACCTTGTACACGTCTATACACCTCCCGTCTCCGTGAATCATAATGAGCTGTATCCTGTGCTGTATGTACAGGATGGCAGCTCTTTATTTCTAAGCGGGTTGGATGAGCTGGAACGAGGTTTTTCTACGGGAGAGTTGCCCCGTGTCGTGCTGGTAGGGATTCAGCCTGTGAATCGGCTGAATGATTATACGCCTTGGAAGGCAGCTGCTCTAGTAGAGGGAAGACCTGCTTTTGGCGGTGGCGGAGATGCGTATCTGGCGTTTGTGGTTACAAAAGTAATGCCATACGTCGAGGCACGATATCCTGTGCAAACTGGGCTGGAGCATACGGGCATCATCGGCGCCTCATTGGGCGGATTAATTTCTATGTATGCCGTCTTCAAGTATAAGGATGTATTCGGACGCATCGGTTCGATCTCGGGCTCGTATTGGTATCCGGGTATGATTGATTATATGCAATCTGCATCTTGTGTAACTGTGAGGGATGGGACACAGCGCTTTTATATATCTGTCGGGACCCGTGAAGGTGAAGGGAAGACGAATGTACAAAAAGATATGGTTCCGCTGACTCTCCAGGCACACGAGGTGCTGAGGACCCAGGGACTGGATGCAAAAGATGTGCTTCTTGAGCTGGATCAGGATGCGGTGCATCGTGTGGATTGTTTTCAACGTCAATTTCCTAAGGCCGTCCAATGGCTGTTCGGATAGCATGGGATGGAATACGATACGAATCTCATACAACAACCTCAAAGGATTGGAGAGCGTGGAGTCTCTATGTCTTTGGGGTTGTTTTTTTTGTATGTATTTTTCGTATAATAGAGAAATGTTAAAAATTTTAAGTTATACGTCATGGAAGTGAGGGGAGACAACAATGAAGAAAAACCGCCTGGGATCATCGGATTTGCTGGTAGGTGAGATTGGCTTGGGATGTATGTCGGTCGGTACGGAGGAGCAGCAAGGTGTTTACTTGATTCATGAAGCGTTAGACAGGGGCGTAAACCTGTTGGATACGGCGGATTTGTACCAGCACGGACGCAATGAAGAAATTGTGGGTGCAGCGATCCGTGGACGGCGACAGGAGGTCATCCTGGCGACCAAGGTCGGCAATCGGCGTCTACCGGGGCAGGAGGGCTGGGGATGGGACCCCTCCAAGAAATATATTCTGTCTGCTGTTAAAGAGAGCCTACGCCGACTTGGAACGGACTACATCGACCTGTATCAGCTGCACGGAGGGACGATTGACGATCCGATGGACGAAACCATAGAGGCTTTTGAGCAACTACAGCGGGATGGCGTCATCCGTTATTATGGTATTTCCTCGATTCGCCCTCATGTTATCCGTGAATATGTCGAACGTTCGAATATCGTTAGTGTTATGAATCAGTATAGTTTACTGGACCGACGTGCAGAGGTAGAGGTACTGTCTTTGCTTCAGGAGCGGGGAATCAGCGTGATTGCACGTGGACCCGTGGCCAGCGGTGTATTGGCTGACGAAGGGGAAGGAAAGGTAGCCAAGGGATATCTGGACTACAATGAAGCAGAGCTGCTAGATGTGCGCAAGCAATTAAAGGCATTTGCAGGGGCGGACCGTAGTATGGGTCAGACAGCGATCCGTTATAGCCTTTCACTTCCGACTGTCGCTGCTGTGATCCCGGGTGCAAGCTCTTTGAGACAAATGGAGCATAATATTTCTGCTGCGGATATTGCACCGCTAACTCAACAAGAGCGGCAGACACTACAGCAAATCAGCCGAGCCAATCGTTATGATGCGCAATACCGCTGATCCGAGCAATAACAGGACAAGTGTCAAACATGTACCCATCCCAGTTGCAATTTATAAAAGAATCATTACAATATAAGAATAAGCTTCGGTTTATAATTTATAATTCATATGTGAATATGGAGACGTTATAAATACACTCTAGGAGGGACCACGAATGGAACGCATCGAATCTCAGCAGCAATATCAGGATTTAATTAACGGTGACGGTCTGACTGTCGTGAAATTTGATACAACCTGGTGTCCGGATTGCAAGACACTGGATAAATTTATGGACGGCATTATTGAGGAAAACGCGGATAAGCGTTTCTTTGCGCTTGATGCAGAGAAATTCCAGCCGATTGCCGACGAAAATCAAGTGCGCGGCATTCCGAGTCTGCTCGTGTTCCGTAATGGCGAAAAAATTGCTCATTTGCACAGCAAATACGCTAAAACGCCAGCTCAAATTTCGGAATATTTGACTACGCTGGAATCCAAACAATAATCAGAACGCATGATAGGGATCGTTCAGTACGATCTATCCTTTCTGCAAAATAGTAAAAGGGATATCCAAGGCTGATCATTCAGATCCTATGGATATCCCTTTTTAGTTATTGGTTATTGGTTATTGGTACCAAACAATGGCTTATAAAATAATGAAAAAGAACACAGCCGCCAGCACGAAGCGGTAAATGGCGAACGTAGTCAGGCTCAAGCGTTTGAGCAGACCGAGGAATGTTTTGATCGCCAGCATCCCGACGATAAAGGAAGTAATAAAGCCTGCTGCGAACACCGGAAAATCACTCATAGACAGATGATCCATACTTTTAATCATATCAATACCCGATGCACCCAGCATGACCGGAACAGATACGAGGAATGTAAATTCCGCGGCTGCCGTATGACTTACACGTGCGAATAGGCCCCCAGACATGGTTGAGCCTGAACGGGAGAAGCCTGGCCATAGAGCTAGGACTTGGAACACACCGATGGTAAAAGCCTGTTTGTACGTGATCTCATCCAACGTATGTGATCTAATGGGCGGATGAAATTTCTCGGCCGCAATCATCAACAGGCCTCCGATGACCAAACTATAGAGAACCGTTTCAGGACCAAACAGGTATTGCTTAATTACATCACGGAACAATACACCAATCAGGCCCGCAGGGATCATGGCTAAAATAATATGTAACAGGTTTAGACGTGGCTGGCTCGAGATTTTGCGTCTGAAATCAAACAGGCTCAGGAATCTGCGCCAGTATAATACGACGACTGCCAGCACAGCACCTAATTGCACGATAACCTCAAACGTTTTGACCGTATCATTCTCTGTGTTTAATCCTAGAAGATCAGCCGTAAGGATCATGTGACCCGTCGAAGAGACCGGCAAAAACTCTGTCAGTCCTTCAATAATTCCCATAATAATAGAAGATAAAATATCCACTTTACTAGCTCCTCCTTATACGCGTGCAGGGCAAACGACCTAAGTCGTTTGCCCTGGAAATATGTCATTTCAGTAGGAGTGAACGCAAGTGTCACAAGTGCAAAGATAAACGCTCAGGTCACACGGTTCACTCCCGGGAAGAAGTGTCCGATTCTGCTTCCAATTCAGATGCGGGGGATGTGTGGTGTAAAATAATCTCCACCCGACGAATACGATTTTTACCCATTTCACGAATGATAAATTTCACATCTTCTTCTATGAATTCCTTGCCCTGTCTAGGTTCCGGAACCCGGCTATACACCCACCCTCCGACAGTATCCACGTCTTCATCGTCCAATGTCAAGCCAGTCAGATCACTCAGATCGGAAAGCATCACTTTACCATCCATCAAATAACTGTTCTCCGTCAGTTTCTCGATTTCCTTCCGTTCATCCTTATCAAATTCGTCCCGAATTTCGCCAACAATCTCCTCCAAAATGTCCTCGATGGTAATGAGGCCGGAGGTTCCACCGTATTCATCGACCAGGAGAGCGATATGAACCTGCTCCTTCTGCATACGTTTTAGCAGCGTGTTGACGGGGATAACTTCTGGAACGGTCAAGATCGGTTGAATCAGGCTGTCGAAAACAAGCTCGGGATTGCGATCATACTCTAGGAAGAGCTGTTTGGTATTAATCATACCAATGATCTGATCCTTGCTATCTGTCGCCACCGGAAAACGGGTATACTGCTCTTCGTGAATAGTCAGCATGTTTTCTTGTAGCGAGCGATTCGTAAACAAGCATACCATATCTGTACGTGGCACCATAATTTCCTTGGCAACGGTCTCGTCAAAAGCAAAGATACGATTTACGTAGCCATATTCGGTGTTATTGATCTTACCACTTTCCACGCTTTCGGACAAAATGATCTGAATTTCTTCCTGAGAGTGCGCTTCTTCATGCTCACTAGCCGGTTGAAGACCAAACAGACGAACCAGACGATTGGCCGAGCCGTTAAGGAGCCAAATAAACGGATACATAATCCGGTTAAACCACACGATGACTGGAGAGGTTAACAGACTGACAGCTTCCGCTTTGCGGATCGCCAATGTTTTGGGAGCCAGTTCACCGATCACCACGTGCAGGTAAGTTACAATGACGAATGAAATAATAAAGGCCAGGATATGTGAAAAATCCCCATTGATGTTGAGCTGTTGAAAGAGAGGCTCCAGCAATTTGACTACGGTCGGTTCACCGAGCCAGCCGAGTCCCAACGCTGTAATCGTAATACCAAGCTGACAGGCGGACAGGTAGCCGTCCAGATTATTGACGACTTTTTGTAGCGCCAGTGCGTTTTTACGGTTCTCCACGACCAGCTGATCGACCCGGCTGGAACGGATTTTAATAATCGCAAACTCGGTAGCCACGAAGAAAGCACTAAATAAAATCAACACCGCAAACAAAAATAGACTGACACCTATACCCATATAATTTTCACTCATCCCTTTTTCGTTCAATTTTTAAGGAACTCCATTTTGAGTTCACTTGAACTTATTGTAAGAACTTAAAAGAAAATATACAAGGTTCATATGGAATCGTAGCAGGTCACCTACCTCCAATTTACACGGAAAATAAGGCATAATAGAACCCGCACGTCTCATTGCTTCACTTTACAAGCCTAGTTTGAGGGCGTATGATGAGTTCAAATGAACTTGAAATGTAATAAAGGGAGGAAAGCAGATGGAGTCTTTTACCCTTACTCGTCGTGATATGGCCCATTTGCTGCTGGCCATGGAAGGTCGCCGCGAATTGCAGCCTTTGGCCGTTCTACAGGACGCCTGGAGGCGAACTCATAGCCATCTCGCCCGCTCCGGGAGCACGATGCCGACATTTTTATACACCGACGTGACACCTGTGCTAGATAAAATCATCAAGGGTAAGCATAGCGCAGCCTTTTCGCTGCAGGAGATCGTTTCCCTGGGTCAACTGGTCGAATACAGCCATGTCTCACTGGCCTCTATGCAAAATTGGGTCAAACGCGACTTCAAGGAATTTCTCGGCGCTCCGAAGATTGGCAAAAAATACTCGGTCAACCAGGCAGCTATATTGCTCATTGTAGAAGATTTAAAATCATGTCTTGATTTTGAATCCATTCGTCAGCTATTTCATATCCTGTTCCAACAACCCGAAGATGATACGGACGATCTGATTCAGCCGGTCGATTTGTACGCCGCCTATTCAACTTTGTTTGAGGAGCTGGATGCGAATGGAGACCAACTGCTCGATGTTGCTGGAGCAGGCTATGCAAAGGACAACGGAAATTCCGTTACAGGACAGCAGCGTCAGGAAGGTGCGACAGAGGAGCTGCTGGTTCAGGCGGCTGATCAATACACCCGTCGTTTACAGCATTTGACCCCTAACCAGTGTGAAGCGGTGCGTAATACTTTGTTGGTGGCAGCAGTAGCGGTGCAAAATAGTTATTTTTTGTCCATGGCACGTCGGTATGTGAATGCGACGTTGTTTCTGGACTTCCAAGGGTAAATCAGGATTGGCATTAGAAGCCAATCCTATTTTTTTGCTCTTTTTAGAGGATTGTCTACCCTTTTGGAGACTGAAAAAGTATACAAAAGAGGTATATACACTAAAACGCTGTCAAAGATACAATAAACATATATAATCCAGCAATTGGAAAAACTTTGAATATCTCTTCCAAAGCATCTGGATACACACACAGGAGGTAATGGCATGTCCGATGTCTCCATCATCATTTGTACCCGCAACCGGATCGAAGACCTGACACGCTGTATACAATCTATAGCAGTACAGCAGCAATTGGAGCATACGGCTGTAGAACTGCTGATTGTTGATGACGGCGATATTTCCGATCAACAGATCGAGCAGTACCGTCACATGGTATCCGGATTGCCTCAAAGCGTTTTGAAATATTATAAAAAAAGTCGTCCCGGCGTTTGGTTATCCCGCTATGAGGCCTTGTCCCTTGTGCGGTATGATATTGTGCTGTATTTTGACGATGATGCAGAACTGGACGATAAACTCTATATCCGGCGCTTGCTCGATACCTATGATCAGGATAAAACGATTGTGGGTGTTGGAGGGATTGCAAAGGGATTACATTCGAGCCGGGCAGGAAAGCTGCTGGGCGTTTTGACATTTCAGATGTCTTCATCCCTCGGCAAGCTCTCGCCTAGTAGTCTGGCAGGTTCTTTGCTGCGTTGGGGCGAAGCAACGGAGGTTTTCGATACAGAATTTTTCCATGGCTGCAATATGTCATTTCGGAGGGATGCGCTTCGGGACATGAAGCCGTATCCGTGGATGACCAGTTATGCTGTGGCTGACGATTTGTACATGTGCCAGTTAGCGAGCCGTTACGGCAAATTGGTTATCAATCCTGACTTAACCATCATTCATCATGAATCTCCGAGCTCGCGCGATAAGGCGGGCAAAGTAGCCAAGGCTACAGCGATTAATCACTATTATTTTCTTGCCTTGAAAAAGGCTGGAGTGATTCAGTATGGAGCCCTTTTATGGACCTTATCCTACTTGATGCTCAAAGAAACGCTGCGTCGCAATTTTAATGCCGCAGATGGATACAAGCAGGGGGTGTTGTTCATTCTGAACCCGCGCAAGCAAAAATATAACGAATATTTAGGCCCGGCGGTTCAGTAATCCGTTTTATACACATTGACAGGATAAAGGGGGAGTATGATGTTAAGCTTGTCCATCGCTCTGTGCACCCGAAATCGGGTTGATGATCTGACCCGATGCATCAATTCAATTGCCATTGGGGGAGCACCGGAGGCATGTGAAACCGAGCTATGGATTATTGACGACGGAGAACTGCCAAAGCATGTGCTGGAACGTTATGAGCGTCAGTTGGGCAGAGCGGGAATTACCTACCGATATCATCGCAAGGAGCAGCCAGGATTATGGTTATCTCGTGTAAAGACAGCTGAACTTGCGCAGGGTGACATCATTTTGTTCCTTGACGATGACGTTGAGCTGCCGAGCAACTATTTGAATGAGTTGATGCGTACCTATGAGGCTTACCCGAAGGCCGCTGGTGTCGGCGGTATTGCACAGGGAATGAGTAACAGCTTCATGGGAACGATTCGATGCTTGCTGTCATTCCAGCAGTCTTTGTCCAAAGGGAGGTTGTCCCTCAGCGGTCAGTCCGGCTCGATGTATAACTGGCATAAGGCAAAAAAGACATTTAGAACCCAGTTTTTCCATGGCTGCAATATGTCATTTCGCCGTGAGGCGATTCGTAGTCTGGAGCCTGTACCTTGGTTGCAAAGCTATAGCGTAGGCGAGGATTTATTACTTTCGCGCATCGCGATGAAAAGCGGTCCGTTATACATTAACCCAGCGCTTACGCTGCTTCATCACGAATCGCCGTCCTCGCGCGACAATATGGAGCAGGTTACTTATATGCGGGTGATGAATCATATTCATTTGCTGCGTGACGAGGGATCTGGGCCGATTGGTTATGCAGCACTATACTGGACGACGTTGTATCAGATTTTGAGAGAAAAGCCCAAGAAAAATCATACTGCCATTCAAGGCTATAGAAGAGCGTTGAAAGAGATCTTTTCAAGTCCAAAGGAGCCCGTTGGCGGGCAGTTGACTGAACGCAATTCCAAAAAAACGGTAGGCTGATGGAGGTGCGTCAAAAGACGCAATGTGAGCATAGAGACGAGAGGCTTAATAAGGAACAGGAGTTGGACGTAACATGAGCACATGGACAGCAGCAAGGAAAGTATTCACGGGTGACAGTCTCGCCAAAACGATCATGCGCACGAGCTTTAACAATTTTTTTGTGCTAATCGTCACGACCCTGACTTCCATCCTGACCGCACGTATGCTCGGAGTAGAGGGGAAAGGAGAACTGGCGGCAGTTCTGTTCTGGCCTACGCTGATCGGCAGTGTGTTGAGCTTCGGATTACCAACGTCGTTAATTTATAACATTAAGAAGAAAACAGGCACGACGGAAGAACTGCTGGCGTTGTCGCTCTGGATTCAGTTGCCTGCCAGCTTGTTGGCAGGGGCGGTGGCCTGGATATGCATGCCGCTGTGGCTGAATGGTTATGGTGCGGATATCATCCAGCTGTCCCAGCTTTATTGTGCGGCAGCCGTACCGCTGGCAGTGCTTACAGCGCTGACGACAGCATTGTCGCAAGGGCTGGATCGGTTTAGCGTATATAACGGTCTGTTGTTTTACTACCCGTTACTGAATTTCATCGGTCTGGTGACACTGTGGCTGATGGGCCTGCTCAATGTTCAGCTGGCAGGAGCAGTGAATTTTGCCGCGAGTTTCCTTGCGCTAGTGTGGGCGTTCCTCCGTTTGCGTAAGTATATGAATTTGCGTGCTTTCCGCCCATTTACCAGCCGCCAAGTGCTTCGTCCTTATTATAGCTATGGAGCGAGGGTTTACGGGATGGAGCTGATGGGGACGCTGTCCACACAAACGGACAAAATCGTTATTGTGGCGCTGCTATCACCTAAAGCGTTCGGTCTGTACTCTGTCGTCTACGCCTTGTCTCGTGTGTTCAATGTGGTGCAAAATGCCGTCACTAACGTTACCTTTCCAAAGGTGACGGGGATGGAGCACAGCAAGATTGTCGAAACGGTAGGTCGTGCTTTTCGCATCTCTATGGCTGCGATGCTAATCGTCATTGTGCCTGCTCTCTTCATTGGACGATACATGCTGGGTTTGCTGTACGGCCCCGCTTTTCTGGAAGCATCACTAACGTTCTACCTGCTGTCACTGGAATGTATCATTGGTGGCGGCTCATGGATTCTGGCTTCGGCCTTTAACGCGCTGGGACGTCCGGGACTGGTATTGTTCCGGCAAATTGTAGCCTATGCGATCACCGTCGGTCTATTTTTTATTTGTACACCGATCTTTGGTCTGGACGGCATTGCGATTGCTTTGCTTGTAGGCGCTTGTGTACGATTGGCGTTCTCACTGTTCTCATTCCCCATGTTTTTCAATGTTCCGCTATCACGGATCATTTTTGATAAAAGTGATATTACATTTGTCATTCAGACTATACAAAAGAAGCGCAGGAAGGGAGAACTGAAAGATGCCGAATTTGCATCCCATGGCTAAACTGAAAAATAAGCTGAGCGTCATTCTCGACGTAGTCCCCCAAGGTTCGAATATCATTTATGTCGATTATCCCGTCTATAATAACGGTGGGGATGTACTCATCATGAAAGGCACCGAGGCGTTCTTCAAGGATAATGGCATCCGTGTCCGTGCCCGTTATAGCGCTATGGATATTCCCGATCGGCTTCAAATTCCGGGTGACTGGATTATCGTGTGCCACGGCGGCGGCAACTTCGGCGATCTCTATTCAAATCACCAAAATTTGCGAGAACGCATCGTTCGCGATTTCCCTAGCCACCGAATTGTGATTATGCCGCAGACGATCCACTTTCAATCTGAACAGAAGGCTAATGAAGTCGCTGCCTTGTTCAATGCTCATCCGGATCTACATATGTTTGTGCGGGATACACGCTCTTATCAGTGGGCTAAGGACAAGCTGAACCAGTGCAGTATCACACTATGTCCTGATATGGCACACCAGCTCTGGCCATTGAAGCCGACTACGGAAACCGTGAAGGATGTATTGTATTTCCTGCGCACAGATATTGAAACGGTGGGTGGACAAAAGAAGTTCGATGACGAGGCAGATGCCGCTCACCGGCTGGACTGGGATACTTTGTTCACTCCGCTGGAAGTGAAGGGAATTGTCTATTTCCAGAAGTTTTATCGACTGGATAAGAAAATTGGTGGCCCGTTGCCTACGCGTACATTCTGGTACAAGTATACAGACCATCTCATGAACAAAGCGGTTACGCTGTTCAGCTCTTACCGAGAGGTTCGCACTTCACGGCTGCACGGTCACATTCTGGCCTGTCTGCTTGATATGCCGCACGTTGTCATTGACAATTCCTACGGCAAGAACTCGCAATATTATAATACCTGGACACAGCCGAATCCAAAGGCGCAGCTGTTTAGTGAAGCTCCAAGTGCGTTGGAGCAGCCATCTTAATAGTAAGAAAAGATACGTAGATTAATTTCAAAGGTATGATAACGGCAAAAAATCTCCTGACCACTTCATTGGTTAAGGGGGTTTTTCGTTTAAGGATATATAGAGCATCAGTATAATTGTTAATTAGATAAACCATTAAGGCAATGAATATTTAATGGCTTAAATACCGCTTCATTTTGACAATTCATTTCATGAATAGATATAATTTATGGGATAAAACTTGTAGGAATATTGGGAACCCCCTAACTTTTGCAGAATAACATGAAAGTATATTTATTTAAATGAATCGAGGCTGACGAATGAGTAATCAATCGATGGACATGCTTCTCACGAAGGATATCGTGCGTGAAGGGGAGTCTATTTTGCGTACGAAGGTTGAGCCGGTATGCTTGCCACTGTCTGAAGAGGATCTTCAACAGATGCAATGGATGCTGGATTATCTGAAAAATAGCCAAAATGAAGAGCTGGCTACCCGCTATGAACTGCGCCCGGGTGTGGGGTTATCTGCGAACCAGGTAGGTTTGAACAAAAGAATGTGTGCTATTTATTATGAAGATGGGGACAAAACGGTAGAGTATGCATTGTTTAATCCGAAGCTGGTCAGCCACTCCACGTCCATGATTTATTTGGAACAGGGTGAGGGGTGCTTGTCTGTAGATCGGTACGTAGCCGGATATGTACCGCGTTACGAAAAAATTCGTATTAAGGCCACTTTACCAGACGGAACACAGGAGCTATTGACTTTCAAAGGTTATGCAGCGATTGTAGTGCAGCATGAAATGGACCATTTGGACGGCATTATGTTCTATGACCGTATCAACCCGGAAGATCCGCATAAGCTGCCGCAGGGAGTGCATATCGAACCTTTTGTACGTAAATAGTTTAGGAATCGTAAAGTGTGGTGACTCCGTTCGCCACATTTTTAAATTTTACAAAAATATAGATATAGAGGTTACGAAGCTTTAAACTGGAAACGTGTAGATTGTGATAGAGAATGTGAAAATACATAAAAATGTAAGCGCTTATCTTATGGGAGGGATGGAATGAATCGTGGAGTACGGCTTTTGATGAATAATATGCGTATGCGGAATAAGCTGCTGTTCTCCTACGTACTGATTGTCATGATCCCGGTGCTGGTGGTGGGCGGTTGCGTTACTTTTTATTTGCGAGAGCAGGCATTGAATAGTGCAATTGCCCAGACGGTAAACAATGTGGAAAAGATCAAGAGCCAGACAGCAAATTTACTGCGTGTGCCAACGGATATTTCAAATGGGCTCATGTTCGATAAGAGGCTGAGGGAGATGGCGAACCGACGGTATCCGGGTATGGTAGAGCTGATGAATGCGTATCATCAATACAAGGATTTTAATGAGTATACTCAGCAATATAGAGAAGTTGCTACCATCCGGTTCTATTCGTACAATCCGACGCTTGTCAATAATCTGGAGTTTATTCCAGTGGACTCTAACATTGAGCGGCAGCAGTGGTTCCAGACGGCTTTGAAGGGGACGGCGATTAACTGGTTTTACATTCAGGATAAGGAAGATAACCCGGTTAATCGCCTGAGCCTGGTACGGCAAATTCCATTTCCCGAATACAATACCAAGGGAGTTCTGATGATATCGCTGAGCCAGACCGAGTTGAATCATATGCTGAGTAAGGAGCCTTTTGAAACATTGATTGCAGATCGTAACGGGATTGTGGTCGCAGCCACTCGTCCGCAGTCGGTGGGCCAGACGTTGAGCGATTTACATTTGGGCTTTGACGTCCAGCGTGCGGGTAAGGGAATATATGAAGCGAAAATCAACGGAATGCCCTCCAACATCATCGTGGATGAGCTGTTGCCCGCCTCCAGTGTGAGCGGATTTACGATTATTTCAGTGTTTTCGACGGAGCATATTGTACAGGGAGCCAACCGAATCAGCCTGATTGGTGCTTTATGTGTTCTTGCAGTGCTGGTTATGGCACTGATTCTGATCACCATCATTTCCTGGCTGATTACCAAACGACTACAGCGGTTGAGCTATGAGCTGGGTAAGGTAGCCGCGGGCGATTTTCATGTGGTATCGAGTGTGGAGGGAAGGGACGAGATCGGGGATTTATCCCGCCGTTTCAACTATATGGTGAGTAGTATTCGCCAACTCATGGCGCAGGTCTATGAGACGAGTGAGCACAACAACAGGCTGGAATTGGCACAAAAGGATATCAAGCTAAAAATGATGGCCAGCCAAATTAATCCGCACTTTCTGTTTAATGCGTTAGAGTCCATTCGAATGAAAGCACATCTGAATGGGGAAGCGGAAATTGCAACGACGGTGCGTTTGCTTGGCAGGCTGATGCGCCGGAATCTGGAGATTGGCAGTGGTAAAACGACGGTACTACAGGAGCTGGATATGGTGCGATCCTATTTGCAAATTCAGCAGTTCAGATTTGGAAATCGTTTGATCTATGAAGTGAATTTGGAAGAAAGCGCGACGGACATGTCGATTCCTCCCTTAATCATACAACCGCTGGTGGAAAATGCAGTCATTCATGGCCTGGAAAATAAGGAAGAGCCAGTTACCGTGAAGGTAGATATTACAATAGAACAAAGAGAGTTGAAAATTAAAGTAGAAGATGACGGGATCGGCATGGAAGCTGGGCAACTGACCCGTCTGCTAGATCGGATCAGGGGGGCGGATGAGCCGGAAGGGAGCAGTATTGGCTTGCGTAATGTACATCAACGTCTAACATTGATGTACGGCGAACGTTATGGACTGCATATTGAAAGCGCATTACAAGTAGGAACAACCGTATACTTTTCCATACCAAGGGAGGAAGAGTCGAATGTATAAAGCAATGATTGTAGATGATGAACCTGCGATTCGTGAAGGATTGTCCTCCATTATTGACTGGGGGAATTGTGGCTTCCGTATTGTCGATACGGCAGGGAACGGGCGCGAGGCTCTGGATAAGTTCGGAGAGCATCGACCGGAGCTGGTCATTGTAGATATTCGTATGCCCGGGATGAGTGGACTGGAGGTCATACGAAGCATACGTGAAAAGAACGGAGAGCCGTTTCATTTTCTCATATTAAGCGGATATGCAGACTTTGATTATGCACGGCAAGCCATGGGCTTCGGGGTGGATGGCTATCTACTGAAGCCAGTTGATGAGGAAGAAATGACGACGGAGTTGAAACGGGTATGGCAAAACATTGAGGACGAGAAAGAAGACGGCAAATGGGGAAGTCCGCCTTCCCATGAGCGTAATTGGATCGAAGCACTATTGTTTCCGGATCATCGAGAGCATGCTCGTAATGCTGTGGAAAGCAGTGATTCTCTTCACAGAGCATCTAAGCAAGCTGAACATCAAAGCGGTAACGGAAAACATGGACAACAGCCCGCGTTACCAGCCTTGGACTGGAGTAGCTATCAGGTTATTCTGCTGGATTTACGTATTCCTGACTGGGATCGGCAAGCTCGGCAGTCGGCAGCAAAGCAGCGGCTAACAGAATTGTGCCATGAGCAGGGCAGAGGTATCGTGTTTGAGGCTGGAATATATATGGGTCTTTTGCTTCCCGCCACGTTAAAAACGGAGAAAGATGCTGTTCAATTACTGGCTGCTTGGCGACAGGAGCTAAAGCCGTGGGCAACGGAAATTTATGTGGCTGCCGGTGATCCTGTAGCCATTCTTAACGACATTCCCAGATCTTTTGAGCAGGCACTACGATTATTGGAGCGTACGTTTTTGTTCCGGGCAGAAAGAGTCATGCTTTCCGGAGACCTACACGAATTGGAGACAGTCGAGACTGAAAGGAGTGGGGCGTCTGATAGTGCCACAGATGATCCCATACGTTATGCAGAAAAGCTGTACTATGCGCTAGATATGGCTAATAGTGAAGCTGCAACCCGTGTCATTAAGGAAATGGAAGGCCAATTTCCACGGATTTATCGCACAGAATCTGCAATCAAGGCGGCGTTCGCCCAAACATTCACACTGGCGTTGAACAAGTATGCAGCCGCACAGGATCACAGCCGAACCGTGCTGGAGGAGCACTCCAGCTTTATAACCGATGTATATGCTTATTCCACGTTAGG
Organism: Paenibacillus sp. LX16; assembly: GCF_036252815.1. Classification (NCBI taxonomy): domain Bacteria; kingdom Bacillati; phylum Bacillota; class Bacilli; order Caryophanales; family Paenibacillaceae; genus Paenibacillus; species Paenibacillus sp. LX16. The sequence continues at coordinate 4,885,562 of NZ_CP141152.1, read as the reverse complement.
CGAGCTGGTGGATCACTCGCTGGAGCATGTGTTGCAATGGATTGGCCAGACTGAATCTGGTGGCAAGGGCATCATCATGAAACAAATGATTGACTTTATACATAGTCATTATGATGAAAATTTGCGACTGGAGTTACTGGCAGATATGTTCAATTACAATAGTGGCTATTTGGGCAAACTGTTCAAAAGTCATACGGGAGAGGCCTTTAATGCCTACCTGGATAAGGTGAGGATTGAGCGAGCAAGGGAATTGCTTGCACAAGGAATTAAGGTACACCAGGTGGCGGAACGCGTGGGATATGCGAATGCAGATTATTTTCATAGTAAATTTAAAAAGTATGCTGGAATGTCACCTTCCTCTTACCGTAATCGGGTTCAAAAGAACGGAGGAACAGATGGCTGTTGATAGAATCCCTAGGTTTAACGCTATGAAGTCTCTCTTACAGATGTCGGAGGTACAACCTCCGAACGAAGAGAGGCTCTTTTTTATAGTGAAAAAATGGATAGATCAATCGAAAATGTCACATTTATTATGGAGTTTAGGGCGTTTTCATCAAATCGCCACCATTATGACACAGCTTTGACACGATGTTCACATTTTCGATTCTATTTCATTTAATTTTATTCTATATAATGGGGATAATCTGAAGCCGGATCATGATAACCATGGTGAAGGTAGTTGAGTGAGTCATTTTTCTAAAAAATGACCGCTGCATATGTAAGAATGTGAATACTATCACAAATGTAGAAGACTTCAGATTACAGACACTATAAAACATTGTTAAGAGAAGTGCAGGGGGAGGAGCAACATCATGGACGTATTGGACTTGGCACGGTTGCAGTTCGCAACCACAACGATTCTTCACTTTGTTTATGTGCCGATCTCCATTGGATTGTCGTTATTGGTGGCAATTATGGAGACTATGTATGTTATCAAGAAAAATGACTTGTACAAAAAAATGGCTCAATTCTGGGGAACGTTTCTGCTGATTAACTTTGCACTGGGCGTAGTCACCGGGATTTTGCAAGAATTCCAGTTCGGGATGAACTGGTCGGACTTTTCCCGTTTTGTCGGTGATGTATTCGGTACGCCGCTGGCGATTGAAGCGTTGCTTGCATTTTTCCTGGAATCGACCTTTATCGGATTATGGGTATTTGGTTGGGAAAGATTGTCCAAAACGGTCCATTTAATCTGTATGTGGTTGGTATCGATCGGTACGATGTTATCGGCATTGTGGATTCTAGCTGCTAATTCATTCATGCAGCGTCCAGTAGGATATGAGATTCAAAATGGACGTGCAGAAATGAAAGATTTTGCTGCTCTGCTAACGAACGAACAACTGCTATGGGAATTCCCACATACATTGTTTGCTGCTTTTGCAACGGGGGCATTTCTGATCGCGGGTATCAGTGCATGGAAGCTGATGCAAAAAAAGAATATGGACTTTTTTAAACCTTCTTTTAAATTGAGTATTATTGTTGCCTTAATCAGTGCCATTGCTATTCCTTTGTTTGGTCATGGACAGGCTCAATATTTGGTGAAAACACAACCGATGAAGATGGCTGCCAGTGAGGGCTTATGGGAGAACAGCGGTGACCCCGCTCCTTGGACAGTTATCGCATGGATTGATCCTGGAAAAAAGGAAAATACCTTTGAGATTAAAGTTCCTTTTGCTTTGAGTTTCCTATCCTATAGTAAATTTACCGGCTCTGTGCCTGGTATGAATGAGCTGCAAGCCCAATATGAAAAAACCTATGGTCCGGGTGATTATATCCCGCCAGTACGTACCACGTTCTGGAGCTTCCGCATTATGATTGCGGCGGGATGTGGCATGATTGCACTCGCTTTATATGGAGCTTACCTGACGTTCCGTAAAAAGTTGGAAGGTTCACATCGCTGGTTCTTCCGTCTTATGATATGGGGGATATCCCTTCCATTCATTGGGAATACTTCAGGTTGGGTCATGACTGAAATAGGTCGCCAACCGTGGACTGTATTTGGTCTGCTTCAAACGAAAGATTCTGTTTCGCCTACTGTTGTGGCTGGAGAAGTGCTGTTCTCGTTCATCTCATTTACCACATTGTATTTAATTTTAACAGGTGTGCTGGCGTTTCTGTTTTACCGTACGGCTCGCAAAGGTCCAGATATTGAGCCGCATCAACAAACGGTAATTCATGATCCTTTTGCTCAAGGGGGTGACACCATTGTCGCTAAATGATTTATGGTTCCTATTGATTGCTGTGCTGTTTACTGGCTTCTTTTTTCTGGAAGGCTTTGATTTTGGCGTAGGAATGGCCACAGGATTGGTGCCGCGTAATGACCAACAAAAACGTTTGATGATCAATACGATTGGTCCATTCTGGGATGCCAACGAAGTGTGGCTGATTACAGCAGCAGGTGCGATGTTTGCCGCTTTCCCACATTTTTATGCAACCATGTTCAGCGGATATTATCTGGTATTTGTCTTTATTTTGCTAGGTTTGATCTTGCGTGGAGTTTCTTTTGAGTTCCGCGGCAAGGCTGAAGGGAAATGGTGGACAGGAACGTGGGATGCCTGCATTCTGATTGGCAGCTTTCTACCGCCGATGCTGTTCGGTATGGCTTTTGCGGCTTTGGTGAAAGGTGTACCTATTCAGCAAAACATGGATTTGAAAGCTGGATTTTCAGATGTGTTCAATGCATACACCGTATGGATTGGACTGACAGTGGTCGGAATGTGCCTAATGCACGGGTTGACATTTATTTCCCTGCGGACGATTGGAGAAGTACGGGATCGCTCTCGTGTGATCGCATCCAAGTTTCTTCCGGTATTGGGCATTTTACTCGCGGGCATGGTGGTAGGAACTTATTTTACAACGGATTTATTTGCACGTCGCGGTCCCTTTATGTATGCTGCGGTTGCGGTGGGAATTGTCGCCTATGTGCTGACAGGGTACTTCCTGAAGCAGCGCCGCGAAGGATGGGCCTTCGGGATGACAGGTGCAGTGATTTTGCTGACCTTCGTTTCGTTATTCGTCGGTTTGTTCCCAAGATTTATGGTGAGCTCGATTAACAGTGCTTTTGATTTAACGATTTATAATGCAAGCTCCAGTCATTACACACTGAAAGCCATGACGATTGTTGCAGCAACGCTTTTACCCTTTGTGCTGGCTTATCAGGCATGGAGCTATTTTGTTTTCCATAAGCGTCTCAGTGAGAAGGATCATTTGGAATACTAATGGATAAGGCATGGTTTGAATTAAAGGGCATTCGGCCAGTGATGCTGCTACTGGCTGCCCTTTCCCTGCTCCAGGGGGCCGCAGTGATTGCACAAGCAGTCTTCTTGGCAAAGGCTGTTACGATTTTATTTGAACAAAATCCGCTGGTCATGGCTTGGCCGTCGCTGGCGTTGTTTTTCGCTGCTTTTGCAATGAGGCATACGGCGATCTGGCTGCAACGCCGGACAGCTGGCCGTTTTGCCGAAGCTTCAGGCGCTTCCTTACGGGAGCGTCTGCTTGCACGTTTGTTCGAACGGGGGCCGGGTTTTGCAGCGCAGGAAGGCAGCGGCAAGTTGGTGACGCTAGCGCTGGACGGCATGGATCGTTTTCGCACGTATTTGGAACTGTCCATTCCTCGTATGATTGACATGATGGCTGTAACTATACTTGTGCTTGTGTATGTTTTCACATTGGATGTCATTTCAGGTGTGATATTGACGACTACGATGCCAATTCTGGTAGGCTTCTTTATTTTGCTCGGCTTGGCGGCGCGGAAGCAGGCAGACAAGCAGTGGCGTTCCTATCGTCTGTTATCTCATCATTTCACGGATTCGCTGCGTGGACTTCAGACACTAAGATTTTTGGGTCGTAGCCAAGAGCATGGGGAAACGGTTGGAAAGGTCAGCGACCAATACCGCACGGCAACGATGCGCACGCTGCGGGTAGCGTTTCTTTCCTCATTTGCCCTCGATTTTTTTAGTATGCTATCGGTCGCTTTTGTCGCAGTAGGCTTGGGTCTGCGCCTGATTAGTGGCTCGGTGGGTTTGGAGGCAGCACTGGCGGTGCTTATTCTGGCACCAGAATATTTTATGCCCATACGCCAGTTGGGATCAGACTATCATGCTTCACTGGATGGTAAGGAGGCTTGGGGAGCAATACGCTCCATTCTCAGTACAGAAGATGATACGACTGAGCCGAATAAACAGGCAGTTAACGATAAAGGATTGGACATCACGGGACAGGACATTATCGAGCTGTCTGATGTGTGTCTCCTTAATGAAGACGGTTCGGCTCGGCTTGAACATGTGTCTGCACATGTTGAACCGCACATGAACATGATCGGCATCGTTGGAGCTAGTGGAGCAGGTAAAACGACGCTGCTTAGTCTGCTTGGCGGCTTTGCTGATCCGACTTCGGGCGAGCTGCTCCTGAATGGATGTGGATTGGCTGGGGATGCCAAAGCTGAATGGCAACGGCATATTGCCTATATTCCACAGCATCCATACCTGTTTAGCGCTTCTCTGGCAGATAATATCCGCTTTTATGAACCGGAGGCATCCAACCAGCAGGTAGAGTGGGCGATTGACGCGGTTGGACTGCGGGAACTGGTAGACGGTCTTCCGGGTGGATTGAATGAACCCATTGGTGAAGTAGGCCGGACACTGAGCGGAGGGCAGGCGCAGCGGATTGCATTGGCGCGGGCATTGCTCAGTAATCGTCCGGTCATTTTATTGGATGAGCCTACGGCGCATCTGGATATTGAGACAGAGTGGGAGCTAAAACAGACGATTTTATCGGTTTTGAAACACAAAAGAGTGTTTCTTGCCACCCACCGGCTTCATTGGATGCCGGATATGGACTGTGTCTGGATGATGGATCAAGGTCGGCTGGAAGAAGTAGGCTCCCATCAGCAATTGATTTCCCGTAAGGGGGCATATTACCGATTGCTGACGGGGATGTCGGAAGGAGGGAACGGACGATATGAGAGTAACGGACAATAGCAGACAAGGCTGGTTTATAACGTATCTGAGACAATATTTTTGGGCCTTTCTGGTAGCTGCTCTTTTGGGCGCACTGGCCATTGGATGTGCGGGCGCGTTGCTCTTTACGTCCGGTCATCTGATTACCCGTTCGGCCTTAAGACCGGAAAATATATTAATGGTGTACGTTCCAATTGTGCTTGTGCGAACATTTGGCTTTAGTAAAGCGGTTATTCAGTACCTGGAGCGCTTGGTAGGACATGATGCCGCACTACGCCTTGTGTCCCGTATGCGGGTGCGCTTATATCGGGCAGTGGAACCGCAGGCGCTGATGATTCGCAGCAAATTCCGTACAGGGGATCTATTGGGATTGCTGGCAGAGGATATTGAGCAGCTTCAAAACATCTATCTGAAGCTAGTTCTGCCTGCGCTATCGGCTTTGCTGATTTATGCAGCAGGCATCTGGGCGCTCGGACGGATGGACGGAACCTTTGCCTTGCTCATGGCGCTATATGGCGGATTTTTGCTTTTTATTGCCCCAGCCATCTCACTATGGACCTCACTCGCCAAACGGCGAATGTTCAAGCAGGAACGGAGTAAAGCCTATCAAGAGCTGACGGATGCTCTGTTCGGCATGAGTGATCTGGTGCTGAGCGGACGGACTGGGCATTTCCTGAGTACCTTTACACAACGGCACAATAGGGCTGCCGTAATGGAAAATTCACTTCGCCGGAGCGAGTGGCGTTCTCATTGGATCGCACAATGCGTTGTAGGTGGCGGGGTTGTGATTATGACTGTGTGGGCCGGGGGACTGGTAGCACAGAATCGTATAGAAGCCACATGGCTGGCATCCTTTGCTCTTGTGGCTTTTCCATTGCTGGATGCCTTCGTTCGCGCTGGAGAAGCGGTGGTTCATGCGCCGGAGTATCAGGATTCACTTCGACGGTTAAAGGATTCGGAGAAAGACACACCTACACCGGGAGCAGGCGGAACAGCAGGCACTCTAGAGGAACAAGCCACCGCTCTGCGATTGGGTCACGGAGGGGACCTGCTGCTGAACAAGGTAAGCTACCGCTATGCGGCAACGCAGGAATGGAGCGTGCGTGATATCTCTTTGCACGTACCGCAGGGGGGCAAGGTTGCATTGCTTGGTCGCAGTGGTGCGGGCAAGTCCACGCTGCTGAACCTGATTCAGGGAGCATTGCAGCCTGATGAAGGTAGCGTCACTGTCGCAGGGATTCCCGTATACACAGGTGGAGCATACTCCAATCTATTTGCGGTGCTAAACCAGCAGCCGTATTTATTCGATACAACGGTAGCGAACAATATTCGGCTGGGACGACCCGATGCTACGCTGGATGAGGTTCGTGCAGTAACAGAGCAGGTAGGGCTTGGAACTCTAATTGATTCTTTGCCGGAGGGCTACGATACCCGAATGCAGGAGACGGGGCTTCGTTTTTCCGGTGGAGAAAAACAGCGAATTGCACTGGCGCGGATTTTGCTACAAAATCACCCGATTGTTTTACTGGATGAGCCGACGGTGGGGCTTGACCCGCTGACAGAGCATGAGCTCATGCGGACGATGTTTCGTGTGCTGAAGGGCAAAACATTGATCTGGATCACGCATCATCTGACGGGAATGGAGCATATGGACGAGGTGATCTTTATGGAAAAAGGGGTCATTTCCATGCGAGGAAGCCATGAACAGCTGTGGCAGGAGCAGTCCCGATACCGCAGCCTGTATGAGCTGGATCATCCGAGCCTGTGAAATGAGGTATTTAAAATTTTGATTAACTTTTATATACTGGTTAGAGTTGATGCGTCACATGTAGACATTCAACTGGAGGGGCTGATATGAATGAAAACACTTATCTCTAAGCATTGGCATTTGATGCTGATTGGTTTTGTAGCCCTGAGCATGGGCGGGTTTGTCTTGTTTTATTTTCAGGGGAGCGTGTCGTCGTTTCCGGCCGTTCAACCTAAACAAGCTCAGGAAGAGCCAGACAAGACCAAATATGAGATTGTTACCGTGGGTGTAAAAGGGGACGGCTTCTATCCTAAAAATATTGAAGTGAAAGCCGGTGTTCCAACCAAAATCAATTTCAAGAAAATGACATCCTTTACTTGCATTGATGAAGTGCAGTCGTTGAAGATCGGAATGGACGTTTACCTGGACCACGAAAATAATTATTTTACCGTCAAGGACTTAAAGCCGGGGGTATATGAGTATAATTGTGGCATGTACATGTACTACGGGACGATCACGGTAAAATAAATCAAAAAAAGCTTTCTGGCACATTGATGCCAGAAAGCTTTTTTTCCTTCAATCAATTAGGTTAATTGCGACAGTATGTGTATATATATCATCATCCACCTGTGGTGCAATGCACTATCCTTTACCTCTAATCAGCTTACATTGCTGATCTTTTGTTTTTTACAAGACTTCTCTCAGAAAAATTAAATGAAAACGGAGCAGGCGGAATGGTGCTGGACAAGCGAAGCGGTCGCCTTTATCCCCGGATTTCTACCTTTGTGTGCTTATTCAAGAAATCCGGGGACAACAGCGATGGGAAGCACCATCCGCATGCGTAGTGGCACGAATGTAATTTTTTTCATCCCATATATCTAATTTTGAACTGATTTTTCTCCTAATTCGTCGGGTATCCGCTTCCAAGCCAGCAAAGTATGATAATAGTATCTAGAGATGAGGAGGAGCTTGTTATGGAATCTTCAACTGAAACCGCTTCCAACAATGGTGCTGTGATTCCTGAATCCAACCGGGGAAGACCACGCAAGGCTCGCGGCCCGAAGCATGAACGTGGTAGAAAAGGTTTGTGGGACAGTGTGAAGCAGCAAAAGTATCTTTATTTTATGTCCATTCCTTTCGTCATATGGGTGTTTGTTTTCAGCTATCTTCCGCTCTGGGGCTGGACGATGGCGTTTCAAAATTATAAGCCAGCCAAATCTTTTACGGACCAGAAATGGGTAGGGCTGAATAACTTTATTGAGCTATTTCAGGATGAACGATTTTATCTGGTATTACGCAATACGCTAGCGATGAGCCTGATGGGGATTATATTTGGTTTTGTCGTACCGATCTTCTTTGCAATTCTGTTAAATGAGCTGCGTGGTATGCTGTTCAAACGGTTTGTGCAGACAATATCCTACCTCCCGCATTTTGTATCCTGGGTAGTTGTGGCCGGTTTGGTCACCAAGATGCTGTCCATTGACGGAGGCATTGTCAACGATATATTGGTAGCGCTTCATATTGTGGATGAACCAATTCAGTTCATGGCAAAGGGGAGCTGGTTCTGGTACATTGTAACCGCTTCCGACATATGGAAAGAGACGGGCTGGAATACGATTATTTATTTAGCTGCAATCACCGGAATTGATCAAGAACAGTATGAAGCATCACGCGTGGATGGAGCGAGCCGCTGGAGACAGATGTGGCATATTACACTTCCGGGTATCCGCTCGACGATTGCCGTTCTGTTCATTATGGCGATTGGACATCTGGTGAGCAACGGTTTTGAAAAGCAGTTCTTGCTTGGCAATAGTCTCGTGACGGATTATTCCGAGGTGCTGGATCTGTACGCGCTCAATTACGGGATTAATTTGGGTCGCTTCTCTTATGGGACGGCAATTGGTATTTTTAACTCACTGGTTAGTATTCTGCTGTTGTTTACGGCGAACGGTATATTTAAAAAACTGACCAAAGAAAGCATCATGTAGGGAGGGAGAAGCGAAATGACGAATAAGGCATTTAATGCTACCCGGTCTGAGAAGCTGTTTGATCTGTTCAACTATATCCTCATGGCTCTGATCGTGGTGTTGACGCTGTACCCGTTTCTGAACGTACTTGCGATTTCCCTGAACAATTCAACGGACACGGTTCGCGGTGGTATTTATATATGGCCCCGCCAATTTACGCTCGAAAATTACAAAACGATTTTCCAGTACGATGGCCTTCTTCAGGGACTGCAAATATCTATTCTTCGTACTTTGGTCGGGACGGTACTCGGATTGATCTGCGCGTCTATGCTTGCTTTTACATTGAGTCGGGTCGAGTTTCGCGCTCGTAAGTTTATTTCTACGTTTTTGGCGTTGACGATGTATTTTTCCGGCGGGATGGTGCCCGTGTTTATTTTGATGCGTGATCTGCATCTGCTGGGTTCGTTTTGGGTGTACATTTTTCCAGGCTTAATTAGCGCATTTAACGTGTTTGTTATTCGTTCCTTTATGGACGGTTTGCCGTATGCGCTGCAGGAGTCTGCCAAACTCGATGGGGCAAATGATTTTACGATTTACTGGAGAATTATTTTGCCGCTGTGCAAACCAGTATTGGCAACGATTGCTCTTTTTCTGGCAGTAGGTCAGTGGAATGCTTGGTTTGATACGTATTTGTATAATGGTGGGGCGCCGCAATGGACGACGCTACAGTATGAGCTGATGAAGATACTGCAAAGTACGCAGCAAGGCGGCTCCAGTATGACGAATAGTAACGATATGGCTAAGCAAATGGCTCAAATCTCACCAGAGTCGATCAAAATGGCAATCACGATTACGGTTACGCTCCCCATCCTGATGGTGTATCCGTTCTTGCAAAAGTATTTTGTAGGCGGTATGACGCTGGGGGCAGTGAAATCATAAAAGCCGAGATTCCGGTAGTAAAATAAGTAGTTATTTGCAGGAGAAGTCATCATAGGAATATAGGAGGATTTATACATGAAAAAACACTGGTCCAGATTTGCACTGATTCCCCTGCTCGTGGTGTCACTTACCGCACTCGCAGGTTGTGGAGGAAGCGATAAAGCAGCGAAGGAAGGCACATCCAGCAGCACAGACCCGATTACGTTTAGCTTCTTCGGAGCAGATACAAGCCCGCAATGGAATGGAATGAAGGATGAAATAGGCAAGGAAATTACCAAAAAAACAGGTGTAACCTTGAATGCGGAATTTGATGTCAGCGGTGGAGGTGGAGATGACCGAATTGCTTTGATGGCAGCAAGTGGAGAATACCCGGACTTGGTTTCTCCTAAAGCGAATATTAATAAGCTTGTGGATGCGGGGGCCATGATTGATCTGACAGATCTGATCAACGATCACGCACCCAATCTCAAAAAGCTGTATGGACCCTATATGGATCGTTTGAAATACAGTAATAAAGATCAATCCATCTATGTCCTCCCTACGTATGCAGGTGTGGGACAGGAGAGTTTTGACGCGACGGGGGGATTTGAAATTCAGCATAAGGTGCTCAAGGAGTTAGGATATCCAAAGGTAAGAACGCTACAGGATTATGAAAACGTACTCAAAACCTATGCAGCCAAGCATCCGACGATCAATGGCAAAAAAACGATCCCACTCACGCTGGATGCAGACGACTGGAGAATTATGATTACCGTAACGAATCCTGCCTTCCAGACGACTGGAGCGCCGGATGATGGTGAATATTTTATTGATCCCCAAACGTTTGAAGCGAAGCTTCATTACAAACGTCCAGAAGAAAAAGAATATTTCCGTTGGTTGAACCACATGTACAATGAAGGACTGCTCGATAAAGATTCGTTTGTGCAAAAAAGTGATCAATACAAATCCAAAATTGCCAGCGGTCGTGTCCTCGGTCTGATTGACCAGGAGTGGGGTTATCAGGATGCTGAAAATGCGTTAAAAGCGTCAGGCAAGGCCGATTCCAGCTACGCGCATTTTCCAGTTACACTTTCGGAGGAATACAAGGATCGTTCCTTTCAGGATACAGGCTTCGCGTCAGGTTATGGTGTAGGTATTACGGAAAATTGCAAGGACCCGGTGCGGGCCATTAAATTCCTGGATTATTTAGCTTCCGATGAAGGACAGGTGTTAGTGAACTGGGGGATCGAAGGCAAGCATTATGAGATCAAAGATGGCAAACGCATCATTCCTGCGGATGTGCTGGAGCAAAAAACGAACAATGCAACCAACTTCAGTAAGTCTACTGGGATAGATTTGTACACGCTCATCAGCGGACACTACGGTGATGGCGTGAAGGACCCTACAGGTAACTACTATACTGCCAAATTCCCGGAGCAAATTATTGCGGCCTATTCGGAGCCGGAGAAAGAATCCCTTAAAGCATATGGCGTAAAAACGTGGAAAGATCTGTTCCCGGACAAGAAAGAATTTGATGTAAAGCCTTGGGGCGCAGCCTATAACCTGACAACAGACAATGAATCCAACTATAACGTTACATTCAAAAAAACGACCGACATTATCCGCAAACGTATACCCGAAGCTATTTTAGCACCAGCTTCCAATTTTGATACGGTATACGACAACATGATTAAAGAACTGGATGCTGCCGGAGCTGTCCAAATGGAACAGCAATACACGCAACTGGTGAAGGACAGAGTGGAGTTATGGAGCGGTAAGGCTTCTAAATAGCTGACTGTTTTTAACGAAATTTTGAATGCCGGAATGACAGAGCGCTTGTCCTTAAGGTCCATACGGGATTAGCGCTCTGTTTGATCTTGATGGGGAGGGTTTGATGTGACGAAAAGCGAAAGACCACAGTCCCTGCGTTTATGGTATCGCCAGCCTGCTGAGGTATGGGAGGAAGCATTGCCAGTCGGTAATGGAAGGCTGGGAGCTATGGTATTTGGCGGAATCAGAGAGGAACATTTGCAATTAAACGTGGATACGCTCTGGTCCGGATTTCCCAGAGATGGCGTTCAGTATGATGCATTGCGATATTTGCAGCCTGTCAGAAAACTGATTGCAGATGGAAAATACAAGGAAGCGGAACAACTGATTAATACGAATATGCTAGGTCGCGATACGGAAGCCTATCAGCCTTTGGGAGATTTGTGGATTACGCAGGAGGGCCTAGGGGAAATTGTGCATTATGAACGGGAACTGGATTTGCTGACCGGAACGGCAGCGGTCACTTTTCAAAGTGATGGAGTCCGCTATACCCGTGAAGTTATCGCCAGTGCGCCAGATGGAATCATGATGGTGTCACTGACTGCGAATAAGCTTGGGAAGATCCATGCATCTGTGCACATCACTTCCCCCCATCCTTGTGAAGACGAGGTTGGAGAGGATGCACATTTTGGTGATTCATCCAAATGGGATAGCGATAATGACGATCCATCCGATGAGTCGATCAGGGACTTTATTACGTTGGCTGGCCGAGTGCCCAGTCATGTGGAATCTAATTATCGCGGTGATCATCCACAGTCTGTCGTTTATGAAAATGATTTGGCGATGGCTTTTGCAGTTCAGGCGAGGGTTATTCCCGAGGGAGGAATCTTGACGAAGGGTGCTGATGGAGCACTGATCATCTCGGGCGCGGATAAAATCACGGTGTATTTGGCAGCAGCTACCGGATTTCGGGGATTTCACGCTATGCCGAATAGTAATGCAACGGAATCAGCAGAAGCCTGTCAAGTCATTTTAGACGAAGCAATTTCGCTGGGAAATGAGCAGGTGCGGCAACGCCATGAACAGGATCACCGAAAGCTGTTTGACCGCGTTGTATTAGAACTGAGAGGTGATACTCTAACCGACGACTCCGTTCTACCGACAGATCTGCGATTAGAACGTTATCAGAAAGGTCAGGACGACCTGGGGCTGGAGGTGCTGTTATTTCAGTATGGCCGCTATTTGCTCATGGGCAGCTCGCGTCCGGGGAGTCAGCCTGCCAATCTTCAGGGCATCTGGAATGACCGGGTGCAGCCGCCGTGGAACAGTAATTATACAACCAATATTAATACTCAGATGAACTATTGGCCCGCAGAGGTATGCAATCTTGCCGAGTGCCATGAACCATTGCTGCACATGATTGGAGAAGTCGCTCGCACGGGACGGAGGGTAGCCTCCATCCATTATGGTGCTCAAGGGTGGGCAGCTCATCACAATGTAGATGTGTGGAGATACGCTGGACCTTCAGGGGGCCATGCCAGTTGGGCATTTTGGCCGCTTGGGGGTGTATGGCTAACTGCTCATCTATGGGAGCGCTATCTGTTTACCCTGGATACAGCCTATTTGGCAGAACAAGCTTATCCACTCATGAAGGGGGCGGCAGCCTTTTGCATGGACTGGCTCGTGGAAGGCCCGGAAGGTCGGCTTGTGACATCCCCATCCACATCACCTGAAAATAAATTCAAAACGTCGGATGGCGAGGAATGCAGTATATCTATGGGCTCCACCATGGATATAACGCTGATTCGGGAGTTGTTGGGTAACTGCATTCAAGCTGCGGACCTGCTGGAATTAGACGATGAGTTCCGCAACCGCTGCGAGGAGATACGGGACAGGTTAATGCCCTATCAAATTGGCCGTCACGGCCAGTTACAGGAATGGTTTATCGATTTTGAGGAAGCGGAGCCTGGGCATCGACATGTTTCGCATCTATATGGGTTGTACCCCGGTCGGCAAATTCACATCCGTGATACCCCGGAACTGGCTGAGGCGGCCCGCATATCGTTGCGTCGACGGCTTGATCACGGTGGTGGGCATACCGGATGGAGCTGTGCCTGGTTGATTAACCTGTATGCTCGACTGGAAGATGGCGAGGCCGCACATCGGTATGTTCGCACGTTGCTGTCGCGATCGATCTATCCTAATTTATTTGATGCTCACCCGCCTTTTCAGATCGACGGTAATTTTGGTGCGACGGCGGGGATTGCAGAAATGCTGCTACAAAGCCGTCCGGGAGAGCTAACGTTACTGCCTGCCTTGCCAACGGCATGGTCGGAGGGACGGGTCAGTGGATTGAAGGGACATGGCGGGATGACGGTTGGCATGGAATGGTCCGGTTCCCGGCTTGTCCGTGCTCAACTGGCCACATCCATCTCAGCAGGAAGCTGCACGATTCGCAGTGCACATCCATTTAGCGCAGATGCTCGTCAGGCTCTGCCTGATCCTGAGCATGGAGGATTTATTTTGTCATGGATTTTTACCAAAGAGCAGGAAACAACGAACGGACATACGATTATAATTGAAGGAGAGGAATAGATATGACCATTTTTCAATTTCCGCAGGACTTTATGTGGGGGACCGCGACGGCAGCCTATCAAATCGAGGGAGCTTATGAGGAGGATGGGAGGGGTTTGTCGATCTGGGATACCTTTGCCCATACGCCTGGTAAAGTGTTCAACGGTGATAACGGTAATGTAGCTTGTGACAGCTATCATCGCTACGAGGAAGATATCCGCCTCATGAAGGAACTGGGCATTCGTACATACCGTTTTTCAGTGTCCTGGCCGCGTATATTTCCCAATGGTGACGGTGAAGTCAATCAAGAAGGATTGGACTATTATCATCGCGTAGTCGATTTGTTGAACGAAAACGGGATTGAACCGTTTTGCACACTGTACCATTGGGATTTGCCTCAAGCGCTTCAGGATGCTGGAGGATGGGAGAATCGTCGTACGATTCAAGCATTTGTCCAGTATGCAGAAACGATGTTCCGCGAGTTTCACGGTAAAATACACCATTGGCTGACATTCAATGAACCGTGGTGCATCGCCTTTTTATCCAATATGCTAGGAGTTCATGCCCCGGGTCTGACAAATCTCCAGACAGCCATTGATGTAGGACATCATCTGCTAGTTGCGCATGGTCTTTCTGTGCGCCGCTTCCGCGAGCTGGGCACCAGTGGCCAGATCGGTATCGCTCCCAATGTCTCCTGGGCTGTCCCTTACAGCACATCTGAGGAAGATAAAGCCGCTTGTGCACGCACCATTTCCCTGCACAGTGACTGGTTTCTTCAACCTATTTATCAAGGCTCGTATCCTCAGTTTTTGGTAGAATGGTTTGCGGAGCAAGGAGCCACCGTGCCTATTCAGGATGGGGATATGGATATTATCGGCGAGCCTATTGATATGATCGGTATCAATTACTATAGTATGTCGGTTAATCGCTTTAATCCTGAAGCTGGGTTTCTTCAATCTGAAGAAATCAATATGGGGCTACCCGTAACGGATATCGGCTGGCCAGTGGAGTCGCGTGGGCTGTACGAGGTACTGCATTATTTGCAAAAATACGGTAATCTCGATATTTATATCACAGAGAATGGGGCTTGTATCAACGATGATGTCGTGAATGGCAAGGTTCAGGATGACCGTCGCATTTCGTATATGCAGCAGCATTTGGTGCAGGTACACCGGGCTATTCATGACGGTCTTCATGTCAAAGGATATATGGCATGGTCACTTATGGACAATTTTGAGTGGGCAGAGGGATATAATATGAGATTTGGCATGATTCATGTCGATTTCCGCACACAGGTCCGCACCCCGAAGGAAAGTTACTATTGGTATCGAAATGTAGTAAGTAATAACTGGTTGGAGACCAGACGTTAAACGAAGAGCGATTAAAAATATAGCAAAGACGGATCTGTCTTCACTCCCTTTTGTTTGAACGCTGGGTCTTCCGGGGTAATAATAGTCAAGATATGCAGAGGGTTGTTTCAGGTATGTAGAGACCAAAGGGAATAAAGAAGCAAGATATGTGCATACTGACAAAAATACCGGACGAGGGCGTTAAAAATTAATTTAGACCGAAGGGAGTGGAGGGTATGGCTGCAAATTTTAGTAAATCAGGATCAACTGACGGGCAAATGAGCCGGACGGTATCTGTTATCGCTTGGATCGCCTGTATTGCAGGTATTATCCTTATTTTGCTTGATATAGGTAATTTAACTGATCGGAATATATATTTAATGACAGGCATTGGTTGCGTTGTTGCCGGGATTTTTATTTTTCTAGTTGGGAAATCATTTGTCATTGCACGTAAGAAGGAAGACCAGGAAAACGGCCGCAGTTAATACAATTTAAAAATGATTTAAAGCGAATATATGCTGAAAACAACAATGTGGGGCTTCGAGCAGTGTAGGATGATAACTGTAAGGAGTCCCGCTTTTTTCTTTAATATAACTTCTTTAAGATACACAAATAACGTTTTTATTATGTCATCTTTGTATTAATAAGAAATTTTGAATTTGCAAGAGAAATTTTATTTTTAGAGATGTTTTTCACAAAAAACGGACAAATAATCGACAATTCTGTTAACAATAAAAAAAGTGGCCACTTTTCTGCTATCTTATATAGGGGCAACATTACAGGAGTTCGTAAAGTTTTGAGTAATTTATTATTTAAGGAGAGGGGAACAACATGAACAAAAAACCAAAAGCGATTATTGCGTTGGTTTTGACCGTGCTCACGGTAGCATTGCTCATTTGGACGTGTTTTTATGCTGGCGGAAAATACGTTGTTTTCGATCCGAAAGGACCCGTTGGGCAAGCACAAAAAGAGCTGATCATTCTTACAACGGCATTGTCTGCGCTAATAATTGTACCGGTCATGATTTTGACTTTCTTCATCATTTGGCGGTATCGTGATACACCGACAAACAAGGTGAAGTATCAACCCCACTGGGATGACAGCAAAAAGCTGGAGACCACATGGTGGGCTATTCCAATTATCGTTATCTGTATTATTGCTGTCATTACTGCAAGATATACCTACTTGCTGGAGCCTTCCAAGCCGTTGGCAAGTACGCAAAAGCCAGTAACCATTCAAGTGACTTCACTGGACTGGAAATGGCTCTTTATGTACCCAGAGGAAGGTATAGCTACAGTTAACCAAGTTCACATTCCTAAAGGTGTTCCAGTCCGTTTTGAACTGACTGCTGACGCCCCGATGAACTCATTCTGGATTCCGCAATTGGGCGGACAAATCTACACCATGTCAGGCATGGCTATGAAACTGCATTTGCAGGCCGATCACGAAGGAACTTACTTTGGTTCGGGTGCAAACTTTAGCGGTGAGCATTTTGGACAAATGCGTTTTGATGTAGAAGTCCAGTCGGATGAAGAGTATAAAAACTGGGTCGCTGACATCAAAAAGCAGTCTAAGCCGCTGACGAAAGACGGCTATTTGGCGCTTGCAAAACCAGGTTTGTCCCAGCCTGATGAGTATTCTTCGATTCCAGATGGCTTGTTCAAAGACATTGTTAACAAGTATGTAGTGGAGGGCGCTTCTAACCCACATGCTGGACATGGTGAAGCTACATCCACAGAAGGTTCTTCTCAGTCCGGCACAGAAGATCATGCGGCAATGGACATGAGTCATATGAATATGAGCGGACACAATTAAATGATTATAGGGAAGGAGGCCCCCAATGCTTGACAAAATAAAAGAGTTTGCATCCACTTTCTTCGTTACTGGAGACCCAATGATCTATGGAGCGGACGTCTCCATCGCATTAGCGACGATTGGGATCGTGTTTGTGCTCACTTATTTCAAAAAATGGGGCTGGCTTTGGAAAAACTGGTTGACTACCGTTGACCATAAAAAAGTCGGTATTATGTATATTCTTGCGGCCATCTTGATGTTATTCCGCGGAGGCGTGGATGCATTATTGATGCGTGTTCAACTGGCTACACCGGATGTTACACTACTGCATCCTGAGCATTACAACCAGATTTTCACAACACATGGCACGATCATGATCCTGTTTATGGCGATGCCGTTGATGTTTGGTTTGTTTAACATTGCCGTACCACTTCAAATTGGTGCGCGCGACGTTGCGTTCCCTTTCCTGAACGCATTGAGCTTTTGGCTTTTCTTCATGGGAGCGATGTTGTTCAACCTGTCCTTCGTTATCGGCGGTTCGCCAGATGCAGGTTGGTTGAGTTATCCACCGCTTTCAGAACTGCAATTTAGTCCAGGCGTCGGTCAGAACTTCTATATCTGGGGTATTCAGATTTCGGGTATAGGTTCATTGGCTACAGGGATCAACTTTATTGTGACCATTATTAAAATGCGTGCACCTGGTATGACTTGGATGAAAATGCCTGTCTTTACGTGGTCCGTATTTTCGTCATGTGTTATTATCATTTTCGCATTCCCGATTCTGACGGTTACTTTGGCATTGCTGTTCCTTGACCGCTTTGGAGGAGGACACTTCTTTACGCTTGATTTCGGCGGTAACCCGATGATGTATATCAACTTGATCTGGATGTGGGGTCACCCTGAGGTATACATTGTAGTCTTGCCCGCCTTCGGTATTTATTCCGAGGTCATCAGCGTATTCTCCAAAAAGAAATTGTTTGGATACAAGTCCATGGTTTACGCCATGTTCATTATTGCGATCTTGTCCTTCTTCACCTGGGCGCATCACTTCTTCACGATGGGATCAGGCGCAGATGTTAATGCATTCTTTGCGATTTCGACGATGGTTATCGCAATACCGACAGGGGTTAAAGTATTTAACTGGCTGTTCACGATGTATCGGGGTAAGATTACATTTAAGACTCCTATGATGTGGTCAATTGCTTTTATTCCGAACTTCTTGATTGCTGGTTTGACGGGCGTCATGTTGTCTGTAGCGCCTGCTGACTTCCAGTTCCATAACAGTTACTTCCTGATCGCTCACTTTCACTCCGCTCTGATTGGTGGTGTAGTGTTCGGTTACTTGGCAGGTCTGTACTATTGGTGGCCTAAAATGTTCGGTTTCACATTGCCTGAAACGCCTGGTAAATGGGCTTTCTGGTTCTGGAACATCGGTTTCTATGTATGTTTTATTCCGCAATATTCCCTCGGTCTGATGGGTATGACGCGTCGTCTGAGCACTTACGGCTGGGATACCGGCTGGCAGCCGCTTAACCTCGTTTCGACCGTTGGGGCATTTTTGATGGGGATTGGTTTCTTGTTCCAGGTTCTTCAAATTCTTCTGGGCATCAAGAATTACCGTAAGCTGAAGGATACAACAGGCGATCCTTGGGGTGGCCATACGTTGGAATGGTCGATTCCTTCACCTGCACCGGAGTACAATTTTGCTACCATTCCACAAGTAGAAGAACGGGATGACTGGTGGGCAGAAAAAGATAAACGTGCAAAAGGTATTTTCAGAAAGCAACCGCCAATTGAAGCGATTCATATGCCGAAGAACTCGGCGATTCCATTCATTATGTCGGTATTCTTTTTCATTGCAGGTTTCGGGTTCGTATTCGGATGGTCGTTCTTCTATATTCCAGGACTGATCGGTGTGGCAATTTGTATGATTTGCCGTTCGTTCTTCTCCTATGATGGCGACTACTATATCCCTGCGGATGAAGTAAAACGCACGGAAGCGGCAATAAGGGGGTCTGTATAATGGCACAAGCTACAGCACATCACAGCCATGATCATGACCACGGGCATCACGATCCGCAAGAATTGAAGATGCTTGGTTTTTGGATCTTCCTCGTAACGGACGTAATCCTGTTCAGTACCTTGTTCGCAACCTTCGTCGTCCTTCGGAACAACACAGCCGGAGGACCGGGTGGCGCAGAGCTGTTTAACATGACGGGCGTTATTATTGAAACGTTCCTCTTGCTCACGAGCAGCTTCACAAGTGGTCTGGCTGTGTTGGCCATGAACAAAGGAAGCATGAAGGGATTAATTAACTGGTTAATCGTGACGACGATCCTGGGTCTTGGTTTTATCGGTTTTGAGGTTTACGAGTTTGTTGAGTTGGTACACGAAGGAGCCAATTTTGGAACCAGTGCGTTCTTGTCGGCATTCTTCACTTTAGTCGGAACGCACGGACTTCACGTTTCGTTAGGTCTGGTTTGGATGATTGGACTCATGTTCCAGTTGAAAAAACGCGGGCTTACACCAGAGACGAAGGGGAAAGTTTCGGCATTGAGCTTGTACTGGCACTTTTTGGACGCTGTCTGGATCTTCTTGCTGACAGTCGTCTATTTGATGGGGGTGATGTAGATGGCACAGCATCAAACAGGAGCGGGTTCGCATGGTCATGATGATTCTCACGGTTCAGTGAAATCCTATGTTATCGGGTTTATTCTGTCCATCGTACTGACCATCATTCCTCTCGGTGTGGTTATGAATCATATGTTGAGCCGCACTTCGACCATGGTTGTTATTTTAGCCGCGGCAGTGCTGCAATTTCTGGTTCAGCTTTTCTTCTTCATGCACATTCGTGAGAGCAATGGACCACGCTGGAATGTCATGACTTTGATTTTCGGGGTAGTTATCCTGTTGACCGTTGTTGGTGGTTCTGTATGGATTATGGAATACAACATGGTAGCACACTAATAAGTAGGATTTTTGCAAAATCACTCAAGTACAAACGAATTAGGAAAGAAGAAGCGGACTTAGAGCCGCTTCTTCTTTTTTTGTGTAGCTTATTAAAATAAAAACTGTGGCTTCTTGAACTCAAGTTTACATATGTGTAAAATGGAATTGTATAACAGTAGAGTGAAAACGATAATACTAGTGGAGAGCGGAGGAAAAAGTAATGAACACAGAATTACTGTTTAAACCTTTTAAGTTAGGTAATTTATCTCTTCCCAATCGGATTGTTATGGCGCCAATGACACGGAATTTTTCTCCTCAAGGTATTCCAGGGCCTGACGTGGCCGCGTATTATCGTCGCCGTGCCGAAAATGCAGTAGGATTGATTATTACAGAGGGAACTGCTATTAATCATCCCGCAGCTGTGGAGCACACAAGCATTCCTAATTTTTATGGTGAGGGATTAAAGGGGTGGGCCAAGGTAGTTGAGGAGGTTCATGCGGTAGGTGGCAAGATTATACCGCAGCTCTGGCATGTGGGTACGGCCCGTAAAATAGGTGCAGATAATCAACCGAATCCCGAGGCATTGCCTGTCGGTCCATCCGGTATCTCTCCTGCCGGCGAAAAGGTGGTTGAGCCATTGACGGAGGCTGAGATTGCGGATATTATTTCAGCTTATGCACAGGCCGCTGCCGATGCCCAGCGAGTGGGTTTTGACGGTATTGAGCTTCATGGAGCACATGGCTATTTAATCGATCAATTTTTCTGGGACAAAACCAATAAGCGCACCGACCAATACGGAGGCAACTTGGTCCAGCGTACTCGGTTTGCGGTGGAGGTCATTGAGGCTTGTCGTCGTGCAGTAGGGCCGAATTTCCCAATTGTATTGCGATTCTCCCAGTGGAAGATGTACCATTATGAAGAAAAGCTGGCCCAAACACCACAGGAACTTGAACAGTTTCTCACTCCATTAGTGAAGGCCGGAGTGGATGTATTCCATTGCTCAAGCCGCCGTTTTTGGGAACCGGAATTTGAAGGGTCTGATCTAAACCTGGCAGCTTGGACGAAAAAGATAACAGGCAAGCCAGTGATTACTGTGGGCTCGATTGGTTTGGAGAAGGCCTTTTTAAGTGATTTGGAAAATAATAATCGTCAAACCGATCAATCCAGTAATGTAGAGGCAAGATTAGAACAACTCGTGGGGCAAATAGAACGAGAGGAAGCTGATCTGGTTGCGGTTGGGCGTGCTTTGCTGGTTGATCCAGCGTTTGCGGTGAAGTTACGTGATCAACAAATAAATGAAATTATTCCTTACAGTGATGAAGTATTAAAAACGTTGAATTAAGCTTTATTAAGCTCTAAGTAGTGTAAAGCTATAGTGTTAGGCAAGCATTGAGACTTGGAAGTTTTCTGTTACAGGGCAAGCTGTAATATAAGCTATTCGTAAACTCTACGAATTTGCTATAATAGGAGCATCAAGTCGAAATACACGGGGTGAAAAGGATGAATTCTGAAACGGAAGCTTTGGATTGCGAGCCGGCTTGTCACGGTTCAGATCAGGAAATTGAGCGCATAAAATCTTCCCTTGTTGAGGATTCCATCGCATACAAAATGTCGGAGCTGTTCAAAGCACTGGGTGACCCGACACGAATCAAGTTGATTTATGCCCTGGCACAAAAAGAACTGTGTGTTCATGATCTGACCCAGGTGTTGAACATGGGACAATCTGCGGTATCCCACCAGCTTCGTTATTTGCGCAACCTGCGTATTGTCAAACGACGCAAAGAAGGCAAGACGGTGTTTTATTCACTGGATGATAATCATGTGGAGCAGATCTTTTTGCAAACCCATCAGCACATATCACATCAATAATTTTTGGGATAAAACAACAGAGGGCGCCAAGCGATTGGCGCTCTTTTGGCGTTTGTCCGTTGAATTCGATTTTTTTGTTAAAAAGGGCTAGAGTCATTGACTTTTGACCCTGATCCTGAATATAATGGCCTTAACAAATAATATATGAACAGTTGCTCATATATAGTTAATTGGAGGCCAATGACTATGGATGCTCTAAAAAGAACGGAACGGCATGAATGGATTTTGGAAGGTTTGGATTGCGCCAACTGTGCTCTCAAGATTGAAAATGGAGTCAGTAAAATAGAAGGGGTCATGGATTGCTCGGTCAATTTTGTTACGAAAACGTTGACGATGACCACAAGTTCGGATCAAAAAGAAGAGATATTTCGTCAAGCCGAACGGAAGGTTCACAGACTTGAGCCACATGTTCGGATGGTGGTAAAAAGTGCCCGTGGCCGCCTGCATGAAGACAGCAGAAGCAATGCTGGTGCAGTACAGTCAGACAGCACGGTGGATTGTGCATGCGGTTATGAGCATGATGGTGAAGGTGAAGGGCATACACACGAGGTCGGGCAACATGCAGCTCACAGCCACGCTGGTCATCATCATGGAGCACATGGCAAGCAAGCCCATACGCACGATGGACACAACCACGGCGATCATGCACACGAGCATCACAACCACCATGCAGAGCACGAACATGGTGAAGCCACCCACGCTCATTCACATTCGCATGGAGATGATGGACACGCTAGGCATACGCATGATCACGGTACGGACGGTATGCGCCGCATGATTGCGCGTTTGGCTATTGGTGCGGTCGTTGCGGCTATTGCCTGGTGGTTACCTGTCGAAGGTGTAGGCAAGCTGGCCCTATTTTTACTGGCATATATCATCGTTGGCGGTGATGTTGTCTTGCAGGCTGCGCGCAGCCTGGTGCGTGGAATGGCCTTTGACGAATACTTTCTGATGACGCTGGCTACTGTTGGTGCATTTGCGATTGGGGAATACCCGGAAGGCGTAGCTGTCATGTTCTTTTATCAAATCGGAGAGCTGTTTCAAGGCATTGCAGTTAACCGTTCACGTAAATCCATCAGTGATCTGATGGATATTAGACCGGACTATGCCAACCTGAAGACGGCTGAGTCCGTACGGAGAGTGTCCCCAGAAGACGTTCGCATTGGGGATTTGATTGTAATTAAGCCGGGCGAGAAGATCCCGCTGGACGGTAAAGTTATAGATGGTAAATCGCATGTGGATACCTCTGCGTTGACTGGTGAATCCGTGCCTCGTACCGTAGAGCCGGGAAGCAACGTGTTGAGTGGATTTATCAATACGAACGGACTTCTAACGGTAGAGGTTAGCAAAGAATTTAGTGAATCGGCGGTCTCGAAAATTTTGGAATTAGTGCAAAATGCGAGTGCCAAAAAAGCGCCGACTGAAAAGTTTATCACGAAATTTTCCAGATACTATACTCCAGTAGTGGTTATTGTAGCGCTGTTGTTGGCGGTTGTTCCACCGCTTGTTGTGCCAGATGCACAATTTGCAGATTGGGTATACCGTGCGCTTGTTTTCCTCGTTATTTCTTGTCCTTGTGCGCTGGTAGTATCCATTCCACTGGGCTTCTTTGGGGGAATTGGGGCAGCCTCCCGTTCAGGAGTTCTGATCAAGGGCGGGAACTATCTTGAAGCTCTGAATCATGTAAAATACGCTGTTTTTGATAAAACAGGTACACTCACCAAAGGTGTTTTCCGTGTAACAGGAATTTATCCTGCCGGAGATTTTACAAACGAAACCCTGCTCGAAACCGCCGCTTTGGCGGAGCTGCATTCTACACATCCTATTGCTGCGTCTCTGCGTGAATCCTACGGTAAAGAACTCAGAGCAGAACGGGTTCAGCAATATAGTGAAATGTCCGGTCACGGGATTCAGGCACAAATAGATGGTCGTCTGGTACTGGCTGGGAACGCCAAGCTGATGGAACGGGAGCATGTTGCTTTTAACGCGGCGCAGCAAACAGGGACGCTGGATGAAGGAACGGTCGTACATGTGGCTGTAGACGGAACGTATGCCGGGTGCATTCTGATTTCAGATGAGGTTAAGGAAGACGCAGCCCAAACGGTTGCTTCACTGAAAAAGTTGGGTGTGGTGAAAACCATCATGCTGACGGGTGACAATCGGACTGTTGCCGAGGCCGTAGGACGACAGCTGGGTTTGGATGAAGTACGGGCAGAACTGTTACCTCAGCACAAAGCCGAAGCCATCGAGCAGTTGTCTGCAAGTAAAAAAACAAGCGACAAAATTTTGTTCGTAGGCGATGGGATTAATGATACACCCGTACTGGCGCTGGCAGATGTCGGTGTAGCGATGGGCGGTTTGGGATCGGATGCTGCGATTGAGGCGGCAGATATCGTAATCATGAACGACGAGCCTTCAAGGCTGGTTACGGCGATCCATATCGCCAAGCGCACACGTCGTATCGTATGGCAAAACATTATATTTGCGCTAGGTGTCAAAGCTGTGTTTCTTACGCTGGGAGCATTCGGTATTGCTACGATGTGGGAGGCTGTATTTTCCGATGTAGGTGTAACATTGCTAGCCGTATTGAATGTGATGCGTGTATTGAAGGTTCGTTCTTACGAGTAAAAAAATAAACACCCCCGGGTTAACTTGGTCAAGACCCCATTTTATAGACACTGAAAAAAGACCCTAGGCTATAAGCTGCTTCCGATACTCTTTCGGAGGCAGCTTATTTAACTTTCGTTGTGGTCGACATTGGTTGTAAAATCGAATATATTCTTCTATTCTCCTTTGTGCCCCGTCCATATTTCGGATATCATATGGGTAGAGCCCTTCCGTTTTGAGATGCGAGAAGAAGCTCTCCATCGAGGCATTATCATAACAATTGCCTCGGCGAGACATGCTGATCCGGGCGCCAACCTTTGGCAACATGTCATGGTACGCATGGGACGTGTACTGGAATCCCTGGTCGCTGTGAACGATGAGGCCAGTCACGTCTTTTTGCTGTTTAAAGGCTTGTCGAAACGTCTGTAAAACCAGTTCGTTATCATTTCTATGGCTCATCTGGTACGCGATAATTTCGTTATTGAACAAGTCTTTAATCGCAGACAGATATAGCCAGCAATCCCCCACACGATATTGCGTGATATCTGTGACCCATTTTTGATTAGGTTTGTCCGCCTTGAAATCCTGTTTTAGCAGATTTTTCGCCACACGACCTTTCGTAGAGGAAGCATAGTTGCAGCGATGTTTCCGGCGAATTTGTGAGCGGATTCCCAAGACCTGCATGAGCCGGAGTACCTTTTTATGGTTCATCCAGACTCCATGATCGTGCTGCAAAAATAGTTGAATTTGGCGATAGCCGTAGACCCCGTTATACTGCTCATACACTTTCTTCACAAGTGCTTTCGCGTCCCGATCTCGATCTGCTCCTCTACGCTTTAAGAAGGCGTAATATCCACTTCTGGAGACTTTGAAAAGCGTACACAGTTTGCTAATAGGATAGTCTTTCGCAGCTTTCTCAATGGTTATATATTTGTGTGCTTCATCTCCTGTATCCAGATTTCCAAACACTTTTTTAGCATATCATTTTCCCGTCTCAGCTTCTGTACATACCTATCCTGATCGATATACTCCTTACGCCGTCCTCGCTGGTCCATGAGCCCGAATTCACCGAGTTGCTTGTATTTGCGCATCCATTCTTTTAATCGATGTCGATCTGCGATCCCAAACTTCTCCATGAGTCTACGATACGTCCAACCTTCTTCAATATGGAGTCGTATGGCCTCTACCTTGGTTTCAAACGTATACTCGTTAAACTTTGTTCCCTTTTTCGCCGGCATAAAAAATGCACCCCTTAGATTTCATCGGATAAACCAGGGGTTTATTCCAATGTCTATTCTAAGGGGTGCACTTCAAGTGAAGACCGGGGGTGTTTATTTTTATAGGTTCCTTTTTCGAGTGGTCTTGTACCAGCAGGATAGAGATTTATTTTGGGATGTAGGGTAGTTGTGCCGAAATGTATAAATGTGTGGCGTGCCTAATACGTTAAGGTAGGGGCTTTACAAGTAAGGCCCATGTAAGATTCGGTTGCTCCATAATGAGTAAGCGTTTTCTTTATTTGGAGGGGTACTCGAATTCGTGTGTGCCAACTTGCTGACGGAAGAAAGGATGGATTAATAGCATGGAGGCTAAACTGATGCATGTATTCGCAGAGCTGTTGGGTGGCAAAAATAGCCGGGATCTCAAAGTTCCAGAGCCGGGTATGGAGGCTGCTGCACAGAGGTTGGCTATGGAGACGCTAAAGGCAGGCAGCCATGAAGTATCTGCTACGCAGGAGGAAGATCCGTTGGGCTGGCTGGTTGGTTTAGCTGAGCAGGGCGTAATCAGTCGAGCGGAGGCTTTAATGGCTGCGAATCCAGAATTACTTGGGGAAACGATGCTGAATAACGGCAACGATATTGGGCAAGCAATGGGCACACTCCTAAAATGGAGCGATGAATACAGGCGCACCTCCATACGGATTTATGCCGATGCTCCTGCAAGTTTGAGTCGTATAAGCACAGAGACAGCATCAGAAATAGGCAGTTATGACGGTTATAGTCTTCTGCATGGTCCCTTGTCACTGGCATCTGGCCGTGTAGGGAAACTATGCTATGCCTATCTGGACGTAGCAGAGTCTGGACAGACGATTCATGCCCCTGACGGGGAGCCCGATCCCATCCTTATTCCCGGTTCACGTGCATCTGACACGTACAAAACCTTTAACCAGGCATCTGGCCTGCCTGGATTGTGTGAGCATTTGTCCCGTCGAATTATCAGTTTGCTGGAAACACAATATGAAAGCTTATTCGAGTCTTTGAACGGATCACCACTCACTATAGCCCTAATTGAGCAGAACAATGCAGTGGGTATTGGAAGCTTGCAAGATATGCAGCTGGAGGCATTACTGCGTGCGGCATTGCGAAGCGTGCGGCAGGGGGGAGAACCCAAGCTGGAGATTATAGTGCGCAATCCGGCTGACGTGGACGAATTCCGGGCAGCGCGAGACTGGATTGACGGCGTTGCAGAGCAGACTTTATGCGGGCGTCTTCGGTGCATTCCATATCGGGTAGGCGTGCTTTTGACAGTTGACCCGTCTTTGGTGCCTAACGTAAGCCAAACAGGGAACAGGCAAGCCGCACGGTCGGGGGAGTCAGCCAATTCCAATAACATGTCCGAAGTGAGCGCACGACAGATCAAGCAGGTGGCTCAAGCTGCAGATCTGGCACGTTTTGCCGATACGGTCATTTTAGAAGTCATACCAACTCCATCCGATGGTATTAGGGCTGAGGATCAGTTGATTCCATACGGTGTCGATGGTCATAAGAATAATAGTGATACGATAAAATGCATAATGGAAGCTGTTCGACGTGTAAAGCCTGAGCTTCCTTTATGGGTAGCAATAGACGAAATTAACCATTCTCTGGATATGATTTCGATCTTGGAGAATGAGCTGACGGGGGTCATTTGCCCGGACACAGCGGTTCCCACTGCACGCCTTGAGGCTGCGCGTTTGGGACTGCAACAGCCCGCAGATCGTCAGCACACTTCAGGAACTGCACACAATCATGCGTGGAAGTTTCCTTTAGCCTGAAGATAAGCGGAATTCTTGTAATAGAGGAATTTGCAAAAATCCAATTAGCGACTTTCAATAAACAATATATAGATCGAAATGGTCTAGTTCGTCTATATATTGCAATTTGGAGCGATTGGAATCGAATTTTGCAAATCCTGAATCGGATGCTTTAAATATGGAGGATACCTGCGTTGGCGCGGGTATCTTTTTTTATTTAGGCTATTGCTGGTTTACAAGTGGAAAAGAAAAGGTATATAATAAAACAAAAGTTTCTCTAAACCAAAATAATTGTATAGATGCAAAAATGATTATCATTCTCATTGCCAAACATGCTGCTTCGGGCTTCCCGAAGCAGCATGTGCTATTTTAGGGCACTTAACAATGGATATCATTCTCAATGAGATGCTAGTACAAAGAACAAAATATGGAAAGGAACGTGACATGATGCAAGCTGTTCAACGATTACAAGATACATTGTCTTCCTCTAACCGAACCCTTTCAAAAAACGGCAGCGGACGCCCCGGTCCGAATCGCAAACCGCAATTTCAGCTTAAAAGCATGCTGAAAAACAAGGAGATGCAAGCTGCTCTAGGTAGTGGATTGCTGATGCTGATGGCATGGGGAGTCTCACATTGGTGGCAATGGCTATCGGTCATTCTGTATGTAGTGTCCTATGCCCTTGGGGGCTGGTCCAAAGCCAGAGAAGGGATCGAAACACTGATTCGAGAACATGATCTGGATGTTAATCTGCTCATGATCGCTGCCTCTTTAGGAGCTGCGGCCATTGGTTATTGGAATGAAGGAGCCATGCTGATCTTTATTTTTGCACTCAGCGGTGCACTGGAGAGCTATACCACCGAGCGTAGTAGTAAGGATATTTCCGAGCTCATGGCGTTGAAGCCGGAAACGGCTTTGCGCTTGTCTCGCGAAGGGACGGAAACGGTCGACATTGAGCAGCTATTGCCAGGCGACCTGCTGCTGGTAAAGCCGGGCGAACTGATTCCGGCAGACGGCCGAATCTCCAAGGGCGTTTCGGCGGTGAATCAGGCTTCGATTACCGGGGAATCTGTTCCGGTAAATAAGGTGGCAGGTGACGAAGTATATGCTGGTACCATTAATGGAGAAGGCGTGCTATATGTAGAGGTTAGCCAGTCCTCGGAGGACACTTTATTTTCAAAAATCATTCGTATGGTGGAAGAGGCTCAGACCGAAGTTCCTGATTCCCAGCGGTTTATTAAAACGTTCGAATCGGTGTACGCCCGAATTGTTGTAGCTGTCACGCTGATCGTCATTGTCGGTGCACCCATAGCATTAGGCTGGACTTGGGCAGCAGCGTTCTACAAGGCTATGGTGTTCCTCGTCGTGGCCTCACCCTGTGCGCTCGTGTCATCCATTATGCCAGTGATGCTATCGGCCATTTCCAACCGTGCCCGACGGGGCATCCTGTTCAAAGGTGGTGCACATGTGGAGAATATGGCATTGACTTCTGTTGTTGCTTTTGACAAAACAGGCACGTTAACGATGGGATCACCTGTCGTCACGGATTGGATTACCGCCGCAGAATATGATGCCGATGAGCTATTGCACATTGTTGCCACAATTGAAAGTTATTCTTTGCATCCGCTGGCGCGAGCGATTGTAGCCAAAGCCGAAACTGAATTGGGACAGAGAGAGCTTCTCCCAACTGAGCAAGTGCAGGCACTCACTGGATGGGGGATGGAAGGCATAATTGGCGGGGTGAAGTGGAAAATCGGCCGCACAGATGTGCTGGATGTACCTGGTTCTTTGGTAGAGCCAGAGTGGGTGGAATGTCGGGCCCGGCTGGAAGCTGAGGGCAAAACCGTATCCATCATCCTCGCGGATGATCGGATTGCCGGAATGCTGGCACTACGCGATGAGCTGCGTCCGCAGGCGCAAGAGTCCGTGAAACGCCTGCAAGCGCAGGGTATCCGGGTCGTCATGCTGACCGGAGACCGCCCAGAAACGGCCGCTGTGATCGCGGAGCAGGCAGGAGTCGACGCCGTATATGCTGGCTTAATGCCGGAGGACAAAGTCAGCCATATTCGCATGCTACGGGAGCAGTACGGGCATGTCGTCATGGTCGGCGACGGTGTAAACGACGCTCCTGCATTGACAGCAGCAACCGTAGGACTAGGCATGGGGATGCATGGCAGCGGAGCCGCACTGGAGGTCGCAGACGTTGTGCTGATGAACGATGGAATCGAGGAGATTGCTCCGACGATAGCACTGGCGCGCAAGGCGCAGCGGGTGGTCAAACAAAATATGGTCTTCGCGGTAAGTGTCATTTTGCTGCTTGTGATCAGCAACTTTGCACAAGATATAGCCCTGCCATTTGGGGTTATTGGGCATGAAGGCAGCACAATACTGGTCATTTTGAATGGCCTGCGCTTATTGCGGTCATAGGACTAATAATCACAAGTTTATAAACAGGAAGGAGCATTCAAATCTCTTAAAATCCAAGGGGTGAATGCTCCTTCTTTTGCAGTACAACCTATCTTCGGCGCGGCGTAGACCGTCGCAAGAACAAGGAAAACAATAGCCCCGCTAGTGCAATCCCTGTGGCAATGATAAAGGCATCATTAATGCCATGGATCGTCGATTCTGTAACGGCACTTCGGTACACCTGTTGTAGCGCCAACGATGAACCACTTTCTGTTGAAATGCCCGCCGTTTGCGCGAGGGTTTGTCCCAACTGTGCTACCCCTTCGGTTAAAGGAACATTGGCGGTGGTAGCGACATTCGCATAATCCGCTACATGAATCGTGGTCCGGCTACTCATTACAGTTATGAGCCAAGCGGTACCGATAGACCCGGCAATTTGCCGTACTGTATTGGACATGGCTGTACCGTGACTACCGAGATGGGCAGGTAGCTGGTTTAGCCCTTCCGTCTGGACGGACATCATCAGCAATGACATTCCGAAGCTGCGGATCGTATAGATGATCATAATATGTCCGTAGGTGGTGGCATCGGTCAGCAGACTGAATTCCCAGGTTGTGACTGCTGTAATGATCAGTCCAATGATCGCCAACGGCCTTGCGCCTATACGGTCAAATACTGCCCCTGATATCGGTGACATCACACCCATCAGCAGTGCACCCGGCAACAGCAGCAGACCGGATTGCAGCGGTGTAAAGCCGCGTATATTTTGCAAATAGATCGGTAACAGCAGCATCCCGCCAAACATCGTCATGTTGACGGTAGCCCCGACTAAGGTCGATACGGTAAAAATATCATATTTAAACACACGGAACTCCAGCATCGGCTGTACCATATTCAGCTCGCGCACGATAAACAATACAATAAACACAACCCCGGCAGCGAGTGTAAGTATTACCGTATTGCTATCCCAGCCCTTGTCTCCAGCTGAACTAAAGCCATACAGCAGGAAGCCAAAGCCCAGTGTGGAAAAGATGGTTCCCAACAGGTCAAAGTTCGGTTTCGTTAGCTTGGATACATTTTTGAGCCAGCGTATGGCAAACAGAATATCAATGATTGCCAGCGGAATCACCAGTAAAAATAGCAGCCGCCAACTATAGTGCTCCACAATCCAACCGGATAAAGTCGGCCCAATTGCCGGGGCAAACATCATAGCGATCCCCATGGTACCCATGGCAGCACCCCGTTTTTCTGGAGGAAACACAGTCAGGAACACGTTCATGACCACAGGCATGATGATGCCCGCTCCGCTGGCCTGAATAACGCGTCCAACCAACATAGGGGCAAAGCCGGTACTGGCAGCGCAGACGACAGACCCGGCAGTAAATAACCCCATCGCGGAGATGAACAGCGCACGTGTTCCGAATGACTCAATTAGAAAAGCAGTGATAGGAATCAGAATCCCGTTGGTTAGCATATATCCGGTGGATAGCCATTGAACGGTTGTTGCAGATACATTGAAATCATTCATTAGGTGTGGAATAGCCACGTTAAGCAGCGTTTGATTCAAAATCGAAATGAAGGCGCCTAGCAGCAGCACGGACAGAATACGTCCGACGGACATTTTTTGATCCATGACAGCCTCCTACTTGTGAACTCTGATGGTCGCACTCATTCCCGGGATAATACCCAACCCCTTGTAACCTTGAATGGAAATATTGACAGGCACGACCTGCGTCACCTTGGTATAGTTGGCAGTGGTATTGGAAGTGGGCAGTAGTGAAAAAGTCGATGCGGTCGCCAGGCCGATCTTTTCGAGTTTACCGCTCAGGGACGTATCCGGGTAAGCATCAATATATACATCTACCGTCTGTCCTACTTGTAGATCCTGTACTGCTGTTTCGTCTATATTGGCGGTAATCCATAAATTGTTTAGATCAAAAGCCTTCGCTAAGGGTGTACCTGCCCCAACAATCGAGTTGTTGACTGCAGATTGCTGCACGATGGTACCATCGGTTGGAATCGTAACGCTAATTCGGCTTCCGCCCCCCTCAACACTACCAAGCGTGCTTCCAGCGGTGTAGGTTTTGCCAACCTCGGCATTCCAGCCTGTGAGCTTGCCAGCGCCTGGAGAGGCAACGGTAACTGCTTGTCCGCTCACTTGGGCATTATCGGTTTTTATGTAGTTGGCGGATTGATTGTAGTAATAGGCGGCGGCTCCACCTCCTGCCAGAATAATAATAATAACTAGCAGGTTAACTAATATGGCGCGTGAATTCATGTATAACATGCCTCCCTAGTTCTTAGATTTTCAAAGTATGCGTCAAACGATTCATAATATTCAGATGGATTTTGGGCAAGGTTAAGAGCGCATGCGAAAAGGATGATTTTGCTGACAAAGGATGATGCGCATAATGACGACCAGGATTATGATTGTATATGATAGTGAAAATGGGCATACCGAACGTCTCGCTCGCTCGATCGCAGAAGGAGCACACCTTGAGCATACGGAAGTGTTGTTAAAGCATGTGAATGAGGCCGATGTGAATGAGCTAGTGAGTGTGGATGCAATTATATGGGGTTGCCCGGGCCATTTTGGTACCATCAGCAGCGGTCTGAAAAGCTGGATTGATAAGCTGGGGTATCTGTGGGCGCAGGGCAAGCTAGTGGATAAAATCGGCGCTGTGTTTTGCACAACCGCTACCGTTCATGGTGGATTGGAATCCACACTTCTGAATTTGATTACTCCGATGCTTCATCAAGGCATGATTATTGTAGGACTGCCCGCTAATATTACGGAAAATGCATTATACGGCTCCTATTACGGCGTAGGCGTAACATGTCCAGTGGAGACAGACCCCAATGGTCCGCCTAATCTTCCAACGGGTGATGATCTTGCACTAGGTCGTTCTTTGGGCAAACGGGTCGCTGAGATAGCGGGACGGTACCGTGGCGCTGAAAGAGAATAGGAGGCTACCGATGACCATTGCTTTTATCGTAGTAGCTGCGGTTGCCTTTATTTTTTTGCTGGTATTTAATACAAAGATGACGCGCAAATCCTCTCCCAAAACTCGCCCCACGGAAGAGGAGTCACGGCAAAGAAGCAAACGCCCTTATCCTGTACAGGTGGAACCCGAGGCACGTGAAAGGATAGATTCTACGCGAGAGATGCCGCATAAGGATATCGGCGTCAAAGAACATTATGCGGAGGAACAACACAAGGTGCCTGATATCCAGACGGATACGAAGGTAGAAAAGGATCGAGAGAATATCAAAGATGCTTACGGAGATCAGGATTATCGTGCGGCTTTACGCGGTTTTGCCAGGAAGGACGAAGAAAAGGATGGACGTTCCCAAATATCCAATGGAGAGAAGGAGACTCACAAAAGTGGGGACGAGCAGTACCGTGAAGCACTGCGCTTCATGAACCAAAAAAAATGAGGTATCTCCATGTGAACATGCCAAAAAAGGCTGCTTATCTGTCTGGATTACAGGCAGAAGGCAGCCTTTTTGTGTTGCTCGGCTATAGCCATTCGGTTAGCCCAATCATCGTAATTAAGCCGAGAATAAAAGAGAATGTGGCGATCCGCTGGTTGCCATCCCCGTGACTCTCGGGAATCAATTCCTTGTAGACAATAAACATCATGGCTCCGGCGGCAAAAGCAAGGCCGTAAGGTACCAGTCCGTTCACCCAGCTGCTCAAATAAAACCCGATCAGACTCGTAATGATTTCCACGGCTCCGGTGAGGGTAGCAATGCCCAAGGCCTTGAAACGGCCGATATTTTGATTCACAAGGAACAACGCTACGATAAAGCCTTCCGGGGCATTTTGCAGGCCGATAGAGAAGGCGATGAGATTGCCGAGATTTTGAGTTTCACTTGCATAGCTGACCCCAACAGAGAGTCCTTCTGGCAAATTGTGCAATGTAATAGCTGCGATAATGAGAAAAGATTTGGACTCCAGTTGAAAGGTCTTGGAGTCTGGGTCCTCCAAATCCGCATGGGGAATGTACATTTCCATCACCAGTAATACGAGACAGCCGAGCAGGATTCCCGCAGTCAGCACGAACCAATTGGAATGCTGGATTGCTTCGGGAATGAGGTTATACACGGATGCAGAGGTCATAATTCCTGCGGCATAAGCCAACAGAACATCGCGAAGCCGATGCGTGATATTGCGCATAAACAGTATGGGCACGGCGCCGAGTCCAGTGGACAGGGCAGAAATAAAGCTACCTAAAAAAACGTCATTCATAATGGGGATAATCCCTCCATACCTGATTTATCTTTATACTTCGCTTCATGAAAACTTCATTTGACTGTTTACAGCTATTTCCGCATAATGAAATTAGGATTTAGAATCAGTCTAAGTCATAAGAAGCTACAAAACAAGTGATTCGTTTTTGCAATATCCGGGTGTCCACATTTTGGGATAAGCTTCTGGTGGAATTACTTTTAGAGTATATGCAGTAGCCCAGCGCCCGGTGCCGAAAACTCGTTATATAATACTTATGATATTTTAGGAGGAACCAAGATATGTACAAGTCCATTATTATAGGTACCGGCCCTGCCGGTTTGACCGCTGCAATTTATCTGGCACGCGCTAACATGAGCCCACTGGTGATCGAAGGACCACAGCCAGGCGGACAATTAACTACGACTACGGAAGTCGAAAATTTCCCAGGCTTTCCTGAAGGAATCATGGGACCCGATTTGATGGATAATATGCGTAAGCAAGCGGAGCGTTTTGGCGCTGAATTCCGCACAGGCTGGGTAAACAAAGTAGACACAACGGCTCGTCCATTTACTTTGGATGTAGAGGGTTTGGGTGAACTGGTTACCGATACGCTGATTATTTCCACAGGAGCGACTGCCAAGTACCTGGGTATTCCCGGGGAACAGGATAATATCGGACGTGGCGTAAGCACTTGCGCAACATGCGACGGCTTCTTTTTCCGTGGCAAAGAAATTGTTGTTATCGGCGGCGGAGACTCTGCATTGGAAGAAGCCAATTTCCTGACTCGTTTTGCCTCTAAAGTAACGTTGGTGCATCGTCGTGAAGA
Organism: Paenibacillus sp. LX16; assembly: GCF_036252815.1. Classification (NCBI taxonomy): domain Bacteria; kingdom Bacillati; phylum Bacillota; class Bacilli; order Caryophanales; family Paenibacillaceae; genus Paenibacillus; species Paenibacillus sp. LX16. Next base: position 4,850,584 of record NZ_CP141152.1, on the reverse strand, counting down.
AATGCGCGCCTCCAAAATTATGCAGGATCGTGCTCGTGCGAACAACAAAATTGAATGGGCGCTTAATCGTACTCCTGTAGAAGTGATTGCGGACGAGAACGGAGTCACTGGCTTGAAAGTACTGAATAATGCAACAGGTGAAGAGGAAATCATTACAGTTAGCGGCGTATTCGTGGCGATTGGTCATCATCCGAATACGGGCTTCCTCGAAGGGCAAATTACAACGGACGCGAACGGTTATATCGTCGTAAATCCGGGTACTTCCGAAACAAACGTGCCTGGCGTATTCGCTTGTGGTGACGTACAGGATACTCGTTACAGACAAGCGATTACTGCAGCAGGTAGTGGCTGCATGGCCGCTATGGACAGCGAGAAGTACATCGAAAGCCTGGAGCACAGCGCACTGGCCCTGTAATGATTCTCGCAATATTGAATAAATATGTTGTAACAAAATAAATGATGAGGTGATATTCATGGAAAAAGCAATAGTATACACATCTACAAACTGCCCGCATTGCCGTCAAGTAAAAAGCTATTTGAGTGAAAAAGGCGTAGAGTACGAAGAACGCAACATTGAAACCAATGAAGCTTTTGCACAAGAGGTTTGGGATATGGGCATTCGTGCCGTTCCATTGACTTTGATCGGGGAAGAACGTATTTCCGGTATGAACAAAACCAAGTTTGAAAAAGTGTTGAACGCTTAATCCAACCTAACAACATATGACGGTCCTATGATCGTCATATGGTTTAAATAAGACCCTCATTGCAGTTACATGCTGCGACGGGGGTCTTTTTACTTTTTTTTACAAAGAGAGAATTTTGTCGAAAAGTATTGCATCTGTAGATTATAGGTGCTATATTTTAATTGTAAGCGCTTAAAACCCGGGTTGCTTTTATGTAACAATTCATCAATGCACCATCAATTATGACTTCTAATTAACTAAATAGTTCAATATCCAATAAAGGCGTGTTACTGTTCGGCAGGCAAGACCTAGATTGGGTAGGATATTTTTCCCTACCCTTTTTAGGTCTTTTTTTGTTCCTTATTTTAAGAAGGAAGGTGCAACTCATGAATTACAAAGATATCGCACAAGCCATTTTTAACAAAGTGGGCGGGAACGATAATATTAACAGTGTCATTCATTGCTCTACTCGATTGCGGATGACCCTTCGTAAGCCGGAATTGGCACAAACAGATGAAATTAAAGCTTTGGATGGAGTTATGGGAGCCGTGAATAGCGGTGGACAATATCAGGTCATTATAGGAAATGATGTAGGCTATGTCTACAATGAGCTAGTGAAATTGCTGGACCCGAATCAATCTTCTTCCGATGAAGCCGAAAAAGTGAAGATGGATCGAAGCTTTAAGGGATTGTTCAATAGTTTTGCGAGTATGATTGCAGGTATTTTCCAGCCCATTATTCCGGCCATTGCTGCATCAGGGATGTTAAAAGCACTGCTGTTGCTATGCACAGTAACCGGAATCATGAGCAAGGAAAGCCAAACGTATATGATCCTAAGTGTAATCTCGGATGCGGCATTTTATTTTCTACCTATGCTGCTGGCTTTCTCCAGCGCGCAGAAATTCAAGACTAATCCATTCGTATCCGTACTCCTTGGGGGTGTGCTACTCCATCCGAACTTAATCAGTTTGCTAGGAGGTGAGAAAGCTGTCACATTTGCGGGTCTGCCCGTAGCATCGGTACAATACGCTACCTCCGTTATTCCTATTATTTTGACCATATGGCTCATGTCATACATTGAGAAATTTGCTGATAAAATCTCTCCCGGACCTGTGAAAATATTTCTAAAACCATTAATCGTCATTCTGATTGTCGCGCCTGTTTCTCTCATTGCCTTAGGACCTCTAGGTACGTATTTGGGCTTAGGTATGTCCAACGGTGTATTCTGGATTCAGGAACGAATCGGCTGGCTTACAGTCGTATTGATGTCTATCGTGATGCCGCTAATCGTCATGTTCGGCATGCACAAAGTATTCTATCCTATTATTTTTGCTGCGCTGGCTTCACCAGGATATGAAACATTGGTACTGGTTGCCATGTTGGCTTCCAATATGGCCCAAGGCGCGGGTGCATTTGCCGTCTCGCTGAAAACGAAAGATCCCAAGTTCAAACAAATTGCTTTGTCCGCAGGTATTTCAGGGGTATTCGGCATTACGGAACCCGCTTTGTATGGCGTACATTTACGCCTGAAAAAAACACTGTTCGCCTGTATGATTGGAGCCGGGGTTGCCGGGTTGTTTGCAGGTCTTATGAATTTAAAAGCTTATGCAGCTGTGGGTCCAGGTTTTGCATCACTGCCGATGTTTATCAGTGAAGATCACTCTAACCTGGTATATGCGCTTATTACGATGGCCATTTCGATCATTGTGACGTTTATTGCAGTTTATGTGATCGGCTTTCAAGATACGGTTACCGAACCGGCTAAAATAGAAGCTCGTCCCGAGCCTGCTAAAGCACAAAGTATAAGTAAAAGCTTCAAGTCTAAAACCGTTATTTTCGCACCTATGGAGGGCACCGTTATTCCCTTACAGCAGGTTAAAGATGAAGCATTCTCTCAGGAAGCGATGGGCAAAGGGATGGCTATTCAACCAAGTAGCGGAAAAGTGGTCGCACCTTTTGACGGCATCGTAGCAAATGTATTCCGCACCAAGCATTCCATAGCCCTAAAATCAGTTGAAGGCGTAGAACTGCTCATTCACATCGGTTTGGATACTGTTAAGCTGAAGGGCCAGCATTTTACTGTGCATGTACAGGAAGGGGACGAAATTAAGCATGGACAACTTCTGATTGAATTTGAACTTGAAGCCATACAAAGGGCGGGGTATGATACGATAACTCCGATTATTGTGACCAACACGGCGGACTATCTGGAAATCGTGGGTCATGAAAGTTCAGAAAAGACAGGGCCGAAGAAGCCTCTGATTACTGTACTTTAACAGTTGTGTTTGTTGGGGGAATCAAGCCTGGAAAGTGAGAGGTCGTTGGATATGAAAGTAATTAAAGTTCTCAATACGAGTATTGTTCTTGCCAAACGTGAGGATCACAAAGAAATTATCGTGATGGGGAAAGGTATCGGCTTTAAAAGCAAACCTGGTGACTTCGTCGATGAGAACGAGATTGAAAAGATATATGTTCTTGAAAATGAAAGCATGTCTTCCGATCTGACAGCGCTAATGAAGGAAACGCCCAAAGAGTATTTGATTCTGGCAGACGAAATCATCTCTTATGCCAAAAATACACTATCCAGTCACTTGAATGAGCATTTATATGTATCCCTGACAGACCATCTGTATATGGCAACCAAACGATTTAAAGAAAATATGAAGATTCAGAATCGGATGTTGTGGGAGGTCAAAAAGTTTTATCCGGAAGAGTTCGGTATTGGCTTGTATGCGCTCACCTTGATTGAAAAGCGTATCGGTCTAGAACTGCCTGAAGAGGAAGCAGCGAATATCGCCTTTCATTTGGTTAATGCTCAACAGACCGATAACAATATGAACCAGGTTTTATTGATGACCAATACGGTCAAAGACATTTTGAACATCATTAAACTGCATTACCAAATCGAACTGGATACCCACAGCATCAACTATTCGCGTTTTCTAACGCACCTTCAATTTTTTGTTCAGAGATTACTCGAACATAAAATGTTGGATTCTCAAGATCCAGAATTAATGAGCCAAATTGTGAACAAGTACCCTGAAGAAGAGAAGTGTGCATTATCGATTCAACAATATATTGAAGCCAAATTCGAACTTTTGATCCCGGATGAAGAACTCATGTATCTGATCATTCACTTAAAACGAGTCATAAGCAGAAATTAAAGAGGAGGAGCTAGAGATGAAAGAAACGAAAAGAACATTTCCGAAAGGTTTTTTATGGGGAGGTGCGGTAGCCGCAAATCAGGTGGAGGGCGCCTGGAATGTCGATGGTAAAGGGATATCTACAGCAGATATGGCTATTTACAAAAAGAATGTGAGCAAAGCTGATTATAAAAAACACAATTCAATGACTGAGGAACATATCCAAAAGGCGATGCAGGACACGTCAGATCATGATTATCCCAAACGTCAGGGAATTGATTTTTATCACCGCTATCCCGAAGATTTAGCATTGTTTGGTGAAATGGGATTTAAAACGTTGCGAGTTTCTATTGCTTGGACGCGTATTTTTCCCAACGGAGATGAGGACAAGCCCAACGAGGCTGGACTACAATTTTATGATCGGCTGTTTGATGAAATGCATAAAAACGGGATAGAGCCACTTGTCACCCTGTCCCATTACGAAATGCCGATGTATCTTGTAAACCATTACGGGGGCTGGACCCAACGGAAAGTTGTAGATTTCTTTATCCATTTTTGTAAGACTGTATTTAAAAGATACCAAAATAAAGTAAAGTACTGGATCACTTTTAATGAAATAGATAGTATCGTGCGCCATCCGTTTACGAGCGGTGGTATTTTACCAGAGCGCTTTGAAAATGTAGAGCTAGCGGTTTATCAGGGTCTGCATCATCAATTTATAGCTAGTGCTCTGGCCGTAAAATACTGCCACGAAATCATTCCGGATTCTAAAATCGGTTGTATGTTAACCCGGCTAACGACGTATCCGCACACCTGTAATCCGCAGGATAATCTGGCAGCATTTAAAGATAATCAGTTCAACTATTTTTTCACGGATGTACAGGTTCGCGGAGCGTATCCCCATTATATGAAACGCTTCTTCCGTGAAAAGGAAATCGTGATTGAAAAGCTCGAGGGTGACGATGAAATTTTGAAAACACATCCGGTGGATTTTATTTCCTTTAGTTACTATATGTCGTTGGTTGCTAGTGCGGATAGTGAAGGCATGGAAAAAGTCAGTGGCAATACGATTGGCGGCGTTAAAAATCCTTATCTGGAAACGAGTGATTGGGGCTGGCAGGTTGACCCGGTCGGCTTGAGACTGTCTCTGAATGAGCTCTACAGCCGCTATGAAGTACCATTGTTCATTGTAGAAAATGGCTTGGGGGCATACGACAAGGTGGAGGAAGATGGTAGTATTCAGGATGATTATCGTATTGATTACTTCCGCGCACATTTTGAACAAATGCATGAAGCGATTCTAGACGGGGTTGAACTCATGGGTTACACCAGCTGGGGAGCGATCGACTTGGTCAGTTATTCCTCATCTGAAATGGAAAAAAGATACGGATTTATATATGTGGACAAAGACAATGACGGTAACGGGACACTTGAAAGAAAACGAAAAAAGAGCTTCTACTGGTATAAGGATGTTATCTCCAATAACGGGTTGTAAGAAGAAAATTTTCCAAAATCACGAGAAAAGTGGGCGTACAGGAACCTAAGTGTTCCCGTACGCTTTTTCTTCTTATAAAGACACGCGTACTCGCCCGAGAAAAGGAGCTGTTGCTGCATAGGCGGCACCTAGCATCGTCGAACGGCTGCCAAGCGTGGAGAAACGAATCTGTAGTTGCCGACGGTGATAGGGCAGGGCACGTTCGTCAATCACATCACGCATGCTTTGCTCCAACCAAGGTCTGGCTTCCGCCAGTGGACCGCCGATGATAAGCATTCCGGGGTTGAGGCTGTTCACAATGTTGGTAATACCCACACCCAAATATCGCCCAATATCATCAAGGACGCTTAATGTACTTGCTTCACCTTGCTGAGCAAACGGCAGTAATTCCGCTGTATTATGTGCAGGTAGTTTCAATGTGGATGCTACATACGCCTTCTCTGAAGCATAGAGCTCCCAGCAGCCGCGACTACCGCAGGAGCAGAGTCGTCCGTTCCAATCAATGGTCATATGACCCGTCTCTCCGGCGTAGCCCCAAGCTCCTTGATACGGTTTGCCATCAATGATAATCCCCGCCCCGATACCGGACCCTGCACTGATGTAGACCAGATCCCGCACCTGCTGTCGGTGATCGCCGTCCATACCATAGTACAACTCGCCCTGTGCGCCGACGTTAGCTTCGTTATCCACTACGACGGGCAGACCTAGCTCGGCCTCAAGCTGCTGCCGCAGCGGAACCTTTTCCCAGCCCAGATTGGGTGCGAACAAAACGCTTCCGGTTTCATCCACCATACCCGGCACCCCCAGCCCAATGCCGACAATACCGTGAGGGGAGGGAGGAGTCGCTTGCATGAGCTCCTGAACGAGCTTTCGAATCTGTTCCATAACAAAGGCGGAATCATGCTGATTTAGGGAAAGGGTAAGCTCAGTTTCAATGGTACCTGACAGATCAGTTAGAGCGCCCTTGATGTACTGTACGCTCACCTCAATACCGAGTACAAAGCCTGCACGGCTGTTGAATAGCAGCATTAAAGGCTTACGCCCGCCGCTGGATTCTCCTAATCCCGTCTCATACACAAGTCCATCAGTGATGAGCTCTGCCACTAGATTGGAAACGGTGGCCTTGTTTAATCCAGTTTGACTGGATAACTGTGCCCGGGATAGCGGAGCATGAAGGCGAATACGCTCCAGCACAATGGATTTATTCAGCTTTTTGACAAGCGCCTGATCGCCAGTGACATTCATGGTTAATTCACTTCCTGTTGGTGTAATTCCTGATATTATATCATAAAAACAAACTTAGTTTAAGCAATAGACAAAGTCTTTTGGCTGTGCTAGAATCATTTTTGTAAACGTTTACTATAAAGGAGGAACTTATAATGGCTTATTTCGAACAGGTATCTAAAATTAACTTTGAGGGCAAGCAATCCGACAATCCTTTTGCGTTCAAATTTTATAATCCACAGGAAATTGTAGCGGGAAAAACGATGGAAGAGCATTTGCGTTTTAGCATGGCCTATTGGCATACACTGGTTGCAGGCGGCTCCGATCCTTTTGGTGTAGAAACAGCGGAACGTCCATGGTCCAAGTTTACCGGGCTGGATTTGGCGAAGGCCCGTGTGGAGGCTGCCTTTGAGCTACTGGATAAGCTGAATTTACCTTATTTTGCTTTCCACGATGTGGATATTGCACCAGAAGGTGCGTCATTGAAGGAATTTTACAGCAATCTGGATACCATCGTGGACCTGATTGAGGAACATATGAAAGCTACGGGGAAAAAACTGCTGTGGAACACGGCGAACATGTTTAGCCATCCACGGTATTTGCATGGAGCTGCCTCGACTTGCAATGCAGATGTATACGCCCACGCAGCTGCTCAGATTAAAAAAGGATTGGAAGTTGGCAAACGTCTGGGCGCAGATAACTATGTTTTCTGGGGAGGCCGTGAAGGCTATGAAACACTGCTGAACACGGATTTGAAGCTGGAGCAGGACAATTTGGGACGTATGTTCCATATGGCCGTAGACTATGCGCGTGAAATTGGCTTTGACGCTCAGTTCCTGATTGAGCCAAAACCGAAAGAGCCAACTAAGCATCAGTATGATTTTGATGCCGCGACGACGATTGCCTTCCTGCAAAAATATGATCTGGATCAGCATTTCAAGCTTAATCTGGAAGCTAATCATGCAACTTTGGCGGGTCATACTTTTGATCATGAAGTACGTGTAGCACGGATTAACGGCATGCTGGGATCACTGGATGCAAATCAGGGAGATTTGCTGCTGGGCTGGGATACGGATGAATTCCCGGTTGATCTGTATGATGCCACACTAACCATGTATGAAGTGCTGCAAAATGAAGGCTTGGGCCGTGGCGGTATCAACTTTGATGCCAAGGTGCGTAGAGCATCATTTGAGCCGGAAGACTTGTTCCTTGCACACATCGCAGGTATGGATACGTATGCGAAGGGACTGAAGGTAGCCGCTAAACTGATCGAGGATCGTGTGTTTGAAGACTTTATTGAGAAGCGCTACAGCAGCTTTAAAGAAGGTATTGGAGCTGACATCGTATCCGGAAAAGCAACGCTTGCTTCTCTGGCTGAATATGCTTTAGCGAACGAAACACCACGTAAAAACGTATCCGGTCGTCAGGAATATCTGAAAGCAACATTAAATCAATACATTTTGGCTGACTAATGTCAGAACTTATATATGTGAGGATTTTGCAAAAATCCCATAAGCGACTTCCAATGAACAAGATATAGATCGAAATGGTTTAGTTCGTCTATATCTTGCACTTCGGAGCGACTGGAATCGAATTTTGCAAAATCCTGATGAAACAACGGCTGTACGATAACAAGGAAGGAGGAACTCCAATGCAGGAGAAGCTAAATCAGGAGCAGGAGCGCTATGTCATCGGCGTAGATCTGGGTACCAGCGCGGTCAAAACGGTATTGGTTAACCGCAAGGGACAGGTGGCTTATGAAACCTCTCAGTCTTATCCGCTTCATCAGCCAAAGGCAGGCTATAGCGAGCAGCATCCTGAGGACTGGGTCAGTGGCACGTTAGCATCACTGAAACAGCTTGTGGAGAAGGCTGGAATCGGCGGCACAGATGCCGTGGACGGTATTAGCTTTTCGGGACAGATGCACGGGCTTGTGCTGACTGACAAGGAAGGCCAAGTGCTTCGTCCGGCTATTCTGTGGAATGACACGCGTACAACAGCACAATGCCGTCGTATTGAAGAAAAGCTCGGATCGAAGCTGCTGAACATCGCACGTAATCGCGCGCTGGAAGGCTTCACGCTACCCAAGCTGCTGTGGGTGCAGGAGCATGAGCCAGACGTGCTGGCCCGTGCGGCACATTTTATGCTGCCCAAGGATTATGTGCGCTACTGTCTGACAGGAGAGCTGGCGACGGAGTACTCGGATGCGGCGGGCACGCTGCTGCTGGATATTGCCAACAAGCAGTGGAGTGAAGAGATCGCTGCCGCGTTTGATCTACCGTTGTCACTGTTCCCGCCGCTGGTGGAATCCTTTGATCAGACGGGTACGCTACTGCCGGAGATTGCGGAGCAGAGCGGGCTTTCGCCTGAAACGAAGGTCTTTGCAGGTGGTGCGGACAACGCATGTGGCGCGATTGGCGCTGGCATTTTGAGCGAAGGCCGCACTCTGTGCAGCATTGGCACCTCAGGGGTTGTACTTTCCTATGAGGAACGCAAGGATATTGATGTGCAGGGGCGGGCGCATTTTTTTAATCATAGTGAGCAGAATGCTTATTATATTATGGGGGTTACGCTCGCGGCCGGATACAGCTTGACCTGGTTTAAGGATACCTTTGCACCAGAGCATTCTTTTGATGCACTGTTGTCAGATGTGAACTCTGTTGAGCCGGGCAGCCAAGGGCTGCTGTTCACGCCTTATATCGTCGGCGAACGTACACCTCATCCGGATGCAACCATTCGAGGCAGCTTTATCGGGATGGATGCGGGGCATAAGCTTGTGCATTTTACACGAGCGGTGCTGGAAGGAATAACGTTTTCGCTCAAGGAATCCATTGATATTCTCAGAGGAACGGGCAAAACGGTGAATGAGGTAATCTCCATCGGCGGCGGTGCGCGTAATGAGGCATGGCTGCAAATGCAGGCAGATATTTTTAACGCGGATATCATCAAGCTGGAAAGCGAGCAGGGACCTGCCTTGGGGGCGGCCATGCTGGCTGCTTATGGTAGTGGCTGGTTTGAATCTCTGCAAGCGTGTGCTGAAGCTTTTCTGCGTGAAGCAGCGAGATATTCGCCGAACCCGGAGCGTGTAGCACGGTATGAAGGCCTATACGAGCTGTACCGTGAAGTTTACTTGCACACACGAGAGCTAAGTGAGCATTTGGCAGTATATCGCTGAATACGGTGAGCTTTGAGCGTAAATAAGAAGCGGCTTCGGGTGTAAGAAACCCTCGAAGCCGCTTTTTTCATGTAATGATAAGTTGAAATTAAATACTTTTCTTGATTTTCGCATGATCTTCATTCATAGAACTCCCGGCACAACCCGGACATGACTTGCTCGACGAACACCCCGCACAGGCGCCTTGACGGCTTTTTCGCAAAAATCGTACCAGCACCCACGCACTATAACCGAGGATCGCCAATAAAATGATGATATTGATCATGGAATCCACTTCCTTTTATTTACTGTAAGGTCAGACTTAAATCCAACCTAATAATCTGCCACATTGATAGATTAAGACGGCGATGATATATGCGACGGTCAAAGGATAGATCACAGAAAATGCGGTCCAACGCCACGAAAGGGTTTCTTTACGAATGACTGCTACCGTAGCCAGACACGGCACATACAACAGAATGAACACCATAAAGCTAAAAGAGGCAAGCGGTGTAAAGGCCTGTCTGACTTGTAGTTCCAGTCCCTGCATATCAGGAACGTGGTAAATGATATTCATCGTTGATACGATAACCTCCTTGGCCATAAAGCCCGTGAGCAGGGAAGCGCCTGCTTGCCAGGTACCGAAACCAAGAGGGGCCAGTATGGGCGCAAACCATCCTCCAACGGAGGCGAGCAGGCTGTCATCCATTTTTGCCCCGAAGCCCTGTGGACCGAAATTGGACAAGAGCCAGATGCCAACGGAGCCTGCAAGAATAATGGTTCCGGCTTTACGGACAAAGCCTTTGACCTTCTCCCATGTGCTGCGGAATAGCGTAAGAGCCTGTGGCACTCGATAGGGAGGAAGTTCCACGATGAAGAGAGAGGGTTCACCCGACAAAATGGATACTTTGGAAAAAATTTTGGCAAGTATAAGCGAAACGACGATTCCTAACACATACATCAGCATGATGATGCTTGCCGCATGTGTTGGAAAAAACACACCCGCAAACAACGCATATACCGGCAGGCGGGCTGAACATGACATAAAGGGCACCAGCAACGTGGTAATGAGACGTTCTCTGGGCTGTTCAATGGTGCGTGCTGCCATAATCGCAGGGACATTGCACCCAAATCCGATGATGAAGGGAATGAAGCTTTTCCCGTTCAAGCCTACGGCTTGCATCAGGCGATCCATGAGTATCGTGACCCGTGCCATATACCCGGAGTCTTCGATCACTGAAATTATCAGAAATAAAATAGCAATTTGAGGCAGAAAAACAAGCACACCCCCGACTCCAGCCACGATGCCATCCACGACTAGACTTTGCGTAAAAGCGGACGCGTTCAAGTGAACGAGTAACTCAGAAATCCAAGTGCTGAGTGTCCCTGAAAAAAATCCATCCAGCATATCTGAAAGGATCGTACCCGCCCAATCAAAGGTGAACTTGAAGGTAGCGTACATCAGCAGCAAAAAGATCGGAATCCCCAGATACCGGTGAGTTAATAGTGCATCCAGCCTATCCGTCAGGCTGTGCGGTCTGAGCTTGGAGGTGTCGAGTGCCTTGGTGCACAGATCAGCAATCCATGCTGTTCGTACAGAACGAATATGCTGAGCAGGGGTGATGGCATGGCCTTCAGCGAGAAGTTCTTTCTCGCAACGGTGGATGCGTGCAGTTACTTGTTCACGCTGTACCTCATTCGTCATCCATTCCATGACGACAGGATTGCCTTCCAGACATTGCAGTGCGGCCCATCGAAGCTGCGGTACAGATGCATTCGGCAGCAAGTTGCAAATATCGGTAATAGCAGCTTCAACGGCAGGGCCGTAGTCCAGTTGAAAAGCATTGGATGTACGTCTTACCTCCCGAAGAGAAGCGAGCATTTGCTTACTTCCACTGCCTGTACGCGCCACCATAGGAATGATGGGAACGTTCAATTGATCAGCTAACAATTCCTTGTTTACACGAAGACCCGTGGCATCAGCTACGTCAGTCATGTTTAAGCCAAGTACAAGCGGACGGCCATACTCCAGTAGTTGTACGGTCAGATAGAGATTACGCTGGAGCTGGGAGGCATCCACAATGTTGATCAGGGCCGTAGGAGGTTCTTCCAGCAAATATCGAGTTGCGACACCTTCATCCAGCGAAAGAGGGAGCAAAGAGTAGGCGCCCGGCAAATCCACCAATACGGCAGACTTGTCACGCAGGATTCCTGTTTTCTTTTCCACTGTGACGCCGGACCAGTTTCCTACTTCTGCATACGTACGAGTCAGCTTGTTGAATAATGAGGTTTTTCCTGTGTTGGGATTACCGAATAGAGCGATCATGTCCATGTTGGAACAACCTCCAGTTGCTTCACCTGATTTTGGCGAAGGCCGACCAGTTGGCCGTTGCATTCAATGACAATAGGACCGCCCAATAAACTGATTTTTTTTAACCGTATGATGGAACCTTCGTTAATGCCCATGTCTGTTAAACGGCGGCGCAATGAGGGATGAAGAGGGGCGAGAGATTGCAAACGCACAGTCTGACCCAGTGGTGTACGAAGGAGTGAGATACATTCTGGCATGGTGCTCAGCCTTTCTGATCTAGAATGAGAATCAATATCATTTACTTCCGATGCCAGTACCATATCATGAGGAAACCTAGATTGCTGTGATAAAACTCTCTACGAACGACAAAACTGCTCGTTGTCCCATCTGTTATCTAGCCGAATATGATGTCACAACCTGTCTTGAACTGCGCCCTTACTTGTCTGCAACCGACAAAACTAGAGCGTTTGGAGCAACTGTTTTTATGGTAAGATATAGCTGTTTACAACTATGCTAAGAAGGGCAGGAACGCTCTGTATGAACAGAAAAATCGGGGTTAGGCTTGTAAAATGTCTGGTTGCGGGTGCAGCGCTGGCTGTGTTGCTGCCGCAGGCTGTGGAGTGGGGCAGCAATGTGTATGCGACGTCGGTTAAGCCGGCTCCATCCGTATCATCGCAGCAGCTTCAGAACAAGCTTTTACAGGCAATGGCTACGCGGAGTGAAACGCTGACCTTTACATATCAAGGGCGAGTGAACGGTCTCAAGCAGCAATTACAGACGGCCATCCAACAGGCCATGGAGAGCGATCCGTATGTGAATTATACGATCAAAAGCTATGCATTCAGCTATACAGGCACAACGACCTCCGCTCAGGTTACGATTCGTTTAAGCTACCGGGAGACGAAGGAACAGACAGCATATGTGGATAGCACAGTTAAAACGGTGCTGGGGGATATTATTACGAAGGGAATGACGGATCATGAGAAGGTAAAGGCCATTCATGATTGGATCGTCGTTCGCCTGAAGTATGATGAAACACAGCAAAAGTACACAGCCTATGATGGCCTGAAAACGGGAAGCACGGTCTGTCAGGGTTATTCACTGCTGGCCTATAAAATGCTGGAACGTGCAGGCATTACGAACCGGATTGTGGAAGGAAGAGCAGGAGGCCAGCTGCATGCATGGAATCTTGTTTTATTAGATGGTCGATGGTATCACATGGATACGACATGGGATGATCCAACCCCGGATCGCGCGAACGAGGTAAGCACTTCATATTATCTTCTGACGGATACCGAAATGCGGCGGGATCACTCATGGGTTAAGCCGTATCCTCAGGCGAATACATCGTATCGGGAAACCTTATCAGCACTAGTATCTGCCGGAGGATCAAAGGCTGCTGTGTATCAAAAACTGTACAATACCCTCGAATATCCGCTGCAAGACGGCAAGGGTCTGGTTAAATCATCTGCCGACATTAAGGAACAGGTACGTAAGATTGCAAATAAGGGAGGGACGACACTTACCTTCGCCTATCAGGGAACGGAGCGAAGTCTCAAGGAGGATTTACAATCCTTATATCAACTCGGTTTGAAATCCATTTCCTATCAGATTACGGATCTAGGAAGTACCGGTAATCTTCGTGTAACCCTGAAATGGACCTAATCATCTTGTTGTAAAAAGCTACATTAACAAAGGAGTATTTTATTTATATGCACAAGCGTTCCTTTACCTATTTGCTTGGCACGCAGACCATGTCTAATGCGGCCGACATTCTTTACATTATGGCACTTGTGTCTCTGGTTTTTCATGAAACGGACTCCATCTTCTCTTCGGTGCTCGTTCCGTTGCTGCGAATGGGAGCACAGATGATCAGCGGCTTTTTAGCACCGCTCATTTTGGCCCGATTCCAGCTTCCTTTTATTTTATTCGTTTCTCAGTTCGGACAACTGGTTTTCTTCGCTATTCTGCTGGGCCACTTGTGGTCAGCGGGCACGGAGCCGATATGGGTGATTGTGTTTACGTTGGTGGCAGCCATGTCCTTTCTGGACGGCTGGACCACGCCTGCACGTAATGCGCTGATTCCCCGCCTTGCGTCCGAGGAAGGACTCATGCGGGCAAACAGTCTGGTATCGGTCAGCGATCAGACGGTGCAATTAGCGGGGTGGGGGCTTAGTGGTGTGCTCGTAGCCATGCTAGGCTCGGAAAAAACACTGCTGGTGGCTGGCGGATTGTATATGGTAGCAATGATCTTCACCAGCTTGATTCGAGATCCACTAGAGGGCAAAGTCCATTATTTACTGCAACCTGGAACAAGGGTGCGAGGTGGAGATGTTTCGGTTTTCGAAGCTGGTACTGAGCCCGGGCAAGGGCATCATGACATGCCTCCTATGCATTTGGAAGATACGCTGCTTGGCCATGAGTCAGAGAGCCCCGAATTACCTCCCAAACGTAAAAAGGAGATACTGCGTGAAGGCTGGAGCCTCATCGGAGCCAGTCGCAGACTGAAAGCTCTTATTTTTATGGATATGATTGATCTTCTAGGGGGTTCGGTTTGGGTAGGCGCGTTCACGCTTGCTTTCGCTCAGCAGGTTTTGCACAAGAGCGAGGCATGGTGGGGATACATCAATGCAGCGTATTTTGCAGGAGCGATTGGCGGTGGCATCGTTGTCCTCGCCTGCGTCAAGCATTTGCAGCGCAGACTGCTGCCCGCCATGTTGGCGGGGATGGCAGGCTACGGGCTGCTGACAGCATGGTATGCACTGAACACATTACCGCCGCTGACGCTGCTCATCGTGTTGTTGATGGGACTACCTGCGGAAATGTCCGTCGTATCCCGCCGCACGATGATGCAAATGAGTGTGTCTGTACATGATTTGCCCAAGGTGCTGTCTGCCCAGGCCACACTGACTAGTTTGACCTTTTGTATTTCGCTTCTGTTAATGGGCTGGATTGCAGATCATCTGGGCATCGTTAATTTGTACTTATTTTCTGCAGTGCTGACGCTGATTGCTGTTATATACGGTATTTTTAGTCGTCGTGCCTTATCCATGTCTTTGTCAGCTTCATTGGAACCTTCCTCCAAATAAACAGAAAAAGCCCGTCTCCGGGCATATACAGGTGAAAATGCGGATAAACGGTCTTGGACCAGGTTTACCAGCGTTTTTTCCCTGAGATGTGGAGACGGGCTTTTTTTACTGTTTTCTATTATTTATCCGAAGAAGCATCTGGACTCAAATCACATTCTTTTAACGGAACGATTTTAGTACGTTTGATCCATTTGTAGCCGAGCCACAGCAGAAGGAACAGCGGCACACTCATATACGTAGCGATCATCGTTTTCCAGTCAATCTCCTGTCCGGTGAAGGCATCCGCCCCTTGCCCGATAATGACAATGATACACAGAGCGAAGGCGAACAACGGCCCAAACGGGAACCAGCGTGCTTTGTATGGAAGCTCACTTAGACTGTGGCCCTGTGCAGTAAAGGCACGGCGGAAACGATAATGGCTGACTGCAATCCCGACCCACGTAATAAATCCGCACATTCCAGAAGCATTCAGCAGCCAGTTATAGACTACACCGTCTCCATACAGAGAGGCGAGAAAGGCTAGCATACCGACAGCAGTCGTGATCAGCAGCGCGTTCATAGGAATGCCACGTCTATTGATACGTCCGAGGAAGCGTGGGGCTTTACCTTCCCGTGCCAAAGCGTACAGCACCCGAGTTGCCGCGTACATACCCGAGTTACCTGCCGACAATACAGAGGTCAAAATAACAGCGTTCATAACAGAAGCAGCAATCGCAAGCCCTGCTTTTTCAAATACGAGCGTGAACGGGCTGACCCCGATGTCACTGATATCTCCCCGCAGCAAATTTGGATTGGTGTACGGAATGATCAATCCAATCACGAGAATCGCCAGAATATAAAAGAACAGGATGCGCCAAAAGATTTGACGGATGGCGCGTGGCACATTTTCACGCGGATTTTCGCTCTCTCCAGCGGCTACCCCAATCAGCTCCGTTCCCTGAAAGGAAAAGCCCGCTGCCATGAATACGCCTAATACAGCAAAGAATCCGCCATGGAACGGGGCGTCTCCTACTGTGAAGTTGGCAAAGCCAACCGCAGGACCACCCATAATGCCGAAGATCATCAGCACACCTACGGTCAAAAAGATGACCACGGTCACAATTTTAATCATGGCGAACCAGTATTCAGACTCACCGTAGCCTTTGACGGTCAACGCGTTGAGCGCGAAGATTACGGCTAGGAATAACAGACTCCACCAGGCAGAGTGGCTTTCCGGGAACCAATATTTGATGAGCACGGTCGCTGCTGCCAATTCGGCAGCAATCGTCACCGCCCAGTTGTACCAGAAGTTCCAGCCCATGGCGAAACCGAAAGCCGGATCGACGAAGCGGCCTGCATAGGTGTTAAAAGAGCCGGATTCAGGCATAAATGTAGCCAACTCACCAAGGCTGGTCATAAGGAAGTAGACCATGAGGCCAACTGCTGCATAAGCCAGCAGCGCACCGCCGGGTCCAGCTTCGGCAACCGCGCCTCCACTGGCGAGGAACAGGCCCGTACCGATAGAGCCGCCGAGGGCGATCATCGTCATATGGCGGGCTTTGAGACTTTTACGCAAGGTTGCGTCAGGTGTTGCTTTGTGTTGCACGTTCAAACACTCCTTCATGAAATTGTATTTCATGTCAGGGCAAGAGCCAGAAGGAGGGGGAGTATATAAATCAAAAAACCGCAGGGAATACGCCTGCGGTTTTGTCTATGCATTCCGCACCATACCTTCTTCTATAACAAGATAGCTCAACACACGTGTCTGTGTTAGGACAGCGTGTGACAGTTCTGCTCCTTTCGGTTAGCAGCCCCAGCATTCGGAGTATTTACAAAGAGTCAGCTCCGCATACTTCGGCGGGTGTACCTTTCCACTGGAATCTCAGACGGCTCTTATCGTCTCCTCCGGTGTACTGATTACATCCGCGACCTCTACCTCATCATAAAACAGGGTTGATGAGGTGTATGACATGATATTTTATTGTATAGCGAACTACAGTATATCGTACCTGTACATCTTCTGACAATCGACAATTTTTTGAAAATCACTCGTAGAATCTTAAATTAAGAGTTCCGCTTGGCCATCTGCTGCCAAACTGTGCCCGCGGCTTGTTCGCCTGATTCGATGCGTTCCAGCGCCATTTTAGCCTGCAGACTAACCTCGAATTCGGGATCATCGACAGCCTTCTCCAGCGCATCACGTGCATCCTCGGTTCCAACCTCGTATAAAAAACGTGCCGCCCGCCAGCGCACCAACTTGCTGCTATCCGACAGGGCTCCGATCATTGCGCTGGTAGCGACCGGGTCGCCGATGTCCGACAACGTGTCGCCTGCGGTGCGGCGTACTGCCGCCGAAGGATCGCGCAGCGCCTCGGCTAGCAGATCCATCGCCTCCGGTGAGCGAATATCGCCCAGATAGACGACGCCCAGCCGCCGCAGCTGCATTTTGTCGTCATGCAGCGCTTGCCGGATAAGCGGCAAATGCTCAGGCGTCGGCTCCAGCCGATCCAGCGCAGCGTAGCGTGTGCGCCAATCCTCGTGCTGCAGGGCCTTCTCCAGCTCGGCATCGCTCCATTCGCGGCGTTCCTCTACGAATTCGCTGTTGTTTGCGCCGTGGGCAATCGCCTGTTGGATAATCTGCTCCAGCCGATCCTGTGGAAAGGCTGCCTCCAATTCCTGCTCGACCTCGCGTGCAATGTCCGGCAGTTCACCGTAGCGGACGCCGTAATCACTCAGCTTGCGTTCCTTGATCAGCGTTGCACTCGCTACACGGGTAACGGCCTGCACAAAGCGGTCGGACAAGGAAATTCGTTCCTCCTGCTGCCCCGCCTTGACTCGGATTTGCATAGGAATGCCGCGAAAAAATTGCACAAAGACCTGTGCTTCGCCAAATGCTTCTCCAGAGGTTTCCTCTGGCAAATCCCAATTGGCGTCAGCGCCTTCCTCGCCTAGCCGATCCCGGACTTGACCCAGAATGGTGGACCAATCTGCATTCCCTTTGCGGTCAAGGGCTACGAAGTCGGTCGTGTGAAACACACTTTTGACCCCTTCAATGCCTAGCATGCGCCGGATAAATGGGGGAGCGGAACGCTCATTGTCCCGTGTATATGTTCTGCGGATACCCGCTTCCAGTCGCTCATCCAGATGCAGCATCATGGTGTTCGGACTGGGAGTTGGCTCGATAGATGTTATTTTCATAGCTCAGTACAGCCTCCTGTTCAAAAGTTCTCCATATATATCTTATCTGTATTGTAACTCATTCTGCGAATCTCTCCAAAGAGAAGTTGGCGTTTCCGAGGAAAACGCAATGACATATCTCACACTAATTCGGGTAAACATGTCTGATGAATATGGAGTTTTTTTTAATAAAAACAGGATGCTATATAAGCCGAACTCGGAAAATTAACATGAAAACGGAGTAGGCGGAATGGTGCTGTACAAGCGTAGCGGTCGCTTTTGTCCCCGGATTTTCACCCTAATCATAGGCTTTATTCTAGAAATCCGGGGGCGGTGGCGATGGGAAGTACCATCCGGCTGCGCAGTGGCACTATAGGTAGCCTTTAAGTTCGGTTTATAGTTTGATGCTGTACTATGCATTCCGCTTCAACGAATCATTCTGCTTCTGACGGATCAGGAGAGAGGCGATAAAGCCTACAGACAGAACAGTTGCCAGCATCATAAATGTAGTTGTCTGATTACTGCCATTTCCCATCAAACGAATGGAAAGCGTAGGGGCTAGACTCGTACCGGCAAACAGGACGAAGGTATACAGTGAGACGGCTATAGCCCTTGCTGCACCCCCGAGCTGGCCGACGATTGCTATAAGTGAAGGGACACTCAGGGCAATGCCGCTGACAAAACATACACTCAATACTACGATAGCTATCAGAGAATGCGTCATTCCCATTAGTGCCAAGCTGAGGATAGCAAGAATAAGGGCTGTACGTAATATAATATGCACACCGAATTTCTGGCCCAGCTTTCCGGCGAATGGTGAAAGGAGCATGCCGATGATACCAGCGGATCTGACATAAAGCATCTGTCGGCTATTCAGGCCAAATTCAGGGCCGCTAAGATAGCTACCCAAAACCGTATACATGCTCACAAAGGACATCAGGAGAACAAAAGCGACCGTGTAGGCTAACCATAAAGGATACGAGCGCAGGACGGTTCCTAATTGACTGAAAGCTGCCCAAATGCGAACACCTCGTTGAGGGGAAGGGGTTTTAGGTAGGAAAAAAAGGACGATTAGGAAGGTAATTGCATACAAAACGCCTAGCATCCGAAATACCGTATTCCATCCCATTTGTTCGCTGATGACAATACTAAATACCTGTCCAGCAATACCCGCTACTAGAAAACCGGTGCTGATAAAGCCGATAGCTGTTACCCGTTTTTCGGCCGGAAACATATCGACGGCGTATGCGAGAGCAACGGGGGAAAAGGTGGCTGCAGCCAAACCTTGAAGCAAGCGCAGTATAACCAATACAGAATACTGACTGGTTAAACTGATGGACAAAGAAATAATCGTTAGTGCGAGCAGTCCGGTGACGATAACTTGCTTTCGTCCAAAGCGGTCAGACAATCCACCATAAACAAGACATCCTGCCGCAAAGCCTAAGGAAAAGATACTGCCCGGCAGGGCTGCTTCAGCAAGCGTTTTTCCAAATACTTTAGCAAAGAAAGGGAGCAAAGGGATCGTCACATACAGGCTGGACATGACGACAACCGCTGACCAACATAGGATTACAGTCATCCATGCATAGGGGAGAGCAACATTTCCTTTCTGTATAACGGTATGACGGGTTCGTAATTTACTCATCAATTAAACACTCCTTAATCATAAAGTAAGCAACTTGTTAATACAAACAATTGAATATATTAGATAACCTAATTATATGTTTAAAAAAATTTATCTACCCACCCCCAGTCTGCCTTCCATATGATGATGGATTTTCTCTATAATCTGCGAAAAAACGACCTGCTCCTCAGGCTCCAAAATACTCGCTAGGGAAGCACAGGAAGACCAAAAAACAGGGAGCACCTGCTGCACAAGATGAGAACCCGCTTCTGTAATGCGTACATGAATTTTGCGTCGATCTGTAGAATTATGTTCTCTGATAATCCATCCTCGTTGCTCTGTCCAATCCAGGAGGGATGTTACAGATGCACGTCGGATGCCTAGGCGGTCGGCAATCATAGAGGGGCTCATCTGAGCCTGGGATTGGTGCAATGTCAATAGCAACAATAAATCTAGCTTACTCTCTGTCAGTCCGTAAGCGGCTAGATCCAAATCTACCGCGTCGAGCACATTATCACCTGTCCATAGCAGGAAGAGACCAATACGGGCAAGTTGTCGATCCGTTCCTGCAAGGGCAGTTTGATCCATTAACTCCAGATAAGGTTCTGGCCCCAGACGAGGAAGAGACTGCTGGGCGGTGTCCCGCTTACTTTGTTTTGGTGGCATACAGTCACTCTTTTCATATAATTAGGTTATCTAACTATATATCAATATAGCGTATTGAAATGCATAAAACAATATCTAAAAAGAAATACTGCTACATTCAATGCAGAAGCAGGGTTAAAACTCGACAGAATGAACCAAACTGTGAATAGGTTACCAAAATGCGCCAATAGATAAGTGAAGGAGGCGTTCCTATGTTCCGCAAGCAGGAAAGAACGCTCATTATTGTATGTATAGTAATTGCGGCCATTATGCTTTATGCCGTAATTAAAAGCATAGCTCGCTTGACTCCTTAGTTGGTAATCCAGAGTGATCCGCGATGTTTAAAATGTGAAATGAAGGAGTGAAACCCATTTGTCTTCACTGGACCCTGTATTACTAAGCCGGATGCTGACCGGAATTACCCTGTTTGTTCATATCGTATTTGCATCTATCGGCGTCGGCGTACCCTTAATGATTGCACTAGCAGAATGGCGCGGGCTGCGAACTGGTGATCCGCATTATACACTGCTGGCCCGACGGTGGGCGCGAGGGTTTGTCATTACCGTTGCCGTGGGTGTCGTTACAGGCACCTCCATTGGTCTGCAGCTCAGCTTGCTTTGGCCCACCTTTATGAGGGTGGCTGGACAAGCGATTGCGCTACCCCTGTTTTTGGAGACGTTTGCTTTTTTCATCGAAGCTATATTCCTGGGCATCTACTTGTATACCTGGGATCGGTTTAAAAGCAAATATTTTCACCTGATGCTGCTCATCCCGGTAGCGATTGCCTCATCTGCATCAGCAGTTTTTATTACGACTGTGAACTCGTTCATGAACCAACCTCAAGGCTTTACACTCAAAAATGGAGTCATGACAAATATTCATCCCATCGAGGCTATGCTAAATCCGGCTACGCCGACCAAAGTGTCCCATGTATTGGCTTCCTCGTATACATTGAGCGCTGGTGTGCTGATGGGGCTGGCTGCTTACAGCATGCTGCGAGGGCGTAATCACCCTTATTTCAAAAAGGCGCTGAAGCTGACTGCCACCTGTACCATTGTGTTTGCCATCAGTACCGTGATGATTGGAGACGCATCCGGTAAATTTCTGGCCAAATATCAGCCGGAGAAGCTGGCTGCCGCCGAATGGCATTTTGATACGATGACGCACGCCCCCTTTGTATATGGTGGCTTTATGGATGAAAACGGTGAAATCAAATATGCCTTGAAAGTGCCTTATGCACTTAGTGTGTTGGCTGGTAATTTGCCCAGTACGGAGGTTAAGGGATTAAATGACTATCCGGTGGAGGAGCGTCCGCCGCTGTCTATTCATTATATGTTTGACCTCAAAATCACCACAGGAGTGCTGATTCTCGTCATTCCACTGTTATATCTGATCCGCAAGCGTTTGCCAGGTCGCAAACCATACCCCAGATGGCTGCTGTTGGCGCTCATTCTGGTGGGGCCGATGGCGATGGTAGCTATTGAGCTCGGATGGATGTTTGCGGAGGTCGGTAGACAGCCGTGGATTTTACGCGGATATATGAAGGTCTCCGAAGCAGCAACCACTTCTACGAGTGTCGGGTGGATGCTGGTGTTGTTTGTTATTTTGTATCTGGTGTTGTGTTTCTCGGCCATTAAGGTACTCAGCAAGCTATTCCGCAATAAGGATGCGGTGGAAGAGATAAGGCAGCTGGGCCTGGAAGGGGCTGAAGGCAAGTGAGCTATGAAATTGTAGGTATCGCCATTTTGTGGACATTCCTGTTCGGATATTTGCTTGTGGCATCCATTGATTTTGGTGCAGGTTTTTTCAGCTTTTACAGTGTGTTAACAGGCCACCAGAACAAAATCCACAATATTATTCAACGGTATCTATCCCCGGTGTGGGAGGTAACAAACGTATTTCTCATCTTTTTTGTGGTGGGATTAAACGGGTTCTTCCCGGATGCGGCATATTACTATGGTACGGCGTTACTCGTTCCCGGCAGTATTGCGATTGTGCTTCTTGCCATCCGAGGAGTGTATTATGCATACAATACGTATGGGCATTCCGGTAAAAATAATATCGTTTATATGGCGTTATACGGTGCGACAGGGTTGCTGATTCCGGCGGCACTGTCGACGGTCCTCGCTATATCGGAAGGCGGCATTATTGTGGAGAACAGTACAGGTGTGCACCTGCAATGGGGACAGCTATTAAGTAATCCCTATACGTGGGCGGTTATTTTTCTGGCGTTGGTAAGCGTACTGTATATCTCGGCGATGTTTTTGGCCTATTATGCCAAAAGGGCAGGAGACAAGGTCGCTTTTGAAATCGTACGAGGATATGCACTGCTTTGGAGCGGTCCAACGATTGTTGCGAGTCTACTCGCATTTTTTCAGATTAACAAACAAAATCCAGATCATTTTACCAATATGCTGAACATAGCCTGGATGTTTGTCGCATCCTTCATATGCTTTGCGGGAGCAGTTTATCTGGTATGGCAGCGGCGGCATCTAGGGGTTTCATTCATATTGGTGATGCTGCAATTTGCATTTGCCTGGTATGGCTACGGCCGCTCGCATCTCCCGTATGTTCTGTATCCCTACATTAATGTCTACGACAGCTTTACAAATTCTACGATGGCGTATGCGTTGATTACGGCGTTTGTTGCGGGTCTGCTGGTGCTGATCCCTTCGCTGATTCTGATATTAAGACTGTTCCTATTCGATGCAAAATATGTGCGAGGAGAAGCAGGGAAGAAAGGATGAGTTCAATGGCTGCTTTCGAGCATTTTACGATTATGTATGAGTCGCCTATTATTATAGTGGTGGCGATTGTGTTTCTGTTTATTTATTCGGCACGCTTTAAAAATCCACAGGACTGACAGCAACATGTGGAACAGGCCTTCCTGATTGATCCGGGAGGGTCTGTTTTTGCTGTATTATCGCAGAATTTCCTTTACAGCCGTGATTGAATTATACTTTACATATATCAGGATGTTGCATCATTTTATGTTCACACTCGAGTGACAATATATAGTTAAATTGAACCGCTGCGTTTTTTGGAGAACGGGTTCATCAGGGAGGGAGTTACATCATGCCCAAAGTGCGTTTTAACAATATGGATCATATAAATACCGATAAAACAATCAAGCAATTCAGACAATGGCGGCAAGAGCGACGCAGCAAAATAAAGGATTATACGTTCGTTGTGCCAAACCATCCCCCGGAACTGGAATTTCTGCATAGCAATCGGGAGATGGCGACAGCCACCTGGGTGGGACACTCCACCTTTTTTATCCAGTATCTTGGGCTGAATATCGTCACCGATCCAGTATGGGCAGAGCGTATGGCTTTTGATAAAAGGTTGGCTCCGCCTGGCATTCGTATTCAGGATGTACCACCACTGGACATCATTCTGCTGTCTCATTCACATTATGATCATTTACATTTAGAATCGTTGCGGAAATTATATCGTGCAGATACGCTGATGCTCGTACCTTCGGGGTTAAAGGCGAAAATGATCCGCAAAGGTTTTCGAAACTGTCATGAGCTGCAATGGTGGGAGCATTTTACGGTAGGAGGGGTACGCTTCACATTTGTTCCAGCCCAGCATTGGACACGACGCACGCCGTTTGATACCAATACTTCGCATTGGGGTGGATACGTTCTGCAAAGTGAACAGCAGGTGATTGGCTCTGCCACGTCCGTCACGGAATCCAATCCTCATTCTAGTGCAGACTCAGAGGATGCACCAACGTTGTATTTTGTGGGAGACACCGGATATTTTCGTGGGTTTAAGGAGATTGGCGAGCGATTTGCCATTGATCTGACCTTTATGCCGATTGGCGCGTATGAACCGGAATGGTTCATGACCTCGCAGCACGTGACACCGGAGGAGGCATTGCAAGGGTTTGTAGATTGCGGCGCAGATCAGATGATTCCGATGCACTACGGAGCCTTCAAGCTGGCGGATGATACGCCAAGAGAGGCGCTGGATCGTCTCGAAGCGGAGCGTGAGCGTATGGGTATTGCGAAGGAACGCATTCATGTTCTTGGGCACGGAGAGACGCTGAAAATTGGACGTCGCTGCTCAACTACAATTTGAGGAATTCGACATAATCCTTATAGAAAAAGCGACTCTGCGGACAATTGATGTTGTCTGCGGAGTCGCTTTTTTTGTTTTTGGGCTGTGATGCAGGATTAAACTGCTTCGGAATCACTTGCCAAAGAGGAATCGCTGTTGGCGATGGGATGACGAACGATTTTAACTTCATAGAACGTGATTTTATTTTCAATAATATAGTCCGGAATTTGACGATGGCTATGGGATTCGCGGAATGCTTCGCTTTTCGTCCAGCCTTGGAAGTTCTCTTTTTCTTTCCAGCGTGTACTGATTGTTACTTCCTCATAATCCTTCGTGTTTTCAGTCAGCAGTACTTCCAGACCGAGAAAGCCTTCCATTTTTTCAACTTTTCCTTCTTTGTTAAATCTTTCGATGAGTAAATGTGCATTGCCCGGTGTGATTTTAGATGTATTTGTAACGATAACCATATTAAATTCCTCCTGAATGATGTGGTATGGTCGGTATAATAACCGGATAGCCATCCTCAAATTTGATGGTAGCGTTCATTTCATAAATGTCGCGAAGAAAAGCAGACGTCAAAATCTCACGGGGTTCGCCGGCAACGGCGATTCGTCCCTTTTTAAGCGCAATCATATGATGACAATAGGCCGCAGCTTGCTGCAAATCATGCAGTACCATAACAATCGTCAAGCCGGACTCGTGATTGATACGCCGCAGCATATCCATAACTTCAAATTGGTGGGCGATATCCAGAAAAGTGGTCGGTTCATCGAGCAAAAGAATACCTGTCTGTTGGGCCAAGGCCATTGCAATTCGCGCTTTTTGTTGTTCACCTCCCGATAGAGTATGGAACATCCGATCTGCATAGGGCTGGATGCCCGTGATTTTCATGACATGGTCTACGATTTGCTGGTCCTGTCCGGTATGGCGTACTCTCAAGCTCTTGGCATGAGGAGATCTTCCGTAAGCGACCACCTCGCGGACCGTCAATAACGGCAGCATATCCTTCATTTGCGGCAGCATTGTAATCGTCTGGGCAAAATCACGCCGCTTGTACTCCTGAACGGGTTTGCCCAGCACGGAAACCTGACCCTGATCCTGCTTGAGCAACCGGGTCATAATCCGCAAAAGCGTGGACTTGCCTGAACCGTTTGGTCCGACGATCGCGGTGAGCTGACCAGCGGGCAAAGTGATATTCACATCGTCCAGCTGGAAATACCCACGTTGTAAGGAGATATGCTCACCCTGAATGGCTGTCATCCGAAATTCCCCCGTTTCTTGAGCAGGATTAAGAAGAACGGTGCCCCGATGACGGCCAGCAAAATACCTACAGGCAGTTCAATCGGGTCAAACCAGGATCGCGCCACCGTATCTGCGAGAACAACCAGCGTTCCGCCGCCCACAATGGAAAGGGGAAGGAGGAAACGATAATCTTCACCGATCAGCAGCCGTATGACGTGGGGAACAACCAGCCCTACAAAGCCGATTAGCCCGGCTACACTGACCGCTGTACCGGCGAGCAGGGCAGACAGCAGGATAATGAGCATACGTTGAAGCTCTACTCGCTGACCAAGCAGCTGTGCTGAATCGTCGCCCAGCAGCAGTAAATTAGCAGGTTTAATTGCAAAGAAAGAGGCGATTAATCCAATGATGGCGTAAGGCGCCATAAACTCTAGATGATGCCAGCTTCTTCCGTTTAATCCGCCGGATAGCCAAGGAAGAACGGCCTGTACGCGGTCGCTGTACATGACCATTACGCCGTTAGTGAGTGCGCCCAGCAGCGCGTTGATCGCAACGCCAGCGAGCACAATTTTGACAGGCGATGCCCCTCGGTCCCAAGCCAGCAGATAAATGACGATTGCGCTCAGAAAGGCTCCCAAAAAGGCGGTTATCGGAAGAAGGTAGCTGAGCTGTGGAAGCATCACCATCGTAATGACGGCGGCAAGTCCACCTCCAGCCGATACACCAATAATGCCAGGGTCAGCCAATGGATTTTTCATCACACCTTGAAGAAGTGCTCCGGAAGCTGCAAGACAAGCTCCCACCAGTAAACCTACTAATACTCTAGGTAGCCGGAGATCCATCAGGATCGTGCGATATGTAGATTCATCATGATGTAGCAAAACATGATAGATTTCTTGAAGTGGAATCGACACCGAACCGTAGGCCAGACCGTACACAGAGACGGCCAGCATTAGAATCGGAAGGGTAATCCAGGCGATGGTGCGTCTTCTGGCGCGCTGTAGTTTGTTCATCTCCATCGCCTATTTCGCCGGATACAGCTTTTGATGCATCAAATCCAGCGCTTTAGTGACACGTGTGCCCGGATTCGTACCGAACAGATCTGAAGGTAAAACCTCGACCTGATTGTTTTTGACTGCTCGGATTCCGTTCCAAGCTGCATTTTCCTGCATTTCTTTTATAAATGCGGCTTTAACATCTTCCGTATTGCCATGGGTCATGATGAAGATGTAGTCAGGGTCAGCCTGTACGATGCGTTCTGTGTTCAGCTGCGCATATTGCGGGAAATTTTGCAGGCCCGGAAAATCAGAGGCGATGTTAGAGCCACCCGCAGCTTCCAGAATGTTTCCACTTAGTGAATTTGGCAGTGCCGCCATATACGTAGCCGGGGCTCCGTAGACCAGCAACACCTTCGGTTTGGAGGCAGAAGCGGTTTCCTTTTGCAGCTTAGCTACTTGTTGGTCAATTTGCTGATTCAGCTTCACTGCCTGAGCCTGCTTTTGCAGTAATTGTCCGAACAGCGTAATTTGCGACTGAATATCGTGAACTGAATTGGCTCCCGTCAGCAGCAGCTGTGAACCGACTCCTTCAATGGCTGGAATGTCTTTTTCATTCATAGGATAATTGCCTAGCACGACATCCGGTTTGAGCATCGTAATTTTCTCCAGATCAACTTCATGTGTGGAGCCTACTTGCTGAACGTTCTCAGCACCAGCTACGACGGCTGGTCCATTGGAGTTGGGCCTGCCTACGGCAGTTCCGCCCAATGCGTATATAATATCCAGATCGCCATTGCTGAGCGCAATGATATGTTGAGGAACCTTTTGAAACGCCAACGTCCGTTTTGAGAAATCAGTAACTTGAATCGCCGCACCGCTTGTTGTGCCAGAAGTGGCAGATACGGATGCACTGGTTGGTTTGTGATCTGCGGTCGAGGCACCATTACTACATCCGGTAACTGCCAATAGAAGCGCTGCGGACGACCACAACACATAAGATTTCATGTTATTCCTCCTGCAATTTTCAAGTTAAACAATAATGATAATCATTTTCATTTATGTATAAGAGAATGATAATGAATATCACTGAGGAATGTCAATTGAAAAAAAGAAAATTTTTAAATAAATTTTGAACTAAAAATAAAAGGGCTATATTCGAATTATAGAAGAAGGAACTACAAATTTTTCTTAAAAAATAGCATATATCAAGGGATTATGTACATGCAAATACATATTGACATTTTCGAAAAGTGTAAGATATATTGGTGATGGGTTTACTTTATTTTGCGAAATTCTGGAATAGAAAGGTGGGAAGATACGGCTCAAAAAGAGCTATTTTTTTTAAATTATCAATTGAGAATGATAATCAATTACTTATATTCTCGTGGGGAGGGACTGCTGTCAAAATGAAGAAGGGGTATTCTGCAATTATTGCTGTGTTTCTGCTGGTGAGTGTGCTGAGCTTTTGGCCAACCTCGTCATCTGTAGTAGCCGCTGCGGCTTCTCCAAAATTGGCGGATGGTACATACACGCTCAAATACAATATCCTCAAGGCAGAAAATGATTCGGTGTCCATGGCTAATGATTATTTTGAAAAACCAGCTAAGTTGTATGTAAAAAAAGGTCAAATGACCATGCAAATTAAGCTGAATCATAGCGAATGGACAACCGGGTTTAAAGTAGATTACAAAGGCAAAATCATCGATACCAAGGTCATCCATAAGGATGCCAAAACCGATACCCGCACCGTACAATTTCCAATTACGAGTGTGAACAGCCCGCTAATCTCTAAAATTCATGTTACTGTCCCTGCGTATAACTACGATCATGATTATACGATCCGCTTCGCTTTTGATTCCAAAAGCCTCAAAAAAATAGCAGCCGTCCAGTCAGCGAAATCAACTAAATCTTCCAAGAAGTAAATTCAAGCCATCTTTATCGTTCATAAAATCAACACAAATTGAAGCATAAAAAATTGAGGAGTGTGTGTAGATATGAATATGGTAATGAATCGCTTTGAGCAATTTTCTTTTAAGAAGGTATTTGTAGCATTGATCATGACAGCGCTTGTTTTTGCACTCGTTGCTCCATTCTCAGCTAAAGCGGCAGCAGCCGACGGCACGTATAACGTAGACTATACCGTTCTGAAGGATCAAACCAATGAAACTTCTCGATTGGATAGCTACCTGACGAAGCCTGCTCAGGTTACGGTAGCTAATGGCAAAAATGTCGTTCGTCTGACTGTGAAAAGCAGCAATCTGATTACAACGTTCAAAGTAGAGCAAAATGGCGTACTGCAAGATGCGACTGTGGTAAGCACAGATACTGCGAACAACACTCGTGTAGTGGAATTCGAAGTTGCTGATCTGAATGCAAAAGTGAATGCTTACGCTGAAATCACAATTCCAGTAATCGGCTACACAGGCAAGTACGATGTACAACTGCAATTCGACGAAATCTAATCCAAAATAAAACTAAAAGGAGATTAAGAACATGAACATGAACATGAACATGAACATGATTATGAATCGTATGGAAAAATTGTCTTTGAAAAAAGTAATGCTTACTGTACTGATGGCAGCGCTTGTTTTTGTGGTACTAGCTCCATTTTCTGCCAATAAAGCGAACGCGGCTTTGCCTAATGGAACGTATCAATTGCCTTATACCGTTTATAAAGATGGAACCACTCAGCCATCTTACATGGATACAAATGGTTATGTGAAAAAACCAGCCACACTGATTGTTACGAATGGTCAATATAAAGTGAGAGTAGCTATTACCAAAAGTGCTTGGGTTACTGAATTCAAAACTCAACAAAGCGGTCAGTATGTGAATGCGACTGTAGTAAGCACATCAGGGGATACAAGAATAGTCGAATTCCCTGTAACTAGCCCGTCTCAAAAATTGAACGTTAAACTGCATGTAAGTGTGCCTGCAGAATACACTGGTGGTATTCCGTACGATCACGACTATGTTGTTCAATTCCAATTCGACGACAGCGATATCTAAGACTTCTTTTTGAAAATATAATTTTGAATTGAATACTCATTTGGAGCTTAGTTTCAAAGCACCAAATGAGTATATTTTATGTAGGGGGATACATCACCTTGAAAAGCCGATTTAACAAATTTATAACGACATTTGCTGCTGTTCTAATGTTGTTTTCTTTAGTTTCACCATACGTAGGAGCAACACCTGAGGGTGAGTCCACTTCGTCGAATTTGCCCGATCTAAGCACTACAGTCACTAGTGCTACTTATGCTACTTATGAGATTCCGGTAGAAGTGCCCAGCACATATGCTGAGCCTACCAATGCTGTGACCATTACTGATGCGACCTATGCAGATGGAGAATACCTGATCGATTACAAAACTTTAAGAAAGACAGTCAGCGGTAGCACTAGGGATTCAAGCTTCAAAACAAACTATACCTATCCTGGAGATTTGATCATTAAGGATGGAAAATACCATTTTTCATTTAAGTTTGCGGAATCTCAAGGTCTTTCGAAATTTTTAGTTGAACAAAACGGGGAAACAGTTCCCGCAAAAATAGAGGTGGATTCTGGGAAAACTTCCGGGACTGTAAGCTTCGATGTTTATGATTTTCATCAAAATGTAAATACGGAGTTTGGATTTAATAGCAGTTCTCCATGGTATGTAGATACCGATCCAGACCGTTCAGTGAAGGAATGGATTGAGTTTGATCCTTCCAGTTTGAGACTTAAAAACTCAACGGAGAATCCAACGGTTCCACCTGTAACACCACCGGTAACGCCTCCTAATACAGGAGAGAAACTCGCTGATTTGGACTTTACCCTTTTGAAAGATGAAAGCAATGAAAAGTCAATGATGGATGGGTATACGGAGAAACCAGGCTCTCTAATTGAGCGTGGTGGTAAACGATATGTCCAATTTACATTAAAGAACAGTAAGCAGATTGATGGTTTCAAGGTAGAGCAAAATGGAGTGTTAACCGACACCTCTGTTGTAAGTGAAGATCAAACTGCGAATACACGAATGATCGAGTTTGAAGTAAAAGATCTGCCTGCCAAGCTGAACGCATGGGTAAGCATCAACTGGCCTGAGCTGGGCTACGTGAATACTTATAATGTGGATCTTCAGCTGGCCTCTGTACCCGTAGCATCAGATTTGGCGGATGGAACGTACTCGATTAACTTTAACGCGCTGCATGCCACAAAAGATCAATCGTCAGCCATGGCACAATATCTGTTGTCTCCAGCGACTTTGATGGTATCGAAGGGGCAAAAAGAAGTTTTCTTTACCATTAAAGACAGCACCACAGTAACGGAGTTCAAAACAGAACAAAACGGAACGTTAACAGATGCGGATATTGTAAGGGAGGACAAGACAGCCAATACGCGTGTTGTGAAATTCAAAGTAGCGGATTTGGACGCGATTTTAAATGCACAAGTACATGTGAGCACGACCTATCCAGGTGGGGTTTATGAGATGGATCATAAGCTTCGTCTGCAATTTGACAAGAATAGTATTACAGGAAATGGAACCTCTCCAGAAACAAGTTCCAATCTGGATTTCACCCTTTTAAAGGATGGAACCAATGAAAAGTCAATGATGGATGGTTATACAGAGAAACCAGGCGCTTTGATTGAACGTAATGGCAAGAAGTATGTACGTTTTACTTTGAAAAACAGTAAGCAAACTGATGGTTTTAAGGTAGAACAAAATGGACTATTAACTAATGTTGCTACAGTAAGTGAAGACAAAACTGCGAATACACGAGTTATTGAATTCGAGGTTAAAGAAATTCCTGCTAAGTTAAGCGCATGGGTAAGCATCAACTGGCCTGAGCTGGGCTACGTGCATACTTATAATGTAGATCTTCAGTTGGCTTCTGTACTCGCGCCATCAGATTTGGCGGATGGAACGTACTCGATTAATTTTAACGCGCTGCATGCCACAAAAGATCAATCGTCAACCATGGCAAAATATCTGGTGTCTCCAGGGACTTTGACGGTATCGAAGGGGCAAAAAGAAGTTTCCTTCACCATTAAAGACAGCACCACGGTAACGGAGTTCAAAACAGAGCAAAACGGAACGTTAACGGATGCGGATATTGTAAGTGAGGACAAGACAGCCAATACGCGTGTTGTGAAATTCAAAGTAGCCGATTTGGACGCGATTTTAAATGCACAAGTACACGTGAGCACGACCTACCCGGGTGGGGTTTATGAGATGGATCATAAGCTTCGTCTGCAATTTGACAAGAGCAGCATTGCTAATACCCCATCCCCGGTTGATCCTGGGACGCCAGGTACGCCCGGAAAGGTTATAGCTGATGGAACATATTCGATCCAGTTCAATGCACTACACGCAACAAAGGATCAAAAATCGGCAATGGCACAATATTTATTATCTCCAGCGACTCTGACGGTGCTGAGAGGCAAGTATGAAGCCTCCTTTACTATCAAAGACAGCACCACAGTGACGGAGTTCAAAACAGAGCAAAATGGAACGTTGACAGATGCAGATATTGTAAGTGAGGACAAGAATGCTAATACACGTGTTGTGAAATTCAAAGTGGCCGATTTGGACGCTATTCTGAATGCACAGGTACATGTAAGCACGATCTATCCAGGTGGGGTTTATGAGATGGATCATAAGCTTCGTCTTCAATTTGACCGCAGCAGCATTACAGCTAAAGGACCGGATAACGGAACCACAACTCCAGTTGAAAATGGCAGATACAGCATTGATTTCTCTGTACTCAAAAACGGAAGCAATGAAATATCTGTGATGGATGGATATATGCAAAAACCAGCTACACTGTTAAAACAGTCTGGTAAAAATTTCATTCAAATTAAAATGGACAAGAGCAGCTGGATTAAAACGTTTAAAGTAAATGGTTCTGAAGCTCAGGTGGTTGAACATTCCACCTCTGCAGACACAAGAACAGTACAATTTGAAGTGCCTAATCTTTCAGATAAAGTTACAGTGAACACGCATGTCATCGTACCTGGATTGGATTTGGGTGGCATCCCATACGATCACGTATATGATGTGCAGTTCCAATTCGAGCCTGCTACTATTCGCAGCTTTGTCGAGCCTTCCTCTACAGGAGCTACAGATCCTATCGTCAAATTGGATTTTGACAAGCTTGTCAATGGCAAATATGCTTTGAAATTCAGTATCGTATTGTCAGATGGCTCAACAGCAGTGGATTCACAGGCTCAACGCTTCATCACTGACGAACCGGCGCAATTGGTCGTGGAAGGCGACAAACGGTTTGTAGGTCTGAAGCTGCAAAACAGTAATGAAGTGAAGGCGCTGCGCATTTGGGACAACGCAAGCGGGGACTACCGAGACGCAGAAGTGACCCAGGAAGATGCAGCAAGCAATACGAAGCACGTTCGTTTTAGCGTAAATGACTTTAAGAACAATGTAAAAGGCCAACTGGTTGTCTATGAGGCACCTAAAGTGGCAAGTGCCGATCCGATGGTCTTTAAGGCTGAAGATCGTGTTGAAAAGGTATACGATTTTGAATTTAAATTCGATACCAGTAATGTAGCTTATTACAACGACAAGAAGTCGGTTGAAGCAGAAAAAGGGAAAAATAACTTAGCCGATGGAGAGTACACTGCGAACTTCCGTGTGCTTGCAAACGGAACGGATAAGGATTCTTTGGTGGCTCCATTTGTACAAAATCTGGCGAAGTTGATTGTAAAAAATGGTAAGATTCAGGCCCATGTAACCGTTACGGACAACCAGGCTTTGAAGCTATTCCAAACGGATTTTGAAGGCCGTTATGCCAATCCGACGATTATGGGTTCGGACACCAAAGGTGGCACGCACACGATCGCATTCGAAGTGCCTGATCTGGATAAAAAGTTGAGTGTGTACACACAGGTATATCTGCCTGAGAAATACATTCTAAATGAGAAATTAGGCGGACAGATTCAATTTGACCGTGCATCGCTTAAAGGTGAGGGAGTCCATGCAGCTACAACTGCAACCGCTACTGGACCAACAGCAGCTTCTACGGAGAAGGCAGCAGAAACGACCACACCTGTGGCAGAAACAAAACCAGTAGTTGAGCAACCGGCTCAAACCGCTTCGGAGAAGCAATACACGATTAATTACAACGTATTTAAAGACAAAACGAGTGAAGCTTCCGTTATGGACGGTTATCTCGACAAGCCAGCCACACTTATTGAAAAGGGAGACAAGCGCTATATTCAAGTGACTTTGAAAAATAGTTCTTGGATGCCAGCTCTTCAAGTGGAGCAAAACGGTGCCCTGAAAGATGTAGAAGTAATCTCGACATCCGGCGATACACGTGTCGTTCAATTCGAGGTAGGGGACTTGTCTCAGAAAATTAGTGCTTACACACACGTTATTGTGCCTGGCTTGGTCCTTGGCGGAGTGCCGTATGATCACTGGTATACAGTTCAGTTCCAATTTGATGGAGAAAGCCTAAAAGCGAAGTAGCCTCAGGTTGTGATAATCAATGAAGTCTGAATAACAGCAAAGTTTGTATGCGAGCAAGTCTTGGTGCCCCGGCATCAAGACTTGTCAGCATTTACATACCCGAGGAATTTGCAAAAATCCAATAAGCGACTTCTAATGAACAATATGTAGATCGAAATGGTCTAGTTCGTCTATATTATTGCGCTTTGGAGCGACTGGAATCGAATTTTGCAAAATCCTGATACCCGAAAAGTGGGGGTTCCTACTGTTGTTCTATATTTTGAATTGAGGTGACTGGATTTTCATGAAACGGTATATAGCATTGGCTCAAGGAAGATCGTTTGGTTTGTATATGTTAATCGGCATCGTGATCTTGTTGCTGGCTGGATGCTCGGGAGGAGCAGAGGCCGAACGGAGTAGTAATGATGGTTCGAAATCAGCGGTAACATCTGCTGCAACCGGAAAGTCGTCTGATGATAAAGCTCAAACGCCACGTATTGTGGCGACTACGGTAGCCATTGCGGAAATCACGGATGCACTGGGCCTGGATTTGGCAGGCAAGCCGACAAGCACGAAAGTGCTGCCTGACCGTTACAAGGATGTGCCTGATGTGGGTAATCCGATGAGTCCTGATATGGAAAAAGTGATGTCACTGAAGCCGACGGACGTACTGTCGGTGACGACACTGAAATATGATCTGGAGCCTAAATTTAAAGATTTGAAAATCAATGCCGAATTTTTAAATTTTGAAAGTCTCGCGAATATGCAAAAAGAAATTCAAAAGCTGGGAGACACGTTTGACAAAGCCGATAAGGCCAAAGAGATTAATGGAGCTTTGGATGCCAAAGTAGCCGAGATTCAACAAAAGATCAAAGGGAAGAAATCCCCTAAAGTATTGATTTTGCTGGGAGTACCGGGAAGCTATCTGGTGGCTACCGAGCATTCCTATATTGGAGATCTGGTTAAAATTGCTGGCGGAACCAATGTGGTTCGGGGCGAGAAGGTGGAGTTCATTGCCCACAATACCGAAGCCTTGCAGCAATCCAACCCCGATATCATTTTGCGCGCTGCACACGGGATGCCGGATGAAGTAGTGAAAATGTTCGATGAAGAGTTCAAAACTAACGATATCTGGAAGCATTTCAACGCTGTGAAAAATGGGCATGTCTATGATCTGCCTGAACCGTTGTTTGGCACAACAGGGAATTTAGCGGCAAACTCGGCGCTGGATGAGCTGATGAAAATGCTGTATCCTTCGAATTAAAGGAAGCTGATGACATGTCCAAAAAAGGTTGGAGCCTTATTGTTGTAATGGTCTTGCTCGTCGGTGTCATGCTGTATTCGGCGATGACAGGCAGTCTCAAGGTGGATTTGAGTCAGTTGGTGACCGGATTGTGGACAGGTACTGACGATCAGGTGAATGTGGTCAAGGACCTGAGACTACCGAGAATTTTAGTGTCCGTAATGGCAGGTGCAGCACTTGCAGTAACGGGTGTTTTGCTGCAAGCCGTCATGAAAAACCCGCTGGCGGATGCTGGGGTTATCGGCATTTCTTCGGGAGCGGCATTGATCTCGCTGATTGCGGTGACGGTCTTTCCGGCGCTTTATTTCTGGATGCCGTTCTTTTCATTTATTGGCGGTGCGTTAGCCTGCCTAATGGTTTATGGATTTTCGTGGAAATCTGGCTTGCATCCGATTCGTCTCATTCTGATCGGGGTGGCTGTGAACGCCATTTTTTCCGGTCTAGGTCAGTCCTTTAACTATCGAGGCAGTTATGCGGTCACCAGCATTAACCAGGTTACCACCTCAACCTTGTCTATGAAAAAATGGGTAGATGTCGAGGTTATTGTGACCTATGGCGGAATTGGGTTAATTTTAGCCATGCTCGTGTTCTCTTGGTGCAATTTCTTATCTCTTCAAGATAAAACGGCTAAAAATCTAGGATTCAATGTAACACGCGCACGACTTTTGATTTCTGTGATTGCAGTGCTACTTGCAGCAACGGCTACAGCCATCGCGGGAGTGATTGCCTTTATCGGCCTGCTCGTTCCGCATTGTGCCCGCTACCTAGTTGGCTCGGATCATAAGTGGCTGATTCCATTTTCCGCCTTATGCGGCGGCTTGCTGTTGCTGCTCGCGGATACACTGGGGCGGACAGTGCTTGCTCCCAATGAAATCCCGGCTTCTATTATTATGGCTGTCATTGGCGGACCGTTCCTGATATTCCTGATCAGAAAGGCGGATCGCACCTATGGACATTAAGGATATAACCTTCTCATATGATCGGAAAACAGATCGTCTACATGCTATTAATGCTGTTATTGAGTCGGGACGGATTACGACCATAATTGGTCCCAACGGATGCGGCAAATCGACGCTGCTCAGCGTGATGTCCAACAATGCTGTTCCCCGCTTGGGCCAGGTGATTCTGGACGGCAAGGAGATAGCCCACTACAAGCCCAAGGAGCTGGCCCGTCAACTGGCGGTAGTCCATCAGCAGAATGAGGCACCTTCCGACTTGACTGTAGAAAAGCTCGTCAGCTTCGGAAGGTTGCCGCATAAGAACATGTTCACAGCGAGACGTGATGAGAATGAGGAAGCGATCGAGTGGGCGATAGCCTGTACTAACCTGAACGAACGTAGAACTCGCACGTTGGATCAGCTCTCAGGAGGAGAACGGCAGCGTGTATGGATTGCAATGGCCTTGGCACAGCGGACGCCAATTTTATTTTTGGATGAGCCGACTACCTATTTGGATATGTACTACCAGCTTGAAATTTTAGAGCTCATTCGGCAGTTAAACCAGGAACATGGACTGACAATCGTGATGGTGTTGCATGATATCAATCAGGCTATTCGGTACAGCGATGTAATGATTGCTATGAAGGAAGGGCGTATTATAGCGAACGGCCCACCTACAGAGGTCGTTACATCCGAACTGATCCAGGCGGTTTATGATGTGGAGGTCGTAATCAAACAGGATGATGAAGCGGGCATGTACCTCATTCCGATAGGTGTCGGGGTTTCCTGACATTTACAAAGCGTGCGGAACGTTAATGCTGCGACTGAATAACACGTCTGTCCTCACGGCATCTCAACGAATTTAAAAACATGAAAATGGTTCTGGGCCATGTGTTTGTCAGGTGACAATCGTGGAGACAGAAGCATTTTTTATTTTATTTATAAGATATTGGATGAGATTTAGGGACGGTTATGCTTATACTACGGTTCGAATCCGATCTTTTGTGTGTTATACTATTGCCGTCGGTAATTTTGTGTTTAGCACTTTACTAATGATAAGGATGGTATGCTTATATGATCAGTACAAGCGGCGTAACGCTTCGTTATGGGAAACGCCCACTTTTTGAAGACGTAAATATCAAATTTACTCCTGGGAACTGCTACGGCCTGATTGGGGCGAATGGCGCGGGCAAATCCACCTTTTTGAAAATTCTTTCCGGTGAAATCGAAGCCAATTCAGGCGAGGTTCACATGACACCGGGTGAACGGATGGCAGTGCTCAAGCAGAACCATTATGAATACGATGAATTCCCGGTTCTGGAAACCGTTATTATGGGTCATACACGTCTGTATGAAATCATGAAGGAAAAAGATGCGCTGTATGCCAAAACAGAATTTACTGAAGCAGACGGCCTGCGTGCCGGTGAACTGGAAGGCGAATTTGCGGAGCTGAACGGTTGGGATGCTGAGCCGGATGCAGCTTCCTTGCTGATCGGTCTTGGTATTCCCCGCGACCTGCATGACAAGAACATGTCTGAGCTGAGTGGTAATGACAAGGTGCGTGTTCTCCTGGCTCAAGCGTTGTTTGGCCGTCCGAACAACTTGCTGCTCGATGAGCCTACCAACCATTTGGACCTCGAATCCATTCAATGGCTGGAAAATTTCTTGATGGACTATGAAGGCACCGTCATCGTCGTATCCCATGATCGTCACTTCCTGAACAAGGTATGTACGCATATTGCGGATATTGATTTTGGCAAAATCCAGATGTACGTCGGCAACTACGACTTTTGGTATGAGTCCAGCCAGCTTGCGCTTGCCTTGACTCGTGATGCAAACAAGAAAAAGGAAGAGAAGATCAAGGAACTGCAAGCCTTTATTCAGCGCTTTTCCGCGAATGCTTCCAAGTCCAAACAGGCTACTTCACGTAAAAAACAACTGGATAAAATTACGCTGGACGACATCCGTCCGTCGAACCGTAAATATCCTTTCCTGAACTTCAAGCCTGAACGCGAAGCAGGCAAACAACTGCTGACGGTAGACCGTCTCAGTAAAACCGTTGAAGGCGAGCAAGTGCTGAACGAGTTCAGTCTGGTTGTGAACAAAGGCGATAAAATCGCGTTTGTTGGGCCGAACGGTTTGCCTAAATCGACGCTCTTCCAAGTGTTGATGAACGAGATTGAAGCAGACAGCGGAGAATTCTCTTGGGGGATTACAACTAGCCAGGCTTATTTCCCGAAAGATAATTCCACCTATTTTGAAGGTGTGGACATGAATCTTGTGGAATGGCTGCGTCAATATTCCAAGGATCAGGACGAAACGTTCCTGCGCGGATTCTTGGGACGTATGCTTTTCTCTGGTGAAGAAGCGCTCAAGAAAGCAAGTGTGCTGTCCGGGGGCGAAAAGGTTCGCTGTATGCTGGCGAAAATGATGCTGAACGGTGCCAATGTGCTGTTGCTGGAAGAACCAACAAACCACTTGGATCTGGAGTCCATCACAGCGTTGAACAATGGTTTGATTGACTTTGACGGTACTATATTGTTCACATCGCATGACCACCAGTTTATTCAAACGATTGCGAACCGCATCGTGGAAATTACACCAAACGGCGTAATCGACCGTACGATGAGTTATGATGAGTACTTGGAAAATGAAGAAATCACAAAGTTGCGTGAACGTATGTATCCGGTAGAAATCGGCTAAAATCCAAACCGGCTAACTTCAACAACTAGATAAACGAAAGAGGAGCTCCTTCAGGCCATTAAGATGGCAGGGAGACTCCTCTTTTTCGTTTTTGTACCATGCCCATAGCTTACTTGGTTCTGGCAGTGAGGTACGCCAGACCTTTGATACCCTATAAAGGCTATAAGGTGGATTATGATCCGCCTGTACGACGGCGTTGGTTGTTCGGCTTCTTCGTATTTTGGCTTTTCAGTGTTCTGGTGGAACCGCCTTGAAAGCCGCCCTGCTGTGAAGCGCCGGACTGCTGTTTTTTTTGTGCCAGCTTTTCCCGAATGGCATCTGCGAGATTAACTTTACGTGGTTCATTGGCATCGCTCATGAATAAATTCCTCCTGTTGCCGCCAGATTCATGTCAATCATGCTGGATTGAAGAAAAACGCGGCTGTGTCCTCATTTTATACGTTTTTAAAAGAAGGGACAAGGGCAACAATGATAACACACATCTGGGGT
The DNA here is from genome assembly GCF_036252815.1 of Paenibacillus sp. LX16. Classification (NCBI taxonomy): domain Bacteria; kingdom Bacillati; phylum Bacillota; class Bacilli; order Caryophanales; family Paenibacillaceae; genus Paenibacillus; species Paenibacillus sp. LX16. The sequence continues at coordinate 4,810,877 of NZ_CP141152.1, read as the reverse complement.
GGGGTGGAAGAGAAAAAGTCTGTTTTTTGTGTGAAGGAAAAAATGTTTTGTGTAACCTACAGGAATGGGGCCTGGCAATACTTTTTCGTTGTTACTACAGCGATGCAGAGCGGAAAGACTGTTTCTCTAGACCCACACAAAGTTCGTCTGCTATCCTGAAAATAACAGTTAACCAAAGAAAAATTGTTATTATTCAGGGCAGCAACGCTGCTATTTTTATTTTGGGCGCGGCGAGATCGTTCTGCTGGAAACTATATATTTGAAGGAGTGTCCTACGTTGTGGTAAATGTCTATGAAGAAATACGAAAAGGTGAGCGTGGGGCGTGGGTGAGCATTGCTGCTTATCTCTTGCTGTCCGCCTTTAAGCTGATTAGCGGATATATATTTGCTTCTAGTGCGTTGCGGGCGGATGGCTTCAACAATGTCACCGATATTGTAGTGTCGGTTGCTGTACTGATTGGACTGAGAATTTCCCAAAAGCCACCGGACTCTGACCATGCCTATGGACATTTTCGGGCAGAAACGATCGCGGCGCTGCTGGCGTCCTTTATTATGGCTGTCGTCGGTTTGCAGGTGCTTATTGACGGAATCGGGAGCATTTTCAAGGGCGAAAAGCAAATACCGGATATCACCTCCGCGGGTGTAGCTGTGATTTGTGCAGTGATTATGCTGGGAGTGTACCTTTACAATAACAGATTGGCACGGCAAATTAACAATAAGGCTTTGCTGGCAGCGGCCAAGGATAATCTATCGGATGCACTTGTCAGTGTTGGGGCAGCGGTTGGCATTATCGGCGCGCAGTTCGGGCTACCCTGGCTGGATACTGTAGCTGCGATCGCGGTAGGATTTATCATTTGTAAAACAGCGTGGGATATTTTTAAGGATTCTACGCACAGCTTGACCGATGGATTTGATGAGCAAGAACTGTCTGACTTACGGAGTACGATTGCCTGTATACCTGGAGTAGAGGGGATTCGGGACGTTAAGGCACGTGTACATGGTAATCATGCGCTGGTGGATGTGGTCATTGAGGTGAATCCGCAACTCAGCCTGATTGAAGGGCATCGGATCAGCGACCGGATTGAGGAACGCCTGCAAGAGGTTCATAATACGATGCATGTCCATGTCCATGTAGAACCCAAATTATAGATTAATTATTGAATAGTTAGTATTAAAAGTGACTTTAGACCTATATGCAAAAGGCGTATACGCTTCCTTTTGTGACGTTTGGATTATATCTCTCTTCCTGCTGCTTTTACTATAATGAAGGCATGTCCGGCTATATTCGTCGGAATTGGATATGCTCTTCAAATTCGTAAAAACAGCCAGGAGGTGCAACATTGAGAAGACGCGTGATGGGAATGCTCATGACGTCAGCCGCGCTGTTGGCAGCAATTCATGTGGCGCCGGGTCAGGTTGACGCAGCGGCATCAACAGCATCCACAGGACAGAAGGCGGTTATTCAGGCGGCTGTAAAGCTTAGATCCGGTCCTTCGACTACAGGGGATGTAGTCAGCTTTATGAAGCAGGGAGAGGCCGTAACGGTATTGGAGAAAACCAACAGCTATTGGTATAAGATCAAGACTTCTGATGGAGTAACCGGATACACTAGCAGCTCCGACAAGTACATAAAAATTGGCGCTACCAGCGTCGCTGCTGCTGTCACCCCGTCTACCACTCGTAAATCGGAAGCCACAGAGTCAGTTAAAAATGTTTCAGCTAAAGAGGCAGTGGCCTCAGTGAATAGTTCTGCCGGTCAAACGAAAGCCACGATTCAAACGTCCGTTCGTTTGCGGGCGGAGGCATCCACTTCTTCCGAGGTTTTGGGCTATTTGAATGCAGGGGATGTCGTTACGATTACCTATCCAAGTAATGCTTATTGGTTCAAGGTTACCAAAACTGATGGTACGGTGGGCTATGTCAGCTCGTCTCCACAGTATATTCGTATTGGTGAGGGCGTTGTTGTGCAGCAGCCTGTGTCTGCTCCGGTGACAACCACTCCTGATACTACCGCAATACCTGCGACAGCCTCTCCTGCGTCAACTATGAACATGTTTTCCGGTGATGCAGCGGCTGCAATAGAGCAGGTTATTAACACGGGGATGACTTATCTCGGAACTCCATATGAATATGGTTCGGATCGCAACAGTACGGCTACTTTTGATTGCTCGGCATTTACCCGTCAAATTTTCCGTCAGGCTGTAGGTATCCAGCTTCCGGCAGATTCTCGTTCACAGGGTGAGTGGATCAAGCAAAACAGTCAGCCGAATACGGACATGACTACGCTGAAGCGTGGCGATTTGCTCTTCTTTACAAATTATAATGCATCTTCCGGGGCGTACACGTCCTTGGATAATTCCTCCCAAACGATTACACACGTAGCTGTATATTTGGGAGACAACAAGCTTCTCCATACGTTTTCTGTAGCGGGTGGCGGTGTAAAAGTTACGGATTTCAGCAAGCCTTGGCAGGATCGTTTCCTGTTTGGGGGCAGCGTGATTCAATAAAGCGCCGCTAACTGTTAAAAAGCTGCATCAAAAAAGGATGTTCCACAGCCCTGTTAACCAGGGTGGGAACATCCTTTTTTTATAAACATTTAGAATATTGCTTTTGTGCAGCTAGCATCCGATAACTATGAAACCCGTTTTCTTCCGGTAAAGAGTGAAATGACGAACAACACCAGAAATATCACAAATAATATTTTAGCGATTGTAGCAGCTATGGACACGACGATACCAAAAAAACCCAAGATCCCGGCGATCACAGCAAAAATTAAGAATAAAGCGGACCATTTTAGCATGTTCTGTATCCTCCTTTAATTGTATATAATGTGGCATACTCACACTCCGATAGAGCGTGGTTGCAGATGACAGTGACTTCTACAGATTATTCGTGACTGTGCCATCGTTATATGGTGTTATAAACGGTGCGAGAGTCCGTGAATCATAACGTTTGGAGCGGAGAAGAAGCCAGCCTGGACGTTGTTTCGTGTCTGAATCTAAAGGGTAACTATGCAGTAATCATAAACATCATCGTGAAAGACGAAAGAGAGGTTACGCTATGTTAACACAGGTCAGCATTTTTATTATTGCTATCGCATTTGCAGTTCTCGTTATTTTCCTCATTAAAACGTTGAAAGCAGCACAAGGCTCTTTGGATAAGGTGACTCAAACCTTGCAGGATGTACAAAAAACGATAGATGAACTGAGTTATGAAGTAAAACAAACGGTTCGACATGCGAATGACATCACCGCAGACGTTGATCATAAATTGAAGCAAGTGGAGCCAGTGATGGAATCGGTTAGAAACTTGGGAGAGGTACTCAGCGAAGTGACGCTGGCTGCTAAGCAGGCTTCAACAGCGTTAATGACACGGTTTCAGAAATCGCATAGCGCTGCGAGTAATACTTCCAGAACGGATCACGCAATCAAGGCAACGACACCGAATAGACCTTTGACCGCAACGGAGCGGACGGTTCAGAGCTACAATGCGACTTATGAGGAGCCTGCGGCCAAGCCGGGTAAAAACTGGTTGGGTTATGTAGACATCGCTGCTGGGGTGTGGCAGAAAATGCGTCAGTAGCATAGGGGCTGGACCGTAAACTACAGGAAATTCATTGAAAGGGTGAGAATTATGATGAAGACGTTATTACTGGCTGCTGGTTTGCTCACTCCCTTTTCCGGACAGGATACGGTTCAGCAAACCGTTTCCCCGCAAACAGCGGGGCATATGGTTAGGACTGTACAGACGATACCCGCTCCACATGCTGTACCAGCAGATTTTCATACCTTAAATGGCATATCATTGGATGATACACGTGCCGATGTATTGAAAAAGCTGGGCAAGCCACAACGAGTTAAAAAGGATATGCTGCTGCTTTCTACGGAATACCAATATCCAGATGTTGTAGTTGGTATGCGTGAGGACGTCGTTTCTTATGTTCATGTAGATCCTGCTGCCGGTCGAATCAAGGTGAATGATGAGTGGCTGCCGTTGCAACGAAAAACGCTGGATCAGGCGCTGGGTGGCTCGCAATTTACGGCGGAAGACGGAGAGGTATATGTACGCGGACAACGTGCAATCAAAGTGTTTATGGATGAGACGTCGGATAAACCTAAGTATGTTGAGTTTTTTGATGAAACGGAGTGGTAATCATTTTTTTGAGGCGTGACATAACCTGGAAGTTTCAAATGGATATGTGAAGTGTAATAGTCAGAGAAGTCAATCCTTAAAGGAGCGTGAGAAACATGAATCAGACCAATCATAAATCTTATGCCAAAGTGGTAGATAACGGTGTACAAGCCGTTGAAGCAGTAAATGAGTTGCGTAACACGGGCTATCGTTATGAGGATGTGTTCGTGCTCGCTCATGATCAGGATCGGACAGATCGTATTGCCGATACGGTGGATGCCAAGGAAATCGGGATTAAGGAAGAGGGCGTTTTCGATTCATTAGCCAACTTGTTCCGTTCCCGCGGCGATGAGCTTCGCGCTAAAATTACTTCTTTGGGATTTACAGATACCGAAGCTGACTTTTATGAAAAAGAACTGGATCAGGGTAAAGTGCTGGTCATTGCTAAAAAAGCGTGATATTGCTGTTCACTATAAAAGCAGAGTGACATTAGATTCGAAAAAGAGGAAGTTGACCGCAGCACAAGTGTTTCGCGGGTCCTCCAAAAACATAGATAAGGAATGGGGTTTTAGCCTCATTCCTTATCTATGTTTTTGGAATGCCTTCTTACGGAAACACTACTTCTAATCAACAAGGGTGTTGCCGTTTAAGTAGGTATAGTATAATACATGAGTTACAGATAAGGAGAGGCCAATGAGAATTCTAATTGTTGACGATAACCCGACGAATGTCATTATAATTCGTGAAATACTGAAAAAAGAAAATTATCGGGATGTGATCTCTGCTAGCTCGGCCGCAGAAATGTTGGAGCATCTGGGAATCGGCGACCGTACCATTAGTCTTCGACCCCGTCCTTCAGATATTGATCTGGTGCTGCTGGATATGATGATGCCTGAAATGGACGGCATTGAAGCTTGCAGTATTGTGCAGGGATATGAGCATTTAAAAGATATCCCCATAATTATGGTAACGGCTGTAGGCGATTCCAAAAAATTGGCCGAAGCTCTGGATGTGGGAGCCGTCGATTACGTCACGAAGCCGATCAACAAGGTAGAGCTCATGGCGCGAATCCGGTCTGCCTTGCGTCTCAAACAGGAAAAGGACTGGCATAAAGATCGGGATCAGCGAATACAGGATGAGCTGAAGCTGGCCGCGATGGTGCAGCAGGCGGTGCTTAGTCCTGCCATTCAGGACCCGGTGCTGCAAGTGAATGCGCTCTACCAGCCTTCATTTGAACTGGCAGGGGATTTATATTCATGGTATCCGTTAGGGGAGGGGCGATATGCCATCATTTTGCTTGATATGATGGGGCATGGCATTTCTTCCTCGTTGTTCTGCATGTTCATTGCATCTGTACTTAAGGATACGGTAACCACATATGTGGAGCCTGAGAAAGTCATACAAGAGCTGAATCGTCGTTTTAATCAACTGGATCTGGGCAAGCAGCTGGTACAGTATTATTTTACGGCGATTTATATGGTGATTGATACCCGTTCACGGCGAATTGACTATGTAAATGCGGGACATCCTCCTGGCTTGCTGTTCAATCAGGACGGCAGTATTACCAAATTTGACCGTGCCTGTAGCCCGGTTGGTTTGTTTGATAAAATTGATGCAGAAATGCACACGATTCATTATGAAGGAACTGGACATATCGCTTTGTATACGGATGGCTTGCTGGAGGCGGTGGAAGGTGAATATGAGGAGCAGTTGGAGTATCTGACTGAGTGTCTACGTAAGTATGAAGAATGGAATGAAGAAGCGATGCTGGATGCTTTTTTCCGTAAAGAGGCGCCACAGGATCGTGATGATGATAAGTGCCTGATCTGGATTTCATTGAAAGAGGGAGAGAGCTTGCATGAAAATCAGAAATAAACTGCTGATCGGCTTTGGATCGCTTATGGCGATCCTCCTTGTGCTGACACTAATCAGCTATGACCGGATGGGGAGCCTGAATGAGCAGTTGAATCAGGTTTATCAGGATCGATATATGAAAGTCCGGAAAACAACAGCTATTCGCGGGCAGGTGAATGATAAGGCCAAAGTGATGGCCAATCTGATCTTGAATCCAGGTTCCTCCGTTAGTGAGGCCAAACGCGAGCTGGACGATATTTCGGCTACTGGAACGAAAGTGCTGGCTAGTCTGCAAACGAATTCCGGCACCAGTGAAGAGCAACAGCAGGTTGATCGGGTAGCCGTCGCGTGGAATGAATTTTTAAGTTACGAACAAAGACTGGTTTCTTTGTTGGGGCAAGATCGTATTGATGAGGCTAACGCTTTCCGCAATAGTACTGGTTTGCCTGCCCAAGAGGAGGCGATGGATAGTATTAATGCCCTTGCCGTTTTTCAGGATCGGGAAATTGATAGCGACATGAAGCAGGCCAATTTGGCGTATGAAGAATCTGTGCAGATTACCACAATTCTGATGGCCGCCGGCCTGATCATGGGCTTACTGGTTATTTTGTGGGTGCTCCCAAGCATTGCCAAAGGTCTAAATGTCGTGAATCTCATGATTAATGGTTTTGGCAAGGGAAAGTACAGGGCCATCAGCCGAATGAGTGTTGCCTCCAAAGATGAAATTGGTGAGGTCGCTCGTGTATTTCAACAAATGGCCGGAGACCTGGAAGAAAAGCGGAAATTTGAACATTCCGTCCTTCAAACGCAGAAGGACCAAACTTGGCTTAATGCCAATACTGCTCGGGTGACTGAGTTGTTCCGTGGCGTAAATTCACTGGAGCAGGTTGCTCAGATGTTCATTAGTGAGTTTACGCCCATCTTGGGAGGCAGCTATGGAGCCATCTATTTGCAAGGAAAAGATGTGGAAGACGACCGTTTTAAGTTATACGGCTCCTATGCAAAGGTGACTGGCGAAAATTCGATTAGGGACGTTATCCAGGTGGGCGAAGGATTGCTCGGACAATGTGTTCTGGATCGTAAGCCGATTTTGATTACAGAGGCTCCTGACGGGTATTTGTCCATCGGCTCTGCCTTAGGAGAAAGTAAGCCAGTGGGAATTATGATTTTCCCTATTTTGTTCGAGGATGAGTGTATCGGCGCTGTAGAAATAGCATCACTGGATCGCTTCAGTGATCTGGAAACGAAGTTGTTTGCTCAATTAGTAGAGAGTATGGGGATCATTCTAAACAATATCAAGGGACGGATGCGTGTAGAGCAATTGCTGCGCGAATCCCAGGCACTTACTGAGGAATTGCAATGCCAGTCCGAGGAGCTACAAACTCAGCAAGAGGAACTCAAGCGCTCCAACGAAAATTTGGAGGAGCAAACAGAGGAACTCAAGCGTTCAGAGGAATTGTTACAGCGTCAACAGGAAGAATTGGAGCATTTTAATACTGAACTGATTGCCAAAACCAGAGCGCTAGAAGAACAAGTTCGAGAAGTGGAAGAAAAGAACGACGAGATCGAACATGCACGAGCTCAGTTGGAGCAACAGGCCATGCAGCTGGGGATCACAAGCAAATACAAATCAGAGTTTTTGGCCAATATGTCTCATGAGTTGCGTACTCCGCTAAATAGCTTGCTTATTCTTTCTCAGCTCTTGTCTGAGAACAAGGAAGGCAATCTCAAGCCAAAGCAGGTGGAATATGCACAAACCATTTATATGTCAGGCGCGGATTTGTTGAAAATGATTGATGAAATTCTGGATTTATCCAAAGTGGACGCTGGAAAAATGGATATTAACCATGAAACGGTCCACTTGAAGGAACTGGAACTGTTTGTGGAGCAGAATTTTGCTCCGGTCGCAGCCCAACGTGAGCTTCAACTGCATACCGAAATCGAAGAGAACTTGCCAGATGCCATTATCAGTGACGGTTATCGTCTCAAACAAATTTTACGTAATTTGCTGTCCAATGCGTTCAAGTTCACTACAGAAGGTTCTATTCGTTTCAGTGTATCTCGGGCAAACGGAGAGCAGCTTCCTAGTCTGCTAAATCCACGGAGATCCTATTTGGCTCTATCTGTGCGCGATACGGGCATTGGGATTGCTTCCGATAAAACGGATCTGATCTTCGAAGCCTTCCAGCAGGTAGACGGTACAACTAGCCGGAAATACGGGGGGACAGGACTAGGTCTGTCGATCAGCCGTGAGCTTTCCAGATTGTTGGGCGGCGTTATTACGGTGGAATCTGAGCAGGGGCAGGGCAGTTGCTTCACACTGTATTTGCCGGAACAAACGCCAACGGCTGAGGATATGGATTCTCATTCGAGAGAGAAATTTAACGGGGCGGATGTGAATTCGGATTTTGAGAATGACGCAGCCTCGGCAGAAACGGACCTTCCCATGATTATGCCTGCTAAACGGTTGCCATTATATCAGATGCCTTTGAAAAACAAAGCGGAGGACATTATACATCCGGGAGACGACCGAAACGAGATTACCTCGCAGGATAAAGTGCTGCTGATTATTGAGGATGATATTAATTTTGCTAATATTTTGTACGATATGGCCCGTAGCCGGGGCTTTAAGGCACTGGTCGCTCTCCAAGGAGACGATGGGCTCAACATGGCTCAGTCTTATTTGCCGGATGCTATTATATTAGATATTCAATTACCTGTGATGGATGGCTGGTCCATTTTGGGCGAGCTAAAAGGAAATTCATCGACACGCCATATTCCAGTGCATGTTATTTCGGTCATAGATGATGTAAAACAGGGCTTGATGATGGGCGCGATTGCCTATCTCAAAAAGCCTTCCTCGAAGGAAAGTCTGGATAAGGCATTTTCACATATCAAATCGTATACGGACCAAATGGCCAAACGTCTTCTTGTGGTTGAAGATGATGATAATCAGCGTAAATCGATTATTGAGCTGATCGATCATGATGATGTTGCCATTACGGCGGTATCGACAGGACAGGAAGCACTGAATGAGCTGGCTATCCAGCGGTATGACTGCATGGTACTGGACCTGATGCTGAGCGACATGACTGGTTTTGAACTGCTGGATCGTATTCGAGAGAACGAGCAGCTAGCTGATCTGCCGATCATTATTTATACAGGCAAAGATCTGGATAGCAAAGAAGAAATGCAACTTCGCAAGTATGCAGAGTCTATTATTATTAAGGATGTTAAATCGCCGGAACGGCTTTTGGACGAAACAACGCTGTTCTTGCATCGTGTAGAGGCGAATCTTCCTGAGGACAAACGCAAAATTTTACAGAAGCTATACAACAAGGAAGAGCTGTTTGAAGGTAAAAAAATATTGTTGGTAGACGATGATATTCGCAATGTATTTGCTCTGTCCAGTGTGCTGGAAAGCTATCGTATGGAGGTTACCTTTGCGGAAAATGGAAGAGAGGCACTGGAACTGCTGGAACAGACACCTGATTTTGATCTGGTGCTGATGGATATGATGATGCCGGAAATGGATGGATATGAAGCGATGCGGCGCATCCGGCTAATGCCAAAATTCGAGAAGTTGCCTATTATTGCGCTGACAGCCAAGGCGATGAAGGATGATCGTTCCAAGTGTATTGAGGCAGGCGCTTCCGATTATGTGAAAAAACCGATTCAAACCGAACAGCTTTTATCATTAATGCGGGTGTGGTTGTATTCGTAACCCAAAAAAATGGGTAATATAAATCGACACATGATTGAGAGCGGCACAGGCGAAACCTATTTAGGAATTGGAGAGAGATTATGACATCTAAGGATATGGCGGATAATGCTGCTAATGAAGTGAAATCGAATGATACTGAGCGGGAATTGATTGAGATTGAGCTGTTGCTGGAAGGTATACATCGGCTGTACGGCTACGATTTTCGTAACTACGCTCTGCCATCGATTAAGCGGCGTGTTTATTATCATGCGCAGTCCGAAAATGTAAGCACGATATCAGGACTTCAGGAGAAGGTGCTGCATGATCGCAGTGCCTTCGATAGACTGGTACAAAGCCTTTCCATTCCGGTGACCGAGATGTTCCGTGATCCGGAGCTGTTTCTGAATTTCAGGCAGAAAATCATTCCTATTTTGCGAACGTATCCGTACATTCGAATCTGGCATGCAGGTTGCTCCACTGGTGAGGAAGTATATTCTATGGCAATCTTGCTGCATGAGGAAGGCTTATATGATAAGGCTCGCATTTATGCGACGGATATGAATAACCTGTCTTTACAGCAGGCGAAGGAAGGCGTATACGGGATCGATCGAATGAAGCTGTATACCAAAAATTATTTGGAGTCGGGGGGCACACATTCGTTCTCTGAATATTATACAGCCAAGTATGATTCAGTGATGTTTCATCCTTTTTTACGGAAAAACATTATTTTTGCGGAGCATAACTTAGCGACAGACCGGTCCTTTAACGAGTTCAATGTTATTTTTTGCCGGAATGTCATGATCTATTTTAACGATGAACTTCGCAACCATGTACATGGGTTGTTTTATGATAGCTTGAGCCATTTTGGTGTGTTGGTGCTTGGGGCCAAGGAATCCATACATTTTACCGATTATAGTGATTCCTACGAGCCGCTGGACCGGATAGAAAAAATATACCGGAAGATTAAATAGAGATGCTTAGGAGGATTCCATGGGGCTTCATGAACCGATTCATATATTGCTGGTAGATGACAGACCTGAGAACCTGCTCGCTCTTGAGGCGGTGCTGGAGAGTGAACAATATAATCTAGTAAAGGCCACATCCGGGGAAGAAGCACTGCGATGTCTATTGAAAGATGAATTTGCACTCGTAGTCCTCGATGTACAAATGCCGGGTATGGATGGAATTGAGACTGCAAAGTTGATCAAGGCCAGAGAGAAAACAAAGGATATTCCGATTATCTTCATTTCAGCTAACAGCAAGGAAGCGGAGCATTTGTTTGCGGGATATTCAGCGGGTGGTATTGACTATATGGTGAAGCCGTTCATCCCTCAAATTCTCAAGTCCAAAATTGAAGGCTTCGTGCAAATGTACCTAACAAACAAGCGTTTGAAAACACAGTCCATGCTACTTCACCAGAAGACGCAGCAGCTGGAGAAGATGAATAGTGAACTGATTACCGCCAAAGAGGCGGCAGAGATTGCTGCCAATGCCAAAACGGAATTTCTGGCCATGATGAGCCATGAGATCCGCACACCTATGAATGGTGTTATCGGTATGATTGATCTGCTGATGGAGACAGAGCTGCAAAGCGACCAACAGGAATATGCCGATATCATCCGCCGCAGCGCAGACGCGCTAGTAGCGGTCATTAATGATATTTTGGATTTTACCAAGCTGGAGTCTGGCAAAATGGAGGTTGAGGAATATCCTTTTGATCTGGTTTCTTGTATCAAGGAAGTTTTCAGCCTATTTACGGTAGAGGTGAACCGAAAGAACTTGGAACTGGTTTATTTTCTCGATGAACAGATGCCCCCTGTGTTATATGGAGATATGGGGAGATTGCGTCAAGTATTAATTAACCTCGTATCCAATGCCGTCAAATTTACAGACCAAGGTGGAGTATATGTCTTCGCATCCGTCAAAGAGCAAAGCGACAATGGACTTACCGTTGAGTTTTCTGTGAAGGATACAGGCATTGGGATTGATTCCGCTAAGGTTGAAAGGCTGTTTCAGCCCTTTTCCCAACTGGATTCTTCAATGACCCGTAAATATGGTGGTACCGGGTTAGGACTCGCCATTTGTAAAACCTTAGTGAATATGATGGGCGGAGATATCCGTGTAGATACGAGCGGAGAACAGGGCGTGACGTTTCATTTTACAATGAAGCTTGGCGTTGCTGAGGAAAATGAACTGGAGGGGGAGTCCAGCCACGATTGGGAAATTCCACATCAGGAATCTCCAAGCCGTAAACCTGTACTGGTCGTAGATGATCATCCGATTAACCAGAAGCTAATGGTTAATATACTGGATAAGCTCGGTTTGGCTTCAGATGTGGCAGCAGATGGGCAACAGGCACTTGATATGGTCATGGCGAATCAGGACTATGACTATATCTTTATGGACTTGCAGATGCCTGTGATGGATGGTCTGGAGTGTACGGGTAGAGTGCGTGAACAATTGGCGGGAAGATCTCAACCTGCCATTATCGCCATGACAGCTAATGTGATGGAGGGTATTCAGCCTCGATGTATTGAAGCTGGAATGAACGATTATATTAGTAAGCCTGTTAAAATCAGCAGTGTAAAACAGGCATTGTTACGGCATTCTCCGGACCATTTTCCAATGCAGCCGGGTAAAGATCAAATCAATGAAGCTTAAATGGTGGCATTTGGCAGTGTTTAAAAAGTTATACCGTGATTCAAATGCTCGTATAATGGGTTAGTATGTAGGGAAATCTTTTTTTGGGAGAGTAGGCCTATGAATACAAATAAAAGTGAGAAGTTTAATGCAATTACTGAAACAACCGATGGCGTAAATACCGTTTATCTGAGTGGAGAGTTGGATCTTTCGGTAGCACCTGATTTTCGTCTGGTGATGGAGCCTTTGGTGGGGGAGTCCAGCCAAGATTTGATTATTAACTTGAGAGACCTTAAATACATTGACAGCACGGGTATTGGTATCTTGTTATCCATTTTAAAAGCAAGGCATGGGATGGAGTCTCGCTTTGCTGTTCAAGAGGTGCCGCCTCAAATTCAAAAGCTATTTGATATGACCGGTATTGCCAAATTCTTTGTCCCCCAGGAGAATTCCCAATAGGAAAGGAAAGAAAAAGAAATGAATGCTCAAATTCAAAAAGTAGTTCTTAATTTGCCGGCAACTGCTGACTTTGTTGATATTGTAAGATTAAATTTATACGGTATTGCCGCGAAAATGGGATTCTCTTATGAGGATATTGAAGACATGAAAGTGGCTGTATCGGAAGCCTGTAATAACTCTGTCCTTTATGCATATGGTCATGAGGGGGGAGTCGTGGAAGTGACATTCGAATTTGATGAAGTTTCATTGTCCATCCGTGTCAAAGATGAAGGGGAGAGCTTTGAACGCGTGGGGGACCCGTCCCGTATCGCATCCTTGCATGACAAGGAGTTGAATGATGCACAGATAGGCGGATTAGGCTTTTATCTCATGCAGGCGCTTATGGACGATGTCCATATCCTGAATGAGACAGGAAAAGGCACCGAAGTGGTGCTGGTAAAGCGCTTGACCAGAAGTGAGGAAAGAGTATGAATGAAAAGGTAACTCCCCCGGAGTCGATGGATGAAGCCGTTGGTCTAATCTGGGAGTACCAGCAAACCAAAGATAACGAGATTGCTACCGTGCTGATCCGCAAGTATGAGCCGATGGTCAAGATGGCTGCCGGGAAGATCTCCCGTAACCGTCCGGACTTATACGAGGATTTATATCAGACCGGTCAGATGGCTTTGATACGTCTGCTTCAGCAATACGATATCAGCTTGGGTATCCCATTTGAACCGTACGCTATGAAAAGTATGCTGGGACATATGAAAAATTATTTGCGCGACAAATCCTGGTACATCCAGGTTCCTCGCCGCATTAAGGAAAAGGGTGCGCTTGTTCAACATGCTATTGATGAACTGACCGTTAAATTGGAACGCTCACCCAATGTGGACGAGATTGCAACCTATTTGGATCTTACCGTGGAAGAAACGATTGAGGTGCTTGCTGGTCGTGAGTGCTATCACTATGTTTCACTGGACTCGCCTTTATCTCAGGAAGAAAGTGCCGCTACGTTAGGTGAGCTCATAAGCTCGGATGCTAACGATTATGACACTGTGGAAAAACGGATGGATTTGCAGCAGGCTTTAAGCCAACTGAAGGAGCAGGAACAAAAGGTACTTCTTCTGGCATTTCAGGACGGTCAATCTCAACGTGCGATTGCACAGACGTTGGGCGTATCGCAGATGAGTGTTTCTCGTATTCAGAAGCGGGCTACGGAAAAGCTGAAGCAGATTATGTCTAATTCCTCTATTTCATGAGAAAACCGCGGAATTCTTGGCTTAACATATTTGACGTCACATCGTAAGGACACGTTATTCCGATATGGGAAGCGTGTCCTTTTTATAAAGCAAAAAAGGTTGGGAGGAAGGTTGGAATCCATGACAGCATTTGAACAGATTTCTTCCTTTCGTGGAGGATGGGAATGGTGGGACATCAGTGCTGAGAATTGGCAAGATTCGGTCATACAGCACTTAAAGGAGAAGCTCCCAGAAGCTGCAGAATGGCTGGACAAGGTGGAGGACATTCCATCCAGCTTTATATCTGTGCGCTTTCCAGATGGCAATCAGCCCTTAATGTGCGGGTCGCTGATCTATTCCGTTCAAGAAGAGATCGACAGTCAACGCGATTGCAACAAGTTTTATTTTCTGGTTCTGAATCAGAAGTTAGTGACATTAAATCTGGATCAAAATACCCGTGAAATTATGCACACCGCGGAACGCCAAAAAATGCTGGAACAGTGTGAAGACGCAGCTGACGGCATGTTTGTATTGGCGAGAGCCGTGCTTCATTATTTCCATACAGGTATGGACAAGTTCGAGATCAACCTAAGAAGACTTGAAGAGGACATGGAGAAAAGGAATGCCCGTACCCTGATGGATTCTATATTGAACGCACGTTTCGAGCTGTTGTATTGGAGCAATATGTTCATTCCTTTTTCAGAGCTGGTAACGGCTTCGCGGGAGGCATATCTGGATAAACTGGAGGAGAATCGCTTTTTTAAGCAATTACTTTACCGTGTTACTCGGATGGAAGGACTTTTTCTGCATTATGAAAAGGAAATCGACACACTGATCTCCATTGACGACGCCATTTCCGCATTTAGGGGGAATGAGATTACGAAGACGCTCACCATTGTAACCGCCGTATTTACTCCAGCAACCGTAGTGGGTGCTATATGGGGTATGAACTTTGAAAATCTGCCTTGGATTAAAACAGGTTGGGGTTTTACCACCGTGATTATTGCCACATTGCTAAGTATGGCGGGAATGTACGGCTGGCTAATGATGAAGGGGTGGACAGGAGATTTATTGAAAACTAACAAGCGCAACAAATTGTAGCGGCTGCTTACAGCTGTTACAATTTACAAATAAAAAACGATCCATCGTAACTGGAGGCTCTTTGAGGAGTCTATTACCGGTTACGATGGATCGTTTTTAAATGAGGTAGGACAATTACTTAGTACCTTGGCTCATTTTGATATATCCTAATAATTCGGCGATGAAATCTCCGATGACCGGAAGATTTAATTGTACCAGGAAACTGAGCAACCAAGCGAGCAAGGCGAGTATGACCACTGTACCCAGCGTAAGACCGAGACCACGTGCAATGCCTGCGGTGAGATTGCTCATAATTCTCCTTTTAGTGCTGGAGTAGTTCTCCAGAATATCTTTGAATTCTGCTCTTTCGAGCGTATCTGCTATTTGATCTAAACGTTTGTTAAGTCGCTTGACCTCATGACGCAGCTCAAAAGGATGCTCATTTACATCAAAGTCTCTCTCGTGATCATGCTTTTTAACATGATGATGAGTAGTAGAAGCTTGCTTGGATGAAACCTCATCTGGCTGATCCGGTGTCTGTAGGGGATGAAAGGTTCTTTTGTTGTTCGTGGTAAGATCATCTCCATAGGAATTTGGCTTGTTCATGGTCATCCCAGCCTTTCTATCATTTAAAAACAGCCAGCTTCTTGCATGCTGGCTGTTCAGTGTTTAGGGCTTAATTTGTTTGTAATCGAAATGTGTTCTTATTAGGAATTTGCACTCAATTGTTTTTGCGTGTCCTTGGCCGCCTGAGCCGTGGCATCCATAACTTCTTTATCCGCTTTGGCCGCTTCATTAGCGACATCTGCAGAAGCCTTGGTTACGCTGGATACGATGTTATCTTTACTTTCGGATACCGTTTTGGCTATATCTGCTGTTTTAGTGGACACGGTTTTGGCCAAATCTGTCGCTTTGCTGCTGACTACAGATGCCACATCCTTTGTTTTATCGGAGACAACTGTCATTTTTTCGGACAGATCACTACGTAAATCTCGACCCGGCTTCGGTGCGAACAGCAGGGCTGCCGCAGCACCAATCAAACCTCCAATAAATAAACCTTTTGCAAAACCTGAAGTACCTGTCATATTCTGATTGTCAATGTTACTCATGTGATATCACTCCTTTTATAGAATAAAAAAATATATATAAATGTTAGGTAGCCCTTCTTAATAGCCTGGACACAAGTCCGAGCAAAAACACGAACAATGCGGTTCCAAGTATGGCTGGAATGACTGCAAAATCTCCGATGACCGGGCCCCAGTCTCCCAATAGCATGACACCTAGCCAAGCTCCTACAAATCCAGCAATCATAGAGCCCGCAATGCCGCCAGGCATTTCATGTCCAGCTAGTGCATCGCCAATCAATCCGATAATAATAGCCATTACAATACTTAGTACAATTCCCCACACAAGGATCGCCTCCCTTATCCTAAGTTCATAAACGATAACGCTTTTGATGAATGCTGAGCTTTGATATTGCTGTGCCTTGCTTACTTCGTATATAAACGTCGTGGCCCGGAGTGAAACAAAAAGCCGTCTCGGACATTTACGGGCGGGGAGTGGAAGAAAGCTGCATGCGCGCTCGCCAGTAGATCATAGGAACGGTAAACGCCAGCCAAATGGTGCCTGCAATATAACCACCCACAATGTCGGTAGGAAAGTGAACTCCTAAATATATACGGCTTAGTCCAATCAATAGAATGAGCAGTGCGCCAAGAACGCACGGAAGGAAGAACGAACGCTCACGAATCTTTCGTTCTATAGCCCAGATGGCAAATATCATGCCGTAAAATCCCATGGAAATCATCGCATGACCGCTGGGAAAACTGTAGCCTCCCGCTTCAACCAAATGTTGAAGTGGCGGGCGTTCCCGCTGCAAAATTTCTTTAATGAGCGTATTCAGCACCCACATCGCCGTAAAGCTACTTAGGATCGCAAAGGAATAAGCTTTTGAACGAAGATAGACCCAGCACAAGGTGGCAGCACCGAGTGCGATGAGTAACGATATGCGGAATGAACCGAAAGATGTAATGAATATAGCGACGGCTAGCAGTTGGTCATGAGCAGCTGCTGTGCCTGGAAAAACGACATTTTGTATACGTTCATCCCAATATAGAAAAGGAGCTGTGCCAATCCATTGCACAGAGTAGGCAATGAGAAGCAACACAGCGATCATGATAATAGATGCATACAGACTACGACGCAAATAGCTTGGTAGGAACCGGGATGGTTGGGGTTCATGGGATAGCATATGTAATAAATCTCCTCCTTATGGCTGTAATAGATTTAATTTTTCGTACTATTAACTTAACTAATAATGAACTTAAGAGCAAAACTCGACGGAGACGACAGGCTGATTGAGGCATTTAAGCCCGGGGTAAAGGGATCGTATCACAGTGTTTGTAATGCCAGGGCCGAAAGTGGAATAGTCATCACGAAGCAAGGCTGCTTTACGGAACTGTAATCCATGGAGGTGTTAAGGATGATTAAAATAGTGACATCGGCAGAAAGACATACCTCAAATAAAGGATGGATTCATAGTGAGTTTAGCTTTTCGTTTGCCGATTATGAAGATCCGAGCAATGCCCATTTTGGCTGTATGCTAGCCCATAATGATAACGAGCTTGAACCGCAGCAAGGCTTCAAAAGACATCCGCATCACGATTTGGAAATCGTCACCTATATAATTGAAGGCCAATTGCATCATAGCGACAGCTTAGGCCATGAGCAGGATTTGAAAAGCGGCTCGATCCAGGTTCTGAGTGCAGGCACCGGAATTGAACATGAAGAGCGAAATACTGGGGATGAAAGACCGGTTCGCTTTTTGCAAATGTGGTTTTTACCCGAGAGCCCTGGTATTCAGCCTTCTTATCAGGTGCAAAGATTCAAGCACAGTGAACGTCTAAATCGGCTTCAGCCTGTTGTGTCTGGTTCAGAAGTGGAGGGAGCGTTATCGATCGCACAGGATATAAATCTGTATCTGAGCAGATTGGAAAAAGGGCAGCAGCTTGAATATCCGCAGCAAGAAGAGCGCCGCACCCACATTTATGTAGTTAGCGGTCATGTAGAAGTCACATGCCAGGATGGGGATTTTCAGTTAGGGCCTGGTGATGCCGCGCGAATTCAAAAAAGCTGTACATTAAAGATACGAGCTACAGGTAATGAGGATATATCTGAATTGGTGTTAGCGGATTTGCCTTGAAGCATCCTGAGTGAGTGAAGAAGTGTATGAAAATGCGCATATGCAATCAAAAAAATAAAGCTCGTATCCCGGTGCGCGTCTGTTGAGACGACCGGAGATACGAGCTTTATTTACGGCGACAGGGCCACTATCATGAAGGCTGTTGCTCCTGATGATAGTTGTAATACAGCTAAGCTGTCTTCCTATAAGCTGATTCAGGAGGATTTGCGTAATCTGCCCAGTTCAGAAACAATAGCTTCAACCTCTGAAATGCTCAGGTTAGGCTTACTTATCACCATATCATAGACATCATGAATGTCCTCGTATTGCTCCAGCGAGAAAGCGGAAGCCTGCATAGCAGCACCACTCGCCATACGGAGCTTGGTTTTAATACCCTCAATCATATACTCAATGTTGGCATGAGACGGTACAGACAAATCCATCGTTAATTTTCCATCCTTTCATAACAGGGGAAGTTGCCTGTATTGTATCATGTTTTTGTTGTAGAATGTACTGAAAGCCAGATTACCGATATACAACTGAATGAAGGAGGATGGACAAAGTTGTCTTTGTATAATCGAGCTTCCGCACCCGGTCGCTCGTCCTTAGAACATAATGTAAAGAAAACAGATCGAGATGGACTTGCGCCGTTTTTCCGAGAAATTCATCATCAGCATACTATAGATAAGTTGACTTTTGTTTGCATCGGTACTGATCGTTCGTCGGGTGATTCACTTGGGCCACTGGTAGGCACCATGCTCAAGGAGCAAGGCATTCCGCACGTGATTGGCACAATGACGGAGCCCTGTGATGCGGATCATCTGGTTTCATACTTGGAGCACATTCCCCAAGACCATCATGTGATCGCCATAGATGCTTGTCTTGGACAGCACGGCTCAACGGGAATGTTTCTTATTGCGCGTGAACCGCTAACTCCTGCGCGATCGGTGGGACTGTCTCTGCCGTCTGTGGGTCATTATAGTATTGCAGCGATTGTGAATGAGCGCAGTCCCAAACCCTATTGGACACTCCAAATGACATCGCTTCACTTGGTGATGACAATGGCTGCACACATTGCTAATGCGGCGGCTTGTGAATTTGGTCTAAAAACAGCTTCGCAAGATTTTCCAGAGGGTTACCGTTTCAGATATTGATCGTCTGCTTAATAATATACATCAGCATGTTCTACTCACTAATATATTCAGATCCAATAGATTATATACAGAGAAGGAAGGGTTCCACATGGAAAAGGTATTATGCGAAGGAACGACGATCTGCTATGCCGAACAGGGAAAAGGAGATCCGATCATTCTATTGCACGGATTTTGCGGAAGCTCTTCCTACTGGGATGAGGTTGTTCCCTTGCTATCCCCAAGCTATCGTTGTATTGTTCCAGACTTGCGTGGACACGGACGCAGCGATGCTCCACTAGGAGCCTATACTATTGATCAAATGGCAGATGATGTGCTTAAACTTCAAGAACAATTGGACATTCCTCAGGCTGCCTGGTTTGGTCACTCCCTAGGAGGCTATCTTACCCTTTCGGCAGTGCAGAGACATGCAGAGCGCCTTACAGCCTTTGGACTGATTCATTCCACAGCTTATGCAGATACGGACGAAGGTAAAGAAAAGCGGAATAAGGCTGTATCCATCATCCAAACGGAGGGGATTACGACCTTTGTAGATGGACTCGTACCGGGACTGTTTGCTCCTGATCATGTGGAGTCGATGTCCAGCCAATTACTGAAAGTTAAAGAAATTGGCTACAAAACACCACCACAAGGAGCCGTAGGAGCATCACTGGCTATGCGTGAGCGTACTGATCGTCGGGATGTATTGTCGGCTTCTGCATTGCCAGCCCTTTTAGTAGCGGGTGAGCAGGATCAGGCGGTTCCTCCAGCGCGGACGTTTACAACAGATCGGGCCGGAGTAACTCAGGTTACCCTACCGGAAGCAGGTCACATGAGCCTGTTCGAGGCACCGGAGTTATTAGCGAACACCATATTGACATTTTTAGAGCAAAACTTGAAAAGGTAGACTAAGGTAAGCCCAAAAACCGGAACCTTCTGATGTGATAAACAGAAGGTTCCGGTTTTTGGGTAGTCAATTATTTTTAGGTGTGTAAGGTGTCTAATTTATATTGCTTTTGTTAAAGGCAAACGCTGTCGGCAAACCGTCAATACTCTCCAGATTTTTCTCATAGGCATATTTTTTAAGTGCTTCTTCTCCCATCTGAATCGAGACTTCCTTCAGCTTTTCCCGTTCGCTCGTGTATGTCATAAAGGGAACCGCAAAACCACATGAATTCTGCACCATGTGAACGTCCACAACAATGATTTGTCTTGCACCGGGAAGCGGGTTGAAGAGAGGGTACAGTTCATTCCATTGCTTAGTATCGGGCAGCGCGACGGTACCAGTACCATAGAGCTTTAGTACACTGGGAGCGCCCTCAAATGCACAAAACATGATTGTTACCCGTCCGTTCTCGATAATGTGAGCGCTTGTCTCGTTGCCGCTTCCCGCCAAGTCGAGATAGGCTACCCTTTGGTCCGATAGAATACGAAAGGAATCATATCCCTTGGGGGAAAGGTTAACGTGCCCTGTCTTGGATAGCGGTGCTGATCCTACAAAGAAAATGTGCTGCCGCTGTATAAACTCTTGATGTTCCGGTAATATCGAGCTAAATTGTTTACCCAAACTCCATCATCCTTTCTCACAAAAATATTCATATAAATTTTGTTTCTAAAGAAAATAATTATTATAAATAATTTTATGGAATGTTTAAATATACTGATTATATTTTTGTTTCGTATGAAACAAAAATATCACAACACTAACGAAGAAGCAATATTGATTTTAAAAAAAAACGTCATTCGCTAGTCACATGATCAGCTACAAAGTGCTGTACCGTAGGAATTCACTGCCATACGTGAGCATTCTGACTTCCTGATCATTGATGTTATTAACTGAGGGTGAAGGTTATAAGTGGTATTTCTGCATGGTAGGGCATTTGGCTTTTAGACAAGGATGTCATACAATCAGAAGACAGAGTTTCTGGTTGTCTAGGCATCGGGATGAAAGGAAGGGAACGGCTTGCTTAGAAAAGATTATTTGCTCAGTATGATGGAAGAATTGACATCCGCAGTAGCATCGGTGCTCGGTCTAAGGCGTGAAAATAAACATGTCGAAGCGCTAAAGCAGCTAGATGACCTGCTCAACAAGCAGTTTCGTCTTCGTTCAGATCTGCTCAGACGATTGCCGCCGGAACAAATTATTGAGCTTTTCCGATTGGGCCCTGGAATTGAAGCGGACAAGCTCCAGCAGGTGGCTCGCATTTTGGAAGAAGAAGCCGTGATTTACCTGGAAACCAGCAGAACAGACGAGGGCATACGAATCTTGATGAAATCTCTTCATTTATATTTGTACAGCGATACGAATGGCGCGACTCGTGATCTGCAGGTCCTGCCTGAACGAATAGCGTGTATCGTGAAACTGGTGCGTGAATATGAGCTTCCCCCTGAAACCAGCAAACTGTTGGCTGTTCATTACGAGCGAGAAAACAGGCTGGACGAAGCAGCCGATGTCTGGTTTGGATTGGCATGGGAGCAGCCAGAGCTTCTATCCGAAGCGGAGGCGTTTTACAGTCACTTACTGGATAAGACCAATGCAGAGCTGGAGCTGGGTGGAATTTCACGCCAGGAAGTCACCGAGGGTTTGACCGAGATCACCCAATTACATGAAAGAAAGTGAGATGTACCTTTTGGATTCACTGCGCGAACTTATATACCAATTGACTACGGGAGGATCCCTCATCACAGCGACGCTGAGTCAGCTTCGCAAACGGGAGGATGCTTCTTTTACTAAAGTACAAATCAAACCAGTGGAATTGAAAAACAAGCTGCATTACCAGTTTGCTTTTCATTACAGCAACAAAGTCATTCATGAAAATCTGACCCCTGACGAAGCTAATGAGCGAATGGCTGCCTTGTTTGAGGACACGTTCCGCCAAGGACTTCTATGTGCCAAGGATGCAGACTACCAGGTGCTAATCAGTAAAAAATATAAAGTATCCATTCTGACAAAGTCACCGAGCAAAAGTAAAGCCGACCTGTCTCATAATCGCAAAAAGCAATATGTGCTTGAGGAAGGAGAGCGAATTCCTTTCCTGATTGAGCTGGGGATTATGAATGAGGACGGCAAGGTACTGGCCCGCAAGTACGATAAGTTTCGTCAGATTAACCGGTTTCTCGAAATGGTGCAGGATGTATTGCCTAGCCTTCCGGTAGGCCGCCCATTGACGATTGTGGATTTTGGCTGTGGCAAATCGTATTTGACCTTTGCGCTGTATCACTATTTGGCTGTACAGCAAAAGCGACCATTGCAGATCGTTGGTTTGGACTTGAAGGCAGATGTCATTGAAACCTGTAATGTTCTGGCTCAAAAGCTGCAATATCGACAGTTGGAGTTTCTGGTCGGTGATATCGCAGACTATAACGAACTGGAACAGGTGGATATGGTTGTTACCTTGCACGCTTGTGATACGGCAACGGATGCGGCGCTGGAAAAGGCCGTCCGCTGGGGAGCTTCCGTCATTTTGTCAGTTCCGTGTTGCCAACATGAGTTGTTCAGCCAACTGGAAAATCCGGTATTGGAGCCGTTGCTTTCCCATGGTATTTTAAAGGAGCGTTTTTCTGCACTGGCAACGGATGGAATCCGGGCCAAACTGCTGGATATGATGGGATATCGGACACAGCTGTTGGAATTTATCGACATGGAGCATACACCTAAAAACATTCTGATTCGTGCCGTTAAAGGGCAGGCGGGAGAACAATCCGTTCTGTGGCATGAATACACAGCATTTCGGGATTTTATTCATGCTGATCCTTATTTGGAACGCGCTTGTGCGGATTTGCTTCCCGAAGGAGCGGGGAAAAAGCAGACACACAGCTAGGAATATAGTAAAAGTGGAGCCACTGCGGGGTGGCTCCACTTTTTTGTAGTTCACAGTTCACGGTTGTAGTACGCAAAACATCTATCCGCCATAGGCACTTCTAAAAGCGGTGCACAAGACATCGCGATCCACCTTCCACAATGCCGCGAGTTCCTCGCTAACATCTTCGTCCCACCAGTCGCACAGCAGTTTGCGATTGCTATGGTTTTCCGCAATCCAGATGAGGTGTCCGACGACCTTGCGGCAGTATAGCTCCTCGCCCTGCTTGACCAGATCAGGAGCAATGTGAACAGGCAGACGTTTGCAGGTTCGGTACAGCTCTTTGGTACATGCGCGGCGGATACCACGAGCCGTGGGTAAACGGGATTGTGAATTGTCATGTTTGGGGAATTTGCCGGGAGGCATATTGTACCCCCTCCTCTCTCTCACAACTTATGCGGACAGAGGAGCTGGGGTCACTGACCTCCCTATTTGAGCGAAGTGGCGACTTGTTCTGCCGCTGTGATACACTAATGAAAATAGAGAAACAGGCAGGGAGTGGGAATAAAAATGGACTATATATCTAGTATCATTAATTATTTGTTTGAGATCATTCGTAGTCTTGAGTATTTTGGTATTATGCTAGGCTTGATGGTTGAGGTCATTCCAAGCGAAATTGTTCTCGCTTACGGTGGCTTTTTAGTATCCTCGGGTCATATTAATTTTTTTGGTGCAGTCGTTTTTGGAACGATTGGCGGGGTTCTGGCCCAGTTGTTTATTTACTGGATTGGGCGCTATGGCGGCAGACCGGTATTAGATAAGTATGGGAAATACATACTCATCAAAAAAAGTCATGTCGACCATGCTGAAGCCTGGTTTAACAAATACGGCACAGGGGTCATTTTCACAGCTCGCTTTATCCCTGTTGTGCGTCACGCGATCTCAATCCCTGCCGGGTTGGCTCGAATGAACGTATGGCGCTTTATTATTTTGACGACGCTAGCGATTATACCTTGGTCAGTTTTGTTTATATATTTAGGTATGCTGCTAGGAGACAAGTGGGAGCAAATTGACGAAGTGGCAGCACCTTACATCAAACCGATTTTGCTGGTTGCCCTTGCGCTCTTGATCATTTATTTTGTTATCAAATGGATTTTGTCCAAAAACAAAAAAGGAAGTGTATAACATGAGCCGTACTAATGTATCGCAATACTTCGGAAAGGGCTTAAGCCCTGAACAGTTTATGGAGGGCATGGAAAAGAACATAGAAGCCTTCCGCTCTGGGTACGATCAGTTTGTGTGGAATCGCGAAGAGGAGCGAGAGTATTTTGAAAGCCTGAACCATCGGGATGATCTGCGTGTGCTTATTTTGGCTGCCGACTGGTGTGGAGATGTGGTACGCAATGTGCCAGTTGTGTTCCGTGCGCTGGAGAATAGCGGGATTCCGACCGAAGTATTAATCTTGGAAAACCATCAGGCGCTGATGGATGACTTCCTGACAATGGGCGGACGTGCTGTACCGATTGTGATTTTTGCGGATACAGGAGGTCACGTACTTGGCCACTGGGGACCACGCCCTGCACATGTCCAACAAATTATGATCGAATTCAAACGTGAAAATCCAGATCGGGAAGCCGATGATTATCAAGAAAAAATCGCAGTTGCTCGTAAAGAAATGGCTGAAAAATATGGGGAGGGAACCGAGGTCCATCCTGTGATTGTTCAGGAATTACGCGAGCTGATCTCGGGATTTTAACTTATGACGTTATCTATTCGCAGCTTTAATCTCGGTCCTCTCCAAACCAATGCTTATTTGCTTCAAGGGGATGATCCGCAGCGCGCCGTTATTATTGATCCGGGGATGAATCCGGGTCTTTTGCTCAGAGCTATTGAGCCACTGACCATTGAAGCTATCCTGCTGACTCATGCCCATTTTGACCATATCGGTGGAGTAGAGGAGATTCGCAATACCAAAGGCTGCCCGGTTTATCTGCACGCCTTGGAGCAAGACTGGCTCACATCTCCTAAGCTGAATGGTTCCTTGATGTGGCCAGAGGCATCCTCTCCGATCTCGACGGAACCTGCCGAATATGATTTGGCAGAAGGTCAGCAATTGAACCTGATCGGGCACACGTTCCGGGTTTTCCATACACCGGGCCATTCACCCGGAAGTGTCAGCTTTTTGTGCGGCAAAGATCTTTTTTCCGGGGATGTGCTATTTCGTCAGGGCGTCGGACGCACGGATCTGACGGGTGGCCGGGAACGGGATTTATACGATTCTATTCAGAACAAATTGTTTCCGCTCGGAGATGACGTTACAGTCTATTCCGGTCACGGTCCCAAAACGTCCATCGGTTATGAGAAAGCTAATAATCCGTATATCAGGTAAATGTGATGAACGTTTTCAGTAGGGGCAAAATCAAAGGTGTGACAGGTTTTGCCCCATTTCGACAACAAATTATAAATTATGTATAGACAAAGGTTTTTATTTTTGTTAACATAAATTTATTAAAGTTACATACTAAACTCGCGAAGCACGCAAGCTGTGGATGAATCCCGGTTTGCGTTCTTTTTTTTGCCCATTAAGAGGATAAAGAGGCATGAGGCCGTCAGATCACAAGGGGGAGCAAGAATGAAAAGAAAACATATATATGGGGTACAACGTGAGATTGGAGGTAGTTTCCGTGTTCCCAATATAATAGATATTGAAGATTCTGTGGTAGGTTCCGAGCCGAAGATCATAACTTGGAAAAAGGTGAAACGACGGGGCGGAATCCCTTCACAAAACTGGCATGTGAGGCTGAATGAACACAGGTTGGGACGTGGAGACGGTCGATTATGAAGATACATAGATGATATAGACAAGCTACTTTTTTTTTAGTAGACTTAGCAGATAAGTTCAGACAAACGGGGGGGGCTAACGATGCATCATTTAGGAGCTAGAATTATGATCGTCGCGGATGCTTTTGAGCAGAATCTTCCTGTGGGCGAACATGGTTATATCATTGCTTACGACCGTAATGCGGATAATGCTTTTGACTATGTCATTCGCGTACCGAAGGTGAACCGCAATTTTTTTGTACCATCCGGGGACATCGAGCTGGAAGAGAGTATTCTCAAGCTGGAAGCCGAGCGGATTGAGCGTGAAGCGCTGATAGATTACGCCCTTGCTACTCATAATGAGCAACTGTTCAAGCATATAATGAACGGTGGTCTTGATTCGGTAGAGACTGAAGAAGAAGAAACCGCGGCAGAGTTGTTGTCACAGGCTGATTTTATCAGACAAGTCAATTTGCGTGCTTGGATATAGGAGTCGGCTACTGCCGACTCTTTTTAAAAATATATAATGAGCACAATCTCAGCTCCTATAGTTTTCTCGCAAGAGCACCGAGAGGTGCTTTTTTTATATTCTTTTAGTAACATTTACCTCATTGATGTACAGTTTGCTTCTGTACCGCGTCAAAGATTGAATTGTAAAGGGTTCTATCCTATAATTAAAAACGTTATTTCAAAGTTCGGTGCAGCATTTTTTAATATCAGGATTTTGCAAATTTCGATTCCAGTCGCTCCGAAGTGCAATATATAGACGAATTAAACCATTTTGATCTATACCTTGCTCATTGGAAGTTGCTTATTGGATTTTTTGCAAAATCCTCATATACATGAGGAGGGTTTTGTATGAACATTTCCACGGAAGATGTCCGTCACGTAGCCAAGCTGTCCAGGTTGAATCTGACCGCGGCTGAGGAAGAAACGATGACAGGACAATTAAACGCCATTCTCCATTATGCGGAGAAGCTGAATGAGCTGGATACGGAGCAGGTAAAACCGACCACTCATGTGCTGCACGTCAGCAATGTCATGCGAGACGACGAAGTTCGTGAAAGTTTGACACATGAGCAAGTGATGCGCAATGCACCTGAAGAAGAAGACGGACAGTTTAAGGTTCCTGCTGTTCTGGAATAGATCTCATATTTGAAAGGAGGATGCAAATTGAGCTTGTTCAATAACACATTGCCCGAGATACATAACAAGCTGCATCAAAAGGAAATTTCCGTGAGTGATCTGGTGGGACACGCTCTGGAGACGATTGGTGCGCGGGAAGACAAGATCAGAGCTTATATTACCATTGACGAGGAACAGGCCCGTGCATCCGCACGTCAGCTGGATGATCAGCTGATTTCCGGAGAGGAAAGAGGATTATTGTTTGGTCTGCCGGTTGGTATTAAGGATAATATTGTGACAGAAGGGCTGCGTACAACATGTGGCAGTCAGTTTTTGAAAAATTTTGATCCTGTTTACGATGCCACAGTTGTTAGCAAGTTGCGCGCAGCGCAAACCGTGACACTCGGTAAAATGAACATGGACGAATTCGCCATGGGCGGCTCTAACGAGAACTCCAGCTTTTTCCCTGCACGTAACCCTTGGGATTTAGAACGTGTTCCCGGCGGTTCCAGTGGCGGTTCGGCTGCGGCTGTTGCAGCGGGTGAGGCTTATTTCACGCTCGGTTCGGATACAGGTGGTTCCATTCGCCAGCCCGCTTCTTACTGCGGTGTAGTTGGCCTGAAACCAACCTATGGTCTAGTATCCCGTTTTGGACTGGTGGCTTTTGCCTCCTCTTTAGACCAAATTGGACCTATTACTAAAAATGTTCAGGATTCGGCCTATGTCCTGCAAGCCATTGCAGGCTATGACCAGAAGGACTCCACTTCTGCAAAGGTAGACATTCCTGATTATTTGAACGCTTTAACCGGGGATGTAAAAGGACTTCGTATCGCTGTGCCTAAAGAGTATCTTGGTGAGGGCGTCGATCCTCAGGTCAAGGAAAAGGTACTGGATGCACTGAAAACGCTGGAAGGACTGGGTGCTGTATGGGAAGAAGTGTCTCTCCCTCATACAGAATATGCGGTAGCTACATATTATCTGCTGGCTTCATCCGAAGCGTCATCCAATCTGGCCCGTTTTGACGGCGTGCGCTATGGTGTGCGTTCTGACAATCCGGACAACCTGCTTGATCTATACCATCAGTCCCGTACGCAGGGTTTTGGTCCCGAGGTGAAGCGTAGGATTATGTTGGGTACCTATGCACTCAGCTCCGGGTACTACGATGCTTATTATTTGAAAGCTCAAAAAGTGCGCACACTGATTAAACAGGATTTTGATCGTGTATTTGAACAATATGATGTAATTATTGGACCTACTGCGCCGACAACAGCTTTCAAAATCGGCTCACAAGTGGATGATCCATTGACGATGTATTTGAACGACATTTTGACGATTCCGGTGAGCTTGGCTGGTGTGCCAGCCATCAGCATTCCGTGTGGTCTTGCGGATGGAATGCCAGTCGGACTACAAATTATCGGAAAAGCCTTTGACGAGTCTTCCGTGCTACGCGTAGCCCATGCTTTTGAACAAAATACCGAATTTCACAAGCAGCGTCCGCAGCTGTAATTTGCTAAAAAGGAGGGAACCTATTTATGTCTACAACTACATCCAAATATGAGACGGTCATCGGACTTGAAGTGCACGTGGAATTGCATACGAAGTCTAAAATATTCTGTGGATGCTCGACATCCTTCGGAGCACCACCCAACTCTCATACATGTCCGGTCTGTCTTGGTCATCCAGGGGTGCTGCCGGTATTGAACCGTCAGGCCGTTGATTATGCGATGAAAGCAGCAATGGCGCTGAATTGCACCATTGCTGATGTGAGCAAGTTTGACCGCAAGAACTATTTTTACCCCGATTCACCTAAGGCTTACCAAATCTCACAATACGATCAACCCATTGGCGAAAATGGCTGGATTGATATTGAAGTGAATGGTGAGACAAAGCGTATCGGTATTACTCGACTGCATCTGGAAGAGGACGCAGGGAAATTAACACATGTTGATGGTGGCTACGCATCTTTGGTCGATTTTAACCGGGTCGGCACACCATTGGTTGAAATCGTTTCGGAGCCGGAAATATCTTCGCCGGAAGAAGCCAAGGCCTATCTGGAAAAAATACGTGCCATTATGCAGTATTGTGACGTATCCGATGTGAAGATGGAGGAAGGATCACTTCGCTGCGACGCGAATATCAGTCTTCGTCCGCATGGACAAAAAGAGCTGGGAACTAAAGCGGAACTGAAAAACATGAACTCCTTCCGTGGCGTACAGCGCGGACTGGAATATGAGCAGTTCCGGCAGGAGCAGACGCTGGACGAAGGCGGAACGATTGTACAGGAGACACGTCGTTGGGATGAGGCACAAGGTAAAACCTTGTCCATGCGTGGTAAGGAACAGGCTCATGACTATCGTTATTTCCCAGACCCGG
Source organism: Paenibacillus sp. LX16 (assembly GCF_036252815.1). Taxonomy (NCBI): domain Bacteria; kingdom Bacillati; phylum Bacillota; class Bacilli; order Caryophanales; family Paenibacillaceae; genus Paenibacillus; species Paenibacillus sp. LX16. The sequence goes on along the minus strand of NZ_CP141152.1, from coordinate 4,781,361 downwards.
ATCTGGTTACACTGCATATAGATGAGGAATGGAAAGAACGCATCCGTGCTTCGATTCCTGAATTGCCTGACCAGCGTAAAGCACGCTACACTTCGGAATATGGATTACCTGAGTATGATGCGCAGGTGATTACGTCCTCCAAGCCATTGGCCGATTTGTTCGAGGATAGCCTTCAATTCACCAAGGATGCCAAAGCAGTATCCAACTGGATTATGGGGGATCTACTCGGTTATTTGAACAGTGCCGGTGTAGAGCTGTCGCAGGTTAAATTGACCGGTCGGGGCTTGGGTGAAATGATCGGACTGCTGGAGAAGGGAACGATCAATAGCAAAATCGCTAAAACGGTCTTCAAGGAAATGCTGGAAAGTGATAAACTGCCACAGCAAATTGTTGAAGAAAAAGGGCTTGTACAGATCAGTGATGAGGGTGCAATCCTGACAATTGTCGAACAAGTTGTAGCAGCTAACCCGCAATCGGTCGAAGATTACAAAGCCGGCAAGCAAAAGGCCATCGGCTTCCTAGTTGGTCAAGTGATGAAGGAGAGCAAGGGAAAGGCAAACCCTGGCCTTGCCAATAAGTTGCTGACGGAAGTGCTGAACCGCTAATGGCATAGATTTGACAGGGGGCTTGTCTTTTAGGGACAGGCCCCTTTTGCATAGACGCTGAGAATGATTGGCGCGAACAAGCTTTAAAATCCAGATGGCATTTTATAAGTTTCCTTAGGAGGGAAAACAGCATGGTTACCCTATGTTCATTGGAAGATGATGATATCGTCAGTCAGATATGGCGTCTACAGCACGTTGCCTATAGGCTGGAAGCTGAGCTGATTGGGTTTGATGAGATTCCTCCACTGATGGATACATTGGATACGCTGAGAAGCTGTGGAGAGTCTTTTTATGGGTGGCTGGAGGACGGTGAATTGATTGGGGCGCTGGCTGTGCAGTCTGAGTCGCCCGATTCACTTACTCTTACACGTATGATGGTTCATCCAGATCATTTTCGTAAAGGAATTGCGGACTCTCTAATAAAGCATGTTTTGAATAAACATCATAATATACCGCTTTTCATCGTCTCTACAGGAACTTTAAATACTCCTGCGGTGACATTATATCGAAAACATGGCTTTCGCCCCGTATCTGCGGTCGAGGTCGCCCCAGGCGTGGAATTAACCACCTACCATCTGCATAAGGTGGAATAGCATTGAGATATCATTAAATTGGCATTAAAAATGCACATAAGCCCACAAACTGCGCACCCGGAGTGGGAAGCACGACATAACCGGGAGGAGTGACTTGAATGGATAATCCGTGGATTATAGACGATTCACATATCATTTTACGGCTGTTACTGTCCATGCTTCTCGGTGGATTCATTGGCTTTGAACGCGAACGTTCCAATCACGCAGCTGGTTTGAGGACTCATATTATGGTCAGTCTTGGTTCGACGCTGATTATGCTACTCTCCATTTACGGCTTTGCCGATTTTATTAAAGAAGCTAATGTACGCATAGATCCCGCTCGTTTGGCTACGGCTGTAATCACTGGCGTAGGCTTTTTGGGTGCAGGGACGATTATGTTCACAGGTAAATCCATTACCGGACTAACGACTGCGGCTTCCATTTGGGTCGTTGCTGCTATTGGCCTTGGGGTCGGAGCAGGTTTTTATTTCCCGTCTATAGCGGCGACAGTACTCGTATTTTTAAATTTATGGGTGTTTAACAAAGTTGAACTTCGGTATATGCGTGGACGCAAGCGTCATCTTATTACATTGTACGGATTGTCCTCTCACGGATTGCTGGAGCAGATTTCGACTTATTTAGAGCAAGAAAAAGTGGAAATACGTAAAATAATGATTAAGGAACATGAAAATGTCCCATTTCACGAATTACATCCAGATCGGCAGAGTATGGAGGTTTCCCTAGAGGTGCTGGCCCGCCATGATTTTAATCCCGTACGTATTGCAGCTGATTTACGACAATGGGAAGATATAGCTGCAGTCTCTGTTGAGTGATAGGATACCTTTTTTTAACAGTTACTCGTAAATCCGATTGGGGTACTATGTAAGCATCGAAGTATTTTTCAGCGGAGCCACGCATGGGATTCAAAGGGGAGGATGGCATGAACTCGGAACAACCGTTACCGTCTGGAGAGGCTGGACAGCCACCAGTGCCGGAACAGCGGGAACAACCCAGACAGGGGAAGCGTCTAAAATACGCTAAATTTCGCAAAGTGATTGCCATTATCATGGCCGCATTGTTACCTGGACTGGGACATCTTTTTTTAGGGCTGTTTATTAGGGGGCTTAGTTTTATTGTATTGCTCCTACTAGATATTTTTGCGATGCTGTATGTTTCCTCTGACGGCTTGAGGATCAACATTCCATTACTTATTTTGCTTGGATTGTTCATACCCGTTTTATATTTTTATAATGTATATGATGTCTTACAGTCAGCAGATTACATGGTTCGTTATCGGCGTAAGCCAGATCGTTATGCACGAATGGACGCTAGAGGCCAGCAAAGTAGTCCTTTTTATGCATGGGAGAGAGGATTTGCTTTTGCTGTGCTGATGGTGGCAGGCGGTGGGCTTATGATTTTGTTTCGCATGAAACCTCGCTGGTTGAGCAATTTCTTTGAGGATTATGGATTCCTGACGTTGGCCATTTTATTAATGATGATCGGTTTATTCCTTTTTCTAAGGGAAGCCTTTCTGACCTTTAAGCGTAAAAAGTTGAAAGAAAGAGGGTGAAGCTGGCGTGCACCGTAAAATAAGAGTCGGGCGCTACACCTCTTCGCTTCTGTTGATGGCTGTAGGCATTTTGCTTATTGTAGATGTGTTTCAAAATACTGAATATATGCTTCAGCTCCTCGTTTGGTGGCCCGTAATCTTCGTGCTTTGGGGACTTGAATATCTGATTTTTTTTGCTGTGTACTATCGGAAAGAAGGCAAGTCTGACAACGGAAGGCGATTCAGACCTGACCTAAAGGGGATTCTGTCCGCTTTGGTAGTGGCAGCCTCGGTTTTTATCGTGACCCAGCAAAATCATTATATGTATCTGTGGAACCGGGTCAGTCTCAATCTGACGTCAGCCTCTATGGATTTTAGCCAGGCTAAAGAGAATCGGTATGATATGGGTGGTGTACTGGTACCTGTAACTATGCAGACGTCCGATTTAGTAGTTGATTCGGTTAATGGTGATGTAACACTGATTAGACGGCCTGTGTCCAATATAGAGGTACGTGGGACTCTATGGGTGGATCAAGCGCCTGCTGCCGAAGCGGACAAGATTGCTCAAGCTTCTTCACTGACTTCTACCGACGGCAAGACCATCCAGATTCGTCCGGAGGTACAGTCATACGGAGCATCAAGCAAACGTCAGCCCCGTATGAACATGCTGATCACCGTGCCGGAGGACCGGCGGTTCAATGTGCAGATTAGAACCTCCAATGGGAATATTACCCTGAATGGAGTTGATGCTATTGATAGCATTCGGCTCGAGAGCGGTAATGGAAATCTCACCGTTAATGACGCTATCGGCAATGTCAAGGGAGGCACGCTGAACGGTCAGGTTAAATTGCATCGGATTTCTGGAGATGTAGATGTGCGCACGAACCGTGGCGATATGCAGGCAGGAGATATTGAAGGAGCTGTGACACTACACACCATGGTAGGTGATATTCAGCTCGCTCGTTCGGAAGGGGACATCACCGTAGATACTCAGAATGGTGACATGAATGTGCTGAATTCTACAGCCAAGCTGAATGCAAATTCGCTTAATGGCTCTATCAAAGTGCATAGCGAGCAGGTGGGCGGAGATTGGAAAATATACAGTGCTGTCGGTGATATCGTATTGGATCTTCCGTCGAATGGAGATTTTCAGTTAGAGGGTTCAAGCAGTTATGGTAATCTTCAATCCGATTTTCCATTTAAAATAGATAGTAAAAGTATTTCAGGCCAGAACGGGACAGGTAAGTATGCGATCAACGTTGAGGGTAACAGCAATTTAACCATTAAAAAGTTACTGATGCCGTCGTTACCCGACTTGGATGATTCCGGGGGTACGACTGCGCCCGATACATCTGAAAGCTCCCCGGCTGAACCCGGAGCTCCTGAGACAGATACCTCTATAGGAACATCCGGCGACAATACGGCGCGTTGACAAGAAACTTGAGTAGACCGTACAATGTGAGTAGGTTTAGAAGTAAGTTGTAAATAGATGCGTGGTAATTGATAGGATCGTAAGTAAGGGATAAGGCGGTGGACATATATGGCAGCACGCGTCCAGCATGCTTTGGAACTTCTGAAGAAGACAGGTGTACGCATAACACCCCAGCGTCATGCCATATTAAACTATTTGATGGAAACCATGGGGCATCCGACTGCAGATGAAATATATCGAGCGCTTGAGTCCAAGTTTCCAAGTATGAGTGTGGCTACGGTTTATAATAACTTAAAGATGTTTATAGAAGCGGGTATGGTACATGAGTTGACCTATGGAGATAACGCCAGTCGTTATGATGCTAATATTTCGGAGCACTATCACATCATTTGCGAAAAATGCGGAAAAATTGAAGATTTCAGTTATCCCTATTTGGCTGATGTGGAACGCCATGCCGCGTTGGAAACGGGCTTCGAGGTGCATGGACATCGTATGGAGTTACACGGAGTATGCAAAGCTTGTAGTAACAAACAAACGTAACGAAACAAGGAATAGAAGTTTTTTGTGCGGTATGTATATATTGTAATGGATTGGAAACGTGAGGAATTCCCCATAAGCGGGGATTTACCGCGTTTTTTTGTTTAAATCACTTTATTTTTGTTGTAAATAATCTGTTTTGGTTACAAAATACGGGAATTCAAAGTTCATACAATGGAGGTTCAATATTGGCCAGAAATCATTCCAGACGCCGCCGTAAACGTTCACGATTCAAAGGAGCGGCAAGCCTGCTATTATTTGCAGCGATTATATGCGCAATTACTGTCGTATGGTTTGGTAATCCCCTTCACGAGAAACCCGATTGGCAGGGCAGTGTCCGTCCTATTTTTATGCAGGGCAAGTTGACTGGGTATGAAGCTCAAAGCTCCGGCAAGAACATGCTGATGCCGCTTAAATTGGTGCAAAGTAAAATTGATCCTACGGTTCGCTATGAGGATGATAGCCAAACCGTCATTATGGCGACGAGACAAAGCCTGCTCTATATGAAGGTTTCGAAGGCACAAGGGGAACTGAATGGTAAAACATATGCGCTGAGCGTAGCCCCTCAGGTGATCAGTGGAGAGGTATATATCCCGATAGAGGCTGTACGTGATGTATACGGCGTTTCTATACATGAAGACCCTGTAACTGGTGCTGTCATCCTAATGAAAGCTGGAGAGAAGGTCAGGCTGGGGAGTGTAGAAAAGAAGGATGGCCCACAGGATGCTAGAATTGCCTTACGTAAAGAAGCCTCTAGCCTATCTTTCATTTTGACAGATATATCTCAGCGGACGAAGGTACGTATTTGGTCCAAACAAGGAGATTGGTATTTTGTTCAATTAGACAATGGCTATGCGGGATACATTAAGTCAGACCATATCGCTGAAGGAGAAGAGCTTGTGATCCCTTCGGTTAAGGACGATTTGTCCATCTCGGAAAAACATTGGGAGGGTAGACCAGTAAACCTCGCTTGGGAAGCCGTCTATAATCGCAAGCCCGATCCTTCCAAGTTTGATCCTATGCCTGGAGTAAATGTGGTGAGTCCTACGTGGTTCAGTGTCGTCGATCATGAGGGCACTGTAGAAAGCAAGGCAGATCCTGCCTATGTCAGCTGGGCACATCGCAAGGGGATAGAGGTTTGGGGCTTGTTGAGCAACAGCTTTAATCCCGAATTAACAACAGAAGCATTGTCTACCTTTGAACGTCGAAAGTCGATTGTAGATCAGATGATTTCACTTGCCCTAGAAAATGATCTGGATGGTATTAATATTGACTTTGAAAATGTTCATACGAAGGATGGCCCCAATGTCACCCAATTTTTGCGGGAACTTAAACCGATGGCTCGCGAACATGATTTGATACTGTCCATTGATGTTACGCCTAAATCTCCAAGTGAGATGTGGTCAGCTTTTTTGGATCGAAAATCATTGGGCACCATCACAGATTACCTCATGGTAATGGCATATGATGAGCATTGGGCTGCTAGTCCAAAGGCTGGTTCTGTCGCCTCGCTACCATGGACGGAAGCGTCAATTAAGCGAATTATTCAGGAAGATGAAGTGCCGCCTCAAAAAGTGATTTTAGGTATTCCGTTATATACTCGCGTGTGGTCCGAGACTCCCAAAGAAGGGAAGATTAAGGTCACCTCCAAATCACTTGGTATGAAGTCAGCAGCCGGTATCATAGCCGAATTTAAGTTGAAGCCCAAGTTTAGAGCTGCCGAAGGCCAGAATTATGTCGAGTATATAGAAGACGGCGTGGTCAAAAAGATTTGGCTAGAGGATCAGGTATCTCTGAAGGCAAGAGTAGAACTTGCCAAATCGCTGAGGCTTGGAGGAATTGGGGCGTGGAATCGAACCTTTGCAGATGAAAACGCTTGGGTAACACTGAAAAAAATAAGTGAATAAGATAAAAATTTATACAATTGAAGAAGGAAGTTTCTTATTTATGTAGAAATGATCACATGTATCCAAATATCCAATTTGCGGTCATAGCCGCCTTGCAGGTATGGAGGGAGAAGTGCAGCTAACCAAATTAAACCTAATGTATGATGAACTGTTGCAGGAAGATTCAATAGGTATTATTTCGTACAGAAAGCCGGGAGAGTATTTTCACGGCTCGATGTTGTATGACTTTGATGAACTCATTCTAATTATTGGAGAAGGCACCAAGCCGGTCCCTTCTATTCAACACTTATTTATGAATGGCTTAAGATGCCAAGTGTTGTACGCAACGCTCAGTTGTCTGAAGGAATGGATTATCGCTGGTGAACAAGCCAACATTATAGATTATGTGCTAGAAGGTCGTATTGTCTGGGAACGGGATGACAGGGTCCGTTTTTTAAGACAGGAAATTGCTGATTTTAATGATCCACTACGGGAGCAGAAGCGATTTCATGAGTTCTCCCGCTTTCTGGTCAATTACGTTCATGGTAAAAGAGCGGTGCGAGAAGGGCGGATCATTGACGCTTATCAAAGTGTTCTGAAAGCATTGGATCATTGGGCATCTATTGAACTCATTGAACGGGGGATTTATCCAAAGATTCACTTATGGGTTCAGGTACAGCCTCTGGATCGAACGATTGACAAACTGTATAACGAACTCACATTAAGTACGGAAACCTTGGAACAACGGGTTGAACTAGTACTGCTTGCTTGTGAATTTTCAGTTATGTCAAAAATGGAGGAGTGCTCATCTCCGCTATTCCGTATATTAGGCAGCAGACGGGAACCCTGGTCTATAAATGAACTTATTAACCATCCAGAGCTAAAGAATCTCCAATTAGATCTTACTGTAGTGCTCCGTAAACTCGTATATCGTTCACTTATTAGAGAAACAGTTGCCGGGGACTTTAGGGATCGCGGACAAAATCGTGAACTGCGTTACTCTCTTATTTGATGTGCAGGGGTTGATTTGTCAGGAAGAAAGGTTGTTAAAACGACTTTTCTTCCTTTTTTTGTACGTGATTTAGTATTTATAGATAATTAAAAAATATAAATTATTAATTTAGGTTGACGAGTATATAAAATATGTGCTAAGTTATAACTCGCCCCATTAAGCAGCATGAATAATTTAGAACTGTTTATAGCAGGATAAATGTGTTGCTTCAAGCGAAAAAAATAAATTTCAAAAAAAAGCTTGACGAAAAATGAGGTTATGTGTTACATTATTTAAGTCGCCGCTGAGACGCGGTGGTGAAACAGAGTAAGACATTATGCAAGTTTGATCTTTGAAAACTGAACAACGAGTGAGTAAAACGATTTTGTTCGCAAAATCAAACAAGAGATATTTTATCTCGTCAGTTTCAAAATGAGCTTATCGCTCTTTCTATAAACCAGCTTCGGTTGGTCTTTAATGGAGAGTTTGATCCTGGCTCAGGACGAACGCTGGCGGCGTGCCTAATACATGCAAGTCGAGCGGGGTTATTTAGAAGCTTGCTTCTAAATAACCTAGCGGCGGACGGGTGAGTAACACGTAGGCAACCTGCCCACAAGACAGGGATAACTACCGGAAACGGTAGCTAATACCCGATACATCCTTTTCCTGCATGGGAGAAGGAGGAAAGACGGAGCAATCTGTCGCTTGTGGATGGGCCTGCGGCGCATTAGCTAGTTGGTGGGGTAAAGGCCTACCAAGGCGACGATGCGTAGCCGACCTGAGAGGGTGATCGGCCACACTGGGACTGAGACACGGCCCAGACTCCTACGGGAGGCAGCAGTAGGGAATCTTCCGCAATGGGCGAAAGCCTGACGGAGCAACGCCGCGTGAGTGATGAAGGTTTTCGGATCGTAAAGCTCTGTTGCCAGGGAAGAACGTCTTGTAGAGTAACTGCTACAAGAGTGACGGTACCTGAGAAGAAAGCCCCGGCTAACTACGTGCCAGCAGCCGCGGTAATACGTAGGGGGCAAGCGTTGTCCGGAATTATTGGGCGTAAAGCGCGCGCAGGCGGCTCTTTAAGTCTGGTGTTTAATCCCGAGGCTCAACTTCGGGTCGCACTGGAAACTGGGGAGCTTGAGTGCAGAAGAGGAGAGTGGAATTCCACGTGTAGCGGTGAAATGCGTAGAGATGTGGAGGAACACCAGTGGCGAAGGCGACTCTCTGGGCTGTAACTGACGCTGAGGCGCGAAAGCGTGGGGAGCAAACAGGATTAGATACCCTGGTAGTCCACGCCGTAAACGATGAATGCTAGGTGTTAGGGGTTTCGATACCCTTGGTGCCGAAGTTAACACATTAAGCATTCCGCCTGGGGAGTACGGTCGCAAGACTGAAACTCAAAGGAATTGACGGGGACCCGCACAAGCAGTGGAGTATGTGGTTTAATTCGAAGCAACGCGAAGAACCTTACCAGGTCTTGACATCCCTCTGACCGGTCTAGAGATAGGCCTTTCCTTCGGGACAGAGGAGACAGGTGGTGCATGGTTGTCGTCAGCTCGTGTCGTGAGATGTTGGGTTAAGTCCCGCAACGAGCGCAACCCTTATGCTTAGTTGCCAGCAGGTCAAGCTGGGCACTCTAAGCAGACTGCCGGTGACAAACCGGAGGAAGGTGGGGATGACGTCAAATCATCATGCCCCTTATGACCTGGGCTACACACGTACTACAATGGCCGGTACAACGGGAAGCGAAATCGCGAGGTGGAGCCAATCCTAGAAAAGCCGGTCTCAGTTCGGATTGTAGGCTGCAACTCGCCTACATGAAGTCGGAATTGCTAGTAATCGCGGATCAGCATGCCGCGGTGAATACGTTCCCGGGTCTTGTACACACCGCCCGTCACACCACGAGAGTTTACAACACCCGAAGTCGGTGGGGTAACCCGCAAGGGAGCCAGCCGCCGAAGGTGGGGTAGATGATTGGGGTGAAGTCGTAACAAGGTAGCCGTATCGGAAGGTGCGGCTGGATCACCTCCTTTCTATGGAGAATCGTTTCCTGCAACGGAAACATTCAAATATGAAGCGTATGCTTCAAAAACTACTCACTCGTTGCTCAGTTTTGAGAGCTCAAACTCTCAAAAAAGTTGGTTGTTTACAGCTTTGCACCTTGAAAACTGGATACCGAAACGAAATTGCGTTTTAGAATATTCCTTTAAGCTGATCTTGTGTAAACAAGTGAAATAAAGGTAGCTGCCTTGAATTTCATTCACACATTCGTGTTGAACCGAAAATCAAAGCAAATCGTATTTACGATGTAAATACTAGGTTAAGCTACAAAGAGCACACGGAGGATGCCTAGGCGCCAGGAGCCGACGAAGGACGTGGCGAACAACGATAAGGCCTCGGGGAGCTGTAAGCAAGCTTTGATCCGGGGATGTCCGAATGGGGAAACCCGGCTGTCTTCATCGACAGTCACTTTCTGCTGAATACATAGGCAGAATAGAGGCAGACCAGGGGAACTGAAACATCTAAGTACCCTGAGGAAGAGAAAACAATAGTGATTCCGTCAGTAGCGGCGAGCGAACGCGGATTAGCCCAAACCAAGGAGCTTGCTCCTTGGGGTTGTGGGACGTCTCACATGGAGTTACAAAGGAACCGGTTAGATGAAGAGGTCTGGAAAGGCCCGCCAGAGAAGGTAAAAGCCCTGTAGTTCAAAACTGGTTCCCTCCGAGACGGATCCCGAGTAGTGCGGGGCACGTGAAACCCCGTATGAATCCGGCAGGACCATCTGCCAAGGCTAAATACTCCCTGGCGACCGATAGTGAAGCAGTACCGTGAGGGAAAGGTGAAAAGCACCCCGGAAGGGGAGTGAAATAGATCCTGAAACCGTGTGCTTACAAGAAGTCAGAGCCCTATTTATGGGTGATGGCGTGCCTTTTGTAGAATGAACCGGCGAGTTACGTTCCCGTGCAAGGTTAAGGTGAAGAGCTGAAGCCGCAGCGAAAGCGAGTCTGAATAGGGCGAATGAGTACGTGGACGTAGACCCGAAACCGGGTGATCTACCCCTGTCCAGGGTGAAGGTGCGGTAACACGCACTGGAGGCCCGAACCCACGCATGTTGAAAAATGCGGGGATGAGGTGGGGGTAGCGGAGAAATTCCAATCGAACCCGGAGATAGCTGGTTCTCCCCGAAATAGCTTTAGGGCTAGCCTCGGAAAAAAGAATCGTGGAGGTAGAGCACTGATTGGGTGCGGGGCCCGCAAGGGTTACCAAGCTCAGTCAAACTCCGAATGCCATAGATTTAGTTCCGGGAGTCAGACAGTGAGTGCTAAGATCCATTGTCGAAAGGGAAACAGCCCAGACCATCAGCTAAGGTCCCCAAGTGTGTGTTAAGTGGGAAAGGATGTGGAGTTGCACAGACAACCAGGATGTTGGCTTAGAAGCAGCCACCATTGAAAGAGTGCGTAATAGCTCACTGGTCGAGTGACTCTGCGCCGAAAATGTAACGGGGCTAAACACACCACCGAAGCTATGGCTTGATGCTTGCATCAGGGGTAGGGGAGCGTTGAATGCGGGTTGAAGGTGTACCGTAAGGAGCGCTGGACTGCATTCAAGTGAGAATGCCGGTATGAGTAACGAAAAGATCTGTGAGAATCAGATCCGCCGAAAGCCTAAGGGTTCCTGAGGAAGGTTCGTCCGCTCAGGGTAAGTCGGGACCTAAGGCGAGGCCGATAGGCGTAGTCGAAGGACAACAGGTCGAAATTCCTGTACCACCGTAATCCGTTATGAGCAATGGGGTGACGCAGTAGGGTAGTGACGCGGACTGATGGATGTCCGTCTAAGCAGTGAGGCTGGTGTGTAGGCAAATCCGCACATCGTAAGGCTGGGCTGTGATGGGGAGCGAAAATTATAGTAGCGAAGGTCATGATCTCAGACTGCCAAGAAAAGCCTCTAGCCAGGAGAAGGTGCCCGTACCGCAAACCGACACAGGTAGGCGAGAAGAGAATTCTAAGGCGCGCGGAAGAACTCTCGTTAAGGAACTCGGCAAAATGACCCCGTAACTTCGGGAGAAGGGGTGCCTCGGTAGGGTGAATAGCCCGAGGGGGCCGCAGTGAAAAGGCCCAAGCGACTGTTTAGCAAAAACACAGGTCTGTGCGAAGCCGCAAGGCGAAGTATACGGGCTGACGCCTGCCCGGTGCTGGAAGGTTAAGGGGAGTGGTAAGCCTTCGGGCGAAGCTATGAACCGAAGCCCCAGTAAACGGCGGCCGTAACTATAACGGTCCTAAGGTAGCGAAATTCCTTGTCAGGTAAATTCTGACCCGCACGAATGGCGTAACGACTTGGGCGCTGTCTCAACGAGAGATCCGGTGAAATTTTAATACCTGTGAAGATGCAGGTTACCCGCGACAAGACGGAAAGACCCCATGGAGCTTTACTGCAGCTTGATATTGAATTTGGGTACGATCTGTACAGGATAGGTGGGAGCCGTTGAATCTTGAGCGCCAGCTTGAGAGGAGGCATCCTTGGGATACCACCCTGATCGTATCTAGGTTCTAACTTGGTACCGTAATCCGGTACGAGGACAGTGTCAGGTGGGCAGTTTGACTGGGGCGGTCGCCTCCTAAAGAGTAACGGAGGCGCCCCAAGGTTCCCTCAGAATGGTTGGAAATCATTCGAAGAGTGCAAAGGCAGAAGGGAGCTTGACTGCGAGACCTACAAGTCGAGCAGGGACGAAAGTCGGGCTTAGTGATCCGGTGGTACCGCATGGAAGGGCCATCGCTCAACGGATAAAAGCTACCCTGGGGATAACAGGCTTATCTCCCCCAAGAGTCCACATCGACGGGGAGGTTTGGCACCTCGATGTCGGCTCATCGCATCCTGGGGCTGAAGTAGGTCCCAAGGGTTGGGCTGTTCGCCCATTAAAGCGGTACGCGAGCTGGGTTCAGAACGTCGTGAGACAGTTCGGTCCCTATCTGTCGTGGGCGTAGGAAATTTGAGAGGAGCTGTCCTTAGTACGAGAGGACCGGGATGGACGTACCGCTGGTGTACCAGTTGTTCCGCCAGGAGCACCGCTGGGTAGCTATGTACGGAAGGGATAAGCGCTGAAAGCATCTAAGCGTGAAGCCCCCCTCAAGATGAGATTTCCCAATTAGTAAGACCCCTTGAAGACGACGAGGTAGATAGGTTGGGGGTGGAAGTGCAGTAATGCATGGAGCTGACCAATACTAATCGGTCGAGGGCTTATCCTAAATAAAACGTAAATAAGTTTCGGATCCAGTTTTCAGGGTGTAACCTTGAAACAAATGCTTAATATTCCCTGATAGCTCAGTTGGTAGAGCACTCGACTGTTAATCGAGTTGTCACAGGTTCGAGTCCTGTTCGGGGAGCCATATGGAGAGGTGTCCGAGTTGGCCGAAGGAGCACGATTGGAAATCGTGTAGGCGCCAAAAGCGTCTCGAGGGTTCGAATCCCTCTCTCTCCGCCATAATTATTTTTTGCATGGCCCGTTGGTCAAGGGGTTAAGACACCTCCCTTTCACGGAGGTAACAGGGGTTCGAATCCCCTACGGGTCATAAAAATATCATAAAAGAACTTGCAATAAAAAGTTTATTATGGTATAATATGAAAAGTGTTTCGGTGTGGAGGCTTAGCTCAGCTGGGAGAGCATCTGCCTTACAAGCAGAGGGTCGGGGGTTCGAGCCCCTCAGCCTCCACCATTTGAAAATTTAATATTTATTATTGTCGCGGGGTGGAGCAGTTCGGTAGCTCGTCGGGCTCATAACCCGAAGGTCGCAGGTTCAAATCCTGCCCCCGCAACCAATTAAAAATTATTATGGAACTGTGGTGTAGAGGCCTAACATGCCTGCCTGTCACGCAGGAGATCGCGGGTTCGAATCCCGTCAGTTCCGCCATTAGTATTATAACGTGTAATGAAGAGCCTTATTCTAAGGCTCGGTAGCTCAGTCGGTAGAGCAGAGGACTGAAAATCCTCGTGTCGGCGGTTCGATTCCGTCCCGAGCCACTTTTAATTGAATATTTTATGTGCCGGTGTAGCTCAACTGGTAGAGCAACTGACTTGTAATCAGTAGGTTGGGGGTTCAAGTCCTCTCGCCGGCACCATTTTTGGAGGATTAGCGAAGTGGCCAAACGCATCAGACTGTAAATCTGCTCCCTTACGGGTTCGGTGGTTCGAATCCATCATCCTCCACCAGTTTTATAGGGGCATAGTTTAAAGGTAGAACAACGGTCTCCAAAACCGTTGGTGTGGGTTCAATTCCTGCTGCCCCTGCCAATTATTCATTACTTGCGGCGGTCGTGGCGAAGTGGTTAACGCACCGGACTGTGACTCCGGCATTCGTGGGTTCAAGCCCCATCGGCCGCCCTTTACTTATTGGGGATTAGCCAAGCGGTAAGGCAACGGACTTTGACTCCGTCATGCATAGGTTCAAATCCTATATCCCCAGCCATCTTTATGCGGACGTGGCTCAGCGGTAGAGCATCGCCTTGCCAAGGCGAGGGTCGCGGGTTCGATTCCCGTCGTCCGCTTTGTTACACTCTGGCGCCATAGCCAAGTGGTAAGGCAAAGCTCTGCAAAAGCTTTATTCCCCAGTTCAAATCTGGGTGGCGCCTCCATAATTAAATACGCCGGCGTGGCGGAATGGCAGACGCGCTCGACTCAAAATCGAGTGGGAAACCGTGGAGGTTCGAGTCCTCTCGCCGGTATTAACTAAAAGAGTTCATTAGAGACATTCTCTAGTGAGCTTTTTTTATTCGAGTTTTAGTATCTCACTCATTGTTTGAGCTGAAGATACTTTCGAGTTGTACTCCAAATGCGAATAAATATTGGCTATTATTGCGTAATCACTGTGACCCAGCCATTCCTGAACTTCTTTCATGCTTACCCCTAATACATCTACATAAATATACTCCAGGTATTCAAGACAATAAGAATTGTCAGAAGATAAGCGATAGGATTCCTGTTATCCCTTCATACGAATCAGAAGCTCATAGAACGTGTCCACCAGTGGCAGTATACGGCGACTGGCTTTATTCTTGGTTCGGTCCTTTTCAATTTCAATATATCTACCATTCAAATTGCCCGATGTGGCGGTATGTTTAATATTAATAGTCCAATTCAATAAATCAATAGCCGACCATTTTAATCCTACGACCTCGCTTCGGCTTAGCCCATAAAAGGCAGCCAGGATAACGGAAAGCTCAATTCTTTCTTCTCGGATTACTGCGAGGAGTTGATCCAGCTCCTCGGCATTGTAGAAGCTCACGACGTAATTGTTCTTTTTTGGGCTTTCAACTAAGTCAGGGAGATTCGCCACAATCGGCTTTATTTTCACGGCATACTGAAGGGCTCTGCAAATGTTCGCGTGGTAATGAATAACGGTATTGGCGCTGACACCTTGCACATTCATTTCATGGGTATACAAGGTCTGAAAATCCTCTGTAGTTAAATCATCAAGCAATACATACCTTTCTCTCGGAAAAAGGATCTACGCGGCCTTTTACAGTGTCGGAATAGGAGATAAGCCCGATACTGTTTTTCATCATCTCTAGCCATTGAAGCATAAAGTCTGCGAACAGCCTTTTTGCTATTACCGGATGGAGTAGCCGCTTTTACTCTTACAGCATATCTTCGTTTTCAACCGCGAGTGTTTGTCCTTCCATATGATAATTCTTCCTGGCTTCCTGAAGCAAGATTTCGCTCTTTTCTTGGTTCCTTTTACCTTAAGCCCCGTAGGGATCTATTCTGGTTATCGTTTACCATTCTCATCTTTACAGTTAGGCGGATGTCCCGTTGCGCTTTCTCCTCTTCCAATAACTCCAGAGGGTGAACCCGATCCTTTTTCAAATACCGGTTGAGCTTCGGAATGGATTTGCTACAAAAGTGG
This sequence comes from Paenibacillus sp. LX16, assembly GCF_036252815.1. Lineage (NCBI taxonomy): Bacteria > Bacillati > Bacillota > Bacilli > Caryophanales > Paenibacillaceae > Paenibacillus > Paenibacillus sp. LX16. Next base: position 4,765,894 of record NZ_CP141152.1, on the reverse strand, counting down.
TAGCTGAATCCGCCGATGGATTGCTTTAGCGGTCAGAAGGTGCATTTGATTTTGAACCGGGCGGTATAAAGTTCGATGATCTAGGTCGCCTCCAGTGTCAGATCGGTGCTGGCTAGAATGGAGCATTGCCTGTTCGGATTCACCAGCAAAAACCACAGTTTTTGGTATACTCTTTGGCCCCATAACATATCCCGACACAGGTAACTGACGGATTATTCTTTGCCATACATGCTCACGATAGCGTACTCAAACGCGGCGATACGGCTTTAAAACAGCTCGGCCAAGCACCACCTTTGTCCTCTTTTTACGGTAGCGACCCCGGTCTGTGGCAGGTGTACCATGACGTTCATAGGCAACGGTATTGGACTTGGCTTTGGTTACCAGATCCATCCGGATGCTGCCGAATTGGTTCCATTGTTCACCCCCCGCAAAGCAGGATTGATCAGAGGTATTCAAAACCATTTCCGGGACGTGCCCTAGTCAAAACACAGCATGAGGCCGATGACAATGACAACAAACCCATGAAAAGCGCCTCCAAAATTGCGTCACATTTAACACAATTGATATTGATTATCAATATCAATTGTGTTAATATAATTTTGTTCACTAGTGAACAAAAAAATAATCTAATGGTGACACTGAACTTGGTCTGCAACTACTACAAGAGAGGGGAGATTGGGAAATTGGAGTTTCAAAATCATTTTAAAGGTCATCTTTACGAGCAATATATTAAAATGCTACATCTGAATGAGCTGTATACTGAACAAGAATTTAACTCGTTTCGGCAACAGGCCAGAAAGTACCAGATTGACATGCTCTCCAACAATATTACTAGTGTACACGTTATTGATTGCATTGGTGATTATGAACCGATAAATCATACCGGGATTGTGGAGAAGATGGGGTTGTCCAAAGCTAGCATTACTAAAATTAGTGCAAAGCTGCTGGAAATGGGCTTCATTATGAGAAGTCAACTGAACAGCAATCGTAAGGAGATTTACTTTAGTTTAACGGATAAGGGAAGACACGTTTATCATTTGCATAAAGAACTGCACAAAGAAAAAGAAGAAAGGTTTTACCAATTCATTGAATCCTATTCAGAGGTTGAGCTGCAGACTATTGGAAAATTTATGAGTGATTTGGTGGCGCGTGCCGAAGAATACTCCGAAGGGAAGTTTACGATAAATGACGACATTAAAGATTGAGGAATTAAGATCCAAGATTGAAGGGAAAGAAATTTTAAAAGGGCTCACACTGGAGATTCATGGCGGAGAGATTCATGCGATTATGGGGCCTAATGGGACGGGAAAAAGTACATTGGCTTCAGCTTTAATGGGCCATCCCAAATATGAGGTTACTGGCGGTAAGGTGACATTGGACAATGAAGACCTTCTGGAGATGGAGGTGGATGAGCGTGCCCAGGCAGGCTTGTTCCTCGCTATGCAATACCCAAGTGAAATTGCTGGCGTGACCAACTCGGACTTTCTCAGAAGTGCCATCAATGCACGGCGTGAAGAAGGCGATGAGATATCCTTAATCCGTTTTATCCGTGAAATGGAGAGCAAAATGAAGGGGCTGGAGATGAACCCGGAATTTGTGCATCGTTATTTGAATGAGGGATTCTCTGGCGGTGAAAAAAAGCGGAATGAGATTTTGCAAATGATGCTACTTGAACCCAAGTTTGTGATCCTGGATGAAGTGGACTCAGGGCTTGATATTGATGCACTGCGTATTGTGGCCAATGGCGTAAATGAGATGCGCAGCCCGGATAGAGGCTTTTTAATCATCACCCATTATCAACGACTGTTGAATTATATTACCCCGGATTTTGTGCATGTCATGATGCAAGGCCGGATAGTTAAATCTGGCGGTCCGGAGCTTGCCCACCGTTTGGAGGCTGAAGGGTACGATTGGGTAAAGGAGGAACTTGGGATTACGGATGAGACGGTAAGGGAAGCTTAAAAGCCGGAGAGGAGGAACAGCACGTGGATATACAAGCTAGAGTTTCAATGAATGTGGACGATTTACGCGCATGGTCAAGCGCTAAGGATGAACCTCGTTGGCTGATTGAACGCCGCGTTCACGCACTCGAACTGGCAGGGACGCTGGAGTTGCCTAAAGTGGAGAAAATCAATCTCGAAAAATGGGATATCTACGAAAGTGGAGATTACAAAGCTGAGAATGCGTGGTCTAGTTTGGAGGAAGCGCCGGAGGTTGTTCGAGGTTTGGTTGCTTCTCCGGTGAAAGGCGGACTAATCGTTCAGTTCAACTCGGATGTAGTGTATACGAAATTGTCCGAGAGCTTAGCCGCCCAGGGAGTCATTTTAACGGATCTGCATACTGCGGCAAAAGAGCATGAGGAGCTGGTTCAACGTTATCTCTTTCAGGCAGTAAAGCCAGAAGAACATCGTTTATCTGCTGCACACAGTGCCTTATGGAGTGGTGGCGTTTTTCTATATGTCCCAGACGGTGTAGAGGTTGAAGCACCTATTCAAGCGATCTTTCTTAACGATACAAGCGGTGTGTGTTTTGCTCCTCACGTCTTAATTGTGGTAGGGAGCAACAGCAAGATCACTTATGTGGATAATTGTGTATCGAGTGGTGATGATGTCAAGGTATTGCATAACGGTGTGACGGAGGTCTTCGCGGGGGCGGGCTCAAAGGTGCAAGTAGCTTCGGTTCATCAGCTTGCTGCAACTACAACAGATTTCACCCAGCGACGGGCGGTCGTTCTTGCTGATGGGGGTGTGGAATGGATTATCGGTGAGATGAACAGTGGTTATACCGCCAGCGATACCAAGACTTTGCTACAAGGCAACGGGGCGGTCTCCGACAATAAGGTGATTGCTATTGGCACGGGCAATCAAAAATCGAGCTATACAACTCAAGCTCAGCATTTTGGCAGAAGCTCGGTAAGCCAGATGATTACGCGTGCAGTCATGCTTGAAGAAGCTACGGCCATTATCAACGGCATTACAAAGATTGAAAAAGGTGCAACCCATTGTGATGGTCAGCAAACAGAACGCGTGCTTATGCTAAGTCCTAAAGCTCGCGGCGATGCCAATCCGATCCTGCTGATAGATGAGGATGATGTAACCGCGGGTCATGCTGCATCCGTGGGGCAAGTAAATGCAGAGCAAATCTATTATCTGATGTCGCGCGGGATATCACGGAGTGAAGCCGAACATCTTGTTATTTTCGGATTTCTCGCTCCTGTCATTTCGGAGATCCCGCTGGAAGGTGTTCGCAGTCGCCTAAAAGATTTAGTGGAAAGCAAGCTCGGCAGATCATAGCAAATCAAAATGAATCTTGAAAGGTTAAAAAGGAGTGATACTAATGGCTAAAAAAGCACCAGATATGGGCGAATATAAATATGGGTTTCGCGACAAGCACCAGTCTATTTTTCAATCTGGAAAAGGTCTGACGGAAGAGATTGTCCGGGAAATTTCCCGAATCAAGGAAGAGCCGGAGTGGATGCTCAATTTTCGGTTGAAAGCTTTGAATCAATTCTACAAAATGCCGATGCCTGAATGGGGAGCGGATTTGACCGGGCTAAATCTTGATGACATCCAGTATTACGTTCGCCCTTCTGAAAAACAGGGAAAGACCTGGGAGGAGGTTCCTTCCGAGATCAAAGCAACCTTTGACAAGCTGGGAATCCCTGAAGCGGAGCAAAAATTCCTGGCGGGCGTATCCGCTCAATATGAGTCGGAAGTAGTTTATCACAGCATGCGGAAAGAACTGGAGGATCAGGGCGTTATTTTCCTTGATACGGATAGTGCATTAAAGCAATACCCCGAAGTGTTTAAGCAACATTTTGGGACGATCATCCCTCCCGCCGACAATAAATTTGCGGCGCTTAATAGTGCGGTTTGGTCAGGCGGTAGCTTTGTATACATTCCGAAGGGTGTTCAGTGCGAGGTTCCTATACAAGGTTATTTCCGTATTAATTCTGAAAATATGGGTCAATTCGAGCGGACATTAATTATTGCCGAAGAGGGCAGCTTTGTCCATTATGTTGAAGGATGTACAGCACCTATTTATAGTACCAGTTCTCTGCATAGTGGAGTTATTGAAATTATTTGCCGGAAAGATTCCCGTGTCCGTTACACGACCATTCAGAATTGGGCTCCTAATATCTACAACTTGGTAACTCAAAGGGCTGTGGCAGAAGAAAATGCCACAATGGAATGGGTGGACGGCAACATCGGCTCCAAGGTAACAATGAAGTATCCGGCAGTATTATTGAAAGGACGGGGAGCCAAGGGGTCCATCCTGTCTATTGCCGTAGCCGGTAAAGATCAGCATCAAGATGCTGGCGCGAAGGTAATTCACCTTGCTCCCGAGACAACATCTACGATTATATCCAAATCCATCAGCAAGCAGGGCGGAAAAGTAAACTACCGAGGGTTGTCCAGCTTCAGCCGCGATTCCGCAGGGTCCAAGTCCAATATTAAGTGCGATACGTTGATATTGGACAACATGTCAACATCAGATACGATTCCGTACAATGAAATTAAAAACGATCAGATTACTTTGGAGCACGAGGCAACAGTATCCAAAGTGTCCGAGGAACAATTGTTTTACTTAATGAGCCGCGGGCTTACAGAACAAGATGCTACACAAATGATTGTAATGGGCTTTATTGAACCGTTTACCAAAGAATTGCCAATGGAATATGCCGTTGAAATGAATCGGTTGATTCAATTTGAGATGGAAGGAAGCATCGGTTGATTCATTAATTTAATAGATCAAACCTTTATCATTCTTTAAAGAAGTGCGAGGTGCTAGTAATGAAGAAAAATAATTCGGACGATTCAGAACTAGCTCAAATTACCCGAGAGATACGAAAACTTCAGTTCTGCTTCAATATGTTGTCAGGATTGAGCGCAAGTTGTGGTGTGATGATACCTTTAGACTCTATTCATACGCTTATAAGGGAACTTTCGGATCAAGAGGTCACTCTTAGGCAAAAAGCAAAGGATCACTCAGACGATCTAGGGTGAAAAAAGGTCTAAATTGACGGTTGGTAAAACAATGGGAGGAGTTGACATAATGGATGAAAATGGAGTTTTATTCGATGAAGTATCGGAAGTTCTTCTCAAACTACGTCCTTTCTTACTGCGTGACGGTGGAGATGCTGAACTGGTCGAGGTTGAGAACGGTATAGCAAAACTAAGATTTTTGGGAGCTTGCAATGGTTGCCCAAGTGCTACGATTACGTTAAAGGTTGCTATTGAGCGCGCAATTCTTGAGGAAATTGATGATATTAAAGAAGTTGTACAAGTATTCTAAATTCCTTGATACTGAGCAACTGAGTTAGTCCTGTCGCAGACCATAGCTACGGAAGTTGATCCCGCTGCTCAATACCAAAGTACATCGACAGATTACCTTGCGGGTCGAAATCGACGAGCAACACTTTTTTCACTTCATCAAACAAAGTATTATCAAGATTGTATTCGGTATCGAGTGGGAAACCGTGGAGGTTCGAGTCCTCTCGCCGGTATACACAAAAGGATGATAAAATGCTTAAAGGCATTTTATCATCCTTTTTATTATATATTCATGATTTTGGCAACAAGGTTAACATGGATTTGACCAGCGCTTTGATCTTATCGTAAGATGATGGTACTGAAAAAACTTTTCTAGTTTACTGAGGCGAAAGAAGTGAGGACGAATATGCAGGAAAGAATTTTGGAGGCTTTTGTAGAGGAAGTTCATGAAAATGGTTTGAAATTTACGATGGATGATCTTGCGAAAAGACTCGCTATTAGTAAGCGTACATTGTATGAAAATTTTTCGTCTAAGACGCTTATTTTAGAAACACTTATTGAGCGTACAAATGATGATATGATTCGAAAAACTGAGCAAATTATCAAAAATAATGAGTTATCTTTGTTAGACAAGATTAAGCAGTCGATTAGGGTCATGCCTCTGTATTATAAGTTTTACGATTTAAGAATATTGGACCAGATGAAAAAGTATTATCCTGAGCAATGGAAAAGGGTACATGCCGATTTAAATGATTGGTCTCCGATTAGAACATTAATTCAGGAAGGCATCCGAGAAGGAATTATTGTGAACAAAAATGAGGCTCTGATCATGAAGCTTATTATTGAATCTGTAAATTTAACGCTTGATCAGCGTTTCTTTCTGGATAATAGTGTGACGGTAGAGGAAGCTACTTATTCTATTGTAGATATTTTGTTGTTCGGTTTGGTCGAAAAATAAAAAATAGCCTCAACAATATGCTGCATATTTGAAGAGGCCACTTTTTTATGTGAAAACTAAGAAAACATTTTTAGTTTCAATTGTTTTTTGAAAAGGAATAATGAAGTTTACCTGATATCGAATAAAGAGATACGGAAAAGGAAGGGTGGAAATATGTCTATACTCACAAGAAATCGAGGAGCAATGCTGTTATTGATGCTTAACATTTTTTTGGCGTTCATGGGGATTGGCTTAGTTGTCCCTGTATTACCTAAATTTATAAGTGAGCTAGGGATGAATGGTTCTTCGATGGGACTGATGGTTGCAGCTTTTGCGTTGACACAGCTTTTGTTATCACCATTGTCAGGAAAGTTGTCTGATCGTTATGGACGTAAAAAATTAATTGTTTCTGGGATGTTCATCTTCATGTTATCAGAGCTTGTTTTTGGACTGGCAAGTTCCATTCCTACCCTGTTCCTAGCACGAATCATGGGTGGGGCAGGGGCAGCGTTGCTGACTCCTTCTATTATGGCCTATGTCGCTGACGTGACCTCGTTTGAGGAAAGAGGCAAGGGAATGGGCATGATCAATGCAGCGATCAACACAGGCTTCATAATCGGACCTGGGATTGGTGGATTGCTTGCCACATATGGAATACGCATTCCCTTCTTTGCGGCAGCAGGAGCTGCGGGAATAGCAGCTATCTTGTCTCTGTTAGTGCTGCCTGAGTCTTTGAGCAAGGAAAAGCAACAATATAATAGAGAGCTTCCACGTCAAAAAGAAAATCTTTTGCAGCAATTTGCCAAGTCATATCAATCTCCATATTTCATGGGTTTACTCATTGTATTTGTCGTTGCTTTTGGGTTAGCGAACTTTGAAACAGTATTTGGACTGTTTGTTGATCATAAATATGGTTTTACACCGATGGATATTGCCATCATTATAACGACAGGCTCCATTTTGGGAGCAGTTGTCCAAGCGACTATATTTGGATGGATCATTAATCGTTTTGGAGAGAAAAAAGTAATTCACCTCTGTTTGGCCATTGGGGGCCTGTTCATTTTTCTAACCCTATTTGCTGAACAGTACGTGATGATTATGTTGACGACCTTCATCATTTTTCTGGCTATGGATATCCTTCGTCCGGCAGTAAGCACTTCTCTATCGCGGCAGGCCGGAGATGAGCAAGGCTTTGTGGCAGGCATGAACTCGTCCTATACCAGCTTGGGTAATGTGATTGGACCGCTTGTTGCGGGATTTCTGTTCGATGTTCATATTAATCTGCCTTATATGGTTGCAGCTATAGCGTTACTGGCTTGTCTCGTCCTTTCACTACGTTCCAAGCAAGCGGGTGAGCAACACTCGATAGCCCGTACAGCAGAACAGCGTAGAGGAGGATAGCCGCAGGTCTATACTCATCCCCGACTTAGGTCTAGGTTCAAAAACCGTCTGGGGTCCGTTTTGCCAAACGCTTGTTCAGCGTACAATAAGGACATAAGCAAGACACAGTGAAAGGCGGTGAGAGATGATGAGAGTTAACAAAGGGAATGGGCTAGCCATTGTACTGATCGTGTTGGGTTCGATTATGCTGCTCGGTAAGTTTACTCCGTTTTTCGGTCACTTTTTAGGACATCTGATTGGTTACTTAATTCCGATAGCTATGGTCATGCTAGGCTACTACGGTGTGAAAAAAGGAAATGCGCTCTTCGGCTGGATCGTACTTGTACTTGGGGTACTGATTTTGCTTGGCAAACTGTCCTGGCTTCTGGGACCGCTACTGGCAATCGGATTAATCATATTTGGTGTTTCCCTGCTGAGTGACCGTAGAAGACGTTACTGATTTTAGCAGTTTAGCGAATGAAGAAATATTGCAGTTACGAAGTTTTAAATTATGGGGATACGAATTGTGAAAGGAGCAGACGCAAATGAGTGTTTTTCGAAGAATGCGCGATATCACGGTAGCGACCTTCAATGAGCATTTGGAACAAAGCCAAGACCCGGTGCAACTAATTGACCAGTTCTTGTATAATACCCGCCAGGAAATTGCCGAAGCGGAAAAACTCCATCAACAGTATGCGATGCATACAAGACAGATGAAGCAGCAGTTGGATCATGCATTGTCCATGCAGACCAAACGGGAGGAACAGGCGCTACTGGCTTTGAAGGCTGATGAAGAACATATCGCGAAGCTGGCCCTTCAGGAGAAAATGCTATATGCGGAAAAAGAAGAGCAGTATAGAGAACTGTGGGAGCAGAGCCGTGAATCACTACGTGAGCTAGAACAACAGCTAGATACATTAAAGACAGAATATCAAACGGTACACAGCAAGCGTCAGTATTATGCGGCACGTGTACAGACATTGAGACTCCAGCAGCAAATGAACGAACGGGCTGGTACATACGGTGGACGGAATGTTCCCCGAATGTTCAACCGCTTGGAAGACCGGGTAGCCGATATGGAAGCAGAAACGATGAGTCTGCGTGATTTACGTCGGGGTGAGGGCGACCATGCACAGGATGCCCAAGGCGGTGGATCGCTGCTCGAACAAGAGTGGGCGAGACTGAAAAGCAAGCTGAACAACAGCGGGAAGGAGTAATTTGATAATGACCCGAATTTACAGATCAAGCCGGGATAGAGTAATAACAGGTGTATGTGGCGGTCTTTCTGACGCAACAGGAATGGACTCAACATGGATTCGTATTCTGGTTGTGATCAGTTTCTTTATTACAGCAGGAACCACATTTATGATTTATGTGATTGCGGCACTGGTTATCTCCAAGGAGCCGAGATCTCCTTTTGATGGAGGATTTGGCCCTGACAGCGGACCCTACAATCAACAGGATCCACGCTATTATGGCAGTAACAATACAAGATCGCAGTATGGGCAAGGAACTGGTTACAATCAGGGCGGTGCATATGGCAATTCGAACCCGTTTTTTGGGCAAGATGCCCGCAGTTCATCCAAATTTAACACAGGTCAGAACAGTGACCTGGATTCCATGATGGAAGATATCGAGAAAAAGGCAATGAAAAAAGAATTAGCAGAGTTACGCAAAAAAGTAGAGCAATTTGAGAAGGGAGATCGTAAATAATGGGGATCTTTAAAAGAATGAAGGATATGACAAGAGCATCGGTGAATGAAGTGTTGGATAAAGTGGAAGATCCGATTATTATGTTGAATCAATATCTGCGCGATATGGAGGCGGAAATTCACGAGGCTGAGGTAACGGTTGCTAAGCAAATGGCGAATGAACGACGTATGAAACAGCGTTTGGAGGAAGCGGTACGTGTATCCAATGAGCGTGAGAAACAGGCTGAATCCGCATTACGAAATGGTCAGGAAGAAGTAGCGCGCAAGCTGTTGGGAGAGAAGATTTATTTTGTGCAAAAGCAGGACGAATACCGCGACTTGCATACACAAGCTGAGCTTCAAGCAAAAGAATTAGTACAACAGCTTCACGACATGAAAGATGAGTTCTATAAAATGCGCAACAAGCGCAATGAGTTAGTATCCCGTGCTCAAATGGCGAAAGCCAAAAAGCAAATGTCTCAAATCAATAGTTTGCATACGATTGAAAGTGGATCTGCTTCACTGGGCTTCCACCGTATGGAAGAAAAAATCATGCAAATGGAAGCTGAAGCTGACGTACTGCGTGCTCCTTACCGTCAAGCTCCAGGAGAAGCATATACTAATCCGGCTGAGGCTGAAAAACAGTTTAAAGTGGATGAGCAGCTTCAACAGCTTAAGTCCAAAATTCAGACAGGTGCTAAACCAGTCGATATGAAGAAGGACTGACTACTCGGAAATAAGACATTATGATATGCTGTATGGAATGGACATTGGTCGATGATCGTGCCTAATCTGTATGGTTCAGGAAAGCCATATGGCGGAATGTTGCGCCACTATGGCTTTTCCGTCCTGTATAAACAAAAAGGGGGTGCAACATGGAGAGAAAAAAATCAGCCTTGGCACTGGCAGGGATTGGCATCGGGATTATCATTTTATTCGGTCAGTGGATTGGGTTCCTCTCCGTGGTTGCACTGATCCTAATGTTGGCCGGAATATATAAGATCCGCAATTCTAAAATCAAAAAGGGTTACACGATGCTCGCGATTGGTGCTGGATTGTTAGTGCTGGATCATTTGTTCCTGTTTGTTGTAGTTACACTGGCATCATTAGCTGTATTCTATTCACGTTCAAGGAAGCTGCATAAAGGTCAAAGCTCCATATTCAAGCACAATTTTATATCCAATCATAAATGGGATGAAGTACCTTGGAGCCTGCGCAGCACAAGCATATGGCATGTGGTTGGGGACGTGGATGCCGACCTGACGTTGGCTCTCCCAGAGGAACGTGAGCCCGTCATATTTTTGCAGGGGATCTTCGGTGACATTGACATCACCCTGCCGGATAATTACGGTGTAGAGGTGGAGATGTTCATATTGTTCGGACAGATTCAGTTTGACCGGGATCATGAGGCGGGGATGCTCAATCGACTGGTTTGGAAGTCTCCTCATTTTGAGCAGAGTGAGTATAAAGTGAAGTTTGTCGTTTCGTACTTGGCGGGCGATGTCCGCGTCCGATTTTATTGAATCAGGAGGAGCCGGGATGAATCATAAAAAAACGTCCAACATGGTAACCCGCAGTATGGGTGAAGGTATCCTCCTGTGTGTTGTTGTGGGCGTAGTTGTCTTTTATATGCTGTATACATATGGATATGTGAAGTCGTTCCCAACCTGGGGAATGATATTGAAAGTTGCAGGAGCCGTTATATTGGTGTTGATTGGTACAGGGGCAATGTACGGATTTTATGAAAGTTACCGCTTTAAAAGCAGACTGGAAATGTTGAGAGAGACGTTGCTGATGTGGGAAAAGGGAACGCCAGCACGTGAGTTGCCGCCCCTAGGGCATGATGAGCTTGGCAGGCTGGGAGAGCAGCTGGAACGAATTGGGCGTAAATGGCAGGAACAAGTTACGTCTTTACAACGCTTATCCACGGATAATGCTCAGCTGGCAGAACAGGCACGGATGACTGCGATTGTGGAGGAGCGGCAGCGGCTGGCGAGAGAGTTGCATGACGCCGTATCACAGCAATTATTTGCTATTTCAATGACGGCGACGGCTGTGGGGAGGACGCTGGATAAGGATTTTGATAAAGCGCAGCGGCAAGTTGCGCTAATTGAAGAAATGTCTTCCGTGGCACAATCCGAAATGCGGGCGTTACTACTTCATCTGCGGCCTGTCTATCTGGAAGGGAAACGGCTTGAGCAGGGTTTGCGTGATTTGGTACAAGAGTTGCAGGCAAAGGTACCGATGGAGATTGATTTTGAGATTGAAAGCGGAGTACAGTTGGTTAAAGGCATTGAGAACCACTTGTTTCGTATTGTTCAGGAAGCGATGTCTAATACATTGCGTCATGCCAAAGCAACCCGCATGGAAATTCGTATCGTGCAACGCCCAGATTCCATCAGGCTGACGATTCGGGACAACGGTATTGGTTTTGAACTGGATGAGAAAAAGCAGACTTCATATGGATTATCCACAATGCAGGAGCGGGTCAGTGAGATAGGGGGAGCTATTCAGTATATAACGGCTCCGGGAAAAGGAACACGGATTGAGGTGTCCGTGCCAGTTATTAATGATGAAAGCGGAAGGAACGATGATCATGGAGACGGAATTACCGATTAGCGTACTGCTGGTAGACGACCATGAAATGGTACGGATTGGTCTTGCGGCGGTGCTGGGGACGGAAGAAGGTATTGAAGTGGTCGGCGAGGCCGGAAGCGGAGAAGAAGGCATACGGTTGGCTTCTGAATACAAGCCAAATGTGATTTTGATGGATCTGGTCATGGATGGCATGGATGGCATCGAAACGACACGCCAAGTAACTCGCCTGCTTCCAGAGACCAAGGTGATTGTGCTGACGAGTTATTTGGACGATGAGAAAATGTATCCGGTCATTGAGGCAGGGGCGTTCAGCTATTTGCTCAAAACGTCTCGTGCTTCCGAGATAGCGGATGCGATCCGTGCAGCTGCACGCGGACAGTCCGTACTAGAGTCACAGGTGGCCTCCAAGATGATGAATCGATTCCGCCAGCCACAGGCTGAGGCACCTGCGCATACGGAGCTGACTGATCGTGAGATGGAGGTGCTTCGCCTGTTGGCACAAGGGAAGTCTAACCAGGATATCGCAGATGAGCTGATTATCGGGATTAAGACGGTAAAATTCCATGTCACGAACCTTCTCGCTAAATTAGGAGTGGAAGACCGTACACAGGCGGCGATCTATGCCTATAAGAACGGATTAGCAGAGTAGAAGTAGAATAAACGAATACAAAGAACCGGAGACGACAATAGTCCTCCGGTTTTTTTGTGTTCTGTAGATGTTTAGATCAGGAGGAATAAAAAGGCGATTAAAGCCAGATCTAGTGCAAGCCCTGCCCCGTATCCATATCTGCCGTACCCGCCGCGATAGCCTGCTCTGCCATTTCCATAACTACTATGGCCATTTCCAGCAAAGCCACCTGCGTCATAAGGAAAGGATGGACTCAGAGGTGCGTTGGGCGGCTTAATTAAGGCATTTAGTTTGGCAGAGCTACGAGCTTTGTTTGTAGGATTCCTTTTTTTCTTTTTAGAGGAAATCTTTTTCGGGGATTGTTTTCCTTTGTTACTGTAGCTCCCGGCATAAAGACTGCCAGGAAAAGAAGGTGGATATCCGTTCAACATCAGCTTGCCTTTGCTACACCCACTTAAGATGCCGATGTGTCGTGTACCATCACGCATAACGGCACAGACCAGACGTCCACCATGAGGTGCCACATTGGCTTCATTTACAGGATAAATCGGAAACATGATTTCACCTCTTTTGGTGTAAGATGCATTGTGATCATAGTCTATTCTTACGGTGCCTACGATGTATGGTCGAACACCCAGTAGGCAGATGAATATTTTAGAAGGGCTTTGCCATAGTGCTGTGTGTATAAAACCTCTGACAATGGGAATGCTATTGATAGATTCATAGATTTCAATCCAGCCGAAAAAGAAAGTATCCAGAGCGTAGGTGTGGGAATCGGATGGTTGTGGAGCGGGGGGAACGATAATGTTAAAATCAGAGCTGATTAAAAAGGGGATTATTGCAATTTTGGTATTAGGAACGGTGCTGGTACTAGCTGGCTGGCGTTACGGAACCCTTCAGACAAACCGAAATGACTCCCGCGAGGCAGAAACGGCTTTACGCTCATTATTAATTATCTCGGATCAGACCCCGGGTACGTTGGATAAGCTGGTTGTGAAGTGGCAAGGCGATTGGATTTCTAACCATGAAGAGCCAGCAGATGTGGCGGCACAGATAGCTGATCAGCTGAATATACCCACAGTAAACAAACTCGTAGAAAATGGACACACGGTTTATCGTTCTGTTCGTGATAGTGAGGATCTAAAAATCCGCTTAAATGTGATGGAACGTCAAACTGGACAATGGTATGTAGTTGTTCAACTGGAGAGCAATGATGCAGGACGTGAGCGGTTGATTCAGCTTCATAAGCTTTGTGCTGAGCAATTAAAGTCTATGGGAATTCAAGCACAGTGGAACACGGCCCTTCAGCGTTTGCTGCATACAAAGGAATCCAAAGATCAACTGTTGAAACTGACAGAGGCGAGCTTAGCAGGAAACATCTCGATGCAGGCCAAAGAAAGATATGCGGATGTGACTACTGTGGCTATATCCTATGAAGCTCCAGAGCTGCCGTTAATGATTCAAAGCGGTGAGCATCAGGTCCAGATGCAGATGGCTGTACATGAAGATAGGGAGCAGCAGGATACACGTATAACACTCGGTTTCCCGCTCATCACGATTGAATACTGACTTATAAGGTAAATTTATGATTCATCGGATAGCTTATCCATGTAGGATATGATAAAATATCATCAAATCTTTAGTTCCATGTTTTTCGAAAATCAAGTATGATCTTGTATAAATATACACAATACTACATGCAGATTTCGGGGATTGTGGATTGCGGAATCTTGACATGGGAAGAATGAGGTACTTCATGGCTGACATACCTGTTAAAGAATCTGTTGTGACGCAAGGCGCAGTTCTGTTTATTTTTGGCGCTACGGGCGATTTGGCTCGTCGTAAGCTTTTTCCTGCTATTTACAGCTTGTACCGCGAAGGCAAGCTTGCTGACGATTTTGCCGTTATTGGTGTAGCAAGGCGTCCTCGCACAGAGGAAGAATTCCGTAATGACCTGTATGCTTCCATACAGGAGTTTAGTCGCTACAAAGCAGAAAATGATCATGAATGGCAGGCATTTGCCGAGCATTTTGAATATAAATCGCTGGATATCAACAATGTCGAAGGGTTCCATGAGCTGAGACAGCAGACGGAGTCTATAGAAAGCAAGTTTAACATACCGGGAAATCGGTTGTTTTATTTGGCCTTGGCTCCTGAGTTATTCGGAAGCGTGTCGAAGAGTTTGAAAGATGGCGGCATGATGGATGGAAAGGGCTGGAATCGCCTGGTGATTGAGAAGCCATTCGGTTATAACCTCGAATCTGCACAAGAATTGAACGTTGAAATACGAGAAGTATTTGCCGAAGAAGAAATTTATCGGATTGATCACTATCTTGGCAAGGAAATGGTACAAAATATTGAGGTGATCCGCTTCGCGAATGCCTTCTTTGAACCACTGTGGAATAATAAGCATATTGCCAATGTGCAAATTACGCTTAGTGAAACGGTAGGGGTGGAGGAACGCGGAGGTTACTACGATCATTCCGGCGCCTTGCGGGATATGGGACAGAACCATATGCTGCAAATGCTAACGATGATTGCGATGGAGCCACCTAGTCGTTTGTTGCCTGAGGATATCCGTGATGAAAAGGTAAAAGTGCTGCGTTCGCTGCGCCCTTTTGAAACGTCTGAGGATGTGAAAACCAATGTGGTGCGTGGTCAATACACCGAAGGCAGTTATCGCGGTCAGCAGTTGCCGGGGTATCGCCAAGAAGACAAGGTTGATCCACAGTCGAACACAGAGACTTATTTTGCTTCACGCGTGTTTGTTGATAATTTCCGTTGGTCTGGCGTACCGTTCTATATCCGTACGGGCAAACGTCTCCCTGTAAAAACAACGGAGATTGTTGTGGAATTTAAGAGCATGCCAACGAACGTGTACCTCGGTCAAAAGCATAAGCTGGAACCGAACTTGCTCGTGATTCGGGTCAATCCAATGGAGGGCATTTACATTAAAATCAATGCCAAGAAACCTGGTTCCGAATCAGATATTGAGCCACTGGCTATGGATTTTTGTCAAAGCTGTATGGTGGGTATCAACTCACCGGAGGCTTATGAACGGTTGCTGATGGATGCAATTGAGGGTGATTCGACGTACTTCACGCGTTGGGATGAGGTTGCCACGGCATGGGGATTCGTCGATCGAATCGCCAAAGCATGGCAGCAGACCCCGGATACGCTGGAAACCTATGCTGCAGGTTCATGGGGACCGGAAGGTGCTCACAAGCTATTGGAGCAGGATGGCTTCAAGTGGTGGCCGGTTAGCGGTCAGGATGAAGATAATGTCATCTGGCGAGTAGGCGGCGTTCAGTAATCCCGATTTGTCCTGCATCCCCCTATGTCCTGTTCAGGACGTAAGGGGATGCTTTGCGTTCGGAGTGTGCTATAATAGCTTAGTCTCAGGTTTTCAGTTTGCAACTGATTATAAGTTAAAGGCAGGCTAAAACATGTAAATAGATCGTATTTATAATGAATATGGTAACGGAGTACGCCGAATACTGGAGCTAACGGCAATATAGCCGATAGAGCCGATGAACTTATGAAAACAGGCGTGCATCATGGCCTTTTTATGAATAGCTTGAGCAGTAATGCAATGGATTTGATCATGAAGGGATATGTGAAATGAGTAAAACAACAGATATACTTCAACAGGAAGTCGACAAACGGCGTACGTTTGCGATTATTTCTCACCCGGATGCGGGTAAAACGACACTGACGGAAAAGCTGCTGCTGTTCGGGGGCGCGATTCGTCTTGCGGGTTCAGTTAAAGCGCGTAAAGCAAGCAAACACGCCACGAGTGACTGGATGGAGATTGAAAAACAGCGGGGGATCTCTGTAACATCCTCAGTAATGCAATTTGATTATAATGGTCACCGCATCAACATTCTGGACACCCCAGGTCACCAGGATTTCAGTGAAGACACGTATCGTACATTAACAGCAGCAGATAGTGCAGTCATGCTGATTGACGTAGCGAAAGGTGTGGAAGCGCAAACGATTAAGCTGTTTCAAGTTTGTGCGAAGCGTGGAATTCCGATTTTCACCTTCATTAACAAACTGGATCGTGAGGGACGTAGTCCTTTTGATTTGATGGAAGAGCTGGAGCAGGTGCTTGGCATCCGTTCGGTGCCTATGAATTGGCCGATTGGTACAGGACGCGAGCTGTGCGGTGTCTATGACCGTGTCAAAAATCAGGTCGAGCTGTTTCAGGGAGATGACCATTCCACGATCAAAGTACAAAAAGTGGAAGATTACAATGATCCGATCATTCGTGAGATGGCGGGCGAATATTTGCATGACCAATTATGCCAAGACTTGGAGTTGCTTGACGTCGCGGGTGACCCTTTTGACATGGAGAAAGTACAGCGCGGAGAATTAACACCTGTATTCTTCGGCAGTGCGATTAATAATTTTGGTGTACAAACATTTTTGGAAAACTTCCTTCAGCTTGCTCCTAAACCGGAGCCGCGCCGTAGTACAGCTGGGGAAATTGAGCCAACAAATGAAAAGTTTACTGGCTATGTATTTAAAATCCAAGCGAACATGAACCCGGCTCACCGTGACCGTATTGCATTTTTGCGTATTGTCTCCGGTAAGTTTCAACGCGGGATGAGTGTTAAGCATGTACGGATGGGCAAGGAGATTAAGCTGTCTCAGCCACAGCAGTTCCTGGCACAGGACCGTGATATTGTCGAGGAGGCTTTTCCTGGCGATATTATAGGATTATTTGACCCGGGTATTTTCCGTATTGGTGATTCACTCAGCCAAGGTAGCGAGGTTGTGTTTGATGAATTACCGACCTTCTCGCCTGAGATTTTTGCCAAGGTAACGGTGAAAAATGCCTTGAAGCACAAACAGTATCTAAAGGGTATTGATCAGTTGACCGAGGAAGGTATGATTCAGGTGTTCCGTACGGTAAGCTTTGACGATACGCTACTAGGTGTTGTCGGCCAACTGCAATTTGAAGTATTTGAGTACCGCATGAAGGGTGAATATGGCGTTGATGTACAGCTTCAGCGTATGCCATTCCAATTTGCACGTTGGATTGTGGATGATCAGATTGACCCAAGCAAGTTCCGTATTAACTCTACGTTGGTAAAGGATAAGAAAGGCAATTATGTCGCTTTGTTCGAAAACGAGTATGCGATGCGTACGGCTATGGAGAAAAATCCGACAGCTAAGTTCTTAGAAATGGCTCCATAAGATTGAATAAGCAGAACAGTTTGATCTCAGTCATTTAGTGTATACAACGAATAGTCCACTCGATGTGAATGCGAGTGGACTATTCTCATTTTCGAATACGGGTAAAATAATGAGCACAATTTAATCGGAACCAAATGTTAAATAGCTAGAGCTAGGTTAAGGGTACGGGTTTGATTTTATCGATTTGTTCATGTGCCAAATGGACGAAATCGTGCTGCTGGTTTGGACTCATATGCTTCCAAGCAATTTCAAGAATGACACCCAACCCAGGCAAAGCGGCCTCCGGTCCGTCCACTGACCCAATAATCATGTCCGTAAGATCAGCTTCTGATTTGCCGTGTACTTTGTGAACAATTGCTTGTCGTAAATCCATTGTAATGGGCATGTGTACCTCCCGTATGTTGTAGTAGTGGTCGAATGTATTATGGCTTGCGCTGTTGTCCAGTATACATGGAGGAGCATTTGGCATAAGTATGTCAAAATTTATGTTTGTAGCATGATATGCTATACTATGACGGACAGTATGGTGATCGGGAGGTAAAGAAGGAATGGCAAAAAAACAGTATGCGGTCATTGGTATGGGCCGTTTTGGTTCCAGTGTTGCCAGTGCGCTGAGTGAGATGGGTTTTGATGTGCTGGCTATTGACTCGGACGAGCAGCGTACACAGGAAATGTCGAATATTGTGACGCATGCGGTGTCTGCCGACTCGACGGATGAGGAAGCGCTGCGAGCGCTGGGTATCCGAAATTTTGACGTAATCGTAGTTGCGATTGGTGAAGATATACAGGCCAGTATTCTGACGACATTGATTCTCAAGGACATGGGCGTACCCGCTCTTGTGGTCAAGGCACAAAATGAACTGCATGGGAAAGTGCTGCAAAAAATAGGTGCGGATAAAGTCGTTTACCCTGAACGGGATATGGGGTTACGGGTAGCCCATCATTTGACATCTCCCAACATTTTGGATTATATCGAGCTGTCCAAGGACTACAGTATTTTGGAGATGAGAGCCGCCGATTCCATGATTGGAAAAAACCTGAAGGAGCTAGACATACGTGCACGCTTCGGCTGCAATGTGATGGCGATTCGCAGAAATCAGGAAATGAACATTTCACCTTATGCCGAAGATCGTCTGGAGCCGGGTGATGTGCTGGTCATTGTAGGCCACAAGGATGATCTGACCAAGCTGGAGCTGGCTTTTGCAGCCTAATGTGGCTTGGTGTTAAAGCAAAAGTGATACATCATTTATGTTTAAAGAAAAGGACCAAAGAAACGGAAGGTTAAACGAATGGAAATCATTTCACCGAATAATGCGCGTGTAAAAGAGTGGGCGCAACTGCTGGAGAAAAAGCATCGCACACGGCAGCATAAATATATTGTCGAAGGTATTCATCTGGTGCAGGAAGCGCTGCGTTCGGACGTGGCTGTCGAAACCGTCGCCTATGATTTGGACAAGGGCATTCCCGCTGAGCTGAATGGCCTAGATCAAGTCGACCAGCCGGTGGAATGGGTTCCCGTGTCAGCGGCGGTCATTGCAAAATGCACCGATACGAAGACGCCGCAGTCGGTCTTTGCCATCGTGCGTAAGGAGGAGCGCAGTGCATTCCCGGCATTGCTGGAGCAGCCGGATGCACTGGTGATGGTGCTGGACGGGGTGCAGGACCCCGGCAATGTAGGCACCATCATCCGCAGCGCGGACGCTGCTGGAGCCGCAGGCGTAATATTGGGTCATGGCTGCGCCGACCTGTACAATCCCAAAACGATCCGCTCCACAATGGGATCGTTGTTTCACCTGCCGGTGATTGAAGGCAGCCTGGAGGAGCTTTTACCGCAAGCCAAAAGTAAAGGTGCCCGCTTGCTCAGCACCTCGCTGGATGCGAGCTTGTCATGCTATACCATAGATTTGCGTGCTTCCACTTGGCTTGTGATCGGAAACGAAGGCCAAGGTATTTCTGCTGCTACCGCGCGCATGGTGGATGAGTCGGTATTCATTCCGATGCAGGGGCAAGCGGAATCACTGAACGCAGCGATGGCTTCTACGGTGCTATTATTTGAGGCGATGAGACAACGGAACTAAGAGAATGAACACGGGGCGATTGCTAGACAACGTTCATGGAGAGCTTCTTCTCGCATCCCAAAACGGAAGGTCTCTCCCCTTAGATATCCGAGATCTGGCGGAAGCACAAAATCGAATCGAGAAACTACATACGGTTCTACAACCGAAGGCGAACACAACGAAAATTAAACAAACTGACGTTAGTAGGATACCGACGTCAGTTTTGCAGCCTAGGTGTTTTTTCAATATCTACTAATAGGGTATTTACGTTGGATATAGGGGATTTCAGGGTGTTTTTTGAGTTGCTATTTATGCTGATTCTTACGATCACTTTGTCTTAATCTGCCAATTCAATTAATCATAACAGAGAGCTTATTTTGTATACATTATTTGTAATGCAGCATTGCTTTTAATTTACACATTAATTCTTCCCTTCTGGGAATCATAAATTTGTACAACATAAAACACACTGTCCTTAGATTGTTTCAACAAAAATCCCCGCCGACCAACCAAGATTAGCGGGGATTTTCTATTTAACAATAACTTTTGTTTCGTCTGCACATCAACCAACTTGTGACCTTACCCGCTCTCCAACTCCTGATTATAAACAGAGCTTATGTATTAGAAATTTTAGAAGCACATATTTGTAGCTGTTCTAGATTAATTTACTTTTAACGTTCTATTAACTACTAACCATAATGAAAGATCAATTAAATGCAACGCTTTTCAGTCCAAATTATATTCTTATTTTGTTCTAAAATAGACAGAGCCCTCTCAATATCATCCTTGCTTCTCCCTGTTTTAATCTTTAATTCTTCAATAGCACTTAACTTTAGCTTTTGTTCCCAAAAGTCATAAAGTACTTGTAGTATCTTATACTCTAACTCACCTAGCACGCCATTCTCTCCTTCGCTTTACAAGCTATTATATGAAGCAATTGAGAAATGGGTACAGTAGTGATGACACTCAATCCACTCCTGAATTAAAAACATATTGTGCAATTGCTGTAACAAAAAAAGCTCTGCCGACCATAAGGAAACTCTTTTGTTATTCAACAGTTCTTTTCACAAAATTAAACCCAAAGTGATTTACTGATTATAACTAACAGAATAAATAGCACTAAGATTGCCCCTGTAGAAGTCCACATACCGCCGCCATATGAATCTATACCTTTATGCACCCATGCCTTTAACCTCCTTTATCTATTTACATCTTAATATTGTATAAATACGTGCTATGACTAGGCATTTAAGCAAATAGAAGAATACCCCCGCCGACCAATTTAAGGTTAGCGAGGATTTGCTTTACTTAGTTAAGCAACAGGACCTTCACAGTTGTAATCATAGTTGCAATAGGATTGGTATGAAATGATTTTTTTTGCAAGAATCGTACATATAAATCATGTAATAGCAACATATTACAGTTAACCGCTATCTAGAAGGGAACTGTATTACTATGGTTGACAAGTTAAAAAAATGGCTGTTTAAGCAGCCTTCACGATCTAACAATGGCACGAGCCCTGAACCAGTTAATGACGAAAAATCGACTGAATTATCCAAAGAGCTGAGTGGCACGCTTAAGGACAACATGACCCTACTGAAGCAGGATATAGGACATAGCACGGATTTCATTCTTCGTTGTCTGAACGATAAACAGGGCAATCCGGTTCTCGCTGTAGGTTTTCTTCAAGGCCTGATTGATCAGCAAATTTTAACGACACTGCTGGAGGAGCTCACTGCAGGCATTCGAAATGGAGATGTCTCTGATCGTAATGTTGAAAGTTGGTTGATGGATCGTATTCCTATTGGGGGCATCACTTGCCTTGAAAATGAGAAGGCACTTATCCATGCCGTTCTTTATGGACAGGTGGCTCTCCTTGTTGAAGGCAGCACCAAGGCCTTTGCTGCTTCTCTCAGCGGGGGGGCTAAAAGAGCGGTTGAGGAGCCAACATCGCAGACAGTAATTCGCGGCCCTAAAGAGGGGTTTACGGAGGATATTTCCACCAATATCGCGCTCCTCCGGAGAAGGATCAAATCAGCTGAACTCCACATTGATTCTCGACTTATCGGATCATACACACAAACGAAGGTATCTGTGGCATATATTCGAGGCATTGCAGATCCGGAGGTGGTTAAGGAAATCTCCAGACGGTTAGACTCCATTAACACGGACAGTATTCTCGAAAGCGGATATATCGAGGAATTTATTCATGATGGGGTATGGACACCCTTTCCAACCATGGTTAACACTGAGCGCCCGGATACTGTAGCAGGCAGCTTGCTTGAAGGGCAAGTTTCGATATTGGTTGATGGGACCCCATTTGCCCTGATTGCTCCCGTAACCTTTTTTCGATTTATAGCATCCACTGAGGACTACTACCAGCGTTATGATCTGGCATCTTTTCTTCGGATCGTTCGGATGTCATCCTTTTTCTTGGCATTGCTATTACCCTCGTTCTACATTGCAACAACTACGTTTCACCAGGAAATGCTGCCTACAACACTGCTTATCACTCTGGCTGCACAGAGAGAAAATACACCATTGCCAGCACTGCTTGAGGCGATGCTAATGGAGCTGACCTTCGAGGTTATCCGCGAAGCGGGAGTACGAATGCCGCGCGCCGTAGGGCCTGCAATCTCTATTGTTGGGGCTTTGGTTCTTGGACAAGCTGCTGTTCAGGCGGGGTTGGTTTCCGCAGCTATGGTGATTGTGGTATCATTCACAGCCATCTGTAACTTTGTGCTACCTGCCATCAATATGGCGGGGGCTGTTCGTTTGCTCAGGTTTGGACTCATGCTGGTGGCAGGTTTATTTGGGTTATACGGTGTTTTGGCGGGCTTGATTCCCATCCTCGTTCGATTAGTATCTGTGAATTCGTTCGGCGTTCCTTATATGATGCCGCTCGCACCTTTCTATAAGAGCAATATGAAAGACCTGTTTGTGCGTGTACCTAGATGGAAGATGAAGAAGCGGCCTGTAATGATTGGGGATTCCAATCCAGTAAAGCAGGCAACGAAACAGGAATCATATGCAGAACAAGCGGGGGAACACGGTCGAGATCCCATGGCGTAATAAGGAGGAACCGGTATGTCTCAATTAGGCAGATTTATTTTGGTCTTGGTCGTATTATTCATTTTGGCAGGTTGCTGGAACCGAGTCGAACTGAATGAGCTGTGGGTAACTGCGGCTACTGGAGTAGATATGATGGACGACGGACAGTGGATGATGTCCTATCAGATTATTGTTCCCTCCGCCATTGCAAGTGGAACCGGGGGAGGAACGGGAGGATCTTCCCAACCGGCATCCCATGTACTCTCTGTAAAGTCCAAAACCTATAGCCAGGCGTTATCATACAGCAATTTGGAAACATCAAGACGAATTTACATAGCACATAATCGTGTTGTATTTATCGGTAAAAGAGCGGCTGAGAAAGGAATGGACCGTTTAATCGATTTTTATCTTCGTAATACGGAAGCGAGGGAGATGGTAAATATGATTGTAACGGACGGACTAGCATCCGATCTATTAAAGAAATTATTGCCGCCTGAAAAACTTCAAGGCGCCGCCATGGCTGAATTGGTTAACAAAGAGAGCGATATTTTATCAGTGTTTCCGAAAGTTAGGGTTTATGATTTCGTATTGAGCATGAACTCGGATTCCAAATCCATTGGGGTACCGGTCGCCGAGTTGGTTGGAGAAAGAGACCATCAGAACGAGCAGGAAGCAGAAAGTCTGAATGTTTTCAAAAAAACCTCGGCCCCGCTCAAGCTGGCATTGACTAAATTGGGGGTATTTCAAAACGGAAAGCTCAAAGGTTTTCTCGACAAGGACGAGAGTCTGGGAGTATCTTATCTGTCTCAAAAGGTTAACAACACCGAAATTTCGTTCCCTTGCAGCGAACAACTTGGCAGAAAAATGTACTCTTCCCTAATAGTAAACTCTGCGGTTGTAAAGCTTACGCCCAGGAAAACGAGTTTTCATTACACCATGCAGGTTGGAGTTAAAATTAACGGGACTTTAAACGAAAGCACATGCACTAAAGATATTTCCAAGACGGAAACCATACATGATTTGGAAGAGCAGATTTCAAAAGAAGTGACCAGAACGATAAATGAAGGCTGGGCTAAACTTCAGGAACTTGGTGTGGACGCAACTGGTTTTGCTGAACGGATTCACCGAAGGTTCCCAAGGGAGTGGAGGACTTTGGAAAATGATTGGGATCAGGAGTTTAAGAAGATGAAACTGGACATTCGAGTGGATACACGGATTCAGCGTCCTGGACTCCTACAGAAGCATATCGGAAGTGAAACCTAACTCATTTATATGAAGGGGCTTAAAAAGCATGCGTGAAACCGTTACTAGAGTATCCGGGTTAGCTATCGCCTTTTCCTTGTTTCAGGTTGGCAGTACTACATTATTCCTATTGGGAGGTAAAGCCAAGCAGGATGCATGGCTAGCCATGTTGATCGGTGCACTTGCGGGCTTTGTACTGCTAATCATGCATTTATCCATACATAAACTTGAACCACATCGGGATTTGTACGAGCTCCTATGTCATTATTGGGGAAAATGGGTTGGTAGTCTGGGTGGGCTTCTGTTCATTAGTTACTTTGCTTATGAAGCTTCCAGGAGTGTCAGGGACATAGGGGAGCTCGGCGCATTGACATTGCTAAACAGAACCCCTACCGAAGTTATTACGTTTATAGCGTTAACTGTCTGTGCCGATGTGGTGTGGTTTGGACCGAGAGTCTGGTTCCTTCTATGTCATATATTTCTGCTTCTTGTTGCGTTTGGTTACTGCATGTTACTAGTGCTTACTCCTTTTACAGGACTCATTCACTTTGAATTTTTGTTTCCTGTATTGGAGAACGGTTTAACTCCCGTAGTGAAGACTGCCATACCCGAGATTGTGTCTTTCCCCTTCGGGCAGACGATTCTTTTTCTTGTGCTGTTCAAGATCGTCACGGATAAACGTAAATTACAGCGATCGATCATCATTGTTTACTGGATCACTGCTTCGTTCCTTATTGTAATGAATGAACTAACAATCCTGGTTCTAGGTCCGGAATGGGCGGCATCAAGCACCTATCCCTTATTTGAGGTTACTCAACTAATTCAGCTACCCAAGATCGTTGAGAGAGCTGATGTCCTGTTTTCGATGATTCTATTTATTGGAATCGGAGTCAAAACGGCTGGCTTTATGTTTGGTGCCGTCATTGGGCTTCAAACGATAACCCCCTTTAGATATAAGCCTGCTTTACTGTTGCTAAGCATCATCATATACGCTCTTACGTTTCTCTCTCCTAGGTTAACCGAATTTTTGTGGTTCGGTCTTCATGTAGCCTTGGTTCAAGTCTGGCCTATCTTTCAGATTGCTCTGCCTGTCCTCCTTTTCCTGACCATGCTAATTCGGAAGAAGAAGAGAAGGGCTTATAGTTAGTAGCTACTGTAGTCACAAGCATGTTGAATTTCCGAATCGGTTGAAGTGGTCGCTAGAATTGAAATGTGCATGTCTATACCAGAGATCAAGCATATCCGTGTACTGATACCAAGCTTGGAGAAGTTAATCGTTTTTCTTTTGATTAATAAGCAGGTAAATAACCATCTACTATTGGGCTTGCGGGAAACGATGTCAATAGACACAAGGAGACGGCAGCCGATAATGTGGCTGTTTCTGTTCTAAAATAAAAGTAAAAGACCTCATACCCTGCTGCGGGTGCTTCATTTTGTAGGTATTGAATTTGTTCCAATTATTATAAACTGCGACGTTCCTAGAACTGGCTAGCAATTTCGTTGTCCATAAAGATATCTTTATGCACTATACACAAGATGCCTAATTAAGCTAACGGGCAGATTGGCTCAACATGAAGCAGGTTCTGGAATCAGAAAATGGGTCCGTTTTTTTATTCCCTGCTTGGAAAATTTCCTTGGAATCCGCGGCACTTCGCGTAGATATTTGTGTATCCCAACTTCCAACTGACAAAACCGAAAAATATCTAGTCACGAACACAAGCTGAGAATTGCACTAACAGAGATGCTCGTTGAATAAATCAGTCTAAATCTTCTATTAGAAGCAGACTAGAATTAATTGCTCTAATAGGAGTTTATTATGAATAAGCGAAAGGTGACATCATTATAAAGCGGAAAAGCGAATTCAAGGGTCAATTCAAGTAAAGAAAGGACAGGGGGATGACCAGACCATCCTGTCCTTTCTTTATAGATAAGGATAAACGCGTGATAATTTTACGGTTCGATCAAGGTTTACAGATCGAATCTCCAGTTGCCCATCATCTTGGCGACTTCCGGGTCGCGGTAAGATAAGAAAAGACTTTGCCGCGTATCGAGGGCTGAAATTTGTTCGATATCATCCGCGCTCAACTCAAAATCGAAAATGTCAAAGTTTTCGACGATCCGCTCTTTTCTCACCGATTTTGGAATTACAACCACTTCACGCTGAACAAGCCAGCGCAATACGACCTGAGCGACGGACTTGTTGTGTTTTTCTGCGATCGAGACCAGCACTTCGTTTTTGAACATGTTGTTAAGTCCCTCAGCGAACGGGGCCCACGACTGGTGTTGAACTCCCTGCTCTTTCATAAAAGCTGCGCTCTCTGTCTGCTGGTAGAACGGGTGCGTTTCGATCTGATTAACGGCGGGTACGATTTCGTTATGAACGATGAGGTCCATCAGGCGGTCGGGTAGGAAGTTGCTGACACCGATCGCCTTAATCTTGCCTTCGCGGTACAGGTCTTCCATCGCACGCCAAGCACCGTAGTAATCGCCAAACGGCTGGTGAATAAGGTACAGATCGAGATAGTCGAGTTGCAGCTTATTCAAGGATTTGGCAAACGCGAGCTTGGCACTCTCGTAGCCAGCATCCTGAACCCAGAGCTTGGTTGTGATGAACAGTTGCTCACGCGGTACGCCGCTGCGCTTGATGGCACGACCGACCGCTTCCTCATTCAGATAACCGGCGGCGGTGTCGATCAGGCGGTAACCAGCCATCAGCGCTTCATATACGGCGTTTTCGCATTCTTCAGCATCTGGAACTTGGTAGACACCAAAGCCGATGATTGGCATTTTTACACCATTGTTTAATGTTACGGTTTGCATTGTATTTCCTCCCATTGTTCAAATGTAAAACGCAAACGGCCGCGGAACTCGGGCACCTCAGTGGGCTTCCGCTTACGGTCGACTTGCATTACAATAAGCCTATCGCCTTCGTGTTACACGAAGTCAAGCCCACTTCAAAAATTTTTATTTTTCCAAGGAGGATTCCACATGTATACAGTCAAAGAAGCCGCCAAGATAACGGGACTCACCGAGCACGCTGTACGCTTTTACACGGATAAAGGCCTAGTGCCAAGCGTACAGCGCAATCAAAACAACATTCGGATGTTCGACGAAGAATCGATCAACTGGTTGCATGGCGTCAAATGTCTAAAGCAATCCGGGATGCCGATTGGAGTCATTAAAATGTACGTCGATTTCTGTCTCGAAGGGGATTCGACCATTCTGCAACGCTACACACTCATGATGGAGCATAAGGAAGCGGCGCTCGTGAAGCTCGAAGAAGCCAAACAGCACGTTGCTCATTTGGAACAAAAAACGGCCTTAAATCAGGCCATCCTGGAGCACCGCTCTCCAGATACGGCCAATCCTGGCAACTGGGATAAAATTCAGCACATGCATAGTGACGTTTTTTACTCGCCCTCTGTTCGGAAGTCTAGGGATCTACGTGAGACACAACCGCTCGAAGAAAATACTCTGTTTTAAACTCCTGTTTGGCTTAGGATGAACAAGATTCACATCAGTCTAGATTGAACTACCGAGAGACGATTACTTTATCATAACGAGAAGGCAGCCGCCCATAAACTTTTTTAACAGGATCGTTTTTTAGAAGTCCGACAAACCGCGGTAACCGAGTTAGTCCGTGTGAGAGACGGCGCTGATTTCAATCAGTTGCTGAGGGGACGCTAGGTGTGTCACGCCAATGCAGCTGCCGACCGGCCGGTGTTGTCCCACGTACTCCTTTGAACAGCTGGATGCATGGCTCGAAGTGCTCATGTGCGTTGGTCAGATAGACCTCCACATAAGCGAGGTTCGACTTCGTGATACCAAATCCCGCCAGCACGCGATCGAGATTGTCCAGCGTCTGCCGGGTCTGAGCCTCGATATCGCCCTCGCCAACAAACGCGCCCTCCGTATCATGGGAAAATTGTTCCGAAATGTAGATGGTTCCGTTAACACCGTAGCCTTGGGTGATGCCATGATCCCAAAGATCGTGATTATAAGTTTTTACAGTAGTCATTATTTCTCTCTTTTATTTCAAAGTAAGGTCAGTATAAAATGAGTGCAAATAAAAATATAGTACGCACTTTATTGATAGGTACTATCAGAAAGGATAGTGTGAATATGAGTATGGCTGAATATAAAGGCAAAGTTAAAAATATTCAGGATACACCTTTTGGTTATACATTGTCAGTTATTGGTGGTAAGTGGAAAATGGTTACTATGTATCTCTTGGCAGAAAACCAACCAGTCCGTTTTAATGATATGAAAAGACAGATTGGAGCTATTACTTTCAAAACATTGAGTTCCCAACTTAAAGAATTGGAAGCGGACGGTATGGTGATACGGAAGGAGTATCCTCAAGTTCCCCCTAAAGTCGAGTACAGTCTTACAGATAAAGCGAAAACACTCTTATCCGTTTTGGAAGGGTTATGTGAGTGGGGCGTAAGGAACCAACCTGAGGCATGATTGGCTTTCAACCTACGTTTACATATGTATAAACGCTGGTAGGAGATAGAGAAAAAATTAAGCTGGTGTCGAGTTTAATTTGAGAACAATTCCCTATACACCCTAGCAGTATTGATAAATAACGATTTTAGTATACAATTAGCCCCTATATCTAGGGGGTATTTTTATAAATACTTCAACTCTAAAATTCGTGACCAAATGCCTAGGAAAGGTTATAATTTGTTTGAGAATGGAAGATTGTGATCGAAAGTTTAGTTTCAATTAGCAGCATAAATCAAGAATATCAGGACTGATTATTTGCATTAGTTTTTTGAAGGGAGCAATTAAATGCCAGAAGTCAATAAGGAATTGGATAACGGCGGAGCTGAGGCGATTAAAGGTTTTAATTTTCAAAAGGCAAATATAATCCTTCTTTTCAATAATAAAAGAAAACGTGAAGTACCTGGATCAAGATGAAAATAAATATCACTTTGTTGACTTGAAAAAACCAATTTTAAAAGATATAGACGAGACAAATGGCCACTTAATTAAAATTCATGATATAAAAACAGTCCATTTTGGGATGTTTTTGTCTCAATTTATCCTATAACTCACAGGGGCTGTGTGGTTCATAACATTAAATGAGACTAATTATATTGTCAAATGAGATAGAAACATCTACGCCTGCACCTGGACTTTCTTCCGTCCTATAGTCCCAATCTGAATCCAGTCGAGGGGCTATGGCTGTGGCTTAAATCCAATGTGGTGAATAACGTGTTTTTTGGGAGTTTTATAAGATTAAGCTTCATGTCGGCCAGTTTATGAAACGAATCATTAAACAACAATTGGAAACAATTCGAATTTTGAATATTTTGAAAGATATTTTTTAAAATGCTATTTCATTTGAACATCCAAATAGAAAGGTATTTGATTATGATATTCATTAACAAAAAAACTATTAATAAGCTAACTGAATCGCATAGAGAACCTAACATGCTTATCTGCTATTCAACTCCTCAAAGCCTTTCGGCTTGGACAAGTCGGGCTATATTACTCCTAAATAATGATAAAATTATTATCCTTTTCCTCAATCTATTTTCCACTAAAGTAGTACAAAAAGTTGAATTTGAAGTAGCTGATTTACAAGAACAAAAATATCATTCCATATATCTCTCTTCTGCAATATGGTCATTTAACAGTAAAGGACAGCATTGGAGGTTCAAGATAATCAAAAAAATTATTCCTCTTGGCTCTATGCAAAGAGATTTCCTAAATTTCTTGCAACAAAATATTTTAAATTAGCGACTGAGTAGATCGCCGATTTCTTCGTTTCTTCATGTCTATCGCCACCTTGGGTTGGGTCTTTCTATTCATTACCCAATAGGCGATTGAAGTAATGCTGTTGGGTTGTTAATTGCGTGTTATTATATCAAATGAATTTGACAGGTTCCCAAATCTTTGTTAGAGTTTCAATCAAATACGTATAACCTTTTCATGGGATGTTACCGATAGGGCATAACCTGAATTGGCTTGTTTACACTGTAAGTGTATACAGGCTGGTTTGGGTTTTTTTATTGTCTGTGACCCTTCGCTACCCCTTTTATCACACATTTGGAAGGAGAATGTTTATGTCCAGTTATATTTTCCCTAAAGACTTTTTATGGGGCGGTGCTCTTGCTGCCAATCAGGCTGAGGGCGCTTATTTGGAAGATGGTAAAGGATTGAGTCTGGTGGATCTGCTGCCTACCGGAGAGAAGAGAAGAAGCATAATGAAAGGAAATGTTCCCTCGCTGACTCCACTTGAAAGCGAAT
This sequence comes from Paenibacillus sp. LX16, assembly GCF_036252815.1. Lineage (NCBI taxonomy): Bacteria > Bacillati > Bacillota > Bacilli > Caryophanales > Paenibacillaceae > Paenibacillus > Paenibacillus sp. LX16. The sequence goes on along the minus strand of NZ_CP141152.1, from coordinate 4,735,577 downwards.
TCTATCCTTCCCACGAAGCCATTGATTTCTATCATCACTATAGCGAGGATATTGCGCTATTTGCAGAAATGGGCTTCAAGGCGCTGCGTGTTTCCATTGCCTGGGCTCGTATTTTTCCAACGGGAGAAGACGCTACTCCCAATGAAGCAGGTTTGCAATTCTACGATGATTTGTTCGACGAGTTGCATAAACATGGCATTCAGCCAGTCGTTACCCTTGCTCATTTTGACGTGCCGGTAGATCTAGTCGAGAAATATGGAAGCTGGCGGAGCCGGAAGCTGGTAGGCCTGTTTGAAACCTATGCTAAAACAGTATTCACCCGCTACAAGGATAAAGTGAAATACTGGATGACATTCAACGAGATTAACATGCTTCTCCATTTGCCGTTTCTCGGCGCCGGTCTTGTTTTTCAAGAAGGTGAAAACGTTAAACAGATTCAGTATCAGGCTGCACATCATCAGCTTGTGGCAAGCGCGTTGGCTGTAAAAGCGTGTCACGAGATTATCCCGGATGCCAAGATTGGCTGTATGCTTGCTGCCGGCAGCTTCTACCCGTATACATGTAACCCCGAAGATGTGTATCAGGGCATGGAAAAAGACCGCGAGTCCTACTTCTTCATTGATGTACAGTCACGCGGCGAATATCCTGGTTATGCGAAGCGCTTCTTCAAGGATCATGGATTAAACATTGAGATGGAATCAGGCGACGCAGCCATTCTGAAAGATCATACCGTTGACTATATCGGATTCAGCTATTATTCGAGCCGGACGACCAGCACAGACCCGGAAATCGTTAAGAACATGACTAGTGGTAATGTATTTGGCTCCGTGGCCAATCCATATCTGGACAAGTCCGAATGGGGATGGACGATCGATCCAAAAGGATTCCGCATCACAGCCAACCAATTGCATGACCGTTACCAAAAGCCACTGTTCGTAGTGGAAAACGGTTTTGGTGCCAATGATGTGGTTTCGCCTGAAGGAGAAGTTAACGACGATTACCGGATCGACTATCTCAAGCGGCATATTGCCGAAATGGGTGAGGCTCTTCAAGACGGAGTCGAAATTATCGGTTACACAAGTTGGGGACCTATTGACATTGTCAGCGCTTCCTCAGGAGAGATGAAAAAACGCTACGGTTATATTTATGTGGACCGTGACAACGAAGGCAACGGTTCGTTGAAACGTATTAAAAAGAAAAGCTTCCACTGGTACAAAAACGTAATTCATTCCGACGGCGAAAATCTGGGCGAATAATCATACCACAAGTAAACAGGATCGGACGTCCCGGACCCACGGGGATTTCCGATCTTCGTTTCTTCATTGAAAGCGTTGACAATCGTTCCTCTTCGGGCTATACTTGACGCAATTCCATCATTTTTAGGATTGTTACTGCGTAGCAGGCAAAACCTAAGCCACAAATAAGAAGATGTTACAGTCTTGTTTATTTGGCGTGCTTCGGTTTTTTTCTGTTTACAATAAAGAGGATGGAGCAAGTGTGGCTCTTGCTGGCATATGGAACGGGGGATCGAGATGAACATAGCAAAGGTCATTAACAACAATGTAATCAGCGTCTACCAGACGGACGGTACCGAGCTCGTGGTGATGGGTCGGGGGATTGCTTTTAAGAAAAAGCCTGGAGACAAAGTAGACGAAACCAGAATTCAGAAGGTGTTTGCTCTGAAAAACAAGCAGACATCCGATAATTTCAAAATGCTGCTGCGTGAGGTACCGCTTGATTTGATTGTGATTGTGGAGGAAGTTATTAATGACGCCAAGCATAATCTGAACAGAAAGCTGAACGAAAATATTTATGTTTCACTGACCGATCATATCAATTTCGCTGTTGAAAGATACCAGGAAGGATTGGAAATCAAAAACGCGTTATTGTGGGAAGTCAAGCAGCTGTACAAAGAAGAATTCGCGATTGGTCTGAAAACGCTGGAGCAAATCAAACAAAGGCTCGGTATTGAACTGCCTGTGGACGAAGCAGCTTATATTGCGATTCACATCGTGAATGCTGAAATGAACGAGGAAGTCATTACGACCATGAGTATCACGAAGTTTATCCAGCAAATTATCAATATCGCAAAATATCATTTTAAGGTGGAGTTCGACGAGGACTCTCTGAGCTATTTCCGTTTTATTACGCATCTGAAATTTTTCGCCCAGCGTGTATTTAAGGGAAATCACTACGAAAATAACTATGATCATTTGTATGACATGATTAAGGAAAAGCATAAGGAAGCGGCTGCTTGTACAGAGAAAATCGGAGCTTTTGTGCAAAAAGAATACAACCACGAATTAACGAACGAAGAAAAGCTGTATCTGACCGTGCATATTGAACGGGTGGTGAACAGGTAAGTCGAATGTTTTCAACGAAAAAGGATCAAGAATAGACGATCGAAAGTTTTTGTTGACAAATATGGTATATTGATTATATTATGAGAGTAACAGGAATTTAATAAGTTTTAACTGGGATTGTTACTGGTTATGCAGGCAAAACCTAAGTCATGAAAAATTGCGGGACTAAAGTGCCCACCATTTTTCAAGGCTTAGGTTTTTTGTGTGCCTAAATATGTAAAAAGCCCCTTAGAACATGGAGGTGTCTATCATGAGTTATGAAAAACTGGCCAAAGAAATTGTACACCTGGTAGGTGGCGAAAAAAATGTAGTATCGCTCGTTCACTGCGCCACACGCCTGCGTTTTGTGCTAAAAGATGAGGCAAAAGCAGACAAGGGAAAGTTGGAAAAAACCGACGGAATTATCACTGTGAAGCAGAGCGGTGGTCAGTTCCAGGTTGTAGTCGGCAACAAAGTACCAGAGGTATATAATGCAATCGGCAATGTATCCAATATCTTGAATGAAACTGGAAAAGAAGATCATTCAGCTAAAGGCAACAAAGGATTTGGTGCCGTGATCGACGTAATTTCCAGCATTTTTGCACCTTTGCTCGGAGTTATGGCGGGGTCCGGTATTTTGAAAGGTCTGCTGCTGATTGCGAGTAACCTTGGCTGGTTGCTACCGAAAGACACTACCTATATGATTTTGTATGCTGCGGCCGACAGCTTGTTTTATTTCCTCCCTCTCTTGTTAGCGGTTACAACAGCACGGAAATTCGGAGGTAATATCTTCGTTGCCCTGACCATTGCCGGAGGGTTGCTTTACCCGACCATTGTCACGCTAAAAACGGAAGCTACACCTACGGACTTTTTCGGTATTCCTATTGTGATGATGAGTTATTCATCTACCGTTATTCCGATCATTTTAGCCGTCATCGTCATGAGTAAGCTGGAAAAATGGTGCAATCGAGTGATCCATGAGAGCGTCAAAAACTTTATTACACCTTTGATTCTACTTGTAATTATGCTTCCTCTAACGCTGATCGTGTTTGGTCCAGTCGGGGTGTATGTGGGCAACGCGATCGCTACTGCACTCGTTGCTGCATTTAGCTTTAGTCCATTGCTAGCTGGAGCAATCCTTGGTGCTTGCTGGCAGCTGCTCGTTATTTTTGGTGTTCACTGGGGTCTTGTACCTGTATTCATTAATAATATTGCTGTTAATGGCAGAGACGGGATCAAGCCTTCAGCTGCGGCTTCCATCTTTGCTCAAACCGGCGCTTCGTTCGGTGTTATGCTGAAAACGAAAAATAAAAAGCTGAAAACGCTGGCGGGTTCCGCTACACTTACCGCTTTGTTCGGCATCACGGAGCCAGCAGTTTATGGGGTTACGCTGCCGTTGAAACGTCCGTTTATTGCAGGTATTATCGGTGGTGCTGTCGGTGGTGCCATTATCGGTCAAGCGGGAACGCAAGCATTTGCCTCCGGCGCACCTGGATTGCTGACCTTGCCGATCTTTTACGGCCCTGGTGGACAAGGCTTCCCGGGATTGATTTTAGGGATTACCGTTTCATTCCTGGTGTCGGCTATCTTGACTTATATTTTAGGTTTTGAAGATCCAGTTGAAGAAGAGGAAACTACTAACAATTCAGCTAAAGAATCGACCTCTACAGTTGTTGTTTCTAATGAAGAGGTACTCAGCCCAATTGAAGGAACTGTGGTCGCTTTGTCGGAGGTTCCCGATCCTGCCTTTGCTTCGGAAGCTATGGGCAAAGGGATCGCCATCCAACCGACAACGGGCAGAGTCGTGGCCCCGTTCGATGGAACCATCACCGTGGCGTTCAAGAAAAAACATGCGCTTGCAGTTGTTTCGCATCATGGCGCAGAAGTTCTGATTCACGTCGGAGTAGATACGGTCAAGCTGGACGGTAAACATTTTACGTCCCATATCAAAGAAGGCGATCAGGTGAAAGCTGGGGACCTACTGCTTGAGTTTGATGTTGAGCAAATCAGGGCAGAGGGTTATCCTACGATTACGCCAGTTATCATTACGAATTCTTCCGAATATACTGAAGTCCTTCCAATCGCTCAAGGAGAGGTAACAGAGCAGGCCCCGCTGTTGAAACTGTCTAGCGCTCTGAATGAGAAAGAAAGCATTGCCTAAATGTCTTAAGGACAAGGCTCTGATGATCCATATTCCCGGATCATCAGAGCTTTTTTGTCGGCCTTTCAAGTAGTCGGTAAGCCCACTTGTAATTGACAATATGTCAATTAAATTAACTTGTATGGGGGTAAAAACTAATCTATAATTTTTTGTAATTATGCAAATTTTCTGAAAACATAGACAAGAAAATTAATTGATTGATCAGGGGGGAAATACAAGGAATGTTAGAGCAGTGGGCAGAGGCAGTAAACGGCGTCATTTGGAGCAATCCTGTGGTATATGTCTGTTTGGGCGTGGGGCTATTATTTTCGATCATGACTCGATTCCTACAAATCAGGCATTTCAAAGAGATGATTCGTCTAGTATTTAAAGGGAAAAGTTCCGAGGCAGGTGTATCCTCCTTTCAGGCCTTTACGATGGCGCTATCGGGGCGTGTAGGGACGGGAAATATTGCTGGGATTGCATTGGCAGTCGGAATGGGTGGACCCGGGGCGATATTTTGGATGTGGGTCATGGCCTTTATCGGATCGGCTACTGCGTTTGTTGAATCCACATTGGCTCAAGTATATAAGGTAAAGCGCGATGGTCAGTACCGAGGCGGCCCAGCCTTTTATATTGAAAAAGGGACAGGCTTAAAATGGTTTGCCGTCATTTTTGCGGTTGCTGCGTTGGTGGCGATGTGTTTACTGATGCCGGGAACTCAATCGAACTCCATTGCCGTAGCTTTTCATAGCTCGTTTGGCATGGATATGAAGGTTTCGGGGATTCTAGTAGTCGTGTTGCTGGCGCTTATCATTTTTGGTGGTGTAAAAAGGATTGCCAATGTGGCTCAGGTTGTCATTCCGTTTATGGCACTCGGTTACATCCTCGTCTCTTTCTACATTATGATGACGAACATTACTGCGCTTCCCGATGTATTTTCGCTGATCTTTCGTAGTGCCTTTGGCGTGGATTCTGTGTTCGGCGGTATGGCAGGGACGGCGATTGCTTGGGGTGTAAAGCGGGGGATTTATTCCAACGAAGCCGGACAAGGCTCTGGTGCGCACCCGGCAGCCGCTGCAGAAGTGTCCCATCCAGCAAAACAGGGGCTAGTTCAGGCGTTTTCCGTCTATGTAGATACCTTTTTAGTCTGTACATCTACGGCTTTTATGGTCTTATTCACAGGTATGTACAACGTGAAGGGACCTGGTGGCAATTTTATTGTGCAACATCTCCCGGGTGTTGAAGAGGGAACCCAATATACACAGGCTGCTATTGAATCGGTATTTCCCGGTTTTGGATCGAGTATGCTGTCCATTACCTTGTTCTTTTTCGCATTTACGACCATTATCGCGTATTATTACATCGCAGAAACGAATATGGCCTACCTGGTTGCCGACCGTAAAGCCAAATGGCCCATGTTCGTCCTAAAGCTGGTTATTCTGGGTTCGACGTTCTATGGAACGGTCGTCAAGGAATCGGCTCTGGCATGGACACTGGGGGATATGGGTGTCGGCATTATGCTTTGGGTGAATCTGATGGGTATGATTCTGTTGGCCAAGCCTGCTCTTCTTGTGCTTAAGGATTACGAACAGCAGCGGAGGCAAGGGCTTGACCCGGTGTTTGACCCGGAGAAGGCAGGTATTTCAAATACCGAGTACTGGTCAAAGGAATATCAGCCTCCTGCAGATGAGTTGACGATCACCGCCAAACCGAGCAAGCTTCAAGCCTAAATAAGATAGATAAGTAAGATCAAAGGTGGCTCCGCGGGGAGTCATCTTTTTTTCGTTATCTTGCCTTTACATTCCAAGAAGGGTACATATGTTCACTATTTAGTCTATAATTTAGACAGAGGGATTTTGAATAATCCTGCCATAGATATGTGGGAGGCCACATTTGCATCAGAGAGGTGATTTGAATGAGTACATCCGATTTATCCATAACTGACGACAAGTGGAGAGCTATTGTAGAAAACGACAAGTCTTATGATGAGGAATTTTTGTACGCTGTGAAGACAACGGGAATATTTTGTCGCCCCTCCTGCAAATCCCGACCTCCCAAAAGAGAAAACATTCGTTTGTTTAAAACAGTAGAGCAAGCATTGAACGAGCATTTTCGTCCATGCAAAAGATGTAAACCGACAGGACAACGATTGCCTGATCATGAATGGATCGCACTGGTTACAGAATACGTGAATTCTAACTATATGAAGGACTTAACATTGCACATCCTGGCTGAAATAAGCCATGGAAGTCCGTATCATTTACATCGTACCTTCAAGCGGATCATGCATATAACTCCAATGGAATATATACAGCAGACCAGGTTGGAACAAGCGAAGAAGCTGCTCATTTGCTCAGATATATCTGTTGCGGAAGTGGGGGGAAACGTAGGTCTGTCCAATGCACCTTACTTTATTACGTTATTTAAAAAGAATACAGGCTACACCCCGTTGCAATATCGTCGATTCAAATCCAAAGAAGCACAAAATGGAGGTACACAGCATGGCACATCAAATGAATAAAACGATCTATTGGTCATGGATGACCTATGAGGATTGGAATTTATATATTGCAGCTACATCGGAAGGATTATGTTATGTGGGCTCGCCCAATCAACCTGTAGAGGAATTGTTTTCATGGGCGGGAAGTCGATTATCCGGCAGCCCTTTAGTTGAAGAGGATGCTGCTTTACAGCCCTATGCCAAGGAGCTGATTGAATATCTCCAAGGGAAGCGCACCCAATTTACATTGCCCTTTGATTTTCATGGGACTGCGTTCCAGATGGCGGTTTGGAATGCGTTGTGTGATATTCCGTATGGGGAAACATTATCCTATTCAGACATTGCCAACGCTATTCAAAAGCCAGCCTCTGTTCGTGCGGTGGGGGCTGCCATCGGTGCTAATCCGATTTTGGTCACGGTCCCTTGTCATCGGGTCATCGGTAAAAATGGAGCTATGACCGGATATCGTGGTGGTTTAGACATGAAGGTGAAGCTTTTACAGCTCGAAAAGGAAAGTGTGGCATCGGTTCAGTATGAAAAATGAGTATTACAAATCCCCCAAGACTCTTTTGAATAAAGGGACCGGCTTCTTGTCAGGGTATACACATTCGTTGAACCCGTATACAGGTTGTACCTTTGGTTGCTCGTATTGCTATGTACGCCAATTGCCAGTCTCCACATTTCGGAAGGAAGCGTGGGGGACATGGGTTGATATAAAAAATCAGGCAGCAGATATTCTTCGCAAGGAGCTTCGTAGAGCCAAATCCAAAGGTAAAGTCACGATTTTCATGTCGTCAAGCACCGATCCTTATCAGCCTGCCGAGTACAAGGAAGAGGTGACCCGGTCTCTGCTGGAGGTGATGGTGGAGGATCCACCAGATTTTCTCTTTTTACAGACGCGCAGTCCACTGGTACGGCGGGATATCGATTTACTGCTCCGATTGGAGGATCGTGTACGTGTGAGTATGACTGTAGAAACAGACCGAGAAGATATACGCAAACATTTTACACCGGAGGCTCCTCCCATCCAGGCTCGTCTCCAAACGCTGCAATTGTTAAAAGAGGCAGGTGTACCAACGCAAGCTACGATTGCTCCGATGCTTCCAAGCAGTGAACATTTTGCAGACAAGCTGTTGCCTCTGGTCAACCGTGTCTGTATTGATGATTATTTTATGGGAGATGGCAGTGGGGGGAGACGAACGCGTAGCTTAAAAATTGGTGCGCTTTACGAGTCACTGGGGCTGGAAGAATGGTATCATCCTACTGCCTATAAGGCGGTTTATGAGCGTTTTCTCCATGTTTTCCCGAAAGAACAGCTCTACGTGAGCAAAGAAGGATTCGAACCTTGATGTAAAAGCAGTCTATGCTATTGAATCAAGAGTGAACCATATAAGGGGGAGAGGGAGAACGAATGCAAACCGTAATGACCAAAAACTTTGCCTATGGGGAAAAGGAAATCAATTATCTAAAAAGCGTAGATCCCGTACTTGGTACAGCGATGACGCAAATGGGCAAGGTAGAGCGGGTGATCATTCCCGACCTGTTTGCGGCGCTCGTTCATGCGATTGTGGGACAGCTTATATCGGCCAAGGCGGTTCAGACCATATGGACAAGGATGCAGGAGCAGTTAGGCGTGATCACTCCACAAAATATAGCCGTTCAGACGGCTTTAGATATTCAAAGCTGTGGCATCACCATGAAAAAGGCCACATGTATCCTTAGTATAGCCCAAACGATCGAGCAGGGCTTGCTGGATTTACAGGAATTATATGAGCTTTCCGATGCACAGGTGATCCAGAAATTGTCCTCGCTGCAAGGGATAGGACCTTGGACGGCTGAAATGATACTGATTAATTGTATGGAGCGTCCAGATGTCGTCAGTTGGGGCGATATGGCTATTCGACGGGGAATGATGAAGCTGTACCATCTAGATACATTGACCAAGCAGCAATTTGAGGAGTACCGCCGAGTCTATTCGCCTTATGGTTCGGTGGCTTCTATTTATTTGTGGAGTATTTCATTTCGTTAAGAATCAGGGAGTTGAAACGATGGAGAAAACAATCAGAGAACAAATACTGTCATACGTGGATGCGGATTTTCAGAAATTCACGGCTGCATTGCTTCCGACGATTAATAATGTGCTGGGTGTACGGCTGCCAGTGCTGCGTAAGCTGGCTCAAGATATTGCCAAAGGGGATTGGCGTCTCTACCTAGATACCGCTGAAAGTGAACACTTCGAAGAAGTCATGCTGCAAGGTATGGTGATTGGTTCTGTAAAAACAGATATAGAGGAGGTTCTAAGTTATACCGCCAAGTTTGTTCCTAAAATTGATAATTGGTCCGTATGTGATAGTTTCTGTGCCGGATTGAAAATTACGAAACTTCATAAAGAAAGAGTATGGGATTTTATTCAGCCCTACCTGCTCTCCAAGAAAGAATATGAAATTCGGTTTGGGGTGGTTATGCTTCTGAATTTTTATATTGAGGAACAGTATATGAACCGGGTGCTTACTTTGCTAGATCAGACCCATCGTGAGGATTATTATGTACAAATGGCGGTAGCATGGGCGATATCGATCTGTTATATCAAGCTGCCTGAGGCAACGATGGCGTATTTAAGTCATAATACATTAGATGATTTTACTTTCAATAAAGCTCTGCAAAAAATCACAGAATCATACCGGGTGGATCAGGCAACGAAAACGACCATTCGTAGTATGAAGCGAAAAAGAAAATAGGAGGGGTCCCCGCCTGTAAGTGTTATACTGAAAAAAACATACGTGTATAAGATCGACAGGAGGGGAGTCAGTGAATTCGATCCCGCTGGGAGTGCTTGTTGTAGATGATGAAACTAGACAGCGTCGAGGGTTGGCTGCCATGGTCAGGGATTTACGTCCAGAATACGAGGTATGGGAAGCCAAGAACGGGAAAGATGCTCTGACCATTTCTTTATCCAAACCGATCCAAATCGTTTTTACAGATATTCAAATGCCGATCATGAATGGACTTGAATATCTTCAACAATTGAGGACATTCGGTCAGCATGAGACCAAAGTTATTTTAGTGACAGTCTACCAGGAATTTAGCTATGCACAGCAGGCAGTGAGGTATGGGGCGAATGATTATTTGGTGAAACCGGTGCAATCACAGCAGCTTATTGAAGTGATTGAACATATGGAGAAGGTCATTGTAGAGGAACAGGAAGCACTGATTGGGAATCAAACAGCGTTGAATCAGATCGAGCAGAGTATGCCTGCATTTGTGGAGCATCTGTTTAGCAGATGTGTGACAGACAAATTACAGCCTAACGAGAAAAGTCTATTAAAGAGTCACTTTGGATGGCATGGGGTAGGAGAAGTTCTCGCGTTGGGAATATCCGCAGCCCACCCGGAGGATATACATATGTGGGATTCTCAGCTCCGTAATACGGTTGTTGAAATATTGCGGCATTGGGCGTCTTCTGTCGTGTTTCCACTTGAAACCCATAAAGACCATGTGGTTGCAGTGGTGAATTGGAAGGATAGGGCAGACGGCAAGGAGGCCAAAGGCGCACTTCAAGTTGGGCTGAAAAAGTTGGAGCAACAACAAGCGATTTCAGTCTGGTTTGCTTGGGGTCAGCCTTTTAATTTTGATGAAATGCAAATAAGCCAATCTCACGAAAAGGCCGTCGGCCTAATCTCCATGCGCTTTTATACACCTCACATCAGATGTCTGAACCTTGTCATTTCAGATGATGAGCAGCCAGTACAAGAAATGAGCGCATACGAACAAATGGCCTTTTTTAAATTTATTGAAAGCGCTATCTCTAATGGAGAGCCAGATCAGCTATTCGATCGGGTGCAGAATTTCATTGGACCAATGACGCAAGGGTATCCTGCACCTGAAGCGCTTAAAGCAAAATTGGTACACATTCTGTTGGTTAGTTTACAACGGTTAAATATAGGGTGGAGTGAGGAAGTCTACTCACGTTTCTCGGAACGTTTGAACAAAGCTGTCGAAGAGGCCACCTGTCTTCGGAATCTTGAGGATGGTGTTGCAACATGGTTAAAAGAGCTGATTCTTGAGCTTCATAGCGGCTCCAAAGGCGATCCCATTATGAAAAAGTGCAAGGAATTTCTAGATGCACATCTACATGAAGACCTTAGTCTGGAGATCGTGGCCCGGCGCTTCCATTATAATGCGTCCTATTTTAGCATTCTGTTCAAAAATTATTTTGGGCTCTCGTTCACGGAATATATGGTGAAGCTCAGAATGCAAAAGGCTCAGCACTTACTGCTGCATACAGACGCCAAGGTCGCAGAAATTAGCAGACAGGTTGGTTATAAAGATATCAAATACTTTTTTAAAGTGTTCAAAAAAAACGTAATGCACACACCGGAAGAATTTCGTAGGAAATTCAACTGATTGTTAGGTGAAAGGAAGATACGATGCGCCAAGTTAAATATATGTATCAAAAATTTTTGGACAGTAGCTTTCGTACGAAATTGATGCTGTCCTATTTTTTGTTGTCTGGTTTTATCGTTTTGATCCTAGGTTTCGTTTACTTTGAAACGAGCGCACGGAATATTACTACAAATGTAACAGATAGCGTTACAAGCGTTCTGCGTAGTAATAACCAGCTGCTGGATAACAAGCTGACAGCTATTCAAAAAACGGTAGATATGATTCCAATCGATCATGACCTTCTTCAAACTATTACGAACGTGGATACTACGGATTCTTCATCGCTGTTACGAGCTGATCGCAGCATTACAAAAATTTTGTACAGATACTTTGGCAATATGGAGGAAGTATACGCTTCCCAAATTATGACGCAAAATTATGCATATGGAAGCACTGATCGGATGTATATTCCTGTTCAGCCGTTCTATTCTTCTCCGTTGGCAACAACGGCGGTGGAAGCAGAGGGGGCTACCCAATGGATCCCCGCTTATTCGTATGCCGATACATTCCATCAGCAGGATTTAAAACGAGGCTCTTATGAGTTTAGTTCTTTATTTGCTGTAGTAAAGCAGCTCCATTTGACTGCATTAGATGATGCAGGAACCTTCCATACGCTTCCGGAGGGAAAGGAAAAACCTATACTTATATTGAATTTTCGTCCTGACTTGTTAAAAGGGGGGTTTGAAGATTACGCAACCCGCAGCGGATTTGCACATCTATCCTATGGCATGATTCATGATAAAAACGGGATGGTCATGAGTTCGGATAGACAGCAACAAGTGGGGGAGCCCGTGGCGGATTGGCTTAAGGATGCCATTACTTCGGAACAAGGGATGAAAATGGTAAACGTTAAAGGTCAAAGTATATTACTGGTTTACGAAGCCATGAAGACGACGGGCTGGGTATCTTATATAGCCATTCCTATGGAAGATGTATTGGGGCATCTGTCAACGATTCGCACCTACACGGTGTTTTTTTTAGGCTTTATGATGCTCGTTGCTGTTATTCTTGCTTATTTATTGTCTGTTTATATCAGTAAGCCCATCACGGATATGAAACAGGCGATGAAAGTAATGGAGAAGGGACATTTTGATATTCGAATTCCTGTACGTGGCTATGATGAATTGGGAGATCTGGTGATTCGATTTAATCAAATGAATGAAAAAATTAAAGATTTAATCGAGGAAAATTACAAGTCACGTCTACGAGCCAAAGAGTCGGAGTTAATGGCACTTAATTTACAGCTGAATCCCCATTTTTTGTATAACACCTTAACGACCATGTATTGGATTGCGTTAGAACATCAACAGCAGGAGCTGGGCCAATTGATCATTAGTCTGGCGGAAATGCTGCAAATTACTACTCGAAACAAAAACGATACATGGAGCTTGGAAACCGATCTGAATTGGCTGGAAAAATACATTTATATTATGCAGAATCGCTTTGAGGACAAGTTCACGGTGGAATATGATATTGATCCCATTTTGCTTCAGATGGAAGTTCCCAAACTTTTCTTGCAGCCTTTTGTGGAGAATTCAATTATTCACGGCTTCGCGGAAATGGAATCAGGAGGTCTGATTAGGATCACAGCCTGGATTGAGAAGCAATTAGTGTGTTTTAAAGTGGAGGATAACGGATTAGGAATTCAAGCAGATCATATACGCCGAATTCAAGCCGGAGAAATCAGATCAACGGGCATTAAAAATGTAGACAGAAGAGTACGGCTATTATATGGAATGGAATATGGTGTTACGCTCCACTCGCCAGCAGGTAAAGGGACATTCGTCCTGATTCGCATCAGGGAAATTCATAGATCTAATCAAATGACACCAATCCAATGAGAGTACGACTTTTAAAAATGTAAGCGTTTGCTAAAATGAATTTAGTGACAAAGCAACAAACGAAAAGATAAAAAAATAACCGGTTTGGGGGCGTTACTCATGTTAAAACAAAAATTATGGATCGTCTGCATGTGCTTGATCGTTGGGCTTATGTCAGCCTGTAGTTCAAATGAGAGCAGCAGCAAACCAGTTGATTTGCAGGGTCACGAGCAAGTGACACTGACCTATGCCAGTTGGGGGAGCACCAATGAAAAGAAGGTTCAGCAGGAAATCGCTAAAAAATTTACAGAGAAATATCCGTGGATCAAAATCAACTATATGCATATCCCCGGGGATTACGTTACCAAATTAACGACGATGTTTGCTGCCAATCAGGCACCCGATGTATTTCCCATTTATAAAGCACAGGCTCTGCAATGGGCTGAACAAGGCAAACTATATAATTTAAATGAATTTTTGAAGGAGGATAAGGAGCTAACGAAGGAAAGTCTTATTCCTAATTCAGTCATCTATTGGGATAAGGACAAAGTGGCAGGGGTAAAGGTAACTGAGGAAGCTTTCGCCCTCTATTACAATAAAGATTTGTTTGATGAAGCTGGTGTTGCTTTGCCACCGGTAAAAGCTGAGGACGCTTGGACATGGGAGCAGTTTTTAGAGACAGCACAAAAGCTCACCATTGATAAAGCGGGAAATAATGCGCTCAGTCCCAATTTCGATGCAAGTAACATTAAACAGTATGGAGTTCGGTTTGATACATGGATGTGGCATTTGCTTGTGCCTTCCAACAACGCAAGTGTCATTTCAGACAAAGGGGACTCGCTTAATCTTGAGAGCCCTGATGTGATTGAAGCTGTTCAAAAAATGGCTGATCTGATCAACGTTTATCATGTGGCACCGTCGCCGACGCAGTCCAAAAATATACCTTCCCCGGCCGTAGCACTGCAAAGTAAGCGAGTAGCGATGGATCTGGATGGACAGTGGGTTCAATTGGATCTTGGAGAATCGAAAGTGAATTTTGGTGTAGGCGTGTTACCCAAACTGAAGAGCAGCAAAACGATCCTGTTTGGCGAACCGGAAGTGATTTCTGCCAAAACCAAACATCCTAAAGAAGCATGGATGTTTTATAAATTCTTGCTGGATGCTGAAAGCGGACTTGACATGCATTCCAGCGGATTGTGGATGCCTGTCATGAAAAAGTGGTACACCGAACCAGACATGATTAGCAAATGGGCCGATGTCAAACCAGGTCATGCCGATGGTTACCGTGATGCTGTCATGAACCAAACGCTGCATAACGGTGTCAATTCTTACGACTATTATCTGAAAAACTCGGAAAAAATCAATGCCATCATTAACCCGGCGCTGGATCAGGTATGGCTAGGCAAGAAAACGGTGGAGCAAGCATTTAAGGAGGTTTCTGCCAAGGCCAACGCGGAATTTAAGGGGACGTATCCAAAAGAATAGGATGAGTGTTTTGACAGAAAGAGAGGGATAGAATGCAATCATTATCTTCTATTCGTAAGCAGGAAAATTGGTTGGGGTGGCTTTTTGCCGCCCCTGCTATTCTCGGCTTTGTCATTTTTGTTCTGGGACCGATGATCGCTAGTCTCTGGTTCAGTCTTACCGATTACAAGGTTGCTTCACAGGCTAATTTTATCGGTCTGGATAATTACGTCCACTTATTTGACGGTACGGATCAATTTTTTTATAAATCACTCGGGGTTACATTTTATTATGTGTTTCTAAGTGTGCCCCTGCAAATTATTGTAGCTTTCTTTTTGGCGATATTACTTAATCAAAAGGTAAAAGGTCTGGCTTTTTTCAGGACTGTTTTCTATCTCCCTACCATTGTGCCCCTCATAGCATCGTCTATGATCTGGATGTGGCTGTTTGATCCGGATCTTGGCTTGCTAAATGTGGTGCTGCGTGCGCTGCATTTGCCTGAAAGTCAGTGGATCTATAGCGAAGGGTCGGTAGTTCCTACTCTGGTTTTAATGAGTTTGTGGACCGTTGGAGGAACCATGATTATTTTTCTGGCAGGCTTGCAAGATATACCTAGACATTATTATGAAGCCATTGAAATTGACGGTGGAAATGCTCTTCATAAGCTTATGTATATTACAATTCCATTGACATCGCCCACTATTTTTTTTAATACGATTATGGGCTTCATCGGTGGGTTTCAGGTGTTTGTTCAGCCTTACGTCATGACTCAGGGCGGACCCAATAACTCCAGCTTGTTTTATACCTTTTATTTGTTCCGCGAGGCATTTACTTTTTCAAATATGGGTTATGCCTGTGCTATTGCTTGGGTGCTCTTTATTGTCGTTTTGGTATTCACTGCCTTTCTGTTCAAGACGGCCCGAAAATGGGTGTATTACGAAGGCGGGGGGGCATGAACATGAAAAAACGCGGTTGGAGTGGGAGCAGGGTGTTACTCTACACAGTTCTCATAGTGGGCTCCCTGTTTTGTATGTTTCCTTTTTACTGGCTAGTGCGAAGCTCTATGATGGATTTAAGTCAGATTTTTTTGATCCCGCCAAAATGGATTCCAGAGCCTTTTGTATTCGAGAATTTTTTACAGCCGTTTGAAGAATTATCCTTTGGGCGCTATTTTGTGAATACATTTATCGTCGTCGCAGGTACTTTGGCGGGTGTACTTCTGTCGAGTACCATTTCTGCCTATAGCTTTGCGCGAATGAGATGGAGGGGAAGAGATAAGGTATTTGCCTTGTTATTAAGCAGCATGATGCTGCCGTTTGCAGTCACGCTGATTCCGTCATTTATTGGTTGGCAGGCATTAGGCATGGTTAATTCGTACGTTCCATTGGTATTACCTTCGTTTTTTGGTGGAGGCGTTTTTAATATTTTTTTGCTAAGACAATTTTACATGACTCTACCGCGAGAACTGGATGAAGCTGTATTTGTGGATGGAGGCAATCATTTTACGATTTTTACCCGTATTATTTTGCCTTTGTCGAGGTCAGCGATTTTGGTCATTGGATTGTTTACGTTTTTGAACACATGGAATGATTTTATGGGGCCGCTGGTTTACCTTAATGATGAGAGCAAATTTACGTTGGCGATTGGGCTGCAGCAGTTTCAGGGAATATACTCGGCTCAATGGGGCGTTTTGATGGCCGCTTCTTTAATTGTTGTCTTGCCTGCTATTATTCTGTTTGCCATAGGACAGAAGTATTTTATGGAAGGGATTGCCTTGACGGGGATTAAAGGATAAGAGCAACTGCCAGGTACGCACTTTGCTTTTTTTGGAATTTAATATTAAAATGGAAGTAACTTTCGAAAAGGAGATGACGTGAATTGGCAGAGCAAGTGCGTATTGGCAAAACAGATCTATATGTAAAACCAATCGGTTTGGGTGCAAATAAGGTGGGAGGACATAATCTTTTTTCCGGTTTGAATGATGAAACGGGCAAAGAAGTCGTTCGCACAGCTTTGGATAACGGCATCAATTTTCTGGATACGGCTTTTATTTATGGACCTGAGCACTCGGAACGGTTGATTGGTGAGGTATTAAAAGAGCGTGGTCAGCGTGATAAAGCTGTTATTGCCACGAAGGGTGCACACAAATTCGTAAACGGAGAGGTCGTTTTTGACAACTCGCCTGCTTTTTTGCGTGAATCCGTCGAATCCAGTCTGAAAAGGTTGCAGACCGATTATATCGATCTATTTTATATCCATTTCCCGGACGAAGCTACACCGAAGGCAGAAGCAGTCGGAGAACTGAAGAAGCTCAAGGACGAAGGCAAAATCAAGGCCATTGGTGTATCTAACTTCTCCATTGAACAACTTAAGGATGCGAATAGTGACGGTTATGTAGATGTGCTTCAATCCCATTATAATTTATTTCAACGGGAAGCTGAAAAGGATCTGCTGCCTTATACCAAGGAAAATGGCATTTCGTTTGTGCCTTATTTCCCGCTAGCTTCAGGACTGCTGGGTGGTAAGTATACGAAAGATATGACCTTCACGGACAGCAGAGCGAAAAATCCATTGTTTAAGGGAGATGCATTTGCTCGTAATTTGGACAAAGTGGAGCAGGTACGGGAGATTGCCAATGCGTTGAATGCAGAGGTTGCTCATGTTGTACTCGCATGGTATTTGACCCGTGATTCGATTGATGCCCTCATTCCAGGGGCGAAGGGGCCGGAGCAGGTGCTGGCGAATCTGAAGACGCTAAATGTCCAATTGAGTCAGGCTGATATCGAAAAGATTGACCACATTTTCAAATAATGAGTGCACCTTATATTTGCAATTATATATTTGTTCCATCTAGAGAAGCTGCCGGACGGGCGGCTTCTTTTTCGTGTACAACTCGCATATCCTTGTAGGGTAAGTTCAACGCTGCGGGGGGATCGGATAATGAGAAGACCGCAATGGCACAGCGCACCCAACAGAAGGCGACGCGGCAGACGTAGGTTTTTTTTTATTGTGGCACTGGCGCTGTTGGTAGGAATCATACAGGTGGCTGCTTATGTGGAGCAGCATTTGAAGCCGCCCATGATGCACCTGGCAAAAGTGCGAGTCAAACAAATGGCGACGGAGGCTATTAATTCAGCAATTACAGCACAGGTAGAGCAGGGGAAGACAGCTGATAATTTGATCGAATGGAGAACGGATGCACAAGGAAGAACCTCTGGCTTTGTTCTGAATTATGCAGAGCATATGAGAATTACGTCAGACACGCTTAAAGCAGTCAAGGCAACGATGGACAGCATGAGCCATTTTGATGAGAGCGTTCCGATTGGTCAGGCATTGGGCAGTCCGCTGTTGGCAGCTTATGGACCCAAGGTTCCTTTAAAGGTGGAGCCGCATGGAGCGATCAAAGTGGATTTAAATACCCGTCAACAGGATGCGGGCATAAACATGATCTTGGTTGAAGTGTATATTCGGATTACGACGGAAGTGTCTGTGGTTATACCGTTTGAGATGCAACCTCAGATTGTGGAGACGGAAATCCCTGTTTCTTATTTGCTGGTGGTGGGCAACGTTCCGATGTACTACTATGACAATCAGGGGAAACCAGTGGGTAAAAATGGTGCAGCCGCTCCGCAGTTGGCGTTGCCTCCCCATTCCATAGAGAGTAACGGCGCTATAGATTCCAGCATAGAAAGTGTTCCAGAGGTACAGGAAAACCAAAACACCTCTAGCCAGTCCCCAACGCCATAGAACAGAGGGGAGTGACGTGAGCTGCCTAGTAAAAACAAAAGGCCCCCTATGAGGAGGTCCCTTTTGTTTTTCCTGTTTTGAGCGCTTTGCGTTCGGTCTGCTCCCACTGTCTTAATAACGGATACGGGTCAAAGGACCAATCTGCCCAACCATTGTCCCGATATATACCATAGTGCAGATGCGGTGGAAACTTGCCTTGGGTACCGGGTTTTCCATAGCCCGAGCTTCCGACCCAGCCAACCGTCTGGCCGGGTGTAACGATGTCTCCGTTGTGGACGGTTTTGTCAAAGCCGGAAAGATGCGCATAGTAGTGATAGCGGTTGTTGAGATCTCGGATTCCGATTCGCCATCCGCCGAAGGGATTCCAGCCCTTCATTTCAACTACACCGTAGCAGGTACTGCGAACTGGAACTCCATAGCCAGCAAACAGATCAGTTCCTTCATGTATACGGTAGCCGCCCCAACTGCGACGGCTTCCCCATGTGCTGCGGTAGCTATAAATGCTGCCTAAAGGAAGGGGGAAAGCTTGTCTGCCCAGATCCAGCTTGCCATACGTCTGATACAGCTTGGCAAACTGCTGAACTCTTTGAACTGCGCGGCTGTTATGGTAATATTCCCAAACGGCAATACCAAATTCATCCTCGTTGTTTCCATACTTTCCGAGATAAGATGCGATGCTGAATAGTAAATCCTTGTCATTATTACGGTCAGCGATTCCATCACCCGAACCGTCTTGTCCCAGCCCGGAAAATAGTTCAATGGAACGCGGATTTTGATCCTCCGAATCAGGGTTCATCAGGCCGGACCAGACGGGTCCCGTGATGAAAATACCTATGATCCGTTCCGCATGCTTCCGATCTCTGGGATGGGCCACTGTAAGTGTGCGTTCATACTGGTCGATGGCGGCCAGCCTGTACCAAGGAACTCCAGTCAGGGCTTCGATGGAATGATATAAAGCTAGCCTGGACGTATACGACGAAGACTGAGCATGTGAAGCATCTACATTTGCGGTCAGGCTACTTCTGGCGGACGAGGACTGTAAGTGATTGGCAAAGGCATGGGCAGGAAGCGGACAGGCCGTTGTCAGTGTAGTAGCGCATAACAGCAGCGATAACAAACGAACAGCTCGGGCTGTCCGCGTAGGGTAAGGCACGTGAACCGACCTCCTATAGAAGGGCTTAATCGCCCGATAAATTCTAGGCCCGTATTCAATAACGTGAAAGGGGCGCTTTTGTTTAGATTGAGCCATATCCGCCGCTTTTATCCATGTAAAGAGTTTACTTTTTCCGGCATCAATGTCATATCAAAAAGGGAACAATGAATGGAGGTTTTTCCATCGCTTTCATGTTATAATGTATGGCAATGACAGCTTAAGCTTATCAGAAAGAAGGTCTATGCCATTGTCTAGAAAAGTAAAGGAAGCTAAGCCCGACTGGATTCGTATTAAACTTACGACAGGCGATAACTATCAGGAAATCAAGAGCATGATGCGTTCCAAGACATTACATACCGTATGTGAGGAGGCACGATGCCCTAATATATATGAATGCTGGGCCAATAGGACAGCTACATTTATGATTTTGGGTGATATTTGTACGCGTGCGTGTCGTTTTTGCGCAGTAAATACGGGAATGCCTACGGAACTGGACTTGCAGGAGCCTGAACGCGTCGCTGAAGCGGCTGAAAACATGAATTTGAAGCACTGTGTCGTAACCAGTGTGGCTCGCGACGATTTGAAAGATGGGGGTGCTACTATATTTGCAGAAACGGTTCGTGCGATTCGCCGCCGATTACCTTTTTGCAGTGTAGAAGTATTGATTCCCGATTTTATGGGCGATATTGAATCGCTGCGAATCGTCATGGATGCGAAACCAGATATTCTGAATCATAATATTGAAACGGTGGAGCGCATGTCCGACAAAGTTCGGGCTAAAGCGAAATACCGTCGCTCTCTGGAGCTGCTTCAACGTGCGAAGCAATTAAATCCGGCTATTCCAACGAAATCAAGCATCATGCTAGGTGTCGGGGAAGAGTGGGACGAGATCTTACAAGCCATGGATGATCTGCGTAAAGTCGATTGTGACATTCTGACAATTGGTCAATATTTGCAGCCGTCCGAGAAACATTTATATGTGCAAAAATATTATCCACCGGAAGATTTTGCGAAGTTAAAGGAAGAGGGATTACAGCGGGGATTCAGCCACGTCGAATCTGGACCGTTGGTCCGCAGCTCCTACCAAGCGCATGAGCAGGTGAAGTCAGCCGCTCAGCATAAGGAAGAAGGCGCCCTTTCGCAGGCTTGATCCGGGAAAGGCGGTCAGAATAGTTTGTTTCAAATCGGTGGTAAAAACTATGAATTGTTGCAGGATCACAAGAACGGGTGGAATCCCGAAGCGTTTCGTGATCGGTATAGTGAAGTGCTGGATCGCTATGATTACATTATTGGTGATTGGGGTTACAATCAGCTACGTCTGAAGGGCTTTTATCGAGACGGTCATCCCAAAGCAAATAAGGATACATCTATAGTGGTACTGGACGATTACATTAATGAATACTGCAATTTTGGCTGTGCCTATTTTGTGCTGCAAAAAAGCCGTGAAGTGGTTAATAAAAATGGCGTCAATGATGAGATCATTGCTCCAGATATTCAGCAGTTGGTAGATGCTCAAAGGGAACAAGCGGGAACGTTAGAACCCGAAGAGCAGCAAGAAGTATTGCAACATACAGCTGGAGAACAGGAGTGGCCGCAACCACAGCAGGATTCCACAGCTACGGATGAATCGCAAGTGGAGCAGCCTCGAGAATCCCGAGAACCACGTGAGTTGCAACGTCGGGAACCGAAGGATGCCCAGGAAGTACGTGAACGACAGCCGCGTGAAGCTCGCGAAAGTCGTCCATTCAGAGAAAGACGTGAAGCAAAGGATGGACGGAATCCGGGTGAAGGGCAGCAAACCCGTGAACCACGTAGACAGCGCAATCAGCAGGGAAGTTTCGATAAAAAGGAATCGCGTGGACCACGCTATGAGCGTCAGTCAAAGGAAAATCGGGAGGGACGGCAAGTTCGTGTCTCTCGTGAACCTGAGGGCCAGCGTCAGACCCAGCCAGCTGCTAAAGCCGAAAGAGCTGAGGGTAGTAAAAAGAATAAAACATTTACAGCTCCACAACAAAACGGTTCCTGAATTTTCAGGAACCGTTTTGTTTGTAAAAAAAGAGCCAGATTCGGCTCTTTTATAGGTTCTAATTAAGAAAAGCGTTGCGTACTCGATCCCAAAATGGGAAAGGACGGTAACGAGCGAAGCTGATCTTCTGACTTGCGACCTGACATCGAACAGAGATTAAGTCATCGACAGGAAAGTTCAGGTGATCTACTGTCAATAAAAGACGCTGATCTTTCCGTGAAAAAATATCACAATGATGGTGTTTGGGCAGTAGCAATGGCGATCCCAGTGTCCGATACACGCGGTTATTAATGGAAGCGATCTCAGTCAATTGCAATGCTTCAATGGTGGGGTGAACCATTGCTCCGCCAAGTGCTTTATTATAGGCGGTCGTTCCTGAAGGGGTAGAAACACATATACCGTCACCGCGAAACATTTCAAAGGTGATATCGTTAATATCCACTTGGGCAACGACAGTGCCATCCACCCCTTTTAACGTAAACTCATTCAAGGCAATAAAAGAAGCATTTCCTGACTTCTTGTGAATTTCCAACTCAATCAGTGGATACTTAACGATTCTCGGGTTAAGCGGTCCCTCAGATCCGCTTTGGCTCATCAGGTGGATTAGCTCCTCCAGCTCGTCCGCACGCCAATCAGCATAAAAGCCTAGATGACCGGTATGTACACCAACAAAGGCAATATCCGGAATGCGGTCGATGAAGGTATGAAACGCATGAAGCATTGTACCATCGCCTCCAATAGACACGACGATTTCCGGCGATTCGGCATCCAGCTTGAAATTCTTTTCTTGGGCAAGACGGTGAAATTGCTGACTCAAGTCCATGGAGTGCTGATCCCCGCGATCCAGAACATAATATCTCAAGATGAAAAGCTCCTTTGTCATGGGTATATATCGATCATAATCAATTATGAGCAAGAACACAATCGTTCATTGCCTGTGTGTTCTTCTCAAACGTACGTATAAGCGACTTGTACCCACACTCAACCATGAGAGACTAAGCATTCCAGCCAGTATAAAGGCAAGAAATAGCAGACTTTGCAACAGCATGGCGGACGAGAAGCCAGGAGACCACGCGATGTCGTATATTGGAGAAAAGACTGGAGAGCTTCCCTGTCCCATCAGAGGCCGCCATAACACGAGAGCGAGCAGTGCCGAGATGAAGCCATGCGCAGCCCGGGCCAACAGAAATGGCATATAGCGGAGATTCGTCATATTTAAAATACTTGCAACCTGCGCATGAACCGACAGCCCGCCCCAGGAGAGAACAAAAGCGGCTGCGGCTACCTTGAATGGTAACGCTGCTGCCGTGGCTTCACCTGCGGCTTGCGCTCCTAAAGTGACTTCGAAAATACCACCCACGATGGACTCCGTTAACGTAGGAGGAAGACCACATGCAGTCAATAGGCTTGCCGTAAGCAGATGAAGCCCGCTCATTAAACCGGAGTTCGTCAAAGCTTCTAAAATGACGCAGAAGAATACAACTAGCCCTCCTACGACAATAATAAGGCGTAGGGAGGAAGTAATCGCCTGGCGAAGTAGCTCACCCAATGGGCGACCATCTTCCAAACGAGCTGTATGCATGGCATATAATGCTTGGCGTAGGGGTCCAGGCTGCCTATTGCGACCTGCTGCTTTTGTATTCGTGGACTTCGACCAGGCTTTTTGAGCAGGTTGAGGGCGGTCGCTGCGAGTATCTGTTTCTCCTGAACGGGAACCGTGGAAGCGCATAAGCAGCCCGATGATAAGCACGCCACCATAATGGGCTGCGCCCAGTACGAGTGCAATTTCTGGTTGATGGAAGAAGCCAACGGAAACCGCACCGATCAAAAATATCGGATCAGAGGAAGTCGTAAACGCGACCAAACGCTCTCCTTCAATGCGTGTGATCCATTTTTGCTCCCACAACTTGGCTGTTAGTTTAGCTCCAATTGGGTAACCGGATGCACAGCTGACCGCAGCGACAAAACCCCCACAGCCAGGTACGCGGAATAGAGGCTGCATCAGCGGATCCAACAGCGCACCTATGAAATGAACAATTCCGAAACCGAGGAGAAGCTCGGAAATAACGAAAAACGGGAACAAAGACGGAAACAGCACGTCCCACCAGATGGCAAGCCCCCGAAGCCCGGCATTCAGAGAAGATTGCGGGTATACAGCCATAAGCATAAATAGGAATAGCAGTGTAAGGATGAGCAGAGGAAGCGAGTAACGACGGTATAGCGACATAGAGGCCCCTCCTTTGGAGTTGTACTAATATACCTATGTCGGGGATGGACAAAGAGTACAAAAAAATCAAAGAAAACGGTTACATCTAATGCTGTATTTTTGTAAATAGTATGTTAAAATAGGAAAACAACGATCCATAACCTTAAGGATGGAGTGATCAGGATGAGTATCGTTGCCGGTCTGTTCGTATGTGCTTTTGTGTATGTTATTCGTGCCTCTCTCGTCCATCCCGGTGAAGAGGATTGGCGGAGTTATTAGTTGAGTTTATAGAATGACGAAGCTGTGTGCAACGAAGCACACCCTCTTCATATGTTGAATTGATAAAATGACGCTTATTTTTAGCGTCATTTTTTGTTTTTTGTTATAATACGGGTGTATATTTATTACCATAGCACAGAAAGTTGGAGGAAAAGTGAATCCTAGCCTGAGCATTTATGACAACCTTGGGGGTGCGGAAGGTGTTCGTTCTATTATTGAGGCCTTCTACCCGAGAGTTTATAAAGATCCGTTGTTAAGTCCCCTGTTTCCTAAAGACATGGAACCGGTTAAGGAAAAGCAGTTTATGTTCCTGAGCCAGTTTTTTGGAGGACCGTCTCTTTTTTCTGATGCATATGGTCATCCGATGTTACGTGCCAGACATATGAAGTTTCCCGTAACGGAGGAGCGAGCAGAGGCATGGTTGTCTTGTATGGCAGGTGCGTTAACGGATACGGGCATTGAGGAGCCGCTTCGTTCAATCATACTTAACCGTTTGTCTGGTCCTGCGCATCATTTTGTAAATACCCCGTAAGCTTTCGGGGATTGCTGAATTTTGGAGAGGGTTGTAAAAACATTGGAACTTGAACCGTTATATCAGATCAAAATCGCTTGCCCACATTGCGAAGAAGAATTTCAGACATCCCGTGTCAGACCAAGCCTAAAGAAGGCCATTCGTACAGATTCAGATTTTTGTGCTTATTATAAGAATGAAAATCCGGATTTTTATGTCGTAAGGGTCTGTCCTCATTGTGGATTTACCTCGACAGAGCACTCTACCGTTCAGTTAAGCGATCAGCAAACCAAGATATTTAAGGATAAAATCGGTAATCGCTGGCAGTCTCGCGAATATGGCGGGCATCGTAGCTGGGAAGAGGCATTAGAAACGTATAAACTGGGTTTACTCTGTGCCCAGGTCATCGGAGAAAAAGAACGCGTAGTAGCCAGTCTATTACAGCATATCGCATGGATGTACAGATACCAGGGAAATGAGGAGCAGGAGCTTCGCTTTCTCAAATTTAGTCTGGATTCGTATGTTCGGGTCTATGAGCTGGAGGGTGTCGGGGCGAATAATGCCAAACTGCTTTATCTGATTGGTGAACTGCATCGACGTACAGGCAACTTTAACGAAGCGGTACGCTGGTTTTCGCGTGTCATTAATGACAAAAAGATTATGGATGCAGCCATGATCCGGGCTTCCCGTGAACAGTGGTCTGTACTGCGAGAACAAATGCTGGCTAAAAATTTCCAACTGCCGGAGGAAATGCAAGACGCAAGCTCCTCTTGAAAAAATAAAGGTGTGCACTATGGCCGATTTAGGCTCATGGTTCACACCTTGTTTGTAAAACGGGTTATCTTATCTTACAACTGCTTCATGAATTAATGATGACGCAATGTGGTATCTGACAGCAAATAATCGTCATCACAATCCACCAAAGTAACCTTGTTATGGCAGCATGGAAACACAAGCAGCTTTTTCATACCTTCGTGTATGAGCTTAAGTTCTTTTGGCTTCAGGGGCAGCAAAACATTATCATGGTCGCAAAACGGACAAGACTGTACATAAACGTCTCCCATGACGATGTCATAAGGCCAGGTTTTGTGAAAAGGGATCATGATTTGTTCGATTCTCCGCCGTTCGGGTCAGCGGTTTCTTCTTTAGCCAGTTCGGCCAGCTTTTGCATCAAAATGTGCTGGGGTGTATGCATAAGGTGTTCCAGCGGAATGCCGAGCTTTTCGGATAATTTCACAGCCGTTTCCGGCGAAATTTGTAAGGGTCTCATCCTGTTTTCCTCCCAATTGTAGTGATTTACTATCACGATGTAGCTTTATTGTATATGAAACCACATGAATTCGCCAAAAAAGAAAGGTGGAACTATTATGAAAACACCGTTAAAGCAAACATGGGATCTGGAATCTATTTTTAGCGGAGGATCTTCCTCTGCCTCATTTCATGCATTTTTGGAAGAAATGGAGAGCAAGGTTCAACAGCTGCAATCCCAGCTTAAAGCAGCCAAAGTACCACAAACGGTATTGGATACCGAGCGTCTCGATAGTGTACTGAATAGCATACAGGAGCTGTTTAATGGCGCGTCGCAGGCGGGCTCCTTTGTCTCTTGTCTAACTGCTCAAAACCAGCACGACAAGCTGGCTGTTCAACTGGGGGCGCGTGTCAACACGCTGTATGCCCAAGGGAAAAGTGCTTTAGTATCTTTCCAGAACTTGCTGGCACAAACCAGTGAAGACATTTGGCAGAAGTGGATGGAGCGCGAAGCTATCAAGCCGATTTCTTTTGTCCTGACCGAATATCGGAACGAAGCACGTGAAAAAATGGCTCCTGAGCTGGAAAGCCTTGCATTGGATCTGGCAGTGGATGGCTATCATGGCTGGGGTGATTTTTATGATACCATTGTCAAAAATATGACTATTCCTGTGCCAGAAAATGGCGAGATCGTAAACCTGTCTGTAGGTCAGGCTGCTAATAAGCTGGATGAAGCAGATCGCAGCGTACGTAAAGACGTGTTTGCACGTTGGGAAGAGGCATGGACTCAGGTAGAGGACTATTGCGCGGATACATTGAATCATTTGGCAGGCTTTCGTCTGAAGCTATATGAAAAACGAGGCTGGACAGATGTGCTTAAGGAACCGCTGGAAATCAGCCGCATGTCTGCACAAACGCTGGATACGATGTGGCAGGTTATTAATGAAACCAAGCCTATTGTAGTCAAATACTTGGAGCGGAAAGCAAAGCTGCTGGGCTTAGAGAAGCTGTCCTGGCATGACATTGAAGCTCCGCTGGGGACGTCAACTACTAAAATCCCTTACGACGATGCTGCTGTAACGATTGTTGAGCAATTTGGTAAATTTAGCTCGAGAATGGCTGACTTTGCCCAAATGGCTTTTGAGAAAAGCTGGATCGAAGCAGAGGATCGTCCAGGCAAACGTCCGGGTGGTTTCTGTACATCTCTGCGTCTAAGCAAAGAGACCCGTATTTTTATGACCTATGCCGGATCACCATCCAACGTTTCGACACTGGCCCATGAGCTCGGACACGGTTATCATCAGCATGTGATGAATGAATTGCACCCATTGAATCAAAATTATGCCATGAACGTAGCTGAGACGGCATCGACGCTGGCAGAACTAATTGTATCAGATGCTTTGCTGGAAGCTGCCGAGGGTCAGGAGAAGGTAGCTTTGCTGGAGGATAAAATTCAGCGTGGTGTAGCCTTCTTTATGAACATTCATGCTCGGTTCCTGTTTGAAACCCGTTTTTACGAGCTGCGGAAAAAAGGAGTTGTAGGAGCGCAACAATTAAGCGAGTTGATGGAACAAGCGCAGCGTGAAGCGTTTAGTGGTGTCCTGGATGAGGCTCATCCTCATTTTTGGGCATCAAAGCTACATTTCTATATTACGAACACTCCTTTCTACAACTTCCCGTACACATTCGGGTATATGTTCAGTGCAGGAATTTACGCTTTTGCGAAGGAAAATCCTGACGGCTTCGCCGACCAATATGATGCCTTGCTGCGTGATACGGGTCGCATGACAGTCGAAGAATTGGCTTCCAAGCACTTAGGTACCGATTTAACACAGGCTGACTTCTGGCGTAATGCTGCGCAAGTTACTGTTCAGGATATTGAACAATTCTTACAAATGACAAAATAACGGATTTACACTTTTGAAAGGTCTCCCATAAGGGAGGCCTTTTTTGTTATTTTTGCAGAAGATGATGAACAAAGTCGCAAAATGTCGAAGTGTAATTAACATTACCTGTTGGCGAAATTTAAAATGATGGATATACTTAGTAATAGTTATAAATACCCAATTATGTTGGTTTTGATTGTAAGCTTAAAAATCTTCGCATATAATTGAGTCGTAAGACCTATTAATTATTTCTTGATAAGGTATATAGGAGGGTTTTTGTGATGGATGAAGTAGGTCAATTGTCGTTAGCAAGGCAGATGGATATCGTTTTAAAAGAATTGGATAATGAACTGGCGGGTTTGTCGTCAGGCATCGTATTTGTACAAATACGTAACAATGTAGTTGGGAAGTTTGGGATTCGTCATAATCCACTTGCAGGTAAAGGTGGCACGCTTGCAGCAGTAGAACCGGGGTTATCAGCAAAGCATCGGGAGGATTTTCGGCGTATGGCCCTAGAAACGCTAAATCATAAGCGTAGCTGGACTCATGGTGAGATTGCTTTCGATTTTGCCATCAGGCAAGGAACGATTTTGGTAGATGCAACACTGGAGTCCAACTACAACATGGCGAATCTCATGATCCGCTACAACAAGCCTACATACCGAGCGGCTAATTCGGAATAATCATCAATCGGAATAATCATCAATATGAGAATCTTTACAAAAATCCCATAAGCGACTTCCAATGAACAAGATATAGATCGAAATGGTTTAGTTCGTCTATATCTTGCACTTCGGAGCGACTGGAATCGAATTTTGCAAAATCCTGATTTAAAAAAGAATAAAGAAAAGGCGGTCTTCCCTAGGAAGACCGCCTTTATTATATGCCCGTTATAACGCGCTTTGGTAAATTACGATGAACGGAATGCTCATGTGGAATAATGACGCTTATTGACCTGAACGACCTGATAATTGCTGTTCGGCCAGCTGTACCAAGCGTTTAGTGATATAGCCTCCCAGAGAACCAGCTTCACGGGATGGCATGTCACCGTAGTAACCATCTGCTGGAATGGTAATGCCCAGCTCTTGTGCAGCTTCATATTTCAATTGTTGCAATGCGTTGTTGGCTTGAGGAACAACTAGGTTGTTACTGCGACGGCTTCTGCCTTGATTAGCTTCATTCATGTGTAGTCACCTCCTTCGGCTGTGATGAGGTTAGTATGCGACAGAGTTATGAAAATATGCGCCGAAGGAAGAAAAGTGACTAGAGGAAAATTACGGATATATGATATGAATCTGAGTTTTGAGGTCGATGGATTGCTGAGGCTCCAGACGGATCAATCCGCCTCCCTCGACAGGATCAGGTAAATTGGGCGCATCAGGCAGCCATGTATAAGGCTCAATGCAAAGATACTGGTCGCATTCACCTTTGGTGTATAACACCCAATACTTATAGTATTGCTCATCTGCTGTGTAGCGGATTTGATAACCGTCGTCACGAGTCAAAAGAGCTTCAGCAGGGCCTTCTGTTGCCCGCAGCAGCGTATCTAGATTTGTTCCTTTCAGAGAAAGACCCGAAGAGAGCTGTTCCAAGTCATTCAACGAAGTAATGATACCTGTAGGTAGCTGTTCAGCATCCTGCTCATATATGCCATTCACAGGTAGCTTTAGGCGCCAACGCTCAGGTTCTCCGTCCACCATAAACCAAGTGTGATATCCCAAGCCAAATGGGGCTGCTTTTTCACCCAAATTCGTTACGCGCAGTGTTTGACTTAATACAGCACCCTGTAAGCGATACGTCATCTCCAAACGTAAAGGAATGGGGAATTGTTCCATCCAGTGCGGATCACTTTCTGTCAAAAGCTCGGTAGTCACACTGCAACCTTCTTCATCCTCTTCAATATCACTGCAGCGCCAGGATTGATTACGATGCAGACCGTGTATATGATTGTCATTGGCTGTATTTCGGTCGAACTGATAAGGAACACCGTCAAACTCAAATTGTCCCTTGCGAATTCGGCCTGGAGGAATCAAAATGGGTAAGCCAAAATGATAAGGCTTTTGTAAATAGAAAGCCAACTCTTCCTCACCGGGCCGACGTACGATATCCCGGTCGAGCTTCAGATCACGCACTGAGATAATATTATTCCCGAGGCGAGGGATCATCGTAACTTCCAGTTCACCACTATGTAAAACATACGTGTCGTAACCGTTCCAGTGTTCTTTGGTCACTTGTTTCATATCCATGCTCCTTTGTCCACTATAATCGGTTGAAGCTTCGTGTCATTATGATAACAGATTTTTGGTTGTAGGGCACAATCGTCATTTGACAATAACATTATGCGGAATTATCATTAATGTAGTTTAGAAAGTAATGACATGGATAACGCGATGATGAGGACAAGTAAGCTTTCGCATAAGCTCTTCAGAAAGCCGGTGGTGGATGGGAACCGGTGAGCCTGCACTGCTGAATGGACCTTGGAGTGCCGCACAGAACAGGATAGTACTGTCCTCAGTATGACGGCCGATTGCTCCCCGTTAACGGAGCTTTAAGATTGCAATCAGTCATGGGGCATAGCTCTGACAAGCAAAAGGCTGACGGCAATGAATAAGGGTGGTACCACGGTCTCGCGTCCCTTGAGGATGCGGGGCCTTTTTGCGTTCTAATTTTGAGTCAACGGAGGAGGAAGAATATGAAAACTGTACTTTCAGGTATTCAGCCTAGCGGACAACTTACTTTGGGCAATTACATTGGTGCAATGAAAAACTTTGTCAAATTACAAGAGGATCATCAATGTTACTTTATGGTCGTAGACCTTCATGCAATTACCGTACCGCAAGAGCCGGCTCAATTACGTGAGCAGTCGGAGGCGGTAGCGGCATTATTTATCGCAGCAGGTATTAACCCGGAGAAATCCAATGTCTTTTTACAATCCCATGTTCCTCAGCACGCTGAGCTGGGATGGTTGATGACAACACTGACGAATATGGGCGAGTTGGAACGGATGACTCAGTTTAAGGACAAAGCAGCAGGCAAGGACTCCGTAGGAGCAGGGCTGTTCGTATATCCATCGTTGATGGCAGCTGACATTTTACTCTACAACGCGGATCTCGTCCCGGTAGGCGACGATCAGAAACAGCATCTAGAGCTGACACGCGATTTGGCGGGTCGCTTTAATCACCGTTATGGAGATTATTTTACTGTTCCCGAACCGTATATTCCTGAAGTAGGGGCGAGAATCATGTCCCTAGATGATGTATCCAAAAAAATGAGTAAGAGCAATCCGAATGCAGGCAGCTTTATTGCCCTGCTGGACGAACCAAAAGTCATACGTAAGAAAATCAGCCGCGCTACGACCGATTCTGGCAGTGAGGTTAGATATGATCCGGCCAATAAACCGGAAATTAGTAATCTGATGGGCATCTACAGCCAGTGTTCCGGTTTGTCGCTCCAAGAAGTGCAGGATCGCTATGAAGGTCAAATGTACGGAACATTTAAAAAAGAACTGGCAGAGACCATTGTAGCTATGCTTGAACCGATTCAGCAGCGCTATCGCGACATCCGGGAATCCGGTGAGATTGGACGTATTTTGGCCCAATCCGCAGAGCGGGCACAAGAAGCGGCTGAAGTCACGTTGTCTGCGGTCAAAGAGCGCATGGGCTTTCTGCCACGTGTACGTTAAAGTATATTGAGGCGAAAAATTATTAGGCCTTTTATAGGATTGGCTTAGGAGCGGCGTTGTCGGGCTTTGACCACGAAACCCCAGCCGATATTGCCGACAGATAAGAGCCCCAGTAGAATGGCAAGCCATGCGGAATAACTGATGGATATAGCGGCTGCGGTCAGCAGGACAATGGATGAGACGGCGAACCATAGGGATAAACCTTTGCTCATTGGTAAAAACCTCCAGTGCTCGAATGTTGAATTTCAGGAATAAGTAGTTGTAAGCGAGCCATAATAATCTTGCAAGCTTGCAATGAACCTCACTCACAAAGAACTGAAAGGAGATTCAAATATGAGCAGACGTCGTTCAAACAACCTGCAAGTACCGCAGGCCAACGCCGCTTTACAACAATTAAAATATGAGGCAGCTCAAGAACTTGGCATCACCATCCCTCAGGACGGTTACTTTGGTAATGTTGTTTCCCGCGAAACAGGTTCTCTTGGGGGATATATTACGAAAAAGCTGGTCCAACAAGCAGAACAATCCTTGTCGGGCAGCAGCCGTTTGCAGTAATACACATAAACACTCCATCTTGGAAGTTGTATTATGAGCAACTGTGATGAAGAAAATCCGGAGCGATCATGCTCCGGATTTTTTTACGCATGGCTTATCACCATTGTGAATCACGCAAGTCCGCTTCGTCAAGAGGGCGCTTTCATGAGAAGTGATTTTTTACGCGAGTGGCCAAAAAAAACAGCAAGCTCCCAGATTAAGGGGAACTTGCTGTTTGTTGTTCATACGGCTTGTTGTTAGCTTGGAAGCAGGTTTTTAATTCGTATGCAGGGAAAGGCGTTTTTGCATCTTTTCGTCACTGAGCCATCCAATATAGCTGTTGATCAGCCCGAACTGCTTATCCATCGCTACCACAGCCACGAATGGATATTGTCTCCGGTGTCGATACCTGACGTCTCCCCATCGCACAATATAGCCCCATTCCAGTTCTTCCACCTCAGCAACGGCAAAGGAGGAAAAATAGCGAAATGCCTGCACATCGCGATAGGATTTGGATGCTTCTACGGCTGGATGTGTGGATGGAATCGCATGTTTCGTCCAAAATAAGTGTTTGCCATTCAATCCGCCAATGTCATAACTTCCATTCTGATGAGCTTTTACCACATGCCACCGGTTCCATGATACGGTGGGAATGATATAATAGATGTCGCCCTCCTGACGCTCATTGTCCATATTACGTACCGCTTTTCTGGTTATAAAATGACTCCAGGTTCGCCAAATGTAATATAGGCCAATAATAACGTACAGCGTAATAAATAAGGGAGCGGGTGGAATCAATCCGGTAATCCACAGCATAATCGCAGCAACATGGGTGCCAAAAATAAAGGGATCGAAAATATGGATGATATTCCAAGATATCCACTTGTTTGTAAACGGCCGGAATGCCTGTGTTCCGTACGTATTAAATAAATCTGTGAATACATGCAGGCAGACAGCAATCGTTACCCATAATGCTACATGACCTGGGGGCACATCTCTGAAGATCAGGCAAATCAATCCTGTTATGGACAAGATCCATATCAACCAGAAGGGAATTGAATGCGACAGTCCACGGTGATTGCGAATGTAGGCTGCATTATTTTTCAACCGAAGCAAAGTGTCAAAATCCGGAGCTTGTGACCCTACGACTGTAGCGAGCAGTACGACTGCGGCCAACTTTGGATCTCCGGCGACAACAGGATCAGTGTAGGCCAGCCCGGCCAATCCGATTCCCATGACAAAGTGTGTGGCTGTATCCATATCTGTCGCTCCTTTTGTATTGTTTCCTGTACTTATTACTACCCAAATTTACTGTAAACGATCAGCAGGGGCGATTTACCATCGGAATTGTGAACGTTTTGTGCGTTTTCTGTCAAACTTTTTGGGGTAGGTATATGATAAAATTTATATCGGAGTTCAACTTACTCCCGAATTCATACATCTCTAAGGGGGAGTTACTCACAATGGATAATATAAGTTATAAGACTTCTTCGGATGCGGCTACCTATTCTGTAAAATCTAAACCACCCGGTAAAGCGGGCACTTGGAAAGATTTTATTACAGTTACCAAGCCAGGCATCCTTCGTACCAATCTGGTTGCAGCCTTTGGTGGTTTTTGGTTAGCATCGCAATGGGACGTTGACTATATAAAGCTAATTCTTACACTTTTAGGTACAATGCTGGTTATGGCGTCTTCTTGTGTTTTTAACAACTATTTTGACCGTGAGCTGGATTTGAAAATGGAGCGTACACGTAATCGCTCACTGCCAACAGGGCGTCTGACCCCTACAACGGTGTTGTCATACGCTATTATTTTGGGTGTTGTCGGGTTAGCTGTTCTATTCTTCTTCTCTGGTGTAAAGGCAGGGTTACTGGGATTACTTGGTATGTTCGTTTACGTCGGTATTTATACACTTTGGTTAAAACGTTCATCTACATGGAGCACATCCATCGGCGGTATTTCTGGTGCAATGCCTCCTGTGATTGGTTATGTGGCCGCTTCGGGTCGTATTGATATGGGCGCTTGGCTCTTATTCGCTCTCCTGTTTTTATGGCAGCCGCCTCACTTTTGGGCACTTGCTATTCGCAGAGTTGAGGAATATCGCGCAGCAGGATTTCCGTTGTTGCCAGTCGTAAAAGGTATCCATCGGACCAAGATCCAGATGATTCCTTATATTGTATTGCTGATTCCGGTACCCATCCTTATGTATGCTTATGGATATGCCGGTATGATTTTTATGATCGTGTCCGTGTTACTGTCCGTGCTGTGGGCATTCTATGCCTTTAAAGGTTTTACGATTAAGGAAGAAGAAACGGATTCCTGGGCAAAAAAAGTATTTTTCTTTTCCATTAACCATCTGACACTCAGCTTCTTGCTGATGATCGTCGATACGGTTCATAAGTTCTAATGTCATTTTAGAGGCATTTTATAGTGCATCATATAGCTGTCCAACAGGCATAAAAGCGGCCTGAGGACAGCTTTTTTGTTATTTTCAAGACTAAAGAACAGGTGGCGGGTATATAATGTATTCTTCCAACCCTGCTTTTTCCAATTGAGCGATCACATATTCATCTGGAGTGCCTTCTACGCCAGCATAGCCTTTGCGTGTATACATATGAAATGCATCCGGAAAAGAGTCTGCAAGCACACCCCTTATTTTTTTCCCTGAGCTGTCATTGTCCATAAATAAATATATTTCGTCGTGCTTGGCCCGCTTGTGTAGGGATTCTAGTTTTATAGAGTTTAGTGTGCCGAAGGTGCATAAAATGTGAACCTCCGGGTCAAGTAATCGGCGAAGTTTGCTGCGGTCATTTTTCCCTTCGACGATCACGGTTATCGCCATTTAGCTCACCCCTTGTCTGATACATATGCTCGAAATTCCCCGGGAAATGAAGAATATGTGTATAGTGTAGCTCCAAATAGGGTTCTCATGCAAAAAATAACAAAACAGCCTGCCAGAAGTGGCAGGCATGGGTACAAGGGGCAACATGTTAGGGCAATTCAGACATTAAAACCAGCAAGTACGGAGAATGATGACGAGCAGAATATAAAGAACAAGAATGATGCCAGTTGAAGTTCCAAAAACAGAACAAGGGTTTACAGGATGACAGTGGCTCACAGGCTGCACCTCCCTTTGTTAGTGAATGTTCAGTCAAAATAGTCTATGTGGATAGAGGCATAGCGTACTGTGCATTTGTCCTCTGAAACGACATTTTGGGCTTTAAAGGTAGCATATTAGCGTACCGCTGTCTCAGACTAGCTAGGAATGATAAGGTCCTGAGGCAGACAGTGGCGGCGTCGGAGATAATCGCTTAATAGGAACGAATAGCAGGCCAGCCATCAGAATCAGAAATGCGATAAAAAAAGGAGAAATGTGATCGGGTAGCTGACCTGCTAGTACAGGTCCTGCAAAGGAGCCGATAGATGTTGCAATAGACTGTAGTGCAAAGGTTTTGCCCAGTCGCGCACCTCCAATTCGTATGAAAAGGGAGGCCAGCGCTGGAAAAATGATGCCTTTGGCTGTTCCTAAAATAAAAAGTATAATGCCAATCGCCGCTTCGGGCGTGGTGGCGAGTGCGTAAAAACTTAGAGACATCAAAATAATGCCACAAAGTAGTCGCACCATTGGTGAATATTTGTTCAGAAACAGCAGACTGAGCGTGCAAAGTGCTCCCAAACTGATGATGGAAAAGAGCAATCCGGTGGACATCATAGACGCAGAACCGTTATTCCGTAATGGAATTTCGTAAAATAAAATGCCTTGTGCACACGCCAAAACAAAAGGCAGGAGCAGGTAACGCCAATTGAATGGTAAACGCGTCTTCTGTACCCCGGATAGTGGAGCAGATGTCGCATGACCATCTGATAATTGGGCCTGTGGAGCGGGTGCTGTTTTGGGCAAGGTGAAATAAGCCATAAGTCCCGTGACTACGAGAATGATGCCAAGGGAACTAAATGTCTCACTAAAGCCGAAACTGGCTACGATAAATGCGCCGGCGGCTGGAGACAGGACAGAGGCGAGCGTGTGAACGACACCGTGTCCCGACATATATTTGCCTTGCGTAACTGGATGATCGGATAGCTGTGCCAACATGGCCAGACAGGCCGGAGATAAAAAGGCCAACACAAAACCGCTAATCGCACGAAGAAAAAGTAATTCCCACGGTGTGTGGATGTACGATTGAATGATAAGGATGATGCCTGCGGCTGTTAGGCTAAACATAATATATCGGCGGCTGCCGTGTTTGTCGACCTTGGGACCGGCCATCAAATTACCAGGCAGATGAGTTAGAGAGTAAATCCCCATCATCCAGCCAATAAAAGTAGGTGCTGCACCCAGGGAGATAGCGAATGGTGTCAAAATAGGATATTGTGCATGCAGATCGAAAAAAGCAATGAATAAAAAGAGATACAGCCAGAGGGCTGTTTTCATGGGATGACCCCCTTCCCTAATGTAAACTTTCATGTTGCACTACGTATCTGCCCTTCCTAAGTTGTACGCTGGAGTGGACGAACATAGACCACTTTGTATGGACAAGAATTGAATAACAAGGTGTGTAAAAGAGCTAAGCTGACAGGGCATCACGTAATCATGTATAATTACAGAGACAATTTTCTGATTTGAATGATGTAGTTGAAAACGGGAGTGTAGCGAAATGGATAAGGGCGTCTGGACAGAGTTTTTGGAACATAATTGGCAGATTGTTCAGGATAACTGGATGTATATATTAATTGGGCTTGTCCTACTGTTAGTCATATTGAAGATTGTAAGAACTCTCGTAAAATGGCTGATTGTCATTGTCGTGATTGCGGGCTTGCTTATCTACAGTGGCATTTCCTTTGAACAGGTCGGCAAGGTCGTTACTCAGGCAAAGGATGATGCGATTAACAAGGTTCAAGGCGAGGCCTTGAACATGATGATCAAGGAGGGACGGGATGCCCAATACACATCCAACGCGGATGGTACGTTTTCGGTAACCAGCTCCAACTTGGAAGTGAAAGGTCCATTTGATGGTGACAAGGTCAAGGTATGGTTTCAGGGGATGTCGCTGGGCGAGTGGAGTATGGGCGATACCGTTAAGAAATATATCGAAAGTGCGAAAGGCACGGCTGTAACACAGTCGCCACAGTCGCCGTAGAGACAGGAGGAACACAATGAAACCATCCTGGCTGGAGCCTATTCTTCATTGGAATGGCGTGACGGTGTTTTTGATTGTCATTGTACTGCTGTCGTTGATTCAGGGCTGGAGACGAGGAGCTTCCAGATCTGTAGGGGCGCTGTTCAGTCTCATTGTGGATGGCATACTGACTGTGGCGGGTATTTTGTGCTCGCTCGGGTTAGCCATGTGGCTTTCACCGAAAGTTCAACAATGGCTGGCGGCTTACATGGAACATTTGCCTCAGCGGGAACTAAGCGGGATTGAGCAATTTTATTATACGTTGGTGGCGGGGTTAGAAGGTTTTCCGCTGCTGCGGTTCGCCGTATTGTTCATGCTCAGTTATGCTATCGCCCAATTTGTACTACGTGCAATTTATGTGTTGATGGTAGGTGGCAAGTCAGATTCTCATCTCCGTGAGCATGAAAAAAAATCAGGCTTTCTCAGTAGGGTGGCAGGGGCTGGAATAGGTACTCTTATCGGTGGAGCACGCGCTATCATGGTTATAGCCCTGCTATTCATAGGCGTAAGTCTGTATCCAGACAGCGGGTTTAGCAGCTACGTCCAAGCTTCGCCGATTTATAAGCAAGGAGCGCAATCGGTCATTGAGCCGTTATCCGGTACACTGATTAAGGATAAATTGCCCGTATTTACGCAGGCCGTTACTAAGGAATTAAATGGTATCCTGCAGCGAAAATACGAAATGATTGACCGGGAAATTCCGAACGATATCGGTCAGGCTGCGGCCAAAATTACACAGGGGATGAGCGGTGATGAGCAAAAAGCCAGAGCGTTGTATGAATGGGTAGGTACCCGTATTAGCTATGATTTCAGTAAGGTAGAAGCCTATGAGCAGCGTGGTGACTGGCATGAACAGACCCCTAGAGATACGTATGATACACGTAAAGGAGTCTGCATTGATTATGCTCGCCTGTATGCGATGATGGCTCGGTCGCAGGGACTACAGGTCAAGGTGGTGACAGGGCTTGGTTATAACGGACAGGGAGGATACGGCTCCCACGCATGGAATGAAGTGTATTTGAGCGCACAGGATCAGTGGGTACCGTTAGACCCAACCTGGGCGCAAAGTGGGGACTGGTTTAATCCACCTGGTTTTGCCCAAACACATATCAAGGATAAAGTGATTTAAGAAGGAGTGGAAAAGGGCACATGAGAAAGATGGACAACGAGCAAGGAAAAGACAATGAGACATCCGACCGAAAAAGATTTAGCTTCCGGATCAATCTGTTCTTTTTCAGCTCGTTCATTATATTTACAGTCATTATTGTAAGATTGGCGATACTTCAATTTGTAGATGGACCTCAGCTTAAGCAGCAGGAGGCCAGTAATGTTACCAAAAATGTACCGCTTACGCCGATTCGCGGAACGATTTATGATTCAACCGGACAGAACAGACTGGCGTATTCTACACCTGTACAATCGCTGTATATCACACTCTCCAAGAACTATAGTGACAGTATGGAAAAGTTGCGTAATCCTGATAAAAAATTGTTGCCTGAGCTGGAAAAGATGACACAAAAGCTGGCAAATCGGTTTGCTCAATATGGTAATAAAGATGAGCCGAAAATGACGGCAGAGCAAATTATGGACGCTATGGACCGGAACTATCAGAGATTTAGCGGTTTTACGCCGCGTCTGATTAAAACCAATCTTAATAAAGATGAAGTTGCCTATTTTATGCAGCATAAGAGTGAGTTCCCGGGCGTAGATGTCGTAGAGGAAACGGTACGTCATTATGATCCTGATACGGTAGCTGTTCAAGCGGTTGGCTACATTAAAAGTTATAAAAGTGCGCGCGAAACATTGGATAAATATAAGAATATTCAAAAATCCATGTCAGCTGAAAATGATCCGGGCCTCATTTATATGGATAATGAATCTGTTGGCTTTGATGGACTGGAATATCAATATCAGGAACAATTACGTGGGAAAAATGGCTATAAAACGGTTCCAATTGATCCACGGAATATGCCGGAAGGTGTAGATTCTGTTACTCCTCCGCAAAAAGGGAATAACATTTATTCCACCATTAATAAAGAGATTCAGGTCAAAACAGAAGAAGCCATTACGGATCAATTGAGATGGCTCCATTCACATGCTGTATCTGGCAAGACTCATCCTTATGCCAAAACAGGCTTCGCTGTAGCGATGGAAGTAGATACAGGAAATGTGGTAGCTATGGCTAGTATGCCGGATTATGATGCGAATTACTGGCAAACGGGTACGATTTCAAAAGACAAATATGAAGAAATAAAACATGTGTATCAAAACGCTACAATTAAGAATGTTGGCTCAGGCCAATCTGGACAGCACCCAGATTCTACCGTGCTTCTCGGATCAACTATTAAACCGCTGTCTGTTCTTATTGGATTGGAAGAAGGACTATTTACAACAAATACGTACTATCAAGACACAGGAGCTGCTTATTTCGGACGTAACAACTCCTCACGGGTGCGCAACTCATCCGGTCATGTGTACGGTTCAATGGACCCGGCAACCGCTATTCGCCATTCCTCCAATGCCTTTATGGTCGATATGGTTGGCAAACGATTATATAACAAATACATCAACAATGCCGCAGAAGACCAGGGCGTTAACGTATGGGATCGTTATATGAAGGAGTTTGGATTAGGTGTTTCTACTGGAGTAGACTTGCCCGGTGAGTTCAAGGGGCTTTTAGAATATACGAAAAAAGACGAATCAGCCCTCTCCAAACTGGCATATGCTTCCTTTGGCCAGCAAGGCAAGTATACTCCAATGCAACTTGCCCAGTACGCAACGATGATTGCAACAAAGGGCAAACGGATGGAGCCGCATTTGGTCAGTCAAATTAAAGATACCAACGGCAATGTAGTTCAAACAATTAAGCCGAAGGTGCTGAATGAAGTGAAATTTCCAGATGCTTACTGGAATGAAGTCATACACGGGATGTCAACAGATGTCAGCGCATTTAAAGGTTTCCCTTATGACTTTGCTCGCAAAACGGGGACATCGCAGCAAAGTGTGGGCAGAGAACTAAAAGATAACGGGGTATTTATTGCCTTTGCTCCACGTCAGAACCCCAAACTTGCAGTAGCGGTTGTTATTCCTGAAGGGGGCTTTGGGGCCTGGAGTGCTGGGCCTGTTGCACGTAAAATCTTTGATGCTTACGATGAAGTGTACGGTCTGGACGGTGTTCCAAAGAAAAAGGATGAAACAGCAACCGATCCTAACGCAATCAAACAGCCATAATCATTTTATACGATATCATTTCATAAGAGCTTCTCTTAGCCTTTGGGCTGCGGGAAGCTTTTTATGCTTTTTCTACGTTTTCTTACAAAATTGTCATCTGGGAATTCATCGTTTATTGCTTTTGATATGGTAGGATCAGGAATATATCCTATTGGAAGGAGTAATGACAAGCTAATATGGACAGAGGAAGTTTGGATAAAAAGTTTTCATTCAAAAAGAAAAATGTTGAAGAGAATGAAGAGTCACGAAAAAAACGGACGGTTTTACGAACCAACCTGCTGTTTTTTAGTGCTTTTGTGCTGTTTGCCCTGATCATTACCAGACTAGCTGTATTGCAGTTTGTACAATCGGAGGAGCTGAAAGGCCAGCAGCAATCCGTAAATACGAAAAATGTCCCGTTAGCCCCGAGTCGCGGCACGATTTATGACTCCACAGGTACGGTTAAGCTGGCGTATTCGACTTCAGTACAGTCCTTGTATGTAACTTTATCTAAGGATTATAGCAAACGTACGGAGAAAGATCGCAAGCCGGGGGAAAAGCTGCTCCCTGAGCTTAATGCTTTTGCTGCCAAGCTTGCTGCCAAATTAAACGAACTGGGTCGTACCGAAGGAGAGCAACTTAATGCAGAGGAAATAAAAAAGAGACTGGACCCGGACTATAATCAATATAGAGGATTTACCCCACGTTTGGTCAAATCCGACTTGAGTCGGGAGGAAATCGCTTATTTTCTGGAGCATCGGACAGAGTTCCCTGGTGTAGAGGTTGTAGAAGAAAGTGTACGTCATTATGACCCGGATCGGGTGGCGGTACAAACGATTGGATATATGTACAAGTTCAAAGGAGCTCGAACGAACCGGCCCAAATATAAAGAGCTCTATGAAGCTAATTCGGAGGTTTTAAAACCGGCACAGGTTTATTCGGAAAGTGAAACGGTCGGATATGATGGCTTGGAGCTTCAGTACCAGGACGAGCTGAGAGGAAAAAACGGATATAAAACGGTAGAGGTCAATCCTCGCAGCATGCCGGAGGGCATTGAATCCATTACTCCTCCTGAAAAAGGACATCATTTATATTCCACCATCAACAAGGAAATTCAGCAGAAAACCGAACAGGCTATTATGGATCAGCTTCGCTGGCTTCATACTCATGCCGTATCGGGGAAGCTTCATCAAGACGCAACCACTGGCTTCGCTGTAGCGATGGAGGTAGAGACCGGAAATATCGTGGCAATGGCCAGTATGCCGGATTATGACTCTAATGTATGGAAAAGTGGAAGTACCTCACCTTCGGTATATGACGAAATTCAGCACAAAATGGGAAATGGAACAATTAAATCTGTACCTAGCGGAAAAGCGGGTCCACATCCAGAATCCTCGGTGCTTCTGGGTTCAACCATTAAACCGCTGACCGTGCTGATCGGGTTGAAGGAAAACCTGTTTTCTCCCGGACAGACTTATCAGGATACGGGAAGTGCGTACTACGGCAAAAATCGCTCCAGCCGGGTTGGGAATTCTAGCGGACATGTGTATGGTTCTTTGACACCTAGCAGGGCAATTGAGGTCTCGTCTAATACGTTTATGGTAGATATGATCGGCAAGCCAATGTATGGCAAATACGGAAGTAATGCAGGGGTGCATCAGGGAATTGACGTATGGGACAAGTATATGAAGGCATTTGGACTAGGCGTACCGACAGAAGTAGATCTGCCGGGCGAGTGGGCAGGCAGACTTGAGTATATGAGCAAGCATGAAAGTGCGCTGACACGTTTGGTACAGGCATCCTTTGGTCAGCAGGGAAAATATACAGCGATGCAGTTAGCCCAGTATACAACTGTGCTGGCAACAAAGGGCAAGCGTATGCAGCCTCATTTGGTCAGCAAAATTGTAGATGATCAGGGGAATCTCGTACGTGAGTTTAAGCCGCAGGTGCTGAATGAGGTCGCTTTTTCAGATACGTACTGGAATACAGTGATTCGAGGTATGGCTACAGATGTTAAAGCCTTTAATGGATTCCCTTATGATTATGCCCGTAAAACGGGGACTTCCGAGCAGGTGGTGGGACGTACGGTTAAAGATAACGGGGTGTTCATCGCTTTTGCTCCCCGTCAAAATCCGAAGCTGGCAGTAGCGGTCATCATTCCTGAAGGGGGCTTTGGTGCGACGAGCGCTGGACCGGTTGCGCGTAAAATATTTGATGCGTATGACGAAGTATATGGGCTAGATGGTACTCCTAAAAAGCCTCTGGCAGCAAAGTGAGGACTTGAATTTTTTTGTGGGCTTCTCTTTTTCATGGTAAAATGTCGTTGGACATAAGGGACATACAGGAGGAAGAGAGACTATGGGAGAAAACCAATATAAATACAAACTGCTTGCGCTCGACATGGATGGAACCTTACTGAATGATAATCATGAAATTTCCTTGGAAACGATTAACTGGATTAACAAGGCGATTCAGGAAGGGATCCATGTATGCTTGTCTACTGGACGTGCAGCGATGCATGCTCTGCCTTACGGTCAGCAACTCGGCCTGGAGACGCCAATGGTAACTGTAAACGGCAGTGAGGTGTGGAAATCACCCCACGAGTTGTGGCGCCGTTATTTACTTGATAAGGAGCTCGTTCGTAAGATGCACCAGATTGCCGTAGAAACAGGCTCTTGGTTCTGGGCTTACTCAACGGAGGAATTATATAACAGAGATCGTTGGCCGGATACATTGGACACACAGGAATGGCTCAAATTCGGTTATAATACGGAAAATGACGAAATTCGCCACCAAATTTTGCTTAAGCTTCAGGACATGGGTGGACTTGAAATTTCCAATTCTTCGATGACAAATCTGGAAATTAACCCGGCTGGTATATCCAAAGCCAGTGGAATCGCTGAAGTGTGCGACCTGCTTGGCATTACTCTGGAGCAGGTGGTTGCCGTTGGCGACAGTCTGAATGACCTGGCTGTGATTCAAGCGGTTGGACTGGGTGTAGCAATGGGAAATGCTCAGGATACGGTTAAAGAAGCCGCTGATGTGGTCGTGGCTTCGAACAATGACGACGGCATTGTAGAAGTGATCCGTGATTATGTGCTTGTGTAATGAAACGAATGATGCAGCAAGCAAGATGAATGAACGAGAAGGAGGAGGCCCATGG
The DNA here is from genome assembly GCF_036252815.1 of Paenibacillus sp. LX16. Taxonomy (NCBI): domain Bacteria; kingdom Bacillati; phylum Bacillota; class Bacilli; order Caryophanales; family Paenibacillaceae; genus Paenibacillus; species Paenibacillus sp. LX16. Next base: position 4,692,042 of record NZ_CP141152.1, on the reverse strand, counting down.
ACGTTGTAGGCTGGATTGTTGTCATTGTGCTGTTCATTGTGGGCATGGCTGGGGCGGTATATCCCGTATTGCCGGGGGCGCTCGCCATCTATTTTGCATTTTTTGTATACGGCTGGTTTTTCTCGTTTGCTCCATACAATGCATTGTTTTGGATTATACAAACATTAATCGTCGTTGCCCTTTTTGTTGCAGATTATGCTGTGAATGCCTGGGGAGTCAAGCGATTTGGCGGCTCGCGTCTGTCGGCGATCCTCAGCACTGTCGGGATTATTATTGGTCCCTTCGTTATTCCGGCATTTGGTCTGATCTTGGGACCATTTATCGGCGCTGTGCTGGGTGAGCTAATTGGCAAAGCCCCGCTGGACCGAGCTATTAAAGTGGGCTTTGGCTCTGTATTAGGCCTTTTTACCAGCACCGTGATGAAAGTGATTTTGCAGCTTGCCATGATTATTGTATTCTTGATTTGGGTGCTATGACCCGAGATTCGTTTTCGTTTATTATGATTTGCAGAGACAGAATCGACATGCGGCTCCGCACCGGTGATGGCTCAGGCCATGACTGTTTGTGCGGGGCTTTTGCATGCGTGTGAACAGCAAGAAAGAAGGGAACGCATTTTGTCCAATAAAGAAACATTCCTTAAAGGTACGCTTATTTTAGCCGCTGCCGCCTTGGTGGCCAGAGTGCTTGGTCTGGTACAGCGTGTTCCATTGGAGCATCTGCTCGGTTCCGTCGGGAACGCCTCGTTTACCATTGCGAACAACGCTTACTTGATGCTGCTCACGGTGGCTACGGCCGGCATTCCAAGCACGTTGAGCAAAATGGTTTCAGAACGTTATGCACTGGATCGGCCTTCGGAAGCGCGACGTGTGTATCGAGCGGCTTTGATATTCGCGGCCGCGGCAGGCATTATCATTACAGCGCTACTGTATTTTGGAGCGCCTTATTTTGCCGAGCATGTAGCAGGGGTTCCGCAATCCGCTTTGGCCATTCAGGCTTTGGCACCAGCATTACTACTGTTCCCTGCCATTGCTATGATGCGTGGATACTTCCAAGGGCGCGGTAATATGACCGCAGGCGGTATTTCACAAATTGTGGAGCAGGTTGCACGGGTAGCGACCGCTATTATACTCGCTTTTATTATTTTGAAGCTGGGTTATGGAGATCGCGAGGTTGCAGCTGGGGCCTCCTTTGGAGGTGTCATGGGAAGTCTTGGCGCTCTGGCGGTCATGTTGTACTATACGGTGAAATTGCGTCGTCAGGATCGCCAGGATCGTCAAGATCAATTCCAAGAGGAAAGCTCCGCGCTACCGATGATGCGCATCTACAAAGATATTTTCAAGCTTTCCATTCCGATTGTATTGTCGTCTCTGACGGTTCCGGCGGTCAACTTTATTGATACGTCGATTGTGGTGAGGCTGCTGTCTGGTCAAGTGGGATTGGATCAGGCGACTACTCAGTTGGGTTATCTAGGCTCTCGGGCACAGAGTGTGGCGGGGATTCCGCCGATTTTGGCCATTGCGCTCAGCCAATCGCTTATTCCGATCATTTCAGCGGCATTTGCCCGTAAGGATGAGCAGCATTTACAAAATCAGATGACGCTGGCCCTGCGTATCTCTATTTTGACTGGAATGCCAATTGTTCTGGCTTTATGTGTGACCGCCTATTCTATTAATGGTTTACTGTTCAGCTCGCTTGGAGGCAGTGGTATCATCGCTGTTCTGACACTCGGAACGATATTCCAGATTACGATGATGACTTCTAATTCGATATTGATCGGTATGGGCAAGCCGCGTATTTCAATGGTTAATGTCATGGTCGGGATCGTTGTCAAGTTTGCAGCGAGTTGGCTGCTGGCTGGTTGGCTTGGGATTTACGGGATCATTGCCGCAACCGGATTATGTTTCCTCGTGATTACGTTGCTGAATTTGCGTGTACTTAAAGGGATCGTCTCCTTTTCCATCATGGGCCGTCGCTGGGCAGGTTTCTTAACCGCAGTCGTCGTCTCGGGAGCTATCGGATACGGTGTAAATGAAGCCAGTATCCTGCTGGTGCATCTGATGCCTGCACGTGTAGCCTTCTTCATCGCGTGCTGCATTGCCGGTGCGACTGTACTGGTATGCTATTTGGTGTTGCTGGTTGTACTGCGCGTATTGCGCAGGGACGAGCTGGGCAACTACCCACGTATGTTGCAAAAGGTACTGCGCCCGTTAATGCGTCTACAGCGTGAGTCCACAGGACAACGAGGCTAAAAGAGTCCTCCAGTCTTTCAGTGGAAAGGTTGCAAGCTGTTATGGGCAACGTGGGCCATTGCTGTTTTTTGGATGCCATGGCGATGCTCATGGCGCATGGCAAATAACAGCGGTCGCCTTGGTTCGCTGAGATGTCCAAGTGTGGAGCCGTCCTGAAACCAGTCATACCGGGGGATTGGATCATAAGCTGTATCGGACCAGACGGCGTTCAGCTCCGGGCTGTACAGACGTTGTCCTGGCGGTAGCCATTCATGTGCTAAAAGCGTTGCACTTTCATCTGGAGAGTGCAACGCTTTTTGTTCATTCGGTGTGAACAATCCGGGCCAATAGTCGCTGCGTGAACCCGTATGCGGCACACTGTTAGCGAATGCTGATACCTGGTCCAGCACCTGCTGATGGCCGAAGAGCATAGCATAGAGACTTTTGCCAAAGCCGATCCGCTCGTCCAAATGGCCGAAACGCTCCATCACTAGTCCAGCAAGTCCACCATTCAGCCCAAGTGGAAATATAACCTGATTAAGCTGGAGCCAGTCATGCAAATAAAAGCCCGGCTTGTGTGTCACAAATTTCTGAAAATACGGATCTTTTACCACACGTCCTTCAATATAGTTTTGTTCATTAATGATGAGCGCAACAGTCAACAGAGAGCTATCCCGCCAAGCCCAGAAGCGTTCCCAAAAGGGCTTCATGAATGGCGAAACGTGAAAATAAGGCAACAAATGAAAGCAACTCCGACCCAAATGGCGGCTGTGCATGTAGAGTTGCAACTGCGGATAAGCGTCTTGAAAAATAAGGGCGTTACAGCGCTCCAGTAGCCGATACAGCCATTCCTTTTCCTGTTCGCCGAACAGGTTGCCAATCAGTCCCCCTTTCAGATCGGTCATATGATAGCCGCCATTACGAGAAACCAGGTGAGCCAGTAATGCCCAGTGTAACTCCGGGTAGCCACGATAGCATTCAAGGTAAGCGGCAGTGCGGGTGACGTTGCTGCGATTCTCCTGTGCCGTATCGTTCTTGATCCGCTCCAGTAGCTCACAGTCTGTTTCGCATAAGGGCATATTCAGAGAAGAGGGACGCGTAGCGGGTCCGTTCACCACCATTAACGCTTCAGCTTCATTCATAGCGGCCTGTGCTGTATGATAATCCCACGCTAGTTCACGCAAGGGGTAGCGTAATTTGCGGGATTCGGTCCAAGCCGCCCGTTTGCCCTCCCAAGCTTCCTCTGCAACACGGGGAACGGAACCCAGTAACTTTAGCCCTCCTTGAAGCTGTCGAGATGCTGTATGGAGCCATTCGGTGAGAGACATGACTAAATAACCTCCTTTCCAACTGCAAGCATTCCCGTATCCTGCCAAGTAAGTTGGGTATGCTGTTAGGATGTCGTCGCTTATGTGGATTCTTAAGTATATCTTTAGTATGCCTCAATGAGAGGGCTTCCAATCGGCATGTGAGCAGAATGGGGGAGTGTGCAAAAGCTTCACTTGGCGTTACAATAGAAAGTGCAATCTTTTCAGTATAAAAAGAATTTAAGGAGGAATCATCCATGCAAAAAATCGTCTCTCATGAAGACTTTAATAAGTCAATATCTACTCCCGGCGTAACGGTGGCTGTATTTAAGGCGGACTGGTGTGGGGATTGTCATTTCATTGATCCGTTCATGCCTGATGTGGAACAACAATATGCAGATAAGCTTACATTAATTGAGATTGATGTAGAACAGGCCGAAAGCGTCAGTCAAGAGCAGAATGTATTGGGGATTCCTAGCTTTATCGCTTACAGTGAAGGGCGAGAACTGGTACGTCTGGTGAACAGACTGCGCAAATCCCGCGAGGAGATTGAGCAATTTTTGGATCGGGCTGTTGAAGTCCATGCGAGCTTGGCAAAATAATAAATGCTGTACATGCATGCATGAAGGTACCAAAGTGAATTTTAAACATCAAGACATTCAGAAAGCCGCTTCCTTCTAAGGGGGCGGCTTTCTCACGGACACGTTCACATTTTGTCAACAAAGCTCGTATGTCAAGGAACGATATATCAGTTATAATTACTTTAAGTGAGCATTTCACAACATATAAAGTGAATAAATATTATATTTGGAAGGATACGGGTGAATTCTTTGAATAACAAAATCAGAATATTAAAATGGCTGGCACTCGTAACATGTATTGTCATGTTTTTGGCTACCTTCGGTGGAGGTGTCGTGACGCGGACGGATTCGGGTCTCGGCTGTGGCCGGGAATTCCCGCTGTGCAATGGTAAGCTGGTTCCGGCACATACGATCGCATCCCTTATTGAGTTCTCTCATCGCTCCGTCAGTGCCATGGCCGGGATTCTTTCTATCGCCTCATTTGTTGGCTTTTTGCTGTTTATGAAGCATCGGAAGGATTTGCAGCTATTCTCGCTGCTCACGCTCATGTTTGTCATCATACAAGGTGCAATGGGGGCGCTGGCTGTCGTCTTCTCCCAATCGGCTGCAGTCATGGGACTGCATTTTGGCTTTGCTCTTATCGCCTTTGCCAGTGCGACTATGATGACGCTGGGGGCCTGGCAGGAGCATGCAGATTCACGCCACACCCCGCGTCTGATTCCTGGGCCTGTCAGTCGGGGCTTTCGTAACTTTATATGGTTATCGACGATCTATACCTATATTGCTGTCTATTCAGGGGCGTTGCTTAGTCACTCGGTCATCCAGAAGGTTGTAAATATTGGGGGCTTCATATCTCCACTGCTGCTTCATCAGATTTCAGCTGGTCTGCTGTTCGTCATTATCTTGGCTGTGGGTCACTACTCATACCGTTATCACCCGAATCACCGGGATATCCGTATATTGGGTGTCGTATCGGTCTTGTTAATCTTGCTTCAAGTGGTAATTGGAATTATCCTGTTGTACGTCAACAAACCTGAAATCTACATGTTTATCGTGCTGGGACATATGCTGGTGATTGCATCGTTGTTCTCGATTTTGGCTTATCTGAGCTACCGTGTATGGCAATTGTCACCGGACCGCAAGTTTGTTTCGACCCAAGCACAACGTACCTAAGCATTTCATGAATCGTAGTGAAGCGGATTTTTGCCCAAGAGGCGTTTAAACACGTATAATAGCATATAAGAAACAAACCAGGCCCACGAGTTTCTCGAGGGCTTGATTTGCTTAGGAGGAATCGTCCAGTTGATCTACCAGAATCTGCGCCAATTTATTGAAGCGCTGCGTAAAGAAAATCATCTTAAAATTATAGAGGAACCTGTCGATCCTTACTTGGAGCTGGCTGAGATTCATCGAAGAGTCATTGAGGAAGAAGGGCCGGCACTCCTGTTCACGAATGTAAAAGGAACCCCATTTCCTGTAGCCAGTAATCTGTTTGGCACGAATCGCCGTGTGGACATGGCTTTTGGCCCGCGACCAGAGCAGCTGATGGACGCGATTGTAGGAGCAACCAAAACATTGTTTCCACCTACACCCAAAGCATTGTGGAATGAACGTGGCCTGATTAAGGACATGCTAAAAGTAGGGCTAAAAACAGTATCTCATAGCGAGGCCCCGGTATTGGGAGTTCGTCGTACAGAGGCTCCGCTGGCACCACTGCCTAAAGTGACCAGTTGGCATGAAGATGGAGGGCCGTTTATTACGCTTCCACTCGTGTATACCGAGAAGCCAGGTCAGCCCAAGGATCATAATCTGGGGATGTACCGCATTCAGATTTATGATGATCAGACGACGGGCATTCACTGGCAAATTCATAAAGGCGGCGGTTTCCATTATCATGAAGCGGAGCAGCGTAATGAGCCGTTGCCTACAACGATTATTATTGGTGGCCCGCCTGCCCTGATTGCGTCTGCCATTGCGCCAGCACCAGAAAACTTGCCTGAGCTGTTGCTGGCTTCGCTTATTATGGGAGGCAAGCTGCCCATGACAGAAGACCCGCTTGGGGGTCACCGGATTCCAGCAGAAGCAGAATTTGCAATCAGCGGTTATGTACCGCCACATGAACGCCGTCCGGAAGGCCCGTTTGGTGATCATTTTGGTTATTATTCATTACAGCATGATTTCCCTGTATTTCATGTCAAACATATGCATCACCGCAAGGATGCCATTTATCCGGCAACCATTGTAGGTAAGCCTCGGCAAGAAGACTACTATCTCGGTGAGTTTTTGCAACGTTTGCTGTCGCCTGCCTATCCGCTTGTGATGCCTTCCGTCAAGTCCCTGTGGGCGTATGCGGAAACGGGCGTACATGCGCTGGCAGCGGCAGTCGTACGTGAAAGCTACTCCCGTGAAGCGCTTGTATCCGGTTTTACCATTTTGGGTCAAGGTCAATTGTCATTGACCAAGTTCCTGATGCTGACAGATCGAGTCATTGATTTATCTGACTTTAACCTGCTGCTAGAAACCATTCTGGAGAGATTTAATCCAGCAAGGGATTTATTTATTTTCAATCACACGTCACACGATACACTCGATTACACAGGCCGCAAGCTGAATCATGGCAGTAAGGCCATCCTGATGGGGATAGGTGAGCCTGTACGTGAATTGCCTCGTGCTTATGAGGGAGGCGATCTGCCGGGAATTCGTGAAATTGAGCCATATTGCGGAGGTTGCCTCGTCGTATCGGGTGCGTCCTTTGAGCAGGAGCCTGAGCTGGCGGCACGTGTTTTGGAGCGATTAGCAGCGGGTGAGCAAGAGTGGCCGCTAGTTTTCATTGTGGATGATGCCAAAGAAGTCGTTCGCTCTCAAGCCTCGTTTCTGTGGACGGTATTCACACGCTTTAACCCGGCTACAGATATGTACGCGGACAGCGAGGTGCGTTTGCATCATCTGAACTATAAGCTGCCGATTGTAGTGGATGCGCGTATGAAGCCGGGGTATCCGGATGAGGTGTTACCGCGTGAGGATATTGTTAAGCTTGTAGATCAACGATGGACGAGTTATTTCGCTTGACGCCCTAATTAAACCTACAGCCGGATTTTACATTTATAAGGAGGTGTAAGCATGATACGCAAGCTACTGGGTGAGCCGCCACGTGTGAACAAGGGCATCCTGCTAGATGCCATGAATAGCATGTCAGATATGTTGAACCTGCTGGAACGGCAAATTCAGGCTGGTGGAGATCCGACCCACGATTTTCGAAAGGCGGATATTTTGACACGCGGTCTAATGTCATCTCTGGATGAACTGGAGCAGAGCCATCATGCTGCCGCCTTTTTCCGAATGAAAGTGAAAGCCGGATACGCTGAAGATATGAGCGAGGATGAAAAATCCGATTATGCATTATATGTTTTCTTTTATAAAGATGGGTTTGTTCGGGTTTTCTCTATTTTGGATAAGCTTGGTAACTGGCTAAATGATCTGTGTGATTTAAAAACAGGGCAGTATAAGGCGCATTATTCGTATTTTACCGTGTTGCGGCAGCTCAAGTATCTCAAAATGCATCCTATATTGACCGATAATTTAATTGATATCAAGGATACTTACAACGATGCCATCAATCGGCTGCGTAAGCGTCGGAATACGGAGATACACTATATGAATACGGAAATGCAGGATGATCTCTGGCAACGACACCGAGCTTTGTATGGAAAAATCCAATTGGAGGACCTCGATCACCATTTGGAAGATTTGCAGCAGGGCTTGGAAATGGTGTGTCGGTCGTTGTCAATCGCCTTTACTTATACTGCGAAACAATGGGAGAACCGGGCAGTACGCCCAAAAATATGATAGAAAATATCCTTTGACAAAGCAATGTAAACTATCTATACTGAAACCTAGTTTCAGAAAAATGCTTGAATTATGTTTTTTTATATAAACTTAACGGACAGCTAAAGCTGGAGTTTAACATATTTTTCTTATCCAGAGAGGTGGAGGGACTGGCCCGATGAAGCCCGGCAACCCGTTCTTTCCCGGTGTAATACACTGGGAGGGAACATGATGGTGCTAATTCCTACAAAACCGCTAGAGTTATAGCGATTTTGGCAGATGAGAAAAGGTTCGCAAGGTGGGGCCCTTTTCATTCTGTGAAAGGGGCTCTTTTTGTATAAATAAATAGCGATTTTATACAATCCTGAGAGATGACAACTGGTTAAAAGGGTAAGGAAGAAGTGAAGGAGGTCGCAGCACGTTGATAGAGCTTAAGCAGTTAACCAAGCATTATGGCAAAGGCAACCGACGCGTTAATGCGCTGTCTGGGTTGAATCTTTCTATAAAGCGTGGAGAAATATTCGGAGTGATTGGTCACTCCGGGGCGGGGAAAAGTACGTTGATCCGCTGTATTAATTTATTGGAACGCCCTACTTCAGGTGAAGTATGGGTAGACGGGGTAAACCTCACCACTGTGAGTCAATCCCAATTACAAATGCAGCGCCGAAAAATCGGAATGATTTTTCAGCATTTTAATTTGTTGTCCTCGGCGACGGTGTATGACAATATTGCATTTCCATTGCGGCTGGTAAACACGCCCAAGCAGAAGCTGGACAAGAAGGTTCGTGAACTGCTGGAATTGGTGGGTCTTGAAGAACACAGTGGAAAATATCCGTCACAGCTCTCAGGTGGACAGAAGCAACGGGTAGGAATTGCACGGGCGCTGGCTAGTGATCCTCATGTATTGCTGTGTGACGAAGCGACTTCAGCGCTTGATCCGCAGACGACGGGGTCTATCCTGAAATTGCTGCTGGATATTAATCAGCGCTTTAATTTAACCATCGTACTGATTACACATGAAATGCATGTCATTCAAAGCATCTGTGATAAAGTTGGCGTCATTCATCAGGGCGACATCGTGGAGCAAGGTCCGGTGGCGGAAGTATTTTTGAAGCCGCAGCACCAGGTAACCAAGGACTTTATCCAACGGGAGTCAGAACATCCCGAAGAGTTACAAGCAGCGATTGCGGCAGCAGGTGGCGGCGAGTCAGCGCAGGTAGTACGTATCTCCTTCTTGGGCAGTAAAACATATGATGCGATTCTGTCGCGTACGGCTCGAAGCACTGGTGTTGATTTTGCGATCTTGCAGGGAACCATATCTACCATTAAAAATGTACCCTATGGTCAGCTAATCGTTCGTTTTGAAGGAAATCATGAGGATATAGAGCATACGCTGCGCGAAGTGTCTGGGCAAGGACTTGATGTGGAGGTGATCGGACAATGAGCGAACTTGATTTTTCACAAGTGAGTTGGGAAGAGCTAGGGAATTCTACGCTGGAAACCCTTCAGATGCTTGGGGCATCCGCATTGTTCACCCTCATTATTGGTTTGCCGCTCGGCATATTATTGTTTCTGGCGAGCCGCTCCTCGTTAACTCTGATGAAGGTGATATACATTGTATTATCATTCATCGTTAACATTTTACGTTCCGTACCCTTTATCATTTTGATCGTTGCACTTATTCCTTTTACACGATCGCTGGTAGGTACCTCGACCGGGGTGTTGGGAACCATTCCACCATTGGTTATTGGGGCTGCCCCATTCTTCGCACGTCTTGTCGAAACGTCTCTGCGTGAAGTGGACAAGGGCGTCATTGAAGCCGCACAAGCGATGGGTGCCTCGACAGGACAAATTATCCGGCGTGTGCTGTTACGTGAGGCACTTCCGGGTCTGCTCGCCGCATTAACCATTACCGTCGTTACACTCGTATCCTACACGGCAATGTCCGGGATGATCGGGGGCGGTGGACTAGGTACACTGGCTATCAACTACGGCTATTATCGTTATGAAACGGCTGTAATGATCGTTGCGGTCGTGCTGATGGTCGTATTGGTACAATTGCTGCAAATGGCGGGAGATCGTCTCGTGCGGCATTATACTCGAAAATAGGGAAAACATATAGATATCCTTATTGATCAGGACGTCTGCTCCTGAATATTACAAACTTATTGGAGGGGTAATAACATGAAGAAATGGGTATTGGCTGTATTAAGCTTGACATTAATTGCGGTGCTGGCTGCTTGCGGTACAAAGAGCACAACATCGGATACAAACAATGCGAACGAAAATACAGGCGGATCACCACGTGAAGTGGAGCTGAAAGTTGGAGCTTCTCCTGTGCCACATGCGGAAATTTTGGAAGCAATCAAGCCTCAGTTGGAAAAAGAAGGGGTTCGCCTACAAGTCGTTCAGTTTAACGACTATGTACAGCCGAACGTTCAATTGTTTGACAAGCAGCTGGATGCTAACTTCTATCAACATGTACCTTACTTGGATGTGATGAACAAAGAGCGCAAAATGGATTTGGTTTCTGTGGGCGCGGTTCACCTGGAGCCTTTCGGCATCTACTCCCAAAAATATAAAAAGCTTGATGAACTCCCAGATGGCGCAACGGTAGCCATTCCGAACGATGCGACAAACGGAGGCCGTGCTTTGCTGTTGTTGGAGAAACAAGGTCTGATCAAGCTGAAAGACGCAAGCAACATTGAAGCTACCGTAAAAGATATTACTGAAAATAAGAAAAACCTGAAATTCAAGGAGCTGGAAGCGGCTATGCTGCCACGTCAGTTGCCTGAAGTAGACATTGCGTTGATCAACACGAACTACGCTTTGGAAGCGAAGCTGAACCCTACGAAGGATGCACTGGCACTGGAAGACAAGGATTCTCCATATGCTAACGTTCTGGTAGCACGTCCTGATAATAAAGATTCCGAAGCGATTCAGAAGTTGCTTAAAGCTTTGCAATCTCCAGAAACTAAAAAATTCATTGAAGATAAATACCAAGGCGCAATTATCCCGGCATTTTAAGTAGGGAACGAGAACGAATTGCACGTAACCCCCAGATTCTCTTGAACAAGAGGACTGGGGGTTTCTTTTTGAATGGAGTTGTAGGGGAAGCTTAAATATTTTATACTTGGGGGTGACCGATCTCTGTGAACAGGAGGAAAATTGTTGAGAGATAAAGTCGCATTCATAACGGGCAGTGCCAAAGGTTTAGGTAAAACGACCGCTCTGCGTCTGGCGGATGAAGGCTGTAATATTGCACTGAATTATGTGCATAGCCAAGCAGAAGCTGAAGCGCTTAAACGGGTGATTGAGTCTAAGGGAGTACGCTGCTTGTCTTTACAAGGGGATATCTCTGTTCAGGAAGATATTACGAGGCTGATTGGTGAAGTACAGGATCGGCTAGGCGGAGTCGATATTATGGTGAACAATGCCGGACCGTTCATCCGGGAACGCCGTCTGTTTGCGGATTACAGTGTGGCTGAGATTCATGCCATGATACAAGGGAATCTGGTCGGTACCATGTTGCTGGATCATTTGGTATTGCCTCACATGCGTAGCCAGCAATGGGGACGTATTATTCATTTTGGCTTTGGTCATGCTGGAGAAGCGAGGGCTTGGCCGCATCGCGCCGTCTACGCAGCCGCCAAGGTGGGGCTGGTGTCTTTTACGAAGTCATTGGCTGTGGAGGAAGCTCCTTATGGCATTACGGTCAATATGATCTGTCCAGGGGATATTCGAGGAGCAAATAAGGAAATGTCAATCGCCGATGTCATCGGCATGCAGGATAAAGAGACACCGCGTGGACGTCCGGGGAGCGGAGAGGACATTGCGCGAGTGATTGCCTATTTGTGTGAGGAGCATTCGGATTTTATAACAGGTAATATTATGGATGTATCGGGAGGATTGGACCCTATTCGGCCAACCATATAAGCTTGAGTGATCCCTCAGACGCTGTAACACAAAAAAGAGTCTTGAGCTTCGTTACCGAAGTCAAGACTCTCATGATCATTATGCATCAAGCATTAGAATACTTGTACCACTTCTTGGACGCCGTCGACTTCTTCGAGAAGAGCACGTTCAATCCCTGCTTTCAGCGTGATTGTGGAACTTGGGCAACTGCCGCAAGCGCCTACCAGCTTCAGCTTAACGATGCCGTCTTCAACGTCAACCAGCTCAACGTCGCCACCATCGCGTTGCAGGAACGGACGGAGCTTATCCAGTACATCAGCTACTTCATCATACATTTGAACGCTTTGTGTTTCGCTCATTAGAATTCAACTCCTTTCCTATACCTTTATTATTATATTACAAAGCGGGCCAAATTAAAATGCCCGTCATCCAAAGCAGGTGAAAAAATGTTAAGACCTATTATTGAGTTTTGCACCAGTAATATGCATTGGGGTACCGATGAGATCATGTCCAAGCTGGAACAGAATCCAGATTATGATGTGATTGAATACGGCTGCCTAAGCAATTGCGGTCAGTGCAACGCCGAACCCTATGCGATGGTCAACGGCGAGATTGTATCCGCAGATTCAGCAGAGCTTCTGTACGAAGTGATTATGAACAAAATTAAAGAAGCTGAAGCATGGGATAACCTAGATTTGGATTGAAATATGATCTGTTAGCCAGCTCCTTTTTGTATAGAGGATATACATCATGCATAGACGCAACAAACAAAGAAGACCCGCTCCCAGAGCAGGTCTTCTTTGTTTGTTTAGCATGCGGTTAGCCAAAATGGCGTTTGGACTTCCAGAGCACACCGCTTTTAAGCAGGCGTGGTACTCGTCCGCGCAATGAGGTGCTGCCCATAAAGCCATAGCCGAACCCGGCCTTCTTGCCAAGTGCGCCTAATGTACCGCGCAGCTTTAAAGGATGCGGGTGAGGCGTTTGGCCTTTCCACAGGTCGCGTACAATGTGTGCGATTTGCTCCCCTTGCACTTCTGCCGCCTGAGCGCTTGGAGAGTAGGGAAGGCTCGCACAGTCTCCGACCACATACACCTCAGGATGATCCGGTATTTGGTAGTACTCGTTGAGCACGATGCGACCCTGAGGGTCTTTAGGGACGGCTAAATCCTGCACGATTTTTACCGGCTGAATCCCGGCCGTCCATACCACTGCATCCGTTACAATTTGCTCGTCACGGTTATAAATAGCCCCCGGCTCAATACGGGAAACCGCAACATGATTCAGCGCATTTACCTGATGCTCCTTGAACCAAGCATGTACATAGGCAGACAAACGTTGCGGGAATGCCGACAGCACCCGCTCGCCCCGATCCATAATGGTAATATTCAAATCCGTGCGGCTTTCACGTAACTCCGCAGCAATCTCAACACCGCTAAGACCGCCGCCTACAATATGGACATGTCCATATGGCTTGATTTCGTTCAAGCGCAGATAGGTTTGGCGAGTATGGTTAAACGACTGGATCGTACAGCTGTGTTCTTCAGCCCCCGGTGTATTGTGAAAGCGGTCGGTACAACCCAACGCAATGACAAGCTGGTCATAGGACAAGGGTTCACCGTCTTGAAAATGGACCATCTTATTCTCCAGATCCATCGAGGTGACCTCTCCATATTTGCGAATAAGACGTTGCTCATCTGGAAAATGCACCCGCAAATCAAAATCAGAAACCGTACCTGCCGCGAGGGCATAGTACTCTGTTTTCAACCCCTGAAAGGGCATTCGATCCACTAAAATAACTTGAACATCGTCGGGAATGTGTTTATCCAGCAATTCTTTGGCAATGGTAAGGCCGCCATAGCCGCCCCCCAGAATAACGAAATTTTTCATCAAAATCCGCCTTCCTTTCGCTACCGTGTCCCCGGCAAATGGTCTGGTGTCTCGTTGATCTAACACAAGTTTTTGTTGTTATAAAACCCGAGAATCGGCCTGCCTTTGGCAGGCAGACCAGCGTATTCCGGGGCAGCATGATGCTGCATGATGTGAGTAATGGGGATGATATGCTCGCGGGAAATCTGAATCCGATATTACATTTATTCGAAAACTTCGATTTCGTTATAGAAGGTGTCCCGTTCAACAGGTATGCGTCCGGCACCTTTGACCAGCCAGATCAGCTCTTTACGGGTCAATCCGGCAGGGGTTAACGCACCTGCGGCATGGCTGATCTGCTCACGCACAATCGTGCCATGGACGTCTGATGCGCCAAAGGTGAGAGCGACCTGCGTCAATTGCGGACCAATATTAATGAAGTAAGCTTTGACATGGTCGATATTGTCCAGCATCAGGCGGCTGATCGCAATGGTTTTGAGATCCTCGTAAGCGGAGTTACGGCGCATGATGTTGGCGTTTTTGCTTTTCGGCTGCATGGACAGTGGAATAAATACCATAAATCCGTTCGTTTCGTCCTGCAATTCACGAATTTGCAGCATATGTTCAATACGATCCTGATACGATTCGACCGAACCGTACAGCATGGTCGTATGAGTTTTCATGCCGAGATTGTGGGCCGTGCGATGTACTTCGAGATAGCGGTCCACGTTGGCTTTCGTAACACGCATCTTCTTCCGATATTCGTCGGACAAGATTTCTGCGCCACCACCAGTCAGGGATTGAAGTCCAGCCTTTTGCAGCTCCTGAAGCACTTCTTTAATACTCAAACCGCTTATGCGTGTGAAAAAGTCAATTTCCGCTGCTGTGTAAGCTTTCAGTGTAACGTGGGGATACTTTTCATTCAGCGCCTTCAATGAGTCTACATAGTATTGGAAAGGTACATGATTATTATGACCACCGACGATATGAAATTCTCTTACCCCCGGATGGATGTGTTGCTCTACATAATCAATCATTTCCTGCCCGGACAACGTATAAGAGCCGTCCTCCCCCTGATCCTTGCGGAAATTGCAGAACGCGCAGCGCGCTTCGCATACATTGGTGAAGTACAGGCTCATATTTTCGATAAAATAAACCTTTTTTCCGTTCTTGCGTAAATTAGCTTCGTTAGCCAACTGACCCAGTGTGAGGATATCGTCAGTTTCATACAAATATATACCATCTTCGAGGTTCAAACGAATCCCGTTCTGTACCTTTTCTACAATTTCCGCCATTCTGCGGTCTGTAAAAGGTGTAACTAATGTGGACATGCCTATTCCTCCTTCAAGTTGCTCTGTGCGAGGCTGTCCGCTAAATCAGCGGCACAAGCGCTAGGTGCGCACAGGATGTCCCGTTCCGTCGGTAAGAATCCGGCAGCGCGGATATACGATATGTGAAAAATGTTACAATGCCAGGCTACAATGATGAATGTCTCAAAATATCGCCTTTGAAATGACAAATTTCCGACAGATTCTTTTACACACTCTTCACCTATTATAAACCTCACACCACCGGTGTTCAATACAAACGAATAGAAAAACAGGTCTTTAAGCCTGTAAGGGAAGGACATTCCATGACTTGAGCACCTGCTAATAGTGGAGTATACTGAAGGAGAACATGAAGTAAAAGAGGAGGATGGAGCTATGATTAACATCACCGATTCCGCTGCTGAGCGTTTGAAAGATATGCTGGAGCAGCAGGAAACGCCGAATATGTTTTTACGTCTGGGTGTTACGCCAGGTGGATGTACCGGATTTTCGTATGCCATGGGCTTTGACGACAACGAGACGGATCAGGATATATATATGAACGTACAGGATATGAAGATTGTAGTGGAAAAGGAAAGCATCCGCTATCTGGACGGTCTGGAAATCGACTTTGAAGAGTCCGGTATGTCAGGCGGCTTCACGATTCATAATCCGAATGCCGTAGCTACATGCGGCTGTGGTTCAAGCTTCCGTACGGCTACGGATGCCGGGAAACCGAACGAAGAGCCTTGTTAAGATAGTTTAAAAGGGTACAATGAAATGAATTGTCTGCAAACCTGCATGATGGGGTGTTAACAATTCGAAAATGTAAATCAAGACCTCCAGAACGGTATAGTCACGTACTATATTCGTCCTAGAGGTCTTTATAATGTGTAGAGATTACTTACTTAGGATCATTATCACTACGTGTGGATTGGACAAATTTACTCAGGGCATTAAAAAAGGCAAATGCAACTGTAAAAAGCAAAAGAGCTACGGGTTTAATTTCAATCTTAGAAAAAACACTATATAAAACTAAAAATGCAAAAAAGAGCACTGAGCTATTTACGTTTTGTTTTGTATAAATAGATTTTATAAAATTCATTGTATCACTCTCCAATTTGATTATAAGAATTCAAAACATATAGTATAAGTACCTCATTAACAAAATAGAAGTTAACTTAATATATATACCATATTGCGATTGTATTTAATGAACGACTTCTTATACATAAATTACAGTATTGCATACAAACATTCAGGACTTATCAAATAAAAAATTCACATTATTTTAATTAGAGTTTTACTTCACTAAAATTTCAGTATAGGAACTTACAATTTGAATTCTGAGGGAGTGAAAGAATATATGAGCAATCCAGTTAGTTTAAAAAGGGCTATCATGACATATGGACTTGATGATGATCCTCATATGTATGAATTATTTGAGGGAGTTCTGTATGATCGTAGCTATTTCTTTTATCTTGAACATGGGATATTGTGTCTGCGGCATGTACGAAAGGTAGATCAACCGGATCATCCACATCTTTATGTGGATGGGGAAAGTGGGGGCCTCCAACTAGCGAAAAATGTACAGCGTGAGATTATGGAAGTCGTTACAGAACTGATCGAGCGTTTGCGTAGTAAGGATGGATTGGGGTTTTTACTGGATGAACTGCTATGGCTACATGGTCGAAGTCATATTGAGCTTAACCTCGTGAAAAATAAAGGATGATATATTTCTGTTGAGAAACTAGCTGATTTGTAACCTTCCTCCACGGAGTTGGCACTTAAGATTAAGAACACGAAAGAAAAGAGGCTAGGGACGTATGAGGGAGTGGGTTGAAAAGGCGCGGCTAGGGGATGCGGAAGCGTTCGGACAGCTGACGCTGCATTTTCGCGGGATGGCATATGCGGTGTCCTATGACATGCTAAAGGATGTTCATCTCGCGGAAGATGCCGTGCAGGATGCGTTCATAGAGGCTTATCAGAATCTGGAGAAGCTACAGAACCCGTCCGCTTTTCCAGGCTGGTTCAAGACCATTGTCGTAAGACAGTGCCAGCGGATGCTGCGGCGTAAGCATCATTCGATGCTTCCTCTGGATGAGGCTGTGCAGGTTTCCGGAGGAGTACCGGGTGTAGCAGAAATTGCGGAGCGTAGGGAGGAGAGCCAAGTTCTGCAACAATCGGTGAAGGCACTGTCTGCCAAGCTGCGCGTGCCTCTGCGATTGTTTTATTTTTACGGCTACTCTCTGCAGGAAATTTCCGATTATCTGGGCACTCCGGTCCCGACGCTTAAGAAGCGGCTGCACGATGCCCGCCGAAAGTTGAAAGGTACACTCCCGGTAGCTGACCTCGTTTCCGTGTTCAATCATTTGTATGAGGGAGGGAAAAACATGCTACATATTGTTAACGGTGATGTTGTAGGCGAGATGTTGAAGCAGGGGGTTGTACAGGGTGATGTGCTTGTATGGAGAGAGGTATATCCGGCAGGACCGATATTTGCAAATCCAGCGGGGGCGGAAGAACGGGCATTGCGGGCCCGGGTCTTGGAAGAAACGATGGGTATTCCGACCAACGAATATATTACGGGTTGTGAGGAACAAGAGCAGAAACTTCGTGAATTTATTAAGTATGATGAAGTCGTGTTGTGGTTTGAGCATGACCTGTTTGATCAGAGCATGCTCGCCTATCTGCTCCACTGGTTCAAAAGACAGAAACTGGGCCGCACGAAGCTGAGCCTGCTCTGTATTGGGGAGTTTCCGGGAATCGAACGGTTTCATGGTCTGGGACAGCTCACTCCGGCACAGCTTGAGACATTATCCGGGACATGGCGAACTATTGAACGGCAAGAAATGGAGCTCGGAAGCGAGCTTTGGCAGGCGTACGCTTCTCCTGATCCTACTCAAATGGCTAATCTGCTGGAAGACAAGAAGGCAGAATTGGCAGCATCCGGCTTGCCATTTGCCTATGAAGCTTTCACAGCGCATCTCAAGCGGTTGCCCTCGGAGTGGAATGGTCTTGGCATTGTGGAACAGACCACGCTTCAGGCCGTTCATAATGGAGTGAATACGGCATTGGAATTGTTTCGTCAGGTAACTGACGTTCTGCATGTGCTTGGCATGGGTGATCTCGAATACTGGAAATTTATTCGTGCTTTGGCGCAAGGCGAACATCCTTTGCTGATCATTGACGGGGATGAGGTCGGCTTGGATTTCAGACAAATTCCGGATTTTCTGAACCGAAAGGTAATTCTTACAGAGTTGGGTAATGAGGTACTGAATGGATCAGTGGACCGCATTGCAGTTCAAGGAATCGACGAGTGGTTTGGGGGGCTGCATCTCCATGGACATGAGGTTTCTTGGCGATGGGATGATTTGGCTGGTGGATTGGTCCGACATTGAAGAAAGTATAGAAGCAGATTGTTTAAAGTGCGAAAGAGTTTTCCGTTTATGGGAAACTCTTTTTTATTTTTTAGTAGACCATATTAAGACAAGAAAACCAGCTAATGTTTGTCAAGGAGTCCCGCGTCTATTTCTCTGTAGCTTATAGCTTGCGTACCCGTATCACCTCGAAACAAGCAGTATGGACATTAATAGGTGCTTTTGATTATCTGGAAGCAATAGAAGTAGCGCTTTCAACTATGACACAAATTGTAATTGATTTTTTAGTGAGTTCTTCCTCGGTGTTAGCTATCATCAGTATATTTTCCTAATGTTAGGAACCGACATGGGCAGATGCGCATATACTTTCTAAAAACTAACATCGGGAGGAGATAAACTTGTATCAAGTACCTTCTTACTGGGGAAATTCATACTATATGCGGGCCAATTTTGTACCTATCTGGAACACAGGATTTCCGAAAGCAGTACAAATGATAAAGGAAGCGGTACAAGGGGAGCGTAACGATGAGCTGTTCTACGATGAATTGATCAATTTGGCCCCCTCACAAGAGCAGGTGGCTATTATTGAAAGCATCCGTAATGATGAGCGCGGTCACAATAAAATGTTCAGAGAGATGTATCGGGCTTTGACAGGACAGGAAATTACAGGCATCAGTAGTGAGAAATATGAGAGGGTGCAATCCTATACAGAAGGTCTACAGCGAGCCTTGATGGGAGAGTTGGGTGCGGTGGAACGGTATCGCAACATCTGGTTTGGTTTGCCTGCTGGCATCTATAGGGACACGGTGTACGGTATCATATTGGATGAGCTTAAGCACGCTGCCAAATACAATTATCTGATTACGTTGAATCTCAGGTAACTATTGACCGGAAGTCAATACTACTCCACATCAATTGGATGCTGGATTTTATCCTTATATTCATCCACATAGAGTTGGCCGTTGCTGCCTTTAACGGCATAGAATATGTCCTCTAACTTTTTGTCGCGGGCCTTCAGTTGAGACAGCAGCCATGATTCGGGAATATGATTGGAGTTTAAATTGCCATGCAAAAGCTGTCCGTCGATTACAAGCTCAATTGGGAACTGTGTGGCATTACCTGCATTCAACTGCAGGTCTTTTAATGTCACGGCTTGCAGTTCCTTTTTCTTTTGAACAGATAGTTTTCCGTTAATCTCAAGGAGGGCGTACTCCACTTCCTCTATATTAAAAATTTCTTTCTGGCGAAGCTGTTGATTTAAAGAATCTAATGTCATATTATTTTTTTTTAAGTTATCTTCGAGAATGAACCCTCCTTCTATGAGAACGGTGGGTGCTCCCTCTGTCCACATCTTAAAGTTTCTGAATTTCAAAAAAAACTTGGATAAAACATAAGAAGTAATTGTAAAAACAGACAGGGATATTAATAGGTGGACAACTTCTATTTTTTCGTTAAAGGCAAAGTTGGCTGCTATAGCCCCTAATATGACTGCCGTCACGAATTCGTGAAAGTTCATATTGGAGAGGGTTTGCTTCCCCAGTATTCTCCCAATTAGCATGAGGATAACGAATGCAGAAAAACTTCTGATCAAAATAACGAGATGGTCCATGCAAAAGCCTCCTAGTTTAAAAATTGCAGGTATTAAGCATATAGGTTACCCGTCGCACTAGAATAATATACCAGTGGAATTAATGTATAAATGCTTTGGAACTGCTAACTGCTAATCCTATCAAAACAACCCCGTCAAGAATTCTTTTTGAATAAATACATAAACTTGATATACTCTGTTACAGGCGTGACTAAGAAACCTTCTGCTCCTACAGAAATTTCATGGATTAATATGGTAATTAATAGGCGAAAGGGATCGTTTTTACTAAGGATAGCGGATATGTGATGTATAAGCTTGTTGGCGCAGGCGATCACAGCTACCTTGTAAGGATTGCCTTCTTTCTTTTTCTTTTCGTAATAGACCTTTATTTTTTGATTTGCTCCTTGTCGTAGTCCACATTGAACGGCCAAATAAATTGCTCTTCGTAGTCTCTTTGATCCCCGTTTTGTAATTCGATTATTTGTTGCTGTGAACTTACCTGAGCTGTACACTCATGGATCTAGTCCTGCATAGGCAACCAATTGTTTCGGCCCCACAAATTGTCTCGCATCTCCGATTTCAGCCACGATAGTGGACGCGAGTTTGTCACCAATCCCGGGAATGGATTTGAGCAAATAGACCTCTGGAAGATTTGCGGAAATTTGCTCCATTTGTATTTCTAAAACGGCATGTTGAGAGATGCTTCGGCTTACTTTGGCTTTTTGCTTCAGTGCTATGTCTAGCAGCTCTGCTCTATCGTTAATCCATTTCCTAGAGTGAGAGAGCCTTTATTCCCCTAAAACCACCTAGTTTTTCCCGGCTATCGTCACCTTAAAACACCTATTAAAATAGACCAACCAAAATTTTTGGCTGACCTAATAACGAGAAAACAACCAGAAATAGGTTAGGAAGCTAGATATTTGGTCGAATGATTTGATTTTTCTACATATGAATAGACCCCCTTATGATCATGATCCAAGTAAGTATTTAGGAAACATTATACACCTGCCAAAATCTCGTTACCGATGCTTCTACTGCTTCACATCCGTAAATAACTCCTGCGCAGTACGCACAAATAACTGTACAGCAAGTGAAGCATTGTGCAGGGACGGTACAGCTATACCGATTTGGCGTCTGATCAGAGGTGAAGTCTCCTTGACGGTCAGATCATGGGGGAACGTGGACAAGGCGAGTGAAGAGACAATGCCCATACCCAGTCCTTGTCGAACCATGCTGACCAAGGTGCTGACATTATGAGTAATGAATTGTGCCTGCAACTGACTTTGCTCGCGTTCAAAACCTTCCATAATGGCGACCTCATGTCCACCTTTACAAAAGATCATATCCTGCTGATTCAAGTCTCGAATGGCGATTTTATTGTGCGATTGCAAAGGGTGACCGTCTGGCAGGAGAATAACCATGTCATCCTGACATAAAGGGATGACATCTACCTGAGGGTCTGGCAACAGGATGATACCCGCCTCGATTTCTCTGGTATGCACCCACTCCTTGACTTCATTCGTGGAGCCTTCATGTAGATCGAAAACAAGGTTCGGATAGTGCTGACGAATATGATGAATAATGGGAGGCAGAAAATAGGCTGAAGCAGAAGGAAAGGCCCCGATCGTGATCGTGCCAACGTCTAGACCTTTTTCAGCAGCCACCTGCTGCTGTACCTTTTCCATGCTTTGCAGCATCATGCGGAATTGCAGCAGTACCTTGTGCCCGATATCGGTCAGCAGCACTCCTTTTTTTCGGTCGCGCAGCAATAGCTGAACATCCAGCTCGTTTTCGATGCTTGCGATGGCATGGCTGACCGCGGGCTGCGTCATATGCAGCTCATGGGCAGTTTGGGTGAAGTTTAGCGTTTCAGCTACACGAACGAAGATCATAATTTGAGTAATAGTCATAAGTAAAAAGTTATCTCCCTCATTGAAAACATTCATTTTATTTATTAGTGACCACAGTATACGCTAGTAAAGCGAAACTTTGCAAACGGCTATTCAGATTTTAGTCGTAAGCAATGAGCGATGAAAATCCAAGGGAGAGAAGACATCTATGAAAAAATTAACACCTAAAGCCACGCTGTGGCTTGTCTTGATATTAGTAATGGTATGGGGGATCAACTGGCCGTTGACCAAGCTGGCTTTGCCAGATACACCGCCGATATTTTTTTCAGGAATCCGTACCCTACTGGGTGGTGTGATTCTGCTATTGTTCGCTATGCGTCACCGGGAAACCTTGCGCTTTAGACAGAATGCGTGGACTTATCTTGTACTGGCCATATTTAATATTGCAGGCTACTATGGCTTGCAGACGGTAGGGCTGCGTTATTTGCCTGCTGGGTTATTTTCCACTTTAGTGTTCCTTCAGCCGATCCTGTTGGGATTATTCTCCTGGATGTGGTTGGGAAAGCGCATGTTTCCCCTGAAGGTCATTGGACTGGTACTGGGTTTTGGCGGGGTGATCGTGATAAGCTCTGGTGGAATGGCAGGGCATTTATCGGTACTGGGCATTGTGTTGGGGCTAGCTTCAGGACTGTGCTGGGCGCTCGGAACGATTTATATGAAGAAAAAAAGCCAGCAGTTGGATTCCATTTGGGCGGTGACGATGCAGCTCGTTTTGGGAGGGATTATACTCAATGGGATTGGATTTACGACCGAGAAATGGAGCGATATTCACTGGACGACCTCCTTTATCGCAATTTTATTGTTTATTTCGATATTTGTGATTGCGATGGGTTGGATGATTTATTTTAAACTGATCGACAATGGAGATGCAGGAACCGTCGGCTCATATACGTTTATGATTCCGGTGTTGTCCACGGTCTTTAGTATGGTAATGCTCAAGGAATCACTTACTTTGACGTTTGTTGTGGGGTTGGTGCTGATTGCAGGCAGTGTGTATCTGGTAAATATTAAAGAAAGAATAGAGTTATCCACCAAGTATCAGAACGGTGAGACATTTGAGGATTAACGGGGGCGATGAATCAAGAAGAACTTCAATAACTTCTTTCACGCACGCATATTGGTAGCACCAATATAGCGTGCTTTTTTTGACTATGATTTTCAAAGAACTCATATGCTATTCAAGATCATCAGAAAAAATTTAAATTTATTGTAGAAGTTTGTCGTACCAAAATCAGCTAACAATATGTGTTTTTTTGTAAAAAACATTTAACTAACAAAATGGTGTTGAAGGTTTTTGTGTTTTTATATTTTTCGTTCTTTTGTAAAAAATGCAATGAATATAATTTTTTTAGAGCAAAAAGAGAGGTGATAAAAGAAGAGGAATATACAATATTGCTAATTTGTTATGTTAATATGATATTGGTTTTTAATAATTATTGTGTTTTACATATTTCTGTTATGCTAACAATTGACATTTCGTATAACGTAAACTAGAATGAGTAAGAATTCATTTCCCAATCACATATTTAGTTTGGAATATTTGAAAGCGTTTACCTTATATTAGGATAGAGCTCTTTTTGGTTCTTTTTTCTTTTCCGAATTATAGCCGGAAGGGAGAGATCATAGTACGTGCCTAAGGGAGGGAAATTTGAATATATAAGCTAAGGAAGAGGTGTATGTTGAGATGCAGTTAAATAGAAATGTTGGAAACTTGGAGCAAACAGTGAATTGTAACGCTGGTTACCTGGAGGTTACAAAATGAAGAAGTTATTGTCGTGTTTGATCTCGTTGAGTATGCTTGTTTATGTATTGCCGACCATGATTGTAAGCGCTAACAATGGTGAAGTTACTAATCTAACGCTTGATCCAACACCGTCTGTCCAATCGAATATGATTTCAGATGCTGTTTACAAAATTACGGCACAGCATAGCGGAAAAAACTTGGAAGTTGAAGGGGGATCCAAGGATGACGGAGCGAATGTTCAACAATGGACCGATAACGGAAAGGAGCAACAGAAGTGGAGAGTGGTCGACGTTGGTGATGGATATTATAAGCTGATCTCGCAATCTAGTGGTAAAGCATTAGATGTAGCCGGTGGTAATACCCATGACGGAGCGAACGTTCAACAATGGACCGACAACGGGAACGCTCAGCAGAAGTGGAAAATCATTGACGCTGGTGGTGGATATTATAAGCTGATCTCGCAATCTAGTGGTAAAGCATTGGATGTTGTCGGTGGTTATACCCATGACGGTGCAAACGTTCAACAATGGGCCGACAACGGTAGCGCTCAGCAAAGGTGGAGATTCACGCAGATTGATACGACAGCAGATACGACACCCCCAACCGCCCCAACAAACCTCCAAAGCTCATCCAAGACGAGCACATCTGTCACTCTTACATGGACGACCTCAATAGACAATGTAGGTGTAACTGGCTACGTTATTTATAACGGAACAGATCTGGTAGGCACGAGCACCACAACAAGTTATACAGTGACGGGTCTCACTGCGAACACATCCTACAACTTCACTGTAAAAGCGAAGGATGCAGCAGGCAATATTTCGGAACCGAGTAATGTCTTAAAAGTAACAACAAGTTCTGACTCCTCTCAAAATACAGGATTTTATGTTAAAGGTACGACGCTTTATGATGGCAACGGAAGTCCCTTTGTCATGAGAGGAATTAATCACGCTTACACTTGGTACAAAGGTCAAGAGTCGGTTGCGATACCTGCAATTGCCAAAACAGGAGCGAACACGATTAGAATCGTGCTGTCTGACGGTCAGCAATGGACGAAAGATGATCTGTCAGCGTTGCAAAACCTGATCACTTTATCAGAACAAAACAAATTGGTTGTTATCCTTGAAGTACACGATGGTACGGGAAGTGATAATGCTGCTGTGTTGAATAAAATCGCAGATTACTGGATTGAAATGAAAAGCGCACTGATTGGAAAAGAAAATACAGTCATTCTCAACATCGCGAATGAATGGTTTGGTACTTGGGATGGTAACGGCTGGGCACAGGGGTATAAATCAGTTATTCCAAAGCTAAGAAATGCTGGTATCAAAAATACCATTATGGTTGACGCCGCTGGTTGGGGTCAATATCCGAAGTCGATTTTTGACTACGGAACGCAAGTATTTGATGCCGATCCGCTTAAAAATACGATGTTCTCCATTCATATGTACGAATACGCTGGAGGAAATGCCGAAACAGTAAAAAGCAATATTGACAATGTATTAAACAAAAATCTAGCTCTCATCATTGGAGAATTCGGAATCAAGCATACAAATGGTGATGTTGACGAGGCCACCATTATGAGTTACGCCCAACAAAAAGGTGTAGGTTATCTCGGATGGTCTTGGAAAGGGAATGGATCGGGTCTAGAATATTTGGATATGTCAAACGACTGGGGAGGATCGAGTTATACTGAACAAGGACGTGCCATTATTGAAGGTCCGAATGGCATCAGAGCAACATCCAAGTTAAGCACGGTGTATAGCAACGGTAAACAGTAAAAAAGATTCATATTGTTTAAGCAACGGCCTTTTCTCGAAATTCTAATGGGGAAGGTCGTTTAGTTTGTCTGGAATCGTTTTTCATTAACATAGGAGCAAAGAATCAGGAAAAATATACTAGATTATCAGAGAGGGGAATAGTAAAATATGACTATATAAATAGAGAGGAAGTTTGGTATGGGAGAATTAAGCAGTCATACTCAGCCTGTGGAGCTGCAAACACATTCTGTTCGTAAGCTCGCAGTCGTAGCAACAGTCATTTCAGGAGTAGCTGTACTAGGATGTATAGCCTTGGCGGTATGGAATTATAATCTGAATACGAAGGTAAATACTTTAACTAGTGCGAACGCTTCACTAAATAAGACAACACAAGCATTAACGAAGCAACACAACGATACAGAGGCGCTACTGGGACGAGTTAGATTAACAGCAAACCTGTCAGCTATAACGCATATGTTAGAGCAGACATCTGTCGTTACCGATGATTTTGTATTGGAAAAAGTGACTTTTGATGTAACAGAGGATGGCACGTTGAAGAGTGTGCTACTGAATGTGAACAATCAACCTAATCTCGGTTTTGGCGGTGCTTATCAAGGTTATGGTAAATATAATATGTCCTCTGCTGCATTGACGAAGAAGGCGGAGGAAGTTATAAACATAGCTATGAAAGAGTATGGTACATCTGACAAGCTTCCGGTATGGGATAAGAATACGAAGGTGGAAATGACGGTGCAAAATTATCCGCTTGGGAAGCGGGAAGGTGGCACTTTCAAACTCACTGGTCAGCAATAGGAGGAACCTATGAAGGAATATTGGGTTTTACAGATGATGCGGGGGAGCTAAGGAATGGACAGATATACACCTACAGCGAGGGAACGCTGGCAAATGAAACAGAGTGAGCCGCAGCCGCAGGGCTGGGTGCTCGCTCTCTTTGGCTGGATTTTTGCAGGTTTGGGGTTCGTATTTAGTTTTTTTGTCGTTGGAGGCTTGTTGGGGATTCTAGGTCTTGTTTTCGGAATTTTGACTAGAAAGATGGAACAAAGAAACACGCAGGGTATCTTCATTATCGTGATCAGCTCCGTAGCCATTGGCATTGGACTATTGATTTTTATGATTTTTTTTGCGCAAGGTTTTGTAGAAGGTCTGAGAGAAGGGTATAATGAGCATTATTAGGTCAGGGAGGTAACAGCATTGAGCGTCATTATTTCACAGCAGATCTCGGCAACGGGCGTGAAGGAATATACGAAGGTGATGAAAACATTTGATTCCCAGTTTACACCTTTGGTTGGACAGAAAATCAGGGATACGGCATTTGGCGATATGCAATATTATGATGTCGAGGACGTATTTATTGATCTAGCGGAGAATGAGTATTGGGTAATTCTACCTGCCATTTTGCTGCATTCTGATGATATTGAGGATATACGAGACGCTGTGCGTGAGTATCGTTCACACGGTTGGGAATGTACAAAACCTCTGTAAATGCATACCACTTAGGCATCTATACGGAAACGTCTTTCTTTTGCGAGATAGGCGTTTTTTTGTGTATTTGTGTATAAACTATTTCTAATGATTGGCATGAAAAGAAAGAATTTATGCTGAAAATGCGCAAATTGTATCATTTTTTATCATAAAACGACAAGTTGGGAAATGAAAACGGCCTTAATGTGTTATACTTAGTATATCAAAGGACAAGAGTCTAAAACGACCGGTAAGGCCCTTTCTTTGAAGAGCCTCTGAAAGGTTCAACGTTTATCCAAAATAAATGGTCAAAAGGAAAAGGGGAAATGCTAACGTGAGAGTGAATTTGAAATTTACCAACAAAGGGCAAGTTGCAGTTGAAAAGTTCAACAATGAGGAGCTTATCGAAATCTTTACCCGCTACATTAAAACGTTAAGCAAGAAGTATGATATCTCGGTTACCGTACCGGAGGATCTGAATGAGCAGATCTTGGCAGAGGGCACCGTAAAGGTCGTGTTGGATAAGATTAATTGTGACATGGACGCTTTTTTCAAGGAGCTGAGCCGGGATATCAAGGTACCACTGGTCAAAAGATTGGGTACCAAATTGGATAACGTATTTAAGACCGAGGTTGTGGAGCAGGAACAGAACTAAGAATAAGGATCAAGCGAGTCCGAATGTGGATTCGCCATATGAAATGATAAAACCTCCCGAATGGGGCGCATGGCTAGGCATGTGCTCGTTCGGGAGGTTTTATATGTTTAAACTACTCTATTCAGCAGGAAAACATGCATGGCATGTCTGTTCCTTTTAACGTGTTGTTGTGGAAGTAGGGCGCAGTTGGGCTAAATCAAACGAAGGTACCAGCCCTTCCTGCGCTGCGCGACCGAGCAAAGCTTCGATGGCGGCATATCCGCTGTCGCCCAGATTGGCGGTAAAATCGTTAACGTACAGGTCGATGTGCGATTGGGCGACATCGGGTGAAAGCTCCTGCGCATGAGACAATACATATTCACGCGAAGCTTCGGGATGCTTCCAAGCGTATTCGACAGAGGCGCGTATCCAGTTTGTGATCGCATCCAGATCCAGCGTACGGCGGGCAATAATGGCTCCGAGCGGGATCGGCAGCCCTGTATCTTCTTCCCACCAGTTCCCCAGATCGACTTGCTTACTAAGTCCGTAGGACGGATACGTGAACCGTGCTTCATGAATAACCAGTCCGGCATCCATCTGCCCGTCACGGACAGCAGGCATGATTTGGTCGAACGGCATCACGACGATCTCGCCGACACCCCCAGGCACATGCTTGGCTGCCCACAGGCGGAACAGCAGATAGGCGGTGGAACGTTCACTTGGAACGGCTACACGCTTGCCAGACAGGGCTTCCGGGCCTTCGATCGTGGAACCTTCCCTGGTCAGCACGAGCGGGCCACAACCCCGGCCCAGTGCGCCCCCACAAGGCAACAGGGCATATTCATCTAGCACCCAAGGGAGTGCAGCATACGAAATTTTCATGATATCGAGCCCGTCTGGTGTGATCGCCAGATTGTTGGTGATGTCGATATCGGCAAATGTAATGTCCAGCGCGGGTGCGCCCGCAATCAATCCATGCGCCAGGGCATGGAAGACAAAAGTGTCGTTGGGACAAGGTGAAAAAGCAATTTGCATCTATATAACCTCCGTTAATGTAGAAAATGCGGCTTCCAACGCTTGCAAAGCCTCTTTGATTCGCCAGGCGGCACGGTCACGTGGACCAACAGCATTGGAAATCGTGCGGATTTCCATCGTGGGCAGTTCCAGTCTATTTGCCGCCACGGCTACGCCGTAGCCTTCCATCGCTTCGGCAGCAGCTCCGGGAACGCGCTTAGCCAGCCGTTCCGCTGTTGCCGCCGTACCGGTGGCTGTAGAGACGGTCAGGATCGGTCCCGCGACAGCCGTCTGTCCAGTGGCACGCAACGCCTGAACGAATCGCTGCGCGGTGGCAACATTCACGGCAATTCGGCTTGAGCCGAAACCCAGCTCGTCCACGCTGCTGAAGCCCTCTGTCGTTTCTGCCCCCAGGTCGGCGGCAATGATCGCGTCAGCAACAACGACGCTCTCCAGTGCAGCGACCTCCGCGAAGCCGCCACCAATTCCGGCGCTAATGACCAGACGGTAGTCACCAGCCGCAGCCAGTGCTAGCGCGGTTGAAGCCGCTGCGGACGGAGCGCCCACGCCAGCCAGCTCGACCACAAAACGGGTGTCGCCTTTCAGGCCCCGTAATACTGCTTCCCGTTCGCCTTCAACCGCGGTCATAACCAGGATGCGCCCATCTGATGTTGTATGCTCCATCGGTTGATTCCCCTTTAAATTATGGTAATATGCTTCCTAATCATACTGCTTTTCGAAACGATGTTCAAAAAAAGTCGACAAAAAAAGCGCTCTGAGGCGCTTTTTGGAAAAACTGCAAGATTCAGCAGATATGAAAATCGGTAGTTGTAAACATAAAGCAATTCTAATCTGGAAGAACAGCGCAGGCATAGCATATAATAATTATATCGGCTGATCCTTCGTGATTAGCTGAAACATAGTAATATTGCGGTCATAATGGCTTGGGGTTCCATCTTGATTGCGCACCCGAATCATCTCGCTACTGAATAACTCGATATATCCACAGCCAATCTCACAGTATACACCTGTAGGGTCCTCTTGCCAGACTGAAACGAGGTGTTGAGACAGCGCCGCGGTGAAAAATTCGATGTTTTTTTGCAGTACGCGTGGCGTTTTCTTGGGTTCCATAACGTAAATCCTCCCTATATCATGCCATTTGAAAATCAGCAATTGAACGTGGCTACTAAGTGATTACTACACATCATAATGAACATAAACAACTGAAAAAGGAACGGTTCGTCAATCTACTCTATGAAACAGACGTAAACACTGTACCGCTTAATGCTATTTTTGTAAAGCGTCCGATTGACCTTTTCAAACATCCAGTTTGTGTTTACACACATTTTACATTGCGTTTACACTGCTGTGATGCTAGTGCGTTTCATCTAATAGTACAATAAAGGGTAACTATACTGCATGAATTGATGGAGGCCATATGTTGATAGAGAGTCAGAATAAGGATAAAGCCGGGTCAGAACGTTACTTTAACCGAGATTTAAGCTGGATTGAATTTAATCGCCGTGTGCTTCAGGAAGCTCAGGATGCAGATACACCGTTGCTGGAGAGAGCCAAATTTTTGGCGATTGTATCTAGCAATTTGGATGAGTTTATGGCTGTTCGTGTTGCAGAGACGCGCGAGAAGATCAAGGCGGGTTTTATGCAAAAGGATTTTACGGGATATACCCCCTCCGGTTTGTACAAACGCCTGATCAAGCGTACCGTCTCGATGGTATCGGAACAATACCGGACATATCGTGATATTTCTCGCCTCTTGACGAAAAA
The DNA here is from genome assembly GCF_036252815.1 of Paenibacillus sp. LX16. Classification (NCBI taxonomy): domain Bacteria; kingdom Bacillati; phylum Bacillota; class Bacilli; order Caryophanales; family Paenibacillaceae; genus Paenibacillus; species Paenibacillus sp. LX16. The sequence goes on along the minus strand of NZ_CP141152.1, from coordinate 4,661,716 downwards.
AGGTCTTTTACTGTTCGAATATGAAGACTTAAATACGACACAGCGCAAGTCGCTGGATGCATATTTTCATGAAATTATATTTCCGGTACTCACGCCGATGGCGGTCGATCAGAGCCGTCCTTTTCCACTCGTTCACAATAAATACGTATATTTAGCGGTCGTCTTGAGACGTCCCGGGGATACGGAGGAGGATAAACCGCTTTTTGCCATTGTGCAGGTGCCTTCGAATATTCCACGTGTTGTTACGGTGCCTTTGCGGTCGAACAGCAAGAAGAAATCATTTATTTTAATTGAGGAACTAATCAAGCATCACATCCAAACGCTGTTCACCGGATATATTCCGGAGGCGGTTCATGCCTTTCGTGTTACGCGTAACTCCGATTTGTCCATTAATGAAGAAGAGATCGAAGATTTGCTCGAAGAGATTGAAAAAGAGCTGCGTCGAAGACGACGGGGGGCGCCGGTAAGACTGGAAGTAGAAAAAGGGATTCATCCTTATGCCCTGATGGAGCTTCAACGCGAATTCAAGCTGTTCGATCATGTGTTTGAGATGGACGGGCCGTTGGATCTGACGTTTTTGTCGTCTTTTGCCGATCATTTGGAGGGGTATTCGCATTTGAAATTTCCGGCAATCAAACCACTGTATCCGGAAGAACTACCCCCGCAAGAGGATATTTTCAACGTTCTTCGCAAACGGGACGTGCTCGTGTACCATCCATATGAATCATTCGATGCGGTAACTGATTTTATCATTGAGGCATCAGAGGACCCGGATGTGATGGCAATCAAAATGACCCTGTACCGTGTCAACGGGGAATCGAAGCTGATTCCGGCATTGGCACGTGCGGCCGAATCGGGCAAGCAGGTAACGGTGGTGGTGGAGCTGAAAGCCCGTTTTGACGAGGAACGTAATATTGCCTGGGCGCGTACGCTTGAAAAAGCAGGCTGTCATGTAGTGTATGGGTTGGTTGGCTTGAAGACGCACGCCAAAATCATTCTTGTCATACGTCATGAGCGCAACGCGCTCAAACGATATGTGCATGTAGGCACAGGCAATTATAATGAAAGCACGGCGCGCGTGTATACGGATATCGGATTGTTTACGTCAGACCCTGTACTTGGTGAGGATGCCTCCGAACTGTTTAATGAAATCACGGGATTCTCCGCGCTTAAGACTTTGCAGGCTTTTACCGTGGCTCCAACAGGAATGAAGAACAAGCTATTTGAACTCATCCGTAGGGAAGCAGAGCAAGCATTGGCTGGCAAGCCCGCCCGGATTATTGCCAAGATCAACTCCTTATCCAATCAGGAGATGATCGATGAACTATATGCGGCTTCCCAGGCAGGTGTGAAGATTGATCTTATCATCAGAGGGGTCTGCTGTTTGCGTCCCGGTGTGGAAGGATTCAGCGAGAATATACGTGTCATCAGTATTGTAGACCGCTTTCTGGAGCATTCCAGATTGTTTTATTTTGAAAATGGAGGAAAATCCGAGTTATTTCTGTCCAGTGCGGATTGGATGACGCGCAATTTGACCCGCCGAATTGAACTGATGTGCCCGATTTATGATGACGGGATCAAAGAAATGCTGGCAGATATTCTGCATTTATCGTTAAGAGATAATGTGAAGGCGCGCCAGCTTTTGCCTAATGGCAGCTATCAATTTGTGTCCAGAAACGACAAAGAGGCTCCCATCAGGAGCCAATCTGAAGCGATGAAGGTTAGAAATTGGAAGAAGGTAGAATGGACCACGACAATGTAAGGTTCCACGCCTTTTGGAAATCTTTAGCAACGGTCTCCAGCTCCCGTTGTTCTAATATGGGTTCACTCTTGCTTTCCAGACGAAGATGCAGTGCGTCATCCCCTGTAGTAGGATTGATGCTGGTAATCATTCCGGACTCACTCCGATCCATGCCAATCGCGAGCTGGAGCAGTGAGCCGAGCCGATGTACACGTTCCTCGTCGGAAGGCTCCAAAATATCCGCATGTGTGCGTAGCAAACGGGGGGTCCGGTTCTTGGGATGGTAATCCGCGATCAACGCGGCTAGCACCGTTTCCCTATGGGATAGACCGCCAATGCCTGCATGTAAAATCCAGAACACGGAATTCTGGCGGAAATGATAATAATTCAAGGCAGCCCCCGTTTTGTAAAGAGTTGCTGCGGTCAGTAACAAACGTTTGTCCATAGCCGCTGAGGTTCCGCTAGCCAATGTGTCATAGAGCCGGACGGCGTACTCGTTAACCCGTTTGACATGCGCTTCGCTAACCGGGACAGCAAACGAAAGGATATTGCGAATGGATGTGATAAGCGGATTAGCTACCACGGGCTGTTCAGCGTTGACCAGCTCATGAAATAGGCCGTCTCGCAGACCCGCTCCACTGACCAGATACGCGGAGCCTTGAGCAGCTTCAAATATCGTTTTCAATATAATAAGACCTGGTACAATGATGTCGGCTCTGTCCTTGGACAGGCCGGCTGTTTTTTTGCGTTTTTCATAGGGAAGATGGGGCAGACTGCCATAGAAGTAATCGACATCTTCTATCGTCATTTCGTAATGGTGCGTCACAGGAAGTGAGTAATCCTGCCGCTTCTGATTGATTTTAGCCAAAGTACGCAGGGTTCCGCCCAGCCCGATGAATGGCAGACCCGGATTGGAGAAGATCCAATCATGATTTTGCAGTGAAGAACGGACAAAGCTCTCCATTTCCTCAATCTGTTGAGGTGACCATTCGCCATTCTTAACCTCACGTCCAAAGCGCCAATTCATATTGACGGCGCCAAAGGGAAATGACACCGTATGCAGTCGCTTTCGATCGCGGAACAGCGTAATTTCGGTACTGCCACCCCCGATGTCAATAATGATTCCGTCACTCACATTCATAGTGTTCACTACGCCCAGAAAACCGGCATAGCCTTCTTGCTCCCCGCTCAGTATTTCCAGTGTTAAATTTGTCTCCTCCGCAATCCATTGTACGATTTCGTCCGAATTCGTGGCATTGCGGATGGCTGCTGTTGCTGCTGCACGCATACGGACAACCCCGTGCATATGGCATACCGCCATAAATTGGCGCAGCAATGGAGCGATGCTTCGGATCGCCTCCCGTTCCATACGGCCGTTGGCCCCAACCTTTTCGCTCAGTCGGGCAGCTTCTTTGCATTCCTGTACAATTCGATAGGCTCCTGTCTCTGTCATTTCATAGATCACCAAACGTATGGAGTTTGAGCCAATGTCCATGATGCCAATTTTGCTATTCATGAGTTGCCCTCCTTGTTGAAAAAACGATTTGCCGGTAATTTCCGCTGCTCCGTGCAAATGGTAGTAGATTATTGTCATTGTACCAGTGATGTTCGGTGCATGCTACCGTTCGCCATGATCTTGTCGAAATAGACACATGCCGCGGACAATCATCCAAGAATAGAACATTCCTGTTGAGTATGTATAAGTATAACTGACGGCGAAAGGAGAGGGTTACATGAGACAACTTGCAAGCAAATGGCTAAAGACGAAGGCGCTGCTCCACCATCCATATACCGCCGTTTATATACCGGAAACCTGTCTATATAGTGAAGAACAATTGCGCATGATGCTGCGGCGGCATGCTTTTGTATTTATAAAACCTGTGAAAGGAGGTGGAGGAATCGGAGTCATGCGTGTGGCAAAGGAGCGTAGGGGATACACCTGTACGCGGATGGAGCACACGCACCGGTTCAGTCATTTTAGAGCGCTTGTAATCGGAATCAATAAGCTCCGAATCCAACGTCCATATCTCATTCAACAAGGCATCCAACTAGCAAGTATTCAAGGTAGACCTGTCGACTATCGAGTCAAAGTCGTGAAGGAAGGGCAGCGATGGGATTTTCGTGCGGTGGTTGCCCGTCATGCTCGGCCTGGGCTGGTCATTACGAATCTGTGCAAAGGGGGAACTTTGCTGAAGGGAACAGAGGCGCTTCGGATGATATATCCCCGACGGCTTGCTGCTCAGAAGCGGCGAGAGATCATTGAACTTACACAGCGCTGTATTCCGATACTGGAAAGAAGATTTCCCGGGATCGGACAACTGGGATTTGATTACGGACTAGATCAGAATGGACGGGTATGGATTTTAGAGGTTAACACAAGGCCTCAATAAATTTCTGTTTTCTTTAGAAAATTTCCAGTTTAATCTATTAACAAGACACTAAATATAATATATTTGTATAAACAATAAAAATATTTTTTTTGTGTTCGAGCGTCAAAATTCTGTGTATAAATATTGTCCACATTATCCCCTGTCACATATATGGGTTAACGACACTTACCAACAATTTATACACAGGATTTCCACAATTGACTGTGGATAACAGAACGCTTGTTCCGTTTTTGGTATTTTGATAGAATAGATTTTGAAATAAAAGGAAAGGTTGTGTCGAGGATGGCTATGCTGACGGATGAAATGCTTTTGGATTCCTATCAGATGGCAATCGAGCTTAAACTTGAATGTGACTTCATTGCACTGTTGCTGGCTGAGATTCACAAAAGAAATCTAGAGATGAATACAGCCGTAGTCCTTCATTAGACCGGACAAGCTCTCGTACTGCGACTGTAAAGTCATTCAGGGTTCGAATGACTTTACAGACAATCACTGCAACGAATAGGCACACCGTAAAAAAGGGTATTTCACTCCAAACATTCAAATTTGGAGTAAAATACCCTTTTTTGTCATAGTCTAAACTAGACTACAATTTCATGTTACTGCTGTGGCCGGGAGACAACTTGGCATCTGGATCTACATAGACCTTGGCGTTGTTGACTGCCGTAGGAGCTTCACCAAAGCCGACCGCAATCAGCTTGAGCTTGCCTGGATAGGTCGTAATGTCCCCTGCGGCGAAAATGCCCGGAATATTGGTTTCCTGGCGAGAATCGACCACGATGGAGTTACTTTCGATTTCAATTCCCCATTCAGCAATTGGGCCAAGTGTGGATACAAATCCAAAGTTAACGATCACATCGTCCACTTCGATTTCCTGTGTTTCTTTGGTTTTTACATGAGCAAGAGTGACTTTTGTAATCGTGTCTTCTCCATGCAATTCTGTAATTTCCGTTGGTGTAATCACGTTTACTTTGGATGCGAGGAGGTTTTCGACACTGTGTTCATGCGCACGGAATTTGTCGCGGCGGTGAATCAATGTAACCTGTTCTGCAATCGGTTCCAGCATGAGTGCCCAGTCTACGGCAGAGTCACCGCCACCGCTGATTAGCACTTTTCGGCCTGCAAATTTGCTCAGGTCGCTGACAAAGTAATGCAGGTTCGTTTTTTCAAAACGTTCGGCACCTGGAAGCTCCAGTCTGCGTGGCTCGAAAGCACCAACACCAGCGGTAATAATAACCGCTTTACCATGATACTCGCCACCTTTGTCTGTTTTTACGATGAAGTGGCGTTCTTCTTTTTTCTCTAACGATACGACTTTCTCTTCTAGCTGCACTTCTGGATTAAAGTGGTTCATTTGTTGAACCAAATTGTTGACCAGTTCCTGTGCAGTTACTTTAGGAAAGCCAGCGACGTCATAAATATATTTTTCAGGATAAAGGGCTGCAAGCTGGCCGCCCAGTTGGGGCATACTTTCAATTAAGGTGACGGATGCCTGACGCATTCCTCCGTAAAAAGCGGCGAAAATACCGGCTGGACCGCCTCCAATAATGATCAGATCGCGGATCTCCGCGCCTGTGGATTGAGCTGTCACTCTAAAAACACCTCCGAAAGGGATAGTATGGGATTTGTAATTATTGAATCAGCCGCATAGAGGTTCAGATAGCCGCCGAACGCATGATTCACTGTTTATCATTATAAACTGCCAGGTTCCGCTTGCAAAGTTAAAGCTATTAATATTTGATGAAGACTTTTTTGTGCGTATAAATTAACCGTTTTGAGAGAACAGCTTTGAATAATTATGTATATCGGAAGGGGTAGAAGCATGAGCAGTATTCCCAAAATTGTCATTGTGGGCGCCGGATATGGCGGTATATTGACGGCTCAGCAATTGCAAAAGGAGCTCAAGCACAATGAGGCGGATGTCACGCTGATCAACCGTCATGATTACCACTATATTACGACACATCTTCATATGCCTGCGGCAGGTACGGATACGATTGAGCATTCAAGGATTCCGATTGCGCAGCTAATCGATGAGTTCAAGGTGGATTTAGTCAAAGGAACGGTTAAGGAAATCATACCAAAGGAGAAAAAAATCGTGCTGGAGGATGGCTCGCTGTCCTACGATTATTTGGTCATCGGACTAGGCGGGGAGCCAGAAACATTCGGTATTCCGGGAATGGATAAGTTCGCGCTGACGATTCGCAGTATTAACTCGGTTCGCCTGATTCGTGAGCATATTGAATACCAACTGGCCCTGTATAAAAATGACGGTAAGCCAGGTCGCCTTAATTTCGTCGTAGGAGGCGCTGGTTTTAGCGGGATTGAGTTTGTAGCGGAGTTGGCGGATCGTTTGCCACAGCTCGCTAGAGCGTATGACATTGACTTTAACCGGATTCAAATCATTAACGTCGAGGCAGCTCCTACGGCACTGCCAGGGTTCGATCCTGAACTGGTGGAGTATGCGATGGATGTCCTTAAGCGTAAAGGGGTCACCTTCCGCATTGGAATTCCGATTAAGGAATGCTTGCAGGATGGTGTAATCGTTGGTGAGGGTGAGAAAATCGAAGCCTGCACGGTGGTCTGGACGGGAGGGATTCGTGGAAACGGATTAATTGAGAAAGCCGGATTCGAAGTGATGCGCGGAAGGGTGAAAATCGACGATTTTCTGCGTGCACCGGGCCACGATGATATTTTTATTATCGGGGACAGCTCCCTGATGTTTAATCCCGAAGGACGCCCTTATCCACCGACTGCCCAAATTGCGATGCAGCAAGGGGTCCTTTGTGCCAAGAATCTGGCCGCTACTCTTCGCAAAAAGGAACTGCACAAGTTCGTATTTTCCAACAAAGGGACGGTTGCTTCGCTTGGAAAAGGCGAAGCCGTCGCCGTGGTGGGCAAACGCAAAATAAAAGGTTGGGTGGCCGCACAATTGAAAAAAATTGTCGATCTCCGCTATCTGTTCATCATAGGCGGAATTCCACTGGTACTAAAAAAAGGACGGTTTTTCTAAAGGTAGAAAGGTTTCCACGACTCTTATACAGGAGCCTGGAGACCTTTTTTATTTAGATGAATAAAAAAGGTATTGACTCATAACTATTAGACGACGTATAGTATGATTACTAATTACAGAGGGGGAGCTTCACATTGAATTCTGATTTTAAAATCAATGCCGATCCCAAGAGAATACATTTATTGACTGAAAAGTTTCCAAATGTGGACTCCCAATCGTTGAATACGTGGGTACTTTTCGTGCAGGCAGCACATGAAGTGTACAATGGAGTGTCTTCCAGACTCTCGGAATATGGGCTATCAGTAGGCAACCTGAAAATTTTAATGCCATTGTTTTTACATGAACGTGCATTGACTCCATCAGAGCTGGCTGAATATTCAGGGGTTACTCGTTCAACAGTAACCAGCGTAATTGATAAGCTGGAACGGGACGGCATCATCCGAAGAAGTACGCTGACGGATCGACGTATGACCGCGATTTCCTTGACTGATGAAGGAAATCAGTTAATGACGGGAAAAATTCCGATGTTCATCCAGCTTTTTTCGGATTTAATGAATGAATTTACGCAGGAGGATCATATTCTATTTGCTACGTTATTAAATAAGCTATCCTCAGGACTTGAACGGATAAAAAGGGAATAATCAAATTTCCCGGCTTAAATAGTTAGACGTCGTACTATCAGGTTCCTTATTTGTTTTTGATTATTATTTTTTAACTATCATTGGCTAAATCATCATGAAGGAGAGTTTGTTGTAATGAATAAAAAGATCATTGTGTACGTGCTACTTGTTGTCGCATTAGGTACTGGAGGTACGCTGATGGCAATGAGCGGCAAGGATGCTGTGAGTATGGCAGCCCAACAAAAAAACACACTGCTTACGGCAGATACCGTGAATGTTGCTTTTCAGGGTGTAGGGGGAAGAGTAAACACGATTGAGGTGAAGGAAGAACAACAGGTGAAAAAAGGGGACGTAATCATGACCCTTGATCCTGTAGACCTTGATTTGCAAATTGAGAAATTAAAAACGGATATCGCTCAGGCTGATGTGAAAATAAAACAGGCTAAAGACGGGCTTCAAAATCAGTCGGAGGAAATTTCAACTTCAGAAAAACAGGGACAATTGGACATTCAAGCCGCGCAAGCAGGAGAGTCCTTATTAAATCAAGGAACACGTGCGGAGGATATTCTAAGACAAAAGCTGGCTGTTGAAGCAGCACAGCAATCGTTGGACGCAGCTCTGACAGGAGTAGAGACAGCCAAAAGGAATGCGGAAATCGCGCAAAAAACAGTAGCATCCAGACAACAGGCTCTGGACTTGGCTAATGTGAATTACAACCGTATCAAAGCGTTATATGATGCCGGAGCTGTAACCAAAGCAGAACTGGATAACGCCAAAAACCAACTGGATAATGCCCAAATCGCGTTAGATACAGCTAAGGATCAGGTTGAAATTTCTAATAACCAGATTACAGCGGCTAGCAAACAATCGGACATTGCTAGAAATGGGATCGCTCAGCAGCAAACCGCTTTGGATAAAATGGAGGCTGGCGCAACTGCTGAGGAACGCCAGCAGGCTCGTATCAAAACAGAAAAAGCCAAGGAAGCCTTGACTCAAACCTCGCAAACACGAAAAGATGTTAAGAATAGCGAATACAATGTGGATCTTCTGGCTCAACAAAAGCAGGCATTAAGTGTTCAACTCAAAACTTTGGAATTGCAGCGGGGACGTATGGTGCTGAAGGCATCCACAGATGGTAAGGTGTCGCGTATTGTACCTAAAATGGGAGAGATCGTTTCTACGGGGGCAACGGGCGCCGTTATCGAAACCAATCAGCTCTACTACGATATTTATGTGGGTGAGGATTCCATGTCACAGTTTAAAGCTGGGGGAAATGTGACTTCGCACGTTGTAGCTTTAGATAAAGATGTCCAAGGCAAGGTGAGGTACATCACTTCTGCTCCTCAGTACACCAACATGAGAATGAGTCGGGACAAAGGTCTGTCGGATACAAGCTCCTTCCAAGTACGGGTAGATGTTCAGCGCACATCTGAATTATTACCTGGAATGACGGTAGAGGTTGTGACGAAATGAAGGCTTTTATAGAAGAATGGAAGCTGTTGATCAGCGGTAAGATGGTTTTTGTTATGCTGCTCGTTCCTATCGTAGTAGCTGTAGCCTTTGGATTTGTTTTTAAAAATAATCAGCTTAACGATGCCTCTGTAGCTGTAGTCGATTTAGATCATAGCAGTTATAGCCGACAGCTTATTAATAAATTAGATGCATCGCAGTATATTGATGTACGCCATGTGCATGAGAATGAAGCTGATCCGAATTTACTTTTATATAATGAAAAGTTTTTTGCGGTGATTTACCTTCCAGCTGGGTTGGAGGAAAATAGGATCAAAGGAGTTCAGAGCAACATCGGTTTTTATGTGGATAATACGGTAGGTCAGGCGACTGGAAATCTACGCTCGGCAGTCACAGAGATTATGGCGACGGAAAATGCGATGCTGGCTGGTGGTGGACTAAAGGGCATGGGAATGAGTGACAGCCAGGTTACAGGGCTTACTTCTAATATGTTGCTTCAGCAGCGTCTGTTATATAATCCTACCAATGCTACTTTGATGACCTCGGTTATGGGATTCATTAATACGGTCATGATTTCACTGATTGGTGCTACTGTACTGACAATTGTCCCGCGATTGCGGGAGCAAGGTAGATTAAAAGAAGAACTCCAACATTCGTATGGATTGATTCTTAGGGCGTTACCGTATGCGTTAGTAGGATGTGTGTCCTTTTACCTGTCCATTGGTTTACTTAAGCAAATTGGGGGCCTACGCTTTGAAGCGAATGTATGGCAGCTCAGTATTCCATTTTTCCTATACACGGTTACGTTGAGTTTGTTTGCGATGGCTTTAGGGTGGAATGCTGCGAATCCTGGAAAAGCTTCCTCACGCCTCATGCTAATTATACTGCCTTCGTTTTTACTGAGCGGCGCTCAATTGCCAGTGGCTATGCTGCCTCCATCGCTGCAATATGTAAGTAACATTCTCCCATTGACCTGGCATTTCAAGTTTTTGAGAGGTATGGGCTTCAAAGGTGGGAGCTTAAAATATTTTATTCCCGAGTTGGGAGGCTTTTTGGTCTTACTAAGTGGTTTGCTGCTTATTATCTTTATTTTGATTGCTCTGGAGAAAAGAAAGCTGGCGAAAAGTGAGAATACATCCGTAGTGGTAGAGCCTGTGATGCAATAAAAAAAGGATTTCGTCGTCCCGAAAGTGGGAGTTCACGAAATCCTCGGTTTTTTTCAGTAAAGAGTTGATGTCTGCGTCTTACAGCTTCAACATGTCTTCAAATGTCTCTTCATTCAACACGCTGCCGACATAGAAGGAGCCGAATTCACCGTAACGTGCACTGACTTCATCAAAACGCATTTCGTAGATTAGCTTTTTGAACTGAAGTGCGTCATCGGAGAACAGTGTTACGCCCCATTCCCAATCGTCAAAGCCGACGGAACCGGAAATGATTTGCTTTACTTTGCCAGCATAGCTGCGTCCAATTAAACCGTGGCTGCGCATCAAGGTGCGACGCTCGTCCATCGAAAGCATATACCAGTTGTCATCCAGATCACGTTTTTTGTTCATTGGATAGAAGCAGATATAACGAGCCTTGTTTAATACAGGCTTCAAGCGTGCGACAATTTGTGGATTTTGCATAGGGTCTTCATCCTTGCTCAAATAATTACTCAGTTCAACCACACTCACATAAGAGTAGGTTTTAGTTGTATATTTGGCGAAGGTTGTTTTGTTAAAATCATTTTCCAGTTTATTGAGGTCTTCCAGCGTTTCACGCAGGTGCATCATGACAAAATCAGCCTTTTGTCCGACTACAGTATAGACAGCTGAGCTGCCCAGACCCGCTTCCTCGGTAACGTTCCATTCCTTCATAAACTCTTGAAGCTCGTCCAGTGCTCCGGCGCGCTCTTCATCGTCTGCGGTCTTCCATGCTGTCCAGTTGATGGACCGAAAATCGTGAAGCGCATACCAGCCTTCCAGTGTGGAGGCTACTTCGTTGGGTGTTGCTGGGGTTTGTTGTGGTTGATGTTGACTCACGATCTACACTCCTTTACGATCTGTAAATGATAATCGGCTTAGCCGAAATATGTGTACTTCCTTATATCTTTCCTGTATCCAATACGTGATGCTTAACCATTATATTGTAGCTCAAAGTAAAGCTTTTCACCAATGAAAGAAGTGTGAAGAATTTTATTTTTACCATGATGCAGGTCACAAAGTCATAAAATAGTTAGTATTCTCGAAAAAAGTAGAACTCAGACGAATATGGCTGCCAAAAAGGAGAACAATTGCCCTTATTTTGTTGGTCCCACGAGAAGGCAAGTATGATAGAATAGAAAAACATCTTGGAGACCGTTATGTCAGGAAAGGAAGAATGTTGGAATGCGGATGAAAAACCTGCTGCACTATACTGAGAACCACCGCTACTGCGTTTATCGGGAATTTGGCTTGAGCGCACTGGATGAATTGATGCTGGGAAGCGTCTATCAGCCGATGGTAGGCGCATTTGCGGTCAGTCTGTATCGACTGTTGTTCCAGCATGTGCCAGTCGGACAAATCGGTTATTCGCCGTTGGAACAGCAGCGTCGCCTTTTTCTGACACTGGGACTGGAGCCGAGTGAGAAGGGACGCAAGTATTTGATTGAACAAACCTCCAAGCTGGAGGCCGTCGGTCTGTTACAGACGTCCAGGCTGTATGCACCCGAAACGGACGACTATATGTATGAATATGAGATGCAGCCGCCGCTTGCACCTGCTGAGTTTTTCAGAACACAGCATCTCACCCTTTTGTTGAGAGACAAGATTGGTAAGTTTGCAGTGCTCTCTCTGAGAGAATCGTTGTGGAGCAGGGAATCTAGCGAATGGTCGCAATCTTCCTATAATAAAGAGAATATTTCGATTCCTTTCTACGAGTTATTTGAATTGAATACCCATGTTATAGATTATGAACTGGAGCAGGCGCTGTCCGAGGTGTCCACTAGCCGTCAGACTGGAGCACTAGCGTCAGAATCGGAGGAAGCATTGAATTATGCGGATATTATTCTCCGTTTTCCGCGTGAATCTGCCAATCGTAAGCACGTGGAGCGTCTTCGGTTTGAGCACGAGCAGTTAGGCATGGTCAATTACGTTGTTCGCAAATTTGACCTTTCCGTACAGGATATCAGTCGCTTGCTGGATGAGGATGGTATTTTTACCGAAGCAGGCGATTTGTTGCTTGACGAGCTTCAGCTTCGGGCTAGTCAGCACTCCAGACAGGATCGGAAGCGTCAGGAGGAACAGCAGGTACAGGCCGCCAAAGTGGTCGCCTTGCGCCAGAGGGAAACTTCCACATCTGAAGAGCCGCCTGCAGAACAGGCTGTGGAAATGGAATTTTATGTGGAGGTTCCACCACAATTCACAGCCAAGTGTGACATTCACCAATATAATATGATGTTGCGCAACGAGCCTTATCGTCGTTTGCTGCAAACCTTTTTCCCCGGCACGGTTCCCGGTAACCTGCTGGATATATTCGAGAAAATTGATATCAGCTATAAGCTACCCGGTGAAGTCATCAACGTGCTGATTCATTATTTGATGTCTCTGCTCGTATCTGGGAGCGATCAGCGGATTAACCGCAACTTTGTCGAGGCCGTTGCTTCCAACATGCTGCTTAAGCAGGTAAACACTTACGAAAAAGCCGTCCAATATATAAGGGATCAAGCCAAGGTAAAAGGAAAACAGTCCTCTGCTTCTCCTTCCGGCGGCCGATCCCGCGCGTATGCCAAAAATAACGGGCCTGCCAAGCCATCCATTCCAATCGTACAGGATCATCCTTCTGAGGAGTCTGTATCTGAGGAAGAATTGGATGAACTGCTGCGTCTGGCCGAACGAATGCAATCCGGTAAACAGAAAAAGGTGTAGGTAGATTTTAAGGTGTCCATAACTCTGCACATTTTAAGAAAGGAGGAGCGTTCTTGGAATCACTGGGCGATTTGCTACAGCAGATGCAGAACCCTTCGTTTCGCCAGCGCACTCGCAATGTAGCGGATCAGGTTCTAAATGATCCGCTCGTGCAGGAATTTTGTGCTGCGCATCCTGATGTGGACGAAACACAATTGCGACTCAACATGAGCATGCTCTTTCAGTATGCCCGGGATCGTCGAAATTGCGACAATTGTCCGGGACTGGAACGGTGTCCTAACGATTTTCAGGGCCACTTTTGCAAGCTGGGCGTGGAATATCCGAATGGAACTGCTGAAATTGTAGACATTCGGACCCCATGTGCGAAGCAGATTGCTTCCCAACATGAGCAACGGGTGCGTGAGCGGATTAAAAGCTTCTATGTGGATGAACGTGCACTTCTGGAGGGATATAACGCCCTTGAAATTGCGCGCAAAGATTCACAACGTATGCCTGCTGTCACACAGCTATTCCGCTACATTGAAGAAACAAAAAGTCAGGGACTATCGAAAAAAGGACTGTATCTGGAGGGGACATTTGGTACGGGCAAAACCTTTTTGATGGGTTATCTGTTGCACGAGCTGGCTCTGTCGGGTCTGAACGGTGTGATTGTGTATATGCCTGATTTTGTGGAGGACTTAAAGTCCATGATCCAGGATGGGCAGAAGCTGAAGGAAACAACCGAAATGCTCAAAAATTGTGATTTGCTCGTATTTGACGATATTGGTGCCGAAAATTTAAGCCCGTGGGTACGGGATCACGTGATGGGCTCTATTTTGAATTACCGAATGAACCGCAAACCTACCTTTTATACTTCCAATTACTCATTGCAGGGGCTGGAGAAGCATCTCAGCTTTACGAGTAAGGATGGAGAGGAAATGTACAAGGGACAACGGTTGATGGACCGGATTCGTCCTTTTGTAGATGTCATTACCGTAAAGGGAAAAAATCAGCGGGGATAAGCGTTTATCCGTCTGCTATTTTGATATCTTACAATTAAAAGACTATTGTGATATAATTAAAAGGTGTCGAAACAGACATTACAGGTTATAATAATCTTGACTTTTCTATAAAGGAGGAACATACAATGGCAATTGTTAACGTGTCCGATCAATCCTTCAACGCAGAAGTCGAAGGCACAGGAACCGTTTTGGTTGATTTTTGGGCGCCATGGTGCGGTCCTTGCAAAATGATCGCTCCTATTTTGGAGGATCTGTCCACAGAAGTTGGCGACAGCGTCAAAATCGCGAAGGTGAACGTGGATGAAAATCCAGAGTCTGCTTCCCGTTTCGGTGTGATGAGTATTCCGACCCTGATCGTTTTCAAAGACGGACAGCCTGTTGATAAAGTGGTAGGTCTGAACTCCAAAGAAGCGCTGAAAAGCATGCTTACTAAACACCAATAATCATCGCATGTGACCCATGCTCCCGCGGGGGCTTGGTGGAGCGGCCATGAAAGGTCAATGCCTCCGGTTGTAAATACCGGGGGCGTTTTTGTGTATTATTCCTATATATTATAAGTAGTTAGTTGAGTCATCATTTAAGAATGGAAGGAGGAACCGGGCAAATGAAACCTTATGCGGAGGACTTGCAGGCTCAGGAGAAGGCGCTGGAGAACATACGGCACAAATTAGCGTTACTGCCGGATGCATCAGGCTGTTACCTGATGAAGAATAGCGAAGGCACCATTATTTATGTCGGCAAGGCCAAAGTGTTGAAAAGCCGGGTCCGTTCCTATTTTACAGGTAGCCATAACGGCAAGACGCAGCGACTGGTTTCCGATATCCGTGATTTTGAATATATCGTTACAGGCAGTAATATGGAGGCGCTCATTTTGGAGTGCAACCTCATTAAAAAGTACCAGCCGCGTTATAACGTGCTATTGAAGGATGATAAAACCTTTCCGTATTTGAAAATTACGAACGAGGCACACCCCAAGCTGGAGGTGACCCGTCGCGTTCTGAAAGATAAAGCAAAATATTTTGGACCGTACCCCAATTCCTACGCGGCACATCAGACGAAGAAGCTGCTGGATCGTATGTATCCGTTACGCAAGTGTGGTGTGATGCCCAAGGAAGTATGCCTGTATTATCACATGCATCAATGTTTGGGGCCTTGTGTGAAAGAGGTCGAGAAGGAAACGTATGACCAGATTGGTCAGGAGATTGGTTCCTTTTTAAGCGGGGGACATGAGGAAATTAAAAAGGATCTTCAGCGTAAAATGCAGGAGGCCGCAGAGGAATTGTACTTTGAGCGGGCCAAGGAGCTGCGAGATCAGATTATCAGTATCGACGCGATGATGGAAAAGCAGAAAATCACCACATCAGATGCGAAGGATCGAGATGTATTCGGTTTTTCAGTAGATAAGGGCTGGATGTGTGTACAAATCCTATATGTCCGCAAAGGTAAAATGATCGAGCGCCATATGTCGACTTTTCCTTTCTATGGTGAGGCTTACAGTGATTTTATGTCCTATGTGACGCAATATTATAGTGATAACCCGGCAGTGCCGCAAGAAATATTGCTGCCAGATTCTCCTAAGTTGATGCAGGCGGAACAGGTCAATGTCGATCAACCGGTTGCGGCAGAAACTGTACTCCACAGTGCAGTTACAGCCGATGCTACCGGACAGACAGATGAGAAAGCGGTACAAACGGAGACAGAGCATTCTGCTGACTCATTGCTGGTGGCTGAAGAACGGGCAACTTATGCAGCAGCAACAAATCAAGATCAAGTTGGTGACCAAGATACCGGAGTAAAGGAA
Organism: Paenibacillus sp. LX16; assembly: GCF_036252815.1. Lineage (NCBI taxonomy): Bacteria > Bacillati > Bacillota > Bacilli > Caryophanales > Paenibacillaceae > Paenibacillus > Paenibacillus sp. LX16. Next base: position 4,645,793 of record NZ_CP141152.1, on the reverse strand, counting down.
ACAGAAACCCAACTATCCGGTGGACTGGAGGACCCGAGTACGGCGGCTCTCGCTCTGGCTGAATGGTTGGATGTAAAGGTACTTGTACCGCAGCGTGGACTGAAAAAGCAAATGACAGGCATGGCGACGGAAAATGCACGTGTTGCTTTGGATGAGAAGTTTAAGCTGATCGAGCGGGATGAGGAACGGACATCCAAAGCTGCAAGCAATCTCGGACGTGCCATTGGGCTGGATAGCTTGCACCGGGTGGAGGCGTTTGATAACTCCAACATCCAGGGTTCCGATCCAGTCTCAGCCATGATCGTGTTTATTGATGGCAAGCCTGCCAAGAAGGAGTATCGAAAATATAAGATCCGTTCTGTGCAGGGACCCGATGATTATGAAACGATGCGTGAGGTTATCCGACGTAGATATGAACGTGTGCTTAAGGAAAATTTGGAACGTCCCGACTTGATCGTTGTCGATGGTGGACGTGGACAAATTAAGGCGGCGACCGATGTATTGCAAAATGAGCTGGGTTTGTTCATTCCTGTGTGTGGACTGGTGAAGGATGCCAAACATAGAACTTCCCAACTATTAGTGGGAGAGTCCTCTGAGGCCGTGACACTTGCACGCAATAGCGAAGAATTTTATCTGCTGCAACGGATTCAGGACGAGGTTCACCGTTTTGCCATCACGTTCCACCGCGAGCAACGCGGCAAATCTATGGTAACTTCCCGGCTGGATTCTATTCCAGGCATCGGCGAGAAACGGCGTAAGTTACTGCTTAAGCATTTTGGATCGCTCAAAAAAATAAGAGAGGCCAGTGTCGAAGACTTCCGGCCTCTCTCTATTGGGGATAAGCTTGCGCGTCAGATTATAGCTGCCCTTCAGGAGGAGGAGTCGTAGAATGCGGCTCCTCTTTTTTTATAGGTTCAAACATAATTCGATTCGGCTTTTTAGGACTAAACCAATAAATGATGTAACCCACAATGGCTGGAAGTAAGATCCAGAATAGACCCGCGCTCACGTTCACAGTATCTCCCAGACTCATCACACTAAGTCCCATTAGAATGCTGTCAAAAATAACGTGGCTGAACATGGCGGCAATAAAGCCGTAACGCAGGAACACAAAACTGAACAGCAAACCAAGAAAAGTCAGCTCAATAGGTCTGGAAATCACCGGATAGATCGGATAAAGTGTATGTCCCAGTGCCCAAATCAGCGTGGTGATCAGACAAGCCACAAAAGTATTTTTCACTATTTTTTTGACCATCGGAATACCAAACAGACGGTAGACAGTCTCTTCTCCAATACCTGCCATCCAGGCCATAATCGGCAGTAGCCATGGATAAGCCATATTGTAAGGGGATTGTGTGGCATCTGTTGTGGAGAATGTATTGAATGTGCGCTCCAGTATAAAGAATAAGATGGATTGTACCCCGAGTAAAATAAAGGCCCACAAGTAGCCAACATACATACTGCGAAGCACATACAGCCCGTAGCCCGGCTCTTTCGCACGTGGCCATGCATTCAGCCCAACCTGACGCATAAGTCCGTCACCGCCGACCAAGGAGAAGTAGAGCGCTACAGCCATGAAGAAGGTAACACCAATCTGGAAAACCATAAGAAATATAAGCATGCCCTTACCGCCTGCTTCTGCTTGCAATAAAGGTAGCATGTTCATGGTCCCAGCTATACTGGCAATAAAGTATATAACGGACAGAACAATGCCGCGTACAAATGAAGTATATCGTCGTGTGAGTGACGCATATACAATGGCAAGTACACCCAGCACAAAGCTAAATAGGGCATAACCCGCATAGGTCATCCAATTCGCCCAAAATGTTTGCTTTTCGATATATTCAGTATAGGACGACGGGGCTGAAAAGCTTTGAGTGAAGGAGCGAACATCACCGTCTTCAAAAGTAAAAGCCAGTGTAAGTACCGAGGCGCCGATTTTTTTATCGTCTACGGTATACTTTAATCCGCCTTCTTTTTCAGTGGTCGCGAGCTTCAAGTCCGACGGCTTAAAGCCAAAGCGCTTGACCCATACTGCGGCCGTCTGCTCCTTGGCTTCGAGCGTCATGCCGTCCTCAGCCACACGTACAAGCCTGTTACGTGCTTGTTCATCCGTAGAAATATCAGCCTGTGTGTAATTGGTGTTGGAGGTGATCCGTTTAAAGCTTACGACCTTCCCAGTGGATAAATCTACATGAATTTGCAGTTTGCTCTTCGCTGAGGATTCAGGCAGATCGACCCGAAAGGTTTCGTAAGGGTAACTTTTTTTCCATGTACGGTCGTACTGTTGAAGCAGTTTTTCTCTAGATAAATAACCGTACAAATCTGTTTCGGCCTGATAGGTCACGACAGGCTCCTCTGGCTGTGATTCAGTATAGCCCAGCTCGGAGCGGGCGAAGTCCAATGCGTGTATGACCGCTTCTTGTTTGCTGATGACCTTTGCGTTCATTACTGATTCTGGACTCGGATTGCTAAGCGAGGGAATAAGCAATTGAAAGATAAAAAAGCAAATCAGGCCAATCCCGCCCAGCAAGCCTAATTTTTTGAAGTTGGCCGTGAGCACGACCGGTTTCCCGATAGGATTCATGAGTTTCCTCCTTAATCTGTAAATAAGAACATCCATTAAAGATATCATACTGCACAGGTTCCCGCCAACAGACCAGCGATATTCATGAAAATAGAGCGAAAGCACTTTAAAGTTCCAATAAAATAAGATAAGCTGCGATTAAACGTTGCCCATTCGCAAAATAAAGCCAATATCACGTTTTTTCGGCGAAATCGGTTTTGTGCTCTGGATATAGAAGGATTATAATCTTGAGGCAATGCCTATGAAATACATAGGTAATGATATACAATTGAGCCGAATTTCTATGGGAAAACGGGGGAACCATGTTACTGGGGTGAATTTTACAACCGATCCTGGAAGTGTAAATAGGGCATACTGTGCTGCCCGAATCCGTCAGCTAACCTCGTAGGCTATGAGCAGGAACCAAGTCAGGCACTCGGTTTTCCGGTGTCTTTTTTGTGTGTATAAAAGTGTAAAAGTTTGCTGAGTTAAGGACGCTGCGCGCCATTAGCACAGGGGGATCGAATAGTGCTTGACATGCATTCTTCCTGTATTCAGGGAATGCTAATTATAGTTACTTAAGGTTTGGAAAAATCAAAAAATTCAGGGGCAACGACGATCGGAAGATCAAATGGAACGCGTAGCGAGCTTACACCGTATTAAATCACTGTTTTTATAGTTTTAAGGATTAGGAGAGAAGTGATGAATAGATGAATCCCAATGCAAGCTGGCTCCGGCTTTCTCCACCGCAGATATTCGTTGCGGGCTTTGCCATTATCATTCTAATAGGTAGTTTATTGTTAATGCTGCCGATCTCTAATACAACAGGAAAACCACTTGCGTTTATAGACGCTTTGTTTACTGCCGCCTCTGCGACCTGTGTAACCGGGCTTGTCGTAAAGGATACCGGTCTCTTTTTTACCACTTTTGGTCAAGTTGTCATCGTTGCGCTGATCCAGATCGGCGGTCTTGGCTTTATGACCATGGCTACCTTGATTGCACTGGTGTTCAAGCGTCGGATTTCCCTGCGGGAGCGTCTCATTTTGCAGGAAGCGATGAATCAGACTTCTGTAGAGGGAATTGTCGGGTTAATCCGTAAGGTATTACTGTACTCACTGGTTATTGAAGGCGTATGCGCTACGATATTCTCGGTTCGCTGGTCCTTTGATATGCCCGTAGGCAGGGCGATTTATTTTGGAATCTGGCATGCCATCTCCATGTTTAACAATGCTGGTTTTGATTTATTCGGTGAATTTCGTAGCTTGACAGGTTATGTATATGATCCGATTGTTAATTTTACCGCAATGTTTCTGATTATTTCTGGCGGCATTGGTTTTGTAGTGATGTCAGACCTGGCAGAATATCGCAAGCGCAAGAGACTGTCCTTGCATACCAAGGTGGTACTCAGCATGACGGGCGCTATGATTGTAGTCGGCACGCTCGTGATTTTTGTATTTGAGTTTACGAATCCGAAGACTCTGGGCTCGCTTGATTGGGGTGGTAAGCTACTGGGATCTTTATTCCAGTCCGTTACTCCCCGTACCGCAGGTGCCAATACCTTGGACATTGCAGGCTTGCGGCAGGCTACGCAGTTTTTTATCATCATACTCATGTTTATCGGGGCTTCTCCTGGCTCTACTGGAGGCGGGATTAAGACCACAACATTCGCCCTGCTCATTGGAGCGGTGATTTCGATGCTGCGGGGGCGGGAAGATATTGTACTGTTCAAGTACCGACTTGCGCAGGGACGAATTTACAAGGCTTTGACCATTACACTGCTGGGGTTGCTGTTCGTGATCGGGGTAACGATGATTTTGTCGGCAACTGAAGATCATCATTTTCTGATGATCTTGTTCGAGACGGTGTCTGCGTTTGGTACGGTGGGGCTGTCGATGGGGCTTACACCTGATTTGACAGTCATAGGCAAGCTGGTGATCACCCTAACGATGTTTGCAGGTAGACTGGGCCCACTCACGCTAGCTTATGCACTGGGGCCGAAAAAGGGTAAAGAATTATATCGTCATCCGGAAGGCAAAATGATTATAGGATGAATCATTTCATAATATGCAGTATACATTTCGTGGGTTTAATCATTTCAGGATTTTGCAAAATCCTCATTTATGAAATTGATTCAGATAAGGGAGTTTTCGAGTAGATATGAAAACGCAGCAGTTTGTAGTTATTGGCTTGGGGAGGTTTGGCTCAAGCCTGGCTTTGCAATTGGTGGATATGGGGTGCGAGGTGCTAGGCATTGACCGGAATGAGGATGTTGTGGACAGTATGAGTGAGATGTTGACACATACTGTCGTGGCGGACGCTACCGATGAAGACTCGTTGCGATCACTGGGCATCCGTAATTTCGATTGTGGCATTGTTGCTATTGGTGATGACATTCAGGTAAGCATCCTCACCGCCATTTTGCTGAAGGAGCTGGGTGTGAAAAAAGTCGTAGCCAAAGCCATATCTGTGCTGCACGGGCGTGCGTTAGAGAAGCTCGGTGTAGACCGGATCATTTATCCAGAACGGGATATGGGTATCCGGGTGGCTCACCAGCTAGTCACGCCTAATTTGCTCGATTATTTGGAGTTGTCTAAGGAATACAGTATTGTGGAACTCAATGTACCTGCATGTCTGAATGGCAAAACGCTAGCAGAGCTAAATGCCCGTACCCGCTTTGGTTGTAGCGTCGTGGCGCTTCATACGGCGAATGGTATCCTGATCGCACCGACGGCTATGGATCGGCTAAAAGCCGACGATATTATGGTCATCATCGGCTCGAATGACAATATCGGTCGCTTTGAGGATGAGGTTGTTAATGTTAATGAAGAGGATTAAATCCTCTACACCATACGGTAGCCTGCAAACGACGCACGTGTCTCGCTAATCCAGCGTCGTGCTGTCGGACCGAGATCGGTCGTCTCCGAGTAAATGAGGGAGGTCGTTCGGCGTGTCTCCTTCAAATCGGGCAAGTACAATGCAGTGAGTCCATTATCCCGTAATAGTTCGCTGCGCAAATAGGATTTGGGTAGCAAGGCAGAAGCCTTACAGGTTGGAAGCAGGCGTACAATTGCCTCGAAGGAGTCGATTTCCATGCGGATATCCGGCATGATGCCGCTGCGCTGGAACAAGTCATCCGTCAGACTGCGGTACCAGGTTCCTTTGGAGAAAATAATCATCGGCAATCCTTGCAGATCTTTCATCGAGGCCGTTCCTGTCTTGACGGTTAATTCATGTCCAATGGGAACAACGAGCTCCAAATGATCATCAAATAGCGGAATGCAACGCAGTCCGGCTTCATGAATGGCAGACCCGACAATACCGGCGTCTGCTTTTTTGTCACGTACAAAGGCGACGATTTCATGGGTTTTACCGGTGAGCAGCTTCAGCTCGGTTTGAGGATGCTTGCTCATGAAAGCTTCGACGAGGGTAGGCAGCGTCGTTTGGAGTGTCGTGAGGCTCGCGCCGAGTGTAAGCATACTCTGAGCTTCATTTTTGTGCTGGGACAGCTTTTGTAAGAAGCGAAGCTGTCGTTGCCGTTGCTCTAGCGCGAATGTATAAACAAATCGGCCAGTGGACGTAATTTCGAGCCGTTTGCCCCGACGATCAAAGAGATTCACACCCAACTCTTCCTCCAGCTTGGCAATTTTGCGAGACAGGGCAGGTTGGGACAGATTCAGCAGTTTGGAGGCTTTATTCAGGCTGGACTGCTCGACAATGACAGCAAAAGCGTTCAAATCCTCAAACAAATCATGCACTTCCTCTCTATATGCAAAAAAGACATAATAATTAATACGTATATTGCAATTCCATTATAAGCCGAAAAGGAGTAACATGAAAGCGACACAAGATGTTCACACTTTTGTTTTTCCTTATAAGGGACACCTTGTTGGACATTTCCTGTCGGGAACTGTCATTTTATATGTTATATTACTATTGAAAACGCTATTATTGGGAGAAGGGAGCATGACCTAGATGAGAGGATTTTATTCCAGAAAGCTGCATTCGCTTCTTGGCGTCATTCCGTTGGCTCTATTTTTTGTTGAGCATTTGGTGACGAACTTCACAGCGGTGGAGGGCGGCAAGGAAGGATTTAATCGCAGCGTGGCCTTCCTGAATGGTTTGCCGCTGGTTATTGTGCTAGAAACGTTATTCATCTACTTGCCATTACTGTTCCACGGAATTTATGGCTTGTATATCGCTTATCAGGCTGACCCGAATGTCAAAAGATTCGGCTATTCACGTAACTGGCGCTTTCTGTTCCAGCGTATTTCCGGTGTCATTACATTTGTATTTATTATCTGGCACGTATACGACACACGCTTTCAGGTGGCTCTGGGTAATGTAACCCATGAGGAGCTAGGCGGCGTCATGCATGGCATCGTGACGAACCCGGTTTATTTCATTTTGTATTTAATCAGTGTCGTTTCGGCATCCTTTCACTTTGCTAACGGACTGTGGGCATTTATGGTCAGTTGGGGGATTACCGTGGGACCACGTGCGCAAAAAGTATCTTCTTATATCTGTATGACCCTATTCGTGGTGGTGTCTATCGGCTTCATCGCTTCCCTGCTTGCATTCCGCAGCGCGGAATTTCAGGAAACGGCAACTGCCTTGGTGCAATGCAGCGCTTTTAAACAGCTACTATAAACGACTCATATCAATTATACATCGTGTTGAGATTCTATTTTCAAACGTAAAAGAGGATTTGGTTAAAATCCTAAAAAAAAGGAGTGAGCAGAAATGGCAGCATCCAACATTATTGTCGTGGGCGGCGGTCTGGCAGGTCTAATGGCTACGATCAAGGCGGCAGAGGCGGGAGTTCACGTTCATTTATTTTCTTTGGTTCCGGTCAAAAGGTCCCACTCCGTTTGTGCTCAAGGCGGCATCAATGGTGCGGTAAATACCAAGGGTGAGGGAGACTCACCCTGGATTCACTTTGATGATTCAGTTTATGGCGGGGACTTTCTGGCCAACCAGCCTCCGGTAAAAGCGATGTGCGAAGCGGCTCCGGGGATCATTCATCTCATGGACCGCATGGGCGTCATGTTTAACCGGACACCGGAAGGACTGCTGGACTTCCGCCGCTTCGGCGGTACCCAGCATCATCGGACCGCCTTTGCTGGTGCGACGACAGGGCAGCAGCTTCTGTATGCTCTTGATGAGCAGGTACGGCGCTGGGAGTCTGCTGGTTTGGTGACCAAGTACGAGAACTGGGAATTTTTACAGGCTGTACTGGATGATGAAGGCATCTGCCGAGGGATTTGCGGGCAGGATTTACGTACGATGGAAGTGAAGACTTTTGCGGCGGATGCAGTTATTTTGGCATCTGGTGGGCCCGGGATTATTTTCGGTAAAACCACGAATTCCGTCATTAATACGGGCACAGCTGCCGGTGCGGTGTATCAGCAAGGGGTACGCTATGCGAACGGTGAGTTTATCCAGATTCATCCGACGGCTATACCAGGTGATGACAAGTTGCGTCTCATGTCCGAGTCGGCACGGGGAGAGGGCGGTCGTATTTGGACGTATAAGGACGGTAAGCCATGGTATTTCCTCGAAGAAAAGTATCCGGCTTACGGGAATCTGGTTCCTCGCGATATTGCGACACGTGAAATATTCAGTGTATGTGTTGATGATGGACTGGGTATTAATGGCGAGAACATGGTCTACCTCGATCTGTCCCACAAGGACCCGAAAGAACTGGATGTAAAGCTGGGCGGCATTATTGAAATTTATGAAAAATTCGTCGGTGACGATCCGCGCAAAATCCCGATGAAAATATTCCCGGCTGTTCATTATTCAATGGGCGGTATGTGGGTCGATTACAATCAGATGACGAATATACCGGGCCTGTTCGCGGCTGGTGAGTGTGAATTCCAATACCACGGAGCGAACCGTTTGGGTGCGAACTCGTTGCTGTCAGCCATTTACGGCGGGATGGTGGCTGGACCTAAGGCTGTGGAGTATATCAAAGGCTTGAAAAAATCTGCACAGGATATAGCTACCTCCGTATTTGATGCGGCAGTTCATCAGCAGACGGAGAAGTATGAGCGTATTTTGCATATGGACGGAAAAGAAAATGCCTATGTTCTTCATAAAGAACTGGGCGAGTGGATGACGAACAACATGACTGTGGTTCGTTATAATGACAAGCTGGAAGCTACGATCCACAAGATCAAGGAGCTGAAGGAGCGTTACTCTAACATTAACATCAATGACGCTTCACGCTGGAACAATGCGGGTGCGGCATTTACACGGCAACTGTGGAATATGATGGAGCTGGCTGAAGCGATGACCAAAGGTGCGCTGCTGCGCAACGAAAGCCGCGGGGCTCATTACAAACCAGATTTCCCGGATCGCAACGATGAGGATTTCCTGAAAACGACGATTGCGGACTGGACACCGGAAGGACCACAAATCTCGTATGAAGCGGTGGATGTTTCGCTGATCAAGCCGCGTATTCGGGATTATTCCAAGAACAAATAACGGAAGGGAGTGTATTTAGATGTCGGAGCAAGCAGTGAAGTCGAATAAAACAGTGAAGTTCGTTGTGACCCGTCAAGCTGATCCTAAAGCCAGTCCCTATACGGAAGAATTCGAATTGGCTTATCGTCCGGGGATGAATGTGATTAGCGCGCTGATGGAAATTCAGCGTAATCCGGTGGACAGCCACGGTAAAGAGACGGCTCCGGTGTGCTGGGAGTCGAATTGCCTAGAGGAAGTATGCGGAGCATGCTCTATGGTGATTAACGGCAAGCCGCGTCAGGCTTGTGCGGCACTTGTCGATAAGCTGGAGCAACCGATTACGATTGCACCGATGAGCACGTTCCCGGTAGTACGGGATTTGGTCATTGACCGCAGCCGGATGTTTAATGCGCTCAAGAAGGTCAAAGCGTGGATTCCGATTGACGGTACCTACGATCTGGGCCCTGGTCCTAGAATGGCAGAGAAAAAGCGTCAGTGGGCGTATGAGCTGTCCAAGTGCATGACCTGCGGTGTCTGTCTGGAAGCTTGCCCGAACGTCAATGAGAAGACGACGTTCATCGGACCTGCGGCGATATCTCAGGTTCGCCTGTTTAACAGCCATCCGACAGGGGAAATGAATCAGGAAGAGCGGCTGGAGGCGTTGATGACGGACGACGGGCTGGAAGGATGCGGGAACTCGCAAAACTGCGTACGCTCTTGCCCGAAAGGCATTCCGTTGACAACTTCCATTGCCGAAATGAACAAGGAAACGACCAAGCACATGTTCAAGCGCTGGCTGACTGTATAGCACTAGACAGCGAATAGGTTTGCCCAAACAGGCTTTTTCTCAAACTGGAGAAAGCCTGTTTTTTGCGCTCAGGAATGATAGAGGGTAACATGGAGGAAGGAGCGCGGGATAGCAGTTATGGTATAATTATGGTATTGTGTATCGTTTTTGGAGAAAAGGAGGCTGGACAGGTGACTGTGCAACCGATAACGAATCGACCTGTCACTAGGTCGGATGTAATGGTGGGATTAAAGGATCTGGGAGTTCGGAGCGGCATGACATTGCTTGTTCACTCGTCGATGCGCAGCTTTGGAGGCTTTGTTCCAGGCGGGGCCTCGGCCATTCTTGCCGCGCTAACCGAAGCAGTTGGCCCAGAAGGGACACTGGTGATGCCGACACAGTCTCATGACTTGACTGATCCCTCGACTTGGATGAACCCGCCTCTGGACGAGTCATGGTGGGAATTAGTACGCGAGGAAATGCCCGCTTATAATCCGGCCTGGACGCTGACCGGGGGGATGGGCATCATTGTGGAAACGTTCCGCGGCCTGCCGGGAACCAAGCGCAGCGGGCATCCGCATGTTTCTCTAGCGGCACGTGGACCGGGTGCTTCAGGCTTGCTGGAAGCGCATGAGCTTGATTTTGGGCTCGGTGAGCATTCGCCCTTGGCAAAGCTGTATGAGGCAGATGCCCATGTACTGCTGTTGGGCTGCGGGCATGACAGCAACACGTCCTTGCATTTGGCGGAATATCGAACAGCCTATAATGGACGAGAAGTGACCATGCATCAAGCTCCTATGATGGTGGATGGAGCAAAAGCGTGGGTATCTTTTCAGGATTTTAATATTACCTCAGATGACTTTGAGAAGCTGGGACTTGATTTTGAACGGGACTGTCCCTCAGCCTTTACGCGAGTGAACATTGGAGAGGCTTCATGTTTTTTCGCGAGGCAACGTGATTTGGTAGACTATGCGGAGCAGTGGTTGTCCATCCATCGCTAAAGCTTCTGGACAGTAAGAATTTCTAAAAAGTGAGATCAAGGAATAGATCGCAAAGGGGAACGCATATGGAGAAGACGCCGCACACCCGCCGCGAGAGTCAGGATGGCCCGCATCAGGGGGCCGCTATCCCTCCCGGTTCTTCGCGGCGTTCCATTTCAAATGAACCAGCCAATCCTTCGCGCCGCCATTTTTTGAAAAAAGCGGCTTTAGCCACAGCCGGAACCGCGCTTCTGGCTGGAGGATATGCTTCCTTATGGGAGCCTAATCATTTGGAAATTACACGCTTCAGATTGTCTCTCCCTCGTCTTCCGTCTGCTTTCGACGGAATCAGGGTTGTACATTTCAGTGATGTGCACTTGGGCTTTCACATGGATGAGCAGGATCTACGCGAGCTTGCGGACCGTATAGCAGGTCTGAAGCCGGACTTGCTCTGTTTTACAGGCGATATTGTAGATGACTATGCAGTATCCATGAAGGCTGCTGTCCCAGTTATGGCTTCGATGCACGCCACACTTGGCAAATTTGCTATTCTGGGCAATCATGATTATAGAGGCTTACCAGCCGGAGTTCAGGAATTATATCCGAAAACCGGATTTACGTTGCTGAGAAACGAACATGCGATTATAGAGCGCGCGGGGCAGCGTGTAGCCATGGTCGGTTTAGAGGATAACATTATGGGCAAGCCCAATCCGCAGCGTGCCATCCACGGGCTACCTGATGAGATGTGCAAGTTGCTGCTAATGCATGAGCCGGACTATGCAGATGTAGCGGCGCAAATGTCCTTTGATCTTCAACTGTCGGGGCATACGCATGGAGGACAGGTACGCTTGCCGGTCATTGGAGCGCCAATGCCGCCTCCGGGTGGACGCAAGTACATCCAGGGGTTATTTCATGTGGGAACAGAGAGAATGCCGCTGTATGTCAGCCGAGGCATTGGCATGACACATCTGCCGATTCGCGTGCTGTGCAGACCAGAGCTTAGTGTCATTACGCTAAAATCCGGCCAATAGGCCATGATCTTTTTTTCATCTTTATCATATATGTTGGAACTACATAAAGATGGCTTGAATGTAGTGTAGAGATGTAGTCGTTTCGGACAAAGGAGTGAGGTTCAGATGGATCGTATTGCTGTCATTTCAGATATTCATGGCAATTGGCCTGCCTGTGAGGCGGTGCTGGAGGATATTGCTTCCCGAGGCATTAGCCGTGTGTTTTGTTTGGGGGATCTGATCGGCAAAGGGCCTAGCCCGTGCGAGGTTCTGGATGCTGTCCGTCAACGTTGTGAAGTGGTCGTGCGGGGGAATTGGGATGAGCTGGTTAGTATTACGGATGATCTCAATTTTAGCTGGCAAGCTGAACGTTTGGGGGCAGAACGAGTGCAGTATTTGGCACAGTTACCGTTTCATTATGATTTCAGAATGAGCGGACGCCGTATCCGTCTGGTGCATGCCTCGCCGCAAAGTGTATATCACCGTGTGCAGCCATGGGATGAGCCGGAAAAACGGCTTGCCATGTTCGATCCGTTAGCAGAAGAAAATGGAAAAGTTGCTTTTGCTCCGGATGTCGTGGGATATGGTGATGTGCACAATGCTTTTATCCAGCATTTTCAGGGAAAAACACTTTTTAACGTCGGTAGTGTCGGGAATCCGTTGGATGTTACGCAGGCTTCCTACTGCATTTTAGAGGGGGAGATGGGAGAGGAGCAGCCTACGTCCTTCTCCATTCATTTTGTACGTGTGCCTTATGATATAGAACTGGCGGTAAAACAAGCGGAGGAAGCTGCTGTACCTTCTTTGCCGTATTATATTCGGGAGCTGCGCACAGGAATTTACCGGGGGATTCAGGACCTGGATTAAGTATGGAAACATTCATTTCTAAAAGCCAATCCATCCGCAGGAGGGGACATTGTGCTGACCAGAGAAATGCTTCGTCTTGGGCTACCGGAGCTTTACGCCCGTCGAGTCCGATTGCGCCAGCTAAGAGCAGAGGATTATCCCGCGCTGGAACGGATCCTATCCGATCCATTGGTGATCCAATATGTGAATCGAATTCGCAAGCCAGTCTATACACGAATGCGGCGTCTGGTTGCGCAAATTAAAGTATCTGCTGATTCACTAGATTCCCTGCATTTTGCGGTGGAATGGCATCAGAGAAATACAGGAGAAAGCAATTTACTTGGTGAGTCCAATGAGCTTACCTCCTCACCGTTGCTCGGTATCGTCTCTTTTCAGCAATGGAATGAAAGAACGGGTGAGGCGCAATTGGGCTATATTCTGGATCGTCCTTTTTGGGGACAGGGGCTGGCTACAGAAATGGTAGGAGAAATGCTGAATTTTGGTTTCGGATCTTTGAAGCTCAAGCGGATCGAAAGTCGTTGCCAAGAGGATAATCAGGCTTCCATGCGCGTGCTTATTAAAAATAAGATGCGCCTGCTGCGTACAATTGGTGCTTATGATCCCTCAGGCGAGGTACCGAGTGTATTGGTATTTTCGATGACCCAAGGGGATTATGCGTAGAAATGGCAGTGGAATATTTTGTTACAAAGATGAAATATAACTGCAAAACAACTCTAACACAGGACGGGTACAATACAGACATGACCCCCTTTTGAATAATATATGTTGCTGGGACCCGATGATTCGGGTCCTCTTTTTTTGTTATCCTATAGTTAGAACCGAACAGGAAAGAAGGGCTGGCATTGGCTTTAAATATATGGAGTGCAGACATTCATCATTTATTTGACCAATTCACTGAGCTTGTGGATGGTCATATTCATCATAAAAAATCGGAGCAACAACTCACGATTCCCCCGCATATGGGTAAGGGAAGTATGACTCGCACACGGATTCGTCCAGGTATGGAAATCGTGGTCACGGATCTCACCTTTGAACAGAATATGAAGCTTCATATTCAGGAGGCTTGTCCGCTCTTTGAACTCAGCTATTGCTTAAACGGTGAAATATACTGTGAATGGAACGGCAAAGAAAGTCATACCAATCGCTTGACCGGGAATGTTTTATATTTAGAGGATGAACTGGTTTATGAGGAAAAGAAGGCAGGCGTTCACCACCAAATGGTGGAAATAAGATGTTCTCCCCAAGAGCTATTTTCTTACGCCGGAGATATTGCAGAAAAGCATAGCATAGAAACATGGTTACAGCGTTACAAAGGGAATATTGACGCCTACGCGGATACGCCCGCCATGCACAAGTGTGTTTATGACATGATACATTGTAACTACAATGGGACGATGAAACGGTTATACATGGAAAGTAAGGCAATGGAGTTTATTGCATTGTTTGGGGAGATGGATGGACATGTAACAAGGGGGACAAGCCATTTTATAAGTCGTGAAGATATTTCAAAGCTCCATAAGGCTCGAGAATTCGTCATACTTCATTTTGAGCACCCCTTGTCGATTCAAGCGTTGGCCCGAAAGGTTGGGCTTAATGAATTCAAGCTAAAGAAAGGATTCCCCCATTTATTCGGAATGACTATTTTTGAAATGGTGCGTAAGCAAAGAATGGAAAAAGCTCTCTGGTACTTGGAAGTTGAACAATTAAACATTGGAGAGACGGCATTTTCAATCGGGTACAGCAACGCCAGTAATTTTACGACAACCTTTCGAAAGTATTATGGTTGTAATCCTAGCGAATATATCAAAAAAATACGTAATCCAGATACATTTACGAATAAATTTTAATGAAACAATCCTTCAAGCATGTCCATCATGTTTGGAGGATTTTTTATTGGTGCTCCTTCTATAGGGATAGAAAATACCTTTGCAGGTAGAGACCCCCTTGCTTTATAGATGATAATGGTTATCAGTTTAGATGAGAAATGAAAAGATTAAAGATGCCCATTATAGGTTGGAGGAACTACAATGAAAGATCGTTTTGCCATAGCCATGACTAATCCTCAAGCAGTACAGCAGGTAGATTCGCGTCGCTGGTACGCATTAGCTCTTATTTTACTTCCTACTTTATTAATTTCACTGAACAACTATATGATGCAGGTTGCCCTTCCGATGATGCAGGCGGACCTGCATGCCAGTTTTTCAGAGGCACAGCTCATATTTACGGGATATTCTCTGGGATTGGCTGTGGCCTTGATATTGGGCGGCAAACTTGGAGATATGTATGGTAGAAGACGCATGTTATGTATCGGGGTGTTGGGATTTACATTGATGGCTCTGTTAGGGGGGATCGTATCGAAGCCTACGTTAATCATTATGATTCGTGTGCTTCAAGGGATATCAGCTGCCATGATTCAACCCCAGGTTCTATCTATCATGCAAAGCAGCTTTCTTCCCAAAGAGAAGGGACTGGTATTTGCAATTTACGGAGCTATCATTGGGGTTGGGTTTACACTTGGTTTAATACTGGGTGGATTTTTGGTAGACTGGAACCTTTTCGGCCTGGGCTGGCGCATCATTTTCTTTTTTAATGTCCCCTTTGGGCTGTTAGTGTTACTCTTTTGTCCTATTATTACGGAATCCTATGGCAGATCCGTGCCGAATATGGATTGGAGTGGGGCTTTTCTGTTGCTTCTTGGTTTATTGCTGTTTGTCTATCCGTTGACAACCGGGCAAAAGCAGGGCTGGGCTTTATGGACATGGGGGTGTCTGCTGTTGTCCATTCTGGTTTTGGTTGCTTTTATAGTTACGCAGATGGGAAAAGAAAAGAGGGAAGGCTCGCCTTTTATTCGTCTATCTATATTTAGAAAGAGTTCATTCGGCGCAGGGATATTGACGGTAATTGTCATCTATCTTAGTATGTTTTCGTTCTTCTTTATTTTAAATTATTATGTACAATCCGGTTTGAAATACAATGTTCGATCCACAAGCATGGTCTTTTTACCGCTTGGTGTTGGCTTTTTTCTCACCTCATTATGGTCGTCCAGGCTAGTAAAGAAGTGGGGGAATAAGGTGTTGAAATCAGGTATGCTAATCATGGGGATTTGTAGCTTTCTGCTCATTGGATCGTTACATCTAGATGCAATCCATTTATGTCATATTCAAAATATCATGATACTAGGTGTATATGGTCTGGGTCTCGGGATGGCCACAACGCCACTGGCCCATGTCGTCCTTGGTACTGTATCGGCTGAAGAGGCAGGAACGGGTTCAGGCTTGTTTACGACCTTTATGTACTTGGCTAATTCGTTGGGAGTCGCTTTGATCGGGTTCTTGTTCTCTTCCTTGCTCAATCACACGCTTTCAGAAGCTAATCTGTCAGATTATATCAGAGCATTCTCTATTTCTGTGGCAGTGAGTGGAGTTCTTGCCTTGGCTGGACTCATTTGCATTTCATTTTGTTACAATGATGAAACATAACTGCAAAGTTACTTTAACATAGAGTGGGTACAACATAGATATGACCCCCTTTGAATTATATATATTGCTGGGACCCGAAGCTTCGGGTCCTCTTTTTTATGATTTTAGGAACGGTTCAGGCGGGTTATCAGCTCTAGAAGCCATTCATTTAGGGAGAGAAATGAGTACCCCTCTGACTGGGCTTTGGACGTATCCATGTACCACGATTGTGTAATACCAAATGGAGACATGTGCTCGTCTGCTGTTTTTTCTTTCACCACAGCTTGTTTTCCCGTTGCCTGCTCAATGATCGAAATGATCTCTCCAATTCTCACTGTACCGTCGGAACAAGCATTTACAGGACCTGTTAAATAAGTGTGACCGAGCCAAAGCAGAAAATCTGCGGCTTCATCGGAACGAATAAATGAGATTTGTGCTGTGGAATTAGGTACTCCGATTTCTGTTCCTTCACGAACATGTTCGATATGAAAATGAAGCCTTTTCGTATAATCATCTGTTCCCAATACAATCGGAAAACGAACAGCGACTACAGGGAATGTAGCTTGTTGCATAAAAACTGCTTCCGCCTGCCGTTTAGCCTCCTGATATGTAAAATCGTCTTTCCCGCCCTTGCGAACCGGGTAAGTTTGAGGATTAAAGATGTTCTCTGTCAGCACTTCCGGGCTCGAATCATAGACGGATAGGCTGGAGGTCACAATATACCTCCTGGCTTTAGCATCAAAAATCCGGCAGGCTTCGCTGGCTTCATCTGGAGAAAAGCAAATATTATCATAAACAATGTCCCACACTTGCTCACCTACCGCCTCTGCGAGCGCTTGCGGGTCGGTACGGTCTGCACAGATCCGCTGAACGCGGTCACCAAACGAATCGCTTGTTTGGCCTCGTGTGAGGATGGTAACGGAGTTCTCGGAACTCTCCAGCAGACGTTCCACCCAATACAAGTACCTTTTTCATACTCTAATCACTCCTTATAAACTTGTTTTCATAGATCAGTATTTTGCAAAAAATCGATTCCAGTCGCTTATTGTTTTTTTGCAAAATCCTCAAATATTAAGGTAGACGAAATAATGACTGTAAAGGGTACAAAGCGAATGAAAAGAGCTTAACATACTTTGATGAAGTGTTCTTAATGCGGAGCCATTTTGCAATCTATCATATACTTAGTTTATTTACATAGTTCATCTAACAGTTAAGTAAAAAAAGGAGGATCATATGCCATACGTAGAGATTCAGGATTTAGAAATGTATTACGAAAAAATGGGTGCAGGAGAACCCGTCATATTTTTGCACAGTCATTATTCAAGAGGAATTCTAGCCTTTTCATCTCAATTACTTGATTTTCAGCAAAAGTATACATGTTATTTTCCCGACCACCGGGGGCATGGCAGAACAAGATGCGATAGCTTGGAATGGAGTACCCCTCAACTCGCAGAAGATGTAATTCATTTTATGGAGGCGCTACATATTTCTACGGCCCATCTTATTGGGTACAGCTGTGGAGGTAATGTGGCTTTATACTGCGCGGTGAAGCACCCTCAAATGTTCGCAACCGTTACGACCATAGGCTGTAGTGGAGTCGCATGTCCTGAGGGGGCAGATGAATTTGAACCGGAGTGGCTCATCAAAAACGAACGTTATGAAATGATTCATCAAATGGTGGAACGGCATGAGGAGGCACATCAGGGGAATTGGCAAGAATTTATGCGACAGAGCGCACAGGATTGGCGCCAATATCCGCAATTGACACGTAACGAGCTAAGCAGCATTACGTGCCCTGCATTATTTATCGCGGGTGAACATGATGATTTCGCCACCGAAGAGCAGCTTCTGGAATTATGCTCATGGGTACAAGACTCACGTTATCTAATTGCTCCGGGTTGTAGTCATCGACCGCACATGCTTAGAGAGAAGCCGATCTTAATCAATGATTCTATTCTTTCATTTTTGAACAAGCATGCAATCCGTTGATCATAAAATCAAATTATTCGCATAGCGGTGGAGCGCCGCCTAATCTTACTCTCCTAGAAGCTTCAAGAAATTGGTCGGCACCGTAATTTGCTGATTATTAATCATAATCTTCCGAAGCTCCTCTATGGAGTCCTCTTCACCTCTAGCGTCTTTAATCTCCTTAATTTCACGATGCAGTCGCTCCATTTGAAGATCGAGCGCATTAGCGGAATCCGCTGCGTTCTTTAATTCACGTGTCAGACTTTCGGGAACGGACTGGTTGTACTTATAAAAGATTTTATGCTCCAGGCTGGCCCAGAAATCCATCGCAATGGTTCGGATTTGCACCTCTACGCAGACTAGCTCCTCACAATCCGACATGAATACAGGGACTTGAACCAACAAATGCAGACTTTGGTAACCGTTCGGCTTGGGATTCTTGATGTAATCCTTAATTTCCAGTACCTTCAAATCACTTTGTCTCTGAAGCATGTTACTGACATCATAAATGTCAGAAATAAAAGAGCAAGTAATACGTAAACCTGCGATATCCTTGATATGATCTTTGATAGCATCGAGCGATAACTCGCTATTTTTACGAATCATTTTATTCATGATGCTCTCAGGAGATTTAAGGCGTGATTTGGTATGCTCAATAGGGCTGTAATCGTGCAATGCTTGAAATTCCTGCTTTAATATTTCAATCTTGGTTTCCATTTCGTCGAGCGCAAATTTATAGATGAGCATAAATCGCGTGATGTCATGCTTTAGCTTTTTGAGTTTGTCCATAGGATCTTCCAAGTGCATATGTAATTCTCCTCACACATAGATGTCATAATCTTGCTAAGCGTTCGCCTTTGCAATGGAATTATCACCTTATAAATTACAATCCCCAACAATTCCATTGCAGCAGCGTTCGTAAGATCAAATGATTTGCGGAGCGGCAATTCCCACCTTGAATTTTAAAGCGCCACAGGAATTTTACGTTTTTCTTTAAAGTAGACCCATTCCCGGAAGCCAATATCCTTCAGCATTGCCTTTACTTCTTCCCAGTCATCGCCTACCCGCGAAGGCTTATGGGCATCCGAACCAAAAGTAACCTCCACACCAAAATGGTGCGCTCTTTCTAAAATAGAAGCAGACGGGTACCATCCGCCACTCAGCTTGGTTTTACCCGAAGTGTTAATTTCAATCGCCACATTGGATTCCGCAATTACCCGCAAGGTTTCATCAATGGCTTCATCAGCAGGAATGTCTGAAAAGGCTGGGAAGTTCCCCTTCATTGCGTCAATATGACCTAAGATCTGAAACATGCCACTTCGCGCGGATTCCTGAATGAGCGCATAGTAGGCTTGTTTGACCTCGATTTTACGAGCGTCGCTTAATTTGTTCCAACGGTTACGGTTAAAAATGCTGTCCCCTTCGACATTATGAATCGACCCAATGAGGTAATCAAATGGATAAGGAGCCAGAGTGGAACGATATAATTCAGCAAAATCAGGAAAATAATCCGTTTCCAATCCGAGGAGCACGTCAATACGGCCTTCGTATTCCTTTTTAAGCTGTTGTACCTCTTCTACGTATTCAGCAAGCTGTGACTTAGCCATATAAATTTTAGGAAAAGCCTGATCCTGTTCGCTGCCCAGGAAAGGGGAATGGTCCGAAATACCAATCGCTTGTAAGCCCGACTGAATGCCGGCTTCAATGTAATCTCGAATGTTTCCGTCTGCATGACCGCAGCGGAAATGATGGGTGTGCAGATCAAATTTCATAGCCTGTCTTCCTTTCGTAATCAGGGTTTATATTTTGTATGGTGTTCATAGTGAATTACGTTATTCAGAACTGGTAAAATTCGTCTCCGGCATCCCCTTCAGATCACTTAAAAATTGCTGCATGGCTGAGTTTAGATATCGGCCGGATTTATAAATCACTCCTACCGGATGACTAACTTCCAGCTCGGGAATATGGATCATTTTTAATGTGCCTGCACGCAGCTCAGAAGTGACCGATAGTCTGGAAATAATGGCAGCACCGAGATTAATTTCGACCATCCGTTTGACTTCCTCACTGCTGGACAACTCGATCACGACATGAGGCGCGATTTGGTGCTTTTTAAATACATCGTCCACGAATTTTCGTCCCACCGTATCGGGAGAGAGCAGAATCAGCGGAATTTCCCGAAGGGCTTCAATGGTAGCATGTGGTTGTGAGGCCAGTGGATGAGTAGGAGACACGACTAGCTCAAAGGAATCGTAGTACAGAACCGAAGTGCTTAAATTGGGATTACGTTCAATTAGATAGCCGATACCAACATCAATAAGTCCGTTCTCCACCTGCTGATAAATCATCGAGGAGGCCATGGATTGAATGGAGGTTTTGATGAGAGGGAACTGATCCTGAAAGTAGGAAAGCACGCGCGGTAAAATTTGAATGGCGATGGATGTTGTGGTACCCAGCGCAATGTGACCCTGCGGTGTTTCGTTTAAATCATACAATTTTTGTTTTAATTCCTCGACAACCTCTAATATGCGCTCGGCGTGCTCCAAAAAAACAGCTCCCCGGTCGGTCAGGGTGACAGGCTGGTTGCGGTCAATCAGAATGGTTTTGAACTCATCTTCAAGACTTTTGATTTGGGCGGACACCGCCGGCTGCGTCAAATTGAGAAGTTCTCCGGCTTTGCGGAAGCTCATCGTTTTGGAAATCATGATCAGCGTTTCAAGTTGACTGATGTTCATGAAGTTCCTCCTCTCTTTTCTTAATTTTGTCGCAGCTGTATAGAATAAATATTTTTAGCCAATCCATAGGTTCATATGTAAAACCGTCGTTATGCTTTATTTCATTAAATTATAGGTTATTCGAGCAGGAAGGGCAATGAATCGAAGCAGAGCACCTTAAAGTGTGGTATATTGGGAAATAAAGACTAAAGTCCTGATATCCTTCAAAAATAATCAATCTAAAACCGGTAAGAAGTAAAGATATAGGACATTATTCACATTTTTTGTGATTTAGCTATAAAAAATTACCGGGTAGCTGTCGATAAGTGATATAGATAGCATTTTATTGAGGGTCGTTTCGTTTTACAGTAATATTTAATTAAAAAATTCTAATTTAAATGGGACTTTTGTTGTATGTCTAAAAGCCCATCGTAAAGGGGCGCTTTGATCGTGAAGGCAGAAGTGATAAATCCTTTTTTGGAGTCGGCGCGACGGGTCATTGAACAATTGATCCAAGTATCTCCTTCACCCGGAAATCTTGGTGTGAAAAATGTCGAGCTGGTGGACGACCACATCTGGATTATGATCGGGATGACCGGACAGCTTAGCGGAAATATTGTGTTCGGCCTGAATGAACAGGTGGCGCTACGTATGGTATCAGCGATGATGGGCGGATTTGTGTTGACTGAAATTGATGAGATGGGAAAAAGCGCAATTTCAGAATTGGGAAATATGATTAGTGGTAATGCCAGTACGATTTTGTCCAGTCAGGGAATTGTCGTGGATATTACACCTCCGCAGGTCATGAAATCAGAAAACCTGACCACTTTTGTGCCTCAGCGTGCCCTTTATATTCCGCTCACGGTGGAAGGAATCGGTGAGCTGGATATTCAGGTGATGATCTCTTAATATTAAAGGAGCAAGTTTCTTTAATGTGGAGGAATGACCGTGAGTATACTACAGGACAAGATAGTTGTGATTACAGGTGCATCTAGTGGAATTGGCGCCCTTTGCGCTCAGTTGTTAAGCGAAAAGGGCGCGATTCCTATTTTAACAGCACGCTCGCAGGAGCGACTGAAGCAAGTATCTGCGGGAATCAGCGGCAGACATGAGCTTATCCAACTGGACGTCACCCGCCAGGAGCAGGTAGAGGCTGTTGCTGCACGAGTATTGGAACAGTACGGACGGGTCGATATATTGCTTAACAATGCGGGCTACGGAAAGTTTGAGTATTTTAATGAAACCGACCTGACGGAGTTTGAACAAATGATGGACGTGAACTACATGGGTGTTGTTCGCTGCATCAAGGCGTTTCTGCCGCAAATGACAGAGCGGGGCCATGGACAGATTGTCAATGTAGCATCAATGGCCGGGAAAATCGGGACAGCCAAATCGTCTTCTTACACGGCGACGAAGCATGCGTTGCTCGGTTTCAGCAATGCGCTCCGGCAAGAGCTACGCGGGAGTGGAGTGACTGTAACGACGATTAACCCCGGGCCGATCGACACACCGTTTTTTGAACTGGCAGATCCTTCAGGAGGATATGTTCGAAATGTAAGCTGGTTTATGCTACAACCAGATAAGGTAGCACGGCATATCGTAAGAGCGATGGAGCTTCGCAAGGAGGAGGTTAATCTGCCACGGTGGGTATCTCCTTTTCTCAAGCTTTATCAGTTAGCTCCCAGACTGACCGACAGGCTGGGTCATGGTGTGATGAATAAGAAATAAAAGATGTCCCGTAAGCCATTAGCTATGGTGAGGGACATCTTTTATTTTTGTGATTTGGTAACAGGGCTATTTTCGCATATAATGGAGAGTAACGAATTTACGTATAGGGGTTGGACCTTTTCATGACATTGAATTTTGAAACGCTCGGCGTTGAACAAGATCTGTTGGACAAACTGACTGAGCATGAAATTACACAGCCTTCGCCAGTTCAGGCAGAGGCTATACCGGAAATAATGAAGGGAAAGCATGTATTGGCGCGCTCACAAACTGGCACAGGCAAGACACTGGCTTATTTGTTGCCACTGTTACAAGCGATTGATCCACAGAAAAAGGCTACGCAAAAGCTGATACTGGCTCCAAGCCAGGAACTGGCCATGCAAATTGTACGTGAGGGTCAGCGCTACGGAGAGCATCGCGGAATCCGTGTACTCGGTCTGATTGGTGGGGCGGCTATCAAACGTCAAATCGAAAAGCTCAAGGATCATCCACAGCTTGTCGTGGGCACACCAGGACGTGTACGGGAACTCATCGCTTCGAAAAAGTTGAAAATGCACAATATTACAGCCATCGTCATCGATGAGGTGGATCAGATGTTCCAGCTCGGCGGAGCAGGCGATGTAACCAACATATTGGGCACCGCCCAACGTGATCGTCAATTGGTATTCCTATCCGCAACGCTGAACGATGAGATTCAGTCGCTAGCGAAACGGGAGATGCGTGAATACGTAGAAATTGGGATTGATCCCGACCAGAAGACGGCCAGTGGACTGGAACACTATTACTTTGTATCTGAAGAACGGGATAAGGTGGATATGCTACGCCGTCTGGTGCGTCATTTTAATCCGAGAAAAGCGCTGGTGTTCGTGAATACGACCAATGCCATCGGGGAGATTGAAGCCAAGCTCAAGCATATGGGGCTGACTACGGCGTCCTTGTATGGAGATGCGGATAAAGTCACGCGTAGCAACGTGTTGGCCAAATTCCGCGAGGACAAGCTCAAAGTACTTGTCGCTTCGGATGTGGCAGCTCGTGGTCTGGATATTGAGGGACTTGAAATGGTCATTCATTTCGACCCGGCTACGGATAGTCAAGCTTATGTTCACCGTGCAGGACGGACAGGACGGATGGGACGCAAAGGATTAGTGGCATCGGTTGTCACCGACCGTGAAACGTTCATCATGCGCAAGTTCTCCCGTGAACTGGGCATTGACATCGCAGAGCGTGCGTTGCACGGAGGTCGAGTAGTTGTGCCGCGTCCGGCGGATGCCAAGCGTGCACCTGTAAGACCCTCGGAGACTAGATCCTTATCTAACGGAGCATCGGCAGAGGATCGTAAGGCACCTGTTCGTACCGAAAACGGACGTCCTGGCAGGAATTCAGCGAACGGTTCAGCTCCAGGCAAGAGCAAAGGAGCAGCCTTGTCCAAAGCAGGAAAAGCACAGCGCGAGCGTGATCGCAAAAACAAGGGTGCACCAAGATGGCTGAAGGAAAAAGGATCAAAACCGAACGAGTAAGGGAGAAGAGGGGGAGCCATGGAACAACAGCCTGTGTTGCAAATTAACGGACTGACCGGCGGATATAGCGCCAAGCGCCCGGTGCTGCATCAGATTTCGCTGGATGTGAAACCGGGCGAAATGGTAGGACTGATCGGTCTAAACGGGGCCGGTAAAAGTACGACCATGAAGCATATTTTGGGTCTGATGACACCGCAGGCCGGAGAAATTCGTGTGCAGGGGCATAAGCAGGATGAGAATCCCGAGGAGTACCAGGGAGCCATTGCTTTTGTACCTGAATCTCCAGAGCTGTATCCTGAAATGACGGTGATGGAGCATATGGAATTCACGGCCAGAGCGTACGGAGTGAGCGAAGCAGATTTCCGCACGCGCAGTGATCAAATGCTAGACTTGTTTCGTATGCGGGATAAAAGTGGGAGTATGTCGATGCACCTGTCTAAAGGGATGCGCCAGAAAGTGATGATTATGTGCGCATTTTTAGCGGGACCGCCGTTGTATGTCATAGATGAGCCCTTTTTGGGTTTGGACCCGTTGGGTATTCGTTCCCTGCTTGACTTTATGTTAGAGATGAAGCGTTCGGGCTCGTCCATTCTGCTCAGTTCTCATATTTTGTCCACGATTGAAAATTATTGTGATCGTTTCATTGTACTTCATCAGGGTGCCATCATTGCACAGGGTACGCTGGACGAAGTGACAGCACAGGCGGGTAAGCCGGGCATGCCGCTGGAAGATGCATTTTATGAGCTGGTACAGGGCAGGGAATGAGCATGGATTTGCAACGTTTGCATAAAGAAAGACGTGGAGCGTTCTGGGGACAGGTATTGCCCTATCTGGGCTATGTCATTCAGAGCGGTCTGGCGGTGGTCTTCGGCTTTGCGCTGATTGCCTTTGCCGCATGGTACACGTCGCTACTGATGCATACTCCACCGGATTTGCCCATCCGCTGGATCATGCTTATTGTGGCTATTCCGATTGCTCATGCGAGCTTTCGTACGTATTTAAACGCAGCGGATATTGTTTTCCTCCGTCCACAGGAGCACGCGATGTACCAATATTTTAAGGCCAGCCGGATTCGGGGTGTGGTGTATAAAATATTCGGTTTGCTATTGCTGTCTATTATCGTGTGGCCGCTGTATATTCGCAGTGATGCGGCGCCTAAGCCGTTGCTACTGACCCTGCTACTGTTTGTGCTGTTAAAGCTGCTATTCAGCTACGGCGGCTGGCAAGAGCTTCGCATGGTATCGATTGGCGGAAGTGTAGGCTATCGTCTGCTTCGGTGGGTGTTGGCTGTGCTGATGGTAGCCGCATGGCTATGGCAGCCTCCACTACACAGCGTGCCATTTATCATATTGGTCGGTGTGGTGTACGTGCTTGTTCTGCGTTTTCCGGTCAAGCTGCTAGTGGCTTGGGAAAAGCTGATTCGTACAGAGGGTATGCAGGCTGCTCGGGTGATGCGCACTTTGGGCTGGTTTGTCGATGTGCCCGCCCTTACGCAGAGAGTGACGCCACGTCGTTGGCTGTCCTGGTTGGGAGGTAACATACCTTGGAACAGAAGGGGAGCGTATCGTTACCTGCTGTTTAAGACATTCCTGCGTACAGAGCCAGCAGGTATTGTCATTCGGCTTGGAATTCTGGGGTTGTTAATTATATATATCACCCATGCTAGCTGGATTGGGATTGCAGTATATTTATTTTTTATATTCCTCATTGGTGTACAGGTTACTTCACTAAGGCAGTATCACAAAGATTCGTTGTGGCTTCAGTTATATCCGATTCCTGCGCATAGTCGTCGTGCGTCTTTTCTCGACTTTGTTGTTCGGTTGACGTTGCCAGCTGCTGTGGTTCTGTGGCTTCCTTTTCTGGCAAAAGGAACGGAAGATCTACTGTCTACACTGCTCACGCTGCTTGGGGGAGTTGCAGTAGTGTTCCTGTTACGAGGCACTCAAGCCAAAAAATGGCGTTTGGACGGTCAGGATGAGGAAGAAGTGTAATTTGTATCTATGTGAATAAAGTAAAGGCTAATTCGCAAGCAGCAAGAGCTGCCTGCAATTAGCCTTTTTTTGTACGCTCACTGCTATCGTAGCCGTGGGTGCAGATATTCGTCTGCTTATATAAAGATCGTTTTGCTGATGATAACTAATAAAATGAACAGTACCAGAATGGTTCCTGTGCTTGTGAATGCGCCGTAACCACCGTAACCGCCTCTTGTTTCTTCTGCTCCCATGCTCATTCTCCTCTCGGTCATTGTGATAAAGGATACATCGTATCTTATGAATTGGATTTTCAGATTGCGTGGGCCAATGCTCAGGTATGTTGCCGAATCGCCTTATATTTTTCATCAGATGTAGGGGAGGAAAAAGGAAAAGACACGTATTATCGAGAATAGAAGAAGTACGTAGTCATTATCACTTGGAAAGTGGGAAAGACGAGATGCTGGTAGATAAGCTGCTCGTGAACATATTTCTTGTGTTTGTACCGTTATTAGTATATAGTGCTTTGTCAGATCATCGGCATAGGAAACATACCCCGTTGCTTATGGGAGGGGTGCTGGGTGTGTCTTCTGTGCTTTGCCTTATGTTTTCGTACATTTGGTATGGATTATATTGGGATCTCCGATATGTTCCTTTGATCCTCTCCGTTTTATATTTTGGTCCTAAGGCAGGGCTTCTGAATATAACGCTGATAGTGATGGCTCGTATGTATATAGATCCTGAGTCTATGGTGGTGAGCTTTCCCAGCATGATGTTGTGTTATTTGGGCCCTCTCTTGGTGAGAAAAAAGTTTATGCAGCTCAATAGTATGTTGCTTCGGGTGGGCATGAATATGCTAATGAGTATATGGACCAATATTGCCATGCTTATATTTTTGTTAATACATTCCTGGGCCAATGGCAGGCTGGATAAGGATGAGGTCGAGCTGATCCGGGCAATACTCTGGTTCGGTGTGATTCAATTCCTAAGCATTGGAGCCTCCTCTTTCTGGATGGAGTTTAGTTTGGAACGGGAAGAAATGAGAAGAAAGATTAAATATGCTGAGCATCTGAATACCTTAGGTGAACTGGCTGCCTCTATGGCTCATGAAGTACGGAACCCGTTGACCGTGGTTAAAGGGTTTCTGCAAATGGTTCAGTCAGGGCTAGAAGGGAAAAATCGCAGATATATTGCTTTGGCACTAGCGGAGGTCGATCGGGCTGAAAGAATTATTAGCGACTATCTGAACTTATCCAGACCGCAGATTGGGAACACAGAGCTGATGGATCTGTCTGGCATGGTTCAACAGATTGTTTTGCTTTTGAAACCGATGGCGACCAAGCAAGGCGTAAGACTGTATACTGAGCTAAGGAATGAAATATACGTACATATGGATCGTAATCAGCTGTTACAGGCGTTAATACATGTGACGAAAAATGCGATCGAAGCTGCGGATGATGGAGGCAGGGTATACATAAAGCTGGCGATTCAGGAAGAGAAGGCATGTCTGCATATTAGGGATACGGGAAAAGGCATGAGTCAGGAGCATCTGGAGCGAGTGGGTACTTTGTTTTTTTCAACCAAAGAGGTAGGAACGGGACTGGGAACGGTCGTCTCCTTTCGAATCATTGAAGCGATGAACGGAAGTATACA
The DNA here is from genome assembly GCF_036252815.1 of Paenibacillus sp. LX16. NCBI lineage: Bacteria > Bacillati > Bacillota > Bacilli > Caryophanales > Paenibacillaceae > Paenibacillus > Paenibacillus sp. LX16. The sequence continues at coordinate 4,618,113 of NZ_CP141152.1, read as the reverse complement.
CTATGAGAGTGAGCCCGGAGTTGGAACCGAGGTAGTCATCCTGCTGCCACTCGCACAAGAATCAAAGCTCGCTGCTGAAGGATAGTTTGTTGCGAAGTGTGACTTACAATGGTTCAGCCCATTAAAAAGCGGTATGCCGCAATATCCGGCATACCGCTAATGATGCTATATTTAATCTGTTACATATTAGGCGTTCAACAAATCTTGTGCGCCACGGTAAACAATGTCATACAGGTCTTCCAGATACTCTTCCTCGATACATGAGAATGCGATTCGGAGATCATATTCACCCAGCGCAATCGTTCCTACCCCATATTGTTCCAGCAAATGTGTGCGCAGTCGTTCAGCGGACAAGCCGTTCAGCTTAAGGCACATAAAATAACCCGAATTGAAAGGATAGTAGCTCCATACATCTCCGTATTTTCCACTATCGAGCAACGCTTTGACTTTATTAGCCCGTCCCTTCATAATTTGGAACTTTTCTTTCTTCTGTTGTTCAAAGTCCGTTGACTTGAGAGCATCCAGGACGAAGGTTTGAGATGGGTGAGGACCGCTCGAAATCGTTGCCCGAATAATCCCTAATGTTTTTTGTTCCAGTGCGCTCAGCACATCCTGATGTTCCGAAGCAAAGGTAATAAATCCGACACGGAAGCCCCAAACGAATTCTTCTTTGGTAGCTCCGTCAATTTTGACTGGTAGAATTCTCGGATGAAGTCCAGCTAACTGACCGAATAGTGATTCATGCAGGGAGTCCTCGAAGAACAGGCCAAAATAAGCGTCATCCGTCACCACTACGACATTGATGCCTGCTTCAGCGGCTTCCTGAATGGCAGCAACAATCGCTTTACCCTCTTCCACTCCCGGTGTGTAGCCCGTCGGGTTATTCGGGAAGTTCAGTACAACAATCGCTTTACCATATTCTTTCTGTGCCAGTAGCGCCTCGCGTAATCCTTCACTATTAAAACGTTGATCCTCTGTGAACAACGGGAAATTCACCAAACGTCCATGACGGCGAATACCGAAAGTCAGCTCATAGTTTTCCCAGTTTTTGTCTGGGTAAATGACAGCGTCCCCTTCATCCGTGAACAGGTCAGCAACGATGCTCAAACCGTGGGTCAGCGCGTTCGTAACTACGGGAAGGCCATAACTTTTTCCAGCCAATGAAGGGTTTTCTTTCAGCATTTTGTCACGCCATACACTACGAAGTTCAGGTTTGCCTGCAGGGGGAGCGTAAGGGTATAAATCCTTCGGATTGTAAGCGGACAGCTTCTCCTGAATGACCTCCAAATGCATAGGACCATTGCCCTCCGTAGCAATGCCAATCGTAGCATTGTACTTTTTAGCAAGCTTCCCTGCCTCTGCGGATTGACTCAAAATTCCTTCTTTTGGGAAAAAAATTTCTCTCCCTAAAAGAGAAAGCATTTGATATACATGCTCGTTGCCTGTCTGAATGTTTTGGTTTAACTGCGCTGCCAGTGGATTCATTCCCGTTTCATCCTTCCAAGTCATTTTGATTACATATTATAGCATTACACACGGTAAGCGTCACGCAAAAGCATCTGGAACATAAAAGCGCATTTTTTGCTTAATGACGGCGCTGAGCTTATATTATAAATTAACGGGACAGAGGACAACCAAAGATGAACAAAAGGAGGTGCAGATTTTGCTGGATACATCTGCGTCATCGTTTATCCTGTTGTCGGCCTTCGCCAAAATTGTGTGCGAGCCGGGCTGGAAGTGGCAGGTACGCGAGAAGCCGATGCCAAACTATGATTTATTTTATGTATGGAGCGGAGAAGGAACAGTGGTCTTAAACGGGACATCGTATCCGGTGAGCAAGGGGAGTTGTTTCCTGTTCAAGCCGGGGGATGATACCCGTGCTACACATAACCCGCAAAAGCCGCTCATACTTACCTATATTCATTTTGATCTTATCGAACAACCAAAGCTAATCCCTGCAAGCTACCGTATGCTGGAGGAAAGGTTCGAGGTAGAGCATATGCTTGCCAGATACGTTCGACTACGCCTGGAGCGTGCTTACGGAGCTGACGAGGAAGGCAAGCTGATCCTGAAACAACTTATGATTCATCTGCTGCGTGCGGACCGCAAGGAGCCTCAGGAACAACAGGCGAGTAACCAGCTTACCGAGGTCATTCGGGAAACGGCCAACTACGTGCGTCAGCATCCGGGACTTCCTCATCGCGTCGAGGATTTGGCTGCACGGGCGGGGCTGTCACCGCGTTATTTTTCGATTAAATTCAAGGAGCTGCTGGGTGTTTCCGCGCAATCTCATATTATCAGCATGCGGATTGAGCGTGCACAGCATCTATTACTACATGCCGGAATGAATGTGACCGAGGTGGCAGAGGCTTTGGGATACCGTGACATCTTTTTTTTCAGCCGCCAATTCAAGCAGTACACGGGGAAGAGTCCGTCTGAAATCCGGTAATGCTATGGATGGTGGACAAGCTGTTTCGGATTTAGGCGTAATGGGATTAACAGATAACAAATACAAAGGATAAATTCCAAAAAAGGACCCGGGCAGTTACGCCGGGTCCTTTTTATATGAGCAATTTAACATCATCCGATCCCAATGCTCATATGTGTAGCTATAATCCTGTTATGCTAAATTCACTTATGCTTTGGGATCATGTCGAAAGCAACCCAGACGTTGCCCCATTTTCACCGCATCCCCCAGTTTCAATGCGGGGTCTGGCTCAAACGTGCCGTTTTCAGTTAGCAAAACGACAGTTGATCCAAATTCGAAATAGGCGAGATCGTCTCCTTTTGTCCATGAGACGGCCTTATCATCCGTATATTTGATGCTACTCACATTCATTGCGCCAACCTTGACGACCGCCACCTCACCATATTCATGGGCAATGTACGTAATCTGTCGTTCATTGCGGCTAAGAACTGCTCGCATATGTTGCAAGCCGAAGTCATTCACTGGGTATACCTTGCCGCGCAGATGCTCTTTCTCTACCAGCTTACCGGATACTGGTGCATGAATGCGATGATAATCCGTCGGGCTGAGATAGAGCACAAAAGCATAGCCGTGTGTATATTTTTCAAGACGCGGAGAGCGGTTAAGAAGCTCTTCCAGCGTATAGTCCTGCCCTTTGACATTCAAAAGAGTGCCGGACGTAATTGGGCCTGTGAAAGTAATCCGTGCATCCACCGGACTGGTCATCACCTCGGCGTTCGTATCAATCGGGCGCATGCCCGCTTTTAATTTGCGTGTAAAATAGGCGTTTAGGGAACGGTATTCCTTCCATTCCTGTTCCGCCTCATGCGTCTGGATCTGGTACGTACGTATAAAGGTGGGGATAAAAAGTCGGCTTGCACCGCTTTGCGCGAAGGAGCCTACAATCCGGCACACCCACTTGCGCGATGATAGCTCCGTCATGAGCCGCAGCCACTGTTTTGCCATTACAGATCCCCCTTGTTCATTTCCGAGCCGTCTTGGCCGGAACCTGTCCGGCCGCTCTGAACTATATTGACACAGAATGTGACGTAAATCAATACAGTGGACGGCCTGGTGAACGTTCGGTGTCTGACGAAGGCACCCGTTCGAGAAGCCAACGAGCGTAAGCCATCGGCTGAGAGTATGTTTCTTTCCAGACATTGTGCATGCCCGCCTGGCTGAAGCCATAGCGCTGGTCACGACCGTTGCATTCGATAAAAACAATCTTGCCTTCATGGGTAATTCCCAGATCCAGACCGACGTCGGCGAGACGGGGAAGGTTTTGTGCCAGTCGGTGCACGATTTGTAATGAGAGTCGCTCCAGTTCATTCATCAGCCGGACTGCGTTCGGAGTCTGAACCGTCTCTGTTTGTGATAACACTTCCAGTAAGGAACGGGCTGTACCGCCCTGTGCCACATTGGAGACGAAGGTGTGGGAAGGAGCAATTTTAGCATACATGCCTGTCACACCCCAGATACCACCATATCCGCGCTGAACCGACACACGGACATCAAACGGACGATTGTTATACAAAGAAAGTGGTATGGTTTCCTGTACGATATGAGGCACCTGCAGCAGTCGCTTGTGCAGAAATAATGGAAGTTCTCCGACATTCAAACGTAGGGTGGACCAACGCTCAGGTATAGCCGGATGAGCGCACTGCAAAGTCCAGCCTCCGCGGGAATGTCGCAGACGCATAATTCCTCTACCCACGCTACCACTACTGGGTTTAATGACAACATCTCCGGTTTCTTCCATTAAGGTATGGATGGAGGAAAGGTTGCCTTGCAAGGTTTTGGGGAGGTGGATGTGTAGCAAAGGGTCTTCCTGCAGAATTGCATGTATATGGTCTTTGTGGAAACGGTTTTGTTCATTAAAAATATAGTATCCCTTTTGTACAAGCTTGTTGATATCTCTAGCATTTTCATTTTGCCGATAGAGAGTCCGATTGTGGATGACCGGCGGCAACGGAAGAATTATCTGCCGATACTCGTTGCCGTGTTTAACAAAAGCCCGGCATGTTCCGGTCGCTATATGAATATCCTCCAGACGAAGAAAGCAGGGGATGAGCTCATAGCTTAACCCGGCGTCCTCGTAATTGGCGATAGATTCATATCGCGTCCTCATGGCGGGAATGCCCCGGTAGGTTGCCGGGTTGAGCATGACGCCGACATGCAACATGAGTATGTCCGCCCTCCTTGTAGTCACTCCAACTGATCATACTGTGATTCTAGTCCATCATATGTATCAAAGATCGGCCAGGCATGGACGCTCGCCTTGCGGTAAGCCCAAAGTTAGAAGCGAGGCACATTTCAGCGAGGCAGACGATATGATACAAGATGAGTGTTGAAGAGTGTTGGAATAAGGTCAGAAAGTAGGTGAGGTGATGCAGAGGCCGAAGGTAGCAGTCGTTACACCGGGCTCCTTTGTTATACCTTCGCCCCGCAGCAGTTCTGTGGAGCGGGTAATTGCCCGCATGGTACCGCTGGCTAGTCATGAGCTTCAAGCGCAGATCTATGGCATAAAGGGAGCAGAGGCACCGGATCATGGCGATGTCGACGGAATTCCCTGCATGCGTTATAAGCGGGGAGCAGGCTATATTTCTGAGGTGATTGCTGATTTAAAGAGATGGTTACCAGCGGTAGTAGATGTACACAACCGCCCGGCAGTTGCGTATGCCATTCGCGAGGCTTTGCCCGATAGCCGAATTGTGCTGACTTTGCATTCGACCACGTTCATCCGAGAGCCCCACCTCAAACGGGAGGACATGGGTAGGCTGCTGGCCTCGATGGATCGCATTATCGTGAATAGTGCGTATTTAGGGGCAATCGTAGCTTCTGACTGTCCCGACGCGGTCAGGGAACGCATCGTCATAAACAAGCTGGGTATCCATCCCGGCGATTTCCTGCCAAGGTGGACTCCAGCAGCAGAAGCGGCCAGATCGGCGCGATTAGACGATTTCGGCTGGTCAGGCCGCCAAATCGTGTTATTCGCGGGCAGACTGATGCCAGGGAAGGGCGTTCACCGGCTGCTCAAGGCCCTGCGGCATGTCGTCCGCGCCTGCCCGGACGTACTGCTGCTCATTGCAGGTAGTGCCTATTACGGGCATGACCGCCTCACGCCGTACACGGCGTCGTTGCATCGGCAGATGCGTAAACTAAGGTTGGGAAAGCATGTGCAATTCCTGGACTATGTTCCGCATCCAGCATTGGCCTCGCTATATCAGCTAGCCGATGTGACCGTTGTTCCTTCAGTCAAGGATGAGGCCTTCGGGCTGGTCAATCTGGAAGCCATGGCGGCAGGAGTGCCTGTGGTCGCTTCACGAATCGGCGGTATTCCAGAGGTTGTACAACACGGCGAGACAGGCTGGCTTGTGTATCCGTCTCACGGTGAGCAGGAAATGGCCGATGCCATCATCAGGCTGCTCCAGCAACCTGGCTTGCGACGACGGATGGGAGAAGCCGGACTTGGCGAGGTACGGAGACGATTTTTATGGCAGCACTCAGCACAACGCTGGGCACAAATCATAACGGACTGCGTAACGGAGTGACGTAGGCGCTGTTACGCGCATAGGCTATCTTATAGGCATTAGCCATGATTCCCAGCCGGGTGAATGAAGCGGAGCGACCGCTGGTTCACTCCTGTGCCAAAGGAGCGGTCATCATGAACCATCGTACGAACCATAGCCCTAAGGATAAAAGAACAGCACGGCGTAACCTTTCCCATGCGGTTCCCTCCCCCCGTGTTAACAAGGAGAAAGCGGCTTCGACTTCCGGCAGTCATAGACCGAACCAACGCGGGACGGCAACGGTACCTGCCCCTGTAGAGAAGGATACCTCGGTTCAAGCTGTAGAGGAAGCGGCATGGAAGAAGCATAAGCTTCCAAAAACGCTAGAGGAAGCGATGCAGATGAATCGAGCATCTGTACTGCTGTTGTCTGTGCCTGAGTCAGATACGGAATGCAGGATGGATAACGATAAACCGTCTATTACGACGGAAGATCAGGCAGAGCAAGATTCATTACTGGATTGTTCCATAACCAGTATTCACATTGCGGAAGGAAGACACCGCCCAAAGCAGCGCGTGGTCTTGCCTGAGCAAGATATCGATCTAGCTTTCGATACGGAGAAAGAATTAGACTTGAATGCCATTCGCGACGGATCAGCGACCAGTGACGAGGCTTCTGACGATCATATAGCTTCACCTCAATATGGGAGCATTTCTTTTCACCTCCCCGCACAAGCGGATAGGGGTGAAGTGAGCGTTGTATTTGAGAAACCTTTTGTAGGTACACAGTATGTAATCACAGCCAATGCCAGTATACCGGGAGTGATGGTATCCGTCACACAACGTCAGAGGTATTCAGCAGTACTTACTGTGGAACGCATACACTCAGGTCCGCTATGTGAAGGGTTGGTCCTTTGGATTGCGATGGGGCAATAATAAGAAGCCGGAAATATAATTGCCCATAATCAACTTTATACTAGAAAAAAGGCGTCCCCTAGTGGGACGCCGTATACATAAGAGAGAAGGGGGTAGACTTGTAATATCGGGGAAGTTTATATTATTTCACTTATTTCACACCTACGGCATCAAAAGACTTAATAGCAGAGGTTACGGCTATTGAATTTTCACCATAACTATCTTTGGCCGTTTGGATAACAGCAGCACGCGCGGTGGAGAAGTTAGACGTGGAAGTCAGATAATTGGTGAAGGCATTATAATAAATATATACGGCTGCATCACGTCCGATTCCATCTACCTTGACACCATGGAAAGTGCCTCCTTGTGCCAGTAGATAGTAGGCTTTATTAATAATACCGCTATTAATATGGGCTCCACCATAATCCTCGTTGTTAGGATCAGGATAGAGATTGCTGTAGTGATCGACTTGACCGTATTTGACAGGATCGGAAAGGGAGCGAATGGCATCGCCCTTAATATTAGGGGTATAAGCGACTTTGCCGAAATCCCAATTGGTGCGATCAATGTCGTTGCCTATAATATCTGAGATGGCTTCACTTAATGCACCAGATTCAGCGAAATACACGAGCCCTGATGAATGCTCGGTCACACCGTGTGTCAGCTCATGGGCAACAATTTCAAGATCGCTGCTAAAAGGGGCAAATAACGTGCCGTCTCCGTCTCCGTAAAGCATGTGAGTGCCACCCCAGTGGGCATTATTGTAGTTCTTTGCGCCGTAATGGACTGCCGAAGCGATGGCCATGCCATGCCCGTCAATGCTGTCGCGTCCAAATCTATCCTTGTAATAATCGTAAGTGCGGATAGCGTAAGCGTGGGCATCCACCGCAGCCGGATCTTCCCATACATTATCGGAATCTGTATACAGGGTGCCGGGGAGCGTCTCGGTGTTGTGGACGTTATAAGTTAGGATTCCTTTACCACGAGTCGTATCTTTTAGTTGATACTTCTTGCCCGAAGCTGTGGTTTCAAATGTTTTGGTATCACCGAATACACCGCGCCCTGTGCCGATCACTTCGTTAAGAATGTCATACTTGAATACGATTTTTCCATCATTAGCGTCAATAAAGTAACGTGTGCGCAGCAGAGTGGGCTGTAAAGTATTAACTTCGGTTACATAGACGAGACGTGTTGAGTCTCCATCGGGATAGATGTACAGTTCTGCTTTAGGGTCTACACTTGGTTCCAGATTGGCAATCTTGGAAATAGAGGATGCAGGCTCTACCACTTCCAATTTACTGTTCTCCAGTTCAGCTGCTTTATCCAAATCCAAGGAGTCCTTATCAACGGAGATTGATAATTCATTGTTAGATGCCTTTTCGTAAGTGTCTTTACTTACACTACTTGTATCCTCGTAAGGTTCAGGAACGATTTGGACGGAGGAAGAGAGAGATTGAACCCGTATAGCTGCATCTTCATATGCGGTATATACAGCCTCAGTAGCACTGATTTTTGGAGTTGTATTTTCTTTGGCATCGGCTTGTTGATCTTCTGAAATGACCGCTCCCAAATAAGAGGTGATTTGGCCAGACTTGTTCACATGGATGGTCTGTTCGGCTCCAAATACGGGAATTCCGTTTACATATTGTTTTAACCGATAATGCTTTGTACCAAATTTGTCACTGGTGCGATCCACGATACGAAATTGCTCGCGCACATGGGAACCGATGTGGGTATCGTCCAGACTCAATAATGTTTTTTGTTGTCGATTTAAAAAGCTCCAGACCAGATTGTCGCCTGTTACCGTTGAAGGAGACTTCCAGTTCACCGTTTGGAATGTTGGTGTAAACTGAGTCGGATCGGGAACAGAATTTTCAGCTGCGGAGGCCCCGGGCGCTATAGATCCTAATAACATAGCTCCTCCTAGAAGTGAAACCCATACTTTCTTCAATTCATACTCACTCTCCCTAGTTAATTTTGGGGTAAAAAACACCCTGTTTGAAGAAGTCTAGCGTCATATATGTAAGTCTTGTTGCTCCTTTGAAACGTGAAGAGGCTGGATAAAAATGACCTTATGTAAAATATCAAGGTTTATTTTTTTTGCAATTTCATCGTCTCGGCTCTGATATTAGCACAGAGGTTGTCGAACGAGAAGATTAATTTTACAAAATACTCCAAAATGAATCTTTAGTCCCTGATTTACTGTTTATTTGTCTTATTTAGTCGAAAATGATCGGAGGGAATCAATGAACAAGAAAAGGGCGCCCCTTAGAGGGGACGCCATAAATAAGGGGGGAAGGGGCGCAGACTTGTACACTGCACCCCTATTTTTTCGTCCATTGTATGAGCCAGGGCCAAAGTAACAACACAACGGCAAAGGTCTATGGACGGGATATGAGGATTATAGTGTATATGATTTAATTTACGCCTACAGCGTCAAAAGATTTGGCAGCTGCAGTTGCTTGTGCCGAGTTCGCACCGTACAGATCTTTTGCCGCTTGGATCACAGCAGCGCGTGCGTTGGAGAAGTCAGAAGAAGAAGTCAGGTAGTTCGTAAAGGCACTATAGTAAATTTGGACCGCTGCATCGCGGCCAATTCCATTTACAGCTACCCCATGGAAAGTACCACCTTGTGCCAATAGATAGTAGGCTTTATTGATAATGCCGCTGTTCGTATGAACGCCACCGTTATCGGAGCTGCCTGTATACAAGTCGGAATAGTGATCTGGTTGATCATACAGCGTAGGATTGGACATAGAGCGAAGGGCATCGCCTGCAATGTTTGGCGTATAAATATCATCGCCTACAAGCCAGTTTTTACGCTGAATGTCATTGCCGATGACGTCCGAGAAAGCCTCATTTAATGCACCGGACTCTCCGTAATATTCCAAATTCGAAGTATACTCTGTGACACCGTGCGTAAGTTCATGACCTACCACATCGGGGTCCCCACTGAATGCGATAAATGTGCTACCGTCCCCATCTCCATAAGTCATTTGGGAGCCATTCCAGAAGGCGTTGTTGTAGCGGCTACCGTAATGGACTGTCGAACGGAGTTGCAGCCCGCGTCCGTCAATGCTGTTGCGTCCGAATTTGGACTTATAGTAATCATATGTTTTGGCAGCATATGCATGGGCATCCACGCCGGCTGGATCATTCCATACATTATCGGCATCGGTCAGAAGAGTACCTGGGATGCTTTGACGGTTGGAGGCCGTGTAGGTCACAATACCATTACCTCGTGTTGTATCTTTTAACTGGTAGCTACTACCGGAAGCCGTCGTGGTGAATGATTTGCTATCACCAAGCACACCTTTACCTGTGCCTGTCGCTTCATTAATGATGTCATACTGGAATACGATGCTGCCATCATTGGCATCAATAATGTAGCGAGTACGCAGTGGGGCAGGTTCTAAAACATTGACTTCTGTTACATAAACCAGCTGCAGGTCATCCCCTTTTGGATAGAAGTACAGATCGGCTTTAGGATCTACTTCTGGCTGCAGATTAGCGATTTTGGCAATGGAACTTTTTTCTGTCTCCACCGCCTCAATTTTGCTATCTTTCAGGGCAGATGCTTTATCAAGACTCAACTCGTCCTTATCAGTAGATAGCGTTTTTTCGTTGTTAGCTGCTTCGGCGTAAGTGTCTTTGCTTACACTGCTTTGTTCCTCAACATCTTTAGAAATCGTATCGTCGGAGGTAGGGAGGGCTTCAATCCGTGCAGCTGCTTCTTTATATGCAGTGTAGACTGCTTCAGAGGCGCTGATTTTTGGAGTTGTACCTTGCGTAGCTTCAGCTTGCTGATCCTCAGTAACCACCGCTCCTAAGTAAGAGGTGACCTCACCAGATTTGCCCACATGAATAGTCTGTTCAGCTCCATATACGGGAATCCCGTTTACATACTGTTTCAGCCGATAATGGCTTACACCGGACTTGTCGCTTGTGCGATCAACGATTCGGAATTGTTCACGTACACTAGAGTTGTCCGCACCCAGTAACGATTTCTTTTGCCGATTCAAATAGCTCCATACAATGTCGTCCCCGGATACCGAGGAAGGGGCTTTCCATTGCTCGGCGTGAAAGGTCGGTGTAAGCTGAGTTGGCCCCGAAACGGAACTCTCCGCTGATGCACCAGACGCGACAGACCCTAATAACATAGCTCCTCCAAGAAGCGAAACCCATACTTTTTTCATTAAAAATTCACTCTCCTTGATTAATTTTCAGGATGAATCATCCTGTCTTGAATAAGGCATTGCGCCATTTATGTAGGTCGTGTTGTCGTCTGGAATAGAAGAAAATGGAACATGAAGAGAAATACCGAAGTGTTTTTCATGAAGCGTACGTGAAAAGAGGGTACTGCAATATGAAGCATGTAGCCTAAAAAGGTGACAAACTCCTCCTTTCCTGTCGTATATAAAGAAAATAGAATAATGGTGGATAATGGAAAAATGTTGCCTTATGCAAAAATAACAAATGTTGATTTTTTGAACTCCCATCATCTGGCTCTGATATTAGCACAGAGAATGACGGACGAGAAGATCTATGTCACAAATTTATCCAAAATGATTCTTTAGACCCTAATAACTCATTTATTTAATAGGATTAATAAGTTTTGTAAAATAAAGTCGAAAATTGTTGTGTCGAAAAGACTCCACGATTGCCGTTACACACGGCTTTTGGACCGCATAGGTTATGTTGAACTGTCCTAATCATGCTGTCCATCTATACAGCAGGAAGGGAGGTGAGACGGGAGCATGAAGAAGCAGGGAAGAGCTGGATACAAGATCAAACGGAGGCGGCATTCGGGCGCTTACTATCATTCTAAGATGTGGCTGCCGTTACGAATGCCGAACATGCATAAGAATCCGGTAGCCCCTGCCATGAGGGAGGCACTCGGCACGGAGAGAGGGGCACAGATCGGGGAAGAGCGACCATCTGAACCGTCATCAGTGGGAAAGTTTTTCGTATCTGTCATTATCCCGGCCATGAATGAGCAAAAAACAATCGGAGCTGTGATTCGCGAAGCGCGCCGTGTCCATCCACATACAGAGGTTATCGTCGTTGAGAACGGATCACACGATAGAACGGCGAAGGTGGCAGCAGCGGCGGGAGCTCGTGTACTTTCTTTCCCGGAACCGCTCGGACATGATGTTGGCCGTCGTATTGGAGCGGAGGCGGCATCCGGACAGATCCTGCTTTTCCTGGATGGGGATATCGTCATTCCCTGCGTTAGACTCCGGCCGTTTATACACGCCATATGCGCAGGGGCAGATGTGGTGCTGAATGATTACCATGGACCTGTGAATCGTACGCCCGTACATCCTGTAGTGGAGGCAAAGCACGTATTGAATATCTTGTCGAATCGTGCTGATTTAGGGGGAGCATCTATGACTGGCATTCCACACGCCATAAGTCAAAAGGCTCTAAAAAAAATAGGTCTAAAGCCCCTGGAGAAACCTCCTTTATTTCAAGCTATGTCCATCGTCTCCGAGTTACGAGTGGTGACTGTATATGGAATAGCTGTCGGTAAAATAAATGCGACACGTAAAAAACAGAACGGCAAGGACCCGCTGGCAGGTGTAATTGTTCAGGATCATCTGGATGCCATTGCCTGGCTTACATCGCGTCTGGGAACGCGTGCGGGATATACGGATTTGGGGCGCAAACGGATCAGAGACGAGGTGAAACTATGAGTAGACCGTATCGCAGAGGGAAGCGTGAAGAACCGGGCTGGGGGATCAGACGTGTTCAGCGAAAACGAGGAACGACGACTTCAATGCATAGCCGTAGGGTGAGAAAGCCCACACCTCGGGCGAAAGGAATGAACGAAGTGACTCCGCCTGTGGAACGCGAAGTTCCGGGAGAGATTGTATTACAGGGAACGGCAGCGGCCGTGGTCAGCGCCTGTAATGAAGAGTCAACGATTGACCGGGTACTGGCCGAGCTGGAAAAACTTCCGCTTACGGATATCATTGTCGTATTGAACGGCTGCACGGACGGCACACGCTCCACCGTAGCCAAACATCATCCCAGTGTGACTCTCGTCAACGTGCCGGATCGACTGGGGCATGATGTTGGCCGTGCAGTAGGCGCGCGTATGACGCAGGCTGATATTGTGCTGTTCGTGGACGGAGATTTGCCGATTCCAGCATCTGATTTGCTGCCTTTTCTCCACGCGGTGGATCAGGGAACGGATGTTGCGCTTAATGATCTAGGCAGACATTTGCCGCCCTATGCCCAGCAGGACAGCGTGACACGGTGCAAAGCATTTCTGAATCGCGTACTGCGCAGGCCGGATCTGGGAGCAAGCTCATTGACCGCCGTACCGCATGCATTATCTCGGCGTTTATTGGATCAGCTTGGCTCAGCCGTGCTTGCCGTACCGCCAAAAGCCCACGCCATGGCAATTCTGTATGGCATGATCGTGGCGGCAGTACATGCTGTCGATGTCATTAAAACGAACCGTAAGCGGACCTTCAATGTTGGCAAAGGGAACGCTATGGAACAGTTGATCGTCGGTGATCATGCAGAGGCACTGACGGCGGTGTTTCAGGTAGCCGGGTATTCCCCGCTCGGGCCTGTTCCAACACGGGTAGACGTTGCCAAAGGGAGGAATGCACAATGAGTCTGACGAGCATCATTATTCCGACTTATAACGGCCTGCATCTGTTAAAGCCGTGTATTGAGGCGATTCGGACACATACGATAGATGTACCGTATGAAATCATTGTTGTGGACAACGCTTCGAATGACGGAACGGATGATTTTTGCGCATCCGAGCGGCTGATCAGCATACGTCTTCCTGAAAACAGGGGCTTTCCAGCAGCATGTAATATGGGGCTCCGGCTGGCTTCGGGTGATCAGTTCGTTATTTTAAACAATGATGTGACGGTTACGCGGGGATGGCTATCGAATATGTTGGCTGCATTGCAGAGCGAAAGCATAGTGGGATTGGTGGGACCGGTGACGAATTATGTCAGCGGTATTCAGCAGATACACGGATTAGAAGGAGATTTGGCCAGTTGTCTGAGATATGCGGAGCAGAATAATGCAAGTAATCCCTCCAGATGGCAGGAGGTCAAGCGGTTGGTCGGATTTTGTTTGTTGTTCCGGCGCGATCTGATGGAACGGATCGGATTGCTGGATGAACGGTTCAGCCCCGGACATTATGAGGATGACGATTATTGTCTACGCGCACGCGTGCATGGCTACAAGCTGCTCATGTGCAACGACTGTTTTGTCTATCACGAGGGGAATGCGAGCTTCTCACGCTCGGAAACTTCCTGGATGGAAGAGCTGATCGAGCGGAACTATCGTTTGTTTATAGAGAAATGGAGTATAGATCCCAGAATGTTCATCGAAACTGGAAACGCTGGGGTTGTATGCACTGAACATGCTGTCGAAGGAGGAAGGAAGATATGAAAGGGGTTATTCTCGCAGGAGGAACCGGATCGCGCCTTCATCCGTTGACTACATTACTCAACAAGCATCTGCTTCCGGTCGGCAAGTATCCCATGATCGTATATGGTATCGAAAGGCTGCGACAGGCGGGGATCACCGATATGCTTATTATTATTGGTAAACAGTCGGCCGGACTGTATACCGATTTTTTGGGCAGTGGCAGCGATTATGGTGTCCAACTGACATACCGGATTCAAGAAAAGGCGGGCGGCATTGCGGAAGCACTCGAACTGGCAAAAAGCTATATGCAGGCAGAAGAGAAATTCACTGTTTTGTTAGGTGATAATTTGTTCAAGGAAGACTTGGGACCTGTGATCGAACGGTTCAAGCAACAGCCCCCGGGGAGCGCCAGAGTGTTGTTGAAAAAGGTGGCAGATGCTCGTCGTTACGGGGTACCCGTATTTGATCCTGAGCGCCCGGAGAGCATTACGCGGATTGAAGAAAAGCCGCAGCATCCCCAATCCAAATATTGCGTTACGGGTATCTATATGTACGATACTGCCGTGTTCGATAAGATCCGGCAAATTACACCTTCGGCACGGGGTGAGCTTGAGATCACGGATGTTAACAACTGTTATGCCGCTGAAGGCAAGCTGGAATATGATATTTTACGGCGCTATTGGAGCGACGCAGGAACCTTCGATTCCCTTCAGGAAGCTGGAGTGAAAATGAAAGGACTTCTACCCTGATCTCAACGAAACACCATCCGGCCGGGCCAGGCATATAGTATAGGCATAATGCCACCCGGAGGAGTGAACGGCATGAAACGCCTGAGTATGCAAAGGAAACACAGCAAGCGGCTCGGAAAGAAAGGCTATTGGTCAGGATATAAAAGGGGCCATGAGCAGGGAAACAGGTTCGGCCAGGCTTCGTTCGGCAAGGTTTTTGAAGGTGTCAGTATTATCATTCCGTCCTGCAATCAGCTTCAGCAGCTCCGTGCATGCATTCACCGTATTGAGGAGAATACGAGCCATCCTCACGAAATTATTGTGGTGGACTGCGGATCGACGGACGGGACATCCACCTATTTGCTCCGTAAAAGCATCGCTGTGCGTTATGCGCTGTTAAAAAAAGATGTTCAAATGATAGGTAGCCTGAATCAGGGGCTGATGATGGCAAAAGGTACAGCTATTGTGGTACTGGATCAAAACTCTATGGTGACCCCCTGCTGGCTGGATCGGTTGTTAGGGTGTTTATACAGCGATCCGTGTATTGGTGTTGTTGGGGCTGCAACGAATGGTCCATTCAAAGAACAGCAGATTGAGGTTCCTTATATGAACGAAAATGGAGCACGTCAATTTGCCATGACCTTCAATATTCCCAATCCGGATGCATGGCGAGAGACCGAAAGCTTAGCCGGATTTTGTTTATTGCTGCGCAGAGAGACATTGGAAAAAACGGGCTACTGGGACGAAGGCTGCCACAGTACTGAGGAAGCCCAAGCAGATTGGCTACTGCGTGTGCGTTTGTTGGGGATACGTATGGCAATTGCCGGAGATGCTTTTATCCATTATGAAGAAAGAGATCGGGATACGGTGTATGGTTTTCCTCAAACGACCGAAAAAAGCGGTTCAATGGAGGAAAACAGCCGGAACCGATCCTTTTTTGTACAAAAGTGGGGGGACGCGGATAAGCTGTTCCACAACCTGCAATTCAGTACAGCGGAGACGGACGGCCAGATATCAATAGGTAAGGAAACACACGTATCAGCGGCAAGCTTTTATCCCATCGGAGCGGTTGTTCAGGGACCGTCCGGGGCAGTATTTCGGTTAGAACCGGGAAGAAGGCGGTATCTGCATGGAGTCAGTGCTGCGGGAGGTGAAAATGTGTGCCCTGTTAGAGTGTCTCAGCTGGATTTGTTGGTGCTTCCCTTGGTAGGGAAGCCGGAGGCCACAGTTTCCGGCAACATTGATGCACCTATAGCTGAGCTGCCAGAGGAACCTTTACCTGTGCTGGCGGCTCCTGAGCTGGGGAACATGTCCATGTTGCCCACACTTCATATCCCGGCTCAACGTAAGCGATGGATCGAGTTACTGTATGCTGAAGGTGGGCAACTGTACCAAATCGGCAACGGCTGGAAAAGACCGTTCCTTACCCTCTACGCTGTGATGAGCTGGCGGGCTGAGGACTATCCAATTCAATTTTTGTCCTCCGAAGAATTGTCGGCATTGACGGAGAAGCAGCCTATTATTGCTCCACCAGTGTTGCGAGGGCATTTGTGATGATCGAATAGGCTTTTTTAGGCGGAACCGACTACTCGCTGCGGCATACGCTGTAGTAGCGGAAAGCCCGTAGGTAATTCGTGCGTTCCGCACGGCGGAGCACATAAAGGAGGGGCTTATGCATAACGAGTTAGATGATTTGCTGATCCACATTTCGCACTCGCAGCAGCAGATGTCAAGGTTGTTGGATGCGGAACGGCAGGTGGTTGTGCGCATGGCGCAGATCATACATGAACTGCCAGATGAGGAGCCGCGTTTTGACGGAATTCCGGGCATTCTCGATAGCTCGGGACAAGTAAACAAAAGCATTGTGGCCTATCTGAACGGCATTGCCGATCTTCAGGAAGCAATGGCTGAAATGCTCGTTCGTGTCGTGAAGGAAACGGCATACCCGGAAGAGGAGTAACGTAACAACCGAGGGCAGGGAGTGAACACATGAGTAGGGAAAAAGCAATGATTCACATGCTGGACGCGGCCTCCAAAATGCAGCGGAATGTGTCTATGATCCTGGAGGCCAAGGCGGTCGAAGCAGAAAAAGTGCGTAATTGGGCGCTGAACCATCTGGCGCCTTCCGCATTTGAAACCGATGAAGAGCAGTTGGGACGACCTTTGGAGATTCACGAGCAAATGGTGGAAATGCTGGAGGGATTAACGCGGCTTCAGACTGGTCTTTGCAGCAATCTCAAAGCATTGCTGGATCAGGATGAACAGCAGGGTGGCGGCATGGAAGGGATGATGGGAGGAATGGGCTCGGGGGATATGAACTAATGAGCATGAGGCGTGAACGTGAGATCAAGCTGGATATGATGGAGTCTATTGCTGCCAGCCAGCACGCCGTTGCCCGGATGCTGACCAGTCTTGCGGACTTGACGCCCCAT
The DNA here is from genome assembly GCF_036252815.1 of Paenibacillus sp. LX16. Taxonomy (NCBI): domain Bacteria; kingdom Bacillati; phylum Bacillota; class Bacilli; order Caryophanales; family Paenibacillaceae; genus Paenibacillus; species Paenibacillus sp. LX16. Next base: position 4,600,659 of record NZ_CP141152.1, on the reverse strand, counting down.
GTGGATATGTCGGCTACCCGTCTGGAAGAAACCATTCGTATACTCAGCAACTACCAGGGCGAAATCACGCAAATGTTGGCGGGTATTCCATTGAGACGGCAGGTATATGGAAAACCGACGAAGCCGTGGCTCCATGTGCCTGTTCAGAAAAATGAAGCCACCACGAGAAAGCAAAGGAGGAATGAAAATGAGTACAAGGTGGGAACGCGCCACTCGGGACAAAGCCCGCAAAAGACGTAAAGATGCCCGGCGTTCCAGCATTCGCAGATTAAAACGGAGAAGAAGACGTCTGCTTGCTCTAAGACGCCGTAAAAGAGGACTTCATTCTGCACGTAGAAGACATCCTCATTTGCGGCGGCGGAAAAAACCTCAAGCTAAACCTCAAGCTAACCCGGTGGCAGCCCCTTCTGCGGAGAATCCACAGCCTGGGACTGTGGTATTGGAGCATGATCCGCAGGCATTTCAGCAGGGATATGATGCAGCTTACAACGAGGGTTTCAATTCAGGCTTTGCCAAAGGTTATGAAGATGGACACCAGCTCGCTTACAAAGCTCAGTAAACTGTGCAAATCATCTATTACTGTTCTCCCCCGAAGCTAACAGCTTTGGGGTTATTTGCGGTTCGGCAGTTGGACGGGCAAACGCCAATTTTGTCCGGGCAGTGGCAGTCGTCCATGATGCGTTTGACCCCTCCGCATATAGTTTAGGAGTGACAGAAGTTTATCCTACAACAGGACAGGGTGAAGGATGTGAACGATCAACAAAGCGGAAATGAACGCGAAGCGTACCGATGCGGCTATCGGGAAGGACGCAGAATGGGCGGTTGCGCGGCTGCTCTGTCACAGGTCGTGGCAATACAGCCTGCTGTTCGTCATTTGAAAGTGTTATATATTCCGCAAGGTTTCGCAGCTATAGACACAGGTGTGCAAGAGGCATTAGGCCAAATATGCAGCTCATGCGCCATCGGTACGCCTGCTACGATGCTAGCTGACGCCGAGGCTCAACGTCCAGACCTCGTGCTGGTCATGAACGGGCTGCATGTTTTTCCGGCGGATCATCTGGAGCAGGTACAGCAAATACGAGCCCTGGGCATTCGGACGGCCATATGGTTTGTAGATGATCCTTACTTTACGGAGGATACGGCGTTGATCTGTCAATCCTACGATGTCGTATTTACGCATGAAATTTCTTGCCTGCCGTTTTATCGCGATCAGGGAGTAACGAGGGTTCACTATTTGCCGCTGGCTGCGTCAGCTCGTATCTTTTATCCCCGGCGGGTAGAGCGGGAGCATCAGCATGATATTTGCTTCATTGGAAATGCCTTCTGGAACCGTGTGAAGCTGTTCGACCACCTAGCTCCCTTCTTGGCGGACAAAAGAGTGCTGATCGTAGGTGGGCACTGGGATCGGCTGACCCGGCGGGATGTGCTGGAACGCTTTATCCGTCCGGGTTTTATGGAGCCGGAAGAGACAGCTCAATATTATAACGGCTCCAAAATTGTCATCAATATGCATCGCCCGACAGACCCCGGACTGGATAATCGGAATACACACCAGCTTTCAGCGGAGTCCATCAATCCTCGGACATACGAAATTTCTGCTTGCGGCACGCTTCAAATGACGGATATTCGGAAGGATTTGAGCCGTTATTACCGACCAGGCTATGACATTGAAACCTTCTCTGGAGCAGAGGAACTGAAAGTGAAGCTGGACTACTATCTCAAGCATGATTGGGAACGCGAACGCATGGCCTGGCGTGCATTGTACACAACTATGCAAAAACATACGTACCCCAATCGCATGGAAGAACTGCTGGACAAGGCGATGGCCTAAAGTAAACACCATAAACAGTGAGGAGTGAAAGTGATGACGATATCTACGACAGGACCGTATGACCCGGCTGTTCACCAGACGGCGGCAGCCTCCTGGGAAAAGGGGAGAACTGCGGGATTGCATGACGGATACGACGAAGGATATCTGCGCGGACGTGCTAACGCAATTGTTGCGCGGATGAAAGCAGTTTTCCCTTTTCGACAAATCCATGTACTGTATGTCGTCTCAGGCAAAGGCCTTCCGTATTCTCCGCTGGATGAGGCGGTCATTACCACGTTGCAAAGCATGACGGCTCAGGTTACCGTAACAGACCCACGTCAGCCGGTAGGAGATATTGCCGCTCAGCTCCGTCCGAATCTGATGCTGGCACTGGATGGGATGGATCTTCCGTTGGAGCAGGTTACTGCGGTACGTCAGTTGGGCATCCCCACCGCCATCTGGCTAACGGACGATCCATATTACACCGACACGACGACCAAAATCGTTACGAATTATGATTATGTGTTCACGTTAGAAATGAACTGTATGGAGCTGTACCGTCAGTTAGGCTGCACGTCTGTGCACTATTTGCCCTTTGGAGCATTTCTGACTCACTATTACCCACTCAGCTCGCCCGCTTCGGTACGACGTGAGATTGGGTTTACAGGCTCAGCTTACTGGAACCGCATCTATTTCTTCAATCCGATTATGCCTCAGCTCATGGCTCGTAACATTAAAATCAACGGAATTTGGTGGGATCGTCTCCCGGATTATCAGTCGTATGGTGACAAAATTGAGTTGGGTCGCTGGATGTCTCCGGTCGAGACCAATGATTCGTACAACGGCAGCAAAATCGTAATTAATCTTCATCGTTCCCATCAGGATGATTCGGTGAACAACAACTCACTGAAAATTCCGGGGGCTTCGCCCAATCCGCGTACGTTTGAAATTTCTGCCAGTGGCACGTTGCAACTGACAGATACAAGAGATGATCTGGCTCGTTTTTACAAGCCGGGGGAAGAGATAGAGACCTACAGCTCTCAGCAGGAACTGCTGGAGAAGGTTGAGTTTTATTTGACGCATGAAAAAGAGCGCCATGAGATTGCCCTGCGTGCTCTGGAACGAACCCTGCGGGAGCACACGTATGGTCACCGGATTGACCAATTGTTATCGGTCATATTTCCATAAGGTGATTCACACGTCCGGTGGTTGCTATTTTAAAGGAGGTGAACTCCGATCAAGCCGAAAATGATGCTATTCAGCCATGTTAGCAACGTCCGCAGTATTACGGGGGCAGAGAAGCTGCTATTGCAATTTTGTCTAGATATGCGTACGTACTTCGATTGTATTCTCGTAACGCCTGGTGAAGGGCGGCTGACCTCAATGGCCCGCAAGCGCGGAATCACCGTTCTGACACAGAACCTGTTCATGCTGCATGGCATGTATACCCCATATGAGGGATTGGCGCAGGATGCGGAGAATTTGCGGACCCATGTGGCGTATGCACCGTTGTTCCAGATGCTTCGGCATGCTCGACCTGATGTGGTGCTGGTCAATACCTGTGTGAACGTCATGCCTGCAATGGCTGCCCATGAGCTTAATATTCCGGTGATCTGGAAAATAACCGAGGTCATAAACCAGAATGCGCATACGCCAGTTTCTGTTTCTATCATTGAGCGCTATAGCCAATGGGTCATCGGTATTTCGCAAGCTGTAATGCGTCCTTTGCATGGTGGGGGACTGACACGTCCGCATACGGTGCTGTCTCCCTGCCGGGATATGGATATGCCGTCTCCCAAAGAGCATGGGCTGGAACGGAAAAGGAAACGTGAAAAACTGGGACTGCGGGATTTTCATATTTGCATTGGTTATATTTCTTCCTTTATCTACGAAGCCAAAGGGCTGTTACCTTTTGTCCAAATGGCTCTAAAGCTGTGCGAAACCAATTCGCGATGTCGTTTCTGGATCATCGGCAGCTCGGTGGACTCGGAATATTACGTAAAATGTGTCTCTTTAATCCGCCAATCTCGTTATAGCCGCCGCTTCCAGTTCAATTCATTCGAGGAATCCGTATCATCAGCCTATAGCGCAATGGATATTGTTGTGATCCCAAGTATGGTGGAGGAAGGCTTTGGCCTGACCGCCCTGGAAGGGCTAGTTTACGGTAAGCCTGTGGTAGCCTTTGCGCAGGGTGGACTTGTGGAATTGATGGAGGCGACCGGAAATACAGATTTTTTGGTAGAGCCGGGTAACAGCGACATGTTGGCGCAAAAAGTGGGCTATCTGCTCGATCATCCCGAAGAAGTGGAACGAATTGGTGTACGTAACAACAGTGCGGCTACACGTGTATACGGACCTGACTCCTACCGTGGCAGTCTACACCTTATGGTCAGTCAATGGGTATGTCATCATCCGCATTGGTTCCCGTTGATTCAGCAGCCGGGTGGACCTGTATGGACGAGGGAAGGCGAAGGGCTGCGTCAGGTCATCGCTATACCGGAGGGATATACCAGCACGATTCGAGAATTTCCCGAATCGGTAGTGTGTCAACTGCCTGTGCTGGGTCTACCGCCAATCGAATATGCAGCCATTCAAGGCTTGCCACAACCTCCATCCCCTTTACCTGATTCACCACCCGAATTGCCCCGCGGCAAGCGTAGTATTCGGGTGAGATGGCCAAAGGGCCGCAAGCGTACCCGACTGCGGAATCGCAGGTATAAGAGAAGCGGCGGCAAGAGTCGCCTCAAGAAAATTCACGGGTCCCCGTTGTCGAAGGGACTTTATCCGAAAACCAAGTCCAGACAGAAGCTCAAGCGGAAATTCAAGCACCGGTCACGGCGACACAACACGCACAAGCAGAAGCGAGTCACACTCAAGGCTGGACAGCATACCAAACAACGGTCCGGGTGAACCTACGCCGGACCGTTGAGATGAACGTTAAGCTGGAGCACAGCCAGTCTGCTGGATGGCTATCATTCATTGAACGCCACAATTCAATGAAACAACGACAGCAAAGGTGGGTTCCAAAACCATGAAAATATTGACCGTGCTCGGCACAAGACCGGAGATTATACGGCTCAGCCTGATCATTCCGAAGCTGGACCGCCATGCAGATGAACATGTGCTTGTGCATACGGGCCAAAATTACACCGAAAGCCTAAGCGGGCAGTTCTTTCGCGAGCTGGGACTGCGTGCCCCGGATTATGTACTTCAGGAGAAAGCGGGGACACTGGGCAAACAGTTGTCCGCCATGTACTCGCAGATGGAGGATATTTTAAACAAGGAACGCCCCGATCATGTGCTATTGCTCGGTGATACGAATAGCGCTTTATGTGCCTTACTTGCGGAACGTATGGGTTACCCGGTCGTGCATATGGAGGCGGGGAACCGCTGTTATGATCTGGATGTGCCGGAGGAGAAGAATCGGCGGGTCATTGATGCGATATCTACCATTAATATGCCTTATACGGAGCAAAGCAAGCAGCACCTACTACGCGAAGGCTTTCCGAGCCAACGAATTATACTGACTGGAAATCCGATCTACGAAGTGATGCAGCACTATGAGAAAGAGATATCGGACAGTGGAATTTTGAAAAAGTTGGGACTGTCGCCAGGAGAATATTTCCTGGTCACTGCCCACAGAGCTGAAAATGTGGACCATCCACCGCATTTGCTGGCTATTTTAGATGGTCTTAACCGGGTAGCCCAGCAGTTCGGGCAGCGGGTCATTTGCAGTATTCATCCCCGCACCGCCGCCCGGATCGCAAGCCACCCACCGATCCAACTTGATCCGCTGGTGGAATTTCACGAACCGTTCGGCTTTTTTGACTTCGTTCTGCTGGAGCGGCATGCCCGCTGCGCTTTGACGGACAGTGGTACCGTACAGGAAGAATGCTGTGTCATGGGGGTGCCGACGGTTACGATGCGCCGGACGACCGAACGGCCGGAAACGGTAGATTGCGGAAGCAATATCGTGTCTGGGCTTGATGGCGAGGTTATAGCAAACGCGGTAGCCATAATGACCGGGATGACTCATAAGTGGCAATGTCCCGCGGGCTATCTGGCGGAAGATGTGTCGGATAAGGTAGTTAAATTTCTGCTTGGAGGGAAACGGCATGTTTGAAAACCAACGTATCTTGGTTACCGGCGGTACCGGCTCCTGGGGGCATGAGCTGGTTACCCAGTTACTGCCGCGTAACCCCAAAGAGGTCATTATCTTTTCACGCGGAGAATCCAGTCAGGTTGCCATGAACAGGCAGTTTGAGGATGAGCGGCTCAGCTTCTGTATTGGAGATATTCGGGATAAGGATGCGCTGACTACCGCTTGTCAAGGAGTGGACTATGTATTTCATTTGGCAGCGCTCAAGCACGTGCCCGTCTGTGAGGATCAGCCCTATGAGGCACTCAAAACCAATGTCGTAGGCACCCAAAACGTGATCGAGGCCGCTGTGGCCAACCAGGTAAAGAAAGTCATTTATATATCGACTGACAAGGCAGCAAATCCGTCCAATTTTTATGGCATGACGAAGGCGATTGGAGAAAAACTGATTGTTTACGCCAATCTGCTGAATAGCGATACACGTTTCGTGACGGTGCGCGGCGGTAATGTTTTGGGCACCAACGGAAGCGTGGTGCATCTGTTCCAAAGCCAGATTCGCCAAAAAGGCAAGGTTTCGATCACAGATATGAACATGACCCGCTTCTTCCTGACCTTGCGTGATGCGATCAGTCTCCTGTTCAAAGCTTCGGTGGAAAGTGTCGGCGGGGAAATTTTTATCATGACCATGCCAACCTGCCGTATTGTGGACTTGGCTGAGGTGCTCATTGAGGATTCAGGTGTGGAAAACGTAGAGATTGTAGAAAAAGGTGTGCGTCCCGGCGAGAAAATTCATGAGATTTTGATGAGTGACTTTGAAAGCCTGACGACGGTAGTCTATGACGAGCAATATTTGGTCATTCTCCCAACGTTGAATATTCCTCAATTAAAGGACCGTTATAATCAGTGCCCTCCCGTGTCATTCAGCAGCTTTAGTTCGGAGTTTAATTTGATGTCGAAAGAGGAGATTCGCAGCATTCTCCAAAGCGGGGGGTTCATCAAATGAAGCTGCTTATTTTGGGTGGTAACGGCATGGCGGGCCATGTTCTGGTTAAGTATTTCCAAAACCAGAGCGGGTATAACGTGTTCTACACCACCCGTGATTCCGAAAATAAAGGCGGTCTGCTGCTGGATGTAAAGGACAGCTTTATGGTGGAGCAACTGGTACGGAGTGTACGGCCAGACGTTATTATTAACGCGGTAGGAGTACTGAATCAGCATGCCGGGGAGGATCAGATTGCAGCATACCAAATCAATGGATTGCTGCCACATCTTCTCCGGCGAACAGCGGACAAAATCGGTGCCCGATTGATTCATATCAGCACGGATTGCGTATTCGAAGGAAATCGCGTACCTGGTTTATATAAGGAGACGGATCAACCCGATGGGACAAGTGCCTATGCTTTGACGAAAATACTCGGAGAAGTAAAAGCCGCAGGGCATCTGACTATCCGTACCTCCATTATCGGGCCGGAAATTCGGCCGGGAGGCATTGGTCTGCTGCACTGGTTCTTGCAGCAGAGCGGAGACGTTAACGGGTATCGCCGAGTCTTTTGGAACGGGGTTACGACGTTGGAATTAGCGAAGGCGATACAGGTGCAGATGAATGAGCCACTAGACGGACTCATTCATCTGGTTCACCCTGAACCGATCAGCAAGCACGATTTGCTGCTGCTGTTCAAAGACACTTGGAATAGGGAGGATATTCGGATCGTGCCGAAAGATGAGCCGGTGCAGGACCGGACGCTTCGTTCTACCCGGGCCGATCTGCTCTACGATGTTCCTCACTACAGCATTATGCTGAAGGAGCTGCTGGAATGGACGGAAGCACAGCGGAACAACGTCGGCCTGTCATAGTTATTACTGGAGCGGCGGGCTATACCGGGATGCATGCCTGCCGCCATTTTGCAAAGCTCGGCTGGGAGGTAGCGGCGCTGACTCGCACTGCCGCTTCCGTCTCAGAACTGATCTTACTGGCTCGCGATGATGATAATAACAGACCAGAGGCGGAGACTCGTAACTGTATTACGCCTTATGTGTGTGACTTGCTCGACAAGAAACGTCTAGGCGAAGTAATTAGACAGATTGCTCCGGATTATGTGCTTCACCTGGGTGGTAAAAATTCCGTCCCTGAATCTTGGCAGAGCCCCCTGCTATACATGGAATCCAATGTACTGTCCACTCTGTATCTGCTGGATGTACTGCGACCTTTCCCCAAAGCCAGAATTGTCGTGGCGGGTTCTCGGCTAAAGACGGCTTTGCAAGCACCGTATCATCCAACGCATCCATACAGCCTTAGCAAAAGCCTTCAAGAGGCAGTCGCGCTCTCGTGGGGCGCGCTGTTCGAACAATCCGTCATGCTGGCAGAGCCTTGCAACTTGATCGGTCCGGGTCCATCTACCGGATTTTGTGCATTACTCGCGGGGTATATCGTTCAGACGGAACGTATGGAGGGGCAGTCTGTAACTGAAACTGCCCCGTTCCGGGTATCTTCCCGACATGCGCAACGCGATTTCCTCGACGTTCGTGATGCGGTTCGCGCATACGGTGTGCTCTTGGAACAGGGTGTGCCAGGCCAAGTTTACTCGGTCTGCACAGGCCGCATTGTGGAACTGGGCAATATCGTAGAACGTATGGTTGCGCTGGCCAAAACATCTATTCCCATACAATGGGGGGATGTAGCAGAGTCAGCATCCACCGAGGCATACCGTGCGAAAGAGCTGGAGGACATGGGCTGGAAGCCGACCATACAGCTGGCGCAATCTCTGGAGGATATGATTCAATACCGCCGAGCTGGAAAGGAAGGAACGATATGAGACCGAAAGTAACGATCGTCATTCCCTTTTATAACTGTGCATATGTGGATCAGGCTTTGCAAAGTGCACTAGAGCAAACTTATGGTCCCCTCGAGATTATTGTCGTCGATGACGGGTCCACGGAACATGTTGATATGCTTCAGGCCTATCTTCCATATATACATTATTTAGGCAAGTCCAATGGTGGAACAGCCAGCGCCCTGAATCATGGTATCCGGCATGCCAGCGGCGAATATATTGCCTGGCTCAGCTCCGACGATACCTATCATAGGGACAAAATTAATAATCAAGTTTCTTTTATGGTGGAAAACGGTGCGTACATCTCCCATACCAATTTCAATTTCATTAATCAATACAGCCAAGTCACAAGCTACCAGGCAGCCGCCGTGTTTCCGTCTATGACGGAGTTTTACCGTTTTTTTCAGCAAGGAAATCCGGTCAATGGATGCACGGTTATGTTTAAAAAGGAGCTGTTTGCACATATCGGTTTGTTTGATGAACTGCTGCCGTATACACATGATCTGGATATGTGGTACCGAGTGATGCTGGCGGGATATCCATTTCCTTTTCTGAACGAGTCCTTGGTTAACTACCGCTGGCATGATGAAATGGGAACCCAAAAACATTGGCCCGCTGTGGAGCGGGAGTACAACATAACCCAAGCACGTTACCGAGATCGCTTCAGTCAGGTGTTGAGCGGTTTATCCTCATGAAGCTGAAAGTCTGTCAGGGGGGATTGATATGGTAGATACGGGGATTGTTATGCCACTGTACAAACAGGATATCGGCTATCTGCAAGCTGCGATCTCATCCGTACTAGCCCAGAGCTACAGGGCATTTCGCTTCATCATTGTTATTGACGGAGCGCCAGAAATGGTGGGGCCGGCGCTCCACGCAGCAATGGGAGACCCGCGCGTTCAGTTGGTTACACTCCCTCAGAACAAAGGAGTATCCCACGCCCTTAACCGGGGATTCGATGAGTTGTTTAAAGATTCTGGGATCAAGTATGTGACCTGGGTCTCCAGCGACAATGTGTATAATTCTTCCTTTATTGAACGATTGCGGCAGGAGCTCGAACAGGGGCCGGACTCACTCGGTCTTGTGTTCTCTACCTTCCGCCAGGTTGACGCATATGGGAACCCATTGTACGACGAGCAGCATCAACAGGCGTTGATCCGGTACCAAAGTCAGCCACATCATGAATTGTTGAACGCCAGCATTGTTGGGGTTTCATTTATGTACAAAAGCAAATATGCCCTACAGATTGGCGGCTATCGGCTGCAACCAGTTGAGGATTATGATTACTGGCTGCGACTGACCGAGACGTGCAGCATGAAATTCATCCCGGAGATCCTGATGGATTACCGGGTGAATTCCACATTTAGTGTATCGGCCGGCCTGCACAGCCAGAAGGAGCACCGACGCTGGCGGCGCGCATTCCAAATCGCCAAGCATGAGGCGAGAGCACGTCGGGGCATCCCACTTGAAATGACCGTTTTAATGCCTGTCACGGATATGGCTCAAGCGGAGCCGTTGCTCGATAATCTGCTGGAGCAGCACTACAGCAATTGCGTGGTACGGTTGCTGGATTTAACGCCAGAACAGGGAGCCGCCGCTTTCCTGGCGATGATGCTCGATCCTCGGTTAATCGTAACGCCACGTCAGCATTATTCGGTCCAGGAAGCACTGGTTCAGGCGATTGGTGAAACAACGACCCGCTTTGTTGTATGCTTCGGTATCAAACCTTATATTGCCGTGACGGATCTGCTATATCTGACGGATTTGTTGCGTCCATTACAGGATACACATGCCTTTTCCTACTATACAGATGACCATTCAACCATCGGCAGCGGGCGAGGGGTTCAGTCCATACCACCGGAATGGAATTACGTGTATTACACCTACAGATTACATCGGGCACTGGAGCAGGGCGGCTTTTAAACAACAGGAGACAGTGCCGGGATTGTGGTCAGCTCAGACTGGAGAACGCGATGCTCCTGTACAACATTACCAAACTGATCCAGGCCAAAGTTGGAAAGCACGACAGTGGAAGGTGCGGCGGAGACTACGTTGTATTGTACCTCGTAGGCAAGGACCCCTTGTACAAAGAAAGTACGCCGGGCAATAGAGTTTGCAGGTAAGTTAACCGATGTCACATACAATGGTATTTTGGTATCCGGTACAAGCGAGAAAAAAATTTGGATGGTCACGGTTGCTGCGTTCACCGTGTCCTCATTGACCAAATTTACAACGACATTGGAGCAGGCAGTACCAAAATCTCTAGTGTTGGTCATATATCCGGTTGTAAAAGCCAATCGAATCATCCTCTCAAATAAACAGAATATTGGAGAACCCTTGAAGGGATGCTTCTATACTATGAATCTATTGAAAAGAAAGCTTGTATGATTGTCTGTAGACTGTGCTGAAAAAAGTACATTTTGATAGAAATACTTCAGGCATGTCCATTTATATAATGAAGGGATTGCTCGCGATGCCTTTGAATTTTCAGGTGACACCCAGCGGCTTGCCCAAATTTGAGCCTAGTGTTGCCGTTAATTTGCTGAATCCGAATATCGTTGTAGCTGTAGCTGTTGATTTTAGCAGCGGGCCTCCCTTGATTGGACTGTATCGCTCATTGGATGCCGGGGCGAACTGGACCGATACTTTATTGCCGATTCCACCGGGATATACGGGGGCCGAGGCGGGAATGGTGGCCTATCTGTTCCCCAATATTTTTATCGTATCCGCGCATGTGTTTCCAGGCAATGAAAACGGAGCTGTCGTGATCTACCGTTCTACGGACGATGGAGCCACCTTTGATCCTCCAGTGGTCATTAACCCGGGCTATGGAGATTACATTAATAATGACTGGACTAATATTACGACGGATAATGCGGGGGCAAGTCCCTATCTCGGGCATGTCTATGTCACGTATAACCGCCAATATAATGTGGATTTTAATGCTCGTTCTGCGGCGTTCTACCAGCGTTCCACCGATGGAGGATTGACCTGGGATCGACCGTTGTTGCTTTCAAATATCCAGTCCTCCACGGAGCGACCTGAGCCGGCGGTCGATAAATATGGAAGTGTCTATGTTAGCTGGATTCGTACGGGACCGCAAACACCAGCTTTTTTTATCCGGCGCTCCTTTGATGGAGGGGCAACTTTCAGCGGGGATATTCTCGTATCCAATATAACGCTGGTGCCCAATCCTTTGCCCATTCCCGGTTATGATTTTCGGATATTGAATTTCCCCAGCTTGGCCGCAGACTGCTCGGGTGTGCCTTCCACAACAAATACGCTATATGCTGTTTGGCAGGATTTTGGTCAGGGATACAGCAATATTTTGTTGTCCAAATCAAGCGATTTTGGCGGTACATGGAGTGCTCCGGTCATTGTGACGGACAGCCCGCCGGGCTCACAAAATTTTTTTCCTGCGATTTCAGTGTCGCCTAAGACGGGACTGGTCGTTGTCGTATACTATACCAATCGCTTGGATGGCTTTAATCTGGATGTGTTCGCCGCAGAGTCGTCAGATGGAGGCAACACCTTTACGAACAGTCGTCTCACAACGACCTCCTTTAACCCGAATGTTGGTGGAGGCGAATCAGAGCTGATTGGCGACTATATTGATGTCGCCATTGTACCGCCGAACAGCTATATTTCCGTCTGGACGGATACGCGCACCGGCAGTCTGACGATATTTGCTGGTGTACCGGGAGGTGGAGCCTGATGCCGAACGTACAGCTTACGCCTAACGGAAGGCTGGCGCAGGAGCCGAGTGTAGCTTTCAACCTGCTCGACGGTACCATTGTGTCTGCGGCTATCGATTTTACGACAGGGCCGCCGTTGACGGCGGTATACCGTTCAGGTAACGGCGGTGTCTCCTTCACACAGCAGATTTTACCGCTACCAGCCGGCTATGTAGGGGCGGAATCTCATAGTGTTAGTTACGGTTTTCCCAATTTGTTCATCATAGCCTGTCACGTATTTACCGCCGACGGCTTGAGCGGTACCATCGCCACCTATGTGTCGAGAGACAACGGCAATACATTTGATCCGCCAGTGATTGCCCAGCGAGGATATGGGTCATTTGTCAATAATGTTGAGGTCGGCGTGAAATTTGATACTTCTCAGGTCAGCTCCTATACCGGAAACATCTATTTATGTTATACGCATCAGTATAATCCCGACTTTTTCGGCGGCTCGGTCATGTTTTTCCAGCGCTCACAGGATGGAGGGATCACATGGGATACACCCGTGGTGCTCACCGCTGGCTCCAATCAGATCACGCGGGGGGAAATCACGGTGAGCATTACAGGGGTGATTTATGTCGGGTACATTGTGACGAATCCGGTTAACCAATATCAGGTCATTGTGTCCTTCAATGGGGGGACAGCATTCAGTTCTTCGCTGCCTGTGTCTTCTGTTGTCCCGGTTCCGAGTCCGTTGCCCGTGGCCGGCTTTGGCTTCAATGTGCTGCCGATGGCCAGCATTGCGGTGGATCGCTCTACTAGCCCGAATCAGGGAACACTTTATGCGGTCTGGCAGGATAATCGGGCAGGATATGCGGATGTACTGCTCGCCCGGTCGGTGGATGGTGGATTAAGCTGGACTGCACCGCAATCGGTGACAGGAGCCAGTGCCGGGGCACAGCATTTTTTCCCGGCCATTGATGTTTCGCCTGTGACCGGCGTGATTAAGATCGTATATTATACCAATCAAATAACGACCTCTTTATTAGACGTATTTGTGGCCGAATCAACGGACGGAGGGAATACATTTACGAACCTCAGAATAACAGACAGCTCCTTTAATCCTAACGGGATTAGTCCCGTTCCAGTCGTTACGATCGGTAATTTTATTGATGTAACAATCGTGCCGAATAACGGATTTTTTGCGGTCTGGACAGATGCGTTATCGGGTTTCCAGCAAATTTACGGAAGCAACGGAATGTAGCTTAGCGTACGAGACAGAGGAGGTGAGGCTGTTTTGAAAATTTTGTTGGCTACGTACTGGCCGATTCCTCATTTGGGTGGCGTATGGCCCTTTATGATGCAAATTAAACGGAGACTGGAGCTACTGGGCCACACGGTAGACTTGATGGGGAACGGACCGGATACACCTAAATACCATATTGTTTTTGAAGATAGGGAGCTGCTGAAGGATCAACTGCTGCCCCTGCTGGATACGAAGCTGAATGAATCGGCTGTCCCTGTATTACATTTGGATTCATGGGTGCAGACGGTGGAAAAGGATCGATACTGTATGGAGCTGGCAGCAGCGTATTTCGGGGTCGAGCAGTATGATGTGATTCACACGCAAGATGTCATTGCGACGCGTGCGCTAAGTCGGGTCAAACGCAAAGATAGCGCGTTGGTAGCGAATATTCATGGCTCGCTGGCTCGTGAAGTTATGATGGCTTTGGAGCGGGATCATGAGGAGGGTTACCGTGAGACGCTGATGTGGAAATATTATTGGGCGCTAGAGCACTATGGCGCTCTATCCGCGGATATTACCATTACATCTACAGAATGGATGAAACAGACACTTGTGCGTGAGTTCGAAGTGCCTGAGCAGCAGATCGCTACTTTCCAATACGGATTGGATACCGAGCACTTCTGGGAAGTCCACGCCCGGGGAACGGACATAGTACGACCTGAGGGGAAAAAAGTTATGATTTGTCCTTCACGGCTGGTCTATATCAAAGGGCTGCATTATTTAATAAGCGCTCTTGGCCTACTGAAAGCAAGTCGTACGGATTGGGTTTGCTGGATTGTCGGGGAGGGAGATAAAAGGGAAGAGCTTCAAACACAGGCCAAGGAGCTAGGGCTGGAGGAAGACGTGGTTTTTTTGGGGCATCGTGAAGATGTACCTGCTCTTTTACAACTGGCGGACCTTTTTGTTCATCCAAGCATACAGGACAATCAGCCGTTTTCGGTCATGGAGGCGCAGGTTTTGGGGCTTGCGGCAGTGGTGTCGGATGCGGGCGGACTGCCGGAAATGGTGAAGCATGGACACACCGGACTGGTTTCCCGGGTTGGCGATGTGGAGGCACTTGCAGCTCATTTGCAGCATTTGCTGGCTCAGGATGAAGTGCGGATAGCTATGGGAAAACGTGCCAAAGCATGGGGGACCGCGCATTGGTCTCTGGATGTTATGATTGAGCGGCTCGTGAATATTTATGGGCAAGCGCTGAATCAAGTACGTTGAGTACGTTGATTCTTATAGTTAGGAGGGAGAGCATGACTTTTCCTGTCGTTGGAGACTTGTACAACCGTATTTTTGAAATCCAGCAGTCGCACCCGGATCTGAAGGTCGATTACGCAATATGGAACCGAATTAACACCTCGTTGCCGGAAGATTATAAGCTGCCAGACGCTGACATTTTGGAACGTCTGAGACAATCCGCACCATGAGGGCACAGACCATATAAAAAGGCAGGTCGGGCTTAAACCTCCCACCTGCCTTTAGTTTATTTTAGCTCATTGTCCATCCAGGTTTTCGTCCATCGAATCTACATACACCGAGCCTTGAACCGTGAGTGGCCCCGTAACAACAGCACGGCGGTCGGCTGATTGTACGGTCAGGCAGTATACATAAGGCTCTCCCTGTTTTCCCGTTTCCTCATAGCTTAACTCGGCAAATCCCTCCTGATAACAGGAGTCCTGCAGCCAATCCAGCACAGGTCCCTGCTCATCGTTGCGGCGCAATCGAATGTCTAGCTCCCCGATATCCCAGTTGAGCAGCGGATTTTCCCATGCCAAAGAGACTTCAATGACAATACGTCCTTCAGCTTCACTTGCAGGAATGATCAATGTAGAGAGCACGCTCTCCTGTTCGGTGACCTGAAAAGGCAGTGCATATGTGCCTGGCTCAGCTTTGTTTTGAACTGAATATTTCAACATACCTTCTTCCTCCTCTGCCCGTTCATTAGGGTGTCACGGTAAAATGACTGGCTGTACGCTTAGCGATAACGTTCCCGTTTTCCAAAAATTCAGCCAGGATAAACAGCGTTTCTGGATTGTAAATATTCGTGATCACTCGCAGATAAAACGGATTTTGGGCTGCCTCCATATCCTTGATTTCCAGTACAGAGCCAGCTTCGGGAGAAGGGCCCAGTCGAAGAAGTTGCCGCCTAAAAACGCCACTGTCATTCCCCATTTCCAGCAACACATCGACGGCTCTCTTTTCACGATTGAAAAAGGTCACATGGCAGCTTTCTATATGGGCGCTGTGGTAAGCGAGATGGTGATCGACGGTTAAAAGAAACACGGACATATGATGATGCCTCCTTGAATTCCGTTAGGTTACCAGCCTTAATATGATATGAAAAATAACCGGGATTGGACTGGATAGTTGTACGCCTCTTTGACAAAAAGCGCATCGGTGTCCAACCCTTTTCGCCGTGCTGTGCATGTAATGTAGAGTGGAACAAACTACGGCCTGAAGCCCCTTTTCGACTACAGAAGAAGGGTCGCTGAGGGAAGGGGCGTATTAAAAAAGGAGGCACGGCTATGAGACTCGCACAGCTGGCAGGGGAATATGAAGCGGTCTTCAGTCTGGGACAAAACTGTACACCTGCCATTCAATTGGAAAAGAACCGTTTGCGACCGTTTGCCGGGGTACTGGATTGGATGATGTCTGACACGCTGTCCGATGTGAACCGCTTGCTTGAAAATCGGTTTGCCGGTTTTATGGATTTGCCCAATTTAAGTGTCGTTGGTACGAGCCAACTGAATTATATGGTCAGAGATATCGCTTATAATGTGATCTCGGTGCATGATTTTCCACAGGAACGCAATACGTCCTCAGATCTGGTGACCTATCCCGAGTTCAGGGAAAAGATAGACCGTCGTATCGAACGTTTTTTTGCAAAAACACAGATGGCGAAGCGCAGCTTGTTCGTCCGTATGCTGGGAACCTATGAAGAAGTAGAGGAACTGGAACGTATTTTGTCAGGCATGGTAGCGAATGAATTTCGTTTGTTGGTGGTGAATTGTTCCGGCGTAACGGAGTTGACGGAGGTGGATTGGCAGCTTCCGCATGTATGCGCAGTGGAAATGCCTTTTGCCGATGTGTGGAATTACAAGAGTGATCCGCATTGGCGTACCCTTTTTAAAGGGATGACCTTGTCTTCGGAAAGGGGAGGGCGTCGTGCTTGAACGGTTGCAGGGGGATTATGATGCTGTATTCAGTCTGGGTGGACATTGCTTGCCTTCCATTCAGCTGGATAAAAACGGACTGCGTCCCTATGCGGGTCCGCTGGACTGGATGATTTCCGGTAACTTGTCACAGATTAGTCGCTTGCTGGACGCCCGTTTTGCCGGTTTTATGGATGTTGATAGTCTGCGTGTCACGGGGCACGATTACGGCGAGCATAACTTCATGGTCGAGGATGCAAACTATGGGATTACAGCGGCACACCATTTTCCGGTTAGCCAGAATACATCGGAGCAGCTGACTTCCTATCCTTCATTCAAAACAACGCTTGATCGCCGCATCGCACGTCTACTGGATCAATTCACGCTTGCGTCCCGTCTGCTACTGGTTCGTCTCGGGGGCAGTCGAGAACAAGCGGTGGAACTACATGATGTGTTATTGCAGAGGATTACACATGATTTTCGCTTGTTATACGTGGATTACACAGGGACTGATGGTGTGACGGAGCTGGATTGGGGGTTGGAGCGGCTGGTTTCAGTGGAGCTGCCGCCTGAGGATATATGGAACGGTCAGGATGAGATGTGGCGTTACATGCTGGAAAACGTGAGACTGCATGTCTGAGGGGCTGAGATTCCAGAGACACGCTATAGATTGTCTTCGGACTGTGCTTGTGCCTGCGCCAAGCTATAGGGAGTCGCATAACATGATGCGAAGGGAAGTCATATGCTTCGGTTCAAAAGGAGGGTGAGCTAGTGAAGGCTTTGGTCACCGGGGGAGCCGGATTTATTGGTTCTCAGCTGGTACGTGCGCTTGCTGATTCGGGCATCAGAGTGCATGTGCTGGATAATCTGACGACCGGGAATACTGCAAATGTAGACCCGCGCGCGGTCATGCATATTGCGGATATTCGCAGCTCTGAAGCTAGGACGCTGTTGATTCGGGAAAGCCCGGATATTGTGTTTCACTTAGCCGCACAGGCTGATGTGCAGCAATCCATCCATCAACCCGATGAGGACGCGGATGTGAATGTGCTGGGGACGATTCATTTGTTGCAGGCTTGTCATGAAGCTGGTGTGTCAAAATTTATATTTGCGTCCACGTCCGGTGTATATGGAGAGCTACAAAAGCAATGTATACAGGAAGACGATCCCGTGGAGCCGATTTCAGGCTACGGACTGTCCAAGCTGACCGCAGAATCGTATATTCGACTTTTTTATCGGCTGTACGGTATGAACTACACGATTTTGCGTTATGGAAATGTGTATGGTCCCGGTCAGGCTGCGAAGGGAGAGGGTGGTGTAGTCGCTCTCTTTATGGAGCGGCTGAAAAAAGGAAGCCCCTTGCTCATTCACGGCGATGGGACACAAACCCGCGACTTTGTGTACGTCAAGGATGTAGTTCGAGCGAATATGGCGGCTATTCATGCAGCGGACCAACGCACAGTACATGTAAGTACGGGACGAACGACGTCCATCAATCGACTGGCCTACGATTTACTAAAGCTGCACGGTTCGTCTGTCCGCCCTGTGTATTCACCAGCGCGAGCGGGAGACATTCACCATAGCTGTCTTAGTAATGCAGTCGCCAGACATTGGCTTCGTTGGGAACCGCTATACGGCATTTCTGCCGGTTTACAGGAAACGTATGTGAGCAGTATGGGTTCAGGCAAAGAAGGTATGTCTTGATAAAAAGCGCGCGGATATCAAGAAAGAGACTGAGGAAATACTCAGCCTCTTTTTCATTTGAATAGCAATTAGATGTTCTCGCCAGCCAGCTTCAAGGCTTGATCCAGGACAGCTGCACCGTTTCCTCTACCATAAGCCAACGTGTCAATGACATCTACAGGAATGCTATAGGGAGCAGCAATTTCGGTTACTGCCTTTTTACGCATCCGTACTTGAGGTCCGAGCAAAATAGCAATCACAGAATCTGTAATGCCTTCCAGCTCTTCCTTAATGGTGCTTTCGGGGATGGCTTCGATGTTCAGCTCTATGGATCTTGCTGCTGCTTCTTTTTTCATTTTAGAAACCAAAATGGATGTGGACATACCCGCAGCACATGCCAGAATAATTTTTTTCATCGTTGAGCGCCTCCAGAAATTCATTTTTTTAACTACTTATACTCTTCATCCAGATCAGCAACAAACGAGCGTTCCTTGATAGCAGCTTGATACCAGTAGCCAGATTTCTTCAAATGCCGACTTCGATCATTGTCTAGGTTAATTTCCACCAGTCCATAGCGATTTTTAAAAGCATTCATGGGAGAAACGTTGTCTGTAAAGGCCCACAGCATATAACCTGTACAGTTGGAGCCTGCTTCTACAGCTTGTAACGTGTAGTATAAGTGCTCCGTTATAAAGTCAATACGATAGTCGTCCTGAATGATGTGCTCCTCATTTTTGAAAGTAACCTCATTCTCAATGCCCATACCATTTTCTGCGACAAACCACTCGATATTGTGATATTCGTTCTTGATACGCATTCCCATATCGTAAATGATCTTGGGATAAATCTCCCAACCCCGTGACTTGTTCATTCTTTTACCCGGAAGATCAAAATGCTCATAGTAGTAAGAGGGGTGGAAGGGGGTGTTTTCGTTCCACGCTTTACTCTGCGCTTTGACCCGATGGGGATAATAGAGATTGATCCCGACGTAGTCAACGGTATTTTTCTTAATCACGGTCAGCTCTTCCGTTGTAGCTTCAAATGCAATATCATGCTTGCCCATGAGATCGAACAATTCTTGAGGGTACTCTCCTTTAATAAGCGGGTCCAGAAATACTCGATTGTAAAATAAATCATACACATGCGCCGCGTATTGGTCATGAGTGGAGCTTGATCGGGCATACGTGACTTCGGGATTCAGAATAACGCCTATTTTAGCCCCGTGCTGACTATAGTTTTTTGCTTTGAAAAGCTGTACGCATTTCGCGGTAGCCAGCGTTTTATTATAATTCCACTGCATCCACTTCCGCGTATTTTGTTCATAGGGATAGCGAAGGGCATCCAGATAGACACGCGTTTGTACAACAATGGGCTCATTAAACGTAAACCAGTGCTTGACCCGATCGCCGTACCGTTCAAACACTTTTTCCGCATATTTTACAAACAGCTCCACTACATGCTTAGAGGACCAGCCCTCATATTTGTCCAGCAAATAGGCGGGTACCTCATAGTGTTCCAGACAAATCATCGGCTCGACTCCGCTTGCAATCAGCTCATCAATGACCCGGCCCATATAATCCGCATACGTTTCATCCACCACTACATTCTCATAATCCGTTAAGAAGCGGGACCAATTAATAGAAGTACGATAATGGGTTAAGCCAATCTGCTTCATCAGCGCAATATCTTCGGTATAGCGATTATAAAAGTCGGTTGCAACCGCGGGTCCATATCCATTGTGCCAGACATAGCGGTCATTTTTGTACCATTGGTCTAGGTATGAGTCCTGACCTTCTTTTTTACCGCTCCAGCCCTCTGTCTGCCAGGCGGAAGCCGCTGCACCCATGATGAAATTCGACGGAATTTGTATCGTATGTTTAGCCATGACATGTTTCTCCTTTTCATTGTATAAAGAATGCGTTTTCAATTAATTGATGTATTTCTATAGTAACGCATTATTCAGCCGTTCGCTTGTTGGCAATTTTGACGAACGGGAAATAAATGATAATGGCTACCACAATACAAATGATCTGAGTTACGACGGCGCCAATACTTCCACCTGTAGACAGATAGGCATTAATAATAGGCGGAGTAGTCCATGGAACCATGACGACGGCTTTACCTGCAAATCCAAGCAACGTCGAGAAGTAACCGATCGTTCCTGTGATGAGTGGAGTAATAATGAAAGGGATAGCCATCAATGGATTCAACATAATCGGAAGTCCAAAAATGACAGGCTCATTAATATTAAACAGACCTGGGCCGAGCGAAAGCTTTGTTATTTCCTTCATATCTTCACGCTTGGAAGCGATCATAATACAAATCAAGAGGGCTAGCGTAATCCCTGAACCACCGATACTCATGTACACGTCCCAGAAAGGCATCGTAATAATGTTCGGAATGGGCAGTCCTTGCTCATAAGCAGTCATGTTGACGGTAATCGCGCCAAGCAGCAGGGGTTCACGAATGGGCTTTACCATTTGGTTCCCGTGAATACCGATCACCCAGAAGATTTGCGCAACCAGCATCAGCACCAGTATACCTGGCAGTCCCTGTACTACGGTCTCCAGAGGTTTTTGCACCACATTATAGACGGCATCGTACAGGTAGAGACCTGTAAACTTATGAAAGAAAAATCCGAGCATTGAGAAGACCGTCACCGTAATAATAGTAGGAATGAGTGCAGAGAAAGAAACGGCCACATTGCTGGGAACACTCTCAGGCATTTTGATTTTTAGCTTATCGGACTTGCCCAGCTTACTGTACAGCTCAACGGACAGGATGCTTATGAAAATACCTAAAAACAAGCTCTTGGTATCCGTAAATTGACGGGCTATGACGTCTGTTACTTTTTGCATTTCACCGTTAACCATCAACTCTATCGTGGTTGGTGTCACAGAGATAAAACAGATTAAAGCAAGCAAACCGGGGAAGAGATTTTTCTCTCCATTAATTTTTCCTAGCTCCAGACCAATCATGAAAATAGCCAGAATGGTAAGGATATTCAAGCTGGCATAGTTAATGCCCGAGAAAATCGGTTTGTACTCAGCCAGGAATGAGAACGGCTTAAAATGCGCAAGGCCATTGACCGGGTCCATGACCATATTAGAAATCAATACAGCAAAGGCACCGACAATAATAACAGGCATCAATGTGATAAAAGCTGATTTGATCGCTATAATATATTTAAAATTATTGATTGCATTTGCTACCGATGTGAGGCCGTCAACCAGTTTGTCTTTGAATGCCATGGGATAGCGTCCCTCCCTCTACGATTTCGGTACGAATTGATCAATGCGTTCATACAGGTCTACAAACTCTGAGGCCATATCGCGAATGGTGATGGCATTCATCAGATGATCTTGAGCATGCACCATCATGACGGACATCTCTGTTTTTTCACCCGCTGCTTCCTTGCGGATGATTCTGGTTTGAATTTTGTGGGAGGACACCAGTTCTTTTTTTGCTGAAGCTAATTCATCTTTGGCTTCCTGAAATTTCCCGGCCTTTGCAAGCTCAATCGCCTCCATGGCCGAGCTGCGTGCATTCCCTGCGTATAATATAATTTGGAATACAATCTCTGTATCATCCATGTCCTCCATGTTCACGTCGTGCTCTGTAGATTCATTATGATTCACGTGACCTTCTCTCCTTTCAATGATCCCTTCGTATGGATATTATAATTTGGAATCGCTTTCAACATAACGCACATTATTTCCTCTTCTTAACGGAAATAAATCGTTCTTCATACTCCTCATGTTCAACCATTTTTGTGCAACACTTCTATGAATTCTGTATACGATTTGCAGCGAATAAGCTGCTGGACGAGCTGTTCATTATTTAAAATATCAAGCAAGATATGATACATAGTCTGTAAATCTTCTGATTTCGTACGCTGTATACAGAGCATACAAATAAACTGTACCGGCTTGCCATCCCAATCGATTGCTTTTTGTAATGTACAGATGGCCCAAAACGTGGAATCTGCGAAAGGTTCCATCGGATGCGGGATCGCGACAAAGTTGCCAAATGAAGTGGGGGAAACGGCTTCACGCTCTATTACAGATTGCAGCAGGAGGCCTTTTACAAGATCTGCTTCGTGTATTTTTTCGGCTATAAATTCAAGCACTTGGAGTTTGTTCTCAAACTTCTGCTGAAGAAAGACCAATTTTTTTCGTACATACTGCACAGCAGGAAGTCTGGCCTCAGAAATGGCTTGCTCAATTTTAGTAATATCGGAACTGCCCAAAAATGTATTCACATGGATCATAGGGATAGAAAGCGGTTCTGAAATGGGGATCGTGCTAATGACAAAGTCCAGTGTATCCAAAGGCATTTGTTTCAGCTTATAAAATTCAGTGGTTCCCACGATATCCAACCTGGAACCGAAGACCGATTGAAGCTTATAATACAGCAGCTTAGCACTGCCGAGTCCAGAAGCACATACGATCATACATCTTTTGGGTGCGTCCTCCATTTTCTTTCTTTCCATCGCGACTCCGATATGAATGGCTAAATAACCAATTTCATTTTCCTCAATGTGTATATGAAGCCGCTGCTTGATGACCTCCGCAGCAATGATACCTGCTTCAAAGGCAAGCGGGTAATTGGCTTTGATTTCATCCAGCATAGGATTACGCAAATTCATTCCGTATTGATAACGGTTGATCACTGGTTTGAGGTGAAGGCAAAATGCAATCAGCAATTCTTGATCGTTATGAATGTTCATCTTCAACTGCTGATCAATTTGGTCCAGTATTTCGATAGTCAGTTCGTAGATATCTTTATCAATGATCTTTTTAATCTCCACTTCATCCATATGCGCACCAACGACTGTCCTTACACCCAGCAGGTGCACAGCAATGTACGCAACTTCAACAAGTGGAAAGGAGTGCTCCATGTTTTGTTCCAAAGCAGATACGATCTCAGTCGCCACCCTAAACTCTTTTTGGGCTTCAATTTTTTTCATCTCTTGCGGATAATACGACACATACCTTTCTTCGCGAATACGCTTACATGCTATAGTAATATGAATGACCAGATTGTTCAGGGCAATGTCCGATAACTGAATATCATGGATCTCAATACGATCCAGAATCACTTCTCTTATGAATTCCATCTCTTCGTTAGAGATCAGAGGAGGGTGGGACATCTGCTGCTCGCCTATTTCATCTGTCCTACTGAATATATAGTCGGAAATGCAATAACGCAGCTTGGCCTCATTCCCTTTGACTCGAATCCCATGATAAGGTCTGTTTTCCAGGGATAGTCCGTAAGTTGCCAGCAGCTTGCGCAGTTCTTTGAGGTCATTCTGTAAAGTAGACCGACTAACATACAGAGTCTCAGCTAAATCATCAAGTTTGATATATGCATTGGTAAGTAACAGCTTTTTCATTAAAAAACGATTTCTGGCTTCAGACGAATTCGCTAATGGATAGGGCACATTATTTTCATCATCCTTTAATTGCTTCAGCAGATGATGAAATGCTTGTTCGTCCCGAATCTCTAACTTGTAGCCTGTTCCTTTAAGGGGTTTGACTGCTGCTCCATGCTTTGACAACAGCGCACCCAATTCCTTTAAATCCGTTCGTATCGTTCGAGAAGATACCTTCAATGCATTTGCCAAGTGTTCTCCGTTGACCATCTGTTCAGCAACCAATATACGAAGAATATCAAAAATACGCACGACGAGCCCCCTTTCTTAGCTGTTCTGATGAACAGTATACAACGGTTAGAGCGTAACCAAAAGAAGGATTAACAACAGCGTGAATGCTAGATGACCTTGACACACTAGCAGATTCGGGGATATAGTGGATACAATAAGTCTTTGATTGAGGTGTAGTTATGAAATTTACAAAAGCAACGAATTATGCTCTGCACACTATGCTCATGCTCGTTACTGATTCGTCGGTTAAGCCGGTAGGTGTTCAGCAACTGGCCGAATCCCAAAATGTTTCACCAACTTATCTTTCAAAAATTTTGACGAGGCTTGTGAAGGCTGGAATGATCGAATCAGTTTCTGGAGCCAATGGAGGCTATCGCCTATCCCGTCATAAAGATGACATTACCTTTTTGGATATTATCCATGCCATTGAAGGAACCAATTCTTTGTTTGAATGTGATTTTGTCCACGGCTCCGAGTGCCTGATTCAAGCTGTAATGAGGGAAGCAGAGGAGAAAATGGAACGACATCTAAAAAATACGAAATTAGTCGATTTGGCGCAAAAGCAGCAAACGCAAGTTTAAAAGGTAGCGACTTTATATAGAAAGAGGGTGGTTGCCAGTTATGTAAAGCGTTTTTTTTGTTTTATTAGAGATATAAAGAATCTTTAATATCTTTTAAAAGGAGTTGGGTGTTGTGATGTACGATTGCGCTATTATTGGGGGAGGGCCCGCCGGATTGAATGCAGCCCTCGTGCTTGGCAGGGCCAGAAGAAGTGTGGCTTTGATTGATAATAATCGGCCCAGAAATGCGGTTACGCATGCGTCGCACGGTTTTATTACGAGAGACGGCGTAACGCCGGCCGAGTTCCGCCGTGTAGCTTATGAGGAAGTGTTGCGTTATCCGTCTGTCCATCATCTGCAAACCGAGGTTGTTTCGATTACGAAAAACGAATCTGGATTTGAGGTACTTGATTCGTCAGGCCTTCGCGTTCAAGCGCGAAAATTGATATTGGCGACGGGCGTAAAGGAGATATTCCCCGAGATTGAAGGTTTTTATCCGTTATACGGAAAAAGTTTATTTAATTGCCCTTATTGCGACGGCTGGGAGTTGCGGGATCAACCGCTTGTCCTCGTCTCTGAATCGGCAGCCATATTTCATACAGCCAAACTACTCCTTAACTGGAGCAAGGATTTGATCGTTTGTACGAACGGTCAGGCATCCCTGTTGGACGAGCAAAAAGAACGGCTCTATTCTAAAGGAATCATCGTAATGGAGCAACCTGTTGCGGCGTTCATCGGTCACAATGGAAAGCTTGAGCATGTGCGCTTTACGGATGGCACTCAAGTCCCGAGGGTCGGCGGATTTGTATCTCCCCAGTTTGTACAAAGTGCACCGTTTGGAGAACGTTTGGGCTGTGAAAGAACGGAGTCGGGCGGGATCAAGACGGATGAAGCGGGGAGAACCTCCATACCTGGTGTATATGCTGCCGGGGATTCATCGTACTTCATGCCTTCCCAGTTGATTTTTGCCGCGGCCGACGGCAGTCGAACCGCTGCGAGCGTAAATATGGATTTGACAGAGGAAGATTTCAACGAATGACGATAAATTGGAATATCCCACATGGAGTCCGATAATAGAAAAGGCCGCCAACATGGCGGCTTTATTCTAAAATCATAGAGACAGTAAGCGATAATAAACCAATGATCATAAAAATAAAGGACCATTTCCATCTGTTTTTTCTATCTTTCCCCTCGGGATCAGCTGCCTGTTCAACATAAAAGTTAGCCCGCATGCGGTCACCGCTGATCCCTGTTCCACTTAATATAATAGCCAGTATTATGCATGCGGCACCTGCCCACCATAAATAATCATATATCATGATGATCCCCCCATTCTTTTCTTCTCTATTCCCCCATTTCGTGCACCACATCATAGATCATTTTAAGGCTACACAAGATCTTCTTTCAATAACCTCCGTATTCACAAGAACCTGAGTTTGATGCCCCTGATGATTGTTAAGCCTCTCCATAAGCAAGTTTACAGCCGTTCGGGCCAAAATATCCTTTTTCACATGAATGGTTGTGAGTTCCGGGCTAATGACCTTGGCTTCATGAATATTATCAAATCCCATGATGGAAATTTGTTCAGGCACTCGAATGTTCATTTCCTGAAACGTTTTAATAGCACTGATCGCCATATAATCATTTTCGCAAAATAGGGCCGAAGGTAACTCATTCAATTCATGAATAGCTGTTTTAAATGCGTCCTGTGACATCACAAGCATGGGATGCATATCAAATGTAAGCCCATTTTCTATGAAAAGATTGTGCTCCTCTAAAGCCGCCATAAACCCTTCCTTTCGTTTTGTAAAGTTCAGAATTCTGGTACTGGATTGTACATATCCTATCTTTCTGTGCCCTGACTGAATTAAATATTGGCCTGCCTGATACCCACCAAGATAGTTGTTAATAGATACGAAACTGGCATCGACGTGTTCAAAACAAGTATCCAAAATCACAATATTGGAATGAATGGATTGTATGGAATGAATAATCTCAGAAGTTAAATTGGTGCCAAGCAGAAGTACGCCTGAAGACGGCTGATCTTTTTCCAAAGCAGATAATTCTTCTTCGAGGCTATGGCTATCAAAAGACGAAAAAATCAAGGTGTTTCCATGTTCTCTCACCCGATTGGTAATATGATGAATTAATTCATTGAAAAATGGAAGTGAATCATAATGCTCTGTTACGATGTCTGTATTTTTACAGGCCACAAAGCGTATTACATGATGATTTTTAATGACTTCCTTGCTTGTCTTCATGGTGCGTGGTTTATATCCATGCTCTTGGGCTATTTTTAGAATTTGTTCCTTGGTTTCTTCACTGACTCCGGGTTTGTTATTAAAAGCAAGAGAGACAGCAGATTTCGAAACACCTGCAAGCCTTGCAATATCATCAATTTTCAATGTGGAACCCCCTATTGAACTAAACTACATAAATTATATCATTACTATGCAAGAAAGTTTAGCTTATAAACTAAACTAAACTAAATAAATAAAAATAAAAATTTGTTGACCATTTATGATTTATAGTGTTAATATTCAAGTGTAAAGCGCTTTAATTTAGTTTATTTTGCGAAATGATCATATAAATTTAGTTTTTTATTTAGTTTTGTTTAGAGAATTTTGTGAATAGAGCAAGAGAGGAACGGTGATTTATTTGAGTTTAAACATGGCTGAAAATCAAAGAAATTTTACAAAAGAGGAAAAACCTTTTTTTTATTTGGCAGATACGGTTTGGAGTGTATTTACCAACGCGACGATAGAGGAGTGGAGCGATTATCTTGATTATCGGAAGATGCAGGGTTTCAATGTGTTGCAAATCAACATGCTCCGACAATGGGACGCAAGTGAATCGGATCTGAATCTACAGCCGTTTGCATTACTGGAAAATGGGGATTTCGATTACCATACATTAAACGAAGCTTATTTTGACCGAGCAGAAATCATGTTGAAAATGGCTGTAGAGCGTGGATTTGTTCCGGCCCTGGTTCTATTGTGGTGTAACTATGTGCCGGATACATGGGCTGAAATGTTCCAAAAGGGTAATAAAATGCCGTTTGAATGCGTTGAACCCTATGTAACGTACGTCGTAAACCGTTTTTCTCCATTTGATCCTATTTTTCTGATCAGCGGGGATAGTGATTTTCCGACCGAACGTGCCAATTCCTATTATCTAAAAGCACTGGATATTGTACAACAATTAAGCCCGACAAGCTTAACCACGCTGCACATTCAAGGGAGATTGAGGGAAATTCCTCCAGCCTTTGAGAAACACCAGGGTCTTGGATTCTATATGTATCAATCAGGACATAACTCCGAGTTTCAGCATGTGGGCCATGAGATTGCTCAACATTTCTACCATAAGCCGGATATACGGCCTGTCATTAATGGGGAGCCATGTTATGAACAAATTAGTTATAGCCGCAATGTGTATGGCAGATACACTGCACTGGATGCCAGAAAAGCAGCATGGCAAAGCCTCCTTGCAGGCGGGGGAGCGGGAATTACCTACGGGGCGCATGGGATTTGGAGCTGGCACAAAAAAGGAAAGAAATTCGGCATTGTAGAAGGGGAAGGATTCGATAGTCCCTATGATTGGAGAACAGCATTGCGATTTGAAGGTGCATGGGATTATTCCTTTATTAAATATTTGTTTGAAATGTATAACCTTATTGGCGTAAAGCCATTGGATATTGTTTTAAACAAGACAGAGGAAATCAGAGCTGCGGGGAACGAGAATTCCATGATCTTGTATGTCCCATTTAACACGAAGGTACGACTAAGTATCAACGTGCAGGATTACAAGTTTACAACGATTGATTTAGACGGGAAGCGGTTTGCCCAAACCGACGTGTCCGTCCAAAAGGATCAATCGGTGCTAGACATGCACAGCTTTGAAAGTGATGTTGTCATCATCGGAACGAAATAAAAACAGAGAAGAATGTGGATGGAGTGAGCAACATGTGGAAAATCGGCGTTATTGGAACGGGATATTGGTCGGAAAAACATATAAAAGCATGGCAGTTTATCTCGGATGCAGAAATCAAAGGATTTTGTGATCAAAATAAAGGCTTACTTTTTGAAAAAGCAGCCCAATTCCATGTACCTACTGAATATTGTTATACCAGTCTGGAGGAGATGCTAAGCGAAGCGGATATTGATGTCGTGGACATCATTACACCTCCTGAGACGCATTTGGAACTGGTTAGACTGGCGGCCGCAGCCGGAAAACATATTATGTGCCAAAAACCTTTTGCACGTTCTGTTGAAGAAGCTGAGCAGATTGTAGGTATTGCTGAAGCCGCAGGAGTCAGACTTATGGTGACGGAAAATTGGCGTTGGCTTGAACCTTTTCAAATTATAAAAAAGTTGCTGGCAGAGAATATCGTTGGGAATATGAATGTTATACGTTATACGCATACCGATTTTTATTCGCCAAGGTTTGCTCCGGAAAAAGAGCTGCCGCAGCCATTTTTCAGAGATATGCCCAAGCTCTTGTTTTATGAAATGGGAGTTCATTGGCTGGATACTTGGCGTTTCTTATTCGGTGAACCTCAGCGTTTGTATGCGGAAACCAAGCGGGTCAGCCCATACACACAGGGAGAAGACACGGGCATTATCATGTTAGGTTATGAACATTATTTTGGTCTTATGGACATGAGCTGGGCGACTCGTAGGGAACTGAATGGGCAGCTTCCAGAGCAGGTCCTTCCCGATCATAAAGAACAGCTGGTGATTGAAGGCGAGGAGGCCACCCTAAAACTGTATAACACAGGTAAATTATGTCTCATTAATAATCAGGGAGTCGAAAAAGTATTGATTGAAAAGACTGAATTAAACTATGAGGAAAGCCATAAAAAGCTACAGGCTCATTTTATAGATTGTCTCAACACGGGAAAAGAATTTCAAACGAGTGGTCACGACAATATCAAGACACTTCAGCTTGTATTCGACACCTATGACAGCGCAGAAAATCATAAAGTTCATGTGTATTAAGAGGCAACAGGATGTCCATTAACGATATTGTGATGTATGTTATTGCTTTTTTTTTAGTGCTAGGTGCATTGGATCAGTGCTTGGGAAATCGCTGGGGATTGGGACAAGCCTTCAACAATGGGCTCATGACCATGGGTTCTCTTGCTTTGGTCATGATAGGAATTGTTTCCTTGGCTCCTGTACTCGCCTCATGGTTGATTCCCATTGTTTCACCGTTATATGTGGCAATAGGTGCCGATCCGGCATCCTTTGCTAATACGATATTGGCGGTAGATATGGGAGGATACGCACTTGCGGCGGAAATGGCGCACAGCCAGCAAGCGGGCGTGTTTTCCTGGGTTTTTCTAGGGACCATGTTTGGCCCAACGCTCGTATTTACGATTCCGGTTGCCCTCGGCATTTTGGAAAAAGAGGATCATCCATATTTTGCAAAAGGTATCTTGATCGGTATTAGTACAATTCCCGTTGGTTGTTTCATAGGGGGAATAACCGCTGGTTTTGACGTGATAATGATTTTAAAAAATCTGATTATTCCCATGCTTCTTTCAATAATCATTATGCTGGGTTTACGTCTATTTACGGAGCTTACGATCCGATTGTTCAAGTGGTTTGGTAACGGCATTAGGCTTCTATCCCTTGTCGGTTTGGCAGCGATTGGGGTCGAAACCTTAACTGGATTTGTTATTATTCCCAATATGGCTCCGTTGTCTGTCGGTGTGCAAACGGTTGGAACGATTGCTATTGTATTGGCTGGTGCGTTTCCGTTGGTT
Source organism: Paenibacillus sp. LX16 (assembly GCF_036252815.1). Taxonomy (NCBI): domain Bacteria; kingdom Bacillati; phylum Bacillota; class Bacilli; order Caryophanales; family Paenibacillaceae; genus Paenibacillus; species Paenibacillus sp. LX16. Next base: position 4,570,118 of record NZ_CP141152.1, on the reverse strand, counting down.
GCTTGGATTACAAAAATATTTAAAAATCCGCTTCAACGGGCAGGACGTTTGCTAAGCATAGATCCATCGACTACTGCGGGTCTTGTGGCTAGTCTTGCTCATAACATTCCTACGTTCACTTTAGTCAAAGAGATGGAGCCCAGAGGCAAAGTGATTAGTATTGCTTTTGCTGTCAGTGGATCTTTCGTTCTGGGGGGACATCTTGGCTTTGTAGCAGGAATGGACAAGAATATGGTGATTGCCATGATCGTGGGTAAACTTGCAGGCGGAATAAGTGCCGTAATTGTCGCAGTTATTGCACATCCGACTACTACGAATAGAATAGAAAGCGCATCCAAGAAGGAGTGAACATGATGGATCATAAAAAAACAGCCAAAGAAGTATGGAGTGCCGTGGGCGGAAATGAAAATGTGAACAGTGTCATTCACTGTGTCACTCGATTGAGATTCAAATTGAAGGATAATCAATTACCAGATAAAGAAAAGATCAAGCAGATTGACGGTGTCATTACCGTCGTGGAAAGTGGTGGCCAATTTCAGGTGGTCATCGGGAATGAGGTTCCCAAAGTTTATGAAGCTCTTTTGGATACCATAGGAGTAAAGCATGGAGATCAAATGGTTGAAGATGATCAAAAGAATGAAAAAGCGAGCCTATTCAGCCGATTTGTCGATGTAATTTCAGGTGTGTTTATGCCCGTTGTGGGTGTGCTCGCTGCTGTGGGGATTCTAAAAGGACTATTGGCCTTATGCACATCCCTGGGCTGGATGACTGATCAGATGGGCACGTATAAAATTTTATATGCGACAGCAGACGCAATGTTTTATTTCTTTCCGGTTATTCTAGGGTTTTCGGCAGGTAAAAAATTTGGAGGAAACCCGTATCTGTCTGCCGTTTTGGGAGCAGCGATGGTGTACCCGACCATTACTTCCGCCTTTACGGATAAAACGGCGCTGTCCTTTTTGACCATACCTGTCGTTCTGATTAATTATACTTCTTCTGTTATACCTATCATTATTGGAGCGTTCTTGGCAGCAAAGGTCGAAAAAATGATAAGTAAGTTTGCACCTGCCTCCATTAAAATGTTCATGGTGCCTTTTCTGACCTTGGTCATCATATCACCGCTTGTTTTTCTGGTTGTCGGACCGATCGCAACTATAATCAGCGATGGGTTAGCCAAAGGCTCCATGTGGATTTATCAGTTAAGTCCGGCTGTAGCTGGTCTCGTTCTGGCCGGGTTCTGGCAGGGCATCATTATCTTCGGTCTGCATTGGGCATTCATTCCAATTCTCCTGAATAATGTAGTCACGAACGGGTTTGATCCAATTAACGGTATGCTATTCTGTACGACGTTTGCCCAAACAGGTGCGGCATTTGCCATCGCTTTGAAATCACGGGACCCTAAATTAAAACCCATCGCCACTTCTGCCACCATTGCGGGTTTGATGGGGGTTACTGAACCAGCTATTTACGGGGTTACGCTACCCGCCAAAAAACCGTTTATTTTAGCCTCGATCGCTGGAGGTATAGGAGGAGCTGCAGCAGGTTTACTCGGCTCAACGGCATATGGATTTGCTTCAGGCGGCATTTTTGGTATACCTCTATTCATTAATCCAAAAGGCATGGATGCAGGCTTCATCGGCTTTATTATATCTTTGGTTGTCGCTTTTGTAGTTGCATTTATTCTGACCTATCTTTTCGGTTATAAAAATGCAAAACCTGCGTCTGAAATTAAGGTTGCAGATGAAAACAAAGAGGAAGAAAAAGCGGTATTCAGTCCTCTACACGGTGAATTGATTCCTTTAACCGCAGTAAAAGATGAAGCTTTTTCCAGCGGTGCGATGGGCCAGGGGGCCGCAATTATTCCGAAAGAAGGAGTAGCCTATGCTCCATTTAACGGAACTGTTGTTACCGTTTTCAAAACAAAGCATGCCATCGGGCTTATTTCTGAGGATGGAGTTGAACTCCTCATTCACATTGGAATTAATACGGTCAGCTTGAAAGGAAAACATTTCACTTCCTTTGTGTCTGAAGGGGATACAATTCAAAAAGGGGACAAGCTGGTTGAATTCGATCCCAAAGCTATAGAGGATGAAGGATATGATATTACCACATCCGTCATTGTAACCAATACAGCCGTGTACACGGATATCTTAGTTGAAAATTCCAAGGATATTCATGCAGGAGACCGCTTACTAAAGATTAGATAGATTCCAATATTCAATAATAAAAAGGCAAGTTAAAGCTGACGATGGCCCGTGTATAAAAAGGGTTGTCGTCAGCTGTTTTTTAGTTACCTCACACCCAGCGTGTTCATCATCTGCCGGAAGGAGCGCACATATTTATCCGGTGCCAACAGGCTGACGATCCGTGCCAGCCCCTTCTGGCGGATAGATTCGCGTTGAGGTACGTTGTTCATCAGGTCTAGACCTTGCAATATCGCCTGTAAGATGTCTCCCTGCTGATAAAATTTACCAGTTTCGTTGTGGTCAATGAATGCCCGTACTCCGTCTGAATCAGAGCTTAATACCGGGCAACGACAGGCCATCGCCTCAGCTACCGCATAGCCAAATCCCTCCACCAGCGAAGTCGACAGCAGGTAGCCACCTGAGTCGCCAATCATGGAATAATACAGAGGCATTTTGGCATGAGGCACGCTTTGAAAACGCTCGATTACTGAGGACATGCCGAGCTGAGTAAGCATTTTTTCGAATTGTATTTTATCCTCTGGCTGTGACAATGTGTCATCATAAAACATCCAAATCCGAAGATCCGCACGATTTTGTAGCATCCAGTAAGAAATATCGACAAAATGCCTCCAGTTCTTGTTGGGCTCCAACCGCCCAACCCATGCAATGACCGGACTAGCCGGAGGAGTATTAGGTACATAATTAAATACGCGGGTATCCAGTACATTGGGAAACACGTAGCGATTAAGCCACGGACACATGGTGGAGAAAAGATTCACTAAATGAGTCGTATCTGGTAGGAGTACTGCATCGGCGTAATTTTGAAGATACGGAGCCGCATCCGCGACTACCCATGCCGCTTCCTCCTGTGGGCCAAAGCCTTGCGATTCATAGATTAATTTCCCCTGATAACCCAACATTCGCAGTCTGGGGAGCATAGGATAATCCGATGAGACGATGATGGCATCATAGCGATGCGTCATTATCAGCATTCGAATTTCTTCTTCGGAGGAAGTCATGAACACCGGGATATCGCCGTACAGGTTTTGCATCCCTGTACCGTGCTGATAATAGAGAAGATGACATTCAATCCCGTCCTGAATGAGCGCTTTACAGCGTTGACGGTTCAAGGTTTCCACGCCTCCGCTGGGTATATAAAAAGTAAATAGAACTTTGATCTCAATAACCTCCTTTGCCAACCACAAGCTCTAATACCAAGTTATTCAACCCACAGGACGGGGTGTGGGTTTCTATGGAAGCCTGGATTGAATTAGCGCATAATTATGGCTAAGGCGAGGATCTTCCGGGGCGTGCTCTGTTGCTTCTCTCGCAAATTCACAAGCTTTGTGTAAAAGGCCTAACTCGTAGCAAGCGAGGGCACCGAGATCATACAGTGTAGCGTCCCAGCAAAATCCCTCTTGCATGTACGTATCCGGTCGTGTTGAAATTCGCAGCGCTTCTTCAACCATATGATAGACGGCAGGCCAGTTCCGCGTATGATAAGCCAGCTGGGCCATTTCCGTGTAAGGTTCACGTAAATACGGCGCTTCCGCAATAGCCCGGTATAACCAACGTGTTGCCTCCTGCCATTGTTCACTTGCTTTATAGGCTCTAGAAATAAAGCGCATCGAAGCGCTGCGTTCATCTGCCCAGCGTGCCTGCGGCATGGCAAGATGTTGTTGCAGTGTAGTAATGCACTCATCCCAACGGCCATGATACATGTATTCTCGCCCCAAGTAATGCATGTTGCGGTCATCCTCGGGAAACTCGCGCACAGACTGCTCCAGCAGCGGAAGGTATTGGCTGCGGGATTTGTGCGGATCGGGATCATGATACAAGCGGAGCTGATCGGATCGAATGCTACGTTCTTCACCCTCTCCAATATATTCAAGCACCTCGTGAACCGGGCGTACCCAGCGGTAACCGTGACGAGTGTGTATTTTTTCTTTCCAGAACCATGTATAACCGGTATCTTGCCCGGGCTGTCCATGCGTAAAGGCATATAGCATCCGGGTAGTTCCTTCCTTCCAATTACGTTCCAGCCGCGACCGCCAACCTTCCTCCCAGACTTCGTCCAGATCCGTACAGACACAAATATCTATCTCGTCAGGGACCAGCCGTAGGGACTCATTGCGAGCCTTGTCAAAACGCCAAGGAGTTACCTCGATACGATGCACCTTTGCACCCGCTTCGCGTAGCAGGGAAACAGTATCGTCTGTAGAGCCGGTGTCCGCTACAATGACAACATCGGCTTCACGCATGGTGTGCATCCAGCGCTTGGCGAATCGGGCTTCATTTTTGCTAATGGCATAGACAGCTATCTTGTACCGATTCGATTGTTGCATTCCGCTTGCTCCTCCTTTGACTTACTTAAAGATTGAGGGGTGAGTATGGGAGACATCTCTATTGGGGAGGATTCAGGATTGAGCTGAAAAATTGCCGATTATGCAGGACATGCGGGTCGTTGGGAACGTACATTGCAGCTTGTTCGTTGTGCCAATTCGCACGTGTGTAATCCTTCATCCGAAAATGGCAAATGCATAGCTGGATATGAGGAAACCACGTTTGATACGCGTCCTGTACTGGGCCCATCGTGTCGGGAGGATTCAGAGTGGTAGCCATGTCGTACCAATAAATAGCTTTGGAGATCTCATTTTTATGCAAAAAATAATGACCTATCCGACAGCATAGATCTGCCCTGGGCGTATCGAAGGTCAAACTATGGAGAGCCGCGGTAATACTTTGCTCCAGCTTGCCAAGTTGTTGCAGACAGTCGGCCATTTTGCTACATGCACTAATCGCATCCTCTACCCAGCACTGCCCGGTATCCAGAAAATTCTGGTAAGCCAGCACGGCCTGCTCATATCTTTCATTATCTCTTAACTCGTTAGCGTAATAGTAGAGGTCACGAGGAGAGAAGGCATGACCTTGGGCGAGCAACTTCTCATAAATCCGCAGATTTCTTCCTGGAGAGACTGTATGTGTTCGGGTGTGAGTTATGGCGATATCGGCATGTTGAATATTCCCGTCTACGGCGAGGTACTCATGCACGGCTCCGTGCCAACGGAATCCGGCTGACCTTCTGATCAAGCGGTTTCGGCGAAAATGTAGGGTGACATTGCCATGATCATCAAAGCCATAATGATAATTCATAGACACGGAATCGACGGTTGGTACCGCTGAGGAATCAAGGGTTTGCTTCAGCTCAAGCAGCTTGACGGCATCCTGCTCCTTCAAAATATCATCGGCATCAAGCCAGAGAATGTACTCCTGCGTAGCTTGCTCAAACGAATAGTTACGTGCAAGGGCAAAATGATCTACCCATTCAAATGGAAAAATTCGATCCGTAAAGTTGCGACATATGTCAATGGTCCGATCCTGTGAACCTGTGTCCACGATGTTGATTTCATCCACAATAGGATGGACCGATTCCAGGCAACGGCCAATAGTATTTTGGTCATTTTTGACGATCATGCACAGGCTGATACTGATCAATTGAGCATCACTCCTTTGGGAACCATCTGAGGGTTCAGGTCAAACATAAAGTTTGATTTAAAAGGGGTTTGATTTATAGAAGCCCTGCCACAATCGCGGCAGGGCAAGGATGACAAAGCCTTAACATGCTGTGCGGCTTTGTCGATAAGGTATGGTATATCGTTTGAAATCTACGATGTGGTAATAATAGGAGGTTAGAGTCCGGTAGGTCCAGTCGGTCCAGTTGGCCCCGTAGGTCCAGTCGGTCCAGTTGGCCCCGTAGGTCCTGTAGGTCCAATCGGTCCAGTATCACCCGTAGGTCCAATCGGTCCAGTAGCGCCAGTGTCGCCAGTGGCACCGGTAGGTCCAACAGGTCCAGTAGCGCCAGTGTCGCCAGTGGCACCGGTAGGTCCAACAGGTCCAGTAGCGCCAGTGTCGCCTGTAGCACCTGTAGGTCCGGTAGGTCCAATTGGACCTGTAAATCCAAGGCCAAACGGCCCCGTTGGCCCTGTAGGTCCAATCGGTCCTGTGTCGCCAATCGGCCCGATTGGTCCAGCAGGTCCGGTAGCACCAGTGTCCCCCGTGGCGCCTGTAGGCCCAACAGGTCCGGTAACACCCGTGGCACCCGTAGGTCCGACAGGTCCGGTAACACCTGTGTCACCCGTAGGTCCGACAGGTCCGGTAACACCAGTGTCCCCCGTGGCTCCCGTAGGTCCGACAGGTCCAGTAACGCCAGTGTCGCCCGTAGCACCCGTAGGTCCGACAGGTCCGGTAACACCAGTGTCCCCCGTGGCTCCCGTAGGTCCGACAGGTCCAGTAACGCCAGTGTCACCCGTAGCACCCGTAGGTCCGACAGGTCCAGTAACACCAGTGTCACCCGTAGCACCCGTAGGCCCGACAGGTCCAGTAACGCCAGTGTCGCCCGTAGCACCCGTAGGCCCGACAGGTCCAGTAACGCCAGTGTCACCCGTAGCACCCGTAGGCCCGACAGGTCCAGTAACGCCAGTGTCGCCCGTAGCGCCAGTAGGCCCGACAGGTCCGCCAATGCCCGTGGCGCCTGTGGCACCCGCGGGCCCCGTAGCACCTGTAGCGCCACTAGCGCCTGTAGCACCAGTTGGGCCGGCAGGTCCGGCTGGACCCACAGCTCCAGCTGCACTTGCTTTAACAAGAGCAACGGCATCAATAGCTACATCAGCGGTGTTAGCCAAGGCATTTTTACTAATAATCAAAAAGGCAAAGGCTGCGTTGGCTGGTACAGGAGCTGTTACTTCGTATAGGCTTTGCCATGTCCCATTCACAGCGTCTGGCAATGTGCCTGCGCTCAAATAGGTAGTTAGCCCCGTGCCAAGGAAGCTAAAAGTTGCGTCATAGTAATACAGAAAAATGTTAACTTGAGGACTGGACAGGCTTCCTATTTTTGCAGCTGAAAGGCTTAACGTATAGCTTTCGCCTGGTGCAGCAAAAACGACCTGGGAAAGAGATGCATCTACTGCGCCTCCTGCCAGAATCGCACTATAAAAGTTTGTCTTTTTTACAGATAAGTTAGTGACAGTCACATTGACAGAGCTCCAAAAAAGGGTTGATCCGATCTCGAAGTCGCCGTTAGAAACTAGATTGGTAAACAATACACTCATCGCTTTTATACACTCCCTTCACACGTTGTAATGATAGTAGATGCGAATCCATACCTTAGCGAACCGTACAAGTTTCCGAGGGTAGATGTGTAATTTCATGTTCACATTTCAGACACATTATTTTAAGCTTCTATTTAAGTGACGTTAAGCTGGAGTTATATGTGGGGGATTATCATTAGAATTTAAAAGTGTAGCATGAGGTGCGAGGAGACCGCTACCGCTTCGCGAAGGCTTTGAGCTTCCTCATCGCTGGCGCTTCTCCAACTTCAAATCCTCCGCTTCGCTGCTACCCGCTACTCATGCAACATTTTAGGTGGGAGGGAAGTAGGGGAGCAGCAGGGAGAAGATTACGATAAAAGAAAGGGTGGAACATGTGCTCAAAGTGCAGCAGGTGAGCAAGTGGTATGAGGGCAACCGGGGTGTACATAAGCTTGATTTTGAAATGCAGCGCGGTGAAATTGTTGGTTTCCTGGGGCCGAATGGTGCGGGAAAAACGACGACGATGCGCATGATTACAGGATATCTTCAACCCAATGAGGGAGTGATTACGATTGATGGTATCCCGATTCAGGATAAGGGCAGACAGGCCCGTTCCAAAATCGGTTATCTGCCGGAGACTCCCCCTTTGTATGAGGACATGTCCGTAAGATCCTATTTGAAGTTTGTAGCTAGTATTCGTGACGTGCCTGCGAGAGAACAGAAGTTGCGCATTTCAGAGATGATTTCCAGGCTAGGACTGAATGGGCGGGAAAAACAATTAGTCCGCAGTTTGTCCAAAGGGTATAAACAGCGCTTGGGACTGGCAGGTGCGATTATTCATAACCCGGATTTACTGGTGCTGGATGAACCGACCTCGGGTTTGGACCCCAATCAGATTTTGGAGATTCGTCAGCTCATTCAGGAGATTGGCGAAAATCATACGGTATTGCTTAGCACGCATATATTGCCTGAGGTGGATGCGTTATGCAATCGTGTTCTCATCATTCATGAAGGGAAACTGGTCATGGATGGGCGCCCTGACGCGCTCGGCGGTTCGATGGAAGATGGATTCAAGGTGAAGGTAGAGGTTAAAGGCAAGCGTGAGCAGGTGCTGGATGTCCTGCGTACTTGGGGAAAAGTAGAGGTTGAATCTATGGCGACCACGCTGCCTCCAGCGAACACGAAGCTGACTGCCGCAGAGCCAGATATGACCGGATTGCTACTCACAGGAGCCTCCGGTGAGGATTTTCGCGAAGAACTATTTTATGTGCTGTCTGATGCGAAGCTTCCGATTTTGGAGATGAAAAAAGAAAGCCTTAGCTTGGAAAATATCTTCCAGCAGTTAACGACCCGCGAGACGGAAGAAGGTCAGGTCAGCGATCCAGCAGTACAAGACCTACATTCCTCGGAGAATGCAGCCCCTACGGCTATCACGGTGGAGCATGGAGATGCTGCGTCCGGCGACGATAAGGCTGAAGAAGATAAGGATACAGGAGGTAATCGGTCATGAGGCGTTTGTTCGCGGTCTGTCAAAAAGAGCTGCAAGCCTATCTGTGGACACCAACGACCTATTTTGCGCTTGCAGTGTACATGCTGCTGACGGGGTTACTTTTTTATACAAATTTTGTTATGTATCAGCCTAGCATTCTGGACTATCGGCTGGTACTCGGTGACACCTTGTCCATGCTGGTGTTCGTCGTCCCATTACTCACGATGAGGCTGGTTGCGGAGGAATTCAGGCAAGGTACCGATGAACTGCTGCTTACCTCACCTGTGAGTGTGACGGAAATGATCGTGGGTAAATTTTTGGCTTCGCTGGGTATGTTGCTCATATTAGTGCTGTGCAGTCTAGCGTATCCGGTCGTGATGTCCTTTTATGGGTCGCTGGATTGGACGCTGGTATTAACATCTGTGATCGGTCTATTTATGCTTGGGGCAGCCATGATGGCGATCGGCTTATTCGCTTCGACGCTTTCACAGCATCAGATGATGTCAGCGGTCGTCAGTTTTATTATTTTACTTGTGTTCTGGATGCTGGATTCGTTTGGTGGACAGACGGGTGCATCTGCGGCGGTACAGCAATGGCTGGAACCTTTTTCACTAACCGCACGGTTTGACAGTTTCACCAAAGGATTGCTGAATGGAGCCGATGTGATGTACTACGTGACGGTGGCGGTGCTCTTTTTGCTATTCAGCATCCAAGTGGTTGAACGGAAACGGTGGAGGTAATGAATATGAAAAAATGGCTGGGTCATACCAATAGTGTGGTACTATCGATTGCTGCTGTAGGAATTTTTATTTTATTGACGTTATTTCTGCGTTCGCTGGGTGGCTTTCAACTGGATCTGACGGCAGGCAAGCAGTATACGCTGTCTGACCAAACATTGACGACCATCCAGGGTGTAAAGGAAGACGTACGATTGATTGCCTTTACCGTATCCACCTCGCAAAATCAGAAGCTGAACCGGGATGTTACGGATATGCTGAATGAATATGCCAAGCGTAACAACAAGCTCAAGGTCGAGCAATACGATCTGAATCAGGAACCGATACTGGCCAAGCAATATGGTGTTACTTCAGCATCTATTGTGTTGGTGCAGGGGGAGAAGAAGCGGGTTATAGATATTGGGAGTCTATTTACGCAAGCTCAGGGGAGTGGTGAAGGGGCATACCAATTTACCGGGGAAGAAAAGCTGACTAGTGGACTGCTGGGATTATCATCTACCCGTCAAGGGAAAGTGGTCTTTCTTACTGGACATGAGGAAATCCCATTGTCCCAAATGACTGAGTTAAGCAGCTCACTTTCACAAGATAATGTGAAAACAGAGGAAGTTCAGCTTAATCAGGCGGGTAGCGTGCCCAAAGATGCGTCTGTATTGGCTATTGTCGGACCAGAACGTGATATCAGTCCAACGGAACTGAAAAGTATTCGTACGTATCTGAATGATGGCGGAAAGCTTTTTATGGCACTAGGCTTTCACCCGAACATGGGGTCCGATTGGAAAAACCTTGATGCATTAGCAGCTGATTATGGAGTGAAGGACACTCATGCCATCGTGGTGGATCAGGAACAGACGAATACACTTGGACCTCTATGGACGGTTCCTACCTTCGGCAGTCATGCGATCACCGATAAGTTGGCGGCCTCCAATCTGTACCCGGTTCTTTCATTGTCTATTGCCTTGCAGGCAGGAGAGCAGAAGAATTGGAAGACGACGCTTTTGATGAAATCCTCTGCAGCCAGCTATGGTGAAACGAATATCCAAGGGCTGCTGAACAACGAAACGCAGAAGGATGACAAGGACCCGCAAGGGCCGCTGGATCTCGGTTATGCGGTAGAAGGGAAAGACGGCAAACCCAAAGCCGTTATTCTCGGAACGTCTGCCCTTCTAAGCGACACTGAGATCAGCACAGGAGGCAATCGAGACTTTGTGCTGAACAGTCTGAATTATGTGCAGGAACACTCTGATGGGCTCACCATTCGTCCTCGTCAGGAGCAGGATTATAAGGTAGCTTACTTGACTCCTGCACAAGCGAAAACGATATTGACCATATCTGTCATCGGGTTGCCGTTGCTGTTCGCGGTCATCGGAATCTTATTATGGTGGAGGCGAAGAAGAGCATGAGAAAATGGATACCCACAGTGCTGCTGTTAGTTGTATTGGGAGCGGGTATAATCTATGCAAAGAGCCAAAACTTCTTTCGTGAACAAGCGCCGGCGGCTCGCCAGCTGGTTCAGCTTACGCAAGGGGATATTACGTCTTTCGCGATCACTGGAAAGGACGGCAAGTCGGTGGAACTTGATCAACATGATGGCCAATGGAGTATGAGCAAACCACGGACTTACCCGCTAAACCAATATACAATAGACAATTGGCTAGCGGCGATTCAAAATGTAAAGTTGGGTGAAGTAGTGGAATCTTCTCCTACAGACGTAGCCAAATATGGGATCAGCGCTACCTATGATCAGATTGAGATTAAGACCAAGAAGGGTGACGTTCGTACCTTTGCCTTCGGTGAAACGTTGCCTTCCGGAGATGCTGTTTATGTATTATCAGACAAAAAAGAGATAGCTTCTGTACCTATAGATACACTTTCAGGGTTGTTGCTGGGTGCTGAGGATTTTATAGATACAACGCCGTTCGATTGGGACGATACCAAGCTGAGCGGAATAGAGTGGGAAGGCCAAAATGCTTCATGGATGCTCAAATCCTCTGGTAACGGCGGAACCGGAGACAGTACTTCCACATCTTGGACGCTGAACGGAAAGTCAGTAGCCAGCGACACGGCGACTTCTCTCTCGCAGCAAATCAAAAACCTGGCTAGCAGTCAGGCCTTGCGCAAAGCCTCTGAGCTGAACAAACCGGTACACCGCTTTACGCTGAGCATATCGCTGGGTAAGGATGATTCCCATTTGGTCTATCAGGGCTGGACGCTTAGCGATGATCCAGATACCGTATGGGTTGTACCGCCACAAAGTAACTGGGCTTATGGTCTGTCAGTATCTGATGTGAATCGTGCTGAGCAGAATGGCCACGACCAAGCTCAGACTGGAAAATAATCATTAGAAATTAAATTAGCGCACAAAGAGGCTCCAACGGCGGATGATCGTCGTCTGGAGCTTCTTTGTGTTCGTTATTCGTCAGGTTTGCTGCTTTTGGAAGAAGAGCTGTTAGTGTCGTTTAAATCTTGGATAACCTGAATCAGCTCATGAAGTGAGAGATCCAGCTTATCCAGCTTTTCCTCCATCGTGTGCAGGATGTGTCGCAACAAAATAAAACAAAGTCCAGCCGGAAAGCCTACGTTGGTAACCATAGAAAGAGCATCATCCATTTGCAATGTATTCCCTCCTTTTTAGCCATATATAAAGGAAGGTAAATTAAAAGAACCATATACAACTGCATGTAAAAATAGTATAATAAATAAGAACAAATGTTCTGTTTTGGTTGTAAAATAGGTTTGCAAATTACCCTATAGTATGAGGATTTAGAAAAAGTCAAATCCAAAGAGAAAGGGTGATTTACAATGGATAAGTCTCAGCTAACATTGGTGGAACAATATCGAAAGAAGCTGTACCGCATTGCTTGGAGAATCCAGTATCGTGCTCGGGTACAAACCAATCATGAATTTGTAATGGAAAAAAACGAAGCCGTCAGCGCCCCATCTTTTACAGAATCTTCAAACTCTAATATGTACACACTACAGCTTATCAACTCTCTATCTTCTGAGATCGGAAAAATGATCATCTTTGACCTTTACATACTAGACAAAACCGAAGCACAGATTGCAAAAGAGTTAAAGCTATCCCAACAGGCGGTGAATAAATGGAAAAAGAAAATGCTCAAAGAGTTATTTCGGATGCTGAGTTCGTCCAATTGTTAAAATTAGTACGAAGTGGAGATCAGGAGGCCATGTATAGGATACTTCAATTGTTCGAGGAAGACATTCAAAAGACCAGTCGGTATATTCGTATGTCCCGTGAAGATGCTGTCCAAAGCATTGTGACTGATTTTATAGAAGAACTGCGACAAGAGTTAAAACAGTTCCATAGAAAAGTGGACAATGGATATAGCCTTGGCTATCCTTATCCATAGGTTTACTTATTTAACGGAGGGCTTATAAGTTTATGAGTGATAACAGGGCTTCTTTTGAGAAAAGTATGAAGATGTACCCAGTCAACAGTATTCGTTCCAATGTCATCATTCTTGTTTTATTACTGTTAGATCTGTTTCTGGTTATCCCCTTAGTGGGGAATCCATACATTGCAGTTTACGTTTATGTATTGTTGCCACCGATTGTTATGATAAACATATGGGCCCTTGTACTGGTCATCCTGCCACGCAAATTGCAGTTGAATTACATTTTATTCCGTGGTGTATTTGGTTTGATTTGTTCTATGGGCTTCATGATCATGACACAAAAGTTTGCTTATGGCATGTTGGGTCTGGATACTTCATGGTATTTTATAGGTTCCTTTGCCCTTTATGGAGTCGCCTTGTATTACTTTATAAAATATAATTTGGCGAAATTCAAAGATCCTTCACATCATAAGAAGAAACCAAAGTTTAAGGAAAAAAGCAAGAGAACACCTGTAGTAACTATCGCAACATTTACTGGGGCAGGTTATCTGATAGCTAATGTTTCCCTCGGATTCGCGACACAACAATTAGTTGCCACAGTATTGATCAGTGTATACTCCATGCTGGCATTTGTTCTTTTTCATTTTATTATGGATTTTCACCGCTACTATTGGCTTCATAAGCTGAGGAATCAGACAACGAATTGAACACAACGAATGGGTTTTCAAAGTATTACCACTATCAAGAAGTTTTGTAATGAATAATAGCCTGCAAACGCCCCATATATGTAGGGGTTCGCAGGCTTTTTAGGTTGTAGATTTATTTAGTCAACATACTTATTGCCGTCAGCATCAATATAGATGGATTGAACAGCTGTGCGACGGTACGGATAACCTGCCTCTGTGGTGCCGCTAATTTCATAGGTTACAGAATAAATGCCGGGCTTGTCCGCTTTGGATAGCTCTATTTGTCCGGTAGGGTTAACGGTTTTTTGCTGTACCGTCAAACCTTTGGAGGCAGAAGTGACTCCTTGCTGCGGATCACCATAATATTGAACTTGGTAGGTAACTTGTGTAACGCTGTCCGGGGAATCCTGTGGTTTCAGGTTTAGCTTCGGGCCCACTGCATTCAGATTGTATTTCAGCTCTGGAACTTGAACAGCCTGGTAACGTGCAATCAGGAGATATGCTCCTTGATCAGGAACTGTGACGTTCAGTTTATAGGTGCCCGGTTTTGGATTTTGAATGACGGCGTTATGATGCCAGGCACCAGCAAAAATATCGTCATCATAGCCTGCTTTCAGATTAATAATTTCACTGGTACCGTCAGGCTTGGTTAGTTCCAGCTTACTCACACGTTTATCGCTGATCCAGTCCAGATCAATGGATTTGACACCATTTTCAACAGTGAGGGTTTCTGAGGCTTTTCCATTATAATCGCCGCCTCGGATAAAGTAAGAATTATCGATCTCGCTATAGGTGGATTGTACAGCAGAAGCAGTCAGGGAAGATGCTGAAAGTGTTTCAGTTTCCTGATTCAATGCTGGAGTGTTCGCTTGGAGGTAGGGTTGGATCAGGGAGAAGACGTAAGAACCGGTACGAACCTTGGCATGATCCCAAGATCCGATTTTAACTACACGTCCGCCGGGGAGCTTAGCGTTGTCGACTGTGACCACCCCATCATTTTTACCAAAAGTTGAGAGGTAAAGTCCGCCGAGTATGTAGGAAGCAGTGCCGTCAGACCAGTTATCACCAGCAAACGTGAAGAATGGAATTGTAGTCGCGTTGCTGAGTGCATCGGTCTTGGATCGGAAATACTTCATATAAGATGTTTGTAAAGTGGAGGTACCGGGATTTTGTGAGCCGACGATGTCTGCCAGCCATCCGGCCCAGCTGCTGTAGGCGAGATCTGCAAGTTGTGAGCCATGATGGGGACTGCTGAGGGTGATGACACGTTGAACATAAGGAGCAGCTCCGTTATATACGAGAGCGGTTTGAGTATCCACTCCACCTTTGCTGTGGGCGATAACAATGAGCTTTTTTCCAAAGTGATTACTGATGACCTTGATTTTGTCGGCTAAAAGCTTACCATTGTCCCACATATCCTGGGATGTACCATTTGTATCGTACAGATTAATGGTGGCCGTCTGGTATCCGGCGTCACGTGCGCGATGAAGCATGTCGTTATTATTTTTGGTCCAGACTTCAGCGCTACTGTTCAAACCATGTACGAATAATAATGCAGGTTTGGCAGGATCAACGCGATTAGGTGGTGGGCCTTCTGCCCAGCTTCCGGCGGGATCTTTCGGGGGTTGGGGGGTAGTGGAGCCTGCAAAAGCGCCAACGGGGACAAGAGTAACTGATAACAAAAAAATGAGCATCAAAACGGTGATCTTTTTCAAACTGAAAATCCTCCTTTGTAAAATAAAGTATTTTTCAAGCTTATTATACATGCCATCTTGTGGTAAATCATCAATTGTATTTCATATTTACATTAAAATTTTATTTTTTTAGTCATTTTTTAGTCAGGATATCCCTATGATTCATAGCGCATGATAATCTCGTCACACATTTTATAATGTATGGAGGATGAGTTCATGCCAGGAACTAAGAAGGTCATCAGTTTTACGATTTCTGCTGCTTTACTCGCCAGTATGGCTGCTTTGACCGGGTGCGGAAATGCCGATCATAACGTTCGTACGAACAGTACACGCTATAACGCGCAAAGCACACATCATATGGATGGTGTGAACCGTAATGGTATGGATGGTGTGAATCGTTATGGGGTTAAGTCCAATGGTATGGACGGGATGTCATTGAATGAAAATGGCAACCGAACCGGACATCCAGTCCGTAATCTGCAAGTCGATCGCAATTTGTCCAAACGTATATCTGAGATGCCGGATGTAAAGTCTGCGACAGTGCTGGTCGGTGAGCGACATGCCTATGTAGCCGTTTCCTTGAAAGACCAAGCCAACGGAACAGGTGTTGGTGCTCCAAGCATTGACGGTACTCCAAGTGCTAATAGTATTGGACGTAACGGTAATGTACCGAGTGTGAATGGCGTTAATGGCACTAGAGGGAACCGTACTACGGATACTACGACGCCTGGAATGACAGACAATGGAGTTACCGGGAATGGACTTACCGGGAATGGAACACCTGCTCGTCGTGATGATGGTTTGTTCGGTACGATGGGTACAGGCTCGTACGGTATGTTGCGTGGCTTAACGGACAACAACAATCGCACAGATAACGGAAACACCACAATCGAGGGAGCAAGAACTGCATATGAACCAAGTGATGCAGTCAAGAGCCGTATCGCGAATAAAGTTAAGCAATTTGCACCTTCGATTGAACAGGTACATGTATCCGCTAACCCGGACTTTGTCAAACAAGCCACTGACTTTACACACAGTGTGCAAAATGGTCATCCGATTAGAGGCTTGAGCAATGGTATGGTGGATGTAATTGAACGTGTATTCCCAACTTCGGCGGCTGATACAAACCGCCCAATGGATAATACAACACCGACACGTCCACAAAATCATACGCCCGCACCGATGAATCATCGCTAATTCAAACCCTATAAGTGTACAATGCCAAAGAAAGAGCTATCCATCTCAGCGAATACGCTGGTGGATAGCTCTTTAGTTTTGGGGAATGATAACTATAACTGAATTATTTGCGCAATCCTTTAATCCATACGCCTTGCAGCTTTAAGTCTCCATCCAGTAACAGGATATCTGCTTGTTTACCTGCTTCAAGCGAACCTGTACGATCAGCAATGTGCAAGGATCGAGCCGGATTCAGGCTGGCCATTTGTGATGCCGCAGGAATACTCATACCCACATGTTGAACCAAATAGCGGAAGCCTTCAATCATCGTTAGTGTGCTTCCTGCCAAAGTGACCCCATCCTCCAGTCGTGCTACACCGCCCTGCACGATCACCGGCAAATCGCCGAGCGTATATTTCCCGTCTTCCAGACCAGTAGCAGACATGGCATCTGTGATGAGAATGAGATTATGATCCTGCTTTAACCTAGCGAGCAGGGAAATGGCGGCGGGATGCACATGAATGCCGTCCGCGATGATTTCTGCTTCAATGCGCGGATCAGCGAGTACGGCTCCAGCGGCTCCCGGCTTGCGATGATGCAGCGGAGTCATAGCATTAAACGCATGCACTGCATGGTTCAGCCCCGCCGTCGCTGCCTGTTCAACCTCTTCATACGTAGCATCTGTATGACCGAGAGCCGCGGTAATGCCATGGCTGCGTAGCCATGCAATCAGTTCCAACGCTCCTTCCCGTTCGGGCGCAAGCGTGAGCTGGCGAACAAGGCCTGGATAGCGCTGCTCCCATTCTGCCACCCATGAGAGATTCGGTGGCACGATATGTTCCGGGTTTTGCGCTCCCGGCCAGTTCGGACTGATGAACGGCCCTTCTAGATGTACGCCCTCCAACTGAGCATAGGGCATAGGTAGTGCCATATAAGCGTGAACTTCACTCAATACTCGGTCAATCTGTTCCTTGGGCGCGGTCATGGTGGTAGCCAGCATGGCCGTCGTTCCTTGTGAACCGTGAAAGGAGGTGATCGTATCCAGCACCTTTGGACTGGAGTCCATAAAGTCCTCACCGTTACCGCCGTGAACATGAATATCAATAAAGCCTGGCAGCAGATAACCTCCTTCCAAACGCACAATGTTTGCGGTTTTCGCTGCGCTTTCTTCCTGATTTGCCAAGACTACCGATGTCCAATCGGCGGGCAAATTTTCCTCGGAACCAGCGTAAACAATGGATTGCCCCTCAATGACGACAACCCCTTTTTCAATGATGTCATTCCTAACGACAACTTGCCCATACAGTAGCTGGGGTACGTTACCACTCATTTCATCTGACTTCAATTGAACCATCCTTCTGCTTCCTGATCCAGTAGAATAAGCACGTTGGGGTGGCATTGCAGCAGGGAAGCCGGACACTCAGTCGTGACAGGTCCAGTTAAAGCCTGCTTTATAATGTCAGCCTTATCCGCACCAAAAGCCACTAGTATAATTTGCTTGGCCTTAAGAATCGTGCCTACTCCCATCGTAACTGCTTGCCTGGGTACAGCATCTATTTCGCCAAAAAATCGAGCATTCGCCGAGCGCGTACTTTCTTTCAAATCTACAACATGTGTGGCTCCAGCCAAGCTGTGACCGGGTTCGTTAAAGCCGATATGCCCATTATGACCAATGCCAAGCAACTGCAGATCCACGGGGCCATGATCCAGAATGGCCTGCTCGTGCGCTGCACATTCTGCTGCCAGGTCTAGTGCATTCCCGTCAGGGATGCGTGTATGGGACATGGGAATGTCGATATGCTGGAACAAGTGCTCGTTCATAAAGCTTCGATAGCTCTGCGGATGTTCTGGGGGAAGACCAACATATTCATCAAGATTCACGGAATAGGCGCGTGCAAAACTGACCTGTTCCTTGCGGTACATATCTGCAAGGTGTTGGTAAATGCCAATCGGTGTACTACCGGTGGCCAGGCCAAGCATAGCCTGTGGTTTGGATAGCAGCAAGCTGGCGATCACAGCGGCGGCAGTAGCGTTCAGGTCTTCACGGCTGTTCAAAATGCGTATGTTCATCTTAGTGACCCCCTGGTTGTTTTTTGAGCTTGCTCACTTGTTGATATGAACCTTCCAATCTCGGAATATATTTGTCAAAATCCGCGCTCACCATACCTGTAAACAGAATATCTATGATATGAAGCTGGGCGATGCGGGAGGCCATATCTCCACGCCGCATTCCTTCTTCCAATGAGGAGGAAAATAGCGCAATATCCGCAAGGCCTGCCAGCGTATTGTTTCCGAAGGAGGTCAAGGATAATGTCTTGGCCCCCTGTTCCTTTGCACAGCGTAGAGCTGCAATGGTCTCCTGGGTTTCCCCTGAATAAGAGACGGCAAAGGCGACATCTCCCGCTCCGAGCGAGGAGGCAGAGGTAATCTGCATATGTGAATCTGCAAAGGCAGTGCTGTTCTTGCCAATACGGATGAGCTTCTGGTAAAAATCCTGCGCCACAATCGACGATGTCGCCATTCCATAGAGATCAATGCGGCTCGTGGCTGACAGCCATGCAATGGCCTGCTCCAGCTTGTCGAAATCCAGCAGTCGGGTCGTGTCCGCAATGGATGCGGTATGGTTCGCCTGAATAGCCTGCACGATTCGGGAAAGTGAATTTCCGGCGACAATATCCTGATAGGATTCTTCACCATTACGGTTGGAATGGGACAATTCGGCGGCCAGCTTCATTTTGAAATCGGGATAGCCTTTAAAATGTAGTGATTTGCAAAACCGCGTAACCGTCGCCGCACTCACACCACAACGCTCTGACAGCTCCCGAATACCCAGGTGCAACACATCTTCCGGGGATTGCAGGATGGATTCCGCCAGCTTGCGCTCCTGTACGGGAAGCTGCTCCAGTCTATGGGCTAATGTATGAAGAATGGGGGTCATGAGCTGTGCTCCTTTGGCTGTAGAGTGTTTGTGTGAAAATAAGTATCGTATATAAGGAGAATATAAAGAAAAACATTTTCATGTGTATTGTAAAATAATTCTGCTGCTCATGCAAGAGATGTGAGAAGAATTTTTATTAGATTTTGCGAAAAAATAGCCAGCGAAAATTGTAGAAGTTATCATACATTAATTTACATATTGCGAGTTTTACTTACAAAACAACCTATTGACTTGTCTCTTCATTGGAGGAGTATAATTGAATAAAGTTCCAGTGAAGGAATTTATCTAGGAGCTTTGCAGAGTACATCGTTGAGCGGAACGAATAGAATCTCATTCACAAGGAGGAGTTTGCTATGCAAAGCCAAGTGATTGAAATGATCAGCGCGGTCAAGGAAGATCCTGAACTGGTCGCTAAGCTGGATGGACATTCGGACATTATTCATGATGCCGGACTGGATTCGTTGCAGTTGGTTCATTTCATGCTGCAAGTGGAGGATGCGTTTGATGTGGAGATTGATTTTGATTCCTTTGAGCTGGAGCATTTGAGCTCGGTAGATGCGTTTTGCAGCTACATTCAGGGGATCAGCGATGCGGAACAAGCGCCGCACCTGGAGGGAATGGAGACGGTCTGACGTACAGCTTGGTACATGTGCCTGAAAATCCATTAAACGAGGTGTTAGCATGCAGCCCAAAAGCAATGTGCTGATTGATGAGAAAGCGTTCAAGCTCATCAAGCGTAACCTGAAAAACGCTTCTGTATCTTACCGTAATGCCACACAGGACCCTACTTTCAAAACGGACATGCCCCAGACGATCGGCATTAAGCTGACCAACCGCTGCAACCTGAGATGTACACACTGCTTTGAATGGAACGAGGAAGGCTACCATCACCAAATGGATAAAGAAGAACAAAACATGGATCTTGCTCCGGACATGCTCCGGCAGATTTTGAGCGAAACCAAGGAAGCCAAGTCCAGACTGTACATGTGGGGCGGCGAACCAATGTTTCATCGGCGTTTTGATGAAATTTTGGACGTGCTGGCGGAAGATCGGCGCGAAATGACCTTTTGTACAAATGGATTACTTATTGATAAATATTTGGACCGGATTTTGGATTTGTCCGAAAATCTGGAGTTATTAATAGCGATTGAAGGTTTTGAAAGAGAACACGATCTAATTCGCGGTAAAGGCACCTTTCAAAAAACAATGCGGCAAATGAATAAGCTGATTGAACTGCGCGACCAGGGATTGTACAAGGGACGGGTAACTGTCCATGCGGTCATTAACGATAACATGATCGGACGGATGTACGAATTTCTGCAAATGCTGGAGGACAAAAGGCTGGATCTGGTGCTGCTGACGTTCCCCTGGTACATTTCCAAAGAAACCTCCCTCAAAATGGATGAATATTTTACACGTAATTTCTCCTGGCTCCGACAACTTGAAGAACAAAATATTAGTAGCTGGCATGCTTTCAAATATAAAATCAACCCGGATAACATCGATCCTCTGATGCAGGAACTACAGCGGATCAATGAGCGAGTATGGAACATTCGCGTGCGCTATCAGCCCGGTTTGGATTATGAGGAAATTGATAAATTTATACATGGCGAGGAAATGGTCAGCCGTTGTTCCAATCATTGTTTGGCGCTCACCTCCAGAACAGATATTTTACCGGACGGGAAGGTCATGCCTTGCAAATTTTTCAGTGAGTTCACGATTGGAAGCATGCGTGAGCATAGTCTGAAGGAGATATGGAACTCGGATGCGTATGAGAAAACTCGTCAAAAGATCAATCATGAAGGATTGACGCCGGTGTGCTCCAAATGCAGCGTATTGTATCTGCACGGGGCAGGCTCTCTGAAATACATTTAGTTTTCTATGAATGTTGTTTGTTACTGGATGAAAGAGAGAGGGATGATGACAAGACGTGACGACTAAAACGATTAACCTTGTGGAAGCGCTTGCGCATGAACGGGACCATGGAGTCCTGATTTGGCTGTTTAATATCGGCGCAGAGCAAGTGTGGCATCCATCCCCCCGCAAGGGGGGCATGGTAGATCGGGATGAACAGCAAGTCGTAAACCGGATGGAGGAAATGAATCTCCTGCTATGTCGAAGTCAGGATGTCATTGTACTTCGGGAACGGCCGGATGAGGCGTTTCTGGACATGCTTCAGCGGTTGGGCTTTAGCCTGCCGCGTATTGAGGTGCCGGAGCCTTCTGATCCGCTAACGCCGATTTCAGAGCTGGTGCTGGCGGATGAGGCGCTTTTGGCACGACTGCGTACGGTTGCAGATGCAGGCCACAGCAGCGGCGGAGTCAAAGCGTGGCTCGTTCCCTATGCGGTCACACCGCAGGAGGAAGCGATCGCGGAGCTTTGCGGGCTGGAGCTGATCGGCGCTCCATCCGCGGTCAGTGCTCAGGTGAATGATAAAATATTCAGCCGCCTGACCGCGCAAAAGCTTGGTTTTGCTGTCAGCGAAGGCGCTGTATGTGCAGACGAATCGGCGATCCGCAGGGAGTGTGCCAGACTGGCTGACTTATCGGATGGACCTGTGAAGCTGATTATCAAGCAGCCGCACGGTGCCTCAGGACAAGGCATGTATATGCTGGACGAGCTGTCCAAGCTGGACACGCTGCTGAGTGTGATGAGGCGCTTTGGCGGCTCGTCGCCATCTTCCGGCGGCTGGCTGGTGGAGCGCTGGCACAATAAGCAGATGGATCTGAACTACCAGCTCTGCATTGACGAGGGCGGCGGTGTGACGATGTTTTCGCTAAAAAGGCAAAACGTGGATGGCACCGTATATATCGGATCTCAAGTGCCGGCTGAGATTGGTGATGCGCTGGAGGAAGAAGTGAGACGTTGCGCCTACCAGCTGGGTACGTATCTCTATTCCATTGGGTACACAGGAATGGCCTCTATTGACGGTTTTGTTGACGAAGAAGGTTTGCTGGTTCCAGTCATTGAGATTAACGGTAGGTTTACGTTGTCTACCTATATTTCATTCCTGTCATCCGTCCTGGGAGAACAGCATAAAACATTATCCCGTTATTACCGCAACGTTACCGCTACACCTCTCACTTACAGCCGCTTGTGCGGGCTGCTCGCGGAGGAGGGCATGCTCTATACGCCCGAACGTCCAGAAGGGGTGTTTGTATATACGGCGGGTACATTGTCTGGTATTCCTGTGAAGCGGGGCTATGTGAACCGGATTTTCACACTTATTTTGGCAGACAGCTGGCAGGAAGCTGATGCTTATGCGCACAAATTGGAAGGTATCATTGCTGGATTAGGATGCTCATAAATGGGAGGGAATCAAAAATGAAAACAGATGTATACCATGTAGTACCCTTGCTGGAAAAGGTTTTGAAGCTGGCTCCGGGAGAGCTGGAACAGTTGACTCCGGATCAGGATCTGCGAACCTTGGGGCTGAATTCCTTATCCGCTGTGGAATTAATTGTAGAGTTGGAAAATGAGCTTGATATTACGATGGAGGACGACGATCTAGTGCTGGAGCATCTATCTACACTGCAAGGCATTGAGCGTCTGCTGAGCAAATATGCATAAGGGCGCTGAAAAGACAAGGTCTATGCAGGAATCCGATATGAAGACTCGTCATGATTCCTTTGTGGACTATGGTGCAGAAGAAGTGGCAAACGCTCTTCCAGGGAAGCATTGTGTATATTCTTCCCTGCGTACCTCATTGCGGAGGTACGGGGTGACCATGGCCGAATCCGAGCTATTCATGCTGTGTGGGAGTATGTGCGCAGAGTATGGTGGAGATTTGAAGCGCTTCGGACCTGAGAAATATCCAGAGCAGCTTCAAGAAATGGCAGCTAGTGGCGGACCTGTTATTCGGGTGGAACCGTGGGTCGCTGGTGTCAGCGATGAAACTGACCTGTTGCGAGTACTCACATCGGGCTATGGGACCATGCTGCATACGTCGAGCACCGCCTTAACCTATCACGATGTATATGTGAAAAATTACCCAAGGGGCCACGTGATAGAGTTGTGCGGATTGGACTTGCAAGAACGAACAGCACAGGTGAATGATAGCTTCCTGCTCGATTCCTCGGGACATGCCATGACTTATGTGGGCTCAGCCCGGCTCGACGATCTGATGCAGGGTATTATTGAGTATGCATGGCTGGTGGAGCAGCCTGCCCCGCTTTCGCCAAGTGAGATGCATGCTGCGTGTGCTCATCATATTCGACAGTATTTGACTGGACACGAAGCCATCTGGAGAGGCGTACCTACGTCTAATGAGTCGGAAAGTCAAACGGGGAAAGCTGTAACAGGCAAGCAGGTCAAGCGGGGAGATGAGGGGTACCGGGCATTTGTTGATGACTTCCGTCTGTTGGCAGACATGGAGGATCAGGATTTTCGGACGTACTGTCATGAAATCTATTACAATCTGCGATTGGGCAGTGCCCTTCATTTGACGGATTATACAGCTGATTATTGCCTGCTGCATCAAGCCACGCTGGGGCCACAAACACAGCATGTAATTGAATTGGCACAGGGGCTGTACGCGGATTGGCACAAGCTTAATCTGCATATTTACAAAACAGGGCTTCAACTCCGCAAGCATCGGATGCCTGAAATTACGGAACGAGCTTTGCATTTAATTGAAAGACAGCGGCATATGCTGGAGGAACTGATGATTTTAGCAGAGCAAGCAGCCGAGTAGTCCAAGCATTCGGCCGTATCAGACACGTTCATCCAGGTGTCCTGCACAGAGGAAAGAGGAGGGGAATTGATTGCCGTCCATTACATTAAACCAATTGTCGAAAACATTTACGTACTACAAAAAGGAGCCGGGCGTGCGCAAATCGTTACAAAACTTGTTCAAGCGTGAGCAGCTGACCAAAGAGGCTGTGCAAAATGTCAGCTTTAGCATTGAGGAAGGCGAAATTGTCGGATTTCTCGGTCCAAACGGGGCGGGCAAAACAACGACGCTCAAAATGCTGTCTGGCATTCTCCATCCCACGGACGGGGAGGCATCGGTACTCGGCTTTACCCCGTGGAAACGACAAAAAGAGTTTAAACGTCAGTTTTCCATTGTAATGGGACAGAAAAACCAGCTCTGGTGGGATTTGCCTGCAAGCGAGTCATTCGAGCTGAACAAGCTTATCTATGAAATCGATGAAAACCGTTATAAAGAGGCGCTGGATGAACTGGTCACTCTGCTTGGGGTGGAGGAACAGCTTCATGTGCAGGTTCGGCGGTTGTCTCTCGGCGAGCGTATGAAAATGGAACTGATCGCCGCGCTGCTGCATCGTCCACGGGTCATTTTGCTGGATGAGCCGACCATCGGACTGGACCTTGTTTCTCAGCGGCGGATTCGAGAGTTTTTCAAAGCCTATAACCGCACGCACCGGACGACCATCCTGCTGACAAGCCACTATATGAAGGATATTGAGGATTTGTGCAGTAGATCCATCATTATCAGCGGGGGCAGATTGGTCTATGACGGAGACTTACACAAGGTGAATGAGGTCATCGGTGCCCGTAAATTACTTAAGGTTCGACTGGAGACCCCCGTATCCAACCTAACGTTGGCGAGCCTCGGCAAACTTCGCTCCAACTCGGAGATGGAGGCGGTATTTGAGCTGGATGCAGAAGATACCTTGGCTTGGTCCAAAAAGATTTTGGACGCACTGCCTGTCGTTGATTTTACGATTGAGGACGTCCCGCTGGAAGAGGGGATAGCCAATTTGTACGATGGGGGCAGGCTGGCCGATGCGAAATAACAAATATGTGAAGGTACTCCAGCTTGGCATGCAAAACGAAATGGAGTATCGGGCTAATTATTGGCTCCAAATGGCGGGATTTATGCTGCCGATCATGACGCAAATTTTTCTCTGGCTAGCTGTATTCGGTTCTTCGGGACAAGCAAGAGTGCTGGGCTATTCTCTGCCAGAAATGCTGGTGTATGTGGTCATGGCGGGAGTAACTGGGAAACTGATTGCTACGGGCTTTGAATACGAAATTGCTACAGATATCAAGGAAGGTGGACTGGCAAAATTCATGGTACAGCCTGTGCATTATTTCGCTTACCGTTTTTGCCGGTTTATCGGAGGCAAAGTCATACAGTCCGCGGTCGTGCTGCTGGCGGCTGCTATTTTGCTGTTATGTCTTAGCCTGGAAGGACAAATCAGCTTCGGGCTATCGTACATCTTGCTTTACATATTGGCGTTGCCGGGAGCGCTTGTGCTTAATTTTGTGGTCTATTATGCGCTGAGCGGCATAGCCTTTTGGGTGACGGAATCGGCGGGGCTATTTTATACGCTGTCGCTTGTCATTTACGTAGCTAGCGGTACCGTGTTTCCGCTGACGATTTTTGGAGATGTTTTGGCCCGTCTGTTCAGTCTGCTGCCGTTCAGCTACACCGTGTTTTTTCCGGTGAATGCGTTAACGGGCAAGCTGACTTTGCTGGAAGCCGCTAAAGGCATTGGCGTGCAATGGCTCTGGATTGTAGTGCTGGCGGCCGTATCACGCTGGGTGTGGCAAGCCGGGGTCAAACGCTTTGTCTCGGTGGGAGGTTAACATGAAAAATGTTTTCCGAAACGTTAGACGCTACATCAGACTGTACTGGAAGTTTGTCCAGTTTTCCGTCATGTCGCAGATGGAATACCGCATTAATTTTATAACTGCATTTCTGGTCGAAACGGCTTATTTGCTCATCAAGCTGCTGTATGCATCGGTTCCATACCGCGCCGGGACGGACATTAACGGCTGGTCTCCCGACGCCATATTGTTATATATCGGCGTGTTTACGATGATGAGCGGATTTTATAGTGGATTGTTCTACAGTAATTTTACAAGCCTGCCTGACAAAATTCGTACCGGCTCACTGGATGTGCTCATGACCAAACCCGTATCGCTGCAATTTATGGTGACACTGCGTCAATTTGAACTGGGCTATACCGTGCCGAATGTAATTGGCGGCGGAATTATGACTGGGATCGGCTGGTATCGACTCGAATTGCCGTTTAATTTTGAAACCGTAGGAGGGTTCTCTGTGCTGCTCGGAGGCGGAGTGCTTACGGCATACTCCGTATTTTTGCTCCCCCAACTGCTGGCCTTCTGGATTATCCGCACGAACGGCGTTACGGAGCTGTCCAACAGCATTTTCGAGACAAACTATGTGCCGATGGCCGTGTACAGTAATCTGATTCAGCGTATCGGTTTGTTCGTGCTTCCGGTGTTTGTCATTTGTAATTTTCCGCCCATGTTCATTCTCGGCAAAATGGAAACCGGGTTAGTGGTATGGGCATTTCTCGCACCTCTCTGGCTGCTGGCGATCATCCGCCTGATATGGCAGTTTGCTCTACGTGATTATACGAGCGCGAGCCAGTAGCGCTACCGTGTAGTGGGCCAATAATGAAGCAGGAAAGGAAGCGAATCATATGAATGCGATACCGAATCAGCGTCATTTGTATATGGGAACGTTCGAAGCGGAGGCTTACTGGCGGGATGCCCAGTTAGCTTCCCTGCCAACCCTGCCTGACCGGGCTTCTTCTGCGATTGTAGCAGCCATGGATGAACTGCTGTTCAGCTTTTGCCAGCCGGGAGATGCGTTATTGACCCGTTATGCCATTTCGCCCGTACATCGTCAGTATATCGCGCAGTTGGGCTTTCATCCGGCTGTCAACGAACGAGATTTGACCGACGGAATGGAGCGTGCAGGCAACGTATCGGCTGCTTCAGTATTTGAACTGCTGGGCAGTCGCAAGGCCGATGCCGGAGAGGGGTTTCCTCAACTGGAAGGCTGTGTGCTTAGCCCGTTTGCGGGTTTACCGCATGTGGAGGAGGCTGCACGTGCTTGGGGAATAACACTGCATCAGCCACCGCTGGAAACGATTCGCAAGGTAAATGCCAAAACGTATTCCTCTGATCTGAAACGCAGCCTTGGTCTGCGCAACCCGGGCTATATTGTGACTTCGTTTGCAGATGTCGCTGAGGCGGGGCGTAAGCTGCTACGGGATGGAAGCTTTTTAATCAAGGATGATTTTGGCGTATCGGGCAAAGGAAACCTGCACATTACCTCGACACAAATGCTGGACCGGATCGTATCGTATTTACGTGGACAGGAGCGCAAAGGCAAACAGGTGCTTTTCCTTTTGGAGCCTTTCCAGGAGAAGGAGCAGGATTTTTCATGCCAATTTACGATTGGTGATGATGGAAGTGTCGCTATCATATCTGTACAATGGCTGGCTAATACTCAATTCTCTTATCGGGAATCCTTGTCGCCGGACGGAGCCTTTTTGGAGCGGCTGGAGCGCGAGGGTTATTTTAGCTTAATGCAGGACGTGGGGCGGCAATTGTATCAGGATGGTTATTACGGCGATGTTTGCATTGATTCCATGACACTTCGTGGTGGGAAGCTGGAGCCTATTATCGAAATTAATGCCAGAAAGTCGATGAGTTTGATCAAGCATCAGCTCGATACCTTTCTGGCCGGGAAAAATATGCGTGGCACACTGACGAATTATTCACTGTCTCATGATGGCAGTCTATCCTATGAAGAACTGCTGGAAGGGCTGAAAGGTGAAGGATTGTTGTTCACAGGTGAACGTGAAGAAGGTGTCATGCCTCTGGGTGCCAATACGTTATATGTGAACACAGGTGGACGAGATGGCGAGAACAAGATTGTGGGCCATACAAGCAAGCCAAGCAGAAATGCAACCGGGCGCGGAGGCAAATCGCCTGTCAAGCAGGTTCGTGTGAGCGGGATTGGGGCCAGCGATGGCGGATTAGAAGGGAACGGTATGGCTAAGCCAGACTTGATTGGTGAAAAAGAAACCGCTGGAAGCGAACGGGCACGAGGCAAGGGTCGTCTTTATTTGGAACTGGTTGCTGCGTGCGATGAGGATAAAATGCGATTGACTACAAAGCTGGAGCGTTTTTTGGCAGAGCATCATTTTACAGTGCTGAATTAAACGGGAGGCGTATGAGCATGCGTAAGAGTACGGATAAGCTTATGAAGGTAACGATTTTGTGTTCCGGTTTCGGATTGGGCTTTTATACCCCTGGCTTGTTGTTGCAAGCGGGTCTTCGCAGGCTGGGCGTGGATACGGCGATTCATGTATTTGAAAATGTGCTGCCAGAATCGGCCCGTCTCAAGGTCGACAAAAGCCGCAAAGCTTACCATGACAATTTTGCAGTGGCCTTAATGTCACAAAAGGTTCCGCAGGATATGCGTAATTCACTGGATCTCGCTGCGATGGAAGTGCTGCTGAACCAATGGATGGAGGAAGATCGGCGGTATTTTATATGTTTATCGGGTCATTGGATGTATGTACTGGAGGAGTATCGCAAGCGCAGAGAACCGGAGTCGGTGCATGTGGACATCGTGTACATGGATTCGACACCTTCTCCTTCCTGGAAAAATCTAGCCAAGCATAACCCGCGTTTTGCGGATGGCTGTGGAGAAACGACCTTTTTTGAAAATGATAACAATAGAGTCAGCCACTATATTGATGTCCCGGCCGTGGAGTATGTTCCGTTTGAAGAGCGGCAATCCCGCTTATTCGTACATGGCGGCGGCTGGGGCATGGGCACCTACCGTGACAAGGTTGGACGGTTGGAAGAAGCGGGCTGGGAGCTGGATCTGCTGTTGTATGATCAGGATCAACCGGATGAACAGCGGGACAGTATACGCTATTTTCAGATGGATCCGCAGTGGAGGACATGGCAGCGTAATGAAGCCGGGGAGCATACATTTCCGCCTTTCGGAGAGGTGAAAAAGGGCGAGAAGACCGTGTATCAGGTCGGACCGGATTACCATAACATGCTGGACCAAGCATGTCGTGTTCAGGCCATTGTCAGCAAGCCAGGAGGTGGCAGCCTAACCGATTCGTTCGCTACAGCCACTCCGCTCATCATGCTGGAGCCATTTGGTGTGCATGAAAAGCATAATGCAGATCTATGGGAACGGCTGGGACTTGGTATGCGGTACGATACGTGGATACAAACCTATGACGGCAATGCTCAGATACTGGAGGATATGCATCGCAGGATCGTAGAGCTGCGCAGTCGAACGCCGCGTTATATAGAGTCCTATGTGAATAGCATCCAAATGCCAGCAGGCTCACCGGGAATGGAGCAGGGATCATGAACGCTGCGACGGCTGCGCAAGAGCCTGCGATGCGAGATATTCGCTTTGGGATCATTGGCTGTTCTGCCATTGCTCCCCGTGCGTTGCTGGAACCGATCCGACATGTTGCAGGGGCACGCGTGACCGCGCTTGCGAACCGCACGGTTGCCAAGGCAGGAGAAATGGCAGATCGTTTTGGCGTCAGTGTCGTTTATCGGCATGCTGAGGATATGCTAAAGGACCCGGAGATCGATGCTGTATATATTGCGCTCAGCAACGACTTACATGCCGAGTGGATTGACAAAGCACTACGGGCTCATAAGCATGTGCTGGTGGAAAAGCCGTTATGCCTGAATACGGCCGATCTGGCTCCCTTGGCAGCAACAGTCGAACAGAGCAGCGCTTACCTGCTGGAGGGAGTCATGGTGCAGCACCATCCTTGGCAGCATGAGCTGCGGAGGATCGTAGAATCGGGGCGTTATGGTCGCTTACGCTCCATAGAGACGAGTCTATGCATTCTGGCAAAAGAAGGACATGTGGACAATTACAGATCTCGTCCGGAGCAGGGTGGGGGATGCTTTTGGGATCTGGGCGTGTACTGGCTCCAGTTACTTCAAGCCGTCGTTGGATTGGAGCAGGCGGAATTCCACAGTCAATCGGATTTCGATGGTCCTCATGGCTGTGACTGGACATTTCGTGCGCAAGCCCGTTATCCGAGCGGAATAGAGGCATCTGCCCTCTTTTCATTCGAGCGGCCCTATCGCTGTGCTCATGTACTGACCTTTGATTCGGCAGTGGTCACCTTGAAGGACTGCTTTCGGGCAAATTTAGGCTTTTATAAAATGACACTCAGGACGGAAATAAAGAAGGATATCATACCGAATATAACAGATATGGACGCACTGCCTGTGTTATCACAGACATCTTCGCATACCAAAACGGTTTTCGAGCCTATGAACTATTATGTTAATCAGTTGAATACCTTTTGTAGCATCATCCGGGGAGAAGCGGAGCCCATTCCATTTCGCGAGGCTGCTGAACGCGTCAGACTGCTGGCAGCCATTCATGAAGCAGCACGCTCGGGCGAGACGATTTATGCAGTATGAGTATGATTGTGTTTTCGAGCGGAGGGAAGCAAATGATGCAAAATACGGAGTATCAAGGCAAAGAGAGGAGGGGAACTCAGGTGATGGATAAAAAGGACGAAGCCTTACTGGAGCGTTTCGGCGAGCATCCGACGCCATTTTACTATTATGACGGGGACGCGCTGCATGCCCACGTCAGCTCGTTGCTATCCCGATTGCACCCGGACGTGCGTGTACATTATGCGCTCAAGGCTAATGGTAACGTAGCCTTGGCTGGGTTGCTGCGTTCATTAGGTTGTGGTGTTGAGATTGCTTCGGCTGGAGAAATGTTCGTCGCTATAGAGGCCGGGTATGCTGCGGAAGACGTACTGTACGCCGGACCGGGAAAAACAGTAGCCGAGCTGAACGAGGCGGTAGCCTGTGGAATCGGCTGTATTCATGTCGAATCGGTGAGGGAGCTGCGTCTGCTGGAGGACATTGCTGCCCAAGCGGGCCAGCTTGTCAGGGCTGCGGTTCGCATCAATCCCGATAACGATCTGTCTGGAGCAACGATTAAAATGGGCGGTGTTCCGCGCCCCTTTGGAGTGGATGAAGGGCAGCTGGATCACTTTTTTAAGGTGCTGGAAGATTGCCCACACGTCCATTTTCAAGGTATTCAGGTATATACAGGTACGCAAATGTTGAAATCGGATCAGATTTTAGCTTCATTTGCGAATACGCTGCAGCTGGCAGAACGGGTACAGGCTCAGTATGGTGTGGCAATGCATACGGTCAATTTGGGCGGCGGGTTTGGTGTACCTTATTTTGCTCATGAGCAGCCGCTCGATATGGATCACGTCATTGACGGACTGAACACACTCGCGGAGCAGACGCGATCCCGCATGCCCGGGGTGAAGCTAATCATCGAAAGCGGCAGGTATCTGGTTGCTCAATCGGGCATGTATGTCTGCCGGGCATTGTATACAAAGGAATCCAAGGGAGAGAAGTTTGTCGTGGCTGATGGTGGCATGAATCACTACGCCGCAGCTACTTTTCGAGGACGGCGCATCAGGGACAACTACCCGGTGCGAATTATGCGCAGGCAAGCGGGAGAACCGAAAGAATCCGAAGAACGAGAAGTAGAAGCAACCCTACGGAAAGTGCAGAGAGACGCTTCTGCTCAGACGGCTGTTGCTGTCGAACAATCATTAGAAGAGGTCGCAAGCCGAATAGGAGGACCTCTGGAGGAAGCATCCTTGGAGCTTGAGACGGTAAGCATTGTCGGTCCGCTTTGTACACCCGAGGATTGTATTGTGAAAAAAGCGCAGCTTCCTCCGATTCACGAGGGCGATTATATTGCCTTTCCGAATGCAGGTGCCTATGGATTAAGCTATAGTCCACTACAATTTCTGGGACATGCTACCCCGGCGGAGCTGCTCGATTTTCGTGGGGAGGTGCATGTCATTCGTGAACACGGTGACCGCACAGACCTGCTGCATCATCAGCGCATGATTCCGTTGCCTGAGGATGTGTTGTAAGTATGTAAAAAAAACGCCAAACCCATGGGAACCGATACAAATCGGACTGTGATTTGGCGTTTTTTTACATGATGAGTAGGGTAGTATCGACTTAATGTTGCTTGGTGCTGCGCATTTCCTGACGCACAAGCTGCCATACCATAAAGATCAGTACAGCGATTTGTGGGACAAACGTTTCCCAAGTTGGATACATTCCCAGCCAGCTAATGGACGGAAGTGAGGAGGCAGTGTGCCCCGGAAGCTTGCCAGCCACCTGAAGCGAATGAATACTTTCGCCCAGAAATCGGAATACGAGATAGTAAATCAGTACAGTGGCAGTCAGGAAAAATGCGCGAATCGGCAACCGTACACTAAATTTAATGATTGCAAACGCCAGAATGACCAGAATAAACGTCGCCGAGCTAATGCCGATCAGCAATTGCGAGGTTTCGATGGCTGGAGCCATACCGACATAAAAGATAGCTGTCTCGGCTCCTTCACGCAGAATTGCGAGCGCAGAAACCGCAAATAGCGACCACAGGCTTCCCCGTGCCAGCGCGTTGCCCACGCTATTTTCCACAAAGCGGTTCCACGCGGCAGCATTGGATTTGCTATGCAGCCAGCTGCCAACGGTCAGCATCAGCACGACCGCCACCAGCCCGGTGACACCCTCCAGCAGCTCACGCATGCTGCCTGATGCGGCAGCTGCCACCAGTGTGGTGAACAGTACTGCCAGAATTCCACTCAGCACAAGCCCCGTTCCGGCTCCTGCCCATATCCACCGTCCAGCCACGGCTTCGCCGCTTTTTTTGGCATACGCCAGCAGAGCTGCGAGCACGAGGATGGCCTCCAGGCCCTCACGCAGCAAAATCAGCGCAGCATCCCACGCAGTGTAAGAACGTTCTTCCGTTAACGGATGGAGCCTGTCCAGCATCTGATCAAGAGTCTGAATAGCTTTGTCCGTATTCGGTGGAGAAGACAGAAGATATCCGGAAGTTTCGGTCATTTCATTTTCAATCGCAGTGTAAGACGTCGGATCGGAAATTTGTACATGTCCTTCGACGGAAGGCCATAGAGCGATAAACTGCACTACCTTATCAGCTGCTTGCTCTGATTGATTAGCTACAGCATCTTGGCGTGCGGATTCGAGCAAGGTGACTGCATCGGTCAGAGAAGCTGCCGAACCATTCGCCGTTCCCGTAGCCGTATTGCCTGCATCTGTTCCTTGGCCTGTGTTCACAGACTTGCCCTGACTATAATCAGACAGCAGAGTCGTTAATTCCTGCATTTCCTTAAGAGCCTGTTCTTGGCGAATGGGCTCAGCTTGCATGGAGATGCGAATGAGACTGATTTTAGTTTCGAGCGAACTGTATACCGGAAAATTGTCCAAACGAATCGGTGTTTCTACCTGATACCAGGCTTTGACGATTCGATCGTAATCCACCCGGGCAGCAGCCCAATCGCCTTTTTGCATGGCGGCTAGACTGCCCTTCGCCATGGGAAGCAGTTTTTCCGCTGCTTTGGCTCCAGCCGGGGCTGGTTTGTCCCCTTCGGCCGCAGTGACGTACTCATTGACCGAGCGCGCTAGCACGGATAAGGCAGCTTTCGCTGGTTCCCCGCCGCCACTGGCGAGTGTCTGCTCAGCATCGGTGAGTGCTTGATCTACAGCCGCGATGTGAGCTGAATCTCCGCCATTCGTTTTGGCGGCCTCCCACAGCGTGCGGAATTCTTTCAGATCCTTGGAGGCTTCCGTCCATTGGGCTTGTCCCGCCTCCACCAGCGCGCCGCCCACTACAGGCATTAGCTGATCATTGGTGACAGCTTTAGCATCTGTTTGTGCAAAAGCGACCGACCCGGAACCGGAAATGAAGGGAGTTACAGTCAGCAGCAGAGCTGCCACCAACCCCAACACCCATCCCAAGCTTTTATTACGCCGATTCATATAAATCCCCTTCCTTGCCTGCTACTAAAATAACGTATCCCCGATGTAACCGCCTTGCGATACACCCGGGAAGCAGGCGAACACCGCACTGCCTTTGTGTACAATGTATTCGTTCAGCTTGTCATTGCGTGCAAGCTTCTCCTGAATATGAACGAACTGCTTGAACAGATCACGCTGGTAGCTGATGAACAGCAGCCCGGCATCCAGCTGTCCTGTTTGCTTGTCCAATCCGCTTGAATACGAATAAGACCTCCGCAAAATATTAATGCTCCCGTCCCCATGAGCCAAAGCCACATGAGAGGTGGGAGGCGTAACCGGCTTGCCTTCTGGATTTTTGGCCGCCAGATCGAGCTTGTCGAACTCCTTGACCTTGCCGAGTGGGGCCCCGCTGCTGCGATGACGTCCAAAAGTATCCTCCTGGTCGCCCAATGTTGAGCGATCCCACACCTCTACCCGCATGCGTACACGGCGTACAGCCATATAGCTGCCGTTGCCCATCCATGCTGGTCCGTCACTGGTCTGTGTCCACACCAGCCGATTCATCTCGTCTGCCTTAGAGGTATCCGGGTTCCCTGTACCGTCCTTGAAGCCCAGCAAATTGCGCGGTGTGCTTCCCGCAGGATCGGCCTGTGCTGTCCGCTGGAAGCCTTCCTGCGTCCAGCGAAGCACCGCCGTTCCTCTGGCGATACGTGCCAAATTACGCAGGGCATGGAAAGCTACCTGCAAGTCATTGGCACATACCTGCACTCCGATGTCGCCGCCGCACCATTGCTCCTCCAGGGCATCCCCTTGAAAACGGGGCAGCTCACGGAACCCGGCAGGTTTAAGCCCTGCCAGGCCGTATCGTCCATCAAAAAAGGATGGGCCCACACCAAAGGTGATCGTTGTGCGGGATGGCGACAATCCTGCCGCCTCGCCCGTATCGGAAGGAGGGAGGTTGAGGTTTTCATTATCGTTGCCAAGCAGCACGCCAGAAGTCATTGTAGCGCTTGCTTCCGTCCATGCTTTGAAGAGGTTGCGCACCTGCTCCTTGTCGCTGGTTGTTAGATCGAAAGCCGCGAAGCAGATGAAATCCTGCGCCGGAGTCACAATACCTGCCTGATGCTTACCGTAAAAAGGGATTACATCTTTGGTGTCCGCATCCGTCATCATGCTTTCGAGACGTTGACCGGCTGACAGCACGGCTCCCACGCCCCCG
Organism: Paenibacillus sp. LX16; assembly: GCF_036252815.1. NCBI lineage: Bacteria > Bacillati > Bacillota > Bacilli > Caryophanales > Paenibacillaceae > Paenibacillus > Paenibacillus sp. LX16. The sequence continues at coordinate 4,534,946 of NZ_CP141152.1, read as the reverse complement.
CCGCCAAGCAGGAGGCCTAGTCCACCTACCCCGGCCAGCTTCAATAGGTCTCGGCGTGATACGGATTTGCTTTTTCCTGACGGATCATCTTTCACTAGCTTCGCATCCTTTTTTACCAGATCGCCCTGTTCATTATGGGATTCCGCATACTGCGGCTTTTCTTGCCCTTTTTGCCGCTTAAAGCCTTTCATATCATTACACTCCTAACAATTTCCCCATTTGGGACAACGGTTCTGCCAAGGCATCGAGGTTTTGGCTCAGCTTTTTAACTTCTTCCGGTTTCAGTTTTGTATACGATACATAGCCTTCTCCGTCCTTAAAAGGAGCCAACTCCTGCTGTAAGGCCGTAAAGCGCTCACCAATTTGTTTTTCCAACGTCGCATCTTTTTGGTTCAGATCTGCTTTCAAAATGTCATATATCTTTTGCGCGCCTTCTACATTGGCTGCAAAGTCGTACAAATCTGTATGGGAATATCGTTCCTCTTCACCCGTCACCTTCGAGGTAGATACTTCATTCAACAACTCGACTGCACCCGTTACCATCAGGCTGGCGTCAATATTAACTGTTTCTACTTTGGCACGTAGCAGCTTGGCATCATTCAGCAGTCGGTCGGAAAACTCGTCCATTCCTTTGGTTGTGTTTTCTTCCCATAATGTTTTTTCAATCCGGTGAAAGCCGCGCCAATCCGCTGCATCCACATCACCGTCACGTGCATCAATATTCGGGTCAAGATCACCCAGCGCTTCTGCAATCGGTTCAATCCGTTCATAGTACATACGTGCAGGAGCATACAGCGCCTTGGCTTTATCCAGCTCGCCAGCTTTGACCGCGTTCGTGAATTCTTCTGTCTTCTTCACAAACGTATCGCATTGCTCGATGGCATAGGCGCGGTAAGCTGCTACCGCTTGATCAAAATTGGGGGCAGAAGCGGCAGGAGTCGTTGTCTGTGTTGTTGCTCCTGCATCTTTGGTCGTTGCAGCAGGCTGTTGAGTAGTAGTTCCGGTTTGTCCGCAACCTGCGAACAGAATAGAAGAGACTAGCACTCCGGCCGGTACGGCATAACGTAGTTTCATAATCAATGAACACCCTTTCTGGCCAAACTGGCCTTGAACCATAGTCTGTTGCGCGATATCTATATCGAATTTTTATTTTGATAATGATTATCAGTCGCGGTTTTTCTTATCATAAGGCTGGCCCATATGCCTGTCAATACATAAATTAGACGCAGAGTTCAACCCTCCATCGGAGGGGGATGGTAAGGTGCCTATGCCCATTTTTATCCGCATATTGAACCATACCTGAGCACATGACATAAAATGTGTTGACTGTATCCCTTAACCTTGTTACACCACACAAAACCCGAGCAAGGAGGGGTGAAATTGACGAAGGGTAACGACCACAAAAACAAGTTTTTGTTAACTCACCGTGAACGTGAAGTATTTGAACTGCTCGTGCAGGACAAAACAACACGTGACATCGCCGGACAGCTATTCATTAGCGAAAAAACGGTCCGAAACCATATTTCCAATGTAATGCAGAAACTGAACGTAAAAGGTCGTTCACAGGCGGTCGTGGAATTAATCAGGCTTGGCGAATTAAAAATCTGACCTCTCGTTCCTTGCGGGGTACAAAGTCTTCTCGATGATCCTTCGACAGTGAAGGGTGGTCGGGAAGGCTTTTGTTTTGTGGTATGTAAAAAAGTAAAACGATTAAACCGCTGAAATATGTGGGAATTTGCGTGTAAATGATGTACTATATATAGAAGGAAGAAACTACCATTAGAGATCATAGTGCAATTAACAGGAGTGATCAAAACATAAGACTGTACCACAAAGTTATACTAAGATAGAAATGCATCTGGTGATAGTCTAAGAATATAAATCCCTACAAAAGCAGTATTCAGCATGACGACAGGATGGAAGATGGGTCAGGTTTTGAGCTATACTTTTATATAGGTGTTGAAGAAGAATCACAAGGCAGAAAAAGCTCATTGCTTCAGGTAGCCGGAAGTAGCTTTTGCCTAGAGCTACCTGTGGTATATTCTTGATCGGAGGTGAACGTTAAGACATATGACACCCAACCAACACTTGATGACTTATACGCTGAACAGCGGTATAAAAGGAACTGTCGACCTAACCAGTAAGCAGGTACAGGAATGGATTAAAGCATATCGAATTGGCAGCAAGTTTGTAACGGTTGTGGGGAAACAATATTTTGGTTTAAACCCTGAGTTGGTAGCAGATTTCAAGGTACATAATGAATACTCGGAGCAGAGAGAACACATATCCATAATACAGCCTGTAATGGAACGCAAAGCTGTAGAGCTGGACCCACTGGTAGAGGCGTACAGCCAGTATAAAACATTAATTCAGGTAGAATGTAAATGTGGTGCTTCCTATATAGAAGAGTCACCGCACAAAAGAACCAAGTGGTCATGCAAGGAATGTAATAACATTGTGTTCCTGGATCGTAAAAAGGGCATGGTGGATACGGATAAAGGCAAGGCGTGGTACATGACCAACAAATACTATGTGGAAAGACAAAGCAACTGACAGATTGTCAGTTGCTCTTCTAACTAGACGCCCACACGTCTTTGTGTGCTTACCACAATATATTAAATCCATACCTGGAAATGATACTATATCTTTTGCCAAATAATAAAATTGATGTTTTTTGCGCTTTGTAGTACATTATCAAGTGTATTATAAGGAGGCTTCTCATGTACGGACATAGACAAGATGATACTTTATACATCATGACTTACACATTAAATAGTGGTATCAAGGGCACAGTGCCTTTGTCTAATCAACAGATACAGGAATGGCTTGAGTGTTACAGAATCGGCAAGAAATTTGTAACCGAGATTGGCAAAGAGTACTTTGGATTGCATGCGGAACTAGTAGCTGATTTTAAAGTGCATAATCAGTATTCAAGCTATCAGGAGGTTATTATCCCGATTCAACAGCCGGATACTGGCCTAAAAGAGTTGTCCCAGGCTTACAAATCCACAGAAACCTTAATTAAAGTAGATTGCAAATGTGGTACATCGTATGTAACAGAATCTCCCTTTAAGCGGACCAAGTGGTACTGCACCAAATGCCGGGAGATTGTTTTTCTCGACAACAAAAAGGGAATGGTGGATACTTCCAGAGGCAAGGCCCATTATATGACCAATAAGTATTTTGTGGAACGGGAAACAACTGGCGTATAAGCCGGTTGTTTTTTTGTTCGAAAGGTTTGTATACGCCCTGACTTTTCAAAGCCGATTACGCTATAGTGGAAAAGGGGAAAGATAAAGCTTGATATCACGATTGTCAGGTGGTGAACGTCATCCGGGAAGATCATACGAATGGTGCAGAAAACCGCATGCGTACGAACAATGTGTACATACACGAAACGCTTCATTTGGAACAAATCATAAGTGACCTGCGGGTGATGGGCTATGTGGCTTTTCATCATCATCCGCAAATCACAAGTGGGCTTGAAGAGCTGGAGGCATTAAAAGAGCAACTATTGTCGTTTTTTCAACAGCATCATGTATTGTGGATTGAGCTTGACCCGCTAACGCAATATGTGGTGGTGAATAACATGGGGAAGGCCACGGTGCTCAAACTCATGGGTCGGAAAATGAACCCGCTACGGGATCTGAGAGCAAACGCAGCTTTGGCTGGACAGCCGCTGCATGAGTTGGATCGGGAGATAGAACGGCTCAATCGGCTGGCTCACCTGTTGCGCTACACTCGTTTTTCTTAAGCAACGGAACTAACGCAAAAAAAGCATTCACGAAGCATGGGTGGTCCCATGCTGTGAATGCTTTTTTGGTATTCTATTTTTTACCGCATAAGATGAGCAAATCTACTGTGACATACGGTAAATGTATTTCCTGCACTCGCTGCCAGTCTGCTTCCGTAGCTCCCCACGATAAGGGAGTCATATGGAGCAAAGGTTTCATGAGGTCGGCATTTAACATAAAACGATAGGTTACCCGTTCGGCGGATAGAAGTTTAAAATGATCTTTAAATCGGCTTAATATATTATCATTCGAATAAGCAGGCTTATTCTTTTTCTGTTCATACAAGCATCTCAATTCCCGAAGATAATATTGTTCGGGAATGACCTTCAGGACGCAGCCGTCCTCCGAAAGAATTCTTGTAAATTCAGCATAATTAGAAGGGGATAAAATATTGAGTACACCGTCAAATTGTTGATTTGAAAACGGACAATGAGCCAGATCTGCAACACACCAGAGGGTATGAGGATATTCTTTGGCTGCGGCCACAATACCTTCTTTAGACAGATCCATACCTACGCTTGTAAGCTCGGTGATTCCCTTCCAGGTCAGCTTATCCTGAATGTGGCTTAAATGAGTGCCTTCCCCGCAACCTGCATCGAGCAAATAAAGGTGTGATTGTTGATCAAACAGCGGCTTCATAAATTTCATTATAGTGCTGCTTATCATTTCATTTAAGGGATCAAAAAATCCGCTATTGCACATCATTCTTCTGGAGGAAAATAGTTGTTTATCATATTTGGTCTTATAGGACCGGGCGGCTAAATGTAAATACCCGTTTTTTGAAAGATCATAGCAATGATGATTCGTACATAGGAGGCTTTTACCTTCCACCATACGCATTGGTTGAGAGCATAGAGGACACCTAAAGAGATGTTGATGCTTCCCAATCAGGCCAGCCTTTATCTCGTGTTTATTCCATTTGGACACAGAAAAGCACCCCGTTCATTCGTATTTGGTGAATGAAAAAGGTACAGCCAAATAAACCCAACGCATTTTTTGAAAAAATGGTTGAGTTTTACATGAACTGTACCTCACATTACCGTAAACGAATGAACTGAATAATCATATTGTGCAGCGCTCCTCAAAAAAAATAGAAAGGGCTTTCGCCCTCTCTAGTGTAACTTAGTCATCAGAAGTTGTCATGTGCTTACACCGATTTCAAAAACTCTACAATCGTCAGCAGACCCTTGTCGAAATTCTCCAAATTAAAATGCTCGTTGGGCGCATGCAGGTTCTCATCTGGCAAGCCAAAGCCCATCAGCACGACCGGGGCAGTCAGCACACGGGAGAAGGTTTCCACGATTGGGATAGAGCCTCCATCCTTGGTAAAGAGGGCACGTACACCGTATACCTTCTCAAAAGCATCGGCTGCCGCTTGCAGAAACGCGTGTGACGGGTCGATGTTAAAGGCGTTCGCTTTTTCACCCTGTTGAATATCCAGAGTAGCTCCTGCCTGAACATGGGCGCGCAAATGGCGCTCGACTTTGTCCAGAATGTCTTGCGGGTTCTGGTTAGCCACCAAGCGGCACGTGATTTTAGCATGAGCTTCTTTCGGAATGACCGTTTTCGTGCCTTCCCCTTGGAAGCCGCCGTATACGCCGTTCAGCTCCAGTGTCGGACGCGCCCCAACACGCTCAACGAAGCTGAATCCTTCTTCGCCATAAAGGGAATCAAGTGCGAGATCTTGTTGCAGCTTGCTCTCATTGAAGCCTTGCTTCACGAATTCTTCTCTCATCTCTGCCGATAATGGAGCAACATCGTCGTAGAATCCTTCGACGCTTACGCCGCCTTTGTCGTCATGCAGGGTTGCCAGCAAGGACACCAGAGCGTGCAGGGCATTCGGCACGCCGCCACCGAAAGAGCCGGAATGTAGATCTGTGTTCGCCGTATGAATGGCGACTTCCAGTGAACATAGACCACGCAAACCTGTGCAAATGGCAGGCTTTCCTTTTTCGATCAAGGAAGTATCGGACACCAGTACAGCATCCGCAGCCAGACGTTCAGCTCCAGTTTGCAAAAACTCAAGCAAGTTCGGACTGGACACTTCTTCCTCGCCTTCAATGCAAAATTTGATGTTCAGCGGCAATGTGCCTTCCTGCTTCAAAATAGCCTCAACTGCCTTAATGTGCAAAAAAACCTGTCCTTTATCATCTGTCGCTCCGCGCGCATACAATTTTCCATCACGGATGGATGGCTCAAACGGCGGCGTTTCCCACAGGTGAAGCGGGTCTACGGGTTGTACATCATAGTGTCCATACACGAGAATCGTTGGTTTACCAGGTGCGTGCAAATGATCGGCATATACCAGCGGGTGCCCTTTGGTTGGAATGATTTCAACGTTTTCTAGACCGGCAGCAGTCAGTTTGGCCGCCAGCCACTCAGCTGCTTGGTTAATGTCCTTTTTGTGCTCCGATAATGCTGAGATACTTGGAATGGACAACCACTCCTGTAACTCCCCCAGTTGTTGCTCTCTGGCTTTTTCAAAATATTCAGAATAACTCATAAACTATGTATCCTCCTTTTTCAATGTAAATCGTGTGAATGTTGCGCTATCCTCCGAACCAAGGCCGTGGACGATATGTCTAGTTTACTACGTTTTGTACTGAACGAAAAATAGGGAGATAAAAAAAAGATTCTACCCGGGTCTGTCCAGACCTGAGCAGAATCGCTCTTAACCAAGCATATGAAAGCACTTATGCGCGAATGTCCAGTTGACCGCCAAGATGAGGCTGTACGCTTTTTTCCATCATCTGCACTAAAGCCTGTCCTTGTTCACTGGCCTGATCCTTAGCCATACTTAATACCTTCACACTTACAGCTTGAGCCAAGCTGGCCTGACTCATACCTGTTGATAATGCTGCGATATCCATGTTCCAACCCTCCCTCATTGTGAAGACTCTTTCTCTGTATTTATCGGTTGGAACGGTTATTTTGTTTCATCTAATTGGAATTGTGTCAGTAAATCTTGAAGCTGCTCTGCCAGACGGGTCAAGTCTGCGGCAGACGAACCGATCTCTTCCATGGAGGCGAGCTGTTCCTCTGCGGCTGCGGACACGGTCTCCGTATGGGATGCCGCTTCTTCAGCGATGCGTGTAATTTCCTCCATGCTACTAACGACTGTACTCGTTCCATCTGCGACGCCAGCGGTAGAAGCTGCGACGTTATCGAGCTGCTTCGCTGATTTGGCTACCGCTCTACGGATGCGAGAGAAGGAGCGACCGGACATGTCTATGGAATTGATACCTTCGCTTACACGTTCCTTGGCGGATTCCATGGCAACCAGGGCTTCAGATACACCGCTCTGTATCCCTTGAATCTGTTCACGAATTTGTTGTGCGGAATAAGCTGAGTTTTCAGCCAGCTTGCGGACCTCTGTCGCCACGACAGCAAAACCTTTGCCATGCTCCCCTGCGCGTGCTGCCTCAATGGAGGCGTTCAATGCGAGCAGATTAGTCTGACTGGCGATTTCCGTAATGACAGTGACAATCGTTCCGATTCGTCCAGACCGGTCACTCAAAGCACTGATAATCGTATCCAGTTCTTCCACGGTAGTGCGAATACCATCAATGGAAACGACGCTGTTGCCGATATGCTCACTGCCTGCATCCGACGCCTGAATGGCCTGTGTGGAGTAAGTGGTCATTTCAGTCATGGTTTCGGTCATCGCGGTAATGTCTGTTGCCATGCCGCTAACCCGTTGCTGATTATCTTTAGCGCTGTTCACTTGGCGTTCGCTGCCTGCGGCCACATCTTGAATGGCTATGGTCACATGCTCAATGGCACGAGTCGTTTGTTCGGCACCTGCTGCAAGCTCTTGCGAGGAAGCCGACAAATTACCTGTCAGCGCTTGAATTTCTCTAATCATGTTGCGTAGGTTATCTACCATTTGTTGGAAATATCTTGATAGTTCACCAATTTCATCTGTGCTGGTCGTTGCCACGTTAATTGAAAGATTACCTTGGCTGATGGCATCCATAGAATTACGTAATCTTTGGATAGGCTTAAGTATACTGCTGATTATCCACAGTGCGAGCACACCAATGATGATGGCTGCAATCACCAACACTACGATCGTTGTAATAAGAATCGGTTGGGCGGAGGCACTGGTTTCTGCTTTGTCCATCGTTCCGGCAATTTTCCAGCCTGTCAGCGTATTGGTTTTGAAAATCAGGTGTTTGTCTACACCATTAAGATCGTAACTAAAGCTGCCTTCTTTGGAGGCAAACAATTTGGGTATCGTATCCCCCATTTTGGTACTTCCGCTGACTTCTGTCGGGTGGGTAACGATACGTTTGGTACCATCTAATATCATAATATAGCCATTTTGTCCGATTTTTAAATTTGTGATTTCTTTTAAATTATTCAGGTTCAGCGAAAGACCGAGAACGCCACTGTTGTCGGGAAGTGTACGTGAAATATATACGACGGGGACCTTAGCTGTATTCAGTCCGACAGGGCTGATTACAGTTTGTCCGGGTTTCTCCATGGCCTGTTTGTACCACGGACGCTCACGAGGATCGTTTGTTGAACCTACGGCTTTGCCGATAATGAGTTTACCTTCGGGAGTTCCTACAAACATATCAACGGCTTCGGCATGCATTTTCAAATAAACTTGCAACCTCTTCAGGATGTCTTCATCTGCTTCAGCACTGTTATCACTAGCCGTCATCGTCGTAGAATAATATTCGAGATCAGCGATTTTGGCTTGTATTGTTTGAGTAACTGCACGATCAGATGAGGTAACGCTAGTTGTCGCACTGTCAAGTAATTGGCGATCCGTTTGGTTATAAGCTGCTTGATAAGAAAAAGTACTTACAATAATGCTAGGGACAAGCATGACCAGTAGAAATGCTGCTGTCAATTTCTTTCGTAGTGTTAATGTTTTGAATCGTCTCAGTTGTTTCATCAAACCCCTGCTTTCTATCTACATATTCATTTCTAATATTTATACCATATGTATTTACTATCGGTTATTTTGAGCTGAATTGATAGATTTATTACTAATTTGTCCAATACGCTAAAAAATTTCTTGCATAGCATGGAGTATCTTGCAATTTGGAGGGATAAGGTATGGGTTTTTTTCTGGATATGAGAAGCTCCACCAATTCATCAAAAACAGGTGAGGGTCCCGATATACAGCTGGGTCCTATACCAGAGCGGTTCGGTTTAATTACCCTGCGAACCTTTCTTGTGCCGGGTCCAATTGTAACTTTTAGTGGTTCCATTGGCCTGATCGGTGAGCTTGGCGATACGTATGCGGTTGAAATCGTGCGTGGAGCCGACTATGATCCGAGTGAGATAGTCTACCGTGCCGAGGGGGTACTGGGTGTGACTGGATCTAATGAAACGCAAGCTTTTAATGCACAGGATCTGTCTGCTCCCTGGGCAATACAAACAGTATATTCTTCTTATATTTCTGGTGTATCAACCACTGTACGTAATGGTCCAGAGGTATTCACGGGCATCGCTTCGACTCCGTTTTTGTAAATATATCAGGTGAATATTTCTTTGGTAAATGCTCGCTGCCTGTTCGTGGTTCTCCTAGAATAGGACGCTGCGCCGAAGCTTAACTAGCCACGAGCATAGACAGACATCTGCTACAGACTCGTGGCTATAATTCTCAACAACACCCAGAGCACAAATGACCTAGTTGTTGTAATTACCTTTATAAGCGTGTTCTACAGAGTTGATTGTGCTTCTCGGATTCTATTTCTTAAGAATCTCTCGCAAATACACTGTCAACTCATCTGCCGCTTTGGTATGGGCGGAGAGCCCGGGATGGCTGCGAGATCCTATCGTTTCTTCCGTCGTGTTAGGTAGTTGAAATACCGACACATTTCGATCCCTCGTTCTTTTCTTGTATGCGTCTACCGCTCGGTAGATTGAGGGCATCATAGGAGTACCCAGCATCCCATAGGCCCATACAATATGAGCAGCAGGATTGCAATTCCGAAGCTTGACAAGAAGACATTCGATAGCGCTTTCAAAAGCTTGTAAATCTTCTTCATTGAATGTGCCGTCCTCGTTCAAGCGTTGCTTGTACACTTTCCCGCTTTCTGGGTCCGTCCATGCAGGAGAATAAAAGGCTCCCCCGTCATTAGTCCCCAAATTTACCACGACCACGTCCGGCTGCCATGAGGTAAAATCATGATCTGAAAATGCCCCTAATGCTTCATTTCTCTCACCGGTCAGCACACCACATACCTGCTCATAATATGCCGGTATGTTCGTATCCGGATTATTATCCCAGCCCGTTAGGACACCCCAGCCGCTTTGTGAAAACACTCGGTAGTCCGCATCCAGTGCTTCAGCTGTTATGGCTGTATAATTGCGCAGTGCTGTGAACAGCATGGGAACCCAGTCTGTCTCGTCCTTCGCTCCAATCGTTCCTTCTCCCGAGGTAATGCTGTCACCGATAAATTCCACCTTGAGGGGCTTATCAGGGACTGGCAGCAATTCCCCGTCAACCTTCAGGGCATGAATTTGCAACAAGCAGCGCGGGTCCGAACTCATAGGCTGGACATCCTTGACTATACGGACATTTTTGACCGTGTCAGGGTTCAACCCTCTCAAAAGACAGATCCAATGCCGTCCTGCGGTCACCATCAGGCGACTCATCGGGACACCATTAATGACGATACTGATCCAGGACTCATACACCTGGTAATCGGCTTCAATTTCAATCCACAGCTCTGAGCCTTTGATATTCAATTCAATGCCACTGCCTGTCCAAAACAGAGTAAGAGGTTTACGTGTTTGCGTAGTTCGACCATGAACCTTTACATGCTTTGCTTTAGCAAGTGGGTATGTCTTCAATCTCTTGTTATGTGACATTTTCGATATCCTCCTCATAATTTCTAAATGAATGCTAGTTTCTGTAATATTGTAAAAGAAGTGACAGGGAATCTCAAATTCTATTTCTAAACAAGCAAGGGTCCAAGGCTTTATATGGATTATTCTTTTCGATCATGGACTTAGGACAACATATGATATCAAAAAGCACCCGCAAATTTCAATTTGCGGGTGCTTTTTGATATACGGAGCAAAGATTACTTTCTAAGTGGATTTTTTCACAAATATTATTTTATCTATTAATTAGCTTTGCCAAACATGACGATATTAATCGCCTTGCCGAAGTCTATACCTATTTTGCCAGTTAGCTCTGCTGTTTTTTGTGCTAACACGACTGCATTGACACCACAAGAGAACAGCGCAATATCAAAGTCATCTTTGTGTGCTGCGATCCATTGAAGTGTTTCAGGCATTTGTTCATATTGATGAAATGCCAGCGTGTGAGCGATATGCAGCTTGTACGGATCGGCCTCAAGAACAGGTTTTGCTTCAGCGGCCGTCCGGGTGACCAGCAGAATGCGTCGATTTTTCAGCATGTCCCAGAAAGCGGGTGTCTCAGCCAAATACCGATTCAGGCAGGCGTGACAGGTCAGCGCGGGGGAAAGAGCATAGTGAGCAAAGACCTGATCGGTCAGCTCCCGCTTCATATAGGATGGTGCTTTAATAGATTCGTCATCATATGGCAAAATGCCAACAATGCTGGCTTTGCTCACTGCCTCAGCCACCGCGTCCCGTAGTTCCGTATTCGGTAGAAACAGTCCCTTTTGACCGAGATTGGCTTTGACCGCCCAACGTTCCTGTAATACCTTTTCCATCGGCCAGACGGTGTCCTGCGACAACACCAAATTTTCACCATCCCCAATACGAATGAGCGAAAAGGAATGGTGCTGATCGAGTGCCAGCTTCAATCGTTTCAGTACCTCGTCAATCTCCAGATACTTTGGATTCGTCATATCATGTTACCTCCCTGTCGTTCCTGCTTGTTCAACTTTTCAGATGGAGTAAAAAACTTTGTATTCTATCATATGTCGAAAGCGAAAAGGTTTTTGTATGAACGGCTATTCTTTTTGGATTCTACCTATTTTTACAAGATTCGTTGCATCTGTACGTGCCGTTTCGGGAGCGTCTTCATAACTTGAGAGAAGACGGTTGAAAGGGAGGAAGATCAATGAATCGCAAGATTGTAATTGAAATTAATTTTAATAACTATGGGATGAATCCCAACCGCCTGACACGTGAGTGGATCAGTGAGCGACTGGATATATTCAGAACCTTTACGCTGCGCAGTCTGCTCAGTCAGACGAATACGGATTTCTTATCTGTCGTCAAGCTGGCGGGCGGATGCAGTGACATTGTGGAAGAGGAACTGGCCCGACATGAGCCCATTCCCCACCACATCCGTTTTGGTACGAGCATCGAAAGTAAACGTCGTATCCATGCGTACATCGAAGGTGCGGACGAACTGCTCATTGCTCGAATAGATTCCGACGATTTGTATCACCAGTCATTTGTACAACAGTTGCATGATTACAAGTTTCAACCGGAGACGGTTGCGCTGGTGAACCAGATGGGTTACCTGTGGGATGCGGTTGAGGGGCAGATGGCACCGGTGTTTCACCGTTCGCCTTCTTTTTATGTGTTTCGCTATCAAGTGGAGGATTTTCTAAATGATTACCGTGTCGTCATTCCTGGGAAAGGAACGCACGGATATGTAACGGAGCTGCCGCATGAGGTCATTCCGCTTCGCAACTATGTGAACGTCATTCATGCCGCAAATACTTCTGTGAAAAAAGTGCCGGTAAAGGATCGGCTGTCAGAGAATGAAATGAATGCTGTGTTGGCTGAATTTCTGGGAACAGGTATTGCCAATTCGTAACGGTCAGGAGGAGATTATATTGTTCAAAGGAAAAAAACTGCTGGTGACCGGAGGAACGGGATCTTGGGGGCAACGCCTAACGGCTGAATTGCTGAAGGAGGGACCGGCGGAAATTCGTATTTTCTCACGCGGTGAATTTGCACAGATTGCCATGCAGCGGCAGTTTCAATCTGATCCTCGCCTGAATTTCATGATTGGAGATATTCGAGATCTACAGGCATTGCAGGAGGCATGTCGCGGAGTGGACTATGTATTCCATTTGGCGGCATTAAAGCATGTCCCTGTGTGTGAGAGACAGCCGGAAGAGGCTTTCAAGACGAACGTACACGGTACGGAAAACGTGATCCGGGCCAGCATTGAGCAGGGAGTCGCCAAGGTAATTGATGTCTCTACAGACAAGGCTGTAGATCCGGTGAATGTATATGGCATGACGAAGGCGATAGGTGAAAGACTGATGATCCGCGCCAACACTTTAAGTGAGCGTACTCGCTTTGTGTGTATTCGCGGCGGCAACGTGTTGGGGACGAGTGGAAGTGTCGTGCCTCTTTTCAAGCGCCAAATCGCGGAAGGGCAGGATTTAACGCTGACGAGCCCAGATATGACACGCTTTTTCCTCACGCTCGGAGAAGCGATTGGCTTGCTGCTGAAGGCTTCTGTCACGGCGATTGGGGGAGAGACACTTGTGATGAAAATGAAGGGCTGCAATATTGCAGATCTGGCAGAAGTGATGAAAGAACAGGCGGGTCAGCCTGCGTTGAAAGTGAAGGAGATTGGTATACGTGGTGGGGAAAAGCTGCATGAGGTGCTGATTTCGCCCTATGAGGTGCCGCATACGTATCGCTATGATGATCGCTATTTTGTTATTCTTCCCCAGCAAGCAGACAAGCGCTTACTGAGCCAATACGGTGGATTGGAACGAGTGAGCTTTGATCAATATCGCTCGGACGATGAGTTAATGGATCGCGCTGGAATTGCTGAGCTACTGCGAGGCATGGAGTAACGATGAAAGAGGTGGGTATTTTGCAGCTTATGGAAAAAATAACTAAAGGAACTGTAAAGGTTGCGGTAATCGGCCTCGGTTATGTAGGGCTGCCCATGGCAGTGGAAATGGCAAAGGCTGGTTATGATGTATATGGTGTGGATTCCGATCCCGTCAAAGTAGCCAAGCTGCTTCAAGGAAAGTCGTACATCATAGACATTGGTGATGATGCATTGGAAGGTCTGATCGGGCAGCAATTGCATCCGGTTACGGATATCAAGGTACTGGAGCATGCGGATATCGTCGTGATCTGCGTGCCTACGCCACTGACGGACGGACACCAACCGGATACGTCCTATATTGAAACGGCTATTGATCAGGCCATACCTCATTTGCGTAGACAGACACTGTTGATTCTGGAAAGCACCACCTACCCGGGGACGACTGAGGAATTGATTCGTCCGGTGATAGAGCAGCGCAGGGGTTGGACGGTGGGGAAAGATTTTTATGTGTGTTTTTCACCGGAACGTGTCGATCCGGGCAGTGTTCATTTTAACATTCGCAACACACCCAAGGTGATCGGCGGCTGCACGCCAGATTGTTTGGCAGTGGGAGTAGGTTTCTATGGGTCCTTTTTGGATCAAATTGTACCGGTCAGCTCGACAATCGTAGCGGAAGCCGCCAAGCTGTTTGAGAATACGTTCCGCAGCGTCAACATTGGAATGGTCAATGAGCTGACAGCCGCCTGTGAGAAAATTGGCATTAATATATGGGAGGTACTGGATGCAGCGGCAACCAAGCCATTCGGCTATATGCCTTTTTATCCGGGACCTGGCATCGGGGGGCATTGTATCCCGGTTGATCCACTATATTTGTCATGGAAATCCGAGCAGCATGGTTTTCCACTGGAATTCGTGGACTTGGCAGATCGCATGAATCGGCGTATGCCGCTGTATATCGCGGAGCGAATTGAAGCCATGCTCGCTCAGAAAGGTAAAGCCATAGACAAGGCCAAAATTATTCTGGCAGGTGTGGCCTACAAAAAGGACATTGATGATGTTCGGGAATCCCCAGCTCTTGTCCTGTTTGAACATCTAATAAAAATGGGAGCTTCGGTGAGCTTCACCGACCCGTATGTATCGAGCTTTAAGCTGAACGGTGAAGCAATTCCATCTCAGACAGCAAATGCCCTGCTATGGGAAAGTGCAGATATTGTAGTCATCACGACAGACCATTCTGTGGTGGACTACCAACAGCTGGTCGACCATGCCCCACTGGTCTTCGATACACGTAATGCGACTGTGCATTGCACAGGTGGACATGTCGTGATCTTAGGACATCCCGGTGATGGAGGGGGCGCCGCTGTTGGCTAACCGTGATCAGGTAAACGAACGTTATTACGGGCAGATCAATTCGGAGGAATCTCATGAAGCCACCCGCAATAGAATTCACTGGATTTGCCGCCATGTACAGGGCCATACGGTGCTGGATGTTGGGTGCAGTCAGGGCATAACTTCCATTTTGCTTGCGCGGGAAGGTTTTGAGGTAACGGCCATTGATTTGGAAGAGGACAGTATTTCTTATGCAAAAAAAGAACTTCGTCAGGAATCAACACCCGTCCGGGGAAGAGTCCACTTTCAGCTAAAGGACATTTCACAATTTGAGCGCCCTCCCGGTGGATTTGACACCATTATTTTAGGCGAGATTTTGGAACATTTTGCGCACCCCGACACTCTGCTGGCTCATGCTTATCGCTTGTTGAATAAAAAGGGAACGCTCGTCTTATCTGTACCTTATGGATACCATCCGTTTCATGATCACAAGCGGACTTACTATGCCGGGAGCCTCTCCCGTGTGTTGTATCCTTATTTTGATGAAAAAGCGCTGGAGGTGCATCACAAATATTTGTGCTTTGCAGGCCGCAAGAAGTCGAAAGAACTGCGTGAGGCCAAACCAAAGGTAGAGCATCTGAATGAGTGGATGAAACTGGACGAGGAGCAGTTTCGACTGGTGGAGCAGCAGCATGTTCGCAAAATGAATCAGCGAAAGGCAGCACTCGACAAGGCGGTACAGCGAATCCGGCATATGGAGGAACAACTTTTGCCGTTGCAAAGGTATGCACGTGCCGAACAGATAGACAAGACGCAGGCTGAAAGGAGCGGTGCATATACTGCTGGTGAGTCTACCGGAAAAACCACGGCAGAATCAGCCATAGGTAAAGGGGATGACGTGAAGTCATGACTGAGCATCCAATGACTATCAGCTTGTGCATGATCGTAAAAAACGAGGAGCAGACACTGGCACGCTGTCTGGATTCGGTCGCAGACCTGATGGATGAAATCATCATTGTGGACACGGGATCGACGGATCAGACGAAGTCGATAGCCGCCCGCTATACGGATCGGCTATATACGTTTGAATGGAGGGATGATTTTGCAGCCGCTCGTAATGAATCGTTTGACAAGGCGACGTGCTCCTACATCATGTGGCTGGATGCGGACGATGTGCTGCTGGAGCCGGACCGTGAGCGCCTGCGTGCCTTGAAGCAGCGTTTGTCTATGGATATCGACGCAGTGGTAATGCCACTTCAGTTGGCAGAGGGGGAGCAGGGTGAACTGTTGTTCACCTCACGCCGTATCCGTCTCGTGAAGCGTGAGCGACAATACCGCTGGGAAGGGCGTCTGCATGAGGATCTAGTGATACCTCAGGGGCAAATCCTTCACTCGGATGTGGCAGTAACTCACCGCCGAATGCAAGACCACACGCTCCGTAACCAACGTATTCTCGCCCGGTGGATCAGCGAAAACGGCAAGCTGGAGGGGCGTCTGCTGTATTTGCACGCGAATGAATGTTTTGACCGTAAAGAATATGCCGAGGCGGTAGAGGCGTTCAATCATCTGTTGGAGGAGCCGAGCGGCTACCGTGAGGATCGGATTTATGCTTGTGTGCGGTCGGCGGAATGCTATCTTCACCTTGGGAAGCCGGAGCAACAGCTGGATCGTCTGTTACGCTCCTTTCGATACGGTGTGCCGCAATCTGATTTGTGCTGCATGATCGGTGACTGGTTTTTCACAAGAAACGAATGGAGCACTGCGGCATACTGGTACGAAAAGGCATTGGAGCAACAGCATCACCTTCCGGGTATGCGACCTGTTCCACTACCATGCTACTCCTGGTTACCTCATGTGCGGCTCAGCCATTGCTATGCCCATGTAGGTCAGCTGGACGCTTCGTATGAGCATAACCAAACCGCTTTACGCTATTTACCTGACGACCCGTATTTACTGGATAATGCATGCAAGCTCAAGGAGGCAATTTCCAACTCCCCACCCTCAGCCCGTTCCTCAAAATAGTTCAAGCTGCTCCGGCCCGTTATCCTCTTCGGGTGGCTTGCGAGGGGGAAAAGGTTTAGGGTCCATGCCAAGCATGGTCATGAGCTGCTTGGCGTTAGCAGCGGCGTCTCCACCTGAGTTGTTATTGAAAATAACACACACCTCACGGCTTTGCTGCTCCAGCTCTAGCAATCTGTCTCTCCATTCGGTCAACTCTTGTTCATTGTACCGATACAGATAACGAATCTCCCGCCAATTAGGCGCGGAGCTTTGATTCCAGCCCGATATGTTCCGTCCGTGGAGACGTACGACTGTCAGATTGCTGTCTGTAGCCAACGGCACAATGGGAACCGACCCTGGTCCTGCCTGCGGCTCGTCGCATACGCTGTGTATCCAGCCTTCTTCACGCATGAATGCCAGCGTTTGTTTCCGAAAATCGGGTGTGAACCAGCTTTGATGTCTGAATTCAAGTACGGATGGGACCTCTCCCATCCTATTTTTTGTGTCTCGCAGTATGGCGACATTCTCACGTGTACAGTCGAACCAGGGTGGGTACTGAAACAGCACGGCTTTGAGCTTGCCCGCTTCGTGAAGAGGCTGTATCGATGCATGCAGTGCTTCGTACATGGCATCTATTGTTTTGAAGTAAGGCTGCTTGCCGCGGGTATGTCCAGTCATGCCTTGGTAGGCTTTGACGAGAAATGAAAAAGAGTCAGGGGTTTCCGCCGCCCAGCGTGCCATACGATCTGTGGGCTGCACCGCATAGAAAGAACTATCCATTTCTACTACCGGAAAATGGCTTCCATAGATACTTAGTTTTTGGTTAGCTTTGGTACCCGTTGGATACAAGTCATCGTGATCGCCCCAACCCGTAAGTCCAATTTGAATCATAATTTCCCCGCTCCTTTCCTTCATGAAAACTTTTAAAGGCGTTCCCATGAATCATTTTAATGATAAAATGGGGTGAATCACATGAAGTTGGTATGAAGTTCCTATGAATATTTAAGCTCAAATACGGTTATTGTAACATGTTTCCTTATTCAGGATTTTGCAAAACCCTTATTCGTAATGCTTTTGAGTTTCCAGTTTGAAAAAGCTAATATAGTATGTAATAGAGTGAAAATGAGTTCATGGAGGAGAAACGGTATGGCAGAATGGTACGAGCAAAGCTTTGGGGAAGATTATTTATTGGTATACAAGCATCGCGACTTTCAGGGAGCCTATCAGGAAGTGCAAAAAATGATCTCCTGGCTCAAATTACCGCAAGGCTCCAGCGTATTGGATTTATGCTGTGGGATGGGCCGTCATTCGCTTGCGCTCGCAGATGCAGGTTATAAGGTGACCGGTGTAGACCTTTCCAATGTGTTGCTGAGAGAGGCTCGTGCAGCTGATTCCGAAGGGCGGGTAAGTTGGCATCAAGGGGATATGAGAGAGGTGCCGCTGGATGAAAGCTATGACGCAGTGATGAATTTGTTCACCTCCTTCGGTTATTTTGAAAAGGATGAGGAGCAGCTTAAAGTATTAAAGGAAATATATCGGTTGTTGAAGCCGGGGGGACGCTTTATCATAGATTATTTGAACCCTGCTTACGTAACCGCTCATTTGGTACCGCATTCGTCACGGGAGGATGAAGGGAATTGGATTGAGGAGCATCGGGTCATTGAAGATGGATTTGTGAAAAAGCAAATTGCGATTCGGTCAGCTGCATCCGTTACGGGCACTGAGGCAGCCTCTGCTCTGGGCACGACTCCTACTGAGGGAGAACCAGCGCGCGTGTATCATGAACGAGTGAAGCTATATCCATATGAGAAGTTTCGTGGATTGCTAGAGCAAGCCGGACTATCTGTAGAGCAGGTACATGGAAGCTATAATGAAGATCAATATATCGAAGATGCTTCGCCTCGAATGATTTTTGTCGGCGTGCGGGCTTGAAACAGAAAGGCGGATGGAAGCCATGAAAATGCCAGAGCTTACACCGTGTGAGCGAATAGACGGAGGCTTTCAGGTCAAAATATCCATGTCCTTTCCGCTGCGCTGGGTGAATAGCTATGTGCTCAAGGGAGAGCACGGTTTTACGATTGTAGACCCGGGGCCGCGCAATATGGACACCGAGGCAGAATGGGCGCATGTCTTCCAACAGCTGGGAATGTCCTTTGGGGATATTTCGGACATTGTGGTAACTCATCATCACCCCGATCATTACGGATTGGCGGGCTGGATGCAGCAGCAAAGTAAGGCTCGTGTACATATGTCAGCTCGAAGCCATAAGGAAGCGATGATGATGTGGGACGCACCAGAATCGACGGTCGCTATGGAGAACAGGCTTCCCAGCTTTTTTGTCCAGCATGGCTTTCCTTTGGAGCAAGTGTCGGCCTTGGAATTACATATGCGGCAGGCATATTTGCAAGTGAATCCGCAGCCTGAGATTACCGTTATTCCTACCGGAATGGACGCTCGTCTGGAATGGGGTGAACGCAGTTGGCTGCCCGTCGAGACAGGAGGACATGCGCCCGGACATGTGTCCTTATATGACCCGAATAGCGGCGTTATCCTCTGCGGTGACGCAGTTTTGCCGCAGATTTCTCCTAATATCAGTCTGCTGCCAGACAGTGATGCCCAGCCGTTGAAGTCTTATGTAGACGGTTTGCAGCGTCTAGGCGAGCTGGAGGTAGCGTGGGCATATCCGGGGCACCGCAATTCGTTTGGTTATTTTCGGGAGCGGACGCAAGCGTTGCTGGCGCATCATGAAGAACGGCTGGATAAATTCCAGCAGCTGATCCAACCGGAGGGCAGCACAGCCTATGAGCTGTGCATTGCCATGTTCGGTGGCAAGCTGGGTATTCACCAGCTAAGGTTTGCCATGTCCGAGACGCTGGCTCATCTGGTGGAGCTGGTGCGCCGTGAACGGGTCTCTATGAGCGAGACGGACCCCATCACTCGCTTCTATCCGCTTTGCCGTCAATAGTCTCGGAAAGTTATCCAACAAGTGACATGACGAAGCAACATGACAAGCGGCATTCATGCCGGAAAAGAGGATTTTATGAATTTGCTGCTGCTGGGAGCTACCGGACGCGTAGGACGGTATATATTAGATTATGCATTAGCGGACGGTCATGCCGTTACTGTCCTTGTTCGTTCACCGGACAAGCTGGAGGATTACGCACCCGGATACGGGAATCAGCTGCAAATCGTACAAGGCGATGCCACAAATGCAGAGGACGTAGCACAAGCACTGAAGGGTGGGGCGACGGTTGTGATCAGTGCGCTGAATACAGATGGAACGACTACCTTATCCGTTAGTATAGGCCTGCTGATCCGAGTCATGCAGGAGCAGTTTATTTCCCGGCTTATTACGGTAGGAACGGCAGGGATTTTGCAAAGCCGGACCGAACCGGACCTGTATCGATATGAGTCCTCCGAGACCCGGCGACGCAGTACTCGTGCGGCCGAGGAACATCTGCGAGTGTACGAATTGCTACGTGAATCGGCACTAGACTGGACAATTGTATGTCCAACCTATCTGCCGGATGGAGCGCGGACAGGGATTTATCGTGTGGAAAAAGATTTTTTGCCTGAAGGCGGCTCACAAATTACCACCGCGGATACGGCTGATTTTACCTATCGTCAATGCAAGAGTTACGAATTTATCCGTACACGGGTAGGCATTGCCTACTGATCGTGGAACGCCAAACATAGCTTCATTTTTAAGCATTCAACCAGAGCGCGGTAAGTGTACCTACTTGTTGTGTTTCTTTTTTTATTTGACAAATACTCAGGCTTAGAATACTATGGTTCTTAACGGAAACGATGTTTCCTGAAAGTCTTGTGTAGTTCTTTAATTTATTATAGTAGCAACAAGCAACAGTTTTTAATAAGCAAAAGGAAGTGCATTCAATCATGTCCGAGCCATCGCATCCCTATAAAACCTATTCGGAAGTGAAGCTACAGCAGCAGCAATTGCTACGTAAAAATGTCATCGATGCCGCATGCATCCTTCTTGCGGAAGAAGGGCCAGAGGCCGTGACCGTGCGACGAGTTGCCCAGAAATTAAGCTGTTCCACCAAAATTATTTACAGTATCTTTGGCAGCAAGGATGGTCTTGCCAATGAGATGTACCTGGATGGATGTCGGCTATTGGCTGAAACCTTCCAGCAAGTACCTGTTACCGAGAGCGTACTCGCTGATCTTGAAGCTCTATGCTGGGCGTACTGGGAATTTGCGCAGCTTCATTCAGCCTATTACAAAATGATGTTTGGCGGGGCATTATCTGATTTCAAGCCAGATGAACAGAGCTTGGAGGGTACCACAACGGCATTGTCACGAATTCTGCACACCGTCACACACGGTATGGAGCAGGGAGCATTGAAAGAGCATGATCCGCTGCTGGTTGTCCGGATGTTTTGGTCTGCTTTACATGGAGTCATACATCTTCAGTTTGCAGGTCATTTTTCAGATGTAGATATGGCTCAAGGAGTGTATGCATTTACACTGAAGAATACGCTCGTAGCATTTAACACATCCTCATCCCCATCGTAAATATGAAGTGTACTGAGGTCGTCATAGTAGATGACTTCAGTTCATTATACAGCAGTGGTAACAATGTTTCTAAAATAAAACAACGATACTATGGAGGTTATCATCATGTTTATGTACGCAAATAAAACAGCTCTGATCACAGGGGCTTCATCCGGTATTGGCGAGGCCTTTGCCTATTCGCTCGCAGCTAAGAAATGTAATCTCATTTTGGTAGCACGCAATGAAACCAAATTAGAGACGCTGGCTAAAGAACTCTCAGCTAAATATAACGTAAAAGCAACGGTGATTGCGCTGGATCTTTCCACACCAGGAGCACCCCAAACATTGCATCAGGAGGTTCAAAAGCAACAACTAAAGGTAGATCTCTTGATTAATAACGCGGGTTTTGCCACCTATGGATACTTTGAGCAGGTTTCAGGAGAACGACAGCATGAGGAAGTGATGCTCAATGTGGCTGCTTTAGTCGACATCACACATGCATTTATGCCTGATTTATTGCGTAAGCGGGATGGGGGACTCATCAATGTTTCTTCCACAGCCGCATTTCAGCCCGATCCTTATATGGCCGTATATGGAGCAACCAAAGCATTTGTGCTTTCTTTTACTGAAGCGCTATGGGCCGAAAATCGGAAACGGGGGCTTAAAGTTTTGGCCCTTTGTCCAGGCTCAACAGAAACGCCGTTTTTTGATATTGTTGGCGCAAGTGAAGCATCAATTGGGATTAGGGAAACTCCCCAAACCGTTGTGAAGAACGCGTTGAGAGCATTTGAAAAGGGGCGTAGTCACATCATTTCCGGTCGCCAGAACTATTGGGTAGCTCAGGTGTCCCGGTTATTCTCTCGTCAATCCACGCTGGGAATTGTAGAACGTGCACTGCGTCCAAAAAATTGATTGTAATTTATGAATGAAGGTAGTCTGAGCATGAAATGTTAGGATTGCTAATGAATATGTTGTGAGTTTTATGCACCGGGTCTGATCGTTTCTAGCTCGACTTGAATCAGACCCGGCGTTCCAATTTGTATAGAACAAGCGCTTAGATCCTATTCCAGCCCTCGGGAGTATAGTAAAATTCCATCCCGTTTCTCCCAGCCGTTAGCTGACCAGAAGCGTTGACCCCCTGCGTTATGCTCCATCACAAACAGATGACATTTATCAATGCCTTCTCTCAGCAAAGCAGATAACGCTTTATCCACCAGTCTGGGCGCGACTCCTTGACCACGATGTGTTGTGGCTACACCCAGATGATACAGAAACCCCCTGCGACTATCGTGACCCGCTAAAATCGTGCCTATGATGTTTCCGTTGTACTCACAGACAAAGCTAAGTCCTTCGTTCCGTTGTAAAAAGCGTGCAATCCGCTCCGGTGAATCGGCCTCGCTTAATCCTAATCCGTCTAAGCCATTCCAAAGCTCAATGGCTTGATCATAATCATTAGCCTGCATCGTACGGAATGCATACCCTTCAGTAATGTTTGCCATGTCTAGTTCTCCTCTAACCCTTATATATCTGTTATATTCCCACGCGTTGTTTGTTATTTAGCGTGTTGTTTAACGTGTTGTATTCGGTGCGCTTTCTTCCCCAAGCTCCTGCTCACGCTCTGCCTGTTTGCGATGGGCGATACGGCTGCTGGCCGAAGCTGCGATAGCGCCCACAATGTCGTCCAGGAACGTATGGATCGGCCCGAGGCTTTTATCATTCAGGCGTTCCAGCACACCTGGTTTGAGTTTATCGACATAACCGTAATTGGTGAATCCTATGCTGCCGTACACATTTACAATGGAAAAGGCCAGAATTTCATCCACCCCGTATAATCCCTCATCATTTTCAATCATATCCTGCAATGGGGGAAGAAGAGCGCCCTGTTCGGCAAGGATATCCAGTTGGATGCCCGTGAGCACGGCATTTTGAACCTCGCGCTTCATCAGTACCTTGTCCACATTCTCCATACATTCTTCCATCGTTAGGGTTGGGTAATATTTTTTCTGTAAAAGCATGACCAGTTCTGCGATTTCAGTCAAGTTAACGCCACGCTTGTGCAGCAACTCGCGGGTGGCATCGGCTACCTTTTTACTATTCAGGCTGTATGGTGCTTTTTTCTTGTCCATAAAGTTGAATTTCTCCTCCTCGTATAGATCCTGATTTCTACTGCAATTATGACCAGTGTGTCCAGTCTGCTGAAAAAGTAGTTATTTTTTACGCGAGGCTTGTATACATATTAGTACAATCTGTACAAAATTGTTAGGGAGGAACTTCACTTATGAATATAAAACACCCATGGCGTATGACCTCTGTAGCTGGACTGCTATCCCTACCCCTGTTGTTGTCAGGCTGCAGCCTTTTCGGCAACGAATCGGCATCCATTGACCCCCCGCCGTCCACGACAGAGCAGTCCATGATTAAGGCTGTAACCGGAAAAGCACCCGCCAGTACAGGGCAACTGAGGGCTGTTTTTTTGCAAGATCATAACGGTTTGCTGGCCCCGGTATCTTTACCGATGGCTACAGGGGATGTGCAGGCAGATGCCAAATCAGCACTGGAAACATTGGTTGAGGGCGGGCCATATGCCGGATTATTACCCGAGGGATTTAAAGGTGTAATCCCCCAAGGTACGGAAGTGAAAAGTGTGACGGTGGATAAGAACAACAAGCTGGCTGTTGTCGAATTCAACAAATCTTTCGCCAACTATAAGCCACAGGATGAACGAAAATTAATGGAGAGCTTGACCTGGACCCTGACCGACTGTCCTGATATTGAGAGCATACAGATCTGGGTGGAGGGCAAAAAGCTGAACGAAATGCCTGTTGGCGGCACACCGCTGGATCATCCGTTGACACGTGCAGTAGGTATTAACTTGGAGATCGGTCATGGCGTAACACCACTGGATTCCAGTCCAGTCACTGTGTATTTCTCTTCATCTTCTCCTGCTGGAGTTCAATACTATGTACCTGTAACACGGTTGGTCAGCCCTGAAAAAGATCGCGTCCAGTCAGCACTGCATCAATTGATTCAAGGGCCGCAGACCAAAGATGGGTTACAAGAAGTGATGACAGGGGAGACGGCGCTGAAATCGGTAGAACGCTCCAAAGACAACGTCATTACGGTATCGCTCTCGGATGATATGTTTGCTAAGGGAGAAGCTGTGCCTGCTGAATTTTTGGAATCGGTTGTGCTGACAGCGGCAGACAATTCAGAGGATGCGGTCAAAACGAAAATTCGGATTGAACTAAATGGTGAAAAAAGCGTGATTGGACAAAATAATCAAAATTACGGAGAGCCTGTAGCCAAGCCGCAGCACATTAACGAAATTCCTCTTTAAGGACGGGGAATCGTCCTTGGGGTGCTTTTGCCTGCACACTTTGGTAAAATAAACATATAAGAACAGGTTGCATACGACGTAGGAGGAAAAAGCATGAGTAGATCTAACGGACGAAACGGTGATGAGCTGCGCCCGATGAAATTGACAGCAGGAGTAAATAAGTACGCGGAGGGCTCTGTTTTTATAGAGGTTGGCGAGACGAAAGTCATTTGCACGGCTACTGTAGAAGAACGCGTACCACCCTTTATGAAGGGACAAGGAAAAGGCTGGGTGACCGCAGAGTATTCCATGCTTCCGCGTGCGACTCATAGCCGTAATCAGCGTGAAGCTGCGCGTGGCAAGCTGACAGGCCGTACGATGGAAATTCAGCGTCTGATTGGAAGAGCGTTGCGTTCGGTGGTCAATTTGCCGGCGCTTGGTGAACGGACGATTACGTTGGATTGTGACGTCATTCAGGCGGACGGCGGAACACGCACAACCTCAATTACCGGTTCTTTCGTGGCGTTGGCGATTGCGGTCAATAAAATTGCCACCCAGCACAAGCTGCCTGTTTTTCCAATTACCGATTTTCTGGCTTCCGTCAGTGTAGGGGTTGTTGGTGGAAAAGCGTTGCTGGATCTGAACTATGAAGAGGATTCCAAGGCCAAAGTGGACATGAATCTTGTCATGACTGGCAGTGGAAAATATGTTGAGCTGCAAGGTACAGGTGAAGAAAGCCCATTTGACCGTAATGAATTGGATCAACTGCTTAGCTTGGGCGAACAAGGGATACTGCAAATGATCGAGCGCCAAAAAGAAGTGCTTGGACCGATTGCTGATAAGATTGGTGCTGGACGTACAGGAGCTGGCGCCTAATGCAGCTAGATGGCCCAGTCATCATTGTCGCTACGAAAAATAAAGGAAAGGTGCGGGAATTTGCGCATGCTTTTGCACCGTTTGGCAAGGAAGTCAGAAGCATGTACGATTATCCCGACATTCCTGATGTCGTTGAAGATGGCAAAACCTTTGCCGAAAATGCACTAAAAAAAGCTAAAGCGGTTGGAGATGTGCTCGGATTGCCCGTACTGGCCGATGATTCCGGCCTCTGCGTGGACTTGCTGGACGGTGCACCGGGGGTATACTCTGCCCGTTATGCTGGAGAAGGTGCCAGCGATCACGAAAACAATATTAAGCTGCTCGACGTTCTAGAATCGAAGCAGCTGGGTGATGATACGGGACAGCCTTTGCTAAGCCCGGCTCAATTCGTCTGTACCTTGATTCTATATAATCCGCAGACTGGCGAGACGTTGGAATCGACAGGCTCTGTGGAGGGCTGGATTACTACTGAAACCGCCGGCAGCGGCGGGTTTGGGTATGATCCGCTGTTTTATTTGCCAGAGTTTGAAAAGACAATGGCCGAGCTGACGTTGGAACAAAAGCAGGCTATCAGTCACCGAGGGATAGCTCTGCGTGATTTGGCAACAAAGCTGGGTAATCCACAGGCATAGCATTGGTAACAGGGGCGAAATCCTCCCCCCATTCACATAACGAAAAAGGCTATCCGTCAGTCATGAGCTGCGGATAGCCTTTTAATATTTCGTCTTATCGAATAGCTACCTTGTAAGTGCGCAACCAGTTATCCACTTGGGCCAAGTAGGCAAACAACTGGGGACCCGACATCAGCTGACCAAACCAAGGCAGATTGGTTGATGCCTCCGGTGAGGCGGCAATATCGCGTACCTTTTGCGCATCGATCAGCTTGAGCAGTGGGGAAGAGGAATCATCCAGCAGCTGCAGCGCCTGTTTTTTCACAGCCTCAAGGTAGGAAGGGTTGTGCGTTTTGGGATATGGGCTTTTTTTGCGATACAGCACATCATCCGGCAATACGCCCTCCAGCGCTTTGCGCAAAATACCTTTTTCACGTCCGCCTGTCATCTTGATACTCCACGGAATGTTCCATACATATTGCACCAATCGATGATCGCAATACGGAACACGCACTTCGAGTCCGGCTCCCATACTCATCCGATCCTTGCGGTCCAGCAGAGTAGGCATAAAGCGGGTGATGTTCAAATAGGACATGACGCGCATCTGCGCAGCTTTTCCTGTTTCCCCTGGTAGCTTCGGCACTTCTCCTACCGCTTCTGAGTAGCGATCGTTCAAATACTCCAGCGGCTTGATCCAGTCCCGTACCTCAGGAGACAACAGACTGGCTCTCATATCGGGTGCAACTGCCCACGGGAATGTACCCGAATTCAGCATATCCTCCCGGTGGAACCAAGGATATCCGCCAAAAACTTCATCCGCAGCCTCGCCGGAAATAGCGACCGTAGCTCCTTTTTTAATCTCCCGGCAAAAGAGATACAGTGACGAATCCACGTCCGCCATTCCGGGTAAATCCCGCGTTAGCGTGGAGTTGTTCAGAGCTGCTACAACTTCTGGCGTATCGAATTCAATCCAGTGATGATTTGTCCCTAATTCATCCACCATCCGCTGAATCCAGGGGGCATCGGCTCCGGGTTGAAACGCATGGGCTTTAAAATGCTTGTCGTTATCCACATAATCGACCGAATACGTATGAACTTGTCCCTGCCCGGTACGATTGTAATAATCGACAGCCAATGCGGATAGAGCACTTGAATCCAGCCCGCCAGACAATAAGGTGCACACCGGAACATCCGAAATGAGCTGCCGCTCCACCGTATCCAGCAACAGTTCTCGTACCTTAAGCGCCGTTTCTTCGGTGTTATCCTCATGTGCAATGCTTTCCAGTGTCCAGTAGGCTTGAATGCGCACGCCATCGCGACTGTAGGTTAGCGTATGCCCGGGGCGTAGCTCCTTCATGGACGAATAGACGCCGTGTCCGGGGGTACGTGCAGGCCCGATGATAAAAATTTCGGCCAATCCCTCGGCGTCCACTGCTGCCTCTACCGCTGGATGCTGGAGCAGTGCTTTGGGTTCTGAGCCAAATACGAATACTTCTTCGGTTTGGCTATAAAATAGCGGCTTCACTCCCAGCCGATCCCGTGCCAGAAATACCTGCTCCCGCTCGCTATCCCAGACCGCAAACGCAAAAATGCCGTTTAACCGATTCACACATTCGGGACCCCATTCGATATAGGATTCGAGCAGAACCTCCGTGTCGCATTGTGTACGGAAAAAATGCCCGCGCTGTTGCAGCTCTTTTTTCAGCTCAGGCGCGTTATATATTTCCCCGTTATATACAATCGTATAAGTGATATCCTCCAGCTGCCGGATCATGGGCTGAGCACCATTTTCCGGGTCCATAACGCTCAGTCTTCGGTGTCCGAAGGCACACGGGTTGGATATCCAGGTACCCGCAGCATCCGGTCCGCGATCGGAGAGCGTTTGTGTCATATTCAGCAGCAGCTCAGATTGATGCATTAAGTCTCCGTTCCACTGTATGAAACCTGTAATTCCGCACATGTCTGTTCATCCTCTCTTTGTCGTGTTCATCCAGTGTTGGAATGAATCAAAAACTAAATCCCCAGTTCATCAGTATATATGCCGAAAAGAAGCATAAAATGTCTGTCCGTTCCGAAAACTACAGATGGGGCAACCCGTCTACTCGCAAGGAAGGAGGGAGACCATGTACTACATCAAAGATGCCAAAATACGCCGCTTCACTGAACTTGACGGAGTGCGCTGCGCTGAGGTAGAGGTGCGGCCCGGTGCCGCAGATGACCCGGAACTGCTGGTCTATATCACGGCCAAGGATCAGACGGATGGTCAGCATGAGTATGACATGGTACGGATCATCCGCAATGACGCCGATCTGGAGCTGGATTGGTACGACAATAATCTGCATTCGGCATTTGAGGAAGTGACAGACAAGGCTTTTACCGACTCTACACACATTACTGCTGGTGAGGAGCGAGAGAAGTTTAAAAAAGAATTGCTCTCCTATGGGCAGCTCAGCACAGAGTTCGCCAAGGAGTTCGGGACATGAGGATATGGTGTGCTATGCCTCGGCTTTTGTTGATTTGGGCCCCGGCGCCATCGCCGGATCAGCGTGAAAGGAGGGGGAGATCATAGACGGCAAAGCGAATTATAAGAAAAATAAAGGCAGCAGTTATATTCATAACAATGAGTTCGCGGAAGAAGTGCTGGAGAAAAACGTAAGACATGAAGTACGGAGAAGTCCTAAACGCTTTGGGAATAAATAAGCAGCCATTGAACCAAATAGCAACAGCAACTTATCAAAAATGACCCTAAAGAAGCCTCCGTATCCCGCCAAATTTGCGGTATGTAGGAGGCTTCTTTTTGAACTAAGCCGCTTCACGCAGCGTCATAATCCCTTTGTAGATGTTATACACAAAAACCCCGAGATAGACCACTACGAATAGCAGTACAAACCCGATCACTGAACCTGCATGATTCGACGTTATAATAAAATACACTAGCGGAATCGCTGCAATAATGGGGAAAATATGCGATAAAATAGCTTTTTTTGCATGTCCCTGAACATATTCGTCCCGTACTGCAATCCACACAATGACAGGCACTAGAAAAGGTGCGAAGAAAATGCTGAAATAACAAAGTGATGACAAAAGACTTCTCACGGATTAACCCCCCTTTATGCGTGGTTCTTTGTACATAATACCCCGTTAGCGTCCAAATGATTCCTTTTGCAGTCCACTTCTCTACATCATGAAAAAATGCTTTTGACAGTTGCCCGAAATGTGATATAATAATCAATGCGCTGAATACATAAGGTTTATTGATCACCATCTTGTCCCAGTAGCTCAGCTGGATAGAGCAACGGCCTTCTAAGCCGTCGGTCGGGGGTTCGAATCCCTCCTGGGACGTCGAAGAGTTCAGATATGTAAAGTTTGAACGAAATTAAAAATGCTTCAAATCCTTGATATATAAGGGTTTGAGGCGTTTTTTATTTTATTGGGGTTACGATAGAAAACGTTAGAAAAAGGTGTGATTAATACACCTGTTTACACAAATTATACACACGATTTTTACACGCTATATAAACTAATACCCCTATATAGTAGCACGCCTGTTGAATAACCACAAAATGGCAGAAAAAAGATCGTCTTTTCTGCAGAATCGTTGGTACCATCCAAACGAATCCGAAAGAAGACGATCTTATGAGAAATTCTATCACGATTACATCTATCCTTCAATCCATGCTGACTCCTGAAGAAGTTCAAAGGGTTGTGAAGTTAATAGGTTATGAAGACAAAGCCCGCAAGTTTACGGTGTACCATTTACTCCAATACTGGTGCATGGCTGCGTTGGAACAATGGGGTAGCTATCGATCCATTGGGCTCCTTATCACGGAGAGCGTGCAGGTATTAAACTTCATGTCGCTTTACGAGCAGAAAATGGGCAACCCCTTCAGGGGGTCGAAACAGATCAATAAGGCTTGATGGCAGATTGAAGTCTTCTTTCGTTGGATCAAGCAACATTTGAATATTCCAACGCTGTTGGGCATGACTGAAAATGCGGTCTATGGGCAATTATTCTGTGCTCTAATCGTCTATGTCCTGCTCAATTGGCTATTTGTTGCTGCTCAGACCTCATGGCCCCAACATGCCGTTCTTTCCTTTGCGCGATTTTCTCGTCTATTTCTTCTTCAAAACCACCTGTTGAATGTCTGATTCAGATTCAGCGCGTTCTTCTTCAGTGCACCTCTTGTTTCATGAATTGAGTTACTTATTTTGGTTATTCAACAGGCGTGGCAGAATCTAAAAGTATCTATAATCATAAAAGATTTATTCCACTTTTAGATAAGGATTGAGAAGACCATTTCAGCTAACTGCGGCTTTAGTTTAATAACAATCTTCCATAAAAGAGCGCGATTCTATAATAAGGATCAGTTCGTTTTCATTAAAGGGCCATATTATATCTTTTAATTTAAGTGAAACTGCCTAAAAAGTATGTTAATATCGAATTTAACAGACAGACAAACTAGTATTTATAGAGGCGAAATTATGAAAAAATATAGAATATATCAAGTAGACTCATTTACAAAAAATAAATTTCATGGTAACCCTGCTGGGGTTGTTCCAAATGCAAATGGACTTACAGATGAGCAGATGCAGAGAATTGCAAGAGAATTAAATAATTCGGAAACTGCATTTATTTTTGAAACAGATTCTTCAAATTATGATGTTGAAGTAAGATTCTTTACTCCAACAACAGAGGTTCCAATTTGTGGTCATGCAACAGTAGCAGCACATTATATCTATGCAATTGAGAGAAAAGCTGAAACTGGAAGAATTATTCAAAAAACAAAAGCAGGTATATTGCCTGTTGATGTTATAAAGTATGAAGATGACTATTCTATTGTAATGACACAGGGAGAACCTTCTGTATCAGAGCCTTTAAATGATGAAATAAGAAGTCAGATTGCAAATGCGTTAGGTATTTCTTGTAAAGATATTTGCATGGAATATCCAGTTGCAATATCTTCAACAGGTCATTCTAAGGTAATGGTTCCGATTTACTCCAATGAAATACTACATAGTTTAAAACCTGATTTGCAGAAGCTTACAGAAATCAGCAAGCATATTGGATGTAATGGATATTATGTTTTCACATTAAATCCACAAGAGGATATATTGGTTCACGGAAGAATGTTTGCTCCTGCAATTGGAATAGCTGAAGACCCGGTGACAGGAAATGCAAACGGACCGCTTGGAGCCTATTTGGTACACTATAACATTTTGCAAAATGAGAATGAGCAGTCTTTTGATTTTGATATTTTACAAGGTGAGGCAATCAAAAGGGAGGGAACAATGCATGTCCATGTGAAAAAGGAACAGGGAAAACCCGTATTAGTTCAAATTACGGGGAAAGCGGTTATTGCTTTTTCAACGGAGATGATACTTTAAAAAAGTCTAACAAATTTATCAATAAGCTTAATGACGGATGGTCAAGCCAAGTACAAACCCAATAACACCAACGTCCCAGCAAGTACTCCTGGGACGTATAGCAAAAAGCTTCCTACATGTAGGAAGCTTTTTTGTGTTCCAGCAGGATGATTGCTGCTAGCTTTATACCGTCGCCTTCTCCTTATGAGCAAAGAATTGAGGTAGATGCTCTTTATGTGCTTCCAGTAATTCATCCAGCACGGTTTGAGCAATATCCCCGCTTGGCACGAGCGGATTCAGGGTGAAGGCTTGCAGTGCTGTTGCATAGTCACCGGTGACTGCCGCTTCAATCGTCAGCTCTTCCATTGCCTTCATCACTTGTAGCAAGCCCCGCTGTGCAGGTGGGAATTTGCCAAAGTTGACAGGTTCGGCACCATGGGCGCGAATGACACTGGTCACTTCGATGGCGCTATCATAAGGAACATCATCAATCGCACCATTGTTACGTGTACTAACCACCATCAATGTGCCTTTGTTGTTATAAATGGAATTAATGATCTCACAGGCTGCATCGCTGTAATGCGCACCACCGCGTTTGGATAGCTCCTCTGGTTTGTAATCCAAATTCGGATCTTTATACAGTTCGAACAGACTTTCTTCCAGACGTTTGACCACTTGGCCCCGAGTTCCTTCGTTTTTGGCTTCCTCTAATTCTTCCTTGAGCATGTTATCCGTCATATAGTAATACCGATGGTAAGGACAAGGCAGCATTTTCAATTGACGAACTTGATCATACAGGAAGCGCATGTTCTTAATATTTTCAACGACTTTCTCTGGCTTTGCACCCGGAGCGTACAGTCCTTCAATAACTTGCTCTGTTAATTCGGCCCCTGTTTTGTCATAAATCTTGTGCCAATGAAGGTGGTTAATTCCTGCAAATTTAAAGAACAGCTCTTCTTCCGGTTTGTCCAGCACAGCTGATGCACTCTTGATCGCGCCGATTGGAACATTACATAATCCGATGACTTTATCCCACTGACCATAACGAAGCACGGCTTCGGTGACCATACCCGCAGGGTTGGTAAAATTAATTAACCATGCATTCGGACATAGTTCTTTCATATCTTCGACGATACTGAGGATAACGGGTATGGTGCGAAACGCCTTGAACATTCCTCCGGCACCATTGGTCTCCTGACCGATCATGCCATGTTTTAACGGAATACTTTCATCCTTAATCCGGGCTTCCAGCAAGCCTACCCGAAATTGGGTCGTTACAAAATCGGCGTCCTTCAACGCTTCCCGGCGATCCAGGGTCAAATGTACCTCACAATCAATGCCTGCGGCCTTTACCATCCGTTTGGCCATGGCGCCTACGATCTCCAGTTTTTCACGACCTGCCTCAATATCTACCAGCCATAATTCCCGAATGGGAAGCTCTGCATAACGTTTGATGAAGCCTTCTACTAGTTCTGGTGTATAGCTAGAGCCTCCGCCAATGGTTGCAATCTTTATGCCTTTTTTCATAGTTAGTGCCTCCTAAGTATGTTTTGTAAACCGCTTTCTTAAGCACAAACTCACTGTAATCCCTGTAATGCATTACAGGTCAAGCGCTTTTAAAAAACTTATTTTGGGAAGGTGACAATTATAGGGCGGGCACTACGAACATGCTAAACACGAACATGCTAAAATAGAAAGAACGAGGTGAAAAAAATGGCGAATATTCATGAAATTGCAAAGCTGGCGGGGGTATCCTCGGCTACGGTGTCCCGTGTCATTAACAACCATCCGTACGTAAGTGAACCGACAAGACAGCGTGTGCAGGAGGTCATAGATCGACTGGATTATGTTCCTAATCTCAATGCGGTATCTTTAAAAAAAGGGATGACCAAGCTCATAGGGATTATTTCACTTTCTTTTAATGATTCATTGGGTTTATTTGTGCGCGGATTTACAATGTATGCCCAGGAGCATGGCTTTAATATAGCGCTGTTTATTACCAATGGGGAGAAGGAACAGGAGCTTGAAGCGCTGGAAATGTTGCGGAGAAAGCAACTGGACGCCTTGGTCTGTATGATTCGCGTCAATGAGTGGAGTGTGATTGAGCATTATACAAAATATGGTCCGATTGTGACCTGGCAGCGTGTAAACATTGAGGCAATCCCGTCTGTATTTATGGATCAGTATCAGGGCTATACGCTGGCATTGGAACATTTGTACGCCCGAGGATATCGGAAAATTGTTAATGTATACGGCAGCATGCGGGGGTTGAATACAAAAGAACGCATTCGAGCTTATCATGACTTTTGCGAAAAATATGATTTGGATGCTGAGGCCTTCCCGCATTTTTATGATTTAAATTCAATAGAAGCTGGTGAACAAATAGCTCATTGGTGGGCAGAACGAGCACAAACAGATAGGCCGGACGCCTTTGCCTGTTCTACCGATTATTTGGCAGCAGGTCTTTTGACTGAAGCGCGTAGGCTAGGTGTTTCTGTACCGAGTGATTTTGCAGTCGTAGGCTTTGATAACACCGAAATCTCGCATTTGCTTGATTTAACTACGATTCATTACCCGATAGACAAGCAAGCTGAGAATGCGTTCATTATGATTCGAAATGCCCTCGAAGGGCTGGATGAAACGATACATCATCTGGAATTCAAATTAGTAGAGCGAGCGACCACCTGATTCCAAAAGAGACTTCTTGTTAGTGGTTATTAATTACCATATTCAAGTTTATATAGTAGGAATAATGGAAGAAAAATGTTGACACATGTTAAAACTTGGTGAATAATTTGAGGTGAAAGTATAAAATTTGGATTTTTTGTATGAAGGGTGGTTATGACTTGGGACATACACCTACGATTTTGGCGAAGTTAGAGGATTATTTAGGGGAAAACAATTTGACGCTGGCACAATTTGCCGAACATTCAGGTGTTCATCAAAGAACACTTAATAATTGGATTGCCAAGCATCGTCCTGTTGCTATACATCAGCTAGATCGAATCACTTGGGCTATGGGACTACCAGAAGGTTTTTTTTACGAACTATACATAGATAACTACATCATTGAGCGTTCCCCGGATTGGAGGCGAATTGAGCCGTTGTTGTTTCGCTGTGCGGAACTGGACAAGTTGGATGCTATCCAGCTTGTAGTGGGACATATTATGGACAACCTTCTATATTCCCCAAAGTTATTTGATGCAGCAGAAAAATTATTCGCACAAGGTCAGCACAATGCTGCATTGTTGCTCTACGAAGGGATTGCGGAAGGCGAGAAGTACCAGCATTCTGAACGTTTGGCTGTCTGTCAGTATCGTCTGTTTACCATTCAGGTGGGTAACAATCAGATCCGAAATCTCAAGGCGGCTACACGATTTGAACCCTTTGTCGAACGTCTGAATGAAATAGATCAACTCGATGCGTTAAAAGATTTGGCGAATGTGTATCGTTCTCTGCGTGAATGGGACAAGCTCGATGCAACTGCTCGAAAAATGAGAGCCAAAGCGGAGATCCAATATTCTTTGAAACATCAACAGAAAAAGCGAGAGTGGGAGGAGTCTGAAAAGAGGCTGAGTCGTCCGATGTTTGTGTACATTACCTATGCTGATTTACTGTGTGCGAGTGTCTGTGAAGCCCAAGGCGATTATCAGCAAGCATTACAATTTACAAATGCCTACGCAAATTTAGATTGGGTGATCGAGACAGACCAGAAAACTCAACACTGGGTCAACTTGTTCAAGCATTGGGCAGAAGGTAATACTTATGTAAATAAACTCCTATCTGGAGATACGAATGTGCTTCCTCATTATGTTGAATATATTGCATCCACATCAATCACTACCGAGAATGAAAAGCTATCCAAGTTGCTGAACGTTATGATAGCTGCTAACCGATATGCAATAGATATCAATGATGTCCTTTCACGTTTTGCAGTGGAGATTAATTCTTTTGCTCTGCTATCACAATCTACTGATATGTACACCCAACAAGTGATGCCAGATTATTTTGCATGGTTTGGTTACGAGCTGGCTTATTACTATTTAAGACGGGGAATGTACAATGATGGCTTTAAACACTTAATATATGCATTGGTAAAAGCCCACATACTAAATAATGAGACTTATTTTATAAACTGTACGGGGCTTTTTGCACATTTCCAAGCACATGCGCTTCCCGAAACAAGGGAAGAGTATTTCAAACTATTAGAAAAGGTGTGGTTAGACAATGTTGAAAAAAATGATTCTGCTGGTCATCGCAGCTAGCTTCTTGTTTATTTTAGTAACGCCTGTTCAGTCGCATAACCAAAATCAAAGAATAACGCCTCAAGTACAAATTGGAGGTGCTTAAAACGGTTAGGTTGTATGTTCTAATATTTATTGAATCTTTTTATGAAAAAGAGCCTCGGTCCCGCTTTATTAGTGGAGACGGAGGCTTTTTTACGTGGATTTTGGGGCTTCGCTGTTTATGCAAACTTTTGGGATGTTCTTTTTTTGTTAGGCGCATCATTTGAAAATCCAAAAAACGTCTTTTTGTTATAAAATATGACATATAGGAGGGATCATGCTGATGAATCAAAGTGTGACTTTACTTTGTGTCGAAAGGGCTAGGAAGAAACTGTACCAGGTCCAGAAAAAGTATGGATTTTTAACACATCCCAAAGTAATAGAACAATCTAAAAAGCTGGATGATCTGTTGAATCAATATCAAACATGTAGATCGGATCATTGAGAAATGAGACCATATTTTTCTTTAATTCCTTGACCGCGCCTCTAACCTGCTCTGTCTGTGTCACGGCTGAGATCACCGCCACACCATCTGCACCTGCACGTGCGACTTCCTCAACACGGTCCACTGTAATACCTCCGATCCCAACAATCGGCACATCAATTCCCGCTTTACGCATCTCATATAAAATTGCCGGTCCCTGTACGGCATGGGCATCATCTTTCGAGATGGTGGGATAGATTGGTCCGACGCCGAGATAATCAGCACCTTGCAGGATGGCTCGACGTGCTTCCTCAATGGTATGGGCGGAGACGCCGAGAATTCGATTTCCGATTCGCTCGCGGACGGAATCGGCGGATTCATCGTCCTGACCGATGTGAACACCGTCGGCGTCGAGCTCAAGAGCCAACTCCACATCGTCATTGATGATGAAGGGGACACCAGCGTGACGGCACAGTTCCTGTAGCTGGCGCGCAAGTTCGAACATTGGAACGCCAGTTAACGCGCCGAGACCCTTTTCCCGGAACTGGACCATGGTTGCCCCGCCAGCCAGAGCCTCCTGCACGACCCAGTCTGGTTCCGCGAAGCAATTCACGCTTCCAAGCACCAGGTACATTTGAAGCTGGCGGCGCACCACCTCTGACAATATTCTGCCGCTCATAGAAGCATCTCCTGACGACGGCGGAAGGCCCAATGATTGGTGGGACCATGTCCCTGTCCAAGCTGCAAAGGTTCCTCAATCGCTGCCTGGATGAAGGCTTTACCATTCGAGATAGCCTTCGTTACAGATATCCCTTTCCCTAATTCCGCGGTAATCGCTGCCGAGAAGGTGCACCCTGTTCCGTGTGTATGGACAGTCCGTACTCGCTTGCCGCTCAGCTCTGTAAAGGAGGTTCCGTCAAAAAGCAGGTCAACAATCTGTCCGCTGCTCTCGCTCTCGTCAGCGTGGCCACCTTTGATCACAACGAATTTTGGTCCCATACTGCTAATATGTCTCGCAGCCTCGCGGCGATCCTCCATCGTATGGATACTGATCCCTGTCAGGGCTTCCGCCTCCGGGATATTCGGTGTAACGACCAGGGCCAAGGGGAGCAGTTCGTCCTTCAAAGCCTGCACCGCTTCCAATTGCAGCAGTTCAGCGCCCCCCTTCGCAATCATCACGGGATCGACGACGACTTTTTTCCAGCCGAACTTTCGGATCTGCTCGCTCACAAGACGGATGATGCCCGCATTAAACAGCATGCCAGTCTTCAGGGCATCCACTCCGATGTCTGATCCTACAGCTTCGATCTGTTCCGCTGTTGCTTCCTGTGGCAGTGGATATACGCCGTGAACCCCCAAGGTGTTCTGTACAGTAATGGCCGTAATAGCTGACATGCCGTATACGCCAAGCTCTTGAAAGGTTTTGAGATCGGCTTGAATTCCGGCCCCGCCGCCACTGTCCGAGCCGGCAATCGTCAGTGCTCTGGGTACACGAGTGTCTGTCATCGCGCACCACCTGCTGTAGTTGTTCCAGCTTCACGGATCGTGACATGCCCCTCTAGCGAACCAGTATGTAGTTTGGCAAGCTCGTCGAGAAAGGCAATCTGGAAGCTGCCTGGCCCTAGCTCTGCGGTACGTGCTGCGGCTCGGGAAGCTGCTGCACTGTAAAATGCCAAGCCTGCTGTACCTGCGAGCAGCAGGTTGGGTTCAACAGCTGCAAAGGCACCTAACACAGAGGTCAGCAGACAGCCTGCTCCGGTTACCTTCGTGAGGAGCGCGTCTCCGCCGCTTATCATTCGTGCTTCGGCTCCATCGGTGATGACGTCCTCTTTTCCAGTAATGACAACCATTGTATTGAGCGTTCGAACAGCCCGAATTGCCAGATCGACATGACCGCTGTCAGCACTGTCACCGGCATCTACGCCTTTAATCTCACGCGCTTCTCCGACAAGATGTGCGACTTCGGCTGCATTGCCCCGTACCAATGAGATTTTGACTTCACTCAGGATTCGCAGTGCTGATTCAGTTCTAAAGCTTGTTGCTCCCGCACCGACCGGATCCAGCAGGACCGGAACACCGTGTGCATTCGCCGATTGTCCAGCAATGATCATGGCATCCACCAGTTCGCGGTTCAGTGTACCGATGTTTAACACGACGGCGCCTGCTATTTTTGCCATATCTGCTACTTCCTCGGGTGCATAGGCCATCACCGGGGAGGCGCCCAATGCATACAGACCGTTGGCCGTAAAGTTGGTGACTACCACATTGGTCATATTGTGAACGAGGGGTTTGCTGTTTTGTACCTTCGTCAGGAGATCCGAATAACTTTTTTTCCATGTACTCATAATGATTATCCTCTCTATAGTTGATGGTTCAACAGGGCATTAAACGTACTTCACACATCGAATCGCCAGGCTGACTATTCCAAGACCGCTGCCTGCATCTGGACCGGCCATTCTTCCTGCTTATAAGCCATGTCCCAGAACTTATATTCCAGCTGGCAGCTCAGTATAAAATGCTCAATCATCCGCTCCCGCTCAGCAGCCGTTGCGTCTTCCGCCCAAGCATCTACACGTTCTCGGAACTTGAGTGTTGTATCATCAAGCTGGTCTCCATAGAAGCCAATCCATTCATAGAACGGATGAGACTCATCCGGCTTTACTTCATCCAGCAGCCTGCGACCAATCTCGGCATACGTCCACATACATGGCAGCAGCACAGCCAAGATCTCGCCCAGGTTGCCCTCATGCGCAACCGTCAGCATGTGACGGATATAGTGATGAGCCGACGGAGCGAGCGGATATCCCTGCAACTCTTCATAGGTCACCCCTGCGACAGCACAGAAATTTTGATGCGGATGAACCTCGCTGTGGAGAATAAAAGAGATTTGTTCATTTAATACAGCCATATCCTCCCGATTCGTGCATTTGGAGATTGCGATGCCGTA
This sequence comes from Paenibacillus sp. LX16, assembly GCF_036252815.1. Lineage (NCBI taxonomy): Bacteria > Bacillati > Bacillota > Bacilli > Caryophanales > Paenibacillaceae > Paenibacillus > Paenibacillus sp. LX16. The sequence goes on along the minus strand of NZ_CP141152.1, from coordinate 4,495,774 downwards.
TATCCGCATGTAGGCGTTCAAATATTCAAAGTCCTGTTTTACATAGTGAATCAGCTGTCCCCTTGTCAAACTTCCTTCAGCAATACCTCTCACAAAGGGGTGCTCAAAAATCGCTTGAAAAATGCCGTCCGCCTGCCGACGGAGTTCTTCTGTAAAACTCAATTTCCCCACCTCCATCAAATTGAAGAGCAAGAAGTCCTGTAAGAAAACAATTCCGGAACAACGCTAAAAAGCCGCCCCGGAAAAATGGGAGCGGCTTCAACAATAGGCCCAATACGCAAAAAAGCGTTTGAAACCTTATATACGAAGGCTCCACTTTCCTACGCTAGTACGAACTAGATCAGGTTCAAAGGGTCCAAGATACGTTCTTGTCTCAGCCATAGCGGCTCCCCTAGTGGACTTCTATTCTTTTGACTATTACTGTACATACGTTCATACGCTATGTCAAACATAGTGTGCAAAATATGAAATTTCCTCTAGTTAGGTGTTTTGGGCTTAGTGAGGGTGATGAATTACATTTTCCACTGCTTTGACCTTGGCATATTCCGGTTTCCACATTGCATCTCGTATAGCTTGTTCCACATTTGAAATGTGTGCCTGAGCTACCTGATCCTGAATCGCTGCTTTCGCTACCGCAACCGCAACAACGTACGAAACTTCGCGTAATTTTCCGATATGAGGGAGCAGCGCACCGCCAGGCGTATTCGAATCTACACCATTGGCAACAGCAACTGCTGCTGCTGTAAACATCGCAGGGGTAATCCTTTTGGCTTTAACCACAATCGCACCCAGACCCAGTCCCGGAAAAACAAAGGCATTGTTCGCCTGTCCAATCTCAAATTTCGTACCGTTATAGGTGACGGGCTCAAATGGACTTCCGGTTGCGATCAGTGCTTTGCCATCGGTCCACCGAATTAAATCCTCGGGTACTGCTTCTGCAAGGTTTGTAGGATTGGACATGGGCATAATGATCGGGCGTTCTACATGCTTCGCCATCTCCTTGATGATCTCTTCAGAAAAGGCACCTGCTACACCGGAAGTTCCAATCAATATTGTAGGCTTCACCTGACGGATGACCTCCAGCAGCGGTATTTTGCCGTCACCCGACCGGGTCCATGAGCTGACTTCATCCTTTTTGCGCACATACGGTTTCTGATACTCCAAAACGTCTTCCATATCTTCCGTTAACAGCCCGCGATAATCAAAGGCCCAAAAGGACTTGAATGAATCATCTGTGGAAAGGCCGTCCTCGATCATAGCACTCCGAATTTGATCAGCGTTACCGATCCCGGCAGCCCCTGGGCCGAAAACAAGTATTTTTTGCTCACGCAGCGGAGTCTTGGTGACACCCACCGCCGAAAGAATTGCAGCCAGGGTCACCGCTCCTGTACCTTGTATATCATCGTTGAAGGTGAGTATACTTTGACCGTATTTTCCTATAATATGGCGTGCATTTACGCTACCCACATCTTCCCAATGTAAAAGCGCCTTCGGGAATTGCGCTAACGTTTTGCTGATAAAAGTATCAATAAACTGGTTATAGGCTTCTCCGCGAACCCGTTTATGGCGGTTTCCGATGTACAGTGGATCATTCAGCAGCTTTTCATTATTCGTGCCTACATCCAGTACAATTGGCAGCACCCGCCCGGGATGAATGCCTGCCGCAGCCGTATACACTGCAAGCTTGCCAATAGCAATGTTAATCCCCCCGACACCCCAGTCCCCAATCCCCAAAATACTTTCGGAATCCGTCACGACGATCAGGTCCACATCCTCGCCGCTCAAACCGGAATTATAGAATGCTTGTCCAATACCGTTCGGATTATCTATCGACAAATATACGCCCCCAGGACGGTTGTACTCGTGACTGTATTCTTGAATCGCAGTTCCTACGGTCGGCGTATAGACTACGGGCAGCATTTCACTCAAATGATCGGTTAGCAGCCGGTAGTAGAGTACGACATTTCGGTTGTGAAGGTCGTTGAGAGAAGCATTTTTACGCAACATGGTGGGTTGTGCCAGAAACTGCTGATATGCCCGTACGCTCTGTTTCTCCAATGAAAGGACGGTTGGAGGAAGGATTCCTTCCAAACCCAGTTCTTTGCGTTCTTCTTCTGTAAAAGCGACACCTTTGTTCAACAGGGGATTTGCCAACACATCCTTTCCCCGTAATGGAGTAGATAATGACCCATCGCGATTGACATAAAATGCTTCCATAGAAAGACCTTCCTTCTCTTCATTTTCATAACTATTCATAACGAAAGATGACATGTTGTCCATAGTATGGACGTGCGAATCTGTTTTATTCTTCTATTTATATATGACAAAATAACCATATATATTTCTTTCTAATGATATAAAAGAACTAATTTTCAATATAGATTCGCTAACTAATCCTGATGCTTTTGGTTCTAATGAATCAGGCCTAAATACTCTGTTCTTATCAAATATGAAAATCAGTTTTTCTTCTCTTATCTCCTTATATATCATGGAGTGTCAGCTATTTTGTTAAGGAAATATGAAGTATTTGGACATTAATTTAACTCCTATAAGCAAACATTCTTAATTCTTTTTCAACAAAATAGAACTATTCGGAGGAAAAGGAGAGGTTTGTGTGCAGGGACCTATAGCCATTTTTAGCGATAACGACAGGGCTATTGATTATCCCAATGTGATTTGTTTTTACCAATATATACAGTGCGAGGACACGGAGGCAGCTTCAGTCTACGAGAACGCATGTTGTTGCCTGATTGATTATAGGGAGCCGGGGCAGGCGGTGCGGAAAGCTAATCAGATCCGTAGCCAATTTCCGCAAATGCCATTGTTATTGGTGACGGATGTAACATTTCCGTTCAGTGATCAGCATATGGTGCAAATCATCGGAGTAGGCCGTTTGCGGCTGCTATTTTGGCAAGCCAATGACAACGAAGAAATGCTTTCGGAAATACAAAGCTTGCTCTATCCCGAGTATTCGACCAAAAGCCAACATATTGCATTTATCTTGTCTGTATATAACGAAGAGCAACGTTTTGTTCATGTCAAAACCTTTGCTGAACGACTGCAAGCCTTTATCCGCAGCCACATTATTGAAGGTTCGATTTATCTCATTGATGATGGCAGCCACGATGGTACGAATGCCTTGATTAAAGCGCTGGAGGCAGCAACGGACTTGTCCGTAAACCGGATTAATCAGAATCTTAGTCCACTGCTTCAAACAAGGGAATTGGGACGCAATACACGTAAGGCAGGGACGTATCTGGAAGGGATGCGGACCATTGGTGCGGATTACTACGTATTTGTGGACGCAGATGACTCCTTTTTTATTGAGGATATTGCCAGAATGATTAATGTTGTTCAGCAGGGCTATTATGATGTCGTGATCGGAACCAAGGATATGACCGCCGAGAATCGATCTTTATTGCGATCTGTCGTCAGCTTTGGTAAGCGGGTCATTTCCCGTCCTTTTTTACCCACAGGTGTGGTGGATTCCCAGACTGGGCTTAAAGTGATGAGTTCGGTTGCAGTGAAACGGATGTTTCCGCATTTAAAGGAACAGCTCGGACTGGCGCTGGATCTAGAAATGATGTTTATTGCCAAGCGACTCCAGCTTCGTGTGCTGCAATTACCCGTCAAATGTATTGACCGGGATGGATCGCACATCCATGTCTGGAAGGATTCTATTCGTTTTTTGCGCTCCATCATTGATATTTGGCGACTGGATCGGAGGGTGAGATAACAACGTGAACAACCGATTGCGATCGTTGATGTTTCCTCTCTTTAATGTGCTGCTTAACGGATTTAATTTTTTCTTCCACATTGCAGCGAGTTGGTATCTTACCGGACAAGCTTATGGACAGGCGAATGCGCTGCTGGCACTTTTTGCACTTTTATCCGTTTTGGGTTTATCCATTCAGCTATTAACCGCCAAACTGGTCTCTAAGGGAGACCAAAAGCTTGCGCTACGAAGCTTACCGCTCGGTTCTCTATTACTAAAAGCACCTCTGGTGCTAACCGTGCTTGCCATGATCATTTTATTCATCTTTCATCCGTTACTGCGTTCGCTATTGGGCGTCGAATCTGGCCCGCTGTTCATGCTGTATGGCCTGATCGGACTGCATATTCTTGTGAGTTCGTGCCGCGGAGATTTACAAGGCAGGGAACGCATGCTGGCACTCAATGTGAACTATTACATTGAGGTATTAGGGAAGCTGAGCTTGTTTTTTGTTCTGGCTGCACTGGGGTTAAAGCTGGAAGCCCTACTGTTAGCGAGCTGTGGAGGAATGTTGCTGTCGCTGCTCCACGGCTGGATCGTTTCGGCTCGTGGCTTGTCCTTATTCACATACGGTAGAGAACATATCCCTTCTGGGCTATGGAAATCATTGAGTCAGGATTTCACCGACAGCCTTATGACGAATTTATTCATTTTGTTTTGTATCTCCATCGACATGTTGTATGTACAACATTACTTTCCCGAGCAGGCCAGCAGCTATGCCATTGCACTGAAGTACAGCCAATTGGTCTATTACGTTTCGTATAGCCTCATTGCTGCCTTTATTCCAAAGATCGGTGCGCAGGGGCATGACCGCCAAGCTTTGGGCAAGTTGATTGCCGTCTATGCCGGATTAATGGCTGTAGCCGCGATCTGTGTATATGTGGGCACGACCTTTGTGTTCCCATCCTCTATTCCTATATTATTCGGAGCCTCTTACCAATCGGCCGAGGCCTATATTCCATGGGGAGGATGGGTGTACTGGCTATTTTCCATCGTGCTGTTTTTTGTGCATGTGCACGTATTGGTGGGCAGACGCAAATTTATGTTCAGTCTGATGACAGGAGCCGCGGCTTTATTAGTAGCCTTTCATATTGCCCACACAGATCCGGTAGATTTTTTGCTATCTGAGTTCATTATTTACGGGGCTATGGCTCTCTACTTTGTGATAGACGCCTATATGCATTTGTTCAAAATAAAGATAAAGGGGGATTTACCCCATGAATACCATACATGAACAGGACGGTAAAACCGTAGTTCTATTGCTTTCCTGGCGTGACATTCGTTCACCTAAAAGCGGGGGAGCAGAAATTTTCACCCACGAAATGCTTAAACGCTCACAGCAAGGCCGCTTCCAGTTCATACATTTTTCACCTCAATTTGAGGGGATGCCTGAGCATGAAGTTATTGACGGTATTACGTATATTCGAAAAGGGAACATATACAGTGTTATTTATTATGCGATGCGCTATTACCGTCGTCATCGAGGGAAGATCGACTATGTGATTAACCAGGCAAATACGCATCAATTCTTTACCCGATTTTGGGTGGAGGCATCCAAGCGAATTTTTTTCATACATCAGCTAACAAGGGAAATATGGTTTGAGAACGCCAAATTCCCGCTAAATGTTATTGGGTTTCATATGGAGCCCTTGATGCTTAAGCTGGCTCGTAAGGATCGGACGCTTACGGTATCTCCGTCTACTCGATATGATCTACTTAAGCTGGGCTTTCACCCGGATCGTGTCCATCTTTTACCGGAAGGCATTGAGTTTGATCATTGGCCGCGCGAACAATTTTTAACGAAGGAGCCTAATCCGACCTTCATGTATGCTGGGCGCTTCGTCAAATATAAAGGCATTGATCTGGTTGTTGAGGCCTTTGGGCAGCTCAAGGAAAAGTTCCCTCAGGCTATGTTATGGATTGCCGGAAAAACCGATAAAACCTATGTGGCAGAACAATTGTTGCCGATTATGAAACGATATGGATTAACATACGGAGAACCGGATGAACAGGGGCAATCGCAAGCCGATATTACCTTTTACGGATTTGTTTCAGCAGAGCATAAGCTGGAGCTGATGAGTCGTGCCCACGCGCTGGTGTTTCCTTCCTTACGTGAAGGCTGGGGGTTGACGATTACCGAAGCGGCAGCCGTTGGAACTCCCAGCATTGTCAGCAATTCACCGGGTCTGGTGGATGCAACGGATTTCGGGAAAAGCGGGTATCTATGCTTTCACGGCGACATCCGGGGATTATCTGAACAAATGGAAAGAGCAGCGAAGGGCGGCGAAGATTACATGGCCATCCGTGAGCGGGCGTATCAATATGCGTTAAGATTCCATTTTGATCATACGGCTGCTGCGTTTGAGCAGTTGATGGAAGATTGGGTAGAGGAGGCGGAACAGAGTGGACAAAGTGGTCATTCTCTTCTCCACGTACAACAATGAACGGACGATAGAGCCTTGTTTGCGAAGCTGTATGGGGCAAAATTACAAGGATCTGCATATTGTAATTGCTGATGATGGCTCCAATGACCGGACCGTTGAGACGATTCGTATGCTGTCGGCAGGGAGTTCAGTACCCGTAACGATATTGGAGCTTCCCCATGGGGAGCGGGGAGTCGCTAGGGTCAGGGCGGTTGAGGAAGCGAAACGCCTGGGTGCCGAATACATATTTGTATTGGATTCCGATATGATTTTAGCCGAACATCTGATTCAGCAGAGCATTGACTTTTTTGACGATCATCAGGATATTGGCGCCTTGGTCGTTCCGGAAGAGGCGTATTCGGAAGCAAACAATTTTTTTTCCAAAGTGAAAGTTTTTGAGCGAAATGTGATTAATAACGCGGGTGAGACCTTGGGAAAACGCTCCATTGAAGCCGCACGCTTCTGGCGAATGAGCGCTTACGAATCGACGGGCGGGTTTAATGCGGAGCAGATTGCTTTTGAAGAAATACAGCCGACCTTGCGTTATATAGAGTCTGGCGGAGTTATTCGCCGGGCGGTATTTACACGGGTATACCATGATGAAAAACAGGTGTATCTGCACGATGTATTACGTAAAAAAGCCTACTATTTTTCGGTGATGGATCGTACGATGTCATCTGAAGAGGGCGGATTGCGAAAAGCGCTGGAACGTTGGTACTTCTTCCGTCCGGTGCTGTATACATGGGGGAATATGAAAAACTATATCCGTCACCCGTTGCTGACGATGGGGATGTTGTGGATGTATGTATGCCTAACTGTGATTGGGGTAGCCGCCGTGTTAAAGGGCGGCACCCGTCACTCAGGCGATCTCGCTAAGGCGGATAAGGCGTAAGGATGAATGGCCGAGGGTCAGCGTATCCAGCGTGTACAAGTCGGGATCGGAAGATTCCGACTCCTCATACGGTATATATAATGAATGCGTGGTTAACTGAATACCTTCCCCGTCAGGATGACGTAGTGAGCAGCCGACAGGATACAGCTCAGCGAGTGCAATGTGTACAGCGGTTACGATATCTTGTTCATTCAGCAGCACATAGGGTCGGTACGGTGCATTCAAAATGCTGTCTATAAAAACTGACAGGTCGGAAGCTACGTTCTGGTCTACATGTAGGTTGTTTCGGTTGAGTTTGGCCTGCTCAAGCGCCTCATACAGTATTTTTTTTAGCGTATCATCATCCAGTTCCAGCGGTTTCGTCAAAAAACGGAATACACCGACTTGATTAATCGCCGATAAAATGGACTGCGTATGCAGGTGACCAGACAAAATGATTCGTACGATATGTGGATAATCCTTCTTAATCATGCGAAGGAAGGTAATCCCATCCAGACCAGGCATGAGCAGATCGGAAACGACCACATCAATAGGGTGCTGTTCCAGCACTTGTAAGGCTTCTTTGGGCGTGTGAGCGGTATGTAAGGTGAATGCTTCTTGCGTCAGGGTCCGTTCAAGCAGGGACAGAACCATAGGGCTGTCGTCAACAAATAGAATGTTTTGGGGTGTCATAAGAACTGCGCAACTCCAATCAGGAAGTAAGAAATGAGGAACTACATGTATAATATCAGCGTTTTGGCATTTTTGAAAGATGTCAATACAGAACGGGCGTTGCGTCTTTTTTGTGAACGATTTGATTCGGCTGAACATGCCCTCTGGGAAAAAGGGATGCGTCTTCTTCATCAGTATCATGCAGCACGGCATACAGGAGTGACCCTGGCTGTCTCCAGCGCACTTCAGCATATGGACGATCATCATGATATTTACGTTGTTGATCTGCGAGAATACAGCGAGGAAGAACTGGGTCGCTTGTATATCGCAAAAACATGCGAGTTGATCCTATTGACGGACGGGGCAACGGAAACCGCAGCGAGGTTTGCTGCACTCCAACGCCGAACTCCCCGGTTGCTATGCGCACGGCTACCGCTGGTCAGCTACGAGCTGGAATGTCTGATGCAGGCTATTTTGAGCCGTCTTGAACAAAATGGAGGGGACAGGGAAGCATGAAACAATGGGCTTTGTTGAAACCAGGTTGGCAAAAGCTGATTCTGTACCTGATCGTTCTGGGTGTGACCGTGTTCTTGGCCGCTGTGCTTCAATGGTTTGTTGTGCGGCAATTCAGTGGTCACTTGGCGGAGATTCAGAACGAGCAGCTCCAGTATGAGGTACAGGAACTTTCCAGCAGCATAACCGAGCGTTATGCCGCATGGCAGGCTGAACTGAAGGAGCTGTCGTCCAGTCTTGGCAGAGATATGCTGAATCAGGGAACACGCCAGTATCCTGAGGGTTTTAAGCGTGAAAGCGGGGCCTTTTATGTGCTGGATGAGCAGTATCATGTGATGGTCGGACGAGACAATCGTGAGATGAAAAGTGCGGTCCAGCAGATTAAATGGCTGCAAAATGGTTGTGCAGTAAGCTCATTTGTGACAGAGGATCATCAGCCTGCCCAGTATATAGCATGCAGGATTCAAGGAGCGCAGATAGGCGGTTTTATGGTGCGCACGGTTGACGCTGATATGCTCAGCGGGATTATTAAAAGTAAACCGATTAACCAGCATGAGACCTTATTTTATAACGGTCAATTTAAGGTCGTAGCTTCCCGAAGTACTTCGGATATTAACCGAACGGACATCACGGGCGTAACCCGTAGGTTGCTGGAGGGCAATACAGGTGTCATTGAAGATGGCAGAGAGAAGCACGGTATAGGATTCAGCCGCATTGGGGAAGAGGCCCTTTACATATCGGTTAAGGATGTCAGCGAGGATACAGCACAGCGAATCAGCTCCTTCCGCAAACAGTTGTGGATGGTCATGGTTCTGATATTGTTCATTCTGTGGGCCATGCTCGTACAGTTCCGCAAACGGATTGTAAAGGATGCCATCGTGAACAATCAGGTGCGTGATCAACGGCGAGATGAAGATATGCGACAGCAGCAGGACACATATTATTTGCCGTTAATGCAGACGATTGAGCAGCAGCTACAAGAGCTGCAAGAGCAGACTGGCCGTCTCACGGGCGGCGATGATTTGAAGCTATTGGGATTTTATCATGATCTAGCAAATCGCTTTGAAGCGGCTTCCAGTCAGGGAAAAGGAGCCTCCCATGAGGAGCTAGAGTATTTTCGCGAGTTGAATGAAAATTTCATCCAGGGTCGTCTCAGACAGGAATCCTCACTGGGAGAGTTACTGACGGGAGTCCGTAGCTTGCGTGATGAGCTGGAAGAGAAGATGCATGATAATAGTGGAATTAGCTTTACAGATATGAATGAAGTATTGTCTGAGTCGCTGAAATGGGCGAACCGTTCATTGAACATGAAGAACATTCAAGTGATCTTGCGGCAAGAGCCTGTTCCATCCATTGCAGCACAAGCACCCATGCTGTACAAAACGATTCAGGGGCTGCTGGAAAATGCAGTGCAGGCCATGGGCCAAGGTGGAGAGCAGCCTGACGATCAGGAAAAGGGCCGAACAGGTCTGCGGTCCAAACGGCAATCTCAAGTGCTCAAGGTTAGTTCACGGCTGGAAGAAGGAGAAATTATTATTATCATTGAAGACACGGGCGGCGGGATTGATGATAAAATGCGTTGGAGTTATTTTCAGCCAGACTATTCCCAAAACTCGCAGGAGCATACGTTCAGCCTGTATCATATGGATGCATACCTGAAGACCATAGGCGGTCGTTTAAAGCTGCGTAATACCGACCAGGGCTTGCAGGCAATCGTTCGTTTGAGAAGATAGGGCCAAGATAACCGACAGATATACGAGAAGTTTAAGAGAGGGGGACAAGCATGAAAAAATGGATATTTCGCTACCGTTACGATATGGCGGCAATGATGTTGATGCTGATTGCGATTGTTGCATATCTTGCACCCATCTATGGACCAGGGCAAATTGTGTTTAGCGACATTGCTTTTGGAGCCACCTCTCATCGGTATCTGGAGGAAATAACCGGGGTATGGAACGAGCGATGGTCTACCTCGACCTTGTTCAATGCTCCACGTATCCTGTACATCTTGCCCTTCTATGGACTGTCACTCTTATTTGACGAAAGCGGCCCGGTCTTGCTCAAGTCGTTTATTACAGGCTTGTTATTTGTTTCGGCATTTTCGATGTATGCCTTTGCCAAGCGATTGGTCAGCGTGTATTATTCACCAAGCTTTACGAAGACCCGTATTTTTGCCATCATGGTCGGCTCGTTGTTTTATGCGCTGAATCCGTGGGTTATTTTCCGCATCCAGCATATTTATTTGCTCTGTGGATATAGTTTGTTTCCGTTAATGCTGCGATTCTTTTTCAGTGCGGTGGACCCCAAATTTCAAATTCAACAAATTAAAAACTATCATCCCCACAAGTTGTATCAGCGGAACTGGATCGACCTGTTTCTGTTGGCTGCGGTATTCACTGTTAGTGCTGCGGCCATTCATTATTTTTTCTTCGGCATGATTTATTTGGGCTTGTTCACCATGTTGCTATTGATCAAGTTGACCTGGACCCACCGTAAGGCCGGTCGCACCTATTTGCAGCCGTTATACGGCAATTTTTTGCGTAAAGGGATCATTTTTGGCGTCTTTTTCGGTCTGCTCAGTTTTTATTGGTTGTCTCTATATGTCGGTAGCATGTTGATGGACGCTCAAGCGTCTCAGCATAATATCAACGTCGTGGATACGTTGTCTCTGTTCAGCCGCAACAGCAGTTTATATAATGTGGGTTATTTACTGAGCTATTGGTGGCCCATGTTTTCCTTGTCCTCACTGCCTAGCATGTTTTATGTAGGAGGGGGATTTTTGTTGCTATTGATCGGGTATGCGATGGTGACACGTTCATATAAAAATCCGATCATTCTAATCTTCTCGCTACTTACGTTGCTGTTTCTGGTTGCAGCTACCGGGACGACGTTCCCATCCATTGCCAAGTGGTTTGTCATTTTGGTTACGAAAACCCCTGTGATTGGTTCGGTTTTCCGTGATCCTAACAAATTTATTGGACTGATTGCCCTTAATTTCGGGGTGTTGTTGACCTTTGGTGTTATTCAATTTATGGAATGGTTCGGATCATCCCCGTTGCAGCGTGTATATAAAAGGCTGGCAGTTATTATCGTTGTCTTGTGCCTCGGGGTATATTTTGCTCCCTTGCGTACTCAGTTCATTGAGGGGTACTACAAGCCGATACAAGTGCCGGAGGCTTATGGTCAAATGGCTGAAAAGCTGACTGACCCAGATCGTTTCGATAGCAAGGCATTATACTTTCCGATTGCTGACAATATGATTCAAAGCTATAACGGAGTAGCCACGCCCAAATGGAATAAAGGGAAGACCGCAAACGAGAAGGCAACCGGAGATTTTCAGGTATACTCTTCTCCTAAAAATACGATTTTTCATCATGAGGGGAATGATCCCGGCATTACATACTATATGAATTTTCTGCAGTATGTCATGGACAATGGATTAAGCTCCCGATTAGGCTGGCTGTTCTCTACCTTTGGGGTCAATCAGTTGGTCTACCATGATGAATATGTGGGGCAGGAGAAGCGGCAGGATTTCCACCTGTCTCAGCTGGAAGGTCAGACTGGGCTGAAACGTACGTACCAGAACGGGCTATTTTCCATATTCAATCTAGATCAGACACCGCCCTATATGAATATCCTTGCGAGTAAAATTGTAACACCTTACGGTTTTAGCCGACTGGAGAGCTACAGCCATCTGCCTGGTTTTGATTTTAGCCGCTTTGGAGTGCTGTTCAGTGCGTTAAAGCCTGAGCTAAAAACCATCCAGACGATTAACAAAGGGGATTATGTGGAAGCGGCGTCCTTTAATGACTTGTTGTTGTCACAGCTTCCAGCAGAGGATTACTTACGGCCTTTTGATGCCATTGAGGATGGTAATGCCTTTTTAAAATGGTCCAAAACCTTTGCCTCGACTAACGATTGGTTATGGTATTTATCCTCCCAAAATATACGGAACTTTCCGTTCGATATGGAAATGGATGCAGGGATTGCGGTCACCTTTGCCAGTAAGAAGCTGGATGTGGCCCCGTATCAGATGAGCAGCATCGATGGGAAGACGGTCGTGGACTTTGATTCCATGTTGCGGACCGAAACCTTCTTCAAGCCGGATAACCCGCAGTTGTTCAGTGTGCAGGCTAATCCCCGTGAGGAATTGAATGATGTGCCAACTCTGCACGGCGAAATTATGAAGGGAGACCCGAGTAATATATGGCAGGTCGCTAGATCGGGTTTGCTGGAAGCCAAGGAAAATAATCCGTATCAGTTCCAAATTACTGTTTCCGGTCGCGGGACGAACAAAATGCATGTGAAAATGAGATTTTACGATAAGCAAATGCGTGAACTGGGGGTTAGCTATGTCGTGGCGCCTTCGGAGGGATATAATTTTGACAGTGTGAAATTTTACGGGGAATACGTGTCGCCGCCCGGCAGCTATTGGATGCGAATGGATTTGTTAACCCTACAGCGTCCACAGCAAAAAAATTACTGGTGGATTCATGATATCCAGCTGCGTGATTTGGGGCAATATAGCAAGCCTAACACGTTTACGATGCACAAAAAACTGGATCAACCTCAAACCTCGCATGTATATGCCAGAGTGTTTATGAATAAGGCAGGCGGGAAATTACAAGTCACACTGCCGGACAAAGAGGTTAGTATCAAGACTCAGGATGATGGTTTAAACCAATTTCAATGGGTGGACCTGGGAGAACATGTTTTTCCCAAAGGAGATACTCCAGTCACGGTTAATAACCTGCAAGGCTTTAATGCGGTCAATCAATTTGCGATTGTGCCTGTGGATCAGCTAGATCAGCTATCTTTTCCAGTGGAGCAGGCATTGAAGCGGGGCAAGCTCTTTTTCACCTTGGAGGCAGAGAACGATTTTAACGCCCAAGGCAATGTGCAGACGGAACGTGCTTTACCAAGACTTAGTATGGGGCGGGGGATCAGCTATCAGAAGGGGACGTTAAGCAGGGATGTGGAAGTCGCAAAAACGGGAACCTATGCCACAGCTATTTTGGCTAATCTACCTGCAGGGTACCATGGGTCATTAACGATGAAGTGGATGAATGAAGAGACGGGAGAGGTGCTGACCAGAACGATTCGTACGGAGGAGTCGTATAAGCGGTTACCTGCTACCTCTTTATCCGAAAAGCAGGTTATTGAAACGGTGCCCAATCAGGATGGTTTTGCAAAGAAAATCATACAGATTCCCGGTCTGCTGAACGACTATGGCCGAGTCGAATTTAAAAATCTGTTCCTAACCAAGGGAAAGTATCGCTTAACCCTTGTCCTGGATAGTCAGGTGCCTTCATTGAGCCGTTTTGGAGATATTCATCGAATGGGCGGGCAGGAAGTGACGGTGATGCCGGGGGAGGATACGAAGGAATCATTGAGCACGACGGATGTCGGATGTGTAGCGGATATACGACCTGGCCAGACGAAGCTATCAATCATGGACGAAGGGCTCTCTATCCGTTACGCACCTAGTTATTCTTGTGACTGGAATATTTATGCGTCCAAGAAAATGAAGGCCGAGCCGCTGCAAGAGTATGCCGTGCAGTTGGATGCGCGATCCGAACAAGTTGGAAGTCGGCATATGAAGGTCATTTTTTTGAATAAAGCGTCCCAGGTTCTCCAAACCTCCTATATTGATGAGGTGGAGGAGAGAGATAAGGAACAATGGAATCATTATGATCAAATTGTGAAGGCTCCGGCAGGCACCGCCATGATGCAGTTTCAGATTTTAGCGCATGCGCACAAGAAGCAGTCAGGCTTATTTCAAATGAAGCAATATTCCATCATCCCTTATCAAGCGATGATTACAGTAGATCAATTTACATTGTTTGAGGGAACGGATATGGATATCTTTTTTATGGTTCCATATACTTCGGAAAGCATTCAGGCTACTCGTGAAAATTCCATGGAACGCAGTTTTACGCTATATAATCCAACGCATCAGCAGGTGCTGATCCGGGAGACCGAATCACCCAATCCACTGTGGGAGTTCAGACTGGGTAGCGAAAATCAGCGAGCCCGTCTGTCCGTCAATGGAGTGACTACCGGATTCATTACCAATGGTAACGGGAACGGGAAAGCCGTCGTTATTCTGGCTTCCGCCTACCGTTTTGGCTGGGTGCTGTTCCTCATAGGGATACTGGGTGGAGCAGCTTGTTTTCTTCCTTATCGGCGATGGAAGAAGCGAAATCTTCCATAAAAAGCAAGCTGCTCAGTGGGGAAATGGGTAGCCATGATACGACTACATCTCATATTTGTAGCCTCTGCCCCATACAGTACGGATGTGCTGAGGATTTTTAGGGTCACGTTCTATTTTTTTGCGGAGGCTGGAAATATGTACGTCGATAGTGCGATCCAGATAAGCGCCATCTCCGCCTTTGATCCGATCCATCAGCTCGCTGCGGGTAAAGACTTTACCTGGATTGCAGGACATCTCTTTTATAATGGAAAATTCAATTTGAGTGACTTCTATTTCTTGGTCATCGACTACCAGGCTATGACGGTAATCATTCACCCAAACCCTTACCTTTTTAAGCTTTTGAGTTACCGTTTGCGATTCAATGGGCATGTTGGGGCCGCAGCGACGTAGCAGGGCTTTGATGCGGGCATTTAACTCTATCAGACTGAACGGCTTGCATAAGAAGTCATCTGCTCCGTCATCCAGAGCCTTTATTCTTATATTCAGCACGGTGTTATTAGAGATGACCAGCATGGGGACCGTGGTAAATTGACGGATTTGGCTGATCAGCGCACATTCGACTTTACCGGAAAACATCAGAGCGGTCACAATAATATCCGGCTTAAAACGCATAAGTGTAGGAATTGCAAGTTTAGAGTCATAAATAAGCTCGATATGATAGCCTTCCTCCTGAAGATGAAGAGCAATCATATCTGCCAAACTTTTTTGATCTTCAATGACGAGTATTTTTATGGGCATGACTGACATCTCCTGTACAGACAAAGATACAATAGCAGTGCATAATCATGTATTTGCCACGATAATACATACTTATGTATTCGGCAGAAATGCGAAAAATGAACAGTCTTATAATGTAAGAAAAATATTAATTTACAGGAAGAAGGTTGCATCTTTGCGAATGATTTTATTATCTGGAGGTTCGGGTAAACGTCTGTGGCCCTTATCCAATGTGAACCGTCCCAAGCAGTTTCTTTCCATACTACGTCACGACGAACGGCCCGAAAGTATGCTGCAACGAATATGGAGGCAATTAGATGAGGCGAATTTGGCAGATGAGGCCTATTTTTCGACGAGTGGAACTCAGGCCGAGCTGATCCGGGGGCAAATTGGCGGAGATGCTGTAGTCATTGAGGAGCCGACTCAGCGGGATACCTTCCCGGCCATTTCCCTAGCTACGGCCTACTTGCATGACGTTACAGGCGCATCACGCGACGAGATCGTAGGGGTCATGCCTGTGGACGGGTATGCGGGGGATGAATTTTTTGAGCATTTGAGCAGGCTTCCTTCAATATTAGAGCAATCAGGAAGCCATATCGCATTAATGGGGGCTGCTCCAACGGAGCCATCTGATAAATACGGATACATTGTGCCTTCATCCTCTTCTTCACTTGACCAGCCATATTATAGAGTTAGTTCATTTGTAGAAAAGCCGGATCTGATCCGTTCAGAAGCGTTGATCCGTGAAGGGGCCTTATGGAATTGCGGGGTGTTTGCTTTTAGACTGGGCTTTTTGTTGGATATTCTGGAGCAAATGGGTTTACCAGCCGACTACAATTCTCTTTCGACAAATTATGCAGACTTGCCTAAAACTAGCTTCGATATTGCGGTAGTAGAGCATACTCATAAGCTCTCCGTGCTTCCATATCATGGAGAGTGGAGAGACTTGGGCACATGGGATTCGTTGGTGCGGGAAGTAAGTTCGAAGCTAAGTGGCCCAGGATATATTTCAGAAGCTTCACATAACTCGCATATCATCAATGAACTGGAGATTCCGGTTAGCATCTGGAATGTTCCAGACATTATCGTCGTTGCCGGGCCGGATGGTGTTTTGGTTACGGATCGACAGTCGTCCACAGGAATTAAGGATATGGTGGCGGAAATTGAAATCGGCCCGCGTTTTGAGGAGCGTTTCTGGGGGAAGCAAACTGTATTATCCCATCAGCAGGCGGCAAGTGGATTGCAGACAGTGACCAAACGCGTGGTTATTTCGAACGGGAGATTTATCAGCTATCATGAACATCAGTTCCGTAAAGAAGTTTGGACCATAGTTTCAGGAGCCGGAAGTGTCTCTATCAATGGCGTGACACAGACAGTCAGCCCAGGTGAAGTCATCGTAATAGAACCCGGTACAAAGCATTTTATAGGGGCGGTAGAGGGAGATTTGGAATTCATTGAGTCACAAATCGGGCATATCGTATCCGAAACGGATATTATCCGATATGAATTTCCTGATTCGATGGATACCCATACACTGTGAAGTGCCTACAATATAGGGACTGATAGATACGAACGAGGTTTATCACAAGGCAGTGAAGAGTAGTAGGAACTATTTTTTATTAGAGCTTGGAAGACCTGTGCATTCCTAAAAAAAGGTATTCATGCGTTATGTACATGAATACCTTTTTTGCATAAACAGTTCTTTGTGTTTGTAATGAAATGAATAGAAAAGAGACTTATAAAATAATTTTCTTGGAAGTCAGCCACTCTTTTACAGCATCCGTACTGAGGTCTCTTTTAGGCGTCCATTCTATTTTATCAACCAGCTTGCCGTTTCTGAATTCTGCAATGGTGGGGGTGTATTTTACATTGTAATCCTCTTTGAATTTATTCCATTGAGGCTTGTCCTTATGGATTTTGTGAACGTTCAAAAAAGTAATTTTAGAGCCTAGATTATACTGTTCGATCATCTTGTTAAAGTTAGGCTCAAACCGATTGCAGTCGCCACAACTGGGTCTGCCGACATAGACAAACACACTTTGATCCTGCTGAATCAAACGCTTAAAACCATCTAGTGTAACCGCATTCAAGTGGTCATATATTTCGGGGTAATTGCTTTTGCTTGCTTGGATCTCTTTGTCTTTCTGCTGAACAACCTGCTCCAGATCTTGAAATTTAACTACAGCTGAAATAGCGATACCAATGAGAAGCAATACAATGACACTTAACCCGGCGATATATCCTTTTTTCACAGAAATCCTCCTTTTTTTACAATCTTACACTTACAGTAAATGATATTTCCATTTCTGGCTGTAACACTTGTCTCATTATGTATAAAAAAAGAAGCTTTCCATGGGGAAAGCTTCTTTAGTCTGAAAGTTTAAGCGTTATACCACAACAGTCAACAAGTAATCCTCACGCTTCACTTCAGTTTCCATTGTGTTCAATACGTCCAGGTATTGTGCGGAATTAGTTACGATAATCGGCGTAGCCGTTGTATAGCCTGCCGCTTTAATTTGCTCGATATCAAATTCAAGCAACAGTTGTCCTTGCTTAACCACATCGCCTTCCTTAACGCGCTTGTCAAAGAATTGTCCTTTCAGCTTCACTGTATTAACACCAACGTGAATCAGAATTTCTGCTCCGTCATTGGAAGTAATACCGATGGCATGTCCGGTCGGGAATACGGTCGTAATCGTTCCATTGACAGGAGATGTCAGCACACCCTCTGTAGGATCAATGAGAATTCCTTTCCCCATAGCACCTGAAGCAAAAGCAACGTCAGAAGATTGTTCCAGAGGCAACACTTTACCTTGCAGTGGGCTTACGAGAATTTCTTTCTCGATGGCCACTTCTTTCTTTACGGGTGCAGCTTCTGTTTTGGCAGTTTCTTCTTTTGGATCATCAAAGCCCAAAATCATAACCAACACAACTGCGAGTACAAAGGCAACGAGCAAACCGATGACTACCCACAAGAATCCAGTTCCAAAATAAGTTGGCAGCGCCAGTAAACTAGGTAGGGAGAAGGATTTTGCAGTCGCTCCGCCAGAAGCGATAATAGCGCCCCCAATACCACCGGAAATACAAGCATAAATGAAAGGCTTTTTCAATTTCAAAGTTACACCATAAATCGTTGGTTCAGTAATCCCGAATACAGCTGCCAGTGTAGATGAACCAGCCAAAGCCTTCATCTGGGTGTTCCGTGATTTCAGGAATACCCCCAGTGTTGCACCGGCTTGAGAAAGTACAGCTGCTGTAAGCATCGGAAGCATCGTGTCATAACCCAATGTAGCAATATTGGATAGCATGATAGGAACGAAACCCCAATGCACGCCGAAAATAACAAATACTTGCCAGAATGCTCCGGCAACAGCCCCGGCGATCAATGGACTTAAGTTATATACCCATGTAAAACCGTTTGCCAAGCCTTGACTGATCAGGTTACCTACTGGACCAAAGGCAAGGAATGTTAACGGAATAACGACCAGTAGTGAAAGCATCGGTACGATAATGTTTTTAACCGATTGATGGATAAAGGAATTGAACCAGCGCTCTACATAGGACTGAACCCAAACCGCCAGAATAATGGGAATGACACTAGAACTATAATTAATCAGAATAATTGGAATACCTAGGAACGCCAACCTTTCTGGGTTGCTTACCGCCGCTATAACTGCTGGATAGACCAGAGCTCCGGCGATTGCCACCGATACAAAGGTGTTTGTCTTAAATTTACGAGACGATGTAACAGCTAGAAATACCGGAAGGAAATAAAATACGCTGTCCGAAGCTGCATTTAGGATCATATACGTACCGCTTTTATCATTAATCCAATGAAGCGACAAAATTAATGCCAGAATCCCTTTGAGCAAACCTGCTCCGGCAAGAGCGCCCAAGAGAGGAGAGAAAATGCTGGAAATGATATCGACCGCTTTTCCAAGAAAATTCGTTTTTTCGGAAGATTCTTCCTTTTTGGCATTAGGATTGTCTGCATCCTGCAAATTCGTTTCTGCCATCATATGCTCAAACACTTGACCTACATTGTTGCCGATGACCACCTGAAACTGGCCGCTGCTTTCCACTACTGTAATGACACCAGGGGTTGCTTCTAGTGCGGCTTTGTCTGCTTTTGTACGATCATTTAATTTAAATCTCAAGCGTGTAGCGCAATGGAATACCGAATTGACATTCTCTTCGCCACCAACGAGGGTCACTATTTTTTTAGATAGTTCTTTATCACTCATATTCAGAACTCCTTATGGGTTATTCTTGCTACTGATAGGGTTTACTGTTTACAGCTGTTGCTAAGATGCGCCGGCGTGCATCTTTTTAAACTTGTAAACAAGAAAAACCTAAACTCGTGGTGAAAACTACGCACTCTCTCCTATAAGGGAACGTCGATTTCACCATCAGTTTAGGTTTTGCCTGCCTTACCAGTCACAATCCATGAACGATGAGGGGTATGAAGTTGTTAGTCTTATATGTTATTACGCTCAGTTACCCGATGAATATGGATAGTTAGATATACGTATTCATCCTTGCTTAAATATTGGTCGTATGTTTTTTCCAAATACTCATTGATCTTTTGAGCACAAGCAAAAGCTTCGGTATACGTCTGCTTCACCTGGTTGTACAAAAATTCTTCGCCACTATGAATAACTTCTTTGCGAATCACTCGCATCGCAAAATATTGCAAATGTGTCAAAAATCTCGAATAGCTAAAAGAAGACTCATCCAGCACAATCCCGTAATGGTACGTAATTATGTTCAAGATATGTTGGACGATCTCGGTCATTTTCAGCGTAGATTTCATTTCGTTACCGTCGATTCGTGCATTCACCATATGCAATGCAATAAATCCCGCTTCATCTTCGCCCAATTTTACTCCGAGTGTATTTTCAATTTTTTGGAGAGCATCTAGTCCAACTGCAAATTCTTTTTTGTAAAAGCGTTTAATTTCATACAGCATCGCGTTTTGGAGTGCCAGTCCTTTTTCTTGCCGTTGTATGGCAAAATGAATATGGTCGGTCAACGTTAAATAGATATTATCGCTTAACTCCGTATCCAGCACTTCCGTTGCATGCTTTACGATTTCACTCACGACCTCCAGATGAGATACAGGAATATCGTTCAGCAGCTCGGTTAGTTTGGCCGTGAACTCGTTTTCATTTAACATGAAAATCTTATCTATTTTATCATCATCGACTTGATCGCCAGCCACCTTTTTGAAGGAAATACCTCTTCCCATCACGATGACCTCTTTACCTTTATCGTTTTTAGTCAATAGGACGTTGTTATTGAGCACCTTCTCAATAATCATTGAAGTTCCCCCTCCCATCCTTTACCAATAAAAAATGCCTAAGCACAATTCAATACTATTGTTAGCAATAGCACTCAATTGAACTCAGGCATTGCCCGCATCACCGGTCACAATCCTTCGATATAGTGCTATTGTAGCACAAAAAAAAGCGATTTCAACATATTTTATTCTGTTTCGACAAAAAATATTTCATATCAAGGCCCTTTTGCCTAATTTCCAAGTAAATCTTTACCTTATGTGGTCGTACGTTCAATGAGGCTGTACTCTAGCGAATGAAGCTCCATTTGGCGTCCAATCAGCTGAGGGGAAAGCATGAAAAAAGCATTTTGTGCTTGAGCCATGATAGGATTTTGAACCGTTGTAATTCCCAGCGTATGCGCCAGCTCCGTATTATCGAATCCAACAATGGCCAGATCCTCCGGTACATTCAGTTGTTGTCTGCGTGCTTCGCAGAGAATGCCCACGGCTACATAATCATTAGCACATAAAATAGCCTCAGGGAATTCATCCCGACGCTGTAACAAATCCCGTACGACCTGTTCGCCATCACGGATATTATAAATAGAAGAGTGATTCCAGTGTTGCAACACTGGCAGATTGTGCTCACTCATGATCTGTTCGTAGGCTCGTTGTCTACTATGGGTATTGATGCTGCTCGGACGGCCAAAAGCATTGGCTATACGAGTATAGCCTTTTTGTATCAAATGTTTGAGCGCTAACATATATCCTTCATACTGATCCATAGCGACGGACCGAATATCGGTATGCTCCATTCGTTGCCACGACACGATCGGGCCATATTTGCAATAGGTGCTCAAAAAATCAGTGTCATTTACGCAGGAAATGATGACCAGCGCATCGACTCTTTTTCTTTTTAAATCCTCAAAGGCTTGAAGCTCTTTCTTTTTGTCTTCTCCCGAAGTATAAATAATGGTTTGAAATTCATACTGGCCCGCTACTTCCACAAAACTGTCCAGAAAAGCGAGAACAATTTCATTAATAGTTGAAGTAATGATACCGATCTGAAGCGTCTGACCCTTGGATAGAGAAATGGCATTCCGATTAGGAACATAATCTAATTCCTGCATGATTTTCAAAATCTTAGCTCTTGTTTCGTGACTGACATGGGGGGACTGATTTAATACTCTGGATACCGTAGCTTTGGAAAAGCCCGCCAGTTTTGCAATTTGATCAAGATTCGACATGGTGCTTCTCCTCACATAAGAAAAAAATACTTGACATGAAACGCGTTACAACGATTAGGATGCTTATGAAGGCATTACGTCTATTTTAAAGCAACTGTCAATGCTTTTCAAAGGAGAACGGTTATCGTTAGGTATGGATTCATATTTGCAGCACTTGATGGGATTACTTGGCCAAAATAAAAATCTTAAATACGGAAAGAGGTCTTTATACTATGACTAAGACGCTAAAAGGATTTCCGAAAAACTTCTTGTGGGGCGGGGCAACGGCAGCCAACCAATTGGAAGGTGCTTTTGACGTAGATGGAAAAGGTTTGTCCAGCGCAGACATGATTGCCTATGTACCCAAAGCGGAACGTAAGAACGATCATGCTATAGAGATTTCGTCCGAGCGACTCGAAGACATTTTGGCAGGCAAAGTCAATGCCCGTTTTCCAAAACGTGAAGGGGTAGACTTTTACCACCACTACAAAGAAGATATTGCCTTGTTCGCTGAAATGGGCTTTAAGGTATTTCGTATGTCCATTCACTGGGCGCGGATTTTCCCGAATGGCTATGATGCCGAGCCGAATGAAGCCGGCTTGCAATTCTACGACAATGTATTTGATGAGCTGCGCAAGTATAATATTGAGCCCTTGGTAACATTGTCACATTATGAAACACCGCTAGGTCTGACCCAGAAGTATAATGGCTGGCTGGGACGCGAAGTTATACAGCATTACGTAAATTATGCCGAAACGGTATTTACACGTTATAAGGATAAAGTAAAATACTGGCTGACCTTTAATGAAATCAATGTAATGACCATGAGTCCGTTCACCGGTGGGGGTGTGGTTATTGACCGTGTAGAAAACAAACAACAAGCGATATATCAAGCATTGCATCATCAATTTGTAGCTAGTGCACTGGCGACCAAACGGGGACATGAGATCATCCCAGGCGCTCAGATTGGCTGTATGCTGGCACGTATAGAAAGCTATCCACATACGTGTAACCCAGAGGATATACTGAAAGCCCAGCATGAAAATCAGATGAACCTGTTCTTTACGGATGTGCATGCCCGTGGGGAATACTCCAACTACATGAATCGTTATTTTGAAGAAAATAATGTTGTGATACAGACAGAACCAGGCGATGCCGAAATATTGAAAAATAACACGGTCGATTTTATCTCATTCAGCTACTATATGACCTTGACCGTATCTGCAGGTCCAGAAGGCGAGAAAGCAGCAGGAAACCTGATTGGCGGCGTGAAAAATCCGTATCTTCAGTCCTCCGACTGGGGATGGCAGATCGATCCGATCGGCCTGCGTATTACGCTGAATACGTTTTATGACCGCTATCAAAAGCCGCTGTTCATCGTGGAAAATGGCTTGGGTGCATATGATAAGGTGGAAGAAGACGGCTCTGTGCATGACACGTATCGCATTGATTACTTGCGTCAGCATATTGCCCAAATGAAGGAAGCGATTGCAGACGGTGTTGATCTGATTGGTTACACCAGCTGGGGCCCTATCGACCTTGTGAGCATGTCTACTTCCGAAATGTCCAAGCGCTACGGATTTATTTACGTCGATCTGGATGATGACGGTAACGGAACGCTCAAACGCTCCAAAAAAGACTCCTTTAACTGGTATAAAAATGTGATAGCAACCAATGGTGAAGAATTGTAATTCCATATCATCTCGGGCGGGTATAGCAGAGGACATCCTAAGGATGCAATCTGCTGTACCCGCTTTTTTGATAGAATAATAATAGTATTTCAGAGGGCTTCACAAACTTTTCACTTGTAATAAGCTGAAAGTTTTCTGTATAATAAATAAAAATTTCATATGTCTGGTTGATGTTTGCGGGAGATGGAACGAAAGTTCCGACCGAAGGGGCAAAACTCTCAGGTGCTTAGGCTGATTACAGCAACAAGCGGGGACCGTAAACGGACAGAACTCTGGAGAGACCCTTAATTGGGCGCCGAAGGTGCACCGCAGAGAACATCTGCTTAAACTCTCAGGCAAAAGGACAGAGACGCGAATAACCTGTGACAGGGAATGCCCTAGGCTTTTTTATAAGCTATTAGAGGCAGAAACCTGCGCAAGATGGTTGTATTTTTTCGTGCCTTTAACCTCTCCAGGAGTCGAATCAGCGGATTTGACTCTTTTTTGTTTTCTAATATGCTGGAGGAGCGGGTTGAAATGAATTTGGTACATGTGTTAGAAGCGATTAGTAGCTGGATATGGGGGGCGCCTCTCATCATTCTTGTCATGGGAACGGGGTTGTGGCTGACCATACGTTTGAAGATGCTGCAGGTATTCCGCCTGCCCCTGGCGATCAAGCTGATCGGTAAGGCCCCGAATGAAGGCAGCGGGGATGTAAGTAGTTTTGCGGCTTTGAGTACAGCGTTGGCGGCTACAGTTGGCACAGGAAGTATTGTCGGCGTAGCGACAGCCATTAAGCTGGGCGGGCCGGGTGCCTTGTTCTGGATGGTCGTTGCAGCCTTTTTTGGGATGGCGACGAAATATGCGGAAGGTGTACTTGCGGTAAAATACCGGGTGAAGGATCGGAATGGACAATTTTCCGGCGGCCCGATGTATTATATTGAGAAAGGTCTGGGACGCCGTTTTAAACCGCTGGCGATGCTGTTTGCTTTTTCGGGCATGCTGGTAGCGTTGTTCGGGATTGGAACGTTTCCGCAGGTCAAAGCGATTGTATCTTCGACTGAAAACAGTTTTGGTGTTCCGCCCATTGTAACGGCACTGATTATTGCTATCCTCACAGGACTGGTTACTATTGGAGGACTCAAAAGTATTGCCAAGGTATCGACGAAGGTCGTTCCTTTTAAAACAGGCTTGTACGTACTGATTTGTCTCATCGTACTGATTCGGTTTGCTGACCAACTTCCTGCCGCAATCGCGCTGGTGCTCCATTCGGCATTTTCAACTACATCTGCAACAGGCGGGTTTGCCGGAGCTACGATTATGCTGGCGATGCGAAGTGGGGTAGCCAGAGGTATTTTTGCCAATGAGGCCGGATTGGGGAGCGCACCGATTGCAGCCGCAGCTGCCAAAACCAAATGGCCTGCGGAGCAAGGGCTAATTTCCATGACAGGCGTGTTTATTGATACAATGGTTATTTGTGTGATGACCGGGTTGACGCTACTGGTTAGCGGTGTGTGGAGCGGGCCTACCGATGCGGGCCTGATGACTCAGCAAGCATTTTCCAGCGCATTCCCGCTGGGGGCAGAACTGCTTACAATCATTCTGATTATGTTCGCGTTCACCACTATGCTCGGCTGGAATTATTACGGGGAACGCTGTGTCGAATATTTGCTTGGGGTTAAGTGGATTAAGCCATACCGTTATCTGTTCATCGTACTGGTTGCTGGGGGCGCGTTCATTAAACTGGATGCGATTTGGCTACTGGCAGATATCTTTAACGCAATGATGGCTTTCCCGAACCTGATTGCACTGCTCGGCTTGTCAGGCATTGTAGTTGCAGAAACCAGAACCTATATGGACTCCCTGTATCCTAATAAGAAAAAGGGCATTCTTACAGGTACCAATGTAGGGGCTGCTATCCAAGTAGAAGAAAAAGGACAAACGGTTAATTCATAAATACTAAAAGGGAGTGTCTTCAGCCATCACAGGCTTGAGGACACTCCCTTTTGAATGTTATAACGATGCACGCAAAATAGCTAAAATATCTTCCTGATTCAGCTTTTGATAATTACCGAAACCTCCATGCTCCATTTCACGGGATGCAATGGTTGCGATTTTCTCCAATTGCTCATCATTAATATTGTAATCGGCCAGTGTGGAAGGGGCACCGAGACTTGTCCAGAATGCACTTAGACGATCAATACCTTCCAGGGCGATTTCTCTATCTGTTTTACCTACGGTGTCTAAGTCAAACATGCTGAGCATCAGCCGTTTCATGCGTGCAGCATCCTGATCCACCGTATGTCTCATCCAGTTGGGGAATAGGATCGCCAGACCGCCAGCATGAGGAATATCATATACAGCAGATAATGCATGTTCAATCGTATGCGAAGCCCAGTCCCCGAAGTAGCCCATTTGCAGTGTTCCGTTAAGAGCAATCGTTCCGGCATATAAAATCGTTTCGCGATGCTCGTAGTTGTGCAAATCCTCCAACAGCTTAGGTGCAGTTTCGATTACGGTTTGCAGCACGGAAAAGCACATACGATCTTGCAACGGTGTATTTTTTACATTGTGAAAATACTGTTCAAATACATGGCTCATCATATCCACCATGCCATATACCGTCTGATCACGTGGCACAGAGAAGGTGTTTTTTGGGTCCAGAATCGAGAATTTCGGATGCGTCACCGCGCTGCCCCATACGTATTTTTCGTTTGTTTCCCAGTTGGTGATAACAGAATCTGGATTCATTTCTGAACCGGTAGCGGCGAGTGTGAGGATGGTACCGAATGGCAGAGCCTGGGTAGGCATGTGCTTTTTGTTGATAATATCCCACACATCGCCGTCATATTCAGCCCCTGCTGCGATGGCTTTGGTGCAATCAATAACGCTTCCGCCGCCTACTGCAAGTAAGAAGTCGATTTTTTCGTTTCGGCAAATGTCGATGCCCTTCTTAACGGTGGACAAGCGCGGATTCGGTTCTACGCCGGATAATTCATGAATGTTGAGATGTAGCGGCTCTAACGCGTTTAATACCTGGTCATACAGACCATTTCGTTTGACACTTCCGCCTCCATATATCAGCAAAATATTTTTGCCGTAATTCAGCAGCTCCTGCTGCAGTTCTTCAATTTGATTGTCTCCAAAAATTAATTTGGTGGGGTTATAATATGTGAATTTGTTCATCTGGAAAGTTCCCCTCAGTTCATAGTTCATGTTCAAATCGTAAATCGCTTAACCTGATTGCTGTTGGATACCTAACTTCATCATGTAAGCTATTTGAAATGACGATTAACCATTATACATGAAATGAATAAGGGAATTCAAGTAAATCTAATCTTTGACCGCACCAGCGGCAAGATCGGAAATAAACTGGCGGCTAATGAAAAGAAACAAAATAATAAGTGGCAGTACAGCAAGCAGGGTGCCCGCAATGACCATCGCATAATCCGTATTGTAAATCCCGTTCAATTGTGACAGTGCAATCTGGAGCGTGAATTTACGCTCATCCGTTAAGACGATTAAAGGCCATAAATAATCATTCCAGGCTCCTATAAAGGTAAACGCGCCGAGAAAAGCGAACGCAGGGCGTAGAATAGGCAGTGCTACATTCAAGTACAGTCGAAAAAAGCTGCATCCGTCCATCCGCCCCGCATCCAGCAGCTCCTTTGGAATGGATTCTTCCGCATATTGGCGAATCCAGAAAATGCCGAAGGCATTTACCATCCCCGGGATAATAAGCGCTTTGAACGTACCTACCCATCCAAAGGTGGCCATCATGACAAAGGAGGGGACAAGCGAAAGTTGTGAAGGGACCATCATTGTAGCTAGCAAAACGATAAATAGCACTTTTTTGCCCGGAAAATCAAACTTGGCGAATGCAAAACCTGCCAGTGAATCGAAAAACAGAACCAATAAGGTAACAGAACCGGCTACAAAAAGGGTATTAAAAAAGGCTCCGGCAAAATTAATCTGCTGCAATACTCTCGTTATGTTATCCAAGAAGTGGCTGCCAAACCACAATTGCGGTGGAAAACGATAGATGTCTGAAGTTGTACGGGTTGCCATAACGATTAGCCAGTAAAATGGAAACATCGACAGGATGATTCCCACCAACAATCCGGCATATAAAACAAAGGATTTTGCACGTGTCTGCATCATGTTGTGAAGCTCCTTCCCATCGTTATTTTTTACCTTGAACGAGTTTCCAGTTTATGATGGAGAATAGAGCAATGATGAGGAACATACCCCATCCGACGGCTGCACCATATCCAAAATAGTTGTTAATGAACGACTCGCGGTACAGGTATAAAACGATGGTCATGCCACTTGCCCCGGAACCCCCGTCATTACCGACCAGGACCTGTGGCTCAGTGAAGAGTTGCATACCGCCGATGGTGGACGTAATGACCGTAAACAGAATGACTGGGCGCAGCATGGGGATAGTGATGCGGAAAAAAGCTTGCGCTCCGGTTGCTCCGTCTATTTTGGCGGCCTCATACAGCACATGCGGAATACTCTGGAGTCCGGCCAGATAGATGATTGCGTTATAGCCCATCCATCTCCATACGACCATTGAAGAAATGGCAATTTGGATACCCCATGGCACATTCAGCCATTGAACCATGGGCAGCCCCAAGAGTTGTAGAAGGTAGTTAAGAAATCCGAAATTGTTGGCAAATAAGGCACCAAAGATGATGGCGACAGCCACAATAGACGTCACATTGGGGAGGAAGAATCCAACTCGCCATAAGGTGCGCATTTTCACAAATGGGGCATAAAGTAGAAAGGCAATAATCAGTGCGAAGAATAGCATTGGAATTGTTGCATACACCCAGATCACAAAGGTGTTGCCTACAGCCTGCCAAAATTCATGATCTGTTACAAGGTAGCGAAAGTTGCCCCAGCCGTTGTAGGTCATCTCTCCGATCCCGTCCCATTTGTGAAACGCCAGGTATAATGAAAAACCAATCGGAAACAGTCCAAAGATGCCAAACAGCAGATAAAACGGCGAGATCGCAGCATAAACGGCACGGTGCTTCCACATTTCTCTCAGCATAATGTCCACACGCCTTTTTTGAATTTTGTTTTTTACCGCTGTAATTCCCGTTCGATTCGATCCATGGTTTCCGTCCATAATACATCGGAATTGGCATCCTGCTTGGCGACATTAGCAAGGCGACGGGTCACAATGCCGTGGATGACAGGATAGCGCTCGCCGAAATAGCTGCTTTTCACATTTTGTGCGGAGGCGGCGAAGATGAGTCCGGTGGCCTGACCACCAAAGAAAGGCTCGGGTGTCCCCATGATAGGATCGTTATAGACGCCGGGAGTGGACGGGAACAGTCCGATTTTGTGGTAGGCTTCCAGCTGGTGTTCCGGGTTTTGCAGCCAGGTCAGGACTTCAAAGGCTTCTTTGGGATGTTTACTGGATTTGAGGATAGAAATGAAAGAACCACCCAGGTTGCCGTCTCCTCCAGGAGCACGGGCGACTCTCCAATTGCCAGCTGTATCCGGCGCGGCCTCTGTGAGAACTTGCTTCATCCAGACAGCTCCTACAAAAGATGCAATTTTGCCGTTATTGACCGAAGCGTTCCATTCGGGAGTCCAGCCATCCGCATTGGCGAGCAGATGCTTCTTGTGGAAATCGACAGCGGTTTTCCAGCCCAGACGGATGTCAGGAGATTGATTGCCGATATAGCTGCCATCCGGCTTGAAGTAAAGGTTTGTATGCTGAGCGAGCACTTGATTGTAAACGTTTACAATATTATCAGCCAAAAACGAACGGCTTCCGAATTTCTGCTGAAGTTGTTCTCCGGCTGCCATGTAATCATCCCATGTGCGGATCGAGGCACTAACCTTTTCAGGATCACTAGGCAAACCTGCTTGTTCAAACAGATCACTTCGGTAGAAGAGTGCGGTAGGTCCTGTATCCATGGGAAATGCAATCATTTTACCATCAGGAGTGATTCCTTGATTCCATTTCCATTCCAAATATTGATCCTTCAAGCGGTCTGCTCCGAGTTCCCTTAAGTCATAAAAACGATCCGCACTGGGGAACAGCTCCACCATCCAATCGTTCAGAGCTACGATGTCTGGTTCACCGGAACGAGCTGCGAGCGTTGTCTTCAGTTTGGCCTTGAAGTCACCGCCTATTTTTTGAGTTTTTAATTCAATGTCGGGAAACTGTTTTTCCGCCTGGGCGAGTAGTTCATCATCAATAGAACGGTTCCAGTACCACAATGTAAGCGTTATCTTTTTTCCGTTTGACAAATTAGTTTCAGATGATTGACTTTCAGAGGACGAGGGTTCACTACAAGCACTGAACATAGTGAGAAAAGCAAGACATAATACCAGCCATTGTACTGTCTTCACATCATTTCCCTCCTTGCTGTCTGAGATAATCTGCCTGCTGAGCTAGTTATAAATGGTTTAGCTCCATCATATGAAGCTATTACCCATTTATGTGCATTACCTTAACCAAAAACAAAAAAATTGAATCGATATTATGTCAAAAGGTATCTAAATCGTCAATGCTGAGCAATATCTTGGAAAAATCTAAAGATGAATTCGAAGAACGATTTCTCTCTATCGGTGTGCAGTTCCCCAGTAGGATAGGACAGATAGATTGTTCGCATACATCGAGGCTCCCCGATGGAAAGCAACTTGATGTCTTCGGTTACGACGTTCCTCCACAGGATAGAAGGAATAAAGGAGATGCCAAGTCCTGTTTGAATCAACCCTCTTACCGTAGCCGGATCATCACTTTCAAAGACGATGTTCGGCTCAAAAGGGATGTGAGTAAAAAAGCGGTCCGTTGTTTTCCTAAGCGAATTACCAGGTGTAAGGCTGATAAACTTCTCATGCTCCAGATCTTTCAGGAATACGGTCTCCTGAACGCTCAGAGGGTGAGATTTTGGTACGCCAAGCAAAATTTCCTCCTCCAGCAGGATCGCATGCTCGTTGTCTGCCAACTTTTCGGATGTAATCGCAAAATCGTACGCCAGTCCTTTCTTCATCATCGCAGGGTGCTGGGTCAGGTTGAATCTAATTTGCGGGTAGAGATCGCGAAACTTACCGACAAGGCTCGGCAATAGCATAGAACCGACGGCGACGTATAACGTGATGATCTCTACCTTTTCGTTCTTCATTTCTTTGACTTCTGAGATGCCTTGCTCTAGCGCTGAGAACGACTGGTTCACTCTTTTCAGGAACTTCTTTCCATATTCATTCAGTACGATATGTTTTCCTTCGCGGTCAAATAGCTGCACACCCAATTCCGTCTCCAGGTTTCTAATCATTTTACTTAAGGCAGGCTGTGAGATAAACAACTCGTTCGCGGCACGTGTGACATGCTCATACTTCGAGGTCACTTGAAAATACTTAAGCTGCAAATAATCCATAGTGAAGTAATCCCCTTTATAACCATTAGGTTATCGATTATATGTGAATATATATATTTTACAGGTATTTGTTCACTTCTTACAATAACTATGTAAAGAAGATGAATCCGCAAGAGGTGGTGAGATTCTGAACATTGTTTTTACATTTCCCGGTCAGGGGTCACAGGTTCCTGGAATGCTCCAAGATGTGCCCGAGTATGTGAAAAAGGCAACAAGTATCATCGGAACTGAACTGCGTGACGATGAGGTGGCTATGGGCTCAACGGTCTGGATTCAGACGGCACTCTTCGTTAAGGAGACTGCAATAGCCTACCAGTTGATCGAGCAGGGTATCCGGCCCCAATTCGTGGCAGGGCATTCCATTGGTGCATTTCCTGCGGCGGTCATCGCGGGAGTTCTCTCGTTCGAGGATGCGTTTCGGATCGTATGGCTCCGCGCCCGGTTGATGGAAGAAGCCTTCCCTGAAGGCTATGGAATGGGTGTGATTATTGGGCTTACGAAGGCAGAGGTTCAACAAGCCGTGATTCTCTCCCATAGCGAGGCGACGCCAGTCTACCTTTCGAATATAAACGCAGAGCAGCAAATCGCTGTATCTGGATCATTGGCAGGGTTAAATAAAGCATTTATGCATGTGAAAGAGCTTGGGACTGCTAAAACGGTGCTTCTGAAGGTTCCGATTCCTTCACACTCCCCGCTGATGTCAGAGGTAGCCAATAAGCTATTGCTGAAAATACAAACTTTTTCTTTGCGGGACGCTCAAATACCATATTTGGTGAATCATACAGGCAGAAAGACGACATCCAAGGAAAAAATCGCGGAGGACCTTGCCCTAAACGTAGCATATCCCGTCCGGTGGATGGATATGGCGGCTGTCTGCGTCGAATCGGGAGCTGACTGTTTCATCGAGATGCCACCGGGCCATACGCTTTCCAGACTTGTCAAGCAAGCCCACAAGGATACCCGGCAAATGGCTGTAGACGAGATCGGTCTGGAAGCGACTCAGTATCTGATTAGAAAATGGAAGGAGCAAGAAGAATGAATAAAGTACTACGATCCTGGTCACAAAAACGTGATAAAAAGCAGGAAAAGTTAGGAAAGGTAGAAAAGTGGCTGGACGGAAAATATATCGACTCCTCCCGAATTGTCGATCTGATGGAGGCGCTAATTGATCCAGGTGCGAAGGTCGTCCTGGAAGGAGATAACCAGAAGCAAGCGTCTTTCCTTTCCCAGAAGCTGCTGGAAGTCGATCCTGGCAAGGTGCATGACCTGCATATGATAATGTCCAGCATTTCAAGACCCGAGCATTTGGATATTTTCGAGAAAGGCATCGCCGGGAAGCTGGACTTCTCCTACAGTGGCTCCCAAAGCCTGCGTGTTGCGCAAATGATTGATGATGGGACGCTTCAGCTCGGTGACATCCATACGTATTTGGAATTGTTCGGACGTCTCTTCATTGACCTTATTCCAGATGTGGTGCTGGTAGCGGCAGACAAATCAGATCGCGAGGGCAATCTGTACACCGGAAACAATACGGAAGAAACTCCGACGATCGTGGAAGCGGCCGCTTTCAAGGATGGGATCGTGATCGTGCAGGTTAACGAAATCGTGGACGAGCTGCCGCGAACCGATATTCCAGCGTCCTGGGTCGACGTCATTGTACAGGCCGAAAAACCGTACGCACTGGAAGCACTGTTTACCCGTGATCCGCAGAATATTACTGAACTGCAAATTCTGATGGGGATGATGGCAATCAAGGGCATTTATGGAAAACATCAGGTGCAGTCGCTTAATCACGGCATTGGCTTTAATACTGCAGCGATTGAGCTTCTGCTGCCGACCTATGGTGAACAGCTTGGCCTGAAAGGGAAGATTGCCAAGCATTGGGCCCTGAATCCGCATCCGACTTTGATTCCGGCGATTGAATCCGGTTGGGTCGAAAGCATTCACAGCTTTGGAGGCGAGGTCGGTATGGAGAAATACATTGCGGCTCGTTCAGATGTGTTCTTCGTCGGCAAGGACGGATCTATGCGCTCCAACCGCGCAATGTGTCAGGTTGCAGGCCAATTCGCTGTAGATATGTTTATCGGATCAACACTACAAATGGACAGTGCAGGCAATTCGTCTACCGTTACTTCCGGCAGACTGTCCGGTTTTGGAGGAGCACCGAATATGGGGCATGATCCTCGGGGACGGCGACATGCGACGCCTGCCTGGCTTGACATGATCGAGCGCCCGACGGAACTCTCCAAAGGCCGGAAATTGGTCGTGCAGATGATTGAAACCTACGGTGCCAACAAAAAGCCAGTGTTTGTGGATTCGCTAGATGCCATCAAGGTGAAGGATGAATCTGGCCTCGCCATTACGCCGGTCATGATTTACGGGGATGATGTCACCCACGTCCTCACCGAGGAAGGCATTGCATACCTCTACAAGACAGACAGTATAGAGGAGAGAAAGCAGGCTCTCGCGGCAATCGGAGGCGTAACACCTTTAGGAATGGAAAGTAATGAGAGCGATGTAAGCCTGTTGCGTGACAGAGGGATCGTGGCCTATCCGGAGGATCTTGGGATCATGCGCAGACAAGCCAAGCGCTCGATGCTGGCAGCACAGACGATTAACGACCTCGTAGATTGGTCAGACGGATTGTATGATCCACCGGCTAAATTCCGGAGCTGGTCTTAAAGTCATGCTCACGTTGAATCATTCTGCCTTCGCGGCTTCTCTGGCTGCCAAAGCTGTAAAGGCACTGGTGGAAGAGGCTCTTCTTACGCCCAAGCCTGGACTTGTCGATGCCAGAGACAATGGCTCTCATACAGATATGTCCATCGATCTTATGCTTGCATCCGCAAGAGCATTGGAGGATACGTTTCGGGAGATAGCCAATGTGTCATACCTTCACCCTGTGGACCAGACCTTGCGCGAGCAGATCGCTCTAATCGGGCGGGAAGGCGAAAAGGTGATGCTCAGGGCGACGAATGGTGTCAATACACATAAGGGCGCCATTTGGGCGCTGGGGCTTTTAACGAGTGCACAGGCAGCCTTTCCAAGGGAACGGGACCCACATCAGATTATGAGCATTGCAGGAAGAATTGCATCGTTCCATGACCGGTATCGCCCGGTGCAGCAGACGAATGGACAATCGGTTAAGAAGAAATACGCGGTAGTGGGGGCAGAGGAAGAAGCGAAGTTAGGCTTTCCGCACATCCGGGACGAAGCTTTGCCTGCTTTGCTGCGCGCCAGGGCTTGTGGGAAGACAGAGGTGGAAGCACGCATAGAAGCTTTACTGGCCTTGATGGCAAGTGTGGATGATACCTGCATCCTGCACCGCGGTCAGTTGACGGATCTGATGGCGATTCAGAGAATGTCCGCAGCGGTCCTTGCAGCAGACGGATTCAGAACCCAGTCGGGCAGAAAGCTGTTCTACCGCTTGTCCGAGTATTGCAATGTTAGACAACTCTCACCCGGAGGCAGTGCCGACCTGCTAGCTGCCACATTATTTCTTATCGATTGATACTTTTAATTGGAGGTGTTTCTGAAGGATGGAAAAATTACAGTTTCAATACCAGACTACGAAGCCCATCCGCAAGCCGGCACATATCGGTGTTGTCGGTTCGGGGGATTTGGAGATTATTGTAGAGCCTGTGGAAGGCCAGACCGCCAACGTTAGCATTTTAACAGGCAGTGAAGGATTTGGACAAGTATGGGAGAATGTTCTGACTCGTTTTTTTAACCGTTATCCGATTACTGCCAATATTACAGTTCATGACTTCGGAGCTACTCCGGGTGTAGTCATGCTTAGATTTACGCAAGTGTTGGAGGTGCTTGACTATGCAGAATAGTTTTGTGGAGCTGAATGGACGCGAGAGAGCCAAAGCGTTGCTGGACGAAGGGACTTTCCGTGAGATGCTTGGGCCGTTGGACAAAATCCAATCCCCCCACCTAGAGCCGCAAGGCATTGTTCCTCAGAGCGATGACGGGATCATTCTGGCTCTTGGCGAAATACGCAAACAGAAGGTCTTGATCATTTCGATGGAAGGCGCTTTTCAAGGAGGGGGTATTGGAGAAGTCAGCGGAGCCAAAATTTCCGGAGCACTCGAACTGGCACTGGAAGCGAATGAGAGAGGAAACAAACTGTATCCCATCATGATCTTCGATACAGGGGGCGTTCGGCTACAGGAAGCGAACTACGGGTTGTTGTCGATTTCGGAGATTGCCACCCAGATCGTTGCTCTGCGTAAATACGTTCCTGTTATCGGACTGATCCCGGGCCGCGTAGGGGCATTTGGGGGAATGTCCATTACTGCCGAATTGTTTACCACTCTGATTGCTACGAAGAAAGCGCGCCTCGGTCTGAACGGGCCGGAGGTCATTGAGCAGGAAGCAGGGGTTATGGAGTTCGACTCAAGCGACAAAGCCTTGATTTGGAACACAATCGGAGCCAACCAGCGCTTCCAAACCGGATTGATTGACGAAATGGTGGAAGATACGACGTATGCAGTTATCGAAGCGATTGATACTGCGCTCAAGGCACCGGCGAAGCCTGCTAAAACAGAGCAAATCGATTTCTATCTGACCCTGTTAAGCAATCTTGATCCTACAGAACCTTGGACACCTGAGCGTTATCGCGAATTTTACAAGCAGATACAGCCTGTGCAGCAGCCTGTCCCGCTGGCAAAAGAGGGCGCGGCCGACATTTCGGACAGTAGAGGTTATCGCTGGTTCTCTCGCTTGACGGGCATTGCTCACCCAGTCAGCGATGTTCCTTCAGTACTTGCGGCCGACGTGGAAAAGAACGGGCAATTGTGCAGATATGTCGCCATCGTTCCGGATGCCTCCAACCGATTCCCGCGTGTCAGAAACGGCGAGGTCGGTATGCTTGAAGGCTGGACGGTGGCTCAAATCATCAGGGATGCAATCCATCAAGATGAGAAAAAAGAAACCAAACGTCCGATCATTGCCATCATCGATGTACCGAGTCAAGCCTATGGCTATAAGGAAGAAATGGTCGGTATCAGCCTTGCCCTCGCTGCAAGTGCAGATGCTTACGCAACCGCTAGATTAGAAGGTCATCCGGTCATCGGTGTGATCGTCGGTAACGCGATTTCCGGAGGCTTCCTCGCGCATGGGCTGCAATCGAATCGTTTGATTGCACTGGATGACAGCAAGGTCAATATTCAGGCCATGTCCAAGGCTTCTGCTGCTCGAATTACCAAGCGGACGATTGCCGAGCTTGATGAAGCTACCAAGAAAGTTCCAGCTATGGCCTACGACGTTCGTAGCTACAGTACTCTGGGGGCATTATATCAGATGCTGAGCGGTATCCATGCAGACGATCCACAGAGCAGTGATGTAGCCATCGTGGAAAGGACTATTTCCGAGGCTATCGAGAGTACGAAAGGAGCGCCTCGCGACCTTAGCTTCCGATTGCAGACCAAAGAAGCTATGGCGGGCGGGCGGAATGCAACCCGTAACGTTCGACATGCGCTTTTGGAGCAATGGTAATTAGTCCACATGATCTGATTGAAGTGTCCAATTTGAAATATCTCTCCTTAAATGAAGACAAGGAGTGGGTTACCGCCTCGCTGAGGCGGACCCCCTTTGTGGTTGTTCGCCGAGATGAGCCGTCGGCGAATGGTTGTATTCCCGTCGGAGTACGTGGACAGGAGCGAAATCAACGGGAAGCGGCCTTGCTTGACCCGGAGGGCGTGTGCCAGCTCGTATCTCCTTATGCGATAGCGGAGCATCAGATGTGGAACTCTTTATCTGCAACGAGACGGCAACAGCCTGTCCTGCAGGTGATAGATTTATTAGCAGAAATCATGCTGGATTGGCGCTGGGGACCAGTGGGAAGTACGGGGTTCGAAATAGTGACGCAATACCCCACTGTGAAGGAAACGAGTGATCTTGACCTTGTTATAGATGGTTCTGAGGCTATTGATTATACAGCAGCTGAAAGACTTGTGCACAAGTTGGAGCATCTGGATGTTCGAATTGATATTCAATTGGAGACAAGAGACGGTGCCTACGTCCTGCGCGAAATTCTTGAGAGACGGGCCAGCACTGTGGTACTGCGAACTTCTTCGGGCCCCAAGCTCGTCCGCAATCCTTGGCAATGATGGATGCACTATACCAACGGCAAAGGGGAGGAATGCACGACCATTTGACGTATGCAAACATAAGCTCTCAAAGGGGAAGTGCGTATTATGGAAAACACTACCGGCCCAAAAGTTAATATTAATGAAAGCGACATCTTAAAGGTGTTTGCCGTCAGCGGAGCGATCTTGCAGAGCGTTCTGGGAATGTTTCTGAAGTATGCACACACTAATGATGACCTAGCCTTATTAGGTGTTATTTTCAATATAGTAAAGTATACTGCACCAGTCTTTATTTTTGCCATCGTATATGGGATGGTGAAAAATAATCAGCATACCAAGGTATCCCATTTTTACAAGGAAAAATTCGGTGAGCTCGTGATTCCTTATTTTCTGTGGGCAACGGCTGGCTTAATTTTCTTCCCGGAAATTCAGGTTAATCAGCACGTTACATCATTCTGGACGTTCATCGAGTCATTTGTGCTCGGTAATGCATCATCACAGTTTTGGTACACGGTGATGATGTTGCAATTTCAATTGCTGATGCCTGTCCTTATTTTCATCTGCTACAAATATCTGGCTAAGCCTTCGAGGGTCATTCCGCTGCTTATTGTGAGCTTCGTGATCTTTGGAGCGTGGCTATGGATGTACGATACCTTCGTATTCCAAGGAGCATATGCGATTAGTTTGCGTTACCTTGACCGCTTTTTCGTCAGTTATTTTATTTATGCTTTACTAGGTGGAATCGCTTGGGTATATAAGAAACAATTCGACGGAGTGCTTCGCCGGATTCAGTTCATACTCATTCCGGTAATGCTGCTTATTCTCATTTGGACAAATCACGAATTTTTCAGCTTTGGATTCGAGGATATGTCATTTGGTAATCTGATTTATCTGAAGCCGTCCATGACCTTGTACAGTTTGGTAGGGATTTTCCTGATTTACATGCTAGCAAGGCATTTGATCAGCGTGGATTCCTGTTCACTTCCCTATTACAAATGGTTCTCGACTTACGCGTACCGGGCCTTTACAGCGAACGTATTCATTCTGGTCATCGTGCTGCGCTTGTTCGGTGACTTGATAGGCCAGCTTCCTTTCTTTATGGCGCTGCTTTTGGTTTATCTGACGACTGTGGCCTGCTCCTTCGGCGTCGTCTATGCCTTTGCGCAGATTAAGGTAAAGGTATGTCGTGAACGGTTATTCTTAAAACAAAAAAGAGCGCACAGCATCAATCACTAAGATAAGTGCTTAAAAGAAAACATTACATGTAACATCCTGTATATGACACTTTAATTTAGGTGTATCCAAGTTATTGGCAGATTGACGGCAATCAAAAAGGGTATCTCGATGATTGAAGAGATACCCTTTTTGTGTAAAGAAGCATCGGAGGAATTCAAGAGCTTATCGAACATGAGCTTACTTACATCAACCGCTGTATTTCATCTTTCAGCGTTTCGGACCGGGTACCGAAAATGATCTGCACCGCACCGTTACCAAGCCTGATGATTCCCGACGCCCCAAGCTTCTTGAGGGCTTGGTCGTTTATAGCATGGTCGTCTTTGACAATCAGCCGCAGCCGTGTAATACATGCATCG
The DNA here is from genome assembly GCF_036252815.1 of Paenibacillus sp. LX16. Taxonomy (NCBI): domain Bacteria; kingdom Bacillati; phylum Bacillota; class Bacilli; order Caryophanales; family Paenibacillaceae; genus Paenibacillus; species Paenibacillus sp. LX16. The sequence continues at coordinate 4,457,328 of NZ_CP141152.1, read as the reverse complement.
ATGCTTTCGATATTGCCCGAACCGCCAAGCTGAGTCAGTATTTTCCCAGCATAGCTTGCTTGGCCGTCAGATAGGACTTCTGGCTTTTCAATGGATATGGATTGGTTTGTATCCGAAAGGAGGCTGTTTTCTACATCGTCTTCACGCCCAGGAGTTTTTAGGTTGAATCTGAGAATGATGAATCGGAACAGAAAGTAATAGATGAGGGCGAAGACAAGCCCGACCGGGATCATTCGCAAAGGGTGAGTGGAGAGTTTCATATTGACCAAATAGTCAATGAGTCCTGCTGAAAAAGAAAAGCCGAGTTTGACATCCAGTAGGTATACGACCAGGCCACTCAGGCCTGTCAGCAGAGCATGAACGCCGTAAAGTAATGGTGCAATGAACATAAACGAAAATTCGAGGGGCTCGGTAATTCCGGTCAGGAACGATGCCAGCGCAGAACCGATGAAAATGGAAGCGACGGTTTTACGTTTTTCCGGTTTAGCCGTATGGATGAATGCGAGAGCGGCTGCCGGGAGAGCGAACATCATAATAGGGAAGAAACCGGACATGAATAGACCAGCTGATTTATCGCCTGCAAAGAAACGGGTCAGGTCACCATGAACAACTTCGCCAGCTGCATTCGTATAGTTACCAATCTGAAACCACGCGATTGAGTTTAGTACATGATGCAAACCGAGCGGGATCAGCAGCCGATTGGCAATCATGAATACCATTGATCCGATTCCGCCAAACCCGACAATCCAGTTGCCGAAGGCTGCAATCCCATCTTGTACCGGACTCCAGATCATTCCGAGCAGAATGGCCAGAATCATGGTCGTGAAGGCGGTAATCATGGGGACAAAACGTTTGCCTGAGAAGAAGCCAAGCCAATCCGGGAGCTGAATATTATGATATTTTTTAAACAGAAAAGCAGACCATCCACCGATAAAAATACCACCCAATACGCCCATATCCAGCTTGACGTCGTCTGGAATATATGCAAATATACCCGGCACTGCCGCCAAAATATGGGTCAGCACCATATAGGCAATGACTGCCGATAATGCGGCTACTGCGTCGCCTGCCAGACCAATGGCAACACCAATGGAGAAAATGAGCGCAAGGTTACCGAAGATAGCCCCCGCCCCCTCGTTCAGAAAAGGTGTGACATAATGATTCAGAAATCCGCCAACTCCAGGACCAAGCGGTATATCCGTTTCATAATTAATCAGGGCTAATCCTTGCAAAATCCCTGCAGCGGGTAGAGTGGCTACTGGAAGCATTAACGACTTGCCGATTTTTTGCAGAAATTTCAGCATAACATTCTTCCCTTCTTCATCGAGTTTGGGAGTGTCGTATTCATCTTGAAATCCTTATATTAAACCATTTTTTTACATCATAGATCGGAGAATCTAACATGGTCAACGATTATTTTAAGCTATGAAAAGACGTAAATCCGCAGTTGACATCGCTTACATGCTTATATAGTATCAAATTTAAGTTAATAATCGTGACGGAGACAAGAGAGCCACGCAGACATCCCATGGTACAGCACAGGGTTGATTTGTGATGGTTTTTCTTTTTTTGTGCGATGAAAGCGATCAAAATCGGATGATCTATTGAGGAGGTAGGTTGTATGTCGCCATACGCAGCCGAATTCATAGGGACAATGATTCTTATTGCCCTAGGTGGCGGAGTGTGCGCAGGGGTGTCCCTGAAAAAGTCATTTGCCCACGCTTCCGGCTGGATTGTGGTCGGAATGGGCTGGGGGCTTGCGGTAGCTATTGCGGTGTATGCAGTGGGTCAAATCAGTGGGGCACATTTGAATCCGGCAGTTACACTCGCGTTGGCATTTCAGGGTAGTTTTCCATGGCAAGATGTTCCCGGCTATATTGTGGCTCAGCTTCTCGGGGCCATGGCGGGTGCGATCATCGTCGTTTTGCATTATTGGCCCCACTGGAAAGAGACGGAGGACACAGCAGCCAAACTCAGTGTATTCGCGACAGGACCAGCTATTGATCATCCGTTTGGCAACGTGCTTAGTGAAATGATAGGTACTTTCATCTTTATTCTTGCTTTACTGTCGTTTGGCGCCAATTCATTTACAGACGGCCTGAAACCGCTGATTGTTGGTTTTTTAGTTGTCAGTATCGGTTTATCCCTTGGAGGCACAACGGGCTATGCCATCAATCCAGCGAGGGATTTTGGGCCGCGTCTGATGCATTATTTACTACCGATTCCCGGTAAGGGGACGTCCAACTGGAAATATGCATGGGTGCCCATTATAGGACCGCTATTGGGGGGATCTTTCGCAGGGCCATTTTATCAGGCCGTTTTTAAGGGGAGTGTGACTCCGGCGTTCTGGATTTTATTAGGGGTCATCGTGGTTGTACTCTTGATTACCTTCCGTATGAGTCGAACTTATAAAAATCATAAAATGGATCACAAACTTACAGCGTAAAAACGATGGATTTACACGGGGAGAGATGAACAATGGGAAAATATATTTTGTCACTAGATCAGGGAACGACAAGCTCAAGAGCAATTTTGTTCAATAGCGAAGGAGATGTAGTGTACTCGGCTCAGCGAGAATTTCCGCAGTATTTTCCTCATCCCGGCTGGGTAGAGCAGAATGCGAATGAAATCTGGAGCTCTATTCTCGGAGTCATTGCCTCCTGTCTTTCCGAATCCGGTGTAAAAGCAAATCAAGTGGCTGCCATCGGCATTACCAATCAGCGAGAATCGGTGGCTGTATGGGACAAAAATACAGGAGTGCCCGTGTATAACGTACTCGTATGGCAATCACGCCAAACTTCGGACATCTGTGAAGAATTGAAGCGGCAAGGGCACGAGGAGCTGTTTCACAGCAAAACAGGCCTGTTGATCGACCCATATTTTTCAGGCACTAAAGTAAAGTGGATACTGGACCATGTGGAGGGCGCTCGGGAAAAGGCAGAACGAGGTGACCTGTTATTCGGTACGATTGACTCGTGGCTGATCTGGAAACTATCCGGCGGAACGGCACATGTAACGGACTACTCCAATGCAGCCAGGACGCTGATGTACAACATTTATGAACTAAAGTGGGACGAAGAGCTGCTGGACATTCTGGGTGTTCCGAAAATCATGCTACCTGAGGTAAGACCTTCTTCCGAGGTATATGCGCACACCGTGGATTATCATTTCTTTGGTCAGAATGTACCAATCGCCGGTGCAGCAGGTGACCAGCAGGCAGCCTTGTTCGGTCAGGCATGTTACGAAAAAGGGATGATCAAAAACACTTACGGCACAGGCTGCTTCATGCTGATGAATACGGGGGATCAACCAGTGGAATCCAAGCACGGCCTGATTACGACCATCGCTTGGGGACTGGAGGAAGGCAAAGTGCAATACGCACTCGAGGGGAGTGTGTTTGTAGCGGGGTCGGCGATCCAGTGGCTGCGAGACGGGCTACGTATGTTCCGTGAAGCGAAGGACAGTGAACCTTATGCCGCCCGTGTTTCGTCTACGGAAGGAGTGTATCTTGTACCCGCTTTTGTCGGACTGGGCAGCCCCTACTGGGATAGCGAGGTGCGCGGAGCGATGTTCGGTTTGACACGCGGGACCACGAAGGAGCATTTTATCCGCGCCACATTGGAGTCACTCGCTTATCAGACCAAGGATGTGCTTACAGCCATGGAGATTGATTCAGGTATTGCAGTGAAATTGCTGCGGGTGGATGGAGGAGCTGTATTGAACAATTTTCTGATGCAATTCCAGAGCGATATTCTGGATGCAACAGTGGAGCGGCCAGTTATCCATGAGACGACGGCACTGGGAGCTGCATGTCTGGCAGGTTTGGCTATTGGATATTGGAAGAGTACGGATGAACTTCGCAAGCGGGTGAGAGTGGAAACCTCTTTTGCCCCGAATATGGATGGAGCAACACGTGAAAGCTTGTATAAAGGCTGGAAAAAGGCTGTGAATGCGACGATGGCCTACAAGTAATAGATAAGCGATGGGTCTCTGAATATTAAACTGCAAAAAGATGACTTCTGAATTTATCAGGAGTCATCTTTTTTTAGGCATGTGCTAACTCTTGGCCTTCGTATGGTTCCAATGTTGCCGGGCTCCGCAGGAGCTACGAATGACTAGTTCCGGCTCTACTTTAATACATTTCGTATCCATTTGTTTATTCATCAGGTCAAATAGCACCATAGCGGCTAGACGGCCTATTTTTTGCTTGTCTTGTTTTACAGTCGTCAGTGGAGGTTCGGTATAACGACAGGCTTCTATATCATCACATCCCACTACAGCAATATCCTCGGGTACCCTCAAGCCGCTTTCCTTGAAAGCACGTATGGCACCAAAAGCAAGCAGGTCGGTCGCCGCAAAAATAGCTTTTGGTAAATTTCCTTGCTGTATCCACGCCTTCGCGACCTGGTATCCATCTTCTGCCGCGTAGTCCTTACCATACACGACCCATTCAGGTCTAACGTCAAGACTAAACCGTTTTAGTGAGGCGATAAAGGCTTCCTCTCTCTCTTTAATAACCAAGGAGGGGCGTTCAATGCCTATAAAACCCATGTCGCGGTATCCATTCATGTAAAAGTGCTCAACAACCTTCATTGAAATCTTCTGATTGTCGGACATAATGTAGCAAGAACTGGCTCCGGTTAGTTCAATATCGACACCGATACAGGGGATAGGGCTGGCATCGAGATCAAAAACACTCTTCTCCACTTCATCTCCAGCAATAATAATGCATCCGTCCACTGAAAAATATTTCGAGCGTGCCAAATAGTCCTCTCCATTATCCAGAAATTTCTCATTTGAAAAAAACAGCAGATCGTAACCGAGCAAGCCAATCTGTTTTTTGAAGACATTAATGATATCTACAAAAAAAGGATGACTAAAATCAACATTCAGCTTGCCAGCAAATATAACGCCTACCAGATTAGATTTTTTGGTAGCAAGCGTTTTAGCTGAGGAGGAGGGTCTATAGCCTGTTTCCTCCATGATTTTAAGTACCCGCTGCCGGGTTTCCTCACTGATGTCTGTGTAATTGTTAATGATTTTCGAAACCGTTGCTACTGAAACGCCTGCCATCCTAGCTATTGTTTTTATATTCATGGAATCCTCCGCAACTAAACTGATTTAGTTAAATTCACTTTGTTTTTCAAACTTAATGATTACTCGTATTCTATGCTACCTCATAGAAGTGAGTCAACCGTGCTAATAAAGGATGTTTCCTAATATTTTAAAGAGTAATAACGATAATTTGTGTTTTTTTTGATAATTTACAAATCTCTATTTACAAATACAGGCTATCCGATACATAATAGTAGCTGTAATTAACTAAACCGCTTTCGTAAAGTGGATGCATTTATTCTAAGATTACAGGGGGGACTTTTGCAATGCTGAAAAAGTGTTTTTCTTTACTTATTGTAACCGCTTTAATAGTGGTATTGGCTGCTTGCGGCAAAGGTGGTGAAGCTGGACAGAACGGGAATAAAAAGGTCACGTTAAAGATTATTCATTGGCAGCAAGAAAATATTAATAACTATATAAAGGAATTTAATAAAAAGTTTGAAGAGAAGTATCCCGATGTTCAGGTGGAGTATACGACGGTTCCTGCTGATTCAACGTATGATCAACTGATGCAAACGCGTATGAATGCTGGTTCAACCGGTGATGCAGACATTATTCCTTTGAAATTCAGCTTCGTAGGCGCACCGCAGGAATGGTCTAAGGGAGCAGCTGATCCGATGTGGAAGCAGTGGATTGAGGGAGGACTCATTGCAGATCTGTCGGATCAAGCTTTTATCAAAAACTATAATCCTACAGATGTCAAAAATGCCATGACCTACAACGACAAAGTATATGGTGTAAACATGGGAAAGGTGGCCCTGACAGGTCTGTTTTACAACAAAGAGATTTTTGAAAAATATAATCTTGCTGTGCCGACGACATGGGACGAACTGGTGAATGTGATGAAGGTGCTCAAGGATAATGGGGTAGAACCGCTTGGTTTTGGCGGTAAGGATGTATGGCCTATTAACCTTGCTGTCCAAGGGCTTCAAGCCTCTATCCATGATGATCAGCTGGAATATATCAAAGGGCTGTGGACAGGTAAGACGAAGCTGACAGACCCCGCCCAGCTTGAAGTGCTGGAAAAAACACAAGTTTTGATGAACAACGCCATTAGTGGATTTATGGGGATTGACTATGGAACCTTGCCAAGCTTGTTTGCTTCAGGGCGTGTAGCTATGATTGCGGATGGTACGTGGGATGCAACTACGATTCAGACAGCCAATCCAGAGCTGAAATTTGGATATTTCCCAATTCCAGGTAGTAATGATCCTGCCAAAAATAAAAATCTAGCAGGCAAGTACGATATGACCTGGCTGGTATTGGATAAATCGCCAAACAAGGATTATGCGATCAAATGGCTTGAAATGCTCTCCGAGAAGCAGAACTATACCGATTTCGTAAACGCTGCTGGATTTTTGCCAACACAGTCTGATGTGAAGATAAGCAGCGACTTTGTTAATGAAATCCAGCCTTCACTGGAAAACTTCAAGCTCTCTTGGGATCAGTTGTTTATCAATCGTAAGAATGTTGGACAGTACATTAAGGAAGCCAGCGTACATGCGGAATTTTTGGCACCTGCCGGTCCGTTAAAGACGCCTTTGGAGCTTGCCCAGAAATCTCAGGCAGACTGGGATGCGGCAGCCCCTAAATAAATCTATAGATTTTACAGGAAAACAAATGGGCAACTGCAAAGCTCCCATAATAATGTAAAAAGGTGTGAGACCCATGTATCCCTTCGGAAAGGGTGCGGCACGGATAATGCCCTATCTTTTGCTGAGTATTCCGGTGCTGCTCTATTTGCTTCTTGGTTTTGGACCCTCTATGGTAACCGTGCTTTTTTCCTTTACAGATGCTACCGGGGTTCCGGGGCAGACGTGGCATTTTATCGGATTCGAGAATTACACGACCTTTTTCACCTCCTCCGACTCTGGAGATCGCATCGCTTCCATTGGCCGTTCCTTATATTTTGCCGTAGCGGTGGTTGTGATTCAAAATGCAGTAGGGCTGTTCATGGCCATCCTTATTAATAAAAAGCTCAAAGGGGATATGTTGTATCGCTCTGTATTTTTCCTGCCGGTTGTGCTCGGGGTAACGGTATCCGGCCTGATCTGGCAACTGCTTGCCAATCCGCTTGGGGGTCCTGCGCAAGCCTTGATGAACTTTTTTGGAACCAGCTCCAACTTCTTCGGGGATTACGATATTGCATTTGAGTTAATTATTTTTGTGCAAATTTGGATGTACATGGGTTACTCGATGACTATTTTCTTAGCCGGACTCCAATCTATCCCCAGTGACTTATACGAAGCAGGGTATATGGACGGTGCCTCTGGATGGAAAGCGTTCAAAAATATTACTTTTCCGATGATTGCTCCTTCCTTTACCGTCAATATGCTGCTGTCCATTATCGGCGCATTGCAGACCTTTGACATTATTTATGTGCTGACAGGTGGTAAATTCAACACGACGACACTTGCGTTTGATGTATATGCGACTGCCTTTGGTACTGGGACGTCAGATTACGGCCTTGCTTCCGCAGTTGCTATGATCCAGTTCGTATTCGTGTTTACGGTATCTATGATTGCCCTGTATTACTTACGTAGAAGAGAGGTGGAAATGTAATGAGCAGTACCAAAGGAGCCAAAATACTGAGCTACATTATCGTACTGCTCATGCTTTCGTTGTATGTGTTCCCGCTTTTCTACCTTTTTAATGTATCGATGAAGACTCAAAGTGAGTATCTGATGGACCCTGTAGCTCTAGCCAAGAGTATACGCTTGGAGAATTTCATGGATGCTTGGGAAAAAGGAAACTTCTCTCAATACATGTGGAACAGCATTTTGTATACAGGCGTATCTACGTTATTAACGCTGATTATATCCGTGTTTGCGGCTTTTCCGCTGGCGCGGGGATACGTTAAGTACAGCACCTTCTTTTATGTGTTTTTCCTGATATCCATGTATCTCCCGAATCCGCTGATTCCGCAATTTGCTCTCATTAATAGCCTGGGACTTTACAATACCCAGCTTGGTTTTATTTTGCTGAAAACAACAGGTACCGGCATCGCTTTTCTGATGTTTGTGGGGTATATCAAGTCTGTCTCCCGAGAGCTGGATGAAGCGGCTGCCATGGACGGGTGCGGATATTCACGATATTTGTTTACAATTCTTGTCCCGCTGATGAAGCCGGTGTTGGCAACAGGCATTATTTTGACAGCGATTGGGGCGTGGAATGACATTATAGGTCCTACTATTTATTTGTCTGATCCTGCTTATCAGCCAGTGACCAAGGGATTGTTCTCCTTCTACGGACAATACATGAACAACTGGCCGCTGCTCGCTTGCGGCATTCTGATTGTTACACTACCGCTCGTTATTTTGTATATTTTCCTCCAGCGCTTTATTGTCGGCGGTGCAATGGCCGGAGCTGTGAAGTCTTGATTCCTGAAAGGATGATACCGAGTATGAGTGAGAATACCTATACATTCCCCACCACGTTTATGTGGGGAACTTCGACCTCTTCTTATCAAATTGAAGGTGGCGTGGATGAGGAAGGAAGAACGCCTTCTATTTGGGATACTTTCTGTCGAGCACCCGGGAAGGTGATAGGAGGGGACTGCGGAGATGTGGCTTGTGACCATTTTCACCGCTTTAAGGAAGACGTGCAATTAATGAAGCAACTTGGCTTTTTACATTACCGTTTTTCCGTGGGCTGGCCGCGCATTATTCCCGCACCCGGCGTGGTTAACGAACAGGGGTTGCTCTTCTATGAGCGTCTGCTGGATGAGATTGAGTCGGCCGGGCTAATTCCAATGCTGACGCTGTATCATTGGGATCTACCGCAGTGGATTGAGGACGAAGGCGGTTGGACGCAGCGAGAGATTATCCAACATTTTAAAACGTATGCTTCTGTAATCATGGATCGATTTGGACAACGTATAAGCTGGTGGAATACGATAAATGAGCCCTACTGCGCCTCTATTTTGGGCTATGGCACAGGAGAGCATGCCCCCGGCCATGAGAACTGGAGGGAAGCCTTTACTGCCGCTCATCATATTCTGATGTGTCACGGGATAGCCATGAACTTACACAAGGAAAAGGGACTGACGGGCAACATCGGTATTACGCTGAACATGGAGCATGTCGATGCAGCCTCTGAACACCCCGAAGATGTAGCCGCTGCTGTCCGGCGGGATGGTTTTATTAATCGATGGTTTGCCGAACCATTGTTTAACGGGAAATACCCTGAGGATATGGTGGAATGGTACGGGGCGCACTTGAATGGATTGGATTTTGTACAGCCTGGTGATATGGAGCTGATTCAGCAGCCAGGGGATTTTTTGGGCATCAACTACTACGCCCGCAGTATCATTCGAGCGACTTCAGACGCTTCGTTGCTTCAAGTCGAGCAGGTTTCCATAGAGGAACCGGTAACGGATATGGGATGGGAGATTCACCCTGAATCCTTTTATAAGCTGCTAACGCGGATTGAGAAGGATTTTTCCAAGGGATTACCCATCCTGATTACGGAAAACGGAGCAGCGATGAAGGACGAACTGGTGAATGGAAAGATTGAGGACATTGGACGTCAGTATTACATTGAGGAACATTTAAAGGCATGCCATCGCTTTATTGGGGAGGGAGGTCAGCTTAAGGGCTATTTTGTCTGGTCATTCCTCGATAACTTTGAATGGGCCTGGGGATACAGCAAACGTTTTGGTATTATACACATCAATTACGACACGCAGGAACGGACACCCAAACAAAGTGCGCTGTGGTTCAAGCAAGTGATGGCGAATAACGGGTTTTAAATAGAAAAGGGGTGCACGATGCAGCAGTATTATTTTGACGATCAAGGACGTTTTGTGATTGAGAATTATGCGCAGGCCAAGCCCTTTTCCAGTTTTCTACCCGGTATTGCTGGTGTTCAGGGAATTCCGCTGTGGGCGTATTATGTTAATCGTGGACAAGGAATTGCGAGCTTTGGTGTGGAGGATAAGAATGGAGCAATCATGGAGTTTTTTCCGGCCAACCGCAGCTATAGTCTCGTGCCGATACATGGCTTTCGAACGTTTTTAAAGGTGAAGATGCAGGGGGAGTGGAGCTATGTGGAGCCATTTTCGGCTGTGCATCCTGTGGAGCGTGAACAGCAAAAAATGCTGATATCCCGCCATATGCTGGAAATACACAGCTCTAATCCAGACACAGGGCTTGAGGTGCGTGTGCAATATTTCACACTTCCTCATGAAAGTTACGCTGCTTTGGCGCGCAAGGTGGAGATTGTCAATCATTCCGCTCAAGAGCTTGAACTGGAGGTGCTGGACGGCATGCCTGCCGTGCTGCCCTTCGGTATTGATAATGCGGCATACAAGGAGCTTGGACATACACTGAAAAGCTGGATGGATGTGTATAATCTCAACAATAGCATTCCTTACTATAAGGTGCGTGGAAGTACAGCAGATACAAGTGAGATTCATCAAATTGAAGCGGGACATTTTATGTACAGCTTTGTGGAGGAGGAGGGCAAGACCAGGCTATTGAGTCCAATTGTCGATCCGTCCGTAATATTTGGTGAAAATACGGCACTGACCTTCCCGGATCGCTTTATCCAAACACGCGTCGAAGACTTGGTTTCACAGCAGCCTGTGACGACGAATAAAGTGCCTTGTGGATTTAGTGGCTACACAGCACGACTAGCGGCAGGTACTGCCGTCAATCACTGTACGATCATCGGGCATGTGAATGATATTCACTCTATCAATGAACGGATTACGGAAATTGCGACCATACCTTATATCGAGCGGAAGGCGGAGGAAGCCAAAGCGTTGATCGAAGAGTTGACGGATGAAATGGCAACGCGGACATCCATTCCGTTATTTGACGAATATTGCCGTCAGAACTATCTGGATAACCTGTTACGTGGTGGTTATCCATTGTTGCTGGACAACGGCACCGAGCAACCATTTGTATATCATGTATTTTCACGCAAGCATGGGGATCTGGAACGGGACTATAATTTCTTTAAGCTCCAGGCGGGATATTATTCTCAAGGAAATGGTAATTTTCGCGATGCAAATCAGAACCGGAGAAATGATGTGTGGTTTAACCCCGGCATAGGAGATTTCAATATCCGTTTGTTTATGAGCCTGATTCAGCCGGACGGCTATAATCCGCTTGTTGTAAAGGGGTGTAGCTTTCAAATACGAGAGCTGGAACCGTTGCTGGGACAGGTGGAGGTGGCAGATCATTTGTCTTTGCGTGCTTTTTTCCGATCGTCGTTCACCCCGGGTGAGCTGATTCAACATATCATTCATGATAACATCGCGCTAAAGCAAACGGTTGAGACGTTTGTAACCGAAGCTCTCAAGCATTCCGAGCAATGCTATGAGGCTGATTTTGGTGAAGGATTCTGGATCGACCATTGGACATATAACATGGATTTAATCGAAAGTTATCTAAGTATCTATCCAGACAAACAAGAGGAACTCTTGCTCGCGACCCGAGAGTACATGTATTACGACAGTCCGGCATGGGTACAGCCACGTAAAAACAAATACGTGCAGATGAAGGACGGACGTATCCGTCAGTACAGGGCGGTCGTGGAGAGCAAGGAGAAAGAAGCTCAGCTGCACGCCCGGGATCGCGATGTTCATTGGGTTCGAACCGAACATGGAAGCGGAGAGATTTATAAGTCCAATTTATATGAAAAGCTGCTGTCATTGGCAGCCATCAAGCTGTCCACGCTGGACCCAGAGGGCTTGGGAATTGAGATGGAGGCGGGCAAGCCGGGATGGAATGATTCCATGAACGGACTTCCGGGGCTGTTTGCTTCTGGATTCAGTGAACTGTGTGAATTACACCGACTTGTAAGATTTTTAATAAATGCACAGGTGAAGCTTTCGGGCGATGTTGTGCTACGGTTGCCGCGAGAAGTTGCTAACTTGATCCAACAGCTGAGGCTCACAATAGAGGAATACTACCACGATTCTGATGAGGCTGATTACAGGGATGAAAGCAAGGATTACAGCTTCTGGTCACGGATTTCGGATGCTAGAGAAGCGTACCGCGAATCAATTCGTTTTGGATTTGAAGGGGTAGAAACACCACTAGCATTTGATGATGTGCTGGTGTTTTTGCGCCAGGCTGAACGTAAACTCCAACAGGGGATGGATAAGGCTCTGCTTATCGGTGAGGGGATATACCCAACCTTCTTTTATTATGAAGCCAGAGAATTCGAGGTACAGGAGGATGACTGCGGGGGCAAATTCGTAAACATACATTCCTTCGAACGTAAAGATACACCATATTTCCTAGAGGGACCGACCCGGGCTATGAAAGTGGTAGGCGACAATGTAAATGGGCAGAAGCTGTATCGGCAAATCAGGCAGAGCGGGCTTTACGACAGAAATCTGGGCATGTATAAGGTGAATGAAAGTCTGGAAGAGCAGCCGTTTGAACTCGGTCGTTCCAGAGCTTTTACGCCGGGTTGGCTGGAAAATGAATCTATATTTATGCATATGGAATATAAATATTTACTTGAATGCTTAAGGGCGGGTCTATACACTGAATTTTTTTCAGACATCAAAAAAGCGTTGCCGCCTTTTATGGACCCAGAGGTCTACGGAAGAAGCACGTTGGAGAACAGCTCATTTATTGCTAGCAGTGCTAATCCTGATGCAAGTTTGCATGGAACGGGATATATCGCGAGGCTGAGCGGATCTACGGCAGAATTTATCCATATGTGGATATGGATGATGACGGGCGGGCAACCGTTTGGCTATGATCATCAGGGCCTATCCTTGAAGCTGGAGCCCAGGCTGCCAGGCTGGCTGTTTACAGCTACAGGTGAGTTATCTTTCTGTTTTCTCGGAAGCTGCCAGGTGACTTATTTTAATACGGATCGCAAGGATACTTATGCACCGAAATGCATAGTGACCCAGTATGTACTGCATTACGCCAGTGGCGAAAAGAAGACGATAAGCCAGGCTGTATTAGATCAAAAAGAAGCGCAAGATGTGAGAGATCGCTTGATTTCCCGTATCGAGGTATATTTGGGGACATAGCTCCATGAATTAAAGCCGTCATGCTGCCATAACAGAGCATAACGGCTTTTTAAGATTTCATAAATCCTTGTGTCAGGGCAGGGGGGACCTATGCTGAAATATCTTGCAAATCCAATATCACAGGGCAGTGGTCACTGCCTGTAATATGACAATCAATGCTCGCATCCATCAAAAGCGGACGAAGTCTCTCCGAGACGAGGAAGTAATCAATCCGCCAGCCGATATTCCTTTCTCTCACCTTCGGCATATAGGACCACCAGGAATAAACATCCGTCCGGTCAGGATAAAAGGTTCTGAAGGTATCTATAAATCCGGCGTCTAGCAGCTGTGACATGCGTTCCCGCTCCTCAGGCGTGAATCCAGCATTTCCGTAGTTAGCTTTGGCATTTTTGAGGTCGATCTCCTGATGAGCTACGTTCAAGTCTCCACAAACGATGACAGGCTTCAAAGCATCCAATTGTTGCAGGTAGCTGCGAAAACGGTCTTCCCATTCCAGTCTGTAGGGCAGTCGGGATAAGTCCCGTTTGGTATTCGGTGTGTACACATTGACGAGATAAAATTTTTCGAATTCCAGAGTAATGGTTCGGCCCTCCGGTTCTTCATTTTCTTCAAGTCCATAATGCACAGAGAGCGGCTTGATTTTGGTGAAAATAGCTGTACCGGAATATCCTTTTTTCTCAGCATAATTCCAGTATTGTGTGTATTCCTCCATGTTCTCCATGAGGATTTGACCTTCTTGAAGTTTCGTTTCCTGTACGCAAAAAATATCGGCATTTGTTTCTTTTAGATAAGTATAAAACCCTTTGGTCACACAGGCTCTTAAGCCATTTACATTCCAAGATATTAATTTCATTTGATTAATCTCCTTGCTAATTCACGCGGTCAAGCGATGTGATTTGTATATCCTTTGTTGACATAAGCTTATAAATGTCTTCTATCTGGACTTCATAGGTCTTTTCATCAAAATGGTCCTGACCAAACATATAATCGTTTATTTCTATTGCCTTAAGGTTTCGTTTGGTATTCATAGTCGAAGGGAAGTATTCGATATCTAATGAGGCTTTATTTCCGGCCAACACTGTCTTGAGAACTTTCGCGGTTTGTAATACCCGTTCTTTTTCCAATGGCAATCCTGAGTCAGTTAGATCCTCGAATACAATTATACGAATATACTGATCGCCGACCGCTTCGGGATTCAGTTTAAAATCGTCGTATTCTTTGATCATTTTATCCGTAGTCCCTTCTTGCACCCCAGAATGAACAGCGGCTGAATCATCGTAAAGCTTCTGTATAACGGGTTTGAGTTTCATGTCCAGTTGGCTCTCCCAAAGGGTGTTAAGATAATTTTCTCTAAATGGGACATCCTCATAAGGACGCTTAGTCATGTTAAAGAGGACGGAAGGATGACGATTAGAGATCGCCTCCATGGTATATTCAGTGGAGGGAATACTATGATAGCTAATATTTTGAATTTGAAAGTCCTCTCCGTATTTCTGCTCAAGATATTGCTCTGATTCTGCGGCTACGTTGCGTTTATTTTCACCTGTTTGTGTAAAAGGCTCGATAATATCTACGTATTTCATTGTGACTGCAAGAAGTAGAAGTGTAGCTCCCAAAGCGAGACTGAGTAAAGTGCGCCATTTGGAAGGCAAGGATACACCCGTCGGTGCTCTCTCCGCATGGTGTGGAATTTGAAAAGATCGTACTGTAAAAACAATGCCTAAAATGTGAAAAAAAATGGCCAACGGTCCCGAGATAATAAGCAGGTATCCGAGAGAAAACATTGTAAAATAGATCAGAATTCCCTGTGTGATGATAAGAGCCGCTCCTCCAATCATATAGGAAGGAATGACGAGATAAAACATACCCAATCCAGTACCTAATATGGAAAGCAAAGTGGCAACAAAACGATGAATTTCCCGCGATTTTTGGAGTTTATTCGTAGTCAAGGGAGTCAGTTTACCTCCTTTACTTAAAAATGGTGCAACATGATAGATGATAGCAATTTCTGCGTTTTTTTGAAAGAGTAGAGACTTGAAATCAGTGCCTAAAGTAGCGTTGGGCAGACTACTCTTTCTACATTATTTATAATGAAAAAAAGCTCCCTTGCGGAAGCTTTTTTTGGTGTAATATATCAGGAGAGAACTCCCCTATGGTCGACTACGAATTATAGGCTAACGATGCCGATGGCCCGACGTTCCCCCGTGGTTTATCTCATGAGAACAAAAAAAGCCTCCATTATGGAAGCTTCTTGTTATGACGTCCCAGGAGGGATTCGAACCCCCGACCGACGGCTTAGAAGGCCGTTGCTCTATCCAGCTGAGCTACTGGGACATAAAATTCAAGCGAATATTAATATAACATATGGACAAAAGAAATTCAAGTCTTATTTTGCATATATCGCTTATTTAAGCTTTATACAGCATAAATTCTGAGTAGAAGTAGTTTTTTTTGCCTTATAAAAGGGTATGTTAGAATACAGGTGAATATGTGTAAGACGAGTGGTTGGACTTCGGCTACTGTTTCTCATATAATCTACAAATACTTGAGCTTGCGAAGGAGAGGGGGTGCCTTGAATAAAGGACTCCAAGGTGACGACAAAAGAAAATAATATTGTATTGTTTCCGAAGACACTGGACTATTATCAAATTCAACTTACTGTGATGCTTGAAAACGAACGTTACGGAGAGGCGATGGCGATGCTGCGTTTTTTAATGCAGTGTCAGGGACAGGAGCAGAAGCAATACGATGAATGGAACGCTCTATTACAATGGCTGGAAGCTGCATTTCCACAGTACGCTGACAGCGGAGCGGTAACGGACGCTGTGGAAGAAGAAGTCAGTGAAGTAGAGTTAGCTCGCCGTCATGCACGCTTTAAGCAGGAGCAGGATGCAGGCTACGGCAACAAGCTGTTGCGGATGGCTATGGATGAACCCTTATCCGAACAGACGATTTTAGCGTTGGAGCAGTTGTCCTATCTGGAACTGCCAGAAATCGACGATGCCTTGCTTCGCTGGATTACGGAACGGGAAATCCATCCGTTACTTCAATTCCGTGTTCTACAGACCATGCGACGACGCGGAATGGAAGGGACGATAGAAATCAGACGGGGTGATGAACAAGCGGAAATCGACATTGAAACGGTTCCGTTACAGCCAGGTGATTTTCCAGAGTCGATTATGCGTATTTTGGAACGGGTGGCTGATCAGACTGAGGTGCACGAGCCTACACTATTCTATTTTGCACAGGAGCTGTGGTCACAGTTTGTGATGGCAGTATACGGTACGAAAGATTATAGATCAATGTTGGTGGAAGAGGACGGAATGCCGGATATTTGGGCTGCAGCACTCCACCAGACAGTTTCGGAAAGTTTGAACGGAAATAATAATGAGGAAGAAACCCGTGCTATATATGGTATTACAGATGCGTTGCGCTTCCGTTTTGAGCAGGCGTATCGGTCGATGCGACTATTCGTAGCGGCGGGAATGAACACTCCTTAATGACCGGAAACGTTTACCTGTGAAGCATTCAAAGGGCTGCTCTTGAAAAAGACAGTAATGTTAGATATACTATAGTGGTTATTTTGTGTGCGTTGATTGTAATGAAAACTAAGTGAAGATTTTGTTGGAGGGGAAAGCATAAAATGAAAGCAACTTGGGAGAAAATAGAGAAGAACCTTGGGGTTCTTGAAGTTGAGGTTGACGCGGATCGTGTAGCCGCTGCACTCGACAAAGCTTTTAATAAAGTGGCAAAACAAGTAAGTGTACCAGGATTCCGTAAAGGTAAAGTACCACGTCCTATTTTTGAAAAACGCTATGGTATTGAAAGTTTGTACCAGGATGCAATTGACATCCTGTTGCCAGAAGCTTACAGCCAAGCTGTAGAGCAAACGGACATCTTCCCGGTTGACAGCCCTGACGTTGAAATTGATCAATTTGCTAAAGGCGAATCTTTCAAGTTCAAAGCGAAGGTTACTGTTAAACCTGAAGTAACTTTGGGCGATTACAAAGGCGTAGAAGTGCCTGTAAGCAAACTCGAAGTAAGCGACGAAGAACTGGCTCAAGAACTGGAGCGCCTGCAACAACGTCATGCTGAATTGGTTGTCGTTGATGAAGATGCTGCTCAATCCGGTGATACAGCTATTATTGACTTCGACGGTTCCGTGGACGGTGTACCGTTCGAAGGCGGACAAGCCGAGAAGTATTCTTTGGAACTGGGCTCTAACACATTCATCCCTGGTTTTGAAGAGCAAGTGGTTGGTTTGCACACTGGCGATTCCAAGGACGTTGAAGTAACGTTCCCTGAGAACTACCATTCTGCTGACCTCGCTGGCAAACAAGCGGTATTCAAAGTGAAAGTTCACGAACTGAAACGCAAAGTTCTTCCTGAACTGGACGATGAATTTGCTAAAGATGTAAGCGAATTTGACACACTGGCTGAATTCAAGGAAGACTTGAAAAAGCAATTGTTGGATCGTAAGGAAAACGAAGCTAAAGCAGCTCGCGAGGGTGCTGTAGTGGAGAAAGTTGCTGAGAATGCAACAATCGACATTCCTGAAGCAATGGTGAAGAGCGAAGTGCAAAACATGGTTCGCGATTTCGACAACCGTTTGCGTAGCCAAGGTATGAACCTTGAAATGTTCCTTGGATTCTCTGGTCAAAGCAAGGAAGACCTGGAAGAGCAAATGAAAGCTGATGCTGAGAAGCGCGTACGTAACAACCTCGTGCTGGAGCAAGTGGCTAAAGCAGAAAACATCGAAGTTTCCGAAGCGGAAATTGATGAAGAACTGAAAAACATGGCTGAAGCTTACAAACGTTCAGTTGAAGAAATCCGCAGCATTCTGGAAGGTAACGGCTCGTTCGCTAACCTGAAAGAAGAAATTTCACTGCGCAAAACGATTGCTTTGTTGGTGGAAAACAGCAAAGAAGTAGAAGCGCCAGTTGAAGCTGCTGAGTAATTCAGACGATAAAATATACGGAGTATGCTGTAACAAGCTGCAACGTAGCAATTAGATAGGGATAAGGCACGTAGTGAAAGTTACGTGCCTTATTTTTACCTTTGGTAACCCAAATTTTAGTCGTTTATGGAAAGTGCTGTGAGTCGTGTTTTTTTGTTTTACATAAGTCACTACCGTATATTTGCACATACATACGAAACATGGTTAAATATGAGAAGGTCTCGGCAGAGTGTACTGTAAACAGCCCGCACTGCATATATGAGCGCATGCAAATATGACACGAGACTCTGAACATGTTAAAATATTTTGTAAGGTGTTCACGTTTCATGCTTGCTGCTTCCGTTTTAATGGGACATAAGGAAGCTGATGAATACAGGTGTTCATTTTAATAAAGAAAAGAGGTTGGTCGTGATGAGTCTCGTCCCTATGGTTGTGGAACAAACGAATCGAGGAGAACGATCTTACGATATTTACTCGCGGTTGCTTAAGGATCGTATTATTTTCCTAAGTGGCCCGATTGATGACGATGTCGCCAATCTCGTCATTGCACAGCTATTGTTCCTTTCTGCGGAAGATCCAGAGAAGGATATTAATTTGTACATTAACTCGCCAGGCGGTTCTGTAACTGCGGGCATGGGTATATATGATACAATGCAATTCATTAAGCCGGACGTATCGACGATCTGTGTAGGCATGGCTGCAAGTATGGGTTCGTTGCTGCTCACAGCGGGTGCGCCAGGCAAGAGATACGCGCTTACCAACAGTGAAGTCATGATCCATCAGCCGCTCGGTGGCATTCAAGGGCAAGCCTCCGATATGCTGATTCATGCGGACTGGATTATCAAAACACGTGCTAAGCTGAATCAAATCTATGTAGAGCGTACGGGTCAGCCCCTCGAAAAAATCGAACGTGATACTGACCGGGATTTCTTCATGGAAGCGGAAGAGGCAAAAGCATACGGTATCATAGACCAGGTGCTGTCTAAACCGATTAATCTGTAAAGGGGTGGCTCTATGTTTAAATTTAATGATGAAAAAGGACAATTGAAATGTTCTTTCTGCGGTAAATCTCAGGATCAGGTTCGCAAGCTTGTTGCTGGACCGGGCGTATATATATGTGACGAATGCATTGAGTTGTGCACGGAGATTGTAGAAGAGGAATTGGGTCATGAAGAAGAAGTAGATCTGAAAGACATTCCGAAACCAATGCAAATCCGTGACATTCTGGACCAATATGTCATTGGTCAGGATCAAGCGAAAAAATCGTTGTCTGTAGCGGTATATAATCACTACAAACGTATTAATACTCAAAACAAAATTGATGATGTGGAACTGCAAAAAAGTAACATTTTGATGCTTGGACCTACAGGTTCGGGTAAAACGTTGCTTGCGCAAACCATGGCTAAAATTTTGAACGTCCCTTTTGCTATCGCCGATGCCACTTCCCTTACGGAAGCAGGTTATGTGGGTGAAGACGTTGAAAATATTTTGCTGAAACTGATTCAAGCTGCTGATTATGATGTGGAAAAAGCCGAACGCGGCATTATCTACATTGACGAAATTGATAAAGTAGCCCGCAAATCCGAAAACCCGTCCATTACGCGTGACGTATCGGGTGAAGGTGTACAGCAGGCGTTGCTTAAGATTTTGGAAGGCACGGTTGCTTCTGTACCTCCGCAAGGCGGTCGCAAGCATCCACATCAAGAGTTTATTCAAATTGACACCACGAATATCCTGTTCATTTGCGGTGGTGCCTTTGATGGTCTGGAGCAAATGATCAAACGCCGTATTGGTAAAAAGGTTATCGGCTTCAACGCTACTAGCGAACAAAAAGATCTGAAACCAGGCGAATATACTTCAATGGTATTGCCTGAGGATCTCTTGAAATTCGGTCTGATTCCGGAGTTTGTAGGACGTTTGCCGGTTATTTCTACGCTGGAGCCGCTTGATGAGAACACATTGGTTCGTATTTTGTCTGAGCCGAAAAATGCGTTAGTCAAGCAGTATCAGAAGATGCTTGAACTGGATAATGTTACTTTGGAGTTTAAGCAAGATGCTCTGGAAGCCATTGCCCGTGAAGCCATCAAGCGTAACACGGGTGCCCGTGGTCTTCGTGCGATCATTGAAGGCATTATGCTGGATGTGATGTATGAGGTTCCTTCCCGTGATGATATCACTACTTGCGTCATCAATGAGCAGGTTGTAAAAGACAAAATCGCACCGGAACTCGGTGGTACAGATAAGGATAAAAAACAAGAAGAGAGCGCCTAAGGATTGATACTTCGCGATCTCTACAACATGAGAAGCCGGATCTCCACTTCACTAAACCTGTATGAGGTTTTAAGGGGTGGAGGTTTGGTGTTAATGGGAGAGAAAAGTACATGTTCTTAAGACAAGACACACGTCCCGTTAAAGTCGGGAATCTGACGATTGGCGGCAGCAATGAAGTCATCATCCAAAGTATGTGTACAACCAAAACAGCAGATGTGGAAGCAACTGTAGCCGAGATTCTTCGCTTGGAAGAAGCTGGATGCCAACTGGTGCGGGTTACCGTCAACAATGAGGAAGCTGCCGCAGCCATTAAGGAAATTAAAAAACGGATTCATATTCCGCTGGTCGCAGATATTCACTTTAATCACAAGCTGGCTCTACTGGCCATTGAAAATGGAATTGATAAGGTTCGCATTAATCCAGGTAACATTGGACGGCGTGAGAAAGTGGAAGCTGTCGTGAAGGCGTGCAAGGAAAAAGGGATTCCGATTCGGATTGGTGTGAACGCCGGATCATTGGAACAGCATTTACTTGATAAGTATGGCTACCCTACGCCAGAAGCGATGGTAGAAAGCGCACTGTATCATATCGGGATACTGGAAGAACTTGATTTCCATGACATTATCGTGTCACTGAAGGCGTCTGATGTTCCTATGGCGATTGCCGCTTATACGAAGGCCGCTGAAATTATTAAGTACCCGCTCCATCTGGGTATTACCGAAGCGGGTACGCTCTTTACTGGTACAGTTAAAAGCGCTGCAGGTATGGGTGCTTTGCTGGCCTCAGGCATCGGCTCTACAATGCGTATTTCGCTCAGTGCTGATCCGGTGGAAGAAGTGAAGGTAGCACGTGAGTTGCTCAAGACGTTTGGATTGATCACAAACGCAGCTACACTGATTTCTTGTCCGACTTGCGGACGTCTGGATATAGATCTGTTCTCTATTGCCAACGAGGTGGAGGACTACATTGCAAAACTCAAGGTACCGATTAAAGTATCAGTACTGGGTTGTGCAGTAAATGGCCCGGGTGAAGCGAAGGAAGCTGATATCGGAATTGCCGGAGCGCGTGGTGAAGGCCTATTGTTCCGTTATGGAAAAATGATTCGCAAAGTACCTGAGGCTGATATGGTCGACGAATTGAAAAAAGAAATTGATATCATCGTCAAGGCATATGAGGAAACAGGGAAAATACCTGGACGTGAAGAACGTCATACCGCCGAGAAGGTGTAGGCAAAAGCAGTTATTATAAAGAGGCATTGTCATAATCTATTGTCATCATTTAAACGCCGTGGAGAGCAGCTCTGCTACAGAACTGTTCTTCGCGGTGTTTTTGTATTTCTCTCTGATCTTTTGAAAGACCGCCGTTTAGCTATCGCGGAAAAGGAAATACTGTTTTTCATAGAGCGGCATTTTTCAAATTGCTAAGATGAGAAACGGAGGAAATACGATGGACTTGACTATGATTTTGTTATTGGTGCAAATGTTTTTCGGGATTGTTATTGGTCTGTATTTCTGGAACCTCCTGCGGAGCCAGAAAACGAACCGTAGTGCGGTGGATCGGGAATCCCGCAAGGAATTGGATAAGCTGCGCAAATTGCGCTCTATTTCACTTACCAAACCGTTGGCTGAACGCACACGTCCTGCCACATTACAGGATATCGTGGGTCAGAAGGACGGACTGCGCGCGCTCAAGGCCGCGTTATGTAGTGCGAATCCACAGCATGTCATTATTTATGGCCCACCGGGTGTAGGGAAGACGGCTGCTGCACGCGTGGTGCTGGAAGAGGCTAAGAAGAATCTGTCCTCCCCGTTCAAGGGAGATGCCAAATTCACGGAGATTGATGCTACGACGGCCCGCTTTGACGAGCGCGGTATTGCGGACCCGCTGATAGGTTCAGTGCATGATCCAATCTATCAAGGGGCAGGAGCGATGGGGGTGGCGGGTATCCCGCAGCCTAAGCCCGGGGCTGTGACGAAGGCGCATGGGGGTATGCTGTTCATTGATGAGATTGGTGAGCTGCATCCAACGCAGATGAATAAACTGTTGAAAGTACTGGAGGATCGCAAGGTATTTTTGGAAAGTGCGTATTACAACTCGGAAGATTCGAACACTCCTGCTTATATCCACGATATTTTCCAAAACGGTTTGCCAGCCGATTTTCGTTTGGTAGGTGCGACGACCCGTTCGCCGCATGAACTGCCACCTGCGATTCGCTCCCGGTGCATGGAGATTTATTTCCGTGCCTTGCAGCCACAGGAGATTGCTCGTATTGCAGAGGATGCTGTCCACAAGCTAGGCTTTGGCCCTTGTCCTGAGGCGGTAGAAGTTGTACAGCGTTACGCTACGAACGGTCGGGAAGCGGTCAATATGATCCAGCTGGCTGCTGGTTTGGCACTTACCGAGAAAAGGGAACGTCTCAATGCTTCCGACGTGGAATGGGTAGCGGGCAGCAGTCAAATTCAACCGCGTCCTGACCGAAAAATACCGGGCTTGCCGCAAATCGGATTCGTTAACGGATTAGCTGTATATGGCCCGAACATGGGGATGCTGCTGGAAATTGAAGTTACAGCAGTTCCGGTTCCTGAGGGGAAGGGGATTTATAATATTACGGGGGTCGTGGATGAGGAAGAAATTGGAGGTGGGTCCCGCACGCTACGCCGTAAGAGCATGGCTAAAGGTTCTGTGGAAAATGTTTTAACCGTTTTGCGTACGCTCGGATTATCTCCGTCGAATTACGATTTGCATATCAATTTCCCTGGGGGTACGCCGGTAGATGGCCCGTCCGCAGGAATTGCGATGGCAACAGCCATTGCTTCCGCGATGCGGGGAATTCCGGTGGATCATGAAATTGCTATGACTGGCGAAGTTAGCATCCATGGTCGTGTCAAACCGATTGGTGGTGTATTAGCCAAGGTTGAAGCCGCTTTTCAGGCGGGAGCCAAAAAAGTGATCATTCCGCAGGATAACTGGCAAGCTATTTTTGACAGCATTGAGGGTTTAAAAGTCATCCCCGTACAGTCGGTTACCGAAGTGTTCCGACATGTGTTTGGGGAAGAGATGACGTCAGATTTGCCTGTGCATGCGCCAATTGAGACTTTTCGCCCATCCCAATCTTCCTTGTTACAGGCTGATGGAACGCATAACGGGACGATATCAGATACAGGATCTTGCTGATAAACGACCCTTTCATTGGTTTTTTCATAAAACATTTGATAAAATATGAAAGATAACAACGTGAGGATTGTAAAATCCGGAACCTGAGAATCACTGGAGGTGCGAAAGCGATGGGACCCACCAAGACAAAAGGTCGTCGTTTTCCTTTGCTGCCTTTAAGAGGACTTCTGGTCTACCCGAGCATGGTTCTGCATCTCGATGTGGGCCGGGAAAAATCGGTCAAGGCTTTGGAAAAAGCGATGGTTGAAGACAATTTGATTCTCCTGTGTTCTCAATCAGAAGTAAATATTGAAGAACCCACACAAGAGGACATCTTTCGAGTCGGCACGGTAGCCAAGGTACGCCAGATGCTCAAGCTTCCTAATGGAACTATTCGAGTATTGGTGGAAGGGCTGGAACGCGCCGAGATTATTCAATATACGGACAATGAAGAATATTACGAGGTAATGGCGAAGGAGCTGCACGAGGCAGAAAACGTACAGCCTGAGACGGATGCGCTTATGCGCACTGTATTAACTCAGTTCGAGCATTATATCAACTTGTCCAAAAAGGTAACACCAGAGACTCTCGCTGCGGTATCCGATATTGAAGAGCCTGGACGACTTGCAGACGTGATCACAAGTCATCTTACGCTCAAAATTAAGGAAAAGCAGGATATACTGGAGACGATCGACGTTACTCAGCGTCTGGAGAAGCTTCTGGATATTTTGAATAATGAGCGTGAAGTACTGGAGCTGGAACGTAAAATCAACCAGCGTGTGAAGAAGCAAATGGAGAAGACGCAGAAGGAGTATTATCTGCGTGAACAAATGAAGGCGATTCAAAAGGAACTTGGCGAGAAGGAAGGCCGCGCAGGAGAAGTTGAAGAACTGCGCAACCAGCTAAGTGAACTGGAGCTGCCTGTTCCGGTGAAGGAGAAGGTCGAAAAGGAAATCGACCGTTTGGAAAAAATGCCGGCAAGCTCTGCCGAGGGTGGCGTCATCCGTAATTATGTTGATTGGTTGTTAAGCTTGCCGTGGAACAAGTTTACCGATGATGATCTGGATATCGTCAAAGCTGAAGAGGTACTCAATAACGACCACTACGGACTCGATAAACCCAAGGAACGTGTATTGGAGTATTTGGCTGTGCGCAAGCTGGTGAAGACCATTAAGGGACCGATTCTGTGTCTCGTAGGCCCGCCAGGGGTCGGCAAGACCTCGTTGGCCCGTTCGATTGCCAAATCCATGGGTCGGGAATTTGTCCGCATCTCTCTCGGAGGTGTGCGGGATGAAGCGGAAATCCGTGGTCACCGCCGGACTTATGTTGGCGCGATGCCGGGGCGGATCATTCAAGGGATGAAGACCGCAGGAACGTCTAATCCGGTATTTTTGCTGGATGAGATTGATAAAATGGCTTCCGATTTTCGAGGGGATCCGTCGGCGGCATTGCTCGAAGTGCTTGATCCTGAACAAAACAATACGTTCAGTGACCATTTTGTCGAGTTGCCGTTTGATCTGTCCAATGTGATGTTTGTAACGACAGCCAATGCTGCACACAACATCCCGCGTCCGCTAATGGACCGTATGGAGACACTCTATATTCCAGGCTACACCGAACTGGAGAAGCTGGAAATCGCCAATCGGTACCTATTGCCCAAGCAGAAGAGAGAGCATGGCTTGAACGAGGAACAGTTGGTCATCGGGGAGGATACGCTCCTGCGTGTCATCCGTGAATATACCCGTGAATCCGGTGTGCGGAATCTTGAACAGCAAATGGCTTCTCTGTGCCGCAAGGCGGCGAAGTCCGTTGTATCTGGTGGCGAAGGACCGATTCAAATCACACCGGATAATCTGAAGGATTATCTGGGTATCGCTAAATTCCGTTACGGTGTTGCAGAACTGGAGGATCAGATCGGTACGGTTACAGGCTTGGCATGGACAGAGGTCGGTGGTGAAACACTGATGATTGAAGTGACCGTCGTACCTGGTAGCGGTAAACTGATTCTTACGGGTAAACTGGGAGACGTTATGAAGGAGTCTGCCCAGGCGGCATTCAGCTACACTCGTTCGAAAGCAGTTGATCTGGGCATTGAACTGGACTTTTATGAGAAAAATGATATCCACATTCATATTCCTGAGGGTGCGATTCCGAAGGATGGCCCATCTGCGGGAATTACTATTGCTACCGCATTAATTTCAGCTTTGACCAACCGTCATGTATCCAAGGATGTAGCTATGACAGGCGAAATTACTTTGCGCGGCCGAGTATTGCCGATTGGTGGTTTGAAAGAGAAGTCGCTGGCTGCCCACCGGGCAGGCTACAAAAAAATTCTGCTTCCCAAAGATAATGAACGGGATTTGAAGGATATTCCCGACAGTATCCGGCAGGATGTTGAATTTGTCCCCGTTGCCCATATGGATCAGGTGCTAAAGCATGCTTTGGTTGAGCAGGCAAGGGTACATTAGAGAGGAATTAAGGACACAATGAAAGTAACAAAAGCAGAATTTATAATAAGTGCGGTTGGCCCCGATCAGTTTCCTGTGGACGCTTTGCCAGAGATTGCTCTGGCGGGGCGCTCCAATGTAGGAAAGTCTTCACTGATTAACCGGTTGATTAACCGTAAAAATTTGGCGCGTACCAGCTCAACGCCGGGTAAAACCCAGCAACTCAATTATTACCGGATTAATGATGATCTCTATTTTGTCGATTTTCCCGGTTACGGTTACGCCAAGGTATCCAAAACGTCCCGTAAGGCTTGGGGGCAGATGATTGAGTCTTATTTGCTGGAGCGTGAGCCACTCAAACTGGTGCTTCAAATGGTAGATTTGCGCCATCCGCCGTCCAAGGACGATATCATGATGTATGATTGGCTGCGTCATAACGGGCTTCCCGTATGTGTTGTAGGCACGAAGGCAGATAAAATCCCTAAAACGCGGCGAGAAAAGCATTACAAGGTAATCAAGCAGGAACTCGGAATACTTCCCGGGGGATTGTTTATCCCCTTTTCATCCGAAGAAGGTATGGGCAAGGAAGAGCTGTGGTCTGTCATCTCCAGCTATATAGAGAATGACGACGAAGAGCAGCAGAGGGAATTGTAAGGCTAGGGACGTCCTTGAGGGCGTCTCTTTTTCATGATTCGGGCTTCAAAAAATATTAAACTCACTAAATTGGTGGGAATAATATATAATAACTAAAGGAACTCATGGAATTTAAGCAGAAAAGTGAGTATATGGAGGATAATGCAGTCTCAACCCCATTATTTTCTGTTTATTTCCGATGTATGGCGGAAATTTATGATTTGATGTACAAGAAAAGCGTTGTAGGTCTGATGTATAATAAAGCATAAAGCTAAACTTATAGGTTCAGGAAAGAATTGAGGAGATTGGTATGGCTCAGCGGTTAGCCACAGAGTATGTTAAAACCACTTTGACTTTGTCGGAAACTCAAATGGACGAATTTTTGCGGGCGGTGGATGATTCCCAGGTGCATTACTATATTAAAGTTCTAGATAACGGAAGACAGGAAATCGTTCTGGAACATAGTGCGGGTGAGGAAGTTCATTTGTTTTTTGAAGCCAAAGAGGGAGCATTTGTGTGTGAATTGACTTGCCGCTTAATTCATCCGCAACTAACCCTGTTTATGCGCAAACTTTTTGTTCGTTTTAAGGGCGAAGGCATCGTTTACCGAATGTATCAAGGATTCACTATGGTGTATTTTTATAATGAAGGTACGGTTCGTAA
The DNA here is from genome assembly GCF_036252815.1 of Paenibacillus sp. LX16. Lineage (NCBI taxonomy): Bacteria > Bacillati > Bacillota > Bacilli > Caryophanales > Paenibacillaceae > Paenibacillus > Paenibacillus sp. LX16. The sequence goes on along the minus strand of NZ_CP141152.1, from coordinate 4,430,087 downwards.
AATTATGGAGAAGAATGCCGTAGGCTCCAGGCTGGTATTTGAATATAAAAATACGGTGCAGGAACTGCAACAGCTTTTCCAGCATCAGAACGTCGAAAATGAAATATCAGACGTATACCATCTCATTAATTCGTTGCTTGACCAGCGGAATTTGGCGCGTACTTTCTCCGAGTTGGAACAGATTGACCACAAGCTTCGAATGAGTTGCTCGAAATTATTTGCACTGGAAGCTTAGTAAGGCATGAATACATGGAATGAATCGTTATGCAGTGTAGTCCCTTTCTTTACCGAAAGGGGCTTTTTTATTCCAAAATAATGATTGCATTTGCTGCACATAGATGTTATTTTTAATCTCGTTGAAAATGAATATAGGAACCAGGATTCACTCAGGACATTGAATGTTGCGAGAGGTTATTCCCTCGGGAAGTGAATGACGTAGGTCCTAGCGGATGAAATTTTTTCAAACATTTTATTCCTAGGAAGGGGGAACCGAAAGATGGAATTGGAGTACTCAACTTTCGGAAGACACGTTGCCGTAGATACTTGGGGTGTTGAGTTTGAATTACTGAATGATGCGCAGTTTTTGGAGGCTCAATTAGTTGAAGCAGCTGAAGCTTGCGGAGCAACGGTGATGTCCGTTCAATCCAAGCAATTCGAACCACAGGGAGCTACCGTGCTTGTACTGTTGTCGGAGAGTCATCTCTCTATTCATACGTATCCTGAGAGAGGGTTTGCCGCTATTGATTGTTATACTTGCGGTGAGACTGTCGATCCGCAGCTGGCTATTGATCACCTGGTATCCGTTCTAAAACCGAAAAAAACATATGCGAAGAAGCTGATTCGCGGCTTGGGAGAACTTCAGGTGGAATCACCGGAGTGCAAGCTGGCTGAGTTGGTGTAAATCGTTCTTTTATGGAGCCATTTGTGCGTCCTATATTATAACCATGGAACATTTCCATGGTTATTTGTTTTAAAAGTGGTCTACACTAAATCAAATCATACAGAACGTGCTAGATGTTCATGAAAGCCATCCAATTTTCATAAACAATTCATAAAACAGCCGGAGGAGATTCGGACTTCTGTGATATAATTAACATAGTTTATGATAACAGAGGATATTCTTATTACAGTTTAGGCAGGTGAATTTGCAATGCACATCGTCGTTGTTGGGTTGAATTATCGTACGGCGCCTGTGGAAGTCAGAGAACGTTTTACATTTGCAGAACAAGATTTGCCAAAAGCGCTGGAACAACTCAAACTTACCAAAAGTGTGTTGGAGGGCGTAGTTGTCGCAACCTGCAATCGGACTGAAATATATGTTGTGGTGGACCGCCTTCACATGTGCGGTTATTTTATACGCAGTTTTATGGAGCAATGGTTTGGCATTCCGCGTGATCAATTTACACAACATTTATATATATATGAGGACGAGCAGGCGATTCGGCATTTGTTCCGTGTGACTTGTGGTCTTGATTCTATGGTAATCGGAGAAACACAAATTTTGGGACAGGTAAAGAACGCTTTTCTTCAGGCTCAATCCCAGAAAATTACGGCAACGTGGTTTAATATGTTGTTTAAGCAGGCCGTCACATTGGGCAAGCGTGCCCATTCGGAGACGTCTATTGGAGAAAGTGCCGTATCTGTCAGCTATGCAGCAGTTGAGCTGGGCAAACGGATTTTCGGGATGTTTACCGATAAAAAGGTACTGATTCTCGGTGCTGGTAAAATGAGCGAGCTTACCGTTAAGCATTTGTACAGCGGCGGAGCAGCCGAGGTTATTGTAGCAAACCGAACCTTGTCCCGTGCGGAAGACCTTGCCTCCAAGTTCCATGGAACGCCGGTTACGATGGAGGAAGGCATGAATCGGTTGGCGGATGTGGATATTGTCATTAGCTCGACAGGTGCCCAGGGTTATATTCTGGATCGGACTCGGGTTGAAGCAAGTATGAAACGTCGACAGTCCCGTCCTTTGTTTATGATTGATATTGCGGTTCCGCGTGATCTCGACCCGGCTATTGGTGAATTACAGAATGTTTTCCTGTACGATATTGATGATCTGGAAGGGATCGTGGAGAGCAATTTGGAAATGCGCCGTACCGAAGCTACAAAAATCGAGCATATGATCGAAGATGAGCTTAGCGAGTTTTATCAATGGTTGAAAACGATGGGAGTGCGTCCGGTGATTCGTGCATTACAAGAAAAAGCGGAGTCTGTACATCAGGATACGTTGGAAAGCTTGTTCAATAAGCTTCCCGAGCTGGATGAACGGCAACGCAAAGTGATTAGCCGCTTGACGAAAAGTATGCTGAATCAGATGATGCATGATCCGATCAATCGGGTAAAGGAACTGGCTGTTCAAAAGCAGGGAAATGAGGCCCTAGACATGTTTAGCCATATTTTTGCTCTGGAGGATCGTTTGGATGACGCCGCTCAGAAAGTAGATAAAAGCGATGCGTCTGCGTTAATGAAACCGGAAGCCGGTGTTCATGAAAAAACCGTTCAGGCTCAGGCTTTGCCAGCGTCGTTTGCGCCGGCCAGCCTGTAAAGGTGGGTGAACAGAAGTGGCTTCAGGCATGCTTATATATGATTCAATGATTTATGTTTTTGCCCTGAGCCTTCTGTTTGTATTCTCGGATGGGATTCGTCGCAATGCGAATGCTAAACGGACAGGTACAGGGCTTCTTGTTGTCGTTCTGGTGCTCCAGCTTGCTTATATGGGGATAAGAACCTGGAATGAAGGGCATCTTCCTATTTTCGTGACCTATGATTTTCTATTTCTGTTCTCAGTTATTTTGGTACTGATTTCTTTGATTCTGACACGTTATCAGCGATCCGAATTTGCGGTATTGTTGCTTAATATTATTAGTTTTGCAGTGCTAGTGCTCAACAATATATGGATGGAGCCTCTCGACAACCCGCTTGGAAATTGGCATACAGTGCATGGGCTGCTCCTGATTCATATTGCGCTGGCTAATCTTGGTTTTGTAGCAATGACGGTAGCAGCTGTATTTTCGGGGTTATATCTGTTTTTGCATCGTAAATTGAAAGTAAAGAAATGGAATGACACGATCAGACGCCTGCCGAGTCTGGAAATGATGGACCGGTATACGCATATGGCGTTGTTGATTGGTACTCCTTTGTTAGGGGTCTCTATTGTAGTTGCCGTTATTTCTATTATTGCCGAGGAACGCTGGCGTCTCTTGCTAGATACCAAGGTGCTGATGACAGCGATTGCCTTGTGCGTGTATATTATATTTTTAGTGAGCAAAAGATTGAATCAGCGTTCAGGGCTTGTCATGGCAAAGTGGGCATTGGTGGGCTACACGCTATTGATTCTTAATTTTTTGCTGAATTCCTGGTCTGTATTTCATCAGTGGACGGGAGAGTGAAAAGCCTTTTGCAGCATTTTGTCCCGATTTCGTTGAATTGTAAGAATAAGATCTGTTGTGTTGTAGGTGGCGGTAGGATTGCGGAACGAAAGGTAAAGGGGATGATGGAAAGTGGGGCATTCATTACCGTCATTAGCCCGAATATAACGCCGGATTTACAGGTTCTGGCGGATCACAAGCAGCTCCACTGGGTAAATCGCGTATATCGCGAGGGTGACCTCCAGGGAGCCTTTCTTGTATATGCGGCGACGAACCAGAGAGAAGTGAATTATGAGGTTGCGCATGAGGCCAGACAAAGGGGTATACTGGTAAATGTGGCGGATCGATCGGAAGAGGGAGACTTTATAACGCCGGGTATCATTCGACGAGGAAGACTGACGATTAGTATTTCCACAGAAGGAGCTGGCCCTGCTGTGACCACTGATATTACATCAGCTTTGAATACGTTGTTTGGTAGCGAATACGAGCCATATCTGGATTTCATGCACGATATGCGACAGATCATCAAACGTAAAATAAGTTCCCCACAGCAAAGGACCAAACTACTGAGGCGCTTAGCGAGTAGCGGAATTTTGGATCAAATACGGCGTCATGAATTTATGGCTTGGACCGAAAAAGAAATAGACCTATGGATTGCGCAAAATCAGGAGGAATAACATGCGAACAATTGTGGTAGGCAGCAGACAGAGTGCGCTGGCGTTAACTCAGACCGGGCATGTCATTGAAGATTTGAACGCGCTGTGCGCGGAGCATGGAATGGATTTGCAATTTGTTGTGAAGAAAATCCTCACCAAGGGTGATCGAATATTGGATGTAACCTTGTCCAAAGTGGGTGGCAAAGGGCTTTTTGTCAAAGAAATTGAACAGGCCATGCTGGCTGGTGAGATTGATATGGCAGTACATAGTATGAAGGATATGCCTTCCGAATTGCCGGAAGGGCTTGTCAACGGCGCTGTGCCGCGCCGTGAGGACCCACGTGATTGCCTGATCACATTGGGCGCCAAGAGCCTGGAGGATTTGCCTCAAGGGGCAAAGGTGGGCACGAGCAGCCTGCGCAGAGCCAGTCAAATCAAGTCCATGCGACCTGATCTACAATTGGAGCCTGTGCGTGGTAATATTGATTCCCGTCTGAAAAAGCTGGAGACGGAAGGCTTTGACGCTATCATTTTGGCGGCAGCAGGCTTGCACCGGATGGGCTGGAAAGAGCGAATTACGTCCTATATACCGGAGAAAGACTGTTTGCCGGCAGTCGGGCAGGGAGCGCTGGGTATTGAATGTCGTGCGAGCGACGAAGAGCTATTGGCCTTGCTGCACCTTTACAACGACCGGGATACCTCGGCTACCGTTGCGGCAGAACGAACCTTTCTGGGCGTGTTAAATGGGGGATGCCAAGTGCCGATCGGGGCTCATGCGGTCTGGGCTGGTCAAGAAATCAGCCTCACGGGCATGGTAGGCTCGCCAGATGGCGAGGTTATTTTGAAGGAAACGTTCCAGGGAAATGATCCGCAAAAGCTGGGAGAAGCGGTGGCGGCCAGTTTGATAGCCAAAGGAGCGGAACAGATTCTGGCGCAGGTGAGGGGATGATAGCATGGCAGGAAAAGTATATTTGGTAGGTGCAGGACCCGGAGACGCAAGATTAATTACGGTCAAGGGTTGGGAATGCATTCAATTGGGCGATGTCATTGTGTACGACAGACTGGCAAGCCCGCGCCTGTTGGGATTGATGAAGCCAGGTGCCCAAAAAATCTATGTCGGCAAGTTGCCAGATCGTCACACCATGAAGCAAGAGGAAATTAATCAGCTGCTGGTGGATTTGGCCTTGGAAGGAAAAACAGTTGTTCGTCTTAAAGGGGGAGATCCCACTATATTTGGACGAGTCGGCGAGGAAGCCGGGCTACTGCGTAAACATGGTATTTCCTATGAAATTATACCCGGCATCACATCAGCAATCAGTGTGCCCGCCTATGCGGGCATTCCAGTCACACACCGGGATATGGCCTCATCGCTGTCTATCATTACAGGTCATGAAAGTCCCGATAAACTCGACAAAAGTATTCATTGGGATAAAGTGACGAACGCAACGGGCACACTGATCTTTATGATGGGTGTAGCAAAGATCGGCTATATCAGTGAACAGCTGATAAAACACGGTAAGCCGTCAAATACTCCGGTTGCCTTGATCCGTTGGGGGACCCGCGCCGAGCAGGATACGCTGGTGGGTACGCTGGCGGATATTGAAGCTAAGGTGAAGGCTGCGAATTTTCAACCTCCCGCCGTCATCGTTGTCGGAGAAGTGGTCAATCAACGTGAACAGTTAAAATGGGCTGAGGACATGCCTTTGTTTGGCAAGCGGATTTTGGTTACTCGCGCGCGTGCGCAGGCCAGCAGTCTGGTTCACCGGATTGAGGAGCTTGGCGGCGAGCCTTATGAATTTCCAGTTATTCAGACGGTCGCCCCTTCGGACGAGTCAACCAAACAGGAAATTAAAGAGGCATTTGCGCGACTACCTGAATATGATTGGGTGTTTTTCACCAGTGTTAATGGAGTTGAATACTTTTTCACGCACTTAAAGGAACAGGGCAAGGACGTACGCATGCTGTTCAAAGCTCGTATTGCCGCAGTCGGACCAGCTACAGCAGCTGCGCTTCGGACACACGGAATTGTGGCAGAACAGATCGAAGGCCCTTTTCAGGCAGAAGGCTTGCTCGAAGGGTTTGAGCAGGATTTGCAGGCAGGGCAGAACGTATTTCTACCTAGAGGTGATCTAGCACGGCCGTGGCTGCCAGAAAAGCTGAGGGAGATGGGGCTTCATGTGACCGAGGCTGATTTGTATCAAACTGTGCTGGCAGCCAACACACAGGATGACGAGCTCCTCAAGCTGCTTGAGGAACGTGCCATTCATGCGATTACGTTTACGAGTTCCTCAACTGTCACCTTTTTTCTGGAAGCGCTCAGGCAAATGGGGATCCATGATCCGTTGTCGCTGCTGGAGGGAGTTACGATTGCTGTAATAGGTCCTTTGACCGGTGAGACAGCTACCCAAGCCGGTTTGACTGTGAGTTTTATGTCAGAGAAGGCAACCATTGAAAGTCTGATCCAATCGTTATGTGACTGGAAACGATCAAGTACTCTTATGACATTATAATTTTTTGTTTTTGCTAATGAATGTATAAAAAATGGAGGTTTGTATTCATGAGTGTTCCTTTTACTAGACATCGTCGTTTGCGTCAGTCGGCTGCAATTCGCAGTATGGTGCGTGAGACGGTATTGAATCCCGCTGATTTTATCCAACCGATCTACGTAACATTTGGCACTGGGGTTAAACAGGAAATTAGCTCTATGCCAGGTGTATACCGTTTTTCTCTGGATCGGCTGGAGGAAGAACTGAAAGAGATTAGTGAGCTTGGCATTCCCGCCGTGCTCCTGTTTGGCATACCGGAAACAAAAGACAGTGTAGGGACTTCGGCTTTTGTGGACGATGGTATTGTTCAGGAAGCTACTCGTTTGATCAAGTCTCGTTATCCCGAACTGCTGGTTGTGGCTGACACTTGTTTGTGTGAGTTTACGGACCATGGACACTGCGGTATGGTACACATGCATGAGCATGATGGTGAGGTATGCGGTGAAGTATTGAATGATGAATCTCTGGAGGTGCTGGTACGTACAGCCGTTTCTCAGGCCAGAGCTGGTGCGGATATTATCGCGCCATCTAATATGATGGACGGTTTTGTACAAGCGATTCGGCAGGGGCTGGATCTGGAAGGCTTTTCACATATTCCGATTATGTCGTATTCCGTCAAATATGCGTCTGCTTTTTATGGTCCTTTCCGGGAAGCCGCAGATTCTGCGCCGCAGTTTGGTGACCGCAAATCCTATCAGATGGACCCTGCCAATGCACGTGAAGCATTGCGAGAAGCGGAGTCTGATGTGCTGGAGGGTGCGGATATGCTGATGGTGAAGCCTTCTCTTTCTTACCTGGACGTGATGCGCACGATTAAGGATCAATTTGATCTGCCTATGGTGGCTTACAACGTTAGTGGTGAATATGCCATGGTCAAGGCAGCCGCTCTTCAAGGCTGGATTGATGAAAAAGCAATGGTGCTGGAGATTCTGACAAGCATGAAGCGTGCGGGTGCAGATATGATTATCACCTATTCGGCCAAGGATGCGGCAAGATGGTTGAAGCAATAAGTCTATTTTCAGAAGATAGGAGTGGTCAGATTGATCGACGAACAACGGAAAGTGCGCAAGGATACGAACTCCAAAGTAGCCTTTGATGAGGCAAAACAATACATTCCGGGTGGCGTTAACAGCCCGGTACGGGCTTTTAAATCTGTTGGGATTACACCTGTATATATTGACCATGGCGAAGGATCGCGTGTATATGATATTGATGGTCAATCCTATTTAGACTATGTATGTTCATGGGGACCGCTTATTATGGGCCATGCACATCCCGAAGTGGTTAAAGCTTTACAGGCTGCTGTTGTAAAAGGAACCAGCTTCGGCGCACCAACGTTGGCAGAAACCGAAATGGCCAAGCTCGTATGTGAGCGTGTTCCTTCTATGGACATTGTACGTATGGTTAACTCCGGAACTGAGGCGACTATGAGTGCGATTCGACTCGCACGCGGATTTACGAGCCGTAGTAAAATCCTTAAATTTGAGGGATCATATCACGGTCATGCGGACAGTTTGCTGATTAAAGCAGGCTCTGGTGTTGCGACATTAGGCTTGCCCGATAGTCCGGGTGTACCTGAAGTCGTAGCCACCCATACCATCACCGTCCCTTATAATGATTTGGCTTCGGTGAAGCTAGCTTTTGAGAAATTTGGCGAAGAGATTGCCGCAATTATTGTCGAGCCAGTAGCAGGCAATATGGGAGTTGTACCGCCACAGCCTGGATTTTTGGAAGGTTTGCGTGAGGTAACCCAGCAGTACGGAAGTCTGCTGATTTTTGATGAAGTGATGACTGGATTCCGGGTTGGACTTCATTCGGCTCAAGGTCGCTTTGGTGTGACGCCGGATCTTACCTGTCTGGGTAAAGTGATTGGTGGTGGACTCCCTGTAGGTGCTTACGGCGGACGTCGGGATATTCTGGAGCAGATTGCTCCATCGGGGCCAATTTATCAAGCGGGTACGCTTAGCGGAAATCCGCTGGCTATGGCAGCAGGTTATTCGACACTTAAATTGCTGACGCCAGAAGTATACGATCGCCTGGAAGAGCGGGCAGCAAGACTTCAAGCCGGATTCGAACGTAATGCGAGCGAGCTGGGTATCCCTGTCACGATCAATCGCGTGGGTTCCATGGTTTGTCCATTTTTTACAGAAGAAAAGGTTGTCAATTTTGACACAGCTAAAACGAGTAATCAGGACCACTTCCGCCGTTACTTTACTGAAATGGTGAATGAGGGAGTCAGTGTGGCACCATCTCAATTTGAGGGTATGTTTGTGTCGGGCGTGCATACGGTAGAGGATATTGATGCCACCATTGAGGCGAACTATCGCGCGCTCAAACGTCTATGAGCTGGCAAGGTGGCTGGAAAAGAAGAGGACCGTGGCTGGAAGTCACGCCAGGACGGGAAATCACAGACGGGGAAAAAAACAATGCTGATGCTGTAGATCAGTGGTTGCTGAATCGTTTGAAATTACCGGAAAAGCTGTGGCGCAGACTGCGTCATGCAAAAGAGATTGAACTTACAGGGGACCGGCTGCGGCTGGCCCTTTTTCCTGTAATAAACCTTGGAATCACCCCTCGTTGGTATGATTTGAAGGTACTGTATGAAGATGATTTTTGCCTGGTAGTGCATAAACCGGCAGGTATGGCAGTACATCCGGACGGCGCTGTGCAGGATGGTCCGCTGACGTTGGATCATGCTGTCGCATCCTACTATGAGATGAATGGCATTCATGCGGCGGTACGGCATGTACATCGTCTGGATGTGGATACGACGGGCCCAGTGCTATATGCCAAAAATGAATTTGCGTTGCTCAAGCTGGACGAGCAAATGCGAGCTAAGGATATAGGCCGCAGGTATGTAGCTTTGGTACGAGGGAAAGTACCCCCATCGCTGCGAACGTTGGATTGGCCGATTGGCAAGGACAGGCATCATAAGCAGCGCCGTCGTGTATCTCCAACTGGGCAAAAGGCGGTTACCCATATTGAACTCGGGGAAGTATGGGGAAGCGGTCCAAGTGCAGTGAGTCTCGTATATCTGACGCTGGAGACAGGCCGGACGCACCAGATTCGCGTACATCTTAGTCATGCTGGCTACCCGTTGCTTGGGGATGTATTATACGGGGGGCGGGCTACTGATTTTGGCAGGCAGGCGCTGCACGGAGAGCGTCTTACCTTCTGTCATCCGCTGAGTGGCGAAACGATTACCGTGGAGGATGCTTGGCCGGATGATTTTCAAAAGCTACACAAACAGCTATAAAAGATGGCATGCCTTCTATTTTGGCGCATATACTTGAACCTAGAAACGGTTTGCAATATGGAGTTTCCGTGCGCCTGACCAGAAGTCAGAGGATGTGCGGAGACTGCCCAAAGGAGGATGCCATCCTTGAACAAACAACAGAATGATCAGCCGCAAGGCTTGCGTTTTGATATTTATGAACGCATTCATTTGACGGAGGAAGCTGCCGGGATTGCTGAGTTGGAGGAAATTGAGCTTCTGCCACGCATTCAGGTTGTAACCCACGGCGACCATGCCGCTTTGCGAGGGCATTTGCTGCTGGAGGGCGTGTACCGCACACCTGAACAGTTCACGAGCGAGCTTCATCATTTGATCCCTGTGGAAATTACCATTCCGCTAAACCGCGTAGGGAGATTGGAAGATATCTCTGTCGAGATTGAAAATTTTGATGTGGACCTGCTCTCTTTACGTAGTCTAAACATTACAGGCGTTCTTTCTTTGCATGGCGTAGAAAGCTCGCACGCGGAGGAGACGGCGGTTTGGCTGGATGAGGAATTTACCGTAGTGCATGCACCTGAGCATCCGGTTCAATCCCTTTCCGCCGATGGAGAGCATCCTCATGCAGAGGCCTATTCTACCAATGACTCGTCCTCCGATTACGTTACAGATCCTGAAACTTCCTACAGAGGGCCAGCACAACAGGAGTCCGTTTCTTGGGAACAGCCGTCTGAGGACCATGAGGAACAGAAGTCATCGTCGGAACAGAAAGCTTATGAGTCGGTAGTAGATCCTAACCGATTCTATGAGCCTTGGACGGGCAAAGCAGTTGAAAACAGCTCTCCCGAGGTCAAGCATGAGCATGGGTCTCCAGAAGTGTGGGGATTTCAGCAAGAGGAAGCATGGGCAGGGGGAAATGAGCTCAAAGTATCTTCCGCATCTCCTAATGTAGTATATGAACCTTTGCTGTCTGAACCGCATCCTGCCACGGAGTCCGAGGTCTATCTGGAGCCACAGTTGGAAGCGAGTCCAGTAGATAACTTCGACTTCAGGCCTGAAGCGTCAGAACAGGCGAATCACGAGGCCCATGACACCTTTACTGAGGATAAGCCAGAGATGCGTGTAGCGCTCAACAGTAAAAAGGATGAAGGGGCAGACGAGCCAGACCCGGTTGTCTACTCATCATTGCTCCAATCCAGCCGTTCGGTGAAGGAAGCCGAATATCAGCAGCAGTTGGAGCAGGAGCCGCAGGACCAGGATCAGAAAGCCGAAGAAGAGCGGGAGAATGCCAAGTGGAAGAACCTTTTTTTTCATACACAGGATGAAACACCTTTTCGCAAGGTGCGGTTATGCATCGTACAGCGCGAAGATACACTGGAAACCATAGCTGACCGTTATCAGCTCAGCACACGTGAGCTTCAACTGTATAACAGATTGGCGGAGCATCATGTGGAAGAAGGACAGGTATTGTACATCCCTTGATCCGGTTGCTGAAAAATGCACAGCGGGTGTTGACTATAGTCAATGGGAAATGTATGATGTGGTATAGTTATTGAAAGACTGAGATCGGGAAGAGTAGGCAGCAAGCCCTTCAGAGAGTGGAATTGCAGCGCTGTGAGGTTCCGCAGGAAGCTACTGGCCGAAGTCACCCGGGAGTCGCCTGTTTGAACGGTTCCTCATTTCATTCCTACGGAAGATAAGAGGTTCACGGTAGAATAAGGCCGGTCCGCAACCGTTATCTGCATAAAGTGTCACACCATGTGTAATGGATCAGTGGATACATACACTAGGGGTGAAACAAAGGTGGTACCGCGAGAGAACAGCCTTTCGTCCTTTGAGGATGAAGGGCTTTTTTTATTTGCCAATTGAAAAATCATGGAGGTATCCTGATATGTCAGAACAAGACAACAAGACAACCTTGGAAATGCCAACAACGTACGATCCAAAATCAGCAGAGCAAAAATGGTACAAAACGTGGATGGAGAAGGGCTATTTCCGCGCTGGGCAACATCCAGAGGCAGAGCCTTTTACAATTGTTATTCCACCACCGAATGTTACAGGTATGTTGCATATTGGACATGCTCTTGACTTTACTTTGCAGGATATTATTATTCGCGCCAAGCGGATGCAGGGTTATGATGCCTTGTGGCTGCCAGGGGCAGACCATGCGGGGATTGCTACCCAAACAAAGGTAGAGCAAAAGCTGCGTGAAGAAGGCCTGACACGTTATGATTTGGGCCGCGAGAAGTTTTTGGAGAAAGTGTGGGAGTGGAAGGATCTTTATCTAGATAATATCCATAACCAATGGGAAAAGATGGGTTTTTCTCTCGATTATTCTCGTGAGCGTTTTACGCTGGATGAGGGACTGTCCCAAGCGGTACGTGAGGTATTCGTTAAACTGTACAAGAAGGGTCTGATTTATCGCGGTAAACGCATCATTAACTGGGACCCTGCTGCACGTACTGCATTATCGGACATTGAGGTGGAATACAAAGAGGTGAACGGAAATCTGTATCACCTGCAATATCCACTGAAAGACGGTAGCGGATTTATTACGGTAGCCACTACACGTCCTGAAACGATGCTGGGCGATACAGCTGTAGCTGTACACCCGGAAGATGAACGCTACAAGCAAATGATCGGCAAAACGCTTGTGCTCCCAATCATCGGACGGGAAATTCCGGTCATTGCGGATGACTACGTTGATAAAGATTTCGGTAGCGGCGCGGTTAAAATTACACCGGCTCACGACCCGAATGACTTTGAAATGGGACAACGTCACCAGCTGCCACAAATTACGGTGATGGACGAAACGGGAACGATGAATGCCGAAGCAGGCAAATATCAGGGCCTGGATCGCAGCGATTGCCGTAAGCAAATCGTCGCTGATCTGAAAGAGCAGGGTGTACTGATTCGTATTGAAGAGCATGTACATCAAGTAGGCCACAGTGAGCGCACAGGTGTAGTTGTAGAACCTTATTTGTCCACGCAATGGTTCGTGGAAATGAAGCCTCTGGCAGCTAAAGCCATTGAAGTGCAGAAGGCTGGCAACGGGGTAAACTTTGTGCCGGATCGCTTTGAACGTACTTATCTGCATTGGATTGAAAATGTGCGAGATTGGTGTATTTCCCGTCAATTATGGTGGGGACACCGTATTCCGGCTTGGTATGATGAAGAAACCGGAGAAGTGATTGTATCGGCGGAGGACCCTACCACTTTGCCTGAGTATGCTGGCAGAAAGCTAAAACAGGATGAGGATGTGCTGGATACTTGGTTCAGCTCTGCTTTGTGGCCGTTTTCGACCCTGGGTTGGCCTGAGCAGACAGAGGATCTCAAACGCTATTATCCGACTAATGTTCTAGTTACAGGCTACGACATTATTTATTTCTGGGTATCGCGTATGATTTTTACCGCGTTGGAGTTTACGGAAGAGATTCCGTTCAAGGACGTACTTATGCACGGGTTGGTTCGTGATGCGGACGGTAGAAAAATGTCCAAATCCCTCGGCAACGGTGTTGATCCGCTCGACGTGATTGACCAATATGGTACCGATGCTATGCGTTATATGATTTCCACCAGTAGCACGCCTGGGCAAGACCTTCGTTTCCGCTGGGAGCGGGTGGAGCAGGCCCGTAACTTTGCCAATAAAATCTGGAATGCGTCACGCTTTGCGCTGATGAATCTGGAAGGCGTCACTTCGGCAGATATAGACATTACTGGTGACTTGAGCACCGCTGATCGTTGGATCCTGCATCGTCTAAACGAAACTTCACGCGACATCACGCGTCTAATAGATGCTTATGAATTTGGCGAGACAGGCCGCCTTCTGTATAACTTTATTTGGGATGATTTGTGCGACTGGTACATCGAGTTTGCGAAGCTTTCCCTATATGGCGACAATGCAGAGGCGAAAAAGAAAACGCAGTCCGTACTTGCATATGTATTGGATCGGACACTGCGCATGATTCATCCGTTCATGCCGTTTATCTCTGAGGAAATATGGCAGCATCTTCCGCATGAGGGAGAAACGATTACACTGGCCGCTTGGCCTGTTTATGATCCGGCTCTTGAGGATAAGGATGCAGTTGCAGAAATGAATTTGCTGATCGACGTAATTCGCGCTGTGCGCAATATCCGTGCTGAAGTCAACGTGCCGATGAGTAAAAAAATTGAATTACTCATAAAACCCGGCGATCAAGCCGTTCTCGATATCATTAACCGCAATGGGGAATATGTACGTAGATTCTGTAATACGTCTGAATTCGACGCGGGATTAGAATTCACCGTTCCAGATAAAGCGATGACATCTATAGTTAGCGGCGCAGAGCTATACCTGCCGCTGGCCGGACTGCTTGATATTGCCCAGGAAATTAGCAGACTGGAAAAAGAACTTCAGCATTTGAACAGTGAAGTGGAGCGCGTGGAGAAAAAGTTATCTAACCAAGGCTTTGTGGCGAAGGCACCAGCTAAAGTCATCGAGGAAGAGAAGGCCAAGCAAGCCGATTACTCAGATAAGCGCGCTAAAGTTATCGCACGTATTGAAGAACTCAAGGGATAATTTCACTCACAATAAAATGACCTGAAGGTGAAGAGGATGTCAGATACGATCAGGGGCGGAGACACGGCTCCTTTACAAAGCTATGATGAAGCAGTGGAATGGATTAACGGCTTGATTCCGTTTGGTATCAGACCCGGATTGGAACGAATTGAACAGCTAATGAGTAAGTTAGGTGATCCGCAACGACATCTGAAATTTGTGCATATTGCGGGAACCAACGGTAAAGGCTCAACTTGTGCCTTTCTGACCTCTGTGCTACTGAAATGTGGGTACGATGTCGGAACTTTTACGTCTCCGTACATCACCCGATTTACGAACCGCTTTCAATTCAATGGTACCGATATTCCCGATGAAACGCTGGTTTTGCTTGCCAATCGCTTGTATCCGTTGGTGAAAGAAATCGCAGATAGTGAATTGGGGTCACCTACAATGTTTGAGGTATCGACAGCGTTGGCTATTTTATACTATGCTACGGTAGCTTTTCCAGATGTTGTGGTATGGGAGACAGGTCTCGGGGGAAGGATGGATGTAACTAATATCGTGAATCCAATCCTCTCGGTTATTACGAATGTCGGCTATGACCATACGGATATTTTGGGAGATACGCTCGAACAGATTGCAAGGGAAAAAGCCGGTATCATCAAACCGGGTGTACCTGTCGTCAGTTGTGTTTCCCAACCCGAGGCTATTCAGGTCATACGTGAAACGGCGGCAAAGCAAGGAGCTACCTTGTACCTGGCAGGAGAACAGTTTACGTATAAACGGCTAAATGGGGATGAAACAGCTCAGACCTTTTCATTCGCGGGGCCCTTCCGACATATGGAAATTGACATCACGTTGTTAGGCGAGCACCAATGTTCTAATGCGGCAGGAGCCGTGATGGCACTTGAGGTCCTACGTCAGTATATGGCTTTTGTGTTGGATGATGCAGAATTGCTGGAGGGCTTTAGGCAAACTGCCTGGGCAGGGCGTCTTGAACAAGTCAGTACCTCGCCGAGGATTGTCCTTGATGGAGCTCATAATCCAGAAGGAGCACAGACGCTGGCCAAGAGTCTTCCTCAAGTGTATTCGTACAAAAAATTGGTTTTAATGATGGGGATGCTGTCAAACAAGCATCATGAAGCATACTTGCAGCATATACTGCCACTAGTGGATACGCTTATCCTGACCGAGCCCGATTTTCGCCGCAAAATGAATGCCGCTGAATTGGCTCATCTCGTGGAAAAGCTGCGGCCGTCTTATGCCAAAACGGATTTAAAAATAATTGTAGAAGGTGACTGGAAAAAGGCCCTTGGCCTGCTTCAGTCACATACGGAAGCGGAAGATCTGGGGGTGGTGTCCGGCACGCTGTACCTTATTGCGGATGTACGGGCTACCCTTATGTATCAAACCGATTCGGAAAAAGGTTGGTGAAATTTGTTGATTACTTCGGAACATGTTCATTTTATCGGTATCGGCGGCTACGGGATGAGCGCGATTGCTCGGGTCATGCTGGAGATGGGTTATACCGTGACTGGCTCAGATGTGGCATCACAGGAGCTGACAGAAAAACTGGCGGCAAAAGGCGCAAAAATATATATTGGACACACGCCTGAGCATATTGCAGGCGCGGATATCGTCGTCTATTCAACAGCATTGTCACGTGACAATGTGGAGCGGGTGGCAGCGGAGGAATTGAATATTCCAACTCTGCATCGTTCGCAGATGCTGGCTCGCTTGCTTAACGAACGTAAGGGCATAGCTGTTGCGGGTGCGCACGGTAAAACGACAACCTCTTCCATGATTGCTCTGGTTATGGAGAGATGTAACGTTGATCCAACGTATATTATTGGCGGCGAAATCACGAATTTGGGGACGAATGCCAAAGCAGGTAAAAGTGAGTTTGTCGTTGCTGAGGCGGATGAGAGTGATGGTTCCTTCCTGCAATATCATCCTTGGCAAGGCATTGTAACCAATATTGAAGCGGATCATTTGGAAAATTATGATGGCGACTTTAATCGTCTGAAAAGTGCCTATGTACAGTTTTTGAGTCAAATTCAACCGGATGGAGCGGCTATTGTATGCGCAGATGATCAGAACATCCGGGAAATGCTGCCTCAACTCCAGACTCGGGTCATTACTTATGGAGTGGAGCATGAAGCGGATTATATGGCGACAGATATCCAATTAGGTGACCGTCGATTAAGCTTCACTATGAGCCGTAAGGGAACAGCACTCGGAACGATCGAACTATCTGTACCGGGTAAACATAACATGTATAATGCGATGGCTACTGTGATTTCCTGTTTGGAAGCAGGGATTCCATTTGATCAAATTGCTGCTACTATTGTAGAATTTCACGGAGCGAAGCGTCGGTTTCAAGTACTAGGTGAAAGCAATGACATACTGATTATTGATGACTATGCGCATCATCCAACAGAGATTGAGGCTACGATTAGCGCAGCGAGAGCGACTGGCAAGCGTATTATTGCTGTATTCCAGCCGCAACGCTATAGCCGCACCTTTTTCCTGCTCGATGCGTTCAGCCGCGCGTTTAGCGAGGCTAGTGAAGTCATCATTACCGATATTTATTCACCAGCGGGAGAAAAACAGATTGAAGGCGTGCATTCTTCCAAGCTCGTGGATTTAATCGTCCAAAACAGCAATGCTAATGCAATCTATTTGCCGACCAAAGAAGCCGTGATCGAGGAGTTGAAAGATCGGTTACAGCCGGGTGATCTTGTGCTGACGATGGGAGCGGGAGATATCTGGAAAGCAGGTGACGCGTTAGCGCGCCATCTTCGCGGACAGCAAGTGTAATACGTATATAATGAGCTGTTACGCCAATGTATTACATTTATTCAAGGGTATTCCGAACACGACTGTGTTTCGGGATACCCTTTTTTGTAATGCTGGGGCATATATTCTTAGCTTGACTCATACAACAGACTATGAGGAAGTATGGGACAAGGAGGGAGTGCATCCATGAACAAGACCAAGATGACATTCCGGTTCGACCAACAGTTGCCGGAGACAAGCCGGGAGGATAAGCTACAGGTGCTTCCGTACAAAAACGAGTCGATTACGAACGAGCAGCGTGAAACGATTAGAGATAAGGGGTTATATCAAAAAGATAAGCTTCATCAAGCTGATAACCCGCAAAAAGAAACGGAACGGATTAGAGGAATGAAGAAAAATACTGAAACTACGCAAGAAGCAGAGCTCAATGAGCCTGAGGATCTGAATAAACGCATTTCAAGTCGGCGCTTTGCTCCGACATTAAGAGTAGAAGAGGGATGGGATGACCCCTTTGGCCGTTCGGCGGCTTCTTGGTCAGATGCGGACGTTCTACCAGATAGCCTGGAAGAGGATGAGGAAGCTTATCATTCTGGTCAAGAGTACAGAAAGCGTCCGCCCCACCCTTCTAGATGGAAACTGGTTGGCTCTGTAGCCAGCGCACTGGTGACCGGGGGGATGTTTGGATATATTATGTTATTACTGTTTAACGGAGGAGGCATGGTCCCGGGAGCAGATCCTTCAGTAGAAGAGGCTGTACCGGTCTTTAAAGAATCTGTTGGTGTGGATGCAATATCTGCAAAAGAGAATTCTGCCCCTGTCACTGTCATAGAGGCTCAGGTACCTCCACAAACCTACTATTTGCTGCAATATGGGGTGTTCAGCACTCCAGAACGTGCCTTGCAAGCAAAAGAAGAACTGTTGAAGGCAGGCATTGCAGCAGGAGGGGATACCGAAGACCAAAACCGGGTATATGCAGGAATATCACCAGATAGGGAGCAAGCCAAGTTGCTCAGCAATCAGTTGAAAACACAAGGAGTCGAATTGTATGTTCGTGAGCTTGAATTGCCTGGATTCGAAAAAGCGGCTTACGGAGGCGAAGGTGATAAACTCACTAGCTTTTTTCAGTTAAGCAGTTCATTGGTGGGTAAGTTGAGCGGACTTTCCTCGACCTTGCTCGGGGAAGGAGGTCCGAATACGGTGCCAGCCTCCGACATGAAGGAGCTGAACGACCTGCATCAGCAGTGGACACAAAATATCACTGCACTTCCCACCGGTCTTTCGAAGGAAGCGACTGTCTCCGCAACCTCACTTGAAAAGGCGATGAACAGTGCGATCTCTGCACTTGGGGAATATAATAAGAATACAGCCAAGGAACACATTTGGGAGATTCAGTCCTCCATGATGGAATATGTTTTGCGTGAGAAGGAATTTATCCAATTCATAAAACAATAGGCTAACCATATTTTCCGGCAAGGAACTGGAAATAGTTCCCCATGCCGGATTTCTGTTTGTATTGCAGTACAAATCACCGTATAATAATGAAGGTGTCAAAAAATGGCGAGGGAAGATCAGGATGAAAAAAAATGTAGGAATGCTTATACTGTTTTTGTTGCTCGGTTGGCTCTTGGGTGCATGGATTGCCAAAGCCCTTCAATCGATCAAATTCCTTTCCTTTCTGACCCACCCCACTAGGATATCTTGGTCGCCGAGAGCGGACCTAGATATTATCAGCTACAACATAACGATAAATTTTGAATTGAGCCTGCTTAGTCTGATCGGCATCATTGCCGCGTTCTGGCTGTACCGCAGGCTCTAACTGATGAAAAGGAGCTTCCCTTATGGACGGGAAAATTACGCCCCGCATTATTCTGGCATCGACTTCACCAAGAAGGAAGGAATTGCTCGCATTTTTGAGACTCCCCTTTGAAGTGGTGCCGAGTCATGCGGATGAGAGCACGCCTGAGAGCTGGACGCCTCAGCAAATCGTGGAGACCCTTGCGGCACGCAAAGCCGAAGCGGTCGTGAACACCGCCACTCAGTCGAAGGAAGCCGGACTGGTGATTGGCAGTGATACCATTGTCGTGCTGGATGGTTCGGTACTGGGCAAGCCTGCAGACCATGCGGATGCGGTTCGTATGCTGACTGCATTGCAGGGAAGAACACACCGTGTGTACACGGGGGTAGCCTGCATACATACCGGAACCGGCGAAATGCTTGTCAGACATCGCCAAACGGAGGTTACAATGAAGCCTCTGAGTCAAGAGCAAATTGTGGCATACGTGAATACTGGTGAACCGTCTGATAAAGCAGGAGCGTATGGCATTCAAGGCATGGGTGCTACGCTGGTGGAATCTATTCAGGGTTGTTATTTTAACGTCGTAGGATTGCCGCTTTCCTTGCTGTCGGACATGCTGTCCGATTTTGGAGTGAATGTGTTGCGTCCATAAAGGGGATAAACATATGCTGGAGTCGCCAATACTGATGCTTCGCGACCTCCCCCATGAAGAACGACCAAGAGAGCGCATGATGACATATGGGGCGGATGCCTTAAGCAACGCGGAGTTGCTGGCAATATTGCTGCGTACAGGAACGCAAAATGAGTCTTCGTTGCATTTAGCGCAGCGTATTTTGCAGCAGGCAGGAAATTTGCGTCAACTGGTGGATATGAGCTTGAGCGAGTTGACCCAGATTAAGGGCATTGGGGATGCTAAAGCGATACAGCTAAAAGCGGGTATCGAACTGGGGCGTCGATTAGCATTGTCTCGCCATTTGGAGACCCCGGTGATTAGTTGCCCGCGGGATGTGGCAGATCTGCTGTTTGAGCAGCTTCGTTATTTGCAGAAAGAGCATTTTGTATGCTTGTTCCTTAACACTAAAAATCATGTCATTGCTCAGGAAACACTATCTATGGGTAGCCTGAATTCTGCCATCGTGCATCCTCGTGAAGTATTTCGGGCAGCAATCAAATGCAGCAGTGCTTCAATAATTTGCGCTCATAACCATCCGAGCGGTGATCCGAAGCCAAGCCCGGAGGATGTTCAGTTGACTCGCCGCCTGATGGAAGCGGGCAACATCGTGGGTATCGACGTGCTTGATCATATTGTGATCGGGGACGGGACCTTTGTAAGTTTGAAGGAACAAGGTCTGATATAATATAATATTTAAATCAAACATTTAAATACGACCGGATAATCCGGCCTGAATAAACCGTTTATACATGGATAACAGATTTCAGGGAAGAGAAAAGGAGATTACATCATGCTGGGTGGCTTTACAAAAGATTTGGGAATAGACTTGGGGACGGCAAACACGCTTGTATACGTAAGAGGTAAAGGAATTGTGGTTCGTGAACCATCTGTAGTTGCTTTGCGTACAGATACCAAAACCATTGAGGCTGTTGGTGAATCTGCGAAAAAAATGATCGGTCGCACACCGGGAAATATCCGTGCGATTCGTCCGATGAAGGACGGTGTCATTGCTGATTTTGATACAACAGCAACGATGATCAAATATTTTATCCGTCAGGCGCAAGCCCAACGCTCTTTGTTTCCACGTCATCCGAACGTGATGGTTTGTGTGCCTTCAGGCATTACTGCGGTGGAGCAACGTGCTGTTGAAGATGCGACGAAGCAAGCAGGTGCAAGAGAGGCATATACGATAGAGGAGCCGTTTGCAGCAGCAATTGGCGCTGATCTTCCTGTATGGGAGCCTACAGGCAGTATGGTTGTCGATATCGGTGGAGGTACAACCGAGGTGGCAGTCATCTCCCTCGGCGGAATTGTAACAAGCCGCTCCGTGCGTGTGGCAGGCGATGAAATGGACGAGTCCATCATCCAATACGTGAAGCGCCAATACAATCTGATGATTGGTGAACGGACTTCAGAGCAACTGAAAATGGAAGTTGGTTCAGCTATGCCATTAGAACAAGTGGAAACCTCGGAAATCCGCGGACGTGATCTGGTAACAGGTTTGCCGAAGACGATTACGATTACTTCTGATGAAATTAGCGAAGCATTATCGGATACTGTCAATGCAATCGTGGATGCGGTCAAAGTAACACTGGAAAAATGCCCTCCCGAGTTGGCAGCGGACATCATGGATAGAGGAATCGTACTGACTGGTGGTGGAGCACTTCTACGTAATCTGGACAAGCTGTTGGCAGGTGAAACCGGAATGCCGGTGATCGTAGCAGAAAATCCTCTGGATTGTGTGGCAATCGGTACAGGCAGAGCGCTGGAAAATATTCATTTGTTCAAATCGCGCAGCAGTTCTGCCGTCCGTTCCAAACGTTGAATCGGGGGTGTAGGAACTGTTTAAGCTGTTTGGCAATAAAAGACTATTTGTTCTACTGATCGGAATCGTTCTGTTTATTGCCCTTATGGGGATTACACTTGGACAGAGAAATTCCTTAACCTGGCCCGAGAAGTTCGCCAGAGATTCAATTGGCTTTGTGCAAGGTATCTTTTACAGGCCCGCTTCAGCAATAGCGGGCTTCTTTGAAGATATCGGAAATATGCGCAGCATCTACGAAGAAAATGAACGATTAAAAATTGCTGTGGCAAAGCTGACTCGTGACCAGATTCAGACCCATAATTATGTTGAAACAAATGCCAGACTGCAGAATGAACTGAAGTTCACCCAAACGCAAAAGGCGAAGAATAATTATGATTATCGTGTTGCTCAAGTGAACAGCGTCAGCAATGATTCCAAAACGCTTGTGATCGATATTGGTGAGAAGGACGGAGCGAAGGTTGGTCAGGAAGTCAGTTCGCTTGAAGGATTTGTAGGAGTCATTAGTCGTACGGGGAATTTTACGTCCACCGTTACGTTGTTAACTACATTAGATCCTAAAAATCCAAATTCTTATGCCATTGCAGCGACAGTCTTGGGCAAGGAAAATCAATCGTTTGGTATGATTGAAAGCTATGATCCGGGTACGAACAGATTTCAAATGACTCGCATTGAGGAAAAAGATCCAATCGCAAAGGGCGATCAGATTATTACATCTGGGGCAGGTGGGAAATTCCGCAAAAACCTAATGATTGGAACGGTAGAGAAGATTCAGGTTGGGGAGTTTGGCAAAACACGGACAGCGATTATTAAACCGGCAGCCAGCTTTGTGGATTGGAAAGAACTGCTCATCCTTTATACTCCTGAGGTACCGGAATAATGAAGATGCGCGGTCAGGTTCTAATACTGCTGCTGTTTGTACTGTTTATAGCTGAAGGGACGATTCTTCCGTGGCTTCTTCCGGATAGTTGGCATTCAAGAATGGTTCCGAATTTTGTGTATGTCGTGATCTTGTTTGTGTCTGTGTATTACAGCCGTCATACAGCATTGGTGCTAGGTATTGTTTTTGGACTTATTCATGATGTAGTGTTCTACGGGTTTATCATTGGGCCTTACTCTTTTGCAATGGGGTTGTCTGCATACTTATTGGGGCTTGTTTTTACAGCTCGACGTGCGCCGATGCCTATTATGATGGCAGCCGTGTTGATTGGTAGTTTCCTGCTGGATTCTATGCTTTTTGCTATTGATCAGCTGTTCCAGCTGAATCATCAGACTTTCAATTGGGCACTTGCTCAGTATATGATTCCTGATTTATTTATCCATTTTCTGTTCGCCCTCATCATTTATGTCCCAGTTCGCAAGCAATTGCAGCGTTTGGGTACCCGTGTGAAAAAGGAAGAGGCCGTCTAGGTCTTTTTACACACATTTTGTCCGGGTTAGCAGGGATTTGACGTCCCGGGGACGAAATGATTGAGATAGGAGGGACAGGCTAATGGCGGTGAAATCGAATCATGTCACGATTAAAGGCATCAAAGATGGCCTGGTATTCCTGCTGGACGATCAATGCGAGTTTGAGGATTTGCTGGGTGAGCTGCGTTTTAAGCTGGAGCACAGTCATCAAAATATTTTAACAGGCCCGATCATTCATGTGGATATTAAGCTGGGAAGCCGAGAAGTGACAGAGGAACAGAAGGAAAGTATTCTGGAGATCTTGAAGCAAAAGGGGAATCTGCTCATCAGGTCTGTAGAATCACCTGGACTGCCTGTGGAAGTGCAGGGAAAGCCCCCTATTCACACGGTGACAGGGATTATCCGTTCTGGCCAGGTGCTTCATCACAATGGGAACCTACTCTTTTTGGGAGATGTAAACCCGGGTGGAATTATAACATGTACTGGTGATATTTATGTCCTCGGTGCTTTGCGAGGCATGGCGCATGCAGGGATGGAGGGAAATAGTGAAGCGATTATTGCGGCTTCCTATTTTGCACCGACACAGCTGCGAATTTCCGAAATGATCAGCCGTCCACCAGACGAATGGGAGACACGTGAATCCGGTATGGAATTTGCGTATCTCAAGGATGGCGCTATGCAAATAGATAAAATGAGCAATATTGTGCGTCTGGGCCGCGATTTTAACGTGTTCAAAGGGGTGTAGCACATGGGAGAGGCTATCGTCGTCACTTCAGGAAAAGGCGGCGTCGGCAAAACGACGACGTCAGCCAATATAGGAACAGCGCTTGCACTGCTCGGCAAAAAGGTATGTTTGGTGGATACGGATATCGGTTTGCGTAATCTAGACGTTGTGATGGGTCTGGAAAACCGGATTATTTACGACCTTGTTGATGTAGCGGAAGGTCGTTGCCGTTTAAATCAGGCACTGGTTAAGGACAAGCGTTTTGAGGAGCTGTATATGCTGCCAGCCGCTCAAACCAAGGACAAGAGTGCTGTTACGCCGGAGCAGGTTAAGGATATTATTTTGGAACTTAAAAAGGATTTTGAATATATATTGATCGACTGCCCTGCGGGTATTGAACAAGGCTTTAAAAATGCCATTGCCGGAGCCGATCAGGCCATTGTTGTGACCACCCCGGAAAATGCAGCCGTACGCGATGCAGACCGGGTAATTGGTTTACTGGAAAGCTCACATGTGGTATCACCCAAGTTGGTGGTTAACCGCATTCGCAATAGCATGGTTAAATCCGGAGATATGTTGGATATTGATGGGATTTTACAAGTGCTTAGCATAGACCTTATTGGGATTGTGCCGGATGATGAAATGGTAATTAAAGCCGCTAATACAGGGGAGCCTACCGTTATGAATCCAGATTCACAGGCCGCGATTGCTTACCGTAACATTGCGAGACGGATTTTGGGCGATACAGTGCCCCTCATGCAACTGGACCAGAAGAAAAGCGTGATGACACGCTTTAAGAAGTTTTTTGGTATGGGTGGATGAGAAAATTGTAATACTAGACACTTAAATAAGTAATAATCTTATTTAAGTGTTTTTGGTTTGTCTTTTTAAATTCCTATAATACGGTTTCTCAAAATTTAGGGTCACTACATAAATATCATAAATACAAAACATATCCGGTGCGCTAGCGCCGGTTTTTTTGATTTTTAGGTGCGTAATCCCGAACCGGACAACATAAGTTGAAGCCCGTCCTCATAAGATGTATCAAACATACCTCGCTGAGGGGGCTGAACAGGATGAATAAAAATTCCGGAATCAAGCAGCGCAGAGAAGAACGGATACAGCAGCTAATCGCGGGAAGCAAAGCGGAGTCGTATCCCTCTGGCATATATCAGAACAGGCACGGGGATAAAGATATGAAGTCGATGCCTATAGTTAGTGCCAACTCGCCCAGAGACCCAGAAACTGAGTGGAAAAATGAGCGGCAACGCTGGCAGCAATCTTTTGGGACGAATCGTGGTCCGTCTTTTTGGACTTCCTTTTGGCGAAGATCAGTCATAGCAACGGTGTTATTTGGAATGGTATGGGGAATGTTTCGTTGGGATATTCCCTATGCAGTGAATTTGAGAATGTTTATTGCGGATGCCTTGAATAAGGATATGGATTTTGCAGCCGTTGGGCAATGGTATGAAACTTATTTTGACGGAGCACCTTCCTTTTTACCGATTTTTGGCGAGGAGCATGAAACGCACAAGGTAGACGCAAGTCGAAAGGGCTCTCCACCGATTGAAGGCAATATAACACAGCCTTTTGTACTGAGCCTTAAAGGGGTAGAAATTACGCCGAATATTACCGATAACGGGGCAATCGCTGTTAAAAGTATAGATGCAGGACGAGTATTAGACATATTAAATCATCCCAAAAGCGGGATTTCGGTTACAGTTCGGCACACTGGCGGTATCACAGCAACTTACGGAAGGCTTTCCCGCTCTACCTTAAAAGTGAACGACTGGGTACAGGAGGGAGATGAGATCGGTGTACTGCCAGCAAATCACAGCGGCAGCGAGGCGGCAACTTTGTTTTTGGCAGTTCAGAGAGGGGATCAATACATTGACCCGTCGGAAGTGGTAGCCCTTGATTAATGTCCGAGGGGTGACCTTATCACTACATCCACTGTTTGTATTGGTCATGCTGACCTCTATATTAACTGGACATTTTATCGAGATTATAACTTTATTTACATTGGTATTTATTCATGAGCTAGGTCATGCGACAGCTGCTTCGTTGTTGGGTGCGCGGGTGCTTTCCATACAGATGTTACCCTTTGGAGGAGTGGCGGTCATTGAGGATCAGGGGAAGCTCAATGCGTGGAAGGAGATTGTCATTGCGCTAGCAGGGCCCCTGCAAAACGGAATCATGATCATCATCCTTTTGTGGTTCAGAAATGTGAGTGGGCTGGAGTATGATTATGTAAATTATATCATTCAGGGGAATGCAGTTATTGCACTGTTTAATTTGCTGCCCATTTTACCACTTGACGGTGGGAAAATATTGCAGGCACTGATTAGCTTATCCTTTTCTTATCACCGCACATTAGTGTGGACTTTTAGAGCCAGTATCGTAACGAGTCTGCTATTTTGTATATATGGTATTTCGCCGTTGTTAAGGCAAAATGGACCTATCCATTTAAATCTGCTGGCGGTAGGGATTTTTTTGCTTTATTCTAATATTGTGGATTATCGGAATATCCCTTACCGTTTTATACGGTTTTTGCTGGGGAGGGACGAGCTTTTTTACCGCGAAGTAGCTAAGGGAAGTATTGCCTTACCTATTGTATCCCTACCAGTGAAACATTTGGAGCCTATTTTGCGTCTTTTCAGAAGAGATCGGTATCATATGGTTTATGTTATGAATGAACAGGGACGGATTGTAGCCGTACTGCCGGAGCAACGTCTTATTCGCTCTTATTTTGCGACACGCCCGCCAGATGGTGGAGAACCCAAGCCCAAATAATATTTTATGAGTTAAGGAAGAGGCTGTATCCAGAGAGGTTGAAAAACCATGAAGCAAATGATTGTACAATGCCAGCAGCAGATGACCCAAATGGCGCTGTTGGAAGAGGGACGATTGGTTGAATATGCGGCTGAACTACCGCGAAAACGGGGAATTCTAGGTTCTTTTTTCAAAGCGAGGGTGGTCAATGTGCTACCAGGTATGCAAGCCGCCTTTGTTGACATTGGACAGCGAAAAAATGCCTTTTTGTATGTAGATGACGTACTTCATGCTCATTTGGACAAGCAGCCGGAGGTAAAGCCATCTATTTCTGAAGTGCTAAAGGTAGGGCAGGAAATTGTAGTACAGGTATTAAAAGAGGCTGTTGGTAGCAAAGGAGCGAGGGTCACCACTCATTTTTCACTTCCGGGTCGCTGGATCGTATATATGCCCCGTGCTGATTATGTGGCCGTGTCCAAGAAGATCGAACGTGAGGGCGAACGTACCCGTTTGAAAGCAATGGGAGAGCAGCTACGCACAAGCGAGGAAGGACTCATAATCCGTACCGTTTCGGAGGACATGAGTATAGAGGCGATTGAAAATGATCTGAATCAACTACGTAAGCAGTGGGCGGCTATTCAGCGTAAAGCTGGTGAACACTCGGCTCCGTGCGAATTACACCGGGATTTAAGTATTGTTCAACGGTTGATTCGAGATGTGTTTACACCTGAACAGGATGAACTGGTCATTGACAGTGAAGAGCAAGCAAAGGATGCAGAAATCATGCTGCAACAGATTGGTCCTGCGAAAGCTCATGTAAGTATATTTCGTGGTGCAGAAGAAACGATTTTCAAAGCATATGGCATTCATGAGCAGCTGGAACGCGATTTTGCGCGAAAGGTATGGCTGCAGGGCGGTGGATACATTGTCATTGATCATACGGAGGCACTAACCGTCATTGATGTGAATACCGGGAAGTTTACGGGAGGCAGTAATCTGGAAGAAACGGTAACCCGGACTAACATTGAGGCAGCTGAAGAGATTGCCCGCCTGGTACGTGTGCGTGATATTGGTGGTATCATCATCATTGATTTTATTGACATGGAACAAGAGGAGAACCGTCGGGAAGTATCCTCTGTGCTGGAAGCAAGATTGAAGAAGGATCGGACCAAATCTTATGTTGTCGGTTGGACGCGGTTAGGTTTGCTGGAAATGACCCGCAAAAAAGTGCGTGAGGAAAAGACGCTCGTGTAGAGCGACGATGCGTAACCAAAAATCATTTTAAAACTAAAGGTTGAATGTGTATAAAGCTTGTGCTATAATCATTTAGTATGTGTGATGCGTAAGATTGGCTGCACATGCTGTAACCGCTCCAATCAGGTACTGAAGTGCAGTATCCTAAGGGAATCTGCCACCTGCTATTAGGCGAGTCTGAGACATAAGGAGGTGCAAGCAAATGTACGCAATTATCGAAACAGGTGGTAAGCAATACAAAGTTCAAGAGGGCGACGTATTGTTCATCGAGAAGTTGGAAGCTAATGATGGTGAAACTGTAACGTTCGATCGTGTTCTGGCAGTGTCCGGCGACAATGGCTTGACAGCAGGTACACCGCTTCTTTCTGGAGCTTCTGTAACAGCTAAAGTTGAGAAGCATGGTCAAGGTCAAAAGGTCATCGTATACAAATACAAACCTAAAAAGAACTACCATGTGAAGCAAGGTCATCGTCAACCGTACACGAAAGTGACGATTGAAAAAATCCAAGCGTAAGAGGGTGCGATAAGTGATTATCGTGCGTATTACACGACTGGAGGATGGCAGCATACAGGGGTTTTCCGTTAAAGGACATGCGAATTTCGCTAAATCTGGCGAGGATATCGTATGTGCTGGCGTTTCAGCGGTAACGGTAGGAACTGTCAATTCGATTGGAGCTCTTACGGACGTTGAGATGGAAACGGAAATGGAAAACGGCTTTTTAAGCGCGTATCTTTCTCCTGAAAGTTATCATGATGCAAACGCACAGGTTCAACTGTTGCTGGAGTCCATGGTGATTATGCTGACAAGTATTGCTGAATCATACGGTAAGTATATTCAAATAGAAAATAATCAAAGAAGGAGGTAGACATCATGTTGAAATTGACATTGGATCTTCAATTATTCGCATCGAAAAAAGGTGTAGGTTCCACAAAAAACGGACGTGACAGTAAATCGAAACGTCTTGGAGTGAAACGTGCTGACGGTCAAGCAGTTACCGGCGGTAGCATCCTGGTTCGTCAACGCGGAACGAAAATTCACCCGGGCACGAACGTGGGCATCGGTAAGGACGACACTCTGTTCGCGAAAGTGGACGGCGTTGTGAAGTTCGAACGTTGGGGCCGTGATCGCAAAAAGGTGAGCATCTACCCGATCGACGTTGCTCCAGTAGCAGCTACTGTAGAAGCTTAATAGCGGCTTAGACACGCTGAAAAGCCTCCGGCACTTTTGTCGGAGGCTTTTTTGCATGATGGTAATGAACTGGAAAGTTAGTCTGTGCTATACTGGATTAAGGTTCTTTAATAATCCATTTAATTATCGCAGAACGGAGAGAAGCCATGTTCCAGCGGATAAGAGCGCCTTATCTGGCGTTGGGTTCCATTCTGATTCCTTTGGTTTTTTCACTGCTCTATCCTGAAGTATTAACGATTATCTTATTAGCAGTATGGTCTGTAGTTACTGCATGCTTTGGTATGTGGTATACGCAAAGACAGGTTGAGCATGAACGGAAAGCTGCTTTACGTTCTTTTGAGCGTACAGCGATTTCAATGCTTAACCATCATCGGCATGACTGGATGAATGACTTGCAAGTGCTTTATGGATATATTCGTATGAATAAGCATGATAAATCTGTTGCTTATGTGGAAACAATAAAAGGGCGCGTGGCGGAAGACAGTAAAATATCTAAGTTGGGTATTCCCTCACTGGTGTTTTATTTGCAGTCTTTTCGGGTGAACGCCGGTAATTTACAGTTGTCGGTACAGGTTGAGGAGCAGTTAAAGTTAGACGCTGTCATGTCTCCCGAAGACGGCGAGTCGCTTGCCTCGGCCGTCATAGAAACGGTGCGTGCGTATCAATATGGCGGGGGCCGGTCGTCCTGGGGAGAAGTGCGCAGATTGACACTTTTTTTCGGTATGGATCAGAATGATGTTATCGTTCGTTTTGAAGGAAGTGACATACCTGCGGATTTGAATATCCTAAAGCAGGTCAGATCCGTACCCGGAAGTAAACGCATTCGAACAGAGAAGCTCCCTACGGGCGAAATGCTTCAAATTCGGATGCAGTGCCAGACATAAGGAAGGTGTAACCATGTTTGTAGATAAAGCGAAGATTTTTGTTAAAGGCGGTGACGGTGGAGACGGATTAATTGCGTTTCGCCGTGAGAAATACGTTCCTGAAGGTGGCCCAGGTGGTGGTGACGGAGGGAACGGTGGAGACGTAATTTTCCGTGTAGATGAGGGTTTGCGTACCTTGATGGATTTTCGGTACCAACGTCATTTTAAAGCCCAGCGTGGAGTAAAAGGTCGCAACAAAAGCCAACACGGAGCCAATGCGGAGCACATGATCGTACGTATACCACCGGGAACGGTCATCATAGATGATGATACTGGTGAAGTAGTAGCAGATATGACACGTCATGGTCAACAAGTCGTCGTAGCTAAAGGAGGACGCGGAGGACGTGGGAACATCCGTTTTGCTACGCCGAGTAATCCAGCGCCTGAGTTGGCTGAGAACGGTGCAGAGGGACAAGAACGTTATATCACGCTGGAGTTAAAAGTAATGGCTGACGTAGGCTTGGTCGGTTTCCCTAGTGTAGGGAAGTCTACCTTGTTGTCGGTTGTATCTTCCGCAAAACCGAAAATTGGGGCATACCACTTTACAACGATTACTCCGAATTTGGGTGTTGTGGATGTGGGTGATCATCGTAATTTTGTGATGGCGGATTTGCCTGGTTTGATTGAAGGAGCTCATGAAGGTATTGGGCTGGGACATGAATTTCTGCGGCACATTGAGCGGACGCGTATTATTATCCATGTCGTGGATATGGCGGGCTCCGAAGGACGTGACCCGTTTGAAGATTGGACTAAAATTAACGACGAATTAAAGCAATATAATGCAGCATTGGCTGAGCGTCCGCAAATTGTGGCGGCCAATAAAATGGATATGCCAGAAGCTGAAGAAAACCTGGCTCACTTCAAAGAGCAGATTGCTTCTATACGTCCTGATCTTGAAATCATGCCTATTTCCTCACTGACACGTCAAGGTGTAAAGGAACTGCTCTACCGGGCTGCTGATTTGCTGGATCAAATACCGGACGAGCCGGTTGTTGAGGAAGTAGCAGAAGTCAATGAACGTAAGGTATTTAAGCTGGATACAGCAGAAGACGATGGCTTTACAATTGTGCGCGAAAACGACACATTCGTGGTGCATAGCCCTAAAATTGAGCGCATGATGAAGCGCATGCAGTTGAACTCGCATGATGCCATTTTAAAATTAGCAAGAACGTTACGCCATATGGGTGTGGATGCTGAGTTACGCAAGCGTGGCGCCAAAGATGGTACATCTGTACGCATTGCTGATTTCGAGTTCGAATTTGTTGAAGGCAGCAGCTACTACTAAAAATCAAATAAAGGTCTAAAACCTGAACGGTTACTGTACTATGGGAAATTCTATAGAGGCAGTAGCCGTTTTTTGCAATGTTAGCTTGCCGATTTTCATGAGTTTCGATATAATGTCCTCTATACAAAAACATAAGTCTTTGAGGAGAGGACGTTCTTGAAAGAGCGCTATTACTTGGTACGGGAAGATATTTTGCCTGAAGCTATTGTTAAGACTATACAGGTGAAACTGCTGCTGGCTTCAGGAGATGTTAAAACCGTGCATGATGCCGTGGAGCAAGTTGGGCTAAGCCGAAGCGCCTTTTATAAATATAAGGATGGCATACATTTGGTTAACCAGCTGGAGCGTGAGCGAATTGTCAATATCTCTATTGATTTAGAGCATCAATCCGGAATGTTGTCCAGGGTGCTTGGCAGAGTGGCTGATTTCGGAGGCAATGTGCTGACGATCCAGCAAAGTATTCCACTGCAAGGCAGAGCCAACGTAGTTATCTCGGTAGAAATGTCCAGACTCAGTGAAGAGTTGGGTGTTCTACTGGAGGGCTTGGAGGACATCTCTGGAGTCAAACGTGTTCGCCTGATTGGGCAAGGTTAAGGCAATTCAGTTCATTAGACATAAGTTCGCGGGAGGGGAATGGATGAAACCGGTCAAAGTAGGATTGTTAGGTTTGGGGACGGTAGGAACGGGAGTCGTTCGAATCGTAGAAGGCAATCAGGAAGATTTGAGCAGACAAGTCGGTTCACCGATCATCATTGAAAAAATAGCTGTAAAAAACATAGAAAAATATCGTTCCATTGAAGTGGACACGGCCAAGCTTACTGAGGACCCATGGGAAGTTATTCGAGACCCTGAAATTGATGTGATTATCGAAGTTATGGGCGGGGTTGATCAGACGAAGGAGTACATTCTTGAAGCGCTGGAGCGGGGTAAACACATCGTAACAGCTAACAAGGACTTAATGGCTTTGCACGGTTCTGAAGTATTAGCAAAGGCGCAGGAAAAGCAATGTGATATTTTTTATGAAGCTAGTGTAGCAGGTGGTATCCCGATTATTCGTACACTCATTGAAGGGTTCTCCTCCGACCGTATTACCCGCATTATGGGGATTGTGAACGGTACGACAAACTTTATTTTAACAAAAATGAGTCAGGAAGGGGCCTCGTACGAGGAAGTTCTCAAGGAAGCGCAGGAGCTTGGGTATGCTGAATCCGATCCGACTTCAGACGTGGAAGGACTGGATGCAGCTCGTAAAATGGCAATTCTTGGCACGCTTGGTTTCCGCTCTAATGTAGAGCTCAAGGATGTAAGTGTCAGCGGTATTTCAAAGGTAACCAGTGAAGATATTGCTTTTGCTAAAAAACTAGGATATGAAATGAAATTGCTCGGCATTGCAGAGCGTCAGGGTGATGAATTTACCATTAACGTTCAGCCGACCATGGTACGCAAGCAGCATCCATTGGCTTCGGTGAACGGGGTATTCAACGCGGTGTATGTGCATGGTGAAGCAGTGGGTGAAACCATGTTTTATGGTGCGGGTGCAGGTGAAATGCCGACGGCAACATCGGTTGTAGCCGATTTAGTAGCTGTAGTAAAGAATCTTAAACTTGGCGTTAATGGGCTTAAAGCCATCGTTCCTTACAACCCTAAAAAAATTAGTAGCGACGAAGATGTGTATTTCAAAAACTTCGTGCTTCTGCATGTGGATGATAAAGCAGGGGTGTTGGCACGGATTACGCAAGTGTTTGCTGAATTTAATGTCAGTCTGGCATCTGTTGTGCAACAACCGAATGAGGTTAACCCCGATGCTGAAATTATTATCGTGACTCATTTAGCCAGTAAAGCGAGTATGAAAAAGGTTTTGGAGCATTTTGAAACTTTAGACGTCATCCGTCGCATCAAGAGCGTATATCGAGTAGAGGGATAGTCAATAAAAGCAGGAGGAATTGTCTGTATGACCGTTTTAAAAAAAACAGCAAGAGTGCGTGTGCCTGCGAGTACGGCCAACTTGGGTCCCGGCTTTGATACATTGGGCATGGCATTGTCCTTATATGCATGGATTGAAATAAAGGAGGCCGAACAGACGGCTTTTCATTTATACGGAGATGAAATGATTGGTGTTCCCCAAGATAAAACTAATCTGATTTTCAAGGTAGCACAAATGGTTTTTCGGGAAGCAGGTGTATCTGTTCCTGAGCTCGATATTTCGATGTACTCGGATATTCCACTCACTCGTGGTTTGGGCAGCAGTGCTTCTGCCATTGTGGGCGCCTTGGTCGCTGCCAATACGTTGATTGGCTCACCTTTGCCGCCTTCCAAGCTGTTCGATATGGCAAGCGCCATTGAAAAACATCCGGACAATGTTGGAGCTTCCTTGTTTGGTGGTATTATTACAGCGATGTGGGACGGCGAGCATGCTAGGCATTTACGGCTTGAACCAGATGCCAATCTGGAGGTTATGGTAGTTATTCCAGATTTTCAGCTGTCCACGTCGAAAGCCAGAGAGGTTCTACCCGCGCATGTATCATTGAAGGATGCCGTATATAATATAAGTCATGCTTCCATGCTGGTAGCAGCATTGGCGTCGGGAAGAACCGATTTAATTGCCGAAGCGATGCGTGATCAGCTTCATCAGCCTTACCGTGCGGCGCTTGTGCCGGGTATGACAGAGATCCTGCAGGATGCGCACCATTATGGTGCCTTGGGTGTGGCTCTCAGTGGGGCTGGACCGACGCTGCTGGCATTGACGGATCAACGGGAGAATCGGAAAGCGGAGTTGGAGCAGTATTTAACGGATACTATGAACAAAGAGGGGGTCACTGCTTCTGTTTTAAAATTGCGCCCTGAGAGTGAAGGAGTTAAAGTATATACAGAAGGGAATACACTCCCTTTTATGGATATGATTAAAGGGGAACTTACGATATGAAACGAATTGCACTTCTTCCTGAGGGGACCGTTTCTCATGAAGCGATTAAGTATTTGTTAGGAGATACGCCCCATGAATTACTGTTTTACAAGCATATTGCGGACGTATTTCAGGCAGTAGACAAGGGACAGGCAGACTATAGTGTAATTCCCATTGAAAATACGATTGATGGCTCTGTAAGTTTGCATATGGATTGGCTTGTACATGAAGTAGACATTCAAATGCAAGCGGAATGGGTATATCCTTCAATTCAAAATCTTATTGGACATCGTAGTGAATTTATTGATAATCAGGACAAGCTGGATTTGAGCAAAGTGGTCAAAATTATGTCTCATCCTGTAGCGCTTCCCCAGTGTAAAGAATTCATAAAGTCTTCCGCTCCTCAGGCCGAGCTGGAGAGTGCAGGAAGTACGGCAGAAGCCGTCGAAATTGTTAAACATAACCCCGGTAAAGGCTGGACCGCTCTCGGAACCAAGCTTGCGGCTGCTAAACACGGATTGGATATTTTGGCCAGCAAAGTAACGGATCACGATAACAACTTTACCCGCTTTGTCTTGATCGGCCATCAACCTATAAGTCTCCCGGGTACGCCTGAAGGTCAGCGAACCAGTATTTTGGTCACGCCGCCGCAGGATTTCCCGGGAGCGCTGCATCAGGTTTTATCTGCATTTGCATGGCGCAGGTTAAATCTGTCGCGTATTGAATCGCGTCCGACCAAAAAGCAATTGGGGAATTATTATTTTTACATTGAAGTTTTGGAATCTCTGCATTCCGTTCTGCTTCCGGCAGCCTTTGCAGAGATCGAGGCTTTGGGGTGCCATGTACGTATTCTTGGCTCTTATCCAAGCTACAAGTATGTTGAAGCAGCGATCGAACCTATTTTAAAGGAACATTAATCGGAGGTGTGGTTTTAATGGCAGAACAATGGATCTATCTGGATGGGCAGCATGTGACTAAGGAAAACGCAAAGGTTTCCGTATATGATCATGGATTCTTGTACGGAGACGGTATATTTGAGGGCATTCGTATCTATAACGGGAATATTTTTAAATGTAAGGAGCACTTGGAGCGTCTGTATGATTCTGCGAAATCCATTCAGTTAAACATTCCGCTGTCTCCTGATGAGATGTTGGAAGCAATGGCTGAAACGATTCGTCTTAACGAAATGCGTAACGGATATATCCGTCTGATTGTATCCCGAGGTGCAGGGAATCTAGGTTTAGATCCTCTTCGTTGTGCGAAGGCGAGTGTCATCATTATCGTGGAGCAGCTCGCCATTTACCCGGAAGAAGCTTACTTGACTGGCCTGAAGACAATTTCTGTCTCTCAGCGTCGCAACATCCCAGATGCTTTGAATCCGAAGATTAAATCATTGAACTATCTCAACAATATCCTCGTGAAGATCCAGTCTAACTATGCTGGTGTAGGTGAGGCTATTATGCTCAATTCCCAAGGGTATGTGACGGAAGGCTCTGCGGACAACATTTTCATTGTCAAAAACGGAGTGTTATATACACCTCCTTGCTATTTGGGGGCGCTTGAAGGGATTACTCGTAATGCTATTATCGATTTGTGTGCTAAGCTTGGATACCCCCTTAAGGAACAACCTTTTACACTGCATGATGTTTATGTTGCGGACGAGGTGTTTTTTACAGGAACTGCGGCAGAAGTTATTGCAGCTTATGAAGTGGATGGTCGTACGATCGGCTCCGGCGTTGCTGGCCCAGTGACTTTGGAGCTTCTGGCTGAGTTCCGGAAGATCGTGGATCAGGATGGCTACAAAGTGTGGCAGGACTAAATAAAACCGAATCCTTTTAACTGAATGCTCGTGAGAGTATTCGGTTGAGAGGATTTTTTTGTTTGTATGGGGTCATTCGCCCGGGAGGTGCATAGGATGTAATAACAGAAGCCGGGCGTTTATCCCGCCCGAACGAAAGTCTAGGAGGTTTGTGACCTGTGAAAATACACATCGTCAAAAAAGGTGACACTCTGTACTTGCTGGCACAGAAGTATAATGTGACGCTGGAGAAAGTTATTGCCGCCAATCCCCAATTGGCAGACCCTAATCAGTTGAGCATCGGCGAGAAAATTAAAATTCCAACAGACCCTGTTACGATGGAAACACAGCCGTCAACGGTATATCAACACAAGGTTAAGCAAGGAGATTCATTGTGGAAGTTGTCCAAGGCGTGGAATGTACCGCTTAAGCTAATTATTGATGCCAATCCCCAGCTTAAAAACCCGAACGCACTTTTGGTTGGAGAAACAGTTAATATTCCACACTACAAAGAAGAGGCGTCTGATTTTACTGAGAATAAAAAAAATACCGCAGTCAAAGAAGAGATGACACAGCCTAAACCTGAATCTCCAACCAAGCAAGAACTTACCCAGCCCAAGGCGGAGTTGACGCAGCCTAAGCAGGAGAATATGCCTAGCCCTAAAGAAGAGATGACACAGCCAAAAGAAACAGTAAATCCTCCTAAGCTTCCTGAATTAAAACTGCCTGAAGTTCCTATGGCACCCGTAAATCCTGCTCCACCTCAAATGCAGCCCATAGTTACTCCACCTGCTCCACCTCAAATGCAACCTATAGTTACCCAACCCATCGCATCTAAGCCACAGCTTCCTACAACTATTGTGAAGCAACCTGTAGCTGAGAAATTTTGCGGCTGCACAAAATCGGAGCCGATGGTAAATTCCGAGTGGCCGATACAACAGCCGGCATTTGATTATAGCCCACAAATAAATGCAATGCCGAACTCGTGGTATCCGGGGATTGAGTCTCCTCAAACTTTGGGGAATGCGCCTATAAATACCTCCTTAGCAGAATATGCCTCTCCTACTGTAGTTTCTGATCAGGGCTATCATCATGACTGTGAGCATCCGTGGTGCTGGGGGCCTGTGCAGACATCACCCATAAATGCCCATCCAACACCTTATCCTGCCTATTCAGATTGCTGCGCCCCCGGATATTATCCGAGTCATGAGGCGTCTGAAAATGCATCCTACCCTGTCTATCCTCCATTTATCCATCAAGGGCATCCACAGCAGTATCCAGAGAGTACAGTACAGGGCAGTCAATGGAGCCAGGCATGGGGAGGATCTCAATATGGTTTGCCTGCGGGTGGAAACGTGTCCGACTATAGCCAGCTACAAGGACAACAATCTGCGAATTCCCCTTATCATCCGTTTGCGCATGGGAATGCACCTATGTATCCATTAGAGGGATATACAACCCCCTATATGTTTATGCCAGACTGTGGATGCCGGGAAGAGAACGTCCAGTCGGCACCAGCAATTCCAGGAGCGCAGGAGATGGGTAACAATCTGACTATTGCATCCCAAAATGAAGTTGTTTCTTCTTCTAAACCAAAGGATCGTAGCGTGCGTAAAGATAAATCAAAAGACGGTTCTGGCAGTACATCCAAAGAAGAGACGTCCAAAGCCAAGGTTTCCAGTAAAAATGCTAGCAATAAGAAGCAAAAATCCCGTAATTCAAGTGGAGGAGAACCCCGTTCCTCATCCTATAATGCTCGTTCGCGTAAAAATCCATGGATTAAGGACTGACGTGACTAAATGTAAAAAGAGAGGGACCTCCTAGTAGTGCCCCGGCTTTATTATTCATTAAGAGAAAGAAATGAATGTTAAAGAGACTGTTATTCTGCTTGTGGGAATAATGGTCTCTTTATTTAAATGCAGTGATTTTAAAGATGAGAAAAAAATTAAAAAAGGTGTTGCCTTTTATCGTAATTTTGTGGTATATTCTTATAGCTGTCTTTTACAAGATAGTTAGCAACACGAAAATAAAGTAGAATTGATTAAAAAATTCTTTTGAAAAAAAGTGTTGCAAAGACCTAGAAAACATGATATATTATTTAAGTCGCCGCTGAGATGCGGTGGTGAAACAAAGTGAGACATTATGCAAGTTTGATCTTTGAAAACTGAACAACGAGTGAGTAAAACGATTTTGTTCGCAAAATCAAACAAGAGATATTTTTATCTCGTCAGTTTCAAAATGAGCTTATCGCTCTTTCTATAAACCAACTTCGGTTGGTCTTTAATGGAGAGTTTGATCCTGGCTCAGGACGAACGCTGGCGGCGTGCCTAATACATGCAAGTCGAGCGGGGTTGTTTAGAAGCTTGCTTCTACACAACCTAGCGGCGGACGGGTGAGTAACACGTAGGCAACCTGCCCACAAGACAGGGATAACTACCGGAAACGGTAGCTAATACCCGATACATCCTTTTCCTGCATGGGAGAAGGAGGAAAGATGGAGCAATCTGTCACTTGTGGATGGGCCTGCGGCGCATTAGCTAGTTGGTGGGGTAAAGGCCTACCAAGGCGACGATGCGTAGCCGACCTGAGAGGGTGATCGGCCACACTGGGACTGAGACACGGCCCAGACTCCTACGGGAGGCAGCAGTAGGGAATCTTCCGCAATGGGCGAAAGCCTGACGGAGCAACGCCGCGTGAGTGATGAAGGTTTTCGGATCGTAAAGCTCTGTTGCCAGGGAAGAACGTCTTGTAGAGTAACTGCTACAAGAGTGACGGTACCTGAGAAGAAAGCCCCGGCTAACTACGTGCCAGCAGCCGCGGTAATACGTAGGGGGCAAGCGTTGTCCGGAATTATTGGGCGTAAAGCGCGCGCAGGCGGCTCTTTAAGTCTGGTGTTTAATCCCGAGGCTCAACTTCGGGTCGCACTGGAAACTGGGGAGCTTGAGTGCAGAAGAGGAGAGTGGAATTCCACGTGTAGCGGTGAAATGCGTAGAGATGTGGAGGAACACCAGTGGCGAAGGCGACTCTCTGGGCTGTAACTGACGCTGAGGCGCGAAAGCGTGGGGAGCAAACAGGATTAGATACCCTGGTAGTCCACGCCGTAAACGATGAATGCTAGGTGTTAGGGGTTTCGATACCCTTGGTGCCGAAGTTAACACATTAAGCATTCCGCCTGGGGAGTACGGTCGCAAGACTGAAACTCAAAGGAATTGACGGGGACCCGCACAAGCAGTGGAGTATGTGGTTTAATTCGAAGCAACGCGAAGAACCTTACCAGGTCTTGACATCCCTCTGACCGGTCTAGAGATAGACCTTTCCTTCGGGACAGAGGAGACAGGTGGTGCATGGTTGTCGTCAGCTCGTGTCGTGAGATGTTGGGTTAAGTCCCGCAACGAGCGCAACCCTTATGCTTAGTTGCCAGCAGGTCAAGCTGGGCACTCTAAGCAGACTGCCGGTGACAAACCGGAGGAAGGTGGGGATGACGTCAAATCATCATGCCCCTTATGACCTGGGCTACACACGTACTACAATGGCCGGTACAACGGGAAGCGAAATCGCGAGGTGGAGCCAATCCTAGAAAAGCCGGTCTCAGTTCGGATTGTAGGCTGCAACTCGCCTACATGAAGTCGGAATTGCTAGTAATCGCGGATCAGCATGCCGCGGTGAATACGTTCCCGGGTCTTGTACACACCGCCCGTCACACCACGAGAGTTTACAACACCCGAAGTCGGTGGGGTAACCCGCAAGGGAGCCAGCCGCCGAAGGTGGGGTAGATGATTGGGGTGAAGTCGTAACAAGGTAGCCGTATCGGAAGGTGCGGCTGGATCACCTCCTTTCTATGGAGAATCGTTTCCTGCAACGGAAACATTCAAATATGAAGCATTAGCTTCAAAACTCAGGTTTAGGCCTGTTACTCACTCGTTGCTCAGTTTTGAGAGCTCAAACTCTCAAGCTTCGACGAATGTTTCATTCACACATCCGTGTGGAACCGAAATATTCATCGGGTTTCGCTTCGATGAAGCGAATTGCACCTTGAAAACTGGATACCGAAACGAAATTGCGTTTTAGAATATTCCTTTAAGCTGATCTTGTGTAAACAAGTGAAATAAAGGTAGCTGCCTTGAATTTCATTCACACGTAAGTGTTGAACCGGAATTCAAAGCAAATCGTATTTACGATGTAAATACTAGGTTAAGCTACAAAGAGCACACGGAGGATGCCTAGGCGCCAGGAGCCGACGAAGGACGTGGCGAACAACGATAAGGCCTCGGGGAGCTGTAAGCAAGCTTTGATCCGGGGATGTCCGAATGGGGAAACCCGGCTGTCTTCATCGACAGTCACTTTCTGCTGAATACATAGGCAGAATAGAGGCAGACCAGGGGAACTGAAACATCTAAGTACCCTGAGGAAGAGAAAACAATAGTGATTCCGTCAGTAGCGGCGAGCGAACGCGGATTAGCCCAAACCAAGAAGCTTGCTCCTTGGGGTTGTGGGACGTCTCACATGGAGTTACAAAGGAACCGGTTA
This sequence comes from Paenibacillus sp. LX16, assembly GCF_036252815.1. NCBI lineage: Bacteria > Bacillati > Bacillota > Bacilli > Caryophanales > Paenibacillaceae > Paenibacillus > Paenibacillus sp. LX16. The sequence continues at coordinate 4,389,875 of NZ_CP141152.1, read as the reverse complement.
GATGAAGAGGTCTGGAAAGGCCCGCCAGAGAAGGTAAAAGCCCTGTAGTTCAAAACTTGTTCTCTCCGAGACGGATCCCGAGTAGTGCGGGGCACGTGAAACCCCGTATGAATCCGGCAGGACCATCTGCCAAGGCTAAATACTCCCTGGCGACCGATAGTGAAGCAGTACCGTGAGGGAAAGGTGAAAAGCACCCCGGAAGGGGAGTGAAATAGATCCTGAAACCGTGTGCTTACAAGAAGTCAGAGCCCGATCTATGGGTGATGGCGTGCCTTTTGTAGAATGAACCGGCGAGTTACGTTCCCGTGCAAGGTTAAGGTGAAGAGCTGAAGCCGCAGCGAAAGCGAGTCTGAATAGGGCGAATGAGTACGTGGACGTAGACCCGAAACCGGGTGATCTACCCCTGTCCAGGGTGAAGGTGCGGTAACACGCACTGGAGGCCCGAACCCACGCATGTTGAAAAATGCGGGGATGAGGTGGGGGTAGCGGAGAAATTCCAATCGAACCCGGAGATAGCTGGTTCTCCCCGAAATAGCTTTAGGGCTAGCCTCGGAAAAAAGAATCGTGGAGGTAGAGCACTGATTGGGTGCGGGGCCCGCAAGGGTTACCAAGCTCAGTCAAACTCCGAATGCCATAGATTTAGTTCCGGGAGTCAGACAGTGAGTGCTAAGATCCATTGTCGAAAGGGAAACAGCCCAGACCATCAGCTAAGGTCCCCAAGTGTGTGTTAAGTGGGAAAGGATGTGGAGTTGCACAGACAACCAGGATGTTGGCTTAGAAGCAGCCACCATTGAAAGAGTGCGTAATAGCTCACTGGTCGAGTGACTCTGCGCCGAAAATGTAACGGGGCTAAACACACCACCGAAGCTATGGCTTGATGCATTGCATCAGGGGTAGGGGAGCGTTGAATGCGGGTTGAAGGTGTACCGTAAGGAGCGCTGGACTGCATTCAAGTGAGAATGCCGGTATGAGTAACGAAAAGATCTGTGAGAATCAGATCCGCCGAAAGCCTAAGGGTTCCTGAGGAAGGTTCGTCCGCTCAGGGTAAGTCGGGACCTAAGGCGAGGCCGATAGGCGTAGTCGAAGGACAACAGGTCGAAATTCCTGTACCACCGTAATCCGTTATGAGCGATGGGGTGACGCAGTAGGGTAGTGACGCGGACTGATGGATGTCCGTCTAAGCAGTGAGGCTGGTGTGTAGGCAAATCCGCACATCGTAAGGCTGGGCTGTGATGGGGAGCGAAAATTATAGTAGCGAAGGTCATGATCTCAGACTGCCAAGAAAAGCCTCTAGCCAGGAGAAGGTGCCCGTACCGCAAACCGACACAGGTAGGCGAGAAGAGAATTCTAAGGCGCGCGGAAGAACTCTCGTTAAGGAACTCGGCAAAATGACCCCGTAACTTCGGGAGAAGGGGTGCCTCGGTAGGGTGAATAGCCCGAGGGGGCCGCAGTGAAAAGGCCCAAGCGACTGTTTAGCAAAAACACAGGTCTGTGCGAAGCCGCAAGGCGAAGTATACGGGCTGACGCCTGCCCGGTGCTGGAAGGTTAAGGGGAGTGGTAAGCCCTTCGGGGCGAAGCTATGAACCGAAGCCCCAGTAAACGGCGGCCGTAACTATAACGGTCCTAAGGTAGCGAAATTCCTTGTCAGGTAAATTCTGACCCGCACGAATGGCGTAACGACTTGGGCGCTGTCTCAACGAGAGATCCGGTGAAATTTTAATACCTGTGAAGATGCAGGTTACCCGCGACAAGACGGAAAGACCCCATGGAGCTTTACTGCAGCTTGATATTGAATTTGGGTACGATCTGTACAGGATAGGTGGGAGCCGTAGAACTTTGAGCGCCAGCTTGAAGGGAGGCATCCTTGGGATACCACCCTGATCGTATCTAGGTTCTAACTTGGTACCGTAAACCGGTGCGAGGACAGTGTCAGGTGGGCAGTTTGACTGGGGCGGTCGCCTCCTAAAGAGTAACGGAGGCGCCCCAAGGTTCCCTCAGAATGGTTGGAAATCATTCGAAGAGTGCAAAGGCAGAAGGGAGCTTGACTGCGAGACCTACAAGTCGAGCAGGGACGAAAGTCGGGCTTAGTGATCCGGTGGTACCGCATGGAAGGGCCATCGCTCAACGGATAAAAGCTACCCTGGGGATAACAGGCTTATCTCCCCCAAGAGTCCACATCGACGGGGAGGTTTGGCACCTCGATGTCGGCTCATCGCATCCTGGGGCTGAAGTAGGTCCCAAGGGTTGGGCTGTTCGCCCATTAAAGCGGTACGCGAGCTGGGTTCAGAACGTCGTGAGACAGTTCGGTCCCTATCTGTCGTGGGCGTAGGAAATTTGAGAGGAGCTGTCCTTAGTACGAGAGGACCGGGATGGACGTACCGCTGGTGTACCAGTTGTTCCGCCAGGAGCACCGCTGGGTAGCTATGTACGGAAGGGATAAGCGCTGAAAGCATCTAAGCGTGAAGCCCCCCTCAAGATGAGATTTCCCAGTATGTAAGACCCCTTGAAGACGACGAGGTAGATAGGTTGGGGGTGGAAGTGCAGTAATGCATGGAGCTGACCAATACTAATCGGTCGAGGGCTTATCCTAAAGAATAAAACGCAAATAAGTTTCGGATCCAGTTTTCAGGGTGTAACCTTGAAGGTATGTAGAAATACATACAACAAGCGCATGGCTATTCATTCACACGATAAGTGATGGACCGAATAACCGTACGGTAGAATTTGCACAGCAAATTCATGTTTGGTGGCGATAGCGGAGGGGTTCCACACGTACCCATCCCGAACACGACCGTTAAGCCCTCCAGCGCCGATGGTACTTGGACCGCAGGGTCCTGGGAGAGTAGGACGTCGCCAAGCAGAGCTTTATGATTATTATTCCCTGATAGCTCAGTTGGTAGAGCACTCGACTGTTAATCGAGTTGTCACAGGTTCGAGTCCTGTTCGGGGAGCCATATGGAGAGGTGTCCGAGTTGGCCGAAGGAGCACGATTGGAAATCGTGTAGGCGCCAAAAGCGTCTCGAGGGTTCGAATCCCTCTCTCTCCGCCAGAATTATTTTATTGCATGGCCCGTTGGTCAAGGGGTTAAGACACCTCCCTTTCACGGAGGTAACAGGGGTTCGAATCCCCTACGGGTCATAAGTAATATGGAGGCTTAGCTCAGCTGGGAGAGCATCTGCCTTACAAGCAGAGGGTCGGGGGTTCGAGCCCCTCAGCCTCCACCATTTACTTAAATAGCAGTCCCTCATATTATCGCGGGGTGGAGCAGTTCGGTAGCTCGTCGGGCTCATAACCCGAAGGCCGCAGGTTCAAATCCTGCCCCCGCAACCAATTAACTTTTGAATGTAAATTGCTATGGAACTGTGGTGTAGAGGCCTAACATGCCTGCCTGTCACGCAGGAGATCGCGGGTTCGAATCCCGTCAGTTCCGCCATTTTTACAAAGTTATATTATCCTGTTGGGAGCCATTAGCTCAGTTGGTAGAGCACCTGACTTTTAATCAGGGTGTCGAAGGTTCGAGTCCTTCATGGCTCACCATTCATGCACTTATATGTCATGGATATAATGATATTGCGGACGTGGCTCAGCGGTAGAGCATCGCCTTGCCAAGGCGAGGGTCGCGGGTTCGATTCCCGTCGTCCGCTCCATATTTGCGCCCTTAGCTCAGCTGGATAGAGCGTTTGACTACGAATCAAAAGGCCGGGAGTTCGAATCTCTCAGGGCGCGCCATTAACTTCATAAGCCGGTGTGGCGGAATTGGCAGACGCGCGCGACTCAAAATCGTGAGGGAAACCGTGGAGGTTCGAGTCCTCTCACCGGCATGTATTTCGGGATGTAGCTCAGCTTGGTAGAGCACCTGGTTTGGGACCAGGGGGTCGCATGTTCAAATCGTGTCATCCCGATTCAAAAGGAAAGTCGCTGGAAGCAGCGGCTTTTTTGTTATATTAATATCTTTTTGTATAAATCAGTAATCGCCAGGTCACACTAACACAAAAAGTGGGACGGAAGGGATTACTGTGAAGCGATTAAGTTGGAAAAAACAGATGAAACGGCGCTGGAAACAGTGGAGAAGAACTGTGTGGGCCTGTAGCATTTTTGGTGCGGCTTGTTTGCTGGCAGGGTTGGGTATTCTGTTTTCGAATTATATGCAGGCCATGTTGTCACAGCCACTCGCTACTACCGTCATGGCAGAGGAGGGCATGGATGAGGCTTCATATCTGAGCCCAACTGAAGATCACTCCTCACAGATGCAGCTATTGCAAAGTATTCGTGCTTCCGGTATAAGCAGGAAGACCCGTCTGTTAACCACCTACGTGTGTGGTACGGAAACACTTTCCTTGGGAACGCTAAGTTCACAGCAGCTAGAGACCTTACTGAAGCAGCATCCCGATTGGAAGGGACGACTTAATACCAAAGGAGAGGTGTGGCTGGAGCGAAGGGTGGAAGACTTGTCAGAGTCATGCAAAGAGCGTGGATATATGGGTTTGAGCACTGACGGCCAGCTTACATTGTATGAGGGGCTACCTAAAAAGGAAAAAGTTATCCGCACTTTTTTTCAATTGGATGTGGGTTCCATGGAGACCGCCTTGCCAGAAGGGGTGTATAAACAACTTCAGCAGGGGATCCGTGTACAGGATATAAATGAGTATAACAGTGTAATCTCCACTTTTAGTGACTTTGCCGTAGAGCGAACACAGAGAGTATTAAAGCAGCACTATTGATTGTAACTACGGAGACGTTAGGCTTTGCCCATGAGGTGAGGCTTGAAGCGTCTCTTTTTATGTTTTTACTCACGTTTAAATTTTTTCCTCTATTAGATACAAAGTTTTGTTATAATGAAAAGAACGACACATATGTTCGCTTTATATGATATTTAGCCATGATTATATTCAGGATAACGCTGGCTATTGTTTAGTTACGCCATGTTTGAGCGATAGGGGAGAGATTTTTTTGCGTTTTTTAGGAATTGATCCGGGTATTGCTATTGTGGGCTTCGGGTTTGTAGACAAGATTGGCAGTAAAGTGGTTCCTGTGCAGTATGGCTGTATCCAGACGGAGGCTCATACACCGGAAGAAGAAAGACTGCTTCATGTATATGAAGGCATGTTGCAATTAATAGATAAATATAAGCCTGATGCGGTAGCACTGGAAAAGCTCTTTTTTAATCGCAACGTTACAACCGCTATGTCTGTAAGTCAGGCACGTGGGGTGCTGGTACTAGCTGCAAAACAACGTAATTTGCCTATAGGTGAATACACGCCGATGCAGGTAAAGCAGGCTATTGTAGGGTATGGTAAGGCAGAGAAGAAACAGGTACAGGAAATGGTTAGAATGTTTCTAAAGCTTCAAGCTGTGCCCAAACCGGACGATGTAGCGGATGCTTTGGCGGTGGCAATTTGTCATGCGCACTCCTATGGGCTAAATTCAAAATTAAATGAGGTATTGCGAAAATGATAGATTTCTTGCGTGGTTCTGTGGCCCATTTGGAAAATGAATATGTCGTTTTAGATGTGCAGGGTGTAGGGTACCGGGTATTTTGTCCGAATCCTTACGCGTTCGCCAAAACTGAAGGTCCAGTGGTTATTTACATTCACCATCATGTAAGGGAAGATGCTATTTTACTGTTCGGTTTTGCGACCCGTGAGGAACAGCAGCTTTTCCGTAAACTGATTGATGTATCTGGTATTGGACCGCGTGTTGCGCTTGGTATTTTAGGAGGCGGTACGCCTGCTCATGTGGTAACGGCGATTTATCAGGAGAATATCACATTTCTCACCAAGTTACCGGGGATCGGTAAAAAGACGGCACAACGTATGATTCTGGATTTGAAAGACAAGCTGGACGGTATTGGCTCGTTTGGGATGGCAACCGGATTGTTTGCTGAGCCTGTCGTAGAAGAAGGCGAAGGTTCATATTGGAGCGAGGCCCGTGAGGCGCTCAAGGCGCTCGGTTATACTGATACTGAGTTGGATAAAGTATGGAGCAGAATGAAGAAAGATGCGAAACCTGATGAATCTGCCGATATTTTGATGAAGCGGGCTTTGCAACTGTTGTTTGCCGGATAGGACGCTGATGTCCGTTAACGAATGTCTGGTGAAAAGAGGAGCGATGGAACATGGATGACCGGATTATTTCCGCCAATTTGATGATGGAAGACCAGACGGCGGAGCTAAGCCTTCGCCCCCGTTATCTTAATGAATATATCGGGCAAAATCAGGTTAAGGAAAATCTGAAAGTATATATTGAAGCGGCCAAAATGCGTAAAGAAGCGTTGGACCATGTACTGTTGTACGGACCGCCTGGGTTGGGTAAAACAACTCTTGCTAACATTATCGCCAATGAGTTGGGGGTTAATCTTCGTACGACTTCAGGTCCTGCAATTGAAAGACCGGGAGATTTGGCAGCATTGCTGACCAATCTTCAAGAGGGTGATGTTTTGTTCATTGATGAGATTCATCGCCTTCATCGTACGGTGGAAGAAGTCATGTATCCGGCGATGGAGGATTTTGCGCTGGACATTATGATTGGCAAAGGCCCGAGTGCACGTTCGGTCCGTCTGGATTTGCCACCCTTTACCCTTATAGGGGCCACTACGCGTGCTGGGCTGCTCTCTGCGCCATTGCGTGACCGGTTTGGTGTTATTAGTCGATTAGAGTTTTATACGACAGACGAGCTGGCTTACATCGTGTCCAGGAATGCGGATATTATGGAGATTGAGATTGTTGGGGATGCGGCGGAGGAAATCGCATTGCGTTCACGGGGGACCCCGCGCATTGCTAACCGACTGTTAAAAAGGGTACGTGATTTTGCCCAGGTTGCCGGAGACGGTATTATTCATTCTGAGTTGGCTGCAGAGGCGCTGAAGAGACTTCAAATAGATCCACTCGGGCTGGATGAAATTGATCATAAAATGCTTAAGGCCATGATTCATTCATTCCGGGGCGGGCCTGTAGGATTGGACACAATTGCTGCAACCATTGGTGAGGAGAGCCAGACAATTGAGGATGTGTACGAGCCTTATTTGTTACAAATTGGTCTTTTACAAAGAACACCTCGGGGACGAACAGTGACTCCGGCGGCATATGGCCACCTTGGAATCCCGATGCCAACGGATCCACGGTGATTAGGAAACATGAGGCACTTTTCAAAAAATCATTGCATGGTTACACGCAAGTATGGTAAATACGGTATCGGCTGACGGATGATTAAGGGAAGTAAGAGTGTAAGCAAGTTTCGAGCGGGTTCATATTTTAGTTTATTCCGCCGATGTATTTAAAGGGATAGACAAGGTCGAGATCCCGATAAATTACGCAATATAAGTGCTAGACAGCTAGATTGGGGGAGCCAGAAATGAGTGGAGAAGCATTTAACCGAAAAAGTATTTTCGGTGCATGGATGGGCCGGGCCAAACGAGCAGCAGCGATTATGGTATTAGCTACAGTGTGCATACCTTGGTCTTCGGGAGTTCACGCTGCTGCCGCCCAAGAGGATATTCGTGTAGTGATTTTTGCGGATCTAGGTAGCAAATATAAAGCGACAGTCCCCGCTGTAACCTTGAAATCACCAGGAGGTCTGAGTGTTGGACAGAACAGTGGGAGCGGTTTTCAAAATTGGATGGGACTGCCAGACAGTACGGCTCGTTTTAGTGTAGACAGCTATCGGGTGAAGGTACTTGAAGGAAATGAAGCAGCGGCGATAAAAGCGGCCCAAGCTCTGCAAAAGACTAATGATAAACCTACGGTTTTTATCGGTTCAAAAAATGGTAGCTCTGTGTATCAAGTGTACGCGGGAATATATGCTAGTGAGCAGTCTGCGCAGGCCGCTGTACAGCGGATTTCCTCCGCAACCGGAGCACAGGCCGAGGTTAAGGGAAACAAGCATTGGTCCACAGGCAGCTACGGAAGCGAGCAGGAAGCTAATCTCGTTCGAACGACAATAGCTGCGGCGGGCTTTGATGCTTTTACTGTGATTCAATCAAGAGGCCAGTATGCTGTATGGGTTGGAGAAGAATGTAATGACAGCAAGCTGTCGGCTTTGAAAACTGAGTTGGAGAGCAAGCAACCGAGACTCACGCTGTCTAAAGTTAATGCCACTCAAACCGGCCTCATTATAAGACAGGAAGCAGGAGTCACGACTGGCTCGCAGGTGATGTCTCATTACATGCTAAGTGGTTCTGATAATAGCAAGGTAATTGTCAACGGTGGTAATGATGGAATACAAGTGATGGAAAGATCACAGCGTACATATCGCGGCGAGATGGAGATTGGCATGACGTCAGGCCAGCTGGCGCTTGTGAACGAAGTTCCTTTGGAGCAGTATTTGTATTCCGTGGTAGGAGCAGAGGTCTATTCCTCATGGCCAGATGAAGCGCTCAAGGCTCAAGCGGTAGCGGCCCGTAGCTACGCACTTGCCCAAGGCAATCGGTTTCAGATCGGCAATGTGGTAGATGGCACGTTAAGCCAGGCTTACAACGGTAAGAGCTCGGAACATGCCAATGTCAATGAGGCTGTAGATGCAACAGCTGGTGAAGTCATTAAAAGTGGCGGCAAAGTGGTCGAAGCTGTATTTTCATCTAATGCGGGCGGTGTGACAGCAGATGCTTCCGAGGTGTGGAACAGTGGTGGCGAAGCCTTTGCCAGCGTAGACAGCTCGGGGGATACTTCGGCGCAAAAAGGAGCACAGGAATGGTATCATGTACTTCTCTCCAGTGGCAAGACAGGGTATATTCGTGAGGATAATGCTAAGGAACTGGAGGGTGTCACAGAAGCGGGGTTAGATAAAATCACCGTCACTGCGGAAAATACAAATGTGCGTCCTATTCCCCAAATCCAATCGACGGTTACACCAGTAGCTAAGGCGCAGCCGGGTGAAGAGATAATTGTATTAGAAAAGGTGCCTCAGTCTGGAGACTATGCATGGGTGCGGGGGCCCTTTACGTCAGCTCAGCTTGCTAAATCCCTGCAAGGGAAAGTAACGGGCACAGTGCCTTCCTCTATTAATCACCTCGATGTCACCAAACGTGGTCCATCAGGGCGAGTGTTGGAGGTTGAAGCGAACGGATCCCCTTTGAAAGTGAAATATCCGGATATGTTTCGCTCAGCGATGGGTGGACTCCCGAGCACACTGTTTGATATTGCGAGTACCGGAAGTTATACTGTATTAGGCGCTGATGGGGCTACTTCTCATGTAAGTGGTACACAAGCTACTCAAATCCTGTCCGCATCTGGCAGCAGTACTTCAAGTGGTAACGGGGTGATCGTCATGAATGAAGATCGTCATGCACGAGTCATTGACAAAACACAAAGCTTTATTTTTACAGGTAAAGGAAATGGTCATGGTTTGGGCTTATCCCAATGGGGTGCCAACGGTTTGGCCGAGCAGGGGTATGATTACAAGAAAATTTTGCAACACTATTACAAAAATGTGGATATAGTTAAGGACTGACCAATATATGAATGTAAACGACTACGATTTTGAACTGCCTGAAACATTAATTGCGCAGACGCCTTTGCTTGATCGGAGCGCTTCCAGATTACTGACGCTAAACAAAAATAACGGTGAAGTGGGTCATCATACGTTTTCGGATATTGTGCAGTATCTCCAACCAGGGGATACGCTGGTGTTAAACGATACGAGAGTGATTCCTGCACGCTTGTTTGGCATCAAGGAAGACACAGGAGCTAAGGCTGAGGTTTTGCTGCTTAAGCAACTGCAAGGGGACCGATGGGAAGCATTGGTGAAACCCGGTAAAAAGCTAAAAAAGGGTGCTGTTATTGTTTTCGGTGATGAGCTGAAAGCAGTAATTGAGGAAGAAGGAGATATGGGCGGAAGGGTGCTTTCATTTTCATATGACGGTATTTTTCAGGAGATCTTGGACCGTCTGGGGCAGATGCCGCTTCCGCCGTATATCAAGGAACAACTGGATGACCGCGAGCGTTATCAGACCGTTTATGCTCGGCATGAAGGTTCGGCTGCGGCTCCAACAGCAGGGCTGCATTTTACAGAAGAATTGCTGGACCAGATTAAAAAGAAGGGCGTTACCGTTGCCTTTATCACACTTCATGTTGGCTTAGGGACGTTCAGACCGATGTCTGTGGATACGATTGAAGAGCATGTCATGCATGAAGAGTATTATTCATTATCACAGGAAACGGCAGATGTACTTAATGCAACCAAGGCGCGCGGTGGGAGAATCGTGGCAGTGGGAACAACCAGTTGCCGAACGCTGGAGACGGTAGGCAATACATTCGCAGATGGAGTGCTGCAGGCCAGCAGTGGCTGGACACAGATTTTTATTTATCCAGGCTATGAATTCCGTGTGGTGGATGCGATGATTACGAATTTTCATTTGCCTAAATCTACCTTGGTTATGCTGGTCAGCGCACTGGCGGGCAGGGAGAATATTATGCATGCTTACCAGGAGGCAATTGACCGACAATATCGGTTTTTCAGCTTTGGGGACGCAATGTTCATTTATTAATTAAGGATGGTAGAGAAAATATGGCACCTGCAATAAGATACGAACATATTAAAACCTGCAAGCAATCGGGAGCCCGTCTCGGGCGTGTACACACACCTCACGGAGTTATTGAGACACCAACTTTTATGCCTGTGGGAACTCAAGCAACTGTTAAAACGATGAGTCCTGAGGAACTGAAAGCGATGGATGCTCAAATTATTTTGAGTAACACGTACCATTTGTTTCTTCGTCCCGGCCACGATATTATTCGTGAAGCGGGTGGACTGCACAAGTTTATGAATTGGGATCGCCCTATTTTAACAGACAGCGGCGGATTCCAGGTGTTTTCTTTAAGTGAAATGCGTAAAATTTCAGAGGAGGGTGTTCATTTTCGCTCTCATTTAAATGGAGATAAGAAGTTTCTTTCACCAGAAGTGGCGATGGAAATTCAAAACTCGCTTGGCTCAGATATTATGATGGCCTTCGATGAATGCCCGCCGTTTCCGGCTGAATATGAGTATGTTAAAAAGTCACTGGAACGCACCAGCCGTTGGGCTGAGCGTTGTCTAGAGGCACACGCGCGTCCTCATGATCAAGGTCTGTTTGCCATTGTTCAGGGAGGCATGCATGAAGATCTGCGCAAGCAAAGCGCTGCGGATTTGACTTCCATGGATTTCCCGGGGTATGCTATTGGTGGACTGAGCGTAGGTGAACCGAAACATTTGATGTATGAAGTGCTCGATTATACGGTTCCTCTGCTTCCTACCAACAAGCCACGTTATTTGATGGGCGTGGGTTCGCCTGATGCTTTGATTGAAGGCTCTATCCGTGGTGTGGATATGTTCGATTGTGTACTTCCAACGCGAATTGCTCGCAATGGGACAACGATGACCAGCCAAGGTCGTCTTGTCGTTCGCAATGCCCAATATGCAAGCGATTTTGGCCCGCTCGATCCTGCTTGTGATTGTTATACCTGTCGCAATTATTCACGTGCTTACTTGCGACATTTGATTAAAGCGGATGAAACCTTCGGGCTCCGACTGACAACGTATCATAACTTGCATTTCTTAATACAATTGATGCGTAATGTCAGACAAGCGATTATGGATGACAGGCTGCTTGATTTCCGAGATGAATTTTTTGAGCAGTACGGTCTTCATGATAATGATAAAGGTTTTTAAGTTTTAGGGAGAGTATACGAAAGGGGGATTTAACATGTTTCATTTTGCTACAGCCGCTGCTGCACCCGGTGGAACTGGCGGACTTTTTCAAATGATCTGGCCACTGGCTCTGATGTTTGTAATCTTCTATTTCTTGCTGATTCGCCCGAATCAGAAAAAACAAAAGCAGCGTCAAACGATGCTTCAAGCTTTGAAAAAGGGAGATAAAGTAATTACAATCGGAGGTCTTCACGGTACAATTATGGAGATTACGGATGATGTAGTAGTTTTGCGTGTGAATGATGTCACGAAGCTGACCTTTGACCGCAGTGCAATCAGCAACGCGATTGCAAAAGACACGGCATCTGAGGAAGTTGTTTCCAAATCGTAAAATGCTGGTGACCGTTATGCAAAAACCGAGCCTTTGAGGAGGCTCGGTTTTTTTGTGTTGTTTTATTACATGGATACAAACATTTTGATTACTTGTTGAGATTAATGCCAAACATCCCACCACCTGCGCCTATGACAAACGCGAAACCTAAGTGTAACAGGTCCTTGCCGTTCATACCCGCATCCAATGCCAGAAAACCGACCAGAAGAACGATTAGTCCATACAGGATGCCTGTAATACCGCCTTGATACCAGCCTTTGTTTGTGGATCTTTTACCGGCGACGAAGCCGCCAGATAGCATGGCGAATGCATGGACGATGTACGTATACAATGATAAGTCCTGTTCCTGCATCTGTGTCAGCCACAAGAGTAGTGAAAGAATCAATGCGCCAAGCAGCATCCATGCAAAAGCATAAAATAAGCCGGATAAAATGGGATGGGCCAGACGAAACGAACACCAGCGGCGAATGAGCTCCATTGATAATTCCTCCTGTACCAAGGTTTGAACTATTATCATTCTATGGCCAAGCCTTCCGGCTTAGTACCAAGTCGCAAGCAGTCTTTCTCTTTATTTCAATAATTTAGCCTTTTGTTTTTTGTATGAGCCAAGTGAGGAACGGTCAGAATACGTGTACAATGAACGACTAATGTCTTATTGCAAGTACAGGGGAGGAGGCGAACATATTGAGTCACGATATTTTTGCTCATATTTTTCGGACGCTGCTCATGTATTTTATTGTATATCTGGTGATGCGCTTGATGGGTAAAAGGGAGATCGGCAAATTGTCTGTTTTCGATCTCGTCATATCCATTATGATTGCAGAAATTGCTGTATTCAGCCTGGAGGATATAAAACGTCCACTTTATGAAGGGTTGATTCCTTTAGGAGTGCTGTTGATTTTGCAAATCGGGATTTCATATTTCAGTCTGAAAAGTCGGCGCCTACGCTTACTATTTGATGGTCGGCCCAGTGTATTGTACTCCAATGGACAAATAAACAAGGACGAAATGGCGAAGCAGCGCTACAATTTAGATGACTTGCTGTTACAACTTCGAGAACAAAATATAGAAAGTCTGGACGAAGTTGAATATGTTATTTTGGAAACAACAGGTAAGCTAACGGTTATAGGCAAGGATGATTATGATGGAGCGGAACATGAAAAAATAAAGCAGGAATTAAGAGCAAGAGATTGGACAAACAAAGAGCACCAGGTGAATAAAGTTCATCCTTCTCCACAAATTGGCGGAAAGTTTAGATATGAGGGACTGCCTATTCCATTAATCATGGATGGCAAGGTGCTGGATCGAAATTTAGAACGGATGGATATGAACCGTTTTTGGCTTAAGAATCAAATTCAAGCGAAGGGACACAAAGATTTTAAAGATGTTTTTCTATGCTCGGTTAACCATAGAGGTGATGTGTACATTACACCACCAGCCTATGGAAAATCTTTGGATTAGATTTTTATGCTTTAAACCATCTTCTCAGGATTGGAATGCGTGTAAGGTTGTCCCAATCAATCATTTTGATCAAGGTCATCAGGAAAAGGTACAGTATAATTCCCAAGCCTGCAGCAAAAATAAACTGAAGCCACATTTGGTTGAACATCGTTAGATGTCTGTAGGTATATAATACTGCTGCTGCCATGATGATCATGCCTATCCCAGTCTTCCAGAAATCGAGCAAACGTACGCGGAAGCGAAGCAGTCTGCTGACACTGAAGCCATGAAGGAGAGTAACAATAGCACTGTTAATACAAATGGCGATGACAGCTCCATAGATACCATACTGAGGTTGGGAAGCAAGCCAGACAATCAGTACAATTTTGATAACGGCTCCGATAAAGGTATTTAATAAGGCACTTCCAGGACGGTCTAACGCCTGAAGTGCTGCCTGAAGCGGGGCCTGAATGTACATAAAAAGTGCAAAAGGTGCCATGAGCTTAAGCATGCCTGCAATATCGCCATTATTGTAGAGTAGCAGACACAGAGGTTCTGCCAATACATACATGATAACGGCAAATGGGGCTCCTGCAACCAAAGCGAGCCGAAGCGATTGATGTAGACGTTTGTGAATGGCTGTAATATGCCCCTTAGCTGCTGCTTCGGATAACGAAGGAACGAGTGAAACTGCTAGCGAACTGGTTAGAACCCCAGGTAATAATAACACAGGAATGACCATGCCCTGCATGGCTCCATATTGTGCGGTTGCCACGCCAGTTGCAATGCCTGCTACGGCGAGGCTGCGCATGCACAAGATAGATTCGAGCAAATAGGATAAGGAACCGACAAGCCTTCCAGCAGTAACGGGAACGGATATAGACATAAGACGTGACAAAACGGATGATTGCTCGGGTTGAATCTCAGAGGAGGGAGCAGGCGACTTCGGCTGAAGAATGCGATCTTTTCGCTGGTTACACACGTATTGCCATAGCAGTACAATCATGCCAATGATTTCGCCCGCCAGAGCACCGAGCATGGCACCTGCAGCAGCGTAGGCTACCCCATGGGGTAGTAACAAGTAAGCAAACCAAATGACACAAAAAATGCGCATAACGGTCTCCGCAATGGAGGAGCTGGCGGAAGGAATCATATTTTGCTTTCCCTGAAAATAGCCCCTATAAGCTGAAGAAACAGCTACAATGACAATCATTGGGCTCATGCTCACGAATGTATAATACACGCGGCTGTCGGTCAGGAGATGGCTTGTGATCCAAGGCGCGAACACAAGACAGAGCACCATGGCGATTAGACTGAGTGTAATGGTGAAGCGCAGGCTGGTGTGCAAAATACGCCGCGACATTTCGGGATGTCCCGCCGTTTCAGCTTCGGCTACAAGCTTGGCTACCGCAAGAGGGATACCCCCGGTAATAAGCGTCACCAGAACGATAAAAAAGGGATACCCCTGTTGGTACAAGCCAACTCCTTCGGGGCCGATGATACGCGGGAGTGCGATTCGGGGAATAAAACCTAGTATCCGGTTGATAATTCCTGCTGCCAATAAAATAATTGCTCCATGGATGAATGTCTGCTTTTTCAATCGCAACTCCCTCTTCCCCAAAATGTAATTCTGCGTCTATACATTACTTTAGAAGATATGCTGGACCTGTCCATGTTCATGACAAGCTTTTCCGTTCAGAAACAAAGTGATTTAGACAACAAGAGGGAGAGTGGTGAATTCTGCTATTGACGAGCGAAATGAATGCATATATTGTTGATTTAAGGCTATTTTCGACGAAAAGAAGGGTTTTCCAGGATCAGGACAGAAATGTTCTACAAAGCAGTCAATAACCCCGCTAATTGCTGATCTGCGGAACCGGTAATCGCTGGGAGGAGGAACGGCCATCGTGGGTATGGAAGAGCTGGATGAGCAGGATTGGGATGACGCAATTGAGATGCTCTGTCAAAGTAAGGCGGACGAGTTGATTCTCGTAGGCTATGAGCATGTCACAAGTAAGGACGTGTGGAATTGCGTCAGCCATAAATATGAAAAGGAGGGTATCCCTCCGCTGCACAAGCTCGTTAACGATATACTTTCCCTTAAAGCGACGAGCTTTATGAACTATTTGACTATGTCCGCATTACGGGGCTCCACTTTCGAATAGAAGGGGGTCTTTTTTTTGCGTTCAAATTGACTGCTTTTTGAGGGGTAGCTATAATAGGAATATTGAGAATGAAAGGGGAACATGGGACGGAATGAAGAGAATTCTAAGTTTCATCGTGGTCGTGCTCATAACTACTGGTGTTATGATCGGGACAAGCCCGGGCCTATTGAACAGTTTAAAATTAGGCCTCGATTTAAAGGGAGGCTTTGAAATTTTATATGAAGCCCAGCCTTTGGAAGCCGGGCAGAGTGTAACCAGACAGTCTCTTATACAAACAGCTCAGAGTCTGGAGAGACGGATTAATGCGCTCGGTACGACTGAGCCGGAAGTAACAACAGAGGGGAGCAACCGTATTCGCGTGCGGCTTGCTGGTGTCACTAATGAGGCAGAAGTCCGCTCCATGCTGAAAAAACCTGCAGAATTAACATTCCGCAGTGCAACGGCAGCAGATGCTAAAAAGCCAGGCCAATACAGCAAAATTGAGCTCCGCGGTAATGATTTTGTGGAGAATGGCGCTGTTGTCGGCTATGACCAGCTGAACCAACCTGAGATTAGTATCAAAGTGAAGGACAAAGCTAAATTTGCAGAAATCACAAAGCGACTTCTGAATAAAGAATTAGCTATTTTCCTGGATCAGGAATTGCTGTCTGCACCTACAGTACGTGGGGAATTAACGGACGGTAGCGCGTCAATCACAGGTAGCTACACTCGTGATGAAGCGAATAAACTGGCGGATACGATTAATCTGGGTGCACTTCCACTCAAACTGACGGAAAAATATTCTCAGAGTGTAGGTGCTACGCTGGGTCAATTGTCACTGGATCAGACGATTCGTGCTGGATTGATCGGCTCGATCATTATTCTGGTATTTATGATTGCAATGTTCCGTGTACCGGGATTAGTGGCCAGTTTCTGTCTCATTGTTCATACCTGGGTAGTGCTTGCGATTTTCTACTTGGGTGGATTCGTACTCACACTCCCAGGTATCGCCGCCTTTGTGCTCGGGATCGGGATGGCGGTCGATGCCAACATCATTACGTATGAACGGATTAAAGAAGAAATCAAGTCAGGCAAAACGATTCGTTCTTCTGTCATTGCAGGTAGTAAGGCCTCGTTCCGTACCGTTATGGATGCCAATGTTACGACAATTATAGCAGCAGCGGTTATGTTTGGTCTGGGGACAGGCTCTGTTAGAGGTTTCGCTCTGGTGCTCATCGTTGATATTGTCACCAGTATTTTGACGAATATCTTCTTCTCCCGCTTCTTGCTCAATCTGCTGGTTAAAGCGGATGTTGTGAAGAAGCCAAAGTATTTTGGTGTGAAGGAGAGTGATATCAGTGCGCTTTAATTGGAACTTGAAATATATCAAGATGAGTAAGTGGTTTTACACGTTCTCGATTATTATCACACTGCTTGGTATTCTGAGTTTGTCGATATTTGGCTTGAATTACGGGGTAGACTTTCGTTCCGGTTCCAATGTGGATGTCAATTTGACTAAAGTTGTTACACAGGAACAGATTCAAACTTTGCTGGATAAGCAGGGGATCGGCAAAGAGGTGGATTATACACCGGGGAAAGAGCGTTTCGGCATTCGCTTCTCACAGGTTTTGACGGATCAGCAAGTGAATGACTTTAAGATTTCTTTTAACAAACAGCTGGATCCGAAGGCTTCCTTTGAGGTCAATACAGTGGATACGGAAATGGCGCAAGAACTGGAGCGAAATGCAATATGGGCGATATTGCTAGCATGTGTAGCCATCGCAGTCTATATTTCGATCCGGTTTGAATGGCGGTTTGCCATTGCAGCCATCGTTTCGTTGTTGCATGATGCCTTCCTCGTTATCAGTATTTTCTCGATTTTCCGTCTTGAGGTGGATTTGACCTTTATTACGGCAATTCTGACGATTGTTGGTTTCTCCATTAATGACACCGTCGTTATTTTTGACCGTATTCGGGAAAATCTACGATTTGCGAAGAAGAAGTCCAGGGACGACTTAGAGCAGGTAGTTGATCACAGTATTGCGCAGACAATGACTCGTTCACTTGCAACCGTGTTTACGGTGTTTATTGCCTCCTTATGTTTGTTCATATTTGGCGGCGAATCGATCCGCATGTTCTCACTTGCGATGGTCATTGGTTTGTTATTTGGTGCTTATTCCTCCATTTTCATTGCCAGTCCGCTGTGGGTGGCTTTGAAAGGAAAACAAAAATCTCCGACAGCTGGCGGGGGCGCGGTCAAAACTGCAAAGTCTTAAGTTACGCAAATACCAGTAGTATAAATTAAAGAGAAAGCCGCGTCTGCTTGGGCGCGGTTTTCTAAGGTTTTGAGATTTACCTTGAGTAAGGCACAGTAGTGGACACTTAAATGTGAATGGTTTTTGGTAGGGTTAGTTCAGATTGAGGGGGAAACGTTGTGAATAGCGAACGCAGCCGATCATTGGAAACTGCGGCGTTGAGCGGGATTGTAGGTAATCTCGCGCTGGCTGTTCTAAAGGGAACCGTCGGTTATGCGGCAAACAGCAAGGCGTTGTTGGGGGATGCACTGCACACGGCTGCGGATAGTGCTTCCCGTTTGCAGGAACTTCTGTTTTCCAAGGGTGCTACAGGGCACGGAATGCTGGCACGGTTGCGGAACGGTGAAAAAGTTCGGACAGTCATATCTGTGGTGCTGGCTATTTTAGTGCTGATGAGCGGTCTTCAGCTAGCTATCTCGGCGGTTCGTTCATTAAGCAGTTCGGAACCGCAGGCTCCCGGTCTGTATGCATTAATTACCGTATTTATTGCGTTGGTGTTGAGAGAAGCGCTATTTCAGTTTCAATATCGCTACTCGATTAAACATGGTCATAAAGCGGAAGCAGATCGGTACGCTAACCATGAACGTTACTCGCTGTATGCATCGTTGATTGCATTGATCGGCATGATCGGTGCAATGACTGGCGAAGCAATGGAATGGCCTGCATTATTATATCTTGACCCAACCGCAGCTTTGCTGGTAGCCTGTCTGGTGCTGCGTAAAGGATATCTGATGGTAATGAATACCGCTTACCAGGTTCCTGCACAGCCCTTGCAGGAGGAAGACTCCCGACGCTTTATGGAGACGATTCAACGGGTGTATGGTATTGTGACGGTTGAACACTTACATGCCCAGGAAACAGGCCATTTCATAACAGTGGATGTAACGATAAGTGTGAACCCGCGGATTACGGTACAGGAAGCGCAGGAAATCGCCGATCGAGCCAAAAATCTACTGTTAGCCCGTTTTCCACAGGTGACCCATGTACAAATGCAGTTCATTTCTTATCAAGCCGGGTATCCTTACAAATCCAATCATGAACTGCCAGATAATGATGTGTCGTCGTTGCTTCAATAGAGCAGGACGACTATGAAAGAAAGGTGAATAGGATTGCTTCATTCGCAGTACAGATGGAAGACCCCAGAGGCTAACCTGGAAGCGGCTCAGCTGTTGACAGAAGAGCTGGGGATTTCACCATTGTTGTCCCGGCTTTTAGTGAACCGGGGCGTCACTACCGCCGGGGAAGCAAACCGCTTTTTGTACGGAAGTGTGGACGATGTACACGACCCTTTTCTGCTTCTTGGTATGAAAGAGGCCGTGCCGAGAATTCGCCAGGCTCTGGAACGTGGCGAGCATATATTAATCTATGGTGATTATGATGCGGACGGCGTATCCAGTACATCATTGATGATTCAGCTCATGCGTTTTCTGAAGGCTTCTTATGATATTTATATTCCCCATCGCTCTAATGAGGGATATGGTCTGCATAACCATGCCCTTGATTGGGCTCATCAGCAGGGAGTTACACTGGTCATTACGGTAGATACGGGAATTAGTGCAGTAGAGCAAATTGCTTATGCAACTTCCTTGGGTATAGATGTTATTGTGACAGATCATCATGAGCCGCCTGCTGTACTTCCCGAGGCGTATACTTTGATTAATCCGAAGCTACCCGGTTGCCCGTATCCATTTAAAGGTCTTGCAGGTGTTGGTGTTGCCCTGAAGCTCGCTCAGGCGCTGTTGGGTGAGGTGCCGGAGGAATGGTTTGAAATCGCTGCTATCGGCACGGTAGCCGATCTGATGCCACTACATGGTGAAAATCGGACGATGGTACGAAGAGGGATTCAATCCATGAGAAACTCTGCATTTCCGGGTATTCGTGCGTTGCTCCATGTAGCGGGCGTGGATATATCTACAGTGACTTCAGTCAACATCGCATTTGCATTGGCTCCGCGGATTAATGCCAGCGGGCGCCTGGATCATGCGGGACGAGCAGTTTCTCTGCTGACGACAGAAAAAGAGGAAGAAGCAGACCAACTTGCGCATGCGCTGGACCTGCTCAATCGTGAGCGTCAACAGGTGGTCGAACGTATTGTGGAGCAAGCCGAGCAACAATTGGCATCCAAACTTAATGGAGGCAAGCTACCGTCAGTTATTGTGTTGGCTGGTGAAGGCTGGAATGTCGGCGTTGTCGGAATTGTGGCATCCAAGCTATTGGATCGCTATTATCGACCAACCATTATTCTTGGTATAGATGCTGAGACAGGCACGTGCAAAGGTTCTGCCCGGTCTATTCCTGCATTGGATATTTACAGTGCTCTTACGGACAGCCATGAGTTTATGGAGCATTTTGGGGGTCACCCTTCGGCTGCGGGTATGACGCTGTCCCGTGACAATCTGAAATTGTTTGAAGAGCAGCTGAACCGCTATGCGGGTTCCATTCTGACACCAGAAGATCTCATTCCTGTAGCTGAGGCCGATATGGTCTGTCGTCTGGACGAGGTATCTTTACAAGTGGTTGAAGAACTGGAGTTGCTTCAGCCTTTTGGTATGGGGAATCCTTCTCCACGATTCGTATTACAGGGTCTACAATTGCGCGAGGCTCGTAAAATGGGACGTGAGAAAAACCATGTGAAGCTCCTGCTGGAGCAGAACGGTTTATCGCTGGACGCGATTGCCTTCCGTCGTGGCGATTTGGCTGATTTTTTACAGCAACAAACGGAGATAGATCTCCTGGGTGAATTGTCAATTAACGAATGGAACGGTAAAAGGTCTCTCCAGCTCATGATGCAGGACATTCGAGTGCAAGCGCCGCAAATTTTTGATTATCGTGGAGTGTCGGACCCTTTTGCCGAATTAGAGCGGGGACTGAAGATCTTTCATCCACGCATAGAGGAAAGAAAGAAAGACGTAGCGGTATTGATCCATCCTTCATCTAGGCTTCGTTCATCGGGCTCCATGGACGCTGAATCCTTATGGTTATACGATAAAGACGGCAACGTTATTCCCAGTGATGGTCAAAGAGATGCACAGCACTCTGTGAAGTCGCTGTTCGTACTGGAGCCGCCGGATACACCGGATCAGTTTCAGGCTTTATGGTCTACCTTTGAGAATGTAGAGAATGTATTTCTCCTTCATTCGGTCAGTGAGCGTGGCGGTCGACTCGTAAGCCCCGACAGAGAGCTGTTCAAGCGTATTTACGTTGTGCTTTCCCGAATGGGGACACAGCCTATTGATGAAAAAGCAATGCTGCCTGCTCTTAGCCGACAGTGTTCCTGTTCAGTACGCATGTTATCCAAAGTATTGGACATCTTCGAAGAGCTTGAGTTTATGACGCGTACAGATGGTCAATTCCAATTTGTATCTAATCCGCCTAAGCGGGATTTAACAGCTTCTCCACGCTATCAGGAATTGTATAATATGGCTGAGATGGAGAAGTATTTGCTGGATGCGGACACTACCCAGATGACGAGCTGGATTATGTCGCTTATGAAGGGTGCGTCTTGAGATACTATTTCGCTATTTATGTTGTAAAATGTATATACTAATTTGAAGTTTACAGTAGGAGGAACTAAGTTGGACTACAAAGAATATATTCGGGTGATTTCCGATTTTCCACAACCAGGGATTAGTTTTAAGGACATTACGACCCTGATGAAAAATGGTGAACTGTACCGCAAGGCTATCAACGATATGAAGGAACTGGTATCGGATTTGAAAATTGATTTGATTGCAGGGCCAGAAGCACGTGGGTTCGTTGTTGGTGCTCCTTTGGCTTATGCGCTTGGTGTTGGTTTTATCCCCATCCGTAAAAGTGGCAAGCTCCCTGGGGAAACCATTGAGGAAGCATACGGTTTGGAGTATGGTAAAGATACGCTGGCGATGCATAAGGATGCTATTGAGCCGGGACAAAATGTTCTGATTGCTGATGACCTGCTTGCTACAGGTGGAACCATTGCTACATCCGTGAACTTGGTACGCCAGCTTGGTGGCAATGTGGCAGGGGCTGCTTTTCTTATCGAGCTGTCTGATCTAAACGGTCGGGCGAAACTGCCTGATGTAGATGTATTCACCCTGATTACGTATTAAGTATTTCAAAACCCGGGTTTCCCGGGAAATAATTATGTGCGGATCGCCTAAATAGTCCGATGGAACATCTCTTTTCTAAAGAGTTGCTCCATCGGACTATTTTGTTTCTTTGTTGGAAATAGGTATAAAAAAATTTCGGAAATGTCTATGAACAATAAAAAAGGAGCAAAGGTGGTCATATTGGATTCATTTCAGTTTTTTATTTTTACTAATCAGAAGCTAGATACGGAAATAAGTCAAAAATGCTACTCGTTGCTTATCGAGGGTTAAAGCGGATATTGCAACTAACGTGGATGGGTGCTTTGGAGAAGGTTGAAGGAGTATCTATTTTTAAAAAAAAGGCTGTGCATAAAAAACGCCGACACCATGGGAGACGGATCCTTACACGCTTATCTTAACAGCTCAAGCGTATTAATCCGTGACCTCATGGAGCGGCGGTAAAGTTAAAAAACAGATATCAATCTGGTGTTTTCTCGGTTAAAGGTTCCTGCGATTTATCGTTGGACCAGCCGAGCACGTCAATCAGCTTGAAGAACAAGCTGAGGATGATGCCGATGATTGTAGCCAATGCCATACCTTTCAAGGTTACAGCGCCCCAAGTGAGCGTAGTACCGCTGATTCCGACAACAAGCACGATGGTCGCAAGCAGCATGTTGGTTGGCTTGGCGAAATCAACCTTTTGCTCAACGAAGATTCTTAGACCGGAGGCAGCGATGACACCGAATAATAGTAAGGATACGCCACCCATAACTGGAGCTGGAATATTAGAAACAATCGCTGAGAACGTGCCTGAGAAGGACAATAGGATGGCAATGACAGCTGCTCCGCCAATGACCCATACAGAGTACACTTTAGTTAATGCCATGACACCAATATTTTCACCATAAGTCGTATTAGGTGTAGAACCCACAAAACCGGAAATGACGGTGGAAATACCGTTACCTAGCAGAGAGCGATGGAGACCAGGATCTTTGGACAGTTCGCGCCCGACAATGTTGCTAGTCACAAGCAAGTGACCAATATGCTCTACGATGACGACCAGAGCAACAGGAAGAATCGTCAGCATAGCAGAGGTATTAAAAACTGGAGTGGTAATTGCAGGATGTCCGAAAAAAGGAGCGTCTGCAATGGCTTGTGTATTGACCATGCCCATAAAATAAGCAAGTACATAGCCCACTACGATACCAATCAGAATATGAATGATTTTGGCAAACCCGCGAAACAATACCGCACCCAGAACAGTGACCCCGAGTGTAACGAGCGAAAGAGTAATCGTTTTGGGATCTGGAGTCCAGGCCTTAGTAGGATCGGCATTGATAATGCCTGCCATGCCTGCTGCAACCGGAACCAGTTCCAGACCGATTAAGGCTACGATGGAGCCCATAACAGCTGGAGGAAAAACGACGTCCAGCCAACGGGTTCCGGCATATTTGATCACCAGTGCGACGAGGCAGAAAATAATACCTGTAACGATGAAAGCACCGAGGGCCATAGCATAGCCGTTGCCGCCGGGATTGTTTTTAAGCACAAGACTGACGGGAGCGATAAAAGCGAAGCTGGAGCCGAGATAGGCGGGAATTTTGCCGCGGCAGATCCATATGTACAACAATGTGCCAATACCGTTCATTAGCAAAATCATGCCGGGATCGACGCCGAAAATATTCGGCACCAGCACAGTGCTGCCAAACATGGCAAACAAATGCTGTACGCTGAGCAGGAACCCAGGTCCTGCCGGAAGCTTTTCATTAACTTGAATTTCGCGTTGCAACGCAGTTCACTCCTTAGTTCTTTCAATTATTCTTATATACATTAATTACTTTTCGTAATTTTTTCAATATAATTCGTTTCATTTCGTCAACAATCCTGATTTTACTTACCATGTGTGACAGAATAATGCGACAATGCCAAACCTGTAATAGTTGACGTGTGACGTGCTAACCGTCATAATTGTAGGAAATCACTTTTAAAAGGGAACCTTTGCGCGACATTGATCGGCGGGTTCCATTTTGCATAGAAAGGACACGGAATAGAGCAGAATGGGGATAGAGCAATTACTTAAAAAGGCCGGGGCCTATACCAGAGAAGCAGATCTTATCCGCATCAGGGACGCCTATGATTTTGCCGAGCAGGCCCATTCCGGCCAGACTCGTAAGTCCGGTGAACCTTATATTCTGCATCCGCTTGCGGTTGCTGATATCGTCGTTAATATGCAGATGGATACCATCTCCATTATCGCCGCTCTTTTACATGACGTTGTGGAGGATACGACGGTGTCTTTGGCGCAGATTCGCGAGCATTTTGGCGATACATGTGCGATGCTTGTCGATGGTCTGACGAAGCTGGAGCGTATTCAGTTCCGTTCCAAGGAAGAACAACAGAACGAAAATTATCGAAAAATGTTTATTGCTATGGCGCAGGACATTCGTGTCATCGTCATTAAGTTAGCAGATCGTCTGCATAACATGCGTACTTTGAAATATCAGTCAGAGGAAAGCCAGCGTCGGATTGCTTATGAAACGTTAGAGATTTTCTGTCCGGTTGCAAACCGACTGGGTATTTCGGCCATTAAATGGGAAATGGAAGATATTGCTTTACGCTATCTGAATCCTCAGCAGTATTATCGCATCGCCAATTTGATGCATAAAAAGCGGGCAGAGCGGGAGCAGTTTATTGATAATGTCATACAGCGTATCAGAGAAAAGCTGGAAGAGATGGGCATTCAGGCTGATCTGTCCGGACGCCCTAAACATATTTACAGTGTGTTTAAAAAAATGACGACGAAGAACAAGCAATTCAATGAAATATATGATTTGCTGGCGATTCGAATTATTGTGGATAACATTAAAGACTGTTACGCCACACTGGGGATTATCCATACGTTGTGGAAGCCGATGCCGGGGCGGTTTAAGGATTATATCGCTATGCCTAAGGCCAATATGTATCAGTCCCTTCATACGACAGTAGTAGGTCCCAACGGGGAGCCTACCGAGGTACAAATTCGCACAGTGGATATGCACCGTACCGCTGAATTCGGGATTGCGGCCCATTGGGCCTATAAAGAAGGCAACGGAGCAAACAACACTAACTTTGAGGATAAAATCACCTTTTTTCGAGAAATTCTGGAGCTGCAAAATGAAGCGAAGGATGCGTCGGAATTTGTGGAATCGCTCAAAATGGACTTTTTCTCAGACCTTGTGTTTGTGTTTACTCCTAAGGGAGAGGTCATTGAGTTGCCGGCCGGATCCGTTCCGCTGGACTTTGCTTTCCGTATTCATACCGAAGTTGGCAATCGAACGATTGGCTCTAAGGTAAATGGAAGAATCGTACCTTTGGATTATCGGCTTAAAACCGGTGATATTGTCGAAATTATGACGTCCAAGCACTCTTATGGACCTAGTCAGGACTGGCTCAAAATTGCTCAGTCCTCTCACGCGCGCAGTAAAATCAAACAATGGTTCAAGAAAGAAAAGCGTGAGGAGAATGTTGAAAAAGGCCGCGAAAATCTGGAACGCGAACTGAGAAAACGTGATATCGAGCCATCGGTGTGGATGAGCGACGACAAGCTTCAGGAAGTGGCACAGAAGTTCTCTTTTAACGATTCCGAAGATATGCTGTCTGCGATTGGCTTTGGTGGTATAACCGCAGCGCAGGTCTGTACACGTTTGACAGAGAAGCTGCGTAAGGAACAAGAAGAGGCCCGGTTGATCGAATTGACGACCGAGGTCAAGGAGTACAAGCCGCAGGGCGAACGGAAAAAAACACCGACCAACGGTGTCAGCGTCAGAGGCGTCGATAATTTACTCGTTCGTTTTGCACGATGTTGTAATCCCGTACCGGGAGATGACATCATTGGCTATGTAACACGTGGACGCGGCGTATCCGTTCACCGGACGGATTGCCCGAATATTCCTTCGGGTACGGGCGAAGACCAGGCACGTGTGATTGAAGTAGAGTGGGAAGAAGCAGCGGAAGTCAACTACAGTGTCGATATTGAGATTACGGGGCATGATCGCAACGGTTTGCTGAATGAAGTGCTTCAGGCCATTTCTGAGAACAAAACCAGCTTCTCGGCCGTTACAGGTCGTACAGATAAAAATAAAATGGCGATGATTCACATCACGATTCTCATTCGCAACACGGATCATTTGCATTCTGTTGTCGAACGGATTAAACGGGTGAAGGATGTATACACTGTGCATCGTATTATGCAATAACCTTATTAAGCGTACAGATAGGTCTATAGCCTTTGTAACACATCTTGGGTAGAAAGACCCATAGGCTGCTAAAAGAGCCGTAATACGGCTGTGAGCACCTTTTAAAAGGGAAGGTTAAAGGAGATATCGGATAGGCGATGAAGATTATTATTCAGCGCTGTAAAGACGCTCAAGTAACGGTGAATCAAAAGGTGGTCGGCAAGATTGGAACCGGATTAATGCTGTTGGTCGGTATTGGTCAGGGAGATACAGCAGCAGATGCCGTTTATTTGGCGGATAAAACAGCGGGATTACGTATATTTGAGGATGCTGAAGGTAAAATGAATGACAGCGTTCTGGATGTCGGTGGAGCTATTTTGTCTGTCTCTCAATTTACGTTGTACGGTGACTGCCGTAAAGGAAGAAGGCCTAACTTTATGGGGGCGGCCAAACCTGAGGAAGCGGAGAAGCTGTATGATTTCTTCAACAGCCAGCTTCGAGCCAAGGGCCTGGAGGTAGAAACGGGGATTTTTGGAGCTATGATGGATGTTTCATTGACGAACTGGGGCCCAGTGACACTGATTTTGGATAGCGAGCGTTCGTAGCTATGCGTTCATGGCTTGACCTGAGTAGAATAAAATAGCTGTTCAGAGGGACCATAATGTCATCCCGATTGGTGATTAGCCAGGCGGATAGCCTAAGGGTGACAGGAGAGACGAAGCTATGCGTCAAACCCCAAAAATGGACGGGCATCGAAGCACTGTGATGCTTTTCCCTGGTAGCATGCAGGAGGCAATCAGCCTTACTCGTAATGCTGATACGTTATTACAGCATGTTGCAACAGCCATCGACAAGCCAGGACGCGGTGCTTTGCCGCGCAGGTAACATCAGGTTAAATGGAGCGTTAATGAGGTGCTACCCGAAAGTAGCATAAAGAGGCCAAAAATAAAATATGTAGCATTGAATTAGTGCAGGAGCCGAAAGGCTCCTTTTTCTTTTCCACCGCTGCGAATTGTTATAAAAACAGATCAAGCGGGTAATAACAAATCGTGGTAGACAAACAAACTTAATTTTAACTTGTTTCGAGGATAACCGGAAAGGAGATCTGAACATTCATGAGTAAAATTGCATTTTTATTAGCTGACCAATTTGAAGATTCCGAAATGAAGGTACCTTATGATGAATTAAAAAAGGCTGGACATGAGGCAGATATTGTTGGGCTGAAGCAAGGTGAGAAAGTGAGCGGTAAGCAAGGTAAAGCAAGCTACACTATTGAAAAAGCCATTGCAGATGTGAAATCAAGTGACTATGATGCAGTTGTTATTCCTGGTGGATCATCTCCGGAAAATCTACGTTTGGATGCAAATGTTCTGAAATTTGTGACTGAAATTAATGAGTCCAAAAAAACGATTGGCGCTATCTGTCACGGGCCGCAAATTTTGGCAAGTGCCGATTTGTTACAAGGCCGGACGATTACAGCTTATCCTCCGTTGAAGGATGACTTGATTAATGCGGGTGCTCATTTTGAGGATCGAGAGGCGGTTGTGGACGGTAACTTTATTACGTCTCGGACCCCTAAGGATGAGCCTGCTTTTGTGCGTGAGTTGTTAAAGGCATTGTAATTAACCGTGAGTGCTTCTGTAGATTTATGCCAGTACAATTCCCAAATGAGGAGGATTTGATATGGCTAAACAGATTCAGGCTTATTTTCGCACAGAAGATGAAGCTGAGGGTGCCAGAGCTTCGCTTCAAGCTTATAGAACCGAACATTTGGAAGTAGGTGCTTTGGATGAGGCGCTCGGTCGTGAGACGAGAGTTTTAATTCCGCAGGTCCCCTATAACAATACAGGCTCGGTGAGCACAGGAGGCTCTGCAGGTGCGGCAATCCCTTCGGCGGGTGCTTATGGCGAGAATATTCTACCAGATGCGAAGAATGGCCAGATTAACTCTGTCTCAGCCCAAAGGGATCTGGATGAAGATCGGAGCGGAACAACGAATCATGACGGAGGGTTGCTCCGTGCGACAGATGTGTATATTAACGGTGATCAAGATGAATTGCGGTATGTATTATCAGCAAAGGTAAATGATGCCGATTATGATGAGGTCATTTATAAGCTACGTTCCAATCGTGGATATGTATCGCAGTTGGATTAAAGCTGAGCGCGCGATACAAGATTGACGATACTTGAGGAATTTAGCTACAAAAGAGTGACTGTAATACAATTGTAATATTCGAAACATCATTCCTTAATATTCGTTGTTTATAATAACAGCATGACCCCCTTTTGATATATCTTTTTTTAAACCTGCGGACCGTTTCCGCAGGTTATTTTCTTTTTATAAGCCTTATTTGTCCGATTATAGGGAGAATGTCTTGACTTTGTCGAAGCGGTTCATTAAAATCATAAAATAATGAAAAATGATTTGATGACGGGACCAAGTACTCCGAACCCACAAGCGCAGAGAGGAATTTCCAGGCTGTAAAAATTCCCTTGATGAGCGGATGAATGACCTCCCCGAGAACAGGCGGCGAACAATTGAGGAAACCCTACTGAAAGTACATTGCAACTGTGCCGACAGTGGATGGTCCTGCATAATAGCCGTACTGCGCGTTACGGGCGTTATACGTATGAGCGGAGTCAGTATAATGCTGACGGGCAATGAGTGATTCTTATGCTGGTTGTCTGGGCAAACTCCGGAATGTGGGTGGTACCACGGGTGATTGTAAACGACAATCCCTCGTCCCTGTTAATGTTAACAGGACGAGGGATTTTTTGTTTTATATTGAAAGTGGAGCAAGAAGAAAGTGCACAATACGAAATACAACGATGGGGGGATACGTTAATGGCCTTTCAAAAACCAACGGGTACACAAGATTTGCTGCCGGGCAGTGTAGAAAAATGGCAAGTGGTCGAGGAAAAAGCCCGTGAGATTAGCCGCCGCTTTAATTACCGAGAGATTCGTACGCCAATGTTCGAACAAACGAATTTGTTCGTTCGAGGTGTGGGAGAAACGACGGATGTGGTGGAAAAAGAAATGTATACTTTTGAGGATAAAGGGAAGCGCAGCATGACTTTGCGTCCGGAAGGAACAGCAGGGGTTGTCCGCTCCTATGTGGAGAACAAACTATACGGGGAGCCGGATGTAACTAAGCTGTATTATATCGGCCCGATGTTCCGGTATGAGCGTCCACAGGCTGGGCGTCAGCGCCAGTTTCACCAATTTGGAATTGAAGCATTTGGTGCGGTCGATCCGGCGCTGGATGCAGAAGTTATTGCTTTCGGGTATCAATTCTGCCGTGAACTGGGCCTGAAAGGGGTAAAGGTGGAGATTAACTCCGTCGGTAATGCAGCCAGCCGGGCAGCTTATCGGCAGCATTTGGTGGACTTCCTGATGCCGATGAAAGATACGTTGACCAAGGAGAGCCAAGCACGTATTGAGCGTAACCCGTTGCGAGTGCTGGATAGCAAAGACGATCAGGACAAATTTGACGGGGCACCTTCGATTTTGGATAGCTTGGACGAGGAGTCCCGTACGCACTTCGAGAAAGTGAAGCAAAATTTGGATGCCATGGGCGTGGAATATACAGTTAACCCGCGTTTGGTACGGGGGCTGGATTATTATACGTTGACAGCCTTTGAATTCAAAGCTGAAGGAATTGGTGCCATAGACACAATTGGTGGAGGCGGCCGCTACAACGGATTGGTTGGAGATCTGGGCGGACCGGACCAGCCGGGCATTGGTTTTGGCATTGGGCTGGAGCGAATTCAGCTGATCCTGGAGCATCAAGGTGTCAAACTAAACGAAGCCAAACCGTTAGATATCTATATGGTAGCGTTGGGAGAAGCAGCAGAAACGGAAGTAACCAAACAACTATTCAAGTTGCGTCAAGCCGGATTTTCCGCAGAGCGAGATTATTTGGGGCGTAAAATGAAGGCCCAGATGAAATCAGCCGATCGCTTTAAAGCAAGGTATACTGCGATTCTGGGCGAGGATGAGCTGGTTCAAGGTGAAATTGCACTGAAAAACATGGAAACCGGCGAGCAGCGTACCGTTAAGCTGGATCAGCTGGTGGAAGAATTAGGATAAACAAAATAATGTAACATCAATCGGTGGAGCTTCCTCTGGTTGTCATATAGCTTAACTACTAAACATAAACAGGAGTGTGTATTATGAAAAGGAGTCATCAATGCGGCGCATTGACTCATGCGCATATCGGAGAAACAGTTACATTGAACGGTTGGGTACAAACCCGTCGTGATTTGGGGGGCGTACTTTTTATAGACCTTCGTGATCGTAGCGGAATTGTACAAATCGTGTTTAATCCGGCATATTCCGGTGACGCACTGCAAATTGCGGATCGTGTTCGTAGTGAATATGTGCTTGAG
The DNA here is from genome assembly GCF_036252815.1 of Paenibacillus sp. LX16. NCBI lineage: Bacteria > Bacillati > Bacillota > Bacilli > Caryophanales > Paenibacillaceae > Paenibacillus > Paenibacillus sp. LX16. The sequence goes on along the minus strand of NZ_CP141152.1, from coordinate 4,359,297 downwards.
GTTACTGGTACTATTGTTAAGCGTGATGCAGAAACGATTAATCCGAACCTGCCTACAGGTGAAATTGAGGTACGCGTCACTGAAATCGAAGTATTGAATGCATCTAAAACACCTCCGTTCTTCATTGAAAATGGTGTAGAAGTGGACGAGTCTCTGCGTTTGAAATACCGTTATTTGGACCTGCGTCGTCCGGAAATGTACCAGACGTTGAAACTGCGCTCCAAAGCAGCAAAAATATTCCGTGACTTCCTGGACGGAGAAGAGTTCGTCGAGGTGGAAACGCCAATTTTGACGAAAAGCTCCCCAGAGGGCGCACGTGATTATCTGGTACCTAGCCGGGTGCATGAAGGTGAGTTTTTCGCCTTGCCGCAATCGCCACAACTGTACAAGCAATTGCTGATGGTGGGTGGCCTGGAGCGCTATTACCAAATTGCACGTTGTTTCCGTGATGAAGACTTGCGTGCTGACCGCCAGCCTGAATTTACGCAGGTCGATATTGAGACCTCCTTTATGCAACAGGACGACTTGCTGCCAATGATGGAGCGCCTTATGGTGAAATTGTTCAAAGAAACCGTTGGGGTAGAACTGGAAACACCGTTCCAACGGATTACACATGCCGATGCAATGGACAAATACGGCTCGGACAAGCCGGACCTGCGTTTTGGTCTGGAGTTGATTAAAGTCAATGATATCGTGGCAACTAGTGGTGTAAAAGTGTTCGCTTCCGTAATTGAAAAGGGTGGCGAGGTAAAAGTCCTCAATGCCAAAGGATGTGGCACTTGGAGTCGTAAGGACATTGATGACCTGGGTCCTTATGCTGCACGTTATGGAGCTAAAGGCTTGGCTTGGATTCAAGTGAAGGAAGGCGAATTCAAGGGGCCTATCGTTAAATTCTTCACACCGGAAGAAATCGAAGCATTGAAGGAGCGCACAGGAGCCGAAGAAGGCGATCTGTTACTCTTCTCTGCCGATAATAAAAAGGTAGTTGCTGATGTATTGGGCGCGCTTCGTCTGAAAATTGGCCGTCATTTGGGACTGATCGACGATAACAAATTCAAATTTGCCTGGGTTGTAGACTTCCCGCTTCTCGGCTATGACGAAGAACAAAAACGTTATGTGGCGGAACACCATCCGTTCACCCGTCCGAAGGACGAAGACCTTGGCCTCTTGGATACCGATCCAGGTCAAGTTCGCGCTCAAGCCTATGATATCGTGCTGAACGGCTACGAAGTGGGTGGCGGATCGATGCGGATTTACAAACGTGATGTTCAGGAGAAAATGTTCAAAGCTCTCAACCTGGCGCCGGAAGAAGTTACTGATAAATTCGGCTATCTGTTGGATGCGTTCGAATATGGTACGCCTCCACATGGTGGCATTGCCTTCGGCTTTGACCGTCTTGTGATGTTGCTTGCAGGTCGTACAAACCTGCGTGAAACCATAGCATTCCCGAAAACAGCCAGTGCGACAGACCTGCTTATGGATGCACCAAGCGAAGTGGATCAAGCTCAATTGGAACAGCTTCACATCCGTCTTGCCCCGAAACCTGTTACTCCTAAAGCTTAAGATGAACGTTTGACTTTGCAAGTGCACCCAATGGCTTGTGGATAGATTATAGAGTGCCGTGAACCCGTTACCCTTTTATGGATAATGGGTTCGTGGTTTGTATGCTGGAGTTCAGGCATAGAGTTTAAATCAGTGAGGGAGGATATACCATATTGTTGCATCAATTTTCACGAACGGAACTGGCTATCGGAACTGAAGGTCTAGAGGTTATGAAAAATAGCACGGTGGCCGTGCTGGGTATCGGCGGTGTCGGTTCGATTGCAGTGGAAGCACTGGCGCGCACGGGTGTTGGACGTATCATTTTGATTGATAAAGATGTTGTAGATATCACCAATATTAACCGCCAGATTCATGCGTTGACGACGACGGTAGGTCAAAAAAAGGCTGATCTAATGGTAGAGCGTGTGAAGCTGATTAATCCTGAATGTGAAGCGATTGCACTGAACATGTTTTATACGGAAGAAACATATGAGGAGCTGTTCAAGTACGAACTAGATTATGTGCTGGATGCTTCGGATACGATTATTTACAAAATTCATTTGATTAAGGAATGCCTAAAACGGGGGATTCCACTGATCTCCAGTATGGGCGCTGCGAATAAAATGGATCCAAGTCGTTTTCAAGTAGCGGATATTTCCCAGACGAAAATGGACCCGATTGCCCGTGTCATCCGCACTAAGTTGCGCAAGGAAGGTATTACCAAAGGCGTCAAAGTTGTGTTCTCCGATGAGGAACCCATGAAGCCGCGTGAAGAAATTACAAAAAAAATTGTACCTGCAAACGCGCCTGAAATCCGGAAGGCGAAGCAGCCGCCTGCAAGCAATGCATTTGTACCTCCGGTAGCAGGACTGATCATGGTTAGTGTAGCCGTGAAGGATTTGTTAGAACACGCTGGTGTGTAAGTTGCAAAAATAGCATGGCAGTGCATTCGTAGATTTACAGCAGTATATATTCACTTTAAGACCTGTAGTTCTGTGCATCACATCCTTTGTGTCACAGTTGCTACAGCTCTTTTTTGTTTTGAAAAAGCGCAGCTTACTGCAAACAGATTGAACAACTTGCTGGAGGGTTTTGGTATGAAGGATGGACTGTGGTCCAGAAGTCTCGGTTTCAAGCCCGAGCATCATTGGAAAAAAGAATTAGCCGCTGGGGCCATTTCTTATTTTTCCGTTGTATACATTGTTATGGTTAATGCAACTATTTTGGCAGATGCCGGGATTCCCCTCCAAGGGGCGATGCTCGGGACGCTTCTGACATCGATGATCGGCTGCCTGCTTATGGCTTTTGGTGGGAAATCTCCAATGGTCGTTGTACCAGGGATGGGGATTAATGCCTTTTTCACTTATACGCTTGTACATTCTATGAAGCTGAGCTGGCAGGAAGCGCTGATGGTGGTTGCCGTCACAGGGATTTTGTTCGCCATTGTGGCTTTTACATCATTGTACAAGCTGATTAGCCAAGCGATTCCCCATAATTTGCAGCACGGAATTACGGTGGGCATTGGTTTGTTTTTAACCTTTATCGGCTTGCAAAAAAGCGGCATCGTGATTGCTCATCAGACGACTTTTGTGGCTATTGGCCATTTTAATGATCCCAAGGTAATTACGGCTTGTGTAACGTTGCTGCTCGCTATTGTATTGTTTGTGCGTAACGTTCAGGGAGGTTTACTAATTAGCATTTTGGCGGGAACTGGGCTTGCGTATATACTGGGAGCTGTAGAGCCTACAAGCACGGTACGAACCTCTGAAACGGTGCGACAGTACGGGCAATTGTTTGGAGAGCTTTCCTTTTCAGGCATTGTCTCGGTAGCTTTCTGGATCGCTGTCTTTTTGCTACTACTCATTGTGCTATTCGAGAATATTGGTATGATTACTGCACAAACCAACATGATTGGAAGACCGGATTTATTTAAAAACAGCTTGCGTGTGTTGGCTGTAACCAATATCTTTGCCGGTATTTTGGGCAGCAGTCCGGCGGTAGCTGCTGCGGAATCGACGGCTGGCATTGCAGCGGGGGGACGCTCGGGAATGACACCGCTGGTAACTGCTATTTTATTCGGAGCGACGTTTTTCTTTATTCCTCTGTTGGCTTATATTCCTGACAGTGCCATTGCGCCCGTGTTGATCATCATTGGGGGTCTAATGGTGCAAAATGTGCGAGAGATGGATTTCAGTGATTTTACTGAAGCGTTTCCTGCATTTCTGATCATGGTGATGATGCCCTTTACCTACAGTATTGTAGACGGGATGGCCTTTGGTTTTATTGCATACCCCGTAGCCAAGCTGGCAGCAGGACGGGGCAAGGAAGTGCCTGTCGCATTATATATCATTTCTGTACTATTTGTGGCTAACTTTGTGCTTCATTCTCTGGTGTAGTAAACTCGAAGATAGATTGTACTGTTCATACCCGCGCAGAGCGCGGGTGTTGTTGTTTGAACAAGAATGGTCAGACAGGAAGCGAGGTTGATGGCATATGGAAAAAGAACATCATATACACCAAGATGAGCAGGAGGACCAGATGAAGGAAAAGCCGGGTAAAAGACCGGATAAGGCTGGCATGGGGCGGTTTATCAAATTGATTGCGAGTGCGCATCCGCCCAAGGCTATTCTGATCATCGCCCTGATTCTGACGCTGATTCAGACCATGGCTGGTTTAATCGTACCCATGATGACCAAAGGGTTGATTGATGGCTTGACCTTTTCTTCACTAAACCGTATGGTCATTGTTGGTCTGCTTGGCGCTTTTGTGCTTCAAGCGGTGGCTTCGGCGGTTTCTATTTATATGTTGAACTACGCAGGGCATAAGATTGTGGCTAATTTGCGCAAACGCTTATGGCATAAAATCTTATCTCTACCTATCCCTTACTTTGATCGGAATCGGTCAGGAGATACGATGAGTCGCGTCACCAATGACACAAGCCTGATTATGAACTTAATTACAGAGTATCTAGTCAATCTGATTTCTAATGTGATCGCAATTATTGGTGGTATTGCATTGTTATTTTATCTGGATTGGGTGATGACACTCATTATTATGGCCATTGTTCCGCTAACAGCCCTGATTTTATTTCCGGTGGGCAGAAAAATGTACCGCATCTCCAAAAAACAGCAGGATGAGATGGCAGATCTAACCTCAGTGTTGAGTCAGGTTATCGGCGAAATCAGACTGGTGAAGGCTTATGGAACCGAAAGCAGAGAAGCACAGGCCGGGGAGGATCGTATTTACCGGATGTTCCGCTTTGGTCTGCAAGAGTCACGTATCTTGGCCCTTGTAGGTCCCATTTCTACCTTCTTGTTGACTGCAGTGCTGGTCATTATATTGGGTGTTGGTGGTGTTCGTGTCGCATCGGGTGTGCTGACCGCTGGGGATTTGGTGGCTTTTATTTTGCTGCTGTTTCAGGTGATCACACCGATGGCACAATTCACGACCCTGTATTCACGTCTACAAAAGGTGGTTGGGGCTACTGAACGGATTCAGACGATTTTAGATCATGAAGAGGAACCGCTCGAGTTGAAGCAGGAAGCGGCAAAAGAGAGCAGAGATATTATACTTCGTGATGTTGCCTTTTCTTATACCGAAGGTGAAGAGGTCCTTCATAATGCGAACTTGGTCATTCCGGCTAACCAGACGACAGCATTCGTGGGTCCTAGCGGGAGTGGGAAGTCCACCTTGTTTTCATTATTGGAACGCTTTTATGTGCCAGATACAGGGGAAATTCGTTATGGAGACGAACCGATATCGTCATATACACTTTCCTCCTGGCGCTCCAAAATTGGTTATGTATCGCAGGAAAGCTCAATGATGACCGGAACGGTCAGAGATAACATTACATATGGCTTGGGGCGCGAAGCTGACTTGGAAGAAGTGAGACGAGCAGCCACGATGGCGTATGCGGATACATTTATTATGGATCTACCTCAAGGCTACAATACTGAGGTGGGAGAACGGGGAATGAAGCTGTCCGGAGGGCAGCGTCAACGGATCGCTATTGCGCGTGCGCTTCTTCGTAGCCCTGACATTCTCATGCTGGATGAGGCTACATCTAGTTTGGACAGCTCATCTGAGCATGAGGTACAGAAGGCCCTAGCGAACTTGATGGAAGGACGCACGACAATTGTCATTGCTCATCGTTTGTCTACGGTGGTTCACTCCGATCAGATTATTGTGTTGGACAAGGGCAAGGTGACCGGTGCAGGAACTCATACTGAGTTATTAGAGTCACATCAGGTGTACCGTGAGCTGGCTCAAAAGCAGTTTGTGGAGATGGGGGAGAGAAGTATGGAGTATTAGTGGCCGCTTCGCGTGTGATTTGATCCTCCGATCGCTGTTGCCTCTGAATTCCTCTTATTGTGATGAGGACAGGGGGAATCCAGAGGCAAATGCTCCGCTTCTTCGGATTCAAATCACCCGCTCCACTGGTGCCGCAAAGCTTCATACTTTTGTGAAAGAGTAGGGAAATAGGCGTATTAGGAAATAGGGTTGGATTTTTATGGTTAAATGTGTTACGCTTACTTTCCTTTTTGTGTCGGAGCAAGTGAATGCGATGCAGAAATCGAGACTTGATATTCTTAGGAGGTAACTGAAATGGAGAATGAGTTTCAAAGTGCCTATCAAGAAGAACAGCACAGGCTGTCGCTTGCTATGGAGGAAATTGATCGGAGATTGGAACGGCTTCGCAATACGCCGGTGTACACCGGGCATGATTTTACGGAGCAAGTGCTAGAATCGGCTCGGGAGGAAAAACGTCAGGCTTTGGCCAAAAGCTCGCAGGAGCCTTATTTTGGTCGTATGGATTTTGACGAACGTGGCAGAGGGCAGCGGAAGCCACTATATATCGGTAAAATTGGAGTGGAGCGTGAAGAAACGTCGGCATATCCACTGGTTATTGATTGGCGTGCTCCAATTGCCAGCTTGTTTTATTCGTTTACAGGTGGTGAAGAAACCGCATCCTACGAAGCTCCCGAGGGAACCATTGAGGGCTTGGTCTATCTGAAGCGCAACGTTGTCATTCGGAAAAAAATCTTGGAACGGGTAGCCGATACGTATAATCGTGAAAGCGACGAGCCTGCTGTTTCCGATGAGTTTCTCGTTTATCGTTTGGGAGAAAACAAGGATAACCGTTTACGGGATATCGTATCTACCATTCAGGCGGAGCAGGATCAGATCATCCGCGCGGCAAAAAATACAGCCCTCGTTATTCAGGGGGTAGCGGGTAGTGGCAAGACGACGGTAGCGCTGCATCGTCTCGCATTTTTGCTGTATCAATACAAGGATCAGGTATCGGCGGACAAAATGGTGATTTTCGCACCAAACCATATGTTTCTCGACTATATTTCAGATGTACTTCCAGAGCTGGGGGTCGGGAATATTCAGCAAAGTACATTTGCAGACTGGGCATTGGATTTGTTGGGTTTGGATTTACCTTTGGCTGATCCTGCCGAAACGTTATCTTATTGGTTTGAGAGTGGCAGTCTGAGAAAGGAATCCATGGATGAGGCGCCGGGGAGATTCAAGGGTTCGGTTCATTTTATGGAGTTGCTTCAAGCTTTTGTTGAACGACTGGAGCCCATCTCCGTGCCCGAGGGGGATTTTTCACCATGGGATGGAGCGGTACTGCCACAAGCTGAGATTCTGAATTGGTTCAATGAGGAATATAAGCCTTATCCGCTCGCGAAGCGGAAGGAGCGTGTGCTGGCAAGAGTGCACCGCTGGATTGAAATGGAGCTGAAAAAGTCGCCTTCAGCGGCAGCGCTCAAGGAACGCAAGAAAAAGGCAGGGGCACGGGAAAAGGCATATGCTAAAAAATGGCCACAATACGATGCACTGACGCTCTACAAGCAGCTTTTTCAGACAGCTAAAGGGTTACCCGCAGATACGGCTGCGGAGATGAAGGCTTCTCTGCCGACTGCTATTTTTAAGGCCACACAGTCGGATCTGCGAAAACAGATTATCCGTGAAGAAGATCTAACTGCGTTAGTGTATCTCCACGTGCTGATTCATGAGGTAGAGTCATCTCAACGTTTTGACCATGTGGTCATTGATGAAGCACAGGATTTTTCACCTTTTCATATCGCATTGCTGGATTTGTTCGTGAAAGGGCATTCCTTTACGATACTGGGCGATTTATCGCAGGGCATTCATGAATACCGTGGCGTACATGCGTGGGAGGAAATGAGTTCTCTTTTTGCGCCGGAACATACAGGGTATTTTGCACTTACGCGGAGCTATAGATCAACCTTGGAAATTATAGAATTTGCAAACACGATTTTGGAGCAGGGAGTTCGCGGCGGTATTACGGCAGTTCCGGTATTTCGTAGTGGCGATCCGGTGCGTACGATGTCTTACGACTCATCGGTGCGTGAGCAGAGTTTGCTCACCGCTCTAAAAGAGCTGTCCTCCAAGGAGTATCGTACTGTTTCTGTGCTGACCCGTACCTTAAAAGAGGCTGTGGAACTGCATGAGGTTTTCACAAGTGCGGGGTTAGATGTGAATTTGATTGACGGTGGTAAAAAGCAATATGAAGGCGGTTTGTCGGTACTGCCTGTGTATCTATCTAAAGGTCTGGAGTTCGATGCAGTTATTGTGGCGGATGCCGACCATGAGCATTATGGAGAACGGGCATGGGATGCCAAGTTGCTATATGTAGGATGTACCCGTGCGCTGCATGAGTTGTGGCTATTGCATGATGGCTCACTTCCTAGTTACGTACAGGCACAGACGGAGTAAGCAGAAAAAGCGTTGTAAAGCATCGCCTGAGTTGGTGTATTCCTTTTTGTTTACTGTTTATCTTAGTAAAGGACATTATGAAGTCATGCGAGCCGAAGAACAGCCACGAAATTCATCTTTCGTCTAAGGCTGTTCTTTCTTTTTTGTGGGCGGCTGACTTGTAAGTCTACAGTTATCCCGTGACCATGCTATCTGCAACTTGTTAACGAATATGATAGAATAAAAGGCGGTTTACACCGTATCAGGATTATAGATGACTTGAATTTTCAAGATTTTCAACCGTATGAGCGAACATAATATAGTATGTTTTCAAAGATAAAAGAAAGTGTTCGTTCATAAACCATAAGGAAGTGAATGAAATGGACTTATTTTCATATTCCCAAGACTCAACGCCAAGCAATCGGTTGCTTGCAGATCGCCTGCGTCCGACTTCGCTGGATGAATATATTGGACAGGAGCATGTTGTGGGTCCGGGCAAGCTGCTGCGAAGAGCTATAGAGGCAGATCAGGTCTCTTCTATTTTGTTGTACGGACCACCGGGGTGCGGCAAAACAACGCTGGCACATATCATCTCGCAACACACGCAAGGCGATTTTGTACGTCTGAATGCTGTAGAAGCATCTGTGAAAGACGTAAGAGAAGTCATTGACCGTGCACAGACGAATAAATCGATGTATGGCAAAAAAACCATTTTGTTTCTCGACGAGGTACATCGTTTTAACAGTTCGCGTCAGGATGCACTGCTGCCTGCGGTGGAAAAGGGCACGATCGTGTTTATTGGCGCCACGACTGAAAATCCCTTTCACTACGTCAACGGCGCTTTAATGAGCCGTTCTACGCTGTTCCAGCTTGAAGCGCTAACGCAGGAGCATTCGCTGGCTGCTATGCGCCGCGCCTTGAGCGATGCGGACAAAGGGCTCGGCTACATGCAGCTTCAGGTAGATGAAGCTGCACTGGATCACATCGCGTCCATGGCGAACGGTGATATCCGCCGCGCTTTGAACGCGCTGGAACTGGCGGCGCTCACGACGCCTCCGCTGGCAGACGGCACGATTCACGTGACACTGGAAGTCGCAGAGGAATCCATCCGTCGCCCGATTGTCAAAGCAGATGAGTCCACACAGTATGACGTGCTGTCGGCCTTTCACAAAAGCATTCGCGGCTCCAGCGACGCCGCGCTGTTCTGGTTCCTGTACGCCGTAGAAAAGCTCGGCATGGACCCAATGACCTTTATCCGCCGCCTCATCGCGGCGAGCAGCGAGGACATTGGCCTGGCGAACCCGCAGGCAATGGTGCAAGCGGTGAGTGCGCTTGAAGCCTATCGCAATAACGGCTGGCCCGAGGCCAAGCTGAACATTGCACAGGCCATTTTGTTCGCTGTGGAAAGCCCCAAATCGAATGCTGTATATACGGCGATTTCACGGGCCATGTCGGCTATGGACGATATCAAATCGGCCGAGGTGCCACTCCATTTGCGTGACGCACACTACAAAGGCTCGGAAAAGCTCGGTCATGTTGGCTATCAATATCCACATAATTATCCGAATCATTATGTGAAGCAGCAATATTTGCCCGATTCGATAGCAGACCAAACCTTCTATCAGGCTACTGAGCAGGGGAATGAGTCCAAAATCAGGCAAAACCAGCGCTGGCGGGATTCACAGACTTAATATATATATGCGACTTAATATACAGGGTGTGTATGAAATCGTCACGTTACACCATGATCGTGCAAGAGCGAAGAAGGGGATAAAAAGATGAAAGACGTGCTATTCGTTGCCGTGGGCGGAGCGCTTGGAACCTCTACCCGTTATGGCCTGCAATCGCTGCTGCCTGCGGCGGGTGCGGATTTTCCACTTGGTGTGCTGCTAATCAATTGGATCGGCTGCCTGTTTCTTGGTTGGTTCTTTACGGTAACCTTGCGATCATGGCGGATCAAGCCGCGATTTCGACTTGCCATCGGAACAGGCTTTACAGGGGGCTTTACCACCTTTTCCACTTTTGCAGTAGATGCTGTACGCCTCACGGTTCATGATCGAATGCTGACGGCTATGTTGTACCTGCTGCTTAGCGTAGGTGGAGGGCTGTTTTTGACATGGACAGGTATCCGCCTAGGTACAAAAATGACACAGGCTGCCCCCAAGGAGGAACGCTTATGATCTGGTGGGCGGCGGCAGGCGGGATCATGGGTACACTGGCGAGATACGGGCTTGGCATGTGGGCCGGAAAGAGGTTGGGTACCGTATTCCCGTGGGGGACGTGGATTATTAACATCAGCGGTTCATTGCTGCTAGGCTGGCTCTATGGCGAGTTTACGCAAAATCATCTGTCGCCTGCACTCTGGATGCTGCTAGGAACAGGTTTTTGTGGCAGCTACACCACCTTCTCTACATTCGGCTATGAATCTCTTCAACTGATGGAGCGTAAAGAATACCGACGCATGGCTACGTATGTACTGTCTTCTGTTGTGGTAGGAGTTGTAGCTGCGGCTATCGGGTACAGAGTCAGTTAAGCTTTATACATTTTCGAAATAATATGTAAAAATGCAATAAAAAGCTTCCAATCTCGACTCAAGGCATTCTCAGCCGTGATACGGTTTTGGAAGCTTAGTGCTGTACCTATACAGCTATTTTTTATCTCGTTCTTTGTACAATTCAGGTAAAAGGGATTCAAGTTCAGGTCTTGGATCAGGATCAGACAACTTCATTTCCTCCAGCGTTTGAACGGCAATCCGTAGCACAGTATAATCCCTATACCAACGGTTGTCTGAAGGAACGACATACCAAGGAGCTTGTTTGGTTGCGCTTAGCTCTAATACATCCTCATAATACTGGATATATTGCTTCCAAAATTTTCGCTCCTGCAAGTCACTTGGATCGAGTTTCCAGTTTTTATGAGGCTTTTCAATTCGGTCGATCAGCTTTTCTAACTGAAATTGCTTTGAAATATGTAAAAAGATTTTAACCACCTTTACACCATTATCCAGCAACAACTGTTCAAAATGCTTGATATGCTTAATATTCCGTTTGGCCTGCTTATCGGATATCTGTCCGTGAACACGTGTAATCAGCACATCCTCATAATAAGAACGGTTAAATGCTGCAATATATCCACGTCCTGGGGTAACGCTATGAGCACGCCACAAGAAATCATGACTTAATTCCTCAGCCGTAGGTGATTTAAAGCTGTGGACAGTCACCCCCGCAGGGTTAAGGTTGGAAAATACCTGTTTGATGACGCCATCTTTGCCGCTGCAATCCATACCCTGAAATACAAACAAAACGGATTGTTTTTTCTCTGTAAATAATTTGCTTTGTAATTCCGTGAAGCGTTCCTTCAATTGATCTGTTTCCTGTCGGATTTCTTCTTTATTTTTGATATTCTTCGTATCCTTGGGGTCCCATTCTTTCAAAGAAACTTTTTTACCCGGTGTCAGCATTCCTAATGAATCAGACATAAAGGCACGCTCCTTTTCAATTGAAGTATGATCTTGTCTACATCATATACCCAAATGAGGATGTTATCAAAAGTTTCTTATGTATGGTCTTTATTAGCGATTTTTCTACTGGTGATGCCTCTGGGCACGAAATTTTCTTCAGGTTCAACAATTAAAAAGTCAAGTTTTAAGTCTTTAGGCATCAGTAATTAAACCTAAGATTGGATTGGGCTGTTAATAAAATATGAGGTGAAATCTGAGGCTACTATTGAAGTTAAAGGGACTTCGATCGATTATCTGATACTATGTTAGGTAAGAATGATGCTGATCCATTTAGGGATATATATGGTCCCGGACGACTTTCTCATTCAGAAGAGTGGAGTACCATTATTAAGAATACGCAAGCAGCCATGAGTTGAAGTTAGGATTCTAGATAGAGACATTATGGCGTATGCACCCAAAGGATCAGGAAAGCCTGGGTAATTGAATATATATGAGGATGCTTCAATTAGTGCACTGCGGCATGAGTACCAACATTTTCTTGATAATAATGCTAAAGGATTTCCTAGTTTGGATGTAACATTTGAATTCAAAAATAGGATTATCATGGAACTAAGAGCCTATATGGTGGAGATAAAAGAAGCAGAGAGGATTGGAAATAAGGCACTTGCAGAACACCTTTGGAACAATTACAGGGATGAACGGCAGTATCTCTTAGAGAATTATGGGCCAGTTAAACTAGATTGATGGAAGATAATAAAATGAAGCTACTTACTTTATCAAAAGAAATACGAGAGGGAAAAATAGGTGACGATCAATTGGTGGAATGTTTGGATATCCAGCATAATCAGGTACAGTTGAATGCAATGAGTCAGATCGCTAAAAAGAAACTATGCAATGAGAAAATAATCGAAAAATTGAAACATATTAGCCAGTTCAGAGACCCTAAGGTAAATAAGCTTTTTGGTATTGATACGCTTGGACACTATAGTATTGCTGTGCTTCGAGTATTGAACACATCTGAATCTATAAAACAGTACGAGCTGTTAATGTCTGAACTCGACGATTTTGATAAAGGAATAGTTGAAAGAATTACAGAGGGAATAAGTTAATATTTATGCTAGAAGTCCATTTAAAGAGCAGATCATGAACTCTTTTCAATCCATTAAATAAAAACAACTTTCATAAAAAAGTCGTCCCTTCCCAATCTGGAGAGACGACTTTTTTATTTCCTGCTATATCAATGCAAAATGGTCATTTATTAAACTGTTTCAGGCTGAAGTTTTTCAACCTTATCAATGGTTCCGCCACCCAGACAGCGTTCTCCATCATAAAATACAACAGCTTGTCCAGGCGTAATGGCCTTCTGATGTACATCGAATATGACATGCACGGTTCCATCGGCAAGCCATTGTAAAGTTACTTGCTGATCAGGTTGGCGATAACGAAACTTGGCTGTACAACGGAATTCGCCGGACGGACGAGTATCTGCGCCTTCAATCCAGTTCACATCTGTTGCAATCAGGCTGGTAGAATACAGGCTGTGGTGACGATCACCTTGTACCACATACAGAATATTCTTCTCCAGATCCTTATCCGCTACGAACCACGGTTCGCCTGAACCTGAGCCGCCAATGCCCAAGCCTTGTCGTTGACCCAGTGTATAGTACATCAGACCATCGTGGCGTCCTTTGACTTCACCAGTAGCGATATCCACCATATCTCCACCTTTTGCAGGCAGATATCCACTCAGAAACTCCTTGAAATTGCGTTCGCCGATAAAACATACGCCCGTGCTGTCTTTCTTCTTGGCCGTATACAGTCCCGCAGCTTCCGCAATTTTACGCACTTCTGGCTTCGGCAGATGACCGATGGGAAACATGGCTCGGGACAACTGTGTTTGGCTTAACGCGTTCAGAAAATAAGTCTGATCCTTGTTGCTGTCCACGCCTCGCAGCAAAGTAAAGTGGCCGTCTTCTTCCACAACCCGTGCATAATGTCCAGTAGCAACATAATCTGCACCCAAATCCAGCGCTTTATTTAGAAACTCGCCGAATTTAATTTCACGGTTGCACATGACATCCGGATTGGGTGTGCGTCCAGCTTTATATTCATCAAGAAAATAGGAGAATACTTTATCGAAGTATTCTTTTTCAAAATTGACGGTATAGTAAGGAATGTCGATCTGTTCGCAGACACGGCGCACATCCTCCGCATCCTCCTCAGCCGTACAACGGCCAAATTCATCCGTGTCATCCCAGTTTTTCATGAAGATGCCGATTACGTCATAGCCCTGCTCCTTCAGCAGCAGCGCAGTAACGGATGAGTCGACGCCACCGGACATCCCGACGACGACACGGGTTTCATGATTGGCTTTAGCCATGGTCATCACCCAATTCTTTTCAATATAGTTGTAGAACCCACCTATTGTAACATAAACGATAATAAGATACGATGTTTGGACGATCCAACGACACGGCGAACGATGGAAGAAAGCTACATAAAACGGGCTAAAGCTGTTCCAAATCGCCCGAAAGCAACTTTTTTTAAGATTGTTACCGTAATGTTTCCCTTTACCTGCCCTAATATGTTAACATAAGCTGAGGGTTAGGATCGGAATAGAGAGGTTTACAACACCAGTTATTCCGCGTGTTTAACGGAATTGTTACTATAAGTGAGGTGGCACAATTGAAAATATCAACGAAGGGCCGTTACGGCCTGACCATTATGATGGAACTTGCAGCCAGGTTTGGCGAAGGTCCAACTTCTTTGAAAAGTATTGCCGAAAAAAATCAGCTGTCAGAGCATTATCTGGAACAGCTCATCGCGCCTTTGCGTAATGCAGGTTTGGTAAAAAGTATCCGTGGTGCTTACGGCGGTTACATTTTGGCGAATGAACCGGCAGGAGTAACAGCGGGAGACATCATTCGTGTACTGGAAGGTCCGATTTCTCCGGTCGATTTCACGGAAGAAGACGATCCGGCAAAACGTCAGCTGTGGCTGCGAATTCGTGACAGCATCGCTGAAGTGTTGGATTCTACTACACTTAAGGACTTGATCACATACCAAGAACATGATGAATTGGACAATTATATGTTCTATATTTGAGGTGGATTAACATGAACAGAATTTATCTGGATCATGCCGCATCGACTCCTATGCATCCTGAGGTTGCGCAGACTATGATGGACATCATGACCGGCCAATTTGGCAACGCTTCGAGCGTTCATGCCTTTGGTCGCGATGCCAAGCGCACCGTCAGCGCTGCTCGGGATGCCGTTGCGGCCTCTTTGGGCTGTAAGCCTGAAGAAATTATATTTACGAGCGGAGGGACAGAAAGCGATAATCTGGCCCTGTTTGGGACGGCTACGGCAGACGGCCGTACTTCCGGGCATATGATTACAACCGCGGTTGAACATCACGCAGTGCTTCATGCTTGTGATGAGCTGGAAAAAGCGGGGTATGAGGTGACTTATGTCCCGGTCAACGGTTTTGGACGCGTGAACCCTGCGGATATCGAGGCTGCCATTCGACCGGACACTTTTTTGATCAGCATGATGTATGCCAACAATGAGGTGGGCGTCATTCAGCCGATCTCAGAAGTAGGGCAGATTGCGAGAGAACATGGCATTGTATTCCATGTAGACGCGGTTCAAGCTTTCGGTCATATATCCATCGACTGCCGGAATCTCCCGATTGACTTACTGAGTGTGTCGGGTCATAAGATTAACGGACCGCAAGGGGTGGGTGCATTATATATCCGTCCGGGTACACGCATTCAGCCGCTAATGCATGGGGGACTTCAGGAGAAGAAACGCCGCGCCGGAACAGAAAACATCGCTGGTATTGCGGGTCTGGCTAAAGCTGCGACTCTTGCTAATGCTTCCATTGAGGAGCGTGGTGCGCACGATACGGTTCTTCGTCAGACGTTGCTTAAAGGGTTGGAAGATACTCTGGGCAGCCAAAATTTTGTAATTAACGGTGATCCTGATCATTCTTTACCTAATGTCCTCAATGTTAGCTTTCCGGCCATTGGTACAGAGACCATGCTGATGAACCTTGACATGGAAGGAATCGCAGCAGCAAGCGGATCAGCCTGCACTTCCGGATCTCTAGAGCTATCGCATGTATTGCAAGCGATGGATCTTCCTGAAGATGTTTTACATTCAGCGATTCGGTTTAGCTTCGGTTTGGGTAATACTACGGAAGAAATGGAATACACGGCCAAGAAAATTGAAACCATATGGAAGCGGCTGCGTACTAGGTACTAGGGATTTCTCCGCATTTTAATAAGAAGGGAGGGGCGGTTTTCCATTTCATTGCATGAACGGAAGCAAGGTCTGACAGGCATGTAGGAAAAGGACCGCACCTTCGTTCGGATTGCAGAATGAGGAGGTACCCTATATATGAAGCTTCAAGATATGATCGGACTTGCCGTTTTCGATGTGGAGAACGGGAAGCAGATTGGCAAAATACATGACTTTATGGTGACAGCTGATTGGCGAATCACAGGGATCGAGTTGGAAGGAAAAGGGCTTTTTTCTTCTCACGTGAAAATGGTTGCTTGGGATGACATCGTTGCTTACGGTGAGGATGCGATCATGATTCGCAATCAGCAGGCTGTCCGTAAAACGGAGGCCCATGATATACAACATACGTACTTGCTTGGACCCGGTAAACTGAAGGATCTATCCGTGCTAACAGAGGAAGGGCTTATGCTCGGGCACATCTCGGATGTTTATTTTGACCAGGAAATGGGCAATAACATAATAGGCTTGGAAATCAGCGATGGTTTTGTATCGGATATTATAGAAGGGCGGAAATGGCTGCCCTGCACCGAAGATATGTCCATCGGGGAAAATGCTGTTATGGTTCCCCCGTTAAGCGAGCAGCGTCTGGAAAAAGCCATATATTCTGTTAATGGATAGGGTGAGTTTATTGAGATGTCCGAATTGTAATTCCAAAGATATCGGCAAAATCGGCTCCCATCAATTTTATTGCTGGGGATGCTTTATCGAACTTCAGGTGAATGGTGAAAAAATGTCTGTCTACCAAGTGGAAGAGGATGGAACGCTCAGTTCGCTGGACGACCTATTCTTTGGAGATGAGATGGCACAACAGGACTTGCCGCAAATTCACGCTTCTTCCTAAGCTGGACACCGAAAGTGGACAGGCTTCTTACTAAGAGGTGTAGTCTACATACGGCTTAGTAGGTTGGATAACGCTTGATAAAAAACAACGAAGAGGGTGCCCCGAACGGCCATATGGCCGTTCGGGGCACCCTCTTTTGTATACCATATTTATGAAGATGGTTAGTCTTACAATTTAAAGCGTTTGACCTCTTCCAATAGAAGATCAGCGTGAGAATCGAGTTTGGCAGAAAGGTCGGCAATATTGTTCATGGCATGACCTTGTTCTTGTACAGAAGAAGCCACTTCCTCTGTAGATGCTGCACTTTGTTCAGAAACAGCGACAACGCTGGAAATGACATCGGAAATATGTCCAGCATTCACACGGAGATGATCTGCAGCGGCGGTAACGTCCTCAATTTGGGCAAGCATATGCTGAGAAGCCCCACGAATGGATTCAAAAGCCTGTCTCGTTGCAATGGCAGCATGCTCCTGTTCTACAGTTACAGCAAGAGCCTTCTTCATTTCCTCTGCGCTTTGTACTCCTGCAATTTTAATTTCTTCCAGCTTACTCATGATACTGTCACTGGAACTGCCCGCTTGCTCAGCCAGCTTTCTTACTTCTCCCGCGACGACGGCAAAACCTCGTCCGTGTTCCCCGGCCCGTGCTGCTTCGATGGATGCATTAAGGGCCAGCAGGTTTGTTTGTGCGGCGATATCGTGAATGGCCCCGGCCAGCCGCTCAATATCCTGAGTTTTCAGCGCGAGCGAATCTACGGCTTCTCCTGCCGCAGTCGTCGTTTGTCTGGACTCGGCGGCCAGTTTCGCTTGACGTTCTGCTGTTTCATACCCTGCAAGCACAGCAGAATCTGTTTCGAATACGGCAGTTTGGGTCCGTTTGACACTTTCGCCAATCTGGTCGATGGAGCCTGTCATGTGAGTCAGCTTCTCGGAGCCGGAATATACAGCCTCAGCTTGATCGCTCGCTCCTTGGGCAAGCTCCTGAACTGCGCTGGAGATTTGTGACGCAATGGTTCCAGTATCCTTAGCATGCTGATGCATATCATGGGAAGCTGAGCTGACATCGCCCGCAGTATCTGATACCTTGCGCAGCAGGTGAGAGAGATTATCAGACATGATATTAAAATCTGTCCCCAGGCTGGCAATTTCATCTTTACCCTTAATATCCACACGAGCGGTCATATCCCCCTCAGCTATACGTTTGACATTCGCTTGGAGTCTGTGAATCGGCTTAATAAAGTTGTTTGCCGCCCAGATTGCTAGCAGCATAGCGACGACCAAGATGATAGCAACCGTAATAATCAACGTATTACGAGTGGAGTAATACTCCTGAAAAGCAATATCTTTGGAAATAGACAACCCTACAATCCAGCCTGTGCTAGGCATCTTTTTAAAATAAAGCTGACGTTCACTACCATTGTAGCTATAGTCTGTTTTTCCCGAAGCTGTGCTCAGTAAGGCCGCGGTTGATGAACCCAACTCGGGGTTGTCCTTGAGATCTTTACCAGCCAGTTTGTTGTCTGGGTGCGCGATCACGGCTCCATTTTGGTCAATCAAAAATGCGTAGCCTAATCCGTTCAGATCTATGCTTTTAATCATTTTTGTCATATCGTTGAGCATAATATCCTCGCTGACTACCCCGGTGATAGAGCCGTTGGAATTCTTGAGAGGTTTAGCAATGGAAATGGTGAAGTCATTGCTGCCTGCATCAGTGTAAGGTGAGGAATAATACATTTCTCCCTTGGTTTTGGCGTCCTTGTACCACGGACGAGCGCGAGGATCATAACCTGCTTCAAACCAGCCGGATCCATCCCAGTAAGATCCATCTTCAAAGCCCGCATAAATATTAGAAATATTTTGATCTTTATAGTTTTGAAAAGCTGCTTTTAGAGATACGGCTTTGGCATCTGATGAAATATCGCTGGATTCCAGGCTTGCAGTCAGTGTTTCAATAATTTTGGCGTTACCACCTATCCATCCGTCGAGCTGATGGACGGTTTCGGAGGCTTTGCTGTTCATAAGCTCTTGGATATCATGGTTGGCCTGATTTTTAACGCTTGTCATACTAATGACGGACAAAGGCCCCGCTGCAACGATAACAATGCAAGTGAAAAGGAGAATTAGTTTGATTTTTAAGTTCATGTAACGACCCCCCGGTGTTTCAGAAATGTGAAAGCTTAATATAGTGCTTTGTACTTATATCGTCAGATAGATTTGAATTTGTTAATCATTTTCAATGGTTTTCATTCTTTCTTCATAATCATTATTGAAAGTTTTTCCAAGTTAAGGCCTCAGAGTCAGGGGAAGGATTAAAGCAGAGGTACAGGCATATACTTAAAGGAGGCTAGTCCGGTAAGGAGGCACGAAATGGAGCAATTAACGAAAAGTAGACTGTTCCGATACGGAATATGGACGCTGCTGGGACTTGTCATTCTATATTTTATCTGGCTGCTGCGACCTTTGTTTTTTCATTTGTATGAATTTCTGAAAACAATCATTGCTCCGTTTGCGGTAGCGATGATCATCTCCTATGTACTTAATCCTGTTGTCAATATGCTGGGCGGTCGCAAGGTGCCTCGAAGCGTAGCTGTGCTGCTCATCTATGCTGTATTTTTGGCCAGTCTCGTTGTGATTCTGATGAACCTGATTCCGATGTTCATTGAACAACTGGATGAGCTGAATGAGCATCTGCCTGAGCTGACCATGCATGCACAGGGATTAATGACGAATATGGATAGCGGCATTTTGCCCCAAGGGGTGCGAACGGGTATGAATCAATGGTTTTTCCAACTAGAGAATCGGATGGCAACCGGAATTTCTACCTTTATGGATAACATCGGCGGGATGATCAACATGCTGTTCAATGTATTCATTGTACCGTTCCTCATTTTTTATATTTTGAAAGATTTTGATGTGTTCGAGCGGACGATTGTGTCTTACCTCCCGCGATCTCGTCGTAAGGCGATTGTAACGGTACTTAAGGAAATTGATCAGGCGCTTGGCAACTATGTCAGGGGACAGTTACTGGTATGCGTGATTATTGGAGTGCTGGCTTATCTCGGATATATGCTGATTGGCATGCCTTATGCGCTGTTGCTGGCAGGAGTGGTAGCGATTTTTAACATCGTTCCATATTTGGGGCCCTTTTTGGGAGCCGCTCCGGCAGTAATCATGGCTTCTACAATATCCTTCAAAATGGTGCTTTTTGTCGTGGTCGTTAACACTTGTATTCAAGTGTTGGAGAGCAATGTCATTTCTCCCCAGGTGGTAGGACGAACGCTGCATCTGCATCCGATAGCCATTATTTTCGCTCTGCTAGTGGGTGGTGAAATTGCGGGAATTACCGGCTTGATTTTAGCGGTTCCCGTGATGGCGGTATTAAAGGTAGGGCTTCAGCATTTTTTTGCTTATTACGTGAAGCGGAAAACGATCTGATTTTGTCCATACACCGTATGTATCTTGTCTGAAATCGCGTTGACACGGCTAAATGACACGGATATACTGAATTGAGTATGTTTAAATGTGTTTATCCAGTAGGGAAAGCTCATTTCGAAGTGCGGGCTGAACCCGCCGGGATGCTCCCGTTACCAGTGAAAACAAGGCGATCGATCGTCCGTTAAGCAAATGTTGGTGTGCAGCTTGCGCATGGGCATTTCGTACAGAGGGGACGGCGTTAACCAGGGTGGTACCGCGATACAATCGTCCCTGATCCGTTCAGGGGCGTTTTTCTGTTTTTTTATGGCCAGTGCCAGGAACCAGTGACACCATAATTAGGAGGCTACTTATATGAAAGCTAGTGAAATCCGCTCCAAATGGCTGGAGTTTTTTGAAAGCAAGGGACATGTGATTGAACCAAGCGCACCGCTTGTTCCACATAAAGATCCTTCCCTGCTGTGGATTAATGCGGGTATGGCGCCGCTTAAGCCTTATTTTGACGGACGTGTGAAGCCGGAGAATCCACGTATTGCTAATTCGCAAAAATGTATCCGGACGAACGACATTGAGAATGTTGGTAAAACGCGCCGTCATCATACTTTTTTCGAAATGCTCGGCAACTTTTCCATTGGTGACTATTTTAAGGAAGAAGTCATTACATGGGCATGGGAGTTTCTGACGGATCCAAAATGGATTGGTTTTGATCCGGAACGTCTGGCTGTAACTGTGTATCCTGAGGATGAGGAAGCGTACAAGCTGTGGAACGAAAAAGTTGGACTTCCTGCCGAACGTATCATCAAACTGGAAGATAACTTTTGGGATATCGGTGAAGGTCCTTGTGGACCTTGTACGGAAATCTTTTATGATCGTGGCGAAGCCTACGGTAGCGACATGACGGACCCTGAAATGTATCCGGGGGGAGAAAATGAGCGTTATCTGGAAGTGTGGAACCTCGTATTCTCACAATTCAACCATAACAAAGACGGCAGCTATACGCCGCTTCCAAACAAAAATATTGATACGGGGGCTGGATTGGAGCGTTTTGCATCCATTTTGCAAAATGTGGATTCCAACTTTGATACGGATATCTTCCAGCCGCTAATCCAAAAAACAGCGGCGATGGCAGGAGTAAAATATAACGAAAATGTGGACAGTGACGTGGCTCTTAAGGTTATTGCTGACCATGTCCGGACCGTAGCTTTTGCAATTGGTGACGGTGTGCTGCCTTCTAATGAAGGACGGGGTTATGTGATTCGCCGTTTGCTGCGCCGGGCTGTGCGCTATGGAAAAATGCTGGGCATGAACCGTCCATTTATGTTTGAACTGGTGGAAACCGTTGGGGATGTCATGGGTGTGTATTACCCTGAGGTAGTGGACAAACGTGATTTCATCATCAAAGTGATCAAAACGGAAGAGGAACGCTTCCATGAAACACTGACAGATGGATTGGCCATTTTGTCCGATATCAGTGCTCAGGCGAAGGCCGAAGGTCGCAATGTCATTAGCGGAGCAGATGCCTTCAAACTGTATGATACGTACGGGTTCCCTTTCGATCTCACAGAGGATTATGCGGACGAGCAGGGCTTGAAAGTAGATCGTGAAGGCTTTGATGAAGCGATGCAGGAGCAACGCAAACGTGCCCGTGATGCTCATCAGGACAACGCCAGCATGAAGATTCAGGGCGGAGCTTTGTCCGATCTGGCGGTTAAAAGTGAATTTGTTGGATATAATGACCTCGTAACTGAGTCTAAAATTGTGGCGATTGTATATGAAGATGTACTGGTGGACAGTGTTAATGAAGGGCAGTCTTGTCAGGTCGTGCTGGATGTGACTCCTTTCTATGCCGAAAGCGGAGGACAAGTCAGTGACCAAGGCTTGCTGCGTGGAGGTACGGTAACTGCGAAGGTCGAAGGGCTGTTTAAGGCGCCACAAGGTCAGCATGTGCATCAGGTTGTTGTAGAAGCCGGTGAGCTGAACGTTGGCGATACGGTGAAAGCAGAAGTAGATCAAGCTTCACGTGGAGAAATTGAGAAAAACCATACGGCTACGCATTTGCTTCACAAAGCGCTTAAAGAAGTGCTGGGTGACCATGTCAATCAGGCGGGTTCTTTGGTAGAGCCTGGGCGTCTGCGTTTTGACTTCTCCCATTTTGGAAGCATTACACCAGAAGAGCTGGCGGATATTGAACTGCGTGTAAACCGTGCCATCTGGAGCCAACTGGACGTTAATATTGAACTGAAACCGATTGATGAAGCCAAGGCTCTCGGAGCAATGGCGCTGTTCGGTGAAAAGTATGGAGATATCGTACGGGTCGTTAAGGTAGGCGATTACAGCATTGAACTATGCGGTGGCTGTCATGTCAGCAATACTTCGCAAATTGGCTTGTTCAAGCTTGTCAGCGAGAGCGGCATTGGATCAGGTGTACGTCGTATTGAAGCGGTGACCGGACGTTTTGGCTTTGAATATATGGAAGGTCAATTAGAACTGTTGAAGGTGTCGGCTGGGCTTGTAAAATCTAAGCTGTCCGAGGTGCCAAAGCGTATCGAATCTTTGCAGCAACAAATTAAAGACCTCAGTCGTGAAAATGAATCGCTGCAAAGCAAGCTGAGCGTTATTGAGGCAGGCCAGCTGACCGATCAGGTCGTGCAAGCAGGCGGGGTGCAGCTGTTGGCTGCACGCGTGCAGGCTTCCAGCATGGATGCGTTGCGTGCGATTGCTGATGAACTGAAAGGGAAGCTTCCGGCTGCTGTGCTGGTGCTCGGCGCTGCAATGGACGACAAAGTTAATTTTGTCGTAGCAGTTCCGGCAGAGCATACCAAGGCTGGACTTCATGCAGGCAAGCTCGTGAAAGAAATTGCTGCCGTATGCGGTGGCGGTGGTGGCGGACGACCTGACATGGCGCAAGCCGGTGGTAAGGATGCCAGCAAGCTGGACGAAGCACTTCAACGTGCGCATGAACTGGTGTCGGCAGCCTCACAAGGATAAAGTTCGATAATTTTTGCGGATTTTTGGAAAAAAACGGGCTTAGATATTTCCTTGTAGGGCTTTGCTTATGGTATGATGTAAAAGAATAAGCTGGCATAAACATGTACACATGTTTTGTGGAAGCGAGGTGTCAACAATGGATTCCATGGACAAAACGGTCAAATTTAATGTCAAGGCAGATGAGAAGGAAGCTTCTGCTCAGGAGATTTTGTTGACCGTATATGATGCGCTGGTGGAAAAAGAATACAATCCGATCAATCAAATTGTCGGCTATTTGCTATCCGGTGATCCGGCTTATGTGCCACGGCATAATAATGCCAGAAGCCTGGTACGTAAAAAAGAGCGCGATGAGTTGATTGAAGAATTGGTTCGTTTCTATCTCGCCAAGCACCGTTAGGAGACAGGCATGAAAGTAATGGGATTGGATTACGGGGATCGCCGAATTGGGGTCGCCGTAAGTGATGCCTTCGGCTGGACCGCCCAAGGATTGGAAGTCATAGAACGACGCGGTGACGACAGCGAGTTCGGTAAAATTGCAAATTTGGTTCGTGACAATGAGGTCGGTGAGGTTGTTGTAGGCTTGCCGAAAAACATGAACGGAACCGTGGGTCCACGCGGTGAGATTTGCATCGAGTTTGCGAACCGACTCAAGGAGTTACTGGGTTTACCCGTTCACCTTTGGGATGAACGGCTGACGACGCGTTCGGCGGAGCGTACGCTTCTGGAGGCCGACGTCAGCCGAAAAAAACGCAAGCAGGTGGTAGATAAACTGGCCGCAAGCCTGATCTTGCAAAACTATTTGGACGCACACAGTACAAGGTGAGGGGGATTTCGTAATGGCTGAAAATCAAGTGGGTATGGAAGAAGAGCCGGAAATTATTTATATTGCCGATGACGAGGGCAACGAGGAAGAGTTCGAGGTCATTATGAAGTTTGAGGTAGATGGTTCCGAAGCGAAGTACATGATGGTTGCGCCAGTGGACCCTGAAGCTGATGAGTCCGATGTGTACGCCTTCCGTTACGAGGAAGAAGGCGATGATATTAAATTGTTTGTGATCCAAGACGATGCCGAATGGGAAATCGTCGAAGAGACCTTTAATACATTTGTAGAGGAAGAGGAAGACGGGAAATGACGAGCTATTCACGTGAAGACCTGAGTTGGACCTCTGATTTGAAGGAAACGTTCAACGGCGATGTAGAGTTGCAGGATGAACAGGGCCATGCAATTCGCATGGAATTGGAAGCAGAGTTCAAGGTAGGCGAACAACGGTACGCTGTATTGCGTAGACCTGGGGCTGCTGTTGGCGAACATGAACTATACCATGTAAGCTCATCCGCAGACGGCGAAATCTCTATCACCACCATTGAAGATGATGATGAGTGGGAAGATATTTCCGAACTGTACGATGAATGTACGTTGCCGGAAGAACTGTAAGTCTGGATAGCGATGAGATCAAACCTGAAAGGGCGGACCAGTCCGCCCTTTTTGGCTGTGAAGGAGTTGGGTGGATGTGAAGCGAAGGACGAGGATGTTTACGTTGTTTCTACTGCTTATCATTATAGCAGGAGGGGCAACCCTCTACATTTGGAATTCCATGCAGCCTGTTCAGCCCCAAACACAACCCGTTGCTTTTACGGTGGTGCAGGGAACAGGAACATCGGCTATTGCAGATACGCTGGAGCAAAAGGGACTTATACGTAATGCGCTCGTGTTTAAGGCTTATGTGAAATTCAAACAGCAAGGAAGCGCATTTCAGGCTGGAAAATATGAGGCGCAACCTGGCGCAACCTTTGATCAGTTGATTACTAAGTTATCGGCTGGAGATGTTGTCAAAGAGGAAATGATTCGTTTTACAATCCCGGAAGGTTTTACGATTAGACAGATGGCTGATAAGCTGCAAAAGGAAGGATTGGCAGACCGGCAGCAATTTTTGCAGCTGGCCAACGATCCGTCCGCTTTTGACGTCGCGCTAGTGCGGGACATTCCAAAGCAGGCGGGGCTTCGCTATGCGCTGGAGGGCTATCTTTTCCCGGAAACCTATGAGCTGAAAAAGGGCAGTACGGCCAAAGATATTATACAGGTGATGCTAGAACAGACACAAAAGCGGTTGGAGACTGTTTCCGATTTGGATGCCAAGCTGAAACAACGGGGTGAAACGCTGCATCAACTGCTGACAGTTGCTTCTCTTGTAGAGCGCGAAGTGGTTGTAGAAGATGAGCGGTCTGTAGTAGCTGGCGTCATTTATAACCGACTCAAACAGGGTAAGAAGCTGGAAATTGATGCTACGGTTCAATATATGCTGGACAAGCAAAAAGAACGGCTGTATTACAAGGATTTGGCTGTGGAAAGCCCTTATAATACGTATTTGCATCTGGGACTTCCGCCAGGGCCGATTGCAAGTCCCAGTCTAAACTCAGTGATAGCGGCTTTACAGCCAAAAGCTACAGATTATTTATTTTATGTCACCAAAAAAGATGGAACACATGAACATTTGTTTGCCAAAACGTATAAAGAACATTTGCATAACATTCAGGTAAGTAACCGTAAGACAAATTAGGAGGTGAGCCTATGGCTTACAAACCCGAACTACTGGCAACTGCCAGCTCTCCAGAGGATGCCCGCCATATGCTGGAGGCTGGAGCTACTGCATTGCTTATTGGAGATGACCGCTTTGGAATGCGGTTGCCGGGACATTTTACACCGGACCAAATCCGTGAAGTGGTGGAAGAGGCACGCAAGCATACGGCACAGGTATATGTATCCATGACGAATTTGATGACGAACGAGCTATTGCCGCTCCTTCCCGAATATGTGCAGACCCTAGCTGGATGCGGCATTGATGCCATTGAATTTAATGATCCCGCAGTGCTCATGGCCGTGAAGGAGTATGCTCCGCATCTTAAGCTGTTCTGGAACGGTGAGATGATCTCCACCAACTTCGCAACCGCCAACTATTGGGGTGAAAAAGGGGCTTCCCGGGTTATTTTGGCTCGTGAGCTCAGTATGGATGAAATTACCGAAATGATACCAAAGTTGAACATAGAAGCACAGGTTCAGGTACATGGCATGACCAATATTTATCACTCCAAGCGTAAGCTTGTTCAAAGTTATATGCTGCACCAGGGACGTAATGTAGAAGGCGATTTGGGCAGAGGGCGTGGCTTGTTTCTGATTGAAGCAGAGCGGAAAGAAGAGAAGTTCCCCATCTACGAGGATATGAATGGGACACATATTATGAGTTCAGATGATTTTTGTATCATGGAGGACCTGCATATTCTAATGGAGGCGGGCGTGCATAGCTTTAAGATCGAGGGCTTATTGAAACCTACGGCTTACAACGAGGCGGTTGTTCGTGCTTATCGTAAAGCAATAGATAGTTATACAGCTGACCCGGATGCTTATGCTTATGATGAAAGCTGGCTGGATGAAGTTCGCCGTCTTCAAGATCCAGAACGGGAACTCTCCTTCGGATTTTTCTATAAAGAGCAGGTTTATTAATTTTAAAATGAATTGAATTCACAGAGGGGGGAACGTCATGGGGACGATAACTAAAACGAGAAAATATATAGGTAAACGGAATCGTCTGGATAAGCCGGAGCTGTTGGCTCCTGCCGGAAATCTGGAAAAGCTGAAGTTTGCCGTTCACTATGGCGCGGATGCTGTATATATTGGTGGACAAAAATATGGTCTGCGTTCTAACGCCGATAATTTCAGTTTTGAAGAAATGCGCGAAGGTGTAGAATTTGCGAACAAGTATGGTGCTAAAGTGCTTGTGGCCACCAATATCTATGCCCACAATGAAGATATTGCCGGAATCGAGGAATACTTGCGCAATCTGTACGAGGCAGGAATTCATGCCGTTATCGTAGCTGATCCGGCTATTGTATCCGTGGCATTGCGTGCTGTTCCCGGATTGGAAGTGCATTTGAGCACACAGCAGTCCACGCTGAACTGGCAAGCGGTAAAGTTTTGGAAAAATGAGGGGCTACCGCGTGTGGTATTGGGACGTGAGACCAGTCTGGAGGAAATCGAAGAAATTAAAAAGCATGTGGACATCGAAATCGAAGCATTCGTCCATGGTGCGATGTGCTCTTCATTTTCTGGCCGCTGCGTGTTGTCCAATCACTTTACAGACCGTGATTCCAATCGTGGGGGATGTTGTCAGTCTTGCCGCTGGAAATACGATTTGTTTGAGGATGCCCGCTCAGGTGAGGTTTGGATATCTGAGGAAGAGGCACAGGAGAGTAATGCACTGAAACAGTTCCAGCTTGGTGTTAACCAGCTTCCACTGTTTGAAGAGAGCGATAATGCTTTTTCTATGGGTTCCAAGGATCTGTGTATGATTGAAAATGTCCCTGATCTGATTGATGTGGGTGTAGACAGTTTTAAAGTAGAGGGACGTATGAAGTCTATACACTATGTGGCTACGGTCGTGAATGTCTATCGTCAAGCGATTGATTCCTATATGGCTGATCCTGAAAATTATGTGCTCAAACCAGAATGGATTGAGGAAATTAACAAGGCAGCCAATCGTCCGCTGAATACAGGATTTTTCTACGATACACCGGATCATGAGGATCATATTTATGAGCCGGAAGAAAAAGCAGTCCCTTATGATTTTGCCGGACTGGTCATGGACTACGATGCCGCGAGTGGCATCGCAACCATTCAACAACGGAACCATTTTAAACCAGGGCATGAAATTGAATTTTTCGGTCCGAACGGAACATTTTTTAAACAAACGGTCGGAACGATCTGGGATGAGGAAGGCAACGAATTGGATGCTGCTCGTCACCCGCTTCAACGAATTAGAATGAAGGTAGATCAACCCGTATCGTATTTTGATATGATGCGTAAAAAGAAGTAAATAAGCCTTAAGTCACAGGTGAAAAGATTCAAAAGCCTCTCCTATCGGTTGGAGAGGCTTTTTTTTGAATAGTTTTCTAGGAAAAAAGTTTCACAAAATTTAGTTGATACTCAAAGGAAAGCTACATTCCTTGTCGAATAGTTCCGATAGAAGTTATATAGATAATAGATACATAATGGATGACGTGGAATTAGAAACTAATTATATGGTGGTAGGTGAGAGAAATGGGTTTACGGAAAAAAGAGGGGACTACAGCAAAAAGGCAACCCAAGAAAACGGATCAAATGCAGGGTTTGAAAGGCAGTAAAGTGACAACGGATAAAGAGGAACAAAAGGTTGCGGTGTCATCGAAGGTTGCCCCCTGGGTAGCTAAGGCGACTCGTAAAGGTACACACAATTTAAAGCGTTTACTTAAGCCGGAAAGGTACAGTAAAGATTTCATGCATTTGGTCAAAAACTATAATCCGATACGTTCGGTTGGAATGAAGTTGTTTCTGATCTTTTTTGCGGCAATTATGTTATTTGTGGTCAGCTTGGGGATGCTCTCATACTACAAGGCTAAAAGTACGATTGAGCAAAATGCAGCTACGGCTTATCAGCAGACCGTTCAGCAAACTTCAGAAAAGCTTGATATTATTCTAGAGCGTTTTCAAGACACATCGACACAGGTATTTTTCGATACTGAATTAAGTGATCAGTTGCAAAAGGCTGTAAAGCAAGATAAAAATCCTTTTGCATCTTTTGTTGCTATGGGCGAAGTAAACAAGAAATTAACGAATATTGCTTTTACGAATAAAGCAATCGATTCATTGTACTTGTACCCGGAAGAAACCAAGTTAGCTGCAATGGGCACCGGAACACAAAAGGATGTACGGCAGGAAGCGTGGTTTAAGGATGTTTTGAAAAACAAGGGAATTGTTTGGCTACCTACGCAGGTGAATGACAATGGCAGCAAGACTTTTCGCCTAGCACGCTCCATGAACAGTATGTCCGGGTTGGGAGGGACTTACGTTCTGGTTATGGATTTAAAGTCCAGTGCGGTGGAGGACGAGTTGAAAGGTGTTAATTTGGGCTCAGGCAGTATGATTAGCCTTGTGACAGACAAGGGTGAGTTTGTAGGTTCTAATAATGAGAGCTTGGCAGGAGGAAAGACAAAGCTGGATTACGTTTCCAAGCTTGAAGGGATCGAAGGAAATCAAATTATGGAGCAGGAAGCAGACGGCAAAGAGCAAAATGTGCTTACGGTTCATAATACACTGGGAACTTCCAAGTGGATTCTCGTGGGTGTAGTACCTGTATCTGAGCTGGTGAGAGATGCTAAGGGGATTCTAACCACAACCTGGATATTTGCTGCAGTGGCTGCACTCATTGCATTGTTCATTGGCCTGTGGATCGTGCGCCTCGTGGCTCGTCCATTGACACATCTAAAGGATTTAATGGTCGAAGGCGCCAAAGGCAACTTGCAAATTCGAACGAACTATAAGGCTCAGGATGAAATTGGGCAGTTGTCAGAAAGCTTTGATATGATGATGGAGCAAATTACATTGCTGGTACAACAGACGAATGCCTCAGCTCAGGAGGTTCTGAATACAGCGACAGAACTAGGTGATGCCTCGAAGAAGACAGCTATTTCAGCCAAAGAAATTGCAGCAGCAACGGAAGAAATTGCTCATGGCGCCTCCAGTTTGGCAACTGAGGCTGAACGTGGCAGCGGACTAACCGGGAATATATCTCAGCAAATGGATACGGTTATGGCTTCCAATCATGAAATGAGTCTGGTCGCACAAGAAGTTGAACAATCCAGTGAACAAGGAACAGTTCAACTGAAAAATCTATTGAGCAAGACTAAGGTTACGGAAGAAACTACGCATGCTCTGGTGGGCAAAGTAGATGAACTGAAGAAGACCACTTCCGATGTTTTTAAAGTGCTGGATGTACTACAGGATATTGCGAAACAAACGAATATTCTATCACTGAATGCGACGATTGAAGCAGCGCGAGCAGGGACGGCCGGGCGTGGTTTTATGGTGGTAGCCAATGAGGTTCGGCAGTTGGCTGAACAATCACGTCAAGCCATTCGCACGGCTACGGGTATTATTAATAACATCGTCAATGAGATGAATGAAACGGTACAGGCGTTATCTGAAGTGTACCCGCTGTTCCGGGAGCAGATGGGAGCCGTGCAGGAAACGACGGATATTTTCCAATCGGTGCAGCAGCAAATGGGAGAGTTCGCGCTTCGATTAGGAACGGTCACTGCCTCCATTCATCATCTGAGTGAATCGCAGACCACTTTGTCCGAGGCCATGACCAATGTAAGTGCGGTGGCCGAGCAATCCTCAGCTACTTCGCAGGAAGTCGCTTCGCTCAGCACTGAGCAGGCCAATATTGGTAATCAACTGGTAGGTTTGTCGGATAAGCTGGAAGGAGTATCGGTGAATTTGAAGGAACAGCTTTCGCGGTTTACGGTGTAGATATAACTAAACCATGGGAATCAGGATTGTCACTGATCTCCGTGGTTAACCCATTCAACGTTAAAAGTTGAGTGGGTTTTCTTTTTCAACTACAGGACATACTACTGGAAAAAAGATGAAAGAAGGATGGGTGTGCCGAGGCGTGGTAGCAGTTTCATACGAAAACGTCGAATTGCATATATGGCCTTGGGGGTGATGGCGCTACTCCTGATTTTATTATTCCGACTGGCGTGGATTCAGGGGACAGCGGGCATTCATATGTCTGTTTATGGAGGGCATTCGCTTAAGGAAATGTCAGCACGTCAGCGACAGGAGGGCATTTCTATCGACTCTGGACGTGGACAGTTTACGGACCGGCATGGGCAACCCTTGACTGGCGGAGTCGTATGGGCGCCAGTGCTTTTTCCCGATGTAGATGGCAAAGCGGCTATACATGGCGAAGAACTGGCCGAACTACTGCGTACGAACAAGAATCAACTACTGACACGCTGGAAAGGACTGCAATCCCCGCTCTTATGGCGTGATGGGCGCGGAGAGCCAGTACAAATCAATCCGCATGAAGCAGGCAAGTTGCTGAAGCTAGCCCCTTCGCTTATCGAGCTTGTACCTTATGCGAAACGTTACAGGGATTTGCCCAATGGCAGGCAATGGCTTGGCTTTCTGTATCAACGTGCCGACCGAGCGAGTGAACTGCCGATGGGAGCAGCCGGACTGGAAAGAACGCTGGAGCCGCTGCTGAGCGGCGTCGGTGAAACGTTCGTCTCCCGATTTGTAGATGCGCAGCGTCGTCCATTGACTCATATACCGCTGCGTGTCAGTGCTCCATCCAATGGTCACTATCCATTGCAGGTACAGACTACAATTGATCTACCTATACAGGAACAGATTGAAAAGCTGACGGAATCTAGTCATTTGGCAGAAGGGGCGGTGGTAGTGCTCGATGCAGGCAACGCGGATGTACTGGCGATGGTGTCTCGCCCTTTTTATAATCCCGGTCATGTTGATCCCCAGAAAAAAACAGACTGGTCTAATCGTGCCCTCAAGGCGATAACGCCTGGATCCATTTTTAAGTTGGTTACGGCTGCTGCTGCAATTGAATCAGGTGTTGTCCAACCGCAGGAACAATTCCATTGTCATGGAACTTATGGCAAGTACGGTTTGGCTTGCTGGAAAAAAGAAGGACACGGTACCCTGAATCTAGAGGAAGGGCTTGCCGTATCCTGTAATAGTGTGTTCGCTCATCTCGGCGAACGACTTAATCCTGAGCAAATTCAGGCTACAGCCACTGCACTGGGATTGAGCCGAACTGTGGGCTGGCAGGAGCGGAATCTTGCAGGGCTACCTCAATTCAGACCGCTGGATCACGAAGAAAAGGGAGCCGTATTCGGCTCCCATACGAACGCGTCTGATCCGGGCGTACGTGTACAGACAGCTATCGGTCAGCGCGATGTGCTGGTAACGCCTCTCCAAGCTGCTAATCTCATCGTCACCTTGCTGCACGATGGTCAAGTACATGCACCACGCATTGTAAAACGTATTAGCTACGCAGACGGTAGCACCTTACTGGAACTACCTGCTCACGCTGTACCTTCATCCGAGGGTAGCCGTTCGATTCACACATCGACGGCTCGCATGCTTCGTGAAGCAATGAAAAAGGTTGTGACACAGGGCACTGGTGCCTCCTTGCGTAATAAATCATGGAATCTGGCCGGCAAATCGGGTACGGCCCAAGCTTTGAAGAACGATCAACCTATCAATCACCAGTGGTTTATAGGGTATGGTCCGATAGAGCGGCCTCGTTATGCGGTCGCCGTCCTTGTGCAAAATGCTTCAACACATTCTGCAAATCAAGCTACAGCACTGTTTGGTCAAGTCATGGATCTGTTAGCTCAATCCTCCTGAGTTCCACGGGTAGCTTCACGATCTTCCTCCTGGATTTTAACGATAAACGGAGGCTCGTCAAATTCCTCTGTCGGAAACCGAATCCATTTCTGCAGATAGCCTTGCTGCCACAATTCCTTGAGCAAAATGATCAGAATGGGAGACAGGATTAATCCAGCCAGTCCAAAGATGGACAACGATATAATGGCAAAGGAAAGCATCAGATAGGCAGATGAAACACCGATGGAATTACCAGTGATTTTAGGCTCTGCCAGCTGGCGGACGATCACCGTGACAGCCATGACAATAAGCAGGCCTACAGCCAGGCCGGTATTGCCTGTGATGAACAGATACACTGCCCACGGAATAAAGATAACAGGCACACCCAACAAGGGCAGGATATCAAACAAAGCCGCCACGAGCGCCAATGAGAGGGCATTATCCACTTGCAAAATGAGTAAACCTATAAATACGAGAACAAAGGTAATCCCTACCAGCAGAGCTTGAGCCTTGAGAAAAGCGGAGATGGCTTTAAGTACGTGATTTTTTAGAAAAAGGTAAGCAGTTTTTAGTGTCTTGGGTGTTTTACTACGGGCAATGCCCTTCCAAAGATTAATTTCCATACTTAAAAAGAACGCTAAAATGATTGCAATGGCAAAGTTGCCCATAAAAACAGTGAAAGAACTGAGGAACTGTATGAAAAAGGATAATCCTAACTGTGCCCATTTCGTAGCAATGGTAGTGGCAGTCGCAAAATATTCATTCACACGTTCGGTAACACCCGGAGGTAAAGCAGCGATTTTATCTTGAGAAAGATGAAGATATCGTGTGAATTCCGCTTGGATAATCTGAGTATATTGTGGGAGGTTTTGCGCGACTTTCGTAAATTGCGTAACCAGAATCAAGCCCAATCCGAAAAAAATAGCAAGTAAAAGGATGATAAACAGCAATACGGAGAGTGCGGAGGCAAAAGGCTTTTTCATTCCTTTCCGATGAAAATAACGGGCAGCAGGTTCAATGCACCAGAACACAACAAACGAAAGGAACACAGGTGCGGCAAGTTGATACAGCTTGCTGGATACGAACATAATTAAATACACGGTTAATACGATCAGACCGATATCAAAAACGGTACGCCAATATTTTTTGTACAATGGAAGCATATGTATACAACGACTCCTTTTAGATTTTTACTTATTGTACACTAAATTGGACCTCAATGCTGACCATATGAGTAGCGAAATCTCGGCATGTGTACGTCATTGTGATAACATATAAGTAAGTGAGTTTTTCTCAGGAAGCCTGCTTGGGGAGTTCAGAATAGAAAAGTGGGGATAAAACGTGCAGACTATGCTGTTATGGATGTTTTACATTTCAACTTTTTATGCTTTTATTCCGGCGCTGGTTAGTCGTATATTTGGTTTTCGGGTGTTCAGGCGCGGCAAAAGTGAGCAAGAATATGCGCTCACCTTTGATGATGGCCCTGATCCAGTGTATACATCACAGCTGCTTGATTTACTGAAGCGTTTTGATGCCAAGGCTACTTTTTTTGTTGTTGGGATAAATGCAGAAAAACACCCTGAGCTTCTGAAGCGCATGCATGATGAAGGTCATCTGATCGGTATTCATAATTACGTGCACAAATCGAATTGGCTTATGCGGCCTGTTACGGTCAGAAGACAAATTGCCCAGACAGAGTCAGTCATTCGTCGAGTAACTGGTGAGGGAACGACCTTTTATCGCCCACCTTGGGGGATAGTGAACTTTTTTGATATTTCCAACACCCATGGTCGTCGAATCGTATTATGGTCCTCCATGTTCGGGGACTGGAAGGCAAGCATTGGAGCGAAACAATTAGCGGAGAGAATGCTTAAAAAGCTGAGGGGTGGCGAGGTGATGCTGCTCCATGACTGTGGTACGACATTGGGGGCGGACGCGGAAGCGCCCCAAAATATGCTAATCGCACTGGAGAAGCTGCTGAGGGTCGCCCAAGAACGACAATTACGCAGCGTACGGGTAGATACATTGTTTTGCCGTCAGTCTGTCAATCAACCTACTGCCTCCGAGATGTCCAGTACGAGCTGGTCAAAAAGAACGCTGGTATATGGATGGCTCCAGTATGAGCGGCTATTCCATGTTTTGTTTCGTCTTCGTCCCGTAAGCAAGGAGGATACGATCTTTTATTATCGTCGCCGTATCTATCATGGGCCAAATGTAGATATGGAGAACAGCAGGTGGCTAGAAAAAGGGGACTCGGTAATCGAGCTTCATTTTGATAATAAAAAGTTGTTTCACTTGGGTTCGACGGCAAAGTCGATGGTACATCTAGCTATTCAATTAATTCGGATTGTAAAAAAACAACTTCCTGATCTGGCCCAACGCATTGTACATGATTCTGAAATGAAGGGTGTAAAGGCGATCTATGCAGTTAGTATGATTCATCGGGGACCAGAGAAGTTGGGATTTCAAGTTCGGGAGCTTCCCAAAGGACTGTTCAAGCATGTATCCACTGTATATCTAAAGCTGTTATTTCGTATTATCCATCCTTCGGGTTCAGAGCAATTGAGTGAAAAAAAAGATGTAATGGTACCGAAACTGATTGTGATGCCAATGGATACCTTGTTTGACCGTTTTCATCAGGGAGACTCACACTGCTCAGACGAAGCTCTTGAGCAAACAGCTCAGAGAGATGATGTCCATATACTCAACAGCGAACTGACTGAATAGGCTAACCTAATGACCTAATAAAAAAGGCCTCTCGATCCCTTGTTAGGGATCGAGAGGCTCTTTAGCCGTTCATAAAGTAATCCTATCTTGGCAAAACATTTAGATTTTCATAATTCCGCCGTTACTTGCGTTCGTCACCAGCTTGGAATAACGCGCCAGGTAACCCGTTTTCACCTTCGGCTCAAAGCCTTTCCAGTTGGCGCGACGACGTTCGAATTCTTCGTCCGTAATCTGGAGCTCAATCTTACGATTGTTCAAGTCCAGCTCGATGATATCGCCGTCCTCAACAAAAGCGATAGGTCCGCCTTCTGCAGCTTCGGGGGAAATATGACCGATGGAGATACCACGGGAAGCACCTGAGAAACGCCCGTCTGTAATCAGACCCACCTTGGCACCAAGCCCCATGCCCACGATTTGTGAAGTTGGAGCGAGCATTTCAGGCATACCAGGTCCGCCCTTTGGACCTTCATAACGAATAACAACAACGTGTCCTTCATTAATTTTACCGTTGGCGATACCTGCCAGTGCATCTTCCTGTGAATCAAAGCAGATAGCAGGACCTTTGTGATAACCACCAACCGAAGCATCAACTGCACCGACTTTAATGATGGAGCCTTGCGGTGCCAGATTACCGAATAATACAGCCAGACCGCCGCGTTCGGAATAAGGGTTGTCCAGTTTGTGGATGACGTTAGTGTCCAGAATTTCCTGACCCTCTACGTTTTCACGAATGGTTTTTCCGGTTACAGTAATACAGTCTCCATGCAGTGCGCCCGGTTTCTTCAACAATTCATTCAACACTGCGCTTACGCCGCCTGCATTATGAACATCCTCAATATGATAGTCGGAAGCAGGTGCCAATTTGGACAAATGAGGCACGCGGTTTGCCACTTCATTAATACGTTCGATAGGGTAGTCAACTTCTGCTTCATGGGCAAGTGCCAATGTATGCAATACGGTATTCGTGGAACCGCCCATTGCCATATCCAATGCAAATGCATTATCAATAGCTTCTTTAGTCACGATATCACGTGGTTTAAGATCCAGCTTAATCAATTCCATCAATTGGCGTGCAGATTGTTTAACGAATTCTTTACGTTCTTCTGCTACTGCAAGAATGGTGCCGTTACCCGGCATAGCCAGACCCATCGCTTCTGCGAGACAGTTCATGGAATTCGCTGTGAACATCCCTGAACAGGAGCCACATGTCGGACAGCCATATTGTTCTAATTCAAGCAAGCTTTGATCATCGATTTTGCCAGCCTGATATGCACCTACGCCTTCGAAGACGGAGGTCAGGGAAATAGAGCGTCCGTTCTTGTCTTTACCAGCTTTCATAGGGCCGCCGCTGACGAAAATAGTTGGAATGTTAACGCGCAATGCGCCCATCATCATGCCAGGGGTAATTTTATCACAGTTAGGAATACAAACCATACCGTCAAACCAGTGAGCAGAAACGACAGTTTCCAGAGAGTCAGCTATAATTTCGCGGCTTGGCAGAGAATAACGCATACCGATGTGTCCCATGGCAATGCCGTCATCTACACCGATGGTGTTAAACTCGAAAGGTACACCGCCTGCTTCACGAATGGCTTGCTTGACAATTTTGCCAAATTCCTGCAAATGGACGTGGCCCGGTACGATATCAATATACGAGTTGCATACCGCAATAAACGGTTTGTCAAAATCTTCCTCCTTGACACCCGCTGCGCGCAGCAAGCTGCGGTGAGGAGCGCGGTCAAAGCCTTTTTTAATCATATCGGAACGCATTTTCGTCTTAGCTGTCATGATGCTGGTTTCCCCCCAAAGTATAAAAATAGTATGGCGTTCAATGGACGCCGTAATAGCGCAGATGTTTTCTAAAGAGTCTATCATAGATGTGAGCTTTTTTCTACATATATGAAGATTTTGAAAAAGTACAAGAAGTGTTCTGTGATCAACAATATATAGATATGAGCAGTTTTATTTGTCTATATATTGCATTTAGAAGAGGTTAGAATGTGATTCTCTTAGAAATACGTATACTGATAGGTTTGCGTATCAGGTAAAATATGAAAGAGCCCATTCCGCAATAAAGCGGATGGGCTCAGGCTTGTTTTTATGTTAAAGGAGGGCGAATATGACACTACACCTTAATTTCTGCCGCCTTTACGACCGATGTCTCTGTAGAAATTTTTGTCATGCGACTCAGCTGTAGCATCGCCGCCCTTTTTGCCGATTTCCTGATAAAATTCTTTATCATGAGAGTTTGCGGTTGCTTCCCCGCCTTTTTTACCAATCTCCTGATAAAATTCCTTATTGTGCTTCTTGGAAGTAGCTTCTCCACCCATACGACCTGCTTCTTCGCGACTCATTTTCTCCTGATTTTGATTACGTGCCATTACAAATCACTCCTTAATAAAAAAGTTGTTTTTTGTTGCGCGCATCCTTTACTTACCACATCACGCCTGTATGAAACAGGCTCCAAGTGGAGTAAAGAGGGGATAGACTCGCTTACATGTTCGTCTGTAAGTGGGTTGTCGCGTATTCAATGTTAAATAAAAAATGGATAAAAAGATTACGCGGATCGTCTAAAAGGATAAGGAGCTGGCTTTAGCATCCATTCTACCTGTGGCTCAATCAGAGGTCGTGTTGCGGTTCGAACCCAAGGCATGGTCAACATACAGCACAGACCTGCAGCACACACTACAATCAACATGACTTCCACTGGAGTATCTATATATTCGTAGACTCCCTTCGCAACAACGGTACGGACGATCAAGCCATGGAGTAAAAAGACATATAGTGTCCGTCTTCCCATCTCGGTTATACGTCCTGTGACGGCCGGAACAAAGCTCAGAAACGCCATCGATGCTATCCATTGAACTCCATAAATTCCGATGCGGTAAATTCCTGCGTACCATTCGGTATGGCCCAATTCACCGTAAGTCATGTTGCCATACAGCCAGCCTGCTGGGATGCCAAAATACGACGTTCCCGCCAGCATCATAAGCAGAAGAGATATCATGCCAGCGATTATGCGGACTGGTGTTGTGAAGAACCGTCGAACGTCCGCATAATTCAAATGATAACCTGCTACAAAGTAAGGCAAATAAACAAAGGTTCTGCATACGCTCAGCCATATACCATCCACAGGGAGATACCCGACGAGGATACCCAGCAGCACGGATATACCTAATTGGAAGACAGGCGGTACTTTCTGAAGAGCGAGCATCAGCAGTCTCCAACAGATATGACTGGCGAGGAACCAGAGTAGCAGATAAGGAGCAAAAAAAGAATGATGGATATGGGGAACGTGGAAGAGTGCAACATCCAAGATCGAATAGAGCGATTGAAAAATAAGATATTGCATACCGATCTGAAGCAGAACTTTTTGGCCTGCGGGTCCGGTCAAAGATGATTTGGCAAAGTAGCCTGTAACGAGTACAAACAACGGCATATGGAACATGAATATCCAGCTGAACCATTGTTGGGCAATATGAAGTGAACCGACTAGAGGCTCCAGAGAATTTCCTGCAAATACGCATATGATCAACAGAAATCGCAAATTGAGAAAGAAGCTTTCCCCTTGTACATCATGGCTTGTCGTCATGTGTTTCCCTCCGAACGGCTTCTGCCGACTAAACTATTTAAA
Source organism: Paenibacillus sp. LX16 (assembly GCF_036252815.1). NCBI lineage: Bacteria > Bacillati > Bacillota > Bacilli > Caryophanales > Paenibacillaceae > Paenibacillus > Paenibacillus sp. LX16. The sequence continues at coordinate 4,320,418 of NZ_CP141152.1, read as the reverse complement.
AAATAATTCTTTACAAGGAACAAGGTACGATACTCTGGACTTTATCATTGTGATTTTTTTCACAATAGTAAGCGCTACCATGACCTTATTGTGTGGCGAATGCTTGAACACCGGACAAAGATGGGCTAATATCTGGAAATGTATGCTGATTTGACCCTGTATGTACAACGATGTTACCCTAACAAGGCTAGTTACGCTGATGAATACAGCGGCATATTTTATATTCAAATTACAAATTACGAGGTACAAAAGGCGAAAGGAACTTTTAAAATGAGAAGAAGAACAAGAAGATCATACAACTCATATGGGACACGTGGTCCTCGGAAAATATGGAAAGTTCTGTTAGGCGTCCTGATTGTTATTGCACTGATCGCAGGGTGGGGAGCATGGAAGATATTTACGCCTTATCAGCCTGACGAGACGGCTGCTGCTGCATTAGCCGAAGTAGCGGATGCTGTAAAAGTAAATGAACAAGAACATTGGGTTGGTTTTGAGCCTGTAAAAAGAAGCGGAACTGGAGTCATTTTGTATCCAGGGGCGTTGGTGAAGCCCGAAAGTTATGCGCCCTTGGCACGCCGTCTGGCGGAAAAGGGTCATCATGTGATCATTGCAAAAATGCCACTGAACCTTGCATTGATCTCCCCGGATCTAGCGAATGAAGTGCTGAAGGCATATCCGAAAGAAGCGTTTGTTATTGGAGGCCATTCGTTAGGCGGTGTGATGGCGGCCCGATATGCAGCTGCACATCCCGATCAGGTCAAAGGTGTATTTTTCCTTGCCTCCTACCCGGATAACAAGGGTAATTTAAAGGATAAAAATCTGCCCGTTATTTCTCTATTGGGAAGTGATGATGGAGTCGTCAAGATGGAAAATGTCCAAAGTGGAAGAACTTATTTACCGGCCAACACGCTGTATTTTACAGTCGAAGGGGGAAACCATGCCCAATTCGGCAGTTATGGTGTCCAAAAAGGAGATAATCCTGCAAAAATTAGCGCTGTTGAGCAATGGAATCAGACGGTAACGGCTTTACAGGACTGGATGAAAGAGAGTGTGGATGTGGCTCCTAAGAATCAGTAAAGGAGGTGTGCTGCATGTCTGAGCTGATCGTGCAGGGGGAGCGGTACCCATGCCGTGGTATTTTATTAGATAAAGATGGAACGTTGCTGGATTTTATTCAGTTGTGGGGCCCCTGGGCTCGTTCTATACTGGATATGATGGAGCAGCATCTTACCGTGGCGGGTGCTGGTTTTACGGTGGAAAAAGGCAGTATTCTAGGTACTGTTCACGATCAGGAGGGACGTGTGATCGGTTACGATCCTTCTGGCCCGCTGGCCATGGGGACGGTGGACGAAAGTACGGGGATACTGGCTTGGCAGCTTTATACTGCTGGTGTACCGTGGAATGAGGCTGTACGGCTTGTCCGCGACTTTAATAAAACGGCGATGGCTGATATTCGGCGACATCGGGCAGCGAAGGTGTTTCCAGGGTTGCGGACGTTGCTTGAGCAAAGCTGCCATGCCGGGCTGAAACTAGCGGTTGTGACCTCTGACAGTACAGAGGCTGCACAGGAGCATTTGGAGTGGATGGGGCTGACATCCTATTTTGACGAGGTCATCGGACACGATAGGGTTACATACGGTAAGCCTGACCCGGAAATGGCTGAAAAAGCCTGCGCATTACTAGGATTGTCGCCGGCGGACGTGGTAGTCATCGGAGACAGTAATGGGGACATGCAGATGGGCAAACGTGCCGGAGTGCGGCTCGCTATTGGATTTGCGCCAGAAGCAGAACGTTCTGGTCATTTACTGGATGCGGATAAGGTTGTTCGTGGATATGAAGAACTGGAGGTGCGTAGGGTATGAAAGTGAATACGTTGGCGGAATGGATACAGCAATCGCAGAATGTTGTTTTTTTCGGCGGAGCAGGCACATCGACGGAAAGCGGTATTCCGGATTTTCGTTCGGCAGCAGGCCTGTATCAAAGTGAGGAGAAATTGCCTTATTCCCCTGAGGTTATGCTGAGCCGTTCATTTTTTGTGAAGCATCCTGAGGTGTTCTTCGACTTCTATCGCAGCAAAATGCTGCATCCCGATGCGGAGCCGAACGGTTGTCATCATTTCCTCGCGTCATTGGAAAAACAAGGCCGTCTAAAAGCGGTTGTGACCCAAAATATTGACGGTTTACATCAAGCTGCCGGCAGTGTGAATGTATTGGAACTTCACGGCTCGGTGCATCGGAACCACTGTATGGAATGCGGACGCTTTTACAGTCTAGATGAAGTGATGAACAGCTCTGAGGTTGTACCTAAATGTCCAATAGATGGAGGAATTATCAAACCGGATGTCGTTTTATATGAGGAGGAGCTGAATCAGGATATCCTTATTCAATCCGTTCAGGCTATTTCGCAGGCTGATCTGCTGTTAATTGGAGGAACGTCGCTGACAGTACATCCTGCTGCGGGCTTGATTACTTATTTTCGTGGCAAACATACGGTGCTGCTGAATACAGATCCCACCTCGTATGATCATAAGGCGGATCTTTTAATCACCGATCCAATCGGTAAAGTTATGGAAAAACTTGCTCATCAATTAGGTCTGTAATCGTTTTCTTGTCAACGCCTGGATAAAAGCGCTATGATGATGTTGTGATGGACATTACAATGTTTCGAGAGAGGCTGGGATAGCATGGTTTATTTAGCTGGCGAAGATCGTTATGAAAGTATGAAATATAACCGTACAGGGAGATCAGGTCTAAAACTGCCGGCTATTTCGCTGGGCTTGTGGCACAATTTTGGCGGGATTAACAACGCGGAGAATGGCCGTAGCATGATTACCCGCTCCTTTGATCTGGGAATTACGCATTTTGATTTAGCTAATAACTATGGCCCTCCTGCGGGATCAGCTGAGGAATTTTTTGGACAAGTATTAGCCAGTGATATGAAACCGTACCGGGATGAGTTGGTCATCTCCACCAAAGCGGGCTACAATATGTGGGCAGGACCTTATGGTGACTGGGGATCCCGCAAGTATATGATATCTAGTCTGGATCAGAGCCTGAAGCGGATGGGGCTGGACTATGTCGATATATTCTACTCTCACCGATTTGATCCTGATACGCCGCTGGAAGAAACGATGGGAGCACTGGATCATATCGTACGATCCGGCAAAGCGCTGTATGTGGGTGTGTCCAATTATAGTGCGGAGCAAACCGCAGAAGCAGCTCGCATTCTGAAGGAGCTGGGAACACCGCTTCTGATTCATCAGCCGAAATACTCCTTGCTCGACCGCTGGATTGAAAATGGATTACAAGATGTGCTGGACGAAAACGGGGTAGGCAGCATTGCCTTTTGCCCGCTGGCGCAGGGACTGCTGACCAATAAATATTTGAACGGAATTCCCGAGGATTCACGTGCAGCGAGTACATCGGTTTTCCTGAATGAGAACCATGTGACGCCAGAGACACTTCGCAAGGTACGCGCCCTGAATCAGATGGCTGCTGCACGGGGACAAAGTTTGGCTCAATTCTCGCTGGCCTGGGCTCTGCGCGGCGAACGTCTGACCTCTGTCTTGATTGGGGCAAGCCGTGTAAGCCAAATTGAAGAAAATGTTGCTACCTTATCCAATCTGGACTTTTCTCAGGAGGAATTGGATCGGATTGATTCGATTCTGAATGCCGGGAACTGACAGGACGGCGGCACACCCTAATGGCGAAGGTTAATTTGTAGTCATCGGTCTAATTTCGCATTCTCTTATACAATATATACTAAACAGCCCGCATCGGTTTGAAGGATGTGGGCTGTTTAAGTCTGTTTTACGACTGTGGATACTGCTTAACCTTGCTTCGGTACTCGGTTGGAGACTGACCACAGAAGCGTTTGAATTGACGTGAGAAATATAAGGCATCGGTTAGTCCGACCGAAGCGGCCACTTGCTCTACAGATAGTTCAGGACGCTCACGCAGCAGTTGACGTGATTTGTCGATTCTTAGCTTAAGCAGATAGGTGACGGGTGAGATGCCCGTTTCCTTTTTGAATATCCGCGACAAATACGCACGATTATAACCAAGTCCTTCAGACATTTGCTCAATGGAAACGGGGTGTGCGTACTGAGTGGACATATATTGAACCATCTGCTTGACTGTACGTTGAATTTGCGAATCCGCCCCGGACGGATCAGTCCAGTCACTCAGGTAATTGCCTGCTTCCCCCATAATCAGATACAAATAGCCCAAGGCTGATAGATGAGAACTAGATTTTCTGCTATAAAAGGCCAATTGCATTTGCTCCAAATAACCGGGGATGGGACTTTGATCGGAAGCATGAAAGACAGGCTGGTGAACACGTAGCCCGGCCTCCTGCACCACCTGCTCAGTATGGTGTCCGGTAAACGCAGACCAACGATAACGCCACGGTTCGTCTTGATCAGAGGTATAGCTCACCAGCTGACCGGGATGAATAAGGAAAAAATCGTTTTCTTCCAGCTGATATGTGTGCTGTTCCGTTCGGAAGATGCCTTTGCCCGATTCTACAAAGTGAAGCAGATAGTAATCATAGATTTTCGGCCCTACGGCATGACCGGATTTGGTTTGGCTCTCTCCTGCAAAAAGCACATGAAGCGGGCTATTTTCATAAAACACCGGATTAGAGGCGACGGCATAACTATATGAATGCGCTTGCAAAATAGGGTCATCCTTCCTGCATTTGTGAATGGTTTAGCGGATGCGGTATACTTACATTGTACATATCCAAGTCACATTTATCCATAGCTTAAACACATGGATGCATTACATTGTGTGACGCTTTCATTTATACTGAAATCATAAGAGATGTCAACCTGATTAAGATGTTACAGGGAAATCAGGAGGGCACTTTACTAACGGTATATGAGGTGGATGCGGATATGAACTCTACTGAATTAAAGAAACATTTTATTGAAAAATATGGTGAAAGCAGCAATGAACTGCGGATATTTCATGCACCTGGACGTGTCAATCTGATTGGAGAGCATATCGACTATAACGGTGGTTATGTACTCCCGGCTGCGCTGGAATTTGGAACGACGCTGATCCTTCGTGCGCGCAATGATGATGAAATTCATTTTGCTTCGACAAACCTGTCGTATGAAGTGTCTATTTCCCGCGAAGAACTAGGTAAAAACAAAACGGATGAGTGGGTAGATTATCCGGTGGGTGTGCTGGTGGAGTTGGCTGAAAAGGGAGTTTATCCGTCTAACGGATATGACCTGCTCTATCATGGAGAAATACCGAATGGTGCTGGATTATCCTCCTCAGCCTCCATTGAGGTTGTCACAGGATACGCGTTTCTCACGATCGAGAAACAGGAAACAGATACGGTCGAAATCGCTTTGTTGTCCCAGCGGGCAGAAAACAATTACGTTGGTGTCAATTGCGGTATTATGGACCAGTTCGCTGTAGCGAACGGAGCAGCTGATCATGCAATTCTGCTGATGTGCGATACGTTGGAGTACCGTAAAGTGCCATTCCGCACGGGGGCTTATAAGCTCGTGATCGGCAATACAAACAAGCGTCGCGGTTTGGTGGACTCAGCCTATAACGAGCGTCGTAGCCAGTGTGCCGAAGCACTGTCCATTTTACAGCAGCAGGAGCCGTCACTGGAATACCTCGCTCAGCTGGATGAGACGCGTTTCGGAGAGCTTCAGCATCACATCGCGGACCAAACAGTGCGTCGGCGGGCACAGCATGTAGTGGAGGAAAACGCTCGTGTGTTGGCCTCTGTCGATGCTCTCGCAGCGAATGAACTTGCAGCTTTTGGTCAGTTAATGAATGCTTCTCATGATTCATTACGCGACTTGTATGAGGTCAGCTGCACGGAGCTGGACGTCATGGTTGAAGAAGCACGCCGTATTCCTGGCACGCTGGGTGCCCGTATGACAGGAGCCGGATTTGGAGGTTGTACGGTTTCATTGGTTCATGAGGACGATGTGGAACGTTTTGTGAAGGAAGTCGGCGAAGCTTATCAAACCCGCACAGGGCTGGAAGCCAGCTTTTATGTATGCAAGGCAGGAGACGGAGTAAAAGAACTGAAGGAGGACGAATAACATGGCCATTTTAGTCACAGGTGGAGCTGGATATATCGGTTCACATACCGTAGCAGAACTGTTGGATCTGGGAGAAGAAGTTGTGGTGCTGGATAATTTGCAATCCGGGCACAAAGCAGCATTGCTTGGAGGCAAGTTGTATGAAGGGGATTTGAGGGATAAAGAACTACTGTCCAAACTTTTCTCTGAAAATAGTATCGACGCAGTTATCCATTTTGCAGCTAACTCGCTGGTTGGAGAAAGTATGCAAAATCCTGGTAAATACTATGACAACAATGTATTTGGCACGCTGAGCTTGCTGGAGGCGATGAAGGATGCTGGAGTGCGCCGAATCGTGTTTTCCTCTACTGCGGCTACCTACGGCGAACCGGAAAAAGTGCCGATTGAAGAGGGTGACCGTACAGAGCCAACCAATGTGTATGGTGAAACAAAGCTGATGATGGAGCGCATGATGTCGTGGTTTGATAAAGTTTTAGGCATCAAATATGTGTCTTTACGGTATTTTAATGCAGCTGGTGCGCATGAGAGCGGCAAGATCGGTGAAGATCACCGACCAGAAAGCCATCTGATCCCGTTAGTGCTCCAGACAGCCTTGAAACAACGTCCACACATCGCTGTGTTTGGTGAGGATTATGCGACACCTGACGGCACGTGTGTTCGGGATTACATTCACGTGAGTGACCTGGCGGATGCTCATGTGCGTGCAGTAAATTACTTGCGCGAAGGCAATGACAGCAACGTATTCAACTTGGGCAATGGACAGGGCTTCTCTGTGAAAGAAGTTATTGAGACGGCACGCAAGGTCACTGGACTCGACATTCCAGTTGTTACAGAGCCACGCCGCGCAGGCGATCCAGCGATATTGGTTGCATCTTCTGACAAGGCTCGTTCAGTGTTGGGCTGGAGTCCAGCACGTACCCAATTGGAGGATATTATTAGCGGAGCATGGGGATGGCATCAGTCGCACCCTCACGGCTACGGCGACGAATAGACGGGAGACGATGACATATGAGCGAGCGCCAATCCGCAGATAAAGGCCAAGGCCGGGAACATTCCCGGCATTTGGCCCATGACATCGACGAAACTGTGCAGCAATCGGCTCTATATGCGGTGGAGCAACTGGTTGCATTCGCACAAAACAAGGGCTTGATCGGTCCGCAGGATACAGATTATAGCCGTAATCTGCTATTGGAGCAGTTTGGGTTTTCGGAGCCTTATTCAGGTGGGGAAGCAGGGGGCGTTATGGCCCCCGAAGCTCTCCAGCCTGTGCTTAATGTATTGATAGATTATGGTTTTGCCACTGGACTTATCCCTGAAAACACAGATACGTATCGTGATTTGCTGGATTCCAAAATCATGGGACTGTTGATGGCAAGACCGTCTGAAGTCATCCGTGACTTTCATCAAACGGAGACTGAACGTGGCATAGAGGCGGCGACAGATGCTTTTTATCAATTATCCATCGATTCGAACTACATCCGAATGGATCGGGTTGCCAGCAATGTGTACTGGAATCAGTCGACATCTTACGGAGATATGGAAATCACGATTAATTTGTCCAAGCCAGAAAAAAGTCCCAAGGAAATTGCGATGGCGAAGCTTTTGCCGCCGCCTGTTTATCCCAAGTGTCAATTATGCCGTGAAAACGTCGGATATGCAGGCAGAGTAAATCATCCGTCCCGTCAAAATTTGCGCATCATTCCGGTGGAATTGAATGGGGAACCGTGGTTTTTTCAATATTCACCCTATGTGTATTACAACGAGCACTGCATTGTGTTCCATCATGATCATGTACCGATGAAGCTTACAAAGGATACACTGCGCCGATTGCTGGCCTTTACGAAAGCGTTTCCGCATTATTTTATTGGCTCCAATGCGGATCTGCCGATTGTCGGCGGATCGATTCTGACCCATGATCATTTTCAGGGTGGTCGTCATACATTCCCAATTGAAAAAGCGGGTGTGGACGGCGTATACCATAATGAAGCGTTCCCGCAGGTTACAGCAGGGATTGTAAACTGGCCGATGTCGGTCATCCGTTTTACGTCAACAGATGCCGAGGCTCTGTTGGAGGCGGGAAATGCTGCTTTTGAAGCTTGGAAAGCTTATAGTGATCCTGTAGCCGATGTCCTCTCTCACACAGAGCAGGAGGGGGAAACGATTCCGCATAATACTGTGACGCCGATTGTGCGCCGTGATTCCGAAGGCAGGTATCAGATGGATCTCGTACTGCGTAACAACCGAACGAGTGAAGAGTATCCGGAGGGGATTTTCCATCCTCACCGCGAGATGCATCACATCAAGAAGGAAAATATCGGTCTGATCGAAGTTATGGGACTTGCCATATTACCAGGGCGGCTCAAGAATGAACTGGATGGAATTGCAGATATTTTGTGTGGGGATGACAAACTGGCTGTGGCTATGCAGCAGGAAGGACATCCACTGTTTAAGCATGCAGACTGGATTTACCAGTTAAATACCCGGTTCGGTCGTTTGCCTGACAAGGAGACGGCTGTTCGTACCGTACAAAATGAAGTTGGACTGAAATTCAGTGAAATTTTAGAGCATGCAGGAGTGTATAAGCGGAATGAATCCGGGCAGCAAGCGTTTGGTCGTTTTATGAAACAATTGGGATATACTTTGGGAGAATAAAATTGCTTGTGCAGCACATAATACACTACGAGAACCCTCCCAAGATATGACATGGAACCATGCTCCCTCAAGGAGTGTGGTTTTTTTCTGAAAATAAAGCATATTTGTTTCCTGTAACCGAAAAGGTTATAATAGAGTAGTTTCTTAACATTAAACTTTAGAACTATTGGAGGCGGGCGTTTGCGATGAAAGCATTCGAATTTTATAATCCTACACAATTGATCTTCGGTAAAGGACAATTGGAGGCTCTCAAGCGTGAAGTTCCTAAATATGGTAAACGTGTACTGCTTGTATATGGCGGCGGCAGCATTAAGCGCAGCGGTTTGTACGATAATGTAATAAGTTTGCTTGGTGAAATCGGTGCAGAGGTAACGGAACTGGCTGGTGTGGAACCGAATCCTCGCTTATCTACAGTACATAAAGGCGTGGAATTGTGTAAAACACATCAAATCGACCTCGTTCTGGCTGTAGGCGGCGGTAGTGTGCTGGATTGTTCCAAAGCCATTGCTGTTGGTGCAAAATATGATGGCGACATGTGGGATTTTGCAGAGCGTAAAGCGGCACCACAGGCAGCATTGCCATTAGGTACGGTTTTGACCATGGCAGCTACCGGTTCTGAAATGAATGCGGGTTCTGTTATTACAAATGAAAAAACACAGGAAAAATTGGGATGGGGTAGCGTATTTGCGTTCCCTGCGTTTTCCATTCTTGATCCAGTGAACACATACTCACTGCCACAAAATCAAACCGTTTACGGAATCGTAGATATGATGTCACATACGCTGGAACATTATTTTCATTTGGAATCCAATACTCCGGTCCAACTTGGCTGGTGCGAAACGATTTTGCGTACGGTCATGGATGCGGCTCCAGGTCTGGTCAACGATCTGGAAAACTATGAGCTGCGTGAAACGATTATGTATTGTGGTACGATGGCGCTGAACGGTTTCCTGAACATGGGGCTAACAGGTGACTGGGCTACTCACAATATTGAGCATGCTGTGTCTGCTGTTTATGATATTCCACATGGTGGAGGACTGGCTATTCTGTTCCCGAACTGGATGAAACACAATCTGCATGTGAAGCCTGAACGCTTCAAACAACTGGCCGTCAATGTGTTCCATGTAAACCCAGAAGGCAAGAGTGATGAAGAAGTGGCGCTGGAAGGTATTCAGGCATTGCGTGATTTCTGGAACTCGATTGGTGCACCAAGCCGTCTGGCTGATTACGATATTGATGCGTCCAAAATCGATGTTATGGCTGATAAAGCTGTGAAATTCGGATCTTTTGGTGGCTTTAACAAGCTCAATCGCGAAGATGTAGTCGAAATTTACAAAGCATCCCTGTAAACCGACATTTATATCATTATAAGCACGTTTGTACGTCATTAGACGTACGAACGTGCTTTTTTGGGTTTCATTTGGGATATTAGAGGAAAATTTTGAAACTTTTTTAGGTTGAATACGTAAACATAGTTATAGACTGGAAACCAGGCTGAAAAGGTACATGGAAGGAGGAGTCGCATGGAAACCATATTTTGGTGGCTATTGGCAGGGGGCGCTATCTTTACCGTAGTCAGTGTGCTGATCGGGGATGTACTCGGTAGTTGGCTGGATGGTGCATTGGAGCTACCGGGCCTTGATTGGTTCAGGCCTGTCGTATTACTTGGAGCCATGACCGCTTTTGGCGGGGCTGGTGTACTACTGACAAAGTATACCGAGCTGACCATGGGCTGGGTCGTTGTGCTTGCTTTAGGGATTGCACTTGTTATTGGAGTGCTCGTATTTTTTGCGTTTATCAAGCCCATGGCGAATTCGGAGGTATCCAGCGGCTTCTCCATGCGTGAGCTGACTGGCAGAATCGGTGAGGTCACCATTCCTGTACCTGAGGTTGGTTACGGGGAGGTTATGATCCGCTTGGGTGCAGGCAACACCATACATACAGCATCGAGCTTCGATCACAAACCGCTTGCTGCGGGAACCCGTATCGTCGTGGTTGAGGTCGCAGAGGGCGTCGTCCGCGTAGCGTACCTGGACACATAGACGGCGCATTCGCTTAACTTGAAGGGAGCGTGATCGGGAGTGTCAAATTTGCAAGATATTGTGTTGGTCCCTGGGATTGTTGTTATCGTTATCGTCATATTAGGGATCGCTTTTTGGGCCCGCTACAAAACGGTAGGACCGGATGAAGGGATGATCGTGACAGGTTCTTTTCTGGGAAATAAAAATATTTCCGAGGATGACTCTGGTCGCAAAATTAAAATTGTACGAGGTGGGGGCGCCTTCATTTGGCCTATTTTCCAGCAGTCCGAATTTATCTCTCTGTTATCCCACAAACTGGACGTAACCACACCGGAAGTGTATACGGAGCAAGGAGTTCCCGTAATTGCGGATGGTGTGGCGATCATCAAGGTCGGCAGTTCCATTGAGGATGTAGCCACAGCAGCCGAGCAGTTCATCGGGAAGCCACTGGAGGCTCTTAGGGGAGAGGCTCAGGAAGTACTGGAGGGACATTTGCGCGCAATCCTTGGCTCGATGACAGTGGAAGAAGTATATCGTAATCGGGATCGGTTTGCGCAGGAAGTACAGGGCGTAGCTGCTCGCGATCTGAAAAAAATGGGCTTACAAATCGTTTCATTCACCATCAAAGATGTGCGTGATAAGCACGGATATCTGGATGCACTCGGTAAGCCGAGAATTGCCGCTGTGAAACGGGATGCTGAGATTGCGGAAGCCGAGGCTGTGCGGGATGCCAGGATTCAGAAGGCGCGTGCGGAACAGGAAGGCCAGAAGGCCGAACTGCTGCGGGATACCAACATTGCCGAGGCAGCCAAGGAGAAGGAACTCAAAGTGGCTTCGTTTAAGAAAGAACAGGATACAGCGAAGGCCGAAGCCGATCAGGCTTATCACATTCAGGAGGCCCGTGCCAAGCAGACTGCTGTCGAGGAGCAGATGAAGGTCGAGCTGGTGCGCAAGGAACGGGAAATTGATCTTCAAACCAAGGAAATACAGGTACGTGAAAAGCAATATGATGCGGAAGTGAAAAAGAAGGCCGAAGCCGATCGGTATGCGGTCGAGCAAGCGGCGGAAGCAGATAAATCGCGTAAAATGCGTGAGGCTGAATCGCTGCAATACTCGATTGAGACCCAGGCTAAAGCGTCAGCTGAACAAAAACGTCTAAACGGGCAAGCAGAAGCAGATGCAGAACGCGCCAAAGGTACGGCAGACGCAGATGTTATCCGTTTGCGTGGACTTGCAGAAGCGGAGGCCAAGGAAAAACTGGCGGAGGCGTTCCAGAAGTTTGGAGAGGCCGCCGTGCTCGATATTATCGTGAAAATGCTGCCTGATCTGGCTGGACGTATTGCTGAACCGATCGCGTCCATTGATAAACTCACCGTAGTTGATACGGGAAAAGGAGAAGGAGCAGCGCGTGTCAGCAATTATGTCACCGAACTGATGGCTACGGCACCTGAGATGCTGAAGAGTGTATCCGGTATTGATGTGGAGCAGTTAATCAAGGGGCTGACCACTGGGAAAAAAGGCCTTCATTCGGTGCCGTCCTCCGGTGAAGCGAATAAGCAGCCTCTTCCAGCCTCGGTGGAGGCAGCACTAGCAGATAAAGAATAACGATAAGTCTTTGGGGAGCATCTATCCCTAACCAAAAAGACCGCTTTTCATCACAGCATTTCCCGGCAATGTGATGAAAAGCGTTTTCTTTTTATTGACCTTTAGCCGAATATTTGGTACTTTAACGTGGATTCCTCTGAGCTTCATGCTATAATTCTTAGGATCAAGGTTCTGATAAAAGAGGTGCGGATGTGAGCAGCCTAAAAGTGGCCAAAGCGCTGAATAACAATGTGATTATAGGGATGCATCCCGAGCATGATGAGGTTGTCGTGATTGGAAAAGGAATCGGTTTCAATCGCAGACCCGGCGATCTTATGCCGTTGGATTCAGTTGAAAAATTATTTATATTAAAAAGCCATGAAGAACAGGAGCAATACAAACGGTTGCTTCCTGAGCTGGATGAAAAGCTCATTGAGGTCATCGGTGAGGTGCTTCATCTTGTTCAGCTTCAAGCAAAGAAGCCTCTAAATGAGCACATACTGATTGCTTTAACTGATCATATTGCTTTTTCCATCAACCGTCATAAACAGGGAATTACGATTCATAATCCGTTTTTGTATGAGACTAGGGAAATATATCCTCAGGAATACAAGATGGCTGAGCAGGCTGTTGCTTTAATTAGGGATAAGATGAATGTAGATCTGGGAGAAGATGAAATCGGATTCGTGGCCCTGCATATTTATAGCGCCATGACAAACCAGCATATCTCCGAGGTTAGGAAGGATTCTCGTCTGATTGCTGATATGGTTCAGGTTGTCGAGACGACACTGGATTATCGTATTCCTCTCCAATCTCTTGATTATTCTCGTCTGCTGACTCATCTGAGGTTTGCAATTGAACGTGTGCGCCGAGGAGAAATTGTGCAGGAGATTTATCGATTGGACAAGCTTTTGAATGAGGAGTATCCGGAAATGTATATGCTGGCCTGGAAGCTCACGAAAATTATGGAGAAAAGACTCCGTAAATCTGTGTACCCGGCTGAGGTTAGTTATTTGACAATGCATCTGCAGCGGTTGTCCCAACGCAAAGAGCAGGGGGAGCAACAAAAGTGATAAAACCGGAATAAAAAAGTATTGCCTCGCATTTAGTGGGGTGCTATAATCAATTTTGCAATGAGGAAGACAACAACTGAACATTAACTGAACATTTAACGTGTTACTGATTCGATCAGGCATGAGTTGTTTTAAGTTATGATTGTTTACAGCCTACTGGGGCATTCTATATCCCAAGGTTGTTTTCAAACATACTTAAATCGGCTCATGCCTTTTTTGTTGTTTTGCCTCTGTTCTAAATTTCAGAGAAGGATGTGGAAGGTATGTTTAAAAAGCTTTTCGGCGTTTTACAGCGTGTCGGTAAAGCATTAATGCTTCCTGTAGCGATTTTGCCAGCTGCGGGGCTTTTATTGGGTATCGGTAACATGCTGGTCAATCCTGATTTTCTCCAGTACATTCCGGCATTAAATGCGGGCTGGGTTCAATCGGTAGCGACGATCATGATGAATGCCGGACAAATCGTTTTTGATAATCTGGCACTGTTGTTCGCAGTCGGCGTAGCCGTCGGTCTGGCGGGCGGTGAAGGTGTAGCAGGTTTGGCTGCCATCATCGGTTACCTCGTTATGAACATTACTTTGGGTACAGCCGTGGGTGTCACACCTGGTCTGATTGCTCAAAAAATACCGGGTTATGCGAACGTGTTGGGGATTCCAACGCTTCAAACCGGGGTGTTCGGCGGGATAATCATCGGTATACTGGCCGCGGCCATGTACAACCGCTTTTTCAAAATTGAGCTTCCTTCGTATCTGGGATTTTTCGCGGGTAAGCGTTTCGTTCCAATTGCAACGGCGGTGTCCTCACTGATTGTTGGACTTGCGCTGGTTCTGATCTGGCCTCCAGTTCAACAAGGACTTAACGCAGTATCTCACTTTATGGTGTATTCCAACCCGACTTTGTCGGCGTTCCTGTTTGGGGTTATCGAACGCGCGCTTATTCCATTTGGTTTGCATCACATCTGGTATTCACCGTTCTGGTTTGAGTTTGGTGAATATGTTAACAAAGCAGGTCAAACCGTTCACGGTGACCAGCAGATCTTCTTCAGCCAGCTTCGCGACGGAGTGGCGTTGACAGCAAGTACGTTCCAAGTGGGTAAATTCCCATTCATGATGTTCGGTTTGCCGGCAGCAGCGCTTGCGATGTACCATGAAGCAAGACCAGAACACAAAAAATATGTAGCAGGTATCATGGGTTCAGCAGCATTGACTTCGTTCTTGACAGGTATTACGGAGCCACTGGAATTTTCCTTCCTGTTCGTAGCTCCACTGCTGTTTGCAGTACACTGTATATTCGCAGGTCTGTCATTTATGACCATGCAAATTTTACATGTCAAAATCGGTATGACCTTCTCAGGCGGATTTATTGACTTCCTGATTTTCGGGATTATTCCAACCCGTACGCCTTGGTGGTATGTAATCATCGTCGGTCTGATTTTGGCAGTTATTTACTACTTCGGATTCCGGTTCATCATACGGAAGTTCAACTTGAAAACACCAGGACGTGAAGAAGCTACAGAAAATGTGGATGGCGCAGCAGTCGGTAGTAGTGACGAGCTCCCGCACAACATTTTGGCAGCTTTCGGCGGTTCATCGAATATCAAGCATCTGGATGCTTGTATCACACGTCTTCGGATCGAGGTTAATGAGAAATCGAACGTTGACAAAGCTCGTCTGAAACAACTTGGAGCATCGGGTGTTCTTGAAGTCGGTAACAACGTACAGGCAATTTTCGGTACACGTTCCGACACCATTAAATCTCAAATGGCTGATATCATGGCTGGACGTACACCAGCACCAGCTCCGGCGCAACCTGCTCCACAAGAGGAGAAGGAAGCTGGAGAAGAACAACAAACCATTATTGTAGAAGATATTGTAATGCCTGTTAACGGAGAATTGGTTGATATCTCGACGGTTCCCGATCCGGTATTTGCAGAACGTATGACAGGTGACGGCTTTGCGGTCGTGCCAAATGATGGAACGATTGTGTCCCCTGTTTATGGTAAAGTATTCAATGTATTCCCAAGCAAGCATGCGATTGGTATTCAATCCGATGGTGGTAAAGAAGTGCTTGTTCATATTGGGGTGAATACTGTGAAGCTTAAAGGTCAAGGATTTGACGTTTTGGTGAACGAAGGCGATCTTGTGTCAGCCGGCCAGCCTATTATGAAAGTAGACCTGGAATACGTGAAGGCAAACGCTAAATCCATCATTTCACCTGTCATTTTTACTAACCTTCCAGAAGGTTCTTCGGTAACTTTAAACAAAACTGGAGTATTGAAGGCTGGCGAAGATGGTATAATTACGATAAAATAAACTCTATGTGTTTCGGATTAGTTGATTAGGCGGCTTAGGCCGTCTGATCAATTATCTGGTATACTGCGTGTAAACAAATATTATCTTTAGGAAAGTGGGAGGAACAAATTATGCAAACAACTTTTAGAATTACGGATGAAGACGGTATCCATGCACGTCCAGCAACTGCACTGGTAAATACAGCTAACAAATTCAGCGGTGCTGAATCTTTTGCCGAAGCTAACGGTAAAAAAGTAACTTTGAAATCCATTCTGGGTGTATTGTCTCTGGGTCTGGAACAAGGCGATACTATTAACATTATCTGCGAAGGCGCTGAAGCTGCCGAAGCACTGAAAGCTCTTGAAAATGTAATCGTTAACGAAGGGCTGGGCGAAGTTCATGCTTAAAATTTCCGGGATTGCCGCTTCGGCAGGCATAGCCATTGCCCGGGCGTTTATCTTGGAGCATCCGAATTACGCTGTAGAGAGACGCGCGGTTGGTGATGTTGAAGCTGAAATCGCGAGATTGGATGCGGCTTTGGTACAATCTCAAACCGAATTGGAATCGATTAAGGAGAAAACGCTTCAGGAGCTGGGAGAGAAGAAAGCAGAAATTTTTGCATCTCACCTGCTCATCCTGAATGATCCTGAATTGATCGATCCGGTTAAAGCTAAAATCAGAGACGAGCAGCTTAATGCTGACTATGCTTTGAATGAAGTAGCTACACAGTTTATTTCCATGTTTGAAAACATGAAAAGTGCCTATTTGCAAGAACGCGCATCGGACATGCGTGATGTAACCAAGCGGATCCTGAATCACCTGCTTGGTGTTCATTTTGTTAGTCCTGCAGAAATTGCCGAAGAAACGATTGTGCTTGCAGAAGATTTGACACCTTCCGACACAGCTCAGCTGAACCGTGAATTTGTTAAAGGTTTTGCAACAAACATCGGCGGACGTACTTCGCATTCGGCTATTATGGCTCGCTCACTTGAAATTCCTGCAGTAGTGGGAACGAAAAATATATTGTCTCAAGCTAAAAGCGGCGATCTGATTATCGTTGATGGTTTGGATGGTCACGTATTCGTGAACCCTACCGAAGAGATTGTTGCGGAATACCGTGCTAAACAGGTGGCATACGACAAGCAACGCGAAGAGTGGCGCAAGCTGCGCGGCGAAGCTACGGTTTCTGTCGATGGTGTCCATGTCGAACTGGCAGCCAATATTGGTACGCCTAATGATGTAGCTGGTGTTCTGGACAACGGTGGTGAAGGCGTTGGCTTGTACCGTACGGAGTTCTTGTACATGGGACGCGATAAGCTTCCATCCGAAGAAGTACAGTATACGGCGTACAAAACCGTTCTGGAAAGAATGGAAGGTAAGCCGGTTGTAGTTCGTACTTTGGATATCGGTGGCGACAAAGAACTTCCTTATCTGGATCTGCCGAAAGAAATGAATCCGTTCCTCGGATTCCGTGCTATTCGTCTGTGTCTGGATCGCCAGGATATTTTCCGCACTCAATTGCGTGCTTTGTTGCGTGCAAGTGTGCATGGTAACCTGCGCATCATGTTCCCGATGATTGCTACGCTGAACGAATTCCGTGAAGCTAAAGCTGTTTTGTTGGAAGAAAAGGAAAAGTTGGTAGCCGAGGGTGTATCCGTATCTGAAGAAATTCAGCTGGGCATCATGGTAGAAATTCCTTCTACAGCGGTATTGGCTGACCAATTCGCAAAAGAAGTAGATTTCTTCAGTATCGGTACAAACGATCTGATTCAATACACAATGGCAGCGGATCGCATGAACGAGCGGGTTTCTTACCTGTATCAACCATACAATCCATCCATTCTGCGTCTGGTGAAAATGGTTATTGATGCCGCTCACCGTGAAGGACGTTGGGTTGGTATGTGTGGTGAAATGGCAGGAGATACAACAGCAATTCCGTTGCTGCTGGGTCTGGGACTTGATGAGTTCAGTATGAGCGCAACTTCCATTCTGCCAGCACGTAGTCAAATCTCCAAGTTGTCCCGTGCGGACATGGAAAAACTGGCTACAAAAGCTCTGGACATGCAAACAGCAGAACAGGTTGTTGAATTGGTTCAAAGCATCGAAGGCTAAGGAAGGGTATTACATTTCAAAGGTTATATCTTTTTCCAACAAAAAAAATTGCTGTGTACATACAGCAGCCGGTATCTATTTAGATACCGGCTTTTTTGCATCCTTTAAGTAGAATTTGTTTTTAACTGCATGAGCAATTCAGTACAGGTTTGCGGGCTGCGGTAGTTTCGTCCAATCGTGTGACTGGAGTAGTATATGGTGCATTGAGTACCAGCTCAGGGTTCTCTTCTGCTTCCCGCGCAATATGAATCATAGTGTCGACAAAAGCATCAAGTGTTTCCTTACTTTCCGTCTCCGTGGGCTCGATCATGATGCACTCCTCTACATTCAGCGGGAAGTAAATTGTAGGCGGATGGTAGCCGAAATCAAGCAGCCTTTTGGCTACATCAAGCGTGCGCACTCCAAATTTTTTCAAGCCTCGCCCCGACATTACGAATTCGTGTTTGCAATGTCCAGGGTAGGGCAGGTCAAAATGTGGAGCGAGCCGATGCATCATGTAATTGGCATTGAGCACAGCGCATTCCGATACACGCTTTAAGCCATCAGGACCGTAGCTACGGATATAGGCGTAGGCACGAACGAGAATACCGAAGTTGCCGTAAAAGGCCTTAACCCGTCCAATAGAATCTCCCTGTTCCCGGTCCCAGTGGTACACCCCCTGCGGATCCCGTACGACAAGCGGCTTGGGCAAATAAGGGATGAGCCGTTGCTTTACGCCGACAGGCCCAGCGCCGGGGCCGCCGCCGCCGTGCGGGGTACTCATCGTTTTGTGCAAATTGAGATGCACTACATCGAAGCCCATATCCCCGGGGCGGGTAATCCCCATGATGGCGTTGGAGTTCGCCCCATCATAGTAGAGCAGACCACCCGCGTCATGCACGATGGCAGCAATGTCAGTGATTTGCTTCTCGAACAGTCCAAGCGTGTTCGGGTTGGTCAGCATGAGCGCAGCGGTGTCGTTGCCTACGGCTTGACGCAGCGCATCCAGATCCACTAGCCCCTCAGGAGTGGAGGGGAGGGTGACGGTTTCGAAGCCCGCGACGGTTGCGCTGGCGGGGTTCGTTCCGTGCGAGGAATCCGGCACGAGCACCTTGGTACGTCGCTCACCGCGTGCTTCGTGGTATGAGCGAATCATCATCAGCCCGGTCCATTCGCCATGGGCGCCCGCGGCGGGCTGAAGCGTGACGGCATCCATGCCAGTTAACGCAGCCAAATCATTTTGGAGCGTATGCAGCAGCTCCATGGCACCCTGGATGCTCTCCTCGGGCTGATATGGATGGATTTTGGCGAAGCCTGTATATCGGGCGACATCCTCATTCACTTTCGGATTGTATTTCATCGTACAGGAGCCGAGCGGATAAAATCCATTGTCCACGCCGAAATTTCGCCGGGACAAGGCGGTATAATGCCGAATAACGTCTACTTCGTATACCTCGGGTAATGCCGCAGGTTCGCTGCGCAGCGCATAATCTGGCAAAAGCTCTCCCACCGGGCGACGGGGAACGTCGCACTCGGGAAGGGAATAGGCGATGCGACCCGGACGGCTCAATTCAAAAATGAGCGCTTGATCGTGTTCCTTCAACAGCCCTTGTTTCTGATCCTGTCCGGTGTGTGTCATAGCAATCCCCCCAAGGTGTGTACAAATTGGTCAATCTCTTCTTTGGTTCTTTGCTCCGTCACGGCAATCAACATGTGACCAGCAAGTTCCTCATAGTCCCGGCCCAAATCGTAGCCAGCGATAAATCCAGCAGCTAGCAACTCGGTCTGGAGTCTGCTCATATCTGTACCCTCAGGCAGTCTAAGGGCAAACTCGTTAAAGGTTGGTGCGTTAAACGAGGAAGTTACGCCCTTCAAGTTCAGCAATTGCTCTAAGGCATATCGGCTTTTATGCAAATTTAGCTCGGCTACTTCCTTGATCCCCTTCCTACCCATAACAGACAAGTATACAGATGCGGATAAAGCTAGCAACGCTTGATTGGAGCAAATATTAGAGGTGGCCTTTTCGCGTCGGATATGCTGTTCCCGCGCTTGCAAGGTCAGCACGAAGCCGCGTTTACCATTGCGGTCTGTGGTCTGACCCACAATGCGGCCAGGGATACGGCGCATATGTGTCTGAGAAACGGCAAAGTATCCACAGGTCGGACCGCCGAGAGAAGAGGAGATGCCAAGTGGCTGCGCGTCTCCTACCACAATATCCGCGCCCTGTTTGCCGGGGGTTTCCAGCAAGCCAAGTGCCAGTGGGTTGGCACTGACGACCAAAAGACCTTTGTGCGCATGGATGAGATCAGCCATCGGCTTCAGGTTTTCCACGGCTCCAAAAAAGTTGGGGCTTTGGACCAAAACAGCCGCGGTCTGTTCCGATACGGCCGCCGCTAACGCATCAGCATCCGTTACGCCGTCCGAACAGCCGATCTCCACGATGTCCAAATCCAATCCGCGTGCATAGGCTGCCAATACCTGACGTGCCTCTGGATGGACGGACCTCGATACGATAAGCTGTTTACGGCGGGTAGCTGCGGCGGACAGTGAGCCCGCTTCCGCCAGTGCAGTCGCTCCGTCGTACATGCTGGCATTAGCTACAGCCATGCCCGTCAATTCGCAAATATACGACTGAAATTCGAAAATGGCTTGTAGCTCGCCTTGGCTTACTTCCGGCTGATAGGGGGTGTAGGCTGTATAGAATTCCGAGCGTGAAGTGATGTGCTGGATGACGGACGGAATATGATGATCATAAATTCCTGCGCCAAGGAAGCTGGCATGTGTGTCTGTATTGGCGTTGTGTCTGGCCAGCTCGGCCAAGTGGCGGGTCAAGGCTTTCTCATCGAGTCGAGAAGAAAGAGGGAGTTCCCCTTGATATCGAATGGCCTCTGGAATGTCACTGAACAAATCATCAATGGATGATACACCGACCACACGTAGCATTTCGGTTTGATCCTGCTCAGTCATAGGGAGATAACGATGCTGCTTCATAGGTTCTGGCTCCTTTCGAAAAGCAAAATTTTAAATCGTAAATTAGCTAATAAAAAAGTGTGAGATGAGAAACCCGGAAGTTCATATCTGACATGTTTGCTTTATTGAAATGAAGAGAGTTTAAGATCAGCGCGGGCGTTTATAAAAGGGTGCTGCCACCACCTCGGCACGCAGGCGTTTGCCACGAATCTCAACCTCCAGCGGTGTGGAGAGGACGCTAAAACGACTGTCCACCAAGGCGAGGCCCAGATTACGCTTCAAGGTGGGCGACTGAGTTCCCGTTGTGACCTCACCGATGCGTTGTCCTTCTGCGAATACCGGATAATGGGCGCGTGGGATACCGCGATCAATCATTTCCAGCCCGATCAATTTGCGAGGAATCCCTTGATCTTTCTGACGTTGCAGTGCTTCTCTACCGATAAAATCTCCTTTATTCAGCTTGACGAAGTACCCTAGACCGGCTTCAAGTGGTGAAATCGTGGCAGATAACTCCTGTCCGTACAGCGGCAACCGTGCCTCAAAGCGTAGGGTATCCCGAGCACCAAGTCCAGCGGGAATCAGCCCATACGACTCACCGAAACGAAGCAAACTCTCCCATACGGCTGGTGCTTCCGCGGCAGGTACGTAAAATTCAAAACCGTCTTCGCCCGTATATCCGGTTCGTGAGACGAGAGCTTTTGCTCCGAACAATGGCACGTCCTCATGGAAGCGGAAAGATGCCAGATTCGTAATGTCCGTATCTGCCACGGCTGCGGCAATTCGTACTGCTTCTGGTCCTTGCAACGCCAGCAATGCTATCGCATCAGACACATTCTCCATGTGAACGGATGCAGGCATATGGCGAATGAGCCAATCCCAATCCTTATCGATGTTAGAGGCGTTCACTACGAGCATGTAGCGTTCTGGTCCTTTGCAGTAAACAAGTAGGTCGTCTACTACACCTCCATCGGGGTAACACAGGAGTGAATATTGTGCCTGACCTGCTTCCAACTGGCTGACATCATTCGTGGTCACCCTTTGCAGAAAAGCTTCGGCCTCTTTGCCTTCAACCAAAAACTCGCCCATATGCGATACATCGAATAAACCCGCACGTTGGCGGACGGCCTCATGCTCCTTTTGAATGCCGCTAAACTGAACGGGGAGCTCCCAGCCGCCAAAGTCAATACAACGAACCCCAGACTGCGTCCCGTAGGACGAATATAGCGGTGTTCTTCGCAAATTAGTCATTTTTCCACTCCTATCCGGTGTGATCGGCTAAACAAAAAAGACAGGCCGAAAAAAACGTATAGACAGCAGTCTATACTCTTTTTTCAGCTCTGTCCTTGATACCAGAAAGTTACCCCGGTATGTACCGGGTTTCCTCTTGGGTGATCCGCTCCAATAGCGAATGCTCTCCAGAGATGCGTCCGGCAGAGGTCCTTTTGCCTGAGAGATTCACCTGCAAATGCAGGCTTACTCCTTCGGCGCTACCTTCGGGATCTGCGGTATATTACCTGGCTGTGCAGATAACAACTTGATCCGATTCGCGTGCACAACTGTCTCACAAGCGGCAACAGCTATGCGAATCTTTTTGGCAGTCTCTCCCTCTGCGTTCATCCGCGTTTGCAGTTGTCGGGGTGTTTCCCAAAGTATTTGCTATAACCCATTAATACGCAAATTCATTCAAAATGTCAATAAAAATGTCATCGAAAACAATAGAAAAAACATTTAATATATAAATAAGGATATGTAAGCGTTTGTTATAAGCTATCATATTTTTATATAGTACGCTATATGAGGTGATATGAAGTATTTTTGTTAGTATTATTGACATGAGTGTTCTTGTTGTCATAATCTTAACCTGTCTAATACAGGTGAGCAAAAGCGATTTTATTCATATGGAAGTGAGGGGAACAGGATGGGTGAAGTGAAGCAGCAACTTTGGTATACAGACGAACATGAGTGGGTTCAGCGTACAGAGAATGGGACGGTGCGGGTTGGTATTACGGACTTTGCACAGCATCAACTGGGTGATATTGTTTTTGTAGAATTACCTGAGGTGGGAGTAACGATTGAGCAGGGAGCGGAGATCGGTACGATTGAATCGGTGAAGACGGTATCCGACCTTTTTGCTCCGGTGACGGGAAACGTATTAAAGGTGAATGAAGCGCTGGAAAGTACGCCTGAACTAGTAAATGAATCTCCCTATGAAAAAGGTTGGATGATCGAAGTAGAGATGGGCAAAGATGTGGAGGAAACATTGGGCAAGCTACTGTCTGCGGATCAGTATGAGAAGTTGATTTCGGAGTAATAATGGGGCAATACAGCATGAAAAAAGAGCGTGTTATTCTGAATTTTTTATATTGATTTTCAATTGAATAAGAGCATCGTTAGTTCGCTCGTTTTTTGTATAAAATAGTCGCTATGATCTGCCATAGCGGCTATTTTTTTGTTGTCATTTTGGAAGCGTAATTACGTGTTTTACTCTGGCACAGAAGGTGGTTCCCTATAAGTTTGTGCAGATTTAAATCCCTGTTTTTTCGACTAATTTCTATAGCTACAGGTCATATTAAGAAGAATTATGCAGGTATAATACCTTCCCGGATAATTTAAATTTAAATGTTGTCATCAACGTTCATGACGAAAGTACGTTTTCATTTCGTTGATGAAGATAGCGCTGTCATTTAGTATGAATTTTAAGAAAAGGTAGTGATGCTTACCTACAAGGAGGATTTGAATATGAGCACATTGGACACAAAGCCAAGTTCAAAAGGAGGCACTCGTGTCGCCGTACAGCGTTTTGGCCGTTTTCTTAGCGGAATGGTTATGCCCAATATGGGAGCCTTTATTGCATGGGGATTGATTACAGCACTCTTTATTCCGACCGGATGGTTCCCGAACGAGGGTTTTGCACAACTGGTTGATCCGATGAAAAATTATTTACTGCCGCTGCTGATCGGTTACACAGGGGGCACGATGATTCACGGACAGCGTGGAGGTGTGATCGGTGCCATTATGACGATGGGTGTCATTGTGGGGGCCGATATCCCGATGTTCCTGGGCGCGATGGTAGCTGGTCCGCTGGCTGCATGGATATTGAAGAAGTTCGACAAGGCCATTGAAGGCAAAGTCAGATCAGGCTTTGAAATGCTGGTCAATAATTTCTCGGCCGGGATTATCGGTGCCATTCTAGCACTGCTTGCCCATGTGGCGATCGGCCCGGTTGTACAAATGATCAGTCAAGTATTGTCGGCAGGGGTACAGTTCCTCGTGAACGCAGGGCTATTGCCGCTTGTCAACCTCATTATTGAGCCCGGAAAAGTATTATTTTTAAACAACGCGCTGAATCACGGAGTATTAAGTCCGATTGCGTTGGAGGAAGCTGCAAGAACAGGGAAATCCGTACTGTTCATGCTGGAATCCAACCCTGGGCCGGGGCTCGGTATTTTGCTGGCCTACTGCCTGTTCGGTAAAGGCTCTGCGAAGTCGTCGGCTCCTGGAGCGGTCATCATTCATTTTTTCGGCGGGATTCATGAAATTTATTTCCCTTACATTTTGATGAAGCCGATTCTGATTCTTGCAGCTATAGCTGGGGGCGTTGTGGGAACCTTCTGTTTCATGTTGACAGGTGCCGGACTGGTTGCTGCTCCTTCACCGGGCAGCATTATCGCCTATTTTCTAATGACGCCAAAAGGCGGATATTTGCCAATGCTAAGCGGGGTGATCGCTGCTGCGGTCGTATCCTTTGCTGTTGCTGCAGTGTTACTCAAGACTGGTAAGCAACAAGAAGAGGGGCTGGAGGAAGCTGCATCCCGCCTGAAAGATATGAAAAATCAAAGCAAGAGTGCAAGTGCTAATGCCACTGTAATGGAAGATAACCACGAAGCTGATCGTACTGCCGAGATTGCCGCAGATCGAACGCTCAAGGATAAATCCGAAGTGAACAAGATCGTCTTTTCCTGTGATGCAGGTATGGGTTCAAGCGCTATGGGTGCCTCGATTTTACGCAAAAAAATGAAGCAGGCGGGTGTGGGCGTAACAGTTACGAATACAGCAATCAGTGAAATTCCACAGGATGCGGATATTGTCATTACGCAAAAAACGTTGACAGACCGGGCTAAAACAGTAGCTCCGAAAGCTGAGCACATTTCCATTGACAATTTTTTGAAGAGTCCTGAATACGAAGCGCTGGTTGAACGTCTGAAATCCGATTCTTAATCCTCATCGAAGTCAGGCGGACTGTATGCAATGTACGTCTCCTGCTGGAGGAATGAGCTTGGGAAGGAACGGTATGCGCTTATGAATATTACGAAACGACAACGTGACATCGTGGAATATCTTCTGGAGCAGTCCAAAGAGGTTACAGCCGGGGAAATTGCCACGAAGATCAATGTCAGCACAAGGACGGTTCATCGGGAACTGGGCGCAGTCGAGCATTGGCTGGCAGTTCATGAGGTGAAGCTGGAGAAAAAGTCAGGAATCGGTATCTGTATAGATGCTGACCCAGCTCAGCTTGTATGCCTGCGGAAGCAATTGCTGGATACGAAGTCAGATGAATATTCGGCTGAGGAGAGAAAGATCGTGATTCTCTGCATGCTGCTGGATACACGGGAGCCGATCAAGCTGCTGGCGCTGGCTTCAGATCTGAAAGTCACGGTAACTACGGTCAGTCATGATCTGGACGATTTGCAAGGCTGGATTGGGGAACGGGGACTCGTGCTTGTGCGCAGACGAGGGTACGGCGTCGAGATGACGGGGCGCGAGACAGACAAAAGACGGGCGATTTCCGAACTAGCACTTGAATATTTGGATGAATCCGATCTGTTTTCAGCCGGAGAAGAGCATCGTCCTGTAACCCGTGTCGCTGACAAGCTGCTGGAGATGATCGGCAGAGAGAACCTGCTGATCGTGGAAAATGCCCTCTGGCGGCCCCATGAAAAATGGTTGGAAAACATGGTGGAAAGCAAGTATATGGAGTTGCTGATTCAAATTTGCGTTTCGCTGGCACGTCTACGACTCGGGTACGTTGTGGCTCATCGTCTCTCATATTCGAAAACAGATTCGGATGAGAATATCATGCTGCGCACAGCTATGGTAGAACGCATATGCGCAGAATTGTCAGCGGCGCTGGATATTGACTTTCCGGACCCGGAACGATCTTATTTCAGGCTGCTGTTCCGTGATGCCGAGGATCATTCTACCCGGCTGCTGCCGCTGGATGATCTTGTACTGCTGGAGTCGGTTCATGAGTTGATTCGTCGTGTGGAGGAAGAAACAGGCACGCCATTGGAAGAGGACCGTGTTCTGCGTGAAGGACTGATTGCCCATATGGCTCCGGTATTCAAACGTTTGAAGGAAGGCAAGTCGATTCGTAATCCCCTCCTTCAGCAAATCCGCAAGGATTACAGCAGCTTATTCGACTCAGTGAAAAAGGCTGCGGCGGACATGACAGAAATGAAAGTCCCTGATGAAGAGATCGGATTTCTGGTCATGCATTTCGGCGCTTCGCTGGAGCGGCTGCGACAATTGCGGCGGGAGGTGCGGGCCATCGTAGTCTGCACGAGCGGCATTGGTTCATCCAGACTTCTGGCAACAAGGCTCGCCAAAGAGCTACCACAGATCAAAATTGTGGATAGGGCCTCATGGTACGAGGCGGCGCGGATCCCCAAGGAGGATTATGATCTGATCATTTCGACAGTAGAGCTACCGCTTGAACCAGATCGCTATCTTAAGATAAGCCCGCTGCTGACGCAGGAGGAGAGTGATCGCCTGCGTCAATTCATCCAGCATATTACACTCCATCATCCCGATGACCATCAGCAGGAACAGGTCGTTCAGCCCGGTCAGGACATGGAGTGGCTTACCGGCCTGCGGAAAATTCTCGATGAAATTGTACACATTGTACAGCAATTTCAAGTGTATCCGCTGGAAAATCAGGGGATGGATATGGCGGCGATCGTAGAGGCTATATGCATGTTGGAGGCGGGGCGGGGGAATGTTACAGAGCCTTCTGCGGTTGCTGCACAACTCATGGAAAGAGAGCGCCAAGGTAGTCAGGTAATTTCTGATACCTCCATTGCTTTAGTTCATACGCGTAGCCACTATATTCGCAAGCCTTCGCTTACCTTGTATAAGCTGGCAGAGCCGCTGTTGGCGGATACAGGTGAACAGGTAGAATGCGTGCTGCTCATGTTGGGACCTCGTGAGCTGCCGAGAGAGAGCTTGGAGGTATTGAGCGAGATTAGCGCATTACTCTTGCAGGAAGACATGGTTACGCTACTGGAACACGGTAGCAGGGATCATATTGTCAATTAT
The DNA here is from genome assembly GCF_036252815.1 of Paenibacillus sp. LX16. Taxonomy (NCBI): domain Bacteria; kingdom Bacillati; phylum Bacillota; class Bacilli; order Caryophanales; family Paenibacillaceae; genus Paenibacillus; species Paenibacillus sp. LX16. The sequence continues at coordinate 4,293,348 of NZ_CP141152.1, read as the reverse complement.
ATATCGAGTGAGCTGGCTGAATTTTTCCACAGTAAATTAGGGACAGGGAGGAACCTACCGTGAGTATTATGACGATAGACAAAGTAAAAATGAACGCAATCGCCAAAGACAAATATGAGGCGATTCGCATGGCTGGACAAATCCTGCTGGATGCAGGACATATTTCAAGTGAGTATATTGACAAGATGCTGGAACGCGAGGAGATCGTGTCTACCTACATCGGGAACGGGCTGGCTATTCCACATGGCACCAAGGAATCCAAGACGCTTATTCAATCGACAGGCATTTCCATCGTTCAGTTTCCGCAAGGCGTAGATTTTGGGGAAGAGAAAGCATACATGGTGATCGGCATTGCAGCACAAGGCGGCGATCATATGGAGATTTTGACGAGTATCGCTGTGGTGTGTGCGGAGGAAGAAAATATGGATAAACTTCGCAATGCGGTGACCCCACAGGAAATTATAGATCTGTTCGAAAGTGAGCTGGAGCTATGAGAGCCGTCCACTTTGGAGCAGGAAATATCGGTCGCGGCTTTATCGGATTGATTCTGTCGCGTGCAGGCTATGAGGTTGTTTTTTCAGATGTCAACGACACCCTTGTATCCGAGTTACGCCGTCGTAAACAATACACCGTAGAATTAGCCAATGATACAAAGGATACGGAGCTGGTCACGAATGTGACGGCAATTGACGGCAAGGATGCAGCGGCTGTAGCCGATGCGGTAGACCACGCAGATCTGGTAACGACCGCGGTAGGTGTCAGCATCCTCAAGCACATAGCAGCAGGTATTGCGGAGGGAATCAAGCGGCGGGTAGAGCGAGGAGCAAGGCCGCTGCATGTGATTGCCTGTGAAAATGCAATCGGAGGCAGCGCCCAACTGAAAGAGCATGTTTTTGCGCTATTGGATGAGGCGACCCGTGCTAAGGCAGAGGCTTCGGTGTATTTTCCAAATGCTGCTGTAGACCGGATTGTGCCGATCCAACACCACGAGGACCCGTTACATGTGCAGGTAGAGCCTTTTTACGAGTGGGTGGTGGATCGTTCGCAAATGGCACCTGAGCATGAAGAAATCGAAGGCATCCTGTACGTGCAGGATCTAGAGCCTTACATTGAACGAAAGCTGTTCACGGTGAATACGGGGCATTGCGTGGCAGCCTATCTTGGTTATACCGCAGGTTATGCTACCATTCAGGAGGCTATGAAGGATAGCAAGGTGGTGGATTCGATACAAGGGTCACTGGAGGAAACAGGAGCGGTGCTTGTGAAGCGCTTCGGTTTGGATCAAGGGGAGCATAAGAAATACATCTCTAAAATTTTGGATCGCTTCCGCAATCCTAATCTAACAGACGATGTTACTCGGGTCGGACGTTCACCGTTGCGCAAGCTGTCCCCCAATGATCGTCTTGTACGTCCCGCGCTCCAAGCACAGGAGTATGGCATCCCTACGGATCATCTGGCGTTAGGAATGGCTGCTGCCTGTAAATTTGATATTACGGAAGACCCCGAGGCAGTCGAGCTTCAGCAGGCGATTCGTAGCGAAGGACTGGGTGCGGCGCTGACGCGTTATACTTCCATAACCGCAGACCACCCGTTACATCGGCAGATATTGGAGCAATATGATATTATAAATTCATAAAACAACGAATTATCAATATTATCTTTCGATAATCCTCTTGAAGGCAAAGCATCCACATCAACACTAACGTGTTCTGTAGGGATGTGCATCAAGAGGATTTTTATATGCGTGATTTACATCACATAACAACCTGCTTAAATTGTTTATATTGATAATGATTATCATTATCTATAAAATGAAATCATTACTATTATAACTATTAGGGAGGATTATAGTGAAACCGATCTATATTACCTTAGGGTTTTTATTTTTGGCGCTTGGAGTTATTGGTGTAGTGCTACCGTTGCTACCGACTACACCGTTTCTGCTGCTAGCGACCTTTTTCTTTATGCGGGGGTCCGAAAGGATTCACCAGTGGTTTTCGAACACCTCTCTGTACCAAAAGCATCTAGAGAGTTTTGTCCAAACAAGGTCATTGAAGCTGTCTACGAAAATCACGTCATTGGGCTTAGCGTCAACGATGCTGATTACAGGCTTTATTTTCACCCCTAATGTGTGGGGCAAAACGCTCATCGTCTTGGTCATCCTTTTTAAATATTATTACTTTATATTCCGCATCGGAACAGTGAGAAACGCTGCAGTAGAAATAACGCCTTCATCTTCACCTGAACCTTTACCTACACCTACTCCCAAAAAAAGGTCTAAAATGGTCGACAGCCGTCTGCTCGGTCTAGTGGAACATTCTCGGAAATATATCGTCTTGGGTGTGCTTGTGCAGTGGATCGGTCTTTTGGGGAGTATAGCCGCTGTGTTGTCTATGGCTTTTGTTATGCAGCAAGCATGGGAAGGACAAGTGACTCGCAAGCTGATTCTATCTATGACGGTCATTGTTATTGCTGCTATTGCAATTCGCTGCCTGAGCAATTATGCAGCCAGTATGTTATCCTATCGTGCTTCGGTGAATGCTAAAAAAACGCTGCGCTCACAAATTTACGGCAAGTTGCTGAAGATGGGACCCGCATATACAGATCATACCTCCACCTCGGGGGTTATTCAGGTTGCTGTAGAAGGAGTAGAGCAGCTTGAAACCTATTTCGGTAGATATATGCCTCAACTATTTTACAGTCTGCTTGCCCCCGTAACGTTGTTCATCACCCTCTCTTTTGTCAGCTTCAAAGCAGCCATTATACTATTGATCTGCGTTCCCTTAATTCCAGTGTCGATCATTGTCATTATGAGGATGGCTAAAAAGCTGTTTCGGAAATATTGGGGCAGTTACGTCAATCTGGGCCACAGCTTTTTGGAGAATGTACAAGGTCTGACTACGCTCAAAATGTACGGAACAGACCAGGATAAACATCAGGAAATGAACACAGCAGCTGAGGATTTTCGCAAAATGACAATGAAAGTGCTGACTATGCAGCTTAACTCCGTGGCCATTATGGATCTTATCGCATTTGGTGGTGCCGCTGCGGGTGTACTGGTCGCGGTAAGCGAATATTCTTCAGGCCATATTGGCTTGGCAGGAGCAATCATCATTGTTTTGCTGTCGGCAGAATTTTTCATTCCTCTGCGTTTATTGGGTTCTTACTTCCATATCGCCATGAACGGAATGGCAGCAAGCGACAAAATATTTCAAATGTTGAGTACTGAGGATCTTATACAAGGACAAGAAAGCATAGAAAACACAGATATTCGACTGGAGCAAGTGAGTTTCGCCTACGACGAGAGAGATACCTTACGAAATATATCCATGGATATTCCCCAGGGCAGATTGGTTTCAATTGTTGGGGAATCAGGTTCTGGTAAAAGTACGGTAGCCGGATTGATCGTTGGGCATCACGAGGGGTATCGAGGAAGTCTGACGATTGGAGGAACCGAGCTCACCGATATTTCGGAAGAAAGCCGCATGCGTCACATGACCTGGATCGGTTTTAACAGCTATATTTTTAAAGGCACAGTGGAAGCAAATTTAAAAATGGGCAATGAGCACGCGGATGAGCAGCAAATGCTGGAAGCTTTGCGACAAGTGAAGCTGTATGATTTTATTCTCTCAGAAGGAGGACTGAAAGCAGAACTGGAGGAGCAGGGGGCAAATCTGTCAGGAGGACAGCGCCAACGGCTAGCACTAGCCAGAGCATTGCTGCATGATAGTCGTGTGTACATTTTTGACGAGGCCACCTCTAACATTGACAGTGAAAGTGAGGAAGGCATTATGGAGGTAATACATGCGCTTGCAGGTCAAAAAACAGTGATTCTTATCTCTCACAGACTGGAAAATGTAGTTCAATCCGACTGTATCTATGTGCTGCAAAACGGATTGGTGGCAGAATCCGGAACGCATTATGAACTGTTGAGCCAGCAAGGACACTATGCGGAGATGTATCTCAGTCAATACCGGGTAGAGCAGTTTGTAAAAGGAGGGGCTGTATATGCGTAGACACGGATTACAGATCATGGGCCAATTATTGGTATTGGCGGGTCCTCTTTTACCTGTACTGCTCATCACGATTGTTACAGGAGTGCTTGGTTTTGTTTGTGCTATTGGCATTATAGTGTATGGAGCCCTTGCTCTGCTTATAGCAACGGGCATTACGACAGGCTACACCATGTTGTTTTTGCTGACGTCGATCGTGGTTTGTGCCGTACTGCGCGGCGTATTCCGTTATGGCGAGCAAATGAGTGGTCATTATCTCGCTTTCAAGCTGCTGGCTGTACTGCGTGATAAGGTGCTTCAAGCCCTGCGAAGACTCGCTCCAGCCAAATTGGAAGGCAAGGACAAGGGGAATCTGATATCACTCATTACGAGTGATATTGAGCTGCTGGAAGTATTTTATGCGCATACGATAGCGCCTGTTATGATCGGCATCATCACTTCACTGCTCATGGTATTTTTTATCGGTTCTTATGAGCCTCTATTAGGCTGGCTCGCTGCGCTTGCTTACCTAACTGTCGGTTTATTTATTCCCTTACTCACGTCACGTATGGGCAAACGTCAGGGGATGGAATACCGAAGCAGCTTTGGCAAGCTGAGCAGTTATTTTTTGGACAGCTTACGGGGTATGAAGGAAATTGTGCAATATGGGCAAGGAGAACAACGTTTGAATGAGATTAATCGTCGTACGGATCAATTGGATGCCAAGCAAAAGGACTTGAAGCATCATGAAGGCATCACAAGAGCCATCACAGATGCGGCTGTAGTTGGATTCTCATTCTTGATGCTACTGGCTGGATTGTACGGTATGTCTAAGGGTCAGGTTGACTTTACAGGTATGCTAATTTCTGTCATTGCCCTGTTTAGTTCATTTGGTCCGGTCGTTGCACTGAGCAACTTGTCCAACAATTTGCTTCAAACGCTGGCGAGCGGGGAACGAGTGTTGAGTCTATTGGAGGAAACCCCGGAGGTAGAGGAAAATATCGAAGGGATGAGTGTCGCCTTTACTGGGGCACGAGTAGACAAGGTGACTTTTGCATACGATGGTCAAACGGTACTGAATGATGTAAGTCTCACGATACCGCATAAGCGGATTTTAGGTATTCAGGGTAAAAGCGGCTCTGGCAAGTCTACACTGCTAAAGTTGCTGATGCGATTTAGGGACCCGCAGCAAGGTGAAATTTTGCTATCCGGACACGATTTGAAGGAAATTGGGACCCGACATTTGAGAGGCTTACAGAGCTATGTAGACCAGCATACGTTCCTGTTTGATGATTCAATTGCAGCTAATATCAAAATCGGAAAGCCTGATGCTACACATGAGCAGGTGGTGGAAGCAGCACGTAAGGCATCCGTGCACGATTTTATTATGACCTTGCCTCAAGGGTATGACAGCCGAGTTGGAGAATTGGGGGACAGGCTGTCCGGTGGAGAACGCCAACGCTTGGGGCTGGCCAGAGCCTTTGTCCATAATGCTCCTCTCTTACTGCTCGACGAGCCTACCAGCAATTTGGACAGCCTGAACGAGGCGATTATTTTAAAATCGTTAAAGGAACAACAGCAAGATAAAACGATTGTCCTTGTTTCTCACCGGAGTTCTACCATGCGGATTGCAGACGATATTTTTGAAATGGATAACCGCAGATTGTCCTGACATTTCTAATTATTGTTATACCTTGAGGGCAAAAGCTGTAGCCTGTTCATAGTTTTGTCATAAAATGGAGTGTGCGTTGAAATGGAAGCGTCATCCTTATTTAAATCATCCAGCTTTTCAAGCTTGTCTTATTTTGATAGCCTATTAGGTGAAGATTTTACAAAATCCTGAGGTATATTGACAAGTCATAAACATCATAAATGATGGATGAACAGAGGCTGTAAGCCGATGTATAGAAATGGGTGGTGAACAGGAATGTCAGATTTCAATCAGCTCAATGAGCTTGAGCACACAACATATCCTATATATGAAGGCTATGATTTGGGTCTTACTTATACGCCTGCGGGCAGCAAGTTCAAGGTATGGGCACCGACTGCGCAGCAGGTCCATATAGCGTTGTATAACGATGCGGGGGTGTACGATCAGGAAGGGAACGTTCAGGAGCACAGCGGTGGTCAGGAATTTCCTATGAGTCGTGATGATCAAGGTGTATGGTCTATAGAGCTGGAAGGCGACTGGAACAAATATTATTACATGTACAGGCTGGAGTGGGAGGACAACACCATTCATTATGCTGTCGATCCATATGCCACAGGGGTGTCAGCCAACGGGCAGCGTACAGCGATCATTGATTTGGCTCAAACCAACCCGGACGGATGGGAATTAGATGCGGGGCCTACACTTAAGCGGCCGACGGATGCCATTCTCTATGAGCTTCATGTACGTGATTTTTCGATGGATACCCATTTTAATACGGGGGAAAAAGACTTATCTGCTGCTCAGGGACGGTTTGAGGCCTTTACGTATACGGGATTGAAGGATACTGAGGGGAACAGCATCGGGCTGGATCATCTGCTGGAGCTGGGCATTACACATGTTCATTTGCTTCCAGTGGCTGATTTTCATACGGTGAATGACTTGGGAGAATTAGAAACTGAATATAACTGGGGCTATGATCCGCAGCACTATAATGTGCCAGAGGGGTCTTATTCCTCCAATCCGGCTGATCCGGAGACACGTATACGCGAGCTGAAGCTGCTGGTACAGTCTTTGCACACTGCCGGTATCGGTGTCATTATGGACGTTGTATACAACCATACGTATTCGGTGGAAAAGGGGCCATTTGAGCCTGTTGTACCTGGATATTATTACCGCACGGATGAGCAAGGGCAGCTCACCAATGGATCAGGTGTAGGTAATGAGGTGGCAACCGAACGTCCGATGGTGCGCAAGTATATCAAGGATTCACTACGCTATTGGGCAGAGGAATATCATATAGACGGCTTTCGATTTGATCTGATGGGTCTGATTGATACACCAACCGTGGTGCAGCTTACGCAAGAACTTCGCTCTGAAGTGCGTTCCGATCTGCTGATCTATGGTGAGCCTTGGACGGGAGGAGAATCTCCCCAACCCTTGCTTACGCTAAAAGGAACGCAACGGGACAAAGGCTTTGCCGTTTTTAACGACAACTACCGCTCTGCTATTAAGGGAGATAGCGACGGTACTGGGAGCGGGTTTGCCACGGGGGCAGAACATCAGGAGGAACAGGTGCTCAAAGGTGCTTTTGGGGCTATTCATGATTTCACAGCTCAGCCATCGGAGACCGTCAATTATGTAACTGCCCACGATAATCTCAATCTGTGGGATAAAATTTTGACGGTAAGACATTTGCGGGAGCACTGTCGTTTTCCACAATGGGAGCAGGGGAAGCCACAGGATGGGAGGACACCTGAACAAGCTGTTGCCGAAGCAGACCCGTATCGTGAACTGGATGAAAATAACTTGCTAGAGGATGAAAACGTACGCAAGTCCCTGTTGGCTAACGGTATGGTACTCACATCGCAAGGTATCCCTTTTATTCATGCAGGGGATGAACTGCTGCGCTCCAAATATGGAGACCATAATAGCTACCGAAGCTCAGATGTGGTGAATGCCATCCATTGGGATAACAAGGCGAGGTTTCGCCCAGTGTTTGATTACTACCAAGGCTTAATTGCTTTGCGGCGCAACCACCCGGCATTCCGAATGGACCATCGTGAGCTAGTGGAGCAGCATATGGAAGTGCTGCAAAGCAGTGGGCATGTGGTGGCTTTTGCTTTGAGGCATCACGCTAACGGCGATGCCTGGAATCATATTGTGGTGATTTATAACGGCTCGGATGCAGAGCAAACGATAGTATTGCCTGTGGAATCGGATCGTTGGCATGTGGTCGTGGACGCACACGGGGCTGGTAATGAGACACGGTATGAAGTCGTAGGCCATCGTGTAACTGTATCGCGCTGGTCGATGATGGTGTTATATGATCAGGAAGAACCTGCACGAGTCTCCTTTTTGACTGAACAAGATCAGGCTAATCGTCAGGCGGAGAACAAATTGGAAGACTCGGATGAGGGAACAGATCAAGAAATTGCAGGTACAGCCATGGCATTGACAGATGTGCAGCTTGGAAACGATAATGAAGTCGCTCCATTTCGTACGATTGAACTGATCTACGAGCGTACAGATCGGCAATACACTGGCTGGAACGTATGGGTATGGGGAACTGGGCACCGCGACGGACATGTCGAATTTCGTGATTTGGATGACGGTCGTGCAATAGCGCGTATTCAGGTTGCTCCTGATATACAGCGAATTGGCTACATTGTCCGGCTTAATCACTGGGATGCGAAGGATGTTGAGGCAGATCGATATATTGATATAGACCGGAACCAGTCTGTGATGCAGGTATTGATTCATAGTGGCAGAGAAGAATTTTTGTTACTGGTAAATGATAATCGGGCCGGATGACTTGTATGCTTGGTGGCTATATATAACGAAAGTAGCATTTTTCGATCATTTCGAGAAATGCTATTTTTTTATGCAAACGTGTGTCAGTTTCAGAAAAAAGGGGTAAAATAGAATTATGGACTTGTTTAGTTTTGCCAGCTTGCTGGCTTATATCCTGTAGTACAACTGGTAAACAGGCAAGATTCTTGGAGGAAAATCATTTGTAAGGTAACCTGAAGGAGGTTGTATATCATGAGTTCTAATGGAGGAAGTATTCAACTGACCGCCCAGCCGAGAACAGAGAAGAAGGGTTCGGCCATTCGTGGTTTGAGGTTAAAAGGACGGATTCCAGCTGTGGTTTACGGCTCTGAGCTTGAAGGAACCCCTGTACATGTCGATGCCAAGGAATTTAATAAAGTAGTCAAAACTGGACGTTCAGAGGTGTTCAACCTCACTGTAGAGGGTGGAGAAACCATTCCAGTTATTATTAAAGATTATCAACAGCGTGACAACCAATGGCTGCATGCCGATTTTTTGAAAATTTCCAAAAACAAACCGCTTCGCGTGCGTGTTTCTATTGATTATCAGGGTACACCTGTAGGTACAAAAACAGGGGGTATTCTGCAAGTTCAGGAAACAGAAGTTGAAGTCGAAGGTCTTCCGGCTGATTTGCCATCTACCATTGAGGTGGATGTATCCGCACTGGATGTTGGCGACAAGCTGAGCGCTAGCGACTTGAAGCTCCCTAAAGGAGTAATACTGCACGTCCCTGAAGAAGAACTGCTTGCTTCTATTATCGTTCCGCGTGCAGTTGAAGTAGAAAATGCTGCTGTGGAAGGTGATGCAGCGGCAACTGAAGGCGCTGAAGAGGCTTCCGAGAACAAGGAATCCTAATGTTATCAGTTGGTTTATGAATCTTTTTCAATTGCAGAAGATCACCAAAAAGGTATTCAAAATCGCTCCCTGTTAGGGGGCGATTTTTTGCATTCATTTATTTACGATTCCTACTCTTTCCCTTTAAAGTACGATCATCATTCAATACGTGTTCTGATATGACGATATATAAAGTATGGCATTTACATTTTTATTTTATAAATACCTAATATGTATCTAAGGAGCGCGTACACAATCATGGACAGAACGAGTGAATTGTTGTGGCAAAGGAACAAATTGGTGATCATTATTTTTTGGATTATGACCTTGAGTGGCATCGTCCCGGCATTATCTAATCCCTCAATGTGGGTATCTAATGGTGTAGGATTTGTAGTCGCGGCAGTTTTGACGGTCTTGAATATGAAAAAGAAGGGAATTCGCCTTATTCCGTGGATTATTACGTTTTTTAGCGTATTAATATGTGTATTTTTGAACTTATCTAGCATCGAGGTAGTAACCACCATATTAATTTGCTCTTTATTTTTGCTGTATCCATCTTACCGATATTTTCTGGTAGCTATGACCTTAAATCTCTGTAATATATTTGTGCAAATAACAATCGGTACGCCCCCAATTCCCCCAGCTACCGGTTCTTTGCGCTATGTGCATGAGTTTATTATTGTTTTACTTATTGGTTTGCTACTGTTAGTGGTATCGGTGTTAAATCAAAAGCAGTTTAAGAAAAGTGAAGAGCAAAATAAAGATATGGATGCTACAAGGCAACGAATTGAATTTCTGTTTGAGCAAGTTAGACAAGCAGTGGCTGGATTGCATAGCTTTACAGAACGATTCAGGAATCAAGTGGACGCTACGGGCAGCGTGACGAATGAAGTCGCTATTGGGTTTCAGGAGGTTGCCAAAGGGGTAGAAATGCAAGCTTCGAATATCACTGAGGTAACGGATAACTTGGCTCAGTCTGACCAGCACGTGCGCGAGGTTGCCGATCATTCCCGAGAATTGAAGCAGCTCTCCGAAGATACGAAAAGTGCCGGGAGTAGAGGGAGCAGTCAACTGCTAGCATTAACGTCTCAAATTAAGGATTTGGGTCTGGTTATGAGTCGTACCAAAGAAGAATTGGACGAGTTTAAAACACAAAGTGATAATATGTCTGCCATGCTCAAAGATATTACTCAAATCTCGAAACAAACCAATTTGCTGTCCTTGAATGCATCCATTGAGGCCGCCAGAGCGGGAGAGCATGGAAAAGGATTTGCAATCGTGGCTGGCGAAGTGCGTAATTTGGCTGAAATGGTAGGGAATACCTCAGTGGCAATGGAAGGTATTTTGACCCAACTGAGAACTCAGATGGATTCTGTCGTAAGCCAATTTGATATGGGACAGCAAAGATTACAGCAGAGTATGGAATCGGCCCATTCGACCGAAATTGTACTGGAGGATATCCTGGAAAATGCCAATAAAGTGCTGCTGCAAGCCGTGGAGGTGGAAGCCAGTACGAATAGTATGCAGCAATTCTCATCTCAGGTCGTTCAGGAGATGGAGGAGTTTTCAAGCGTTACAGAACAAGCGAGTGCAGCGTCAGAGCAAATTTTGGCTGGAGTAGAGGAGCAACGAAATATAACCTCCAATATGGTGACCGGGTTTAATGAGCTGGAGACGTTGATTATCCAGTTAAAAGAACTGGTACATGATCAGAAGGAGGACAACATTCCTACCGAAATCAGTAAAAGCAAATAACCGAAATGCTTCATTATCGGACTAGAGATCCGGGGATTATCGCTATCAAGCGGTACTCTCCGGTTTTTTACTGCGTTTGAAGAAGGGAGATGAAGAGGGGATTTCTAGAAGCTATAATTAGATGGAAGTTGATGGTATAATTTGTGGCAGTTTAAATGCTTTGTGACTAAGGGGGATGACCATGATCATAGGAAAGCAAGCACCCAAATTAAAAGCTGGAGACGAGATACGCATTCTTTCGCCGTCCAGAAGCTTGTCTATCGTTTCTGAGGAAAATCGTTTGATTGCCAAACAAAGACTGGAAGATATTGGGTTTAAAGTGAGCTTTTCGCAACATGTGCTGGAAAGTGATGATTTTACATCTTCCTCGATAGAGTCCAGAGTCGCAGACTTGCACGAAGCTTTTGTCGATCCAAAGGTAAAGGGCATTCTGACTTCAATTGGGGGCTATAATGCCAATCAGCTCCTTGCCCATCTTGACTATGAACTGATTGGAGCTCATCCTAAACGATTATGTGGTTATTCGGATATAATAGCGTTAAGCCACGCGATTTATGCCAAAACGGGACTTATTACGTATGCAGGACCTCATTTTTTGACGTTTGCCATGTTGCGAGGAAATGATTATACGACGGCGTATTTTCAAAGGTTGATGTTGGAAGAAGGCAGCATTCAAATCGAGTCTTCGTCGGAGTGGAGTGACGATACCTGGTATCTAGATCAGGATCAAAGAAGCTTTCACCGCAATGCGGGTCCGTATGCGATTCATGAAGGGGAAGCAGCGGGTACGATTGTGGGCGGAAACTTGTGTACCCTAAATTTGTTGCAGGGAACTCCGTATATGCCGAGTCTGGAAGGAAGCATTCTATTTGTTGAGGATGATTATGAAAGCTCTCCTGCAACATTTGATCGGGATTTGCAATCACTGTTGCACCAGCCTGGATTTGATCAAGTTAAGGGGATCATCATAGGACGATTTCAGCAGGCGTCGCATATGACAGAAGCATTGCTGCGGCAAATCATTAGCTCGAAAAGGGAATTGACCTCCATCCCAGTGATTGCAGATGCTGATTTTGGTCATACCACGCCGCAGTTTACATATCCAATTGGCGGGAAGGCTAGCATCCGTGCCCGTGATGGCAGGGTGAGTATTGAAATATGTGAATAATTAACATAACCTATGTAGGCATATCCGTTATTATTTGGGAGGAACGCAGGTGAACGCCTTGTTGGAAATGCTGATGCAGCTATTTGAGCGAGCAGCGTTGTTACTAATTTGTTTATTTTTTATTACACGTATCCCACGATTTAAGGAAACCTTGCAAAAGAACAGCCATTCTCCAGCAGAACTGGCCATACTAACGTTGATTTTTTGCATGTTTGCACTGTTCGGTACATACACCGGAATTGAAGTCGAAGGTTCGCTTGTTAACGTTCGAATCATTGCAATTATGGCGGGCGGTATTTTGTTTGGACCATGGGTTGGGATTGTTACAGGTATTGTATCAGGTATCCATCGTTATCTAATTGATATCGGGGGAGTGACCTCGATTCCGTGTCTGATTACGAGTATTTTGGCAGGTGTGGTGTCAGGATACATCGGCCGCAGGGTCAACCGTTCCAAGAGATGGCTAGTCGGTATCGCCGCAGGTATGGTCTGCGAAGCATTGACGATGCTGCTCATTCTGGTGATGGCACAACCCCATAACCTTGGAGTGGACATCGTTTCCAAGATTGGTTTACCGATGATTATCGGAGAAGTCAGTATCGGTTTAATCGTTCTGTTGATCCAGAGTGTGGAGGGGGAAAAGGAGAATATCGCGGCCAGACAGGCCAAGCTGGCACTGGATATTGCCAATAAGACGTTGCCTTATTTTCGCTCCATTAATGCGGAATCCTTGCATACCATTTGCTCGATCATAAAAGAAGATATCAAGGCAGACGCGGTAGCAATTACCGATACCAGAGATGTGCTGGCCTATGTCGGTTTTGGCGAAGAGCGTTATCACATCGGAGATGAGATCATTAGCGATGTGACTAAATCGACGATTCGCAGCGGTAAAATCACGATTCGCAACCATATTGCAGATGATAAAACACCCCAAATCCAGTCTCTGCTCATTATCCCGTTAGAGGAGCGGGGAGAAGTAACCGGAACCTTGAAGATTTACTATCGCAAAGCTTATAAAATCACGTATCCGTTGCAGACGATGGCGATTGGCCTGTCTCAAATCATTTCCACGTTAATGGAAGTGTCGCGTGTGGAGCAAATTAAGGAAGCGGCGAATAAAGCCGAGCTAAAGGCGCTCCAAACAAAAATTAATCCCCATTTTCTGTTTAACGCGCTGAACGCCATTGCCTCTACGACACGCACCAAGCCGGATAAGGCACGGGAGCTGATCATTAATTTATCGGGCTATCTGCGCTATAATTTGGAGCTGAATGATGATTTGATCGAAATTCATAAAGAGCTTCAGCAGGTGTCTGATTACGTGGAAATCGAAAAAGCACGCTTCGGCAACCGGCTTCAGGTAGAGTATGTAATGGATGAGGTGTCTGTGCGTATTCCAAGTCTTATTATCCAGCCCCTGGTTGAGAATGCGATTAATCACGGAATCCTCAAGAAAAAGGGGTCAGGTACAGTTACTATTTCTGTAAAGGATCGTGGAGAAAAGGTGCGTATTTCTGTGGCAGATACCGGGGTGGGTATACGCGATGATGTTGTAGATAACCTCTATCATGATCGGGTTCCGGCTAAACAGATCGGCTTGTACAATGTGCACAGACGACTCAAGCTTATGTACGGCGAAGGAGTTATTATTCTGAAGCATGAACCGGGCACCGAAGTTTATTTTGACATACCAAAGGAGAAGTCATGAAGGCCATAATTGTAGAAGACGAGCTTCCGGCGCGTGAAGAGCTGGAGTATCTTATTCAGACTCATAGCAACATTGAGGTGACCGATAGTTTCGAGGATGGGCTAGATGTGTTTCGGTTTCTGCAAGATCAGGAGACGGACGCGATCTTTCTGGACATTAACATTCCTTCATTGGACGGGATGCTGCTGGCACAGAACATTAGCAAATTTGCCAAAAAGCCCTATATTATTTTTACAACCGCCTATAAAGAACATGCAGCGCAGGCTTTTGAACTGGAGGCGTTCGACTACATCCTCAAACCATATGATGAAAAACGGATCGCATCTATGCTACGTAAGCTGGAAAATGCTTATGAGCAGCAGAACGTTCCAATACAGGAGCCTGTCCAGACGGCGCAACCCCGAGCCGCTGAAGCCAGCACCGTTGCTGCGCCAGGTCGTATTAATCTGCTGAAAAACGACAAAATCATCGTAACGGATGCGAACGATATTTACTATGCGTGTGCGCAGGAAAAGGTGACCCGTGTCTTTACAAGGCACGAAGAATATACGATGCCGATGAGCATTTCGGAATTTCATGCCCGGCTGCCGCAGCAGGACTTTTTCCGCTGTCACCGATCGTACACGGTGAATTTGTCGCAGATCCGTGAAATTGTACCTTGGTTTAATCATACGTATCTCTTGCGTTTGCGTGGACTAGAAGCTGAAATTCCGGTAAGCCGTAGTAAGGCCAAGGAATTTCGGCAAATTATGCGACTTTAAAGGCATTTCATTCCGCTATATGTGCATTTCATTCCTCAAACGATTTCTGGCTAACATGCAGGGTTATAATAATCCATGTAGAGAGAATCCTTACAGACTTGCTCCTTCACAGGCGCAAAGCGTACTGGATTCCCGGTTATGATGATCACAAATTGACGCTGTAGAGCCGGAATGAAAAGAGGAGATTGAAATGAAAACAAACAGCGGAAATCGTTGGCTTGTCGTACTTGGAACAATCATTGTCCAGATGGGATTAGGAACCATTTACACATGGAGTTTATTTAATCAACCGTTGGTGGACCGCTTTGGCTGGAACCTCAGTTCGGTTGCCATTACATTTTCAATTACCAGTTTTGCACTGGCGTTTGCTACGTTATTCGCAGGCAAACTACAGGATAAATGGGGACTACGTCGTCTGATTTTGTGTGCAGGTGTCGTGTTAGGAGCAGGTCTCATGCTCAGTTCGCAAGTAACATCGCTGTCCCTGCTTTACATTTTGGCCGGTATTGTCGTAGGTTTTGCGGATGGAACGGCATATATTACATCACTGTCTAATCTGATTAAATGGTTTCCTGAGAAAAAAGGACTTATTTCCGGTATTTCAGTTGGGGCATATGGAACAGGCAGTCTTATATTCAAGTATATTAATGGTTCGTTGATTCAGTCCGTTGGCGTATCACAAGCGTTTTTATATTGGGGAATGATCGTGCTGGTTATGATTGTAGGTGGTTCTTTCCTGGTAAGAGAAGCTGTAGTCGTAAACAAGCCTTCGGTACAGAATGGGGTTGTACAGCGGGACTACACCGTTAAAGAAATGCTGCGCACCAAGCAGGCATACCTGCTGTTCGTCATGTTCTTTACCGCTTGTATGAGTGGTCTCTACCTGATTGGAGTAGTCAAGGATATCGGCGTACGGATGGCCGGTCTAGATGTAGCAACAGCCGCTAATGCGGTCGCTATGGTCGCTATTTTCAACACGGCGGGTCGGATCATTTTAGGTGCGCTATCGGATAAAGTAGGTCGTCTGAAAGTAGTAGCGGGTGCTCTATTAACAACGGCGGTCGCAGTTACAGTGCTGAGTTTGGTACCACTGAATTATGGTTTGTTCTTTGCCTGTGTAGCAGGAATTGCTTTTTGCTTCGGAGGCAACATTACAGTCTTTCCTGCCATCGTAGCTGATTTCTTCGGTCTGAAAAATCAAAGCAAAAACTATGGTATTGTGTATCAAGGCTTTGGCCTCGGTGCGCTGGCGGGATCATTTATCGCAGCCTTGCTCGGCGGATTCATCCCTACCTTTACTACGATTGCTGTGCTGTGTGTCGTATCGTTCCTAATTGCCCTTACCATTCGCACTCCAGAACAAGGTAAAGGCAAACTGCGCAGTGAACGGAAGAAAAATACGAACAGTGTGCGTAGCATGAAGCCAGGAACGAAACTGGGTTAAAGGATTTGAGAAAAAAGGACCAGATGAATGCCAAAAGACCTGTCATCATTTCTCTAAGGGAGATTATGGCAGGTTATTTGTTTTTCCAATAATCTATTTTACGGTATAATAAAAAGATGTGTAATAAGCCGATATATACAAAAGACATAAGCTAAGAACCTGACAGGAGGACGAGTCATGATCGTGGATACAAGCGGGAATCTGCTTGCCCGCAATACGAAGCTGCGAAATACATATCAAATTCGAAGCGCCTTGTCCCGCAGTGAGCTGGCCATCGTGTATACGGCAAGGCTGTTGGATAACCGAGAAAAGGTCATTGTGAAGGAATTTTTTCCGAATGCACTGGCTTTGCGGGGGATGGATCGAAAAACGGTCACTTGCGGTGCTTCTATGCAATCCAAATACGTGGAGTTTATGCATTATTTTTTGCGTGAAGGGCAAATGTTGAAGGAGTTAAGTCATCCGGGAATTGTCGGTTATATAGATCACTTTGAGGAAAATGGAACTGCCTATCTGGTCATGGAATACTGTGCAGGCAAGACACTGGATCGAATGATGAAAGAAGAGGCTGTGCCAACGTATGATCCCACTTTTTTGTACCATACGCTGCTACCTTTAATTGATGCCATGGAGTACATTCACGACAAAGGAATTATTCATCGGGATATTAAGCCGGGCAACATTATGATTGGGGAAAATGGCAACATCAAGCTGATTGATTTTGGTTCGGCTGTGCATTTTGAAGGCAAAGAGCATCCGATCTTCACCACGGCGGGCTATTCTCCGTTGGAATTTTACTCTAATCGTTCGCAGCAGGGGCCTGTGTCGGATATCTATAGTTTGGCCGCCACGCTGTATTATTGCCGAAAAGGAACACCTCCGCCAGATGTGCCCGGCCGATTGTTTGCAGATCATTCCGAGCGGATTCAGATTGAAAATGCAGGACTTTCTCTGCTGCCGTATGTCATTCGGCGTGGTCTGGAGGTACAAGCTAACAAGCGTTGTCGCTCACTTCGATGGTTTAAAGCCGCACTACGTGCGGAATATTGGATAAAAAAAGGGAAGCGCCCTACTCTTACGGTTCGTTAATCGTAAGAGGCGGTGCTTCTCTTTTTTTACGTTGTGACGGACATTATCCTGTCGGAGCTTGGATATGGTCGGTGTACACTGAAGTATTCGGTTTAATTGCTTTGTATCGCAGCTCGATTTCAGTGACACCATCCTCGAATGTAATGTACAGTTTGTCACTGTACTCCATGACCGCTTTTTTGTTGCGGGCTAATCTGACCTTTCCATGCTGTAAGGCACAGCGTGTATCATGTTTCACGATTAGACTCCCTTTTTTACCTGCGGAAAATAGGATCCGTTCCGCTTCTGGTAACGGTTCGTGAACGTCAAGCGTACGGAACAATTCCTGCAAGCTGACCTTACGGCCCGGAAAGGAGGTGAGCGGCCAAGATTTTACCGGAATCTCCTGTCCACTTGCTGTAGCGAGAAAATATCCTTCGATTCTTCCGGCAAACTGCGGCTTCGGCCGCAAGAACCAATACAGAAGAGCGGCTACCACGACACTGATGGCTACCGTCCATTTAATGGCTGTATACCGGGATTGGACAGAAACGGTTAGTGTAGCGCTGCTGGATGCTCCTTCCGGATCGGTAGCAGTAATCTTCAGCTGAGAGTCACCTGTGTGGAGCTCGGATAGCAGCAGATCATTACCGTTAATCTCAGCATGGACCGTATCCCCAGAGGCTTCTGAATCCAGCTTATAGTTCAGCTGGTCATGATTGGGGTCAACCATAAAATCTGATAAACTTCGACGGGAATCGCCGTCTTCTTTTACCAGGTGAATCGTCAGGTCTTTTAAGACCTGTGGCGCTGCATTGGCCGCGTGAACCTTATGTACAGTCCCCTTACGGTACCATTGCGGACTATCCAGAGATAGCTGCCATGTATAATCCCCGGTTTGAGGGAACGCATATTCGGTATGAAAGGCTCCTGACTTATAGGTCATAGGCACCTTTTTGGCTGTGCCCCCCTTGGGAGTAACTATAATATGGGCTTGGAGAGACGTATATACGGCTTCATCTGTAAGCTTTTGATTGTCCGGCAACAGAAGCTGAGCTTGAAACGGTGTCGCTTGACCTTTCAGCAACTGCACAGGCTTGTCGCCATGAGTTGCCGTTGCTTGCTTTCCTCCCATGGTAGCTTCCGCTTCCAGTCGATAGCTGCCAAGTAAATTGATTTTCACCAAATCCCCGCGTATGCCCCGTAGCTTCAACTTCACTTTACCTGCCTGTGGATGCTCGATTTTTAAAATCGCATATCGGCTCGACTTGTACCGGCGGACATTCTCTGAATTGGAATATAGCTGTGTTTCCAGAAGGGGATGCTCCGACAAAAGCACCAGATTGGCTTCCTCCATACTAGAATCAGGTAGAGTTACAGTTAATTCCTGCATCTCGCCAGTGGTCGTAATTGCAGCAATTGGCACGAGCTTGGAGCGAATTTGACTGGCGAAAATACGGTTCAGAATTTCCGGCAGATCCTCGGCACTACTCGTAATAAAAGAAGCTCCCCCCGTTTGAGAAGCGATCCGTTCGAGTTCTTGTCGGTTCACTGTGCCATCATGGTTCAGACCAATCGTATACACCGGATATCCCTTGGTCTGTGCAGATTTGATGACAGAGGACACATCGTTATTGGAGTCACCTTTGGATCGGGAACCAGAGGAGGCACCAAAATCAGTCTCTCCATCTGACAACAGAATCATAAAAGGCTGACGCCCTTGGGATGCTCCTGCCGCTAGCAGCTCCGAGCCTTTGCGCAACCCAAGTCCCAAATCCGTATAACCAGAACGATTTAGCGTTCTGATTTCCTGCTGGATCTGGGATTTTTGCGCTGCCACGGCAATCGAAGTCAGTGGTTTTGAGGCGACCACATGGTGATTGTAGGCGACGAATCCGACGCGCGTACGGTCTGCATCACTCAAATCCATAAACATATTGATGACTTCGGCGGCAATGCCTTCAGGATCGGTATCCCTCATGGAATAACTGGTATCCAGTACAAAAACGGCATCATAACCCTCGATCGGGACAGCACCCAAAGATGCTGCATTAGCCTGATTTACAGTGCAAATGACCCCATTTAAGCCCATTTGTAAAAATAGTGCAAAAGTCATGAAAATGATAAATCCTAGTTTCCTTATTCTGAACATAAGCTCCTCCATCGGCGAGGCCAATGTGGGTGTGTCGACTCTCCTAATCCTTGGGATATAAGGGATAAAGGATCAAAACAGCTGATAAACCTCACATTAGCCATGAATTTGATTCTTTTACGCTTATCAGAAATATCCAATGGACTTCTATCGGTAATTGAGTTCCATTTGTGAATATTTCCCTGAAGAAACAGGTCTAACATATCATAAAAATTACGTATTCACGCATAAAATGAGTCAAAATGCCCTGTTTCAATCTGAGACTACAGAAATTGACAAAACTGAAGAATGCTTTGTATGATAGCTCTCGTATCAACGGCAAAAATTGGGATTGAAGTTAGGAATACGAAATCATAAATTTAAAATTTCTGTGTTATCTGACTTTTGATTTTGAATATACATCTCATTTGCAAGCTTTGCCGTTAAAAGCCGAATAACGCTTCGGACCGATTTTCGAGGTTACATGCCTGTACCGTAAATGTGGTATAAGCTCAATCCTTTGACGAATTTAAATGTTAAGTAGGGGGGAGGAGGCAAAAGAACTAAAAATGAGTTTCGTCCGTTTCAAATTGGACATCCCGTGTCCGTATATGGAGCAATGGACCTATAACTCATACTTTGTTCATTTGCCGACAGCGATGGAAATCATTTATCAAACCAACCGGACAATGCTTTTTGAAGAGATTAACCCGGAAAAGCTGGACCTGATCACCATTGTAGGTGATGTGAAGGGTATTGACAGCTTGAGCGATGAGAAGATCAAGGAAATTAATCAGCACCTTCTGGTGCGCAGCTTTGACGAATTTTTGGATAAGTTTTCACCGACCGTGTATTCGTTTTTTAACGCGGCCAATCAAAAAGTCGTCTACACCCTTAAAAAGCCAGAGGGAATTGATGAGGATAGCATTTCTGAAATTCGTGTAAATCAAAGTAATGATTTTCTGAAAATGTTGTTTACGCTCATTGATACCAAGCGCAGTCAAGGAATCACCAATGTAGATTTCAAATTTGAAAATCTTCTGGATATGATTTCACCGAAAAAGGTTATGGATGATATTCGTCAAGTCCGCAAAGAGATTCACTATATGTACGGTGAATACGACAAGCTGGATGATGGCGATCCGAAGAAACTCGACATGGGTGACAAGCTGAATGGAATGTTCGAGGAAGCGAGTCAGAATTATAACAACGTTATGGCTATGCTCCCACTGGCAATTGAGGACATCAAAACCCGCCTTCTGCTCGGTGGCGCCCAAGAGGAAAACTCCGGTGAGCTAATTCAGGTGGGTATGCTCTCCATTGGAGAAAGCGGCGAACTGAAAATTATTGAAGCGCCGAAGAGCGACAGCACCGAGCTGATGCTGCTGGATGAGAACAGCACTGGCGATCTCTCCCAAGTATTCGAAGAGGATTATAACTCCATTACAGATACGCCTTCTGACTATGTGAAGGATTTGGTAGTTCGCACGTTTGTGCCACTGCCAGCTGTTCAGACCAAGGTGGATACAGCAGTTGAAGTTCAAAACTACAACACGTATCTGGAGTTCTATAAAAATGCCAAGGACGATTTCGTAAAGGCGGTTAAGCCGCTTGTGGAAAAAATTCTTGGTGTCAAAATGTTCTTCGATCAATATGCAACGAAGAGCAAAGGTATGCTGCCGACAATGCTGGTGGCGAACAACAAGCTGGATATGCTGGTGAAAAGCAGCAATATCCCGCGTCTGGAAACGTACCTGAACACTGTGAATGCTAAGAATGAATTCAGCGACACGATCTGGTTCGGTATCGTTCCATCCGTCGAGCTGGAAGCAGCCGGTAAGGTAAAAGTTTCACGTGAACGCTTCAAGGGCAACGAAAAGGTCGTTAAGCAGGGCGGAAATTCTATGGAATCGCTCTCGATGCTGCTGCAAGTCGTGAAGGATTACAAAATTCAAATGTTCTTTAATTTTGAATCCGGTGAAGAAACGACCTTCAACAGTATGGCAACAGCAGGCATCGATAAATATGTCGATAAATGCGCCAGTCTCGTTCGCAGAGAATATAGCGAATTTGCCATTCCTTGTGTACCGAACTTTACGATTATTCCGAAGGACAAATCGGGTGTCATTATTGACAGCAAAATGCTACAGACCGAAGACGGTGTACAGCTCTCTAAGGAGAAAGAGGATATTCTCAAACTGTGGATCGAGGGCGTTTATGTAGGTGCAGCCTACGTTGCCGCCGGCTTGGTCGCTTCCTATCAGTGTCCTGAGTACCTGCGTGAGACGTTTAAAACGGTCAATAAAAACTTCCCTGGCGTACGCTTCGACATCGAAGCGGGAGACAACAGTCTGCGTACGGTGACGACGATGGCCAAGGAAATCACCGGTTTCACCAACACGATCAAGGATGCCATCAACCGTAAAAACTTCGGCTTTGTATTCTCGTCCGAGAATGCTCAGATTCAGGATAAGGATATCCGCCGGATTACCGTCTACAAGGCGAGAAGCATGGCGATGTCCGAGGACGGTTTTGACTCCATCTACAAGACGCTGGTCAGCACGTACATTGAACGTATTTTGCGCTACCAGACAGGGGACTTCAAACACGAAAATATCGTCCGCTTCTTCAGTAACAATCCGAGCAGTCAGAAGAGCAAGTGGCTGAGCAGCAGAGGATCTGTTAACTCGATCATTCAGGACGGAGACGATATGAGCTTCATTATTGATGAGAAAAGCAATATGTGCCATATCGATCTGGTCTTCAACGGTAATGTGAAGAACCTGGAAGTCATGATCACTAAGGGAACCAGCTCGGTCAAATCATGATCCGAGCACTACGAAAGATGTTAGAGGCGTTTCTATCCAGAACCGCCTTTATACATAAATCGCGGAGAAGCTCTGCATCTCCCGCCATCATATTACCTAATTTCAAGGAGGCAACACACATGGGATTCAGATTGAAAGTAGAAGGACAAGAAACAATTGAGCTGGGCTTGGATAACATCCAAACGGTTATTTATGACACCGATACACCGGACGATTCCAATGCACGCTCCACTGACGTAGGCTCCACGCTGCGCATCAGCGGCAAAATCATCACAGCAGTAGACGGTGACAGCGCGGATGACACGCTGAAACTGGCTCTGTGGTCTCTGGTTCCTGCTGAAAAAGCAGACAGCTACCGTAAAGTAACACTGGAAGTTATCGCAGCTGATCAAGTTGTGCGTAAAATCCACTTCCCGAATGCTTTCGTTGTAGACTACACCGAGCACTTTGGCGACACAGAAGGTGTAGGTGCATTTACACTCTACATCAAACAAAAGAAAGACAAAACCGAGCTGGCTACAATCGACGGCGGATATCCGGTTTAAGCTTAACGTCTTCACGTTAAGTGCAGCTTAAACACACACTCACCCGGCACACAAGTGCAGGGTGGATAAATATTAAGAGGCCTACGGGTCTCTTAATATTTATTTTTTTCGGAGAGGGGAACATCACACAATGACCAACTACTATGAGCTGCTCGGTGTCAGCCGGGATGCTTCGGAGGCAGAGATTAAGCAGGCTTACCGTAAACTGGCCAAAAAGTATCATCCTGATACCAACCAGGGAAGCGAGGAAGCAACGCGCAAGTTCAAGCTAATTCACGAGGCTTACAATACCTTGCGTGACGAAGCATTGCGGCAGGCATACGATGCCGAGCTCATCCGAAAAACTGAGGGAGCTGGCGGGGAACAGCGAGAGAGAGGCAGAGGGGCTGCATCCTCCGGCGGTGCGCGTACGGCAGCCAAAGGATTCAATCCGGCTGATATAGGAACTGATTTTGAGCAATTTTTTGGTTTTCATCCGAAAACGAAGGAGGGCTCACCAGGGAAGAAAACGAAAAAAACCGGTGATCCGACGGATACCTCAGCGATGTTTAACCAATTTTTCGGTATTCGTAAAAAGTGATGATTTCAGGATAGAAATGGGGGAAGCAAGCAGTGAAAACGGCGCAGAACAGATGGGTTTTCATCATAGATGTTGCCATGTTCGGGCTGATGCTGGCGATCGCCTTTTATGTGTTTAATCGTACAGGCTACAGCGGTTTGAAAACCGTGGTCGCGATAGGTATTGGAATCGGCGTGCTTGTATACATATTGCGCAATCTGGTGTCCGTTGTACCCGTGGCCAAGCCAAAGGCGCAACGTCATCGTATTGCCAAGCTGGTGTTGATTGATGAAGAGGGTGAGTCCATTAAAGAATGGTATATCGAAGGCGAAACGTCACTCTTAATCGGTAAAACAACGTCACGTTCGGAGGCGGATATTGATTTGGTAGGTACAGATTATGCCTCCCTGGTAAGTGTGGAGCATGCGGTGCTCAACCGGGTGAACAGCGACTGGTTTGTGGAGGATGTGGATTCCGGTAATGGTACAGGCTTGCGGTCTGCCAACGAAAGTGTAACCAAGAAGTTGGAAAGCGGTGAGCCATACCGGATTTACTCAGGTGACTTATTATATATTGCCAATACGAGACTGCTCGTTAAATAGATGAGGATGCTGCAAAATCCTCAGATCGCTGAAAAGACAATCATGACAATGGGGGAAGGAACCGACTATGAGTTTGACAAGATGCCCGAACGGACACATGTTCAGTACACGAAAACACGGAAATACGTGTCCATATTGCAACACGGTAGTAAATGTAGCTGCACCCAAGAGCGCGGAGCCAGCAGCGAAAACAAACGTCGCGGGAGATAATGACAAAACAATGCCGTATTTGGGCGAGACGGTGGGCATTCATCCGGTAACCGGATGGCTGGTATGTATCGAAGGAGCACAGGTGGGTCAGGACTATCGCATTATGGCGGAGAAAAACTTTATCGGGCGCGCAGAGGAAATGCATGTCCGCATTATCGGGGACAACACGATTTCCCGTAGAAATCATGCGGTCATTGTGTATGATCCGAAGAAACGTAACTTTTACTTGCTGCCAGGCGATTCATCGGGTTTGGCGTACCACAATAACGAGGCGGTATATTCACCAGCAGAGCTGGCTGCCTATGACGTGATTCAGCTGGGACACAGCAAATTTATCTTTATCCCGCTGTGTGGCGCCCATTTTGAGTGGGATAACGAAAACTAGGACGGAATTGGGCAATGGTGCAGGGAGGTAACGATATGCAGCCTTATTTTGTTGTAAGTGGAGCTGCGGTATTATTCGCTGTTCTGCTCATGATCCGTATACGACTGACGCGAAGTTCCGGCAGCCGTACCGTGAGTGGAATTGAGATCGGAAATGGTCAAACGATCGGGAGCCGGAGCGAGCAGGATGATTATTTCTCCAGTATGACGACACCTGTCGGTACGCTGGCTGTTGTCGCAGACGGTATTAGTGGACTGGCCAATGGACGTATGTCCAGTACCTTGGCTGTGACAACTTTTACGAAGGCGTTTGCCAAGCTGGAAAATGCAACGAATTTGAACGGATATTTTGCAGAGGCGGCAACTCAAAGCAATCGCGGCATTTTGCAAAATTTGAATGGACAGGGCGGAGGAACGACGCTGGCTGCGGTCGTTGTGTGCGGCTATCAGCTGTATTACGGAGCGGTGGGCGACAGCCTGATTACGATTTACCGCAATGGTCATTTCCAAACAGTCAATTCCAAGCATACAGCAGAAACACTGCTGGAGGAACGAGTGCTTGCTGGACAAATGACCTCGGAGGAAGCCAAAACGAGTCCAGTGCGCAATCAACTGGTCAACTACTTGGGCTATGAGGGCTTTGAGAGCATGGAACTGGGTAGTGCACCGATTCGTCTGTATTCAGGCGATCATGTGCTGCTGTGTAGCGATGGCATTCAGGAGGCGCTGACGGAGATTGAATTGGAAGAGATTATGCGCAAGGGTGGAACACCGCAGGAAACAGCGGATGCCATGATCGACGTCATTAATGATAAAGGCTTTAAGAGTCAGGATAATGCGACAGTACTTATTTTGGCGATAGGATGAAACCAGAAAGACGGGGGTAGCGATGCGCAAGGACAACAGCGATTTTAGTACCGCCTTTGTGTCGGAAGCGGGCTCTTACATAGACAACCGGGACTATTTTGCATTCATGGAGACGGACGACATGGCCTGTTATGTCCTCGCAGACGGTCTAGATTCGGATCAGGAGCTGCGCAGCGCAGAAATGGTTGTCAAAACGGTGCTGGAAAACTTCATGGAGAAGCCTTCCATGTCCAAACGGCGCTTGATGAGAGATCTGCGTGAAGCACAGGAATGGCTGCAATTTGAAAGCCGTCGCGTTCGGCTCAAAGCCAGTCTGCTGATGGTAGTGACCAACTATAACAAAATGGTGTATGTTTCGTGCGGTAATGTGCGGCTATATCATTTTCGCAATGGAAGGCTTAATTTTCGCAGTAAGGATCATAGTCTGGCTCAGTCATTGGCAGATGATGGACGCATTCCAGACGAAGCGACCAGCACACATGAGGAACGAGGTAATCTGCTGGAATACTTGGGAAATCCGAATGGAGTTCATGCCCATTACGCCAAAAAGACGCAGCTTGCAGATGGAGATGTAATCCTGCTTGCCACATCAGGGATGTGGGAGGACGTCGAGCTGGCGGAAATGCTGGGAGCGCTGGAGGAAGCGAAGGACCCGGTCATGCTGACAGACACATTGGAAGAGGTTCTGCTAAGCAAACAGCATCGGACGGTGAATAATTACACGGCCGCGGCCATTTATGTAAATAAAGTTTTTCAGGAAAAGCCTAAAAACCGCCGCAAGTTGATCAAACGGATTTTGATTGCGTTGCTTGTCTTTATTGTTGTGGGCGGGGGAGCATGGATTACGCTGGCTCGTATGGCTGCGAATAAGGCAGCTGCACTGGAAACGATGGTCGAATCAGCCCAAGCGGCAGACGATTATGCAAGGACAGGGGATTATGCGAAGGCACTCAAGTCCTACAGCGAAGCGAAAAATGCGGCGGTTAAAATTAACGATAAGATTCACAAGCGACTGTATACAGCCGAGCAGAAACTATCTCAATTGCTGGTGGACGGAGACGGCTACGTGGAAAAGGCGGACTTTACCAAAGCTGAAGCCAGCTACGAGAAAGCACGGAAAAGCGCCGGGCTATATCCGCCGTTTAATGTGAAGGATATTGAGCATAAAATCGATCAATTGGACAGCTATGCCGAGACAGCGAGCTGGATGAAGGACGGAGATTTAAAATTTCAGGGCGGCGATTATACGAATGCGCTTAAGCTGTACAAGAAAGCAAACAAGGCTGCGATGGAATCCGGTTATACGTCCGCGCAAAAAGAACTGGAGAAGAAAATTACCGAGGCCAACGATAAATTGACAGCTATCCAGCAGCAGCTCAAGGAGATTCAAGCTGGCAAACTTCAGGCCAAAGGGGATCGGATGATGAAGGATCTCGATTATGAAGGAGCCATTGATGCCTATAGCGGGGCACAGGAAATTTATCAGGAGATTGATAAGCTCGAAAGTGTTCTGGCATTGGAGCGGAGCATTGCCAAGGCGGAGGAAAAGCAGAGCGCGGAACAGCAGAAAAATGGTCAGCTTCCTGCTGGATTGGGATTGTCTGACGGAGCGTTGAACGACGCGGACGCAGGGGACACAGCGGGTGGAGCTTCATCTTCCGCTACTGCAACCCCTGCTGCAGAATCGCAAACGAAGGCTGCGCCAACGGCTTCAGCGGGAACTACACCCGCGAAGAAGGAAGCCTCTTCGGCTGCAAAGAGCATGGGTACAGGCGATGGAACTGCCCCTTCGGCCAAGGTGGATACCAACAAAGAGCAAGGAACTGCTGATTCCGCTTCTAAAGTAGCAGGGGCGCCTGATTCAGAGAACCAAGATCGGGCTGCTGTGAACGGAAGTTAAGTTTTTCATGTTCAATGAATGCTGGAGCCGGAAAGGAGTGAGACGTCGTGAAAGAGCTGGTACAGGACCGTTTGAGCAAGATGGACGATTTAGAGCAGAGACGTTTACTGAAAAATATGATGGCGGGGGTATTTATGAACCTCGTCGAATATCAGGAAGAAATGACCCGCCAGCTAGAACGGCGGGTATTTGAGGAAATTGAGAATACGGAAGAAAAGATTGATGTGTACGTGTCATTGACATCGCGTGAGGACTATGACCCGATTCATGAATTTTTATATCCTGTGTTACCGTCTGATACCGAGGAAAAGCAGATGGACATCAGCCGTGTGGCAGAGGTGGTACGCGAAGGCGGTGCGATGCCGCTGTTTACGCTTTTTCTTGAGATGGAGACCGAACGAATCTCAGCGCTGGTGCGCAGCAAGCGAATTTTCTCAGGAATGTTGGTCACGGAAACTGGCAATTATCCGATTCGTTTTCGTCTGGAGCATAACCGTTCTTATATTTTGGAGATTGAGCAGTTATATCATACCTTTATGCAAAATGGAATGCCGTGGAAAACAATTAATCACCCGTACGCTTATAAGTTTGTGGACTGTGTATTGATTGGTGGAGACGGCGAGCCGGCTGCCCATGAAGAAATTCATGAAATTACAATTTCATTGGAGGAATTCGACGTTTTTAAGAAGGGCGACGTTTTTCCGCTTTGGAACATTGAAAGGCTATCTCTAAAGAACAGCGGTTTTCCTATACCCGCTATGGATCGTGTGAATTATGAGCATGTGCTGCCTTTGCGAAAAACAGGTCCTGAGCATGGTTATTTGATTGACGGGACTGAAGGCGATATCCGGTATATCAAGCGTACAGAAGAGGAACTAACGATTGTCACACCACGTGATAAGTCTGGCGAATGGAATGTGTTGAAGGTTACGAAGCCTGTTACAACGAGACTTAGTCGTCAGACTTATCCGTTATTGTCCAATCGGCGACAGGACAGCTTTTTGGGCCGCTATGCAGGAAAACAGGCCGTGATTGTCCGTGCCAAGGCGGAAATCATGCGCATCGTAAACTCGTTTGAAGCAGCGCAAGGGCTGGAACTAGAACGTGTGGACATTTGGGGAGGTGCAGGGAGAAATGATGTAAGCAACCTTGTAACCAAAACCCAGACGTATCCGTTAAATCCGTTTGTCAGCGATAACGTACGGACAGAGGAAGGCAAGCAGATCATGCGTTTGGGGTTCAGACGTAGTTCTGACGATGTTTTGCCCACCGCTCCTGCTTATATTTTATCCGATTTGATGAGCTTTCTGGTATCGGAAGTGCAGATGTATTTTCCGGAGTACAAGTGTGAAGGAGAATGGGTGTGAATTACGTCTGGGATTTGCTCATGCGCGCGAGGGAACAGGGGCTGGATGTAGATAAATTCCGCTTCGTACCCGCTGTCAGCTACTCTCCGTATATGGAGCTTAGTCTGGCAGAGTTGAATACTTCCCATTTGGAGCAGGTAGTGGAAATCAATCCGTACTACCGCTTTTATTCTATTTTTCGGGATCTGTTTCCACCGGATGCTGAAGAGTATCTGGAGCTGAGAGAATCACTATTTGATATTATGATGCATTTTCTGGCGGAAATGGACTTGTATCAAGGGATGAATCGGCGGGAGTACCATATCCGGTTTGTTCAGCGTGATATTGCAGAGGGCATTTTTGGCCCGAAGGTAAAGGAAGGCTTTGGACAATTAAACCGTGAGGATCAGGACGCGATTGCTGAAGGATTGCTGCGCCTGTATGAGACGGGAGAAGCCGTACATCTGCTAAAAGAAACGATGCGACGCGTCTTTCATCGCTCAATCATTTACACCAATTGTGAGGAAAAAGACGAATTACTCATCTATATCGGCCAAGAGGAGACGCCATTGTCACGGATTAAAGTGGATTTGATTCTGGATTTGTTTCTTCCGGCACGTTTTACGACGGAATTGTATTGGACAAGTCATTTCGGCATTTTGGAGGAAGATCCTACGATGAAAATAGACGCTATCGCCCTCTATTAAGGCTAAATGGCTAAGAAAGGACATGTGAACGATGAACGGACCCTATACATACAGGTTGCTAGACCCGCTCACCGATCGAAAAAGCATACGCTTCACAGCGAAATACACGCGGGCGGAATTGGAGCAAATGACGACCTTTCAGTTACGCGGAATATGCGATAAGGAACGACTGGTCGAGGGCTTTGCCAATCGCCTGGCACGTGAAGAATTGATTCGCGTGATTTTGCGATTTCGGAGTGCGGAAGAGCATTTACTCATCACAAGGCCGAATCCTGGCGGTTTTGAACGCATGGAATCGGCACTACAGCGAAACTGGAACGACCGTCGACAGGAGAGCAGCGGTATCCGGGTTCCCGCCAAAATCACGCTGTATCAGGGTGTACGCACAGGTCGCATGGACAACTACCGGATCGAATCCGATTTGCCTTGGCTGAGCTCATCTAATGTGCTGCTGGTGAATGCGACAGGAGAACTGTGCGGTGTTCTGAATTTAGTGAAGGATGAGGGACGCACAGGCGTATATTATCTTTCTCGTCATCGTGATGCTGAACTGCGAGAGACGTCCAATCATAGTTATAGCCTGCTATTTCTGCGAAGACAGGAATCAGAATATTTTTATAACCTCTACTATGGAGATAAGCCAATGCTGCCGCTGAAGCTTCAAGGTCACCGGATTCCGGTGGCAGAGCTGATCATTCGGGGCACTGAAACTACAGATGCGGTACTTGCGATTGATTTTGGCACCTCGAACACCACAGCAGGTGCTTATTTGGATAGCTCCTACGTTACGGCTCCTGATACAGGTATGAGCAGCACAGTAAGGCTGAACGCCATCAATTATGTGTCATTCCCCGGCCCAGAAGGGGCAGAAGGCGACTGGATCGAAGTATTGCCGACTGCTATTCGCGTCGCAGATTGCTCCAATCCAGAACATATCTTTTATGTATTTGGAGAAGATGCACTACGTGGATCTGACGTGGCAGGCAGCCGTGCGACAGTATTGCGGGGAATCAAGCGGTGGGTCAACGATTATAAGCGAATCGAGGAATTAATGGATTCCGAGGGGAATACAGCAACCGCTTCCCGCAGTGATATTTTAGCTGCTTTTATCCGTTATGTGATTGCTACAGCCGAGCAGCAATTTAAGTGTCGGTTTCGCAACCTGCACTTTTCTGCTCCCGTAAAGCTGCAGCCCCAGTTTATAGAGATGTTTAGTGATATTTTGCCTGATTACCAGATTGAAGCGGAGGATGCGCTGGACGAAGGGCTCGCTG
Organism: Paenibacillus sp. LX16; assembly: GCF_036252815.1. Lineage (NCBI taxonomy): Bacteria > Bacillati > Bacillota > Bacilli > Caryophanales > Paenibacillaceae > Paenibacillus > Paenibacillus sp. LX16. The sequence continues at coordinate 4,262,782 of NZ_CP141152.1, read as the reverse complement.
TGCTGTACAACACGCTGGCAGACCAGATGGAACGGGGGACTTTTGCGGACGGTGAGGAGTATCAGGCACTTGTTATTGATTGTGGTGGAGGCACGACAGATTTGTCTTCCTGCCGATTCCGAATTGAGGACGGACGTATTGCTTACAAGCTGGATATTCACACAACGTATGAAAATGGGGATACCAATTTTGGTGGAAACAATCTGACGTATCGGATTATGCAGTTTATGAAAATTGTATTTGCAGGTTATTATGCTGCCGAGACTCGTTTGCCTGACACCGATATTGATGCCCTGATCGGCATTCCTTCGGGAGATTTGTACCGTCATGTGGATGAGTTTGGTGTAGATGCTGTATATGCGGGACTGGAGGAGCGCTACCGAGAGGCAGAGGCCATCTTGCCTACCGCGTTCAAACAGTATGAGCATGCTACACGGGATGAATATCAGCGGGTACTGAGTAATTTTCATCTATTGTGGAGCGCGGCAGAAAATATGAAAAAGGAATTTTTTCTACGTACGGGGATCTTGCGCAGCCGCTTCGAATCCGAGCAGGTATTATCTGCTGAAAGCGACCTGAACATTGCAGTGATGGACCGTTGGCTGGTTTCAGTCATCGAGAACGGACGGTTTCGTGATGAATATGGTTTGCCTGATGTGGTGTTTAACATTCGGGAGATACAGCAGCTTCTGAAGGCGGACATCTACAATATTGTGCGCAAGTTTCTGGATGAGTTTTATCTGGAGGGACGCTTGCAGGATTATTCGATTATCAAGCTAACCGGGCAATCCTGCCGGATTGACGTATTTCGCGAAGCACTCAAGGAATTTGTACCGGGGCGCAGTATTGAGTTTCGTCAAAAGGCAGATGACCTCAGCCGGGTACCTGAGTTGAAAATGGCCTGTCTGCGCGGGGCTATCCGTTACCTGAACGCTAAAAAAATGGGCACGATTGAGCCTGTCATTACCAATCATATTCCGGCTATTCCGTACACGGTCAGCGCATGGACGCATACGGGACGCGAGAAGGAGCTGATTGCGAGTTTGGAAAGCAACCGGGTACGCGGTTCTATTTCCCGGCCGTCCCATGCAGCCGAGGTGGAGTTCTTCCTGACGGCCGACGGCGGCAAGCTGCGTCAGCGCCATGTGTATCGTAGTCGGCCAGAAGTTTTTGAACCCATGCCGTATGAGGAAATTGCCGTGCTGTACGGGCGGGATATCCCGCAGGATGATACGGACTCCATCCGTAATGGGGAAACGAAATATTTTGTTTTTGTCGGAGATAGCCGCTGGGGCTTTTATGTAGTCCCGATTACCCGTCGAGATGAATTGCTGCATCTGGGTCCCAAACGCTTTTTTGCCTTCGAAAATGATCTCTCCGAGCTGGATTTCTTTGACGGCACGAAATAGTAAATTAAGGATTTCGCAAAATGCTGAAATCAGAAAAGTACACAACACTTGGAGGGGATAACGTGCTGTATGCAGGTTTTTGGAAACGAACTTTGGCTTATATCATCGATAGCCTTATTCTATGGTTTGTATTTTTAATAATTGGATTGATCTGGCTTGTGATTCGAACCTTAGGGGATTGGGTACCGTCTCCGGCAGAAAGCTCTTTGCTCTCAGATGGATCTACTTATATTTTTACAATGAAAACAATAGGACAGACCTTGCTGAATTGGGGAGCTATATGGCTATATTATGCGCTTATGGAATCGTCCAAATGCAAAGCAACGGTGGGCAAGCTGGCTCTCGGTATCGTTGTGGTAGATGAGTTTAATCATAAGCTCAGCTTTGGACGTGCTAGTGCCCGCTACTGGAGTAAGCTTCTATCAGTCATCATTTTGTTCGCCGGCTTTATCATGGCAGCCTTTACGGCGAGAAAACAGGCCCTCCACGATCTGATCGCCCGTACCTATGTTGTGGACAAACGCGAGCTGGACTATATCCTTCGTGAGCAGGCTCAACGCGGAGCTGGAATGTAAAGGTGGATAAATAGATTCTAAGATTGTTATGAACCGTAGTCTTCAAACAGGGGGAGCACGATGGATATACGCAGATTTTTAGAAAAGAATTTTCGCCTATTTACTGGATTACTTGGAGTAAGCAAAGCTCAACCCATCGATGATGCAGTTCCTGTTCCGCCTCCTGCACCCGGTGTGAATCGGCTATCTGTTCCCCTAAATAAAGAAGAATAGAGAAAGGAGGGGAGCACCATGTTAACGCATATCGTTCCGAAGTTTGAAAAAGGCCGTATTCTAAAAACCGAGATGCTGGAAAATTTGCGAGATTACCCTCGCAGTTTTCTGGATATCCGGTATCAGGATTTTTCGGATGGCATTATCACCGGAATGAACGTAACTGTCGGGGAGAACATGCTGACCATTGGTAGAGGCATCGTGAAGCACAAGGACAGACTATATCTGCTGGAGCAGGAGCAGGAAGTGCCGTATGCGGCCACGGGGCGGCTATCGGTGTTGAAGCTACTCTTTTTGGAACAAACAGATCGCCCGGATTTCACAGCCCATCATGCAGATATCGTGCTGGAGGATGAGGCAGAGATCGGTCTGGATAAGATGGAGCTGGGCCGATTCAAGCTCAAAGATGGAGCCGTGCTTCGCTCGGATTATCAGGATTTTGCCGACATGGCAACCGAATTCAATACATGGAGTGATATCCATGCTCCTTTTGCGGGTTTGAAGCAGAGTACATTGCGCCCGGAGACGATGCGCTACTTCGCATCCGAGCTGCTTAAAAGTGGTGCATCCGATCCAATGGATTGTATGTTTGCACTCATATGCCTGAACTCAGAAGCCGTAGACAGGGAGTCCATTCAGCATTACATCGCAAACCGAAATGGTGCGGAATACAGAGATTATTCTCATGCTCAGTTGCATAGACAGCTAGTTCTTATTCTAGAAGGCGCCGGACGTGGAAAACGAACAGCAGGCCGTTGGCAGGGCGGCGGAGCCGGACGGATGATTGTGGATTAGAAAATTAGGTAGAGGAGTGTGCATTATGAAATATGAGGATGAAAAGATTTTGGATCAGCTCCGTGAGATGGAGAAGCTGAAGAGGCCTAACAATATTTTAGCAGGACCCATAATCATTGACGGTCAATCCTATGTGTTTGAAGAGCGATCTTTCTTTAAGGATCGGCTGAAAATGCATGTCCCCTCTATCTTTACTCCAATGCCCAAGCATTTGCAAAAGATTAAATATCCTCATGAGCAACGTCCAGAAATGATTTTGACGAATGATTTGGGCAGTGTGGATGTTACCCTGAATCGGGTGGACCAGACGCTACAAGATGAATGGGTGGAACAGCTCACTTCTGGCATGAAGGCCATGATGAAAAATATGAATCCTGCCCACGTATTTTATGAAGAAAAAATAGAAGAGGTACATGGTAAGCAGATTGGCTATTTTGACTTTAAAAGTCCTGCGCTAGACCAGCCCATCTACCACAATATGTTCTACTTTGAGCTGGAAGGAAAGACGGTCATGGGAACATTTTGTTGTCCGTATAAGCAGTATTCTGAATGGCGGGATGTCGCCCTGCAGATGATTCGTACCATTCAAACGGTTGACGAGGCAGAAAAGGAGGGATATGAATGAGTAACCCCATTTACACCACAGCAGATGTTCAGGTGGCCCCTTATCAGTTTCAGCGTGTATTAAGTATCCATCTCATTAAACAGTTAAACGAACATGTGAGCTTCTGCATACGTGGAATTGTTTCGGAGGACAAGCTGGATCAATACGTAGAAAAAGCGGATGAAGATGAGCACATCGAAGTCTTCTTAAAAAGTGAAGGCAAGGAGATCCGGTTTTTTCAGGGAATCGTCACGAATATTGCTGTAAAAGCTGTAAACGGAGTACGAGAGCTTACGATTGACGCTAGCAGTGAAACCTTAATGATGGACATTCGCCCCAAACGTCGTTCATTCCAAAAAATAGCGGAATCATATAACAATCTATTTTCGCATGTTACAAGTTCATATACTGATGCAGAAGTGATTGACGAGGCTTCTCATGGCGCAGCTATCGGTGAATTATTAGTGCAATATAATGAAACGGACTGGGCCTTTGTCAAAAGAATTGCTTCTCGGCTACATGCTGCTTTAATTCCAATTACGATGCAACAAGGACTGAAATATGTGATTGGTGTCCCCCATTCTAGTGCCCCTCAACCGCTGAACGAACATAACTATTCCATAAAAAAAGACTTGAAGGAGCACAAGCTCATGTCCCGTAACGGACTGCCGGAATATGGTGAGTCTAACAGCTTGAGTTATGAAGTGACCAGCAACAAAGTGCTAGAACTGGGCAGTTCCGTAATTTTTCATAAAAGAACGCTTTACATAGCTAGGGCGGAGACGACCACAGAAGGAAATCTGATCGTTAATCGTTACATTTTACGGGATGCACATGGGTTAAAATGCCCGACCGTCTATGCCTATGATCTTTCAGGAGCCTCTCTGTTTGGCAAGGTAATTGATATTTCCAAAGAAAAAGTGAAAATCAAGCTGGAAATTGATCAAGGCTCGACTGCATCCGGGGCTATGTGGTTTCCCTATTCTACGGTTTATTCTTCTCCTGATGGCAGCGGTTGGTATGTTATGCCGGAAGCAGGTGATCAAATTCGTCTGTACTTTCCGGATGAACGGGAGCAGCATGCTTTTGCCGCCAGTTCTGTCGATCTTGCCTCCTCTGATCCCGTTAAAAGAAGTGATCCTGCGGTCAAGAGTATCAGCACCAAATACGGCAAACAAGTCGTTTTCAAGCCTGGTGCAGTAGAAATTATCAACAGTGGGCAAATGCTCATGCGTCTCACGGATGAAGGCGGGATCGAAATTAACAGTAACAAAAAAATAACCCTGTCTGCTCAGGAAGATATCCAAATTACAGGGGGAGCGAAAATTATTATGGAGGGGAAAGAAGGCGTAAGTTTTATTCAATCCGGAGCCAAACTCGACATCATGGATGATGTGAGATTAACCGGGGGTAAGGTGAACATTGAATGAAGCTCATGGATCGGGATGCTGCGTTGCAGGATTTGCTGGAAAAGCACGTATTTACGGAATGGATACATGATTTGGCTCTTATTGAAAACAACTTTCTGACGCGCCAGCAAGCCATTGAAGACGAGCTTATAGCAGCTTTAGAGTCGCTATGCCAGCTCGCTACCCTTCAGCACGAGCAAGGTCGTAAGGGGGATATTCGATATATTTATATCTCCTTGCTCAGAACTCGTGTTAGGAAAAATAAAGCGGTTTATCGTATAGATGCCTATGATGAAAATTGGTTTCTGGATGAGACTGAATGCGCTGTGGAATGGTCGGCAGACTTTGTTTTCGAGCCTCTGTTCAATCGCATGACTAAGCTGGAAAAGCTTAAATCAGATTATGTCCGTAAGATCACGACGATGGATATTGAACAAATTCAACAAATTGAGGCGGTCAAATACCATCTGCTCACTGTTGAGTTCTTGAAAAGCCAGATGCCAGTTTTTATTGCTTCCCCTTCGTTAGAAAGGATGCCAAAAGCAAATGCATGCACGATATTTGCTGGAGAATATCGAGATGATAGCGAAATATTGTGCCGTTTTACGCGTAGTGAGGGAGCTGAGATACGAGAGGGGGAATCTTCATGGATTATTTCCTCTTAAAGCAGGATGTGCGGTATACCCATGTTCCTACGTTACAAAAGGTAATGGAAACGATTGATCCGTGGAAGCTGTATAATTTGCAGCCGGAGGATATTGTCAAGCCATTGATGTTTCACGTGAAGGCAGATGCAGAAAGTATTTTTATTGATTATCTAGAAGGTCCCATTCCACTCATTTCAGATGCTTTAAAACGCCTTGTCCAGGCCTATGTGCCGGAGATGACTATGAAATTAACGATACTTACTCAGATCGAACAGAAGATACAGAAGAATTACTATATTCCTTTTGTGGAGCGGCTTGCAGCAGTACATCCAGAAAGCGAATGGAATTTGGATCAAAGTGTGCTTAGAAAGCTGGTATTACAAGCAGATGCTATTCGGAGCCACAAGATTTTTACAATCCAGGAGAGTGCTACCCCGATGATCATCGTCCGTTTGGACGTGGCGGAAAGTATATTGCGGCGTGATTATACCGGGATCGCTTTGGAGCAAGTCCAGGTGAAATAGGGAGGGAAAGGGTACATGTCAGACAATGAGTATTATGTCGTACGGGGGGCCTGTATGCGTTGCACTTGCGGGACCCATCCTCGAAAGATCAATTTGCCGAACAGCCACGGGGCTTTTGTTAATGGTAAACCCATGATGAATGAAGGAGATTATTCTCCTGAAAATGTCCCTCACTTTGGAATTTGTAACAGTCCGGAACAGCCGAGTGCCGAGACTATATATCTGATCGCCGAAGATGGCTCCACAATCTCAGGGAAGCCATGCCTGCCGATGCTGACGGATAAGTGGAAAAACACAAAAGAACAGACAAAGGTGGAAGGCCAACCAGCCTTGACGACCTCTTCATTTCAGACTTGTTTATATCATGGATTTATCGAATTTCATACGAATGGCCAGCAGGAGGAGTAGCTGGAAGGGAGGTTTGAAAACATGATAGGATATGATCAGATTCGAATAGATTCCCCCTACCCCATTCAGGTCTTAAAGGATGTTCAGATCGAGTGGAAGCCGGGTGAGCATGGGCGTATTACACTCACAGGCATTTGTAGGGAGTCGAGTCATGCCACGGCTGCGCTGGATGCGACCTCAGAGGATCAGCTACATGTGTATGCGCAGAATGGACAAGAGGAAATCAGCTTGTTTAAGGGTGTCGTCCATACGGTAGAAGTTGAGAACCATAATGGAGTGTATACACTTACACTGGAAGGAATCAGTGGATCATTTGAGCTGGATATTGTCAAAAGAAAGCGGTCTTTTCCTGAGGAAAAACAAACATATAAACAGTTAGTGAATAAGCTTGCTCAAGGCTATGAGCAAAGTGATGTCTTGTACCAGACCGGAGAGCAGTCGGTAGGCGAAGCCATTTTACAATATGATGAAACCGACTGGGAGTTTATGAAACGGATGGCGAGCCGTTTACATACAGTGGTGGTCAGCGACATATGGGAGTCCGCATCGCCGAAGCTGTATTTCGGCATGCCTGCTGGCACCCAGCGAACGATTCGGAAGGATACGCCATATACGGCAAGTAAGGATTTAAAAGGCTATCAGCGGGCAGGCGGAACGTCAGCCGGGCTACATGATACCGACTTTTTCAAATACGAGATTGAAAGCGGAGAACGGTATGCTCTTGGAGACGAGGTTCAATTTCGCCAGAAAACAATGGTTGTAACTGAATTGCGAAGCCGCATGGAAAAGGGGCATTTGCTATTCAGTTATGTGTTGGCCCGCGCGGAGGGCATTCGCAGTGATTTCATCCCCAATCCCAAAACAATCGGAATTTCTCTGGAAGGAGAGGTTCTGGCGGTACGGGGAGAGGAAGTGAAGCTGCGGCTGGCGATTGATAAGGATGATGGGGTATCCGAGCCGCATTGGTATCCGTTCGCTCCCCCAACGGGAAGTGCGATGTACAGTATGCCGAAGGTGGGAACACAGGCAAGCCTGTATTTTCCAGATGGCTCTGGTTCCAGAGCAATGATTTTGGGTGCGGTTCGTACAAATGGAGACGGTTGCGCGAAAACGAGTAATCCCAATGATCGATATTTTGGTACGGAGCATGGAAGTGAGCTGAAAATGGCACCGGGTCGCATCCATATCATGGGTGATCCGGGGGGGACATTGCAGATGAGTCTGGACGATGCTACTGGGATTGAAATAACTAGTCCCAAAAAGCTAACGCTAGAAGCAGAGCAGGAAATCATTCTGAATACGCCGAAGAAAATCATTATTGACGGAACCAGTCAGGTCATGGCGTATCAGACGGGAGAAAACACGGGGCTTTCGGTAGAAAACGAATACCACGTGTTGGGAGGAAACGTCTGGGCGGACGGTAGCGACCGAACTGCATACCCGCCGTTTGATGATGAACCGAAGGAAGGCGAGCCACCTCCACCGCCGCCACCCCCTGAACCGTTTAACTGGGGCAAGCTGGGGATGAATATTTTGGGCGGTTTGGCGGTTGTGGCAGCCGTAGCCGTGGTAGCAGCCATTACGGTAGCGACGCTTGGAGCGGGTACGGTGGTCATTGCAGCGGTAGCCGGAGGAGCGCTGCTGGCGGGTGGCTTGGGTGTAGCAAGCTTGGCCGCATCAGATATCGCCCGAGGGGAAGTGAGCGACTTCAGCGACTATGCCCTGACCGGCTTGAAAGAAGCGGGAATCGGGGCGGTATCTGGAGCAATCTTTGGCCCTCTCGGTGTAGGGGGAACCTTACTGAGGAAAGCAGCGATCGGCGGTGTCACAAATGCCGCGGAAAATCTAGCGAGTCAGATGCTGAGTGGTGAAAAGATCAACTGGGGCTCAGTAGCAAAGGACGCGGGATTGGGTTTTGTCACCGTAGGCGTACTGGATTCCAAAGTAGGCAAGGCCATTGGCGGATTCGCTGAAAAAGTAGGCAGCAAAGTTACACCGCAATGGATTAGCAAAGGTGTAGATGCAGTCGGGGCAGGCTTTGGCAAAGCTGTAACCAAGCTGGAGCAGGCCGGCAGTAAACTGGGCCAGAAGTTCAATGAGCAACTGAGTAAAATGTCAGACGGTCTCAACCCCGGGAAGTTGGTCATAGCCAACGGAGCGCCAGTTCCGCACGTTAATAAGATGGACAGCGGACCACTTCCACAGACGGATGTGCAGAAGAATTACAACAAGGTCATGAAGGAAATGGAAGAGAACGCGGCGAAAAAGGTTGAGGGAACAGTAGGAAGTAAAGAAAAAGTAACTGTTAAGAAGTATGGTGAGTGGAAATATGATAAATCTGGGAAGCAAAAGCATCACCTTAATCAAGATGCTGCATTTAAAAAAGATGGGAATGGCAAACAGGTAATCCCGTCAGATGAAGGATATACTATCGAATTAGAGGGCAATGCATTTAAGGATGTTGGTTCACCACACTTTATGGCACATAAAACTATGGAAGAATTTTTTAATAGATATAGAAAAGGGGATAAAAAAGGTTTAATTCCTACAAATGCTGAATATAACGTAGCATTATATAAATCGTTGAGAAAGGCTGGATTAACCGAAAAACAAACCTTAGATGTAGTGGAGAAAGCTAGAAGCCAACGGTTAAAATATGGTTTACAAGATGATGATCCAATACCAAAAATACCAGGACAAATAAATTCTATATATAAATATTTATTTCAAAAAATAAAACTAAACTGAGGGGAAGAAAATGAACGAAGTAAAGGATTTTTACGATAATACAATATCTAAAATTGACTTTTTCAGTAACTGTGGGGATGCTATTAATGCTACACTCAATGTTAATGTTACGCAAGTACGTAACTGGGTTGATGTTGAAAAAAAAGTTAATTCTACTTGGGATAATGTTAGACTCCAAATAAGAAATCAACTAACTTCGACTCTACATGAGAATTGGCGAGAAGAATACAGACAGTGGAATAATATTACTATGGAGGCTAAATTATTACTTAAGGATGGAGTCCTTAAAAATATTTCTACATTTATAGAAAGAAATAAATTAAACAATTGTATATATGAGAGCGTTGAGTGGGATTTGCTTACTGCAATGATGGAATATGCATATAGCACGTATGTAAAACCAGGCTTTCATACAGAATTGTTGGAAATATATAATTCAGGACATATACCTTGTGGTTGGAAAGGGAAGTGGCCTCAAGGAAGCCTATTGGTATTCTAACAGCCTATGGGAGGACTTCAATACAAAGAGATTGCTTATAAGAGGAAGTGATAATATTGGATATAAATAATCAATTATTAGAACATTATAAGAAATACATTGGTGAGCCAGATTTAATAAATATAGAGACCGTTTCAGAAAGTCTAAATATAAACTTAATCATTTTTCGAGCAAACGACCAAAGAGACTTTCATACTATTATAACGTCAGGAATGAGCTTATTACCTGCACAAGTTTCAGAAGATAATAAAGATTGGGAATATACAGAACTTATCATGTATCTTCCGGCATCATGGCCTGTGGCTAAAGAGGATATTAAAGATTTTAAAGATTATTGGCCATTTGGTTGGCTAAGAAAACTTGGCAAGTTCCCGCATGAAAGAAACACATGGTTTTGTTATGGAGACACTATACCTAATGGGGATCCTCCAGAACCAATTGCAAATGACAATAATTTCACTTGTATGCTATTATTACCTCCCATTCGTGAAGATGAAGGATTTAGCTCGTTAATGTTAAGTAAAGATAAAACAATACAATTTTTAGTTGTTTGTCCAATATATCAGGAAGAAATGGAATTTCAACTATCAAAAGGTTTTGGTGCTCTTCTTGAAAAGTTTGATGAATACAACGTAAATGATATTGTTGAAGTTAATAGATTAAATGCATGTAAATAAGGATATTAATAGCTAATTAAAAGAGCGAGAATAACAGATTGTAAAAAGAATTCACACAATTAATTGGCCCCAAAATTATAATTTATCTTAAAAAACTTATTTCACTCGAACATGAGAGGAATAAGTTTTTTTCTCGTAGAGAATAACCAGTTGTGTGCTATGGTGACACTATAAAATACTGGTGAATAGCCTCTAGTCTCCAAAACAAGCAGTGAACTCTTAGAAGGCTATTCAATGATTAGCTTATTTCTAATTAAATCAACCTTATGAAAGCCTATACATTCTTTTAAATAAAAAAGTTGACATATGTTTAAAAACAGGAAAAAAGTCACTAAGACTATAGTCACTTGTTTGGTGAATTATGTGTTCCTTAATCTGCTAAAAATCCACATTTTTTATGCTAGATGGATGTGTCGAGATTAAGCTAGAAATCAACGAGGTTGTCAGATCAAGGATATGTCCTTTAGAAAATCATAAGAGAGAGACTTTGAACAGATAAGTAGTTCCATTGCGCAATTGTGCTTGTCCTTTATGAGTTTTTCTTATCGCTCATTCACATTTTATTAATTCAGTTCAATTATATTAGAATATTTGCATACATATGCATAAAAATGAGTATTAAGTCTCGGTAACTCCCTTTGCTACTGTGAATTGACAAAATATGAAGCAGTGGCTAATATGGTTGGGGACACGGGAGATATTGGAATTTATAAAGGGGTAATGAGTTTTGAACAAGAGACTAGATAACAGATGTAGTAACAAAATGAAATGGGGCCAAACGATTTTTGGAGCACTATTGGCGCTTAGTCTGGTGTTACTCAGTGGGGGTAACGCGTGGGCCTCATCCAATGAACAATTAAAATGGATTGAGGGTGGCCGAAAGGTAGACCTGGGAAAAATGGCTGCGGTTGAACTGGACTCATCTCTTCTTTACTTGGATGCAGCTAACACAGCAAAGGCAAGCGAGATGAATCATGATAAGCCATCTGGTAAGGAGATTGGGAGTATATTTCCGAAAGATGAAAATCAAAATTGGGAAGTTGTTTTTGAATACTATGAACTTGGACACATCAAGGATGATGAAAAAGAAGACATCGATGCGGATGCCATTCTAGATAGTTATAAAGAGGGTACGGAAGAGAGTAACAAGGAAAAAGCGGAAAGTGATCGTCTGTATGTTACGGGCTGGGATGTGGAGCCTTTTTATAATGAAGCGACCCATAATCTAACCTGGTCTATGTTGGCGGAGGATGGGAACAAGGAAAAGCTGATCAATTATAATGTTCGTTTGCTCACTCGTCAGGGTTATATCTCTGCAATATTAGTGTCCGATCCTGCGCATTTGGACGCAGATAAGAAGTTTTTGAATGAGAACATATTACCCAAGCTGACAGTCAAATCAGGTGAGCGGTACGAGGATTTTAATGCTTCAACAGACAAAACTTCCGAATACGGCCTGACCGGATTGATTTTGGGAGGAGCAGGCTTGGCAGTAGCTAAAAAAGTAGGCTTGTTGGCATTACTCATTGCTTTTTTTAAGGGCGCGGGAATTAAGGTTATCATACTTATTGGTGCTGCTTGTGCAGGTGTGTTTGGTGTGATAGGCAAGTTTTTTGCCAAATTATTTCGCAAGAAAAAATCGGAATCCATGCACAATGAAACGAACGTCCAGGATCAGTCAGAAACATTACAGTAACGATAAAGAAACATTCCATAAAATTTGCTGATAAAAAGGGACGGTGGTTGAGCGCAAAACACAATCTCAGGCAGCCTGAGAAGCACGACCTGGATACGTAACTTGAGCAGAACAATATGAACAGATGATCATGGTGACGTTAGATCCGTGAATCATCTGTTTTTCGTTTGCTTTATCCCTTGTAATACTTTCGGTACACCGCGGGCGTTGTGCCTTCATACTTTTTGAATATTTTTATGAAATACCCCGGCTCATTGAAGCCGAGCTCGCTACTGATCTGAGATACAGGAATATCTGTAGCTTCGAGCAACTGCTTCGCCCATTTCATCTTCAGGCGGGAAAGATAGCTGGAAAAGTTCTCCCCCGTTTCCTTGGCAAACAGCCGACTAAAATAGCTTGGGCTAATGTGGCACAAGTCAGCCATGACTTTAAGAGAAAAAGTTTCACCCTTGTGCTCAAAAATATATTCGAAAGCGGGTTTTAGTACGGGATTTCCGCACGGAATATCCACATCTCCTGAGGAATTCAGATAGGCATCTGCTAAGAAATTATTCATTTCTTTCTTAAGGTTTTCGATATGCTCCAGCGAGTAGCCAGGAAGGATTTCGGACAACTGCGGTGTGGACTGTGTGGCCGGTGCCTTCTCGAACATTTCCGTGAGAAGATTTTTGTTCATCGCTTCTTCAACAATATAATTACAGAGTAAGGATAACATGTTGGAGATCGTCTGGATTTCCTGATAGGTCATGGATGGCAGATCGGCGTAATCATTCTTAAGCTCCTCCCATTTGGAACTGTACAGTTTTTCATTTTTTGACGTGAGGATTTGCTCCAGCTGTAAGGCACTCGAAGGATCGGCTAAGCGGACCTGACCTGCCATGACGGCGCCAATGTACTTATCGTCGATAATGATCGGTACCGCGATGTCGACGATGTCATAATGACAGAGATAAATATAAGGTTTGTTGGAACGCACCGCTTCAAGTCCACCGCGAGAGTCACATTTTTGGCAGTAGGGAAGGAGATTCTCATCCTGGCGAACCTTCTTGCAGAACGATTGGCATTGACTGTGGCTAGTTACAGGATTCCCTTTATAATCGACGGTGAGAATGGCTAATTGGGTAACGGATGCTAATGAATCCTGCAGCTGCTCCCACTTTTTCAAATCAAAGATTTTCTGGATGCTCAAATGTTCACGTATCAAGATTCTCATCCCTTAATGGTAAATTATCCTGTAATCAATAACAAAAAAGTATAATTCGTGATCTTCAGTGCAAAAAAATACGATTGCAAATTATAATATATTCCTTGATTCCTCCAATGTAAAGTTTACATGGTTCGGTTATAGTTTTAATTAGAACGAAGCCAACACAATCATAAGGAGGAGTTATAGATGAGAAAAGCTTTTATCAGCCCAAGCAAATATGTACAAGGTGAAAACGAATTGTTGAATTTGGGTTACTATGTGAGCACCTTCGGCAAATCCGCTTTACTGATTGCGCATCCTGACGATGTGGCGCGGGTAAAAGATAAGCTTGATTCCACTTTGGGTAAATATAACGTGAACTTTATTGAAAGCGGTTTTATGGGTGAGTGTTCCAGACAGGAAGTGTCTAGACTTCAGGAAATTGCTACTGCAAATGGATGCGATTGTATCGTAGGTCTCGGCGGTGGGAAAGCGATCGACGCGGCGAAATGCGTGGCTCAAGGGGAAGCGCTTATCATCTGTCCGACGATTGCTGCGACGGATGCACCGACAAGTCACTCGGCCGTTCTTTACACCCCGGAAGGGGCTTTCGACGATTACGCCTATTTTAAGCAAAGTCCGAGTGTCGTATTAGTCGACACCACCGTAATCGCTAATGCACCAACCCGATTCCTTGTATCAGGTATGGGTGATGCACTGTCGACTTACTTTGAAGCCCGTGCGACCTCCCGTTCTTACTCCAGGGTCAATGCCGGACTGCCTAACGGAGTACGCGAAGGACAGTGTGCGTCAGCAGTAGGTACGAATGCGGCGATTGCACTTGCAACGCTATGTTATGAAATGCTGTTAAAAGACGGTGCCAAAGCAAAAGCGGCATGTGATGAAAACCAAGTTACGCAAGCACTCGAAAATATCATTGAAACTAATATTTTACTCTCAGGCCTCGGCTTCGAGAGCGGCGGACTTGCGGCGGCTCATGCGATTCATGATGGACTCACGATATTGGAAGGCACGCATCATTATTATCATGGAGAAAAAGTTGCATTCGGCACGATCGCACAGCTGGTGCTCGAAAACGCGTCGACGGAAGAATTGCATCAGGTACTTGATTTCTGTTTAGCCGTCGGTTTACCGGTCTGCTTGGCCGATATCGGCGTCGATCATATCAGCCAGGAAGAACTCATGGAAGTAGCTGCAAAGGCCTGCATTCTGGAGGAATCAATTCATTCCATGCCGTTTCCGGTCACAGTGGAGCAGGTTGCAGCGGCAATCGCTGCGGCCGACCGTATCGGGAGCCAGTACAAAGCGGAGGTAAAGTAGCATGAAAAAGGTCATCAACCGTGCAGAAAATTTGGTCCTTGAGATGTGCAGTGGTATTGCGCTCGCGCATCCCGAGTTGGAATTTCTGCCAAAATACAAAGTGCTCAAGAAAAAGGAATTGAATGCGGAGAAAGTAACGCTCATCAGCGGCGGTGGCAGCGGGCATGAGCCCGCCCACGCCGGCTTCGTTGGCAAAGGGATGCTCGATGCCGCGGTCTGCGGTGATGTCTTCGCCTCTCCCTCACAGATTCAAGTATATCAGGCCATCCGAGCGACAACCGGGAAAAAAGGTGCGCTGCTGATTATCAAAAATTACAGCGGCGATATTATGAACTTTAGAAACGGCGCCCATCTGGCCACTGAAGACGGTCTGGAAGTGGACTATGTAAAGGTTGAAGACGACATCGCTGTAGAAGACAGCCTATATACGGTCGGACGGCGCGGGGTGGCGGGAACGGTACTCGTCCATAAGATCGCGGGTGCAGCGGCGGAAGAGGGCCGGAGTCTGGCGGAAGTTAAAGCAGTGGCCGAGAAAGCCGCTGCGAATATACGCAGTATCGGATTCGCATTGACTTCGTGTACCGTGCCGGCGAAGGGCACGCCAACATTAGAGCTCGGGCATGATGAAATCGAGTATGGCGTCGGCATTCACGGCGAGCCTGGGACCAGCCGCGAGAAGCTGACGGATGCGGATACGCTGGCAGGCAGAATGGTGACCGATCTCCTTCGAGACATGCAGATTGAAACTGGATTTAGCGGAGAAATTGCCCTGTTGATCAATGGTTTCGGCGGTACGCCTCTGCAAGAACTGTACCTCTTCAACCATTCGGTCACTCGCGAACTAGCAGCGAAGGGGATCAAGATTGATCGCACTTTTGTCAATAATTATATGACGAGTATCGATATGGCAGGTATCTCGGTTTCCATCATGAAGCTGGACAACGAACTGAAAACGCTCCTTTCCCATGAAAGCAACGCACCAGCGTTTAAGGTGGCTGGACCTGTTGATCATGTCGTATTCACGGATATTTCAACTGTAGCAGACGAAAAGCGGCAAGTATCCTTTGAGGTGGAAACTGACCCTGCCTTTGCGGTTATTGAGAGCAACAAGATTACGTTGAACAATCTTATCTACCTAGTCGATAAGATGAGCGAGGTTATCATCAAGAATGAGGTACCTTTCTGCGATCTTGACTCTCATGCAGGCGACGGCGACTTTGGCATGAGCGTTGCAAAGGGATTTCGTCAGCTGAAACGGGAATGGAGAGACATCCTGAATCAAGATTCTTTGACGATGGGAGCCTTTCTTCATTCATGCTCGCTCGTCATCATGGAATACTGCGGTGGCGCTTCGGGCCCGATCTGGGGCTCAGCATTTCGCGCAGCGGCACGATCTGCGGGCGAACGAAGCGAACTCACCGTTTCCGAATTCGCAGATATGATGCAGGCTGCGGTGCAAGGTATACAATCGACAGGCGAACGTTCTTTCGGCAGAGGAGCCGTCGTTGGCGATAAAACGCTTATAGATGCATTAGTGCCATGTGCGGATAGCTGGGTGGAGAGCGCGAAATTAGATTTTGACGTGAAGACAGCCTTTGTAAGAGGTGCTCAAGCCGCTGTATCAGGGGCCAAAAAGACGGAAGACATCGTGGCGCGCATGGGCCGTGCCGGAACGGTCGGAGAGAGAAGCCTTGGTTATCCAGACGCAGGGGCTTATGCACTTGGAGTGATTTTTACGGAGCTTGCTGAAAGTTTGAACTGATTCTTTATATATCCAAAATTACTGTCGCGAACACTTCATTTAGATATCCATTCTGTAACACTCGCTAATTCTTAAAAATTCAAGGTTTGTTCATTGCAATTGATGTGCATTAGGTTTATAATTTCAGACGGATTCAAAGGGCTTATCCCGGAATCCATGGGAGTTCATCCCATCTGAGCTAGCTTACTGTATGCTCAAATATGAATTAAGCGAGGGATTTACAATGAAAACCTGCTGCACCATCCAAGTTGACGAAGACAGTTTAGTTATTGATTTGCCAGAAGAAGGAACCACGCTAGAGTCCTTGCTCGGTGATATTGAGAGCTGTGGAGGTAGTGAAGAACCTTGGCTGCAACTTATTGACAAGGTAATAGGTAACTCATCTGAGACTGTACTGACAGATCAAGCGACGGATGGCGGCGATATGAAGGAAGATCAGACGACCAAAGAGCCTCAAGCAACTGCTCAGGGGTAATAGGGAGATCATACGTTAAGACGATATTTGTAACATTATTCGATCACATATAAGATCATTTATAAGACTGCTATACCGAGCTAAGGCATCGGGAAGCAGTCTTTTTTTATTAAACAACTAAAATTCTCCAAATTTTGCAATTGGTAAATGAGTCTTTTGTCCCTTTAGTACTCTATAGTAGCCAACAAAGCAGAACACATCCCAAAACCGTGACTTCCTGTTCATTTTCTATCATAAAGTCGAAATGTAACATGAAACTAACTATAATAGTAGTATCATCCATATACAGGTAAGTGACATCGATGTTTGGACCTGATCCTCTTGTTGTATGAAGGAGGAGGCGAAAGAGCGGAGAACAACGTACTGATAAGTCTCATCTACTTTATAAAAAGAAAGGAATGTGTAAATGATGAATGGGCAATGGGTCCTGCCAAGGATCGCAAAAAGAGTAGCGGTGATGCTAACAGCAGTATTGCTATTAACGTTAACGAACGGATTCAACTGGAATACGCAAACAGCAGAGGCTGCCGGGACGACCCCTGTGGAACGTTACGGACAACTTTCAGTAAAGAATGGTAAACTGGTGGATAAAAACGGTAAACCTGTACAACTCAAAGGTATTAGCTCTCACGGCGTCCAATGGTTTGGGGATCTGGTAAATCAGGACTCTATGAAATGGCTACGGGACGATTGGGGCATTTCCGTATTCCGAGTTGCACTGTACACTGAAGAAGATGGTTATATCGCCAATCCTTCTTTGAAAAATAAAGTGAAGGAAGCGATTGAGGCAGCACAGAAACTGGGCTTGTACGTCATAATTGACTGGCACATTCTTTCAGATGGCGATCCGAACATTCATAAAAATGAAGCCAAAGCTTTCTTTAATGAATTTTCGACTCAGTACGGCCATTTGCCTAACGTAATCTATGAGCTTGCCAATGAGCCGAATGGGAATGTGAACTGGAACAATCAAATCCGACCTTATGCGTCTGAGGTATCTCAGGTTATTCGAGCTAAGGACCCGGACAATATTATTATTGTAGGAACAGGCACATGGAGTCAGGATGTACATGATGCAGCTGACCATCCACTTCCAGACAAGAATACAATGTATACCGTACATTTCTATGCGGGTACGCATGGACAGTACTTGCGCGATCGGGTCGATTATGCGCTGAACAAAGGCGTGGGCATATTTGCTACCGAGTGGGGTACAAGCGATGCTTCGGGTAACGGTGGTCCGTTCCTGAATGAATCCAAAGTATGGACTGATTTTCTTGCCAGCCGTGGAATCAGTTGGGCTAACTGGTCGCTGGCAGATAAAAATGAGACCTCTGCTGCGCTGTTGCCTGGTGCTGACCGTAAAGGCGGATGGCCTGATTCACAATTATCCGCTTCCGGCAAATTCGTAAAACAGGCGATTCTGGAAGGCTCCAGCAACATTGGTGGAGGCGGAAACAACGGTGGGGATAACGGCGGAGATGGCAACACTGGCGGTAATAACGGTGGAGGCAACAACGGCGGCGATAACGGTAACGGAGGAAGTACACCAGATAGTAACGATCAAGGAATTGTGCTACAGTATCGCACCGGTGACACAAATGCCAAGGATAACGCAATCCGTCCTGAATTTAATATCAAAAATACAGGGAAAACAGCTGTGAAGTTGAGTGATCTAAAAATTCGCTACTATTACACAGATGAAAGCAAACAAGCTCAGCAGTTTTTTGTAGACTGGGCCAGGATTGGCAATGAAAAGGTAAAAGCAACTTTTGTAACATTGCCGAAGCCAAAGGCCAAGGCTGATAAATATGTGGAGATTTCTTTTACAGATGGAGCGGGAACGATTCAGCCCGGTGGGGAAAGCGGAGAAATTCAACCCCGTATTCATGCTGCAAATTGGAGCAATTTTGATGAGACCAACGATTACTCCTATGGCGCTACCCAAAAAGCATTTGCAGACTGGGACCATGGCACTGTATATCAACAGGGTAAGCTGGTTTGGGGTATAGAACCTTAGAATTAACCGTTACTAACTTTAGCGAAACGAGTAAAGATACGGGACTTTTGGATACAATCTTTCCAAGGTTTGGAGTATTGAATATGCGCCTTTGGTATATACGAACTGGCACTTTAGGCGGAAACGACTGACACTTTAGTTTATGTTCATATACTACCAAAGTACCATACGATGTTCGACTTTTGTGGTGCTTGAATTACTTCCATAGTGCAGAGGGGTTGGTTCCAATGAACCCTTCTCTACGACAAACCCCCGCTGTTGCCATCATAGGCAGGCGGGGGTTTTTTGTGTTTCTGAAGCTCAGCCTCTGTTCAATTGCGTCTATACCAAACCAAAAGCTTTGGCCAGCAGACGGTAGGACTGAACACGTTTATCGAAGTCATGAATGGATGAAACGACCAGTAACTCATCGGTACGATACTGCTCAGCCAGTCTTAGCAGTTGTTCCTTACACTGTTCAGGGGTACCAACAACGCGCCATGCTGCGGACTGACGCAGCCGCTCACGATCCAACTCCGTGTACGGATAGGACATTGCTGTTTTCACCGACGGAAGAGAACTCATTTCTTTACCTTGCATGAGCAAAAGGAAATACAAACTAGCACTGGACGCCAGCTGCTCAGCTTCCTCTTCGGTTTCCGCGCAGGCCACCGTAACTGCTGCCATGGAATGGGGCTTATCACCCAGAATGGAAGGCTGGAATTGCTCGTGGTAACGTGCGGTAGCTTCTACACCACCTGGAGTCCCGAAAAATTGGGCAAAGGCATAGGAGGCACCCATCATCGCGGCCAATCGGGCGCTCTCTCCGCTGGAGCCAAGCAACCATAATTCAGGGACGGTCGATATCATCGGGGAGGCATGAAGACCGGCAAATCGATGATTGTCAGGCACCGAATCATGGAAGTAATCGATTAAATCGAGAATCTGCTGTGGATATTGTTCGACAGATTGGTACTTGCCTTCCTGCAGGGCACGAGTAGCCAGGGGTAAACCACCGGGAGCACGTCCTATTCCCAGGTCGATGCGTCCTGGATGGAGCGCCTCCAGCAAGCGGAAGTTTTCGGCGACTTTATACGCGCTGTAGTGTGGCAGCATAATACCGCCTGAACCCACACGAATGCGCGATGTGTGAGCAGCCAAATGCGCAATCAGCACCTCAGGGCTGGAGTGCGCTAGTGTTTTGGACGCATGATGTTCGGATACCCAATAACGGCTATATCCCAGTTGATCAGCTTCACGCGCTAAATCTGTTGTATTGGATAATGCATCCTGAGCAGTACCGCCTTCAGGAATATGAGACTGGTCCAGCATACCCAGTTTAAGCATTTATAATCACCTCTTACACAACTGTATCAGACACAACTCATTAGGTCAAAATTCAAAAATGGATAGGTTGGAGTTTGGGGACCTTTTCGTTATAATAAAGGATGTGTAAAGGATGAGAGAACATCCTTGCTTATGGAGAGGGGATTACATTTGTGTTAAGAACACCTTTGGGGCGTGTCCGACTCATGCTCTGGATTCAAGCTATAGCTTATTTGGCGATACTATTCACCCACCAGCCCCTGCAAGCTGCGGGCATGACCCAGGCGGTTATGGTGATTGGTAACATATACCGGGTGAGCTTTTTGTTGCTCCTCGTTGCTTTAATCTATGGAAAAACAGCACTGCACTGGTCTATACGGCGGCCTCTTTTTATTATGTTTGCCTCCTTCATCCCGTTTGGTCTGATGATTATGGATTTTGTTTGGGTGCGAAAATGGACAGGGGATTCGGCAGCAGAACAGCGAGCTGCATCGTAATCTTAGAAGATTTGTTTCGTGTGAGTTGTCGAGGAGTTTGTCGGGCGTAAGCGGGACTGGCCCCGATGCAGTAGAAAAGAACATTACGCAGTTTGATGCGTGGTGTTCTTTTTTTGTGCACCGGAGGAATTATGAAAAATGCTGAACTAAAAATTCTGCCGTTTTGCGTCTTTGAAAGCCTTCAACCCAATGTCCGGTAAACGGATAAATTTCAATCGTTTTCGCTGATTCAATGCGGTTATACGCGGCGAAAATCGTCTCAGGCATACACACCGTATCCTTGAACCCTACCGATACCATGATCGGGATACGAATACGATGAGCCAGATTCATCACGTCAAAATAACTTAATGTATGTAGTACCTGCTCCAAATGCTCCGGAAATCGGTTGGCGAATTCAGCTGCTTCCGTCAGTGAACTGGTAGAATTCATCATACCAAAATCCATATGACACATATTGGGGATATCCGCTACCGTAATGGCAGCTTTATCGCTAAGCGCAGCCACCATTAATGAAAGTCCGCCGCCTTGACTGGCGCCACTGATTGCGATTTTAGCCGAATCGACATCCGACTGCACCGCTACCCAATCTACGGCTCTAAGGGCATCGGTTGTAATCGTTTTGTAGTAGCAGGTATCCTTGTCCAATATTCCTTTCGTTACCCAGCCTTTAATCGTACCATGAGGATCACCCAGACGGTCTCCCGTTTCTCCTCCCTGACCACGCACATCTACCGCCAATACTGCAAAGCCAAGCATGAGCCAGGAGGAATAATCTTCAGGATAGCCTTTTCCGCCTGTATAGCCATGAAACAGAACGATACACGGCAGTTTTTGATCTCCGGCAAATCGGGGGCGTACATACCAGGCATGCAGAGGCGTATCATCGACACCCTCAAAAGTAACCCGGTAGGCAAGGATATGAGGATATGGTGTTTCTACGGGAGCTTTGAACGCACGTACAGGTTTGGTGTGGACTTCTTCCAATGTATTGGCCCAGAATAAATCTATATCCTTCGGGGCGGTAAGATCGGGCCGATATTGCTTCAATTCGGCAATTCTTTTTTCAATAACATTCATAATTAAAATTCTCCTTCATATAGAATGAACTTCTCCTTAAGCTTTACCCGGTAAAGTTGACTCCTCCAGCTCTCTCAGCAGCTCAAATGCTCTTTCATTAGTGCTTCCACACGTATCCTCATCAGCATGGAATCCACTGCATACAACTGGGCGCTCAGGTTTGCCAAACAATCGGCAACGGTAATCGGAAGTGAGCTGAGGGCAAGGAACACCAGCTGGTTTTCCATCTGGCATGCCGGGAATAGGGGAAGAAATCGTAATGGCAATACAGCACGCGGCACATCCTACTCGACACTCCAGTTGGGGTCACTCCTTAAAATCTGTTATTTTTGTAACTTATGCATGAAGTGACATTAATGAAGCCATAATGTGAGGATGGCACAAAAAAAGCAGGAATACAAGGATAAACGCATATGAGACACACTTTTCACACAAGGGGTATAAATAGTCGTAGAGGCACGTAAGATGGTATCAAGTCTCTAAATCAATGTTCCGTACTGTGGTAATATTAACCAATCGTCTTTTGTGTGTTCAAAAGGAGTTCGAGTGGTTAATAATAGAACACAACGATAAAAACTTAAACGAGGTGACGCAAAATGAGTTGGTTATGGGCATTGATTGTTGGTGGTATTATTGGTTGGTTGGCAGGAATTATTGCAGGTCGTGATGTTCCGGGTGGCGTGATAGGTAACATCATCGCTGGTTTTATCGGCGCATGGTTGGGTAGCTTGATTCTGGGAGACTGGGGTCCTGAAATCGGATCGTTCTACATCGTTCCTGCATTAATTGGTGCGATTGTGCTGGTTGTGATTGTAAGCTTGATCTTCCGTTCCGTTGGACGGAGCAGAGGCTAACTTTACGAATCGTTGAATAGAATAGCCCCAATGAGGCACAAAGCTAAAATGGAGAGAAGCTGCTTCCGCAAGGTTCGAAAATGAACCTGTGGGAGCAGCTTTTTTTGAGGAAAAGTGACGAATTTTTCCTATTGAAACCGCCTGATATGCGGAACACTTAGGACGCCAAGTACGATACACATGCCGATGGTTGCAAACATGCCAATTGTGAACAAACCACCAAGCTTGTCCGCCACAGCACCTACTGCCAGATAGCCGACAGGGAGCAGGGCAAAGGAAAACATCAGATCCAGACTAGCTACACGTCCAAAAGACTCGGCTGGGACTAATTCCTGAAGGCTTGTCTCCCAGATAATCGCAAATATCATAATGCCAAATCCTTCGAGCATCATGCTCATAATCAGTCCTGGCATCCAGGTGACTACAGACAACAGTAGTAAAGCAAGACCGCTGACAAAAGCTCCTAAGTAAGCGAGCAGACCGCGATGCTTCCAATGCTTACGTGATCCATACACAAAGGCTCCCAGCATAGCGCCAATGCCGCTACTTGCCATCGCAATGCCGTATACGATTGGATTGTAGCCATGATGAACCTTAAACAGCCACGGAATGAGTACAGCGATAATGCCTGAATAACAAATATTAATGAAGGAAAAGGCAAGAATCGTAATCCATAGCCAAGGATGGCTTTTGAGAATGGTAAAGCCTGCGATAAAATCCTTGAGAAAATGCTGTCCACCCTGATCTTGCTGTTCTGGATCTACCTGACCTTTGCCGATGATGGAGGCCAAATGAGCGCTTAACATCCAAAAGCAGGCAAAAGATATCAGATAAGCGATAGAATCCAGTCCAAAGCCGACACCCGGTGAGGAAAAAGATACAATGAAGCCTCCTAACGGAGGACCAAGTAGACGGACGGCTTGTATACTGATCTGACTAAGCGCGTTGGCTGCATTGCGTATGTCCGGTGTGAATACCTGCGCACGTAAGGCAGAATAAGCAGGATTAAAGATACCGTCCATCAATCCGTACAACGCTAGGCCAACGAATAGAAACGGCAATTTCATCCCGCCTGTAAACATCAGCACCGCCGCAATGAACATCAGTCCAAACCGGGCGATATTCGTAAACAGAAGGAGACGAATTCGGTCAATTCTGTCCACGATCATGCCTGCGAAAGGCAGAATAAGTACGTTAGGCAACATATAAACAGTCATCGCCAGTCCCATGATAGTAGTCGAGCCTGTTAGGGAATAGATAACCAGTGGCAAAATGACTGTGGTGACTGAGCTCCCCAACATTGCGATCCAATGTCCAAGCCACAACAAGGTGAACGCTTTGGATTGTTTTAAAGGTGAAGTGAAGGTAGCCCAGGCCGAGTGACTTTCTTCAGGTGAAGTAGAGGATAAGGTTGAATTTTGGGTATCCATGATCACACTCCGGTACAGATTTCAGAACGGCATATTAAAACCTATTATACGAAATCTCTAACGTAAGGGTACAGAAAAAGTTGCTGTGAGGGGAGTTATAATGAATAGCCTGCCAATGAAAGAGTCAACCTAGAATAACTAAAGGCTGCAAAAGTAAATAGCTTACCTTTTGCATAGGGATTATTGGATAAAAGCATTGACGCGTGAAAATGAATGATGTACTATTCAATGACCAGCCGTGTGCTAGGTTATCAAGAAAAGGGAAAGAGTGTGGATACCATGAAAAAATTTAGTTTTTTGCCGATTGTACTCATCGTGATGGCATTGCTGGTTTCGGCATGCGGTAACAACGATAAAGGCGCCAGTACCAATAATGCATCTACCGGAGAAAACGGATCTAATAATGGAAAAGCAGATACCACTGCTACAGCTACTCTTGAATCTGTAAAAGCAAGCGGCAAGCTAAGAATTGGCACGGAAGGCACCTATGCTCCGTTTACCTACCATGATGCTGCTGGTAAACTGACAGGCTTCGATGTCGATATTGCGACCGAAGTGAGTAAACGTCTGGGGGTACAACCGGAGTTTATCGAGACGCAATGGGACGGCATATTCGCAGGGTTGAACTCCAAGCGGTTTGACACGGTATTCAATGAAGTGTCCATTACAGATGAGCGCAAACAAAAATATGATTTCTCCGATCCGTACATTGTCTCCAAGGCCGTGCTGATCGTGAGCGAAGATAATACGGACATCCAGAAATTTGCCGATCTAAAAGGGAAAAAGTCCGGGCAATCCCTGACCAGCAACCTGACTCAAATCGCGAAAAGCAACGGTGCGGAAATTGTGGCAACAGAGGGATTCAACCAAGCCATTGACCTCCTGACTTCCAAACGGGTGGATGCGACCGTCAATGATGGATTATCCTATCTCGATCTGAAAAAGCAAAAGCCTGATGCACCCATCAAAAAGGTGGACGAATCTCCAGATGCTTCACACAGCGCAGCTGTATTCAATAAAGGCAGCAAAGATTTGATCAAGGAAGTAAACAAAGCGCTGGCTGATATGAAGGCTGACGGTACGTACCTGAAAATTTCCGAGAAATATTTTGGAGCCGACGTATCCAAATAATAAATGAAGACCCAACGTTCGCCAAGTCGAACCGAATCTTCTCAAACCTATCTTTTCAAAGGATGTCTGTACAATGGATGATCGCCAAATACAAATCATTATGGATTCATTATTGCCTCTGCTAAAAGCAGGGGTTTCTTTTACGATTCCGCTCACGCTTATCTCCTTTGCTCTTGGACTCGTGCTTGCGCTGATTACAGCGTTGGCCCGGCTGTCCAAATGGAGAATACTCAAGCTGATTTTCGGCTTCTATGTATGGGTGATTCGAGGAACTCCTTTGCTGGTGCAATTGTATATTATTTTCTATGGTTTACCTTCCGTAGGTATTACACTGGACCCGTTTATTGCTTCAGTGATCGGCTTTACCCTCAGCGTAGGGGCTTATAGCTCTGAAATTATGCGTGCGGCTATCATATCCATTCAGGAAGGCCAATGGGAGGCGGGGTACTCCCTGGGGATGACGCGCTGGCAAGTATTGCGTCGTATCGTGCTCCCGCAAGCATCCCGTGTGTCCGTACCTCCGTTGGCTAATTCATTCATCAGCTTGGTGAAGGATACCTCACTGGCTGCGACCATCACCTATGTGGAAATGTTCAGAACGGCTAACCAGATTGTAGCTACCACATACGAACCGCTATTGGTGTATACCGAGGCGGGGGTTATTTACCTGTTATTTAGCACCATATTGACTGTGCTGCAAAATTACCTGGAGAAGCGACTAGGCCGTTTTTCCGTCAGATAAAGGAGATTGTACCGGTGATCCAAATTCGGAATATACACAAATCGTTCGGCTCGCTGGAAGTGCTTAAGGGTGTTGACGTGACGTTGGGTAAGGGGAAAGTGCTTGTTATCATCGGTCCTTCCGGTTCTGGTAAAACAACGCTTTTACGCTGCTTGAATTTGCTGGAGGTTCCTGACCAAGGAGAGATCCAAGTAGGGGATATTGCACTGAATTTTGCGAAAGGAACGAAGCTCCGGCAAGAAAACATTTTGGCACTGCGCAAGCGGACAGGGATGGTATTTCAATCCTACAACCTCTTCCCGCATATGACAGCAGTACAAAATGTGATGGAGGGACAAGTCACGGTTCAGAAAAAGAGCAAGGACGAGGCGCGCAAACGTGCATTGGAATTGCTTAAAAAAGTGGGGTTGGCTGATAAAGCGGAATCCTATCCGCATCAGTTGTCGGGAGGACAGCAGCAACGTGTCGGTATTGCCCGGGCAATGGCGGTCGAACCTGAGGTACTATTGTTCGACGAGCCGACCTCCGCGCTTGACCCCGAGTTGGTAGGCGAAGTACTCAAGGTTATAAAACAGCTGGCTGCCGAAGGGATGACGATGGTCATTGTTACCCATGAAATGAAGTTTGCAGCCGAGGTCGCGGACCATGTGATTTTGATGGATCAGGGTGTAATCGTTGAGCAGGGTACGCCGCATGAGGTTCTGGAGCAGCCCACCAGTCCACGGGCTATTCAGTTTTTGAATCGTCTGAGCGGGGAAGTGGAATAAAGGGAAATACAGTATTTATTAAAATAAGCGTTTAGACTGAATAAAAGGCAGCTACAGCCGGGCATTTCAAAAATAAAGCCTTGCACCCGTAGCTGCCTTTTGCTCATCAGTTGTCCTCTTTTATTTCATTTTTAATGTAAGCAAAAAAGTAATCAACAGAATACAACAGCCTGCTATAAATGGAGCGAACAGATTTGCATCAAATAAAAATCCCGCCAGAGTGGGCCCTAAAATATTCCCAACACTCATATAGGCATTATTCATACCAGCTACATATCCTTGCTCATTCCCTGCCATCTTCGATAATTGTGTATTAAGAGCTGGACGGAGCATAGCGGTGGCAAAGAAAATAAGGGAAGTGACAAGGAAGATACTCCAAAAATCTTTGGCGAAGAGAAATAAAATATAAGCAACTGAGGTGAAAAGTAGCGATCCTTTGATCACCCTTCTTTCACCAAACTTATTGATTATCTTAGCAACAACTAATGCTTGCATACTGACTCCGATCACAGCACCTACGGTCAGAATGACAGCAATATGTTGCGCTGAAAATTGAAAACGGTTCGTTACATATAAACCAAGAACAGATTCAAAATTAGCGAGTCCAAAGGTCATCACCAGGACAAGTACAAAGAGCATCGTATATTTTGACTTCAACGATCTCGCGTATTGTTTATAAATAGATTTCTTCTGAATCATTCTTGCCCGCGCTGCTTTCATTTGCTCTTTCGATAAACTTTCTGGCAAACAAAACACTGAAAAAATAACAGCAGCTATAGCAGCACCTGTCGCTGTGTAAAGCGGCACTCTCGTTCCATATCCTGCAAGAAGACCACCCAATCCAGGTCCAATAACAAATCCGAATGACATGGCTGCGGCGAGCAGGCTGTTCCCTTTGGCGCGTTCTTCGGTTGTTGTAATATCCGCTACATATGCCATCATAGGAGGAACAATCAAGGCTGCTGCCATTCCTTCCAGAAGTCTTGAGGTATACAGCATCCATAATTCATCTCCGATAGCAAAGATAAATTTAGCTACAGCAAAAACAATGACACCTACGAGGATAAAAACTTTTCTCCCATATCGATCAGACAGCTGTCCAGTCAGGGGAGAGAGCAGGAACTGCGTTATGCCATAGGCTGCTACCAATAAACCGATTGCCCGCCCACTGGCTCCAAACTCAATGATCAGTTCCGGCAGGATGGGGGTAATTAAACCCACGCCCACCATAACAATGAAGATATTAATCATTAGAATCCCAAGTATTCTTTTCATGCAAAAAACCTCCTTATCCATTGGTTTCTGGATAGGAGGCAGACATACGAACAAGAAGATACACTGCTCCCGTCAAAGAAGCAATGCTCTTATCGTTAATACCCAAAAGCCTACACTAATCCTATCCAGAAAATTCGTAAGATTACGATTTTTTTCTTTGGTGGAATAGGATTAGTAGATCATTGGCTTAAGGTCACCCTTTCGATACTTTATTGTTTATCAATGTAACATAAATTTCTTGATAAGGCAATGAAAGGATAAATCAGAAGAACCCGACTCGTCCTTCGGCCACATTTTTTAGCCAGTCCTGCTTACGGCTCTTATCGAGCTCGCCTCGCATACCTTTGATAATCAGTTCAATATCGGCTTTTCCCTGCTCATGCCACTCCAGAGCCGTGCTGACATAAAGTTCTCCGAGCTGTGCCAGCGAAAACCCGTCAGTCATGGCTGCCGCCTTCTGTGTACCCGTTTCTCCTGCAAAAACAAGGAAGTTACGCAACTTGAGATATGCCAGTCGCAGCGCTTCGTCAGGCAAACTGATTTCATAAGCCCGGTCGAAACGCCCTGCCCGGTTCATCAGACCCGGGTCGATTTTTTCGGGATAATTGGTCGTTCCGATCAGGAAGATGCCCTCCTTGGATGTAGCACCGTCGAGGGTATTCAGGAAAAAAGAACGCACCTCCTGAGGCATGGAATCAATGTCCTCAATGACCAGCACCATCGGAGCCAGGCGAGTAGCCGCCTCGAACACCTCTTTGACCGATTCACTGGTTGTATACTCCGTAATTTGCCAGTAGGCTGCCGGACCCGGTACACTGCTGGCAATAGATTTTACAAGTGTTGTTTTACCGTTGCCTGGATGGCCGTATAGTAGAATGCCGCGCTTGTAAGGAATGTTATAAGTCTGATAGAAGGTACGATCCGCTTCAAAAAACTGATCAAGTGATCGGAAAATATCCCGTTTGATTTGCGCTTTCAAAATCACGTCATCTCGCGTAATTGCGCGGGTTATCGGCTCTGCCTGCCGAGAAAGTCCACGGCTTGTGTCGGTAAAAACGGTGACACGCTTCATATTCTGCTTACGTTCACGACCGCGTACTCCCGCGAGGAAGCCTTGCAGCTCCTGATCGCCTATCGCAAATACGTAATCTTCATTGTACACGCCATTCTCACGGAAAAAGGGAACTCGCGCCAGCGCGATGCCCCACTTGGGATAGGCGAATACATTATTACGCATCGACAGATGCACGCCGTATTCAGGAGTCGGCCCGTCATCGTCATACTGGATGGTGCGTTCCTCCAAACGATCGAAGACCCGTGCCACATGCTCCAGATCGGGGCTACCTGAACGAATGTCCTCCTCCAGCAGATCCCAATACTCAATATTGGGATCATCGCTGGCATACAGCACGTATTTTACGCCGTAGCGGTTATAGAGTGCTTCACTGATACCGTCGATCAGACGGGCATAAGCGGCATAACCGGTAATGCGTCCATCTGTACGTTCATCAAATTCGTAAATAGCTGGGATGTCTATACTCAAATTATTTGGCTCCTTTCAGGGCGGCTAGCGGCTTGCATTTGGCTACAACTGCTGCGAGTCCTGCCCCGGTGACACTTTCGATAATATCATCTACATTTTTGTAGGCTTGCGGAGATTCGTCGATAATGCTTTCCAGTGATGCCTGATTGACCACAATTTCGTCGTCTGTCCCTACACCCAGGGCCCCTGCAAAATCGTCCACACTGACGAGTCGTTTGGTCGCAGAACGCGAACGAATACGGCCTGCTCCATGGCAAATGGAGTGGAAGTTATCCTGACCGCCCGGTAAACCTACCATAATATAAGAGGCTGTCCCCATAGAGCCGGGGATCAGGGCCGGATGCCCTGTCGCCTGATAAGGCCGTGGATTGTCGGGGTGTCCTGCTGGAAGAGCACGCGTAGCACCTTTACGATGCACAAACACGCTGCCGTGATCCGGATGGGATTCCTCCCAAGCATAATTGTGCATTAGATCGTACAAAGTACGCAACTCGCACTTTGTACCAAAGACATCGCGGAAGGCTTCACGCACGGAGTATGCGATGAGATGTCGGTTCACGACGGCATAATTCAGCGCCGAATACATCATATCGACATAATGTGCAGCCTCGGGATGATCCAGCGGTGCGAATACCAGTCTTGGGTCGGAGGTACCGAGCCCGAGACGGCTCATTACCTTGGCAATGGCAGATGAACTGGCCTGGCTGACTGCTCCACCCCAAGCCCGTGATCCCGAATGAATCATCACAGCCACCTGACCGTCGAACATCCCCCAAGCTTCAGCTGTTTCGCGGTTTTCCTCCGCGATTTCAATCGCCTGGATTTCGACGAAGTGATTGCCTCCACCCAGCGTGCCGAGTTGTCGGTGGGCCCGATGCCATGTACGATCTTCGACAAGATTCAGCACCTCCTCGTCAAATGAGAACTTACTGTGCTCTACATGGGTGAGTGAGGTGGATTTCTTAGGAGTGTAGCTGTCCGGAATATATTTGTTGGGTAAGCCGTGTAGACCCTTGCGTACAATATGCTCCAGTCGGATATCCGAATAATGCCCGCGCTGATGGGCTTCCATGGGCAAGTATTTGTCGATGGTTTTGACCAGCTTACGGCGCAGCTTGGTTTCCTTCAAAGCATCCTTGTGCAGATTGGTCAAGTGTACGCGCATGCCGCAGCCAATATCACTGCCGACGATGGAGGGAGAAACATAGCCGTCCTCCATTCCCCATACAGCAGTCGTACCGATGCAGGTTCCGACGCCTACATGTACATCTGGTGTGTATCCCATATAGCGGATACCTGGAATTTGTAAATTGTTATTAGCCATCTCGAACACCTTGTAATCTAGTGATGAGAAAAGTTGCTGAGAAGCATATACGGATAGATCACCTGCCGGAAGCTTCATCAGATGGCTGTATGGTCCTTCATGCAAGGACGAGTCGGTTGTATGTTGTATATTCATATAAATGGGGAGTTCCCTTCTTCAAGTAAATTCATAAATAATTGCATAAAAGATTAAAAAACAAAAAAAGCCGCAGACTTGTCGTCTACGGCTTCCTGCACCGAAAGTGTCATTACATTTTATGATCAACACATCATAAATACGTAAAATAACCTGTTCTTCCAATAGCATAAAAAAATAAAAAAGCCTGGTTAATCACACCGTCAGACAGCGTGATATCACCCATCATGTCGCCCGAACGGGGCCGATGAGACGAAAACTCAAATATGTGGTTGTATCATGCTGCCAGTCTGTCGTTATCATGTAAAGCTCGGTCATGTCTGTCGGCCCCCTTTTCTTAAAGTTAATTGCTATGTTAATGGAAACCTGTGGAAGCTGTCAACCCCTGAAAGGTAGAAGTGTGGGAAAATGTGACTTTACTCATGGTGAAGTGTGAGTAACATCATAGTTCAATTGGCCCGAAGCTGTTATTGTACTAAATATTCAAATATTCAGATATTGTTGATCATCTATAGAACAAATCTGTGAGGGGGACGGAGCAGGCATGGAAGGAGATCTCCAGAAATTTAAGGCCGACTTTTTCAAAGCATTGGCTCACCCTCTGCGCATCCGTATTTTGGAGGTGCTGAGTGAAGGGGAACGAAATGTGAACGAGCTGCAGACTGCACTCGGTTCCGAAGGCTCTGCCGTATCGCAGCAATTGGCCGTTTTACGGGCCAAAAATTTGGTGAACAGCTTTAAGGAAGGTACATCGGTCGTGTATTCACTACGTGATCCGCTTTTGACTGAGCTTCTCGCGGTCGCGCGGCGGATTTTTGACAATCATTTGGTCGAAGCTATCTCGTTGCTGGAAGGTATACGTAACGAGAAGTAATGCTATTACAGAAAAGAAGGGTTATAGGAATGAAGTGGATAGGAAGGTTCGAAGGCTATAACGCAGGGGCTTTGCGAAAGGATCTCATTTCCGGAAGTATTGTAGCGATTGTGGCGATTCCACTCGGTATGGCGTTTGCTATTGCATCAGGAGTAAAGCCGGAGTATGGGCTGTATA
Source organism: Paenibacillus sp. LX16 (assembly GCF_036252815.1). Classification (NCBI taxonomy): domain Bacteria; kingdom Bacillati; phylum Bacillota; class Bacilli; order Caryophanales; family Paenibacillaceae; genus Paenibacillus; species Paenibacillus sp. LX16. Next base: position 4,230,660 of record NZ_CP141152.1, on the reverse strand, counting down.
CGACCATTGTTGCGGGAATTTTGGTTTCGCTGCTGGGAGGGTCCAAATTCCAGATCGGAGGACCTACAGGTGCATTTATTCCGATTTTGCTGGCTATTGTCATGCAATACGGTTATGAGAACTTACTCATAGCCGGTTTTATGGCGGGCATTATGCTCATTTTAATGGGTGTACTCAGGCTGGGGGCATTGATCAAGTTTATTCCCAAGCCAGTAACGATTGGCTTTACGGCAGGGATTGCCGTAACGATATTCAGTGGTCAGATTGCTAACTTTCTCGGCTTGCGCGGGGTAGAGAGGCACGAAACTTTTCTGCCTTCCATGGCAGAGCTCATCCATCGACTTCCTTCACTGAATGTGTATAGTATCCTGACGGCTTGTATCTGTCTTGCCGCGCTTATTTTGGTGCCTAAAAAATGGCCCAAGATACCCGGCTCACTGGTTGGCCTACTCTTGTCAACGCTGGTGGCAGCTTTACTTTTTCCAGGGCAGGTGGCTACGATTGGTTCTGCGTATGGCGCAATTCCAGCATCTTTGCCTGAGCTACATATTCCTGCGATGACGTGGGATTTGATTGTGAAACTCTTGCCGCCAGCACTTGTTATTGCAATGCTGGGAGCTATTGAATCTCTGCTTTCAGCGGTGGTAGCTGACGGTATGACGGGAGCCCGGCATAACAGCAATCGTGAACTGGTTGGACAAGGGATTGCTAATTTGCTGACACCGCTGTTCGGCGGTATTCCTGCGACAGGTGCAATTGCCCGCACTGCCACAAATATCCGTAATGGTGCTGTTTCTCCTATGTCAGGTATCGTACATGGGTTCGTGGTGCTCCTCATTCTGGTGCTTTTTGCACCTTATGCATCCAATATTCCGTTGGCCAGTATGGCTCCGGTGCTAATGGTAGTGGCCTGGAATATGAGTGAGCGCAAGCATTTTGCCCACATTCTCAAAACGCGGACAGCGGATTCTATTGTGCTGGTTGTCACCTTTTTGCTAACGGTTTTTACGACGCTGACAACGGCTGTGGAGGTAGGCCTGATTCTAGCGGTTGTATTGTTTGTCAAACGTATGAGCAGTACACTTTCAGTAGACAAGGTACTTCCTGATCCTTCTGTAAAACATGAAAAAGTAGGCGCGCATATGGTCACAGATCAGCATGATTGTCCACAGGTGGCTATTTACAATGTGGAAGGCCCTCTATTTTTCGGTGCAGCTTCGGTATTGGAAAACTCAGGTGTGGGAGGTCAGACTGATCATCTGCAAGGGATTTTGTTGTTGCGTATGGGAAAGGTCCCTTTTATGGATATGACGGGAGAAGGTAACTTTACCGCATTAATTCAGAAATACCGGAAGTCTGGCGGGACGGTGCTTGTTTCTGGACTCCAGCCTCAACCGCTGGCATTACTACAGAAAACCGGATGCTACGACATGATTGGACAAAAGCATTTTTTCGAACATACAGGAGAGGCTCTTACGGCTGCCCTTGCACTGGTGAATCAGGATCAATGCTGTGGATGCAGACAAATGGCTTTCCGAGAATGTACGAGTCTGTGCCGCAGATCGCAGCAAACCAAATCTTCCTTTGCAGATGGAGCCGTTTCGGTTCCCATACCTGTAAATAGCGGCAGATAAAATTTATTGGTGAATGCCGAAAAATCTCTTCTAATCTCCGAAACCAAGTGCACAATGAAGACTTGCATTTGCTTCGAAAATGGAAGAGATTTTTCTCTTCTTAAAGAAAAAAAGGAATAAAATTCAAAAAAATGCTTGAATATCTGATTTTATGACACTATACTAGATTCAAAAGATACCATATGTTTCATTATTTTGTTTTAAATTGTATTTTAATACTTGCTATCAACCTCCTCGATCACTTCTAGTTTCTTACCCTACCTTTTTCTTCATTTTTTCACTTATCGTTTTCAAACTTGTCCACCTGTTTCTACCCGATGCTCGTTCTTTACGGTCTGCACCAAGGGTTGTTCACCTCAGAATGATGATCTATGGATTTCACCCCGGCGGAATCTATATTTTTTAAAGGAGGTGAGTACCAGAGGCTATTTTGTGAGCTTTTGACGTAGCTGCCCGGAAGGTTGTCCTTGAGAATTAAAAAACCAAGTAAAGAGAGATGGAAAGTATTGATTAAGTCGAAAAATATCAAAAAGACGCTGTCGGTCAGTTTTACCGCTCTTCTTGCTTTTTCTCTGATTTCTCCGGTATATGGAGATTCCAGCACAGCCACCTCAGCAGGAGCATCGACGATTTCCGCCAAGGTTTCAGCGAAGCTGAACCAACAATTCAGTGCCAGCGAGTATGTCACCTATCTGGTTAAATTGAAAGATCAGGTGGATACGGAGTCGGTAGCCAAGCATGCTTTCCAAAAGGCCTCTGCAGAGCAGATTTCCCCCGCTGCTGCTAAGCTTTCTGTACGTACAACGGTTGTGAACTCCCTCATGGATACAGCAGAAAAAACGCAACAATCCGTGGAAGAATACTTAAAGAAGGAAGTCAATAACGGAAACGTCAAAAAGTACAAGAGTTACTTTATTGTGAACGCATTTGCGGTAACCAGCACGAAAGAGGTCATGGATAATCTCGCCACACTTCCTGAGATCGACAAAATTTTACCGGACGAAAAGCGGGAACTGCAAAAGGTAGAAATAGATAAGGATGCCCAGCCCGTAGTTGAGGAACCGACAGCTGACCAAGCGGTTGCAGATCAAGCCGCTGTAGACACGGCTGTAACGGAAGTGAATGCTCAGAAGTCGGTGGAGGAATCTGTATACAAGGATGCTGTAACTCCTAGCCGGGTTGAATGGAATATCACCAAAGTCAAAGCACCACAGGTGTGGGCCAAAGGCATTGACGGCAAAGGGGTTGTCGTTGCCAATCTTGATACAGGCGTAGAGTATACTCACCCTGCGTTGAAAAGAAAATGGCGCGGTTTGAACGCTTCCGGTCAAGTCGTGAATCCAGAGCTGAGCTGGTATGATGCGGTTAACGGAGCATCACTGCCGACAGACTCAGATGGACATGGTACCCACACGATGGGGACGATTGTTGGCTCGGACAGCAACGGTACGAATGAAGTCGGTGTTGCACCCGGTGCCCAATGGATTGCCGTTCGAGTGTTCAATCCGGATACTACAGACTCCATCTTGCTGGACGGTGGACAGTGGCTGCTTGCTCCTGTAGATAAAAACGGTAAAAAGCACCCTGAGCTTGCTCCGGATGTGGTGAATAACTCCTGGGGCGGCGGACCTGGCCTGGATGAATGGTATCGTCCAGTCACCAAGGCGTGGAGAGCAGCTCAGATTTTCCCTGAGTTTTCTGCAGGCAACACAACTTGGTCCAATCCGGGTGGAGCTGGGTCTGTAGCCAATCCGGCGAATCTACCGGAAGCTTATGCGACAGGAGCCACGGACGTAAACAACAAGCTGGCCAGCTTCTCGCTGCGCGGTCCTTCTCCTTATGGCGAAGTGAAGCCTGAAATTTCGGCTCCTGGTGTAAACATCCGTTCTTCTGTACCGGGCGGAGTGTATGAGGGGGGATGGAACGGTACCTCCATGGCAGGCCCGCATACTGCCGGATTAGCAGCATTACTGCTTCAGGCCAAACCATCTTTGACTGTGGATCAACTGGAGGATGTTATTTCAAAAACAGCGACTCCGCTGACAGACAGCCAGTATCGGACTTCTCCGAACAATGGTTACGGATATGGTCTGATCGATGCGCTTGCTGCAGTCAATTCAGTACTTAACTGAGGATTTTGCAAAAATCCCATAAGCGACTTCCAATGAACAAGATATAGAGCGAAAGATAGGATTAAGAAAGACCCCCGAAAATCCCTTTGAGCGGCTCGTACAGAGATTGCATACACCTGTTAACCGTGTAATGCACTATTGCGTAGCCGCAAAAAGGGGGTTTTCGTACATAAAAGAATATAAAAGTCATAGAATTTCAAGAAAAATGCAAAAAAATGACTTGTATATCTGTTTTGATAACTTTATACTATTCCATAATATATGATTATATATCAATTTTTAATATAAACTGTAATGATATAACATGTTTTTCTTCGAAGTACTCCTGCTTTTTCTCCTTGGTTTCTACTGAATTTCATCGCTTCCTATTAGGATTGTAAACTCACCTATGAAGTACCACCACCTATGAACAGCCAAATATTTTTGTGCCTCTATATTCTATGAAGGAGGTGGTCGCCAGCCACATCGTGTTGCGCAACCCGTGTGTTTGATGTGTAAGGTATGAGGTCTTACTCTGTACAGGTTATTCCAGAAACATTAAACCTAGTAAAAGGAGTGGAGAAGTAATTGATTAAACCTAAACGATTCAAGAAACCACTATCTATCGGACTATCTTTGCTTATGGCCTTTTCCTTTGTTCAACCTGCTTTGGCGAAAAACACACCGGATGGCTCCAAGCTGGAGCTGAAATCAGCCTCGCACAAGATCACGACCGCGAAGGTATCTCCGAAACTGACCAAACAGTTTGAGGAGAATAACTATGTTACCTATCTGGTCAAATTAAAAGAACAAGTTGACACTAACAAGGTTTCCAAAAATGCTCTCCAAAAGGCCTCACTTGAGAAAATAACACCTTCCGCTGCCAAAATGGCTGCACGCAGCCATGTGATCAGTTCTCTGCGCGAAACGGCTTCAAGAACCCAATATGGGCTTGAAAATTATTTGGATAAGCAATCAGAGAGCGGCGGAGTGAAGGAATATAAAAGCTTTTTTATTGTCAATGCATTGGCTGTAACAAGCACCAAGGAGGTGCTGGATCATATTTCGCAGTTGCCTGAGGTCGATAAAGTCTTGCCGAATGAAACGCGTTATCTACAAAAGGTGACAGTTGACAAGCAAGCAGAGGGAGCAAATGCCAAAACGGCTGAAACAGCTGCAACAGCGACAGCAGCAACGGCGAAGTCTGCAACGGTAGAGAAAGCTGTAGAACTGGAGAAGGACGATGGCAAAACATCGGCTAAGCCTGGCAATGCAGGTAAGAACGCTGTAGACCCATCTACGGTGGAATGGAACATATCCCATATTAACGCACCACAAGTGTGGGAAAAAGGAATCGACGGAACCGGAATCGTAGTTGCCAATCTGGATACAGGTGTAGATTATACACATCCGGCCCTTCATCGCAAATGGCGGGGTCTGGACGCGGCAGGCAATGTCGTGAATCCCGAGCTGAGCTGGTACGATCCGCATAGTCATGCGACGCTTCCGGTCGATCAGGAAGACGATTCCCATGGTACGCATACGATGGGCACGATGGTCGGCTCCGAGGAGAACGGAACGAACCGAGTGGGCGTTGCTCCTGGTGCGAAGTGGATTGCAGTTCGGATTTTTAATCCGGAAACGACGGATGCGATTATACTGGATGGCGGTCAATGGCTGCTTGCGCCAAAAGATGCTCAAGGGAATCTTCATCCCGAGCTTGCTCCAGATGTAGTGAACAACTCGTGGGGAGGCGGACCGGGTCTTGATGAATGGTTCCGGCCTGTGGTTCAGGCATGGCGGGATGCTCAAATCTTCCCCGAATTCTCCGCAGGTAACACCTCTCTTTCCAATCCAGGCGGACCTGCCTCGGTAGCCAATCCGGCGAACTATCCAGAATCCTTTGCTACTGGAGCCACGGATAGCAATGATAATCTGGCAAGCTTCTCATTGTTAGGACCCTCACCCTATGGTGAGGTGAAGCCCGAAGTTTCCGCGCCGGGTGTAAATATCCGGTCATCTGTCGCTGGCGGCGCCTATAAAGGTGGATATAACGGTACTTCCATGGCAGGTCCGCATGTTGCGGGTCTTGCAGCACTGTTGCTGCAGGCGAATCATTCTCTTACCGTAGACCAGCTTGAGGAAATTTTGATGAACACAGCTACACCGCGTACAGATAGCACATATCCTACTTCGCCAAACAATGGATACGGACATGGTGTCATTAATGCGCTGGATGCAGTCGGTTCGGTCATGCAAGGTCTGGGCTCCGTGTCTGGTAAAGTTGTAACGGGTGGCGACGATCTGGAAGCACCTGTTCTCGAGCATACACCGCCCGTAGCCGCATTCGAGGGTATTGATATACCTCTGACTGCTCATGTAACGGATGATGTCGGCGTGACAGCCGTTGAGGCATTTGCCAAAACAGCAGGTACGTCAAACTATGTATATATTCCGTTGGAACGGACCTCCGGCGACAGCAAAGATGGTACATATCAAGCATCCATCCCGACTTTTTTGGTGGACAGCGCTGGTCTGGAATACTATATTCGTGTAAATGATTATGGTAATAACGGATTTGAAACTGAAGTATACAAGGTTAAAATCTCCAAAGGCGTAAAACCAGGCTACACACAAGACTTTGAAAAAGACATTGCCGGTATTAATATCGGTGGACAGGGCAGTGTTTGGAAATGGGGAACTCCGACAAGCGGCCCTAAAAGCGCACATTCGGGTACAAAGGTCATCGCGACTAATCTCGAAGGCCAATATCAGGCTAACTCCAACAGTTATTTTATGGCCCCTCCGATTGATCTGACCGAGAGTTCAAAAGGGGCATTGGTCAGCTTCAAGCATTGGTACGATCTTGAAAATAATTCTGATTTCGGCAAAGTGTACGTAGCAACCACAAACAATCAGAATGCGTTTGAACAGGTATTATCGTTTACCGGGACCAGCAATGGCTGGAAAACACAATATCTTGATTTGCGGGCATTCGCGGGTCAAAAGGTATACCTCCTGTTCAACTTTACTAGTGACAATACGGTTGTGAAAGATGGCTGGTATATTGACGATCTGTCGATTCAGGAGCCAGATACCGTTGCACCTGCTGCGCCGAGCAATTTGACTGCTGAAGCAGATACTGTAGGCAACGTCACACTGGCCTGGAATGCTTCCTCCGATGAAGATGTGAAGCAGTATAAGGTGTATCGTTCTACCCAATCAGGCAAAAATTATACTTCCATCGGTACAACCTCAGCACTGACACTCACAGATACCATCACGGTCGGTGGAGCGACCTATCATTATGCAGTGGCGGCTGAGGATTATAGTGGTAATGAAGGAATCAAGTCGAATGAGGCTTCTCTGAGAGTAGACGTGCCGGATACGCTGTATAGCGATCATTTTGACGGCAACTCGGATAATGGCTGGACTCATTCCGGTACTAAGGATGAGTGGGAACGCGGCATTCCCAAGGAAGTAGGACCAGAGAGCGCAGCGTCCAGACCCAATGTGTGGGCAACCGATCTGGATAGCAATTATGAGAACGGAGCTGAATTTTCGCTGGTTTCTCCAAAAATTAATTTGCAGGCTGTACGCAACGCAACACTGACCTTCAATCACTGGTTTGAAATTGAGGCCGGCTATGATTACGGTTATGTGGAAGTGTCTAAAAACAATGGCGACACGTGGAGCGAGCTGGGCAAGTTCTCTCACAACACGAATGGGAAAAAGTGGACTCCAGTTTATTACAATCTGGATAGCTACACCGGCAATGAGATCCAAATTCGCTTCCGTTTGAAATCGGATAACAGTGTCAACAAGAACGGCTGGTACATTGACGATTTCCGTGTGCTGGGTATTCCAGCTGCGACAGTGACCAAGGACATCGTACCTGAGTCGAATATCAAGCTGGAAAAAGCGGAAGAACAATTCCCGCTGTACAAAATTACAAGCACTGAAAAGAGTGAATTCCAGGAGAAAGTGAAGCCGGCAGAAACAACGGTGGATAGTGGACGTGTCGGTCTCGACAGTCTTCCAGCCAGCGCTACGGTTACGGTATTGGAAACCGGACGTTCGGTGAAAACGGACCCGACCACGGGCAAATACAGCTTCACCCATGTAGCGGGCGACTATACGCTGAAGGCTGAAGCCTATGGTTATGTGCCTCAAACGAAAGCAGTCACGATTGAGAATAACAAAGTTATCAGAGCAAACTTTAGTCTTCAGGCCGTACCTCACGGTACGATTCACGGGGTCATTACTGACAAGCAATCCGGTGAACCGATCCAAAAAGCGAAAGTGTTGGTGCTCGAGGATGCACGTATTGCTCCGGTAGAGACGAATGAGGCTGGAGAATTTACGCTGGACGTGCTGGAAGGAACATACACATTGTCCATTTCAGCTGAGAATTATTATAGCGACAGTGTATCCGTTACTGCTCCTCCGAACGGTAGTGTGGAAGCGAATGTCACGTTGAAACCTTTCATCGGGTTCCAAGGAGGCATTGCCTACGATGACGGGACAGGAGAAAATGCTAGAGCCTTTAACGCGGCAGGCAATTCATGGGCAGTCAGAATGACGCCTGAGTCGGAAGTGGCTCAAGTGACAGGAGCATCGCTTTTGTTCTGGAACTCTGCTTTCCCGAATCCGGGAGGAACGGCATTCCAATATTCTGTCTATGACGCCTCCGGTGCCGCAGGAGCACCTGGACGATTGTTGGCTGGTCCATTCGACGGGACTGCCGTACGGGATGAGACACAATGGACGACGGTGCAGCTCCCAGAGCCGGTGACGGTTCAAGGTGACTTCTACATCGTATATACACAGTCTGCTGTAGGCACACAGTCGCCGGGTCTTGCTACAGATGAAAGCAGTCCCAATGCGCTTCGAAGTTGGCAAGGTGTAAGCGGCACATGGAGCCAATCACCTGAGGAGGAGGGGAACTACATGATCCGGGCTATCGTCAGATATCCGGTGAATGCTCCAACGATTACGACTCCTACGAAGGCTACCTATACGCAGGAAGAGACGATTACCGTAACAGGAACTTCTCCGGCAGAAGGAGCCGATATTCAGCTCTTTAACGGTAAGGAGCTGGCTGGCACAACGAAGGTGAAGGATCGCCAGTTCAGTTTGTCGGTTGATCTTCAACCAGGTGCTAATCCGCTAAGTGTTCAAGCAGCGGTATACGGCAAAATAACGGATCGTTCCGAACCGGTGGTCGTGACACTTGACCAGACTAAACCGGGTCTGATCCTGACTTCGCCAGATGAAGGAGCCCGTACGAATGCGGGTGTCGTGAGCGTCACCGGTACGGTGTATGACGAATTCCTCACCGATTTGACGATTAACGGCGAGCCAGCCGAATTTGGAAGTGACGGTACCTTTAACAAGCGATTGCTTATCAACGAAGGTGAAAATCAAATTACGGTGACGGCCAAGGATCTTGCCGAAAACGAAACAACCGTTACGCGCTCGGTGTATGTCGATACAGCTCTGCCGAAGCTTGAAAACATTAACCCTGCTGAGGATGTGCGTATTACTCCAGGGCAGTCGGTACGGGTATCCTTTGACAGTGCATCAGGTTTGGAGGCGTCCTTCCATGTGGAGCTGCCTTTCAACCTGTCCACTTTGGGCCGCAACGATATTCCATTAAATGAGACTTCGTCAGGCCACTATGAAGGTACTTATTTCACTTCATCTTCTCTGAACCTGGAAGGCGGAGTCATCGTGATCCGGGTAAGGGATGCAGCGGGAAATGAAGTGGAGACGGAGGCGCCGGGAAGATTGTATGTAACCAATGGTGGAGGACAGAACCCTGATCCGAATCCACCTACATCCAATGAAAAGCCAGTAGCCATTATTCAGGCTAATGAATCAGCTAAGAAGAACAAAAATGTACAATTTAACGCCAAAGCTTCCCGTGATGTAGACGGTGAAATCGTCAGCTACAGCTGGAGTTTTGGCGATGGCGATACGGCAGTCGGTTCCAAGGTGAAGCATAAATTCACCACAGCTGGAACGTATACCGTGGAGCTAACGGTGACGGATAATGACGGCGCAATCGGTAAGACTGTGCATACAATCACGATCCGTTAACACCCAGTAGGAAATGGAATGCATGTTTTAGAATATCAATGAAGGCCCACAGCAAGCCACGGTTTATAGAGGCTGCTGTGGGCCATTTTTAATTGTCGAACCGTTCAGGAAGCGATACAATGAGTAGAACTCTATAAAGTGAATCGTTTCACAATAATATTTTAGCAGGAGAGGATCATATGATTCATTTGCAAAAAGAAAGCGGACGTATCCGTCTTGTGCTGGATGCCTATTTTATGGGGGAAGATATCATTGTACTCATTTCTGGCGGTGATCAGCCCCATTTGGGAACGATTACAGCAGGGGCCAGACTCGAGCCGATTCAAACTGTGCAATTGCAAAATCACAAGGAATTTTATATTACCGAAGAAATTGCAGTTCGCTTGCGAAAAGAGTTTGCGGGCAATTTTGCCATTTGCTGCGGGGCACATTTGGATCATGCAACCAAGGACGAGATCCGAGTGCTGACAGATATGGCTATACAACTGGGAAAAGAGCTCATTGGAGAACTCAAGCAGGCACGCTTGTAGAGACTTTTTTAAGTGAACTCCCGAAAGAGCAGATTGCGATAGGGATACTTACTAAAGGGATACTTAAAAAGCAAGGCAAAGCCATCGTCCTCAATTTGTACGGATTTCAGCGCAGAGGATGGAATCAAACTACGGATCATGACATGAACTGCACGCTGGTCTTGTCTGTTGATCGCTTTGGCTAAGGCAGAAGCAAAACATGGATTGCGTGCCAATTCGCGATACAGCGGAAAAACGGCTTTTGCGATGGCGCGATGAACTCTCGGCTCAAACGTAAACTGCACAGTCCCCGGTGGAATCGTCGTTCCATTCGTATAATAGAGCATCGGTGGCTGAGCTAAAAAGGAAATAAAGTAGCCGATGCCATTCGTGCCTAAGCCTTGTTTGGCGGCAAATGGAGCTACTGAGCAGAGAAGGGATTTCATCCGATCCAAATTCGCCTGAACGACAGCTCGTGACCATTGAACTGCAAACGCACGGCGAGTTGCAATTGCTTTGTAAAATGGCAGCATGGCAGTGGATATTATCCTAAGTGTGTTTGCATTTAAACGTTTGTGAGGCGAGCGCTTTCTGTGGGATGTTGCACGATATAGCATAGCTCCGACCTCCTTGGCAGGATGCTCTCATGGAGCACAATTGATCTGTAACAGGTAAAATACTGTATGCCCAGTTACCTCAAAAAGTGCTAATATCGCTATGTTTCTTCTTTTTAACGTTCTAATTTAAAAATTCGAAATAAGTACTGTCCTGATTTGTAAGATTGTGGTACCCTAGAACTTATATAATTGCTATTTTTCGTATTGGAGTTGAATTTAACAGATGAGTGATTTGTACAAGGAGCCTCGATCTTCCGATCCTTTTCAGGAGACGAACGATTATAACGCCCCATTTAACCCGCCCCCAGTAGTTCCACCTACCAATAGTAAAGCTGTTGCCTCGATGGTGCTCGGGATTTTATCTGTTGTCATTCCCTATATTGGGTTGATTATCGGAATTGTGGGTATTATTTTGTCCAGTCTTTCCCTGAAGGAAATTAACCGTCATGGCGAGCAAGGCAGAGGTATGGCCATTGCTGGACTGGTATGTAGTATTATCGGTACACTGATTTATACACTAATCATCATTTTTATAGTTATTGTTTTTATTGTAGCGGCCTCCAGTGGGGATCCGGATATTTTTTCAGACATTTAATGAATTGAAGAATGCTTGAGTCAGACAAACCATTCACGATTTGACTATTGGATGCTATGATAAAAGGAGTCCAATGAAGGAGAGTGAAGCCGTATGGCACGTACTCAAACACAAAAAGCGCTAAGCAAGGCAAAACGTGCTGGAATCTATTGCGCGGCACAGAGCCGCAAAACAAATGACCATTATGGCGAGATTTCACAGCACATACGAATGAAGCCGACCAAGCAAGAACAATTACAAAAGGTCAAACACAAGAAGCGAATCGTTCAGAGCGACGCTTCTTTTTTTGTTTTTATCGAGAATTTTTTTGATTTTATAGAAGTTGTCACAATCAGGAAGACAGTATTCGTTATACAGATAATGACGGACACACAAGGAGGTGATCCTATGGAACGGTTCAGCCACGGGGCCAACGACCATACAGAACATGTAGAATCCGTCGTGGAACGCGTCAAAGCTGGCGATCAACAGGCTTATGCCACCATCATACGTACTTATGAAAAGCAGATATATATGTACTGCTATTACATTCTGAAAAACCGCGAGGAAGCGGAGGATGCGGTACAGGATATATTTATCAAAGTATATCAGGCAATAGGTAAATATAGACAGCAGGTTTCCTTTTCGGCGTGGCTTTATAAAGTAGCGTACTATCACTGCCTGGATCAAATTAGGAAAAAAAGCCGCTGGCATCGATTAATATCGATCCAAAAAGAGCAACAGCAACATCTAGATGATTACTATCCATCCGATGATGAACGCGAAGTCGATGAGCTTCTAATGAATCTGAATTCGGAAGAAAGAAATCTTGTGCTGTTGAAAGCTGTTGAGCAGTACAGCTTTGAGGAGATCGGAGAAATTATGGATTGCAAGCCCGCGACTTTGCGAAAAAAGTATGAACGGTTACGCAAAAAGCTGATTCAGCAAAAAATGAAAAAAGGAGGGCTAACGAATGAGCGCATGGCAGGATCAAACTGAACACGAGCAAATGGAGCAAATCCGCCGCACGGTCCAAAATAAGAAGATGCCTCAGGTTAGCTATACGGATGACATTATGAAGAGGTTGGGGGAAATGGACGGGGGGAGCGGGAAGTTAACGTACAAAAAAGGCACATGGACCAAAAGAGTGGCCGTTAGTGCGTCTGCAGCGGCAGTGTTGGGAGGACTGGTGTTGGGAAGCGGTTTTGTGTCCCCAGCTATGGCCGAAACGTTAAAAAACATCCCGTTGATCGGCAGCGTATTCCAATATAATTTTGACAGAAGCTTGCAGCAAGCCAGTAAATCTGGATTGACGACGACACCCCATTTGAGTGTATCCCGCGATGGAGTGACCTTGAACATCAAAGAGGTTATGTTTGACGGAACACGGCTGGTGTTCATGATTGAACGCCAAGGGGTAGAAGATGAGAGGATTATGTCCCCTTATTTGCCCGAGGATGCCGTGAGTGTCGAGGGGAATACATTGGAGAAGGTACCCGTGGAAAAGCAAAAAAAGGGGTATTTGTTCACACCTAAGGTCTTTATTGAAGGACAAAAGATGGTGTACGGTTCGTTTACGGACGCGGTTGGCAAAAAGGAAGACGGCAAGCTCATCGACAATATGGCTATGTATGAAATCACCAAAGGACTGTCGGAGAAAAATCTATCTGACGAATTTGAGATTACAGTAAAAGTGAATGTGAGCGGCTTCCATGAGCCATTTGAATTTCAGGTGCCGGTGAAGAATTTATCCAAAAACAAAATTTTGCTGAAGCCTGATAAGACACAGAGCAGCGGAACGTTCAGTTACACGGTGAAGCAGATCGAGCTGACTCCGGTAACAACCCGTCTTATTGTGGACAGCAAGGGCAAAGTACCGAGCACCGCGGAGCAATCAGGCGATTTAAGCGCGACTAAAATGTATTACGACATTGTGGATCAGGACGGAAATCAGCTGGAGCAACATATGTTAGGTCTGTTCCATCGCAGTCCTGATTCCGAATACCATGAGGATGAAGCATACAGTCCATTTACAAAAACACCGACCTCCATTACGATCATGCCGTACACTATGACGGTTAAGAAGGACTGGTCTGTGATAGAGGATCAAGAGGGAAATTGGGCCAAAACATATCATAAGGATTTGGAAATGACGATCCCAGTCCCATCTCAATGATAAAACAACCCAACCCGGACGATAAAGGAGAGGAAATACGAATGAAGCAATATATTAAAGTGAAGCGTATAATATTCAAATCGGCTATTCTAGCTTCAGTAACTATGATTATGGGTACAGGAGTGACGATTTCCGATACTGCATGGCAAATCCAGGCAGCAGCTGCACAATCAACTGCCCCGGCGGCAAGCGCAAGCAGTCTGACACGGGATGGCGTCACACTGACGGTCAAAAAGGTGAAATATGACGGGATTCGTCTGACCGTGCAAATTGAACGCAAGGGGATCAACAAGATCAGCACAATGCCTCCTTTCAGCAAGGACAAATCCCGGAAGTTAGAAAAGGGTTACCTAATAGATCCTCAAATATCTATTAATGGAGAAAAAATAAGTTTATTGAGAGTCTCAAACGCGGTATTCGACGAAAATAAAAAAATGTTGGATAATACATTAGAAATCGCAATAGACAAAGGATTATCTGAAAAAAATCTGCCAGACTCATTTGAAATGGCATTAAAAATCAATGTTAGCGGCATTAAAGAACCGTTTTCATTTAAGGTGCCTGTGCAGAATACGGTGAAGGACAAACTGGTCCTTAAGCCGGAAAAAACGCAGAGCAGCGGAGATTTCAGTTATACCGTCAAGCAGATTGAGCTCTCCTCGGCCAATACCCGGATCATTATTGACAGCAATGGTAAAGTGCCGAGTACATCCAAACAGACTGGAAATTGGAGTGCAACCAAGATGTATTATGACATTGCGGACCCGCAAGGCAAACTGATTGCTCAAGAATTGATGGGAATTTATAACAAGGCTCCGGCGCTCAATTATCACGAAGTTGAAATGTATGCTCCGTTTGCAACCAGACCCTCTTCCATCACCATCAGGCCGTATACGCTGACCGTCAACAAGAAATGGGCGCCTATGAAGGATGCCCAGGGTAAAGAGGTAAAAACATACCATAAAGACTTAGAAATGGTAATCCCGTTGAGTAATTGACCTTATACAGAAAAACAAAAGAAGCGGAGCGAATCGTTCAGGCAACGCTTCTTTTGTGCTTCGAAAGATTCAATCCATTACTGCAAAAAAGAACTTGATAATAATTATCATTCTTGTTAGAATATCATAAGAAAGAAGGAACCCGGGCATGGGCTCCTTCATTATAAAGCTAGGCTTGAAATCAAAGATTTACTTGGCTTCGAAGGTTTTGCAGTCTGTTTCTTCGGATTTGTGAGTGTCTTCAGGTCTGTTGCTTACGATGTAAATGGAGCTAGCGCTACATTTATTTTCTTGGGCCCAATACGTACATGAATTGACTTCACACAGAACGTCTTTTGCCATGTTGTACACCTCCTTATATGGTTGTGATGGGCTGAGCAAATAGTATCACGGTCAGTCAAGGTAGGACTTGTCCAACTGTGTTTACCCTCTTGTCAGGAAGAGGGACTTTGCTATGCCTACTGGTACAATATCAAATGAAATTTAAAATTGCAATGTTTGCTTCATTTTGCAGTTCAAAGCGGACATAAGTGTCCCTTTTAATTAAAAACAAAAGCTGTCCTCCATGCAGAACGAAATGTTTCTCTGCTGGAGAACAGCTTTTTTGTTTTTCGACATAATGACGATATTAAAAGACTTAGCGCACGTTAGGAATATTTACGATGGGATCAATGTCAGCATCATAGTCTACATCCTCGAACTCAAAGCCAAACAGTTGGAAAAATTCGCGACGATATCCTTCAAGATCGGACAATTCGTAGATATTGTTGGTCGTCAGCGCCTCCCATATTTTTTCAACTTCTGCCTGCACGTCTTCACGTAGTTCCCAATCATCAATACGAATACGTCCTTCTTCATCTACAGGAGTTTCTGGTGCGTACAGACGCTCAGCAAACAGGCGGTAGCTCTGTTCTACGCACCCTTCATGCAGCCCTTTTTCCTTCATTACCTTATATAAAGCAGAAATATACAGAGGAACGACAGGGATAGCGGAGCTAGATTGGGTAACGAGTCCTTTGGTGACTGCGACGAAGGCGCGTCCGCCTGTAACTTTCAGCTGATCATTCAGCTGACGTGCTGTCTCCTCTAGATGATCCTTTGCACTTCCGATACTGCCTTCTCTGTAGATGGCTTGCGTAATATCTGAACCAATATACGAAAAGGAGAAGGTCGTTGCAGTATCAGCCAATACACCGCCTTCACGCAAGGCGTCAATCCACAATTTCCAGTCCTCACCACCCATAACCTCTACAGTTGCTTGTACTTCTTCTTCTGTTGCGGGTTCGAGCGTCACGCTGCTGACTTCCCCGGTGTGGAAGTTAACGGTCTTGTTTGTGTAAGGCTTACCAATAGGTTTGAGTACGGAATTAAACGTTTCGCCTGTGCGGGGATTTGTACGGCGACCTGAAGCGACACTGTAAACCACCAGATCGACTTGTCCCAGTTCTTCGCGAATGGCTTCCACCGTTTTGGCTTTGACCTCATCCGAGAAGGCATCGCCTGTCACGCTTAAGGATTTAAGCCCAGCTTCCTGAGCAGCTTTTTCAAATGCAGCAGAATTGTACCAGCCTGCCGATGCTGTACGTGTTGCCGTAGCGTTACTAGGGCGATATACACCAATTGTGTTGGCACGCGCACCGAAGGCGGCAGTAATGCGAGAAGCCAACCCATATCCGGCAGATGCCCCGATCACAAGTACATTACGGGGTCCCTGGATAGCAGGACGGGCCTGTACATAGTCAATTTGCTCCTGAACATGTTGGGCACAGCCCACCGGATGAGCAGTGGTGCAGATAAAGCCACGTGTTCTTGGTTTGATAATCATGTTATTGTAATTCCTCTCTTCTTGTAGCGATCTTCACCCTTACTATTTTAACTTTTAACTATTTTTTTTCAAACGTGGATTTCAGTAAGTAACCTTTTTACCCAAAAGTGTATCCTTGCACGGGGTGGCAAGTGCCTAAGGGCCTGCATATGATGCTGTAACGATAAATACGAGAAGGGAGAGAGCTGCTTGAAGAATAAGAGCCGCAAAACCATAAGAAACAAAAAGCCGCTCTATAGTGTAATTGACCCGGATATGAATGAATTAAGTATGATACAGCGCGTGAAGCCACAGCCTGCGGAGAGGGAGACAGAAGCAAGACTTCATCAAGTTGCTTCTCCGCCTCCCCCAACCAAAGAGGAGCCGGTGCTACAGACTGTTGTCGAACCTGAAGTCGAGGCTTCGCATGAGACAGAGGTTGAAGGTGCGGATGCAGAGGAGACTCAAGTGTCGATGGAGGAACCCCAAGAGCTAGAACCAGAACCAGAGCCGGAGCCGGAGCCAGAACCTGATCCAATTGATGTGGAGGAAATTTTGAGCAATAAGAAAGCCCCGCATGTAAACAATGCTTTCATCTATACAGACGATTTGAGCGATTTCGCTGTGACGGGTGAGAAGATCGCTCCCGCTTCCATAGATTTCAGCAAACTGAAACAAGAGAGCATCCACACGGAGTCTCTGGCGGATTATGCAGTTCAAACGATTAAGATAGCCGACGGTGCTGTGACTTCTTCCAAGATTGCCCCAGACTCCATTACGGTGGAACATCTATCGGACGCATCGGTGTCAGGCAGTAAATTGCAGGATCGCTCCATCGGTGGTGAAAAACTTCGAGATGGCAGCATCACTCCTGAGAAGCT
Source organism: Paenibacillus sp. LX16 (assembly GCF_036252815.1). NCBI lineage: Bacteria > Bacillati > Bacillota > Bacilli > Caryophanales > Paenibacillaceae > Paenibacillus > Paenibacillus sp. LX16. Next base: position 4,213,254 of record NZ_CP141152.1, on the reverse strand, counting down.
GGCTGATAAGATTATCAGCGGCGATCATATTGCGAATGGTTCCATTGAGAGCCGTCACTTCAAGCAATGGATCGTGTCTTCAGATATGCTTCAAGATCAGTCGGTTACCTCTGATAAAATTCGCAGTGGTACGATTCAATCGAACAATTTGGCTAATGAAGCTGTTGATAGCTCCAAGCTGGGCGATCAATCTGTGACCACTTCCAAACTGCGGGATGGGGCTGTGGATGGAGCTAAAATCCAAGCTGGCAGCATTGAGAGTGCACACCTGACCGAGCATGCCGTTCATGCAAGGCATCTGGCCCCCGGTTCGATTAATCGCAAGCAGCTATCCAATGGAATTGTGGGCAAGGAACAATTGGAGGAAGGTGTTGTCAGTGGGCGTCATCTGGAGTCTGAGGCAGTGACCAGTACGCACATTCAGGCTGGAGCGATTGAAAGAAAGCATCTGAGTCCTGGCTCCATCGGGGAAGAACAGCTTGGAACAGGCCAAGTAACAGCCCGGCATATCGCGGATCGGAGTATTCAGTCCAATAAACTGGCAGATCAGTCTGTAGGCTCATTGCAAATTGTTGATCAATCCGTCACTTCATCCAAAATATCGGATCAGAGCATTCTCCCACACAAAATTGCCGATGAGGCAGTACTTACCAGACATATTGCAACAGCAGCTATACAAGGGCCTCAGATCTCTCCGGAGGCAGTCTCTTCCGTGCATCTTCAAACCGAAATTATTCGGAAAGATCATATTGCACCAGAGGCGGTTACGGAGCAACATTTGCATTCAGGGGCTGTGACAAGCGAGAAATTAGGGAAGGGAGCAGTGCTGGAACACCATGTGGCGAATCAGGCTGTCAAGGAAAATCACATTGCTTCGAGCGCGATTAAGTCTGACAAAATCGCTGACGAAGCAGTGACGGAACCTAAAATTGGCACAGGAGCGGTAACCGGAAATAAGATTGCATCTCAAGCCATTACACATGCACACATTGCAACGGGGGGAATTCGTGAAAACCACCTTGCCGACAATAGTGTGGGTGGAAAGGCATTGCAGGCTCAATCCGTCGATTCGACCCATCTGGCCCAGAGTTCTGTGCTGAGCAAACATCTTGGGGAAGACAGTGTCGGAACCGCGGCGTTGCAAGAACAGTCCGTTACCGCAGACATACTAGGTGAAGGCGCTGTTCAAACCGCGCATTTGGCAAACGGAGCGGTGTACTCCCACCATTTGCAAGACCATGCCGTTACTTCGTTGAAACTATCGCCGGAAAGTGTAGCCACGGATAAAATCAATGATTTGGCGATTACTGCGCCTAAGTTAGCTGAGGGTAGTGTCACTTCCTCCAAGCTGTCTGCTCGTTCTGTGCAGCCATGGCATATTACAGATAAAGCGGTGCTGAGCAACCATCTGGCTGTTGAAGCAGTGGAGGCGAATCATCTCGCTCCGGAATCCGTCACCTCTAACCATTTGCAGTCTGCTTCGATCCAAACCAAACATCTCGCCCCGGATAGTGTGTCCGGCCATGCCCTTCAGTCGGAAAGCGTCACTTCTGAGAAGTTAGCGGCTAGGGCTGTGCAGTCTTCCAACCTGGCGGAAAACAGCGTGGGACCCGGACATTTGGTAGCACAGGCCGTACAAACCAGACATTTGGCAGCAGGAGCAGTAGAGGACACGATATTAGCCCAGAATGCTGTGAAGTCTGAGCATCTTGCAGCAGAATCCATCCAATCAGAGCACTTGCAAAGCGGGGTCATTCAGGGAGAGCATATTGCATTGCAAGCTATAGCGACTCCGGCCTTACAGGATGAATCGGTCACCTCTGCCAAACTGTCGGAGGGAAGCGTAACTCCCACTAAACTGTCTGCCCATGCCGTGCAGTCCGGACATATTATGGACGAAGCTGTACAAAGCAACCATTTGGCTGTGGCGGCCGTGGATTCGGCACATCTGGCTGCAGGAGCGGTCACTTCGGTGCATATACAGGCTTCCTCGGTGCTCACGAGACATTTGGCCCCGGATAGTGTGTCAGGTCGTGCGCTTCAAGCGGAAAGTGTCACCTCGGAAAAGCTGGCAGCGCGCTCGGTACAAGGAATGAACCTCGCGGAAGGCAGTATAGGCCCTTCACATCTTTCTGCGCAGTCGGTACACACTCGGCATCTGGCAGCTGGAGCAGTACAGGATAGAGCACTGGCAGAGGGGGCAGTGAAGTCCGTGCACATCGCACCGGAATCCATCCAGCCACATCATCTGCAGATTGGAACCATTCAGGGAGAGCACATCGTGTCACAGTCCATATCGACCGATGCTTTGCAGGATGAGTCTGTTACGTCCGACAAACTGGCGGATGAGGGTGTGACTGCCGCCAAGTTGTCTGCCCAATCGGTCCAGCCGTGGCACATTACAGACGAAGCGGTGCAAGCCAAACATTTGTCAGAAGAAGCTGTCCAGTCCAACCATCTGGCCCAGGAATCCGTCAGCTCTGCTCATTTGCAGGCTTCGGCGGTGCTTGCGAGCCATCTGGCCCCGGATAGCGTATCCAGTAGTGCGATTCAAGCAGAAAGCATCACCTCGGAAAAGCTGGCGGCACACTCGGTGCAAGCGACGAATCTCGCGGAAGGCAGTGTCGGCCCTCCACATCTGTCTACGCAAGCGATACACACCCGGCACTTGGCAACAGGCGCAGTACAGGACAGAGTGTTGGCAGATGGAGCGGTGAAATCTGTGCACATCGCACCGGAGTCCATCCAGCCGCATCATTTGCAAATGGGAACCATTCAGGGAGAACATATCGCATCACAGTCCATATCGACTGATGCTTTGCAGGGTGAGTCCGTTACGTCCGACAAACTGGCGGATGAGAGCGTGACTGCCGCCAAGCTGTCTGCCCAATCGGTCCAGCCGTGGCACATTACAGACGAAGCGGTGCAAGCCAATCATTTGGCAGAAGAGGCTGTCCAGTCCAACCATTTGGCCCGGGAATCCGTTAGCTCTGTCCATTTGCAGGCTTCGACGGTGCTTGCGAGCCATCTGGCCCCGGATAGCGTATCCAGTAGTGCGATTCAAGCAGAAAGCGTCACCTCGGAAAAACTGGCGATACACTCGGTACGAGCGATAAATCTCGCGGAAAGCAGCATAGGCCCTTCACATCTGTCCGCGCAGGCGATACACCCCCGACATTTGGCACCCGGCGCAGTACAGGACAGAGCGCTGGCAGAAGGGGCAGTGAAATCCGTGCATATCGCACCAGAGTCCATCCAGTCGCATCATCTGCAAATGGGAACCATTCAGGGTGTGCATATCGCCTCACAGGCGATATCGACCGATGCTTTGCAGGATGAGTCCGTTACGTCTGACAAATTGACGGATGAGGGCGTGACTGCCGCCAAGCTGTCAGCCCACTCAGTCCAGTCATGGCACATTACAGACGAAGCAGTGCAAGCCAATCATTTGGCAGAAGAGTCCATCCAGTCCAACCATTTGGCCCGGGAATCCGTCAGCTCTGCCCATTTACAGGCTTCCTCGGTGTTTGCGAGCCATCTGGCCCCGGATAGTGTGTCGGGTCGTGCACTTCAAGCAGAAAGCGTCACCTCGGAAAAGCTGGCGGCACGCTCGGTGCAAGCGACGAATCTCGCGGAAGGAAGCGTCGGCCCTTCACAGTTGTCTGAGCATGCCGTACACCCCCGACATTTGGCACCTGGCGCAGTACAGGACAGAGCGCTGGCAGAAGGGGTAGTAAAGTCCGTGCATATCGCACCGGAGTCCATCCAGTCGCATCATCTGCAAATGGGAACCATTCAGGGTGTGCATATCGCCTCACAGGCGATATCGACCGATGCTTTGCAGGATGAATCCGTTACGTCCGACAAATTGGCGGATGAGAGCGTGACTGCCGCCAAGCTGTCAGCCCACTCGGTCCAGCCGTGGCATATTACAGACGAAGCGGTGCAAGCCAATCACTTGGCAGAAGAGTCCATCCAGTCGAGCCATCTGGCTCCTGAATCCGTCACCTCTGATCATTTACAGGCTTCCTCGGTATTTGCGAGACATCTAGCCCAGGACAGTGTGTCAGGTCGTGCGCTTCAAGCAGAAAGCGTCACCTCGGAAAAGCTGGCGGCACGCTCGGTGCAAGCGACGAATCTCGCGGAAGGAAGCGTCGGCCCTTCACAGTTGTCTGAGCATGCCGTACACCCCCGGCACTTGGCACCTGGCGCAGTACAGGACAGAGCGCTGGCAGAGGGGGCAGTGAAGTCCGTGCATATCGCACCGGAGTCGATTCAGCCGCACCACCTGCACCTTGGAACCATTCAGGGTGTGCATATCGCCTCACAAGCAATATCGACCGATGCTTTGCAGAATGAGTCCGTTACGTCCGATAAACTGGCGGATGATGGCGTGACTGCTGCCAAAATATCTCCTCATTCGGTCCAGCCGTGGCATATTACGGACGAAGCGGTGCAAGCCAATCATTTGGCAGAAGAGGCCGTCCAGTCGAGCCATCTGGCTCCTGAATCCGTCACCTCTGACCATTTACAGGCTTCGGCAGTGCTGACTCGGCATATTGCGCCGGGGAGTATATCGGTTCACGCGCTTCAGGCAGGCAGCGTGAACGCTGAGAAGCTTGCACTTCGGGCGGTGCGTGCTTCGAATTTGGCAGAAGCCAGCATAAACTCCGTGCATTTAACGGAGCATGCCGTACACGCTCAGCATTTGGCCGAGGGGGCGATCCAAGGGTCCGCACTGGCAGAGGGCGTGGTGCAGTCCAGGCATATCGCGCTGGATTCAATCCAGTCGGAGCACCTGCAAGCAGGGGCAATTCAGCCACAGCATGTAGGCTGGCAGGCGGTGGCTGAGGATGCTATACAGGAAGGAGCGGTGACGTCCAGCAAGCTGGCAGACGGAACGGTACAGTCCCGCCATGTGGCTGAGGAAGCTATTGAAAGCCACCACATTGGAGAGGAAGTTATTGATTCGCATCACCTAAAGCCGGGCTCGGTGACACTGGCTCAGCTGTCCACAGATATTCATCTCTCGGGACTTTTGCCAGAGGAAGGTGTCAGTGGCGACAGACTTCAGGCAAACAGTGTATCTCGTAGCCATCTGCAAGCTCAGGCCGTCGACAGCGAGGTGCTGAGCCCGGAAGCTGTGGGACCAGAGCATCTGCAGGCTGCTGCGGTACAAAGCCATCATGTGGCAGAGCAGAGCATTGAAGGTCATCATCTGGTGGAAGGCTCTGTAGGCTCGCGTGAGCTGGAGCTGAACGCAGTGAAGCCGGAGCATTTGAGCATCACTCCGGTCCGTACTTGTGCGAATCAGCCCGCATTGCAGCAGTTCGGCAGAGCGCCATTTCTTTTGAAAGGCAGTGAAGGAGAGACGGAAGTGACCATTGTATTCGGGGAGCCTTTTGTAAACCCAGACTACACGCTGGTAGCGATGACGAACCACCCTCTCTTTCATGCGACGCTGAAATCTCAGACGCCGAATGGAGCAGTGATCGTCGTAACCAAGTGGAACGAAACCGCGCATAACTATGGTATTATTTCCTGGATCGCCATTGGCTAGTTGAAGATGGTTATTGTAGAACTCATAGCGTGCAGACTCATGTATTTTCTAAATACAGGGCTGCACGCTTTTTCATATACTTTTCACACATTTGCTCCACAATTATCCCGAATTCTCCTGATAAGCTAAAGATACTTTAAAGGAGAGGTGATTCAATCATGAAAAAATGGACTAAAAATGCAGCAGCCGTATTGACCGTAGTAAGCGTACTGGGAGGGGCAACCAGCGCATTCGCCGCTACAGCAACAACGACTCCAGCCAGCACTGCACCAGCAACCAAAGCTCCTGTGTTTACGACTTCGGCTGCTAAAACACCGGCAAAAGCACCTGTGACGAAAACACCTGTGGTGAAAGCACCCGTTAAAAAAGCTGCAACAGCTCATAAAGCAACAACCCAAGCGAAGAAAGCCCCTGCCCAAAAAGCCGTTGCGAAAAAAGTGACAAGCCACAAAACAAAAGCAGTGAAAGTGAAGCACCGCACAGTTAAACATCATGTGAAAAAACATAATGCTGTTAAACACAAAGCAACAGCTCATAAAACTCGTGCACATCATGTCGTAGCTAAAAAAGTGACCCACAAAGCTCCAGTAAAAAAAGTAGTCCCAGCAAGAACAGCCCCAAAAACAGTGAAAACAACTCCAAAAGCAGCAGCTAAAGTAGTAACAACCAAGAAATAAGATTAATGTGTAGCTAGCTTTCAACTCGCCTGGCAGATACAGCAGCGATTCATGATAAGAAAGACGGGACCGGGAACGGTATACCCGTCTTTTGTCTATTTTGCTGGGCTTCTGTTAAGCTTAAAGAGAGGATGGGAGCATCCAGAACAACGGCAAGGGGTTAAGGTCATGACAAAAATAGTAGTAGTGGATGACGATGTGTTCATTTTGCAATTAATATCTGAATATTTGAAAAAAGAATCCTACGAGGTCACTTCCTTTTCCAGTGGTAAAACACTGGTAGAGCATATTCGTACGAACCGTCCGGATTGTCTCGTTCTTGATATTATGATGCCTGGCATTGATGGGCTTTCTCTACTGACTCAGCTTCGTGAGTTTACAGAAATGCCGATCATTATGATCTCTGCCCGTGGAGAAGAAAATGATCGTATTCACGGGCTGGAACTGGGATGCAGCGATTTTTTGACCAAGCCCTTTAATCCAAGGGAGTTGGTAGGAAGGGTCAAAGCGATGCTGAGGCTGAGTAAGGCCGGAATGTCTGCATCGGACGATAGGCAAGCGGCAGAAAGCGCAGATATATGCCATGCGGGCAATCTGTGTATTTTTGCTGACTTTCGTAAAGTCACAGTGGACGGACAAGAGCTAAATTTGACCTCACGTGAATTCGACCTGTTGCTGTTTCTTGCGAATCATCTGGAAAGACCTTTTGGCAGGGAGCATCTGATTCAGCAGGTGTGGAGCTATGATTTTATAGGTGATGTGAGAGTCGTGGATGATCTGGTCAAACGGATTCGCAAAAAGTTGGCTGAATACCACTCTACGCTCGTCATTAACACCGTATGGGGTTTCGGATATAAAGCAACAGTTCAGGAGTTGTAACCATGCGTACGATGAGAGCCAAAATACTGCTTTCCCTGTCCATCGCCATGCTTATTACCGTCTGTATTACGGTCGTTTTATTCATCAGGCTTATCGACGACATTCTGGTGAATCAGGCCAAATCCAAGCTTCATGAGCAGGCGCGCAAAGCCGTCCATATTATGAGCGACGGAGGCTTTGATCGACTGGATAATGCTGAATTGAACTATGTTATCAAGGGCGTGCTTTTATCTGCCGATTACTTTATTTTAAGCACGGATAACCGCATCATCGACTCAAGCGTCTCTGGAATGGAAGGCAAAAAGATCGAGCGTTTGCTTTTGATCCGCCAGGGATTTTTTGCATCGGTTCATCCGTCTCCCCAGGATCTGACCGCTACACATGAAGGGGTAGCTGTGCTTCAAGGTAAAAAGGTACTGTTTACGAATGAAGAATTGCCCGGACAGCCTTTTCGTATTTTTGTATACTCACCCTTATCTTCTTTGCGAGCACTGTATGTACCGTTAATGAGAACCACATTACTGTCTATCATCGCGGGTTTTTTGGTGATTCTCGTCATTGGTCTGATGGTTGTCTCACGTCTGGTGCGTCCGCTCAAACGATTGAAAGAGGCGGTAGGCAACTACGAACCGAATCAGCCACAGGATAGTGATTTTCCGCAGGCGGATAAAAGTGAGATCGGCGAGCTGATCGGTACTTTTCATTCCATGTCCGCCCGTATTCAGCAGCACCACCAGGGTCAAATTGAATTTCTACAAAATGTATCTCACGAGCTAAGGACACCGTTAATGTCCATTCAAGGCTATGTATATGCCATTCAGGATCAAGTGGTATCCCAGGACGAGGGGCTGAGTATCATCAAAGTGCAGTCCCAGCGGTTAATTGACATGGTGGAAAAGCTGCTCCAGCTATCGAGGCTGGAAGCGTTGAATGAGGAATGGCCTGTATCTCTAATTGATCTAAGAAGCATGGCGGAGGATGCTGTTCATCTATTGATGCCGGTGGCTGCTGAACGTTCTATCTCGCTTCGAGTGGAGGGAGAGGGCCTGCATGTGGCCGTTCCGGCCGAGCAATTGTTCCGTATGATGTTGAATTTGTTGCAAAATGCAGTTCGGCACACCTCTACGGAGGTTGTCATTTATTTGGAGATAGGGACAACACCGGAGGTTGTATGGGTTATGCATGTGGATGATGATGGGGAAGGGCTGACTGAACAAGAGGCAGCCGAGGTGTTCGGAAGATTCTATGCGGGCTCGAATGGTGTCACAGGTCTTGGATTGGCTATTTGTCGTCAAATTGCTACCCGATTGAACGGAGAACTACTCTGCACACGTTCGCCATTGGGTGGAGCACGCTTCAGCTATATCCAGCACATGTTATAAATGAGTACAGAAATGGTTAAAAATGATCGTTTTTTCGGCCTAATATCCCATTTATCTAACATAGTATGAGAGGTTTTTGATGATATTTTAGATATAGCTTGACTGGTAGGTACTAAACTGAGTAAAATTAATCGTATATACCTTGACTCCTGGACGTCGTTTTTTTAGATAGTGGTCAATAATAGTGATGAATAATAAATGAAAGAGTGATGAGATGAACCGCCTTTTGGAAGTGAAGGACTTAACGATATCTTTCAAGACCCGTCAGGGACTAGTGCAGGCCATTCGTGGCGTAAACTTTCATGTCAATAAAGGAGAGACGCTGGCGATTGTGGGCGAATCCGGCTCAGGCAAAAGCGTAACCTCACAAGCTGTTATGAAGTTGATTCCGACCCCTCCGGGCATCTATCAAAAGGGTCAAATTATGTTTGACGGACAAGAGCTGATTAATAAAACGGAAAAGCAAATGCAAAAAATTCGTGGTAAGGAAATTGGCCTGATTTCTCAGGACCCAATGACTTCGCTTAACCCGACGATGAAAGTCGGCAAGCAGATCACAGAAGTGCTTTTCAAGCATGAAAAAATATCCAAGGATGCTGCTCGCAAGCGGGGTATTGAGCTGCTGAATCTGGTAGGTATTCCACATCCTGAACAGCGTTTTAACCAATATCCGCATGAATTTAGTGGCGGTATGCGTCAACGTGTCGTCATTGCGATGGCATTGGCTGCTAATCCGAAACTTCTGATTGCCGATGAGCCGACGACTGCGTTGGACGTAACGATTCAAGCTCAAATTTTGGAGCTGATGAAGGATCTTCAGAAAAAGATCGATACTTCCATCATCTTTATTACGCATGACCTCGGTGTTGTGGCAAAGATGGCTGATCGCGTTGCCGTTATGTACGCAGGACAAATCGTGGAAACAGGTACGGTTAATGAAATTTTCTACAACCCGAAACATCCATATACATGGGGCCTTCTCGCTTCTATGCCAAGTTTGGACAGCCATGGTCAGAAGCTGGCAGCTATTCCGGGAACACCTCCGGATCTGCTTCACCCACCTGTGGGGGATGCTTTTGCAGCCCGCAGTTCTTATGCTATGAAAATTGACTTTGAGAAAGAGCCTCCACTCTTTCAATTATCTGATACACACTTTGTGAAATCATGGTTGCTGCATCCAGATGCGCCTGCGGTTGAGCCACCAGAAGCGGTAAAGGCTAAACTTCGCAAGCTGGATAACGCATTTGAAAAGCCGGTTTTGGTAGAACAATACGGCAGTTAAGGCGTGTTATATTTGTAATTAAACAAATGAAAAATAAAAAAAAGGCTGTTCTCTCCGTGTGGAATTATTCTACGGAGGAAACAGCCTTTTTTGGTGTAAAATCGCAGGTTGTATGCGCCTGTGGTTATTTGTGTTAGCAGGTAGTGTTTACAGCTTACCGGAACCAGCTTGGGAAGTGACTTCTGCCTTCACACTGGCGGATGGGGAAATTTTATCGTTCAGCGATGGTTTCCAGCCTACAGAGGTGCTAAGACCCGCGCTGGAGCCTGCGTTAACAGCTTGTCCATTCAGGATTGTGCCCGTATCTGACAGGGCAGTTCCTCCAAAGACAGTCACAATTTTGGCTGCGGATAATCCCGCAACGTCAATGACATTGTTTTCGGCGAAGATTTTGGAGGATTTACCTGCGCCCCATATATACAGTGAAGGATATTCGGAGCGTTTTACATCACCTGTATAGTAATTGTTGTACAGATGGACTTGTCCATACCGCACGCGTGGTGTGCGTTGTACCGTGTTTTCATAATAGTTGTGATGCAAGGTTACACGTAAAGCTCCTTCATCTGCTGTTTTGCTGTCGCTGTTGCCAATAATCGACGATTTATCATGATCGTAAAAGTGATTGTAAGAAGCCGTAACCAGATCGCCTTGGTTAATCACATCAAGAAGTCCATCATGATGCTGGTATTCTTGACCGTAAAACGTACCGTTTTGGCTATCGGGGTGAGATCCATCATTGAAGGTATTGTGGTCTACCCATACATGTGTGGCGCCGTTAATTGTAATGCTGTCATATTCCGAATTCCAGTTGCCTGTGCTGCCGTCTGTTGGGTCCCACTGAGGAAAATAATCGTAGGCATCCTGGAATTCAATATTACGGATAATGACGTTGTCTGTCCCTTTTTTTAGTTGGAGGTTAGCGCCGTTAATGACGGCGTCGCTACCCAGCCCGACAATGGTTGTATTGGACGGAATATCAATGACGACACGACTGGCTTGATTTTTTTGTGAAGCTTCGCGTGCCTTTTCCAATGTGCCGGACGGAGCTTTTTTCCCCCATGTGGATGGGTCATACGCTTTGAGGTAGGCGTCAAAATTATATTTTGGGTCCTTGTAGTCGTTCAATCCTAACGGTTTATTATTGTCATCGACGTTGGCATTGATCGTGCCTTTGACATAAATGATTTTAGGCGCTGTGTTGCTGCTTTTGCCTAAGGCATCGACAAGTTGTTTGCGATTCGTTACGGTGAAAATATTGGAGGTAGTCGCCGCAGCTCCACCTGTTGTGCCTGTAGAAAAGGCTGCCCATCCGTTTTTGCTGCCGAGCGTCTCCTTGCCAATATCGCTGGCTGCATGAGCAGGTGCACCTATAGGAGCCAGAGTACTGAACAGTAGAGCTGCTGCGATTCCGAGTGAAAATCTCTTTTTCATAAAATACCTCCGTATATTGGATTAATGGAGTAGATGAACGAAGGGAGTCCCGGGTGCTCCTGTGGTTTCTACATTTTCTATCATACTTCGCATTCCAGTATTTGTTAATATAATAAAAGTTACATACTAAAATTTTTGTCGAATTTTTTATATAATTCAATAGTCCCCTTCTTTTTCCAATCAATACGTATATGTAATAATGAAAACGTTAACAATCACACGAAATAGGAAATGTATATATGAATATATGGAATTGTTTTTGTGTTTTTACCAAAATGTTAACGATTGCAATCTATATTAGTTTAGCAGATCGATTTATAGATTTTTGAAGAATCCTCAGGTAAAATGGCTTGTAATAAAGCTGAGGAGGAATGGGCACATGGCAGAGCATTTAGCAGATATCTTGAAGTTGTTGAAGCAAAAAGAGTGGGTAGATTTGTCCCACGCTTTTTATCCTGAAATCCCTCATTTTCCCGTATTCGATAATGTTCAGGTGGATACCATTTTTACCCACGATGATGGCTTTTTTGTAAAACAATACTGCTTTCCAGGTCAGTATGGGACTCATATTGACGCACCCGTTCATTTTGTGAAGGGCAAACGTTACTTGCATGAGCTTTCGTTGAAGGAGCTGGTTTTGCCGCTAGTTGTTATAGACCGTTCAGCAGCCGTTGCAACCAATTCTGACTATGAACTAACGGTTGCGGATATTTTGGACTTTGAGAAAGAGCATGGACGCATTGCAGATCAGTCCTTTGTTGCCTTTCGCAGTGATTGGAGCAAGCGTTGGCCTGATTCAGACGCCTTCTCGAACAATGATGACGCCGGAGATGCACACTGCCCGGGCTGGTCGCTGGAAGCGCTACGCTTTTTGGTAGAAGAACGGAATGTGGCTGCCATTGGACATGAAACACTAGATACCGATTCCTCTGTAGCTTATCGCAAAGCTGGCAAGCTGGTAGGGGAATATTACATATTGGAGCAGGATCGGTATCAAGTTGAGGTGCTGACGAACTTGGACAAGGTACCTCCGACGGGCGCGGTCATATATAATATCGTTCCGAGCATTCAGGATTCTCCCGGATTTCCGGTGCGCTCCTTTGCTATTTTGCCTTAATCATACAGTACCCAGTCATTTAAAAATGATTATATAATCATTTTGAACTAAAAGACCGATTCAGATATCGACATCTGAATCGGTCTTTTCTAGCTTATATGAGGTAATGTACAGCGTGAATGACCGTTCAGTCCATCTTGAATCAAAAGGATGAAACGTCTTAAGTGATAATCGTTACGGTAGGGGCAGAGATGGTGGGCTGAGTTGATATGGTGGAGGTTGTGCCGCTAAAATCAGATATTTCTATGACAGCGGGGACACCTGGTGTAATATCTACAGAGGCAATGACCAGACTTGCCGTGGTCAGGGTGAATAAGGAGCTCTGCTGAATAACTCCATTAATATAATAATTAGCAGAATCAGTAGCCGTTAATGTTGGTAAAGCAACTACTGGAGCGTCGGCGTCATCTACGAAGCTTGCAGCAGGAATAGTTGTTGTTGTTGCTCCGATCATCCCGGCTGTAATGGTTGCAAAAAAACGAGTCACGGCTGGGGTTACAGTCGTACTTATGGCACCACCAGTTGCTACGGGAGCAGTAGCTACTGCTGTGTACACAGGTTTTATGATGGGCATAGTTTTCATCTCCTTTCTTTACTGGTATGAGCCATTCGTTGGCTCTTAATCAATAAATGATTTTTCAACCTATTCGGAAACGGCATATTAACCTTTCTATAAATAATAGGGTTAATGGAGAAGGCCCTATTTTGCTACAAATATAGATGGAAGCGAACACTTGGAATCTGGAGGTTACAAATGCCTAAAACCCTAAAGGGGGATGTGCATACAATATATAAATCAGCATGTGAGAAGGAGGTGTATACGGCTGGTATGAGGAGACGCGATTCATCACTAAGAAGGCAAGGAAAGAGAACTGTACATTGCAAGACCAACAAACGTAAAAAGTGTAAAACAAGTTATCCATTCAAAGGTAGAACAAAAACGGGGTTCCATGTCAAAAAGCATCCAAAGCTAATCATGCACCGGCGGTGTAGAAATACTCCTACCAAGCGGAGGAGGAGCATGAGCCAGACGGGAAAGCGAGCAGCACCTGGTTCGGCAGGAGCACAAGGTATTCCCGGTTTGACAGGGGTACAAGGCGAAGGTGGGTTGACAGGAATACAAGGTATTCCAGGTTTAGCAGGAGCGCAAGGCATACCGGGAACTGCGGGAACACCGGGAGCCCAAGGAATACCAGGGATACAGGGTCCAGCAGGAACACGGGGAGCGCCAGGAGTGCCAGGTCCGGCTGGAGTCCAAGGTAGTTCAGGTGCAACAGGAGTACCTGGCCCTACTGGAGCACAGGGCATAGCGGGCCCTACTGGAGCCCAAGGTATAACAGGCCCAACCGGCCCGGCAGCTGACATTTCAAATATTGAAATTATACCCATAGCTGAGCGGTATTTTTATTTAGCACCTGCTACAATTGAATCTTCAATCACGATTATGGCGGATCAATTTTCTGTAGATGGTGTACAGGAGGCCTTTCAGCGTTTTAATGTCGGAAGCAATAGTTATGCCAATCTATACATTAATGGAATGGTACAAGAAAGCACATTGTATAGCCTAACACCTTCATCGCTGACGATTCGCCTTAACGAAGGAGAGGCAATTCTCTCCGGCACACCTATTATTGTGGAAATTGTTCGGTTTAGTGTGCGATCCAGTGGATGATACTGTTTGCGGTGAGGCAACCCAGAGGCAGATACAGCTGTTTCTTGGGGCAACGAGCCTTTGCGTCCGACATGCCAAAGCTGAAGACCGGCTTTGGAGCCTTGGTCATGGATGGCTTGCACGACTTTTTTGCAGCGGGGAAATGTGCTCGTCGCTTCATAGGCCAAGGCTGCCTGATTCTTTTCCCTGCTGGGTGACTGCGTGCACTTCAAGCATAATTAGTCCCACCTGTCCTAGCGTCCGAGCGCCATAATGCAGCGTATGCCAATCGGTTGCTTTTTTTATTCGGTTACATATCTATTTTATCAGGCCTGTTGATTAACCAATTATTGTGAATTTAAGGATGAAAGATATCCTTCATATTCAAGGTATATAGAAGGTATCTCCAATGAGCAGCAAGCTTATTTAGCAAGAGCAGGCGCGCAAAACGAACAAACTCCAGTGCTTCATGCTTGGGAACACGAAGGCTTAAGCGATCATACATCGTTTTTAACAGTACGTATACGATAAGCGCTGAGAACAACTGTCCATACACCGCATTTTCGGTGGTTCCAAACCGTGTTGGAATATTCAAATGTTGCTTGATCCAGCGAAAAAACACATTCTCTTTTAAGCGAATCACAAACCCTTGCTTTTGCTCCAGGTATCGATCGAAACGCTCGATTTTACCATAGGCTCGATCTTGAACCAGCGTGTAGGACGGATCGGTGAGGACTTCATCCAGGGGGCCGTCATGACATACGGCAGTGGTTTCTTCGACGCGCCGAGGCTGTAAAGAGGTCGCATCCCAAGCGACATGAAGCTTTACGCCAGCTCGTTCGCCATGATAAGGAGCCTAGGGCAGACGAGTCTTTCCTACCGTTACGGTGGTCGAGTCGATGAGCAGCAGTTACTGAGGAATCTGTAAAGTTCGCCGTTCGGCTCGTCCTCGGCTTTGAAGAAGTTGGTGAAACCATGTTTTGAACACAGCAAAAGGAACCTCGGCGGCTTTCCCGGAGAAGGTAGAGTAATGAACCGTCGGCAAACCACTTAACGACGCTTGATCCACGCCGGAGCGATAGCCTTTCCACTGCTCAAGGCGGCTCTTTTTATCCTATTTTTAGTTAATCAACAGGCCTGGTATATTCTATTTACTTCCTGTAACTGTGGCCTTGTACCCACCCCTAGCTTGTTACCCAACTTGCCTTTAACTTTCCTCCCCTTGTATCGTTCGATTTTCATCAAGCCGCATTTTATAAGACTCCCCCCATGCTTTCATAGACATAATGACCGGTTCCAAAGTCCTTCCGAAATCAGTAAGGGAGTATTCCACTTTTGGCGGAATCTCTTTATATATTTCTCGGTGAATGATGCCATCCCGTTCAAGCTCTCTTAACTGTAATGTGAGCATAAACTGCGTAATTCCTGGATTGAGGCGCCTAAATTCATTGAATCTTTTCGTTCCGTCCAGGAGCTGATAGAGAATGATCCCCTTCCACTTTCCACCAATAACATCCAGCGTTGTTTCAACCGGACATGCTTGCATATCCGGACTCGCTCCATATTTGTTTCTTCGGTCTCCCATCAGCTCATCTCCCTAAAGGTTTGATTTTTAATACTATATCATAAAAATATGCGTACTTACTTAAAGTAATCGAATTGATTTACAATGCAACTGTACAACATTTCCTATTTGAGAGGATGGATATCCATGAATACCAACCAAAAGATGAAAGCAGTCGGTGCTTACCGATACCTCCCAATATCCAATCCGGAAAGCCTTATTGATCTGCATTTGGATAAACCGGAACCTACGGGCCGTGATTTGCTTGTAAATGTAAAGGCAATCTCTGTCAACCCTGCAGACGTAGGTGTTCGCGAAAACCATAACTACGAAGCCCAATCACCGAAAATTCTTGGTTGGGATGCTGCTGGAATCGTAGAACAAGTTGGTCCTGACTGTCAATTGTTTAAACCTGGGGACAAGATCTATTATGCGGGCAGTGTGTCTCGACCAGGTAGTAATAGTGAATTTCACTTGGTTGATGAACGAATTGTAGGAAATATGCCGAAAAGTTTGGATTTCGCAGCCGCAGCCGCATTACCGCTTACCTCGATAACTGCATGGGAGGGCCTATTTGATCGTTTAGGAATTAGCCTAAACGCAAATGAAAACAAAAGTATACTTATTATCGGTGCAGCTGGAGGGGTAGGATCGATTGCCATTCAACTTGCCAAATTAGCAGGTTTGACTGTCATCGGTACTGCTTCGCGTCCAGAGTCAACTCAATGGGTTAAAAGTCTAGGTGCGGATTTTATAATAAACCACAACAACCCTTTTCAACCTCAGCTCAAGGAAGTTGGTCTAGACACCGTAGATTATATCTTTTGCTTGAATGATACTGTACAACATCTAGCGAATATGGCGGAGGTCATTACCCCTCAAGGTGTAATTTGCTGTATCGTTCCTGCAGATAAGGCTACCTGGGCAGGAAGCCTGAAAATGGACTTGCTGTTTTCTAAAAGTGTAACGTTTGTATGGGAGTTCATGTTTACACGGTCCTTGTTTCATACCAAAGACATGATTAAACAACACGAATTGTTGAATGACCTGGCGGACTTAATCGATGATGGAAAATTAAAAACTACGCTAAATGAACGACTAGAACCCATTAATGCAGCAAACCTACGTTTAGCACATGAGAAGTTGGAAACTGGACGGTCCATTGGAAAAATTGTTTTAGAAAACTTCTGATACTACGAAGAAGGCGCGTTTGGTTCCAAAAAGCGGTAATGTGTATAGACAAGACTAAGGCCCCCTATGGGGCCTTTTTGTGTACAACGGTATGGTGTGGGCGAGACAAAATATTGCCAAACTTTGTAAAAAAATTGCCGTCACTTATGATACGGTTCTCCGCGCTGTCTGTAACGGCAAGTTTTAGGGCTATTCTTATAGGATTGCCTTTTGTCACTTAAATATCAGTCAGTGATTTTCTAATTATCTATGACAATTTCTCCTTCATCTTTTGGCTCTTCAAATCAATTAAGAAAAGTCGTTAACAACTCCTCTGTAATCATAAAGGCAGCATTTGCATCAAAGCGTTGGCTACGAATCTTAAGGCACTTTCGCAATTCACTTTCAAGTAAATGAGTCTCCACTTCCCTCCGGCGTTTTCGATAAGCCGCTTATATTCATTTCTTTCCGACCTGCTCCAAAAACTAGAGTCAACCGCAACCTGTTTTTTATCTTGAATGAAGTGCACAATTATATTACGCAAACCTATATGTGCTTCATTCGAGTGATCCCTATACTTTTCAATAGGAAAATCAATTTCATATCATCCGTTAGCGGACCATACCTCCTCATCAATGGAAAGGCGTATGTACCCATACTCCTCCATTTTTTGAGAAAAGGTAGTTTTCCCCGAATCCGCTATCCCACATATTAATACAGCTAAAGACTTATCAGGAGCTCGTTCTGCTTCAATCAAAAGCTCCATATCCGATTTTTCTAACATCATGTATCCTTCCTACCCTTCCCATAAATAAATACATGTCGATATAAAAAAGAACTTTAAATTCAATGCAATTAGAGCTCAAAATTTTCTTGAAGCAAAATGTGAGGGGGCCTTCTGCGATAACATTAATCTATTGCTCTCAGTTCGAGACCTTTGTGACAAATCAACTCTCAACGTGAAGAATTAAAAATTCTACAACTCTCTCTATTCAATCTATCTTCTGAAAATGAACCGGCCACAATCGAACGACAGCGTGCATAGGTTCAAATATTCGGCGGTAAAATAGGGCAGTTCGACAAACAAGTGTCTCATGCCTTCGTTATGGTAGTATTCTGACCACAATTCATATTCACTCAACTTGCTCAGTATCACATGAAGTTAGCCCATATTATGAGAAACCAGAAGGATGAAAGAGGTTTTACAGGAGTTATGTTGGAGAATTGAGAATTAAAAATAGATTATAGATTTAATGTAGAGTGGTGGATCATATACTAAAAAGCAAATACAGAGAGGATGCAGCCAAACCGATCGGGAATCTGACCGGGGAGAACCGATTCGGGAAGGCCTCTACGACCAGTTTGACTTCATTTGTCAACGAGCTCAAGGACATGATCACCAATGCAGGATTGCCAAAACACCGGAGCTGTGCAGGCGATCTAACATAAAAGGGGACAGTTGTTAAACGCAAATTGTCCCCACAATAACTTATACCTTCATCTGTCCCTTGATAACTTTCATCATACTTTTACCAGTGGCTATAATTGCTTCTTCTGCCGGGCGTGGTGTCCATCCCAGTAAACGTTTGGCTTTTTGATTACTCGTTGACATGTCTTGGCCCAAGAGTGTTGCAATCATTCTTAATTTAGGATTGAAAACCGCCGCAACACGAACGATAGGATTTGGAATTTCCTTCATAGGCACGTGTTTCGCATCTTCCCCTAAATTTTTTCTCAGAATATTTGCGATCTCAAGTGTTGAGAGATTTTCTGCACTAGAAGCTATAAACCGCTCTCCACTTGCTTCGGGATGAACCATTGCCAGGATATGCAGCTCTGCAACATCTCGAACATCCACATAATCAGAATAAATTTTGGGGACAGACTTTAGCTTGCCTTCTAACATTTGGCGGACAATATCATTTGAATGCGAATAATCATTGCCTAGAATTGGTCCCATCACACCAACAGGATTTACGGTTGCAAATTCTAAACCCTTCCCTTCTTGTTGAATAAATTCCCAGGCAGCTTTTTCAGCAAGTGTCTTGGATTTTTGATATGGATGAATTTTTGCATCTGTATTGGACCAATCATCCTCGGTATATGGCCCTATGTGATGCTTATGTCCCACACCAATGGCTCCAAAAGCAGAAGTTAAAACAACACGCTTGACCCCTGCATCACGTGCTGCCCTCAACACTCGTAAAACACCTTCACGTGCCGGCCCAATCATTTCATTCTCATCTTTATAAATTCTATTGGGGGTTGGAGAAGCCACATGGATGACATAATCCGCTCCTTTAACCGCATTATTCCAGTTCTTATCAGAAGTCAAATCCGTTTGAACAAACGACAAATCCTCCATATTTGTCACTCCACCTGACATAATCATGGCTTTCACTTCATCTTGTCTGCTCATTGTACGCAGGGTTGCCCGCACACGATACTTCTTCTCCAGTAATTTCACAATGATATGAACAGCGATAAATCCTGAACCTCCGGTCACCAGCACTACAGGTTTGCTAGAGTCTGCCATCTTAAATACTCCCTTCAGGTGGCGTTACACTTGTAACGCTTTTTACACTATAATAGGACCAGGCATTATCAATAGCAAGCAAGAAACAAGCATGTGTGACAGAATGGAGGAAGTGTAATGGCAGCAACCGATCACGCACAAATTATTAAAAAAGACACCAAAGAATGGATTACTATTGCATTGCTGGAGCTATTGCGAACGAAAAGAATATCAGAGCTGACGATTTCAGAACTCGTTAGAAAAGCCGGCGTCAGCCGAATGGCCTTCTATAGAAATTATGAAAGTCTTGAACAGGTATTAGTGGAGTACTACGAGCCTAAATTTGCAGATATTTTCAATAAAATTGCGAACAAAAAGAATCACGAGCAAAAAATAACAGATTTGACCAACTTTTTTCTAACATTCTCTGATGATTTTCGATTGGCCATTGAGAGTGATTACACAGGGCTACTTTATCAAATCTTCAAAAATCATATTACCCAATTTTATGATGAGCTTATTCCCTTTCCAGACTGGACAGGTGCGAAACGAAATTATTGGATTCATTTTATGAGTGCCGGTGTTTTTGAAATTTGGGTGATGTGGATAAAGAATGGTCAACAAGAAACTATAGAAGAAATATCCGCACTCATCCGACTTTTTCATAAATAAAAATACAGGGAAATACGATGAGTGTCCAAAACAGGACATAGCAAACTGGCTTTTCACCATCTCCGAGGAAGATATGCTGGAGGTTCATTTGCTTAAGGAACGAGTAGGTGAACTGGCTGAGCAGGAAACGGCAATGTTGAGGCGAAAAGCGGATATTGAAGACATGCGTAGTAATGAGAGTGACAACCCGGTGAGTTTGGCCCATGTGCACGTAAACCAGCAAGCGCTTCTACTACAGGTGAAGACTCTAAGCCTACCGTAGACACATTTTTAAAATCAACGATATACGACATTTCCATCCCTCGTTTTCTCTCACTATTTTCTAAAAACAGAAATTTAATCTTCCTTATCTTCCAAATATTATACCAAAAATGATTTAAATATAAACGTTCACGTTTAGGATATGATAAACCCCGTTGTTTCCCCCAATAAAATTTGCCTCACTTATGGTAAGGTTCACCGTACACGCTATAACGGCTAAACTCATTCACTACTGAGTAAAAGCATATATTTACCGCTTATAGAGGCAGTACCTCCAATAAAGCGCAAGTATTCTCCTACAAAAAAACCATGCTGTCCAAAAGGAATCCACTTTTCGGCAGCATGATTGCTATTGAATTATTCAAAATTAATTTGATCAATTTCATTTAACGTCCAGGAGATTTTTTCTCTACCCGTTGATCTAACAGCCTCCTGCGAGCTATTCCTCAAAAAACTTGCCCCTACTTGCTCTACTTGTGATACGGTTCACCGTATCACTTTAACTGCAGTTTTTAATTTGAGGAAATTTGCTTTATTAGAACCCCTTCGGCCTATATTGCTAGCACTTCCTCCTAGATATATAAGGGATAGTGTCCTTGTACCCTACTGTCTGATTAATTAGACTCCGGTAAATGAGGCATAACTTGAATACGTTCCAGCAGTGACCACAATTGTTCTGCTATATCCTTAGCTGGAATGGGTATTGACTGGATAATCCACCACTCTAGTAAACCAACAATAGCCGAAGCCAAAAACTGTAACATCACCTCCTTGTTCATATCTTGTTTTATGCTACTGACATCGATCAGCTCACTAAGGTTCCCTAGAATCACATTCATCATGAGGTTTCTAAACGCAGGGATTCCTTTGTTAACCAGCAGAGTAGTATATATTAAAGCATGTTGTTCCAAATACTCAAATGTGCGGATCATAATGGATTTGGAAAGTAAAAGCGCAGTGCCGTCGAGAGTCATGCAACTTTCAAATAATTTTTTAAAATAAATATCGATACATTTATCCAACAAATCGAACTTGTCAATGTAATGCAAGTAGACAGTCCCGCGGCTAACATCAGCTCGATCTGCTATTTCACTAATTGTAATATCTTCAAATTCTTTCTCTGAGAGCAGTTCGATAAAAGCCCCGATAATTACTTTTTGTGTTTTTAGTATTCGTCTATCCATAAGACTCTCCTTAAAATATAGCGTAAAATTTTTCCAATGAATTTAACCATATGCATTTGGGTTCATGAAATATTTATTAGTTATTGAACGATGAATCGAATTTTGTTAATTAATGATCAAATGCAGTTATTTTAACGATTGAAGTGAAGAAGTAACTTTGTTAATATCACGATATCAGACAGTTGTTAATAAGTAAACAAGTGTTTATAAATCATTCATTGTTTGAAACAAATTTAAAAAATAGGAGGAATTTATTATGAAAGCAATTGTTTTGAAAGAGTACGGAATTCCAGCAGTTTTACAAGATGAAGAGATAACTGTGCCAGTAATTACAGAAACACAGGTGCTAGTGGAAATGTATGCTGCTTCGATAAATCCAGCAGATTATGTACTACGTTCTGGGGCTGTTAAGGATATTTTGCCAGTTCAGTTGCCATATGTTCTCGGTGCAGATTTTGCGGGTGTGGTCACTGAGGTTGGAAGTAAGGTAACTCATTTCAAACCTGGCGATCGTGTTATGGGTATTCCTATTAATAATGGTGGCGCCTATGCAGATTATGTAGCAGTGGAAGAAAACGCACTTGCGATAATCCAACCAGGGATATCTTTTCATGAAGCTGCTGCATTGCCAACGGTTGGATTGACTGCCTGGCAGTCTTTATTTAAGTATGGCAAACTACAACCTGGACAGCGTATTCTGATTCATGCAGGCGCAGGCGGTGTGGGACATATTGCTGTTCAACTCGCCAAACAAGCAGGTGCATATGTGATTGCAACAGCCCGTGAATTTAACCATGAATTTGTGCGACAGTTAGGTGCCGACGAGGCAATTGATTATACCAAAACTGATTTCACAAAGGCTATAAGTAGTCCAGTAGATATTGTACTGGATATGGTTATGGATAGATCAGCTACCGTTCTGGATGCGAAGATAAGTGAAACTGGGCGAAAAAGCTACTCTGTTTTGAAGGATGGAGGCAAGCTCATCTCACTGGTAGCCATGGCAATTAATGAACATCCCAAAATTCGCGGAATCGAAGCTCAATTTGTTCATGCAGAGCCAAACCACGATGATTTGTTATCCATTCTTCGAAACGTACATGAAGAAAAATTAAAGGTTCATTTAAGCGGGATTTTCCCATTTACATCTCAAGGATTAGCCGAAGCGTACCACAGGTGCGAAACAAATCCTAAGAGGGGAAAGGTAGTAATTCAGAGAAAGCAGGGTTAAGATTTTATAAGCTCTAGTAAACATTTTAATCCTTATGTACAAAATATTGCGCTGCTGATGAATCATATGAGCAGCACCGGGAGAAGTAAGTTGAACAGTTTTAATCCGTATGAGCTTGCGGTATCCGAGAATAAATTTCTTATGCTCGAATCAAAATACCCTCTAATCCCGCAGATTTGGAGGGTATTTTGATGCATATTCATGTACTGCCCAGTGTTGCACATGAATAATCAATGAGGGACTTTTTTGATGGAATTATTATGAAACATACTTATGTATGCAAAAACCTCCGTTACTTATGATACGGTTCACCGCGCTGTCTGTAACGGCAAGTTTAAAGGCCATACTTTGTGGGATGGCCTGCCTTATCAATTCTAAACAACTGCGCTGAAAGCATCGTAAATATCATATAATCGCAGCCATCACATATAGACACATTAAATCCTCTCACCATACAACTGACCCATAACACTTATAAACTGCTTGGCTGCTGGTGTCACTTCATCAAAGGAACGTGCTACAATCCCGATATCCCGCGTGATCCGAGGAACAATCTCTTTGACAATCAAGTGATATGGAACAGAAGTAAGCGTAAAATGAGATATAATGCCGATCCCCAGATTTTTTTGGACCATTTGGATTAAGGTTTCAGCCGTTTGGACAGTCAGACTCTCATGGAAAGAAATATCATTCTCGTGAAATGTGTTCAACACAGCGGATTCATGTCCACCTTTGCAAAAAATAAAATCATTTCTGTAATGTTCCAGGTTAATCTCGCTTTGTGATTGTAAAGGATGGTTCTCCGGTACAATAGCTACCATGTAGTCATGCGCCAGGATTTTAAAGTTAAAATGATCGAAGGGAGAAGCGATAAGCCTATTTCAACCGTTCGGTCTTCCACCCATTGTTTAATTTGATTAGAGGTTCCTTCCATAAGCTCAATCGTGACTTGCGGATATTGGGAGCGGAATGAACATATCACTTCCGGCAGCAAGTTTGTGGAGGCAGCCGGAAATGAGCCAATCCTCACCTTACCACGCAAAAGCTTGTTCTCCTGACAGGCGAGTTGAACCATTTTATTTTCAATTTCCTTCATATTCCTAGCCAGAATCAACATTTCTTTCCCAACATCTGTAAGCATTAATCCATTCTGTTTGTCTCGAATAAACAGCTTCACTTGTAAAGATATTTCTAAATTTTTCAAAGCCTTACTAACAGCCGGTTGGGAAATAAACAGTGTTTTGGCAGCCTCCGTAATATTCAACTTCTCCGCAACCTTCATAGACACTTCAAGATGATTCATATTCATATTTTAATTATAACCATTTGGTTATCCCCTTTATAATATAAAGATATTTTAGCACACCTGTTGATTAACCACTAAATGGTAGAAAAAGAGCCGTCAACTCGGTTAAGTTTGTACCCCTACAAACTTAACCGAAAGGTGACGACTCCATGAAAAAGTCTATCACGATCCCATTCATCCTTCAGTCTATTCTGACACCGGAAGAAGTGCAAAGCGTTGCCAAGGAAACAGACTATGAAGACAAAGCCCGTAAATTCACGGTAACCCACTTACTTCGATACTGTGTGTAGCTGCCTTAGAACAATGGGACAGTTATCGTTCCGGTGTGGATCATGCCGCTCGCAGTGGCTTACCTAAGGTTCATTATTCGTGTTTTTCCACCAAAGCGGCCGAAGTCCCCTTTGCTATATTTAAGGAGCTTTTTCATCGGGTCATTCACAAGTATAGCCGAGAAACACGCCGAAAACTTACGTTTCCCAAAGAATTACTCCTCATCGATTCGACCACCATGACGGTGGGAAAAACACGACTACCCTGGGCTCCTTATCACGGGGAGCGTGCAGGTATTAAACTTCATGTCGCTTTACAAGCCCAAAATGGGCAACCCCTTCAGGTGGTCGAAACGCTGGGCTCCAAGCATGATGGCCCCATGAGTGAAGCGTTGGCTCAACCGGACTACATTTTGGTGATGGACCGTGCTTATGGGAAACTGGAGCGTCTGGATGACTTCAAAATCCAAGGACAATCCTTTGTCATTCGGCTTCGTGACAATGTCCATTTGGAAAAACCTCATGCACTATCCCGTCTCAAGCCATCAGATTCAACTATCCTTCGAGATATGACTTGCCAGCTAGGAACATCGCAGTGTCGTTCCAAGCAACGTCATCGTGTCGTTATATTTCGAGATTTTGAAGGTCGGGAAATTCGGGTGGTAACAGATTTAATGCAGGTCACGGCAGAACAAATCGCACAGATGTATAAAGCTCGGTGGCAGATCGAAGTCTTTTTCCGTTGGATCAAGCAACATTTGAATATTCCAACGTTATTTGGCACGACGGAAAATGCGGTCTATGGGCAACTATTCTGCGCTCTCATTGTCTATGTCCTGCTCAAATGGCTATTTGATGCTGCTCAAACAACGTGGCCCAAACATGCCATTCTTTCCTTTGCCCGATTTTCTCGTCTTTTTCTTCTGCAAAAACTACCAGTGGAATGGCTGATCCAGATTCAGCATGTTCTTCTTAAGCGTGTCTCTGCTTCTATAAATCAAATTATTTATTCTGGTTAATCAACAGACGTGCTATTTTATATGAATAAAATGTGGTGATACACGTATAATTTAAGGTGTTTATAATTAATCTATTATAAAAACATGGTATATTAGGTTGAATTCAATTTATTTTAAATGAAGATATAAAGACGGAATGAGCCTCCATAAAAAATAATTTGCGTTTTGGTTAGTTATCACTTACTATAAGCTTATGAACAAGAAAACACATGTAGACAGCAAAAAGAAAGATATTCTGCAGGCAGCGATGTGCTTATTTGCAACCAAAGGAATTGACGGGATTTCGGTCAAAGAAATTGGAGAGGCTGCCGGTGTGACGGATGCCGCGATTTATAAGCATTTTAAGAGTAAAGATGCGATGGCCTTGGAAGTATTCGGGCAGTATTGTAATAGCTACACCACATTAATTGACTTCTATCGCAAGCAGAGTGGGAGCTTCGTTAGTCGTTTCCATCAACTGGTGGATGAAGTGCTGGATATGCATGATGAGGACCAGTATGGATTGCTTCTACTATCACAGCACCATGAGCTGTATGTTGAAGCAAGTCAGAGCCAGAATGTGCGTCAGCCGCTGGAAGCGTTGACTGAATTCATCGAACAGGGGATTCAACAAGGTGAACTGCCGAAGCAGGATGCTCAGCTATCCGGTGTGCTCATCATTGGAGCTATTACACGCTTGTCCGTGTCCAGCCTGGAAGGTGAACTTCCACAGCAGTTGGTTCCATTTGCAACAGAGGTCAAACAACGTTTAACTGCTTTATTAAGTAAAGGTCAGTAGTGACCTTTTCTTTTTAAATATAAAGTTAGTGTTTTCTAACTAAAATCATAATATGAAGGTAGGAAGTGGTTTATATGTCTAAAAAAATATTGGTGATTCAAGGGAATCCGGTCGCTGGCAGTTATGGAGAAGCGTTGGCTCAATCCTATGTAAAAGGAGCGAAGGCTGGAGGGGCAGAGGTTCGTTTGTTGCAGCTATCCGAGCTTGATTTTAATCCAAATCTATTAGGTGGATATCGTAATAAATTGCCGCTGGAACCTGATTTGATCCAAGCACAGGAGTCGATTAAATGGGCAGAACATCTCGTTTTTGTCTTTCCGATCTGGTGGGGCAGCTTGCCTGCATTAATGAAAGGATTCATTGACCGTACCTTTATGCCGGGGTTTGCGTTTAAGTATCAAAAAGGAAAACCCCTGCCTGACAAGCTTCTAAAAGGAAGAACGGCCCGCCTCATTACAACGATGGATGGTCCGCACTGGTATTACCGATTTTTCCAGGGACAGCCTGGGCATCGGATGATGAAGGATTCCACGCTGCATCTATGTGGTGTCAAACCAGTGCATTCTACTGCGATTGATCTCATGAATAAATTATCGGATCAGCAGCGCAACGATTGGCTGAGCAAGGTGGAGCAGCTGGGGCGAAGCATGAGCTAGGTTTTCACCTGCCCCAAATCCATTGGCCTACAGGTAAACCATGACGGTAACCGATCATAATTGACCTGCCAAAAGGAAAAAGACCACAATGGGAGCAACTGGCCCGCATTGTGGTCTTTGGAATAGCTCATGTTTTGAAATCAACGTTATATAAATATCGATGCAACGATTAAAATAAATCCAATCGCTAGCCCGGCAGGGCCCCAATAATGCATAGGGATAAAAAACAGACTGTGCTGGGTTCCCATTCGATAACGTTGCCCCGTTTCCATATCAACTAGCACTTTGTCCGAGTCGGCGTTAAGCGCTTTTCCCAAGTACCAGATAATAACCCCCGACACAATGAACACAAAAGCCATCGGTAGCCGGGAATCTATGGAGTCAAGCCCTAGAGCGGATACTAAACTCCCGGCAATAACAAATAAGATCCCTGGAATAACGATGTTTAAAATACCAAAACCCTTCCAAACAATCACATGAAATCTTCCTTTCTAAATTTAAATCCAACATATGTATTTATCGGTTAAAAGAGAGATTTAGTTTACAAAATGACCCATTCAATGGGGAATTTACAATGTGTAATCCTGGAGGTTGCAGGTACCGACAAAAAAGCCGTTTCTCCACATTTTCATAGCCCAGCATAATCTGGCCTGAAGGAGGAAAATCGGCTTTTTTAATAATTGAATTGAATTCCTGTGCTTATTCGGCTGCTGCTTTCGCTTGTTCCGCTACGAAAATAACAGGCTTCATAATTCGACTCAGCATATCTTGCTTCGGACGATTCCAGGTAACCCAATCATCCAGTAGCAGACCGCCTGTGTCGCCGCTATTCGGATTCAGGGACCAGTACGTAAAGTACAGGTTGTTGGCACCAATATAGTCTACGAGTGCATTTTGCCATTTCCCCTCAGTAGTAGACAAATCAACATTACGACCGCCGAATTCACCGACCAGCACCGGAGCTATGTTCTGCTTGCTGATGTAGCCCCAGGTTTGATCCCAGATCGCTGGCAGGTTGGACGGGAAGGCCGGGTCGTTGAACCATGGCTGTGAAGACACACCTGGGCCGTAGTCATGTGGAGAATAGACGACACGGTTCGGTACGTCCAGAACGACAGGATAGTTGGCTACACCTGTCAGGTTGCCACCCCACCAGTATTGGCTATTGTTTCCTTGTACATTGTGGTCTACACCTTCTACGAGAATCAGCCAATTCGGATTCACGGACAGAATCGCATTCCCTGCACGTTGTGCCGCCAGACGCCAGTCTGTGGAGGCATTGCCTGTACCCCAGCTTGCTTGACCGTGTGGCTCGTTGTGCAAATCCGCACCAATGACGGTTGGGTTGTTTTTATAACGTTCAGCCAACATTTTCCAGTCACTAATCCAGCGAGACTCAGGGTACTCGGATGTGTACCACAGCTCGGATTGCCCACCTGAGCTTGGACGGTGACGGTCAAGGATAATCTGAATACCGCGTTGTCCAGCTTTTTCGATCAGCTTGTCCATAATTTGAATCGGAGTTAATCCGACCAGATCAGGGTTTTTGTGGTAATCAATACTGTCTGGACGGGAACTGGAATCGAATAACTGATTGCTGTAAGGCAGACGAATCAGATTGTAGCCTTCTTTCTTCACCTGATCTAGCATGTCGTCCATTGAGCGGCTCCACAGTCCATGCAAGGTGTAATTAGGAGTTTCCAGACCGAACCAGTTTAGGCCGTTAAATGCCGCTTCTTTCCCGGATTCGTCTACAATCTTGTTTCCTTGGGTGTGATAATATCCTTTCACACTGGCTGCATCTGCTGAAGCGGGAGTATAGCCATACAGTGTGAAGCCCATTACGAGGGAGGCAATGACGAAAAATGTCTTTTTCAGTCCTTTTTTCTTCATAATTCTGCTTCCTCCTTTATTTAAAAGAAATTGTAACCGATTACATTCTTATTTTATGTTCAAATCTTCCATCAAACAAGTTCATAAAATTCGTATATTTCTAAGATTTCGTTCGAATTCAATAGATTCGTAACAACGGATGGTTAAGCTAAGTGTCCAGCTTTTGTGGGAGCGGTTGTTTAGGGGCTGGAGGGCATGCTCTAACTCTTTATTTATTATATTTTCCTGCTGTAAAAGAAGGTATATAATAAAGTGAAATTCACTTTACATACAGGTTGCAGAATATATATATTTGAGAATTAACACGCATGACATGCAAAAAAGAAAGGAGGGTAATTATGGTAACAACGATGAAGGAAGTTGCAGAACGTGCCGGAGTGTCGAAGAGTACAGTTTCGCAGTTTCTGCAAAAGAGATACAACTATATGAGTGAAAACACCAAGAAGAAGATCGAGCAAGCGATTGAGGATCTCAGTTATATACCTAATGAGGTGGCACGTAGTCTCAAGCAGAAGAAGACCTTCATTGTGGGGGTTATTTCTTCAACCATTTTATCGAGATTTACAACAGAAGTCGTGCGTGCCATTGAAGATGAATGCCAACTGGAAAATGTCCAGGTCATTGTCTGCAATACCGATGATGATTCGCTCAAAGAGAAAAAGTATGTCCAGTCGATGATTGCTCGGCAAGTGGATGGACTTATCATTTTCCCGACGGAAGAGAACAAGAAATTATATGTTTCCCTTGTCAAAAATGGCTATCCTTTCGTGTTTGTGGACCGAAAAATCGATGAAATCAGTGTAGACACAGTGCTGTTGAATAATGAAAAGGCCAGCGAGCTTGCGGTTGAAGCACTCATTGAGCATGGTCATAACAACATTGGAATTATCACGTTCCCCTTAGGCAAAAAAGCGATCACTACACGAAGTGAGCGGCTGTCAGGTTATCGAAATACGTTGGGCAAACATGGCATATCAGTGAATGAAAACTATATCAAAAGCGGCAGGTTGGATGAAATGCCTAATCTGATTGGACAACTATTCCATATGGAGCATCCGCCCACCGCAATTATTGCTACGAATGACATGATTTTGGAGCAGGTGCTGATTTATGCAAAAAATAATCATCTGACCATACCTAATGACTTTTCCTTGATTGGCATAGATGATGTATCCTTTGCATCTTTTTATAATCCGCCGATCACAACCGTTTCCCAGCCGAGTTTTGAAATGGGGAAAAGAAGTGCGAGGCTACTGCTGGAGAAAATTGATCAAAAAGAACAGGATCATGAGGAGCTGTCAGAAATCATCCGAATGAATCCGGTCATTAACCACAGAGAATCTGTCCAAAAACTGAACTGAATGATTTGAATAAGTCCTTTGCATCTTTTTGAAAACGTTTTTATGAATTCTATTGTAAAAAGAAAATAAAGAGCTATAATGATCTTATGATTCGAGTCATGAATACCCTTTCATTTATGTATGTCCTGATTTTAGTAATGATTGCGATTAAAGAGAGGGGAGGAATGAAGCTTAAACGAATAATGTATGAAGTGAGTTGTGATTTAATTCACAAAAATGATTCTGCTTCTTTTTACATTCCCGGAAGGGAAATTTTTTTCGTGTATTACTAAATCGATTTAGTAAGAATGGAAAATAAATAAAAGAAAGTCGGAGATCACTATGGAAATGTTTATGAGTATTATCAGGGAGCCATCCATCATTATCGCGATTGTGACATTACTCGGCCTTATATTCCAGAGAAAGAAAGTATCAGAAATCATTACGGGAACTACCCTTTCTTTTATGGGCTTCACCATGATCAAGGTCGGCGGCGGCATTTTAGGTGGCGTTCTCACTAACTTCAGCCAAATTTTTTCTTATGCGTTCAACCTTAAAGGTGTCGTACCCAGCAATGAAGCCATTATGGCACTGACCATTGATCAGATCGGGGCGGACGCTGCGCTCATTCTGCTCTTTTCCATGATTCTTAATATCGTGCTTGCACGTCTGACCAAGTTCAAGTACATTTATTTGTCTCTTCACTTGATTTTGTTTATGAGCTTTGCCGCTACAGCCGTTATGAAAGGTCTGGGTCTCAGTTCGCTGACTACGATCATCGTCGG
The DNA here is from genome assembly GCF_036252815.1 of Paenibacillus sp. LX16. Lineage (NCBI taxonomy): Bacteria > Bacillati > Bacillota > Bacilli > Caryophanales > Paenibacillaceae > Paenibacillus > Paenibacillus sp. LX16. The sequence continues at coordinate 4,182,632 of NZ_CP141152.1, read as the reverse complement.
TTCAGTGATAATTGGGAGCTATATGGCGGTGTTTCCTTACCTACTCCGGAATGCCAGCAAAAACATTATTAAATCGGATGAATATACGATTGCTCATGCTTCCATGACCTCTTACATTCTAGGTACCTATTTAGGGAAAGTTTTTGGCAACCGTGAAAATGACACCGAAAATGTGAAAATTAATGACCGCATCAGTTTTTTGCGCGACCCCAATGTTGCAACGACCTTGACGATGCTTGTGCTTTTACTGGTATCTGGACTGGTTGCTGGTTCTGATTATGTCAGCAAATTATCGGATGGCAAAGAATATATCGTCTTCATCCTCGAACAGTCAGCTATTTTTGCTGCGGGCTTGTATATCGCAAAAGCAGGTGTTAAGCTTTTTACAACTGAAATTGTACCCGCTTTCAAAGGCTTCTCCCAAGTGTTCGCACCTGGAGCAATCCCTGGTGTGGATGTTCTGGTACTGTTCGATAAATCACCCAATTCCGCGTTGGTAGGCTTCTTGGTCAGCTTCTTCACAGGCGTTGCCTGCGTCTTTCTTTTCCCGTTTATCGGATTGCCTGTCATTGTGCCGGGGATCATGGCCTGTTTCCTCGCTGGTGGTGCAGCCGCGATATTCGGCAATTCCAGCGGTGGTTTCAGAGGAGCTGTTATTTCCAGTTGTCTTAATGGATTCTTGCTCTGTCTGCTGCCGGCCCTCACCTTGCCGCTCTTTTCCTTTTTGGGTGCCGAAGGAGTAACATTCGCCGATCCCGACTTTACTACCCTTTCAGGAGTACTTTGGCTTATTTTCCGCTGGTTTTAAACTAAATCGATTTATGAGTTTTTCCAAAATAACTTATCTAAATCATTTGTGCTTAAAAAGAGGAGGAATTATCCATGTTTTTTAACGACCAAGATATTCAAATTGACATCGTTGACAGTAATACCACCCGGAAAGTGCTGGCCCACAGCGACCAGCTTATGTATGTCAAAGTGATATTTGCTAAAGCCCAAACAGGGGAGATCCTGTTGCATAAGCATGTCCATGAACAAGTCACTTATGTAATAAAGGGAAGTTTTAAATTCATGATCGATAATGGCGAAACAAAGGAAGTCCAGACCGTCAAAGAAGGAGACAGCATCCATTTTCCATCCGATACTCTTCATGGCTGTATCCCACTGGAGGATGGCGGTATTCTGCTAGATGCATTTACACCAGCACGTGCAGATTTTCTGTAAAATTCCCTTACAAAATACGGTTTATCTACCCCGAGATCTGGAGGGATTTACGAAGCCTTTCCGCGGTAGCCAACTGAGGCGGATGATGCCTTCTGGCATGTCCGATACATTTCATTTTTATCTTTTTTAGAAGAAGACCTGCAAGTATGTTATATTTAACAAACGGCAATCGTGATGAATAGTAATATAGTGATTTTTAGAAAAGGATGAGATTATTTTGGAAAACAACGAAACTCAGCAAGAATTTGCAGAAGTATATGAGCAGCTTAAAGTAGCTGCAAACCGAACCTCCGATTGGAAAACGCGCCTAGCTGCGGTAAACGATCTGGGTGCATGGAAGAACCAGCAGACGATTGACTTGCTGACACACCGTTTGAATAATGATACGGTATATGCCGTTCAGGAAGCCGCTTACCGCAGACTTCAGGAATGGGGCGAGAATGTACAGCCGCCTGTGCGCAAAGAGGGTGAGCTTGTTAAGGGTCTGACGAAGATTCTGGTACGGATTAAAAAAAGCCTGCCAGCCGACCATACCTATAACGATTTTCGCGAGAAGCTGCACAAGATGAGAGTCGATATTTATGACATCTATGAAGGCGACAAGGGTGCTGAATTTGATCAGTGGCTGGAGCAAAAATGGGCTTCGTTATCCACAAGATAACGCCTGAACCCTGTAATTGAATGCATTTTTAAGGATGGTTGCTGGTGATGCAGACAGAGCCTTAACAAGGATAAGGGATTATCTTTGTTAAGGCTTTTTTATATATATACTTCAGCAATATGGTACGATGGGATCGGATTATTTTAGTGTGTACATGGGAGGGACTAACATGAGCAAGGCGAAGCTGTGTTTTATCGGGGCTGGCTTTCACGCTTCAACGAACATATATCCTGCTGTTATTGGTGCAGGTGCTGAAATTCAGGCGATTGCGACTAGAGATTTAAGCAGATCGAAGACAGCACTTCAGCGGTTTGGAAGTAGTGGCACACCTTATGACAATTACAAGGCTATGCTGGAGCAGGAAGACTGTGATGGAGTTGTCGTGATTGCACAAGCGGCGGATCATCCTTCGCTCGTACTAGACTGCATTAAGGCTGGAAAACATGTCTTTGTAGATAAGCCACTGGGTTGGAATGCGGAGGAAGCGGCCCAAATTGCAGATGCGGCAGAAGCAGCAGGCGTTGTTCTGATGGTCGGCTTCATGAAGCGCTACGCACCTGTATACATAAAATTAAAAGAATGGATTGAGGGTGGCTCGCTTGGAGCCGCACGCTCATTTCAGGCAAAATTTCTCGTGGACAGTACCCTGTTTTGTAAAACCGGCGAAGATTTCATAAAGCTGGCGGCGGTTCATATGGTCGACCTGGTACGTTATTTGTTCGGGGAAGTGGTACAGGTTACCGGATTTGCGAACGATAACGGTGAGTGTATTTCCCATACGATTGCCCTGAAATTTGAAAATGGTGTAGTGGGCAGCCTATACTTCGCAGGTATGACAGCATGGACGCGTGAGAGTGAAGGGATCACGGTAACCTTTGATCACGGTTTTGCGAACGCGGATGAAGTGAACACACTGATCATTCATAGATCGGAGAGTCACACGGAGCTCCCTTGGAAATCCCTTGTGGAAAACGATACGGTTCTGACACCATCAGCCTCCGCAATGTCGGGCGGATACCGTGATTTGTACTTGCGCGGTTTTGTTGGTGAAATTGCTCATTTCATGAACTGCTGCCAAGAAGGACGGACGCCTGATTCAAGTGGACGAGACAACGTGAAAACGATGGAGCTGTGCGACCGCATTTTGGCTGCGCTCCAATAGGATACCCATTTAATATACGAGCTTCGGAGCCTGGACGGTATCTTAGTTTGGGTGATTTGAAAGAAACTTCGGTTTAACTGGTCAGTAGATGGCTCCTGCATGTGTCGGGAGTCATCTTTTTTAATAAGTATCGTTATTACGTGTTATTGTCGAACATAATGATTCCAGAGATTGCTGTCCATTTTGATATAATCTCTGCTGAAAATATGCCAACAAAGGAGAATGATGCGCTAGAATAGAAAATAGAAAGCGTTCTCATTATCTACTTTTCTGCGATGGCTCAGGGGGAGATGGCATATGCGTTTAAGGTACCAACCATTAAACACATTACGTAATCAAATTTTTATCGGATTTATACTGGTGATGCTCATTATGATGAGTGTAGCGGGGGCGTTCATTTATCTCAATGTGTCTCACCTGTTAAAAGACAGTGCCGAGCGACATATTGGTCAGACTGCGGTACAAGCAAGCGGTAGGCTGGATGCATTAATCGGCCAGATGGACAGTTTGACGGAGCAGGTCGCGAATCACCCGTCTGTTCAGCATATTTTGCTGGAGGAGCGTAACGGGGGCAAGGTGAATTTCGGACAGCGTCAATCCCTACTGCAAGTGATGCATAGCTATCAGGCATATATGCCGAGTGTCGGCTCGCTGGAGCTGTATACCGCCGAAGGGAAGATGTTGTTTCCGATTAGAGAGGGCAGTCTGGAGGAACGTATTGGACAGGCAGACATTCGGGAAGCGAATCAGATGAAAGGAAGACTGGTCTGGATCGGTATTGATCCCGAAGACCCCCGGTCACTGCTGGCAATTCGGCAGGTGAGCCTGGTGGATCGCTGGTTCTCACGTGGAGGGTACCTGATTACCCGTATGGAGCGAAGTTATTTTGGACTGAATGGTGCGTCAGCAGTCAATGAAGAAGCGGATGAAACCATGCTGCTTGTAGATCGTCAAGGCCAGCTGCTGTCGGGTGAACCAATGAACCAGACGGATTTGTCAGGTGTACTGCACAGCAAGACACAGACGGTTCATATTGGGGAGCGGGAATATGTGAAGGCGGTTCAGCAGTCGGAGCGGACGGGCTGGTCGCTGCTGATCCTGATTCCGGTTAGCGTCGTCACAGACGGAATTACGGTTTTACGGACTACACTTATCATTTCCGCATCTCTTGGTGCCGTGCTATTCCTATTTATGTCCTTTATGTTGTCTACGTTGATTACAAGACCGATAGGTCACTTGATTCAGGCGATGCGTCGTTCACGGGAAGGGGCGTTGGCTCTGAATCCAGAACCGGCAGCAGCGGTCGAGCTGCGAGAATTGAACGCAGAGTACAATACGATGATTGTCGATATCAATGAATTGATCCATGTCATTTACGAGAAGGAGGTTTTACAAAGCCAGACCGAGCTTAAAGCTCTGCAGGCGCAGATCAATCCGCATTTCCTTTTTAATACGCTGGATGCTTTCAACTGGTCGCTACAGGAGAAGGGAGAGGAGGAGCTTGCCGGGCTGATGGTGTCTATGTCGCGGCTGTTTCGTTATGTTATCGAACCGGCTCACCATGACTCTTGGGTGACCCTCGGGGAAGAAATGGCGCAAATCCGTCGTTATCTGGAACTGATGGAGATGCGTCTGGGTGAACGTCTGAGCTGGCAAATTCATATGCCTTCAGAGGCAGCCAGAATTCCGCTTCCTAAGCTGCTGATCCAGCCTATTCTAGAGAATGCCATTTTGCATGGTGTCGAAAATCGCATCGGCAACGGCCGCGTTGAAATCAGTGTCACTCCTTCGACCAGATCGGGTTGGACCAAGATCGCGGTCATAGATAACGGACCTGGAATGACAATGGAAGAACTTGCAGCTGTGCGTACAGCGTTAATGGGGGGAGCAGCCTGCGAGAGCAAGGGAACCGGTATGGGACTAGTGAATGTGCAGCGCAGGCTCGCGCTCTATTATGACAGCACATCTTATCCAACGGACGGTATGCTGATACATAGTGCTGAGCAGGAAGGAACTGTGGTCGCTTTTGAAATTCCTGATGAATATGGAGGGCGGTAGGAATGAGTGTTTCATCCAAAACCATTGTCATTGTAGACGATGAACAGCGAACACGTCAGGGGATACACCAGACACTGGAGCAATGGGCCGCCGGGAAATACCGGATTGTGACATCTGGTAACGGTTTGGAAGCATTAACTATACTGCGAGCGGAGACAGTTCACCTGTTGATTACGGATGTCCGGTTGCCGGAATTCAGTGGGCTGGATTTAATCCGCTCTCTGGAACGGGATTCACGACGACCAGCGATCATTGTCATCTCGGGATATGCGGAATTTGATTATGTCCAGCAGGCGCTTCGTCTGGGAGCCGTCAATTATTTGCTCAAACCGATTGATAAGCAGGAGCTGCTGAATGCGGTCAATGAAGCGCTTCGGCTGGAAGAGGAGCGGCAGCGGTACGATAAGCTGGACAAGCTGGCTGACCCTGTTCTGCTAGAGCTTGATCTCCAGGCGGCTACTCTTAGTGACCCGGTACGACGTGCCTTCACCTTTATGGCGGAGCATCTTCACGAATCTATTACGATGGCGCAGACTGCCGCGCATTCACACCTGAATGCGAGCTATTTTAGTGTTTTATTCAAAGAGCAAAGTGGTTTGTCCTTTAGTGAATATCTGCACCGATTGCGGATACAACGGGCCAAGGAGCTGTTGCTGCATACCCAGTTGACGATTGCCCAAATCGGCGAGCGATCAGGCTACCGGACAGATAAATATTTTATCAAAGTATTCAAAGCGACCGAGGGGGTAAGTCCTAGCCGCTACAGGCAGCAGATGCGTACAGGGCCGGAGAATATCGACTGATAGTAGGCAGATGAACCCAATAAAAGTGGAATTATACCCAATGAGTGTACCCTGTTGAAAGCAGGAATGGAGTGCTAAACTTACAAATGATAACGGTTACAAATATAAATACAACAAACGGAGGTCTAACGATGTCCAACGAGTATGGTTTGCGTAAGCGCTCACATCAAAAATGGTTTGCTGGGTTGACCCTGCTGCTGTCATTCATGCTGGTGCTATCCGGTTGCGGTGCTGGTAAGGATGGTCAAGGCGGTTCCAGTGGAGAAGGGGGAAAGGTTACACTCAAAATGATGCACCTCTGGCCAGAGGGAAGCTCGGCACAGCAGAGCAAGCTTGTGACTCAGATTATAGATCAATACCAAAAGGATCATCCGAATGTCGTCATTCAGCAGGAAGTGCTGGAAAATGAACAATATAAAAACAAACTCAAAGTGCTGTCAGCTTCCAATGAATTGCCGGATATCGGCATCACCTGGGCAGCAGGCTTTATGGAGCCTTACGTTAAAGGTGGATTATTTACGCCGATGGATGACCTGTTGAATGGTTCCAAGCTGAAGGACAAATTCGTACCGGGAACGACCGAAGCTTATGCGCTGAATGGCAAAACGTATGCGCTTCCGATTGAATTGAATATTACACCTATTTATTATAACAAAGCCATATTCCAAAAATACAATTTGAAGGTACCTGCGACATTTGACGAATTTAAGCAGGTTGTGAAAACACTTACGGATCATGGAGTTGCACCGATTGCATTGGGCAATAAAGACCGCTGGACCGGCTCGCTCTGGTATATGTATCTGGCGGACCGTATAGCAGGTAACGAAACGCTGAAAAAAGCGATTGACGGCTCAGGATCGTTCGATGACCCTGGTTTAATTCAGGCGGCCTCTGAAGTCCAGACGCTTGTGGATATGAATGCCTTTAACAAAGGATTTAACGGCTTGTCCAATGATGAGGGAAAATCCGAGTTTATGAACGACAAAGCGGCTATGTATTTAATGGCTACTTGGGAATTGCCGAATTTTACGACCAATCCTGCAATCCCGCAAGCATTTAAAGATCAAATTGGCTTCTTTAAATTCCCGATGGTTGCAGGCGGCAAGGGCAACGAGAACAGTTGGGTAGGAGGTCCGGGAGTAGGCTTGTTCGTTTCGGAAAATTCCAAGGTAAAAGAAGAGGCCAAAGCGTTCGTTGAATACTTCGTAGTCAAATGGGGAGAGCAATCGGTCACACAGGCGGGCGTTATTCCGGCCACGAAAGTGGACACCTCCAAAGAAAAATTGCCCAAGCTATATGTCGATTTGCTGAACGGACTGAATCAAGCCAGCAGTATTACTTTGTTCGCAGATGTACAGATGAAGCCGAATGCAGCGCAGGTACATTTGAATATGATTCAGGCGTTGTTTGGTAAAGCGGTGACACCGCAACAATTTGCCGACCAGCATAAGGCTGCCATCGAGAAAGGAAATTGAAATTGACCACCTAAGGAGGTCCAACCGTGGAAAAGGTCATGTCCAATAAGCTTGTCATTGCTCTATATGTATTGCCTTCTCTGCTGCTGTTATTCGCCGTAATATATGTACCCATAGTACTGACCGGCTATTACGGCCTGAATCAGTGGAATGGAATCGGTTCTATGACTTTTGTGGGGCTGGACAATTATCAACATTTGCTCACAGACAGTGCATTCTGGCAAAGTGCCTGGCATTCGCTGCTGCTGGCCTTGTTTTCAGGCATCAGTCTGATCGGTTATCTGGTCATTGCGATGATTTTGTCAGGAAAAATCAAGGGAGCGAATCTGCTGCGGAAAATTTATCTGATTCCCATGCTGTTGTCATCTGTAGCGATCGCACAGCTGTGGCTCAAAATGTATCATCCAACGAACGGAGTGTTCAATTCCATACTGGCTTCAGTCGGAGTCCACAATCCGCCTGAATGGTTAGCTAATCCGTCCTTGGTGCTGTTTGCTTTGTTCATTCCGATTATTTGGCAATATGCAGGCTTTTATATCCTGATCTACTATGCCGGGCTGAAAAATATTCCCGAAACGCTGATGGAGGCTGCCCGGATCGACGGGGCCAGTGCCTGGCAGATTGCGACTCGTATCAAATTGCCCCTGCTGCGCGAGGTGATTAACGTTACGATCATATTGTCCATTGTCGGCTCGCTCAAATATTTTGATCTCATCTACGTCATGACGGACGGTGGACCGAATGGAGCCAGTGAAGTGATGGCCTCTTACATGTACCACCAGGCATTCCGCAGTTTTGATTTTGGATACGGCAGTGCTACAGCCTTTGCCCTGCTGCTCATCTGTCTAATCGCTACGTGGCTGATCCGTAAGGTTACGGCTACTAGTGACACCATCCAGTATTCATAATGCAGTCTTGCTAATAGATGAGGGTAACAAAGGACAGGAAGAGGGAGGAACGGATATGAAAACCCAGGCAGCCGCCAACTATCCGCTTGGAGTCGCTACCCGCGGCAAAATGTTAACTCGGGTCGGTTATGCCGCTTTGTATATCATTTTAATCATCTTGGCGGTGACGCAGCTTTTACCGCTGGTGTGGCTGATGCTGTTCTCACTTAAAAATAATCAGGAAGTGTTTAACCTTCCGCCGTTTGCACTCCCGTCCCAACCGCATTGGGAGAACTATATGAATGTGTGGACCAGCGGCAATATCGGGCGGTATTTTTTCAATAGTGTGTGGATTACGGTCATATCCGTGGCGCTGACGGTGCTGCTAGCCAGCTTTGTAACGTTTGCCATTACGCGTATGCGGTGGAAAGGAAGTCAGCTGGTTCTCGGGCTATTTATGGTCGGACTCATGATTCCAGTCCATTCCACCCTGATTCCGTTGTTCAGTATGTTTCTCAAACTGCATTTAACAGACACTTCACTCTCCATCATCCTGTCGTATGTTGCTTTTAATCTGCCGACAACGATGATGATCTTGCTGGGCTTCTATTACGCCTTGCCCCGTGAAGTGGAAGAAGCGGCCGTTATGGACGGCTGCTCCGTCAACCGGATGTTCTTCCGAATCGTGCTGCCCATGACTACCCCGGTCATGGCAACGACATCTATTATTAACATGATCTACAACTGGAACGAGTTTATTTTCGTCAATACGTTCATCAGCTCGGACGAAAACAAAACACTGACCGTAGGCGTCCAGAACTTTATTGGACAATATACGACCGACTGGGGAGCTATCGGAGCTACGTTGATGATCAGCATTTTGCCCATTTTGCTCGTGTTTCTCATCATGAGTGACCGGATTGTGGAAGGGATTGCAGCCGGGTCGGTTAAGGGGTAAAACAAATTCCCTAGGTTAGAAGGGTACCCCCTAGTGTATACATGGGAACAAACCTTTTGGTTTGTCCGATGAATGCTAGGGGGTGCTTTTTTACGCGAGTCTAGTTTGAGTTGAAGGAAATATATAAATGAAGTAGAAAATCCATAAATTTAAGCTTTTTCAGAAAATAAATGGTGAGCAAACATGTTGATATTTATGATGCCGACCAATTGCGTGAATCCATCGGGGGTTATGATGTGGTTGGTAACTCTGATAGGGGAATGGTAAAGTTGTATTATTTATATAGGAATTGGGACTTATTCTGCTAATTGACTGCTTATTTTTAGCATAAAAAAAAGCACATTCCTACTCGTATCTCAAGTGGGACTGTGCTTTTAAAAAGGCTATCAAGTTTGTGTCAAGTTTTTAGTGTTTGGTTTGTTGTATTGTGCGATCTTGTTGTTGGGTGTGTAAACATCCTATTGTTTTAAGCGTATAAATTTAACTTCTCCTTGATTTGAGCTAAACAACTTTCAACTTTAGCGACATTCTGGGAATGTCTTGAAAGATACTCCTGAGCTACCTTAACTAAATACTCAAAAAACATCTCATAATCCACAATTGCATACACTTCTACACTAGTTACTGGCGGAGTTGTTGTGAAATTTACTCCACTATCTCCAAAATACTCTTCATCATTTGGAGTGCATTCAGTAGCAAAGTAGCAGCTAGTATAACCAATACCAAATCCTTTACCCTTTGTAAATTCATTTAGAGCTTCTAAAAAATAGCCGTCCCCTAAAGTACCGTAGTATGCCTCCATATTCTTAATTTTTTCCTGAACATCTTCTACATAATATATTTCATCATCCATCTTATTCATTCCCTATCTATTAATTAATTTTTCGGAATCACAGGAAAAAAGTTTGTTATTTCTCCAGTAGCTTTATCCCTGTAACCTATAAATTCCAGTTTTTTACCGTCAACTTCAGCATATCCAACAATTTCATCAGAAACAGCATTTGGTCGTGTGTCTATTTTTATTTTATTATTTTGAATTCCCTCTTCCATTGCCTCTCTCCCCAACTTAAGCATCTGTTCATCAGAGAGTAGTTTCGGATCGTATACAGTTTTTGGATTCTTATACTCTTTCCACTGACCAGTAAAGTTTCCTTTTCCACCATTAGCTAAGCTCATTCCGTCATAAACAGGGAGTTTGTATTTAACCTCATAAATTCCCGGAATATCTGGATGTGGCGTTTTTATCGCAGCTTGATCAATATTCTTAACTTGATCGCCAAAGTTGTCTAAAATATACTGTTCAAAGTTTTCGAGGTTATGGCCACCTTTTATTCCTATAGTTGGTTTTGCTTTAAACCCTTTCACTTCAATTAAATGATCATCATAACCTGATTTATAATTGACTCTAGCATTAGGAGCTTGTGACGTCCCCTTAGTATTCTTCGATTCAACAATTTCTTTTTCCTTTTTTAAATATTCTTTTATATTTGAGGATTTTCTTGTATTTGTACTCTTAGCTACATTATATATGACCTTCTTTTGAATTTTACTATTTTCTTCTCTAGTTGCCTTGGAGGCAGTCTCTCGTAGCGTTTTCCTTGCCTGTTGATCCTGTTGTTTATATTGGTTTTTCGTTGTTGACCTTTCATTTGGTTGTGGTTTGTAGCCTTTGGTTTCAAGAGTTTGGTTATTTTTTGGGTTAGCTATGTTTTCTCTAGCTTCTATTTGTTGTCTCGCTAATAATTCCTGGACTCTTACTTTTGCACTTACTCCAGAAGAAATATTAAAGAACCCTTTTCCTCTACCCAGTTTTGAAAGTATCCCCTTTAATTCTTTAGTATGGTCTATCCCCCCTCGACCACCAAACATAAGAGGGTTTTCTGTGATAATAGCATAGAACATCCATTTCTTCTCTTCTTCAGATACTCCTTGCTTCCTAGTTAGCATGAAGAAATCGCCGGGATAATTATGTTTCCATTCACTATAGTATTGGCGATCCGGTTTACCGTCACGAGTACGTACAAGACCATCTTCTCCTCGATAACTCCCCGGTTTAAGTTTGGGTGTAAAGTCTTCGGTATATGCTGCCCTAAGATAATCCTGCCAGATTCTTTCGTAGTCTTCTTCTGTCAGCTCTGGTGGCGCAGCTTCTTTTTTTGCTTTAAGGGCAGCTTCAGTTCTAGCTTTTTCTTGTTCTTTATATTCCCTCAGCATTCTATCTTTAACACTTTTAGGTACCTGTTGATAGGCATGAACCATAGTTTTTGATGCTGCAAGCAAGTTTTGAACCAGCTCTAATGGGCCACCGGAATGCGCTATATGACGTGCGCTTGTATACACTTTTCCTAGAATCCATTTGCTATAGTAGGCATGTCTCGCTTGCTCATGCTCGTATTGAGTAATCAACCCTTGCACTGCTAAACCAGCCAAGTGTTTCAACGGATGAATGCCGTTCCCCTTACCGCCTCCAATCGTAGGGGTTCCTTTGCTCCGAACAGGGATCACTGCGGTTGCTTTCAGAATGACACCCGCCGCAGGTCCACTTAGCGCTCCCACAACAACGCCAGCCACTTTCCCCATCACTGGAATGGAGCCTAATAGCTTGGATACCGTACCCAACAAAGAGTTGGCCTGTTGAAGTGCAGCCGGACTTGTCACTTTGGCGGTAGGAGTGCTGCTTGATGTCTTAGCTACTGATGGAGCTTGCGCCGCCTCGTATGCTTTTATGCTCATGAGTGGCGGCTCAGGTACAGGAGGGAGGTCGGCCACGAAAACAGGGGCTTTCATCGTACCTTCCTGATATATCACCGGAGCTTTGGTATCCGTCTCACCATCCAGTACCATGCTGCTGGCTCCGCCTTTTAGATACAGCGCCGTTCCAGCTTCGAGCGAAAGTTCCTCGCCTGCATCGAGCTTCACGTGACCACCCTGAATCTGCACATTCCCCGGACTGCCAATCGTAATGCCGCTACTTTCATGCAGTGTAATGGAAAATTCACCGGAGGTGGATAGAGTTAGTTCATGCTCAGACATTTCTACGCCGCTACCTTGCACATGTTGCCATACCTTCACATTCGGCTGTCCATTGGTGTGGCGTTGTTGTCGCAGTGAATCCGTTACATAGGCATCTTGTTCGCGGTGGGTAGGCAGATACAACTCCACCTGTTCCCCGATCTCAGGCATATCGTACCAGCCACTGTGTTCTTCCGCGACATAACGGGTGGCTACGGGAAACCAGCAGGCTTTGGCAGTGTCTTGCTTCGGATCAATCTCTAGTTGAAGTTGTACAAAATCCTGCTGTACCTTCAGTACCGTTCCTGTCAACGAAATCCCGGTGACCTGATCGTTTTCATAACGGGCATATCGGATATCCTGTTCAGTTTGAAGATCATAGCGAGTACGCAATAAGCCATCCGTTAGTGTGGTTACTGCCCGAACCACGACCAGTTCTTTACCTTGTCCAATGGGTAACGTGATGAGGTCGCCCAGTGCATAGTATTGTAGGCTTTCGATCATATAGGTGATATACGAGCCAGCACGTTCGCCTGGCTTTTCTGCATCCAACTCGTGAAACGTTTTACGTACTCGATAAAATACATCTCGCTCCACCTTATGCTGCTTGCCTTCGGGCATCCCGAAGAAAACCTTGGGTGAGGCTGCGGTTACCTCTGGCACAAGTACGGAGCCAAAGCGAGAAGCGAGACGTTTTAAAAACGCCCAATCGGTCTCCTCATATTGTAAAACAAATGTCTCCAGTTTGGCATGGTTGCTTACCGTATCAATGGCATCTCCGTACTGATATTTTCGAACCAGCGCAGTGACCAGATCATCATAAGTGCGATGAATATCTTGATAGGAGCGCCTTTTACGCTTAATATCCATCTGGTACGAATGGGAAGCGGCCTCCAGTTCAAACGTATACACGCCTCGCACGCAGTGTACGGACATATGCGTAACAATCCCATGGAACAGCCTTCTCTGCGATTGTCCCTGATCATTCAACTGACGAATCACAATCGGCTCTTGCTCCATATCCTGTCCGATGCATGCAGCTCCTAGTTCTTCGGAGAGCAACCCACTGATATGTAAAAAGGCATGATCGTTAATGGTACGTGCTATTTGAAGTTTTTCAATGTGTAGTGGCTGAAAGGGACCATAAAAGCGTAGGCTTTCATATCCGATCCCATCTATTAATACGCTCAAGTGAGTTCATGACTCCTTTCTAGATGCGATGGGTATTTCCAAGTGAAGCACTTAATCTTGAATTCACTTCTGATTACAAAAGCCGCAGATGAGTGCAACTGTGAGTCAAGATAGATATGTAATGCAAGATTTGTACGCTATAAAGGGACGAGAGGTGATATTTAATAAACAACCCAGCATATGTATTTATCGGTTAAAAGAGAGATTTAGTTTACAGAATGAACCATTGGAAGTGGTATTTACTATGTGTAAATCTGGAATTAGAAGATATGAGAGGGAAGTATAAGGTGGGAAAAAGTATATAATAGGTGGTAAGAGGGAGTATATAATAGGTGGTAAGAGGGAGTATAAAAAGATATATTTATAAGATTGAGCTTAAATGAAAGATGAGGGTTCATGTTATGCCAAAAAACGATAATATGCTGGCGATTCTATGGATGCTGAATTCGGGCGTAAAAATGACTGCAAAACAAATATCCGAAAAGTTAGAAATAAATATAAGGACAGTTTATCGGTATATTGATGCACTATGTGCCAGTGGAGTGCCTATAATATCCGACACAGGTCATAATGGCGGGTATAGCTTGCTGAATAATTTTATTAGAGCGCCTCTACTATTTGATATGGAAGAAAAAAAGGCACTCCTACATGCTGCTATTTTTGCAAAAGAGGCTGGATACCCTTTGAGTGAGGCATTAGACAATGCGACATCAAAATTGAAAATGTATTCGAATCAAGAGCAGGAAAGTATACTTAGCCGTCATTTAGCCGGATTTGAAGTTATTAACCGCATGGGAGACCCTTCTCTTCAGCCGATATTGGCGGAATTGGAGCAGGCTGTAGCCAACGAATTCTCTGTAGAAATGGATTATCGCACAAGCCATGAAGAACAACCCAAGAATAGGGTGATAGACCCCTATGGAATGGTCTACTGGAACAATAAATGGTATACTGTTGCATTTTGTCACCTAAGAAATGAGATCCGTAGCTTTCGGGCAGATCGGATTCTACAAATCAAGCGTACTCCAATCATATTTAAGCGTTCCGAAGCTTTTTCGGCTCGAGAATTTTTTATGCAAAATCTGTTACCTGATTTAGTGGGTAAGGACGGTTTAATTTCTTTAACTATCGGAGGCAGGTCCGAGGCATTGGATGACTTATGTCTGCATTGGTTTTTGGGACATCATCTGAAAGAGCGGACATCCAATCAAGCAATCTTTTTGCTTGAGGAAAAATCACTTCATACATATGTCCCTTATTTACTCCTACCCTACGGGAAATCCATTCAAGTAATCGAACCACAGAGTTTGAAGGGAAAACTTGTTGCTGTTGCGTCGGAGTTAATGGAATATTATCAACGTTAATAGCTTCACTGACAGCAGATGTCAGTGAAGCTTTTTTATAATGATGATAATCATTGATTACCGGAGGATGATTGGTATCACTCGATGAATTATAAAATAAGGAGAATTTGCAAATGAATAATACAGTATATCTTTATGTGTTTGACACCATGGCAGATTGGGAGATAGGTTATTTAACTGCCGAACTGAACTCGGGGAGATATTATAACAAGGGGCTGGTCCCATCAAAAATAGTTACCGTGGGAATGGAAAAGACCCCTGTAACTACAATGGGCGGATTGAAAATCCTGCCTGACATCACACTGGATGAGTGCAGCATTGAAAGCACAGATACATTGATTTTACCCGGTGGAGATACATGGACAGAAACCATTCACCAACCCATCTTAAAAATCGCTGAGAGGTGTTTAGAGGAAGGGATATGGGTTGCAGCGATTTGTGGTGCTACCATGGGACTTGCCCAGGCAGGATTGCTGAATTCACGTTGGCATACAAGTAATGATCTGGGATACCTCAAAATGACCTGTCCCACCTACACGGGCGAAAATTATTACAAAGTGGAGTCTGCTGTAACGGATGGAAAACTGATCACTGCATCTGGAACAGCTCCGTTGGAATTCTCCGTACACGTTTTGAAGGCTCTGGGTGTATTTTCTTCTAAAACATTAGAAGCCTGGTATAGTCTAAATAAGACTCGTGCATCCAGATATTACTATGAGTTGATGGATTCAATCCAATGAAGGTATGCGCATAAAATTGAACTGTTACGATCATTTAAAGGAGGAGTCAAAATGACTGAAAGCAGAGAATATACGGGAGTGTCAGGTAAATATACAAAGAAGGGAACACCCAACGGCTTTACATCTATTACCCCTTTTATTACAGTGAAGAATCCTTCGGAAGCAATAGAGTTCTATAAAACTGTTTTCAATGCAAGGGTTAAGGATATTACTGAATATCCTGATGAGAATGGCAATAAAATAATTGTTCATGCGGAATTAGATTTTGGAAATGGTTTTTTGCAGCTGGGAGCAGCGAATCCGACATATCAATTGGTCTTGCCGCCAGATGAAGAGAATGCGTGTTATTCTTTCGGAATCTACGTTATGAATGTTGATCAGGTCATTGAAAATGCGGTAGCAAGAGGAGCAAAAGTAAGGGAACCGATTGCAAACTTTGTCTCAGGTGATCGATTCGGAAGTATATTGGATCCTTGTGGAGTAAGATGGTCTATTATGACTAGGATCGAGGATTTGTCAGAAGAAGAAAGTAGTCGTAGGGTTGCTGAATGGGCTAAAAGCTTTAGTGGAGAATAAATGCAATTACTTTTTTGGTAAAATGTATTAAAGTGACTATCTGCTAAAATGATGTAATAGAAATTCTGGTGGCACAAAGTTGCATACGTGAACGATGAAGAAAAGATGATGCCGAGTGCTCCCATTATGCCGCAATATCGAAATCGGGTTATGGTTCCTCATAGATTTGTTTCAGAAGTTCTGGGGGCTACAGTAAATACAACTACGATTCAATGGAACATTACATGTTGACATTAAGAATTAATACTTGATTGCTTGGGAATGGGTAACAAACTAATTGCTCCTTAAGTCTGGTACATAAGGCTTGAGGAGCAATGTTTTAATGAATAGCAGAGAAAGTTTTGAACAGGGGTGCAACTCTCCACGTCTCTATACTGAAACCCGCTCACTGAGCGGGTTTTTGCTTTTAATCACTCTTAATTGTAGACCTAATGTAGATATGAAAAATTTAAGCCTTGGGTTTGGCTAACTTGTAGTTGTAGAATTCTGCTACGTTAGAACAGCTGCCGTAATGTCTATACATCTATTGTTTAAAATAATGAGGTTGCAGGCAAAACTAAAAGGCTTCAGTCCAATGGAATATTACTATTTTCGTTCATTCTTCGTTTTTAATGTTCTTCCGGCAGCTAGTATATACTGCAAAGGGTCATTTATTTTAAGATACGACAGACTTTGAGACACGCTGCCTTCCTGATTAACTTTTGAACGTTTTCGATCCGGGATATCTACAGACGCGAAATCTGCATCCATATCCACCGTTTGATTAAAGAAGCCAATGATGTGCAAATCTTCTTTTCCTTCTCTAATCGTAGAGCCTGTCCGATTTAACCCACTCACCGTAATATTCCCTCTGGTTTCGCTTGAGTTTTTCTCTTCCACAAGTTTGAAATTTTGAATACCCAGTGCAGAAGGATTGTCAACAATGAATCTTCCTTGATCCAGTTCTATTACTTTTTGAAAAATCTTGCTTTGGTCAAAAGCCGGATCTTTTAAAATCACTTTGTTGTTCATGTACCCAAACGGGATATTCATACTTCTCAGCAATACACCAA
Organism: Paenibacillus sp. LX16; assembly: GCF_036252815.1. NCBI lineage: Bacteria > Bacillati > Bacillota > Bacilli > Caryophanales > Paenibacillaceae > Paenibacillus > Paenibacillus sp. LX16. Next base: position 4,165,469 of record NZ_CP141152.1, on the reverse strand, counting down.
GCGGAATGACAAAGGCATTCTGAATCACTTCGGGCTGAGTGTCCATCTGTGCTGGAGTACCGTTCAGTTTATATGTTTTCGCTCCCTTTTGAAACACAATTTCACTTGACCTCCACCTGATATTTGCTTCCTGAAGTTTACCGTTATAATCAACTTTTGCGCCAAGAAGCTCGGCAACGGAACGAAGCGGAACCATGAGACGTTTTTCTTCATTAACGTAGGGACCAATCGGCGTGCAGTACAAAACGTCATAATCATTCACTTTGAGCAAAGAGGTTCCATTGACATGAATAGAGTGATTAATCGGTGCTGCATTAGCGTTATAAGAAGAGGTTCCAAATATAGCACTCACAATAACTGCAAGGGATAATACTGCAGTTTTATAAAAATATTTTCGTTTCATTTTTCACCCTCCGTGAATTGAGATAGGTTGTGTTAGGTCGCATGTTTGCTTTGGAGCAGTGATAGTTTGTCCTTCTTTAGTTTTAAATAAATTTTCTCCTACTTGCTCTGCATTAGACCATTGCTCCAATAATTCGGGCTTGTTTGCAAGAATCTCTCCATCATCTCGAATGTATACTACATTGGTTCTTTCTCAGAACAGGTTGCTTTATGAAAATTCAGGTGGCAATAAGGGGTATATCCCTTCTATAGTCTCGACACACGTGGAGTGCGTGGTAGTCATATACGAGATGAGAAGCACTGATGAATGAGGATTTAAGAGCAACTTGAATATATTTCTGCATCCAAATAGCGTTTTAGGATTGAGTGCTGTTCATTGTTACTGCATTGTACAATGGCAAATAATTTGGAAGATGTCTGGGGAACAGTAAAGAGGGGCGGCGAGCCCCTCTTATTTGTGTGATGTTGAGCATTTTTATTTATTTACAGAAAGTGTAGCACTTCATTTTCATAATTTTTCATCACAAAAAGGCTTTTGTCTCATTCAATGAGCGTGCTATATTCGATAAAAGCTGAATTGTATTCCTTATCTCATGTTCCGTAGTGTCTGGGTGAATTGCACAGATTCGGAGAACAGTTTTTCCATTAAGTTGTGTCGTAAGCACAGAGGCGTATCCGTTTGCCATCATTTCTTGGGAGATCCTTTTATTGAGTGAATCTAATTCTTGCTCAGATAATCCAGTTGGCGCATATCGAAAATTAACAATCGCTAACTGTGCGGGGGATACAATTTCCCAATGATTATGTTTTTTGATTTCATCTTCAGCCCATTCTGCGAGCTGAACTCCATGCTCTATGGCTTCACCGACAGCATTAGTTCCTAAAGCTTGTAGTGTCACCCATAGTTTCAAACTTCGAGCAGGCCGCGTTAATTCAGGGCCCAGATCCCAATAATTAATATGTTCTTCATTAGTCTCGGCATCTTTCAAATATTCTGGATGAGTGCTGAAGCAGTTTCTAAGCTGTTGATTTTCTTTGGCTAAAACTACGCTACAAGAATATGTCTGCATTAACCATTTATGTGCATCCCAGGTAATGCTATCTGAACGCGATATCCCGCTCAAAAGGGGCTTATATTTCGAAGAAGCCAAAATCGATGCACCGTAAGCTCCATCCACGTGTAACCAAATGTTATGTTTTTCACATAGGTCAGCAATTTCGTTTAACGGGTCAATGCTTCCCGTATTGGTTGTGCCTGCCGTGGCAATGATCGCAAAAGGCTTCATGCCAGCCGCCTGATCATCTATTACTTTTTTTTCTAAGGCTGAAACATCCATACGAAAATTGCTATCACTTGGAATCTTTCTGATTTGATCACCACGGAATCCGAGGATGCGTAACCCTTTGGCGACCGATGAATGAGTTTGATCGGAAACATAAGCAGTTCCAATGGCATATTCCTGCTCGGATAACCTTGCATTGCGTGCAGTTGCCAAAGCGGTCAAATTTGACAACGATCCGCCCGACAGAAATAAGCCTCCAGCAGTATCGGGATATCCTGCTTGGTCACACATCCACCGGATCACTTCCCCCTCTAAAAGGCTTGCGCTCGAACTCAGCATCCAGCTTCCGGCGTGGGTATTATAAGCGCTGGTCATGATATCTCCTAACCAAGAGTAAAGAGACATTGGACTAGGAACCAATGCGAAAAAGCGAGGGTGTTGCATGAAGGTTTGGTGAGGATAGACGTTTTTCCTCATTTCGTCGACGACTTCTTGTATCGGTCTTCCTTTTTTCGGAAAACCAATTTCCCTTAGATGGGCTAATGTATCCTCATCTGCAGTATTGATTACTTTTTGGGATCGAATATTGTTATTTTCTGCAATATATGAATGTATGAACTGTTCAATAATCTCACCTAATTGCTGATTTGGTTCTTGATTCATCATAAGCATCTCCTTTGCTTAACTTCAATCAAGTATAATATAACATCTGTTGTCATATTGTGATATTCGCCGATTTCATCATTACGTTTATTTTTAGGCTCTTCGCTATTACGCAAAGTAATTTGGGGGAACCTTTGTTATCTGAAAAATATTAAAAAAGAAGATAAATGTATAGTGTTGGTTTATGTTGTATAAATAAAATTTATATGTAGGAAGGGTAGAAGGTGGAACGAGATTGGTTCTATCGCACTCTTATAAAAGAAATTAATGAAAACCTTGATATTGATATAGCCGATGTTGACTCACTTGTATGTAAAGTGTTTGAAAACGCTCTGCCAGAAGTTGCAACTGAGCTACTCGTTTTCCAATTAGAGCTCCAAATTCTTTAGGATTTTTATATCCAATGATTAAACTGGGAATAAAAAAATACTGGTGGCCCTTAAAGGTGTGTTAGGAGCCACCAGTAAAAAAAATTATGATATTGTTACATAATGAGAGCAAGCTATACTTTTACTGTATACTGTCCCAACACTTAAAACAAAGGTGAGCCATCTTTCGATACACACCTTAATTTTGATTAAGAATTATTGTCCAATTTGTTCTAAGATTTGTGTGTAAGCATTCCTATAATGATCGGGGTTAGGATCTTCTCCTATTATCTTGGGTACGTCAAAGTCAGACAGCAGGAAATGGTGTTTGGGTTGAACTTCATGCCTTGCTAAGCAACTCTTGCAACAGGACAAGGGACAGCCGTCAATCGCAATGATGTCACGTCCCGATTTTGCTGTTCTGACAAGTGGTTTGACATCACCACCAACACCAGCAATGCAGGACATTTCAGCGACTTTTTCTCGATCCATTTGTATAGCGATCATGTTAGCGGTTTGTGCTGCGGAGGAACATCCAGAACAAGAATAGACAAGAGGTAAATCAGTTCTTTTCATCTTTGTACACTTCCTTGTTTTTTCTTTGTGATCCATCACGGTACCTTTGATTCTAGATGAAATAAAATTAAAATTGTTTGTATTTTAACTTAAATTTACAATCTAAAACGTGATCGTGATCAAGACAATATTTTTGTGAAATCTGTTATAGGGCTAACTGTGTGTATACAATTCAGCCAGACCCCCCTTTTTAACTTAATTTTTCTAATAGAGAATTAGCCCTATCTAAATATAAATCTGGATCGTCATCGTTAATCACCATTAAAATTTCTTTAAGTAAGAAATTACTAAATCTTTTGAATTCAAAAGTGTCCGATGGATTCTCTCTGCCCAAAATTCTGCATGGGGCAACATTTTGGAAGTACCCAAAGCCAATTTTGGTGAATAGATGCTCATCTTTTGATGAACATGAATTCTGTTGTTCGCTGGCGTAGTGCTTCATTAAACCAATCTGGCCAATTTGACATAACATATTTGCCCACCGTAGTTTAGTGTGTTTATGTTAAACTCTGAAGAGGAGAGATAACAAGTCATTGTTTTTGTGTAAAATAAAGCTCATCCCTACTCAAAGATTCAAGTTGGAATAAGCTTTGGAAAATTTTCGTTTAGTTATGGGGAAATTGTAGTAGTAACTTATCAATGAAGTTTTAAACCATCTATTACTACTATGAGGAAACTTGGCTTAATACGTTTTTAATTCGCTTATCTAGTTCCAATTTTTCTTTTTCTAACAATTGTTCTTCAAAAATATCTGCTATGTTAAACTGCTGTAATTCTTGTTTAATTAGTTGTAGCCCATCAATCTTTGATAGCCCTTGGTTTAATAAGTTTTCAGCTAGTGTTGTGTACACGATTAATTTTTCACTTAATGTATTTTTACAATCACGTTCAAATCGCTGAAATACACTAGAAATAATTTCATCCGCCAAGGCATTTTCTTCGTTAACTTGTTTAAAGAAAACATTAACTTCATTTGTCAATTCATCGTAATACCAACATACTCTTGGATAATAGTCTAATATCTTATTTTCCAACTCTTGTAATACAAAATTCTTACGATTAAATAAGTCTCTGTATTGCTCGGAGCTTAATTTTTGTTCTTGTTCAATTAAATTAAAATCTAGTTCAGATAATCTTTTGCTTAAATTGTTTTTAACGGTATACAAAACTCTTGGAAGAGTTAATAATATTTCCCCGTAAACGACATTAATTAAAGCTTTGTCTGTTTCACTTCTATTCATTAATCCTTCAAAATCATAGAATGTTCTTGCAATTGCTTCTTTACTACTCATCATTTCTTCATTTTTATAATCTTGGTAATTCTCAAGGATACTATCAATTAACTCATCATAACTCCAAGCCATTTTTTAACCACCTTATTCAATTATTTAGGGTTAATAGTCACGCCACTATTATGGATAACCTCAATTCTAACGTTAGGATATTCTTTGTCAAATTGTTGGATGATTTCGTTACAACTTCCACATGTATCTTTTTCAGTGAAGAGCTTAATATTTCCTGATGCCTTGTGATTATCACCTAATTGATCTGCTACATCATTTAAAATTTTATATTCTGTATCCCCATCTCTCATATATATATTTCCTTCTGCATCTGGAGCTTCGGTTGCCTTGAATTTTGGATTGTTGGGTTTGAAAGAGAACTCTTCGGTTCCAGGTATCTTTTTAGCAGAGCTATGAATTTTACTATGGGCATAAAAATCTTGCTTCTCAACTCCTGACACCTTCACTTCTGCATAAGCGAAATTACCTGTTTCTTTGTATTTGTTGGACAATCGACCTCTGGCCTTCGCAACCTCTTCAATAACATGTTGATCCATTACAGAATCGATTCGACTGGTTGGAAATCTGTTTACCGTTCCCTGAGCAGCCTCGCCTGGCTTCTCAACTTTATTAGGTTTTGAATTTGAAGGGTGGAGTGGCTCTGTTTTTTCATTTATGATTTTAGGACCTGGATGAACAGGTTCTTTGACTGGTGAATTTAGTATAGTTTTCGGCTTGAGAAATGAACCGACTCCCTCAAGGAACCCTGCTACACTAATGATATTAGACAAATGGTCTGGTGACAAAGGATCTTCAGGTGTCACAGCTCCACGTATAGCCTCTGTTATTCCAAATGTAGCAAAATTGATAGCGTCACTACCAGAGTTACCTTGATTACGTGCACGCTCCATGTAGGCTTGATACAATCCTTTAGGTATACCAAATGACGAATAATCTAAAAATTCACCAATGGAGTTTCCTGCATTTTGATACCTTACGTTATTAGCCTGCTCTATGCCGTTGTATAATTCAACTAGGCTGTTTGCTGCTTTTTCAGATGCATGTGCCTGTTCCATGGCTATTTGACTTTTTATCATCGCACTACTACCCGTATAACCCAGGTAACGATCCCACCAAGACTTAGGCTTCTCAACTTGTTGTTTAGGCTGCTGTTGTGCCATGCGGCTGTCGTAATTGGCTCTCCAGCGTTTTCTTACTTCTTCCGGAACCTGCTGATACGCATGAACCATGGCATTCGATTCTTTAAGTAGGTTCTGTACCAGTTCCAATGTGCTGCCGGAATGAGCTATATGACGTGCGCTCGTATACACTTTTCCTAGAATCCACTTGTTATAATAGGCTTGTTTAGCTTTCTCATGCTCGTGTATACTAATCAACCCTTGCATGGCCAAACCAGCCAAGTATTTTAATGGGTGAACTTCGCTCCCCTTGCTACTGCCTCCAACGGTAGGGGTTCCTTTGCTCCGAACAGGGATCGCTGCGGTTGCTCTCAAAATTACACCTCCCGCAGGTCCACTTAGCGCTCCCACAACAACGCCAGCCACTTTCCCCATTACCGGAATGGAGCCTAATAGCTTGGATACTGTCCCCATCATGGCATTCGCCTGTTTAAGCTCTGCTGGACTTGTGACTTTTGCTTTAGGGGTAGAGGCATGGCTGCTAGATGAATCCTTGGCTGCTGATTGAGCTGCTTCAAATGCTTTGATGCTCATCAATGGTGGCTCAGGTACAGGAGGGAGGTCGGCTACGAAAACAGGTGCCTTCACCGTACCTTCCTGATAAATCACTGGAGCCTTGGTATCCGTCTCACCATCCAATACCATGCTGCTGGCTCCACCTTTTAAGTATAGCGCCGTTCCAGCTTCCAGTGAAAGTTCCTGTCCAGCAACAAGCTTTACGTGACCACCCTGAATTTGCACATTCCCCGGACTGTCAATCGTAATGCCGTTACCTTCATGAAGTGTAATGGAAAATTCACCGGAGGTGGATAGAGTCAGCTCATGCTCAGACATTTCTACGCCGCTACCTTGCACATGTTGCCATACCTTCACATTCGGCTGTCCATTGGTGTGGCGTTGTTGTCGCAGCGAATCCGTCACATAGGCATCCTGTTCGCGGTGGGTGGGCAGATACAATTCCACCTGTTCCCCGATCTCAGGCATATCGAACCAGCCACTATGTTCTTCCGCGACATAACAGGTGGCGATGGGAAACCAGCAGGCTTTGGCAGGATCTTGCTTCGGGTCAATGTCCAGTTGAAGCTGTACAAAATCCTGCTGTACCTTGAGCACCGTTCCTGTCAGCGAAATTCCAGTAGCCTGATCGTTTTCATACTGCGCATAGCGGATATCTTGTTCAGCTTGAAGATCATAACGGGTGCGCAGTAGGCCATCCGCTAGCGTAGTCACTGCTCGAACCACGACCAACTCTTTACCTTGTCCAATGGGTAACGTAATGAGGTCGCCAAGCGCATAGTATTGCAGACTTTCAATCTTATAGGTGACATACGAGCCAGCACGTTCCCCCGGCTTTTCCGCATCCAACTCATGAAACGTTTTCTGAACTCGATAAAATACATCCCGCTCCACCTTATGCTGCTTGCCTTCTGGCATCCCGAAGAAAACCTTGGGCGAGGCTGCGGTTACCTCTGGCACAAGTACGGAACCAAAGCGAGAAGCGAGACGTTTTAAAAACGCCCAATCGGTCTCATCATATTGTAAAACAAATGTCTCCAGTTTGGCATAGTGGCTTACCGTATCAATGGCATCTCCGTACTGATATTTTCGAACCAGTGCTGTGACCAGATCATCATAGGTGCGGTGAATATCTTGATAGGAGCGTCTTTTACGTTTAATATCCATCTGGTATGAATGGGAAGCGGCCTCCAATTCAAACGTATACACGCCTCGTACGCAGTGTACGGACATACGTGTAACAATCCCATGGAACAGCCTTCTCAGCGATTGTCCCTGATCATTCAACTGACGAATCACAATCGGCTCTTGCTCCATATTTTGACCAATACAAGCCGCTCCCTGTTCTTCGGAGAGCATGCCACTGATGTGTAAATAGGCATGATCGTTGATGGTACGTGTTATTTGAAGTAGTTCAATGTGTAGTGGGTGAAAGGGACCATAAAAACGTAGGCTTTCATATCCGATCCCATCTGATAATACGCTCAAGTGAGTTCATAACTCCTTTCTAGATGCGATGGGTATTTCCAAGTAAAGCACGTCATTTTGCATTTGCTTCTGATTATAGAAGCAGCAGATGAGCACAACAGTGAGTCAAGATAAATATGTATAACAAGGTTTGTACGCTAAAAAGGGGCGAGAGGTGATGTTTAATAAACAACCCAGCATATGTATTTATCGGTTAAAAGAGAGATTTAGTTTACAGAATGACCCATTCGTTGGGGGATTTACTATGTTTATTTTTGGAAGTAGGAGTATGAGCGGGAAGTGTAACATGAGTTAATATAGGAATATGGTAATACGCCACATGGTTTGCCATTTGGATGCTTTTCATGCTGCCAATACAGATACTTAAAACCAAAATGATGCCCTATCCAAACGATCTAAATTTAAAAATAATGGAGTGATAGAATGATAAGAGGACTTGTACTTTTAAATAGTGGGAATATTGAAGATTACTTACCAGACTTATATGAGTGGAGTCATACTGAAACCGAAAAAGAGCAGCATACTTGTAGACCCATAAGCGAACTACCTCCATATAACAATTATAAAGAGAATGTATTGAAAAGACTCGAAAATGGGCTATTAATATATATCTTAGTTGATAGAACTAACACTAATAAACGGATAGGCAAGATACAGCTTTTTGACTATAATTCTCGGAATAAAAGTGCCGAGATCGGATACTACTTGCCTTTAAGGCATAGGAAGCAAGGATATGCAAATGTAGTACTTGAGTTATTTTTAAACACAATGTTTGAACGTAAGGATTTAGAGTTGAATAAAATTTACGCGACGGTTGCAGCATGTAATCAAACATCCATAAAATTATTAGAAAAATTCCATTTTAAGCTGGAAGGGACTTATCGAGAGCATTACTGGTTTAGTGATGGTTCGATATGCAATCAATATCATTATTCTTTGCTAAAAAGAGAGTATGTTAGCTTATCTGAAAAGAAAATAGAGGCAATTGAATGATATTCATTTAAATGAATTGGAAGTATATCCTTTCCATCGTCTCGATACATGTGGAGTGTGTGGTAGTAATATATTTGAAATAGGTTGGTGGCAATAGGTTAAATGGTTTTTAACTAAATATAGAAGTGTGTTTTATGTTCCCCCGGACGAATGGTTCGGGGGATTTTTTTGACCTCCGGGGTCTTACTTTTACGCAGAAAAGAGTGGCGAAGTTCGATAATATGAAATATAATCGTATTACATATTATCGTTTGACAAAACAAAATGGATGTGATTTAATGTGTAATATAGGATTATTTCAAAAAATGCAATCTGATGTTTGGGGGTGATTTATTTGGAGAAAAGAGGATTAAAAGAGTTCGTAACATTCGTTCCAGGTATAAATCCAACAAGGGCGCAAAAACAGTTTAGTACTCAAGTAATAAATTATTATGACCAGTCGTCTTTTGAAGCTGATTATAATCACGAGGACGTAGTAGTTGAAGATGAGTCAAAGTCTTTATCTCAAAATAACATATCATTAAATGAAGGTGACGTTGTTATCAGTAACTCATTACAGCTTGCAACAATGGTCGGTAAAATTAATGTTGGTAAAGTGTTGTCCCTCAACTTCACAAAAATAGAGTTTGATAGCGAAAAACTTGATAAGAGATATTTCCTTTTCTTATTTAATGCTTATAAAGATGTGAGGCGACAAAAAGAAAGGGAGTTGCAGGGGAGTGGCCCTGTTCTAAGAATTCCACTTCGTTCTCTAGAGGAGATTATTATTCCCGTCGTTCCTCTTGAGGAGCAGCACAAAGTAGGTGCTATTTACGTAGAAACATTGAAGCTACAAAGTAGGCTAAACAAATACGCAGACTTGATCGGACAGTTTACGAGCTCAATCATAGAAGAAACTTTAGAGGGGAAATAATCAAATGAAAAGCCAATCGGAATTAGCATTTGAAAATGAAGTCGTCGATTATTTGACCAAAATCGGTGGAGTAAAACAATGGGAATACAAAAAAGACATAAGAACAACCGAACAACTCTGGGATAACTTTAAAATGATCCTAGAACAAAACAATCGTGCTCGTTTAGATGAACCATTGTCTGTTACTGAATTTAACCAGGTGAAGAAAATCATCACTAGTATCGAATCACCTTACCATGCTGGACAATTTTTGTATGGTATTAACGGAGTTTCTGAAATTGAAGTTGACCTTGACAATGGTAAGCATGTTTTTCTGACAGTATTCGACCAAGCTCAAGTCGGTGGTGGGAACACTGTTTATCAAGTGGTAAATCAAATTAAACGGCCAAAAGTAATTGATGGTAAGCCAAATCGTCGATTTGATGTGACGTTGCTTATTAATGGTTTGCCAATTATTCAAATCGAATTAAAGAAAGCACTTCACAGTACTACAGAATCCTTGAACCAGATGGAACAGTATATTGCTGAAAAACAATTCAGTGGTATCTTTTCAACCTTGCAAATTCTAATCGCGATGACGCAGTATGATATTCGTTACATGGCAAATACCCCGCTCAAAAGCTTTAACCGAGCTTTTGCATTCAACTGGCAAAATGAAGATGATGCTCGCCCTATTCGTTCGTGGAAGGTGTTTGCGGATAAAGTATTGTCAATTCCAATGGCTCATGATTTGGCAACACGCTACATGGTACTTGATGGTACTAAAAACAAAGAAAGTATCAAAGTCATGCGTCCTTATCAAGTCTATGCCACAAAGCGTGTGCTTGATAAAGTTAGAAAGTTTGACTTCAAGTATGATGATGGTAGATTAGGATACATTTGGCACACGACTGGCTCAGGTAAAACAATCACAAGTTTTAAGACAGCGTGGCTTGCAAGCCGTCTATCTAATGTGGATAAAGTTGTCTTCTTGGTTGACCGAATCGCACTTACCAACCAAACCGCTGATGCCTATAAAGCCTATGATCCTGTTGCGGGTTTTGAAGGGAAAACGGGTGTGGTGGGTGACACAGCCAATATCTCAGATCTTCATCGCAAACTAACGAAGAAAAGCGATAAGAACATAATTGTGACAAGTATCCAAAAGATGTCGCGTTATGTAGCACGGGATAGCTTCAAGCCATTGAATGAAAGTATTCTTTTTATCGTTGATGAAGCCCACCGTTCAACTGGTGACGGTACTGAAAATGAAGGTATGCTTGAAACGATCCGAAAAGCTATTCCTAATTCTGCTTGGGTTGGCTATACTGGGACACCAAAATTCCCCGGAACACGAGAAATTTTTGGTGATATTCTACATGCTTACACCATCAAGGAAGCTATTGCAGATAAAAACGTCTTAGGGTTTAACGTTGAATTCAAGGAAACGATCGAGGCTCCTAAAGATCCGACCGAAGATGATATCGACGATAATGTTCGTGGAAGTGTCTACGACTATAGTCCAGAACATGTGAAATTGGTAGTGAACGACATCTTCGAAAACTGGAAGAAACGTTCAAATGATCGCAAGTATAATGCCTTGTTTACAGTCCACGTTGGAGGTAACAAAGCAAGTACACCAAGAGCGATGGAATACTTCGATAAATTTGCTGAAGAAAATGCGAATCGTCCAATAGAGCAACGATTAAAAGTTGCGGTGAGTTTCTCAGCAGATACATCTAATAGTATTCATCAACTAAAAACGAACGAGAACTTGCATAGAGCCATTAAAGTCTATAACACATTGTTTGGCACAGCTTTTGATATGACGACAGTTAAAGCCTACACAGAAGACTTAGCACGACGGTTGAACAAGACAGCTGATGATGGTAAGTATTTAGATTTGGTTATCGTTGTTGACCAACTTTTAACCGGTTTTGATGCCCCTGAGATGAATACGCTCTATATTGACCGAACGCTTAAGGGTGGGAACTTGATTCAGGCATACTCACGTACAAACCGAATGCATAACCTTGTTGATAAGCCTTGGGGGAATGTTGTTAACTATCGTTGGCCAGAACAAAACGAATATGAAATGAATAAGGCTTTTGCTATCTATTCAAATCGTGAATCTGCAGCCGAACAGCTTTCACTTGAAGATTTGAAAGAAGGTAATGAAGAGTCTGGTATCATTTCGAAACCATTCAGTAAGGTTCAAGCTGAGATGCAAGAAGTCATCAAGAAGCTTGGGTCGCTTACAGATGATTTTGTACAATTACCACCAAGTGAAAAAGCACAGGATGAAGTCTTTGAAAATTTGAAAGAGTATAATCGTTTGCTTAGTCAGTTGAAACAATATACCGAAGATGATGACAAAAATCCTGTTTCTGCTTATGATCAACCTGAAGAGTTCTATGAACGTTTAGGGATTACTGAGGAGCAGGAAGTCATTTTAACAACTGTCATCGCCGGTGAGTTGAAAGAACGACGTGCTAAGCGAGAAAACATCGATATTTCGCAAGTCAATCTCTCTATGATTCATATTCACGACGTTACCATCAACTATGACTACTTAATTGATTTAATTGCTCGAATGGCTGACGAAGTTCATGCGAACTTTATGTCTAAAGCAGAAAAGACACGTGATGAAATCCATATTGAAATTGCCAAGTCAGATAATGAAAGAGAAAAATCTAAGATTCGCAACTTTGTATCTAAAATTTTCTCAAAAGAGTTTGAATTTGATAATTATCCAGCACCCCGAAGTGTTGAAAAAATGAACCAAGCGATGGATAGAGCACAAAAGGATACGAATATTCAACTTGTAACAAACTTCATCCGTACATGGGGGCTTGATAACAGCACAAAGCCTAAGGAACTTGAAACTTTAATTAAGAAACATCGTTTAGGTCAAGAGGATGTGGATAAACAAGGTGAGTTAACAGCAATCATGAATGACGCAAGAGCTGATTATAAAGAAATTGCAGATGAAAAGATTGCGGAATTATCCTGGGTGCGATATCGTATTGAATTCCGTAAGGCATTTTACGAAATGGCAGATGTAATTAAGAAGGGTGAGTAGTCTAGTGATGAAATTATACAGACTACAAAAAGGAGATTAGGAATGAGCGATAACATAGCAAAACCACCTCAAATCAGATTTGCAGGATTTACAGATGCTTGGGAACAGCGTAGGTTAGGTGATTTATTGATTTTCTCTAATGGTATAAATGCCCCGAAAGAAAATTATGGTAAAGGTAGAAAAATGATTAGCGTTATGGATATTTTAGCTAAGGAACCACTTACGTACGAAAAAATAAGGAATTCTGTTAGAGTTGATAAAAAGATAGAGGAAAAAAACAAAGTCGAGAATGGTGATTTAGTTTTTGTTCGTTCTTCTGAAATTTCTGAAGAAGTTGGATGGGCAAAGGCATATTTACAAGATGAGTATGCACTTTATAGCGGTTTTTCAATTCGAGGAAAGAGAAAAAATAATTACGATGCTTACTTTATAGAACTTTCTTTAAACAACGTTAATAGAAAACAGATTGAAAGTAAAGCAGGTGGGAGCACACGGTTCAATGTTAGCCAAGAAATTTTAAATAGTATTATTATTATAGAACCAAGTCTTGATGAACAAATGAAAATCAGCAGTTTGTTTAATCACCTCGACAACCTCATCACCCTTCATCAGCGTAAGTTAGAACTATTGAAGGATACGAAAAAGGGCCTGCTTCAAAAAATGTTTCCGAAAGATGGAGCCGATGTTCCTGAAATTCGCTTTGCAGGATTTACGGATGCTTGGGAACAGCGTAAGTTGAGTGACGTGCTAACTGAACGTAATGTTCAGCATCCACAAAACAAGAATTATCCACTAGTATCATTTACTGTTGAGAAAGGTGTTACACCTAAAACAGAACGTTACGAACGAGAACAGCTTGTTGTGGGTGATAAAGCTGCTAAAAAGTATAAAGCCACTGAGCTAAATGATATCGTCTATAATCCTGCTAACCTGAAGTTTGGTGCGATTTCACGAAATAGTTATGGAAAAGCGGTGTTCAGCCCAATCTATGTGACGTTCGAAGTAAATGACAAGTTAGCATTTCCAAGCTATGTCGAAATGTTCGTCACACGACAAGACTTTGTTCGGTATTCATTACGGTATCAACAAGGTACTGTGTACGAACGCCAATCAGTTAGCCCGGAAGATTTATTGAGTTTGAAAATTTTATTGCCAGGCAAGGAGGAACAGCTCCAAATTGGTAATTTCTTTGAGCAACTCAACGTCACTATCGCTCTTCAGAAGCGTGAGTTAAATTCGCTTGAAAATTTGAAGGAATCACTGCTTCAACAAATGTTTATATAAGAAAAGGAGATTACACAAATGAGTAATGCAAGAGATATTACATCAAAGCTATGGGAAATGGCTAACAAACTACGTGGAACTATGGATGCAAGTGAGTACAAGAACTATATTTTGCCATTTATGTTCTATCGCTACTTATCAGAAAATCAAGATGAATACTTAAAAGTCAATGATTTGGAAGAGTTCTACGAAGTGACAGATGAGACTGAAAAAGAAGATTACCTTGAAGAAATCAGTAAAGGTATCGGATATGCGATTGACCCAGCCTACACTTGGGATAAAATCGTATCAAAAATTGAAAATCACAAAATCAAAGCTAGTGATTTCCAAGACATGTTTGACTCGTTCAATACAAATGCCAAACGTAACGCGATCGCAGAAGCGGACTTTGCTAATGTATTTTCAGATGTTAACCTCGGGGACACACGTCTAGGCTCAAGTACAAACGAACGTGCAAAGGCTTTGAATGATATCGTTTTGATGATTAACGAGTTTACTTTCAAAGACGATTCCGGTCGTGACATTTTGGGCGACGTTTACGAGTATTTGATTGGGCAATTTGCTGCCAATGCTGGTAAAAAAGGTGGGGAATTCTATACACCTCATGAAGTTAGTCAAGTTTTGGCGAAAATTGTTACGATTGACGCAGCTGGTACTGGCAATCAATTCCGTGTATATGACCCTACTATGGGATCGGGTTCACTTCTATTGACAGTTCAAAAAGAATTGCCAAATGGTAACGAAGAAGGAAGCGTTGAGTTTTACGGTCAAGAGTTGAATACGACAACTTATAACTTGGCCCGCATGAACTTGATGATGCATGGGGTGAATTATCGCAATATGGAGTTGAAACGGGCAGACACACTTGATGCTGATTGGCCATTTGCAGAAAAAGACGGCACACAAATTCCTTTGAAGTTTGACGCGCTCGTATCAAACCCACCATATTCTCAGAATTGGGATACAAAAGACGTTGATCGAGAAAAAGATACACGTTTCAAGGGTTATGGTGTAGCACCTGCTTCTAAGGCAGATTATGCCTTTGTTCTTCATGGACTGTACCACTTGGATAAAGCTGGAACAATGGCTATCGTGTTACCGCATGGGGTACTTTTCCGTGGTGCGTCTGAAGGTAAAATCCGTAAAAATATCATCGACAACAATCTGTTAGATGCTGTTATTGGATTACCAGCTAACTTGTTCTATGGCACAAGCATCCCAACTTGTGTGCTGGTGTTCAAAGGTCGTGAAGCTCGGAAAAGTAAAGATATCTTGTTTATTGATGCTTCAAATGAGTTTGAAAAAGGAAAGAACCAAAACAAACTCTCTCCTAAAAACACCGAAAAAATTATCGAGACTTACAGTAACCGTAAAGACGTTGAGAAATATGCTCATGTGGCATCTTTGGATGAAATCAAAGAAAATGAGTACAATTTGAACATTCCACGTTATGTCGACAAGTTTGAAGAAGAAGGCGTTATTCCACTTTCACAAGTGGCTCAAGAGTTGTCAGAAGTAAAAGCAGATATTACGAATTCATATGAAAAATTGTTTGAGCTTTTGAACGAGTTGAACGGGACAACCGATGAAGCCAAAGAAGAACTGAGTAAATTTATTAATCTTTTAGGTAAATAATAGTGTTAGAAAAGAGCTAAGGAGGATTTTAAACCTTGGCTCTTTTCACAAACACTTGGGAACAGCGTAAGTTATTTTTGATGACCATTCACCAAAACAGGTGAAGTATGCTTTAGAAACTTTGATCAGACAAGCAGAATTAATGTATGGCATAAATTGTCCCCTCGCTTTTGAAATTATTCATTTATTCATCAACCTGAACCAATAACAGTCTATTCTTAAATCCCCCACGCTTTTCTTTCTTCTCCAGCCTTATCTGCTCAAACTCCTCTATGCTAATCCCCTGATTATCCAATATAGCATAAACGACCTCAACCAAATCCGCCAATTCTCCAACCTGGTCAGCAGTTTCAGCAGTAAGATATTCCTGAAGTTCCTCCTCTAACTTCATATCGAGCATGTCTGAGTAGTCATTGTCATCCAACACCATTATTGTTGCTTTCTTTCCTGAAGCTTCAATAATCTGTGGAATCTTATCACGGACTAGGGCGTGTCTTCAAACCTAAGCAAGCCATACGAGAATGGAAGCCAGCGTTAAAAAAGCCTGGAAAGTGCAGGCTAATTTATCATAGCGAGTAGCAAGTCGACGATATTTTTTCACCTTGTTAAAAAAGCATTCCACCAAATGACGCTCTTTGTAGAGATCGTGGTCGTATTTCGGTTTCACCCGCCGATTTTTCTTCCCTGGGATCACCGGGATCGCTTCATGCTCTTTCAAAAGAGATCGGATAGCGTTGGTGTCATACGCCCGGTCAGCTAAGACTTGCTTCATGGTTAGTTCAATGGTTTGGAGTATTTCGTATCCCTGGACAGAATCATGGGCCTGTCCTCCCGTCAATTCGAAACGAAGTGGTTTTCCAACGCATCAACCACGGCATGAATTTTCGTGCTTAGTCCGCCTCGGGATCGTCCGATTGCTTGCTTGTCTTGCCCCCTTTTGCGCCTGATCCATGCTGATGGACCCGCACGATCGTGGCATCAATCATTATGCTTTCTTCGTCGAGATCAAGCGAAACATGCTCTAGAACCTTATCCCAAATCCCTGCTTTCTGCCAGCGCCGAAAGCGAGTATATACCGATTTCCAATGGGGAAAGGTGTCTGGTAGATCCCGCCATGGGGCACCCGAACGAGCGACCCAAAGCATGGCATTTAACATCCATCGATTGTCCACAGCGGGACGTCCTCCTTGTGGTTTACGTTCGGGTGGAAACAGCTTTTGAATTAGCCGCCATTGTTGATCTTGGATTTCGTATCGTGTACTCATCTACTTTATTTAACCTATTTAAGCTTTGTTAAACAGTTTGAAGACACACCCTAGATGATTGCAGTAATCTTTTATCTATTCTTCGGCAATCTATCTTCCAAGAAGCCGTTCAAGGTAAACTTGTACCACAAGACCCGAACGATGAACCTGCAAGTGTATTATTGGAGAAGATTAAGGCTGAGAAAGAGATATTGATTAAAGAAAAGAAAATCAAGAAATTTAAGCCATTGCCTGAGATTACGGAGGATGAGACTCCGTATGAGTTGCCGCAGGGTTGGGGATGGGTTCGATGGGGAGAGCTTATATTTGGTATTGATGCAGGTTGGAGCCCAAAGTGCCATGATTATTCTGCAACATACCCAGAATGGGGAGTACTAAAAATAAGTGCTGTAACTTGGGGGAGATTTAATCCAAACGAAAATAAGTATTTACCAGAAATGAAAAAAGAAAAGGAGAAACTTGAAGTGAAAGCAGGGGATTTTTTAATCTCAAGGGCAAATACTGCTGAATTAGTTGCAAGAAGTGTTATAGTGGAAGAAACACCAGAAAGATTATTGCTTAGTGACAAAATTTTAAGGCTGTTATTTTCAGATGAAGTTATTCCTGCCTATATAAATTTGGTTAACCTTAGCCCTAGTGCTCGGAAATATTACTCAGGTATTGCTACCGGAACAAGTGATTCAATGAAAAATGTTTCACAAGAGCAAATTAAAGGCTTACTTATCCCACTGCCTCCTCTAAACGAACAAAAACGGATTGTTGAAAAAGTAGACCAATTTATGACTCTATTTGACGAATTAGAGAAATCAGTTGAGCAATCGAGACAGGATAGTGAATTACTGATGCAATCCATACTACAGGGGGCATTTGGCGTAACCGGAACTAAAGATAATATTGTTAAGTTTCCTATAGTTAATTCTGATAGCCTAGAAGATTGGGAGATCGCAGCTCGTTCAGATGGGGAGATTGATTTTGAAACAAAAGCCAAAATTAAAAATAGAGTTACTGAGTTACTCGGCAAATCACAGCAATGATAGCCGCTGAAAAGGCTCAACAAGTATTTCGTGAATTCAATATTACAACTGTACCTGCTTTGAGAATTAATCAAATTTTTGAACATTATAATATTATCTATGATGAGATGGAATACGGTGATCCAAATTATATGGGGAGCTTGATTCGTGCTGAAGGAAAAATAATTATTCTTGTTAATACGGATATTAAGAATGTTGGACGAATTAATTTTACAAAGGCCCATGAACTCGGGCATTTTATGTTAAACCACAAAGGGCAACAATTTGAATGCTCGCGAACCGACATACAAGATTCATCCAGAAAACCACTTGAAATTGAAGCCAACCAATTCGCAAAAGAATATCTTCTTCCAGAACAAATGGTCAAGCTCATATCTATGTCTGCACCATTTGATTTTGATACAATTAAGTCAATTGGCAACGAATTTATGGTTTCCAAGCTTGTAGCCGTATTTCGAATACTAGATTTTTATTTAGGAAATTATGCTGTAATTGGTTCTAAATATGGCATAATCACTCATCTTAAAATGTCAAAGAGTCTTGTTGGCAAGATTAATTTCTTGAAATTAGGTGCTCCTATCCATAACAAATCATTTGCTAAAGAAAGTTTAACTTCAAATATCCAAATGAATGCATACACAGATATTGATCCAAAAGCATGGATTGTTCAAAATCGTACAGGTTCACATATCTGTTTGAAAGAATATTCGAGAACGGACAGATCTTCTGGTAGTACTATGACTCTTCTCAAAGTAGATTTTTTGTAATTGGATATTCCCGAATGGCGCCTTAGAATGAGGAAAACAACACAGCTATACATTCAAGTACTTTCCGAACAAACTAACAGCAATGGTTAACAGTGGAAGGTGGGAATCCTTGTTCGCTGAAAAGCTTAACGATCTGAAAGAAATCTTGGATTACTAGCCCTTACTTTAGCAGATCCATGGATGGAAGGAAGCGTTCAGTGAGGTGTCCACTGCGAAATGTTGAGTTTAGAGGTTATGGACAAATAGCTGAGGATAACTATTCTAGTTCTTCCATCTCAACCAAATCAATAATCTCCCGAATATCTTCTATTCCCATAGCTTCGGCAATTCTTTCAATATGATTAAAATTGATGCTTTCACGTTTACCTGATTGAAGTTCGCTTAGAGCAGCGTGTCGTACATCAGATAAACGTGATAGTTCTCTCAAGGAGATATTGTGTTTTCTCGTAATTTCGTTTATTTTCACAATTACTTTCTTTGCCATTAGGTTCCCCACCTTATTTTACAAATTTTTCTTGACGATACGCATAAACGTAACATATAATTTTTGTAAAACTGGTACTCATATACGTACCAAAAGGTGGGGGATATTTTGACTTCTCAGAGTGACATGGTAGCGGAGTATGAAAAGTTAGTAGAACTTGAAGAGCAATACACAGAGAGGATTCAAACTTGTATTAAATTACTTGGAGATGCGTTTAACATTATCGCTGCCAAAGCAGGAGCGTTGAGCATGGATGCGGTTAAGGAAGCGGCTTATTATTTACACTCAACGGAGATTGAACTAAACCATGTTTTGTATTATATCCGTTTAGAGAAAAGTATTTTAACTAACAAGTTAGAGATTGAAACAAAATGAAGCAAACCCAAGCATAGCAGCGAAGGGGACGGAATCGTTCTGAAGAAGCGGAGCGTTCGCCTTTGAACCCGGATTTTTACCGTTAAAATATAATCAAAAAAATCTGGGGGCAACAGCGATCGGAAGAATGATCCGTCTACGTAGCGACCTCATATGCACGTACTTGCTCAATCCACCCAGTAATCAAGCAACTCAAGCTAACCCGACAGGGCCCTTCACGGTCTAATCGGGTTTTCTCATTTCAATCCCCACCCATAAATCTTCACGCCCCTCCCAACACCGCCACCCAAATAGTTACACCCACTCCCAACATCATGTATAGTAAAGTTATGGGAAATAAACATGAACCCGCATATTATCTTGAACGTTTAACCGTACAATAAGAAACATGGCAAAAACGAGGAGGAACGTGATGATACATCCAACACAGATTCAGGATATGCTGCAAGCCGCGCTGGAGACGGGCGGAGATTTTGCAGAGGTGTTCGTCGAGGACCGTACCAATGGACAACTGGGCATGACCGGGGGAGTCGTAGATACGGCGCTGTCAGGCCGAGATTTTGGGATTGGTATTCGGATTATGAAGGAGCATTTCTCGGTGTATGCCTACACCAGTGATATGAGCGACCGGAGCCTCATCAGACTGGCCAAATCGGCTGCCAAGGCTATTCGTGGAGGTGGAGCGCCAGGTACACACACCATTACACTCCATCCCCATGCGATCCCTAACCAACATCCGATTGCGATCATTCCTGACGCTTCACAGAAACGTGCCAAGATCGACATGATGAGACGGGCGCATGAGGCGGCAAGCCAATACGATCCTTCCATCACACAAACCTCCATTGGGATTAGCAACTCGATCCAGAACGTGCTGATCGCCAATAGCAACGGGCTGCTGGTGGAGGATACCCGCACGTATACACGTATGAGAATAAGCGCGATTGCGACCGATGGGGAGCATAGACAATCCGGGTTCCGTGGGCCGGGAGCGTATGCAGGGACTGAATTCCTGGAGAATCTGAATATCGAAGAAAATGCGAGACACGCGGCTCGTATTGCGACCACGATGGTCAAAGCGGGATATGCGCCTAGCGGCAGACTGCCGGTCGTAATTGAGAACGGCTTCGGCGGCGTCCTTTTTCACGAAGCATGTGGACACGGGTTGGAATCTACGGCGGTGGCGCATGGAACTTCCGTGTTTGCGAATAAGATCGGGCAGCAGGTGGCTTCGCCGCTCGTCACGGCTATAGATGATGGAACGATTCCGAACGCGTGGGGCTCGCTCAATATTGATGATGAAGGAGCGCCGACACAGCGCAACGTACTGATTGAGAACGGCATTTTAAAAGGATATCTGATCGACCGCATGGGCTCGCGCCAGATGGGTGTATCTGCGACAGGGTCAGGACGAAGACAATCCTATAAATTCGCGCCTGCGTCCCGTATGAACAATACGTTTATTGCGAACGGGGATTCGACCCGTGAAGAAATCATTGCGAATACGGAGTACGGGATCTATGCCAAATCGCTGGGCGGTGGTTCGGTGAATACCTCGACGAGCGAGTTCAATTTTGCGGTTGAAGAGGCATACATGATTCGCAACGGCAAAATTGCGGAGCCGGTTAAAGGGGCAACGCTAATCGGCAAAGGGATTGAAACCCTGCAAAATATTGATATGGTCGGCAACAATCTGGATCATGGTCAGGGGATGTGCGGCTCGGTCAGTGGAAGTCTTCCGGTCAACTGCGGACAGCCGACAATTCGTGTGTCCGAGATGACCGTCGGCGGACGGAAGGGGGAATAGGCGATGAATATTCAGAAATTTCAGGAAGCGTTGTTCACAAAAGGCCGGGAAATCGGCTACGCGGATATGGAAATCTACTATGTAAATGGACGTTCTACCTCGGTGAAGGTACTGAAGGGAGAAATTGACCAATATACCATCGTTGAAAACGGTGGGCTTTCCTTCCGGGGCGTCATTAACGGGAAAATGGGCTATGCCTCTACAGAGAAGCTGGAACCGGACGTGATCGACTTTTTATTGGAAGAGGCACGCAGCAATGCGGACATATTGGAGAGCGAGGAACAGGATGAGCTGTTCGCAGGCTCTGAGAGCTACCCTGAGCAGCCTGCCTATGCCGCAGCGTTGGCTGACACGGCTCCTGAGATTCTGATCGAAGCAGCGTTAGAAATGGAGCGTACAGCGCTTGCCGCAGATCCACGGATTGTGATGGCTCGGCATTGCTCGGTCAGCATTCGTGAAAATGAGGTTCTGATAGTAAATACAAAAGGACTGCACTGCCATCGTCGCAAAAGTCTGGCGAGCGCTTATGTGTATGTGATTGCAGCAGACCATGACGAGACTGTTACCGGGGGCTGGCATGATTATTCCCTGCGGAGCGTGGAGGAAATCGATATTGCGGATGTGGCGCGTAAAGCCGTAAAAGAGGCTGTTTCCAAGCTGGGTGCGCACACGATCCAATCGGATAACTATCCGGTCATTTTCCGTCATGATGCAGCAGCGCAATTGCTGGCTGCGTATACGTCGGTATTTTCAGCGGAGTCGGTGGATAAAGGCTTTTCACGCTTGGCTGGGAAACTGGGGCAAAAGGTGGCAAGTGAGCATATTACGCTGATTGATGATCCGCTGATGGAGAACGTTCCCGCAGGCAGTACGTTTGATGCCGAAGGCAGTGCGACGCATCGTAACGAGATCATCAAGGACGGGGTACTACGGACGTATTTCCATAACCGCAAGACGGCCCGCAAGGCTGGGGTGCAGAGTACCTCTAATGCTTCCAAGGGAAGCTATAACGGTAAAATCGGTGTGTCGTATCATAATCTGTATGTGGAACCAGGGACGTCTACGTTGGAGGACATGATTCGCGAGACGGATCGCGGGTTGATGATCGTCGAGCTGCAAGGGCTGCATGCGGGTACGAATACGGCGTCCGGTAATTTTTCGCTGGCTTGTCTGGGATATTGGATTGAGCAGGGGCAAGTGGTCAGAGCGGTCAATCAGATTACGGTATCAGGCAACTTCTTTGACGTACTACAGCAGGTAGAGGAAGTTGGCAACGATTTACGTTTTACGGGAAGCTGCACATCGCCTTCGCTCAAGCTGGCTGCACTCTCGATTTCAGGTTCCTAATGACTGGAGCGGCCTTCTTTTTTCAGACTCACGGGCTGTTCCTGACGTTTTAATTGCTTAGCGATGACAGATGCCTGATGCATCGAGGTATGGTAAAGTAGGAGAAAGTCTTTGAAATATGAAAAAAAGGCTTGGTTACAGCACCGCGACAGGGTATTATAGACAATAATATATTCGAAAAAAGGTTCGAATTGAATTTTTATTGGGGGATGTATATGAGATATATAAGCACTAGAGGTCGAGTAGAAGCCAAGGGATTTATTGATACCGTGCTCATGGGGTTAGCTGACGATGGAGGTCTGATGGTACCGGAGCAGATTCCGACCGTGTCGGCAGCTACGTTAGAGCAATGGGCTACATTGAGCTACAGAGAGCTACTGCTGGAAGTTTTTGCGCTGTATATCAATGATGAGATTCCTCGTGAAGATTTGGAGCAGCTGGTGGAGCGCAGTTACGCGAGCTTCCGTCACCCGGAAGTTACGCCAATGAAGAAGATCAACGATTCCCTGTCTATTTTGGAGCTGTTCCACGGGCCTACGTTCGCGTTCAAGGATGTGGCGCTGCAATTTATGGGTGAGTTTTATTCCTATGTGTCCAAAAAGCAGAATGAGATCATTCACATTTTGGGTGCAACCTCGGGCGATACCGGGGCAGCAGCGATTCAGGGCGTGCGTGGCAAGGAAGGCATTAAAATCTGTATTTTGCACCCACACCAAAAGGTGAGCAAGGTACAAGAGCTGCAAATGACGACGGTTGACGATGAAAATGTATTGAATCTGTCCGTAAAAGGGAACTTTGACGATTGTCAGAAGGTCATTAAGGACCTGTTTGCCGATCTGGATTTCAAAGCTAAACATCATTTGCGGGCGATTAACTCGATTAACTTTGTGCGCATTTTGGCGCAAACCGTATATTACTTCTATGCTTATTTCCGGGCGCAGGAGTCTGCGGGTACGAAAAAAATCAATATCAGTGTGCCATCTGGCAACTTCGGCAATATTTTTTCCGGCTTTCTTGCGAAGAAAATGGGTCTGCCGATCCATAAGCTGATCATTGCAACCAATGAAAATAATATTTTGGAGCGCTTCGTGAAGACAGGCGAATACAAGCCAGGCGACTTTAAAAGCACATACAGTCCTTCGATGGACATTCAGGTGGCGAGCAACTTCGAAAGATACCTGTATTACTTCCTCGGTGAGGATGCAGCCAAGGTATCTGAATACATGGATAATCTCAAAACCGAGGGACGGATTGTGATCGGTGCAGAGGATTTGAAACGGGTGCAGCAGGATTTTGAAGCGCTCGGTGCTTCGAATGAGCAGTGTTTGGAACTGATCAAAAAATACAAAGCCGAGTACGATTATTTGCTCGACCCGCATACAGCTTGTGGTATTGCCGCGTATGAGGCTTATAATGGCACAGATGAAGTATGTGTGACCTTTGCGACAGCACATCCGGCCAAATTCGATGAAGCGATCCGTCTGGTGGACATCAAGCAGGAATTCCCGGCGCAAATTGAACAATTGTTCTCCAAATCGCAGCATCAGCAGGTGGTAGAGCATGACGAGGCAGAAATTGTGCGTCAGCTTGAAGCCTTTTATGTGTAAAAGAATGGGAAAGGAGGCTACGCCCTGCGCGCTAGCCTCTTTTTTATTTCCATATTTTCCAGATGTGCTGTATGTTTTAGTTTCAATTTGTTCACATTATAATGCCATGTGGAGTAAGGTGTTAGGGCCTTAAAAATCGTGAAAAAAGCCCGTGAATCAAGGGATTTAGCTTTAATAAACTAACAGACAATGAGAGGTTCATAGAGTTATTTAATGAAGGATACAAAATTTTTTTATAGGCGAATTAGATGTATTATTATAAAAAATCATGTATAGTTAACTAAATTTTATGAATACATAAAGTTCCACTCTCGAAGGTGCAGAATAAGTCGTTCCGTCATTTAACAGAGGGGCTAATTATAAAAGGGGTGTATTAAATAATGACCATGATCCGTCCAGAGCAGAGTCAACAAGCAGCAGCCGAATACGTGCAGTCCGTTTTTGAGAAGGTTATCGCGCGCAATCCTCATGAGAATGAATTCCATCAGGCCGTCAAGGAAATATTGGATTCGCTAATTCCGGTATTGGCTAAGCACCCTAAGTATATGCAGCAGGGGCTTCTGGAACGGCTAGTGGAGCCGGAGCGAGTCATTACCTTCCGTGTACCTTGGGTGGATGATGCGGGGGTTGTACAGGTCAACCGTGGCTTCCGTGTGCAGTTTAACAGTGCGATAGGGCCTTATAAAGGTGGACTTCGCTTCCATCCGTCTGTATATCTGGGAATCGTCAAGTTTTTGGGTTTTGAGCAGATTTTCAAAAATGCATTGACGGGTCTTCCCATCGGTGGTGGTAAAGGCGGCTCGGATTTTGATCCCAAAGGGAAATCAGATAACGAAGTGATGCGTTTTACACAAAGCTTCATGACGGAGTTGTATAAATATATTGGCCCAGATGCCGACGTTCCGGCAGGGGATATTGGTGTAGGCGGACGTGAGATCGGCTACATGTTCGGGCAGTACAAGCGGATTCGTGGAGGACATGAAGGCGGGGTCCTGACGGGCAAAGGGATTCATTACGGAGGCAGTCTCACACGTACGGAAGCGACTGGCTATGGCTGTGTTTATTTTGTAAACGAGATGCTGCAGGCGCAGGGATCGTCCTTTGAAGGAAAACGCGTCGTCGTGTCGGGCTCAGGGAACGTATCCATTTATGCGATTGAAAAAGCACAGCAGCTCGGTGCTACAGTCGTGGCATGTAGTGACTCGAATGGCTACATCTATGATCCAGACGGTATCGATCTGCAGCTGGTGAAGCAGCTGAAAGAAGTGAATCGTCTGCGGATTAGCGAGTATACTCAAGAGCGTCCAGGCGCAATCTATACAGAAGGCTGTTCGGGGATCTGGTCGATCCCATGCGACATCGCACTGCCATGCGCCACACAGAATGAAATTGACGAGCAAGCAGCCCAGCTGCTGGTAAGTAATGGCGTAAAAGCTATAGGCGAAGGTGCCAATATGCCATCCTCGCTACAGGCCATTGAAGTGTTTTTGGACAATGGGGTTCTGTTTGGACCAGCCAAGGCAGCCAACGCAGGCGGAGTAGCGGTCTCGGCGCTTGAAATGTCGCAGAACAGCATGCGCCTGTCATGGAACTTTGAGGAAGTGGATGCCAAGCTGCATGATATTATGAAAAATATCTATGCTAACAGCGTGAAGGCGGCTGAGGAATACGGTGTGCCGGGCAATCTGGTTGTCGGAGCCAATATCGCAGGATTTGTGCGTGTGGCCGACGCAATGCTGTCACACGGGATTATTTAGCACAACGGAACACCTCGCATCTCCCATTGCATGATAATTTTATAACGAAGCTAATAAAGTAAAGTAAAGCTGAGCGGCTCTTGTGCGAGTCGCTCAGCTTTTATTTGCAAAGAGCACTTTATTTTTCTCAGGGACTTGATTTATTTTTAAAGAGGATGTATATTACTTGATAGATCAATAATTGATGGATCAAAGGTTGTATCACGAAGCCCAACGATATGCTTAAGGGAGGAGAGATTGATATCACCCAGACACCATCCGAGCCTGAGTATATTTTTGACATGCTGTTGTTGCTGAACAAGCAGATTAGCACCAAGTTTGAGCGTTGTGCAGGAGTCAGCGCATCCAGATTGCAGCTATTGTGCAAGTTGTATCAAGTGGAGGAGATTAGTCAAACTCTGCTGCAAAAAGAGGTTGGCATTGACGCTGCAGCGGTAACGCGTCATTTGAAACAACTGGAAGCGACAGCAATGGTCACACGACGCACGAAGCCAGAGGACAACAGGGTTACCTTGGTAAGCCTGACCGATTATGGGCGTGCACGCATTGTCATCTCTAAGCAGGAGCGCTCGCAGTTTGTAGCTCAGCTGCTACAGAGCTTCGACGAGACCCAGCGACACCAACTAGCTGATATGCTGCAAGTGATGAATAGTCATATATCCGATATGGACTGACAACCTTTTTTTAACATTACTATACCCACAGAGGGACAAGGAGAGATTGGAATGAATAATACGAACACATCCAGTACAGTAAAAACGAATGATTTTAAAGAAATCGCCCTGGGACGCCGTTCTGTAAAAGTATACGATCCGTCCGTGAAGATCAGCCGTGAGGAAATGACAGAGATTTTGACAGAAGCTACACGCGCACCATCTTCCATTAATCTGCAACCTTGGCGTTTCCTCGTCATTGACAGCCCTGAAGGTAAAGCCACACTGGCACCATTGGCCCGTTTCAACCAACGTCAAGTAGAGACATCTTCGGCAGTGATCGCTGTGTTTGGAGATTTGAACAACTTTGATAATTTCGAACAAATTTTTGGAGAAGCTGTAGAACTGGGCTATATGCCAAAAGACATTAAAGAAATGCAACAGGAAAAAGTGGCAGCTCATTTTGCAGCGCTTGATCCAGTTGTGAACAGAGAAACGGTCCTGATCGACGGTGGTTTGGTATCCATGCAGCTTATGCTGGTAGCGCGCGCTCATGGCTACGATACCAACGCTATCGGCGGTTATGAGAAGGATCAAATTGCTGAAGCCTTTGGTCTGGACAAAGATCGTTATGTACCTGTCATGCTTATTTCCATGGGTAAAGGAATCAACGAGGGTCATCCGTCCACACGTTTGCCTATTGATCAAATCGCACAGTGGAAATAAGGGAAACGAACTAACATCTATACGCAACATAAAAAAACAGGCGGACAAAGGAAATCCCTTTGCTTCGCCTGTTTTTATGTTTGCTTGGATGCAACGTAGAACGCGGGTGCTTATCACGTTCTCAGTCTTTCAGTTATCATTTCACGGTATTCGCTCCCGACGTTTCTGCCGGGTCAGCGGTGTCATTTTGAGGATGATGATAGTGCTTGGGCCATATAATTTGGTGTGAAGTATGGCTAAGCTCCTCATAAAATAACGGGGCTTTCTTGAATAGGCGTATGACCAGATGGAAAAAGAACCATCCGTTGATCACCAACAACAAAAGGCTGATCAGAACACTTACCCATGGAGAGACTTGAGACCACAGCACGGGTCCTCCCAGTACGTAATTAAGTCCAAAATACACCCAGTACAAGAGACTGTAACGCTTGATGAGCTCCCATAGGGAAATCCGTTGTCCTGTCCCTGTAAGATGAATACGCACCAGCCATTTCCCTGGCGTTCGCCCATTCGTTAGGTAAGGAACCACCATAAAGTATACCCCACTAGAAACCCAGAAGGCAGCAGGCACATGCAGGGACTCCATGATGCCGAGTAGCCCGGTCCATATGATAGAATCCACGAAAAAGGCTACACCCCGTCGGGTATAGGACACCCGTTTGGTCGTAATGTCCAAATGCTTGTCCAGATGTTCCAAGCGAGGCAGGAAGCGTGAAAACCATTCGCCTAATAGAAAGCCTAGCATACCGCCTAATGTATTAGCCATCAAATCGTCTACATCGAACACACGATACGCATGGTCAAAAAATCCATACAGTCCTGTCAGCTGCGTCACCTCAAAGAAGAGGGAGAGGATAAAGGACAGAATCAGACACCATCCCCATCGTGCACGGAAATAATAACGTAAGAACATACCGAAAGGCATGGTCATCACAACGTTAAAAACGACTTGCAGAAAAGCGCGCTCCTTCAACAAATGAACATAGCTGGAGGGATGAGCGGGTGAGACGGATGTTTCTCTTATAATGTCGTGAACGAACTGCAAGGGCATCAACTGCAACGCTCCCCCGGCTAATGCAGCATTTTGACGCGACGCCGGAAGCGGTAATATGACCAGAAAGAAGGCGTTCATCAAGTATAAAAGCATCAGGTAAAGCAGCCATGCTCTAGCCTTGTGAATATAGCCATGCCTGCGATATTGCACGATTAGGAAAGGCAGTGTGAACAATAACGCAGCAAAAGGAAACGCAAGAAAGGCATACGAAACAGGAAACAGGTAAGATTGAATCATATGCTACTTACGCCTGCTTTCTCCGGAACTTCACCAAAGACCAAATGATCAGAAATGCCATGAAAGCCACGCACACGCTAATGCTGATGCGATTTTGTGGATCAAGCAAGAATAGGAACGCAATGACCCATAGACATCCCACTGTAACCGCCGTTACATAAGGGAATCCCCATATCTTAAAAGTAGGCTCCACTGGATAAGATTTGCGCAATTTCAATTGGGACAGACAAATGCAGCTCCAGACGAGCAGCACGACAAAGCCAGGTACAGCCATCAAAATACGGAACAGCCCGTCCTGAGCGATATATGCAACCATAGAACCGACAATCAGGACTACAGCGCACAATTTGAGACTATTTACCGGAACCCCGTTTGAAGATAAGCGGGCGAGTGATTTGGGACCTTCTCCATTGATAGCCAGCGAATGTAGCATACGTGTAGCCCCGTAAATCCCCGAATTAGCGGCAGACAGTACAGCAGTGATCAGAATAAAGTTCATGACATGAGCCGAGCCTTGAAGCCCTACAGAAGACAATACCTGTACAAACGGGCTGGTATTCGCATCCAGTTGGTTCCAGGGAATCAAGCCACAAATGATGAGAATGGGCAACGTATAGAACAAAACAACGCGAAGAATAAAGCTTTTAACCACTCTAGGCAGTACTTTTTCCGGATTTTCTGTCTCCGTCAACGTCAGTCCAATCAGCTCGGACCCTCCGTATGAAAAGGTAACGACCAGCAGCGCTGAAAAGATAGCCAACCAGCCATTGGGTAGAAATCCGCCGTGCTGCGCGTAGTTGCTTAGATAAGGTGGAGTTTCAGTGGGAATAATCCCGAACAGTATACAGCCACCCAAGGCGATGAAGATAATAATCATGGCAATCTTAATACCTGCAAGCCAAAATTCCAGTTCCCCAAATCCGCCGACACTCAGCATGTTGACGACAATAATGAAAGCCGCACTGACTAAACTGAGTACCCATAGAGGGACATCTGGCAACCAATATTGCAGGAAGCTGCCCGCAGCAATGACCTCAATGATACAGACGGCCAGCCACATGAAGCAATACAACCAGCCGATAATAAAGGACAGTCGTTCTCCAA
Source organism: Paenibacillus sp. LX16 (assembly GCF_036252815.1). Lineage (NCBI taxonomy): Bacteria > Bacillati > Bacillota > Bacilli > Caryophanales > Paenibacillaceae > Paenibacillus > Paenibacillus sp. LX16. The sequence continues at coordinate 4,135,588 of NZ_CP141152.1, read as the reverse complement.
AAGCTTTGCGAATAAAATCCTTCATATTCATGTTGGGATAGACGGTAGCCATTTCGGCAATTGCGCCCATAACGACCAAGAGCAGGAGTCCAGCGAAGACATAGGATAAAATAACTCCTGGTCCCGCCAAGCTAATCGTTTCGGTACTTCCTTTAAAAATTCCCGTTCCGATAACTCCACCCATAGCCATAAAGGTAATATGCCGTGGGAGCAGCTTTTTGTGCAAAGTGGGTTCATTTGATTTCAATATGAAATCCTCCTTCATATAGTGTATAGCTTCAGCATAGCCCAAACAGGGTTACTTCAATTAGACTTATACTACATGAAAATATCCAATTAGGAAATGAAAGAAATAGGATCTGGTAGGGAGATTGAAATCGTTAGAGGACAAACTGAAGAAAACAGAGGCAGAATGCTGGCGCTGAGGATTGCTTTATCAGCGGTCATTGTGCCTCTTATTGCTCTACTTGGTGATATTTAAGTGATCACGCAGGGGGCATGAGGGCGTTAATCTGGTGCAGTATTGGCGTTACGGCGGGAACTAGCTCCGCAATATTCCTTTAGCCCGCACTTGCTTGAGCCAACTAGGAAACTCATTCAGCAGACGGTCGTACAATTCTGCGTCTGTCACGGAGTCAATGTCATCCAAGGCAAAGAAATCTGCATTATCTACTACGCGGCCGCGCATCTTATCCAACTTTCGAAGAATTCCGTAATCGGCTTTACCAAGACCTACAAATTGCCAGAAAATCGGAGTGCTTGAGCTTTTAATCAGCAGCTGTTCTATTTTTTTTTGTTCATAAATACCTCCATCACTAAAAAAGATAATGTAGGTCGGGATCATGTCGTTGGGATCTTCTTTTGTGTATTTAAGTATGATATCCTTCATGACTTCTGGCTCGTTATTGCCCCACCCCAGCTCACTATCTTCACTAGGCTCAGCATAATTCCTATGGATGTAATTCTCGAAATCCCTCTCTGTGACGCTTGGAGCACGTTTGGCTTTGTCCGCAAAAAACCATACATCCATTTCACCATCGTCATCCATACAGGCGGCTACAGCCAACACACGTTCGCAGGCTTTTTGCACAGTCCCACCCGTGTACAATTTGAACATAGAAATAGAAGCATCGAATACAACCGCTACACGTGCTTTTTCACGGTCTATTTTTTTCTTTTTCAGTGAAAATTGTACATTCTGCTTGTGCAGATTAATTCTTGCGTTAATGGGGGCAGTCTCTTTTCCGCCAGCTTTAGCACCTACCGCGCTTAAGATCGCCGATGTAGGGATGTTCATCTGAACGGTATCCGCTGGCGATTCCGTTTCCTCCACGGTCACACCATGAGCCTCGGCGAGCGGCTTTAGTCCTCCATTGAAACCACGCCCAACTGCGCGAAGCTTGAAGCCAGACGTATGGCGGTATATTTCAGCGAATACGAGTGACGTTTCTTTGGTAGCTTCGGTGATGCTGTAGGTGATATGGGATTGCTTGCCTTGAGCAGTAAGTGAGCAGCCGACCACATCGGCAAAAGTACCCGGGCCGTCCAGTGTGGCCGCAAACACACATTTTTCCACTCCGGTTCGTTCCAGTTCCTGGAGCGCTACAGTAAACTCAGTGGTTCTGTCATTTGGACGCTGTAACCGTACATGGCCGTGCGGGTCAGCGGGTTGATTGTAAAAAATGAAATAGTCATCTGAGGAAACCTTTCCGTCTGCTCCTACCATAAAACAGCTAACATCCAGTTCGGCAGGTGCATGCTTCCATGTAATGGTGACCCGCACCGTATCTTCCTTACCGAATGGTGCATTAGCTCCTGTACTCAATGCAATGTTGGGACCGCTCATGCTGTCAAACCCCCTATGTATTTTAAATCTTGTATTTATACAAATTGTACCATGGAAATGGTATATTCACTCACCTTGTTTCGTGCAGGAATATTTGTCTCATGGTAGACGCAGTAAAAGATGATATATAATAAGGTTGGTTTGGAAAAAAAGTATGATATTTATGAAGCGGAGGCTTTGATACGTGAAGCAGGATCGACAAAAGCAGGCAGGTTCCCATACCGGGATGAGCAAGGGACATGAAGCTGATGAGTTAAACAAACTGCTGTCCCTATGGCTTCATTCGTCGATCCGTGTCATGGATGTCCGGCATATTCGACTGGAACCGGAAGAGTTGCTTCAACCGTATCGTCTTCCTGCGCAGGCTTTTGTATTTGTATTGCAGGGTAGCGTGCGTTTGGATGGTGATTGGAAGGATACGCCACATTCAGGGTACGTACTGCATGGCAGCAAAGGCTTTGAACTGAATATGAAACCCTCGCAATACGGGATAGAATATATCCTTGTACTATATAAAGCGACTTCTCTATCGGGACACACGGTGTATAATCATCCTTCGATAGTTCATGGTTTTGCACCGCCTTATCCGGTTATACTGTATCAAAAGCTGCAACTACTGGATGACGCATGGCAGGATCAAGAGGGGCTATCCAAGATTCAGGCTCAGGGTCGGTTCTATGATTTTGCATATGAATGTATACGGCAATTGCAGGAACCGAAGGCTCGAACTTCTGCGCGGGATATTGTGACACAGGCGATTCGATTTATGCAGGATCATTATGCGGAGTCCATCACGCTGGAACGTTTGGCCGGATTGTTGGAATGCAGTCCGAGACATTTGACCCGGTTATTTAAAAAACAAACGGATTGTAGCCCGATTATGTACTTGATTCAACTGCGAATGGACAAGGCGAAGGAGCTTTTGCGGAAGACGGATGCGACTTTGCAGGATATCGCTGTCAGTGTGGGGTACCCGGATGTCTATTTCTTTAGCCGGGCATTCAAAAAATATACGGGTGTATCCCCGGTTCATTACCGGGACAGCCTATATTCATCTGCTTTTGTGAGAGATACCAGTCTGGATAATCCATTAAGCATGTCCGAATGTTCCATTGATTCGATTAGTGGCGCCCTGCATACTGTTATTGAGGATAATAATCATTATCAAAATCATGATGAAGGGATTTTACGAATGAATAGAAACGCAAAGCATTCCATGGCATTTATTTTATTGCTTAGTTTTACCCTGCTGCTCAGCGCGTGCTCAGGCACATCCAGTCCTACGGCAACCGATGGCGCTTCGCAAGGGACCAATAATACATCAGCGGAACCAACATCACAGGAAAGGGTGCTGAAGGATGCACTTGGGCATGAGGTGAAAATTCCGACTCAGCCTCAGCGTGTGATCGCTTCTTATCTGGAGGATCATCTGGTTGCGCTGGGGGTCAAACCTGTAGCCCAATGGTCGGTAGGTAAAAATTCAGTTCAAGGTTACCTGCAAAAAGAACTGAAGGACGTTCCTACCATTGCTTCAGATCTTCCGTTTGAGGCGGTTCTGAACTTCAAGCCTGATTTAATCATTATGGACAGTGCGAGCATGGTGGAAGGCGACAAATATAATCAATACTCTAAAATTGCTCCAACCTACGTGGTAGGCAGTAATATGAACAATGATTGGCGTGAAGAGCTGCTGACCGTGGGTGAGGTGCTGAATAAGAGTAATGAAGCGAAGCAGGCATTGAGCAACTACGACAAAAAAGTAGCAGAGGCTAAAGCCAAGCTGAGTCAGACGGTGGGACAAAAAACTGCGGCGGCATTGTGGGTAACGGATAAAAACGTGTATGTCGTAAACCAGAATCTATCCAGCGGTGATGTATTGTATAAGGATTTGGGATTCAAGATTCCACAAGTCGTACAGGAGATTTCCAAAACGGCTAAGGCGAACTGGAGTAATTTATCGCTGGAGAAGCTGGCCGAGTTGGATGCGGATTATATCTTTATCGTGAACAGCAAAAACGTGAGTAAAGAAGATATTGTAAAAGATCCTGTATGGGCGGGAATTCCAGCCGTTAAAGAAGGCCACGTATACGATTTTGGTAAGGATTCCAGCTGGTTGTACACAGGTACAATTGCAAACAGTCAAATGATTGACGATGTTCTGAAAAATGTGACTAAGTAATCCAAATGGTAATCAAAAAACGCTACTCATCTTGACGACAGTATGTCGCAGGAAGGAGAGCGTTTTTTTATAAAAAGATGTCTGCGTAGAGCAGACATCTGGTTTGTTTTCGATATTAGGCTTGCGGAGATACCAGGATTTTAACCTGATTTTTCTCTTTCAGGAGACCTTCAAAACCTTGCTCAATCACTTCTTCGAGCTTAATACGTTTGGTAACCAGCTTGTCGGCAGGGAAATAACCTTTTTCCATCAGGCTGATAACAGCTGGGAATACATCACGGTAGCCGATAATACCCGTCAGATTGCGTTCCTTCATAACGATATTGTTAGGCTTGATCGGAGCTTCTTTTTCAAAAATGCTGACGATCATGATTTGTCCGCTGATCTTAGTGGATTCAATAGCTTGAGTCAGCACAGGAGGTACTCCAGTGACTTCATAGGCTACATCTACGCCGCCGTTGGTCCGTTTGTGCAGTTCTTCCACCACATCATAAGTCTTAGGATCAATCACGATAGCACCCAGCTCTTCAGCTTTAGCTTTACGCTCCTCGGAAAGCTCTACTGCATAAATCTCAGATGCGCCCGAAGCTTTCAACGCTTCAATGACCAGCAATCCGATAGGACCAGCACCAAATACTACAGCTTTGTCGCCGACTTTCAGTTGGCTTTGACGAACAGCATACAAAGCAACGGCCGAAGGCTCTACCAATGCGCCTTGCTCGAAGGATACGCTTTCTGGAATTTTGTGAACCATATGCTCGTCAGCTGCAACATATTCAGAAAATCCACCGCCGCCGCCTGCCAGACCAAGGAAGCCCATTTTATCGCAAAGATTATATTTGCCTTGTTTACATGCATCACATTCTCCACATGCAAAAACCGGTTCTACAACTACACGGTCGCCAACCTGAATCTTGGTTACACCTTCACCGATTTCGACGACTTGTCCAGAGAATTCATGTCCCATTACGATAGGCGCTTTTTCGCCAGTCAATGGATGCTGAGCATCTTGGGGAATGAAGATCGGTCCTGCTACATATTCATGAAGATCACTTCCGCAAATGCCACACCATTCTACTTTGATTTTTACTTTTCCTGCCAGAGCAGCGGGCTGCTCAATGTTTTCCAATCGTAAGTCTTTTACTCCATGCCATCTCAATGCTTGCATGTCTGTCATCTCCTTGACGAATATATGATCATTGCCTCTATAAAAGTGAATGAATTAGGAAACGTTTCCGAAAAATAATATGTCACAAATTTTACACATTGTCAAACCAATTTAATGCAAAAAGCACTTGATTTTTTTGTGAATATAATCACTTGTGACTACAGTGCTATATTTGGCTCGTTACTTTTATACAAAGAGATTTTGTGGATTTTTCAGGTGAAGTAAAGACAAGAAGAAAACGACTTCAATTTTTAGACACTCATTCTGTGGTATAATATCAACATTAAGACTTTATTTTAGAAAGTCAGAAAACGATTCCGTTCTTGAAAGGATTTTGGGCGTGACAGATCAAAAGAAAGTAACCATAGAGGATGTAGCCAAGCGGGCAGGAGTCGGTATTGCGACTGTCTCCAGAGCTATTAACGATAGTGAGGGCATCAGCCCGAGAACGAAAGCCTTGATTTTGCAAGTGATTGAAGAGATGGGGTTTACGCCCAACACCTCGGCTCAGAGCTTGAAAGTTCGTCAGACACGACAAATCGCACTGGCCGTGCCGGACATTCGTAACGCGATTATTCCGGAGATCGCTTGGTCCGTAGAGCAGGCCGCCAAGCAGCATGGTTACCGTGTCGTGCAAATCAATACCGCCGGGAATGCCAGAATGGAGCTTGAAACCGTTCGTGAGGTCAAGAAGCTGCATGTCGACGGGCTCATTATCATGCCGCTGGCGTATCCCAAAATGTTGGTAGATCTGATTAACAAAGCTAGCGTTCCCGTATCCATTATTAACTATGGCAAGAAGCTGGGCGAAGATGTCAAAGCGGATATCGTCAGTCTGGCCCGGCAAGAGGGAAGACTCGTGATGGAGCATTTACTTAAAATCGGGAGAACAAGAATCGCCTATGCAGGCGCTGCGAAGGACAAAATCGAGGAGAGATACTTCGCTTATGAGCAGTCTCTCCAGCATGTGGACCCTTCACTCGTTTATTTTGGCGATGATTTCTCCTTTGAGACAGGGCTGCGTGCTGCCGATTATTTTTACAGCTTGAAACATATGCCTGATGCTATTTATGCGGTTAACGATATGGTGGCGATAGGGATCGTCAATCGATTTAAGGATTTGGGCGTAAAAGTGCCGGATGAGGTTGCTGTAGTCGGTATTGATAACAATCTGTGGGCTACGGTAACGACCCCTCAGATTAGCTCAGTTTCCATCATGGGGGAAGAGGTGGCACGGCTGGCTGCGGAGCTGCTGCTCAAGCGGATTCAGGAACAGACACCTGGGGATTATGAGCGTGTGCAATTCGAGCCTCGTCTGATCGTGAGGGAATCGAGCGTCTCTGTGATCCGTAAGCCTACGGTGGGACGCGACGCGTAGTAGGGTATGAGTGGATTTTGGGCAATTATAACGACCACTGTTTGTTCAGACAGGAGAGTGGATTCATGTTAAAAGGTAATGGGTTTGTTTCTGTAGCTTGTACTGCACTATTGCTGGCTGTAACCATAGGGTGCACTCCCCTGCCAGTGGGACAGGATGCTGAAACTGCGGCGCCGTCCGGGGCAAACAATGGGGAGTCCAAGCAAACTGCAGTCATTACGCAGCATACCCAGCAAAGTAAAGAGGAGCTAGTGCTGTCCTTTTATAAAGATTCATCCCTCAGTGATGAAGCAAAAGTACGTCACATGACAGACCATTTAGCAGGAATCCAATGGGGAAAGATAAACGAAATCAATGAACATCAAAGCCTGGAAATTATCGAATATCTGTATAGGCAGCGCGCTTTTATTCCATCGGAAAGTTTTGCAAATGTGATCCAGGCTTCTGACGGATTGGATGGAGCTTTAAGCGAAAGTTATGCTGGTCTTATGGGAGATTTGTTTACAAGAGACAAAACTGCGATGACTCGTGCATTGGCAAATATGGACAAAACCAACCGTACACAAGGTATAGGAAGCATCGGGTATGCTCTCAGCTATAGAGAACCAAAGGAAGTCAAGAAAGAGATTCAACAATGGCAGGCAGGACAAAAGCTTACTACGGCAGAGAAGGATGTTATCCGAGCCTTGTTCGTCAAGTTGGATAATCCATATTGATGCTCAAATAGTGATGACCACATGCATAGAGGAATATATTGAACAGCCGCGTCTCTACCGGAGGAGCGGCTGTTTTGTGCTGTTTTTTACATCCTGCCATTTATGATTGGGATAAATGTTAGTAGAACCATTGGTTTCAGATGTTCATCTAACAATGGGTTCAAGTGGTCGGGTGATCCTGATCCGAGCGCAAGCGTTTGATATCACTAATTGGAGGCAGGCCGAACAAGCGGGCGTATTCGCGGCTGAATTGTGAGGGACTCTCGTAACCTACCTGGAAACCGACATCTGCCGCATCCGCTGATTCGGATAACAACAGGCGGCGGGACTCTTGTAGACGTAATTGTTTTTGATATTGCATTGGGCTCATAGCCGTAACCTCTTTGAAATGACGATGTAGTGACGAAGGACTCATATTCGCTAGTTTGGACAATTCCTCAATACGCAACGGCTTATCATAATCCTGCTTAATCCGCTTTATGACTTCTGCGATTCGGTTGGAATGGCTGCCGGTCATGACCAGTTGTTTTAAGGATTCCCCCTGATTCCCCTGTAAAATCCTATACAGTATCTCACGAATGACTAATGGAGCTAGCACCGGAACATCCTGTGGGCTTTCCAAAAGATGCACTAGCCTTACCACGGCATCCAGCAGTAGAGAGTTGGTTTGGCTTACATACAAGCCTCGTCTGGAATCAGGCATTGGGCTTGTGGGAAAAGCAGATTCCTTGATCAGGTCCAAAACCTGATGCGGATCAAAATTGAGCCGGAGGCACAAATAAGGAGCTTCTGCTGACGCTTGGATGACCTGCCCGGATATCGGCAAATCCACCGACACGACAAGGTAGTCGAATGTGCCGTAATGGTAACTTTCCTCTGCGAGCATCACGACTTTTCTGCCTTGTGCCACAATACATAAAGCAGGTTCATGGACTTGATGTATCGGAACGGTTGTATTTGAACTTCGGACGAAATGAAGCGAAGGTATGGCTGTAGTGAGAACTCCGTCCTGATTTGAAAATCGTTCTATAAGCCTTGCCAACTCGGCTTGTTTTTCCATGGTAGAACTTTCTATTTTGGTTGCCCCCATCATGACACATCCCTTCTTTGCAACGTAGCCCGTTTTCATTTTCAGTAGTTTATTACATATTAAGGGGCTTTGGAGGATTAGGCAATAATTTGCTCTGATTCTTCTACCGGGCTGATGGACATTCCTCTCATAATAAGATGCAGATACAACACCTAATGAGCAATTGAGAAAAAAATAGAAGTGCAAAGGAGTGGGAGTCATGGAGAGTAACAAAGCGGAAAAAAGTGTACACGCTTCGCAGCATCCCTATATAGGGATGTGGGTAACTGAAGACGGAAATATCCGTCACGAACTCTTGCCTAATGGCCGTTATGATGAAGCACGTGGTCAGAGGAAAAGTGCCTACACAGGCAGCTATATCGTGGAAGGTGACCATATCGAGTATGTGGACGACACCGGATTTACGGCAGATGGCGAATTTAAAGATGATGTTCTGTATCATGCAGGGATGTTTTTTTACAGGGAAGTAAAAAAGTAATCTGTTTCAGTGATATTTTTAACTAGAGGAGGAATAAGAATGTTGGATATTAAAGGGAAAGTCGTAGCTATTACGGGGGCAAGTAGTGGGATCGGTGAAGCTACTGCCCGTTTACTTGCTTACCATGGGGCTCATGTAATATTAGGGGCCAGACGCACAGAGCGACTGGAGGCTCTGACATCCGAGATTCGTTCTAAAGGTGGATCGGCTGGTTATCAGCAACTGGATGTGACTAAGAGGGACCAGATGGAAGCGTTCATTAAGTACGCGGAAAAAACATTTGGGCGTGTGGATGTAATTTTGAACAATGCGGGAGTGATGCCTCTTTCAAAATTAGAAGCCCTGAAGGTAGAGGAATGGGATCGCATGATTGATGTAAATATACGGGGCGTTCTGCATGGGATTGCGGCAGGGCTTCCTATTATGAAAAAGCAAGGATTTGGTCAGTTTATTAATATCGCCTCTATTGGCGCGTATAGTGTAACCCCGACTGCAGCGGTGTATTGTGCTACGAAGTATGCGGTTCGGGCGATCTCTGAAGGATTACGCTTGGAGGTGGGGGGAGATATTCGCGTGACGCTGGTATCGCCGGGAGTAACTGAATCTGAGCTTGCTGACAGTATTTCAGATGAAGAGGCCCGGCAAGGAATGAAAGAGTATCGTCGTATTTCGATTTCGCCTGATGCCATAGCCCGTTCCATTCTGTATGCCATGGAGCAGCCAGCGGATGTAGATGTTAATGAAATTATTGTCAGACCCACGGCAAGCCCGAATTAATGCCATGGCATCCATGATTCTCCCTTTACACTCAGATCATTTTTTCCTCCATCCTTTTATGGATGGGGGATTATTTATAAGATGAGAAAGACCATCATTCACACCTCAGAGCGTAAAAAAGCTGTACCTTTGTAATAAACGGGTTTACTTTTACAAATGTTTGTGATAACTTTATTTCGACAAACATCGAAATTAAGACTAGAATAGAAGGGAGTCGGACTGGGTGAAAGATACAACAGAGATGCAGCAAGCTGTAAAAATATATAAAGCACTTGGAGAACCCACTCGTCTCAAGATAGCACTTTTGTTAAAAGAGGAAAGTGACCAATGTTGCTCTGTGCTGGGCGAAAAGCTGAACAGTGTAGCTATTTCAACGCTATCACACCATCTGAAGCAAATGGCAGAGTCGGGGCTGCTCACATACCGTAAAGAGGGGACGTTTATTTATTACAGTTTGGATGTGGAAACAGCGCAGAAATATGCCCCGTTCCTGATAACATAAATTTTTTTAGTCTTAATTTCGATATTTGTAAAAATATAAAAATATTAAATGAAAAGAGGCGTTATTTAAAAATGCAGAGCACGTGGAAAGTGTATATTTTGGCCATTGTCAGTTTTTTGGTAGGGACATCCGAATACATTATCTCAGGCATTTTGGATCAGATTGCGACAACTATGGGGATTACAGTGTCCGCAGCGGGCCAGCTGATTACAGTCTTTTCTCTTGCTTACGCGATTGGCACGCCGATTCTGATGGCAGTAACCGCTAAATGGGACAGACGCAAGCTGCTCTTGAGTTCCCTCGGATTATTTGCAGTAGCTAATGTCCTCTCTTTTATTCTGCCGGGTTTTGGAATGTTTATCGCCGCGCGTATTCTTATGGCCCTCGGGGCGGGGATGGTCGTGGTTACAGCACTGAGCATTGCAGCAAAAATTGCCCCAGCCGGCAAGCAGGCCAGTTCTATTGCTACAGTCACTATGGGTTTTACAGCTTCGCTGATTATCGGGGTGCCGCTTGGGAGAATGATATCTTCTGCATATGGCTGGAAAACCGTATTTCTCGGCATCGCGTTGACAGGGATTATTGCCCTAATTGTTATATCTATGACAATTCCCCGCTTAAAAGGAGATCGACCAGTCCCCTTACTACAACAGTTTGCTCTTCTGAAAAAGCCTGAAGTTGCTTTGGGATTAGGTATTACCTTCTTTTGGCTAGGAGGTTATTCACTCGCGTATACGTACATCTCACCGTATTTGCTGAATGTATCAGGTGTAGGAGAGGATATGCTAAGCTCAGTATTGCTCGCCTTCGGAATTGCCAGTCTGATCGGATCAAAAATTGGTGGGTACAGTGCGGATAAAAAGGGTATACCCTTTACATTATTAGGAGGCATGGTGTTGCACGGTATTTCCTTACTCTTACTTCCTTTTGCCGCTCATTCCCTGATCGCAGTATTTGCTTTATTGATCCTTTGGTCGTTCGCAGCCTGGACAACTGGACCTACTCAACAATATAATCTGGTCACACTTGTGCCTGAATCTTCCGGTGTGATGCTGAGTCTCAATCAGTCTACAATGCAGCTTGCTATGGCAGCCGGAGCCGGAATTGGCGGTGTAGTTGTTGGTCAGGTTTCGCTGTCTTCCATCACCTGGTTTGGAGCAGCAGGGGTCGGTATCGCTATTGTGGCTACGTATTTACTTACACGAAGATCCTCAGTTCAAACACAAGTGGGTGTTACGGAGTAAAGTGTATAGATAAGTGAAGAGGAGGCCCAGTGATGAAGGTGACATTGCGGCCTTCTTTGATTTGTATGAGCAATAATATGCTCTCTTGCAGTAAGAAGGCTTATTCAAACGCAATATCAGTGATTTTACCGCCTTCCTCAAAGCCGATATTTTTATAAACTTGATTGGAAACCGAATTTTTTAAATCTGCATATAGCATAGGTACTAAATGCTCATTTTCCAAAATGGAACATAGCTCGGATACCATTGCGCTGGCAAAACCTTTCTTTCGCAAATTAGGCGGGGTATACACAGCGTTAATGCGAGCATGTCTCGGCGAGCGGTGAGCAATATTAGCCATAGACACAGGCATGTTATTTACAATCCAAAGATACATATTTCCTGTTCCGATGGCCTTCTCTGCAACGGATATTTGACTAACCGGATCAATAGAACTACCTAAAGCCTCTTCTGAAAAACCAGCTATAAACTGGGCAACTAATTGTACATCCTCTGGGATGGATTGTCGGATCATTCCCTCAACGTCGGAGGGCTTTTTATATTTAGGACAGAAATAAGATTCCATGACCATATGGGTATGTACCTGAGTAGCATGACGTTGTGCGTAAGCATTTGCGAACTTCTCGACTGTTTCGGCATCACCACATACACCTGATAGGGTGGTTCCTTTTAAATAACATAAGAGTTCTTCTATATAGGTCAATTTATGATTATCTGTGATTTGTTGTGAGATCCATAGCCAAGCCTTATGTCCGGGTGATTGAGCAAAGATCATATTTTTATCGGACGTTTTGAGGCATGTTGACCCTTCTGATTCACAAATTCGATGGATCAAATTGTATCGAACTTCATCAGCTAAAAATTGATTTTGATTTAATATATCGTCGTTTGGGACTAGTTGCTCAATCATGACTCTGCCTCCTAAATATGAGTTATGACCAAAACAAAAAGTAGAAATCTATGAAGATTCAGTTGTTATATCTACTAGGATTTAAACTTCCGCGCTATACGCTTCTTATTTTTTTGTCGCCAAATCCATCTTTCGATAAAGTTTTTTTCTTTTCTTTCCTGAAGTGTTTCCTTCATACCCTTAATAAGAAATTCGGATCTTCGCTTGTCGTTTCTGCTAATTTCACGTAGTTCCTCAATAAATTTATCGTCCATGTCCGCATCTCCGTTAGTTCAAGATTTTCCAAATTGCTTAGCTAGATTATACAGAACATATGTTCCTTTTTCAAGTCTGCATCTGCTCTATTCAATCACATAACTATTTTTAGATGGATGCTGCGAGGCCCGCGCCTATCGGATGGTGAAGCATAAGATGAAGTTGAAAGGAGGAATTACAACATGGACAACAAAGCATATGTATCTCAAACGTATCCACGTCTTACAGTCTACAACGAAGAAAATTTTCGGGGTTCCAGGAGAGTATTCAGAGGAAACCTAGGCATTCGTAATACCGATAACATTCTCAACGGCATCGAAAGTCTGCGTTTCTTTTCTACTAGCAGCAATGCTACACTTGTACTCTTTACTGGCAAACGGTTTAGAGGTAACTTCCGTGTGTTTAGAGGCAATCGCAACATCGCCGACCTGGATGATCTGATTCGCGGGAATGATGTGGAATCTATTATCTCTACCAATCAACGTCTGACGTTGCAGCAAATCCGTAATATCCGCAGTAGCGGTAGACTTCCATCGGGCTATCGAATCATCTAACGGCCTTATTTCGACTTCATAAACCATTTTACAAGACTGTTTCAGGAGCTTGCAACTTTTGGGCTTCTGGGACAGTCTCTCTATTTGTACACGCGACCTACATACTCGAATGATGAGAGGAATTGTATGTGAGAATGCGTTGTTAGCAGTCATCGACAACTCAATGTTCATGAAAAATAGATAAAGGAGGGCATACGATATGCCCTCCTCATGACGTATATTGTATTTACTGCAGTTCCCAATTCGTTGCTTTGATCACAGCTGCATCTGCGTTCTTAAGATCTGTTTCACCAGAAGCTAAGAGAGAACTCCATTGTTTCACACGATTCTTACCATTGGGAGGTTGGTTATAATCGTTGGTATCGACAACCAATGTACGCTTAGCATAGAAGCTAGTCATGAACCTCTTCTCATTCGTACTACTGCCTGAACGTGAGAGGATTCCTTCAAGACTACCTGAATCACCAGTAGCGCCTTGATTGAGTGCTGTGTCGACAAATGATCCAATCGTCAGAGCAGTATTAAATCCGCGTTTCTGTGCTTGCTGTACACTATACTCGATATAGGTGTCATAGAACGTACGCCACATGGCTTCTCTCCAAGCTTCATTGTTTTGGAGAGCGTTGATCTTCTTCTTGATTACACTATCGCTATCGCTGAGTTTTAGAATCGAACCACTCATTTTCCCCTTCAGACCAGCACGTGTTAATCCACCTGCAATGGAAGGGTTACTAGCTCCACTAGCAGCATCAAAAGCTTTGAATAAGTCCGGACCATCGGGTCCTGTATCATTTGAACCGCCTGTTGTTGCTCCAAAGATACCAATTGTGTATCCGCGATTATCGCCGATATCTTCAGCATAGCCATAGAATTCAGTCCATTTCAAAGAATCTTGCTCTGGTTTGTTCACTAGCTTCATAATATTATCCCATTGCTCACCGTCGAGTCCTGTATTAGCCTTCAGAAACTGAAGTGTTGAAGGTGAGAAATTAGCATCATGATCAATAGCTGTAACCGTTGCTTGGCTAGTAGCTTCTTCGCTGGTAAGGGATAATGGCTCTATACTAGCTTCATTTGAATTGTCGAAGCCCTCATTTAAATCGATCGTTTTCTGCACCGGAGTCCCATTCTCTTCAGCAAAAGCCTTGCTAGGTGAAGGGGCGGACAAGCTAGAGAAAGAAGCGACTACAGTAAAGCTTAGCAAGCTCATAAGGAACTTTGTTTTATACATATAACTCCTCCTATAATAATGTAATTGTGAAAGACTAAAAGCGTAGATTTGCATCTAACTCGAATTGATTTAGCAAGAGTATAGATAAGAAGCATAGGATTGAATAGAGCTTAAATAACCGTTTTTTTCAAAAATTATGATTTATATGTGAATAAGTGGACCTAGTTGTTCCTAGATTCCTACAGACCATAAGTGCAAGAATGAGGACGAAACAAATATAGCCTCTTGATAAAATGAGTTACATCACATATCAGGAGGCTAAATTTATGAACAAAATTCATCAGTTTCATGCACTTCACACATCAGAGGAACTTTTATTTTTAGGGAACGCCTGGGATATGCTATCTGCGGTGGCTCTGGAGAAGGCAGGCTTTAAGGCGATAGGTACGACGAGCTGGGGAATTGCCAATACGCTTGGATTCTCAGATGGAGAGCTTATTGATTTTGACCAGCATGTAAGCATTATTCGGACGATTGCTGAGCATGTTCAGATTCCAGTGTCGGCAGATATTGAAGCAGGATATGGGGAGGATACGGCAACGATTGTTGAGCATGTTTTAAGGGTAGCCGATGTAGGAGCTGCGGGAATTAATATTGAGGATTCTTTGAAAACGCAAAAGGGGCTTCGAGAAGTGGGCCTGCACAGCAACCTGTTGTCCAAAATAAGAACAGCATTGGATACGCGTGGGTTTCAAGAGTTTTTTATAAACGCAAGAACGGATACATATTTGCAGATGGATGCCCCACTTTCAGAGACCATAGAGCGGGCCAAAGCGTATGTGGATAGTGGTGCGAACGGAATTTTTGTTCCAGGATTAAAGAGTGATGAAGAGATCAGAGAAGTTGTGTTTCATATACATGCTCCGCTTAATGTTTTATCCCTGCCGGGTCTGACGAATGTCCACCAGCTTCAGCAGTTGGGAGTTAAACGGTTTAGCTTTGGAAATGCATTTTCTGATAAGATAATAGTTGCTTTGCAAAAGAATGCAGAACAGTTGATAGAGCTTCAAGATACATCACATTTATATGAGGATTTTGCAAAATCCTGAACTAGATGAATATGAACTATAGAAAGGACAGAGTATTCGATCATGGCTAACATCAATCTTTCTTTTGAAGAAATGTGGGAGAAAATTATAGCGTGTGATCGTAAGTATGACGGGTTGTTTTTTACCGCTGTGAAAACAACCCGCATATACTGCCGACCTTCCTGTCGATCCAAAAAGCCGAAAAAAATAAATGTGGAGTTTTACTTTGATTTGGACAAAGTGGAAAAGGCGGGTTTTCGTGCTTGCAAAAGATGCCAGCCCCATACAGACCATTCGCCGTATATCAGACTTGTGCAGAATGTGGTAACCTTCTTGGTCAATCATTACAAGGAAAAACTTGTATTGCAGGATATTGCGGATCATATCGGAATAAGCTCCTTTTACTTGGATCGGATCTTTAAACAGGAAACCGCCGAAACCCCACGTACGTATTTGGAAAAAATAAGAGTAGATAAGGCAGCCTATCTTCTTAAAAGTACAAATCTTACGAATCTTGAGATTTGCTATGAGACGGGCTTCCAAAGTCCCTCCCATTTCTATAAGGCGTTTCGCAGCTTGAACTATTGTTCTCCTAGTGAGTATAGGAAGTTGAGTAAGGATTAGAAAAGGAAGGAGGTTGTATCCTTTTATGAGCGAACTATACGTATTGAAGTATGTATCGCCGATTGGAGAGATAGAGATACAGGGCACAAATGAGGATGTCTATTCTATTATGTTCTCTAATCGGAATGAGCCCTTAACGAGGGCTGTAGAAGAGGTTCCAATCCAAGTATTAACGGAATGCGCTACCCAGCTTGACGAGTATTTTAAAGGTGAGCGCTTTGAGTTTACGTTTCCTTATGCCTTTAAAGGTACGGATTTTCAGCAAAAAGTATGGAATGCACTGGTGTCCGTGGGGTATGGTAAAACGACAGCTTATAAAGATATTGCTCTTGCTATTGGAAATGAAAAAGCGATCCGAGCCGTAGGCAGTGCTAATGGAAAAAATAAGCTGAGCATTGTGATTCCATGTCACCGAATTATCGGTTCCAATCAGAAACTAACGGGCTATGCAGGAGGGCTATGGAGAAAAGAATGGTTGCTCCAGCATGAAAAGCGTTGTCTGAGGCCCTAAGGAGGGTTCGTAGATGAGAGACATATATTTGAAAGAGTTTAAGCCGGAGAGCTGGACCAACATGGTTCAGATCTATCAAGAGCGATATGCTCAGGTAGATCCGGCTATAAGAGCAAAAGTGGCCGAAAGTAAAATTCCAAAGGAGATTCAGATTGTGCTGCTGCCCGATATGGGGGAGTATTTACTGACTTGGATGGATCGAAAAGTCCCCGCACTCGGCAACGAAACACCGTCGGATTATTTGAAAAGCGAAGAAGGGACTAAGGCACTGAAGGCGGCCATATTACGTATGCCACGTTGAAGAAGCGGGCCAAGGAGATACATATGAACATCGAACAGAAGAACAGAGCGCGAATGATGGAAAAAGTGAGTTCGCATATCCATAACTGTAATCAGATGGCATGAACTTCATCTAACCCTATGCTATGATTTACCGACAAGAATAGATGCAAAAGGGGAAATAAGAATGAAGCTCAAAAGTATGATGTTCCTACTTTCGTTTTTAACGATACTCGTAGGGTTGTTCACTTTGTGTACAGAAAGTGTTCACGCTGCCAATTCGACGGTATTCAGAGATGGAGATAAGCTTAAGCTTACCCTTGATGATGGTAATGGAGTAAACAGAGTGTTTAAATTCGATCTCCCGTTTACGATTAAGCCTGATACGCCAATTCGTCTGTATAGCAACTATATTGAAATTCCTCCTGGTGACTTTACGATCGATTATGCCAACTCTACAATTACGATTGCGGATTCACGACCAGCACCTTATCCAGGATCAGAAAATCATATAGAGTTTCCTAAAGCTACAACTATGGAAGGGACTGTGCAGTCAGTCGATGAATCTACAGTAACTCCACTTGCGGAGGAGCCGAAAGTAACGCAGCCTGAGGTGGAGACCAATATAAAAGAGATTCCCACTCCCAGTGAACCCGAGGTTGCTCAATCTGTGGATGAACCGAAAGTAATTGAACCGCAAGTAACCCAGCCTGTCGTGGAGCCTAAAGTGGACCAAGCGGTTGATGAGTCACCGGAAATCCCTTTGTCTATCCCATCTGGAGAAAATTTTCCGGGTACATTTACAATCAACTCTTCAAGTACATCATTTTCAGTTCGTTTGAAGATGAAAAATATTCAACCCACGTACACTTCATATGTTATGGTCAAAAATGCGGATGCTCATTTAATTAAACGGATTCAGTTCGATCCGGAAACAACGTCTAGCTATTCTTTGAGTAACCTGAATTTATCTACGGGTGGATACTACTTTTATATCAAAATAATCGATCAGTCGGGGAATTCGGCCGCGTCTGTACCCCAATTCGTTCCCATAAATAATAACAAGGCTCAGCAGGTTGAGGTGTTTATAGACGGTAAACTGTAACAATATGAGCAGCCTGCGACCTCTATTAGCGGAAGTATGCTCGTGCCATTTCGTGCCGTTTTTGAGGCGCTTGGGGCGAAAGTGAAATGGGATGGAGCTACCAAGACCGTGACTGCAACCAAAGGAAATACAACGATCAAGTTAACTGTAGGTTCCAGAGATGCCTATATCAACGGTAAATTAGTGCGTCTCAATGCGGCACCGAGGCTCATTAATGGCAAAGTAATGGTTCCTATTCGCTTTGTAAGTGAGGCGTTGGGTGCGAAGGTAAAGTGGAATATTGCAGCTCAGAGCGTTGTGATTTTTCTTGCTCCACCGCAGGTTTTGACAACCAGTGAAAGTGAACAATTAATGGAGGAAAATGAAAATGATTCCGAATCACAATCCAATCCAACGATTCTGAAAAAGATGTCCACTACCTTCTCTAAATCTACGGATATTGTGTTCGTTATAGATGTTACGAGTAGTATGACAGGGACGCTGGATTATGTGAGACAGAAGGTGAAAGGCTTTGTTGATTCCGTTCCAGCAGGTTCCCAATTTGCTGTCGTTGCATTTCGGGATATCAATCTGAAGGCAGATAAAGATTTAGAATTTTTGGAGTTTACGACCGATAAAAACAAGTTAAAAGGTAATTTGAATATGTTGCACCCTTCCGCTGGCGGGGATTTAAAAGAATCGGGATTAGAGGCTATTCAGTTAGCTATAAGTAAATTTCCCAAAAATTCCAATTCCAAAACAATCATATTCATTACAGATGCACCAGTTCATGATAAAAATACCGCTCTGGGTAAAGCCCGTTTTTCTGTGGATGAAATCAACGAGCAATTACAGAAAAATGGCGTTATTTTTAATGCAATCGTGCCTGCAAATGGACTAGCGAACAAACAAATGAAAAAGCTTGTAGATACCAACGAAGGGACTATGTATGATATCAAGGAGGCCAAGCTGAATTTAGCAAAGTAGGTTTGTCCAAACTCAAATAAAGCCGTATAAAGGGAGCCGATGTAAGGCTCCCTTTTGTTATCACAAGCCACCTGTGATAAAAGAGTTCTAATGGGCTGAAAGCTCACTCTCCGTTACCCATTTATGATTTTTGACAGGCTCTCCTCCTGTAGTAGGCGTATAATCTACCATATATACGGTCGTTGGCTCGGCGGAATCAATGGTAGCCTTAGCCCCATCCATCCCCTTCATATGATCTGCTGCAAGGATAACCTCTGTGCCCGGTGCATAGGGCTCGCTGCTTGCATCCTTAATCTCTTCATGAATAACCCACTTATGATTATTCACTTTTTCTTCTCCAGTGGTTGGAGTATATGAGACTGTATAAGCAGTAGTCGTATAAGCACCCACAATCGTGGCAGTAGCCCCATTCATGCCTGCCATATGGTCAGCTCGTATAGTCGCTTGGCTACCAACTTTGAAGGCTGGATTTTCAGCTTCTTTTAGTCCGGCAGGAAGCTCACTGGAAGTGGAATGGTTCATCTCCGATGTGTCGTGCTGTTGACTGCTGTTTGCCGTGTGCTCTTGGTTCGGCGCGTTACTGTTCCCGCACCCACTCAAAATAATCATGACTGTACCAGCGAGCAAAGCCCATTGCATTCTCATATTTAATAGCTCCTTTAGGGTTTTATTTTCATATTCAATTATACCCCTGGGGGGTATAATTGAAACGGAATAATATTACAAAGTTGTGAAGTATTTTTGCCTTCAAGGGGATCGCCTGTTGTGATCCCTTATTTGTTATGCAGAAGATGCGTAATTAAATGTTGTTGACAGTGAATAAAAAATCATTGTAATATCTATAAAACATATCAAATTACTTGGTATTTTGGGCGACTGTAAACATTCTAACTCACCAAAAGTAGATGATATCAAGGAGCAGGGGGAGACATCAAAATGAAGAAACCATGGATTTCATTTATATTGCTGCTGGGAGCAGTCGTGCTTTTTATTTCAGGCTGCGGCAGCAAGAATACGTCGGGCAACGCTGCGGGTGAAGAAAAGAAAACACTGCATATCAGCTTTAATCCCGGTCCATATAGCGATCAGTTTAAGAATGGTGTGGCTCCATATTTGGAGAAGAAAGGCTATAAGATTACATATAAAGAGTTTACAGACGGTGTTCAGCCCAATGTAGCCGTGGCTAAGGGGGATATTGATGCTAATGTGTTTCAGCATTCGCTTTACCTGGATTCTATGAATAAGCGGGAGAATATTGATCTGATTGGTGCTGTACAGGTTCCGACTCCTCCGATGGGATTGTACTCCAGCAAGCATACCAGCCTTGACGAAATCAATGAGGGAGCCCAAATCAACCTGCCCAACGAGCCAGTCAATATGCTGCGTGCGCTGAATATTTTGAAGGAAGTAGGCTGGATTACGTTAAAGGACCATATTGATCCATTGCAAACCTCGGTGAACGACATCACCTCTAATCCGCATCATCTGCAATTTGTTGCTACCGACCCGGCACAGGGGCCACGTGCACTGGAGGATGTTGATTTTGCGGCTATACAAGGGAACTTTGCTGTATCGAATGGAATAAAGCTGACCTCGGCATTAAAGCTTGAAAATATGACAGATCCGTTTACGAACGTGGTCGCTGTGGACAGCAAGAACAAGGATAAGGCCTTCGTCAAAGACATTATTGAAGGATATCATTCAGATGAATTCCAAAAGTATATCCAATCCAATCCTGATTATGAAGGCTACAAGCTGCCAAGCTATTTCAAATAAAATGGGGTATTATCTTCTGCGGGCTGACGTTGTCAGCCTGTATCTTATGGATAGAAGGTGGAGATGAACGTGATTTTTTCATCCTCTGATCTCGTCAAGGCTCTGCCTGACAACTATTTTAGTGCCATGGATGACAAGGTGAATCTGTATAAAAGTAAGGGAATAGATGTAATCAATTTGGCAGCCGGCAACCCGGATCAGCCGACACCGGCGCATATCATTAGCGCTTTGAAGGAAGCGGTCGATCAACCGATCAATCAGGGCTATCCGCCTTTTCATGGAAAAAAAAGCACGCTGGAGGCTGTCGCCGCGTTCTATAAACGGGAGTATCAGGTGGAGCTGGATCCAGACCGGGAGATTGCCATATTCAACGGCTCAGCCATAGGCGTAATGGGGATTCCACAGGCGCTATTGAATCCAGGTGATTGGTTATTGACCACCGATCCGGCATATCCCCAATATTATTCCGCTGCTACGCTGGCAAGAGCCCATATTCATACGATTCCGCTTGATGAGAAGCATGGTTTCTTGCCTGATTACACAACCGTGCCGGAAGAAATTGCAGAGCAGGTCAAATTGCTCATGATTAATTATCCGAACAATCCGACTGGAGCAGTAGCTACTTCAGATTTTCTGACAAAGACGCTGGATTATGCCGCTCAGTATCAGTTTCCGGTTATGAATGATTTTGCTTACGGGGCTCTTGGATTTGACGGACATAAGCCGATTAGTTTACTGCAAATCCCCGGCGGCAAGGAGTATGGCGTCGAGACGTATACGGCTTCCAAAACGTATAACATGGCTGGATGGCGCTTCGGCTTTGCAGTGGGAAATTCGTCCATCATTGGTGCGCTCAAGCATTATCATACGCATGCCTACAGCACTGTTTTTGGAGCGGTACAGGATGCGGGAGCTGTGGCATTACTGGGCACACAGGAACCGGTACGGGAGCTCGCGGCGTTATATGAGCGGCGCCGTGATGTTCTCATTGCAGCGTTACGTGGTATTGGCTGGGATGTAGCTGCTCCCCAAGGGTCTTTTTTTGCCTGGTTCAAGGTGCCAGAGGGGTATACATCTGCTTCCTTTGCAGACTTTTTATTGGACGAGGCGCATGTTGCGGTCGCTCCTGGAGAAGGCTTTGGTCGTGCAGGAGCTTCTCATGTGCGGGTCAGTCTGGTGAACAGTGAAGAAAGGCTGCTGGAGGCAGTGCAGCGCATCGCAGCAACGGGTATTTTTCAAGTATAAGCTGGGATACAAGAAATTCATGGAGGGAGCGGGAAAAGAACTTTGAGTATAGCGATTATCGGAGCCATGGAGGAAGAAATAGCAGATTTGAAAGCGCAGATCGAAGGGATAAAGATGACCCAGATTGCGAACGGGATTTTTTATACGGGCCAGCTTGAGGGCAAGGAAGTTATTCTGCTGCAATCAGGAATTGGCAAAGCGAACGCAGCCTCGACTACGGCGCTGTTGATTGAGCGATTTAGCCCGGAGCTTGTCATTAATACCGGGTCTGCGGGTGGGCTCGACCCAGCGCTGCATGTTGGCGATGTCGTAGTGGCGACCGAGCTGACTTACAGTGATGTGGACGGAACGGCGTTCGGCTATACCTACGGGCAGGTGCCACAGATGCCGGCAAGTTATCCTGTCGATCCAGCGCTGCTTGCTTTTGCGACAGAAGCGCTGGCGGAGACCAAGATTGAGGGGCAGATCGTCAACGGTTTGATTACGACGGCAGACTCTTTTATCTCCCAGGCTGAGCGCGCCCATTTTATCCGTAGCCAGTTTCCTGAAGCGAAAGTGACGGACATGGAAGGGGCCGCGGTCGTTCAGACTGCGTACCAGTTTGGTGTTCCATTTTTGGCTGTCCGTTCTTTGTCTGATCTTGCCGGTGTAGAAGCGGCGGATTCTTTTGACTCCAATCTTGATTTGGCTGCGGCCAACTCGGCAGCAGTGGTTGTGGCTCTTGTAGCTGCATATGATAGAGACAAGCTTTGATATATTCAATGGCAATATTCAGGAACGTTTTTTCTTCGACTTGCCATGCTGGCTAATGAGAGTTCGAAGTTGTTTCCCGGCATGGTTCAGCTCCATATCGTTCAACACATAATCGGTGCTGACTTCCCAGGTGCTGCGGTCATTCAGATGAAAAATAAAGGCGGGAAAGCGAGGGCGCAGCCATTTGCGGATGGAGGCCCCTTCGAATTCGACTTTAGTGATTGCAGACCATGGGACAGTTCGAATACCATCGGAAATGCTATGCTCGTCAAAGATGAACAGATAGGTATCCTTACGAAGCATTCTGCTCAAACAAACCACGAGATAGCTGCCGAAAAAAGGAAGTCCGACAATGGCGGAGGTAATAAAGAAGAAGATTTGTAGAGCTGAGATATCTTCGTCGATAAAAATGAGCAGCAGCAAAAACAGACAGATCAGCACAAACATCAAGCTACCCATGGCTTTCCAAAATGCCAAAGATCTTCGATATACAATTTTATCCACGGAATACCGCCTCGTCGCGTACAAACTCCTGAATGAAATAAGTTATTCGTTCTCTCCAGTCAGATTCGGTTACACTTTCAATACGCAGACATGGGGTGGCCTGCATATCCAGTTCTGTATTTCTTACGATCCACACATCATTCATTCCTTTAAGAACAAATAGTAGATTTGTAACGGAAGGTCCATCTTCATCCGTATCCGCGTATATCATCTGGCTCAAATTATCTAGGCTACACTGATTACGATCAAAATCCTCTCGCCAGTCTTGTATCATTTGTTGAGCCGACTCATGAAGCTTCCACGTTGGCATTTGCTGCATGCTGAAGTTGGATGAGGTTAACTCATTCCACTGTTCTTCTGTCAGATCGACGTATCGGCTGTGCGCATTGAAGTTCGAAGCAAGCAGGCCGAACAATTGATCAATGTCGTGATGCCAGTCTTCTCGGGAAGACCAGCGAAAGAAATGGAGTTCATTGTGGCTGGAAAAATGATATAGAAAACGTTCATTTCCATGGTGTATCGTTAATGTATTTTGCTTGTCCTGTTGCTCCTTGTAGCCACGTAGCATCTGGCGGCTTTGTACCAGATGAGCTAGCATTTCAACAATGAACGCATCAAATTCGAGCTGTTGTTGCCCGTCATCCCGTTGCTCCATCAAACCCTTGGATATCAGGCTATGCGTTGCGGCATGAAAAAGCAGTTCCCAGCGATCTTCGGTCAGTTCCCCGTAATAAGATTGGAGCAGACCAGAAGCCATATCTTCTGCGCCCAGTGCGGTCAAGGCAAAGCCTAGTTCCTCAAGCGTTAAAATTACCGTTTGTTTATCCATAGTCAGGCTCCTTCTCCATCTGTTAGGTGTATGTCATTTAAATAGTTTGCTGGCCCAACGTATCCCTTTTTCGGCGAATTTGGCGACTTTTCCACCTGCCCAGCTTCCCACCGTACCGCCGACGTAAGCACCGACGGCTGCTCCGACCGGACCACCGATAGCGCCGCCTACGGCTCCCAAAGCGACAGCACCGCCATAAGTTGCGGCGGTTTTAATCGCTACGTTAGAAGCAGATACAGCCACATCCGTTCCGGTAAGCTTCCCGCTTTTCCATTTTCCAGCCAGACTGATACCCTCGCCCACAATATTCATGGTGGCGTTAATAGGGTACAGTTTTTTGGCAATCATGCCGGGAATTTGGCGGGTGGCTATGCCGTAACGGCCTTTTTCCACCCCAGCGATGACGTTCCGCGTCCACTGAGGAAAGCTGTTGGCTTTGTTGAATCCGAGGCCGAGCTTACCCATTTGAAGCTTTCCAGCTAAACGATCAAAGCCCTTTAAACCCTTCATCACAATACCGGGTTTAGCGAATTGGCGGTTTAGGCTTTTGCCCAAATTACGCATAAACGCATTGTTACCCTTGCCATTCACCCATGCCGCATTATGTATAACCGCTCGAGTGGGATTCTTCAGACTTTTCTTGAATTCTACTGTTTTGGTGAGCACAAGTGTGGAAGCCAGACCGCTATAGATAGCTGTTCCGGCAAATCCCAGTTGCCCGCGCCATTTATTGGCTTCTGAAATGCTGTTAATGGCTATATCTGCTGGATCGGGTCCTTTTTTCCCGGAAGTTGCCCCCTCACTGTTGCCGATCTGTCCGCTGTGATCTCCTTTATTAATACCCGAGTCTGCTTGGGTATCTGTTTCCTTGAATTTTACTGCAATGGAACGCAACTCTGTGCTGACAGAACCGACAGTTTGAGTGAAAGCATCCATTTGTCCACGCGCTTTATGAAAATCCTGATAAAAGCGCTGCTGTGTTGTTCCTGCCCAGCTATTTTCCAACATCTGAATATGCTGTGACAGTTGTCCGCAAATTTGTGCCCCCAGCTCACGTGCCTGTGCGAACTGCCTGGAAACCGCTTCTAGTTTCTCAGGAGGAACCATAATTTTAGCCATGATGTCCACCTCGGATGATTAAAATAATTACTTATATTTTAGTGAATCTAGTGGGGGTTAGCAAAAAAAGGAGGGGATTTAAGTGAAAAATAAGTCATTTGTATGAGTTCATGAGGGTGCATAAGGGAGAATAGTAGGAGGTGTTATGATCCGAAGTTCTTATATGTCATTCATAACGAAACGAAAAAAGCCCTCTTTTCAAATGGAGCTTTCCATTAGAAAGAGAGGCCTTCTTGCGTAGAGGCTAATACATGTTTCGCATCGTATTAATTATTTTAGCGGAATCTGCTTGGACAGCTTTTCAAACTGCTGCAAGTGAGGAGTGACCTTGGCGGTAATTCCTTTGAAATACTTGATAGACGCTTGTCTTTGACGTTCTTTGGTAGCAGTCTCTTCAGGGAACATGGAGTATTCCTTTTGGACAGAGCCATTTTTATAATTTACGGAGAAGAGATCTCCTTTTTGCCACCTTTGGACCAGATCTTGATTACTGTGCAAGATATTTAACACTTCTTTTCCATTTTTATAAGTGAAGCTGTAGTCTGGATCGGCCACAGCGTGGATCACTTGATAGCCGTTTTGTAATCCATTGTTCTGAAAAGCACCTACTTGAATCTCGTTCGAACGTACGGTTCCGTCCATTTGCGTCACTTTTTCAGTCTGCGTACCCTTGCCGCTCATCGTGTCATTGTTCCATGTGCCGTTGTATACGATTTTATGATTTTGTCCATCTGCATCCGTGTACTGATTTATATATTTTCCAGTACCTGAACGCTTGCCATTCACAAAATCACCCGAATACTGCTTATATTCGCTCCATTTGATCGTACCACGTCCGTTGGGCTGCCCATTCTCAACCTCTCCATAGTAAGTAGTCTGACCGGATAGCTGAAGCAATTCCTTGGTTGCAGCCGCATTCGCCGCAGGTGTACTTACAGACAGCGCTCCAGATATCAGCGATGCGGACACCATAATAGGCAGAGACAGAGCCTTCCCTTTTTGCCAAAGTTTTTGCATCATGAGTTCTCCCCTTTCGAAGCTTTGAAATTCTAAAAAGTTATGTTCAACAACCCAGCACTGTTTTTATACTATTTTGTGCTTGGTGATTTATAGTTTAATATATATTGAGAATTATAGGAAACTGTAAAGTGAAAACAGCTAGTTAGGAGAGAGATTCATGAATTTACCTGAACATGGGAGTGAGGATGTATCTAGCATCCTTGCCGTGGAGTTGGAACATGAGCCTGTGAAGACCGCAAAAGGAATCCACCAAGTGGAGCCTGATGCTAATATCTATTGGCTGATTGATGTGGAATTCAGTGGCTTTACGTTGTCAGATGAGGATATTTTGCAATTGCTCAAAGGATATATCGTGTATGGACATGTCCATGATTTACAGATGTGGACTAGTGTGGGGCGCAGATCGGCAGGCGAATGCCATTTTGATAAAATCTGTATTTGTATGGATATATTCGATAATGTAGAGATGCAGGTTCATTTAGATGAAGTCAAAGTTGCAGACTTTATGAACACACTGCCAGTTCGTTTTCAGGAGAAGGGCACCATTCATGTGCTTCCTCGGGAGGATGCTGCCCGTGCACGTGCAAAAGCGGAAAAACTTAAAGCATTTACAGATCAGGAAGGTGAAAGGGAACACGCTGTCATGCTTAGGCTAGTAGCGGATCAAGGCCAAGCTTACCGTGGAGCGGATATCTGGGATGTCATGCTGAGCCTCGGAATGGAGTGGGGAGATATGGATATTTTCCATGCACACCATCACGGGTCGGTCGGCTATGATGAACTATTTAGCGTACATACGGGCACCGAGCCTGGCTTTTTTTGGTTGAGTACACTCGCAGAGGATGGCTTTGCAGATTTGATTTTCAGTATGGATGGGGTACGAACCGTGCAGCCGCAAACTGTGTTTGAGGCGATGTGGAAAAGTGCCGAATATGCACGCACCAGACTCGGCGGGACATTAGTGAATGAACAGGGTCTGCCAGCTGTGCCGGAAGATTATCTGCGCCAGATTCAAGAGATGGAAGATCGATTAAGAGAGTTTGGATTTAAAGCAGGCGAGGATGTTGTTCTGTTTCTATTTTAGATTAGAAAGGAGTGATTTCGTTGTCCAGCAACTCTATTGAGAAGCTAAGAACGATTCTAAAACGTAAAGCTACGATTTTTCATACAGGGGGTCGTAGGCCGTCGGATTCCCTTGAACAAAGCTGGATTGGTAGAGTTACAGTGGCTTTGCCAACGGAGGAACAACCCATTGATGTACAGGGGAATGTTATGGCTCCGATCATGCAATTGTATTTGCCTGCCTTGCCTTTTGTCCCTGAAGCTATGCACAGTGTCAAGCTGTTGACGGTCTTCCTGTCTCCCGATGTACTAGATCATGAGGACATGGAAGGATATATGTGTATTCGTGAGTATACGTCGGTAGAGGATTTGGTTGAAAAAGATTTTGGTCCGGCATTTATGCAAATCAAAGCATTTCCGCTGTTCCCCGAACTTAAAGAGAATGATTATCCGGTCTGGGACGGTGAAGATATCCCTGAGGAATACGACGATGCTCTCAACCAGATGGACGAGGAGGAACCCGATTATTTTGAGGACATCGTAGAGGAAATATATGCGGTTCACAAAATCGGTGGCTATCCCAGCTTTATTCAACCAGGCATCGACTTTGGCGAGGGCTATGAATTTGTGTTTCAGATTGCCTCAGATGCCAAAGCCCAATTGAATATTGTAGATGGAGGCAGCTTTTATTTTGCCAAGCATCAGAATGAAGGAGTCTGGCGGGGTTACTTTGATTTTTACTAATAGGCTCATTTAGAGAGCGGTCTGGAACCGATCGTTTTGTAGAGCATGGCAATCCTATATACTCGTAGTTTAGAAGCTATCGAAAATGGAGTGAAAAGATATGAATGTTTTAGGTCAGCTAGGATCTGCTATCCAGAGTAGTTTATTTATTCAATCCGAATTGAAGAAAGCACATGCATTTATTCAGAAGCATGACCTGCCTGTAGAGCAGGTGGAAAATGCAAGTGCTGGCGAATGCCATGTTTGACTATTGGGTTCCCTCTATTACTTTGCTCAGTGTTGTATTCGTGGGTGTGATCGTTCTCGCCATCGTTAGAAATGTTTATGCCAAGCAATTACATACGCGCGTGCTAGATCGGGCCTGGCAGGCCATTTTCAATCATGTGGACAAATGAGGACAGAGAGAAACAGTAGGAGATTGGCATAATAGCTGAAGGAGTGGCAGCAATGAATGACTGGGAATCAGGAATCATTCGGGTCGATGGTGAGCGTGCGATCTACTCATCTTTAACGGAAGATCAGTTGTTAGAGACCACTTGGTATTCGAAATATTTTCATTCTGTAAGAAAGCTAGGGAATGACTACATCTGGTATCATTTCGATCAGGTTTCTTTGCTGCGTCGGCATTTTTTTGTGTCTGTATGCTTTAAGGATACAAGCCTAGTTGTCGTGGAGATTTCGCTCCAGGGCGATGAATTTCCAACTTCGTGGGATAATTGGTCTGAGGAAGGGGAGAGAAAGCGGCAAAGGGAGCATGATCGTTTGTTACAGCAACATTTGTCCGTGAAGCCAAGCTATCGTCAAACAAAGCCTTACCCCTATATGAAATATGAGCTGAATTGGGGGAGAATCTCTTCTTATTTTGACCCCCGGTCAGGAAATACGGCCATTGCTTTTAAGTATAAAGATGAATAGCAATCTTACATAAAATACGCTACAACCCTGAGCTTTTTGTTGGAGGTGAGGGTGTTGGATGAGTAAGGGAGATGTGTTGTGGATAAAAAGGCAAAAAAAATACTGATGAACACATTCTGGTCCTCTAGCGGCTGGAAGCAGGAGCGGGGATCTTTTTCGGGTGAGGATTTTGAATATGCCAAAAGTAAGGGGTTGATGTTCGATCCGATCACCATTACACATAACGAGATTATAAACAGGCTGCATGAGCTGCACCAGCAAAAGGCTACAAAAGAACGAGTGGCAGCAGCATTTTTGCATAGTCTTTCCACGAAAAAGGTTCATTTACGAAGCGCTTTATCGAGCTGGACATTAACCGCAGGACTTCCTTTGCACACCTATGGTGAGCGGCCTGTCGTCCTGCCCAATTACAGTAGCTGTGGGGATTGTAATTTTAATAAAATGATGTCCGATAAGGAATATGTCAATGAAGATTTGAATGTACTGAATTTTGAGCGAATCAAATGGGGCGGTATTCGTCTGAACCACCTTCTGTATTGCTGGATGGACCTTGAATTGTTCAGTCAAGAAGAGGATGTTCAGGTTTCCGATGAGGATCTAGCTATACTCCATAACATGCTCGAAGCTGTTCAGAACTGTGATGCTCAAAGCAGTGCACGTCAATTGGAAAAGCGCTGGAAGGATGTGTTTCCATCCAGCAAAAACGAGCGTGATGTCGTCATGGAGGTGTGGGGATATGCCGGACTGCTGGTCCCGCAGGACACGCCTCGTAAACGACAGCACGGCAATCATGATTTTTATTCCGTAGCAGCTTGGCAAGGAGATGACGGATACTCGCAGGAGGCGTTGGACTATTTCTTTGGTACGTTTTTATAGAGAATGTGAATCGTTATGCACATCTTGATTATGACGGTTGCTCAAACAGCAAACGTTCTTCTTCCCGACTATGAATGGCATTGACAACCAGAAGTGCGTGGAACTGTTGAAGAACTTCAGGCGTAAGCCCTTCTTCACGAATCCCGGCTTTGAGCTCTTTTACAATGATTCGGAGCAGATCATGATCTCGTGTAAGTTTGACGACAGCCTCCTGCAGTTCCGGTTTTTTCTCGACCATTTCCTGATAGAATCCTTCCTCTTCTGCATCAGCATGGCTGAGAATGCGGGTTTCCCAATATTCGATCAAGTGGTCGGCAGCCTGGCGCGCCACCTGGAATTCTTTTGCTTCGAGTAATTCCTCTACTTCTCTCGTCTTATCTAGAGCGCCAGATAGCCCACCTTGATGAATGGCATGATGAGCATGCAGTTGACGTAAAGAAGGTCCTCCCATAACATTTCATCCTTTCTTTGTTCCCTTTTTTAGTACAGTATAGCATAAGAAAATAGCGTTATTTTTCCGGTTAGGATTTTCCCCTCTAAGGAAAAGGGAACTCCCTAATTGGTTCAATATCATATAATACTTAGAATGAAGTTAGAACATAAAACTCAATCTTGGGGGAATGGATGATGAATCGATTAACCGAAATAACAGACATAAAAAAGATTGTGAAAAAAGGATCAAGGGTTTGAGGGGGATGAGCAGATACATACCCAATCAACATGGAGCCTGGGCTATGCTCATTCTTCCATTTTTATTCGGTTTAGCTGCTTCTCGAGGGGATCTCATTCATGTACCCCTATTTGTGTGCTGGTTTTTTATCTACTTATTCAGTTTTCCTGTCCTCCAATGGATCAAAACAGGCAGCAGTGAAAGATACCGCAAACCCGCCGTTGTATACGGAGTGATATTACTTCCTTTGTTAATTTCACTGGTATGGTTTGAGCCTGCCTTGATCTGGTATGGAGTTCTTTTATTGCTCTTTTTTATGGCTAATATTTATTTTGCGAGAACGAAAAATGAACGTGCTTTACTCAATGACATTGTTGCAATTCTACTCTTTTGTTCTTTTATATACCCCGTTATTTATATGGGGGGAGGAGAGGATTGGAGAGTAGCAACAGAGCTATTCTTGCTTTTGGTGCTTTACTTTATCGGAACTGCTTTGTATGTCAAAACGATCATTCGTGAAAGAAAAAATATACGTTACCATTATGCTTCCGTCATCTATCATTTGGTGATTTTGTTGTTTGCTACTTGGTTAAAGTTACCTCTGATTATTCCTTTTTTGATTTTTTTGATACGGGCCATATGGCTTCCTAAACTCGGATTAAAGGCAAAACAAGTTGGCATGGCGGAAATTGGATTTTCAATGATGCTCTATGTTTTTGTATTGTTTTTATACTTCTAAAAGGAGAGACATCAATGATATCTTTGAAAACGCCGCGTGATTATCATACAGACCCGTTTATAGTCATCTGGGAGGTTACACGAGCTTGTGCTTTAAAGTGCCTTCACTGTAGAGCGGAAGCTCAGTACAAGCCTGATCCTCGCCAGCTGACACTAGAAGAAGGTAAGAAGCTAATAGATCAAATCGCTGAAATGAATCATCCGTTGGTTGTATTCACAGGCGGAGATCCTTTGATGCGTCCTGATCTGTTTGAACTGGCTCGATATGCAATTGAAGAGAAAAATCTGTCGGTTTCGATGACCCCCAGTGCCACTCCTAAAGTGACAAGAGCAGCGGTAGAAAAAGCAAAGCAAGTGGGGTTATCGCGGTGGGCGTTTAGTCTGGACGGTTCATGTGCAGACATTCACGATCATTTTCGGGGTACGGCGGGTTCTTACGATACGACCATGCGAGGAATTGGTTATTTAAAGGAACTGAACATCCCTATTCAAGTGAACACTACGGTGTCCAGGTACAATATTCATGATCTGGAACAAATTGCAGAAAGGGTAAAGGAAATGCAGGCCGTGTTATGGAGTTTATTTTTCCTTGTTCCAACTGGACGTGGCATGGAGAAAGATATGATTACTCCTGATGAGCATGAAGCCGTAATGAAATGGTTGTATCAAATACAGCAACAGATGCCGTACGGTGTGAAGGCTACAGAAGCTCCTCACTACCGGAGGGTCGTACTGCAGCAAAAGCACAAAGCAGGTGAGAGCAGTGTAGCAGACGGACAAAAGAGGGCAGATGTTTTAGGACGTGCTCCTAAAGGCGTAAATGATGGAGATGGATTTGTTTTTATTAGTCATATCGGAGAAGTATACCCAAGCGGTTTTCTGCCTCTTATGTGCGGGAATGTACGAAACGATAGCCTGGCAGATATTTATCGCAACTCTCCGATCATGATGAATCTTAGAGATAAGTCCCTACTTAAAGGTAAATGTGGAGTCTGTGAATTCAAGGCCATCTGTGGGGGCTCCAGAGCAAGGGCTTTTGCAATAACAGGAGACTATTTGGAGAGTGACCCTTATTGCGCTTATATACCCGGGGTTGGAGAGGAAAAGTGTTTTCATGAAAAAAAGTTCTAAAAAAGTCGTTATTCTCGGTGGAGGAATAAGTGGTTTAAGTGCTGCCTTTTATGTGAAAAAGCTGGCTGAGGATCGGCAGCTTGAAGTGGAGATTACACTGGTGGAGAAAAGTGAACGTCTGGGAGGAAAGCTACAAACCGTTCGCCAAAACGATTTTATGATCGAAAAAGGACCGGATGCTTTCTTGGCCAGAAAGACGGCAATATTGGATCTGACCATGGAGTTGGGACTGGAAGCAGAGCTGGTATCGACAAACCCGAAAGCCAAATCTGCTTGCATTTTGCATAAGGGCAAACTTCATACGATGCCGATGGGCTTCATTCTGGGCATCCCAACAAAGCTGACTCCTTTCATTCGGACAGGACTTATTTCTCCACTGGGAAAAGCACGGGCAGCCCTGGATTTAATCATTCCGGCGAAGAAAGGTGATGCGGACGAATCTCTAGGTGATTTTATCAAACGGCGTCTCGGCAAAGAAGTTCTGGACCAGATTACAGAACCTCTGCTGTCTGGAATTTACGCTGGGGATACTCATTCTCTGAGCCTTATGTCAACTTTTCCTCAATTTAAACTAATGGAACAAAAGCATGGAAGTCTGATTAAGGGTATGTCTAAAGGGGCGGGAAGAAAGCCAGCAGTACAAGAAAAACTGCCGGATATCGCTAAGAAAAGTATGTTTCTTTCTTATCGGCTAGGATTATCTACGATCGTGGAGCGGCTAAAGGAAAGGCTGGATACCGTACGTTTTGTTATGGGGCAAGGTGTAGTTGAAGTAAGGAAAGAAAGTGGTTATCAGGTCATTTTAGAACATGGACAAAAAATAGATGCGGATGCGGTGATCTGCGCTGTTCCAGCTTTTGAAGCGGCTACATTATTTTCTGGCGTTGCAAGCGCTAGCTGGTTACACAAGATTCACTATGTTTCCGTAGCCAATATTGCCCTTGCTTATAAAAACACAGATCTTAATTTTGCTTTTGAGGGAACGGGATTTCTAGTCCCCCGCAAAGAAGGCAAAAAGATTACGGCATGTACTTGGTCTTCGACGAAGTGGAGCCATACTGCTCCTGAAGGATATACGCTTTTACGGACCTACATCGGACATGCAGGCGCACAGGAGTGGATTCAGATGACAGACGATCAACTTGTGGATGCCGCGCGCAAAGATTTGAAAGATTTAATGGGCCTGGAAGCGGAACCGGAATTCGTTGAAGTCAGTAGGTGTGATCGATCGATGCCGCAATATCCGATCGGACACAAAGAGCATATGGCGAAGATCAGACAGGACTTCGCACAGGATTTACCAGGTGTTTTTCTATGCGGTGCCGGCTATGGGGGCGTTGGAATTCCAGATTGCATCGCTCAAGGGAAAGAAGCGGCTGAACAGTTGCTTTCTGATTTTTTATAATTAGGCTCTTTCCACGAGTGAAAGAGGGAACCCCCTGATTGGTTCAGGTTTAAGGGAGACGTAGAATGAAAGTTGAGCATAAAATCGAAGTAAGATGGAGGAATGGAAGATGAGCCAGTTAACGGAAGAAACATGGGTGGCGGACATTGTGAAAGCAGTACCCAAAACGGGAGATTTGTTCCGCAAACTGAGGATTGATTTCTGCTGTGGAGGAAAAATATCGCTCCGTGAAGCAGCAGCCAATCGAGGCCTCCACGCTGGTGAACTGCTGACGCAGATACATGAAGTGGAAGAAAAGCAGGCACAGCATAAGCAAATGCAACCTCCTTCACTCGAACCAAAAGAACTAATCGCCTATATTCAAAATGAGTATCATACGAAGCTTCGGGAAGAACTATCGGCCTTAACGCCGTATGTAACCAAACTAACGCGGGTTCATGGCGAACGTTATCCGCATCTAAAGCCAGTTAATGAACTGTTCACCTTGCTTAAACAGGAATTATCGGAACATATTCAAAATGAGGAGGACCTAGTGTTTCCGATGATTGAAGCATTTTTACAAGAATCAACAGTGGAACGAGCAGATGAACTGAATCCAATTTTATCCAAGTTACAAGACGAGCATCAAACGGTGGTGGAATTCCTGAAGGAAATGCGCTTGATCACAAATGGCTTTAAGCCGATGCAGGAAGCTTGTGGTACGCACCGACTGGTATTGAAGCGGTTAGAAGACCTGGAAGCAGATATTTTTAATCATATTCTTCTTGAAAATTGTACATTGATCGAACGTACGAAACAGGCACAGCTAATAGCGAAACCGATTAATTGATGATGAACTAACATGAGGAGCCGAACCAATTGCATGAATTAATTAAAAGTAGCACTATTTTCGTTTTGGTTATTTCCATCATTTTATTACTTTCAGGGTGCGGTGCGGGGCAACAATCAGCTTCAAATGGTAGCAGCACGGTCCAGAACAACGAGGTCTCCAGCCAGGATTCTTCGAAAAAGGCTGAAACTGTTGAGCTGACCATATCCGCAGCTGCAAGTTTAACGGATGCGCTCAAAGAAATTCAGCATTCATACGAATCAACCCATACAGGCACCAAATTGAATTTTAACTTCGGCGGCTCTGGTGCGCTGGAAAAACAAATTGAGCAAGGAGCGCCGTCGGATTTGTTCCTGTCCGCTTCGACTAAAAACATGAAGTCCCTTGTTGATCAGCAGTTAATAGATACGAAAAAACAAAAAACGTGGCTGACGAATGAATTGGTTGCGGTTATCTCTGCAGACGGGACAATGAACATCGCGAGTGTAACCGATTTAACAAAAAAAGAAGTGAAGAAAGTTGCGATCGGAATCCCTGAAAGTGTTCCTGCAGGCAACTATGCACAGGAAGCGCTGACGAAAGTGAAGCTTTGGGACACGTTACAGAGCAAGCTGGTTCAAGCGAAAGACGTTAGACAAGTGCTGCAATATGTGGAAACTGGGAATGCTGATGTCGGATTTGTATATAAAACAGATGCGTTGACTTCACAAAAGGCAAAAATCGCCTTTGAGGTAGATCCTACAACCTATTCACCTGTTGAGTATCCAATCGGGATTGTCAAAGCTACAAAGCACATTCAAGAAGCCGAAGACTTTTATGCCTACCTACAATCGCAAGAATCTCTGAATATCATGGCTAAGTATGGATTTACCCTACCGAAGTGAGCATGCAAGATATAGATTGGAATGAATATTGGCCTCCTATCCGATTATCGTTGCAGGTTGCACTATTATCCAGCGTTCTGGTAATCATATTAGGCTTGCTTGTGGCATGGTCCATGTCTCGGTTGGGATTATTTAAAGGGAAAACGGTTGTTGAAACCGTGCTTATGCTGCCCTTGGTACTCCCACCGACGGTTGTTGGTTTTTTACTGCTCATATTACTTGGACGAAAAAGCGGGTTCGGACGTTTTGTAGAGCAATGGTTTGGAGAACCTATTATATTCTCGTGGTGGGCAGGGGTTATAGCAGCGGTGGTAGTAGCCTTTCCTCTAGTCTATCGGACGCTGAGAATGGGATTGTCTTCTGTTGACCGGGACTTGGAAAACGCGGGACGTTCGATGGGTGCAAGTGAATGGCAGGTTTTTCGATATATCACCTTCCCTTTAATTTTCCCTTCTTTTAAAGCTGCCTTTATACTCGGTTTTGCCCGCGGTCTGGGCGAATTTGGTGCTACGCTGATGATTGCCGGAAATATTCCGGGTAAAACACAAACGATTCCGACGGCCATTTATATTGCAGTGGATGCCGGTCATCTTCCTATGGCCTGGGCGTGGACATGCTCTATCATACTCATTTCTTTTATCATGCTCCTGTTAACGGGCCAAAAGAACAATTAATCACTTCATACAAGCTTCCCTTTAGCAGAGGGAGGCTTTTTTGTATCTTTCGATAGAACGAGGGATTTCCTGTAGCGCTATAGGACATTCCCTAATGGGAACAGAGATGAATGAATTACATAATGAGAGTAAGCGAATGAGTCTTCCCTTGGAACTTGCGCTGGGATGATTCTTTCTAAAAAGGAGTGTTGGTCATCGATGAAAAAAAAATACAACCTCAACTTTTTTAAACCGATCGAAAGCTATTCGGGAAATTGGTCAATCCTTGAGGAAAAAAATAGAGAATGGGAAAACGTGTACCGACAGCGTTGGTCTCACGACAAAGTGGTTCGGACGACTCACGGAGTGAACTGCACCGGTTCCTGTAGTTGGAAGGTTTTTGTAAAAAACGGCATCATTACCTGGGAAAATCAACAGATCGATTATCCTTCCTGCGGTGTAGATATGCCAGAATTTGAACCGCGCGGTTGCCCGCGTGGGGCTACATTTTCCTGGTATGAATACAGTCCATTACGTGTGAAATACCCTTATATGCGCGGTAAGCTGTTGCGGCTTTGGCAGGCTGCCATCCAGGAACATGCCAATCCGGTGGAAGCATGGGCAAGCATTGTGGAAGATCCAGAGAAAGCCAAGCTCTACAAAGCAGCTCGCGGAAAAGGCGGTCATGTCCGTGTCGCTTGGGACGATGTCCTGCGTTTGATCTCGGCGCAACTCATCTATACCATTCGTAAGTATGGTCCCGACCGGATCGCGGGCTTTACGCCAATACCGGCGATGTCAATGATAAGCTACGCTTCAGGAGCCAGATTCATTTCGCTTCTTGGTGGACAAATGTTGAGTTTCTATGACTGGTATGCCGACCTTCCGCCTTCATCTCCTCAAATTTGGGGTGAGCAGACGGATGTACCGGAATCTTCTGATTGGTACAATGCGGGTTACCTGATTATGTGGGGATCGAACGTACCGCTTACCCGGACGCCTGACGCTCATTTTATGACGGAAGTACGATATAAGGGGACAAAAGTCGTATCCGTGGCTCCCGACTTGGCGGAGAATGTGAAGTTCGCTGACAACTGGCTTGCACCACATCCGGGTACAGATGCTGCCATAGCCCAGGCTATGACGCATGTTATTTTGGATGAGTTCTACAAAGAGCGCCAAGAACCGATGTTCATTAACTATGCCAAACAATATACAGATATGCCGTTTATGATTCTGCTTGATCCGCACGAGGGAGCTTGGAAAGGTGGACGTTTCCTACGGGCGAGTGATCTGGGAGATGTCTCGCCGCATGCGGACTGGAAGCCGGTCATATATGACGAAGCAGCGGGGGAAATGCTGGTTCCGAACGGTACGATGGGACAGCGCTGGGAGCAGGATAAGAAATGGAACCTGATTCTGGAGCGGGAAGACGGAACAAAGGTTGAGCCCGCACTCACTGTGGAAGGTCATGGTGAGCAATGGGAAGAAATCGTATTCCCTTACTTTGATAACGCGGGTAATGGAACGTTCAAACGTGTAATTCCGGCCAAAAAAGTACGCTTGGCAGATGGCTCGGAACGTTACGTAGCAACCGTGTACGATTTGATGATGAGCCAGTACGGTGTCGCACGCAATGACAGCTCTCATAACGCCAAGAATTATTACGACGAAGCTTCGCATTATACCCCTGCCTGGCAGGAGAAGATCACAGGTGTGAAGGCGTCTGTTGTGGTACAGATTGCTCGGGAATTTGCTCAAAATGCTATCGATACTAAAGGGCGCTCCATGATTATTATGGGTGCGGGCATCAACCACTGGTTCAATAGTGACACGATCTATCGGTCCATCTTGAATCTTGTTGTGTTGACGGCTTCCCAAGGTGTAAACGGGGGAGGCTGGGCGCATTATGTTGGTCAAGAAAAGCTCCGTCCCATCGAAGGCTGGTCAACGATTGCCTTTGCAAAAGACTGGCAAGGGGCGGCTCGACAGCAAAATGCTACATCGTTTTTCTACTTTGCAACAGAGCAATGGCGTTACGAAGAAAGTGGAACAGACACCTTGAAGTCACCGATTGGTGGGGATGTCAGTTACAGACATCCAGCAGACTACAACGTGCTCGCAGCGCGTCTGGGTTGGCTGCCTTCTTATCCACAGTTTAATAAAAATAGTCTGTTGTTCGCCGAAGAGGCAGCGCAATTAGGCAAAAAGTCCAACGAGGAAATCATTAAACATTCTGTGGAAGAGATTAAATCACGTAAGACACGCTTCGCTGTAGAAGATCCTGGGGCAGCCGAGAACTTCCCGCGTTCACTCTTTGTTTGGCGATCCAATCTGATTTCCAGTTCGGCGAAGGGGCAAGAGTATTTCATGAAACATTTACTCGGAGCATCCGATGCCCTGCTTGCCCGGCCGAACGAAGAACAGAAACCTGAGGAAATCGTCTGGAGAGAAGATGTGGAAGGAAAACTTGATCTGATGGTTGCACTTGATTTCCGGATGACGACAACCCCATTATACGCGGATATCGTGCTTCCGGCGGCAACCTGGTACGAGAAAACGGATTTGTCGTCCACCGATATGCATCCTTTCGTACACCCGTTTAATCCGGCCGTTAATCCACTGTGGGAATCCCGTGCGGACTGGGATATTTACCGCCAGCTTTCCGAAGTCTTTTCTGATATGGCGAAAGAGTACCTGCCAGGTATATATAAAGATCTTGTGACCGCACCGCTCGCACACGACAGTGTGGGTGAAATTTCACAGCCGATGGGCCTTGTAAAGGATTGGACGAAGGGTGAGATTGAAGCGACCCCGGGTAAAACCATGCCGAATTTCAGCATCATCGAACGTGACTATACTAAAATTCACGATAAATTTATCTCACTCGGTCCGAATTTGACTACCGGGAAAGCAGGTGCGCATGGCGTCAGCTTCTCCGTAGCAGAAGAATATGAGGAAATGAAAAAGTTGAACGGAGTTTATTACGATGAGTCCATTAAAGACGGACTGCCAAAAATCCAGACAGCTCGCCAAGTGGCCAATGCAATTCTGCACCTTTCATCCGCGACTAATGGACGGGTGTCGCAAAAGGCTTATGAGCAGGCAGAAGAGCTTCACGGTGTTGAACTTAAAGACATCTCGGCTGATCGGGCAGCGGAAAGAATCACTTTCCAAAGTATCACGGCACAGCCTCGGGAAGTTATACCGACACCAGTATTCACTGGATCGAACAAGAAAGGACGCCGCTATTCACCATTTACAACGAATATTGAACGTCTCGTTCCGTTTCGTACTTTGACGGGAAGACAGCATTTCTATATTGATCATGAGATTTTCCAACAATTTGGAGAATCATTGCCGATCTACAAACCGACGTTGCCACCGATGGTGTTCGGTCCTCGGGATCGGGAAATAAAAGGCGGACAAGATTCACTCGTGCTTCGCTATCTGACACCGCACGGTAAATGGAATATTCACTCGACCTACCAGGATAACCAGCATATGCTTACACTGTTTCGCGGAGGTCCAACGGTGTGGATCAACAACGAAGACGCAGAGGCACACGATCTTGCCGACAATGACTGGGTAGAGGTATACAACCGTAATGGCGTCGTAACCGCCCGGGCCGTTGTCAGCCATCGGATGCCAAGAGGAACGATGTTCATGTACCATGCTCAGGATAAGCACATTCAAGTGCCAGGCTCTGAAATCACGGATACACGCGGCGGTAGTCATAACGCACCAACAAGAATTCATCTCAAACCAACCCAAATGGTCGGTGGATATGCTCAGCTTAGTTATGGATTCAACTATTATGGTCCAATCGGCAACCAGCGTGATGTGTACGTTGCGGTACGTAAAATGAAGGAGGTTAACTGGCTTGAAGATTAAAGCTCAAATTGCCATGGTCATGAACCTGGATAAATGTATTGGCTGCCATACGTGCAGCGTGACATGTAAAACAACCTGGACGAACCGCAAAGGTGCGGAATATATGTGGTTTAACAATGTGGAAACCAAACCCGGTATCGGTTATCCGAAGCGCTGGGAAGACCAGGAATTATATAAAGGCGGCTGGCAGCTCCGTAAAGGGAAATTGGAACTGAAGTCAGGCAACAAGCTGTCCAAAATAGCACTGGGTAAGATTTTTTACAATCCAGACATGCCGGAAATGAAAGATTATTATGAGCCCTGGACTTACAATTACGAGCAACTGACCAACGCCGGTGAACAGAAGCATTCACCTGTGGCACGCGCGCACTCTGCGGTAACGGGTGAAAAAATGGATTTGGAGTGGGGGCCAAACTGGGAAGATGACCTGGCGGGTGCGCATGTAACGGGTCCGCTTGATCCAAATATTCAGAAAATAGAAGAAGAGATTAAATTTAACTTTGAGAAGTCATTCATGGTTTATCTCCCACGGCTTTGCGAACATTGTTTAAATCCGAGCTGTGTCGCGTCCTGTCCTTCAGGTGCTATGTACAAACGGGACGAGGACGGAATTGTGCTCGTGGATCAGGAAGCATGTCGCGGCTGGCGGTATTGCATGACGGGCTGTCCATACAAAAAAGTGTACTTTAACTGGCAGACGAACAAAGCAGAAAAATGTACCTTCTGTTTCCCACGTGTGGAAGCAGGCCTGCCGACAGTCTGCTCCGAGACATGTACAGGACGAATTCGCTACCTCGGTGTTATGCTGTATGACGCGGATCGGGTGCTCGAAGCCGCTTCTACGCAGGACGAGAAAGAGCTTTATAAAGCGCAGTGCGACCTGTTCATGGATCCAAGTGATCCGGCGGTGATTGCTCAAGCGAGAAAAGACGGTATCTCGGAGGACTGGATTGAAGCAGCGCAGAACTCACCTGTCTACAAGCTTGCCATTGAGCACAAGTTGGCATTCCCGCTTCATCCGGAATACCGCACATTACCTATGGTCTGGTATGTACCACCACTTAGTCCGATCATGAATTATTTTGAAGGGAAAGACTCGATTGAGAATCCCGATATGATCTTTCCAGCTATCGAAGAGATGCGTACCCCTATTCAGTATCTTGCCAATATGCTGACGGCGGGCGACACCCAAACCGTGAAGGAATCCTTGCAAAGAATGGCTATGATGCGCTCCTATATGCGTGCTCAATCCACAGGACAATCTTTTGATGAAAGCCGTCTTGAGCGCATTGGCATGACACCTCGGCAGACTGAGCAGATGTATCGACTTCTGGCGATTGCCAAGTATGAGGATCGTTTCGTCATTCCAACGTCGCATAAAGAAGGATATTCGAATCCGTATCGGGCTCAAGGATCTGCAGGTTACGGCGATACCATGGGAAATATAGGTTCAGGCTCTGGATGTGACGGCTGTAGTATGGCAAGTTCAATGGGGATGGAAGAGCCTTTGAAAACTGGCAAAGAAATGTATGAAGAAAACTTCTACGGGGGTATTTGGCGTGATTAATGTAGCGAAGCTGTATGAATGCAAGCCATCATTCGGGTTTTTCGCCCAACAACTCATGTACCCGGAAAAGCTGGATTTTCATCCGGCTTTTCTGGAAGCATCGTTTGATCCAAACCATCCGGCATATACGTATGCGAACACCTACTGGTCCCTTATGCAAGAGTTCAGTATGGAAGAGATTCAGGAAATGTATACAGAAACCTTTGATTTCCAGAAAAATTGTGCACTATATATGACTTACTTCAAATTCGAAGATGCAAAAGAACGGGGACAAATGTTGGTCAAGTTAAAGGTGCTATACGAGATGTATGGTCTTGAAATGCCTGATGGAGAGCTGCCAGATTACCTTCCGCTCATGTGTGAATTTCTGTATGCCGCCGAATGGTCGCAAGATCCGAAGACGACAGAAAACTTCCGCATGCCAATCGCGATCCTGGAAGACGGCACATATCATTTACTTAAAGCACTGGAAAAAATGGAAAGCCCGTATTTTCATCTGGTGAAGGGACTGCGCGAAACGATTAAAGCTTGCGTAGAACAGGAGGCAGCTGCGCAATGATGATGCTAGAGCAGTTTTTATGGGTTATTTTCCCTTATATGTGTGTGGTCGTCTTTATTGTAGGGCATATTTTTCGCTACAGAAACGACCAGTTTAATTGGACAGCGAAATCAAGTGAGTTTATTGAAAAAAAACAATTGATGATTGGAAGTCTCTTATTCCACCTGGGTATTATCCCGGTTATTATGGGTCATGTATCCGGTCTGGGCATACCAAAAACCTGGATGCATGCACTAGGTGTAAACGATCATCTGTATCATATTGGGGCAGTTTATATTGGTGGTATATTCGGAGCCATGACGTTCCTCGGTATGTTGATTCTCACCTCTCGCCGTTTTACAATACGCAATGTGCGCCGTTTAAGTACAGCGTCTGATTTGATCGTAAACGTATTGCTTTTGGCCATTGTATGCATGGGGATGTTTGCGACTCTCGTAACGAATGCGGTACAGCCAGAATTCGATTATCGAGAGACGATCTCAATCTGGTTCCGCGGTTTATTCATATTCCGTGTCGACCCGACACTGATGAGAGACGTACCGATGTCCTTCAAGCTTCATATCCTTATGGCCTTTGCGATTTTTGCATTCTGGCCGTTTACCCGGCTTGTACATGTGTGGAGTGTTCCGTTGAATTATGTGCGCAGAAGTTATATCCTTTACAGAAGACATAAATCGAATTAGGAAAGCGGGCTCTGCCTTCTTTCCTAATTCTATTAGGAGAGAGCGATGAATAATAGGATGGATTATCAAAGGGAGCTTGAGCGAATACGCGAACATTTCGGTTATGATTTCATGGCGCTTGCTCTTGTTGAACCGGCCGAATATCAATACGTAATTAAATGGAAAAATGCAGCCGGTAATTTAAATGATCGCTTTAAGCGAATTGTACTGCAATCCGGAAAGGGCATAGCAGGAGTCGTGTTCAAAACTGGGAAATCCGTTTTCATTCCATCTGTTCATCAATATGTGGGGGCAGACAACCTGTTTAACTACCCGATCGTTCAATCCGAGAAGCTCAAGAGTCTCGGGGCTGTTCCCCTATGGAATGATGCTCGCGTCGCGGGCGTACTGCTTGGTGGATTTCGGGAAGAACTGCTGATGACCGCAGCCATGATGCGTGATTTGGAAGCTTTGGCGCATAGGGGATTTGGAGAGTTGAACGGGAAGGAAGTGATGTAATTGACATTATCTGTAGGGACTGGCTCTTTGAATGCGCTAATGGTGAAGTTGTTTGAGAACAGTACAGAAGCCATTTTCTTTTTTGATGGGCAAGGGAACACCCTAGCTATGAACCCGGCAGCGGAGGAGATTGTGAGCGATGACGTCCTCATTCAACTCTATGAAGGGAAGGAAAAAGCTTTGTGTGGAACATGCAGGGGCTATACAAGCGAAACGGAGCCCCGTACCTGCCTTGATTGTTATTTCAATATGCCAGAATCCAAGGATTTCGCTTCTTTTCAGGTTTATCTGGAAACAAAGAGCAACGGAATGATCCCCTATGCCGCTTCTTTTCACACCATTGATTCTGAACATGGAACAAGGGTGTTGATGTTGAGGGACTTGACTCCGCAATTTCAGACGCAGGAAAAATTGTATCAAAACAAAATGATGAAGCATGTCATTGAAGCGCAGGAAAATGAGCGTAAACGGCTTTCCAGGGAACTGCACGACAGCGTCGCCCAGGAATTGATGAGTGCGGTTGTTGAGCTGCGGGTGTTAAAATACATGACGAATGATGAACAGCTCATCAAAAAC
The DNA here is from genome assembly GCF_036252815.1 of Paenibacillus sp. LX16. Lineage (NCBI taxonomy): Bacteria > Bacillati > Bacillota > Bacilli > Caryophanales > Paenibacillaceae > Paenibacillus > Paenibacillus sp. LX16. The sequence goes on along the minus strand of NZ_CP141152.1, from coordinate 4,091,817 downwards.
ATGAAGCAGACTGAAGCATCCATGACGCGATTGCTGGATGATATCCGCAACCTGTCTGTGGAACTACGCCCCGCCACACTTGATGATTTTGGGCTTGAAGCGGCATTTCGTTCCCACTTTAAGAGGGTTGAACAAAGCTTTGGTCTTGTCGTTGAATTTGTGTCGGATCTTCCCCAAAAGCGATATGGAAGTGAAAAGGAAACGGTCATTTACCGTGTCTGCCAGGAGGCTGTTCTCAATGCCTTGAAGTATGCCCAGGTAGATATGGTTAAAGTTTCTTTGTCTGAGCACGATCATACGCTTCGTTTGACTGTAGAGGACGATGGGGTTGGCTTTGAAAAGGGGAGCAATCCTATTGGAACGGGACTTGGTTTATATGGCATGCAGGAGAGAGCAGAACTGGTAGGTGGAAGTTTTGGCGTTCTTTCAAATGTTGGTCAAGGAACCAAAGTATTTTTAAAAATTCCGATTGGACATGAGGAGGAGTAAAGACGTGATCAAAATTGTGTTAGCGGATGACCATGCCATTGTACGGAGCGGATTTTCCATGATTTTGAACTTCCAATCGGATATGGAGGTTGTTGGAACGGCTGCAGACGGCATTGAAGCGTATACAATGGTAGCTAAATATCGTCCAGATATTCTGATCATGGACCTCAGCATGCCCCCAGGCGAGAGTGGATTGATCGCCACAGGCAAGATTAAAGAAGACCACCCTGATACTAAAATTCTAATACTGACCATGCATGACGATGAAGAATATCTTTTTCATATTTTAAAGAATGGTGCTTCAGGGTATGTTTTGAAAAATGCTCCAGATGAGGAGCTATTGCTTGCTATACGAACCATTCATGGGGGTGGGACTTATATCCATCCTAAAATGGCTACTTCTCTCGTTCGTGAGTTCATCAAAAAAGATACAACGTCACAATCAGAAGATCCTTATGAGATCCTGTCCAAGCGGGAACTGGAGATTCTGCCTCTGGTCGCAAAAGGTTACGGTAACAAGGAAGTTGCGGAAAAGCTGTTCATCTCTGTCAAGACGGTGGAAGCGAACAAAGCGAAGATCATGGAAAAATTGAATTTAAGAAGCCGGCCTGAACTGGTCCAATATGCATTAAAGAAAAAAATGCTGGATTTTTAGCCGATGAATGGAGGAAATCCGCGTGCTGGAAAATGAGAAACTGCGCTTTTCCAAACCTGCCATGCGTATTCTTGAAAATGAGCATCGATATCTAACATATCTGATGGATGAATGGCATGCCATTGTATTGTGGTTTGAGCAGCACAGAATACTAGATTTGGAAGAAGGCCGCAAGCAACTGGAAAAGCTGAGAATGCAGATTATCGACTTTAGGGTACCCCTCAAGAAACATACCGAAAAGGAAGAAGAACACTTCTTTTCTATGCTAGGAACCTACATTGGTTTTGAGCAGGGACCGCTCGTCGGTATACAGGAGGAGCACCGTGAAATAGAGGGCTATATCGATCATTTTCTTCATCAGACGGAGGGCGATTTGAGTTTGCTCACGCTTGATGACATTCAGGAGGCAGCCAAGAACGCGGGAGAGGCCTTTGAAGTGCTGACTGTACATTTTATAAAAGAAGAAACTGTACTTTTTCCTATGGCAGAGCAACAGATCAATCGGAATGATCTAACCAGGTTATGTGACAAATTAAATACGCTTATCTCTTGAATTGACCAAGCCGCTTCCTATAGAAGCGGCTTTTTATATTTTCAGGGAGTCCCCTGCCAGGTAAAGGGGAGTCCCCTATATTCGAATGGATGGGCTAGCGGCTACAATGGGGACAGAAAATTCAAATTAATAATTCGACAGAAAAAACGTTGAAAAGGTGAGTTAAATGATTAGAAAAATGCAGTTGCCGTTACAAACATTGAACTTGATTCTTGGATTCATGGTATGGGTTATCATTTCTTCTCTTATGCCGTTCATTACGGAGGATATTGCTATTCCACCCGGAAAATTGGCCATGGTTACGGCGATTCCGGTCGTGCTTGGATCGATTCTGCGCATTCCGCTTGGTTATTATGCCAACATCGTTGGAGCAAGAATCGTTTTTCTCGTTAGCTTTATTTTGCTTTTGTTTCCCGTCTACTACATTAGTGAAGCTTCTACGATGACGGATTTAATTATCGGTGGCTTGTTCCTTGGGATTGGAGGAGCTGTGTTCTCGGTTGGGGTGACTTCGCTACCGAAGTATTATCCTAAGGAAAAACATGGGTTTGTAAATGGAATGTATGGTATAGGGAATTTGGGAACAGCCGTCACTACCTTCTCGGCCCCTATTGTGGCTACACAAATTGGCTGGGCCCATACAGTGAAGCTGTATCTCATTCTGCTGCTTGTTTTTATCGTTTTGAATTTCTTCTTAGGGGATCGTCATGAAGCTAAAGTAAAGACGCCTATTATGGAACAGATCAAAGGGGTTTACAAAAATGAAAAGCTTTGGTTTTTCTCGCTCTTTTATTTTATTACATTTGGCTCATTTGTAGCGTTCACGGTGTACTTGCCGAATTTCCTGGTATCGAATTTTGAGCTGGCTAAAGTGGATGCAGGGATGCGTACAGCAGGCTTTATTGCGATTGCCACATTCTTCCGTCCCATCGGTGGCTGGCTGGCGGATCGGTTTCAGCCCCTGTTCCTGCTGGTAGGCACGTTCACAGTTTATACGGTCGCTGCGATTCTTTTGGCTTTTTCACCAGGGATTACCCTGTATACAGTAGGCTGCTTGGCGATCGCTGTAAGTGCTGGAGTGGGGAACGGCGTCATTTTCAAGCTAGTTCCATTTTACTTTAATAAACAAGCAGGTATAGTTAACGGAATTGTATCCATGATGGGCGGTCTCGGTGGCTTTTTCCCTCCGATCCTGTTATCGACGATTCATGCCGCTACTGGCCAATATTCCATTGGATTCATGCTCCTCTCCCAAGTGGCGCTGGCTAGCCTGATCCTCGTCATATGGCTGTATTATCAAGGGACAAAATCTAATGAATGAACGTTATTCCAGACAGATCTTATTTAGACCCATTGGTGGCGAAGGGCAGCGTAATCTATCCGCTGCTGTCGTCACCATTATCGGTTGCGGGGCACTGGGTTCCGCCATTGCCGAAACACTGGTAAGAGCGGGCGTTGGAGAGCTGCATCTTGTTGACCGGGATTATGTAGAGGTGTCGAATCTGCAACGTCAGCAGTTGTTCACGGAGCAGGACGCTGCGGAAATGCAGCCCAAGGTCATGGCAGCCGAAAAAAGGCTGAAAGCCATACGAGAAGACGTGCAGTTGCACACATATCTCGATAACTTGGATGCCGAGCTTGTTCAAGAACTTGCCAACAAAAGCATATTGCTGATGGATGCTACGGACAATTTCGAAACTCGTCTGCTTATCAACGATGCTGCACTGAAGGCTGGAATTCCGTGGATTTACGGTGCCTGTGTTGGAAGCATAGGCGTCGTTTTTCCATTCGTGCCGGGCGAGTCAGCGTGTTTACGTTGCCTTCTGCCATCGCTGCCTGCGATCAATCAGACCTGCGATACGGCTGGAATCATCTCGCCCGCAGTCCAGGTGACAGCTGCCCTCCAATGTGCAGAAGCCATGAAGTGGCTGAGCGGCAAACGTGATAAGATGCGCCGCAAGGTTCATCTGTTTGATCTATGGGAGAATACGCAGATGGACATAGGGATTTCCCGCATCCGTAACCAAGATTGTCCAACCTGTGGAGAACATCCTACGTTTCCTGCACTGACAGCACCACGCCGCTCGGCGTATGCGGCTCTGTGCGGACGGAACGTGGTCCAGGTTCTTCCAGACCCACAACGTCCGATTACGCTCGATGATGCAGAGAAAATGGGCAGGCTTATAGCAGATCGTGTAAAAAGAACCCCTTATTTCGTTGAATTTTATGCTTTTAAGCATCGAATGATTTTATTCAAAAACGGAAGGCTTCTCATACACGGTATACGGAGTGTTGCCAACGGTCAAAAACTATATCATCAGCTGTTCGGTTAAATGAGATGTAGATACAAAAAGCAGAAATATTTAAAAGAGTCTGTCACCGGAGAGTCGCTTGTCCGGTGGCTGGAAGGTGGAAAAGATGAGTGTATTTGAAATCGTAACGGAGCCCATTATCCCGCAGGCTTATGCGGATTATGTCCTAAGGCCGGAAGCAGGAGCGGTGACTATTTTTACAGGGCACGTACGAGAATGGACTCAAGGCGTACGGACCTTATACCTTGCTTATGAGGCCTATGTCCCCATGGCCCAAAAAAAACTCACAGAGATTGGTCGCGAAATCGAACAGAAATGGGAAGGGACGCGAGTGGCAATCGCGCACCGCATTGGCGAGCTTCAAATCGGTGATATCGCCGTTGTTATTGCCGTTTCTTCACCTCACCGTTCGGATGCGTATGAGGCAAATGAATACGCGATCGAACGAATTAAAGAAATAGTTCCTATTTGGAAACGAGAGATTTGGGAAGACGGAACGCAGTGGGTCGGAGATCAAAAGAAAAAGCCGGGGGAGATCAGTCATGATTAAGCTGTACTACTTTGCGGGACTCCGTGAGGTAACGGGAAAAACAGAAGAATTGGCAGATTTGGCAGGCCAAACCGTAGGCGATTTATCCAATTGGATAACAGATCAATATCCAGATATGCCGATCGAGTCTGTGCGAATTGCGATAAACGAGGAGTATGCGTTGTCTACGGATGTATTACAGGATGGAGACATTGCAGCCTTCATTCCCCCAGTCAGCGGCGGCTAATAATAACGATGCTAAACAACTAGAAAGGAGGGGGCGTATGAATTTTCATCCACTGAAGGACACATTGCAGCGGCCGATTCGTGACCTGCGTATATCGGTTACGGACCGCTGCAATTTCCGCTGTTCCTATTGCATGCCCAAAGAAATATTCGGTGACGATTACGCCTTTCTTCCCCAAAATGAATGTCTGTTGTTTGAAGAGATACACCGGCTAACGAAGCTCTTTGTATCCCTGGGTGTAAAAAAGATCCGACTCACGGGTGGCGAACCATTAATGCGCAGGAATCTACCCGACCTGGTCTCCCAAATCCTGTCCATTGACGGAGTGGAAGATATCGGCTTGACCACCAACGGTGTGCTGCTAGGACAGCAGGCTAAGCCTCTCTATGACGCGGGGCTACGACGGCTTAATGTCAGTCTGGACGCTCTGGACTCCGAGCTGTTTGGGCGGTTGAATGGGCGGGGGATTAAGCCTGATTTTATTTTGAAGCAGATCGAATATGCAAGAGAAATCGGCTTTGAAATCAAGGTCAATATGGTCGTTCAAAAAGGCGTTAATGACTCGGAGATTTTGCCTATGGCCGCTTATTTTAAGGAGCAGGGAATAACCCTTCGCTTTATCGAGTTTATGGATGTAGGTAATGACAACGGATGGAGTTTCAAAAAGGTACTAACCAAAAAAGAAATCGTTGAACGGCTTAAGAATGCGTACGAGCTGGAGCCGATGGATCGGGATTACTTTGGAGAAGTGGCAAAGCGTTATCGTTATAAAGACAGCGACGCACAGATTGGTTTTATTACTTCGGTTTCTGAATCGTTTTGTTCGTCTTGTACACGTGCCCGCTTATCGTGCGATGGCAAGTTTTATACATGTTTGTTTGCTTCAGGCGGATTTGATTTACGCCAGATGCTTCGCAACGGGGCGAATGACCAGAAACTGCTCGATGTGATTACTTCAGTATGGGAACAACGCACAGATCGGTATTCCGATGAACGTACGGAGCAGACAGCCAACAACAAAAAAAAGATTAACATGTCCTACATTGGCGGCTGACATTTTATACCATGATAGTGTGTTGTATTTGATGTGGTTGCTCCGAAAAAGAAAGCGCAAACATTTTTGTTGGCAAAACTTAAATTCGATGTTATTATGATCTTGGGATTGTTACTGAAAAGGCAAAACCCGAGGCATGGAATTCAATTTCCATGTGTTGGGTTTTGCCTTTTCTTTTTAGAATACAAGCTTTACGATATCCTGCATGATATGAATATCTGGCCAGCCATAACGCAGAAAGGTGAGTGATATAAAGCCTTACAAGTGCTGAACAACAAAGATGATGACGTCGACCAACGAATCGACATCCGAAAAATGATGTCATGGGACGTGGTTAACCGACTATATCCATTTTCAGAACGGAATATCAGATCGGTTTGTGAGCACTCAAGATCATTCAGGGAAAACGTAAGGCTTTGTCTCTTATTATGAATGCGTTTTCATAACACGAAATTGTAAATCAATACATTTGAATTTGATTTACGACGAAGGTTTGATCGGCTATTACCGTCTTGTGACCTATCTGAAATTTCGCCCAGCAACTAAATCCTTTTTTAAATTTGATGGGATAAGGGGGGCAGTTAGATGATCATAACGAAGATATTTAATAACAACGCCATAATAGCCAAAGATCAAAAAAGAGATGAATTTGTTGTTATGGGTCGTGGTATTGCATTCAAAAAGAGTGCAGGCGAACAAGTAGAAGAGCATCTAATTGAAAAGGTCTTTGTGCTTAAACATAAAGATGCTTCAGAGAAATTTAAGTTATTGTTAGAGGATGTTCCATCAGAATATGTTTCGTTATGCTATGACATCATTGAATATGGAAAAAGCATATTAGAAGCACAATTGAGCGATTATATATATGTTTCGCTTACGGATCACATGAACAATGCATTTAAAATGTTTGATGAAGGGTTTAAAAATGCAAATCCATTAATTTGGGAGATTAAAAAATTTTATCCCAAAGAATTTGCGGTTGGATTAAAAGCACTGGAGTTCATTGAAGACGAAACAGGCAAACGATTGTCAGAAGATGAAGCAGGTAATATTGCTCTTCATTTAATCAATGCTCAAGTAAACAGCTCCTACAACAAGGTAGCAGATGTTGCTCAGCAAACTCAAAAAATACACGACATCTTGAATATTATTAAATACTCTTATAATACCACTATAGATGAACACTCAATCAGTTATGAGCGATTTATTACACATTTAAGATTCTTCTTTCAGCGATTAAATAAAAAAGAAAAAGTAGAACTGGAAGACGATTTTTTGTGGAGGCAAGTGAAAGCAAAGTACAAAAAGGCCTATGGCTGCATGCTGAAGATTGAGAAATACTTGGATATGGTATTGTCAGATGAGGAAAAGCTGTATATAACGATTCATATTCAGCGTGTGACCCAAAGACAAAATTGAATAACTCTTGGATTGTTACTGGTAATGCAGGCGAAACCAACCTAGATCGAATTTGATCTATTTTGGTTTTGCCTTTTTTTATAAATACAATTAAAGGGGAAGTTACGATGAAGTATGAGACATTAGCAAAAGACATTATCAAAAATGTCGGCGGCAAAGAAAATGTGAATAGTCTAACTCATTGTGTAACACGTTTGCGTTTCAAACTAAAAGATGAAAGTAAAGCCAATACAGAGGTTTTGAAAAATATGGATGGTGTTGTCACTGTGGTAAAGAGTGGCGGGCAATACCAGGTTGTTATAGGTAACCATGTACCTGAGGTTTATGCTGATGTTACTGCTGTAGGCGGTTTTCAGACAGGAGATTCAGAAGAAGCATCAGGTGAAAAAATGAGTTTGTTCAATAGATTCATTGATACCATTTCAGGTGTATTTACACCCACGCTGGGTGTCTTAAGTGCCACAGGTATGATTAAGGGCTTCACCGCCTTATTTGTAGCTTTGGGCTGGCTGGCCACTACATCGGGTACCTATCAAATTCTCAATGCTTTAGGTGATTGTTTGTTTTACTTCTTTCCTATTTTCCTAGGGTATACGTCAGCTAAAAAGTTCAATGCCAACATTTTTATAGGTATGGCTATAGGTGCATCGCTTGTGTACCCAACATTTAGCACGATAACAGCCTCGGGCAAACCGCTATACACTCTATTTAGCGGTACTATATTTGAGTCACCGGTATATATCACCTTCTTAGGTATTCCGGTCATTCTGATGAGTTATGCGTCAACCGTTCTTCCGATTATCATATCCACCTATGTAGGCTCAAAAATAGAAAACTTCTTTAAAAAGGTAATCCCTAGCGTAGTGAGAACATTTTTGGTTCCGTTTTTCACATTGTTAGTTATTGTACCCTTAGCGTTGGTTGCGATTGGACCTCTCTCGACTTGGGCAGGTCAACTGCTTGGCGCAGGAACTCTCTTTGTGTATAACTTAAGTCCGATTATTGAAGGTATGCTCATGGGCGCTTTCTGGCAAGTGTTTGTTATCTTTGGATTACACTGGGGACTTGTTCCTATCGCTATGAACAATTTAGCAGTGCTTAAATTCGATCCGATTCTTGCGGCTACGCTGGGAGCTTCCTTTGCTCAGACGGGCGTCGTACTGGCGATTTTGTTTAAAACCAAAAATGTAAAACTGAGATCACTTTCCATTCCAGCTGTCATCTCCGGGATTTTTGGTGTGACAGAACCAGCAATTTACGGGATTACATTACCACGTAAGAAACCATTTATTTTAAGCTGTATAGCATCCGCAGTAGGCGGCGGTATTATAGGAATGATGGGTACTAAAGGTTACATTATTGGTGGATTGGGTATTTTCGCTATCCCGAGCTATATCAGTCCGGCAGGAATAGACAACGGATTTTATGGGGCTGTTATCGGTATCCTGGTAAGCTTTGTATTAGGCTTCTTGCTTATGTTCTTTGGCGGATTTAAAGATGACGAAGTGAAAGAAACAAAAAAGGAAGACAGTACACCAGGAGCGGCAAGAGGAGAAGTTTTAGTAAAACAAGAGACGGTGATGAGTCCATTAAAAGGTGAAGTGAAGTCTTTATCTGAAGTAACAGATGAAGCCTTTTCGACAGGTGCTCTGGGTAAAGGGATTGCCATTGAACCTTCTGAAGGTAAGGTTGTTTCACCTGTAGATGGTGTATTAACATCATTATTTTCGTCAGGTCATGCGATTGGAATTACAAGTGATCACGGTGTTGAGGTCCTCATCCATGTAGGCAAAGATACGGTCAAATTAAAAGGCAAACATTTTTATCCTAAAGTAAAACAGGGAGATGCTGTTAAAAAAGGCCAGCTGCTTATGGAGTTTGATATGGAAGCTATAAAAGAGGCTGGTTATGTTTTGACCACACCCGTTATCGTTGCCAATACTACGAATTACCTGGATGTCATTGAAACAGAGAAGAAGGCGATTGAGTATCAAGAGGATTTATTGACCGTCGTAGTCTAATCTTAATTAAATGTTGAGGAGGAATTAACAATGAAAAATACAACTACATTGGAATTTCCACAAGGATTTTTATGGGGAGGTGCAACGGCTGCCAACCAATTTGAAGGTGGATATAATGAAGAAGGTAAAGGCTTAAGCACTGCTGATGTGATTACGGCTGGAACGCATACGACTTCCCGAAGAATTACACCTATACTGGAAGAAGGAGTGAACTATCCGAGTCACGAGGCTATTGATTTTTTCCACCACTATCAAGAGGATATCCGCTTATTTGCAGAGATGGGATTCAAGGTCTTTAGAATGTCCATTGCGTGGTCAAGAATATTTCCTAACGGAGATGATGCAGAGCCGAATGAGCAAGGCTTGCAGTTCTATGATCGTGTATTCGCAGAATTGAAAAAGTATAATATTGAGCCTTTGGTTACAATCTCACATTATGAAGCACCGTTTCATTTGACCCAAAAATATAATGGTTGGTCAGATCGCAGAGTCGTAGATTTTTATGTGAGATATTGTGAAGTGCTTTTTAACAGATACAAAGATGTCGTGAAATACTGGTTAACCTTTAATGAAATCAATATTTTAACCTTGTCATTTGGAGCATTCATGGCTGGAGCTATGATGCCGGAGGGGAATGGAGAGCTTGCCCATGCTACAGTGAAGGATGAGCAGGTTCTGTATCAGGCGTTGCATCATCAATTTATTGCCAGTGCAAAGGCTGTAAAGCTGGGTCATGAAATCAACAAGGACTTTAAAATCGGTTGTATGATTGCTTATATGTGTTCCTACCCACTTACATGCCATCCTGATGATATTCTGCTAGCTCAACAAAAGGATAACTTAAGTAATTTCTTATGCTCAGATGTTCAAGTAAGAGGAGCTTATCCGGGATTTGCCAAACGCTATTTTAGAGATCATAACATTCAGATCAAAATGCAAGAAGAGGATGAGGACATCTTAAAGGAAGGTTGCGTAGATTTCTATACCTTCAGCTATTATTCCTCTACTTGTGTCAGTGCCGATCCCAACCAGGAGAAGGTGGGAGGAAATTTATCTATGGGCCTAAAGAATCCTCATTTGAAAGCAAGTGCCTGGGATTGGCAGATCGATCCACAGGGATTGAGATGGTCCCTCAATAACATTTACAACCGATATGAAATCCCGTTAATGGTTGTTGAAAATGGTCTTGGCGCCGTAGATACAGTGGAAGAAGACGGCTCCATTCACGATGATTATCGAATTGATTATCTAAAGCAACACATTGAGCAAATGAAAGAAGCGATTGCTGATGGAGTAGACCTAATAGGGTATACGCCTTGGGGATGTATTGATCTGGTAAGTGCGGGAACCGGTGAAATGAAAAAGCGTTATGGGTTTATATATGTCGATAAGGATAATGAAGGCAAAGGAACACTTGCCAGATCCAGAAAGAAGAGCTTCTATTGGTATAAGAATGTGATCGAAACTAATGGAGAGCAGTTGAATTAAATCTTAGTGCCTGTTTCATAAAAGTCATACCGTCAGCGCGTGCCAACTTTAATCGGTACGCGCTGCTTGAATTTACATTATGAAACGAAAATAATACCTTAAATGGATATGAATCCCGGCCGTAAAAATGGATTCCCTTCAGGAAACTACGGAGAATGTTTATAGGTAGGGACTCAACATCATCCATAGTATTTTTAAATTCGCTAAACACATGGGATGAAAATGTCGAAATAGAGGATAGGACTTATATCAAAATATAAGGAAGTGGATACATATGATGAATCAAGTAGAAGCTGTTTTGACCGCCATGCCATTTATCAAAGAAGCTGCACGACAAGATGTTTCAATTTCCGTAATGGACAGGGAAAAATTTCTGTTCTTTCAGTCGGGTAAAAGCTTAGTTTATGACTTCAAAGCAGGCGATCCTCTTCCTGATGTACACAGAGACTTCAAAATGCTAGTAGGTGGTGAAAAGACCAGAGAGCGTTACGCTGCTGAAGTTTTCGGCATTGCTGCTGATTCTTACTTTCATCCGATTAAGAATGAACAGAATGAGATCGAGGCCGTAATGTGTATCACCTATAGTATGGATAATCAAGATCAACTGAAGAAGTTGATGACTCAAGCCGAGGATGTTACAAGTAAGCTAGTTGAAGGGATTCAGCATGTGGCGGCTCATTCGGAGGAGCTTAGTGCGACAGCTGAAGAAATTCTAAGCAATACTAAACAGGCGGTTGAGGACTCCGGTAACGTGACTGAGGTGGCCGGCTACATTAAGGAAATTTCAGAGCAGACGAACTTGCTTGGATTAAATGCAGCAATTGAAGCAGCCCGAGTGGGTGAGGCAGGAGCCGGTTTTGGGGTTGTGGCTACAGAAATCCGGAAAATGTCTACGGGCACCAAGGAAGCAACCGGACGGATTGAGCAGTCCTTGCAAGCCGTCAGACAATCGGTTTATAACATGGAACAAGAAATCACACAGATTGCGGTTTCCTCCCAAGAGCAAGCCAAGCTTGTAACGGAATTTATGAATATTATTGATCAATTAAATGTAACCAACCACGGCTTGAGAGGGTTAGTAGAAAAAATTACGGATGATGTTGAAGCAGAATAAAGAATGAAAAAAAGTCTCGGTCTGTGAATTGTACATTCCGTAATGGAAATGTAGATTACAGGCCGAGACTTTTTCTAATAGTAAATATTTACGAGTATTGTTGGTTTAACAGTGCAGTATCATAATACTCTTCGAAAGATTTGATTTTATTGTTTTCAAATTTAAAGATCTGGACATAGATCCCGTTGTATTTTATTTTTTTATTTTCTCCCCATGGTCCATTCGCTGTGATATCAATATGGCTGCGTGTTTTTGTCACAATCGTGTTAGAATTTTCTCCGACTATAAACTCATCGATGGTCCATTCGAATGTCCCTTTCATATCATTAAAAATGGGATTAAAGAAGCCTTTTACAGCATCCCAGCCTTCTTGAACAGAATTGTGCAAAACTGCCACATCATCAGTGGTAAATGGGGTAATTACAGCCGGATTATCTTTAACCCACAAAGAATAAAATTTGTCCGTATCTCCTAAATATAAAGAAAAAAAGTCTATAATGACATCCATGTTCTTTTTAGCAACTTCATTCTCGCTGTTGAATGAAGCATTAATAGTTACATTTTTAATCTTTTTGGGATTCATGCTGTTATTCTCCTTTATAAAAAGATTTTGAACCATCACCTTTTCATTTGGCAGATGGCTGTCCAGCTTCTATTTACATCATTAGTATAAAATATAGGCACTTAAATAATAATAGACTGATTTTTAAGAGTGTTAAAAATGTAGACAAATACTTCATAGTGTACAAAAGTAAAATAAAATTTTGTGAGGGCTAACATGATTCGAAAAACAACTCCTAAGGAACTCCTTGCTGAATCTTTGATAGACTTAGCCAAAAAACATCCAATCCAGTCCATCACCGTAACGGATATTACTGACAATTGTCAGGTCAGCAGACAGATGTTCTATTATCATTTTTCCAGTAAATACGACCTAATCTCATGGATATATAGTGATAAGGCAGATAAAATTATTGAACAATATATAGAAAAAGAGTCTTGGGGACGTGTTGCCGGGAGAATTGTTGAGTTTATTAAAGAGGATTACATCTATTTTAAAAAGGCTTTTGACGACAATACGCACTTGTCTTTTTATAATAATATCTTTAACTATACGGTTGAATGCCACACCAATTATATTCTTAAGAAAACAAATAGGACTTCGTTGCCTCCCGACATCCTTTTTGCTATAAGATTTAACGCTTATGGGGGAGTGAATGTGACTAAGGACTGGCTTGAGAATGGCATGAAGGAATCTCCAGAGCAATTAGGCGAATTAATATTCTCTGCGATGCCCTTGCCTATAAAAAAACATTTTCATTTAGATGAATAAATGCCGCGGAGAGGATACAGATATGAATTTGAATGAGTTAAATGAACAGAGTTACTCCGAACTAGAAGAATATGGGGTACATGTATTTCTGAATGAGATTCATTATCCATAATCAAATCTTTTCCGATATAATAATGAAAAGCAGTCGATAGAACAGATACTACCTCAGAGAGGTGATTTATAATGACCGTTGACATTCTCGTACGTAATAATGTAAAAGTGCTGGGCTCAGGTAGCCAAACGATCGTATTTGCTCATGGCTTTGGATGCGATCAGGATATGTGGCGTTATATCGTCCCTAGCTTTATCGACAACTACCAAATCGTCTTATTTGATTACGTAGGCTCTGGAGATTCTCAAATTAAGTACTATGATTCAGAAAAATACAGTGACTTGCAAGGGTATGCCCAAGATGTGCTAGATATTATGGAAGCGCTAGAATTAAAAAATGTCATATTCGTCGGACACTCCGTTAGCAGCATGATCGGAATGCTCGCATCGATCCGCAGCCCTCAATATTTTGAGCGCATCGTCATGCTCGGTCCCTCTCCTCGTTATGTGAATGACCTCCCCTATTATTATGGAGGCTTCGATAAGAGTGACATCGATGAATTGCTTGATATGATGCAAATGAACTTCATCGGCTGGGCTAGTTACCTGGCACCCATTGTTATGCAGAATCCTGATCGACAGGAATTAACCGAAGAGTTGGAGAAAACCTTTTGCTCAAGAGACCCTCATATTGCACGACAATTTGCGGAAGTGACTTTTTTTTCGGATTGCCGTGTCGATCTCCAGCATGCTTCGGTTCCTACACTGATTCTCCAGTGCTCGGACGATAGCATTGCTCCGATTGAAGTAGGGAATTATTTACATGCTCATCTTAAAAACAGCAGGCTTCAACAGATGAGGGCAAAGGGGCATTATCCTCACTTAAGTCAACCAGGAGAAACAAGCGATCTGATTAAAGAGTATTTAGCGAGTGTGTAATATCAGAAGAAAGGCAGTCATGCAATGGATATTCAATTAGATAAAGCTCCCTGTGGATATTTCTCAATCTCGGATTCTGGCTTCATTCAATCGGTGAATCAAACTTTATTGGATATGCTACTTTATGATCGTAATGAATTGCTCGGACGGCCGATTGAATCCACAATGTCTGTTACCAACAAGCTATTTTTTCATACTTATTTTTATCCCTATATTCAGTTGTACGGGCATGTCGATGAGATGTACTTCTCGTTTCGGACAAGTGATCGACAGGATGTGCCTGTACTTCTAAACGGGGTACGCCAGGAACGCAACGGAGAAACTATTATTGATTGTGTAGTGCTTATGATGCGTAAGCGAATTGAACATGAGAGAGATATTCTACAGACCAAAACCAAGCTTCAGGAATTATATCAGGCTACGAATGAAGCGAACCAGAAGCTTGAACGGTTGCACGAAGAATATGAAATCAAACAGCAGGAGCTAGAAAGGATTAATCTCCAGCTTGAAACGATGGCATCAACGGACCCGTTAACCGGTCTTAAAAATAGAAGGTATTTCCAAGATCAATTACTAGCTAGCCTCGCGTCCTTTCGTGAGAGTGGAATATCTTTTTCGCTGCTTATCATTGATATTGATCGTTTCAAAAGTATTAACGATACTTATGGTCATCCAGTGGGCGACCTAGTGCTTACGAATCTGGCAGAATTACTGCAATCCATGTCACGGGACAGGGACATTGTCGCACGCTATGGCGGCGAGGAGTTCGTAATTATTCTTCCGGGCAACGATCAAGAAGAAGCCATTCGTACAGCAGAAAGATACCGCTCCACGACGGCCTCGATGGATTGGGGAGAATATGCTATTACTGTGAGTATTGGTGTGGCAACGGTTACGCAAGAGGATACGGAACAAACGATTGTTCATCAAGCGGATTTAGCTCTGTATGCTTCCAAAAGTGGCGGGAGAAATCGGGTCACTCATTCAGCAAATCTCGTAAAGAGATAGTATAGAGGCTTCTTAAACTGTATGAAGAGTTGAGGTGGTTAAAAATGGGGGAAGCGTACAAGCTGGACTGTGATACCTGTACTTATACTGAGAACATATTTATAGGATTTGGTCTTGCATATATGAGTTTGGAATTCGTTGCTTCGTTTGTAAAGGATGCTGCCCTTAAACGATGTATTGAGGAATTCATAGGCAACCCTTCGACGAGATATGATGCTTATAACGCTCTATATGTGTGCCCGGCCTGTCAGGCTATGCGCAATGAATTGTTTATAGAGATGAAATCCGACTCATCACAGTATAGGAGTTCTTATGCTTGTCCTAGATGCACGAGCGTCATGGAACAGAAACACATTGAAAACAATGCTCCTCATCATTTAAGCTGCCCAGCATGTGAGAAGGGTAAATTGAAGGCAAAGTTTTATATGGATTGGGATTAATAGACCCCCGAATGTCTCCACAGCTTACTCCAATAGGTCTGGTCAAACCATTCAAATTCGGCTACTATTATTGATAACGATTCTCATTTGGAGTATCAGAATGAATGAAAACATTTGAGGTGGACGCTTGTGAATTCAAATTCGTTATCATTAATATATCAGCATTATTTGGAAAAGACCCCGTTTAGACAACAGAACGAGCATACGTATATGATTTTACCGGAAGCGGGCCATGGACATATCTACCGAGTTACAACTTATAGTGGAATTGAGATCGTGTATTCGCATATTCAATATCACGAGCCGTATCCGACGAACTTTGCTTCTAGAGGACAAATGATTGAACTCCAATTTGCGCTTTCGGGTCAACGTCATGTGAATGTGGCTGGGTTGGATTATACACTCCCGATGGGACAGGGGGCACTTATTTTTTTACAGGATTTTAAAGCGTGTTTTCATCCTCCGGTTAACGAGCAATACCAATCATTTGCACTTGGCATTCCGATTTCGTTGTTTAATTATGCGGCTTCACAGTTAGCGGCTCGTCGGCAGGTAGCTATTGAATTTAATCAAATTCTTAAGGGAGCTGCATTCCATCACTTTAGTTTTGAACTGGATCACAGAAGTATAGTGATGATTGAACATTTGATCAAAGACTTGAAAAGTGTGCATAAATCGCCTTTGTTAATGGAAGCAGCGGCACTTGAGATTTTAAATCGATTTATGATTCAATTATTTGATTTAACACCTATGCCCGAGGGTTTGTCTAAAGAAGATGTCAGAAAGCTGCATATGGCTCGGGAGATACTCGAATCCAGCATGATTAATCCACCCTCGCTGATCACATTATCCCAAAAGGTTGGATTAAACGATTTTAAATTAAAAAAAGGATTCAAAGCCTGCTTTGGAACTACTGTATTTGAATATTTGCGCCAAATTCGCCTCGATTATGCGATGAAACTGCTCCGAAGCCAAGAAAGCAATGTGACTGAAGCTGCGATGGCTGTAGGATATAGCAATGTGAGTGCATTTTCAGAGCAATTTTTCCGGGAATACGGAGTGAAGCCATCGTCCTTAAAGAAGGTATTTTAAAATTTCTTTTTGGCCCTTTTTTTAAATATCAGGTAAATAAAAAGCTGGGACCCTGTATAGAAAGGGCCCAGCTTTTATTTGGTGCTTAATTCACGAAAGTTTCTGCACCCTCTGAATCGATGGTTGAAGTGTGGGTACGAGACGCTTCTTCAATATTTTTGAATGCCCAGTAATCTGCTGGTACATCCTTCCATGTAGCCTGAATTGTTCCTTCCAGGGGTCCTCGCTTTAAGATAGTGTTCAAAATTGTAACAGTCTCTACTCGTGTTATATATTTATTGGGTTGGAAGCTGTTGTCGTTATAACCAGTAATCCATCCCGCATTAGCTAGCGCTACAATGGAATCTCTTGCCCAATGCTTTTCGATATCGGTATAGGGAGACGCTGCGGTTTGCGTTCCTTTAAGCTGCTTCCAGGATGCGAGTATTGCTGCCATTTCTGCACGGGTAATGGGTTGCTCTGGTCGAAATGTTCCATCTGCATATCCATTCATCAGGTGCTGTGTCGTAAGTGCTATAATCGAACCCTTTGCCCAATACGTGGTAGGTACATCTTTGTATGCCAATGAGCTTTCTTTTGTCTCCAGCTTCATAATCCTAGCCATCATCGCGGCGGTTTCAGCTCGTGTAATTGACTGGTCCGGTCGGAATGTACCATCCTGATAACCCGTTATATATTTTTCATGCGCAACCTCGGATTGCTCTACTGGCATGATTTCCGGAGTCGGTACATCCGTTGTTGAAACCGATGGTGATGAAGGTGTGGTTGTTTCACTGGAAGAAGATGAATCACTGCTTTCCGTGTTATCCTTCTTATCTTTTTTATTGCTACTGCTGCTGTCGTTATCACTAGTGTCACCAGTTCCGCCAGTATTTCCAGTAGAATCAGTGTTTGTATCTCCATTTACAACCTGTATATACGCTTCAGATGTACTCGGAGCAAATCGAACATCTCCACTGTATATAGCTGTAATCGGGTGACTTCCTACACTTAAGTTGCTTGTAGTGTAGTATGCATTGGCGTAGCCATTCGAAATGCCCACTGGCTCCATCGTCAGTGTATCTACTATATTCGTGCCGTCCATAAGGATGACCGTGCCAGTTAAATCACCCGAAGTTTGTGGGTTTGAAGTTGTCCTCACGCTAAACCTTACTTCTTGACCTTGATTGGACGGATTCAGCGAACTCAATACTGTAGTTACTGTAGGTCTCAGTGAAGGAGTAGGCGCAGGTGCAGATGCATTTACGACCTGAATGTATGGCTCAGATGTACTGGGGGTAAATCGAGCATCCCCACTATATATAGCAGTAATCGGGTGACTTCCCACACTTAAATCGCTTGTGGTGTAGGTCGCATTGGCATATCCATTCGCAATGCCATTTGGCCTCATCGTCAGCGTATCTAATATATCCGTACCGTCCATAAGGACTACCGTTCCGGTTAAATCTTTCGTAATTTGTGGGGTTGAGATGGTTTTGATGCTAAACGTTACGGCTTGACCTTGTTTAGAAGGATTTGTCCAACTCGTTACCGTGGTTTCAGTAGCATACACAGCATCCGTTACACTAGGTACTGGTGAAGTGTCTGCATACACAGCACTCTCGGAAAAACTCCATGTCCATGTCCCTAATAAGACGATAACAGCAAGATAGGATAAACAAAAAGACTTGATTTTACTCATAAACTTCCTCCATAAATTTTCCGGTGTCACGATGAACTTACTAAGATCCTCCATAATGACTAACCTGCTAATATGATTTCTTACACTATTGAATTACTATACTAAAGACCTCTGAACCAAATCTGAACCAAATCGACTACCTATCCACCGAACGACAGGAAGTTGATTCCTGTCCTAAAGGCTGCGCCTAATTTTATCGTAAGCTTATCTAATGTTAAATTAAATCCGTTTAACCGCAAATTTATCCGTATACAGGCAGTAGTTTCTTGGTATGCTCCGTATACTTCTGCATAGAGAGAATCTATAACAGAGGAGTGTGCGAGGATGAACAGAATAAAAGGGAGCATCTTTTTCAGTGTATTTGTGGCTATGCTAGGGCTCATGCTCATTGCTCCAATTATGCCGCCCCTTATTCGTGAGTTAGGATTAAGAGAAAGTCATTCTGGGTTAATTATATCGCTTGGCTCCATAACGATGGCCTTAATGGCCCCAATATGGGGAAATCTGAGTGATGCAAAGGGACGCAAGCCCGTGACTCTGCTTGGATTCATAGGGATGTGTGTAAGCTGCTTGCTGTTTACGCTTACTCTTTTTGCAGGATTAAAGGGTTGGCTCAGCGGGGGAATGCTGTTAGTCCTGCTGATTGTTACACGCGGCTTGATTGGCGGGTTTATCCCGGCGGTATTGTCATCCTCCCAAGCTTATATGGGAGATGTGACCGAGGGAGGGGATCGAGGCAGTGGGATGGCTATCATTAGCGCGGCCAACGGACTCGGATTAGTATTTGGGCCTGCTATTGCAGGTGCCTTTACTTTAATAGGCTTGCTGTGGCCTCTATATTTTGGGATTGTGATTGCGGCTGTAGCATTTGTAGTGGCCTTGCTGGCAATTCCGTCTGCCAAACCCGTTATTCAGCAAAAGCCAGCTCGGATTAACCCGTTTCAACCCGGTCTACGAATGTATTTGTTTGCAGGTTTGGTTACGATGATTAGCATTGTGACCATCCAGGTTATAGGCGGATTTTATTTTCAAGATCAATTAGGCCTTTCATCCGAAGAAACAGCAAGAGTGGTTTCCTTTGGACTTATGTTTTCCGGTGCAGCGATGCTGATTGTACAGATCGTTCAGATGAAATGGCTTAAATGGCAACCCAAGCCGATGATTTTGCTCGGTTCTCTGTTCCTTATTGTCGGTATGCTGCTATTCCTCATGTCAGCCAGCATGGTCGTTTACTATTTAGCGTTCTTTATGTTTGGTATAGGTACAGGCTTGCTTATGCCTGGATTTATGGCTGGGGCTTCTCTTTCTGTTAGTAAAGAACAGCAAGGGGGAGCCGCTGGTCTGGTGGCCACTGTCCAAGGCATTTCTGCGATTATTGCTCCTATTTTGACAACGACGCTATATCGGGTGGACAAATATATTCCTTTTGCTCTTATAGCAGCTCTGGTAGCTGTTATGGCTGTCATTATGTTGGGGGTAAGAAAGAGAAAAGGGAATAGTGAGCTGGTATCTCAGAAGGCCGAATAAATAAAAGAGTTGTTTGATGAACCCATAGGCTTCCGTGCTATATTCACGAGAAGCCTATTTTGTTTGCTGATAAGTTTTAAGAAAATTCAGGGAAAGAAGAAGGAAAATGGGAGGCTCATGGGAATCCAGCAAAAATGGGTGGTTTTAAACAAAAAAGTACCTCTTATATGCGGACTACGACTGAACTCCTGAGGTGAATGAGAAGGTGAAATCCGATTTAGGGGGGGCTAGTTAAGGAGGAGTTCATAAAATTGGAGAGATGCAGATGGGTTGGGAGTATGGAATTAAAGTCGCAGATGTTAAGGATATTCAAGTGCTAATGGATCGTTTAGCTGAAGCATTGCCTAGGATTGACGGATATCGGATGCAAAGGGATGAGGATGGCTTTGCCCTGCTTCAGAATGATCTCGATTGGCCTGAGGCGCTCCAAGTTTCAGTGGAAGAGGCAAGGAATATTGAAGGATTAGAAGATGATGAACCTTATATCTATTGTCTATTTCATATCGGCGGCGGAGATGCGGTGAGGTTGAGGGAAGGAATGTGCAGGGTGCTGGAAGAAGAGAAATGCGCTGCGGATTGGTTCGAGTTGTAGCCGAAGAAAGGAGTGATGAGATTGAGTAAGAAGGACAAAAAAGAGATTCAGACACTAATCTATCGCTATAGTGGTCCACGAACCAATATTGGATATATTTTTGAACCGCTGCGTTATGGGGATACCGATGAACCAAAGCTGGAGGAGATAATCTTTATCTACGCAGATGACTTTGATATCGTGTTGTCTGCGTTAAAGTCCAAATATCCACTTGACAATCCTGATACGGGGGAAACGTATGAGGCTTTTGATCCCTGTTGGGATAATCCGATTCCGGAGTCGATATGGCATGAGATATTAACAGAATTGGATGCTTGGCCTGCCAAGGAGCCGGAATTGCGCATATTTATCGATTCCTTTATAGCTTGGGTCAGAGCACACCTGAAGCGAGCAAATGGTATTATCGTGACTGGAAATCTATAGAGAAAGACAAAGCAATACGTATTTTCGCTCCCCCTCGCTTCAAGGTGCGACCGGACAGCAAGCTGCTGAGTCGAACACCTCGTTCTTTGCAGTGCTCGCGATTATTTCTCCTTTCCTGATCGGCCTAATACTACAATCTATATATAAAAAACAAGCGATTTCCTTTTGAAAGGGGACCGCTTTTTTTGGCATCATGCTGATTTTGATTTCTATATTCAAATAAAACACGACATTTAAATAACATGATGAGTAACTTTAGTGCGCAAACGACAAAATTCGTCATTATTTTTAGTTATTCAGGACGTGGAAACCGTTCTTGTTCCTTAGTACAATGAATAAAAATAACAAGTGATGAAAAGAAAGGTGACAAAGACACGGGGAATTACGGATAAGGGGGGGACAGGCTGTGGCCGTATACACACTACGTAGATTGATACAAATGATTCCGGCACTGCTTGGTATTGTCGTCATTACATTCATGATCTCAAGAGTGCTTCCGGGTGATCCTGCCGTGATGCTTGCGGGGGAACAGGCTACACCCGAGACGATTGAAAATATTCGAAGCAGTATGGGACTGGATCAACCGAAGTACATTCAATTTTTTCATTATGTAGTTGGATTGTTCCAAGGTGATCTGGGTCAGGCTTATCACACCGGACAGTCAGTGGCAAGCGACTTTGCTACCCGTTTTCCAGCAACCATCGAGTTGGCGCTGGCAAGCTTGGTTATTGCGATTCTGGTGGCAATCCCAATCGGCATCCTGGCAGCAACCCGTAAAGAATCGATTGTTGATCACATTTCACGTGTGTTTTCCTTGATCGGTGCATGTATGCCCATTTTCTGGATTGGCCTGTTATTCATTTATATCTTCTATGCTAAATGGGGCATCGCTCCTGCGCCCATGGGTCGAATTAGCGGTGACATCAATCCGCCGACGCACGTTACGGGACTTTATGTACTCGATAGTTTGATGACCGGTGATTTTGTAGCTTTAAAAAGCAGTTTATCCCATTTGGTTCTGCCAGCGGTCTGTCTCAGTACAGGCACTATGGCGATTGTGGCACGGATGATGCGTTCCAGCATGCTGGAAGTGATCGGTCAGGATTTTGTTCGCACAGCCAGAGCCAAAGGTCTGCGCGAAGGAATTGTTATTTATAAGCACGCACTCATTAACGCCTTTATTCCAACACTTACCGTACTTGGTTTGCAGGTCGGTTACCTGATTGGTGGAGCGGTTATTACCGAAACCATTTTTACCTGGCCAGGAGTGGGCAGCTATGTGACGGACTCCATTTTGGCGGCTGACTACGCACCGATTCAAGCATTTACCCTCGTAAGTGCGCTGATTTACAGCTTTATCAATCTTGGAGTCGACTTGGTTTACGGATTGATTGATCCACGTATCCGGTACGAATAATGAACGAAGCACAAAAGTAGGGGGAGGTACTCGGATGAGCACTGCAAGTGATTTGGTGGCAAAAGCGGCTGTACCTCAGCCTAATGCAGCCGCTATACCGAAACGAAAAACCTTTTGGCGATTGTTATTTGGCAATAAACTCGCTTTAATCGGATTCATCTTTATCGTTGGCTGGACGCTCATTGCCATCCTCTCATCATGGATCGTTCCACATGATCCTTATGTAACCGACCCGGCGAACAAGCTGCTGCCGCCAAGTGCAGAACATTGGTTTGGGACCGATAATTACGGACGTGACATCCTCAGCCGTGTCATTTACGGAGCCAGAATCAGCATATGGACCGGGATGATTGCCGTGTCGATCTCATTTATCATCGGCGTACCGCTTGGAGCCATCGCAGGTTTCTATGGCGGTCGAATGGGCAGCATTATTATGCGCTGTATGGATATTCTGTTGGCTTTCCCGTCGCTGGTACTTGCCATGGCCATTGCTGCAGCGATGGGACCAGGACTGATGAGTGCACTCATCGCCGTGGGCATTGTAGGCATACCCGAATTCGCCAGACTGATTCACGGACAAACCATCTCTCTCCGGGAAAAGGAGTTTGTTGAAGCCAGCCGGGCGATTGGTGTAACGAACGGAACGATCCTGTTTCGCCACATCTTGCCTAATGCACTTGCCCCACTGCTTGTGAATGCAACGCTTGGAATGGGCTTCGCCATCCTCACCTCAGCCAGTCTCAGCTTCCTGGGACTCGGTGTGAAACCCCCGATTGCCGAATGGGGCGCAATGATTTCAGAAGGGCGAGCGTATATCATTTCCGGTGAGTGGTGGATTGTAACCTTCCCGGGTCTTGGAATTGCGACAGCTATTTTGGGCTTCAATTTGCTTGGAGACGGTTTGCGAGATGTTCTTGATCCTAGACTGCGCTCTAGCAAATAAAAATAAATAGATCATTAAAGGGGAGAACGTAAGCCATGTTGAAAAAAAGTCTTTCTCTAATTGTCGTCTTGTCTACGTTGCTATGGACGGCAGGCTGTGCGAGCAATGCTAACAGCCCGTCCGCTTCATCTGGAGAGAAAGGCGCAGATGCCCCATCCCCACCAAAGACGATTACACTTGCTTACTCGGAGGGAGGGTCAACCATGGACCCTGCTGAAGCAAGTGATCTTACATCGGATACCCTTGTGCTTGCGCTCTATGATCAGCTTGTGACCTATGGCAAAAAGTCTACGGATAGCGGTGAAGTGGCAGATACGGAAGCCATTAAGCCCATGCTGGCTGAGAAATGGGATGTGTCCGCTGATAACATGACATATACGCTCCATCTGCGTAAAGACGTTAAATTCCAAAGCGGCAACCCGCTGACCGCCAATTCTGTGTTGTATTCCTTTGAGCGGCTTAAAAATTCCAATTCCGGTAGCTTCCTGTATGGTATGAGCTCCATTAAAACCGCTACAGCGCCTGATGAGCACACCGTTGTCGTTACATTGTCCCAACCCAATCATATGTTTCTGCAAATCCTGTCATTGTACAACTTCTCCATTGTGGATGATGTGCTTGTCAAAGAAAATGGCGATGGCGACTATTTGAAAACACATGCGGCAGGTTCAGGTCCGTTCAAGCTTGAAAAATGGGACCCTGCGACAGAAGCTGTCTTTAATGCTAATGACAGCTACTGGCAAGGAGCGCCAAATCTGAGCAAAGTAACGATGAAGTTTACCAAGGAAGCTTCCAACCGTGTACTTCTGCTGGATAAAGGCGATGTGGACATGGCGATTGAGATTCCTGCAAAGGACGTTTCGAAGCTGGAAACCAACGCTGATCTGAAGGTTCAATCCAATGCAAGTAACCGAATTCTGTATTTTGCCATGAATAATAAAATCAAACCTTTTAATGATCCAAAAGTGCGTCAAGCCATTGCTTATGCCATTCCTTACGACCAATTAATTGACGACGTCATGTACGGTCAAGCAAAGCAAATGAAGAGCTCTGTAGCGAGTAACACGCCTGGCTACACTGATGCGGGTTACAGCTATAAGCACGACCTGGACAAAGCAAAACAGCTGCTTACAGAAGCGGGTTATCCTAATGGGTTTAATTTTGACCTGACACTGGGTTCCGGCTTCCAGGACTGGGCAGATGATGCCGTATTGATTCAAGCTGAACTTGCCAAGATTGGCGTAAAGATGAATGTTGTCAATGTTGCTCGTGCACAGTTCCTTGAACAGCAACGAGAAGGCAACCTGACAGCATACATTTCCAAATGGACTTCCTTCGTCAACGACCCTGGTTATCATCTCGGGTTTCTGATGTACAGCGGCGGTTCATCGAATTATATGCATTACGCTAATGCAGAAGTGGATAAGCTTTGGGAACAAGCAGGCAAAGAGCAAGATGAAAATAAACGTAAAGAGCTGTATGGCAAAGCACAAGAACTTATAAATCAAGATTCGCCATGGGCGTACCTGTATGAATACAATCGCGTTGTTGGCATGAGCAAAGACGTCACTGGATATGTCTACTACCCAGATGAGGTTATCCGATTCTATTCATTGAATAAAGAGTAAGTTGTGATCTTACCTTATGCCTTCGGTTTTTACAGCCGAAGGCTATCATTTTACACCTGAAGGAGGAAGCTGATCCCGATGGATCGTAAAAAATGTAGTTGGCTAAATGGAAAACGTGAAGGGACTGAATGGAAATGACAGATTGGAAAACGTTAGTTCTTGATGAAATAGATAAACGGCAGGACGAATTGCTTGAGCTATGCTCGCGGTTGATTCAATTTCCTTCGGAAAATCCTCCAGGTGATTCACGCGAAATTAGTCAGTTCATTATGGACTATCTTAAAGAAGCAGGTATAGAAACAACGGTGCATGAATCCGGGCCGAATATGTGGAATCTCATTTCTGATTATGGCGCTGAAACGGCGGACGGAAAAAAACTGATTTTCTGTGGGCATACAGACGTTGTGCCGGCAGGGGATCGTACTCGTTGGGATTTTGATCCGTTTTGTGGTGAAATACGTGATGGCTATCTCCTGGGTCGCGGTGCTTCGGACATGAAAGCCGGACTGGGCGGATTAATATTTACCGTTGCGCTGTTCTCCAAACTAGGCGTACCACTCGAAGGTGCGTTGTCGTTGCTTGTAGTTCCAGATGAGGAAACCGGGGGACATCTTGGAGTACCTTGGGTGCTGGAAAGAAAGCTGATTGAAGGAACAGCTGCTGTGATCGCAGAGCCTTCAGGCCCGCAAAACCCGACCATCGGGCAAAAAGGAAGCTGCTGGTTTGAATTTACCGTTGAAGGCACACCGGGTCATGGCAGTTTGCAGCCGATAGCAGGTGAAAGTGCTATTTTGAAGGCAGCAAAAGGAATTGAAGCGCTGCAACAACTGTGGGACATCAAGCCGGACATCCCGGAAGAAGTCAAAGAGATCATTGAAATTTCCAAGCGTTATGCAAGTGAACGGGAGAACCCAAGCTATGGACAAGCGTTTGATCATGTAACAGTGAACATTGGTACGATTCAGGGAGGCACCAAAGTCAATGTGGTTGCAGACCGTTGCACAGTGCAAGTGGATTCCCGTGTTCCATTTGGCGTAGACCACCGGGATGTACTGGCCAAAGCCAAAGAATTGCTTGCAAGTGTAGGCATTGACGCGGAACCCAAACAATTCGGATTTTATGGTAATGCCAACTGGACCCCTCCAACCGAGCCGATTGTACAGGAGCTTGTGGAATCTATCGCTGAGGTCAGCGGTAAAGAGGCCTATGGCGTACTGCAATGGGCAACCAGCGACGCACGTGCATTCCGCAAATACAATATCCCGGTATTGCAATACGGTCCTGCCGAACTGTCGACCATTCACAATTTTAATGAAAAAGCTCCGGTATGGCAGATCATTCAATCTGCGAAAGTATACGCCTTGACGGCGCTTAAATATCTGAAAACAACACAAAAAGAAGCATAAGGGGATCTGCCGTATGATGAAACAAGTTTTTGAAGTTTATGACCTTTTGGATAGTCCGTTTGCCAGCGGGGCAGAAGTCAAAGCTTATTTGGAACAACTGGGTCAAGCGGAGATTACGGTCTCCACCGTGAAAGGTGAAAAGGGGTCTACGGATTTTATTAAAATTGTCATTGCCGGTAAAACGGGTCGCATTCAGGGGGGCGATTCTCCAACCTTGGGTGTAGTAGGGCGACTTGGTGGACTTGGAGCACGACCGGAGATGATCGGATTTGTATCCGATGGTGACGGTGCGGCAGCGGCAATTTCGGCGGCGGCTAAACTTTTGAGCATGCAGTCCAAAGGAGATGTGCTTGATGGAGACGTGATCATCTGTACACATATTTGTCCAGATGCACCCACTCAGCCCCATGATCCGGTTCCATTTATGGATTCACCCGTAGATATTTTGACGATGAACAAATATGAAGTGACACCCGAAATGGAAGCGATTCTGTCCATTGATACGACCAAAGGGAATCGGGTCATTAACCATAAAGGTATTGCCATTTCCCCGACGGTACGTGAAGGCTATGTGCTACGAATTAGTGAAGACCTCGTTGATATTGTTCAGACTGTTACTGGCGAACCCTGTGTCACGTTTGCTGTAACAACGCAGGATATCACACCTTATGGTAACGACCTGTATCACATCAACAGCATTTTGCAGCCAGCGGTGGCCACTTCCGCTCCAGTGGTTGGTGTAGCCATCACGGCCGCTGCTCCTGTCCCAGGCAGTGCAACGGGGGCCAGCCACGAAAGCGATATTGCGCTGGCGGCCAAATTGGCTGTAGAAACAGCCAAAGCTTATGGACGTGGGCAATGCTCTTTTCATTCGGAAAAGGAGTTTCAACATATTACTAAATTGTACGGTACCATGAAGCATCTGCAAACGATGGGTAAGTCTGAATAAGCTTATTCCCTAAGATAAAAAGAACATGAAGGTTCAATGATGGACAAGAAGGAGGAAGAGGGCATGACACAACTGCTTGAAGTAACCAACCTCCGGACGGAGTTCAAGACTGGGGCTGGCACCATCCGGGCTGTGGACGGCGTCGATCTATCGGTTGGCAAAGGCGAAACACTCGGAATCGTTGGCGAATCTGGGTGCGGCAAGAGCATTACCTCCCTTTCCATTATGCAGCTCCTCCCCAAGGGACTTGGGAAAGTAGTCGCTGGGGAAGTACGGTTTAACGGTGAAAACATGCTGGATTTTTCGGAGCGGAAAATGCGCTCGATTCGTGGCAACGAGATGGCTATGATTTTTCAGGAGCCCATGACTTCGCTAAATCCTGTGTTCAAAATCGGCAAGCAAATTGCGGAGTCTGCCCGCTACCACCACGGTGTAAGCAAACACAAAGCAAAAGACATGGCTGTGGAAATGCTGACGAAAGTAGGAATTCCACGTCCAGAAAAAGTAGCCGCTTCTTATCCGCATGAACTCTCGGGCGGTATGCGCCAACGGGTGATGATTGCGATGGCGATGGTGTGCAATCCGAAGTTGCTGATCGCCGATGAACCGACAACGGCACTCGATGTAACCATTCAAGCACAGATTCTTGACTTGATGCGTGAGCTACAGAAGTCCGAAGGAACTTCCATTCTGATGATTACTCATGACCTTGGTGTCGTTGCTGAAATGTGCGATCGGGTCGTGATTATGTATGCCGGACAAGTCGTAGAAGAAACGGATGTTAAAACGCTTTTTAAAGATCCCAAGCATCCCTATACACAAAGTTTGCTAGCCTCACTGCCGCAATTGAACAGTGATCAGGAGCGTCTGGCTTCCATTCCGGGCCAGGTTCCCAACCCGCTCGATATGCCAAAAGGCTGCCGCTTTGCACCGCGTTGTCAGTTTGCTAAGGAAATTTGCCGTGCAGAGGCCCCGGAGCTTACAGAAGTGGAACCCGGACACAAAAGCCGCTGCTTGCTACAGCAGGAGGGATATCATGAGTACACTGCTTGAAATACGTAATTTGAAAAAACACTATCCGATCAAAAAAGGACTTTTTTCCAAACAAGTGGGAGCAGTCAAAGCGGTGGATGGTATTAACCTGACTGTACAGCAGGGTGAAACCCTGGCAATCGTAGGAGAATCCGGCTGCGGCAAATCCACAACTGGAAGGGCAATACTCAGATTGATCGAACCGACGGATGGAGAGATTCTGTTTAATGGCACGGATATACGTAAGCTAAACACAGAGCAGCTGCGCAAATTCAGAACGGATATGCAGATGGTGTTTCAAGATCCGTTTGCTTCGCTTGATCCCAGATGGACAGTACAGCAGGTGCTGGAAGAACCGCTCATCACGCATGAAAAGCTAAGCAAAACGCAGCTCAAAGAGCGGGTGGACGAGCTGCTCGAAGTGGTCGGATTGTCTCCTTATCATGCACATCGTTATCCGCATGAGTTCTCGGGTGGTCAACGTCAGCGGATCGGGATCGCACGGGCACTGGCGCTTCATCCCAAATTTATCGTGTGTGACGAGCCAGTCTCGGCCCTCGATGTGTCGATTCAGGCGCAAGTGCTCAATCTGATGAAGGACCTGCAAAAACAATATGACCTGACGTATATGTTCATTTCCCATGATCTGTCGGTCGTCAAATTTATCAGCGACCGCGTGGGTGTGATGTACCTGGGCAAGCTGGTCGAACTCGCACCGACCCAAGCAGTGTTCAGAGAGCCGCTGCACCCGTATACAAAGGCGTTAATGTCTGCGGTACCTGTAGCTGATCCGGAAGCGGAACGTGATCGGATTGTACTTAAAGGGGATGTGCCCAGTCCAGAAAATCCGCCAAGTGGCTGTGCGTTTCATAATCGCTGCCCGGCAGCCATGGAGATATGCAGCAAAGTACAGCCCATCTTTGCCGAAGCTGCACCGGGGCGGCAGGTAGCCTGTCACTTGTACCCAGCTTCTACACCGGAACAAGCGATAGCAGGGCAAGCCTGAGCTGGCTGCCAAAGAATATGTAGTCTCTTGTGAAGTCAAAAGGTCAAAAAAGGTCAAATTGATTGAAATCTAAAACTATTTTTGACAGATCGCTTAGGATCGGGTTATTTCAGTATTTTCAGCCTCTTTTGAACTTTGAGCCTCGCTCTATTCGGTACTATAATATGAATCGTAAGGAACACAAACAACAACCAATTAAAAGGAGCTGATTTTCATGTTTGATCTGATCCCATTTCGTAAAAGAAATGAAGACTTCTTTGGACAAATGTTTAAATCCTTCAATGGTATGGTTGATGACCACTGGCTTGCTCCATTTAGCAGCAACTCTCAGACATTTCGGACGGATATTCGTGAAGAAAACGACAAATATCTGGTGGAAGCTGAGCTTCCAGGCATTGCAAAAGAAGATATCGACATCGATATTGCCCATAATTATTTGACGATCCGTGCTAAACGGAATGAATATCATGAAGAGAAGGATGATACGAATAAAATGATTCGACGGGAGCGCCGTTCAGGGGAATTTGTCCGACGCTTCTATGTGGATCATGTTGATGAAGAAGGCATTAAGGCAAAACTGGATCAAGGTGTATTGAAACTTGAAATTCCTAAACGTCAGGGTGACGATCGTTCCCGCAGACAGATCCAGATTGACTAAAGGGGTATGATGTACAAGACAGGGCTGATTAATCAGTCCTGTTTTTTTGTGTACGTCCTGTTTAAAAGACTCGATTACATTGTAATTGAGCCTTTTAACTGTCCTTAATATTACTGGAAAAACTTAGGATAAATACAGTGACGCTTAGCTTGCGGAGGAGGTATTCCTCCTTCGGTTTAAATTCTTATGAATTAGAGTCGCCCTCTGCTATAAAATAGGCTATCTGCTATGCTAAAATAATGAAATTACCTGCTAAGCTATTATAACCATACTTCTCGCATGCCGGAGTCAGCCGATGCTATGGACACGAAGAAGGGAGGATACATCCTTGGAAGCAATACTAAGACGTCACTGGCCGGAGTGGAACGGAACGCTACAGAAACGAACCGGGGGGTGGAATAATACGACGTATTTTGTTAAGAGTGGTGGACGAAGCGGGGTGCTGCGCGTCTACGATACACACAGGGATCGGGATAAAATTGAATTTGAGCATGCGGTTTTGCAGGAGCTGAGTAAGCATTCTCTATCATTCAGGATACCCCAGCCTATTCCAACGGTCACGGGAGAGACGCTTGCTCAACTGGAGAAGGAAAGCGGCAAATATGTGTGTCTGTTCAAATACATAGAAGGCATATCACCCCTGGAGCAGGATTCGAGCTTTGCCTATTCTTTGGGCGAGACTACGGGGGAATTATCTACTGTGCTTGCGACATTCAATCTTGATATGACTCCAGTCTATCGACCGTATTATGCTTTGCAGCAATCCTATCCAGTGTGTAACCGGGAAACGGTTCAAGGCTTTTGTTTACATCCGCCTGAGCCTCTAAAGGATTTGCATGAAGAGCTGCGGTTAATAGGAGCAGCTTATGAAGAGATTACAGATTCGCTTCATGCATTAGAAGAGTTGCCGCATCAGCTTGTACATGGAGACTTGAACGCTTCCAATTTGTTAGTAAAGGATTCGGATCATAGTCTAGTAACTGCACTGCTTGATTTTGAATTTTGTACGCTAGACGTTCGGGTCATGGAGCCGGCGGTCATCTTATCTGGATTTTTGGGACAACCGGAGGAGACGACAGCAGTTCGGGATTTTTGCCGAGGCTTCAGCCGCCAGGTTCATCTAAGCCACAACGAGATTGATGCTTTGCCTATTTTGATGCTGCTTAGGAAGGTAGACGTATTTCTTCATTTTTTGAGTCGCTTTCTGGAAGGAACGGATCAGTCACATGTACTGCAAGAGCAGGTCAAACAGATCTCTGTCGACTTGCTCCAGCTTTCTACCAGCAGTAGCTGGATTCAGGAGGAGTTGGTTCAAGCTGGAACAGTGTATGAATAAACGAGCTAAATACCGCGTTATGTTATAATCTTTGGGAAAATTGAGCCTGGGTGCATTGAAATGTACTCGAAACTGGAGGAACAGATGAATCGTTGGCTAACGAACGCGTTACGACCGTACTTCGGGCTGGAGACGCTGGAAGAGCATTGGGACGTGGTAGAAATTAAAGAAGGATACTTTATTTGTATGGATGGGGATGTCATTCGCAAGCGAATTTCTTCCACTGAGGATACCTATGGAGAAACCGATGTAGAGATTCTTACGCGTGACCGGGCATTTGTTTTGCCTAAAACGGCTCGTGGCAAAGAGAAAAAGCTGAATTACACAAGTGTATCGAGCATCAAGGCAGAAGGCATAACCTTTTCAACAGGCATTCGAAGGGATCGTCCTCTTAGTTATGTTACTGCTGTGAATAGCAAAACGGGTGTGAAACTCCCTATTACGGGATGTGAGCATTTACATAGTAAAGAAGAGATCATCGATTGGCTTCAGCAATATCCGTCACTTGTGCCCAAGGATTACGATCGCAGGTTGCACCGACTGAAGCATATGAAAAACCAGCGTTATAAAACGGTCCCGGGAGACATCTTCCGCGTGGAAATAGACCTATTCACAGATGGATATGTACTGGTCATTGGAGATTTGCGCCAAATGCAAAAGGATCAGTTGTTTGCAGAGGAGAGCATTTGGAACAGTGTCATGACCATGCCTTTATTCGTACGTCCATATTTGTTTACGAGTCGTGACCGTTCAACAGCTTTGGAATCTATCACATCCGCCCCGTTATCCGAAACGACCTGGATTGTTATGGATGATTCCTTTATGCGGGGTGCCTACGAGCGGGTTGGACATAAGCTGTTAGTGGAAGAGGATATTGTGTTCCCCATCGGCTATGGCTGTAGTACGGATAGTAGAAAAGAAAAAACATATAGTCTGTCATGGGGAACGGGCACGGTTTTCAAACCGGAAGGGGAGACCGTGTTCAAGTCCTCGCGAAAATTTTCAAATAACGGTGTGTATTCAAGTGTCGTTGCCGACTGTTTTGGCTCCTGGGAAGAGCGGGCGTGGCACAAAACGCTGGATAATCCGTTACATCGGGATGAACGTCGAAAAGCACTGGCCGAATTCGGATTCCCGGAAGACATTTCGTATGATGAGTTCAACCGTCAAACGGGAGAACTGACGCGTTCGGAATATCTCGCATATTTGGCAAGAACCTATGGCGGGAAAAAGTGATACAAACGAATTGAATTTTTTAATAGGAGGGACCAATGAAATATCTTAAGGATTGTCCGGAACCAGGCATGGGAACCTGGTATTTTGAAATAGATTCAGATGGAGTAGCCTATCGACAAATTGTAATCCAAGATGATGGCACGTATATCGCCTCTAATCGCAAGCACGAGCAGTATCATTTCCTTTTAGCTGAGAAAGCGATTGATGATACAGAGCCCTATTATACGAAAATTACAAAAAAAGAGTTTGAAGAAGTCTGGTCTAATAATCTTCACACCTTCAACAAGGAATGGCATCAAATCAAAAATGTACTGCCCGTTGGGACTAAGGTAAAGGGTTATATTGAAGCATTTTTCCCACACGGTACGCTTATTCATATTTTCCAGCATCATGCGGTCGGATTGTCAGACACTCGTACATATGAGGAAAAGACACCATCCGAGTGGATGTATCCGAAGCATGAGGTCACGGCAATTGTAAAAGGATACGACGAAGTAAATCAGTGGGTGATTTTAGATCAAACGCAGGTTTCTAAAAATCAGTTCGCAGGTTGAAAGAGGATATTGGAATACGGGAAGGGGAATGAACATGCATACGTTAACGGTTGATGAACTGGTGGATCAGGACAACCATGCATGGGAAGAGGTCAGAAATATCCTGAAAGAAGGCCGAAATTCACATCACATTGTATCGGCCAAATCGGAATCCGCTACGGGGGACACGCTGTACCGTTTGCAGGTGAGTACGAAATCGTATTTGGGAACAGTTGCCTATGAGACAGGAGGAATCGTGTTTGATTACGGTTGGATCACCTTGCTGGGTGCGGGTGGGTCTGGAATTTTTGGTAGCTTGACCTCATGGAACGGGCTTCAAGAGCCGGAAAGTGTTTCTGCACTTGAGGGGATGCTGATTGTTGCCTATGATGCAGCAGGTGGATTTTTTGGATTGGATATAGGGAAATTCGGACGTAGCGGCCATATCTACTATTTTGCACCAGATGCATTGGAATGGGAATCCACTGAGCTGGCCTATTCCGGTTTCTTGAGCTGGTTGGCTGAGGGAGATTTGGGCTTGTTCTACCAGACATTCCGCTGGAACGGTTGGCAGAAGGATATGGAGCAACTTCAGCCAGGAGAGGTATTTGCATATTATCCGCCGCTATGGACCCAGGAAGGTGGAGGGGAGACCAGCAGCAAGTCGCCTATAGACATTACAAAAGCATGGCAGGCGGTAGTGGATAAGGAATAGCTCGTAAAAGATTGAAAAGGTAGAAACAATAACTTTTAGAGGCATCGAGGTTTGGAGGTTTGCACATATGTGGAGTATTCAATTTGAACAGCCGTTTGTAAAAAGTCCGGAAGCAACTGATGAACAAATCGCGAATTTTTTGAAAACATGGAACATAAAGCTATCCGAGCAAGAGATTCACGAAATCAAGCAAAGACAAGTGAACCCTTTTCCAAAATCGTCTCCATTCCATGATCAATATAAACCTTTAGATCCTGCGGGCTGGCTTCTGCCCCAAGGGCAATTTCCTGACAGCTATATGGATTTTTTGAAATACTCTAACGGCGGGGAGTTTCAAAATGGTGAACGCTATTTTCAGTTTTTTAATACCGAAGATTTGAGAGAAATGAACCTTGCCTACGAGCTGCCGCATTATATGCCGGGTGCCGTGTCATTTGCGATGGATGGGTGCGGAAACCACTATATGTTTGATATGAGAGAGGAAAAAAGAAACAATGAGTATCCCGCTCTTTTTGCTCATTCTGGTAGTTTGGGATATGACGAATGTGAACAGGTTGCCCATTCATTTATAGAGCTGTGTACGGAAAAATGGGCATTGTATTGATGTATTGACTATAAGTACATCTGTGGAGCGACTCCTTGTTAAGACGTACGTATTCTAGATGTGATTACATAACCCGCAATAATGAACCCTTCGCCGGTTCCATTTTGCGGGTTATGTAAGTTTTCAAACTAAGCCTGTCATGCTACTTATTTGCATTCATCATTTCAATTAACACTTGATGTACCATCGGTAAGGTGGTAAAACCGTCACTTTGTAAAAAGTGTCCTCCATGGTCTACTTCGTGAAAATCAGCCTGGATATCTTCCGCTAGTTTCTTACTGAGTGTAAAGGGGACAATCGTGTCGTCCTTTGAAGCAATAGCTGCACGCGCCTTTAGTGAATCCATAATGTGCTGATAATCCAAATGGTCATTTGTAAACTCATCTAATGATGGTAGGCTTGGCACTGGGTCAGTAAAACCGGAAACGAAAACGCCACCACCCAGTGGTTCCGGGATATTTACTTGCTGCAGGTACCTTAATATGGATACACATCCCAAGCTATGACCAATAAAATAGGTGTCTTTATGTAGAACTTTAATATTTTGTAGTAGATGCTCGATCCACTCATTAAGTTTGGGGGATTGCGAGTTGGGCATCTCCAGTATATCTACCGATACCCCATCTTCCTGTAATTTGTCTTGTAACCAAGGGAACCAATGATCGGCTGGCGAAGCTGTGTATCCGTGGATTATATATACTTGTTTTTTATTTGGTATGTTTGTCACAATAATTTCTCTCCCATCATTTAGCGTTCGTTGTTTATATGTGCCCCACGTCGTGTAAGGACTCCTCTTCTAGTTTAGCAAATTCTTTAAGCCCATGAGTATCTAAAATTTTGAGTTACATAGCAAATCCAAATATGAATTTGCCTACTATAATATTCTTATTTTTGCAGTACCGTTATTTTACTTATAAATTTAAGCGCTTTCTACCGATATATAGATATATATATCATCACGTTCTGTGATCTGCAGCGTGAACTATTATCCATAGACGATCTGGAGGGGTTTGGATGAGTAACAAGCTATCAGACAGGACTAAAAAAGGGAAGGGTTTTAGAGATTTAAAGGTTACGACAACGATGATCTCCATGATTGTAATCAGCTTAGTGGGTTTACTCATTGTATCGTTGGTAGGGGTTATCGGGATGTATCAAGCTAAAGAGGGTCAAGGTATTTTGTATGTGGATCGCTTTCAACACCAAACGAATATTCTTGAAGTCAAAAGTGATTTCTATAATATGCGGGCTAATTATACAAAAATACTCGACAATAAGGAGTACACAGATAAACAGTATAAGCAGGTGCAGAAAGGAAAAGATAGCGTTACAACCGGACTAAATGAATTCTCACAAAGGAATTTGGATGCTAAGGAACAGAAATTGTACGAGGAACTACGGGGGAGTATAGACACATATTATCAGGATATTGAGCAAATCATGGCAGTCAAAAAAAATAGCGGAACGTATGACACGGAAGAGAGAGGCCGGATTAATAAATCCAGTACGGCAATTGTTACGATGCTGACTACGATTTCAGATTATAACAATGAGCAATCCGCCAACTTATATCAAAATACGCAAAATGAGATTAAAATGCGTACAATTGTTTTGATCACGGTTCTGGCACTCGTGCTGGCTATTCTTATCACTATCTCCTTTGCGGCCATTCGAAATATCCGTTTTCGGATGAGTACCATTACGAAATACTGTGATGAGATTACCCAAGGCAATTTAACGGCAGCCCTTGATCCTGCCTTGCTCAAAGGAAATAATGAGATCGCTGTCATTGCTCGTGCCATTCAACAAATGACAGATTCAACCTCAATGGTCATAACGGGGGTTATCAATGAGTCACGCCAAATTAACCAACTGAGTGACCAGACGAATCATAATATGACAGATCTCAATGAGCGGATTAGAGATGTATCTGCCACGGTCGAACAGCTGTCAGCAGCTATGGAAGAGACTTCGGCATACACCGAAAATATGAACCATTCTGCGGAAGAAATGCAGCGGGCAGCAGAGTACATTTCGGTCAAAACTCAAGAAAGAGCTCAGTCTGCCCATGATACAAGTGTAAAAGCCGAAACATTGAAGCATGCGGCTAGTGAATCCAATAAAGCAGCCAAGGAAATTTACCGGAAGGCCAATGAAAAGATGAAGGAAGCGCTAGAACGAGCCAAGGGCGTAGACCAAATTCGTTTACTTTCTCAGTCCATCTTAGAAATTACGGCACAAACCAATTTGCTGGCTCTAAATGCATCCATTGAAGCGGCTCGTGCGGGTGAGTCAGGTCGAGGGTTTGCGGTTGTGGCTAACGAGATTCGCAAGTTGGCAGACGGCTCCAAACACGCGGTAGACCAAATTCAGAGTGTTACTCAAGAAGTTGTGCAATCTGTAGAGAATTTAACTACTAATGCCGAAGAATTACTGCACTTCCTGCAAGCTAAGGTGGGCAAGGATTATCAGCTGCTTGAGGATACAGCAGGACAATATTACAATGATGCCGTGGAGCATACGAACACGGTCAATGATTTGAACGCCACCTCTAAGCAGGTGAATGCAACGATCCAAACCATGGTGAGAGCAATCCATGAGATTGCAACAGCCAGCGAACAGTCCGCTGTATCCACTCAGCACATTGCAGAGAATATGGTTTCATCGACGGAGAAATCTCTTGAAGTGGCACACCAGTCTGATCAGGTGAAGGAAAGCGCTGCCCGACTGAATGAGCTGGTTGAAGGTTTTAAAATTTAATAAGATCAACACCCATAGACTAGGGAAAATATTACATCGAAGAACAGTTGGGGAGCCGTAAAAAGGCTCCCTTTTGAGTTTACTCTTCTAAGGTTGCTTTTGGACTACAGTCAGGAGCTCGTATCTCGTAACTCTTCCTGTTCAGCCATTTGCATCAGCTTGTAAATCTGTCGTGTTGTGTTCACATTCCGCACCGTCATTTGCTGATACAACTTGGTGCCGACTAATTTCGTTAAACCGCTTTTTGTGACTTGTTCCTTGCGGACAGAAAACAGAACGGCCCCGGTCGTATATATTACATGCCCAATTCCTGGTTTCAAAGGAAGCTTGTCCAGAACAGAAATATCGTTAATTTCATCCCACAGAAACATTACATCACTTTTCATCTGAGTATCATTAGACCATTCATTCGGCAGTGCCTCTATAATGGTCTGAATCTCCTTCATATTACGAACGATGACACGGATGGGTAAGCTAAAATCCTCCAGAATCGCATGTTCCAGTTTGAGCGATAATTCCTCGTTGGGCTGACCTTGACTGGAAAATATGATATTTCCAGAATTGATATAGGTCGTCACATGGCCCATGCCAACCTTTTCAAACGTTTGCTTGAGCTTTTTCATCTCAATTTTGTTGTTTCCGCCAACATTAATGCCACGCAGTAATGCGATATAGATCATAAAAAGCTCCACCTCTCTTTAACCAAAAGGATTTTTAGGAAAGGGATAGGTATTCCAATAAAAACGTAGTTTGATTTTCGCTCAACAGCGGATGCAGCAATGGTTTTACGTGCTCGATATATGCTGCTTTGGTTTCGTATGTTTCTTCATCTTTCACTTCTCCCTTAAAGGTACAGGCACCTTCAATCAGGATGGAAAGAGCAGTAAAGAAGTTAGCCAAAGAGTCAGCCACCTGCTGCGGCGCACCGCCTTCGAATGCAGCATATACAGGGGAATCGGGTCCGCTAGTATCGACAATGACTGGATCGTCATTAAAAGTGGCAATCACGACATGATGGCGCGGCCACGAAGAAGATTCTTGGACAAGCTCACCAGATGTAATCCAGCGATAGCCTAGTTGTTGGCGATACAGATGTTCTGGTGCGGCAAAAAAGAGAACCGCAGCATCCCCGATTTCAACTGCCGCGTTTTTTAATTTGTGTGTTCCCGCTGCCTTGGCATCGATCATTTCATAGTGGCTATACAGGTACTCAAGCTCAGGGGATACAGGAATCCGTCTGTCCCAGCAATCTAGGTTTTCCGTCCGGGGCTGGATGTCGTAGTCTTGGAACAGCCCGTAGGCTGCATTATACAAGTTTTGCTGGTGTACAAACCGGGTCAGCGCTTCGCTTAACTGTTTCATAGTGTGTATTCCTTTCTAATCGTAGGCTATGACCTGCGACAATAACGTTTCATTTCTAGCATAAAGATATCATAATATAGAAAAGAAGAACATACGTTTCTGTGTTTATGCCACCTTGCCAGTCGATCCAGATTAATTTTACAATATAGGAGTTTGGATTAATGTGTTATGCCAGGTTCAACATGAAGTTTGGCTTGCTATGCAAGGAGGAGAGAAATGTCATTTTCTAAAATATACGATTACAAATTAAGAGCGTATTTTAATGAGCGTATTTCTGATTTGGATCATGAATATCTATTTTATTCCTATCCTGATCAAGAGCAAAATTTAAGAATATTAACCCTGAATATAAACGAGCAGGATTATGTTTCTCTAGTGCGATGGCATGATCTGTTTGACAGGTCGCTATTTACAAAAATGGATCATGTCATTCGAAGGGAACTGGATGCTGAACGCCTGATTCGATTGCTTTCGTTAATTTTTAATGTTTTTGATATACATAAAGATGTTGCTTATAGGAGAAAAAACTTATTTTGTTTTTATTATCAATATCAAGTTTCACATCTAAGAGAGAGAGGCAATGAATTCACGTTTGCTCAGGACAGACTACTTTTCCTTCAACATCTTTTATTTGAACTGGGTTTAGGTGACGACATTTATGATCGTCTAACGATTGAAAATAATAGGGTCATGTACAGAATGGAAGACGCACAATATTATGATCTGCACATTCTTATTAACATTTTGCATGAACATATTAACAAAAATAAGATGGATATGGATACACAAGCAGCGCTGGAAAAAATAAAATTTTTACAAGGCCAATGGGTCAACTTTATGCTGGGTAGTCATGATGTATATGATTTTCCATTCGATGATTTCAACAAGCCATTTGTAGAAGCAACGATGTTTATGCAAGCCTACAAATCTAATAAAAATAGGGTATTAGAGGTGCTGATAGACTGTATCAATGAGCATCAATCTCCAACAGAGCAGTTCATCTCCCATTTGATCTTGATGAATTACTCCTATTTTGTTCTCAAAAGAGATCCTAGCGAAATTACATATCTTAAGTTGTTTTGCAAGAAAAAACCGGGAGTTTTTATGAAAGTATTGACTGCATTGCTTGATATCAGATTTTTTGTCGATAAAGCAAGCTTCACAAATGCGGGTATAAATTATTATTTATCTAGAGTAAAAGGGGATTAATCATGCCATTCCATCACGTTTCTTTACCTGATTTACCATCGTCTATCGGACGCCTTACAGCCATTCATCCACTACAGGGCGACTCTCAGGAAAGCATAACCCTGCTGGCACTAAACACACAAGCAGAACTGTGGAGACTAGAACTTCGGTCTGGCAGCGCAGAATTGTGCACACGTATTTGTATTCCTGATTTTAATCCCATGCAACCTGTCCAAATGGTTACCAGTTCTGACGGCAGCTACGTAGCTATCTCCAATCGTTTTGGACGGCATGCGGCAGTGTATGATTTAGTCCATGCTCAAGGAAAAATGCAATTATCACGGGACGAATATCACTACGATAAAAGTATGTTTCCCCTGGCATTTGTACACCAAGATGGTGCATGTATTCTTGTCCATGGGACGGAATGGAACCGGCTTGATCTGACGGATGTAGAAACAGGCATGCTTTTGACAGCAAGACCTACTCCTGTTTATAACAGCGAAAGCAAAAATGAGCACTATCTAGATTATTTTCATGGGAGGCTGCTGATTTCACCAGGGGGAAAGTGGATTGCGGATACGGGATGGGTGTGGGCTCCGATTGGAGTGGTCCGAACTTGGTCGTTATCGGATTGGCTGCTGAATCCATGGGAATCGGAGAATGGTCCATCGGTTCGCCATCTTTGGCAAACCATAGATTGGGATGGGCCGGTGTACTGGACAGGCCCCGATACATTGGCGGTTTGGGGACAGATGGATGCCGATTTGCTGGAGGAGGAAGATTGGGGAGAGGAAGGAGTTGAACCGGCTGTTGTCCTATTCGATATGACCCAGCCCGGGTACCGGCGTGTGCTTCCAGCGATCCCCTCCCTAAATTGTAAGCCTGTTGAAGACGGGGCTTTTCCTTACCCCCAAGCGGATATGGCCATTTGCGGTGACCGATTATTCTTATGGGGGAAAGGAGTCCCGCTTCAGGTATGGCGGCTTTCAAGCGGTGTGCGGGAATATGTAGATACGGAGCGGTATCCGCTCGTTTACCATCAAGAGGCAGGGATTTTCATTGAATTGAAACCGGATAGCCGTTGTAAAGCCTTAAGCTACGAATAAATGGCAGTGTCGGGCTTTCTTCCTGGCGAGATGGGAAAATATGCGTTAGTTATTACATTTGAAAAGGGGCGTAAAACCAAAATGGCACTTATCAAGGATCGTTTTTTGGGATGTCTGGTTGGGCTGGCTGTGGGCGATGCTTTGGGAACCACTGTGGAATTCAGCAGTCCAGGTACATTTGAACCTGTAACGGATATCGTGGGCGGCGGTGTATTTGGGTTAAAGCCGGGCCAGTGGACAGACGATACGTCGATGGCGCTCTGCTTGGCCGAGAGTATGGTACGTAAAGATGGCTTTGATCCGGCAGATCAAATGCGCCGATACACCAATTGGTACCACTTGGGATATATGAGTAGTACGGGAACGTGCTTTGATATCGGTGGTGCAACGAGAGCAGCACTGCATCGCTTCGAAGCTACCGGAGATCCGTACAGTGGGTCCATTGACCCCATGACTGCCGGCAATGGCTCTATTATGAGGCTTGCACCTGTGGCTATGGCCTATGCGAACCGTCCGGAAGAGGCGGTGAAGTACGCTGAGATGAGCTCGCGAACCACCCATGGAGCAGCCGAAAGTGTGGAGGCCTGTGCTGTGCTTGCTTCAATCCTTGTGGCAGGTCTGCGAGGAGCGGACAAAGAATCCATGTTATCGGCGGAGGTCTGTTATAAGTGGCGGCAGGACGAGCCTGCTTATTCGGCAGCCATTGAAGAAATAATTCGGGGATCTTACCGGTATAAAGAGCCGCCCGAAATACAAGGAACCGGGTATGTCATTCGTTCCCTTGAGGCTGCGTTGTGGGCATTTCACCATTCGACTTCATTTGAAGAGGGGGCACTGCTGGCAGTGAATCTGGGTGATGATGCCGATACGACCGGAGCGGTATATGGGCAAATTGCAGGAGCTTATTACGGAGTAAGCGGTATCCCAAGTCGTTGGCGCGAGAAGCTGGCGATGAAGGAGATGATAGATGAACTGACTGAGGCTTTATGGCAGAAGGTCGAGAAGGACCAAACGCTCCAAGGGGAACATCTATAAAGATCAAGCTGGGCTGCTTTTCTTATGGAGCAGAGCCCAGCTTTTTTTGTTCACTATATTTCATGACGATTCACCTCTTGGGATTACTTCTTATATCGCCTCGACCCCATTAAATTTCGTAACCTTACAGATTTTTTTCCGTATAAAGATAAAAACATGATCCGAATTCGTACCCTCAGGGAGAAATGCAACCATGTTTAACAAAATGAGAAGTTGAGGTAATGCATCATATGAATGAAAAATTACAAGCCAATACAGGATATCAGCTGGCTGAGCGGAAGGCGATTCAGTATTTTGCATTACTGTATGATCAGGTCATAGACAAATCTTATGTGACTACCCTGACAGAAGACATTCAAAAGTGGAAAAAAAATCATATTTATCATTCCTCATGGTTATCCTTTTTTTCACGGAGAAAGAGAAAACCTGATACTCGGGACTATAATAGATACATTCAATGGCTGAATTATACAGGCAAATTGGATGATTATCTGGACCGAAGTGTCTCCTATATTTATATGAGGGACCTAGGCAAAGCTCTGAATTCTCCTGACACACATACCCGGATTCAGCGTGTCATTGCAGACGTAAAAAAACACTTGATCCAATCCACCAGTGCAAACGGGGGAGACCAACCGGAATTTATGAATTTGGCCGGGGTGTATCGGTGGGCCCAGAGGGAAGGTATAGAAACCGCGATAATTTGGGTGATCAACAAACTTAGGTCCGTATCCTCCCATATTCCCAAAGAGATGGATGCCGAGCAAGCCCAGCGCAAACTGATTAAGATCATTATCGGGGTTATTTTGCATGTGATGGAAGAAATGGACGATACAGTGTCACCTATGGAACGTGCTCGCAGACTTGATGAAGCCATCAGGCTTGGGTACTCCTATGGTCTAACCTATCCTTTCATTGATGATCTTCTCGACTCCCAGGTTCTGAACGTTCAAGAGAAAGAACAATATTCCCGTATGATACGTGCCGGGCTTCTCAGTGGATCTGTGCCTGAGATGGGCGATTGGACTGGAAATCATATGAGGTTGATTCAATACATACATTCGGAGCTCTCGGATGCATTTGAGTATATTAAGGAACATCAGCGGCCAGACACACAGCAAACATTTTTCGAGCAGGCTTATGTCTTTTTTCATTCTCAAGATATTGACCGTGTTAAGGATCTGACGCGAGCTACTTATACTAATGAAGAGCTTTATATACCCGTTATTTTGAAGTCTTCTTCGTCCCGATTGATTGTCCGTTCTGTGATTAGTGCTCCTGCGGATGAGGGGTTTGAGCAACGAACATTCTTTTATGGCATCTATAACCAGCTTGCTGATGATTTTGCGGATATGGTTGACGATATGAGAGACGGTGCGGTAACACCCTATACCTACTATTTAAAATATCATCATCAGAGACCGGATTTGATCAATCCCTTTGAATTATACTGGGCGGTTATTTCCTATTTGATCCATAACGTATATGACTCCGATGCCATGGCTCGTGAGGTGATACTGGATCGTGCAATGAATGGACTCAAACGTTATAAAGAACGTGTAGGTATTGAAAAGTATAATGAAACGATGGAGATCTTTGCATCCGGAAATCCGGAATTTAATAATCTCATTCAGAAGATGGTACAAAAAGCGGATGATGTAGATTTCTTAGATAAGCTGCTTCGGGACCAGATGATTACCCATCTGAAAAACGATGCGAGGGAAAAAGAAGACTTTTTCAATACGGTCAAAATGGTCCGTGAGCAGATTAACAACCAATTGAAAATTACCAAGCCTCAAGGGATTCCGGCCATGAAAGAACAGCTTATTGAGGCTGCAAATTATAGTCTTGAAGGGGACGGGAAGCGGATACGGCCTATATTGACTTGGGTCATGGGCGTGAACGAATATGGATTAGATGCATCGGCAATTGTGCCTCTTCTGAGATCATTGGAAT
Organism: Paenibacillus sp. LX16; assembly: GCF_036252815.1. Classification (NCBI taxonomy): domain Bacteria; kingdom Bacillati; phylum Bacillota; class Bacilli; order Caryophanales; family Paenibacillaceae; genus Paenibacillus; species Paenibacillus sp. LX16. The sequence goes on along the minus strand of NZ_CP141152.1, from coordinate 4,047,977 downwards.
ATATGCATACAGCCTCCCTGATTTTTGATGATCTTCCTTCCCAGGATAATGCGTCTACCCGTAGAGGGCGTCAGACCTTGCATCAGGTGCACAATAGCGCTACCGCAGAATTAACCGGTCTGTTCCTGATCCAGAAGGCGATTGGGGAACAATCGTCACTTGACCAGTTCAATGCTGAAACGGTGCTTGCTTTGATACAATACTCGGCCCAGAAAGCAGAAGATATGTGTATGGGGCAGGCGATGGATCTGGATTCCAAAGGAAAGGCACTGACCTTGGAGCAGCTGAATATGGTGTGCTTTTACAAAACCGGAGTGGCGTTTGAGGCTTGTCTGGTTATGCCAGCCATGCTTGCACAGGTCAAGGAACCGGAAATTGCTGCTTTGAAGAAATTCGCCTATCATATGGGGATTGCTTTTCAGATTAAAGATGATTTGCTTGATGTGGAAGGAGATATGCTCTTACTCGGAAAACCTGTTGGCCAAGATTCTGATAACAACAATTCGAATTTCGTGTCCATCCTTGGTCTAGAAGGTGCCAGTAAAGAGATGTGGGAACACTATTGTCTCGCTATGGAAGCATTAGAAGAGATCCCACGTAATATTGCTTTTCTGAAGCACTTAATACATTATGTCGTGAACCGGGACCGTTAAAAAACGAGTGTGCCCCATTGCTCCACAAGAGTAATGGGTGTTTTTACGTTGAGACCGAAGAGCTGCTCATGTTCCTTCGTTCATCGGTAATCCTCTAATGTGATATAAATATGTCTGAGCACGCAACACAGATATGTGAATATCTAGTGACTTCAGCACCCCATTTTGCCCATTATGGTGCATTCTCCCTTATAATAATACAAAACAGATGAGGAGATGAACTCCAGATGAAAAAAGGAATCTTAGTCGCTTCAGGGTTGGTTGTTTCCGCATTGGGGACGTACCTAATTGCAGGAAATATTCAGAAAGAAGGGGCGGAAAAACATGAGACGACAGATATCAAGAAATTGGTGCATGATATCAGTGCAGGCAAGGCAACAGCCCAGTCTGCTTCCATTAATTCCAGTCAGTTGATTGTGACAGGGGACGATACTCAGACCATTAATTATGATTTGCCCGACAACGAGTTTTTTGTTTCGATTGCACCATATGTGGAACAGACCCACCCATGTGCAACTCATAGTCTAACGGGCTGCCAAGGCGAAATAAAAAACGGTGCGTTCAATGTGACCGTTCACGACTCCGAAGGGAATGTCATCATGGAGAATGCCGCCATGAAATCACAATCCAATGGTTTTATTGATCTATGGCTACCGAGGGATAAAACATACCGCATTAGCGTGAATCATGAAGGTAAAACGGCTGAAACTGAATTCTCTACATATGAGAAAAACGATACGTGTATCACAACGATGCAGTTGAGTTAACGACGGAGGATGAGGGTTGAGCTTACGGATCGCTGAAATGCTCTAAATCCGCAAAACCCTGCGTTCTCATATATAGCTTTTAGTAAAGAGCCTACGTCTGACGGAGGCTCTTTGTGCTGCCCTAATCTTTTGCTGGAGTTACGGAACAGGTCGGGAGGGAATCTATGAGGAATCAGATAGCAAAACTTTAAATTGTATATACTAAAAACCTATTAAAACAGCTGCAAACTTCCGACATATTATCTAAGAGCTTTTCGCTCAATATTCCTCGGGGAGATGGCAGCATGTCACAAAATATTAAGAAGAGCATATTCAGATCATCCAGCATCGCCAACACATTGGCCATGGTCTTGTTAGTCATTATCGTTGTCGTCTTTGCAACCTTGGGGACGTTCATGTTTGCAAGCACGCAAAGCATACTTGTCAAGCAGCAAGAGGCCATGCTCCAGACCAAGACGCAGGCCGTTGTCACTCAATTCGATGCGTTGTTTAAAGAAAAGGGATCACTTGTCAAACAAATGTCAACGAATAATCTTTTTAAGCAATATTTAGAAACCACCCCATCGGCAGAAATGGTGAAAACTTCTCCTTATGCTGCGGAAACAGTAGCGACTCTGGCAGCCATTGTAAAGGCAGAGCCATCTTTTGCCGACGCCTGGATTGCAGGAATATCTGGTAAAGGCTTCTTTCTTCAGAATGATGGTGTTGCTTCTAAACCGGATTTCGATATCCATACACGCCCATACTTCAAGCCAGCCGTTGAAGCAGACGGTTTATACTACTCAGAACCCTATAAGGACGTCAATTCGGGTAATGTGCTGATGGGCATTTTCTATCCGATTAAAGATAGAAGTAATCAATTAATCGGATTTGCTGCTGTCGATATTGCTTTCAAAGACATCCCTGCCGTTATGCAAAGCTATTCGCTTGGAAGCACAGGTTATTCGATTCTTGCGTCCAAAACAGGAGATATTTTGTATCACCCCGATCAAAATAAAGTGCTGAAAGAAAAGATTAACGAAAGCACAGGTGATCTTGGGGAGATTGGAAAGAAAATGATTGCTGGTGAGTCCGGAGTACAGCTAATTAATGATAATGGGGAACGTCGTTATATTGGGTATGCAACCAGTAAAGATACGGGGTGGTCTGTAGGCTTAACTATTTCTGAAGAAGAGGTGCTCACAGAATTAAAAACCTTTACCTGGCTTACCATTGGCGGTTTTGCGGCAGCCACCATCCTGCTCGTTGTGATTTGTTATATAACGCTCCGTTATCTGTTGAGATCAATCCCGAAATTGCTTGCAAAAATCAAGCTGATTGAAAATGGAGATTTGACCGTTCAGTTTGATACGCAATCCAACAACGAAATCGGGCAAATTTCTCAAGGAATTTACAATATGGTTCAAAAAATTCAAGGCATGCTCCAAATGGTGGGTGGCTCAGCTCAAGTCTTGAATCAGTCTTCTCATGATTTGCAATCCATTTCTTCCAGAACCGCGATTACGATGAACGATACGGCGACAGCAATTAATGAAATTGCCAATGCAACGAACTACCAATCCATCGAAACGGATAACATTTTACAAAAAACTGGTGCATTATCCGGCCAAATTGACGAAATTGCCAATGATGCCAAAGCCATCGAAACGATGGTACAAATCTCTGCTGAACAAAGCGGACAGGGGCTTGCTGTAGTAGATCAGTTATCCAGATGGGCGGAAGAAAATCACAATTCCACACAAGCGATGTCGTCTATTATTCAGGAGATTGATCTGAGCCGTCATGAGATTTCCAGCATCGTCGATACGGTCAACCAAATTGCAACGCAGACCAACCTGCTGGCGCTCAATGCTTCTATTGAAGCTGCACGTGCAGGAGAACAGGGTAAAGGGTTTGCTGTTGTTGCCGGGGAGGTTCGCAAGCTGGCTGAGCAGACTGCACTGGCGACACAGGAAATCTACAAGAAGGTACGTGTGATTGAAGAAAAAACCAGCGTATCAGTTGAGCATACGGTTCACGGTCTGAAAATTGCGGAAGAAAATGCGAGATCGGTGGAGGACACGAAGCAAGTATTTTTTAGCATTAACAAGGATTTGGAAGATTTGAAATTGCGAATGATCCAGATCAGCACCAACACCTCCAAAGTCCACAAGCACAAAGATGAGATTTTGCAGGCACTGGAGATCATCTCTTCCACCACCGAGGAAAATTCAGCTTCAACCGAAGAGGTTAGCGCCAGCACGCAGGAACAATTGGAGAGCTTTGAACAGGTTGCTGAACTATCCAAACAATTAAACCAATTGTCCAATAAGCTTCAAGACGAATTAAAACAGTTCAAGGTTGAGTAACAAGTCTACTAGGCATGATATTGGCTAAATATACAGCAAAGCCCGCGTTCAGCGGGCTTTTTAGCTTCAACAGCTGTTGTGGGGTAGAGGGCATGGTAGCTGGTGCGGGATACAGATAGACCATACGTATAAACTGAAATATTAGCGGGGTGAAGATATGAATTGCTTTGAAAAAAATATGGTGTCCGTCTGGTACGGTCACTTTGCCTCTGAAGATGAGTTGTTTGAATATGTTGAGATCAAATACCCGGAAGATGAGAATGAGAATATTTTTAGCGGTTTTTTAAATGATCATAAAATAGATGATTTTGACGAAGATTTTGCTGAAGGAGTCTTTCTGGTTGATGGGTCAGATGATGGTATAAAAGATGTTTCCTATGTTGATTCTTTTTTATCTCCACTATTACATGATTTGAGTAAAGTAGATGGTAAATATAATTCGTTGATCTTTATATATGATTGTAATACAAGCGGTTTATCTGAAAAAAATGGCGAGGAACCACGCTTTTTAGCCGCATATCCTTATTCAAAAGATTAACGGTTACACTATTCTTTTGTCTTCGGAGTCTCATTCCAAGTAATTATGATAATGAAAATTGAACTTAAAGGATCAATAATTTGATCCGAAAGAATCAGGGCCTTAAGGTGAATTTACATCTTAAGTCCCTTTTTTTGTGTGAAAATAGATTTCCAATTTTTTGAACGGCTGATATACTAAGGAGACAAGCGAGCATGAAGATTACCTACTTTATCGGAAGAAGCAAGAAGGATCGTCAAGCGTTGCTCTCAAAAGCGGCTTTTGCGGTGGTCGAGCAGTACATAGGGGTGGAGAGCCAGAAGACTGGCTGTTTCCAGGGCAGAGGGAAGGCCGCCACTTGACGGAACGTTCAGCGCAGAAAGTATTTGATAAGACACTGGCTGAAGCGGGCATTCACAAACAGGTAAGTATTCATTCGCTAAGGCATTCTTTTGCGACCCTTTTGCTGGAGAATGGGATTGATCTTCGCTATATTCAGGAACTGCTAGGGCATCAGAGCGTGCGAACGACGGAGCGGTATACACATGTGAGCAGGCGGGACATTGGGCGGATTCAAAGTCCGTTGGATCGGATGAGCGGGCAGGAGGATTGAACCGCAGAAAGTGCGGGAATAGGGAGAAAAGTGCAGGATTCACGAAGTTCGTGAATATGACGAAGAGAGCATTCTTTCGGAAGTTCGTAAATAAGACGTTAAGCGAAAGTATGAGGAGGAATTCAACTGTTTCCAATTCAGATAAATGGACGATACAAATATCTAGTGAAAGTCATTAATAGAACAGTGGCCTTAATCTCTATAATTGTAAGTTTCTTCACTTTAACTCAGTACTTAAATATAGCTGTTGCTATTATGATCGTTTTTATAGGTTACTTAATAGAAAAAGTGATTTTTGTTTACAATATTGTACACATAAATCCGTTCCCTCAAAGGCTAAGAGAGAACCAAGCAGTTTCAATAGGATATGGTTATCTTGATGAAGAGATGAAAAAGCCATTTATTTACCTAGTATATAAAACCAAGACTGAAGCAATCGAACATTTTAAATATTTTGAGTCAATTGTTTTAGGAAAACTAAATGATGAAGATAACAACTTAGTATTAAGTATTGTTTTTGAAGATAAATCTCGGTATGGAATATATTTTTACCCAAGCCCTTATAGACTTTCAGCGTTAGAAACTAAAAGGAAATTCGAAAATTCTTTAGGGAAAAATGAAAAAGCCAATTTGAAAGTTATGTCGTATATCGATTTCTTACCAGCAATTTATACTGGCGATGGGGAACTGATGGAAATATTCAAAAAGTTTACGGAACAAACACCCATCGAACTTAATACTTGTTACTTTGCTAATGGAGAGATCATTACTGTAAGAAAAAAAGCTATTAAAAAATATCATATGAGAATAATGAATAGAAATGATTTGAATTTTTATACTGATGTTGAATCGAGAATTGATTGGTTTGATCCTCTTGAAGATAGGGATAAAATTATTAGTAATTAGTTGATATACCCAAAGTACCTTCGCTTAACATTATATTCCCGCATCGGGCAAACGCCCTCGGTCCGACAGAGGTATTTCAGGGAAGTAGAAGCAGCCGGACACATCCGACTACGTCGGACGTCGTGAATACGGAAACGTTATCTGAAAGACTAAAAGGAGAAAACAATGACAGATAAACTTCTAAAACTTTATAAAAAGGACTTAAGCTTGTTACACATAATGATGAAAAAAATAAAATGGCAAGGGTTTAATAGATCTATTATTGCCCTATTTTAAGCATTATCTTAATTATTGCAATAAAGTACAATATAAAATCTGATTGGAGTAACGTATCCTTTGTCTCTTTAATAATTTGTATTGTTATACTTTTTAGAGACTTGATTTTAGAAAGAGATCGGATAATTAAATTTGATAATAAAGGGAAAAATTATTATCAAATTAGAATTGAGGGATTAAGAGCATTTTTGAGAAATGAAAGCATTGATACAGATCCTAAAAAGATAGATTTACTGATAAAGCTAGTAGAAAAGCAAGCTGAAGAACAGAAAGTTCCGTTCTTTGTAGGGAGGGGAATTCTTTTGACTATCCTTTTACCCATTGTTTCAACCACCTATACAAATATTTTAAATAAATATACTGATGATTTAACTACTGTTTTGACAATATTTGCGATAATTTCGGCAATTGTTTTACTTGCATTTATCTATGCTACTGTTTTTAGATTTATCTACGATGAGTTTATTAATGGAGATTATCAAAGATATAAGACCATAGCTAATGACTTACGAGAATTACATTTTAAATTAGTATAGTCCTTCAGATAACATAATATTCACGCATTGGACATTCGTCCTCGGTCCAGCATGAGCTGGACACCCAGCCTGCGCTGGGTCGTGAATACAGGAACGTTATCTGAAATAACTATAAAATCATAAAGAGGATTGAATTATATGTGGCCGAGTATTATCGGGTGGTCTTTGTCTGCCTTAATAGCAATTGTTGGTTGGTGGATAGCTATAACTAATTTAAATAAGCAGCATAGAAGAAATCTTGAATTAGATAAACAAAAGTTTGTTCGTGAAATGCAAATTAAAACTGCTGATGAAGCCATAAATTTACTTGCAAAATCAAGAGACTCACTTGGAGAATTGAATTTATATTTAATTCTTTTGCCTGGTGATCTGCGAACAAAATACGCAGTGAATTTTGAAATTCATAATAGTCGTTGGGAAAAGCCAAATGAGCAAGTTTTAAAATTGTGGGAAAAATCCTCTAAGTCAATTCTTGAATTCACCTATTTTTTTGAATCGAGAGAAGTTGTACTTAATAAATTTGTAGGAATGAAGGACATATATTTAGAACAGCTAAGTGAAATAAGAGAAGTGATAGGTAGGTATAGTGAGTATTTAGGTGGGATTTATTATTCAAGATATTTAAACGGGATAGTGCTTTCAGAAGAAGAACTGATAGATTTTGAGAACAGAACGAAAGAATTTAACGAGTATATTTTTGATTTTTTAGGCTACGTACATGATTTTATCATCGAACTACAAAATGCTTTTTTGAGTGAGACATTTGAATATTCAATTCCTGTCAGACAACCAACAGACCCTAAATATAAGGTGCTAAAAGCGAAATAATAGATATGTGGGATTAATCAAGAAGAAAGTTACTTCAGATAACATAATATTCACGCTGTGGAAATACGTCCTTGGTCCGGCATTCGCCGGACACCCGACATGCGTCGGGTCGTGAATACAGGAACGTTAAGTGAAATTACTGTGAGCCAATAAATAATTCAGGGGGTGTTATAAATGAATTTTTCTGAAACAATAAATATTTTTGTGGAATCAAAACAAGAATATCGGATACAAGCACAAGGATATCAGAAAGATTTATTAGTTTTTTGGGATTTTTTAAAAACCAAAAATGTTGATGATGAATCATGGCCGTATTTTTTAGGAGGGGCTAACACAGAGCTAATTATAGGAAGTTTGAAATACTATATTAGAGAAAATAAGATCAATTCCATATCAACAGGAAACAGATTCATTTCAGTGCTGGTAGAATTTTTCCAATTTATTATTGATAAAGAGATTATACAAAATAAAGAGTTATATGCAGAAATGAATTCTCCCATCTATAGTACAAAATCATTTCGTGCTAGGATTAATTCATGGATTTCACAGAATCTCAAAGATAAAGAAAGTACAGTTATCTTCACTCAAACGGAAATAGTTAGACTAATAAATGATTGTGACGAGATACTTAACATGCGAATGATAAACGATGAAGAATTTGATAAGAAGATTGTTCCAGCGCTAATACTAAAATTAATTATACTAACCGGAGTCAAGTATAAGGTTATACGGAATCTTTCAATTAATGATTTGAATTTAAGGTACGGTACTATTGAGATAAATAAGTATGTAATTCACATGCCAATTAGTCTTATTGATCAGTTTGAATTGTATGTATCAATTAGGAGCGAGAAGACTGCTTCTGACTATCTCTTTATTCAAACAACAGGAGAACAACTTCCAGACAAAACTGGTAATACTGCTTACTTCTTAGGAAGCTTAACAATCAGAACAGACTTAACAGGGATTATTAAGTTTGCAATTATTGAGATGATTAATAAAGGCATTGGAGAAAGTATTATCAAAGAATTTACCGGAGTTGGGAAGACTGTCTTTGAAGATTGTTTGAATATAATCAATAAGGATATTCATAAGGATCGAAATGTATTTTTAGACTCACGAGTTCGTGAATTATTCTCTTATAACAATATGTAGAGTGAGGGCAATCCCAAAGAAGCAGTAACTTCACTTAACATAATATTCAAGCTGCGGCTCCTGTCGGAGCCTGGGTCTGTGGGAAGGTTTCGGAGAGGCATTTCAGCAGACAACCCTTCGGGTTCATGAATACAAAAACGTTAGACGACAGAATCAAAAACAATAGAAAAAGAGGGTCATATGGCCCTCTAAATACTAGAATTTTGCAATTCACTAAATAGTTGTAGAGCATCTTTGAAACCTTGTATGTAGATACTTCTTTCTAGGATGAATTGGAGAGAAATTTGGGCGTCTTCGTAAAGAAAAACCGTATGTTGAAGTTGATCGGGCAAAGCATCACGAAGCGTTTTGAAATATTGATCTGTCTCCGAAGAAAGCTGAGTGTACTCCTTATGACACTCCAGAAGCTCAGTATAGAGTAATTCTAAACGTATTCTTATAAGCGGCTCTGTTAATGATTCTAATGTATTAATCATATGTTATTCCTCCTTTGATTAACTCTATAGAGTTATTATATAACCTTATAAAGTTAATTACAAGGTGAATATTTGACTTTATAGAGTTAAAACTTCGCTTTTCGTTGATGATTGCTAATTTGGAAGATAAGATAGAACTATGGAGGGGAAAAGATGAACGTAATCAAGTGCAATATACGAGAACTCATGGCACAACATCGAATAGATGATATAACAGAATTGATGGCGAAATCGGGCTTAAGTCGGAATTCAATCAACAAGTTGTATAGGGGAACGAATATAGAAACAACAAAGCTGGAAACCTTATTCAAACTATGCGATACATTTAACTGCAAATTATCAGATTTAATTGAGTATGTACCGAAAGAAAACCAATAGTGAAGGCAGATTCGAGAAGCAATTCGTATAACACAATATTCAGCGGCTCCTTTGGAGCCTTGATCAGCGAATTAGGATTTGGAGAGGTATTTCAGTAGACCACTCCATTGGGTACATGAATGCAGAAACGTTATCCGAAAGAACCGAGTAATTTTATTGTACATCAAAGTTCTGAGTACTCTGGTTTAGAGAAGCAGAGCAAAACAGATGTACGGTTTGCTGACTGCATGTATTACGTTAATTTTTTCCCCTAAAGCTAGCGAGGGCGCATGAATTACAACCTGAGAATATTTCATAAAGGAGCTAGGGTTATGATTTGGATAGAGATGTCAAAGGATGAAGTACACGGGGGAGGAGAATGGGGATTTACAAAATGCCTTTGGTCACCAGCATATAAAATAGTAGGGGATACCAGACGTATATGGGCATATTGGGATAGTTTAATGCGAGTAAAAGAAGGGGACATTATCTTACATTTAAGAGGAGACTCAAATTCTAAATTCATCGGACATTCAATTGCTGAAACAGATGGCTTTACCACAACACTAAGACCACCTGATCCTGGACCAAATTGGAGTTACGCTGATACTTTTTATAGAGTGAATTTGAAAAAATTTGAACCATTTGATCAGACAATCGAATTAAGTACACTTTTTACTCAAAAAGAAAATCAATTGATGTATTATTTCAATGTAAATAAAGCTAAGAGTTCAGACGAAAAGAAACTCTTATTTTATGTAATTCAAAACGGAAATTTACGTAGACAAAATGGGGCATATCTATCTGAAGTGGATTCAGAATTATACAACATTTTATTTAGTAACAATAATATTAATACTACTGTTAGAGAAAGATTGGTAATTGATCAGTCCAATACATATGAAAGTCAAAAAACTCTGCCTATTAGAATAGGGCAAAGTAATTTTTCTAAAAATGTTCGCGATAATTTTAATCATATTTGTTGTTTTCCAAATTGTGAAGTTGCTGATAGCAGTTTTCTGATTGGAGCTCATATTGCTAGATGGTCTGATAATTCAGAATCAAGAGGAAATACATCTAATGGATTGTGCCTTTGCTTATTTCATGATAAAGCATTTGAAATTGGCTTATTTACTTTAGATGATAACTTATCTGTTTCTATAGATATTGAAAGACTATCTTATTATCATAGTCCAATAAATCAGATAATAGAATCTAATGGTCAAGCTATTAAAGATTCTAAAATACCAATAAATATTAAATATCTAAGGCATCATTGGGCTAGAATTGGATATAGACCATGGAAATAGCTTATCAATAAAGTTATGGGGTACATTTAATTGCAAATTATATGATCTGATTGAATATGTACCTGGAGAAAATCAATAGTGAGGGCAGAGTCTAGAAGCGATTCCGTCGTATAACATAATATTCAAGCTGCAGCTCCGTTGGAGCCTTGGTCTGCGGGACGGATTTCGAAGAGGCATTTCAGCAAACAACCCTTTTGGGGCTCATGAATACAGAAACGTTATCGGAAATTGTAACAAAGGATATAAATACTCAAAACTAATATGGACAACAAGAAAAAATACATGCATTTAGTGAAATATAGTAAGTTAAAGTGGAGGATAGAATATTGAGTGAATTTTTAAGTAAGACTGAAATGTATATTGAGAGAGCAAGATTTCAAGAGTTAGTTCATAGAAATATTGGAGAAATGAATCTTGATAAAAATATCTTTAAAGGTGTAGCAAATTTTATATATTCAACGCTAATTATTGGTTTTTTCTTTTCTTGGGCAAGTGCATCAGATACAAGTAATATTTTTTTGTTTTTAAATAACGTCTTTGAAAGTAAACAAATAGTTGGTCAATTTTTTTATATTACATTCCATATATTATTTATGATTCCGATGATAGCGCTTCTCCTAGATATTCGTAATTCAAGACGTGCTGTAATTATTAATTCTTTAGCACATACAAATATATATAGGATATTTTATAGAGAATTTATTATTGGTAAGCTGACAAATAAGAAATATTCAGAATTGAGGATTGATGAAAAGAAAGAACTATTTCTTTCTAATCAAGGAAGAAAGGTAGAGTTTGAATATTATGAGTTTGAGAATTATATAACTGAAAGATTAAGTAAGCCAATATTCAATATTTCAGGTTTTTTTCCCTCAAGCTATGCAAATTTTATACTACTAAATGAATGTATTGATGGAACTTTAATAATGGAGCGTTATGGACATTTCGGAAAATACGGAGAATTAATTGATGAAAATTATCATTTGATGTAGAGGGGATATATGGATAATACTAATGTGATTGCATAATTTGTATCAAGATTCGATGAAGTTACGACTCCCGATAACATAATATTCACGCTGCGGGCATACGCCCTTGGTCCGGCATTCGCCGTACACCCGACATACGTCGGGTCGTGAATACAGGAACGTTATCGGAAATTCACTTTTAATGATAATCAACCTGTCTTATAAAGAATTAGTGAGACTAGTCCTTTAGCGAAGTATTGTTATAAATTTAAAAATATTAATATAGGAGGAAAAATAAAATGGAAGAAAAAGCTGTATGGGCAGAACCTGAAAATTTCATGATGGTATTCCGGTGTACAACCCAGAAATATGCTGAAAATTTTCTGAATAATGGAGAAATCAAATTTAGTACGCCAAGTTCATGGGTGAAGTACGCTTTTGAAAAAGGAGAAGGACGCGGAGATAAGTTAGAGGGTACAATGGCAACTTTTCATGTGCTTGATATTGAACGAGGAGTTGAATTAAATCAAAAATACGAAAAATACACTGACTTATTACGAGTTCCAATCGGAAAACATGTTTATTTAAAGAGTTCCCGTGACATGGAATTGCCATGCTTTTGCTTTTATATTTTAAAGCAAAGTATGTTTGATTGTCCTGAGAAAGAAGGAAAGCATAGATTAACAACAATGATACCAGACTCCTATTTCAAAGACTTTATGGACAACCTTGATCCAGAAGAAGTAGAGAAATTGGATGAAAAGGATAGACCTTCAGTTATTTTTATACATGACTATAAAGAGTTTGAAAAAAGAATTATTTCTTCTTTAATGGCATTGGGTCTAGAACGAGAAGAAATAATTGTATCACGCGTATCTTATTTTGATTTTGATAAATATGGTGAGTATGGGTGGTGGGATTTTGGGCAAAGGATGCCTAATGAATTGACTATAAAACATACAAGATTTGAGAATCAAAGTGAAGCTAGAATAATTATAAATACAGATAATAAAAAAGTTAAACAGATTTTAGAAAGACCTATTGAGATTGGTTCGTTGAAAGATATAGCGACAGTAAGCAATACTTATCTTCATGGCGGAATGTCAGTAGAGATAACAGTGGATGTAGAAGCATTAGAATAAGTAGTCGTAATGTATTTAGATAATGAATCTAACATATCATCATCTAAAAGCATTATGAAGTTTACTTTTTTATTAAAGTTATAATGCTAATTCACAGAAGAAATGAACATCCGATAACATAATATTCACGCTGTGAGCATTCGCTCTTGGTCCGGCATTCGCCGGACACCCAGCATACGCTGGGTCGTGAATACAGGAACGTTAACTGAAATCTCCGAAACCAACGAAAGACCTCTTTAATATTGTTGTTATTGTTAATGAATTAGTTCAAGTAAATAATTTAGTGCGAGTAAATAAAATCACTAAATTATGCAGAGAGGAAAATTACTGTGGAGATATTACAAGATGAAAAAATGATTACTAGAATTGCAGAGACTTTTTTACCCGTTTTACTAACAAACTTAATTCGTTCGGGTGAGCTTAATATAGATAAGATTGACGATTCTGAGTATAGAGCAGAAATTATAGAAAGAGGCATAGCATTAGTAGATGAACTTCAAATTCAGATGATCAATTATAGCGAATTTATTGAAGCTACCGAATCCGAAATAAAGTCAGAGAGATTTAAAAGTGCATTTATCATGGCAGGAACTTGTATAGAACATATCCTTAATCACTTTTATCGAGAGGTGCTTTCATTAAAGCAAGGACTCGAAGCAGATGAAATTACAAAAGCTATCACTGGACTCAAGATTCCAGACAAAATAGGATGGTTTTTTAAGTTGACAACGAGTGAGACGCTATCAGATAAAATGATTAATCAAGTACGAGAGATTATAAGTATTAGGAATAAAATTGTGCACTATCAAGCGCTTCCAGATGATATTAATTTTACTGGAGGAAGTAGTCATAAATTAGAGCTAATTATAAATGGATTTAATTTCAACGAACTTGTACCTTTTCTGAATGAATTTGACTCTACTCTAGAAGGAATATTAAATAAGGTGATTCCGGAAATTGGTATTGGAAACGAAGTATTTGAAAAGTACTTTAAAAAGAATAAAACTCAGGATTAAGACCTAAGAAAATTTAAAAAAATGTTTGAAACCTTTATTAGTAATTTTGTGGATCTTTCAGGAAGTAGGAGACATCAGTTAACATAATATTCACGCTGCGGACATACGTCCTTGGTCTGGCATTCGCCAGACACTCAGCATACACTGAGTCGTGAATACAAAAGCGTTAAGTGAAATTCCGAGGCAAAATTGAAAGGAAGCTAAAGGATGATTAATGGAGATCAATTAAATCAATTTGAGACTGCAAAAAATTATCAAGAAGCCTTTCTGTCAACGAAAAGAGAGTGGGACAAAGGGAAGCGTGACTTGAGTATATGCTTGAATTTAGGTTTTATATCCTGGTATTTGAGTGTCGAATCTGGAAATACGTTTGTTACTCAGGGGCTTGATGATAACGATTATGAAATGATTGAATTGACATTAAACGAAATTACAGAAGAAGGGATACATAATTTCTCGAAAGAGACGCAGTTTTTATTGATTTTCGGTTATATGATCACTTTGTTTCCTCATCATTTTGGAGACTATGAGCATTGGGAAAGCATGGGGAAAAACATGCTGTCAAAAGCATACGAGTTGGAACCAAGTGATCCAATAATTGAAATGGTTTTTCTTGCGGACAGTATGAGAAGTGAAGGTTATAAAAATGCTTGTTTAAGAGCAAAAGAACATATTAAAGACAGATTTAAGAATAAAGGATTAATGGATAAATATTTTCAAGACGTATTTGATAGGTAATTCAGAGGAACATCACTTAACATAATATTCACGCTGCGGACATTCGTCCTAGGTCCGGCATTCGCCGACACCCAGCATGTGCTGGGTCGTGAATACAGGAACGTTATAGGAAATCAGCGCAAAAAAGCAAAATCAAAAGCAACTTCTTATATGCTAATTCAAGTAACGAGCGGATTTGCGTAAGAGCATTAAAGTATAAAAAATATTCCAAGTCCATTTTCGCAGTATTGTAAGTAATAAACACTATGTTATAAGAATTTATCCTGAAAGAAGTGATCTTAGTTGAGACCTATATCTCAAAACCAATTTGATTTGTATATGTTTTTTACTAGAAGTAGTCTAGCAGAATTTTTTAATGAAGAAATTGAGTGGTATATGAATGATTCAAAAACTCTGTGGAGTGTCATTTGTCTTGATAGACAAGATAAAAATTATACCGTGATTTTTTCTGCAAGGGACGAAAATAGACAAATCCGTTGTATTGATTTAAAGATTGATATAGAGAATATTGATCAGGCAAGAAATTATTTGTTTTCTTATTCAAAAGAACTTGAACAAACAGAAATAATGAATCTAGTAAACAAAAAAAATGTAGTAAAAGATTTGTTTGTTTCAAAAGTAAAAGCATCTAAACTTGATAGGTATTTCGATTTTATATCCAAAAGTGCAACGCACTCTGCTGCAAGGAATGTTATAAATGAGATTATGCCACATTTTTTCGATGTAGATGGTAACTTCATTGAACAATTTCAAACGCAAGGATTTGATTCTAGACTGTGGGAGTTGTATTTATTCTGTTATTTTAATGAAGAAGGTTTACTGATCGACCGAAGTCATTTTGCACCAGACTTTTTACTTAGTTCAAATGACATGATTGTTTCTTTAGAAGCCGTTATAGTAGCTAACAAAGACCCCGATAAACTGTGGGGTGAAAGACTTGATTTGGAAGGGATTTTAAACAAAAAAGAACTAATGCCTGCAAGGTGGGGAAGCGCACTATTTAGTAAACTAACCCATACAGATAAATCTGGAAGACACTATTGGGAATATTCACATACAAAAGAAAAGCCGTTTATTCTTGCTATCGCAGATTTTCATGAACCCTATTCAATGACTTGGAGTCAGAATTCGCTAATAACATATCTATATGGTTATAAGTATGATTTCTCGTATGATGAGAATGGAAAATTGATAATACACCCAATAAAAGTTGAAAAACATAGTAAAGGCGAAGGTCGTAACACGATTCCCTCCGGGTTCTTTTTCCAAGATAATTCTGAAAATATAAGTGCTGTATTACATTCATCCTGTGCAACAATTTCAAAATTTAGTCGAATAGGAAAGCAGTGTGGACTGGACGAAAACGATGTATTGATGCACAGAATTGGAAGTATGCATAACCCCGATCCTAATGCGTCTGAACCGAGTATGTTCGAATATACGGTTACAGAAGAAAATTCGGAAACATGGGCAGAAGGAGTAACTGTATTTCATAACCCAAATGCAAAGTATCCATTACCTTTGGACTTTTTTTTAAATGCAGCTCAATGCTATTTCAAAGATGAATACATCGTTACAGAGTGTATAAATCCTATAGTTTATTCTAATGTAACCTTACACGTTATTGAGGAAAGTAAATTGGAAAACTTAAAAAAATATTTAAGCGGAATAAATAGCATAAATAATTAAATGACTATTAAGAGTTAACACGATTAAATAATTATTTCGCTGCTCAAGCACGGTAATGGACACATGGCTGATACTGCTTTAAATCTATTAAATCTATACTCTAAAGTTGCACATTATAAGTTAACGGGTAGCGTTAGTTTATAATGTATGTAAATAATTCGAAGAAGGTGCTGACATCCTATAACATAATATTCACGCTGCGGACACCCGACATGCGTCGGGTCGTGAATACAGGAACGTTATGTGACATACCGGAAACCATTTATTTAAGAGGGTGAAGCCATGCAACAAGTAGATCTAACCAAAACCCTTGAAGAACTTGAAGGAAAATATTGGGGTGAACCGAATTTTGCTTCTTCATTAGTGATCCAAGTACATCGATTAAGGAAGAAACCTCTTTGTGAATTGAATAATGAAGATTTAAGACTTTTGATTGGGCAACAAATGAATCTAGATTTTCTTTTACCTCTAGCCTTAGAGCAATTAATACAGAACCCATTCGGATCAGGAGATTTATTTTGTTCGATACTCAAAGTGGAGAAAGAATATTGGAAAGAACATAAAGAGTTGAAGAACGAATTGGATGAAGTGATTAGAACCTATGAAGAAGCGAGAAAGACATTAGAAGAGCACATAAGTAAATACAGAAGCGATCATTTGTAAGTAGATTCAAGAAGTCCGGTACACCACATAACATAATATTCACGCTGCGGGCATACGCCCTGGGTACGACATTCGCCGGACACCCAGCATAGCTGGGTCGTGAATACAGGAACGTTAACTGAAATCCAATAAAACATATTTTTAAAATAATTACGAAAGTAGAGTATACAGCAAATGAATAATAAATTAAAACACGTTTTAATTGGAATGGCGAAAGGCAGTATCTCGGCTGCATTTCCTTGTATAGGTGGAGCACTTAACGAAGCCCTTTTTGAAGTAAGAGGAAGAATAGCACAACACAGAATAAATAATTTCGTAGAGAGTTTTTTAATCCAATTAAATGATTTAGGCATTATTGTAGACGAAAAGATTATTAGTTCCGAAGATTTCAATGATATCTATGCTGCAATAATTAAACGAGTTGTAGACACGAAAAATGAATTCAAGTTAAAAATTTTCAAAGATATCCTAGCTTCAATGTTAACCACACCATATCAATCAGATTTCACCGAAACATTTTTGGACTTAGTTACTAGGCTAGACTTTATGGAGATAGAAATTCTAAAAATGTTTGAACACACTGGAAGATCAGGAAGTATGGACATTAGTGAAGGATATGATGGCAGTATAAGTATGCTGAACAGCACATCCCATAAAGATCAAATTATCGAAAAGATAAGGGTTGAATCAGCACACTTATCTATTATTGAATCTCATGGTAAGTATGAATTTTATATCTGTGATTTGATATCTAAAGCACTTCTTATAGATACAAAAACAACAGGGAACACCTATAACGATTTAGCAAAGGAAGGTCTAACGCATCTTTATATCACTGACTTTGGAAAGGAATTTTTAAAATTTATAAGAAATAGTTAAAACCAAGAATTCATAAAGAAAATTTAAACGACCGGACATCAGTTAACATAATATTCACGCTGCGGGCATACGCCCTTGATCCGGCATTCGCCGGATACTCGACATGCGTCGAGTCGTAAATACAGGAACGTTAGTTGAAATTACTGCAAAGAGGAGAAGTCCTATGGAGTTGGAAAATATCATCAAAAAGATTCAAGAAGAAATCAATAAGACAGGATTTCCTCTTGAACTAAGAGTTTCGAAGCTTTTAAAAAATAGAGGGTACTTCGTAAATCATAGTGCCTATCACATTGATGAAGACGAAGGAAAGTCTAGAGAAATTGATATACTTTCGCACTTGAATAGAATCTTTAGGGACAAAAAAACAATCAAGATATATACGTTAGAAACGTTTTAGTTATTGAGTGCAAGAAAAGCGATAATAAACCTTGGGTATTCTTGGAGTCAGAAGTTGACGAATATGATGATCAGGATTTAGAGGAATTGTTTGTATGGAATTTCGAAAATACCAAGCCTTTTGGATTGATTTCAACAAACTATATTAAAGAAGTACATCCTTTTAAAAGTTATGATTACAGAGCTCGAAGTTTTTTTGAAGCCTTCAAAGGATCAGAGACAGGAGAGACGATATTCAAAGCTCTAACAGCGGCAGTAAAAACAAGCTTATATTATGGCAAAGAAAAAAAAAGGATGACATATGTATTTACTATCCGATGGTCATATTTGATGGGCGAATGTTTCAGGCAATATTAGATGATGCAGATAAAATTAACGTAAGTGAAATCAACTCTGTTTTGTTCACTTTTAAATACAAATCTTTGAATTATGAAAGAACCTTTACAATACCGATTTTAAGAGAAAATTATGTTGAAGAGTTCTTAGAGAAGCTAGAACAAAGCTTAGAGGTTGCCACTAAGCAAGCAGAAATGATTAGAAATAGATTTAGTGATTTCGAGTAGAACAGTAACATCAACTAACATAATATTCACGCATTTGACATTCGTCCTCGGTCCAGCATTCGCCGGACACCCAGCATACGCTGGGTCGTGAATACAGGAACGTTATCTGAAACCAATGCTCAATGCAAATAAAAGACAAAAATTAAGGAGCCAATAATGCAATTATCTCAGAATAGTATGAGTGGAATTAAAGGCTGGCTGCTTCTCTTTGTGATCTATTCTTTTTATCTACTTATAAGTAATTTAATAGGTCTTTATTTCGAATTTTATATTTATATGTTAGTTGGAACAATTGGTTGGAATCTTGCTAGAACTATTTCTGTCGGAATATATTTATTTTCTGAAGTCTTAATTATTGTTTCTCTAGTGCTTATATTGAAGAAGAAAAGGAAAGGACCAAATATAATAATTCAAATTGAAATAATCACTATAATATTTGGATTTTTGAACTTCATTCTCACAATTAACAAAATAGATGAACTCCCAAGTTTAATCTCTACAATTATTTTTGGATCAATATGGATTTTGTATTTTAAAAACTCAAAACGAGTCAAAGCAACATTTGAAAGTTAATCAAGAAGGCATTGGCATCAGATAACAAAATATTCACGCATCGGGCCATTCGGCCCTCGGTCCGGCAGAGACATTTTGGGGGAGTGGAAGCAGCCGGACAACCCTGCACTGGCTAAGTCCGTCGGACCCGGCGCGTTCGCTCCTTAAGCCAGTGAGGGTTCGTGAATACAAGAACGTTATGTGAAATCACCTAAATACTAAATTGGAGTTGATCTTATGGAATTTTCTGAGGTGATTGATTTTCTAAGTAATGATAATAGTTATTGGAGTTCTCGTGGACATGAAGAAATAGATATACCATTTGATGTTACGCCTTCAGAATACTTGTCCTTTGCTGAATTTGATTTAGAATCGGGAACTGAAAAACACAGTTTAATAAATGCTCTCTCAAATGCAAAGAGATCTCTTGACTGCCAAATTGATTGTTTGATGATTGCATTTGGTTTTTTTGGAAATTCAAAAAAATGGAATGTACCTAAGAAGATAGAGACTTTAAAAAACTTAGGAATTATTGCTCCTAGAATATTAAATAAAATAAATTCTGTAAGGAATTTAGTTGAACATGAATTTGTTGTTCCAAATAAAGAACAAGTGTCAGACTTTATAGATATGGTTGCACTATTCAATGCAAGTACAGAAAAACATATTTTTAATTTCCCGGGAGATAGTCAAATAGAACACGGTTTAATAAAAGAAGTTTTTCTAGATATCAAGTTTAAACGTAACCAAAGAAACATAAAAATAGAAGTAAGAGAGAAAGGTGTAACAGATAGACAGATATTTAATATTGATTCAAGTCATGATAATTATATAATTTTTATGAAACATTATATTGAGAATTTTTCTAAATCGTGACGAATATAACTCGAAGATAAGTGACTTTACTTAAACAATATACTCACGCACCGGGCTGTACCCTCGGTCCGGCAGAGGCCAGACATCCCAGCATTCGCTAGGGTCGTGAATACAGGAACGTTAAGTGAAATTCTAATTAAATGATATAATGTAACCATAAAAGGACAGGAGGGATTAATGTGAAGTGGCAAGAAGTACAACAAATCTTCCCGAATCAATTTGTAAAGTTTGAAATTCTTCATTTCGAAGAGACAGAAAATAAAGAAATCATAGATGACGTCGCTGTGATTGGTCCTGTAAGTGACGAAGAAGCAACAAGAGAGTTGTTGAATAGCCGAGACAAAACCTTGGTTTATCATACTTCTAAGGACCAGGTCATTGTGAAGGTTCGGAAGAATGTTGGTTTAAGGAGAAATCTATAAATGAAAATTGAGTATAGGGATGGGCTGTTGTTCACCGAAATAACAGTCCATTTTAATGGAGAAAAGAAAGTCATAAATAACATAGTTATTGACACAGGAGCAAGCCATACATTGATTTCACAGGATGAAGTAGATGATATTGGGATTCAGGTCGGGATGGATGACGAAATCATAACAAGTTACGGAATTGGAGGGAAAGAACACGCATTTTCCAAACGGATCAAGGGAATACAGGTAGGAGATTTTATTTTAAGAGATGTACTCATAGATTTTACTTCATTTAAATATCACAATATCAACGGATTATTGGGATTAGACATATTGGTAAAAGGCAAATTCAATGTAGATCTAGAGAACTTTAAACTCTCTCGTTCATAAAGCCATTAAATTTAAAAAGGTTATTCAAAAAAAAGTTGAACTTCACTTAACATAATATTCACACTATGTTTCCGATGAAACCTTGGTCTTCGGGATGAATTTCGGAGAGGAATTTCAGCAGACACCCCCTAACGGGTTCATAAATACAAGAACGTTATAGGAAATACTTGATAAAAGGAGAAAGCAAAATGTTTTAGAAATATCTGCGGACGAAAGGGTATTAAAGATAGATGTTTCACCGAATATGGCTTATGAATCCAAAGGAACATTTTATGAGTTTCCACATTCAGAATTTAATGAAGAGCATCCACAAATTTATCATACAAACCTCTATTGTAGTTTCAATGGAACAAATGGATATGGAATGTACATTGACGCAAGAGGTAGAAATCAATGAAAAGAAAAATATTCTTTTGAAGAAAATGAAGATCAAATAGTTGTTGCTAGATTAGAAATAACGGAACTCCCAAATGAATGGAAAGAAAAAATGGGAGATTCTTGGTTTTATTGGCTTGATACATTAGACGATGATTATGCAGTAATTAGTAAAAGAGCTTGATAGAATTGTAAATGAAGATATAGCGGTTTACATGTCGCATTAGTCCGGCTGAAATGTCGCAAAAGTACATGGTAACGCGATGTGGAGATATATTATACTCGCCTTATATTTCGATAATGAAAATCATTATCATACATAAGGAGGTTTCACCATGAATAAAGGAACAAAGAGGCAAGCTGCCGGAAACATGGCACATGCTGACCATAAATCACGATTTTTAATGATCTGGATGCTGGCCCTTGTTCTTGTACTGACGGCTTGCGGTGCCGGAGCAGGTACAAATGGCGGCAATGAGTCTGCTACAACTCCAACGGACACGCCTTCGAATGGAGCGTCTCAGACTGCCGGAGCCTTCCCGGTTACGATCTCGCATATGAAGGGTCAGTATACGCTTAACGAGAAACCAAAGAAAATTGCTGTGCTTGATGTCAAATTTCTGGATCAATTGCTAGCCGTTGGCGAGCAGCCGGCAGGCAGTGTTATCGCTGAAGGCAATACCACATTTCCAGAATATTTAGGCGATAAGCCGGGTGACGTACAGGTTTTAGGTACACGGGACAAGCCCAATCTGGAAGCGATTGTAGCATTGGACCCGGATCTTATTTTAATGACTGATTTTCAAGAGAAAGAGTATGAGAGTGTAAGCAAAATAGCGCCCACAATCGTACTTGACTTCTACGAGGACTGGCGAGATACGTTAGCTACGGTGGCTGCGATCACAGGTAAGCAGGCAGAGGCAGAAACTGTGCGTAAGGCTTATGAGGACAAAATTGCAGGACTGAAGGAGAAGCTGTCGGAGAAATTGGGAGAGGAAACGGTAGCACTTATTCGTCCGAGAAAAGAAGGCATTCGTGTTCATGGTCTTGAGCATCGAACAGGCGGCATTCTGTATGAGGATTTGGGCTTAAAAATGCCTGCATTAGTCCAGAAGATCAAAGATGATACCTCCGTTGAAATCTCGATGGAGAAAGTTCCTGAGATTGGTGCAGATCATTATTTTGTTCTGTCTGATGAGTTGTTTGCGGCAGAGGCAGAGGCTTTGGATAGCAGTTCAGTATGGAAATCCCTTGATGCAGTTAAAAATAACCGTGCATATGATGTTAATTCTACACTTTGGATCGCTTATTATGGCCCACTTGCAATTAATATTATTGTAGATCAGGCATCGGAAGCACTGTTGGGATCGAATTAAAATGGACCATTATCTATCGACTGACTTATGGCAGCAAACGGTGGAAGAACACTCGATTCGGCTTGGTGAGCCGTCTGAAGATAATGTCCGTATTATTGCTTTGAGTCAACTACATGAAGAAGCTGCATGCCGAGAGTATTTAAGCTGGCTTCAAGAGTATATTGGTGCGCCTGACATGAGGGTAGCTGCTTCGATGTTAGCTAAGCGAATCGGCTACCTGTGGATTGCTCCGTTGCTGACCGCGATGACCGTTCATCATCAGCATGTTTCTTTTCGGCTAGACAACAGCTTTCTCTATCATCCGACGCTCACAGCTAATGAGGGGGGGGACGCATTTTCCTCTTCTAGCTATGAACGGGCTTCGGGCAGAAGCACTAACTGGAGACAGGGAAGTGTGGCGGGAAAAGGTGGTAAAGGAGATGTTTGCGTTACACCTTGCACCGCTGTTAAAGACGCTTGCTGCGATTGCTCCTCTTTCGATGAGTATCCTTTGGGAGAATATCATGATACGCATTGTCCCATTATATACTCCTGAAGTAGACAATGCTGAGCAAGAAAGTCAGCACATCCAGGCAGATTTTTCATATCTGACGCAAGGAGCGCCCGGGCATTTGTTCGGTGTAAAAAGAAATCCGTTCACCCGGTTCACAAAAAATAAGGACAGCATTCCAGCCGTGAAAAGCAAGCGTACCACCTGTTGTTTTTATTACCGGATGTCAGGGGAATATTGCAGAAAATGTCCGAAAATTGACAATGAGAATAAATCTCAATTAAAATGACAACAGTAACAATTTTACTTTTGCTAACAGGCCTGGTTGTAGTTAATTGGTTAAGCCTAGTCATGTGAGTCACTCTAGCAAAGGATGCTATTGTCAGGAGATGAGAGAAATGCCGCTACAAGAACAGACAAGTCTATGGAGTGATACAACGATCAAGATGCTTGACGAGTATAGCGGTACTTTGCAGACAGGCAGTGTTCTTCGCGAAACGGAATTAACTTCGAATGTGTTGTTGCTGGCATACGGAGGGGAAGGGGAGCTTGCAATGAATGGTGAGGTTTGCCACATTGGAGCTTCTTTTGCTGGTCATGTTGTTAAGGGGACATCCTTAACGCTGACGGCCAGATCAGACGACATTTATTATATCGTGATCATGTACAAGGCTTCTTCTATGGAGGGAGCCTCTCTTGTTTTGCCTTCATATCGAAAACATCCGTTGCGCACTTCATTTGTGCAAAATTCGGTAACCCAAGCAGAATGGATCGAGAATGCAGAAAAAATTGTTGCCAAATGGCGTCGTGGCGAAGGGATGGAACGTTTTCATGCCAATGCGTTGCTTCAGGGCATGATCTACGAACTGATCATGGATTACGAACGTGATCAGGGAGGAGAAGCGTCTGACATGGTGGATGTTGTCGCTTCATATATAGCGTCGCATTATCGCCAGAATCTGGAGCTTAAAGAGCTGGCAGCCCTTGCTGGATGCAGCTTAAGACAGCTGCAGCGACGATTCAAACAAGAGAAGCAGCTCGGACTGACTGAGTATGTCATTCAGTTGCGCATGGAGAGTGCATCGCGGATGCTGCGTCACACGGATGCTCCCATCGGTGAAATTGCTGACAGAATGGGCTATCGCGACATGTATTATTTCAGTAGGGCGTTTAAGAAATATTATGGCATCCCTCCGCTGCGTTATAGGCTTGATGCCGCTTCGAAAACAGATATAGACTATGCTCATTCCTTGCAGCGGAACCGCACAGCTTCTTCATATGAGTCGGCCCAAGGCTCGGTGATATGCCATATGCGAGGGGAATACTATGTTATCGGATCTCCGAAGCGTATCGCTGTACTCGATGTGCAATATGCTGATCATTTGCTTGCGCTGGGGCTCTCTCCAGCAGGTAGTGTAGGACTAGGCAATGCAGTGTTACATTTCCCTCAAACGATCAGGGCAGGACTTCAGAATACTGAATTACTCGGAACATATGAGTACCCCGACCTGTTTGCAGTGGAGCGACTGTCTCCGGATCTAATTATTTGCACCGAGGTACATGAGCCGCACTATGAACAGTTAAGCCGGATCGCTCCAGTTCTCATGTTTAAGCGCAATGAAAACTGGCAGACTATTTTGACTCTGTTCGGTGAACTGACAGGCAAACGAGAAGAGGCAAAGCGTATTATAACGGATTATCACCGACGAACCACATTGCTGTCCGAAGAACTTGCTCCCGTTCTGGCAGGCAAGAGCGTGGCACTGATCCGTCCGCTGGATTCTCTGGTTCGCGTGCATTCTGCCTCTCATCGTACAGGGGCTGTGCTGTACCATGATCTAGGTCTGCCTGTTCCGTTATTTGTGGCAGATACCTCCGACACGGCCTATCACATCTCAGTTGACAGACTACCGGCTGTACACGCCAGCCATTACTTCTTGCTTAGCCATGAACTCATGCAGGAGGGAATATCCGCAACAGAGCAACGTGTCTGGGGAATGCTTGATACCGTTGAGCGCCAGCACATACACTCGGTCGATGCCGCGACATGGATTGGCTGTTATGGACCCACAGGCATCAATGGCATTGTGGATCAGATCGCTCAGGCTTTGTTGGCTTGATGGGAGAAGAAGTCGCTACTTGTGCGCATAGAGATTTTAACAGGAACTAAAGACAGTTCATCTTTGCCTTATGTCATAGAGGGAAAGTTGAACTGTTTTTTTATGGCCAATCCATCAGATAACATCATATCCACGCATCGGAGCCTGGCGGTTCCTCGGTCCGGCAAAGAGGATTGCCAGGAAGTGGGGGCAGGCGGACACATACGCACGGCGGCCGCTCATTTCGTTCGCATAAGTCAGAGGGACATCGTGAACACATAAGCGTTATATGCTAGAAATGATGGACAACAGATAGAATAAAAGAAAAATGCAAGAAAATAGATGAGAACACTTGTTTGCAGGAGTGGACACAGGTAAAATATAGATACAATTTACTCTTGGGTGGGTATGGTTTTCCTTCGAAAAGTGAGACCATGGAAGTAAAAGATGCGATGACTCTAATGTTACTATTTTGGACATCTATTCTTGCATTTTTAACATACATCAATAACAACAAGAGAAGGTGAAAAATCACCTAAAGGTTAAGAGCCGAAGGGGGAGGAGTTATTACCTGAGACTTAGAAGGGAATAGACCCTCCAAGCCAATTGCACTGA
Organism: Paenibacillus sp. LX16; assembly: GCF_036252815.1. Lineage (NCBI taxonomy): Bacteria > Bacillati > Bacillota > Bacilli > Caryophanales > Paenibacillaceae > Paenibacillus > Paenibacillus sp. LX16. The sequence goes on along the minus strand of NZ_CP141152.1, from coordinate 4,021,998 downwards.
CTAGATGTTGACCGTATTTGGTCTTTCATTAAGGGTGCTAACAGATGAAAAAAGATGAATCAAAGAAAAAATTAGATAAGTGAAGTGAAAAGCAAGTTAGTAAGCAAACTCATATGCGAAATACTATGCAGCAATTTTAAAAATCTATTAAAACAAAAACAAGAAAATGAGGGATATACCCAATGACATTACAGGACCTATTTAATGAAAAACCAACTCAATTGTGGAACAAAAGAATGGTTGAATACGGAGATGACCTTTTTATGGAAGAGAGATTATTAATGTGTGATAAAGTCCTGGATAACTATCTAAGCCAATTAATATTATTACAAGAAACTAAACATCCTGAAAGTATTATGAAGGCTGTAGAAGAAATTGTAATTACGTTTAATGAATTGAATGGAAAGAACGACTATTTTATTGAAACGATGGAACGTGAAGAACTGGCTGAATTTATAGATAAGGCAGCAAGACTAGCTGGATTAGAAATTGAGGAGGATCAAGATATTACAGAAGAATGGAGAGAATGGTGATGGTGAATTAAACAGGATTTCTAAGTAGATTCAATGAATTCATGGTACCTCTGTATAACATCACATCCAAGCATCGTCGCATTCGCTCCTCGGTTCGGCAGAAGTTGAGAAGCCATGAAGTAGAATCAGCCGAACATATTCGGCATACGCCGGACGTCTTGAATACAGAAACGTTATGTGAGATCAGCTAGGAATAAAAAGGCTATATTTAGGAGCAAGTACTATGAAGCGAATTTACAAGCATATCGAAGAATACACAGATCAGGAAATAAAAGATATTTTAACTCGTCAAGAAGTAGAAGAACTTATATATTTACCACTTTCAGTTGGAATGTATCATCACAATTGGAAGTTTGCTCAAGATATATGTCTTAAATCAGCACAACATGATAATCCAAATGTAAGAGCGAATTCTGTATTGGGATTAGCACATATAGCAAGAACTAAAAAACAGTTAGATAAAAGACTAGTAAAACCAATCATTTTGAAAGAATTAAAAAATAATATAGAACATAAAGGAACAATATTAGATGCTATAAGTGATATAAATTTATTCATGAAGTGGGAACTAGCAAGGAAGCATAATTATTAGTTGGCTCGAAGAAGAACTGACCTCATATAACATCGCATCTACGCTGCGGCCGTTGCCCTTGATTCACTAGAAGTGGAAAGCAGAGAGAGAAGCGGGATCAGCTCACAACCCTGCGAGGCTAAGTCCGATGGACCCGGCGCTTTGCGCCTTAAGCCTCTCGGATTCGTAGATACAAGAACGTTATGCGAAACTGCTTAGAGATGGAGGAATACCAGATGTTTTTGAATTCTCATGTCTTTGAGTTAGCCAAAAAATTAAATACAGAAGAGAATCATAAGCAATGGACAGGCTTAAGAAGAAATTCTGTATTCTATGGCTTGGTCTGCTATATTAACAATTCAATTTCTTTATGTCTAAGTGATAATTATACAAGTTCAATATTGTTTTTAAGAAGAGCACGTAAAGAAATCATTAATATTGAAACCAATTCAAATAAGATTCAATATCAATATGGAGATAAATATATCAAACTCTGTAATAATTATTTGAATGAGTTAGAGACATTTATAAAAGATAATCATTTAGTGTCTGATGAAGATTTTGAGTTTATTTTAAACAAAGAATTGTAGACATCGGTTCAAAAGTTTTCGAAGAAGCTTCGCATAACATAATATCGGAGCCTAGGCCAGCGAGTTGGGGTTCATGCATACAGGAATGTTATTAGAAAGACTATGAGGAGGGAAAAAATGAAGCTATTTCATGGAGAACAAGTCTTAATTAAAGAAAACAATCTCTTACAGCCACAAATACATACTCCTCTTGGAATAATTGAATTTTCACTCACAGCCTCTGATCACTTCTATCATCCAGAACAAAGTTATAAACTCAAAAATGGTGGATCATTATATAAATATTATTATGATTCATTTGATTGTGAGCTAGTTGTCTGTAGACCCAAGCTCAATCTCGCTTTACATCTGACAGTAGAAGAATGTTGGGGAGCAGTTTTTAGAATAAAGCCTCATGCGAACACTCAAATTAGTACGTGCAGCTTTTCTGCTTCTTGGAAGGAGGGTTACAGTTGGACAGATTATGGATCTAATACTGGGGAAGATCTTGAAGCTGTCGAATACGAGAATCAGGTATACCGTTTACACTTGGGGACACAAGACGAGGATATGTTAATGGCAAGAAGAAATCAAGGAGATATGATTCCTAAATCGCTATGTTTAAACTCTGACTTTGAAAAGCACGGTTTTATCCTAAGTTCTGATAAAGGCATTAAAATTCCTATGACACTAATTGATTCTAATGAGATATGCCAAGTACATTTTTTAGTTGCTTGGAATAAGAATATCAAAGAGGATGTCTCAACGTGGTTGGCTGTGGACCAGTTCTCAAATAAAATATTAAAGGGAGAAGAAATTTTGTAAATATCCTCAAAATTGTCATAGTCCATCTGATAACATAGTGTCACACATCGGCATACGCCCTCGGCCCGGCAGAAGGATTTTGGAAAAGGAGATCACTGTAGGACACCTGAGCACTCGCTGGGATCGTGAATGTAGAATCGTTAGATGAAAGCCCCCGAATAAATAAAACCATCTAAAAAGGATGAAAAGAAAAAGTGATAAAATCTATTAGTATTGATGAATGGATTGGGACCACATTCAATGAAGAAATAGTTGTGAATCCTACGTGGGCAGACACTTTAAGTTTTTTTAAAAAACTCGATGGAGATAAATTTACATTAGTTTTTTTTGAGGTATCAGATACAGATTCAGCATTGGTTGGAGGCGGACCGGAATATTTTATAGTGTCTATTACAATTGAAGGTAATATATATACTCTTATGAACGATAAACAGGGAAACGGTGAAATTCATCTGGTTGCTGGTGGCCAGTTAGGCAATTATTGCGATAACATTTGTATAGAATTAATTCCTATGCTTGAAGTAATAAAGTATTTTTATGAAACTGGAAAACTACTCGAAACACATAAATGGAAACGAGAATAATAATTACTTAACTCGAAAAAAGTCAACGTTATTTAACATAGCATTCAACTCATCTGGCCGGGACAAGCCCGACCCTTAGCCCGGAAGATGCATTTCGGAAGGGCGGATTCAACGGAAACATTCAACCGGCTAAGTGGCAGAGCCACCCGGACTACGTGCCTTATCCATTGACGAAAGTAGATTTTAGAAGTGAATCCGTCATATAACGTTAAATTCAAGCAGTGGCTTCTAACGGAGCCTTGGTCTGTTGAAGGATCTCAAAGGGGCGTGAAGATATTGAATTACATAAGAGAATTAAGAGAGTTAGTAGGTACCCGACCTATAATTATGGCAGGAGCATGTGTGATTCTCATAGATGATGAGGGACGATTATTATTGCAGCAAAGAACTGACAATGGTCTATGGGGATTACCAGGAGGTTCAATGGAGCCTGGTGAGAATATGAAGGAGGTTGCAAGCAGGGAACTTTTTGAAGAGGTAGGCTTAGAAGCCGAAGATTTAGAATTACTTGATATATTTTCAGGCCCGGAACTCTACTATCGATATCCGCATGGAGATGAAGTATATAACGTAGTTGCAGCTTATATATGTAAAGAATACAGTGGAATAATTAAAGGTGATAAAGCTGAAGTACAAGATATACGATTTTTTGATTTAAACAAGATACCTAATCAAATAAGTCCTCCCGACCTACCGATAATAACAAGATTTTTAAATGAAGTAAGATCATGAAAACATTTTTTTAGTAAATTGAGAATGTCCCCGACATCACCTAACAAAGGGCTGTTTGAACTGCGGGAATATTGTGAAATCAACATAATTATTTAAGAGGTAAACATGGGTGTGACCGCTTGGCGTGTATTCTTGCTTCACGAGCAAGTTGCAATAAAAATGAACATGAAGTAGACGGAACTGAGTGTTTACTTCATGTTCGCCTAAATTTTTGAGAATTGAATTACAGATGGATCAATGGATCTTTGGAGGTTCGGAATTCATCGTATCGTTAAGCTGGGTCACAAAAACATTTTCGTTCGGACCAGGGTTATTTCGAAATATTTTCGCTTCTTCCACTAGAACTTCGTCTGTATCCGTGCCAAGTATCTTTATTGTGGCATCAATGAATGAAGTAAGTGGCATCGCCCGTGGTTCATCGTTGTTACTTTGAACCCATGGGAGCACAATTTCTATTACTTTTACCGATGTGTCTTTGAGCATGTACCTTTGGGACAGCGTATAGGTATGAAGTGCTGCTTTCGTCGCGGAGTATACAGCAGTTGTCGCTAATGGTGCAAATCCAAGTATTGAAGTCGTATTGATGACAACCGCTTCCTCTTTGGATTTCAAATGCTCGATGAATGCAGAAGTCAACCGAATGGGACCTAGCAAGTTTGTAGTGACAGTCGAAATTAAAACATCTTCATCGATCACGCCCGCCGCGTCATCGGACTGTATGATGCCAGCGTTGTTAATCAAGACATTAACATCCGGGTATTCTTCGATTAACTGCTTGGCGGCCGCCTCTATGCGGGCAGGATCTTGTACATTCAATTCCACTGCGGACATGCCGGGATTCGCTTTGATCGTCTCCTCCAGACGCTCTTTACGTCGACCGGAGATAATAACTTTGTTTCCAAGATTGTGGAGAGCTTCTGCTAACGCACGTCCAATTCCCGAACCGCCGCCTGTAATAAAAATCGTGTTTCCTGTAAGTTTCAATTTTTAAACCCTCCTAATTCATTGTAAATTAAATTATCCAAATATTGTAAAACAATAGCTTTCATGAGTATGGCTCCTCTAAAATTGAACATATGTTGAATCATCAACATAAATTTTATAAAGTGAATGTATCAGAGCGGTATATGGGGTTCAATGGTTAAAACAAGCGTGGTTGTTGATTTTTCAACAGAGGACTTCGAAATGTTCATTTTTTCGGATGGTGCAAAGGGGAGAAGGATATGGACAGGCGTATTCAAAAATCGAGGCAAGCCATTATTGATGCTTTTATGAGGCTGATGTCAGAAAAGGAATTCGAGAGAATTACGATCAATCAAATTGCGGAGGAAGCGAATGTCAATCGCGGAACGGTTTATTTGCATTTTCGCTGACAAGTACGATCTACGCGATCAATGCATGGAAGCTCAAATTAACGAGTTACTGCGCAATTGTATGTCTGAAGATAATTTCTTTCATGTCCCTTCCAAAACCGCACTACTGCGCACGTTTGAATATTTGGAGCAGCATGCTTCATTCTACTCTAGAATGCTAACGAACAAGGGAAGTACGGTTTTTCGGAACCAAATGGAGACAATGTTTCGGCAAAGTCTGAGCGAGCATCTGGATTCGATCAACCTCGATCAGGAAATGAACAGGGACATTACGGTGCAATTTTTAATTTCAGCAGCGGTGGGGGTAGTGGAATGGTGGATTACCCGTTCGATGCCATATCCGGCATCGGTCATGGTTGAACAATTTTGGAATTTGCTGAACTGTGGTGTCGAGGGACACGAACGAACATCGTCCATTTGAGTCTCTAATTTAGAGGCTTTATACACAAACGTTATCAGAAATTCTTGAATTACTAAAACATAATAATTAGATCTCAAAAGTACTAAAAACTATAGTATAAAGAACGCGAAAGATCTGGAGATCATTTTATGGATATACTCTTTGCCAAGTATGGGATTAATATAATCCGAAGAGATGGGGGAATATTCATTAGTTTTGATGCTGGTGGAATAGTGGTTCAAATGATAGAAATAGAAATAACAGAAGAAGAGTCACTAAAAGCTCAGAAAAGTGAAAGAGATGCATATGAACTAATAATCAAACTACAAAATGAAAAAGAACGTATAAGAAAATTCACTGATAAAAAAATTTGCAGATTGATTTTGAATGCATAGTGAAGAAGTTCGGTAACTTCTGATAACATAATATTCAAGCATCGAATCCTCACGGAGCTTTGGCCTGTTGGGATGGAGTTCGAAGAGGGATTTCAGCAGACAACCCCAGAAAAAATAAAAAGACAATGGAGGTATGTTTGGTGCTGACATTAGAAAAAGCTAGAAAAAATGATGCGCAAAAACTTGCTGAAATACAAAAGGCCAGTTTTGAGGGTGAATCAAAGCATTTTTATAATAACAAAACCGTTGGGCCCATAGGATATGACTCCATAAGCTGGCAAGAAGAGATGATGCAAAATTGCGAATATTCCAAGGTACTCTTTAATGGAGAAATAATCGGGGGAGCAATGATATTTGTAGAATGTAATCAAGTGCATAATCTAGGAAAATCTTTATTAATCCAAATTTTAAAAATCAAGGAATCGGAACGAAGGTGATGGAGAAAATTGAAAGTGAATTTCCAGACAGCACTGAATGGTGGCTGGATACTCCTAGCTGGAGTGTGAAGAATCATCACTTCTATTCAAAGTGTGGGTTTACTAAAGTTAGAGAAGAAGGTGACTTATACATTTTTAAAAAGACTTTATAAACTTATGTAATGTACAAACGTTATGAGACATCAGTGCTAAGTGTTACCAAGAAGATATTTAATGAGAAGAGTGAAAGGGAGGATTTACAATGAAGATTGATTTTGCAATTGAATCAGATTATGAGTATATCTCGTTAAGAGACAAGCACATACATAAGACACTGATAAGACCAAAAATAAAAGAAAATGAAATTCTAATAATTAGAGAATCCAATCAAGAAATAGGTTGGACGAGATACGGATTTTTTTGGGACAACACACCATTTATGAATATGATATGGATAGATGAGGAGTATAGAGGAACAGGTATTGGTAAAAAAGTTGTCCAGTATTGGGAAGAATTGATGAAACAAAAAGGATTTGAAATGGTCATGACCTCAACACAGTCGAATGAAGGAGCTCAACATTTTTATAGAAAGCTTGGATATAGAGATGCTGGATGTTTAATGCTTGAGAACGAACCTCTGGAGATAATACTGACAAAGGAATTAAACAAAAATTGATGTTGAGGAAATCAATGAAGGAAGTGACATTTAAAATATAATATTCAAGCTACGTCTCCAATGGAGCCTAGGTCTGCGAGTTGGATTTCGAAGAGGAATTTTGCAGACAACCCCTTTGGGTTCAGGAATACAGAAACGTTATGTGCAATAATTACAAAAGAAAAGGGGAGAATACTTTTGAATATTCAATCAATAATAGAATATTTAAATGATAGCAATACACAATGGAGCAGTAGGAGTAATGCGTCTGTGGAATTACCGTTTGAAGTCACGCCTTCTGAGTACCTTTCCTTTGCGGAGAAAGATTTGGAATTAAATGATGTGCGTGGTCATATAAACGCATTATCTAACACCAAAAGAGCATTAGATTGTCAAATAGACTCAATATTATTCACATTTGGTTTATATGGTTTGGCAAAAAGGAAAAATTTAAACATACCTAGGAAATTCAATTTGATTAAAGAACTTGGAATAATTGCTCCAAGGATTCTATCCAAAATTAATAGTGTTAGAAACTTGGTAGAACATGAGTATGTCAGACCAAGCCAAGAACAAGTTGAGGATTTTTATGATATAATACAACTCTTCTTACTAAGTACAGAGAAATATATCCTATATTATCCTGATTTTTGTCAAATCGAGAACGATAAAAGAAATGAGTGGTTGGACTTTAATTATGACAGGGAAGCCGGGTACATTGAATTTGTTATTCATCAAGGTGGTTCGGAAGAAATCCAAACTATTAAAGTAGAGTCTTTTGATGAAAATTATATTGGTGTCTACGCATCTTATATAAAAGTTGCGTTAAGTTATGATTAGCATATTTAGGAAGGTCATTAAGGTATATAACACAGCATTCACACATTTTAACAAGATTTAACAAGAGAGTTATTCTCGAAGGAGCGGAACTGTAGATAATCGCCACCGGCTAAGATAAGGGTTATTTAAGCTGGTGGCGGTTTGTGAATGCCAAAACGTAAGCGAAATCATTGCTGGCTATAGGGAGGGAAAAGCATACATATCAAAGGAGTAATTCTTGAGGGATTTTCTAATGCGGGTAAGACATCGGTATTGAGGGCTATTAAGCAGTACCAATCACAGGATGAATCGGCAGAGAGAAGTGTAGTTATTCTTGGTGAACATTACACACAAATATTGAATAACAAGCATGGAAAGTTTTTAAGTTTATCTCAAGAAGAGCATTTAACCTTACTGAAGGAAAGAACAGAAATGTTAACAAAGCTCAATGAATGGGCTGTACAGTTAGGGCCTGCATCAAGAAGGGCCAGAGGACTATTTTACGTTTTAGAAAGATTCCACCTTAATCACAGGGTAGCTTTCTCCAACTCAGACCACATTGAAGTCATGACAATTGAAGAAAAACTCGTATCTCTAAGTGCAGAGTGCGTATTGCTAACAATTTCTCCTGAAATGGCTGAAGAAAGAATTATAAGCAGAAATCCAAGTGAATGGATAAACAAGCATGAAGCAGTAAAAATGTCAGTAAACGAATTATTGGAAACACAAAATATGTTAAGAGAACAAGCCAAACAATCGAAAGTGCCTACAAGAGAAATCAATACAGATGATAAAGACTGGAACAGATGTGTCAGAATAATCATGGAAGGCAATGACATCGCTTAACATCATATTCAAGCAGCGGCTACTGACGGAGCCTTGGTCTGATAGGTCAATTTCGAAGAGGAATTTCAGCAGACACCCCCTTTGGGGTTCATGAATACAGGAACGTTATGCGAAACCTTAGTAAATTAAATACGGTATGGAAGTGAATTGATGGAGGGACCAATCATAACTTGTATAAGTATAGGCGTTTATGCTCATGCACTTACAAGGGGCAATAAATACATCGTAAAAAAAGAAGATAGGGACAAGTATAGAATTATTGGAAACCATGGAAAAGCAGTTTGGATATCAAAAGCTCATTTTATTGAAGGAAATATAGAAGTGCCTTTTTTAGAAAGATGGAAGTTTGATGATGATCCAAAGGAGTTTGATTTGGTGGAGGTGCCCCTTACTTTTTCGGATGGAAGTGAACGATGGAGTTTGGTGACAACCCCTCAAAAATTAGTGAATCACTTTGAAAAAGAAATGGAAATACCAGGATTTAATATTAAACATCTTATTATAACGAAAACAATGGACCACGATGATATTGAAAAAATATTAAAATATTTAGAGGCCAATGATGAATTAACAGAAGCAAGCAGAGCGTTGGAATGTTGATTTGGAGAGAGCAGAGGAACCGCATAACACAATATTCATGCTTCGGCTCTTATGGAAAATATAGAAACGTTATGCGAAACCTTTGAGAATCTAGAAATGAGGTAACTTCAATGATGCAATACAGAATCCGACCAATAATAGAAGATGATGTGTTTTTTTTATGGGAGATGTTATATGAATCATTATTTGTCCCAGAAGGTCAAGAGCCATTCGATAAAGCGATAATAAAAGACCCTTATATATCAAAGTATATTGAAGGTTGGGGAAGAGATGGGGATTTTGGATTTATAGCAATGAACCATGAGGGTGAACCCGTCGGATCAATAACAGTTCGATATTTTAACGAGGATAATAAGGGATTTGGATTTATTGATAATGATGTACCCGAACTAGGAATGGCTTTGTTAAAAGAATACAGGGGAAGAAAAATCGGAATGGCCTTAATGGATGAATTATTTAAAGAAGCTAGGAAGAGGAATATAAAAAAATTATCCCTCAGTGTTGATCCGAGCAATGCAGCGGCAATGAAACTCTACGAGAGATTCGGATTTAAAGAAGTTGGGAAAGTTGATTCATCAATCACGATGGTTGTCGATTTGAGAATTTAAAATACAGTAGTAATAGGGATTATTTAAAGGAATTCAAAAGAGATCAAGGGTATCGCCTAACATCATATCCAAGCAGCGGCTCCTTACGGATTCTGAGTGCACCCAAACAATCTAAAACTCGGGAGTCAAGGGTTGAAAAATGTATGCAGAAAATTCTCAATGGAGAGGGATTAAATGATCGTTAAAAGTAATTCAGGCAAAGGCTAAATAAACGTATCAGAGGCGATAATTATGATAGATTTAGAGTCAGAAAGATTACTTATAAGAAATTTTCGAACGGATGATTGGAATGATATACATGATTACTTATCAATAGAAGAAGTATTGAAGTATGAACCTGGGGAAGTTTGTAATGAGGAAGCTTGTAAGCAGATGACATTGGAACGATCGCAAAGCAATATTTTTATGGCAGTTGTATTAAGAGAAAACAATAAAATGATAGGACACATTTATTTTAATCAAACCGTACCGTTTGAGTTTTTAACATGGGAAATAGGATACATGTTCAACCAAAGATATTATGGAAATGGATATGCTACTGAGGCAAGTAGAAGAGTATTGCAATATGGATTTGAAGAGTTAAAGGCTCATCGGATTATTGCGATGTGTAATCCAGAAAACGCTTCATCGTGGAGATTATTGGAGCGCTTGTTGATGCGAAAAGAAGGTCACCATATGAAGAAAGCATTTTTTTATAAAACGGAAGAAGGACAACCCATTTGGCATAATGCATATCAATATGCGATTTTAGCAGATGAATGGCAAAGGAACAATGAATAATTTGAAAAAAGGAGCGTGATACCATGAATGAGAAGTCACGGTTACTAGAGGAGTTCAAAGAATGGATCAGTTTTGTTTCTGAGATTCGTGAAATGGATTGGCAAATAACGATTGCTGAAGGTAAATGGTCAGTTCAGGATGTCGTAAGTCATATGCTGCTGTGGGATAAATACTTTTTTGATGCAGCAATAAGTCCCATGTTAAACAATACACCTTTGACATTAACACATATTGATTTTGAACAATTTAATCAGGATGCTATTGAATATGGAAAAACAAAAACGAAAGAAGAATTAATTAAAATGACTATTCAGTACCGTAACATGATATTGGAGAGCATAGAGAGTTTTGAAGACGACAAGTTTACTAAAGAATATGCTAACGGGAAGTTTACTGTAATATCATATTTAAGAGATTTTATCTGGCATGATCAACATCATATCAGACAGATTGATGAACTTAAAAGAAAAGCTATGTGAGTATATAGGTGGGTGAATCATATGGGGGATTATTGGAACAAAAGATTTACTGAAGAAGGGATGATTTGGGGTTGTGAACCAAGTCAAACTGTAACCCAAGCTATAGATTTGTTCAAAAAGAATAATGTACATGATATTTTGGTTCCTGGTGCTGGATATGGAAGAAATACGAAGGCGTTCTCTTCTTATTTTCAGGTTGATGGAATTGAGATATCTAGTTCAGCTATAGATCTAGCAAAAGAATGGGACTTAAAAACGAATTTTATTCAAGAATCGGTATTAGAGTTTAGTACATGCCAAAGGTATGATGGAATATATTGTTATGATTTATTGCATTTATTTTTGTTAGAAGATCGAAAAAAACTGATACAGAATTGCGTGAAGCATTTGAAGGAATTGGGAGTAATGTATTTCACATGTTTTTCTGATTGTGATTTTAATAATGGTGTGGGTAGGGAAATTGAAGAAGGAACATATGAATACAAGAAAGGTAAATATGCTCACTTCTTTACTGAAGAAGATTTAAAAGGACATTTTAATGATTTGAATATACTAGAAACGGGTTCCATAAGAGAGACTCTGATATATGCAGAAAAACAACAGAAAAAATATGAATTAAGATATATATTTGTTCAAAAGATTGGATAGCTATTCTAAGAAGCAAGCAACTTCTACTACATCGAAGGCGCTGGGACGTTGTGAATATGGAAACGTTATATGAAAGACCGAAGGGAATAAAAAAATGAGAATGCAGGATAAACCGATAGTAAGTATTATAGGCTTGGGATTATTTAGTCTTACACTAGTGGTGCACATTTGTTTTAGATCAATAAAAACAATGGATGTAGGAATGGGTATATTATTGTCTCTAGTAAATGCCGTATTTTTAGTCTTTACATTGCTATGGGGAGTATTAGGTGCAGTAGAATTCTCAAGATTAATGAGTTGGAGAGAGAAAATAAAGAAAAGAGAAGTGAACGAAGAAGTAGATTTACATAAATACAAGAAAAAAATTAAAATATATCTATGTATAAACGTAATTTATTTATTACTAGTTATATGTCAACTCGGCTATGTTATTTATAGATGGGATGAGGTGAACGTATAGCACATAGAGCAATGCGATGCTATTCGAAGGCGAAATAAGTTCCAGTAATAACGTATTTTTGTACCGGCTATCATCTCAATCTGGCAGAAGAATTTCGGGAGAAGTGGAACCAGTCAGAAACTTACGCCAAATCGTCAGGACGTAGAAAAAAATCAGCTTTGGAATTCTGTATAAGGTCGCTTCACTCGGCTCAAGTTGATTTTTTGTGTACTTTTGAACAAAGCAAATACACTGCCGTAAGCCTAATCGCTTAGGACAGTGTATTTGTATTTAGAACCTGTATATCCGTTGAAAACTTTTTATTCCTCTCCGGTCGCCACCGGATTCTCCTCATAGCTGATCCAGTCGCTCCAGCTTCCCGGATATAAACGGACCTTACTAAATCCAGCTTCATTCAGGGCTAGTACATTGGGACAGGCGGATACGCCAGAACCACAATACACGATAATTTCTGCGTTTGGATCAAGGTCGGCAAAGTGCTGCTGCAATTGTTCCACATTTTTAAAGCTGCCTTTTTCGTCCAATACTTCTTTCCAAAAGAAATTCACCGCACTTGGGATATGCCCGGCTGCTTGATCAATGGGCTCCTCCAGCCCCAGGTAACGCGGCCGCTCTCTCGAATCAATCAATATGTAAGAGCTATCAGGAAGCGAACCTTCGGATACACGTTGCACTTCTTGCATATTTGTGAGCATTTGCGGCTGTACATTCGGTGTGAATGTACTTGGAATGCGAATCGGCTGGTCTGCCGTAACGGGGAACTTCGCTTCCTTCCAAGCGCTGTAGCCCTCTTCCAGCACATATACCTGCTCATGCCCGAGATAGCGCAGGAGCCACCAGAAGCGGGAAGCCATCATACCGCCTTGGTCATCATAAGCGACGATGCGTGAAGATGCGTTGATCCCAGCACGACTCAGACGTGCGGCAAGTGTATCCGCATCAGGTAATGGATGGCGACCACCATGCTCACCAAGAGGAGCAGTAAGGTCTTCTTCCAAATCGAAGTGAACCGCCCCTGGAATATGGTCTTCATTAAATTGAGTCCGTCCAGCCCCGGCTTGTCCGAGCAGGGAACGGCAGTCGGCAATGATCATGTCCGGCTCATACAATCGGGCCAGCAGCCAGCGTTTGGATACGATGGATTTCATAGAGGATTCCGCCTTCCTTTATTTAACAGTGAATTTAATCCATTGAGTATGGTTTATGAAAATGGGGTAAATAAGTTAAGAGCTGGCCTTCAGGGGATGCTCAGTGTCGGGCAACTCACTTTGGTGGATGACTTTCTTTTTAAAATCCGCTCCGTATCGGATAAAAATCCATACCCCGAACAGGATGAAAAAGCCTGCACCAAATTGTAAATTAGACAGCCTTTCCCCGAGCAGCATCCAAGCTAGCAGGGAAGAAATAACGGGTTCGCCGAGTACCGCCATTGACACCGCGGTGGCGTTAATGTATTTGAGCAGCCAGTTAAACAGGTAATGTCCGAACAGCGTAGGCACAATGGCAAGTAGCAGGAATAGTCCCCATTCCCGTGGAGCGTATCCGGTAAAAGGAATGGCATTGACCACATTATACAGCGCAAGTGAGGTGGCTGCGATGGCGAAAACCCAAAAATTATACACAAACGCGCTCAAATGCTCGCGCAGATGCTTGCCCATCAGCATATGAATGGACACGGCTACCATACCCAAGAAGGACAGTGCGTCCCCGAGCAGGGCTTGTCCCGAGACATGGAAGTCTCCAGCTCCGATGGCCAGTGAGCCGATAAAAGCCATACCCATTCCGATGAGCATAGCGCGGTTCGTGCCCGTTCGGAAAAACAAAAAAGAACCGAGCATGACAAGGATCGGCTCCAATGTCATAATAACGGTAGAGCTTGCAACGGTGGTCAGTCGCAGTGAGCCCATCCAGAGCAAAAAATGCAGCCCCAGCGCAATACCGGACCAGAGGATCAGCATCCACTGCTTGCGGGTCAGGCTAAACAGCTCAGTGCGGTATTTCCAGACCAAAGGCAGCATGATCAGATTGGTTAGGTACAAACGGTACATAGCGATGACGGACACCTCGGCTTCAGACCATCTTACGAAGATCGAGGAGAACGAAATAGCGATAATACCTACGATGTACAATAATTCAAAGGAAAACGACGGTTTGTGTGCTTGATTCATGTGGCAGCTCCATCCGTATGGGGGAAAATAAATACGTCTATGTTCCTTCCATCGGTATCTCAAAAAATTAGGTTTAATACTGCCCATTATACCGTACCTGACATTCCCGTGGTATTAGGATTTTGCAAAATCCTGAGAATATTATAAACGGGAGCAGGAGGTAGGATTTTAAGTGAGATGCTGCGTAGAACTTTTGCTACACAAGCTCGTCTATCATAGTGGAGGTGGATTTTATGAAAAAACAAAACACATTTTCAATCATACTACTGACTGTAGTGGCAGTGCTGGCTCTGTCAGCCTGTGGAACGAAACCGCAAACCAATAACAACGCACCTCAAGGGGCAGACCAACCGCAAACGCAACAGCAGCCGCAAGTTAAACCGGAGCCAGTCGCTGAGCCGGAGGTTAAAAAAGGCACAGGTGTATACAATGGAGCTGCTGACCCGCATACGGTAGAGATTGAAACCAATGGCGAAGCCCAATCCTTCCAATTGGGGGAGGGAATGGACACGGTAATAGCTGGACTTAAAGAAGGCGATACAGTAGCGTTTGAATATAACGAGAAAGCAGTAGAGGGCGACGCTACGGCGAAGCAACTGACTTTAACGAAAATACAAAAAGCAGAGGCTGCAACAGATAGCAGTCAAAACGGAAGTTCCAGTCAAGCAGTAGGTGGGGAACGCTCGAAAACTCAAGCTTTTGAGCTTACCCTTGAAGGAAAAAAGGAAAAGCAGACAGCAACATTGGCAAAAGGAGAGGGATATTCACTGTATGTGTTTGATCCGATGTCCCTGTTTCCCGATCAAAACCGTGTTGCCTTGGCTGTAGATGATAACTATTATGCTGAAATTACAAAGCTGCCCTCCGATTTTAATCTGGATGAGCTTCAAAAAGAAGGCGAGAAGGATCTAGCTTCCATCGGCAAGGTGCAAAAGCTGGACAAAGCAGCCATACCTGAAGCGTTATCCAGTAGCCGTCTGTTCTTACAAGCGAGCAGTTCGAAGATGACACAGCAATATATTGTTGTAGAAAATAAAACAGGCGGTTTCATTGTGAAAGTGAACATTCCACAAGGTGAACCTGCTGAAGGATTCGAATCCTTCATTTATACATCGCTGGAGAGCCTGCAAGCTAATAAATAACCCTACTTTGGTGTGGGGTGGTCGGCGGCTTACAATCATGAATTTAAGGCAGTTTTGCCGCTGGAAATTGTTATTTTAAGGGTGAGGTTAGAGCTATAAGGGTCTAATCTATAATTGCGAGACCTGCACTTTTGTGCTATAAAGGATGAGAGAATAAGATCATTCCGGCTTGCGAAGTCGTATGAAGCGATGAAGGAGTTGTTAGATTTACTATGTCCATCGAAATGAATACACAAGAAGTCATCAACGTGATTAAAAACAGCAAGAAAAAGACGCCTGTTAAAGTATATGTAAAAGGAGCTTTGGCTTCCGCATCTTTTGGCGAGAATGTTCAAGCTTTTATTTCTGGAGACAGTGGTGTTGTATTTGGTGATTGGGCTGATATCAAGCCTGTACTGGATAGCGCAAATGCGAAAGAAGAAGACTATGTGGTGGAAAATGACCGCCGTAACTCTGCTGTTCCTATGCTCGATCTGAAAGGCATCAATGCCCGCATTGAGCCAGGCGCATATATTCGTGATATGGTTGGCATCGGTAACAACGCCGTCATCATGATGGGTGCAGTAATTAACATCGGTGTCACCATTGGTGAAGGCACGATGATTGATATGAATGCTGTGCTGGGCGGTCGTGTTAAAGTAGGTAACATGTGCCACATTGGTGCAGGCGTTGTCCTGGCAGGTGTCATTGAACCACCATCTGCACAGCCAGTTGTAGTAGAAGACGATGTATTGATCGGTGCGAACTCGGTCGTATTGGAAGGCGTGCGAATTGGTAAAGGTGCAGTTGTTGCAGCCGGAGCTGTCGTAACTGAAGATGTGCCTGAATACTCCGTAGTGGCGGGTACACCTGCACGTGTGATCAAACAGGTCGATGATAAGACCAAATCTAAAACTGAGATTTTGAAAGAACTGCGCGTTCTGTAAGAAGGCAAAAGTTTTTTATGTACCAAAGGTGAACGATTCCTTGTCAGAAGCATGATGCACTGACAGCATAACTTAGGGACGAAGCACAACGGACAAGGCTCGGCGGCTGCGCCGGGCTTTTGTCCTTTTGTTCTTTTGCCCGCTAAGAGCTGATGAGCTATAAAGAGGAGGCGTAGTAGCAATGAGTACGGTCGACTATCGTTCTTTTGTCCAAATACGAAGGGATTTACACCAAATTCCCGAACCGGGTTTTGAGGAATACAAAACACAACAATATTTGCTGGATTATTTGGAAACGCTCCCTCAGGAGCGGCTGGAAATTCGTACATGGCGTACGGGCGTGTTAGTGTTCATTCATGGAACGGCTCCTGAACGCCGCTATGGATATCGTTGTGATATGGACGGTTTGCCGATTGAAGAAGAGACAGGGTACGATTTCCGTTCGACCCATCCCGGCTATATGCATGCTTGTGGACACGATTTACATATGACGATTGGATTGGGAATTGTTACTCACTTTGCAAGCCATCCGATTAAGGATGATCTGGTTGTGCTGTTTCAACCGGCTGAGGAAGGACCTGGTGGAGCCTTGCCTATGCGGGACAGCACGGAGCTGGCCGACTGGATACCCGATGAAATTGTCGCGCTGCATGTTGCACCTGAATATCCTGTCGGTACAATTGCGACTCGCCCGGGTATCCTATTTGCCAATACGTCGGAGCTGTTCATCGACTTGAAGGGTATGGGCGGGCATGCTGCGTATCCACACAAGGCGAATGATATGGTAGTGGCTGCTTGCCAACTGGTGGGACAATTACAGACGGTTGTAGCCCGTAATGTGAATCCACTCGATGCAGCAGTCATTACCGTGGGCAAGGTTAGCGGAGGCACGAAGCAGAATATTATCGCGGAAACCGCCCGTTTGGAGGGTACGATCCGAACGTTGTCAGCCGACACAATGATGCTGGTTAAATCACGGATTGAAGCGCTGGTACGCGGTGTGGAAGCTGGATTTGAATGCCATGCCGAGATTCATTATGGCTCAAACTATTTGCAAGTGTACAATGAAGCTCAGGTGACCGAGGAATTTATGAACTGGGTCCGTAATCGGCAGGATGTGCAGCTTATTGAATGCGGAGAAGCGATGACCGGAGAAGACTTCGGGTATTTTCTGGAGCGAATTCCCGGTCTGATGTTCTGGCTTGGTGTTGATACGCCTTATGGTTTGCATCATGCGAAGCTGGAGCCTGCGGAGGAAGCGATTGGTGTAGCCATTCGTGTGCTGACAGACTATTTTACATGGAAGTCACAAGGGTAAATGATACGGCCTGAATAAATAAGTTTAATGAAGAGAATGAAATGGAATGAAGTCGAATTTTTGAAGGAGGGTGTTATGGGAGAGCAAACCATCATCCGATTTGAACGGGTGACCAAGCAATATGACAACGATCCCCCAGTGCTGGCGGACGTCAGCTTTGAGATTGAGCGTGGTAAATTTTATACACTGCTGGGGCCTTCCGGCTGTGGTAAAACGACGATTCTGCGTATGATTGCAGGTTTTGCGGAGCCGACAGAAGGCTCTATTTATTTAAATGGAAAACTCATTAATCGTGTTCCAGCCAATGAGCGGCAGGTCAATACGGTTTTTCAGGATTATGCGCTATTTCCGCATCTGAATGTGTTTGAAAATGTAGCCTTTGGTCTGCGGATCAAAAAGATGAACAAAAAGGATATTCAGGATAAGGTGACACAGGCATTGTCCTTTGTCAATCTGGAAGGCTACGGCGAGCGGGAAATTTCCGAGATGTCCGGGGGACAGCGTCAGCGTGTAGCCATCGCACGGGCTATCGTCAATGAGCCTGATGTTCTGTTGTTGGATGAACCGTTGTCTGCACTGGATTTAAAACTGCGTACAGAAATGCAGTACATTTTGCGCGAAATGCAGCAGCGCCTTGGAATTACCTTTATTTTCGTTACGCATGATCAGGAGGAAGCGCTGGCCATGTCGGACGAAATTTTTGTCATGAACAAAGGTAAGATTGAGCAAAGTGGTACCCCTAATGATATTTATGATGAGCCGATTAATCGGTTTGTTGCTGATTTCATCGGCGAATCCAATATTGTCCCTGGACGGATGATTGCGGATTACCAAGTGGAATTTAACGGTCGACAGTTTGAATGTGTCGACGGCGGACTACGTCCGAACGAGCCCATTGAAATTGTGATCCGGCCAGAGGACTTGGAGATTACGAGTGTGGCTGAAGGCAAGCTACGTGTAAAAGTGGATACCCAATTGTTCCGAGGTGTTCACTATGAAATAAGCTGCTATGATGATTCGGGTCAGGAGTGGCTCGTACATTCTACCAAAAAGGCGGAGCTGGGCAGTGAAATCGGTCTGCGATTTGACCCGGAAGCGATCCATGTGATGCGGTTTGGGGAAACAGAAGAAGAATTTGATCGGCGTCTGGAAGCCTATGAAGAGGTGGATCAGCATGTCCGGTAATACAAGAGCAGCGTATCTGCTGCCTTACTATTTATGGATTGTGCTGTTCGTGGCAGCTCCGGTTGTGCTTGTGTTTTACTATTCACTATTTGATGTGGATGGTCATCTCACATTCAACAACTATGCTCAGTTTCTGACACCTGTTTATTTGAGCATGACGGTTAGCTCGTTCTGGTATGCATTTCTGATCACTGTATTTTCACTGTTAGTTGCTTACCCGGCAGCATATTTGCTCACACGCACCAAGCATAAGCAGCTGTGGCTGTTGCTCATTATTTTGCCGACCTGGATTAACTTGCTACTTAAAACGTATGCTTTTATCGGGATATTTGGCACCTATGGCCCGGTGAATGCGGTGTTAGGTATGGTTGGGTTGGGAGGTCAGCAATTATTGTTTACCAGCTCCAGCTTTGTGTTTGTGTCGGTTTATATTTTTGTGCCTTTTATGATTTTGCCCATCTATAACGCGTTGGAAGGTTTAAACCCTTCATTGCTGGACGCAGCCCGTGATTTGGGAGCCTCCAAGTGGACCGCGTTTCGCAGGGTTATTTTCCCGTTAACGCTTGCGGGTGTGCGATCCGGTTGCATGGCTGTGTTTATTCCAGCGTTGTCGCTGTTTATGATTACCCGCCTGATTGCAGGTAACCGTGTGATTACACTGGGGACGGCGATAGAGCAGCATTTTCTGGTTACTCAGGATTGGGGTATGGGCTCTACAGTTGCCGTGTTCCTGATTTTGGCGATGGGGATCATTATGCTGCTCACCTCGGGAACGAAACGGAGGGTGCGGCATGGTAAATAAAAACCGGTTCGGTAATATTTATTTGGTGATTGTTTTTCTCGTGTTGTACGCACCTATTTTGTATTTGATGTACTATTCCTTCAACAGTGGTGGGACGATGCATGAGTTTGAAGGTTTTACACTCCAATATTACAAAGAGGTGTTTGCAGACACTCGTTTGATCATTATTGTCATTAACACCTTGGTGATTGCTTTGCTGTCGTCTGCGTTGGCTACGATTATTGGCATCATGGGGGCACTGGCTATTCATCAGATGCAGAACCGTCGAGTCAAAAACACGATGCTGTCGCTCAATAATGTATTGATCGTGAACCCGGACGTCATTATTGGCGCTTCCTTCCTCATTTTGTTCACGATGGTCGGGATTAAGCTGGGTTTCTACTCCGTTTTATTATCCCATATTGCATTTAGTGTGCCGATTGCGGTCATTATGATTTTGCCGCGGTTGCAGGAAATGAGTCCATCTCTGGTCGATGCCGCGCGTGATTTGGGTGCCAGCCGAATGGATGTGCTGACCAAGGTGATTCTACCCTTTATCAAGCCAGGGATTTATGCGGGCTTCTTTATGGCGTTAACATACTCGCTAGATGATTTTGCGGTGACCTTTTTTGTGACAGGTAGTGGCTATTCGACCTTATCGGTGGAAATATACTCACGTGCCCGTCAAGGGGTTTCCTTGTCCATCAATGCGTTATCCACGCTCATTTTCCTGTTTACTGTGCTGCTGGTGGTGGGTTACTACTTTATTATGCGCAAGGCGAATCGTAATGGTAAAAAAGAGCCTGCGACAGAAATGGGGGTGCCTAGATGAAGTCACTTGTGCGCGTGTTTCTGTCCATTTTCATCATCTCGTTTGGTCTGATGGGGGTGGCCGCATGGTTGAATTCCAGTCAAGGCTACTCTGGTGGTAACACACTGACGGTGTATAACTGGGGAGACTACATTGATCCTGAGCTGCTGGAACGGTTTCAAAAGGAGACGGGGATTACCGTCATTTATCAGACCTTTGACTCCAATGAGGCGATGCTGACGAAAATCGAGCAGGGAGGAACTTCGTTTGACGTTGCGGTTCCCTCGGAATATGCTTTGGCTAAAATGAAGCAGGAGCACTTGTTGCTCCCGTTGGACCACAGCAAGCTGCCGAATTTGGAGCATGTGGATTCTCATTTTCTAAACCTTTCGTTTGACCCGAATAATGAATACTCGGTACCGTATTTTTGGGGTACCGTCGGGATTGTGTTTAACCCGGAGCTGACGAAAGGCATTGATTTTCATAGCTGGAACGGTCTGTGGAATCCAAAGCTACGTAATAATCTACTGTTGGTTGATGGTGCGAGGGAAGTTGTAGGGATGTCACTGAACAGCCTTCACTATTCCTTGAACGATACGAATGAGGCACATTTGCAGCAGGCTTTGACGAAGTTGGAGAAATTAGCGCCCAATGTCAAAGCGGTTGTCGGTGACGAGATTAAAATGCTGCTGGCAAACGAGGAAGCTGCTGCGGGGGTTGTATGGTCCGGTGATGCGTCTGAAATCATGGATGAGAACGAGAAGCTCGATTACATCGTGCCAGATGAAGGGTCCAACCTGTGGTTTGACAATATAGTTATTCCAAAAACCGCTACCCATGTGGATGCGGCTCATAAGTTCATCAATTTCATGATGCAGCCCGATGTAGCCGCCCAAAATGCCGAGTTTGTAGGTTACTCCACACCAAACAAGGATGGAAAGAAATTGTTGCCTGAAGATATCTCTGGTGACGAGCGTTTTTATCCTCCATCTGAAATTACTGACAAGCTGGAAGTATACAACAATCTGGGCAAGCGCATGCTCGCTCATTACAATGAATTGTTCCTGCAATTCAAAATGCATTTAAAGTAGGGAGTGGCGTGCATGTGAATCAGGTTTGCGCTTTAAAGGTCGCTGCGGTGGCGGATGGTGCTTACCATCGCTGTTAAATTCCGATTTTTATGATTTGAAGTATAAAGGTTAAAATCGGAATTTAAAGGCGACCGCTTTGCTTGTCCAGCACCATTCCGCCCCCTCCGCTGCACCATGCTTAAAGCTACGCACCCATGAATCCCTACGCCGATAGCCGTGGGAGTAGTGGAAGAATAGGCCTCTGAGCCACCCGTAGGGGTGCCTCAGAGGCCTATTCTGTTTACTCACCGCGCGAGGCGGGTGAGTATGTTTTTACCCTAGTCTCCCACATATGTTAGCGGAATGAGGGACTTTAAGGCGGGCAGTGAGCGAAGCGGGCCATTTGAATCTGGAGAAGCGGTAGCGTTCGCCTTTGCTGAGGGATTCTTACCTATGAATGTTTTATCCAATCCAAGAATCCCCCAGCAACAGCGATCGGAAGATCAAATGGACTGCGTAGCGCCTCCCCCACCTTAACTCCTCACAATTCCCCTAACAAACCTCTCTATTTTATCCAACCCTTGCTCCAGCACATCTTGCCCGTAAGCATAGGACAAGCGAATGTATCCTTCGCCATAGGAAGAAAAGGCATCTCCAGGTACGACAGCCACTCCGTGCTCTTCCAGCAGCTTCAAGGTAAAATCCATAGAGCTTAATCCAAAATGCGCGATGGAAGGGAAAAGGTAAAAGGCTCCCTCGGGTTTCTCCAGCGGGATACCCATGTCTATCAGCCTACCATGTACATAATCACGACGCTTGCGGTATTCCTCACGCATCGGGAGTGCATCATCGACACCAACAGTCATGGCTTCCAGGGCAGCATATTGGCTAATCGAGCTGGCACAGGTTACGTTGTATTGATGGACTTTGACCATGTGCTGTGTAATTTCAGCGGGTGCAAGTGTAAAACCAATGCGCCATCCCGTCATGGAATGTGATTTGGACAGACCGTTGATGACGATGGTACGCTCCCTCATACCTGGTAGAGTTGCAATAGACACATGGGGTGTATCGTAAATCAGTTCACTGTATATTTCATCCGAAATGATAAACAGATCGCGTTCCTTCAGTAAATCCGCGACCGCTTCCAGTTCTTCACGGCTCATCACTCGTCCGGTTGGATTCGAAGGATATCCGAGAATGACTGCTTTTGTCCGTTCGGTCAGATAAGGCTCCAGCACCTCGGCCGTGAGCTTGAAGCCGCTACTGCGGGTATCGGCAAACACAGGAATACCGCCTGACAAACGGATCAATGGCTCGTACCCTGGGTAGATCGGGACAGGCAGAATGACTTCATCGCCGGGTGACAAAATCGTGCGTAAGGTAATATCCAGCGCTTCACTGGCTCCGTTCGTTACGATAACCTCATCCTGTCCACGGTAATTCAGGCCGTATTTACGGGCTACAAACGCCGCTGCGGCTTCTCGTAATTCCGGCAGTCCCGGATTAGGTGTATAGGAGGTGCGTCCTTCGTTAATCGCCCGATGGGCAGCTTCCATAATATGCGCAGGGGTAGGGAAATCCGGCTGTCCAATCGTTAATGACAGGGTTCCGGGTAATGCGGCAACTTTGTTGGCGATTTTGCGGATGCCGCTGATTTGAATGTTTTTAACCTGATCGTTAAGCAAATGCTCCATAGCGTATGTGCCACCTTTTTCTGTATTAGAACAAGTTTACAATAATTTGATCTGAATATGCTACGACAAGAAGAATTCATTTTACATAATTAAGGTACTAAATTGACTAATTTATGGTATCTTAAAAGATGAATATATTTGTAAGCGTAATCAAAGTAAAAATGGGGGGGGGAGTATCTTTTGATGAAACAAGAATACATAGTAAAAATATTACCCACGAAATTAAAAAGGTTCGGGATCACATGGCTCAGTGTCTTATTGGTGCTTTCAGCTGGAGGGCCGGTAGGGTTGTCCGGTGGAAAAGCTTCGGCAGAGCCTGCATCTTTTGCAGGAAAAGAGGTACAACCTTCACCCGTAACTGTAGGGGCAAGTGTATATGCAGATGTCTATTTTCCTAAAAAGCTTCGCATCCACGATATACAGGGGATAGCACACCGTTCTCCATATGAAGGACAAAAAGTAGCGGATATTGAAGGCGTTGTCACAATGGTGAAGGGGAGCAGCTTCTATATCCAAGAGTTGGATGATCAAGTGGATCAGGATGAAAAAACATCCGAGGCCATTTTAGTGTACAAGCCTAGTCACGGTGCACAGGTAGGGGACGAGGTAAGGGTTAGCGGTTCAGTGAAGGAATACACGGAAAGAACATATGCAAGTAAGCCAATCGACTTGACGACTACAGAAATTGTGGCTTCTTCGGTTAGGATAATTGCCAATGACCGTCCATTGCCATCTCCAATTTTGCTAGGTGAACAGGGACGTGTGATGCCGACATCTGTTGTGGATAATGACGGAATGACGGTGTTTGATCCACAGGAGGATGGCTTGGACTTTTTCGAAAGCCTGGAAGGCATGCGTGTAGAGTTGAAGGATGCCACTGTGATTGGTCCTTATGGCTATGAAATTCCAGTCCGAATTGATAACGGTCCAAACACAGGTGAGGTCGTAACGGAGGCGGGCGGACTCATGCTGACAGAAAGAAGTCTGAACCCGCAACGGATTCTGATTGATGCGAAGCCTTCGGCTCCTTTGAAAACAGGCGATCGTTTTGCGGGTCCTATCACAGGTGTGGTGAGCTATAGCTTTAGCAATTATAAGCTGTTGCCAGAACGTCTGCCTGGTATTGTATCAGGTGACCTCCAGCCAACCAACACGCGTTTGATACGCGATGATCGTAAGCTGACAGTAGCTTCTTTTAATGTGGAAAACTTCGATCCCGGTGATGGAAAACGGATAGATCAGCTGGGGGAGGCTATCGCCGTAAATTTGAATCATCCGGATATCATAGGATTGCTGGAAGTACAGGATAATAACGGTGAGAAAGATGACGGCACCACAGACGCTTCCGAAAGCTTCCGTGTGCTCATAGAGGCGATTCGTGCTCATGGAGGCCCGGAATACGCTTTTACAGATATTGCCCCTGAAAATAATAAGGATGGCGGTGCCCCCGGTGGCAACATCCGTGTTGGCTTCTTGTACAATCCGCAACGTGTTACGCTGACCGACAAGCCCAAGGGGGATTCAGTTACGTCTGTCACTTATGGAGTGCAGGGACTCTCTCTCAACCCGGGTCGGATTGATCCCCTGAATGCGTCATTTGAAGACTCGCGCAAGCCGTTGGCCGCTGAATTTGAGTTTGAAGGCCAGCAGATGATTGTGGTCGCTAACCATTTTAATTCCAAAGGGGGCGATCAAGCGCCATTTGGAGGAATTCAGCCACCTGTGCGAAGCAGCGAAATACAGCGTGCGAAGATTGCAACGATTGTGAATGGCTTTGTAAAGTCGGTACTGCAAGTAAACCCTAATGCCAATATGGTGGTGCTCGGTGACCTGAATGATTTTCAATTTTCTGAAACGCTGGCTTTGCTACGGGGGCAGGAATTGACCAATCTGATTGACAATTTGGATGAAAAGGAACGGTACTCCTATGTTTATGAAGGTAACTCGCAAACATTAGATCATATGCTGGTCAGCCCATCACTGAGCAAGACATCCGTGCTGGATATCGTTCATATGAATGCGGACTTTAGTGCGGCAGACGGGCGGGTAAGCGATCATGATCCGTTGGTTGCGCAAATAGATTTGCCGGGCAAAACGGAAGAACCACCAACTGATGGTGGGAGTGGCCGAAATGACGATGATGATGAGGATCAGCAGGATAACGAGGGAAACGGTAACACTGGAAATGGCAGTAGCGGTAAAGTGAATGGAACGGTAAATGGACAGGGTCAGACTGCCAGTAGTGAACCCAATGGAAGCAGCCTGTCTGGTGCAAATGTGGTGCAAGTCAAGTCTGTAATGACCGGAGTGGAGCAAAACGGACTGAAAAAGGCAGTTGCTCAAGTAACGGCTACTGAAATACAAAAGGCCATTCAAAATGGCGCGAAGGGTACGCTTGTGATCCGTGCAGGGGAGCAAGTAAAAACGAGGACGTACGAGGTTCATTTAAGCGGGGAAGCTTTGGGAGCCGTCTTGAACGACCGTATTCGTACCCTTCGAGTGGAAACGCCACAAGGTGGATATGAAGTAGCAACAAGTCGTTTGTCTCTTCAGAAACTGGCTGATACCTGGCAGGTGCCTGTAAAACAAATTTCCTTGAGTTTTTCCATCACTTCGAACGAAGAGCTGGCTAAACGCTTGGATGTTCCGACAGGGCGCAAACTGTTACAGGCTTTGGATATCGCCGCTGAGCTGAAAAACGAGGATGGACGGAAACAGCTTTTGGCAGGTAACGGAGACTCTGGTAGTGGGTATGAACGTTATCTGTTACGTGCTCCTGCAACGGTCGATGCAGACCAGCTTGCTGTAGTGAAGGTATCGACCAACCAAGCCGGACAGCTATCATATACCCCCGTTCCTTTTCACGCTGCGAGCGAGGAAATAATCGTGTATGGACGTTCGGGAGGGACTTATGCTGTGCTTGATGGCGGGGCTCCTGGTGAAGTCAGATCGTTCATGGATATATCCGGCCATTGGGCGCAGCAGGATATTACACGGCTGGCGACTCGCCTACTTGTGACGGGGACCGATCCAACAGCATTTACAGCGAATGCGACTAGTGAAAGGGATTTAGCGAAGGTGCGTTTTGAGCCAGAAGGGCAGGTGCGACGCTCTGAACTGGCAGCGATGCTGGTTCGTGTGCTTGGACTGGAGCATACAGATCGCACGCTGACGAGCTTTGACGACGTTCAAATCGAATCGTGGTATGCGGATTCCGTACGTACCGCAGCAGCAGCCGGGCTGATCAATGGCTATGCTGACGGAAGCTTCCGACCTGATACACCGGTATCGAGGGAGGAACTGGCTGTGACCATAGAGAGAGCCTTGCGCTTCGCTGGGAACACAGAAGAACATACAGGAGAAGTGAATGAAAGTATATCCGTATCATTATCGGATGCGCAGGAGATCTCTACATGGGCAGCTCCGGCTGTGAAGACTTTGTCTGGACTAGGTATTATGAAGGAAGACGAGAAAGGCCGTTTTGGCCCGGCTACATCCGTGACGAGGGCAGAAGCAGCGGCTGTATTATCACGCACACTGGATAAGCTACATTGGGAATAGGAGACTTCACTATACAAATGTCAGATTGATTGACTTTATACGATAGTTAAGTTATCTTTTGTGGAGAGGTAGTATGATAAAGTAGAATGAATTACAAATGAAGAGGTGAAATGTCGTGGGAGTAACAGCTAAACAAATTTTTGTGAATTTACCAGTTAAAAACCTGCAACAGTCCATTGATTTTTTCACTACCATCGGATTTGAATTCAGCGCTCAGTTCACTGATGAACATGCAACCTGTATGGTTGTTAGTGAGCATATTTTCGTCATGTTATTGGTTGAAGAACGTTTTAGAGCGTTCACGACAAAAGAAATTTCAGATGCTACAAAAAGTACAGAAGCGATTGTTGCCTTATCGGTAGAGAGCCGAGAAAAGGTGGACGAGATCGTCCACAAGGCTTTGGAAGCAGGCGGCAAGCCCTCGAACGAACCTCAAGATCATGGTTTTATGTATGGATGGAGCTTTCAGGATTTGGATGGTCATCTGTGGGAGTTCTTTTATATGGCAGAGCAGTAATAGAAGTAAGGGTGGTTAAGTGAACGAAGTACCATGGAAAGTAAGCTATCCTCAAAAGATAGTTTACTTTCTCTATTGTATGTTATCGAACTCACCGGGAGGAATCACAATGTCTAACGAAGTGAGAGTTTACCCTGTTCAAGCTCTGAACGAAGCCCTGACAGATTCACTGAGTCGACTGTTAATCGACGTGGTTGCAGACGGTGCATCTATAGGTTTCTTACCCCCATTAGGTTATCAGGAAGCAGCAGCATATTGGAACAATGTACTTGAGGATGGCGTAGTTCTCTGGATTGCCGAGAAGGACGAAGTGCCTGTAGGGACGGTCCAGCTTTATTTGGCTCAAAAAGCTAACGCTATTCATCGTGCGGAAATTGCAAAGCTTATGGTACATCCGTCCGGGCGCAGGCTTGGGATCGCACGACAGTTAATGAAGGCAGCGGAAGAAGAGGCACTAAGTCAGGATAGAACGTTACTGGTGCTCGATACGCGGGTGGGTGACCCTTCCAATGGACTATACGAGTCGATCGGGTTCGTAGAAGCTGGTGTTATTCCGGGTTATGCTCAATCATCCGATGGTCAGCTTCACGCCACTCGATATTATTATAAGCCATTAAATCCGTATTCCAGTCATAGCTGAGCATTTGCCGAATAACCGTGGTATATACGGGTAATCATAACTTGTCATAGGATTACATAACCTTTTTCCGCGTTTATTCGAGTGGTAAAGCACGGGAATAGAAACGTATAATGAAGAGGGGATCAGAAGAGGTCTTTTTATGTCAATTTGGCTGTACTGAATTGATGAACGTAGCAAACACAGCGGAGGAATCAGAGAATATGAGGTTGGAGCATGATTTTTTAGGTACTAAGGAAGTACCATCAGATGCCTATTACGGTGTACAAACGCTGAGAGCAAAAGAAAATTTTCCAATTACAGGCCAAAGATTGCACCCTGAGTTGATCAAAGCCATGGCGATCGTGAAAAAGGGAGCAGCGACGGTAAATATGGAACTAACCCGTTTACACCGCCCCAAAGCAGAGGCCATTATTCAGGCTGCTGATGAGATTATACAAGGACAGTTGCATGATCATTTCATCGTCGATCCGATTCAGGGCGGCGCAGGCACGTCCATTAATATGAATACAAATGAAGTGATTGCAAACCGCGCGTTGGAGCTGATTGGCAAGCAACGCGGAGATTATCAGGAGATCAGTCCTAATAATCATGTTAATATGGCGCAATCGACGAACGATGCTTTTCCTACAGCCGTACACTTGGCTGTATTAAGTATGATTGATAAGCTGTTAGCCACCATGAGTGAGCTTCAGGAAGCATTTTCCCGCAAGGCAAATGAGTTTGATAGTGTGATTAAAATGGGGCGGACTCACTTGCAGGATGCAGTGCCCATCCGATTAGGGCAGGAGTTTCAGGCTTATGCGCGTGTGCTGGGTCGTGATATCGGACGCGTCCGTGCGACCAAGCAGCACCTGCTAACGATTAATATGGGTGCAACTGCGGTGGGTACTGGCCTGAACGCAGACCGTCGTTATATTCAGCGTGTCGCAGAGGTACTGGCAGAAGTCAGTGGCTTCCCTGTGGAAGCTGACGAAAATCTTGTAGATGCTACACAAAATACGGATGCTTATACTGAAGTGTCTGCTGCCTTGAAAATTTGTATGATGAATATGTCTAAGGTGGCAAATGACATCCGGTTAATGGCTTCCGGACCTCGTGCAGGTCTGGGAGAACTGAGTCTGCCTGCTCGTCAGCCAGGGTCATCCATTATGCCAGGCAAGGTAAATCCGGTGATGTGTGAGGTTATTAACCAAATTGCTTTCCAGGTCATTGGTAATGATCATACCATCTGCTTGGCTTCTGAGGCTGGTCAGCTCGAGCTGAATGTGATGGAGCCTGTACTGGTCTACAATCTGCTGCAATCGCTGGAAATTATGAAGCAGGGCTTCCACGTCTTCCGCATTCATTGTGTAGAAGGAATTGAAGCGAATGTGGAGCGGTGTCGTGAATATGTGGAGAACAGTGTAGGCATTATTACAGCGCTTAATCCGCACCTTGGATATGAGGTAGTATCACGCATTGCCCGCGAAGCAATTACGACTGGGAAATCGGTGCGCGAGCTGTGCTTACTGTACAATGTACTGACCGAGGAGGAGTTGGACATTATATTGGACCCGTACCAAATGACTCAGCCTGGTATTGCTGGAGAATCTTTGCTGAATCGCGAGTAATGGTGCAGAGTATGGAGTTTAAACAGCTTTGAGGCAAGACGAAGATAGCCCCGTCGAATCTGGCGGGGCTATTGTTATGTGGTAACACAGATGTAATACGGGAGCCAGCGTGCATAGGGGAGTTCCCTGTTAAGGATGATACGGCTACGCTTATGGTAGAAAAGGGAGAGTTGGATGTTGCTAGAGAAATTATTGGCATACAAGGAATTAGGAATAGGACTCATTGTACTTTTAGTGTTGTTTGCGCTCATCATCAGAGGACTGATACGTGGTCGCAGAAATCGGATTTTACGTGATCTGGACCCACGCAAAATTGGAATTCAGGATATAGATCGTATGGAGGATGGTTCGGAATTTGAGCTTTATTTGCAGCGGTTATTATCCGCGCTTGGCTATAAGGATATCTATAAAACAACCAGTAGCCGGGATTTTGGAGCGGATCTGGTTTTTACAGACCGTGAAGGCGTCAGAGTTGTCATACAGGCCAAACGTTATGGCGTACAACATCCGGTGGGCTTGGGAGCAGTGCAGGAAATATATACCTCTATGCGTTATTATGCAGCTGACAAGTCCCTCGTCATCACCTCCGGCCGTTATACGGAATCCTGTAAAACACTTGCTGCTGTCAATGGGGTTAAATTATTAGATCGCAACGACTTGATCGACATGATTGATTTATTCAAGGCTAGGCACCGTGAGGAGGTTATGGACTTATTAGAAAGTAAAGTAGATGTGATTGCTTCCAAATGGAGTGAAAGATAATCATCAAAGGGACTGAATTACTGGCGACGGGATTGAAGCCTAGTAATCAGTCCCTTTTATTTTTTAACATGATGATTGCTCTTATATTGATATCATTAGATGCCTGTCCAGACATCCTTGGCATAGCGTTTTTCCTGTTGAAGACGATCCAGCCATTGCTGTGCTTCTTCTTTACTGGTATGGTGTGCTTCCGCGTAAGCAGCACAAAGGGTGTTTTCTACATCGGGAGCCATCCGGCTACCATCACCGCATACATATAGATGCGCTCCTTCATCAAGCAAGTGAATCAGAGTGTCTGCATCTTCTTTCATGATATGCTGCACGTATCTTTTGGGTTGATCGGGCAGACGTGAAAAAGCTGTATGAAGCGTAACAATTCCTTCCTGCTCCCAGGCTTGCAGCTCTTGCTTGTACAGATAGTCAAGCTTAGGATTACGGCAGCCATAGTATAGGTGAGCCTCGCCGAGCTGTTCCCCTCTTTCCTTAAGTACATGGCGGGTTTGGAGGAATCCGCGGAATGGTGCCACTCCAGTACCTGGACCGACCATGATGACAGGCACCGTCGGATCTTCCGGCAAACGGAAGCCCGACTGAGGCTTACGCACAAAAATGACAATTGGATCATCTGGTTGGAGCTGCGCCAAATAGTTGGAGGCAATTCCTAGGTATTCGCCCTGTCCGCTACGGGCTGGTCCACGCACGACGCCCACGGTTATACTCGCTGAATTCTCCGATTCAAGCGGAGAGCTTGAGATGGAGTAGTACCTAGGCTTGAGTGGTGGTAACAGCGAGATAAAGTTTTCAAATGGCAGCTCGCAGGCTGGATACTTCTCCAGAATATCCAGCATCGTGACGTGCTTCTGTCGTATCTCTTGATCAAAGGTAGCATCCTCCAGCAAAGCTTCGATTTCTTTCTTGTGCGGTGGACACACTGTAAAGGATGCTAGTTGTCGTAGCTGGGCTCTCGTTGCCGGTTCTTGCAGTTCCACACTGAGAGTGAGCAAATCTCCTATGCTGACAGGCCGATCTAAGGGGAGATGCGCCGCATCCCGGTCACTGCCTCTCAATACGATGTAATCCTGTTCCTGTAATTTAAAGCGTTGCATCACCCTTTTGACCAGCGAAGCAGGATTACGCGGCAACACACCAAGATGGTCACCTTCGCAATAGGACAATCCAGTCGGTAATTTGAGCTCCAGATGTCGTGTACTGCGTTCACTTTCAGCAGCAAGCAGCTCACGATTCGCTGTAACGACGGCGGTAACTGCTCCGTAGTTGTCTGCAAGAGGTGTACTGAGTATGGCGCTGACGAACTCTATGCTCAGACTGCTACTGTCCTGTGGTTCTGTATCATTGTGCTCTATCCCGAAAGCGTTCAGCAATTCCGGCCATAGGCCGCGATTCCAGACTTCCCAATCCTTCTCGAAGTCACCACTGGCGTCACCCTCGCCCCGATCATACAGTCGCTTTGCCCCTTTGGCAGCCATTAGCTCATCAATCATCCTTGGAATGCGCTGATACGTGCTGGCCCAATTCCGGTCGCCGCAGCCGAATACAGCGTACCTTACGCCTGCCAGTTGCCCCTCGTCTGCCTGCTCCAACCATTCTACAAAGGCATCAGCATTATCTGGCGGATGCCCGTTATAAGATGCGGTCGTAATAAGTACCACGCCTTCTTTAGGCAAATTGTCCACACGATCATTCAGAGTTGCTATGCTACTGTTGAAACCCCAATTTCGACCTAAATCGGCTAGTTCACCAGCAAGTCCCTCAGCTGTACCCAGATTCGAGCCGTACAAAGACAGCAAAGAAGTATCATGCTTTTCGGCATGGGGGGGTGCAACCTTTTGTTCCTCTTGTTCATGAAGTTCTTGAGCGGCACCTGGCAGCATGACGGCAGTCTGTGTGCTGCGCGGACGTACTTGAATGGTGAAGCCCTCCGGCTTGAGTGTGAGCGTTTCTTTGACTTTCAACTCATAATGAGTATGATCAATCAGCTCAAAATGTTTCAATACCATACCCAGCACGAGGGTGGCCTCCTGTAAGGCAAACTGCTGTCCAATACAGGCGCGTTGACCGTTGCCAAACGGTTTGTAGGCATCTTGCGGAATGGCGGATGGGTCCTCGAAGCGCTCCGGTCGAAATTCCTCAACATCTTCGCCCCAAGCCTCGGTATCACGGTGCAGTTTTGGAATAAGTACATTGACGCTGTCACCTTTTTTAAGTGGGTAGGTTCCGTCGAGCAACGTATCTTCTTTGGCAAAGAGAGAGAAGGCGGGCGCTGTCGGCCATAGTCGCAGAGCTTCATTCAGTATCATCCTTATGTACTTGAGTTCACGAACCTGAGTATAAGAAGGCAGCGAATCGGTGAGCACGCGATCCACTTCTTCATAGGCCTTGGTTAGCGTTCGCGGATTTTTAAGCAAATAGTAAATGGCAAAGGATAAAAGCCCACTGGTCGTTTCATGACCGGCAATGAGGAAGGTGATGATCTGATAGCGGATATTTTCATCATCCAGCGTCTCACCAGTTTCCGGGTCCTTGCCTTCCAGCATATGCGCTAGTAAATCTTCTTCTCCTTGGTTGCCAAGGGTTTTACGCTCTTCAATAATGCTGTCCACCAGAGAAAACATCGTTTCGATGTCATGTTTAAACTGCTTTCTTTTCGATAACATCAGCTTGTTTTGCAGATTTAGTCGTTGCAACTGACCCATCGCTTCATCTAGTGCGCGTGTCATACTGGTCACGAACGGATGGGGCTGATCGCGGTAGAAGCTGTTAAAACGATAATTAAAGCCGCATAATCCGATGGTATCCAAAGTCAGCCGGGTCATATCTTCCGGTACCTCTACACTTTCATCGGGATTGAGTCGAGACCATTTCTGTATCAGCTGAACGGCAAGATCAAGCATCATATTGTGGTAACCCTTCATAGCCCTCTGACTGAAGCTTGGCAGCAAAATTTGGTGGGCCTTGCGCCAGTTCGGTTCCTCAGTCCAGCTTGTGAATAGTCCGTCTCCTGCAAAAGCTCGTACTTTTTGTAGTGGAGCCCACACTTGTTTGTCGAAACGGGATTCATCACAAGCATCTGCGACCAGCTTATGACCGGAAATATAAATGTTCGTTCCTTCAGGCAGATCCATGCGAAAAATGGGACCGTACTCATAAGAAAGCTTAACCAGAGACTGAACAGGGGCATGTGTATCGATCAAAGGCAGATTACCTAAGGGACCATAAGTTTTGGGCTGCGGAATTAAATCTGTCGAAGTCATATTAAATGTTGCTCCTTTCGGATTGAAATAGAATGATGGTTTCAGAGTGCCTATGTTTTCCAAATTACACTTTATTCTTCCGATATAAACGAAAATAAATGAATTTGGACAGTTCGTATAATAAAAGCAGTATGAAATTCTACACTTTTTACATATAGAGAAAAAATCATCTCATTTATCATGTTCCATTTACAACGAATTTACAGAAACTCTTATGAAAAAATATGCTTTTATAACCGATATAAAGATGTTGGGGATTTCCAAATTATGCTGAGGTGATATGTCATGAAGAAGCGAGTAGTATTGTTGAATTTTAGGTGGATTCCCATTGTCACAATCTTTGCATTATTGCTAAGTGCATGTGGACAGTCGGCAGCACAAACCAAGGCTCAGCCCATTAAGGTGGGAATCGTACTGTCAGAT
This sequence comes from Paenibacillus sp. LX16, assembly GCF_036252815.1. NCBI lineage: Bacteria > Bacillati > Bacillota > Bacilli > Caryophanales > Paenibacillaceae > Paenibacillus > Paenibacillus sp. LX16. Next base: position 3,987,822 of record NZ_CP141152.1, on the reverse strand, counting down.
ATTGGTCTGGGTGACCAATCTTACAGCGACGCGGCTTTTCGAGGTTTGGTCAAGGCAAGGGATGAGGGGAAGATTGTTTTTGAATACCGGGAAATAACTGAGACCAAGACGTATGATGCGGCTTTTGAACAGCTTGCTCAAGAAAAAGCGGATTTAATCATTGGTCTGGGTTACATGGTGAAGGACAGTTTGGAATCCATTGCCAAAAAATATCCAGACCGTAAATTTTTAATCGTGGATGAGAAATCAGATTTACCGAATGTGGCCTCTATTAGCTTCAAAGCAGAAGAGGGCAGTTTTATGGCTGGAGTCGTTGCGGGTTTGACGAGTCGCACCGAACAGGTGGGTTTTCTCGGAGGTGCGGAATCTCCTCTGTTGAAAAAATTTGAAATTGGGTATCGCGCAGGGGTGCAATCAGTCAAGCCTAATGCCAAAGTTACTGCAACGTATGCAGGAGATTTTGGAAAGCCGGAACTGGGTACGGAAATTGCCGATGACATGATTAATCAGGATCAGATTGATGTTATCTTTGCAGCCGCAGGTCTTACGGGCGTAGGTGCGCTACAGGAAGCGCAAAAGCAGCATAAATTCGCCATCGGGGTCGATAGTGACCAGTTTTTTATTGCGGAAAAAGCGGTAGTGACCTCGATGTTTAAAAATGTAGACATTGCAATTTATACAGCAGTCAAAGGCTTTGCAGATCATCAAAGAAAATTTACGGAGAAGGATATGGTGTTTGGTCTTGCAGAAGATGGTGTAGGTTTAGCGCCTATTCGTGTCGTGACACTGAATCCAGATCAGCAAAAGTTGCTGGATGATTTAAAGGAAAAAATCAAATCCGGCACACTTACTGTACCCACCCAATAAATTTTCGCAAACGGAGGATGAAGGCTGATGAAACTGCAAGGTAAACTGGTGCTGAACGCGATGATTTCCTTGATCGCTTGCCTGGCTTTAGTGGCATATATCATTTTTGAATTAATTCGTATTAACTCGCAAAGTAGTAATCTGGTTCCGGCTATGTTGAATGTACAGCAGCTCAATGCCTATTTGATTCAGTCAGGGCAGGCACTGCAAAATTATTCAGCTTCCATGACGGAGAGCAACAAAGCCGATGTGCAAAACCAACTGACTCAGTCTGAAAAGACGATTGCTTTGCTTTCACAGGGCATGATGCAAACCGAAGCGCAGCAAAAGCGACTGAATACGATTAAAACAAAATTCAGCCAATTGAAAGTAGCAACGGAGAAAGCAATGAGTACCCAAAACAGCCCGGAGTCCAAGCGGGAGGCCATGCGTGCCCAAGGGATTCAGAACGATGTATTTATGCTGGATCTGCTGACGAAGGCACGTTATGACCAATACACAGAAGATTTGACTAAAAGCATTCGTTTTACTTGGCAATTGGCCTTGACAGGTGCAGTTCTACTTCTTGTGGCGGTTGGGCTATATAATACATATACCTCCAGGCAGCTTGCCCTTAGAACACGCAAGTTAACGGATGCTGCAAAGCAAATTGCCGAGGGGAACCTGACAGTGCAGCTCGCACAAACGAAGGGACGAGATGAGCTGGACGAGCTCAATGAATCTTTCCGGGTGATGATCGGGAACTTGCGCAGCATTGTACTCTCCATTGATCAGGCGGGTAATCGTGTCGATCTGATGGCTCGGGATATTGATCAGCATAATGAGGCCATGAAGGAAATTGTGACACAAGTCAGCACGTCAACAGAGGAACTGGCGATAGGCAGTCAGAAAATTGCTGAGGATCTGTCGTCGACAGTTGGCGTTGTGGACGAGATGCAGCAAAAGTTTGAATCGAATCTGCTGGAGACCACACAATCGACCGCGTATAGTGAGGATGCTTTGCGTGTCATTGAGCAGGGTACGCGGGTCATGAGCGATCAACTGCGAATTGTTGCAGAAAATCGTTCAGCCATGTCCGAAGTGGAGCAGACGGTCAAGGAACTGGAGGCTAATGCAGCCGAGATTACAACCATGACTGGATATGTCTCCGAAATTGCAAGCCAAACATCGCTGTTGTCCTTGAATGCTTCTATTGAGGCTGCACGTGCGGGTGAAGCAGGAAAAGGTTTTGCTGTTGTTGCCAATGAAGTGAAAAAGCTGGCGAATCAATCAGAGTCTGCTGTAAAGAAAATTTATACCGCAGTTGACGGTATCACGCAGGCTATGGATAAGGTGAAGACTTCTGTGGCGCAAAGTCAGGAGCTGTTCCGTGAGCAGGAGAAGGCAACTTCCTCGACCGGAGAATCGTTTACAGAGATTAGTGGCAAAGTGCAGCAAATTGCCAGCCAAGTCAGCAAGCTATCAACGGACATGAATGTATCGCGAGAACTGAGCGTACAGGTGCAACAAGCTATTGAAAATATCAGCGCAATCACTCAGCAGTCCGCCGCAGGCAGTGAAGAGATTACGGCTTCCACGGTAGAGCAGAAGCGTTCATTTGAGGAATCGGCTGAGAAGGTAAAAGAGCTTCGCCAGATTCGCGGGGAAATGCAGCGGGAACTAGATCGTTTTCAGGTGGAAAAGACAAGCTAAAACCTGTGAAGCGAGTATCTGTTTTTGCTGAATAATGAATACAAGCAGCGCCAAAGAAGAAGTTCTACCTTGTACAGGGAGACTTCTTCTTTTTTTATATGAATGTTGTTCCTTATATTAAGTTTGAATTACATAGGCAGGGAATTCCGACTCTTGTGTCAAATAGATTTAGGGAGAATATGTCACCACGTATATTGGCAAGAGGAAGATGGACAACGAAGTCCGGAAGGATGAAGTTACGGGAATGTTGCGACTTAAGCTTCGATTGATACTGAAAAATAAACAAACAAGACTGATTCTACTGCTCACTCTGTGCGTGTCGCTCGTGATTAGCGTGATCGGCTTGCTATCGTATTCAGGATACCGTGAAGGTTTGGATACCGAGCTGAACACACCCAATATAGAATTATTGCAAATCAATCTGGATGTGACCAATCGGGCTTTTCGTGAGTCTGATAACAAGGCGCTGGACGCAGCATATCATCCGGATGTAGAGGCTTTTGTACGTGTCCAAACGGATGGGAAATCGCTGGAAGACAACGCCTCCGTCATAGATCGGCTTCAGAAATACTTGAAAACCCTTTCTTCGCACGATGAAATTTATTCGGTTGAAGTTATTTCTTTGGACAATCATGCTCTCGTATCCAGCAATTATGGTTACATGCCTGATTGGAAGCAGGCACCGGATACCACATGGGTTCCCTGGATTCAGGACATTCAAAAAAAGCCGTTGTTGATTAAGCGGAGATGGTACGGCACCGATCGTGAGCAGGGGACGGTAGAGTTGCTTTCGCTGGCCAGGCCCATAGTAGAGAATGGTCAGGTCGTGGGTGCGGTGCTAATCAATCTGGATTACGACCGTTTTTTCTCCAAACTATATATTCATTTATCCAACTCGCAATACGTGTATGATCTGGAGGGCGAGTTGATCTATCCCAAGCTGAGATCGTCCTTACCCTTAAATGATATGGGCAGGATTTTGAAAGAGCTGGATGTGAGCCCTTATGCTTATGTGGAGATAGGGGACATGGAATATATGGCGAACCAAACCTTTTCTGATGTAACGGGCTGGCGTCTAGTATCGCTCGTTCCGATGGACAAGCTGCTGAAAAATGTAAAGTTGGCGCGCAATATGATGCTGTGGCTGGCCTTTATCTCTATACTGGCTGGGTGCTCAGCGGTTTACTATTACAATTATGCAGCTTTTCGCCCCTTGAAAAAAATTAATAGCCTGTTGAATTCGGGCAATAAGGGAATACGCCAAGGAGGATTGTATGATCTGGAACCTGTGATTAGCAAACTGGTTGGAGAGTTTCACCGCAAATCATTGGTGGTAGAGCGAAGCCTGCCGGAGCTGCGTTCCAAATATATGGAAGATGTCATCCAGCGTAGAATGGGCATACAGGAAATGCGTATGAAATGGGAACAGTATTTTTCCGATTGGGACGGCCATTCTTTGTTTGTCATGATCGTGTCCATCGACCGGTATTCTACGTGGGCCGCAAGCTTTCCAGAAGAGGATAAAATGCTGCTCAAGTATGCGCTGAACAATATTTTGCTAGAGATGCTAGAACCTCACTGGAAAGCAGTATGCTCGCCGGAGGAGGAAAGTGGTTTTATTGTGCTGTTACAGTTCAGCGAGAGTTCGAATGAAGTTGGTACAGAAACTGACCTCCAAGAGAGCATTTTGCTTCAGAAAAGTGTGGATAGGCTGATTCAGGTTGTCGGTGAGCATCTTCCTTTGACCATTTCTATAGGAATTGGTCATATGGTCACGGATATTCGAGAGGCACGGGCGTCTTTTATAAAAGGAAAAGAGGCCCTTAATTTGCGTTTGTATGAGGGGTATGGACGTTCATATACGAATATAGACAGCAGCATAAGTGTGAAAAAGGATAACACAGTGGATGAACAGTCAAAGGAGCAGATTCAGGATTCAACATTGCTGGACAATCGGCGTGTGGAAATGATTCGTGCCCTGGAGTCACAGGAACCAGGTGCAAGTGTAAAGTTAATCAGCCACTGGGTAGAAGAACTTCGACTCCACAGAACATCCCCAGCCCAAGTCTACTTGTTTGTTCATGAATTGCTGGAAGATTTGCTAAAATGGTGTGCCACTCAGAGTGTGACGCCGCCGGATCAGCTTGCTGATTACCACTGGAATCAGATTCTGACGCTAGACCTTCAAGACATTGAGGCATTGCTGGTCATTATGTTGACTGATATCGAAGAAAAATGGCACGGCCGCATTCAGTCCAAAGATTTTGTGCGTGTACAAGAGATGATCGAGTATATGGAACATCATTTGCATTTGAACATCGGGCTTCAGGAAATTGCGGATCATGTTCACATGAGCGTGTCCTCGGTGAGCAGCATGTTCAAGGAAGAAACGGGGACCACCGTTTACGATTATTTGACTGGATTACGCGTAAAAAAGGCATGCACATTACTATGTGAAACCCATTTGAAAATCGGTGAAATTGCAGAACAGGTCGGATACCGAAATGAGAACAGCTTTATTCGGGTATTCCGCAAGCACAAACAAGTGACCCCAGGGAAATTCAGACAAATCAGCAAATCTTCCAATGAATATGCAGATCGGTCAAAAGGTCGATACTTTGGCGAAATAGAAGATAAATACGAAGATTAAGCGATAGCTGTAGCCCTCCACGTTGCGGTACATTGACTTCATGTAAACGCAAACAACAAGACCGAAAACGTGGGAGGTGAAAACGGGCGCATGACGGGCCCAGTTCATTTTTGGAGAAGAGGAAACGTAATGAAGAAAAAGCCATGGCAAAAATATGTGCTGGTTGCGGCGGGAGTAGCTATGCTTTCTGCCTTGAGTATCAGTGAATATGTGGATCACCGCACCCTGCAGGATCACAGCCGTATATTTCCTACGAAGCCAATAACACTCGTCGTTCCTTATGCAGCCGGAGGCGGTACGGATATTACCGCGAGAGCGTTGGCGAAAGCCGCCGAAAAGCATCTCGGTCAGCCGATCATCGTCGTTAATCGAACGGGGGGAGGCGGTTCTGTCGGGCTGATGGAAGGGGCTGAGGCGCAGGCGGACGGTTATACCGTAACGTATCTGGTCGCTGAGCTGACTACGTTGCCTCATTTGGGACTGCTACCGCTCACCTATGAGCGATTTAAGCCGCTGCTTCAAACCAATATGGACCCTTCCGCCATTACGGTCCGTGCGGATGCACCATGGAAGACAGCGGAGGCATTTCTGGAGGATGCTGAGGCCCATCCCGGCAAGCTCAAAATGGGGAATGCAGGCACAGGGAGCATATGGCACCTTGCTGCCGCGATGCTGGAGCAGAAAAGCGGAGTCCGCTTTACCCATATCCCTTATGAGGGAGCAGGCCCAGCCGTCTCCGCTTTAATGAGCGGATTTGTGGATGCTGTACCCGTCAGTCCCGCAGAAGTGAAGAAATACGTGGACGAAGGGAAACTTCGCATACTGGCGATCCAGGCAGACACTATTTCGGAAGCGTTTCCAAAAGTGCCTACACTACAGCAAGCCACTGGGCTGCGTGTACATTTTATTGGCACTTGGAGAGGGCTGGCTGTACCCAAGGATACACCGGATGAAGTTGCTCAAACGCTGACGGATGCACTGATCAAGGGGACGAAAGACGAGGAATTCAGGGAGGAAATGCGTAAGCATGGGTTGGGATTGCGTGTCCAGGATGCAGAGGCATTCGCGCAGCAACTGAAGGAGAGTCATGATACCTTCGCAAGACTGATTCCCGAGCTCGGCTTGAGCCGCAAGTAATACGGCCTTGTTTTTGCATTGGCAAAAACGAAAGGGTTGAACGAAGTAATGAAAATCAAACAAAACATTGATAAAATTCCAGGGGGCATTATGCTGGTGCCGCTGTTTATTGGCGCACTTTTTCATACATTTACTCCATGGGCAGGCGACTATTTTGGATCTTTTACCAAGGGGCTGATGACAGGTACGGTACCCATTTTAGCAGTGTGGTTTTTTTGTATGGGTGCTTCTATAGATGTGCGAGCGACGGGTACTGTATTGCGTAAATCAGGAACGCTCGTATTGACCAAAATCGCGGTCGCGTGGGTAGTGGCGATCATTGCATCCAGATTGCTGCCTGTTGGTGGTGTAGAAAGTGGACTATTTGCAGGTTTGTCAGTGCTGGCGCTGATCTCGGCTATGGATATGACGAACGGCGGATTATACGCCTCCATTATGCAGCAGTATGGCTCCAAGGAAGAGGCAGGAGCATTTGTACTGATGTCACTGGAATCGGGTCCGTTGGTGACCATGATTATTTTGGGTAGCACTGGGCTGGCCGTTTTTGAACCGCAAACATTTGTGGGGGCGGTATTACCATTTTTGGTCGGCTTTATGTTGGGCAATCTGGATCATGATTTCCGAAAATATTTTGGGAACGCAACGCAAGCTTTGATTCCATTTTTCGGTTTTGCACTTGGTTGTTCCATTGACCTGAGTGTCATTGTCCAAACAGGTATGCTTGGTATTTTATTGGGTATTTTTGTAATTGTCATTACAGGTATTCCACTGATTCTGGCGGACAAATATATTGGTGGTGGCAACGGTACAGCAGGGATTGCAGCCTCCAGTACAGCAGGTGCAGCAGTAGCCAATCCAGTCATTGTCGCCAATATCAAGCCTGAGTTCCTGCCTGTTGCGCAATCTGCAACGGCCTTAGTTGCTGCTTCGGTCATTGTGACCTCGATTTTAGTACCTATTCTGACGGCATACTGGGCCAATTATATGAAGCGTAAGGGGAAATCCCAAGGAGCAGGGCCTGTAAATCCAGGGACGAATGTACCTAAATGAGGATTTTGCAAAAATCCAATAAGCGACTTCCAATAAACAATATATAGATCGAAATGGTCTAGTTCGTCTATATATTGCACTTTGGAGCGATTGGAATCGAATTTTGCATAATCCTGAAATAAAGTTTGGATGATGATGCTCTCAACTTATGGACCTTTCCATTACCCGGGAAATGCTTTTGCAGTTATACCTTCAATCCTAACATTACAAAACTTGTCCTAAAACGCTTCTGCAAACATACATATGTAAGCAGAGGAGCGTGATGGCATTGGAAAACAAGGTACGTCGCTACTACCAGTTAAAGCAAAAGCAAAAAGAAATTGAAGGTGAACTGACTGATTTGCGTAATGACATTACCGCTCATTGTGCACAGCAGGAAGTATCAGATTGGGAAATTGGCAACTACCGAGTCAAGATTATACAGCAGCACCGCAAGGAATACGATCATACAAAGCTATATGATTCACTGCCTGATCCGCAGCTATGGCGCTTGTTTTCCAAGCCGGATACGTCGAAGATTGCCAGTTTGCTTAAGCTCAAGGTCATCGCAGAGGAGCAAATAAAAGATGCCGTTTCTCTTAAAACGGTGACGCTATTGCAGGTGGATAAAAAATAAATAAAAAGAGCTGCCCCCGTTTTCGGAGCCAGCTCTTTTTATTGTCTGTTGTTACTAGTCTTCCACCTTCACGCTCTATGAGTTATTTATCAGACAAACTTTTCCCCACTCCTTTGAGAAAATGAATGCCAAATCCCATTGCCCGGTTTACATCTGGATCATTCATCGCCTTCATAAGATCGCGCAGACGAGTCTTTTTATTCTGCTTTAGATGTTTATCGGCTTCGTTCAGGCCATTAGTAACACTGTTTGCCAGCTTTTTCATCAGCTCGGGGTCTACCTCAGACAGCATCCCTGCTGCTCCCATGAGATTATTGATGATGTTCGTCACAGGCTTACGCGTCGCTTGTCCTACAGCGATTTTGGCGATGCTTTCTTTAGCCTTTAGCATAGACTGAGCTGCTTCGAGAAGACCACTATCGTGCAGCTCGCGTACGATTTCAAGTGTCTTCTGCAGTGCCGCCCCATTGTCCGCCAGATCAGCAGTAAGCTGATCTAGCGATTGTTTTTGCCGTTCTTCTTCTGTCAAAATGCGTTTTCTCACAATTGAAATAGGCTTAGCCACGGTTCGACCTCCTTATTTTTGATCCACTAAATCGACGTAACCGGGACGATTCCACTTACGGTCCACTTCAACCCCATTTTGCGGATGACGCTTTTTGTAACGCGGATTGATACGTGGTAGTGGATTTTGACCGTCTACCTCCAAAACTTGCATCCGTACTTTGGCTTGTTTATAGGCCGGTGTACGGGTGACCACATCGAACGCTCCACCAGTTAACAGATTGACAGCACCGTCATGGCTGGTAGAGTGCATCGGCACATAAATCTCAGTTCCCTGCACCCGGTCTGTAACCAGAACGCGTAGCTTGACCGCACCATAAGGGGATTCCAATCGAACCAGTGATCCATTATGGATTCCGCGCTCTTCAGCCAATTCAGGGGAAACTTCCACAAATACTTTTGGAAGTTTGAGCTGAATACCCGCTGATTTGGTCGTCATATTTCCTTCATGAAACTGTTCGAGCAGTCGACCATTATTCAAGGTCAGATCGAATTCAGCGGGGTACTCTTTCGGTGGTACATATTCGAAAAGTCCCAAACGCGCTTTTTTATCCGGAAAGTTAAAGCCGTTGGTGTGCAGCAACGGTGTATTGCTACCATCCGGCGATCCCCAGTGGAAGCTGTTCCAGCCTTCCAATACGTCATAATTACATTGGGAGAAAAATGGAGTGAGCGACGCCATTTCCTCAAAAATTTCACTTGGATGGCTGTAATCCCAATCAAATCCCATGTGCTTGGCAAATTGGCTGAAAATCCACCAATCCGGTTTACTGTCTCCCATAGGGCGGAGTGCTTCATATAAACGTTGGACACGACGTTCGGTGTTCGTAAAGGTTCCGTCTTTTTCGAGTGAAGGTACGGCTGGCAAAATGACATCGGCGAATTCAGCTGTTTTGCTCAGAAATACATCCTGAACGACAAGGAAATCCAAGTTCGCCAGCATTTCTTGGGTATGGTTGGAGTCGGCATCCACCCATGCCATCTCTTCGCCAGCGATATACATCGCTTTGAGCTTACCTGTTTCAATGGCTTCCAGCATCTGAATGTTGTCTAGTCCGCGTTGACCTGGAATTTGTACACCGTAGGCCGCTTCAAACTTGGCACGAACGACATCGTTCGTCACGGGCTGATAGCCCGGGAAAATATCCGGCATCGTACCCATATCGGCAGCACCTTGAACATTGTTATGTCCGCGAAGCGGATATGCGCCTGCACCCGGACGCATAAAGTTTCCAGTCACCAGCAGCAGGTTGGCAATCGCAATCGAAGTGTAGGAGCCTGCGATGTTTTGCGTCACACCCATACCCCAGCAAATGGCAGTGCCATCGGCTTCGTGAATCATAGTCGCTACCTGAATCAGTGTTTCTTTGGAAATACCAGTTTCCTGTTCGGCAAATTCCAGGGAGAAACGCTCCAGCAACTTCAAATATTCAGGATAGAAGTTTACATGTTCTTCAATGAATCTTGCATCATGCCAGTTTTGCTCAATGATGTATTTGGCTACAGCGGATAACCATACATAATCAGTACCTTGCTTCGGACGGATGAACAGATCTGCGCGTTCTGCCATTTCATGCTTGCGCAGGTCGACCGAGATCAACTTTTGACCGTGTAGCTTATGCGCACGTTTGATACGAGTAGCCAGCACTGGATGTCCTTCTCCCGGCGCGCAACCGACCAGCATGACCAAACCTGCTTTGGCAATGTCTTTAATCGTACCGCTGTCCCCACCGATGCCTCCGGTGTATTGCAGCCCCCATGACGCAGGAGATTGGCAATACCGTGAGCAATTATCGACGTTATTCGTTTGGAAGACCTGACGAGCCAACTTCTGCATCAAATAGTTTTCTTCATTGGTAAATTTGGACGAAGAAATAAAGCCGAGTGCTTCGCCACCATAGGTTTCTTGAATAGCTCCCATTTTGCTGGCCATCAGGCTCAGTGCTTCTTCCCAGGTTGCTTCCACAAATTCGTCACCTTGACGAATTAAAGGGGAGGTCAGACGCTGATCGCTGTTCACAAAATCCCAGCCGAATTTTCCTTTTACGCATGTCGAGATACCGTTAACAGGTCCCTCAGAGGTAGGTTGTACCTTCAAAATTTTGCGGCCTTTGGTCCAAACCTCAAAGCTGCAACCTACACCGCAAAACGTACAGACGGTTTTCGTTTTTTTCATACGGGTTTCACGCATCGCTGCCTCGGCTTCGGAAATAGCAAAAATCCCACTATAGCCCGGCTCCACTTCTTTTATTAAATCCACCATCGGATTTAATAAATCCTTGCTCATGCCACTCATGAAGCCTGCTTCTCCCAGCATCGATTTCTCCATCAAGGCATTACATGGGCAGACGGTTACACACTGACCACAGCTAACGCAGGAGGAATCGTTAATCGCAACCCTATCATCCCATATGACGCGAGGACGTTCAGCCTCCCAGTCGAGGGACAGCGTTTCATTGACCTGAAGGTTTTGGCATACCTCTACGCATTGGCCGCATGCAATACATTGATTGGGGTCATATCGGTAGAAGGGATGAGACATATCTACTTCTGTCGGGTCAACTTTCGGTTGGTACGGATATTTTTGATGTTCAATTTCCATAAGCTCTGCTGTATTATGCAAAGTACAATTACCGTTGTTGTTATCGCACACGGTGCAGTAGAGGAGATGATTTTCCAGCAATCGGTCCATAGCCTCGGTTTGAGCTGCTTTCGCGCGATCCGAATGTAAATGAATATTCATTCCATCCGAAGCCAATGTTGAGCAGGAACGCATAAGTTTTCCGTCCACTTCCACAATACATGTGTCACAGGTGCGGATCGGATCGACTTCGGGAACGTAACACAGCTGGGGATGGGCGATGTTGTTTTCGTTAATCACTTCAAGAATCGTTGCGCTGTTCTTCGTTTTCAGTTCCTGTCCGTTTAATGTAATTTTGATCGTACTATCAGTCACGGTTCAGGCTCCTTTCAGATTTTAAATTTAAAAATTAGGAATAAAAAAACTCCACCATAAACACAAGTGCTCGTGTTCCAGCACTTGTGTTTATGGTGGAGTAGTGACCAAGCTCTAGGTCCTGGAGGCCAATCCGCCATTTGAATATGTATTAATAACAAACAGTACGCACTGTCTGTATATCAATAACTTCTGAATAACTTAGATATGTCATTTTCTGCATGTCATCTCGTGTAACTATAACGTAAAATTTAAGATAGTTCAACGGTACATTACTAATTTTTTAATTGGTAATGATTATCGTTTGAGAAAACGAAAAATCATTGACAAACGTTCCAGGATTGCTAACAATAGGAATGTAATCTATTTCAGAGCAATCGTAAATGGAGTGTACGTGGGAATCGCGTATATTTTATTTGTCGCAGCGCTTGTTAGTTTGATTTTTCTATATCACCTGAAGTGGGATTCGTAAAATCCTGATGTAGATAAATTAACCGGCATTTAGCAGATTCTTCGATATTCATAAGCGAAGAAGTTGTTGTGATGCCGGTTTTTTGGTTCAGTATAAAATGTACGGAAATGCCGTTCCAATTTAGAGTGTAAAGAGTTTTATTAATGAAGACGGATTGAGGTGAACAGGATGGCGAACCGGAGCGACGATCAATGGAATCGTCCGTTACGGGACTTAAGAATATCCGTCATAGACCGATGTAATTTTCGGTGCCGATATTGTATGCCGGAAGAAATATTTGGCCATGACTATCCGTTTTTGCCAAAAGAAAAAATATTGACCTTTGAGGAAATTACGCGCCTTTCCCGTATTTTTGTCTCGCTGGGCGTTACGAAGCTGCGTATTACTGGTGGTGAGCCGTTGCTGAGGAAAGATTTGTCCTTGCTTATTCATTCGTTAACTCAACTCAATGGCGTTGAAGATATTGCAATGACGACAAACGGCGTATTTTTGCCTAAATATGCTGTAGCACTGCGAGAGGCTGGACTGAAGAGAGTGACGGTTAGTCTGGATTCGCTCGATGAAAATCGGTTCCGCCAAATGAACGGGGGCAGAAGCAGTGTAAAGGCGGTGCTGGATGGTATTGAGGCTGCGGCTCAAGCAGGGATGCAAGTGAAAATAAATATGGTCGTGCAAAAGGGCTTTAACGATCAGGATATTGTTCCCATGGCCGACTATTTCCAAAAGAAAAAGCATATTTTACGTTTTGTTGAGTTTATGGATGTAGGCAACACCAATGGCTGGAAATTGGATCAGGTCGTTTCCAAGCAGCAGATCATCGAAGCCATTCACGAGCATATGCCGTTAGAACCTGTCCCACCCCAGTACAAAGGTGAGGTGGCGACGCGCTACAGGTATCAGGACAGAGACGGGGAAATCGGCATTATTTCGTCTGTTACGGACGCCTTCTGCTCCACATGTACACGAGCGAGAATTTCTGCTGAAGGCTCCTTGTACACGTGCCTGTTTGCCTCTCAAGGGTACAAGCTTCGCGCGATGCTGCGTTCCGAACAGTCCGATGACGAGATTAGAGCTTACATTGAACGTGTTTGGAGAGAACGTACAGACCGCTATTCAGAGGAACGGCTGAATCATACACAGCAAGCAACGTCTAAAATTGAAATGTCACACATCGGCGGGTGAGCCGAAGAGCCAGCCTGTCAGAAACAAGGGAGTGGAGCACATGGAAAAGCCGGCTGAGGTAAAACGTGAGATTTTACGTTATCGTGACGGTCAGATCAAGCGTTTTGAAGACACTGTGGTGACGGAGCATCCGGTGACCATCAAAATCAATCAGCAGGAATTTGCTACCATGGTTTGTACACCGGAGTATGTGGAAGATATGGCAGTAGGTTTCTTGGCCTCTGAAGGCGTCATTCAACGGTACGATGATATTGAAGATATTTGGGTTCAGGAAAAAGAAGGCTTTGTTCATATTAAAACCCGTCGAATGAATGAGTTTTATCAAAACTTTCATTCCAAACGGTACATTACCTCCTGCTGCGGGAAAAGTAGACAGGGCTTTTATTTTATGAATGATGCCAAAGTGGCAAAAAGAATGAATGACACCCATGTTACGCTGTCTTTTGACGATTGTTTCCGCTTGATGAATTTAATGCAAAGCTCGGCACTTACGTTCCAAGAGACCGGTGGCGTTCATAATGCAGCGCTGTGCGACAAAGACGGAATGATCCTGTCCAGAATAGATATCGGCCGACACAATGCGCTGGATAAAATCTATGGGCATTGCCTAAAACATGATATTGTATTACAAGACAAAATCATAGTTTTCAGCGGGCGCATTTCGTCTGAAATTTTGTTGAAGGTCGCGAAGATTGGCTGTGAAGTTGTTTTGTCCAAGTCAGCTCCCACAGAGCTTGCACTTGAATTGGCTGAGGATCTGGGGATTACTACCGTTGGCTTTATACGCAGTCATTCTCTGAATGTATATACGCATACCGAACGGATTGATGAACTGGCTGAATCTAAAATATAATATACAAATCCTCATTGTACACCGTCATAGTTAACCAGCATGGAATAAAACCTTTCGGGGTATTCATTCATGTTGGTTTTTCTTGGTACATATGTGGTGGACAGTCACTGTACTGAAAAGGAGGGTATGTTAAATGAACTATCATATTCAAGTATTTGCTGGACTTGCGGAACAGCTGGGAGGGCCTATAATCACGGTGCCTACTGATCAAGAAGCGATGAGCGTTGCCGCGTTAAAAGACTTGCTATCCGAGTGTTTCCCTGAAGCAGCAGCCCAGTTGCAGGGTTCTTTTGTTGCCAGAAATCAAGCCTACGCCGCTCCTGAGGACCTCGTAAGTATCCATGATGAGATTGCGATTATTCCTCCGGTTTCAGGAGGGTAAATTCTATTCATAGAATAGATGAATTCGATAGAATAGGTGCAAGGGGGCAGATCATATGCAATACCGTATTCAGCTATTCGCAGGTATGGCGGAGCAACTTGGTGATGTGATCACGGTAGAACTTTCACAGGAAGCGGTGACCATTGCAGACATTCGAAAAAGGCTGAATGAGCTGTACCCGGAAGTGACTTCACAACTGCCAGGTTCTTTTTTTACCCATCATAAAAAGTTGGCTTCTCCAGATGAGCTTGTGCTTCCATCAGATGCAATTGCTCTTCATCAGTCAGCTCCCGGGATGGAGACGGTCGTTTCAAAATGTGGCTTATTTGCCATTACGTACGACCCGATTGATGCCAATGAAGTAACCTCAAAGGTGCTCGACCCTTCTCATGGTGCCTCGCTGACCTTCAATGGTACGACTCGGGAATTTACGCAAGGTCAGCGAACGGTGCTGCTTGAATATGAGGCGTATGTCCCGATGGCCATGAACACGATGAAGCAGATTGGTGACGAAATTGCAGAGCGTTGGCCTTCTACACGTACTGCAATTACACATCGGCTTGGCACGGTAAGAATTGGAGAGACGAGTGTGGTGATTGCTGTCTCTGCTGCACACCGCGATACTTGCTACGAAGCCAGCCGCCATGCCATTGAACGGTTAAAGCAAATCGTACCGATTTGGAAAAAGGAAGTGTGGGAGGACGGCTCAGAATGGAAGGGGCATCAGCTGGGTGGCTGGAACCCTCAAAATACTCCAAAGCTTTCGAATAAGGGCGAGGACATTTGAACTTTTAGCTTGTCTGATCAACTTGTAGCTATCAATGGATAAGTATGGAGGCGTAAATCAACGATGTCAGATATGGACAAAATCCAGAAAATAGAAGTTGCTGCACAAGCACATGCGCATGCGTCTCATGCCCGTTATTCTAGACAGGAATTATTCTCGAAAATTGGACCGACAGGCCAGCAAAATATCCGTAGTAAGCACGTGCTGATGGTGGGGGCGGGCGCACTGGGCACTGCCAATGCTGACATGCTGGTGCGAGCGGGCATCGGACGGCTGACGTTGGTAGACCGTGATTATGTAGATTGGAGCAATTTGCAGCGCCAACAGCTCTATGACGAAGCGGATGCCCGTGATCAGATCCCCAAGGCAGTGGCCGCGCAGAAGCGATTGCAGCAATTCAATTCGGACGTGGACATTCGTGCGCTAGTCCGGGACGTCTCGCTGGAGGAAATCGACGATATCGCAGCAGGGGTGGATATTATCGTAGATGCCACCGATAATTTCGATACACGTCTGCTTATGAACGATTATGCGGTCAAGCACCGAATTCCCTGGATTTACGGGGCGTGTGTGGGCAGCTATGGGACAACCTTTACCATCGTGCCAGGGCAGACACCGTGCCTGCATTGCCTGCTCGGGACCGTACCGCTTGGCGGTGCGACCTGTGATACGGTCGGTGTGATTAGCCCGGCTGTACAGATGGTGGCGGCTTATCAAAGCGCCGAAGCATTGAAGCTGCTCACCGGGGACGATTCGGCTTTGCAAAATAAGCTAATTTCTTTCGATCTGTGGAACAATCAGCATCAGGCGATTCAAATCAGCGCCATGAAGAAAGCCGATTGCCCAACGTGTGGTGAGCACCCTGTGTATCCTTTTTTACAATCGGAGCATCAGGCTAAAACGGCTGTCTTGTGCGGACGAGATACGGTTCAAATCCGCCCGGCCTCGGGTGCTGTTCGTGATCTGAATGAAGCAGCACGTTTGTTATCCCGTCAGGGGGGCAAGGTGGAGCATAATCCATACCTGGTATCCGTTGTTATCGGAACGCATCGAATCGTTCTTTTTCAGGATGGACGCGTCTTAATTCATGGCACGAAGGACATCGCCGAGGCGAGATCGATTTATCACAAATATTTGGGTTGACCCAATAGATTCGACCCGTTATGAGATGTACAATGTTTCCTTATTTTCGCTATCACATTTCGTCATCTCATTTTGGAATTTATAGGATAGGGGAAAAATAAGTTGAAAAAGAAATTTGGGTACATATTCACGTTCGTTGGATTGTTGGCATGGGTTCTGGCGGGCTGCTCGTCTCCGGCTGCTGTACAATCGGCACAGTCCGCACCCAAGACTGAACTAGTCGTATCTGCCGCTGCAAGTCTTCAAGATAGTCTGAATACGCTCAAAGGCCAGTATGAGAAACAGCACCCAGATATCAAACTTACCTTTAACTACGCTTCATCTGGTACCTTACAAAAACAAATTGAGCAAGGCGCACCTGTTGACGTATTTATTTCGGCAGGCATGAAGCAAATGAAGGCATTAACCGATGCTTCATTGGTGGAAAAGGATAACGTGCTGCTTCAAAATAAACTGGTTGTGGTTGTTCCGCAAGATACAACGAAAAGCACGAATAACAAGAGCATTACGCTCAGTGATCTGACAGGTTCTTCTTTCCTGAAGCTGGCGGTTGGGGAGCCTGCTACCGTTCCTGCCGGACAATATTCCAAAGAAGCGCTGACGAAGGCCGGACTGTGGGACAAGCTGGAACCGAAGATGGTATTCGCAAAAGACGTAAGACAGGTATTAAACTATGTTGAAACAGGTAACGCCGATGCTGGACTCGTTTATCTGACGGATGCCAAATCATCCGATAAAACGGTCATAGCAATGGAAGTGCCCGAGAGATTGCATGCACCCATCCTGTATCCTGAAGGCATTGTAAAAGCAACCAAACATAGCCAGGAAGCAGGCGAGTTTCTTGATTTTCTGCGGACAGATGAAGCTATGAGTGTGTTCAGTAAAGATGGATTTTCAGCCCCTACAGAAATGACGGGAAAATAGAATTCACAGATAAAGGAGGGGGTCCCGTTGGATTGGTCAGCTTTTCTTCCTCCGGTTATCGTGTCTGTTAAAGTCGCTGTCGTCGCCAGCATCATCGTCTTTTTATTAGCTACTGTGGTAGCGTGGATGATGGCGAACTGCACGCCGCGGAGGGGAACCAGCGTGATCGAGACCGTCCTACTTCTTCCGCTCGTATTGCCGCCCACTGTTGTCGGCTTTATTTTGCTCATCTTGCTGGGAAGGAAAAGCTGGATTGGCACTGTCTTCGAAAGCCTGTTCCAGCAGACGATTGTATTTACGTGGGGAGCTGCAGTGGTGGCGGCTGTAGTTGTTGCTTTTCCACTGGCTTACCGTACGATTAAAGCTGGCTTTGAAGCTGTAGACCCTGAGGTAGAGCAGGCTGCACGTGCGCAAGGTGCCAACGAATGGCAAGTGTTTCGCCACATTACGATGCCCCTTGCCTACCGACCGCTCATTTCAGGATACATTCTCGGATTTGCCCGAGGGTTAGGGGAATTTGGCGCTACGCTGATGCTCGCAGGTAATATTCCTGAACAGACCCAAACCCTGTCTACAGCGATTTACACTGCGTCCGAGGTCGGAAATATGACACTCTCTTGGAGCTGGGTAGCTGTCATCATTTTATTCTCTTTTATCATGTTGATGCTTTCTAATCGACTGGTAAAGGATTAGTCCGTTGGAGTAAGAACGTGCGTAGTCTGCCGATAGGGCAGCAGCGGCAACGTCAGCAGCTTTGATCACCAAGAAACCCTGCGATTACTAAAACGCAGGGTTTCTTGTTTCTTTCGACAGCGATTACGGTGACCTCCCGGTCCTTGGTATGGCGCATTAGGTTGCACTAATGGCCGATGCTATAGAACAGATTTAGTGGAATTATGGTACAATTTACAAGAAAAATAAAGGGGGATGAGGAACATGAAGAAATTCGGGCAAATGTTTCTGGTAGGTTTAGCCATGGTTTTCGGGCTTGGTCTGGTGGCCGGAAATGTGCAACCTCCCGTCGCTTCCGCGGCCGGTACACAATATTATGTGGCCACGAGCGGCAGCGACTCTAACGCCGGAACGAACGAAGCGCCGTGGAAGACGTTGCAGCATGCGGCCGACGTGGCTCCTGCGGGCAGCACGGTTTACGTCCGGGGCGGCGTGTACAAGCAGAAAGTAAAGATTACCCGCTCTGGCTCCGCTTCGCAGGGTCCTATTGTGTTCACCAACTATGGGACAGAGACCGCCATTATTGATGGCAGCGGACTTTCGGCCAGCGGGAACGAAGGGCTGATCGAACTGGCCGATGTCAATTACGTTACTGTTCAGGGGTTTGAAATCCGCAATTTTACCACTGCTTCCAAGAACGTGGTGCCTGTAGGTATTTATGTCCACGGTTCGGGCGGCTTCATTAATCTGTCCAACAACAAAATCCATGACATCAAAAACACTGTCACTCCGACCGGAAAAGATCGGTTGGGCCGGGACGCTCACGGTATCGCTGTTTACGGCACGAAAGCGCCGGCTTCGATTCACGACCTTACGATTAGCGGCAATGAGCTGTACAATCTCGTGCTGGGCTCCAGCGAATCGATCGTTTTAAACGGCAACGTGGATGGCTTTGCGGTGACCGACAACCTCATTCACGATAATGACAACATCGGGATTGATTTGATCGGCTTTGAGGGCACCGCGCCGAATACGACTTACGATCAGGCGCGGAACGGGCTGGTGAAGGGCAATCGGGTGTATAATAATTCAGTTCAAAATAACCCATCTTACAAGAGCGATGACAACTCGGCCGGCGGCATTTATGTAGATGGAGGCAAGGACAGCATTATTGAGCAGAACTACAGCTACAACAACGATATCGGCGTCGAAATTGCCTCCGAGCACGCCGGTAAAGCAACCAGCAATATTACGGTCCGCAGCAACGTGATATATAACAACCGACTGACCGGCATTGCCATGGGCGGTTACAATGAGGAGCGTGGCTCCACGGTAAACTGCAAGATCGTGAACAATACACTATACAAGAACGATACGTTTGAGGACGGAAGCGATCAGCTTTTGGTTCAATATGATACGCGAAACAACGTGATCAAAAATAATATTTTCGTGGCCAGCTCCACGGATATGCTGATCTCCAATGGATACACCAAAAATTCCGGCAATGTTGTGGATTATAATTTATATTTTGCTCCGAGCGGCAGCTCGGAAGCCAATTGGATCTGGAAAAATAAGGAGTATACGGGTTTCTCCGCGTACAAATCGGGGACCGGCAACGATACGCATTCTCTATTTGCCGATCCTAAATTCGTGAATGCCGCGAACAGCGACTTCCATTTGCAGTCTTCGTCACCTGCGATCGATACCGGGAACACGGACCGTGCCATCATTGGAACGCTGGATATCGACGGGAAGCCAAGAGTACAGGGAGCCGCTGTGAACATCGGTGCCTACGAGTAAGTCCTATATGATATGACAAACAGAGCATGGCGAAACTACTTGGGGCCCCTGTTTGTACATTTTTACAATGTTCCTTGCAATTAAAACACCTTCAAAGTGAAACCCCATGTCGTAAGATATGGAGATAACCTTGGAGGTGTTTTTGCGTTGGCAACAAGATTAAGCTATCCTCGGAAAGTAAAAATGGAAGTATACAAATGAGATTAGAAAGTAGTTCCTGTTCAAGAGGCTCTGATTAACCTTGTTGTTGTACACCTTTGAACCATACGGATTTGATCGACAAGGTATCCGAGATGTTGGTTGTCGGATCACCGTTTACTAGTATAAGGTCAGCGAGCAAACCTTTGGCAATACAGCCGCGATCGTTAAGCCCAAAGCAACGGGCCGGTTTCGCGGTTGCCGACTGAAGCGCTTCTATGGGAGTAAATCCGGCCTCAACCAGCAATTGCATTTCATGATGAACGCTAGCTCCATGAGCAAGGCCGCCAAGATTGGGAACAGGAACGGGGGCGACATCCGTCCCGACCAGAATATCCACACCGGCACGATGAAGATCCATCACATTTTTAAAGCTATTCTCCAAATTTCCTTGCGGGAAAGTATGGAAGCTTGAGTTCAAAATATCGATCCATTCCGGACTTAATTTGGAGTAAACACGTGAATCATTCGCCAATTCTGATGCTGGATTCCCCAGAATGGATGAGTTCAATACTAAGCACGGTATAACAAATGCGCCTGAATCCGCTATGGATTTCACCAACTCAGATGTGTATTCGGGCCTGTCGAGAAATAAGTGACCCAATCCGTCGACTCCAATATCGATGGCGGTTTGCGAAGAATGAGCCGTCAAGACGTGGGCTATGACTATTTTACCGAACTTATGGGCTTCTACCACGGCTGCTTTTAAAATCTCGTCGCTTAAAATAGGCAGTCCAGGGGCACCCAAGACCGTCCCTTCTTCAATCATGATTTTAATAAAGTCGGCGCCACTCTCCACTTGGGTATGCACATGTTTGATCGCTTCTTCCACTGTCGTCACTTGGGGCACTTTTTCGTGATCGTGAGCGTAAGCGGCTAGCATAGCTTCCCGGTCTTTCTTGGGTAACTTCTCCAATTCCTTTAATACGAACTCAGGAATTTCATCCTCATCCTGCAATAATTCATCCGGATGACCACCTGGAGCAGTGATCGCTGTGCCGGCAGAACGGACTTCAGCGGCATCATTCACGTTTTTTAACTGGATCATGCGCCCTCTTTCTGTAAAACTGCCGTTCATTTCGAGTTCTGTCGTGACGCCGAATTTTAAAGCATCTCTTAACCCACCGATTGAAGTGTGGACATGCGCATCAATCAGGCCGGGTAATAATGTCCCATTTTCCCCATCGATGATCGTTGCATGCGTCGGAAGGTCTCCGCCTACCGAAATAATGGTTTCTCCCTGGATGATAACATTTCTGGGCTCAATAACTTTTTCTCCATCAAAAATACGTACATTCGTAATCGCTGTAACTTTTTCTACCGTAGAGCTTTGAGTTACATTCTTCATGTCGTTCCTCCTTAGTGTTCAAACTCAAACAATTAGAATTCTAACTGTTAGTTATATAACTGTCAATAAACTAATTTTCATTTGACAAACAGTATAGAGATTTATATAGTTTATTTACTGACAATTAGACTTCTAATAATTTGAGGAGGTATGATTATGAAAACCCAAAAGGATACGGTTTTTCTGGATTTGTTTCAGGTTATCGGTCTTAAGTTAAAGAAAAGAGCGGACGAGAGCATAAAAGAGTTGGGATTAAATGCTCAACAAGGAAAAATGATTAGATATATCTACGAGAATCAAGAAAATAATTTAATTCAGAAGGATCTTGCCGATCGGTTTCATCTGCGCGGAGCGAGCATTACAAGCATACTTCAAGGTCTTGAGCAAAAAGGATTCATCGAGCGCAAAATCCCGGCCAATAATGAACGGCAAAAAAATATTTATGTTTTACCAAAAGCCATTGAATTGATTGAAGCTTTTAGTGATTCTTTCCAAAAGGTGGAGGACGAAATTGTTCAATCCCTGACTGAAGAGGAGAAGCAAATCTTAGAGGAAATGTTAAACAAAATTAATGAACGTTTATAATTTTAGTTAAAATCATGTTCCAAAAATCACTTTCGCTAGTCTCTGTTTTATATGAGAGGAATCGGTTATGATGGATATAGTAATAGGGATTTTAGTAGATTTTAGGAGAGCGGTGCGATATGAGAAGGGAAACGGGTTTTAACGAAATTATTCGAAAAGTACGTAAAGAGCTGTTTGGGAAAGGCCCGGAGCGCATACATACAACCTTTGTAGATAATATGGCCATCACGATGCTGTATGGAAATTTAACCCCATCCGAAAAGTTTCTGGCACAAGAAGAATCCGGGAAAGAGATGGTGCATGCAGCTCGAACCAAAATGGTTCAAAAAATATATCCCACACACTTCAATAAAGAACTGGAGGATTACATGGGTTCCCGGCTGCTGCACCTCTTTTCAGATATTAAAGTGGAGGAAGATATAGCCATCTCCGTTTTTGTATTTGAAGATAATATTACCGCAAAATAAAAAGAAGGCGGAACCGATATAGCATCCATATTGTTGGAGAGTTCGGCTACACCCTCGATTTAATTAACGATGTCCTAATTGAAATGGAATGAATAGAGAGTTTTTTCTGTTTACACGTTTTTTCTTCTTCGATATTGATATTGGGACCATTGGTAGAGAACAAAACATCCTATGCAAAAACCAAGGATAGCCACCAAAGCCGCCACTAGGACCATGGCCGAAAATACATAAGCGACAATACTCCACTGGAGCATAAATCCTACCCAAGCGACCAGCAGAAAAAAGACGGCAAGAAGCTGATTAAACCTTTGCTGTTCTCGGTCCTCCTGCACATATGAGGAGGGGCTTTTCTTCAAAAAAAGCTTGGCTATCCGCATTACTGGATTGAAGTTAAAAAGGACGCCGAGCAACCCCGCGATAAGAGGAATAACTAGCACCCCATATCCCCCTGTAATCCAAGTGAAAACTACAGATAAAACAATTACCCATTGATTAGCCCTGACTAACGGGCGCGGAATGGAAGATGGAATTTGGCTCATATATATCATCCTTTTCAAATCGGAATAAAGTAGAAGATGGAAATATTATAGCCTAACATTTGGGCAATAGATACCAAGAAAAAACGAAGGACTCTACAAGTCCATTTGCTAAGTTTTTTTGTCTTGCTTAATTCCTAGCGATGTATAAGTCAATTTGTTACAATTCTTATAGCGTCTATTGGGAAAGATAGACATTGTTTTACTGCGTACGTAAATCACAGATCAGGAAAGGAACCTACATAGTTTATGAAAAAAATGATTTTGGAAATAGGATGAAGGAATATGAAAATGCCTATAGATTAAGCCTACCACGCCGTTTACCCGTAATCATCAGAATTGATGGTGCGCATTTTCATTCCTTTACACGGGGGATGACGAAGCCTTTTGATGAGAAACTAATTTTTGCATTATGGGAGACGTGTAAATATTTGGCCTATAACATTATGGGATGTAAATTGGTGTATCAACAGAGCGATGAAATCTCACTGCTTCTTACGAATGATGATAAATTAACGACGCAATCCTGGTTTGAAAATAATCTTCAAAAGATGGTGTCCATATCTGCCTCGCTGGCTACAGCCAAATTTAATGAGGAAATCCAAAAGGTTTACCCAGGTCAGCCTTTAGCCACTTTTGATGCGAGAGCATGGGTTTTGCCCCAGGATGAGGTTACAAACTACTTCCTATGGAGACAACAAGATGCTACTAAAAACAGCATTTCTATGGTAGCTCAAGCCCATTTCAGGCATCCAGAACTAGAAGGATTGAACGGAAATCAGCTACAAGACAAGCTTTTTGTGGAAAAAGGGCTAAACTGGAATGACCTTCCGGTCTGGCAAAAGCGGGGGATTTGCATTACTAAGCAGCAGTACAACAAAGGCGAAGCCGTCAGAAGCAAGTGGGATGTTGATCATGAGACACCGATTTTTTCACAAAATAGAGATTATATTAACCAATATGTATACTTGGACAAGGGTGTGTAGATTTGGAGTGTGTCATTTTTATAGGAATTCAGGCTTCGGGCAAGTCGACATTTTATATAGAATATTTCTTCAAAACACATATGCGAATAAACCTTGATATGCTTAAAACACGGAATAGGGAAAATATTTATCTACAAGCCTCCATCGAAACCATGCAGCGCTTTGTTGTAGACAATACAAATGCCACTGTTATAGAACGGAAGAAATATATAGATGCTTGTAAAAATAAGGGATTTAAAATTATTGGCTACTATTTTGAGCCCGATTTTGCAGAATCTATTAAGCGTAATGGGCAGCGTACAGGCAAAGAGTATATTCCTGAGATCGGTATTAAAAGTGTAATGAGTAAACTAGAGGTCCCAAGCTACGAAGAAGGATTTGATGAACTCTATAGTGTGATTTCCATTGAAGGAACGTTTCAGATCAGAAGGCTGCCGGAAAACCATACAATATAGGGGGACTACCTTGAACATACCTGAGAGATTCATCAAACGTTTTCCAGCATACGAGGACGTATTTGCCAGCAATCTTGAACATCATCGCAAGCACTTTCTGCCGATTTGCTCGATTAATCTTCAGTTTTTATTCCCGGAGCAGGACGAGTGGCTGCATTTTGTTTCCGTAAAAGAAATCTACGAAGGCTGTGTGGGTGAAAATACTCAGCAATTTCATACCTCATATACCAAGGAAGATATGCTGGGTTTCGATGTCATTGACGGCAAATACAAATTCGAAGCAGACTGGAATTATTTTAGTCTCCATCAGAAAGAGCAATTGGAAGCTACCTATGAAGCGCTGAAATCTACCGGGGATAAAGCGTACCTACGCATGAAGAGAGAAGTCATGGCGTTGGACGGACTGGAACAAGTGTACATGGCTAATGAACAAGACTACCAAGCTCGCAAAGCATTTTTCCTGGAAAACAATAAGATTTATCCATATTCCTCCTTTGGAGAGGCCAAAAAGTCTGTGGAAGAACTCACCCGTGATTTTGAGGAAAAGCAATCCAGTGGTTGGGGGCTGAGTTTCCCTGAAGTTAACGGTATTTTGGATGATATCGCTTTTCAGTCTAACAAGGCTCAAAGTTACATGAAGGAATATGACGAATCTCTGGAAGAGATGCTCCAGTTCGAGCAAACCAATTTGCTGCACGTACCTAAGCGTCCCAATGGTGAGACTTTTACCTATATCGGTTCCATTACCGGATATTATTTTCAAGCGTTTGGAGCCGATACGGTTTACTTATTTTATGATCGAGAATTAAGGAAAGCGGGTTGCTTCGAATATTCATAAGTGAGGATTTTGCAATCCTGAAGTAAATAAAAAAACTCCCATAATGGGAGTTTTGTATTTATTTCTTATTCAAAGTAACATCATGCTCTTTGGCAAGTGTGTTGACCTGTTCGCCAAAATCTCTAAATAGCTTTCTACCTTCGCTGAGCTTGGTGTTACTTTCATTGACTAAGTTCATATCCTGTTTATCCAACGCATCGAGCATCTTAATGAAGGCTTCCTTTTGAGTACTAGCGGCCTTGATGTAGGTTTCGTGGACGGCTCTTACCTCAGGGGTCTCCGTCTTTACAGCTTCTAACTTATCAACAAATTTGGTGTATTCCGGGATGATATCGTCTTTTAAAGCATTATATAGTGTAACATCATCTGTAAAGTTATCTCCGGTCACAGCTTCATACTTATCAGTAACTGCTTTTTCATCTTGTGCCAAAGGAAGCATTCCATCATTTACATACGTGATTAAATCTTTTTTTATCGGATCGGTAGAGCAGGCTGCCAAAATGGAGAAGCAACATAATACTAACATAAACAGGCTAAGTTTTTTCATCTGTATTCCCCTTTTTTATGTATGTTATGGGTAATTCGGTTCATTTAATAGTCTGAAAGAACTATCCATATTATTTGATTATATCGTATAAATAAGAGAATGGTAGGATTTTTATGGTAAAATAGTGTCGAAATTAAGTTGATTAACCTAAACCTATTCATTCAGATTACAAATAAGAATATTTTAAGGAGTATATTCCATTTTAACCAATAATGTATTATGATAGAGCCATACAGCCTAGAAATCGCCCTGGTTTATCCGGGGATAGCGGGAATTCCTTAAACCATTTGAGAGGGGATTTCAGTATGAAGAGGTTCAAAAAGGCTATTGCAGTTATGTTAAGCATGATGCTCCTGTTTGCTTTGGAAATGACTGCGAATGCGAGTGAAAGTACGGAGGCCACATCGGATCAAGCGATTAAAGTGGAATCCGAGATTCAGCTAACAACTGGAAATGAAGACGTGATTAAGCGTTTAACGCGAGCAGACAAGCCAGACAGCGTTACGTCTTCGGTTTATGTCGTGCAAGAAAATCTCAACTTCAAGACACCAGAGACAACCTTATTGAAAAGGGAACCCATTTCTTCGCTGAAAGCAAGCCCAATGGCTGCTTTAGCCACAGCTTCTTCTGCTACGTATTCCGGTACGATTACGCAAGAGGGAGGCACACAATTTTTATATCCGATTTATTTGCAGCCTGGTGAATTGTTGCAGTCCCAGTTGGATGGTCCATTTTCAGCCCAGCTTGACTATGACTTATACTTATATGAGTTTGATATGACGACAGGTGACATTAATCCTAATGCCATTGACGCATCCACCTATGGTACTTATTTTAACAATTATGAACAGGGTGCTGCTTCACTTCCTGAGAACGTAGGAACCCGTAACGCTACCGGATATGAAAAGGCATATGCGATTGCTGTTCATGCCAAAAAGGGTTCCAGCATCAATGATCCTTTCTATCTAACGGTCGATACAAGCTCCAGCTATGATGCATATGAACCAGATGAGAGTGCTTTCCATGCCTATAACTTTACCTTTAGTACGGGCGGTTCATCGCTTAATTCACGCTCCATTCATTCAGGCATTGATAATGACTGGTACCAAGTTACGATCCCTGCCAGCCGCAATTATGATGCTTTGAACGTAAAGCTTGATAGTGTTTCGGACGGTTATGGCTACAAAGCGGAAGTCTACGGAGCTCTTACCGGAAACCAAATGGCGCTTTTGCCGCAAACGAACCATAATGTCAGCTTAAATACAGGAACCTACTATGTTCGAGTGTACACAACCAATCAGTATTCACCCAATCATTTGTACACACTTACACTTAAGCCAGTGCTTCGGGCTGGCAAAATTGAAATTACCGGCTATGATTCTGCTAATGGTCCTAATGATTATCCGAACTACTCATATGGTCGTCATTATCGAGTTAATCAACGCAGCAACCTTACCGTGAAGGGGGTAGTTAAGACAACTGATGGATATCCAGTGGCAAATGCGCCTGTTGATGTGACATGGTTGAATCAGAACTGGACTGAAAGCAGCGGGAATCGTACTCGTACAGGCACAGCTTATACGGACCAGAATGGAGCCTTTAGTGTGACTCTTTCCCTGCCATCTTCCACTGGAAGTATAGCGGAATACCTGTCTGGAGCCATCAGTTTTACACACTACTATGATCTATCAGGGGTAGCCGTTCAGGTGTCAGGTACTTCGATTATAGACACAGATATTGTATATCACTTTGCCTATAGTATTTATGGCGGCTGATGGACGGGTTATTAAGCTAACACTAAGGTAACTTGTTGCTTGAATATTTTATATCTGAAACAAAAGTAGTTCGTTTCAATATTTGTTCAATTTTAGGACAAAGCATATGTTCATTCCATATATGCTTTGTCCGATATATATAGAAACAGGGTCACATTACACTATACATACGCCTTAGATTGCCTGTTACAAACATGACAGGAGGAAATAGAATGAATTTTGGACCTCTTAGAGCACAGCAAGCGATTCTTAATGCAAGTAGCTTACGGATCAATCCGACAAGCAAGCAAGCTCCACCACCCCAGCTTCATGAAGAACAGGTCTCCAGAGTGGTAGTTCAAGACTCCGTGGAGATTAGTGAAGCCGGTAGACAGTTGGCGGAAGGAGCTATTGTATCACAGGCTGCCAAGTATTTCGGTACAACACAGATCAATGATTCATTAAACCGGGTTTTGGAAGGTCAGTCAGAAGAAGTGTCTAATGCAGTGTACAGTATGATTGAATCTAATTTTATCATCGACGGAACAGTAACGGATGAGAGTCAACGAGCTGTGCTGCTGGAGATGGGAGTTACCCAATCCAAGTATATTGCCGATCATTACATGGAAGGCGACAAGGCCAAAGAGTTTCTGGAAACCATGAACCAGATTGCTAGTATTGCTTTGACACGATCCACTGATCCAGAGACCGGAGATATTAGCTACACGACTCCAATAGATCGTCCGTCAGGTGCTCCTGAGGATTATGTCAAGCTGTCGGAAGTGATGAAGCAGGTTGATCCTCAAAAATATACTGCGTACATGAATGATATTAAAGGTGGAGGAAATGGGCTGAGCCAACTGTTAAATTTTGCGCAAAAGGTTCCTCAACATCCCGATTGGATTGAGAAATACAAGGAACGTACGGGACAGAACGCAGAGTTGCTCAATAACACACCGCTAAACAATCGGTTTGACAAAGCTGATACGACATCAGCTTCTGCTTTTATGAACAGTATGCAAAATCTTCTTAAGGAATCTTCCGCTACTCAGGATTCTTACATGCAGAATATGCGAGGATTTTTTCGGAACTTAGGCGTTCAGGTCCATTAACACCTTCAAATAATTTGTCAGTTCTGTTTACAACCTGCTTGGAACGAAGTATAATAGCTTCAAAACATACTCGTGATATAGAGGAAGCACCTCAAACTTAGGCATTAACGCCTTCGTTTGAGGTGCTTTTTCTATTTTATCCGAAGCGAGTTTGTAAAACTCTTTGAAAATAAAATAAAGTAAGGAGAAGTGTATGTATCGAAAAAATAAGCGAAAGGTAAGGAAGTATAGGAAGTGGGTGCATGGATTTTTGGCTGTAGTCCTACTATTAACGATAATTCCCATATTTCCGGAAAGGGTATCAGCTGCTACTCAGGAGATCATGGGAGGACCTTTTTGCCAAAACAATTTGCCGGGTGGAGGCGACAGTTGGGGCTCTTGGTCAGGAAGTGGGATAGGAGCAACGGAAGTATACACTGGCATGGGTTCGGCCAGGTATAAATGTGATGGTATTACGCAGCCGACTGAACGTTTTATTGATATTGGAAGATCTATTAAGACTTCCGATTATAGAATTTTTGTTTACATTGAAGGGTCTTATCATACTGATATATATGCATCTAATAACGCAGCAGGCGACAGTTGGAGGCCTAATGGAACGAACTTATATACATGGACTAATGTAACGAGGATAGATATTATCAGGGAAAATGGTTAGATATCACCGACTCTATTACATTAAGAGATGTTCGATATTTCAGAGCGATGGGAACTAACCAACAGACAAGTGTTGAAATATCCAAGTTTGGAATCCGTGTTATTCCCAAATCAGACTTAATGCCTAAACCACCTCAGATCCATGCAGGTACAGAGGGACAAGCGATCACAGGATGGACCAAAGAACCTGTAAACGTGTGGATAAATGGGGACGTGGCTCCTGAAGGGCTAAAATACTATGAATATAGCCTGAATGGGGGAGCATTCCAGTCATACATAGGTCCCTTTACTGTATATGACCACGGGGTAAATACGATCTATGCCCGAACGGTGGACGTAAATAACCAGTATAGTGGTCTTTCTTCTGGAAATGTCCGAATAGACAAGATGCCTCCAACTCCACCCACCCTAAACGCAACGGGAAATAGTAATGACTATACGATTTCATTACAACCGGGCGTAGATGATTATTCTGGACTAGCCCATACTCAATTTCGTTTGACGGGCGTTGTGAATCAAGATTGGCAGGACTATGTTGGAGTGTTTCATGTGAATAAAGATGGCAAAAGCACGGTACATGCACGCTCTATTGACGGCGTCGGTAATGTGAGCCAAGAAGTAAGCAAAGAAGTCACCATTGATAAAAAGGGACCGACGGCTCCTGTCATCCAGGTTAGCGAGACAGGGCCAACGAACCATGATGTGAATATTACCATTGATTCAGGAAGTGACTCTACAAATGGAATTAAGATGACACAGTATCGCTTGATTCCATCAGGGGAGTGGTTGACTTACAAGGGTACTTTTACATTACATGCAGAAGGGATTTACGAATTATCAGCACGGACGATCAATAATCTCGATGTGTCTAGTTCAATCGTGACTCAATCGGTTATGATTGATCGAACCAAGCCAACGCCTCCGAAAGTTACGTTTTCCGAGGTGACGACACCTACCCGATATACCAATAAGCCAGTTCAGTTTGCTCTATCAGGTGCGACGGATACTACAGCAGTACATTATGAATATCAATTGGGTTCTGGCGCTTATGTGTCTGATTCATCAGGAATATTAAAGGGTTCAGGGATCATACAAGTGACTGCACAAGCTGTAGATGCAGCTGGAAATCGAAGCGATCCGGTGTCCGCAATGTCTTATATTGATTTGGAACCACCGACGATCCAACTGACGCCGGATTCGCGTGAATGGAAAGATACCCATATTCATATAAGGATACGATATGCCGATCAACATTCGGGGATTGAGTTATCCACAATGCAGTATAAAATCACGAACAGCCCTGATTCACCCGAAAACTGGGATGCTGCAGCCGATACAACAATCCAGATGGATCTTTCAGATGAAGGTGAATGGTATGTTCATGCCAAGGTCAAAGACAGGGTGGGTAACATTTATGAAACGGTCAGCAGTGCACTTCGCATTCAAAAGCAGCCCCAGTCGGTTGTGCTCTCTGCGACATCCGTACGAAATACGGAAGCTGATTTGCAGTGGACTCTCCCGTCGGTCCTTGATGATGGTTACGTTTATACAGTCCGAAATCTAACAACTAATGAGGTTTGGGACGTTACGCATCCGGCAAATTCTTTTACAGATAGAGGGCTGCAAGGAGGACGGCAATACGAATATGAAGTCCGTTCTAGTAATCATGTAGGAGGCAATGCGTATTCCAATCGAGTCCATGTATTAACGTTACCTGATGCTCCTGATCATATCCAGTTACGACCTGTCTCACGTCATTCTACAGAAATCTTGGCTGACTTTACGCCAGTTTCATCAGCTAACAAATATAATATTACAGCAGCAGACGTAAGTACGGGAGAAATCATATTTAAGGATACGGTTACACAGGATGTGTATAATCCAATTACGGGAATGAAGCCTGGTCAATATTACGATGTTTCTGTATCAGCTATTAATGACACTGGAGAGGGTACAGCAAAGCATGTATCTTTTCTAAGTCTACCAGACAGCCCTAACGGATTCCGGAATGTAACTGTAAGAGAAGATGGAATCGACTTGAAGTGGAATTCTGTAATCACTGCCACCTACTACGCCCTAGAACGTGACGAAGTATCGGTTTATAACGATGTGTATACAGAATTCGTCGATACTGATCTTCAGGCGGGAACAGAGTATGGTTATAACGTTTCCGCTGAAAATGCAACAGGATTCGGAGACTATGCTCATCTGGGAGTCATCACTTTACCTGATCGAGTAACTACAATATCGAGTGTGACGAAGGATGTGTATGCTATCGGTGTTGCGTGGCAGGATGTGCAGGGGGCTGAAGGATACATCTTGAATGTTAACGATGAACCGAAGGTGCGGGTTGCGCGTGGTATCCACTCTTATACTTTTGAGGGCTTGCCTGCGGGTAGATCTGCCAATATTAAAATACGAGCCTACAATCGAAGTGGTACAGGTAAAGATACATCTATCAACGAATTAACACTACCTAATTCGACTGTGCAACTTGCAACTGAAGATGTTCGCGAGCACGATGCCACGTTGATATGGGCCCCGGTTGATGGGGCAACTCAATATAAGGTAACGATCAACGGTCAAGATTTTTATAGTACGGAACCACGTGTGGTTGTATCTGGTTTAACAGGTGGGAGAAGCTATGATTTTCAAGTGAGCAGTGGGAACAGTAGTGGTTTCAGCCAGCCAGCGTTGGGTGATCTGCTGACACTTCCTCCTGAAGTACAAAATGTTAATGTTACAGAACTTGAGGCTGGCCAGATTTCGCTGAGCTGGGATGAAATCCAGAGCGCTTATCAATATACTGTAACCCGTAAAGATACGGGGGAAGTTTTTAACACCAGAGATACTCATATTAAGCTTTCAGATATCCAGCCTGGTATGATTTACTCGTTTGGTATACAGGCCGTGAATACAACAGGGGTAGGTAATATATCTCCCTTTACGTATCGCGCTTTGCCAGGTCAAATACCAGACAATAGATTGACTGTGAAAGAAGTAACAGATACCGATTTGGTTGTTACGTGGAAAGAAGCTTCGGGTGCAGATGCTTACAATGTCTACCAAAACGGGGTGCTTATCGGTCATACGACCTCCCATGAATTTAAAGTAGATGGATTGGATAGTTCTACATTGTATCGTATTACCGTCAAGCCATTGAACACAAGTGGTGAAGGTAAGCAGACAGAAGATCAGGTCGAGACGCTGCCGTCTCCAGCGTTTGCGTTTTCAAAGACAGAAACAACGAATAGTGAGTTTATCATCCATTGGGAGTCAGAACATAAAAATGATATTTTCGTTCTCGCTAGTGAAGGAGGAACAGAGCTATATCGTGGTAAGGATCGAAGCTATATCTGGAGACAACTTAAAGAGAAGCAATTGTATAAAGTTCAACTATGGGCAGAAAATAGTCAAGGAAAACGCACAGAGGCAAAACAAGCGAATGGAAAAACAACGGGTAATACTGTGGACGCAGGGGGTGGAGCAGGAGGGGCGGAGAGTGTAAAACCGATTCAACCTGTTGTAAAGGAGCCGATAGAAACAGAGCCCATTCAAGATTCAACCGTTAAGACGAAGGCAAATCATTTTAGTGACATTGATCGGGTATTCAATAAAGAAAAAATAAATGTGCTTGCCGATTTGGGTGTAGTAAAGGGAACGACCCACACGCTATTTGAGCCGAACAGACCTGTAACGCGTATGGAGTTCACTTCTATGCTGGTCCGTTCCTTGAAATTACCGCTCGAAACGGATGTGACTTTAGGGTTCGAGGATATCAATCCATCGGCGTGGTACGTTGATCTGCTCAAAACGGCGATTAAAGATCAGGTCGCTCGTGGGTTTAGTAATAGAGAATTTGGCCCAGATCGGGTCATTAACCGTGAGCAGGCGGCTAAAATGGTGAATAACATTATCAAAGCTACACCACAGCAAGAAAGCAGTGCATACTCAGATTCCTCTCAAATTGTAGAGTGGGCCAGAAAGGATGTACTTGGTCTAACCGAGATTAATTTAGTACAAGGATATCCAGATGGTAGCTTCCGTGCCAAACAGGAGGTCACACGGGCGGAAGCGGCTGAGATGATTTATAACATGCTACAAATGAAATAGAACGAATCAAGGGGCGGCGTTGGCCAGCCCCTTTTTTTGTGTGTACTAACTTAACTTATTCCGCAATAGCGGGGTTTATATTGGATGCTCTGTAGGCAGGAACGCCATTAATGAGTGCGGTTCTTAGCTGAATATATCGTATACCATAATAGGAGGTTGTACTACTCATCCCGGAGGAAAGTACAGCTACTTTATAATATGAAAAAGGAATCTCATTACTAAATTGATAGGTTGTTTTTGCAGTGGTTGGCAAAGTTTCGACTTCACCTAACCTAAACCAATTCTCTCCGTCATTAGAGCCGTGAAAAGAAAATGAAAGTATAAAAGCTCGAGAAGATGGCTGAGCTAAAAGAATATCATTGATCGTCTTACCTGTATCTAATTTGAAGATGATTTCTCCACCTTTACCGCTTAAACTGCTCTCCCAATAGAGATTATTATCGACTAAAACATTTTTCGGAAAAGTATTTTTAGAATCCCCGTTGGTTGAAACATTTTCCTCTGCTATAACAACAGGAACTACGGAAAAAGTATAGTTATCTGGATTTTGACTGAATTTTGCCATGTTGAAATTCCTCCTTAAATTTAATTTTTGAATGTGGTGAAAAGGTTGATTTATATCATTTATATGAAACTCTCTATGAATATATTCCTTGATGATGGAATGCATACTAGTGTTTAAGCGGTCCAACTTCATAATAGCAAGCTCATTTGCGGGCGGGGAGTTGCATGTTTAGAATATAAATAACTAATTAAGGTGCGAGAAAGGAAATGGATAGAATATGAAAATATACACTTATTATTTGGGAGACGGCATATTCCCTTTGGATTGGGAAGTTTGTTTTAGTACTGTTGAGGAATATAAAAGAAAATTATTTGAGAAGTACACGACTTCCCAAGAATATAATGATTTTGTAATAGGTGGATTTAATGTGCTTACCGACAAAATAGATGCGATTCTGAATTATGCTTTAGAGAACTTTCGAAAAGAATTTTCTCATAATTATGAGTTGCGTTGTCCGGCTATGATATTTCCATTGCCAAGAGGCGATGAAAGTAATGGTGCTGAGTTTGCTATTGTTTTAAAACGAGATGAAGATGGAGATACAATGGTCTATTCCCCGCTCCCATTGTCATATTTAGAAAGAAATTAATGCTCTACTGAAAGAAAATGAGGAAACCAAGTGTTGAATAATGTAAAGCTATCCCGGCTTTCCCCCTGGCTATATGGAGTGCGTTGATTTGTATCGAAGAGATCTTTACGTTTCGAATTAAGTATTGGAAGTTGCTCCAGAAAGATATCCAGCAAATTGTTACGGGGCAGTTTTCGGAGTACAGGCACGGATGGGCACCTGCCTACATACAATAAACAGACCGCAAGCCCGGTAAGTAACAAAGGCCGGTAAGTTCGCAACTACCTCAGGAGGTGTCATCCGTGCCCGGACTATTTAGCGCTATCGCTCTGTTCATCAAGGAATTGACGCTACTCGTTTCCTACGTGAAAAACAACGCCTTTCCGCAGCCATTGACTGAGAAAGAGGAAGCTCGACACCTAAAGCTGTTTGCCGAAGGCAACGCACACTCCCGTAACACACTCATTGAACATAACCTACGGCTGGTGGCCCATATTGTGAAAAAATTCGATAACACCGGCGAAGATTTGGAGGACCTTATATCCATCGGTACCATCGGACTGATCAAGGCCATTGAAAGCTTTCAGACTGGGAAAGGCACCAAGCTGGCAACATTTGCAGCCCGTTGTATAGAAAATGAGATTCTGATGCATTTGCGATCTCTGAAAAAAACACGCAAAGACGTATCTCTCCACGATCCTATAGGGACTGATAAGGAAGGCAACGAGATTACTTTGATTGATATCCTCGGCACCGAGGCGGACGATATTGTAGATAAAGTACAACTCAAAATCGAGAAGAGTAAAATCTATCGCAACCTGGATATTTTAGATGAGCGTGAAAAAGAAGTGGTGATTGGCCGTTTCGGCCTGGAAGCCGGAGGAGAGGAACGAACACAGCGGGAAATTGCCAGAGAGCTGGGGATTTCGCGCTCGTATGTGTCACGAATCGAAAAGCGCGCGCTGATGAAGTTGTACCATGAGTTTTACAAGCAGAAGGGGTAATGGATAAGGAGATATATGAAGCCGCTTAAGGCCCTTAACAGGGCCTTTTTAGGTTTTTTTCATAATTCAATTACTTGCTTCTTTTCAGAGGCGTGTTTAAATTGCATCCCCCTCTGCCCATCCAATATTCTTACCTAAGGCTATCTTATAAAAACAACTGCTCCTTTTCGCTTAAATAATAACTATTTTGCTGTGTGTTATCATTTAAAACGCAAATAAAAGCCTGTAGTGGTTTTCTACACTACAGGCTAAAAATGCTTGATATTATTGGGTATTTTCACTTCATCAGAACAAGCACCTTCGCTAGTTGGCTCTCTTGGATTGAATTTATTTTCCTACATACTCATCCAAAAAGCGATCTACTCTTTTGAAATATTCAGTGGGGTAATGGTTGATGGCATCGATGTGCTCCGTATTTTGCGGGTACCATACTTCTGCTTTTGGGTTATCTTTTAAGGACTCGTAAATAATTTCTGTATTTTTATAACTAATTTGCTGATCTCCAGTACCATGAATAAGCATAACTGGTTTGTCTTGCATTTTTTTTACCGCATCCATAGGAGATATGGAATCAAGATCAACCTTAAAGGCCCAATTTGCCATCCATGTCGATGTATAACTGAATGGAAACGCAGGTAAACCCGAAAAGAAGGGCAAACCCTCTCTCAGAAATAGACCAGCATTACGAAAAGGACTATCCGCAATTACGGCTTTGATGTCATCACTTTCACTTGCGGCTAGCAAAGAAGTAGCAGCCCCCATTGAAAAGCCGATAACTCCAATCTTATCACCCGTATGGTCTCTGGATTTTAAATAGCTTACAGCTCCTAGCAAATCGTATTTTTCATTGAAGCCCAGTGTAATCAAATCACCATCGGATTTACCTTGTGAGCTGAGGTCAAATGCCAATACATTGTAGCCTTTCGGAACGAAATGCTCTACTAACTTTTGGGTACGCCCTTTGACTAAACGATTGCTCGTATATCCATGGACGACAATAATCGTCTTATTACTTGATTTACCAGGAAGACCACTTGCAGGAAAGAAGGAACCTCTAATCGTATTATCATTTTTCAGACTCTTGAACTCGACCTCTTCGTAGGGAGTTTTATCGATATTCAATCCGTAGCTGACATTAGTGTCTCTAGGATGGTGCAACAAGGTGTCTACTACTTTATAAGATATAAAAAATACAAGAGCCATCACAAGCAAAAGCACGATTCCTAGGCTCCATAAAATTTTCTTCCGTTTTTTCACACGAACGTTAAATGTCAGATCGGGTTGTAATGATGTTTGACTCATTCAGACTCCTCCAGTTCTTCTTTAGGTTGTATGGGGGCGAACAAATAAAAGGCATGCCCCTTCAGATTTTCCCACTCGGGATGATGAATAATACTTTCTTCAAGAGTTAAGGCCACTCCATTTAAGAAAGAGATATAGGCACGAGAGATCATTGCTGGAGAAAAGCTTTTGTTGAATTCTCCCATTAACTGTCCCTTGGCATAGACGCATTCGATCGCATCTGTCATTACCTTTATACTTTCAAGGACCTTCTGTGTAAGTTCAGGGTATCTTATTCGTTGTCCTAAGACAGATTGAACAAGCCGCAATTCATTTATATAGAAGTAGATATGGTTGAATTGTTCTGCCACCATGTTCTTAATCAATACGCCCGGCGTCCCCTCTTGTTGTAGACAAGCAAGCGATTTCACCTGAATATCAGCAAGCGGCTCAAGGACAGCGGCGTAGTATAAAGCTTCTTTGCTGGGGAAATATTGAAAAATGGTTCCAGGAGTCACTCCCACACTCTGCGCAATGATAGCCGTTGTGGTATTAGAATATCCACTTTCTGCGAACAGGACAACAGCTTCTTCTAGGATACGTTTACGCCGTTCCAGTCTTTTTTCTTCATTGATGGGTCTTGCCAAATGTATTCCCCTCTCTTTAAACTAAACTTTTATTAATTAAATGAATGATTATTTAATTAATAATATATCTTAAATTACGACTTATAGCAAGAGTGAATTTATCTTACTTACGAGCAGGGTGAACCTCAACAATAAAAATAAGCCGTAGTGCTACCCAACATGCGCCTCCGGCTTGTTTTTATCAGGTTATTTTGGATGAGTACACGTTCCGCCTTTCTTAAATTTGATAAACCAGTGAAGATTTGGAGGACCTCATATCCTTCGGTACCATCGGACTGATCAAGGCCATTGAAAGTCAAACAGAAGGGATAAATGACAAAGGAGATACGTTAAAATCCCGCAGTATTTGAAGGCCCTAATCAGGGCCTTTTTTCAATACTTGTATTTCAAACAGAGTTCAAAAAGGTATGGGTAGAGTGCAGGATCATGATTATGGCATCAACTGGACGAATATCCTTACGGAACGCGGACGTAGTGACGAGTCTAAATTTTCGCACGATGACTCTACGAGAAAATTTGTTTATACTTTAACTACTTAATAGTGAATGCAATGGATATGAGGTGGAAGCTAATGATTCTGGTAAGTTCGTGTTTGGCGGGCATGAAGGTACGATATAACGGGACGGATAGCCTGGATGTACATATTCAGAAGTTGGTAGAGGAAAAGAAGGCTATGACAATCTGTCCTGAGCTTTTGGGGGGCTTTGTGACTCCGAGAGAGCCTGCTGAGATTGTTGGAGGGACAGGGGAGGATGTGCTGAACGGCACAGCCAAGGTGGTCGAGTTTTCAGGCAACGATGTCAGCGATATGTACATTAGAGGTGCGTACGAAGCCCTGAATATAGCCAGAGAGGTTAACGCAACATTTGTTGTTTTAAAAGAAAACAGCCCGTCCTGCGGATCAGCAGCAATATATAATGGGTCATTCGAAAATCGTAAAATAGCAGGTAACGGGGTAACCTCGGCTTTGTTAAAAAAGGAAGGCTTTAAGGTCATATCGGAAGAACAAATATCGGATATTTTCTTGGATTAAATATGAAATGGTAGATCAAGCGCCTTGCTAGCTTACAGGCTTATACCTGCAAGCGCAAGACGCTTGTTTGTGCTGTGTGCCGCTATACAATTAGACATCACATTATTTAAGCTTTAATGCAAGAATTCCTAGGTATTCCTTGAGGGCTGTTCCGGTTGTAGACATGGCCCCAGCAGATGGCGAGAGCTTGCCAGCATACAGTGACAGCTTTTCACTTGCCAGATAGTCGGTAGGATAAGCTATGGCCTGCACGCCTGCACGCTGAAATTCCAGTGCAGCACGTGGCATATGGAAAGCGGAGGTCACCAGAACAGGTCTAGTGAGTTGATGTTTTTCTAAAATTTGCGATGTATACACGGCATTTTGCTGTGTGTTCAAAGAACGGTTTTCGATCAGGATGTCCTTTGCCGGAATACCGAGTCCTAGCAGCTGCCTTTGCGCAATATTTGCTTCATTACCACTGTCTCCAAACACTTGCCCGCCGGAGAAAAGAATGGGTAAGCCTGTTGCTTCGTGCAGTCGGGCCGCAGTGAGCAGTCGATTAGCCGCAGATCCTAGCAGATTGCCTTGTCCATTGATGTCGGGGGTTCCCTGTGTGGCTCCGCCCCCAAGTACGACAATGACATCGCCTTGAATAGTACGGGGTTGTGGGTACTGTTTTTCCAGGCTACTGATTAACAAATCTCCAGCCAAATTGGTCGAGGAAACATACAGCAGCAATGTGACAAGAAGCAGTACGACCGCAGGTATACGTACCCTTTTCCATAGCCAGATCACGAGCCCTGCCATCACCAGGATGAACAAACCGGGAGGGAGCACAAAGCTGTACAAAAATTTGATGATATAAATCAAGTGCAGACAACCTCCTATCCTTATAAGCTTTATCTATCTTTTTGGTATATTGTAACATAGGAAAATGACTGGATTCCTCTGTCCGAAGACATACCTCGATGAACAAGCGGGCATGAAAGATGGAGCTTTCCAATACATATTTTTTGTTTGATAAAGTTGTTCTGTAGGCGTAGTATATAAAGTCTAGTGATTTTTTTCATAGAGGAGCGATAGCGTCATGGGAGAGTTAACGACAGCCAAGCGGATGATGATGATCGCACTACTGGTTGTATTGTGGGGCATTTCTTGGCCCATTTATAAAGTGGCATTGGAATTCACACCTCCATTGTTGTTTGCAGGGCTACGTACACTGCTGGGCGGTCTGCTATTAGGAGCAATTTTAGTACCGAGATGGAATCGCATTCGTTGGAAAGAAAATTGGCGAGTGTATGCTATTTCAGGTATTTTTAACGTGGTACTGTTTTATGGCCTGCAAACAGTGGGACTGATGTACGTCCCCTCCGGCTTGTTTTCTGTGCTGGTATATCTCCAGCCTGTGCTGGTCGGTATTTTTGCATGGATGTGGCTAGGGGAAGCGATGTCCAGACTCAAGGTACTTGGATTGGTCATCGGATTTTTGGGCGTTGCAGCTGTCAGTGTCGGCGGATTTTCAGGGCATGTGGCTGTGGCAGGTGTAATCATCGCCATTATTACAGCCGTGAGCTGGGCATTGGGAACGGTATATGTGAAAAAGGTAAACCAGCGAGTGGATTCGCTGTGGCTGGTTGCATTTCAATGTACACTTGGAGGCATTGTGCTGACGGGAGCTGGAACGGTGACGGAAAGCTGGTCAGATATCGTATGGAATGTCCCGTATGTGTCAGGGCTGATATTTGGCACGGTGCTGGGAATTTCACTTTCCTGGTTGCTGTATTTCACACTTGTTAATTCAGGGGATGCGAGTAAGGTTGCGTCCTATACGTTTTTGGTGCCTGTGATCTCGGTGTTTGTCAGCTCGTTGGTGCTGGGTGAAGCGATTACGGCTTTCCTGCTTATCGGGTTGATCTTAATCGGGCTTAGCATTTATTTGGTTAATCGCAGAGCGAGAGTAGTACGACAAGCTTGAGCGTAGTAGTTGAAACAAAAAAATTGAAAGATAGAACTTGAAACATAGAATTTGAAACAAAGTAACAACAAGGGACTCTTGCACAGTAGCAGGGTCCCTTTTTATATGCCAACAGGAGACACAGCTAAGGGGGCTATGACCTACCGAATTCGAGAGTTTAAGGGGTTTCCTCCCTGGGGAGTTGGTTAAGATTATGATATGGATGACAGCATACAACCAAGCAAAGAAGGGAGATGCGGACGATGGCACGAAAATTATTGATTACAGGTGCGGCAGGTACAATTGGTGAAGTATTGTATGAAGGGCTACAAGCGGAAGGTAAATATGAAATAACCGCTGCTGATGTGAAGAGCGATGAAGAGGCAGGGATTGTGGAAATGGATATACATGATGCTGCACGACTGGATGAGCTGACGCGCGGAGTGGATACGGTACTGCATTTTGCATGGATCAAGGATGAAGGGGATTTCCTCGGCAAAGTGCTGTCTGGCAATGTTAGCGGAGCCTACAAGCTGTATGAAGCTGCGGTGAAAAATGGGGTAAAGCGTATTGTTTTTGCCAGTTCCAATCATGCCACAGGGTTTTATAAAGTAGGCGAAAGCATAGATGTAGAAGATCCCTACCGACCAGACAGTTTTTATGGATTGAGTAAGTGCTACATTGAACTGTTGGGACGGCTGTATGCCGATCAGGGCAAAATATCTTCAATGAATATCCGTATCGGAAATTTTCCTGGGGATGATCGGCCCCATTCGGAGCGCGCCGCTCATATTTGGATTTCCGAGCGCGATATGATCCGTCTGACCGTCTGCTGTATCGAAGCTCGTCCGGAGATGAGTTATCTTAATTTGTACGGTACGTCAGCCAATACGGATAATTATTATGACATTGGCTACTTGGAAGAACTAATCGGATATAAGCCGCAGGATAATGCCGCTGAGCTGCTGGAGCAGGCCAAGAAAATCGGATTTCGGGTAAAACAGGATGAAACCACTTTTCAGGGTGGACAAAAGGAATAGAGTAGATCGTTCAAATATGCTTTGTGAATGGGCTCAAGGCGTCGATCAGGCGCCTCTTCCGCAATGGGCGCACCTCTGGCGGGAGTCTACAACTTTATTTTTTAGAATAATCTCAGTTTGCAGTACGGACACCTTCTCCTAGATATCCAGTATAATACTTTGTTTTTTACTGACATCTATTTCAAGATCTCGTTATTCTCAAATACAAAATGGTTAACGATGTGCATTTAATCGCGCAGCATCGCATGTTATAATAGCCTCACTAATGGAAGAAGAGGGAAAAATGAATAAAGAGACATCTGAAAAACAGCTATTCTATTTGGATGGCCTTAGGGGACTCGCGGCATTTGCCGTGGTTATTTCGCACTACATACAAGTATTTTATCCAGCTGCGTTAACTGGAAAACCGCAACAAGC
The DNA here is from genome assembly GCF_036252815.1 of Paenibacillus sp. LX16. Lineage (NCBI taxonomy): Bacteria > Bacillati > Bacillota > Bacilli > Caryophanales > Paenibacillaceae > Paenibacillus > Paenibacillus sp. LX16. The sequence goes on along the minus strand of NZ_CP141152.1, from coordinate 3,945,988 downwards.
TCATTTTGAATGGGATATCTGGTACGGACATTCTCCGATTAATTTATTTTATAATGGACAATTTGCCGTTTGTTTGTTTTTTGTGCTAAGTGGTTATGTGCTCAGTGTCAAAATGTTTGAAAAAGAGCTCGATAGTGAGACCTTTCTAAAATTGTTGCATTCCAGCGCCCTACGAAGGTACATTCGGCTTGCCGTGCCGGCAGCGGTATCCGTATTGCTTGTGTATCTAGCAATTATTACGAATGCCTTTTATCTCCAAGATATATGGGGAACAACATGGACGGATATGAAAAAGAACTATTACGCTTTAGATACAAATATATATACCGTTATCAAGGCTACTATTTTTGATCCGTTTTTCCGTTTTGAAGCACATCCTTACAATCCAGTCCTTTGGACAATGTGCTATGAGCTATTAGGTTCTTTTTTGATATTCGGTTTTCTTGCTTTATTTGGACGAGTAAAAAAAAGATGGATTGTGTATGTGGTCTTATCCATTGCTTTTATTCAAACCTATTTTGTCGCTTTTTTGTGGGGAATGCTACTTGCTGATTTGCTCAAGCACAAATAGGTCCAAAGTAAAATAATGAAAGTACTTGTGCTTTTAGTGGGGATTTACTTAGGTTCGGCGCCTTATACTTCATTAATGGGGACTATGTATGAACCTATAGAAGTGTGGACAAAAAATATCAATGAATGGATTCAATTTGACATCGACCCACGACTTCTTGCACGTACCCTGGGTTCTGCTATGATTTTGTTTGCTCTGATTCGTTCAAAAGTGCTGCAGCATGTGTTTGGATGGAGACCTTTTGTTTATTTAGGACAGATTTCATTTTCCCTTTACCTCATTCATTTCACTTTCCTAAATACGTTCTCCGCGTTCCTGTTTAGTAAAGTAATTCATTTTTTTAATTATAATCTTGCCTATGCAATTACGTTTCTGGTTTCCATGGTGCCTTTATTTATTTTGTCGCATTATTATATGAAATATATTGATCAAGGTGCATTAAAACTAGCACGAAAAGTTGAAAAAAAGATGACCGCTTACAAAAAAACGTAGAGTTGAAACCGACAATACTGCGTTTTTTGGTGGTAGATTACCTAAGCTCATTCCAGACCTTCAGAGCAAAGAATTTCAAAAAAGCGATTCAATGAGCGTGAACTTGTTGACAAGGATCTCGTCGAAAAATGTAAGAGTCTCGTTTTTTAAGAGGAATTTTTTGAAAAAGTGGAAGTGGAGTTAGATACTAGTACATAAGGAAATTATGTCATTAAATGTCGTATAATTGGTTATTTGGTAGAATATAACCTGTCATGTTATGATATTAGCGTATTCAAAAAAATTATAATTATATTGAGACACGTCTGTTGATTAACCAGAATAAGTAATTTGATTTATAGAAGCAGAGACACGCTTAAGAAGAACATGCTGAATCTGGATCAGCCATTCCACTGGTAGTTTTTGCAGAAGAAAAAGACGAGAAAATCGGGCAAAGGAAAGAATGGCATGTTTGGGCCACGTTGTTTGAGCAGCATCAAATATCCATTTGAGCAGGACATAGACAATGAGAGCGCAGAATAGTTGCCCATAGACCGCATTTTCCGTCGTGCCAAATAACGTTGGAATATTCAAATGTTGCTTGATCCAACGGAAAAAGACTTCGATCTGCCACCGAGCTTTATACATCTGTGCGATTTGTTCTGCCGTGACCTGCATTAAATCTGTTACCACCCGAATTTCCCGACCTTCAAAATCTCGAAATATAACGACACGATGACGTTGCTTGGAACGACACTGCGATGTTCCTAGCTGGCAAGTCATATCTCGAAGGATAGTTGAATCTGATGGCTTGAGACGGGATAGTGCATGAGGTTTTTCCAAATGGACATTGTCACGAAGCCGAATGACAAAGGATTGTCCTTGGATTTTGAAGTCATCCAGACGCTCCAGTTTCCCATAAGCACGGTCCATCACCAAAATGTAGTCCGGTTGAGCCAACGCTTCACTCATGGGGCCATCATGCTTGGAGCCCAGCGTTTCGACCACCTGAAGGGGTTGCCCATTTTGGGCTTGTAAAGCGACATGAAGTTTAATACCTGCACGCTCCCCGTGATAAGGAGCCCAGGGTAGTCCTGTTTTTCCCACCGCCATGGTGGTCGAATCGATGAGGAGTAATTCTTTGGGAAACGTAAGTTTTCGGCGTGTTTCTCGGCTACACTTGTGAATGACCCGATGAAAAAGCTCCTTAAATATAGCAAAGGGGACTTCGGCCGCTTTGGTGGAAAAACACGAATAATGAACCTTAGGTAAGCCACTGCGAGCGGCATGATCCACACCGGAACGATAACTGTCCCATTGTTCTAAGGCAGCTACACACCAGTATCGAAGTAAGTGGGTTACCGTGAATTTACGGGCTTTGTCTTCATAGTCTGTTTCCTTGGCAACGCTTTACACTTCAGAATAGATTGAAGGATGAATGGGATCGTGATAGACTTTTTCATGGAGTCGTCACCTTTCGGTTAAGTTTGTAGGGGTACAAACATTTTACCGAGTTGACGGCTCTTTTTCTACCATTTAGTGGTTAATCAACAGGTGTGATATTGAGAGGAAGTTATGAGAATGACAAACAAATTTGTGAAGATTATTGGTACTAGTGCATTATCTATTTCTCTTATTACTGGGGTTGCTGGTGCTGTTTCGGCAGATGAAAATACAGCATCCAAAGAAGGAAATGAAGCCATTGGAATTTTTGCAATCCAAAACAATACACTAGATTGGAATTTATCAAATAATACTACTGCAGACCCATCTACTTCATGGACAGTACAGAGTGGATATCCACATATTAACATGTATGTAAAAAATACAGGGGCAAAATCTTTTAGAGTTGAAGTAAAGCATAATACTAAGGGTACAATCATCTTTAATAAAACTATTGCAGCAGATGGAGTAGGAGTAAATTTCATAAATAATGATAGTAATCCACTTGTTCCTTCAGGTACTTACACAGTGACTATTTACGGTGGATCAGGTGTGCCAAAAGGAACAGTTATACTTAAAGCTGCTGACACTCCTTGGTAAGCGTTATAATCTTGCAATGGGGCTGTCCCAAAAGTCATAAATAATGACTGTGGGCCAGCTCCTTTCTCATTTTTGTAAAACAAAAAGAAACCTTTCCTAATGGAAATGGATGGGCCTATATCGGTATTTTTCTAGGAGCATTATCAAGGCAATGGGAAACCAGAGGAACAGGTTGAAGTTCCTGATTGAACTTTTTTCTAATCTTTCTCTTCTTGTTCGTCCGGTTTTCCCCTCAGATGAAGCGATGGTTAAAGTTATATCAGAGATGATGACCGAAGCACTTAAACGGCGCAAGATAAAGGCTATATGGGCCCAGTAGATTCCAAACAAATCGAAGAATAAAGCGGTATATTATTTGCTAGAGAACGTTTCTAAATAATAAAGGCGTTTCCGGATTGCTCTGGAAACACCTTTATATATAGGAGGCTCTATTAGACTGAAATCGGCTTCCAAGATGGATTAGTATATGCAAACCGTTTGGAATCCCACTCCATTGTTACTTCTGAAAGCAAATCATGCGAAGCATCGCCACCGTTTTGTTTCGAGTACAGGTGTTGTTCGATCCAGCGAATTCCGTCTTCAGGGACAACGGGCTTCTCCAGCGCTTTTCTATAAAAATTTGATCGAAGAAAGCTATCTTGAACTTTAGCTGCAATGTGTTCAATATAATTTTGAGTACCTGGGGGAGCGTAGAAGTTACCACTACGGTAATCAACCTTCCTTCTCGTATATCCTCATCCTGACCTACGCGCAGCTCTACGTCACATTTATATACTGTGACTTCCCCTTTGTCATTAGGAACTAAACTTCCCCCAAGGTAAGGCCACTCAAACCTATAAATACCAGGCTTATAATGTATAATCTCTTGCTTCATAAGACATACTTCTCTTTTCTCATTGAACAACATATTTTGCACTTCTACTATACTTTACTAGGCACTGATTCGAGTAACGACGTCAAAAACACATTTTACATTTATAACTCAACTGGCTGAAGGCAACAAATCGTATGGATCAAGCCGGCAACCTTTAATTTTTACCCCAACTGGGCCAACTAGCTACATGCCAATCTGCGGCAGCCTGCTCACAGTAAAACTAAGTATTATTTACCCACATCAGACGGCTTTATATTTTCTCAACGGTTTCTGCTCTTCATTAATATAAGGTAAGTTATCCTTTACTGGAGAGATACTGCTGTATCACTGAAAGTAAATATCAACTAAAAACTTATACAAATCCTCACCAGTCGTTGGCTTCTTAGAAAGAGTTTTATTGTTCTTCCTACATATTTTTAAGGGAAACTTTTGTTGATCCTCAGTGATTTCGTGTTCTTTAGGGCCTTTAACTACTTCACTGGTAACTCTTTTAATAGCTTTTAAGCCAATCCATTTCAATGACTCAGGGACTACTATCTGGTTTGTCGCATAAAGGGGATAGGTAGCTTGGCTGTCTAATGCCAGCTTTTGTGCGTAAAACTGTTCTACTTCTGCAAATGATCTAGTTATCCTGTAGCCCTTCTTCTTAAAGTCACGCTGAATGGTCTCACTATAATCAGAGTTAAAGACCCTTGGATCTAGGATAGTTATTAGTCCGTAGTCACTGATATCCGAATAAGCCTACCTGCACCCTGAGACAGTTTCGTCATCATACGAGGCAACAACACCTGTTCTTTGAAAACGTCCTCGAGACCTTCACCAGTGAGCTTTAAATAAGGATCATCTGGAACGGGGAAGGGCAGACGAGAAAAATGACGGATACAAGGGAAGTACCGGTAACTGAGAAACCTGAAAAAAAACTCCCACTGCCCAGAAGTACACTACGCTCGTCTTCTTTAAACTGCTTTGTCAGCTGCTCTACGCCGCCTTCATCCCACCTCAGTGACACACCAATCGAATCACAAATATCCTTTAGAGGTTCTGCTACGCCCTGCATATGCTGTTTGATGTAGAGAGCAGTAATGTTCTACCATCGGTAAGGTTTAATAATTTTTGTTAATGCTTCAACTGGTCTTCAATCCATTCGATACCTTGATTACATGGATCATGAATGGATTCAGGAATATAAACTAATGCTTGTTTGTCGTACGATTGCTGTCAGAAGAAAATAAAGTTCTAGACTGAGAAAATAAAGTATTAAACTGATGTTGCTTCATTAAGCTAACGGGCAGTTATCTTTAGTGACTTACCATAGTAATATATGATTATATGCATTATCATTGTTTAAATCTGTTAAATATAGGTGATGGATAATGAAGTGGAATGAAGTAATGCATGAAGAAGATAGTATCATTGGGTTCATCAATCACTTCCATTTTGTAAGATAAAGATAAAAATTAAAGGGAATTCTGGGGCAAGTCATTATACCTACGAATAATACTCTAAGTTGGAAAATAGCAACAGATCACAGATTAGTTATGCCCACCAGCTCCATAAATCGTGAGAGAGCACTAGTCATGTACGAGTCACGACGCCTTATAAACACAGTGGGCACTGTTCTGTACGGTTCGGGTAATGGATGACAGTTAAGTCTTCCCTGCATCCGTGATTCAACCATAGATATTGGTAAGACGGTGACTCCTAACCCGTTTTCAACGCATTTAAGGACACCCTCTAGAGTGCCATATTCCATCACCTTCATAGGACCATAGCCATTTTCCTCTAGCCATCGCTGCCAACGTCCCAAATAGATGCAATGCGCGAATGATGAAAGCAGTGGTTCATGTAAAATTAATTCTAATTGGAATGGTTCAGGAGAGTAGCTTGTAATCAAAACTAGAGATTCTTCAAAGACAGGGTATTCAACAATTTCCGGATGAAGAATTGGCCCATCCACAAATGCGCCGTCTACCTTATATTTGAGAATGGTACTAACCTGATCTACAGTAGGTGCCATATATAAGCTTAATTCTACTTGTGGAAATTTCTTGTGATATTGTGTAAAAATCAATGGCAATCGTGTAGAAGCAGTTGACTCCATAGCTCCAATGCGCAAAGTTCCTCGCGGGGCAGAAGAAAGCTTAACTGCCTCAATCGCTTCCTCGAAATCGTAAAGCAACTTGTTTACATGCGGCAACAGTTCACGTCCTGCAGGCGTTAAGGATACCTTCTTATGATATCGATATAACAGAGGAACGCCCAACTCTTGCTCAAGACGTTGTATTCGTGCAGTAACGTTGGACTGTACATAATTCAATTTCTCAGCAGCTTTTGTAATGCTTTGTTCAATTGCTACTGCCTTAAACACCTCCAAAGATCTAATGTCCAAAACAACTCTCTCCTTTTTGCATCACAAAATGTGATTATCTATACATCATTTTTTAATTTTACGTGATGCATCGCAGTATGTAAACTTAGTGAATAAGAGGGATTTACACCAAAACCAAGTGATTGAGTACCTCGTTATCTGATGATGAGGAGGTGAATGGGGAAAAAGGAATTTCTAGCCGGGGCAAAATTCAGCACACGTTACCAATAATGAGGAGGGAATTTCATGATTTCGAAGGTCAATGTACAAGATAAATTTTTGCAAATAATTGATTATTGGAATCCCAGAATAGGCGGAGAGTTGAACGATTCATACGTAAAAATGGCAAAGATCAAGGGTGAATTCATTTGGCATCACCATGATCACGAGGACGAAATGTTCTTCGTATGGAAAGGGAGACTCCTAATCCGTTTGAGAGACGGTGAAATAGCTGTTAACGAAGGGGAGTTTGTTATTATACCTAAAGGGGTTGAACATCAGCCAATTGCTGAAGAAGAGGTCCATTTACTATTAATCGAACCAAAAACTACTCTAAATACGGGAAATGTGGTAAATGAACGAACCGTTTCGATTCCTCAACGAATTTGATGAAACGCTCATCAGTGAAATAATTATACTGATTTTGATTCGATCCTTAGCTAATGATTCAACTAATGAGAAACGTTAGTTGAATGACAACAGCGGCAGTCTAAGACTTTATTTATCAAGTCTTGGTACGCCGCTGCTTCTTTTAATGGATGAGTCTAAAACTTATTTTTCAAAGCTGACGATTCTTTAATTCAAAAACCGTGATAAATCAACGACTCCAGTCTAGTACTTTATTTTCACCGAACAATTGCGGCATCATTTTTAGTTCTACTAATTGTCAGGGGAGGCGGCACTGATTCAAAAAGCTAGTGAAGTCGCCAATTGTGGTTAAGGTGCCAAAGATCCCTTTCGATTTGTTGAAGCTTTCGAACGTATGGGTCTAAGGGGTAGCGACCTTGGAGTGATTCACAAGTTTCAGCTGCTCCATAGAAATATCTTCCTAAATCACTCACATTGGATTTGAATCTTTTTGCCAACTTTCCTGGAAAACGTTCTTTGTTACCAATGGCTTTCAGATCTCGATAGAATAGCATCTTCCATTTGAGATAAAAAGTTTTCTATAAAATCATGGGCTTCATCAGTAATCATAATACCTGGATCAACAGGAATGACAGGAGGGGTCGGTGTTTTCTGAATTCGATTTAAGGCTGACCGGATAAGCTGCTCCAGATTCGTTATGACCAGTTGATTTTCTCTTGATAAAAATTGATTTCGGTGTTGAGCTGTGGGACAGCTCCTGAAAAAAGGGCGACGCTCGCACTCCCGTTTAGATGCCTTAAGACTGACTTTCTTCCAATCACTTTCTTTGATTTCGCCAAGTGTAATTTCGAATTCATCCCGCTGTCCGGTTCGGTATTACATAAAACTTCACAAATATCCGAATTGTTCACTCCTCAGGACACTCCTTTGTTCATGAAGCATGAGAGGCTTCACTTTTCATTTTGAATGCGCTTACATAAAATATAGTTATACGGCGGCGGTGCTACAAACCTTGCTGTCGGTAACGTACACAGAGGGGGAGTGACTCACATTGAATCAGCCTATGCCCAAAAATTCTGCAATGCTTGCAACGGATTCCCGCCTAAACGGTAAGAGGCTGGGAACGGGTAGAAAACACGGTTTTTTCTATGAACTGTTCCGCAATCGTGTATTATTTCTGATGTTGTTGCCCACTTTAATTTTTTTCTTCATTAATTCCTACATTCCTATGGTGGGTATTTATTATGCATTTACCCAGTTTGACTTTAATACCAGCCTGTTTGATGCCAAGTTCGTCGGACTCCAAAATTTTCGCTTTTTATGGCAATCCGGCACACTGACAAAACTAACATTGAATACGGTCGGATACAACGCAGCGTTTATTTTACTTGGTAACGTGTTAGCGATTGTTCTCGCTATTTTGCTGAATGAGCTGCGAGGCCGCTACTTTAAAAAGATCGCTCAATCCGTGATGTTCCTGCCTTATTTTGTTTCTTTCGTTATTCTAAGTGTTATCGTGTATAACATATTTAATTATGATAATGGTTTTCTGAATACACTGCTGCTGCAATTTGGTGGTGAGCGCGTGGATGTATACAACAAACCATGGGTATGGATTTTCCTGATTATCCTGTTCTATTTATGGAAAAATCTCGGCTACAGTATGGTGATCTATCTGGCAGCAATTACAGGTATCAGTGACGAATATTATGAGGCAGCTAAAATGGATGGAGCCAACATTTTTCAACGAATCTGGTACATTACCGTTCCGATGCTTAAATCGACATTCGTTGTGCTGCTGTTGTTTGCGCTTGGTAGTATTATGAAAGGACAATTTGATCTTTTCTATCAATTAATCGGCAACAATGGGGTGCTGTACAATACAACGGATATTTTGGATACTTATGTGTACCGTTCGCTGAAAGTGACTTTTGATGTGGGTATGGCTTCGGCGGCAGGCGTGTACCAATCCTTGTTCGGCTTTGTACTGATCATGACCGTGAACTACATCATCCGCAAGTTGAACGACGAATATGCCTTATTCTAGAAAGGAGGACCCAAACGGATGGCGATCAAAGAGGATGTATACACTCGAATTTTTAAAATCATCTCTTATGTGATTATCATTATTGCTTCCATTGCTTGTTTACTCCCGTTCGTACTTATTATTTCGGCTTCACTGACCAGTAATGAATCGATTATCAGGGATGGTTATCACTTTATACCACAGCAATTCTCACTGGAAGGTTACCGGACGGTGTTCACCTTTCCTGAAGAGGTGTTAAGGGCGTACGGGGTGACGATTTTTACCACGGTTGTAGGCACGACGTTGGGCCTGTTCCTGATGACGATGGCAGGATATGTGCTGGCACGCAAAGATTTTAAATACCGCAATGCGTTTTCATTCTATATTTACTTTACGACGCTGTTCGGAGGCGGGTTGGTGCCTTGGTACATTATGCTGACGAAGTATTTAGGATTGCTTGATACGTATACAGTGCTTATTTTCCCTGGATTGATGACTCCGTTTCTGATCATTTTGATGAAAAACTTCATTCGTTCTTCCATGCCGGAAGAACTGTTCGAGTCCGCTAAAATTGACGGTGCGGGTGATTTTAAAATTTACTATCGAATTGTGCTGCCTTTATCTACACCGGGTATTGCCACTGTGGGGCTGTTTCTGGCCTTGGCTTACTGGAATGACTGGTTCTCATCCTCACTCTTTATTAACGATCCGCATAAATACCAGTTGCAATATTATTTGTATAATGTAATTAACTCCATGCAATTTATCGCTCAAATGGGTGCAGGTACTGGTGTGTCCCTTTCCAATGATATGCCGACAGAATCGACCAAAATGGCAATGGCGATCGTGGTTACTGGGCCCATTTTGCTGCTGTACCCGTTCATTCAGCGTTACTTTGTCAAGGGGCTGACCATTGGCGCGGTAAAAGGCTGAAGCGGCACTAAAAGGCTTAGATGGCATAACGTGCTGACGGTATGCCATCTAAGCAGCACTTTTTGTAAGCGTTCTATTTAAACAGACTACCATTTCAAAGGGAGGATTCACATGACATTCACAAAGAAAAGAAAACAACGCATGTCCATCCTGATTGCAGTAATGGTCATCATGGCGCTATTAGCCGGATGTGGAGGAGGTAGTGGAAACAGCGCTCAAAAAGCAAATGGAGAGGATGATAAATCCCAGAAAGTGCAGCTGCAATTTTATATGCTGGGTGATGCTCCTAAGGATCTGCCTACCATTGAGACAGAGATCAATAAGTTGGCGGAAAAAGATCTGAATGCCACCGTCAAATTTAACTATACGACGTGGACAGACTGGGATCAAAAATATAAGCTGTTATTGTCTTCGGGTCAGCCTATCGACCTGATATTCACTGCAGATTGGACGCAGTATCAGGCCTATGCCAAGAAGGGCGCATTCCTGCCGCTAGACGATTTGCTGCCTAAGGCTGCACCTGCCTTGCAAAAATTTGTGCCTCAGGACATGTGGGATGGGGTTAAAATCGGAGGCAAAATTTATACCGTGCCTGGCACGTATAAAGAGTATGTCACTAACGGCTTTGTATGGCGTGAGGATTTACGTGAGAAGTACAATTTACCTAAACCAACAGATATGAAAAGTTATGAGGCTTATATGGATGGGATACGTCAGCATGAGCCAAATATGAAAACCGTATCTCTGAACAGCGATATCAAGGGAAATCTCCATGACCGATATACCGAATTAGTAACGAAGAGTGTAGGTGCCTTGCCTTATGGCATCGGTATTAAATATGAAAAACCAACAGAGGTTTATAAATATTGGGGCTCGGATGAACAAAAGGAAGAGCTGAACACTTACAAACGCTGGGCCGATAAAGGATTCATTCCTAAAAACGTATTAAACGTAAAAGATACGCTTCAGGATCAAGTGACTTCTGGTAAAGCAGCGAGTATTTTCGGTGACAATCCAACCCGGTTTAATGATATGGTCATTAAGCTCAAAGCATCTCACCCGGACTGGAAGCTCGAGTACTACCCATTCCCTTTGATGACAGGTTATGCAACTCCAGTGCATCCGATTCACAACGGCTTTGCAATTCCAAAAAGCAGCCCAAATCCGGCGCGCGCATTAGCTTTTTATGAAAAGCTTGTGACGGACAAACGCTATAACTTGCTCACGCAATATGGTATTGAAGGCAAAAACTACGAAGTCAAAGATGGTTACTATCATATGATAGGTAGCGGCAGTTCTAATGGATTTTCACGCGAAGGTATGAACAGTTGGGCTTGGCGTAATCCGGAATACATGCTGTTTGATTCTGGCTTTGACCGTGTGAAGAAAATTTTTGCCGAGCTGGATAAAATCCAGAAGCCTGACCTGTTTACCGGCTTTGCAGAGGACTACACAACCTACCAAGCAGAAAAAGCAGCTCTAGAACAGGTTGAGAAGCAATATCTGTATCCGCTCCAAGCTGGACTGATCGACAATGTAGATCAAGGCTTGCAGACCTTCTTGCAAAAGGCAAACCAAGCTGGTTTGGAGAAAATTCAAACCGAATATACAAAACAATGGGAAGCCTATGTAAAGGAGAAGGGGATTAAATAAAACATAAAGAATTGTGATACAGAAAAAAGCAAGTCTCCAGAAAGTTGGAGGCTTGCTTTTTTAATGTCAGTCTATTTTTTTTGAGAGAATGTTCCGTTCTCGGAGCAGGCGTGTAGAGCAGTTTACTTATTGCGCATTTGCTTTAGAACGGCGAAAATCTGTCGGTGTTACGCCCAAGCTACGCTTGAACATGCGATGGAAATAAGAGCTACTCGCAAATCCGGTTTGTTCTGCTACGTCAGCTACAGACCAGTCGGTCTGTTCCAGCAGCTCACAGGCCTTGCGAATACGGAGTTGTTGGATGACGTCCACGATGGTAGACATGGTCTGTTGCTTATATAGCCTGCTGACATAGATCGGCGACATATCCAGCTCTTCCGCAATCTGATTGAGACAAAAATTGGGATCCGTATAGGCTTGCTCCATTCGTTCATTAATTTGCCGCACCAATCGTTCCTGCTTCGTGTTTCGTTTTTCCGATAGACTGGAGCGAACATGATCAAAGACCAATTGATAATGATCAATAAGATTCTCAGCGGTCTCTAACCGATCTGCGGATGGTAATTCAGGTTTAGTTTCTATAGCAAATCCATTGAGCTCACTGATATGCCGAACAGCATTATTCACACTCATGATGAGCCGGGATATCGCCACTTGAACAGAGGAAAACGGATATTTTTCCATATGCATCAATAATTCTTTGAACATACTGTGTGCATCCTCCGTATGACCAGACAGCAGCGTATCTAGCATTTTTTTCTCTTTATCGGCTGGATATACGTAAGTATTTTGGATATCCTCGTCTGTAGTGTTTTGCGCATTAATAATGCAGCCATGCCCCTGAAAAAATCGGTGCATAGATGCGTCTTGTACCTGGCGGTACAGCAGATGCAGCCGTTCTGGTTGACTCGTGATTGCACTGTAAGTCAGTGAAACGCTCAGCTTCAAATATTCAAAGCAAGCTTCACGTATTTGGCGTAATAAGGTTTCTAGCAGTACAGTGTCTGTATGTTCTGCGGGATCGAGAATGTTAAGCATCAGCAATACACTGTCCTCATCCATATCAACGGTCTCCACCCGGTACGTTTGTCCGCATATTTCAGAAGCAATGTTCATGATTGCAAACTTATAGGGTAGCAGATCAGGTCCACGTTCGCTTTGCCATCGGGTATATTCATCTATGCGCAGCAGCACAAGGCGGTAGTCTTTGTCGAACTGGAACGTAATCCCAAGCTCGCGCAATCGTTCTGGTTCTTCCCCAGCAGGAAGATTTCGGATTCCTCGGATCACATTCCGTAAAATGTTTTGTCGGATCGTGTACATGCTGTTTCGTTTCTCCGATTCCAGTGAATTCATATGCACAACAATTTGGCCAATAGGCGTATACAGCATTTTGGACAGCAGCCACGAAGCCACGAATCCTGCCAATGCAATGATGGCGGCTATCAGTAACATCGCATTACGAATAACACTTGCCATTTTGATAACGCTTTCATATGGTGTGACACTAATATACTGCCAACCTAGTCCATCCGGGGAGGTGTAGGAAATGAGTGATCTTTTACCATGAAAGTCTTCTACAAAATAGCCTGTTTCTTGTTTTTTGACTCTCGTGTGCAACCATAGCTGCTCTTTTTCGTTCAATGTTTCGTCTGTCAATGTTGTACCAGACAACAGTCTGCCCTGATCGTCTAAAATATAAGCGGTCCCGCCTGAGATTGGATTCGCCGCCATTTCCTTGTTCATCCAGGCCGCCGACACATTCACAATCACAGCCGAATTTATCGCTTCGTTCGAGTTAATTGCGTCATAACATAAATACGTATAGGCTGCGATATCTGGGCTTGCTTGCTCTACTCCAGCTCCAGAGTCTGAGGCCGACAGCAGCGGATACGTGCGTGGAATAGGCGTAAAGGGTTTATAGTCCTGATAATGATCCAGCACGCGAATGATATCTGTATCAGCAAGTTCATGTTTGCTGAACAACCCGTTTTGACCTTGTGATGACGCAATGTAGAAGGTGCCGCTTTTAGGGTTAAACACGTAGATGGATTCGATATACGGCATGGAGTTAAGATAATTGTTCAATTCGGTCATGGCAGCGGTTACATCATATACGTTAGGTTTTGGATAATACAACAACTTGGACAGGGTACTGCTGCGATACATTTGAAATGCCAAAGATTGAGCAATAGATGTCATGTTAATAACTTCTTTGCTTCTCAACGTCAAGCTGTTGTGATTGGCCTCGAATGCCTGCTCCTTTTCCACGCGAATATAGTAAAAATAATACACAGTGGTGGATACCAGCAACGTTAGCGTAATACATAACGTAATGCTGACCAGCAATTTGCTGTGAAGCTTGTGATGCTTTTTGAAATTGCTCATATGAACAGGCCTCCTGTCTGTGTGCACGTAGCTGTAAAGTACACCCTATTTATGTATTCATTATACGTGTGATCTTGTGAACAGGACAGTGAACAAACCGATTCTTTGTGAAAAATAATGATTTTTTCGCAAAAAGGCCAGGAACACTTATACGCATTAGATTGCGTCGGTTCCCGGCCGGGTTTGTCTATTCAAATAAAAGAAGGAAAGATGACGGTACTGCAATTAGTCAGGAAATTGAACGTTACCTTTAACGATATAGGCTCCACCTGTACCATTTTCCGCTAGAGCTGGGATTGTATCGTTCAGCACGACACCACGAATGTCCGTAATCCGTATTTTCAGAGGTTGTTTTCCTAAGTTAGTACCTAGAAAGTGGTTGTAATCCTGTTTTTCGAGATTGAGCCATTGTCCGTTTTGTTGGACTTCCATCTTCAAGACCGGATATTTATGATTGCGTACTTGAATGGCTGCCCACCATTGGCTGCTGCCTTCTTTAATGCGGTAGGAGACATTGCCGTTAACCGGAGCTTTGACAACTTTCCATGAAATATTGATTTTTCCGTCTATTTGATTGCCAATCAGGTTGAACGCGTTTGGGGACAGATCGAGCGCGCCACTTGGACCTTCAGGGTAAAGATCAGTTACATATACGGTTGTTTTCCCTTTGGGACCTTGAACTTCCAAATAGGCTCCAGCTAATGCAGCTTTGATTCCGTTATAATTCAGTTGTGTGCGGTTAAGCGCTGTAATTTTGGCATCCGAAGGGATGGGATCAAGCAGTAATGCCCCTCCAGAGTAACCTGATCCTGTATATGTGGCGTACCCCGTGTATGTATCATTCCAAGCAGCTGAAGCGGGAAGGGCGAATAATACAAGACTTAGCAACGATGTCAGACCAATGGTTTTGAACTTTCGGAACGTCGATATTTTTTGCATAACATTTCCTCCTTATTCATTTAATAGATTCATATAGTAAATATAAACACTATATTACCTAATATTTCAAATTGTACAATAGGACTTTGAGGCAAAAAGAAAATATTGAAGATGTTTGTCAACATACTCATAGGCCATATGGCGTGTTTTTTAAGAAATGGTTGTACAGTTAAAGAATAAGGGGAGGATTAAGTAATGGGGACGAAACTAGGACTTTTGAATGAAGTCTTTTAAATAGAATAAGCGAACTATTGTTCTCCTTTTGTTTGTCGTATACAATCGAATTATGCTGATTCAAATGGAGTGATGTTGAACTCTGTTGTATGCTGCAACGAAAGGATGTTTTGCACCATGATGGGAAGAGCCCATTTAATTATTGGAACCGGGGTCTCCCTGTCGGTATTGGCTTTAAGTGGATACGAAGTGACCCCGGCTGCCGTGGCAGCTGCTGTGGTCGGCTCACTGTTGCCGGATATTGACGAGCCTAACTCCATGCTCGTGAGCCGAGCGTTACCGAACAAAATGCTTAGGCTCATACAGCTTCTAATGATTGGGGCTGCTGGTTGGGTATTTTTCACCCGTTTGGCTCCGCCGCCATGGAATCTTGTTCTGGCTTTGCTGATGATTAGTGCTTCTTTTATGCCTTCACGATCCATGCGCAAGGTTATTATCTTTCTAATTGGTATCGGCCTCGCCTGGTATGGAGAATCATATGCACCGTGGAATTATATTGCTGGGTGTCTGCTGATCATTTGTACGCTTGTTCCGCACCGAGGATTGACGCATACGGTGTATGGGACAGTAGCATGGACCGCGCTGCTTTATGGTACGACACGTTTGCACGGTGACAGCATATGGCTGGCTGGAGGTATGGCGTACTTGCTGCATTTACTGGCAGATTCCTTGACGAATAATGGAATCAAACCTTTGCCACCATTCAAATGGAAGCTGCGATTTAAATTGATGAGTACCGGAACCCGGAAGGGAGCTAAGGTAGAAAACGTCTGCATTGCTTTAACTACTGTACTTGTAGTGATTGCTTTGCTTCGTTATAAGCACTTGATTTGATATATTCTATCTTTGTTTCTATTAAATTAAAAAAACAGTCAAAGCACGTTGTACGTGTCTTGACTGTTTTTTATAGATTGCGATTCTCTGTTACAACTTAGGCTCGTTCAATAATGGTATTCAGCGTTGTACGATCCAGATTTTGAACCAGCTTGATGATCAGCTCTTTGGCTGCATCATAATCATCAGTGTGAATAATAGACGAGGAAGTATGGATGTATCGTCCACAGATGCCTATGACGGTGGATGGCACGCCAATTCCGCTCAAGTGCACTTGGCCCGCATCGGTTCCTCCTGTGGAGATGAAATATTGATACTTGATTTTGTGAGTTTCCGCCATGTCTTGCACGTATTCCACGATCCCGCGATGTGTAATCATACCCGGATCAAATACCCGCAGCAGTGCGCCTTTACCGAGGTGCCCGTAAGCATTCGGATCACCGCCCATATCGTTGGCTGCACTGCAATCCAGTGCAAAGAATATATCGGGCTGAATCAGATTGGCCGCTGTGCGTGCACCACGCAGTCCCACTTCTTCTTGAACAGTGGCCCCCGCATACAATGTATTGGGAAGCTTGTCTTTTTCTTTGTGTAACGCTTCAAGCAGTTCAATAGCCAAGCCTACACCGTAGCGGTTATCCCATGCTTTAGCCATGATTTTTTTAGGATTTGCCAGTGGTGTGAAATCACAGATCGGCGCAATGGCCGTTCCTGGTACGATCCCCAGATCTTGCGCTTCTTGTCTGCTGTCTACGCCGATATCCAGATACATATGCTTGATGTCCATAGGTTTGCTGCGTTGCGATTCATCCAGCAAATGAGGCGAGACAGAGCCAACTACACCGATAATTGGGCCTTTTGGAGTCAATACTTGAAGACATTGTGACATAATGGCTTGGCTCCACCAGCCTCCAACCGGCTGAAAACGAATCATTCCATTTTCCGTAATACTATTCACGATAAAACCGACTTCATCCAGATGGCCTGCCACCATTACACGTGGTCCACTCTCTTGACCGCGTAGCACCCCAAAAAGACTGCCCAATCGATCTTGCACGATTTCATCGGTATAACCGGATATCCGATCCTTAACCCATGCCCGCAACTCACGCTCATGTCCAGGAATGGAAGGAAACTCCGTTAAGGTTTTAAACAATTCCAATGTTTTTGATTCCATGATGTATACCTCACTCCTTATTAATTAACCAGTGGTCGTCATGTATTCAGTATGAATGGATTTGTATCGAATGTCCACGATATCATTTTCCTGACATAACATTTCTCCAAAAAGCTCATAATGAAAAAGACCCAAGCAATTCGAACCGCCAAGCGCGAAAACTTACAGATAAGGGGTGGTGAATGATGCCAGCTAAATCCGGGCAGCGCGGTTTTCGTACCAATACGTCGCCGCTGTCCATAAATGAGAAGGACTATCAGAATATTTCACAAAAGCATGAGCCCTCGAGAAAAGTATTTGCCAATTGTGTGCGCGCTTTTCTGGTTGGAGGCGGGATATGCGTGATTGGACAGGCGATTCAAGAGGCTTTTATGGCAGGAATGCACATATCAGCCAAGGAAGCCGCCCCGCCGACCTCATCCATGATGATCTTGCTGGCGGTCATATTAACCTGTATCGGGGTTTACGATAAGGTTGCTCAATGGGCAGGAGCAGGAACCGCTGTGCCAATTACAGGCTTTGCTAACTCCATGTGTTCGGCTGCATTGGAATATCGTTCTGAGGGGCTGGTGCTCGGAGTGGGCGCGAATATGTTCAAACTTGCTGGCTCGGTTGTCGTATTCGGGGTGGTGGCTGCATTTATCGTAGGCGTTATATATGCCATCCTTGGTGTGGGAGGCAATCACTTATGAGAAGACAGGGAGGACAAACCTGGAAGTTTGAATCGAGACCGCGCATCATTGGAAGTGCCACTGTTGTGGGCCCGGATGAAGGAGAGGGGCCGTTGTCCACAGATTTTGATTATATTTATGACAATATAGAAATCAACGAGAAAACGTGGGAAAAAGCGGAGCGTAGATTGATTGAGCATTCTACAGAGCTGGCGCTAATTAATGCCAATTTGAACAAAGAAGAAGTGCAGTTTTTTATTAGTGGTGATCTGATGAATCAGATTGTCAGTAGCTCCTTCTCGGCTAGTAAGCTGGCCATTCCCTATTTGGGTGTTTTTGGAGCCTGTTCGACATCAATGGAAAGCTTAGCCTTAGCCGCACTTATTGTGGACTCAGAGGCCGGTGACTACGTGATGGCGGGTACGACCAGCCATAACTGTACTGTGGAAAAACAATTCCGCTATCCTAATGAATACGGAGCGCAGAAGCCCCCCACGGCCCAGTATACTGTTACCGGTTCAGGCGCCGCAATTGTGGGACATGCCAAGTCAGGGACGGTGGTGGATTGTGCTACCATTGGACGTGTAATGGACATGGGCATTAAAGACCCCTTTAATATGGGTGGAGCCATGGCTCCCGCGGCTGCGGATACGCTGTTGTCTCATTTTCGAGACACTGGCCGTGACCCTGGTTACTATGATCTCATTGTAACGGGCGATTTAGCCTCAGTGGGGCTACCGATTGCCAAGGAGCTGCTCAAAAAAGATGGGTTCGATATGAATCAGACGGAATTTAATGATTGCGGTTTACTGATTTACGATATTAATAAGCAAAAGAAAGTCATTGCAGGAGGCAGTGGTTGTGGCTGCTCGGCTGTTGTAACCTACGGGCATTTGTTGAAGCGGATCGAAAAAGGAGAGCTGCAAAAGGTACTGGTCGTGGCGACCGGAGCGTTATTATCTCCTTTGACTACACAGCAGGGTGAAAGCATTCCTTGTGTTGCACATGCTGTAGCTTTTGAAGCGGGAGGAACAGTATGATATTTCTATGGGCTTTTTTAGTGGGTGGTGCCATTTGTGTCGTGGGCCAGTTGATGATGGATGTGTTCAAAATGACTCCGGCACATACGATGAGTACGTTGGTGGTTGCAGGTGCAATTGCTGATGCTGTTGGGATATACGATCCGCTTATTAAATTTGCGGGTGCGGGTGCGACCATTCCAATTACCAGTTTTGGTAACTCACTTGTACATGGCGCATTAACTGAATTGGAGAAGGACGGATGGCTGGGTGTCATTACAGGGATCTTTAGTCTGACAAGTGCAGGAATTTCCTCTGCGATTATTTTCTCTTTTCTGGCATGCTTGTTTGTTCGTCCAAAAGGAAGCATATAAAAGCAGCGTACTTTAGATTTGACATAAAAATAAATGACTATAAACATGTGCCCTTCGGATCTAATGACCGAAGGGTTTTTAATTGTTCTGCACATGAAAGATCGAAAGAAGGATGGAGTATGAATAATACGGGCAGGGGGTTAAGTGTACTCTGTGCCCACCTTCATGTACAATAATAGGAAACATGTTGCTATCTAGGAGGTTTACAGAGCTATGCCCGTACGTCAAGAATCTGTGCAGATTGTATCTGCAATCCGTTCTAATCTGGAATCATGTATATTAGGTAAATCCTTTGAAATAAAATTACTGCTTACGGCTATGCTGGCGGGTGGACACATTCTGATCGAGGACGTTCCGGGTACGGGAAAAACGCAAATGATCAAGGCTCTTGCCAAATCCATGCGCGGTGATTACCGCCGTGTTCAATGTAATCCTGATATTCTCCCGAGTGATATTACAGGGGTATCCATATTTCATCCACGGGACGAGCGTTTTTATTTCCGTCCGGGTCCTGTGATGACTAATATTTTGCTGGCGGACGAAATTAACCGAGCGACGACGAAAACCCAGTCGGCTCTGCTGGAGGTTATGGAGGAACGCAGTGTGACAGTGGATGGGGACACTCATATGTTGCCTCATCCTTTTATGCTGTGTGCGACACAAAATCCGATTGATTTTGAAGGCACTTATATGCTGCCGGAAGCACAGTTAGATCGTTTTATGCTCAAAATCAGCTTGGGTTATCCTGACATGGAGACGGAGCGAAACATGCTGCTTCATCATCAGGCAGGCCAGCCAGCAGACCGTTTGAAGGCTGTAGCTCATATGGAGCAGATTGCTGACATCCAACAGGAAATTAGAGGAATTTATATGGACGAAGCAGTGACGTCCTATTTACTTGATATCGTGCGTGCGACAAGAGAACATCCATCCGTGCTGCTGGGAGCAAGCCCCCGGGCGGCGCTTGCTTTTGTAATGGCTGCGAAGGCATACGCTTTTCTGGACAACCGTGACTTTGTGCTGCCTGATGATGTGAAGGCGCTGGCACCTTATGTGCTGACGCATCGTTTGTTGCTGCGTCCCGAGGCGCGTCTGGACAGTTCCAGTGCCCAGTCCGTGCTGCAGGCTGTCCTTCGGCAGGTTCATGTACCCGTTCGAATGGAGCGTCCTTAAGGAATGAATATGGTCAAAAGGAAGCGCAGGCTTCCCCGGCTGTCAGGCCGCATCTGGCTTTTGGTGGTCATATGGGTGGTGTGCCTGCTATATTTGTTGTTTCAGGGCGGCAAGACGTCGGTCATGCTGTTGTCTATGGTTACGCTGTTAATCGTTTATTTATGGATCGTTGGTCTGAGCGGAGTTCGCCGTGTGCAAGGCTCCCGGCAGCTTTCGCAAGGCTCGCAGTTTGGAGAACTGCTGCATGCGGGAGATCAGGTGCATGTAAAGCTGAGCCTCAGCATTCCTGGTTTTCTTCCGTTACCCTATGTCATTGTCCGCGAGGTCCTCAAGCGACATACAGGTGAATCCTGGTCGTTTGAGGACAGTGTCATTCCCAGTCTAAAAGGGGGCGGTCAGCTTACATTTCAGACTCCTGCTTTAGAGCGAGGAAGCTACCACTTTGAGGAAACTGAATGTGTGAGTGAGGACATCTTCGGTCTGTTGGAGCACAAAGGCAGATTGAATGCACGCGGTGAATTTCGGGTGCTGCCCCGAACGGTATTCATTCCGTATTGGCAGATGAATGATCGTCGCTCAAGGATGTCTGGACCGCAGACCATTCAAACTCGAACGCGGCGTGAAACGACACAAATTAACGGTGTACGGGATTATGTATATGGAGATCGGTTTTCGCGCATTCACTGGAATGCGACGGCGCGTACAGGTAGCTGGAAATCCAAGGAATTTGAGCATGAGACCGTTCCTAAAACGATGCTTGTGCTGGACGTACACATGAAGCACTATGTGAACGACGAACAGTTTGAGCTAGCTGTATCCTCTACCGCTTCATTGCTGGAATATGGTGGACGGGAGCGAATGGGGGTTGGATTGTGCACAGCTGCAGAGAAAGGTACTGTCTTTCAGCCAAGTGAGCAGACAATGGAACGACAACGAATGATGCATCACTTGGTAGACATACACACAACTTCACAAGGTAGCTTGAAATCCGCTGTAGAAAGCAGTGTACGCCAGTTTCCGCAAGGCTGTTATTTTATACTGATTAGTCCGCTGAAGGATTATCAGGCGCTGGAGCTTCTTCGCTGGGCCGATACCCGGGGGATGACTCCGTGCCACGTCTATATCGGAGAAGGCTCGGCTGAGCGAGAAGCTGAAGAATGGATGAGCATGCTTCGTGCAAGGGGAATCAAGGGCTACGATGTTGAGAGCCTTGAAGAGCTCCCGGCTGTAATGGGGGGAGGGACACTATGAAGAGTTGGTTACAATCGTTAAAGGGTTCCTGGGCTCCTGCTTTTACATTTTTATGGATTATTATTATTGCTATGCAATGGGTTTCTTTTGCTTCCGAATTATGGCTGGAAGAGACAAGAGCACTTGTACTAATGACCATTACAACGCTAGCTCTCGTGAAGATTGTACTACCATTTCGTCCTTGGATTGAATTTATTGTTAAGGCGGCGGCGCTGTTTTTTATTTTGTATCGGACATTAGTGTCTTACTCAATCATTATCCCCTTCGGAGGGGTAGCCAATCGCCTGGACCAATTTATATCCAATATGTCTCCTTATATTTGGTTTTCCCTCATCGCTTGGCTAGTTATTGAAATGGTACCGCTCATCGTGACAACGAAGCAGCGGATTCTTGTTTTTGTGGGTATTAATATTGCCGCGCTGGCAGTTCTTGATTCCTTCACGCCAACGGTGCTGTGGGAGGAGGTTGCTTGGATCGTCTTTGCTGGTATGGGTTGGCTGGTGACACAGCATCTGCAGTATTTTCGGCAGCATTATCCTCAAGGTTGGAAGCATATTCGACGCTATCCATATAAAATAGCAGCCAATATTGCGGTCATTTTTGCGCTCATTATTATGGCTGGTGTGAATATGCCCGAGGTGCAGCCCGCTTTGACGGATCCCTATACAGCATGGACCCAGAGAAATAGCTCAACCCCCGCCGGGATCAACAATGGATCTGGGGTACTGAATCAGCGGATGAACACTGCATCGGGTTATAGTCGCCAGGATAATCGGTTAGGTGGAGGTTTTAATTTTGATTATTCTCCTGTCATGACCATCACGACCACTCAACGAAGCTATTGGCGGGGGGAAACGAAACGAACCTATTCCGGTACAGGTTGGAGTGACGGGGGCAACGATGATCAAACGCTAAATGCTGTGCCAATGACCGCAGAGCTTGAAAACACTCAAGAAACGCGGCATTCGACTGAGCAGGTCGTTCAGACCATTACGATGCAAAATGACCAAAGCTATCCTGTTCTGTTTGGCGCCTATTCGGTGCAGCGTGTTCAATCGGTGGACAGAGATTCACGGGCAGACGGGTTACGTTGGAACCCGGAACAGGCGGAACTGCTTTGGAATCCATCCTCCCGAAGAACTGCTTATCCTAAAACGTATACTCTGGTATCGCATGTCCCTGTGATCCCTGAGAAAGAGCTACGCACAAAAACTTTTAATGAGTTGTACGGAAAAAACAAACAGGAAGCCTATCTACAAATTCCAGATGAGTTGCCACAGCGGGTTCGTGATTTGGCTCAGAACGTAACGTCAACAGCGAAAACGCCGTATGAAAAAGTCGGATTACTACAGCAGTATTTGCAGCAAAATTATGCATATACGAACAATCCGGACCTCTCACGGAAAAGAAGCAGAGATTTTGTGGATGCCTTTCTGTTTGAGATTCGGGAGGGCTATTGCGATTATTATTCCACCTCATTAGTCATGATGGCCCGCTCTGTTGGGGTTCCAGCCCGTTGGGTTAAAGGGTATGCACCTGGTCAGCAGACGTATTCAGATGATGCTGCAACGGGCGAAGGTGACGAAAATATGTCCTCTTACTCCGTGACAAATGCAGATGCTCATTCCTGGGCGGAAGTATATTTAGGTGAATATGGTTGGGTTCCTGTAGAAGCTACGCCTGGCTTTGATATGCCGCTGCTTACGGAACAGGAGGACTCACAGACTCCAGAAGTCCCTGAGGTTAAAGATCAGCCTGAACCAGAACAGCCTGAGCAGACCTCGCAGGCTGATCCGGAGGAAGGTTCAAAGATTCATCCTGTAATTATAGGTTCTGCTGCTGCAATTCTGCTGCTGTGGGCTGCTTATATCGTCTGGCGTAATCGGGCAGACATTCACTTTTACCTGCTGCGTTTACGCAGAGGTAAGCCGCTGACTCCGGATGAAAAGGTGGTCGTCGAAACTGAGCACTGGTTAAGGTACATGCGAAGAAAGGGATTTGTCCGCGCCAGTCACGAGACGCTGAGGGAATCAGTTGATAGATGGTCGCTAGAAGTACCGGAACACGCTTCAATTTTACATCAGCTGCTTGGACGATTTGAACAAGCGCGTTATAGTCCCTCATCTGTAACCACAGAAGATTGGCATATGGTTCGCCAGCAAGCCTCCCTGTTACACAAAGAAGGATGGATAAAACGATGGGCTGGACGAAAAGCTGCGTCGGATCAGAAGGATCAAGACTAGTCTATTTTTGATTAGGGTCAAACGCCGTCTATTTTAATCTTTAGCTATATATTTAGTGAAAAAGCTGTCCGTTTGTTGCGGATAGCTTTTTACTAAGCCATAGTAATATGGTATAGTTTGTCGTATGAAACTGAGGTGACCGACGTTGTTTGAAATGCTGATGCCCAAATTACGGGTGAATACCGTCTTTGATATTGATCTTGAAGGCTTGTATGCTCAAGGATATCGCGGCATTATTACGGATCTAGATAACACGCTGGTCGGTGCAAAAGCGCCGAATGCGACTCCCGAGCTGGTGGCCTGGTTTGAGAAGGTCAAACAGGCGGGTTTTAAGCTTGTCATCGTGTCTAACAACAATATGGACCGTGTATCCGTGTTTGCTACGCCTTTGGACATTGAATTTATACATGCCGCACGGAAGCCCTCCAACTCGTCTTTTCGTAGAGCCATCCGTATGATGGGGCTGACTCCGGAAGAGACTATTATGGTCGGGGACCAAATGTTGACGGACGTATTGGGAGGTAACCGACTGGGATTGCATACGGTGTTGGTGCTACCGATATCCATTCATGATGAAGGAGTCATGACCCGATTTAATCGGCGGTTGGAGCGAATCGCGCTCACAAGGTTACGTAAGAAAGGCTTATGGCTTGAGGAGGAAAAGAAGAATGACTGAAAGACCTGACGGCGGCACTGCCGTCAAATGTAGTGGTTGCGGTATCACCGTGCAGACCACTAGCCCGGAGCTTCCGGGATATATTCCTGAAAAATTGCTTACTCGCGAACCTGTCATCTGTCAGCGTTGCTTCCGGATCAAAAACTATAATGAGACGTCTTCAGTGACGGTGGATCAAGATGAGTTCTTGAAGCTGCTCAGTCAAATTGGTGACAAGGATGCGCTTGTCATCCACATTGTAGATATTTTTGATTTTGAAGGTAGCTTGATTTCCGGTTTGCAACGCTTTGTAGGCTCCAATCCGGTTATACTGGCTGTGAACAAGACCGATTTGCTGCCTAAGGTAACGAATTGGAACAAGGTACGTAACTGGGTACAAAAGCAAGCGAAGGAGCAAGGACTACGCACAGAAGAAATCGTACTGTGCTCAGCTAAAAAAAATCAGGGCTTTGACCGTCTGTTGGATGTGGTATCTGAGCTCCGTGGTAACCGCGATGTATATGTAGTCGGAGCGACAAATGTGGGTAAATCGACGCTTATTAACCGCTTGATTCGTGATTATAGCGATATGGAGCAGGAACTAACAACGTCCCGTTACCCGGGGACTACACTCGATATGGTGAATATTCCGCTCGACGACGGCAAGCACATTATTGATACTCCGGGTATTGTATACCCTTGGCGATTCAGTGAAATCGTCTCCCGTCAGGACTTGAGCGCTATTATGCCGGACAAGCCGCTGAAGCCTGCTGCATATCAGCTTGATGCCGGACAAACATTGTTTTTCGGCGGTATGGCCCGATTTGATTTTGTGGAGGGTCAGCACCAATCATTTACCTGCTACATTAACGGTGGTCTTAAGATACATCGCACGAAGCTGGAGCGAGCTGATCAGTTGTTCGCTGATCATGCCGGGGAATTGTTATCTCCGCCAACACGCGATCAATTGGCAGAGATGCCGGAATGGACAAGACATGAGTTCCGCGTTCCACGCAAATCTCCATCGGACATCTACATTTCCGGTTTGGGATGGATCAGGGTAAATAGCGAGAACGGAGCTCTGATTGCGGTTCATGCTCCTCGGGGAGTCCGTGTGCTTTTGCGGCCTGCGTTGATATAACGTTGCTGTAACCATGTTATAGGGCGGCAAGGAACAGGTATTGGTTCCTGCCGCCATTCATGTATTTGTGCGGCCTAATATTTTGCAATATGGGGGAGAGCAACGATGAACAGCGGGGAGTCTGAAGCGACCGAACAAGGTCTTGTACTATTGGGCGTATTGGGTGATCCGATCAAGCACTCCAAATCGCCTCTTATGCATAAAATAGCTTTACAGGCAGCGGGGATTGAAGGAGATTTTGTACCTCTTCATGTCAAACCGGATCAGCTGGAAGATGCCATGAAGGGGATTCGCGCTTTGCATTTCCGCGGAGTCAATGTGACGATTCCCCATAAAGTTGAAGTTATGAAATATCTGGATGAGATTGATGAAGGGGCCAAACTCATTGGCGCTGTCAATACGATAGTGAATGACAATGGACGTCTTAAGGGCTATAACACGGACGGAATTGGCTACGTACGTTCCCTCAAAGAAGAGACTTCTGTCGAGTTGAAGGGCGCAAGAATTGCTGTTCTTGGAGCCGGAGGGGCTGCTCGTGGCGTGATTCATGCTTTGTTGGAGGAGCAACCGGAATCGGTTATTATTTTGAACCGAACACGTGACAAAGCTGAGCAACTGGCATTAGAGTGGACGACGGAAGCTATCCCAGTGAGGGGTTATTCCAACGAAGATGCCAAGAGCGTGCTCGCCACAGTGAATGTGTTGATTAACACAACCTCGGTGGGAATGGCTCCTTTATCGGATGAACTTCCACTGGAAACGAGCTTGATTCCGGAGGGAATCATTGTGAGTGATTTGATCTACAACCCGCTGGAAACGAGACTTTTACAGGAAAGCCGTGAACAGCGCGGCTGCACTGTACATGGGGGTTTGGGCATGTTCGTGTACCAGGGGGCTGTGGCTTTTGAGTATTTTACAGGGATTGTCCCTGCTGTAGAGCAAATGAGAGCGGCTGTGCTGAGTAGCCTGTCGTAAGTAAGATTGTACATTAAAATTATGGAAATGCTGCATTGCATATGTGGCGACGAAGGGGTTAAATATACATGTTAACAGGTAAACAAAAAAGATATTTGCGTTCAATGGCGCATCATTTGGACCCGGTTTTTCAAGTAGGCAAAAACGGTACGAATGAGCATCTTATGCGTCATATCAACGATGCAATTGAAAAGCGTGAGCTGATGAAAGTGCAAATTTTGAACAACTGTTTGGACGACAAGCATGAAATTGCGGAAGAACTGGCCGCGGAGACAGGTTCTGAGCTTGTTCAGATCATCGGGAGCACTATTATTTTGTACAAAGAATCCCGTGATCATAAGGAAATTGAGTTGCCTAGAGGATAACACGCGGGGAGAAAATTATGAAAATCGGTATTATGGGTGGTACATTTGACCCGATTCATATTGGACATCTGTTGGCTGGAGAAGCGGCAAGAGATGCCTATGGGCTGGATCAAGTATGGTTTATGCCTTCTCATATTCCTCCGCACAAGCATCAGGCGGGGGCGAGCGGTAAGGAGCGTCTGGAGATGACGAGTGAAGCGGTGGCGGGTCATCCTGCTTTTGAAGTGCTGGATATTGAAGTGCTTCGCGGGGGAGTATCCTATACCATTGACACGATCAAGGAGCTTCAGGAGTTGCATTCTGCTATGGATTTTTATTTTATTATTGGTGCGGATATGGTGAACTACTTGCCTCATTGGCAGGGAATTGAGGAACTGGCGCAGCGAATTTGTTTTATTGGTGTTCGGCGCCCAGGGTTCCAGCTTGCGTTGGATGAGTTGCCGCATTATTTGCAGGACAAGGTGCTGCTGGCGGATATGCCGGTGGTGGATATTTCGTCGACGGATATTCGAGAGCGTGCTGCGGCAGGGCGCACTATCCGTTATCTTGTGCCTGATCGAGTGCATGACTATATTACAAGGGGCGGTTTGTATGAAGTACAGCCGTGAGCAATTAATGGAAGCCGTATCTGGTCAAATGCCTGAAAAACGCTGGAAGCACACACTAGGTGTTATGCATACCTCAGTGGAGCTTGCAAAGCGCTATGGAGCAGATCCGGATAAGGCCGAACTGGCGGCTATTTTGCATGATGTAGCGAAATATTGGCCTGTTCAGCAGATGGAAGAGGTGATTCGCAGTCATCCCGAATGTGATCAGGAGCTTTTGGAACATGACAAGCAGCTCTGGCATTCAGAGGTGGGATACTGCGTTGCAGCAAGAGATTACGGAGTGGATGATCCGGAAATAAGGAATGCGATCCGCTGGCATACGTCAGGACGCGTAGGTATGAGCCTGCTGGACAAAGTCGTGTGTCTCGCTGATTACATCGAACCGGGACGGGATTTTCCGGGAGTTGAGCATATCCGTAAACAGGCAAAGAAAAGCTTGGAGCAGGGCCTTATCGCTGGATTTGACTCCACGATTTCATTGTTGCTGGAAAAGAAAAAGGTTATTTTTCCACTGACAGTCTTGTCGCGTAATGACTTGATTCAACAACTAAAACAGAGAAAAACGGAGGTTCATGAATGACCCTAACTAATGAGCAATTAATGCAAACAGCGGTTGATGCTGCAAATGATAAAAAGGCAATGAATATTGTCGCACTGGATTTGCGGGGAATATCACTAGTAGCTGATTATTTTGTCATCTGCCACGGTAATTCGGATACACAGGTACAGGCGATTGCAACAGAAATTCGCAAACGCGCTCATGATGAAGGTGTAACCATCAAAGGAATCGAAGGAATGGATTCCGCCCGTTGGGTTCTAATGGATTTGGGGGATGTCGTAGTGCATGTCTTCCATCGCGACGAGCGCGAATACTATAACATTGAACGACTCTGGTCGGATGCTAAGGTTGTGGAAAAGGTATGAGTTTGATCGCCGGTACTTATGTCACCATTATGGTGGATCGTGAGGTATCTCCTTTCGGCTACTTTCTCACTGTTGGTGAGCAGGATGTGCTGCTGCATTATACGGAGCTGACACGTGAAATTGAAGTTGGTGAACGGTTGGAGGTATTTATTTTTCACGATACAGAGGACCGCTTGGCCGCAACCATGAAAAAGCCGTTCTTGTCGTTGGGCGAAATGGCAAAGCTTGAGGTGGCCGATGTGCATCCGCGTTTGGGTTGTTTCCTAGAGATGGGATTGGGTCGTCAGCTTTTGCTGCCGATTCGTGAGTTGCCAGAAAACCGAGATTTGCATCCTCGGGTGGGCGACTACGTGTATGCCATTATGGAGCATGACAAGCAAGGCAGACTGCGGGCTAAGCTGGCAGGGGAACAGGAACTGGCTCCGTTATGCTTCCACGCCCCTGATTCGTGGCTGAATACGTGGGTGCAGGCGACTGTGTACAAGCCGCTTCAAATGGGCACATTCGTTCTGGTGGACGGAGGTGTGCTTGGTTTTGGCGCGATTGGAATGATTCATTCCTCGGAGCGTAACCGGATGCTTCGCTTGGGCGAAGAGGTCAAGGTACGGGTCACGCTTGTTCGGGAAGACGGTCGGGTCAATCTGGCGATGTCACCACGCAAGGAAGTAGGCCGTGATGAGGATGCGGATCGGCTGATTGCTTTTCTGAAAGAGCGTCCGGGCGGCGGCATGCCTTATTCCGACGCAACACCGCCGGATATTATCAAGCAACGGTTTGGTATCAGTAAATCCGCCTTCAAGCGTGCGATGGGCAAGCTGATGAAGGAAGGACTGGTTACACAAAAGGAAAACTGGACCTACCTGGTGGAGAATATACCTGAACCGAAGGACGGGAATGGGGAATAAAAAATGGCTTCTTACCGGAAGTTTGCCTATGTGTATGATGAGCTGATGCAGGACATGCCGTACCCGGACTGGTTGCGCTTTGCACGGCAGGCTTGGGATCAGTACGGTATGCCTCATACGGTGGCTGAGCTGGGCTGTGGAACGGGTTCGATTACGATTCCCCTGGTTAACTCGGGCTTCGAAGTGTCTGGAATCGACTTATCCTCTGACATGCTGGCAGTAGCCCGGCGCAAAATGGAAACCACTCCCCAGGGACAGCGATTGTTTCGTGAGGGGAGCGTTCGCTGGATACAGCAGGATATGAGGAAATGGATTTTACCCGAGCCTGTGGATTCTGTAATTTCTTTTTGCGATTGTCTGAATTACTTGTTGGAGGAAGAAGATATAATTTCTACTTTTCGTAGAACGCATGCTGGTCTGAAGCCTGGCGGAACCTTCTTGTTCGATGTACATCATCCCCAGACGTTTTTACGTTATGATGAAGAGCAGCCATTCGTACTGGATGATCGCTCTATCTCGTATATCTGGACATGTGCGTTGGACACTCCCCGTTGTGAAATTGAGCATCATCTTAGTATCTTTGCGAAAGCAGAACATGAAGGACGCGATCTGTATCAGCGTTTCGAGGAAATTCATGTACAGCGTGCCTATGATCCAGACTGGATGAAGGCAGAATTGTCCAAAGCGGGTTTTCGTGATGTGAAGGTATATGCGGATTTTGAATGGGTAGAAGCAGAAGATGACGCGGCGAGACTGTTTTATGTTGCTGTAAAATAGTGAAGACTCATTGAGCAAATTTAGGAAAAGAAAGACGCTTTTCATGATGACATGAAGGGCGTCTTTTTGCACTCATATATTCACTTTATAGTTCAACTGAAGCTTATCACCCGGTACACCTCGAATGCCCCAGTTCTGTTTGAGTGTTTCAAATATAGTAATCTCAAGATCCTGTGGAGAAATACCCAAAAGATCGTTAATTCTTTGGAATAACAGGTTAATGAGTTGCTTCTTAGCTTCTGTCGTTCTGCCTTCAAAGATACTGATTTCAATAATGGTGTACGCCTCAGAGCGACCATCGGCATATATAAAGTCTTCCTGATCCATAGGAAAAAAACGATGAAACCTCTTGTCAGGAGGATATTTGAACGCATCCACCACAGCAGAATGAATCACCTCTGAAAGTTGCTTTTTGATTGGATTTAGAGTTTCTTTTATTCCGTAAATTTTAATCTGTGCCATTTCTCAGCTCACCTTTCTTATCTCAACTCATCTCAACTTGAAGCGATTTAACTCGGAATTATTATAAAACATTCGTATGCATGTGTCATGAACAATTAGTATGAAGGGGGTCTTTAACACCAAAGGTAGTCCTTATTTGACTTTTTTCGCGGTTTTCAATATAATAGTGCCATTATTAACGGTTAAACAATCGCTGATGAGGAATAGTAGCTTTGTCTGGACATGTAGAGAGCCGGCGGGTGGTGCAAGCCGGTTGACAGCGCAAAGTGAACTCGCCTCGGAGATATGCGTCCAACGCAGGAACGCCTTTACAGGTGCTTGTATCCTGTTATTAACCCGCATCGGATCACCTCCGTTATCAGGTGCAAAGGGAGTAGAACGCGAAGAACGCTTTCTGCTAACTAGGGTGGTACCACGGGAATATAACCTCTCGTCCCTAGCGCTGACACGCTACGGGATGCAGAGGTTTTTTTGTTGCATACCGTTTGAGGAGGAAAAGACAATGACAGACACACAGCCGAAGCACGGCTATCAACCGCAAAGTATTGAACCAAAATGGCAGAAATATTGGGATGAGAACAAGACGTTCCGCACCGGGGAAGAGCCGGGCAAACCGAAGTTTTATGCTTTGGATATGTTTCCGTACCCATCTGGAGCCGGCCTGCATGTAGGCCACCCAGAGGGCTACACAGCTACGGATATTGTTTCACGTTATAAAAGAATGCGCGGCTACAACGTACTGCATCCGATGGGTTGGGACGCCTTCGGTCTGCCTGCCGAGCAGCATGCGCTGGATACAGGGGAGCACCCACGCGAAATTACGGTGAAAAACGTAAATAACTTCCGCCGTCAAATCAAATCGCTCGGCTTCTCCTACGACTGGGATCGTGAAATCAGCACGACGGATCCTGATTATTACAAATGGACACAGTGGATCTTCATCCAGCTGTACAAGCGCGGCCTTGCATATGTAGCTGAAGTACCCGTGAACTGGTGCCCAGCGCTGGGAACAGTGCTGGCGAATGAAGAAGTTATTGACGGTAAGAGTGAGCGTGGCGGTCATCCGGTCGTCCGTAAACCAATGCGTCAATGGATGCTGAAAATTACGGAATACGCGGATCGTCTGCTGGATGATCTGGAGGAACTGGATTGGTCTGAGAGTATTAAGGATATGCAGCGGAACTGGATCGGTAAGTCTACCGGGGCAGAGGTTCGTTTTCCAATTGAAGGCTATGACGAGCAACTCACAGTATTTACAACCCGCCCAGATACACTGTTTGGCGCAAGCTACTGTGTGCTGGCACCAGAGCAGGAATTGGTCGATATTATCACTACGCCTGAGCAAAAGGATGCTGTACAACAGTACCGTGAACAAGCTGCTCGTAAAAGCGATCTGGAGCGTACGGATCTGGCCAAGGATAAAACAGGCGTATTCACAGGAGCTTATGCAGTGAACCCGGTGAACGGCGAAAAGCTGCCGATCTGGATTGCTGACTATGTACTGGCAGGCTACGGAACTGGAGCGATTATGGCTGTACCTGCTCACGATGCGCGTGACTGGGAATTTGCCAAGCAATTCGGATTGAATATCATTGAGGTTGTCCAAGGTGGAGATGTGGCTAATGAGCCATATACTGAGGATGGACCGCACGTCAATTCAGGCCCGCTGAATGGACTTACCAACGAGGAAGCGATTCCGAAGATGATTGAATGGCTGGAAGCCGAGGGCAAAGGACACGGCAAAGTCACCTACCGCCTGCGTGACTGGCTGTTCAGCCGTCAACGCTATTGGGGCGAGCCGATTCCGGTAATTCATCTGGAGGATGGAACGATCAAAACGGTTCCTGAGGACCAACTTCCGCTCGTACTGCCGGAGATGGACAACATCAAGCCTTCAGGTACAGGTGAATCCCCGCTGGCGAACGCAACAGATTGGGTGGAAACCATTGATCCTGAGACAGGTATGAAAGCACGCCGCGAGACGAATACAATGCCGCAATGGGCAGGAAGTTGCTGGTATTATCTGCGCTTTATTGATCCGAAAAATGACAAAGAGCTTGTATCCAAAGAGAAACAACGTGAATGGATGCCAGTTGATTTGTATATTGGCGGAGCGGAACATGCGGTTCTTCACTTGCTGTATGCCCGTTTCTGGCATAAGGTACTGTATGATATCGGCGTAGTGGAAACGAAAGAGCCTTTTTATAAGTTGGTCAACCAGGGTATGATTTTGGGCAACAACAATGAAAAAATGAGTAAATCACGCGGTAATGTCATTAATCCTGATGATATTGTCAATACGTTTGGCGCCGATACGCTGCGTATTTATGAGATGTTTATGGGGCCGCTGGAAGCGACCAAGCCATGGAATGAGAATGGGGTAGAGGGAGCACATCGTTTTCTGTCCCGCGTATGGCGCCTGTTTGTTTCCGAGGATGGTAGCCTGAACGATAAAATTACAAATGACGGCGGTAGCGATGAGTTCAATCGTACTTGGCATAAAACGCTGAAAAAAGTAACCGAAGATTTGGATGCGCTGCGCTTCAATACAGCGATCAGCCAGCTGATGATCTTCACCAACGATGCATACAAAGCAGACCTTCTGCCGCGTGCAGCAATGGAAAACTTCGTGCAAATGCTGTCGCCGCTTGCACCCCATCTGGCTGAGGAATTGTGGCAGCTGCTGGGACACAACGATAGCATTACCTACGCGGCTTGGCCTGCTTATGATGAAGCATGGACGGTGGACGCCGAAGTGGAAATTGTTGTGCAAGTGAATGGTAAAATCGTGCAGCGTGCAACGATTGCCAAGGATCTTGATGCTAAAGCGATGGAGGCATTCGCTGTGTCGTTGGACAATGTTCAGCAGGCACTGGCCGGCAAAACGATCCGCAAGGTAATTGCTGTTCCAGGTAAGCTGGTTAATATTGTTGCCGGTTAATTGGCTTTAAGCCGAAGGAGACATCTACCTTTTGCATGTCCTCTTCATATTTGTTGTGCGTTACCTGTATCAGCTCGGGAAAGACACTATGCAGGCTGATGTCCAACAGTGCGAGAGCTTCGGCGGTAATACCTCCGGGAACCGCTACTCTGGCCTGTAACTCGGCTGGTGTCATCCCGCCTTCCGTGAGCAGCTTTCCAGTGCCGATGATCATTTCACCAGCCAGGGCGCATAGCTCCGTACGGTCTATACCTGTAGCTTGAACTGCGGCTTGAATCCACTGGTCCATAAAAAAGGCCAAGAAAGCAGGACCGCAACTCGAAAAATCCGACGTGATCCGAGTATAAGATTCTTTAACCCGAATCGGCCTGCTGATGTGGGACATAAGCTCTTCCAGAAGGGAGCGGTCCTCCTCTGTAATCCGGCTTCCATGGATGCATAGTGAGGCTCCGCTGCCCACTTGGTGTGTGATACTGGGAATAATTTTGGACACTTTGGCTTTCAGTGCATGCTCCAAAATACGAAGCTGCACCGGGCTTGTGATAGATACGACGATTTGCTCTTCTGTAATGACGTTGCGTATTTCATCCGTTACGGCTTTTGATTCCAGCGGCTTCACACAGATAAACAGAACATCGCTTTCCGCTGCCGTTTCACGGTTGCTTTGGGCTGCATGCAAACCTGGATAGCGACGGGCTAGCTCGGTTACCTTGGAATGCGTTCGATTGCTTGCTGATATTTGCTGCGGCTTGAGTGCGTTGGAATGAATAAAAGACTCAATTAGCAGACTTCCCATGCTGCCAGTCCCGATAAATCCAACTTTCATTGTTCAACGTCCTCCTTTCATACTTTGCGGTATAGACGCTGTGCTGTCAGCTGTCATTCTTCTTAGTGTATGCGCCTGGTCTTGGCCGACATGACGAATTTTATGTCTGAGCATGTTAGATCGTGCCCGGGCTCGTACCACTTTTTGTAAAAATGCTCACAGCGAGACCGTATGGAGGTTGTTTGCACCCTCCGGTTTAACGGGAATTGGACAGACTTGCTCTGTTTGATTGAGACGGTGTTTTCAGTCGGCTCAATTTCCTGAAATCCATGTGGAGTAGGGGACGATACGGAAATGAAACGTGTATGGACAGGAACAGCGATAACGCTTGCTGTAATCGGGAGTGGACTTATTTTATTTGCCGGAGGACAGCGCTCTGAGCCGCAAGAAGAGTGGACTTTACTTAACCATAAGGTGGAGCAGGCTGTGGCGATGGAGGCAGAGCCAAATGAGTCGCAGCGCAGCAGTGACTACGCCCAGATAAAGCCTGCTGTAAAAGAACCTTCAGACAAAGCTGAGCGCAGTAGGAATGCCGAAGCCGCTGACAATGTGAAACGTGATACTATGCAGATTTCTACTGGTGTATCTGCTGCTGTGAGCGAAAACTCTATTGCGGGAAATTCAAGTACCGTAAAGCAGTCAGGTGTTGCGAATCTGAGCTCAGACACAGGTATTGTTAGTTCGAGTGGTGCAACGACGAGTAGGACCTATACGGTAAGTGATTCGGTTACTACACCCGATTCCGGCGAAAAAAAGGTAAACATCAACACGGCGACTGCTGCTGAGTTAATGAAGTTACCAGGAGTTGGGGCTAAAAAAGCCGAGGCTATACTGAACTACCGTAATCAGCATGGGGCGTTCAAACGTGTGAATGATTTGGATCATGTAAAGGGAATCGGAGCTAAGATGTTGGCGAAAATGAAGCCGTATGTCAGCTTGTAACTTATATAAGATTACAATGTACAGGCTCTGAGAACGGCGGTAGCGGATATGGTTTACGTTTTAACTTGTTTATACGGGAGAGATGGAAATGAGTGCAGATGTACGCAAGGACTGGGACACCTATTTCATGGATATCGCTTATATGGTATCCACCCGTTCGCGCTGTGCGCGGCGTCATGTTGGAGCCGTACTTGTACAAGGTAAAAAGCTCTTGGGGACGGCCTATAATGGAGCACCATCCGGGGTGCCTGACTGTTCTGAGGCAGGCTGTATGATCTCAGAGGAGTATGAGGTCGTTCACCGTGATGGGCGCGAGGAAATGGTTAAGAAGCAGCGTTGTATTCGCACTATTCATGCGGAGCAGAACCTGCTACTGTTTACTGACCGAATTGATCGTGAAGGCTCTTCAGTATATGTCACCGACCAGCCATGCTGGACGTGTGCCAATATGTTGGCGAACAGCGGTATTGTGGAGATTGTATACCACAGACCTTATCCCAAAGATGCCGACAAGGTTCGTGCTATGATGGAGGAAAAGGGAATCGCCTTTCGTATGCTGAAGACCTATCATCCACCAAAAGAAACGCTGATGGATGTAATGAATTAAAAAGTAAACGAGGAAGAACCTCTGACGAATGCTCTTTTGTCAGAGGTTCTTTTTGTTTTGCTTATTTTGGACAAAAAGTAATGTTTGCTACCGGAAGGTGATTGTATTCAAGCTAATCTTGTGTTAACTAGACCTATATTGACCCTTACTGTTTGTTGGATTACAGGAAGTGCGGGAGCATGTCTGTATTCTGGGCGTATGCTTTTGTTGCTCTGGGCGGGGGTTACCCTGATCTTTCCGCTTATAGCTTTATGGATGAAAATCCCCATCCGGCATATGGTATTACTTTGGCTTGCAATCAGCGGGGGTGGATTTCATTGGTTTTGGCATGATACGCATAATGTTAGCAGTATTCCCGATGCTCTTCATGTATCGTCTTCTATGTTGGAAGACATGCCTGTTCAAGTAGCAGGGCTTATCGCTTCTGAAGTACAGGTAGATGGTGATCGAACACAGTTTGAGATGAGAGTCACCTCAATCAATCACTACGGAAGTCATTCGAAAAAGGACGAGAATCGTGCACTAATTTCTGAACAGGTCATTGTTCATATCAAGTTGGCTGCCAAGCAGGAACAGCAACTTGCGGCAGCATGGCAGCGTGGAGATGCAATCCTACTGCGTGGTACCTTGAAGGCTCCTGCAAAAGCGGGGAACTTTGGCGGCTTTGATTACAGTGAATACCTGCACACACAGGAAATCCACTGGCTTTTCAAAGGCGATGGGGCAGCCTCGCTACAGAAGCAGGAGGCTTCACTGTGGAACCGCTACACTTTGTTCAGATGGAATGATCAGCTTAGGGAGCAGCTAGGGCAGAGAATGGAATCGGCATTTACATCACTTCATCACGCAGGATATATGAAAGGACTGGTACTTGGGGTAACAGATGAGTTGGACCCAGCAACGTATAACGAGTTTACGCAGCTTGGTTTAACGCATATTTTAGCAATATCGGGCATGCATGTGGCAGTATATGCAGCTACACTATTATATTTACTCAGGCTGTTACGAGTTAGCCGCGAGACATCTCTTACAGTCGTGATGATACTCATTCCGGCTTATGTCCTGCTGACAGGTGCTTCTCCCTCTGTTGTGAGGGCAGGAATTATGGCGATGATCGGCTTGTTTGCAGCCCGACGAGGTATGCTCAAAGACGGACTTAATATTCTAAGTATATCCGCGTTGCTCATGCTGATTTGGAATCCATATTATCTTCTTAGCGTCAGCTTTCAGCTTTCCTTTTTGGTGACAGGTGGGTTGCTCATTTATATGCCGCTTATGAAGCCGTTTTTCGCCAAATGGCCTTTCCTAATCGGCGGTGAAGTTGCGATTACAATTACGGCACAGCTTGTTTCGTTTCCAATGACGGTATTCTACTTTAATCAATTTTCGTTGTTATCATTTGCGGCCAATTTTGTGCTTGTACCCCTTATTACATATATCGTGCTTCCATTAGGTACGGTGGCGATGGGACTTTCCTTTTTGTGGGGGGATGGGGCTCGTATTCTTGCGTGGCCGGCAGAGCAATTGAACGATTTGACCTTTTTACTAGTGAAATGGCTGAATGTGGATGATGCTTATGTGAGTATTTGGCCGTCTTCCTCCATCCTGTGGGTCATGGTGTATTACGCAGCTTTGTACAGTGTTTTGTACTGGCTCAAAACATGGCTGACATCCCGCAGGCAAACGAACGACATTACCGTCTTGAACTCTACTCCCATTTCATCACCTATATATACAGGATTAGCAGCTTCTCCAGAGTGGGCGGCTATATTGCATACGGCTCATGAACCTAAGGGGGCAGGGAAATTTGCGAGTCGACAGTGGAATGGTTATCGTCATTTGGCACTGGCTCTAAGTGTTATCGCATGGCTTGGGATATTGTATACAGGTTACCAATCTCCTGGTGGAGGAAATACGGGAACTGTTCAATATCTGGATGTGGGCCAAGGTGACAGCATTTTAATTACAACGCCAGGCGGGAAACATATTTTGGTGGATGGCGGGGGCACAATGGACTTTGCTACAGGGAAAAATGCTTGGCGCAAACGCGCAGATCCCTATGAGGTAGGTAAAGATACGATTGTACCCTTGCTAAAGCAACGAGGTGTACATCGGCTGGACGCTGTCATTTTAACACACGGAGATCATGATCATGCAGGAGGACTACAGGCTGTGCTTGACCAGATTCCCGTATCTACCTTGTTTTTTAATGGTACCCTGACAGATAAAGTCCCATTCCGTAAGCTGTTGAACACGGCTTTAGACAAGCAGATTAAGCTGTACGGTGCACATCATAGTATGGAATGGGAGCCAGACCAGGCTACGAAAATCCGCTTTCTCTATCCGTTTACGCTTCCGGAGGACGAATCTGAGCAGTTGCCTGTTATGAAGGAGCAAAATCATTACTCTGTTGCCATGATATTGGAGATGGAGGGAGCCTCTTTTTTGTTCACAGGAGATATGGATGATGCAGCAGAGTCGTCGTTGCTCTCTGAATTAACTCGTTTTTCATCAAGTGTGAAAAATAAGGGAATGGGGGCTGTCGGGAAAGCTGTAGACGTCATGAAAATAGCACATCACGGTAGCAAGTATTCCACCTCGGAAGAGTGGTTATCCTACTGGCGACCGAAAGTATCCGTTATTTCGGTCGGTGCGACCAATACTTATGGACATCCGAATGAAGCGGTATTGGAACGTTTATCGGGAGTTGATTCTGCTATATATCGAACAGATACGATGGGAGAGATACAGATTCGAGCGCAGCAAGGAAAACTGAGTGTGCGGTACCAACGCAAACAGTACAAAACAGATACTAATACAACAACATACTAAAACGGGTGCTCACTCTCAGGAGTGGGCTGTTTGCTTTGAATCCAATCTGCATGGACAGTAGCTGTAAGCTTTGATAGAATCATATGAGTAATGAAAATGAGAATCATTATTAATGGGAGGGATATTGTGAGTTATTTTAAATTTAGAGCATCAGCTTGTTTGTTCATCATTTCGTTAATGCTGGTATTGAGCGCATGCGCTACAAGTGGGGGTGGGACTGTAACAGAAAGCGGTCAATCGACTGCTTCCAAGACCACATCAACTGGATATAAAGCTGCCACGCGTACATATGAAAGTGATAAAGGTAGAATTACTCTTCCTGAGCATCCCCAGCGTGTCGTAGTGGCAGTCGGTGATTATGTAGGTGATGTGCTAGCACTTGGTATTACACCTGTAGGGGCTCCAGACACCGTATTTGATGCTCCATATTATAAAAAATATTTGAATGGTGTTGCAAATATCGGTGACAGTTCCGCATTGTCCCTTGAAAAGGTGATCACTCTGAAACCGGATCTGATCATTACCTATGATGAGAAAGCATATGAAAATCTGAAAAATAGCACCTACAGTGTTTATCCCATATGGTAAATATCAATATAAGGACCGTCTGATGGAGCTGGGCAAAGTATTGAACAAGGAGCAGGAAGCGAAGAATTGCCTGGCTGATTTTGCAACCAAGATTGCTGAGAAGAAACAGGCTTTGTCTGATGTTATTGATTCAGGTAAAAAAATTGCTATTTTCGAGATTACAGGAAAAGAATTATATCTATATGGAAAATCTTATGGGCGTGGAGGAGCCATACTTTATGATGAGCTGGGACTTCATGCTCCTGAGAAGGTAGAAAAGGCAGCGTTCGAGAAGGGATGGGCCAGCATTTCAATAGAGGCTTTACCGGAGATGCTGGCGATGCCGATTATTTAATGTTGGGTATTCGAGGCGACGGAGCAGACCAAGGAAAAGATATTTTATCTAAAAGTGTGTGGAAGAACCTTTCTGCCGTTAAATTAGGTAAAGTATATCAATACTCAATCGACGATTTTTATTTTCAAGATCCGATTGCTCTGACTTATCAATTAGAACTCATATCGGATTTTTTGGTTTTCAAGAAGTAACAATATGATCTTGCAGCTCGATAGGCTAGCATTTAGATGTATGTAGGAGCTAAGGGAAGGTGACTACCTTCCCTTTTTCTGTTATTCTAAGGGAGGATATGCTGGGGATTCTGGGCTTTTTGGTATAATTTTTTTTGTTAAAAAAATAAAATTAGTGTCAGACGTCTATCCTGCAACAATTTGCAAAATGGATACGTCTGTAATATTGCAGGGAGAGGGGGATCCTTTGTGGTAGAGCAGGGACTCATTCGAGCCGCTCAATCGGGCGATCGCGACGCTCTCATTACCCTATTAAGAGAGATAGAACAGCATGTGTACCGTACGGCATATTACATTCTAAACAATGAGCAGGACGCCATGGATGCTTCACAAGAAGCCCTCATACGGATCTATTCCAAAATTAACTCTTATGAGGAAAAAGCGCAGTTTAAAACTTGGGTCCAACGTATTGTAACGAATATATGCATCGACAAATTCAGAAGAACGAAACCCTCGGTTTCCATTGACGAGCACGACATGATATTCAACGATCCCCAAAACGTGGAGGTCGAGGTGTTGACCTCTTATATGGCACAGGATGTTCGTGAGGCTATACAACAACTTCCGGAGCACCACCGGACGGTAATTGTCTTAAGATATCTGCAGGATTTTTCCTATAACGAGATTGCAGATTCTCTGGATTTGCCGCTAAATACGGTCAAGTCATACTTATATCGTGCAAGACAGCAATTGCAAGGGCTACTTCAGGAATATCAGAAAGGTGGTGTATCAGGATGAAGTGTGGGGAAGAGGTGATGGATTGGATGCAGCGTTATGTGGATCATGAGCTGGGCGAAGAAGAAACGTCCCAATTAATGAACCATATTGCGACTTGCCCGGACTGTGCGGAAAAATTTCTTATTCTTCAGACACTCTCTCGCGAGCTGGAGGAATTGCCTGCGGTTTCCCCGGCGTTCAGCCTGGTGGATTCCATCATGCCTCAGCTTGATGCCATTGACCGCGCACGTGAAGAGCAGGGAAGTGCGCTTCAGGAAATGCAGCCTGTG
Source organism: Paenibacillus sp. LX16 (assembly GCF_036252815.1). NCBI lineage: Bacteria > Bacillati > Bacillota > Bacilli > Caryophanales > Paenibacillaceae > Paenibacillus > Paenibacillus sp. LX16. The sequence continues at coordinate 3,905,039 of NZ_CP141152.1, read as the reverse complement.
GCTGTAGAGCCTGGACCAGTGCCTAGACAGCGTACCCAGCCTACACCTTGGTGGAATCGAATGGCTGGGCGCGCTGCTATGGGCGTGGCTGCCGCTGCTGTTGTACTGGGGATTGTAGTATTTAACTTCGAGCCTAAAACAGTGCAGGATGCGGAAGGCATACTTACAACCCAGTCGCCCGAAGTGACGAATCCGCAGAATCAGACTGAAATTACAGATACAGCCAATGGCAGTGGAGGCCGTGATGCAGCCATTGGTTCGGATTCTACACAGCAGCTGTCAGAGCAGGGGCAAGGAACGGATGCATCTCAGCCACCTGCGGATAAAGAACCTGACCTGAGCAAACAAGGTGCAACCAATGCAGACGATGAAAAGAACTCTTCCAAACGGGATGCTGGGAAACGTGACGATCAGCGAGCTGGGGAGGAAGATTCGACGAAGTCTACACCAGCTGAACATTCTTCTCGTCAGGATGAAGGGCAGGGACAGCTACGTACGGATCGTCAGGTGGCAAAGGAAAATCCGTCTGCTGCAGATGCTTCTAAATCTGAGGACAAACAGTTAAGTCAGGAAAAATCTGATCAACCCACGATTGCTCCTGATGAACAGTTGGAGCCGAAAATGGAAAAAGCGCCCCTAGCGGGTACGAGTACCGCTCAGGACAGTAATAACGATAGCACGAGTACGAATGATTCATCTTCGTCTCTTAGTCAGGAATTGAAGGTGCAGGAGCGGATTGCGTCAAACGAAACGTCGAAAGACACGACTTCCAAAAGCATCACTAAGGATTCGGGGAATGCCTTGGGAACGGATAGCAGCAATGCAGCCTCTAACGATCAGCAATCTTCCGTGTCACAAGACCCAGTTCGTAAAGAAGGCTTTGTATCTAATTCACCGGTCTCTCCAGACAACGATAATGCTTCCAGCTATAGTGCCCAATCCGCATCTACAGATCAGCTCAACTCGCCTGATGGTAGCTATGCGGTGGCTATTGAGGGCAAAAAGCTGAAAGTGTATAAGCTTTCTGATAACGGTGTAGACCGAACAACCCTGGAAGTCCGTACTTTAAAAGGTGCCTGGGTCAAAGGAAGCTGGTCAGAAGACAGCCAGACCTTTATGTATGAGACGGAGCAGGATGGGACAGCAAGTAAATATACGTACACCGTCCCGCGCAGCACTGGAAAATAGTTTCCGTAAGCTGACACACTTTTAAAAACAGAGAATAAACTATATGAACCGACGTCGTATCCCGACGGCCGAAAGTTTCTAGAGCTTTCTGCTGCCGTGTTGATATAGATGGTGGTGAAGGGACCCTGCCTATAGGCAGGGTCCCTTCGTTTGCATCATGACTTGCCTTCCGGTCGGATGTCGGGTACGATCAGTGGGTGGGGGGAACGGAAAATGGATGTAAAAACAGCCTCTAAGGCTATTCGCAAAGGCGACATCTCGCCAGTGTATTTGCTATACGGCAGTGAAAAATATCAAATGAAGCAGTTTGTTGAGATGCTTAAAGAGAAAGTGGTGGAAGAGGAGCATCGTGACTTTGCCATCATTCCTTATGATTTAACCGAAACGCCAATTGAGGTGGTCGTGGAGGAGGCGGAAACAGCGCCTTTTTTGGTACCAAAGAAGCTGATTATTGTACGGGATACCAGTGTATTTGCAGCAGGCAAAGATAGCGGTAAGATAGATCACCGGCTTGAGACGCTGTTGACTTACATGGATAACCCGACTGACTATAGCGTCATCGTTTTTACGGTTCAGGCTGAAAAGTTGGATGAACGGAAAAAGATTGTCAAAAAACTGAAAAGTGATGCTTCGGTTATTGCTTTTGCTCCAATGGGTGGAGATGATCTTGTGGCTTGGATTCATAAGCGTGCAGGAGAAAGAGAAGTGCAATTGGCTACAGGAGCTGCTGAAAGCCTCATTCAATTCACAGGTACCGGGCTGCAATCCTTGGCTGCCGAGATAGATAAGCTCTGCTTGTACGCAGGAGCACAGGGAACGATCTCATCTGCTGATATAGAATCCCTGGTGCCTCGTAACACAGAGCAAAACGTATTTGCGATGGTTGAGGATCTGGCTAATTTGCGGCTGGATAAGGCGCTCAGTATTTTCTATGAGTTGCTTAAGCAAAAAGAGGAGCCGATCAAGATTGCGGCTTTGATCACGCGCCAGTTCCGTATTATGTTGCAGGTCAAAGAGCTGGCAGGTCAAAGCTATTCCCAGCAACAAATTGCGAGTCAGCTTAGTTTGCATCCTTATGGGGTGAAAGTTGCAGGGGACCAAGCGCGGAGGTTCCGCCCTGAGCAGCTGCGTCAGCTTCTCTACGAATTGGGCGAGTTGGATTATCATATGAAAACAGGTGTCGTTGACAAGGTACTGGGACTGGAACTATTTTTGATGAAAATGGGTGCGGGGGCTTCAATCTAATTCCCCCCATGTGCTGTTATAGAGTCAGCTAATGTAGCATGGAAAGCTGACTCTAGAAATCAATAAAAGGTATAAACTAAAAAAACCTGATCAGCCAAGGCTGATCAGGTTTTTTTCATTAACGTATGAAAGTAGCTCTTGCTTACGCTTGAGCTGTAAGAGCGTTAAGTTTTTTCGCCAAGCGGGATTTCTTGCGAGCAGCTGCATTTTTGTGGATCAGACCTTTAGTTACAGCCTTGTCCAGCTTTTGGGAAGCTACTTTGAAAGCAGCAGCAGCAGTTTCAGCTTCGTTACCTACCAACGCTGTATCGGCAGCTTTTACTGCTGTACGAAGCGCGGATTTTTGGGAAGCGTTCAACGCACGGCGTTTGTCGCTAGTTTTAACGCGTTTGATAGCGGATTTGATGTTTGGCATTACATTCACCTCCTGTAAAGGCATTACTTATGAACACAAACGTTTCACAACTTAAAATATTTTAGCATGCCACACCTCAAATTGCAATAAGAAAACATTCTGAGGCGATGCGAATTACAGGATGAAAATGGATGTGCATAAACCTGTTGGGTGTCTCGCACACTATAGTCAAAGATGGTATCCAAGGAGGCTTAAAAGATGGATCTGGATTTGCAGAAGTATGCGGTACGCACGGATTTGGCATTAGAAGCAAGGGAACTGGCCGAACGGGATCAGCCTGTACCCCTGGCGGGCATAAATGAGAATGTGGAGGAAGATAACGGAATCAAAATCACACGACTGGATGTACTGAATGAAGAAGGAGCCAACCGTATTGGGCGGGTACAAGGGCATTACGTCACGCTGGAAGTACCCGGCTTACGTGAAGGCGATACGGGGCTCCAGCAACGTGTAGCTATTGCATTTGCAAAAGAAATGGAACACTTTATTCAAAAAATAGGAATCTCTAATACGGCAAAGGTACTGGTGGTAGGTCTGGGCAACTGGAACGTCACTCCCGATTCGCTGGGTCCGCTTGTCGTTGAAAATTTGATGGTGACTCGTCAATTTTTTGAACTGACACCTGATCAAATCAACCCAGGCTATCGGGATGTGAGTGCAATTGCACCGGGCGTCCTGGGTATTACGGGGATCGAGTCGAGTGAAATCGTTCAAGGCATCGTGGATCGCACAAAGCCAGAACTGATAATTGCCATTGACGCGCTGGCGTCACGTTCACTGGAGCGCGTCAACACGACCATTCAGGTGGCCGATATCGGGATACATCCGGGTTCAGGTATTGGCAACAAGCGGCGCGGTATCACCAAGGATATTATGGGTGTTCCGTGTATCGCTATCGGCGTGCCAACGGTATGCTACGCTTCGACCATTGTCAATAACGTAATTGAACTAATGAAAACACATTTTACCAAAGAAAAGGCTTCTACAAAAGCAATCCTTGGGATGTTGGACGATATTTCAGAACCTGAGAGACTTGGACTGGTGAGAGAGGTACTGCAACCGCTGGGACATGATCTGATTGTGACTCCCAAAGAAATCGATGAATTTATTGAAGATATCGCGAACATCATTGCTACTGGATTGAACGCTGCTCTGCACGAAGCTGTTGATCCTGGCAATGTCGCCGCATATACGCATTAATCAAGGTTGATAAAATCGTATTTCATACACAAAAGTCTCTATTTAACAGGAATCTAATCTCTTTAAAAAGGGAGGTGTATACCTGTAGTAGAGATTTTTTGTGTTCTAGTAATTGTTCTCCGTTCATAGAGTTGAAGTATAAGAGATTTCCGCACCAGATAGGAACCCTATGTTCCGAATATAAAGCGGGTTTCGACGGGACGAAGGAGGACAAGGCTCACATGAAAAAAATTCAGACCTGGAACGTCGGAAGATGGAGAAGAAAAGGTATCGAAATTTTGGCGATGGGACATACGCTTGTGCTGCTGATCATGGGCTCGGCGCTTTTATTTGTCGTTTTGGGGCTAGGGGGATTGGCAGAAAATCGTTTACAAACCTCTCCTGTTTCTTCCATGAAAGGATTGGCAGGTTCGGTGTCCAGTGGTTTTTTCGCGGATATGCTAGGTATGGAAGTACCTCATTTGGCACAAAAGAAGCAGCAATCTTCGTTGTCGGGTGAACAATGGTCGCCTTTTGTTTTTCAGATGCTTACAGGTATTAATCCGCAGGATCCCAAAAGTCTCATTTCTCGTGAAATTCCTGGCATGTCTGCGGGAGCTCCTGTCTTGCTACGCAAGGGTTCGGGGAACATCAAGGTAGAGGGTCCTACGGATTATCAGCCCGATCAGGGAACGACGGATGCCCCTGGTGGCCCAGATGCATCTGAGAACCCACCGACTACTACGCCGGATATTCCGACAACACCGGAAACAGACCCGGTACGTGAGGATCATCCAGGTGATACAGCCAAAGGAGACAAGCGTATATTAATCTACCATTCTCATCCCAGAGAAGCATATAACCCACTACTCAGCAAAACTAGTTCCAATCCCAATTCAGGTTCTAAATCGGCGAATGTGTCAAGGGTAGGGGACTTTGTAAAGAAGAGACTAGAAAAGCAAGGGATATCCACACTGCATGTAAACAAGGATTATGCAACTACAGTTCAAAATTATAATTGGAACTATTCCTATAAATATTCACGCGAAACAGTCAAGGAAGCTTTAGCAGGAAATAAAGGTTTAACTTATTTGCTTGATATCCATCGGGATTCACAACGTCACGGAAAAACAACAGCAACCATTAATGGGCTTTCTTATGCCAAGGTGTATTTTATTATCGGACATGACAACAAAAATTGGCGAGAAAATGAAGCTTTTGCCGCTCGTATTCATGAAAAGCTGGAAAAATCGTATCACGGCGTATCACGTGGTATATGGGGGAAAGATGGTGGCAAAGGCAACAACGGTGAGTACAATCAAAGCTTGTCTTCGCATAGCATATTAATTGAAATCGGGGGTATTGACAACACCGAGGAGGAGTTGAAGCGCACCTCGGACGTTTTGGCGGACATGATCGGTGAAGTGTATTGGGAGGATCAGAAAGCTCAGAAAGCGGGCACTAACGTATCGGATACAAAAAAGAGCAGCAGCGGCAATTAAATGAGGTATCGGTAAGGGGGAAACGTAATGTCTGGACATTTTCGCAAGAAAGCACTTGGATTTGTACTGCTCATGGGGGCAGGCATTTTACTCGGTATGCAACTGGCAGGATCAGGCCTGCGTTCAGTGTATGGACCGGAATGGAACGGGGATACGATTCAATCGGTAAATCAACAGAAAGTCGGATATGAACAGACGGTTATTGAGGATACACCCGCAGCTAACGTTCGTGCATATAGCGGTACGTATAGCACGAGTAGGAATGTTAAGGTTGAGCCGAAAACGGAAGCGGGTATAAATGAAGCTAGTGGAAGAGAAGAAAATGAGGAACAGCCAGAGCTCGGGGCATCCAGGTGGTATTCGACGACTGCGCAGCATGTCAATACTCAGGACCCGGAGACGCCGCGTGAACTGCTAGCCGTCAAGGGACAGCAAGCCTCGGTGGATACCATGGCGGACAAAACAGCCGGGCTACTTCAAAACCTGTCGAGACAGGGTATTCGATGGGTCGTATCTGTATTTGATGGAGTAACAGAATAGAAATATTGCTGACCCCCCTTACAACTGCTATAATAAGCTGATTGACACTAGGCATTGTGTGGGGGTAAGGCATGACTGACATTTTGGCAAGACAACGTAAAATTCGGAACTTTAGTATCATTGCACATATAGACCATGGTAAATCCACGCTGGCTGACCGGATTTTAGAATATACCGGTGCACTCACTTCCCGTGAAATGCAGGAGCAAGTGCTTGACCAGATGGAGCTGGAACGGGAGCGCGGAATTACGATTAAGCTCCAGGCAGTGCGACTTACTTATAAGGCCGATGACGGCGAAGAGTACATTTTGAATTTGATTGATACACCGGGACACGTCGATTTTACGTATGAGGTATCCCGTAGTTTGGCAGCCTGTGAAGGTGCTTTGCTGGTAGTAGACGCCGCGCAGGGAATCGAGGCACAGACGTTGGCTAACGTATATTTGGCGTTGGACAACAATCTGGAGATTTTGCCGGTGCTTAACAAGATTGATTTGCCAAGTGCTGATCCTGAACGGGTAAAGCAGGAAATCGAGGATGTTATCGGCTTGGATACGAGCGAGACCGTACATGCCTCAGCCAAAGCTGGAATCGGTATCAAGGAAATTTTGGAGCAGGTGGTCAGAAGTGTACCTGCTCCGCAAGGTAATCCGGATAATCCGCTCAAGGCACTCATTTTCGATTCGCACTATGATCCTTATAAAGGCGTTATCGTATATGTTCGCGTCGTGGATGGTAGTATCCGAGCCGGTTCGAAAATTAAGATGATGGCGACTGACAAAACGTTTGAGGTTATTGAAGTTGGTGCTTTTATGCCACGTATGAATATCGTGGACGAGCTGAACATCGGTGATGTTGGCTTTATCGTTGCCGGAATTAAGCATGTGGGCGATACGCGTGTCGGGGATACCGTGACAGACGCAAAAAATCCAACATTAGAACCGATGCCAGGTTATCGCAAAATAAATCCGATGGTATATTGCGGTCTGTATCCAATCGAAACATCGGAGTATAACGATCTGCGTGAGGCGCTTGAGAAGCTACAGCTGAACGATGCTTCGCTCAGTTTTGAGCCGGAAACATCAAGCGCGTTGGGCTTTGGCTTCCGTTGCGGATTCCTTGGTCTGCTTCATATGGACGTTATTCAGGAACGGATCGAACGTGAATTTAATATTCCGCTGATTACCACGGCACCAAGCGTTATTTACCGCATAAAGTTGACGAATGGGGAAACGATCCAGATCGACAACCCATCGAATTATCCGGAAATCGGACGGATTGAACATGTGGAAGAGCCTTATGTAAAAGCAGGTATTATCGTCCCTAATGATTACGTAGGTACGGTGATGGAACTTTGCCAAACTAAGCGTGGTGAGTACGTAAATATGGAGTACCTGGATACGACGCGGGTAACCATTACGTATCAGATTCCGCTGTCCGAAATCGTATATGATTTCTTCGATCAGCTTAAATCAAGTACCAAAGGCTATGCTTCCTTTGATTATGAGATTTCAGGCTATCGCCAGTCCAACCTGGTGAAAATGGATATTTTGTTGAATGGCGAGCAGGTCGATGCGCTGTCGTTCATCGTGCATAGAGATCGGGCTTATCATCGCGGACGTATTATCTGTGAGAAGCTGCGCGAGCTAATCCCGCGTCAAATGTTCGAGGTGCCGATCCAGGCATCTGTGGGAACAAAGGTTGTGGCGCGTGAAACCGTTAAGGCGATGCGTAAAAACGTCTTGGCCAAATGCTACGGCGGCGATATTTCTCGTAAACGGAAGCTGCTTGAAAAGCAAAAAGAGGGCAAGAAGCGTATGAAGCAGGTTGGTAACGTAGAAGTACCACAGGAAGCATTTATGGCGGTACTGAAAATAGATGAGTAAAGCTGCTTGAATCAGCAGCATCGTATTGAATTCGATACATCCCAATTGTGTATATGGATTGAATACACATAAGCAACAATAGCATGATTCTGTAGTAGCTTAGGTACAATCACTCTGTGAGTACCCTAAGGTATTACGATCCGCTTGATTCCAAGCGGTATTCGTCCATTCTTTCATGGGGCATTTGCCGTGCATGGAGAATGGACGTTATTTATTTGAGCAAGCTATCCAGAGATGGAGTGTTTGTTATCTCAGTTGCAAAAATAGTATAACAACAGCATCTTTAGCGTATTTCTAAAGTTGCTTTACTCTTACTGCAACACCTACACCACAAAAAAAATGACCGATGGTGGTGGGCAGCAGCGGAGTGGATGGAATCGTTCTGAAGAAGCGTTAGCGTTCGCCTTTATCCCCGGATTTTACCCTATTAAGTTTATTTACAAAGAAAAAATCCGGGGGTAACAGCGATCGGAAGAATGATCCATCCACGGAGCGTTCTCCCCCCTCTTCGCCATTTTTTCAATCACCACACTCTGAATTGACAAGGAGGATCGGTATGACCGCATCCATACAAAAACATGAACATTCATCCGCGCCTCAAGCGGTTTACCTGCATATACCTTTTTGCACGAATAAATGCTTTTACTGTGATTTCAACTCTTATGTGCTCAAGGATCAACCTGTTATGGAATATCTGTATGCACTGGAACGGGAGATGGAACATACAGTCAAACTTCACCCGCCAGGAGAGATTAAAACCATTTTTGTCGGGGGTGGAACACCAACAACCCTAAACCCGAAGGAAATGGAATATTTTCTGAAGAGTGTCCGAACCTATTTCCCACATTGGGCGGAAGATATTGAGTTTTCTATGGAAGCCAATCCAGGCACCACTGATTTTGAAAAACTTTCTGTGATGAAAGAAGGCGGCGTCAATCGACTCAGCTTTGGTGTACAGGCTTTTCAGAATGAGCTACTCACAGGCATAGGTCGTATTCACAGTACAGATGACGTATATCGTAGTTTGGAAAACGCCCGTAAGGTCGGCTTGGACAACCTGTCGATTGACCTGATGTTTGGTTTGCCGAATCAAACGGTGGACATGCTGCATGAAAGCGTCAGTAGAGCACTAGAGCTGGAGCTTCCTCATTACTCTATCTACAGCTTGAAGGTTGAAGAAAACACGCTCTTCCACACGCTGTATCAGAAAAATCAGCTACCGCTTCCACACGAGGATGATGAACTGGAAATGTATTTACTCCTCATGCGTCGCATGAAAGAAGCGGGCTATGAGCAGTATGAGATTAGTAATTTTGCAAAACCGGGCTTGGGGAGCAAGCACAACATGACCTATTGGCGAAATGAGGACTATTACGGTCTTGGCGCTGGGGCACATGGATATGTTGGCAGAGAGCGTCATATGAACATTAAGGGCATTAACCCTTATGTGGAGGCTAGTCGTAATGGTTTGCCGCGTCTGGATAGCTTTGAGGTGCCAGCGGCGGAAGCCATGGAGGATTTTCTTATGGTCGGTTTGAGAATGCTAGAGGGCGTTTCCAAGTCCCGCTTTGAAGCTCAATTCGGTCAGGCATTGGAGGATACGTTTACTGCTCCTCTCGGAAAAATGCTCAATGCGGGGTTAATCGAATCAATTAAGGACGGTTATCGTTTGAGTGAACGCGGCATTTTATTCGGAAATGATGTATTTGCAGAGTTCATCGGTTCAATCACGGTAAATTCATAAGTCGTAGGCTTCAGTACAGTACGTTTCAACTTTGTAAGCTGGGACAATCATTTTATAACACCATTCTGTCACAGCAGGGTAAATGGAGTATTGCGATTCTATGCGTTATGTTGTATATTTATTCATTATATGCGGCAAGCGGCAGGAGGAGAGCAAGATGGCTTCAGTGTGTAAAGATGTATTGTGCAGAAGTGCGGTTCCTGAGGATGTGGAGCCTTTATATCAAATGATTAGCGGCTATGCAGAGCGGGGGATTATGCTGCCACGTTCGAGGGAAGTGCTTACGCGCCAACTGGAGCTGTTTATTGTTGCAGAGGTGGACGGCGAAGTTGTTGGTTGTGGTTCTTTATGCAAATTGGGCGCCGATCTGGTAGAGATTCGCTCCCTTGGCATCTCTGAAGGACACAAAGGTATGGGTATTGGCTCTAAGCTCGTGGAGGGCCTTATTATAGAAGCACGGCGGCAACGTATTCCTAAAATTATGGCATTGACCTACGAGGTCTCCTTTTTTATAAAAAACGGTTTTGATGTAGTAAGCAAAGAGATTTTCCCTGAAAAGGTATGGACCGACTGCATTCACTGTAGTAAACAAAACAATTGTGATGAAATCGCAGTGTTGAAAATACTGAACTGACCTGTCAATAATGAGGTCAGTTCTTTTTTCATCAGGACCTAATCATGCGTATATTATACAGCCTACATTGTTTAATCCTGGTTTATTTCTCATATGTTTTGAGCAACCACCAAATGAATTGATGGTGAGGCTCCAGTTCGGAAGGTATTCCATTCAGGCTTCTCATGGGATGGTCCTTATCATAATCAGTATCATTATAAAAGTATGCAGTGCCGTCTAATGGAACTCGGTGTTTATATTTATACAAGGCGACAACATATCTTTCAGACTCTCCGCTTCTGCTTGGACTATTTGTATATCCTTCCCAATCGGCTAGTGTTAAATCATCGTAATGTTGTATTGCCGATATACTGTATTTTATTTGCTTGGGAATACTTGGACTGAATTCTTGAGGGTAAAACAAAATGGTATTCCATATGCTTAAAAGTATTGTAGGAACCAAGGTTAAGGCACAACACAGGGGGCTTAATTTACGAACTAAATGGATGACAGAAATAATAAGGACTGCATTCAGGATGAAAACCAATGGCAAAGCAACTATTCTTCCTAGTCCTGTATACGGAAACAACTCAATTAAAATCTGAAACATACAAATTGTAGGTAAAAGTGCAATCGATGCGTATAAGAGGTTGCGGCGATTAGTTCTCAAATTTAATTCCTCCTCAAGGACAAAGAAGTTATAATGGTATGGAGACATAGTCTCGAATTTTTCTATTTTCTGTGTCACTATACATAAATACGGTTTTTATACGCTGGATATTGAGGTTTTTCGTGAAAAAGTGTAAACGTTCTGGATTCATTCCAGTAAACTAAACTGGTGTGATAAATCTTGTTTATTGAAAATACTGATCTGACTTGACAATGATCAGGTCGGTTTGGTATTTTTGTATTATCGGTTAGCACTCATCGCGAACGAGTGCTAATGATTCCATTTAACAATCGTGCTATTATGGATAAACAACAAGGGGGGATTCGCTTGTTAACCGAACGTCAGAGACTCATTCTGAATGCGATTATTGATGACTACATTCGTTCGGCTGAGCCAGTGGGTTCCCGCAGCATATCCAAAAGGCAGGATGTCGGATTCAGCCCGGCCACGATCCGTAATGAAATGTCGGATTTGGAGGAACAGGGCTATCTGGAGCAACCCCATACTTCTGCGGGACGCATCCCGTCTCATAAAGGCTATCGTTATTATGTGGACCATCTGGTGCCACTGAATACGCTGAAGCCTATGGAAATGCGGGAACTGAAAGCCTTTTACGCCGAAAAGCTGAATGTAATGGAGCAAGTGATCCAGCATGCGTCAGGCATTTTGTCCCATATGACCAATTATACTTCCATCCTGCTTGGGCCGGAGGTTTTCCATACTTCATTGCGTCATTTTCAGCTGCTGCCGCTCAACGAAACGACGGCTGTGGCGATAATCGTGACCAATACCGGTCAGGTGGAGAATAAAACGGTAGATATTCCACCGGGAATTTCGATTTCCGAGATGGAAAAGGTTGTGAATTTACTGAACAGCAAGCTGGTCGGTGTGCCGATTTATCAGCTTAAATCACGCCTTTACACCGCACTTGGTCAGGAGATGGAGAAGCATGTGTCTCATTTTGAGGACGCTATGAAGGTGCTGGATAAAGCACTGGATAATGAATCGGATCAGCGCTTGTATTTGAGCGGTGCGACGAACATGCTTAATCAACCTGAATTTAAAGATGTAGAGAAGGTTAAACATATTCTCGATCTGCTGGAGGAAACACCAACGCTGCTTAAACTAATGACACCAGTTGTCGGGGCACCTGAAATTCAAGTCCGGATCGGCACTGAAAATGACCATGAGGCGTTTGCCAATTGCAGCCTGATTACTGCTACGTATGCAGTAGACGGAGAAGCGTTGGGCACTATAGGCATACTGGGTCCGACACGGATGGAATATGCGAGAGTTATTAATATTTTGGGTATCCTGTCTAAGGATTTGACCGCAATGCTAACGCAGCGGTTTAAATAGAACAAGACCGCATAGGTTGCGGTCCTACATGTTCCGCGCCAGGATACGGTCGTATCCTGCGCGGGTGCATTGTTGCGTGTTTTTGTAAAGGTAGTTATGACTTGAAGGAGGTGAAACATTTTGAAGGAAGAACAAGCGTTCCAAGAAGAAAAACAACAAAATGTAAGCACAGAGGAAGCCGCCGAAACGAGCCAGCAGGAAGAGCCGGTTAATGAAGCGGCAGCACTGGAAGACCAAGAAAGCGAAACAGAGCTGACTAAGCTTCGCGCTCAGGCGGAAGAGCATCAACAACGGTTTTTACGTGCTCAGGCGGATTTTGATAATTTTCGCCGTCGTACGCTGAAAGAAAAAGAAGACCTTGCCAAATATGCATCTATGAAGCTGGTTACCGAGTTGGTGCCTGTTTTGGATAACTTCGAGCGTGCGCTGGCAACAGCACCGCAAGGAGCGGAGTCTGAGTCATTCAGCAAAGGCGTGGAAATGATTTTCCGCCAGTTTGAGAGTGTGCTTCAGGCAGAGGGTGTAACGGCCATGAATTCGGTGGGACAACCGTTTAATCCTGATTTCCATCAGGCTATTATGCAGGTGGAGAGCGAAGAGCATGAGGAAGGCATCGTCGTTGAAGAGGTACAAAAAGGATACATGCTGAAGGACAAGGTGCTTCGTCCAGCGATGGTAAAAGTGAGCATGTAACTTTTTCAATATACATTAGAAATGCATCAATTTGATTCAACCATTCTGGCCTGCGGGCCTCGTATATACAGAAGGAGGAATTGTCCGATGAGCAAAGTAATCGGTATTGACTTAGGTACAACCAACTCTTGTGTGGCTGTTATGGAGGGCGGCGAAGCGGTCGTTATTCCAAATCCGGAAGGCGCACGCACAACCCCTTCCGTTGTTGGTTTCAAAAAAGATGGAGAACGTACTGTAGGGGAAACGGCAAAACGCCAAGCAATTACGAACCCGGATCGTACAATTATGTCCATCAAGCGTCACATGGGTACAAATCATAAAGAAAACATTGACGGCAAGGAATATTCCGCACAGGAAATTTCCGCTATGATTTTGCAAAAGCTGAAATCCGATGCTGAAGCTTACCTGGGACAAACCGTTTCTCAAGCTGTTATCACTGTTCCAGCTTACTTCAATGACGGTCAACGTCAAGCAACCAAGGATGCAGGTAAAATTGCCGGTCTGGAAGTTCTGCGGATTGTCAATGAGCCAACAGCAGCTGCATTGGCATACGGTATGGAAAAATCTGAAGATCAAACGATCCTCGTGTATGACCTGGGTGGCGGTACATTCGACGTATCCATTCTGGAACTGGGCGACGGTTTCTTCGAAGTTAAAGCAACAAGCGGCGATAACAAGCTGGGTGGCGATGACTTTGACCAAGTAATTATTGATTACCTCGTAAATGAGTTCAAAAAAGATCAAGGCATTGACCTGAGCAAAGATAAAGCTGCTGTACAACGTCTGAAAGATGCAGCGGAAAAAGCGAAGAAAGAACTGTCTGGCGTACTGACAACGACGATTTCTTTGCCGTTTATTACAGTAGCTGATGGCGTTCCACAGCATTTGGAGTTGAACCTGACTCGTGCGAAATTTGAAGAATTGTCTGAAGGTCTGGTAGAACGTACTTTGGGACCTACTCGTCAAGCAATGAAAGATGCAGGCATGAGTGCCAGCGACATCGACAAAATCGTTCTGGTCGGCGGTTCCACACGTATTCCGGCTGTACAAGAAGCAATCAAAAAGCTGACAGGTAAAGAGCCTCACAAAGGCGTAAATCCTGATGAAGTGGTAGCTTTGGGCGCGGCAGTTCAAGCGGGTGTACTGACTGGTGATGTGAAAGACGTTGTACTCCTTGACGTAACTCCACTGTCCCTCGGTATTGAAACTGCAGGCGGCGTATTTACTAAAATGATTGATCGTAACACGACGATCCCTACGAGCAAATCGCAGGTATTCTCGACATATGCCGACAATCAGCCTAGCGTAGAAATTCACGTGTTGCAAGGTGAACGTGAAATGGCAGCAGGCAACAAAACACTGGGTCGTTTCCAATTGGGAGATATCCCTCCAGCACCACGTGGTGTACCACAAATCGAAGTTACCTTTGATCTGGATGCGAACGGTATCGTGAACGTATCCGCTACAGATAAAGGCACAGGCAAAAGCCAGAAAATTACGATCACATCTTCCAGCGGCTTGAGTGACGAGGAAGTAGAACGTATGATGAAGGATGCCGAGTTGCATGCGGAAGAAGATAAAAAACGCAAAGATTTGGTAGAAGCGAAAAACGCTGCGGATCAACTGATCTACTCTGTAGACAAAACGATTAAAGATCTGGGCGAAAAAGCGGACGCAGGCGAAGTCGAAAAAGCAAATGCAGCTAAAGAAAATCTGCAAAAAACGCTGGAAACTGACAACCTGGAAGATATCAAAAAAGCTACTGAAGAACTGACTGAAATCGTTCAGCAATTGTCTGTGAAGCTGTATGAGCAAGCTGCTCAAGAAGCACAGGCTCAACAAGCTCAAGACGGTGCAGCAGACAGCAAAGGTCGCGACAATGTAGTTGACGCGGACTATGAAGTTGTTGACGAAGATCAGAAGAAAGACTAAGCTACGAATCGGGTAGTGTAGCTTTACGGTACACCGATGCGTTATGATATACTGAATAGTAATTGCAGCGTAGCTGCCTTGATAAATAACAATTAGCCGAAGGGTAACAGTTATTTCCAAGATAAATAAGCATATTACGGGTTGTACTGCCTTGAAATGATGGGAAGGTCAAAGCCGGGTCATCCCGTGCCTTTGGCTTTCCTTTTATATGTAGTGCAGACACGTTGTAGGCATGGGGGTGGAACATTGGCTGATAAGCGTGATTATTATGAGGTGCTGGGCGTCGCGAAGGGCGCTTCGGATGAAGAAGTCAAAAAGGCTTACCGTAAGCTTGCGCGTCAGTATCATCCGGACGTGAACAAGGCTGCGGACGCGGAAACTAAATTTAAAGAAGTGAAAGAAGCTTACGATGTTCTCAGCGATGGTCAGAAGCGGGCAAGATATGACCAGTATGGTCATGTAGACCCGAACCAGGGCATGGGAGGCGGCTTTGGTGGTGGTGCCGACTTCGGTGGCGGGTTTGGCGATATTTTTGATATGTTCTTTGGTGGTGGCGGCAACGGCCGACGCGATCCGAATGCACCGCAGCGTGGGAACGATCTTCAATATACGATGACGATTGAATTCAAGGAAGCGGTATTCGGTAAAGAAACCGACATTCATATTGAACGTACGGAAACATGTGATACGTGTCACGGTACGGGAGCAAAAGCGGGTACTCAACCACAAACCTGCTCCGTCTGCCACGGTAGCGGGCAGGAAGAAGTGGTGCAGAATACACCGTTTGGTCGTATGGTTAATCGACGCGCCTGCTCCAATTGCGGCGGTTCCGGTAAAATCATCAAAGAAAAATGCTCGACTTGTAGCGGTTCGGGTCGGGTACGCAAGCAACGTAAAATTCATATCCGCATTCCAGCGGGTGTGGATGACGGCGCACAAATGCGTATTAACGGTGAAGGCGAAGGCGGTGTCAACGGAGGACCGGCAGGTGACTTGTACGTCGTGTTCCGTGTGAAATCGCACGACTTCTTTGAGCGTGAGGGAGACGATATCTACTGTGAAATTCCGCTGACGTTCTCACAGGCAGCATTGGGAGATGAAGTCGAGATTCCAACGTTGACCGAGAAAGTGAAGCTGAAAGTTCCAGCAGGTACACAAACAGGTACTTACTTCCGTCTTAAAGGAAAAGGTGTGCCAAAACTGCGCGGCGTAGGTCAGGGTGACCAGCATATTAAGGTCGTTGTGGTAACGCCTAGTAAACTGAGTGAGGAACAAAAGGATTTGCTGCGTCAGTTCTCTTCGCTTAGTGGAGAGCAGACACATGAGAATGAGCAATCTTTTTTTGACCGTGTGAAGCGCGCCTTCCGAGGCGACTAAGCCCAATTAGGAATCGCGGAGCTTCAACCATGAATCAAAGGAAACTATTCCGCAATTGCGGGATAGTTCCTTTTTTTATATTCACGTAAACACATACATAACCATTTTTGTATAGGCATGTTGAACTGTTGAGACTTAATATCAAGTAGAAAGGGGTGAGTTCCATCGGAAATGTACAGCTCAAGCTGCGTCGGGGTAAACCGCTATTAAAGCTCAGAGGCCTAATTACACTGCTAGTATGTCTAGTTATGGCACTTGTGCTTCTGCCTGTAACCCTGTTATTTGCTGAGAGAGTGGAACATGAAACTGAGAAGGGACTGGAAGAAAAGGCAATGTCCATCGCGCGTACACTCGCCCATACGCCGCTTATTGTCGAGCAATTGCAAGGGACGGGTTCGTCTCCTTCCATGCAGGAGTATGTGAAGAGGGTTTCAGCAGCAAATCACATCCAGTTTATCGTGGCTATGGATATGAAGGGAATTCGTAAAACGCACCCGGATGCTAGGATGATCGGCAAAGCCTTTGTCGGCGGAGACGAGTATACTGCACTTCATGGCCATGAGAGCGTGTCCGTTGCGAAGGGAACATTGGGCTTGTCCATGCGAGCCTTTTCCCCCGTGTTCAGTTTAACGGGGAAGCAGGTAGGGGCGATTGTTGTTGGTATATCCATGCAAGATGTACAGATGGCTCAGGAAGGCAACAACCGTCTTATTGCGATCGCCATTGGCACTGGAATGTTGATTGGCACTGGAGGTGCGGTTGTGCTGGCTCGTAAAATCAAAAATATGCTAGTCGGTCTCGAGCCGCCGGAAATCGCACGCTTGCTGGAGGAACGCAGCGCTATGTTACAATCCATCAAGGAAGGAGTTATTGCGGTAGATGAATTCGGTCGCGTCATGCTGATGAATGCAGAAGCGATACGTCTGCTTAGACAAGCGGGGATTGAAGATTTCTCATTCTGCGGACAGGAAATTACCGTTTATCTATCCGCTTTTCGATTGCAAGAGGTCTTGGAAGCGAGTACTCCACAAATGGATGAGGAAATGGAGCTGGGTGGAATAACTTTGCTGACCACCAGTGTTCCGATACGGGTCAAAGGGGAAATTGTGGGAGCAATTGTAACCTTTCGGGATAAAACGGAGATGAACCAGCTTGCGGAACGTTTGACAGGAGTGTCTCTGTACACGGAAGCACTACGTGCGCAGGCTCATGAATTTATGAACAAGCTGCATGTCATTATGGGGATGGTACACTTGCGAATGTACGATAAACTGGAGCATTACATTATGGATGCCGTCGAGCATCATCAAGTGGAGATTGGTTCTATCACCCGGCAGATCAGGGACCCGGTTATGGCAGGGTTTGTGTTGGGGAAATTAAGCCGGGCCAGAGAAGTAGGGGTGAATTTTGAACTGACACCAGGTAGTTGCTTGCCCGAATCCAGTCAAACGCAAACGACGCATGAACTGATTACTATTCTTGGCAATCTGTTTGATAATGCGGTGGAGGCGATGGAATCTTTGGAGCACAAGCGGATTGCCCTTTCACTTTATTATGAGGAAAGCCAGAAGAACGGCTATCTGACCTGTATCATGTGCGACAATGGTCCGGGTATACCGGAAGGGCTTGTGAAGGCTATATTTGAAAAAGGTTTTTCGACCAAGGGAGAGTCACGAGGGATGGGTCTTTATCTGGTGACACAAAGCGTGAAAAGATTACAGGGAAGTATAAAGTTGATCCCAGCCGAGCAAGGGTGCTGTTTTCACATTACGATTCCATACATTATAGCGGGGAATGATGAACATGATTAATGTCCTGATTGTAGAAGATGATCCGATGGTTGCGGAATTTAATCGCAAATATATGGAGCAGGTGGAAGGTTTTCAATGTGGGGGTTGGGCTTCTTCTGTGGAAGAGGCGAAGAAATATTTAGCTGAACAAGCCTTTGATTTGATATTGCTAGATGTGTATATGCAGGAAAGCAATGGCCTCGATTTACTGTCATTCATACGGGAAACAGGTGTAAATATAGATGTCATTGTCATCTCAGCTGCAAGTGACATGAACAGTGTCAAAAAAGCGATGAACTTCGGCGCGGTGGATTACTTGATTAAGCCGTTCCACTTTAACCGTTTTTTGGAGGCCCTCACGGGGTACCGAGAGCACATTAACATCGTGCGTGAGCACAGTCTAGTTTCTCAGGAGGAGCTGGACCGACTGATTTATCATAAAAGCTTGACTAAAGACTTGGCACGATTGCCCAAAGGCATAACTAAATCCACGCTGGCTATGATATGGAATTGTATCCAGCGGCATAATAAGGTGCTATTTTCCACTGAGGATATTGCGGAGAGCGCAGGGATATCCAGGGTGTCTATGCGCAAGTACCTGGCTTTTATGACAGAGATTGAGGCTCTTTCCATGGAAACCATATACGGTACCATAGGGCGTCCTGTTTACCAATACCGAATATTGCCACAGGCAGAAGGCATCATGAATAGTTTTATTTAAATCTTCTTTCTGATTACTTTAATTACAAAAGTGAATGATTAGTTTTAAAACCAAATAAAGCGTTTTCCAAAGTGTAGAATGGAAACATGATCATCATTCTTCACTTTATGGAGGGAGATTTATGGAAAATGCTACGAATCAGCCTGTCATTCAAAAGGGGCAAAGATGGAGTAAAAATTTTGTAGATGGCATCAGAATGCTGGGTAGGGTAAAGGTGGGGGTTATTCCTCTTCCACTCTATGCCGTGATCGCGCTGATTGTTTATGCAGCTGCAATTACTGAAAGACTTCCGAACGATCTGTTGGGCGGGTTTGCCGTCATCATGATTTTAGGTATACTGCTCAGTGATCTAGGGGCCAAACTTCCGTTGCTTAAGCATATTGGCGGGCCGGCCATTTTATCTCTTATGGTTCCATCGTTAATGGTATTTTGGAATATGTTTAGTCCATCTGCGATGGGTGCAGTACACACGCTTATGAAAACCTCAAATTTTCTTTACTTCTACATCGCATGTCTAGTAACGGGTAGTATTCTTGGTATGGATCGGAAAATGCTGATGAACGGAATTGTCAAGATTTTCGCCCCCATTATTATAGGATCTATTGCAGCTGTTGGCGTGGGGATGGTGGTGGGTATGGCTTTTGGCTATAGCGCCTATCATACATTTTTTTTCATCATCATTCCAATTATCTCCGGTGGGATTGGGGAAGGCATTTTACCGTTGTCCATTTCTTATGGATTGGTGCTGGGCAAGGATTCGGCAATATTCGTATCCCAGTTTATCCCCGCTGCAATTATTGGGAACATTGTTGCAATCATAGGTGCGGGTATTCTGAAGAGATTAGCGGAGAAGAATCCAAAAACTTCAGGTAACGGGAAGTTACTAAAACTAGAGAAAGATGCAGACAAGTTAGCTCCGGCAAGTCTGGAACAATCGATTTCTTTTCCATTGATGGGAGGAGGTCTGCTGTTGGCCTGTACTTTCTTTATTGTGGGTAAGCTGCTGGAGCCGTATCTCCATATTCCAGGTCCGATCCTCATGATTCTGGCGGCGGCTTTAATTAAGTGTATTCAGATCATGCCGAACACATTGGAGCAGGGAGCTTTTCACTTGTACAAATGTATAACGGCAAGTCTGACGTGGCCCTTGATGGTGGGATTGGGTATTTTATATGTGCCTTTGGATAGTGTAGTTGGGATTTTAACAGTTCCTTATGCCATCACCTGCGCATCTGTTGTAGTTGCATTGATTGTTACCGGATACTTCACAGGAAAATGGATTCACATGTATCCCGTAGAAGCTGCTTTGGTGACTAGCTGTCGCGGTGGATTAGGGGGCACGGGAGATGTAGCCATTCTGTCTGCGTCCAATCGGATGGAACTGATGCCTTTTGCGCAAATTGCAACACGTATTGGTGGGGCAGGCACGGTCATTTTAGCAACTTTGTTACTCCAATTATGGAGCTGATGAGTTTTATACACAGGATAGAGTTTCATATCCAAATAGAGACATGAAAGGATGGAGAAAAATATGAGCAGTTTAATAGATGAAATTAGAGAATTACACGCAGGTGGCAAAATGGAGACCTTACCAAAGAAGCCAATTGAAACGATGGAGGGGTTGTCCAAAGTGTATACGCCGGGTGTAGCTGAAATTTGTATGGAAATCGCCAATGACCCAGCCAAAGCGTATCAATTAACGATCAAAAAGAATACAGTAGCAGTCGTTTCAGACGGAACCGCGGTACTTGGATTAGGAGATATCGGGCCGGAGGCCGCTATGCCTGTAATGGAGGGTAAAGCAGTGTTGTTCAAACAATTTGCAGGTGTCGACGCCTTCCCAATCTGTCTCAACACGAAGGACGCTGATGAAATTGTTCAAATTGTCAAAATGATTGCTCCTGCCTTTGGCGGCATTAATTTGGAGGATATATCTTCGCCACGCTGTTTTGAAATCGAGAGACGGTTGAAGCAGGAACTGGACATTCCAGTATTTCATGATGATCAGCATGGTACGGCAGTCGTTGTATTAGCGGGTCTGGTCAATGCATTAAAGGTATGTGGCAAAAAAATGGAGGATGTCAAAGTTGTATTTGCAGGGATCGGTGCGGCAGGTATGGCCTGCTCCCGTATGCTGCTTAAGGCAGGTGTGCGTAATCTGATTGGCGTTGATCGACAAGGAGCTATTCATCGTGACGTGGAGTACAGTAACCCGCATTGGACAGAGTATGGGAACATGACTAATCCGCACAATTTAAGTGGAAGTTTATCCGATGTGATTGTGGGAGCTGATGTATTCATCGGTGTGTCAGGCCCGAATATACTGACTGTGGAGGATATACAGAGCATGGCAACTGATCCTATTGTGTTCGCCATGGCGAATCCGAAGCCGGAAATTGATCCGGCTGTAGCCGCACCTCATGTACGTGTGCTTGCTACCGGCCGCTCCGATTTTCCAAATCAGATTAACAATGTGCTGTGCTTCCCAGGAATTTTCCGGGGTGCTCTAGATTGCCATGCTACGACGATTAATGAGGAAATGAAACTAGCTGCCGGACTTGCCATCGCTGATGCGATCTGTCCTGAGGAGCTAAGTGAAACTTATATCATACCGAATGTTTTTAATCCGAAGGTGGTTCAAAAGGTACGGGATGCTGTCATTCGTGCTGCATGGGAGACAGGAGTGGCCAAGTCAGGTGAAGCTCCGACTGCTACTTTACACCCGTAAAAGTTATATTCTTCACAAACTATGGTTCACAGTCTTGGCTTGATGTTCTCGATACCGCCTGATCCGTCTAGCTTCGTAGGGAATATAAAATCGTGCCAATGAGCAGGATATAACAAAGCGTAACGCTCTATGCTCTTGAAGAGCAGTTGCGCTCAATACTACACAGGGAGATTTTGAGATGGGCGAAAAAAATATTTTGGCGTATTTCAAAAGTCCTGAGGAAGCACAGGGAGCCGCTAGAAAACTGGAAGCTCTCCGGGTAGCCGATGTGTCGATAGACCGATTTAGCCGGTATCCGCGGCAGTCTACTGGCAACGCCGGATTGCCTGTATTTTCAGGACAGATTAGCAGCTTGTCCTCACTGACACAGGGCGTGGACTTTACAGATGCAACTCCAGCAATACTGGCTGCGGCTGATCCGTCCGCCAGTGGCATGAGTGATGGAGGACAAGGCGGACCGACAGGCCGCGATATTTTGTTGACCGCTGTGGTGGATGAATCCATTCATCATCAGGCGATGTCCATCGTGGAACAAGCGGGTGGAATGCTGTGAAAAGTTTGGAAGGAGCAGTGACCGATGTCCAAAAACAAACGGTTTGATAAAGTACTGACCAAAACCGAAAAAATCAAACGCATGCAATCTGCTAAAAATGAAGATGTTGAGTTCTCGGCAGATCAGGCAGATGCTGAGGATCTAGAAGCGATCCGGCGTAGCGAAGTAGCTGACCGTCGTCAGCAGCGTATCATAAACGACAATGAGTAGAATTTAATAAGACGGGTTATCTCCATTAATAAGGATAATTTGTGGGATAGCCCGTCTTATTTGTGTTCTTTCCTCTTACTATTCATTATCCGCTGTATGCTGTTGCACTAAAAACAAGAGGACCGGCGACGAAAGCAGTAGTCGCAGGCGTTTGATTTTCAATAATCAGTTGGTAGTTTGGCACGCCCAGAGGCGCGACGTCTACCCTTTCGATATTAAGAATAATATTGTTATCGAAGACATTGGATTCCAGTCCGTAATAAATTTCCTTGCCGGCTCTCCATATACGTATAAGCACTCTAATGTTGCCGGCACCGACAAAACGTAGTCCAATCGAGGCTTTTAACTCTACTCGGTTGTTGACAGCTCCAGGAATAGCAGGATCAATATTGTATTGTATGTACTAGAGTTAAGGGTGTTTGGACTAATAGAGTGGACAACATGTACAATTTCTACAAAATATTTTGTACACGGATAATATCAGCTTTTTTGAACTCCTGTGCATGTATATAGTACAATGTAATGTATGCATGTGAAATGAGGAGGAAATGAAAACCATGTTGTGGAATGAAATTACAATACATACAACCGAAGAAGCCATCGAAATGATTTCGAATTTTCTGCACGAAGCAGGTGCAGGAGGGGTTTCCATTGAAGAATCCGGTTCGCTCAACAAACCGCGTGATACGTCCTATGGGCAGTGGTATGACCGGCCTTTGAACGACATACCGGAAGGACAAGCGATCATCAAAGGCTATTTTGCTGAAGAAGTGGACATGGATAGTATTCGTTCGCAAATTGAGCCGCGCGTCGAAGAATTGAGAACTTTCGATATTGATCCTGGCGAGGTTCAGTATGAGCTGAAAACAGTTGATGAGGATGACTGGGCAAATGCTTGGAAGCAATATTTCAAGCCTTTGCGTGTATCGGACCGTCTGACGATTAAGCCCACTTGGAGGGAATATGAGCCTGCGAGTGAAGAGGAAAAAATCATTGAACTGGACCCT
The DNA here is from genome assembly GCF_036252815.1 of Paenibacillus sp. LX16. Taxonomy (NCBI): domain Bacteria; kingdom Bacillati; phylum Bacillota; class Bacilli; order Caryophanales; family Paenibacillaceae; genus Paenibacillus; species Paenibacillus sp. LX16. The sequence goes on along the minus strand of NZ_CP141152.1, from coordinate 3,881,687 downwards.
GGTATGGCCTTTGGGACCGGAACGCATCCTACGACATCCCTTTGTCTGAGAACGCTGGAGTCTGTGATTAAGGGTGGAGAAGAAGTCATTGATGTCGGCACGGGTTCCGGTATTTTGGCCATTGGAGCTGTAAAGCTGGGAGCGAAGCATGTACTTGCCTTGGATCTGGACCCGGTGGCAGTATCCAGTGCGCGGGAAAACACGCGTCTGAACGGACTGGAGGAATGCATTACCATTAAAGAAAGTGATTTGCTGTCCGTGCTTAATGCAAGCGATCCAACGCTGGGTATCCAATTACCGGTCAAGCTGGTGGTAGCTAATATATTGGCAGAGATTATTCTGCTGTTCATTGATGATGTATATAAAGCCTTGGAACCAGGTGGTATTTATATTGCTTCAGGGATTTGGAAGAACAAAGAAGAGGTTGTCGAAACTGCGTTGAAGGCAGCTGGTTTTGAGATTGCCGAAATAAGCCGGGATGAAGATTGGCTGGCGTTTGTGGCGAGAAAGAGGTAAGTATGGATTTTTTACAAAATATTTTTCGTGTAAATTTAAATGTTCTTCCATTTTATTTACTGGCTGTGATCATATCGTTCACGGTTCATGAGTTTGCACATGCATTTTATGCCAATAAATTTGGTGACCCTACAGCCAAGCTACTTGGGCGCGTGACTTTAAATCCGGCAGTTCATATTGACCTGCTAGGTACGCTGCTGCTGTTGATCGGAGGCTTTGGCTGGGCCAAGCCAGTTCCGGTTAATCGTGACAATTTTAGCCGTCCACGCCTCATGGGCATTATCGTATCGGCTGCGGGTCCGCTTAGCAATCTGCTGCTTGCATTTGTTACTACTTTGATCTATGCCGTACTCCTTCATTTTCAAGTATTGCCGGGGATGGAGAACCAACGGGTGGCTCAAGCAATCTATTTGTTTATCAATGCTTTGATCAATTTAAATCTGTTTTTGTTTATCTTTAATTTGATCCCACTGCCTCCACTGGATGGATACCGGATTGTGGAAGATGTGGCCCCCACTCCTGTACGCCGCAAACTCCAGCAGTTTGAACAGTGGTCGATCTTTATTTTTCTGCTTATACTGGTCATTCCGCAGGTTCGAGCTGTAACGATTGAACCTCTTTACACGCTTGCCCAGATGATTTATATACAGTTTTTGCAGTTCTCTTTTTATATCACTGGATTATTCGGAGCCTAAGGGCTCCTTTTTTTACGGGAATAGGTAGGTATAACCTAAATTGAAGAGGGTACAGACTGGTCATACAGGCGCAAAAGATGATATGATGTTGCTTGGTGATTTATTCGGATTTTGTACGGAACGTTAGTGGATAACAGTTATTTTTAGAATGAGTATTTTGCAAAATCCAGGAATAGGTGTGAGAGAGAATGCAGCGTTATTTTATTCCGGCAGAGCAATTTCTAGAAGATCACGTGATTGTTGCGGGTGAGGACGCGCGACATATCGCTAAAGTCATGCGGGGCCGTAGTGGTGACAAAATTATAGTTAGTGACGGGGTATCTAGGGAAGCGCTGGCTGCATTGGATACGATTGAGCAGGATCATGTTACGGCGACGATAATTGAGCCGCTGAAGATGACCTCTGAACCACATGTGCAGGTCACCATTGCTCAGAGTCTTCCTAAAGGAGACAAGATGGAGACGGTAATGCAAAAATGTACAGAAATCGGAGCAACCGGGTTTGTACCGTTTTTGTCCGAGCGTACGGTCGTGCAGTATGATGCCAAAAAAGAAGGTAAGCGACTGGAGCGTTGGCGCAAGATTGTGAAGGAAGCGGCTGAGCAAAGCCACCGTAACCGGATTCCAGAAATTAGCGCGCCCATGACGTGGAAAGAACTTCTGGCTTCTTTTGCTGGGTATGATTTGATATGTTATTGTTATGAAAAAGAGCAGGGTAAACAGCTACGGGATGTAATCCAGCCTTTGGCAGGACAATGGGCGTCGACGGACATGCCGCGTGTTCTGCTGGTGGTAGGACCGGAAGGCGGCTTTACTGAAGCGGAAAGCCTGGAGGCCGAGCAGGCTGGAGCCCAGTCTACAGGACTGGGAAGACGTATTTTGCGTGCGGAGACCGCAGGAATGGCTGCATTGGCATGCATTTTATATGAGACAGGAGAAATGGGAGGGGTTTAATATGCCGTCAGTGGCATTTTACACATTAGGCTGTAAGGTAAACTTTTATGATACAGAAGCGATCTGGCAGCTGTTTAAAAATGAAGGTTATGAACAGGTGGACTTTGATGAGCAGACTGCTGATGTCTATCTTATTAATACATGTACCGTTACGAATACCGGTGATAAAAAGAGTCGTCAGATCATTCGCCGCGCGATTCGCCGGAATCCAGATGCCATTGTTGCAGTGACGGGCTGTTATGCCCAAACTTCTCCTGCCGAAATTATGGATATTCCTGGCGTTGATCTCGTTATCGGGACCCAGGATCGGGACAAAATCATTCCATTCGTGCAGGAAATTCAAGGAACGCGTCAACCGGTAAACGCTGTGCGCAATATTATGAAAACGCGTGTATTTGAGGAAATGGATGTGCCTGATTTTGCTAATCATACTCGGGCCTTTTTGAAAATTCAGGATGGGTGCAATAACTTCTGTACCTTCTGCATCATTCCATGGTCGCGGGGTCTATCCCGCAGTCGTGACGCTGCGAGCATTATTGCACAGGCGCGTCAACTGGTACACGCAGGCTACAAGGAAATTGTACTCACAGGTATCCACACTGGCGGTTATGGTGATGACATGGATAATTATGACCTATCTGATCTGCTGTGGGATCTGGAGAAGGTGGAAGGGCTGGAGCGTATCCGTATCAGTTCGATTGAAGCAAGCCAGATTGATGAAAAAATGCTTGATGTACTGAACCGTTCTACCAAGCTGGTTCGTCATTTTCACATACCGCTTCAGGCGGGGGATGACACTGTATTGAAACGGATGCGTCGCAAGTACACGACAGAAGAGTTTTATAACAAAATGCTTATGATTCGCAAAGCAATGCCAGATGTAGCGATTACGACGGACGTGATTGTCGGCTTCCCTGGGGAGACGGATGAAATGTTCCGCAATGGCTATGAGCTGATGAAAAAAATCGGTTTTTCGGAAATGCACGTGTTCCCGTACTCCAAGCGCAGTGGAACCCCTGCGGCGCGTATGGAGGATCAGGTGGACGAAGACGTAAAAAATGCACGAGTGCATGAGCTGATACAACTGTCAGAGCAAATGCAACTGGCGTATGCTGAGAAGTTTGTAGGTCAGGTGCTGGAGGTCATTCCGGAAGTTGCGCCGAAAGGGACTGAAGATAGCGGCATACTCCATGGATATAGTGACAATTATATTCAACTGGCGTTTGAAGGTACTGAGGATCTGGTTGGCAAGGTGTGCCGCGTGAAGCTGACGAAGGCAGGTATTAATGAAAGTGAAGGCCAATTGGTCCGCGTACTAGAGAATGGGCTGCAAACAGCTCTGTAAGAACAAAAAAAGCCTGAACAGGCAATAGAGATGGCACACAAGGATTTCGTCTTACCTTACAGAGAGGGCGGAATCCTTGTTGCGCAAGGAAGGGAGATTACAGGATGGCAGCAAAAAAGGAAATTTCCGCAGGCGGTGTTGTGTTTCGCAAACAGGGGGAGCAGCTTGAAATTCAGCTCATTACTGACCGATATGGCAAGGTATCCTTGGCTAAAGGAAAAATGGAGTTGGGAGAAACAATCGAACAGACGGCTTTACGTGAAATTCGCGAGGAAACAGGGTTGAACGGGCGGATTATCCAGCATGTAGATATGATTGCTTATACGTATCAGCATCCAGAATTTGGGGAAGTAGATAAAGAAGTACACTATTATCTCGTAGAGGCACTGGATGGGGATTTACAGGCACAGATCGAAGAAATTAAAGGAGTTGCGTGGCATACGCCTGAGGAAACATGGCGTCTCCAGCGCCAGGGTGGATATGACAATAATGATGTCATTTTGAGCAAGGCGCTGTCCATGCTAGGAATTAACGTTTGATTCTGTGGGGAGATATACGATCTTCTAAACGCGTCCACACAGGTAGATAGCAGAGAGGCAAGACCAGCAGAGAGCTAATAACGTTAAACAGAGTTTGGGCATGGGCTACCTTGGCTCCGGGCTCCGTAGATATCCAGGCAGCGGCCATCTCCAGACCAGGGATCAACGGCATAAAGAGCAAGGCTCCGCCTACGTTCAGCAGCACGTGGGACCAGGCCACAAATTTACCGGACACGCTGCCGCCACCAGCGGCAATCAGGGCGGTTACGCAGGTGCCTACATTGGAGCCGATGACGATGGCGATTCCCACATCGGCTGGTAAGGCACCCGCAGCAGCAAGGCTGATCGCCATGCCAATGACGGCTGCGCTACTGTGAACCAGCGCGGTCAGGCAGGCTCCCGCAGCGAAGGCCCACCACATGTTGGCTGTAGCGTGATCAAGAAACCAACGGAATAGTCCGGCCTGCTCAATCCAGGGTCCGACCGTCTGCATCACGCGAATCCCCGCCAGAATCAGCGAAAATCCAGCAAAGACGAGGCTGATATATTGTACAGTCTGCCGACGGCTGAGCCCATTGGAGCCGGATGAAACTCCGGCAGACGCATACTGGCGGCTGGGGACAGCTTCATCCCACAGGACGGCAATGCTCCAGCAGAGCAGTGAGCCGCAGAGCAGCGGAACAGCCAGCATGCCGAGCTGGAGCCCCATCAGCTCGGTGGTCAGGCAGGTGCCGATATTCGTGCCGAGAATGATGCCGAGCGTGCGGCCGTAGGTCAACAGCCCGGCGTTGACCAGTCCGATCGTCAGCACCGTTACGGCGGTGCTGCTTTGTAGCAGGGCAGTAATGCCTGAACTGAACAGCATGCCCCGCCAAGGGGAAACTGTGGCGCGGTTCAACCAGCGGGTGAGGAAGGGGCCGGCCAAATGCCGGAGGGCTGCTTCCATTAGCTTCATCCCGCCCAAAAAAATAAACAGCCCACCGCACAACGGGAGTATAACATGTATAAACACGGGCATAGCCCCCTTTTCTAGGTGAAAATACTTATGTAACAGCCTATGATCTGTCGGGGACAGCCATGACAAGCATGGCTGTGCTCTTTTTTAAGGAACGATAATTTTGTAGTATCTTCACAAGCTTTACAAGCGTGACGTCGATATCCAGGCGGAGCCGTGCCCAATCGAACAAACGTTTTAACACTTTGAGTAATCCAAGAATGGGAGTGAAGGATTTTGCCTTCAGTAATATTAGAACGCAGCCGTAAAAAAAGGCTGGAGCACGCACACCCTTGGGTGTTTAAAAACGAAATAGCCAAGATTGAGGGTGACCCAGAGGCAGGCGATTTGGTCAGCATCGTTAACCATCAGGGGCGTTATTTGGCGACAGGTTACTATAATCCGGCTTCACAAATTACAGTACGTGTGATGTCCTATGAGCCGCTGGAAGCAATGGATCAAAACTTTTTTGCCCAACGCTTTCGCAAATGTCTGGAGCACCGCGAACGTTTTGTGACCGGGGGAAACGCTTATCGGTTGGTGTACGGCGAGGCTGATTTTTTGCCTGGACTGATTGTAGATCGATTTGGTGATGTGTTAGTCGTGCAGTTGTTAACGCTTGGCATGGATCGGCGCAGGGAAGAAATTAGGGATGCGCTGGTTGAAGTAGTGGGTCCTGTTGGTATATATGAGCGCAGTGATGTATCCATCCGTGAGCTGGAAGGATTGGAACAAACGAAGGGGCCTTTGTACGGTGATTGCCCCCGTCATGTGGTGGTGACGGAAAATGGCCTGCAAATCAAGGTCGATATCGTAGAGGGCCAGAAGACGGGTTATTTCTTTGACCAGCGTGAAAATCGTGCGGCCATAGCACCGTTGATGACAGGTTGGGGAGTACGTAGTGGAATTACGCTACAAGAAATAGCTGCAGACTCAGGGGATGCTGGCACAACGGTCATGAAGCCAGTGAATAAAAGTGGTAAGGTTGTTGAATTTCCATTCTGGGACGGCGCAACCGTATTGGAATGTTTTTCGCACACGGGAAGCTTTACGCTCAATGCATGTAAACATGGTGCTAAAAAAGTAACTTGTCTTGATATTTCTGAGCATGCGATTGAGAGTGCGCGGGACAATGTCAAGCTGAATGGTTTTGAGGAACGTGTCGAGTTTGTCGTCGACGATGCTTTTCAATATTTGCGCAATCAGGTGAAAGGTGTAGAGGAACGCAATGCACGAGCCGGGGGCAAAGGAGATACATCCAAGCCGCTGACAGCAGGTGGCGGCCGCACCTTTGACGTGGTTATTCTTGATCCTCCAGCCTTTGCCAAAACGAAGAACGCTGTCAAAGGAGCTACACGTGGATATAAAGATATCAACCTGCACGGGATGAAGCTTGTCAATGAGGGCGGCTATCTGGTGACAGCGAGCTGCTCGTTCCATATGCGGCCAGAGTTGTTTTTGGACACCATTAAGGAAGCGGCGGCAGATGCCGGCAAAATCCTCCGTCTGGTAGACTGGAGAGCAGCTGGTAAGGACCATCCTCAAATTTTGGGTGTGGAGGAAGGCCATTACTTGAAATTCGCCATCTTTGAGGTGCGCAGCCGGACACAGCTGTAGGTTTCATACAAGGTCAAAGTCAATCGCCTTTTTGGTGATTAAATAGGTAAAATAGACTCGTTTAGGTATAAATCAGTCCTGTAGAGAAGGCGTGCACCAAGCCAATCTGCGGGACTGATTTGTTTTTTTAGAGGGAGGAAGAATTGCTACAACATGGCAAACGTACGTTCTTTTCTCTCTTGCCTGATATGCTATACTGTTTAATAGAATGTTGTTCGTTGGAAAGGAGGCCGCATCATGTCGGTCCGCTTGTTGATTGGCCGCTCTGGGAGTGGTAAAAGTACGTTAATCCGCAATGAAATGACGTCTATGTTACGTGAGGAGCCGCTAGGTAAGCCTATGCTGTTACTTGTACCGGAGCAATCGTCATTTGCTTCTGAGCATGCGTTACTTACAGAAGCCGGAAACGGTATTCAGGGGTCGGTGCGCGCCCAAGTGATGGGATTTCATCGTCTTGCCTATTTAGTTATGCAGGAAACCGGGGGTTCAGCCCTGGTGCCTGTAACGGAAGAAGGCAAGAAGATGCTTTTATATAAAATTATTCGTCGTCGCAAGGATGAACTGAGTTTGTTTAAGGATTCGGGAGACCAGCTCGGCTTTGTGGATCGGTTGAATACATTGTTTACGGAGCTAAAGCAGTATGGAAATGATACTCGGTCTGTACCCGAGCAACTGGAGCGAATGAACGCTGCAGGAGAGTCAACTCCGATTTTGCGCGGCAAGCTCAAAGATATCAGTCTAATCTACGAGGATTTTGAACGAGAGCTGACGCTTAAATATATTGACGGTGAAGATACGCTGCGCATGCTGGCAGAACAGATTGCAGAGTCTTCCCTTGTGCGTGGGGCAGATATTTGGATGGACGGCTACCGTAGGTTTACACCACATGAATATAAGGTGGTGGAGCAGCTTATGCTGCATGCCTCTTCGTTGACAGTGGCGCTGACTTGCAACCGCAGCTACGAGAGCGGACAGCTTCCGCATGAGCTGGATTTGTTTCATCCTTCAGCGGCTACGTATGTAAAGCTCAAAGGAATGACGGACGAGCTGATGATAGAGACGCAGACACAATTACTGCGCCCTGATCCGCTGCCGAGATTTAAGGAGCGTCCGGCGTTGGCGTATTTGGAGGCTAACTTTGAACATCGTACAGGGTTACGGAATCAGGAACAACGGATGCGTCAGCAGCAGCTACGAGAGCAGTGGACAGAAAAGCAACCGGAGGGCATAAAACTGTACACTGCGGCTAATCGCCGTGCAGAGCTGGAAGGGGCTGTGCGCGAAATGCGTCGTCTGGCCCGAGATGAGGGCGCGCGTTATCGGGAGATGGCCCTGTTTGTGCGTCATATTGAAGATTATGAGCCATGGGTGGAACCGATATTCAAACAATATGAGGTTCCAGTATTTCTGGATCAGCGGAGAAGTGTATTGCATCATCCGTTGGTGGAATTGATTCGGGCCTCGCTGGATATCGTGCAGCGGCGTTGGCGGTATGAGGATGTATTCCGTGCGGTCAAAACAGATCTTCTCCTGCCGCTGGATGGTCGGGTGAGCCGCGAGGAGATGGACCGTCTGGAAAACTATGTACTGGCCTGCGGAATACAAGGTAGCCGTTGGACAGACGGTCGGCCGTGGCAGGCTGTGCCCAGCTTGTCACTGGAGCTGGAGGAGCAGGAACGGAACCGTAGGCGGGATGAAACGTTGGATTTGATGGAGCTGTGCCGGGATGTGATCGTGACGCCTTTACGTGCGTTTGAGAAACGTGTGGGCAAGGCACGAACTGCACTAGAGAAGTGTGAAGCGGTATATCTGTTACTGGAGGATGCAGAAATCGGCCACAAGCTGGACGCCTTCATTCATCAGGCAGAGGAAGCAGGAAAACCTGAGCAGGCGAAGGAGCATCGTCAGGTATGGGATGCAGTGCTTGAACTACTGGATCAAATTGTCGAAATGATGGGTGATGAGAGGCTGGATACCTCTTTGTTTGCGGGTGTGCTGGAAACGGGATTGGCCGAGTTCCGTATGGGACTTGTTCCGCCGGCTCTGGATCAGGTTCTAGTCGGAAACACGGACCGTACACGTGTGTCCGGTATTCAACATGCCTTTGTGCTAGGTATGAACGAAGGTGTGATGCCGGCTGTCTTTCATGAGGACGGTGTGCTGAATGAGCAGGAGCGTACGGCATTAAACGAACGAGGCGTAGAGCTGGCGCCCGATATGACAAGACGTCTGTTGGACGAACGTTTCCTCGCTTATACGGCCCTTACCTCAGCCGGTAAAAGCCTGTGGATGAGCTATGCAGTGACTGATGAAGAAGGCAAGTCATTGTTGCCGTCTGAGTTAGTACGACATGTGCGGCACCTGTTTCCTAGTCTGGACGAACGTCCGTTGGCTGGATACCCTTTGCCTGGGGATGCTTGGACGACGCAATGGGAGTATGCTTCTCATCCGTCCGAGGCTTTGCCGCAGCTCATTGCGCAATTACGACATTGGCGACGTGGCGGTGACATTTTATCTCCTTGGTGGGAGGTATATAACTGGTATGCAAGCCAACAAGGGCGTGAGAAGGACAAGCTGCGTCAGCTGTTGACCTCACTTTTTTATGAGAACCATGCCGAAATGCAAAAGGAAACGAGCCGCCGTCTGTACGGCAGCAAACTGCGTACCAGCGTATCTCGTATGGAACGTTTTGTGGCATGTCCATTTTCGCACTTTGCCTCTCACGGTCTTCGTTTGAAGGAACGTCAAATGTATCGCCTAAAGGCCCCGGATATCGGACAATTATTCCATGCAGCGCTTGGTGAGATGGCGATCAATCTGCGTAATCGCAATGTCAGCTGGGGCAGTCTCAGCACCGAGGAATGCCGACAAGAGGCGGAAAGTACAGTAGAGCGTTTGGCTCCTCGTCTGCAAGGCGAGATTTTAATGAGCTCCAAGCGGTATGGCTACATTTTACGTAAATTGAAAGACATCGTGAGCCGTGCTTCGTTGATCTTAGGTGAACATGCGCGAAGAGGTAGTTTTGAGCCGATTGGGCTGGAGTTGGACTTTGGGCCGGGTCAGCAGCTTCCTCCATTAAGCTTCCAGTTAGATAACGGTGTTGTGATGGAAATTGTCGGACGGATTGACCGTGTGGATGTGGCAGAGGGAGAAAAAGGTTTACTTTTGCGTGTCATCGATTACAAATCCAGCCAAAAGGATCTCAAGCTGCATGAAGTGTACTATGGCTTGTCTCTGCAAATGCTCACGTACCTGGACGTGCTGCTGAATGCGGCGGAGGAATGGTTGGGCGAGACAGCTTATCCAGCGGGTACCCTATATTTTCACGTCCACAATCCGATGTTGCAGTCGCCTAACGGTCTTAGCGCAGAACAGGCCCGTCAGGAGCTTTTGAAACGTTTTAAGATGAAAGGATTATTGCTTGCAGATCGGGATGTAGTTGGACAAATGGATACAGCATTGGACAAAGGATATTCCTCTATTTTACCTGTTGCGGTGAAAGCAGACGGCAGTTTTTATAGCAGTGCTTCGGTTGCTTCGCCAGAACAGTGGGACAGCCTGCTAGCTTCGGTGCGTCATAATATTCGGACGATTGGTACACGGATGACAGAGGGCGATGTGGCCATTGAACCTTATCGTATCCAGCAAGAGACGGCATGTACCTTCTGCTCTTTTAAGCCTGTTTGTCAATTTGACGACAGTCTGGAGGGCAGTGGCTACAATCAATGGGGTAAACCCGGTAAGGATCAAATCTGGAATCTGCTGGGTCATACACCGGAAGGGAAAGGAGGAATGGACCAATGATAGGCACGTCAAACACTAAAGACATGCCGAAGCCGGAAGGCAGTATGTGGAGCGATGACCAGTGGCGTGCCATCTCGGAATCGGGTAACAACATGCTGGTCGCGGCAGCGGCAGGGTCTGGTAAAACAGCGGTGCTCGTAGAGCGTATTATTCGTAAAATTGTCGATCCCCAGCTTGGCTTCAGCGTGGATCGATTGCTGGTGGCAACCTTTACGAAGGCTGCAGCCGCTGAAATGCGTCAACGGATACGTGAAGCGTTGGAACGTGTATTGGAGCAGGAACCGGAAAGTGAGCATGTACGCCGTCAGCTATCGTTGCTGAATCGGGCCTCGATTACGACGCTTCATTCTTTTTGTATGGAGGTCATCCGCAGGCATTATCAGGCCATTCCCCTTGACCCCGGTTTTCGGATTATGAATGAGCATGAGACAGAATTGCTGCGCCAGGAGCTTCTGGAAGAACTGTTTGAGGAGAAATATGAGGCTCATGATGAAGGCAGTACATTTCGTAGACTAGTCGACTGGTTCAGTGGAGAACGCACTGATGATGCTATGTATGTGCTTGTTCAGCGGTTGTATGATTTTTCTCAAAGTCATCCTTGGCCGGAGCATTGGCTGCGGGAGACAGCAGCAGCATTTCGTGTGCAGGATGTAGCTGCTTTGGGAGAGACGCTCTGGGTTCGCAGCATTTTGGCGGATGCTGCACTTTCATTGCGCGGAGCGGCGAGCTTGCTGGAACAGGCGCATGAAACAGCTGTGCAGCCCGGTGGTCCTGCACCTTATGCAGTGACGCTGCAAGAGGATGCGGCGATGGTGAAGGGATTACTGCAAGAGCTGGAGACACAGCCGTGGGCATCTCTATATGATCATTTTCAGGCAGCTGCCTTCGGTAAGCTCAAGCCGGTCAAAAAAGATCAGACTGAGCCTGCATTGCAGGAACGGGTTAAGACGCTGCGCGAAGCAGCCAAAAAAATGATTACAGATATGAAGGCTTCCTTGTTTGGTAGGAGAGCAGAAGCCTATTTGGAGGAGCTGCACGCCGCGGCTCCGCTGATGGACGAATTGGTAGAAACCGTGATTGTATTCGGGGAACGATTTCAACAGCACAAGCAGTCAAAAGGGTTAGTGGACTTCGGGGATTTGGAACATTATTGTCTGAAAATATTACGACATCCCGATTCTACTCCGTACAAGCTACTACCTTCCGACGCTGCGCTCGAATACAAGGCGCAATTCGACGAGGTGCTGTTGGATGAGTATCAGGATACGAATACGGTACAGGAAGATATCGTTAGGCTGGTATCACGGGAGGAACCGGGTAACCGTTTTATGGTGGGCGATGTGAAACAGAGTATTTATCGGTTTCGGCTGGCGGAGCCGGGTCTGTTTTTGAATAAGTATCAACGGTACGGCATGCGGGAGCAGGAGGATGGATTTTTAATTGATCTGGCGCGTAATTTCCGCAGTCGGGAGGAAGTTGTCGATGCGGTCAATTTGGTGTTCCGCCAGATTATGAGTGTGGATGTGGCGGAAATTGAGTACGATGAACGAGCGTGGCTGGTACACGGCGCATCCTATCCCGACCCGTCGGATCAAGACGCCGCATCTGTATACGCACCTGAGCTGCTCTTAGTTGATAAGGGTGGACAGGGTCTTTCCGAGGCTTCGGAGCTGTCCGAAACGGGGGACGAATCTGCTCTACAGGAAAGTGAGCTGGCTGAGCTTGCGGAGCTAGAAACGGCACAGTTAGAGGCTCGTGCGATCGCGCAACGGATTAAAGAACTGACCGGAGACACTGGACAACCACTGTTGATTTACGACAGAGGATTAAAAGCGATGCGTCCGGCAGTCTACGGCGATATCGTCATTTTGCTTCGTTCGGCAAGCGTGTGGGCCCCCCTAATTGTGGAGGAACTGCGGCTTGAGGGTATTCCGGCCTCCGGAGAGCAGACGACAGGCTTTTTTAAAGCAACGGAAGTTGAGGTGATGTTGTCTCTGCTGCACATTATTGATAATCCGCAGCAGGACATCCCGCTTGCATCCGTGCTTCGTTCGCCGATTGTCGGCTTGACTGAAGATGAACTTGCACAAATTCGGTTGGAGAAGCCGGATGGATTATTTTATGACGCATTGCTGGCGGCGGCTGAGGCTGACCCACTGGAAGAGAGCGAAAAAGGGATCTCAGCTGACATCATGGAGCTGGATCTTTTCCCAGAGGACTCTTTATTTTCATCTGACTTTGGTAATAAAAATGACGGGAATACGTTATCTGCCCGACTACGTTCATTTTTGCGTAATTTGGAAGCCTGGCGGCAGGAAGCCCGACAAGGCAGCTTAAGTACATTGATTTGGAATGTGCTGGAGGAAACAGGATATCTGGATTGGGTAGGTGGACTGCCTGGCGGCTCACAGCGTCAAAGCAATTTGCGGGCGCTATATGATCGAGCGAGACAGTATGAGACTTCTACGTCCAACCGAGGATTGTTCCGATTTCTGACCTTCATTTCCCGTCTACGGGAGCGAGGCGGTGATTTAGGATCCATTAGCGGGGGGACTGAACCCGATCAGGCTGTCCGTATTATGACCATTCATAAAAGTAAAGGACTTGAATTCCCTATCGTGTTTATTGCCGGGACAGCAAAAATGTTCAATCAACAGGATCTCAATGCGCCGTTTCTTATGCACAAGGAGTTGGGGTTTGGTCCTAAATATGTGGAGGAACAAAATCGTGTCAGCTACCCTACGCTGCCTAATTTAGCGATCCGCCGACGCTCACAGCTGGAGCTATTGGCTGAGGAAATGCGGGTGTTATACGTGGCGCTTACGCGTCCGCGTGAAAAGCTGATTATGACCGGAACCGTGAAGGATCTTGCTTCGCGCGCAGCGGGTTGGGCACGTGCCAAAGAACATACGGAAACAGTCTTACCAGACTATATGCTGGCGGCAGGCCGCAGCTATCTGGACTGGGTAGGTCCCGCTTTGATTCGGCATCCTTCTGCTACTTTGTTGAGGGAAGCGGCAGGCGATCAGGATGGGTACTATCACAGGCTGGAGCACATGCCGGGGGCAGACTGGTTATTTAAAATTGTCGCCTCGGAAACACTTTCCGGCTCTCGTGTGAACTCGGAACCTGAGGAAGAGGTGTCGGGCGAAGAGCGCCAAAAGAAGACAGAAGCACTGAGAAATGCGGAGCTAATCGACTTGAACGAAGAGAGTGAAACGGACATTGAAGCAGCTCTTTCCTGGACCTATCCGTATGAACGGGCCGGCAAGACGGCAGCCAATACATCGGTTACTGAGATGAAAAGATGGCTGGAAATGCAGGAGATGGGTTCAGACGATTGGCTGAATTTATCTAACTCTCTACTAGCAGAGTCACCGGAGGATCGGGAGGATTCTCACACTGGGGGTAGTCAATTACACTTGCGCAGACCTAAGTTCATGGGGAATCAGCGACTGACTCCTACGGAACGAGGAACGGTCTATCATACGTTGATGCTGCATTTGCCATTAGATGGGGGGATGAGCGCCGAAGTTATTGAGGAAACAAAGGCTCGTCTGCTCAATCAGCGTATGTTACTGGATGTTCATGCAAAGGCGCTAGATACGGATAAAATATTACGCTTTTTCACTAGTGAGCTGGGTAGCAGAATGCTGGGGGCATCCCATGTTCAAAGGGAGCTTCCGTTTACCTATACCATGCGGGCAACCGATTACTGGAACCACCGCTTACCATCGATGTCACCAGGACAAGAAACAGATACGGAAGGTGCGCAGGACGGCGATAAAGTGCTGATGAACGGGATTATTGACTGTCTATTTGAAACTCCTGAAGGACTTGTGTTGGTGGATTATAAAACAGATCGGATATCTGAATATCGTACGCTGTCCCATTTAACAGACCAATATCGATTTCAATTGGAGTTGTATGCCCGTGTGATCGAAGAGATTACAGGCAAAAAGGTTGCTGAGAAGTGGCTGTATTTTTTAGAAGCTGGAGAGAGTGTACAGCTGTAGTTATATAGATAGGGAGAGGAGGAATAGCATGCGGATTTTGCATACAGGTGATTGGCATTTGGGCCGCACGTTGGAAGGACGCAGCCGTTTGAAGGAGCAGGAGGCGTTTTTGGAAGAGTTGGCGAAAATGGCTGACGATCAGCAGGCCGATTTGATTATGATGGCTGGAGACGTATACGACTCAGTCAATCCTTCGGCCGCAGCCGAGCAATTGTTTTATGAAACGTCTGCCCGTCTTACGGCTGGAGGAAGGCCACTAGTCGTCATTGCGGGCAATCATGATCAGCCGGAAAGGGTATCCTCGGTCACACCGCTGGTGAGCGGGCGTGGAATTACATTGCTGGGACTGCCCCATGGGGAAGCGGTACGCGTTCGTACACCGCGAACGGGTGAAATGGCATGCATTGCAGCCTTGCCATATCCCTCCGAGTCCCGTCTGAACGAGCTATTGTCTGAAGACGGAGATGAAACAGTATTGCGCGAGGCATACAGCCGCCGTGTGGGCTTGCTGATGTCACAGCTGAGTACAGCATTTCGGCCTGACACCGTCAATTTGTCAATGAGCCATATTTATGTGCTTGGCGGGCTGGAGTCGGACTCGGAACGCCCGATTCAGGTCGGGGGGGCGTATACCGTAGATCCGTCTGCTTTGAGTATTGGGGCACAGTATACGGCTCTAGGACATTTGCATCGTCCCCAATATGTGAAGGGAGACGGGCTGATGCGTTACAGTGGCTCGCCGCTGGCTTATAGCTTTTCTGAAGCCGGACAAGCCAAATCGGTTACGTTAATTGACGTGGTTGCTGGCAAGCCTGCCCAGGTCGAGGAACTGTATATTACCAGTGGACGCCCATTAGTGAGGTGGCGCGCACGGGGAGGTCTGGAGGAAGTATATCGCTGGCTGGACGAAGGACTGGATACCGATGCCTTTATTGATCTGGAAATTACGCTGGATGAAGCGATGTCGATGGGAGATATTCAGCGGCTGCGCAAAAGCCGTGAAGGTATCATTCATATTCGTCCCATGTATCCAGAAATGGCTGCCGCACAGCTGGAGCACCAACGATCAGAACTGCCAGTGCATGAGTTGTTCCGGGCATTCTATCAGCGGCAGACAGGCGGAGCACAGCCGGATGACGGATTAGTGCAGTTGTTTCTGGAACTGGTGGAACAGGATGATGCAAGAGACCACGCTGAGGAGGATGACGCATGAAACCAATCCTTTTAAAACTGGCGGGGTTGCAAAGCTACCGGGAGTCACAGGAAATTCACTTTGACGATTTGACCGAAACTGGGCTGTTCGGAATTTTTGGCCCAACAGGTAGTGGAAAATCAACGCTGCTGGATGCCATTACGTTGGCTATGTACGGTAAAGTGGAGCGGGCAGTGAATGGTACACAAGGCATTATGAATCATGCTGAGGATACGTTGTCTGTTGCATTTACGTTTGAATTAATGTCAGCTCAAGGACCTCGTCGTTACCGTGTAGAACGACGTTTCAAACGTGCTGGAGGCGTATCGGTTAATAATACGCTTAGCCGTTTTATTGCGTTAACAGAGGATGGCGAGGAAGTGCTTGCCGATAAGGTGCAGGATGTGACGCGCTGTGTGGAGGAGTATATCGGTCTGAAAATGGACGATTTTACACGCGCTGTCGTATTGCCGCAGGGAAAGTTTGCGGAATTCTTGTCCTTAAAGGGCAGTGAACGCAGACAGATGCTACAGCGTTTATTCCATCTGGAGAAGTATGGAGACCAACTTGCACAGAAGCTGAGCCGTCGTGTGAAAGACAACGATATCGCACTGAAAGCGTTAGAGGCGGAGCAGCAAGGGCTGGGGGATGCGAGTGCTGAAGCACTTGAACATGTAGAGTTGCGTCTCAAAGAGGCGATTGCCAATGCAGAAGCTTCGCGTCGCGAGCTAGAGCGTGTCTCACGTGAATCGGAGGCGCTAAACAAAACCCGTGAACTGGTCGTCGAGCTCAGCCAAAGATCAAACGAGCTGGAGCAGCTGGCAGCACAGGAGCCGGGCATTGCTTTGCTGGAGCGCAAGCTGCGTCAAGCAACTGCAGCCGAGGCATTGTTGCCTGCGCTGACGGATTGGAAGGAAGCCATTGCTGAAGCGGAAAAACGGCAAAAGACTGCCGAAGAAGTGGCAGTCCTGGCCGCTACCGCGCAGGAGGCTGCGCTTGTGTCTGTGCAAGCAGATGAGCAGGCCCGGCAAGCACTCAGTGCCGAAGAACCGAAGCTATTGCTTCGGATCGACCAACTAGAGCAGGCGCTTCAACTGGAGCGTGATACGGAAGCGTTGCGGACCGAACGGGAACGTCTGGCGGCCGAGCTTATGCATAGCGAACAAACCCTTGCTGAACATGCAGAAGGACTCGCAAAGGAACAAGAGCTACAGACGCGAGGCTTGAAGCGACAGCAGGAGCTTCAACAAGAGCTAAAGCAAAATGAAGTGCGGGCAGATGAGCGGCGTATGCTGCAAGAGGCCGTGCAACGGTTGCAACAGCTGGAAATCGCGAATGAGCAATTGCGTGAAGCAGAACTGGAGTACGCCACTCAGGAGAAACGGCTTGCGCAAGCTGACGAACGTCTAAAGCTGACGGACCAGGAGACACAGGAGACGGAGGCACGGCGTTCTGCCCTTGCTGCACAGGCAGCTGATGGCATTGAGGCATTGCTGACGTTGGAGGCAGAGATCACCGCCGATATGTTGTCACTGGCCTCCGAGGAAGAACAACTGCGCCACGAGCTCCGTGCCGAGGAGCTGGGCCGTCTCGCTCAGCATCTCGCTGCCGAATTGCGCGAAGGCGAGCCGTGCGCAGTGTGCGGCTCGCTGCATCACCCCGCGCCTGCCGTCGTCGCGGCGCATAGCGCGGATGCCGCTGCGCCAGATGAGCTGCACCGCCTGCGGCTTGGTTTGCAGGAGCTGCGCCTTACACTGCGCCAGCAGTTGCACGAGCAGCGCAGCTTGCTGACGCAGCCCGCCACCGCAGACAGTGGCGCTGCCGCCACGGGCGAGCCTTTCACGCCCGCGGCAGCGCCAGCAGAGCCGCGCGGTGCCGCCGCTTGGGCGGAGCGCTGCACGGTGCTGGAGCGTGCTGCGGCAGAGCTAGCCGCACGTGCGCATGCGCTGCCTGCCGAGGCACAGGCGCTGCGCGAGGCAGATGCCGCTGGACAGCAGCGGCGTATCCGTGCTGCCGCCGAGCAGGAGGCAGCAGCTGCAGCGCTGACGCAGGCACAGAGCAAGCGCGAGGCATGCACCACGCGCAGCGAGGGGCTGCGCGCCGAATGGGCGGCGCAGCTGCCGGATGTCGCTCCGGGCGAAGCCGCGGAGCGTTACCGCGCCATGCAGGAGCGCGACGGGCGTGCGGAAGAGCTGCGGTCCCGGTTGGAGACGAGCGTGACCTTCCTCGAAGGAAAGGCGGCGCGTGTTCAACAGATACAGCAGAGTATCATCGAGGAGGACAAAATCATTATTGCCCGCCGTACAGGGCTCCAAAGCAAAGATGATTCGCTTCGTGAAAAGCTAGCACAGCTCCGAAAGTGGGTTGGAGATGGCCAAGCGGCTTCATTGCTGGAAGAAGCGACCTCGCGACTGTTGGGACTGAAAAACGGAGCCGAATCCGCGGCACGCCGCCGTACCGAAGCGGAAGAACGCAAGCAGCAAGCTGTTCATGCTTCACTGATTGCACGGCAGGCCTCCGACTCGGCAGAAGAAAGACGTCAGATGGCAGAGTCCCGTTGGGGCAGCCGTCTGGAAGCCTCCTCCTTCGCTACGGAAGCAGAGGTCATGGAATGCTGTCTGGGACCGGAAGAAGCCGCACGCTATGAGCGTGAAGTGAGCTTGCATCGAGAACGGGAAAAAGAGCTGTCTTCCCGCTTAAAACATGTCGAAGAGCAGCTGAATGGAGCAACAGTAACAGAGGAACAGTGGGAAACGGCCACTGCACAGCTACGTGATTGCCGTGCACGCGACGAAGAGGCGCTTCAGAATCGCGCCAAGGCTGAGCGTGATTTAGAGGACTTGCAGCATCGACACGTCCGCTGGATGAAGCTGGAGTCCAATCGTATACATTTGCGTAGCGAAGCGGAAAAAATGTCCAAGCTCCAGTCTGTTTTCCGCGGCAATGCCTTTGTTGAATATATTGCCGAGGAGCAGCTCATGCAGGTCAGTCAATCGGCTTCACGCCGCCTGCGTTTTCTGACCAAGCAGCGTTACGCGCTAGAGGTAGATTCCAGCGGTGGTTTTGTCATTAGTGACGATGCCAACGGTGGGGTCAAACGTCCAGTATCGACCTTGTCCGGTGGCGAAACGTTCCTGACCTCCTTGTCGCTTGCGCTTGCGCTTTCGGCTCAAATTCAATTGCGGGGCCAATACCCTCTGCAATTTTTCTTTCTGGATGAAGGCTTTGGAACGTTGGACCCTGAGCTGCTTGACACAGTGATCACCTCACTGGAAAAGCTGCACCACGATCAATTGTCTGTTGGTGTGATTAGTCATGTGCCTGAACTACGGGCCCGTCTTCCGCGCAAGCTAGTTGTTCTTCCAGCAGAGCAGGCTGGAGGCGGCTCACGTGTGGTTATGGAAACTTTTTGAAGTAATGTGATACAGGTCACAGATACAGTTTCAAACTATTGTTATAATACAGCCAAGCCGACAAGTTAATCATACAGCACCCCGGCGGACGTATGCTGCGGAAGAAATCTTCCCGTCATACGTCCGTTCAGAGGGGCTCTGCCAAGAGCTCCCGGGGTGCTTCTTTTTTTTGCAAGTCGGAATTCGCCCAATTTGATGTAGCAAATAGCCCGTTTTTGAATAACATACGGTATACATGCAAGAGCCTAGGAGGAAACAACCATGGAAAAAAGCATGACAACCGAAAAAGTTACAGCACCGGAACAGACGGATGCTAAAGCACTATGTCAAAAGCATATGCATCGTTATGTATGCGTATGGGTGAAGGACGGGACAATGTATGACGGCATTGTAGAGCATGTGGATGATGAAAAGATATACTTAGCCGTTCCTATGGGTGGAGACGAGATGGAGAATGTCAATGTTAATCTCCCATATCCACCTAACAATTGTGGCTGCGGCTCCCGTGCTTATGGTGGCTATGCGTCTTATCCTCCGTATCCGTACCCGTATCCGTACCCGTATCCAGTACCCGCTTATGCATATGGATTCCCATACGGACGCCGTCGCTTTAATCGTTTGATTCTGCCACTTGCAGCGTTGACAGCGATTAGCTTGCTGCCTTATTACTAATCCTAATTCCTTAGTCGCCAGATATAGTGAATTCTCTGCTCTCTCCCGCCTACAGTTCTTGTCCAGTACAAGTGACTTTAAGGCGCATCCATACATCATCACCATGCAAGGCTGTTTCTTCCATTATGAAGAAACAGCCTCTTTTTCACGTAAAACATCCCAAATATGATCCAATAATTGAAACTGTATCAGTACAGTTCAATGAAATAAGGTATCCTGTTTATCCATAAACCATGGTAACATCTAGCGTGTAAAGAAACATCAGACGGAATAAGCATGTAATGAAATGAGCATGTATGAGTATGTAAAGAGCAGGTGGGGGGATATTGTGAAAAAATACGTTTCAATTTTATTGGATATAGAACTTAAAATTCGCGAGGGACAATATAAATCAGGTTACAAGCTGCCGTCGGTCCGTGAGGCTTCTGAATTATACAGGTGCAGCAAAAGCACGATTCTGCGGGCATATGCTGAACTTGAAAAGAAACACGCCATCTATTCCATACCGCAAAGTGGATACTATGTAGTGGAAAATGCGGGCGATTTGCACTATAGCCATATTCAAGACTCCGTTGATTTTGCTTCGGCCTCCCCGGATTTAAATGTATTCCCTTATCTGGATTTCCAACATTGTTTGAATCAGGCTATTGACACCTACAAATATCATCTGTTCACTTATGGCGATTCGCAAGGACTGGAAACACTGCGTCATACGTTGGTTTCCCATTTGGCTGATACTCAGGTGTTTGCAAAAATGGATCGGATTATCGTTACTTCGGGTGTTCAGCAGGCATTGGAGATACTCGCTAAAATGCCGTTTCCCAATGGCAAAGAAAAGGTTTTGGTCGAGCAGCCAAGTTACGATATATATTTGCGTTTTCTGGAGGAAGAGAACATACCCGTCAGTACCATCGTCCGGACAGCGGAAGGTATGGATTTTCACGAATTGGAGAATCAATTTAAGAACGAGAGCATCAAGTTTTTTTATACCATGTCAAGATATCATAATCCATTAGGAATCTCATACAGCACAGAGGAGCGAAAAGCGATAGCTGCCTTAGCCGCCAAATATGATGTGTACATTGTAGAAGATGACTATATGGCAGATTTGGGGGCTGATCATCTGTTTGATCCCATTTATGCGTACGACCAGACGGACCATGTTATTTATTTGAAAAGCTTCTCGAAAATCATTTTCCCCGGCTTACGATTAGGAGTTGCGGTATTGCCAGAAGCCCTATTGAAGACGTTTAATGCCTATAAAAGGTATGTCGACACATCTATTTTGTCTCAGGCGGCGCTTGATATTTATATTAAAAATGGAATGTATGAACGCCACAAGCACACGATATGCAAACTGTATTCGGAGCGCGTTCGTGCTCTTAACAAGGCTGTGGAACGATACAATCAGGCTGGATACGTTCAGACTTCAGCTGTAACCTCAGGAGTTTATATGCAGTTTAAACTGCCTCGGACGGTGAATTTGGAACGCTTGGTACAGTGTCTTTCCGCGAGGAACATCCAGGTTGTAGCTGGCAAAGGCTTTTATTTATCAGGCTATAGGGAACAAGAGAAGTTTTTGCGCATAAGTATTTCTCGCGCGCAGTTAGATCAAATTGATGCAGGGGTGAAAGCTATTATAGAGGAAGTTAGTAAGGGAAACTGGTATTAAGACCCTTTTTCCGTTATGATACATATAGAAACATAAGTATAACCAAACATGGCTGTATATGTTTCTATTCAGTGTGTGAAATACATAACTTTGAATGCCGAGAGCAAGGGCTGTTTATGCCTATTTACTTATGATCGGCTCACTGCCAAAGGAGGGTTTTGAATGGACGATCTGTTTTTGAAAATTGTGGATGGAACCATCCCCAGCAAAAAGGTGTTGGAAACCGACAATGTGCTCGCATTTCATGACATCCAGCCTGCGGCGCCAGTACACGTGCTCATTATTCCCAAAAAATATATTCCTTCGATGAACGCTGTGACGGAGGAGGATCTTCCTCTTATCGCGGAGATTCATCGTGTTGCGGTTGAGGTTGCGAAAAAGTTAGGAATCGCTGAGTCTGGCTATCGGTTGATTAACAACTGTGGCCCGGATAGTGGACAAGCGGTGGGGCATCTGCATTATCACTTACTGGGCGGCGCCAAATTGGGTGCCTTGACAGGTATTTCGGACTCACATTCTTAAAAAATGACAGAGCTTGTCTTTTCAGTAATACGGAAGTGAATGGAGAAAAGTGGCCCTTTATGTATTCATTTTTTCTTATAGGTTGACACCTGGTTTCCGTTTCACCTATAATAAAATTTGATGAACCGTGTTATTGCTCTTGGACGGTCTGGTCGGAGGGAGGGAAAACTGGTGTCTGAAACTAAAGTTCGCAAAAACGAGACAATTGATGCTGCACTTCGTCGCTTTAAACGTTCCATTGCTAAGGATGGCGTATTGGCTGAGGTGAAGAAACGCAAGCATTATGAAAAGCCAAGCGTAAAGCGCAAGAAAAAGTCCGAGGCTGCTCGTAAGAGAAAGTTCTAGGAGGATCTAAGCAATCATGAATTTGAGCGAACGATTGAACGAAGATATGAAGCAAGCAATGAAGAGTAAGGACAAGTTCAAACTCTCCACCATTCGAATGGTTCGTTCTACGATTAAAAATCTTGAAATAGATTTGAAACGGGATTTGGACGACAACGAAGTGCTTGATATTCTGAGTCGTGAGATCAAACAGCGAAAAGATGCCCTCCATGAATTTGAAAAAGCCGGTCGTGATGAACTTGCGACAAGCACTAAAGCAGAAATAGAGATCATCGCTCAGTACCTTCCCGAACAACTTTCTGAGGAAGAAATTAAAGTTATTGTACAGCAGACCATCCAGGAAACCGGTGCTTCTTCGAAAGCCGAGATGGGGAAAGTAATGACGGCCTTGATGCCTAAGGTAAAAGGCCGCGCTGACGGTAAGCTCGTGAACCAAGCGGTTCAGCAATTTCTGCAATAAACCTGCGACAAACAGGAAAACACAACACCCTCTGTTTACAGAGGGTGTTATTTCTATATATGCGATGCCTGCCATAGGATGTAATGATGAGAAAATTCTTTTATGTAAACGCTATCTTTAATTGTGTGAAACGTGATGTCCGTTGGGTGCGTAAAGTATCTGACAGCCGGCAGGATTAGCAATATACCCAATAATTTCACATTAAATCCTGAAAACTGTATAGTTTGTCTAACAAAGTGCTGTAACATAGAAAGATCGAAAGGGGGGAGAGAAATGCATAGAGAACATCACCACTCCAGTCGTAAGTTGATCTTTTTAACGTTGTGGATTATGGTATCCGTTTTGCTGTTACCCTTAGTTCATTCCGAATCAGTGGCGGCCCAAACTAAAGGTGGAGCTGTGTTTGTTATACCAGTTGAACAGGAAATTGAGCAAGGTCTGGGCAAATTTATGGAACGTGGATTTGCAGAAGCAGCAGATTCCAAAGCAGGTCTGATTTTACTGGATATTAACACTCCCGGTGGACGGGTAGATACAGCAGAGAAGCTGGGCAAACTGATTAAAGACAGTCCAATTCCGACCGTAGCCTATATAAGGGGCGAAGCGGCCTCAGCGGGTAGCTATATTGCGTTGAGCGCAAACAAGATTGTTATGAAACCGGGGAGTATTATCGGAGCAGCAGCGTTAGTAGACGGCAGGGGGCAGGCTATCACAGATCCAAAAACGGTAGCTTGGTGGAAGAGTAGCATGGCATCTGCCGCAGAAGCTGGCGGACGCAACCCGGATATTGCCAGAGGTATGGTTGACTCCAAAACGACCGTATCTATTCCAGAGATGAACTTTAATAAGGAAAATGGCCAGATCATTTCTTTAACCAGTGAGGAAGCGCTGAAGTTGGGTTATGCGGATCACATCGCGTCTTCCGAACAAGAAGTTATCCAGTGGATGGGTTACAGCACGGACGATGTAATTCATGTGGAGCGAACATGGGCTGAAAAAGCAGCCGAGATATTGATCAACCCAATTGTGCAGACGTTGCTTTTATTTATCGGTATCGCGGGTGTCGTTATTGAGCTGCTCGTACCCGGTTTTGGTGTACCGGGAATTTTGGGCATACTCGGATTTGGTTTGTATTTCTTCGGCAATTATATTGCTGGGTTTGCAGGTTCGGAGACGTGGTTGTTGTTTATTATCGGTCTGGCTCTGCTTATCCTTGAAATGTTCATCCCAAGCTTTGGTATTTTGGGCATTTTGGGTTCCGTTAGTCTTGTTGCCGGAGTTGTTCGCGCAGCATACAACATGCAGCACGCGTTTATATCTTTGGGCATTGCCTTTGCAGCTGCGGTTGCCGTGGTGGCGATCATCGCGGTTGTATTCAAGGACCGAGGGATATGGAACCGTTTTATACTTAAAGAAAGTTTAACGGCTGACCAAGGCTTTTCTTCGGTTGTGAACCGGGAGATGCTATTAGGTCAGAGGGGTGTCAGTCTGACACCCCTTCGTCCAGCCGGAACGGTGCTGATCGCTGATGAGCGAGTCGATGTTGTAACGAACGGCGAGTTTATTGCTACAGATATGCCGATTATAGTATCCAAAGTAGAAGGTGGGCGAATTGTGGTCAAGGCAGACACTAGCGTCTAAACAAGCAAACAACAAAGAATTAGATTAATGGAGGATGATGCGAGTGTTCGAATCGGGTATTGTCAGCGTTTTGCTGATTGCCGTTGTAGTGATTATTGTATTGAGCGTATTTTTCAGTTTCTTCCCGGTGATGCTGTGGATTTCAGCATTGGCTTCGGGTGTGCGCATTGGTATCATTACGCTGGTAGCTATGCGGTTACGGCGCGTCACGCCAAGCCGAATTGTCAATCCGCTCATTAAGGCAACCAAGGCGGGTCTGGGCTTGAACATTAACCAGCTGGAAAGCCATTTTCTCGCAGGAGGGAATGTAGACCGCGTGATCAATGCGTTGATTGCTGCGCAGCGAGCTAACATTCCGCTTGAGTTTGAACGTGCGGCAGCGATTGACCTTGCGGGACGGGATGTTCTGCAAGCAGTCCAAATGAGCGTTAATCCGCGTGTTATTGAGACACCTATTGTGGCTGCGGTCGCCAAGGATGGTATCGAAGTAAAGGTTAAAGCTCGTGTTACGGTGCGTGCCAACATTGATCGACTTGTTGGGGGTGCCGGAGAAGAAACGATTATTGCACGGGTTGGTGAAGGTATTGTTACAACCGTAGGTTCCAGTAACTCGCATAAGGACGTATTGGAGAATCCAGATTCAATTTCAAGAACTGTATTGTCCAAAGGTTTGGATGCCGGGACAGCATTTGAAATCTTGTCCATTGATATTGCGGACGTTGATGTAGGTAAAAATATCGGTGCTTTTCTGCAAACAGAACAGGCGGAAGCCGACAAACGTATTGCGCAGGCAAAAGCGGAAGAGCGGCGTGCGATGGCTGTAGCGCAGGAGCAGGAAATGAAGGCACGTGTTGTAGAAATGAGAGCGCGCGTGGTGGAATCCGAATCCGAAGTGCCGCTGGCAATGGCTGAAGCGCTGCGTGGCGGGAAGCTTGGCGTCATGGACTATATGAATTTGAAAAATATTGAGGCGGATACGCAAATGCGTGGCTCCTTAGGCAAACCGAATGAGAACTCCGGGAATGACAACAAGAACCGGGATTAATAACGGGACATAGCCGATGAATTACGGCAGCTAGGTGGTGAGTAATGAACTTTATCAGCTGGATCTTTGAACATTTGTATATCCTGATCGTGATTGGCTTTGCTTTGGTGTCCTTTTTGGGGAAAAGCATCCAAGGTACAGGGCGGAAATCACCGCCGCGAAAAGGTATGCCTACCTTTGGGGGGGATCATGGTTCTCGCGGGCCCTCGACGTCATCCAGACCCTTCACAACGGAACATGGGCAAGAGCAGCGCCAGCAGGATGTTGCTGGTGAGTTGCAACGTCAATTTCCTAATGAACGACGGGCAGTTATGGAAGCTCGTCGTATAGAAGGAGTGGGCGATCGTTCGGAAACGGAAGAACGGATGGACCGGGATTCATTAGATAACGGTTCGACTTTAGAGGATCGGATCCGTGCTATGGAAGAAGAACGCAGAATGGTTTTAGCCCGTCTCGATCGTATATCCAACGCGAGGGAGTCAGGGGAAATTACCGATGCGCCAGAGATAGCTTCGCAAGACCGTAATACGGTGGATACAGCTGATCTGCGCAAAGGTGTGATTTGGGCAGAAATATTAGGTCCTCCGCGTTCCAAGCGCTACATGGGTGGAGGAAGACGTTAAAATGATAGGGGATCCGTCACGGCTTTGGCTGTGGCGGATCTTTTTTTGTGATGCTTTAGGAATACATAAGCATGCTCAGAATAAAAAGTGAATTAACGACAAATGCTCTAATTACCTGACAACGAATGTGATAATCCCTTGTGTGCCCTAGGTTTCTAACATTTGCTGTCATCTAAAATGGTGGCATTTTGTCTAATTTAAGGTCTCATTTATGAAAATATATTCGTGAAAAATGATCAAATGTAACAATATGAATGAAGCTTTCCGAAAGCAGTTTTCATTTTTT
Organism: Paenibacillus sp. LX16; assembly: GCF_036252815.1. Taxonomy (NCBI): domain Bacteria; kingdom Bacillati; phylum Bacillota; class Bacilli; order Caryophanales; family Paenibacillaceae; genus Paenibacillus; species Paenibacillus sp. LX16. The sequence continues at coordinate 3,855,337 of NZ_CP141152.1, read as the reverse complement.
CTTTTTTATATATAATGTTCTCAATGATAGATACTTATGAAATTCACTCCATAATTAGATAAAATTTGATTTAAATTGAGGTGATAAAACAAAGGTTATAAAAATGAAAAATTAATTTTTAGGAGGATGGGATCGATGGGGAATAGCTTGTTTAGAAAGAAGAGCATTGATCAGTTGATTGCCGCTACGCGAGGGGAAAAAGCACTGAAAAGGGAACTGGGTGCGTTTGATTTAACGATGCTTGGAATTGGAGCCATTATCGGAACGGGGATTTTTGTGTTGACAGGTACGGGAGCAGTCACGGCTGGTCCAGGCTTGGTTCTTTCTTTTGTGATTGCAGGACTCGCCTGTTTATTCGCAGCATTGGCTTATGCGGAATTTGCATCCACCGTTCCAGTATCCGGTTCTGTTTACACTTTTACATATGCAACGATGGGGGAACTATTGGCCTTTATTATTGGATGGGATTTGATTTTGGAATACATGCTGGCAGCCAGCGCCGTTTCCGCAGGTTGGTCGGGTTACTTTGTATCATTTTGGAATGGAATTGGCCTTCACATTCCGCTTGAATTCACTGCTGCACCTGGGGCTTTAAAAGACCAAACTACTTATTTTAATCTCCCAGCTTTTTTAATTTTGATGGGTATCACGTTCTTGCTTTATTTTGGGATAAAAGAATCAAAACGGATTAACAACATCATGGTAATCGTAAAAATTGTTGTTATTTTATTATTTATCATCGTTGCTTTTAAATATGTGAAGCCAGATAACTGGACACCGTTTATACCGTTTGGGTTCAGTGGGGTGTTTGGAGCTGCAGCTCTTGTGTTTTTTGCTTTTATTGGTTTTGATGCTGTTTCATCAGCGGCTGAAGAAACCAAAAATCCCGCTCGTGATTTACCGCGAGGCATTATTTTCTCACTTGTTGTTTGTACGTTTTTGTATGTCATTGTTAGCGCGATTATGACTGGTATAGTACCGTTTATGCAATTTGAAGGTATCTCTCACCCTGTGTCATTGGTATTGCAGGTTGCGGGTCAGAACTGGGTTGCAGGTATTATAGATATAGGAGCTATCTTAGGAATGACAACGGTCATGCTGGTTATGCTCTATGGTCAAACTCGCATTATGTTTGCTATGTCACGTGACGGCTTAGTCCCCAAAGTATTATCCAAGGTTCATTCCAAATATAAAACGCCCTACATTAACACGTTGTTTTTTGGTACTTTATCTGCATTAATGGGTGGGCTGATCCCGCTAGATGAGTTAGCTAGTTTGGTGAACATTGGAACCTTGTCAGCATTTATTCTGATTTCGATCGCCGTCATCGTTATGAGAAAAACACAACCTGATTTGCCAAGGGCCTTCCGATGTCCTGGAGTTCCGTATATTCCAATCCTGGCTATCGTTTCATGTGGGGTGCTCATTCTTAATTTGAATGGTCAGACATTTATTCGCTTTATTATTTGGCTCATCATTGGTATGGCTGTTTACTTCTTATACTCTAGAAAAAACTCTCTTTTGAATCGAGATAACGAGAAATAACCGTGTCATATAATGAAAATCAAAAAAAGCCAACCTTGTTTTCGGTATGAAAACGAGGTTGGCTTTTTTGGTTGTGAATTTTTAAAGAACACATCTTTTGCCTCTGCAATATAGTAGCAGCTACGAATTGTAAGTTTAGCCTCATAAATGCGGGGACTGGATCATAAAATGTACAGAACAGATATCTGTGGCGCTGGTGTAATGGTGTTCACTTATAACGATGAAAAGCCAGCAGCGTAGCTGCCATGAAACATCAATGAGTCCGAATGGCAATAACAAAGATGAAAAAATAGCAGCGTGCTGTCATCAAAACAACTATGAGCCGTTGGATAACAGATGTTTTGATGACGGGAAAGGAGATTTCGCCGTATGAGCAGGATGAGCCGCAAACTGCGAAAGTGGGCCAGCGAGACGCTGGAGCTTCCGCAGGACATTCTATTTGACTTGCCGCGGTTAACCCTCATCGGCAGCCGCCAGCTTTATGTGGAGAATCACCGGGGCGTGGTGGATTTCACGCCGGATCAGCTCGTACTTGCACTTGCGCAAGGCAGGCTGAGGGTGTCCGGCCATGATCTAGTCATTACGTCTATTCTGCCAGAGCAGGTAAGTGTGGAGGGACATATAACGGATATCCAAATGGAAGGAACGGAGGAAGGCTCGTGAAACATCCTGCTTTAGCAAAGCTGCGTGGCACGGTTACCCTTGCTGTTAAGGGTGAAAGTGTGGAAACTTTCATTAATTTACTCGCCTATCAACATATACCAGTTTGGAACGTGCGGCCGATGGGTACTAGACATGCAGAAATGAACCTTCTGCTGCCGCACGTCTTCCTCCTACGCCCGCTTTTGAGAAGGACAGGCTGTAAAATGCACGTTCTGAAGCGGCAAGGGCTTCCCTTTACTGTTATACGACTTGCCAAACGTAAATTTTTTCTGGCTGGATTGGCTTTGTTCTGGATAGGTCTCCTGCTGATGTCTTCGCTTATCTGGGACATTGAAGTGAAGGGGAATGATAAGCTCTCAACGGAATCCGTTCTCAAAGCCGCCCGTCAGGAGGGGCTGTATCCGTTTCAATGGAGCTTTCGTCTTTCTAGTCAAGACAAGCTTTCCCGTGCGCTCATGCAGAAGCTTCCAGAGGCATCCTGGATCGGTGTGGAAAAACAGGGTACTTTGGTGACGATTCAGGTTGTTGAAGCTTCACAGCCTACCCCTGCGCCGCTCTACAGCCCACGTCATATCATCAGTAAGGCAGACGCGGTAGTCACTGAAATTTTTGCCGAGCAGGGTCGTCCTGTCGTGCATAAAAATACGCGTGTCAAAAAAGGAGCCATTCTCATCTCGGGAACGCTTGGAGATGAGGAGAATCAGCAGCAGGTCGTAGCCAAAGGAGAGGTTAAGGGTCTTGTATGGCATGAATACGAAATTAGCAGTCCCACGGTGCAACGCAGCAGCACGTATACAGGTACCAGTCACGACCGCTTGTATCTGGTGTTAGGCAACCGTGCGATACAATTGTGGGGATATGGGAAAATACCTTATTCTACACATAAAACAACAGTTGAACATGATCCGCTAACATGGCGTTCCTACAAACTTCCGATAGGTTGGATGACCGAAAGTGTGAGGGAGACAAAGATACAAGAGCAGAAGCTTACGGAAGCAGAAGCAAAAATGTCAGGTATAGAAGGCGCGCGAGCTGATATTTTAGCTAAATACGGCAAAGGAACGAAAATAATGAGTCAAAAAATTTTGCATGAGAAGAGAGAGAATGGTAAAGTTTATATGAAAGTGCTTTTTGAAGTGGAGCAGGATATTGCGGAAGAACTTCCGTTAGTTCATAACCAAGGAGAATGAGGCTATTTGGCAGAACAACAACGCAGCATACAAATTGCATTGAACAATGCGGGAGAAGGACAGGCGTTATTTGGCCCGCAGGATTCCTTTTTAAAATTAATCGAAGCCGCTATTCCAGCAAAAATAGCATCTCGTGAGGCAGAAGTTAATGTTTTTGGTAATGCACACGAGGTGGAAGTGCTCGAACAATTGTTCGATGTATTACTCCAGTTAATTCGCAATGGGTATATACTGACCGAAAGGGACGTCCATTATGCGATTGAATTGGCCAAAGATTTACGCGCTGATCAGCTGCTCGATTTGTTCAAGGGTGAAATTACGACGACGTTCCGGGGTAAACCGATTCGCGTCAAAACGATTGGACAAAAGCACTATGTAACCACGATTAAGAAACGCGATATTGTATTTGGAATTGGCCCGGCGGGTACTGGTAAAACCTATCTGGCTGTAGTGCTGGCCGTAGCTGCCCTGAAGGAAGGTTCAGTCAAGCGCATTGTACTGACTCGTCCTGCGGTGGAAGCAGGTGAAAATTTAGGTTTTTTACCAGGGGATTTACAGGAAAAGGTTGATCCGTATTTACGCCCATTGTATGATGCCCTATACGATGTGATGGGCCCAGAGCAGACTGCAAAGGCACTGGAGCGCGGATTAATAGAAATTGCACCTTTGGCTTATATGCGGGGACGTACGCTGGATGATTCATTTATTATTTTGGACGAAGCGCAAAACACCACACCCGAGCAAATGAAAATGTTTTTGACTCGACTTGGCTTCGGCTCCAAAATGGTCATTACCGGCGATGTCACGCAAATTGATTTGCCTCGTGGCAAAAAATCCGGTCTGATTGAAGCAAATGCGATTTTACAAGGGATTGAGGAAATAGGTTTTGTCCAGTTTGCAGAAGAGGATGTTGTTCGTCATTCCCTGGTTCAAAAAATCATTGTTGCTTATGACCGTGTTGCCGAAAAACAAGGATAGTCATTCAAGCACGAGTATGGTGTGTGCGATCAGAAAAAGTAATAAAATAAGCAGTGTAGCTGCCTTGAAAAAGATGATGGAGAGGGATTGTTTTAGATGACCTCGAAGGAATTATCTAAAGGGAAAACGTTCCAGCATAGAATGAATGGATGGAAGTATAGCGTGGCGACACGCTATCTTCTGTTTTTATTTTTGGTGGTTCTTTTTTATGTAGGCTTTGCGTCCAAGCTGCTTCCCGAGCGTTATGATATTCGGGTAAATCAACCGAGTGAAAAGGAAATTGTCGCCCCGATGCAGCTTCCTAACAGTAAGGCGACTTTGAAGGCTCAAGAGGAATCAGCTGAACGTGTGCAGCCCATGTATACCATTGTGCCAGTTCGCAACGATAACCTGATTACTGGTATTTTGGATCGAATTGAACGGCTCAATCAGGATGATCAGGTTTCCAGAGCAGATAAGATTTCGATTTATAAGGATGAGATTCCGCAACGTGCACGGGAATTTGTGCAAAATTTTGTGAATAACAGCCGTAATGCGGATGCCTACCCAGATAAGCTGCTGGATGAAGTGCTGGAAAAAACGAAAGAGCAAACGTACCGAATTCCAGAGGAGACATTCATTAAAATTCCGCGCCTTACATCTGAGGATATTGCTGAAATGCGGCCTGTTGCCCGTGAGATTGTGACAGGGTTGATGAATGATCAAATTACGGATGCTCAGACAGCCCGAGCGAAAGTAGCTGAGCGGGTTAGTACAAGCTCGCTTACCAAGCGTACTTCACGGGAGGTTGTTCAGGAACTTGCAAGGCTTGTGATTACCGCCAACAAGTTTTATGATGATACAGCTACGAAGGACGCCAAGGTACAGGCTCGTGAAGATACACCGACAGTTTACATTAAACAGGGTGAAGTACTCGTCAAGAAGGGTGAGATTATTACCCAGGAAATCTATACACTGCTTGATGAAAATGAATTGCTCAAGGATAAAATCAATTATTGGCCACAATTTGGCCTACTGATGTTGTCTATGATGCTGGCATTGGGCCTGTTTATGTATATTCGTCAATTCCAATCACGAACACGAAACTTCAAGTATAATAATGCGCAGTTGCTCATGCTAGTATTAATCTTTGTGATAACAGTTGGAGCAATGATGTTAATTTCCATACTGCAGAACAATGAACGTTCCTATCTCGGCTATCTGGCGCCTATCGCGCTTGGAGCTATGCTCGTAACGCTGTTGCTTGATATGTCGTTGGCTTTCGTATGTGCCGTTATATTCAGTATATTGGCAAGTGTTATTTTGAATGTCCGTCAGGGACAAATTTTTGACTTTAATTTTGGTTTTTTTGCTATTGTGGTCTGTCTGGCAGCGATTTTCTCTACCCATCGAGCCAGCCAGCGTTCAACACTGTTCAAAGGGGCGATCATGGTATGCCTGTTCGGTGCCCTGTCTGTTTTTTCTCTGGCACTGATTGACCAAGGGAATTGGACTCAAACGACGACGCTCTATGGGGTAGCTTTTGCTTTTGCAGGCGGTCTGATAACAGCAATACTTGTTATTGGGCTAATGCCATTTTTTGAGTCTACCTTTGGTATCTTGTCGGCACTGAAGCTTGTTGAGCTGTCAAATCCCAATCATCCATTGCTCCGCAAGCTGCTTACAGAGACACCGGGAACGTATCATCATAGTGTAATGGTGGGTAATCTGTCAGAGGCCGCAGCGGAGGCTATAGGAGCAAACGGCTTGTTGTGCCGGGTTGGTTCGTATTATCATGATATTGGTAAAACCAAGAGGCCTTCGTACTTCATTGAAAATCAAAATGGGTTGGAAAATCCACATGATTCAATAGAGCCCAAGCTTAGCAAATCCATCATTATCGCCCATGCTCGTGACGGCGTGGAAATGCAATTGGATTACAAGCTGCCCAAGCCAATTCGCGATATTGCCGAGCAGCACCACGGAACGACATTCTTACACTATTTTTATCACAAGGCGTTGCGTGAGGCTGAAGAGCGGGGGGTAGAGCCTGACTTCACGGAGGATGATTTCCGTTATCCGGGACCGAAGGCTCAGTCTAAAGAGTCTGCTGTGGTGGGAATTGCTGATAGTGTGGAGGCAGCAGTTCGTTCCTTACGGAAGCCGACGGTGGAACAGGTTGAATCCATGATTGAGAAAATTATTAAGAGCCGTCTTGATGATCACCAATTTAACGACTGCGAGCTGACCATGCGGGAGCTTGATATCGTGGCTCAAACCCTCAAGGAAACAGTAATGGGGATTTTCCATTCCCGTATTGAGTATCCAGAGGAAAGGCCCAAGTCTGAAAACGGAAAAGCTTAATATAACTTGTGCATGAAGCACGGGTAGAGCACTAGAATTAAAAGGAGCGGTTGGCATGGGCCTTCAATTAGCTTGGAATAATGAACAAAATGATATGGTAATTAACGAATCTTTAATTACGCTGCTGAACAACTTATTAGAGGAGGCAGGCAGAGTGGAAGGAGTCACAGACGGTGAAGTAGCCCTTACCTTCGTTAATGATGAGCAAATTCATGAGTTGAACAGGGACTATCGGGGAATTGATCGTCCCACCGATGTGTTGTCTTTTGCTATGAAGGAGACACTGGATGAAGAGCTTGAAATTATTTACGAACCGAATGAAGAAAATTCATTGAATGATGTACCGGATGTTCTGGGGGATATTATAATCTCTGTACAGACAGCGCAAGCTCAGAGCGAAGAATACGGACATTCGATTGAGCGTGAAATCGGTTTTTTGTTTGTTCACGGCTTTCTGCATCTGTTAGGCTATGATCATCAGGATGATGTGAGTGAAGCTGAAATGATGGGCAAACAGGAAGCTGTACTGGCTCAAGCGGGGCTGACAAGGTAATGAGACGTCAGCCTTGGAGAATGACCTTTCGCTATGCGGCAGAAGGCGTGATGTATGCTCTGCGTACGCAAGTAAATATGCGGATACATGTGGTCGTGGCGCTCCTTGTCATTGTAGCAGGCTTAACTCTGCACATCTCCCGGCTCGACTGGTTATTCGTCTGCGTGGCTATCGTTATAGTCATTGTAGCCGAACTGTTCAACACCGCTGTTGAAGCAGCGGTGGATCTCATCTCACCTGATATTCATCCGCTGGCCAAAGCGGCTAAAGACACCGCCGCCGGAGCCGTGCTCCTGGCAGCGGTTTTTGCTGTAATTATTGGTATATTTGTGTTTTATAGGCCTATGTTGACGTTAATTAGTTCGCTGTTTTAATAGAAAAACCAAAATAAAATAGGTGCTTAATCGCGCTGGAGGAAATGAAATGGCTAAGAAACACTTTAAATCAGGCTTTGTCGCAATTGTTGGCAGACCAAATGTTGGAAAATCAACACTGATGAACCATGTCATTGGGCAGAAGATCGCCATTATGTCAGACAAGCCGCAAACTACACGCAACAAAATTCATGGCGTATTTACTACAGAGGACACACAAATTGTATTTTTGGATACACCCGGGATTCATAAGCGCCAGTCAAAATTGGGTGATTACATGAATCAGACTGCTTTTAATACGTTGGGTGAAGTAGAAGCGGTACTTTTTCTTATTGACGCTGCTGAAGGTCTAGGCGGTGGCGACCGTTTTATTGCGGAACAGCTTAAACAAGTAAAAACGCCAGTTATCTTGGTGCTGAATAAAATTGATCGCATTGAGCCGGAAGCGTTGTTACCCCTGATTGAGCAGTATCGCAAGTTGTACGACTTTGCTGAAATCGTACCGATCTCGGCCAAAATGGGCAACAATGTAAACACCCTGCTGGAGCAGGTGCAAAAATACTTGCCAGAAGGTCCGCAATATTATCCGGATGATCAAATTACCGACCATCCAGAACAGTTTGTCATTGCGGAGCTGGTTCGGGAAAAAATTCTGCATATGACACGTGAGGAAGTACCCCATTCTATTGCGGTTATGATTGAAGACATGAAAGTGCAGGATAATGGTGTAGTGCATATTATGGCTGTTATTTTTGTAGAGCGTGACTCCCAGAAGGGGATCATTATCGGCAAACAGGGAGCCATGCTCAAAGAAGTGGGCAAACAAGCCCGTCAGGACATCCAAAACCTGCTAGGCTCCAAAATTTTCCTGGAGCTTTGGGTTAAGGTAAAAAAAGACTGGCGCAACCAGGAACGCGTCCTTCGTGACCTTGGCTTCCATCGCGACGCTTAAAAACAGAACTCGATTCTACGTCACTTTAGTTCAAGGTTTATTGAGGCTAAAAAAATTGATATTAAATAAATATGTATAGTTGTAGTAAGCATCATAAAAAAGCCGTCCCGATCTCTTGGCTGAGATAGTAATAGTCTCCTGATCATTTAAAGCGCCGCGTATGTGCGGCGCTTAACTTCTTGCTCTTTTTATCCTTTTCTTCCAGCGATGAAATAGGTGTGTTTTAAAAAGGCCTTGTATGCACGATGTAGCGGAGCGAAGGATTTGAATCTGAAGAAGCGATAGCGTTCGCCTTTACCCTCGAATTTAACCCTTATGTATGTTTTACATTCAAATAAATTCGAGGGTAACAGCGATCGTAAGATCAAATCATTTGCGAAGCGGCATTCCAATCTACATATAGCTGCCTTTTTTAAAGCAATCCATTTATTTCATCGCATACTTCCCCCCTCTTCGCATCATCCTATTTTTGAGATGCAAACGTCATTTCCGAAGAAAGGATGAATACGATTGCGAGATTTTTCGTGGAAGTATTTTGCGATGACTGGAGATGTCGGTGCGTATCTGTTATATCGGGAGAGCGCAGTGACAAGGGAGCAAGACACGGATGAGGGAGAGTCGGACGAGCATGAAGAAGCCCGTGAATAGTACAAGCCACTGGCTTCTTCGCGAATGTTTGGGGGAAGAGGCATGCTTTACAGGGTGGAAGGAATCGTCATCCGCAGCATGGATTACGGTGAGGGGAACAAAATTATTACGCTTTGCACCGAAAGCGGAGGCAAAGCAGGCGTGCTGGTCAGAGGTGCAAAAAAGTCCAAAAGCCGTCACGCTGCTTTAACGCAGCCGTTTACGTACGGTGAATTCGTTTTTTTTCGAAACACAGGCTTAGGCACGTTGAATGCCGGTGAAATCATCCAATCCCACCATACATTACGCGAGGATATTACTAAGGCTGCTTACGCTTCTTATGCTTGTGAATTACTCGATCGGGTGTTACAGGATGAGGAAACAGGTGCGTTCTGGTTTAAGCAGCTAAAAGCATGTTTGGAGGCGCTGGAGAGTGGCAAAGATCCGCTGATCGTCATGAGTATTTATGAATTTAAAATATTGCAGGCGGCCGGATATGCTCCTCAGCTTGATGCATGTATTTCAAGTGGTCAACAATGTGCTGATGAAGATATGTTTGTCAGTCCGAGACTAGGCGGAGTTTTGTGTCGGAGCTACAAGCATTTTGATCCAGCGGCATTGAGCGTGACTCCACGTACATTGAAGTTGCTGCGCTTGTTCGCCAGAATGGATTTGAATCGGCTCGGCAACATTGACGTGAAGGACTCCACCAAGCTGGAGATCAAACATGTCATGCGTCAGTTCATGGATATGCAGTTGGAGGTCAAGCTGAAATCCCGCAATTTCTTGGATCAGCTCGACAAGTACGATATGTGAAACGCCCTATTCTCTTGACTGTGTTGCTGAAAACGTGTAATATCCTACTATATATCTCCTTCGGGAGCAGATGCATTGAACGAGAAAGTAGCGGGATGTATTCTCTGTAATTAGCGAGTTGGGGACGGTGTAAGCCCAGCGGGAATTCTTCGTGAACAAGGCACTCGGGAGCGTCTGAATGGACACGGAAAAGAGGATTACGATCTGATGGGTGATGTAGGATCGCAATCAAGTAGGGTGGAACCGCGGGAGTCAGCTCTCGTCCCTACGTCTGTACAGGCGTAGAGGCGGGGGCTTTTTGCTGTCTCTAGCAAGGCTTTTGGGATAAAATAGCCCTGTACATACGAGCTTAATGAGAAGAAATCACCAACATTTGAGGGAAGTGGAAAGGGAGCGTGTACCAATGAATTTTCAGCAGATGATTTTAACGCTGCAACAATTTTGGGCTGAACACAACTGTATTATTGTACAGCCGTATGACACGGAAAAAGGGGCAGGCACGATGAACCCAATGACGTATTTACGTTCGATCGGACCTGAGCCGTGGAATGTAGCTTATGTTGAGCCTTCTCGTCGTCCGTCAGACGGACGTTATGGTGAGAACCCGAATCGCCTGTATCAGCATCATCAGTTCCAAGTAGTTTTGAAGCCTTCACCGGATAACATTCAGGAATTGTATTTGGAGAGTTTGAGCCGTTTGGGCATTGACCCTCTGGAGCATGATATTCGTTTCGTTGAAGACAACTGGGAAGCACCGACGTTGGGAGCGTGGGGCTTAGGTTGGGAAGTATGGCTGGACGGTATGGAAATCACTCAATTCACCTATTTCCAGCAAGTGGGCGGTATTGATGCCAGTCCGGTTGCGGTAGAAATCACGTATGGTATGGAGCGTCTTGCTTCCTACATCCAGGACAAGGAGAATGTGTTCGATTTGGAGTGGGTCAATGGAATCACGTACGGTGATGTCTTTCACCAGCCTGAATTTGAGCATTCCAAGTATACGTTCGAAGTATCTGACGTCAAAATGCTCTTTACTCTTTTCAATATGTACGAAGAAGAGGCAAATAAAGCGATGGCGCAGCATCTTGTATTTCCAGCCTATGATTATGTGCTGAAATGTTCTCATGCGTTCAACTTGCTGGACGCTCGCGGAGCGATCAGTGTGACGGAACGGACTGGGTTTATTATACGAGTGCGTAATTTGGCGCGTCAGGTGGCTGCGACCTATCTGGAGGAGCGCGAGAAGCTGGGCTTCCCGCTGTTGAAGAAAGGAGGTGCGGCAAATGTCTAAGGATTTATTGTTTGAGATCGGATTGGAAGAAGTCCCTGCACGTTTTATCCCGAATGCGATTCAGCAGTTGAAGCAGCGTATGACGGCGTGGCTTGACAGCTCGCGTATTGCTTATGGTGCTGTAGAGGCTTATGCTACACCTCGCCGTTTGGCGGTACTTGTCAAGGAAGTAGCGGAGAAGCAAGAAGATATTAACGAAGAAGTTAAAGGTCCTTCCCGCAAAATCGCACTCGACGAAGCTGGTAACTGGAGCAAGGCTGCACTAGGCTTTGCTCGTAGCCAAGGTGTTGATCCTGAACAGTTCACGTTCAAGGAGCTTGGAGGCGTGGAATATATTTACGCAACTAAGAGCAGCATAGGTGTACCAACAGCGGAAGTTCTGTCCGAAGGTTTATTGCACATTTTACATGCGATGACATTCCCTAAATTCATGCGCTGGGCAAGTTATGACTTTAAATTTGTTCGTCCGATCCGCTGGTTGATTGCCTTGTTTGGTAACGATATTGTTAATTTGGAGATTGCCGGCGTACAGTCAGGAAATGTGACAAGAGGGCATCGTTTCCTGGGACAGGATGCCGTTGTAGAAAGTCCAGCTGACTATGTTGAAGTACTTCGCAAGCAGCATGTCATTGTGGACATTGAGGAACGTCAAACGCTTATTGTAAAGCAAATTGAAGCGTTGGCAGCCGAAAAAGATTGGACGATTGCGGTCAAGGATGATTTGCTGGAAGAAGTGCTGTATTTGGTGGAAACCCCAACAGTACTGTTCGGAGGTTTTGATCCTGCGTTCCTGAACATTCCGAAGGATGTACTCATTACTTCCATGCGTGAACATCAACGCTATTTCCCAGTGCTGGATCGCACAGGAGGGCTACTGCCATACTTTGTTACGGTACGTAACGGAGGAAGTCAATCGCTGGAAGTCATTGCTAAAGGGAATGAAAAAGTATTGCGTGCGCGGCTGTCTGATGCCAAATTCTTTTATGAAGAAGATCAGAAGCTGGAAATTAAAGATGCACTTTCCAAACTGGAAAGTATCGTTTTCCACGAAGAGCTGGGAACGGTTGGAGACAAAGTGCGCCGGATTCGCCGTATTGCTGATGCTCTGGCAGAGAAGCTTCGCGTTTCCCCAGATACACAGGAATCGGTTAGTCGAGCAGCGGATATTTGTAAATTTGACCTGGTAACACAAATGGTATATGAGTTCCCTGAACTGCAAGGTGTGATGGGTGAGGATTATGCTCGTAAGGCTGGAGAGAAGGAAGAAGTGGCGAGAGCGGTGTTTGAGCATTACCAACCGCGTTATGCAGGAGAAACGGTTCCTTCAACGAATGCTGGAGCGATTGTAAGTATCGCAGACAAGATAGATACCATTACAGGCTGCTTCTCGATAGGTATTATTCCAACAGGTTCACAGGATCCTTACGCGCTTCGTCGCCAGGCAGCAGGTATTGTGCAGATCTTGTTGGATCGTAAGCTTTCGGCTACGTTGTCTGATGTGTTCAATATCGCGCTCGATGTGCACGGCAACCTTGGAAATATGAAACGTTCCGCGGATGAAATACGTAAAGAATTACATGAGTTTTTCGGATTACGCGTCAAGAAACTATTGTCTGAGACCCTTCGATATGACGTTGTGGATGCTGTGCTTGCAGCTGGATATGACGACGTTGCTTCCGTTGTTAACCGCGGAACTGCATTAATGACGGCCGTACAAACAGGTGAGGTATTCAAAGCAACAGTTGAGTCCTTTAATCGTGTAGGTAATTTGGCTGCTAAAGCAGTTCATAAGTCAGTTAATACGAGTGAGTTTACGGAGCAAGGAGAAAAAACGCTTTACGAAGCATGGTATAGCGCTTATGAATCTTATAGCGTAGCTTTACAGGAAGGTGATGCGACACGAGCGTTAGCGCTTGCTTCATCCATTACCCCTGCGGTGACGGCGTTCTTTGATTCCGTTATGGTTATGGCTGAGGATGATGCTGTTCGTAATAATCGTTTGGCATTGCTGGCTGCTATTGACTCAGAACTGAAGCGTTTTGCCGATTTTTCCAAGCTTGTAGTTTAAACGTCAGTTGTGGTAGTATGAACAACTTGAAAAAATGGGTATAAATATACGGAACGGTGTAAGAGTAATCTTGCAGCCGTTCCGTATTTTACTCGAATGCAGATGGAGATGGGGGATGCTCTTGGAGGGAACCGGAACTTTACTGGATGTGCGGATCGTTGTTGACGGGGACGCTTGTCCTGTTAAAAGTGAAATTGCGGAGATAGCTTCCCGTTTTCATATTGAGGTTATTATGGTATCTTCATATGATCATCTCATTCAGGGCAGCAAAGGCGTAAGCGTCGTTAAAGTAGACCGAAGCGACCAAAGTGCCGATCTCTATATTGCCAATCATATCCGCCGCGGGGATATTGTAACCACCAATGATTATGGTCTTGCTGCACTTGCCTTGGCAAAAGGTTGTGAAGTGATGTCTTTTCGCGGAGCTATGTATCGAAACGATTCGATAGATTTCATGCTTGACCGACGCCATACTTCTGCCAAAGAACGGAAAAAAGGACGTTATGGAAAAGGTCCTAAACCGTTTACATTAGAGGATCGTGAAGTTTTTCAACATAAACTGACAAAACTTTTACTTCGCTTGCAGGAGAATGAGTAACGGTATCGAATTATATTTACGTGCTAAAGAGATGAAGGTGGTTAATATGAGTGCCGGACAAGGTAACATACCGGACGATATCATTGAGTCGGTTTTACAACATCATGATATTGTAGATACGGTAAGCAAGTACGTGCATTTGACCAAGCAGGGGAAATATATGAAAGGCCTCTGTCCTTTTCATTCCGAAAAAACCCCTTCATTCACCGTGACACCGGATCGTCAGATTTTTTACTGCTACGGCTGCGGCGCGGGAGGCAATGCCATCAAATTTATGATGGAAATCGAAGGACTATCCTTTCCCGAAGCTGTCAGGACAATGGCAGAAGAAAGTCATATCCCACTCGGCGAATGGCAGGGACGTGATTCATCGCATCAGCATCCTGAGTTGGACAGGCTGTTGCAAGCGTATGAGTTAACTTCTAAGATGTACCATTTTTTACTTAAAAATACGGAGCACGGCAAACCAGCCATGGAATACTTGCGCTCACGGGGATTCAGTGACAAGATCATTGATCAATTTCAAATTGGCTATGCACCCAACCGATGGGATACGATCGTTCAGTTTCTGGAGAAGCGTTCTTTTGATCCCGTGGAGATGGAAAAGGGAGGGCTTATTTCTCCCCGGCATGAGGGTGATGGATATGTGGATCGATTCAGAGATCGTATCATGTTTCCCATTTGGAATCGCAACGGAAAAGTTATTGCCTTTGCAGGCCGTATACTTGGTGAGGGACAGCCGAAGTATTTGAATTCACCGGAGACCAAGCTATTCAACAAGAGCCGAACGCTGTACAATCTCCATCATGCTAAAACCTCAATTCGCAAGCTTCGCCAAAGTGTTCTTTTTGAAGGCTATGGTGATGTTATCTCGGCATGGGAAGCTGGCGTACAAAATGGGGTGGCCGCCATGGGCACAGCTCTAACGGAGCACCATGCTACGATGTTAAAAGGACTGTGCGACGAGGTCATTATTTGTTATGATGGTGACCGGGCAGGACAAGCTGCTGCGCTTAAAAATTTTCCGCTGTTGGAAAATGCGGGGCTTCACGTGAAAGTAGCGCTGGTCAGTGACGGTATGGACCCGGATGATTTTATCCGCCAATACGGCGGCGAACGATTCCAGCGCCAAATTATCGAAAGTGCTGTTTCAACGGTGAAATTTAAGCTTATATATCTGAAAAAAAACCATATACTGCAAGAGGAAGAAGGAAGAATCGCGTATTCCCGCGAAGCATTAAATGTCATTGCACCTCTGTCATCCCCGACCGAGCGGGAAGTGTATCTGCGCGAAGTATCATCCGAAGTCAAGGTGGATTTTGAAACCTTGAAGCAAGAATGCAATTTACTCCGTCAATCCCTGCAAAAAAAACAGAACTTTGGGGATAATAACGAAAATGGGTGGAATAATGGTAGGCATAAAAAAGGGCAGGTCTCCACACCTAATCTGTTGCCAGCTTACCATGTGGCTGAACGCAGACTGCTTCACTGGATGATGCAGGATTTAGAAGCTGCAGAGTATGTAGAAAAGCATCTGGGCGACGCCTTTAATATTGAGGATCATGCAGCAATTGCTGCTTATCTATATGCCTATTACGCGCAAGGGAAGTTACCGGATACAAGCCGTTTTATTTCATCTTTGCAAGACGACCGGCTGGAGAAGAACGTAAGTTCGATCATGATGATGGATGCTCCAGGCGTATGGGCACCGCACATTTTGGATGATTATATTCATCAAGTGCGAAAATTTCCATTGCAGGAGCAACTGGATTTGAAAAGGGAAGAAATGAGAGCCGCTGAGCGCTTAGGTGACTTTTTGCGTGCAGCACAAATTGCAAGTGAGATTATAGCCCTAGAGAGACAATGAACACACAGAGGTCGGATGTTTCTAGGGAGGAGGGAGTCGAAAGATGGCGAATGATCAGCATACTGAACTGGAGACGGAACTAACACTGGATCAGGTCAAAGATCAACTGATTGAGTTGGGTAAAAAAAGTTCTTCTCTGAACTACAAAGATATCATGGAAAAACTGTCGCCGTTTGATCAGGACCCCGAGCAAATGGATGAGTTTTATGAGCAGCTGGGTGACTTGGGGATTGAAGTTGTGAATGACAACGACGAAGAAGTTACCAGATTGCGTCAAAATGACGACCCGGAAAACAATGATGGGGATGATTTTAATTTCGATGACGATCTGAGCCTGCCTCCCGGTATTAAAATTAATGACCCGGTCCGGATGTACTTGAAGGAAATCGGTCGTGTACCGTTGCTTTCTGCTGATGATGAGGTGGAGCTTGCCAAACGGATCAATAACGGCGATGAAGAAGCTAAGCGTCGGTTGGCAGAAGCGAACTTGCGTCTGGTTGTAAGTATTGCCAAACGTTATGTTGGTCGCGGAATGCTTTTCCTGGATCTGATTCAGGAAGGTAATATGGGTTTGATTAAGGCAGTAGAAAAATTTGATTACGAAAAAGGCTTTAAATTCAGTACGTATGCAACCTGGTGGATTCGTCAGGCCATTACGCGCGCAATAGCCGATCAGGCGAGAACGATCCGTATTCCGGTGCATATGGTGGAAACGATTAACAAGCTGATTCGCGTATCGCGTCAACTGTTGCAAGAGCTGGGGCGCGAACCTACGCCGGAGGAAGTGGCTGCCGAGATGGAGCTGAGCGTGGAAAAAGTACGGGAGATTATGAAAATTGCCCAAGAACCGGTTTCATTGGAAACACCAATTGGTGAAGAGGATGACTCACATCTGGGGGATTTCATTGAGGATCAGGAAGCATTGGCACCTGCAGATGCGGCTGCCTATGAACTTCTGAAGGAACAGCTTGAAGATGTACTGGATACGTTGACCGAACGGGAAGAGAATGTTTTGCGTCTCCGCTTTGGTTTGGACGACGGAAGAACCAGAACTCTTGAAGAAGTGGGTAAAGTGTTCGGTGTTACACGTGAACGTATTCGTCAGATTGAGGCCAAAGCGCTGCGTAAGTTGCGCCATCCAAGCCGCAGTAAGCGACTGAAGGATTTCCTCGAATAGAAGCGTAACATTGCGGACCTTCTGCGGCTTGAAGCGCGCAGAAGGTCTTTTTTTATCTCATGGCAGCCTTGGTGGAGGGGAAGAAGCTTGGACCAGGAGAAAAAACGGGCAATACTGTTACATGAAATTGAGCATTGGCGGCGAAGTCGGCTGCTCCCTGAGCAATATTGCGATTTTTTGTCTAACCTGTATCGGGAGGACGAAGATTCGTCGCAGAGCCAGAACCGTAACAACACCGGGCTGCTTACATATCTTAGACACGGGCATGGGATCGCCTGGCTTCTTGGTTTTGTCATTATTTCCTGCATTTGTTTGATCGGTTTTTATTTTACCGCTTTTCCGTTGGCAATGCAAATATTCTCGGCAAGTGCAGTTACTACAATTTGCTATGGAGTAGCCGCTTTTTGGCGGTCTTCCGAAAAGAGTATGAGTGCGATGTTGAGCACTTTAGGCAGTGCGATTATGCTGGGTTCGGGTGTGTGGATCATTCAGCTCCATCAAGGTGAAGCTAAGGTTTGGTTTCTTTTTCTCGTAGGCCTATGCGGTGTGGTATGGTGTCTTGTGGGATTAACTTTGCGGATCAGCTTACTTCATTACTGTGGTCTTGCTGGGCTGCTTTTGGTGTACGCGGTCCTTATAGGCCGCTACTGGCCTACAGCAACTTTAGTGATGCTTGAGGCATTTTGGATTTTACACGCAGTATTGTTGATCTGGTTAAGCTGGTGGGTACATCGCCGCTTTCCGCGTCTCGCTTTGGTTTATTTCGCTATAGGCATGACACTAGCATTCATGGCTGAAGCAGACACGATTATCCTGCGCCATCAAGCGGCGGGAAATGTGGTGTTTTACAGCATACTGAAGTTGGCATTTGTTGTAGGGATTTTATTTTGGACTCGAAAAAAATGGATTACGTGGGTGACGTCATGAAACTTTCTCAACGGTTACAATATATTATGGAACAAATTCCTGCCGGGAGCAGACTTGCGGATATTGGCTCGGATCATGGACTACTCCCTGTGGCTGCAGTGCGTAGTGGCAGAGTACCGCAAGCCGTGGCAGGTGAAGTCAACGATGGGCCGTTGCGTGCGGCTCAAAAGCAGGTGGCCGAAGCAGGTCTTACTGATCGCATTGCGGTTAGAAAGGGAGATGGTTTGGCTGTAATTAAGGCCAATGAAGTTGATGTTATTACAATAGCCGGCATGGGTGGTGCCTTGATCGCTTCCATTCTAGAGCAAGGGAAAGACAAGCTTATTTCAGTAAAACAACTTGTTCTACAACCTAACGTAGGCGAGGATATTTTACGCCGATGGCTCATCGAACATCAATGGGTACTAACAAGTGAACATATTATGGAAGAAGACGGAAAAATATATGAGATTCTGACGGCAGTACCTGATTCGGTAAGCCCACTGAAACAGGATGAGCTGTATCAACCATGGAAACTTCCCGATAGTTCGCTGGTACTGACACAGGATTTGTTGATGCAACTTGGACCGCTATTGGTTAAAGCACCGAATGAAATCTTTTTTTATAAATGGAAATTGGAGATTCGCAAGCTTCAGGATGTGCTGGCACAAGTGGCACGGTCAGATCAGGAATCCGCACAGCATAAGCGGGAACAATTGCGCAAGCAAATTGAACAGCTAGAGGAGGTACTTGCATGTTTGCCAAAGGACAGACAGTAATTAGCTACATGGAGCAGCTGGCTCCAAAATACTTGGCAGTTCCGGACGATAGAATCGGGCTTCAGCTGGGTAGTCTGCAAAAGGAAATCAAAAGCATATTAGTAGCCCTGGATGTTAATGATGAGGTTGTCGAAGAGGCAATCCGCATAAAAGCTGACCTCATTATTGCGCATCATGCGATTATATTCCGCCCACTTAAAGCTTTGAACACGGATCAGCCTGCGGGCAGATTGTATGAAAAGCTGATCAAGAATGATATTGCTGTCTACATCAGTCATACGAATCTGGATACAGCTGAGGACGGCATGAATGACTGGATGGCAGAAGCACTGGGTATTCAAAGTGAAGGTACGCTGGAGGATGTTCACACTGAGCAATTATTCAAGCTTGTTGTTTTTGTTCCCAAAACACATCATCAACGGGTACTGGATGCTGTACTGGGGGCTGGAGCTGGGCATATTGGCAACTACAGCCATTGCAGCTTTAACATTGATGGCTATGGAACTTTCGTACCAGGTGAGGGAACCCAGCCGTTTTTGGGTGAACCGGGTAAAATGGAACGTAGCGAAGAGGTTCGTATTGAAACCATTGTACCGCAGGCTGTACGCAACAAAGTCATTCAAGCGATGCTGAAGGCTCACCCTTATGAAGAGGTGGCTTATGACCTGTATCACATGGATTTGCAGGGCCGTTCCTTTGGTTTGGGACGGGTGGGCAAGCTTAAGGAAACTCGCACGCTACGGGAGTTTGTCGATGTTGTGAAAAATGGCCTCAACGTGGAGCATGTACGTGTGGTGGGCGACTTGGACCGTATGATCAAAAAGGCAGCCGTGCTTGGGGGCTCAGGCAGCCGCTATGTGAATAAGTCGCTTTTTAAGGGGGCTGACGTATTAGTGACGGGGGATATTGACTATCACACGGCTCAGGATGCCCTTATGGCGGGGATTGCTATTATTGACCCTGGACATAATGCTGAAAAGATTATGAAGCCTAAAACCGCAGAATGGATGCGCAAACGCTTGGCAGAAGGTCGTTATTCAACGGAAGTACATGTATCTCAGGTAGAAACCGAGCCTTTTCAATTTTTGTAAAATCTCAACATCTATGAGAAAATGAAGATGCTCTATTATTTTTTTCGTAGGGAGAGGTTCTATGCGGACGCTGATAGCTGATTCTGCAATTCATGCCTATCCAGGCATGGTCGCTGTTGTTACTTCCCGCTATGAGGGGGAAAATAATGTAATGGCCTCAGGCTGGCATACCTATATCGGATCATCACCGGGCATGTATGGCATTTCATTGAGGAAGGAAACATATTCTCACGGACTGATCGAGAAAAGCGGAGGCTTTGGTATTCAGTTTCTGCCTGCGCACAGATCAGAATGGATTCAGGCTGTAGGTACCTTTAGTGGTAAAGATGTAGATAAGTTTCAGCAGTTTGGCATTGCATATGAAGATGGAATTTCAGTCAATGTGCCTATATTGCTGGAGGCTTATCTTGCTTATGAGTGTAAAGTCGTGGATATTCATACCTATGGAGATCATGATTGGATCGTCGGTGAAATACAGCAGACCTACCGAGATGATGAACTGTTCCTAGATGAGGACGTTCCTGATTTTAGTAAGCTTTCTATCCCGCTATACGTGGGAAGGTCTGCTTATTATGTGGCGGATGATTCATTGCAGAGAAAGGTACATCCGTTTTATTTGAGCAAGTAAACAGAGATCTATACGTTTTACAATATTTTCAGGGTTGTATCATGCGCGCGTTCCCTGTATACTATGTAATGTTGTTCGGAAAGTTTGACAGACAATCGCTGGTGGCGTAAGCCGCGAGAGGAAAGTCCGGGCTCCATAGGGCAGGATGCTGGATAACGTCCAGTCAGCGCGAGTTGAAGGATAGTGCCACAGAAATGGACCGCCGATGGCCGCTTGCGGCACAGGCAAGGATGGAACCGAGGTGTAAGAGACCCCGAGGAACGCTGGTGACTTCGTTCCTGGTAAACCCCATCTGGAGCAAGACCTAATGGGACACAGCTTCTTCGCGAAGCAGCCTTAGCCCGAGGCGTGTCTAGGTTGGTCGCTGGAGCTGGATAGCAATGTTCGGCCTAGATAGATGATTGTCGCTTGTAGTGGGAGGGTAGTTCCCGTCTGTACCACGAATAGCACAGAACCCGGCTTACGGAAAACTTTCCCCACTGCAACACCTTAAAATGTATCAATTTAACTTTTGTAAATGACCTGTTTGCATGAAAGCTTTTAATCCAAATGTATTTATTGAATTAAAAAGGGTGTGTCATATTCCTGTGGGAATCATGACACACCCTTTTTAACATACCGTATTTGCGCAGAAATAGTGCATTTTTAGAATGAAGCCTCCAGCATAATTACTGGAGGCTTTCATTTTAATTATTACTCTCTCTACCGTAAAAACGTGCGAGGATGAGGCACGTAGTCAGCGTAGCAACGCATTTGAATCTGTAGAAGCGAGGCATACACCTTTGTCCCCGATTCCTACTCAAATTCCAAACGAATCAGGGATAACAGCGATCGTAAAATCAAATGATTCGTGAAGTGGCCTCACGTAGATATCCTGCCAACTCCATCAACGCACGCTTTTTACCACACTTTCCTCTGTGTACATCTTCAGTGCTCGATCCAATCGGTCAACTGCTTTTGGAAGCAGGGAAGGATCGGTATGCGTGAAGTTGATTCGCATATGGTTGCTGCCGCTCAGGTCAGCATAGAAGACTTGTCCAGGCACAAATGCGACTCCTTCCTGAATTGCGAGTTGCAGCAACCGATCAGAACGGAAGCCCTCGGGTAGGGTAACCCACATAAACATACCGCCAAGTGCATCATTCCAGGTGATTCCTTCCCATTGGCGTTCCTTCATCAGCGACGTGAGACGTAGCATACGAGTATGGTACTCAGCAGAAACGGTACGAATATGTCCGTCCAAGTCAAAAAAGTCCAATAACTCATTCAAAGCACGTTGATCAATACTGCTGGAGTGCAGATCGGCAGATTGTTTGGCATTCGCGACTTTAACGACGATAGCTTGATCGGCTACCAACCATCCAGAGCGAACACCTGGAGCGACAGTTTTAGAGAATGTAGAAGTGTACATTACATGGCTGTCTCCACCTAACTGTTGATCAATTGAGAAAAGGGATGGAAAGTTAAGGTTTTCGTCAAATTTAAGACGTCCGTAAGGATCATCTTCAAAAATCAAAGTGCCGTATTTACGGCATAGTTCAACAACGCCTGTTCTGCGTTCCATACTCCAAACACTTCCTGCCGGGTTGGAGAAGGTGGGGATGACATACACGAATTTAGGCTGATGTTTTTTGATCTTGGCTTCAAGATCTTCTAATCGCATACCGTTAGAGTCTGTATCTACACTTACAATGTTGGCACCATAGGAATTAAATACCTGAAGAGCCGCCAAATAAGTAGGGGACTCCACCAATACAGTATCCTGCGGATCGAGCAACACACGCGAAACCAGATCAATGGTCTGCTGTGAGCCCGTCGTCATAATGATATTATCTCTGTTGACGGAGATGCCTTGGGATGACATGATTGCTGCAAGACGTTCCCGTAGAGGAATGTAGCCCTCGGTTAGGCCGTATTGAAGAGCGGTAGTACCGCCGAGACGAAATACCCGCTCATAGGCTTTAGCAACAGCTTCGATGGGGAAAAAGGCATCGGCAGGAAGGCCGCCTGCCAGAGATAACACATCTGTTCCCTGTGTCAGCTTTAAAATGTCCCTTACCATGGACGAGCCCTGAGTACGAGCCATACCCGAAAATTTGTGTTCCAATCCAATCATCTCCTGTGTTCTATACTGTACTATGAAATTTGTTGTATTATATCGATAATGAAGTATAACAGTAAACGTCTAAATGTAACAGTTGATTTTTGGAGGGGACAGTTCCGATGCATATTGATCTCAGCCGCAATAGCAGTGTCAAATTATATTTACAGATTGCCAAAACATTAGCAGATCGCATCCAGTCTGGATTGCTGCCTCAGGGCACAAAGCTTCCGTCTGTCCGTCATCTGTCCAGTCTGCTTGCGGTGAGTCCCGTAACTGTAAGCAAGGCGTATGCTGAGTTGGAGTCTATTCATTTGGTTACCTGTACACAGGGAAAAGGTTGCTATGTAGCGGAGCCTTCGGTAGCTGTTCAACGTGAGGGAGCACAGGATTTGTCATGGCAAATGTCGCTGATCGATTATTTGCCACGCGCACAGTTATGGAGAAACTTTAACCATAGCAGACAGTTTCCTTATTCTTTTCATATAGCAGCAATTCAACCGGAGCTTCTTCCTACACGCGAAATCATCGCTGATACTCAACGTCTATCCTCTGGAAATCCCGATGCAATGGCAGCATACGGGACTTTTGAAGGAGATTTAGCGCTGAGGGAAGTGTTTGCAGATCACCTGAACGAACGCGGTATATGCACAGTGGCAGAACAGCTGCTCGTGACCAGTGGTGCCCAACAGGGCATTGACTTGGTGGCACGGACCTTTGTTGGTTCTGGTGATGTTGTCTACATGGAGGCTCCTACATATACGGGGGCCATTGATGTGTTTACCAGTCGTGGTGCCAAAGTAATTATGATTCCGATGGATGAGCAGGGCATGAGGATCGATATCCTCACGCGTCTCTGTGACACTCATCCCCCAAAACTGATCTACACGATACCCACCTTTCATAATCCTACCGGAGTAACTTTAACGATGGCCAGACGCACACAATTACTGGATCTAGCTCAAAGTTATCATTGCCTCATTGTTGAGGATGATCCATTTTCCGACCTATACTATAAAACAAAGCCGCCACTCTCTATCAAGGCGCATGATCAGTCCGGACATGTGATATATATCAAAAGCTTTAGCAAAACCGTTGCTCCCGGCTGTCGTATAGCTTGTGTAGCGGCCACTGGCAGTGTAATGGATCGTTTGGTGGCTGCCAAGTCTACTACGGATTTGGGGAGCCCTCTATTAACGCAAAAAGCGCTACTGCCCTTTATCAGGAATCGACTGGATCAGCATCTTGTTTGGTTGCGGGAACAAATGCGGGATCGGTTGACAGTCGCATTGCATACGCTCCAGCGCTATGCTCCGCCAGAGGTCAGCTGGTATGCTCCCGAAGGCGGCCTAAATGTGTGGATTAAGCTTCCACCTAATGTTGATATTCCAGAATTGGAGCGGCTGGCTGACCGAGAAGGAGTTTCCTTTTTACCTGGTGCAGTATGCTATGCAGGTGGTATGGACAGTAATCATATCCGTATTTCTTTTTCGTATGCGGACAAGGAAACACTTAAAACAGGTCTTCACAAACTGTGCCGTTTGTTGGGCGAACTGCTTGATCATTCGGTCATTGTTGAACGGAAGCCTATTTTATAAGGGATATTTGTATTAGGGGGTAAATATCCAAGCACAGCACCCGCCTTCATAATATGCTGTACTAATTCACCGAAAGGAGTTGCACATTATGAGTCATTGCCCTTACGACCCGATCGTGTGCCCGCCGATCCAATTTGTAAATCATCAATTTTTCCCACAAGTCGTGCCTGTGGTTCATCCGATTGAAATTGTTAATCAGACGCACATTGTACCTGTACCTCATCACGTATTTCCGGTGAGTATAAAGGACCCTGGAGAACCTTGCTGTCATACTCGCAGCCATGGCAAGCGTCCTGTTCGCAGTAGTTCCAAGCGTTAATAAAGCCCAAAAAAGCAGCCATGGAGCAACATGGCTGCTTTTTTCCAATAAGGAATCTTACGTTTCCAGTTTCTTTAATATTGATTTTAACTTGTCACTTAAATGCTGTGGATAGAATTGCAAAGGAACATATGGACGTTGTGCTGCTTTCAACGCTTTATACACGTCAATTTGACCATATCCGAAATATTTGTCATGCCCGGGTGTGCCCAAGTCAATTACGCTGCTTCTCATTAAATCCATAACCTCTTTGTTGGTCAGATCGGGGTTAATGGATCGAATCAGTGCAGCAAGCGCTGATACATGGGGACTGGCCATTGAAGTACCCGACAGTGCAGCATATTGGTTCCCTGGGTACGTACTGGCAATACTTGCACCTGGAGCCATGACGTCTACATAATCTCCATAGTTAGAAAAGGATGCACGGTGCATAGAAGAATCTGTAGCGGAAACGGCAAATACTTCAGGATACGCTGCTGGATAGCCAGGTCGTTCCGTATTGTCATTACCTGTAGCTGCAACTAATACGACATCTTTATCATAGGCGTATTTGATCGCATCATGCAAAAATTCAGCTTGTGCGTAATTGCCCAGACTCAAATTGATGACCTTGGCCCCATGATCAGCTGCCCATATAATACCTTCTGCAACCGAGTAAGTCGTACCGGAGCCGGATTGGTCAAGTACCTTAATCGGCATGACTTTGTTGTACCATGTCATGCCAGCGACCCCCTCACCATTATTCACGAGGGCAGAAATGATGCCAGCGACGTGCGTTCCGTGACCGACGTCATCATAAGGCTTTTCAGACGGATTTACCACGTTATGACCTGAAAGGATTTGACCTTTTAGGTCGGGGTGATCCAAATCTACTCCCGTATCTACGACAGCCACAATTACGTCCTTGCTGCCTTTGCTTAATTTCCAACCCCGGTTGGTTTCAGTAGCCGGCAGATTCCATTGATAGCGGGAAAAGAGCAAATCATTGGGGATAGAGCTGTCCGCTTTGATAGGTGTTTTCTCATTGGTTAGATACATATAGTGAGGCTCAGTATAAAGCGGGTTCCACTTTCTTGAAAAATATTGCTTTAGTTCCTTGAAGTTCATCTTATCCGAATGAAATACATAGGTATAACCAAGCTTGCGGCCTGGCGCACAGTGTAAATCTGCTGCAATTTCCTGCAGTTGTCGTGAATCAGGATTGTGACGGAAGCGAACGACAATTTCGTTTTCGAAATAATGGCTTGCATTTTCGTTGTCGTGGCCCGTCTTGACAGTAATATCGTGTAATGTGTCGGGATGTACGGATTCGATTTTGTAGCTGCCTTCTTTTGGATAGGGAATCAAACGCAAATTCTTCCGCTGATGCTTTTCCACGTCACGCAATACTTGCTGACTGACCAGGGCAGCAACGCCGCATGTTCCGTCAGCCGATGGTTCTGCCATGACAAAATATTTACCGCCTTCAGCCTGAAATGCAGCAGATTCGTAGGATTTATTTTGCATGACGGAACGGCGAGCCGCAGCCAAGCTGCTTTTGATTTGAGGATGACTGAGCAGACGAGTTTGTGCTTTGCTGCCCGTATAGGTGCTCGTGTTCCCGTCGCGTGTGTGAATCCACAGTAACGTATGAAGATGACTGTGCGATTGCTGTAGCGTGCGAGTAAACTGTCTTTTCTGATCGGCAGTTTTACCATCAAGCTCACGCATCACGTATTGAATATCCTGCCTTGCATCCATGCGTGTGAGGGTATCCGTAGCGGACAGGTCCAAAGCCAACATTCCTTTTTTGAGCTGCTTCTCTTGCTGTGGCACCATCTTGGCCGTATATTCGGGCTGAGGTGTAGGGCGATGATCACGGGAAGGCAGCATCAGTGTGATGAGAAGCACCCCGGCAGCTGCTCCGAGCAGGGGTTTTAACCATTTTCGCCGAGACATGGGACCGTCCTCCTTGAGTATTCATAAATTTATGGTTTAGCGTGAGGAGGTTGGCATGTTTTTATACCTTTCAATGCTCATTTGTGGTAGGATAAATACTGAAAATTACAGCTCTTTCGGTTAGAAGGGACTATTTTCGGGTAACCAATTTGATGAACAAGCAACAAATAAGGGGGAGCTGCCTTGATGTCAGCAGTCAACGTACAAAAATTATGTGAGTCGGCGCAGGAGAGACTGAAAACTGCCGTGAAACGGGTGGAAACATTCCTCAATGAGCATGCTCTGCCGCAACTTGCTGCAGATGGCAATGAGGAGTCCGTACTTTTTTACAAAGGCTTTTTGTCGGATCTCCGTCATGTCCTTGTTTTTTCCGAAGTATCTTATGAAAAGCTGGGTGTGGCTTTACGCCGTGCCAATTTTGACGTCGATTTTGCGGAAAAGGCATTGTATAACGTTTACCATGACTGCGTGAACAGCTTTTTTTATCCCAAAAATGAATCTTACGCAGAGGATGGACGCTATGCGTATACGGGACAAGATGCTATTCGCTTCCGTAAAACGCCAGTGCCAGCCGCTCGCGAAGTGATCATGGACATTACGAAAAATTTTGAAGAATTGCGTGATGATCTGACTTATTATGAAAGTGACTATTTGACTCAGCGCCGGATGCAGACTCGACGTACTCATGCCTAAAGCATTCAACGGGGAAGATCATTTCTAATCAAAAACTAAAACAAGACAAGCAAGCCGTTTTCTACTTGCTTCCTGCCATTTTGGAGGAGGTGAAGGAAGCGGCTTTTTTCGTATGTCACCAACTGCCATATACCATGAACGCATAGGTGCAGGGTAGCGGGGGGACAATGAATCCGAGGTGATGATCATGAGCCAAGAGGCCAAGCCAATCGTTAAGTGTAGCGTAGCCAATTGCCATTATTGGGGAGAAAACAATTTGTGTAAGGCAGATTTGATCATGATTGAAGTTGATGGTCATGCCGGTAAGAAATTTAAAGAAGAATATGCGGGAGAAAGCTTCAGTTCAGAAGAACGTGATAAGGCTGCCACGTCAGCCGCAACCTGTTGCCACACTTTTAAGCCGAAGTCCGTGTAAATTTTATTACGTGATTCATTTCGCATTTGGAGGTGCAGTTTATTATGGAAGATCATGAAAATGACAAGCATCAGAGTAAAGAGCATGTTAGCCGCGAACGTGTAGATTACCCCCGTCACATTCATGAACGATCTGCCAAGCGCCGTAATGATCGTGAAGAATATGCAGCAGAGGTTGCTCCCGGCTCAGCTGTAACTCGACATGAGGTTAAGGGTGAAGAGCAGGTTATAAACAATAGTGGCCGTATTTCTGGCTATATTGGTCTGGCTGCAGGAATTGCCTCATTGTTTATGTGGTCCATTGTGCTGGGACCTATTGCTGCAGTTTTAGGTTTTTTTGCTTATGTGAATGGCAGCAAAACGACCGGCATTTGGTCGATTGGTCTTGGGGCACTGGCGACATTGAGTTATTTTGCTTTTATTCCGTTTGTTCGTTGACCCTACTGGAGAACAAGCTCAGTTTTCTTTTGTATATCCGAGAAAAATCATCTTAGTGATATAATTACATTAAAGCTGATCTATAAAGCTCCGCTGTCTTTTCGACAGAACCGGAGCTTTTTTTCATTAAAAGGTATGGAAGTACATAGTAAAAAGTTGTATCATAGCAGTAATGACAAGCTATTTGGGATATAACAACTATAGAAAGTTGGGAACACCACATGCAAATTGATCCGCGCGTGTCCAAGTCCATGTTAGACATGCAGCTGTTAAATAATATGAGTGCTACAACCCAGACGGGTACAACTGACGCTTTTTCCGGATTACTGGAACAAGTAGGCCAGTTGGAAACAGATGGTGCTGTGACACGAGAAAATTCAAGTGATGTTACCAGAGACGAAAACGGTTTGCTATGGCTTCAATTGGGACCTTCGAGGGGGACGGCCTCGTCATTGTACCCCGCTCCTTCCAGCACAGCAACAGACGGACCCACAACACCTACAGCATATGATGATCTGATTAACGAGGCAAGCCAGAAATACGGCGTTCCAGTAGCGTTGATTAAAGCGGTTATTGATACGGAATCATCATTTAATCCGTCGGTCACTTCTTCGGCCGGGGCCAAAGGGCTTATGCAGCTTATGGATGCTACCGCTCAAGGCCTGGGAGTCAGCGACCCATATGATCCTGTTCAAAATATTGATGCTGGTGTTCGTTATTTGTCTTACCAGATTAAACGGTTTAACGGACAAGAAAATATGGCGCTGGCTGCATATAATGCAGGTCCCGGACGGGTGCAGCGGCTTGGTGTAAGTAGTGATGAACAGTTAATGGCTGTACTGGACAAGCTTCCGGTGGAAACGCAAAGATATATTACCAAAATTCAAAATGCACGTGAAAAATATACGATCTAAGCCCTATAGCTTACAACGAAAAAAGTGCGTAATTTCAATTAGATTAGGTCCGCAGACAGGATCAATATGGGGAAAGGGTGTCGCTATAATGTAGCGGCCTTTCCCTGTTTTGGTCTTTTTTTGTTGCAGTAGTTATAGGGCAGAAAGGGGAGTGCAATGAAATATTTTGATTATGCCGCGACAACTCCGCCTTTTGAAGAGGTGATTACAACAGTTGCCGAGGTCATGAGACGCCACTACGGGAATCCATCCTCGATGCATCGATATGGAGAGGATGCGGATAAGTTGCTTAAGCGTTCGCGCGAAGTATGTGCTGCGGCTTTGGGAGTGTATCCATCAGAGATTGTCTTCACATCTGGGGCAACGGAAAGCAACAATCTTGCTATTAAGGGAGCAGCTTTGCAGTATCAGACCAGAGGCAAGCATATTGTTACTGTATCGACAGAGCACCCGTCTGTGTACGAAGCTTGCAGACAACTGACAAATCTGGGCTTTGAGGTTACATTTTTACCTGTCGATGCGGAAGGGCATGTGAGCGCCGAACAGGTTTGTGCCACTGTCCGTAAAGATACGATTTTAGTCAGTATTATGCATGTCAATAATGAGACGGGAAGGGTGCAACCGTTACATGATATCGGAGCCGCGCTGAAGAAACAGTTCCCTCGCGTTCTATTTCATATTGACGGTGTACAGGGGTTTGGAAAGCTAGCGGTTGATATCCGGGGATGGCAGGCTGATCTGTACAGCCTCTCTGCGCATAAGTTGCGTGGACCCAAAGGTGCTGGGCTACTATTCGTTCGGGAAGGTGTAGAGCTTTTCCCACTGCATAGTGGCGGCTCTCAGGAGCAGGGTTTTCGTGCAGGTACGGAAAATGTACCGCTGCTTGTCGGTATGTCTAAGGCGATACGGTTGGCGGGCGAACGGCAAGTAGAGACAGCACGCCGTATGACCGAGTGGAGAGAACGGGTGGTCGCAGAAGTGAAGACAATCCATCAACTGCGGCTGAACAGCGGGGAAGAAGCGCCGCATATTGTCCACTTTTCGTATCCGGGCATGAAGGCCGAGGTAATGCTGCATACGCTGGAGCAATTGGGTGTGGTAGTATCCACCAAATCGGCTTGCTCTTCTAAATTGGCTGAACCCAGTCGGGTGCTGCTGGCGATGGGATGCAATGAGGCGGAAGCGTCTGGCGGCATTCGTATCAGCTTCGGTGATGAACATACGGAACAGGATATCGATGAGCTTATACTTGCACTGCGACAGGCTGTAGCCAAGCTGGAATCCCTTGAAAGGTGGAAACGTTAAAATGCACTATGATATGCTGTTACTTCGCTTCGGTGAATTTACATTAAAAGGGAAGAATCGGACTCGTTTTGAAAAGGCAGTACTGAATCACGTGAAGTTGCTGCTCAAACCCTTTCCTGGTGCTTCTTTGCGGAAGGAATTTGGACGGATTTATGTGGTTCTCGGAGGAGAGCCTTATGAACAGATCATTCAAGTGTTACAAAAAGTGTTTGGTATCACGACAATAAGTCCTGTCAAAATGGCTCCTGTCGAGCTGGGTGCTATCATTGAGACCGCTGTAGCTTTGATGCGTGAGCTGAATGTGGCCGAGGGAACGACGTTCAAGGTAAATGCCCGCAGAGTGTGGAAGGAATTTGCTCATTCCTCACAAGAGATGAACCATTTAATTGGTTCTCCTATTTTGAGAGAGTTTCAAGCGCTGAAGGTCGATGTACATCAACCAGATATTGAGTTGCGTGTGGAGGTTAGAGAGCAGGCGGCCTATATATTCAGCGATGTTATTATGGCTGTAGGGGGCTTTCCGTTAGGAACGAACGGTAAAGCTATGCTGCTGCTATCTGGTGGAATTGACAGCCCGGTAGCAGGATGGTCTTCCATGCGTAGAGGATTGGAAATTGAATGTGTACATTTTTATAGCTATCCGTTTACAAGTGAGCGTGCGAAAGAAAAGGTCATTGAATTGGCAAGGGTCTTAGCAGGCTATGCGGGTCGTATTAAAATCCACCTTGTACCGTTTACAGAGGTGCAGACTGCCTTTACGCGCACTGGACAGGATAATCTAATTATTACACTAATGAGACGGTCTATGCTGCGAATTGCAACGATGCTGGCTGAGCGTGAAGGAGCACTGGCACTCGTGACAGGCGACAGTCTGGGGCAAGTCGCTAGTCAAACGTTATCCAGCATGAATGTGATTGGCCGTTCAACAGAATTACCATTGCTGAGACCTCTCGTCATGATGGATAAACAGGAGATCACGGAAATCGCAAAGTTGATTGGCACCTACGATCTATCGATTCTCCCCTATGAGGATTGCTGTACATTGTTTGTTCCCAAATCCCCAACGACCAATCCAAATTTGTGGGTTGTTCAAAAGATTGAAGCCTCTATTCGGGACTTAAATGTGTTGATTGAACAGGCTGTGGCTGCAACGGAGACGCTTGTGCTGGAGGCAGGCGGATCTATAGAGGGGCGTAAAGAGGAAGTTATACAGGAAGATTGGTTTTAATTTAAAAAGGCAGACCCACCAGCTATTTTGGGTCTGCCTTTTTATTTTAGTTAAAACAGTTTTTGAATCATTTTAGACGGCTTTTTCTCGACTGGACACTGCTCTGCGATTTTGAAGATATCCTGTGAGCAAAATACCAGCCATAACTGCGGCAATAAATAAGATACGCAGCGCAGGGTGCGCGGTAAAGTAGGGTTCCAGCTTACGTTCTTCGGTAATCATATTAGAGGCCGTATAACCAAGCACAGCCGATCCTAAATAGATAATCCAAGGGAATTTATTGATCAGCTTGATAAAAAGAGTGCTACCCCATACAACGATCGGTACACTGATTAACAGTCCCAGCACTACAAGTAGCAAATGCTGCTGGGCCGCGCCAGCAACAGCAATCACGTTGTCTAGACCCATAGCCGCATCGGCTATAACAATCGTGCGGATAGCACCCCATAACGTTGTTCCCGCTTTGACTTCGGTATGGTCCTCCTGATCTACGAGCAACTTATAAGCGATCCAGACTAACATGACACCCCCGATAAGTAACAACCACGGTACTTGAAGCAGCCAGAGTACCACAATGGTGGCTGCTATGCGAATGAGCAGGGCACCACCGGTACCGTACAGTATCGCTTTTTTTTGTGTTGCAGGAGGCAGCTTTCTGGCGGCAAGTCCAATTACAATCGCATTATCCCCTGCGAGCAGAAGATCAATAAATATCACATTAAGCAGTAGCCAAAAGAACTGAAGTCCGGACATATCAATCGTTCTCATCTCCCTGATTAAATATCCTAAAATCATTGTATGTTGTTTATTTTAATACCCGTTTTTCGGAAATACGATTCATTATATTGCTGTTTGTTATTGATTTCAAGGTCTTTACTCAACAAATTTGACATCAATTTTTAATAAATGATGACTTATTTGACAAGGCTTATAAGCATAGCCTCGTCCTATTTCGCATACAAGTAGGATGGGGGTGTTTGTACACATGGAGCATATCATTTTGCTGTTGAAAATATTAATGATTAATTTGGTGTTAAGCGGTGATAATGCAGTTGTTATAGCCATGGCGAGCAAAAACTTGCCTGCAAGACAGCGGAGTCAAGCTATATGGTGGGGGGCAGTCGGTGCAGTCCTCCTGCGCTGTGTTTTGACTTTTGTAGCTGTCATTTTGCTGGGCATACCCTTTATTCAGGCGGCAGGCGGTCTACTTCTGTTATGGATTGCGTTTAAGCTGCTTTATGAGAATGAGGATCATGTGGGAGTAAGAGCAGAAACAACCATATGGAAGGCTATACAGGTGATTCTGGTAGCGGACTTTGTGATGAGTCTAGATAACGTATTAGCTATTGCAGCCCTAGCAGATGGGGATATCGCCATTATTGTCATTGGTATTGCGATTAGCATTCCGATTGTCGTCTGGGGCAGCAACGTGATTGCGATCTGGCTTCACCGGTTCCCTGTACTTGTTTTGCTCGGATCTGCAATCCTGGCTTTTACGGCAGGAGAAATGCTACTGCGTGATCCCCGATTGGGTGTATGGTTAGCAGGTACGGGAGAGCTTATACATGCATGGTTACCGGGACTCTTGGCAACAGCAGTTATCATTGCAGGTATATATCGTCAGTTACGAGCTCGCCATATTTGAACGTAGTTTTTTTGGAAAACATCGGCTAAAATATACTTAAAAACAATCACATTAAGAGACCTAAAAACAAATTCAGCAAACAAAGGAGACCACGATGAATTCCGGAAAAGAGCGTATGATCGGAGTGGGCATTGTTGCCGTAGGACTGATTATTTTGTTGGGGAAACTGGGGGCGTTCTCCTTCTTGGGACGAAACTTTTGGCCTTTGCTGTTTTTAATACCTGGAATCGTACTGCATGCAATGTACATGAAGCGTAAAGTTTCACCCTTTATGTTGCTGCCGGCAGGGATTTTGTCGGTTTATGGCTTCTTATTTTTGCTCTGCAATATTTGGGGCTGGCATTTAATGGCCTATTTATGGCCTTTGTTACTTCTAGGTGTGGCGATTGGATTATGGGAGTATGCCATTAATGATATTTCGCTTTCTCGCAATGTATATACAGGGGGCGTAATATTGGGCTTGGTATCGGTGCTTTTATTGGTTATTACCTCCCTAAGAACGGGTATCATATATGTTATTGCAGTTTTACTGATTGGCGCTGGAATCTGGTTGGTCCTAAACAACCGTGGTAAACGCAAAAGGTAAAACGACAAGCTGTGAGATTTTATGGCGGTAAATTACGGAACAGGCAATAATGTCTTGCTTTATGACATATTTCAACTATAATATAATGGATATGATAAGAGCGTCGGAATGATTTCTGACGCTTATTTTAAGGTTTTCACGCGAATCGGAGAGAGAAGCTGTCTGTACAAAGCCTGAAACATATAGAAGGCTGGCAGGGAGTGGGCCTAAAGAACGATTGTTAGCCTTGAATCAGCACTGCTTCAGGATAGAGACACTATTTTGATATACGGAAAGGATATGGATACAAACCATGCATGCTAGAGAAAACATTCGCAATATTGCGATTATTGCCCACGTCGACCACGGAAAAACGACGCTTGTCGACAAGCTGCTTCAACAGTCCGGAACATTTAGAGAACACGAGGCTGTTCAGGAGCGCGCCATGGACTCCAACGATCTGGAGCGTGAACGCGGTATTACGATTTTGGCTAAAAATACAGCTATCACTTACAAAGATTATCTGATTAACATTGTAGATACACCGGGACACGCCGACTTTGGTGGCGAAGTGGAACGGATTATGAAAATGGTTGACGGTGTTTTGCTCGTCGTTGATGCTTACGAAGGTTGCATGCCGCAAACGAAATTCGTACTGCGTAAAGCGCTGGAGCAAAATCTGACGCCAATCGTTGTAGTAAACAAAATTGACCGTCCGGCAGCTCGTCCGGCAGAAGTTATTGACGAAGTACTGGATCTGTTCATCGAGCTGGGTGCGAATGACGAGCAATTGGAATTCCCTGTTGTGTACGCTTCGGCGCTGAACGGAACATCCAGCATGGATGCTGAAAAGCAAGACGATAACATGCAAGCATTGTACGAAACAGTTGTAGAGCACATACCGGCTCCAACTGAGAAAGTAGATGAGCCTCTTCAATTCCTCGTAACACTGATGGACTATAACGAATACCTTGGCCGAATTGCAGTAGGTCGTGTAAACCGCGGTATCATTAAACAGGGGCAAGCAGTCACAGTTATGCAGCGTGATGGTAGCAGTAAATCAGCACGTATTGAGAAGCTGTTCGGCTTCCAAGGTCTGAAACGTATTGAAACTGACCAAGCGGGCGCTGGTGACATTGTGGCGATTGCGGGAATTAAGGATATCAACATTGGTGAAACCATTGCTGATCCAAATCATCCTGAAGCGCTGCCTGTACTGAAGATTGATGAGCCGACACTGCAAATGACCTTCCTGGTTAACAACAGCCCATTCGCAGGTCGCGATGGTAAGTGGGTAACATCCCGTAAATTGCGTGAGCGTCTTCTGAAAGAACTCGAAACGGATGTCAGCTTACGTGTTGATGAAACTGATAGCCCGGACGCCTTTATTGTATCCGGACGTGGTGAGTTGCATCTGGGTATCCTGATTGAAAACATGCGTCGTGAAGGTTACGAACTGCAAGTGTCCAAACCGGAAGTTATCGTCAAGGAAATTGATGGTAAGAAAATGGAGCCTATCGAACGTCTCCTTATTGATATTCCGGAAGAAAGCATGGGCGCGGTTATGGAAAGTTTGGGCTCCCGTAAAGCCGAAATGGTTAACATGATTAATAACGGCACCGGACAGGTTCGCTTGGAGTTCTTGATCCCTGCACGTGGTCTGATCGGCTACACCACAAACTTCCTGACTTTGACTCGTGGTTATGGCGTAATGAACCATGCGTTTGACAGCTATGGACCATTTGTTGGCGGTCAAGTAGGTGGACGTCATCAGGGTGTACTCGTGTCAACGGAAAACGGCAGCTCTACATTTTATGGTATGCTGGGCGTGGAAGATCGCGGTATTTTGTTCCTGGAGCCAGGTACTGAAATCTATGAGGGTATGATCGTTGGGGAGCACACACGTGATAACGACATCGTCGTTAACATTTGTAAAGAAAAACAACTGACAAACGTTCGTTCAGCAACAAAAGACGATACAGTTAAACTGAAAACACCTGTTATCTTCTCTTTGGAGCAGGCGCTCGAATACCTGAATGATGATGAGTATTGCGAAATTACACCTAATGCCATCCGTTTGCGTAAAAAGATCTTGAACAAAGGTGAACGCGAGCGTGCGGAGAAACAACGTAAAACAGCACAAGCAAATATGTAATTGATTGGATTGGTCTTTGGCCACAGCGGCGACGCCCGGGAACGGGATGCGCCGCTGTGTGTGTTTTAGGATTGTAAACTTGGAGAAAGCTATATTTCTCAAAACGCAGGAAAAGGTGTTGAAGCATGAGTAATCTTTCGAACGGATTGCCTCCCCGGACACAAACCGGGAAAAAATCCGCCAAACCGAAAAAAACGAAAAAGAAAAAAAGCTTTTTCAGATCGTTTATGAAGTTTGTCTTGTTTCTGCTTATTATAGGTATCTTGGCAGCAGGTGGTTATACCTACTATCTTTACAATCAGGTAGAGGAAGTTTTGGATACGGGGATCAACAAGGAAGTACCCAAAACACAATTGGCAGAAGCTAAGCCTTTGACTATCTTATTGCTAGGAACCGATTACCGCCCTGATCATCCGACTTATTTGTCCGACGTTATTATGGTAGCTACATTGAACCCTAATACTAAATCGTCTACCATCGTGTCCTTACCGCGCGATACGCGTCTAGAAATGGATGGATATAAACCTCGCAAGTTGAATGAGTATTATCCGGTGTTTAAGGCTAGAGAAAAAGAATCTGGTGAAGTTGCTGAAGAACAAATGAAGAAGATGATTGGCAAATATTTAAACATTGATATTGATTATGTGACGGTTATTAACTTCCAGGGCTTTAGAGATGTAGTCGATAATTTGGGTGGCGTAGATGTGACGGTTGATAAAAACATGTGTTATCGTGACCGTGCAGATGGTACCGATATTAACCTGACAGCTGGAGCCAAGCATTTGAACGGTGATCAGGCCCTTGACTTTGTTCGCTACCGCAAATCGAATTGTCGTCCGAGAACAGCTGAATCTGACGATTTTGATCGCAATCGTCGACAAAATCAGGTGCTTCATTCCCTAATTGACCAAATGCAATCCTTTAACGCTTTGACCAAGTTTAGTGCAATTATTAAATCGGTTGATAAGAATATGATGACAGATATCGAGTCACAGCAAATGAAAAATATTGTACAAACCTATTGGAATATTTCCAAGCAAAATGTGAAATACAATCCGGTAGCGGGAACGTGGCGTAGCCCGTATGTGTACATTGATGAGCAACAGCTCGATTTGGCCAAGCAAGCGCTACAAGAGGAATTAGCTAAAAAAGCAAGCGACAATACCGCAGCTTCTTCCAATTCCTGAGTATGTACCTTTCTTCCCTCTTATGTTATACTCGCAGCGAGTAAAGCTCTTATATAACATAAGGGGGTTGAGGTATGTCTAAAGTTATAGTGAACCAAGTTTAGGTCCAGTGAGCAATCACTGGGCCTTTTGTGTCTAATTTCAAAAATGGACAGGCTCAGAGGCTATCTTCACTTACAACTTTTCGTTGTTTTATGCTGCTTTGGGGTTCTTTTTTCAGGGAATCAGCAAGTATTAGGTACCCGGTGAATAGGTATAGGTATAAACACGAGATTGTCCACGCCGCTTTGGAGGGGATTTAATGAAGAAAATTTTTGTGCTGGATACGAATGTGCTGCTGCATGATCCGAAAGCCATTTTTACCTTCAAAGAACATGAAGTTGTTATTCCAGCTGTAGTTCTGGAAGAAATCGACTCCAAAAAACGCAACGCGGATGAGATTGGACGGAATGCCCGCAATGTATCGCGATTGTTGGACGGGTTGAGAGAAGTGGGTCATCTGCATAGTGGCGTTCCACTTCCCCAAGGTGGAAGGCTTAAGGTTGAGTTAAACCACCGAAGTTTTTTGAAAGTTCAGGAGATGTTCGGGGAGGTTTCGAACGATAACCGGATTTTGGCGGTCGCCTTGAACTATCATCTGGAAGAGCAGGAGCAGCCTGAACCACGTTCGGTCGTTTTGGTCAGTAAAGACGTGCTGGTCAGGATCAAGGCAGATGTATTGGGACTGCTGACCGAAGACTACCTATCCGATAGAACAGGCGATCTAAGTGAGCTATATTCCGGATACTCGGCAATACAGGTGCACCCGTCCATCATAGATGAATTTTACTCTAACCGTTTTTTACCAATCAAGCCACTGGAACTACCTTATACGCTGTATCCACATGAATTTGTCATTCTGAAAGATGAAATGGGAACTGGAAAATCAGCTCTGCTGAAAGTAAATCAGGAAGCGGAGCGATTAGAGCCGCTGTACTTAAGTAACGAATCGGTGTGGGGAATCAGCGCGCGTAATGCTCAACAGCGGATGGCATTGGAGCTTTTGCTTAATGATGATATCCCCCTCGTGACCATTACAGGAAAAGCGGGTACGGGCAAAACGTTGCTGGCGCTGGCGGCAGGTTTGCTTAAGGTAGAGGATGAACATCGCTTCAAGAAACTGCTGATTGCTCGGCCTGTTGTTCCTATGGGTAAGGATATTGGTTATTTACCGGGAGAAAAGGATGAAAAGCTTCGCCCGTGGATGCAACCAATTTACGACAATCTAGAGTATCTGTTTGATGCCAAAAAATCAGGTGATATCGACAAAATTTTGATGGGCTTGGGCAGTATTCAGGTGGAGGCACTTACTTATATTCGCGGGCGTTCGATACCTGGGCAATTTATTATAGTCGATGAGGCGCAAAACTTATCCCGACATGAGATTAAAACGATTGTGTCCCGGGTGGGTGAGGGAAGCAAGATCATTTTGATGGGAGACCCGGAGCAAATTGATCACCCATATCTGGATGCAGCCAGTAACGGTCTAACCTATGTGGTGGAGCGGTTTAAGCAAGAAGGGATTAGCGGGCATATTATGTTGGAAAAAGGAGAACGCTCCAAGCTCGCGCAGTTGGCAGCCGATTTGCTATAAAGTCCTACCGTTATTACAATAATAAAGACCTCGGGAATATCCCGGGGTCTTTTGTTTTGTACACGTAAAAATTCAGAACAATGAAAGTGAGCAAAAGCTTATTTAAAGTTTAAATCGAGCTTAACTTCAAGCACTCCTGCTAAAGTGCGTACTTCTGTGGCTTTGACATAGGAAATAAGCTGCTGTGGGTAGAAACCTAGATCAAAATCCTTTTCCAGCTTGTTGCGGGTCGTATCAGGTAGTTCTAGACCATTAAATACCAATCGATCTACATGAAATAAAATTGCATTTTTCGGTTCATTTTCTACCGTGTAATGACCTTCTACTCTTAATTTCATCGTTCCCTGCTGACCTTCTACCATAATTCGATCCTGCGCAAATGTAAAGTTGAAGTGAATAAATAATTCATTTTCTGACTTTAAAAAACGGTTAAAGTCCTCTTCGCGAATGCTTATCGTAATCACTTTTCCATTTGTAACCATAGCACCTTGTTGTTGTTGAATGAATTGCGGTAAATCCTGCATAGCTTGAGCTAATGCTTTAAAGTGCTTATTTACCTCGTAGACACCTACATTCTCCCAATAAGCTGTCAATTCGCCAATAAGCTTGCGTAGGGTATCCGGGTCATTACTGGCGTTAACGCCGTCATTTACACGCGACTGAAGCAGGATAATACGTTTACGTTGTGCCAGTAAGTTTGTTTTGACTGTCTCCAATTCCATTGAAGCTTGGGTGACTTGTTGTTCTGTTTTTCGCATAGATTGATAATTGGATTCGTATTCTTGAAGCACATCCTGATCGTGACTAATCAATAATAAGTAGTAATCGTACAGAGAGAGAAGTTGCCTTATACTTTTCGCCCCTAGCACCACGCTCAACAGCTTGTCCCTTTCCCCCATATAATAAGATCGCAGCACAGAACCTGCACGCTTCCGTTGTATGGTCATTTGCTCTTGCTGAACGGTGAGATTACTTCGCAGTTCCTGCTGACGGTGCAAAAGAGTCTGCTGCTCCTGACTGATTCGCTCAATTTCATGGTCTATCTCTACAATCGACAGGCTATCTTGTAAAATCTGATTTTCTTCATGGGTGGGAGCGGCCAGAGTAGGACGTACATATATGAAAGTTAGCATCATAATGGTGGTCAGCAGGGTGCTGATTGTGATTTTTATTCGTTTGTTCATTTGGTTTCCCCTTTTATGTATTCCCGAAAAAAACTAATAGTAATGTATATGATCCTTTCTGTTTCTTTAACCATTCATTTTATTGTACAGCAGTCTGGGCATGCTTGAAACCCGAAACTGTTTACGTTCACGTATGAGTTCTTGTAGAAATGGAAATACAATTTAGTATCAAATAGATTCTATGAACTCTACGAGAGGCATAGGAATGAATAAACAGCTTTTATACCCTATTCAAATACCGGCAAGATCGGTTCATGAAGACGGTTATTTCAGGATGTTGTTAGGAGGGCTAGAGGCATGACTGCAATAAGACAAGATGCATGGAGTGTGGAAGATGATTTGATATTGGCGGAGGTGACATTGCGGCATATCCGTGAAGGTGGGACGCAGCTCGCTGCGTTTGAGGAGGTTGGACAAAAAATCGGAAGAACCTCTGCAGCATGTGGCTTTCGTTGGAACAGCTGCGTGCGCAAACGTTATGATGAAGCGATTAGCATTGCCAAAGCACAGCGCCAGAAGCGCAGTTATATCCGTAAGCAGAACCCAGTAGGTGTATCACAGGTTGCGGCTTTTGCCGCACTTGATACAGTCGAAGGTGGATACAGAACGGATGGTACGAGTGAGGATACGTTATCTATTGATGCAGTAATTCGCTTCTTGCGTCAATGGAAGGGATCCGTCCAGGAAACGAATCGGCAGATTAAGATGCTGGAGAAAGATTTACGGGAAAAGGAAGAAGAATTGAATCAGCTTCGCTCCATTAATGACCGGCTGTCCAAAGAAGTGAATGAGGTGCAAACCGACTATCGTGTTGTGAATGATGATTATAAAGCTCTGATTCAGATTATGGACCGGGCTCGGCGCTTGGCTTTAATCACTGATGATGAGGAAGAGCTTAAATCCAGATTCAAAATGGACGCCAATGGGAATCTGGAGCGCATTGAGTAACAAGATTATTTCTGCAATATTGAAATAAAACGTCAACTAGCGCTTTGCTGTAGTTGGCGTTTTTTGTATTTCTTTAGAGTGCATATGATATAGTAGAAAAAAAGATGGAAGCGAGACGATACAAAGGTGATTGATATTATTGGAGCGGGTTCGCTGGGATTGTTGTTTGCCGGGAGGTTGTCTGCCTCAGGTACAAAAGTAAGGCTGTGGACGCGTACACTTGAGCAGGCACGCGTCATTGCTCGTGAAGGGATTACTGTGTTTGATAAAGAGGGACAGACGGCAGTACATGTGTCCGGGAATAAATTGAAGGTAGCGCCATTGGCAGATTGGCAACGGTTAAATTCACAGGCTCCGGCACGATGGATCATGCTTATGACCAAACAGGGGGCGATTGAGGAAGTATTAGAACAGATCCAGCCTGCAGCTCAAATGGATAAAGATACAGGAATTGTTTGCTTGCAGAATGGAATCGGCCATATAGAACGCATTAGAATGGCTTGGCCTAAAGCTGTGGTATACCCTGCTGTGACGACTGAAGGAGCCAAGAGGCAGGGAGTAGCATCTATTGTACATGCAGGATCGGGTGTTACTGAAATAGGATGTTCGGAGGAAGAGGAGGAGTCGAAGAACAATAATTTTAATCAATGTGTGCTAAATCGGCTGGTTGCAGCAGGATTTGACGCTTGCTTGTCGAAAGAAATCGAGAACGGTATGTATCGCAAGTTGTTGATCAATGCTGTGATCAATCCGCTGACGGCGTTATGGCGAGTTCGTAATGGCGAGCTGCTTTCGGACCCTATTCGAATACATATGATGCGCAGGCTGTACGATGAAGGCATTCAAGTGTATGAAGCTCATGGTATCCACTGGGAAAACGCATGGTGGGAACAAATTATAAATGTATGCTGGGCAACGGCAGAGAATCACTCGTCCATGCTAGCTGATGTACTTGCACAGTCCATGACGGAAGTTGCTTCGATTAACGGACAACTGGTGCAGATGGCAGATCGGGCTGGAGTTACTGCACCAACTCATGAGTTATTGTGGCAATTAATTGAAGGCATGCGGCTAAAAGAGGGGTGATCAGTTGAGTCTTATACAAGGTACTATTATCACTTTCAGTATTCTTCCCTTTTTTCCGTTTTTGATCGTGTTTGCGGTTTGTCGCTACATTCTTAAAATGGAAAAAAAGAAATCGTTACTTACTTCTATGGATATTACCACGTTTTTTCTGATATTTTCCGTCGCAGCACTTTTTAACGTCATTTTTACATCTCGTTTCGGTTTTTATTTGATTCTACTACTCTTATTACTGGCCTTGGGTTTAATTGGAGGAGCTCAAAATCGAATAAAAGGGAAGGTTGATGGTAAAAGATTATGTAGAGCGGTCTGGAGATTAACTTTTATGGCGATGACATTGGCGTATATTTTGTTGACTGTAGTTGGTATATTTAAGAATATATTCAACACGATGTGATATAAGGTGACATGAAAAGGTGAAAAAATATGAATTAATCATGTTTTTTTGAAAAAAAAGCTCAATTTGAAGAAATGTAATGTAGATTTTTTTGACCGCTGGTTGTATAATCTATAAACATATACCACTTTAGAACTAGGGGGAAAACGCTAGATGAAAAGGAAAAGCTTTTTAGTCCTTTTGACACTCATTCTTGCAGTTGGCGCACTGCTCGCAGGTTGCGGCGGCAAGAACGATACCAATGGTAAGGGCGCACAAGAAAACACCTCGACTACGCCGGCTGCGGCCGACAAGCAAATTTTGCGCATTAACCTTGCATCCGAGCCGCCAACGTTCGATCCGGCACAAGCTCAGGATAGTCAAACTAACACGGTTCTGA
The DNA here is from genome assembly GCF_036252815.1 of Paenibacillus sp. LX16. Lineage (NCBI taxonomy): Bacteria > Bacillati > Bacillota > Bacilli > Caryophanales > Paenibacillaceae > Paenibacillus > Paenibacillus sp. LX16. Next base: position 3,812,767 of record NZ_CP141152.1, on the reverse strand, counting down.
AAACTTTGTATGAAGGTCTCGTACGTATGGGTCCTGACGGCAAAGAAATCCCTGGCGTAGCTGAATCTTGGAAAATTTCCGATGACGGCAAAACCTATACGTTCAAGCTTCGTGATACTGCAAAATGGAGTAATGGCGACCCAGTCAAAGCAAGCGACTTCGTATTTGCTTGGCAACGGGTATTGGATCCTTCCACGGCTCCTGCACCTCCATATGCTTACCAATTGTACTATATCAAAAATGCTGAGGGTTACAACCTGAGCACTTCGAAATCTTTTAAAGGCACTAAAGTTACAGACTTTAAAGATGTAGGTGTTAAAGCTGTTGACGATCATACATTGCAAGTAGAGCTGGAGCACCCAACTCCTTACTTCTTGGGACTGACTTCTTTCTACACTTTCTATCCTGTAAATCCTTCTGTTAAAGGTAATGACAAGTGGGCTGTTAAGAAAGATAGCATGATCACTAACGGACCTTACACATTAACGACTTGGGACAGCGGTCAAAAGATCGAAGTAACCAAGAGTGAAAACTATTGGGGTAAAGACGAAATCAAGCTGAACAAAATTACGATGTCCCTTGTAAATAGCGGTGCAACAGAGCTGGCTTCTTATAGAAGTGGACAACTCGATTACGCAGGTATGCCAAACGGTGAAATTCCTACCGACCAAATTCCGGCTGTGAAAAAAGAATTGCCTAACGAATTTAAGGCAAAAGGGATTGCAAGTACGTACTACTATCTGTTTAATGTAACTGAAAAACCATTTAACAATGTTAAAATCCGTAAAGCGTTTGCGATGGCTATTCAACGCCAACCAATCGTTGAAAGAGTAACATTGGGCGGTCAAATTCCTGCATACGGCTTTGTACCTCCAGGTATCAAAGGAGTATCTCAAGAATTCCGTACTGAGAATAAAGATGATTACTTCAAAGAAGACTTCACTGAAGCGAAAAAATTGCTTCAAGAAGGTATGAAGGAAGAAGGCGTAACTACACTTCCTCCGGTAACATTGCTGTATAACTCCAGTGAGAGTCACCAAAAGATAGCTTTGGCAGTTGCTGATATGTGGAAGAAAAACCTTGGTGTGGACATCAAAACCCAAAACCAAGAGTGGGGCGTATTTATCCAAACACGTAATAAGCTGAATTTCCAAATTGCTCGTGGTGGATGGTCTGCTGACTATAATGATCCAATGACATTCCTGGATATGTGGACAACAGGCAATGGCAACAACAATGCAGGTTATGCTAACCCAGCATATGATGCTTTGATTGAAGCAGCTAAGAAAGAAACTGATCCAGCAAAACGCATGGAAGATTTTGCGAAAGCGGAGAAAATTCTGGTTCAAGATGATATGGTAATGCTTCCGATCTACTACTACTCAAATGTTTCTTTAACAAAACCGAATGTAAAAGACATTGGGCTTGACTTTAGTGGAGCAGTTGATTTCACAAGAGCGTATATTACACAGTAACTGAAGCTCGATTCTGAAGTTTGATAGTTACTTCGGGATATATATGTGGATAGAACCATATATATCCCGTTTTTTTTGTGTGTCATGGTCTTTTCCATCATCATGTAACCATGCAAATAAGTAGATTGGACAGTCCAATTCTATTTCGATAAAATCGAATGGTGTCGAAAAAAATTTATGGGGGGTGTAAACGGGCAATGACGCGTTATTTGATCAGTAAATTTTTCTACATGCTGCTATCTTTGTTCATTCTGATCTCTGCGACGTTTTTTCTCATGAAAGCAATTCCGGGTAACCCCTTCATGAGTGAAAAAGCGACTTCTCCTGAGATTCAAGCCCGGTTAATGGAGCAATATGGGCTGGATAAGCCTGTATATGTCCAATATTTTAAATACTTAGGTGATATTGCTTCAGGTGATTTTGGTATTTCTATGAAAAAGCTGAATCAAAGTGTAACTGACATTATCGGACAAACGTTTACGGTTTCCCTCAAACTGGGTTTTGTTGCCATAATCGTGTCGATAATTGTCGGTCTCTTGCTAGGTATGCTAGCAGCTTTATATCATCGTAGGCTAATAGATAACGTTGCAATGGTATTAGCTATCATGGGGATTGCGGTTCCCAGCTTCGTTCTGGCATCGTTGATTCAATTTTTCTTCGCTCAACAGTTAGGTTGGTTTAATGTTATGGGCTTTGACGGTCCGATGGACTACGTTCTGCCTGTTGCAGCTCTATCAGCTTCTCCTATTGCGTTTATCGCTCGATTAACGCGTTCTAGCATGCTGGAAGTGCTTCATGCGGATTACATTAAGACTGCCAAGGCTAAAGGCTTGAAATCCATTACTATTATGTTCAAACACGTTGTGCGTAATGCTATTCTGCCGGTTGTTACCTATGTGGGACCAATGACGGCCAATATTATTACGGGTTCAGTTGTTATTGAACGTATCTTCGGGATTGGCGGTATTGGTAAGGTATTCGTAGATAGTATTACAACCCGCGATTATACCATGATTATGGGAGTTACTATTTTTTACGGTATTTTGCTGATGGTGGCGCGTTTTATTACAGATATTGCATATGGATTTATTGATCCGCGGATTAAGCTTACTGGCGGGAAGGAGGGGTAACTTTATGTCTGTTAAAGATAATGCTGTGAACTTGGATAAGCTTCAGGTGAAACCGGAAGATTTCCAGAAGGTCGGGGCGGATGAAAAGCAGTCTGAAGTTATTCAGCGCGAAAGCTTATCCGCTTGGCGAGATGCTTGGGAGCGACTTCGTAAAAACAAACTGGCTATGACAAGCTTGAGTGTTTTGGTTCTCATTGTGCTTGCTTCAATCGTTGGTCCGATGCTGTCCCCATACGATGACCGCACGAATGATTTGTTGAGCACCAATCTTCCTCCTTCGGCGGAACATTGGTTCGGAACAGATGATCTGGGGCGTGATATGTTTGTACGTACTTGGATGGGCGCTCGGATTTCCTTGATTATTGGTTTGGCTGCTGCAATGATTGACTTGATGATTGGAGTTATTTATGGTGGGATTATGGGTTACTTTGGTGGCCGCGTTGATGAAATCATGAATAAATTTTCTGAAATCTTGTACTCCATTCCTTACTTGCTTGTTACGATCCTGTTGCTGGTGGTACTGGAGCCAAGTATTACTACAATTATTATTGCGCTCTGTGTAACCGGGTGGATTAACATGTCGTGGATTGTACGTGGTGAGATGTTACAACTTAAAAACCGAGAATTCGTACTCGCTTCCCGTTCAATGGGTGCAGGTGCTGGTCGTTTGCTGTTCCGTCACTTGTTGCCCAATGCGGTAGGACCGATCATTGTCACACTGACTTTGACAGTTCCAAGTGCTATTTTCTCTGAGGCATTCTTGAGCTTCCTTGGATTAGGGGTACAGGCTCCTCAGGCGTCGCTGGGTTCAATGATTGAATCAGCTCTGACTGGGTGGATGTATTACCCGTGGCGGATGCTTTTCCCAGCAGGTTTGATCAGTTTGATTATGCTTGCGTTCAACCTTTTTGGCGACGGCTTGCGTGATGCGCTTGATCCGAAGTTGAAGAAATAGGAGGTGAGATCATGGTGAGTAGCAACAATTTAATTGAGGTTGAAGGTCTTAAAAAGTATTTTAATGTTGGCAAAAACCGTGTGCTCAAAGCGGTGGACAACCTGAATTTCTATATTCGCGAGGGTGAAACGCTGGGTATGGTTGGCGAATCCGGCTGTGGTAAGTCTACAGCGGGTCGTACGATTTTGCGCTTGTATGAACCTACAGCAGGTAGCGTACGTTTTAACGGTACGGATATTTACAAATTATCACCAAGTAAAATGAAAGCAATGCGCCGTGATATGCAGATGATCTTTCAAGATCCGTATGCATCATTGAACCCGCGTTTTACCGTTTCTGATATTATTGGTGAGGCACTGGATATTCACAATATGGCGGGTAGCCGTGCAGAACGTAAGAAACGGATTGAAGAGTTACTTGATCTGGTTGGTTTGAACCCTGACCATGCAACACGCTATCCGCATGAGTTTTCTGGTGGTCAACGTCAACGGATCGGTATTGCACGTGCACTGGCTGTTAATCCTAAATTCATCATTTGTGATGAGCCGATTTCAGCGCTTGACGTATCTATTCAGGCTCAGGTTGTCAACCTGTTAAAAGAGCTTCAAGAACGTTTGGGTCTGACATACCTGTTCATTGCGCATGATCTGTCGATGGTCAAGCACATCAGTGATCGGGTAGCTGTAATGTATATGGGTAGAATGGTTGAGCTTGCAGAAAGTGCTGAGTTGTATGCAAATCCGATCCATCCTTATACGAAAATGCTTTTGTCGGCGATCCCACTTCCTGATCCAGAAGTAGAAGCAAACAAAAAACGGATTATTATGCCAGGCGACCAAGCAGGCCCGATTCATGATGCATCTGGCAGTAAGACAGGGGCGTATAACTTGGAAAATGCCACGCTCATCGAAGTGTCTAAAGGACATTTTGTAGCTGAGCCTTACGCCTGATCTTGTTTTATGCACCAACCGCCGAGTTATTCGGCGGTTTTTTTTGTAGGAAGCTTTGACGTGGACATAGGCTTTCGGTACAATCAAGCAGTAAGGTTTTGGTGGAGACAGGAGGCAGACCCATGAAAATAATTCCGGAAACGCTTCGCGGAGGGTCGGCTTTGGCAGAAGATTATATACAGGGTACAGGACGCGCAAGCGACTTGTATGAATATAATGTGCTGCACGCCGATGCTTATGCCCAACGGGCGAAGTGGCTGGATAAGACGGGGCATCTACGATTAAACCGTAAGGATGTCGTAGCATGTCTTCGTATATACAATGAGAAATACAATTCGTATGAGGCGGTTCGTGCTTCAATGGACCGTCTGGAAAGTCCAGATGCCTTAGTAGTAGCTGGCGGGCAGCAAAGTGGACTGTTCACAGGTCCGATGCTGGTCATTTACAAAGCCGCTACCCTCATTAAGGCGGCGAAAGAAGCAGAGGAACGGCTTGGACGTCCGGTTATTCCCGTCTTCTGGATTGCTGGCGAAGATCATGACTGGGACGAGGTCAATCATACATACGTAATGGCAAATGACCCACAAGCCGTCAAAATCAAGCTGAATAAGCAACCTGAACGCCGTTCTTCGGTTAGTGCCATTAAAGTTGACGCTTTTGAATGGAAGCAAGCGATAGCGGATATAGAGCAAAGCTTGCCAGATTCAGAACATAAGGCTGATATAATGCGCATGATTGAGAACGGGATAACGGATTCATATGGACTGAGTGAAGCCTTTGCCAAGTTGCTGGGCCTTTTGTTCGGCACCTATGGATTAGTACTCTTGGATTCAGCAGATCCTTCGCTACGCAAGCTGGAAGCATCCGTTTTTAAGCGGCTGGTTCAGCACAATGATGAGTTGGAGCAGGCTTATCGGACGACTGCCGCGCGGATCGTAGATTATGGCTATCATTTACAAGCCGATGTACATGAAGGTGGCGCGAATCTCTTTTATATCCATGAAGATGAACGCTTGCTGCTTTTCAAAAAAGCAGGACTATTCACGGATCGACACGGTCTGGTGGCGTTTACTATGGATGAACTGCTTGAAGAGATAGATAGACATCCCGAACGTTTTAGTAACAATGTGCTAACTCGTCCTATAATGCAGGATTCACTGTTTCCGGTGCTGGCATCTGTGCTGGGTTTAGGGGAAATTGCTTACTGGGCGATTACACGGGATGCTTTCGGGGTGTTGAAGATGCAGATGCCGATACTGCTGCCACGAATGTCTTTTACGTTGGTAGAGCCAGGTGTGGAGAAGCATATGCTTAAGTATGAATTAAGTTTTGGTCAAGTTAGAGACGGACTTGAGGAACGGAAAAAGCAATGGATCGCCACTCAAGATCAGCTTGGAATGCAGGATCAGTTTTCCGGGGCTAAGGAAGCTTTTGTCCGCATGTACGAACCGCTTGTGCAGCAGACAGGTTTGATTGAAAAAGGTTTGTTACGGCTCGGAGAAACCAACCGCGACAAGATTCTGTCACAGATCGCCTATCTTGAGGCAAAAGTTCAGGAAGCGTTGCTTCGACAAAATGAAACAGCACTTCGCCAGTGGGATCGTATTGAATGGTCGATTTTTCCATTTGGACAGCCGCAGGAGCGGGCGTATACGATCTATCATTTTCTAAACCGTCATGGTCTCAGCCTGATTGATATGATTATGAATGTACCATTGGATCTGATGGGTACGCATCGTGTTATCTATGTATGATTAATTATTTTATATAGGATTTATCATGGAGCAAATTTAACCAATATGAAGGAGGAAACAAAGTATGACTTCCCATTCTCTACAAAATAGCATAGTTCACGATCTTAAATTGGCCCCTGAAGGTCATTTGAAAATTGATTGGGTAGAAGCCCATATGCCGGTATTGAACCGTATACGTCAACAATTTGAGCAAGAGCAGCCTTTTGCTGGTCTGAAGGTAACCATCTGTCTACATCTGGAGGCCAAAACGGCTTACCTGGCTAAAGTGGTACAAGCAGGTGGAGCGCAGGTAACTATTACGGGTAGTAATCCATTGTCCACACAAGATGATGTTTGCGCCGCATTAGTTGAAGATGGGGTTACGGTATTAGCTAAATACAATCCGGACCCAGAAGAATTCAAAAATTTGCAAATCAAGGCACTGGAAACAAAGCCGGATCTCATTATAGATGATGGTGGTGACTTGGTTACTCTGTTGCAATCCGAACGGCCTGATCTGATTTCTACGATCCGTGGGGGAGCAGAGGAGACAACTACTGGCATTATTCGTTTGAAGGCATTGGAAAAAGAAGGGCAACTTCACTTTCCGATGGTGGCTGTTAATGATGCTTACTGCAAATATTTGTTTGATAACCGCTATGGTACAGGACAGTCAGCTTTCGACGGCATTATTCGTACGACTAATCTGGTTGTAGCCGGAAGTACAGTGGTTGTGGTAGGTTATGGCTGGTGTGGCAAAGGGGTTGCAATGCGGGCGAAAGGGCTGGGAGCCAACGTTGTTGTAACCGAAGTTGATCCGATCAAGGCAGTAGAAGCTCATATGGATGGTTTCCATGTCTTGCCGATGGTAGAGGCTGCTAAACTGGGTGACTTCTTTATTACAGTAACTGGAAATAAGGCTGTAATTACAGGAGAACACTTTGATGTGATGAAGGATGGAGCTGTGCTGTGTAACGCAGGGCATTTTGATGTGGAGGTTAGTAAGCCTGAGCTTGCTAAACGTTCCGAATCCATTCGTACGGTGCGTCGCAATATCGAGGAATATCGCTTTAAAGATGGACGTAAAATGTATTTGCTGGCAGAAGGACGCCTCGTGAATCTGGCTGCTGCTGATGGACATCCTGCGGAAATTATGGATACAACATTTGCGCTTCAGGCGCTTGGCTTGAAATATGTGAATGATCGTTACAATGAGCTAGGCAAAGCCGTTATTAATGTACCTTATGAAATTGATGAGCAAGTAGCTCGATTCAAGCTTGATAGTCTGGGAATTCAAATTGACACGTTAACTGAAGACCAAAAGATCTATTTGGACAGCTGGAACGCGTAATCGGAATTTTTTATCACGATTTTCGCTGCAAAAGTGTCGCGTTTTTAATGCAAGTATTTGTTTAGGTTAACATAATGGACAGAGAGTAAGCCCTTTATTCCGTGTTGTTTCGAAACCTGATGCATATTGTCGGGGGCCGGCTTCATGGGATAAGGGGCTTTTTTGCATCTTGTGACGCAGGGCTACAATAACAGACATAATGGTATGGATCCGGCTTTTATCACTTTTTGGTAATGAAAAAGAGGTCTTTGATTTTTTAAAGCGAATCTATTATGCTTAGGTGGTGGAAAGTGGGCCAAAGTGGGAGAATGGGGTAAGGGGTGACGAAACCAATGTTTATGGGGGAGTTCCAACATAGCATTGATGAGAAGGGTCGGCTTACTGTACCGGCTAAGTTTCGTGAACTTCTCGGTGCCTCGTTCGTGGTTACCCGCGGGCTGGACCAATGCCTCTTCGTGTATCCTATGGATGAGTGGGCTGTCATGGAGAAAAAACTTAAAGCACTGCCTCTGATGAAGGCCGATGCGCGGGCGTTTACCCGTTTTTTTTTCTCGGGGGCGACTGAATGCGAATTGGACAAACAGGGCAGGGTAAATTTACCGGGGAATTTGTGCGAATACGCCAAGCTCACTAAAGAGTGCGTCGTATTGGGAGTGTCCACCCGTGTAGAGATTTGGAGCAAGCACACTTGGGAGCAATATTTCAACCAATCAGAAGATGCATTTAACGACATTGCTGAGAAATTGGTTGATTTCAACTTTGAATTGTAATTTAGGAGGTCAGCCGTTTGTTTCACCACATTACCGTACTCAAAGAAGAAGCAACACAGGCACTAAACATCAGGCAGGACGGGATTTATGTGGACTGCACGTTGGGAGGGGCAGGACACAGTTCCGTCATTGCATCACAGCTTGGCCCTGAGGGAAGGCTCATTGCCTTTGATCAGGACGACTGGGCATTGAACAATGCGCGAGAGAAGCTGTCAGCCTATGAAGGCAAGATTTCATTAGTGAAATCCAACTTCCGCCACTTGCAGGACAAGCTGACCGAATTGGGATTGCCCGAGAAAGACGGCGTCCCGCAGGTCCAGGGTATTTTGTTCGATCTGGGTGTGTCCTCGCCCCAGTTCGATGAGGGGGAACGAGGATTTAGCTACAATCATGATGCGCCGCTTGATATGCGGATGGATCAGAGTAGCTCGCTTACGGCTTACGAAATTGTAAATGAATGGTCGGAAGCAGAGATTGCGCGTATTTTGTTTCATTACGGAGAAGAGAAGTTTTCACGGCGGATCGCAAAGATCATGATTGAACGTCGATTGAACAAGCCTATTCACACAACAGGGGAACTTGTCGATATTATCAAAGAAGGAATTCCGGCTGCAGCACGCAGAACCGGGGGACATCCGGCTAAACGCAGTTTCCAGGCTTTGCGGATTGCTGTGAATGATGAGTTGGGTGCACTGGAAGATACTTTGCATCAGGCAGTAAGATGTCTGGCTCCAGGAGGCAGAATTTCGGTCATTACATTCCATTCTCTGGAGGATCGGATATGCAAGCATATTTTCAAGGAGTATTTGGCGAAAAGCATCTATCCGTCTGATTTGCCTATTTTGGAGGACAAAATGGAAGGCGATCTGAAGCTGGTGAATCGTAAACCGATTGTGGCGTCAGAGCAGGAACTGGAGCTTAATCCACGGTCCCGGTCAGCTAAGCTGAGAGTTGCCGAGAAATTGTAAATTTAATGGAGAAGGAGAGGCGACATGGCTTATACACGCGGTAATTTGGCTGTAAAAGAAAGAGCCCGTCAGGAACAGGTTCAGCAACAACGGTATCGTGAGACTACCAAAGTCGTTACACGCCGCAGAGAGCTGCCGATTCGAGAAAAGCTGCTGTATCTATTGACACTTGTAGCGTGCATTGTCATTGCTGGTATGTTGATTAGCAGGTACGCTCACATTTATCAAATCAATTATTCGATTAATACGGCAAGCAAGGACATTTCCAAATTACAGACCAATATCGCCCAACTGAAGATTCAAAAGGAGCGTCTGGAAAATCAGATCGTGCCGACTGCAAAGCAACAGGGATATATCGAACCAACAAGAGAGCCCATTCGTGTCGAAAAGCAGGCTGCCAAATAGTTAAGGGCATAGCATCAAGCTATGCTCTGACGTACATTTTTTTTGCAGAGAGGTTTGAGCTATGGTCAAAAGAATAAAGCTTCGCACACTGCTAATAGGGGGATGTATTACCCTCTTTTTTCTTGTTCTGCTACTTAAGGTATTTTGGATTCAAGTTGTGAGCGGAGAGTACTGGCATAACCTGGTAGTTAAACAAGTAGAAAGAGATCAGGTGATTCAGCCCAAGCGTGGAACCATTACGGACCGTAAAGGAAACGTATTGGCTACGGATGCACCGGCTTTTACGGTAGTTGTCAATCCTAGCATCATTCAGGAGTATGATTTGGAGAATGAGGTTGTAGCTAAGCTGCACCAGTTACTCAAAACGCCTGAGGATGAGCTGAGAGGACATCTTTCTGCAAAGGATAAAAAGGGGAACTACTTAAAAAATCGCGAGATACGTAATGGGGGCTGGAAGGTAGATCCTGAGGTCAAGGCACAGGTGGATACGTTCAAAGAGTATTTGAAGGATAAGTATGAAGTGATTGGAGCTGTGGACACCGTTCAAGAATCCAAACGCTATTATCCGGAAAATAAGCTGGCTTCCCATGTTCTTGGCTATCAAAGAAAAGATGGCACAGCAGGTATGGGGTTGGAAGCTTATTATAATAAAGAACTCTCGGGCACGGCTGGAAAGCTACTGTATCAGCGGGACCGGAAGGGAGTTCCTCTTCAAGGATCGGAAAGTGTTTATGAGCCGGCACGAAATGGTAAAAATTTAAAGCTGACGATTGACGATACGATTCAGTATTATATAGAGGATGCCATGCAGGAAGCTATTGCAAAATACAATCCGAAAACGATGACTGTAGTAGCTGCCGATCCCCAGACGATGGATGTTCTTGGTATGGCGACTTACCCGAATTTTAATCCCAATACATATGGGAGTACACCCTTGGAAAATTTCCGTAATAACGCTACTCAATCTATCTACGAGCCTGGCTCCACGTTTAAGATTGTAACCTTGGCAGCTGCGGTTCAAGAAAAGGTGTTCAATCCAAATGAATCTTACCAATCTGGTATGATTCGGGTCGGAGGCTGGGATATTCGTGATGTAAGCCGCAACTGGGGAACGTTAACCTATCTTCAGGGAGTCAAGCGCTCAAGTAACGTTGGTTTCGTCCATCTGGGACTGGATAAGTTGGGTGGCGAGAGACTGAAGAAATATATTAATAACTTTGGATTCGGCGTGAAAACGGGCATTGATCTCCCGAGTGAGTCTACCGGAGCTATTACATTCCATACCCAGTACAAATCGGAGGTCGCAACGGCTTCATATGGACACGGACGTGTTCAGGTGACGCCAATCCAGCAGGTAGCTGCCATCTCGGCAATTGCTAACGGGGGGAAGCTGATGCAGCCTCATCTGGTGAAGGAAATCATCAACCCAGATACAGGCGAAGTTCAGACCATCCAACCGAAGGAAGTGCGCCAAGTGATTACTCGGGAATCGGCAGTTCAGACAAGCAGCTATCTGGAGCAGGTCGTATCTGACCAAGAAATTGGTACGGGACGCCTTGCTTATATTGACGGATATCGTGTAGCTGGTAAAACAGGTACAGCGACGAAGGTCGTCGGAAAAGTATATGACCATTCGAAGGATGTCGTGTCCTTTATAGGTTTTGCACCGGTAAATGATCCGAAAATAGCTGTTTTGGTTGTTATGGACGAACCTAACAAATCAGTAGGCGGCGGTACAGCAGCAGCGCCTGTATTTAAAAAAATCGTATCCCAATCGTTGCAATATATGGGGGTTCCAAAAACGGGAACTAAAACGAATAAATCAGGTACCGCTGTTGTAAAAACAGTGAATTTGCCAACGGTACCAACATTAACTGGTCAGGTGAAGAAGGATGCACAAAATGCATTGCTCAAACAGGGAATTGCCTATGAAACGGTAGGCAAAGGCTCCAAAATTGTTCGCCAGTATCCTGAAGCAGGCGTCAAAATGAAACCCGGACAACGCATTTACTTGCTGACTGAGGATAGTGCCAACATGACTATTCCTGATTTTACAGGTGTTTCGTTGCGTGACACACTTCAAGTTCTGACCCTTATGAAGGTTGGTGTGCAGGTAAGCGGCGAAGGTTATGTTGTCTCTCAAAAGGCGCAAATGGTAAATGGAAAGCGGATCGTCAGCGTGACGCTTCAGCCGGCCAAAGAAACGGTGACCGGAGTGAAACCGGAGGAAACACAGGACTCGACCAATAGAGTTGCAGCTAACCAGACCGGCAGCGCAACAAAAACGGAGGTCGATACTAAAACCGATTCCGGTACTACTGCTGATGCTGGAACAGACTCGGGAGCTCCTAAGGGAGGAATATCTGCTGTTGCAGATGAGGAAAGTGCTGCTGCGATTAAAGGTGAGGATAACTGATAGCTTGTTCTAATGTTCGTTCTTTTGAATATTCATGAGGTAAGACATGTCATGAGTATTTGAGGAACGGAGGGAGCGCGTTTGAAAAAATCTAACGTGACCATGCGGCGAAGGCTGGTATGGGGGCTAATGGGATTATTTGTACTGTTTGCGGCCTTGTCAGTCCGGCTCGCCTATGTTCAATTGGGTAAAGGAGGCGAGCTCTCGGCCAAGGCTGAGGACTCGTGGCGCCGCAATATTCCATTTGCCGCCAAGCGTGGCGAAATTTTGGATCGACAGGGTACGGCGCTAACCTACAATGTCAGTTCGCCCACAGTCATGGCGATACCAGTACAAATTAAGAAGCCGGAAGAAACGGCACGCAGGCTGGCGCCCTTGCTGGATATGAGTGAGGATAAAGTGCTCAAGCTGATTACCAAACGAACAGCAAGCCAAAAACTTCAGCCCGGCGGACGAAAAATTACGATGGAGAAAGCGCAGCAAATTCGTGATTTGAAGCTGCCGGGTATCGTTGTTGCTGAAGACAACAAACGTTATTATCCTTATGGTGATCTAGCGGCTCATATTCTTGGGTTTACAGGAATTGATAATCAAGGACTGACAGGCGTAGAGAAGCAGCAAAACAGTAAGCTTCGGGGAATCGACGGAAGCATTGCGTATTTATCAGATGCAGGTGGTCGTCTAATGCCTGGTTCTTCTGAAAAATATATTGAACCGAAGGATGGACTGAATTTACAATTAACCATTGATAAGTCTGTGCAGTCCATTATGGAACGGGAGCTTGACCAAGCCATGGTCAAATTTCAGGCGAAGTCCGCGTTGTCTATTGCTATGAACCCTAAGACGGGTGAAATATTAGGCATGGCTGGACGACCAAGCTATGAGCCAGCACTATATAAGCAATATGCACCTGAAATCTATAATCGAAATCTGCCTATCTGGATGACATATGAACCTGGGTCTACTTTCAAAATCATTACACTGGCGGCTGCCTTGGAAGAAAAGAAGGTCAATCTCAAAAATGACCGTTTTTTTGATCCGGGATATATTGAAGTCGGTGGAGCACGCTTGCGTTGCTGGAAGAAAGGCGGACATGGAAGCCAAACTTTCCTTCAAGTGGTGGAGAATTCTTGCAACCCCGGTTTTGTAACATTAGGGCAGCGATTAGGTAAAGAAACACTGTTCAAATACATTCGCAATTTTGGCTTCGGCAGCAAAACGGGGATCGACATGATTGGTGAGGGCAACGGCATTTTGTTCAAGCTTCCTCAGGTCGGTCCTGTAGAGCTGGCGACAACCGCTTTTGGTCAAGGGGTGTCTGTCACTCCGATCCAGCAGGTTACGGCTGTATCAGCGGCTATCAATGGCGGAAATCTTTATAAGCCTCACATTACAAAAGGTTGGGTTCAGCCGGGAACCGGAAAAGTGCTGGAAAAAGTAGAACCAGAACTGGTACGTAGGGTTATTTCAGAGGAAACCTCCCGACAGGTAAGGGAAGCGCTGGAAAGCGTCGTTGCTAAAGGCACAGGTCGTCCTGCTTTCATTGAAGGCTACCGGGTGGGAGGTAAAACGGGGACAGCACAAAAGGTGATTAACGGGCGTTATTCTTCCTCGGAGCATATTGTATCCTTTATTGGTTTTGCACCGGCGGATGATCCGCAAATCGTCGTCTATACCGCTGTCGATAACCCAAAGGGCATTCAATTCGGCGGGGTGGTTGCTGCGCCAATCGTGCAAAATATTTTAAAGGACGCGCTGATTGCCTTGAAAATACCGCCTCGCACCAATCAAATTGCTAAAGAGTATAAGTATGGAGAAAATCCGATCGAAACGGTACCTGATCTGGTAGGTGCTACTGCAGCTGATTTGTACGAAGATATGAATATGAACTTTATGCTCGTGAAATCTGGGTCAGGCAAGACGGTCGTGAGTCAGGCGCCGAAGCCGGGCTCCAGATTGGAGCGGGGATCAACGATCCGTATTTACATGGGGGATTGATAGGTTCATTTTATACCATACTATGAATAACGAGAGAGCAATGGAGGAATGAAAGATGCAGCTTCAACAATTGGCTTCACTGCTGGCCGTCTCCCGTGTGGTGGGTGACGGTACAGTGGATTGCCGAGGAATCGGGGCGGATTCACGTCGAGTGCAACAGGGAGATTTATTTCTGTGTTTGCCAGGTTTTACAGTGGACGGACATGACTATGCTGAGCAGGCAATTGCGTCAGGGGCGGCAGCTTTGGTCGTTGAACGGGAACTGGATGTACCTGTTCCGCAGCTTGTAGTTAAGGATGCACGACATGCCATGGCGGTTTTGGCGGATTATATGTTTGATTCACCGAGCCGACGCATGCGCATGATCGGCATAACCGGAACCAACGGTAAAACAACGATAACTTATCTGATTGAAAAGATCATGAAGGATGCCGGGGTGAACACCGGACTGATAGGTACGATTCAAATGCGTTACGGAGGTCAGTCTTACCCAATGTCTGGCACTACGCCTGAAGCGGTGGAACTGCAACGTTATCTCGGAAATATGGCAGAGCAGGGGGTTCAATGCTGTGTCATGGAAGTATCTTCACATGCGTTGGAGCAGGGCCGCGTCAAAGGAACTGATTTTCGCACCGCTATATTTACAAACCTGACGCAGGACCACCTGGACTACCACAACACAATGGAGGAGTACCGTGCTGCAAAAGGACTTTTGTTCTCTAGATTGGGAAATGCTTTCTCGCGGGATGCATCAGATAGCAAATATGCTGTTCTGAATGCAGACGATCCGGCTTCTTCCTATTTGCAGGCTCAAACTGCGGCCCAAGTGATTACATACGGCGTGGAAAAGGAGTCTGATGTGCAGGCATCTCGTATCACTATAGGTTCCAAGGGAACCTCCTTCCATGTGTCTACTTTTAAAGGAGATACCGATATTGAGCTTCGAATGGTGGGCAAGTTCAATGTGTACAACGCACTGGCGGCCATTACAGCTGCTTTGCTGGAAGGAATCTTGCTGGCGGATATCAAGCAGAGTCTAGAGTCTATCGCAGGCGTAGATGGGCGGGTAGAGCCTGTAGATGCGGGTCAGCCCTTTGCTGTTATTGTAGATTATGCCCATACACCGGATGGATTGGAAAATGTCCTTCGCACCGTAAAGGAATTTGCGGTCGGTAAAGTATGGTGTGTATTTGGATGCGGCGGTGACCGGGATCGTACGAAACGTCCGTTGATGGGGAAAATTGCTGCGCGTTACAGCGATCATTCGTTTATTACTTCCGACAATCCGCGAACAGAGGACCCGAAAGTGATTTTGAAAGACATCGAACAAGGGCTGATTGACGAAGGTGTACCCGCAGAACGATACGAATTGATCGTGGATCGTAGAACTGCAATTCATAAAGCTGTTGAAATGGCAAGCCCTGACGATGTAGTATTGATTGCGGGAAAAGGTCATGAGACTTACCAGTTGATCGGAAAAACGGTGCATGAATTCGATGACCGCATCGTAGCCAAAGAAGCGATAAGGGGTTTATCCAAGTGATGAAAAGAACAATCGGTCAGATTGCATCTATGTGTGGAGGAAGACTTCACGGAGAAGCAGACGCCGAACAGATGGTCGAAGGCGTTTTTACAGATTCTCGCAGGCCGCAGAGCCAAGGGTTGTTTGTTCCACTCGTGGGCGAGCGGTTTGATGGGCATAATTATGTGCAGCAGATCGTAAGCGAGGCAGGTGCAGCTGCATTTTTATGGCAAAAGGATCATGGAGCACCTCCGGCTGAGAACGCTATTGAGGTAGAGGATACGTTAGAAGCCCTTCAGCATCTAGCAGCTGCATATTTACGCGAAACCGGCGTTTCTGTCGTTGGGATCACGGGAAGCAACGGCAAGACGACGACGAAAGACATCGTAAACGCTTTGCTGGGCACGACTTTTAAAGTACACAAAACCGAAGGAAATTATAACAATCATATCGGTTTGCCTTTAACGGTACTGTCCATGCCGCAGGATACAGATATTCTCATTCTGGAGATGGGCATGAGTGGACGTGGAGAGATTCGCCTGCTGGCTAATATTGCCCAACCAGATGTAGCTATCATAACCAACATAGGCGAATCGCACTTACTGCAGCTTGGTTCTCGTGCGGAAATCGCTCGTGCAAAGTTGGAAATCACAAGTGGCCTTAAGCCGGGTGGTTTGCTGATCTACAACGGGGATGAACCACTGCTTTCACAAGTGTTGGCGGAGTCTGAAACGGTCAAGCCTGAAGGTTTAAAATTGTTTACGTTCGGGCTAGCTACAGGCAACGATGACTATCCAACTGAAATCACTTCGGATGGAGAAGGCAGCTTATTCATAACAGCCCAATCTGGCAAAGAGGCTTTCAGGCTTCCCTTGCTTGGACAGCACAATGTTGTAAATGGTTTGGCAGCACTGGCGGTAGCGCGTCATTTCAATGTCGATGCAGACCATATACGTAAAGGGTTGTCGTCTTTAAAACTGACGGGCATGCGCATTGAGGTCGTGAGCTGTCCTAATGGACTTACCGTGCTAAACGACGCTTATAATGCCAGCCCGGCTTCAATGAAGGCTGCAATACAGACGTTGTCTGCGTATAAAACGGACGGACGTAAAGTCGCCGTGCTTGGTGACATGCTGGAGCTGGGACCTGAGGAAAAGCAATTCCATGAGGAAATTGGAATTTTCGCGGCAAAGCACGACGTAGAGGTACTGTTTACCTACGGTGCGTTAGGCACTTCGATTGCGCAGGGTGCGCAAGGGTTGATGCCAACTGCTAACGTGCACGCTTATACAGATAAGCAAGAGCTGATCCAGCATTTGCAGGTTCATCTCCACCCCAATGATATTGTGCTGGTTAAGGCATCCAGAGGGATGCGACTAGAAGAAATTGTGGATGCGCTGAAAAACGGTCCGCTACAGAACTGATGTTGACGAGAGGGAGACTCCCATGGATATTCAATTATTACTGCTGACGATCGTCGTATCGTTTATACTGGCGGTTATTGCCGCTCCACTGCTCATTCCGCTGCTGCGGCGAATGAAATTCGGCCAGCAGGTCCGGGATGACGGGCCACAAAGCCATCTTAAAAAGATAGGTACGCCTACAATGGGCGGTATCGTGATTCTGGTGGCTTTTACGCTGACCTTTCTTAAGTTTTCAGCTATCAAAAATACGGACTTTTACGTTCTGCTGGTTGCTACGCTCGGTTTTGGGCTGATCGGCTTTTTGGACGACTATATCAAAATTGTATTCAAACGCTCGTTAGGTCTGACGGCGCGTCAAAAGCTGTTTGGGCAATTATTGTTTGGCGCGATCATGTGCTGGCTTCTGCTTAGCAATGATCATAGTACTGCGATCGGCATCCCTGGAACGTCATGGTCATTTGATTGGGGCGGCTGGTTTTATTATCCGTTCATCATTATCATGATGCTGGCGATTAGCAATGCTGTCAATTTCACGGATGGGCTGGACGGGCTGCTGTCCGGTACAAGTGCCATTGCCTTTGCTGCTTATGCCATTGTCGCGATTCAGGCAACCTCGCTTCCGGCTGCTGTATGCTCAGCGGCCATGATTGGCGCTGTACTCGGATTTCTTGTATATAATGCTCATCCTGCCAAGGTGTTTATGGGTGACACAGGCTCGCTGGGAATCGGTGGCGCCATAGGTGCCATTGCCATCGTTACGAAAAGCGAAATTTTGTTCCTCATTATCGGTGGTGTATTTGTAATTGAAATGCTGTCCGTAGTCTTGCAAGTAGCTTCCTTTAAAACACGTGGCAAGCGTATTTTCAAAATGAGCCCGATTCATCATCATTTCGAGCTGTCCGGCTGGTCCGAATGGCGCGTAGTTATTACATTCTGGGCTGTAGGACTGCTGTTGGCAGGACTCGGACTTTATCTCAACAAGGGGTTGTAGACAAATGAACCATCCAGACGCATACAGAGATCAGGAAGTCGTCATAATCGGTCTGGCTAAAAGCGGCGTGCAAGTTGCCAAGGTGCTGCACCAGGCCGGAGCCAAGCTGACAGTCAATGATAAAAAGGATAGGGAACAATGTCCCGAAGCTTCTGAATTAGAGGCTTTGGGAATTTCCGTTTTATGCGGGGGTCACCCAGAGGGGCTAATTCATCCTGGAGTGAAGCTGGTTGTCAAAAATCCAGGGATTCCTTATACGGCCCCTCCCGTACGGAAAGCTGTCGAGCTCGGCATTGAGGTCGTGACCGAGGTTGAGGTCGCCTACCATCTATGTAAAGCTCCGATCATCGGAATTACTGGCTCCAACGGAAAGACGACCACGACCACTTGGGTAGGCAAGCTGTTGGAGGCATCCGGCATGAATCCAATCGTGGCTGGTAATATCGGTACGCCCGTATGTGAGGCGGCTGTGGATGCCAAGTCGGACGAGTGGATGGTTGTGGAGCTGAGCAGCTTTCAGTTAAAAGGAACAAAAGATTTCAAGCCCACTGTGGCCTGCCTGCTCAATGTAGCTGAGACCCATTTGGACTACCACGGAGGCATGGAGGACTATGTTGCATCCAAGGCGCGTCTATTTGCCAATCAAACGGCGGCGGATACTGCGGTGGTGAACTGGGATGACCCCGTCTGCCGGGAGCTCGTACCCTATATAAAAGCGAAGCTGCTTCCGTTCTCTATGACAGAACGTTTGCAGGAAGGGTTGTTCGCTGACCCGCCATACATACCGGATGTGACGGACGATATTGAACGTAGCATCGTATACCGCGATGGAAATGGTGTGCTGCATCCCATTATAGGCGTAGCTGAGATTGGACTTCCGGGTCGTTTTAACGTAGAAAATGCTCTTGCTGCTTGCGCAATCGCCATTGCTGCAGGCGCAGAACCAGCAAATTTGGCGGAACCATTAAGTACTTTTCGCGGCGTAGAACATCGGCTTGAATTTGTTCTAGAACACGCTGGTGTAGCTTATTACAATAATTCCAAAGCAACCAATTCGAAAGCAACAATGATGGCTTTATCTTCCTTTAAGCAACCCATTGTACTCATTGCCGGAGGATTGGATCGCGGCTCTGATTATACAGAGCTCGTACCTTCCTTACAGGAAGGTGTGAAAGCCGTTGTGCTCTTGGGTGAGACACGGCATAAGCTGGCTCAGCGGGCCCAGCAGGCCGGAATAGAGCATGTAAAGGTCGTCGATAATGGGGAGGATGCCGCCGCTACGCTCGTGGAGGCTGTGAACAAGGCTGCTGAATTTGCTGAGACGGGAGATGTAGTATTACTCTCACCCGCCTGTGCAAGCTGGGATATGTTCCGATCCTATGAAGAGCGTGGACGTATTTTTAAAGAGGCGGCGCATAAATTGTAAGTAGGGGGGTTGGATAAGCCCCTACTTTTATGCAAGGGGTGGCCTCCTGATGAAGCAATCTCGTCCAGCGCCGGATCTATGGCTTTTCGTTTGTATTGTAAGCTTATTAGCCATCGGCATGGTTATGGTATACAGTGCGGGCGCCGTCCTCGCTTTTCACGAGTACGGGGACTCCTACTATTTTGTAAAGCGGCAATTGCTGTTTGCAGGGCTCGGCCTTGTAGCGATGTACTTTACTGCCAGAACGGACTATCGAATCTGGCAGAAATATGCCAAGGTCGTGTTGTTGATCTGTCTAGCGCTGCTGGTTGCCGTATTAATTCCCGGCATTGGTGTAGTAAGAGGCGGGGCACGAAGCTGGCTCGGTATTAGCTCTTTCGGCATTCAGCCTTCCGAGTTTATGAAGCTGGGTATGATTCTTTTTCTCGCTCGTTGGCTTAGTCGTCCTGACTATGATATTAGCTCTTTTACGCGCGGCCTGTTGCCCCCGCTTGGACTCATGGGACTGGCTTTTGGGCTTATTATGCTTCAGCCCGATTTGGGTACAGGTACGGTAATGATGGGAGCGTCCATGCTCATCGTATTTACGGCAGGCGCGCGTATGAAGCATCTCGGTCTGCTGGCTCTGTCGGGAGCAGCAGGATTTGCTGCACTGATTGCAGCTGCGCCTTATCGACTCCAGCGCATCACCGCTTTTCTGGACCCTTGGTCCGATCCGCTTGGCGCAGGCTATCAAATTATTCAATCGCTATATGCGATTGGTCCTGGCGGGTTGGCGGGCTTGGGACTCGGCATGAGTCGACAAAAATATAGCTACGTTCCTGAGCCGCAAACTGATTTTATTTTTTCCATTTTGGCGGAGGAGCTTGGCTTTATCGGTGGAATGACGGTGCTGGGGCTCTTTTTGGTTCTCGTGTGGAGAGGAATGCGTGTCGCTATAACCATTCCCGATACCTATGGTAGCTTGCTTGCGGTGGGTATTGTCGCAATGGTCGCCGTACAGGTCGTCATTAATATCGGTGTCGTTATCGGCTTAATGCCGGTAACAGGAATAACACTGCCCTTAATCAGCTATGGAGGTTCTTCTCTGACCTTAATGCTAACTGCTCTGGGCATTTTACTAAATTTATCACGTTATGCGAGGTGAACGTTTATGCGCGTCGTGTTGAGCGGCGGCGGCACCGGAGGGCATATTTATCCGGCGCTGGCCGTAGCCAGACAGTGCGAAGAGATTGATCCGGACGCTGAATTTTTATACATTGGCGGTCAACGAGGACTCGAAAGCAAGTTGGTTCCTCAGGAGAAAATTCCATTTGAGGCTATTGATATCACAGGATTTCGCCGCAGCTTGTCTGTGGAAAATATAAAAACGATCATGCGCTTTTTCAAAGGGGTTCGCAGATCCAAAGCATTATTAAAGAAATTTAAGCCAGATGTGGTTATTGGCACTGGGGGATATGTGTGCGGCCCCGTCGTTTATGCAGCTTCCAAGTTGGGAATCCCCAGCATCATTCATGAGCAAAATGCAATTCCAGGGCTGACTAATACATTTCTCAGTCGCTATGTGGATACAGTAGCTGTTAGCTTTGAAGGCTCAGAAGGAGCTTTTCCCAAAGCTAAAAATGTACTGTATACCGGGAATCCGCGTGCTACAACAGTTCGTTTGGCTAACCGGGATCGGGGATTTGCTACTATTGGGGTTCCGATGAACAGCTCGGTCGTTCTTGTGGTCGGTGGTAGCAAGGGAGCCAAGGCCATTAATGATGCCATGATTGCAATGGCTCCGCAACTTTCGCAACTGAAAGACGTCCATTTTGTATATGTAACCGGTGAATCTTATTATGAGCAGACGCTGGATAGCATACGGAACCAGATCGGCTCATTGCCCAATCATCTACATGTGCTTCCCTATATCCACAATATGCCAGAGGTGCTGGCTTGTACCTCTTTAATTGTTAATCGCGCAGGTGCGTCCTTCTTGGCAGAGATCACATCGCTCGGCATTCCGTCCATTCTGATCCCATCACCTAATGTGACGAATAACCATCAGGAGGCTAATGCTCGTACACTTGAAAAGGCAGGCGCATCCGTCATGATTGTAGAAAAGGAACTGAGTGGCCCGGCCCTGTTTCAATCTATAGCGGAAATTATGAAGGATGAGGCACGGCGAAGTCGCATGGGAGAGTCGGCGTCTGCGCTCGGCAAGCCTGACTCAGCAGATATTTTAGTAAAAGAAATGGAACGTCTTGCCCATAAAAGGTAGTCTGCAGCGCAGAATTGGGCGGTTGTCACACACCGGATGGTATTTACATAGGATACCCTATAGATTGTGACCATCACTCAGGCTGCCGGTTGTCAGGTGAGAGCCTTATAACCATGCGGGGCAAGCAACAAGGAGGTTTCAGTACAATGCAGCAATGGATGCCATTATTAGCGGAGCATGATATCGGAAAAGTGCTGGAGCATGAGCCGCTGTCCAAATATACGACATGGAAGATTGGAGGCCCTGCGGATGCACTTGTCATCCCGGATACCAAAGAGCAGCTGGCAAGAGTTTTGAAGCTGGCCAACGAGCACGGAATTCCCTGGATGCAGTTGGGGCGGGGCTCCAACATGCTCGTCTCTGATAAAGGGATACGGGGACTTGTGATCAAGCTGGGGCCAGGATTTGATTATGTTCATTTTGAAGATGAACAGATCGTTGCTGGAGGAGGCGTTTCACTGGTCAAACTGTGCGTTATGGCCAGCAAGCAGGGACTGTCTGGCCTTGAATTTGCTGGTGGTATCCCAGGATCAGTCGGTGGGGCTGTCTACATGAACGCCGGTGCCCATGGGTCTGATGTGTCACAAATATTCCAGTCCGCTGAGATTGTGCTGGATACAGGGGAATTGGCTGTGTACGATGCTGACAATATGCATTTCAGCTATCGTCACTCCGTGTTGCATGAGCAACGTGGAATGGTGACAGAGGCAGTGTTTCGGATGAAGCGGGGTGATCGCGAGCAAATTTCAGCAGCGCTTGCGGCTTTTAAAGACCGCCGCCGGCTGACCCAGCCGTTACAGTTAGCTTGTGCAGGAAGCGTGTTCCGTAATCCTCCAGGAGACTATGCTGCTCGTCTTATTGAGAGCGCAGGTCTCAAGGGCTTGAAGGCGGGAGGCGCTGAGGTATCTGTACAGCATGCCAATTTCATTGTAAATACCGGTCAAGCGACAGCAGAGGACGTGCTTACCCTAATGAAGCATATTCAAAGTACAATATCATCTCAAACCGGCATCAAGCTAGTTCCGGAGGTTTTCGTAGTGGGTGAGCGGTAAACTCGGAGGTGATACATTGGACAAATTGGTGATTGAGGGAGGCCGTCCCCTGTCAGGCACCATACGTATCCATGGGGCAAAAAATGCGGCACTACCTATTCTTGCAGCGAGCTTACTAGCACAAGGTAAGGTAGAAATTCGGAATGTGCCCCATCTTTTAGACATTAAGGTCATGCTGCACATCCTTGAAAGACTCGGCTGTACATGCCGACATGAAGAGGAAACGGTATACGTGGATACGTCGTCCGTCCGAACGTTCCAAATTCCGGAAGATTTGATGAAGCAAATGCGCTCATCTATCTTTCTGATGGGACCGCTGCTCGCCAGATATGGAGAAGTTTCCATTTACCAGCCCGGAGGCTGCGCCATAGGCGAGCGCAAAATTGATCTTCACCTAGAGGGCTTAAAAGCTCTTGGCGCAGAGATAGAGGAAAAAGACGAGCAAATTATGTTTCGAGCCCACAAGCTAATCGGCTCGGACATCCACATGGATTTCCCGAGTGTAGGTGCAACGGAAAATATTATGATGGCCGCTGCGTTGGCTGAAGGACGAACAACAATCACCAATGCAGCGAGGGAACCGGAGATTCAGGATCTACAAAACTTCTTGAATGCCATGGGAGCCCGCATTATCGGTGCTGGAACCGACACGATTACAATCACGGGGGTCAGTCGCCTCAATCCGTGTACGTATGAGGTCATTCCTGATCGCATTGTAGCTGGAACGGTTATGATCGCAGCTGCAGCTACACGAGGAAGTGTGTCGCTGACTCACTGCAATCCATCCCACTTGTCTGCTCTGATTCACGTCCTCAGGCGGGCTGGTGTTCAAATCGGCATCTTGAATGATATAATGACCGTAAGTTGTATGAGTCGTCCCAAAGCAGTGGAGAGGATCGTTACCTCCCCTTACCCGTCTTTTCCGACGGATTTGCAATCTCAGGTCATGGTTTTGCTTTCTTTGGCGGACGGATTTAGTGTCATGAAAGAGACCGTCTTCGAAAGCCGATTCAAACATGTGGATGAACTAAATGTAATGGGTGCTGATATTACGGTTGATGCAAATGCTGCTTTTATAAGAGGAGTTTCTCGTCTGTACGGGGCTACGGTAGAGGCTACCGATCTGCGGGCAGGGGCTGCGCTGGTCATAGCGGGTCTAGCGGCTCAAGGACGTACCATTGTCGAGCAGGTTCATCATATTGACAGAGGGTATGACCGGATCGAACGTCTTTTCCAGGGACTGGGTGCCCGAATGAGCCGTCAGTCTCCGGTGCCGGAGCACCTGGATTTCGTAAATTAATGCCTGTAATGTCCCTCCGTTAACGGGGGGACAAAAGGCTTTTGTGGAGAGAAGCTATGCCAAATGCTCAAATACCTGTTCTTAAAAAGAACAGAACGAAAAAAAGAACAAGCCGGAAGATTGCTATTCTTCTCATTTTGTTGTTTATCGTACTGCTCGCTGTTCTCTTTTTCCGTTCTTCATTGAGTCGGGTTTCTGAAATTCGTTTTGATGGTAATGTATTTTCGACCCGAGATCAGCTTCTTAATCGAAGCGGTCTGGCTGTTGGAGATCAGTATTTCGGAGTCAGTTCATCCGACATCTCTGTGAAACTGCGGGAAATTCAATCGATACAGCAAGTCACAGTGGACAAGCAGTTTCCGGGTATTATTGCTATTCACATTAAAGAGTTTGCTACGGTTGCTTACGAGTTGCAGAGTGACGGGAGCCTTCGTGCTATTCTAGCCAATGGGACAAGCGTGAGCGTGGGGAGTAGCGGAATAGCTGTTGAGAAGCCTATTTTGACCAAATGGAAATCTGATGATCCGTACAAAGCGAAGCTGTGTGAAGCGTTATCGCGCATTCCGGGGGAATGGACAGCCGATATTTCGGAAATCATTCCCGCACCGATTCCTTCTTTTCCGGATCGCATCAAAATGTACACACGTTCCCAGTTTGAGGTTATTACAACTGTTTCTCTACTGAATTCTAAAATCAGTTATTTGAACCAGGTGTTAGAAACAGAAGATCCAGGTTTGATCACCATGTTGGAGGCGGATTCCTACGTTCCGTTCAAACCGGATACGAGTGAAGAGGGCCAAGAAAAAGATACTACTCAGTGATGTGAAAAAATGCTAGAATTGATTTTATGGGTAATAGACTTGCCTCCTTCTTTTTTCTTCAAATTTTTATGTGACTGCAACCATAAATTGGCTTCTAAAAAATTTGTAGAAAAAAGAGGGAAAGCATGGAGTATGTTGAATATGTACAGAGTGTGTTTAAAGAACGAAATTCATTTTGGAGTCAGGAGGTGCCACAGACTTGAGCAACAATGACATCATTGTTAGTTTGGACATCGGTACATCCAAAGTTCGGGCTATTATTGGGGAAATGAACAATGGAACCTTTAATATTATTGGAGTTGGATCTGCCGACTCGGAAGGGATTCGCAAAGGTGCAATTGTAGACATTGATCAAACCGTGCAATCAATCCGTAACGCCGTGGATCACGCAGAACGCATGGTTGGTATTCAAATAACAGAAGTGTATGTGGGGATTTCAGGCAATCATATTGGCCTGCAAAATAGTCATGGCGTAGTAGCCGTGTCCAACGAGGACCGTGAAATCGGCGAGGAGGACATTGAGCGTGTACTGAAGGCAGCTGAAGTTATTGCCGTACCACCGGAGAGAGAAATTATTGACGTGGTAGCCAAGCAGTATGTCGTGGATGGCCTTGAAGGCATTCAGGACCCTCGCGGTATGATTGGAGTTCGTCTCGAAGTAGAGGCTACGATTGTTACTGGAGGCAAGACCCCGATACATAATCTGTTGCGCTGCGTTGAGAAAGCCGGCTTGAGGATTAAAGATCTGGTCTTGCTACCTCTTGGAGCCGGACAATTGTCTCTTTCGAAGGATGAAAAGGTAATGGGTTCAGTGCTGGTGGATATTGGTGCAGGATCTACGAATGTTGCCATTTTCCAGGAAGGAACGATTGTTGCCACATCTACACTTCCGATTGGTGGAGAATTTGTAACCAATGATATTGCCTACGGACTGAGAACCCTTACCGATCAAGCCGAAAAAGTAAAGCTTAAATACGGCTGCGCATGGTATGATGATGCGGCAGCCGATGTCGTCTTTAAAGTGACGCGTATCGGCAGTAATGTGGATAAGGAGTTCAACCAGCAGGATTTGGCTGCTATTATTGAGCCGAGAGTGCAGGAAATTTTTCAACTCATTCAGGCGGAAGTTAAGCGCTTGGGTTACACAGAGCTTCCGGGAGGTTATATACTTACCGGAGGCACCGTCTCCATGCCTGGTGTACTTCAGGTGGCACAAAGCGAACTGGCCGCTTCCGTAAGGATCGCCGTACCTGATTTTATCGGTGTAAGGGATCCGGGCTACACGAGCGGAGTTGGAATCTTGCATAATGCTATTCGTTACTATCGCGGAAGATCGACTAGCGTTAGCAACAGTGGCGGAAGTACCAAGAAGCCGACTAACCGAACCAAAAGTAGTAGTCCCGCTGCGGAAGGCGAGCAAAAGCAGGGGTTGATTGAACGCTTAAAAAATATGTTCAGTGAATTTATATAACGTTCATTGCTAATTATGCCAATCATGGACGGGCCATCCATGCACATTGAGGGGGAGATGGAATAGTATGTTGGAATTTGATTTTGAAATGGAGAGCTTGGCTCAAATTAAAGTGATCGGCGTCGGAGGCGGCGGCAGCAATGCGGTTAACCGAATGATCGAAAATGGTGTTCAGGGTGTGGAGTTCATTACAGTCAATACAGATGCCCAGGCACTTCATTTAGCAAAGTCTGAGCATAAGCTTCAAATTGGGGATAAGCTGACCCGCGGACTGGGTGCCGGCGCTAACCCCGATGTGGGTAAAAAAGCTGCTGAAGAGTCGCGTGAGCTCATCATGAATACGCTCAAAGGTGCGGATATGGTATTCGTAACGGCGGGAATGGGTGGCGGTACTGGAACCGGAGCGGCTCCTGTCATTGCTGAAATTGCCAAGGAATGCGGCGCGCTGACTGTAGGCGTGGTAACCCGACCATTCACGTTTGAAGGGCGTAAGCGTTCCAATCAAGCTGAACTCGGTATTGAGGGATTAAAAGAAAAAGTAGACACTTTGATTGTAATCCCGAATGACCGTTTGCTTGAAATTGTGGACAAGAAAACCCCAATGTTGGAAGCATTCCGTGAAGCAGACAATGTTCTGCGTCAGGCGGTACAAGGTATTTCAGATTTGATCGCTGTACCGGGTCTAATCAACCTCGACTTTGCTGACGTTAAGACGATCATGACGGAGCGTGGTTCCGCTTTGATGGGGATTGGTGAAGCAACTGGTGAAAATCGTGCGGCTGAAGCAGCACGCAAGGCGATCATGAGCCCGTTGTTGGAGACATCCATTGAAGGTGCACGTGGTGTGATTATGAACATCACTGGCGGCAACAATTTGTCTCTGTATGAGGTTAATGAGGCGGCTGAAATTGTAACATCGGCTTCCGATCCGGAAGTAAACATGATTTTCGGTGCTATCATTGACGAAGAGTTGAAAGAAGAGATCAAGGTTACCGTTATTGCCACTGGCTTTGAAGGTAAGCCAAGTCAACCGGCACCGGGACGTAAACCGGCAGCCAACCCGGCTACTTCCGAATCGGCGGAAAAAGGCTCTCCTAACTTGCGTCCATTTGGTAACACTCAAAGCAGTGACCAATTAGACATTCCTACATTCTTACGTAACCGTTCGCGCAATAATAATAACGATAACTAGTTTCAATTCGGATTGCCCGCATTCTCCCTGGAGATGCGGGCTTCTTTCTGTTTTCCGTATTCTGCAGTTCAGGCGCTTCTCCTCTTTCCGACAAAATTAGTCGGTCACCGTCCCCACCGTTAGACAGACTTTGAACAGCATGACTACTATACTTAATCCTATCCTGCAAACGCTGGGCGGGTGAAGCCTTGGTTGTTTATATCGACTTGATTTTTTTGGCCAATTTGTTCATTGATGCTGTGCTGATGATGGTCACCGCCTGGATGAGAAAAATCCGTCCAGTGTGGTGGAGGTTGATGACTTCAGCTGGAATCGGCGCAATGTATGTGGTCATGATGTTTGTGCCGGAACTGTCTTTTTTATTTACGTTCCTGATCAAACTGGCATTATCGGTCATAATGCTGCTGGTGGCTTTTGGATTTGGCAGCATGCAAAAGTATCTTCGTACAATGGGTGCTTTTTACATGATCAATTTTGTAGCTGCAGGTGGCATTTTGGGGATGCATTATTTTCTCCAAAATACGGGGGAATTGTTTAACGGCATCTGGTACACCGCTTCGGGTGGAATGTCTTTTGAACTGAAAATCGCATTCTGGTTTATTTTATGCGCATTTGGCGGAGTGATGCTTTTCTTTCGTATTGTGCAGTCCTCAAAGCAGCGCACAGAAAGGATGAGTGGGTTTCTGGGACAAGTGCAGGTATGGATTGGGCAGGATCATATTGAGTGTACAGGCTTGTTGGATACAGGTAATCAGCTCTATGATCCTTTGACCCGAACCCCGGTGATGGTCATGGAGGCGGCCTTGTGGGAATCGCATTTGCCCGCCTCCTGGCTCCGAAAATGTTCTGAGGGTAATGCTGACCAACTGGTGATGGAACTGGGGGACGAATCGTTTAGCTGGCAGGATCGTGTTCGCCTCGTCCCCTATCGTGGAATTAACCGCAGTCATTCCTTTATGCTCGCCCTTAAACCAGACCGGGTAGAGGTGGTGATGAATGGGGTTCATTTTGTACATCATCGAGTGTTGATTGGCTTGGATGGGGGAACATTGTCGGCAGAGGGTAAGTATCGCGCCATCATTCACCCGGATGTGACGGCACAAGGAGAGGGCAGTGCTGATACCAGACAGGAACGAGATGCACTTTTTGGTGAGCATTTTACAGAATCAGGATGATGTAGCATAGACACAAAATGATGTTTGAAGGCAACGAGAAACATCCAATGGTGAAATGGACGGAGCACAGCTGGAATTGCACTATTTTCAAAAGGGGGAGAATGATATGCGGGAACAGATGAAATTGAAGATGAAAATTAGGCTAGCGTTGCAGTTGCAATATTATCGTATTTTATTTTTATTTGGGCTGAAAAGTGAAGAAATTTATTATATTGGCGGCAGCGAGGCGCTCCCCCCACCGCTGACGAGAGACGAAGAAGAATATTTGCTGGGAAAACTTTCTTCTGGAGATGCGGCAGTACGGTCGATGCTAATCGAAAGAAATTTGCGGTTAGTCGTATATATTGCCCGCAAATTTGAGAATACGGGCATCAACATTGAGGATCTCGTATCTATCGGTGCTATTGGACTAATCAAAGCGGTTAACACTTTTGATCCGGAGAAGAAAATCAAACTTGCCACATATGCGTCTCGATGCATTGAGAATGAGATTTTGATGTATTTGCGTCGCAATAGTAAAACGAGATCGGAAGTTTCTTTTGATGAGCCTCTGAATATTGACTGGGATGGTAACGAGTTGTTGCTTTCTGATGTGATGGGCACGGAAAATGATACCATTTACCGTAATATTGAGGAGCAGGTGGACCGTAAATTATTGCATAAGGCACTGGATAAATTGACGGATCGAGAGCGTTTGATTATGGAGCTGCGCTTCGGCTTACAAGACGGAGAGGAGAAGACACAGAAGGATGTTGCTGACCTGTTGGGTATCTCGCAATCGTATATTTCGCGTCTGGAAAAGCGAATTATAAAGCGCTTACGGAAAGAATTTAATAAAATGGTATAATGCATGGGTATATCCGGAAGCGATGGAAACGGCGAATAAAAAAATGCCCTCAGGAGATAATGTACATTAATGTTGCTCCTTGGGAGGTAAGACACGATGACCCGAAACAAAGTGGAAATTTGCGGTGTGGATACCGCCAAACTGCCGGTATTAACCAATGCAGAAATGCGCGAGTTGTTCACATCACTTCAGCAAAATAATGAACGATCAGCCAGAGAAAAATTGGTCAACGGCAATCTCCGACTCGTTCTGAGTGTGATTCAACGATTTAACAATCGGGGAGAGTTTGTGGACGATTTGTTTCAGGTAGGATGTATCGGCCTAATGAAGGCGATTGATAATTTTGACCTTTCGCAAAACGTAAAGTTCTCCACTTATGCGGTGCCGATGATTATCGGAGAGATTCGCCGTTATTTGCGGGATAATAATCCGATCCGTGTGTCTCGTTCGTTACGGGATATTGCATATAAGGCGCTTCAGGTGCGGGACAGTCTGACGAATCTGAACTCGCGAGAACCCACGATTTTTGAAATTTCAGAGGCACTGAATGTGCCTAAAGAAGACGTTGTGTTCGCGTTGGATGCGATTCAGGATCCGGTTTCGCTGTTCGAGCCGATATATCACGACGGGGGCGACCCAATCTATGTGATGGATCAGATCAGTGATGACAGAAATAAAGACGTCTCATGGATTGAGGAAATCGCTCTGCGGGAAGCGATGCATCGCCTGGGCCAGCGTGAAAAGATGATATTGTCTATGCGTTTTTATGAAGGAAAGACGCAAATGGAGGTTGCCGACGAAATCGGTATCTCTCAAGCCCAGGTTTCAAGATTAGAGAAGTCGGCTATACAGCAAATGCAAAAACATGTAAAGTCCTAATGAAATGAATGCTTGAATGTTCCAGCGATAAAAACGATCCTACTCGGATCGTTTTTGCGTTTACAGGACATTTTTTGGACTCTTCCGCTCATATAGTGAAATAAAGGATGTGATGCGTGTGAGTGCACCGGAAACGTCAGTAAGAGCAATGAAAATTTCCGAGTTTCAAACCAAGGATGTCATTAACATTGTAGATGGTCGACGTCTGGGACAAATCAGTGATTTGGAGATTGACGTGCGGCAGGGGAAAATTGAAGCCATTGTGGTTCCAGGTAGCAGTCGTTTTATGGGCTGGTTTGGAGGCGGTAGCGAGTTGGTTATTCCATGGCGCAACATTGTGAAAATTGGTTCGGATGTTGTGCTTGTACGTCTGGAAGGATTGCATGAGCCGCCGGGTGAAGGGGAGGGAAAGTTGTATATCGAACGTCAGGAGCCGAGTGACCGACGGAGCTTCTGAACTTGCAGATCTACGTATTTTAGTGTGTTGTGAAGACACGACGGCGGCTTTTTGGTACACTGGGCAGTAGAGGTGAGAATGAATGGAACCATTTGTAGTGAATACCGAGGCTACGGGGGCTACGCTAATGCAAGATGGCGGACGTCCCGTACCGGAGTTGTTATATATTCAATCTTGGGAGCGACAGGTTCAGGGATTAACAGCGGGGTTTACAGGTCGTCATGGCGGTGTCAGTGAGGTGCCCTACGCTAGTCTGAACTGTGCGTTTCATGTAGGGGATGACCCCGAGAAAGTCATTCGTAATCGTCGGCTCATTGCTGAGCAGCTTGGTTTTGCTGCTGAAGCATGGACGTGCGGTGAGCAGGTTCATGGTCATCATGTTGCTGTGGTCAAGGCTGCTGATCGAGGGCGGGGCTTTATGGATCGTGCATCCGCTTTTCAGGACACAGATGGACTTTTGACGAATGTACCTGGCATTTTGTTGACGTCCTTTTATGCAGACTGTGTACCATTATATTTTTGTGATCCAGTGCGCCGTGTGATTGGGTTGGCGCATGCAGGCTGGAAGGGAACCGTTGCGGAAATTGCATTGAAAATGGTACAGACCATGCAGAACGAATATGGATCTCAGTCGTCCGATCTGCTAGCAGCTATCGGTCCTTCCATTGGTTCTGAATCCTATGAGGTGGATGAGCACGTGATGAGCCAAATTCGGGTTTTGGAGCATGATTGCCCGGGTAATGATAAATGGGAAGGTTCTGTTTACTTCCCATTAGCCGATGGAAAAACACTACTTGACTTGAAACAATGCAATCGACACATTATGATGAAAGCAGGAATATTGCCGAGCCATATCGAATGTACTACCTTATGCACGAGCAGCCGTAGCGATTTGTTTTTTTCATATCGCAAGGAAGATGGCGTTACAGGAAGAATGGCGAGCTGGATTGGTCTGGAAGAGAGGTGAGTCCTCCCGTGTCTTTGGAGGAACGAATTAAAGAAGTGAATGCCCGTGTAGAAGCGGCATGTGCCCGTAGCGGACGTTCGCGTGATGAAGTTAATGTGATCGCTGTCACGAAATATGTTTCGACGGCGACAATGACATCTGTATTGGATAGCAACTTGGAGCATGTGGGCGAAAATCGCTGGCAGGATGCTGCGGATAAATGGAGCAAGTTGGGTGACCGGGGAACGTGGCATTTTATTGGTCATCTCCAAACGAATAAGGTTAAAGATGTGATTGGAAAATTTAAATTTATACATTCGCTTGACCGATTATCTCTCGCTCAGGAATTGGACAAGAAGGCAGCAGCTCTGGGGCTGCGAGTTAAAGCTTTTGTGCAAGTCAATATTTCTGGGGAAATGTCCAAATATGGCTTGTCCCCTGAGGCGGTTGTTCTCTTCTTGGAACAAATTCGCGAGCTGGAGCATGTGGACGTGATTGGCTTGATGACGATGGCTCCTCATGAGGAAGACCCGGAAAAAACTCGGCCTGTGTTTCGGGGATTACGGGAATTACGGGATAGGTTAAATGGACAAGCCTTGACTAGAGAACCCATCGTTCACTTGTCTATGGGGATGTCCAATGATTTTGAAGTGGCGGTTGAAGAAGGAGCGACCTGGCTGCGGCTTGGTTCCGTACTGGTCGGACGAGAGGAGGATTTCCATTGGGCGTAATGAATAAGTTCATGAACTTTCTGGGGCTTCAGGAAGAAGAGGAAGTTATAGAGCGAGAGGTTATGAATACGCCGGAAGATCAAGAAATTGAAACCCCAAGCTTTGATAAACGTAAGAACCAGAAGGGCACTAATATTGTCAGCATCCATTCACAGAAAAATGTGAAAGTTGTCCTGTATGAGCCGCGTTCTTATGATGAAGCACAGGAAATTGCCGACCATATCCGTTCCCATCGCACCGTCGTAGTCAATTTGCAACGAATTCGCAAGGATCAGGCGCTACGCATTATTGATTTTTTGAGTGGTACTGTGTATGCACTGGGTGGTGGTATTTCCAAGGTCGGGAACAATATTTTTCTGTGTACACCAGATACGGTTGAGATTCAAGGCTCTATTACGGAAATACTGGCTGACACTGAACAAGAACTTAACAGAATGAGGTGAACTTTTCTTGATCGAGGTAATTTACTGGCTATTTCAGATTTATTCGTACATGATCATTGCATATGTTCTGCTGTCATGGCTTCCTAATGCCAGAGAGAGTGTGATTGGTGATTTACTTGCCAAGTTTGTGGAGCCGTATTTGTCTCCTTTTCGCAGGTTTATACCGCCAATCTTCGGGATGATTGATATTTCTCCCATCGTTGCGCTGATCGCTCTGCGTTTTGCGTCATACGGTTTGATTTCTTTAATTGGTAATCTCGTCTAGGAGGAGTTATGCGAACTGAGATTTATGAGCATTTTCACCCGGATGAACGGGATTATGTGGATCGCGCTTCCGAATGGATCAGTCATGCGGGAGCTTATCATGAGCAGAAGCTGACTGATTTTTTGGACCCGCGCCAGCAGTACATATTGGAGACACTTGCTTCGAAGGAAGACAAGGTCACGATTAGGATTGATGGAGGATACATGGCTTCAGAACGAAAGCGGGCGCTTATTGCGCCCGATTATTCGTATTTGGACGGTGAGGAGATGGGGATTCAGGTCCTTTCCATCACATCTGACGATCATAAAATAGGTACCCTTGAGCACGGTGACTATCTAGGTGCCCTACTGGGGCTTGGAATCAAACGTGGGAAAATCGGGGACATTCATGTACTTGATGATGGGTGCCATGTATTGGTAGCTTCAGAGATCGGTGATTTTATGACAATGCATTTGCAGCAGGTACATCGTGTTCATGTATGGACAGAACTGTTGCCTGTAGCGAGTCTGCGAACGAAGGAAGTTGCATTAGAGGTGCTAGATCTGACGGTCGCTTCTTTGCGCCTGGACGGTATTGCCAGCGACGTGTACAAGCTAAGCCGCAGTAAAATATTAACACCGATTCGGGCGGGACGGTGCCGGGTAAATTGGAAGGTGGAGGAGAATCCATCCACTCCACTTAAAGCTGGGGACGTTATTTCCATGCAGGGTTTTGGGCGTTTCAAAGTGCTTGAAACAGACGGGATGACAAAAAAGGGAAGATTCCGTGTCAAAATTGGTAAGTTTGTATAGCTGTAGGCAGGAATCACGAGCTTTCTGTCGAAAGAATTAAGCTATAGCGAAGAACTGGAACGATTTTGCTCTGTACAGTATTCACAAAACGGGGTATGATGACCGATAGATGATAGTGAGCGTCGTGACGCGGAAAATGTATTTTTTGTCAATCTTATAGGAGGTGGACGGCATGCCATTAACGCCATTGGATATACATAACAAGGAATTTGCCCGCCGGCTTCGCGGTTATGATGAGGATCAGGTTAATGAATTTTTGGATCAGGTGATCAAAGATTACGAGGGCGTTATTCGTGAAAATAAAGAACTGAGCACTGAGTTGTTGAACGTCCAGGAGAAGCTCGATCATTTCGCGACGATTGAGGATACGTTGAGTAAGACTATTATCGTGGCGCAGGAAGCGGCTGATGAAGTTCGTAACAACGCCAAGAAAGAATCCCAACTGATCGTGAAGGAAGCGGAAAAAAATGCGGACCGTATTGTGAACGAAGCATTGTCCAAATCCCGCAAGATCGCGTTGGAGGTTGAAGAACTGAAGAAGCAGGCATCGATTTACCGAGCACGGTTTCGTACACTAGTGGAAGCACAGCTCGACTTGTTGAGCCAAGACGGCTGGGAAGCACTTGAAAACCGGGAACGCGAAGTACTGGAGCGCGAGCGTGAGATGAAAGAAATTTACTAATTTCATTTTTGACAAGCTTTTATCAGGTTTTGTTAGGGTTGACTTTTATCTTTAAACAGGCTATAACTGTAAATACTATACTGAATTCAATGATTATCCGTCTGTCGGCTGATGGTTGTTATTCAAGGCAACGATGTTGCTGATTTAATATTCGATGAATTTAACATGTTTAATTCGTTGATGGGAACGAGTACGTCATGATTTGTCCCTCAGAGAGTTGGCCTTTCGGTGCAAGCCAACGTTCAGAACATGACCGAAGATCCTCCCGGAGAAGTGAGCTGAAGCGCTTAAGATTTATGGCGTGTGTAAGCAATCACCGTTTGCCATGCGTTATAATGGCGCCCTGCTGAGTTGAGTGGGGCTCAGAGAGCCGTGATGAGACTGTATTTTTAAAATGGTCTGTTTTTACGGAATCAGGGTGGTAACGCGAGCACAGTCTCGTCCCTTTACAGGGATGGGGCTTTTTTTGTTGCTTTTTTTAGTAAATGCTAGGGAAATCAATGATGAGCAGAGAGGGAGTATGACAGTATGAACAGAGTGGATGTTAAAGAAAAAGCACGGTCCCGTGACCTGCGTATCCTGAGCAAATGGAAACAGGAGGACACATTCCGTAAATCTATCACAAATCGTGAAGGGAAGCCCAATTTTGTGTTTTATGAGGGTCCACCAACAGCTAACGGTAAACCGCATATCGGTCATATGCTGGGTCGTGTAATTAAGGATTTCGTCGGTCGCTATCAGACGATGAAGGGATACCGCGTCGTACGTAAGGCAGGCTGGGACACGCATGGCTTGCCGGTAGAATTGGGTGTACAAAAGCAGCTGGGAATCTCCCATAAACCTGAAATTGAAGAATATGGCGTTGAAAAGTTTATTAAAAAATGTAAGGCGAGCGTGTTTGAGTACGAGCAACAATGGCGTGATCTAACCGAAGCGATCGGATACTGGACAGACCTCGATAACCCGTACATTACATTGGATAATAACTATATCGAGAGCGTGTGGAACATTTTGGCGACAATTCATGAAAAAGATCTGCTGTATCGTGGTCATCGTGTGAGTCCGTATTGCCCGGATTGTCAGACGACGCTAAGTTCTCATGAAGTAGCGCAGGGCTACAAAGATGTGAAGGATCTGAGTGCCACGGCTAAATTCAAGTTGCATAGCAGTGGTGAATATGTACTGGCTTGGACCACAACACCTTGGACCTTGCCGAGTCACGTGGCGCTCGCCGTCAACCCTGAACTGGAATATGCACGTGTGAAGCAGGAAGACGGTGTATACATCGTTGCTAAAAATCTGGTTGAGGACGTAATTAAAGGCGATCATGAAGTGATTGGCACACTATCCGGTTCAGAACTGGTTGGCCAAACGTATACCCCGCCATTTACGTATTTTCAGGTTGAGAAGGGTAATCAGATTCTGGGTGCGAAGTTCGTAACAGACTCCAGCGGTACAGGTATCGTTCATATGGCTCCGGCGCATGGTGAGGATGATTACCGGGTATGTCGTGAAAATGGTGTTGAGTTCATCAACGTGGTGGATCTTCAAGGTAACTATGTAGAGGAAATCACTGATTTTGCAGGCCGTTTTGTAAAAGACTGTGATGTAGATATTGTTAAAATGCTGTCCGAAAAAGGCTTGCTGTACAGCAAGGAAAAATACGAGCATAGCTATCCGTTCTGCTGGCGCTGCGATACTCCATTATTGTACTATGCTATGGACAGCTGGTTTATCAAAACAACTGCGATCAAGGATCAATTGATTGCCAACAACAGCGAAGTCGAATGGTACCCGGGGCATATACGTGAAGGACGTTTTGGCAAGTTTTTGGAAGAATTGGTGGATTGGAACATCAGTCGCGATCGCTATTGGGGTACACCGCTAAACATCTGGGTTTGTGAGGAAACTGGAGAACAGTTCGCTCCACATAGTATTGCTGAATTGAGGGAACGTGCGATTGGCGATGTACCAGCAGACATCGAGCTGCACAAACCATATGTAGATGATATTAAGGTACGTAGCCAATGCGGTAAATACGAAATGACTCGTACACCGGAAGTAATCGACGTATGGTTCGATAGTGGCTCCATGCCGTTTGCACAGCATCATTATCCTTTTGAAAATAATGAAACGTTCGAGCAGCAATTTCCGGCAGATATGATCTGTGAAGGGATTGACCAGACTCGTGGCTGGTTCTATAGCTTGCTTGCGGTTTCGACTATGCTGACTGGCAAAGCTCCTTATAAAGCTGTCATGGCGACAGGCCATGTACTGGATGAGCAGGGGCAGAAAATGTCCAAATCCAAGGGTAATGTTATTGATCCGTGGGAAGTGATTGACGAGTACGGTACAGATGCTTTCCGCTGGGCATTACTGTCAGATAGTGCACCATGGAATAGCAAACGTTTTTCCAAAGGCATTGTAGGTGAGGCTAAATCGAAGCTGGTGGATACGCTTGTCAATACACACGCTTTTCTGACCTTGTATGCGGATATCGACGGATTTGATCCGGCACAGCATCCGTTCAAACCATCGGCTCATAAGTTGGATCGTTGGATTTTGTCCCGTCTGAACAGCCTGATTTTGGTAGTGGACAAAGCGCTGGCTGTAAATGACTTCCTGAACTCATCCAAAGCGATTGAGTCGTTTGTGGATGAGCTGAGCAACTGGTATATCCGTCGTTCACGCGACCGATTCTGGGGCAATGGTCTTACAGAAGATAAGCTGGATGCATACCGTACACTGACCGAAGTGCTGTTAACGACTGCCAAACTACTTGCGCCGTTTACACCACTGCTTGCAGAGGATATTTACCTCAACCTGAGCAACGGGGAAAGTGTTCATCTGGATGATTATCCGACTGCCAATGAGTCCTTGATCGATTTGGAACTGGAACGAGATATGGAAACGGCACGCCGTGTCGTCGAATTGGCGCGTAACGTCCGCAACGAAACGGGTTTGAAAACGCGTCAACCGTTGTCCGAGTTGATTCTGTCCATGGATCAGGATTTTGAACTGAGTGGCTATGAGGAAATCATCAAAGATGAGATTAACGTGAAGCATATTCATGTTGAGACGGACGATAGCGGCTTTGTAGATTTTACACTGAAACTGAATTTGAAAGTAGCAGGCAAGAAATACGGCAAAAATGTCGGTTTCCTACAAAACTTTTTCAAAGGAATGTCTGCTGAGGATACCCGTTCTGTTGTAGAAAAAGGAGTGTTAAACGTCGCTTCTCCAGAAGGTGAAGAGCTGCAAGTTACGGCCGAAGAACTGCTGGTGGAGAAAAAAGCGAAAGAAGGCTTCGCTTCTGCTTCCGGTTATGGCTTAACGGTAGCGTTGAACACAGACATTACGCCGGAGCTGGAGCAAGAGGGCTGGGTACGTGAAGTGGTTCGTGCGGTACAGGATTATCGTAAAAAACTGGATCTGCCGATTGAAAAATATGTGGCGTTGACGTTGGATGTAGATAACGAGCTGCGTCAGGCCATCGAAAGCTTTGACTCTGTGTTGCGTGAGAACGTATTGGTTACTACTGTGACATTTGGTCAAGCCGAACCGGCAGAACATGTGGAAGTGAACGGTAAAACCATCGGCGTTCATATTGGGGAATAATTACAAGCCCCCTGTCCCATAATACAATAACAGGCAGCATATAAAAACGAGCCTAAGCATCGGAAACGGGTTTTCTCCGTTACGTGCTTCGGCTCGTTTGCTGCGTTCAGGGCAGCCATGGGAAAAGGGGGATTGTGCATATGACGGCACGATCAAGACGTAGACAGGGAAGGAGTCTCCGAGGGGGCAACGGAGAAGGGGCTGCCATAGCCGCAGATAAAAGAAAAACAGGTAATCAGGCAGAGCAATTAAGTCGTGTTGAAAAGCTGATACGTGCTGTGTCAGAGCAGATGGAACGGACACGTATTGCAGATTATGCTTTACTGCTGAATAAGCCTTGGCGATTGCTCTGGCTAAATCTAATATCAGGCGTTTCCCGGGGAATCGGCATCGCGCTAGGTTTTACTTTTTTTGCCGCTACCATTATTTATGTGCTGCAAGTGCTCGGAGCGTTGAATTTGCCGATTATCGGTGATTATATCGCTGATATTGTACGGATCGTACAACGACAATTGGAGCTTACTACCTATTAGGAAGCGATTTCCACCTTGAAGTTCACGATTCGTCTTCGTGCGTATCCGGCTCCAGTAGACCTTCGCCCTCGCCATCTTCGATATAACGCTGATAAATGGAGCTGCGAATAACAGATACATTTTGTCCATAAATGTCAGTAGCAATAAAGCTTTCGTATGGCTCTACGAAGCCCATATTATCATCGTCTGCTTCAATTTCCATATCATCATAACTGTGGATTTCTCCACTTTCGGCCATAGCTGGTGTGTTTGAGGTACCCCAATTTTCGACGATCTGCCAGGCATCTTCACCGTCGAAGCCGTTTTGATCATCACGCTCATCCAGACTCGTTCTGCCGAACGAGGGAGCGAGAAATTCTTCCTCCACCGGGCGGCGGTTAGACACTTCTGTTTCGGGACTGTACTCTTTACAGTAAATGGTATAGGGAACAGCCAGCAGGCGCTCATAGGGAATGGGTTTACCGCTGGCGGCACAAATGCCATACGTCCCTTTTTCCATGGCCATCAGAGCTGATTCGATGCGTTCTAATTGGAATTCGTCGTGCTCCAGTAAGGAAATATCCTTGGCTCGCTCGTAGGTTTCGGTAGCCAGATCTCCTGGGTGGTTATCAATAGGAGAAAGCTCGCCGGTTTGGTCGCGTTGGGAATCGCCGAGTCCGTAATGGTCGTTGTCTTGCAAACGATGCTCAATTTCTTTTTTGCGTTCCAGCAGTTCGTTACGCAAGCCCTGCAATTGTTGCTCCGTCAATGGGGACATGGAATCCTCTCCTTGTTCTAGGTTTACATGCGCATGCGTTGTGTTGAGTATGCTCCATGTAGTTTGCACCGGGAAGACCTCTTTTACATAGGAAATTCTAATCAAATGCGAAGGAGTTCATTTTATGGATGATCTGAGCTTGATAGCTTGCGGGTTTCGTGGACGATCTGAGAACGCTTATGCTACAATAAATGGGTTCAACAACGGATATAAGCGGATCGGAGTGACGAAGGACAGTGATTTATTTTGGTATTGCGCTAATTATTTTTTTGATTGATCAGGGAGTCAAATATTTGGTGGCTACGCGGATGGAATTGTACGAGCAAATACCAGTCATCGGCGATTTCTTTTTAATCACATCCCATCGTAATCGTGGAGCCGCTTTTGGGATTTTGGAAGGTCAACGTTGGCTTTTTATCGTGATTACAATTGTAGTGGTGATCGGTATCGTCTGGTACCTGCGAAAAACAGTCAAGGCTGGACAAAAGCTACTTCCTGTTGCGCTAAGTTTGGTGCTTGGGGGAGCAGTCGGTAACTTTTTGGATCGAGCTATTTCAGGGGAAGTAGTTGATTTTGCACAATTTAATTTTGGAAGCTATACGTTCCCCATTTTTAATGTGGCAGATTCGGCGATTGTCATCGGTGTAGCACTGATTATTTTGGATACATTGCTGGAATCGCGTCGGGAAAAGGGAAATGGCAATGGCAATGATAGCATTGAAGGGAAGTCATAGCATGAGCGAAGTGAATGAAAACGGCGAAGCCGCAGGTCTGTCTTATGAGGACGAACTAGAGGGTGAATCTCTGGAATGGACGGCCGATTCCGGGGATGCCAAAACGCGTATAGACAAATATATCGCCGAAGAAATGAAGGAAGTGTCTCGTTCTCAGATACAGATGTGGATCGGAAATGGTCGCGTGCTGGTGAACGGTACGGCGATCAAGGCGAACTACAAGCTGGCTGAAGGAGATCGTATTGTATTATCGGTACCGGAGCCAGAAAGTGTAGATATTGTACCGGAAAATATTCCGTTGGATGTCGTTTACGAGGACTCGGACGTTATTGTTATTAACAAGCAACGTGGTCTGGTCGTGCATCCTGCACCGGGACACTCTTCGGGAACATTGGTTAACGCACTGATGTACCACTGTCACGATCTTTCCGGCATCAACGGGGAATTACGTCCTGGTATTGTTCACCGTATTGATAAGGATACATCAGGACTGCTGATGGCGGCTAAAAATGATCAGGCTCACGCGTCACTTGCAGCACAGCTTAAGGACCATAGTGTAACTCGGAAATATATAGCCTTAGTTCACGGTCATTTGAGCCACGATCAGGGAACGGTAGATGCTCCGATTGGCCGCGATTCCGGTGATCGCAAATTGTTCACAGTGACGGAACGTAACAGCAAGCACGCAGTCACCCATTTTCTCGTCATTGAACGGTTGGGGGATTATACCCTGCTTGAACTTCAATTGGAGACAGGGCGCACACATCAAATTCGTGTTCACATGAAATTTATTGGACACCCATTGGTTGGCGACCCTATGTATGGGCGCAGCAAAGGGGTTCGTATGGATGGTCAGGCGCTGCATGCGGCGGTACTGGGCTTTAAGCATCCCTCCACTGGAGAGTACATGGAATTCAACAGACCAATCCCTCCTGATATGGAGGATGTGCTGGCATCCTTGCGTAGTCGCTAAAACAATGATAATTTGCATTCCTATTCACAAACCTGAATAAATTATTATGTAAAACCGCCTAAATGGCGGTTTTTTTATTGTGGGATAAGGTATGGGTAAAAACAACTATGGATAATTATACAATGAAGTTGTATAATTATTAGAGTGCTTCCGGTGGTTCCGGTTGAACGGGTGTTGACACACGATTTTCAATCTGTCATACTTCTTGTAGTTGCGATGAACTTTGTCCAAGAGATGGCTAACCATCTCACACTATGAGAAGCAGGACAAAGGAAATCCTGAATAGCACCTTTAAATCAGTCCCGTGAGGCTGGCAAGGTAACGTGAATGGATCACTGATCAGTGCATCCGCTGCGGCGGTATGTCTTCAGTGTGTCCGAGAGATCGGAGAACAGTCGAAGACTGTTCACACGAGACTCCTTGCCAAACTTGGGCAAGGAGTCTTTTTTGTATCCGAACACGGGACCAGGTCTGAAGGGAATATCACCTGAGGAGGCTGGAAGCATGAGTAATGAAACACATGTACTGATGGATGAAATTGCGATTCGTCGGGCATTGACACGGATTGCACATGAAATTTTAGAGAAAAACAAAGGTATTGACGATTGTGTGCTAGTAGGTATTCGAACACGAGGAGTTCATCTGGCGCAGCGCTTGGCTGAAAAAATTGCTGAGATTGAAGGCGCACCAATTCCATGGGGAGAGCTGGATGTCACAGCCTACCGGGATGACCGGAGTAGCGTAGCCGAAGCTAAAGGAAATGGAAAAGAGCTTTTGATGAATCCTGCTGACGTATCGGTTCATGATAAGAAAGTCATTCTCTTTGACGATGTGCTGTACACAGGCCGCACCATCCGCGCGGCGATGGATGCATTGATGCACTGCGGACGACCGCAAATGATTCAGCTGGCAGTGCTAGCGGATCGCGGACACCGTGAGCTTCCGATTCGTCCAGATTACATCGGCAAGAACATCCCGACCTCCAAATCTGAGGAAATCGTAGTAGCCCTTCAAGAGACGGACGGTAAGGACGAAGTGACAATCATTCAGAACCGGGGGGAACAGCTATGATCACAACAGCCAGTCAACTTAAAGAACGTAGCCTGCTCGGGTTAAAGGAACTTAGCCGAAATGAAATCGAGTCCATTCTGGATCGCGCTCATTATTGGGAATCTCAACCAGAAAAACTGGTTCCAGTACTGCAATCACGCTTTGCGGCCAACATGTTTTTTGAAAACAGCACTCGCACCCGCTTTTCTTTTGAAATGGCAGAGAAGCGGCTGGGCGCTCAGGTTTTGAA
This sequence comes from Paenibacillus sp. LX16, assembly GCF_036252815.1. Lineage (NCBI taxonomy): Bacteria > Bacillati > Bacillota > Bacilli > Caryophanales > Paenibacillaceae > Paenibacillus > Paenibacillus sp. LX16. The sequence continues at coordinate 3,770,023 of NZ_CP141152.1, read as the reverse complement.
CTTTTCCGCTGCGGCTTCCAGTGTGGAAAAAGGGGAGTCTATTTACGATACAGTACGTACGCTCGAATCCATGGGCATTGATGCAGGAGTCATCCGGTTAAAGCCAGCCGGGGTGCTGCAAGAGCTCGCTGAGAAGGTCAATGTTCCACTGGTTAATGCAGGGGACGGCAACAATGAGCATCCAACACAGGCTCTGCTGGACCTGTACACCATGCGCAAAACTTTCGGTGAGCTTAAAGGCTTGAGAGTATCCATTATAGGAGACATTCTGCACAGCCGTGTCGCTCGCTCGAATCTATGGGCCTTGCAAAAGTTCGGAGCCAAGGTTAGCTTCTGCGCTCCTGAAAATATGCAAGCACCTGATCTTGCGGCGTACGCGCCTTATGTTTCGATGCAAGAGGCACTACAGGCGGACGTGGTCATGATGCTTCGGGTACAGCTGGAACGGCATGCCGAAGGGATGTTGCGCTCAGCGGATGAGTACCGAGAGCAGTACGGTTTGACAGAGAAAAGAGCAGCGAACCTGAAGCCCGGAACAATTATCATGCATCCAGCTCCAGTGAATCGGGATGTGGAAATTGATAGTGCAGTTGTGGAAAGCGAACAATCACGAATTTTTCCGCAAATGGCAAACGGGGTTCCGATCCGCATGGCGGTTATGGAACGGGCAATGAAGCTGTAGAAGCTGTCAGTAGGATCGTAGGAAAAGTTGCAGAAAACTGAGCGGAGGAATATTTCAGATGAAACAATTAATTATGAATGCAAGCGTATTGAACGAGCAGGGCGAGGCTGAATTGAAATCCATCCTAATCGCCGACGGAAAGATTTTGGCTATCGCAAATGCGGATGCTGGAGTTAGCCTACTTATGGAAGAAGGGGCATCTGGGCAGGAGCGCGAAATCGAAAAGATCGACGCCCAGGGAAAACTGGTCATCCCCGGTTTAATCGACATGCATGTGCATCTGAGAGAACCTGGCTTTGAATATAAAGAAACGATTGAAACGGGCAGCCGCGCGGCGGTGAAAGGCGGATTTACGACGATTGCCTGCATGCCAAACACACGTCCAGTGACTGACAATGTCGACACAGTCCAGCTGGTAATGAAAAAGGGACAGGAAGCAGGGCTTGCCAAGGTTCTTCCTTACGCAGCCATTACGAAAAACGAACTGGGTCGTGAGCTGACAGATTTTGAAGCGCTCAAAGCAGCAGGTGCAATCGGCTTTACTGACGATGGTGTCGGGGTGCAAAGCGCGCAAATGATGAAGGACGCCATGGCGCGGGCCAAAGCACTGGATATGCCAGTTATTGCACACTGTGAAGATAACACGCTTGTTGAAGGAGCGGCAGTGACGGACGGCGAATTTGCCAAGCGCCACGGACTTAAAGGCATTCCGAACGAATCCGAAGCCATTCACGTCGGACGAGACATTTTACTATCCGAGGCAACCGGGGCACACTATCATGTATGCCATGTCAGCACGGAGCAGTCAGTGCGGTTAATCCGCCACGCGAAATCTTTTGGCATCAAGGTAACGGCTGAGGTATGCCCACACCACTTGGTATTGTCAGATGAGGACATTCCTGGGCTGGATGCTAACTGGAAAATGAATCCTCCGCTACGCTCCCCACGTGATGTGCAGGCATGCATCGAGGGACTGGAAGACGGTACGATTGACATCGTCGTAACCGACCATGCAGCGCACAGTGAGGAAGAGAAGGCAAGAGGTATGGAGCTGGCGCCATTCGGGATCGTTGGATTTGAGACGGCCTTCCCACTGTTGTACACGAAATTCGTAGCTACCGGACAGTGGACGCTGGACTTTCTGGTGCGTCGTATGACTGCTGATCCAGCGCGTGTCTTCCGCCTTGATACGGGACGCTTGGAAGAAGGGGCTCCAGCTGACCTGACCATGATTGATCTGGAGCAGGAGCAGTCAGTTGATCCGCAAACGTTTGCCAGCAAAGGACGCAACACTCCTTTTACAGGCTGGAAGCTCAAAGGCTGGCCTGTGAAAACTTGGGTAGACGGTAAACTGGTATGGTCTGCTGACGAAGCAAAATAAATAGAAATCACTAAAAAAAATAGAACCTTATAGCAGGAAACAATATAGAGGAGTGAGACGGGATGCAGGCAAGATTGTTACTTCAGGACGGCACGCTGTTTACAGGCACATCATTTGGTGCAGAAGGTGATAAAACAGGCGAGGTCGTTTTCAACACAGGGATTACAGGCTATCAAGAGGTGCTTACTGATCCCTCTTACTGCGGACAAATCGTAACGATGACTTACCCGCTGATTGGCAATTACGGAATTACTCGGGATGACTTTGAATCGGTACGGCCTTATGTCCATGGCTTTGCTGTTCGACATTACGAGCCGGCGCCAAGTAACTGGCGTGCTCAATACAGCGTGGGCGATTTGCTGAAGGAATATGGCATCATTGGCATTAGCGACATCGACACCCGCATGCTTACCCGGATTATTCGCCATCACGGCACGATGAAGGGCATTTTGACGACTGGTTCCCAGCCGCTGGAAGAACTGAAAGAAATGATGTCTGACTTGACCATTGAAGAACTGCGCAATCAGGTTCCTATGACTTCCACACCTCATCCGTACAGTAGTCCTGGCAACGGAGAGCGGATCGTATTGATTGACTACGGTGCAAAAAGTGGCATTTTGCGCGAACTGAATAAACGGGACTGCGATGTAGTTGTCGTTCCACATGATACGACGGCTGAGGAAATTCGCCGCTTGGACCCGGACGGTATCCAGCTGTCTAACGGCCCTGGAGATCCAAAAGACGTACCCCATGCCGTTCGTACGGTAGCTGAACTGTTAGGGGAATATCCGATTTTCGGAATTTGCTTGGGACACCAGTTGTTCGCTTTAGCTTCGGGAGCGGATACGGAAAAGCTGAAATTCGGACATCGCGGTGGTAACCATCCGGTGAAAGAACTGGAGAGCGGACGCTGCTTTATTACATCACAAAATCACGGCTACACGGTGAATGAGGATTCGATCCAAGGTACTGAGCTTGAAGTGACGCATATTAATAACAACGATAAAACGATTGAAGGTCTTAAACATACCAAGTATCCCGCGTTTTCGGTGCAATATCATCCAGAGGCTGCACCAGGACCTTACGATAATGGCTACCTGTTTGACCGCTTTCTGGACATGATCCGTGAGCACAAAAGAAATCATCCAAAGCAACCGCGTCAGGCTGCTATCGCCGCCGCAGTGAGAGGAGAGCGCTAATATGCCGAAAAATACAGAACTTAAAAAAATACTTGTGATCGGTTCCGGTCCTATCGTCATTGGTCAGGCAGCGGAATTTGATTACGCTGGTACACAAGCTTGTCAAGCGCTCAAAGAAGAAGGCGTCGAGGTAGTACTGATCAACAGTAATCCGGCAACCATCATGACAGACACCAACATGGCAGACAAAGTATACATCGAGCCGATTACACTTGATTTTGTAACACAGATTATCCGTCAAGAGCGTCCAGATGGTCTGCTTCCTACGCTGGGAGGACAGACAGGTCTGAACATGGCAGTGGAACTGGCTCGCGCCGGAGTGCTGGAGCGTGAAAACGTCAAGCTGCTGGGAACTCAACTGAATTCAATTGAAAAAGCCGAAGATCGTGATCTGTTCCGTGATTTGATGCGCGAGTTGGAACAGCCTGTACCGGAGAGTGTCATTGTAACAACCTTGGAAGAATCGTTAGAATTTGCCAACGAAATCGGTTATCCAATTATCGTTCGCCCGGCTTATACGCTAGGGGGAACAGGCGGTGGTATCTGCTCCACAGAAGAAGAACTGCGTGAAACCGTCAGCTCTGGCTTGAGATACAGTCCAATCGGACAATGTTTGGTGGAAAAAAGTATCGCAGGTATGAAGGAAGTCGAGTATGAGGTCATGCGTGACGGAAATGATAACTGCATCGTTGTCTGTAATATGGAAAACTTTGATCCAGTCGGCGTGCATACTGGCGACAGTATCGTCGTAGCTCCGAGTCAGACGCTGTCAGATCGCGAATACCAGATGCTGCGCTCCGCTTCTTTGAAAATTATCCGCGCCCTCAATATCGAAGGTGGTTGTAATGTACAGTTTGCGCTTGATCCGCACAGCTATCAGTACTATGTAATTGAAGTAAACCCGCGCGTGAGTCGCTCCTCGGCGCTGGCTTCCAAGGCAACCGGATATCCGATTGCTAAAATGGCTGCCAAAATTGCACTGGGCTACACGCTGGATGAAATTGTGAATCCGGTAACGGGACAAACGTATGCTTGCTTTGAGCCAACACTGGATTACATCGTGAGCAAAATACCACGCTGGCCATTTGACAAATTCATTTCTGCCAATCGTAAGCTGGGTACGCAAATGAAAGCAACGGGTGAAGTCATGGCCATCGGACGCACATTCGAAGAGTCCATCCATAAAGCGGTACGGTCTTTGGAAATTGGCGTACACCGTCTGCATCTTAAGGGAGCCGATCAGCTGTCTGATGACGTGCTCAAGGATCGCCTGATTAAAGCAGATGATGAGCGTTTGTTCTTGGTAGCTGAAGCATTCCGTCGCGGTTGGGAGCAGCAGGAAATTCAGGATTTGTCGAAAATCGACTGGTGGTTCCTCGATAAGGTAGAGGGAATCGTCAAGTTCGAAGCCATCATCGCTGGAGAGTCTGAGCTGACCTACGAAACACTCTATCAGGCCAAACGTAAAGGCTTTACCGACCGCTCTATCGCCGAGATTCGCAGTATGGGCCAAAACGACAGTATGACAACCGAGCGTGAGGTACGTGAATTCCGTCTAGCTCAAAACCTGCGTCCGGTCTACAAAATGGTAGACACATGCGCAGCCGAGTTTGAAGCCACAACTCCGTACTACTACTCCTCTTACGAGGTGGAAAATGAAGTGATTCCATCTAGCAAAGAGAAAGTTATCGTACTCGGCTCCGGACCGATTCGGATCGGGCAAGGGATTGAATTTGATTACTCCACCGTACATGCGGTATGGGCTATTCAAAAAGCGGGCTACGAAGCAGTGATTATCAATAACAACCCGGAGACGGTATCTACGGACTTTAACACATCCGACCGCCTCTACTTTGAACCGCTCTTCTTCGAAGATGTAATGAATGTCATCGAGCAGGAAAAACCGATTGGGGTTATCGTCCAGTTCGGTGGTCAAACGGCCATTAATCTCGCAGCTCCGCTGAGTGCGGCAGGCGTGAATATTTTGGGCACGAGTCTGGAAAGTATCGATGAAGCGGAAGACCGGAAAAAGTTCGAGCAACTTTTGTCTCGTCTCGCTATCGCACAGCCTAAAGGCAACACGGTCACCTCGGTTGATGAAGCAGTAGGAACCGCACAGGCGCTGGGCTATCCGGTTCTGGTACGTCCATCCTACGTTCTGGGCGGGCGCGCTATGGAAATCGTGTACTCCGATACGGAATTGCTGCGGTACATGGAAGAAGCGGTTAAAATCAATCCAGAGCATCCTGTGCTCATCGACCGTTATATGCTGGGTAAAGAAGTAGAGGTCGATGCCATCTGCGACGGTGAGACAGTATTGGTACCAGGCATTATGGAGCATGTGGAACGGGCCGGGGTTCACTCAGGTGACTCTATCGCGGTGTATCCACCACAGCACTTGTCTGCCGAGCTGAAACAAAAAATTGTGGAAATTACAATCAGCATCGCTAAGGAATTGAAAACGATCGGTCTGGTAAATATCCAGTTTGTTATTCATCAAGACGAGGTGTACGTGATCGAGGTTAATCCTCGCTCCTCGCGGACAGTTCCTTTCTTGAGTAAAGTAACGAATATCCCGATGGCGAATCTGGCCACTCAGGCTATTTTGGGCGGTAAGCTTAAAGAGGCAGGTTATTCAGAAGGTCTTTGGCCTGAAAGTAATTATGTCTCGGTTAAGGTTCCGGTATTCTCCTTTGCCAAACTGCGCCGTGTAGAGCCGACACTCGGCCCGGAAATGAAATCGACAGGTGAAGTCATGGGACGCGATATTCAGTATGCCAAAGCACTGTACAAAGGACTTGTGGGGGCTGGCATGAAAATCCCATCCACTGGAGCGATCATCATTACAGTGGCAGATAAGGACAAAGAAGAAGCTGTCGAGTTGATGCAGGGCTTTTACAGACTGGGCTATAAAATTATTGCAACAGGTGGAACAGCGGCTGCTATGGAGCAAGCCAACATTCCAGTGAACACGATCAACAAGCTGAGCGAAGGGAACCCGAATATCCTGGATATGATCCGTACGGGTGAAGCCAACTTTGTCTTCAATACGCTGACCAAAGGCAAAACGCCAGAACGTGATGGATTCCGTATCCGCCGCGAAGCGGTTGAGAATGGTATCGTCTGCATGACCTCACTGGATACAGTACGCGCTTTGCTAAGAATGCTGGAAACGATCAATTTCACATCCGAATCCATGCCGGTCCTGAGCAACTAATGCGTTACGAATTGATGTGAGGAAATAAGTAGCACAGGGAAGGACATTCATCAGCTTAGGCTGACGGATGTCCTTTATCACGGGCAAATGTACCCGAATTGACGTAAAAAGGGGATGTAGAACGGTGAATGGAGCATTTCAGCAGATGGCAGGACGGCTGATGGTTGCGTTAGATTATCCCAATGCACAGCAGGCTGAGCAGTTAATTCGGCAGCTAGAGGGGATTCCCTGTTATATAAAAGTAGGTATGCAACTGTTTTATAGTGCAGGGCCAGCTTTTGTAGAACAGCTAAAGTCCAGAGGATACTCCGTATTTCTGGATTTGAAAATGCATGATATCCCTAACACGGTGCGGGGAGGGGCAGAGAGCATTACCCGCCTAGGTGTGGATATGTTCAACGTACATGCCGCTGGGGGCAGCAGTATGATGTCAGCCGCTAAAGCTGGTGCAGAAGCAGCTATTTCCGCAGACAGTTCGCTTTCCATGCCGCTCATTATTGCAGTCACACAGCTGACCAGCACGGATCAGACGACCATGAATAAGGAGTTGGGTATTCCTGGTACGATACAGGATGCAGTCGTTCGCTACGCACAATTGACCCGTGAGGCGGGACTGGATGGTGTGGTAGCTTCTCCTTTGGAAGTGTCTGCCATTCGTGCTGTATGTGGATCAGAATTTAAGACGATAACTCCTGGCATACGCCCGACAGGCAGTGCTGCAGGCGATCAGTCGCGTGTGCTTACACCTGGGCAAGCCATTGCCCAGGGCAGCAGCTACATTGTCGTTGGACGTCCTATCACCGCAGCAGCAGACCCACGCGCCGCAGCGGAACACATTATTGAGGAGATGATACAAGTATGACCACATTCAATAGTATACCCGAGCAAATTGCATCCCATCTGTTACGTATTCAGGCGGTGGCATTGCGCCCACAACAGCCTTTTACATGGACATCCGGCATTAAATCGCCAATCTACTGTGACAATCGCCTGACCATGTCCTACCCGGAGGTACGCGAGCTGATCGCAGACTCATTTGCTGCCCTCATTCGTGAGCAATATCCCGAAACCGAAGTCATTGCAGGGACAGCTACAGCAGGGATTCCTCATGCGGCCTGGGTGGCGCAAAAGCTAAATCTGCCGATGGCTTATGTAAGGGACAAAGCCAAAGGACATGGGAAAGAGAACCAAATTGAGGGCCGCATCAGCGCAGGACAAAAGGTTATGGTCATCGAGGATCTCATTTCTACAGGAGGCAGCTCCATTAAAGCAGCACAGGCCGTAGCACAAGCAGGCGCTCAGCCGTTAGCGGTACTGGCTATTTTCAGCTACCAGCTAGACAAAGCGACTCAAGCCTTTCAAGAAGCAGGTGTGGAGCTGCAAAGCTTGTCCAATTATACAGCCCTGATGAATGTTGCCCTGCGTGAAGGAACCATTCAGGAAGAAGAGATGGAACTGCTGCGTTCTTGGCGTCAGGACCCGGCTTCCTTTGGCAAATAAGATGAGCTATAGGGGCCAACAGAGCTAATGATTAGAGCGATTCGTACTCGTTGCTAACCATTGTAGATTGTTATGGCTCAGGCCGTGTAAATCGAATTCGATCCGGTTACACTAACTCCTACCATCATGTGAAAAGAGGGAGCTCGGATGTATTGGATTTACTATGGCAGACTGTACACGACTAAATTCCAGGCAGGATGTCTGGCAAAAAGGTTGGAGCACGACGGCTGGATGTATGGCTACAATGATCCCCGCGCAGTGGAGGTGTACCGCTCGCGCAAAGGTCGTTATGGTGTCCGATTTATTCCGTAAGTCCACGAAAATAATTTTTTAAAAGAAAATTTGCGAAAGACTATTGACGAAACACAAGAAAATGTTGTATATTAATTAACGTTGCTGTTATGAATATGCGACGTGAATATACATATTTTTTTGAGGGCCCTTAGCTCAGTTGGTTAGAGCGGTCGGCTCATAACCGATTGGTCGGGGGTTCGAGTCCCTCAGGGCCCATTTCCTCAAAAAACCTTGCGTAGCAGGGTTTTTTTGCTGTTTATAGAGGTTGAGAAAATGGAGGGAAGTAGCATTTAAAAGGGGCGATTATGACAATGCCGCCAGCAGGAACAGTATGCCATTCCGATAACTTATCGGTTTCCCAATCATACCTTTGATAACGGACAGCTTTCAGAAATCATTTTGCTGATCGTTATATCGTCTTTTCGATGCCTGATTTGACTATATTGTATGGGCGGAAGAGTCTATATTGCGGGTAGAATGACGGGATAGGGAGCAGAAGGTTATTATGCCTACAGGAGATGGGAAGCGCTACTTTAGAAAATATTAGGGACTAGTGAGTTTACTTTTAGATCTAAAAGAGGACTCCACTGACTGAAAGCTGGTGTGAGTCCCAGTGTATTTCCTTAGATGACTTTAAACGTGAGCTTTTCAATAGAGATGATTAACTAAGGCAGCTGTCCTGCTCCGAGGTACTTATTCTTTGAAGCACTCCATGAATACGTCGCTATAGCTAAATCCCATCCTCCCTCAGGTCTGTACTTTTTCCAATATTGTTTAACGGTTCCCTTTATATCAACTTGTACTCCCTGATCGCCCATAATGGAAAGTTTATTAAATAATGTACCGTTTTTATATTGATAAGCATAAAACTGTGTATTTGATGGTCCATATTCAAAGGTTATTGCTATGTGCTTTTCTTTTTTAGATACTTGATAAATCTGGATAGTAGGCTGTTCAAAAAATTCATCACTTATTATATTTGTGTTAATTAATACAACTGCCCCTTTAGAATTAACAAGAAAAAAATTACCCGCTTCAGTAAGTAGGAAGTATTCCTTTTTACCATCTCCGTTTAAATCCGTAGATTTGCTCAGTGTTACAATTTCCCGAGGATATTTTTTCTTAAGGATTTCTTTTGCATTGATTTCTGCAGCAAATGTTGGAAATTGGAGGAAGGCAGAAACAATGATTACTGAGAAGAATACTAATATAAATTTCTTCATTTTTATGGCTCCTTATCAATTTAACTTTCAAAACACAAAATTAGTCTATCAGAACTAGGAATATTTTTCTAGGTTGGTTCATTTTGTTTAGATCAACTCCGGTAATTCACGTACAGTTGTCACACTTAAATGTAGAAGAGTGCTACAGTAGGCACAAGGATGGGAGTGGTATTTTGAAAATAGATCAAGTTTTTGAACATGACATAAGTGAAGAGTTAGCAGCCAGTATACAAGCATTATTAATCGACAGTTTTTCAGAAATCTACCCTAAGGATAGAATTTATTTCAAGCAACTTCCACATTTTAGACTTCTAGCTTTTAACCATGAATATCAACTTATAGGGCATGTTGGATTAGATTATAGGATAATGAATCTAAACGGAGAATCCATAAGAGTACTGGGTTTAATTGATTTGTGTGTTTCAAAAAATGTCCGATCACAGGGAATAGCTTCAGCACTGCTTTTAGAAATTGAAAAGTTATCCGTTACAGGAAATATTGATTTTATACTTTTATTTGCTGATAATATGATCTTGTATTTAAGAAATGGATATAAGCCTGTAAAGAACAAAATTAAATGGTTAAAAATTGATAATGAAAAAAATATTACAAATGGAATAGGCTTTGAGAAAATTGATGGAATAATGATTAAAGAAGTAGGAAAGATAGATTGGAGTGAGGGAGACTTAGATTTTTTGGGGTATCTTTATTGATCTCACGAAAGTTTAGAAAAGAGGACGTTCGAGCATTTGGCACTCAATTTGAGGAGTATCTAAATAAAACTTCTTAAGAGTCGGTTAATAGAGTTCAATGAAAACAAATAAAGGGTTTCGCTGATAAAAAAGCTAATATGAGTTCTTTTCGTTCCATAAAAGTAGCACTGTCCCAATAAACGGACAGTGCTATTTTTACCGTTTTTATCTTAAGATACCTTAACAGTGTATACCATTCTCAATTTACCGTTACCGCCGTAAATCTCAACTTTTGCATTCGTTGCAGTAGTGGTGGTTACCACCCCGGAAGCGGAGACGGTGACATTTCCGCTCGCCACTTTATAAGTATCCCCTGGGTAATTTGACAACGCATAGGAATAATTACGTGGCAACGTAGCCGTTCTGTAGTATACTCCGTTAACTTCTACTACAGGCGTAATTACCGGAGAAGGGCCTACAGATGCGGACGCGCTAGGGACATAATACTCCCAATAAGTCCCAGAGACAGGGCTGTTGATAATAATATTTTCTTAGTTTTCATAAAAAAATCCTCCTTATGTATGATGTGATCTCCTAAAATATACCATGTAAAGTTATAGATCTCACTTCATTCGACAAATGTTGTCAAAATAATACAATAAAACGATTCTAAAGTCCTGTGAAATACAAAAGAATTAAAATATAACAATTAAAGAATTTTATTTTAAGTTACTGTATTTTTGAACTATTCTCCTAGCTGTATAGTCTTTGATCCACTCGGAATAAAAAACGGACGTCAGAGTGATAGCTCCAAGTCCGTTTTGTGTTTGTATCTATTTAGTTCTTGATATCAGTTGACAAGTTGGTGCGCAAGCCTCTCATCGCTATCTAGATTCCTTTCCACCATACGCTGTTTTAATGCAGACAGTTCCGCACATTGACGAATTGCTTCTGCTACAAGCTGAGCAATCTGTCTTGCTCCTTCGTCAGAGAAATGGGTATTATCCGTTACTCCAGCGGGGTAATTAGGATGTGTTTTTTCAGGCAAATGCATAAATAGCTGCTGGGACTCTTTTTCACCCATTGAACGATAAAGCTGCTGAGAAGCTTCAAAAATATCGAGCAGGGGTGTTTTGGTTTCCGCGGCTACTTGTCTCATGGCAGCAGGATAGGCTCCTACAGCCAGCGGATCAGGTTCACCGTTTGCGGTGAATCGGCGGCGGCTTACAGAGGTCAATAAGACTGGAATTCCACCACGCTCCCTAGCGGACTGAATGTATTGAATTAAGTTTTGACGATACTCTCCATCAGGATCGGTGTAGCGAGTGGGGTCTTCTTTTTTTTCATCGTTGTGTCCAAATTGAATAAACAGATAGTCTCCAGCTTGAATATCTTTTTCAATATCACCTAATCGGCCTTCTGCTATAAAAGATTTGGTGCTTCGCCCATTGACAGCACGATTGTCCACATGAACAGACGGTGCCAAGTAGCTTTGCAAGTGTTCACCCCAGCCTGTCATCGGTTTTTCGGTAGCCCCTTTTTGAGCTGCAGTGGAGTCCCCGGCGATAAACAGTCGAGTTGTCATCTGTTGCCTTGCCTGAGCATATCCATGTTTTTGAAGCCAAGTTTCCGCCAGATCAAGCCATTGACGGCATTCGTGGTTGTCCTCTGACAGTCCCAATCCATGTCGCCCTTCCTCAAATACATGCAGTTCAAACGGAATACGTTCCCGGGATAATGAAAAAGCGAACAACAGACTATTTTCTACCGGTACAGCCCCATCATTGGCTGTAGTCCATATCAAAGTTGGAGGTGTCTGTGAAGTTACTTGCCGATCAGATGAAAAGGCTTGAAGCTGCTCCAGCGTCGGCTGTTCCCCTAAAAAATGTGTACGGCTTCCGATATGTGTATAAGGCTCATGAAATGAAATTACAGGGTATCCCAACAACAGAAGATCTGGCTTTACTGTCCCTATAGTGGAGACAATGGAGGCCAAGTGACCGCCTGCAGAAAAACCGATGAGCCCCACTTGATCAGGAATGACTAGCCAATCATGCTGTGTTTGGCGAATCCATTGCAGAGCATGTTCTACATCCTCCAACAAGGAATTAATCTCGAAATCGCCGACTTGATACTCCAGCACACCCGCATGAATACCTAGATCATTCAACCACCGAGCTATTGGCTCTCCTTCATGTGAGGCCAAATGCTCGTAGCCACCGCCAGGCAATACCAATATAAAAGGACGAGCTTCACGAACTGCTACGGGATAGAGGGAGAGAAAGGAAGTGTCTGACGGAAATTCTTCTTGTATAATCGGTTCTTTAGGACTAACAACATGTAACATAAGTAACTCCTCCAATTTTCTTTTTAACTGCCGCAAACCAAACAAAATCGACTTAAATTGGAATGATACGGATGTAAAAAATAATGCACACGTGAAAAAAATGATTTAAACCTTGTTATGAAAGCGCTATAATTTTGTTGTGATGCAAAGAGCCAGAGGGGGAGCGCAATGAAAAAAGGAAGAATGTTCTATACTATTTTTATTACGATTCTGGTTTTGGGAGTAGGATTGGTGGCCAGTTTTGGCAGCTACATCTATTTTACAACAATTAGCTCCGTTGTGGAGAGAGTTTCCAATACCAAGCAAAGCTACATGGCACAGATCAGAAACAGCCTGGAGCAGAAAATTCAAACGATTGAATATGCTTTTAATACGTATAGCACGACCAGTTCCTTTAATGATGTTGTGAAAAATCCCATTACAGAAAAAGATTTTATAGCGTATCGGAATGTGAATACTCAGCTCAATTATATTGCTACGATGGGATTAGAAGGAACGGAATATTCACTAATCAGTCTGGATCAGAATTGGAGAATCTCCAATGGTAGCCTGTCTTATTTGACGAAAGCAGAAAGGGAGAAGCTGGTTAATACCTATATCGACCATCAGGGTCAGGGACTATTCTGGGTTAAAACGGATAAAGGACTTCGTTTTGTGAATACCTTGCCTGTATTCTCTAAGAAGAAGCAAGCCATTGCTCTGTCGGATATTTCGCTGCAAACGTTAAATCATACGATTCAAACCGAGGATCATATGGCTGTTTTTATTTTGAATAAACAAGGCGATTTAATGTATGAAACCCAGCCTGCTGAACAATTATTGTCCACCCAGCAGCTTCAGCACATTTCAGAAGCTACAGTGAAGCCGAACAACACAGGTATGTTAACTTTGGAGAAAACGGATCAGCAGCCTGCACGACAAGTTATTTATGCCAAATCTGCCTATAATAATTGGACTTACTTAACGGTATTAGATAAGAAAGAAATTGCGGATGCCTTTCAAACGACCAAATTTGGGATCATCATGATGGGACTTGTATTAACGCTTTTAATGGTGGTAGTGGCATACTTCATTGCCATTTACTTTACAAAGCCATTTCAGCAAATAAAACGCAGCTTGCCTAAAAATCCTAATTTCGCTTTCAAAAATGAACCTTCTAAAAATGAAATTGAATGGATTATTAATTCCATCGATAACATTGTAACCGAGAAGGAAAGCTTGGAAAGTCTCATTCAGTCCGAAATGCCACAGTTGGAAACCCAATTGATTCTCAATCTGTTTCGCAAACGTATTTCTGCAGAGGAATTGGCACGAAAAATGCCACGCTTGGGTTATCCGCAGATCGAGAATCAAATGTATATTACCTTGTTAGTCCAACTGGATAATCTGGGAGATCGAGATCCCTCCGATAAAGATGTTTTGCTGTTGGCTATTAACAAGATCGTAGAAGAAACGATTCCAGAGCAGCAGCGAATGCTTCCCATCATTTTGAACGATAACACTCAGGCCACCATATTAATTTTGACAGGGTTGAGCGAACAGGAAATGAGAAAGCAAGTTCTGGATGATGCGACCCTTTTGGTTCGAAACGTAAAAGAGTATTTGAATGTATCCATCAGCATCGGCATTAGTACGGCGTATGATAACTTATTAGAAAGTAAAGAAGCCTGTGAGATGAGCAAGCAAGCTTTGCATCACCGTTTAAATTTAGGCAAAGAGTCGATTATTTTTTATGAAGATATTTCCATGGTCATTTCAGGTCCGGTGCTGCTTCATTATCCTACGGAATTGGAATCGAAACTGTTTGATGCCATCCGAATAGGGGACGAAGAGCAGGTATACCATACCGTGCACTCTTTATTGGAGGAAATGATGATAAAAAATAATCATTCCATGAACTTTGAAGTGCTGTTGGTACGGTTTGTGAATAACCTCATCCAATTGGAGCAACTATTAGGGATTGAAGTGCTGCTGACGCAAGACAATCATGCCTTGTATCATCGTTTGCTGGACATCCGTAACCCGGAAGAGATAGAACGTATGCTGATAGAGCAAGTTATTTTCCCCATGGTAAAAAGCATGAAAGAGAAGACCAACCAGCAATTCCGTTGTCTCTCGGAGAAAATTGCTGCTATTATCCGTGCTGAATATGACCAGGAATTATCATTAGAACTCATTGGAGACCGACTTCATTACAATCCGAATTATTTAAGCAGTATTTTCAAAAAAGAATACGGAACGACGTTTAGTGAATATCTGATGGGCTATCGGCTGCAAATGGGCAAGAAGTGGCTCATTGAGACAGATATGACGATTAAAGAAATCGCCGAGCGACTGCAATATCATAATTCACAAAACTTTATCCGCTCTTTTCGGAAAAAGGAACAGGTTACACCGGGAGCTTACCGAAAGATGAAGCAAGCCAATTAGCCTTTAACCGCGCCTAACAAAGCTCCTTTGACAAAGTGCTTTTGCACAAATGGATATACGATTAACATCGGAACGGTCGCAATGACAATGACCGCCATCTTAATGGTCTGCGCAGGCGGGATGACATCTACAGCAGTTCCTTCTGCCTGCATACCACTGGAAACGATTACAATTTGACGTAGCAAGACTTGAATCGGCCATTTGGCAGAATCATTAATATAGAGAATGGCGTGCATATACGTATTCCAGTAGGCAACAGCGTAGAATAGAGAGATGGTTGCAATAGAAGGCAGGGCTAACGGCAACATAATTTTAAAAAAGATGCCAAAATCGTTGCACCCGTCCATCTTGGCTGATTCCTCCAGATCATCTGGCAGCGCTTGAAAAAAGTTACGCATGATAATCAGATTAAACGCATTAATGGCCACGGGAAGAATCAAGGACCAATACGAATTGATAAGCCCCATGCTTTTTACAACCAGGAATGTCGGAATCATCCCCCCACTAAACAACATAGAAAACACGACAATGAAGTTAATCGTATTGCGGCCAAGTAGATATCTTCGGGATAATCCATAAGCCATAAAAGCAGTAAATATCATACTTACAACTGTACCGACGATCGTTACTCCGACCGAAACCCCAAGGCCTCTAAAAATGGTGGGAGTCGACAGAATATAGCGGTAGGCATCTAAGGAAAAAGTAACTGGGAATAAAATGAACTTCTTGGCTATCACTTCTTCGGTTGAGGCAAAAGAGCTGGCGATGATATTCAAAAAAGGTAAGAGACAAGTGAGGGCAATGAGAATCAATAGTGTACTGTTTACAATGTTGAAAATACGACTGCCCAGCGATTCTTTTTTTCGTAATTTTTGTTTTCGTAATGGTTGTGTCAATGTAGTTGACCTCCTCGTAATCGTTTACATGTCAACCTTATCAAGAGGAAAGAATTCCGTATATAATCAAATCTTGAGGTGTTCCCTAAGCCTGGAAAAAGGCGGATGATCATTAGGTTGTGTTGTAATCATTTGCTAAGGTGAAAAGGTTGAAAAGTAGGCTGCACACCTAGTTTTGTAAACGCTATCATTTGATGATTATATGCGGAATGCCGAAAATCGCGTACTCTTGAAAACGTATACAGGAACGTTTGAAGGAGGTCGAACTAATGAAAGTTTCAAGTGTCCCCGCACCAAACATGAAAATGAAAAAGAACAAAAGAACGACGGAAAGCCTTTTACGAATGCAGAAACACAAGCTGCTCTATTTAATGGTTTTACCCGGACTGGTGTACTTCATTATTTTTAAGTATTTTCCTATGGGGGGATTGGTGATTGCATTTCAGGATTATCAAGCTTTTCAGGGAATCACGGGCAGTCCATGGGTAGGAATGAAGCATTTTATTCGTTTGTTTACCGAGCCTACGTTTTTTATGCTGCTTCGCAATACGCTGGTTTTGTTCGCATTGAACATTGTAATCTTTTTTCCATTGCCCATCATTTTGGCACTCATGCTGAACGAGGTTAGGAAGATGTTTTTTAAGAACATTATTCAAACCATCATCTACATCCCGCACTTTATGTCATGGGTTATCATTGTTTCGATTTCTTATGTATTCCTAACCGTAGACGGTGGGGTGCTGAATGAAATGATTGCCGCGCTAGGCGGTGAGAAGATCAGCTTCTTAACTTCTCCGCAATGGCTGCGAACCGTCTACATCGGGCAAGTGATTTGGAAGGAACTTGGCTGGTCTACCATCATTTATTTATCTGCGATTACAGTGGTAGATACGCAATTGTATGAGGCAGCAGAGATGGACGGAGCTGGACGCCTGAGAAAGACATGGCACGTTACCTTGCCTGCGATCCGCCCAGTCATTATTACATTGTTAATTTTGAAGATCGGTAGCACGTTGGATTTGGGCTTTGAACATATGTATCTGCTATTGAACTCATTAAACCGCGAGGTTGCCGAAATCTTTGACACCTACATTTATACTGCGGGCTTAAAGAATGGACAATTAAGTTTCAGTACGACGGTAGGACTTTTTAAAGGTGTGGTTGGTTTAATCCTGATTATGGGCTCCAATCGACTGGCCAAGAAATTTGGTGAAGACGGCGTTTACTAATGACGACGGGAAGGATGCAAAATGGTACGGTTTGTAGAAAACATGAACAAATGGTGCATGCGCCTGCTACGCTTGGTCTATCTTAACTTGCTTTGGACGGTTGCGACGATTCTGGGCTTGGGTTTTATAGGCGTTGGGCCTGCAACCGTCGCTATGCTTAGTATTTTAAGACAGTGGATTCGGGGCAATGAGGAAGTCGCCATTTTCTCGACGTTTGTACGTTACTTTAGAGAAAGCTTTAAAGAAGCAGCCATCATTGGCGGGCTTTACAGCCTTGTGGGTTACGTGCTCTACGTGGATATAGTCAACGTCTCGTCCTGGTATGTTCGTGTGGTGACGCTTATTGGAGCCTTTTTGTATCTCATCTCTTTGGCCTACATTTTCCCGCTGCTGGCTCACTATGATTGGAAAGGTATCAGACTGAAGGTCAAAATGTCGATAGTGATTGGATTTTCGTATTTACAATATACGCTTGTTCTTTTTGTAGCCATTGTCGTGCTTTTTGCATTGATTCTAGGCTTGTACCCAGGAATTCTAACTTTTGCCGGAGCAAGTATTATGGGTTATCTCGTGATGTGGATGACGCATCAGGTGTTCAGCAAAATAGAGCGAGAGGTTCTGGT
Organism: Paenibacillus sp. LX16; assembly: GCF_036252815.1. Taxonomy (NCBI): domain Bacteria; kingdom Bacillati; phylum Bacillota; class Bacilli; order Caryophanales; family Paenibacillaceae; genus Paenibacillus; species Paenibacillus sp. LX16. The sequence goes on along the minus strand of NZ_CP141152.1, from coordinate 3,752,310 downwards.
GAAAGAGGAAGATATGGCATAAATATATAAACAGAAGAGGAGCAAACACAATGAAAAAGGGAATCACGACGAAAAAGGGAGTATCAGGCCTTCTTGCTGTACTAATGATCATGAGTGTTTTTTTAGCTGCTTGCGCTGACAAGGGAGCTGAGGATCAAAGCAGCCAAACCTATGATCCGAAGTCCAAACTGGAATTTACCTGGTTAAACGTATTGCATACAGCTTCTCCGCCTACAGAAACGATCAAAAGCAAAATTGAAGAATACACCAATTCTAAAATCACGTTCAATTGGGTGCCTGACGCTTCCAAAGAAGAGAGAATCACTACTGCGCTTGCATCCGGCGAATTGGCCGATATGGTGACCCTGACGATGATGACAAATTCTTCAGTACGTAGTTCATTGAAATCAGGACTATTCTGGGATGTAGGAAAGTATTTGGATGATTATGAAAATTTGAAAAAAATCCCGCCTGAAGTTCGGGAAGCCGCATCCATTGAAGGGGTACTGTATGGCGTTCCGTTCCAGAAGAATCTGGCTCGGGCGGGTCTGGTCATTCGCCAGGATTGGCTGGATCGCTTAGGACTGAAGGTGCCGACGACACTGGATGAGTTGTATGAAGTTGCGAGAGCGTTTACAGAAGATGATCCGGATGGAAATGGAAAAAATGATACGACTGGGTTTGTTGACAGATCGGATCTACGCTACAGCAGCTTCAAAACTTTAAGTTCCTACTTTGGCACACCTAATGGCTGGAAAGTAGATGAAAGCGGGAAGTTTACGCCGGAATTTGATACTCCTCAATATTTGGAGACCTTAAAGTATTCCAATAAATTATACAAAAATGGATATCTTTCTAAAGACTTTGCTGTAACCGCTAAAACGGACCAGCAGCAACAATTTGCACAAGGTAAAGCAGGTATTTATACAGGCATGATCGATATCTCTAACCTCAGAACCTTGTCCCAAGGCTTACAAAAGGGGCTGAAGCTGGTACCGGTTAACAAGATTTCGAATGGAGATGGCAAATACCACGTATGGTCTGAGGGAAGCGGGGTAGGAGGTTTGCTGGCATTTCCGAAATCCGAAGTAAAAACAGAAGCTGAGTTGAAGAGACTGCTGCAATTTGTAGATGATTTAATTGACAAAGATGTATATATGTATATGACCGGCGGTATTGAAGGCACTCATTATAAGATCGAAAAAGATGGAGCCTTCAAAATTACGAATACAGATTTGTGGCAAGCAGATGTTCAGCCGTTTTCAAGCTCCAGACCAAGTGAAGTGACCTACAACTTAAAAGATGCCAATCCAGAAAAGGAACTGGCTAATGAATTAGTCCGTGAAAATAATGAATTTGCTGTTCTGGACCCGACCGTGCCACTGGATTCAGTCACTGCTAATGAGCAAGGAACAGAGCTGGAGAAAATTATTACCGACGCCTCCTTCAAATTTATTATGGGTGAGCTTGACGAAGCCGGATTTAAAGCAGCCGTAGAAAACTGGAAAAACTCCGGTGGATCACGGATTACTGCTGAGTATGAGGAAGCGTATAAAAAAACGAAAAAATAATAGCTGAGCATGGCTGTTGCCCCCTGACTCCTTGAATGATTTCTTGGATGTTGAAATCCGGGGGGCAGCTTATGCTTTCCCAATACAAAATGGATCTAACATTCACAAAATATAAAGACAGGAGAGAACGAAATGCAATTGTATAACATTGTAGATTATGGAGCAGTTCAGGATGGCACGACGCTGGCTACGGGAGCAATTGCGGCTGCCATTGAAGCGGCCAGCAATGCTGGAGGAGGAACCGTTTTTGTTCCGTCTGGGACGTATCTGACAGGTGCTATCTTTCTGAAAAGTAACATTGAGCTGCATGTAAGCCCTGGTGCAACTCTGTCCTTCAGTACGGAACTGGCTGATTACCCTGTAGTAGAATCCAGATGGGAGGGCGTTCAGCGGGAAGTGCATGCGTCATGCATTTATGGACAGAACCTTGAGAATATTTCAGTTACAGGTAGCGGAACGTTGGACGGAAATGGTCAGCCGTGGTGGGAAAAGCACCGCAATCATCCAGAGGAGTTACAATATCCGAGACCCAAATTAATCAGCTTTGACCGTTGTCAGCGGGTTACCATTAAAGATGTTATGTTAAAAAATTCCCCCAGTTGGACGGTAAACCCCATCGCTTGCTATAACGTTACGATTGATAATTTGTCCATTCTTAACCCGGCGGACTCCCCCAATACGGACGGTATTAATCCTGAATCCTGTTCCAATGTTCGTATTAGCAACTGCAATATAGATGTGGGCGATGATTGTATTGCGATCAAAGCAGGAACCGAAGATACACAAGAGCGAATTCCATGTGAAAATATTACGATTACCAACTGTACGATGGTGCATGGACATGGCGCAGTCGTACTGGGAAGCGAAATGAGTGGTGACATTCGCAATGTTACGATCAGCAATTGCGTGTTCAAGCAAACGGATCGGGGCATACGTCTGAAATCCAGACGAGGACGTGGCGGAACCATTGAGGATATTCGAGTCAGCAACATTGTGATGGAAGATGTCATTTGTCCATTTATTCTGAACCTTTATTATTTCTGCGGACCTCGGGGCAAAGACAAATATGTGTGGGACAAAAATCCTTATCCGATTACCGATGAAACCCCGTGCTTTAGACGAATCCATTTTTCCGATATTACGGCACGACAGGTTCATGCGGCTGCTGGATTCTTATACGGACTTGCAGAGCAATATATTGCTGAAATTACATTTTCCAATATTGATATTTCTATGGCTAAAAATGCAATTCCCGGTCGTCCGGCGATGATGACAGGGATTGAAGATATGAACAACCGTGGTTTTTATCTAGGTAATGTGAAGGATATTCGTTTTCAACATGTGACGATTGAGAATCATGAAGGTCCTGCCTTTTACATTGAAAATGGAGAAGATGTTGAAATCAATCGTTGCCATTCGAAGAATACAGCTCAGCCCGAAAAGCTGATAGAACAAGTAACGATACAACCTTCTGAACGAAATATGATGAATTAGGAGGGCATGAAAGGAGGTACAACGTGGATAAGTTGCAAGCATTGTTGGGAGACCTTCCGGCAGATCGCCCTGTAACGGCAACTCTGCTGAATCAAGAAGAGCGTGAGGGATATCGACTGGAGTGTCTCCTGCTGGACTTGAACGGGATCGAGTCTGTACCCGCTTATGTAGCTACACCCTTACAAGGGAACGGTCCGTTCCCATTGGTCGTTTTTAACCATTCGCATGGAGGCAATTATACGAACGGGCGCAAGGAACTGATCCATAGCAGCTCTTACTTGCAGCAGCCCTCGTTTGCTACCACCCTGACAGATATGGGGTACTGCGTATGCTGTATTGACATGTGGGGCTTTAATGAACGTGGAGGCAAAACTGAGAGCGAGCTGGTAAAAGAAATGCTCTGGCAGGGCCAAGTGCTGTGGGGCATGATGCTGTATGATAACCGTCGTTTGGTGGATTATATGTGCCAGCGTGAAGATATTGATGCTTCCCGTATCGCAACAATCGGTATGTCGATGGGCGGACTCATGGCATGGTGGATGGCTGCGTTAGATGAACGGATACAGGTTACGGTTGATATCTGTGGACAGGTAGATGCCCATACGCTAATCGCCAAAAGGGGGTTGGATCATCATGGTTTCTATTCCTATGTCCCTGGCTTGCTGAAGCATTTTACCACCTTGGATATTCAAAAGCGGATCGTACCTCGTCCACGGATGAGTATAACAGGTCAAAATGATCGGATGTGTCCTATTGAAGGAGTCGAGCATTTGGCAAAAGGTCTGCTGGAAGCTTACCAGGAAGCAGGTCACCCTGAGCATTGGCAGCCTGTGATTGCGGGCGGTGGACATATGGAGACGTTGGAAATGCGAACGGCGTGGCAGTTATTTTTAGCTGAACACCTGTAAATCAAATGAAAGGATCGGGGTAACCATGCTAGTTGGAAAAGAATCCTTTTGTGATTTCCATACGATTCAGGAGGCGATTGCTGTATTGGAGCAGTCGGATTCCAACGAAATGGAAACGCTAACTATTTTATCAGGTACTTATGAGGAAGGGGTACGAATTTACCGTTCATATCTTCATATTATAGGCATCGGACAGGTAGAGATTCGAATGGATCGGTATGCCAAGGAGCGGGATGAAGCGGGTGAGGAAATAGGGACCTTTGCGACACCTACTTTATTTTTAGGTGGTAGCCATCTGATCTTGGAAAATCTCACGATTTCCAACACGGCAGGACAGGGAGAAGCCATTGGGCAGGCCGTTGCGGTATACGCTCATTGTGCTGAAACGGTTTTTAGAAACTGTACCTTTAAAGGGCACCAGGATACTTTATTTACAGGCCCTCTACCTCCTGCACCGAAAGAACGACTCCAGTTTGGTGGAATCCATTTGAAGGAGCATCATAGGCACTATCGGCAGCTTTATCAGCATTGTTATATAGAGGGTACGGTGGACTTTATTTTTGGTGGGGCTACCGCGTATTTTGAAGATTGCGAGATTCGCAGTTTACGCCATCATGAAAACCAAACGAGCTACGTTACAGCCGCCTCTACGCCGCAAGGACAAGCGTACGGTTATGTATTCAACCATTGCTATTTAACCGCAGAAGCTGATATTACCCCGGTTTTTTTGGGGCGTCCGTGGCGGGAGTATGCCAAGACCGTATTTGTCAATTGTAAAATGGGCGATCATATTGACCCACGTGGCTGGGACAATTGGAACAATGTTGCGAACGAGAAAACCGTCTGTTATCAGGAATATAACGGACACGATGAAGTTGCTACGTTACGTAAGCAGCGTGTTCCGTGGGCGGATTGTTTTGAAGCGGGAACAAAAGCATGGAGCAAGGAAAAGGTTTTTGATGAAGTCACATTTTGGAAGTAAGGAGAAGTGAGGTCTCATGATGATCCAAAATCCCATATTAAAAGGCTTTAATCCCGATCCGTGTATTACACGAGTCGAGGATACTTACTATATTGTGGTGTCATCGTTTGAGTGGCTGCCTGGAGTACGGGTGTACCAGTCCAAAGATTTGGCCCATTGGGAGCACTGCACAGATATTTTGACCGATCAGGTTGATTTAAGAGGAAACCCGAAAAATTGCAGCATTTGGGCACCGCAGCTTAGCTATGCAGATGACCTTTTTTATCTGCTCTATACGGATGTGAAAAGCACCAAGCGTCCGTTCAAGGACGTTCATAATTTTGTGATGACGGCGCCTACGATCCAAGGACCATGGTCGGAACCCGTCTATCTTAACAGTAGTGGATTTGATCCGTCTTTATTTCATGATGAGGACGGACGCAAATGGCTATTGAACGCATTGTGGGATTACCGCATGTTGGAAAGTAATAAATCTTCCGGCATAGTCATGCAGGAGTATGACAGCAAGCAACAACAGCTCATTGGCGAGCCTGTTAAAATCTTTGATTGTACTCCTTTGAAGAAAACAGAAGCGCCTCACATCTATAAGCAAAATGGATATTACTATCTTGTTACAGCGGAAGGCGGAACGGGTACGGGGCATGCCGTTACCGTAGCACGGTCGAAGCAGATATCCGGACCATATGAAGTAGACCCGCACAACCCCATGCTTACGTCACGTGATCGGCTGGATTTCCCGTTACAATGTGCAGGACATGGCAGTCTTGTACAGACACCGGACGGCGAATGGTACATGGCTCATTTATGCACGCGTCCAGTAGAGGGGAAATATGCCATTTTAGGACGGGAAACAGCCTTGCAGCAAGTGTACTGGAATGATGAAGGCTGGCTGCGATTAACCGCCGGGGGCCATACACCTCAATTGGAGGTACCCGCACCTCAAGGGATGTTCTCGGTTAAGCAAGAGCAGCAGAGTTATATTTTCGAGGATTTTTTCGAGGGCCCCACATTAAACAAAACGTGGAACACATTGCGTATCCTGGCAGACGATAGCTGGTGTTCATTAAGCCAGCGCCCAGGTTACCTTCGGATTCTGGCTGGAGAATCCATTCAAAGTCTGTTCCAGCATCACGTGCTTGCCATTCGGCAAACGGATCATCATTTCCGGGTAGAAACAGCATTAGAGTATCAGCCAACAAGCTATTTACAAATGGCGGGGCTACTACTGTACCTTAATGAAGAAGATTATTTGTACGCCTATGTTAGCTATGAGGAGGGACAAGGGAAGGTACTGCGCATGATGCGATGTGAAGCCAACACATTTACCTTAGTTCCCCAAGCGATTACGCTTCAGGACGATCTTCCTATACATTTAGCTGTGGAAGTCCATGCATCCCATGGGCAATTTTATTATGGAGTCGGAGATAAACCTGCTTGGAAGCGGCTTTTTGAAATGCAGGATATCAGCTTTTTATCCGGTGGTTTTACAGGGAATTTTGTAGGTATTGCTGCTCATGATATGCAACAGTTCCAAGGAAGCTACGCTGATTTTTCTCATTTCTTATATCATGGAAAGGATCATCTTTCCTCATAAAAAAACATGATAGTGATTATGTTGAAAGCACCTTGATGGGTGCTTTTTGCGTTGGTTTTGCACGTTAACTTTTCACATTATAACTTCGCAAAATCTCCAAAAAAGCGGTGCATGCTTTCGTTTCAAATGTCGAAGAAGGGGTTAGAAAGGAAAATTTCCGAATGACCGGAAGATTACGAATATCCAGTACTTTTAATGTGCCCAGAGCAAGTTCCTTCTGAATGACCCATTGGGACAGCAAAGAAATCCCCAAGCCTGCTTCTACAGACTCTTTGATGATCTGTGTACTGCCAAAATTCATCATATGAGAAGGGGAGAACTGAAGCCGTGCAAACATCTTTTCAGCCGCTTCCCGGGTTCCAGAACCTTCTTCCCGCAGAATCCAGACGTCCTCTTGCAGCTCACTTACATCCACTTGAGATTTACCAGCCAAACTGTGATTTTGCGGAACGACGATATACATTCTATCATCAGCAAATGATTCAATGTGTAAATGGTCATGCTGAAATTCTCCTTCGATAATGCCTACATCCAGTTGATTATGGATCATGAGTTTTTCAATTTCCTGGGTGTTGCCGATGGTAATCGAGGGCTGAATGAGTGGATAATGGATTCTCATTTGCGCAATCACATGCGGCAGCACATATTCGCCATATGTGTAGCTTGCGCCGATCGACAGGTTTCCTTTTGCCGTATGTATCAGCTCGTCCACCAAGTATTGCATCCGTGTATGGAGACGGATAATCTCCTGAGCATGATGATACACAATTTCACCTGCTTTGGTTAAGCGCACATATTTATTACTACGCTCCAGGAGGCGGGTCCCTACGCTACGTTCCAGCGTTTGAATATATTGACTTACCGCAGGTTGGGTCATGTGTAACACCTCGGCAGCTCGTGTGAAGTTTTGTTTCTCCGCGACCCTAACAAATACGATTAAAGATTGGTCCAAAGCCCATTCCTCCAAATCCATCATATCTATTTACTTATTATCATTATTATAATGATTTATTTTTCTTATGACAAAAAACATATTAAGCTTGATGCATGTAGAATTGGAGGGGTTCACCATGAACAGTCATACACAACACACCAAATTATTTTCGAACAGAGGACGATTATTCCAGCGTATACTTGGTATTATCCTCACGATGTTATTTGCTTTGGCAGGCTACAGCCTGAACGAATTGCCAGGTTTTCATTATGTAGGTCCATTGGCTTGTGCCATGTTTCTCGCTATTCTGTACCGACAGTTGTGGGGATACCCTGAAGCTGTGCGCTCGGGGGTTGAGTTTTCAGCAAAGAAAATACTACGTGGAGCGATTGTGTTATTTGGGCTGAAGCTGAACATGGATGTTGTCATTCATCATGGGTTGGGTTTACTTTTGCGTGATGTGGGCACCGTTGTATTTTCCATCTTTTTTACGGTTTGGCTGGCAAAACGTTTCAAGGCAGATGCTTCGCTTTCGCTTCTTCTCGGTATTGGAACAGGAGTTTGCGGTGCAGCAGCGATCGCAGCTGTTTCTCCTTTGTTAAAATCCAAAGATGAGGATACAGCCATAGGAGTAGGACTCATTGCCTTGGTTGGAACGGTATTTGCCATTTTGTTTACTGTGCTTCGGCCCTGGCTTCCTTTGACGGATATGCAATATGGAATCTGGTCGGGAATCAGTTTACATGAAATTGCACATGTGGCCTTAGCTGCAGCGCCTGCCGGACAGGATGCTCTTGCAATGGGCTTATTAGCCAAACTGGGGCGTGTTTTCTTACTCATACCGCTCAGCTTTGTTTTAATGGCTTGGATGAAACGAACTGGAAAAATTCGTACAGACGCTAAAGTGGAGTTCCCCTGGTTCCTCATCGGCTTTATGGCTACAAGTATTGTGGGCAGCTATGTTTTTGGAAAATATATTGTAGTTCCATCTAGTCTGACGAACGGAATTTCTCAAGTCACCACCTTTATGTTAACGATGGCTATGGTAGGCATGGGGCTGAATGTGAGCTTTAAGGCTTTGCGGGAGAAAGCAATGCTTCCCTTACTGGTACTATCTATTACCTCGATCATTCTTATAGGGTTAACATTTTTAACAGTGTGAACATGAAGTATTCGTTTGGTGATAAGATTGCTAGTAAACTAGATTAATAAAACTGGAAAAAGCTCTGCTTGCTGTATAGCTGGCAGAGTTTTTTAGTACTTTTGTATGATAAGACTGAAATATGTACTGAATCAATCGTAACTTTTACCATATGATTCGCGTCTATCAAAATGGAGGTCCTGAGAATCATAGAGTGCAAGAATTTCATAAGCGAAAATATAGAGATTGGTAGGGTACATAATGAAAAAAATTTGTTTGTTTGCTTTTTTGTTTCTGTTTCTACTAGCATTTCCAAGAGAAAGTCATGCTGCATCTTCGAGTTCACATCTTCAGTTGGATGGTAAAGAAATAAGTGTTGGCAAAGGTGTTCAGATACAAGAAGTAAAGGGGAATGTACTGGTTCCACTCCGTCTCATTGTAGAGGAATTGGGTTATAGCGTAAATTGGGAGTCTAAGACAGGGACCATAACTATACATAAGCAAAATCTTAACCTCAGTCTTCAGGTCAACAATCCCATAGCCTCTGTCAATGATCATCAAATGGGATTGGCTGTATCTCCTTTGCTTAAAGAGGGGACGACTTATGTTCCGCTTCGCTTTGTATCCGAACAGACAGGAATGAATGTGACCTGGAATAACGAGCTTAAAACCGTGTTCCTGACGACTCCACCTACTTCAAGCGGGAATGGCGAAACCACCCATAATCATTCTGCTACTCCAGCTGCAAGTGATGCTATAGAGAGTGCGCGTACGGCTATAAACCAAATTAGCTTCACTAATCACCAATTGACGATAACGGTGAATGGAAAAGTAAGCCCCAAAGTAACCACGCTGACTCATCCAGACCGTATTGTTGTAGATATACCTGATTCGAAGTTTGCTGAGGATTTCTTAGCATCGCAATCATTTAACAATGGTGGACAAGGAACTTTGCCAATCACAGATGATCCAGATGTTTCCCAAGTAAGATACTCTATGTTTAGTGCAACCCCCGCCTCGGTACGTATTGTGGTTGATCTTAATAACAGCATATCCTTTCATGTACTCAATGCAGGTGATGATAAGGTTGTTATAGCGTTGGATCAGGAAACGGGGGAGCCATCAACTACCGAGAACGTTACACCTACCATACCTGTTGTTCCTGTGATTTCTTCCGACGGACACGCGCAAGGGATTGACGTCTCACACTATAATGGCAATATTGATTGGCAGCAAGTGGCGGCGGCAGGCAAGACATTTGCTTTTATTAAAGCTACAGAGGGCACAAAATATCAAGATAATCAATTTTTAGTAAATGTGCAGGGTGCCAGAGATGCTAACATCCTGGTTGGCGCTTACCACTTTCTGAATGCTACTACTGCGGATGGAGCTCGTCAGGAAGCAGCTAATTTTGTCAGGGCTATAGATTCAGCAGGAGGCAGGCTGGATCTACCCCCTGTGATGGACTATGAAAATAACCCCAAAGGTCTTACTCCTGTACAGATTAGTGAAGTGGCGCATGCTTTTTTGGATGAAATGGAGAGGCTTACCGGGCGTCAGCCGATCGTATACACGGGCAATGTCTTTGCTTCCAAGTTTGATCCTACATTTTCTATGTATAAGCTGTGGGTAGCCCGATACAGCACTACGCAAAAGCCGACCGCAGTCCCAGCTTGGAATAGCTGGTGGGCTTGGCAGTACAGTAGCACAGGCAATGTTCCGGGTATTCAAGGCCAAGTCGATTTGGATGAATACAACGGAACGATAGATGAACTCCGGGCTTCACTGGCAGGAGAGCTTGATTAGCATAATCAACGTTATAATCAATCCTCGCGAATCCGGAACAGGATCTGCGAGGATTTTTAATATCTAATTTGTTTAGTTGGGCATGATCCATACGATCTCGTTGATTCGAACAAAGAATTTTTTTCCGTATACATCTAAAATGACATGATCAGGCTTACAGTCCACTACACATCCATCAATTCTGCCACGTGTGGTCTCAAGTACAACGTACTTGCCGATCACCGATTTTAATGTTTCTACGACGTACGGATCTACAGGGTGCACCACGACGTGGTGAGAGGTAGGATGGTGGGGGAAAGGTTGATTAACGTTGTAATTGAGCATTTGATTTGAATTCAATTGCTTCACTCCTTCAAGATTAGTTGTGTTATCCTATGCTCCTGCCTAGGAAAGGTGTAGGCTAATGCCCATCAGCGAAAACATTCATAACATTGCCGAAAAGCCCGGTCCGTAAGAAAGCTCAATACATAAGCTATGTTGTACCTTGAATTGAAGGAGGCAATGACCATGAGTGAATGTGAAAGAGGTTGTGGTGGCGGTTCAGTAGGGGGCTACCCAGGAGTATGGACATCGACAGGAGCTATTCTGGTACTGTTCATTCTGCTCGTTATCATTACGAAGTCTTTATGGGTTTAAATTGAACTGAGTAGCTTAACCCCCCATCGGTATATAACCGATGGGGGGTTAAGTGTTTTAGAGGATGGAATGTATGATAAAACACCTCAAATAACAGCGTACAAGCCCTACACAAACGGTGCCGGGCTGGGCAGCTGTCATTTGAGGTACGTTGGCATCTATAGACAGGAACGGACAATGGATCAGGGATTAAATTAACGCAATCGCCAGCAGGGTGAACAGGCTCAAAGTTAAGATTTGATTCCCATACCCGTAGCCAGGATAAAAGGCAGACGTTTGTACACGTCCGTTCCGTTCTGTTTTTAAGTACACATTATTACGATCCACATCCATAATGGTTCCTTCGTACTGTTTTCCGTCAATGGTGAGAATACGCACCTTTTTATTCATGCAGTTCAAACAGTTGTAGTAAGCGTCCATTCCATCACCCCCTCTTATACATTGGCATTTTATGAGAGGGACGGTCTTATGGTAACGGCGAACATACAGGGAAAAGGTATTCCCTCCAACTTAAGACCTGACTAGAGTTAGCCTATTCTTGATAGGGATTAAAAGAGAAGCCAGGATATCCGTTAGTATAGGCGTAATCTCTTTGGGGGACGACCTGATGGTGTGATGAAGCATCAGCAAGCCTTACATGTATCCCTGGTTTTCGGGGGGGCTGCTGTTTGCAGTCATTGGGAGGACCGATGATGACAGGTTTTTTAATAGGGGCGAGCGCTTCCTGAACCTTATTCTCATCCAGGCAGTAAGTATGAGCCAGAATGTTATTTGGCGTTAGGCGCAAAATGTCAGATCCCAGTATGAATTCAGGGGTCGGGGCATCAAAAATCGTCAACAAATGAGTGTTATCCATCGTGGCGACCAGATAATGCCACCATCCTTGAGGGACGTTAGCCACTTGGCCAGGTGTGATCGGAAAATGTCGTAACTCGCGGGTAAAGGGGTTAATCAGTGACACGGTTACGGCCCCAGAGATGCAGTAGACCAGTTCTGTGGCATTTTGGTGATAGTGAGGCTCCACAACATTAGCAGTGCTGAGGCGAATATCCAGCAGCGATACATTTGCCAATGTATTCAGCTGCTGGATCGACAGCTCGTTGATCGAATTTTGAGCATCCTTCTGGAACAAAACATTGTCGCTTAAATCATAGGTGAATTGTACAGTAGGAGAGGTGTAATCCATAAATGAATTCACGCGTCGTTTCCAGCCTTTCTGTTAATCAAGATTTGATGATCGTACGCTACCCTATGCATACGCCCATGTATGTGTGCGTGGATATGTGATTTGAATTAGTAGAAATCAGGCTCCGATCCCGGGCAAGTTGAAGCGAAAAATAGCGAAAAAAGTCACGTATTCAAGTGTGGTCAGAGCATGATCCATTGCTTTTAATACACGTCATTCCTTTAGGGATGGCGTTTTATTTGCTTGGGTAGTCTTAGGACCAGAGCCGGATGATACGTAAATGCGGCTTGTGGTATACTGCAACGGACGTGTGAAAGTATGATTGTCCCATTCCGTATGTAGCCACGCGTCATTTCTGCAGCTAGGCATAAGTTATGTCATAAGAAACATCATCGGATAAACGTCCCTGAGTTGTACAGGCCGGAATGGTTGCACCGGACAGAACATGAAAGAGGAGGTTGTCTGGAATATGAAAAAATTATCTATTTTAATCCTGTCCTGCGCATGTATGTTAGGTACTGTATTGTCAGTTGCAGTTGCACCAGGACAAGCACAAGCACAAACGTCAGCTTTGAAGAAAGGGATTCAAAGCGAACGGGTACTGGAGCTTCAACAGCAGCTTCATTCGCTCGGTTATTTCAAGGCTGGGTTTACTGGGTACTATGGTTCTCTGACCAGTAAAGCGGTGGCTCGTTTTCAACGAGATAACGGTCTGACACCTGATGGAGTAGCCGGAGCGGCCACACAAGCCAAGCTGGAATCCTTCGGAAAGGTGCGCGTAACCGCGCTGGATCAACTGGCTCGTATCATTTATTCTGAGGCGCGTGGAGAATCGTTTGAAGGTCAAGTGGCTGTTGGCGCTGTCGTATTAAACCGTGTGCAGTCCGGCGAGTTTCCAAGCTCGATCCCGGACGTTATTTTGCAGCCAGGCCAATTCACCGCTGTACAGGATGGTCAATACCGCCTGAAACCAAACAAGACTGCGTACCGTGCAGCCAGACAGGCACTTAATGGTGCTGATCCGACCAATGGGTCCTTGTTTTATTACAACCCAGCCATTGCCACAGCCAAATGGAGTAAAAGCCGCCCGGCTGTCATCTCACTCGGTCGCCATACGTTTACGAATTAATTGCACATGAGAATACGCAAATTTCCAGCCGTCAGTTGCTTCTTCTAGGAGCAGTGACGGTTTTTTATATTCACAAATTTGTAATATTTTAGTGGTGATTTATCTGATTTAATATTAAAAATTCTACCTATTATTCCGATACTCTTAATAGACAAAAAAATGAAATCAAAGGAGTCTTTCTAAATGAGTCAACATCCTTACACTATCGAAGTAGATCAAGCCATGAAAACGGTGCATATGGCGGTGAATGGAGTTTTTAGCCAGGAGGAGTATGATAGCTTTGTAAAAGATTATGTAGCCAAAACCTCATCCATTCAGGCGTCCAGCTTTACACTTAAGATAGATTGTACCCAGATGGCACTTTTGGGTCCGGGAGAAGTGGAAAAATTGAAGGGCTCATTTGTACGTTATAAAGAAACTGGATTTACCAAAGTAATCTTTGGCATCAGTCTTCAACAAACCATTATTAAAATGCAGCTTGGTCGAGTAGCACGTGAAGCAGGATTAAACAACGTAGATATTGTCGTACAATAATGCGCTGACGTATGTGTAAGGGGGAAACCTGATGAGCCATATCAAAATAAAAGCACTGGGTGTGTACCATCCATCCCATTCGTTGGATAATGAATACTATGTTCGCCATTTTGACGAGCGGGGCAAAGATATTCGACGCTTCATGGAGCATATGGGTAGAAAACAGCGTTATATCATTGATGATCCGAACGAAAACGGTCTAACCATGGGAATTGCAGCTGCGCAAAGGGCTCTGGAACAGGCCGGTATGACAGGCCGTGATGTGGATATGATCGTGTTCTCCACTCAAGTTCCTGAGTCACTGTTTCCGATGAATGCCTTGTTTGTTCACCAGGCGATTGGGGCCAGACATGATGTGGCCGTGATGGATTCCAACGCGAATTGTGCAGGGATGACAGTCGCTGTCGATCAAGCCAGTCGGTCGATGCTATCTAATCCTGACGTGCGGACAGCGCTTATTATCGGTTCAGATTATAATTCACTCATTTCCGGTCCGGAGGATGAGATTACTTATGCGAACTATGGAGATGCTGCATGTGCGGCTATTTTGGAGCGTACAGAAGAAGACACCGGTTTTATAGATTCGATGTATTTTACGGACCCAGTCAATATAGATAAAATTTTGTACCCGGCTCAGGGGTTAGCGGCAACACTCCAAAGGAATGCCCCCGGAAAATATATTCAGTGGCTTCCGTTCGATGCCAATATGGCCTTGCCTCCAACATTTGATCTGCTTGAACGCATTTTAAAAAAGAATGGGCTGACGCCTCAGGATGTACGGGCTTATTGTCTGTCTCAGTTCTCGTTAGCAAATGTATTGAAGATTCAGGATCACTTGGAGCTAGAGGATGCCCAAATGATTTATGTGGGTGATCGATATGGTTACACAGGTACCAGTAGCCCGTTCATTGCGCTATATGAAGGTATTGAATCGGGTCGTATCCGGCGCGGTGATTATGTGCTGTTCTGGACGATTGGAGCTGGATATCAGCTGGTTGCTATGTTGTTTAAATATTAGTTATACGAAGACCTTGCAGCTGCAAGGTCTTTTTTGTGTGTCACACAATGACAATTGTAATGATTTAGTTGTGCTATGTTTGATTATTTTGTAAAATTTAAACATTGAATTAAAAGGGAGAGCTTATATTGCGGACATCGGATAGCATGACAATTATGACGGAAAACATGGCACACAATTCATAATAGGAGCTGAAGAGTCATTAAGATCGAAAATTTATTTTATGGGGAACGAATAAAACTGGCCGCAGTCAGGGAAGAAGATGCCGAAGTGATGTTCAAATGGGGTGAGGATGCGAAGTATCTGCGAAATGTAGATACGGATTTGGCGCTCCCTTACACGTTGAAACAGATGGAGTCAGAAGGATCTCCCCGCTCAAACGAGGTCTATTTTCGATTAAGAACATTGGCAGATGATGTCTTGATCGGATTTGTTGCTATCCACGGGATTGAGTGGAATAATCGCAGCGGACAGCTGGCAATAGGTATAGGTAATGCGGACTACCGCGGCAAGGGCTTTGGGGCAGAAGCGGTACGGCTCATTCTTCGTTATGCGTTTTATGAGCTCAATTTGAATCGGGTCGGCTTGGATGTGATTGAGTACAATACACAAGCGATCCGAACTTATGAGAAGGCAGGGTTCAAGCTTGAGGGTAGAGTTCGTTCCGCTGTTCTTCGTGATGGTAACAGTTATGATCGCATCATGATGGGTATCCTGTATTCTGAATGGAGTTCGACTGTTCAAATATAATAGATACACAATTTGTTCATAAAATATTCCATAATAAGCCTTTTAATAACGTGAAAAGAGGTTTATAGTTAAGGGGTCACATGCCCAAATCATTATTAATTTGAGTATGAGTCAAAGCTGAGGAGGAATTTACATGGCAAACGTTGTAAGGTCCGTCACTTCACCCAAGAAATTTATTTCTGGACAAAATCTACTCTCGTCGTTAAATGACTATATTAAGGATTATGGCGATAAAGCCTTTGTCATTTGTGATGAATTCATACTTGAAAGGGCCCAAAAGGAGGCAGGTGCTTCGATTGAAGCAGCTGGTAACCAGGTGGTCTTCGAGAAATTTCAATATGAATGTACAAAAGAAGAGATTGATCGTAACCGCGAATTGGTGCGTAAACATGGTTCGAACATTATCATAGGGATTGGCGGGGGAAAAACATTGGATACCGCCAAGGCAACCGCTTATTATGAAAAGCTGCCTGTTGTTATTTTCCCAACGATTGCTTCTACAGATGCTCCTTGTACCGCGCTTGCGGTTATATACAAAAAAGATGGCTCTTTTGATGAATATCTGTTCCTGCCTACTAACCCAGACGTTGTACTGGCGGATACAGGCATCCTGGCAGCAGCGCCTGCACGTTTCTTTGCAGCTGGAATCGGTGATGCACTGGCCACTTATTTTGAAGCTCGTGCCTGCTATCAGGCCAATGGGGATAACCTGGTTCTGAACAAGCCTTCCACTACAGGACTAGGACTTGCTCGTCTTTGTTATGATACGTTGCTGGAAAATGCTGTGAAGGCCAAACGTGCTGTGGATCGTAAAGTATATACTCGTGCGGTTGAGGATACGATTGAAGCTACCATTTATCTGAGCGGTGTTGGTGCAGAATCAGGTGGGTTGGCAGCAGCACACGCCATTCATAATGGCATGACGGCTGTTCCTTCGCTTCATAAAGCACAGCACGGTGAGAAAGTCACATTCGGTTTGTTAACCCAGCTAGTGCTGGAAAATGCACCGAAAGAGGAACTGGAAACCGTGATTAAACTGGTTAAGGATGTAGGCCTTCCATTGACGCTTCGTGACTTGGGTGTAGAGGAATTTATTGAGGCTGAATGGCGCCAAGTGGCTGAAGCTGCTTGTGCATCGAATGATACAATGGTCAACATGCCGTTCCCGGTTAGTCCTGCTGACGTGTACAATGCAATCATTGCAGCGAATGCAATAGCAGAATCCTATCAAGAATAGTTTCTTCCTAAATCACGAAAATGGGTTTACAAAAACGGGTCTGTCACATCACTGGCAGACCCGTTTCGTGTACGTGCACTAACTTGTGAAACGAAAGAAGGGTACCAGGGACTTATATCCTATCTTGTTCTGACCGATATACATGTAACAGGAAAATTAGGTTGGTTACACAGCAGGAGGAGATCTGATGTTGGTGCATGGTAAAACACGTAGGGGCAACTTGTACATCCATATGTCCAGCGGTTTTCACAAAATTGGAGATTATCGGGAAGAATATTCTGTAGCACCGGGTGATCGGCTGATGTCTAGACTGTCCAAGCGGATCTACACCATTGTATCCGTACATCTTGGTGAAGAGGCGTATGCCGATATTGATCTAGAAGAGGTTATCAGAAATAGTTAGAGAACTTTATTTGGATTTAGTATAAAAAAAGCTTCCACTTTGCTCCTAGAGCGAAGTGGAAGCTTTTTTCTATCAGCGCAGAGACTCATGAAGAAGGTCTCGTGTGATGATATTATTTTGGTTCATAAAATGTCTGATTGCTGCTTGTGAATTGGTTGCCGACAGCTCCTTTCCCCACGTCATGGCATAGGCCCAGGCTGGTTGGTTTTGCAGCACCTTCGCACTCGGCAGAATATCACTTTCTCCGATTCCCATAGGCTTGCCCTGCGCAAGCTTTAGCAATTCGGTGTAGTAGGAGGATTTGTAATCATTATTATAGATATCAGCTGCAAGAATATCTACCCGGTTAATACCTGGGAAGAACAGATTATAGGGAGTGCTGTATGCGTTTGGGGCATTGGGACTCCACACCCACAACAGGTTATCCAGATGATGGACATGAGTGAATCGATCATACATTAGATTCCACAATTTAGCGTAATTTTGCTTGTTCCCCCACCAAAACCAGTTGCCGTTCATTTCATGATAGGGCCTCCATAAAACAGGTACATCCGCGTCTCGTAAAGTCTTAAGGGACAGAGCCACCTCATCCAGATCGGCGATCAGTTGTTTATATTGCGGGGTACCTGGCGTGATGTAACGATTAAATTCAGCTTGAGTAATTTTTGCTTGTACGTTTTTCCATGTTTTGGGTGTGCCCGGTAGCGCCTGATGGAAGGTAACAGCTACGATTCCGCCGTCCTGACTCCATTGGATAGCACTATTCACAACATGCTGACGTTGCTCTTGTAGGGCCGTACGGGACTGATTAGCTAATCCTCCAAACTCATAGCCGTGAAGCCCTGCGTATTGTCCGCTGATTTGTTGTAGCTTGTTATTTTGTTCATCCGGTGCCTCTAAGTAATCATGCTGCCCGGAAATTAGCATACCATCCGGTACATTAGATAGGTAGGCAAGTAATTGCTTGGCTTTGGCAGAGGCCTGAACATTAATTGGGGGGGCGGCATCGGCAACAATGAATGATTGCTGAGAGCCGCTGAAGAGTAAAACAAGCATTAGCAGTAGCACCCTCTGTAACCAAAAGCGTGTTGAGTGAGATTTCATGGCGCTCCTCCTTTGATGCATGGTAATGGGATTAGTATTTTTCTTTTTGCTTTCTAAGTTGTATATAGGCGCTAATAATAATCACCAGCAGACTAAACGTGGCCCATCCATTGAATTCCTGTGAGTGTATCCAGTTGTCCCATACAAGGAAGCCCAAAATTACAACGAGCAAACCCATTGCAAGATACATTTTGGTTTGTGCTGGACGTTGGGTGCGTTTTGAAATCCAATGTATGATGCCGAAAACGATGGCTGTCTGAAATAAGAATATACCCATTATCATTAAACTTGCTATAAAGATTGGGGACATCGGTATCCTCCTCCTGGGTTTACAAACAGAATATGCAGGTTGTAACCGGGATGTGGATTCTTGGATGTGAATTTAATTACAATTTGAGTAAACAATTGAACGCTGGTTACGATCTTGAACAAGTTGACTAAATTATACCATAACTACCGTCCTGCAATGAAAGACGTCTAAATACCCACTCTACCTTGATTCGACATCATACTTTATATTCAGCGAAATATTGACATATGGGTGTACACTTCACATATATGAAGATGCAATCAGAAATATGTGGTAAGTATATGCATAAAAGCAACGCGAAATCGACGGAAAAGTTTGGTAAGATTAAAGTGGATTGAAAAGGAGGTATTCATTATGAATGAAGAAAACAAACCATTCTCTAGATCAGCAGATGCTGAAGGAGCCAAAGCGAACTTTGATGCCAATCAGCGGAAGCTTCACTCCGAGGGAGTGCCTAGCTTATGGCGTGAGGTCAGCAACCTGCTGATTCTGGTTGGTTTGATTGCATTGATTATCATTTTAGCTCGAGTGCTCTAATTGAGATATCCAAAAAAACGAAAAGAATTTGAAGAATTAGGGATGTGAAATGGTGTTAAAGGCAGCTTTACTTTTTATATTGGCTGGCATCGCTGAAATTGGAGGAGGATATTTGATTTGGCAGTGGCTGCGTGAAGGGAAGACATGGTATGTCGGACTTTGCGGCGGAGTAATTTTGGCTGTGTATGGAATCATCGCTACCTTTCAGGTTTTTTCCTCCTTTGGGCGTGTATATGCAGCATACGGAGGTGTCTTTATTGTTCTTTCCATCGCATGGGGCTGGTGGATTGATAAAAAGACACCCGACTTGTACGATTTCATTGGTGGATTGATTTGTTTGGTCGGTATAGCTGTAATCCTGTTTCCGCGACCAGGATGATAGGACGAAAAACCCTATTTTATTTTTGAAAATATGACTATAGGTCTACAAAAATAAGCTTCATATTCCGAAATAGAACTTAAGGAGGGGGTTCTATGAACTGGAATCAAATGAAGCTTAGATTAAAGTTTGGCAGTACTATGCCGAAGAATGAAGGTAATTTCTCTTTTGGTATCATGTGTGGACTCTTAATCAGCATCGTGCTGTGGATATCAATCATTGGCTGGATCATGCTGATCTTTAAGTGATTTTACGAAATCACTGTACATATCAAAACAAATGAATTAAGGTGCTCACAAACCTGTGTCCTATTACCCATGCTTTATTTTGTGAAATCGTTACGTAACTTGTCTATCCCGCGGCCTATGGCTTCATCAATCATATCGGTAGCAGCAGGTGTATCTGCATCGGTGTCAGGAATGCGATTAAATCCTGGCTCGCGCTTGTCCAGGGATTGTTTATGTTCGATTTGATCATCAGTACGGTTTTTTTCAGAGTTATTATCTCTCATAGTACATCACAGCTCCTTTTATTAGGTACATTCAGCTTCTATACTTTACATAAACGCTTGTGCTCCAAACTAAACGTTGATAAAAATAAAACCGGGAGGGGTTGAATCCCGCCCGGTACTTCCCAAACGACTAGCGATGCTCAATCAGATCAATCGCTCCCAGAACAACATGAGCCAGTCCGAAACCGAGAATGCCTGTAGCTGCAAGTTTGTACTTACTGCTCAGCAACACAGCGCCTGAAGCCGATACTACCGTTCCAAGAACAGCTGGAATCATACCTTCACGCATTCGTAACACCCCTTCTGGTAGTTTGGAAAGACGTTTATTAGTGTAATTCAAATGCGCATAAGTTATACAAAAAAGAGAATTTTATTATTTTTTTAAAAAACACTTTACAATTCGATAAAATTATCGTATTATATGTTGGTGCCCAATTGAACGACATTTACATAATGAAAACACTTCTTAATTAGATGGGTGTTTCTCAGATACTTGTAAGACAAGTAAGTGTAAAGATTAGCGTTCCTAAATTTATGCCGGGGTGGCGGAATTGGCAGACGCACAGGACTTAAAATCCTGCGGTAGGTGACTACCGTACCGGTTCGATCCCGGTCCTCGGCACTATCGTTTTTTTCTTGAATCCCTTGATTATCAAGGGATTTTTTATTTTTTAGTGATTGAAATCATGACTTCCATATCACAGGGAGCGAGCGCCTTTTTCGCTCTTGGGGACGGATTGGGGACGAACTTTTGGATCGAAGACATCGAGGTGTGCTGTTGTTTTACGACTAAGCTTCTTGGTGACGTGAGCATAGGTATCTGAAGTCACCTGAGATGTGGAATGTCGCAATCGATGTTGAATCTCCTTGATAGATGCTCCCTGGCCAAGCAAATACGTTGCATTTGTATGGCGGAGACCATGAAGTGATACATTACGGAAGCCGTGCCGCTCACACCAGTTTTTCCACTGCTGGGACGGCGTTGTATGGTAATAGGGTTTCCCTGTACCTGAGTGAAAAACAAAGTTGCGATCCCCGCCTTGCCATGTCCCATTTGCCTTTGCCTCAAACCTTAGTTTACGCATGCCTTTAACATGGACGGCCAGTTCCTCCATATACCATTGTGGCATATCTACATAATCGTTAGATGCTTCATTCTTGGTATCTGTAATGTCCGCCTGGCCATTTTTGGTGCTTGAAATGCTCTCGTCAATCCTCAATCTGTTGTTTTCAAAGTCGCAATCGTCTTCGTCTAAAGCAATTAACTCACCGCGTCGGAATCCTCCCATTATCGCCCCCAAGAAAAAAAGTCTCCATTTAGAGTTTGTATAAAGTAATTTATCAATTACCTCGACTGCCTCATCTTCTTCAAAGTAATTTTTGCGGTCTTTGCGGGCCTTTTTATCCTCTTTGCTAATTTGTGGACGTTTAACACCTTCCAGGGGATTTTTGGTCAGTACACGCCATTCTACAGCTCGTTGGAATATGCTATTTGTTACATCGTAAGCATACTGGATTGTACGCGATGCAAGAGTAGACTTTTCACCTTTTTTATCAACACGGGCGCCGGGCTTTCTCATATCAGCGAACAATTTCACTAAAATCATGGTTGTAATTTCATCAATAGGCATATGGCCAATTTTCGGCAGAACGTGATTGTTGATTTTGGAGCAGTGAGATTCCAAGGTAGTTCCGTTCTTTAATTCTATTACGGCGTACTTCGGAACCCACTCATTTTCATAAAAATTTTTAAACGTCAGCTTGCTGGGTTTGATGTAGTTACCGCTTAATACTTCAATTTTAAAAGCAGCTAATTGATCGTCCAAATAATCCTTAAGTTTTCGTGTTGCGTCTTTGTACTTCGGGCAGTTCTCAGACAGCTTCATCAGGGATGGGTCATCGATTTCATGGGTCTTATCAGGCCGGTTCCGAGTACCGTCAGCGTGATACCCAAGATCAACCCGGAGCCTCCATGTATACTTTCCTCTTTTTTCAATACTACCCTTCAAAATAATCCCTCCAAACAAACATATGTTCGATATTTATTTATGATTAAACAGCCTTGCGGCTGGAAAGCGCAAAGTTTAATAAAAAATATGAAATATTTCACGAATCCCACATCTAAGCAGGAATTGTTGTTTAGTCTCGCCTTGTTCCGGCGCATTAAAACCGATTAGCAGGTGGACAGCTAACCGATGCGCTTGCCGTTCCAACTTGTCCACTGAATAAAAAGTGTTGCTTCTAAGGAACGGCGTATTTATACCTGGGTGAAGAATTGCATGTCCAAGCTCATGCGCACTTGTATAAATGGCTTGTTCTCGACTAAGTCGATTGTTGATGTGTATGACAGGTAAGCGATTAGTATTAGAATAATACCCCCATGTTTGTTTCCCTAAGTGTTCAAAAAGAACCACAATTTTTCTCTCAGTTGCAATCTCTAAAGGTGAATTGGTTCCGTGGGTTAGAATGAGTTCGCGAGCTTTTTTCTTTTCTATCATCTCGGTGCCCCCGGAAGTTCATTTTCTATATTTTTTAGGCGTGAATTTCTTCTTCGCCATCTCACGCGACATACGAAGAGTATTCTCTAAAGAAATTCGAAGCAACTCTCGATCCTCTTCGTCCATTGGTTCCCCCATAAAAGATAACGACGAATCAGAATCAAGGTCGTTCATCATTGCCTCAAGTTTTTTGGCGATGTCCTTTTCATCTTTTTTCGTAAGGGTATGGTAGGGGTTCTCTTTGGGTATATCGTTGTCTGAGTTCCCCATTAAATAATCTACAGTAACTCCAAAATAGTCAGCGATTTTCTGAAGCTTATCCTGTTTCGGAGTGTATTTCCCTTGCTTCCAACTAGTAAAGGTAGCTGTAGTAATTCCCGTTTCTTTCGCAACACGATAAGCCGTAACGTTGTGCTTCTTTAGAAGTTCATCAAATATTTCGTACATAGTTTTCCTCCGTAATTTTTATTTAAAAAAATAAAGTCAGAAAACTAAGCTAATATCCATTGACCAACTCAGAAAACTATGCTAATATACAAACATAACTTAGAAAACTGAGTTAATAACAAAGGTTGTTAGCTGAGAAATCTTATATAACTTAGGTGGCACTTTGATTATATAAGAAATCTTAGCTACCAGTCAATATGTTTTTTACGAAAGGAGTGTGTGACTTGTACGAGAAATTCCTTGTTCTGTTAGAACAATATGGAAAAACACCGTATCAAGTTTCTAAAGACACGGGTGTTTCTACGGCGACATTGACAAATTGGAAGCAGGGAAGATATAAGCCCAAAACAGATAAACTTAAGATTTTGGCTGACTATTTCGGAGTAACTGTTGATTATTTTTTGTCCTAATCGCCACACGAAAGCAAGGTAATTAAATCCCAACGTATTTAAATGAGAATGAGAGAGTGAAGCATCATGATGGGTTTAGAAGATGCAATTCGTGCAATTATCGCTGAGGAAGTAGCAGCAGCTGAACAACGAATTACGGCATTGCTTCCGGCTCATGTAGATAGAACTCTAGATGTCCGTGAAGCTGCGAAACATATTGGTATTTCAGAAAAGTTGATTTATAGCTTATGCAAAACAAATGATATTCCTCATGAAAGATATGGAGTTTCCGGTTCTCGGAGACCGACAATAAAGATTCGTTTATCTGATTTGGAGGCCTGGAGAGCTGAACAAAGAGCTAAGAAATGAAGAAAGGAGAATTAGATTGCTCATTGATATCAACAAAATCAAAGTCAGTGATCGTATCCGTAAGGACTTTGGCGGCATCGAAGAATTGGCCCAAGATATAGAACAAAATGGACTCATTAACCCTATTGTAGTAACACCGGATTATCAGCTTATTGCCGGAGAGCGGCGTTTGAGAGCGCATCAGTTCCTTGGACGCTCAGAAGTGACAGTAAGAATTATGGAAATCAAAGACTTTGAACATCAGCTTCAGCTTGAGATTTCTGAAAATGAACATCGTAAAGAGTTCACTTTTTCTGAACGAGTAGAATGGGCGCGGCGACTTGAAGAGGCCGAACGTTTGAAAGCCAAAGAGCGCATGGCTGGAGGTACGGAAAATTTTCCTGACCAACCTACCGGGCAAGTACGAGACATTGTAGCGGATCAAGCAGGGTTCGGCTCTGGCAGACAGTACGATAAGGCGAAGTTCATCGCTGAGAATGCCACACCGGAGATTATCCAGCAGCTTGATGAAGGATTGATTAGCACTCATAAAGCGTTCGTGGAGACAAAAAACCGATTGGAGGCCGCTGTCCGTGAAGCCGAAGAGAGAGCGGAGCAAGCAGAACTTGACAAGCTTGAGCTCCAAAGACAGTACAAGGATGCCATTCCTGCGGATCAACTTGAGGATGCCGTGTCTGCCGCAGTAGAGCGGCATGAGGAAGAAACCACCGTGTTCATCCGACAGAAGGAAAAAGAAGCTGAAGTACAACTCAAGCAGCGTGACGAATACTGGAAAGGCAAGCTTAAAGAAGATTTGGAGGCTGAGCGCCTTAAAATAGAACAGTTGCGAGGTGGCTATCAAAGAGCTAAGGAAGAACTTGAGACTATCAAGCTCCAGCAGCCAGACGACTTCGACGAACAGCAGGCAGCAGCTCAGATGAAGAAACTTCGTTTTGAGGCTGATAGCAATACGATTCAAGTCAGCATCCATGTAAAGCAGTTTCTACAAAAGGTCGGAATTACTTCATTCATGCTGGGTGCAATAGGTAGTGCTAGTAGTTCTGAAAAGAAGCGGTTGTCCGAAAGCTTGGACATGCTGGAAGCCTTTGTTGAACAGATTCGACCAGCCGTGAACGGCAGGAAGGCGGTAGAGAAATGACATTAATTAATCCTAATCAGCAGCCTGATTTTTTGTCTGTTGTCGAAAAGCAGATGCAGCTTACGGAGGCTCAAGGTATGGCAATTCGTGGCCTTGTGGACGGTATCAAGCAAATGCATTTGGATGTTACTGAAAAAGTGGAAGAAGTTCAGATGATGGTTCAAGAGGTTCGGGATAGCGTGACGCTTACAGATGCTGAATGCTATCAGTTACAGGATGCAGTAAGAATCAGGTCCATTACTCTCACAAAAGATCGTTACAAGGAGACAGATGGAAAATTTAACGAAACGGTCGGGAAATATCGCCGCATGATTTGGAGTAAGTTGAAAGTTTTGTTCTCAGTTGCAAAGTACAGTCACATCCGGCGCATAGATTTTGATGATTCCATTTACTTCGTTAAAGAGTTTCGTCCAGAAGACTACATTTAAAGGGGAGTTGGCTATGACGCTTGAAGAATTGGCTGAGTTGTGGTCTAAGAATTCTTTGCAGCACGCCATTATCGTTCGTAATATCCAGCGTGAGGCGAAGGCAAAATGAGTTACCAAACTCAAACCACTTATTCAATTCCAATCGTGGATGATGAAGGCATCAAGTTTACATTAGATCAACCAGCAGACTCACTTATAGCCGCTGTATTACTCATGCATCGCTGGTTGAATTGTCAACATTCAGTAGATATTGAGATGCTAGAGCTAACAGAGCAGGATAAGGAAAAGCTTTCTCTTCAAAAGGAAAAGGAACTTACTGAACAAAAGCTTCAGGCCATTTATAAAACTCAATATGCTATTACAGATAGTCCGTGGCCTAATCACGTTTGTATTCAGAAGATGAAACATTTTAAGGAACAAGAAAGACGTTTGAAAGCTAAAATATCCGAACTTGAAGCGGAGATATGGAGCTGAGAGAGTTGGACGAGCATAAACAATCTAGGGTGCTTAGAGCACAATTACGCGAGCTATATGAGGACAGTATTGACGCTGTTAAATTTGGACTACCGACTGACGAAATTCATGCTCAAATAGGCATGCTTACTGCCGAACTAAGTGAACTTGAGGAATTTAAAAACGAAGAATATGAAGGGCTAGAGGCTCCTAAGCCATCGGGATACAAGATATCCGGTAAAAAAATAGGATGCTGCAAGCATTGTGAAAAAGAAGTCTTTGAAGGACAAAAAATTCCTAATCCAAAAGAAGAAGGACTTTTCTGTAATTACTATTGCCGTAAGTTATACCGCAAAAGAAAAGACAGAGAAGCCCAGACAAACAATCGTGCTACCAACACGATCATTTAAGAAACATTTCAACGGCAGTATATCACGTAATTTAAAAATTGAAAATAGGAGCGTAATAATATGAACTTAAATAATTTGGTAAATGATGCGATGCAAACAATTCAAAAAAACGGTTTTGTTGAGGAGGTCATTAAAAAGCAACTTGAGACTACTATCAAAAAAGTGATAGAAGATTACTTTGGCAGTTACGGAGATTTCCGTAAAGAGTTAGAAAATCATGTAAAAGAGCAATTGCAAATCGATATGAGAAAACTGGGTATAAGCGGATATAACCTCATGGTTTTGAATGAAGTTAAATCTCAGCTGAATACGGCTCTCCATATTCAAGGTGTGCAAAAAATTAAAGAAAACATGGAACAAATGCTTGTCGGTATTAAACCTGAATACAAGTTGTCTGAATTGATTGAAGCAATGAAGAAAGATGAGAATGATGACCATGAACGAGATGGTGAAAAAATATCTTTCATTTTGGAAGGCGAGGAGGATGGGTATCGTCACATCTATTTTGATCCAGAAAGCGAAAGTAGAGATTCGTGGGGTTCTGAAAAGTCAAAGTACAGATACAAATATCAACTCCACTTGGACAAAGAAGGACACGTCTATGACTCTAAAATTGATGGTCAGAACCTTTCCAATAACAAAGATATTATGACATCGTTCTACCATTTTGAAAAATTGATGTTCCAAATTTTTGCGACTGGAGCCAAGGTTATCGTGGATGAAGACGAAGTTGATACTTATTACGGCGAAGAATATTAATAGAGGGTTAAGGAGTGGCTGCATTGTCTCTACAAAAACAATATACGCTCGGGGAGCTTTATAGTCTTGCGGATCAATGCAGCCATGATTACCCTGCTACACTGGCACGTAAGATTGAATTGCTGACCGAAGTCCAGATTCTCCTGGGGCGCAAGGCAGCTGAGGCCGTAAGGGATTATAAGAAGAAATATGCTGAGAGGAAACGCGTTTATGCTGAAGCATATATTGCAGCAAAGAACCTAAGGGAGCAGCGTGCGGAATTGGCGGTAATTGAACTTCGCATTCAAGAAGCAGATGCAGAAGCTGATAAAGTCCGCTGGAATAATGCTGTGGAAAGTAATGACCAGGTAATAAACTCTTTGAAATATAGCCTCAAGGTCTTGCTGGCTGAGTTTGGGAACAACGCCAGCGCGAACAGGTAGGTTAATGATGTGGAGTTGAAAAGAGGTTGAAATATGGCTGAAATTAAATGGATCAAACTCAGTACTGGTATGTTTGATGATGAAAAAATAAAGATCATTGAAGACATGCCTGAGGCTGACACGATTATTGTTATATGGCTCAAATTAATGACTATGACAGGCCGATCAAATATGGGCGGCTATATTATGCTGACAGAATCCATTCCTTACACAGAGGATATGTTAATTTCAGTGATTAAGAGGCCGTTACCTGTCATAAAAATGGCTTTATCTATTTTTGAGAGATTTGGAATGTTGGAAATATCTGAACAAGGAGCTTTCTTCCTTCCAAATTGGGAAAAGCACCAGAATACAGAATCTCTTGAAAAGGTGAGAGAGTACGAGCGAAAACGAAAAGCTGAACAAAGGGCTAAACGAAAACAGTTACAGCTTGCTGAACCTAGTCCCGGAAATGTCCCGGACAGTCCCGGCGATGTCACGCCCCTAGAAGTAAGAAGTAAGACTAAAGAAAAAGAAAGTAGTTGTTGTTTAACGCCCGAGACTGAAATCAAATTCGAAGATGAGGGGATACCGTTCACCCGACAGGATGCCGTTCCTGCCGCTCCTGAAACAGATGCCGACTCTGAACAGGACAAAATATCATCTTCGGATATTGACTATCACAACGCCGTTGCCAACAAGTACTTACAGCGCAGGGGGAAAGGATTATACATTACATCAGCCGACGAAACGAGCATTGATGAATTGCTAGCCGCTGGTGTACCGCTTCAAACCGCTTTGGACGGAATTGATCAGTCCTTTGACAAATTTAAACCTAAGCATAAGCGCGATGGGATACGTAGTCTGAGTTACTGTGCGACTATTATTTTCTCCTTACACGCCTTACGAGAAGATATTGGTAAGGGGGAGAGGACCGAAAGTGCTTTGCCTTGTAAGCCTGAGTCACAAATAGATGTGCCACCAAGCGAATACACCGAGTCGGACATTCAAAGCATGCTTGCAAAACTAAGGGCTAAACAGGGAGGTTGATGCCACATGGAGAGCTTCGGCAAAGAACTAAAGGCATTAATACCCGCTGGTTTTGCTAAAAGGCAGGCTGCGGTGCTGGAACGCCTAGCGAACCATCCTGAGGTTAAGCGATTAAAAAGTGAATTTCCTGATCGAACCGAGGATCTGACCGAACCAAAACGATATAGAGATTTGTCACAGCATATATCCTATTGCGATAAATGCAGCGATTGTCCGGGTTTGCTGGCTTGCCAGAACGAACAGAAGGGGCATGCAAGCGTTGCGGAGCCTAACCCGACCAAAGCTGACGAACTGGTCTTCCGACTTCGGAAATGCCCATTGTTGGTCGCTCACGAAAGAGAACAAGGAATAGGTCAGAGGATCAAGAGCCATTATATCCCGGCTCATATCCTGAATGCCACCTTCGAAGACATTGAACCTGACCCGCAGCGGATATCTGCAATTGCAGCGGCAATAAGCTTCTGTGATGAATTTGTTCCCGGAGAAACGACAACAGGACTATACTTTTACGGTCAAATGGGGCTAGGTAAAAGCAGAATCGTGGGAGCCATTGCCCAAGAACTGGCAAAGCGTGACGTTAGTGTGCTAATGGTTTATGTGCCTGATTTCCTGCTGGAAGTTAAGGATGCCATTGCCTCCAAAACAGAAACGGTAGAAAGCAAATTGGATGCATTGAGGACT
Source organism: Paenibacillus sp. LX16 (assembly GCF_036252815.1). Taxonomy (NCBI): domain Bacteria; kingdom Bacillati; phylum Bacillota; class Bacilli; order Caryophanales; family Paenibacillaceae; genus Paenibacillus; species Paenibacillus sp. LX16. The sequence goes on along the minus strand of NZ_CP141152.1, from coordinate 3,723,123 downwards.
GCTACGGTCTTAATTTTAGATGATATTGGAGCTGAGTCGCTTACAACATGGACAAGGGATGAAGTGCTGGGACCGATACTTCAGCGCCGTATGGAACGCTTAACGACGATCTACACATCTAATTTAACCATGAGTGAGTTGAAACAGCACTTGGCGAATGTGAAAGACAGCAAGCCGAGCGAACAGAAACAGAATGACAAAAAAGCGGCCCGGATCATTGAGCGAATAGAACCATTTGTAAAGATACTGCCGGTGGGTGGTAGAAATAGACGGAGGGATTAAGGGTATGTGTAGAACTTGCAGCGGCAGTAAGGTGGCATATCAGTTCAAAGGCTCCATCGTAATGATGGGACCTTGCCCTGAGTGCAATCCTAATGCGAAAAAGGAGATCAAACCTTATGAATATAGTAGTGGACAGTTCTCTATTAGCTGAGGCTTTAGAAGATACCAGTAAAGCTATTTCAGCCAAAAGTATCATGCCGATACTTGGTTGCTTTTTGATCGAAGCGAATCAAGAGGGGTTAACTGTGACAGGAACTGATGATAGAGCAACAATACAATCATATATTTTCGAGGAGCATGTTCAAATCGAACGGAGTGGAAAGGTAGTTCTGCCTGAATTGTTTTTGAAAATGCTCAAGAAATTAAGTGGTGACGTTCGGATTGAGTCTAAAGATGGTATGAATGTGATTATCACGTCCCGGAATAAAGAAATTGAAATGGCAGGATTGGACCCTGAGGAATTCCCTTCACCACCTACTATAAATGACGATGAATATATTGAAATTACAGGGAAAGACCTAAGGGGACTATTCAAAAAGGCTATCTTTGCAGCGGACATTGATGGTAAAGGCATGCCTATACTAACTGGAGCAAATGTCTACCTCAAGGATGGAAAAATAGGAATGGAAGCAACCAATAGGCATCGCCTTTCAAAAGCAGAAAAGGATATTGAATCAGGCGATTTTGGTAGTGCCGTGATCGAGGCGAGAGGACTAGTTGAACTACAGAAGATCATTACAGATAAGGACGATGTCCAATTTGGCTTTTCAAAGGGGAAGGATGATCGGGTAGTCTATGCCTTTGCTCGCACAGAGAGATTCACTTTTTACTCTCGTGTTCTAGAGGGTGAGTATCCAGACATACACCAGATGGTTATTGTACCTGATAGTGGTACGAGGATTGAGATAAATAAACAAGAATTCTTGGAATCGGTTGAACTTATTTACACTCTGGCAAAAGAAGAAAAAAATAATATGGTCAAGCTTGATATAACTGAAAAAGAAATAAATATTCGTGGAAAAGGAAAGCAAACGGGCAAGGCAAGCGAAAGTATTGTGCCCACTAAGTTTACGGGACAGGAGTTATCTATATCTTTGAATTCTAAGTATGCTATAGATGCTTTAAAAGCTTTGGATGGGGAAAAAGTTACCTTGGTTTTTGCAGGCAAAACGAAGTCTATTTTCATTCTTAGCAATGAAGATAATCAAAGCATTCATATTGTACAACCTTATAGGACGGTAGATTAATGAGTAAATACAATGCTAAAAAAGTGATTGTTACAGCCGATGGAACACTATTCGAGGAATGGTTGGTAAAGAAATATAACCTTGATGTGACTGGTATTCGCTTCGACAGCAAAATGGAAGGTGAGTATTATCAGGAATTGCTCATGCAGAAGCAGCTTGGGGAAATAAAGGGTTTTGTTTGTCAGCCCAAATACGTCCTACAGGAAAGCCCGAAGGTGACCTACATCGCAGATTTCCTTGTTACTGATCTTGACGGAAGCCAGCGAGTAATTGACATAAAGGGAGTTGAAACGGCTACCTTTAGAGTGAAGCTGAAGCTTTTCCTACTAAAATACCCAACTTTACCAATTGAAATACTTGTAAAGCGGCGTGGAGAATTTATCCCTACACAGCAGGCCAAGAAAGAACGGGCAGATCGAAAGCGAGCAATCAATAAATTAGTAAAACGAGCCGAAGGAGAGATTAAAAATGTCAGAACTGGCCGGAATAAAAGTCAGATTCACCGTAATCAAAAATGAGGATGCTGAGAATTACCTTGATGATCAGGATAAAAGTGAGTTATCCCGCATCCTTTGGAAAATCCAAGAGTTGCGACATCTGAATGGAAAGCCAGCTTTAAATACCTATCTGGTAGTTAACACCGACGAAACATATGCGGCTGATATAGTCCGCATCATGCAGGCTAATAACCATTGGGGACCAGTGATTGACCCTAATCAGGCGGAGTTGAAGTATGACGGAGATATGCTTATTCTACCGGAGACGGAGGAGGCGATTAAATGAAGCACTCTCAAAATGAAATTGAACGTCCAGAAGTAACACAAAGGATCATAGAATTGCTGGACAAGCAAAACGAGAAAGGTCTAAAGAAGTATGGAACCACCATAGACCAGGTATCAGATCAATCTTATGACTGGAGGCTTATGGCGCTGGAGGAGGCAACTGATTTGATTCAGTACCTCCAGAAAGAGGTTATGCGACTCGAAAGACTTCTTAATCCGATCTAGGCTAAAATAAAAGGAGCATAGAGGGTTCTTAATTAATCCTCTTGCTCCTCAGTAATAAACAAATCTTCAATGGTAACATCTAGCGCTTTAGCGATAGCAAATAAATGCCAGGCTTCATGGCGACTATTTTTATCAAATCTACTAATTGAACCTTGTGGAATTCCAGTCATTTCAGACAATTCCATTTGAATGATACCTTTCTTTTTTAACAAAGGCGTCAAATTCGGTTTCACTTTAAGCAATGCAATTCACCTCTCAGTCGAATTATACGATACCGAATATTTATTAGCAACATGCATTGACTCTATATTCGATATCGTATATTATTAGGTCAAGAACTACAATTCGATATACGATATAGAATAACGTATCAAGTCCACAGCATTGCGAGATTCTCAGGTGAGATTGATACAAGCCAAATGATCAACTCAGGAAACTTTTCCTACGCTCTACATTGTATCCGAACGAGCAACATTGTACTGGAACCAAAAAACGTAATGGAGGCATGGTGTATGACAGAACAAAAAATGGATGAGTTCACTACAGCATTGGTGGAACGTTACGTAGATATACAGAAGTTTGCTTCAGTTAACAGTAAATTATTGAACATATGGGATGAGGTAATTGATACCTTACCGCCTAAAATAAAGGGTGATTTTCAAGAGAAATATAATCGCCGCATAAGGGAGGGGAGCTTGTGAAAAAGCTCGATTTAAACAAGCTCGAAGATGAGCCTGTTGAGGTCCAGCAGGCTGTAGCTTTCTACGCATCACATACGATAAATAAAGTGCGTGTAACAACGGAAGAAAGGCATAAATATTATTCCGTTTTAGAGGAAGTGGGGTTGCTCGAACCTCTAAAATCCGTAGTGGAGTCGTAGTGGTTTAGGCTCAAAATATAAGCATAAGCAAAGGAAAAGTGAATTCAAATTGTTGGGAAGGTGGCGAGGGGGAATGTCTCATCAAACGTTCTGGAAGCCGGAGAAAAAAGTCAAAGATAAGAAAACGTATAGCAGCCTCGGGCAGCGCAAGAAGGATAAAAAGCCTGCTCCTGAATGGAAGAAGGACATCCTCTCTCATCACCAGTCACGACCTAATACCAAGGAGCGCGGTGAATTCCCGAAGGATGTAATTGCGGAGTTGATTGCCGATTCAAACGGGATCTGCGAATGCTGCAAAGCTGCCGAAGCCACGACTACTCATCACGTTTATCCGCGTGGGAGAAAAGGGCGAGGAGTCAAGACAAACGGATTGCGGCTCTGCTGGCCTTGCCATGATCGGATACAAATCAATGAGGAACTGCTTCAATTCTGGATTTCAGCTTTCCGAGACAAATACGGCGATTACTTTTGGTTCGATGACCAAGATTGGGAAGAGCATAACCGCAAGCAGGCGGCACAGCAACATATGGAGGATGAGAAGAAAGAGCGCCTAGAATCCATAAAGCCGGTAATGGAATTGATTACTACAGCGGCAGGGCGCTCATTAAAGGGCAAAGAGGTTCGCTTGCTGGAGGCTATGGACAACAAGCAGATTTCCGTTTTTGAAAACATGATCAATGACATCTTGGGAGTTACCACCAAACACCAAGTGCCTTTTGGATATGGGTATTTTGATGATTAATAACAGATAGCAGAACTTATAGGAAGATAACCAAAAGTCCACATGTTAAAAAGAATGAGCCTATTAGTATAGATACAGATCCTCTAAATTTCATGTCATCAATGTAAGAATCACTTGGTTCTGAGTCACCTTTAATCTTCCAGGCTTCGTTTGCACGCCATCCCCAAGTGGGATTTCGTTTGCTTAAAATACCAAGCGCGAAAAAGATAATCGCAAAAAGTAAAAGCATGAATCCCATTTGATCAGCTCCTTTAAGTAAATTATACCAAAAGAGAACGACGGATAGAAACCATTGCCCCCAAGGGCAGAGAGGAAGGATACACCCATGTATACAGAAACGGATGATCGGAAGTTGCTACGGGAGATTGGTTACGCAGACATTTTGCTGGAGACGATGACGGACGAGGATTGCGAGGCAGAATTACAGGAAATTCCTTACAACGCATAGCCCCATAGGGGACAAGAAGGAGGGGCAACCCTCCATAAGGGGGAGAGACACAATGCATCCCCTATACCAAAGGAGAGATATACAGATGGCAACTGGACAAGTAAACCCTGATCTTTACGAGCTATTGAGAGAGCGTGAAACTGGACTGTATACGCAAAACTTTGAAAAGAACGAAACAGTATTTGCATATGTCCATTTAGACTACAGTGACGTTGCGGATTTTGTTGAGTTGGTCGGATACGATTTTTTATGTGAAGGCGGATACGATGCCAAGATTTGCACTACTTCCGTTTGCATTGAAATAAACGATGTTATAGAACGTTTCGGGCATGATCTGTCCGACTACAAAAAATGCTTTGATGAAGACCTGTGGAAAGATCACGAAAAAGAAATTGCAATTATGGAGGCATAACAGCCTCTTACCCTATACCCCTATATACCACCTATAAGGAGATGAACGGATTTGGATGGACTAATCATTAAGCCTAACTGGGCTGACATGGTGTTATCAGGCATTAAACCGTGGGAGATACGCGGGAGTCGCACTCACAAACGCGGCACCATCGGCATTATAAAGAGTGCCAGCGGCCTTGTATATGGCACGGCGGAGCTTGTGGATTGTGTACCCATGACTTTTTACAACTGGTATGAAAACAAGGATAAGCATCATGTTTCATATACAGATGTAGATTACAAAACACCTTATGCATGGGTAATGCAAAATCCAATCATTTACCCGGAGCCTATACCTTATAAGCATCCACAAGGGGCAGTTATATGGGTTAAGCTGCCCGATAACCCGGAGCTGCTACAGCCCCAAGGAGGCGGTAAAGGTGAGTAATACACCAACTTTAAACGAAACACTGAAGCTGTTGACTAAAGGTGGTCCACATCATCCGAAACTGGTAGATGCAATCTATGAGGTGTATGACCTGGTAGACTCACTCCAGCAGCAGGTAGCCCAGCTACAAGAAATGGATGAACTCCATACTTCAGGGGCAAAACAGCTTGTCCAAGACTTACACACATTGAGAGTGGACAGAGATAAACTTCAAGAAGCGTTGGAGCAAGTGCAATGTCACCTTCACAGCGAGCAGTATATGACCGCGGAATCTATAGTAGATGCGGCATTAGGTAGGGAGTAACCACCAATACAATACGCTCTGAGCGTTGGAAGGATGATAGATATGAACGCTAAAGAGAAAAAAGCCTATGACAAAGGGCGTATGGATGAAGCAGAGATAACGTTAGAAAACTTATACAGGATTCTGGACGAAATGACTGAACAACCTCACGAAAGAAACCACATTATGGCTTGTATTCGGGATTTAGAAAGAGATACAGGAAAAGACAGAGCTTATTTTAAGGCTCAACAAAATGCATTCGAGGATTAAACCAATACAGGGTGTAGGTCCTGCACCCACTAAGGGAGGATATAGATATGCAGATACAGCAATTACTTGATAAGTGTAATGCCCAAATTAATATGTTGGGCGAAAATGCTCAAGTCGGTCTTGTGATGCCAGGCATGTGGGGCAAGAAGGATACCAAACGACTAATACCAGGCGGCCCGATTGGGAGAATTACAGCGGAATTTGACGGTGAAGTGTACGGATACAAAGGCAGTGCGGTACATGTTTTTTTCTCGGCCGCAGAGGTGAAAAAAGCGTGTGAGAAGGCTTTGGGGGAGGAACAACAATGACAGATAAACCACGCTTAATAGATGCAGATAAGCTGGGAAGATTTCTTGAGGAAGAAATAGGCGGTCTGGCGGCAAAGAGGATTGAAATAACCATAGCAGCAGGCTTGTTTGATCCAGACCCACCACAGCAGCCAGATATAAAGCTTTGGTCAAAGGTAAAGCATAAACATCATCCAAGTTGGGGGATCGGTATTTTTCAAGAGTTTTCAAAAAAGAAAGACAAGGCACTTATACTCTGGCCTGATCGAAAAGGGATGTTTGGAGATAGAGTGATTGGCTATTGCCAAGTAGAAAAACTCCAAAAGGTAGAAGGTGAAGAGTCATGAATATGTGGGAGTTCATGAATCAAAACATTGTATGGGTAGTTATAATGTTCGTTTCATTCTGCATCGCATCTACCTATTGGGGGAAACGTTGATGACCTACGCTTATACCATTATTTTAGCAGCATTACTGGTGTATGTGGGTGTTGTGCAAGTTGATAGATTCATGCTTATTGGACATATTACGCCTGATACACTCAGCTATACAAGGAGTGAACATTTATGGTAAACGAACAGTCTGTAATTATACGTAACAAAGAAGAGGATGCTACTGATACACAGAAGATAATTCAAGTAAACTTCTTTGACGATGTAGATGCAGTAGATATAAGAAAAACAAAGTGGCTGCTAAACAAATATACTGACTTAATTGATGTAATCAAAAACTATGAATACTCACTTCAACAGTTGGAAAACGGTATGACTGCATATGATTTGCTTTCGGCAGAGGGATCGGTTGCTAAACGAGTTTCGGGACAAGAATTGACAGCAGATGTGACAGCTAATGCCGTTCTATTGAAAGACCAGCGTCATCTAAATTATAAATTCTATCAATTCATTACGAATAACATTAAGTTCGCAATAAATAATATGCGTGATAAGCACGAGGGGTTGATAGCAACGCTGTTGTTTTTGGATGGAATGAAATACCTCAAAGCTCAACAATATTTGGAAAAAGGTTACCGTAAGGACATTCCACCTATCTCAGCTACGACATTTGCAGATAAACGGCGTAGGGTTATTGTTAATATAGCAAACAGCCTAAAAACAAACCGTACATTGGATTTTGTCACCATCGACTATGGTCGGGGACGAAACAAAGAGGGTGAAATTGGACTAAGGATGCCAGAAGTAAATTAGACAGTAAGGGCTTAAGCTTTGCAGTCTTTATTGTAGGTGTCTAAAGTTCCAGACTGAGAAATAAATTATCCTCATTAAGCTAACGTGCAGATTTGCTCAATCATCGGGCATTATCGGACTATATTTATGGGGAGCGATGGTGCGGCTAATCCGAGTCGTTATGCAAAAGAAGATAATAATTGGTTGAATCTATCGCGCTCCTCTAAAAAAGCGCAATGACCGCTGTATTGGAACGGAACTAGCTTCGAATTTTTGATCAGCTTATTTGTTTCCTCAGCTTGGGTAAACGGAACGACTTTATCATGAATTCCGTGAATAATTAATGTGGGTACATCGATCTGACCGAGATCGTTGTAAACATTTTCATCTCTAAGCGTGACCATAATGGCGGAAGTCGCCCAATTCGCCGCTTGTAATCCCATTAAAACGAACCAATCGGATTTCGGTTCGGAAATATACTGAAAGAAAAAAATTCCCGTTTGGTCTTGCAGCATTTGCGGTCGGTCATGATTTGTATCTTCGATGATTTTATTTGTAAATTCTTTTGGAACGCTAGATGGAGAGGCAGCGTCGATCAGGACGAGTTTAGATACCCCATACCCTTTGTAACGAGCCATATAACGAATCGATATCGCGCCTCCGGTAGAGTGTCCTGCCAGTGTTATGTTTCTTAACTGTAACGCCTCGATGACCATGCGGACATCATCCGCTAATCTATCGAAATTGTACCCGTCGAATGGTTTATCCGAATTGCCGTATCCTCTCCAGTCCATTCCGATACAACGATATCCGAGCTTAGGAAGGAAATTGAACTGATATTCGAACTGGTTATGGTTTAGCGGCCATCCATGAATAAAAAGTATCGTTTTATTTCCCTTCGGATTGATGTCCTCTATAAATACTTTTACGCCCGGTTCCACAGTAACGAAATATCCCAAGTGTATCGCCTCATTTTTTTAAAATGTACTTCCCCATTAAGATATTCGCCCTAGGCAAGGTGAATGCCTAATTTCGGCGTCAAATTGGGTTTAGATAGTACGTAGAGATTTCTGAGGAATAGCTTGAGTAAAACAATTTCTTCAGATCATTGAGCTAACGGGAAACGTTAGTCGAATGGAACAGCGACAGTTTAGGACTCTATTTTCTCGTCCTTGGTTGTCGCTGTTTCAATTTCTAGGCTCAGTCTAATACTTTATTTTCTGCTGAAAGTAGGAACTATGCAAATCCGTAGTGGGTACGGAGTAGAAAGGATTTACACTTTATTCAGGAACAAATTAAATCTATTCTAGGAGGCAATAAACATGGCACATAGTTACGCTTACTTGGACAAGGAAAAAATTCTCCATCTCCATCCATTGGAAGATGAAGCAGTTAAGCATGGCAAGTATGTGGGTACAAATCTGGATTACGACGAAAGCGGCTTTCCGATTATCGGAGGCGAAGGTGTAGTTTACTATGTGGACAAAGACACAGCCTATGTAAACGGAAATGAACATGATGGTAAACAAATCGCTGTACCAAGTGGCCTTAAAGCACTAGCTGGTCAGCTTCAGTAATTTTTTCCAAAACTAAAACTAAATCGGAGACAGGACTCAGAGGGTAATATAACCCCGGAGCAAGAAGGATGTCCATAAGAGGCCCATACCGGGCATGGCGGATTAGCGGTAGCCGCATATTATAAATTACCGCAATCTTATACATAGAAAAGAATTAAGGTTATGCCGATATAGTATAGGCACATATTTTGGGATTAAAAAATCGCATTATAAATTTCTTATACGAACTAAATCAATGCCAACTCGTAAAGAAGCTATTATTTATTGGTTTTTCAAACTTACTTAATATTTACTTTTTTTGGTTTATAATTCTAATTTTATTTAAAATTTCGCTGTCGAAATTTAAGTTTAACAAACTATATTTGTCAGCACCTTTTAAATCAATCAAATGACTTATTGCTGATAGATGATCGTTTAAGTCTGTTAAGATGTCGGATTTAAAAGTATATTCTAATAAAGAATCCATGAGAATGGAAAGAATAAACGAGCTGATAGTTACGATTATTAAAGCTTGGTCATCTGCGTTAATAACTGGTTTAAAAACCGATACTAAAGAAAATATTAAGGCAAAAGTGCTAATAAAAAAAGAGACCATTGAATTATTTAAGTTCGAATTCAAATTAATTCCACTTATAAGAAAATTGATACTTTTCTGTTTATCTGAAAGAATTTTAAAAGATTCATCTTTATAAAACTCTAAAAGATTGTTGAATCTCTTATCCGACTCAAGATAAAAATTATTGTTTTTACTATTCATATTTTTCTTTATATGCTTTTTAAAAGGATCTTTAAAATTTTTTTTATAACTTTTTCTAAGCGGCCTGCTTTTGAGATGTTTGAGAATAACAAGTATGGGCAAAGCAATGATTATAATGAAACCTAAAATATATATCAAGTTTATATACAACTCCTTTTATCCTTATATCGGCTTAAAAAGAGGTTTTATTATGCTCGTTCAGGAAATTTTTCCTTGGCATTTGATACATACCACATAATCCGAAGTAAATAAGTAATAGAATGATGATATATTGAATCCATAAAATAACGTAAATTAGAGGTCGCTGAAAAGCGGCCTTTTTGCATTGGAGGAAAGTGATATGCCAATTAAATCTTCACGGAGACCCCCGCCTGTTCTGGCTAGGTCACCACGTCAACCTGCTTTATGCAATGGATGTGTTTGGGGCAATTGGACTGGTACTAAACAATTATGTATGTTTCCATCCTCTGTTCAAACAAACATGAAAGGAGCGAAATGCAGTGAACTTCGTTCAGCCGATCCGCGATTCTAAAAAGCTGGAGGCCATTAAGCAATATTTGAAAGAGAAAAATGAACGGGACTACATTTTGTTTTTGGTTGGAATCAACACAGGATTGCGGATATCGGATATTTTGCCCTTGAAAGTCAGCTCAGTCAAAGGAAGCCATATTGTAATTACAGAAAAGAAAACGAAGAAAAGAAAGAACATTCCTATTCGCAAAAACCTTCGCAAAGAACTTGATGCATATATATCCGGTAAATTGGATAGCGATTATTTATTTCCGAGCAGGAACAAAAAGAGGAGATCGGAGGTCGTGCCGATCAGTAGCAGCATGGCTTACAAGATGTTAAATGGTGTTGCCCGAAAATTTGGTTTAAAGGAAATTGGAACCCACTCCATGAGAAAGACCTTTGGTTACTATTTTTACAATGAAACGAAGGATATAGCGTTACTAATGGATCTATTCAATCACACCGAGCAGAAGGTGACTTTACGCTATGTCGGCATCCTTCAGGACACTTTAGACGATGTTTTGAAGGATTTTGAGCTGTAGCAATTCTCTACAATAGGGTAACCGTGAATTCAAAATGGGAAAAGGACAACAAAACAAATAGCACCAAGCAATCTACGTGTTTTATGAGTTACCGAGAATATATATTATAGTGAATTAGTTTTACAGTATCTGGTTGAATAAGTGCTAGATTTCTAATCGTTAGAACAACATGAGAAATAAATGCAAGTGGAGCGCTAAATTTATTTTAGACATCCGCGTTAAAACCAACTCGAATACTTTGGTGGTGGTGAAAAATGAAGTGAGTAGAGAACGAAGCCCAAATAGGGAAAAGGCACTAAAAATGTGGATTGACAGCGGACGCGATATGAAATTAAAGGATATTGCGATGAAGCTTGGTGTCAGCGACTCCAGTATTCGCAAATGGAAGGCATTGGACAAATGGGATGAGATACCGGAGAAAAGAAAGCGCGGCGGACAAACTGGCAATAAGAATGCAAAAGGAAATAAAGGAGGAGCTGGAGGCCCATACGGAAACGACAAAGCTGTTACACACGGATTTTTTCGTAAGTTCATGCCACAGAACCCAGAATTCGTTGAAATAATGGATGCTGTCCAAGAAATGGACCCAGTAGACATGATCTGGTACAACATTACCACTCAATTTCAGGCGATAATTTGGGCGCAGCGGATCATGTTTGTTGAAAATAAACAGGAAATGATTAAAGAACTTAAAAAAGTCGAGTATGAAATACACAATACAGGTACTTCCAAAAAGAAAAAGCTTGAGCAAGTGCCAATCAAGGAAGAATATGAATTTCAATTTTCTTGGGATCGTTACGCTACCTACTTGAAAGCTCAATCCACAGCCATGTCTGAATTGCGCGGTGCTATCAAGCAATTTCTGGCAATTGCGGATGAGGAAGATGAACGCCGTCTGAAACTTGACCAAATGCAAGCACAAGTTGAAAAGACGCAGCTCCAGATTGAGGAAATGAAAAACGGGAAAGGCGATTCAGAAGAAGACCTTATAGATAATTGGGTAGAGGCGGTAATGAATGATGGCGAAGAAAGCGGAGAGCTTGACGAAACGGATGGCGGCATTCAAGAAGAGGATGCCAGTGTATCGAAAGAGTCCTAAAACATTTTTTAAAGAGATTCTGAACTTCAGCCCAGATAAGTGGCAAGAGAGCGTATCGGCTGATATTGCAAAGCATCGTTTTGTTTCCGTGAGATCCGGTCAGGGTGTGGGCAAGACGGCGCTTGAAGCGGCAATCTCACTATGGTTTTTATGCTGTTTCCCGTTTCCGCGCGTTGTTTGTACAGCTCCAACGAGACAACAACTCAATGATGTACTTTGGGCGGAAATCAGTAAATGGCAGTCCCAAAGCCCAATTCTAAAACGAATCCTCAAGTGGACTAAAACTAAGATATATATGAAAAATTATGAGGAACGCTGGTTTGCAACAGCACGTACAGCCACCAAACCCGAGAATATGCAAGGGTTTCATGAAGACTATATGTTATTCATTGTGGATGAGGCATCCGGTGTAGACGACAGAATCATGGCGGCGATATTTGGTACGCTATCAGGAGATTACAATAAGCTTTTTATGTGTGGGAATCCGACCAAAACGAGCGGGTTCTTTTTTGATTCTCATAATAGGGACAGAGAAATATACAGAACACACCGCGTATCATGCTTAAACAGCCCTAGAACCAGTAAAGAAAACATCGAAATGCTCAAGGCGAAATACGGTGAGGGTAGTGATGTTTGGCGCGTTCGGGTGTTGGGTGAATTTCCGCGGGGAGAATCAGATACATTTATCGCACTTGAAGCTGCTGAATTTGCCAAAGATGAAGTTAAAATTGAACCTTCTGGAACAAAGCTATTTGTCGGCGTTGACGTTGCACGTTTTGGCGACGATGAGACAACTATGTACGCACGTATGGGCGGTAAGGTGGTCAAGACTCATTTCCACCACAAGCAGGACACTATGACAACTACAGGATGGGTATTGCGCCTGGTTGATGATGTGAAAACCGAATATTCAGAAGTGGATGAAGTAGAAATAAGAATTGATGATAGTGGAATAGGTGGAGCTGTTACAGATAGAATGAATGAAATAAATGAGGAGAAAGGATTGGGTTACACCATCATTCCAGTTAACAATGGATCAGCAGCGGAAGATGGGCATTATGGGAACCTCGTGGCAGAGCAATGGGGCCACATAAAGGAAATGCTTGAGGCTAACATGAGTAATTATGTTCTTGGCAAACCGGGAGATTTACAGCTGCCAGATGATGAAAAACTGATAACGCAGCTCACATCAAGAAAATGGCGTATGGGCAGCAATGGGAAGATATTCTTAGAACGTAAAGAGGATATGAAAAAGCGCGGACTACAATCACCAGATAGAGCGGATGCTTTTGTGCTTGCATTTGCTAATATAGAGGTTAAATCTAACTTTGCATTTGGATGAATTGTAAAAAATGTTGACTGAACGCACCCTAATAAGTGGTATAATTTCGTTATTCGTTTATGAAAAAGGTGTGAGATATAATGACCGAAAACCAAAATACTGAATATGAACTATTTGCTAAAGAGATTTATGAAACATTGCTTAAAGATGAGGGCGTAAAAACAATTGATGTTCAACATAACATAAAATTGATGGGCAATTCTGGGTGTGAGCATCAAATTGATGTGTACTGGGAATTCGAAATGGTCGGAATAAAGCACAGAGTTGCTATCGAATGCAAAAACTATACTAGCAATGTTTCGATAGGTAAGATTAGAGATTTCTACGGTGTTTTAACTGATGTTGGTAATATACAAGGAATATTTGTGACGAAGAAGGGTTTTCAAAAAGGTGCAAAGCAATACGCTGATAGTAAAGGCATCAAATTAATGGAATTAAGATTCCCGGAAAGTAGTGATTGGGAAGGAAGGATTAGAGATTTACATTTTAATATAAGTGTGCTGAAGCCACCGGTTGTGAAAAATATTGTACTGAGTCCAGATACTGACTGGATCAAAGAAAATATGGAGACCAGCAAAGCTGAGAAATTTCAGATACCAATAAAAATGGATACAGTGGTTCAAGACGACAGCGGAAATAAAGTGAAGACTGTTGGAGAAATGTATCGAGAATTGCCAAATTCAACTACAGTGGGAACTGGTTACGAACATGAATATAATTTTGACAATGGTTTTCTGATAAATGATGTGGGGATGAAATTGAAAATAAAAAGCTTCAAATTTATTTATGATGTTATCGTTTCGGATACCACATCATTTGCAATTGAGGGAGATAAGGTAGCAAAAGCAATTCTGAAAGATGTTAAATCAGGAGAGATTAGTTTCTTTGATAAAGCTGGAAACGTTAAGAGAAGAAATCCGTAGTAACACCGTAATAACTCAATGATATTATTTAGACATAGAAATATGAACGAATACTGGAGGCAGGAAAAATTTCCTGACCTCCTTTTTTGTTGCGTCAGAAGGGAGGTACAGATTTGGGTGTACGACAGTGGATAATTAACTGGTTAGCGGCGGGAAGACCGAAGAACGAACCTGAACGACAGACGGAAAGTTACCCATTCCCGTTTAGGTATCATGAAAGTAAGGGAAGTAACCAGCCAGCGCCGAAGAGAACGCCGACCAACTTACGAACGTTATCGGAATCCCCGATTCCACGCAGAGCAATTAACGTTATCAAGAACGGAATCACAAAGCTGAACTGGTCCGTAGCTGCTATCGACGAGAACGATACAGAAAAATATAGAGAGATATGCAAAGTTATTGAGCGATCATTACTAAAGCCAAACCCCGGCGACTCATTCCGTTCATGGATTGAGCAAATAGTCGAGGATATGCTTGTATGTAGTGCGGGTTCATCGGAAGTATTGAAAGCTGGTGACCCTCTCAGGCCATTTAGGATGTACCCTGTAGATTCTTTCTCTGTTGACTTGTATCCCGATTGGGATGGAAAGGATAACTCTTACCGCTACGCACAGCGGGTTCATGGACAATATGTTCATTTAAAGTCTTCCGACTTAATGTATATCCGAATGAATCCGAGAACTAACACACCATTCGGACTTTCGCCGCTCGAAACGGTTTGGGAATCAGTTGAAAGCTTTATATCAGCGCACCGATCTGCTGGAAAACAAGCTTCAAATACTGTTATCAGGAAACTCATCAACCTTGGAAGGAATTCTGATGCCAAAGCAATAGCTGCTTTCCGTGCGTATTGGGAAAATGAAGTGCTGGGCCGTGGTCTTAATCCTATCATAGGAGGAGAGAATCCAAGTGTACTGGATTTGGGGGCTACGGATGATAAGGCGTTATTTCTTGAGTGGCAACGGTTCTTAATTGAGATTGTTGCTATTGCTTTTGATATATCTCCTAAGAAACTGGGTCAGACAAAAGATGTGAACCGAAGCACCGCTGACAGTGAAGACGATGACACGAATGAAACGATCCAGTCTATCGCTGAAAACATTGTGGAGCATATCAACAATCACATTGTTGACGGTATTTTTAAACTGGGTGGAGTAATTGAGTTTAAGTTCCATTATGCTACTTCGTTGAAGGACCAGAAATTAAAAGCCGATATTGATGCGATTTACCTTGATCGAAGAACTGTGACACCTGACGAAGTGCGTGATGGTCTGGCGCGTAAGGCATTACCTAATAAACATGGCGAAATATTATTACAACCAGGTAGTACCACAGCTATTGATTTGAATAAAACTCAGGAAGTAATACAAGGGGAGAAGGACAGGTTGTTAAGCAATCTTCCTGAAGATGATCCGCTAAACAATAAGAACAAAACAGAAAAGGATGAATCTGACACCGCTGAAGAGTAGGTGTTTTTATTTTGCCCTGAGAGGCGGTGAGGACGTGTTTACAAGGTTTGTTTGCAGTGTTGTTAGACTGACATATCCAAGGTCAATGCCGACACCGAGAAACCGAGCGGAGCGCAGACAACAGAAGTATCACGGAGGGAGGTGAGAATCTAAATGCTTAAAACGTTGAAAATGAGCAACCAGCGGATGCGTGTCCAGGATTTCAAACTATCCGACGATGGAGGACACCCCAACAAAATTCCGTTCAAGTGTGCTCTTTTCGCCGTCGATCAACCCAGCGATGGTTCACCCCATGGAGCTGGGGGAAAACGTATCCGTATCTCATCCAGTGTATGCGACCAATATCTGCAAACTTTCGTAGGCATGGCCTTGAATATTGACTACACCAACGGTATGGCGGACCATGATCCGCGCTTTAAAGTCGCTGTGATTGATAAGGCTTACCGTTCACTTGATGGGTATGCATGGATTGACGGATACATTTACGCAAAAGATTTTCCTGATGTGGTTGCGACTATTCGTTACTACAACGGTTTAGCGGCTGAGTATAACTGGAGCGAGTATCAGTTTGGCGCATCACTCGAAATGGAAGCTGCTGTACAGGATGCAACGGATATAGAAGATGTATTAGACGTGATTGAGTTTTGTGGCACAGGAGCAGCTATTCTGTTTGCTGATGCCGCTGCCTATAAAACAACGAGCTTTGCTGCTCGTAATACGAAACATAACAAGGAGGATGTCGATATGACACCGGAACAAATCAAAGCGATGGAAGACTCCATGAAGGCGCTGCAAGATGGTATGTCCGCTATCACTGCGAGTGTACAAAGCGTGGTCACAGAGATGGGAGCAATTAAAACAGATATCACCACCATGAAAGCTGCAAGTGAAGAAGCCGAACAGAAGACTGCTGAAGAACAAGCCGCCGCTGACCTAAAGGCAGCTCAAGATAAAGCGGACGCTTTAGAAAAAGAATTGAAAGAGTTAAAGGCAGCAGGTGCTCCTCCAGCAGAGCCGGAACGCAAAACATTCAGCGCGTCCGCATTATTGTCCAAGTATGGCAGTAACGCCAATCTTGCAGCAGGTGCGGAAGTTAATGATTACAAAACCTTCTGTGCTTCTGTCGATGCTTTGGATCTTCCGTCTTCCGAGTCTTTCAAACTTAAAATGCAGGCAAAAGCACAATTTGCCGAAAAGGAGAGTGTGTAATACATGAATAACCGTGTTGGAATAGCACAATTTGTTTCAGTTGCAGCGGCGGCTCAATTTCAGGGGCCGGGCGCAATTATTACTGACGATTTTCAAAAAGAGATTACGGACGTATTGCGTCGTACATCTATCTTAGACGGACGTTTGAATTATGTACCAGCTACAGGCGATATTTCTACTTACTACGAACAAAACACTGTGAATGGCGGCGCGTTCGTTGACCCTCGTAACCCTTCAGCGACAGCAACCGGAAATCAACGTACGCCACATGGTGTGAAGATCAAAGCTCTAACGAACCAAGTTAACTTTGGACATTATGATGTAACGCTGGGCCAGCAACAAAACAACTTTCCTGAATTGAAAGCCAAGGATCTAAACGACATGCTGAATGCCATTGGACTTACGCATGGTAAAGCACTTTGGAGAGGTAATGACACTGGCTTGGCTGTACCGACAACTTTACAATATGTAGGACTTGCAAGTCAGATTACGAACACTTTCACAGTTGGGGCAACTGCATCAATCGTGTCTGCTATTCGGGCGAAGGTAGCTGCTATGGTAGCGAGTGAATTGTACGAGCTTATGCCAACAGCTATTTACATTCATCCAATTGCTCATCATTACCTCGAAGAAGAAGAACGCAATGCTGCCAACAATGAAACACAAATCAGCAACCTCAAGAAAACAACGGTTGCTGGCTTAGAAGTGTTAGCTATTATGACAGCCGCAGGTCTGCTACCGATTATTCCCGAGCCGTTTATCCCTTCAGCAGTTAATGCAAAAACGGCAACAAACACTGACTACGGAATTGCCATTGTGACAGAGCCGATGATTGAGTATCACTACGTTGGAGAAAAGGGCATCTACCTCTTCCAGTTGGGTACAACGTCAAGTCTGCAAGAACAGTACGTTGGCATCAAGTATGGCGCTCCAGTAGCCAAAGGTCCAGGTTACGCACATGCATACGGCACGATTGAACGCCCAACTATTACGGCGGTATCATAATAGGTTTTAAAGTCGAAGAGACGGTTGGCATGACCGTCTCTATTTCATTTTGAGAGGAGATGGTTCAGTTGGCGAAATCGAATCTGGACAAGTTGAAAGATGCGATTGCTGAAAGCGCAGCATTGTTAGCGCAGGCTGAGATTGGTGAAATTGGAGGACAATATCCTCAACAATCGGCAGATGCATTCAAGGAGGCAGTTACAGCGGCAGAGATATTGGTTGGCGCTGAAGGAACAGAACCGAGCCAGTTCGATGCTCAAACAACGGTGCTGAATGATGCGCGCAGTTCTTTTCTGGCTGCTAGGATTCCGGCAATTCGAAAAGTTATGCTTCGCGGTACACCAAGCCAGCGCAAGGGTCCTCACACGATTCATTTTAAAAATGGGGTCGTTAACTTCGTAGATGGCGAAGCACAGTTACCGGATGAACTGGCAGACGAGCTTTCTGATGCTGGCTATGTAGAATGAGTCAATACCTTGAGTTAACGGATTCTGATTTCGTTCCGGCTGGTATCAAATTAACTGTTCCGCTTATTCTGAGGGCATCGGCTGTAATTGACGGAAGGTGCAGGCGTGAGATTGGAATTACAACCTACACGGAACGCATACCGCTAACTGATCAGCAGCGAGGGCATTTGTCCTATTATCCAGTTATAGAGGTGAAAGAGGTAAAAGGCAGGCCTAAGCAGGGATTGATGGGCAATTTCTTTGGCCCACCAGGATTCGAAACAATTACTGATACCAGCACCATTGATATCGACAAGGACATTGGTACCGTCTGGTGTGGTTATTCTTCTTTCGGTTCAGCGTATGCAGAGCTAGAAGTGACGTATACCAGCGGTTGGGAGACGATACCTGATAAGGTCAAGGTGGCATGTGGCCTGATAATAGGACAGTTGGCTGGGAATCCGAACACAAATGTCAAATCGAAGAAGGACTTCGACTATAGCATTGAATACTTTGGCAACAGCATGATTACGCCTGAAATAGCCGATCTTCTGTCTGAGTTTGAACATAGGTCATTTAGGTAGGTGATGAAAGTTGTTCTATGAGTTCTCACACCGCCATACGCCGTGTGTGGTGGACGGAAACGAAGATGTAGTGATTCTATCGAGGGAAACCAAAGGGACGACTGTAATGGGCAAAGAATACGTCTATAACGGTGTATTCTCACCTATTTCACTCGTTAATCGTGGTTCCTTGGTACAGGCAGAGGACACATTTCTGGTTCTTACCTTAAGAAAAACAGTGGATCAGGACAACTACTGTTCTTTGGTTAAAACGAATGCTGTGGTAGAGGTGCAAAGATACCAGCAAGCTTATGATGCAAACGATAATCCGGTGGGCGATGCTGAATTTACATCGGTTGCTGCTGATGTTGTTTGCTTTGCACAGTATGTTACAGCACAATTGCGACAACAGGAGCCGGGCTTGCTGCCGAGTACCGTGTTTATCTTGCAGTTACAGACGACAGTCGATGTAAAAGATCCTCAAGACTCAATTTTGTCTGCGCCTGACCGGATTGTAATGGGCGGTAAAACATACCAGGTTGATGTGGTAGATAAGATCAAGTACCCTAATCTGTTACACGTTCAGCTTTCGGAGGACCGTCGATGATTACGGGCTATGACGCAGCACGTGCGACCAAGGATTTAGAGAATAAGTTGGCTGTAGAAATCACTGGACTAACAAAGCTGGTCATGCTTACGGCTAAAAGCGGAATACGGTACTATCCGGCAGTTAGAGACCACTTGGAAATGCATATGTTTGTCCTGGCGAATCAGATGATTTCAGGCGACATCACCGCTGATTACTGGCAGGCGTGGCTTGAACAATTCGGTAAAGGCTCCAAGATGGCAGACAGCAGCCAAAATCCCGGTTTAATAATCTACATGAATAGTGAAGCATGGAACCGACTGAGGTCCAAAGGTGATCGTATTATTGTAGGTCGTTCCCGTGGAAAGTACCAGGCGATTGACGGGACCATGAAGGAATCAGGTGGGGGCTATGCTGGGGTGGACTTGGAGGAGCTTGCGGAGCGCGGTGACATTGATCCTTCATTCAGGGCCACACCACCAACCTACTTTTTGCGTATTGCAATCCAGTCTAACCGGAAACGTATTTTGGATGGCATTAGCCGTGTAATAACTGAGTTTCCGTATCACAGATACTTCAAGGAGGTAAAGGAGTGAGCCTGCAACTTGTTGATGCTGTTCAGAGTGCTTTGAAGGCAGATACAGAGCTTATGTCCATGCTGAAGCTTACTCCTTCATCATCGTCTGCCGAGGTCGTGAAGCGATTTACGAAAGGCATGGAGCCTGAGATAACGGTTTCTAAGGATACAGTTCCACATATCTGCCAATATGTCATGCCGGGACGATATGCCACTAATCCATTGGTGTTTGAGGGTAAGTTCTGCATTGATTTCTACGGCAAAACAGCTTATGAAGCGAAGCTACTGTTCGAACGTTCATTCAAGCTTTTACATGACAGACGATTGATTGCTCAGGGCTTTGCTTCATACTTGTGTGTTCTGACCTATGATGCAGACTTTGCTACTGGCATCCAAGGAGCCAAAGGTTATAAGGCGATTTATGATGTGGATTATCTTAGAATGAATTGAGGGAACTAAAATGGCAGAAGCAGCAGTATGGAAAGCAACGGGAAGATCCGGTGATCACAATGGCGTTAATCACGTTGAATATGAGTTGCTTGATTCAGCGCAAAAGCGAGTTTCCTTGGCTAAAACAAATGTGTCCGGCATTGAAAAAGATGGGGTTAAAATTGAACCCGATGATCAAGAGACTCTATGGTTTAGCGAAGTAAACACAACCAAAAAGTACAAATTTAATGTGCTTACTCTTGCTGGTACAACTTATGAGGCCGAATTGAATTGGACTCAACCTAATCCTCCTAAACCAGAACCTACCGAGTGGGATACGCTGATTGCTGAAAAAATCACGCTTGCTAAAGGATTGGGTATTATGGGTGTCTGGAAGCCAAAACAGGGTTACAAGCTAACAAAAGAGTACAGTCGCATTGCAGAAATTGATAAGCGTTTATGGGAACTGGTCAAATAAGCTGACCAGTTTTTTTATGTTCACACATAAGGAGGATAAAACTATATGCAACCTTTAGTATTTGATGGCGTGGGGTCAGCGCAGGTTTATGAAGAAGGCGGAAGGCTTAAGTTTCTTGATGATAAAATCACTAAAGTAACTTTGCAATTGCAGTTTGATTGGGACAAAGTAATGGGCGGCGATAGTGGATATGCATTCCACTATACTGCTAAGGATTTAGGGGATAAGGCCTCTATGGAGGTTCCTCGTTACTCTGATATTTTGGCTGAGTTGTCTCAAGGGGCTGAATCAGAAAAAGGCACAGTTCAATTTGATGAGGTAGAGCAAGGATTTTTGACCGCTACTGATGGCTATAAATTAAAGGCTCCAACGAAGTATAACGGAACCTTTGTAAATAAGAGTGACCGGGTTTATTTAAAAGATACTGACACAGGTGAACTAGCTGAGTTGACTCGTGTTGCATCTGCCCCAACAGCAGAACAGTATGTAATTACTGCTGATGGGAAAATCACATCTGATGTTGTAAACGAAGGGAAATTAATCACCGTTACGTTCAAATGGTCAAAAGAGAATGCTACAAGAAGTAGCTTAAGCGGTAAACGCCGTCCGAAACCATTTAAACTGGTACATCGCTTTTCATTAACCGATGATCGGAATGGCAAAGAAGTCCCTTGCCAGCTCACTATTTGGAAGGCTCTTGGGGGCGGGACTTTGGACGTGTCCCAGGAGCGCAAAAAGCCAACCACCAATACATTGGCGCTGGAGATTATGGAGCCGGATATCACACCTGAGAATCCTAATGGATATGCAGTAGAAATCATTTTCGGTATCTAATTAATTCTAACCCAACCCTCTACCACTAAAGGTAGGGGGTTACATACATTGAGGAGGAAATACAAATGACAGACAAACAATTGGATAAAACGCTTAATGTCGGAACTGAAATTCGATTAGCCGAGGGCATCAAAAAGCACGTGAAGATCGGGACCATTGCATTGATCCGTCAGGTTCGTGAAGAGATGGACGGTGTAGCACACAAGTTTTCGTTTTCTATCGGTCGCAAGAAATGGGAAGCTACCGAGGAACGGGAGGCTGTTGACTGGCCTAAAGTGGAGGAAACATACAAAAAGGCGTTTAATCTCGTGCTAGTTGAGGAAATAACGGAAAAAGAGTACGAACAGATTGACCAGGACGGTATTGCAGAACTGGATGATTTGTTAGACCGATTTCTATTCTGAGTCGTTTCCTCCAGATGAAGAGTCAGATGAGGAAGATGAACAGGAGGAGTCTAATCCTGCCGAGAATGATCATGAGACGGACTGGTTAGAACTTTGGGCTTTATGCGTGAGTAATGGTATTTCTGATTCAGAGTGGCCTAATATGACCATTCCAAAGATTAGAGCGCTCATGAAAGCCAAGAACAGAAACCGGGAATTTGAAATCATTCTTCACGGTGGCAATGTGGAAAACAAAAAGCCGAAGAAGGTCAAGACGTTATCTGATCTTGGTTTCTTCGCCAAGTAAATTAAGAGGCATCCGCAATCATGCAGGATGCCTCTTTTTCTGTATTTAGGTCAGGAAACTTTTCCTGAACCATTTGTGAGGTGAGTTAAGTGGCAGATTTAAGTAAAGATGTAGTAGGTGCGCGTATAAGCTTGGATACCACCAAGATACTACATGCTTTCAAAGTAATAGACAACGGAGCAAGGGCGAATGCTGAATCTTTTAAGGTGTTGAATACTGAATTAGGAGTCAGCGAGAAGAATTTCAAATCTTTAGCCAGCAGTGCGGATAAGTTTGCTTTGAGTGCAGAGGACAGACGGAAGAAGATCCTTGCTGAATCCGAAGCTCTTGTTAAGCAGCGTACTGCACAGGCAGAATTAAATACTGCTCGGAAGAATCAACTGGACCAGGCGAATAAGATAACCGACGAGAAACTTAGAGCACAGCAGGCCATTGTAAAAAAGCGTGAGGATGCAATTGAGCAGCAGGAACGAGAGCATCTAAAACGGATGGAAGCCCTTCAAAACAAGGCGACATCAACCGGACAGAGAGCTACTAAAGTTTCAGGGGTAGGAACGGACGATAAGACGCGCGAACGTGTCCTTATGCAAGAACAGGCTATTCGCATAAAGCTGCAACAAATGGCGGATAAGGAAGCGCAGCAGGCGAGGAAAAACGCACAGGATTATGAAAAGTTCTGGCTAAGTGCTCTGCGCGCTAGAGAGCAGAAAGAAGCACAGGTTCGCGAAAAGGTGCTTCAAGAAGAACAGAAGATCCGTCGTTCACTGAGCCAAACCGAAGCGCAAATGAAGCAGACTTTTAGTACAACTCCTAATTGGATGAGTCGAGTAGGAGATATGGCTACACATGCTCTGGTATTTAATACAGCATACGCAGCTATGCATAAAACGCAGGAGGCACTTAAAGAGGGATTAGTTGGTATTGAGTCCAACATGGCGGGTTATATCCAAACCAATGAGCACTATTTTTTGGAGTATAACGAAGGCACCAAACAAATGGTGATGAACACCGAAAAACTTCATGACCAGACGACCAAATTTATTCGAACGGCGCATGACCTTGGTTCGGAAATTATGGACGTTACCGAATCAGCACGTCTTTGGGGCCGAATGTATAAGGATGCAGGCGTAGTTCAGGAAATGGTGCGTAAGTCTACGATGCTCTCGACTGTCGATTTGGTTTCTCTTGAAGGCGCGACTAAATCAATGGAGTCCACATTTGCTCAATATGGCGTGCAGATTAAAGACAGCAACGACGCCATGGTGCTTGGTGGTCGCGTGCTGGATTCCTGGTCCAAGGTTGCCCATGACACGATGGCACCAGCGAGGGACTTGGGAGCTG
Source organism: Paenibacillus sp. LX16 (assembly GCF_036252815.1). NCBI lineage: Bacteria > Bacillati > Bacillota > Bacilli > Caryophanales > Paenibacillaceae > Paenibacillus > Paenibacillus sp. LX16. The sequence continues at coordinate 3,699,272 of NZ_CP141152.1, read as the reverse complement.
CCTTCGAACGGACAGGTAAGATAGCGGCAGAAACAGGCGTTTCATTTGATTTTATGAACGGCTTGATTTCAGCAGGTGTTCGTAACACGGCTCTCAGCGGGGAAAACTTGGGGAACATGTGGAAGACTGTCCTAGGTACAATTCGGACAGACAAGGCTGTTGGAGAAATTGAACGTTTAGGCGTTGCAACCAAGGAAGTCGTTAACGGACAGGAACAGTGGAGACGAGCAGAAGATATCTTACTGGACTTATCCACCAAAGTAATCGACAAAAATTATGACCTTACGAAATCATACGCTGATATTTCACGCGGCGTATATCAATATGCTAAATTAGCCGCTTCTCTGAATGCTGGGGACATTCTACTTGGTACAGCAGCCTCTATTGGTTCAACGGGATCTACAATGGAGTACCTCAAAGTCCAGATGGATACCATTCAGCGTAAAACGGCTCAAACTAAGGCTTCTTTGCTTGAGATATTTAATAATGCAGGCGACGATGGTTTGAGAAGAACAATCAAGGATGTATTGGATGCAATTGACCAACTACTTATTGGGCTTACAAAAGTTCCTTCCGGCGTGTTTGAGGGAACGGCAGCAATCGGTGGTCTACTGCTTGCCTATAAAGCACTGAGCGGCCCGATCATGAATGTAATTGCTGCTGTAAAAGTATTGACGACTGCAAAGGCTGCGGAAACTGCCGCTATTGGCGCTAATACGGTAGCTAACAACGTTAATATTGTTTCCTCACAAGGAGCCACTCTTTCAACGGTCCAAAGAGTTGCAGCAACCGAAGGAGCTACAGTAGCACAAGGAGCTTTAACGGTAGCAACCGAGGGAGCTACGGTTGCTACAAAATCATTGTCTGTCGCTCAAGCCACAGCGACTGTGACAACAGCAGCTGCTACAGCTGGATTAAGTTTACTTGTTGGTGCAATTGCACTGGTTGCGATGAATAGTGGTAAAGAGGAGAAGGCTGCGCGTGATAGAATCCAGAGTTTAAAAGATGAGGACTCAGCATCGCAACAGATGGTTAGTCAGTATCAAAGACAAATTGAACTGTTACCTAAACTTGCAAGTGCACACCGTTCTCTCGAACAATCGCTAAAGCTCAGTACTGGATCGGCAGAAAAGGAAACCCAAGTAAAGAAGCAACTCGAAGAAGTGTCCAAAGCTTTAGTCATCACTTTAGGAAAAGAAGGGGCAAAACAGCTCGAGGCTGCTGGTTATACTGATGAAGCTGTGCAGGTTCAAGTTGCTGCATTGAACAAACTCATCGAGAAGCAGAATGAAGCCCGAAAAAATGTATTGAAAGATCAGCAATCGCAATTACTCGACCAACAAAAACAGAAGATAAATGAGATTACAGAAGCTACTAAAGAACTGGAACGAGTAAAGAAGATCATCGCTAATCCAATTGGAGATTTTTTAGGGACAGGTGAATTCAAAGAAGATGCTGCCAAATTAGAAGAGAAAATCAAATCTTTAGAACAAGAAAATAATAAGCTTACTTTATCTGTAACAGAAGTAGGAGTAGCTTTAAGCCAAGCGACTATTGAAACTGACCAATTTGCTGGGAAAGCTGGAACAGCAACCGAAAGTGTTAAATCACAGGAGGAAGCTCTTGCCGATTTAAGAGAGCAGATTCAGGGGAATGGCAAGGCGATTTCTGAGATGAACACTGTTTTAAACGATCTTGCAAATAAACAGTCCATGAACGCAGAAGCTGCGGCTGAATTAATTCTCAAATACCCTCAATTAGCCTCGGAGATTTACAAAACATCTGAGGGATGGGCTTTTGAAAAGAATGCTCTCGAAGTTGTTCGAAAAGCTAAAATACAAAAGGCTATAGATGATCTAAAGTCAGAAAAGGCGTCCAGTTTAAGTACAAAACTTGAATCTGATGATCGTATCGCAGTTTACATTAAAGAGGCTGGAGCGATTAAAAGTCTTGCTGAATTGAAAGCTAGATTGAATGGAGTTATGGCTCAGAGTTCATTAGATGTTTTTAACAAACAAAAAGAGCTAAACAACATGACCGGAGTGAAATCTTTCTTAAGTGCTCCTTTTCAGAACCAGTTAAACCAAGATAAGAAAAACATGGAGAAAAGCAAAAAAGATATAGGCGAAATATATAGTGGATACGAGAAAGATATGAAGCAGTATGACACTCAGATTAATGCTTTAACCAAGCTATATAATGATCCAAAATTTGGTGTGAGTTCTTCTGGTTCAAAAAAGGACAAGGGGAGCGGGAGAAAAAAAGGGAAGAGTGATTCAGAGAAAGCTGCTGAAAAAGCAGCGAAGGATGCCTCAGAAGCCCGTAAGGATGCTTACTCTGACGACTTGGATAATTTCAAATATATAGCTGAACGCAATGAATGGTCCATAGACCAACAGGTAGCAGGATATAAACGATTGGCTCAACGGCATAAGCAGTACCTCTCAGAAGACAAGGATGCAATGAAGCAATGGAGCCGCGATGTTCAGAAACTGACTGATTCCAGATTTCAGGAAGATGTTGAGAATCTTGAGCGAAGAAGCGAGCGCATGCGGCAGGCCAATAAACAGGAAATTGAGATGGTTAAAACCAGCCTGGATTTCTACAAGAAGGAGCAAAATAAAAATTATCTGCTTCCTGCTAACCGTAGAGAGATTGCCAAACAGATCTATGATTTAACCGTCAAATACAATGAGCTTCGCTATCAAAACAGTGAGAAGTGGATTGATAAAGAGACTTCCAAAATGGAGATGGCAGGTCAAAGCCAGATTGCTATCCTCAAAATGGAATATGACGCTTATATGCGTATGAGCAAGGCTAAAGATCGTACTGCTGAGCAAAGCTTTGAATTGCAGCAGAAGATTTACGAGAAACGTAAAGCTTTGGAAGATGAGTTTTTGTCGGACTTCCAGAAAAGAATCAATTACCAGAAGAGTATGGAAGCCATGTCTGTTTCTGATCAGCTTAATGCATGGACAAAAATGCAGGCTCTTTACAAAGAAGGATCAGAACAGCGGATGGAAATTGATGTACAGATCCATGACTTGAAGAAGCAGCTTATGGAGGATCAAAAGAAGGTTGCTGCCGAAGCGGCTAAAAAGGAGAAGGAGGCACTTGAAAAGACTCGGGATGAGGAAGTAAAGCGTATTGAGGCGGAACGTGATGCTTTTATTGAGGCTCAGGACGCTAAAATTAAGGCCATAGACGACTTGCTAGCCAAGATGCAGACAGCTAATGAAGACGAGGACTATGATCGTGCTATGGCAGAGAAGCAAGCACGTCTTGCTTTGCTCCAATCCGCCGTTGGTCCCGAGGGTATCGCTGAGCGCAAACAAACCGAGAAAGACATTGAGGATATGCAACGGGAACATAACCGGACGCTGGCAAAGCGCGGCTTGGAGGATCAAAAGAAAAAGCTTCAAGATGAGAAGACTGTGCGAGAAAAGGATTACAATGAACAGATTGAAGCAGCAAAACAGCACTACGATGAACTCACCAGTAAGTTCGATGAGTATTCAGATGGTGTTGAATCCAAAGCTGAAGATCTGAAAAATACGCAGATTTCAAAAGAATCTGAAAAGAACGCAGAAATCTTGCGCCAGTTGGATCAATTCATCTTAGACTATCAAATGAAAATGGCTGAAATAAATGCCAATTCATTGTCTGCATCCTTGGATACAGGTTCCCAAATCTCTGAAAAGGACAGTGACTTGGCGCGATATAATTCCAATATTGATAAATGGTACTCGGCAGGCACTGCTGAGAAGACCAAACTGCACGAGGAAAACGCTGCTCTGCGGAATAAGTATGGTATCAAAAAGGACACAGGAAAGCTTCAAAAATTCCATTCGGGTGGTGTTGTTCAAGGGGATAGGGGCGCAGAAGTTCCGGTCATCGCTCGGGCAGGAGAAATGTACCTGAATGATCAGCAGCAGAGCAACCTGTTCAAAATTATCAATTTCAAAATGCCAGCGCTTAATTTCTCCATGCCAAACTTCTCTGTGCCAATGGCTTCGGGCGGTTCAAATCCGCAGCAAATCAGTAACCAGATCGTAATAAAATCAGGCGATACTTATATTGAAGATGAATCCGCAGCAAAGGTGTTCTGGAGCGAGCGGGACAACTTTGTACGGAGGTTGCAAACGAGGGGAGGCAAGTCTTAATGATAGACGCTACTGTGGATGGGAAATTCTTTAAATCCATTGGATTAGGGCTTAAAACTCACAATATACCTGTGTTACCACCGACTAAAGACCATAGCCTTGAGATAGCTGAGAGGGATGGAGAGTTGGATTTTGGCAGCACGTATGGAGCACGGTTAATCAATCTCGAATGCGTCATTATGGCAGATGATACAACCCTTGATTACCATAGGAGAGTCGCCCAAGTGGCGGCTCTTTTTAATGCCAAGAAAGGGGATATCGTATTTAAATTTTCTGATTTGCCGGGAAGAAGGTATATAGGACGGTACGCAGGAACCCTGGATATTGAAAAGATACTTTGGGATGGGGAGCTTACCATACCAATCAAAATGGGGGAGCATCCGTTCCCGGAAAGCGATGAGAATATCAAAGAAGTTATCATTACTCAATCGCCACAAGCAGTGTCGGTCATTTCTACAGGAGATGAAAGAGCCAGTCCTATTATCGTCCTGACTAACATCGGTAATAACGACATACGGAATTTCCGTATCGCAAATGAGTATCAAGTAGAATAGGAGGTCTTTATATTGGCAGACATACTTTTAAGTAAAAGTAATTGGTGGAAAACAGCATGCATCAATGCCGCTTTACGTGGCGTTAATTTTGCATCACCTCAAACGCTGTATATCGCCTTGTACACCAGTAGTCCAACCGATGCGGATACAGGGCAGGAGGTAAATGGTGGGGGTTATGCTCGGCGGCCTGTAACGTTTTCCGAACCTGTTATCGCAGACCGCAGGGCGTTTACATCCAGTACAGCAGACGTATCTTTCCCGATTGCCTCAGCCGATTGGGGGCTGGTGACTTATATTGGCATCCGCACGGCGGCAACCGGGGGAAACCTTGTATACCATGGAGCAGTCAAAACACCACGCACGGTGCAGACCAATGACACGCTTCGGTTTCTTGCTGGACAAATAAAAGTAGATGAAGGGTAGGTGTGAAGCGTGGAAAAAATGTATCCACCAGTTGTGAATTCACCGAAAACAGAACTGACAGAGCTAGTTACAGACACTCAGACTGAAATCACAGTGGCTGATGCGTCCGTGCTGCTGCAAGGCGAGGGTATCGCCGTTTTGGGCAATGGAGATGCAGCAGAAACGATTACGTATACAAGTGTGGAAGATAACGTACTGAAAGGCTGTGTACGCGGGTTTGAAGGTGTTGCCCGTGCGTGGCCTGTTGGTACACGGATCGCACGTAATTTTACTGCTGCGGACTGGAAAGCGGCCCAAAACAATATTCATGAGCTAGATGCAACTAATAAACGCATTGATGATTCGTTCAAACTGATTTCACCAGAAATGATAACTTTCCCTGCACACGCTCCTTTTCGGGCATGGCAGGGCGTTTGCACTGATGGGAAGTATATTTATCTCACTACTGATAATCCCGAAAGCGGCATTCAGGACGATGAAAACATTATAAGTGTTTATGATATGTATGGTAACTTTGTGGCTGAGAAAAGAAATGCATATATAGGTAAAGATTCAGGTGGTTTATTCATGTCTTTTGGTGATATAAGTTTCATCGACGGACGTTTATATGTAACAGCCTATAATATAAATTCTGGAGGTGTTATACCTTATGAGTCTAGAATTGTTCAATATAAAACTTACGATGATGGATTCGATGAGATTAGCGCAACAGATATCGGGGCTGGAGCGGCGGAGTGCATTATAGACCATGACGGTTTTTTTTGGGTTAGTTATCATGACCAACAAGTAATCAAGAAGTTCAGTAAAACATTATCGCTTTTAGAAAGCTACCCTTTGCCAACAACCGCCAAAGCTTATGGTGGATACCAGGGTATTTTTTGGGAGAATGGAGCTTTATACGCAAATATGCACGGGCCTAATGCCAAGGGGGATGAGTTCGCAGGTGGAATCGATAAATTCACCTTTACGAATAATACTTTTTCCTACGTTGAAACAATTGTTCCGCCTACTTTTGGTTCGACACAAGGTATGTGCAAGTATAACGGGGTTTATTTATTCAATGATCGAGCGGAGAATAGAGTGGTCATTGTCAAAAGTATAAAAACTGGAGGACTTAAATTATTAAATCTATCCGGTTTAGAGAGACTTCTTGTGAAACCGGAATTGAGTAACAGTTGGCAGATATTTGACGCTATTTACGACAGACCGCCAAAATATTATAAAGATACTAACGGGCGCGTACACCTCTCTGGTATATGTAAAAATACCAGTGTCGAGGATATTACAAGATATATATTTCAATTGAAAAAAGGATACAGACCTAAGCGCAGCCTCAATTTTGTTGTGTGGGGAGAAAATGGCCCACTACGATTGGGGATCGTCGGGAATAAAAGTTCATCTACCGCAGATATGGCTGGACAAGTTATACCTACTCCTTCTGGGGTTGGATGGGTTTCCCTTGATGGTGTCAGTTTTCTAGCTGATCCAGACGATATAACTATCGTGTAATAGGAGGACGCTATGTTTAATGGTGGATTTAATAGCCTTGGTTTTAATACAGGAGATGTAGAAAGGAACATTATTGACCTATCTGCATCTCTTTCTGGTTCAGGACAAATGTATTCACGGAAGGTGGAGACAGCTGGAGCAGAAAACGATAATGCGTTTAACCTCATGTCGTTTAATGTGGACGAACCTGGTACCGTAACAGAGTACATTTTGGAATTTGTTTTGGATATGACTGCCGCTGCGGAGTTGTCTGGTGAAGGTCAGGCGCAGGCTGATTTTATCCGTGAGTATGCTTTGGAAGCCGTTCCTATGTCTGGCGAGGGGCGCATAACTAACGCAGAATACGTTCGTGAAATTCTGGTGCAAGCAGTACCCATGTCTGGGGAAGGAAGGATATCGGCGGAATTGTCAAAATTCCATACCGACTACATTGAGTTTACAGATGTGTTCAGGCCAGGAGAGGTAATTGTCATTGACTCAGGAAAATTCAAAATAACGAGAAATGGTCAGAATGTTTCCCATCTGTATAACGGAGACTTTTTCGATCTGAATCTCGGAAACAACAACCTGACCTGGGCGGACCCAGAGACAGGCCGGACGGTTTTGTTCCGTATTACACACCGAGATAAATTCTTATATTAAGAGAGGTGGACTATGCCTACTCCAACTATGCAAGTGTTTGATAAAAATATGCGGCGTGTTGGAACGCTAGTGGACTCTTATGACATTCAGCGGCGGCGCAGGATCAATAGTGATTATGAATTAACCTTCATGGTTCCAATGACCTCAGATGACTACCGTGAGAAAATAGCAATCAAGGGCCACGTTCGAGATGAGCGTGGTCAATTTTTTGTCATTCAGTCTCGTAGCCGATCACGAGAGGGAAGGAAGCTGACGGCGAATATCTATTGTAACCATGTCATGTTTAAATTAAATGATTTCAAATTCCCTTATGCGTCTTATATCGCAGAAGCCTATGGTATCCATATTAACCAACTTACTGACCTGATTACAGTTGCTACAGGAGGATGGTTTAAGTTTGTTATTCACGACACTTTCGATTTGCACGATGTTAAGGACTTTGGGCGAGGCACTTGTCTTGAAGCACTTAACAAGATCATTCAAATGTATGAGTGTGAGGTTGAACCGGACAACTTCACTATTAACCTGAGGAAGAAGATTGGAACCGACAGCGGATTACAGTACCGACTTAAAAAGAATATCGTATCCAGCAGCTTTAAAGATAAGGGTGAATCTTTGGTCACACGCATGTTCGCTCAGATGAAGGATGGACGTACCTTTATCGGAATGGATGCGTCCAAACTGACCGAAGAGGAGCGGAGTTTGCTGTCAGGCATACCAGGAACGATTGTGAATGGAAAGCTGGCGGTGAACTACTTGATTTCACCTTATGCTCAGTATTGGGCCAGCGAGTCGGTTCCTTTTTACGATGGGGAAATCATTGAACAGGACATAGAGGAACCGGAGGACTTGCTAAAGGCCACACGTAAGGCGCTTGCTGAACAGGAAAACGTGACGCTGGAGGTAACCGTATCGACGGCGGACCTGTTCAAAATAGACAATACTGAACCTAAACCAGCTTTGGGCGACAATGTAATGTGCATTGACCCGGCTATGGACATGAACAAACTTAAAGCCCGAATCACAGAGCTTACAGAGTATCCGTATAGCCGCGACAAACACAGTGAACCTACGATATCCAATGTCAATTTACGGGACTATGCTGATATCATTTCAGACCTTGAGCGGAACAAGAATATTATCAATAATTTGTTTTCCAATGGTAAGATCCGGACGGAGGTATTTGAGTCTTTTGCCAAGCAGGCTGTGATAGATATAGATAATTCTAAAACGGAAATCAAGTACGATCAACGGGGCATTGTCTTGCAGGATCAAAGCAACGCACTGAACCAGGTTATTATGACTTCGAACGGAGTTGTCTTAACCACCGATGGAGGTAAAACAGCAAGAACAGCTATTACAGCGCGCGGGGTAGTAGCCGAGCAAATTGTCGGGCAACTGGGTAACTTTGTATCTTTGGTTATTGGTAGCGGCAATAACGTAACCAAAATTAATACGAATGGAATTAGTGCAGGGAATGACGACTATACCATTGCGCCATTCCGGGTAGACATGCAGGGGAATGTTGTTGCCAGGTCAATCAAGCTTACGGGCCAAATTGATAACTCAGAAATGAATGCTTCAGATATTAGGGCAAGTACAGTTAATGCAAGTACAATACGTGGTAGTAAACTGATCGGTAATGAAATAGAAGGCGGTATTATTACAGGGGCCTTATTCCGTACAGCCAAAGAGGGTAGGCGCATAGAGATAAACTCTAATGGTCTTACTGCTTATAACTCTCGTGGCGGAGAAGCTGTTTCATTAGGTCAGTATAATGATGGTGGCGGCTTATTGTTTATGGATGATGGTTCGCCAAGAGGAAGCGTCTACGGAGATAGAGAAGGGTTTCATTTAGGCAACATGGGACCTATTATTATCCGGTCTATAGATGATGCCACTTATTTAAAAGGTCCTGTAGATTTTTCAGAAGCTACAATAAGTGGACTGGCTTTAGGAGTAGAGAGCATTAAAGGTCTTGATAACACTCTCAGAGATTTCCGTAATGATATTGCTGAAATACGTGGTGATTTGTTTAATGGTTTAATCGTTAATGCAACATTCGACCCCGGTTCCAGGAATCTCAAATTGTTCAGCCGAGGAAAAACTGTGGCTACAGTTAACATTCCCGCTGGTGGAAGTTCAAGTAGCTCGTCAACATAATGTTTACTGCACCTCCTACCGATGGTAATATTAGGACATATATACTATGTAGGGGGTACGGTTCATGAAAAAATGGTCTTATTTACTTAGTGGAGTGTTGATCGGTGCGGTTGTTGCTACGGCTGGTAGCTCATTTGCAGATCAAGTTAAATCTTTAGTCGGAGAAAAGGTAGCAGGGGAATACGCAGTCAAGGTCAATGGTAATTCGCTTGTCGAAAATGCCATCGTGGTTGACGGAAAGGCACATGTACCTTTGAGAGCTGTAACCGACTCCTTAGGAGCGAACTTAAAAGTGGACGGGAAAATAATTCAAATCGAATCGTCGAATAATCCTTCTTCAAAACAAACAAATACTGAAGTGAAAATTTATTCAGGTAAATACCAGGGATGGCCTGTTTCCAAACTGGAAGAGAGAAAATCAGAACTCGAAAAATTTGTAAGTGATACTGAAAAAGATAAAGAGAACCTACAAAAATCTCTTGAAAAATACAACAAACTTAGAGAAGAATACTCAGGTAATAAGAAGATGTTGGGCAATCTGGATTCCGAGACAAAAGGTACGGAAGAAGTATTACAAGAAGCTGAAACTAATATAGCTAAATATAAGACTGAACTAGAAGAAATAAATAAAGCTATAGCGGCATTGAAATAAAATCAGTATTACCAAGGTATTAAATAAAATACAACAGACATATATAGAAAGACCTCTCCGTACTGGAGAGGTCTTTACTCTTATTTATACACATACTTAGATCCCAAGCCCCAATAATCATAATTATAATCCTCTGGATGTTGTATAAGGTGTTTTGAGCGTTCAATCCAGACATTAAGCTCCTCAGTTTTAGCGAAGGTGCTCACCTTTTCTAATAGTACGGCTAATTCTTTTATATCTTCCTCTTCTCCAGATTCAACAACATCACCAGTGAAAACATAAAGACTACTTAGAAAAAAAGGAATGTGTTTGCATTTTTCGTCATCGACAAAGCTGCATATCATGGGTATGTTTTCAAAGCTATTCACAGCTAATTCCCAATCCTGATCCGGTATTTTCATATCGCTGTATGCCCATATTCTAATTTCCTTTTGGTTTGGGTTCCAAGCATGTTGAGCATCTCTCCACATTCCTATCCACCCTTTTCAATTGAGTTCTCATTCTCCGATAGTGCAATAATGATTGCCACCTTAAAAGGAATAGGTAAATTTACGGCCTTAAATAAATAAGAATATTGTAGACACTATGTGCAATCGTTGGAGCCCATATCGAAGAAGTCTTTTTATATATAAATCCAAGAATGTATCCTACGAGAAATATGGTCACATAGTTAAGAAGTGAATATCCTGAAATAATACCTATTGGAAAGTGTATGCCCATAAAAAGTATGGCTTGTATAAAGTTATATCCTTTTACCCGATGGTCTCTTAGTTTATTCATAACGAATCCCCGGAACACTACTTCCTCAGAAAATGCAGTTAACGGTGTAATGATCCATCTGATTCCTATGTCCAATCTAAAACCATTAAAGATAGTAACCTCAATTACTACCAATAAGAATCCAATAATTCCACCAGTAAATACTCCCTTGATAATATTTTGTTTTAATTTTATGTAGTCACTGATTTGTTGCAACCTTACTCGATCGATATATACGAAATAAATGACTACCAGCCCGATCCAAAAAATCAGTTTTATCAAGAATGATATCAAATAAAGATTCAAATCAGATATTTTTGGATGCAATGTTAGCTCCTTAATTGTCCAGCCTATGTAAAAAAACAATATAAAGAGAATTAGTTTACTTTTAGTCATTTTTTGTTTCCTTTAATAAATTTCAGCTGATAGTTTAATATTACCATAAATTGTTCTGTAACTCTAATATATGTAGTGATGGATTGGCGTTTATTTGGAGATAAATAGAACAATGTTTCTCTTTAAAATCCGCAGCGTTATAGCAGTAGTACCAATTTAAGATATAAGTATGAAAGCCTCTGATAACTCAGGGGCTTATTTGCGTCTTGAGGAGGTGACGAAGCCCATGGCAAAGATAAAATCTACATTGGATATACAACTGGATCTAACCAGACCTGTTGAGGATTTGACTGAGGTCATTTCTGCTGTAATTGCTTCACAGCCAGCACGACGGAAAGAAATACTTATAGGTTTGGATATGGCAGTAGGAAATGCATTAGCAGAGATACAGGCCCAGGAAGAAAAGGAACAGAAAGTAGACGATGATAGCTCAGGAAAAGTTTCCTGAACGGAGAGACGGGGGAAGCAAGGTGGATAAGTGGGAGGTTTTTAAGTTCAGCACTGCTTTAGGAAGCAGCGCTGTGACGTATTTTTACGGTGGGTGGTCGGGAGTATTGGGGGTGTTACTTGCTCTGGTCATTATTGACTATGTGACCGGACTATTTGCCGCTGGCGCTGAAGGTAAGAAGGGAACCGGACCCGGTTTAAAAAGTAAGATTGGTCTTATCGGTATCGCTCGAAAGGTATTTATTTTTGCAATGGTAGCAGTATCCCATCTAATAGATGGAGTCTTAGGCGATTCGCACCTATTCCGGGATGCGGTCGCCTATTTTTATATGGCAAATGAGCTGCTTTCGATTCTGGAAAACGGGGGCAGGCTTGGAGCGCCAATTCCACCAGTGGTACGGCAAGCGGTTGAGGTTCTAAAAAGTAAAAGTGGAAGTCAGGAAGGGGATAGAGAAGATGCAAGCAAGGAAAAAAGGTAACGCGCAAGGGATCGACGTATCCCATCACCAGGGCGACATAAATTTTAAAAAGGTTGCCGCAAACGGAATCAGCTTTGTATTTATCAAGGCAACGCAGGGCAAGTCGTTCCGCTCCAAAACGTTTCTTAAATTTGTGAAGGATGCGAAGGCCGCTGGCTTGATGATCGGGGCGTATCACTATGTTGATGATTCGGCAACCACGCCGGATCTGGCCCGACAAGAGGCCGCAAACTTTGCAAAGGCAATAAAGGATGCAGGAGGCGTGTCCACGTTCAACCTGCCGCCCGTGATGGACTATGAGTCCAATAAGTCCAACTTAAGCAAAACAACTGTTACGGCGGTCGCTAAGGCGTTTCTGGAGGAAGTGGAGTGTCTTACTGGAGTACGCCCAATTGTTTATACGTATCCATCGTTTATCGGAAATTTTTCGGGGCTGTCCAGTTATCCATTATGGATTGCAAGGTACAGCGCTACACAAGTACCACCGGATGCGTCCGGTTGGAAACGTTGGGACTTCTGGCAGTATTCCGATGGTTCCGCAGGCGGAACGCTACCAAACGGAAAAATGAGAGTTAATGGCATTGGCGGACCAGTAGACCTTAACGAGTACAACGGCACAGTGGATGAGCTGCGAGCACGCTTCACCAATCGTCCTGTTGCACCAGATAAGGCGGGAACATTCGCATCCGGTACTTTTATTGCAAATGGCAAGGAAGCGGGGAGAACACTCCTGTATGGCTCCAGAACCTATGTACCACTGCGGTCTTTGGCAAATGCCTTGGGCCTATCTTATCGTTGGGACAACGCCCACAAGGAAGCCTATTTAAACGGGTCCAAGCTGCAAACTGTCCAACTTGTAGAGGGTACAGCGTATGTGCAGCTCAGACCAATTGCTGATGCTTATGGGGCGGTAGTGTCTTGGGATTCAAAGAATAAAATCGCATCGTTGAAAACGAAAGGGGAAAAGTAATCATGCAAACAATTATCGAAACTGTACAGCCTTATGTAAATACCATTGTCACAGCCGTTGCGGGTGTGCTTACAGCGTTTGTTTTAGGAGGTCTGAACAAACTCAAGATTAAGGTTAACGTGTGGCTAGAAGCGCGTACAACGGCAGCACAGAGGGAAGTAATTCATAAGATCGCTGGGGAAGGATTTGCTTTTGCTCAGACAGCTTTTAAGCAGGCAGGGGGAGAGCGTAAGCTTCAGGAGGCTTTACAGTATGCTACACTCCGTTTGGCAGAACAAGGCATTACAGTGTCAGTTGTGGAGCTTCAGGCCGCGATTGAGAAAGCATATCTGGAGTATAAGACCAAAAAAGCGGTACCGGCTACTGAAGCACAGACAAACGAGGAGGCAGCAAAGACCGCAGCTAAGGAAGCTGTATCGGATCTGGCTGCAAAGCTTAATGATTTCTTGGCACAGGCTACAGCTGAGATAGCGACCATTGCTCCTGCTCAGGTTCAACCTGAACCAGAGCCTATTCCCGCACCAGTAGAATCGGAACAAACACCTGTTACTGCGGATTAAGGCCAATGCAGCTACAGTTACAAAGTAATTCATCAAAAAAGTACCCTGCTGGTTTGTGCTGGCAGGGTATTAAAAATGTGTTAATTAGAAAAATTGAATTATTTGCATATTATTTTATCTTTGTATCATTGTTAATTGAAGTATAAAGGTGGATTTATATTGTTTCATATACTAAGAATTATAGTAATTACCTTAGGGTTATTTTGTTCTCCGACAGGCATGTATAGTTTAACGAGTACGAGTGGTGATTTCCACCAAGAAGTGAAAGTGTTAAAGGTTGACAAGAATTATAGGGCATGGCAAGGTGTCGCTTCTGACGGAACAAATATTTACATTACATCTGACCGTGATGAAAATTTCAAGCTTTCCAATACGATATCTACATACACAATGGACGGTAGTTTTGTAACTGAGAAAACGAATGCTTATACAGAAACAGATCAGAAAGGGCTTTTTATGTCTTTCGGGGATTGTTACATTACAGATGGGTACCTTTACGCAACGGTATATAATTTTAATTCGGGGCCATCAACAGAGGAACGAATAAGTAGAATTGTAAAGTATAGCCTTCCTGATTTGAAACAGGTAGATGAGTTCGACATAGGGTATGGCACAGCAGAGTCTTTAGCAGAATATAATAATACGTACTGGGTAGTTTACCATGACTTAAATGAGATTAGACAATTTGATAAAGATTTTAATCTAATAAAGTCATACCCCTTATCAGAGAACTTTGGAAATGATGGTGGTTATCAAGGTATCTTTTTTGATGAGGATGAGTTATACGCTAACCTACATGGCGCCAATAAATATGGAGAAAATTATGCGCAAGGACTGGATCATTACCATTTTAATGGTAGAGAGTTTAGATTTATTGAGCGTATAAAACCCCCTACATATGGAGCAGGTCAAGGTGTTGAAAAAGTTGGCAAATTATATCTATGGGCTGATCGTCCTGGAAATAGCATAATAGTTACCGAAAAAATTAAGAATTAATTCTGTTTCCGTTTGCTAAGATGAATTTAGATGGAAATTTAATGATATACAAAAAAACCACTAAGCATTGTATAATCATAACAACACATACGGAAGCACCGTTGTGCAATCCGAAAGCATCGGTGATACCCTGCTGGCATACGCTGGTGGGGTGTTTTTCTATTGATTTTCATTGGATATCAAAATAAACAGTTGAAAAGCCGATATCATAATTACCAACCAATGAATACTTAGGAGGATTATAGATGAGCTTTTGGATTTTTTTACTTGTAGTCGTGGGACTTATTTTTTCAGCAATGATAGGCGGTTCTCGGATTGCAAGCAATAATCGTAAACAACCGAAAATAGAACGTATAGGTGAGGTGGTTGATAAACGGGTAGATTGGACCGAAGGATCGTCTTCAAAAACATTCTACATAACCTGCGAGTTCGAAAACAATGAGCGCAAAGAAATTACAGTTAGGGACGATAAATACGGTCTTTTTGTTGTAGGAGATAAAATCAAAGTAACAAGTCAAGGTACTTGGGACTGGGTAGAACGTGTAGTAACGTAAGGTCATCAGGGTATTTACAGAATCACCCAACCCTTTTATACTGATAACAACACATACGGAAGCACCGTTGTGCAATCCGAAAGCATCGGTGACACCCTACTAGCTAAAGCCAGTGGGGTGCTTTTACGTTATGGGAGGTGTTATTTTGGCCTTTGATTTAATACCGTTTATCCTTAATATGTTAGTTGCTCTTATTTCTATTTCGGGTGGAGTATTGTTAATTAGAACATTGTATAGAGGATATGTACTTTTAGGAATACTTCTTGCAGAGAAAAAGAATAACAACAACACAGAGAAAAAAGAATAGTGATCATACTCTCCACTAACCTTTATGGTCAGGGGAGAGTATTTTTTATTTTATGCTAAAAATTTGATTTTTACATTAGTTGCATAATATATTGACAGATGGTTAATTCTAGTGAAAAATGAAGTATCTTTTAAAAATATGGAATTTTTATGCGAGAGGTGGATATGGCATGAAGCATACACCTACGATTCGAGCAGAATTAGACAGATACCTACAACAAGAAGGTTTGAGCATGACGGAGTTTGGACATATAGCAGGCATGAATAGGGGAGCGGTAAGCGCCATTGTGTCAGGTAATAAGTCTATGTCTATTAACCAGCTCGACCTAATTACTGAGGCTATGGGCTTACCAGAAGGTCACTTTTATGATCTGTTTATAGATAACTTCATCATCGACCATCCCCCGAATATGAGGCGAATCGAGCCGTTTTTGTTTCGCTGTGCGGAGTTGGGCAAGTTGGATGCAATCCGTCGAGTAGTGGGAGCCATCATGGATAATCTGCTATATTCGCCCAAGCTATTTGAAATTGCAGAAGTATTATTGTCGCAGGGACGAAATGAGGCTGCTTTGCTGCTTTATGAGGGTGTAGCTGAAACGGAGAGATATCAACACTCCGAACGTTTGGCAGTCTGCCAATATCGTATATTCACGATTCAAGTTGGAGACGACCAAACCCAAAATCTCCACGCTGCTGCGATACTTGAAGCTTTTGTTGAGCGATTGAATGAAATAGACCAACTTGACGCATTGAAGGACTTAGCGAATTTGTATCGTTCATTGTGTAAGTGGAACAAGGTCGATGAAATGGCAAAGAAAATGAAAGCTAAAGCGGAAATCCAATATACACTGAAACATCAATGGAACAGTCGAGAACACACTGAATCTACTGATAAGCTAAGCCGTCCATTATTTGTATATGTTTCCTATGCTGATCTGCTGTGTGCAAGTGTCTGCGAAGCCCAAGGCGATTATCAACAAGCTCTAGAATATACATATGCCTACACTGATTTAGATTGGGTATTGGAGACAGACGAAGATACTTTATATTGGCTAAATCTTTATAAGGATTGGGCGCAATGTAATAGTTACATTTATAAACTTTTGTCCGGTGATACAAGTGTGCTTCCAGATTATGTTGAATATATTGCCAAATCAAAAGTAGATAAAGAAATGGTAACTAAGATATTGAACGTACTGCTTGCAGCTAACCAGTATCAACTGGATATAGACGATATACTTAGACGTTTTGAAACTATAATTAATTCGTTTACTCAGAAGGTGCAGCCATCATCCGACATGTATACTAGGCAAGTTATACCAGAACAATATGCACGATTTGGATACGAGTTAGCTTATTATTATTTATATAGAGGATCATACGGTGATGGCTTTAAACATTTGATGTATGCAATGGTAAAGTCACATATAATAAATAACGAAACTTATTTTATAAACTGCATGGGGCTATTCGTGAAGTTTAGAACACATGCAGTTCCTGAGTTAAAAGAAGAGTTTTTAAATCTTATTGAAAAGGTGTGGTTAAACAATGTTGAGAAAAATGGTTCTTCTGATCGTCGCAGCTAGTTTTTTATTTATTGTGAGTGGGCCTAATCATGCTTATGACCAGCACCCTATTCAGCTTAATGCTACCGTTGGAGGTTCCTAAACTTAGATAAACAAAAAAATCCCCGCTAACCTTAATCGGTCGGCGGGGATTTTTTTTATTGAAGGAATTACTACACCGTTCAGCGAAAGAATTATCGAGGTGATCAGCATGAACCATACATATAAAGTGTTAAAGTCGGATATAGAACTATTTGCTGCTGCATTAAGCCAGGTAAGAGTATATGTAGTACAGCCATTAGATGAGGATTTGATAGATATAGTAGACTACGGCGGTGCAGTAGAAAAGATTACACCAGAGTCGATTAAGATTAAGGGATCTTATTTCTTACGTAATCAGTTTGAATTTAGAGCAGATGTAAAAAAGGACTCCGCTGGCATGTAACCAGTATGGAGTCCTGTGTTGTTTATTTAGTTGAATACTCACTTACTTCAAACGTAAGGATTTTGTTGAAGATTACATAGTCTTTACGGTTGCTGAAAGGTCCTTTGTTATTATTGTGCTTATCAATGGAAAAGAATGAAGGGCCTCTGCCAGCATCTTTAGCGTCATACCAAGCGATGAAGGCGTTCAATTCTTTTTTACTTAGATCGAATTCTTTATCAAATCCATTATCCATTGTTACAGTCAAAATAGCGCGGTCGCCAGTTGTTTGCGATGACCCATCTGTATCCGATGATCCAGGCTTTGTAGATGGGTCAGGTGTTGTAGATGGATCAGGCTTTGTAGATGGGTCAGGTGTTGTAGACGGATCAGGCTTTGTAGATGGGTCAGGTGTTGTAGACGGATCGGGCTTTGTTGATGGATCAGGCGTTGTAGATGGATCGGGCTTTGTTGATGGATCAGGTGTTGTAGGTGGAGCAACTGGGTTAGTATTATACATCTCAAAAGCTCCAAGAGTCAGAATATTTTGCCCATTATTCATTGATACATTTAGCCGATATTTTATATATTCTTTTGTGTTACTAAATGTAAATTCTTTTTTTACGGGTTGATCCCAATTACTTTGATTTTTTTGTGTATCGAGAACCACCCATGATGCTCCATCCCAGCCTTCAAAAGTCCAATCTTTTGGAGATTCAGCCTTGTAATTATTAGCTCCACGAGCCTGTAATACATATTTGTTCACAACAACTGGTTTTTCAAATTGGTAACCAATCCATCCAGGGATGCCATTTACAGCTGTAGACCACCCGTTATCATTAAGGGATTGATCAAATACGGCCCATGGTTGGTGACTATCACTCCAACTGCTACTAGCACTAGCAATTCCAGAAGGAATGTTATTCCATGTCATTTTTGGAATTAAGTTAACATTACTTGAGCTAGCAAAAGAAGAACTTGCAAACATTGAAGCTAAAAAAAAGATAGAGAGTAAAGAGAAAAATATTTTTTTCATGTTAGAGCCCCTTTTTGTTTTATTTGCTAAGTAAGAATACAATTATCAGAAAGGAATGTCTAAACATTTATGTCTATATATTCAAAATAAAGTTTAATGGTGGATTTTAATTTTAATTTTTATTATGTGACAACATATGCGATACTTCGACATGTCTCCCAATATAGTATTGAGAAGATTTAAATACTATGGAGGTGTCGTATGATAAAAGGAATCGTAAGAGGATTAATTGTATTTTTGTTGGCAGCTATCTTTTCCGTACAAGGCGTCTACGCTGAACCGACAGCAATCAACCAACAAGCAGCAGCTGGGTATACGTTGGAGTTCCCAAGTTCACGTTACCCTGAAACCGAAGCACACATTAGAGATGCAATAGCAGCTGGACATTCTGCTGTATGTACCATTGATCGGGACGGAGCCGAAGAAAATCGAAGGGAGTCCCTGAAGGGGTATCCGACTAAAAAAGGGTATGATCGTGACGAATGGCCAATGGCAATGTGTGCAGAAGGCGGCGCGGGTGCTGATATCAGATACATAACCCCTAGTGATAACCGGGGAGCAGGATCATGGGTAAGTCATCAGTTAGATAAATATGCTGATGGAACTAAGGTAAGATTCATAGTGAAATAAGAGTGTGGGACTCTACAGAGTGTGGCTGATAGAGTCCTTTTTTATATCCAATAAAAAATAAATATGCAAATATATTGATTATATTTATAAATCAGCAAGTTTATGTTTAGACATGCTTTGAGGAATATATTACCTTAGTATCTGTTCAATAGATTATAGGGGGAGAAAATATTGAAAATTCGATTTATAAAGAAAATAGGTATCTTGTTTGGAGCTTTATTACTTGTAACGGTCACATTTTTAAATTCAAATACGTATGCAGCATCAATCGGTGAGAGATTAACTTCCCACGAAGAAGGTTGGGAAAGATATGACGATATGGATCCTGCCATTAAGTATGAAGGTAATGGATGGGCATATGTTACAAATGAACCTAATAGTGTTTATGCAAAAACAGGTCACTATATGAAACTATCTGGAGCAACAACAAATGCCATAAAATTCAAATTCTACGGAACTAAATTGCGAATTATTGATCTATATTGGACCAATAGGGTAAACAATGTGACCATAGAAATTGATGGCAAAGTTTCGACATATAATCCAAATAATCCTGCAAATCTGTATCAAGTACTTGTGTTTGAAGCCTTAGATCTACAACCTGCTGTTCATGAAGTAAAGTTAACTACGAATAGCACAAATAATATATTTTCGCTTGATGCAATAGATACTGATGGAAAATTGGTTGATATCTACACTCCCATGAATCTTGTAACCTCCCCTGGAGACGGTCAAGTTACATTAAACTGGGGTCAGGTTCAAGAAGCTGACGGTTACACAGTCAAATATGGAACAGAATCAGGCAAATATACTGAAACTGCCACAGCTACAAAAGACGTATATGGAAACTTCGTCATTCCAGGTCTGACCAACGGAACAAAATACTATTTTGTGGTCAGTGCTAAAGTTAATGGAGTAGATTCTAAATATTCCAACGAAGCATCTGCCACTCCACAAGGAGGAGGAGGTCAAACTGATCCTGAGCAACCAACAGGAAACCGTGCATTTCTGGTAGTCACCATGACAACAGGATTGGAAAAAGAATTCGACCTAAGCATGAAAGAGGTGAACGACTTTATTGCTTGGTATGAGGGGAAGCAGGCTGGTTCTGGATCGGCTTCATATGTGATCAATAAACATAATAACAATAAAGGACCTTTTAGCAGTCGCAAGGATTACATGCTGTATGATCGCATTCTGACTTTTGAAGTAAGTGAATACTAAATAATATGCAACACCAGGCCTGAAAAATGGTAGGGAAAAGATCGTCTTTTCTATAGAAATTGTTGGTACCTACCCAACGAACCAGAACGAAGACGATCTCATGAACAACGGTCTGTCCTTTGCGGGTAACATACATTGTAGTCAATTACTGTTCAATAGATTACTTAGGGGGAATATTTGTGAAGATCGGTTTTACTAAGAAATTTGGTATTTTGTTTGGAGTTCTTCTGTTTGTAATGGTTACGTTTTTAAACTCAAGTTCCTATGCAGCTACATTAGGTCAGAATCTTTATACTTATGAAAAGGGCTGGCATCGTTACGATGATGCTCATAAGTTCATCAAATATCATGGATCATGGTATATATTCAAAGATGGGATCAAACTATCCGATGGGGCCATACATCAAACAAGGGATACCGATGCGTACATTTCTTTTTCCTTTAAAGGTACACAATTGAGAATTCTATCAGATAATTGGGATTCTAAAACTAAAAGAGCCGTTATCTCGATAGATGGAAATGTTGAGTATTTTAGTGAATATTCTAAGACTGCTGGACAAACACTCGTTTATGAGAAGAAAGCTTTGACTAATGCGATTCATGAAGTAGTGATTAAGTTAGAAAGTGCCGATGGACTGTTAAATTTAGATGCGATTGATATCAATGAAGATGGAATGCTTGTGGATAATGAGGCTTCGATAAAGCTTAATGCTACTGGAAATTATAGTCAGGCTACTTTAAACTGGGACCAGGTTCAAGACGCTGAAAGCTACACGGTCAGATATGGAACTGAGTCTGGTAAGTATACGGAAACAGTAACAGCAACAAAAGATGCATATGGAAACTTTGTTATTCCCGGTCTAACTAACGGAACGAAGTACTACTTTATTGTAAGTGCTAAGGTGAATGGCGTTGATTCTGAATACTCCAATGAAGCTTCGGCAACTC
Source organism: Paenibacillus sp. LX16 (assembly GCF_036252815.1). Taxonomy (NCBI): domain Bacteria; kingdom Bacillati; phylum Bacillota; class Bacilli; order Caryophanales; family Paenibacillaceae; genus Paenibacillus; species Paenibacillus sp. LX16. The sequence continues at coordinate 3,677,872 of NZ_CP141152.1, read as the reverse complement.
CACAAGGAGGAGGTAGTCAACCTGACCCAGAGCCAACTACTGGAGAGCGTGCAATTCTGGTAGTCACCATGACAACTGGCTTAGAGAAAGAATTTGATCTGAGCATGAAAGAGGTCAATGACTTTATCTCCTGGTACGAAGGCAAACAGGCTGGTTCTGGATCAGCATCATATGCTATCAATAAGCACGATAACAATAAAGGTCCATTCAGCAGCCGAAAGGATTATATGCTGTTTGATCGTATCCTAACATTTGAAGTAAGTGAGTACTCTAAATAAATCAAAAAGCTCTGCTAACCTTAATTGGTCGGCAGAGCTTTTATGTTTCTAATAGGTCTGTGTTAGCTAGCATATATTTCGTTTTAGCTTCTTCATATAATTTGCCGAGGTTACGAAACTCTATTGTCGTCCTTTACCATATTGAAAATATGTTTACTATTTAATATTTTTCGTATATATTAATATTTGGAAATTATTTTTCACAAATATTTCCTACAAAACTAGATTGAATTAACAGAGGAGATTATTTCAATGAGCATTTCATTAAGAATAGAACGCAAATCCGGTGGTGAACCAATCGAGTTTGTAAAAGGTGAAATCATTGGCTTTACTTATAAGAATAATAGTTCCATAAAGCTTTCAGCTAAGTCTCCAAACTTGGCTCATTCGCTACATATTCGGAGCAAAATTCCGCTGCATTCGCTTCCTTCAGTTATAGACAATGCGGATAATTCCAACATGCTGTATACATGGGCAAACACAGAATATAAACCTGATAGTGAGGATTACTATCGCAAATGTAATATCCAAATCGTTAGAAATGAAAACACAATCCGAGATATTACGTTTACACACGCTTATGTAGATAAGTATCAAGAACAGATTGATACCAGCAAAGAGATTCTTGAGTTTGAACTTGTTTTAAAACAAAAAGAAGATCAATTGGGAAAAATTCAATACAGTCCTCAGGCAGAACCTAAGGAAACAAGAGAACAGGATCAGTCTGATGTCTCGCAAAAAATACTGGAAGGCGCATATAGTAAGAATATGTTAGTGTATGCAGGAAGTAATACTTTTCCGTTTGAAAATCCTATGGTAGAACTAGAAAAGACTTGGGTGCGAGGCGTAGAGAAGGTAAAGAATTCTTCAGATACTGTACTACATTATCCTGATCGTAAAGCATTTACATTAGTAGCTGTTCCTATAGCTCGAAAGAAGTACGGGGACATCACAGCCAATTTACTTAAACATTCACTTGATTACAAACCAGGAAATTTAAACTTTAACGAATGGTCATACGAAGCGCAGCAAGTTAAAAAATCTAAAGAGCACATCGCAATAGTTAATGCCGCAGTCAAAAAAGCTAACGCTAATAAAGTTAAAAGTTTTTCATATAATGGATCTGAGGGGCTTGAAAGTAATAGAGATCTATATAATGCTTTTCACAACATGTATTATAAAATAAATGGAAATTACGTTGACGGGCAATGGAAAATTACTGCAATATATTATGATGTATATAATTTCGAATATAATTTTAAACAAATGTTTACTGGGGATAACAAGCTTGGTTGGGCTGCGGCCAATCTAACAAATTTAATGGAATCATGGGGAACGCTCAATGAGTATACATCTTATGTTACAGTAACTGATATAAGAAAAGCTTGGAAGTGAGGTAGCAGATGAAGCGTAGATACATCATAATCTTGATTGCTATACTAGTTACAACTACCACTCTAATTTTCCTGGTGAATTTTGGAGATAATACGAAGTATAAATACCCATCAGGCAAAGATACCGTAGAATATTTTGGTGACGGGACTTTTCAAATTTTTAGAGGGGGGCCGCACGACCCTTTAATACTTTATAATCATCTTGCTGATCCACTGGAAAATGCTGTTGATAATATTGTGTCATATAAGATAAAAAAAAATATCGTATATGTGGTTGGTGAAAATGGCTTCATTAAATTAGATTCAAGTACCAACACGTACGAGCAAAAGAAACGGATTACCGACTTTACTTCCAAAGATAGAGAGATATTTAATAAATTAATGGAAAAATAAAAGTAAAGTCTCCAGACCTACCTAGAGCTTTTTTGTGGTATAATCTGGATTGTGCGACAAAACGGCTATAAAGGGCGGTCGGCTAATCTCCCGGAAGGGAGGTGACGCCATGGAAGTTAAAGACACACTGATGTTGATGATTCAATTCGCAACGTTGGTGATTCTGATACTTTCTTTCCATAAACGGAAATAGACCGCCCTGACGAGGATACGGTCTATTTTTGGATCAAACCTCAATTGCTGACCGCTCTTATAGCGGTAAGTCGTGCAGGGGACGGTGGCTGCCGTTCCCTTTTTCTATTCTTATGTTATCATATTCATTTTATTCAGGCAATGGAATTACCTTTGTTGACAATAGTCATAATGGTTATAGAAATATTAAAACCCCGGATTGCTCCGGGGCTGTTTTATTCGAGACCAAATTGTGCTTTTGCTTGTAGTTTGTTGCCTTGGAATGTGAAAACGGCATTTGCACCAGGTCCGACTTCACCTTTATACGAATACATTACAGTATAAAATTCGTCTCCTTTTTCACCAACCTCTGAAAGAGCCTCACCGGGACCACCGATAATTTTCGCAACTTCCTCATAAGTCATTCCATTTTTAATCTTGTTATATTTAGCTTTGGTAATGGTTCCGAGGTTTGGCGATTCTGCTACTGTCCGACCCTCTATTTTTCCGTTATATAGTTTCCAATTGGCTTCTCCCTTAACACCACGGGAACCAAGTTCACCCTTAAAGGTAACTATATCCCCCGGATTAAGACCATTCAATTCTGAACGATCTGAAACTTTTACAACAATAACATCCCCGAGTTTTTTCTTTTCAGCGCTAATATCTGACCATAGTTCACCGTTGTAATCTGCTGGTTTACCATAGACATAGAGGCTGCTAGATCCAGCTTCAATAACAACACCTGACCATGAAACAACTTGATTTCTTACACTGTCGAATGTTTCCCCTTGCTTGGATACTGGCAATGCAAAGAGTGCAGATGAAAACTTATCAAAAGGAAGCGATGTGTCAATCAATGGTTTTTTAGCGTCAGTCTGTTCTTTTTGTACTGATTCAGTAGTAACTTCTTTCTCTTTAACAGGCGTAGTAGCTACTGATTTTGAATTAGTTTCGGTTGGTTTCTGAGTGTCAGCGACTGATATTCCAATAATAAATACTAAGAGAGCAGCTAAACCAAAGAGAAACATTTTTTTAGCCTTGCCGTTCTTTCTTATTAAAGCTATAGCCCACAAAACAAAAAACACAAAAAAAGCCAGCAAAGCAATCACAGCAATTGCAGTCATTACATAACCCCTATCTATTGGTAATATTATAGTAAAATTAGTATATATGACCTAGGAATAATTTTCTAGCACAAAAGTCTTAGAAGTAGAAAACAAAAGCCCTTGTAAGGAACAAATGTTCGGGATATAATTTGAACATATTACATCAGGAGGCTACATACATGTCGAAAAAATTAGAAGGTAACGGCTTATGGGAAAGCAGCCGGATTATCATACCAGAACACAAGGAAGCATACTTAAAACTCATGCAAGACCGCCAGCGGAGAGGCAAGCCGGAACTTGACGATCAGGAAGTCCGGTTGATCGAGCAAGCGCTTATAGAGTCCTACAACACACGTCAACCTATATCGATAGTGGTTTTTAGCCCGTTTGATGACGAAGAACTCACAGGTGTAATCACGTCTATAAATACTGCTCGCAGGGAAGTAAAACTGTTTCGTGGCGAGGATGATTTTAGTTGGATCAAGTTGGAGGATATCATTTCAGCAAGTATCTAGTAGATAAATCTAGAGAATAGCAAAATATTCGTGCGATTATTGTAATAAAAGTGTATATATTGGAAAATGTACATGGTATATTTATCCTAGAACTAAATACCTAGGGGGATATCATGAGAAGTAATGGAAAGGGAAAGATCATAGGAATTATCTTTGCAGTAATTATAGCTGTTGCGGTTATTAAGTATTTAGGATTGCTTATTATCGCAGGAGGGCTTGGCTACTGGGGTTATAAAAAATATCAGAATGCTAAGAGAGCAAATCAAAAAAGCAAACTAGCTATAGTTTTATTTTCACTTGCCGGAATTTTCTTTCTAGCGTTCATCGGCAATCTGTCTATTGTTAAGCAGCAGGAATTAGCGAATAAAGTACCAGCTGTTCCAGCTAAAGTAGAACAAACTTCTGCGGTGCCTACTACAACTAAATCTGAGCAAACTTCAAACATTGTTTCTACCTCAGCATCTAACGAAAAGGCGGATTCTGAACAACCAAAACGTATTTCTATAACTTTAATAGCGGGAACGGATGGAGATACATTTAAAGCATCAGTTCAAGGGAAAGAGGAAAAGATTCGACTACTCCTAGTAGATACGCCAGAAAGCGTAAAACAGGGTACACCAGTCCAACCGTTCGCAAAAGAAGCTTCGGCTTTTACGCTGAAGCAATTAAAGCAGGGTAATCTTTCCCTAGAGCTTGATGTTTCAGAACGAGATAAGTATGGTCGTCTACTTGGTTATGTATGGATTGGAGATAAAATGTTAAATGAAATGTTAATTGAGAAAGGGTATGCTCGGGTGGCCTACATAAACCCACCAAACGTTAAATACGTCGATCAATTTAAGAAGATTCAAACGACCGCTCAAAAAAATGCAACAGGTATCTGGAGTATTGAAAACTATGCACAAGAAGATGGATTCAATCAGAAGGCAGCTCAAAAGGCAACTGCAAAGACTGAATCTAAAAGTAATGATTCAAGTGTAAAAGAATCTAAGCCTAAAGTAGTTACTCCTAAAAAGGAAGTCGTCCAAACTTATTCTGAACCAAGAGAATCATCAAGCAATGTATACTATAAAAACTGCTCTGCGGTTCGTGCTGCTGGTGCCGATCCAATTTATGAAGGTGAACCAGGTTATAGTAGGAAACTGGATCGTGATGGTGACGGAGTGGGATGTGAAAGATAAGAGTTCTAGTTAATGGAGAGTGTTATATGTCAAGAATTCAACAAGCTATAAACTTTGTTATCCGCGAAGTGGAGGCGCCTGCCTTAGATCATCCTGAACTTGAAAAAGAGTTTAAAAACAAAGTTATACGTTCTAGAACTGTCGTTCGAAATATGAAACGAGTGGGCGATCTTAAAAGATATCTTCAACGTTTTGAAATTGTACAACCTTCAAGTTCACCAGGAACAGCGCTATACGAACGGTTTAAAAACCTTGGCTTAGAAACGTACGAAGACTTATATCCTCGTTTTTGTGAAGAATTTAAGGATGAACTAGATGATGTTACCGTTCTTAACGATTTCGTGATCGGGGCTGACTATACTTCATGGGATATATCCATACTTGCTCGTACTTATGATCCACAGTCAGGTATTTATCTTATTGGTAATAATGATAGATTACAGGCTATCTTTATAAAATCAACTTTCTCAGATGGAAAGTATCCGAATGAATGGATTGTAGAGAATGAAAAGATAAAATATTATTTCTATAGCTTAAGAGGCAATTTCGATCCAAATTACAAATATAATGCTTCAATAATTAACTCCGCTCAAAACAAGACACCAATATACTTGTTTACCAAAGATGGAACTGTTCTTAATTTGAATGGCTTATATGAATTTGAATCGCATCATTACAACTCCGAAAATGGTTCAAGATGGTTTATCCTGAATAAGTTAAATTCTTTAAATATGCAGAGTTCTGTAACTACAAAAGAATATTTACAAGAAGTTGATAAGCAAGTTAAGAAAGCCAAAAGATCCACTGATCAGGATCGTAAAGCTAGGTTAAATAATGCTCCTAAAAAACCCGAAAGTGTACCTGTTATCACAACAGCATATAAAAGAAATCCGGATGTAATTGTTGAAGTTTTAAAGCGAGCTAATGGTATTTGTGAAATATGCTATCAACCTGCGCCATTTCTTAGAGCGAGCGATTTATCTCCATATTTAGAAGTACATCATAAAGTCCCGTTGGCAGACGGAGGAGACGATACAGTCGAGAATGCAGTTGCTGTTTGCCCCAACTGTCACAGAGAAGAACACTTTGGTGTACAAGCAAAAATTGTTACTGCTGCTCTTATAGTAGATAGAGGAAAGATACTCATCGCTAAGCGAGGAAAAGGTATGAAGCTTGAGGGGAAATGGGAGTTCCCTGGCGGAAAGCTTGAAGATGGAGAAAACTTTGAAGAGTGTTTAAAAAGAGAAATTTATGAGGAATTAGGAATGCATATTGATGTAATTCATCATTATGATAACAGCATTTACAAATACTCTGACGGTGTTATTAAATTAATTGCCTACTGGGCGAAATGGAGTGGTGGAGAAATTATTGTAAGTGAACATAGCGAGATTAAATGGGTTGATTTTGCAGACTTAGGTTTGTATGATTTTTCACCTGCCGATATACCTTTTATAGGCTCCTTACGTAATTATAATAATTTTTTCATTACTGAATAGAAAAGGAAGTAGCAAAAAGAGCAGAAGGATTAATTCCTTACTGCTCTTTTTATTGGGGACAAATTGGGGACAGACTGTAGTGTTTTGTGTAGAATACAGTTTAAATGAGAACATATACGAACACATAAAAGCCTTGAATATACTGGATTTTGGAACTGTATGCCACTACAGTATATTAAAAACTCATGTCTTAAAATCCTGCGGTAGGTGACTACCGTACCGGTTCGATCCCGGTCCTCGGCATTCTTGATTTATAACGGACACATCAGAGTTAAATGAACGAAAATAACGCGAGGTCCTGTGTAGCTGTAACGGAGCAATTCACAGGTACATAGGACCAACGAAGCGTCTCACCGTTAACATACGGAGAGGCTTTTTTTTGTTTTGGCAAAATTACGGAGTATCAATTTTAGAGTAGGCAAATGGATGGACTAACGTCAATTACTCGCTTGAGTTCCAGTCGCAAAAAACTGGAGGACGAGATCGGAAAATTAACGTTAGATAATTACGACAGGGCCATTAAGTCACTATTTAGGCGTTTCCTAACGCATAGTTCTCAAAGGAAGCATTGAGAGCGCATTAAATGATACCTTTGGCATCACATCGCGCCATTAAGTCGTTCTTGCGAGAGCTTACGACGTAAATACTTACAATATTAAGTGATTTATGATTGTTCATAGGAATGAGAATACAAAAAAAGACCGTCTATTGGCGGTCTTTTTACGTTTCGACTTGAAATATATTGCGCAGGGCTACCTATGCTATAAAAAGGATGAAATTAAGTATATCTATACCAAAAAGTAGAAATTATAGGAATACAGGAAAATCGAAATAGCTAGAAACGAAAGAATCAGCGTCGCGGTGTATACCTTTCTTAACAATGTTGTTTTGGAAACATTGCATTTTCTTACAGCAAGATAGGCAGCCGGTACAAAGGCAAGCCCAAGTACCCAGAAAAAGATAATATTCAAATTGAAATTGGACATAGGCTGAAAGGGGTCGCTTATCAATTGGATGCTGGAAGCAATGAGATTGACGATCACAAGCAGACCCAGCAAGGGTATTACGGTTACACTGTCAGGCAAGGGAAGCCGCGAAGTACTCTTCTGCTTTCTTGCGTCCTTGAGCTTCCGCAGCCATCCAATAATACCGAAAATAGACCCAAGCGCAAACCAAATACCGCATCCCCCGACCAGAATATAACTGAAAATGGATGTTTGCAGGAAGGATATCGGCAATTGGTCATCGATCACTCCATATGACAACTGCGTCACTTTACCATCGGCATTGGTTAAGAAAAAAAGACGGCTGATGTTTAGGCCCGCGTAATCATAAGGAGTGCTCCCGGGAGTCACGCGTTCAAAAAAATAGGGTTTGGTTTCTACATAATCAACATGAATATTCATGGATGGAATACTCAGAGTGATTCCGCCATTGCCGTTGGCTGTGACCACTTCTTCCGCATTGGATAATACGGGTATAAGCTTCAATATACCAGATGATACTGCGCGAGCAGAGCGGTATTTTCCCGCCACATCCGCGCTATGCTTCAACGTGCTGTCCGCTTGCGGAGTAGCGTGGGAACCCCCGACAAACAGGTCAATGAGTTCGCTTCTCGCCCCGGACATTTCATTTTCCACATTAGTCAGAATACTGATCCCAAAGTTTTGATCCGGCACGATAGAGACCAGAGAGGAGAATGAATCTGTATTTCCACCGTGCTCGATAACACGATAATCTCCCGCGAACCGTTCCCAAAAGCCATGGGCATTCCCCGGAAGCTCGGGATAGTGGGTATACGAAGCCTCATGCATTTCTCGCAAGGTTTCATTCTTGTTGAACAGCGAATATTTTAAGGAATGGTCCATGTTCAGATGAGCAAGCATAAAATGAGCCATGTCCTCCGAAGTAATGTTTAACGCACCCGCCGGCACATCATTAAAGAAGACATTTGGCTTTGCCACCCAGTTTCCATCCTTCTTGGAGTAGCCTGTTGCTTTATGTTCGATAACCTCTGGGATAAGATCATACCGTTGTGTAAAGTAAGAATGTTTCATGTCTAGAGGCTCAAATATATGTTTCTGAATATAGGTTTCAAAAGGCATTTCGGATACACGTTCTATAATATAACCGGCCAGGTTGGTCCCATAGTTGGAATAAGCAATCACTGTTCCAGGCTCATAAATCTGTTTAGGCTGATTTCCGGGTGCGATATGCTCCTTGAGAGGCCTAAGATCAGCAGGATCATGAACCAAAAGTTTTTCCAGGTGCTCCTCAAAACCTGCCGTGTGGCTCATCAGTGATTTCAGGGTAATAGGCTTATCAAAAGAAGGCTTGAGAAAGCCGTCAGGCAAGTATGTGCGGATGTCCGTATTCAAATCCAGTTTTCCTTGCTCAACCAGTTGCATTACTGCCGTCCAGGTGAACAATTTCGATACGGAACCGGCCTCCATATAGGTTGTTTCCGTACTCATGGGTGTTTGTTTCTCGATGTTTGCGTATCCGTAACCTTTTGAAAGAACAATTTTCCCGTCCTTTACTATGGAAACCGCAGCACCAGGAATCGCTGTTCCTATATATTTCTTCATAATTTGATCTGTTCTGTTTTCGATTTCGGAAATCGGAATTCCAGAGGGAGTGGTTGGAACGGACCCAGAAGCATATGCCTGGACCGGGATAAGTGCCATCAATGCCAACATGAACAAAGAGGCAAATCGATTTTTTAATTTCATATCAAGTCTCCTTTTTGCTGCGCTTGAATCTTTAAGAGCAGTCTGTTTTTTGGAACATTTTTAGTGTAGCAGTCAAGTCTTTCTTATTTCTCTCCTGTTCCTTACTTTTTTCTTTCTCGAATTAAGCTTCAACTCTCAAGTGATTTACCGATAAAAAGCTATATTTATGTTGGGACAGCTTTATATGTATGTTGCCAACCTATAAAATAAAGACAATAAGAATCCTCATAGTTAAAAAAAATAGGAGATGACAATAAATGAAAGCCTGTGAACCTCTGACTATTTCATCTGAAAGCGGATACAATATTCAAACTGATGAAAGTGTGCCCATTGCCCACGCTTGGAACATGATTGTGCGAGATCATAAGCAAGTGTTTGGCAAAGAGCCATTGCAAACAGAAGTAGAGCCCTCGATCATTATCCGTTATGCGCAGGAAGGAGATAGCTGTCCGCATTGGCCAGAGGGCTATTGTCTGCGGTTTGTTGTTGGTAGCAAGGGAACGGTACTCCATATTATTGGCCGTGATGAATTAGGAATTATTTATGGACTGCTTCATTACAGCCGTTTCGCTCTGGGTGTGGAGCCGTTCTGGTTCTGGGCGGAGATTCTACCGCCTAAGCGGGATTCCATAGTTTTGCCGAGTCTGAATGTTGACAGTATACCGTCCAAGGTCCGATATCGGGGATGGTTTGTCAATGATGAGGTGTGCTTGATTGGCTGGAAGGATGATTATCCACCGACGGAGCAGGTGTGGCAGCCGGTTTTTGAAGCGTTACTGCGCTGCGGTGGAAATATGGTGATTCCCGGAACCGATTTACCACGCACAGGTATCCATCATAAGCTTGCAGCAGACATGGGCTTATGGATCACACATCATCATGCTGAACCGTTGGGGGCGGAGATGTTTTTGCGCGCCTTTCCGGGTAAACAAGCTAGCTACAGAGAGCATCCCGAGTTGTTTGAACAGCTGTGGCAGGAAGCGATTGAACGGCAAAAGGAAGAGAAGATTGTATGGGTATTATCTTTTCGCGGGCAGGGTGACAAGCCTTTTTGGGAAGATGATCCTTCCTTTAATACGCCGGACAAACGTGGACAATTAATCTCGTATGTGGTTCGCAAGCAGTACAATATGATCTGTGAATCTGTGGAGCATCCTGTATGCTGTATGGCGATGTATGGTGAGATTGCCGAGTTATACAAGCAGGGGCATATTGAAGTACCCGAAGGGGTGATTAAAATATGGGCGGACAATGGTTACGGTAAAATGGTATCTCGGCGCCATGGGAATCTTAATTATCGTGTACCAACATTGCCTGAGGCGCAGGATGGGGGCAAGAATGGAGTATATTACCATGTGACCTTCCACGACTTGCAAGCCTCGAACCATCTTACCCAATTTCCCTCCTCAGCTAGCTTGATTGTAGAGGAATTAACAGCAGCGTTTACTACAGGGGCGGACGAGTACCTGCTGGTCAATTCAGGTAATATTTTGCCACATGTATATACGCTGGATTTAGTAGCAAATTTATGGACGAAGGGTGAAGTGGATGCTGAAGAGCAGCTTACTGATTTTATCGGACGGCTGTACAGTAGTCAGCTTCAAGAGATTTCCCAATTATACCGGGATTATTCCCGTTGTACGATCGTTTATGGCCCGCATAAGGATGATCGGGCAGGGGAGGAATTCTATCACCATCCGGCTCGGCAAATTATGGGGTATTGGCTACAAGGTAAAGAAGGCAGTGATGAACGGCTGTACTGGGCTACTGGAGAAAGGCCTTTTCCTGAACAGGTACGCTGGTTCAAGGAAAAAGCCGAGTCGGCAATCCCGGACTGGGTTGAACTGCGAGAGCGGTGTCTACGAATCATGAAGCAGTTGTCTGAAGATGAATGTCGCAGGCTGTATAATCAACTGCTTGTGCAGATTGAACTGCATCTGAGTGGTTCACGTGGACTGGCAAGCTTATGTAGCGCTTATGGGCTGTTCCTTGAAAAAGATTATCCACGAGCTTTTATACAAGCTTCTCATGCCGTTTGGAGCTACCGAATGGGTAAAGAAGCTTTATCGCTCGCAGGAACTGGAAGATGGGAGCATTTCTACCGGGCAGATTGGTTAACCAATCTGGATAACACTATTTCTCATGCGGACACTGTGCGGAGATTTCTTCGTCTTCAGGGAGACAGTCCGGATATGTTCCTGTGGTCCAAACAATATTTAATGCCAGAAACAGAGAAATATATCTACCTAGAGAATACGCATCGCAAGCCCCTTCCCGATGATGAGTTGGCACGCTGTCTGGAGAAGGTATTATATTAAAAAGGAAGGCATGTAGCATAAGAAGCAACAGCGTCTGCCTGCAACCTTTTCAGCTTATACTACGTCAATGAAGTTGTTAATGGCCAAGCTGCCTAATTCAACTACAAGGTGGGACATAACATGAGTATGAGAAAAAGTGCATTTGCAGCCATTACAACTGTAGCCATTTTGTCCTTCTCCACTGGAGGTCAAATGTCTGCGGCAGACCGTCAATTTAAGGATTTGGATAACGTAAGTGGTAAAGAAAAAATTATATCCCTTAAGGATCAGGGTTTACTCAAAGGCGCCTCTGACACGCAGTTTCTCCCGTCATCTAAAGTCACCGCTGCCCAAGGCATTCAGTTGATCTCCGGCGGACTCCAGCTCAGTTTGGCCGCCATTGATTTGAACAAGGAGCCACAGGTCAGTAGACTGTTTACCCATGTTAAGGATAATGCATGGTACGCCGAAGCCTTTATCAACGCTCATTATAATGGTGTGGTTATTCCAAAGGATATTGATCCTGCCAAAGCTCTGACTAAGGAACAGTTCACCCACATGCTGATTCAGGGTATGGAAAAAGCAGGCGCTCTTCCGCTGATTAAAATCGCACCTGCGAATATTGCGGATGACAGTGAACTGGAGCCTTCTTACCAAGGTAGCATTCAACGCTCGCTAGTCTACAAGGTCAATACCTTGGATGCAAATGAAAAGTTTCATCCAAAAAAAGAGATTACACGTGCCGAAGCTGCTGTTATGTTATATAATGCATTGGAATACCTGAATACTCATACAAACTCGTAACAAATACAGCAATAAAGAGCTTTTCTTCAGAGGGAATTAAGCTTTCAGTTACTTGACATCATTATCGTTAATGTTATAATAAGGAAATCGAATTTAGACCTGCGGTAGCTGATTACCGTAAGGATATTTTCCTGGTCCTTCGGCATATAACACAGGTAACGAATAAATAAGCTGGCTCCGGATGAGGAGTTCAGCTTATTTTTTTGGATCAAAAAGCTTACCGTTTTCACAGATTTACATATTGAGAGGAGACAGGAGCATGTTTGGGAATGACTGGGATGATGTACTACGAGAAGAGGTCGAAAAGCCATACTTTAATGAATTAAGGTATACGTTAGCCCGAGAGTACAAGTTACATAAGGTATATCCTCCAAAAGAAGACTTGTTTTCCGCACTTAAATTAACGCCATTTCATCTGACCAAAGCGGTTATATTGGGACAGGATCCATATCATGGAGAGGGACAAGCTCACGGTTTGAGCTTTTCTGTTAGACCTGGTGTGCGAACACCGCCATCTCTACTAAATATATACAAGGAGCTCCGCGATGATATCGGTACTCCCATTCCGAATCAGGGATACCTCGTTCCTTGGGCTGAGCAAGGTGTGCTGCTGCTAAACAACGTGTTAACCGTGCGTGAAGGACAACCGCAATCTCACCAGGGAATAGGTTGGGAACGTTTCACGGATGCTGTCATTGAAGCGATTAATGAGCGCGAGCAGCCAGCAGTGTTTATTTTGTGGGGGAGCCATGCTCAGAAAAAAGCAAGCTTCGTGAATACCAGCAAGCATTTGGTGCTGAAATCCGTTCATCCGAGTCCATTGGCGGCTCACAGAGGCTTTTTTGGCAGCAAGCCTTTTTCGCGTACCAATGCATTTTTGCAGGAGCATGGAATGGAGCCGATTCGGTGGGAGATTCCTAACCGCTAGCACTGGAGGTGAGGACATGCGTCAATGGAAGGGACGTCAGGTCATTTTATATCACGGCAACAACGATCATACCCAGAAGGTGCGCGGCACGCTTGAAAAATGGGATGATATACGAAAGTGCGTTATTTTAGGCCCGAAAATGCTGGCTATTCCTTTTGAAAATATTACGTATATTACCATGCTTCCTCCGGGGCGTGAGCGTAGAAGCCGCCATCCGGCGAAGCTCAACGCTATCGGTTATGTAATGAGTGTTCCGTTACAGTTTGATAATGCCATTCATTTTCAGTCGGCGGTGACGATTTGGAGAGAGGATCAGCTGATTGCTTATAATGTAAAGCTGGTTAGTCACTCGGCACACAATGTAATCCTTAAAGATGGACTAACCTTATCTAAAGAAGAGCATTTGTTTGTGGTAAGGTCACTGCGTGGAGAACTTTAACTGTAATTATTCACCTTTTTTTGATGAAGGGTTCAATTTAGTCAGCTGCTAACCGATAAAAGTAATGGGATTGTTAATTATATCCTATTTTATAGAGATGAAACTAAGGGAGAGAAACGAATGGAGCGTATGAAACGTATGAGCAAACGGAGTACCTTCTTACTTGCTTTGCTGATGTTTGTATTTGCAGCATGGCCAGCGGGTTTGATCCGGGCTGAGGAGAGCACGACCTCCACGGTACAGTGGGACAGTCAAAATCCGACTACATTGAATCTAGGTGGAAGCCCCGCTCAATTAAAAGTGTGGTCATTGACAGAGAAGGGCAAAGAAGATGTTACCCAAAAGGCAGAATGGATCTCTGGGGATTCAAGCATTTTAAAGGTTGATAAGGGGCTCATTACTCCTGTGTCAAAAGGGCAGATTAGGATTGTTGCCACATATGAGCAGCAAACGGTAAGTACAACGATTACAGTAAAATCGCCTTACAGCAAGCTGCAATTAAATCCGCCTAGTCCCATTAATTTGACGATTGGCGGAGAATCAAAGCAATTGACTGCTCAAGGTGTACTTACTGGAGGTGGGACGGAAAATGTATCCGGTGTCGAATGGACTTCCTCGAATGCGGCTGTTGCTACCGTTGAAGATGGTCTTGTTCGTCCACTTGCCAAAGGCGTGACTTACATTAAAGCAAGCAAAGATGAACTTAAAGCACAAACGATTGTGTATGTGCGTTCTTCTTCTCAGGCGTTAGTATTGAGTGCAACGGGGGCCAAATCGGTCTTTCTGGGTAGCTCCCCAATTCAGGTTAGTGCAACCGATGTTAACCTGACTGGCGGCAAAACAGATGTAACCAACACGGCAGAATGGACTTCCTCCAATCCGCTGGTTGCCACAGTCGAGCAAGGTAAAATCACACCAATGGATGCAGGCAATTCGACGATTACAGCGTCCTATCACGGTTTGAGCAAGACTCTGAAGATTAATGTACTTCCAACGGTTGAAAAACTGGTTTCGAGCAAAGCCAGTCTGACTCTCGAAACAGGAGGCAAAACTTCTCTTCCGAGTATATCTGCTTATTTGGTCAATGGAGCAAAAAAAGCAGTTCAATCCGATGTAAAATGGAGTTTAAGCAGTGAAAGTGCAGTTAAAATAGCAAATGGTAAGCTAGTTGCAGTGAACCCAGGCAGTGCAACATTGACAGCAACGGTAGGTGCGCTCAAACTGGATATTCCAGTGACTGTGCAATACAAAGTGCTCAAGCTGACCGCTTCTGAGAAAAAATATGTATTGGTTGCAGGCCAAGAAGCAAGTATTCCGACAGTAAAAGCACACATGGCTGGTGGCGGAATACTTGATGTTACCAATCAGGTAAGCTGGGTAGGTACAACAGCCGCAGTTACAGTAGCAAATGGTAAAGTAAAAGCGGTGAATGGCGGTAACTCTGGAATCAAGGCTATGTATATGAACAAATATGTGAAAGTACCTGTCATTGTGGAAGGAGCCATTTCTACATTGACACCAAGCTTTTCGAATGCCGATATGAATTTGAAAGGAAGTAAGTCCATCAAAGTCATCGGCATATATACGGATGGTAAAAAAGCTACGCTGAGCAGTAAAGTGAAATGGACAACATCGAATGCTTCCGTAGCGATCGTAAAAGGCTCTTCCATTAAAGCCGTTGGAATTGGAAACGCAACGATTACGGGCACATATCAGGATAAGTCGTTTAACGTTGAGATCAAGGTCACACCTAAGCTGCTCAAACTGGTATTGAGCAATAAAAACCTGAAATTGCCTAAAGGCTCCTCTCAAGTACTTAGTGTGAATGCAGTTTATGATTCAGGGGCAACTACTAATGTGACAAGCTCAGCGGTATGGACATCTTCCAAACCGTCGATCGTACAGGTTACTGGCGGTCAGGTGAAGGCGATTGATACCGGAAGTTCCAGTATCAAAGTAGTCTATGGTGGTAAGACTGTAGCGACATCGGCTAGAGTGTTAAAATAGTCTACGCATATTGCCTCATCCACTTATACAAAATAACCCCCGGTCCAAAGACCGGGGGTTATTTTCAGCTTATTCTACGCCGTCCTGATAATGATTTTTCCAGTGCTTATCGCCTTTGTGTGCGAAGTCTTCAACTGTCTTTTCCAAAGTAGCTACCAGTTGGGCTTTAATCTCAGAAATTGTGTCTCGGAACAGTCTTTCTTCCGTACCATTGATTTTTTCCCCATATAGAGCCTGAGCGGCTATAAACTGACGATGTTGCTCCACAAAACTGTCAATCGAATGCAATGCATGCTCCACGTATTGGGAAATGCTATGATGCTCGTTAGGCAGTTGCAATTTTAATTCATGAACTCTGTTTAATAATGCCATGATGATCACCTCGTGCGTTTTGTTATGTCAATAATTATACATCATTTTCGGAAAACTTTCATTAAATTTTGATTAAAATGTGACTTTTATTATGTCATGATTGCATTTTCACTGGTGATCAGGCATAATTTTCGGAATTATTTCATTTTTTCCTTTGTGTCATGATTTTAAAATTTAATATATATGATACGAAGATGATATAAGAGCAAGCTGCGACAGCTGTCTTTCTGACATGTTATAATGGGGAAAAAGCCCAGTCGGAAAGGTTGTCAGTATGGTATGAAGCTTTTTAAAGGTTTATTTTGGGGGATTCTGATCAGTCTTCTCCTGTGGTGCGCCTTGTTTGGGCTTGTCCGCTGGATGTCTCATTAAGTCGCTTCCTGTATCTTATACAATAACTCTTGCGACTGTATCCACATCATTAACGGAAATCGTATATACGTGTTCGTCATCATAGAGCTTGAATTGCTGAGTTTCTTGGTCAGATAGGAGCTTAGGCCAGCCAATTACGGTACTTCCATTCAGTAACCGGATAACAACGGCTTGCATTTGGCTCACGGCCAGTTTGATCTCATCGTTCATTCGTACAACCTCCTCTCTATACTATTTGTCGTCGAATATTCAACCTTTTTTTATAGTCAGTAAGGGGTTACAAAAAATAAAATCCGGGGATTCCGTCAGTTGAAGGCATCTACTGGAATAGCTTGAAGGGAAGAGGGAAATTGAAGAAAAAATTGCTAAGTTTTATAGCTTTAGTGCTGCTAGCTTTGGGCGCGTATTGGTTTGAAGGAGGCAATCTTCTTACGAAAATGACAGGAGAGAACCCGCCTTCATCGGCTCAGGTTACGCTGCAATTCCCGTCAGGTCGTTACCCTGAAACGGCGCAGCATATTAAGGAAGCCATTCAGGCGGGAAAATCACCGGTATGCACAATTGACCGTGAAGGAGCCGAGCAAAATCGCAAGCATTCGCTTGCAGGTGTTCCCACTCGTAAAGGATACGATCGTGACGAATGGCCGATGGCTATGTGCTCAGAAGGTGGCAAAGGTGCAAATATCAAATACATAGCCCCTAAGGATAATCGTGGGGCAGGATCATGGGTCAGTCACCAATTGGATGAGTATGAGGATGGAACTCGTGTGAAATTTGTTGTGAAATAATGCTATTACTTTTTATTACCTTGGGCTGTTTCCTGTCTGGCCTTAATCAACGCCAGAAAATCAAAAAAATCGCCTAGTGTATTGAAGCCGGCACCTAAAATGGCCAAGTCTTCAGCGGATAGTTGGTTAAACCATTCCATTTGCTTAGCATCAAACATATTATCACCGCCAACCATTGATAATGTATAGTATGTACTGACGGCAACGAAGGTCAGGGCTCTGGCATACCATTTAAGTATGCCTGTTTCTTGTGCAGAGGATGTGTAGAACTCATGTTTAAATTTAATTTTTATACTAAAATCGTCTCCATCGTTATCGTATTGCTTATACCTATGCTGATCCTGTATGTCTATTCTAATCAGACAACGACAGGTGTATTACGTGAGGAGCTGAATCAATCTAATTATAATCAGCTGACTTTTTTTCAAAACCAGGTGAACACGAATATTGAAATGATTTCCTCTTGGCCGCATCTGCTGATTCATGATCCCGATGTAGCTAGTTTTCAAGCGATTTTTTTGAAGGACAAGGTTCTCAATCTGGATGGAATTAACCTTGTCAAACGGATCCAAACCAAGCTTGGGCTTCAGGAAAGCTCTTCTAATTGGAGAACCGGGCTGAGTATCTATTCTCCTTCGCTTGGACGGGTTGTATCGGAGAATGGAGCAGGTTTGTATGACCAGAAAAAACTAAATCAGCTGATAAAAGACGGCTGGCAGGTATCCAAAAAAAGATCATACGGGAAAGACCAATTTATATTTTCATTGTATACATTATCCCCGTTTTCTTCGCTTGGTAATCCAGAAACCGCTAACACGATTATTAAGGTTGAATTTGACAGCAGTAATATTCAGGACATGCTTGACCGCTTCAAAGGTGATGGTCGAAAGGAGCCTTTTTATTATAAAAAAGGCGTAGGAGCGATCTATAATCGTACTGCCAATGAAGAGCTGTCTGGACAGCTGATTTCAAAATTAGAAAAAATGGGGCTCCATGAAGTTGATAATCTGACCGTGAAAATTGGAGAAGAAAGCTATCAAGTTCATGCCGTTCTTTCGCAAACGACTGGGTGGTATTTGATTGATTATATGCCTTTGTCCGATATGATGTCTCCGATTTACTCATCGAATCGACTGTTTTATATAACTGTTGTTGGCTCGCTGCTGGTAGGCTTGATTGGCGCTTACTTGCTTCATTCACAGGTACAAGTGCCGATTCTTCAGCTTGTGCGGGCATTTCGGAGACTAAAGGATGGAGACTATGCTGTTCGATTAAGTCTAAGGGGGAGTCACGAGTTTGCTTTCCTGTCTAGTCAATTCAATCTGATGGTCGAACAGATTCAGGAGCTGTTTGAGAAGGTGTATGTTGAGCAGCTACATGTCAAGGAAGCACGACTAAAGCAGCTCCAGTCACAAATCAATCCGCATTTTTTTTATAATTGTTTTTCGTTTATTACAAGTATGGCGAAATTACGCAATCATGAGGCAGTCGTGGCCATGGCTCATAATTTATCCAGGTATTATCGATATACAACAAGACAGGAGCGGGATTTGGTTCCATTGTCAGAGGAAGTCGAATTTGTTCAATATTATTTGAACATACAGCAGATGCGTATGCCAAGGCTAACGTTCTTAATTCATGTTTCTTCACAGGCCAGCAGTCTGCTGATTCCGCCGCTTGTAGTGCAGCCACTGGTGGAAAATGCGGTGCTGCACGGGATAGAGCCTCAAGCGGAGGATGGCGTAATTCATATTTTAACCGAGCGTGTTGGCTCGTATATGTACCTGATTGTGGATGATAACGGACTCGGTTTGAGTAGAGAGGCTATAACTGCCCTGACATCAACGCTTGACAAGCCTGTGGAAGAGGATCATGGATACGGTTTGTGGAATGTGCATCAACGCATGCGATTACATTTTGGGGAAGATGCCGGACTGGAATTCTCTTTGTCTCCATTGGGAGGATTGCGTGCAGTTTTAAAATGGTCGATCTCAACAGAAGGAGAGCATGCGAATGGTTTAATAGAGCCTTCGCCAAATATAGTTAAAACGGAGGGACCAGATGGTTCAGATATTACTAGTAGATGATGAGAGTTATGTAACAGAAAGTTTGGCAGCTACCATTCCGTGGGAGACGCTAGGCATCAAGAAGGTTCATCAAGCGGCTTCCGCATTAGCAGCAGTGGATGTGCTGGAAGCGTACGATATTGAAATTCTTGTTACCGATATTCGTATGCCTGGTATGACAGGACTGGAATTGATTGTTGAAGTGAACGAGCGATGGCCGCACATTAGATGTTTGTTACTGACAGGCTATGCTGATTTTGAATATGCGAAAAAAGCGCTCCAGCTTAAGGCTTTTGATTATATTTTAAAACCGGTGGATGATGAAGAGTTTATCAAATGTGTGTCAGCCTCCATGGATTCACTAAAGGAAGAATGGGAAGCATTTGATAAGGTTCACCAATTACAATATAGCCGCAGAAACGATTTTGGTGTGCTGCGGACCCATTTAATGCACGATCTGCTACTCGGGCGTGATTTACCTGTACCAAAAATAGAGAGCAAAATGTCTGAGTACGAAATCAAGCTACGCACGGGACATCCTGCCAGTATGCTGCTTATTCAGCTAGGGAAGCATTTTTCTGATATGGACTATCATTCAGTCTCCTTAATTGAATATGCGATTGGAAATATTGCCGAAGAAGTGTTCGCACCTGATTTTCACGTTTGGCATTGCAAAGCGCCGCATGACTGCTTAATTGTATTAATAGAAGGGAATTGGGATTCATTTCCTGAACGGAGTGCGGATGAGCAGAATCGTTTTTTGAGTGCGGCGATTGAGACCTTTCGAAAAAATGTGAGCAATTACTTGAAAGGGGAAATTTACGTTGCATTAACCGGATGGTTTAAGTTCCCAGAAGAGCTGCCTAAGCTATATCAGACAGCGATTAGATCCTTATACTGGAACCATCACGAGGAGACGGATGCACTGCTATTCATAGAAGAACAGACAGAACAGCCACACAGCTCAATTAAGTCACTGGAGGGGCTTTATATGCACCCTACGCTTACTCATCTGCTAGAGTCCAGGCAATGGGACGAGGCCGAAGCGAAAGTGAGCCGTGTATTTGGAAAAATGGAAGAGGTGGGATATACACGCGAGCATTTATATGAGCTGTTTATTTCGGTGACGAGCGCCTTTATGTATACAGCGCACAAACAAGGACGTTTCATTACACAGATGGATCAAGTAGGCTTCGATCCGGTACATGCGCAGAAAATGGTTCATTCGTTCCCCCACCTCAAAGAGTGGATATTTTCCATGATGAACAAACTTAAATCTGAATGGTCCGCAAGCGAGCAAAGCGCTAAAAGCTATGTGGTCAAGCAGGTTCAGGAGCTCATCTCCCAGGATAAAGGTCAGGAGCTGTCTGTTAAGACGATTGCCGATCAGGTCTATCTTCATCCAGTCTATCTGTCTAAAATTTATAAAGCTGAAACCGGAGAAGGTCTGGGTGACTATATTATTCGAATGAGAATGGAGCGGGCTCTTTATTTGCTCAAATATTCCAACAAAAAAATATACGAAATTACAACGGAACTGGGCTATCAGAATCCCCAATATTTCAGTAAGATGTTCAAAAAGCATTACGGAATGACTCCGCATGAATTTCGGGACCAGTAAAGATGGGACCAGTAAGGACGAAACCAGTAAAGATCAGTTGGGAAAGGTGCAGAAATATTTATTTTGTGACATAGGCTGTGAAGAAAAGCCCTCTTATAATAAAAGAGTAGAAAATGATTTTTAGAGGGGGAACAATATGCGAGTTCATTCGAAGAAAAAGCTATTGTCGTTGCTCGCCGCAACTATGGTATTAGGAGTTGGCCTTGTGGGCTGCTCAGGAGCGAGAAATGATGGGAATGCGGATAGCACAGCTAAAACTGAAAACGTATACAAAGAAAAATACAATCCAGAAGTCACAATTTCCACGGTATGGGGTGTAGATCCCGCCTTAAAATTTAAAAATGGTGAATCTATCGAAAATAACATTGCGACAAAATGGGCTAAAGAGAAATTCGGTATTAATATCAAATCACTCTGGTCCGTCACGGATACGAATGGCGCATTTGCTACGAAGCTACGTTTGGCTATGTCCTCCGGTCAGGAGATGCCGGACGTCGTTGTATTGGGGACGGAGAATGAGCAACTGGCACAGGACATGATCGATTCCGGTATGTTTGCAGAGGCTGGTCCGTTGTTTGACAAGTACGCTTCGGATTCCTGGAAGCAGGCGATGAATCAGGATACGAACGTATGGAATCAGTATAGCCGAGATGGCAAAAAAATGGGCATTCCTGTGCTTGATTTTGCCTATAACCATGATTATGTATTGTGGGTACGACAAGATTGGTTGGATAAGCTGGGTATGAAGGCTCCAGAGACGATGGATGATCTGGAAAAAGTGATGGACGCCTTTAAAAATAAAAATCCGGACGGACTGGCTCCGAACAAAGTGACTCCGCTCAGCATCGGTTTCAAAACATCCATGAACACTTGGATGGGTGACCCGTCCTGGATTTTCGGGGCATATGGCACACTACCTCAGCAGTGGAACAAAGGCACGAATGGCAGTTTGGAATATGGCTCCGTTCAGCCTGGCATGAAGCCGGGTTTGCAAAAGCTGAGCGAGTGGCTCAAAAAGGGATACATCCCTCAGGAAGCAGCATTGTGGGATGAAAATAAAACGGCAGAACCTACAGTCGCAGGCACAGCCGGTATGATTCCTGGGCCATATTGGATGAGCGGCTGGCCGCTTCAGGATACAGTCAAAAATGCGCCGGGTGCCGTGTGGAAGCCGATCAAGATTCCAGCAGGTCCTGACAATAAAGCCATGCGTCACGGAACGCAATATACCAATGGTGTTGTATTAATCAACAAACAAATGCAGCATCCTGAAGCTTTTTTCACTTATCAAAATTATTTGTTTGACCATTATGCTAATGCCAAACCAGACGGCGATTTGTCGAATGGGCTGTTTAAGGGCTACGATTATGATTTGGATGCGGGCGGAAAGCTAATGTCTATCGATAAAATACCAGGCGGTTATGTAAACTCTTTTCGTTATTTGCTGGTTCGTGATGGTGCGCGTATACCTGATGCCCAAATGAAGGCTTTGTTAAGTTTAGCTAACGGCGCAGAACCGAAGACCCGTCTGGAGAAAGATGTAATGGTGAACTACGGGAAAGATACTCCCGCAGCTGCCAAAGTGCTTATGGAACAGAAGGATATCTCCATGAAAGATCAGTTCACAGGCCCTACTACGCCAACCATGAAGGCTAAAAAGGACTATCTGGATAAGATTGAAAGTCAGACCTTCAATGAAATTATTTATGGCAAGCAGCCGATCTCTGCTTTTGATACCTTTGTACAGACGTGGAAAACAGCTGGTGGCGAACAAATTACTAATGAAGTAAACGAATGGTATAAAAGCGTCGAAAAGTAAAAACCAATGATGTTGTAACAGAGTAGGAGGGCTGTCCGAGGTGGGCGGCCTTTTTACTACAGCTTCACCCGTATCGAGTAGAAATGAATGCGCTATCATGGTGTGTTTGAAAAAAAGTTTTATTCGTTTGGCGAGCTTGAAAAATGATTGCTTTTGTGCCATGTATGTTGGTTTTTTGAACTGTTGGGACAGCGAAAACGCTTTTATAATTGAAGTATACCATGAGAGTTACAGGAGGAACTGCAATGAGAAGTCTGCAACGTACGTGGCCATTTCATATCATGCTGCTGCCAGCCATCATTTTTTTAATTGTGTTCAGCTATATTCCGATGGGCGGCATCGTGATGGCCTTTCAAAATTACAAGCCTTGGCTAGGCATAACTGGTTCCGAGTGGGTTGGACTGGATAACTTCCGCTTTTTGTTTCAACGGGAGGACAGTCTACAAGTCGTCTGGAATACGCTAATTATTGCTGTGTTAAAGATGTTTTTCAATCTGGTGGTTCCGTTTGTTTTTGCTATACTGCTGAATGAAATTCGCAAGGTCGGACTACAGCGATCCATTCAGACACTGGTTTATCTGCCACACTTTCTGTCGTGGGTCATCTTGGGCGGAATTCTGATTGACCTGTTGGCTTCAGATGGATTTATGAACCGTATTCTCGGTAGTTTCGGGATTCAGCCTATCTTTTTTCTGGGAGATAATAACTGGTTTCGGTTTACTGTCATTGTATCGGATATATGGAAGGAGTTCGGATACAACACCATCGTATTTCTTGCTGCACTGGCGGGAATTAATCCTTCGTTGTATGAGGCTTCTGAAATGGATGGAGCGAGCCGCTGGAGACAGACGCTGCACATCACTGTACCTTCGTTAATTCCGATGGTAGTCGTTGTTGGAACGCTTGCACTTGGCAATGTTCTGAATGCCGGTTTTGACCAGATATTTAACCTTTATAATCCGCTGGTTTACCAAAAAGGCGATATTATTGATACATTCGTCTACCGGACAGCGTTAATCAATGGGGAAATGGGCTTTGCCACCGCAATCGGCTTGTTCAAATCCGTTATCAGTATGATTCTCATTCTGATATCTTATCGACTTGCTTACAAATGGGCAGGTTACCGCATATTTTGATTCCACGAGGCTGAAAGAGGGAGAGTCATGTATCATAAAACAACGCCATACCGCATCTTCAATGTGTTTAATATTTGCTTGCTTGTGATTTTGTCCATCATGTGTATCGTTCCGCTGATTCATGTGTTGGCGGTATCATTTAGTGCTAAATCAGCAGCAGATGCCAATCTGGTTGGACTGTGGCCGGTGCAATTTTCATTAGAAGCCTATAAGAAGACGATGAATAACCCGATTTTTCTGCACTCCATCTGGATTTCTGTCTGTCGGACTGTATTGGGAAGCGGCTTGACACTGCTTATTACCTTTTTAGCTGCTTATCCACTTTCAAAGGAAACATCTGTGTTCCGTAGCAGAAACGTATATTCATGGTTGTTCGTATTCAGCATGATTTTTAACGGTGGTCTGGTTCCATTCTATATGGTTATTCAAAAGATCCACCTCATGGACAGCTTCTGGGTACTTGTTTTGCCAGGAGCGGTCAACACATTTCTGGTCATCCTTATGTTGAACTTTTTTAGAGGAATTCCTAAAGAGATGGAAGAGGCCGCATTGATCGACGGAGCAGGACATTTTCGGACATTGTTTAGTATCTTTTTACCGATATCCATGCCTTCCATTGCGACGATTGCGCTGTTTAGTATGGTATTTCATTGGAACTCCTGGTTTGATGGTCTGCTCTATTTGAGCAATGCAAAGGATTATCCGCTGGCGACGTTCCTGCAAACTGTAATTATTCAGAAGGACATGAGTTCCATGAGCATGAGTCCGAAAGAGATGGAATTACTTTCTCAAACGACGGTTAATGCTGCGCAAATTTTCATTGGTGCAGCGCCTATTCTAATTGTATATCCATTTTTACAAAAGTATTTTGTTAAAGGTATGACGCTAGGTTCCGTCAAAGAGTAATAGAATTCATAGAAGGAGATGATTTGTAGTGACGAATCAAAACATAATCAAGTACCCTCCCATTAGTGAGCGAGTTCCACGTATGCTGCATGGAGCGGACTATAACCCGGAGCAATGGCAGCATTACCCTGAGGTGTTAGCGGAGGATATCCGTCTAATGAAACTAGCCAAATGTAACGTGATGTCTGTCGGTATTTTCTCATGGGTTTCATTGGAGCCTGAGGAAGGCGTATTTACGTTTGAGTGGCTGGATCGTATTCTGGATTCGTTTGCTGAGAACGGAATCTATGCATTTTTGGCCACTCCTAGTGGAGCAAGACCAGCCTGGATGTCACAAAAATATCCTGAGGTGCTGCGTGTGGAGGCTAACCGTGTCCGTAATCTGCACGGGTTTCGCCATAATCACTGTGCTACGTCGCCTGTTTACCGGGAAAAAGTACGTATCATGAATACGAAGCTAGCCGAGCGTTATGCTAACCATCCGGCTGTTATTGGCTGGCATATTTCCAATGAATTTGGTGGAGATTGCCACTGTGATTATTGTCAGGAGGCATTTCGCGCTTGGGTCCAGGATAAATACGGTACGCTGGACAAGCTAAATCACGCATGGTGGACGACCTTTTGGAGTCATACGATTACGGATTGGAGCCAAGTTGAGTCCCCGGCACCTCACGGTGAAACACAGGTCCATGCCATGAATTTGGACTGGAGACGGTTTGTGACCGATCAGACCGCAGATTTTATCAAGCATGAGATTGTGCCGCTCAAGGCTGCAAATCCAGCAATTCCGGTCACAACCAATTTGATGGAGTTTTTTGAAGGATTGAACTACTGGAAGTTTGCTGATCTGCTCGATGTTATATCCTGGGATAGTTACCCAACGTGGCATGACCGTGAGGGGGATGATAGCCGTCAGGCTGCTAAAGTGGCCATGATGCACGATATTATTCGTTCAATCAAGGGAGGCAAGCCTTGGATGCTCATGGAGAGTACGCCGAGTTTGACGAACTGGCAAGACGTAAGCAAGCTGAAGCGACCAGGAATGCATCTGCTATCGTCTTTACAGGCTGTGGCACACGGGTCAGACACCGTTCAATATTTTCAGTGGCGGAAAAGCCGCGGTTCGAGTGAAAAGCTGCATGGTGCAGTCGTCGATCATGTTGGACATGAGCACACTCGTGTATTCGGAGATGTGACAGAGGTCGGCAATGCGCTGGAAAAATTGGAGGAGGTTATCGGTACTTCTGTACCGGCGGAGGCCGCAGTCATTTTTGACTGGGAGAACCGTTGGGGAATCAACGATTCACAGGGACCGCGGAACAAAGGTGTGAAATATGAGGAGACAGCTGAAGCGCATTATTTGGCACTTTGGGAGCAGGGAGTGCCCGTAGATGTTATTCATATGGATGCAGATTTCTCCAAATACAAACTTTTGGTAGCTCCGATGTTGTATATGGTCCGCAGCGGTGTGGGGGAGCGTATACAGAAGTTTGTTGAAAATGGCGGCGTTTTCGTAGCAACCTATTGGTCTGGTATTGTAGATGAACATGATTTGTGCTTCCTTGGAGGCTTTCCGGGGCCGCTTCGTAAGACGCTGGGGATCTGGTCGGAAGAGATTGACGGATTGCATGATCATGACCGTAATCACATTTTGCCGGTTGAAGGCAATGAGCTGGATCTGCAAGGGGAGTATGAAGCTGTAGAATTGTGTGATCTCATTCATACAGAGGGTGCAGAGGTACTGGCTGTGTACGGTTCAGACTTTTATGCAGGACGCCCAGCTTTGACGGTGAACCGTTTGGGACAAGGAAAGGCTTATTACATCGCATCACGCAACATCGGACTATTCCACAGTCATTTTTACAGAAGTTTAATTGATGATGCAGGAATCAGTAAAGCGCTCAATGTGAAGTTGCCTCATGGAGTGAATACGGCGATTCGTACCGATGGAGTTCATGAGTATATTTTCATATTGAACTTCACGCATGAGCCGCAAAAGATTATGTTGGATGGACGAACTTATGCGGATATGCTTGAAAATCATGTGATAGAAGACGGTAGCATTCAATTGGATGCCTACGCTGTTAAGGTTTTAAAGACAGAGCGTAATAAATAGAACATGATACTTAAAGTGTGATCTCTGTCGTTTTCCCGAGTGGGAGCTGGTAGATTGGTCAGAGGCAATGAGAAGTATACAATTCGGATGGGAGATGACTTATGAAAACAGGTAACCGCACGATGGTATTTGCGATGTTGATCTTGTTATCCAGCTTATTGTATCCGTTCGGTTCTGTAGGGTTGGGTGCGGCTTCGGCCGCCCCTGCTTTCGCCAAAGGAGCAGATATAAGCTGGGTAGCAGGAATGGAAGCGCAAGGTATGACTTGGAAGGATAAGAAGGGTGTTCGTCGAGATATACTGCAAATATTGCGAGATGACTATCAGATCAACTCGGTACGTATCCGTGTGTGGGTAAACCCTGACATGAAAGATTATGCAAGCGGATACATGAATGCCGAAAAGGCAGCAGAACTGGCGCAACGAGCTAAAAAGTTAGGTATGAGCGTTATGCTGACTCTACATTATAGTGATTCCTGGGCAGATCCAGGGCAACAGAACAAACCTTATGCGTGGCGCAATTTCACATTTACACAACTTATGGATGCAGTCTGGTCTCATACGGTCTATGTTATGAACACGATGAAAAGCAAGGGGGTAACACCGGACTGGGTGCAGATCGGTAATGAGACGAACAATGGAATGCTCTGGGAAGACGGCAAGGCTTCGGTGAACATGAAAAACTATGCGTGGCTCGTCAACACGGGCAATAATGCTGTAAAATCGGTAAGCAGTAGTACTAAAACGATCGTACATTTAGCCAACGGGGATAACAGTTCTGTGTTGAACTGGAATATCGGCGGGCTGATTGATAATGGAGCTCAGTTTGATCTCATCGGACTGTCTCTGTATCCCTCTCCTTCTGACTGGCAGGGCAAGGTGGATCAGACGATTACCAATGCCAATAACCTCATTGCCAAATACGGAAAAGGCATTGTCATCAGTGAAATCGGGATGGAATATAACGAACCTGCAGCTTCCAAGGCATTTATTTCTGCAATCAAAACAAAGGTTCGGAACATCGGAGGTGGCAAAGGTACAGGGGTATTTTATTGGGAGCCGGCTGCAACTCCAGGTTACAATCAAGGTTATAACAAAGGTGCTTGGCAGGCTGACGGTAAACCAACCTCAGCTTTGGAAGGATTTATAAATTAAGAAGTATGTAAGAGTAGATCAAAGAACCTCTAGTTCGCTTTCTATGCAGACTAGAGGTTCTTTATTGTTATCTAGGGCTACTTGGAAGTTATAGGATTAGGCTTCTCGGTTCACCTTGAAGAACGAAATGAGCTCTTCCAGCTCCCCGGACATCAATGTAAGCTTGTCAGAAGCTTGGACAATAGAAGCCATAGACTCAGCCTGTTCTCCAATAGTATGCTGAATTTGTTTACTGCTGTCGACTGTTTTGCTAACTGTCGAAGAGAGCTCGTCAGAGGTAGCTGACATTTCCTGCGTGCTGGCTGAAATCTGCTCCGTTGCGCTGGATACCTCTTGAATTTGTGACGACACTTTATTAGACGCATCTAAAATTTCAGAGAACATTTCGCCTGTTTGCTTCGTAACTTCTAGCCCAATCTGAACTTCTTTTGTACCAAGGCTGATGCCTTTTACAGTCTGCTCAATTTCTTTTTGGATTTCTTCAATAAGCTCTGCAATTTGTTTGGCAGACTCTTGAGACTGTTCAGCCAAATTACGCACTTCTCCTGCTACTACTGCAAAACCTTTGCCCTCTTCACCGACTCTGGCAGCTTCAATAGAAGCGTTTAGTGCAAGCAGATTCGTTTGACTGGAAATGCCTGTAATGATGCTGACGATATTACTGATTTCGTTAGAACGGTTCTGCAGCGCATTAACGGAATCAGCTGTACTTTCCATTGTAGTGGAGATGGAGTCCATTTGAGCGGAAAGCTTTTGGGCTACCTGATTGCCTTCAACGGAGCGTTTTTCCATAGAATAAGCTTGATCGGCTACGGAAGAGGAGCTTTCGGCAATCGTTTGGATAACTGTCGACATTTCATTCATAGCTCTGGAGCTTTCATGTGCTGCGTGATCCTGAGCTTCAAGCCCCTGGGTTATTTCCTGAATATTGCTATTAATGACGTTCGTATTCGTACTGTTTTTCTCGCTAATACTTAACAATTCCTGGGCAGATCCCGTAACTTCTTGTGTCGTATCCTGTACTTTCACCATTGTATCGTTAAGGCGTTTGATCATAGAATTAAATTTTTGATTGATAATGCCAAGGTCGTCCTCACCTGTCTTGATTTTTACATTCAGATTACCCTCGCTGACTTCTTCAATGCCCTTCATCAGGCTACGAATCGGGGAGAGGGTACGTTTTACCAGTAAATATTGGACCGTTAAGAAGATCGCAAGGAACAGAATGAGCAATGAAACACCATATACAAGCAATTTATGAAGTCCGTTAGGTACAGAACTCGCGTCTACGTCAAAGTATATCGCACTTGTGATTTTACCGCTTTCATCTGTAATTGGGTAAACAATGGTCGTCCATGTGCCAAAATCGTCAGTATAAAAGCTGCTAAACGCTGAGTCTTTAGATTGAAGCATTTTATTTACACCTTGTACATTTTCGTCTGGAAGAGTATACATATCCCCAATATTCATCTTCGAGTCTTGGAAAGCTTGGACTAAATTTGTAGGAACGCCAATGATGGAGGTTTGATTTCCTTCTGTTAGTTCTGTGCCAAATATGTAAGCTTGGG
Source organism: Paenibacillus sp. LX16 (assembly GCF_036252815.1). NCBI lineage: Bacteria > Bacillati > Bacillota > Bacilli > Caryophanales > Paenibacillaceae > Paenibacillus > Paenibacillus sp. LX16. Next base: position 3,648,207 of record NZ_CP141152.1, on the reverse strand, counting down.
CAACATTCGGATAAAATGTGTGGATAGAATCTAGGAATTTGCGTAAATCCTGTTGAGCAGAGCCGTTATAATCTTTTTCATTCAATGCTTGTTGTACTTTTGTTTTATCAACATCTTCTGCCCATTTTTTAGTCAATACCTTAACTTGGTCTTGCAGCTGCGTGGTGAGAATGTTCTTTTGAAGTATATAACTGGATGTGATGAGAATAGCTCCTATTAATACGATGTTAAGAAAAGAGATTAATAGATTTTTACCAAAAAAGGACATAGTTCTCCACTTCAAGTTTTTCACGTTTTCTTCTCCTTTGAATTAGCAATTTAGTTTCATATACAACCTACCCCATATATATTTCGACAATTTGCTTTCTAAATGTTAGGTATTTATTAAAAGGGAGAGTAGAAGGTTATTCAAAAAGAACGGCGGCCCCCTAGTGAATGAAACGATGGGACCGCCGCTTGTCGGCAAAACTGGATTTTATGTTGTTTTTCCAACTCAATTCTTACTAAATCACTTTATTGTTTGAACAATATTTAAAAAAAAAGATAAAAAAGAACAGACGGGTATGCTTTACACCTATAAATACCTGGATTGTATTGAGGGTTTTTGACTTTCTGTCCCTTATAAAAGAAGTGAAATGAGCAAGGGTAGTGAAATGAGCGATAAGACTGAGCTAATAACAAATGCAGATGCAGCTTCCGTTTCCAATGTTTCGTAACGGGTAGCAATCATAGCGGCGACAGCCGAGCCGGGAAAAGCGACAAGCAGTACGGCTTTGGTTACATCTTCATGGGATAGTCCTATCAGAACAGCAATACCGAGCATAACAATAGGCATCACGATCGCTTTCAGCACAGCGATGCTAAGTGCTTTTGGACTGAACGTAATCTTTTTGATACCAATAGTTACCCCGATGGCAAATAGGGCTGTACCAGCAGTAATATTGCCGATTTGATCAAACATGGATTGCAAAAGTTTCGGAGCGTGGAATCCACATAGAGTCAATACGACACCAAACAAAGGTACGCAGGCAAGCGGCTCGCTGAGTCCATGAAGGACTGATTTCATAGTGACTTTAAATAAGTTGCCTTTAGTGCCGTCGGATTCTGTTGTTTTGCGCTGACCGACCGTTCCCAAAATACTTGCAAGCGGATCAAGAATGGCATTAACGACGATCCCAGTAATCGCAATCGGGATGGCGACTGCCGCACTTCCGAACAAGCTGCCCAGAACCGGAATTCCCATGAATGCAAAAGAAGGCTGTGTCGAATTCAATGCGAACATGGAGGATTCAGTCAGGCCTTTTTTGGCAATTAAGCGATAAACAATGAGCAATACAATATAAAAGCCGATTACACCAAGTAGCAAAGCCACAAGAAAGGGCCACTTTTGAATCAATGTCTCTCTTGGTGTCGTCGTAATACCAATAAACAAGTGTGCAGGTAGAGCAAACTTCGTCACGAGTGTATTTAATCCCTTAGAAGAAGCAGGGTTAAAGGCCTTGAACAATCCTGCGAAATAACCAATTAAAATGACAAAGAAAATAGGAATTAAGATAATAAAAATATGACCTGTAGCCATGATGTCGCCTCCAATGAAGATGTCCGCCAAAAATGGCGGACATCAGTTAAATAATCACTTTGCGTATGCAAGTACAAATTTGATGTTGTTCGCTATTTTTTAAACCAGAACCGCTTCCTGACCATATTGTTTGATTGGTTTATATTTGCAGTCCCACATCGCATCTCGAACTGCTTGTGCGATATCGTCCGGTTGATGACGCGCTACTCCATCCTGAACGGCTGCCTTGGCCACAGCCACGGCTACCGCTTCAGATACTTCGCGTAGCTCGCTGATTTTTGGCAACAGGGAAGCACCAGGCTGCGACAAATCAACCATTTGAGCTACTGCATGGGCAGCTGCTGCAAACATGCTATCTGTTATAATTTTGGATTTTACCACGATTGCGCCGAGACCCAGACCTGGGAACACGAAAGCATTGTTGGATTGCCCAATTTCAAACTTAATATTGTTATAGATCACTGGCTCAAAAGGACTTCCTGTTGCAATGAGGGCTTTTCCTTCGGTCCAGTGGATCAAATCTTGCGGAGTTGCTTCTGCCAGTGGAGTCGGGTTGGACATAGGCATAATAATAGGACGTTCTGTATGCTTAGCCATCTCTTTAACGATTTCCTCACTAAATGCCCCAGTAACACCGGAAGTACCGATCATAATCGTCGGTTTCACGCGGCGAATGACTTCAAGCAAAGGGATTTTGCCATCCTCAGCATGTTCCCAGTCACGGCATTCTGCAACATCACGCACATAAGGGACCTGGAATGGAAAAAGTCCTTCTGTTTCGTTGGTAAGCAGTCCACGGTAATCATAAGCCCAGAAGTTACGTCTTGCTTCTGCTTCTGACAGTCCTTCCAGCATCATGGCGGCGCTAATTTGGTCTGCATTGCCGATTCCAGCAGCTCCTGGACCAAAGACTAGAACCCGATGCTTGCTCAGTGGGATTCCGGATAATTGAACACCAGACATCACACCCGCGAGCGTAACCGCTCCAGTACCTTGAATATCGTCATTAAAAGTCAAAATACTATTTCCGTATTTATTGATAATGTTCCGTGCGTTGACATTGCCCAGATCTTCCCAGTGCAGCAGGGCATTCGGGAAAAAAGAAAGTGCAGCTTGAACATAAGCGTCAATAAATTGGTCATATTGTTCTCCACGTACACGTTTATGACGATTCCCCATATATAAAGGATCTTCCAATAACTTCTCGTTGTTTGTACCTGCATCAAGAACAACTGCCAGCACCCGGCTAGGATCTATACCAGCAGCAGCTGTATACACAGCAAGTTTACCAATAGAGATATTAATACCTCCGACTCCCCAGTCCCCGATTCCCAAAATACTCTCGGAATCTGTGGCTACGATCAGGTCGATATCATCAGGGTCTAGGTTCAAATTCTTAAAAGCCTCTCCAATACCCGCAAGATTATCGATAGATAAATACATACCACCTGGCTTGTGATATTCATGACTGTATTCCTGTATAGCCTGGCCTACTGTTGGTGTATAAACAATCGGGAGCATTTCGCTTAGGTGCTCAGAGAGCAAACGATAATAAAGGACGGTATTCCGATTAAAAAGATCATTTAAAGCAACATTTTTACGCAAATTATCCGGTTGGCTCTGAAATTGCTCGTAAACCCGCTGAACCTGCTCCTCAATAGTTAATATCGTAGGAGGAAGGAGACCATCAAGTCCAAGCTGTTTCCGTTCTTCCAGGGTAAAAGCCACTCCTTTATTCAGCAGTGGGTTGGCAAGTAGATCTTTTCCGGTTAATTTAGTTTCGATAGATCCGTCTTCCGTAAAATGAAAAGCACGCATTCCCAATTCCTTCTTTCTAAAAAATTACATTTAGTTAATCCTTGAACAATTCGTGAACAAGTATACGCCTTATTTTAAACCAAGTGAACAAGTATGTTGTGTGAAAAATGGTTATATAAGTGTTTACATAAGAAAAATTATGAAAATGAAAGCGATTTTCAATGTTTTTCGAATGAAAATTTCATTTAATTTTCATAATATTTTCGGAAAATATTGATTTAGCGTGATAATTATCATAGTTTTTATAGGTGTAATTCGATTGAGTGTGCATGAAAAATAGCTTAACTTCATTTTATATAAACGAAGTTAAGCTATTTTTTTGGCTATAGGGATGGTTGAGGGACAATTCAATGCTTCGCAGCTCTATGTTTAATGAACATCAGGCATTTAATTCTCCGATGCGCTTGACGGCTTCATCAGTAACTGTAGCAGAGCGTTGCATCCAGCTGTTACGCCATTTCAATTGCATTATGATGACGAGGGTAAAGGCACAGAACGTGATTAGGCTCAGAGAGATGAAGCCCGGCATATAGGAACCTGTTGATTTGTATAGATGACCCAGTATAAGGGGAAGGAAGTACCCGCCTATGCCACCAGCAGCGCCGACGATACCGGTCATGAGCCCGATTTCGTTGCCGAACCGCTGCGGAACGAGCTGGAATACGGAGCCGTTGCCAGCGCCAAGGCACATCATGCCTACGAACAGCAGCACAACTACCACGGTAAGTGGCGGTAAAAACGCAATGCCAGCAAGCATAATCCCGGCTCCCGCATACAAGTACATTAACATGCGTGAACCACCAATCCGATCAGACAAAAAGCCACCTACAGGACGAAAGAAGCTTCCGGCAATCACACAAACGGTCGCAAAATCGGCGGCATGTACCGCGGAGAGACCATATTGGGTATTAAAGAAAATAGTCAAATAATTAGAAAGGCCAACGAATCCGCCAAACGTCACGCAGTAAAAGGCACAGAATACCCAGGCATCCCTCTGTTTGAGCACCGAAGCATATTGCGACAGACTTTTTGGTGCTGGGCGGTGAGGGCTGTTGCGGGCAAAAATACTGAACAGAACGAAGACGGTTAAGATGGGGAGGATGGCCAATCCGAAAACGGCTTCCCAACTGCCAAAATGTTGAGCAATGCGGTTGGCGAACAAAGTCGCAAGGACGGTACCGCTATTACCGGCACCGGCAATTCCCATAGCCAAGCCTTGATGCTCTTTGGGGTACCATTGACTGGCCAACGGCAGCGCAGCTGCAAATGATGCTCCGGCTACGCCCAGGAGCAGGGCAACAACATACAAGTGCTCCAGCGAATCAACCCACAGCCAGCCGAGCAAGAGAGGGATTATTGTAACCAGCATACCAATCTGTCCCGTGAGCTTCGGACCGATATAATCCGACATGAATCCGAGCACGAGCCGCAGCAGGGAACCACCAAGTATGGGTAGGGCGACAAGATTGGCTTTCTGTACAGGGTCCATTGGGTAATCATTAGCAATTACAACGGCCAATGGTCCGATCATTCCCCATATCATAAAACTGATATCAAAATACAGAAAGGAGCCAAATAGGGTGGGCTTGTGTCCGCTTTTCCAGAAACTTTTTTTGTTCATTCTCCATCTCTCCTGTTCTAATTGTTGTTCTTTGTCTTCAAAATGTAATTTGAACATGAAAAAGCCGCAAATCGCCCCTACATGGTATCTAGGAAACGGTTTGCGGCTTCATTGCCGTGGTTGACACACCTCATTGTGAGTCGACTTGGTATGATCACGTTGGAGTGATTTTAATCAAATTATAAAAAAGGATCTGTTTTATGTCAATATACATAACACAAAATCGCAAAAAAATTAATTATAAGGTGAAAAATATAGCTTTCATGTATTGAATATTGACATGACATTCACAATTCAGTAATCTTAGATACATATCGGTACAACGATGTGCCGACATTTACGGCAACGGTGCCCTTTTCCATTGAATGGAGAAGGGCTTTTTCTGTCTTATTTTATTCGGAGAATGGGGCTGGTTTAATATGATGAAAAAACTGGTCGTCGTCGGCAACGGTATGGCAGGCATTAAATGTGTGGAAGAAATACTTGATCTGGAGCCAGAGCGGTTCCAAATCACGATATTTGGTGCAGAGCCCCGTCCCGGGTACAACCGAGTGCTCCTGTCCAAAATGCTTCAGGAGGAGAGCTCATTTAAACATATCGTTACCCATGACTGGGACTGGTATGAAGAGAACGGGGTAAAGCTGTACGCGGGTGAACGCGTCTGTCGTATTGATGTTGCAGCCGGGATGGTGGAAACGGAATCCGGCATGAAAGAACCTTATGACATGCTCATATTGGCAACGGGCTCATTGCCTTTCATGCCGCCCATTCCCGGAGCTCGAAAACAGGGAGTAATCGCTTTTCGTGATGTGAATGATTGTGAAACCATGGCAAGATATGCCAAAACATACCGTAAGGCCACAGTTATCGGAGGGGGGTTGTTAGGACTTGAAGCCGCTCAAGGCCTGCTGAATCTAGGGATGGAAACTGAGGTTGTTCATAATGCGCAGTATCTTATGAACCGTCAGCTTGACCGGACGGCGGCTGTGCTTCTGCAGCGAAAGCTGGAGCAACAGGGCATGAGGTTTCATTTGGCGAAGGAAACGGTCAACATCATAGGCCGAAACAGGGCGCAAGGATTGATGTTTGCGGACGGGAACAGGTTGGAAACGGATTTGGTTGTGCTGGCGGTTGGTATCCGACCGAATATCAAATTAGCTCAGGACAGCGGTCTGACCGTAAACCGTGCCATTGTCGTGGATGATTATATGCGCACGAGTATTCCCGGTATTTATGCCGTCGGCGAATGTGCTGAGCATCGCGGGATTTCATACGGGCTAGTGGCGCCGCTATATGAGCAGGGCAAAGTGCTGGCAAAAGTTATTTGTGGTCGTGAAACGCCTCCCTATGAAGGGACGGTTCCATATGCGCAGCTCAAGGTAGCGGGGATTCATGTGTTTTCCGTAGGAGACATTCGCGATGAGGGAAACGAGACAGCAATCATGGAATATAACGGGATGCTGGAGGTTTACAAAAAAGTAATGATGCACGGCGGCGCTGTCACTGGCGCCATTTTGTTCGGAGATACGGCGGAAAGCACCTCGCTGTTCGGAATGGTACGGCGTGGCGCGCCCGCTACAGAGCTTACATCCCGGGATAACAGCGGAAGCAGAGCAGAGGATGCGGCAGCGGCACTGCCGGAAGAGGAAACGGTATGTGCATGCAATGGCGTGAGCAAGGGGGCTATTTTGCGAGCGATTGCCACGGATAAGCTGAAGACGGTGGAAGAAGTGAAAAGCCGGACCAAAGCATCCGGTTCCTGTGGGGGCTGTCGGCCGCTGGTGGCTGCACTGGTCAAAAATAGTTTGTCCCGATCGACAGTTTCCGGGCCTGTAGTTACTTCGACCGCCCAAGAAGTTGTCCCTGTGTGTGGATGTACGGACTACGATCATGATTCGCTTAAGACAGCTATGGTGGACGCAGCCTGTCAGACACCAAAGGAAGTAGTGTCCCGTCTCGGTTGGACCAGACAGCAGGGGTGTGAATTATGTCGTCCAGCTGTACTTTATTATTTGGAATCTCTCGGGTTGCGCGACAGATCTGCGACAAATCCATTAAGTTCTGGTGTTGCAGTTCAGGTCGCCGAGCAGTGCGGAGGAGAAGCGCCCTCTGCGGGTCTGCGCTTTACGAACCTAAATGCCGAGAATCAGGCTTTTGTTGAGTCGGACCTGATGGATCAGGCATTTGTAGAAGTAGCCTGGCTAAGAGAGCGGTTAGCAACTTTATGGGGAAGTCTCGCATTGCCCTCGTTGGTTACAGTTTCTGTTTGTCCTGGATCGGCGTATCCCGGAGGTGTACTTGTCCACGATATTGGAATATCCCGATCTCCAGCAGGCTGGGAGGTTTATGCCGGTGGTCATGCTGAGCATCCGGTTCGCCAGGGGCAGCTGCTTGGATTGGAGGAGGACCCGACAGAAGCGGTCCTGCTGGCTGCAGTTTGCTTGCGAATATACCGACATAGTGCCCGGTACGGGGAGAAAATGTGGGAGTGGATTGAAAGGACTGGCGTTCTGGCGCTACGGGAAAGTGTGCTTGATGCTACTCTTCGAAGTGAACTGGCGGGCAGTCTGCGGACCACAATGCTGACAGGATAACGGGTTGAGTTGGAGTTGTGGCGATATAGCTTTCGTGTGCAGACAATAAAATTTCGAAAAATGGCGAAGGGGAGGTGACTTTGATGTGTCAGTCAGGAGAAGGCAAACCGGAAGCTGGGCTACATGTAGCGTTAGTAATGGATACGCAGTGCCCGTTTTGCAGCGTGCAATGTAAGATGACCGTTAGCACGGGTACAGAGACACTCGCAGGTATCATCCGTACAGTGTATAAGGCGGAAGGGAAGCCCAATGCAGCCTCGCAGGGTAGGTTGTGCATCAAGGGAATGAATGCGCATCAGCATGCAACTCATGCGGAAAGGCTGGTACAGCCTCTCATACGCAAAGAGGGCAAACTTGTTCCCGTCAAGTGGGAGGAGGCATTGGATACTATAGCTAGCAGTTTCTCTACGCTACTGTCCACACAGGGTGCCGATGCAATCGGAATTTACGGTGGAGGTTCACTCTCCAATGAAACGGCTTATTTACTCGGTAAATTTGCAAGAGTAGCTCTAGGTACGCGATATATCGATTATAACGGGCGCTTCTGCATGTCGGCAGCGGCATCCGCTGGTAGTAAAGTGTTTGGCGTTGATCGCGGACTGACCTGCAGACTGGCAGATATTCCGTTGGCTCGTTGTATTGTGCTCGCAGGTACGAATATCGCTGAATGCCAGCCGACCTTAATGCCTTACTTTCATCAGGCGAAGGAGAACGGCGCGTTTGTCATTGTAATTGACCCGCGCGCGACACCAACGGCGGCGGCCGCCGATTTGCACCTGCAAATCAAGCCAGGTATGGATACTGTACTGGCCAATGCCATGCTAAAGGTCATCGTGGATGAAGGATTTGCGAATGAAGAGTTTATCCGCAAGCGGACCAACGGCTATGCCCAGCTGTTGACTCATTTGAAGGATGTGGATCTGAGCGAATCGGCTGCGTTGTGCGGAATTGAGGTAGAAATGATCCAGCAGGCAGCACGTGCCTTTGGCAGTGTGGAGACCGGTATTGTTTTTACGGCTAGGGGTGTTGAACAGCAGACAGATGGACATATGGCGGTGCGTGCATTTCTTAATCTGGTGCTGGCCACTGGAAAGATTGGACGGGAAGGATGCGGTTATGGAGCTATCACAGGTCAGGGAAATGGGCAAGGGGGGCGAGAGCACGGCCAAAAGGCTGACCAGCTTCCTGGTTATAGATCAATTGAGAATGAAGAGGATCGAGCCTATGTGGCGTCCGTGTGGGGAGTAAAACCAAGCAGTTTGCCGGGTAAGGGAGTGTCCGCCTATGAAATGATGGAGCTTGTCCATCAGAGAGAAATCCAAGCTTTGTTCGTGATGGGCTCTAATCCTGTTGTATCTAACCCGAATGTCCGGCTGGTGGAGGAAGCCCTCAAAAAGCTGAATTTGCTGGTTGTGGCGGATATGTTTCTCACTGAAACTGCGCGGATGGCCGACGTTGTTTTGCCTGTGACGTCTTATTTGGAGAATACGGGGACGATGACCAATCTGGAGGGCCGCGTTCTGCTACGAGAAGCGGCGAGGCCCGCACCGGGCGAGGCTAGAGATGACTGGAACATTTTGTGTCAGTTGGCTGCAAAGCTAAACAAGGGCAGCTATTTCTCTTACAGGGATGCTGAGCATATCTTTGAAGAACTGCGGCTCGCCAGCCGGGGCGGTCCTGCTGATTATTATGGGATCACATATGACAGGCTGCGTCGTGAAGAAGGAGTATATTGGCCATGCCCGTCTACGGACAGAGTCGGTATGGATACGATGTTTCGGGAAACCTTTGCCCATTCCGATCAAAAGGCTGTTTTTACGGTGGTTGAAAGCTGTGGAGCAGGAGAGGAGATATCAGAGGAGTACCCGCTTATTTTGACGAACGGCCGTGTACTGGCTCATTATTTGACCGGTGCACAAACGCGCCGAAGTCCGTCGCTGGCCGCGCGAGAGATTGAAAATTATGTGGAAATTCATCCGCGGACAGCGCGACGCTGGCATATCAGGGACGGCGAGTGGGTAGAAATAGCATCACAGCGCGGCAGCTTCACTGTCCGCAGCCGAGTCAAACCACATATCCGCGAAGACACGCTCTTCGTACCCATGCATTGGGGTGGGATACAAAATGTAAATCGGGCGACCCGACCCGATCTTGATCCGTTCTGCCGGATGCCTGGCTTCAAAACGGCTGCTGTACGCATCCGTCCCCTTCACCTGGCCGCAGCCGCAACCAGTGCAGATAATGGGGAGTGGTCTGAGTTCTAGAGCAGAACTGAGTAAGTGACTTTTTCTTTGCATAAAAGGCCAGCCCCCTTTGTATGAGTGAGGGAGCTGGCCTTTTTGGGTTGGATAGTTTAGAACCCGCGATCACTAGACTGTGTGACGCTAATAATTATAAATGCAATCGGGTTTCGGATATGCTTGCTCCCGTTTTTATTTCTTTTCTGAGCATAGCTTCCCGCCAGTGACAATACAAACCCCAGGCGTCCCCGTTTTCTAGCAGCGGTTTGCAGGTATATAAACCTTCCTCTATGGAGTCGACTCGTCCCGCAACGAACAGTCGGACTGCACTGTTGAGTAACACCTGATTCGAAAAGGCTATAGAAGCTGTGGCTTGTAGCACTTCCTCCGTAATGCGCAGCTGTTCAGCGGGGGTCCAGTTATGCTCGGGTACCACCGAATCCAGCCCGTACATTTCCGGATTAATAACCTGTAGTGATACCTCGCCGTTAGCAAGCAGGTAAGTCCGGGTCGGCCGATCGATGAACAGATCCTCCGATCCTTCGCTCCCCTGGACGATCAGAGCCCTGTGGTAATTCAGATTTTGCATGAGTTTCGCCGTCTTTTCGAACACAGTATTGTGGAAAACGCCGAATACAATATACGGTGAAGAACCGTAATCAATCAGTTTTTCGGCAGTATTCAGCACTGTGCGAAGCCCCAGCTCTTCGCGAATGGACCGCAGATCTCGCAGGGGCGCGCACCACTGTTCGGAGGCTATGAATAGTACACCAGTCAGCTTCGCGGCATGAATGGCGGTTTCGCGTGTCATGTTCCGGGACGTAACCCCCATTTCCTGCAGTAAAAGCGGTAGCGTAACCCCCCATTTAGGAGGGAGAGGTGCGCTGCCATGCATCGTTACAGGTATTCCGCATGAGGCGAGTACGAAGGCTGTTGCGAAGGTGGCGATAAACGATGACTTCCTGCCATCGTACGGACCGGCAAAATCAATACCTTCCTGCATCGGGAAGCGATGGGTATATTTACGGCAGACGTTTACGAATGCTTCCAGCTCGGCAACGCTCTCCATTTTAATGCGCTCCGCGGCAAAGAAAGCTCCGATTTGAGCAGGGGTTGCCGACTGGGTCATAATAAGTTCGGCAGCAGCTTCGGCTTCGGCATAATTCAGATCTCGGGCACCTCTTTTGCCGCGACCCACTTCTTTTAATATTTCAATGATATTCATGTTCAGGCCCCTTTCAGATTTATGCTTTTAGCATTTGCTGTGCTTTGACGATGGAGATGGCCACATCAACGATACGTTTGCGTTCGTTCATTGCTTTTTTGCGTAGCACATCGTATGCTTCCGCTTCCGGGATGCCGTTTACTTCCCCCAGTATTCCTTTGGCCATATCAATCCATTTGCGTTCTTCCAGTCGAGCGGTCAGTTGCTTGCGTTCACTTTGCCAATGCTGGCGTTCAAAAAAGCGTTTGGCACTAAAATGAAGAGCCCAATTCAGCTCATAGGCTGCCATTGAAGGGGTTAGAATGCCATCGACAGTGACATCAGCTTCACAAGCCTCTGTCGATGATAGCGCTGATTCTGCGCTGCACCACCAGAGCAATGGGACCGCTTTGGCTTGCTCCAGCCTGTCACTCCATATGCTGATAGTGCCGACAGGTATGTTTAGTACCGCTGCATCTGCATTAAGGATTAGCTGTTTGATTTCGGATTCATTGCGGCAGGGCAGAGTTAGGTATCCGTTGGACTCTAAAAGGTACTCAGGTCCTGCCTGCCATGAGGAAACGGCGTGTGTCTGCTCAGATACATGGTCAGAATGTAAGTGAATTACCAACAAGGAACGCAAGCGGGCTCCTCCTCTCTGTAACATGAAGGGTGGTTAGGGATGGGATGGTATTCATTGATAACAAATATGACATGTAATTTTATCTGTCTGCTTATTTTTTTCACCATCATCAAATTAAAACGGACTTTTAAACCATTTTGGCGTGTTTTGGTCTGAAAATCAATCCTAATTTTGTAGGAGAGTGATATTTTATACGTCATAGATATGTTACATAGTGATAAAATATAATTTTTTATAAGATATTGCGTAAGGAATGTTGACATATCATTTGAACCATTATATATTAGCTACAGTACTTTTTAATTCCATACTCTGATGGATACAACGGCGTATTCGATGAAACGGCAATGGAGCCTGTTTTCTCATGTGAGGGATATTTTGAATCCCCATATGTGAAGCAGGCTTTTTATGTTTTAAGGATACAAATGGAAGGGGAGTGACCTGATGAAGGATATCCAAAAGTTAGTGTTGATCGGCAACGGAATGGCGGGAATACGCACTCTCGAACATTTGCTGAAGCTTGCACCAGGTAGCTATGAGATTACGGTATTCGGGGCCGAGCCCCATCCAAACTATAACCGAATCATGCTGTCCTCCGTTCTGGCGGGAGGGGCTGGTTTGCAGGATATTGTCATCAACGACTGGAGTTGGTATGAAGACAACAATATTCGATTGTATACCGATGATCCTGTCACAGCCATCGATACGGAAAAGCAGCAGGTGACGTCGCGCTCTGGCGTATGCATCTCTTATGACTTGTTGTTGTTGGCAACGGGTTCTAAAGCCTTTATTCTGCCGCTTCCAGGGGCCGACAAGGATGGTGTTATCGGTTTTCGGGATATTCGTGACTGTGAAACGATGATGGAGACAGCAAAGACGCACAAAAAAGCAGCCGTCATCGGCGGCGGATTGCTTGGACTAGAGGCAGCCAGGGGGCTGCTCAACTTGGGGATGGACGTCACAGTTATTCATATTAACGGATATATTATGGATCGGCAGCTGGATGAGGCTGCTTCCCTTATGCTACGGCGCGAGCTGGAGGAGCAGGGAATGACTTTTCTGGTCAATAAGCGGACGGCGGCTATTACGGGGCGTCGCCGCGTGGAAGGGTTGAAATTTGCCGATGGCAGCGAGCTGGAAGCAGATCTGATCGTTATGGCGGTAGGCATCAAACCAGACATTGAACTGGCGGTATCGGCGGGAATCCCTGTAAACCGCGGCATCATCGTAAATGATTACATGGAAACGAATATCCCCGGCATCTACGCCGTTGGCGAATGCGCAGAACACCAGGGAATCACTTACGGGCTGGTTGCTCCATTATATGAGCAAGGTGGTGTACTGGCTCAGCGGCTCGCGGGAATGGAGACTCCCGGCTACAGTGGTTCTGTTACCTCGACAAGGTTGAAGGTATCGGGTGTCGACGTGTTTTCAGCAGGGGATTACAAGGATGAACCGGGAACACGTTCCCTGCGGTATCAGGATGATATTGGCGGCGTCTACAAAAAAATCGTGATCAAGGAAGAAAAACTGATCGGAGCCGTTCTGTTTGGGGATACGTCTGACGGAGCCATGCTGTTTTCTTTGATCAAAAGTGGCGAGTCGGTGATTGGCCGAGAGAAAGAGTTATTACTTGGCTTCAATCCCGGTCAACCTGAAGCTAGTGGCGCCATGATGCTGGAGCAGATGCCTGATGACGAAATTGTATGCGGATGTAATGGTGTATCCAAGGGTGACATTGGAGAGGCGGTTGCGGCTGGCTGCCGGAGTGTCGGGGAGATTAAGGCATGCACGAAGGCATCGGCATCATGTGGCGGCTGCAAGCCATTAGTGGAGGGACTCTTACAGCTATACGCAGGCGCAGAAGCCGGAGAAACGATGAAAGAGGGAATTTGTAGTTGTACGACGCTTGACCGGGAAGCGATCATTGATGGCATTCGGGAGATGGGATTGAAGAGTGTTAAAGAAGTGATGAATGTGCTGGGCTGGAACGAGCCAGAAGGATGTACCAAATGCCGGCCGGCCCTCAATTATTATCTAGGTATGCTATGGCCGCTGGATTATGAGGATGAGAAGGAATCCAGATTCACGAATGAACGTTACCATGCCAATATTCAGAAAGATGGCACCTATTCTGTCGTGCCTCGCATTTATGGAGGAGTTACTTCACCTGCCGATTTGAAGAAAATTGCTGCTGTCGCAGAGAAATACAATGTGCCTCTGGTGAAATTTACGGGGGGCCAACGTCTTGACCTGCTTGGTGTGAAGAAGGAGGATTTGCCGGGGATCTGGGCCGAGTTGGATATGCCGTCTGGATATGCCTATGGAAAGACGCTACGAACGGTTAAGACGTGCGTAGGTAACACCTTTTGCCGCTTTGGCACTCAGGATGCTATGGGTATGGGCATCCGGTTGGAAAAGGCATTTGAACGTCTGAATGCCCCATCCAAAGTTAAACTGGCTGTATCTGGTTGCCCGCGTAACTGCGCTGAAGCGACGATCAAGGATTTGGGCGTCGTTGCTATTGACGGTGGCTGGGGGATCTACGTTGGAGGTAACGGCGGTATTAAGGTTCGGGCAGCTGAACTGCTTTGTACCGTTAAAACCGAGGATGAAGTGATGGAATGGACCGGTGCCTATCTGCAGTATTATCGCGAGCAGGCCAATTGGAACGAACGCACAGCCCATTGGGTGGAACGGGTCGGAGTTGAATCCATCAAACAGGCACTCGCGAATGCAGAGACGAGGAAGCAACTGGTGACCAGAATTGAGGAGACGTTAAGCACGACGACTGATCCGTGGCACGAAATTATTCACAACGAAGAGCTGCGCAAAAATTTTGTGCAGCTGCCGGAACTTAAGCCAGTAATGGAATAGGGGGCTGACAAAATGGAGACCAATACGACAACCAACAGAATCAGAATAGCTGATCTGAACGAAATTGACCGACGTGGAGCAAGGACAGTTCGCATTCATAATACAGAGATAGCTGTATTCCGTCTGAGCGATGGCAGCGTGCATGCGCTTGAGAATCGTTGTCCGCATAAAGGGGGACGGTTATCCGAAGGAATGATATGTGGCTCAGCGGTCCATTGTCCGCTCCATGACTGGAAGGTTGACCTTTCCACTGGCCGGGTACAAGAGCCGGATACTGGATATGTGACTGCTTACCCCACGGAGATTGACAGTGAGAGCGGGGCGGTTTATATCGTAATCTAAGAGTTCTATGCGTATTGTGCTGTGGGTTCTGCTTTTTTCCTTCTATATATAGAAGGATCAAGGTGAAAGGCTTTGCTGAAGAAGCGGGTTGTTAAAGTGCAATGATCTGAGTATACAGAAAAGTCGACCCTATTTTTCCGGAAGGATTTTTTATCTTATAAGTATCATTTTGATTAAAAAATAGGTTATTGACTAAATCTTAGTCAATAACCTATTTTCTTTTCACAGGATAACTGGATTTATCTCTAGACAAACAAAAAAGCCTTGAGTATCAAGGCTTTTGACGAATAGGACGGATGGGGATCGAACCCATGACCCTTACCCTGTCAAGATAATGCTCTCCCGCTGAGCTACCGTCCTGCGGTTACTAGATAATATCATGTATTAACCATATATGTAAAGTGGAAAAATAGAAATCAGCCTGTACTTCATGACCATTTATATATATAATTCGAATTTAGCGAGTTTGCAATTTGGAATTAATGATAGGGGGAACAGATGATGGCCGCAGAAATTATAAGTGTAACAACAGAGGAGCAGCTACAGAAGGCAATATCGATCCGTACTAAAGTGTTTGTCGAAGAGCAAAAGGTTCCTCTCGATTTAGAAATTGACCATTATGACAAGCTGGGAGATACGGCCCATCATTTGCTAATTTGTGAACATGGTGAAATGGTGGCCACTGGTCGGTTGACATACTATGAGGAAGATACAGCTAAAATGCAACGTATTGCCGTTCTCAAGGAGCATCGTGCCTCAGGCTATGGACGTGTATTACTGCTAGCACTGGAGGAACGTGCACGTGAATTGGGGCTAAGATACTCGCTGCTAGATGCCCAATGTCAAGCCGAGAAGTTTTACGAAAAGCTCGGTTATGAGACGATCTCTGATGAACCTTTTGACGATGCGGGAATACCGCATGTACGTATGCGCAAAAAGTTGTAGTCGACAGCGTAAGGTGCATACAAATCTGTACAATGTGCATGCTAGTAAAAGTTCCTCCACTATACTATGGATAAGGAGCGATACAGCATGGCTAATACAGAACGGGAGCAAATTACAGCAGTACGTAAAAACGGGGATGGCGACCTTACGTCTTTTCAGACATCTACCGGTCGGATTTTAGATTATAGCCAAGCATTGAACGAGATTGAGGCAGGCTCAATTGCAGGCGTTAACGTTTTCAAGGCCAAGGATGGAAGCAAACGAATTCGGGGAGATGCCGATGGAGATCCTTCTAATAACCTGGATCAACTGCCATTGTTCTGACCTTAACTCGCAACACTAGCATTATATTCAAGAACAGCAAGCCGCCTGGCTATCCTTTGTAGGAAAGCCAGGCGGCTTTTGTTAATTGTTCAAGCTGTATTTAGCATACTACTCTGCACGTTCCAACTCTGAGAGTTGATATACTCGTTGCTGCTCCAGAAAGGACATGACCCCTGCCTTCTCCTTGAACTGTTCCATATCATCACTATAGTGCATCAGATGAATCCGCTCTTGAAGAGATGGCGCCAAGCTTAGTAGCTCGTCCAACGTCGTATGGACTTCTCCAGCGCCTTGTAATTGAACCTCATGCAGAATACTCCGACATCCTCGTTCATGCACCAGATGATGAAG
Organism: Paenibacillus sp. LX16; assembly: GCF_036252815.1. Lineage (NCBI taxonomy): Bacteria > Bacillati > Bacillota > Bacilli > Caryophanales > Paenibacillaceae > Paenibacillus > Paenibacillus sp. LX16. Next base: position 3,631,669 of record NZ_CP141152.1, on the reverse strand, counting down.
CAAATCAGGGTCAAAAACCATATCTGCACTATAAAAAAGGCGGTCATTAATAATTATGGAATAACTGTCTTTACCAGGAATATGCCTTGTAGGGATTAGCTCCACCTGGATACCGGATACCAATGTAGTGGGTACACCAGGCGTTATTACGTTTACCTCGAATACATCTTCAAGCTTGTCAATCATACCCTGCTGTGACATCCCGCCCTTGAGTGTGTGCTCCCATAAAGGGTGGATTAGTGGTTCGGCGATATAAAGTAGAGGCTTGCGACGATGGAGAATGTTCATTTGAAAACCGAATTCCTCCAAACCTCCGACATGATCTGCGTGAATATGTGTAATTAAAATTGCGTCAATATCAGGCAAGGGGACGCCCATTTGGTGTAATGCTAAAGAAGCGGTTGTACCGCAATCGATCAGCAGTTTGCCTTCTCCGCTGTCCAGCAGCGCGTTGTTGTTGTAATAATGCTTGGCAAAGGCACTGCCTGTGCCAAGCATTTGTATCGTTAGGCTCATTATGGATTTATCCTCCAGACTTTTGTGTACTAGGACATTCTACAGTCGTATTTTATCACCTATGCTGCCGGAACTAAAGATTTGGCTCCTTATGTAAAAACTTTGGACAATTTGTGAAACACAGCGCAACTTGTGCGGCTGAGCTAGGTATAAATGTACGACAGAAGGTTTTTAACAGATGACGATGGAGGGATTAGTAGTGATGAAATGGAGAAGAGTGATGGCCCTAATGATGGCCTTTTCAATAATGGGAGGGACCGCCATTTCGGCGGAATCCGCCAAGGACCAAGTGCAGTTGATTATTAATGGAGAAGTGTCAAAAGATGGTGCAGTTGTCATTGATGGGAAAACCTATGTGCCCATCCGTGATTTTAACGGACTTGTAAATTTTGATCCATCCGGTGGAAAAGTTGTTTTCGACCAGCCTAACGTGCATATGTTCCTGTTCAAGGGAGATACTGTGTTTGGTAACGTGAATAAAGGCAATAAAGTGAAATTTAATGTATTTAGTCAGATTGATACCTTGAAAACAGATATCTCCGGAGTGAAGGTAGCGATCACCGACCCTTCGGGCAACGTGAAGGATATTCAGTCTCAAGATATCAAAGGAGCGCAAAAGGATAACTTCTGGTTCCGTACAAACGACTTTACGTATGATTTCAAAACAGCAGGGAATTACCGGGTTGGTTTCTATATTAAAGAGAGCAAAGACGGCAGCTATACCTTGGTGTCCGAAAAAGTCATTACAGCGATAAATTAGGCATACCACAAATTGACCTGCACCCTTGATCATGTTACGATACGGGGGAAAATAAAACAATTTGAAGGTAGGTATTTCCATGAGTGATCACAAACATGAACACGGTGAAGCCTGCAACCACGATCATGACCACGAACATGAAGAAATGGTTCTTACGCTAACTGATGAAAATGGTAAAGATGTAGAAATGGTGCTGGTAGAGACCTTTGACGTAGAAGATCACATTTATGCTCTTCTGCTTGAGCGAGGCAATCCTGAAGCGGATGGCATTATTCTTCGTATGGAAGAAGAAAACGAAGAAATGGTGCTTTACAATATTGAGGACGAAGATGAGTGGAAACGTGTAGAAGCTGCATATAGCGAGCTTGTTGCCCAATACGAATAGAATTGGATGTAGCAGGTGTATAGCTCTTCAAGAAAAAGAGCCCCCGAATGGGGGCTTTTTTTCTTGACTATCAACATATTTTGTAAGCATGTGTTGACAGTTCAATATTATGAAATAGCGTCAGTTTCGACGATAACCTTCACCTGATGTACTGTTCGGTCCTCAGGTCCCTTTACAGGCAGGCCTACTTCTACATGTTCAACAATATAATCAATATTGTCTTGCGAAATAACTTCTCCTGGCAGTAAGATCGGAATACCAGGTGGATACACATAGATGAATTCTGCAATAATGCGACCTGCAGATTCCTTGAAAGGCACGATTTCCGTATCTCCATAAAAAGCGTCTCTTGGAATGAGGGAGAGCTGAGGGATATCCGGTATCTTTACAACTAGCTCATGCTCCTGACCTGTGGAATAGTGCAGAGAAGCCAGCTCACGCAGAGCTTTTAACAAAATTTCAATTTCCTCTTTGGTATCACCAGGGGTCACCAAACAGAGAATATTGTACATATCGCTAAGCTCAACCTCGATATTGTAGTGATCTCTCAGCCAATTTTCCACATCGTATCCGGTAAGGCCCAAATGGCGAATATGAACCGTAATTTTGGTTGGATCATAATCATAGGTAGCTTCCGTGCCAAGAATTTCGCTGCCAAAGCAATATAGCCCTTCAATCTTGTTGACCTCTGAACGACAATATTCAGCCAATTCCAGAGCACGTTGTGCTATTTCATGACCGTTAAGGGCCAGATTACGTCGGGATGTGTCCAACGAAGCCAGCAGAATATACGAAGTCGACGTTGTTGTCAGCATACTGAAAATCGTTTGTACACGCTGTGGGTTAACGTATCCGTTTTTCGTATTTACATTCAGAATTGAGCTTTGAGTCAAGGAACCACCCAGCTTGTGAACGCTTGTAGCTGACATGTCTGCTCCCGCCTCCATGGCGGACATCGGTAGATCAGAGTGAAAATGAATCAGTACTCCATGAGCCTCATCGACCAGGACCGGCACATTATAGCTGTGAGCGAGATCTACAATTTCCTTTAAATCGGCGCACACACCGTAATATGTCGGGTTGATAACAAGGACGCCCTTGGCGTCAGGGTGACGTTCTAATGCCCGGCGTACGGACTTGGTTGTAACCCCGTGATGAATACCGAGATTCTCATCACTGACTGGAGAAATAAATACTGGTTTTGCACCAGCAAAGATAATGGCAGACATTATAGATTTGTGTATGTTTCGGGGTACAATAATTTTATCACCAGGCATGCAAATGGACATAATCATGGTGATGATGGCTCCGCTTGTTCCCTGTACACTGTAATACGTATAATCAGCTCCGAAGGCCTCTGCTGCAAGCTTTTGAGCTTCTTCGATGACGCCTGATGGCTGATGCAGATCGTCCAATGGAGCGATATTGATCATATCTATGGAAAAGGCATTATCCCCCATAAATTCGCGAAATTCCGAATCTGCTCCCACTCCCTTTTTATGACCTGGGATGTGAAATTGAACCGGGTTGCTCTGAGCATGCTTTTTCAAAGCAGTAAAAAGCGGGGTGTTGCTTTGATTCATTAGTGTTGTCACAACCTTTCGTGCAGGATTTTGATAATCCTGTGCAAGTGATAATAGAACAAAATTGAGTATAGCAGTTTGAAGTAGGAATGCAAGCGATTGAGGGCGCATTTATTTGCGAAAGAGTGGAGTAGGCTGTGAACCTGGTCTTTATAGCCAAAAAATGAAGGTGGAGGATGTGGATTAGATGAGGCAAATAGGACGAAAAAAAGCTCCGCAGCGGTTGTGGACTCCCTTTTTTACTAAATTGTGGGTTTTGGTATTTCTGGTCGAATTTATGAAAGGATCTCTTCTGGTATCCATCCTGCCGGTATATATGGGAGAGACGCTTGGTTTGTCGGCCGGGATTATTGGTTTGGCCTTTTCGCTTCAGTATTTTGGAGACAATGCGTTTCGGGCACCGGCGGGGTGGATGGCTGAACGGCTCGGTTACCGTGGAACGATGTCGACCGCGCTGTTGTTTACGCTTGTAGCGATTATTATGCTGAGCGTATTGACAGAGCCCGTGTGGCTCGTCGTCGCGTGTCTGCTGCTCGGTCTGGGTACTTCTCCGCTCTGGCCTTGTGTTATGACCGGAACGACCGAAATGTCCGGGCCTAATAACAGTAATGGCGCGGCGATGGGCACACTGGAAATTGCGTCTATGGGTGGAACGGGATTGGGTCCGCTCATTATGAACTTCGCCATATCCCACTATGGGCATTCTTACGGCATGGTGTTCATGATTTTGATAGGGTGCAGTATTGTATTGTTGTTGGTTGCTCTTATGCTGCCAGGACCGAAAAGGTCTCCTGATAAAGGTGACCTCGAACAGAGCGCTCTAGTGTCGTCTGATGGGTACACAAAGCAGAAACAGCAAATTCTGAAAGGAATCCAGGAGACGATCGGTGTGCTCAAAACAAAGCTTAACGTCAATCCGTTAATTTACCCGGCGCTGTTTTTGCAGTCTTTTGTTATCGGTTTGATCAGCCCCGTACTGACGCTGTACGCACGGACGGACCTCGGGATTTCACCAAACCTGTACAGCGTGCTTCTGATTGCAGGCGGTGGGGTGACTGTGCTGGCACTGATCCCTTGCGGCAAGTTGGTCGACAGACTTGGAACGGAGTATTTTCTACATGTTGGCTTTTTGCTAGCCGGAATTACGCTGTTTTTCTTCTCAATCGTTCGATCTATTCCGCTGGTGTTTGTATCCGTGGCGCTTATTGGTTTGGGATATGCGCTCATTTTGCCTGCATGGAATACGTTTCTTGCCCGATTGATTCCGGAAAGCGAGCGAGCAACGGTATGGGGCTTTTTTTTAACACTTCAAGGCTCCGGCATGGTTATAGGCCCGCTCGTTTCAGGAGTGCTATGGGACCGTGCCGGACACACAGCTCCATTTATCATCAGTGGGGTCGTGATGCTGCTCATGTTTGGCTGCCACCTGGCTCTGGCGCGTAATCCACGGAGGAAGACTGTAGAGGCCTGAACAGCGCCTTGAAAAGCGGCGAGGGCTACTCTTTCGAGAAAGACATTCGGTACAGCGGCAGCAAATGCTCAAAGGTAGAACGCACTGCCTGTAATAATGCAGCCCCGTCGCTGGCAAGTGGATCTTCTCGGTCAATACGGATTCCACACATGACCTCCGCTTTTTTTACCTGTTGCAGCTTGTGGATGATCGTTTGAAAATTTTCATTATCCATATGTTGTTGTTCCGTGCCTTCCGGGGCCATATGATCCATGGACCAGTAAAAATGATCCGGTAGGTTAGAACGCACATCACTCAGGTTGGCTTCGAGTGCCTGAGCAAATGTAGCTTTGTTAGGACTTTCATAAATAATTGCAAAAATAACGAATAGATGGGAAGCGAACATACCTACCTCAAAATGCGGCAACGCCTTGTACCCGCGCTTATTTGCCGCCCAGGCAACCCAAGTATCTTTGGGTGGATTGACTTTGCGTCGTGCATGCTTGGCGACGTGAACGTGCATAGGCTCTCCACATAAGTCCGTCAGGAAGGGGGCCAGTTCCTCGCCAATCGCCTCCAGCTTGGGCCGAACCTGCTGAATTAGCACCTCCATACGAGGCTCCAACCCCGGTATTTCAAAAACATCGAAGTCCTTTGCGGTAAATCCACTAAATGTCATTCCTTTTCCTCCTGTAACTGGGTTAAGCCATATCGTGTGGCGTAATATGTCCGATTATAGCATAATGCCAACGGGCTTGAGCGACTTTAGACTAGGTTTGAAACAAGCATATAAGGCAAAAGTAGGATTGTTCGCTGTTACTCATAAAAATAGGTCAAATAACCAAGTACCCTTACATAAAATGAAGTATAAAATAGAGCAAGGGAAGATCAAGCGGGAAAGCCGCAGGCTTGCTGTAGCCGGACTTCTTGAATCGGACTTGAAAAAGGAGGGAATGCCGTGAACAAGGGCTGTGAGGTAGAATATTGCAATCTAGAGCTCCGGTTTAGCCGTCGGCATATCCATAATCTGATCAAGGATTTGATATCGGAAGGGTATTCGCTGTACTGGAGCGAGGATGAGTCGTACCTGGTTTTGTCGGTGAGAACCGGGCGCAAGCTGGTGAAGCTCCGTTTTCAACAGCTGCGCACAGGACACTACAAGTTGGCTGGAGATTATGTAATCCGCGATGCCAAGCTGGCTGAGTGGTTGGAGAAGCTGATTGGAAGCACTCGAGGTCATGCTATTGTCAAAAGAGTCAAGGATCATCATATTTTGGTAGAAAATATTTTGTTCGGTGAGGTCATTCGTCTGGTCGAGGTTACAGGCTTTAAGCAGCGTGTCATTTATCAGAAGGGACCGGTGCTGTCCGCACAGGAAATGGAGGATATGTACGCTTCCAATGAAGGAGAAACCAGACTGCTGCTGCTTAAAATGGAAGTGGACGATGAATTGGAGAAGCTGTTCATAGCGATGACAGAGGGAGATAAGGCTAAAATCGGGAATTGCCATGAACGCCTGCAAACGCTATCCCACCAACTGCTGATGATGGAAGCGTAGTACATCTGAACACCTCATGTAAATGGGGTGTTTTGATCTGTGAATAGACAGGGGTTCACTTCTTACATTAAAAACGTTAAAATAGAAGTGCACGTGTTCCGATTCACATAAAGTGTAATGCGGTAAAGCGGCGATATAGAAGACAAAATATGTTGCAAAGGATGAGGAACCAGATGGCAAAACAGCAAATTGGTGTGATCGGCCTGGCGGTAATGGGTAAGAATTTAGCCCTTAACATTGAGAGCAGAGGCTTCACCGTCTCGGTTTTTAACCGCTCTCCAGAAAAAACGCATGATCTTATCAAAGAAGCAGAAGGTAAAAAACTGACGGGTACTTTCTCTATTGAAGAATTTGTGAACTCATTGGAATCCCCCCGTAAAATCCTGATCATGGTTCAAGCTGGTAAAGCAACAGATGCCACGATTGAACAGCTTGTGCCTCATCTGGACAAGGGCGACATTATTATAGACGGAGGCAATGCCTACTTCCCTGATACACAGCGCCGCAGCAAGGAGCTGGAGGAAAAAGGACTTCGCTTTATTGGTACAGGCGTATCCGGTGGTGAAGAAGGTGCCTTGAATGGTCCTGCCATCATGCCGGGTGGACAAGAAAGTGCCTATAAACTGGTAGAGCCGATTCTAACGGCAATCTCTGCTAAAGTGGAAGGCGACCCATGCTGTACATATATCGGTCCCGACGGTGCTGGTCACTATGTAAAAATGGTGCATAACGGTATTGAGTACGGCGACATGCAATTGATCGGTGAAGCGTATCACTTGTTGAAATCAGTCCTGAATGTGAATGCGGAAGAGCTTCATGAAATCTTCACGGAATGGAATAAAGGGGAACTGGACAGCTACCTGATCGAAATTACAGCTGACATATTCTCCCAGTACGATGCTGAAACAGGTAAGCCAATGGTAGACGTTATCTTGGATGCTGCTGGTCAAAAAGGTACAGGTAAATGGACGAGCCAAAGCGCGCTGGATCTGGGTGTGCCATTGTCCATGATTACCGAATCCGTATTCTCCCGCTTCTTGTCTGCTATGAAAGACGAGCGCATTGCGGCAAGTAAGGTGCTGAGCGGTCCTAATGCTGAGTCCTTCAGCGGCGACAAAAAAGAATTTATCGAAAGTGTGCGTAAAGCACTGTTTGCAAGTAAAATCGTGTCCTATGCTCAAGGTTTCGCTCAAATGCGTGCAGCTTCCGATGAATATGATTGGGATTTGAAATACGGAAAAATCGCTATGATCTTCCGCGGTGGTTGCATTATCCGCTCGCAATTCCTGCAAAACATCAAGGATGCATATGACCGCGATCCCGCCTTGAAAAACCTGTTGCTGGATTCTTACTTCAAAAATGTAGTTGAAACGTATCAAGATGCATGGCGTCAAGTGATTTCCGTGGCTGTATCCCAAGGTATTCCAGTGCCTGGCTTCTCCAGCGCGCTTGCATACTATGACAGCTACCGCACTGAGCGTTTGCCAGCAAATCTGCTGCAAGCACAACGTGACTACTTCGGTGCCCATACGTTCAAACGTGTGGATAAAGAAGGCGTATTCCATCATCAATGGTTCTAATGGACGGACGGATATGTATGAATAGCATTATGTAATACAACGGAAGCTTTTTTGCCCTATGGGTAGAAGAAGCTTCCGTTTTTTAATTTATAATTATGGATATCATTCTGATGGCAGTAGAGGATTGTGTAATCTTTTGACGCTATGGTATGATAGGGACAAAATATTTTAATGCATTACCGCGTCTAAGCTTTGAGTTGAAACAAAAGAGACGGGAAGTTCCCGTCTCTTTTGTTAAGTAGGTTTTCTATTGCTCCTGTGACCATTGCAGCATGCCGCCAGTCATGTTAGTACAGCCTTCATATCCTAGCTGCTGTAGATATTCGCAGGCTCGTTCACTGCGGTAACCGCTCCGGCAAATAAAGATAATTTCACCGGTGCGTTCAATTTCTTCAAGACGACCCGGAAGCTGTCCGAGCGGAATGTGCTTGGCACCTTCAATCATGCCTTCCGCTACTTCTTCCGCTTCGCGGACGTCGATTAATTGCAATTGCTCTCCTGCTTGCAGACGTGCGCGCAACTCAGAAGGTTCAATCAGGGCGATTTGCGTCATGGCCGGACCTCTTTTCTGATATAAAATGGGTGCTACGTATGTTTTTGACGTGTGCAAAATGTCACACACACTCTATGTATGATAGCTAAGCTATCTCTAGGCTGTCAATCCGCTTAATCCTAAAGGCAGGTATAGATTAAGGCAGGTATAGATTAATTAACCGGCGGGGTTCATTCGGGTGACCTAGATTAATATTTTTTTTTTGGGGTGGAGAAATGAATGCTACAACTTGTATAATTAACGTAAAATAGGATGGTTTGAACCGAAAAGGAGCATGTACATTATGGATGTTATCGTTAGACCTACCCCTTCCTTGCAAGGAGAGATTGGGGCCCTGTCCTCCAAAAACTACACTACTCGTTACCTGCTCACTGCGGCACTTGCTGAGGGACAAAGTACCATTTATTATCCAGCCCATAGTGAAGACAGTGATGCTATGCGTCGTTGTATCGCTGATCTGGGTGCAGTACTGGAAGAGGATGATGAAAAAATAGTGATTACAGGTTTTGGTAGCCATCCTCAAGCTGTGAAGGAATTGAATGTGGGAAACGCAGGGGCGGTGCTCCGTTTTTTGATGGGTATTGCATCTCTATGTCCAGATGTCACATTTGTTAATACATATCCCGACTCATTGGGCAAGAGACCACATGATGATTTAATCGATGCACTGGGGCAACTGGGCGTGAAAGTAGATCATCGTGAAGGTAAGTTGCCAATTCGTATTCAGGGTGGTCAGGCGAAAGGCGGTAAAATTCAGGTGTCCGGCTCGGTTAGCTCACAATATTTGAGCGCCCTGCTATTCCTTACGCCTTTACTGGAAGAAGACAGTGAAATCGAAGTGCTGCATGATTTGAAATCCAAGGTGGTCATTGGGCAGACCCTGGAGGTATTGCAAGAGGCTGGTATTATCATTCATGCAAGCGATGATTACATGTCTTTCCGTGTCCCAGGGCGGCAATCCTATCAGCCACGTACGTATACTGTACAGGGGGACTATCCAGGGAGTGCAGCAGTGCTGGCGGCGGCGGCTGTAACGAATTCCGATGTTACCATCCATCGTCTTAAAGAGCAGAGCAAACAGGGAGAACGCGCTATCGTAGATGTGCTGCGTATGATGGAAGTGCCACTGACACATGAGAACGATACCGTCGTTGTGAAGGGCAATGGCCGATTGAAAGCTGTCGAGTTTGACGGTGATGCTGCAACAGACGCTGTGCTTGCAATGGTGGCTGCGGCTGTATTTGCTGAAGGCACGTCCCGTTTTTATAACGTGGAAAATTTACGATATAAGGAATGTGACCGCATTACCGATTATTTGAATGAGCTGACCAAGGCTGGAGCTCGGGTAGAAGAACGCCAAGCGGAAATTATCGTACATGGCAGACCGGAGGGTGTCGAAGGTGGCGTGGAAATTAATGCGCATTTTGATCACCGTGTTATTATGGCCTTGACGATTGTTGGTTTGCGCGCACAGAAGCCGTTAGTGATTAAGGACGCACATCATGTCGCCAAATCGTATCCGCAGTATTTTGACCATCTAACGACGCTTGGTGCTTCTGTAGAATGGGTAAAATAAAAACAAACGAAGATGCGAATAGGAGGGAACAGGATGGCTTTTGAAAATCCGTCGAGAGAAGAGATTAAAACCATTTTGGAACAAGTAGGCAGTATTGCGGTTGTTGGTTTGTCTGATAAATCAGATCGAACTTCTTATATGGTTTCTTATGCCATGCAGAAGCGGGGATACCGGATTATTCCGGTTAACCCTGCGGTGGCAGGGCAAACGATCCTTGGGGAGACTTGTTATGCCAGTCTTGCTGAAGTACCTGAGCCTGTGGAGCTGGTCAATGTATTCCGCCGCAGTGAATACTGTGCAGAGGTTGCGCGTGAAGCAGCTGCTATTGGAGCTAAGATTTTGTGGCTTCAACAGGGAATTATAAGCCAGGAAGCCGCTGACATTGCGCAGGAGCATGGAATGACAGTTATTATGGATCGTTGCATTAAGGTGGAGGACTCAGTGACCCAGGCTGTACGTAAAGGATAAACATGGATCAGTGATCTGGGCTATACGCAGATGAATAAAAACCTTCTTCCCTTGCTTCACAGGGTTGAAGGTTTTTGGTGCGAAATGAGGAATATGGTACAGTATATTATACTTTCAATAATCCATATAATGTATGTATGCCTTGATGATGAAATTGGTCTAAACGGATTCATAGTGTTATCTTTTGTGATGATAAAGTTTTTGACCTGTAGTAGCGTAAATAAATATTTTGGCAGATGGAATCATTGCTTTGACAAAAGTATTTATTCGGCTTACCATCAGGGATAGAAAGGAGAGGAATGCCATGAATTGGCTCGGATCCTTACAACAGCTCGGTCGTGCTGTCATGCTCCCGACGATGGTGCTACCAGCCGCTGCAATATTGCTAAGTCTCGGCAGCCTTCCTTGGTCCACATGGGGATTCCCTATGGTGTCTGATATGGCAAATGCGGCTGGACACGGGATTTTTTATTTTTTGCCATATTTATTTGCGGTTGGTGTTGCTCTGGGTATGTCAAATCAGGCAGGTCAGGCGGGACTGGCAGCATTGGCTGGTATGGCTATATACGATCAGGTCACATTGAAATTTGGAAACGGACTCATTCAACCGGCGACGCTCATTGGTATCATTTTGGGGGTCATTTCAGGGGTGGCCTATAATCGCTTCAAAAGCATCAAATTGCCCGAGGTGCTTCAGTTTTTTGGGGGTACCCGATTTGTTCTGCTGCTTATTGGCCTCTTCTCAGCTGTGTTTGCAGGACTCATGCTAATTATTGCTCCACTCATACAGAGAGGTCTGCAATTTATAGTAGGTTTGGAATCGAGCTTGGGCGGCTTTGGACTGTTTATCTACGGTATTCTATACCGGTTGCTGGCGGCCTTTGGTCTGCACCATCTGCTTAATAATATTTTTTGGTTTCAACTGGGTACATATAAAACGCCGTCTGGCAACGTTGTGCAGGGAGATTTACCCCGGTTTTTTGCTGGCGATCCGACAGCGGGCTATTTCATGTCCGGGTTGTTCCCCATTATGATGTTTGCGATCCCTGCCATTGCGCTGGCGATCATTCAGGAAGCGCGTGAAGATTTGAAGCCAAAGGTGCAAAAAACATTTTTGACAGCTGCGCTTGTCTGCTTTTTTACTGGAGTGTCGGAACAGATTGAGTTTGCCTTTTTGTTTGCTGCTCCTTATTTGTTCCTCGTTCATGCAGTTATGTCTGGGCTGGCCATGTGGCTTACCTTTGAGCTGGATATTCATCACGGATTTTCCTATTCGGCGGGCTTTATAGATTATGTCCTTAATTTTCATCTATCACATAACGCCTGGTTGTTAATTCCAGTGGGAGTGGCGTACGGGCTTGTGTATTATGTACTGTTTCGATGGGCTATCCGGCGCTTCCGTATTCCAACTCCCGGGCGCGAGGAAGGTTCGGTTCTGGAGGATTGGGCCGGCAATATTCCTTATAGTGCTCCGCTTATTTTGGAAGCACTCGGCGGGAAGGAAAATATTGTGCAGGTAGAGGCCTGCATCACACGTTTGCGGCTGACCGTCCACAATGACAAGCTGATTGATACCGGAGCGATGAAGGCTTTGGGATCGGCCGGGCTTATCAATCTGGGTGGGGGTAATTTGCAGGTTGTATTCGGAACGTATTCAGAACTGATTCGTGAGGAAATCGCGAAGCTGATGGAGCGTGATCTCCCTCAAATTTTGTTCAACGCTCCTGTACATGGAAAAATGCTACCGATTCATGAAGTGCCTGACAAAATTTTTGCGACGAAGCTGGTTGGGGACGGTGTTGCTTTTGTTCCTGAACGCGGTGAACTTGTTTCTCCGGTGTATGGTACTGTGATGCACTTGTATCCGACTATGCACGCTTTAGGCATCTCCACACGAGAGGGACTTGAGGTTCTGCTCCATATAGGGATTGATACTTCACAGCTAAAAGGGAATTTTACTGCTATGGTAGAAGCAGGCGATACGGTGGAACCGGGGCAATTGCTGATCAAATTTGATTTGCAGGCGCTGCGAGAGCAAGCTCCATCGCTGGTGACTCCTATGGTCATCACGAATCCGGATCGCGTCAAGTCGTGGAGCTTTGCTCCGTTTAAAACAGTGAAAAAAGGTCAGGCCTCGGTAATGTCCGTTGTGCTGCATGACAGGAATGTTGGAGGGGTAGAAACATGATAGAAGGCATCGGCGCCGCAGCAGGTGTGGCAATCGGGAAGGCATTTGTCCTGCCGAGCTGGGAGTGGGATTTACCTGATCAAAAAATGGATGCGGTAGATCTTGCAAAGGAATTTGAACGTTTGTATGAAGGGATACGCACATCCAAAAGTGAAATCCAGTTTATTAAGGATGAGTTTCGAGAGATGGTGGGGCCAGAGGAATCCAGCATCTTTGATGCTCATCTTGCGATATTGGAAGATCCGGAATTCATGAATGAAATTCGCGGAATTATTGAGCGTCAGTACAAGGCGGCCGAGGTGGCCGTGAAGGAAGCCATTGATCATTTTGTGACAATGTTTGATTTACTGGATGATGAATATATGAAGGAGCGGGCAATCGATATCAAAGATGTGGGGAACCGACTGCTTAAGCATTTGCTGGGTGCACCGGAAGTGACTCTTCCCAAGGACACACAGCCCTATATTCTGGTAGCCAAGGAGCTCTCACCCTCCCAATCGGCACACTTGAATCCTAGCTATGTTTTAGGGATTGTAACTATGAATGGTGGTAAAACATCGCATTCTGCGATCATGGCCCGCGCACTTGGTATTCCACTTGTTTCAGGACTGGAGAGCAATCTGAATTTGCCCGTTCAAACGGGAGATATGATGGTTGTGGACGGAGACCTGGGCAAAGTTTATGTGAATCCGGAAAAAACGGTAACTGATCATTATAAAATTTTGCGCGACGAGCAGCGACGCAGAAAAGAGCAGCTTCAGGTACTTGCTTCTGTAGATGCCGTGACCAAAGATGGAACCACTCTGAGGCTGGCGGCCAATATTAGTTCGATTAAAGAGCTGGAGGCAGCTTTGAAGCATGGCGCTCAAGGTGTAGGACTGTTCCGCACGGAATTTTTATACATGGATCGCAAATCTGCTCCAGATGAAGAGGAGCAGTATGAAGTATATCGGCTGATAGCGGAAAAGGCAGGAAACCACTCCGTAGTCATCCGTACATTGGATATCGGTGGAGATAAGCCGTTGGACTATCTTCAACTACCAGAGGAAGAAAACCCTTTTCTAGGTTACCGTGCTATACGGATCAGTCTAGATTGGAAGGAATTGTTTAAAACCCAGTTGACTGCAATTTTGAGAGCCAGTGCAACGGGAAATATCAAGGTAATGTATCCGATGATCTCATCCGTGGAGGAGGTCCGCCAGGCAGATGCTCTTTTGAAAGAGGCTATGGCGGATTTGGATGCAAGAGGGCTTGCCTATAATCCGAACATTCAGCGAGGTATTATGATTGAGGTACCGGCTGCAGCGATGATCGCTGATCTATTGGCAGCTGAAACAGATTTTTTTAGTATCGGAACGAATGATCTGGTTCAGTATGTGCTGGCTGTAGACCGTATGAATGAGCAGATTGCACATATGTACCATCCATACCATCCAGCTGTACTTCGAATGCTGCGCATGACTGCACAAGCGGCACATCAAGCAGGAATTGATGTGAGTGTATGTGGTGAGATGGCTGGAGATGAACGGTCCGTTCCTCTTTGGCTGGAACTGGGGATACATCAACTCAGCATGTCTCCCCAATCTTTATTGCGGGTCAAGCATCGTGTGCTGAATACGACTGCATCTGAGGCAACGACAGTCGCTCAGGTTTGCTTTGGCATGTCCACTGGTGCAGCGATCGAAGACAAGCTCACTGCAGCTAATGTCAGCTGCACTCCGGCCGGGCCTGGACGGCAGTAATATGTAATGTCTGCATACATCTTCAGGAGGAGCCAGAACTCCTTACTGTTAGGCTTGTCGTAGCAAACCTTAATGTCGTAGCATGGTTTAAACGAAAAAGAACCATCAAAACCACTTTATTCATGGTTTTGATGGTTCTTTTTTTCATCTTGTTGACAGCCTCTTGTGGTTACGGAAAATTCAGGTGTTATCTGCTAACAAATCGCAGAACGCTTTTCCGTAAGGTGGAAGATCAGGCGGCCGACGAGCAGATACAATATGTCCATCCGTTACAACTGCCTCATCCTTCCAAATAGCTCCTGCATTCTCCATATCATCACGAATACCTGGTGTGGAGGTTACCGTAACACCATCCAAAATTTTAGCAGAGATCAGTACCCAGCCTGCATGGCAGATTTGTCCAATCGGCTTATGAGCAGCATGAAACTCCTGTACGAGTTGAATTACTTTGGGATAGCGGCGCAGTTTATCAGGTGCCCAACCGCCAGGGACGAGAATCCCGTCATAATCACTGCTATTCAGTTCCTCAAAGGCATATTCCGCTTCCGCAGGTACGCCATATTTTCCAATATATTTTTTACCCTTTTCCGCACCGGCTAAATGCACTTCTGCGCCTTCTTCACGAACACGGTAAATCGGATACCACAGCTCCAGATCCTCGAATTCCTCATCCACTAGGGCGATAACCTTTTTTCCGGCAAGTCTTGACATCCAACCATCCTTTCGTGCGTCACATGATGACACCTCTGTTTTGTAATCTGTACTTTTACATCTTAAGAAAAAGAACGCCCGAAGTCCATTCCTTTGCAGATTCTTACGTTAGTAGTCTGCTCTTCGACAGCAATTGTCGTCATTTTCTGACTCTCCAAAGCTTTGGT
Organism: Paenibacillus sp. LX16; assembly: GCF_036252815.1. Taxonomy (NCBI): domain Bacteria; kingdom Bacillati; phylum Bacillota; class Bacilli; order Caryophanales; family Paenibacillaceae; genus Paenibacillus; species Paenibacillus sp. LX16. The sequence goes on along the minus strand of NZ_CP141152.1, from coordinate 3,616,432 downwards.
AATTTGTTCATAGCTGCAATCTGTGGAAGGATTTGAGGTCCCAAAGTCGAAATAAAACAAGGTATGATAGATTTAATGGAGTTAACAAATATTTATTAGACTAGTAGATAGATATATTTGGATTCTGATGAGATCCTCGTATAGTTTGATCCTACGTAATGAGGTGGTTAAATGCATAAGCAATGTCAATGTGGCAAACCGATGGGACTGGAACTGCGAAAGGTAATCTATGCGGGCAAGGTTGAAATTTTGCACGTCCCTGTATTCTCATGCTCGTCATGCTTTTCCAGTGAGGTTTTGCAGCATGTGACGAAGGACATTAAGGCACTATTACAAAGTCTAGGGAGCAAACCTACGGCACGGAGAATATCTTTTGCTCGCAATAATGAACTGGCAGAAATCATTCGCAAGCTTGTACTGGAGGAAGCGGACAAACCCAATGTGGATTGGCAATCTGCTTTGGAGGAGCGCATGGAGCTTCGAATTAATCTCCTACTGGATCTTTATCGCTATGCGAGAAGTCTGGGAGACGAGGATTGGATGAATGATGTAGAGAAAAAATTGGTTCAATTATCCGGTTTTACCAGTGAATCGGTATTTACGAATACAAAAAACTAAAAAATATGAAAATTTTCATGGTCACCATTGGATTTTACATGTTCTTTTTGTTACGATGAGAATAGGCCATACGACAAGACACAGAAAGGAATGTATATCCAATGGCGACGATGACAAAAATGACTACTGTTCAACAATTAAATACGGCTCTGGAAGCGTCATCAGACAAGCCGTTGCTTCTCTTTAAACATAGCACACGTTGTCCGATAAGTGCAGGCGCATATCAGGAAGTGGAGTCCTATTTGCATGGCGCTCCCAACGAAAATATTGAATACGGTATCATTTATGTAGTAGAAGATCGGCCGGTGTCTAATGAAACCGCGGACAGGCTCCAGGTGAAGCATGAATCCCCGCAGGCCATTTTAATAAAGGACGGAGAGGCTGTTTGGCATACATCCCATTCGAATATTACAGCCCGTGCACTCCACGATCATCTCACATAGATAGAATGTGTGCTGTCGTTGCATAAAGTAGTATTTTGTCGTATCATGGTTCTAATTAGTTGATCTAGGATTCGGTTGAAAATTTATTGGCAATGGAGAGAAGGAATGTGACGGTAACGATCTATGATGTAGCTCGCGAAGCTGGTGTCTCAATGGCCACAGTGTCCCGCGTAGTTAACAATAATCCTAATGTGAAACCTCAGACCCGCAAGAAAGTGTACGAAGCGATTGAACAATTGGGATATCGTCCAAATGCGGTCGCTAGAGGTCTGGCCAGCAAGAAGACAACGACCGTCGGCGTGGTTATACCGGATATATCGAACTCAATTTTTGCAGAAATTGCGCGCGGTATTGAGGATATAGCGAATATGTATCACTATAATATTATTTTGTGTAATGCCGACAAACGAAAAGAAAAAGAGATTCGTGTCATCAACACATTGCTTGAAAAGCAAGTGGATGGTCTTCTGTTCATGGGTGGTACAGTAACGGACGAGCATATTCAGGCGTTCCATACAGCTGCGGTCCCTATTGTTCTATGTGCAACGAGTGATGAAAAAGGAAGCTATCCTTCGGTCGATATCGACCATGAAGCCGCTGCTTATGATGCAGTGAACACGTTGATCCGCCATGGACACCGTCAAATCGCAATGATCAGTGGTACGCTTCAAGACCCTGCAAACGGCTATGCACGTTTCCAAGGTTACAAGAGAGCACTGGAAACAGCCGGAATTGATTATCAGGAGGATCTCGTGCGAATCGGGAACTACCGTTATGAATCCGGTGTCGAAGCAATGAAATATTTTCTCGGCTTGAAGAAGAAGCCAAGTGCGATTTTTGCTGCTACGGATGAAATGGCAATTGGTGCGATCCACAGTATTCAGGATGAGGGATTGAAAGTTCCTGATGATTTTTCGGTAATCAGTGTTGACAATATTCGTATGGCCTCTATGGTTCGTCCTCAGCTGACAACCGTCGCGCAACCGATGTACGATTTGGGTGCGGTAGCGATGCGTTTGCTGACCAAGCTGATGAAAAAGGAAAACGTGGAGAACCCTCGCGTTATTTTGCCGCATGAAACTATTTTGCGGTTGTCAGTTAATTATTTAGACTAGACGCAGTGCTGAATAGGATATACCTTCGATGAAAGCTCCTTTGATGGAGCTTTTTTCGCGGATATAAAGCTTCTTATGGACATCATCATCAAACCAAGAATAGAGGGATGCGTAATGAGCCGACTTTACGGATTAATGGGTGCTATGGATGAAGAAATCGAATTGCTGCTGGCAGCGATGACGGAAGCGAGCAAGACGGTCAAGGCTGGAATCACGTACACTACAGGAATCATTCACGGGCAAAGAGTCGTTGTCTGCAAATCCGGTGTAGGCAAGGTTAATGCTGCGGTAACAACACAAATCCTGATTGATCATTTTGGTGTAGAACAGATTATATTTACGGGAGTGGCAGGGGCAGTTCATCCCGATTTAAACATTGGGGATATTGTCATCTCATCAACATGTATGCAGCATGATATGGATGTAACACCTTTGGGTTATGCCAGAGGGGTCATTCCTTATCAGGACACCTCAGAGTTTGTGGCTGATCCCGAGCTTGTAAGTCTAGCTGAGCAAGCCTGCAAATCGTTTGGCGATCGGTATATTGTCGGGAAGGTACTTTCTGGCGATCAATTTGTTGCAAATCGTGAGTTAGTGACTGCATTGCATCAGGAAATGGATGGTGCTTGTACCGAAATGGAGGGTGCAGCTGTGGCTCAGACAGCTCATATGAACGCTGTGCCTTATGTTGTCCTACGGTCTATGTCAGATAAGGCTGATGGATCGGCTCACGTTAATTATGCTGAATTTACGGTAGAAGCTTCACATCGTTCGCATCGTATTGTGGAATTCATGCTCAAGCATTTGGGCTAATGGTATAATTTTTTAATACATGAATCTTCGGACAAACCGGATATGGTCAAACTGCTCCTGTGATGCGAGGGGCACATCCTTTCCCATTCGTACCATCAGACAGTTAGCAGGATGTGAGCATATTTCAGGATCATCCGTGGCGTACCAGACCATATCTACAGTTTTCATCAGACGTTCCATCATGCGGCGGTATTCCCATACGGAGAGACCGCTGCCTTTTAAATCCCAATGCCAATAGTATTCGGTCGTAAAAATAATATAGGATTCAAGCTGGCCGTCCTCAAAGGCAATCCGAATCATTCGGCTACCTAGGCCCAGACCACGATAGTCATCGGCTACCTCAACAGCTCCAAGTTCCAGTAAATCCTTCATGCCAGCTTCCGACCAGCGTTCCATCTCATCTGGGTAATGAAAAGTAACGTAACCCAGAATGGTTTCCCCGTTGTGGGCAACGATAATTCTCCCTTCTGGCAGTTCCGAAATATCCACTAACGCGTCGAACTGTTCCTTTGGTTTGCGAAAGGCATCTAATTGCTTGTGCATTTGAAATGAACGCAGTTGATCCGCGGATACGGGGCCTTCTACATATATTGTGTGTCCGTTATGATCCAGCGTATCCAAGTGGTACAGTTTTAAATGCTGCATGCGTACGCCCTCCTTGTTCGCCATAATCTCGTTCCTCATATCCCCTACTTATAGCAAAAAAACAATTAAATGAAAAGGATGGTCGTCACATCCTGACCTATGATATACTGTTTTAGACATAAAATGTTCACAATTTAAATCAATCAGTAAACCAAAGGACTTCATCTATTTTATTTATTTTGTAAGCGTTATCTTTGTTCCGTGTGATTCTCATTAATCCATTGTGAGGAGGCTGAACGCATGAAGATTGAAGAACTCCAGACTGTAGTTCCCACATCCAACATGGGCCTGTATGAACAAGCTTACAACAACTTTCAGTGGGAAGATGCAGAGCGTCATTTTACGTGGTATGAAACAGGCAAGGTAAATATGGCACATGAAGCCATTGATCGACATGTACAGGAAGGACGAGGTGAGAAAGCGGCACTATTATATTGTGACGCAAACCGTCATGAAACCTACACCTTCTCTCAGCTTCGTGCTAGCTCTAACAGGTTCGGAAATGTGCTGCGGAAATACGGTATTGGTAAAGGGGAGCGGGTGTTTATTTTCATGCCGCGTTCACCCGAGCTGGTTATTAGTTTACTTGGTGTTCTAAAGGTAGGGGCTGTTGTCGGTCCATTGTTTGAGGCGTTTATGGAAACTGCGGTTAAGGATCGATTGGAGGATAGTGGGGCAGTGGCATTAGTGACCACACCTGCGCTTCTGTCACGGGTAAAACGTGAGGAGCTTCCTGAACTGCGGCATATTTTTGTGGTTGGTGATATGGATGCACGCGAGCAGGGAATTATCGATTTTGAGACAGAAATGCTTATATCCTCAGAGGAACTTGAGCCAGAATGGTTGAATCGTGAAGATGGATTAATTATTCACTATACATCAGGCTCAACAGGCAAGCCCAAAGGCGTGTATCATGTGCAAAATGCAATGATTCAGCATTACTATACTGGGAAAATGGTGCTGGATTTGCGGGAAGATGATGTGTATTGGTGTACTGCTGATCCTGGCTGGGTCACGGGAACATCATACGGTATTTTTGCTCCATGGCTAAATGGAGCGACGAATGTCATTCGTGGGGGGCGTTTCAGCCCGGAAGACTGGTACCGCACGATTGAGCGTCACGAAGTGACCATATGGTATAGTGCTCCTACAGCGTTTCGGATGCTGATGAGCGCAGGGGAGCAGGTTGTTTCCAAATATGATCTTAGCAGTCTGCGGCATGTTTTATCCGTTGGGGAACCGCTGAATCCAGAAGTGGTGCGATGGGGATGGCAAGTGTATACACAGCGCATTCATGATACTTGGTGGATGACGGAAACAGGAGCACAGTTGATTTGTAATTACCCTGAGCTGCCAATTAAGCCGGGTTCGATGGGAAAGCCACTCCCAGGTATTCAGGCAGCTATTTTGGACGACAGAGGGCAGGTATTGCCTCCTAACCGGATGGGCCACTTGGCGATCCGCACATCATGGCCATCCATGATGAATCGTATATGGAACAATCCGAACAAGTTTCAGGAATATTTCCGCTTTCCCGGTTGGTATGTATCGGGTGATTCAGCTTACATGGATGAGGACGGATATTTCTGGTTTCAGGGTAGGATTGATGATGTCATTAACTCCTCCGGGGAGCGAATCGGCCCTTTTGAGGTGGAGAGCAAGCTTCTGGAGCATCCTGCTGTAGCGGAAGCTGGAGTCATTGGAAAACCAGATACCGTGCGGGGAGAGATTATCAAAGCTTTTGTTGCATTGCGTGAAGGCTATGCACCGTCTGAAGCTTTGCAGCAGGACATCTATCGCTTCGTAAAGGAAGGGCTGTCTGCTCATGCTGCTCCACGCGAAATTGAGTTTAAGGAAAAGTTACCCAAAACCCGCTCTGGTAAAATTATGAGACGCGTGTTGAAAGCCTGGGAGCTTAACCTTCCTACAGGTGACTTATCTACCATAGAGGATTGAAGTGCTGTGCATATTAGAATTAAAAAAGGGAGACTCCAAAGCCTTAATGGCTAAGGGGACTCCCTTTTTGTTAGGGTGAATCTCATCTTCACCTAACCTATCACTTTCTGCTTTTGTCTTCAGTTATGGACGGGCGGCTCCGGAAGGAGCCGATTCCCCCATGGCATTCATGGAAGTGACACGGAACCAGCCTTTTGGCTTTTTCCCCGATTTATATTCAAAGTTGGTAGATGCGGTAGAGCCTATGTTTGTAAAAGGCTCCGCACCGCTTTCGCTGTAATACACGTTATAGCTTGTAATAGCGTCCGCAGGCTTACCTGCGCTCCATTGGAGCGCTACGGATGAGCCTGCGGCTTTAGCTTGAGGCTGTCCAGGGGCAGTAGGAACCTCTGTAGGCTGCACACCAGTTCCATCTCCCTCGCTTGGAACGTCTGGAGACTCAGAATCTGCAGGCGGCACCACAGGTGCTGCGCTTGCTTTCATGCTTGGCCCGGACTCATGGCCGCCTACATCAACAGCGGTCACGTAGTAGCTGGAGCTGCTGCCCCCAGGGCTGTCATAGAACACCTTGGAGCCGTCAGGCATAACAACCTTGCCAAGCCGTTGGAAGCTGCCCCCATCTGTAGAACGATATAGACGGTATCCTACGACGTCGCTGTTTCCGCTTGGGCTAAAGCTGATTATGGCTTTGCCGTCACTATAGCTTACGTTGACGCTAGATGGAGCGTTAGGGGCTGCTCCATCGTCCTTACGTGGATCAATCTGAGTAGGAGCTTCCTTATCAGCATCCTGAGGCAGATAGTAGGACAACGAATTATGTCGTCTCATCACCTTAAAGGCTTGCTGAAGCTCTTTAATCAATTCTGAGATTGACTTTTCCCGTTTCCTAACGGTCCGTTCATATAACATATCATCCGGTGTACCATCGCGTGGAATATAATTCACACCTTGGTAGGTAATATATTTCGCACGGCTCACACCATTTTCACTGTTTTTAGGTGGATACTTACTGTTATAAATGTCCGAACCATACGCGGATGCTGTACGGCTTACAATGCCGTCAGGTCTCTTGAAGCTGTCCGTTTGGAACAGCTGAGCATCTTTAGCTGTTACTTCATTCATGATTAGAGCCCATAAGCGACGAGCCCGCTCTTTTTGGACTTTCGTTTCAAGCTTATTGACAGGTTGCTTGTAACCAACCCATACACCCAGCGTGACGTCAGGCGTAAAGCCCTCGAACCAAACATCAGTGTAGGATTGCGTAGTGCCTGTCTTGCCGGCAATCGGAATCTTACCGGATTGATCAAAGTTCCGCTTCACCAGTCTGCCTGTGCCTTCCGACACGGCTGTACGCAACATATCTGTCATCAGGTAGGCGGTTTGCGGTGAGAAGGCCTGCACAGGATTAGGCTGATGCTTATATACAATATTGCCTTGCGAATCCACAATTTTTTCGATCATATAGGCGTCATTAAACACACCGCCATTTGGAATGGCTCCATATGCATTCGTGAGTTCCTCGACGGTCACCCCGTGGGCCAAGCCGCCAAGTACACCCGTTTGGGCGTTATTATCACTGGATTCCAAGGTAGTGATGCCCAGCTTCTTGGCAAAAGCCCAGGCTTTGCTGATCCCTACTTTTTCGTTAAACAGCTTGAGTGCTATCGTATTTAGCGATTGATTCAGTGCATAACGCGCCGTGACCAATCCTTGATAGCGGTTGTTAGCATTTTTCGGAATGTGATATCCATTACTGCCATCTTTCAAAATAATAGGGGCATCATCCACGATACTGCCAGGCTGTACAAGACCGCTGTCCAATGCAGGGAGATAGGCAGCAATCGGCTTCATTGCTGAGCCCGGCTGACGTACCATCTGGGTGGCATAATTCATTTGCTCCTTTTGGAAGTCTCGACCTTCCATCATTCCAAGAATGGCGCCTGTTTTATGCTGAATCAGAATAGCCGCTGCTTGTTCGTCCCCCTTGGTTTTACTAGTGGCAGAGAAGTTGTCTTTATTTTCTGCAATTTGACGCATAGATTTGTATACGCTCTTATCAATGGTGGTGTACACCATATAACCGCCTGTGCGAAGCTGCTGTTCGGCTTCTTTGAGTAAATCGTTATCATCCTTGGTCTTGGTATCTGCACTGGCATTAGCTGCTTGACCCGGATTGGTGACAGACATGAGTGCCTGCGCAGCTTGTCGTTCTGTTTCCATCATAAGGTATGGATAGGTGTTATAAGCTTTAACAGTGCGTGGGGCGAGAGATTTTTTGATATCAAAAGCCATCGCTTCATCATACTGTGCTTTATTGATTTTGTTCTCCTCCAGCATTCGACTGAGTACCAGGTGCTGGCGGTTGATAGCTCTTTTAAAGCCAGCTTCATTAAACTCACCCTTACCGTTGAAAGCAGAATAAGAAGAAGGAAGCTGTGGCAAACCTGCTAGATAGGCAGCCTGGGCTATATTAAGCTCGTTCAGATCATTCTCATTAAAGATACCTTTGGCCGCTGCTTTAATGCCAAAGACGTTATAACCGCTTGAACCGTTACCAAAAGGTACTTTATTGAGATAGGCCGTAATAATTTGTTGCTTGCTTAGGAAGCGCTCAAGGCGCAGAGACAGCAAAATCTCTTTGACCTTGCGGTCATCCGTGCGATCGAGATTTAGAAAGACACGACGCGCAAGTTGCTGGGTGAGGGTACTACCCCCGGTTTGTACGGATTCATGCAGCGCCTTTTGCTTCACAGCACGCAGCGTTCCCGACAGATCGACACCTTTATGCTCGTAAAAATGATTATCTTCAATGGCAATGACTGCGTCAATGACGAGTTGTGGAATCTCCTTAAACGTGACAGGTCTTCGATCTTCTTCTGTCCGAAGTTGTCCGATGGGAGAGCCATCATTGAAATAAGCGAAGCCTGTGATTGCATTCTTATCTACTTCCTGTAAGATCATGGATCTGGAACGCACGGGTTCGCTTTTTACAATAGAAGCAACATAGCCGGCGGCGGCTCCTCCTGCAAATAGTGCCCCCATAAAACCGATGATGACGACCCACTTTATGACACGGCCGAGCCTTCGCATGGTTGTCCGCAAGCGGGAAGGCTTTGGCTCTGATACATTGTTTTTTTCTTCAACCATTAAGTCTTCCTCCTTTATAACAGCCATTATTATAGCATAAAATTACAAAATGAACCCATATGCTAAAAAGCCTGTCTTTTGGTGTCGTTGACTACATAAAAGCAGTGTGTTATAAATAGGTCAAAGTAAATATCGTGAAAAGCAGAGAAAGACTTCAGTAGAAGGCGGATTCACGTTGTACAGAGAGCCGATGGGTGGTGTGAATCGGTAGCGTCCCTCCTTTGAATTACCGTCTGGAGCTGTCTGGATGAATGGAAAGCATTTGCAGGTTTGCGAAGCTATCATAGTAATCCAGTACCGGGTGTAGGCCCGTTATAGGAAATGAAGTGAAAGAAATGTATGTCTTTGACATGCGTTTCTTTAATTAGGGTGGTAACGCGAGCAGCTCCTTCTCGTCCCTTGGGATGAAAGGGGCTTTTTGGTTTGTCTAATATGTAATATTTTGGATGAAAAATAGGAGGTATACAGGATGAAGTGGGAAGAATTGAAGCCGGAGCAACAGGTAGAGGTCGAACGACAGCTAGAGGTGATACGTCGTGGAGTAGCGGAAATTGTACCTGAGGATGAGCTGAAGCGTAAGGTTATTAAATCGGTTGTTAGCGGCGAGCCACTCAAAATTAAGCTGGGTCTAGATCCGTCTGCGCCCGACATTCACATCGGACATACGGTTGTTATGCACAAACTGCGCCAGTTCCAGGAATTAGGGCACCAAGTGCAACTGATTATCGGAGATTTTACAGGCAGAATTGGTGATCCGACAGGTAAATCGGAGACTCGCAAGCAACTGACTGAGGAAGATGTGCAGCGTAATGCACAAACGTACAAGGAACAAATTTTTAAGATTCTCGATCCTGAAAAAACAAAGGTATACTACAATTCCGAATGGTTAGGACCGATGTCTTTTGCGGATGTGGTAACCCTGTCTGCCAAAGTAACGGTTGCCCGTATGTTGGAGCGGGATGATTTTACAAAAAGGTACCAAAACGGCTTGCCGATCAGCATCCATGAGTTCTTTTACCCGCTGATGCAGGGCATGGACTCTGTGGCTCTCCAAAGCGATATAGAATTGGGAGGGACAGATCAAAAGTTTAATCTACTGATGGGCAGAACCCTGCAAAAGGAATACGGAGTAGAGCCGCAGGCAACTATTACATTGCCACTGCTTGAGGGGCTTGACGGCGTTCAGAAGATGAGCAAAAGTTTGGGGAACTATATTGGTGTGGATGAGGAGCCAAACGAAATTTACGGTAAATCGATGTCCGTTCCTGACGAGCTGATGCTGAAATATTTTGAGCTTGCAACGGATATTACCAATGAAGAGCTGGCAGAGCTGGCGAAAGGTGTTAAGGAGGGTTCAGTGCATCCACGTGATGCCAAGATGAAACTGGCCGGAACATTAGTCCGCATGTACCACGGTGAAGAGGCGGCGGAAGCGGCCAAGCAGCATTTTGTGACCGTATTCCAACAACGCGCGCTTCCTGATGATATTGAAGAATTCACCTTGACAGCAGATCAGCTAGAAGAAGGCGGCATTCGTGTGATCCAGTTGCTGACTCATCTAGGCTTTGCAGCATCTAACGGTGAGGCCAAGCGTAGTATTCAGCAGGGTTCGGTTAAAATTAATGAAGAGAAGTGGACCGATGTGAACGAAGCATACAAGCCGCAAGAAGGCGACATTGTACAGGTAGGTAAACGGAAATTTGCTAAAATCAAGCTTGGATAATGAAAATATATTCAAAAGCAGCGCTAAGATTGTATCGATCTCAGCGTTGCTTTTTTATTTCTGCAAAGTGAAAAGTCATGGTAAACTTAGCACAAATAATCAAATATGTAGGTAAAGAGTTATACATAATGAAAACGTGGGTTGCACAATTTGGGTGTAGGATCGATAACCAAAACAATTACAAGTGCGGGGAAGGATTATATGGACTACTTTAAACGAATTCAGTGTGCGATTGAGTTTATTGAATTGAATCTCCGGGAGGATCTAAAAATTGCCGAGATTGCTTCACAGGCATGCTTTTCAGCTTTTCATTTCCAGCGGGTTTTTCAGGCCATTTCGGGTTTTACGGTTCAACAATATATAAGAAGGAGAAGATTGTCCGAGGCGGCTGAACAGCTAAAACAATCCAATCAAAAAGTGTTAGACGTTGCTATTGAGTATCAGTACAACTCACAAGAAGCTTTTACCCGCGCTTTTGAAAAGAATTTTGGGATCACCCCTGGGAAGTATCGTAACGGTGATATTGACCTTCCTGGGCAAAGTAAAATCAATTTTCTGGATTACCAAAAAAATAAGATGGGGGATTTGGATGTGAATAAGCCGGTGATATTGCAGCTCGAAACGGTCAAAATTGTAGGATATGAATATAAAACAAATCTGAATAATGAGCAGCACTATAAAGAAATCCCAGGATTTTATGGGCACTTTGGAGCAAATGAATATTTTATGTGTATCCCGAAAAAAATTGCACCGGGAATGTCATATGGGGTTGCCTGTCGATTTGAAGACAATGGTGCATTTTCATTTGTGGTGGGCGAGGCAGTTGAAAAAGAGTCAAAAGAACTGGCAGAAGGTTTCATATATGTGGAGATTCCAGCAGGGAAGTATGCTGAGTTTGACGCTTCAGGTTCAGATGGACGCGTTCAGAATATACGAGACTTTATCTATGGCACATGGCTTCCTAATTCTAATTTTGAACGGAGGGAGGGGCCTGATTTTGAAATTACGGACGTGATGAATTCCTCCTATCCAGATCATTTGAGTATGAAGGTATACATTCCCATTGAATAAAACCCTCAGGCTCGATGCATAGGGAATATAAAAAAAGCACCCGAATAAATTCGGGTGCTTTTTGGTGCTAATGCAAGGATTAGCGGTTGTAGAATTCGACGATTTGTTTTTCATCGATATCTTGGGACAATTCGCCACGCTCAGGCAAACGAATGAATTTACCTTCCAGAGCTGCGTCATTGTACTCCAGGTAAGCTACCAAGTGGTTGCGATTTTCCAAAGCTTCTTTGATGGAAGACAGGGAACGACTTCTTTCACGAAGACCGATCACGTCGCCAGGGCTTACTTGGTAAGAAGCGATGTCAACTTTTTTACCGTTCACAGTAACGTGACCGTGAGCTACCAATTGACGTGCGCCTGCACGGGAATTAGCAAAGCCAAGACGGAATACAAGGTTGTCCAGGCGGCTTTCCAGCAAGAACATAAAGTTTTCACCAGCGATACCGTGCATGTGTTGAGCTTTGTTGAACAGGGTACGGAATTGTTTTTCACCCAAGCCGTACATGTGACGCAGCTTTTGTTTCTCTTGAAGCTGCATACCGTAGTTGCTGATTTTTCTCCGTTGGTTTGCACCATGTTGTCCCGGAGGGAAAGGGCGTTTCAATTCTTTACCTGTGCCGCTCAGGGAAATACCGAGACGACGGCTCAATTTAAATTTAGGACCAGTGTAACGTGCCATTATAGAGTTAACTCCTTCATAATTAAAATTTGAGTTGGGGCTCTCTTTGCGCTCCAATTTGTTCGGCGCTACCTATTAAGGTGAGACGCACTACTGACAGAAAAGTTCAGCCGCTGTCCTGTCAGCAACAAAAAAGATGAGGGTGACACAAACTGTTACGCCCAAAATTTAAGATCCGCACAGTAGATAGTTCTGCCGTACAGTCTTTTTCAATAATATATACTATATGTAAGAGTAGGTCAATGTCAAGAAGAGAAAAAGAATGAAAACGTCAAAATTTGTCGATAGGGCTTTAGAACTAAAAAAGTGGGACGAATTTCTGAAAAATGGATGCAAATTTCTAAAGTTGAGAGTAAAATAGATCGTATTATGAGCTATAGTGGTGTATAGCCGCTGTCTTGGTACAGCTAACTTTGCTGTGAAGGAGCGCCTTAATATGTCGGAATTTTCAACAACGGATCAGCAAATGCTTGACAGTAAAACAGTCCAGGCTAGCGGTGCTCCGCTGTTTGATGATAAAGGATATACGTCTTTTGCCTGGCTCCAGAACATGGATATGACACCCTATGATTTTCCCTATATTAACCAGCTGCTTGTTCAAGGATATCGGAGTTGGTTACAGCAGAGCAATGGTATATCCTGGATTAACGAAGAGTATACTGCTGTTTTTAACTTTATAGGTGTTCGTGTTGCTGGTAGGGAAGAAGATGATGACGAGGATTTGGATTTGGTCGAACGTTGTTGCATATCTAGAGAGATGGAAGTGAGCCAGCGCAAACTTCGTGATGGAAGCCTTGCGTTTGTGTATATGGTTCCCATACTATGCCGTAATTATAAGAGGGAGCCCTTTGCCGCTCTTCGTTTTACACGGCCTGCTCAACATTCTGTCTCAAATCAGGACGCATTGTTAGTAGCTGCTTTACATTTTAAATCCTGCTTTTACTCGAAGTTTGAGTACATATTTATGGAAGATATCCTTGGGATGCAGAATCGAAGCGATCGTGAAGGTAGACGTCGTTCTATTTTATTTCAGATTGTAAAACGGATGCATGACAAAATTGACGTGGAAGGCGTGCTGGATGAGGTATTTGGGAGCATCGCCTATTTGTTTCCCCATGTAGATATCACCTTGTACATGAGTCAGGATCGACATAGTCGCAATCCGCAGGTCAAACCTTTGCTGCTGCATGAACGGGACGAAGATGTATGCGTCCGTGCATTTATGAAAGGGCAAATGGCTGTGAACGAGCCTGTCGGTACACAAGATGAAATAACTGAAATCGGCATCCCATTACGCGGCAAGCAGGGTGTATACGGTGTTTTCCATATGATTCTTCCATCGGGTGCGGATAGTATGAAAAAAGTGGATGTAGAGCTGATTGCCATGATGGCGGATACGGCTGGTACTGCATTTGAAAATGCGAAGCTGCTTGAGCAATCGAACGTACTTATCCATGAATTGCGTCTCATTAATGAACTGGTTCAGCGCTTGAATCAGAGCCTGAAGTTAAATGAAATATTTGAATTTGCCGTGCAGGAATTATTGAAAATGTTCATGGCGGACTTTTGTTGTATTGTACAGCTTGATCAGGATGGAAACTGTTTTAAGGTCATGTCGAGTAATGTGGAAAGCTTAGGACTGGAAAGTTACCCTCTTGAAGATGGATTTGCTGGACTGATACGCTTAACAGGAGAACCAGTGATTGTGTCGGACTATAGAAAGGATGGAAAGATATCCTCTCATTTTATGGATGCGACGGACTCCCAGTCTTTGATGGCTGTACCGATGAAGACCAGCGATACTCCTAAAGGGGTTATACTATTGTCCAGCAAGCTTCCACACTTTTTCTCTTACGATAATTACAAAATGCTACAAATGCTAGCCCCTCATATCGGGTTGGCGGTAACCAATGCTATGCTGCACGCTGAGGTGCGGCGGTTGGCTAATATGGATATGTTAACAGGTCTGTATGTACGTCATTATGTGGACCAAATCATTCAGCAACATCAGGAAAAGGATTTTTGTGGATCTCTTATTTTGGTTGATATTGATCAATTCAAACAGGTGAATGATACGCATGGGCATCAGACGGGTGACGAAATTTTGAAAAGCGTCAGCAATATCGTTCGTTCGGCGACTCGCGATGAGGATGTATGTGCCAGATGGGGCGGCGAGGAGCTTGCCATTTATTTACCGCAGCTGGGGGTGCAGCAGGCGCTCGGATATGCCGAAAAAATACGTTACCGTGTCCAGCATGAAACCGAGCCTCAGGTGACTGTTTCTTGCGGGATTGCTGAATGGAATTGGTTGGATGAGCAGATCAGTATTGAATCTTTATTTTATAGGGCTGATATGGCCTTGTACGAAGCGAAAAATGAAGGACGCAATCGAATAGTTGTTGATCATGTAGCCAATGTGTAGAGAATATTCCTTAGGGAATGTTCTCTTTTTGTCTTGCATAACCCATTGCAGACAGGTAATCCTAAATGTAGCTATATCGTGTGTATGATTGAATTATAGGGAAAACACGATAAAGTGAACCAGGTAGCATAACTGCCCTGAAGCAGGTTTATTGCTCATGAGTACAGTTATGTTCAGGATAGGACGGATGATGGGATGCATTGGAGAAAGCAATGGGTTATGCAGGTTTGTGGTGTGTTCCTTGTAATAGGTGTGTTAAGTGGTTGTGCACTGGATCGACAATATACTCCTGAGCAAATTTTTAAGAGAGCTATTGCTGGAATGGCCGGCAAAGAGATGGTAACGTTTACTGGAAGAACTGCAATTAGAGCTGACAGTGGTCTCCCAATGAATAAGCAGTTTGAATATCGCGGTAAGCTAAGAAATCATGATGAATTGACCATGCACTGGGGCTCTGCAGAGGCTTTTCGTAAGCAAGGTGGCTACGCAGCTCTGAAACAAGGTAAGTCCGAGCATGACGTTACACAAGAACGTTTTCTTCGTCAGAGTGGAAAATGGGTTGCGCTGACATCCGGTTATCCCCCTCTGGTTGGAAATGGTATGTTAAATCGCTTCAATCCGATTCAGGAGCTTGAGGAATTAAATACACTGAATAAGAGCATTCGTATGGAAACGGGAGCTGCCCGGGGAACTTGGGTGTTGAGGATTGAACCGGAATCTGCTTTGGCAAAGCGCTGGTTGAAAGATCGTTTAATAAAAGAAATGAATACTTTAAACCCTCAAATCGGGATATTAAAAACGCAGCATACAGGAACGAATCGAGAACTGCAAAAGAAGCTGACTCAAATATGGGCACAAAGTTGTGAGGATATGAGCAACCAGCTGGAGCAATCCATTGTGCGTACTGTCTATCATCTGACCATAGATCGCCAAACAGGTTTACCCTTAAAGCTTTCATCCGAATGCAGGATTTCCCGACAGGGAGTGAATGAAGAGCTGCATCAAGAGGCTTTGATAACCAGAGTTACTTTTGAGGACTACAAGTAACGGAGCGGGCGTGATACAATGAATTTTGAATTAACCATTGTTCAAAAAGAATGAATTAGAGAAGGAGAGACACTACATGAAAGATCCTAGAATACTTAAGCTGGCGGAAAATCTGGTAGGTTACTCTGTTGAAGTGCAGCCTGGAGAAAATGTATTGATCGAAATGATTGGTACAGAACGCGACTTGCTTAACGCCATCATTCATGAAGTTGGTAAAAAAGGTGGAAATGTTTTTGTACAACTTACAGACCGTAAGGTACAGAGCGCCATGCTTCGTCACGCGACAAAGGAGATGCTGGAGACCTGGGCTGAGATTGACCTTAACCGGATGAAGCAAATGCACTGCTACATCGGAATTCGTGCAGGTGAAAATGTAAATGATCTGTCAGATGTGCCGGAAGATAAAATGAAAATGTATAATTCCATTTATCAGCATGCGGTACATAGCGAACAACGGGTGAAACACACCAAATGGGTAGTGCTGCGCTATCCGAATGACAGCATGGCTCAAT
This sequence comes from Paenibacillus sp. LX16, assembly GCF_036252815.1. Lineage (NCBI taxonomy): Bacteria > Bacillati > Bacillota > Bacilli > Caryophanales > Paenibacillaceae > Paenibacillus > Paenibacillus sp. LX16. The sequence continues at coordinate 3,600,241 of NZ_CP141152.1, read as the reverse complement.
TGGCGAATATCAGCACAGAAGCGTTCGAAGATTTTTATTTCGATGTGTGTAATCTGGATTATGCAAAAATGGACAAAGCTCAAGATGCATTGGCAGACCTGATGAATCGGACGGACAAGGTACGAATCAGCGGACCGGGTACGGATTTGAATTTCTCTATTAAGCAAATTGGAGCTATCAAGTGTTCAGGTCAATGCAATATCCCGGATGGCGAAGTATACAGCGCGCCTGTACGTGATTCCGTTAACGGAACTATCAGCTACAATGCACAAACCCTGTATAATGGTATTACTTTTGAAAATGTTAAATTCCGTTTTGAAAATGGTAAGATCGTGGAAGCGACGAGTAACGATACGAAGCGGCTGAATGATATTCTCGATTCTGACGAGGGAGCACGTTATATTGGCGAGTTTGCCATCGGATTTAATCCGCACATTTTACATCCAATGAAGGATATTTTGTTTGACGAGAAAATCGCCGGCAGCTTGCATTTTACACCGGGTCAAGCTTATGAAACAGCGGATAACGGTAATCGTTCATCGATCCACTGGGATTTGGTGTTGATTCAGCGTCCAGAATATGGCGGTGGTGAAATTTATTTTGACGATGTTTTGATTCGTAAAGACGGCATCTTTGTACTGCCTGAGCTGGAGCCATTAAACCCTGAGAATTTAAAATAATGATATCCGTTCTTGCTGAGAAAGCGATTTCAATGTATTATTATGGATGAGTAACGATACATGACAATTCAGTAAAGCGAGGGATCTCTATGTCCAATAATAACGCGGCGGTTGTTGAAATTGCACAGACGGCGAGCAAGTTCACCTCTTCCATCGTCCTTCATTCCGAAAATAAGTATATTGATGTGAAAAGTATACTGGGCTTGTTTACGACCCTGGTCAGCAGCCATAGCTATGAACTACACGTTCATGGACCAGATGCGGAGGAAGCTAAGAAAGCGATCATCGAGGTGTTCGAGAAGCACGGACTTCACATTTCAGTAGCCAGCTAACTTTATTCTTGAAGTAAAAGCATCCCTACCTGTAACTGTAGGGATGCTTTTTTTGTCAGGTTCTTGTATTAGCCTGCAATTTGGTCTAATATTAAGGATAGGACGTCTTGTGCGACATTGAGACATAGGGGGGAAGAATCCATGACTTCATCTGATTTGCAGGAACAATTGAATATCAAGGCTATTAATCTGCTTCAGGAAGATGCAGATAAAATAAAGAAGCTTATTGAAGTACAGATGGAGAATCTGGCAACCCGTTATTGCCCTCTCTATGAGGAAGTGCTGGATACTCAGATGTACGGATTTTCCAAGGAAGTGGATTTTGCGGTTCGCGCTGGACTTCTTCCGGAAATGGTAGGTAAACAGCTGGTCAGTGAGCTGGAACGCAATCTGGCTATTCTATATGAGGCCATGAATAATAAGGCCAATTAGGAAGATGGTTGAATTGATGAGAGCATGCGGAGTTTGAGAGCATGCTTTTTTTGATGCCTTTTTTAAAAAAATGTTCTTTTAGGATGGTAAAAGCGCATCGCCCTTCCACCATCCTAATGCACATTTTAAAACCTTAAAAGCTACACAAGGAAGAAAGATACACCTAACAATACATACACTACCAGTAGCATGAGTCCCTCATACCAGTTGGTTGAGCCGTCCTGGGTGATGGATTTGGCGATAAATACAGCGACAGCAATGGCGACCAGCTCAATAGTGGTGAAAACAATATTCATCGTGTTTCCCATAAAGTAACTGACAAAAATCAGCACAGGGGCAACAAATAGCGCAATTTGCAAACTGCTGCCGACAGCTATTTCGACCGATGCACCGATTTTGTTTTTCATCGCCAGTAAAATAGCAGCGCTGTGTTCGGCTGCATTCCCAATAATAGCGACGAGGAAGGCACCTACGAACAATTCGCTGAGCCCAAATTGGGTCGTAAACACCTCCAGTGTACCTACCAGCCATTCGCTGACAAAAGCGACCATGACGGTAGCAAGTACCAAATAGGCAATGGATTTGTTTCTGGACCACACAGGGGCATGCTCATGTGGCAATTCTTCATCTTTTTGTTCGGTCACGTCAGCTAAATAGTCCTTATGCGTAATCATAGAAAAAATAAGCCACGCAATATACGCGACAATGAGCGTGCCTGCGACAATGAGGCTGAGCGTGTCCGATTCATTATCCGTGATAACGTGTGTGTTCAGAAAGACAGCTGGAACGAACAAGGCAATAACAGCCACAATCATCAAAGAACCACTTAATCCAGCCAGCGATACATTGAAATTTTGCACTTTGTACTTCAAACCGCCAGCGAACAGACTTGCTCCGAGCACCAGCAGCAGATTACCGATGATGGAACCGGTAAGACTGGCCTTTACCATATCGTAAAGACCTTCTTTAACAAGAAAGATAGCGATGATCAGTTCGGCTGCGTTACCAAAGGTGGCATTTAAGAACCCACCTAAACGTTGGCCAGCATAATGCGCGACACTTTCGGTCGCCCTGCCGAGAAAACCGGCTACGAATACAACAGAAATTGCACAAATGACAAATTGGGCTATAGCGTTCCAATGCGTGTAATGAGCGACTGCGCTAAGAGCAAATGTCGCTATAAGCAAAGCGGGAGATAACCATTTTTTCAATGAAGAGCACCTCGATATCAATAGATGTGTACAAGTTTGGCGAAAGCTGTCACTTGTATGGATTTTCTAAATTAATATACCCAAAATGATATAGGTTGTAAACGAAAGTTGTTTTTCATACGTAGGGTTTGCATTTGGAGTGGCTGAGGCTTTACAATACAAATAAAGGATGGATGAAGGGGGACATAGGTCATGGCAGAGCAAATTCAACAACTGGAAGCAGGAAACATCAAGATTTCCAACGATGTCGTAGGTAAAATTGCCGGGATGGCCGCATTAGAGACACCGGGCATTGCTGCAATGTCAGGCGGTTTATCGGAAGGCTGGGCCAAAAGGCTGAGCGGTAAAAATGTGCAAAAAGGCGTATCAGTGGAGGTTGGACAGCTGGAAGCTGCCATTGATCTACGTATTATCGTGCTCTACGAAACACCTATTCATGAGGTGTCCCGAATTCTTCAGCAAAATGTGCGAGAAGCCGTCGAAAGTATGACGGGTTTGCGGGTCGTGGAAGTGAACGTAAAAGTGGAAGGTGTCGCGTTCAAGGACGACGCAGTGTAAAAGAATCAGGAACCGATAAATTTACATTTTTAACCAATTTCCTACATGTCGGGAATTCCGTGGGATAACCCGAGTGAAAACACGAAAACTGGTGGTTATAGAATCGCCAGTTTTCGTTTTGTGACTCAACAGTACAGCCATTTTTGCAAAGGGCTCTCGTATTTTATACATAACCAAAAGAACTTCCAAAGCCACCATTGTAAGTGGTCCATGGAAGTTCTTTTTTTTAGCGAAAACGGTTGGTTCTACGGGTTTGAAAGCGATTGGGTACTTCATTACGGACAGCTACCCCTGTGGTGCGTTCCTGCACCGCTTGTTTGGTGTTCTCACGAGAAATACTGAGCATAATGCCCATGGAAAACATCATGACAAGTAGGGAGGAGCCACCAAAGCTGATAAAAGGAAGCGTTACGCCAGTGATTGGAATCGTTTGGGTTACACCGCCGATATTAATGAAGGCCTGAATGGCGATCAAACCCATGATGCCGGTGCCTACCAACGTTCCGAACGGATCATGGCAACGCAGAGCAATGATCATGCCTCGCCAGATGAAATACAAATATAGCATCAGGAATATGGCTGTTCCGATAAATCCGAATTCTTCACCGATTACGGAAAAGATAAAATCATTAAATGAATTAGGAAGATAGTGAAGCTTGATAATACCTTTACCAAAGCCTGACCCGTTTAAGCCGCCTTCACCTATAGCTTGCAAGGACTGTACCAGATTGTATCCCGTTCCTTGTCTATATTTCTCGGGATTAAGAAAGGCTTGAAAGCGCCCGATTTTATAATCTTGTTTGGCAGCAGCAGCTTGTCCATCAGTGGTTCCAGAATCTCCTCCAAACAACGACCCAATACCAAATACGATGGAAGCGCCTAGCACGAGCAGAACAATTGATGCTGTAATATGCTTGACACTGGCTCCCCCGGCATAAATAATCAGACCACTCGTAGCAACCAAAATGAAGCACGAACCTAAATCTGGTTGAAGCATAATGAGTCCTGCAACACAGCCTACAATGACTGTTACAGGTATGTAGCCAGTCCGCAGATCTCTAAAGCGATCTCCTTTTTTGACGATCAGTGCAGATAAATAAAGAATGATGGAAATTTTCGCAAGCTCCGTTGGCTGGAAACCAACACTACCAAACCTGAGCCAGCTTTTTGCGCCGTTAAGTGAGCCTGTAAAAAGAACGATGATTAGCAGTAATATAGTTATGAAAAATAAAGGTACAAAAAGCTTTTTATATTTTTCCATCTTAATATTCATAGCTACCAACATAATAAAAAGTCCAAGTACAGCAAATGCAGATTGGCGCTTCACAAAATATAAAGAGTCAAAATTGTATTCTTTATTCAGCAGAGCTACGCTTGAGCTGGAGCTAAATACCATAAGTACACCGAATCCAACCAGTAACAAAGTGAGGATCAGCAATTGGAAATCCGGTGTGCCTCTTCTTCGAGTCTCCGGCTTCGTATTTCTCATATCAGCTTCCCCCGGTATTCGCCACAAGGTATATTCCTCGCAGACGGTTATCATTTTATCGTTTATCCATTTTATCATATTATGTTTGTTGAGCTTCTGCAACCTCCCTGGAGCAACAGATATCGCAACAATTCCATATCTGCTACAATAGGATAAAAATGAAGACTTGAGAGCAGCGGTGCATACGTGGTGACGCTGCATGATTAATCGGGAACTTGCCCGGTGCTTTAAAAGGAGAGGTGGAGCAGAATGACACAGCATGCGTTAGACAAGATTTGGTTTGATCGTTTGCAAGAAAACATGGTGGAGTGGCGCAGACATTTACATAAGAATCCCGAAATTTCCTTTCAAGAAAGCAAAACTGCCGCTTTTGTAGCGGATAAGCTGGAGAGGTGGGGGATAGAGGTTCGCCGTCAGGTAGGGGGACACGGTGTTGTAGGTATCATTCGTGGTGCTAAGCCCGGGCCTGTCGTCATGCTGCGCGCCGATATGGATGCTCTTCCGATTCAGGATGAAAAGGAATGTGAATATCGCTCCAGTGTGGACGGAGCCATGCATGCTTGCGGCCATGACGGACATACATCCGCGTTGCTTGGAACGGCTTACTATTTCAGTCTGAACTGGGACGAGCTGCAAGGAGAAATTCGGTTGTTGTTCCAACCTGCCGAGGAATTGCTGCCTGGCGGAGCGGTCAGTGTAATAAAGGATGGTATATTGGAAGGTGTGGACGTCATTTATGGCATCCATTTATGGACACCTTTTCCGGTCGGGACGGCTGCGAGTTGTGCAGGGCCGCTGATGGCGGCGGCAGACGATTTTTATATTGAAATCACAGGTAAGGGTGGGCATGGTGGCATGCCCCAGTCCACTAATGATAGTGTGGTGGCGGGTTCAGCTCTTGTTATGCAACTGCAAAGTGTCGTAAGCCGTTCAGTCGACCCTTTGCGACCTGCCGTGCTGACGGTGGGAACCATCCAAGGGGGCTCTGCGCAAAATGTGATCGCAGAAACGTGTCGCTTGAGTGGGACGATTCGTACGTTTGATGAGGAGACACGAACGGTAATGAAGGAGCGACTGCATGAGGTGACAGAGCTTACAGCCGCAACATACGGTACAACAGCACAGGTTCGCTATATTATGGGATACCCACCAGTTGTCAATGACGCACATGAAGCATCTCGTTTCTTTAATGAAGCAAAATCTGTTTTTGGCGAGAATGTACAGGAAGCGTCGAAACTGATGCCTGCTGAAGATTTTGCGTATTATTTGGAACGTGTGCCAGGTTGCTTCATGTTCGTAGGAGCGGGTAACCCAGTTAAAGGAGCAGTTTATCCACACCATCATCCGAAATTTGATTTTGATGAGGATGCTATGATTAACGCGGTTCGTTTGTTTATTGCGATGTCTACGGGATACGCTACGGAACGAAAAGCAGGGGCAATTAAGGGCTAAAATGAGTTGAATTGGGAACGGTTCAATCTGGAGTATGAGCTGAATGAAATGGGGTACCCTACTCTTGAAAAGGAGGGAGTACCCATGAAAAAAGTTCAGGAAGTTATGACTAAAAAATGCGTAACGGTTACCCCGCAGGACAATATTTATGAAATTGCGGTCAAAATGAAGGACAATGATACTGGTTTTATTCCGGTTGTGGAAAGCGAAGGCAGTGATAAGTTGATCGGTGTAGTAACGGACCGTGATCTTGTCGTTCGCGGCTATGCGGCTAAAAATTCGGGTTCGGGTTCGGTCGATACGGTTATGACGACAGGTATTCGTACAGCTAGTGCGGACATGTCGGTGGACCAAGCAGCTGAGCTGATGGCAGAGCAGCAAATCCGTCGTTTGCCCGTGACAGAAGGAGACCGTCTGATCGGGATTGTCTCGATTGGGGATTTGGCAGTTCGTAATATTTTTGCAGACAACGCTGGAGAGGCGCTTAGTCATATTTCCGAGCAGGTCCACTAGAAAAATAATTAAGGTAGGCATTAGTTTGGGGAGGTCTTTACCCCAAGCTTCTAATCAGGAGTTCAACCCGAATATGGGTTGGGCTCCTTGCTGTTCTGGTTGATATGCGAATAAACGGATAAGCTATTTATTATATAACTTTAAAATGATGTATGGTTAGATTATCAGGAGGTAGTTATGAATCCAGAACATCCTTGTATTGTACAACGTGATTTTACCGTTCTGTTAGAAATGGGCTTGCCCGGTTCAGAAATGGCTCGTTCACAGTTGCAGATTTATGCGGAGCTGGTTAAAAGTCCGTCCGCTTTTCATACATACCACATCACTCCACTGTCTTTGTGGAACGCCGCTGCCCTCGGATGGAGTGCTGAGGACATTCAAAATAGTTTGCGCTCCATGTCCCGTTGGGATATTCCACGTGATTTGTTGAAGGATATTGAACAGCTCGTTTCTCGTTATGGGACGTTGACGCTTTCACGGGAGGGTACGGAAGAAGAACGAACTTATAGCACAGATACGATTGGCGCATACCGTGCTGAGCATGAGCCAGACGGAGGTATAAAGACAGGGAAAGCCAACAGCTATACAATAGGTGATCGCTTGATCTTGGCAGCAGAGACCCCCGCTTTACTGGGTGAGCTACTGACCAAGCAAGAGCTCAAACAGCTTGGTTTACTTCGCGTTGATGAGGTAAGCGCATCGGTCCCGCCCGAAAATCGGGGCTTGCTCAAGCAGGAATTAACGCGCTTGGGATATCCCGTTGTGGATACGGCAGGCTATCTTGAAGGGAATCAGCTTAGTTTTACCTTGGGAAAGGGACAAACGAAGTTGCAGCTTCGTGATTATCAAGTAAAGGCCGCTGATGCGTTTGAAGGAGCGAACGGCTTAGGGGGGAGTGGTGTACTGGTGCTTCCATGCGGAGCCGGAAAAACAGTGATAGGTATGGCCGTAATGAATCGGTTTCAGTGCGAGGTGCTTATTCTAACATCTAATACCACTTCTGTACGGCAATGGGTAGAAGAGTTAAAGCAAAAGACGGATATTTCTGCCGATTCCATCGGGGAATATAGTGGTCAGAAAAAAGAGGTGCGTCCAATTACGGTGGCAACCTACCAAATTTTAACACACCGTCGTACCAAAGATGGGGATTTTGAGCATATGAAACTGCTGAGTGAGCGGAAGTGGGGACTCATTATATATGATGAGGTTCATTTGCTGCCCGCGCCAGTATTTCGGGCGACGGCTGACATTCAGGCTACTCGTCGTTTGGGGTTAACAGCCACGCTGGTTCGTGAGGATGGTTGTGAACGAGATGTGTTCTCTTTAATTGGACCCAAACGGTATGATATGCCGTGGAAGGAACTGGAGCGACAGGGCTGGATCGCTCAGGTCGATTGTGTGGAGGTACGGCTTCCAATGACAGCTGAACTTTTGGAGCGCAGTATGCGTGCCGAGGGCAGACAGCAGTACCGAATTGCAGCCGAAAATCCCATCAAACTGGAGGCGGTGCGTAGCCTGATGCAGCAGCACAGCGGCTTGCCCACGCTTATTATTGGTCAATATTTGGATCAGTTGCGTGTATTAGCTCAGGAGCTGGGCGTCCCACTGATTACGGGTTCAATGAGCCAGAGCGAGCGGGTGCGTTGGTTCGATGCGTTCCGCAAGGGTACAATTCGGACCCTATTGGTGTCCAAGGTTGCAAACTTTGCGGTGGATTTGCCAGATGCGGCAGTAGCCATAGAGGTATCGGGTAGCTTTGGCTCTCGCCAGGAAGAAGCGCAGCGACTGGGCCGTATTTTGCGACCAAAGTCGGGCGAGAATAAAGCTTATTTTTATGCGCTAGTGACGGAAAATAGCAAGGAGACGGATTTTGCAGCTCGTCGTCAGCTGTTTCTGATTGAGCAAGGCTATGAATATGCGGTTCGCAGATTTAGTGTGACAGAGGCTATCGGAGGCCGGGATGCTAAGCCTGGAGATCGTGGGAAGAAAAAGGAGGCCTAATCAAGAATGGGCGTAATGAACACGCAAGACAGCTGGAATGAGCTTTCATCGGATGAGCTACTGGTGCTTAGACGATGCTTTATCCGGTACGCGGGACAGCCCATGAAGGAAGAAGAACCTATTCAGCTTACCCGGGGAGCGTTAAGCGGAGTCGAAACGAAACTGGCACTGCGTGGATTACGTGCCCGGGGCTGGTTGGAGGCTGTTACCAAATCGTGGGGCGAACGAATTTTATATATTCCGGTTCATCGGCTACCGGATCTGTACGATATGTTGTTAGAGCAAAATCCAATGAACACGATGCATTCGGATCATCCGATAACGGTACATGAATCAATGACAGGCCTGGAGTCGGAATTGCTGCATGCGTTGTCACGTATTGCGGTACAAGGTGTCCCTTTGACGGCCAAAGGAACCATACATAAGCGATCATTGCAAAAATTGAATGAACTGACCCCCTTTCGCCCAGATGACCTGATGGGTCTTGGGTTGCATTATGCGCATGCAGAGCTGTATCCAGTGCAAACGGTGGTCATGATGGATTTGCTACTCAGTTTGGGGCTGTTAGTGAAAGAAACTGTGTCTTTTCGCATTCAGGAAACGGAACTGGCGACTTGGATTCGTTTGTCTGCTTGGCAAATGCGCAAGCATATTTTTGCTACACTCATGGAAAGATACGGCAAGGCCGAAGCGTCTATGCAGCATTTTCGCTATATGCTGTGTGCCGTCTCCCAGTATGTAGGAACAGAAGGGTGGATATCTATCAAGTGTCTGCTGCAATGGATGCTTCAGGTAGGCCTAATCCAGCATGAGAGTACGAGCAGATCTGATTCCAAGAATGGTGCCCTTTTAGACCTTGTTCCTACAATCTCAAATCCGGAAGGGTTTGCGGGAGAAACGGGTTCTAATTTTAATTTCAATGAACCTTTCATGGAGGGATTGAAGGGTTGGCTGAAGGCCCTGACTGCTTTTGGAATGGGTGATTGGGGGCAGACTGTATCGGGCGAACTGTGTTTTCGCTGGAATGTATCTGTAATAGATATGCTTCGTCCCAATAATTATGAGGATACACATCAAGAGCAAGGTACTTTTTATGTACAACCTGATTTTGAAATATTGGTTCCACCAGATGTGGCATATGATGTGCGCTGGCGACTGGAATGCTGCTGTGAACGTGTGACAGGAGATCGGATGGTAGTATACCGGATCACCAGAGAAAGTGTTACAGAGGCAATCGAGTTAGGGATGGAAGCCCAAGCAATTCCTGCTCTTCTGGATAAATACAGCCGAACAGGTGTGCCTGATCATGTACGTATGGCGGTAGAACAGTGGGCAGGAGATGTCGGGCGGACTGCTTTTGCAACGGTAACGCTTTTGCGATGTGGCACACAGGAGGATGCAGACATAGTTGCACGTCATCCCGCGCTGGAAGGATTGCTGGAACGGCTCGGCGATAAAGACTTTATTATTCCGGCGAGCTCTGCTGCCAAAATACGAAAAACGCTTGCTGCAATTGGATTAGGTCCACGTCGTGAACCGGAAGGTGTGGACGAGCCAACTCATCATTATCCATTGATTTCGGAACCAGAGAACATAAGTTCAGGCAGTCCCAACAGTGAAATGGAGTCCGACCCGATTCAGGCTCGTCCTATATTTTCCCAAGAGGGAAGAGCAGGTTTGGTTTATACAGGACGCACGCTGCATTTTTACGAACAAGAGCACACGCTGCCTTATCCGTCTGACTATTTTCCGGAAAGATCTACAGTCCCCTCTTCATGGACAAAAGAATGGAGGAGTTACCATACTTCCACTGCCCGGCAGTTGATCGAGCAAGCGATTCGTTGGCAGGCTGCTGTGGGACTACGAATCGGTGGGAAAGAGGTTAAATGGATACCAGAGGCGGTGGTTCCCGGTGCACCATGGAGTGTCACAGGCTGGTATGCCTCAGGAATGGATGACGAAACACCTTGTCAAGTGACCTTACAGCCAAGTGAATGGTCAGACATGCGGCTGCTGGTTCCTTTTACATAGTAGAGCCAGGAAGTGCATGAAACTCCTTCTTCTCAAAAGAAGGATGTGGTATGATAAATGAGTCTACTTTTACAGGGTAGAACTTTATATAAAGTGAGATGAACATTCATGAGCGTAGCCGAATTGAATACGGTCAATATGGCAGAAGTGCTTATTAACGCCTATGAATTGGGCGATATGGTCAACCGATCCTTTGAGGTATCGGATTATTTATATTGGAAACAGCGTGTGGAATTGAATCCGTCTATTCAGGCGTGTGTACGCAAGCTGGATGCCAAAAAGGAGCTATTCGCGGAAACGGAGCGTTTTGGGCATTTTCATCCGAACTATCATGAAGCGAAGGATGCAGTGCAGGTCGTTGAGCTGGAACTGGAACAATTCGTGGATGTTAAGGAGTTCAAACGAGCCGAAAAGGCGCTGGATGATATGCTTCATGCCATGTCTGAAACGATTGCATATTCCGTGTCCGAGACCATTAAGGTGCCGAGCAATGATCCGAATGTGAAAAAGGGCGGATGTGGCAGCGGAGGGAAATGCTCCTGTGGATAGGTCATAGGAATGATACCGAGTGGAGGGGAGATGAAGCGAATGTTTGCCGAGCGGACAGGGTACATCATTTGGGTAAGCGATATCAAGGCTGCCCGCAATCTGGAGAAATACGGAAATGTCCACTTTATTTCAAAGCGTATGCATTATGTAGTTATATATATGAATGCGGATCGGGCAGAAGACACCGTTAAAAATATTCGCAGACTTTCCTATGTGCGTAAGGTCGAGCGCTCTTTTCGAAATGAGATTAGGACGGAGTACAACGACGATAAGGAAAAGATGAAAGAATATGAAATATAAGATTCTAATATCTAGAAAATGTAAAACATTCTTAAAAGGTCAGCCTACGGGCTGGCTTTTTTTTGTAAAGTCAGGACTTTTGCATAATGGTCTTAATGCTGTTAGACCTAAAAAATCTTCAAAAACCACCCATAAACTTCAATTTTGTAACTTGTAGTCCCGGGTCTGTTGAGGTAACATATGAATATATTGGTAGATATAAAGACCTATCTGGTGGGGAGAGTGATCCCGTGCGTGACAAAGCAATGCAGCGATGGAGTACATACGAACCGTTCTACGTGGAGATGGGCGATAAAAAAGTCGCCGATATCGTGATTACAAATCATGCGAAAACTCGCTACTTAGATCGGATAGAGCAGAAACAGTCCGAGACGAATCATATCGCCGCCTGGCTTTGGGAATGCCTAAAGCAAAACAGGATGGAGTCCTACTATCATAACGAAGAGGATGTATATTTAATTGATGGTGATCTGGTCGTCGTGGCCGAATTTGGAGAGTTGCCCGGCGAGATGGATATTGCGGGGAATCCGCTTCACAAGATGATTGTCATTACCTTTTTGGGCCGAATGTCGGAGACCATTGAATTAAGGGATTTGAAGTCATACTATTCATGGCTACGCCATTCGCGGCGCATGACACTGATGAAAAGCACTCGTAAGCAAAAATAGACGGTGACTGGGCGGTCGGCCCTAGATGAAAAAATCTCCGAACTTATGATTACCGTCAATTTTGAGTAGAAAGTATGCAGTTATCAGCTGCATGCTTTTTTTATTTCCAACAATTAAACTCCCCCAATTCAGTAAGTTTACTTGGAAATGCTTCGACAGATGTTTTTCTTATGGTAAAATAGAGAGATCAGAGGGGAGAGGGCTGTCAGTATGAACTTTCATCAGTTGCACATTTTTTATACCGTAGCGGAGCGTGGGAGCTTTTCGGCGGCGGCACAAGCGCTGCATATGACACAACCTGCGGTGACGATGCAAATTCAGTCTTTGGAAGATTATTTCGGCACGAAGCTGCTGCAACGTTCGACTAAAAAAATCGAACTTTCAGAGGCGGGAGCGACACTACTACCTTTTGCGAAAAAAAGCATGCAACTGATCAGGGAAGCTGACGAGGCGATGTCTGCTTTTACTCACATGCTGGAGGGAAGATTGCATATTGGTGCCAGCCTAACGATTGGTGAGTATATTGTACCCAGAATGTTGGGGCCGTTTGGGCAGGAATACCCTCATATACGCATGGCAATGAATGTGATGAATACGACTCAAATTATGGATGATATACTAAAACATCAGTTGAATTTAGGACTGATTGAGGCCCCAGTCCAGCATCCGGATATCGTGGTAGAACCTGTAATGCAGGACGAATTGAAACTGATTGTGCCTTCAGGACATGCGCTGGCCAAGGCTAAAAAAGTGGTTTTGGAAGATGTGTTTAAGCATCCTTTTGTAGCCAGAGAAAAGGGATCTGGTACACGTCAAGTGATAGAAGATGAGCTGAAAAGTCGTGGTGTGGATGCCTCTCGACTTGGTATTGTAATGGAGATGGGGAGCACTGGAGCGGTCAAATCGGCGGTGGAGGCTGGACTGGGTATTACCATGCTATCACCTTCTTCGGTGAAGCATGAAGTTGCGCTCGGATTATTGAAAATTGTAAATATTTCAGATATCACGTTCAAACGAGAATTTTATGCAATTCATTTGAAGTCGGCGTTGTTGCCGATACCGGTAGTCACCTTCCTGTCTTACTTGCGTCGTCATGATCAGGGAACGGACGTGCTGAGGGACTCGCAGGACGAGCTTGCAAAGGTGAAGGAGAAGGAGGATGTATAATGAAGGAGCAGATTAACGTAAAACGATATGATTTACATACACACACCCAAGCATCTGATGGTATGCAACCACCTGCAGATAATGTGCGCTGGGCCAAGGAAAAAGGACTGGCAGGTGTGGCCATTACAGATCATGATACGGTAGCTGGCCTGGGGGAAGCTCTGGAGGAGGGAAAACGCATAGGAATTACTGTGGTGCCAGGAGTGGAAATTAGTACTCGAGCTGGCGGTAAGGATATTCATATACTCGGTTATTTTATGGATTACCGCAATAAAGTGTTTTTGGAACGGTTGGAAAAGCTTCGCCAGGCGCGGGATACCCGTAATGATTTGATTTTGAGCCAATTGCGTAGTCTGGGCGTGGAAATCACACTGGATGAAGTGGTGGCTACGATGGGCAGACCGCTGGCACCAGATGAAAGCATTGGACGTCCGCATATGGCGGATACGCTGGTTCAAAAAGGTTATGCGAAGGATATGCGGGACGCGTTTGACCGTTACTTGGCGGAAGGAGCGCCCGGATATGTGTCTGTACCCCGTGTAGAGCCTGCGGAGGCCATAAACTGGATTCGCGAAGCAGGAGGAGTACCTGTGGTGGCCCACCCTGGCTTGTACGGAAATGATGAGCTGGTTCGCTCTATTATAGAGGAGGCGAAGCCTGCGGGCTTGGAGGTGCGACATTCGGACCATGACGCTGAGGCTGAGAGCCGATATACTACGATGGCGGCGCAATATGGGCTCATTGCAACTGGCGGCTCGGATTTTCACGGCGCACGCCAAGGTGTTATTTTCCACGGCGATCTGGGTAGCCGTAGTGTGGAGGGTCAGGTTGTCGAGGAATTGAGGAAGGCTGCTGTTGGACAAAAGTAAATAAAAAGCCCCTTGCCTTATGCATGGAACACCAGAAGTGTATCTTGCAAAGAACAAAGGGCTTTTTTGTGGTTTAACAGGCTAGTGAGACTTAGCCGTTTTTGATGCGATTTGGTAGCTTTTTGACCAGTTCCTCATCGGGTGTAATGAAGAGCGTACGCTGATGGTCGTAGATGACAAAGCCGGGTTTGGCTCCGCTGGGCTTACGTACATGCCGAATCAGAGTGGCGTCCACAGGTACACTGCTGGACTGCTTGGCTTGGCTAAAATAGGCAGCGAGTTGAGCTGCCTCCTCCAGCGTCGTATCCCCGAATTGCTCAGCACGTATAACGACGTGTGACCCCGGAATATCCTTTGTGTGCAACCAGGTGTCATTTGGTCCGGCCAGTCGATTTGTCACATATTCATTTTGCAAGTTGTTTTTGCCGACCAGTAACTCAATACCTTCGGATGATGTATAGACGTGCAGGGTTGGACGGTCGTTTTTCTTCTTTTTCTTTCCTTTTTTGACCCGATCTCTGAGATAGCCCTGCTGAACCAGTTCTTCACGTATTTCATCAATGTCATTCATAGAGGCATGGGCTAGCTGCTGAAGAAGATTGTCCATATAACGGATTTCTTCGTGCGTTTTCTCCAGTTGTTCATCAATGACAGCCAAGCTGTTTTTATATTTGTTGTATTTTTTAAAATACCGTTGTGCATTATCCGACGGGTTGAGTAGTGGGTCCAGTGGGATGGTCATTGGACGCTGCTCCTCATCATAAAAGTTGATGAGCGTCACTTCTTTGTCACCTTTTTTCACCTCATGCAGCGAAGCGAATAGCAACTCTCCATAAATACGAAATTGATCGGCATCTTCCGCCTCGGCCAAATCCTGATGGAGATAGTCGAGTTTTTTTACGTTTTTACTCCGCTCGTTTTGCAGAAACCGCAGTAGGTCACTGACCTTTTGCTTAACCGTATCCCTTTCTGCTTTTTCACCGAAGAAGTCCTCCATACACTCACTGATAGTAGCGTACTCCTTACGTTCTTCTTGGATCAACGTCAGTGGAATGGCTGAGAATATTACTTTATCTTGTGCGTTTAGTCCAGATACCGGCTGAAAACGATGATTCCGCACGTCATCCATGATGTGACTGAATGTACTCCATAGTGAACGATCACTATCACCAGATACTTCATTAGTGACTCGAGTTAGTATCTCCTCAGCAATGAGGGGACTGAGTCCAGTAAAAGTGTTGACGATCCAGCGTTTGGGAGCTTCTTCGGCCTCGATCGCTGTTTGATACGAGGATATGAAGGCTGCCTCTTCCGTTTCTAGTGGATTCAGCTTGTTTTGTTCAGGAGGCTCTGTGTATTGAAAGCCAGGCATAATGACCCGATAGCTGCTGATAGACGGTGTAACATGATGAATGCCATCCAGCATCACGCCTGTTTCCGGGTCAAGCAAAATAATGTTGCTGTGTCTACCCATCAGTTCAATGATAATTCGTTTGAGTGAAATATCTCCCAGTTCATCACGTTGACGTATATCCATGTGAATAATACGCTCCATGCCCACCTGCGTGATTTTCTCAATAACGCCTCCTTCGCAATGCTTGCGAAGGAGCATACAAAACATAGGGGCTTCTGTCGGATTAAGAAAGCTTTGTTCTGTAAAATGTACACGCGGGAAGGTCGGATTAGCCGACAGCAGCAGCTTTACGCTTCCGCCTTGTGCCCGCAGATTCAGCACGATATCGCGATCATTTGGCTGATGTATTTTATTAATGCGCCCGCCCCGGATGCCTTGCAGTTCGTGTACGATAGCGCGGGTTACGATTCCGTCCAATGCCATAATTATGTTCTCCTTTGAAGCAAATGTATTTTCGCCTTCCTTCTATGATACATAACTTTGGGACAAAACTTAAGCGGCTTTGTGATATTTCAGGTTCTGTCCGAATAGATTGAATCTAGAAAGTCTGTCCAGCTTATCAGCAATCGCGGCACAAAAATATAATAACGGGCAGCCATCCTACGCACAACCGACGGAAACGGACTATCTGACCGGGAGGGAATTGGGGAGAATGGAACAAGCACACTGGCACCAATTAAGCAATGAACAGCTTTCAACAAGTCTGGAAGTCGACCCGAAGCAGGGTCTTTCGGAGGAACAGCTTGCGGAACGAAGAGAAAGGTCAGGATGGAATGAACTGAGCGAGGGGAAGCGAGTTTCGGCAATCTTGCTGCTGCTCAACCAGTTCAAGGATTTTATGATGCTTGTATTGATGGGAGCGACCCTGATATCCGGCCTGCTTGGCGAATATTTGGACGCGATTACCATTATTGCTATTGTTGTACTGAATGGAATTCTCGGCTTTGTACAGGAATTCAGAGCTGAGCGTTCATTGCGAGCATTGAGACAACTGTCGGCTCCGACCGCCAAAGTGTTGCGGGGCGGTAAACGAATTCAAGTTCAGGCCAGAGAACTGGTACCGGGTGATATCGTGCTGCTGGAAAGTGGTGATCGCATTCCCGCAGATGTAAGGTGGCTGAGTACGAACGGCTGTGATGTAGAGGAGTCCGCCCTGACAGGTGAATCGGTTCCGGTGAGTAAGCATTCCCGCCCTATTCATGCCGCCGAAGTACCACTCGGGGATCAAAAAAACATCGGTTTTATGGGCACGATGATGACCAGAGGAACTGCACAAGGAATGGTTATACGTACAGGTATGAGTACCGAAATGGGTAAGATCGCAGACTTGATTGAAAATACGGAGTCGCAGGAGACACCGTTGCAGCACAGATTGGAGCAATTGGGCAAAATTTTGATTATCGTAGCGTTGGCGCTAACGGTGCTCGTTGTCGTAGCAGGCATTTTACATGGACAGCCAGCCATGAGCATGTTCTTGGCCGGAGTGAGCTTGGCTGTGGCGGCTATACCGGAAGGGTTGCCAGCTATTGTGACGATTGCGCTCGCATTGGGTGTGCAGCGTATGATTAAACGAAAGGCGATTGTACGTAAGCTGCCTTCTGTTGAAACGCTCGGCTGTGCATCTGTCATTTGTTCCGACAAAACGGGTACCCTGACCCAAAATAAAATGACAGTCACCAAGCTATGGCTGGACGGTCGTTTCTGGGGAGTTACGGGAGAGGGCTATGACCCACACGGGCATATTATGGATAGAGACCGTCCTGCCGATCTTAAAAACGGACAATCTCTGCGTAGACTGCTGCAAGCCAGTGTGCTTTGCAACAATGCGGAAATTGTTCAAGCCGATACAGAGGAGCTACGTTCGAAAAAGAAAACCAAAGACCCGACGCCGTCTGCCGTTTGGGAGCTAAAGGGTGATCCGACGGAAGGAGCACTGGTCACGTTAGCTGCCAAGGGCGGAGTCACGCGACAAGGGTTATATGAGTTGTACACAAGGGAGCGAGAATTCCCTTTTGACTCGGATCGGAAGCGAATGTCAGTACTCGTACGCCACCAGGGAGGACACATTGTCTTTGCCAAAGGTGCGCCGGATGTGCTGCTGGGTCAGTGTTCCTACATTTTATGGGAAGGAAATGTCGTTCCGTTAACGGGTACGCTGCGCCAAAAGGTACTGGCAGCTAATGAAGGAATGGCCTCGGAGGCGCTACGTGTACTTGGTGTCGCTTACCGTGATATCCGCTCGCATGAGCGTGTCTCTACGGTTGAGGAGGCTGAAGCGCAACTAATCTTTATCGGACTAACAGGCATGATCGATCCGCCACGTCGCGAGGTTCGCGAAGCCATTGGCAAGTGCCGTCGTGCTGGCATTCGCACTGTGATGATTACCGGAGATCACGGTACAACTGCAGAGGCCATTGCACAGCAGTTGGGCATTCTTCAGCGCGGATCTCATGTGTTAACAGGACAGGAATTGTCTGCGATGGATGATGCGGCGCTGGACAAAGCCGTTGATACTGTATCTGTGTATGCACGGGTTTCGCCGGAGCACAAGCTACGGATCGTCAAGTCACTGCAAAGACGCGGACATGTCGTAGCCATGACTGGAGATGGCGTCAATGATGCTCCAGCGATAAAGGCGTCGGACATCGGTATCGCGATGGGCATTACGGGAACGGACGTGACCAAAGAATCGGCTGCGCTTGTTCTGAGTGATGATAATTTCTCAACGATTGTAGCCGCAATTGAGGAAGGACGGAATATTTACGAGAATATTCGTAAATTTATCCGTTATCTACTCGCCTCCAATGTTGGTGAAATCTTGACGATGTTCTTTGCCATGATGGCCGGGCTGCCGTTACCTTTGTTACCGATCCAGATTTTATGGGTGAATCTAGTGACAGATGGCCTACCAGCGATGGCTCTGGGGGTGGACCAACCAGAAAAGGATCTTATGGAGCACAAGCCTCGTGGCGCAAAGGAAAATATTTTTGCTCGTCGACTGGGCTGGAAAATCATTAGTCGCGGCTTATTGATTGGTTTATGTACGCTAGCGGCCTTCTGGCTGACATTACGTATTGCACCGGATGACGCAGGACAATTGATCAAAGCACAGTCCGTTGCCTTTGCTACGCTAGTGCTGGCGCAGTTAATTCATGTATTTGATTGCCGCAGTTCCCGCTCTATTTTCCATCGTAATCCGTTTCAAAACAGTTATCTCGTGCTTGCCGTGCTGTCCTCCGTAGTGCTAATGCTAGTGGTTATGTACGTGCCTATGCTGCAACCTATTTTCAAAACGGTACCGCTCGGTTTGCGTGAGTGGGCGCTATCCATTGTGGCAGCTGGGATTCCGACGTTTCTGATGGGAGCCGGAAGTGTATGGGGCGGTCGACGCAACCGTCGTCGCGGCGGAAATACACACTTTTCAGCGGGACGTACGAAGTTTTCAGCCTAGAAATCGGGTCATGCATATCGCATCGCTTTCCCACTATTGCCCTGTATGATATCATGGGATCAAAGCTTCATGAGGAACATGATATCAGCAGCAACGGCGGAGGTAAGCTATGGAATTCACAAAAATGAACGGTCTAGGTAATGATTTTATCGTTTGGTTTGGGCATCAGGATTTGCCGTCTGACGCCTCGGAATTAGCTGTTCGGTTATGTGATCGACATTTTGGTGTTGGCGCCGATGGGTTGGTATATATATTGCCGTCAGAAAAAGCGGATTTCTGCATGCGCATCATTAACTCGGACGGCTCAGAGGCCGAGCAATGCGGTAATGCTATTCGTTGTGCTGCCAAATACGTATATGACCGTAAGCATATCAACCGTGAACAGATCACGATTGAGACCCTGGGTGCAGGTGTACAGCAGGTCGAACTGACTGTAGAGAATGGACTTGTTCGTATGGTGAAGGTAGATATGGGAGAACCGATTTTTGAGGGTTTGAAGATTCCAACTACACTGGATCTGACTAGCGTAATTAATGAGCCCATTGAAGCTGGAGGAAGTGGTTTTCGTTTTACGGCTGTATCTATGGGGAATCCGCACTGTGTCATTTATGTGGAGGATGCGCCAAGCTTTGATCTGGAAGCCTGGGGACCGAAGCTGGAATGCCACCCGCTTTTCCCTAAGAAAACAAATGTTGAGTTCGCCACGGTACGTAGCCGTAAGCATATAGATATGAGAGTATGGGAGAGAGGAGCTGGGCCAACGCTAGCTTGTGGAACCGGAGCCTGTGCTACGCTTGTTGCTTCTGTACTAAACGGATATAGCGACCGCCACGCCATTGTAAGCCTGAAGGGCGGCGATCTGGATATCGAATGGAGCGAGGAAGATAATCACATATATATGACGGGCCCGGCTGAGATCGTGTACGAAGGTCGTCTGTTTTGAATCATGTGAACTATAAAGATAACGTGCAACTGGCTTATGAATCGTATAGAAGTGAATGAAAAGAAGACCTTAGTAGGTCTTCTTTTTTTGGACTTGGATGCCCCTGTATACAAGGAATATGATGAACAAAGCAACATTCTGTCTTTTTTTGGCGCCTGAACAATGTATAATATAGAAAATGAGAAAACAATAAGGAGGCCGTTCATAGTGCGGGAATTTCGTTGGATTTCAGCAGTTGTAGTTCTCATATTTGTAGCCACCGCGCTTCCGGTTCAGGCGGCGACTATTCCTGCCGCTGCGGAAACGACGGACAAGCAGGTTGGGTCGCTAACTCCGACAGTGGTAAGCCGTTTAGAAAAAGCGGTGCAAGAACTCATCGGTTCAAAGACAGCATTTCAATTTGACGATGTGACGGATATGGGGAAAACTTGGATTGTAGAGGGCGGAATGGAAGATGGAACTGCTACGTTGCAGACAGAATATAATAAAGAAAAAAACAGAGTAGATTCTACAACCATACGATATAAAATAAGCAGCTTGGGAAAAGCGATGAACGCGCCACTTAAGACGAAAGTGCTAAACAGCGCCAAAGCGTTTGACAGCAAGCGTCCTTTGCAATTTGAAGCATTTTGGCGGGTCAAATCCCCTTATCAGTCCAACAAGCCATCAAATTACTGGGTATTTTGGGGCTCAGGAGAACAGGCTTCCTCGTTGTATGTGGATGTGGATCGAGGTAACGCTATTACCATCAACGCGGACTATGCGCTGAAGCAGGTGGACCCTCTGATACTGAACCGTGCAATGAACACATTTAAGCGTGTGAGTGGACAGCCAATTAAGGTGCAGCACGCTTCACGGTACAAGGATGAAACGAAGGGGCTTTCATATTGGTCGTTTGAGGATGCAAACGAGGCGAGTGAGGTCAAAATTAGCGCGGTAACCGGTAAAGTGCTGGCCGTATCCACCTATGGGGTAGACTGGAATGATGACGCAGATTTCAAAAAAACATTTGCAAGCCCGAAATATACTGCCTCAGAAGCTTTGAAGCTAGTCAAGCCCAAGGCTCAGATGTTGTTTAATATTAATTTGACCGGCTATAAAGTGAAAGTTCAAGGGAATCAATATACGTTCTACAAGCAGCAAAAGGGAACGGATTCTATTGTGGCTAAAGTGAATAAAAAAGGGACTTTTTACGCTTACTCTCTCCATTCTTCCGATGGGAAAATGTAGTAGGAAATAGAAAAGATAAATCAAGCCGCTTTACTCCTGATATCATATTGTCGGGAAGTGGGGCGGCTTTTTTTGTTTTTGGCTTATGTTTATAGTCTCTTTATGTTACATTAGTATGAAAATAAAGAGCGGGGTGGAGCAGAGGACATGAAACCGGATTTGCGTACTGTGCTGAATCGTGAAATTATTGTCGGAGACGGCGCAATGGGGACTTTTTTATACCAGCTAGGATTTCCAGTAAATACGTCTTTCGAAGAACTGAACATCACTTCGCCTGACGTTATATCAGACGTGCATGGTCAATATTTAAGTGCAGGAGCTCGATTGCTGGAGACTAATACATTTTCTGCAAATGATTATAAGTTAGCCCGGTTTGGACTGGAATCCAAGGTAGAAGAGATCAATCGTGCCGGTGTGAGAATTGCCAGAGATGCGGCCGGACCTGAACATTATGTGGTAGGTGCGGTGGGTTCCATATGTGGGGGCAAACGGCTTAACATATCAAAGCTGGAGCTGGCAAGAAACTATGAGCAGCAAATTGATGCCCTTCTCTCCGAAGGAGTCGACGGCATTTTGTGCGAAACGTTTTATTCACTGGATGAAATACGCATTGCGCTTCACAGTGTACGTAAATACAGTGACATTCCGGTAATTTGTCAGTTTGCAGTTGATCAGGTTGGGCGTACCCAGGATGGTTTTTTAGTGGCGGAAGCTTTTTCGGTGCTGCGTAATGAGGGGGCAGACATCCTTGGATTTAACTGTCACTCGGGTCCGCAGGGAATTATGAGTGTAATGGAGCAGCTGGACGGCCCTTTGTCTGTACCGCTGTCCGTATATCCGAATGCGGGGCTAGCAGATTATGTGGACGGTCACTATGTATACGGTGCATCACCTGAATATTTTGGAGAATGTGCCAAGTCCTTTGTAGACCTGGGAACGAGGCTGCTCGGTGGTTGCTGCGGAACTACACCGGATCATATTGCTGCTATATCCAAAGCCTTGAATCGTTTGCAACCGCCTCCGCTGGCTTCAAAAGAAGCTTTGTCGAAAGAGTTCTTTCAAGTGGCAGAGCAGATTGCAGATGAAGAGGAACGAGGAAATGGCAGACATATCAGCGAGCCCAACATTGTGGATCTGGTTAAGGAACGACATACGGTCATTGTAGAACTGGATCCTCCGCGCGATTTGGACATTACGAGGTTTATGCAAGGTGCTCATGCGTTGAAGAAAGCCGGGGCCGACGCGCTTACACTGGCTGACAACTCGCTTGCAGTCACTCGCATGAGCAACATGGCGCTTGGACATTTGGTCAGGATTGAAACAGGCTTGCGTCCATTAATTCATATAGCATGTCGTGATCGCAATCTGATTGGTACTCAATCCCACATGATGGGTTTTGACGCGCTCGGTATTGACCATGTACTGGCGGTTACTGGAGATCCGGCGCGGTTTGGTGATTTGCCAGGCGCCAGTTCGGTGTATGATATGACCTCTTTTGAAATCATACGCATGATCAAGCAATTAAATGATGGTGTTGCATTTTCCGGTAAGCCACTGAAGCAGAAGGCTAATTTTGTGGTAGGTGCCGCATTTAATCCTAATGTCAAGCATTTGGGTAAAGCCGTACAGCGGTTGGAGAAGAAGATTGCCTCCGGAGCCGATTATGTTATGACTCAGCCCGTTTACGACCACGAGCTCATTGCAGCCATCGCGGAAGCGACACGACATTTGGAAGTACCGATTTTTATCGGTATTATGCCGCTGGCTAGTGGGCGCAATGCAGAATACTTGCACAATGAAGTACCAGGCATTCAGTTATCCGATGAGGTACGTGCACGTATGTCTGGTCTTGAGGGTCCGGAAGGACGAGCAATGGGCGTGTCTATTGCCAAGGAGTTACTCGATACGGCAATGGAACATTTTAATGGTATCTATTTTATGACTCCATTTATGTTCTATGAAATGACAGCTGAACTGACTTCATACGTATGGCAAAAATCAGGTCGTGCACAGGCCCCCTTGTTTCGACTATAATAATCAATTACAATAGTATAATGGATGTGATGCCGATGTCATTGAGTATGACCGGATACGGTCAAGCCATCCTTCATTATGAGGGTTATAAAGTGCGCTTGGAATTGAAATCGGTGAATCACCGCTATTGCGAAGTGATGATGAGAATTCCGCGCGAATGGACTCGATACGAAGATGGCTTGAGAAGAACGGTTCAACAGCAGATTAAACGCGGTCGTGTCGATGTCTTCATCCACAGGGAACGTGATGAAGAACAGATGCCCGCCGCGCGGTTGAATGACACTGTGGTGCAGGCTTACCTGCATGCAGCGGAGCAGCTGGCGGATCGTTATGGAGTGAAAGGAACGTTAGAGATAAGCGATATTCTTGCTTTGCCTGACGTTCTGGGTGAGCCTGGAGAGGCTTTCCATGGAGATGAAGAGGACTGGGAAGAGCAACTACAGCGAGCTTTGAATGAAGCTTTGCAAGGTTTACTGGAGATGAGAAGGCGAGAAGGCGGGCATTTGGCGCAAGATGTGAAATCCCGTATTTTACGTCTGGAATCCCTGCATCATGAAATGGCGGTGCTGGCTCCTCATGTTGTGAGCGACTACCGTAACAGGCTGAAACACAGGCTTAAAGAGCTTCAGGACGGTTCATTTACGCTTGATGAACACAAGTTCGGAATGGAGATTGCGTTATTCGCGGATCGCAGCAATATTGACGAGGAACTTACCCGGCTTCAAAGTCACTTTGGACAGTGCAAGGGATTGCTGCTGTCAGACGAGCCGGCCGGTCGCAAATTAGATTTTTTAATCCAGGAAATGAACAGGGAAGTCAACACGATCGGCTCTAAGGCTAATCATCTCACATTGGTTAATTTGGTCGTTGAGATGAAAGCGGAGCTCGAGAAAATTCGTGAGCAGGCTGCAAATATTGAGTAGCTACCTGGTAGCGGCACGGCTGCAAGAGTCACATGTATAGGGGGAAAGACCTGAATATGGCAATCAAATTGATCAATATTGGTTTCGGCAATATCGTGTCGGCCAACCGAATTATCTCCATCGTCAGTCCGGAGTCTGCTCCGATCAAGCGGATTATACAGGAAGCCAGGGACCGTCATATGCTAATTGATGCTACCTATGGCCGCCGGACGCGGGCTGTTATTATTACAGACAGTGATCATGTAATCCTGTCTGCGGTGCAGCCGGAGACGGTCGCTCATCGCCTATCCACTAAAGATGATGACAATGACGAATAAAAATGGAGTGTACTATGGCTAAGGGATTATTATTTGTAATATCCGGACCTTCGGGTGTCGGTAAAGGGACGGTAGGCAACGCATTGCGTGACAAGCTACCAGAGATAACATACTCCGTTTCTGCTACAACTCGAACACCTCGTTCAGGCGAACAGGATGGAGTGACCTATTTTTTTAAAACGCGTGAAGAATTTTTGGGTATGATTGAACGAGATGAAATGCTGGAGTATGCTGAGTATGTAGGGAACTATTATGGTACTCCACGTGATTTTGTAGATCAGACGCTTGCGCAGGGAAAAGATATTTTTCTGGAGATTGAAGTTCAGGGAGCGCTAAAAGTTAAAGAAAAATTTCCAGAAGGCATATTCATTTTTCTGCTTCCGCCTTCGCTAGATGAATTAAAGGATAGAATCCGGGGACGGGGCACAGAAACTCAAGCGACCATAGACCACCGTATGTCGGTAGCTGTGGATGAAATGAATTTGTTGCGTCACTATGATTATGCGGTCGTCAATGATGAGATTGATTTCGCTTGTAAACGAATAGAATCCATTATTATCGCCGAACATTGTAAGGTTCATCCTTAAGCGAGGGCTTTACATATGCCAAGCGTAGCTAAAGAGAAATAATACTGTATAAGCTGAGCTTGAAGGTGTACACTGGAGTTCAGCTTATACAGTCCCAAAACTACATGAAGAGGTGTCTATTCGTGCTGTATCCTTCCATTGATGAAATGATGAAAAAGGCAGATAGTAAGTATTCGTTGGTTGTAGCGGCTTCACGTCGTGCCAGACAGTTGCGCGAGGGTGAAAAGACGACTCTCAAGAATCCTAAATCCCACAAACAGGTTGGAGTGGCGTTGGAAGAGATTTACGCGGATCATCTGCGTCTTGAAAGCGGCGAAGACGAGTAAGAATTATACACAACTATTATAACCGGGCGCAATGCCAATTCCTTTGACAACCGCAAGGTTGTTATTTTTTTAGGTCAGGGGGAGTTAACGATGTTGAAGGGAAAAGTTATTATTCTTGGTATAACTGGCGGAATTGCTGCTTACAAAGGGGCAGCGCTGTGTAGTAGGTTGACGCAAAAGGGCGCCGATGTTCATGTAATTATGACGGCCTCTGCCAAGGAGTTTATTACCGAACTTACGCTGCAGTCGCTCTCTCGTAATCCGGTGTACAGTGACACATTTGATGAAAGAGAGCCATCAGTCGTATCCCATATTCATCTGGCGGATGCGGCTGATTTGGTGCTTGTTGCTCCTGCAACTGCGAATATTATCGGGAAAATGGCGCATGGTCTTGCTGATGATATGTTGTCTACAACGTTGCTGGCTACAACAGCACCTATTATGGTGGCACCTGCGATGAATGTACATATGTACACTCATCCGGCAGTCATGCAAAATATGGAGACGCTTGTATCACGTGGCGTGAAGATGATTGAGCCCGGTGAAGGATTACTGGCTTGCGGTTACGTTGGCAAAGGACGTTTGGAAGAGCCGGACACAATTGTGCAAACCATAGAGCGTTTTTTTGATCAGCAAGCTCAGGAACAAAAAACCAACATCAAGTCTGAACCACGATGGTTTGGTGACGAATCTATGGAGGCTCAAGTGCCTGAGTCACTTGTGAATGAGAAAGAATCGGTGCTTTCAGGCAAAAAAGTCATTGTAACGGCTGGAGGCACGATCGAGCGAATTGATCCAGTACGTTATATCACAAATGATTCATCTGGCAAAATGGGCTTTGCCATTGCAAAAGTGGCTCAGGAGATGGGTGCAGAGGTGCACTTGATTGCTGCCAATACCAGCGCGGAACCGCCTACTGGTATTATGCTTGAAAGAGTCCAGTCAGCTGAAGATATGTACGACGCTGTATTAAAGCAATGGGAAACGAGCGATATGGTCGTTATGGCTGCTGCAGTTGCAGATTATCGACCACGTGAGATTGCACAGACCAAGATCAAGAAAAAAGATAGTGTATTTACGCTAGAGTTAGTGAAGAACGTCGATATTTTAGAATCACTCGGACGGAGTAAGAAACATCAATTTTTAATTGGCTTTGCAGCTGAAACTGAACATTTGGAGACGTATGCGATAGATAAATTAGAACGTAAAAATTGTGATTTGATCGCGGCAAACGATGTAACTGTGAATGGTGCTGGTTTTGGCGTCGATACGAATGCTGTTCAAATTTATGACCGAAGCGGGATCGTAGAGCGTATTCCTGTACAGTCAAAGGAAGAAGTTGCGCGTAAGTTGCTTACTATAGCCGCGGGACGTATGGGTGGGGTGCTGCATTAATGGAGACAGGCAATTTAGTTGCCAAGGTCATTGTCGATGTACCTGCCAAGGATACGGACCGCACCTTCGATTATCTGATACCAGACTCAATGAGACCTTGGATTGAGCCGGGTAGTCGGGTAGCTGTGCCATTTGGCAAACGGACGGTGCAGGCTTTTGTCATCTCGGTAGTCCCAGCTGATGATCCACCGAAATACAGAATGAGAGCGATCCAGGAGCTGCTGGATTTGGTACCACCTTTATCTGCCGACCTAGTCGAACTGGGCAAATGGATGAGCGAACGTTATGCTTGTAATCAAATTATGGCACTGCAAGTGATGATTCCTACCGCGCTCAAGGGCAAAGCAGAACGTTATATCTCAATTGCGGAACAGCATGAGTTAACGCATCCACAACGTACTATACAACCGAATCAGGGCGATGAACTCGAATGGGCACTTCTGACCGACGATGGTATGAGTGATCCGACGGAGCGTCGGATCGTTAGCTTCATTCAGGAGAAGGAGCAAGTCCCATTGCAGCAACTCAGTCGACGTTTCCCTGAGGAAGCTGAAGTTATTAAATCACTGTTACGCCGGGGTGTGCTTCAGGAAAGTCAAGTTATCAAAGACAAACTTGGCAAAAAGACCATGAAATCCGTTGATCTGGCTATCGGCATAGACGAGGCATCAACGGCGCTGGAGCAATTTTCTGCCAAAGCGCAGCGTCAGCGGGAGGTACTTGCTTTTTTGCTGGAACGTAGCGAGTTTCTGCCTCTGTCGCTGAAGGAAGTCATGACCTCACTGAGTGTCTCGGCTGCAACGGTTAAGGCGCTGGAAGATAAGGGCTATGTGTTGCTGGAGGATGTCGAAGTGTTCCGCGACCCCTACCGGGGCAGACACTTCAAGCCTACAGAGCCACTCCCTCTCACAGCAGAGCAGCAGTCGGTATATGAACGGATTATTCGCCAGCTGGACACGCGTGAGCAAGGAGCTTATTTGTTGCATGGAGTCACAGGGAGCGGTAAGACGGAAATCTATCTACAGACGATTCAGCGTTGTATCGAGCAGAATCGGCAGGCCATTGTGCTGGTACCTGAAATATCGTTAACCCCACAAATGGTTGAGCGTTTTAAAGGCCGGTTTGGCGATCAGGTAGCAGTGATGCACAGTAGGTTGTCCGGGGGGGAACGGTACGATGAGTGGCGCAAAATACGCGAAGGCCGTGTGAAAGTGGCGATTGGTGCTCGCTCGGCAGTATTTGCGCCTTTTCGTGAGTTAGGTCTTATTATTATGGATGAGGAGCACGAAACGTCCTATAAGCAGGAAGAGACACCTAAATACCATGCGCGTGATGTCGCCATTCGCAGAGCCCATCAGCAT
Organism: Paenibacillus sp. LX16; assembly: GCF_036252815.1. NCBI lineage: Bacteria > Bacillati > Bacillota > Bacilli > Caryophanales > Paenibacillaceae > Paenibacillus > Paenibacillus sp. LX16. Next base: position 3,572,008 of record NZ_CP141152.1, on the reverse strand, counting down.
GGGGCTGTCGTTATTCTCGGCTCGGCTACACCATCGCTGGAAAGCTACTATGCGGCTCGCTCACAAAGCAACGACGAGTTTGCTCCGTTGCTGCTTGAAATGCCAACTCGCGCATTGGGGAACATGTTACCCGAAGTACATATCATGGATATGCGTGAGGAACTGCGTGCTGGCAACCGCTCTATGTTCAGCCGTGCGTTGCATAATGGAATTGCAGAGCGGTTAGAGCGTAAGGAGCAGACGGTACTCCTGTTGAATCGGCGTGGGCACTCCACGTTCGTCATGTGCCGTAGCTGTGGCTATGTCGCGGGTTGTCCGCATTGTGATATTTCGCTTACGTATCATCAGCGGTCGAACAATTTACGTTGCCATTACTGTGGTTATTCCGAGCCCGTACCTCAGACATGCCCTGAGTGCGGTAGTGAGCATATTCGCTATTTCGGTACAGGTACCCAGCGAGTGGAAGAAGAGCTGGCGAAGCTATTCCCCGGTATACGTGTTGTTCGAATGGATGTTGATACAACGACAGAAAAAAACGCCCACGAAAAGCTTCTCAAGCAATTTCGTGATAAAAAAGCGGACGTGCTGCTCGGTACTCAAATGGTTGCCAAAGGCCTGGACTTTCCCGATGTGACACTGGTTGGTGTCATTACTGCGGATTCGGCTCTCAATTTACCAGATTTTCGGGCTGCGGAAAAGACTTTTCAGCTGTTAACACAAGTAGCTGGACGTGCTGGGAGACATCAATTGCCAGGGGAAGTATTCGTACAATCCTATACTCCAGAGCATTATTCGGTGATTCACGCAAGTCGCCATGATTATGCTTCTTTTGTGAGGGAAGAATTGAAACACCGCCGCAATTTGCACTATCCACCATATTGTCGTCTTATTTTGGTGACCTTTTCTCATGAACAACTCCCGGTGCTGGTTCGGCTGGCTGAGAATTATTCAGCAACACTACAGGGACGGGCCAGACAACGGGGCTGGTTCGGGAATATGGATCGTCTTACATCGGATGTACTCGACATTTTGGGACCAGTAGCTTCACCCATTTCGAGAATCAAGAATAGATACCGATTTCAATGTATGATAAAATGGCGTGGAAATATCGATGCGATTAGTTTGGCTCAGCAAGTAGCTGATGAAATGGCCGAATCCGCACAGGCACAAAAGTTGCTGATTAGTCTGGATGTTGATCCGCAAATGCTTATGTAGAGTGTGGCCACAAAAGTTATTAGCACAAATAATGCGGACAAGCCGTCCGTACATAGGATAATGTAGCAGTCGCGTTTGTGATGAATACAGTTAGGCCTAAATGAAGCATAAAGAGGAAGGTGTTCTGTTGTCATGTCAATTAGAATTATAGTGTTGGAGCCGGATGACGTATTGCACAAAGTAGCAAAGGAAGTCACTAAAATTACGCCTAATGTGCAAAAGCTGCTCGACGATATGGCAGATACGATGTATGAAGCGGAGGGAGTAGGTCTTGCTGCTCCGCAAGTAGGTATTTTGAAGCGTCTCATCGTTGTAGATGCTGGAGATGAGCATGGTTTGATTAAAATGATTAATCCAGAGATCGTGGCCGAAGAAGGGGAGGAATTGGGTCCTGAAGGCTGCCTGAGTATACCAGGGTTGAACGGGGATGTGCGTCGTGCCGAGAAGGTTACAGTCAAGGGACTGGACCGCGAGGGTAAAACCATTACCGTTACAGCGACAGGGTTGCTTTCTCGTGCTTTTCAGCATGAAATTGACCATTTAAATGGAATTTTATTCACGGATATTGCAGAAAAAGTATATGAGGTTGCGCTGGAACAGCCAGGACCGAACCGTCAGATAGGAGAGTGAGGTTCGATGAGTCAAGACATTCGTATTATCTTTATGGGTACGCCTGAGTTTGCAGTGCCATCGCTGAACATGTTACTGGACAACGGTTATAACGTGGTCGGTGTGATTACACAGCCCGATAAGCCGCAGGGACGAAAAAAAATATTGACGCCTACACCAGTCAAGGAAGCGGCAGAAAAACGCGGATTACCTGTACTGCAACCAACCCGCCTGCGCCAGCCAGAAGCGGTGGCTCAGGTGGCAGAGCTGCGTCCTGATCTGATCGTAACCGCAGCCTATGGGCAAATTTTGCCTAAGTCCGTACTAGACCTGCCTCGGTTCGGCTGTCTGAATGTGCATGGGTCGTTACTTCCCCGTTATCGGGGAGGTGCACCGATCCAGCGTGCGATTATTAACGGTGAGACCGTGACGGGTGTGACGCTGATGTATATGGCGGAAGGACTGGATACTGGCGATATGATATCGCGAGTTGAGGTTGCTATAGAGCCGGAGGATACCTCTGGTACGATTTTTGAGAAGTTAAGCGTAGCTGGAGCAAAGCTTTTGCAGGACGAGCTGCCCAAGTTGCTGGCAGGCCAATCAGACCGTACGCCGCAAAATGAGGACGAGGCTACCTATGCTCCTAACCTGAACCGCGACGATGAGCGTATTTCGTGGAATGACAATGCACAGCAGATATACAACCGGATTCGCGGCCTTGTTCCTTTTTCGGGCGCGTTTACGCTTTGGGAGGGAAATGTTTTTAAAATATGGGCTGCTGAGCAGCCTTTCATAAATAATGAAGTGAGTGGCTCAAATGCTCCAGCACCCGGAACAGTTCTTCAATTGACCGCTCGTGGCATTGAGGTGCAGACAGGCGAAGGAACTCTCTGGCTGACTCAGGTTCAACCGGCTGGCAAAAAGGTTATGGATGCCGGAACCTTTGCACGCGGCGGACAGATGAAGCCAGGCATGGTGCTCGGATGAGCGGGAGTCACTCCCGCCAGGGAGGCCAAGGCAAGGGAGTGGGTGCCAGAACTGGCAAGACTCGCAATCAGACGGCGCGGGAAGTTGCACTTGATGTGTTGACCGGTGTGGAGCAAGAGGGTGCGTATAGCAATCTTGAGCTAAATCGTCGGCTTCAGCAGGCAGGTTTATCTGCAAGTGACGCTGGTTTGGCGACGGAACTTGTATACGGTACAGTCGCACGCCGAAATACACTAGATTATTTTTTGAATAAATTTGTTCAAAAAGGAACGGCCAAGCTTCAGGCTTGGGTACGTTCGTTGCTGCGGATGAGTGTATATCAGGTGGTGTATCTGGATCGAGTTCCGGATCATGCAGTCGTTAGTGAAGCGGTGACTATTGCCAAGCGGCGTGGGCATCAGGGGATTTCCGGTATGGTCAACGGCGTGCTCCGCAGCATGCTGCGTGAGCCGGACAAGCTGCGTATTCCTGACGATTTGTCACCGGAGGAACGGATTTCATTAGAACATTCCCATCCACAGTGGCTGGTTAAGCGCTGGATTAAGCAATACGGTGCAGATACTGCTGAGGCTATCTGTCAGGCTAATAATGAGCCCCCTGCGGTCAGCGTACGGGTGAATACGACAATGACCAGCCGTGACCAGTTGCTGGACGAGATGAACTCAAAAGGGCTTGATGCCGTTCCTTCGGCAGTTAGTCCCTATGGGATTGTTGTTCGCAGCGGTGGAAATATGGCGCTTACCTCGTGGTATACGGACGGCTTGCTGTCCGTACAGGATGAAAGCTCCATGCTCGTTGCCGAAGCAGTCGCTCCTGAGCCTGGCATGCTGGTACTGGATTGCTGTGCCGCTCCAGGTGGCAAAACAGCTCATATGGCTGAGCTGATGAAGGATCACGGACGGATCGTTGCGAATGACCTGCATGCCCATAAGCATCAATTAATTCGTGAACAGGCTAATCGACTTGGCCTGGATGCCGTGGAAACAGTCACTGGTGATGCGCTAGAACTGCAGGAACGATATGCTCCAGCTTCTTTTGACCGTATTTTGCTGGATGCACCATGCTCTGGCTTTGGGGTAATTCGTCGTAAGCCGGACCTGCGTTGGAGCAAAACTGCGCAGGATGTTCGCGACATTACACAGCTTCAGCATGAGCTGCTGGATAGTGTGGCGGGACTGTTGAAGCCAGGTGGTATTCTGGTATACAGCACATGCACGATTGAACCGGACGAAAATGAAGGACAATTGACTCGGTTTTTAAGCGAACATCCAGAGTATGAATTGGCAGAGGGTCATTCCTTCCCGGACGTGAGCCGCGAAAAGGATAGTATTCAGGGAGGCTCGGTACAGCTGTTACCGCAGCATTTCCACAGCGACGGGTTTTATATCGCGCGCCTGCGTCGGGTGAAATAGCGCGGAAGAGAATTCCAGGCAGCTGCCCACCAGTATTTCCACATTCCGCCGGAACATTTCCGGCGGTTTTTTGCATGAAGATGAAAAATTTTTACCCCTCCAGCGATTTGTGCTAAAATAGGAAGAATGAAAAATACTATCTACGATCAAACAGAACTTAATGAAGAAGGAACGGGTGCAAACATTGATGAAACCTTTTATATATGATTTAACTCTGGAGGAGCTTCAGGACTGGGCCAAGAACAATGGCGAGCCTGCTTTTCGTGGCGGACAAATTTTTGACTGGCTGTATGTGAAGCGGGTCAATGATTTCAGCGAGATGACGAATTTGTCCAAGGCGCTGAGAGAGAAGCTTGAGGAGCAATTTAGTTTTGTGACGCTTAGTGAAATTACAAAGTTGGAATCGAAGGATGGTACAGTAAAATTCCTGTTCGGTTTGCACGATGATCATGCCATTGAAACGGTCATTATGAGACACAATTATGGAAACAGTATTTGTGTAACGACGCAAGTGGGATGCCGGATTGGTTGCACTTTCTGCGCATCGACGCTCGGAGGCCTCAAACGGAACCTGACAGCTGGTGAAATTACTGCACAGGTAGTACAGGCTCAGAAAATTTTGGATAAAACGAATGAACGAGTGAGCAGCATCGTGATTATGGGCTCAGGCGAGCCTTTTGAAAACTATGAAGCGACCATGACGTTTTTGCGTACAATGGTTCATGAAAAAGGTCTGAATATTGGTCAACGTCATATCACAGTGTCGACCAGCGGGATTGTACCGAATATTTATAAATTTGCTGACGAGGATACCCAGATTAATCTGGCAATATCCATTCATGCGCCTAATGATGCGCTTCGGTCGAAGCTGATGCCTGTAAATCGGCGTTATCCCTTTAAGGATGTTATGGATTCTCTACGTTACTATCTTGCTAAGACCGGGCGGAGAATTTCGTTTGAATATGCCCTGATTGGTGGGGTAAACGATCAGGCAGAACATGCTGAAGAGCTAGCGGATGTGTTAAAGGACATGCTGTGTCACGTCAATTTGATTCCAGTCAACCATGTGCCTGAGCGCAAGTATGTGCGCACATCGCGTAGCGATATTTTTAATTTTCAACGTATTCTTGCCGAAAAAGGCGTCAATGTGACGATCCGGCGTGAACAGGGTCACGATATTGCCGCTGCCTGCGGTCAGTTGCGTGCAAAGCATATGGAGTTGGGGTGAAACCATTTGATCAAAACAGTTCATGTCAGCCATGTCGGACGTGTACGTTCGGTGAATGAGGATTCTGCCTGGATCAGGCACTTAGAGCAAGGCTATATTCTTGGGATTGTTGCCGATGGTATGGGGGGGCATTTGGCCGGTGATACGGCCAGCCGCCTTGCGGTAGAGACACTTGCCGCTGATTTGGCGACGCTGGAGAGCGGATTATCCGCACATTCTTTGACGGCGGCGCTCAGCGACGCTATTTTGCATGCCAATGAAGTCATCTTCCAGACGGCAGCACGCGATGAAAAGTATCATAATATGGGAACGACAGTTGTTGCGGTTTTATTAAACGACGCATCCGGAATTATCGGACATATCGGTGACAGTCGGGCCTATGTCATTTCCAAAGGAGCGGTACGTCAGCTTACAGAAGACCATACTTTGGTTAATGAGCTGTTCAAAAACGGTCAGATCAGTAAGGAAGAACGGGAGAACCATCCTCGTCGCAATGTACTGACACGGGCGCTGGGCACTGATTCCGAGGTGAAAGTGGATATTGACTCCATTGCGCTGGAAAAAGGCGATGTACTGTTACTGTGTAGCGACGGATTAAGCAATCTGGTAACGGAAGAACAAATCAGCAAAGTAGTAGGTGCTGCAGAGAATCCTTTGGAGGAGCGCGCGGATCGTCTGCTACATCTGGCGTTACTTGCCGGAGGAGACGATAATATTACTGTAGCTTTGTTTGAATTGCCCGATGACACGGTTTCATTGAGTGAAAAGGGGTGTGACGCATGATCGGGCACCTGCTAGGGGGAAGATACGAAATTATTGAGCGCATCGGTGGCGGCGGTATGGCGCTGGTGTATAAGGCTCAAGACATTTTGCTGAATCGTAATGTTGCAGTTAAAGTGTTGCGCCAGCAATTTGTTCATGATGAGGAATTTATTCGCCGGTTTCGGCGTGAGGCGCAGTCTGCGGCCTCGCTTTCGCATTCGAATGTGGTCAGTATTTATGATGTCGGCCAAGAGGATGAAATCCATTATATTGTAATGGAGTGCATCGAAGGTAAAAATTTGAATGAGATTATTAAAGAACGTGCGCCATTGCAAGTGGATGAAGCAGTACGGATTGCATCCCAGATTTGTGATGCGCTGGAGCATGCCCATCAAAATCAGATTATTCACCGAGACATTAAGCCTCATAATATATTAATTGGACGTAATGGACGGGTTAAGGTAACCGATTTTGGGATTGCTAGAGCCGTTACGTCAACGACCATTACCCAGACGGGTTCTGTTGTAGGTTCTGTTCATTATTTTTCACCTGAGCATGCAAAGGGTGTCGTCACCGGCGAAAAATCGGACTTATATTCTTTAGGTATTGTCTTATATCAAATGCTGACGGCGCAGCTCCCTTTCCTCGGAGAAAGTCCAATTAGTGTAGCGCTCAAGCATTTGCAAGAGGAATTTGAGGAACCGCGTAAAATTAATCCGTTGATTCCGCAAAGTGTGGAAAATGTCATTCTAAAATCCATGCGCAAAAATCCAGAAGAGCGTTATCAATCGGCAGACGAAATGCTAAAAGATTTGGAAACCTGTTTGCTGCCGGGACGGCGTAATGAATCCAAGCTGGAGTTTACACATTTGGATGATGAGGATCAAACACGGGTTATTCCGGCTATTAAGCCTCAACAATTAGGGATGTCTTCTAGCGGGGATGATGTACCTGCCCAGCCGCGTGAGTCTGAACAGCTTTCGAGCAAGCAATCGCCCAAAAAAAATAGAAAAAAAGCGATCTTGTGGGTAACACTAGTGTTGGTGTTACTTCTGTGCATGGGCGGAGTGGTGTACTATGTGCAAAGTGTACTCGTCGTGCCTGAGGTAAAAGTACCAGGTGTATTGACACAAACAGAAGACCAAGCGAAGGTTAATCTCAGTAAAGCGGGGCTACTCATTGAGGAGCCAATCCAGCATGAATACAAAGAAGGAATCGCGCCTGGAGTTGTATTTTATCAAAGCTATCCTGCAGATTCTTTAGTCAAGGAAGGAACCAAGATTAGTCTGAAAGTCGGGATTGCCAAGCCGCTCAGCCCGATGCCTGATGTCAAAGGCCAAAGCTACGAGAATGCTGTTAAGCTGCTGACCGCCCAGCAAATTAAGGAGACGCAGATTCAGCAAAATGAGCAGTTCAGTGATCAGGCCGCAGGGACTGTACTTAGTCAGATACCCCCTGCCAATGAGCCATTTGATAAGGATTCAGTCCAGGTTGTGCTCACAGTCAGCAAGGGCGCTGACACTGTGAAAATGCCAAGTCTCGTAGGGAAGACGCAGAATCAAGCGGAAAATGAGGTCAAAAAGGCAGGGCTGAAGGTTGGCTCGATTAAAGAAGAATTTAGCTATGAGCAGGAAAAAGGAAGAGTAACCAAACAGTGGCCGTCAGAGGCAGGCAGTGAGTTGCCACCAAGTACGGAAATTACGTTTTATGTAAGCACTGGTTATCCACCAGAAGCAATTACGCTGCCATTTAATGTGCCTGTTGCGCCGAAGGAAGAGGGTAAAAATAGCAAAATTCGTATCACTTATACGGATGCACGTGGAGAAAATCAGGAATGGGGAAGCCGTACAATTAATACGACACAGGTGTTCACTATCAACCTGCTAATGGCTCCGAACAAAGACAGTGTTGTCTCAGTATTTAGAGATGGTGACTTTATTGATACGTATCCAGTCTCTTATATTGAGGCAAAAAATGGAACAGTGACGATGCCTCAAATTGCTCCGCCTGCCGGAGCTTCACCAACGGATACACCTGATGGTACTTCCTCGCAGAATGGAAGTGGAAACGGCGAGGAAGGTGATAGCGGGGGATCTTCTAATGATAGTGGTAATCGTGGAGACGACTCGAACAATCAGGAGGGCACTGGAGGTAATGGTGACCCTTCCGCCTTTGTGCCTGGAACGAATTCCACGGGGGGTACACGCAGTGAGTTGGCGGTTAGTCATAAAAACAACCCAGGCCACGCTTCCCACAAAAAGAAGGAAAAAGTGATTGAGGCTGTTCAGCATCAGTAAATTTGCAATAAGAAGATGCTCAACCTGTTATACGCAATGAAACTTGAACATTATGAAGGAGGACATCTTACACATGCCTGAAGGTCTGATCGTCAAGGCGCTTAGCGGATATTATTATGTCTCCAGCCTGGATCAGGATGGGCGTCCGGTATCTGGCGAAGCTACAGTACAATGCAGAGCACGCGGCATTTTTAAGAAAAAAGAGATTACGCCTCTTGTCGGTGATCGGGTCGTTTACGAACTGACTGAGAACGGGGAAGGTATGGTCGAGGAGATTAGAAAGCGTACGACAGAGCTAATTCGTCCTCCGGTAGCTAATACCACGCTTGCCGTGCTACTGTTTTCCTTGCGTGAGCCAGATTTAAACCTGCCTTTACTGGACAAATTTTTAGTCCATATTGAGCACGCCGGGCTGGATACGATTATCTGTCTGACTAAGCGCGATTTGTATGAAGGCAACCCTTCAGAGGATGACACCGTGCTGGCCGTTCAGGAAATGTACCAGAAGATCGGTTATGAGGTGCTGGTAACCAGTGCCCGTACCGGAGAAGGGACGGCTGAGCTTAAGAAGCTATTGGCTGGTCAAATCAGCGTGTTTTCCGGGCAGTCAGGTGTAGGAAAGTCTTCCATGCTTAATGCTCTGGAGCCTGGGTTAACGCTGGAGACGAGTGCCATAAGCAATAAGCTGGGCCGAGGAAGACATACGACTCGTCATGTGGAGCTGATTCCTCTAGACAACGGAGGGTTTGTAGCAGATACTCCGGGGTTTAGCCAGCTGGATTTTCTGGAGCTAGGTGTGGATGAACTATCTCCCTGTTTTCGTGAATTCCAGCAGTATGCGGAAGGATGTAAATTTCGGGGTTGTACCCATATTCACGAGCCTGGCTGTAAAGTAAGAGAGGCTCTGGAAGAAGGACATATTTCACAGGGACGGTATGATAGCTATTTGCAGTTCTATCAGGAATTAAAAGAAAAAAAGCGGAGGTACTGAGTATATGTTAAAAATAGCACCGTCGATTTTATCCGCTGATTTTGCTCGCTTGGGCAGTGAAGTTGCGGAAGCTGAGGCAGGAGGGGCAGACTGGATTCATGTGGATGTAATGGATGGACATTTTGTATCCAATATTACACTGGGCCCACCTATCGTTCAGGCTATTCGTCCGCATACGACTCTTCCCTTGGATGTTCATCTGATGATTGAGCATCCTGAACGCTATATTGGCGATTTCGTAAAAGCAGGAGCCAATATCATCACTGTTCATGCTGAGGCCTGTGTTCATTTGCATGGTGTCCTTCACTTGATCAAGCAGCAAGGTGCTCTGGCTGGAGTGGCTCTCAATCCGGGTACTTCACCATATGCGATCAAGGAAGTGCTGCCAGATGTGGATATGATTCTGGTGATGACGGTCAATCCTGGCTTTGGAGGTCAGTCCTTCATTCCAGAGACGTTAAATAAAATCAGACAAATCCGTGCTTGGTTGAACGAATTGGGTCGTCCAGACGTACATATCGAGGTAGACGGAGGTATTGCGGAGGAGACGGCACCAGCCGTATTTGAAGCGGGGGCTGACGTGCTGGTGGCTGGTAGTGCGGTATTCGGCAGAGCAGACCGCGCAGCGGCTATTGCTGCGATTCGGGACAGTGTTGTTCGTTTGTCCAAGTGAAGCTGACTGAAGCATTGTGGATGACTGTAGCGAGCATGGCGACGGGGTTGACCCTTAGCTGTTTCTCGCTAGTGAAGGCTCCTTGGAATGCCGTTCTTTCACTTTTGGCTGTTCTAATTGTACTGTTCTATTTTCGAAAAAATGAACGGCGTGGTTTACGAATAGGTTTTGTGGTGTGCAGCGTACTTTATTATATCCTGTTTATTTTCATACTCTCAGCATATCTCTATGTTCGCGGACTTGTCTGATGGTATAGCCTGGGATGGTTGTGCATAAATATGGTTACATGAGCGGGATTCTCATGTAGCCTTTTTTTGTGGGGCAACAACCCTTGACAGGTTGCATAAACTACAGAGAACGGATGCAGGAGGATGATGGGGAGGGTGAGGCATGAAGTTTTACACAATCAAGCTGCCAAAATTTCTGGGTGGATTCGTTAAAGCCATTTTGAATACATTCCAGAAAAACTGAATTCAACGTAATGTAAACACAGGATGTAGGATGAAAGCTAAGAGGTACACAGGGCACGCTTCCCGGGCATAACAGATAGGTAGCTCGGCAGTAAAAGGTTGGAACGCACGGGAAGGTGCCTGACATTTTATTTTCCTGAACCAGATGGATATTACTTTCGAATAACCAAAAAAGCACCCGTTTAAAACGAGGTGCCTTTTGTTTATAACGATATTTTTTTACGACTACACGCGAGTCACTTTACCGGCTTTCAATGCACGAGTGCTGACATAAACGCGTTTCGGTTTACCGTTAACGAGAATGCGAACTTTTTGTACGTTGACGCCCCAAGTACGGCGATTACGGTTGTTAGCGTGAGATACGTGGTTACCGCTGCCAGGCTTTTTGCCTGTTACAGAACATTTACGAGACATGATTCCACCTCCTATTCTGAAAATAACCAAATTCCATATGGAACGGGTCTCTCTTCAGGCCGACTGGGTCAGCCGGACTTTGTAAGTCACTAACCTGAACAAAACAATACTTAAATATAATATCATAGTCAAAAAAGCTCCGTCAACTGATTCAAAAACTTTATTTATTTCTCTTTCGCATTATAGTACAATATGGGATAGTTATTGCTGCGATTATTTTGTATTTAAATGGAATGTGAATTCTTATTCCAGTCATGCCGGCGATTCAGAGGCGGGACTATAGTTATCATTCCAGCCGATGATTTATTGTTGGGTAGTTGACTGGTTTTTCATTTTATATGACCTGTAGAAGAGCGACCAGACGTGAGTACAAGAGCTTATGAAAGTGTGACATTCGTATTCGTCGTCTGGCTTTAGTATAATTTAATTGAACCTGTAGGCACAGCTGGATAAGGTGTGGTGAAGGTTGATAGTAAAACAAGTGTATTAAGCTAGGAAGGGGAATTCTCTTGAGTAATCGTTCTTTGAATGGAACAGATTTTACCGCAATGGTTTTAGCCGGGGCGGAACAATTACAGCAGCATGCGGAACATGTCAATTCACTAAATGTATTCCCGGTGCCAGACGGTGATACGGGAACCAACATGAATTTGACGATGAGCGCGGGCGTAACGGAATTAAAGAGGGGGGATTCTTCCTCCATCGGTGTCATGTCCGGCATATTATCCAAAGGTTTGCTGATGGGAGCCCGCGGCAATTCAGGGGTTATCCTGTCTCAGTTGTTTCGTGGCTTCAGCCGTTACGCTGCCCCATACGAGGAATTGAATACCCTTCAGTTCGCATCGGCATTGCAGAGCGGGGTGGATGCGGCCTACAAGGCGGTGGTTAAGCCGGTGGAGGGTACAATTCTTACCGTAGCGAAGGAAGCGGCCAGGCATGCTGTGTTTTTCTCGCGCCGGACGAACGACATCACGGAACTGATGGAAGAAGTGCTTGCCAAAGCGAAGGAAACGCTTGCCATGACGCAGGACATGCTCCCTGTACTGAAGCAAGTAGGAGTTGTAGATTCGGGTGGGCAAGGTCTTGTGTACATTTATGAAGGCTTTATGCAGCATCTTGGAAGCGGCTTAGTGACGTCTCCAATTGCAAAAAGTGATAATGTACGCCCGGTTTTTGCTCCTCACGTATCGGAGAGACCTACTGCTACTATAGTTGTTCCTTCCCCAGATGCGCCGCTTTCTGCGCAAGCGAAGCTCGAAACGGATAATATTGAATTTTTGTATGATATGGAGTTTTTTATTAATCGACAATTGGGCGAAGCGCAAGGTACCGATTTTGATGAGAAAGCCTTCCGGAAAGCGTTATCCGTAGATGGTGATTCTATTATCGTAATTTCAGACGATGATGTCATCAAGGTTCATGTACATTCTAAGGCTCCTGGTGAAGTGCTGAATTTGGCACTGCATTACGGAGAAATCACACAGATTCGTATTTTAAATATGCGCGAGCAGCATCGTGATTTGTTGTCTGCGGGTATGGATGCTGCTCCTGAGCCTGAGTGGTTTGCTGAAATACCAACAGAGCCTGCACGTGAGGAAGAGCCGTCTGAGCCACCCGCTCATGAACTGGGATCCTTTGGTTTTATAGCTGTGGCTTCCGGTGAAGGAATTGCTGATATTTTCAGAAGTTTAGGCGTCGATGTTGTCCTTTCTGGCGGCCAGACAATGAATCCGAGCACAGAGGACTTCGTTAATGCGGCGCGCTCGATTGCGGCTCAACATATTTTTATTCTTCCGAATAATTCCAATATTATTTTGGCGGCAGAACAAGCACGTGAACTGCTAGAGATGGAACGCATGGTGTCGGTTATTCCGAGCAAAACAATTCCTCAGGGCATTGCGGCAGCATTTGCCTTCCAGGAGGAAGAGGCTTTTGAGGTAAATCAGGACAATATGCGTGACGCAGTCACCCGGGTGAAGTCTGGGCAAGTGACCTACGCGGTACGGGACACGACGCTAGATGACCTGCATATTACAGCCGGGCACTACATCGGTATTCAGGATTCCAAGATTGTAGCGACCGAGGAACACTTAATGGCAACGTCCCGTCTTTTGTTAGCGAAAATGCTGGTGAATGGCGATGAAATTGTGACGATTCTCACAGGTTCAGACGCAAATCAAGAAGACACAGATCAGCTTGTTGCATGGCTTGAAGAAAATTATGCGGATGCTGAAGTGGAAGTTCATGAAGGTGGTCAGCCGATTTATCCTTATTTGTTCTCAGTGGAAACCTGATGTGCTTTAGCACGCCCATGGAAGTCCACAACAAAAGGAGGTCTGACTGATGAGCAGTACCATCATTTTGACGGATAGCACGGCTGATATTCCGCAAGAATTAGCAGACCGTCTCGGTATAGTTGTTGTACCATTGACAGTGATGTTCGGCAGCACAGCTTACCTGGACGGCATTGAGATGTCAGCGTCGCAGTTTTACAGCGAACTAGTACGGGCTGATGAGCTGCCTACGACGTCACAGCCTTCACCAGCCCGTTTTTTGGAGACATACACGACGCTGTTGGAGCAATACCCCGAGAGCCAGGTTATCTCTATCCATTTATCCTCGGGTGTGAGCGGAACGTATCAGTCTGCTCTGCTGGGCAAATCCATGCTGGAGAAGCATGAACATAGAGTGACTGTGGTGGATTCCAAATCAGCTTCATACGGATACGGCATGCTAGTGGTTTATGCGGCAGAGCTGGCGGCTGCCGGGCACTCCCCGGCTGATATTATTCGTGCTGTGGAACGCCGTGGGGAGCGCCGTTGTTTGTATTTCCTGGTAGATACCCTGGAATACTTACAAAAAGGCGGACGTATTGGCAAGGCAGCGGCAATGGTTGGTACGTTGCTTAACATTAAGCCGATTCTTTCGATTGACAAAGAAGGCATTATTTATTCGGTTGATAAGGCGAGAGGGCATAAAAAAGCGACAGCACGAATTATTGAACTACTGGAGCAGGATTTAAAAGGCCAAAAAATTAATATTGCTGTGGGTCATACGGCAGATCGCTCAGCGGCAGAAGCGTTCGTGGCTCAGCTGGCAGAGCATTTTGAGCTGGGAGATCGAATATATACTGAACTTGGTGCTGTGATTGGGACCCATGTAGGGCCAGGAACGATTGGCATTTTTGTATGGCCGGCCGGAGATGAGAGGTAATATGCTGCAATTGGATCAAATACCTTTAAAACAAATACATGGCGTGAGTGCTCTCAAAGAGGGAGAGCTTCACGCTTTTGGCATTTCTAACATACAGGACATGCTGGAATATTATCCGTTTCGGTATGAAGATTACCGACTGCGCTCGCTAAGCGAAGTGAAGGACGGAGATAAGATTACGGTACAGGCCAAAATTATGGGCATTCCGGTGCTTCAGCGTTACGGGCGCAAATCAAGGTTGACTTGTAAATTGATGGCTGAGGATTGGATGTTTACCGCGACGTGGTTTAATCGGCATTTCATGAAGGAGCAGCTAACCTCAGGTCGTGAAATTGTGGTGACTGGTAAATGGGACCTCAAACGTATGCAGATGACTGTTGCAGATTCTGAGTTTCCTGATAAAGGAGTAGCCCGCTCGGGGACACTTCAACCGGTGTACTCTATAGGCGGCAAGATTACGCAAAGCTGGATGCGAAAAACGATGAATCAGACGCTCCAGCAGTTTGGTGAAATGATCCCCGAAATATTGCCTGAGTTGCTTGTACGCAAATATAGTATGATGCCGCGCAAGCAGGCTATTGCGGGTATACACCAGCCTCAGGACAACCGCGAGGGGCAAGAGGCTCGTCGGCGGATGGTGTATGAGGAGCTATTTTTATTTCAGCTGAAAATGCAGGCATTCCGGGCGTTAAATCGTGGTCGAGCGGACGGGGTGGTACATACAGTGGATAACGCCACGATTCGTGAATTTGTAAGGGCTTTGCCTTTTGAATTAACGGATGCACAGAAGAAGGTAGAGCTTGAAATACTGCACGATCTACGCTCACCTTATTGTATGAACCGTCTGCTTCAGGGAGATGTTGGGTCAGGTAAAACAGTTGTTGCTGCCATCGGTTTATTTGCCACAGTACGTTCTGGTTTTCAGGGAGCGCTGATGGTGCCAACCGAAATATTGGCCGAGCAGCATATGCGGTCGCTTCACAAGCTGTTTGAGCCCTTTGGAATCAGTGTAGGTCTACTGACTGGGAGTACAACCGGGAAGAAGCGTAAGGAGTTGCTAGCTGCTCTCCAAATGGGTCAGCTGGACATTGTAGTAGGCACCCATGCTCTCATTCAGGAAGATGTATATTTTCGCCAGCTTGGGCTTGTTGTAACGGATGAGCAGCATAGATTCGGAGTGAACCAGCGTAGTGTACTGCGTCGCAAAGGCTATAATCCCGATGTGCTGACAATGACGGCCACACCGATCCCTCGTACGCTGGCTATCACTGCGTTTGGCGATATGGATGTTTCTACGTTGTCAGAGCGGCCGAAGGGGCGTATTCCAATTTCCACCTATTGGGTGAAGCACGAACTGATGGATCGGGTACTTGGTTTTATTTCCCGCGAGGTAGATCAGGGACGGCAGGCTTATCTGATTTGCCCGTTGATTGAAGAATCGGAGAAGCTGGACGTACAGAATGCCATCGATTTGCATATTCAAATGCAACAGGCTTTTCCACATTACCGCGTGGGGCTATTACATGGACGAATGACTCCCGCAGAAAAGGAAGAAGTTATGCGTTCTTTCTATGCGAATGAGGTTCAGTTACTCGTTTCAACGACGGTTGTGGAGGTGGGGGTGGACGTCCCCAATGCGACGCTAATGATCATTATGGATGCGGATCGTTTTGGGCTGTCCCAGTTACATCAATTACGTGGACGTGTCGGACGGGGAGCACATGCCTCGTATTGTGTACTGATCGCTGATCCTAAGTCGGAGGTTGGTCAGGAGCGGATGAAGGTTATGACCGATACGGATGATGGTTTTGAGGTAGCTAGACGTGATCTGGATTTGAGAGGGCCGGGTGACTTTTTTGGCACCAAGCAGAGTGGGCTACCCGAGTTTCGTTTAGCAGATATGGTAGCGGATTTTGAGGTGCTGGAAAAGGCGCGTGAGGATGCAACTGATCTGATCAAGGATGCTTCCTTTTGGACATCTCCGCAGTATGAAGCACTGCGCGGTTATTTGCAAAAAGAGCAGATTTTCCAGGGGGATCTCATCGACTAATCCACCATGAATCATGAGGCTGTTCAAAACGTTTTAAACAGTTAGGCACAATGGACAGGCTGGCCGTCATATATTTGGGAATGACCGAATGATATGGGAGGTGTGGCAACATTGAGCTATCAGCAATATGGAATCAGTCCGCAACTGGTGGAGCGGATTAAGTTGAAAATGAAGAATCGTGCGCTCAAGGATCGGGTTAAGCAGCAGATCGAAGGTGTGACTAAAGCGGACCTGCAAAATAAAGCTAAGGTACGTCATCTTGTGAAGTCCACTTCTGCTATTTTAAACGAGCGTTTGACGGCTGCGCAGGAGGAGCAATTGACCGCCTTCGTATTGGCACAAAAAATTGATCCGTCCAACACATTCCATCTAATCAAGCTGTGGGGAATGTTCCGTTGATTGCTGTTTGAAGAGGTGCTTCGAAGCGCTCTCCATGTTTTTTTGTGAAGCACAGATAAAAAAAGGATTGCCTGATATCAGGCGATCCTTTTTGGTTTGTTTTAGTTCATTCCCCGGGCAATAGCTAGTGTGTGCTTATCATGAGACTTTTTATTTGTAATGACCGCCAATTTTGATAGACCGTTCCATGGCCTGTCCGGCATCTGTTAACGACGATGCGCGCATGATGATGGACTGACCGTACCGATCCTTTAAAGTGTCCGTCACCTTTTCCAAAGCACGGGATCGCTCCTGATCCTCAAAAAAATCCAATTGATACAGTTGATCATCCACCAATCCGCTTAAAGTAACTCCTGTGCGCTTCACAGGCATATGATTCCAAAAAGTATAAAAGATTTTTTTAACGGTTTCATATACCTTTTGGGTATGGTTTGTAGGATCGGGTATCTTCATTTGTCGGGAGAATCCGGTTGGTGCCTCGTAGGGACTGCATATACAATGAACAGTCACAACCGAGCCCATATATCCTTTGCGGCGGGCGTCCCGACACACCTCCTCTGTTAGTTCAAGCAGGATGGTTTCCACTTCCGCAGGCTGGAGATAGTCTCGAGGAAGAGTCATCATATGACCGATGGATTTGGGAGGTGTATTAAATGTTTCCGGCTTGACCGGGCTGTGATCGATCCCGTTAGCAGTTCGCCATATTACCTCTGCCTGAATATCGGACTGCTTACCGAAATGAGACCGGAATCTGTCCTGTAGCCGGGGTAAGGGAGTACGTGCGATATCTCCAATGGTGTGTAGTCCAAGCTTCTCCAAATGCCGTTCCATGCGCGAACCGATGCCGAACATAAGACGTACTGGCTGGGGCCATAGCAACGCTGCAATATCGGATGCAGGCAACAAAAAAATGCCACTGTCATTTTTTTTAGCCCATATATCTGTTGCGGTTTTAGCCAGCATCTTGTTGGAGCCGATACCAATTCGAATCCATACTCCTGTTTGTGCCAGTACCTTTTGCTGAATTTCACTTGCAATACTCACCGGATCCCCGAACAGGGAGAGGCTTCCGCTCATATCCAGAAACTGTTCATCAATGCTGAAAACCTCAACCAAATCCGTATATTCATTATAAATTTCTGTTATTTTTAATGAGACATCGATATAATGCTGCATACGCGGACGTACAATGATAAGGTCAGGACATTTTTTCACCGCTTCTCCCAGACGTTCTGCTGTAGATATACCGTATTTTTTGGCCAGCGGACACGCAGCTAAAATAATGCCTGAACGAAGTGCAGGGTCACCGGCCACAACGAGTGGCCTATGTTGGTATTTGGGATCATCTGCTTTTTCGATGCTGGTATAAAAACTTTGGCAGTCTGATAAGAATATGGTTCTATTTCTGCGTTCCTTCAAAAGTTCGACCTCCTCTCCTGATATGTGTGGATTATCCTTTCAAAATATTCTTGAATGTATACTTTTATAGTAGTATTATATACAGAACAAGTGTTCCTAATACAAATGTATTTTTTGGAACGTTACAGTTTACGGAAAACCTAACATGGCGTATCATAATATCTTGAGCAAAAACAAGTGGAAATGAATGAATATTGAGGGGAGAAAACCATTTTTATGAACCCAAAACGTCGACCATCATCTCAAAAACGCAGTAGGTGGCGTATTTTTGGCAGAGTTTTGCTGATTAATATCAAGTGGTTCTCGTTTGCGGGTGTACTTGGAGTGCTATTTGCTGGAGGTCTTATATCCGGTTATGTAGCGGCACTGGTTCATGATGAACCTGTACGATCACGTCAGTTGATATATGAAAAGGTAAATGAGAACGCTCTGACCAGCTTTGTATTTTTTAATGATCAGGTAACTCCGGTTGGAAGAATGCGCATGGAGGAGGATCGACAGCTCGTTGATCTGAAGGATGTTCCTCAGTCTATTGTGGACGCCCTCATTTCAACGGAAGACAGCCAATTTTATGAGCATCGTGGTGTGGATTTAAAGGGAACAGCTCGGGCTGTTAAGCAGAAGCTTTTGAATGAAAACCGCCAAACAGGCGGCAGCACACTGACGCAGCAGGTAGCCCGAAGGGTTTTTCTCAGTCTGGATAAGACGGACAGCCGCAAGGTGAAGGAAATGCTGCTGGCACTGCGTATGGAGCGGTTTATGGGCAAGGATAAAATATTAACGGCTTACTTAAACAAAATGCCCTTTGGTAATGGTTCCGCTGGTTACAATTTATATGGAATCAAGTCTGCTTCATTAGGGATTTTTAATGTAAGTGATCTACATAAGCTTCATATTGCTCAGGCGGCTTATTTGGCAGGTCTCCCGCAACTACCATCTGTTTATTCCGCTTTTGATGGTAAAGGGAACTTTGATGAAGAAGGCTTCAATAAAGCGATGGAGCGCCAACGTGTCGTGTTGGGGAGAATGCTGGCAACAGGTAAACTTACGCTATCCGAATATAACGAGGCGCTTCAATTTGATGTGAAAGCGACTCTTGCGCCACATCGCGAAAAAAGTTATAACACATTCCCTTATTTGATGCTGGAGACGGAGCGGGAAGCCGCCCAATTGTTAGCGCTCCAGCAAAATCCGGATATCACGCCAGCCGAGATTTCCAAGCCTGAGCATGCCGAGCTTCTTCAAAATACGCGAGAAGAGTTACAACGGTCCGGATATCGAATTTATACAACGATAAATAAAAAAATTTATAACAATATGCGGCAGATTGCAGCCAATCCACAAAACTTTTCTCCATACAGTAAGAAAAAGGGATTAGAGCAGATTGCAGCAATCATGATTGATCATAAAACAGGGGCCATACTTGGTATGATCGAAGGCAGGGATTTTAATACCGAGCAAATGAACTATGCAACTCAAATGACACGTCAGCCCGGTTCTGCCATGAAGCCTATTGCTGCTTATCTACCTGCTTTGGAAAAGGGCTACACTCAGCCAGCCGGTCTTATTGATGATTCACAAATCATATTGAAAGACGGGCGTAAAGGTTATCATATTCCTAAAAATTATAACAGACGGTACGAGGGGCTTATGACAGCCCGTGAAGCACTCAATCGGTCAATCAACATCCCTGCGCTGAGGCTGTTCCTATATGAAGTTAAAATTCCAAACGCTTGGAATTTTGTGCGTTCTCTTGGAATTACGACGATTCAGCCGCAGGATGAACATGCTCAGACAGGGGTTTTGGGTGGACTAAGTAAAGGGGTATCCGTCGAGGAACTGACCGCAGCATACGGAACGATTCCCAATATGGGTGTATATAATGCACCTCATCTGATCAGCAAAATTACGGATGCCAACGGAAAGATCATATATGAATTTAAACCGCAGACGAAGCGTGTATATTCGCAGCAAACCGCATTTCTGATGACGGATATGCTCAAAACGGTTATATCAGATCCGAGGGGAACTGGTAAACGCCTGCAAAATGCTTTTAAAAGCTACGGTGCCATTGATATCGCCGGTAAAACCGGTACGACACAAAACTTTGGTGATGTGTGGTTTATGGGGTACACACCTGACGTTACACTAGGCGTCTGGGCTGGTTACCGTCAACAGGTTAATACATTATCTCAAGAAGGCCATTCCAGAGCACAGTCAGTGTGGGCACTGATCATGAATGAGGCGGTTAAGGACCAGCCTGAGCTTTTTAAGAATAAGCACTTTATACGGCCGGAAGGTGTTGTAAGAGTTACGGTTTCTAGCCTTACAGGTAAGCTGCCAGGGCGTTATTCCCGTCAATCGGGTCAACTCGTGACTGACTGGTTTAATCAAAAGTATGTGCCTACTGAAGTTGGAAGAGAACAGCTTCCGCGTTCTGCTAGACCAGTGGTCCCGTCCAAACCAGATATCAAGGAAAAAGAAGTTCCAGAGGTTGAGGTCCCTACAATAGATCAAGAGAAAATTCCACCAGAGGAAACGGATTCTGCTGTTCCTGACGCAGACACAGAGATAGATATGCCTGATGAGAATAACGATGTGCCATCAACAGATACTTCGCAACCTTCTGTTGAAAACGAACAGGGGATTCCTTCTGAATCGGAAAGCCAGGGTGAGACTCCAAAAGCCCAATCTGACGAAGTTATTTATCCAGAGATAATATCTGATCAACCCAAAAACTAAACGACGGGGACGGTTTAGTTTAAAATGCCGTTCCCGACAATGTCTACAGTGACCTGCGGATGAAAACGGACATTGGGGTATTCTTCATTCCAATCTACACTTTTCCATACTGCTGGATGATGAGCGATCAACTGTCTGCCTACGCCAAAGGCATCACATTCATTTTCCTGAAGTGTACGGATAATTTGTTCTGCATCTTGGGTCATAATTTCGGAAAGTTGACGGTTCAGACGCCGGACGTTAGCTTTATCTTGAAGATGATTTCGTGCATATTCAACAATATCCACAGGCAATTTCAGGTTAAGCTCCACATCAATTTGTCCATCGCGCTGAACTTTCACTTTAAGGCTACGTTTGACATTTTGGATTTTAGCCTGATACGTAATAAAGTTTTGCACATCACCAACAGGTCCGGAATGTATCCTTTTTACAAAACGAGCTGTATTTTTCCACTTTCCAGTCATCAGGACATATAAAACACCTTGCTCGCTACTTAGACTTCCTGTGAACTTTTGTCCGTGAAATAAGGCAATTCCACGTGCTGTAACATCTTTTCCTTCTTTGGAAAGATAGGGAAGTACAAAATCTTGACCTGGATCAAGCATTGGGGAGAGCAGTGTCTCCAGTGTCATTTCCGGAAACATGCACATTTCCTCAAGGCTTCTGATTTTTTTGGTTATAAATTCGCCAATCAAGAGACTGCCTATGCTTTGTTGATCTATTATTTCCCCAGCTAACCCATCTACAATAGCTACCTTGACATGGGAAGTTGGATTGTCAGGCTCACGATACAGCACATCCAGATAGGGATATAGATCTTTTCGGGCCAAGCTTGAACCACACAACATAACTCCGTATTTGAAAAAGCGGATATCCCCGGTTACTTTGGCTCGTATTTTGTCTGTACTTTGCCGAACGGAATGACCGGTACCTGAATGAATTTCATTGGTGCTTTTACCTTGATTGCTTTGAGAATCGTCTACAACCTCTAGCGTTTGCAACAACATGCCTTCAGGAGTGAGATCATAGGCCGATGCATTTGCCAATCGGGCATCCTTCAAATTGTCCTGATCCCAGCAGCCTGTTATAAAAATGAGT
The DNA here is from genome assembly GCF_036252815.1 of Paenibacillus sp. LX16. Taxonomy (NCBI): domain Bacteria; kingdom Bacillati; phylum Bacillota; class Bacilli; order Caryophanales; family Paenibacillaceae; genus Paenibacillus; species Paenibacillus sp. LX16. The sequence goes on along the minus strand of NZ_CP141152.1, from coordinate 3,550,029 downwards.
AGAGTTAGCATTCCAAGCGCTCTGCTCTTTTTTTTCATATTTCAGGTCCCTCCTTTTTTTTGAAGAGATAGGACAGGATCAGCAGCAGAAAAGGGAACACAATTAGAAAAATATAAGCAGAATTATTGGCTATGGAACCAATGAGCTCGAAATCTTCTCTTCGTTGAGGCAAGTAGGCAATACAACATGAGGTGAGCACAACAAAGGGAACCGCCTTTTTGTGACTTTTTTGCTTGAATAGATAGCTTATTCCGTAAGAGGCAGCATAATAATAACCACTTATAGCACCAAAGATCGAAATGAGCCAAATCGGTAGAAAAATAAAATCGACCCGATCCATCGTCCCCAGTGGAATGGATCTGAGTAAATAAATGACTGGCTCCGGCATTAATTCAAGCTGTTGGGGGCTGAATACGGTTGTACAGGTAAATACGGTAAAACAATACAATAGGACCACGATCGCGTTAGCTGCCAGAATTGACTTAAGCTTGCCTATACTTTTGCCCTCAACCATGGGAAAGACGACAAGAATGAATTCAAAACCAAACATCGCCAGAAGCGTTTCTTTTGAACCAACAATAATATTGGGCCATCCCGCCTCAGTTAGAGGTAGCAGATAAAGCGGATTGGACTGCTTTATACCATAGCTAATTAACAGCATCATGGGCAAAATCAGAAATGAGATTAAAACAAGTACCCGGGTAATCGTTCTTAAATTTTCACGAACCAGGTATATGCTGCTAAACAAAAACAAGGCGAGTATAGCCCAGCGGGGAGTATATTGCAGCATCCAGCGGTTAATGACGTCATAAGCATTCACAAGAACCGAAGTACCCATGAGCATAAGCTATAGTTAATCCTTTCCCGATCCAGGAACCAGTAATCTGAGTTAATATTTGATAAATGGATGAGGAGGGAAAACGTCTTAGCAGGAGCCAGCACATTAAAATAATGAGTTGAATCAGCAGGCCGCCAATAATGACAGATATCCAACCTCCTCCTTTAGCTGAAAGGTGCATCTGGTAAGGAAGTGACAAAATATCTACGCCAATCTCAAACTTGATAATGAGAAAAAATAGTTGACCCGGTGCAATGGTGCTTTCTTTATTCATGTCGTTTCCAGCTCCTAGAGTCGTTCTCCTGCTTTAATTTTTGGGCTTGGGAATCATATGGTCGCTGATGAAATGTCCAAATCGGGAAGCGGAAAAAAACATCTTTCATATCACCAAGCCGGAATGGTGCAAGAGGAGCAAAGTAGGGCGTACCAAAAGTCTCCAGCTTGCAAAGGTGGATGGTAAGAAAAAGTAAACCAAAAGCAATGCCGATGTATCCAAACAAGGCTGCAGCAATCATCATCGGAAAACGAAGGATACGAACCGCTGAGCTCATTTCATGAGAAGGCACTAAAAAAGAAGAAATGGCTGTTAACGAGACAACGATGATCATCGTATATGACACAAGACCAGCCCGAACGATAGCATCTCCGATGACTAGACCGCCAACGATTCCAATAGCTTGGCCAACCCGACTGGGTAGACGAACCCCGGCTTCTCGCAGCACCTCAAAGATCAATTCAAGCAGCATAGCCTCCACAATCGCTGGAAATGGAACATTTTCCAGTGATTTTTTAATGGTATGCGCCAGCTCTAATGGCAAAATAGCTGGATGAAAAGTAATCGTCGCAATGAAAATAGCAGGTAGCGTAAAAGCGATCAAAAAGCTCATCATTCGAATCATTCTTAGAAATGAACTAATAATCCAACGGCCGTGATAATCATCTGGGCTTTGGTAAAATGCAAAAAAAGAGACGGGAGCTATTAGAGCAGTAGGGCTACCTTCAGCCAAAATCGCAATCCGACCCTCCATTAGATTGGCGGTCACACGATCCGGTCGTTCCGTGCTGAGCTGTTGAGGGAAAAGGGAAAAAGGGTTGTCCTCCGTAAACTCTTGAATAAAACCGGGAGGGAGCACCATATCGGAGGAAATCGCTTTAATTCTCGTTTTCACTACTTCCACCAGCTCAGGATTAGCCAAGTCTTGAACATAGACAATAGCGATTTTAGTTCGAGTTTTAGATCCCACATAAAAGTAGCGTACAACCAGTGACGGGGTGACAATTTGTTTGCGAATGAGATTCAGATTGATGGATAACTGCTCAATGAATCCATTGTGCGGTCCGCGAATAATCCCTTCGTTTTCTGGTTCGTCCGTACTGCGAGTATACGTCTTTTCGGAAGAAAGGATAAAAAATTCTTCCGCTCCATTCATCATAAAAATGCAATATCCCTGAATAAGCGAATCAGCAGCATTTTGAAGGTCGGTGTCTTTTTGACTGCTTAAGGTGGTGAACATTTGATGAGAGACTGCGTCGGTTTTCTCATATAAGGCACTCAGGATATGAGTTTGAATCATCTCCTGATCTACGAGCGAATCAATATAGAGCAGCATACCGTTTTTGCCGTCAACGGAAATTGCCTGTTTTTTTAAATCATCCGTATAAAAAAGTGCTTGCTCAATAAAGGAAACATTTCTGCTTAAATCAACGGAAGCTGCGTCATGTCCAGCCAAGAGAGCACCTCCTTTTGGACGAGATAGGCATAATGTGTGCCAAATGGACTGAGTTTATCCATGATCTGGCGACTTATCCATTCTTGAATCACCAGATTAGAAGGGGGTTAATCTTGCGTCGGATCAATTCCTAGATAGTGTCCCAGTTTCCGCCGGACCTCGCTGCGGGCAAAGGATGAAAGCATGAAAAATCGCCTTTGATAGCCGCGGCATATATACAAAACCTCTACGCCTTCATGATTTCGGATTTCGCTGTATATTTTAACCCCTAGTGTTTTCATTCGCGCCTTTGTTTCTGCTAATTGAACAGCTACACGCTGTTGTACTCCAGTCAGGCTACGAACATACAAATCGGGCATTTTTAGAGGAGAGGTATGTATAATACGAATGTCTCGTTCCAGCACATCCAGCACAAGAGTTAGAAGTACACAGATCTTGACTAGCCCTGCGTCTTCTTCAGAAGGCAAAGGAGCTTTATTCTTGTGGTTCAGTGTCTTTTGGCTTGGCATAAAAATCTCCTTTACTCCGAGTAAGAATACAATATATAATCAGTATATAGAACGTGTGTTCTGTTTATACCTCATCATAGGGATTTTTCCATGGCTAAAGCAATCCTCAATTATTGGAAAAGTGGTAGAGAGCGATACCCATGTGCCATTGTGTAAAGAATTCTTGCGTTTATCGCCAATGACAGTCAAACAGAGTTTGTGTTAAGCTAATGGATAAAAACTTACATAAAAGGGGAGATCGTTCTGACCGCGGTTAGCCTCTACAAAATAACTTAAGAAAGTGGAGAAAGAAGGTATACATATTGTCACGTTCGTTATATGCAGCTTTATTACTGTTGAGCCTCATTTGGGGCGGTTCGTTTATGTTTATCAAGGTGTTGTTGCTACATCAAGTAGGACCGTGGACTATAGTATTTCTTAGATCCAGCTTTGGACTTATTTTTATCGTCTTACTAATGCTACTTATGCGCAGGCCGTTTGAAATTAAAAGCATTCCGTGGAAATCGGTTACTCTAGTAGCTTTGGTCAACATGGTTTTGCCATGGACATTGATCGGTTTTAGCGAGACCAAAATAGCTAGCAGCATGGCTTCTGTATTGAATGCCACCACGCCAATATGGACCATGTTGGTGGGGCTTGTTTTTTTCGGGGCTATTTTTCATCGAATGCAGTGGTTAGGAATGGGGCTCGCTTTTGTAGGAATTATTATTTTATTGGGTATTAATCCTGCATCTATTATCTCTGTTGATCCTGTGGGTTTTGGGTGTATGCTGCTTGCGACTCTCTGCTACGGATTTGGAACACAGCTCTCCAAACGTTTTCTCTCCAATCTTTCTATGTATCAGGCTACCTTTGCGACACTGTTTGGTGCGGTGGTAGGGGGTGGCATTATGATGGCAATTGTGGAGAGACCTGATTTATCGATTGTTTCTGATCCAGGTGTATTGGGTTCCCTTATAGGACTGGGAGTTTTAGGATCAGGAGTAGCATATATTTTGTTCAACTACATGATTTTGCAGGGGAGTGCGGAATTTGCTTCTTCGGTGACGTATTTTGTACCAGTAAGTGCCATCGTATGGGGCTTTTTGCTCCTGAATGAACATATCGGCTGGAACGTTCTTACCGGGCTGCTCCTTATACTTGGAGGGGTGTTTATGGCCAACCAGCGTAGAACCGCCAAATTAAGTGGATAATAATCTAAACAGAAATAAAATACGCTTTGGGCTATATTAAATGTACATTCGCCAAACCTTCGGTATAATACGTTAATTCGCACATACAATAAAGCATGCTCACACATAAAATAAAATATGGTGCAGCAAAAAAGCAAGCTGTTTAGCAGGTGACAAGGTGTGGTATAATAAATTATAGAATTATATGCACCACAGAAATGTCGGAGTTTTATTCCACAAAAGAAAGGATCAGGATACCATGTGTCCCCGAAGGATACTTCCCCAAAGGACGATTTGGAAACGATTTGATCTGTCTTATACTTAGCTTTTCCGCGGAGTAACGTCAAGTTGCGAAAGCCAACTCTGCGGAAGAGGGGATTGTACATGCGAAGGACCAAGTCCTCCAGGCACATCTTATCAGGTAGCTTCCGTAAGAGTGGGTTCATCCACATCAAACTTACGAGAAACCGAGGGAGCCTGTATGAGGAAAACTTACGAATCTATCGTGAACAATGGAGCATTGAGACAGATTGCTGTCATGTTGCTCGGAACATGCATTTTAGCTTTTACGTACTATCACATTAATGCTCAAAATCATTTGTCAGAAGGCGGATTTGCAGGCTTGGCCCTGCTGGGACATTACGCGTTTGGCATATCTCCAGCATGGAGTATGTTGCTGCTTGATATTCCCGTCATATTGCTGGCATGGGTACTGAAGGGCAGAAGATTTATGCTGCTTGCGTTAATCGGAGCCGTCGCGTTTTCACTGTTTTATGCAGGATTTGAGAAGTATTCGACTCTGGTTATAGATCTACATGGAAATCTGCTGATAGCTGCTCTACTTTGTGGGGTGCTTACAGGTTTGGGAGCCGGAATCGTACTGCGATTCGGTGGAGCAACCGGGGGCGATGATATCTTATCTCTGCTGATCAGTGAGTGGCGTGGGTGGAAAATCGGCAACGTGTTTATTGTCAGTGACATCATCGTACTCGGATTATCATTGTTGTATCTGCCTATGAAGGAAACTATGTTTACAATACTGGCTGTGTGGCTTGCCGGAAAAATAATTACATGGACGACCACGTTCCAACTGCACCGACCTGTGAAAAAGGTACTGCCAGCGGCTATTCCCGCTAAAAAGGTAGTTGCCAAAACAGTGCCGGTCGTCCACAGCCTTCGTCAATAAGGAAAGGGTGTTACGTCAGGAGAGAAGTCTTCTTTCGTAACACCCTTTCGCTGTATTCAGCTTCTATCAGGAAGGCTTTAAAGTAGAATGGATGCGTCCATTCCGGTCATGAATAATTGCAGAAATCTGTTGTCGTTCTACAAAACTTTGAGCTTCATCAATCGCCTCACTTTTGTGTTTAAAGGTTGAAATGGGCTGGTTGTGTGCCTCTTCTTTGATTGCCCAGTGATCCTCGTACGGCACCACATGAATGGGTTCCTTCTCATCGAATGAAGCGGAATGGTGCTTGTGTACATTTTCGCTTGAATGCTGTTTTTCACGTTTTGTCGGTTTCTCATCTTGTTCGGCTGGATGATTATCGTTCCATTCCTCGGCTTGGGAAGTGGCAATCGCAATCGAGCGCCCTTCTTCATAGCCGTCACGGAGTAGGGCGTTAGCAATATCAACGGCTTTTTCTCTCACACGAGGTTCCAGGTTTTTCATGGATGGAGGGTAATCATGTTTGTTCCAAGGCATAGTTGCACACTCCTTATAGCAGATGATGTATTATGTATTACCCGTTGTCGGCTTAAACAAACGGAAATCAAAGAAATGAATATATTGTAAAATGTATCTTGAGAAAAAGCGTATAATGGTGTGCAGAATACGAGGAAAAGGAGTGAAGCATTTGCTTGCCTGGGGTTTTGTTTTTTTGCTGACTATCATCATTCATACTACAGATAGCTTGTCCTATGCTCTCCGGCTTGGTGGTTTGCGAGCGCGTCGGATTGGATTGGCGTTAACCGTTGCGGGAATGCTGCTGTTGGTTTCACGCACCTCTAACATGGCGCAGGGGCCTTTACTCGGAGGGATGGTCGATCAGGCTAAAGCTGCAGTACAAGTGGGCGGAACGGATATTAGACTGGAACTATATATGCATGGGGTATTGCTGGCAGCAACCGTTGGAACCATGCTTGCTATATTACTGTATCCAACAGTGGTACGCATGTCAGCCAGATGGATTGTGCATTTGGAGCATACCGGATCTATTCCGGCTTTGGTGCGTCATTTAATGCTGCGAAGTTGCTGGAAACATGCAGGCTACTACATAAAGCGCCCCACCTGGTCCATGCTTACTTCACTGATTAGCGGAGCGATACCCAAGCGTCTAATTATTCTGAATATAGCTGTTACTGCGATTTATACAACCGGAGTAGTATCTGCTTTATATGCATCATTCCTGTGGCCTGCTCAAGGTACAGCAATGTCAATGTCGTCAGGTCTAATCAATGGCGTCGCAACGGTATTACTGACCTTGTTAATTGATCCAAGATTGGCGGTTCTGTCGGAGAAAACGCTACGAGGGGAGCTACCCTTAACTGGGATGAACAGCATGTACGGTTGGATGATCATCTCGCGTTTGGCAGGTACTTTATTAGCTCAGCTATTGCTAGTACCGCTAGCCATTTGGCTTGGATGGGTAATGAGTTAAATTGCTAGCTTACGTAATGATGTGTGGCCATATCCCAAAAAAGGCTGGCCCGTGATCATCTATTAAAGATAGATCGCGGGTCAGCCCCAATGATTCTATGGCTACTTACTTTTCAAATAATGACTTATATGCTCCGTATCCTTCACGCTCCAAATCTTCTTGAGGCACAAAACGGAGCGCGGCAGAATTGATGCAATAACGCAAACCATCTGGACCTGGACCATCATCGAATACATGCCCTAAATGGGAGTCAGCTTCACGACTTCGCACCTCGGTACGGATCATAAAATGGCTGAGGTCAGTTTTTTCTTTGACATTGTAGCTGCGCAGCGGACGGGTAAAGCTGGGCCAACCGCAACCTGCATCATATTTGTCCAATGAACTGAACAAGGGCTCTCCTGATACGATATCCACGTAAATGCCTTCACCCTCATGATCCCAAAACTCATTTTGAAAAGGGCGCTCGGTCGCGTTTTTTTGCGTTACTTCGTATTGAATAGGCGTCAGCCGATCTTTAAGATCGGATTTATCAATCTTGCCGGACCAATTTTGCTCGATAAAATCTTCACGTCCCGAACCTTTGCGGTAGCGTTTGTAATGAGCGGGGTTCTTCTTATGATAGTCCTGATGATATTCTTCTGCTTCATAAAAAGTGGCCGCAGGCAGAATCGGTGTAGCAATCGGCTTGTCGAAGCGGCCACTTTGAGCCAAAGCTTCTTTAGAAGCTTCTGCCTTGATTCGCTGCTCTTCATTATGATAGAAAATAGCCGTTTGGTAGGATGAACCTCTATCGTGAAACTGTCCACCTTCATCCGTTGGATCAATCTGCTGCCAGAATAGCTCCAACAGTTTTTCATACGGGAAAACTTGTGGATCAAATGTAATCTGTACGGCTTCCACATGCCCCGTTGTTTCAGAACACACCTCTTCATAGGTAGGATTTTCGGTATGTCCCCCTGTGTATCCAGATCTAACCTTCAAAATACCGGGTAATTCCTCAAAAGGGGAAACCATACACCAGAAGCAGCCACCTGCAAAAGTTGCTTTTTCTACCGTGTGTGGATTGTTGGTGCTCATATTTATCACTCCAATCTGAGAATGTTTAATTAGTTGTTATTTAAATAGCTTACAATTAAATTATATACGATATTTTTGCAAAATCCAACGAAACGTCAGAAACCAAACGGCAGTGTAACTGGCTCTGCCCTCAAAAATCGCAATGAAACATCCTACAGAGACGGTGGCAAACTATCGCATTATATTCTATTGGTGCGTTGAAGCCTTTTTCGGTAGAGTATAAAGCCGCCGCCCACAAGTGCAGTATATAGCACCAAAATGAGCAAACCGGTGATTGGGTGTTCTGCAAAGGTGCCACCAGCATAAGCATACACCGCAATTGCGGGAAGCTTGCCAATAGCTGTACCTAGGATAAAGCTCCAAAACGGAAACCCTGCTACTCCAGCGTATACATTTACCGCTGCTTGGGGGATGACTGGAATCAGACGAGCCAGCAGAATAGCAGCAAAAGGCTCCCTCTCCATGACTCGATTGAAGCGCTCCAATGCGGGAACCCGCTTCAAATAGGCACGTCCTTTGTCACGGAACAGGGTACGTACTGCAGTGAAAACGACCAACGCAGCCAATGTAGTGCCCAGCCAGCAGATCAGAGCACCTTGCCAGGGGCCTGCGGCATAAGCAATGGAGGCGATAATCAGCTTGTAAGGCACAAACGGTATTAACGCGAATAAAAATGCGAGCAGTAGCAGAACTGGAAAGGAGGTTTGCTTGTCCGCCCAGGTGAGCCAATCATATCTGTAGATAAACGCGATGCAAAGCAGCGAAACATAAGCCGCGGCGAGTAGCCATTTTTTCATTTACATACCTCTTTCAATATCCCTGTTCGGCTTATCGCTTATACAGAAAAAAATAGGGTTCACATTCCTAATAATGTGTGCTATACTGCCACTAACAGAATAGTTCCCAAAGGGGAGTAGCTCAACGAGTAAAGTCGTCATTACGGGATTTTTAATCCCCGGCTTTATTGGCAACGTAATGTTGTAAGCGAGACCTTTGCCAGGATTTTAGGAATCCGGGTAAATGGTCTTTTTTTGATGCCAAATTTGGGTCAAGCGCCGTTTCCGGATTCCGTGAAATGGCGCTTTTTTAGTATAAAGCGCTGAACTATGTACAGTATAACAAATAAATAAAAAAGGTGGGAGAAACGTATGGATTTTTTGTCAATTGAGTTTTTAACCGCATTAGTATCCATCATTATCATTGATCTGGTGCTAGCTGGTGACAATGCGATCGTAATCGGTTTGGCGGCTCGCAATGTTGATAAGGCCAATCAAAAGAAGGTTATTATTTGGGGGACGGTCGGAGCGGTCATCATTCGTGTGATTGCTACAGTGCTGGTCACGTATTTATTGCAAATTTATGGATTGCGTTTGATTGGGGGACTCGCACTTATCTATATTGCCTATAAGTTGCTGGTCGAAGAGAAAAAACATGAAATTTCAGCTACGAATCAAATGTGGGCAGCGATCCGCACGATTATTATCGCGGATACGATGATGGGCCTCGACAATGTACTTGCTGTTGCGGGAGCAGCTCATGGAAACATGCTGCTTGTTATACTGGGTCTGGCAATCTCCGTTCCAATCATGGTGTGGGGAAGTACGATTATCTTGAAGCTGACTGAACGTTACCCAGTAGTTATTACGATTGGTGCTGCTGTACTGGCTTATACTGCTGCCAAAATGGTGGTGGCGGAACCGCTGATTGCACACTGGTTTATGAACGGGGTCGTTAAATACGGCTTTGAGGTTCTGGTTGTGGTTCTGGTTGTAGCCATTGGGATGCGTGTTAAAAGAATTAAAAGTGAAAAAACAAGAAAGCAAGCGCAGCACGCCTAAGCTAACTTACATTAGCTGAAGCTGAACGTTCATGCCATAGAGGCTGTTCCGTTAGGTCCAACTGGACCCGGAGCAGTCTCTTTTCTTTGCTTGTCAGCAGACTTCCATGTAAACTAGACAACAGATGAGTGAGTGATTAAAGGTGGGAACGAAATGGACAAGCAAACGAAGACAAGAGTAGCCATTGCAGGACTGGGTGGTATTGCTCGTAAAGTGTACTTGCCGTTACTGGCAGCACACCAAGGTGTAGATATTGTAGGTGTCATGAACCGTTCACAGGAGCCGGTGAGTTCCATTATGGAGCAATATAGGTTGCCAAGAGGAACGACAGATGTGAAGGAGCTGCTAGCATGGGAACCGGAAGCTGTATTTATACATGCCGCGACCGAAGCTCATTTTGATCTGGTTATGGCGTGTATTGAAAAAGGGATTGCCGTCTATGTGGATAAACCGTTGTCCTATGATGTTCGTCAGAATCTGGAGATGACCGCTTTTGCGGAAGCGCAGGCCGTGCTGCTGGCAGTGGGCTTTAATCGACGTTTTGCCCCGCATTATGTAGCTGCTAAAGCATGGTTAGAGGAAGCAGGTGGATTCAGTCAATGTGCGGCCATTAAACACCGTACTGGATATGATCGAAGACCGGCGGCACAGACGGTTTATGATGATTTAATTCACATGCTTGATTTGCTTTTGTGGCTGGGTGGCGATGATTATGAGCTGCTGCATAGTAGTCTGAATACGACGAGTGAAGGATATATGGATGCTGCGTTCGGGACCGTACGTTTGGGGAATGCTACCGGAAGCTACAGTATGAGTAGACAGGCAGGAGCTGACATAGAGAAGCTGGAGCTTCACGGGGCAGGACGGTCTGTTGAAGTAACAAATATGGAACAGGCTGTTTTTATGCAAAAAAATCATTCACCACTAACGCAAGCTTTTGGAAGCTGGGATACGATTTTGGAAAGACGGGGATTCACCGGAGTTGTAAATCATTTTCTGGAGCATATTCATCGTCCGGAGGAGTGTGCTGTACGGGCTGGAAAAGTATTGGAAAGCCATATGCTGGCTGACGAACTGATCAGCCGTTTGAGTGATTAATATGGGACGTCCGAACGTGATCTTAACAGTCCAGACAGACATCAAGAATTAGGTTGAAGGAGAAATGAATGAATGGAAGAAGATAACCGTGGTAAACAGCTAGAAGAAGCCATCATTGAAAATTATAAGCAAGAAGAAGATATGATGATCCTTGTATTTGCGCAATGGTGTATCAATCACGGGTTGGAGCCAGAGGAATTATATCGTGTAGCGTATCCGCATCAGGATAGCAACGAGCGTCTGCTACGAGTACGCAAGTTGACTGTATCGCGTGAAGAAGCGGGTGATATTCCGCTGGATACGGTATTAGGGGTACTGTCCATGTTCGGAAATGAGGACTTGGCGATGGTCGTATCTGAGGCAGCTGCGAGCCTTCCATCGGTACGGAAATAGGGCTGGCCAGAATAAAGAATATACTGCTATCATTTATGGCATCATGGACTCACTGTATTTACTTAAGACATTGTTGATGGGGAGGGTAAGCTTACGATGGAAGATATACCTGTGCCAAGTACCTGTAAAGGCTGTGAAAGAGATATCTCGATATCGGAAGAGCAAATTACCAGAATTCTAACCAACATGAGACCCAAAATGGAATGTGTAAATGATGAAGTGTACGAAGCCAGACTGTTGGCCTGCTCACAATGTGAAGAGTTAATGTCTGGGCATACGTGTGGTATCAGCGGAAGTATTGTTCGTGTACGTGCTTTGGCGGCAGCTCAAAATTGTCCCAGTTACCATGGTTCACGGTGGATAGGAACAGCCACAATGCTCAGGCTCGGCTGAACCTGGATTACGGGTTAAAGTAGTCATACCTTGGTCTGCCTTAATGGCAGGCTTTTTGGTTTGATTGGACCATTTCTTAACGATTGACAAAAAGTAGACAATAAAATATATTAAACAGGTGAAATGTTTTTGTTTAATTATTAATATTTATATTAATGTTTACTAAAAGTAATGATGCGTAAAAATTAAGATCGAAAGAAAATCGGTGGTATGAGTGATATTTAGGCCAAAAATGAAAGCGCAAACATTTGTGCGGGTGTTCCAACAATCTTAATATTTTTGGGGAGGGTTTGTTGTGAAGGGTTCTATTGTTGTTAATACCGATTGGAAACAAGGCATTATTAATAAAAACATTTATGGACAATTTGCTGAGCATCTTGGACGTTGCATTTATGAAGGCATATGGGTTGGAGAGGACTCACCGATTCCGAATACAAACGGAATTCGTAATGATGTGGTGGAAGCCCTGAAAAAGCTGAACATTCCTGTGCTGCGCTGGCCGGGAGGCTGTTTTGCCGATGAATATCATTGGAAAGATGGTATAGGGCCAAAAGAAAACCGTAAGAGAATGGTAAATACGCATTGGGGCGGTGTGGTTGAAAATAATCATTTTGGCACACATGAGTTTTTTCAATTGTGCGAACTTTTAGATGCAGAGCCTTATATTTGTGGAAATGTCGGCAGTGGTACAGTTCAGGAAATGTCGGAATGGGTAGAGTATATGACCTTTGATGGAGAATCCCCGATGGCTGCATGGCGTCAGGAAAACGGTCGTGAGAAACCATGGAAGCTCAAATATTTTGGAGTGGGTAACGAAAATTGGGGTTGTGGCGGTAACATGCGCCCAGAATATTATGCCGACCTGTATCGCCGCTATCAGACATATGTCCGTAACTATGGCGAAAACCGCATTTATCGGATTGCAGGTGGGGCGAATGTGGATGATTATCGTTGGACCGAAGTGTTGATGCGTGAAGCTGGGCATCTTATGGACGGTTTGAGCCTGCATAACTATACGATCCCGGGAAACTGGGAAGGGAAACGGCAAGCAGTCGGTTTTGATGAAGCGGAATGGTTCGAGACGATGAAAAAATCATTGCATATGGATGAATTGATTACTCGTCATTCAGCCATTATGGACCAATATGATCCTGACAAAAGGGTCGGACTGATCGTCGATGAATGGGGAACCTGGTTCCTGACTGAGCCGGGAACCAATCCGGGCTTCCTGTATCAGCAAAATACGATGCGTGATGCGCTGGTAGCTGGGCTGCACCTACACATTTTCCATAATCACTATGACCGAGTACAGATGACGAATATTGCTCAAATGGTCAATGTTTTACAAGCAATGATTCTGACCGAAGGCCCTGCTATGCTGTTGACGCCGACATACCATATATTTGAAATGTTTAAGGTGCATCAGGATGCGCAAGCACTGGCTGTTCATGTAAAGGTAGGCGATTATGAATATGACGGGGATTCCATCCCACAAGTAAGCGTGTCTGCCTCCAAGGCGCAGGATGACAATATTCATATTAGCTTTTGCAACGTCCATCCGGGCGAGTCGGCAAACTTGAATTTGGAGCTAAGAGGATTGGAAGAGATTAAAAAGATCAGCGGTGTTGTCCTTGCCAGTGACGATATGCAGGCACATAATACGTTTGATCAGCCAGAGCGCGTGAAAAAGGAAGCTTTCACATCCTATCAGCTGCAAGGTCAGCATTTGGATGTTACACTGCCACCAATGTCGGTAGTGATGCTGACAATTGCTCCGTAAAAAACTGGGTCGTGGTATGTAAGCAGTACTCACTATTATTGGTTATGAACAAAGAGAGCGTTCAGGTGAACGCTCTCTTTGTCCTACAATTGCTCGCGGTGAATCACCCTGAATTCCTTGGGTGACATACCGAAGCGGGAACGAAACACACGGTGAAAATACGTGTAATTTGCAAATCCTGACGATTCGGCGGCTTGTTCCAGTGACATGGGACTGAAAATGATTCGTTCTCTCGCCATGTTAAGCCTGATGTCCAGCGTGTACTGCATAATGCTCGTATCAAATGTTTCCTTAAACAGATGTACTGCTCGGGATACGCTGATACCGACGTGTGAAGACACGTCATCCAGCTTGAAGTTAGAGGATGCATTTTCTTCAATATAATTTTTAATCTGATACGCAAGATAGTTATGATGAGTAGCGATAGGATGATCGGATAGCATACGGTCAAACTCCAAACATAAAATGCGTATGTAATAACTTGATATTTCCGGGTAAGGATTAGAAATACGTCGTTGCTCCATCACAAGCTGACGAAATAGGCCAAGCAGGGCTTCTGTGAGCTGAACCTTAATTCTGTTGGGCCGTTTATGATGGTTCCACCACTCATCTACCCAGGAACCACCGAAAAAAATGTGATAATCTCCACTTTCCACGACCTGTTCTCCCATGGGATTCAACTCACTATGAATATCCAGTTCATAAGGCTCGGTAGGATTGAATAGCAGTAGGTCACCCGCCTCAATCCGTGTCATTTCCCCGTTGATGCGGGCCTGGCAGCGTCCATCTGTTTGCAAACGGAATAAATAATTTTTGATCCCATCAGGCTGGTTCGAATAAAAGGGCTTTCGATGGAAGGAATAGCCTGCGGTAAGAACCTGACAAGGCTCGACGATAGACATGATGATGACTCCTTTGGGCATATGGCTGTTTCAAATATTGACCAGATTGTTCATGTTTTAATCATATTATTCATTTTAAACGAAACAGAAATAGAATACTATGTGAACTGTAAAGCTTACATGTTAGATGAGAAAGTACATGTTGGAGGCCAAGGAGTGTGACGACGTGGAACGAAGGAAGGCCGGGATTATCGGATGCGGTACTATTAGCTCGGTATATCTTGAAAATCTCCAAAAGAGCCCACTTATTGAGGTGGTGGCCGTCGCTGATTTACTGGATAAGAGGGCCAAGGAGAGGGCCGATGAATTCAACATTGAAAACGTATACAAAGTGGATGAATTGCTTCGTCAGCCTGAGATTGGGCTTAATCTGACCGTGCCTGGCAGCCATGCACGGTCAGATGTGGCGATATTAGAGGCAGGCAAGCATGTCTACAATGAATTGCATTTTGGCGCATTGAAATTTACGGACCATCGTGCTAATGCTGAGCTGGCCTAACATGTGTTAGAAGCTATGCATGCTTTTCAGCGTTCATCATTGGAAGACAATCACATTACGATGGAAAGCACCTTCAAACCGGACGAGGATTTGTATTATGGAACAGATATAATGGAAAATTAATCCTAACTAAAGAGGTGAAGGGGAATGGCTAAAGTAGGATTGCAATTGTACACAGTAAGGGAAGAGCTTGAACAGGATTTTGAAGGTACATTGCGCAAGGTAGCTGAGCTTGGCTATAAAGGGGTAGAATTTCATACCTTTTTCGGACGCAATGCCAAGGATGTCAGAGCGCTTTTGGATGAGCTGAATCTGGAAGTTGTCGGAACTCATATACAATATTCTCGTTTGCTGGATCATTTGGATGAGGAGATTGCATACCACAAAGAATTGGGAAATAAATACCTAATCGTTCCTTATTTAACCGAAGAACAGCGACAGTGGGATGAACTTTTTGCTAATTTGAATCGTATTGGTGAAAAAGTGAAAGAACAGGGCTTGATACTGGCTTATCATAATCATGATTTTGAATTGACAGAAAAAATCAATGATCGCCCGGTATTCGATGCTTTATATGATGCGGTTTCCGATGATTTGTTACAGGTCGAAATGGATACTTGTTGGGTATACTATGGGGGCTATGATCCAGTGGAATACATCGGACGTTATAATGGACGCCTGCCTATCATTCACTTAAAGGATATGGCACGTGACGAGCAACAAAAAGCAGTGACTGTAGAGCTTGGCAAAGGCGAAGTGCAGCTTCAGGCCATTACAGACGCCGCTATTCAGGCAGGTGTGGATTGGATCGTCGTCGAACAGGATTTCTGCTCAAACCCTCCAATCGAAAGCATTGAAACCAGCATTAAATGGCTCCAACAATACGCAGCTCAGGGAGGAAATATTCATGTCTAAAACACTCAAAATCGGAATTATTGGTTGTGGAGGCATTGCCAACGGCAAACACTTGCCGAGTCTTGCCAAGCAGAAGCGTGCAGAAATCGTTGCATTCTGTGACATCATTCAGGAGCGCGCTGAAGAGGCAGCAGAAAAGTTTGGAGTTGAAGGCTCGCAAGTTTATAGCGATTACCGTAAGCTGTTAGAAAATAAAGACATTGAAGTCGTACATGTATGTACACCCAACGACTCGCACTCGGAAATTACAGTAGCGGCGCTTGAGGCAGGTAAGCATGTGCTGTGTGAAAAACCGATGGCTAAAACTGCAGAGCAGGCACGGGAAATGCTCGATGCGGCCAACCGTACAGGTAAGAAGCTGTCTATTGCGTATCAAAACCGTTATCGTGATGACAGTTTGTATCTGAAGCAATTGGTCGAACAAGGAGAGCTTGGAGACATTTATCTGGGCAAAGCCATTGCTCTACGCCGTCGCGCCGTTCCGACCTGGGGAGTATTCTTGGATGAAGAGAAGCAGGGCGGTGGTCCCCTTATTGATATTGGCACGCATGCACTCGACCTGACACTCTGGCTGATGGATAATTACAAGCCTAAAAGCGTACTAGGTTCAACCTTCCATAAGCTAGGGGATCGTAAAGATGCAGCAAATGCCTTTGGACCTTGGAATCCTGAGGAATTTAAGGTAGAGGACTCAGCTTTTGGTTTTATTACGATGCAAAATGGAGCTACGATTGTACTAGAGTCCAGCTGGGCATTGAACGTTGTAGAGTTTGGCGAAGCGAAGACGCTGTTATGCGGTACCGAAGGCGGAGCCGATATGCAGGATGGATTGCGCATTAACGGGGAAAAGAACAGCCGCTTGTTTGATACGAAAATAGATCTGGATGCAGGTGGTGTTGCCTTTTACTCTGGAGAAACGGAAAATGAGGCAGACCGTGAAGCGCGTCTATGGATCGAATCTATTCTGGACGACAAAGAACCTCTTGTGAAGCCGGAACAGGCACTGGTTGTTACTGAAATTTTGGAAGCTATCTATGAATCGGCTCGTACGGGGAAAGCTGTCTATTTTGACTAAGCCCGTAATTATCCCGAATAGACCATCATTATAATGAAAGCAGCTTTTTTCACATATGATACAGGGAGGGATTTCTTTTGAAACTTGGAGTATTTATGGTGTTGTTTGGCGGACGTTCGCTGGAGGAGGCGCTGGATTATGTGGCTTCTCAAGGATTGGATGCTGTAGAAATCGGTACAGGCGGCAACCCTGGGGATAAGCATTGTAAGCCGGATGAGTTGCTGGAGAATGATACAGCGCTCAAAAATTTCAAAAAGGCAGTAGAGTCCCGCGGACTAACGATTAGTGCGCTTAGCTGTCACGGCAATCCTCTCCATCCGCAAAAGCATTTGGCCCAGGCTGATCATGATACGTTTCTTAAAACCGTTCGATTGGCAGAAAAGCTGGAAGTTCCAGTTGTGAACACTTTCTCTGGCTGTCCGGGTGATCATGAGGATGCGAAATATCCAAACTGGCCTGTGGCTCCGTGGCCTAATGATTTTCAGGAAGTATTGAAGTGGCAATGGGAGAATAAAATTATTCCTTACTGGACTGAGACGGGGAAATTTGCAGCAGATCATCATGTTAAAATTGGGCTGGAGCTACACGGGGGCTTCTCCGTTCATACACCAGCGACCTTGCTTCGTTTGCGTGAAGCTGCGGGAGAGGTCATTGGTGCTAATCTGGATCCGAGCCATATGTGGTGGCAGGGAATTGACCCAGTGCAGGCGGTTCAAATTTTGGGCCGAGAGGGAGCCATTCACCATTTTCATGCCAAGGATACGACGATTGATCCGATCAATGTAAATAAATATGGACTTACCGATATGCAGGAATATACGAAAATGCTAGATCGCGCTTGGCAGTTCCGAACTGTGGGTTATGGACATGATGTAAAAACCTGGGCAGATATTATCAGTGCTCTGCGTCTGGTGGGATACGATTATGTAGTGAGTATTGAGCATGAAGATGGTCTGATGTCCGTGGAGGAAGGCTTTACTAAGGCCGTCCACAATCTTCGCCAGGTACTGATTGAAGAACCGCTGAGCGAGATGTGGTGGGTCTAACCTAATAGGGGGAAATGTTGATGATTAACGTCACCATTTGGAATGAATTTTTGAACGAAAAGTTGAATGATGAAGCTAAACAGATATATCCTGACGGGATACACAAAGCGTTGGCTGACGGCCTGGCAGGAGAGGGATTTGCCATTCGAACAGCTACTCTGCGTGATGATGCCGAGCATGGTTTGGGAGAAGATATCCTGAATTCCACAGATGTGCTGCTGTGGTGGGGGCATAAAGCCCACGATCAGGTGAGCGATGAAGTTACGGCGCGTGTTGTCAAGCGAGTGCAGGAAGGAATGGGCTTGATCGTGCTGCACTCAGGCCATTTTTCTAAGCCATTCAAATCCCTAATGGGCACTAGCTGCGATCTGAAATGGAGGGTGGCAGGTGAACAGGAGATTATTTGGTCGGTGAATCCGTCACATCCCATTGCAGAAGGCATAGATGCCAAAATTTTGTTGAAGCAGGAAGAGATGTATGGCGAGTTCTTTGATATTCCAGCGCCGGATGAATTGGTATTTGTTAGTAACTTTGAAGGCGGCGAAGTATTTAGAACCGGATGTACTTTCCGCCGAGGTAGCGGTAAGATATTCTATTTCCGCCCAGGTCATGAGACCTATCCGACTTATTACCAGCCTGATATTTTGAAAGTTATCGCCAACAGCATTCGTTGGACTTCTCCGACAAATATTAACAAACCAATATATGGTAGAACTGAACCTATGAGACCTCTCGGTGGAGTGTTGGTATAATGACAATCATCACATTTTGATGAGCTGTATAATGAACAGATTGATAGGCGGAACCTCTTGGGATTCCGCCTTTTTGTATTTAACGATTTAGACATATACCTGCTGTATTGGTTTGTTGTATAATCAGTTTTGGTCATGGCAACTTTATCGGCGCAGGTATTTAATTTAAGAAGAAAGTGTTTTCTTTCGGGATAAAGTATGCTAAAATGATATATACTAACAAAAGGAAAGCTTTATCAAACCGAAATGTAAAAGAAGGTGAAAAATTTGGAGAGTCAACCGCAATGTACAAAAATGTGTCCGCGTTTTGAAACCGCCTTTTCATGTTTGGGTAAGCGTTGGAATGGATTAATTATTCAATCCATGATGAGCGGTCCTAAGCGGTTTAAGGATATTTCCAATCTGATTCCCACAATGAGTGACAAAATGTTATCAGAGCGAATGAAAGATTTGGAAAATGAAGGAATTCTTACACGTCATGTATATCCGGAAACTCCTGTCCGCATTGAATACGAGCTAACAACCAAAGGCCGTGCACTTCAGCCGGTTATGGAACAGATTCAATATTGGGCTGAGGAATGGATCAGATGAGCAACAAACTAAATAAGCGTTTCTCATAGCAAAACAGCCTTTTCCTAGGAAAAAGGCTGTTTTTTTATTTTGTGTATAGGCTACACGGCTTAATAGCCTTTGACGCGCCCCGCAACTGAGAATAATGCTGCTGTTGTACGACGGGGGACACGGGTTTGAATATCCAGCGCGGCCGAACGGAATGTACCCAAACAGGAATGGCAAAGTCTTCCTGCATAAATAGGGGAACGGCAGGATTCACAAGGATAATCAAGCTGACTGTATGTGGAGGGAAACTTGCCTGCCCTTACCCAGTCTGTGAGCAATTCCATAGGTGTGCCGGTTACATCACTGAGCTGGCGGGTATGAGTAGAAGGATGCTTCCATAGATAGTTAGAACAGCGGTCCAAGAATATATTTTCTTCCTGAATACAAGTACTACATAGGTTTCTAAGGTTTTGACGAAAAACAGAACCGCATTTTGGGCAATTAGAAGTATATATCTCCATAGAAACCAGTCCTTTGTATTGATATATAGTGAAATTTAAAATTTATTAGTTACATATTACTATGACTTTATACCTATATCAATCTTTATTTATGGAGTCTTTGATCTTTAAGTGTATGTTGAAATCTGTGTTGACATTACTCTGTTACTTATGTACTATTACTTACATAAAGTTACTTAATTAATAAAATAAATTATTGATGACAAGGGGATATTATATGATTCCATCTTTATTTTTGGCCCACGGCTCACCGATGCTTGCTATTGAACAGACGGACTATACTTCATTTTTAGAGCAACTGGGGAAAAGCATTCGTCCTAAAGCGGTTGTTATCTTTACTGCTCATTGGGAAGCGCAAACGTTGACGATCAGTTCGATGGATGACGTGTACGATACCATTTATGATTTTGGTGGTTTCCCACCGGAACTGTACGCGGTGAAATATCCAGCACATGGTTCTGTTGAACTGGCCAATAAGCTAAAAAAATTATATGAACAAAAGGGCATTGACGTACAAACTGATCGGGTGAGGGGACTGGATCATGGATCTTGGACATTGTTGCATCGTATGTATCCTGAAGCAGACATTCCGGTAGTTCAGATCTCTGTAAATCCATATCTCTTGCCCAAAGCACAATATGTCATTGGTGAAGTGCTACGTGGACTGGGAGAACAGGATATTCTGGTCATTGGCAGTGGCGTGACTGTTCATAATCTGCGTATCGTCAAATGGGGGGAAACGAAAACAGAACCTTGGGCTATAGATTTTGATGATTGGATTATTGAAAAAGTACAAAGTAGAGATATAGAGGCTTTGGATCACTATGAAAGCAAAGCACCGTATGCTCGTCAAGCCGTACCAAGAGCAGAGCACTTTGTACCGTTGTTTATTGCAATGGGGAGTGGCAATCCTGCAAACAAAGCCAAGGTCATCCATAGAAGCTATGAGATGGGGAATTTAAGTTATCTATGCTTACAGTTTTAAAAAGTGTGTTGACAGAAGAAGAACTATTGTTAAAATGCTTCGCTACTGCTCCTATATAAGTAGGGGAGTGGAAATAAATTAGGGAGTGTTATAAGCTATAATGGCTTATAACACTCCTTTTTACATAAAAAACGATTTATTATATCCGGCAAATCTCACGAGGGCACAATTCACAATGACATACGCCTTGCAGCATTTCCAAATCCTTGACAACAATCATGCCATTATCGTATTCTACTGCATTTTTCTTACGTAGATCACTAAGCATCCGGTTTACGCTTTCCCGGGTCGCACCGATCATATTTGATAAGTCAGTATGAGTAATTTTTTTATGAATCAGGATATGTTCGCCGTGAGGCTCACCATAGGTATTGCATAGACGGATGAGTGTTGAACATAAAGCGCCTGGTTTGCCATACATCATCAAATCGCGGAACTTAGTTTGTGTAATGCGGTGATGCGAACCCATCCATTTCATAAAGTCAATCGCAAAATCACAATGCTGGCAAATAAGCAACTCCAGATCTGTATGATCGATTACGCCAATATCACTGTCTTCCAGAACCTCAGCAGAAAAGGAATGCTTAGTACCGAAAAATGGATCGGCTTGACCAACAAGATCGCCGCTTTGATACATATATAGAATAAGTTCCTTGCCCTCATCCGTTGTTTTGGTTACTTTCACGCGTCCGCGCTTAATATAAAACAGCTTATCCGCTGTATCTCCTTCCCAGAACAGATGCGAGCTTTCTGGCATAACTCGATCTTTCATCATCACTTGCAATCGGTTGAAGCTGGCCTCCGAGAAGCAACAGGTGTTGCCGCGGGCTTCCATTACATTTGTAGGGTTTCTCATCGTCCATTTCCCCTTTGTATCCTATGTTTTTTATCTGCAACTTGATCAATTCAAATTCATTATATACCTGTGCAATGAGTTTTTGGGGCAAGAAGAGGGGGTAAAAGTGGCAGAATTCCAAACTTTGTGATTTAATTCACTTCATAAAATAAAATTTTAAATAGATTGTGAAAAAAATCACAATATATCTTGAAAAGCTGTGTTACGATCAGTGCGTGAACAAGAGATAGTACACGAGATAACAGGAGGATGAGGGAAATGGCTGTTAAAAACGAGGTTATCCAAAAAGAGCAAAGCGCAGAGCAGTATATTCAAACGCTGATTGACCGGGGGAACCGGGCACAGCAAGCTTTCATGAGTATGAATCAGGAACAGATTGACGAAATCGTACAAGCTATGGCACTCGCAGGGATGGATAAACACATGTACCTGGCGAAGTTGGCTGTTGAAGAAACAGGACGCGGTGTGTACGAGGACAAAATCACCAAAAACATGTTTGCAACAGAATATATCTATCATAGTATCAAAAATGAAAAAACCGTCGGTGTCATTGAGGACAATGATTTTGACAGTTTTCAAAAGATAGCAGAGCCAGTCGGCATTATCATGGGGATCACTCCAGTGACAAACCCGACTTCGACTACGATGTTCAAAGCGTTGATTGCCATTAAAACACGTAACCCAATCATTTTCGGTTTCCATCCATCTGCTCAATCGTGTAGTGCGGAAGCAGCCCGCATCTTGCTCGAAGCAGCTGTTAAACATGGCGCTCCAGCTGATTGTATTCAATGGATTGAAGCACCTTCGATGGATAAGACCAATGTACTGATGAACCACCCTGATGTGGCGCTGATTCTGGCAACTGGTGGATCAGGCATGGTTAAGGCGGCATATAGCTGCGGTAAACCTGCTCTGGGTGTAGGCCCAGGTAACGTGCCTTGCTTTATTGAAAAAACAGCAGACATCAAACAGGCTGTGAACGATCTCATCCTCTCTAAATCTTTCGACAACGGTATGATTTGTGCTTCCGAGCAAGCGGTTATTATCGAAGAACCAATCTTCGAACAAGTGAAAAAATTGATGATCGCTAACGGCTGTTATTTTGTAAATAAAGAAGAAGCAGCTAAGCTCACTCAAGGAGCTATGAATGTCGAGAAATGTGCAGTGAACCCAGCTATCGTCGGGCAGTCTGCTGTGAAAATTGCTGAAATGAGTGGTATCACAGTACCAGCAGGAACTAAAATTTTGGTCGCTGAGATTGAAGGGGTAGGAACAAAATTCCCATTGTCTGCGGAAAAATTGAGTCCTGTATTGGCTTGCTATAAAGTAAAAAATGCGGAACAAGGTATTCAACGCGCTGCTGAAGTCGTGGAATTCGGGGGCATGGGCCACTCGTCCGCTATTCATTCGAACGATGAGGACGTTATCGCTCGCTTCGCAAACCGTCTGCAAACAGGACGTATCATTGTAAATGCACCTTCCACACATGGTGCGATTGGCGACATTTACAACACCAACCTTCCTTCGTTGACACTCGGTTGCGGTTCGTACGGTCGTAACTCGACTTCGTCGAACGTATCGGCAGTCAATTTGATTAATGTGAAAAGGGTGGCGAAACGGACGGTGAATATGCAATGGTTCAAAGTACCTTCCAAAATCTATTTTGAGAAAAACTCGACACAGTATCTTGCTAAAATGCCTGATATCACACGTGTAGCCATTATCACAGACCCTATGATGGTACAACTTGGATATGTAGATCGTGTTATTCATTATCTGCATCAACGCCAAACACCAGTAGCTATCGAAGTGTTCTCTGAAGTAGAGCCAGATCCATCGACAGTTACGGTAGAACGTGGTACTGAAATGATGAGACGTTTCCAACCGGATTGCATCATCGCATTGGGCGGCGGTTCGCCAATGGATGCGGCTAAAGGCATGTGGATGTTCTATGAATATCCAGATACTGATTTCAATAACTTAAAACAAAAATTCATGGATATCCGTAAACGGATTTACAAGTACCCACGTTTGGGCCAAAAAGCACAATTTGTAGCTATCCCTACAACCTCGGGTACAGGTTCCGAAGTTACATCGTTCGCAGTAATTACGGACAAAAACCTGGGCAACACGAAGTACCCGCTGGCTGACTATGAGTTGACTCCTGATGTGGCAATTATTGACCCAGTGTTTGTATATTCGCTGCCTAAAACAGCTGTAGCGGACACAGGTATGGACGTTCTGACACATGCTATCGAGGCTTACGTGTCCGTAATGGCTAATGACTACACAGACGGTCTGGCGATTAAAGCCATTCAATTGGTATTCCAATACCTGGAACAATCGGCTCTGACCGGTGATAAGCTGGCTCGTGAAAAAATGCATAATGCTTCCACACTTGCTGGTATGGCGTTTGCTAATGCATTCTTGGGCATTAACCACAGTCTTGCACATAAATGGGGTGGACAATACCATACAGCGCATGGCCGCACGAATGCCATTTTGATGCCGCACGTCATTCGCTATAATGCGAAAAAACCGACAAAATTTGCTTCGTTCCCTAAATATTCGCACTTTGTTGCGGATGAGCGTTATGCAGAAATCGCGCGCATACTGGGACTGCCTGCACGCACCACCGAAGAAGGGGTTAACAGCTTGATCGAAGCGATCCGTAAGATGAACAAAACACTTGGTATCGAGGAATCGTTCCAACAAATCGGTTTCGATGCGAAGGATTTCGAATCACGTGTAGACTATCTGGCTGACCGCGCATTTGAAGATCAATGTACAACTGCAAATCCGAAGTTGCCACTGGTTACTGAGTTGGCTGACGTATATCGCAATGCCTTCTACGGACGTTTTGACCAATAATATAATAGGTACGAAGAGGCTTGTGAAAAAGCATTTTCTCGTTCAATACCGATGCAGGCTCTCTATATAGAGGGCCTGTTGGTTTGGGAAGGGAGGTGAACGGCAAGGCTAAGGATATAGGCGTGAAGCTAGGGAAAATAAAGTGATAAAAATCACTCATATTGTGATTTTTATCACATACTACACTCTATCATTATTCTACAATAAGGGTGTAAGAAAGGTCCCGACACTGAGCGTAAGGCATCGGTGAACAGGCCGGGCTCAAGAAATAGCTTTATCGTGAAAAAAATCACAAGTCCGGAAGACCAAACAATTTGGAGGGATTTACATGTCGGTGATTGAGAGAGAATTACAAGAGCAACAATCTGGCTGGAGAGGTTTTAAAAAAGGTAAATGGACTAAAGAAGTCAACGTCAACGATTTTATTGAAACCAATATCTTACCTTATGTTGGCAATGAAGAATTTTTAGTTGGTCCTACCGCTAACACAACTGCACTGTGGGATATTGTATCCGATCTTACTAAAAAAGAGTTGGCAAACGGCGGCGTGCTTGATGTAGACGTGAATACGCCATCCACCATTATTTCACATAAGCCTGGCTATCTGGACCGGGATAAAGAACAAATCGTCGGTGTACAAACAGATGCTCCATTCAAACGTTCTTTGCAACCGTTTGGTGGAATTCGGATGATGATCGACGCTTGCAAAGCCTATGGTTTTGAAGTACCAGAAAGTATCATTGATATCTTCACTCATATTCGTAAAACGCACAACCAAGGTGTATTTGACGCTTATACAGATGAAATGAGAGCAGCTCGTAAAGCTGGTATCATTACTGGTTTGCCAGATGCATACGGTCGTGGTCGTATTATCGGTGACTATCGTCGTGTAGCTTTGTATGGTGCAGACTTCTTGATTCAAGATAAAAAACTGCAACTGAAAAGCCTTGAAGTTGATTCCATGGAAGAAGATGTAATTCGTCTGCGTGAGGAAATTTCCGAGCAAATTCGTGCTTTGAATGAACTGAAACAAATGGCTGCTGAGCACGGTTTTGATATCTCCAAACCTGCTAACAATGCGAAAGAAGCTTTCCAATGGGTATATTTTGGATATCTTGCAGCAATCAAAGAACAAAATGGTGCAGCAATGTCCTTAGGACGTGTATCTTCCTTCCTTGATATTTACTCTCAACGTGATATGGAAGAGGGTACAATGACAGAAGAGCAAGCACAAGAACTGGTCGATCATTTTGTTATGAAATTGCGTATTGTTAAGTTCTTGCGCACACCTGACTATAATGAACTGTTCAGTGGAGATCCAACTTGGGTTACTGAGTCCATTGGTGGTATGTCCGTAACTGGAGAAACTCGGGTAACTAAAAACAGCTTCCGTTTCCTGCACACTCTCTACAACTTGGGACCTGCACCGGAGCCAAACCTGACTGTACTGTGGTCGGAAAAACTGCCTGAAGGCTTCAAAAAATATTGTGCTAAAGTTTCTATTGAGACTAGCTCCATTCAGTATGAGAATGACGATCTGATGCGTCCGATTTATGGAGACGATTATGGTATTGCTTGTTGTGTATCGGCAATGAAAATCGGTAAACAAATGCAATTCTTTGGTGCTCGCGCCAACTTGGCAAAAGCTCTGCTGTATGCAATTAACGGTGGTAAAGATGAAAAATCTGGCGTCCAAGTAGGGCCTGAATTCCCAGCTATTACAGGTGAGGTTCTGGATTACGAAGAAGTGTTGAGTCGCTTCAAACCTATGATGGAATGGCTGGCAAAACTGTACATGAACACTTTGAATGTTATTCACTACATGCATGATAAATATAGCTACGAACGCATTGAAATGGCGTTGCATGATCGTGATATTCTCCGTACCATGGCTTGTGGTATTGCGGGTCTGTCAGTTGCTACCGACTCCTTGAGTGCCATTAAATTTGCAAAAGTTAAACCAATCCGTAACGAAAAAGGGATTGCCGTTGACTTTGAAATCGAAGGCGAATACCCTTGCTACGGTAACAACGATGACCGTGTAGATAACATCGCTGTGGAACTGGTAGAAAGCTTCATGAGCATGATTCGCAAGCATAAAGCTTATCGTAATGCGGTTCCTACTCAATCTGTACTGACTATTACTTCCAACGTGGTGTACGGTAAGAAAACAGGTACAACACCGGATGGACGTAAAGCAGGCGAACCGTTTGCACCAGGGGCAAACCCAATGCACGGCCGTGATAAAAAAGGTGCTTTGGCATCTCTGAGTTCCGTAGCCAAATTGCCTTATGAACACAGTCTGGATGGTATCTCGAATACCTTCTCCATCGTGCCTAAAGCACTGGGTAAAGAAGAAGAAACTCGCAAAACAAACCTTGTTTCGATGATGGATGGCTACTTTGGAAGCCACGCACATCATCTGAATGTCAATGTGTTTGCTCGCGAACAACTGTTGGATGCAATGGAACACCCAGAAAACTATCCACAGCTGACGATTCGTGTTTCCGGCTATGCCGTTAACTTTATCAAGCTGACTCGTGAACAACAATTGGATGTTATTAACCGTACTTTCCACGGTACAATGTAAATAAGTATTACAATGACGCACGCATAGCGGATGCGGGAAGGATGATGCAACATGTTGAAAGGTCACATACACTCATTGGAAACCTTCGGGACCGTCGATGGTCCCGGCATCCGCTTCGTGCTCTTTATGCAAGGATGCTTGTTGAAATGTCAATATTGCCATAACCCGGACACTTGGGCCTTGAATGAAGGTAATCCGATGACGTTGGAGGAGGTATTGGCTGAGATTGAGCCGTATTTAGCTTATTACCGTTCTTCAGGAGGCGGATTGACCGTATCCGGTGGAGAACCGACGCTGCAAGCTCATTTTGTCGCAGAGCTGTTCAAAGAAGTGAAACGTCGGTGGAATTTGCACACGACACTGGACAGTAACGGTTTTAATGACGCGGGCCGTATCCATGAACTGCTGGACGTAACAGACTTGGTGCTACTGGATATTAAGCATATTGACAATGACAAGCATATTAAGCTTACAGGCAAGTCTAACGACCGTATGCTAAGTACGGCTCGCTGGTTGTCTGAGCAAGGGCGCAAAATGTGGATTAGACACGTATTTGTACCGGGTATTCATGATGACGAGCAAGATTTATTGAATTTGGGACGGTTTATCGGAACGTTGAACGGAGTCGAGAAATTCGAAATTTTACCTTACCACCAAATGGGTGTTTACAAATGGGAAATGCTTGGTAAGGAGTATCCGTTGGAGGGAGTTCCATCTCCTACAGATGAAGAAGTTCAACGTGCATACCGACTCATTGAAGAGGGTCGTCTGGAGACTGCAGGAAAGAATTCTGTCTGTCGTCCATCATAATGTAAATGGCTCAAAAGCTATTTCCTAGTAATGAAGCCGCCGCCACATCAGGTCAGATGGGCGGCGGTTTTTTGTTGTTGAATTTTTTGCAGTCACAGGAGAAAGTTCCCTTTTTTTCATGATCAGCAAAATTTCCAGAAACTTTTTAACAACTGACGCGTCTAATAGTATGACTTTTTACGGGAATGATAATAATTTGGTGATAGAAGGAGACAGACAATGAATTTCAAGAAATGGACCATGCTCACCGCCCTTGCGGTAGCTCAGGTGGCCGCAGTAGCCCCTGTAGGAGCAGAAGCAGCATCAACAACCGTTCAATCCACCGATTCGGTTAGCGCACAGCAGACTCAGGCCAATGTTGCTGATTCAGGCGTTCAGAATAGTATCGGAGATCAAGATGGAACTAGCACACAAACTGACACGGTGACACCTAATAACACAGGCGTATCCAATGATCCATTGACTGGCCTACCTACGGATACAACCAACGGATCGAACGTATCCAATGATGTATACGGTGGAGACGGAACGATCACCAATCCTGGTGGAGCTCCAACATCCATGGGTGCTAATCAATTGATTTTGTACTTAAACAGCGCGAAAATGGAACAAAACGGACAGGTGTACACAGCAACTCAGCCGATGACCGTGAAGGACGGAGTTTCCTATGTAGCTATCCGTTCACTTGTCAGCCGTGTCGGATTGCAGTTTAGTTATGACACTGCCACCAAAGAAACCGTAATCACACAAGGAACAAATGTCATGCGCTTTAAAACAGACAGCAAGGTTTATACGGTTAACGGTGAAGCCAGACAAATGAAGGGACCGGCTTTTCAGCAAAAGAACGTATTTATGGTGCCATTGACCTCGATTACACAGGCCTTAAATATTCCTTATACTGTGAATAATACGACTAAACAAGTTATCATGGATTTGAATCAGAAACCTAAAGCTTCCTTCACGGTTCAACAAAAAGATATCTATGCGGGCGAAACCCAAGTTACGTATTTGACGAAGGAATCTTCTCCTACAGGTCTTCCGATTGTGAACCAACGTTGGGAAGGTAAGCAGGACGTATTTCAGGAGCCGGGTACATATGTAGTTACCTATTCTGTTCTTGACTCTGCTGGGAACTGGAGTGATCCTTACTCAGTTACAATTACAGTAAGACCACCAAATCAGCCGCCAGTGGCTCTGTTTACAACTGATAAAAAAGAGTACAAAATGGGTGAGAAAATCACCATTACCGACCTGAGTACAGATGATGAGAATGCTATCACTAAGCGTGATTGGGAGAATAAGAAACTTGCCTTCTTCCAACCAGGTGATGTAACAATCACACTCACTGTGACTGATAAGCACGGCGCAACAGGTACCAAAAGTGAAACAATTAAAATTACGAATGAATTGCTGTACAACGAAGATGATTTCAATAAAATCTTCACACCATATGGTGATAAATATACAGTAGACGGCAGTCAGGTGCCTACCATGGCTACCATTCCTTTGACTAGTACATCTTCACCGCGTCTTTTGATCCGTGCTAACAGCCCGGAACGTGTATTTCAGGACGGAATTGTGTATCAGGAAACCGGATCAGGCAGCACGCGCATACTCGTCCATCATGTGAATGAAACGGGTCGAGATGTGAAAATGTACGTGATTGCGACCAACAACAATATTACTCCTGCCAACATGAATGTCGAAAATTCTGGTTTTGCTGGACCATCTGAATTTGCCACTGCTGCGGGTAAAGTCTCGATTCAACGATATTTTCAATCCATGCAGGATGGAAGCAAGCGTTCTAGCACAGTTCTAAATCCTGGGGAAAGCCGCATTATTCTAGAGGATTTGAATGCACAAAAAATCAAGCAAAAACAGGTCATATCTCTGTTATCCGATTTGTATACGGATCAACCTATTCAATACACTGTAATTGTGTTAGATGCAAATGTAGATCCGTTAACCGCGTTGCCTACACTGGCAAAACTGCCTAAGGACGGTATTCATAACCGTGGAACGTACGCTAATTCGGATATCTCGCTCAATTATACCGAAGAGGTTGGTAAAACAGCTCAACGTATCGTTCTTGGTGATAATAAGGTAGATCCGAACCTGATTGGTACGGATGGTCTAGACGGCTCTTCTGCTTCCAATGCCGGTAATTTTGGTGTTGTATATAAAGTTAAATTGGATCATGTAGCACCGTATTCACTGATTACGTTCAACCCGCGTGGAGGCGAATATTCCGGCTATGCGATGGTAAACAATCAGGTTGTGGGTATCCCGACAAACGGCTCGGTATGGGCTCCAAATGAGATGAGTGTGCTGTATCGCACAGGGCATATCGAGGAAAGTGTAGAGATGTATTTCACTGCTGCTGCAGGAAGTAACTTGCCGGTTTCCGTAGTAGTTATGCCTTTACCAGCTATTAAAAATTAATATGAAATAACCGGTGCTGTTTGCCGGCTTAGACCTTGGGTCTCGTCATTCACCGTTTAAAAGTCGATGTCACTTGCAGAATATAGGCGTTCTCCTGCTGCGAATTTGGTCGTAGCGCCGGAGAGCGTCTTTTTCTTATGTATAGATACGAATATCTCTTATAATATTGACTTTAATCGTGGTATAATAAATAGATGCAAGCCTAAGCCTGCATCAGAAAACCTGAAACTACAGACAGGGGAGGGTGAAACGCATGCTGACAAAGGATGAGATTATTGCAACAATGTCCGCTCAGGGGCTGCGTATTACAGATCAGCGCAAGACGTTGGCTACGTTATTTTCCGAGAATGAAGGGTATCTGTCCCCCAAAGACGTTTATGAATATATGGGTAAGAAGTACAGTGGACTTAGCTTTGATACGGTTTATCGTAATCTGCGTGTAATGCAGGAATTGGGTGTGCTGGAACAGGTATCTTTTGAGGATGGAATGAAGTTCAAGGTGAGCTGTAATGAGCATCATCACCATCACCATATGATTTGCTTGAGCTGTCAGAAAACATTACCGATTTCTTTTTGCCCAATGCAAATGACGGATACAACGGATCAATTCCAAATCGTCGAGCACAAGTTTGAAATTTTTGGTTATTGTAAAGAATGTCAACAGAAGAATGGACATACTGATAGTAATTCGGATAGGGGATTCAGACAGACGAGCAGTCACACTCACAGCCACGGGGGCTACTGAAATGAAAATCACCACACGCAGAGTGGTACAGGCTCCGATTAAGTTTTATCGTTCCTATATTTCACCGTTAAAGCCGGCTACCTGCCGATTCTATCCAACGTGTTCGGCGTACGCCTTGGAGGCGGTAGAGGTGCATGGTGCGCTCAAAGGTTCATGGCTTGCTGCAAAGCGTATAGCCAAGTGCCATCCCTTTCATCCGGGCGGTGTAGATTTGGTCCCTCCTGCAAAAAAGAGGACAGATAGGTCCAGCGAAGATCGTTTGGCTACCCACTCCGAGAAGGGCCTGACTTGACAGCGCTATGCGGATTTGGTTATATTTTGGTTAATATTGTTTTCCTGCGAAGGGATGAGTAGGGTGAATTGTCCAGTACAGAGAGCCGGGGTTAGCTGCAAACCGGTCTGGAGCGAAGCCTGAATATGGTCCTGGAGGAACCTTTTTCGAGCGTATTTGCCACAGTTATTAGTGCTTAGGAGGCAAGCGTAAGGGGGAGGCGTGTTCCAGCGTTAATGGGCGGTCAGATGTGACCGGTGAAGCCTGTAGTCTGCGAGGATACAGGAAAATTGGGTGGTAACGCGTGAGGTGACTCTCGTCCCATAGGGGCGGGGGTCTTTTTTGTGCCCAATTTGTGCCAATTTCATGAATTGGAGTACCATCATGTCAGCAGATCTTATTGAGCTGCCGTGAACAAAACAGGAGGCAACACACATGTCCAATGAGAACACATTTTACATTACGACTCCGATCTATTATCCGAGCGACAAGCTACATATAGGTCATGCTTACACGACGGTTGCGGGAGATGCAATGGCCCGGTACAAGCGGCTACGTGGTTATGAAGTGCGCTATTTGACAGGAACGGATGAGCATGGTCAGAAGATTGAACAGAAAGCGAGTGCAGCAGGCAAAACGCCGCAACGTTTCGTAGATGATATTGTGGCAGGTATTCAAGAACTGTGGCGGAAGCTCGACATTTCCAATGACGATTTTATCCGTACTACGGAGGAACGTCATAAGGCTGTCGTACAGGAAATTTTTGATCGTTTGCTGAAGCAAGGCGATATTTACAAGGGAGAATACGAAGGCTGGTACAGCATCCCTGACGAGACGTACTACACAGAAACTCAGCTGGTTGACGTGGTGAAGGACGCCGAAGGCAATGTGGCTGGAGGAAAAAGCCCGGATAGTGGACACCCTGTAGAACTGGTCAAGGAAGAGTGTTACTTTTTCCGTATGAGCAAGTATGCTGATCGGTTGCTGCAATTTTATGAAGAGAACCCACAGTTTATCCAGCCGGAATCACGTAAAAAAGAGATGATCAATAACTTCATCAAGCCGGGTCTGGAGGATTTGGCTGTATCACGTACTACCTTCGATTGGGGCATTAAGGTGAAGGGGGATCCGAAGCATGTCGTGTATGTTTGGATTGATGCACTTTCCAACTACATCACAGCCTTGGGTTATGGCTCTTCCAATACCGAGTTGTATGATAAATTCTGGCCTGCAAATGTGCATATCGTAGGTAAAGAGATTGTAAGGTTCCACACGATATATTGGCCGATCATGCTGATGGCGCTGGATCTTCCGTTGCCTAAAAAAGTATTTGCACATGGTTGGCTGCTCATGAAAGACGGTAAAATGTCGAAATCTAAAGGCAATGTTGTAGACCCGGTGACGTTGATTGACCGTTATGGTCTGGACCAACTTCGTTACTACTTACTGCGCGAGGTGCCTTTTGGGGCAGACGGAACATTTACACCAGAAAGTTTTGTAGATCGAGTTAATTCGGATTTGGCAAATGATCTGGGCAACTTATTGAATCGTACCGTGGCGATGGTAGATAAATATCTTGATGGCAAGGTTCCGGCTTATGAAGCGAATGTAACAGCATTCGACGGAGCTTTGGAAGACATGGCAACATCGACTTATAGCAAAGTAGAAGAAGCCATGGAAAACATGGAGTTTTCCGTGGCATTAACGGCGATTAGCCAATTTATTAGCCGCAGCAACAAGTATATTGATGAGACGCAACCATGGAATTTGGCTAAGGATGAGGCAAAACGTCGCGAATTGGCATCGGTTATGTTGCATTTGGTAGAAAGCTTGCGTATCGCTTCCATCTTACTCCAGCCATTCTTAACCCGTGCTCCTCATAAAATTTGGGAACAGCTTGGTATTAGCCAAGGTGAGCTGACTACATGGGATAGCGGTAAGCAGTTTGGTCGTATTCCGGAAGGAACGCAGCTGGTCAAAGGTAATCCGATCTTCCCGCGTCTGGATTCAGAGCAAGAGGTTGCTTTTATCGTGGAAGCAATGACTGGGGGGAAGAAACCGGAAGAAGCTACAGCACAAGTTCAACCGCAAAATGCATCTGAGGGGAGCCAGGAAGCCCCGGAGGCAAAGGAAGAGATTGGAATTGAGGATTTTGCCAAGGTGGAACTGCGCGTTGCTCAGGTCGTCGCCTGCGAGCCTGTGAAGAAGGCCGATAAACTGTTGAAGCTCCAACTTGATCTTGGTTATGAGCAGCGGCAAGTAGTATCAGGGATTGCGAAGTTTTATACGCCTGAAGATATCATTGGGCGCAAGGTGATCTGTGTGACCAATCTTAAGCCAGTAAAACTTCGGGGAGAGCTGTCGCAAGGTATGATTTTGGCAGCATCACATGGAGATCAGCTTACGCTGGCCACCGTACCGGAAGGTATGCCGAATGGTGCAGTTGTAAAGTAGTACGCTATGTAAAAATAAAAGAACGTAATGAGCGTATGTCCGGGAATCATTCTTCCTGGGCATACGCTTTTTGGCTTGCATCATATTTTGCTCCCGCTATACGTATGTTTTAGTAGGCAGGGCTTGTTTGCTCGTGTTCATTTAAGACAGGTGGGGGGAAATGATGATGACAAATATCAACGCCGGGTTGGCGATCGTAGCCGGACTGGTTTCTTTTTTTTCACCGTGTTGTTTACCGCTGTATCCATCTTATTTATCGTATATGACAGGGATGTCTGCGCGTGAACTGGCTGAAGGACGGCACAAGGCCGAGGTTCGTTATCGTACGATGGGACATACGCTTGCTTTTGTATTGGGCTTTTCGGTCGTTTTCTATTCACTGGGCGCAAGTGTCGGGTTGCTTGGAGAATGGTTTGCCAATTATGGGGATACGCTAAGAGTGGTAGCAGGGTTACTTATTTTACTAATGGGACTGGTATCTCTTGGTGTGGTGCGTCCTTTGATTCTAATGAGGGAGCATAAGCTTCGCTGGACATGGAAGCCTGCCGGGTACGCCGGTTCCTTTGTGATCGGAATTGGGTTTGCGGCAGGCTGGTCGCCCTGTATCGGTCCCATGCTAACGGCCATTATCGCTTTGGCGGCAGTAGAGCATCACATTTGGTTCAAGCTGATTACAGGCTATGCGCTTGGCTTTGCGATTCCATTTTTTGTATTAGCTTTGCTGGCAGGCTCTGTTAGACTATCCTCTCGCTATACCTCCATTCTCATCAAAACAGGTGGCATACTACTTGTTATCACTGGCATTTTACTGGTAACGGATCATATGACCGATGTAACGCTATTTTTACAACAGATTACCCCAGATTGGATGTTAGTTATGTGAAATATTCAATACGACTCAAAGGGAAATGTTCAAAAATGCGCTCTGTGATAAACTCTCGCAGTGCATTTTGCTGTTCATCGGGATAAACATATTTGTTTTGTCCCCAGCGGCCCCATTTTTTCTTGCGTTTCTCTATGTCCATCTCCAGCTTGGTTTTCGGATAACGTTTCTCGATGACAGCTTTGGATGTTTTGGTGAAGCGATGCTGAATTAATTCGAACGTCAAATCTTTTGTAGCATGCTGGGGCAAGGTTTCTCCCAATTTGCGCAGCAACTCGCCGTAACCTTCTTCCCAGCCGTCATACCAGATGATGGGTGCAATGATGAACCCCAGTGGATAACCGGCTCGTGCGATTTTGCCCGCGGCTTCAATA
Organism: Paenibacillus sp. LX16; assembly: GCF_036252815.1. NCBI lineage: Bacteria > Bacillati > Bacillota > Bacilli > Caryophanales > Paenibacillaceae > Paenibacillus > Paenibacillus sp. LX16. The sequence goes on along the minus strand of NZ_CP141152.1, from coordinate 3,514,995 downwards.
CGTTCCTCGAAGCGTGAAGTTGCAGGTTCAAACTGTTTAATAACATAATCGGAATTAATGCTAAAGCGGATGCGAGTATGACCATTATGTTTAATATCCAGCAATGGATCAACATGATGATATTTAGTAACAAAACGCAGACGACCAAATTCCTCATCTGCCATGAAACGAATCAAGTCTCCAAGCGTTCCGGTGATATGCTCCAAACCAACCGGATCGGAGGTACAAGCTGCTTCAAAACGGGTAATTTCAGGCGCACGCTCCTCGATATAAGCTTTAGCTGCTGATAAGATATCGTCAGTGTTGACATATACACGAATATACGGCTTTGCTCCCAAGGTTGTTTGTAAATAACAGTAATGACAGTGCCCCATGCAACCAGTCGAAATGGGGATGGCGTATTCGGCAGAGGGCTTGGATTGGTCAAAAGTTAACGTTTTACGGATACCGACTACCAAAGTTTTTTTTGCCATTCGGTACTTTTCAACTTCAGTTTCACCTGGTAAATTGGTAATTCGGTTGTGAGAGGTAGTCATCCGATACGGAATATCCTTGGCTTTAACCCAATCCATAATACGCTGGCCCTTGGGATAATTCAGTGCGTCTGGCTCAAAAAACACCAGGTCAGGCAAAAATGGCTTGGTTCCTCTGATTTGGACAGGAGTACGCTCAAGCGTTGACATGGCTAACGCTCCTTTCGAAATAAATCCACAGTGCTCTGGTGTCCAACTTTAACATATTGCCGCAGAAATAAACGATACAGGACGACAAGATTAGTGTGCCCGGCTTAAATTGAACAAATCGTGGCAATAGCTGTGAGTGAAGGGATGAGACTTGCCAATGGGCAATGATAACATGTATCATTACATAGTAGGTTTAACGCAGGAAATGAAGGCGGTAAGCGCCCGTTCAATAACAGAAAAGAGGGAAACAAGTGCCAACGCCAAGCATGGAAGATTATTTGGAACGCATTTACCAACTGATTGATGAGAAAGGCTATGCTCGTGTCTCGGATATCGCAGAGGGGTTAGAGGTGCATCCTTCGTCTGTTACCAAAATGATTCAGAAGTTGGATAAAGACGATTATCTTGTATATGAGAAGTATCGGGGACTGATTTTGACACCGAAAGGGAAAAAGGTCGGCAAACGGTTGGTTGATCGCCATCAGTTATTAGAGCAATTTCTAGATATGATTGGGGTTGACAAGGACCTGATATATAAAGATGTGGAAGGTATTGAGCATCATTTGAGCTGGGATTCCATCACCCGTATCGAAACATTGGTTGAGTATTTTCGTCGGGATGAAGATCGCTTGCGCCAGCTTCATGACATACACAAGGAATTGAGTGGAGATTCCTAAAAGCATCTGTCCTTACGGACGATGCTTTTTTATTTGTCCCGACCGCAACAAATATCCGGTTATTAGCGTCTATCCATTATATAGCAGGACAAGATAGGGGTTAAAATTAACAGGGTTAGCGGAGGATTGTAATAATATGAATCGAAAGAAAATAGTGGCAATGGCTGCTGGCCTACTCTTAGCAGTGCAGACTGCCATCGTTCCTGGAGTTCAAGCAGCTCCAACTGGTAATATTGAAATTATATTGGACGGACAGTCCCTGCAAAGTGACGCGTCACCGTATATTGTACAGGGAGCCAATGTTACGATGGTTCCTTTGCGAGTGATTAGTGAGGGATTGGGCGCTCAGGTCAACTGGTCGGAATCGTCCGGTACGGTAACGATTACAGCACAGAACAAAAATATATCTATGGAGAATGGTGCACAAAGCGCTACGGTGAATGGTAAGTCAGTTCGACTGGATGCATCTGCCCGTATGACAAGCGGGAGAGTCATGGTGCCACTGCGTTTTGTTGGGGAAGAGTTGGGATTAAAAGTGGATTGGCAAGCTTCAGAGCGAGTCATTACGCTAAGTAGTGGTAAGGAAGGTGTCTCTACGGGTGGGAGTAGCTCGGCGGGAAACAGTGCTTCCACATCAGATACGTCTGCATCTGGCAATCAGGAGAGTGTAAGTACGGATCAGGGAGCCGGCGATAATGAGCAGACGGTTGTCACTTCACCGTCAACGTCTACTAGTGAGGACGGTTCAAGTTCTTCACAGGCAAATGTTGTTCAGGTAAAGGCTTCAACTTCCATGCGTGGGGCATGGATTTCTACCATTAATGGTGATTGGCCTTCTTCTGCTGCCCGAAGCAGCTCCGAGAAGCAAAAGCAGGAGTTTACTAAAATGCTCGATGATTTGCAGGGGATGGGCATCAATGCGGTATTTGTTCAGGTTCGTGCCAGCGGCGATGCGCTCTATCCGTCGAGTCTCGTACCATGGAGCAAGTATTTGACCAACACCCAAGGTAAAAATCCAGGCTATGATCCCTTGAAATTTATGATTAGCGAATCGCATAAGCGAGGCATGGAATTCCATGCCTGGTTTAATCCGTTCCGTGCGAATTCTACAGGAACAACCAGCGGCTTGGCTGCAAATCATGTGGCTAATCAACATCCAGACTGGATTGTTAAGAATGGTAGCCAATTGTACATCAATCCAGGAATTCCGGCTGCACGTCAGCATGTCATTGCGGCGATTATGGAGGTCGTGAACGGATATGATATTGACGGCGTCCATTTGGACGATTATTTTTATCCTTACAGCGGGACTTTTGATGATGATGCGACCTTCAAAGCATATAATGCCAACAAAATCTCTAACAAGGGCGACTGGCGGAGAGATAATGTGAACAATTTTGTTCGCGATTTGAGCAAAAGTATTCATGCCAGCAAGTCGAAAGTTCAATTTGGAATTAGCCCTTTTGGGGTATGGCGTAACAAATCTCAGGACTTAACGGGTTCAGACACGAAGGCAGGCGTTACAGCGTATGATACGACGTTTGCGGATGTAAGAACCTGGATTAACAAAGAATGGATTGATTATGTAGCTCCACAAATTTACTGGAGTATCGGTTTCCCGGCGGCGGGATATGACAAGCTTGTCGCATGGTGGTCCAATGAGGTCAAAAACTCAGATGTTAAGCTGTATATCGGTCATTCTCCTTATAAGATCGGCACCCCTGAAAAGGGCTGGCAAACGGCTCAAGAGCTAATTAAGCAGCTTGAACTGAACGAAGATTATAAACAGGTCAAAGGGGATATTTACTTTAGTGCACAGCATTTGCGTAAAAATCCATACGGACTCATTCAGCTTCTTCAAAATTATTATCAAATGTGATATAAATTGGATCATATAGGTTCTATTTGGGCCTCCGTTCTCATACATAAGCAGTAGAACTGCTTACTCCCAAGAGAACGGAGGTTTTTTGATCTATGCTGATCAATGCTGTGTTCCAGGGTGGAGGGGTTAAGGGAATTTCGCTGGCAGGTGCAGTTAAGGCTGCGGAGGAGCATGAAATTGTGTTCAATCGTTTGGCAGGTACATCATCAGGTGCTATTGTAGCTGCTTTATTGGCTGCGGGATACTCTGCGGATGAAATGAAAGCCGTAATTGAGAAAACCCCCTTGGTCAAGTTGTTACGACGTTCTCCAGTGTTCAATATTAAGTGGGTTGGACCAGCAGCTCGTATCTTTCTTAAAAAAGGGCTCTACTCAGGGGAGGCACTGGAGCACTGGGTGCGTGAGCTATTACGAGCTAAGGGGGTACGTACATTCGCGGATTTACCTCCTGGCAAACTGCGCATTATTGCATCAGATATCACGAATGGACGCATTCTAGTGCTTCCTGAGGATATCAAACGTTTTGGTATCAATCCCTCTTCACTGGAGGTAGCTAAAGCCATTCGAATGAGCACAAGTATCCCTTATTTTTTTGATCCTGTTATGTTAAGGCTTGATTCTGCACTTGCCAAGGGAAAGACCTTTTCTCAGCAATTTGTTTTTGTAGTTGATGGGGCTTTACTAAGCAATTTGCCCTTGTGGCTTTTTGATGAGCCTGTAAATGAACGTGAGGCCAAAACGATTCCAACGGTAGGGTTTCAAATGGTGGGCAAAACGGGTACTGAGACCAAAGTTTCTTATATACGGGGTCCATTGACCATGCTGCAGGCTATTTTTGATACCATGCTATCAGCACACGATGAGCGATATATTGAGCAGGAGAATCGGTATCGGACGATTAAGATTCCAACATTGGGTATCCGCACTGCACAATTTAACATTTCTACAGAGCAAAGTGATTTGTTGTATGCTTCCGGTGTGCAGGCAGGGGATGCTTTTTTCCACAAATGGAGCATCACTTCTTACCAGCAGCAGTATAGCAAGTACCAATTGATGAAGGATACCATGTACGCTATGAAATAACACTAACTCGCAGTTAAAGTTAATTTAAAAGGGTGTAAAAAAGGAGCCTCTTCCCGGTCATATTTGAATACGCGGGTGATGGCTCCTTTGTGCTACATTTTAAAGGATGATTATCATTAATGATATTTAGGTTGTTCTTCTTCATTCTTTCCCTTAGAACCTTCAATCACATGAAAAGGATACGCTTTGCGCTTGCCTGTAGTCTGCTGCTTACGTGAGTTGGTTGTTTTGGCCATGGTACGCACAGAGGGTTTGATTTTGGGACGATTGCGTTGTCCTGGCAGGTATTTGTATAGCAGAAATATAACTGCAAAAACAAGGACGGGAATTAGTAAACTCATGAGAAAGCCCCAGCTTCCTCTCCATAGCATATCCACAATCCCATATGCACCCAAAGCAAGGGTAAGCCAGAAAATAACGGCATGTCTGTTCATTATTCACTCATCCTTTCACAGGATCAAGGACCGGACTGTTGAAGGTCTCCTTTACAGGTACATTTTCCAACTCAGCATCCAATTCAAGCATACGCTTAAATGAGGCAATAGATACCTCCACTTGATCATCAGTCGGTTCTTTGGTGGTAAGTAGTTGCAGCCACAGACCGGGGTAACCTAAATAACGAAGTACCGGAATTTCACGAAGGGCATTGGTCAGCTTGAGAAATTCAAAAGAAAGCCCCAGTACGATCGGAAGTAGTAAAAGCCGTTGCCCCATACGTTCCCACAGATTATCGTAGGTAAATAAGGAATAGACAAGCACCCCGATGATCACAGTCAGCATAATAAAACTACTACCACAGCGGTAATGTAGACGACTGTATTTTTGCACATTGGCCGGAGTTAGTTCTTCCCCAGCTTCGAATGCTGTAATTACTTTATGCTCTGCACCGTGATATTGAAACAATCGTTTAATTAACGGAGTTTGGGAAATACCCCACAAATAAGCCAGTAACAGAATCAGCTTAATAGCTCCTTCTGCGAGGTTATGCAAAATTTGGCTGTGAAACAAGCTACCGAACAGGAAATTCTCTACAATAACCGGAACGAGAGTCAATACAATTTTGCCAAACAGGAATGACAAAATACCGACCGCCGCCACACCGATCATCATACTCAGACTCCAGCGAGATTCTTCTTTTTTCTTTTGCTCAGCGCGTTGCTCCGGATCTACTTCATCATCAGCATACGCATCGGCCGAATAGTTTAAATGCTTGGTACCTTTAGCGCTGGAGTCGATGATGCTTACAATCCCCCGCAATAAAGGAATTCTGCGGAATTTGGATACCCAGGATTGCTCCTTGCGTGGTACTTCCAAATATGTGATTTCGCCAGTTTTGCGGCGAACTGCCGTGACATTGACACGCTTGCCGCCGAACATGACACCTTCAATGACTGCCTGACCGCCGTAGCTCACAGGCTTGGATGCTTGTGACAACCGTCTCACCTCTCTTAATACATGCTTTTTTGTATATTGTATCGAATTTGGAAGGGAATATCTAGTTAGATGAAACTGGTGAAACCACAGGCTTATAAAAAAAGCATTTATGGAGCGTCAAACTGCTCACATAAATGCTAATCATTATAAAACCGAATGAATATCGGAAACAACCTATTGCGTAATCGCCCCGACAACCTGGTCAACCAGCCCTTTTGAAGAGAGAGGGCCGCCAAACGTCCATGTCGTACCGCTCAGTGAGTAGGTACGTTTTTCTTTAACGAAATTCAGACCGTTCCAGACCGAATTATTTTTCATGGGTTCGCCGAAAACATTATCATCCGGCTGCACAATATAGATAAAGTTACTGTCCTGAACGGCAGACAGAGCTTCAATGCCTACTGTTGAAAAGCCATACTGTTCAACTTTGCTCGGTTTCCAATCGTTAATCATACCGATCTTCGCTAGTGTTGCCACGACGACTGAGTTATCCGAAAACATACGGAGGCTGGCCGCATTTTGCGAAGTGAAAGCCTGTGTCAGTATATAATGATAATCCGACTTGCCAGCAGCGGCGAGCTTTTCTTTGGCTTCAGCATAATGCTGATCCAGTTCGGCAAGCACCTGCTTAGCTTTGTCTTCTTTTCCAAGAGCGACTGCGATGCTGTTAAAAATTTCTACCATTTTATCATGATCGTAGCCGTTACCATCGTTCAGATTATATTCGATCGTCGGAGCGATGGCCTTGAGTTGATCATAGATAGCTTCATTCCCATCAACATTGGAAATGATCAGATCCGGCTTCAATGCAGCAATCGCCTCCAGGTTCGGCTCGTTACGCGTACCGACATCGACCACGCTGCTGTCCAGAGCCGCCTCCGGTGTCACATACACCTTGTAGTTGGCGTTGTCAGCATTACCAACCGGCTGAACGCCCAATGCAATCAAATCCTCTGTAAATGTCCATTCCAGTACTACGACACGCTGTGCGGGCTTGTTGAGCGTGATCTCACCACGATTATGCTTTACCGTCACAGGATCGGTCGCTGTGTCAGTCGGTTTGCTACCCGACGTGGGTGCCTGATCTTTATCCGATGCTTTGTCGGCTGCTCCGCAACCTGCCAGAGTGAGCGTAAAAACCATTAACAATAAAATCCCAATTAGTCCCTTTTTCATAGAAGCGTTCTCCTGTATATATGTTTTTATAAAATGATAATGATTATCATTTTCATCGTTATATTATGATAGAGGATTGAAATTTTGTCAATGCAAAAAACGGGTCCGAACGCTTAACTGGTAAGCTGCTATTATTCAGCATTCCGGTTCATTGTTAAACGATCCTCCTTTTGAGCATACTACCTAGCAAAATGGGAATGCAGAATCCGATGGAAGTACATGCATTTCCGATTGCAATAGTCTTTACCATGGAAAAAGTTTGCATATTGAAAGGGGATTAAACAACATGAGTGAAACCTACTCTATACCCAAGATAGGAGATGAACAGGAGCAGTCTCGCGAATCTCAGGATCAACGTAATCATAACGACAGTGGTAGAGGCAGGCAGCAGTCAGGCAAAATACATACGCCTCTCATTCCTTTTGCACTTGAGTTGGGTTTTTTTGCGGGTTTGCTTTGGGGATTGCTGCGCTGGCTGTTTTATAAGTTGCACTTTACGGTAGTAGCGCCTGCCTTTCTCGCAGAGCCTTTTTTCAAGCATTCGTTTATGAACACCATGGCGGGGCACCTGGTAGGGCTACTGTTTTTTATTGCATTATCCGTCGTAGCTTCACTGGTGTACACTCTGTTGCTGCGCAGATTTAAGGGTCCTTTACCCGGAATTGTATATGGCCTGATTTGGTGGGTTGTTTTATTTGTATTAACAGGTCCTAAGCTAGGGATGATGAATCCTCCTGATCGGTTAACATGGAATTCCTTATATACGGAAATTTGTGTGTTTATGCTGTGGGGACTATTTATCGGATATACCGTTGCTGTCGAGTATACGGATGAAAGAAAGCGCGAGCCTGAGAAAGCTGAGGGCTGAACGTAACAAAAACTTCTCAAGCGCCTATTCCCTGTGTTAAAATAGCATTTGGTTATTTGACAGAGGGGAGCGGAATGAAAGATGAAGAATGACCGGGTGTTAAAGCTGCGGCAGGCGCTGGGCGAGCATAATCTGCGGGCTATGCTAATTACTAGCCCTGTCAATCGTCGATATTTGACAGGCTTCACAGGTTCGGCGGGTTATGTGCTGATTACGGAATCCCATAGCTATTTGCTGACTGACTTTCGCTATATGACGCAAGCGACCGAACAAGCCGAAGGCTTCACGGTGGTGCAGCACGCTGCACAGGTCATGGAAACGGTGAAAGAATTGCTGTCTTCCCATCAGATCAGCGAAACAGGCTTCGAGCAAGACGCTGTAACTGTTGCGACGCATAAAGCTTATAGCGAAGATTTGTCACCTATTTCACTGGTTCCGGTGTCGGGCATTGTGGAGAAGTTAAGGGTGTACAAGGATGCAGAAGAGCTGGAAGTGATGCAGCGGGCAGCGGATTTGGCAGATGCTACATTTGCACACATATTACCTTACATCAAGCCAGGTGTCAGCGAGCGTGAGCTGGATCTGGAAATGGAATTCTTCATGCGCAAGCAGGGAGCTACATCCTCTTCATTTGACACAATTGTGGCTTCCGGGGTTCGTTCGGCTCTGCCTCATGGCGTAGCCAGTGCTAAGTTAGTACAAGCAGGCGAGCTGATTACGTTTGATTTTGGTGCGTTGCTGGATGGCTACTGCTCCGATTTGACACGTACAGTGGCTACACAAGGGGATTTAGCGCCCCAATTGCGTGAGATCTACGATATTGTACTTAAGGCGCAGCTTCACGCACTCGAACATATTAAGCCGGGTATGACAGGCCGTGAAGCGGATGCACTGACCCGGGATATTATTGCGAGCCATGGCTATGGAGACAATTTCGGGCACAGTACAGGTCATGGTCTGGGTCTTGAAGTACATGAATCTACACGTCTGTCGAAGGCGAGTGATGATATTCTGGAGCCGGGTATGGTGGTAACGGTCGAGCCAGGTATCTATGTGCCTGGATTGGGCGGTGTACGGATCGAGGATGATATCGTTATTACAGATAGCGGCATCAAAGTATTAACACATTCGAGCAAAGAATTTACAGTCGTTTAATAACGATAACAGTCCTGTAGGAGGGGTATTTTAGTGATTAACGTTAATGATTTTAAAACAGGTTTGACCGTCGAGGTAGACGGAGATATTTTTACGGTGCTGGATTTCCAACACGTAAAACCGGGTAAAGGTGCAGCATTCGTACGCTCAAAGTTGAAAAACTTGCGTAACGGTAACACCGTTGAACGTACATTCCGTGCGGGTGAAACGATCGGTCGGGCGCAAATCGAAAATCGTGGTGTGTCCTATCTGTACGCTAGTGCAGACGACCATACATTCATGGATAATGAAACATATGATCAATTCACATTGTCCAGCGATCAACTGAAATGGGAGCTTAACTTCCTGAAAGAAAACATGAATGTAAATATCGTCAGCTATAACGGCGAAATTCTGGGTATTAACCTGCCTACAAGCGTGGAACTGAAAGTAATCGAAACAGAGCCAGGCATTAAAGGTAATACGGCTACAGGTGCTACCAAAAATGCCAAACTGGAAACGGGTTTGAATGTTCAAGTTCCTTTGTTCATTAACCAAGATGACGTATTGTTGATTGATACACGTGACGGCAAATACATGTCTCGCGCATAAAATTTGCAACTTTTAGATTTCCTCTGTCCTTGTTAAGGGCAGGGGATATTTTTATAAGCACTAATATTAAAAAACATTGGCTCCACACAGCACTTTCGTATTATACTGTACTAAAGTTATGCCGCAGGATGTCACGTTCAGTCGTTTGGTGCCATCTCAAGGTTACATACTGTTGAGTCTGAGGGAGTGAATAACGTTGTCTTTGTATGTCATGAAATTCGGAGGCAGTTCCGTCGGTGACACGGAGCGCATGAAGCGCGTGGCAAAACGCGTTGTTGAGAAACAGAGTGAAGGGCATCAATGTGTAGTGGTCGTTTCCGCAATGGGAGACACGACAGACGAACTGATTGACCAGGCCAAATTGTTGAATGAGCAGTTGCCTGCACGTGAGTTGGATATGTTGATGACGACAGGTGAGCAAATTTCAATCGCCTTATTGTCGATGGCTATTCAGCAGTTGGGTCATGAAGCGGTATCGTTTACGGGATGGCAGGCTGGTTTTCGTACTGAATCTGACTTTGGTCGAGCACGGATTACGGATATTCAACCTCAGCGTGTGCTGGATGCACTGTGCAGCAACAAGATCGTTGTTGTAGCTGGTTTCCAAGGGATGTCTGCAGAGGGAGACATTACGACGCTGGGACGTGGTGGCTCTGATACGACGGCCGTTGCGCTGGCGGCGGCGATTCAAGCGGATGCCTGCGAAATTTACACGGATGTGGACGGTATATATTCAACAGATCCACGGATCGTGAAAGTTGCTCGTAAGCTAAAAGAAATTTCTTATGATGAAATGCTGGAATTAGCCAATCTGGGTGCAGCTGTATTGCATCCTCGTGCGGTAGAATATGCCAAACATAACCGGGTACCGCTGATTGTGCGGTCCAGTTTTAACCATAATGAAGGAACGGTCGTAAAGGAGGATGCAGTAATGGAACAGGGCGTTGTAGTCAGTGGGATTGCATATGATAAAAATGTAGCAAGAATCAGTATTTTGGGCGTCGCGGATATCCCTGGTGTACTGGCGAAAGTATTCGGAACACTGGCGGCAGCCAAAATTGATGTAGACATTATTGTACAAAGTGGGGTTGAAGCTGGTAAAGCGGATTTCTCCTTTACAGTAGCTCTGACGGATCGTGAAGCAGCACTGAAGACGCTGGAAGGTATTCGTGGAGAGCTTCCATACCGTGAAGTAACTTCTGAGGAAAACCTGGTGAAGGTATCCATTGTAGGTGCAGGAATGGTTAGCCATCCGGGTGTTGCTGCGCAAATGTTTGCCGTACTGGCAGAGCAAGGCGTTAGCATTAAAATGGTAAGTACATCTGAAATCAAAGTATCGTGTGTAATTGAAGCGGGTAAACTTCATGAGGTTATTCAGGCGCTGCATACAGCTTATAACCTGGACACCGAGGAGCAAGCGTTTGTGGGTGGACCGCAAGACCGTCGTTAATAACTGCAACGTGATCTAGACCCTGAATATGTCTAATGTGAACGATGCTATGACAGGTAAAGGTTGATACATTATATGCCCTCTATTTATAGTTTGATAAATCATAGAATACAGCAGTAGGTTAAGAGGTTGTCCCATCAGTGAGAGTTAGACTGAGGGGCAGCCTCTTTTTTTGCTGAATCTATCTTTTCTACCCAAGGGTTTCCCTTAGCCGACAAGGCTTTGAGAGGCCCTTTTTTATTTGTGCGAATTAGAGAATAGGTGCTTTAACAAGCGGGGGAAAGGTCTGTTGAGCGTTGATAGGAGTTAGCAAAAGTTTGCCTAGGTTTTCAATATATTTTCGGCATAAAAAGCGAGAGTCAACCATAGACTTGTCTTAAAGAAAAAGGACAACTGTGAGGGGGCGGCATCGGTATGGAATGGCTGGAGTTATTTCCCGAACCGTTGCACGGTATACTCGGAAGGCTTCCAGAAACGGTATTTAAGCAACTGGAAGAAATCCGGGTCAGGGAAGGAAGGCCGTTGGAAATTAATGCAAATGGTGATCATCATTTTGTAACGTCTACGGGTCGGCTGACTTTGAACCATGTGGAAGCCTATAAGCCTGACCGTGAGGATGCCCACCGACTGCTGGATTTTATCAGCAATCATTCCCTGTATACCATGGAAGAGGAGCTTCGTAAAGGGTTTATTACGATCCCTGGCGGTCATCGTATTGGCTTGGCAGGGAGAACCGTGCTCAACCGAGGACGAGTGGAGCATTTGAGGGATATAAGCAGCTTTAATGTAAGAATTGCTCGTGCAATTCCCGGCATAGCTGATCGGATATTGCCTTATGTAGCAGATCGAATGTCCGGGAAAATCCGGCACACTCTCATTTTGTCCCCTCCTCAGCATGGCAAAACGACACTGCTTAGGGACTTGGCTCGGCAACTCAGTTACGGAGAGATGGAAAGCAATGGGGGGCGACGGAATGGACTCAAGATAGGCATTATAGACGAACGCTCTGAGATCGCTGGTAGTCACAAAGGTATCCCCGGTTTTGATGTCGGGCCTCGCACCGATGTATTGGACGGATGTCCGAAAGCAGAAGGCATGATGATGATGATCCGCTCGATGTCACCGGATGTCCTCATTGTTGATGAAATCGGACGACCGGAAGATGCGGAGGCGGTGCGCGAAGCACTTCATGCAGGCATTGCAGTCATTGCTTCCGCACATGGTCGCGATGTGGCTGAAATGGCGACCCGGTCTGCTTTTGCTGGATTAACTACAGGGCAAGAGCTGTTCCAGCTCTACGTCATGCTGGAGCGGACGAGCCGGGGCGTCTCATTTCGGCTGGCAGATGCCAAGCAGCGCAGGCTTACACTGCCTGGAGAAGGGCAGAATGGGGGCATCTCCTATGCTTAAGCTGCTGGGTGCAGCCTTGGTTATACTGGCCGCTACGCTGGCAGGCTGGCAGCGGGCAAGGCAGTTTGCGATGAGGCCGCGGCAAATCAGGGAGTTGATTCTTGCGCTGCAAAGACTGACCACCGAGGTTTCCTACGGGGTGTCTCCGCTACCAGATGCTTTCGCCAAGACAGGAGAGCCCTTGCGAGAGCCCTTACGCACTCTGTTTCAGCAAGCCTCACGCTGGATGCACCCCTCTTTTGGCCTGACTGCCAGAGAAAGCTTGCATAAAGCCATTGAAGACTCGTGGAGCCGTTCCTCTATGAATCAAGCCGAGAAGGAAGCGATGCGGCAGCTTGCTTACAGTCTTGGAACCAGCGACCGTGAAGACCAGATCAAGCACATTGCGTTGACCATCCAGCAGTTATCCCATGAGGAAGCGCAGGCGCAGGCAGATCAGGTGAGGTACGAGCGTATGAGCAGGAGCCTGGGACTGCTGATCGGAGCATTGATCGTCATTTTGATCTATTAGCGGGGTGCTCGAATGAATTTAGAAGTGAATGCGATTTTCCAGATTGCCGGAATTGGCATTATTATCGCTATGATTCATACCGTATTAAAGCAAATGGGCAAAGAAGACATGGCGCACTGGGTAACGGTCATCGGTTTCGTCGTGGTCCTGTTCATGGTGGTGCGAATGCTGGATAACCTTCTGCAAGAGATCAAATCTATCTTTCTTTTTCAGTAGGTGGACACATGGAAATTATTCAGGTGGTGGGCTTCGCCCTCATTGCCACAGTCCTTATTTTAGTCATTAAGGAACAGAAGCCGATGTTTGCCTTTTTGATTGCAACAGCTGCGGGAATCGTCATTTTTTTGCTGCTGATTGGCAAGATCGGATCTGTGGTTGCTGTACTGGAGCGACTGGCCCGGTCTTCAGGCATGGATATGATCTATTTTAAAACCGTCTTGAAAATAATCGGTATCGCTTATATTGCTGAATTTGGAGCGCAAATCGTTCGGGATGCAGGACAAGACGGGATTGCTTCCAAAATTGAGCTTACCGGAAAGGTGCTCATCATGGTGCTTGCTATCCCGATTATCAGCATTATTATTGATACCATTCTGAAGCTGATGCCCGCCTGAGGGGGTGATGCCATGAAAAGGCTGGGGGGCATGCCGAATCTCAAAGTAATTGCAATGTTGCTGCTATGTCTCTGGTGTGCCTCGGCTGCGTTCCTCTTTGCAGATACACCGACAAACGAATGGATCAGACAGCAGGCGGAGCAAATGCCCAAAGATGAAGTAGAACATTATTGGGACGGGCTCATGCAGCAATACGGCGGATTTTTCCCGGATCAGAAAACGCCTTCCTTCATGGACATGCTGCTTCCAGGCGGTGAAGGGTTCAGCATAAAGGGTGTATTGAGCGCTATAGCTGATTTTTTCATCCATGAAATCCGAGTAAATGCCAAGTTGCTTGTCACCATCGTCATGCTCAGCATTATGAGTATGGTGCTGGAAACGCTACAAAGCGCTTTTGAAAGCAAACAGGTCAGCAAAGTGGCCTACGCTATCGTATACATGGTCATTATCATTTTGGCGATTAATAGCTTTAGTGTAGCGATTGGTTATGCCAAAGAAGCGATTGATAGCATGATTCACTTCATGATGGCAATGTTGCCTTTGCTGTTTACCATGCTAGCCTCGATGGGGAACGTCGTAACAGTTTCGGTGACCCACCCGCTGATTGTATTTATGATCAACACAGTCGGAACGGTCATTCATACGCTGGTTTTCCCGCTGCTGTTCTTCTCGGCTGTGCTGTACTTGGTCAACTCGCTGACGGGCAAATACAAGCTGACCCAGCTAGCCGATCTGTTGCGGAACGCTGGAGTAGCAGTGCTGGGAGTGCTGCTGACCATTTTTCTGGGAGTCATTTCGGTACAAGGCTTGACATCGTCCGTTACTGACGGATTAACGATCCGTACAGCCAAATATATTACAGGTAGCTTTGTTCCGGTGGTCGGCAAGGCGTTGGCAGATGCGACAGATACAGTCATTTCGGCTTCGCTGCTCGTTAAAAATGCCATTGGTCTGGTAGGAGTCATTATTATTTTGTTCCTGTGCGCCTTTCCCGCCCTCAAGATTCTGACGCTGGCGCTTATTTATAAAGTGACAGCAGCGATCATGCAGCCTTTGGGTGATACGCCTATCGTGGATTGTCTGGATGCGATCGGCAAGAGTATGATTTATGTTTTCGCGGCGTTGGCGGCAGTGGGATTAATGTCCTTCCTTGCGATTACAGTCATGCTCGCAGCAGGCAATATGACGGTCATGATGAGGTGAACCAATGCATGTAAACCAACAAGGGGGGAGGAGAGTGACGTGACTTGGCTGGGAGGCTGGCTTAAGGAACTGGTGCTAATCGTGTTGCTGGCTTCTTTTGTCGATATGATCTTACCGAGCCGATCTATGGAAAGGTATGTCAAACTCGTTCTTAGCCTGCTTATTTTGCTGACGTTGCTGTCTCCGGTCGTGCGCTTACTGAGCAGCAGCCCCTCCGAGGTTCTAGGGCGAGCATTGGATCTTCAACGTCAGGCTGAGACAGGCAAGAGGGAACCGACATTGGAGGAGATTTTAGCAAAAGGCAGCCAGTTGAAGCAACAGCAAGAACAAAGCTCCATGCAATGGGCTGGCAAAGAGGTAGCTAAGGAAATGAAAGGACAATTGGAACAATATACTGGGTTAGCAATTCAGTCGGTCCAGGTTACCCTTGCAAAGATTCAACAGAAGGAATCGGAGCTGGAGGCAGGAACGGGTGTCCAGTCGGTAGTGGTCAAATTGGCGGAGCAGCAGCCAGAAAAAGAAAAGAACAACACAGACGTCTCGCCTGGTGCAGATGCCAAGCCGATTATGGTGGAGCCTGTAGCCGAAAAGACAGTGAATATTCGTGTGGAACCGACACATACAAAAAATTCAGATTTTAATGAAGGAACGCGAGAAGATGATCGTAATCCTGATAAAACTGCTGAGGACGGAAAGCCAACGGATACAAAAGCTTTTGGCTTAATTACAGGACTTCTACGTGAAAAATGGGGGATAGACAGCAAAAATGTTCAGGTGGTTTCATCGCAGGATGGAACACATGAATGGTAACAGGAGGTGAGCAGAAATGAGCAAATGGCTGAAAAAGCTGGAGCAATGGCTGGGTGGAGGGGCGGATGGGGCGAAAAGATTCAACTCATTTCGTTGGTTGCTTATACTTGGCCTTATCGGTGTAGCGATCATGCTTTTTAATTCATTCGTTAATGTGAAAAAGGTCGATCCAGAAAACGTAGGCCGTGAACCGCCTGGTGTGATGAAAAATGAGCCTACGTTAGAGACAACAACAGGTGAAGAAAGTTCCTTTGCCGGGATCGAGAAGGTTTTTGAGGACAATATGAAACAGATGCTAGAGCAGATTGTTGGCGTAGGAACCGTCGATGTCATGGTTACGGTAGACTCTACCGAAGAAGTTATCGTTCAACGCAATGTAAAGGACATGCAGGAAGAGAATAACGAGACGGACGCCAATGGTGGACAACGGCACACTACTCAATATACACGTGATGGTGAAATTGTCACCTATGAGTCATCAGGTGGTCAGCACACTCCGATTGTGACAAAAAAAGTAAAACCGCAGGTGAGGGGAGTGCTTGTTGTGGCTATGGGGGCAGAAAACCCTACAGTGAAGCAGCTAATTGTCGATGCTGTACAGAAGGGACTAAATGTACCTTCCTACAAAATTTCAGTCGTACCGCGCAAGCAGGGATAATTTGGAATTTAGAAACAAAGAAGTTTATATTTTAAACCATTTATGAATATGGAGGACGGAACATGAATAATAAAAGACAAACCGTTTGGCTGGTGTCCATGCTGAGTTTAATGGTCGTGCTGTCTGCGTATTATTTGTTTACAGAGGACTCAAGCCCTGCAAATCCACCAGTAGCCGATAGTGAGCAAGTGAGCAAGGTTAAGCAGGATGCCGCACAGGAAGCAACGACGAAGACAGAGGAACAATTGAACGAACTGAAGGTAAATGAAGTAGTGACGAATGGAAAAGTAACTGATGGAGCATCAGCAATTTCCACAAAGTCGGATACGGCTTCTACAACTGACCCAGCAACAGAAAACTCAAAAGGCGATAAAGATACGGCAGATACCCCTACTACTGAACCAGCGACATCCGATCAAAACACAACTGCAACTAAGACGGACGCGACAGCACAAAGTGACGACAAAGCAGCCTCTACAGCCAAAACCGACCAGCAGGTACTGGATCAAGTGGCAACCGATCAAGCTGCCCAACCTACAGCAGCAGCTGTGATTGACAACTATTTGCTGGAACGGGACGTGGAAAATCAGAAGAAAAATGATGAACTGACTACCGCAATGAACGACAGCACACCAAAGAAAGCTGCGGAGGCTCAAAAGGAATTACATGTACTTGAAGATAAGCAGGCTAAAATTACTGGAATTGAAGAAGAGCTTCAGCAGCAGTTCGCCAATGCGGTCGTCCGTGAGGAAGATGCTGATAAATACAAAGTAGTGGTTCTGAGTGAAAAATTGGATGCTAAGCAAGCGGTAACAATTGTTGATAAAGTCATGAAGGAACTGAACGTAACGCAGGATAAGATCAGTGTCCAGTATGTTACACAATAAGACAAAAAACGCGAAAAAGCCCGGATTTCTGCATTATTCCGGGCTCTTTCTATTTTTAATGATTGTGATATAATACATAAAGCTGTTTCAACAATGTAATCAGCAACCGGCAAAATGCTGAAGGAGTGATTAATAGAGATGTTTAAATTAAGCGAGATTAAGGAATTGATCAAGCTGGTGGATGAAACGTCTGTGCATGAGCTTGAAATTGAAAATGAAGGAACTCGCCTGTTGATCCGGAAACCTGGCAAAAGCGAGATCGTTACGGTACAGGCTCCTGTGGCAACACCTGCTTATGCAGTGGAACCACAAGCTGTTATTCCAAATCCACAAGTACAGTCCGATGTTGGACCTGCAACTGTTGGGGAACCGAGGGAATATGCAAGCAATCTACATAAAATCGTATCTCCGATGGTAGGCACTTTCTATAGTTCTTCATCCCCGGATACGGCTCCGTATGTGAGTATTGGCAGCAAAGTGGGCGAAAAAACAACGGTATGTATCATTGAAGCGATGAAGCTGATGAATGAGCTGGAAGCTGAAGTGAAGGGCGAAATTGTGGAAATTTTAGCCGAAAACGGACAGTTGGTCGAGTATGGCCAGCCATTGTTCCTTGTGAAACCGGAGTAAAAAGCTTGTTTGTACCCTCTTTTGAGGGTTCGGCAAGACTGCTCCCAGGGAGGATAAAGTCATGACATTTCAAAAAGTATTGATTGCGAATCGTGGAGAAATTGCGGTTCGTATCATTCGCGCTTGCCGCGAGATGAATATTTCGACAGTTGCCGTATATTCGGAAGCTGACAAGGATTCGTTACATGTGCGTCTCGCAGATGAGGCTTACTGTATCGGACCGACGCTATCTAAGGACAGCTACCTTAATTTTACGAACCTGATGAGCGTTGCTACATTGACTGAATGTGATGCCATTCATCCAGGTTACGGATTTTTGGCGGAAAACGCAGACTTCGCTGAAATTTGCGAATCGTGTAATATTACGTTTATTGGTCCTTCTCCTGAAGCCATTAACAAAATGGGAGATAAAGCCGTTGCCAAGCAGACCATGAAGGATGCCGGAGTTCCGGTTATTCCGGGTTCAGACGGGCTGGTTGAGGATTTGCAGGATGCGATCAGCATCGCACGTGATATCGGATATCCGGTAATTATCAAGGCCACAGCAGGTGGCGGAGGTAAAGGTATTCGTATCGCCGAAGATGAGGATAACCTCATTCAGCAAATCACTACCGCTCAGCAGGAGGCGCAAAAGGCATTTGGCAATGCGGGTGTGTACCTAGAAAAATATTTGACCGGTATGAAACATGTGGAAATACAGATCATAGCGGACAAGCATGGTAATGTTGCCCATTTGGGCGAACGGGACTGCTCTGTGCAGCGTCGTCGTCAGAAGTTGTTGGAGGAAGCACCATGTCCTGTGCTTTCGCAGGATGTCCGTGAAGAAATGGGTCAGGCAGCTGTTCGTGCAGCTTTGGCCGTTCAATACTCTGGTGCAGGTACTCTCGAATTTTTGCTCGGCCCGGACAATAATTTCTATTTCATGGAAATGAATACACGTATTCAGGTAGAACATCCCGTAACAGAAATGATTACTGGTGTAGACCTGATTAAGGAAATGATTTCTGTCGCTGAAGGACATCCGCTTTCCTTTACGCAGGAAGAAGTCACCATCAATGGTTGGGCGATAGAATGCCGTATTAACGCTGAGGACCCGGATCGCAATTTTATGCCTGCACCGGGTAAAATCGGATTTTATCTGCCTCCAGGCGGTCCTGGAGTACGGGTAGACAGTGCAGCATATCCAGGTTATAGCATTCCTCCTTATTATGACTCTATGATCGCCAAGCTGATTGTGTGGGCACCTACACGGCAAGATGCAATTGCCAAAATGAAGCGGGCTTTGTCTGAGTTTGCTATTGAGGGCATACCCACAACGATTTCTTTTCATCAGCGTTTGCTAGAGCATCCGACCTTTATTAAAGGCGATTTTGATATTAAATTTTTGGAGGAAAACGAAGTTTAATCGGTATATTTCCTCAGTTTGTCATAATGAACGCCAAATGATATAGTATGGATAATAAGTGAGCATGTCTGCTTTGAAATCCAAAGCTGGAATGAAACTTATTTTGACCGAAAGGTGTTGAAGGTATGAGCACAGTGCCAACCGAATTCGAACGTACAGAAATTGGGGAGATTCAAATTGCCCCAGAAGTTATTGAAGTCATTGCCGGACTGGCTACCGTTGAGGTACCAGGCGTAGCGGGAATGAGTGGCGGATTTGCTGGTGGGTTTGCCGAACTGCTAGGTCGCAAAAATTTATCTAAAGGTGTAAAAGTGGAAGTCGGACAGCGTGAAGCTGCTGTAGACGTCTCCGTCATTATTGAGTACGGTAACCGTCTGCCTGAGGTGGCTGCTGCTATTCAGCATAATGTTAAGCGTTCGATTGAGAACATGACAGGTCTTAACGTTGTTGAAGTGAACGTGCAAATTCATGATGTTCAATTCAAAAATGCCGAAAAAGTAGAAGAGCCAGAAGTGCTGGGCGCCGGACGGGTTAAATAGAGCGATACTTTGTACAAACCCCCGACCCTTATGGGTCGAGGGTTTACTCTAATTTAAGGAGGCTGTGCGTTTCGTGGCTAAAGTTATGGACAGACTTCTGCTGTTCTTGTACAGCTTAAGTATCGGAATTATTTCCATTCTCGCCATCCTCCTCCTGAGCGGGGCCATTCCGTATGTTTTAAGTATTGAGGATGAGCGAGTGGTGTGGTTTACCAGCCTGATTATTGCAGGGGTTCTGTTGTTATTGAGTCTTCGTTTTTTTTATATCTCTATTCGACGGAACCAAACCGTACAGCATTCTATTGATCAACGAACGGAATATGGTGACATTCAGATTTCAGTGGACACCATTGAAAATCTGTGCCTCAAAGCAGCTTCCCGATTTCGCGGGATGCAGGATTTGAAAGCACGCGTTCGCGTGTTGGAATCGGGACTTGATATTACGATTCGGGCGGTTGTAGACGGGGAAAGCTCCATTCCGGTGTTAACCTCCGAGGTACAAAAGGGGGTACACGATCATGTGGAAGAAATTACAGGAATTCCTGTGTCCAATGTGTCGGTGTACATCGCTAATGTTTCTCAGTCACCCAGCTTTAAGAGTCGTGTGGAATAGAGGTGATTTTCCCTGATGCCCTGGAAAGAAATATGGGGAAGTTACAAGGGCCGGATCATGGGGATCACGGCTGGTATTTTTTTCGGTTTTATTTATTTGTGGGCAGGCTTTTGGAATATGTTGTTCTTTGCATTGATGGTGTTCATCGGATATACGCTAGGAAGACGTAGCGATTCAGCGCTTGGTTCATTTCTCCCTTGGAAGGAATGGGGCGATTGGTTGTCGCAGCGTTGGCGTCCTTTTAAATGAACCCTGTGATACGTGTTCTCCAAAATAGAGCTGTAGCTTCTTTGCGCCCAACGTTTTGGAGGATGCGTTCACAGGTTTTTTTGTGGAAATTGGTTAGAATGAAAAATAGATATAGGCAAGCGTAGGAGGCAGGGCATGAAAAGACGTCTGGCGAGGGAATTAGCGGTACAGAGTATGTACCATATGGAAATGAATGAAGTGGATGCGGCATCAGCCGTGGACATGTTGCTTCAGGAAGCCGCTGAGGAAAACGAAGCGGAAGTTGTCGTTAAAGACGCGGCAGTGTTAAGAGCGTATGTTTTAGAGCATGTGCGGGGTACGTGGGAGCATAAGGAAGCCATTGATGGGCTGTTGGTGGATTATCTAAAAGGCTGGCAGATCAGCAGACTTTCACGTGTAGATCGTCAAATTTTGAGACTTGCGGCATATGAGATGATTTTTCGTGAGGATGTTCCAGCCAAGGTAGCTGTTAATGAAGCGATTGAGTTGTCGAAGCACTTTGGTACCGAGGAATCCGGTAAATTTGTTAATGGTGTACTGGGAAGAGTGATTCAAGAACTGGAGCAATTGAAAGCACGTTTTTAAGTAGAGACTACTGAATCAGGTTGGAGAGTGGTTAAACATGTCAGCACCGATCATTGATGGTAAACAAATCTCTCAGGATATTCGCGCGAGCATTCAGCAAGAGGTCTTTCGTCTGAAAGAGCACCGCTTTCAACCGGGACTGGCTGTTGTATTGGTAGGCGAAGATCCCGCTTCGCAGGTGTATGTTAAAAACAAGGAAAAGGCGTGCCATGATCTCGGCTATTACTCAGAGGTTCACCGGTTGGCAACAGATACTTCGCAGGAAGCATTACTGGAACTAGTGGACAAGCTGAACCATCAAAGTACTATCCATGGGATTTTGGTTCAACTGCCGTTGCCAAAGCATATTCATGAAAAAGCTGTCATTAATGCGATTGCAGTGGAGAAGGATGTGGATGGATTTCATCCGGTGAACGTAGGAAATTTGGTCATCGGTGACGATAGTCTATTGCCTTGTACTCCTGCTGGAGTCATTGAGTTAATCAAGCGTGCTGGAGTGGAGATTGCTGGTAAACATGCGGTAGTTATTGGTCGCAGTAATATCGTAGGTAAGCCGGTGTCTTTATTGTTGCAGCGTGAAAATGCTACGGTTACGATGTGCCACTCCCGTACAGCGAATATGGCGGAACTAAGTCGACAAGCGGATATCTTAGTCGTTGCGATCGGCAAAGCCAACTTTATTGATGCTTCGTTCGTGAAGCCCGGAGCGGTAGTGATAGATGTGGGGATGAACCGTCTGGAGAACGGAAAGCTGGCAGGGGACGTTGATTTTGAGAGCGTGAAGCAAGTGTCTGGTCCGATTACGCCTGTTCCCGGCGGAGTAGGCCCGATGACGATTACGATGTTGATGCAAAATACACTTGTAGCGGCCAAGCGGTCGCACGGTTTGGCATAAGGGCAGCTGCCTGTGGCTGAACAACGTATTTACTCTATAAAGGACCTGAATCGTTATATCCGGATGAAACTGGAATCGGATCAGGTACTGTCTGATGTATGGATACGCGGGGAAATTTCTAATTTTACGCATCATTCGAGTGGTCACATGTACTTTACGCTCAAGGATGAGGGGAGCCGCATACGTTCGATTATGTTTGCAACCCATAATCAGCGGCTTCCCTTCGTACCGAAAGAAGGTACGCGTGTTATTGCCCGGGGAAACGTATCCGTGTACGAACGAGATGGACAATATCAGTTTTATGCGACTCAAATGCAGCCTGATGGTATAGGAAGCCTTTATTTGGCTTACGAACAGCTCAAGCAAAAGCTGGATGCAGAGGGAATGTTTGATACTGCTCGTAAGCGTAATCTCCCTGCCCATCCGGCTACCATTGGCGTGATTACGTCACCGACCGGAGCGGCTGTGCGTGATATTATTACGACCCTTCAACGGCGATACCCGCAAGCTGGAATTGTGTTGTATCCTGTGCTTGTACAAGGAAAAGGAGCCGCACCCTCGATCGTCAAGGCAATTGAAGCTATGAATCGTATGCAAGAGGTTCAGGTGATGATCGTCGGACGGGGAGGTGGCTCGTTGGAAGAACTGTGGGCGTTTAATGAGGAAGCGGTTGCGCGCGCCATTTACGCATCGGTCATTCCGGTTATTTCGGCAGTTGGACACGAAACGGATTTTACCATTGCCGATTTTGTGGCTGACTTGCGTGCAGCAACGCCAACCGCAGCAGCTGAGTTGGCTGTGCCTAATCAGGCAGAGCTACGGGATCAGTTGCTCCAACGTGAGCAACGCCTGCGTAACGCCCTCCGGCAGCGGCTGGAAACCAGCCGCGAACGCTTGGCGAGGCTTCAGCGTTCACCAGTCCTGCTGCACCCACGCCGCTATATGCTACAGCATGCAGAGCGAATGGACATGCTGCATCAGCGGCTAATCCGCGCAGCGGGTAACCGTTCACGTTTGAACGCAGAAAAGAATGCACGTATGCGTCAGGTACTAGAACGGTTTAATCCGCGTGAACAAATTCGTTCGGCACGCAAGCAGACGGATATGGCGCAACGTCAGCTGGAGTCTGCGATGCGTGCTATTACGAAAACGGGACAGCAGCAGTTGCACACGGGAATTCGTCAGCTGGATGCGCTGAGCCCACTCAAAGTCATGGCCCGAGGCTATAGCTTGGTATACGATGAGCAGGAGAAACGGCTGATTAAGTCGCTCAAAGACGTACAGCCGGGAGATTCCATCAAGATTAAAGTAAGTGATGGGCAGTTGGACTGCCAAGTATGGGGAATGAAGGAGGACGCGAAGCACGGTGGCGAATGAAACGGAATTGAATTTTGAAGCGGCTATGGCCGCTCTTGAAGAAATTGTCGGACAACTGGAGCATGGAGACGTTCCTCTGGAGCAAGCCATTGATTTGTTCCAGCGGGGGATGAAGCTGTCTCAGCTTTGCAGTCAAAAGCTGGAGCAGGTCGAACGTAAAATTGAAATGATCGTGGAAGAGGATGGAGATTTGCGCAAGAAGCCTTTTGGCGGCGGATTAGATGAAAACGGCGGTGAAGGGCTTGAATAGACCGTCGTTCAAGGAATATTTAACCGGGACGGCGGATGCGGTTTCGTCTGCGCTGACCGAGCAGTTCCCGGCCGATTGGAACATTCCCGATGTTCTTCGAGAATCTATGAATTATTCACTCACCGCAGGCGGAAAACGGCTGCGGCCTCTGCTTGTGATCGCTGCTGCTGAAGCATTCGGTGGAAGCAGGGAAGCTGCGTTGCCAGTGGCATGTGCGGTAGAAATGGTACATACGTATTCTCTCATTCATGACGACTTGCCAGCCATGGATGATGATGATTATCGGCGAGGTAAGCTAACGAATCATAAGGTATACGGCGAGGCGGTTGCCGTCCTTGCGGGTGATGCTTTGTTGACCCATGCCTTTTACAGCATTGTGCAAGCAGGACGGCGTCACGGTGTTTCATCCGATGCGCTATTGTCCATTGTTGAGGATTTGTCCGAAATGAGTGGCGCGCGGGGCATGGTAGGCGGACAGGTCGCCGATATGTCAGGAGAGCAAGGAATGACGGGGATCGAGGAACTGGAATATATCCATCTTCATAAAACTGCTGATTTGATTATTTTCTCGCTCTTGGCAGGTGGACGGATTGGTGGGGCGGACAAGAGTCAATTAGAGGCGCTTCGCCGCTTTGGACGAGACTTGGGACTGGCTTTTCAGATACAGGACGATATACTGGACCTCATAGGCGATGAGAGCAAAATGGGTAAGAAAACGCAAAGTGATGTTGAACAGGAGAAGGTTACCTATCCGTATTTCATTGGTATGGACGCATCTTTGCAGCAGGTGGAGGAACTCACCACATCTGCTAAAAAAGTGATAACAGAGAGCGGTATTCCCGATTCTTCTCGTTTGCTGGAGATAGCCGATTACCTGATGAAGCGTGATCATTAGTTGCGTTAGAGCTGTTTTGACTTGTCTGCGTTTAAGCACAGTCAAAAAGTGTGATATAATACTTGTTAACTTTACTCACAAACTTGAAGGAAAGCGGGGAGATATGCGTGCTGCTTCCACACATAAAGCAACCAGGCGATCTGAAATCACTGTCGGTTGAGGAGTTGGCTTCTCTAGCCGAGGAAATCAGGAGCTTTTTGATTGAGAAGCTGTCCGTGACTGGGGGGCATCTGGCATCGAATCTGGGAGTGGTTGAGCTCACGATCGCCCTGCATTATTGCTATAACAGTCCGAAGGACAAGATGATTTATGACGTTGGGCACCAAGCCTACGTACACAAAATATTGACAGGGCGAATGGATCGTTTTGATACACTTCGTCAGCGTGATGGACTTTGTGGTTTTGTAAAAAGAAGCGAGAGTGAGCATGATGTTTGGGAAGCCGGTCATAGCAGCACTTCTCTGTCGGCCGCAATGGGAATGGCTTTGGCTCGAGATTTGAAGGGCGAGGACAATAAAGTCATTGCAATGATCGGAGACGGCGCGTTGACTGGGGGAATGGCCTTCGAAGCGTTGAATCATATCGGACATGAGCGCAAAAATTTAATGGTCATTCTGAATGACAACGAAATGTCCATAGCGCCTAATGTAGGGGCCATGCATAATTATTTGAGTAAAATCCGCTCGGACCGTCATTATTTGCGAGCAAAAGATGAGCTGGAAGTTTTGCTGAAAAAAATACCCGCGATCGGCGGTAAACTTGCCAAATCGGCTGGCCGTGTCAAGGACAGTCTTAAATATATGATGGTGCCTGGTGTACTGTTTGAGGAACTGGGACTTACGTATCTCGGTCCTGTGGACGGACATGATTTGCCGAAGCTAATCGAAACCTTCCAGCAGGCTGATAATGTCACTGGCCCTGTATTGGTGCATGTCGTTACCACCAAGGGCAAGGGCTATAAACCTGCAGAGGCAGATTCACACAAATGGCACGGAATCAGCCCTTACAAAATTGAATCGGGTCAGGTACTCAAAGCTGTAGGTAATCCGATGTATACGGAAATTTTCGGCCGAACGCTGATTGAGCTGGCTGAGCAGGATGAGCGCATCGTTGCGGTCACGCCTGCTATGCCTGGTGGATCAGGACTGGTACCGTTTAGTAAAGAGTTTCCTAGCCGTATGATTGACGTAGGCATTGCTGAACAGCATGCAGCTACCATGTGTGCTGCGTTGGCAATGGAGGGGATGAAGCCGGTGTTTGCGGTGTATTCCACTTTTATGCAGCGTGCTTATGACCAGATTGTGCATGATATCTGTCGCCATAATGCGAACGTAATGTTCGCGATTGACCGTGCAGGTTTTGTTGGGGCTGACGGGGAAACTCATCATGGCGTGTTTGATGTGGCATTCTTGCGTCATATCCCGAATCTTGTGCTTATGATGCCAAAGGATGAGAACGAGCTACGCCATATGATGAAAACAGCGCTCGACTATGAAGATGGTCCAATTGCTTATCGTTACCCGCGTGTTAATGTGGTTGGCGTGCCGATGGATAAAGAATTACAGGCTATTCCCATCGGCAGTTGGGAGCTCCTGCGTAAAGGCGAGGGCTTTGCTGTAATCGCATCAGGACCGATGCTCCAGGTGGCGACAGAGGCTGCGGAGGCGATGAAACGGGAAGGTTTGCAAGTGGGCGTGGTGAATGCCCGTTTCCTGAAGCCTTTGGACGAGGATATGTTGCGTGAGCTGGCTCGTCAGCATACGAAGCTGATCGTATTGGAAGAAGCTTCTGAAGCAGGAAGCTTGGGTAGCGCTGTACTGGAATTTTACGCTAAAGCCGAAATACAAGAGGCACAGGTGCGCCTAATGGGGATTCCCGATCTGTTCGTGGAGCATGGCTCCATCAAAGAGCAGCGTGCTGAAGTAGGCCTTACCATTGAAGATGTATGCTTAAAGCTGCGTAAATGGGCTGCTGAGCCAGCATATGGCATGGGACAATCCGTATAGGGTAACTTGAAGTGAAGTCCATGACGTTTATAAAAAGTATGACAAGAGCAGCCTGGCTGCTTAAAGGGAGATTAACATGTCTGTTCCGAAGGAACGCATTGATGTATTACTTGTAGAACAAGGCTTTTTTGAAAGCCGTGAAAAAGCTAAAGCTGCGATTATGGCTGGTCTAGTACTGGCGGACAGCGAACGGATCGAGAAGGCGGGGATGAAGGTACCACGTGCCAGCGAGCTTAAAGTTAAGGGTTCGGTGCATCCGTATGTAAGCCGTGGAGGATTGAAGCTGGAGAAGGCCATCCGTCAATTTGAGCTGGATATGAAGGGCAGGACAATGCTGGATATTGGCTCGTCCACTGGAGGTTTTACGGATTGTGCACTTCAGCATGGAGCTAAATATGTATACGCCATTGATGTAGGTTATAATCAGCTGGATTGGTCCCTTCGTAATGATGAACGAGTATGCGTAATGGAGAAAACGAATTTCAGATATATGACACCCGCGGATTTGAATGGTTCCGTGCCGAATTTTGCAAGTATTGACGTTTCGTTTATTTCATTACGAATTATTTTGCCCCCGCTGCTTGCCTTGTTGCATCAACCTGCTGATATTGTAGCTCTAATCAAGCCGCAATTCGAAGCTGGACGCGAAAAGGTCGGGAAATCCGGTGTGGTCCGTGATCCTGCTACGCATAAAGAAGTGTTGCAGACCATTCTGATGTTTGCACATGAGCTTGGACTCACGCTGCAAGGTTTGGCTTATTCGCCTATTACAGGTGGAGAAGGCAATATTGAATTTTTAGCGCATTGGCGTTTGGATGGGCTTCCTGCTGCAGAATCGCAGCTGGAGAAGATGGATTTCAGACCACTGATTGAACGTACCGTTCAGGAAGCAGGTCAGACTTTTAATAATGGTCCATCGCGTAAGTAACATTCAGGGGTTCTCCATGAGTTCTGTGAACTTAAGGGAACCTCTTTTTGGTGTGAGGGATTGATTATAGAACTCACGTTCGCCTATAATGAGATGTACAAAGGAAAAGGGATTTTACATCTTGTCCTAGAATATGTCCATGAGGTGATCGGTCCATGGACACAAGATATGATACGGTTATCATCGCTGTGATCGGGGTGATATTAGGGATATGGGCTTTATATAGCCTACGTGCCTGGTTGAAGGAGCCAGGGCCGCTTGTGCTAAAGACGATACCGATTAACGAGGACTTGGACGAAGGGCCTGCCACAGACCTACTCGAAGAAGCAGGATATGAAGTAGTGGGCGGGAAGATGAAAATACCGCTTGCTTTTAAAGTGAATGGACATACCGTGTATAGCCGTTTGTTTATAGACTACGTGGCTGTACGAAACGGTTCGACATATATGGTCAAAACGTCACGCCGCAAGAAACCAATGGAGTGGAGTGGTCCTGATGTAAGGGACAGGCTCATGCCGTATTTATTGCTCTATCCGGGTTGCGCGGGTGTATTGTACGTTGATACGGACGAGCGAAGTATTCGCTTTATTACATTAGTGGAAGACCTCGAAGAAGAGGAATATGAAGGTTAATCCATAGGAGGATTATATGAAGGGTCAACGACATATTAAAATTAGAGAAATTATTTCACAACATGAGATTGAGACGCAGGATGATCTGGTTGAAGCATTGCGTAAGGCTGGTTTTCAGGTCACGCAGGCGACCGTATCGCGTGATATCAAGGAATTGCTGCTCATCAAGGTTCCAATGGACGATGGCAGATATAAATATTCGATGCCTTCAGATCAGCGTTACAATCCGGCCCAGAAACTGAAACGTACGTTGGTCGATAACTTTTTGCATATTGACTACACAACCAATCTGATTGTGATGAAATGCCTGCCAGGAACAGCCAACTCGATTGCAGCTTTATTGGATAATATTGAATGGTCCGAGATTATGGGGACGATTAGCGGGGATGACACCATTTTGATTATTTGCCGATCGGAAGAAAACAGCGAAGCTATCGTTAATCGTCTTATGGGCTACATTTCCTAATTATAATGGCTACGCATATTAGGCGTTTTAATTTGTACATCATAGAGGTGAAAGAACGATGCTGGTCACTTTGTCTATACGGAATTTGGCGGTTGTAGAGGCCGTTGATGTTCATTTTTATAAAGGATTTCATGTGTTGAGCGGGGAAACAGGTGCTGGTAAATCCATTATTATCGATGCGCTTGGGCTGATTGCAGGCGGTAGGGGCTCTGCTGATTTAGTGCGTTACGGTTGTGATAAAGCAGAGATGGAAGCCTTATTTGAACTGCCAGTAAAACATCCAGTTTGGAATACACTAGAGGAACAAGGAATTAAGGCTAATGCGGAGGAGCATTTGCTGATTCGTCGCGAACTTACGGTTCAAGGGAAAAGCTCTTCTCGAATTAACGGCCAGATGGTTAATTTAACGATGCTGCGTGAGGTAGGTGAGCAACTCGTCAATATCCACGGGCAACATGAGCATCAAAGCCTGCTACGTGCTGATCGCCATCTGGCGCTGCTGGATACGTTCGGTGATTCAGTCATCGGTCCGGTCAAAACGCTTTATCGGGAGCGGTACAATGCGTTTGTCAAAGCGGAAAAAGAAGTAAGAGAACTGCAAAGCTCCAGTCAAAAGGCTTATCAGCTTTTGGATATGTACCGATTTCAATTAGAAGAGATCGCTGCGGCGGAGTTGAAATTGGGAGAAGATGAATTATTGGCAGAGGAACGGGTCAAGCTATCCCATAGTGAGAAAATGATGGATGGGATATCAGGAGCATACGAACTGCTAAGCGGCAGAGGTGGACTGGATACGATCAATAACGTGTTGTCCAGATTAAACGATGTTCAAAGCTATGACAGCAAAAGCCTTCAGCCCATTGCGGAGCAGATTCAGTCTGCTTTTTACCAGTTGGAGGACGCAGCATTCCAATTACGTTCTTATCGTGAGGATATTGAATTTAATCCAGGCAAGCTGCATGAAGTGGAGCAACGTTTGAATCAGATTACCGGATTACAGCGAAAATATGGTGATAGTATAGAGCAGATTTTGGAATACTATAGCCGTATTGAGCAGGAAACCGATCTGCTGGAAAATAAAGATGAGCGGCTGGAGCAGCTCATTGCAAAACGGGATGAGTTGCTTTCGGATTTGCTGGAGATTGCGGAAGAGCTTACAGAAGCACGTGAAATTTGTGCTGAAGAGCTTGCAGAGCAAGTGGAGCAGGAGCTAAAAGACCTCCAGATGGAAAGAACGTCACTCAAGGTGCGCATTGATCCAATTGAAGATCCACGGGGATATGAATATAAAGGTCTGAAGGTGAGACCTACCAAGCAGGGCATTGATAATGCGGAATTTCTTATTTCCCCCAATCCAGGTGAGCCACTCCGTCCACTTGGTAAGATCGCTTCAGGCGGTGAGTTATCACGTATCATGTTGGCGATGAAAAGTATTTTTGCACGTCATGATCAAATTCCAGTACTCATTTTTGACGAGGTGGATACCGGGGTTAGTGGTCGTGCAGCTCAATCCATTGCCGAGAAGCTATATCGTTTATCTTCCGTTTGTCAGGTGTTTTCCATTACTCATTTGCCGCAGGTGGCATGTATGGCAGATCATCAGTACCTTATTGAGAAAAATGTTCATGATGGACGGACCATGACTCAAATTGAGGGGCTTACGGAGGATGGGCGTGTCAAAGAATTGGCACGGATGCTGGGCGGTGTGGAAATTACCGAAAAAACATTGCATCACGCACAGGAAATGCTGAATTTGGCGGAAGGAAAGAAAGCCTGAAAAGAGCGGATGGCGTAATGTTTAACAGTTATAAAAGCCTGGGGGCAAGGTTACCTTATAGGTACGCAATTGGCGACCACCTTTACTCGTCAAGCGAAAGAAGCAAAGGGAGCGTGACAGCCATTGAATTTTTACTCCAGGATCAAATTGCTCGGTCTTTTGCTTGTTTTTCTTATGTGTTCTATCGGTAACGCTCAGCATGTGCAAGCAGCGCTGCCTCCACAAGCTTCTTTGGATTTGTTCGGCTCTAAAGGCATGAGGACAACCCAAGAAAGTGTAATTCCCGATTTAAAAGTATACCCGGGGGGGCAGACGATTGGGGTCAAAGTAAAATCTTCAGGAGTGCTTGTCGTCGGTCACCATATCATTCAGGAAAGTAATGATCGTAAGGTGTCACCTGGTGAAACAGCGGGGATTCGCCTAGGGGATCGGATTACACACATGAACGGCAAACCACTCAATAGCCTGGCAAGGGTTGCTGAGGCAGTAGACGAAGCAGGTAAGAATAAAAAGCCGCTCGACATTACGCTTTGCCGAGGGGAGCAGACCATTTCCACCAAGTTAACACCAGCATATGATCAAGATGACAAAGCGTGGCGGCTTGGGTTGTATATTAGAGACTCGGCTGCAGGTGTAGGCACATTAACGTTTTACGCACCGGACCAGGGTGTATACGGGGCCTTGGGCCACGTAATTACCGATATGAATACCCAAACCCCTATTGTTGTGGGGAGCGGAGAGATTGTCCAGTCCAATGTGACGTCAATTGCGAAAAGCCAAAGTGGGGAACCGGGAGAAAAACGCGCTCATTTTCTCAAAGATCATCGGGTATTAGGTAATATTGAACGAAATACGAATTTCGGAATTTTTGGGAAAATGTCAGATGAGCCGCAATATGGATTGTATTCGACTCCTATTCCGGTGGCTCTTGCGAATGAAGTAAAGGAAGGACCTGCAGAAATTTTGACTGTACTGGAAGGTCAACAAATTCAGCGGTTTCAGGCGGAAATTGTACACATTTCTCAGCAGGACAAACCAGCAACAAAAGGACTTGTGATTCGCATTGTAGATCCAAAGCTGTTGGATAAGACCGGGGGAATCGTGCAAGGAATGAGCGGTAGTCCGATCATCCAAAATGGCAAGCTTATCGGGGCTGTGACACATGTATTTGTGAATGATCCTAAGTCAGGTTACGGTTGTTTTATCGAATGGATGCTACGCGATGCAGGAATCATGCAGAATAACGTAAGCTTGAAATCATCTTCTAATCTTAAGGCGAGCTAGTGGCCTTAAGATTTTTTTGTCGAAAAGCAGGGGAATAACTCATAATTGCAAGATAAAGAATCAATTATAATAGAAACTATAAAAAAAATAAATAAAAATAATTTTCGACAGAAGGAATTCATAATTCGATGTCGAAATCATATACTCCGACAAGAAATATTTATATACTGTAAACAGATATCACAATGGAATATCACTCAATGAGGAGGAAGTACATTGCAAAAAATTGAGGTATTGTTGGCTGATGACAACCGGGAATTTACGAATTTGCTTGCTGAATATATTTCCGATCAGGAGGATATGGAAGTTACAGGAATCGCCTATAACGGCGAAGAAGTGCTCCAACGCATCGCAGAATCCCGCAACATACCTGATGTACTTATTTTAGATATTATTATGCCTCATCTGGATGGTCTCGGTGTATTGGAGCGTTTAAGAGAAATGAACCTGACTCCACAGCCGAAAATCATTATGCTGACTGCATTCGGTCAAGAAAATATTACACAGAGGGCCGTACAGCTCGGGGCATCTTATTATATTTTGAAGCCGTTTGACATGGAAGTGCTGGCTAACCGTGTTCGCCAATTAGTGGGACCGCAGTTAGTTAGCAGCAGTCCGGTGACCATTTCATCCATGCGGTCCAACGTTGTACCTATGGGTAAGACGAAAAACCTGGATGCCAGTATCACGGCCATCATACATGAAATTGGTGTACCAGCTCACATCAAAGGCTATCAATATTTACGCGAAGCCATTACGATGGTGTACAATAATATCGAAATTTTGGGAGCCATCACCAAAACATTATATCCGGCAATCGCAGAAAAGTTCAAAACGACGGCATCTCGCGTAGAACGCGCCATTCGTCATGCTATCGAGGTAGCATGGACCCGCGGAAATATCGACAGCATTTCACACCTGTTTGGTTACACCATTAATATCAGTAAGTCCAAACCAACGAATAGTGAATTCATAGCGATGGTGGCAGATAAGCTGAGAATTGAGAACAAGGTGTCCTGAAAGGGTCAGAATGATTGATGGAAGCAAGGGGCTTTTGTGTTTTGACGCTTGTCAAAGATAATTGCAGGGATGGCTACTAATCTCCATAACAGCCGCCCCCACACTGATAAACTCCTGAATAGTAGACAATGAATACCGCCTTTTTATTGGGTCTTCCAAAGACCAGTAAAGGAGCGGTATTTTTTATGAACGATTTTGAATTTCAACTGGACAATTTAAAGTTTTCTTCAATTATCGTCATTTAATTGCTATCAGTGATCGTTCTACCAAAGTTATAAAGAATTATTATTGAACTATTGCTTGATTGACAAGCTCTATTAGAAATATAATTAAAACCATCTTTCAAATGAGGTGAATCGGATGTCTTTCCGTATTGTTCGAAGTATTTAGTTTCCGATGCTGAAAATCTAAATTTTCCTGAGAATTTCTTTAATGTAATCTCTTCTAGACATTAATGTAATCTCTTCTAGACATTCTTGTTTTTTGCAAGAGAAATAGCAAAGGTGTTAGTAAAGGGGGGTATGTTCCTGACACAGCAAGTAAGTGAAAACGACAAATTAAATATTAAAGAAGCGTTTGGAAGAGGACAGGCATGGGGTCCTAAGAAAGACTCGTTAAAAGCTAAATATATTACGGAATTAAGTGATGCTGGCTTTAACGACATACAGTCATTTGAATTCAATGCAAACGAATATTATCAGACTCCTACAGACTTAATATTTCTCTTGAAAAACACTCCAATTATTCCTAACTTCGGAGAAGAAGAAATTGATTTTCAAATACTCCAACAATTTATTTTGGACAATCAAACCGAAATAGGAATAAGGACAAATTCAGAACGATTTATGGTGATTGCTAGGAAGTAAAACATAGAAGGATACCCGTTTTGGGTATCCTTTTTTTGAGTTTGATGGAATGAGTGAATGAAGATTTTCAACATCTCCCTCGCTAAATGGCAGAACAATTGGGAATTATGAGACATAATACCCTTCACACTGTATATAAAATAAACCTGAATCAGTTGCACCAACCATCACGAAGAAAAATTTTCCTTTTGTAAACAGTTCTGAAATTCTCTTTAATTTTGATATAAACAATGTGTCGTTTCTTGTCGATATAGTATCTAATATAAAGAGAACTGAGGAGCGAATATATGAAATTTAACATTCGAACAAAATTGATATTGGGTTTTCTTGCGGTAATAATCCTGCTGATCGTGATTAGTACAGTATCTATCTCAAAAATGAAAAACCTAGGTGACACTTCGATGGAAATTGATAGCCATTGGATGCCTAGTGTGACCATCCTGGGAACACTAAATGGTGATGTATCTGATGTTGAACGGCTCTCATTAAATATTATTGTAGAACGTGACCCAGAGGAAATGGAGAAGGTTCAGGCCGAATATGATAAGGTTTTAAAAAAGGTTGAGGACGGCCGAAAAACATACGAAAAATTAATTGCTACCCCTAAAGAACGTGAAATGTATGAAGAATTCTCCAAAACTTATACAGAGTATCTGAACAAGTTGCCTGAAGTGATCGAAGCTGGTAAAGCTAATGATTACGCTCAATCAAGCATCCTTCATCAAGAGTCCTATAAGTTATGGTATAATTCAAACGATATAATCAGTCAGCTCATTAAATTGAATGCAGATGGATCTAAACAGACTACGAAAGAAGCTGTTGACAACTTTATTTCAGGTAGACAACTGGTCATCGTTTTGAGTATAGCAGCCGTTATATTAGCATTGATCATGGCAATCATCATAGCCCAAATTATTTCTAAACCTATCTTGCGAATCAGTCGTGCTGCTGAAAGTATCGCATCGGGTGATCTTACAAGTGAAGCTATCATTGTGAAGGGCAAGGATGAGATCAGTACGTTGGCACATTCCTTCAATGTCATGGTTGAGAACCTTCGTCAACTGATTCAATCTGTGAGTAAGACGACTGAGCTGGTAACCACTTCCTCAGAAGAATTGACGGCCAGCGCAGAGCAAAATAGCCAAGCTTCTGCACAAATAACCGAAACGGTGCAAGAAGTAGCTACTGGAACAGGAGACCAGGTAGATATGGTGACGAAATCGTCCCAAGCTATTGAGGAAATGTCTATCGGTGTTGAACAAATCGCCATCCGCGCGCAAAATGTATTCGCATCTGCGCAAGATGCGGCCCATAAATCGGCTGAAGGTAACCAGATGATTCAACAGGCAGTTACGCAGATGAATGCCGTGAATGATTCGATGAATGGATTGGCAGATCTCATGGCTGGATTGGGAGAGCGCTCAGACGAAATTGGCAAGATCATTGATGTTATCACCAATATTTCTAGTCAGACCAACCTTCTTGCCTTGAACGCTGCGATTGAAGCGGCCCGCGCAGGGGAACATGGTCGCGGATTTGCTGTAGTTGCAGGCGAAGTTCGCAAGTTGGCTGAACAATCGGCTCATTCTGCTCAACAAATTACGGAGCTTGTGGGATTGATTCAAAAGGATACTACCCATGCTATTGAGGCGGTAGCGTCCAACGG
Organism: Paenibacillus sp. LX16; assembly: GCF_036252815.1. Lineage (NCBI taxonomy): Bacteria > Bacillati > Bacillota > Bacilli > Caryophanales > Paenibacillaceae > Paenibacillus > Paenibacillus sp. LX16. Next base: position 3,479,821 of record NZ_CP141152.1, on the reverse strand, counting down.
GAAGGATGTCATGACAGGTCGTGAAGTTGTACAAAATGCAGGCGCATCCTTTGAACTCATTCAGGAAACCGTAAATAAAGTGGCCAGTGAAATTGAAGAGGTTTCTGCCGGATCAGAACAAATGTCTGCAAGTACTGATGAGATTGTTGGTTTTGTCAGACAAATTTCAGCGATTGCTGAGGAAGCCGCAGCAGGGACACAACACGTATCTGCCGCAACTCAGGAACAGCTGGCATCTATGGAGGAAATTGCTTCTTCTGCAAGAAATCTGTCCCAAATGGCGGAAGACCTGCAAGGGCAAATTGGTAAATTCAAAGTATAATGTTCGTATACTGCTTTTTATGTTTCAGAGGAACTAGCTGCTCTATTGTGAGCGGCTTTTTTCTGTTTTTTTATTAATATATTGTGATTAAAGGGTGGAGATATGAAGAGCCTGTAATTGGAACGATATGATATAATGGTGTGAAATTCTTTGGGTTGGAGTGACATGATGGATAATAAGACTGAACTTAAAGCAAGTGAACTACGTCAGTTAGCGATAGACAAAATTATAGCTACACCATTTTTGAGTGATTTTAAATATCTGAAAAGCAGAAAAGTTTTGAAAAAAGAAACCAAGGAATTTATATTTGAAATTAGTTTTGGTGCGACTAAATATGGTGCATTAAAAGTTTATATTATCGTAGAATCCAAAAGAATAAAAAAGAAGTATAGTACTGGGGCTTGTTTTCACAGTGAGTTGATTGCTCTCACCAAGAAATATACGGAAAACAGGGATTACCTTGTGTCCACAGAAGCAGAAAGAGAACGAGTGATCCAAGAGATCGTTGAAGATATATACGCTTTTGCGTTGCCCTTTTTCAAGCGATTTGAACATGTAGAAACACTAGCAGAACAAGTACATAAGTCAGGTTTTTTACCGCATCGCAAACGTTTTGATAAGTTTAATCCATTGACGAAAAGATTCATTGATTTTTATTATCAAGAGGAGTAATGTAGCCATCTGGGGCATTTTTGTTCTCACCATTGGGCAGTAATAGGCATTATGATAAGTATGGTAAGGAGAATGATTTCCAGGGAGTAGATATTATCGTTTTTCAAAAGGATGATGTACAATTTGTAAAACGGGTCAATGTACTCCTCAGGAAAAGATGAGTTACCTAACATGCTCAATTTCTTGCTAAGAGACGAGTCGGATGTTGCATTAGAGGGTACGGTTTTTATATGGGTAGGCATTGGATGAACAGCACAGAGGCTGTACACACGGATATATTTTAATGAATAAAACTATAGGCTAAGTCATCGCATTGAACGGGCTAGTGTTATTAACCCAATTGATTCTAAAGCAAAGGCGGGGATGAGAGCATGTGGAATAGTCTGACTTGGGTGTGCTTTGGCGTGTTGTTGGTGGCGTTGGGTTGGATTGTTAAAGCAAGGCGTAGTCGCAGCAGCAACAAACAAGTGAATGAACAGCGGGGCAGTAATGTCGTTGAATTTCGTCCTCGTAAGTCTGCTCGACAATCCCGCACTGGAAATGAATCTAAGTCTAAAGTGGCTTCCGGTTCACGCGCGAATACAAAAGCAGCAGGTATTCAGACCCACACTGGATTTGGACTGTCTGACTCTATCCAGGGCACAGGCAAGCAAAAATGCTCCTTTTGTAAAAAAGAAGACAAATTAACCTTCTATGCGGATGACAATGGATCGCTGTACGGGGTATGTAAAGAATGTAAGCATAAGGCGGAAAGACAGGATATGTTGCCACTTTAGTCTATACAGACTGTTGAGGACCATCATTAAAAAATTCTTAAATTAATAAAAACTCCCAACCTATAGTAAATTGGTTAGGAGTTTTGTTTATGTTCTACATTGTTATCTAATTTGCCGGTCAATCAATTCCTCAAGCGCATCTGCTATGTGATCCGGTCCATAGGATAGCTCTTCCCGGCTTAAGCTCAACCAGGCATGACGCTCATCCATGTCAAAGGCAGTCTCCAGCCAACCAGATAACCCTCTGCCCCTGCGGTCTACTTCTACAAGCACATGCACACCCTCGGGTTCCAACTGCATTACCAACTCTAGCTCCTCGATATCCCGTGCATATTCCGAGCCAGGCGTAAATTCAAACTCCTGTACGAATGGAACACCGCGTCCCAGCTTAGGGTGACGTTCGCAAGAGGAGGAGTGGAATCGGAAGCCCAACAGGTGAACCGCCTCAAACACTGTATTCATATAGGGATGTGGCTCGATTTTGAGTGAATCACGATCGGTTGGGTCCAAAGCCATGCCAATATCTAATGCTGTTTCCAGCCAGACAGGCTGTTTGGCGTGAGTAACAGGAGTTTCCAACGGCAATCTGAAGGAAAAAGGAATTTCAAGCTCCTGTCCTTGCTCTAGATGAAAGCCGTCAGATACCTTAATCCGTGCAATGCAGCAGGTGCTGATAGTTTTTTTATCATCGTGCTCCACGATATATTCAGTCTTGAGCTCGATGTCAATTTTGCCGATTTCCTGATCAATTTTGCCGCCTTTGATGCGCATGATGCCACTAAGTTCTTCCCCAGGCACATATACGGCTTGATCCACCAGCGTATCGACTTTAGCTGAACCAATTCCTGCGCTTGCTAAGATTTTGTTAAAAAAACTCATTATTTCGTCCCCCCATATAATCTCATGGTCATGATATACAAACGAAAACTAAAAACTTGTACAGCTTAACCGGATATACGGGGCAATGGTTCGAATCGTTCCAAAAAAATGCAAGAAAAAAGTCACTGGTACTCATGTAGGCATATTGCAGCTTGTCGATCTATCTGTCCACTAATCGCAGTTCACTTTATGAGGAGGTATAAAGCAATTTCGACAACGAGGCTCATAAGCCTCAGAGTCACCGATCATCACAATAGGTCCCACAGTGGAAGGGTTACCATTTACTATTCGTTGCGTAAATACTGCTTCCGAGCTACCGCATACAGCGCAAAAGGAAGTCAGCTTCTCGATGTCATCCGCCATGGCGAGCAGACCACCGACATAGCCGAACTCCTTGCCTCGATAATCCAGATTCAGCCCATCGGCAATGACATGCTTGCCGCAATAAGCTAACTCTTGTATGAGCGACATAATATGACGACTGAAAAACTGGACTTCATCAAAGGCAACCACGTCGGCATCTTTTGTTTCTTGCAAAATACGCTGAACGAGCTCATCTGTGAGTTTTCTTGGGATAGAGATAGCGGGCAGCCGATATCCGATCCGGCTTACTATTTCGTCCTCGGCATAGCGGTTATCTTCAGCGGGTTTGTAAGCGACCACTTTACGATGCCCGTATTGGATTAGTTTTTGACAGCGGCGAATCAATTCGCCGGATTTTTCACTGAACATGGGGCCTGTAATAATCGTAATTCGTCCTGTAGGCAAAGCGAATTCCCCTCTCTGTAACATGTACATAACACTGTAAATCTTCTTCTCCGAAAGAAAACGCCATTATAGATTACCATAACCAGCCGCATACAGACTAGAGAAAATATATTGATTTTCGACATGTTTTTGTATGTCCATTCCTAAAACGTAAATGTGGTCGTCATTGCTCTGCCGCCGCGGGCATGATATGGTGAAGCGTAGTGGAATGAAGGGAAGAGTGAAAGGCATGGACGAAAAAAATACGGATTATAGTGCCAAAAAAGGAGCATTACTGGAGCAAGGGCTGATCAGCCCGCAAGCTCTAGAACTCGTCACTGAGCTGGAGACAGAGCTGAACTTTCTGCGCAAACAAAATGAATCATTTCGCAAGGCGCTGCGAGCCAAATCAGCACAAAGTTCAAGGATGTCTACCAAATTACGAGATGCGCTGTATGAATGATATGGAAAGAGATCTGGATTAAAGGGTTAGCTTTTTTGTAGCCTATGCCTAAACGCTATATTTTGTACAGTGAAATAAAGAGAGTACAATAAGCTATATATAATCAATTGTTAATGGAGGAGAAACATGACTATACATTGTGATGTCGCTATTTTGGGTGGAGGAACCGGGGGGTATGTAGCAGCCATTCGTGCCGCCCAGCTAGGCAAAGAAGTGGTTATCATCGAAAAGGACAAGCTTGGCGGAACCTGTCTACACCGTGGTTGCATTCCGAGTAAGGCCTTGCTACGCAGTGCGGAAGTATATGCCACGATTAAAGAAAGTGCACAATACGGTATCGAGACATCGGGAGCACAGCTTGTATTTCCCAAGGTTCAGGAGCGTAAGGAAGCCGTTGTGGAGCAGCTTCATCAGGGCGTTCAATTTTTGATGCGTAAAAATAAAATTACGGTGCTGAGCGGTAAGGGACGCGTGATTGGGCCGTCTATATTTTCTCCAAAAAGCGGGGCAGTTGCTGTGGAACTAGAAGATGGTGAGATGGAAACGATTGTTCCTGCACATCTCATTATTGCAACGGGATCACGCCCGCGTGTGCTGTCCGGACTAGAGCCAGATGGTGAATTTATTCTGAGTAGTGACGAAGCGTTAACTATGGAGAAGCTACCAGCATCCCTGATCATCGTGGGCGGTGGCGTTATTGGCGTGGAGTGGGCTTCCATGCTAAATGATTTTGGCGTGGAGGTTACGGTGGTTGAAGCCACGAATCGACTTATTCCCACGGAAGACGAAGACGTTTCACGTGAAATGCAGCGCTTGTTAACCAAGCGTGGTATCAAGGTGCTGACGGGTTCGCAAGTGCTGGCTGAAACATACGGCAAGGATGAGGAAGGTATCCAGATTGACGTGCAAAAAGGGGAAGAAACCGAAACCCTCAGCGCTTCCAAACTGCTCATTTCTGTAGGGCGTCAGGCAAATGTAGAAAATATCGGGCTGGAAAATACGGATATCCGCGTAGAGCGTGGCTTTATCTCGGTTAATGAGCATTTGCAGACGAATGAACCACATATTTACGCCATTGGAGATTGCATCGGCGGCTTACAACTGGCGCATGCGGCAAGCCATGAAGGTTTGCAGGCGGTTCATCATCTGGCGGGCGAAGAGTTTCACAGTGTACCTAACCATCTGATTCCGCGGTGTATTTATACACGTCCTGAAGCCGCGAGCGTCGGCTTAACGGAGCAAGAAGCCCGTGAGCGTGGACATCAGGTGAAGACAGGGAAGTTCCCTTTTCAAGCTATCGGAAAATCGCTAGTATACGGCAGTCGGGACGGCTTCGTCAAAGTAGTGGCCGACGAGAAGACCAATGATATTCTCGGTGTACATATGATCGGTACGCATGTGACGGATCTGATCAGCGAGGCCGCTCTTGCGCAACTGCTGGATGCTACGCCGTGGGAAGTCGGACAACTTATTCATCCGCATCCGACGTTGTCGGAGATTTTGGGAGAAGCGATGTTGGCCGTTGATGGACAGGCGATTGGCATATAAACATTTCAAATAAATCGGTGCTTTTCTTTTTGGGGAGAAAAGGATTATAATGGGGTTAGCCAGAGTTTAGTACCAGGTTTTAAGACAAGATGGTACTAGGTACTGGAAGTAGGATGTTTGACACTTAAGGAGGTGCCTCAATGAGTTCTAAAGGCGCTGTAGACGCTGGCTTCAGACATGAACAGCTGGGACTTACTCACGGACAAGTTATTGATATGTACAGATATATGTTGCTCGCAAGAAGATTTGACGAGCGCAACATGCTCCTGCAACGGGCAGGGAAAATTAATTTCCACGTTTCTGGCATTGGACAGGAGGCGGCACAAGTAGGTGCAGCTTTCGGCCTTGACCGGGAAAAGGACTATTTTCTTCCCTATTATCGGGATTATGGATTCGTGCTTGCGGTAGGAATGACGCCGCGCGAACTAATGCTGTCGGCATTTGCCAAGGCAGATGATCCCAATAGCGGCGGTCGCCAGATGCCAGGACATTTTGGTAGTAAACGGCTGCGTATTGTGACAGGCTCCAGCCCAGTAACGACACAGGTTCCGCATGCAGTAGGTGTAGCTTTGGCTGCCAAAATGCAGAAAAAGGATTTTGTATCGTTTGTTACGTTTGGGGAAGGCTCCAGCAATCAGGGAGATTTTCACGAAGGCTGTAACTTTGCTGGTGTACAGAAGCTGCCAGTCATCATTATGTGCGAGAACAATCAATATGCGATATCGGTTCCGATTCATAAACAGTTGGCAGGCAAGGTAAGCGACCGTGCTTTGGGATATGGTTTTCCAGGGATTCGAGTCGATGGTAATGATGCGTTGGCCGTATATGCGGCGGTGAAGGAAGCACGGGAACGTGCTGTCCGCGGTGAAGGTCCTACGCTGATCGAAGCCATGATGTACCGTCTGTCTCCTCACTCCACCTCGGATAATGATCTGGCTTACCGGACCAAGGAAGAAGTGGATGAGAACTGGGCCAAGGATGGCGTAGCCCGTATGAAAAGCTACTTGATTGAATGCGGCATTTGGGATGAGGCCAAGGATGCGGATCTGTCGGCTGAGCTGCTGCTCGAAGTCAAGGAAGCGATTGAATATGCAGATAAAGCGCCTTTTCCAAAGCCCGAAGATACGCTGCTGCATGTGTATGCAGATAGCGATGGGGAGGGCCGGTAACGATGGCGATTATGGAATATATTGATGCGATTCGTCTTGCCATGAAAGAAGAGATGGAGCAGGATGAAACGGTTTTTGTATTAGGTGAGGATGTCGGGGTGAAGGGCGGCGTTTTTACAACGACAAAGGGGCTTATGGACCAATTCGGTGAGCAACGTGTCATGGATACGCCATTAGCTGAGTCGGCTATTGCCGGGGTTGCGATTGGTGCAGCCATGTACGGAATGAAGCCGATTGCCGAAATGCAATATTCGGACTTCATGCTTCCGGCGACGAATCAGATTATTAGTGAAGCAGCTAAAATCCGTTACCGCTCTAACAACGATTGGAACTGTCCTGTGGTAATCCGCGCGCCAATCGGTGGTGGTATCTTTGGTGGTTTGTATCACTCTCAGTGTCCAGAATCTATCTTTTTTGGTACGCCGGGTTTGAAAATTGTTGCTCCATTTACACCTTATGACGCAAAAGGATTGTTGAAAGCAGCCATTCGTGACCCTGATCCAGTGCTGTTTTTTGAAAATAAAAAATCCTACAAGCTGATCAAGGGTGAAGTGCCTGAGGATGATTATATCGTTCCGATTGGCAAGGCTAATCTATTACGTGAGGGTGACGATATTACGGTCATCGGATATAGCCAGCCTTTGCATTTTGTTATGCAGGCTGCTGAGGAATTGGAGAAGGAAGAGGGCATTACCGCACATGTTGTGGATTTGCGCACACTCCAACCGCTGGATCGCGAAGCCATTATTGAGGCTGCACGACATACAGGTAAGGTATTAATCGTGCATGAGGACAATAAAACGGGCGGCATCGGTGCCGAGGTATCGGCAATTATTAACGAGGAGTGTCTGTTCGAGCTGGATGCGCCGATTGAGCGTCTATGTGCTCCTGATGTACCAGCCATGCCGATCAGTCCACCGATGGAGAAGTTTTATATGTTAAACAAGGATAAAGTTAAGGAAGCCATGCGCCGTCTTGCAATGTATTAATATAGGGCAGATTGGACGAAAGCATTCCAAAAGTATAGCGGGGGCAGCGGTAAAACGCGACCTCCTATAATGTTAAGGAGTTGAAAAAATGTCAGACCAAACACAATGGAACGACGTGACCATGCCACAATTGGCAGAATCGCTTGTATCGGCGACAATTGCCAAATGGCTCAAACAACCTGGTGAAACGGTAGAGCAATTCGAGCCGATTTGCGAGGTTATTACAGATAAAGTGAATGCAGAAATCCCATCCACATTGGACGGCATTATGGGTGATCTGTTGGCAGAGGAAGGTCAGACAGTAGCGGTAGGCGAGTTAATTTGCCGTATCCAGACGAAGTCGGCTGCACCTGCGGCGGCATCAGGAGCGACACCTGTTGCACCAGCATCTCAAAGTACCGTACAAACACAATCTCAGCAGAGTGCTGGATCGGATCAGTCCATGAGAGGACGTTTTTCCCCAGCGGTGCAAACCCTGGCTGCTGAGCATAATGTGGACTTAAGCCAAGTACCAGGCACGGGCATGGGGGGAAGAATTACCCGCAAAGACGTGCTGAATTATGTGCAGCAGGGCGGTTCTGCTCTCACTGGAGTATCTGGACAGCCGACTGCGACAACATCAGGACAAGGCTCTCCTTTTGCAGGAAGACAGCAGTCTGCCACTCAGCACAGTACACCGATTCAAAATATGGACCCTGCTATTCCGGTTCGTAACAGTGGGATTCATTTGACGGAGGCTCCAAAAGCTCCTGTGATCGAAGTTGAGGGTGGCAACAATAACAGATCCGAGTATTTTATTGATGTTACACCCATTCGCAGTGCAATTGCTCGCAATATGCGACAAAGCGTTTCCGAAATTCCACATGCATGGACGACGATTGAGGTGGATGTGACCAACCTGGTAATGCTCCGCAACAAGATCAAAAACGAGTTCAAGCAAAAAGAAGGCATCAATATTACGTATCTGGCTTTCCTCATGAAAGCAGTCGTGAATGCAATCAAGGAATATCCGATCATGAATTCGGTGTGGGCTGTGGACAAAATTATCGTCAAAAGAGATATCAATATTTCGCTAGCCGTGGGTACAGAGGACTCCGTTCTTACCCCTGTTATTAAAAAAGCGGACCAGAAAAATATTGCTGGATTAGCTCGTGAAATTGACGATTTGGCACGTAAAACCCGGGAAGGCACGCTCAAACTGGACGACATGCAAGGCGGAACGTTCACTGTAAACAACACAGGCTCCTTTGGTTCCATTTTATCTTATCCGGTGATTAACTATCCGCAGGCTGCAATTCTTACCTTTGAATCCATTGTCAAAAGACCCGTGGTTATTGATGATATGATTGCGGTTCGCTCGATGGCTAATCTGTGCTTGTCGCTGGATCATCGCATTTTGGACGGAGTGATTTGCGGACGATTCTTGCAACGGGTTAAAGAAAATCTAGAAGGCTACACTTTGGATACGAAGCTGTACTAATCATCCGAACAGTGGGGGAAATGTACGGAGAGGAAGTGACAGGCCGTGAACAGACGACCGCTTGATGTAACCTATACGAATAGGATGGAATATGCCCATGCATGGGATGTCCAGAAGGAGATTGTGGGAAAGCTGGATGCGGGAGAGGCAAGAGAAACGCTTATGCTTCTCCAGCATCCACCGACCTACACGATTGGTTCTCAGCGGCATCCTGAACATTTGCTCCTCACACCAGAGCAACTGAAGGAGCAGGGAATCAGCGTCTTTCAGATTGACCGTGGGGGAGACATTACATATCATGGGCCGGGGCAGCTTGTCGGATATCCTCTACTTATGCTCGGCAACGGGGAGGCTTTGAATTTGCACGGATATCTTCGAAGTCTGGAAGAAGTGATCATCCGGTTGTTGGCATCTTATGGAGTTGAGGGGAGCCGTAAGCCTGAATATACGGGGGTATGGATCGGGAATCTTAAAATTGCGGCCATTGGCGTCAAATTCAACAAGTGTAAGCACCGTCGGGGCTTCGTAACCAGCCATGGCTTTGCCTTTAACATCAAATCAGGGATACAGCATGAGGGCTTTGAGGGCATTGTCCCGTGCGGAATTCAGGAATACGGTGTGACATCATTGGAGGACTGCATACAGAAGCCTATGTCGGTGGAGCAGATTGCGAAGGAAATTGTACCGTACTTTGAACAGCAATTTTCATTTGTTGCGCATTGGCAAACGCATTCTTTCCAATAAAGTAAGGCGGGCTATTGTGTATCTACACGGAAGCCCGCCTGTTTGCTTTACGTAACAGCTCGTCCACTCAAGGCTTCAATAGTGCCTTAGAGCAGCCGGATACCTTGAGCGGTATAGTTATTATAGTGGCATAATAAACGGCTCAATTACCATGAACAGCGTAGAACCAACCATAGCTGCGAGCATAATGTAGACGAAAAAACGAACCCATTTTTTGTTCGACATGTGTAACTCCTTTAAGATAGGTTTAAGTCATAGATAAGAACATCTATCCGTATTGTAGCGTAATCGGGAAAGAGAGGAAAGTTTAAATGACAGTAAAAGTAGTAAAAGACCGAATCATACAGGAATTTATGGAACTCGTACAGGTGGATAGCGAAACGAAAAATGAGCAGGAAATATCACGCGTTCTAAAAGAAAAGTTTAATGCACTCGGGCTGGAAGTAATGGAAGACGATTCTCGCGAAAGAACTGGACATGGTTCAGGCAATCTGATCGTCACCTGGAAAGCGGAAGGTGTAGAGCAAGCACCCAAATTATTTTTTACCTGCCACATGGATACCGTTACTCCGGGTAAAGGCATTAAGCCGCAGTTGGGTGAGGATGGCTGGATTCGTAGTGACGGTTCAACGATTCTGGGGTCTGACGACAAGGCGGGAATTGCTGCTTTGTTCGAGGCGATTCGTGTCGTGCGCGAGCAGAATATTCCCCATGGTCAAATCCAGTTCGTGATTACGGCTGGCGAGGAATCTGGATTGATGGGTGCACGGGCGATGAAGCCGGAAGTGCTAGATTCTGATTTCGGATATGCTTTGGATTCAAATGGTGAGGTCGGCTCTATTTGTATAGCTGCCCCAACGCAGGCACGTATTGAAATGAAGATAACTGGGAAGTCTGCTCATGCGGGGGTAAATCCCGAAGATGGCATTAGTGCCATTCAGGTCGCTTCTAAAGCAATTTCTAAAATGAAACTTGGACGGATTGATAAGGAAACGACCGCTAACATCGGCAGTTTCGAGGGCGGCGGCGCGACGAATGTGGTATGCGATTTTGTATTGATCCGTGCAGAGGCACGTAGTATTGTGCAGGAAAAGGTTAATCATCAAATCCAGCATATGCGTGAAGCGCTGGAAACCACCACACGCGAATTTGGTGCACAGGGAGAGTTCCGCAGTGAAGTCATCTATCCGGCTTTCAGCTTTACGGAGCATGATGAAGTTGTACAGGTTGCACAGCGTGCAATTCAAGGACTGGGACTGGCAACGCCAACCTTTCATTCCGGTGGTGGCTCAGATGCTAATGTGTTCAACGGGCTTGGAATTCCAACGGTGAATTTGGCTGTGGGCTACCAGAACATCCATACAACAGAGGAAAAGATCAAAGCCGATGACCTGGTGAAGGTTGCTGAAGTTGTTGTAGCTCTGATTCAAGAAACCACAAAATAAATTTGTATTATACACTTGCAACATACTGAAAAAAGGTTCAGGTTAAAGACAGGAACAGCGTTCCTTCGTCTTTAGACCTGAACCTTTTTTGGAACAGCTAGCGAAGCGATGGTGGCTGTAGGGCCATGTTCCTTTTGCCATTGACGCAAGAGTGCTTGAATCTGCCAGGCTTTACCAACGATATGGAGGGTGCTTTCAGTACGGTAGCTTTTCATTTCTGCATCTCCTCAGGACAGGAAGTTTGTTATTCTACCACCAGCATATGTACAAAGTGGACAAGTTAGACTAACTTTGGTGATAATTAATAAAGAAAGATAGATATGAAGGAGGAAACTTACCGATGAACGAGCAAACGAACGGACAATTGAACAATCCAACAAACGATGCACATCGCAAGCCTTATTCCAATCCTGCGCTGGAGGAAAAGACCGTGTCCACACAGCCTATCTTTGAGGGAAAGGTCATTACATTACAGGTAGATACGGTAGAGCTTCCCGACGGCTCCACTGGCAAGCGTGAGATCGTAAAGCATCCAGGTGCGGTGGCTGTTTTGGCTCTACATGAAGGGAAAATGCTGGTCGTGGACCAGTACAGACAGGCGATGGGGCGCTGTGAGGTAGAAATTCCTGCAGGTAAGCTAGAGCGGGGTGAAGACCCGATGGAAGCAGCGGGGCGTGAGCTGAGAGAAGAGACAGGTTATACTGCCAAGTCGTTGAAGCTGCTACACTCCTTTTATACCTCTCCTGGCTTTGCGGATGAAATCATTCATCTGTATGTGGCCGAAGAACTGGAGTTAGGTGAGATGGAACCGGATGAGGATGAATTTCTGGAGTTGTTTGAGGTGACGCTGGAAGAAGCACAGACGCTCATTCGTGAAGGACGGATTAGTGATGCTAAAACGATTTTGGCCGTCTATGCATGGCAACTCCGCCAACATACAGGGAGCTTCTAAGCGGATGGATGAAAATAGAGTAGAACTTAACGACTACTTTGCAGACTTGCATATTCATATTGGTAGAACAGAGAAGGGAAATCCGGTCAAAATTAGTGGCAGCCGCGATCTGACCTTTGCCAACATAGCTAAGGAAGCCTCCGGTCGCAAAGGAATTGGGCTGATTGGTATCATTGACTGCCATGCACCTAATGTACAGGAGGATATTCGTACCTATTTACATACGGGTGAAATGAAGGAAATCAGCGGCGGCGGTATCGCATACCGGGATACGGTTATTCTCCTTGGCACGGAGCTGGAAATACGTGCTGAAGGTCGTCCTGAGGCGCACGTACTGGCCTATTTTCCAGATCTGGCGGCGATGGAGGATTTTACCCAATGGCTGGCCCGGCATATGAAAAATGTTAATCTTAGCTCACAACGAATCTATGCACCGCCACGCGAATTGCAGCAGCAAATTTACGGACGTGGAGGCATTATGGTGCCTGCACACGTCTTTACTCCTCATAAGGGTATATACGGCAGTTCAGCGGCTCGTATGGAGGAACTGCTGGATATGGACCTCATCAGTGGGGTGGAGCTGGGGTTGAGCGCAGATTCATCTATGGCCGGTTTGATTTCGGAACTGGATCGCTTCAGCTTTCTCACGAATTCAGATGCCCATTCACTTGGGAAAATCGGACGAGAATACAACAAATTATCACTGGCGAAGCCGTGTTTTGATGAATTCAGAATGGCTTTGGAGCGGCGGGAAGGACGACGGGTGCGTGCCAACTACGGATTAAATCCGAAACTGGGCAAATACCATCGGTCTTACTGTCAAAGCTGCGGTACGATTATTGACGAGCAACAGATGGCGGATGAACGTTGTCCTGACTGTGGTCATACCAAGCTGGTGCGTGGTGTGCTGGATCGAATATGGAGCATTGCCGACCGTGAGCAACCCATGATTCCATCTCATCGTCCGCCGTACATTTACCAGATTCCACTGGAGTTTATTCCAGGTCTGGGCAAAGCCAAGCTGAACCAGCTATTGGCTGCATTTGGAACAGAAATGAATATTTTACATGAGGTTACACAGGAGGATTTAGCAGCAGTCGTCGGAAAAGTGCTAGCAGAGCAAATTGTGCTTTCACGCGAGGGGCGACTGTCGCTTGTGTCCGGTGGTGGTGGAACATACGGCAAAATAGCTAAGTCCTAGTAAAGTCTTGTCCCTCTAAAGGCATATCAGCGTCTGCTTGTTCATAACCATAAATTATCTATGCCGCTGGCTTGGCACATCATTCGTGATGTTTGATCTGCAGCGAAAGCTGCCCCATTTCTTGCCATCAGCCGTCGGATTACGGTTGTTTTTTGGACAAACAAGCAGATGAAAGGGGCAGGACGCCTATGCAATGGTTTCGTCATACGTTAAAGGATCAGACGCCGTATTATGTTTTCTTGGCTGTGCTGTTTATGGTGGGAGTCGTCTTTGGTGCACTTATGGTAAACGCACTCTCGCTGGAGCAGTTACAGGATTTGTCCCGTTACCTGAAGGATTTTTTTGTAACGGTCAATCAAAACGAACAGGGCTTCGCTGATTCGCAGGCGGCCTCGACCTTTTGGGATAGCGTATCTTTACATCTGAAATGGGTCGGCCTAATTTGGGTGTGTGGCCTTTCGGTTATTGGTCTGCCGGGCATTCTTGTATTGAATTTCCTCAAGGGTGTGCTAATCGGATTTTCAGTAGGTTATATGGTGGGGCAATATTCGTGGAAAGGACTGCTATTTTCTTTGGTTTCAGTTGCTCCCCATAACCTGCTCGTGATTCCGGTACTGCTCGTCTGCAGCGTGGCTGCGATGACTTTTTCCATCCATATGATCAAAACCAAAATACTCGCTACCCGGCCGTCAGACGGAATGCTGCGTCCGTTGCTGTCTTACGCAGGATTGACTGCTGTGATGATGGTGCTTCTTATTGGTAGCGCGTCCTTTGAAACTTGGATCACCCCGGTTATGATGCAATGGGTCACTCCTATGCTGACAGCTTCCGTGTCATCTTGATCCGTTTCAAAATGTTTGACTTTATTTGTATAGACCCCCTATAATAATAGGAGTGAAAAAAGTGCAGTAGGCAGTAGCTTTGCAGGGGGAGGGAGACACATGGAAGCACGGATCGAAAAAATTAAGCAGCAGCTGCAATCCCAGGGCTACAAACTAACGCCTCAGCGGGAAGCCACCGTCAGAGTTTTACTTGAGAACGAAGATGATCATCTGAGTGCGGAAGATGTATTTATGCTCGTCAAAGAGAAAGCTCCCGAAATCGGTCTGGCAACCGTATACCGTACCCTAGAACTGCTAAGTGAACTGCATGTCGTGGAGAAAATTAATTTTGGTGATGGCGTTGCGCGTTATGATTTGCGCGGCGATACAACCAAACATCACCATCACCATTTGATATGTGTGCAGTGTGGCAGTGTAGATGAAATACTGGAAGATTGGCTTGGACCATTGGAGGAGCGCCTGGAACGGGAATATAATTTTACCGTAGTGGATCATCGTTTGGACTTCCACGGTATTTGTTATCGTTGTAAGGCGAAGAACGATACGACCGCTCAGAAAACCTTGGGCAAATCCAGAAAAAACAAATCTCAGGACTAAAAGCTGACTACCCAAGCTCTCACCGACGAAGATGCGTTCGGGAGAGCTTTTTTGGTTCGGAATCTGTTGTTCGGGATTAAGCGGTATAAAAAGGAATAGCTTGTCATACCCTTCCATAGAGAGTCCTAATAGGGACTATATTCTGGGGAAAAGGCGGCTGATTTACATGGTACTATCGTTGCGGAGAGGACTAAAATGGCTGCGTTTGGTAATCTTGTTCGGAGTGCTGGTATGTATGTTCTTTTTTAGCCTCAGGCTGTTTACAGATTGGATAACACCTGTAGATCATTACCGAATACCGGAAGGACATGCAGTTAAGGTATTTGGCGGACAAAAAGTAAATGAAGGGTCCGAGCATCGAATAGCAGTGTTGGAACGTTTACGTTTCTTTTACTGGTATGGTGAATAGTCTAAGTAATCGGTCTTGATGAGCTTATGAAATGAAGGCAGCACACGAAGAAGCAGACGCTGAGACTGAACCGCTGTATGCAGAACAAGGAGACTTTTGGAACTCATGAAAATGTACATTCAACCTTTCGCTCAATATATTGAAGAGGAAAAGGGTTTGTCGCGCAGCACTTTGGAAGCGTATCAACGAGACGTACAGCAGTTTGTCGAGTTCGCAGAAAGCTGTGGAATTGAGAAGCCGGATAACGTTCAACGGTCACATCTGGTACTGTATTTGGGCCGTTTGAAGGAACAGGGAAAAGCTGCGGCGACGATATCACGTAGCGTCGCCTCCATTCGCTCCTTTTTTCATTTTCTTATTCGGGAGGGAATTACGATCCATGATCCGTCCGTTCTGCTGGAGCTGCCTAAAGCGACTAAAAAGAAGCCCTCGGTGCTGACGCAGGATGAGATAGAGCGTTTGCTGGCCGCACCGGATGTGACTGCCCCGCAAGGGGTGCGAGACAAGGCGATGCTGGAGCTGCTATATGCGACGGGCATTCGCGTATCGGAGCTGATTGCCCTAAACGTGCGTGATGTGCGCACCGATCTGCGCTTTGTGCACTGTGGCGGCGAGGCAGGCAAGGAGCGTGTTGTACCGATCAGCCGTGAGGCATCACAGTGGGCACAAGCCTACATGGACGAGCAGCGTCTATTATTGCTGAAATCCGGGCAGGGTGAAGAAGCTCAGGTAGAGCAGGAAGCCATGTTCCTGAACGTATCCGGACAGCGTCTCAGTAGACAGGGCTTCTGGAAAATGATTAAGAAGTACGGCCAGGAAGCAGGCATTAGCGAGGATATCACCCCCCACACGCTGCGGCATTCCTTTGCGGTACATATGCTGGAGGGCGGAGCAGACTTACGCTCTGTACAGGAAATGCTGGGTCATGCTGACCTGTCAACGACGCAGGTATATGCGCAGACGGCAAGACGGAATATGAAGGAAGTATATGAGAAGCATCACCCGCACGGCGGTAACCGCACTTCTCATGAAAGCAAAGATCGAACGTAACGATACTTTGCTATCATAGAAAATGTGATAATGACTATAACTTTACGATTGTTCAAGTCAGGAGAGATATTAATGTCAACAACCAACCAAGCTACGATTCAGGAAGCAGCAGATTATATCCTTGCCAAGAGCGGGATTCGTCCAGAGATTGGTCTTATTCTGGGATCAGGTCTCGGTATTCTGGCCGATTTAATTCAGGATGGAATTAGTATTCCTTATCAGGATATTCCCCATTTTCCTGTATCGACGGTAGAAGGTCACGAGGGAGAATTACTGTTAGGCACGATTGAAGGTCGCGCTGTCGTCATGATGAAAGGGCGCTTTCATATGTATGAGGGCTATGGCCCGCAGCTGACGGCTTTCCCAGTTCGGGTGATGAAGCAATTGGGGATTCAAAGTCTGCTGGTGACGAATGCAGCAGGTGGTGTAAACACTTCCTACGAAGCAGGCGATCTGATGGTCATCTCGGATCATCTTAATCTGACAGGACAAAATCCATTGATCGGACCGAACGATGCTGGTCTGGGTGTTCGTTTTCCAGACATGTCGGAGGCGTACAGCCGCCGCTTGCGTGAAATTGCTAAGCAAACGGCTAATCAACAGGGCTTCAGCCTGCAAGAAGGTGTATATGCTGGATTGCTGGGACCTAACTATGAAACGCCTGCTGAAATCGTCATGCTGCGTACACTGGGCGCAGATGCGGTGGGTATGTCGACCGTATCTGAGGTTATTGTAGCCCGTCATGCAGGTATTGAGGTACTGGGCTTCTCCTGTATCACGAATATGGCCGCAGGCATTCTGGATCAGCCTTTGTCCCATGGTGAAGTGATGGAGACGGCAGAGAAGGTACGTGAGCAATTTTTAAAACTAGTGCTAGCGATTATTCCACAAATGTAGATTGGGTATATGTTCAACCGAAGCGGTGGACATATACCCCAAGAACCCCGTATCCGAACGCCTCTTGTTGGCGTGGCTACGGGGTTCTTTTTCACATACAGCGGTTGAGCTGAGGATGATCTCCTAATGAAGAGACTGTGTGCTCAATGCAGTTGAATTCGTTTTTTCTGCTACAGCCAGTTTATGTCGTTCTTGCACCTTAATCACAATAACCATGAAAATAATCCAGTAAATGGATAGCGAGTTCAGGAAACGACTGTCCGTTATATTGTTCAATATGATAAACAAGAAAAAAACCGCTGCCGTCAACCATGTATACATATCTGCTTTACCAATTCTGAATTTAAATAAAGTGGTTATGGCGATTGTAATTGTTGCCAGTAGTCCTGTAAGGCCCACATCGATCCATAGATCTCGGAAACCGCTATGGCTGCTTGTCAGATCAAATCGAATTCCGTTCGCATAGATACTGGGCCGGGCTGCCCAGTAGGAGCCGTAACCATGTCCGAACCAGTAATGGCTCTGAATAGCACCACCAATCCCCTGCCAGATTTCCGTTCTTCCAGTTAAGGTCGTTGTTTTTCCAAATTCCGACGCAATCGCATCTCCATAAGTAAAGATGAATACCAAACCCAAAAGAACGAACAAGCAGGAACAGCTAATGAAGAAACCGCGTAATGCAATGCTTCGGATTCTCTTGAATAGCAATATAAACAATATAAATACGAAGAGCGAAGATGTCAGTACCAAAGAGGTGGTAGATTGGCACTCGATGAGCAATAAGGCATTGAGTAAGATGAAGCCAATATGCAAAACTTTATGTTTACCCCTGAAAAAGTAAATAACATGTGAAACAAAACTTAACAGAGAGAGAGTTCCAAGTGTATTTTTATGACCAGAGATGCCCTTCCATAGCCCAGTATGTTCTACGCCACCATGAATAGCAAAGGAGGGAACGAGCAAAACGGCGAGTAGATTGAGTATGCTCAAAATACTTAACGTAACGACTAAGAGGCGAATGCAGCCCTGTGTTGTATAATGGGTGACCAAATAGAGTCCAAAGGTAGAGAAGGCAAGAAATTTGAGAACCATCAGCAAGGAAGAGGTCTGCTCTTGTTCAGCCCATAAACAGGAGGCAGCGATGTACAGCATGAGTAAAGTAAGCAATGGATTGTCGGCTAAGGTTGCGATCAATGACTTGAGTGAAGGTAGTAGCATGGTATAGCTGAACAACAGGATAAGCAGGGAAATCGTGATAACTCTGGGGGACAAACCCTGACAAGCATAAGGAATCGAAAAAGCCAGTAAACCAGCTACTGTAAGTACATGTTTCACGATTTCACCGCCTAGATACATTATGTATCTATAATATACAAAACGTATCTTCTTGTACAATAATAATAAAATATTTATTTTCATTTTTCTCAAGCCTAGAGCAAGCCCTATTGTGCATATACTCAGTCCATGCTAAGAAAATGAAGAATTCTTCGGCTTGGTTAAAAAGGAACTTTTTACGTTTTTAAACATGGGGGTGTTCGGGTGGCGGATCATTTTACAGACCGTTTGAAGTTGAATTTGAGTGGTACAGGCAAAGACTTAACACCGCAGCAATTAAATGAAAATTTTAAAACCATTGAAAAAGAATTCATTGAACGCAGTGTAAACGTAAGTTGGTTTGGAGCTGCTGGTGATGGTATTCAGGATGACACGGCAGCTTTACAGGAATTGATTAATAAGACCCCCGATTATTCCATTCTTCACATCCCCAGTGGACGATACAAAATAACCTCTACCCTACAGATTCGCAAGCAGGGTGTGCGCATTTTTGGCATTCATAAGGGCAGATACCGACAAGGCAAAGGTGTTACGTCGATTGAATATTATGGTACGGGTCCTTGTTTTCAAATTGGAGATGAAAGTCTACCATCGTTTAGCGGATTTCAAAATGTGCAGTTTCATGACTTATCGATCCGGTACGAGGGGGCTGACAGAGCCACATTAAATAATCCGTTTTCGCAGTCAGTGAAGCGAGGATATTATGGCAAAGGTACTTTGGGTATTCAGGATTGGAAGGGCGGCGGAGTTGCCCTGGATAACGTCCTAATTGAGCATTTTGAAACGGCTTTTTGGGGCTACGAAAGTGATGTGAATTTATTTAAATGCACGGAGATTAATTACAATAAAACAGGGATTCACTTGCAGAATAGAAGTTCACAGTTTACTAGCATAGCGCTTTTTACATTGGGGAACGATACGGCATTGGATCTGAATAGCTCCAACGGGGCCAGATTTTTAGCTAGCCAGTACATTAAGGATGGAAGTTCCAATGATATTCCCATTCTAATTAATGATTTTATGAACGCTGAATTTATAGGCTGCTGGTTTGAGGGACTAAGCAGAGAGCATAAGATGACAGTGCCTTCTTTTATTCAAATTGGTGCTACCAAAGAAACAAAAAATGTGGCCTTGCGTGACTCCATTTTAGCGATAGCGGACAAATTCGATGACACCCAATCCGTATGTAACTATTTTGTGGATGTGGTCATTGGCAAAAAAGTTTTGGTGGACGAGGTGGGAGGGTATCCTCGTAATCTAAAGCAGCTTATTTCTTTCTCTGGTAGCTCTTCCACACAGCAGGTGACACTTCGCTCACATTTGGATTTTAGCTATAGCAATAATCGTTATGACGAGAATAATGGGACAGGGCAGGCTTTGCTGCTGGTCGAGAAATACTCGAACAACGGGATTGAGCATTTGGACGAAACCTTTGTTAAAGCCTACCTGGGATCGAGGCAAAATCTCCCCGCAGGTAGCTGGCAGAAGGTGAAGTTCAATCAAATCAACCATGATGAGCTGATCGAATTCGATGCGGTGAATAGCCGATGGCGAGCCAAGCGAGCTGGGAAATACAGAATACAAGTCTACATTTCGACCGATCCCCAAGTGGACGGCAACCGCACACGGCTGGCACTTCATCTGAATGATGAACAAGTAGCCGGGAGTTCAGCCTATGCTTATCTCGATGATAGGGTAATTGGCGGACTGAACTATAGTGCATTGAATGGAGCAATGGAACTTAGACTGGAAGCGAATTCTTTTATTGATATACGGGTGTTTAGTCAAAATACAATGGATATTCTACCGGGTGGAGGAATCACATATCTCACCGTTAGCCGAATTTAAACAATTATTTCATAGACGATAGCTGTTCTGTCATTTTATATATTGGAAAATGCGCACCATGCTGACTCAGCTTGGTGCTATTTGATGTTTTTATCCATATGGAATATTTTTCTTTCATTCTGACGACAATGGTTAGCAGCACGCGAATAGGCCGGAGGGTTAAGTAAATGGGCTCCGGTGCTTTACGCCAATATGTTGAGGAGGGAACCGATTGTGAAGAAAAAAGTGGTGGCGTTCATCCTGGCTTGCCTGGTAGCCTTGACTGCCGTCCCTGTCGGCGGTTGGGCCGAAGAAAGCATACCTGAAAGCAAAACCAAAAAGGGATCAGCGGCTGAGCTAGCTCCCGAGGCTCTCTCGGCGATCCTGATGGATGCAGATACGGGCACAGTCATCTATGAAAAAAACAGTCGTGAAAAGCTTCCTCCAGCGAGCATCACCAAGATTATGACGATGTTGCTGACAATGGAGGCCATTCAGGATGGCAAGCTCAAGCTGACCGATAAAGTTCGAGCCAGCGAATATGCGTCTTCAATGGGGGGCTCGCAAATTTTCTTGGAGCCGGGAGAAGAAATGACGGTCGATGAGATGCTGAAGGGAATTGCGATGGCTTCCGGCAACGACGCCTCTGTGGCAATGGCTGAGAAAATTGCAGGGTCTGAGCAGGCATTTGTTGAGATGATGAACGCCAAGGTGAAGCAACTCGGGCTCAAGGATACGCATTTTGCCAATTGCAACGGTTTACCCGTAGAAAATCACTATTCTTCTGCGCATGATATTGCGGTTATGAGCCGGGAGTTGTTGAAATACCCGCAAATTACGAAATATACGGGAGCCTATCAGGACTATTTGCGCAAATCCTCAGTCAAACCCTTTTGGCTGGTGAATACGAATAAACTTGTCCGTTTCTATACTGGAGCAGACGGGCTGAAAACAGGCTATACGGCAGAAGCAAAGTTCTGTCTTTCCGCTACTGCGAAGCGTGATGGCTTGCGTGTCGTAGCTGTTGTGCTCGGGGAGCCAAATACGAAGATACGCAACAATGAAGTATCTTCCATGTTCGACTATGCATTTTCTCAATATACAATGAAATCTATATACAAGCCGGGTGAATTGCTGGGCAGCGTAAAAGTTGAAAAAGGCGTATTGCCAGAGCTGAAAATTCAGGCTGACCGTTCTTACAGTGTGTTGGTGAAAAAAGGTGGCAACAAACAAACGTTGCGTCATGAATTGCAACTGGCCCCAAGCCTCAAAGCTCCTGTCCGGGCTGGTGACCCAGTCGGTAAGCTGGTCGTCTATCAGGATGGACAACGACTCAAGGAGTTTAATATCACTTCGCCTGTGGCTATCGAAAAGGCCGGATGGTGGAAATTGTTTAAACGTACCATGTCGAACCTATTTTCTTTGTAGATTTTACGGGGTTTTCTTCTAGTTTTGTCGGAGGGCAGGAATCGTCTGCGGCTACGTAGAAATCCTTGTCCAAGACCGGGAGGAGAGTGAGTAAGCATGAACCTGCAAATTGAAATGGAGCATCACCGGGGGGTACTGATTGTAAGGCTGTCTGGTGAGCTTGATCACCATACGTCGGACATGGTCCGTATGCAAATGGATGAGGCGATTCAGCGCCGGCAATGCGAGCATATTGTGCTCAGCCTGAAGAATCTTCAGTTTATGGATAGCTCCGGCCTTGGCGTTATCTTGGGGCGGTACAAACTGATCAAGCAAAAGGGCGGAAAAATGGCAGTCTGTGATGTCAATCCGCCAGTACACCGACTGCTGGATATGTCAGGGCTGTTCAAAATCATGCCCATATATGACAACGAGGGAAATGCGCTCACGGAACTGGAGGTAGTGTCATGAGAGAAGGCACGGGTAACAATTTCATGAGCTTGCAGTTTGCTGCCAAATCGGAGAATGAGGCATTTGCTCGTGTGGCTGTCGCGGCATTTATTTCCAGGCTTGATCCCACAATGGATGAGCTAAGCGATTTGAAAACCGTGGTGTCTGAAGCAGTGACAAACAGTATAATTCACGGTTATGACAGCGATCCGTCAGGTGTCGTAACGATCAAAGTCGGGATTGAAGCGGACGTGATTACGTTGGTTGTTGAGGACGCAGGCCGAGGAATTGAGGATCTGGAACTTGCCAAGCAACCTCTATATACGTCCAAACCTGAATTGGAACGCTCCGGCATGGGCTTTACGATTATGGAAAATTTCATGGATGAGTTTGAAGCAGTCAGTGAGCCGGGCGGAGGCACGTCGGTCCGGATGAAGAAAAGGATTGAATCCAAGAAAGCTTTATATAATTAGGAGTTGATCCTATGGAAGCAGGAGGAAAAAAAACTTCGCACAGCTATTTGGAGGATGCGGAAGTCAAGCGGCTTATTGCACTGAGTCAATCCGGTGATAATGAGGCTCGTGAGACACTGGTCAATAGTAATATCCGGCTCGTCTGGTCTGTCGTGCAGCGCTTTATGAACCGGGGGTATGAACCTGACGATCTTTTTCAAATTGGTTGCATCGGCTTGTTAAAATCGGTGGATAAATTCGATCTCAGCTACGAAGTCAAATTTTCAACATATGCAGTACCAATGATTATCGGTGAGATTCAACGGTTCCTGCGTGATGACGGTACACTCAAAGTTAGCCGTTCCTTGAAGGAAACGGCCAATAAGGTCCGCAAAATGAAAGACGAGCTATCCAAACGGCTCAACCGTCTGCCTACAGTCAAGGAAGTTGCTGATGAGCTGGGAGTGACACCGGAGGATGTTGTTTTTGCGCAGGAGGCTAATAAGCCGCCTACCTCCATTCACGAAACGGTGTTCGAAAATGACGGTGATCCGATTACACTTATGGATCAGATTGCTGACGAATCACAGGAAAGATGGTTCGACAAGCTGGCACTCAATGAGGCCATTGGCGGACTATCTGAGCGGGAGCGGTTGATTGTGTACTTGCGCTATTACCGGGATCAGACTCAATCAGAGGTTGCAAGTCGGCTTGGTATTTCTCAGGTACAGGTATCACGGCTGGAAAAAAAGATTTTACAACTGATCCGCGATCAGATTGCCCAATAATAACAGCCAGGATCTTAGTGAAATCCTTATGCTGACGTATTTCTAAAGGGTATTCCAAAGCCATTTTAATGGCCAGGGGTACTCTTTTTTGCGTGGGATAAAGGACAATACACAGAATAGGTTTCCTTGCTTCGTTCCATACTAATCGATAATTACGAGGATAAGGAGGGGATCGGATGACTCATAGTCCGGCTCCTACAGTAGCTCCTATTGTCTACTTGCGGCTCCGCAGCCGTGTCCGCATGATACAAGGGCAGGATTTACATTTGGGTGATGTAGCCCATCTGCTGACTAATCCTGAATGGGAAAAGGATCTGCTTGAGCTTGTTCTCAAGCGGCCGCAGCACCAGGACGGTAATCTGATACTGATAGACATGCTGCAGATCATAGCAAAAATTAGAGATCATATTCCGGGGGTCGTAGTTGAATCTCTCGGGAAGCCACATGTACTTGTGGAACTCGTGGAGAAACCCCGTAAGCCGTCCAAAATACTGTTTGTTTTGGTATGGGTGCTTCTGTTTTTTGGCTCTGCGCTGACAATTATGAATTTTCATGCCGACGTTAGCATGATGGAGGTACAGGTTCGGATTGTAGAGATGATTACGGGACGTAAGGATGAGCATCCGTACCTGTTTCAAATTGCTTACTCGATCGGCATCGGCTTTGGCATGATCGTATTTTTTAATCACTTGTTCAAGAAAAATTGGAACGAGGAGCCGACGCCGCTGGAGGTGGAGATGTATCTGTACCAGGAAAATGTGGATCAGTATGTTGTGGCAGAGGAATATGAAAAGATGGCCCGTCTGCAGACAAAGGATAAGAAACCATGATATTTGTACAGGCTGCACTTCAGATTATTTTAGGTATTGCTGGGGGCCTTGCGGTGGGTAGCGGTGTAATTGCTTTTTTTATTGTGCTGGATATCATGCCGCGATTAGCACAACTCACCCGTACGTATAAAAAATCACGTGCATACGAAAAGGCAATGATTGTAGGTTCGGTACTGGGAACTGTGGTCGATTTTTGGAACATTTGCTTGCCACTACCGGGCATATTTACATGGATACCTGGGTTATTTTGC
This sequence comes from Paenibacillus sp. LX16, assembly GCF_036252815.1. NCBI lineage: Bacteria > Bacillati > Bacillota > Bacilli > Caryophanales > Paenibacillaceae > Paenibacillus > Paenibacillus sp. LX16. The sequence continues at coordinate 3,455,299 of NZ_CP141152.1, read as the reverse complement.
GGAGTGTTTATTGGCTTGCTCGCCGCGGCTTTAACGGAGGTATTGAATCTCCTGCCTATACTCGCCAAGCGACTCCACATGACCGTGTATATGCTCGGCCTATTAATGGCAATGGTGCTTGGGAAGGTGACGGGTTCCTTATTTGACTGGTTTGTATACAACCGTTAACAACGAAAGCGAAGGGGGCAAGGAATATGGATCACAGAGCGGGTCAAGAGCAACATCAAGAAGACGGGGGAATCGGAAAGGAATATCATACTGACGGAGAAGAGTTGAGTCCATGGCAGGAAAAGCAGGCGCAGGAATCTGCACGTTTTAAACACAAAAAAGAGAGTGAGCGGTCTGATAACGTAGAGGAGTCCGTTCGCTACTGGCAGGCCGAAGATGATATATCGCCGAGGATGAAGGATAATAAGAATACACTTGAAACAGTATTAGGTTTGGGGGAGACCTTTGATGTTGTATTCAGGGAAATGACACTGGGTGGGCGTCATACCGGATATCTGTTCCTAAATACCTTTGCGAAGGATCAGATCATGCTTGAAGTGCTAAAGCGGCTCACCTATCTGACGCCGGATAATCTCTCTTCGGATGGACTACAAGCGTATTTCGAAAATTTTATTCCACATATTCAGGTGGAGAAGACAGATAAGATGTCTGTCGTCATTAACAAGGTGCTGACAGGGATGAGTGCCTTTTTCATGGAAGGCGAACGTTTTTCCCTTATTCTGGATACTCGTAATTATCCGGTGCGTAGTCCGGAGGAACCTTCTTTGGAGCGGGTTGTGCGCGGTGCCCGTGACGGGTTTACTGAAACAATGCTTACAAATGTAGGTTTGGTGCGCCGACGTTTGCGGGACCCAGGACTTAAATTTGAGGCTATGCAGGTCGGACGTCGAACCCGAACAGACGTATGTTTGGGCTACATTGACGATATTGTGGATAAGGTGATGGTTGATACTGTACGAGACAAAATTAAAAATGTTAATTTGGATGGTATTCCTCTGGCTGATAAGCAATTAGAGGAGACGATTATCAATAAAGGTTGGAATCCATATCCATTAGTACGATATTCGGAGCGACCAGATGTCGTGGCTTCGCATATTATGGAAGGAAGGCTCGTTATTTTCGTCGATACCTCACCCAGCGTGATGATCTTGCCTACCACTTTTTTTGACTTGTGTCAGCATGCAGAAGAGAATCGGCAAACCGCTTTTATGGGAAGCTATTTGCGCTGGGTACGTTTTTTAGGCATATTTGCCTCGATGTTTCTGCTTCCCATGTGGCTGCTAATGGTTATCAATCCCGAATTAAAACCAGCTTTTCTCGATTTTATTGGTCCTCAAAAGGAAGCACATCTTCCGCTGATTGCCCAGTTTATCATTGTAGAACTAGGGGTCGATCTTATGCGAATGGCGGCTGTGCATACTCCGACACCACTGGCTTCCGCTATGGGCTTGATCGCAGCGATTCTGGTCGGTGATATAGCGGTTCAGACGGGACTTTTCGTGAATGAGGTCGTGCTGTATATGGCTGTCGCTGCCATAGGAATGTTCGCAACACCGAGCTACGAGCTAGGGCTGGCGAATAGACTGATTCGACTATTCCTGCTGGTTGCTGTTGCAATTTTTCACGTACCGGGCTTTGTCGTGGGTACGACACTGATCATTTTGATGCTGACGCTGCATCGGTCATATAATTCTTCGTATTTGTGGCCGTTCATTCCTTTTAATGCCAAAGCGTTAGCTTCCATCTTGTTCCGTATGCCTGTACTAGATGCACCTAACCGCCCGTCATCTAACAAAACGAGGGACAATACGCGTATGCCCCATACGGATGCCGACACAGATTCGAACTCAGGCAATGGACAGGAGCATTAATATAAATGATCTGCATAAAAATCCATTGTTCTTGATGTTTTTTTTGCTATACTGGTGTAAACATTCGATGGAATATGACTAGCTTGTTCCAGAAAGGGAGGCGCCAGAACATGTATTTGCATGGAAGCAGTAAAATTAACAGCAATGGACATTTGGAGATCGGCGGTTGTGATACAACGCTTTTGAAAGAGCGTTTTGGCACGCCGCTATATATTGTTGACGAACAGTTAGTCCGCCGGCGCTGCCGGGAATTCATAGAAGCTTTTCGTGAAACCGGATTGAAGTTTCAAGTTGCTTATGCAAGCAAAGCGTTTTGTGTTATGGCGATGTGCGCTTTAGCTGCTGAAGAAGGGATGTCGCTTGACGTAGTTTCCAGTGGAGAATTGTTTACTGCGCTACAAGCAGGGTTCCCGGCAGAGCGAATCCATTTCCACGGCAATAACAAAACACCAGAAGAAATTGAAATGGCGTTAGATGCGCAAATTGGCTGCTTCGTCGTCGATAGCGAAATGGAGTTGCATTTGTTGCAGGCCCTTGCCTCCGAGAAAGAACAGCAGGTGAATATCTTACTGCGGGTTACACCAGGGGTTGAGGCGCATACGCATGAATATATGGCCACAGGTCAAGAAGATTCGAAATTTGGCTTTGACATTGGTAACGGTACAGCACGCCAAGCAGTGGAACAGGCTATCAAGCTGGATCATCTTAACCTGCTGGGGGTACATTCTCATATCGGTTCGCAAATATTCGAAGTGAATGGCTTCCAAATGGCTGCTGAACGGGTTGCAGCTTTTTCCAGAGAAATTAAGGAACAGCTTCAGTTTTCTTTCAAAGTGATTAATCTGGGTGGGGGATTTGGCATTCGCTACACAGAAGAGGACACTCCACTGAAAGTATCCACCTATGTACAGGCTATCGGCGAAGCGGTGAAAACTTATTTTTCAGGACTTTACGATGAACTTCCAGAAATTTGGATTGAGCCAGGACGCAGTATTGTAGGCGATTCAGGCACGACCTTATATACGGTAGGAAGCATCAAGGATATCCCGCAGGTACGCAAATATGTCTCGGTAGATGGCGGGATGACAGATAATCCACGCCCTGCACTGTATCAGGCGAAGTATGAAGCGATGCTGGCTAATCGAGCGCAGGATACGAACGAAGAGACGGTGTCCATTGCGGGCAAATGCTGTGAAAGTGGCGATATGCTTATTTGGGATGTAGAGCTGCCTCGTATAAATAGCGGCGATTTGCTCGCTGTTGCCTCAACCGGAGCCTACAATTACTCCATGGCGAGTAATTATAACCGAATACGTCGACCAGCAGTTGTATTTGTCAACAACGGTGAGGCCGAGTTGGTAGTGCGTCGGGAAACCTACGAAGATATCGTACGTAACGATGTTGTGCCACAGCGCTTGATTCGTGATCAAGCTAGTACGGTGGTTCAGCCCAACGCCAAGATTACCGTTTCGTCCTGATTTTAGAATTGTAAGATCAAGCAGGCCATTGAGTCGGTAATAATACACCGGGGGCAATGGCTCTTTTTTTTGGACAAGACTTTGCTAAGCGCGGCAATTCATAGTAAACTGGAACTTGATGTTATTTAGTTCTCAAAACAGGTTGAAAAGGAGATACAAACAATGAAAAAAGGTAGAATAGATCTTGAAAACGGCGGTATCGTCGAAATTGACTTTTTCCCAGAAGAAGCTCCAAACACCGTTGCTAACTTTGAAAAGCTGGCAAACAGCGGTTACTACAACGGTTTGAGCTTCCACCGTGTCATTCCGGGCTTTGTTGCTCAAGGTGGTTGTCCAATCGGTAACGGTACAGGCGGTCCTGGTTACACGATTGACTGTGAAACAGCTACGAATACAACAAAGCATGCCAAAGGCGTTCTGTCCATGGCTCATGCAGGTCGCAACACAGGTGGCAGCCAATTCTTTATCTGCTACGCTCCACAACCACATTTAGATGGAGTACATACTGTATTTGGTAAAGTAACCAAAGGTATGGAATTCATTGATGCTGTAAAACAAGGCGACAAAATGAAAGAGGTTAAAGTATTTGACGTGTAATTTTACCGTTAATTACATGATCTTTCTCAAATAGCGTTGCACCTAAGCCGTTCTGTCTTTGGACAGGGCGGCTTTTGTTGTCTTTTGTTTGACGGTTTATTGATTTTCGCAATCACGTAGGCATTACAGTGCGTAAGATCACATTCGAAAAGTAAGTGTTGTGATAGCCTTTCCATAAGAATGCATTTTCCATTTATTTTATATGAGTATTCAAACTCAGTAAGGATTGGAAAAGAAGGGGGCTTATCACATTGTCTATTTTAACGCGCACAAATCGACTCGGATTTTTTGAAATCCGGCTGGAATCCATTGGTGGACTCGGCGCTAATCTGGCTGGCAAAATGTTGGCCGAAACCGGGGTGCTTGGTCTGGGGCTGAATGCTTCAAATTTTTCGTCCTACGGTTCGGAAAAAAAGGGAACTCCGGTTAAAAGCTTCGTCCGCTTCTGTGAGCCGGAGGTCGATATTCGGGATCACAGTCCGATTGAGCAACCGCATGTGGTAGGCATTTTCCATGAAACGTTATACAAAACGGTAAATGTAATCAGCGGACTGCCAGCGGATGGGATTGTAGTGGTTAATTCCACGCGTCCAGCAGAAGAAATACGGGCTGATTTGGGACTGATATCCGGTACACTTGCGGTGGTGGATGCGATGGGCATCGCACTGGAAGAGCGAACCAAACTAAATACGTCCATGCTCGGTGCCTTGTTCCGTGTCTGTGATTTCCTGGACCCGGAAGCGATGAGATCGGTTATACGCAGTACCTTTGAAAAGAAAAATCCGCTGTTAGTGGAACCTAATCTGCGTACGTTTAACCGTGGTTATGAGGAAATGGAACTGCACGTATATCCAGTTACTGATGGCGCAGAGGATCGGGTTTTTGAACGTCCGCAGCCATTGCTGGGATACGAAACCCAACTACTGGGGGGCGTTATTGCGACTCAGGGAAACAGCATGACGAGAGATGTTAGTGGTTCACGTCAGGGGTATGTGCCTGACTATGAAGCTGATAAATGTACCCATTGTGCCAAGTGTGATTCGATTTGCCCGGATTACTGTTTTGTATGGGAAGAGCAAGCTGACAAACGCGGAAGAATGATGCCATTTTTGCAAGGGATTGATTACCAGTATTGCAAAGGATGTCTGAAATGTGTAGATATTTGCCCATCGGGGGCATTAAGCTCGCGTCGCGAACAATGGGGATGGGCGGAACAGAATCGAGTTGCCCACCAATTTCCGGCATATGAAGGAGGGCGTGCGTAATGGCAAAACTGGAGGAAGAACTCAAACAGACAGGCGCCGCGCAAGTGACAACGTTCGAATCCGGTAATGAAATGGCAGCTACGGCGGCTGCGCAGATTAATTATCATATGATGGGATATTTCCCGATTACTCCATCTACCGAGGTAGCGCAGTATCTGGATCAGATGAGAACGAGAGGTCAGCATAATATTAAGCTGGTTGCAGCAGACGGAGAACACGGATCGGCAGGGATTTGTTATGGAGCTGCCGCAGCGGGAGCGAGGGTTGTGAACGCCACTAGTTCGCAAGGTTTCCTGTACATGCTGGAGCAGTTACCTGTTCAGTCAGGTACCCGTTTTCCAATGGTTATGAATCTGGTGACACGAGCTGTCAGTGGTCCCCTGGATATTCGCGGGGATCATTCGGATCTGTACTATGGTTTGAATACAGGCTGGGTCATTTTGACGGCAAGTACACCACAGGCTGTGTATGATATGAACATCATGGCACTAAAAATCGCAGAGCATAGCGATGTTCGGCTGCCTGTAATGGTTGCATATGACGGTTTTTATACGTCCCATCAAAAACGTAAAGTGCAATATTTTGCAGATGCTGAGACCGTGCGCGGTTTTGTAGGTCCTAACCCGAACTTAAATTATCCGAATATTACTGATTTTGATCATCCTGTTACCGTAGGTGCGCATATGAACGGTGATGACCTGACGAATAATCATGTTCAGCTGTCCGAAGCACTGAAGCTGTCAGAAGGAGTATATGAGCAGGTAGCAGCAGAATATGCCGCTTTATCCGGTCGGGAATACCCGATTTTAGATCTGTATCAAATGGAGGATGCTGAGGTCGCGGTATTCCTGTTGAATTCGGCGGCTGAATCGGCCAAGGATGTGGCGGATCAACTCCGTGCGCGCGGGATTAAAGCCGGTGTGATACGTCCGAATATCATCCGACCGTTCCCAGCCGCACAACTGCGGGAAGCATTGCGCGATGTCAAGGCGCTGCTGGTAGGTGAACGTGCAGACTCGTATGGGGCAGACGGCGGTAATTTAACGCATGAGATTAAGGCGGCCTTGCAGGAGGACCCGCTGAATCGGACACTCGTGTTGAGCCGTATCTTTGGCTTGGGTGGCAAGGATTTTTATGCGGAAGATGCTGAGGCGTTCTTCCAGCTTGCGATTGAGGCGGCAGAAGCAGGACGAGCGGAGAAGCCCTTTGATTATTACGGAATTAATCCGGGTTCACCGGACAAGGTGATGCCGCAAGTTATGCAGCCGCCACGTGGTAATGCATACCGTACGGGCCTGATTCAGGTTACGCCGGACGAGACGACTGGGAAGCTCAAAGTCAAGGTACCACCCCTGCGGTCGTTGACAACCAAACCACGCCGTCTTACACCAGGTCACGGGGCTTGCCCAGGATGTGGGGCATTGTCTGCGCTGGAACTGTTTTTCAAAGGTATTGAAGGGGATATTGTCGTACTGTTCCAGACAGGCTGCGTATATGTGACGACGACAGGGTATCCATATACATCACACAAACAACCGATGATCCACAATCTTTTTCAAAACGGGGCCGCTACACTTTCGGGAGCGCTGGAAGCTTACATGGAAATGAAGCGCCGTAATGAAATTGAAATGTCGGACGATCCGACATTTATCATGATTAGTGGTGACGGTGGGATGGATATAGGTATGGGTTCTGCGATTGGTGCGGCTCTGCGTAATCATAAGCTGATCATGCTGGAATATGATAACGAAGGGTACATGAATACAGGTTCACAGCAATCGTACTCCACTCCGGTTGGTCACATGACTAGTACGTCGGGTGTAGGGAAAATGCAAAAAGGAAAGCAAGGACATCACAAGGATACCGTGCAAATCATGGCTGCTTGTAACATTCCGTATGCTTTTACAGCAGCTGAAAGTCATCCGCAGGATATGCTGCGCAAAGCAGCCAAGGCTCAATGGTATGCGAACAACGTGGGTACGGCCTATGGTAAGATCCTGTGCGCCTGCCCGCTGAATTGGAAATCCGAAGACAGACTGGGCACCAGCATTGTGGGCGCCGCAGTCGAGTCCTGTTTCTTTCCTTTGTACGAAATAGAGCAAGGCAGTACGACGATTACGTACAATCCGGAAGACAAGGGGAAACGGATTCCAGCTGCTGAATGGTTGAAATTAATGGGTAAAACGAAGCATCTTCTCAAGGAGGAGGCTACGCTGGCTACCTTTGAGCAGGAGATTGAGCGTCGCTGGACTATCCTGAAAAAGAAACATGAAATTTCAGAGCTATAATTACGTTTTTTGCATAATCATCGATTAACATTGTTAGCCGCTGTTATCGTAGTGGTTCGATCAAGATTCTTTGCGCTTATTGCGCAAAGAATCTTTTTTGTCGTTTATGGGTTGAAGCATAAAAAAACAGGTAATGATTTCCGATATAGGAGTGGAGGCCTATAAGAGGCACGTTAAAAAGTTTTCTTCTGAATTTTAAGATGCAATGAGGTGCAGGTAATGATTAAGCTGAATACAGTTGAAATAATCGAAATTATAAAGAAGCAGATCCCTAAGGTTATGAACATCAAGCCAGTGGAGCTAAAGTTTACGGATGATTTTGGACGGGCATCGTTGGCAGCGACAGAACACAAATTCACGCTGACGAACCAGCATTATTCTGCCAAGGTGATGGATTGCGTGTTAGAAACACAGGTACGCCCCATTTTAATGTGCGAAATTATTTATTTTCTGAAATGCGAGTTTATTGACGGACATGTTGATGTGCGCCTGGATTATGAAGCATGTTCTGAGGAAGGGCGGGGACCTGTTGCTTCAGCCGTAATTACCTTTGATCATGCAACAGAGTTGGGAGTCGAGGAATTGGCCGATTTGATTGACTTGGCGCTTCATATGAATGACAAAACCTGGTTTGAAGAACTCTCCAGCCAATATGTCAAAACCAAAGCAGGAGCTTCTATTAGATAACTTGCTTTTTTTAGAAGTCGGTGCTAATATACGTAACAAGTTTAATGTTAATTCAATTAAATAAGAGCAAGATCCTTCGGGGCGGGGCGAAATTCCCCACCGGCGGTGATGACATGTTTGTGGATCGTTTTTGTGAGAAACAGCATGGCTTAGTCCGTGACCCGGATGCTGAATGATCGGCAGAAGGTGGACCTGGTGCAAATCCGGGACCGACAGTATAGTCTGGATGGGAGAAGGATACGAAGCGCATGTGCATGACGTGACATGTGCCGATTTTTAGCATACCCAATTGTGCGTACGGCTTATTTCGTTGTAGGACAGCATCGGGCGATAGCTTGCTTAAGCTTTCTTTTTGATGGTGTTCAGAGCGTATTTGGTTGTATCCTCAGTCATGCTTTCTATTGGCAAACCTATGATTTCATGTCGTCTTAAGATGCATATGAACTGCGCTTGTATACTACAAATGTGACTCTCATCACCCCCATGACGGATTGAATCCGAACTGGGGGTTTTTTGCGCTTATAGCCGATGAATTAGGGATAAACTGAAATGTAGTGGAAAGGAGTGAAGGCATGTTTACCGGATTGGTCGAGGAAGTGGGTCGCATTCAAACGATTTCTAAAAGCGGTGAAGCGATGGTGCTGGGGATTTCGGGTTCCGTGGTGTTGGGCGATTTGAAAATAGGAGACAGTGTCTCGGTGAATGGCGTTTGCCTGACAGCGATACAGATCGGTACGAAAGACTTTAAGGTTGATGTGATGCCGGAAACCTTTCGCAGCAGTAATCTGAAAGAGTTGAGATCAGGCAGCCGAATCAATCTGGAGCGAGCGATGGCGGCGAGCGGAAGGTTCGGAGGACATATCGTGCAAGGACATGTGGACGGGACGGGAACGATTCGCGGGGTGACATCAGACCAGAATGCAGTTGTGTTCGAAATTGAGCCTAAAAATCAAACATTATTTAAATATATTCTTCTCAAAGGGTCAATCACAATTGATGGTATCAGCCTCACAGTCGCACAGCGTACGGGAGATACCTTTGCCGTATCCATTATTCCCCACACCTTATCCGAAACGGCCTTACAAGCCAAACGTGAGGGGGATACCGTCAATATCGAATGCGATATTTTGGGCAAATATGTAGAACAGCTTTTAAGTTACAGAGGTGCAGCGGAGGCGGAGAGAGTAGAAAAGGCTCCTCTCAGTTTGGACTATTTGGCGAAACACGGCTTTGCCTGATATTGAATGGTAAGCCTGTTTAGGAGCATTCGTGGCACAAGACATAAGGAGGAAAGTGTTATGGATAGAGGTAGCCAAACAAGTGCAATGGCAAACTTCATAGAGCATGGCGAGTTGGAACATGACGAAGAGATTCGTTTGGATTCCATCGAAGAAGCGTTGGAGGACTTAAAAAAAGGTAAGGTCGTCATTGTAGTCGATGATGAACAGCGCGAAAATGAAGGCGATTTTATCGCTTTGGCTGAAAAAGCGTCGCCTGAGGTCATTAATTTCATGATTACAGAAGGTCGCGGGTTGGTCTGTGTGCCAATCACACGACAAAGAGCCGAGGTCTTGGAATTGCATCCTATGGTAGAGCAAAATACAGATTTCCACGGTACTGCCTTTACGGTATCGGTAGATCATATGGAGACAACAACGGGTATTTCAGCGGCCGAGCGCTCCTTGACTGTACGCGCCTTGGCAGACGAAGCAGTCACAGGAAGTGATTTCCGCAAGCCTGGTCACATGTTCCCGCTGATTGCTCGCGATGGTGGCGTCTTGCAGCGTGCTGGTCACACTGAAGCGGCTGTTGATCTGGCCCGACTCAGTGGCTTCAAGCCTGCTGGGGTCATTTGCGAAATTATAAAGGAAGATGGCTCAATGGCCCGCCTGCCTGATCTGGCAGTGGTCGCCAAGCGACATCAATTGAAGCTGATCAGTATTCAGCATTTGGTGGAATACCGTCGTCGTTTGTCATTGTAAAAATACATCTCGGTTCCAAGTAAATCTGAAGTATTATCCGAAGTCCCTAAATAATTAAACTAAGAGAGGTTGATTAAACATGGCACGTTTTCTAGAAGGTAATCTCGTATCGAACGGTTTAAAATATGGTATTGTGGTGGGCAGATTTAATGAGTTTATTACAAGCAAGCTGTTAAGCGGCGCAATTGACGCACTTCAACGACATGGTGCACAGGAAGATGAAATTGATGTAGCCTGGGTTCCGGGTGCATTTGAAATTTCACTAATTGCACAAAAAATGGCTGCAAGCGGCAAATATGATGCCGTAATTACGCTGGGAACGGTCATCCGTGGTTCTACTTCACATTATGATATCGTCTGCAATGAAGTGGCCAAGGGTGTGGCAGCAAGCAGCTTGAAAACGGGAGTACCCGTTATTTTTGGTGTAGTGACTACAGAAAGCATTGAACAGGCTATTGAACGAGCAGGTACGAAGGCTGGTAATAAAGGTTGGGATTCCGCACTGGCTGCGATTGAAATGGCCAATCTCGGCAAGCAATTTTAATGATAGGAATAGCTGAATAGAACGGTATAAAATGCAAGGTGAAAAAGGGATTGGATTGTTAAGCAAGGCGATGACGTATATACTACAGAAAGAGGGATTGATAACGTAGAGCATAAGTGCTATAGGGAAAGGTATTGTTGAATGATGATTGGAGTAAGGCAGGGGGAAGCACATTGACAGTCGTAAACTACAAGCTGGAAACATTCGAGGGTCCGCTGGATCTACTGTTGCATCTGATTGATAAAGCCGAGATCGACATTCAGGATATCCCGATTAGCGATATTACTGATCAGTATATGGCTTTTTTGCACAGTATGCAGGAGCTGGAACTGGACATTACGAGCGAGTTTCTGGTGATGGCGGCGACGCTCTTATCCATTAAGAGTAAATTGTTGCTTCCCAAGCCACCTGTGATGGAATATGACGATTTGGATTTTTATGAGGATGAGGATTATGATCCACGTGAGGAACTGGTCCGCAAGCTGGTGGAGTATCGTAAATATAAAGGGATTGCTCGCCATTTAAGTGAACGTGAGTGGGAGCGGAGTCTAATTTATGGCAAGGAGCCAGAAGATCTAAGTGCATTCCTGCCCACTGAACCCGCAAATCCGGTGCATGGGCTGCATGCAAGCGATTTGGTTGCGGCCTTTCAGCGTGCTCTGCGCAAAGCAGAACGACGTACGACGGTAACCCGTGTTCATCGGGACGAAATATCAGTCAAGGACCGTATCCAGCAAGTTATTGGAGCTTTAGAGATGGTGGGGAATGGAGGACGGCTGCTGTTCTCCAAGCTGATGCATGAGGATATGTATCGGCATGAAGTGGTTGTGACCTTTTTGGCTATCCTTGAACTGATGAAAATGAAACAAATTTTCTGTTATCAGGAGAAGCTTTTCGATGATATTGTAATGGAGTGGAGAGGGGATTTACGGGTTAATGGATTATCTGAAGCTGAAATCAATTATTGAGGGACTGCTGTTTCTCGCAGGAGAGGAAGGGTTGTCCACCAAGCAGATCGCCGACATTGTAGAGCAGCAGCAAGAGCTGATTGAACAGTGCCTGGAAGATATGAAGCAGGACATGGAGCAGGGAGGAAGAGGCCTGCAGCTTATCCGTATTGCTGGTCATTATCAGCTTGCAACTTTATCCGAACATGCACCTTACTTTGAAAAGCTCGCTTATTCTCCGGCCCGTGCCTCACTGTCTCAAGCTGCTTTGGAGACATTGGCCATTGTAGCCTACCGCCAGCCCATTACAAGAGTCGAAATCGAAGAGATTCGGGGTGTCAAATCCGAACGGGCCATACATACACTGGTCAACAAGGAGCTCATTGAAGAGAAAGGTCGAGCTGAAGCCATCGGACGGCCAATATTGTACGGAACGACGAAATCATTTTTGGATTATTTCGGTCTGGGCTCTTTGGCAGATCTACCACAACCGGAGTTGTTCGAGGATTCGGACAATTTGGAGGAAGAGACTCAATTATTGTTCGAGCGTCTGGAGAGCAGCCAGCCTGAAGCCAACGATCTGGATCTTGAATCCCAATAGAGTTCATCCGGATCTTGCGGCTCACTTATATAAAATTTCAAATAGACAGCCAGTCCTCAAGTAGTTGGGGGCTGGCTGTTGGTATTTTAAGATGCATGATTTTCCGGCGAACGGTCATACTATTTTTGCCATGATATCTATAGCAAAAAGGTAGGGAGGACTCGCCAGTGTGGAAATGGATCAGTATCGCCATCATCGTCGTTATATTACTTGTGCTGGCTATTCTGCTCTCTCGTATTCGATTAAAGCTGGATATTGCCAAACATGACAATGATGATCGGGCGCATCTAGAGATCAGATTTCTATACGGGATGATTAAAATAAATTACGATATTCCGGCCATTCTCATAACAGGTTTAAAAAAAGGGCTTCTCTATCGGCTTGATCGCAACAAAAACATACATAAAACGGATGCTTCCGTGGATAGCGGTAATATTGATACAGAAAAAATCAAGCAATTTATATATGATATACGGGTTTTGCTAAAGGGAACGAAATCCTTCAATCGATGGTTGCGACATACATTGGCACATGTGACGATGTCCAAAATGGAGTGGTCCACCAACATTAGTCTTGCTGACGCGGCTTATACAGCTACCTCAACCGGTATTTTGTGGGGATTAAAAACGACCTTGATCGGTTTTGCTTCCAGCTTTGTGCGCATGGATTGTACCCCTAAGCTGTATGTTGTGCCGTATTGGGTGGATCGCTTGCGTTTTACCACCACTTTGAACTGTGAAGCAAACGTATCGCTCGGCTATTTAATTTTCTCCATGCTCATCTTATCTTACCGCATATGGCGCGTTCCGGGTGGACCCGAGGCATGGAAGCGGGTTTTTTTCAAAAAAAATGAAGATCTTCAAGCTAACAATGAAAGATAAACAATGAAGTGTGATGAAACTCAATCTTTCTGAACTTTGGGATTTCAGTGTCCTCCAGATTAGGGCATAACCGAATCGAATGACATACATATTTCCTTGAACCCCTGCGCACAATAGCGAAAGAAAAGGCAGTCTAAGCTTGAGATAAGCAGAGGAGGAATTAATCATGTCAGATCACCCGATTCAAGGGCTCATGCAAACCGCAATGGAAAACATCAAAGCCATGGTAGACGTGAATACGATTGTGGGAGACGCGGTGGAAACACCCGATGGTTCCGTTATTTTGCCAATCAGTAAGGTAGGATTTGGTTTCGCTGCCGGGGGAAGTGATTTTAACGTAGACGAAGAGGCACTTCATACTTCCTCGGCATCGGGTAATCATAGCGGGAAGGAAGGTCATCCTTTTGGAGGGGGTAGTGGTGGTGGCGTATCTATTCATCCCATTGCTTTTCTGGTTGTTGGCAAACAGGGGGCACAAATCGTTCCATTGGACAATCAAACGCATCTGATTGAGAAGCTCATTGACTCCACGCCATACCTGATTGATAAGGTTCAGTCTATCTTCCGGAATGCAGGCGACAACGGGCAGACTCCACCCCCACAGGTACCTGTAGATGTTGCTACGGATCACAGTCATTCTGGCCCGGCTTACTTGTAAAAGTTATTGAAATTAAAAGTGTTCTCTCAGGAAGGTATCCCAAAGCCGAGTATAGGCTAAGGAATACCTTCTTTTTCTGCTTGTACTTGACCCTATCCCCGAATATACTGCCTTCTCCCAATGACAGCATGTATATGGTCACTGTATTCCTGGTGATACAAAGTATGCAGCGAGAATTCATTTTTTCGATTTCCTTCGGCAGCAAACTGCGATAGGTAGATGAAGTCCGGATAGATCACTTCATTCGTCAAATAAGCAGATACCGTGGCTTCCGGCCGACGATGTTGATTCAGGGAATCGATAATACCTTTCGCCGGCAAGATGCCAATCCCATGTCCATAAAACAAGTCTTCCTTCAGCTTGACGACATTTTCTCCTTTCCATTCCAATGTTTCAGACGACACATCCGGATTGTTGAAATACAGAATATCGCCAGGAGCCGCCTTGTGACTTCCTTGCTGCTGTATGAGCCTGAGGTCGCTGTCATATTGCCAGTCATACAGCAGTATATCTGCAAAAATCCGATTAAACTCACTTTCCAGAATGGAATCCAGCACTCCTTTGTACAGCACAATAACCATAGCTGTTGCACATTCGAAAGCGTATTGATGACCGTTTAAAAAGATATCTCTGATCCCCTGTGCCGGTGTGACACCTGCTTTGATCTGAAAGCCACCTTTTTCCGTTAAATCCCAAAATTGCGGGTTGCAACGTGCGGTGGCAAAACTGGCAAAGGATACACCACTTCGATGCAATGCTTCTGCGGACTCTACAATCCGCGTTCTTAAAACCATTTCAAATTGGAGACGCTGCATATTGTAACCCCCGATCCCTATTTAACTTTAGTAACTAATTATATGTATTCAGGAGGGCAAGTTGCTTGGTTTATGTAGAAAGAAAGCAAAAGGGGAGCAGCTAATGGCTGTCCCATAAAGGAATTTTCTGTTATAAAGGTGGACATACTTTGAACAGCTTGGACATAGAATGGTACAAGACTTGCTCAAAACCGGAGGAATCCAAATGTTTAAAAAAAAGCAACACATCCACGCGGACCACAGCCATTTCTTGAATAAGGCACGCGCATTTGTTTTGCCGCTGGTGCTTCTGCTTATTTTGTCATTGCCGCTTACGTTGCTGAGTCCACAGCCCGTTCGGGGAGCGATAACAACTGAAGCAGCGCCGCCTGCATTAGGAACCCATGCACAGGCTGCTTCTTTAATTGATGTCACATCAGGAAGAATCATATATTCTACCGAGGGTGACCGGGAGCTACGCATTGCCAGCCTGACCAAAATTATGACTGCAATTGTGGCCATTGAACATGGACGCTTGCAGGACCGGGTAAAGGTGAGTCCTACCGCGTATGCCAAAGAAGGTTCCTCGCTTTTTCTGCAAATGGGTGAACAAATGTCGCTGGAAAATATGCTGTACGGCTTAATGCTCCGTTCTGGTAATGATGCAGCCTCTGCCATTGCTGAGCATGTGGGGGGGACAGAAGAGGGATTTGTCCATTTGATGAATGACAAGGCGGTTCAGCTTGGGCTAAGCCATACACATTTTGCTAATCCTCACGGGCTGGATGCCGAGGGACATTATTCCTCAGCCAATGACATGGCCCGGCTAACTGCTTATGCGCTGCATAATCCAACTTTTGCCCGTATTGTAAAAACAGAACTGAAAAAAGCGCCGAATCCCAACGATTCTTGGGACTACTCATGGCACAACAAAAACAAAATGCTGCGGCTGTATGAGGGAGCTGACGGCGTGAAAACAGGCTTTACCAAAAAAGCGTTTCGCTGTCTGGTCAGCTCGGCCACACGGGACGGTCGCCAGCTCGCTGCCGTTACCTTGAATGATGGGGACGATTGGAACGATCATGCCCGTATGCTTGATTACGGATTCCGATATTATCCGCTCATTCCGATTACGGACAAGCAGCAGCCTATCGATGGTTACCCACTTTTAACAGGTACAAGCTTTGCTTATCCTTTACATGATAGTGAGAAGTCCCATTTGCACAAAAGACTGGTGTTATATAAAAATTCCACTTCTGCAGATAGAGCGGACGTATCTTTTGGCTTACGAGGACGGGTCGAATTCCTATTGGAAGGTAAACTTATCGGTTCTGTTCCTGTGTATGAAAAAGGTAGTAAGCTGCCTGCTCAAAGTACCGTACAGCCACAGCAGGAGACTCCAACTGCACAAGATCCTGCGAACAATACTCAGCAACGTGGTTGGACGAGCAGATGGAACGAAATCCTTAAAAATTTGTTTGGAGCATAGGTCAACCAGGAAATAGAGCTGCACGTGTCACATCATTGGGAAAAGGAGGAATCAGCCATGATTCATCTCATATGGGTGGCTTTGATTTGTATTGGATTTGTATTTGCTGCTGCACAGGGAAATATTGAGGTAGTGACGAAAGCGGCTTTTGACGGGGCAACTACGGGGGTTACTGTGTGCTTTGGACTGATAAGTGTGCTGGTGTTTTGGATGGGCATGATGAGGCTGGCTGAAGATGGTGGGCTCTTACAGAAAATATCCAAGCTGCTTTCTCCTTTGGTTGCCTTTCTCTTCCCTGATGTTCCGCGTAATCATCCCGCTATGGGTTACATTTTGTCCAATATGAGCGCCAATTTGCTGGGTCTGGGGAATGCAGCCACACCGATGGGAATCAAGGCTATGCAAGAGCTGCAGACGCTCAATCCAGATAAGCAAACCGCCACACCAGCCATGTGTACGCTGCTCGCCCTGAATACAGCCAGTATTACGCTTATACCTACGACGTTGATCGCGATACGGCTTAATTTTCATTCCGCACATCCGGCAGAAATCGTCGGTACGACACTGGTAGCGACCGCAATAGCCACCTTTGCCGCAATTGCGGCGGACCGTTGGTACCGTAGTCGAGAATTGCGCCGTCGTCCTCCAGCAATTCCGCCGTCCCAGACATCCTTGGCACCACTCACCTCATCAGCACCAACATCCGCTGCCTCTTCAACGACGTTGCCCGTATCTTCACCTGCCGTTCCGCGAACGGGAATCACGGCTGCCAAGGGCAGGGACACCACTTGGAAAGGATGAGGGAGGCATGCTTAATTTTATAAACCTCGTATCGACTTGGGCCATTCCGGTTATTCTCGCTTTTATTCCTTTATATGCATATGCTAAAAAGGTACCTGTCTACGATTCTTTTGTAGATGGAGCCAAAGACGGCTTTTCTACCGCCATCAGCATTATTCCTCATCTCGTAGGCATGATGGTGGCGATTAGCATTTTTCGAGCATCCGGCGCTTTGGACTATTTGATCTCCTGGGTAACCCCATGGATTAAACACTGGGGTGTACCCGGTGAGGTACTGCCTTTAGGCTTGCTTCGTCCATTGACGGGCACCGGTTCACTTGCGTTCACGACGGATCTAATTCGCACTTATGGCCCGGATTCCATGATCGGTCGGATCGCATCAACGATTCAGGGCAGCACAGACACGACGCTTTATGTACTAACTGTATATTTTGGTGCGGTAGGTATCCGCAATGGACGGTATGCTTTGAAGGTAGGACTATTTTCAGATGTGGTTGGTTTTGTGGCAGCCATTGCCATTTGCCTGCTTGTATTTTAATTTCTGCATCGTTTTTTGAACGGGGGTTGTGATTTTGCTCATGGATGGGTATCATTAGCATGAGGTGAATTAGCGAACATGGAAAGATTGCAGAAAATATTGGCCCAAGCTGGTGTAGCTTCCAGACGTAAATGTGAGGAGCTTATTCAGGCGGGCAGCGTGGAAGTGAACGGGGTTGTCGTAACTGAACTGGGAACGAAGGCAGACCCTGATCAAGATATGATTACGGTAAAGGGACGCCCGATCAAAACCGAGAAAAAAATCTATCTGATGATGAACAAACCTAAAGGGGTCATTACGAGCGCTTCCGATCCGGAAGGCCGTAAAATCGTGTCAGACTATCTGAAAGGCGTTAAGGAACGCGTATATCCGGTAGGACGTCTCGATTACGACACCGAAGGACTGCTGTTGCTTACCAATGATGGCGAGTTCGCCAATCTGCTCACCCATCCCAAGCATCATGTGCCCAAGACATATGTGGCAACAGTCAAAGGCGTTCCGCATGGTACTGAGCTGGACAAGCTGAAAAAGGGAATCGTGCTGGAAGATGGCATTACAGCACCAGCCGAGGTAGAATATAAAGATGTAGATCCAAATGGTAAGGAGTCTGTGATCCAAATTACCATTTATGAAGGCAGAAATCGCCAAGTAAGACGGATGTTTGAGGCCATTTCACACCCAGTCATCAGACTCAAGCGGATAGCCTTCGGAGATCTTTTGCTACAAAACTTGAAGCGCGGTCTGACCAGACCCCTAACCAAGGACGAAATCAACCGTCTCATTCAACTTGCCAAATCAGACAACACGAAAAAGAAACGGACAGGACGGGGGTCATAACCCCGGCCTTTTTGGTGTAAAGAGACTGTTGGATGAGAGTAAAGTTTGACCAAGCACGGGAAAATAGTAAAATAGAGAGAATGCTTTTTTTAGCGAAGGGGCTGGGAATATGTCAGAACAAAGCAACCGCATATTAATTGTAGATGATGAAGAACGCATTCGACGCCTTCTGCGGATGTATCTGGAAAAAGAAGGATATGCAATTGACGAAGCTGAGGATGGGGAGATTGCCCTCCAAAAAGCGACTGCAAGCGATTACAGCATTATTTTGCTCGATGTAATGCTTCCGGGGATGGATGGAATTGAGGTGTGTACACGGCTACGTCAGACCAAAGCTACACCTGTGATTATGCTGACTGCCAAAGGTGAGGAAGTGAACCGTGTACAAGGCTTTGAAGTCGGAGCCGATGATTATGTGGTTAAGCCCTTTAGCCCGCGAGAAGTCATTTACCGGGTGAAGGCGATTTTACGCCGTTCGTCGGAAACTGCCTTTTTAACGAAAGAGGCGGTACCAAGCAATAGTATTGTTTTTCCGAATCTTATCATTGAGCATGATGCGCACCGGGTAACTGCGGGTGGGATTGAAATCAGTCTCACGCCTAAAGAGTACGAGCTGTTGCACTATTTGGCGGTGTCGCCAGATAAAGTCTTCTCGCGCGAAGAACTGCTGAAAGACGTTTGGAATTACGAATTTTTTGGTGATCTGCGCACTGTGGATACGCATGTGAAACGGCTTCGTGAAAAGCTGAATAAGGTATCACCAGAGGCAGCGGCTATGATTACGACCGTTTGGGGCGTAGGTTATAAGCTGGAGGTTCCAAAATAACGTGAACTTCTGGAGATCGCTGGTAGGCAAGCTGTGGATCACCATCATTTGTCTTGTAGGCTCTGTGCTTATTTTTCTAGGGCTTTTTTTATTACCGTACATCAACAGAAATTTTGCGGCGTATGAATCGACGGAAATTAAGCATTTGTTCACCTATACATGTATTGTCGGATTTTTATTGACGACCTTTTTTGCCCTATTCCTTTTTACTAAAATCACACAGCCTATGCAGCTGTTGATTCAGGCGGCGAATGCGATTCGTGAGGGAAGGTATGATACTCGGCTTTCGCTGGTGACCAGTGATGAAATTGGAGAACTGGCGAAAACTTTTAATCATATGTCTACGGAACTGGAAGCAACGATCCGCAGTCTGAATGAGGAGAAAAACCATTTATCCAGCGTACTGCGAAGCATGTCTGATGCCGTAATCACCTTCGACAGAAGCGGACAAATCATCTTGACGAATCCGCCGGCACAAAGTCTATTGGATATCTGGAAAAAGCTGGAGTGGCAGGAGCGTGATCTGGAGGAGTTTGGAGCTTCTGTACCTGAGCCTTTGCAGTCTCTGTTCCATACCGTTATGGACAGGGGGGAGGATGTCGGAGACTATATCCATGTCAAGAAGGGCTCCTGGTCGGTGCAGATGGCGCCTCTGTATACGGATAATGCAATCCGCGGTGCAGTAGCTGTGCTTAGAGATATTACGGAAGAAGTGAAGCTTGAGAAGATGCGAAGCGATTTTGTGGCCAACGTATCTCATGAAATCCGTACACCTTTATCTATGATGCAGGGCTACAGTGAGGCGTTGCTGGATGGTATGGCGGGTTCACCAGAAGAATCCGAGGAACTGGTGCAGGTCATCCATGATGAGTCATTACGCATGGGAAGGTTAGTCAAGGATCTGCTTGATCTGGCCCGAATGGAGGCTGGTCATACAGACATGCACCGACAGGAAGTGGATGTGAATGAGTTGATCGAGCGTGTTCACCGTAAATTTACGGTACGATCAAAGGAACAGGGACTGACACTCGATTACCATGAGCATGGTCAACGTTTGCTGCTGCCTGAGGCAGATGAAGACCGATTGGAACAGGTATTGACCAATTTGCTGGATAATGCATTTAGACACACACCCGGCGGGAAAAAGGTTACTATTGCGGCGGATCGAATTTTGGGAGAACGGCATGAGTTAATCCGTATTCGGATTAAGGATGAAGGTGTAGGCATTGCCAGCGAGGATCTACCTTATATTTTCGACCGCTTCTACAAGGCAGATAAGGCCAGAGTACGTGGTGAGGATAAAGGGACTGGTTTGGGGCTTGCTATTGTCAAGAACATTGTAGAGGCTCACGGAGGCTCTGTCTCTGCTGCCAGCGTATTGGGGGAAGGGACGGAATTTACTATTTTGCTGCCGATCTCCAACAAAACAAAGCTGGGTCTGTAACAGGCTTATAAGCCCCAGCTGATATACCCCGGTTTGCAGGCATCCTCGGAAGAGGGTGCTTTTTGTTGAAAAATCAACATTTATCTTGTTCAACGTGGAACATCCTGTTTCATGCATGATGATTGCTCTCATGACAGATAACGGTATAAGAGAAAAAGACGCCTGGGTAGCCAGGCGCCTCTCTTTATTATAAAACCATGGACTTCTCAATATGTCTGGAACTAATTTAGCACTACTTCTTGGGCAGTATTTAGTTCTGGCAAACCAACGAGTTGAATCAGCACGTCTTTTGGCACGGCTTTATCGACGGTCAGAATCATGATGGCTTCACCGCCGACAATTTTACGCCCTACTTGCATGGATGCGATATTGACGCCGTTCTCCCCAAGCAAGGTGCCGACACGACCGATAATGCCTGGTTTATCATTGTGGGAGATGAGCAGGAAATGAGCTTCCGGTGCCACATCTACCGGGAACTGGTTCAACCGAACAATACGTTCGCCATAGCCTGCCAGCAGGGTGCCAGATACACGTTGCTCTTCGCCGCTCTGCGTTTTGAGTGTAACGGTAATCAGGTTGGTAAAACCCTTGGTGGCGGGCGCCTGAGATACGACAAGATGGATGTCACGTGTTTTGGCCAGATGTACAGAGTTTACAATGTTCACATCGCTGCCCAGATGACGGCTAAGTACACCTTTCAAAATATAACGTGTCAGCGGCTGTGTATCCACAGAGGACAAATCACCAGCGTAATCTACCTGAATTTCACGTACAGCCTGATTCGTGATCTGAGCGGCAAAGCTGCCCAGCTTCTCTCCAAGCGAGAAATATGGCTGCAATTGCGTCATGACGTTGGATGGTACTGGAGGCATGTTGACCGCGTTTTTAAAAGGCTCATCACGCAAAATATGCAGCACTTGCTCGGACACATCGATAGCTACATTCTCCTGAGCTTCGACAGTCGAGGCACCCAGATGTGGTGTGACGATAATTTTCGGATGACTCAGGAATGGGTGATCCTGTGTTGGCGGCTCTGACTCGAATACGTCAAAGGCTGCACCGGCAACGATACCTTCATCAATGGCTTCAACAAGAGCCATTTCATCGATAACTCCGCCCCGGGCACAGTTGATGATGCGCATTCCTTTTTTCATCACTTCAAACTGTGGACGAGCAATCATATGTTTCGTTTCCGGTGTTAATGGTGTGTGTACGGTCATAAAATCTGCGTTGCGGATAATTTCGTCCACGCTCGCCAGCTTAATGCCAAGCTTCTCAGCGCGTTCTTCCGTTAGAAATGGATCATAGCCGAGGATGCTCATGCCAAATGCTTTAGCACGTTTAGCCACCTCACTGCCGATACGTCCCATGCCGAGGACTCCAAGTGTTTTGTTGCGTAGTTCGACACCGAGGAATGTTTTACGATCCCATGTACCGCCAATGGTTTTGGCATATGCCTGTGGAATATGACGTGCTAGAGCCATCATCATCGCAAAAGTGTGCTCACATGTCGTAATCGTGTTGCCGTCAGGAGCGTTAATAACGATAATCCCGCGTTGTGTTGCTGCTTCGAGGTCGATGTTGTCCACTCCGACCCCAGCTCGCCCTACAACCTTGAGGTTCTTACCTGCCGTCATGATGCGTTCGGTTACCCGAGTTTGGCTTCGAACGAGTAATGCGTCATAGTCACCAATAATTTGAACCAATTCATCCTCGCTGAGACCTGTGTTCTTGTCCACCGTGACATCGTCTGCATCCATCAGTTGCTGGATGCCCAGGTCACTGATCGGATCGGATACTAACACTTTAAACATTTGGTTTCCTCCTCAAAGTTAACTTCTTTTATGGACAGGATGTACTTCAAACTGAAATACATTCCATAAAGAACATGAAAAAACTTGAAATACTTCTAAAAGTACAGGAGAGCGGTGTAAAATACTAGTGTGATAACGCATTGACGCAGAAAAGGAATGGGATAGCATTATGCACCAAACTAACGACCAAAAGTCTTGTGCGGAGACGCTTTGCGGTTTTCGGGCATCAAAAAAACCCCCGAATCACATACTATCTCCATAGTAAGGGACGAGAGTTATCGTGGTACCACCCTAATTCGCAGCCATTTCGCAATGGACTGCCTTCAGCGGTCATAAAATGACCGAAAGGATAACGGTTTTCTGCCGATTGCATCTAATGCCGGGAAATATTCCCTAGACCTCGGTGCAATAACTCAGGAGCGCTGAAAGTAGTTACTTCGTCACCGGCTTCCACCCAAGCACCGGTTCTCTGAGGACGAAATCAATACCTTTTCTCCATCATTGTTGTTGTCGCTAATAATTTTTTCATAATGTATCATGGCTTACATGGGCATGTCAATAGGACATGCGACATGTGAGGATAGCAGGCTAGATATATAGCTACAGAATGCGGAAAATTAAGATTTAAGTCTTCTTGAATCCGCCCGACTTTTTGGCTATGATGCTAAAGAAGACTATGCAGAGGACTAACTAACTATGAAAAAGCTTAAAGTGAAATGGAAAAGAGCGCAAATTCATGAATTGAACGACCGCTTGCTGATTTACAATTTGTATCTAACTCAGGGGCTGACCCTGCTGATTGGCGCAATCTGGATATTTTTTCAGAAAAGAAATGTGTTAGAACTATTTGCATTGCCGAACACTCTGCACGTCTTATGGTGGGGATTGGGATTGGCCGCCGCTATGTTGCTTGTGGATCTGTTGCTATCCCGGATTATGCCTGAGGATGCTATGGATGACGGTGGTATTAACCAAATGCTGTTTCAAAATCGTCCGGTGTGGCATATTATTTGTATAGCAGCTATCGTTTCTATCTGTGAGGAACTCTTGTTCAGAGGTGCGATTCAGTACAGCTTTGGTCCTTATTGGACAAGCATTTTGTTTGCGGTGATTCATATCCGATATTTACGGCATTGGAT
This sequence comes from Paenibacillus sp. LX16, assembly GCF_036252815.1. NCBI lineage: Bacteria > Bacillati > Bacillota > Bacilli > Caryophanales > Paenibacillaceae > Paenibacillus > Paenibacillus sp. LX16. The sequence continues at coordinate 3,431,809 of NZ_CP141152.1, read as the reverse complement.
TCCCACTGGCTGGGTTTTTCTTAGCAGTTATGGATTGGGCTACATATATGTGCAGACCGGTAGTCTGTGGGCACCGATCATTTGTCATTTTGTGATTGACCTTATATCTGGTTTAGCGTTACGTTTTCGGAGGTATGAAGAATGAATCAGGAACTTAGCAGAGTGCAGACCTATGGCAGCCGTCGAAATGGTCGCAAAGGCAAAGAGGAGGACAGGTCAAAATCTAAACCAGTTCGCTCCCGTGCTTCACGGCCCGTGCCAGAATTGGCTCACGTTGCCGCTGCACCAGAAGTTGCTGTGACGATGGAGGATGACACTCCTGCCAGTGAGTACCGAACGCGGGCAGAAATGTTTCCGTCCCGCCGTATTCGGGTAAGCAAGTGGTTTTTAAATTTTTTGAGTACTCTTTTTGTGCTGATTACTGCAGCGTTACTGTGGTGGGGCATTAAGGGTGCACCACCCATCAGTGAAATGCTTTGGTAATATAAAGTTATTATGGACGTCTGTGCTTAGGTCAAGGCGCGTAATGATACGGTGAAAAGGCCTCCATCTCCGCATGAATAACGGAGAATGGAGGCCTTTTTTGCATTATCTATAGTTAATCCGGAGTATACGCAAGTGTCTACTAGCTGGCAGGAACCTCAATCCCTTGCGGATCGACAAATTGGTAACCCTTTTGCTCAAGGCGCGTCAATAGACTGTCCAGCGCCTCAGCTGTCCATGGCAGTTCGTGCATCAGGATATTGCTGCCTGGATGAAGTTGTTCTGTTACATTTTTGAGAAGTGCCTCCGTTTTATTAGGCTGATTCTTTTTCATTGTCCAGTCTAGAGAGCCGACGGACCATGTCATGTATAGGAGACCGTTTTCCTTAGCGACCTTGCGACCTACGTCCCCGCCTGCACCATGAGGGGGGCGGAAGAAGACGGGGGCTTGACCTGTAATGTCCTTAACAGCTTTTTGTACCGTTTCAATCTGTTTTTTGACCTCGGGCTCAGATTTATTCTTCAGTACGATGTGATCCCAGCTATGGTTGCCGATGGGCTGTCCACGGTCATGGATAAGTTTGAGCAACTCAGGATGCTTTTTTACACGGTAACCGTTTACGAAGAAAATCGCTTTCGCTTTGTGTTTGTCCAGTACATCTATGATTTTGTTAATCATTGCTGCTTCCTTAGGACCATCATCAAAGGTCAATAACACGACTTTTTTTTCGGTACCTTGTTGGTTAGGGATTACATTGTAAGCTTTGTCCAAGTGATACATTTTGTTATTGGTAGTTGCAGATGTCGCAGCTCCTGTTTCGTTGCTTTCGCTGGTTTTATCATTTTGTGCATTGGTTTTATCCGCTGAGTTATGATCGTCACTGCCTGCTTGCTTACTGCTGCTTTTTGGGGAAGAGACGTTGCTCTGATCTTTGGCGCTGTTACTTGAGTCAGGCGCTACCGAATCCTGCTGGTTGCTTGTTGCCGCAGATTCAGGCTTGGTTGCAGTGCAAGCACTAAGCAGCAGACATGCGGTGAACAAAATGGCTGCTGTTTTTGTACCCATTATTTCATCTCACCTTCCTGTATTTTATACCGTATGAGTTTGTCACTACTGACGAACACTATGCTTGATTCTACCACAAAGGGAGGTTCTAATTGTGAAAACATCTTCATTTTTCTTGGGAATCGTTTTGGGCGCTGTCGCAAGCTCTATGATCTCCCGCAACCGCAACATGTTGGGCTTATCTATGGACATAGGTGGAAAAAAAGGCGGCAATTTAGTGCAGCAAGCCCGTACTAAAATGATGGACGCGGCATTCCCCGGGATGGGCGAGATTACGCTCAATAAAGAAGACACCCATAAGGATCAAGACCATCATTCACAAACAGATAAAACCGCTTATAACGCCCATACTGCCAAGAACAAAGAAGAGAATATGAAGTTGATTAAAGACTTCATCAGCACAAGTCCCGATGTTAAACGTGAGGTCGAGCAAATTTTGAAAGAAACTCATACAGCCGTACCGGGATTGTAACCCAGAAACCTTTATTCCGAATCATTTTGCGGCTTTTTTGTAAAAGCCGTTCAAATGATTCTTTTTTTTATCTTTTTATTGCGTGCATTTACGATTATAAAATGATAACATGATTACATAGAACCATTTTCATCACAGGCATCATAATTTCATCATAATCTGTTAATAACACTCGGCTGCCAGGAGGAGGGTCCAGTATGAAAATAGAAAGATTAAGTCAGGACAAGATACGGATTTTCCTTACCTTTGACGATTTGAGCGAACGCGGTATTCAAAAAGACGATATGTGGCAAGAAATTCCAAGAGTTCATGAGCTGTTTACCGAAATGATGGATCAGGCATACAGCGAACTGGGCTTCGACGCCACGGGACCGTTAGCTGTCGAAGTCTTTGCGCTTCCTGCTCAAGGAATGGTTGTTATCGTCACCCGGGGAAAATATGACCATCAACAGTATGGTTCGGGTCCCGATGAGGAGCTTCCAGAGGAAGTCTACGAAATGGAAGTCACGCTGGAGCATAGCGATTCCATCGTTTACGCGTTTAGCGATTTCGAAGTACTCATAGAAGCGGCTCATATGCTTCGTAGCAACACTACGGAAGCAGGTAAGCTGTATCATTATAGAGGAAAATGGATTCTGCATTTGGAACCAGAAGAAGTAGAGGAGTCCAAGCTTGCGGCTTTAATCGCGGTTCTTGCTGAATTTGGAGAAGGCTCATCCGTTACACCAGCTATGTTGGAAGAATACGGCAAGCTGGTCATTCCTGAACAGGCAGTTGCTGTCATCTGCACTCATTTTGACAGCCGTTCTTGATTCGTTTTATTGAAAGTGATATCGAAGTGAATTTGTCGGCTCTGCGCTGAAAGCAGAGCCGACTCATTTTTATGGAGGGATGATCGGTGCTTCTGTTTTCAGTTTTAGCGGCAGCCACAGCGCCGGGTCTCGCCTTATTAATGTATTTTTACTTGAAGGACAGGTATGATTCGGAGCCACTGCACATGGTTATTAAAGTGTTTTTGCTCGGCTTTTTGGTGGTTCTTCCTGTCATGATTTTTCAACGCGGGCTGCTGCTTTGGCTAGGGGATCACACGTTAATCCAGGCGTTCGGCATTTCAGCCGGAGTGGAAGAGTTTTTTAAATGGTTTCTGTTGTATCACATCATCTATAATCATACCGAGTTCGACGAGCCTTATGATGGTATTTTGTATGCGGCCGCAGTCTCACTCGGATTTGCAACGGTTGAAAATCTGTTATATGCCTGGGCGGGCCATGCTTCGGTTAGCATGATGCTGATGAGATCATTGCTACCGGTATCTGGTCATGCGATGTTTGGCGTAATGATGGGCTACTACATGGGGAAGGCCAAGTTTTCAGAGGGATTGAGGAGCAAATACATGTTGCTGCTGTCATTGGTGCTTCCATGGTTCTGGCACGGAGTATACGATTTGATTTTATTGAAATTTTCGCATGACTGGATCTGGTTTATCATTCCACTTATGGCCTTTCTATGGTATGGAGGAATGGCGAAGATCAGTCGAGCTAATAACCGTTCTCCTTTTCGTTTGTTAAAACGGGAAGAAAAGGTTAACATGTAACAAAATGGGACACACTGATCTGACAAACCTGTTAGAGAAAGAGGTGTCTTTTTTTGCGTATAAAAGTTAGAATTCATTGTAAAAGATGCGGAGAACGCTTTGTGCTGAGAGGACGCATAGAGCAAGGACAGATTCAGACCGGCTTTAAACGCTGCATTTGCGATAACTGTGAGTTTATTGTTGAAGTCATGGAAAACCATGCATAAGAGAGCATTCTTCTTGTCACACTATCGGTAGTGTACTTGAAGAAAGGAGACTCCCAATATGTATAAGCGACTTAGTTCCGTATTGTTCCCGGTGGTTACCCTGATGATGATAGGAGCATTTGTGTGGGGTTATCAGCAAAGCCAGATGAGAAAAGAGGTGTCTCTTCAGGCAAATAGCATGTCGATTAAAGCGGAAAATCAATACCAGCGTGCATTTCACGATTTATCGTTTCATATGGATCAGCTGCATTCTCAACTCGGTAACGCGGTTGCTGTCCATAATACTTCACACGCGATGCACCGCAAATGCTTGATGAACGTGTGGAGGATTGCAAGTGAGGCCCAAAATGAGGTTAATCAGTTGCCTCTGAATGTAATGCCTTTTAATCATGCCAAGGATTTGCTGTCGCATCTATCTGCATTTTCGTATCAGACTGCTGTTCGTGATCTGGATCACGAGCCTTTAAATGAGAAAGAAATTTCGAACCTGAAAACGTTATATAACAATTCCAAAGAAATTTCGAAAAACATGCAGGAAGTGCAGCAAAAGGTCCTTAGCAAAAATTTACGATGGATGGATGTAGATATGGCGGCAGGTTCGCAAACTGGGCCGAAGGACAATACCATTATTGATGGCTTTAAAACCGTGGACAAAAAGGTGGAAAACTACAAGGAACTGGATTGGGGACCGTCTGTAGCCAGCATCTATGATAAACGCTCTGTGAAAAAATTGAGTCTCCCGGCAGTGAATGCAGAACAAATTAAACGAAATGCCGCTGAATTTACAGGAAAACCGGAAAGTCAGATCCGTGTGAACGAAAACGGTAAAGGAACGGAATGGGCATCTTATACAGCTACCCTGCTAAATAAGAAGCAACCCGTGGCCAGTATGGATTTTACGAAAAAAGGCGGCAAGCTTATTTCTTATCATGACATGAGAGCAGTAGGCCCTAAAAAAGCAACACGTAATGAAGCGATTCGCTATGCTAGTGAATACCTTGAACAAAAAGGTTACAAAGGAATGAAGCCAGTTGCGTATGATGAAAGCGGAAATTTAGCTAATATTACATTTGCGAGCCAACAAGGGGACGTGATTATCTATCCAGAAAAAATCACTGTCAGATCAGGCCTTGATAACGGACAAGTGATCGGTTTTCAATCCAGTGATTATGTGTATGAGCATAGTCATCTCCGCCGCATTCCGCAAGCGAAATTGAATTTGAATGCAGCAAGAGCAAAATTGAATCCTGAGTTTCGTGAAACTTACCACCGTAAAGCTTTAATTGAAAATGAACTTTCGAATGAAGTTCTGTGTTATGAATTTGGTGGTAAAATCAATGGTTCCGTTTACCGATTATACATTAACGCCAATACGGGGATGGAAGAAACGATTGAAGAGGTTAAAGATTCAGATGAACCTCAGGTTACTGCAAGTAATGCGTAGTTGATTACATGAAAATGAATCAATAGTCACTCTAAACCTCCTTCTTGAAGGAGGTTTTTTGTGCTTTAGTCATAGATCGAACAAATATAATGCTTAATATAGGCACAAAGTCGTGGTATTATATACCTTAATTAGAGCTTTTAATGGACAAGGATGGTGGATCATTTGTTTCCCAAAATTAATGATGTATTATACATACAAGTGGCTGGTACTGACCATAAGGACGAGATTTTTGAATTTAAGTCTCGTATTGCGGAAGAGGAGTCACAGAACTTTCTAATTGAAATTCCTATGTCACAAACAAGTGGGCACTTAAAAAAATTGTTTCTAGGGGAAGAGCTGTCTATATTTTTTATGAGCGAGGGTGGGATTAAAAATTATTTCAATACCCACGTTACGGGTTTTAAAGAGGATATCCTCCGGATGGTTCGCATTCACAAACCTGCTCCAGACAGCATCAGCAAAATTCAGCGCCGAAACTTTCTTCGGGTTAAGGCCAACTTGGAAATTGCAGTAAAGCATGGTGCGAACGAGTCCAGATTTGTAGCAGAGACACATGATGTAGGAGGCGGGGGTGTTTCTTTTCAGACCCAGGGAACTCATCATCTTGAAGAAGGAGAATCATTGTCTTGCTGGATTTTGGTTCCATATAAAAACGGCACTCAGGAGCATGTGCCGTTCCAATCTGAAATTGTGCGCATTCAGCAGATGGAAAACGGTCGCAAGCTCATTATGCTGAAATATGAGAAAATCGCTGATCAAGAGCGCCAAAAACTGATTAAATATTGCTTTGAAAGACAGCTGGAATTCCGGGGAAAATCTTAATCATCCGAAATTTTTCTTTTTTAGTAAACCTGTCGCTTATTTTGCATCGCCTATAAATGTGTGGTATAATTTTCACGTCGCAGGCAATGCCTGCTTTTTTCTTGAGGTTAGGTTAGGAGGAATTCCCTGTTGGCAAGGCAACATGTATCTTTAAGTAACAAAATAAATGTAGCCATTGATGGACCTGCTGGTGCAGGGAAAAGTACAGTGGCCCGCCTGGTGGCGAAAGCACTTTCTTATGTATATGTAGATACCGGCGCCATGTACCGAGCAGCAACGTGGTACATGATGTGCAAGGAAATTCCTGCAGAAAATGTACAAAAAGTGCTTCAACATGTACCTGAGCTGGTGATTGAATTAGTACCGGACCCCACAGGCCAAAAGGTTTATTGTAACGGGGAAGATGTAACCACTGTGATCCGTTCGATGGAAGTGACTAGCAACGTGTCACAGTATTCAAGTATTGCTGGTTTACGTACACGTTTGACTGAAAACCAGCGTGAGATGGCTGCGCGCAAGGGTGTCGTTATGGATGGTCGCGATATTGGAACAACTGTACTTCCCGATGCGGAAGTCAAGGTGTTCATGACCGCAAGTGTTCAGGAACGTGCCTCTCGCCGTTTTCAAGAACTGAGCGAAACTGATGATATCACTCTGGAGCAGCTAGAACGTGACATTGCGGCACGTGACAAGCTTGACGAGGAGAGGGAGGTATCCCCGCTTCGTTGCAGTGAGGACGCCATCGTGCTCGATACGACCCATATGGGCATTCAGGATGTCGTTGATACGATCGTATCTTATTGCTTAACGGAGAAGGATGGAGAGATCAGCCAATGATATATACTGTATGCGCCAGTATTTTGCGTCTTATTTACCGCGTTCTGTTTAGACTTGAGGCGGTAGGCAGGGAAAATGTTCCTGCCGAGGGCGGAGTGCTGTTGTGTTCTAATCATATTAGTAATCTTGACCCTCCTACAGTCGGTATTTTGCTGAAGCGAAAGGTTCACTTTATGGCAAAAGCCGAGCTGTTTAATGTTCCTGTACTGGGTCCACTAATTGGGAAACTGGGAGCTTTTCCGGTCAAACGCGGTGGTGTAAGTAAGGAATCCATCAAGCTGGCATTGAACATTTTGCGTGACGGTAAGGTTATGGGGATTTTTCCCGAAGGCTCCAGAGGATCTGGAGGAATTGGTAAAAAGGGTGCTGCAAGCTTCGCGCTACGCAGTGGAGCGGCTGCCGTTCCGGTCGCCATTATTGGTGATTACAAGCTTTTCCGTAAAACGAAAGTGTTATACGGTAAACCTGTCAATTTGGACGCTTACCAAAAGGGTGCCGATATCGAAGGAGATCCGCTTGAACTGGCAACAGAAGCAATTATGTCTCGTATTCGCACGATGAAGGAAACGGGTAAGCCTACGAATAACTGAAAGGCTTGCATGAATTGTGTCTAAGCTCGGAAAACTAGAACAAAAGTTTATTTATGTTTTGAACTCTGCCATGCGCAGGTTTAAATAAATGGTTTTTTTTGAATTGAGGAGGGTATTGACATGTCGGAAGAAATTAAAAATCAAGAAGCTGCTGAAGCGGCAAATCAAGACGAGCTCGATCAAATCGTCTCCCTGAAAAAAGGTGACACCGTTAAGGGTACAATCGTGAAATTGGAAGATAACCAAGCGGTAGTAAGCATTGGATATAAATACGATGGAGTTATTCCAATTCGCGAGTTGTCTTCTGGTCTGGATAACGCAGAAGAAGCAGTACAAGTAGGCCAAGAGGTTGAAGCTAGAATTATCAGCATTGACGATGGCAAGGAAAAACTTGTTCTGTCCAAACGTGCAATCGACAGTGAAAATGCTTGGGAAAAGTTGGAGCAACTGTTCGAAAGCAAAGAAGTATTTGAAGTTGTTGTGAATGATGTCGTTAAAGGCGGCATCGTTGTAGACGTGGGTCTGCGCGGATTCATCCCTGCATCCATGGTAGAACGCCACTTCGTTGAAGATTTCAGTGATTACAAAGGCCGCACATTGCGTGTTGTTGTAAAAGAACTGGATCGTGAAAATAACAAAGTGATCCTTTCTCAAAAAGACGTTCTGGAAGCAGAATTCGAAGCCAACAAGCTTAAAGTAATGGCTGAGCTGAAAGAAGGCCAAGAAATCGTAGGTACGGTTCAACGTCTGACTCAGTTTGGTGCTTTCGTAGATGTTGGCGGCGTGGACGGTCTGGTTCACGTATCTGAAATTGCTTGGACTCATGTCGATAAGCCTTCTGATGCAGTTTCTGAAGGAGATCAAGTGAAAGTGAAAGTCTTGAAAGTAGATCCTGAAAAAGGAAAAATCAGCCTGAGCATGAAAGCTGCACAGCCTGGTCCTTGGGAATCGGCTGCTGGACAATTCAACAACAATGACATCGTAACAGGTGTTGTAAAACGTCTGGTTAACTTCGGTGCATTCGTTGAAATCGCTCCTGGCGTGGAAGGTTTGGTTCATATTTCCCAAATTTCCCACAAACACATTGGAACTCCACAAGAAGTTCTGGAAGAAGGACAAGAAGTGAAAGTTAAAATTCTTGAAATGAATCCTTCCGAAAAACGTGTTAGCCTGAGCATTAAAGAAACTGAGGAAGCTCCTGAAGCTGCTCCTAAAGCAGAAAGAGCACCACGTGCATCTCGTGCACCTCGTGAGGAACTGAATAATCCTAACGTTTCCCTCAATAATTCCGGTCTGAGCATTACGCTCGGCGAGCGTTTTGGCGATAAGCTGAACAAATTTAAATGAGTTTAAATCAATACATTTTATAATAAGCATAACGTACACCATCGGCGGACCCAGAGGGTTCGCCGATTGTTGTTACGTGACCATATCGCCAATAGGTATGTTTTTTGCTATGATGATAGCGGAAGAATTGACAGGAGGAGTGAATTTATGGCAAGACCCGTTGTGGCTATCGTTGGTCGTCCGAATGTGGGTAAGTCCACTATTTTTAATCGGATTATCGGGGATCGTTTGTCCATCGTGGAAGATAAACCGGGAATCACTCGTGACCGTATATACGGTATATCGGAGTGGAATGGCAAATCCTTCAGTATTATTGACACCGGCGGCATTGAGATTGATGGTGAGGATGTCATTTTAAAATCCATCCGTATGCAGGCCGAACTTGCAATAGAAGAAGCAGATGTAATTGTATTCATGAGTGATGCGAAAGCAGGAATTACACAGTCAGATGAAGAGGTAGCTCAAATGTTATATCGTTCGGGTAAACCGATCATCGTAGCTGTCAACAAGGTGGACAACCTCAGTCGCGCCGATCTGATTTATGAGTTTTATTCTTATGGATTTGGTGATCCAATCGCTGTTTCTGGTAGTCATGGAACAGGGATAGGCGACCTGCTAGATGCCATTACGTCCAATTTGCCTGAGCTGGAAGAAGATCACTATGATGAAGACGTTATTCGTGTTGCCTTGATCGGCCGCCCGAATGTAGGTAAATCTTCACTGGTTAACGCCATTCTGGGAGAAGAACGGGTTATCGTTAGTGACATTGCAGGCACGACGCGTGATGCAATTGATACACCTTTTGAAAAAGACGGTCAAAAGTATGTGCTGATTGATACGGCAGGTATGCGTAAACGTGGCAAGGTATATGAAACGACCGAAAAATATAGTGTAATGCGTGCCATGCGTGCCATTGAGCGTGCAGATGTTGTACTGGTCGTTATTAACGGCGAGGAAGGCATTATTGAGCAGGATAAGCACATTGCTGGCTATGCTTATGAAGCGGGTAAAGCATCGCTGTTTGTCGTTAACAAATGGGATGTCGTGGACAAGGACGATAAAACGATGCACCAGTTTGAAACGAAAATTCGCGATCACTTTCTGTTTATGACATATGCTCCGATTGTGTTCTTGTCTGCAAAAACGAAGCAACGCCTACAAAAGCTGCTTCCAGTTGTCCAGCATGTGGCACAACAGCATGTATTGCGTATTCAGACACATTTGCTGAATGATGTAATTTCCGATGCGGTTGCCATCAATCCTCCACCAACAGACAAGGGACGTCGTCTGCGCATTAACTATGTGACCCAGGTTGCTGTTAAGCCGCCTACGATGGTTGTATTCGTAAACGATCCAGAAATAATGCACTTCTCGTATGAGCGTTATCTGGAGAACAAAATTCGCGCCGCCTTCAATTTTGAAGGAACTCCAATTCGTATCTTTACACGGCGCAAGTCTGACGAAAGTTAGGAGCGAATAGGTTGATTTTACAAATCGTTGCCATCGTACTCAGTTACTTGCTTGGCTCTGTCAGCTTTAGTTTGCTGTATGGAAAATTAAAAGGAATCGACATTCGCCAGCATGGAAGCGGCAATGCCGGTGCGACGAATACGCTGCGTGTACTTGGAAAAGGCCCAGCTATTCTGGTACTGCTGCTGGACGTACTTAAAGGGGTTATTGCAGTGCTAATAGGGCACTGGTTAGGTGGAGAATCATCCTGGGTATCGGGTTTGTGCGGCATTGCAGCGATTGCGGGCCATAACTGGCCGATATATTTTCACTTCCGTGGAGGAAAAGGTATTGCGACTGCTATTGGTGTATTAGCATCGCTTGCCTTACTGCCCGCACTATATGCTGGAATCATTGCGATACTTGCAATCGTAATGACGCGTTACGTATCCTTGGGGTCGCTCATATTTGTCATTTTGACCCCCTGGATATTACTCGTGCTTGGTTATGCATGGCCGTTATTCTGGACGGCTCTAATCATTTGTCTGTTCGCTGTGTGGAGACACCGTACCAACATAGTCAAGCTGGTACGGGGGAATGAGAATAAGCTTGGCTCCAAAGGAGGAGATCGTCTTGTCTGAGAAAATAGCTGTGCTGGTCGCGGGGAGTTGGGGAACAGCCCTGGCTTCCGTTCTTGCGGCCAATAACAACGATGTCTCTGTCTGGACGAGAAACGAGCAGCAAGCAGCTGAAATCAATGAGAAGCATACGAATGAGCATTATTTACCGGGCTCCATTTTGTCTGATCGCATTTCAGCTACAACTGACATGCAGACTGCGGTATCTGGTGCTAAAGCAGTGATAATCGTATCTCCTTCTGCTGCTGCTCGTCAGGTAGCACGTAGTCTGAAAGCTCATTTTAGCAAGGATATGCTGGTAGTGCATGCCATTAAAGGTTTTGAAACTGAAACGCTCAAACGTATGTCCACGGTGATCTCGGAAGAACTGGAAGTCGCGGAGGGCGATATTGCCGTGCTGTCTGGTCCAAGTCATGCGGAAGAAGTGGTGAGGAAGTGTCCTACAACGGTCGTTGTAGCTTCCTCCAATGAGAAAGCTGCACAGGCCGCACAGGGGCTGTTCATGAACTCCTATTTCCGTGTCTATACAAACCGCGATTTGCTCGGTGTGGAACTGTCCGGGGCGCTAAAAAACATTATCGCATTGGGTGCGGGAATGTCAGACGGACTTGGTTTCGGTGATAATGCCAAAGCGGCTTTATTGACCCGTGGATTGGCTGAAATTACCCGTGCCGGAGTTGAGATGGGCGCTAACCCATTAACCTTTGCCGGCCTGGCTGGTATTGGCGATCTAGTGGTCACTGCAACGAGTCGTCACAGTCGCAACTGGCGTGCAGGGTCACTATTGGGACAGGGCCAACAGCTTGATGCTGTGCTGGAATCTATGGGCATGGTCGTAGAAGGTATTCGAACGACAAAAGCGGCATACGCCATCTCTCAAAAATTAGGTGTTCAGATGCCTATTACAGAGGTACTGTATGGAGTACTGTTTGAAGGACGTGACGTCCGTAAGGCCGTTGAGGCGCTGATGGGTCGCGATCCTAAGACCGAGATGGAAGTCATGCCACTTCAAACTTGGGAGCAATGGCATTCTTAAGGGCTAGGATGAGCTTTAATAATATAAAGGCTGTCTCATGGTAGATTTTTTCTATAATGAGATAGCCTTTTTTAGTTAGGCGTTTGGCATGTCTTACGTACGCTTAATCACCTTTTGACTCCGCCACTCATAGACTGAGTTGAGCAATGGCGGAGGAGGGGAGATTGTGAATAAAAACTTTCCGAAAGATGCATTGAAGGCCATTAACAAAAAAGGCGGCAAAAACATATCCGAAAATGCAGTGAAAAAGCTGGCAGGCACGGTAAAGGCGGACACGCTTCAAAGCGAAGCGCAACTGCGTCAGCTTATCAAGCAGGTGTCTGCGATGGCCAACATTCCGGTGTCGGAAGATACAGTAAGGGATATCGTTGGTGCCGTCAAAAAGAGCGGAATGAATCCTTCCAATATGGAAGCGTTGATGAAAATGATGATGAAAAAATAGACCGCTGGCCGCACGCCGGTTAGTATTATTCACCGTGAACCGGGAAGGTTCGCGGTTTTTTTTATATTTTGGAGCAGCTAACCTCTTTTTCAGTGCACAAAATATCGAACTGCTCTGTCGAACATGTTATAATGATGCCCATCAGGAAACGGAAGGAAAGACAGCAAAGGAGGAAACGATGTTGAAGGAGGCAATATCATCAGTGTTAGTAGACAGGCTTCCTCACAATCTGGCAGTTGCGCTGAGTAGCTTGGCTGAGAGCTGGTCAACAGTGTCGGTTCCGTGGATGCTGGGCGGGAGCTGTTCACTACTTGTGCAAGAAGTTGAATTGGATCGCCTGCCTCGGGACATTGATATTTATGCGGATATTCATGCCGCAATGCAGCTTCATGCGCACCCCCTGGGTATGAGTATAGATCGACAACAGGTTGACCGTAGCGGCTCTTACGTTTCATTGCTGAGCCACTATGATCTGGAGGGATTTCCAGTCGAGTTGGTGGGAGGATTTGAGGTATTATGTGGCGGAGCGTTATACCGCTTAGAGATTGAGCGACTACTTTGGTCGGCTGGGGTTCAGCTTGAGCTGGGGAGAGCTTCACTGCGTCTGATGCCGCTCAGTCATGAACTTTTATTCAATATATTGCGAAATCGACCCGACCGATATAAAGCGATTGCAGATGTTATGCAGCGCGACCCGCGACGTCATATAATTGTACTGAAGCAGCTACTAGTCAGTAATATTTGGAATGAGGAGCAATTGGACAAGCTTGCGGAACTTCTGCCTTGGCCAGAGTTGCACTCTGTCATCCAGATGGGCAATGAAGTATAAGCTGTGTGTGTAAGGAGAAAGACGACTGGAGGGCCGTTTATGAATGTGCAGATTACGTTCAAGCCGTCAGGCAGGCGCGTACAGGTCGGTCAGGGTACGTCATTGCTTCAGGCTGCTCGTAAAGCGGGTGTATATATTCCCACTCGTTGTGACGGAAAAGCAGCCTGTCTGATGTGTAAGGTACAAATATCACCGGAATGGGCTGAATTCGTAGGTCAACCCAGCGATGCAGAGCAGCGGAAGCTGGGACCTTTACTGGATGAAGGAATACGCTTATCCTGCCAGGCCCGTGTCCAAGGCGATATGGAGGTAAACATACCGGAGGATAAGCTCAAGGCGGCTATCAGGCGGCAACTGGAGCGTCAGGCGATGGATGATGAACTGTGGTAATGCCGATTATATCAGGAGAATAAAAAAAGGATGGTTTCCGATGACTCGAAACAGTCAGGAGAAACATCCTTTTTTTATTTAGTCTAGCGACAAAGTCATGGGAGAGCCTTGCCCCGCATATATTAGATGAGTGGACCCAAACGTAAAATATCGTTTCTGCAATGATCGCTCTGTCGTAATCTATTTTTCAAAAAACTAAACATATTTTACGGAGGGGATACATATGATGGTATCAGTCCAAATGCATGTACGAGTTTACGCCGTTTCGCCGATTCCATCAGTCTCCTGAATCTCGGCGGCGGACGACTTCCGGGCATTTTAAAGGCTGTTCTGCCGCATCTGGGATCAAGCAGTTGGTTGAACACGAAGCGGATGCTCTTTAAGCATTTTTCCTTCGGAGACTTTTGAGGAGGGGATTTCATTGGAGAAAGTGGACATTTTTAAAGACATTGCCGAACGCACCGGAGGAGACATTTATCTTGGGGTCGTCGGCGCAGTCCGAACAGGAAAATCAACGTTTATCAAGCGGTTTATGGAGACGATTGTTCTGCCAAACATTACAAGTGAGGCGGACCGTGCCCGCGCCGTAGACGAGTTGCCGCAAAGTGCGGCAGGAAAGACGATCATGACGACGGAGCCTAAATTCGTACCGAATAATGCCGTCCAGATCAAAGTAACGGAAGGACTGGACGTGAATGTACGTCTGGTTGACTGTGTAGGATATGCAGTAGAAGGAGCAAAAGGTTACGAGGATGAAAATGGTCCGAGAATGATCTCCACACCATGGTTCGAAGAACCCATTCCTTTTCAGGAAGCGGCAGAAATTGGTACGCGCAAGGTTATTCAGGAGCATTCGACGCTCGGTGTGGTAGTCACTACAGACGGCACGATTGCGGAAATCCCGCGCAGCTCTTATGTAGAGTCGGAGGAACGCGTCATTGAGGAGTTGAAGGAAGTTGGCAAACCATTTGTTTTGGTTATCAACTCCACGCATCCGCGCAGTGATGAAACACTCCAGCTTCGCAGTGAGCTGGCTGCCAAGTACGATATACCAGTCATGACACTTAGCGCGGCGACTATGACGGAAGATGATGTTACAGGCGTACTTCGTGAAGTATTGTATGAATTTCCGGTGCACGAGGTGAATGTGAACCTGCCGAGCTGGGTCATGGTACTGAACGAAGAGCACTGGCTGCGTAGCAATTATGAAAATTCCGTTCGCGATACGGTTAAAGATATTCGACGCCTGCGTGATGTAGATCGAGTGGTTGGCCAGTTTATGGAATATGAATTCATCGACAGGGCCGGGTTGAGCGGGATGAATATGGGGCAGGGCGTAGCTGAAATTGATCTGTATGCTCCCGATGAGCTGTATGACCAGATTTTGGTCGAAGTCGTCGGGGTAGAGATTCGCGGCAAGGATCATTTGCTACAAATGATGCAGGATTTTGCCCATGCCAAACGGGAGTACGACCGCTTCGCCGAGGCGCTGGAAATGGTCAAGACAACGGGATATGGCATTGCCGCGCCGTCATTGTCCGAGATGGCACTAGACGATCCGCAGTTGATTCGTCAGGGTACAAGATTTGGTGTGCGGCTCAAGGCAACAGCACCTTCCATACACATGATTCGTGTCGATGTGGAATCGGAATTTGCTCCGATTATCGGAACAGAGAAGCAAAGTGAGGAGCTTATGCGCTATCTGATGCAGGATTTTGAGAATGACCCAATCAAAATTTGGGAGTCAGACATTTTCGGACGTTCGCTGCATTCTATTGTACGGGAAGGCATTCAGGGTAAAATCGCTATGATGCCGGACAATGCACGCTATAAGCTGCAGGAAACGCTGGGTCGTATCATTAATGAAGGCTCCGGCGGTCTCATTGCTATTATTCTTTAAGGCTAAGCCACACCCCAAAAATGTATAAGAGAAATACCGTGGAGAGCAATTGGCTCTCTATGATTCGCAAAAACAAAATATTAGACTGACTTCTAAAACCAGACAGGGGTAGCCATGGACGAGAAAATAAAGTCCTAGACTACCTCTGTTTTTATTGAGCTTTTCGTTTCTCCTAGCGGGATTTAGGTTCAAATGTAACAATCCGATTAATGAGTTTCACAACGTGATTACCCTGGTAGTCATCTTCACATTTGGTCTCTTCCAACGTAGCACCGAGGCTGATTTAATTTGCAATGAACGATTCTTATAATCGATATAGCAATTGACTGGCTATTCATTAATAGCGTAGTTCTGGCATTCGGCAGGACACCCCAAATATTCAAATACTCTGCGTGCAGGTTCGTCAATCGGTAGGTACACTTCAATTCCAGGATACATGTGACTGCTTACAGAAAGATGAATTAGCTTGTAGCGAATGGGGACTAAATCGGCCATGGTTCCCATTCTGGCCAAAATGATTTTGGTGTGCTCAACTTCATTTGATGAGTCGCTTGGCTGCATACTCCAATATTTGTTAATATAGTCATATTTTTTAAATTTGTCAATTAACTTTTTATACCAATCGTCGTATCGGGAAAACATGTTATATCTTTTGAAAGCTTGTATCCCATAAATAGCATGAGACTCCCACTGTTCGAACGACTCAGCATCGAAGGTAGAACGGGGACGAATGGAAAAATCGGAGTTAAAATGGAAATCAACTTTATTCAGTTTGCCATTCATAAAAGAATCGGAGGGGATATCAAATAAATGGCGAAACGGCTCATTTAACCCCTTGATATCTAAGGTATGAGTAACGATCATTGCCGGAAATGGCAAATTACTCATGATCTGCTGCGTTTGCTCCAGAGCGAGCTCCAGAGACCGTCCTTCCAATTCGTAATGGATCGGAAGATAATCGGCGGCGAGGAGAAGATCATTGCGCTCATCTGAACTGCACTCCAGATACTCAGCAATATGGATCATCGTTTGCCGATCCGGTATTCGACGAGACCGTCCAACCAATAGATTTTTATACGTAGGACATGCCTCATCATTAAGCTCCTGCTGAGTAAATCGTTTCAATAACGGGTGAGATAGCTCATTATATTCCCGTTGACGTTTCATGCGAACAGCTTCAATCTCTCCCAATACGATTTTTAATGTTTTATATTGGAAGTCCTCGTCCTTGTGCATGGTCATCCTTTTTCAATCCTTTTCATAATGAGGTGTAGTTCTACACTTGGTGCAGATGATTCCCTACAGTATACTACATTGTGAAAAAGGTGAGCTATTTACAAGGGGTTCTCAATGATAATCATGGAGGAGATCGTATGGTTCGTGCAATTGTAACAGATCCATTTGCTTCAGGATATTTCGCGATAAAGGAAGTTGCCGCCCCACAGGCCCAGCCTTGGGAAGCGATAGTTCAAGTACAGGCCTTCTCTCTTAATCGGGGTGAAGTTGTAGATGCAAGAAATAATGGAAGACAGATCAGACCAGGCTGGGATTTTGCTGGGATCGTCATCGAGCAGGCCAAAGATGGCACGGGTCCGAAACAAGGAAGCCGTGTGGTAGGCCTTCTCCCAATGGGAGCATGGGCCGAACAAGTTGCTGCCCCTACTTCATTACTGGCTGAATTTCCCGATGATATTACCTTCGCCCAGGCTGCTACTTTACCGGTAGCCGGTCTGTCAGCGCTCTATACGCTTAGAAAAGGAGGAATGCTGCTCGGTAAGCGAATATTGATAACTGGCTCGACTGGCGGAGTTGGGATTTTTGCACACCAGCTAGCAGCGCAATCAGGAGCTTTTACAGTAGGTGTAGCCAGAACAAAGGGAAAAGCTCTACTTGTTCAAGAGGCTGGTGCTAATGAGGTTATCGTTGGAGATACGGCGATTTCATCGGTTGATACATTTGGACCTTATCATCTAATTTTGGATTCAGTAGGTGGTGATACGCTAGCTGCATTACTACCTCAGCTTGTGCCAGAAGGGATTTGTGTATCCATGGGACATTCGTCCTCACCTTTCGCAACGATTAATATCAGGGGCTTAGGTGGTAGGACCTTGTACAGCTTCTTTCTAGGAGAGGAGATAAATCGCTATTCGCCAGCGGAAGATCTGAAATTACTAGGTGAGCTTGTTTCAAAAGGCCAGTTAGTACCAAGGATCGAAGTGGAGGCATCGTGGAAGGAAGTTGGAACTATTGCCCAACAACTGATAGATCGGAAGTTTTCCGGTAAAGCAGTGCTCCAAATAAGTTAGATGGGAGCGTCCTCATATTGAAAATGACAAGGAGAGTGTATCTCCAGGCTATCTCCGCTCATGATGTTCACATTTTAAGCATAAGCAAAAATCGACCCTGTGGCGTACTCTGTCAAGTAGAGAACTAAAAAGCACCTCTATGCAGCAACCGTTCCCCGTTATTCAATCGGGGGCGGTTGTTTAATTTTTTTGTAGTATTGTCGTATTTTGTCATATGTAGTCGGAATTTTTTCTATATTTTATAAAACCTATTTACATACTTGGTTTAAAGCGATATATTAAGTATCAAATTTGAATCATTTTGTGATTGAACGAGGGGGAAATGAAATCATGAATATCCAAAAAGAGCTCCAAAGAAACAAAAAGCTAGGGCTAGGGGCTATCATGCTACTGGTGCTGGTTTTGCTGGTCACTGCATGTGGCGTGCCGAAAACACAGAGCGGCACTCAAGGGACAAGCACTGCGGGATCGAATACAACAAACGGAAAAACGGACAATTTAAATCTAAAGGGTAAACGGGTTGCGTTGATCATGGAGTTTAACACGGGCACATTTTCGCAACAGTATGTTCAAGGCGTGGAAGAGGAAGTTAAGAAATTTGGCGGTACGCTGACTAAGTTTGTGGCAGATAACGATAAGGCTAAAATGGCTTCTCTGCTTGATAGTGCGATTAACCAGCAGTTTGATGTCATTTTGACTGATCACGGTGATGCATTGCTGGAGACAGGGCTGAAAAAAGCAATTTCCCGCAATATTCCGGTTATCGTGTTCGATGCTGCGGTCAATGTCCCGGGTGCGGTAGTGCTCTCACAGGATGATCAAAGCATGGCTGAGCTGACGCTGGAGCAAATGAAAAAGGATATCGGTGGCAAAGGCAACATTGTGAAAGTATGGGTTGCCGGATTTGCACCGATGGAACGTCGTCAGGTTGCTTATGGTGCATTTTTGAAATCCAATCCGGATATTAAAGAAATTGCGACTTTTGGTTCGGCTCAGAATCCTGCATTGGATACGCAAGCCAAAATGGAAGCTGTATTAAAGCAATATCCTAAGGGCGAAATTACAGCTGTCTGGGCGGCTTGGGATGAATTTGCCAAAGGTGCAGCCCGTGCCATCCAACAAGCGGGACGTACGGAAATTAAAGTCTACGGCATTGACATGAGCGACGAGGACTTGCAAATGATCCAGGACCCGAAAAATCCTTGGGTGGCCTCGGCAGCTGTAGATCCAACAGATATCGGGCGCGTACAAGTGCGCTATGCATATCAGAAGCTGCATGGGGATAATCCGGAGGAGAAAGTCGTACTGAAGGCTGTATATGTGCAACGCGAAGCGCTGCCAGATAAGCAAATTTCCACATCCGAACTGTCCCAATATGTGAAGGGATGGGGCCAAAGCGAGCAGGGCTATAAGGATTGGATGAAGGAATATGAAACGTCCAAATAAAATGTTTGCATCATGCAAAAGGCGCGCTTCGGCGCGCTTTTATCATAAGCAGGCGTGAGGGGGCACCATGAGTTCACAAGTATATACATTGGAAATGAAAAAAATCAGCAAACAGTTTGCTGGTGTAGATGCGCTGCGAGCCGTGGATTTTAAGGTGCAGGGTGGCGAAATTCACGCTCTGCTGGGCGCCAACGGGGCAGGGAAAAGCACATTGATGAAGATTTTGTCCGGTGCATATCTATCCGATCAGGGAGTTATCGTAGTTGATGGCAAGGAACTGAACATTAGTTCACCGTGGGAGGCTAAAAGAGCGGGAATTCACTGTGTGTATCAAGAGGTCGATTCAGCGCTTGTACCTCAGTTAACTGTCGCTGAAAATATTGTAATGGACGATTTGTCTGCACCTGATGGTCGATGGTGGGCTGCACCGGGGTCTATGCGAAGACGAGCGCGTGAGGCATTAGCACGTCTGGAGGTAGATATTGACGTACGACGATATGTGTCTGAATTGACGTTGGCAGAAAAACAGCTTGTGCTTATCGCACGCATTTTGACACAGCAAGCAAATACCATCATTTTTGATGAGCCTACGGCGCCGCTCAGCGAGGAAGAAACGCGACGTTTGTTCCGCACAATCCATACACTCAAGGATGAGGGAGTTGCATGTATCCTCATCACACACCGATTGCCGGAGGTTATCGAACACAGTGACCATGTTACGGTGATGCGTGATGGTGAGCGCGTGTTCACGGGGTCTGCCTCTGATTTAAGTGTAGGAGACATTGTTACGCATATGCTTGGGAAAACATTTGAAGAGGAGTTCCCAAAAACAGAGGTACCGATTGGTGAAACGGTATTGGAAGCAAAAGGGCTTCACAAAGGATTACGAGTGCACGGCGTTGATTTACAAGTCCGATGTGGTGAAATTCTCTCTATTGTGGGTTTGGTTGGTGCAGGCAAGACAGAGCTGTCACGACTTCTTACAGGAGCAGACAAGCCGGATAAGGGAGAGCTGACCTTTAAAGGTCGCTCCATTCGATTGAGAGAGCCAGCGGACGCGGTAGCTCAAGGAATTGTGTCCATACCCGAGGAGCGGCGTAAGCAGGGGGTGTTGATTGAGGAGAGTGTGGAAAGAAACCTCAGCCTTCCGCTTTTGGGGAAGCTGAGTGTCCTTGGTTTCATCAGTCGGCGTAAAGAACGAAATAACGGTAATGGGATTGTCGCCTCTCTCAGTATTAAGACGCCATCGCTCCGTCAGAATGTTAAATATCTAAGTGGCGGGAATCAGCAAAAGGTTGCGATTGGGAAATGGCTGCATTCCGGAGCGGATGTATTTGTTTTTGACGAGCCAACCAAGGGTGTAGATATAGGGGCAAAAAGTGATATTTTCCGTATCATTGGCGAGTTGGCGGAGCAAGGAAAAGCGATCATTTATCTAACCTGTGAATTTGCTGAAGGGATTGGCATTGGTGATCGGATTGCAGTGATGTATGATGGCAAAATTATAAAGGAATTTGCGCGGGGCGAAGTGGAACAGGAACAGCTTCTGTTGTATGCCAGCGGCGGTGAAGAGGTGCATTCATGAAGGAAAAATGGTTAAACGTCTCATTTCGTTACGGTGCCGTAGTTGTCATTATAGGTGTGTTGGCGTTTTTTTCATCTACATTACCTTATTTCTGGACGTATGATAATTTAATGGACATTCTTGGATCAATTGCCATTGTGAGTTTCGTAGCCATTGGTGTGACGTTGTCACTTATTGTGGACGGTTTTGACCTGTCGGTGGGAGCTACAGTATCTTTGACAACGGTCGTTTCAGCTTCTTTGATGGTCTGGTATGAGCAGCCTGTTGCTGTGGTCATTATTGTGTCTCTGGTTGTCGGTGCTTTGGTAGGACTGTTGAATTCATTACTGATCATTAAACTGCGTATTCCTGATTTGCTCGCAACCCTTGCAATCATGTATATTGTAAGCGGGATTCACAAAACGTACGCCCAGGGCTATACCATATACAATCATATGCAGTTTCCCGATGGCAGCAAGGCGCCCGGGGAGATATCTCCTGCATTTCTTTTGCTGGGGCAAGGTAAATGGTTGGGTATCCCGATTTCAGTTATTTTACTGTTGCTGGCTGTGGCAGCGGTGCATGTTTTCTTGACCTATACAAAGCACGGGCGTCAAATGTATGTAACGGGTGGAAATGAGGAAGCTGCTCGTCTGTCGGGCATACGGGTAAAAAAAGTCCGTACTCTGGCCTATGTTGCTTCAGGCGTATTTGCGGCGATTGCCGGTATTTTGTATGCCTCGCGAGTAGGCTCAGGCCAAATTGACGCGGGTTCCCCCTTGCTCATGGAGGCGGTAGCTGCAGTATTCGTCGGTTTTTCGGTCTTTGGTGCTGGTAAACCCAATGTCATTGGTACATTTATTGGTGCGGTGTTGATCGGTGTGTTGGTTAATGGACTAACGATGATGAATGTGCAATATTTTGCTCATGATATTGTCAAGGGAGTAGTGCTGGTGCTTGCGCTGGCCGTTACTTTTTACGTGTTAAACCGTCGTCGTACTTGAAATTGTCTGTGGACTGTATTACTATAAACCTTGTTCCACGCAAGAAGGGTGCCATAAAACGCCAGTTTCGGCCTATATTGCGGAGGTTAGGTATATTCTATGTATATTTAACGACGAAACGGAAACAGATGATAACATTATGGAAGGCAGTATGCCGCCCGGGTTATTTTATACAGGCGACTTCATATCGGTCATAACACCGATAACCTTAATGCTGGACTACACTTGAATTGGGAGGTGAATATTATGAATAAAACGGATTTGATCAATCAGGTTTCTGAAAGCACTGAATTGTCCAAAAAGGACGTAACCAAAGCAATCGATGCAGTATTTGAGGCGATCTCTGGAGCGCTGCAAAGCGGAGATAAAGTGCAACTGGTAGGTTTCGGGAACTTTGAGGTTCGTGAACGTTCCGCACGTAAAGGACGTAACCCGCAAACAGGAGAAGAAATCGAAATCCCTGCGAGCAAAATTCCGGCATTTAAACCGGGTAAAGCGCTCAAAGACGGAATTAAATAAGATTTCTTACATATTCCCAATGCGCTGAAAAGACCGTGAATTTGATTCACGGCCTTTTCTTTTTGTCCTGTTTACTTCGTGGTAGAGGTGCTATGGACTGAAGAAGAGGAAGCTGTCCTGCCGTTACGCGAGGCATAAGCGATCAGCACTAGGGGTTCACCTGTTAGCTCGGCAAATTCATGCTCTAACTGTTGAAGCCGTTCGATCTGGGCAGGACTGAGATTGGCGGGAAGATAGTTTTTCATCAGATCCGTTCCTTTCTTTAATGGATGGGACTGCACGGATAGTATGGCTCGGGACACGCTAATTGTTGCAGGTAGCGCGGAAAGCATGTAGTTGACAAAACAAGCTTGAATCTCCATCATAAAAAGTATAGCTTCGGCTCTCAGGGAGGAAAAGGACATGGAAGATAACGTGACGGGTAGCAGTGAGTACGTCGTAATTAAAGCGAAAAGCAACGGATGTCAGGTTTTTGGTCTGACCAGAGGTCAGGATACACGCCTACATCATTCAGAAAAATTGGACAAGGGCGAGGTACTGATCGTCCAATTTACGGATCATACTTCTGCTATTAAAATTCGCGGCAAAGCCGTTGTGATGACCAAGCACGGGGTAGTAGATACGGAGGATTAAAATGCAGGCATAGCCTGCTTTTTTTTGTTGTAGAATGAGAGTGAGGACCTTTACCGTAGCAAACCCACATTATGGGTAGAGGTCAGGGGAGGCTCTGATGAAACCTTGGATTGTATTCGGTGGCTCCATTCTCATAACCATCGCAGCAGCTGTGTTGCTGCCGTCCTTACAGGTGCTGGACTCAGGAACCGCAGCAGTTCGTGAGACACAGGCGACGATTTCGCCTCAGCAACGGGTGCTGCTGTCGGATGACAATCTGGTGGATGCACTGAACGAGCTACCATTGACCACACCGATTGCAAGCGCAAGCTGGGAACATTCAGTCTTGACCCTGGATGTCAAGCTTTCCAAGGAAGAAACCACACCACTAGAGATTTATCAAAACATGGCAGAGCTTGCCTCTTTTAGCTTTTATGGAACGACGAATGTACGGCAATTGTTGCTTCGGGTGGTGACGCAGGACGAATGGTCAGGAGAACGTCATTTGTTGCTTGCATCCGATATACGTCGGAACGAGTGGACAAACGAGGCATTGGAACAGCTGAGGAACCGGGAAGGCGCGGAATTGCCAGAGGATTTGAAATCCCGTTTCCGCATTACAGTAACGCCCATGTGGCAAAACAGGTTTAACGGTGTATATACAGATTAGATGTTTTTGCCGGTGGACCTACAGTACTTTAGTCGCGAATCATTTTAAATTGTGATATAATATAAGGCATTGCAATTATTTGAGTATAGCAGAAAGTCATGTCTCGGAGGCTTAGGATGAAACCGTATCGCGTACCCCAATTAGCAAGGAAATATGTGGAATACGACATGATTCAACAACATACGGAAATGCCGGCTTTTCCTGACAGCCGTACCCGTTTGATGTTTGTGTTTTTGAACCGGAATGCGCAGGAGCTGCATGCCAGTGAGGACGAACTGTACGCATTGGTAACCTCACTTGTGCAGATGGGGCTGGATACGCATGATATGATTGATACTTTATCCGGTATACGGAGCCCGGAAGAGATGCGTTCCAGACAGCTGAAAGTGTTAGCTGGGGACTATTTTAGCAGTCGTTTTTATCAGCTGCTTGCACTGGCAGGCCGCATTACGGCCATTTCGAAGCTGAGTGATGCTGTATGTGAAGTGAACGCAGGGAAAATGAGTCTGTACTGGGGAATGAAGCAATTCCGCTTGGATGCAACTCAATATTTAACTCAGATGGTTCGTTTCAAAAAGGAGCTTTTTTTATCATTCACTTCACTTGTAGCAGTACAGGATCAGGAAATTTGGAAGCAGCTTCTCAACAAATTTGCCCTCTGTGATACCTTGGTGGAGGAATGGGGCAAGCGGACAGAACCGGACAAGTCCCGTTTCGGATATATGTTTTGGCATATTTATGGTAACGGGGACCGGAACGAGCAGGCATTGCTTTCAGAGAGTGGTACTGACACTGAAGCATGGCGTAAGCTTGTTCTGAAATACAAAGCCGAGGATGCGATACTGGACAAGCTTCGCACGGCTGTTACACACATCCGGCAGATCCTGTCAGATGATCAAAATACGGGGATCGAGGAATTTGAACGCATGCTTGAGCCTTTCCTGAAGCTGCTAAATAGTCCGCACCCAGTTGTGAGGGAAGGTTAGGTGAACGTGATGGGATCAAGCGACACCAAGCCGAAAGAGCAATTCGTTCATGGCGTGTTTGAAAGCATAGCAGGTAAATACGATTTGATGAACGATATACTGAGCTTTCGCAGACACAAGGCTTGGCGGAAATTTACGATGAAAAAAATGAACATGCAGTGCGGCGATACGGCAATCGATCTTTGCTGCGGCACATGTGACTGGACGCTTGCGATGGCGCGTGCAAGTGAAAGTGGTCACATCGTAGGACTGGATTTTAGTCAGAACATGCTCAATGTTGGCGAGCGTAAGATTACATCAGAATCCCGTGAAAAGCAAATTAAGCTTGTTCAGGGCAACGCGATGGAACTACCTTTTGAAGATAATTCATTTGATTATGCGACGATTGGTTTCGGTCTGCGCAACGTGCCTGATCTGCGCCATGTGTTACAGGAGATGCAGCGAGTCGTCAAACCTGGCGGGCAGGTCGTATGTCTGGAATTGTCCAAACCTACTTGGCAGCCGTTCAAGGGAATTTACTACACATATTTTCAACACATCTTGCCCATGCTCGGCAAATTGTTCGCCAAACGTTATGAGCAGTATAAATGGCTCCCTGATTCGTTGGCGCTTTTTCCAGGAAGGGATGAGTTGGCTGACATCTTCCGTGAAGTCGGATTGAAGGATGTTCAGGCTCATTCACTCACCGGAGGCATTGCGGCATTGCACATTGGAATCAAGGAGAGTCAGCATGTTTAAGAAAATCGCTATTTTTTTGGAAATGATTAAAATTGAACATACGTTATTTGCGCTCCCATTTGCATTCATGGGGGCTGTATTGGGGTCTGTTATCGTGACAGGCAACCTTCCCTCCTGGCCGCAGATCGGCTGGATCCTGCTAGCTATGGTTGGCGCACGTAGCGCGGCTTTTGGCTTCAATCGTATGATTGACCGGGTGATTGACGGGAAAAATCCGCGCACAGCAGGACGCGCTATCCCGGCGGGGTTGCTCAAATCGAGCGAAGTGGTGATTTTTATTATCGTCAGTTTGGTGTTGTTATTCTGGGCATCATTCAAGTTAAGTCCGCTGGCGTTCAAGCTGTTTCCGCTGGCCTTTTTTATGCTTGTTTTTTACTCTTACACCAAGCGTTTCACTTGGCTTTGCCATATTGTACTTGGTCTGACCATTGGTTTGGCGCCACTAGGCGCGTGGGTTGCAGTAACAGGACAAATAGATTTGACCTCTATCGTACTATATCTCACGATTGCATTTTGGACGGCGGGATTTGATGTAATTTATGCTTGTCAGGATATAGATTTTGACCAAAACGAAGGAGTTTATTCTATTCCTGCCCGTTTTGGCGTAGCAGGTGCGTTGAACATCGCTCGGGCATTCCACGTCATTACGGCGATCGGATTTATTGTACTGTTCTTTATTGCAGATTTAAGCTGGTGGTATCTGGCGGGCATGATTATTTCGTATATCATTTTATTTTATGAACACTATATTGTATCTCCAAAAGATTTGAGTCGTTTGCAGACGGCATTCTTTACTATGAACGGTGTACTTAGCACTGTCGTATTTGCCTTTACACTGATTGATTTGGTGGTGCGTCAATACTAATGAATAATCAGGTGAGCGGACATCAAGGCAAACGAATCGTTATTGGCATTACAGGCGCGAGCGGAAGCATTTATGGTGTGCGACTGGTAGAGACTCTGCTGGACTTGCAATACACAGTTCACCTGATCGTTTCCAATGCTGGCTGGCGGGTATTGAAAGAGGAGTTGGGCTGGAATGTGACTGACCGGGAAGGGGCTTTGAATGAACAATTCGGAGGCCGTCCCGGTTCTCTTGTATACCATCCGTTCACAGATATTGGAGCTTCGATCGCAAGCGGCTCTTATTTGGTGGATGCGATGATTATCATGCCATGCTCGATGGGGACGTTGTCAGCAGTAGCACACGGTTCGTCCGATAATCTCATGGCGAGAGCGGCGGACGTGATGATGAAGGAAGGTCGTCCGCTGATCCTTGTGCCTCGTGAGACGCCTCTACATGCCATTCATTTGGAAAACATGCTTAAGCTTGCGAGACTCGGCGTCAAAATGATTCCGGCTATGCCGGCTTTTTACTTTCATCCGAAAACGCTGGATGATATTGTGCTGTTCCTCGTAGGCAAAGTATTGGACAGCTTGCGTATAGAACATCAACTGTTTACGAGATGGGGGGATTCCGATGCCGACACCGGACACCAAGACAATCACAATCGGAAAAATTAAATATACAAACGCTTGGCCTATTTTTCATTATTTTAATCCTTCTAAGCTTCTCCATTCGGCGGAGATGGTTTCTAAAGTTCCGGCTGAATTGAATCGAGGTATGCTGAATGGGAGTTTGGATATCAGTGCGATGTCCTCCTTTGCGTATGCATCGGGTGCTGAGGAAATGCTTTTGTTGCCGGATTTATCCGTCAGTGCAGATGGTCCTGTGCAATCCATTCTACTATTTTCACGCAAGCCGCTGGACGAAATCAAAAACGGAACCATTGCACTAACGAATACGTCTGCTACATCCGTGAATTTGTTGAAAATTTTGATGCAAAAGGCATGGGAAGGTCAGCCTTCCTATTTTGACTGTGAGCCAGATCTTGACTTGATGCTGGAACAGGCAGATGCAGGGCTACTGATTGGAGATCACGCGATTAAGGCATCTTGGCGAAGTGAAGGTCTGTATGTTACGGACCTCGGAGAAGAGTGGAAGCGCTGGACGGGCTACAGTATGACTTTTGCTGTATGGGCAGTACGACGTGCTGTTGCTGCTCAAAATCCCGCGGCAGTAGCTGAAATTGCAAGTGCATTCCGCGCAAGCAAGCAGCGTAGTCTGTCGGACCTGACGCCTGTTATTTCTGAAGCATGCGAGGAAATTGGAGGACTGCGAGATTATTGGGAGCGCTACTTTACTAATCTGTGTTATGATTTTGGAGAGAAGCAACAACAAGGTTTAGAGCTTTATTTTCAGTATGCGCATGAACTGGGGCTGCTTGACCGACGAGTGAAGCCGCTTCTCTGGAGTGACAATACGCTGACACGGGTGAAAGAATGAAACGATTGGATTTGTTTGGTTTATTAAAGAAGGATATGAACTTTATAGAAGAAGAGTTGTACCGCAGTATCGACAGTACGGAACCGTTGATTAATGATACGTCGCTTCATCTGCTTAAAGCAGGGGGCAAGCGTTTGCGTCCCGTATTTGTATTGCTGGGAGGCAAGTTTGGAGAATATGATCTGGACAAGCTCAAGCGTATAGCGGTACCTCTGGAACTGATTCATTCTGCCTCTCTCGTTCACGACGATGTGATTGACGATGCGGAAATGAGACGCGGTCAACCCACCGTGAAGTCCAAATGGGACAATCGGGTGGCTATGTACACCGGAGACTACATATATGCACGTGCGCTGTCTATTGCTGCTGGACTGCCGAATCCCGACATTCACCGAGTACTGTCTAAAGCGCTAGTGCAGATGTCCATTGGTGAAATGGAACAAATTCGTGATTTTTTTAATGTGGATCAGAGTGTGCGTAATTATTTGCTTCGCATACGGCGCAAAACGGCATTGTTGATTGCGGTTAGTTGCCAGTTGGGAGCTATGGCTGCAGGGGCACGGGAGAGTATCAATTCCCTGCTGTACAGCTACGGCTATAACGTAGGCATGGCTTTTCAAATTCAGGATGATCTGCTCGATCTGTGTGGCACGGAAAAAAAGATTGGCAAGCCGCCGGGCAGCGATATGAGACAGGGGAATATTACGCTTCCGGTGATTTATGCACTCGAACAGCCTGAGTTGCGTGCCGATCTACTGGCTGAAATCCGCCGCATTCAGGATGGAGATGGGCAAGGAGATGCACGCAAAGCGGTGGATATGATCAAAAAAAGTGAAGGAATCGCTAAAGCTGAAATTCTCGCCGACCGATATATTAATAAAGCGCTAAACGCGCTGGACTTACTACCAGATGTCAAAACAAAAAAGACGCTACGCGATATTGCTCATTTTGTAACACGCCGCTCCTACTAAAGTTGTGTTTTGGGTTTGCTGTGACAAAATACTTTAACCGTTTCCAAGCTTTCTGTTACAATACAGTTTAGTACTGTATAAATACATTAGATTGGATTGGGAGTGAGCTGATGGATCGTACTTTTTTGATGGTTAAACCGGATGGTGTACAACGTGGACTGATTGGACGTATCATCAGTCGTCTGGAAGACAAGGGCTTCAAAATGGCGGCTGGCAAGCTTGTGCAAGTATCAAGAGAACAGGCAGAACGGCATTATGCAGAGCATGTGGGCAAGCCTTTTTTTGAAGAGCTTGTAGGTTTTATTACATCAGGCCCTGTGTTTGCTATGGTATGGGAAGGGGATAACATCGTTACGCTTTCCCGCTTGTTGATTGGTAAAACGCAAGTAACCGAAGCACTTCCGGGCACAATTCGTGGAGATTTTGCAGCACATACACCGTTTAACCTCATTCATGGTTCAGATTCACCGGAGAGCGCAGAGCGCGAGATTGCAAATTTTTTCATGCCGGAAGAATCCGTTCGGTATGAAAAAAGTGTGGCGACCTGGATGTAAGTTAAATTACGTATGAAGAAGGATGGTAGCATGACGGATATGGAACTGGGTCAGACGGACCCCGATTACACAGCGTTTATCCGCAAAATCAAGGACAGCACAGGTATTGATCTTGCACAATACAAAGAAGCACAGATGAAAAGGCGGTTAACTACGCTTCGCAACAAAAACGGGTTTCCCAGTTTTGTTTCTTTTTATGATGCCATGATGAAGGAAAAACCTCTATTCTATGAATTTCTGGATCGGATGACGATCAATGTTTCGGAATTTTGGCGAAATCCCAATCGGTGGGAAGTACTACGGGATACAATCTTGCCACAACTGCTTGTGGGGAAGCAGAAGCTTAAGCTGTGGAGTGCGGCCTGCTCGACTGGTGAAGAGCCTTATAGCCTGGCTATGGTTCTCGACGGTAAAGGGATTTTGGGAAATTGTTCCATTACAGCTTCCGACATTGATGACGGTGCATTGGCAAAAGCCAAGGAAGGCAAATATTTGGAGCGTTCGCTCAAGGATGTGCCTGAGCAGGTGGCTAGCAAATATTTTAAGCCGGATGGTGCGATGTATCGAATTGATGACCGTTTGAAACAAGCCGTGAAATTTCAAAAGCAAAACTTGCTGCTGGATCGGTTTGAGGATGGCTATGATCTCATTATCTGTCGAAATGTAATGATATATTTTACAGAAGAGGCCAAACATACGTTGTATCAAAAGTTTGCAGCCAGTCTTCGTCCCGGCGGTGTGTTATTTGTCGGTAGTACAGAGCAAATCTTTTCTCCTAACCAATATGGTCTGGAATCGACGGAAACCTTTTTTTATCGCAAAAAAGCATAAGCCTGCATATATCATCCAAAGTTTTGTAGGAACTTATTTATATCCTTGAGTAATTGATGGTTGGCTTATCAGCAAAGCACGTCCTTTAGCCCCTTTGGCTAAGAGGCGTGTTTTTGTTTATCTGCATACACGTGGCTTTTCTTGTCAAAGAAAGGTGCGTATACTATAATGAAGCACAGTTAAAGATTTTAGCGATGCACAGTTTAACAGTTTAAAGGGGGAACGCGTCATGAGTTTACGTTATTTAACCGCGGGGGAAACGCATGGTCCCCAGCTAACTGCCATTGTAGAGGGTATGCCGAGCAATTTAAAATTGGATTTTGAGGAATTGAATTTTCAGCTGCACCGTCGTCAGAAAGGGTATGGACGGGGTCGGCGTATGCAGATTGAAAAAGATACGGCGAAGATTGCCGGAGGCGTACGTCACGGCTATACCACAGGTGCACCGATTGCGCTGGTTGTGGAAAATAACGATTGGAAGCACTGGCAGAACATTATGAATATTGAGCCTATTGAAGGCAGTGATGAAGAAAAGCGTCGGGTTCACCGGCCACGTCCGGGTCATGCGGATTTGAATGGCGGAATGAAATACAACCTGAAGGACCTTCGTAACGTGCTGGAACGCTCCAGTGCACGTGAAACAGCAATTCGTGTGGCATGCGGCGGTTTGGCCCGTCAATTGCTGGCTGAGTTCGGAATCAAGGTGGCAGGTCAGGTCATCCGTATTGGGGAAATCGAAGCTCCTTACCGTGATTTGCCGATTGATGAGCTGATTGCCCTGACAGAAGCCTCCTCGGTGAGAGTAACCGATCCAGAAACCGAAAAGAAAATGGAAGCATACATTGATCTGATCAAGCAAGAAGGTGATTCAGTCGGTGGGGTAGTGGAATGTATTGTAGAAGGTGTTCCGATTGGTCTGGGCAGCCATGTACAGTATGATCGGAAGCTGGATGCACGTATCGCACAAGGCGTCATGTCGATTAATGCATTTAAAGGCGTGGAAATCGGCATTGGCTTTGAAGCAGGTGAATTGCGCGGTTCACAGGTGCATGACGAGATCCTATATGATGAGGAACGTGGATATCACCGTCGTACCAATCGTTTGGGTGGTTTTGAGGGTGGCATGACGAATGGAATGCCAGTTGTGGTTCGTGGCGTAATGAAGCCGATCCCTACACTCTACAAGCCTCTGCAAAGCGTCGACATTGATACAAAGGAAGCGTTCACTGCACAGGTTGAGCGTTCGGATGCATGTGCAGTGCCAGCGGCAAGCGTAGTCATGGAGCATGTCGTAGCTTGGGAGATTGCGAAAGCTTTGCTAGAAAAATTCAGTGGGGATTCGATTGAAGAGATTCGCGCGAATATTGCATCCTACGAAGAACAACTGGGGCGGTACTAAGATGAGTACGCTGACGGTACAGCTTGGCGAACGTTCTTATCCTATTCATATCGGACGAGGGCTGTTACATCGAGCCGGAGAGTTGTTGAAGGAACGAGGAATTGCGCAAAAAAGCCCGTTGTTGATTGTTTCTGACGAAAATGTAGCGGGATTCTACTTGGCAACATTGGAGAGCAATCTTCAGGCATCTGGCTACAAGACGGTGTCCTTTGTCGTTAAGCCAGGTGAAACCTCCAAGTCGCTTGCTGTATTTGAGCAGGTCATAACAGCAGCCATTGAGGGCGGCTTGGATCGCAATTCAGCCGTTATTGCACTTGGTGGTGGTGTGGTGGGCGATTTGGCTGGATTTGTGGCGGCTTCTTATATGAGAGGTGTCAAGTTTGTACAGATCCCCACTACGATCCTTGCCCATGACAGTAGCGTGGGCGGTAAGGTTGGCATCAATCATCCTTTGGCGAAAAATATGATAGGAGCGTTTCATCAACCGGAACTCGTGCTGTATGACGTAGATACGTTGTCAACATTACCTCCTCGTGAGGTATCTGCGGGGCTTGCTGAAATGATCAAGCATGGCTTGATCTGGGATGCTGATTTCGCCCAGTGGTGCCGTGACCATGCGACTGATTTACTTGCGCTGGATGCGACAGCTCTGGAGTACGGTCTGGAAAAGGGATGTTCCGTAAAAGCCGAAGTGGTGTCACGCGATGAACGAGAAAATGATTTACGCGCTATTCTAAACCTAGGTCATACGATTGGTCATGCGATTGAAGCCATTGCGGGATATGGTGAATTTTTACACGGGGAAGCCATTTCTATTGGTATGGTCGGCTCCGCACTTCTGGGTGTGAAGCTGGGTGCAGATTCTTCTTTGGTAGATGAAACGAAGGATATGTTATCTTCGCTACGGCTACCGACCTCCCTTCCGTCACATCTCGATACAGATCGGCTCCTGGACGCAATGATGCATGACAAAAAGTTCAAAGAAGGCAGCATTACTTTTGTCGTCCCACGTAGCATCGGGCACGTGGAGGTTGTGAAGGATATTTCCGTCTCTTACATCCGACAAGTTATTGAACAGTTAAAAGAGGGGGCGTAACGATGTACAATCGTGGAATTCGTGGCGCGACGACCGTAGCGAATAATGAAGAAAATGAAATTTTGGAAGCAACAAGCCAACTACTGGAGGAAATTGTATCTTACAATGAAATTCAGCCGGAGGATATTAGTAACGTATGGATTACGGTGACTCATGATCTGGATACTGCCTTTCCAGCCAAGGCCATTCGTCAGCTTGATGGCTGGGATATGGTTCCGCTCATGTGTGCATTAGAAGTTCCTGTGGCAGGTAGTTTGCCCAAGTGCATCCGTCTGATGGTACAGGTGAACACTGATAAATCCCAGCGGGAAATTAAACATGTATATTTGAACGGAGCGCAGGCCTTAAGACCGGATCTAGCTTCCCAAGGGAAATAAGCGCCTGTTTTTTAAGTTGATGGTTGCCAAAGTAACATCCCATGAGATATAGTGTGTGTAGCAGAGTTAAGTAGAGTAGAGTTAGCCAGAGACAGAGTTGAGATGAGAAGAGTGCAGCCTTAGCCAATTCCATATGAGATTACAGAGACCGGCCGGAGCGGGTAAGCTTTTGTCCTTGAAGAGATATTCTTCTACAGAGAAGCTTATTTGAAGCAACCTGTGCGGTTATACAAAAGGGATGAGTGTATACTTGTCTATTTGCTGTAGTCATTTTACATATGGAGCATTCTTATAATTTCAATAACTGACAGCCTCTACCTTACCGGTAGAGGCTTTTTTACGATTATAGAATTTATAAAATTTTCAGCGGAGCTGAACAATTCTATAATCGCAAGAAAAACTTCCGCTACACGCGGTCTGGCCTCCGTGAAGGTACGTCGATAGACGTTTTTCTTATATTCTCTCCTTTGGTTCTGCGCCAATTTGGAAAGGAAGTGATCTCATGTTAACGCCGCATGTGGAGCAAGTGATAACGATGGCGAGTGAATTTAACCTGATTCCTGTATACAAAAAAGTGCTGGCTGATATGGAGACGCCGATTCGGATTTTCCGTCGGTATGCCGAGCGGGACCGTGCCTTTCTGCTAGAGAGTGTAGAGGGAGGCGAACAGTGGGCGCGACATTCATTCATCGGTACAGACCCGTTTCTAATGGTCTCGGGTAAAAAAGGACGTTTGATATTGGAACAACACGGTAAACGACAAATATTAAACGACAAGCCGATTGAAGCGCTCAAAGCATTGCTACGTAAATACCGCAGTCCGAAACTGAAAGAAATGCCTCCATTTACAGGCGGGGCTATCGGATTTTTTGGATATGACCTGCTTCAATACTATGAAAAGCTGCCAGAGCACTCGGTAGATGATTTGAATATGGATGATATTCGTTTTATGTTCTGCGATCAAGTCATTGTCTTTGATCATGTGAAACAGCAAATTTTGCTAGTTGGCAATGTTCATGTAGGTGAAGGGTTCCGCGATGAGGACATTCGTGCTGCTTATGCTGATGTGGAACGCAAGTTGGAGGAAACGGCACAGTATCTGCGCAAGCAACCTCAGCCTGAGCGATTAGGATCGGCATCCATTCCAGATGATGTGGAACTGGGTGAGATTCAATCCAATGTGACGAAGGAACAGTTTATATCAAACGTAGAGCAGGCGAAGGAGTATATCCGCTCCGGTGATATTTTTCAGGTTGTACTATCCCAGCGTTTTCACATTGATACAGAGGCCTCTCCTTTACAGGTATACCGCGTGCTGCGCACGATGAACCCGTCGCCATATATGTATTATTTGAAAATGGATGACGAGATCATCGTAGGCACTTCGCCTGAGGCACTCGTCAAGGTGGAAAACGGTCGGGTAGAAACCCGTCCTATTGCAGGAACGAGACCGCGTGGGGTAACGGAGACAGAAGATGCAGCACTTGCTGAAGAACTGTTAAACGATGAAAAAGAGCGTGCAGAACATCTGATGCTGGTCGATTTGGGAAGAAATGATTTGGGCCGTGTATCACAGTTTGGCACAGTCAAATGCGATACGTTTATGGAGATTGAACGCTACTCCCATGTCATGCACATAGTATCCAATGTGTCGGGTGAGCTACGTGAGGACAAAGATTTCTTCGATGCCTTCCTGTCTTGTCTGCCAGCTGGCACTGTATCGGGGGCTCCGAAGCTACGGGCCATGGAGATTATTGCTGAGTTGGAGCGGGAAGCACGTGGACCCTATGCAGGGGCGATTGGATATTTGGGCTTCTCGGGCAATATGGACGCTTGCATTACGATTCGCACGATTGTGTTTAAAAAGAACCGGGCCTATGTCCAGGCAGGCGCTGGAATTGTGTGGGACTCGGTTCCGGAAAGCGAGTATCAGGAGACGGTAAACAAAGCAAAGGCATTGCTGAAGGCAATCCGCACGGCAGAAGTGATGTTCCCGGCAACGACACAGCCCTATAACAGCGTCATCAACCAGGATTATTTGTATACTCCGTAACAAACAAAAATCTGATTTTGAGGAGGAGACGACAATGGAACGACATGACATGATGCAAGTGGGGTTAAGCCGGATCATGGAGGGACAGCATCTTTCGCGTACGGAGGCCCGTAGCGTAATGGAACAGATTATGAGTGGAAGTGCTACACAGGCGCAAATTGGCGGGCTGCTGACGGCTCTTCGCCTCAAAGGGGAAACGGTAGATGAAATCACTGGTTTTGCCGAGGCTATGCGTAGCTACGCTAGTCCAGTGCAAGCTGAAGAAGACAGAGGTCGCTTGCTGGACACATGTGGCACTGGAGGTTCCGGTATTCACAAGTTTAATATTTCCACGATTTCCGCGATCATCGCAGCTTCGGTGTCTGTACGGGTAGCAAAGCATGGCAATCGTTCTGCAAGTGGCCGTGCCGGAAGCGCTGATGTCCTGGAGGCATTGGGAGTCAACATTCATTTGACGAGTGATCAGGCTAGGTCATGTCTGGACCGAATCGGCATCTGCTTTTTATTCGCACAGCTGTATCATCCGTCTATGAAGCATGCCGCCGCGCCGCGTCGCGAGCTGGGTGTGCGGACGGTATTCAATATGCTTGGTCCTTTGACGAATCCGGCAGGTGCGGATCGGCAACTGTTGGGCATTTATGACGCGAGCAAAACGGAAGTCATTGCCGAGGTATTGAACCAGCTCGGCTCCAAACGGGCCATGGTTGTCAGTAGTCTGGATGGGTTAGATGAAATTAGTATTTCAGCTGCGACACGAGTATCCGAACTGAAGGACGGCAAGGTTCACACGTTCGAGCTTCATCCGTCGGATCTGGGCTTGCAGACGCATTCTCTCGATCAGGTGCTGGGCGGTGATGCACAGGTTAACGCTGATATCATACGACGAATTTTGAACGGAGAGCATGGAGCTTATCGGGATGTTGTGTTAGCCAATGCAGGAGCGTGCATTTATGTATCAGGGGCAGCAGCTACCTTGACGGACGGAGTAGCACGAGCGGCCGAAGCCATTGACTCGGGACTGGCAATTTCCAAGCTGGATCAATTAATACAGGCAACGGGGGAATATCAATATGTATCTTGACAAAATTGTGGTGACGAAGCGACAAGAAGTGGAGCAGCTTAAGAAGCATTTTCAAATAAGTAAAGCTGAACGATTAATTGCTGATTTACCTGCGACGAGAGAATTCGAAAATGCGATCGCGAGCAGACGCAATCGTCCGCTCGGACTGATTGCTGAGGTGAAGAAGGCTTCCCCATCCAAAGGGCTGATTCGACCGGATTTCCATCCGGTGGACATTGCACGTGCATATGAGGGAGCAGGAGCGGATTGCATTTCTGTACTGACAGATGTGACGTATTTCCAGGGGAGCCCTGAATATTTACAGCAAATTCGCGATCAGGTGAAGATTCCGCTGCTGCGAAAGGATTTTATCATTGATGAACGGCAAATATATGAAGCTCGTCTGCTGGGAGCGGATGCGGTGCTATTGATTGCCGCTATCCTGGAACCACGTGTATTAGGGTCCTTTTTACAGATTGCCAGGGACCTCGGGCTGGACGCATTGGTAGAGGTGCATGACAGTGAGGAGCTTAAAGCGGTGCTGGAGCTGGGGACAGCAACCTTGATTGGTGTAAATAACCGAAATCTGCGGACATTCGAGACTCGTCTCCAGACGACAGAGGAGCTGATCTCACTAATTCCTAAAGGGGTTACGTTCATCAGTGAGAGCGGAATTGCGGGACCGGAAGATGTTAATTATCTGCATTCGGTAGGTGCACACGGTATCTTGGTGGGGGAGCATCTGATGCGCAAGGAAGATGTAGGACAGGCTGTAGCCGAATTGATGGACGGGGTTAAAGCATGAACAAAACGGGCATAAAAATTTGTGGACTTCAAAGCGTTGAAGTGCTAAAATCTATGGTAAACTTACCGGTCGATTATATAGGTTTTGTGTTTGCTGACAGCAAGCGCCGGATTGACGGCGTACAGGCTGGAAAGCTGCTTCGCGTATTGGATGAATGGACCTCAGGCAGCAGACCGCGCAGCGTGGGTGTATTTGTGAACCCTGGTGATGCACTGTTAAATGATGTGATGGAGAAAGCACCCTTGGATGTCATACAGCTGCATGGACAGGAGAGCCCGCAGCGCTGTCGGGAGATTAGAGAGCATTTTGGTATACAGGTATTCAAGGCATGGTCTGTGGACAGTCAAGGACGAACAGAACGCTCGGCGGACGAATTGGATGCCTATGTCGGGATAATTGACGCTTTACTGCTGGATACATACGATCCCCTGTATGGTGGCGGCTCCGGAAAAACGTTTGCGTGGGATCGAATTCCTGCCTATCAGGCTTGGACCCATCAACATAGAATTCCTTTGTTTGTAGCCGGCGGGCTGAATGCCGATAATGCGGAAAAGCTAGTTCATGAGTATCATCCCGAAGGGCTGGATGTATCCAGTGGTGTAGAGACGAACGGAGTCAAGGACATTGCAAAAATCACAGCATTCGTAGAAAGGGTGAAGCAGGCATGACACAATTACCTGATAACAACGGACGTTTTGGAACATTTGGAGGACGTTTTGTACCGGAAACGTTGATGAACGCACTGATTGAATTGGAGGAATCCTACCGTAAGTACGCGGATGATCTCGAGTTTAAAGCAGAGTTGAACGGGCTCCTAAAGGACTATTCTGGTCGGGAAACGCCGCTTTATCATGCGGAGCGTCTGAGCCAGCATTTGGGCGGGGCTAAAATTTACTTAAAGCGCGAAGATTTAAATCATACCGGTGCCCACAAAATCAATAATGCATTGGCTCAAGGATTGCTGGCGAAGCGTATGGGCAAACAGAAGGTCATTGCGGAAACAGGTGCGGGACAGCATGGTGTCGCGACAGCGACTGTGGCTGCGTTGCTCGGATTGGAATGCAAGGTGTTTATGGGTGAAGAGGATACTGTGCGCCAGCAGCTGAACGTCTTTCGGATGCAGCTTTTAGGTGCTGAGGTCATTCCAGTGACATCGGGTACACGTACACTTAAGGATGCCGGGAATGAAGCTTTGCGTTACTGGGTCAGCCATGTCCATGATACATTCTATATTTTGGGTTCAGCTGTCGGCCCGCATCCGTATCCAATGATGGTGCGGGACTTCCAACGCGTGATTGGTGATGAAACACGTCGCCAGATCCTAGAGAAGGAAGGCAGACTTCCGGATGTCATTGTGGCAGCGATCGGTGGCGGAAGCAATGCCATCGGCATGTTTTATCCTTTTATTGAGGATCAGGGTGTCGCTTTGATTGGCGTAGAGGCCGCTGGAAAAGGTGTCGAAACGGAATTCCATGCAGCTACAATGACCAAGGGAACACAAGGGGTCTTCCAAGGCTCTATGAGTTACCTGCTTCAGGATGAGTACGGACAAGTGCAGCCTGCGCATTCCATCTCGGCTGGACTAGATTATCCAGGCGTTGGACCGGAGCATTCATACCTGAAAGATATTGAGCGGGCCCAATATGTTCCGATCACGGATCAGGAAGCGTTGGATGCGCTTCAGCTCCTCTGCCGTACTGAAGGAATACTTCCTGCATTAGAGTCGGCACATGCAGTTGCGCAGGTCGCCAAGCTGGCACCTACGTTGACGACAGATGATATTATCGTTATTTGTTTGTCTGGACGCGGGGATAAAGATGTGGATTCCATTATCAAGTATTTGGGAGGAAATCCGTCATGAATTTAATTGATCAGGCGTTTGGTCGCCTTAAAAATGAAGGCAAAACGGCATTAATTCCTTTTCTGACGGTAGGCGACCCGGATGTGGATACTACAATAGAGATCATTCGGCAGTTAGAGTCGGCCGGAGCTGACATATTGGAACTGGGTGTACCCTATTCCGACCCGCTGGCTGACGGTCCTGTCATTCAGCGTGCGTCTGAGCGTGCACTGAAACGGCAAATTTCCATCCGCACGTGCATGGAGACAGCTTCTTTGGCCAGGGCGGCAGGTTCAAGCCTGCCCTTTATTCTGTTCACGTATTATAACCCTGTATTACAGATGGGTATGGATGCTTTCTTTGCAGGCTTGCAGGAGCACGGTATCAGCGGTCTGATTATTCCGGACCTTCCGCTTGAGGAAGCGGAGGAGCTGGGAGGACGGGCAGCAGAGGTGGGTGTGCATCTGATTCCTCTGGTGGCTCCAACTTCTGAACAGCGGATCGAACGAATTGTCCGTCAGGCCCGTGGATTTGTATACTGTGTATCTTCGCTGGGTGTAACTGGGGAAAGAGCCTCCTTTTTTGAAGGTATAGAGGGCTTTATCGCGCAGGTCAAACGGCATACGGATATTCCGGTAGCGGTTGGCTTCGGGATCTCTACTCAAGAGCAGGTAGCCCGGTTTTCAAACATTTGCGATGGAGTTGTGGTCGGTAGTGCAATTGTACGTCAGGTGGAGGAGGCCATTCCATTGCTGAATGATTCTACGCGCAGGCAAGAAGGTCTTTTGCAAATTCATAATTTTGTGGCACAATTAAAGCAGTAACTGTCAAAATAGAAAGTAATAAATATGTTCTGATTGGATAGAGGAGGTAGGGGCATGCAACCTAAACCGCATATTGTACATTTGCCAGTATATCAGCCCGGTAAACCGATTGAAGACGTAAAACGTGAGCTGGGACTCGATGAAGTCATCAAGCTCGCCTCGAACGAGAATCCGTATGGTAGCTCTCCCAAAGTGTTGCAGGCCATTCAGCAGGAGTTTGCCAACATTAGTGTATATCCTGACGGAAGTGCCGTAGCTTTGACACAGGCACTAGCTAAACGGACGGGTTTAAAAGAGGAACAGTTTATCTATGGCTGCGGATCTGACGAAATTATTGCGTTGATTACGCGTGCTTTCCTCCTTCCCGGGGAAGAAAGCATTATGGCTGATCAGACATTTTCCGTATACAAAAGTAATGTGGAAATTGAGGGAGCGGTTGCAGTTGAGGTGCCTTTGCGTGACGGTGTACATGATTTGGATGCTATGCTGTCCCACATCAATGATCGTACGAAAATTATTTGGATCTGTAATCCAAATAACCCCACGGGCACGATTGTACCCGAAGCAGAGCTGATTGCGTTTTTGGACCAAGTACCAAAGCACATCATGGTTGTTCTGGATGAAGCCTACGCCGAGTTTGTGACGGATCGCTCGTATCCCGACGGCATTCGTTTGTTGCCAGCGTATGAAAACCTGGTTGTACTACGCACCTTCTCCAAAATCTATGGGCTTGCTTCGCTGCGCATTGGTTATGGTATGGGAGCCGAGTCAATCATTCGTTTGATAAATCAGGTTCGTGAGCCGTTTAATACATCACGGGTAGCGCAGGCTGCGGCCATTGCTGCCTTGGAAGATCAGGAATTTGTTCAAGAATGTCGAGATCGTAATGCAGAGGGCAGAGCTTACTTGCAAGATGAGCTCAAGCGTCTAGGACTGGAGTCTTTCCCGGCACATGGTAATTTTATTATGCTAGATGTACGTCGTCCATCCGGTGAGGTATTTCAGGAGTTGCTTCGTAAAGGTGTGATTATTCGCGCAGGTCATCACAAATATCCGACATATATTAGGGTGTCGGTTGGATCGCAGCCGCAAAATGAGTTGTTTATTCGTGCGCTGGAACAGGTCCTGGGGGCGGAAGCGGCGAAAGTACGCCTATAATTTCCGCAGATGGGATTTGATAATTGATGAAGATTGCCATTTTCGGCGTGGGACTGATTGGTGGGTCCCTCGCACTTTGTTTTAAAGGGAAGCCGGATATTACTGTTGTCGGCCACGCCCATCTCCCTGAACTGATGGAACCGATGTTAAGCCGTGGTGTCGTGGACACCGCGACTCTTTCGGTTGAAGAAGCGGCAGAGGATGCCGATTTTATTTTTTTATGCGTACCTGTGGGCTTACTGGAGCATTATCTCGAACTGTTAAGCAAGCTACCGCTTAAAACGGGTTGTATTATCACTGATGTAGGCAGCACGAAATCGGCAATTGCCAAAAAAGCATCAGAAATTTCTTTGCGCAACGCTTACTTTATCGGTGGTCATCCGATGGCCGGTTCGGAGCGTTCCGGTGTAAAGGCTGCTTCCGCATTGTTGTTTGAAAACGCATATTATGTGCTTTCCCCGGCAGAGGGTGTGCCTGAGGAAGCATACAGTTCACTGGAACGTTTATTAAAATATACTAGTGCTCATGTTGTGCGTGTCCAACCTGATATGCATGATGATATTGTCGGTGCGATTAGCCATCTTCCGCACATTATTGCAGCGGCGCTGGTGAATCAGGTGCGAAAGCACAATGATGAAAATCCGTTGTACCGTACATTGGCTGCGGGCGGGTTCCGTGATATTACACGGATAGCCTCTAGTGATCCGGTTGTGTGGCGGGACATCTTACTGAGCAATCGTGAAGTTTTACTAGGCCTGTTGGAAGAATGGAACGGACAGATTGAGCGTTTTACCCATTTACTGAGAATACAAGACGGTGAGGGAATCGCTGACGAGTTTTTGACAGCTGGGCACTTCCGCAGTGAACTGCCAGAGCGTCGTAAAGGAGTCATCGTCTCCACGTTTGATCTGTATATTGATGTACCGGATACCCCAGGGATTATCGGGCGAATTGCTATGGAACTGGGGAATCACAGCATTAATCTGAGCAATATGCAAATCATTGAAAGCCGGGAGGATGTCCCAGGCATCATGCGGCTTTCCTTCCGTCAAGAGCAGGATTGGGAGCGTGCCAAGACTCTGCTGGATTCGATGGGCTATAAAGTCGTGGTATAAGGAAGGAAAGTGTGTGTTGGTTAAAGGGGCACCGCTCCGCGATTCATTACATCTTACGATCGCTGTTGCCTGCGGATTTTCTGAATATATATTCAAAGGGGAAAGTCCGCAGGCAAAGGCGAACGCTACGCTTCTCCAGATTCAAATGAACCTCTACGCTATGGACCGCCTTAAAAGCACCACACTTTCTGGGAATGAAGTAGTAAGAAAAGATCTAAGCGGGTGAAGGTTCTCTTCGCTCGCTTTTTTGTTACTTGAAGAGGTAGTGGAGCTACGCGTTATTTTGTAATTACTATCTTTCTATACATACCGTTGAACATTATAGGTGCATCCTCTTTGATCCGCAGTTTTGTTTTTTGGGTTTCAAACAGTTCTTCAAAATTCAACCCTATATCGGTTCCTAACACCTTAATAACGGGCCTTATCGTTTTTTTGAATAATGAGGGCTTTTTTCCTTTAGGAGAAAACTTATCGAAAATAATAATTTCCCCGTCTTTTTTCAAAACCCGCACCATCTCATCGAAGCATTTATTTGCGTTAGGTACTACTGAGAGAATTAAACTTCCTACTACTATATCAAATTGCTCATCCATAAAATTCATTTGTTGAGCATCCATTTCCAAGAATTTTATGGAGTTGTTGGTAAATTTATCCTTTGTTTTGTTAAGCATTTCAGGTGAATAATCTATGGCAGTAATATCCAGCCCGTAGTGATTTATTAATTCTAAATCTGCTCCAGTTCCTACACCTACAAAAA
This sequence comes from Paenibacillus sp. LX16, assembly GCF_036252815.1. Lineage (NCBI taxonomy): Bacteria > Bacillati > Bacillota > Bacilli > Caryophanales > Paenibacillaceae > Paenibacillus > Paenibacillus sp. LX16. The sequence continues at coordinate 3,389,229 of NZ_CP141152.1, read as the reverse complement.
GTATTTTTTGCTCGCTATTAAATGACTTTTCTTGAAATATAATCTTTCTAGAATTGAGGAAGCTACCTGAATTGAAAAAGTTATCATAAATTGGAGACCAAATCTTATATACAGCCTTGTTCCACTTATTATTCATTTCCTGCCCCCTATCTATTGAAAAAATTAATTATATAATAATGTGTTTTAATAGGACAACCAAATAATTGGTAAAATATTGATGTATTTTATCAACCCACATATGGGGTAGGTGAGTAAGGTAAAGAGGAGTATTGGAAAACAAAAAAAGACCACCCGGGTAAAGCCCCGGGTGGTAGCTACTTTTAGTGAAGTAGCTGAGTAGGATAGGAGTGGAGAGAAACCATACTGTACTTTTATTATATGTATACGTTTTCATTTTGTCAATATTTTTTTTAAAGCGTTTTCTTTTTGTGTATTTATCCTTATTGATGCATTTGAATAGAACACTTTCAATGGGTTTGTCATTTAATCTTGAAAAAATCTAAAATCCCCTGAAAAGCTGTATAAATGAATCAGGTGCCAGCGTTAGGGAGGCATTGGTAGAAATCGTTGGGATTTTGGACTTTTTTACTGACGGACATTTTGTGGTACAATGGGTAAGTCCATTTTGGATGTTGAATATTGTTGGGGATAGCACCGTTAATGTTGGCACTACATAGGGTAAGAAAATAACAAATGTTCCATGATGCTGTTTCATCCATTTGCGCAGAGGGCGCAACTTTTTTTGACCTGTTCGGTATATATAGACAGAATCGAACGGGAAAACAGCACATGTATGGGCGAGGAGGGTCTCACTCGGATGATGACAGATTCCCAGATGATTCAGGAAATCAAACAAGGTAATGTTGAGGTTTATTCAGAATTAATGAGGCGGCACCAACGTAAAATTTTAGCTTTTGTTTATCATATGCTGAAAAGTTCGAACCTGGAAATGATTGCTGAGGACTTGTGCTCAGAGACGTTTTATAAAGCGTATCGGAGCCTGCACTCCTTTCGCGAGGTAGACGCATCGTTCTCCACTTGGTTATATACGATTGCACGCAATACGGTGCTAAGTGAGCTTCGCAAGCACCGTAGCGGTCAGGTTCCATTGGAAGAGAGCGGTTATGTACCGGTAGCTCCATCGGATGTAATTCCGGAGCAGGCTGTCCTTCGCGGCGAGAAGGTAGAAATGGTTCGTGAAGCGATCAATAGATTGCCTGAGAAGCAGCGATCTGCACTGATATTGCGTGAATATGAGCAATTGGATTATCAGGAGATTGCGACTATTTTAGGACAGACGGTCAGTGCAGTGAAGTCATTGCTTTTCCGGGCAAGATCCAGTGTGAAGACGCAGTTGGAGCCTTATTTTTTTGAGCCTCTCTATGAGGAAAACGAAGGGATGAGCAGCCAATGAAATCCAGGGACACTGAGGATTTGTTCGTTACAGGCAAAAATGTATCGAAACAAGACTCGGAGCGCAGACGGGCCAAAAGCTCGTCTGCCGGGTGGGAGCATGGTTCGGAAGAAAATGATTGGAATTTGTCAAAAGAAAATCGATCCGCTATTCGTGACATCTCTTTTGAAATAACAGATGATAGGCTAGAGGCGATGAATCGCAGGGTCATGGATCGAATTTATGAAGAATCACCGTGGCTTGTTCCGGGCGAGCATCGTCGTGCACGTGTGAACCCAGCAGCCCGTAAGTATATGTCTGTATGGATCGCCGGCTTCTTGGCCGTATTTTTGTGCAGCTTTTTGTTTTTGAACTGGAATGGAAGCTCCTCTCAGGAAAATCCCCCTCAAGCGGCACCTGTCATGGACACGGGTATTTTACCGACAGGTCTGCTGGAAACTACAAGTACATCTCCACAATATCATTACCACATTAAAGATGTGAATAGTGGCATTATGGACCCGCTGGTTGCAAGCATTGTTCCTACTTATCCGCAATACTGGATGTTGTTGTCTGTATTGGCACTAGCGCTAGCTTTATTTTCTCTGGGCTGGATACATCGGGCGAGAAGGGTCAGAAATTAGCAGGACAGCTGGGCTCCAATATGAATTCATAACAATGCCTGAATAACAAAACAGCGGAGGAAACGACACGATGCTTATTGGCTTGATCAGACATGGATTGACGGATTGGAATGCGGTAGGGAAAATCCAGGGTCACAGTGATATTCCGTTGAATGAGGAAGGGCGTCGGCAGGCACGCTTGCTGGCAGAACGATTAAAGGAAGAGCCTTATCATTGGGACGGGCTTATTACAAGTAGTCTCTCCAGAGCGAAAGAGACCGGGGAGATTATTGCTTCTGCTCTACATCTCCCGTTGTTAGAGCCTGATGATCGACTAAGAGAACGTGCTTATGGTCAGGTCGAGGGTATGACCCAGGCCGAGCGTGAAGAAAAGTGGGGAGTCGACTGGCATCTGCTGGATCTAGGGCAGGAAAGCGATGCGGATCTTCAGCTTCGCGGGCTAGCTTTTATGGAAGCCATTTGGACGGAAAATCGGGACAAGAATCTGCTGGTCGTTTCCCACGGTGGTTTTTTGGCTAATTTGTATAAGGCTCTGTATCAGGAAAAATTCACGGAACGAATCGGCAATTTGTCACTTAGTGTACTCCAGCGTGAGGATATGGATTGGGCACCACTTTTGTATAATTGCACGAAGCATTTGCAAGAGAAAAGTGACTGTAACTCAAAAAGTTAGTAAAAGACCAAGGCTTCTACTTATCATAGTGGTCAAGACCCCATTTTATAGACACTGAAAAAAGACCCTAGGCTATAAGCTGCTTCCGATACTCTTTCGGAGGCAGCTTATTTAACTTTCGTTGTGGTCGACATTGGTTGTAAAATCGAATATATTCTTCTATTCTCCTTTGTGCCCCGTCCATATTTCGGATATCATATGGGTAGAGCCCTTCCGTTTTGAGATGCGAGAAGAAGCTCTCCATCGAGGCATTATCATAACAATTGCCTCGGCGAGACATGCTGATCCGGGCGCCAACCTTTGGCAACATGTCATGGTACGCATGGGACGTGTACTGGAATCCCTGGTCGCTGTGAACGATGAGGCCAGTCACGTCTTTTTGCTGTTTAAAGGCTTGTCGAAACGTCTGTAAAACCAGTTCGTTATCATTTCTATGGCTCATCTGGTACGCGATAATTTCGTTATTGAACAAGTCTTTAATCGCAGACAGATATAGCCAGCAATCCCCCACACGATATTGCGTGATATCTGTGACCCATTTTTGATTAGGTTTGTCCGCCTTGAAATCCTGTTTTAGCAGATTTTTCGCCACACGACCTTTCGTAGAGGAAGCATAGTTGCAGCGATGTTTCCGGCGAATTTGTGAGCGGATTCCCAAGACCTGCATGAGCCGGAGTACCTTTTTATGGTTCATCCAGACTCCATGATCGTGCTGCAAAAATAGTTGAATTTGGCGATAGCCGTAGACCCCGTTATACTGCTCATACACTTTCTTCACAAGTGCTTTCGCGTCCCGATCTCGATCTGCTCCTCTACGCTTTAAGAAGGCGTAATATCCACTTCTGGAGACTTTGAAAAGCGTACACAGTTTGCTAATAGGATAGTCTTTCGCAGCTTTCTCAATGGTTATATATTTGTGTGCTTCATCTCCTGTATCCAGATTTCCAAACACTTTTTTAGCATATCATTTTCCCGTCTCAGCTTCTGTACATACCTATCCTGATCGATATACTCCTTACGCCGTCCTCGCTGGTCCATGAGCCCGAATTCACCGAGTTGCTTGTATTTGCGCATCCATTCTTTTAATCGATGTCGATCTGCGATCCCAAACTTCTCCATGAGTCTACGATACGTCCAACCTTCTTCAATATGGAGTCGTATGGCCTCTACCTTGGTTTCAAACGTATACTCGTTAAACTTTGTTCCCTTTTTCGCCGGCATAAAAAATGCACCCCTTAGATTTCATCGGATAAACCAGGGGTTTATTCCAATGTCTATTCTAAGGGGTGCACTTCATAGGAGTCGTGGTCTTTTTTGTTTTTTAATTATACCTTTGCAAAAAAAGAGGTTTAGAGTCTGAACAATCCGTCAAAGCTGTGGGTACAACAGGTAAGAATCAATTCCGGATGACAGTCCAGTGACGAGGCGATGGAACAATGAATCTGGCGGATATGCTGACATTTGCGGATATTGTGCATTTGAACAGAATCGCGGTGTATTACGATTGTGACTGTAAACCTAATTCCAAACATGAGTTGATCCAGGGGATTTTGACGAAGCTCGGTAGCAGTAGTTTTTTTGAGACGCAGGTCAAGGAGCTGAGGTTGTCAGAGGTAAGGTTTTTGAACGCGCTGCTGTTCGATGACCGACCGTATTTCAGCATGGAGGAATTGGTTGCAATAGCCAAACAGTCTGTTGAGGAGAACGAGAATCCTGGTGAGCGGCCAAGGGATATTGTGACCCGTCTGCGTTCTAGTGGCTGGTTGTTCAACGGTTCGACGCACAATACGAGGTATTTGTTCCAAATTCCGTTGGATATGAAGGAGCGCTTTCGACGTGTTATGGTACATGACTTCCAAAACGGAATGACCCGGGTAAGCGAACCGTCGTCGTACCGAGATGAAGGGCATCTGCTGGCAGAGGATTTACGGCTTTTCCTTCAATACATGAGACAGCATGAGGTTCCGCTAAATCCCGAGGGAGCTTGGTATCGTCGCAATCAGCAGCAGCTGATGGAACATTTGCACATTGCGGAGCCGCTTTTGGGTAAGGGAGGATGGCGTTTCGGGTATGGCTCCTCTTTTAAGTTTTATCCAGACCGAATGGCACTACTGTATGATTATGCCCGTCACTCCAAGTACATTGAGGAGAAAGGGGACCAAGTTGTGCTGACGGCAAAGGGAGAAGCGCATCAGGAGCATACAATTGAGGAAGAAATGATACAGCTATTCAGGTTTTGGTTAAGATTGTATAAAGGAGCCGTACCTAATTTGCTTTCTCTAGTCTACTGGATTGGAGAATGTGCCAGGCCCTGGACGTCCTCAGAGTCGCTTTTTGTACATATCGGCCCACTGATTCGACCGTTTTACTATGATACGTCCCGTTCGGTCTTTGATCAGAGGATTATACGAATGATGCTTCACTTGGGTATGCTTCGTCAGGGTGAACATTCGACGGGACCATCTGTACAGATGACGGCCTGGGGGCTGAAGTTGGCGGGAGAGTGCCGCATTGGACGGAACGACTCGGGTATACGGCTCCATTGACAAGCAGCACACATGTTGATAGAATTTCACCCAAAATGAGAGGGTGAAGTTGATGCTGATTCACTATAACGGAAACATGCCACAGCTCCATTCATCTGTCTATGTGGCAGAAGGAGCAAAAATTGTCGGAAAAGTAACGATCGGTCAAGATTCCTCTGTATGGTTTAATGCCGTACTGCGCGGAGATATGGCGCCTATCATCATCGGTGAACGCTGCAATATTCAGGACGGTGTCGTGGGACATGTGAACACGGATCAGCCCCTGTTGCTGGCGGATGACATTTCGGTAGGTCATGCTGCAATAATCCACGGTTGTACGGTAGGCAAAGGCACTTTAATCGGTATGGGGGCCATTGTACTCAACGGAGCGGAGCTTGGTGAATATGCTTTAATAGGAGCAGGGTCGGTCGTTACGGAAAATACCAAAATACCACCCTATACTCTTTCTCTCGGTACACCTGCCAAAGTGGTGCGCGAATTGACAGATGTAGATTTGCAGCGGATGTCACGAACGGCACTCAGCTATGTGGCGAAAGGAAAAGAATATAGGATCTCTTAAACTCATGTTGGAGGTGCATCCTATGGATAAAATGAAGGTTACTTATGAAGTAATGTTGGGCCTGTCTGCTGAAATGGTTTTGGACGAGGCATTACGTAAACACCGGAGTGAAAAACTCTACAAGGATATTGATGAGGCGCTAGCCTCCGGAGATGAAGTAGCTTTTCGTCATCTTACGGATGAGCTGAAAGCAATGAGTTAGAACAATCTTAGGAACCCTAAGTTGGATTTCAGACGAATCTTTAGTTCGTGATTATAATCATCAAACCTGACTGTAGCGGCAGTCAGGTTTTTTTGATACGCTTGGATATGATATAGTCTTTGTAGGATGGGGTCTGTAGAAGGCAACTGTCGTATGAACGGAGGATGAAGGACGTGTCGTTATCTTATTTATGGAGCCGGTCGTTCTTGACGAGCCGGCCTTTTTTATGGCTGCTGTTCTGGAGTAATCTGGTTGGAACGGTGTATGGATACATATGGTATGGGGGGCAGTTGGAGTATACACTAAATTATCACCCAATGTGGCAGATTGTATTTGTGCCTGATAGTCCGACGGCGAGTCTGTTTTTTACGATCTCTATAGCATTTTTGCTCTATTTTCCGCGTCTCAAGAGCTTGAAGGTAATTCGCCAGATCATAGAGGCGTTGGCTGTTGTGACGAGTGTAAAATATGGCATCTGGGCTTCAGCTATTATTTTTTGGGGAGTTGCGCAGGGGGGACATATGATATGGCAGGATTGGATGCTGGTGGCATCTCACACGGCAATGGCGGTCGAAGCACTGCTGTTCGTACGTTTTTTCACCTGTAAATGGATTGCCTTATGTCTAGCCGCACTCTGGACATTGTTAAATGATACGATGGATTATACATTTGGTATATATCCGTATCTTCCGAAGACGCTAACGGATGATGTACCACAAGTCTGTGCTTTTACCTATATGCTGACCCTTGTCGGTATTATAGCGGCATGGCTTGCCATGTTTGCGCGCAATCGAATGGGAGTAGAAGTGGAAAAATAGAGATGAACATTGTTAGAAACCAAAAAGAATATATATTTAAAAAAGGAATCGTGATGCTCATAAAATAAGAAAGAGCTTTAATTATGGAACTGTAATGACGGATACCAACTATAGAAATCAAGGGTTGAGCCGTTTTTTAAAGATAAATTTTGGTATATACCTCAATACGATACGATTGTGGTTGCAGATTTTGAAGGGGATACGATGAACTGTTACGATATTTATGGGCCAGGTGAAATACCTATGGATATCATACTGTCAGCGGTAACGAAACAAGAAACGAAGAAGGTGGTTTTTGGCTTTACACCAAGAGAAACAGGAAGGCTGCAATATTTCTCTGTTGAAACAGGAAGATACGACGCTATTTTATAAAACTAAAAATCAAAGCACATGTAAAGGAAATCAACGAATGTTTCCTATTTTGTCTCGGGCATAACCCGGCTTCAAACGATTTGTCCTAAAGCAAGTTCTAGTCCCGGTAGCCTTGCCATACAGTAAGGTGAGGAGGGATGTCCCATGATTAGGGGTCAGGCGTTTCAAATTATGATACGTATTGTTTCGAGTGTTGTTTTATCTATGATCCTGCTGCTGTCCGTCTGCGTCCCTCCAGGTATGGTAGAAGCACGTGATCAGTCAAAACCCATAGGAAATACAAAAGAAATTGAGGAACTGGATCATGCAGCTGCGATACTGTATCGGGATGTGATGGACGGGAACATTGAAAAAGCGCGCGCGGATGTAGCCGAGGTGAGTCGATGGTTTGGCACTGGACAGGTGCAGGCAGCGTTATCTGTAGAGGCCATTCATGCTTTGTCCGGCAGCATCCTTGAGGTGCAGCAAGCTACACAGTCCGTCCAAGCATCCCCGGATGAATGGGTGAAGGCTGCGGCCAATTTACGACTTGCGACAGATGCGCTTGCACATCCGCGCCAGCCCTTATGGCAGCAGTATTATAAGATTTTAAAAGAAGATGTTAGTGGCTTGAACAGCCAGTTTGCTAAAGGCAACATGAAGGGTTTCAAAGCTGGAGCCGCAGTGCTGGAGGACCACTATGAGACGATCCGTACAGCAGCATTGATTCATGGCAGAACAAGTGAAGTTGTCCGAGCTGATTCATGGATTTCCTATGTCATAGGATTGGGGGATCAGCAAAATGCAGATGCCTCAGCGATTAGAGGGGCGTTGGATCAGGGAAATCCGACGTTTAATGCCTTGTTTGGACGTGAAAAAGACGCCACAGCCCTGGCGCCATTTATCCCGCGTGAAAGTGAGCGCCGGGCAGAATTGGCAATCGGCATGATTGTTCTGCTGGCGCTGGTCTATGCAGGTTATCGTAAATATCGAGCTGGTTTCTCTGGATAACGATACAAAATTCGAACATTCGCGTCGTTGACTGCTGAGCCATCCATATATGTTAGCCCATAGCCCGGATTTCCGGGCTATTCCTCCTTGAACCCCTCTCCATGTACATCATGCACATCCTGTATGATAATAAACGCCCGCGGATCAACCGATTTAACAATTTGCTGCAAGCGTCGTATTTCCTGACGAGGCACGACACAATAGGCAACATGCTTGGCCTGCTTGGAAAATGCACCTACAGCCGGAATAATAGTAACTCCGCGATCCATGTCCCTAATAATAATATCCGCAATGTCCATCGTGTGGTCGCTGATAATCATAAAGGCTCTGGCAGAATAGGCCCCTTCTTGTATAAAATCAATAATTTTGGACGCGATGAACACGGCGACTAATGTATATAGAATTTTTTCTTTTGGTATGTAAAGTAGTGAAGCACCGATAATGACGATATCAATGACCAGCAGAATCCTTCCCATACTCCAGCCAAACTTTCGGTTTAGAATACGAGCGATTATATCCGAGCCGCCCGTGGTGCCGCCAAAGCGGAACACAATACCTAATCCGGCCCCAAGCGTAACCCCCGCATATAATGAAGAAAGTATAAAATCGTGTTCAGTTTGAAATGTTCCCATCCATCCGAAATGAATCATTTTTTCATACAACCACAGAAAAAAAGTGAGAGACCCGATACCTACCCCTGTATATAGAATTTGCTTGCCCCCAAGCATTTTCCACCCAATTAAAAATAAAGGAATGTTCAGAAGCAATGTGGAGAGAGAGGGTGAAATCGAAAAAGCATAATTGAGCAGTAGGGTGATCCCTGTAATACCACCTTCCATCAGTTTACTGGGTATAATAAAATAAAGCAGACCGAAAGCATAGATGGCGGTCCCGAGGACAATGGGTAAAATCAGTTTAAGCTGTTCCATGGACTTGGATATCTTCATATAATCCCTCGCAGTAGCAGTTTAAGGAAGAACGACTTCATGCTGATTTTGCTAAATCGCAGCTCCTTATATGTAGTATACCTTTTTACGGTAGCTTTAAAAGACTGATGACTGTAAGTTGGGATCATAAGTACACAATTGAGGATTTTGCAAAATCCTGAATTAAAAAAAATTTGTTTTAAAATGTGCTTTACGATAACATATGAATAAACCTGCACATGGGGGGGATTGCGTGTTTCATGGAAAAATCATTAGATGAAATTCAACGTGAGGTAGACCAGTATATATCTCAATTTAAGGAAGGGTATTTTAGTCCTTTGGCGATGTTGGCCCGGATGTCTGAGGAAGTCGGGGAACTGGCGAGGGAAGTCAATCACTCCTTTGGCGAGAAACCGAAAAAAACGGATGAGGCGGACAATTCCATTGAGCTAGAGCTGGGGGACATTTTGTTCATCACAGTTTGCTTTGCGAACTCACTAGGTATAAATTTGACCGAGGCTCATGATAAGGTCATGCAAAAATTTAACACGCGTGACGCGAATCGCTGGACTAAAAAGGACACCGATTAGGCGTTTTGTACATATGCTGTACCAAACCGGTTACCCGGAGGTGCAGTGTCATGAAGGCGGAGGAATACGTTCAGAAAGCTTATCAGTGCATTTTGCAGAACGATTTTGAGCAGGCCGTGGAATGGTTTGAAAAAGCAATTTCAGCCCAGCCTGATCATGCGGAGCATTATTTCCGGTGCTCGGTTACCTATGCTCGCAGTGGTCGTTTGGAGCAGGCTCTCGCCTATGCAGAGCATGCGGTTCGTCTCGCTCCACAGCAGGATGAATATGTTCTCCATCTGCATGCACAGGAAGCTAGGCAGCATACGGAGAAGGCCAGAAAAATGCTGGATGTCGACAGAGTTACGCCACAGGTGCGTCAGGATGCGATTTTGCTACTGGAACGAGCAATAGCCCTCGATCCGTTATGTGGGGATGCTTTTTTGCTGCTCGCATTGATTTATGACGAATTGAATGAGTATAAGCTGGCTGTGCAGGCTGCTCGTGAGGCGGCTGCACTGTTTCCTCACAATGTGCAGCTTGCCAACCTCATGAAGAAGTTATGCCAGCAGATGAATGAACAGATCTAGCACAAATGGATGCATAAGGAGTTGTAGGGATATGTCAGAACCAATAAAAGTGGCTGTTGTAGGAGCAGCAGGGCGTATGGGCCGTGAAGTTGTCAAATTGGTTCTTCAGGATGAGGAACTACAGCTTGTGGCCGCAGTGAACAGAACACATGCCGGCAGTGATGCCGGCCTTCTCGTCGGACTACCGGAAGCGGGTATCGCTATTGTGGAGGATGTGGAGCAGGCATTACTGGATAGTCGAGCGGATGTCATGGTCGATTTTACGGGGCCGCGTTTTGCGTACGCACATACAGCGCTTGCTATTAAGCATGGAGTTCGTCCGGTTATCGGAACGACAGGGTTTACCCCCGAACAGATTGATGAACTGGACAAGCAGTGTCGTGAGCAGCAGATTGGCGGTTTGATCGCGCCAAATTTTTCGATTGGAGTCATTTTGATGATGCGGTTTGCGGCTCAGGCAGCGAAATACTTCCCACATCTGGAAATCATCGAATATCATGGTGACCAAAAATTGGACGCGCCATCGGGCACAGCCATTAAGACCGCGGAGCTGATCGCCGAACAGCGTGAAGAGCTACGACAGGGTAACCCGGAAGAGGAAGAAACGTTAGAAGGATCACGGGGGGGTTACTATCAAGGGTTCCGTGTCCACAGTGTCCGTCTTCCCGGTGTGTTCGCACAGCAAGAAGTGATATTCGGAGGGTTTGGCCAATCTCTGAAAATTCGTCAGGATTCTTATGAACGGGCGGGCTATATGCCGGGTGTTAAAATCGGTATTCAGAAGGTCATGGAGCAGCCAGGGCTTGTATATGGATTTGAGCATTACATCGATTAAGAATACGCGAATGATTTGACGAATGAAATTATAGAATGAGGCAGGAGGAACTTTGAATGTTAAAGATTGCATTTATAGCGCATGACCGAAAAAAGGATGAAATGGTAAATTTCATAACGGCCTATGAGCATGTTTTTACAGATCACCAGTTATTTTCAACAGGTACAACAGGTCTGCGCATTATGGAGCAAACCAAGCTTCAAATTCACCGTTTCATGTCCGGGCCGCTTGGAGGAGATCAGCAAATCGGGGCTATGGTTGCACAAAATGACATGGACTTGATTATATTCTTGCGTGATCCGCTTATGGCCCAGCCGCATGAGCCGGATATTAGCGCCCTGTTACGTCTATGTGATGTACAAGGGATTCCTCTGGCAACCAACGTTGCAACTGCTGAAATACTGGTTAAGGCGCTAGACCGTGGCGATTTTGCTTGGCGTGAGCTGGTACATAAATATAAACCGGGGATTGACCAGCAGGGTGATATAAAATGACACTGGACATCTTGATTTTCGGAGCCCATGCCGACGATGCAGAAATAGGAATGGGAGGCACGATTGCCAAGCATACAGCCGCTGGTTTAAAGGTGGGTGTGTGCGATTTGACGCGGGCTGAAATGTCATCCAATGGTGATGTGGATACTCGTATGGCAGAGGCAGAACACGCCGCAAAAGTACTCGGACTTGCCGTGCGGACGAATCTAGGTCTGCCGGATCGTGGATTATATGTAACTCCAGAACATGTAGCTGCAGTTACAGCAGAAATACGGCGCCATGCACCGAAAGTCATATTTGCTCCTTATTGGGAGGATCGGCATCCAGACCATGTCATGTGCAGCAAGTTAGTGGAGGAAGCGGTATTTAACGCCAAGTTGCGACGTTTTATGCCAGAAAATCCTGCGGTACAGGTAGAGCAATTATATTTTTATTTTATTAATGATATTGGCAGAACGGATTTGATTGTGGATATCACCGAGCATTATGAAGCCAAAGAACGGTCTTTGTTGAGTTATGCTTCGCAATTTCAGGCAGCGCCTGGAAAGGATACAGTATCCACACCATTAAATCAGGGATATGTGGAACGCGTAAAAGCTCGCGACTCGTTGTTGGGTCAGCGCAAACTGATTTCGTATGCAGAAGGCTTTGCGTCCAAAACGCCATATCTGGTTAAGCTATTCACATAAGAATTCTATACTTGAGCATTTTGCAGAATGTTAAAATAAATCGGCAGGAAAGTTATCACTGATGAGCGGAAGGAGGCAGCTTAGCTTGAATGACAAATTGAAAATTGGAATTACCTGTTACCCGTCGTTGGGGGGCTCCGGCGTAGTGGCTACTGAGTTAGGTAAGTTGCTGGCAGAAAAAGGGCATGAGGTCCATTTTATTGCCAATAGCATTCCGTTCAGATTAGGCGGGGCGTTTCAGAAAAATATTTTTTATCATGAGGTTGAAGTTAACGATTATTACGTGTTTAGATATCCACCCTATGATTTGTCACTGGCGACCAAAATGGCCCAAGTCGCACAAATGAAGAATTTGGATGTACTCCATGTTCATTATGCGGTACCACATGCAGTATGCGCATACTTGGCGAAGGAAATGGTGGGTGATCATCTGAAGGTGGTAACCACCTTGCACGGTACGGACATTACAGTGTTGGCACAGGATGAGTCGTTGAAGGATCTGATTCGGCTGGCTATTAACAAAAGTGACGCTGTGACGGCGGTTTCCAAGGATTTGATTCGGGAGACGATAGATGCGTTGGAAATTACACGACCTATTGATTTAACCTACAATTTTGTAGATAAACGGGTATATTATCCACGAGATGCCGCGGCGCTTAGAAGAGATTTTGCCCAACCGGATGAAAAAATAATGATGCATATTTCCAATTTCCGTCCTGTCAAAAGAGTGGGAGATGTGCTGGATATATTTGAAAAAGTGCAACGTAAAGTACCTGCGAAGCTGCTGTTGGTGGGAGAAGGACCGGATCTTCCAAAAATCCGTTGCAAAATCGAGAATTTAGGTCTGCAAGATAAGGTCTTCTTTTTAGGTAAGCAGGATCAGATCGCAGAAGTGATTTCTATGGCGGATGTGCTGCTGCTTCCCTCGGAAAAAGAAAGTTTTGGTCTGGTTGCACTGGAAGCAATGGCTTGTGGAGTGCCGACAATCGGTTCTCAGGCAGGGGGAGTACCTGAACTCGTTGTGCATGGAAGTACGGGGTATCTTGCTGAAATCGGTAATACTGAGGCAATGGCTGATTATGCAGTAGAGCTGTTGTCCGATGAAGCGATGGCGGAACGTTTCCGTGAAGCGTGTCTGACCCGCGCTCGTACCGTTTTTTGTGATGAGCTGATTACCCGTCAATATGAAGAGATATATTACCGTGTGTTAGGACGCGAGGTACCGGATCTTAAACCGATCAGCGTTTAAGTGGGCGGACTCGCGTCCGTTTTTTTATATTGAATACTTGCAAAGGGGGAAACCCTATGAATACAAATACTTGGCAATATTCTGACCAAGAGATGGCATTTCATGGCAGAGAGGTCATACATACACTATCAGCAGCAGGCCACGAAGCCTACTGGGTCGGTGGCTGTGTGCGGGATGAGCTATTAGGAAGAGCCATTCATGATATGGATTTGACTACTTCGGCTGAGCCTGAACAGGTCATAGCGCTATTCCCTCACGTCATTCCGACAGGAATTCAGCATGGGACGGTTACGGTCATGCAGGGCGGCCATGCATTCGAGGTAACCACTTTTCGTACGGAAAGTGGTTATGCCGATCACCGCCGTCCAACGGAAGTTGCCTTCGTTAAGGATATCCGTGAGGATCTGATGCGACGGGATTTTACTATGAATGCGATTGCGATGGCAGAAACCGGAGAGCGTGTGGACCCATTTGGAGGAGAAGCCGATTTACGAGCCGCTCTCGTTCGTTGTGTAGGCCGAGCCGAGGAACGTTTTGAAGAGGACGGGTTACGAATGCTGCGTTGCATCCGTTTTGCCTCTGTGTTTCGGTTCCGTGTTGCTTACAACACCTGGAAAGGCATGATTCGGCGTAGAGAGGGACTTCGTTACATAGCCATGGAACGTGTGCGGGTCGAGCTGGAAAAGATGCTAGCGGGCCCTGACCCTTTACGTGGGTTGGAGATGCTGAGCCGTAGCGGATTACTCGGTTGTACGAAGGTTCCAGTTCCTTGGAAACAATGTGAAGTAGGGGCGCTCAAGGGGATCGTTCAACTGCAAGAAGAACTGCGGTGGGGCCTGCTCTTAATGTCTTGTAGACTTACCTCAGAGGCAGCGGACGAGCTACTAAGAGCTTGGACCTTTTCCAACGCGGTACGACTTCGGCTGGTTCATCTGCTGGAATGGGAGACCGAATTAATCTACAGTGCTAGTGCCATAGCTGGCGATTCCGTTCCGGGGGAGTCTGACATTGTCAACGCTGAGGTACTGCGTCGTAGCTGGATTCGACTGCTAATTAGACTGGGAAAAGATACAGCTTCAGACTGGCTTGAACTTTACAAGACACTGCCTGCTTCATTCCGCGGATTACCGCCGTGGGTAGAAAAGCATGTGGCGAAAACAGCCGAACTGGCAAGCTCGTGGACAAAGCAGGCTGTAGTCGTTCGTATCAAAGATTTAAATATTACAGGAAATGAACTGGTTCAGGCGATGAATCGACCAGGCGGACCTTGGCTAGGTCAGATGATGGAACAGCTTTTACAAGCTGTTGCCTGCGGAGATATTCCGAATGAAACAGAAACATTGCTTCAGGAAGCGAAACGGGTGATGAGTAGTGAATAATCATGAAAGATTGTTAGGCATACTGGAGGAAGGTACATCCGATTACGTATCAGGGGAGGAAATCAGCCGCCGCCTCTCGGTTAGCCGAACAGCAGTATGGAAGCAGATCAACAAACTGCGTGAGTTCGGCTACAACATTGATGCCTCCTCGCGTCGGGGCTATCGGTTGATATCCCGACCGGATCGGCTAGAAGTCTCCAAATTGGCCGATATGTTAAATACCCAATCGTTTGGCCAGCGTATCGTTGTACTGGATTCGACGGTATCCACTCAGCAGGATGCCATGCGTTTGGCAGAAGAGGGCGCGCCAGAGGGGACAGTAGTGCTTGCAGAGGAACAAACGGCAGGTCGGGGGCGTTTGGGACGAAAGTGGTATTCACCTCGTGGTAAAGGAGTCTGGATGAGCATTGTGTTGCGCCCTACCCAGCCCTTGGCTTTTACCCCTCAGCTAACGCTTCTTACAGGTGTAGCAGTGTGTAGGGCCATTCGTCGGCTGACGGGTGTGGAGGCTGGTATCAAATGGCCAAACGATCTGCTGATTCATGGTCGCAAAGTATCCGGTATTCTGCTGGAATCTGCAACAGAGGATCAACGGGTTCGATACTGTATTGCAGGGATTGGCATTGATGTGAATTTAAATAAAGAAGATTACCCGGAGGAGTTATCGCAGGTGGGAACGTCCTTGAAAATAGAAGCAGGGCGTGAAATTGACCGTACTGTGCTGATCGCCTCAGTGCTGGAAGAGATGGAACAGCTAAGTAAGTTGTATGCCGAGCAGGGGTTCCAGCCTATAGCCATGCTGTGGGAGGCTTTGTCCGTGACTATGAACCGTAGCGTACGGGCACATACCGGACAAGGGATAACTGTAGAAGGTACAGCTGTTGGCTTGGACCCTTCCGGGGCACTCGTGGTAGATACGGATCAAGGAGAGCGAATTCAGGTCATTTCAGGGGATATACAATTGTAGAAGCACCCCTAGATATGAAAACGACCGAAATCGTTCTATTCCCTGTGCAAAACTTCACGTGAAAAAGCTGATGCTTTTTGTTATACTGTGCAGGAGGCGGCATCGGACGGTCCGAGCTGCACTCCAGGGGCACATGCTCTACTTTAGCAAGTTTGTAAGACCATCATAACTTCATTTGAAGGTTACGTTGGATTCTGCTCTGAGCCGAACAGGACCGAGACAGAAGGGACGATCTCAAAATGAGTGTCTTTTTTGGCTGTTCGGACCTTTTGATGACGCAGATGTACAGGCGTTCATAAAAGGTTATTTTTTGTGCCAAAAAAAGATGGAAGGGAGCCATTCGCAATGGCAGGAAAACAAGCACTGAATATTGTGAAAATGAAAAAAATGAAGCAAGAGGGCATTCCGCTCAGTATGCTGACCGCCTATGATTATCCATCGGCTAAAATAGCTGAGGAGGCGGGAATTGACATGATTCTCGTAGGTGACTCGCTGGGTAACGTAGTTCTTGGTTACGATTCAACCATCCCTGTAACCTTGGATGATATCGTGTACCATTCCCGGGCAGTCGCAAGAGGCGCGGAACATACATTTATCGTAGCGGACATGCCTTTTATGACATATCACAGCAGCGTATCAGAAAGTCTTCAGGGCATCCGCCGTTTGATGCAGGAAGGACATGTGCATGCTGTTAAGCTGGAGGGCGGAGCTGAAATTGCCGATGTCGTAAAAGCAACTGTTCAGGCAGGTGTGCCTGTATTGGGACATATCGGGCTTACTCCGCAATCGGTTAATCAAATTGGCGGCTATCGCATTCAAGGCAAGGACGAAGCGGACGCACGCCGGTTAATGGCGGACGCCAAGGCGCTGGAGCAGGCGGGTGCTTTTGGCATTGTACTGGAACTGGTAACTGAGGAAGTGGCAACAGCGATTTCAAAAGAGCTTTCCATTCCAACCATTGGAATTGGTGCTGGACGTGGATGTGACGGTCAGGTACTCGTTTATCACGATCTGATTCAGTACGCATCGCCTTATTTCAGCAAACGCTTTGTTAAAACCTATGCCGATGTAGGCGGCTTGATCCGCAGCAGTATTGAGCAATATGTGAGTGATGTGAAAGGGCGGGCATTTCCGGCCGCAGAGCATGTGTTCAGCGCGGATGACCGCGTTGTGGAATCCCTGTACGGTAAGGCAAAAGGACAGACACAGGAACAAGCTAAGGAAAAGGTGGAATCTCGATCATGATCATCGTAAGAGAAGTGGCTCAGCTGCGGAAGGTTATTGCTGAACGTCGGCAGCTTGGGACAAGCGAAACAAAAAAGAAATACGGTTCTACCTCTTTACAGCAACATAAAGTTGGCTTTGTACCAACAATGGGATACCTGCATGAAGGGCATGCGAGCTTGATGCACAAGGCGCGTGAAATGGCGGATACGGTCGTGCTTAGCATTTTCGTGAATCCGATTCAATTTGGACCAAATGAAGATCTAGACAGCTATCCTCGCGATGAAGCTCGAGACTTGGAGGTAGCACGGCGCGAAGGCGTGGACATTGTATTTTTGCCAACTGTAGCAGAAATGTATCCACAACCAACCCAAACCAAAATTCGAGTATCCGCTTTGACAGATCGTTTGTGCGGTGCTTCCCGTCCCGGCCATTTTGATGGTGTGACTACGGTGGTAGCCAAGCTTTTTAACATGATAGGTCCTGATTTGGCTTTCTTTGGAATGAAGGACGCACAGCAGGTTGCTGTGCTCCAGCAGATGGTGACTGATCTCAATATGAACGTGACTATCGTACCTTGTCCCATCGTCAGAGAGGCGGATGGTTTGGCCCTCAGCTCCCGTAATGTGTATTTAAGTGCAGAACAGCGCGAGCAGGCGTTGGTGCTGTCTCAGTCACTGCGTAAGGTGCAAGAAGTGAGCGAAGATATAGTAACAAACACAATTACGATTCGTCAGCTACATCAAATGGTGGAGTCCACCATTACTTCCTCTCCTTTAGCAGACATTGATTACATTGAAATATTAACTTTTCCCGGTCTGAAGCCCCTTCTTCCCGAGCAGCGGCTATGTGATGTTCGGGAAGAAGTCATCGTAGCGCTGGCTGTGAAATTTGGCAATACCCGACTGATTGACAATATAATAATACAGAAGGCGGAGGTGCTTTCCCATGTTTAGAACCATGATGAAATCCAAAATTCACCGCGCTACGGTTACAGAAGCTAACCTGAACTATGTGGGGAGTATCACTATAGATGAAGATCTCATGGAGACATCGGATTTGTTGGAGAATGAAAAGGTTCAAATTGTAAACAATAACAATGGAGCTCGACTGGAAACCTATGTTATTCCCGGACCGCGTGGGAGCGGTGTTATCTGTCTCAACGGTGCGGCAGCTCGTTTGGTGCAGCCTGGTGATACAGTCATTATTATTTCATATGCTTCCATGTCGAATGAAGAGGCCAAAACATACAAACCAACAGTGGTATTTGTTGATGAACATAATAAACCAGCCCAAACGATGAACAAAGAAGTACACGCGACGATCATGTAATGAATGGGAGTGCGGATGAAACTCGTCTTTTAAGCGAAAAATGTGAGTGTATTAATCCATCTTTCATAAGGGCGGGATGCACATGTTCCAGCATGTATTCGCAGAAATGAACAGCATGTTAGATGATATCGTGAAGCATTACCCATCAGCCCAGGGCTCCCGCAGGCAGGAGCTGCTACAGCACTGGAGTCTGCTGCGGAGAATGAGTGACGGAATTATGGATGAGTGGCTGGCCTTTGAGGAAAAAATGGTGTGCCTGCGTGCGGCCGGGTTTTCCGCGGAGACCGATATGTCTGACACGGAGCTACCTGAAAAAGAGCTGCCAGCTTTTAATCGGGGGCAAGGGTATTATCGATTACTCATGTACCCTGAGGCGATCCAACAATTTGAGCAGGTACTACAGCATTTTCCGAACAGCTGGCAGAGTCGCATGTATATGGGAATGGCCTATTTTCAACTGGATGATCCAGCAGAGGCTGTATGCCATTTTCAGAAGGTGCTGGACCTGACTGAGCAGGCAGGACTGAAGGCGGTCATCTATAATGCGCTAGGCTGTCTGTTGGCAAAGCAGGCTGACGTAGAGGAGGCGCAAAAATGTTTTGCTCTCGCACATCAGTTCGATCCTGCGTTACCCGAGCCGCTGCACAATATGGAAGCCTGTCTGTCCGGTACCGAAAAGCTTCGATACGACAGCTCCATGATGACCTGGATGTAGTTGTCAGACACCGAGTAAGACGATGCATGCCCACCTCTCAGGCGGCGTGTGCATCGTCTTTTTTGGCTGTCTTAATTTCCAAACAGGCGATCTTCTGCTATGCTAATATACAGAGTTATTATTTTTGTAAGTGTCTTAAGAAAGGATTAGCCCGAATGAAATTTGCGGTATTGGATTTTGAAACGACAGGCACCCAGTCCGCGGATGACATCATTCAAGTCGGACTTGCAATTATAGATCATGATAACAGCATTTCCCGTGTTTACGGTTCTTATGTAAACCCTGGCAGATCTATTCCCCCTTTTATCACCGGATTGACCGGAATTACAGACGATGACGTCAAGGATGCTCCTGCACTTGAAGAAATGATGATGGAGCTCGTGCCTATGCTGGACGATGTTGTACTGGTCGGTCATAATGTGGCGTTTGATTTTAATTTTTTGCAAAACGCTCTGGATCGGTGCGGATATTTGCCGTTTAGCGGAAGAATCTTGGATACAATGGATTTTCTGAAAATTATGTTTCCATCGCTATCTTCGTATCAGTTGGGTTTTGTGTCTTCTGAGTTTGGGCTGGCACATGATCGCCCTCACCAAGCAGACAGCGACGCGTTAGCTACGGCTGAGGTGTTTTTAAAGTGTCTGGGTGAGCTTCAAGCATTACCTCTGATAACGATACAGCGGCTTAGCGATTTGTTTGCAGAGGAAGACAGTGACCTTGGATGGTTTCTTGATGGGGTGCGTGAAGAGAAAGAGCTTGATCCTATTCAGGATTTGGAGGGACATCAGTTTTTTCGTCAGCTTGCGCTAAAAGTGGAAGATTGGACGGAGCTAGCTGCTCCGCGTAGAGAAGATGACCCGAATCCACTGTCAGGTGTTTCCTTTGAGGAGTACATGGATGATGTACGGGACAATTTGCGTTCATCCTTGAGCCAATATGAGGAGCGCGAGGCACAGATACAGATGATTGAGGGTGTAAATCAGGCACTGAGTGAAGACAAGCATCTGCTGATCGAAGCAGGTACAGGAACAGGGAAGTCCCTCGGTTATTTGCTCCCATCGCTGTATCACAGTGTGAAAAAAGGACAGCGAGTTATGGTAAGTACACATACGATCAACCTGCAGGAGCAATTACGCGAGCGCGACATTCCGATGCTGACCAAGGTGATTCCGTTTCCGTTCCGGGCTGCTATTTTCAAGGGTCGGGGACATTATTTGTGTCTGCGTAAGTTTGAACATAAAATAAACAGAAGAGACTTCGCGACACCGAAGGAAGATTTAATTACAGCTGCTCAGATGATCGTCTGGTTGACGCTAACAGAAACCGGTGATGATGAAGAACTGAATCTGAGCAACCGTGGTGGAGATTTCTGGGAAACGGTGGCGAGTGATTCAGAGTCCTGTCTTGGTCGTTCTTGCCCATGGTTCCGCAAATGCTATTATCATCGTGCACGCCATGAAGCAGGGATAGCGGATGTTGTTATTACGAATCACTCTAAGTTGTTCACTGACGTCAAAGCTAGCCACCAGTTATTGCCGAGCTATGAACATCTGGTGATTGATGAAGCCCATCACCTGGAGGAAGTAGCTGGTAAGCACCTAGGTATGCATATGAAATATTTCACACTCGTGCATACACTGACGCGACTGTTCAAAGACAGCAAGAATGGACAACTGCCTTCACTTCGTCAACAGTTGGCGAAATCGGGGCACGAGAAGTCGACGGATTGGGCCTCAACCATCGATCAGATGTATCCGCTCGTGTTAGAGGTTAAGGAAACTTGGGACCTGCTAAGCGACAAGCTGTTTGGCATGTTGCCAGAGCGAAGCGATGCGACACCGGGTGAAACAGGACAGTTTTCTTCCCGTCTCAAACCTTCAGCCAAGCCTGCAAAGTGGGATCAGGCGGGGGCTTTGGAAAATCAGCTATATGTAACGATGAGTGAAATTTTGCGCAAGGGCGACAAGCTGATGCTGGACGTCAAGGAAGAACATGACGATTATGCGGCGGATAGCCTTATTACAGATATCACGGGTCTGCTCAAGGATCTGGCGGGGATTCGAGAAAATTTGCGCTTTTTTATGCGACTCGATGATGAAACAACCGTATACTGGCTCGAAGCGAGTGGGCAATTCCGCAGTAAATCATTACAATTTTATGCGGTGCCCGTCGATGTGAGCCGCCAGTTGAAAGAAATGTTTTTTGACAAAAAAAGAAGCATTATTCTGACGTCTGCTACCTTATCGGTAGATAAGTCGTTTCAGTACATGATCGATCAGCTCGGCTTGCAGGAGGCCGCAGATCAAGAGCGGCTGATGACTTCGCAGCTCCCGTCACCCTTTAATTACAGGGATCAGGTGTTGCTGGTCATTCCACGGGATTTCCCAAGCGTGAAGGGCAGTGTAGGAGATGCACACTTTGTAGATATGCTCGTTAGCTCTCTAGGAGCGACTGCTCAGGCGACGCGGGGGAGAATGCTCGTTCTGTTTACTTCCTATCGGATGCTCCGGCAAGTGTATGAGCCGCTCAAAGAGGTCTTAGCATCCAGCGAAATTACTGTGCTGGGACAAGGTATGGACAGTGGGAGTCGCAGCAAGCTAACCCGCCGTTTTCAGGAAGCCAAAGCTTCTGTATTACTCGGAACCAGCAGCTTCTGGGAAGGCGTCGATATTCCGGGGAAGGCTCTGACTTGTCTGGCCATTGTTCGCTTGCCGTTTCAACCGCCGAATCACCCGTTGCTGGAGGCAAAAAGCGAGCTGCTCCAGCAGCAGAAGAAGAATCCATTTATGAAGCTGTCTGTACCACAAGCGGTCATTCGCTTCAAACAGGGATTTGGTCGGTTGGTTCGTACAGCGAGCGACCACGGGGTCGTTATCGTTTACGATACGCGTGTGATCGAATCCTATTACGGAAAGCACTTTTTGTACTCGTTACCGGGACCAAAAATGGAGCATATGCCATCGGAGCAAATGGTGCCCCGCATCGCCGAATGGCTCCAATCCGCCCCGGAGACCGAGGCATAACGGACGGACACTAAGTATGTTCGTTACAATTAGGGGGAGCAAGTATGAAATCAGATAAAATTTCAGAGGCTGTCGTACGGAGGTTACCCGTATATTTACGTTATCTGAATGCACTTCACAAACGGGAGGTGGCTACGGTCTCTTCTCAAGAGTTGGGGCAGAGGCTAGATTTGAACCCGGCCCAAATCCGTAAAGATCTCGCCTATTTTGGAGATTTTGGTCGGAAGGGTATAGGTTATGATGTTTCTTATCTAATTGAGAAAATACGCCATATCCTGAAAATCGATCAGCAAATTAATGTAGTATTGGTCGGAGCGGGTAATCTGGGGCAAGCCCTTTCGAATTATAACGCTTATTTAAAAGACAATATGAAGATTGTAGCGGTATTTGATGCGTTTCCGGATAAGGTAGGGACCAAGATCAATACATTGGTCGTGCAACCGATGGATGAACTGGAAGCGACTGTGAAAGAAAAAAACATTCGAATCGGGATTATTACCGTACCTGATTTTGAAGCACAGCACGTGGCTGACAGGCTTATTGAGAGCGGAATTGGAGCGATCCTGAACTTTGCACCGACTACTCTCAAGGCACCGGCCAACATTCGGATTCATGCCACAGACTTTACAACTGATTTGCTTAGCCTCGCTTATTATTTGGAGGACGGAAAGGAAGAAACACAATATGACAGTGAATAAATGGATGATTAAAAACGGCTTTTTTGCCGTAAATGGACCAGAAGTTGGGGTAATCCATGGTTTTATGATTGTGGAGGATAGCCGCATTACTTACATTGGCGAGACTTTGCCTGCCGGTGAGGAAGAGACGGAAGCGATCGATGGTAAGGGGCTTTTGTTTTTACCTGGTCTGATTAATACTCATGGTCATGCGGCGATGTCTCTGCTGCGTGGGCATGGAGATGACTTGGCACTTCAAGTATGGCTTCAGGAAAAAATGTGGCCTATGGAAGCCAAGTTTACATCTACCGACGTGTACTGGGGTACGTCCTTGTCTGTGCTGGAAATGCTGAAAGGTGGTACAACGACCTTCCTGGACATGTACGATCATATGGATGAGGTGGCTCGTGTAGCTGAAGAGTCAGGTATTCGTGCAAGTCTGATGCGTGGAGCAATTGGACTATGTTCGGAGGAAGAACAGCGAATCAAGCTGGCTGAGGCCGTGACTTTTGCGCGTAACTGGCATGGTAAAGCAGACGGGCGTATTACAACGATGATGTCACCGCATGCGCCATACACCTGTCCACCTGCGTTTATTGAAAAATTCGTACAAGCTGCGCATGATCTGGATTTGCCGCTGCATACGCACATGTCTGAGACGATCGCCGAAGTGGAGCAAAACGTACGCGACTACGGTTTGCGTCCAGTTGCACATTTGGATAAGCTTGGATTTTTCTCCCGTCCTTCGCTTGTTGCCCATGGCGTTCATTTGAACGACGAAGAAATAGCTTTACTGGCTGAACGTGGTGTAGCGGTTTCGCACAACCCAGGTAGCAACTTGAAGCTGGCAAGTGGTGTGGCAAGAGTGCCTGAATTGCTGCGTGCAGGGGTTACCGTTTCTCTCGGAACGGATGGTCCTGCCAGTAATAATAACCTGGATATGTTCGAGGAAATGCGTCTGGCAGCACTTATTCACAAGGGTGTATCTGGTGACCCTACGGCAGTTCCTGCGAGTGAAGCGCTGCGTCTGGCAACAGAATACGGTGCAAAGTCAATTGGTTTAAAAGAAGTAGGAGCGTTGGCAGCAGGCAACAAGGCTGACTTTATCGCGCTGGATCTGAATCAGGCACATTTCTTGCCGCGTACAGATCTTATTTCCCATGCGGTATACTCTGCAAGCGCCAAAGACGTGGCTCACGTATGGGTAGACGGTCGTCAGGTTGTGAAAAACGGCGAATGCCTGACTATGGACGAGGAACGTATCAAACATGAGGCACAAGCCGCCTTTGAAGGGCTGCTGTCGCGCTAATTCAGGTGTCACATCCCCTTAGAGAGGAAGCACGGGTTTGAAAAATAAGAAAAAGTGGATAGCGGTCGCCATTTTGGCCGTGATACTGATCCTGGTCAGCATTTTCTGGTATTATTCCTATGTTACTCAAGACCAGGTGGCTGAGGAAAATGCCGCTATCATTAAGGCTAAGCAATCAGGTGGTCTGGTTAGCACGACTCAAACATGGAAGACTGTGTGGGATCAGGTATATTGGGTGGTTCAAGGGAAAAATGCACAGAATGAAAATATAATGGTTTGGGTTCCTTTTCAAAAAGTGGAGGGACAACCTAACATACCTGCCGCGGATAATAGCGGTGTTCATACCGAGCTGCTGAAAAACGGAGTCGACGAGCAAAAAATGACGGCGCTAATTCAGCAGCAGCTTCCAAATGTAAAAATTGTAAGCCTCCAGCCGAGTGTGTTCAATGGCGAATATGTGTGGCAACTGTTTTACGATGATGGAAGCCATCATTACTATACCTTTTACCGTTTTTCAGATGGGGGAGCGACGGGTGTAAAGTATACTTTGCCCAATAACTGAGCGGTGTGAGGATTGGCAGATGTGGAATGAATGACTAGTAAATGATTAAAAGCTCAAGAAAAAGACGTAAATACGATGAAATTCGTATTTACGTCTTTTAGTCTTGCTATGCCGTAAAGATGAGCTGAAAGCCAGCGAAATTCATCTTTATGGCGGGCAGCAGCGATCGTAAGATCAAATCCTACACGCAGCGTCACACCTCCACCATAACCAAAGATTTTGCCTCATCACAACTCCTCCACACATTGCCTTCGATATTAGATATACGTTATGATATACTATATTTTATAAGTGATAGACAAAAATGATAGAAAAAAGAATTGCTGATCACTGTAAGATCATGCAATTTGGTTGTTTGTTGACATTCGTCCCGTTTCTTCTGAGTTTTACATTTTGAGAGGAGGATGTTGTTTGAAATTGCGTGCAGTTCCTATCGTTGTGGCGGCAGTTTTGGCAGCTTTGCTGCTATTTGGGGGATGGTTCATTTACCGTCAGGTTACAATGCAAAGTCCTTTGGAAAAAATAGTTTCTCAATATCCAGGCGTGACAAGCGCTCAAATAGATATTAAACAGGATCAGGTCGTATTGAAACTAGATCTCAAACCGCAGGCGGATGTTGCCGGATTGGTCGATGTAGTTAAGCAAAAGGGACAATCCATCATTGGCAGCCGCACCATTAAGCTGGATATCGCAGATCATTCCAATGTAGCACTAAATCAATGGTGGTCTGAGGCTATGTTTCCTGTAGCCGAAGCGATGGAAAATAAAAAGTATACTCAAATTTCATCTACAGTTGAGCAGATGAAAAAGAAAAAGACGGGTATCAAAGCTGATACCGACATGGATTCGAACAATGTCTATATCCGACTCAGCGAAGGTAAAGCGACCAAGTTTATCGTTTTGCCACGTCAATCTCAGCAAATGGGGGTATGGCCTAATGCCTAGATGGATCAAGGAAATATTAATCGGCATTGTGCCGATAACCATTATATTTCTCGTTTTTATAGGGGTAAATATTATCCCTCTTTTAATTGCTGGCGTGATGCTCAGCGGCTTGTTAATGCTCATGCATGCGCGTGGCGGCTTGGCCGTAGGTGCTGGGCAAGAGCGCAAACGTAAAAAAATTGGTCCGGACAAGCTGACTTTTGAGGAAATCGGTGGGCAAGAAAGCGCTAAGCAGGAACTGCGCGAGGCCTTGGATTTTTTGAATCGACATGATGAAATTTCTAAGTTTGGTATCCGTCCATTAAAAGGCGTTCTGCTCACAGGTCCTCCGGGAACAGGAAAAACGCTGATGGCGAAGGCAGCGGCACACTACACTAATTCTGTATTTGTTGCAGCCTCAGGTAGTGAATTTGTTGAAATGTACGTTGGTGTTGGAGCAGGTCGTGTCCGTGAGTTGTTTCGGGAGGCACGTACTCGTGCAGCCAAGGAAAAGAAGGAAAATGCAATTATTTTTATTGACGAAATCGACGTAATTGGTGGTAAACGTGAGGGTGGACAGCAACGAGAATATGATCAGACTTTGAATCAGTTGCTGACAGAAATGGATGGTATTTATTCGGCAGATACACCGCGGATTTTGATCATTGCGGCAACAAACCGCAAAGAAATGCTGGACAGCGCCTTAACGCGTCCAGGGCGTTTTGACCGTCATATTCAAGTGGATTTGCCTGATAAGAAAGGCCGCCTTCATATTCTTAAAATTCATGCCAAGAACAAACCGATTCAAGAAGATGCGAATCTCGATAAAATTGCCGAGGAATCTTACGGGTTTTCCGGCGCACAGCTGGAGAGCGTGATGAATGAAGCGGCAATCTATGCGATGAGACAAGATCAGAAAATGATTGCGCAGAAGCATCTGTCGATGGCAATCGATAAAGTGATGATGGGTGAAAAGACTGATCGAGAATCGACGTTGGAAGAGAAAAAACGTGTAGCGATTCATGAACTAGGACATGCTATTATGGCTGAAATTGTTCGTCCCGGCAGCGTAAGCCAGGTAGCACTTAGCCCACGTGGGAAAGCGCTTGGTTATGTGCGCCACAATCCACAGCAAGAGCATTATTTATATACCAAGCAGTTCCTGGAGGAGCAAATTATGATCTCGCTTGCAGGGGCTACGGCGGAAGAAATGTACTATGGCGGTCGCAGTACCGGCTCAAGTAATGATTTTGAGCAGGCTCTGAACATCGTCCATACGATGATGACTTCCGGTTTGACTTCCCTTGGCATTATTAACATGGAAATGGTAACCAAAGAAGAACTTATGCGGGAAAATGGCGAGATTATGGCTGACCTGCATACCCGAACTTTGGAGCTGCTGGAAAAGCATCGTCCTGTGTTCGACAACTCACTTGACATCCTGATGAAGGAAGAAACTCTGTCTGGAGACCAATTTAGATGTCAATTTAGTGAAAATGCTTTATTACCAGCATAATTTTTTATGCTGGTTATTTTTTTTTACTTTTAGTCCGTGCTAAGATATTATTATCTATTGGGACATAAACATGTATTTTTCGACAAAGAAGGATACAATATATGAGAGTGACCAGGAAAGGGTGGAGTAAAGAATCATGCAATTTAAAAAAATCGGCGTCATCGGCGGCGGCACCATGGGACAGGGGATTTCTGAAATGCTCGCGTCCAAAGGAATCGATGTGCTGCTGGTAGAGCAGACACCAGAGAAACTAGACTACGCCTATAATATGATTGAAACGAGTCTGGATAAACAACTGGAGAAGTGGGCAATTACTCAAGCTGAGAAAAAATTGATCTTATCCCGTATTCAAAAAGTAATCCATTTGGCGGAGCTCGGCAGCTGCGATATGGTCATTGAGACGATTACAGAGAATCTAGACGAGAAGAAAGCAGTGTTCCAAGAGCTGGACCATGTGTGTCCAAGCAATATTATTCTTGCAAGTAATACATCCACGCTGAGCCTGACCGAGCTTGCCAGCTCGACCAAGTATCCTGAGCGTGTTATTGGTATGCACTTTATTTATCCAGTATCCCGTATTGATCTTGTAGAAATTATTCGTGGTTTGAAAACTTCGGACGATACATTTGAAAACACTAAAATGTTTGTGGAAGAAATAGTGGAGAAAAAAGGAGTCATGATTTACGAATCTCCTGGATTCGTAACAAGCCGGATAATCTGTCTGTTGATTAACGAAGCGGCTCATGTACTTCAAGAGGGCGTAGCTTCCGCTGATGATATCGACGACGCTATGCGAATCGGCTATAACTTCCAAAGCGGTCCTTTGGAAATGGCTGACCGCTTTGGTCTGGATTCCGTTTTGGCTGCTCTGGAGCGTATGTTCCGTGAATTCGGCGAATTGAAATATCGTCCGTCCATCGTACTGAAGAAAATGGTGCGTGCAGGTAATCTGGGCGTAAAATCGGGCGAAGGCTTCTTTAAGTACGACAAGGATGGTGACCGGATATGAAAATTCTCGTAATCAATGCAGGGAGTTCTTCCCTGAAATACCAATTGTATGATATGACGGACGAGTCCGTTCTGGCAAAGGGATTGGTAGAGCGCATCGGTATGGATTCCTCCATTCTGACGCATAAGCCAACCAATAAAGAAGAATACACTGAAGTTAGCGAAATTTTGGAACATACTACAGCCATCCGTAAAGTGCTGAACGCACTCACAGATGCAGAACATGGTGTAATCTCCAGTACTAGCGAAATTCAGGCTGTGGGCCACCGTGTGGTTCATGGAGGCGAAATCTTCAAACAGTCAGCAGTTGTAACGCCTGAAGCGAAAAGTGAAATCCGCCGCTTATTCGACCTGGCGCCACTGCATAACCCTGCTTCCATGATGGGGATTAAAGCAGCTGAATTAAATATGCCAGATGTACCGCAGGTTGTAGTATTCGATACCTCGTTCCATCAAACCATGCCAGAAAAAGCTTATATGTACGCCATTCCAAGAGTGTTGTACAATAAGTACAAGGTTCGTCGTTACGGTGCCCACGGTACTTCCCATGACTTTGTGAGTAAGGAAGCAGCCAAATTCCTTGGTCGTCCTTTGGAAGACCTGAAGATTATCACTTGTCATATCGGTAATGGTGGTAGTGTAACAGCAGTTCAAGGCGGTTTGTCTGTTGATACTTCCATGGGGATGACTCCACTGGAAGGTCTTATGATGGGTACTCGTAGTGGTGATTTGGACCCAGCAATCGTACCTTATGTCATGAACAAAGAAGAATTGACTGTCAATGAAGTCAATTCTATGCTGAACAAGCATAGTGGACTTTTAGCTATTTCCGGTATCAGCAGTGACATGCGTGAAATCACAGAAGGTATGGAAAAAGGCGAAGCTAATTCTACATTGGCATTCGAAATGTATGAATACCGTCTGCGCAAATACATTGGATCGTATGCTGCCGCAATGAACGGAGTAGACGTAATTGCATTTACAGCAGGTGTAGGCGAGAACTCCATCGTTCTGCGTAAGAGAGTGTTGGAGCAACTGACATTCCTCGGTATCGAGCTGGATGAATCATTGAATGCTATTCGTTCTGGCGAGCCTCGCCGGATTACAACTGCAAATTCAAAGGTAGAAGTACTGATCATTCCGACGAACGAAGAACTGGTTATTGCCCGCGACACGTTCCGTCTGGTTCAGTAGTTCGATTCGAAAGTGTAAACTTTATGCATGCGGACTATTGTTTGAGTTCTGCATGCACTAAACAGCGAGAGCAAACAGCCTAACCCAGGGGGAAGGGCTGTTTGATTTTCGGTTAAGAGGAGAGAGACGGTCATGACGAATAAAAGTACTATTGCCCAAGTGGGCCGCCATGTAGGGGAAACGGTTACAATCGGCGCTTGGGTAAACAATAAACGATCTAGTGGTAAAATTCAGTTCCTGCAACTGCGCGATGGTAGCGGGTATATTCAAGGGGTTATCGTGAAAAGCGAAGTGTCCGAGGAAATTTGGAATGACGCCAAATCCTTGACTCAAGAGAGCTCCCTTTACGTTACTGGAGTAGTACGTGAAGAACCGCGTAGCCAATCGGGCTTTGAATTAACGGTTACAGGCATTGAAATTATTCATTTGACCGAAAACTACCCGATTACACCTAAAGAACACGGTGTAGATTTCTTGATGGATCATCGTCATTTGTGGCTGCGTTCTGCCAAGCAACGTGCTGTTCTGATCGTACGAGCGGAAATTATCCGTGCTGTACAGGAATTCTTTAACAGCAACGGCTTTACGAAGGTGGACCCACCTATTTTGACCCCTTCCTCTGCAGAAGGCACAACAGAGTTGTTCCATATTAAATATTTTGACGAAGATGCATATTTGACACAAAGCGGACAGTTGTATATGGAAGCCGCGGCAATGGCGCTGGGCAAAGTATATTCTTTTGGTCCAACTTTCCGTGCGGAAAAGTCCAAAACACGTCGTCACCTGATTGAGTTCTGGATGATCGAGCCTGAGATGGCTTTTGTGGATCATGAAGAATCCTTACGC
This sequence comes from Paenibacillus sp. LX16, assembly GCF_036252815.1. Lineage (NCBI taxonomy): Bacteria > Bacillati > Bacillota > Bacilli > Caryophanales > Paenibacillaceae > Paenibacillus > Paenibacillus sp. LX16. Next base: position 3,359,004 of record NZ_CP141152.1, on the reverse strand, counting down.
GTTCAGGAGCAGTTTGTAAGCCATATCGTGCAATCTGTTCTGAAAAATTGTGCGAAGGAGCTTGAAACCATCGGACGCGATGTTTCGAAGCTGGAACAAATTCAAGGCGAATTCCCACGTATTACGTATGATGAGGCGATTGCCTTCCTTCAAGGTGAAGGATTTGATATCCCATGGGGGGAAGACTTTGGTGCTCCTCATGAAACGGCGATTGCCGAAAGATATAACAAACCTGTGTTCATTACACATTGGCCGACTCACATTAAGGCATTCTATATGAAACCAGACCCAACCCGTCCAGAGGTTGTTCTGTGTGCCGATATGATCGCTCCTGAAGGCTATGGCGAAATTATCGGGGGTTCCCAACGGATTGATGATCCAGCATTGATGGAAGAACGTTTTAACGAGCATAACTTGGCTCGTGAAGCCTACCAATGGTATATGGATCTGCGCACCTATGGTACCGTTCCGCATTCCGGCTTTGGACTGGGCCTGGAGCGTACAGTAGCATGGATTTGTGGACTCGATCATGTACGTGAAACGATTCCGTTCCCACGTATGCTGTATCGTTTGTATCCGTAACCGATGACCGGATCATTCGACAAGACATCAGCGGCAGAATGGGCGGAGGGAGTAGCCTTTGCTATGGAAGCCGGAATGGTCCAGATTCCCTACGCCCTGCTCAAGCATTATCGAACACTTCGGCTGGCAGATGGCGAAATGCTGCTACTGATGCAGTTGCTTGCCTTTAAACAAGCGGAACGTAATGAGTTTCCGACATGGGAGCAATTGCAGGCCCGTATCGGATGCACTGCGAACGAAATCGCGCTCTATTTCAGCAAGCTCATGAAAGAAGGATTTTTGAGAATCGATTCCGTAGAAGACCGTAGTTCATCCGTACAATTCGAACGTTACAATTTGACGGGGCTATATCGTAAGTTGGCAGAATGTATGATCGCCGAACGTAACGAGCAGCCTGATGAAGATGACATTTTGTTTGCCGGAAAGCCGGATTTACTGAATGGAATATCGGAATCCCCGCTTACAGAAGAACGGAATTTGTTCACGATTTTCGAGAAAGAATTCGGACGACCATTATCACCGATGGAATACGAGACGATCACCAGCTGGGTGGATCAGGATCGGTATCCCGAGGAGCTGATTTTGCTGGCTTTGAAGGAAGCGGTATTTGCAGGGAAAGTACATTTTCGGTATATAGACCGTATTTTGCTGGAGTGGAGCCGAAACCGTGTTCGTAATGCACAGGATGCCAAAGAATACGCCCAGCGATTCCGTGGTGGTGGACGCAATTGATATATCAGTCTAAATAGGCTTTGATGATAGAGGACACACCATTCCGTCAGGAGGGTGTGTCCTTTTTAAATATTTTTTTCGAAATATGCAGGGGAAGGAAATTTCCTGGCGTCTATAGTATTGGGAAGGGGGAGAGCGTCATTGATATAGAGAGAATCATTGAACGAATACGGTCCGGTGACCGGCAGGCGTTCCGTGAGATCGTAGAGCTGTACAGCAAGCATGTATTTCATATCGCCTATTCGGTATTGCATGACAGCAAGGAAGCCGAAGATGCCGCGCAGGAGGCGTTCGTTCAGGTGTACAAGTCTCTCCCCCAGTACCGGAACGAAGGATTTAAAACGTGGCTGAGCCGAATTGCGCTCCACAAAGCGCTGGATATTAAGCGAAAACAGGACAGACGGCCCGCAGAGCTTATAGATGTCGCACAATCCCTTGTTCAGCTCCCTTCCCGGGATGAGGATGTGCTGGCCCGTCTCATCCGCGAGGAGCAAACTGTAGAACTATCGCAAAAAATCGCCCAGTTGCCCCAGCAACATCGGGATATTATTAACGCCTATTATATGCAGGGCAAAACCTACGATCAAATTGCAGAAGAGACGCAGGTAGCTTTAAAAACGGTAGAGTCGAGACTCTATCGGGCGCGGCTATGGATTCGAAACCACTGGAAGGAGGAGGAATGGCAATGACTGACCAACAGGATAAACCGTGGATTGAAGGGCAATCGAATGACTGGCATGCTTACATTACAGGAACTTGTACGATAGAGGAATCTATCCGGCTGGAAAAGCTCCTGCTGGAAGACGAACAGGCGCTGATGTTATACCTTGCTGCACTGGAGCAACTAGAGTCAACATTGAAAGATTATTCTGCCTGGATGGATACGGAGCGCTTCACAGATCAGGTAATGGCCGTCCTTCCCGAGATAGAAGCTGAACCGAGTCAAGTTATGTTCAAAAAACGCCGCTGGTTTGAAAAACCTGTGTTTCACTATGTTGTCGCTGCAAGTCTGACGTTAATCTTGTTGTCCAGCGGAGCCTTTGACAAATTGATGCCGCAAACAGGCGGAAAGCCGATTCCTCCAAAAGAACGTGTTTCTTACAGTGAAGAAGTCATGCGAGCTACGACAACCTGGCTCGATAAATTAAAGCCCTAAATCATCGGATAAAGGCTGAGATGAAAAAACTCAAAAATAACAACCTTCAATTGGGAACTTTATCAAAATCCCATAAATAGAAAGGAAGTGTAGCGATGCCTTATACGGAAAGAAGCAAGCTCTTGGCATTTCTATTAAACATCATTCCCGGTGTAGGACACTATTACTGGACCCGAAAAGCCAATGCGTTTGTGTACACCATTTTATTTTTCGGATGTCTGGCGGGAGGATTATTTTTTTCAGTGATATCAAGTGACGAAATGCCTTTATTGGCCAGTATGTTTGTTGCCGCCCTTTTCTGGGGACTGAGCACGCTGCATATCATTATTAGCTTGTTGCGTTATGATCCTCGTGCAGCCGCTGTTCCATATCCTCCTCATGCAGGACCTAATCCATATGGCTTTTACTCGCAAAGTGGACCTTATGGACAGGCAGGTTTAACAGGAGAGGTATCAGAGGGGGCAACACACACAGATACGGACGCATCGGGAGCAGGAATGGGATATGGTCCGGGTTATAACCATTATGAACAAGGACACTATGGTGTAGCAGGATCGCCTGCTTTTCAAAGAGGATCGGAGAATGAACGCTTTTTTACGATTTTGCTGTCGTTCATTCCTGGATTGGGACACCTCCATTTGGGGCTGATGCAGCGTGGTCTGTCCTTTCTGCTATCCTTCTTTGGCTTTGGAGCGATCCTAGTCTTTATTACCAGCATCACTAACGAATCCGGATTTTTGGCATTTGCGGGCGTGCTGCCGATCATTTGGCTGTATTGCATGTTTGATGCGGTGCAGCATGTACATCGGAAACAAGCGGGAGAAATGCTTCAGGACCGGACTTTGTTTGAGGAATTGGAGCATGGAAGAGTCGAGGGACGGCGGAGCAAAATGCTGGCTACCATTTTATCGGTATTTCCCGGTGCCGGACATATGTATATTGGTTTGCAAAAGCGCGGACTACAGCTCATGCTTCTGTTTTTAGGCTTCACCTATATATTGGACGTGCTGCATCTTTCACTCTTTTTGTTCCTGATTCCGGTGGTCTGGTTTTACAGCTTTTTTGATGCATTGCAGCAAGTAAGCCGTTATGGCCGGGAGCCGCTGATCGACAAGCCTGTGATTGGTATGTTTGCACAATATCACCGCTGGGTAGGCTTGGGGTTACTATTGCTGGGCGCCTATTACATCTTAATCAACGTACTAGTTCCTACTCTGGATCGTCTGTTTCCGAACGGAGAGATTTATAATTTGGTTGACATGTATCTACGGACGATTATCGTATCCTTATTGTTGATCGGCGGTGGTATTTGGATGATGATCGGGAATTCCAAATCTAAACAAGTAAAGGAGAAGGAATAGAATGGATACTGAATTTTCAAAGAGTGAGGCTCCCTTAAAGGGAGCCCATCATCCTCATAGCGATGGAGGAGGCGCCACAGGTATATTGGGTACATCATCTAACAAAAATAGTTCCTTTAAAGCGTCAAACGCTCCGGCAGGGGTGTGGAAAGTTGGCAGACTGTCCATGGGACTTTTCCTTGTCCTGCTGGGGGGCGTAACGTTTGCCTCCAAGTTTTGGGGAGCTGGTATACTGGATCAGGCGTTGACCTGGTGGCCAATCGTTTTTGTTTTACTGGGATTGGAAATTTTAATGTATACTGCTTGGAAAGGGACGCGCGAGCGCATTCGTTATGATTTATTCAGTATGTTTATTACGGCAGTATTGGTTTTTTGCTGTATCGGATTTGCCTTGGTCAGTTCATTGGGGATCACTCCGCAAGTCAGAGAAATAATGAGTTCGGTTCAGGAAACAAGGGTTCTACCAGACTGGCATGAAAAACTGCCTGCCGGAGTGACCAAGGTGATTGTACAGGGAGAAGATCCTTATGCGGTCAAAATTGACGCAACCACCTCACCGGAGGTGCATGTGTTTGGAAGTTATGTATACACAGGTAAAGAGGATGAAATAAAAGGACAAGATTTATACCAGACCAAGCAAATCGGCGATACCTTGTATGTATTACTGGGTCAAATTCCGACACGGTTTATGCAGACTCAGCAGCAGCTTGATGTTACGATTGTTGTACCTGAGGGAATTATGGTTACTGTGCGCGATAGCCGAGGAAATATCATTGAAAAATAGGGAGATCTCCAGCTCCAACTTTACATTTTATATCATTCACGCGATACTGAAAGGGAAGCCTGAGATGTCATCCATGTTGCTAGCTAAATGGTGTATTTGCTTATCAGGCGAAACTTGATGATGTGCAGTCGAATAGCGATTGTGATCGGAAATGAGGGAGAAAAATGATTTCGTTGAATCCTGATACGCTTACAGGGCGTGAAAATTATAAGCTGTTGACCGGAAGTATTATCCCAAGGCCGGTAGCCTTTGTAACGACTTTGAGCAGCGAAGGGGTGCTAAATGGTGCGCCGTTCAGTTATTTTTCCATCGTAGCCTCTGAACCGCCACTGCTGTCTGTATCCGTACAACGTGTTGATGGAGTACCCAAAGATACAGCACGTAATGCGATGGAGCATAAGGCATTTGTCGTACATATCACAGACGAGGACAATGTGGGAGCGGTGAATGTGACGGCTTCCCGTCTGTTGCCGCAGGAGAGTGAGGTCACACTGGCAGGCCTTACCCCGGTCAAAAGTACAAAAATCGAAGTTCCCGGTGTGGCAGAAGCGAAAATACGCATGGAATGTATTCTGGAACAAGTTATACCGTTGGGAGGCAAGGAGGACACACCTGCCTGTGACCTGTTAATCGGACGCGTTGTGCAGTATCATTTGTCCGAGGAAGCGTATCAAAATACGTATGTGATTGCTAAGGAGCTGCGTCCAGTAAGTCGGTTGGCTGGGAACAACTATGCGAAGCTAGGAGAGCAATTCACGCTGGAGCGTCCCCAATAGGGGGCGTTTTTTTTACAGCATGCCTAAGATTTTATGTGGCTAGTAGAATACCCTAATTATAAAAAAAGAGAACGTTCCTGTGCTATCGCTTAGGCTCCGTTCTCGATATTCAATGACCACTTTTACAAATAATGATAAGCATCTTTGATATTTATGAGTTTATTTACTTCAAAGTTTTCAGCAGTAGGGAGCGATACGTCGTTTCAAACAAAAATTCAAACGCCTCCAAATGCTTTTTTGCCTCAAATACATCACGGCCCCACGCATAAATGCCGTGGTTACGCAATAAAATTCCAGGCACCTGATCATTCAGCACACCGGGCACCAGCTTGGCAATCGAGGCAATATCTGCGTAATTAGGCAGCACAGGAATATCAATCGCAGCATTTTCTTCCCAAATGTTAAAAGCCTTGATCAGCTCAATACCTTGGATAGGTACAGCGCCTTGCTCACCGTAATATTCGGAAATCAGATTATTAAACACGGTATGCACATGAAAAACAGCTCCGCAGCCTGTCAGGCGGTAAATTTCGCAATGTATAAGCGTCTCTGCGCTTGGCTTGAGGTTTGTCGCTTCTGCCGCTTTTCCGTACTGGTCTACGAACAGAAAATCTTCCGGAGTACGCTTGGTTTTATCCTTGCCGCTGGCGGTGACTGCAAAATAAAATTGTTCGGGATGAAAGTCACCGATTCGGATCGACAAATTGCCGCTCGTGCCTGGGAACCAGTTGCGAGATGCGAATAGTTCTTTGACATCAGCGAGTTCTTCCAGTGCACGGCGTTTTTCTTCCAATGAAATGTCTGCCAAGTTAAAACTCATTTACAGCACCCCTTGCTCCTGTTTTTGCTTTAAATCCTCGATAATGTCATCAAATGTTTCAAAGGGTACATGTGGTACGCCAAGCTCTTGACACTTTAAAGTCAGATGCGAACGGGAGTACACAAGATCGGCAATTTTAGCTCCTTCAAAATCGGTCAGGCTGTCGCCAATCAAAATCCGTTCGTATTGTTCGGAAGGGTATTGACGAATTACAGTCGTTTTACACATGCCACAATCATTTGTACACGGTTCCTCACATGGATGCGGCCACGTAATCTGGATGCGCTCCCCGGAAAAATCCGCTCCGTTGCAATAGACGTGGTCGTGTGGAATGTTAAAGGGTTTTAGCAATGGATCAATAAAAAAATCAATGCCGCCACTGGTGACGAAAAATTGAATCTGCTGCTCTCGTACATAGACCAAAAAGCGGGCAAAGCCCTCGCGTATACCAGCTTGTCCAAGTACATATGAGATAATTTCGTCCTTTTGCTCCGAAGGCATCAAGGCGAACATCGCACCTACGCCTTCACGAATGGATGTATGCCCATTTACGATCTGATGCATGATGGGCTCACAGCCTGTAGGCTGAAAATGCTTCATAATGGCGACAATATTGTCGCTGTTCGTAATTGTCCCGTCAAAATCGCAAAAAATGACGGGCTTCTTTGCTATGCTCATCGTTCGCCACCCCAAGTGTCGAGCGCAGATTGCAGCTCGGGGTGAGTACGGGCGTATTCTGCTAGGGGGACATTCTGCTGTACCGCTTCAATTGCTTGCACAAAGGCGCGCCCACCAGCTTCTGTACCCAGCGGATGTCCGTGAATGCCGCCCCCGGCGTTGACCACGACGTCGGTACCAAAGTCACGTACAATGAGGGGCACGAGGCCCGGGTGAATCCCTGCGGAAGGGACCGGCATACTGGCCTTCAGCGGTAGATCAGGGGAGACCAGCTCATCGCGGATCGCCATGTTTTCATCACGCGGCATCGTCACTGAGCCGTAGGGAGAAGGGAAGAGCACGAGGTCAGCGCCAGCCAGCCGCATAAGCTGACCGAGCAGGACGGACGCCGAAATACCATAATGTGGCGATGGATAAGCAGCTCCTGCCAACGAAGGATGGGCAGCAATTGGCACTGAGACGGCGGGATCGCAGCTAAGTTCATGTAGCACATCGTAACCGTAGGCCAACACGTTAAACAGTAACGCGTTGGCACCCGCATCAATGGCCTTGAGAGCTTGCGCCTTAAGCTGCGAGGTTGGTCCCGTTAGATTAGCGGCATACAGCAGCTTTTTACCGGTTTCACGCTCAGCGGCTTCGGCGGCTTTGATGCAGGCTTCAACACGTTTTTCAATCGGCGTCAGCGCGTTTTCAAACAAGATCTCGTCGTCCTTGATCAGATCAACGCCACCGAGAGCCTGCCGGGTAAACTGTTCACGAAGTTCGTCCAAATTGAGGCCAATCACAGATTTGAAAATACTCATGAGAAGGGGGCGATCATACACGCCAAGCTGTTCGCGCAAGCCGCTGATACCGAATTTCGGTCCTGGAAAAGCAGAGCGAAATGCTTCCGAGAAACCCAGCTTCGTTAGCTTAATTCGGCCGTCCATCGAAATTTTTCCGAAGACCGTGACTAGCAGAGCGGGAATGTCTCGGCTGAAGTTGACATCCGGGTAAGCGATGGTCAGGTCCGCGTACCGTTCACCGGGACCTCCATCGTGAATATCCACAGAATGAACAGAGCCAAGATGCTTTTGCATCGCGTCCCGTTTGGCTTGCGGGAGCTCAGTCCAGCTGCCCACCGTCATGCCGATGGCAATAGATTGGGCCTTTTGGTTAAAATCGGCTTTGTCATCGTATACCCGGTAGGTCGCCAAGCAATAGCTCATTCAATTCCCTCCTTGAGTACAGCTCCCATCTCGCGGGATCGTTCAGCGCACCGCTGCACCGCCGCAATCACCGTTTCGTAGAAGTCACCTTTGTCTAGCATTTCCAATGCAGCTACCGTAGAGCCATTAGGAGACATAATTTTGTGGCGAAGGGCAGAAGGCTCCTCTCCGGTTTGCTGCACCATACGTGCCGCTCCAAGCGCAGTTTGCACCGTTAGTTCGTGCGCTTGCTCAGGGGTCAAGCCACCACGGATTCCTCCGGCAATCATGGCTTCCATCAGGTAGTAGACATACGCAGGGCCGCTTCCAGATATCCCGGTCAAAACATCCATTTTCTCTTCTTCTATAACCGTTACCGTACCTACAGATTCGAACATTGTAAGCACGTTTTTACGCTGGATCTCGCTGATCTCCTTGGAAAAGCTAATACCTGTGGCTCCCAGCCCAATTGAGCTGGATGTATTGGGCATCGTCCGTGCGATCGGCTGCTTGCGACCCAGCAACGTTTGCATCGTACGAATAGACAATCCGGCGATTACCGAAATGATCAGCTGCTCATCAGACAGAAGTGGGCCGAGCTGTCCAAGTGCTTGTGCAGCATCCTTGGGCTTCATGGCAAGCACAATGACCGGAGAACGACGCAGAAGCTCGGTTTTGGCGGCATCCTCGGTTTGGAACAAGACTCCATATTGCTTTTGAAGTTCCTCAAGGCGAGCCTGATTACTGCGGTTGATGACGGTAATACCACTAGGTTTGACGACAGAACGAGCCGCCATTCCGCGAATAATAGCCTCTGCCATTGATCCTGCCCCGAAAAATGTAATTTGCTCATTAATTAAAACCTTTGTTTGTGATTCACACATAGATTCATAACCTCCAAGGATACAGATTGATTTAAGTTATTATTCCCTGATTTGTCCAGTACCGTACACGCGATATTTGGTTGAAGTCAAGGCAGGCAATCCCATTGGACCGCGGGCATGTAATTTTTGTGTGCTGATTCCGATCTCGGCACCAAACCCAAACTCGAAGCCATCCGTGAAGCGAGTGGATGCATTGTGGTACACGGCTGCCGCGTCCACTTCTTGCAGAAAACGCTCGACATGGGCTTTGTCCTCGGTGACAATACACTCTGAATGCTTCGTACCGTAACGGGTAATATGCTCCAGTACTTCGTCCAGATTGTCCACGACCTTTACGTTCATAATGTAATCATTATACTCGGTGCCATAATCCTCTTCTGTAGCAGGAACAGCCCAAGGAGCCAATTCTCGTGTGCGTGCACAGCCGCGTAGCTCAACCCCCGCATCACGAAAGCGTTCTGCCAATCCTGTTAAGTGTGCTTGTGCATAATCCGAGTGTACGAGCAATGTTTCCATTGAGTTACACACGGACGGTCTTTGTACCTTGGCATTGAGTGTAATCGCTTCGGCCATTGCGGTATCCGCTGTAGCGTCCAAAAAGGTATGGCATACACCAGCTCCGGTTTCGATGACAGGTACGGTAGCGTTCTGAACAACATTTTGAATGAGTGAACGCCCGCCGCGTGGAATAATTACATCCAGCAAGCCGTTCAAGGTGAGCATTTCGTTGACCGAGGCACGGTCTGAATCCTCAATAAGTTGAAGCGCCTCGCGTGGCACAGCTGTTGCGTCTAGTGCCTGCTGGAGTACTTCGATAATCTTGCGGTTGGAGAAGAGGGCGGCCGAACCACCACGTAACACAACCGGATTGCCTGTTTTCAAGCACAGGCCCGCGGCATCCACGGTTACATTTGGACGCGCTTCATATATGATGCCGATGACACCCAGCGGCACACGTATCTTCTCAATTCGCAGACCGTTTGGACGTTCAATTTGCTCAAGGGTGTCGCCGACCGGGTCAGGCAGTGCCGCAATTTGGCGTAATCCTTCGGCAATAGCTCCGATTCGGTCCTCGGTCAGCTTGAGGCGGTCGAGCAGCGATTCTGATGTTCCCTGTTCCCGTCCACGTTTCAGGTCATTATGGTTTGCTGCAATCAGTTCTTCTGTATGGTTCACTAGAGCTTCTGCCATAGCAAGCAATGCTTCGTTTTTTTGTGCTGTAGTCAGTCGGTTCATGGCCCCGGCACTTTTTTTGGCAAGATTCGCTTTGGTTCGTACTTCGCTAAACTGATTCTCCTCGGTTGCAGCTGTGTTAGTCGTTAAATCACTCATGTTACGGCCTCCTACATACATAATGTAATCCATTCATCCCTGTGGATCACCTCAAGCCGGTGAATGGGACCAATTTTGCCCACAACCTCGCCGCTAGGTAATCCTTGTACCATTCGAAGCTGTTCATCATCATAATTGACGATGCCGCGTCCTAACACTTTATTTTCCGGTCCGAGCACCTCAACGACATCTCCGGCATGAAAGCTGCCCTCGACACGTCGTACGCCAACCGGAAGTAGACTGTGTCCTCCGTGAACCAACGCTTCCTCGGCCCCTTCGTCTACATGCACCGCGCCCAGAGGGGTGGACATAAATCCAAGCCATTGTTTTTTCATCGGAAGTGAAGAGAGGTGGGTGTCAAAATAAGTTCCCGGTCCGTGTCCTTCGACGGCTGCGTCTAGATCACCATTCGCGCTTACGCGTCCCACATATACAGGTACACCGCCGCGTGTAGCGACTTTGGCAGCTTCGATCTTGGATCGCATGCCGCCAGTACCTACAGACGATCCAGAACCTCCAGCTAATGCATAAATTTCCTCTGTGATTTCTTCGATACGTTCAAAACGTACGGCATTCGGATGCTTGCGCGGATCTGCCGTATATACGCCATCGGTGTCCGTAATGATAATCAGATGCTGAGCTTTGACCAGATTGGCAACCAGTGCGGACAGCATATCGTTATCGCCGAATTTCAATTCGTCAATCGATACAGTATCATTTTCGTTAAAGATCGGGATAACCTGCTGGCGCAGCAATTCTTCTACGGTCATTCCGGCATTATTCATCCGTTTGCGGCTCAAAAAGTCACTGCGGGTTAGCAGAATCTGCGCGATCACTAGGTCAAAATTTTTAAAAGCCTGCTCATAGGCCTGCATGAGAAGAGCTTGGCCAACAGCCGCTGCCGCCTGCTTTTCATGCAGTAGCTTAGGGCGAAACGGGTACCCAATCTCCCTGAATCCGGCGGCTACTGCGCCTGATGTAACCAGCAGCACTTCATGACCTTTTGCGCGAAGCAAGCTGATTTCCCGGGCAAAATAAGCGATGGCTTCCCGATTCAAGCCACCTTCCACTCCAGTCAGAGAGCTGCTTCCGATTTTAATGACGATTCGTGTTGACAAGACGTCCACTTCCTTAATTTTACTCTTTTTAATGCAAAAAAACTTCCATCCTTTGTATGCAAAGGACGAAAGTTTGTGCTTCCGCGGTACCACCTTCATTGATGATTCATGATCATCCCACTTGAAACCTGTTAACGGCAGGGACCGCCTGATTGCGCAGGGCGCTCGGGGATAGGAGTTGGGAGAGAGTCCAGGTAAATTCTTGCAGCCTATCGGAATTTACTCTCTGAACAGGACCGAGTCTCTCTTAATAGTCCCTTCAACGCGCTAAATGATATTGGATACAGAATACCACGAAAAGACCAGGTTTGGCAAAGAAGTTGTAGCTGGAAAATACGGCTTAACCAAACAGGTTTAGCTTGCCAATTCGATCAGCCGCCTCGGTCAGTCGAGCTTCTGAGCTCAGCAGGCCCGCTCGCACATATCCTTCGCCGCCACTCCCGAAGCCGATCCCTGGAGCGACACCCACCTTGGCTTCCCGCAACAGCAGATCGGCAAAAGAAGCCGAAGTATAGCCCTGCGGCACAGGCAGCCAACTGAAAAAGGAGCCGCTTGGGCGCGTCGCCTTCCAGCCTATTTGCCCAAGTGCATCATGAAAAGCGTTACGGCGTGATTCATAGCGGGCTACCAACTCGCCTACGCAGTTCTGCGAGGCCGTCAAGGCTGTCGCCGCCGCTGCCTGAATGCCGCCAAACAAGCTTACATAAATATGATCCTGCAGCAGATTAATCATCGAGATGATTTCGGCATTACCGAGCGCGAAACCAACACGCCAGCCCGCCATATTGTACGTTTTGGATAAGGTATAGAACTCAATCCCCACGTCTTTAGCACCCTCAGCCTGGAGGAAGCTTACCGGACGTTCGCCATCAAATCCAATAGCGCCATAGGCGAAATCACTGGCAACTACAATACCGTTACGTTGCGCGAATTCAACCGTATCCTTGTAAAAGGAAAGTGGAGCCGTTGCCGAGGTTGGATTATTCGGATAGTTAAGGAACATTAACTTGGCGCGTCGGCGGTCTTCCTCGGAAATGGCTTCATAATCGGGCAGAAAACGGTTCTCTTCTTTTAATGGGAGAAAAGACATTTCCGCTTTAGCCAAGGCTACACCAGACCAGTAGTCCGGGTAGCCGGGATCAGGGACGAGACACACATCGCCGGGATTGAGTAAGACTTGCGGCAGCTGAACCAAACCCGTTTTTCCGCCAAACAGGATGGCGACCTCGGTTTCAGGGTTGAGCGTCACACCGTAATCCTCCTGATAGCGCTGGGCAACGGCTTCCTTGAGAAAGCTGTAACCGCGAAATGGCGAATATTTATGATACAGCGGATTATCCGCTGATTCCTGCAAAGCTTTTACAATATGAGAAGGAGTGGGAGTGTCGGGGTTCCCCTGTCCGAGATTAATGACATCATGCCCCGCCGCGATTTCACGGTTTACATTTTGTACAAGTGTGGCAAAAAATTGAGTGGGTAACTGTTTCATGACGTCAGCGGAGGGAATAGAAAAATGAGTCATCAATTCACACGACCTTTTGGAATAGTTTAAGAAATAATTTATCACGATTTTACCGAGTTGTATAGGGGGGATTAAGCTTGAATGGTTGCGTAATCCAGACTGATCGGGCTATGATGGGAGAAAATACCGGATAATGGGTCATGGGAAGCTCTGGCTCACAAGGAGGATGAAGGATTTTGACGTATCAGGAAGCTCAGCCGTTCAGTGTTGCACTCATACAAGCTCATATAGAGATAGGAAACCCCCCGGAAAACCGCAATCATATCCAAGCTTTAATGGAACAAGCGATGAAAGTCGAACTAAAGCCGGATCTGATTGTCCTGCCGGAAATGTGGAACACAGGCTATGCCTTAGATCGTATTCATGAGCTGGCGGACAAGGAAGGGATGGAGACTCGGGCATGGATAGCAGCATTCGCTGCTACCCATGAAGTGAACGTAGTAGCTGGGTCGATCGCAGAGAAAAAAAGCGACGGTCATGTGTATAATACGATGCTCGTTTTTGACCGAACAGGCAGAGAGGTTGCTTCGTATTCCAAAATTCATCTATTCCGACTTATGGATGAAGAAAAATATTTGCAGCCTGGCGAAGAAAAGGTTTTATTCGCACTGGATGGCGGGATTCAGGCAGGTGCGTCGATCTGCTATGATATCCGGTTTCCTGAACTAGCCCGCAGTTTGGCCCTGTCGGGCGCAAATTTGCTGATCGTACCCGCAGAATGGCCTCATCCCCGGCTTCATCACTGGCGTACCTTGCTGACCGCACGTGCTATAGAAAATCAGATGTATGTCATTGCTTGTAACCGGGTAGGTCGTAGCGGAGAAACTGATTTCTTCGGGCATTCGCTCATAATTGATCCATGGGGAGAAATCATTGCCGAGGGCGGAGAGCAGGAGGAGATTCTCACAGGAACGATTGAGTCTGTCTTGGTGCAGGACGTGCGTGGTCGGATTCCGGCGTTTGAAGATCGGCGTCCCTCACTGTATGACCGATAATCAGTGTAGAAAGGAATACTCCATGCTTAAGGAACGCATTGAATTTTTGTGTAAAAAGAAAAACTTGTCCCGTAAAGAGCTGGTAGACGGGCTGGTGACACCCGCACATTTTGCGAATATACTGGCTAACCGATACCCGTTGGCAGAGGATCTGGCCGAGCAAATTGCTGGGCGTTTAGGTGTAAACCCATCCTACCTGTTGCGTGCAGCGGCAGAGGATGACGAGACGCTGGCTACAGCGGATAAGATTTTCACAGAGCTGTCCAAGCTGGCTAATCCTGCTACGGAAAGCTATGTGGATCAGCTGGAGGATCGCAATGATTCGCTTGTGGTGGAAATGACGACTTATTTGATGAAGGCCGTATATTACCAGCAATTAAATGACCTAACGGCCTATGAATATTTACATCAGACCTACTTGAATTTTTATTTGGAGAAGTTTGGCCGTTCGGATGAGGTGGAGCTGCCCGTACCGCTAAAAAAAGCAATTTTGTTTTATAAAATCCAGTATTTCCGCTCTAAAAATCATTATTATGAGGTGCTGAATAACGTTACGCAGCTAAGCCGTCTGGTGGAAGAGGGGACGGAAAACTGGCTGAATGCGCAAAACATTATGATAGAGGCCTGTATTCAGGTCAAGCAATTTGATCAGGCGAAGCAGGTATTCGAGCAGACGATGCGCAGGGTATATGATGATCGGCTTTTTCACCGTTTGACGGGCCTGTATGTGGCTTACAGCGGATATTGTTTTGCCATGGGTTCTGTACAGGAAGCGCTGTTAACGTTGTCTATGGCTGAGGCCAATTTGGTCTATTTGGAAAATGCACCAGATATGCTCACAACCATCCTGAACAACCGGATTATTATGCTAACATCGATTGGCGAGCTGGATAAGGCTTTGGAGGAAGTAGCACGTTTTGAAGCGCTGGTGAGCCGGGAGCGGGAGGAAATGCAACAGATGATGCTGCCCGTTACGCTGATATATCGTTGTGAAATCGCATTTACCCGGAAAAACTGGGGGCTGCTGTCACAGCATTTGGATCAGCTTCGCCAAACCAATCTGACAACAGATCAGCAAATGGGGCTTGATTTTTATGAAAGCCAGCTTGCGCTTGCGCAGGGAAATCAAGACGCCTTTTGGATGCATGCCTTGCAATGCTTGCCTTATTTTGAAGCTCTCCAGCATCCAGCGCGGCTTGAACAGTTGTATGAAACGCTGGCTGTGGTGTCCGAGGACAGTCGTCGTTATAAAGAATCATCGGCGTATTATCGCAAATTGGTCTATCTTTTACGAAAAAAATAACCTGAAATCTTTCGCTTTTCACAAAACTATCGGATGGATCGTTCGAAAAAATACTCGGAAGAGTGCGAAATTTTGTGCAAACCGTGCCAAAGTTCAAAAATAAACCGACAAAATACAGGTTAAGGCTCCTGTTTTTCCGGTTTTTTTGTATGCGCCAAAACGTATTGTGATGTCAGATACCCTCTTCTATACTGAATTCATAAGGTACGACAATACAAAATACGAGGTGTAACCACATGATGAACTTTTTCGGTAAAAAGAAAAAACAGCTGGATGCGATAGAACAAGCAGATCAACTGATGAATAAAGGCCTGTCAGGATTATTGATGAAAGGTTTGGTACCCAAAGAGCATCGGGAACAGATCAACCAAAGCCTAAACTCGGCAAGACAAGCTCAAACGGCAGCTAACGGTGGTTTGTCGATGGCAGCGACTGCGGTTGTTATTTCGGTAACAGATACCGGGAAGCTCGTGAATTTTGATCCGATCGTGGTGCTAGTGCTGGATGTGACGGAAGTAAGCGGTAATCGATACCCAAAAACGTTGGAAACACTCGTATCCAAGCTGCAAATTCCGCGGCCTGGAGATACGGTGGGTCTGGGGAGCAATCCGGTAAATCCATCGGAGCTGATTTATATGGGTCTGGTGACAGTGTAAATGAGTAGGTCGTTTCACCTTTCTCGCTGACATATAATTTGAACAGATGATTGAAAAAGGGGTTTTGGAGGATGAAAGGATTTTTGAGTCTGATCGGGGTACTTTTGGTGTTTGGCGTAGGCTTCTCACCATTTTTGGCTAACTATTTATGGAATGATCCATTTGTGATTATGGATGCCCCGTGGTATAGGCCGTTAATTTATATAGGCTTTGCACTGATTTTTCTACCTGGCATTTTAGGTGTGTTTTTTGGAGGCGGTAAGGTCAAGAAGGGTGTTCCTGGGGTTGGGGTTATTACAAGTGTTCAGCAAACAGGGACTTATGTAAACAATCAGCCGCAGGTAAAGCTTGGGTTGACCGTAACCAAACATGGAGAAGACAAATATGATACTGCTTTGACGACGATTATTCCTTTGACCTCCCTAGCTCAATTTCAGCCAGGCTCGATCATTCCCCTCGTAATATCGGAGAAAGACAAAATGAAAGTAGGACTTGACCTGAAAGGGCAGGTGTCGCAGACGGATTTACAAGCGTTAATGAATGAGCAAATGGTCAAGCAGGGCGTATCGCCTGAGCTGATGGAAATTGCCAAAACCGGTGAGCAGGCATATGCAAAGGTGCTGGATGTTACACTCATGGGTGAAGCGGGACCCAATAAAATTAAGCTTCAATTTACGCTGAGTGTTACGAAAAGCAACGGCGATACCTTTAATGTAACCACGCAAAAGGATGTTTTTTCTTCCCAACTATCCAAGCTGCAGCAAGGAAGCATTATAGAGGTCATTTATTCACCTCAAGATCCTTCGAAATGGGTCTTTAAAACACAAGTGAGTGAAGCCGAGGTACAGCAAGCATTTGGTTCTTCTCGATCATAAAAAAGTTTTTTATGATACCTGTTTCAGATACAGCCCATAGGTGTATTATAATAGTATCCCGACACCAGGAGGTTGATAACGATGGATAACCAAAGTAGATCCGAACTGGCGAATAGGGATGGCCTGTCACGGCCGAGAGGCTTAAATAGACAGGTTGTCGGAAACAATTATGAAATGGGCTATGATCAGGACAAAAGTCCACCACATCTAGGGAGACCCTGATCACAACAAGGCGAGGACAGACACTTTGGGATCACACAGCACATTGGAACTGAGGTAGGACACTCTTGGGAGACCAAGGCTAGAGACCTTAAGGAAAGAAGTGATGCGGGATGGATAAAGTGGAGTTTCCGAGCAAGCGTAAAGTAATCAGGCGAGGCTGACATGAAATTCAAATGAACATGAAATGTGGTTCGTTAAAGACAGATGGAAGCAACATCGCAACAGTGTAATCGAACCCGTAAAGTAAATGAAGTATTGAAAGTATAGGGGCGAAGCCCCAGGACCGCCTTCTTCTCTGGCTTTGGCTAGGGAGGAAGACGGTCCTTTTCACATTCGAAGCTACTTTTGAGAAAGTTGCTCGACCGTTTCTCGGAAGGTATCAATAAAGGCTTCGGCAGCTTTAGACAAATAACGTCCGTTTCGGTAAGCAATGGCCAGGGTACGGCTAGGGGTAGGTTCGGCGAGTGGCAATAATGCTGGAACGAACTCGCTGCTGGCGGCCCGGGCGATAAAACGGGGGACGAGTGTCACTCCCATACCTGTCGCTACGAGCGATTGGAGCGTCTCCATATTAGTGCTCTCAAACACCACATTAGGTTCAAAGCCAGCTTGATGACACAAATCCATCGTCAGCTTGCGAAAGCCTTGCCCTTTTTTCAGCACGACAAAAGGCTCATCTTTCAGCTCTTCCATATGCACAGGCTGCGGATGGCCTCCGTTTTTACGCAGGGCTAGGGGGTGACCTGGAGGAACGGCAAGATCAATCCACTCTTCACCGATGGGCACATAGGAAAGTGTAGGTTCAACTAATGGAAGAGATAGCAGGCTGAGATCTGTATCCCCACTGGCAGTTTTTTTCTCTAGATTCATGGATGAATCCTCGACTAACACGATTTCAATGTCCGGATGAGCCTTCTTGAATACAGGCAGCACATGCGGCAGCAAATGAGAACCTGTGATAGGCATACTGCCAACCACAACCTTCCCTTTTCGCAGTTGAGAAATATCGTCCATTTCCTGCCGGAGCTGCTCGACTGCATCGACTATTTTTTTTGCCTTTTCTACAAAGCTTGCTCCTGCATGTGTTAATTCCACCGTGCTGGTGTTGCGTTGAAATAAAAGTACCCCAAGTTCTTTTTCCAGTTTGGACAATTGTTGGCTCAAAGAGGGCTGAGCAATATGCAGTTTTTCTGCTGCGCGTGAGAAGTTTTTTTCCGCTGCAATTTGCAGGGTGTACTGAAGCTGTCTGAATTCCATCGAATTTTGCGCCCCTTATCTTATAAGCTTTACCTATTACATCATAGACTGATTATACAATAATAAAATGGAATTCCCAATCTTAACGAATCCCATGTGTCACAAGTTTTATATAGATGAAGCGTTTTTTCACAAATAAAGTCTTTTAATACAGATAAGCAATTCATTTAACATTCTCCTGATAAAACGTGATTAATCTTAGTTCTGGTTGTACAAAAAAGTGTCTGGGAGGAAAGTAAATGCTAAAATGTTGGGGGATACATACGAAAAAATCGGTGGCCGCACTCGTAGCGACTATGATGCTAGCAGTGAGCGGTGGAACGGCGATGGCAGTCGAAAAGGACACATCGATTAAAAACGTAATTATTTTGATTCCAGACGGTATGGCTAATGACGCTACTGCACTGGCTAGATGGTACAAAGGATCTTCCCTAACGTTAGACAGCATGGCAAGCGGCATGGTGCGTACGCATTCTGCGGATGCTCCAATTGCCGATTCTGCTCCAGCGGGTACTGCTTTTGCCACAGGACATAAATCTCATACTGGGTATGTAGGTGTCCTTCCTGATGAAGCGACAATGCCTGGACAACAACCCATTGCAGCGGGTGACGCCAAAAAGCCTGTAGCTTCCATTCTCGAGGCTTCCAAGCTGGCAGGGAAATCGACCGGAATTATTGCGACTTCGGAGATTATGCATGCGACACCAGCTGATTTTACCGCACATTATCCTGATCGTAAAAATTATGATGCGCTCAGCATGCAGCAAGCCTACAACGGGGTTGATGTAGTGTTAGGTGGAGGCGGCAAGTTTTTGGAGGCAGCAGGGCGTAAAGATGGCCAAGATTTGGTAGCCCAAATTAAAGACCAGGGTTATGACTTTGTCACGACACCTGAAGGGTTGAAAAATTCGGCCTCCAGCAAGCTCTGGGGAAGCTTTTCTCCCGAAGCACTTGCGTATAACCTGGATCGCGATGCATCCAAGGAACCTAGTCTGGCGGAAATGACATCGAAAGCAATTGATGTGTTGTCCAAAAACGATAAAGGCTTCTTCTTAATGGTAGAAGGCAGTAAAGTGGATTGGGCCGCCCATGCAAATGACCCAACCGGAATTATTAGTGACGTGCTTTCATTTGACGATGCAGTGAAAGTTGCTGTGGATTACGCCAAGCAAAACCAAAATACAGTCGTCGTAGCAGTGACAGACCACGGAAACGGTGGATTGACGATTGGTAGCAGCGATACAACTAGCAATTATGACAAAACACCTTTAGCTTCTTTTATAGACCCGCTGAAAAAAGCGAAGCTGACGGGTGAAGGCTTGGAAGCCAAGCTGAATGCAGATCGCAGCAATATTAAAGAGGTGCTTTCCACATATTTTGGCATCACTGATTTGACAGACGAAGAAGTAAAAACCATTAAAGATGCCAAAGAAGGCAGCATGAACTATGCTGTCGGACCGATCATTAGCAAACGTGCGAATATTGGCTGGACTACAGGCGGACATACAGGAGGCGATGTCGTGTTGTACACGTATGCGCCGAACGGAGACCGTCCAACCGGTGTAATCGACAATACAGATGTGAATAAATATATGACACGTGTACTTGGACTGGATTTGGATACGGTCAGCAAGCAGCTTTTTGTTCCTGCAAAAGCCGCTTTTGAAGCTAAAGGAGCTAAGTTTACTGCGGACACGAAAGTTATTACAGTGACCAAAGGCAGTAACAAGCTGGAGCTTCCGGTATACAAAAATGTCGCTACGCTGAATGGTAAAAATACCACGCTCAACGGTGTAGTTGTATTTAACGGCGTTGATTATTTTGTACCCCAGCAGGCGATTGATTTGATTCAGTAGTAAGCAGAACCATCGACAAGGGCTGTTTCTTCCATTAGAGGAAGAGACAGCTTTTTTGTGTGTTGATTTAAATGTGTATTTTTTGGGGCAGAAGTTGGAGGAGGTTTTTATAAAATGGGATTTTCTGTGAAACTAATCACGTTACAACCTCTCCGATATTGCTAGAATAATACATGTACGGTACAAGCCGCTGATGATGTGAAGTCCGGATGGACGAGGGAAGAAGGGATGAGTCACGGACGAATTATTACTGCGTCTAGCTGACGGCAAGGAATGGACGCATACGGAAATGATGGAGCTGCTGACACGTCTGGATGATGAGCCGACGCTGCGGGCTCAACTGAGACACCTGGCAGCTCGCACCAAATTGGAGCGCTATGGCAAAGGTGTTTTTTTACGGGGATTAATTGAATTCTCCAGTATATGTCGTCAGGACTGCATGTACTGTGGGCTGCGCGCTTCGAATAAACAGGCAGATCGTTACCGTTTGCAGCCAGAAGAAATTCTGGCCTGTTGTGCGGAGGGGTATGAACTCGGTTATCGGACCTTTGTGCTGCAAAGTGGGGAAGATTACTGGTTTACAGCAGCCCGGCTGACGAAATTGATTCGGGAAATTAAAAGCCGTTTTGCGGATGTGGCGGTTACACTGTCCATCGGTGAGCGGGATGATGAAACTTATGAGCAATTATACGAGGCGGGCGCGGACCGTTTTTTACTGCGGCATGAGACAGCTTCCCCCCATTTGTACGCCAAGCTGCATCCGACGATGACGATGGAAAGCAGGCGAAGCCGTCTGCTGGCTTTGCAACGAATCGGTTTTCAGATCGGGGCCGGATGTATGGTGGGGTTACCAGGACAAACGAATAGTGAATTAGCAGACGATTTGGTCTATCTACACAGCCTGTCACCAGATATGATCGGGATTGGTCCTTTTCTACCGCATAGCAACACGCCGCTTCGGGATGCCAGTCAGGGGAGCATGGAAAAGGCACTCGATATTATTTCGTTATCCCGATTGGTCGTTCCAGATGCACTTATTCCGGCGTCCACGGCAATGGGAACGATTCATCCCCAAGGCAGGGAGAAGGCGCTTCAGGCGGGAGCAAATGTGGTGATGCCCAATTTGTCGCCACTGGCGGTGAGACCTAAGTATGCGATTTATGAGAATAAAATATGTTTGGGCGATGAGTCTGCCCAATGTCGACATTGCCTGGAGCTGCGGATTCGCGGAGCGGGATTTGAAGTCGATATGGGGCGCGGCGATAGTTTGAGGGTGCAACGACAGCTTATGAGACAGGAAACTTTGTGAGGCCAACGGAAACATTGCAGTAACCATAAATAAGGAGATGGGTATACGTGAGTGGAGTACGGGAGAAAGTGTCGGCGGATTTTATTAATGAAGCAGAGATTATGGCAGCAGTGGAGCAGGGGAAACAAGAGGCAACAGATCGACACCGTATTTTAGAAATTTTAGAAAAGGGGAGAGCCTGCCGGGGACTGAGTGCGAGTGAAGCGGCGGCTCTTTTGCATGTGGATGATCCTGAATTATTGGAAGAGATGTTCAAATCTTCGAGAGCAGTCAAAGAACAAATTTATGGCAACCGGATTGTGCTGTTCGCCCCTTTATATGTAAGCAACCACTGCGTGAATAACTGCGAATATTGTGGTTATAAACATACCAATGACAGCTTTACTCGTAGCCGTCTGACACCGGAGGAATTGGTGGAGGAGGTTAGAGTGCTTCAAGAACTGGGACACAAGCGGCTCGTGCTGGAAGCGGGGGAAGACCCAGTCCATTGTCCCATTGACTATATCGTCGATTGTCTGCGCCAGATCTATGAGGTCAAGGTAGATAACGGCAGCATTCGGCGGATCAATGTGAATATTGCATCCACAACCGAGGAGGACTATCGGAAGCTGGCAGAGGTGGGCATTGGTACGTATATTTTATTTCAGGAAACGTATCATCGGGAAAGCTATCGTAAATTCCACCTGCAGGGACCAAAGCGGGACTTTGATTGGCACACCACCGCAATGGACAGAGCCATGCGTGCGGGTATAGATGATGTGGGGATCGGTGTGTTGTACGGCTTGTATGATTTCCGCTATGAGACCGTAGCGATGCTGAAACATGCCGAACACTTGGAAGAAGCCTTTGGCTGTGGCCCTCATACGGTTTCAGTTCCACGATTGCGTCCGGCTGAAAATGTAGATCTGGAGCGATATCCGTACCTGGTCAACGATGAGGATTTTATGAAAATTGTATCTGTTCTTCGACTGGCTGTCCCTTATGCTGGTATGATCCTGTCCACTCGCGAGGAGCCGGAATATAGAGACCGCGTCATTGGTCTAGGCGTGTCGCAGATTAGTGCAGGTTCAGCTACAGGCGTAGGGGCATATGCAAAACAGGAAACTGATGATAAGCCTCAATTTGAGGTGGGGGATCATCGCTCACCATCGGAAATTATTAAAAGTTTGTGCCGTGGTGGATATATGCCGAGCTACTGCACAGCTTGCTATCGTGAGGGGCGAACAGGAGATCGTTTCATGGAGCTTGCCAAATCAGGACAAATTCATAATGTGTGCCAGCCGAATTCGCTGCTTACCTTTCAAGAATATCTGCTGGATTATGGGGATGAGGAGGCACGTGAACTGGGAGCTGCCGCTCTGCGAGAAAATCTGGAGCGTATACCACGTGAATCGACACGCCGTTTGACGCTTGACAGACTGGAACGACTGGAAGCAGGCGAGCGCGATTTGTATTTTTAGCAATTTATATTATTCGTAATATCATTTCACGCTATGAAAATTCTCATGATTTATAATAGAACTTGAAAATAAAAAGCAGTCGCGTTGGAATCAGCGCGGCTGCTTTTGTGTGTCTGGAAAAAAATATTAATGATGAGATGAGGCCTTTTAGGAATAACTGCCGGCTTCTACAGCTTGCTCCCATGCCAGCATAGCAGATGGGAAGCATTCAATAGCACGGGGAAAGACCCCCTGTACATAAGCGATGAAAATACCATAGTTCACAATCGGCACTCCGGCAGCTTTGGTTTCCGACATTCGATGAAGCATCGTACGCCGATTGAGCATGCATGCACCGCAATGAATAACCAGTGCGTATTCGCTCAGATCATCAGGGAAGCTGGAGCCGGATGCATGCTTGATGATGAGACGTTTGCCTATCGTTTGGCGGAGCCAGCGGGGAATTTTCACTCGACCAATATCGTCAGATTGGCATTGGTGAGTGCAGGCTTCGGCAATGAGTACACGGTCTCCATCCTTGAGGCGATCAATGGCTCTTGCACCTCGTACCAGTTCGTCCAGATCGCCTTTATGACGGGCAAACAGGATGGAAAAAGAGGTAAGAGGCACATCCTTAGGCGTGTCGGCCGCTACTTTCATAAAAACCTGTGAATCGGTAATGACCAAGCGAGGCTTGCGTCCCAATCTCTCCAGCGTCAATCGTAGTTCATGTTCTTTGGTCACTACAGCGATGGCATCACTCTCTAGTGTATCGCGGATTGTTTGCTGCTGTGGCAGGATCAATCGGCCTTTTGGTGCAGCTTTGTCGATGGGAACGACCAGCACAACAACATCGCCGGGTGACAACAGGTCACCGACGATACGGAAACGATCCTCGTTTTGAGGGAGCGTATTAGTAATAGCTTTTTTCAGTTCCGTGTCTCCCCAAAGCAAAGATGCACTGAAAGGAATCAGGGTGAGATCCAGTTCAGTTGCCAGCTTTGTAGCGGTATTATCTGATTCAGTCAGGGTATCTATCTTATTCAATACCCCAATAACAGGAATCTTTTTGGTGCGGAGCTTTTCGAGTAGCTCATGCTCGAATGGTCCGACACCAACGGTGGCGTCGATAACGAGCAAGGCCAAGTCTGTACTATTAAGTATTTCGAGCGTTTTGTTGCGGCGCAGCTCCCCGATCTCACCCTCATCGTCCAGTCCGGCGGTATCCACCAGAACAATGGGACCCGCTGGGAGCAGCTCCATTGGTTTGAAAACGGGGTCCGTGGTCGTTCCTCCTACAGGAGATACCACAGCGACGGGCTGACCAGTCAGGGTGTTCAGAATGCTGGATTTGCCTGCGTTGCGGCGACCGAGCAGGACGATATGTGGTCGATTGCTACGAGGGGTATCATTCATTCCCATGGTGAGTTCCTTCTTCCTGTCCCGGAATTCCGGGCTTGGTTACTGTATAGGGATGGCATAATTGGTCAATCCGCGAACGGGTCAGTAGGCCGCGATCTTCTACAATATCCTCTGGTGCGCGACCTTGCACAATGGCTGCAGATGCAATAGAGGCAGCTTCATCATAGCCAAGCTCCGCGACCAGCGCAGAAGCCATCACGGCTGAGTTACGCAGATTTGTAGTACAGCGTTCCTCACGCACGATCAGGCCGCGCACACATCGCTCCTCGAATAGTCGAACCGCGTTGTTCAGAATATGTAGCGATTCCAGCAGCGATTCGGCAATCAGCGGCAGGAATGCGTTTAGCTCCAACTGACCGGAGGCAGCGGCCATAGTGATAGCCGCATCTTCGGCTATCACACGCATGGCTGTGAGTCCTGCCATTTCAGCTATTACCGGATTGACCTTACCAGGCATAATAGAGGATCCCGCCTGAACTGGAGGCAGCGTGTATTCGCCAATACCACCGAAAGGACCAGAGGCCAGTAGGCGAAAATCGCCAGATATTTTGTAAAGATTCACGGCGGCTGATTTGAGTAGACCGGACACCTCCACAAAGACATCCATATTTTGAATCGGGTCCATCGGGTGGTCGCTGCGACTCAGTCCAAAGCCAGTCTCATCCGCCAGCTTTTCGACCATCCGATAGCTGTATGCGCGGGGCGCGTTCATACCTGTGCCAATCGCCGTGCCCCCAATAGGGATTTCCCGCAGCCGCTCTTCAGCTTTATAGAGACGCCAGCGGTCGCGCGCTATAGCCTTTGCGTAGGCACCAAAGCCCTGCCCGGCCATCATGGGCAGGGCATCCATTAGCTGAGTGCGGCCTAGCTTGAGCAAGTCGGCATATTCTGTTTCTTTGTGCTGTAAAGCATCCTGTAATGAAGACATCGTGTCACATAAAGGCCGAAGCAGCCGTATCGCTGCAATTCGTAGCGCTGTCGGATAGACATCATTCGTAGACTGGCAGCAGTTCACATCATCCAGCGGATGTAAAATCTCATACTGCCCTGGTCTGCCTCCCAGCTGTACGATGGCCAAATTAGCAATGACCTCATTTACATTCATATGGGTACTGGTGCCTGCGCCGCCTTGCATGGCATCCACGGTAAACATATGTTGATGCCTCCCGGCGAGTATTTCGTCGCAGGCATTTACAATGGCAGAGGCCCGTTGGGCAGGAATTCGTTTCTGCTCACCATTTACTTGAGCGGCTACTTTTTTTACCAACACAAGAGCGTGGATCAAGTTTTGGTTCACGGGCCTGCCACTGACCGCAAAATTGTTCATCGCGCGTGCAGTGTGAATACCGTAAAAGGCATCTGCTGGAATTTCCATCTCTCCTAGCGCATCCCGCTCGGTTCGCATATTTGTAGGCAGAGGGAAACCTTCGGTCATAGACCCGTTGCCGGAATGCGTGTCATATGCAGTAGCTGACGTGCACTTGCAGCGCGTTTTTCCTCTACCCGGGCATGAACCAGATCTGGCTCGACCAGCCTGAGGGCTTGTGTTGGACATTTACCAATGCAGGCTGGGCCGCCGTCGACACCTTCGCATAAATCACATTTGCTAGCAATCATGCGTTCTTTGGGTTGCAAACGACCTGACATATTGGTATACAATCCGTCCTGCACTACAGGCTGCCCGTTTCGATACTCGGGTACCATGGTAATCGCGCCGTAAGGGCAGGCGATCATGCAGGTTTTACAGCCAATGCAGCTTTCGCTATTAATGAGAATGCAGCCATCTGCGTTCGTAATGGAGCCGTTCGGACAAGCGTTGGCGCATGGGGCATCCTCACAGTGACGACACTGAACGGGTGCAGTGACTCCAAATGATTTGATAACTTTCAGACGAGGGTGAAAATGAAACTCATCATCTGGCGAGATAAAAGGGTTCTCCGCTGAATGTGCGATGACACATGCGATTTCACAGGTACGACAGCCGATACACTGATCGGGATCAGCTAAAACAAAACGGTTCATACAATTCGACTCCTCTCTAACTAACGACAAATATAATGTATACAGCATAAAAATAACTTAACATATTAATGAATGGAGTAACCCGTATCCCCTTTGGTGGAAATAGTGCTACTGCGGCTTTGCTTGCCGGGCCCCCGTTGTTGGAAGGTCGTATGCAGCAGATGATGCGATACATGACCCAGCGGCTCACCTAGAAATTCATCATAAAGTTTGATGATGTGAGGGTTCTCATGCGATTTTCGTACCTGGTGTGCAGCATCATGTCCATAGATGGAAGATTTACGTGCCCGATAAGCTTCAATTCGTTGTTTTTCTAACATGAGCTTGGGTTGTCCCCCTCCGCTGATACATCCAGCAGGGCAGCCCATCACCTCAATAAAATGATAATCACATTCGCCCGCCTGGACACGATCCAGTAGCCGATAGGCATGTTGTAGCCCGGCGACGACCGCTACCTTGAGCTGCAGCTTGCCTACCTGTACCTCAGCTACTCGAATGCCTTCCTCACCACGTACAAAATCGAGCTGGAGCTTCGGCAGTTTTTCATTCGTCAGCAGCTCGTAACCTGTACGGATGGCAGCTTCCATGACTCCTCCGGTGACTCCAAAAATGGAGCCTGCACCTGAATATTGTCCTAACGGTGAATCGAATTCTTCATCAGGCAGGTTCGCAAAATCAATTCCGCGCTGCTTGATCCAGTATGCAAGTTCACGCGTGGTCAGTACCTCATCCACATCACGGTAACCGTCAGATTCCATTTCGGGACGATCGCATTCAAATTGTTTACAAGTACAGGGCATGATGGCAACACTGTATATATTCGCAGGTTCCACCTCGTCCAGTTGTGCGCCATAAGATTTGATTAGCGCTCCTAACATTTGCATCGGAGATTTGCAGCTGGATAGATGGTCTAGCAGATCGGGATATTCAATCTCGGCAAATCGGACCCATGCTGGACAGCAGGATGTGAACATGGGTAAGGGACCGCCTTCGGTCACGCGACGAATTAATTCAGTGCCTTCCTCCATGATGGTCACGTCAGCTCCAAAGTTGGTGTCGTATACCCGGTCGAAGCCAAGGCGGCGCAAAGCAGCAGCCATTTTCCCAGGCGTCAAGGTGCCGAACGGCATTCCGAATTCCTCCGCGAGTGAAACACGAATGGCTGGAGCACATTGGACGATCCGAAACTGTCCAGGTTTGGTCATCATCTCGGTTACCTTATTCAAGTTGTAGCTATAATAGGCAGCGAATAGCGGCTCTCTGATGTCGGCAGGCATATCGCGTTCTTGTATACGTTCCAGCCGTCTAGCGGCGCCTTCCTGTGGAGATGAACCTGCCCAGTCAGATGCGTATACGCTGCATATTTGTACACATTGACCGCAAATAACACATCGGTCTGCATTAACGGTTTGCGGTTCTCCGGGTAGTCCCTCTATGGCATCTACTGGACAAACCCCAGCACAACGTCTGCATCCCGTGCAGAGCGTAGGGTCAATATGAATGACAGGGTCTGTACAATCAGTCGTCTTCATACAAGGAGGTGAAGAGATCTTGTCTATTGTGGTTGACATGGTTTTCTACCTTTCTGCGGCTGATTTTGACCTTATAGGCGTGGGAAAAATACTTCCCGCCGAGGCTCTGGAGGCGAGTCGGATATACCTTTGGCCAGCCGTAGGACATGATTCGGGCAGGCATCTACACATGCAGGCTGTCCGTTCTCTGTTTCCGCGCACAGATCGCATTTGCTTGCCGCGGTGCGGGGAAGGGCGACTCGATTTGCGCGGTGAGTCAGGCCGGACTGCGTTACAACGTGTCCTGCCCGGTAGACCGGAGACACCTCAATTGCCCCGAAAGGGCAGGCCAAAACACAGGAGGTACAGCCGATACATCGTTCCTCATCAATCATAACGACGCCGTCCTCCTGACGAATGGCCTGTACCGGACAGGCATGTGCGCAGGGGGCATTTTCGCAATGCCGGCATTGCACCGGCACATACATCTCCCCTGTACGTACAACATACACCTTGGGTACAACAGGTACGCTGACGGTTCCGACCGAAGCTCCTATACCGTTAGCCTGACTGTGAACGGCGAAGCACGCCAGTTCACAGGCTTTGCAGCCGATGCACTGCCCGGCGTCTGCGACTACAAAAGAAGAAGCAACAGCGCTTGTTCTACAGGCTGCTCCCATTCTACTCGTCGAAGCTGACCGGTTATCTGTCGGACGGTGCATCATATTCCCTGTGCCGCTCATCTCGTCACCTTATCAGCCAAAACAGCTTCCTGGACGTTCATCTGTCTGCGAATCCGTTGGTACGATTCATGTACATCACGTTCGGCCTGCGCTTGGTCGGCGATCCGTTCCAGACGGATGGCACAGTATTTTAATTCCGGGGTTTTGGATACCGGATCGAGAAAATCAGCGGTCAGCTCGTTGCATGCTCCAACCCACCAGTGATAGGTCATGTAGGTCGCACCTTGTTGCACACGGTCACTGATTTGTGCCCGTGCCATGATGCGTCCCCGACGGGAGGATATGGCAACAATTTCGCCATCCAGAATATTCAGATCTGCTCCGTCTTCTGGGCTAATCTGAATAAAGCCAGGCTCATCAGACAACTGGCGCAGCGCGCGGCAATTGCCAGTCATGGTACGAACGGAATAGTGACCTACCTCACGGACTGTGGACAAGACAAGCGGGTATTTTGCATCCGGTTGTTCTTGTGGCGGACGCCATTCGCAGGCGAATAATCTGCCTTTGCCACTAGGTGTCGAAAATTGATTTCCTTTATATAAATACGGTGTACCTGGATGATCCTCAGTAGGGCAGGGCCATTGCACGCCGCCTTGCTGCTCCATTTTTTGGTAGCTGGCACCGGAGAATAATGGGCTGAGGCTACGCATTTCATCCCAAATTTCTTCTGTGTTTGCATAGGACATAGGATAGCCCATGGCGGTAGCAACCTCGCTAATAATAGCCCAGTCTGGCTTTACATCACCCTGTGGCTCAACGGCCTTACGGATGCGCTGAAAGCCCCGATCTGCCGAAGAATATACACCGTCATGCTCGCCCCAGGCAGTAGAAGGGAGGATGACATCAGCGTGCAGCGCTGTTTTGTTCATGAAAATATCCTGGACGACGACAAATTCCAATTGGTCTAGGGCTTCACGCAACTCGGCGGCGTTCGGATCACTTTGTACAGGGTCCTCGCCGAAAATGTAATAAGCTTTCAGCTTGTTCTCTTTCAGGATGAGGTGCGGTACCTCTGTAAGTGGATAGCCTTTTTTACGCGGCAGCTCAACACCCCATGCTTTTTCAAACTTTTTGCGGACTGTGTTGTCTGTTACATCCTGATAGCCGGGATACACATTCGGCAAAGCACCCATGTCGCAGGAACCCTGTACATTGTTTTGTCCCCGTACTGGTCCGATACCCACATTCGGCTTGCCCAGATTTCCCGTCAACAGTGCAAGGGAAGCGAGCCCCTTTACCACATCAACGGCCTGTGAAAATTGACATACGCCCATTCCGTACAAAATTGTAGCGGTAGGGGCCTTTGCATATTCCCTCATAGCCGCCCGGATGTCGGCCGCCTTGACCCCCGTGATGCCTTCCGCATATTCGGGAGTATACTTTTTAATACTGTCTACGTATTCGGCAAAGCCTTCTGTGTTTGCTTCCACATATCGTTTGTCGTACAGTCCTTCATGCACAAGTACATGACCAAAAGCGTTCACCAAAGCCATGTTCGAACCGCCCTTTAGGGGTAGCCACATATTCGAAATACGAGCTGTTTCGGTCATGCGCGGATCGCATACAATAATTTTGGCGCCTCTTTGCTTGGCAGCTACAATGCGTCTTGCGACGATCGGATGTGTTTCGGGTGCATTATATCCAAACACGAAAATGAGATCTGAGTGTTCAATTTCAGGAATAGAGTTGGACATAGCTCCATCACCGAGCGAGTAAGTCAAACCTGCCACAGAAGGGCCGTGGCATACACGAGCGCAATGGTCAATATTGTTCGTGCCAATGACCGCCCGCATGAACTTTTGCATGACATAATTGGCTTCATTTCCCGGACCGCGTGCGGAGCCCGTTCCCATAATGGAGTCGGGTCCGTATTTTTCCTTAATTGCTGACAGCCGTTCGGCAGTATATTGAATGGCTTCCTTCCACTCCACTTCCTCCATAACTCCATTTTTGCGAATCATGGGCTTGCGCAAGCGTGCAGTCAGAATTTGCGGGTCATTCAAAAAATCCCATCCATAGTGTCCTTTCAGACACAACGTTCCTTCATTCGTACGACCACCAGCCGGCTCTGCGCCAATTACCTGTCCTTTTTCCACCAGCAAATGAAGCTGACAACCGCTCCCACAGTAGGGACATACGGTCAATACCTTGTCTGCCATAAGTGCAGCACCTCTTTTATATGAAATAGATGAAACTCGTAACATAAAAAAAGCCAATACAAAAATGCCGCTTTACGCTGCATCCTGTACTGGCTTATCCGCGAGCGAGGAGACAAGCTCCTTCCCGCTAATCCAACCGGTGTATGTGTTGTAGTTCTAGAGTAATGATAATGTGTCCGTCTCCATGGACGGAGGGGCAGACCTCCCAAGTATAAGTGAAGGGACTGCCGAGTGTTTTTTCGGCTTCGTTCATAAACTCCTTTTCCAGATAAGGACGAAGGACGTTCCAATATTCCCTGACCTTGTCCTCGGCCCCTTCATGAACGAGAATTTCGGACAAATTAGACAATGTACCTCGAATTTCTACCGTAATCCGGAGCGGCGAATCCAGTGAAACCTTGACGTTGTCCGGTCCTTTTCCACGGTAGTGCTTGACAATACATACGGCCAACTTCCTGATGCGCTCACGGTATTCCAATTCGGTATTCAACATCTGGACACTCCGCTTCGAATCAAAATAAAGGCGTACTTGCCGCGCATGCCAGGCAGCCTGTGTAGCTGGTTTTAGAACAAGACGTAACCGTCCCGACCAAAGTGGTCTGCCCAGCACGGCGTATCACCCTTCTATGGTAGAACAGGTTGACCCGGAAAGATGTGAAATTCATTACACTGAACCAAAAATTTACATAGATTAGACCGCTCTTGAAGTAGCTATACCTCTATGGTTTGTATGATGCTTCTCATTCCGTCGTATTGTTTGTACAGCTCCAATACAAAAGCAGCTGAATGACATAATATGGGCTGAGATTAGTAAATGGCATTCTCAGCCCTCTATACTGAAATAGCACAGTGCGAATCTCAGAGATTTAATAGTAAATTATTCATTTATATGATTTGCAATATCAATTTATTATTATTACATTGGACGGAAATGCTAGTCGAACACCAGAAGGCATAGATATGTTATCCAAAATGGTGGTAAAGTACAGGTTCAAGATGTAAAATCTATATGAAATTCAATTGGAGAAGGGCAACGTCAAGGTCGCCAAATGATGGCTTAGAAGGATTTACTGCAATGTGTGGCTGAACATGAAGCCGCAAGTCAAGCCACGTTAGAATAAAGAGAAGAGGTCCGTGTTAAAATGCATGGACCTCTTCAAACCTGTAATAATTGATTTTTTATGAAACTTTACTGTTTAACCAGAACGGTTAAATCGCCTTCAAAAACTTGCTCCTCTTTGTTGTTGAAAGTCGACAGCAATACAGTAACGAGTCCTGTTCCATTCCTCTTCTCTTTTACTCCAATCACTTCAACAATGGTGTACAATTCGTCGCCTGGATATACTGGTTTAATAAATTTAATATTATTCATAGCAGTTCCAGCAATAACCTCATCACCGTAACTGCCTGTTTCAACCCAAAGCTTAAAAGAAACAGCTAATGTTTGAATTCCTGAAGCGATAATTCCATTAAATCTGCCTTGTAATGCTTTCTCTTCATCTAAATGCATATATTGCGGGTCAAACTCCCTTGCAAATCTGGTAATGTCCTCTTTAGTTAATTTTAAAGACTTAGTTTTAAATACTTGTCCGATATAAAATTCATGAAACCGCATTATTACACCTCTTGATTAAATTATTTGCTTATTTATATTAGAGTAGCATAATATCACCAATCAAGTTAAACTGCCCGTTAGCTTAATGACGTATTGTCCGTCTACAACTTTATATTCACCGAACAATATTTCTCTTTAAAACTCGTAGCGTTATAGCAGCAAAACTAATTTAAGATACAGGTATGAAAAGCCTCTGTTAATTCAGCGGATTTTTGTAGTCCCACTCAGCAAGTAACCTTCCATACTTTTGTACAGTCAAGATCAATGTAAGTGTCTGCTTTTTTGAAGGCTTATATTTCCATTACCATAAGTCTCAAGGGTAACAGTGGTAGGATATTTGACTGCAATTCAAAAGGACTCTTTGGAACTGCTTATTTTATATACTTCGACATTCGATGCAAATAAATAAAAATTATTGACAACTGTTAAATTATGGACAACAATAGAGTGTGATAATATATAAATATTGGTACTTCTGTATGGAGGGTGGTTTATCTATGAAAGTTACACCCACGATTAGAGCAGAATTGGAACAATATCTTAAGCAAGAAGGTTTGAGCATGATGGAGTTTGGGCATATAGCGGGCATGAATAGGGGGATAGTAAGTAGCATAGTGTCAGGCAATAAATCTATGTCTGTTAACCAGATAGATCGCATTACCGAGGCTATGGGTTTACCAGAAGGATACTTTTACGACCTATTTATAGAAAACTACATCATCGACACCCCCCCGAA
This sequence comes from Paenibacillus sp. LX16, assembly GCF_036252815.1. Lineage (NCBI taxonomy): Bacteria > Bacillati > Bacillota > Bacilli > Caryophanales > Paenibacillaceae > Paenibacillus > Paenibacillus sp. LX16. Next base: position 3,325,952 of record NZ_CP141152.1, on the reverse strand, counting down.
TATGAGACGAATCGAGCCATTTTTGTATCGTTGTGCGGAATTGGACAAGCTGGATGCGATCCGTCGAGTGGTAGGAACCATTATGGACAACCTACTCTATTCGCCTAAACTATTTGATATGGCAGAAGTGCTATTAGCACAGGGACGACATGATGCTGCGTTACTGTTCTATGAGGGTGTAGCTGAAACGGAGAAGTACCAACATTCTGAACGATTGGCGATCTGTCAGTATCGAATGTTCACGATTCAGGTTGGTGACGATCAAAGTCGCAACCTCAAGGCAGCTACGTTGTTCGAGCCTTACATTGAACGTCTGGATGAAATGGACCAACTTGACGCATTGAAGGATTTGGCGAACGTGTATAGGTCTTTGCGTAAGTGGGACAAGGTTGAGGAAATGGCAAGGCAAATGAGAGGGAAAGCGGAAGTGCAATATTTCATAAAGCATCAGCAGAAGAATCGAAAGAATAGGGAGCATGAAAAGGAAACTAGAGGTCCGTTATTTGGATACATTGCTTACGCCGATTTGTTGTGTGCTAGTGTTTGTGAAGCCCAAGGCGATTATCAACAAGCTTTACAATATACATACGCCTATGCGAATTTAGATTGGGTCAAAGAGACTGATGAAGATACTCAACACTGGGTAAACTTGTTCAGTCAGTGGGCAGAAGGTAACACGTACGTCAATAAACTCCTGTCTGGAGATGTTAGCGTGCTGCCAGACTATGTTGAATATATAGCGGCAACATCAACCGCTAACGAAAATGAGAAACTCTCAAAGCTGTTGAACGTTATGATAGCGGCTAACCGATATGAAATAGATGTGGATGATGTTCTTTCACGTTTTGAAACGAATATTAATTCATTTTCTCAACTCCCAACATCATCTGATATATATACCCAACAAGTAATACCAGACTATTTCGCATGGTTTGCTTATGAAATGGCTCATTATTATTTACATCGGGTGAAATACAGTGATGGCTTTAAATACTTGATGTATGCAATGGCAAAGTCACATATAATAACTAATGAAACAAACTTTATAAATTGTATTGGTCTGTTTATGCGTTTTCAAGTCCATGCGACTCCTGAAATCAAAACAGAGTTCTCCAATCTAATTGAAAAGGTGTGGTTAAGTAATGTTGAAAAAAATGGCATTGTTAATTGTTGCGAGTAGCTTTTTGTTTTTTATAACTGTACCCGCCCACAATCATGATCAGCTTATTCAGACCCTTGTACAAATTGGGGGATTCTAAAGCAAAAGAAAGCTCTGCCGACCATAAGGTTAGCAGAGCTTTCTTCAGTACAGGAATTACCACAGAATTCACCGAATAACTATCTTGATGTGATCAGCATAAACTATACATATAAATATTTACAGAATTACCCAACTCATTTATTCTTATTACAACACATCGGAAGCACGGTTGTGTGATCCGAAAGCATCGGTGACAACCTACTGGCTACACAGGTGAGGGGCCTCTTTAGTGTATGTAAGCTATATTATATGTATAATATTAACATGTGTTTTTTAAAACTTTTAAGCTTTATTACCAGTTAGAGTCAATGAAAATTGTTAGTTACATGCGTAAGGGTGATTGTAAAGAGTATTAGAAGAGAAGTAGCGGAGGGTATTGTGAATGGCGTTGATTCTGAATTCCAACGAAGCGTCTTCTACTCCATAAGGAGGAGGCGGTCAAACTGATCCTGAGCAACCAACAGGAAACCATGCAATTTTGGTAGTCACCATGACAACAGGATTGGAAAAAGAATTCGACCTAAGCATGAAAGAGGTGAACGACTTTATTACTTGGTATGAGGGAAAGCAGGCAGGTTCTGGATCGGCTTCATACGCCATTAACAAGCACGATAACAATAAAGGCCCATTCAGCAGCCGCAAGGACTACATGCTGTTTGATCGTATCCTTACGTTTGAAGTAAGTGAATACTCTAAATAAATCAAAAAGCTCAGCTGACCTTAATGGGTCAGCGAGCTTTTTTTGTTAAGAAGCCCTTCCTTTAACCAAGACCTCGCATAGCCTATGGAGTATAGTACCCTAAAATAAAGGAGGTGTTACGTGTGGGGGAAACGAAAAGAGACTACGAGGGAATCACAGGAAGAGTTTGGACATCGATTGCTGCTGTCTTGGCACTGTTCATTTTGCTGGTAATCATCTTGAAATTAATTCATTTTTAAAGATTCTTAAGCTCCACCACCGGCAATTTTTCGAATTGCTGTTTAGCCTGTACTTTTTATCCTTTTGATCATAATTACTAAAGCGGGTTGAATTCAATTTCTTAAGCATAGCTACATTAGGTCCTGAGGAATTTATAAGGTTCGCCGTTCGGCCCGTCCCCAACCCTAAAGAAGTTGGTGAAACAACAACGTTTTGAAAACAGCAGAATGACCTTCAGCCGCTTTTCCGGAGTAGGCAGGGGAATAACCCTTAACGACGCCTGATCCACGCCGGAGCGGCTGAAATTACAATAAAGACTGATAGAGAAACAGTGCAATGAACCGCCTATATTCACCTTATCCATCCTTATAGCCTTAACCTATCACTTCTATAGATATCATATCTTAGACCAATTAAATATCCCGTGGTATATTGTTGACATTCAAGAGAGAGCCGTAGCTTCTCTCCACTAGGTTCGAAAAACACAGGGGTGAATAATGATGAGTAAAAAGACCATGTTCGAGAAAATTTGGGATAACCATGTCATCTATCAGGAAGCGGGTAAGCCGAGTATTTTGTACATTGATCTTCACCTCGTACATGAGGTAACATCGCCACAGGCGTTTGAGGGATTACGTCTTAGCGGCCGTCAGGTGCGTCGTCCAGAGCTTACGTTTGCAACGATGGATCATAACGTGCCGACTAAGGACCGTTACAATATTACGGACCCGATTTCCAAGCAGCAGATCGATACATTAACTCAAAATTGCCGTGATTTCGGTGTCACACTGTATGATCTGGATACGGTGGACCAAGGCGTCGTTCACGTTATGGGGCCTGAACTTGGTCTCACTCATCCGGGCAAAACGATTGTTTGTGGTGATAGCCATACCTCCACACACGGGGCGTTCGGAGCACTCGCTTTTGGTATCGGAACCAGTGAGGTAGAGCACGTAATGGCAACACAATGTCTCCAGCAAGCCAAAGCCAAAACGATGGAAGTTCGCTTTGTAGGCCGCCGCAAACCTGGTGTAACAGCGAAGGACATGATTTTGGGTGTCATCGCCAAATACGGTACAGATTTCGCTACAGGCTATGTTATTGAGTACACAGGTGAATCCATCCGCGAATTGAGCATGGAAGAGCGCATGACTGTGTGTAACATGTCCATTGAAGGCGGAGCCAGAGCAGGAATGATTGCACCGGACGAAACCACCTTCAATTACTTGCGTGGACGTCAACATGTAGCACAAGGAGCTGCTTTTGAGCAAGCGGTTGCTGAGTGGAAAGAGCTTGTCACAGATGAAGGCGCTGAGTTTGATGTCGTGCTGGAGTTTGACGTAGATGCTTTGATTCCGCAAGTAACCTGGGGCACCAGCCCGGGTATGGGGACAGATATTTCCTCAACCGTACCGATTCCGGCAGAACTGCCAACCGAAAATGAACGTAAAGCAGCTGAAAAAGCGCTTGAATATATGGATTTGAAGCCAGGTACTCCGATCACGGATATTGCGATTGATTATGTGTTTATCGGCTCCTGCACCAACGGGCGAATTGAAGATTTGCGTGCAGCCGCTGAAGTTGCCAAAGGTTACAAGGTTTCTGACAAAGTAACGGCCATCGTCGTACCAGGTTCGGGTCGTGTGAAAATTCAGGCTGAAGAAGAAGGACTGGACGTCATTTTTAAAGAAGCAGGATTTGAGTGGCGTGAAGCGGGATGCAGTATGTGTCTTGCGATGAATCCAGACGTACTGCAACCGGGACAGCGTTGTGCTTCGACCTCTAATCGTAACTTTGAAGGTCGTCAGGGACGCGGAGGACGGACTCATCTGGTATCTCCAGCAATGGCAGCCGCTGCGGCGATTCATGGGCATTTTGTTGATGTACGGGATTGGAAATTCAAGCAGGAAGAAGTAGTCCGCTAGGATACAGAGGAGGAATTACGATGGAAGCTTTCACAACATTAAAAGGAATTGTAGCACCTGTGGATCGGGTGAACGTGGACACAGATGCTATTATTCCTAAGCAGTTTTTGAAACGAATTGAACGTACGGGCTTTGGACAGTTTCTGTTCTACGAGTGGCGGTTTGATGAAGCGGGCAATATCAATCCTGAATTTGAACCGAACAAGCCTCGTTATGCAGGGGCATCTGTGCTGATCTCTCGCGCTAACTTTGGCTGCGGTTCCTCACGTGAGCATGCGCCGTGGGCGATTATGGACTATGGGTTTCGTTGTGTAATTGCTCCGTCTTATGCAGATATCTTCTATAATAACTGTTTTAAAAATGGTATATTGCCGATCAAGCTGTCTGAAGAGCAAGTAGAGGAATTGTTCCAGCGTACGGCGCAGCATGATAACTACCAATTGAACGTAGACCTGAATGAAAAAACAATCACTGACGACTATGGTCTGCGAATTGAATTCGATCTGGATGAACATCGCCGCCAGTTCCTGCTGCAAGGCTTGGACGATATTGGCCTGACGCTCCAGCATGAATCTGAAATTCTGGCGTATGAACAAAAACGCGCTGCGAAACAAGGCGCATAATCATAATTCCAAGTTCAGTATCATTACGAAGCCATATAGCTTGCTCATTTGTTAGACAGAAAGCCCGTACTGGCAATTCTTTTGCCTGCGGGCTTTTATCATGCTCAAAAAAATAAATTGGAAAATAAGGGGTTGACGGTTCGACTCAGCATGGTATTGTAAATGTAAATTGGTTGAAGGACTGTGTCTGTGAGAAATACCAAAAATACATATATAAGTTAGGGGAATGAGGATGAAGAAATATGGTTGGGTGATACTAGCGGCTATCTTGATTTGGTTGTGGCCGTCCTCCCCTCATGTGAATGCGGCTGGAGCAGATTTGTTTTTAGATGGCAAAAGGGTGGAAGCGCCTGCAGATGCCAAACCTGAAATGGTTAATGGAAAAATCATGGTACCGCTCCGGGTGGTTGGGGAGCAGTTGGGGTATCAGTTCAAGTGGGAACCACAAGCCTATAAAATCTCAATCCAAAAAAACAGTACCGATATGTCTATGTATGTAGGCCGTACATCGGCTGATGTGAACGGAAAAACAGTTAGTCTGGATGCACCTCCTGTGCTTCGGGGCAGCTCGACCATGGTTCCATTGCGTTTTGTTGGGGAGCAAATGGGGCTAAAAGTAGATTGGAATAATGAAAGTAAATCCGTAAATCTCAGTCAAAAGGCTGCGACTCAACAAGCGAATAAACAGTCTCAATCCCAACCATCGTCGCAAACGTCAACACAGAGTACAACTAGCACCAATAAAACGTCTTTAGCAACAGCGACGACAATAAACCCAGTTGAAGCAGACAAGCATACTGAAGCCGCATCTTCACCAACCAAGCAGCAAAATACAGAACAGACCACAGCAAATGCGTTGCTTGTACAAAATATTACTTTTGAGGGTGAAACGTTAAAGATTTCTCTGAACAAAGATATAACCCCTAAAGTATCCAAAATGAGGGGGCCTGACCGTATTGTTGTAGATTTACCAGAGGCTTCACTGGCCGCAGACTTTCTCCAGTCGTTCCCGATTCGTAGCGATGGCACACGGGCGTTGACGAATAGTGACAGCAAGGATGTACAGGAAATCAGATTCGCTCCTGCGGATGGAACAAAAGGGGGCGCACGTATCGTCATTGCTTTGAATCAAGCACATGATTACGATCTCTCTAAAAACAGCGCAGGTGAAGTCACCCTTCAGTTGCTTGAGAGTAGTGTGAACCCGGAGGTGATGGCACCAACGAATGTCGAAGGACGGCGAATCGTCGTCATTGATCCCGGACATGGTGGTAAGGACCCTGGAGCAGGTAGTGTGACTGGGCGACATGAAAAGGAATTTGCATTGGCGGTAGCGTTAAAGGTCGAGCAGCTTCTGCAAAATGATCCTGATATTCAAATCGTATTGACTCGCAATGGAGATACGTATCCCACGCTGGATGAACGACCACAACTCGCTAATAGTCAACAGGCAAGCGTGTTTGTATCCATTCATGGTAACAGTATGCCAGCTTCTAATAACGGAAAAGCCAATGGCTCTGAAACCTATTATGCACGTCAGGAAAGTTTGAGCTTGGCCACGATCATGCACAAGCATCTTGTAGCGGCAACCGAGTTCAAGGATAACGGCATTAAGGTGGCAAACCATGTGGTGACGAGAAAATCACAAATGCCCGCTGTATTGCTGGAATGTGGCTACCTTAGTAATCTATCAAATGAAGCAGCCATGTTCACAGAAGAAACACAGGAGAAGATCGCCGAAGGTATTGTCGATGGGTTGAAGGAGTATCTTGGAACAGGCACAGGAGCAACTGAATCACTTAACTAAGGATGTTTACAATAAAAGCTACTTTTCACCTTTTAATGAAAATTCATGGGGGTGAAAAGTAGCTTTTTTAGTTTTACCGGCTGTGACTTTTGACGGAAAGCGAATGATCTATATTTTTAGTCAAAATTCGACAAAAGTAGTTCTTTGGCACGTATATTTCTGTTATGATGGAATATATTCGCAACTTTTGGTGTGAGATAACGTCTAAAAGGTTGTCTGATATTACATAAGCGCGTATATCAGGTCGCCGCACCGGAGCATGTGGCAAAAAAATTATGAATGGAAGGGTGACGAATGAAGAAATTTGGTTTTTTGTTGTTATTATTTGTCTTCATGTGGGCGGTTCCGGGTTATGGACATGCGGCTTCGAGTGGAACACAAATCTATCTCGACGATCAACAGTTAAGTGTCCCTAGTGGTGCTAAGGCACAAGTAATTGGCGGAAGTACAATGGTCCCGCTACGCGTAATTTCTGAAAATTTGGGATATGACGTGACATGGAAGCAGCAGGCGCGAACCATAACGATTGAGAAAGACAGTACCTCGATCCGAATGATAATCGGAAGTAAGACGGCGACTGTCAATGGAAGCGACATTAGTCTGGATGCTTCGCCTCTGCTGCGTTCCAATTATGCCCTTGTACCGCTTCGTTTTATCGGCGAGCAAATGGGACTGGACGTAAAATGGGACGGCAGCTCCAAGTCCGTAAAATTATATACCCGCAGTAGCGGGTCTGGAAACGGGGAATTTACACCTCCTAAGTCTGGAAATAACAGTACAGGTACTGGAAGTGCTACTGCGCCAACGAATAATGCGAACTCAGGTGTTACACAGGTGCAGGGAATTAGTTTCAGCCAAAACCGTTTAACCATCACAACAGTCAGTGCCGTCAAGCCGAAAGCGTTTACGATGACAGGCCCTGATCGGGTAGTGGTGGATTTGCCAGCGACTGCGTTTGCTGACAATTTTGGAGACCAGCAGAAGCTGGATAGCAACTTAAATGGTTCGTTGGACATTGAGAATGAAGCGGATGTGTCCGGTATCCGGTATGCTTTGTTTCAAAAGGAACCTTCAACGGTGCGCGTTGTTATTGATTTGAAACATGCCATGAATTATACCGCATATAATGATGGATCGAATCGTGTTATCGTCGATTTGGCTTCCAAGGATTCAGTGAATACCACGCCAGACGCAACGTTACCAGATGGCTCACAGCCGGATGACACACAGACATCACCAACTAACAGCAATGGTAAAAAGGTCGTTGTTATTGATGCTGGTCATGGAGCCAAAGATGCTGGTGCAGTTGGTGTTTCGAGAAAAAATTATGAAAAGACCTTCAACCTGGCTATGGCTCTGAAAGTAGAAAGCATATTAAAGCAGAACCCCAATCTTGAGGTTGTGCTGACACGCAGTGATGATACATTCTTGGAGCTTAAACAGCGCGTAAAAGTAGCTGAAAACCTTAATGCTAACGTGTTCGTGTCCATTCATGCTAACAGCAGCGGTAGCTCAGCTTCCAACGGTACAGAGACGTATTACCAGCGTAGTGCAAGCAAAGCGTTCGCCAACGTTATGCATAAGTACTTTGCTCCTGCAACGGGTCTGACAGACCGGGGCATTCGTTATGGCAATTTCCATGTGATTCGGGAAACGACTATGCCAGCGGTATTGCTTGAAGTGGGATATCTGAGTAATGCAAAAGAGGAAGCCACACTGTTTGATGAAGATTTTCAAAACCGGGTAGCTCAAGGGATTGCTGATGGCATCACAGAGTATCTTGGCGTAAAATAAATCTTTAACAAAACGCTTGCCAACGTCAAGTAAGGAGGGGGACATATGAACAAGAAAATCGTAATTGCAGGTCTGCTGGCGTTGTTTGCCATTGCAGGTGCAGGATGTGCCTCTAAGCAAACAACGGCTCCTGCGACTCCATCTCAGGAAACACAAACTTCTAACGCACAAAATAGTACACCTGAACAGACGACCCCTGATTCATCGGCTGAGTCTGCTGAAAATAACGGGGCGAGTCAAACACCTGCATCTCCGTCAACAGAGCCTACAAAGACCAAGACGGACACGGAAAATTCAGGAGATCGACAAACACAACAGATTACGGTCTACTATACGGATACACAAGAGAACGGCTTGAAGGAACAGAAAAAGGAAATTACCTATCCAAGCGAGCTGGAAAAATTGCAAAAATCGTTTGAAGCTCTGCAAAAGAGTGGGGATTCTGCTCTCATCCCGTTGTGGTCCGATAAAATTTCCGTGCATAAGATCAAATTGGATAACGGTGCATTGACTTTTGATATATCCCTACCGGACGAGGCTCGATTGGGAGCTGGCGGCGAGGAATTGGCTATCGATGCCTTGAAGAAAACGATGTTCCAATTCAAGGAAGTCAAAACGCTGGATTTGCTCGTAGATGGGCAATCTCTGGAGTCCTTAATGGGACATGTAGATTTGGATCATCCCATGAGTCGCTAACCGATCAGACGGTATGAAAATTTCTTGGGGATTTACACACTTTTCACGTGCAATCTGTGACAGATAATGATAATATAGGAGTGTATTTCTCGCCTATGCAGGCAGTCATGCACAAATAGTATTCGTTTCTTTCCGGATGATTATTTAGAGTGACCGTCTTGATGCGGGTTATCCCGTATCAAGACGTTTTTTTTGGTAGGAGGTAGGATTTCCGTGAATGCAGCAACCGCACGTCATATATTGGACACCATCGGTACGATGTTTCCGGATGCCCATTGTGAGTTGAACCATGACAATGCTTTTGAATTAACGATCGCCGTGTTATTGTCTGCTCAATGCTCCGATCAGATGGTCAATAAAGTAACGGCAGACCTGTTTCAAAAATACAAGTCACCTGAGGATTATTTGGCAGTTCCTCTTGAGGAACTGGAGCAGGATATTCGCAGAATCGGCTTGTACCGAAACAAGGCCAAGCATATTCATAACCTCTGTCGTATTTTAATAGACCAGTACGGGGGAGAGATACCTTCGGAGCACGATCAACTGGTCAAGCTAGCCGGTGTCGGCCGCAAGACGGCTAACGTCGTAGTATCTACTGCTTTTAATGTACCAGCTATTGCGGTAGATACGCATGTAGAGCGTATTTCCAAACGGCTCGGTTTTGCAGGGTGGGATGATTCAGTGCTTGAGGTGGAAAAAAAGCTGATGAAGAGGGTACCTAGGGATGAATGGTCTTTGACCCACCACAGGCTTATTTTTTTCGGACGCTACCATTGCAAAGCTCAAAATCCTCAATGTCAGGTATGTCCGTTGCTTGATGTGTGCAGGGAAGGCAAGAAACGTATGAAAACGTCTCTTATCAGAAAAGATAAGGAACGTAGAGCTTAAAGACCCACAGAGGTAACAAAGGGTTTAACCATTTATGTGTAGAAAAGGATGAAGAGTATGAAGTGCATTTCGGTATATACAGACAATTTTGAAGCGTTCTCTGATATTTTCGAGCAAATTGTAACTACAGAATTTGCTGAAAACGAAGAGCGCGAGCTTGAGGGAATCACGGTTAGTCATTCCGGTGATGTACCTGAGCATTATCTGGAGCGTATGTCACAAAAGCCAGAAGTGGTCGTAATGAAGGACAAATCCCGTGGGATTACGATTTTACAGCATGGTCAAGTATTTGAAATTTTGCTGCCAGTGCTTGAGACTGCAGCCAATTAAGTTCAATTAGCGGACGACATGCGTTGCATGTTCCGGTGTAGGCGGCTCGGCTGGTTTAACCAGCCCGAAGGCGCATTATACATGAACCTTGCAGACCATCCTGATATGGCTAGAGCCTGATTCCAATGAAGTGTGCATACATTTTGCACCCTGAATTATGGTATCGCGTTCCCCATGTTCCAAAAGGTGAATGTACGTGATGAGTAGGCTCACCCGTTGTATACATAACTGCTTCGTCGTTGTCCTTTAAGGGGAACTTTGATGAAATGCATTCGGTTGCCTTAATACTTATTCCTAATGATCCGTTTTGGACAGAATAAAATGAACTTATTATTATCATGTACAAAAACAGCGTTCCCTAGAGCCAGGTACTGGCGGGGAGCGCTGTTTAGTTTTTTTGATGTGATGATTCTCACAACGGCTTAGGAATGCTACAATATAGCTATTTGGTGCAGACAAGTGATAAGGAGTGGAACCGTAGCTTATGATGCAAACGATTACAGGCGATGCGGGAAAGTGGTTGGATACGATAGAACAGATACAGAATACATTGCGTAAAGCCGGGGACGAAGCGGGAGCAAAGGCGATAGGTGATCTGCTGGAAAAAGCATATGTGCAGGAGCTGACCATTGCCTTTTGTGGACATTTTTCAGCGGGGAAATCGAGCTTGATTAACAGCCTGTGTGGTAAAACCGTGCTGCCATCTGGACCTGTGCCTACGAGTGCTAATGTAGTGTCCATCCGTTATGGGCGTCCGAGAGCGCTCATTCATACAGCCAAATCAGCGGAAAATCCAGAGTCGGAAATCATGGAAGCCTCCCTCTCCGAGCTTGCTGAGTATTGTAAAAATGGTGGAGCCTATGAATCGGTTCAAGTGTGGGAAGATGTTCCGATATTAGCAAGCGGAGGAGTGTTGCTGGATACACCAGGCGTAGATTCTACAGACCAGGGACATGCGCTGGCGACACATTCTGCTTTACATTGGGCAGATATTGTTTTTTATGTGATGGATTACAACCATGTCCAATCTGAAAATAATTTGTCCTTTGCCAAAAGTTTGTCGGATTGGGGCAAGCCGTTATATTTGATCATCAATCAAATCGATAAACACCGGGAGCGAGAGCTTTCATTTACACGTTATCGTAATGAGGTGGAGACGAGCTTCCATGCCTGGCAGGTTCATTATACGGATATCCTTTTTACTTCCTTGAAGGAGCAGAATCATCCATGGAACCAGTGGAAACAGTTGACGCACCTGATTCCGAAATTGCTGGAGCGAAAAACAGAGCTTTTGGCATACAGTTTAGTGTCCTCTATGCACCATTTGGTAGAGCAACATGTGGAGACTGTGCAGGCAGCTGAAGAAGAGGAACTGAACACACTGCTAAAAGAAGCAGGTGGAGAAGAAGCCATTTTGCGCCTGGATATAGAGCAGAAAACCTTGCAGCAAGAAGATGAACACTGGAAGATGCTTCCGGAGCAGGAGCGTAAACGACTGCGTCAAGAGCTGGATCATCTACTGGAACACGCACATTTGACGCCAGCGGAGCTACGTGAAGCCGCAGGCGAATACTTAGAGAGCCGCAAGCCGGGCTTCAAAACAGGGCTATGGTTTGCTGGAGGGAAGACTGGGCGAGAAAAGAAACGCCGTTTGGATCGGCTGACAGGAATGCTGACTGATCAGGTGGAGGGTCAACTAATTCCTCATGTGCGTGAGTTACTGAGATCTTGGGGTGACGGTCAGGGTTTGTGGTCCCCTGCAATGGAGCAGGAGCTGGATGACATCCGTCCTGTGACGGACCGGCAACTGGTAGAGCAGATGGTGAAGGAAAATGCGTTGTCGCCGGAGTATACGTTGAACTATTGCAAGGATCTACGCGCTGCTGTGACCACCGATTGCCGCCGTAAGGCACTAACGCTGGTAGACCAGCTGCTGGCCCAGCTTGCAGTGCGAGCCGAAACCCGCCGCGCGGCTCTCGCGGATGCACGCACTGCGCTGTTGGCGCAGGCGGACGCGGCGAGCCGCTACAGCACCCGCGTGCAAGCCTCGGCTTCGCACGCCAGCCTGCTGCGCAGCTTGCTGCCTCAGGCTTCCGCGCCAAGCGGGTTGCCCCGTGCGGACGCGCCTGCACCTGCGTCCGATACCGGCGCTGCCTCGCCAGCTGCGGCACCAACGGGCGTTGCACGGCCCGCCATTGCTGGCTCGCGCAACGCATCGGCGCAGCCGCTAGCAGGAATGGCGGCAGCACAGCCTGCCGCCGGAGGCCGCCGCACGCGGCTGGATGCAGCAGCGGCCCGATTGAAGGCTGCCGCTGCCCTGGTAAGCCCATACCCTGCCATGCAAACGGCGGTACGGGATTTACATGCCCGCGCCGCTGCGCTGGAGGGTGGGCAGTTTACGCTGGCGCTGTTCGGAGCGTTCAGCGCTGGGAAATCTAGCTTCGCCAACGCTTTGCTGGGTGAAGCTGTGTTGCCCGTATCACCGCATCCGACGACAGCGGCGATTAACCGCATAATGGCGCCTGCAAGTGCTGAGCGCCATGCCACGGCTGACGTCCATATGAAATCAGTGGACGCGTTGCGGGAAGATCTTAAATACTCATTTCGGCTATTAGGATTGGGGGAGCCAGCGGCAGCGGGCTGGCAAGAAGCCGTTCATGCTTTATCTCCGGAAGGCATCCATCCTGCGGGTAGGCCTCATTATAGTTTTTTGAAGGCTGCCGCAGCGGGATGGGAAGAAGCTGAAAACTTGCTGGGACAACAGCTTCAGGTGGATTTAGAGCAGTATCGGGATTTTGTTGCGTCTGAGCACAAATCATGCTTTGTGGAGCATATCGACCTTTATTATGATTGCGCTCTGACCCGTCAGGGCATCGTGCTAGTGGATACGCCTGGAGCGGATTCTGTGAATGCACGGCACACAGGCGTAACCTTCAACTATATGAAGCATGCGGACGCTCTAGTATTTGTCACATATTATAACCATGCGTTTACGCAAGGAGATCGGCAGTTCCTGAATCAATTAGGTCGAGTCAAAGAGACCTTGGCGCTGGATCAGACGTTTTTTATTGTGAATGCATCAGATCTGGCTTCTTCTGAAGAAGAACTTCATTCTGTTACCCGGCATGTACAGGAACAACTACAGGCGAATGGTATCCGAAAGCCACGTATTTATCCGCTTTCCAGTATGCTGGCGTTGGAAGCTGCCGAACAGGGAGAGGCTTCGCTGCGTTCAGCTTCACGTTTTGATGCATTTGAAGATGATTTCTCGGCATTTGCAGCCGAAGAGCTGGCAGGTTTGTCCATTGCTTCTGCTATGCAGGAACTGGCCCGGCTGCGGAACCGCATAGAGCAACATGCAGCCGAAGCCCGGTATAGCGTGGAAGAACGTGAGATCCGATTAGAGCGATTAACTCGCATCCGTGGGGAATTGGAGCATACGCTCCTAGGCCTGACTGACAGCAATGGTGTATCTGTGTTATCGGGCGAAACCGATGAACTGCTGTATCATGTACGTCAAAGGCTGTCCTATCGGATTGGAGAATTTATGGCAGAGGCGTTTCATCCATCTGTTCTACGTGAAGGAGTAGGTGATCTTCGCTCGGCTTTTGCATCTTGTGGTCGTGAGCTGATGCGTTTAATTGAACTGGAGCTGTCACAGGAATTACTGGCAACCACACTCCGGTTGGAAAAAACGGGCCAAATTTTGGTGCACAAGGCTATACAACAATGCGTAGAACACATGAACCATCAGTTGCCAGGACTAGATTGCACAATTCCTGAATCCAGAAAATGGGCTGTTCCCGAGCTGAATGAAATTTCCCTGCAGGAGTCCATTCATTGGAAGGATTATTGGAATAGCTTTAAAAATCCAAAGCTATTCTTTGAAGGAACTGGTCGAGCAAATCTACAAACCAAACTGGAGCCGATATTACGCGAGCAAATCGGGGAAGTTGTGGATCAGCAACGAGAACGAATGTCTTCTTTTTACGTTACGCTGATGCAGGAGGAGCAAACGTGGCAGAAAGCTCAGCTTCGAGAGCAAATGCTGGAGACGACTCGTGGCATGGAGCATGCGCTTATGGGCGGTGAGCAGCCACAGGTTTGGGAAGAGCTTGCTGGCAAGATTGCGGCTTTGGAGTAAAGATAAATAAGTACACCATTTATTTAAGTTCAGGACACCGGGTTGTGGGACAACCCGGTGTTTTATGCATGCTCCAAAAAGAAAGCAATACTGAGTAAATAGCCATATTCAATAATAAGAAAGCGATTTAATTTGTCTAATCACCCACCAATTGATAACCTGCCTGAATACGGCTCGTTATCCTCTTTGCCGCCTTGGAACGCGAATGGTAAACTTCACTAAGCCATATAACAACGTCGTGCAACTAATGGAGGGACATTGACATGGAAGTGCTCAGGCAACTGCAAGTTTTTTTTCGCGAGAGGAGACACTATCTGTTTCTTTCTATTTTATGCCTTGCGATAGCGACGGCTCTGGGACTGGTGTATCCGAACCTGCTTCAAAGGCTCATTGATAACGCTATCATTCCCGGTGACTTCGGGAAAGTCCCGGCGCTGGCTCTGACTGTGCTGGGAGTAGTCATCATCAAAGGGTTCATGCAATTTTTACATGGTTTTTTTGGTGGACGGCTAGGTAACTATCTGGCGTACCGACTCCGCAATGCTTGTTACGAAAAGCTGCAATTTCTGTCCTTCAGATATTATGACACGGCCAAAACGGGTGATCTCATGTCCCGACTGACTGGTGATTTGGAGGCAATTCGTAACTTTATTGGGTTTGGTTTTGCCCAACTCCTCAATGTGCTACTGATGGTCGTATTCGGCTCTATGATGATGCTGTATATTAACTGGCAGCTCACCCTCATTACGATGATCAGCATGCCATTGCTGCTCTTCGTCACATTCAAGTTTGAATCCCGGATTCATCCCACCTTTCAGGAAATGCGGATTGCCCTTAGCGCCTTGACGACAGCGGTCCAAGAAAATATAACAGGTGTGCGAACCGTCAAATCTTTTGCCCGCGAATCCTATGAAGTTGAGAAATTTTCAGTACGTAATGAACAATACAAGAGTAATCAAATTCAGGCTGCTTCCTTATGGAGTCGGTTTTTCCCCGCTATGGAACTGATTGCTTCTGTCAGTGTGGTCCTTCTGTTGGGCATGGGGGGGTATCTGGTTATTCAGAAGTCAATGACCTTGGGGCAGCTCGTCGCTTTCTTTAGCTTAATTTGGTATATTATCGGCCCCATCTGGAGCATTGGCTTTCATATCAATAACTATACGCAGTCCAAAGCTTCTGGTGAAAGGGTCTTGGAACTGCTAAATCAGTCCATAGATGTAACCGATGAAGCCGGAGCACTTACACTCGATGCCGATCAGGTGGAAGGACATGTTACGTTTGAACATGTTACCTTTGCTTACGGAAATAAGCTTCCTGCTGTTGTTGACATCAATTTAGACGCACCGCCAGGATCAGTCATTGGAATTTTAGGAGGAACGGGGTCAGGGAAGTCTACCATTATTCAATTACTCATGCGCGCTTATAATGTGAATGCAGGAAGTATCAAGTTGGATGGCAAGGATATACGTCACTTAAAGATTCGCGATTTGCGTGCTCAAATTTCTTCCGTGTTTCAGGAGACGTTTTTGTTTTCGTCCTCTATACGCAACAATATTTCATATGGTTTAAGTCATGTCAGTATGGATGACATCATACGTGTTTCCAAACTGGCTCAGGCGCATGAATTCATAACTGAACTACCGCTGGGATATGACACTGTCGTCGGAGAACGTGGATTGGGACTGTCCGGAGGACAGAAACAACGGATCGCCATCGCGCGCGCACTACTCAAAAATCCGAAGATTCTGGTTCTGGATGATGCTACCAGTGCGGTCGATATGGAAACAGAGCATGAAATACAGACCGGTTTTCAAGAGGTTATGCGTGGTCGAACAACATTCATAATCGCTCATCGAATCTCTTCGCTTCGTCATGCTAATGAAATTGTGGTGCTTGAGGAAGGACGAATCGTTCAGCGTGGAACACATGAACAGCTCATTGCTACTCCAGGTCCATATCAGGATGTGTATCATATTCAATACGCCGATTACATAGCTCAGGCTCCAGACGGTGTATCCGAAGGGCAGGTGAGACCATGAATATACCCACAGAAAAAGTCAAACCGTTAAAAAAACCAACGAATGAGCGCTTTGTCTATCAAGATGATGATGTCATTGACAAACCGTTTAACTGGTCAGAATTCAAACGTTTGTTGGCATACATGAAGCCTTATGCCCGTCAGATTTTGCCGATCCTTCTGGTCATGATGATTCTCGGCACCATTACCAAGCTGACCGTTCCTTATTTGATCAGTCTGGCCATTGATAAAGCAATTGCTCCCGCATGGCCTGCACTGCCCAGCGTAAAGTTGCTGTTGCTCATCACGGGTGCCGTGCTCTTGTTATATTTAATTCAATGGGCAGCCAGCACGTACCGCATTAAATTCACCAATATTATCGGTCAACGGGTTATTTACGATTTGCGTGAAGATTTGTTCAAGCATATTCAAAAGCTATCTTTTAACTTTTTTGATAAGAGACCGGCAGGTTCTGTATTAGTGCGCGTGACGAACGACATTAACTCGCTACAGGATCTATTTACGAACGGTGCAGTGAATGTCCTGATTGACTGCGTACAGCTTATCGGAATTATTGTCATTTTGCTGCTTATTAACTGGAAGCTCGGTTTAGCGGTAATTGTCACTGTTCCGATCATGTTTTTGATCTCGACCAAGCTGCGCGTTCGCATCCGTCGCGCTTGGCAAGAAGTGCGTATGAAGAACTCGCGTATCAACTCTCATTTGAATGAGTCTATTCAGGGCATTCGTGTGACACAAGCGTATACGCAGGAGCAGGAAAACATGGCTTATTTCGACGACATGAACAGCTCTAGCAAAAAATCGTGGGATAAGGCTTCTGCCATGAATCAGGTTTTTGGCCCACTTATTGATATTACCGGGGGATTTGGTACGCTTGTGCTGTTTTGGTTTGGAGCGCATTTAATTCAGACAGACCAACTTACGGTGGGACTACTGGTTGCGTTTGCTAACTATGTTGGGAACTTTTGGGAGCCGATTAATCGGCTGGGCCAAATGTATAATCAGTTACTGGTTGCGATGGCTTCGTCAGAACGAATTTTTGAGTTTATGGATGAACAGCCGAATATTGCAAACAAACCGGGAGCAATAGCCTTGCCGCCCATTCGGGGAGACATCCAATTTGAAAAGGTCATTTTTGAGTATGAAAAGGGACGTCAGGCGCTTAAAGGTATTAATCTTTCTGTCGAGGCGGGTCAATCTATAGCGCTTGTGGGTCATACCGGATCAGGTAAAAGTACAATTATTAATCTGCTAAGCCGTTTTTATGACATTACGTCAGGGCGGCTTACGATTGACGGTCATGATGTGCGTGATGTCACGGTGGAGAGCTTGCGAAGCCAGATTAGCATCGTACTTCAGGATACATTTATTTTTTCGGGGACGATCCGTGATAATATTCGATTTGGCCGTTTGGATGCAACGGATGAGGAAATTGAAGCGGCTGCGAAGGCGGTCAATGCTCATGAATTCATTGTTCACTTGCCAGCTGGCTATGAAACAGAGGTAGAGGAGCGGGGGGGAATGCTGTCCATGGGCCAGCGACAGCTCTTATCCTTTGCTCGTGCCTTGCTGGCTAATCCGCGAATTCTTATTCTGGATGAGGCCACAGCCAGTATTGATACGGAAACGGAGTTGAAAATTCAGGAGGCTCTTCAGGTTTTACTGGAAGGCAGAACTTCTTTTATGGTCGCTCACCGTTTGTCCACCATCCGTAATGCTGATCATATCGTTGTACTGGATCATGGGGAAATCCAAGAAAGTGGTAATCATGAACAATTGATGAAAAAACATGGAATATATCGGGGGCTGGTGGAAGCACAGTTCAGATTTTTGTAAAAAAAAGATCAAAAAATCGCGTTTTTTGTAAATTTTAATGCCGAGCACTATTGCATTCTTGGAGCTAAACCCTGAAAATAAAGATGAAAAGAGATCAGAGCAATTTCGTCAGAGGGGGAAGAGTTCAAGATGTGGGGTGCTCCTTTTTCTGCCAAGGCTAAGAAGATGCTGCTGCTGGGTAGCGGCGAATTGGGAAAAGAAGTCATTATTGAAGCTCAGCGGCTTGGCGTGGAATGTATTGCTGTAGATCGCTATGAACTGGCTCCAGCAATGCAGGTGGCCCATCGCTCTCACTGTCTGGATATGCAGGATGCTGAGGCGTTGAAGGCACTAATTCGTAAGGAAAAGCCCGACATAATTGTACCTGAAATCGAAGCTATTGCTACGGGTGCTTTGGAAGAATTAGAGCAAGAAGGATTTCACGTAGTACCAACGGCCCGTGCCGCCCGTCTTACGATGGACCGGGAAGGTATCCGCAGGCTGGCTGCCGAGAAATTACAGCTTCCGACTGCTGCTTATCGTTTTGCTGATAACTTTGAGCAGTTGCGGTCGGCGGTTCATGAGTTGGGCACGCCATGTGTGGTCAAGCCCTTGATGAGTTCGTCGGGTAAAGGGCAGTCTGTATGCCGGGCACTCGAAGATGCAGAATCCTGCTGGAATACGGCGCTGGAAGGCGCGCGTGCCAAAACAACACGTGTCATTGTTGAAGCTTTTGTCCCGTTTGAGAGCGAGATCACTTTATTGACCGTCAGATCGGTTTCGGGTACGACTTTTTGCCCACCGATTGGCCACATTCAGAAAGATGGGGATTATGTCGAATCCTGGCAGCCTCATGGCATGACGGACAAGCAGCTTTCGGAGGCGGAAGACATTGCCCGTACGATTACGGATGAACTGGGTGGTTACGGATTGTTTGGCGTAGAGCTATTTTTAACAGCTGATGGCGTCATATTCAGTGAAGTATCCCCTCGTCCGCATGATACAGGAATGGTAACCATGATCACGCAGGATTTGTCGGAATTTGCGCTTCACGTGCGGGCTATTCTCGGATTCCCGGTGCTATCCGTCACGCTGCTTACATCAGGAGCTTCAGCTACCTTGAAGGCAGAAGTGACTACGC
This sequence comes from Paenibacillus sp. LX16, assembly GCF_036252815.1. Taxonomy (NCBI): domain Bacteria; kingdom Bacillati; phylum Bacillota; class Bacilli; order Caryophanales; family Paenibacillaceae; genus Paenibacillus; species Paenibacillus sp. LX16. The sequence goes on along the minus strand of NZ_CP141152.1, from coordinate 3,306,571 downwards.
GGGATTTTGTAATAAGCGGTCTGCATGATGCATTATTGCTACCCCGGACACAGGTGCGAGTGTTCGGGAAGCCTGAAACCAAGCCGGGACGCCGGATGGCTGTAGCGCTTAGCGCTGCAGAAGATGTGGAAACAGCACGGAAGACGGCCAAAGAAGCTGCTAATATGCTGAAAGTGGAGGTAAATCATGTCTAACAATGTGATGATTCCAGTACTGACAATTCGTTCCGTAGAGCTTGGCGATTGCGAAGCCGTAACTGGACTACTAAGAGAAGTCGGATACCCGATGACTTGTGGTGTAATGAAAGAAGTTATGGGAACAGCGCGGGAGGACAGTCAAGCGAATATGATGGTTGCAGAAATGGATGGTCGTGTTGTCGGAGTAATCGGCATGCATACGGCTCAAAGCTTGGCTTATCCTGATCCTGCCGTACAAATCACCATGCTGGTCGTGAGCGGGGAGTATCGCGGCGAGGGCATTGGCAAGCGCCTGGTGGCTTGTGGTGAGGAGTGGGGACGTGCGCAAGGATGCTATCATTTATTCATTACCGGAGCGAATAACCGCATCAAACAAGTAGAGGCCCGAGCATTCTACAATCGAATCGGCTTTGAAAAGCAAGGCTACCGTTTCAGCAAAAAGCTTAGATAATCAGCCTATAACAAGACAATCTAATACTTAAAGCCTCACTACTTTTAACTTAGTTCCGCATGGGTCAATTCCGAGCGGGGCTATTTTTTTTCCAACTTTTATACCATTGATCCTGCTATAAAACATGATATACTGCTAGAGTAAAGATTACAAAGTTGTAACCAGACGCGTTCACACCAAGGCATTTATACAACAAGGAGATGACGAAATGAAGAATATGTTGAAAAAAACACTGGTGATGGGAAGTCTTAGCGCCATTTTATCCGCAGGATTCATCGTTCCGGCATCAGCTTCACCAGCTGACGATTTGACTGCCCAACTGCAACAATGGTTTCAAAATAATGGATATACCGTCAATATGTCTAACGGGACGACTACGATAACAAAGAGCGTAATTAAGGATGTTTCTGAAAAAGACAAGGCTAAAAACAAAACAGCAAATCCTTCATCCGGCAAACAAACAACAACCAAACAGGATGGCCAAAAGGCTTCGCAGTCGGGTACCAAGCAACAGACCCAAAAACAAAACACAAACTCAGGCGCGGGTCAGTCTGCAGGTACGGATGCACAACTCAGCAAGTCCCAATTTGCAGCTGAGGTTGTAAAGCTTGTAAATAACGAGCGCAGCCAAAAAGGTCTCAAGCCCCTCGCATCGAATGCGAAGCTTACAGAAGTAGCCTTAGTCAAGGCGAAGGATATGAGTACGAACAACTACTTTTCCCATACATCACCGACCTATGGTTCACCATTTGATATGATGAAAAAATTCGGTGTAACTTATACGTATGCGGGTGAGAATATTGCTATGGGACAACAAACACCACAAGAAGTGATGAAAGCCTGGATGAACAGTCAGGGACATCGTGAGAATATTTTGAAGGCAGAGTTTACACAAATCGGTGTGGCTTACTACAATGGGTATTGGGTACAAGAGTTCACACGTAACTAAGATGATAGTAAATACGTTCCCAACGTTTGTCGCTGCTACGAAAAGATAGTGACGTGACGTTAATCTAGAGACCCGCTGACACGTTCAGCGGGTCTTTTGGTGTCTCTTAATCCTCCAGTGGCATAACCATTGCTTTATACCAGAAAAGACATAAGGGACGTATTTATAGTATGATAGCAGCAAGTTGAATGGATAGCAGACTACTTATGGAAAGCCAGGTGAACAAATGAGCTACGAAATCGTGCATGAAGGTGCCTTTGCTATGCTCAAGGTGCAGTTGAACCCCGGGGAAATGATTAAAGCAGAAATGGGAGCGATGGTTTCCATGTCTTCCAGTGTAGATATAAAGGGGACGGTAGATGGTGGACTGTTACGTGGTTTAGGCAGAATGCTGAGCGGAGAAAAATTCTTTTTTCAAGAACTGAGGGCAGCCCGGGGACCGGCTGAGGTGTTGTTAGCCCCTGCTAGTATAGGTGATGTACAAGCGGTGGAACTGGATGGCACGTATAGGCTGTTCGTCCAAAAGGACGGTTTTCTGGCTTGTACGGAAGGCATTGAGGTTAGCACCAAAATGCAAAACCTGATGAAAGGTTTATTCTCCGGTGAAGGTTTTTTTATCGTAGAAATCAGTGGTCGAGGTACGGTATTCCTGTCCTCTTATGGAGCCATTCATCCCATTTATATCGCGCCAGGAGAGGAGCGTATTATTGATAATGCTCATCTGGTGGCATGGCCGGATTATATGGATTATAAAATTGAAAAAGCATCTAAAGGCTGGTTGTCCAGCGTAACGAGTGGAGAAGCACTTGTATGCCGCTTTCGCGGTGAAGGAACGGTACTGATACAAAGTCGAAATCCGAGCAGTTTTGGACAATGGATCAAAAGTTTTATCCCTGATAGCAAATAGTTTGATTCGTCTGATTAGAGATGAGAAGAACAACCGTTCGCACAAGAAAGTATAGTATAAGGATGGCCATTTGCCATCCTTTTTTTGCATGTTCATGGGAAATTATATTTGACTCTAAGCATTTATTGCGCTTTTATCCGAACGGTTTATTTGCAAAATGATATGAGAAGCTTTATGTTTATTTCACTAAGCTATCAGGAGGGAACACGAGTGAATTCATCAAAATGGATTTGGCGGTCTGTCGGTCCCGTTTCCACTGCCGCCACATTGCTATTATTGTACGGATTTATTACAGCAGTACAAAGTATCACGGCTCCAGAGCCAATGGTTAGCACTCAACCTGTACATTCCGGTCCATCGCAGACACAAACTGCGCCATCCGCTACTAATCAGACGGGAGAGTTTCGGGTAGCTGCCATTGGAGATTCGCTAGCCAAAGGCACGGGGGATGACTCCGGAAGTGGTTTTGTGCGTCGGTCGGTGAGCTTGTTAAATAATCAGGAAGGCCATAAGGCTCAGCTCATAAATAATCTGGGGATTAATGGACTGACGACTCAAGGACTATTGACCAAGCTGGATGAGCCTGGTGTTTCTTATGTGTTGAAAAAGGCTAACGTTATTATTGTCTCGATTGGCGGAAATGATTTATTTCAGGGGGCTCAGGCTGCCCAAACTGGCAAAGAGCCGCCTACACTCAGTGGTTTGCGTAAAGCTGTGCCTGATGCCGCCAAACGTCTGCAAAAAGTGCTGACAAAGGTAGGGAAAATCAATCCGAACGCTAAAATTATCTATGTCGGATTATATAATCCATTCAGTGATCTGAAGGAAATGAAAATTCCCGGTAATCTTGTGGTAACGGAATGGAATCTGGCTGCTATGGCAATTACCAACCAAAACAGCAATATGACTCTGGTTCCAACTTTCGATTTATTCCAGCAAAATTTGCCCGTCTATTTATCATCCGATCATTTTCATCCAAACGGACAGGGCTATCAGGCAATCGCTGAACGTATCGCGCAAGGGTTTGCAGTTGCAAACACGAAGGATGCCGATAAAGTGGATAATGAACAACAGTCTACAAGCAGCCAACCCGCTGAAGTGAAAAAGGGAGGAAACAAGCAATGAGTATCCAATCTGCTGACAAGACTGAGGCTGGAATAACCGAAAATTCGACATCAAGGGATGCATTGTCCAGTTTCCATTCCGCCAATCAGGTTGGCAGCGTAGGCAGAGACAGAAACAATAACGAAACAGTTCTCTCTGTTCAGCACGTTAAGAAACGTATCAAACGCAAAATGATCATTCATGATGTAACATTCGACGTTCGTGCGGGTGAAATTTTCGGATTTCTCGGTCCTAATGGGGCTGGGAAAACGACGACTATTCGTATGCTGGTCGATTTAATTAAGCCTACGGAAGGGACGATTACCGTCTGTGGTCATAATGTAAATCGTGACCCTGAGCAGGCTTTACGGCATATTGGTTCTATTGTGGAAAATCCAGAGGTGTACAGCTACCTGACAGGGTGGGAGAATTTAGAGCATTTTGCCCGTATGCAGCCTGGTGTAGACGAGCAGCGTATCCGCGAAGTCGTTGAGCTGGTTCGGCTCGATCGCCGTATCCATGATAAAGTAAGTACGTATTCTCTCGGAATGCGCCAGCGCCTTGGTATAGCCCAAGCCTTGCTAGGTAGACCGAAATTACTCATTTTGGATGAACCGACGAACGGGTTAGACCCCAAGGGGATCAAGGAAATGAGAGCTTTTATCCGTTTGCTAGCGGCAGAAGGCATGGCTGTATTTGTTTCCAGCCATTTGCTCAGCGAAATCCAGCTGCTATGTGATCGGGTGGCAATTATAAGTCGAGGAAAGGTGCTAGCTGTAGGTGGTGTGCGGGAACTGGTTGAGACGCACTCGCACATGGCAGTATGGCAACTGGAGCCTCGTGATCAGGGTCTTGCCATATTGCAAAATTCTCCGCATGTGCAAATGATTACGAACGCCGATGAATTAATTGATGACAGCATTGTTGCAGGCAGCGGAGCCGATGCAATTTTTACAGAAATGGATGAAGAGCATATTGCGGAGCTGGTGACACAAATGACGGCTTCCGGTATTTCCGTTAAAGGTGTAACCAAAATCAACCCTACACTGGAGCAGCTATTCCTGAAAATGACGGAAGGTGAGATACTTGAATAACATTTTACCGCTCGTACAAAATGAGACGCTCAAAATTATCAAGAAGAAACGATTTTATGTCATTTTGCTTGTTTTACTTGTGCTTGTGCCGATTTTTACGTACGCTCAGATGAAAGTGGCAGAAAACAATCGCGAAAAATTCGGCAATGATTGGCGGCTCGAACTACGTCAGGCGATTACTGATAATCAAAACTCGCTGGGAAGTGACCGGGTTCCCGAGGAATGGAAGACCTATCGTCGGGTTTTTGTGCAGCAGATGCAATATTATCTGGAAAATGACGTGAATCCTAATGAGCCAAGTGGCGTCACCTTTACCAGAGAGTTTATGGATAATTCCATAAATCTGTTCGTTCCGCTGTTGATTATGGCCATTGCCTCCGACTTAGTTTCAGGAGAACGGACGACAGGCACCATAAAAATGTTGCTGACTCGCCCAGTCAGGCGGTGGAAAATACTGCTGAGCAAGCTGTTGACATTGTATATGTTCGTTTCGCTCATCATTTTGGCTGTATTTATAATTAGCTATCTCATATCAGGCTTGTTTTTTGGTTTTCGCGGTTTTAATGTTCCGGTATTTACCGGATTTCAAATTGTGGGATCGACGGTGGATTTGTCTGCTGTACACGCGATTCCACAATGGCATTATCTGATGCTGCAAGCCGGATTGATCTGGTTTGTCAGTCTTGTGGTAGCTTCGTTAGCCTTTATGGTATCTGTCCTGGTACGAAGTACGGCGGCAAGTATCGTGGTCATGATGGCTGCGCTTATTTCGGGCACTATTTTGACAAACATGGCTTCATCTTGGCAGAGTGCTAAATATTTATTTATGGTTAACCTCGAATTAACCGATTATTTATCTGGAAGCCCCGCCCCGATTGAGGGAATGACCTTACCCTTTTCTTTAGCTGTACTGGGCATTTGGGGGGCTGCGGCATTGATTGTTTCATTCGCCGTCTTTACGAAACGGGATATATTGAATTAAAATGGACAAGGTAAAAGAAAACATCTGTTTGCATTTTTGGTGAAAATCATCAAGAATAAGGCAAAACACGGTTACGATTAGACAAAGGGGGAGCATGAATGGTCGACAAAATCGACTTGTCTGCGGGAGTGTCCGGCACACAAAGCGGAGCTTCAGAATATGGCGCGGACGACATTCAAGTGCTCGAAGGGCTTGTGGCAGTTCGCAAACGGCCGGGCATGTACATCGGGAGCACCAGTTCTTCGGGACTGCATCATTTGGTATGGGAAATTGTAGACAACGCGGTGGATGAACATCTCGCCAAGTTTTGCTCTCGCATTGATATTACAATGCATAAGGACGGTTCCATTACGGTATCAGACAACGGGCGCGGTATTCCTACAGGAATGCACAAAACGGGAATTCCTACGCCTCAGGTTGTATTCACCATTTTGCACGCCGGAGGCAAGTTTGGCGGTTCGGGATATAAAAAGTCCGGGGGTCTGCACGGTGTAGGTGCATCTGTAACGAACGCTCTTTCGGAATGGCTTGAAGTAGAAATTTACCGGGACGGCAAGATTCACCGTCAGCGGTTTGAATATTGGCAGGACAAGAAGGGCGTGGAGCATGTCGGGGAACCGACCACAGGCCTTGAAGTGCTGGGCAATACTAACAAGACGGGCTCGAAAATTACATTTAAACCGGATATTCGTGTTTTTCAAGCAGGCATTCATTTTAACTACGATACGTTGGCTGAGCGCCTTCAGGAAATTGCTTTTCTAAATTCGGGCCTTCGTATTCAACTTAAAGACGAACGCAGCGGAAAGTCAGATGAGTATTTTTATGAAGGTGGCGCAAGTCAGTTTGTTGCTTTTCTGAATGAGGGCAAGGATGTGCTACATGATGTTATTCACTTTAATGCCGAGAAAGAAGACATTGAAGTAGAGATTGCCATCCAGTACAATGCGGGTTATACAGAGACGATTGCTTCGTTCGTTAACTCCATTCCGACACGTGGCGGAGGTACGCATGAAACGGGATTCAAAACCGCTTACACTCGTGTCATGAACGACTATGCGCGCAAAACGGTGATGTTGAAAGAAAAGGATAAAAACTTGGAGGGCAACGATCTACGTGAGGGCATGATGGCTGTAATCAGTGTCAAGATGGCTGAAGTTGAATTTGTCGGCCAGACAAAGGATCAGCTGGGTAGCGCTTCGGCACGGAGTACAGTGGATGCCATCGTATCTGAGCAGATGCAGCGTTTTTTGGAAGAAAATCCGCAGATAGCACAAACTTTGATCAAGAAGGCAGTTCAAGCATCCAGAGCGCGTGAAGCTGCACGTAAAGCTCGGGATGAGATGCGTTCTGGTAAAAAGCGCAGTGAAAGTTCCAATTTGAATGGTAAACTGTCGCCTGCGCAGTCCAAGGATTTTACACGTAATGAGTTGTTTATTGTGGAAGGCGATTCGGCTGGAGGATCAGCCAAGCAGGGACGGGATTCCAAAATTCAGGCCATATTGCCGCTAAAGGGCAAGCCGATGAATCCGGAAAAATCCAAACTGGCGGATATTATGAAGAATGATGAGTACCGTGCTATTACAGCAGCTATTGGTGCGGGGGTAGGAACAGAGTTTTCGCTGGAAGACAGCAATTATTCCAAAATCATCATTATGACCGATGCAGATACAGATGGTGCACACATTCAAGTGCTGTTGTTGACTTTCTTTTATCGGTACATGAAAGAGCTTATTGATGCAGGACGCATATTTATTGCTCAACCGCCATTGTATAAAATAACTCGAAAGTCTGGTAAGCTCGAAACGGTGCGTTATGCTTGGACTGACGAGCAACTTGATAATTATTTAAAAGAATTTGGACGAAATTTTGAGCTTCAGCGCTATAAAGGACTTGGGGAAATGAACCCTGATCAGTTATGGGAAACAACGATGAATCCCGATTCACGCACCTTGTTACGCGTTCAGATAGAGGATGCAGCCAAGGCTGAACGCAGGGTGTCCACTTTGATGGGCGATAAGGTGGATCCGCGCAAGCGCTGGATCGTGGAAAACGTAGATTTCACGGAATACGTAGAGTAGTGCTATCAAAAGAGGTGTATACATGAGCTTATCGGAGCAGTTTTTGCCAGCTTTTCTGGAGGAAGTGGTCGGTGACCGCTTTGGCCGATATTCCAAATATATTATTCAGGATCGGGCGATACCCGACGTACGGGACGGATTAAAACCCGTACAACGTCGTATTCTGTATGCAATGTACGATTCGGGCAATACGCCGGATAAAGCATATCGTAAATCAGCCAAAACCGTTGGGGACGTTATGGGTAATTACCACCCCCACGGTGACTCGTCGATTTACGACGGCATGGTACGGATGGCGCAGCCTTGGAAAATGAGTCACGTGCTTGTGGATGGTCACGGTAACTGGGGCTCCCAGGATGATGATCCGGCGGCAGCTATGCGTTATACGGAGGCTCGCTTGTCTCCGATCGCAATGGAAATGCTGCGCGATATTGAAAAGCGTACGGTTTTGTTCAAGGACAATTTTGATAACTCGGCCAAAGAGCCCGTTGTGTTGCCGTCTCGTTATCCAAATTTGTTGGTGAACGGTTCCAGTGGGATCTCGGCGGGATTTGCGACAGAGATTCCTACACATAGTTTACGCGAAGTTATTGATGCCAGCATTGCAGTGATGGAAAAGCCCGAGATTGAGCTGGAAGAGATTATGACCTTTATTAAAGGCCCTGATTTCCCGACGGGCGGACTCATTATGGGTGGCGAAGGCATCAAGGACGCTTATCGCACGGGAAAAGGACGTATTTATATTCGTTCCAAAACGGAAATTCAGTCTTTGCGCGGAGGCAAGCAGCAGCTGGTCATTACCGAGATTCCGTATCAGATCGTCAAATCAAGGCTCGTAACCGCCATGGAAAATATCCGTCTGGAGAAAAAGGTGGAAGGGATTGCCGAGGTTCGTGACGAAAGCGGACGAAATGGTTTGCGCATTGTTGTGGAGCTGAAGAAGGAAGCCGATGCGGAAGGGATTTTAGCTTATTTGCTGAAAAAAACCGACCTACAGGTGGCATATAACTTCAACATGGTAGCCATTGTGAACAAAGCGCCACATCAGCTTGGGCTGAAGTCCATTTTGGAAGCGTATATCGCCCATCAACGCGAAGTTGTCACTCACCGTATCCAGTATGAACTGGAAAAGGCAGAGGATCGTGCCCATGTGCTTGAAGGTTTGGTCAAGGCGCTGAACATTCTGGATGAGGTCATCGCAGCTATTAAAGCTTCCAAAAACCGCCAGGACGCGCAAAATAATTTGCAATGGATGTTTGGTTTTAGCGAGCGTCAGGCAGATTCTATTTTGACTTTGCAGTTGTACCGTCTCACTAATCTGGAAATCACCACGCTTGAAAAAGAACTAGGTGACATCCAGAAAAAAATCGCGCAATATCGTTCTATTCTGGAAAGTGATCGCAAGCTGATCAGCCTGATTCGCAAGGAACTTTTGGAAATTCGCGAAAAGTACGGCATTGACCGTCGTTCTGATATTCAGGGCGAGGTAGAAGAGATTAAGGTGAACCTTGAGGTCATGGTGGGAGCAGAGGATGTGCTGCTGACACTCTCGAAAGATGGCTATGTGAAACGTACAAGTATGTTGTCATTCACTCGTTCTGGCGGGGAACGTTCAAGTTCCGGTGTTAAAGAAGGGGATTACGTTACCCAATTGCTTGATGTGAATACGCTGGATGTATTGCTCGTCTTCACTCAGCGCGGACAATACTTTTTACTGCCTGTACATCAGGTGCCAGAGTATAAGTGGAAAGAGCCGGGCACACCAATTGTCAACGTCATTCCGTTATCGAAGGAAGATCGTATCGTAAGTGTTATTCCGCTTAAAAACATCGAGGAAATCGGCAAAAGCCTGGTATTTGTAACAAAGAAGGGCCAAGTAAAGCGTACAGAATTGAAAGAATATGCTACAAAACGTTCTAGTGCCGTAGCCGCTTGCAAAGTAGCAGGGGACGATGAGGTATTATCGGTAACGTTAAGCGAAGGTACCCGGGATATTATGCTGATTACCCGCACGGGTATGAGTATACGCTTCAAGGAGCAAGAGGTTAATGCGATGGGCCGCGTCTCGGCTGGTGTCAAAGGTATACAGCTAGCGGAAGGCGATGAAATTATCGCGGCGTTATGGGTAGAAGAGGATGAAGGAGAAGTGTTGGTGCTGACCGAGTCTGGTTATGGTAAGCGTACGCTTCTGTTGGACTATCCTACACAGGGAAGAGGCGGCAAAGGTATCACCACCTTTGAGTTCAAGGAAGGCAAACGAGTACGTTCGAATGGAACTCGAATCGTGGCTGCCTTCTATTGCCGTGAAGCTGTTCAATTATTTGCAATCACAGCAGAAGGACAAACGATGTCCTTCCTTTCGGAAAAGGCTCCTTTGACCGACCGAAAGGATACAGGCAAGCTGCTGGCTCCAGTGGAGAAGAAGGACGAAATTGTGAATGTGCTGCTGCGTAGTGAGCCGCAAGCTTCTCAGTCCATAGAATAATAGGAAAGTCAAGCGCTTATTAGCTCGAAAAAGAGAGGTCCTCTCGTGCCATTCCGGCACGAATGAGGACCTTTTTGCCGTCATGGTGTCGAACCCTGACCAGCCTTCAAAACCCAGATGAGACTTCCTTCCCCTTTTCATTTGATGCTCCAAAAACGGCAGGAAACCGGGGCTAAATGGCGAAAATTTAATGTGATGAAATACAATCCGGACGGTGGCCCATACGGTAACTTTGATGCTTTTACTGACCCTGTTATTCAAAGGAGTGAGGCAAAATGCAAACGACCGAATTTGCGAAAATCTGGTCCAGAATGGCTAAGGATTATAAGGTTCATATGGAGCAGCAACTGGCTCCATCACTAACCGAAGCTCAACTTACGGTGCTGGAGGTTTTGAACGAATACGGCCGTATGAAGCCGTCTCAACTAATTCCATATCTCGCCACCACACCAGCCGCGGTTACGATGCTGCTGGATCGGATGGAACGGAATCGACTGGTCACCCGTTTCAGAGACGTAAAAGACCGTAGAATTGTATGGATTGTCATTTCGGATCAAGGGAGAGAAGAAGTAGAGCGTGGATTACGAATACGGGATGATTTTCTGGGTTCTGCACTAAACCGAATTTCTCAGCACAATCAAAATTTGCTCGTTTATTTGTTGGGGAAAATTACAACGAAGGCGAAAACTTCAGTATCAGCAAGTGAGATTGAGGGAGTAAAGGAACAAATAGAGCGAGCAGAATAAATAGAATGGTGGCTACATGAAAAGTAGCTGTACGCAGCAGGTTATCATTTTAAGGCAAGTAGGAGTGCGCGGATGTAAATACCTATCGTGGTATTCATACCGCGCTTTTTTGTGTTGAAGTATAGGTGATATTTGGGTGAATGTTGACATTTACATAAGAGATGATAAAATAATAGTTATAAATAAATAACATTTCGTATGCAAATAGTTTCTAGTTTATGTATATGTATATGTATATGTATATGTATATGGATTGTGAATTGGGGATTAGAAAGAAGGATGGTTCCAGTGAGTGACAGAGAGGAAGACAGACTTGAGGTGTACCGGATTATACAATCGGTAAGAGAGGTTAACAAAACGATATTTTATGCCTTCTGGAACGAGGAGCAGCATTTGGATCTGACGGCCATTCAGCATATGGCTTTGGCAATTCTGAATAAACTCCCCAACATCGGGCTATCTGAGCTGGCAGACATAGCGCATGTGGGAAGCAGCTCTATGAGTGGGGTGGTTGACCGCTTGACCAAGGCGGGATATATTGCTCGCGGACGGCATGAACATGACCGTAGATCCTTAGTGCTGACGCTTACGCCGGAAGGGAAAGATATCATGCAAAAAGTAGACGCCATGTGGATGGAGCGCGTCTTGCCCATTCTGGACATCCCGAAGGAGCAGCTAGAGATGGTCCTGGATATCCATAAACAAATGATCATGAAATTAACACCGAAGGGAATGAATCAACTTGAGCAGTCCTCAAATGACACTACCAGGTAATGTACGCAGAGCACCCATTGTGGCCGCTCTGTTGATGGGCGCGATTGTAGCGATATTAAATCAGACGTTGATCAGTGTGGCTTTACCGAAAATGATGAGTGATCTGAATATAGATGCCAATATAGCTCAGTGGCTCAGCACGGGCTTTATGCTCGTGAATGGGGTATTGATCCCGGTGACCGCGTTCTTGATTGCCCGTTTCTCTACTCGTAAATTGTTTATTAGCGCGATGACTATTTTTTCAATCGGGACGCTGTTATGTGCTATAGCGCCAAGCTTCAGCATATTGCTGATCGGTCGGCTTATTCAGGCCGCGGGGGCAGGTATCATGATGCCCTTAATGATGGTCGTTATCTTGAACATCTACCCAATAGAGCGTCGTGGCCGGGCGATGGGGACCCTGGGGATTGCAATGGGTTTTGCTCCAGCCATTGGGCCAACCTTATCCGGTTATATAGTACAGCATTATGACTGGCGGGTATTGTTCTGGATCATCCTGCCGATATCAGTAATTTCAATTGTGATCGGATTTATTTTTCTGAAAAATGTAACGGAGCAGTCCAAGCCAAAGCTGGACATTCCCAGCATCATTTTGTCTACGCTCGGTTTCGGTGGACTGTTATACGGTTTTAGTGATGCAGGAACATCAGGTTGGGGAAGTATTCCAGTCCTGTCTACGCTTATCGTTGGGACAATTGCGCTTATTTTGTTTATTGTCCGCCAACTGAAGGCAGATGAGCCTATGCTGGAGTTCCGTATCTTTAAATACGATGTGTACAGCTTGACGACAATCATTAATGTGATTGTGACGATGGCTTTGTACGCCGGTATGATATTGCTTCCGATTTATTTGCAAAATATTCGGGGTTTTACACCGCTCCAGTCCGGTATGCTGATGTTACCAGGAGCGATTCTAATGGGGCTCATGTCTCCTGTAACGGGGGCTATTTTTGACCGAATTGGAGCACGCTGGTTGTCTGTAATTGGCTTGCTGATTATGGCTATAACGACTTGGGAATTTACACGGTTGACCGAAACAACCACCTATATGACACTGTTAATTAATTATACGGTGCGGATGTTCGGGATGTCGTTGCTGATGATGCCGATCCAAACGGCCGGGTTGAATCAGCTTCCGCAACGATTGAATGCACATGGTACGGCGATGAGTAACACGCTGCGTATGATTTCCGGCTCGATTGGGACGGCAATTCTGGTTACAGTGATGTCCACACAAAGCAGCAACCGTTTGACATCGATTATTTCATCTGAGGGACTAAGTGTTACGGACAAAGCTGGGATGCTGGTTGCTGGAAATCAAGCTACGATTTATGGGATTAACTCGGCTTTTATCATTGCAACAGTGTTGAGTGTGGCCGCTCTGATTTTAGCGTTTTTTATCAAAAATACGAATGCACAAAACGCCCATCCCCGTCAACAGCTGGTAAACAGCAAGAAGGGGCAGTCCGTGGCTTCCTCGTCATAAAAGGATGAGATGACGCAGTAATTTAATTTTCTGCAAAAAAAAGAACCTGCAATGCATGTTTGCTCACATGCGTTGCAGGTTCTTTGTGCAAATGGGGTTGAAGATCGATATTCAGATAGAGCAGGGCTTTCCGGTTCAAATTTCAGACGTAATCATGTTCTCATAAAGCGACCTTGGCCATTCATTCCATGGAAATTGGACAGGAGGTAACGAGTGAAATCTCATATCTTCCTTGCTAACCGGATGCGGTGCTCCAGCGAGTAAGGACCAGAGCGCCAGCTGTTGACCGGGCCGGCTCAGACGACCGCCATATTTTTGGTCCCCGTAGAGGGGACAGCCGATCGCCTGCATTTGCACACGAATTTGGTGTGAGCGTCCGGTGTGCAACTTAATCTGCACGAGACTGAGTCCATCTGCTTGTCCGATCACGCGGTACTCCAAAATGGCTTCTTTCGCACCAGCCGTGCCAGGCCGAACCGTTTGCACCGTGTTGGTACGGCTATCCTTTAGCAGGTAATGGGTTAGACGGCCCTGTGGGGCCGTAGGAACGCCATTTAGAACTGCTGTATACAGTTTGTGAAAATGACGACTTCGAACCGACTCTGACAGGCGAGAAGCAGCTTTGGACGTCTTACCAAAAATCATGGCTCCTCCTACAGGCCGATCCAGTCTGTGAACTAAACCCAAAAAAACGTTACCAGGCTTATTGTGTCTAATTTTTAGATCTTCCTTGAGTAATGACAACAGATCAGGATCACCACTGGCATCCTCTTGCGTTGGAACATTGACAGGCTTTACAACCGCCAAAACATGATTGTCCTCATATAGGACAGGAATGTTCGGTTGTGCATGCTCATGCCGGGTAAGTTCATTATGAGTCATAAGAGGAATTTAAGCCTCCCAGCGTCCGAGAATACCACAAGGCAAATTCAATCCCGAGCGTGTGATCGGCAATCCGATTTCACCAGCGCTAATTTGTCCGCCGTACTTTTGTTGCATGGTCATGCTCAGCATGTTGCGCAATACAGTAGGCGAAATACCTGTAGTATAGGAGTTAATGAGCATGAACAGCGGCTGATCCGAAATGATGCTCATGCAGGATTCGAGAAACGGGTATAAGCTTTCTTCAAGCTTCCAAGTTTCTCCGTTCGGTCCGCGTCCGTAAGAAGGAGGGTCCATAATAATGGCATCATAACGGTTGCCCCGACGTTGTTCCCGTTGCACGAACTTGAATACGTCGTCCGTAATGAAGCGTACCGGATGGTCAGCCAGACCAGACAATTGAACGTTTTCCTTTGCCCACTGTACCATGCCTTTGGCGGCATCCACGTGAACTACACTGGCTCCAGCATACGCAGCAGCAGTAGTGGCTCCTCCCGTGTATGCAAACAGGTTCAGTACGGAAATCGGTCTGCCTGCGCCTTTGATTTTATCCATCATCCAGCTCCAGTTCGCTGCTTGCTCCGGAAAAAGACCGGTATGCTTGAAGCTGGTGGGTTTAATGTGGAATTTAAGCGGTCCATAGCTAATTGTCCAGCGCTCGGGGATAGGTTTTTTCATATCCCAGTTGCCGCCACCGGAGGAACTGCGGTGATAATGCCCATGAACATTACGCCATTCGGCTGTTTCCTGGGCCAAAGGCCATATGATTTGCGGATCGGGACGACGCAGGACAATATCACCCCAACGTTCCAGTTTTTCACCACCGCCTGTATCCATTACTTCATAGTCTTTCCATTCTTGTGCTACATACATGTACAATCCATCCTTCAGCAGTCAATTCAGGATTCAGGCAGCAAGCTGCACAGAAATTCCCACATGGAGTCTATTGTACAACAAACCTCAGCAACAATCGAATGATTACATAAATAAGTAAGTAGTCAAATGGTCCAAAATATTTTTTCTCGGATGTACTTGTAATTATAGCGCTTTCATATTAAAATGAAATCAATCCCACTTGTACGTACAACAATCTGTTTTTTATTATAATAATGAAAAACGGATTCAATTGTACGTACATAATATTTTTTTATCAACACAGCTGAAATTTTACTTAATTAAACACAAATGCCTAAACTGCCTGTAGCCAGCGTTTTGTGGTAGATGGAGCCTTCGTTCGAAGCTTCTGCCGAAGCGTGGATTCATGTTGGCGGAGCGCATTATATGGTAATGTCCTATGTTGTAACTAATAATTTGTTTATCCATAGAGTTTATCAGCCAACAGCCGCATGCAATGCGGCTGTTTTGCGTATATTTCCCTAAGACTAAAGCTAGTTTTTGAAATTAATATTTGACAATGAGAATCATTATCAAATATTATTTGAGTAACAGGGAGTGAAAGCATCCCATATTTCAAATAAAGGTGAGGGATGAACTTGGGTAAAATCATGATTGCTTATGCCAGTTTGACCGGTAATACAGAGGAAATCGCGGAATTGATCGCCGAGGGCGTCCGTCAGGCAGGGCATGAGGCGGAGTTGAAGGCTTCGTATGATTGCAGCGCGCAAGAACTGCTCGCATATGACGGGTTCCTACTGGGTGTATATACATGGGGAGATGGTGAGCTTCCTGATGAATTTTTGGATTTTTACGAGGAACTAGACGAACTTGATTTGTCTGGTAAAAAGACCGCAGTATTTGGCAGTGGAGATACATCTTATACGCAATTCTGTGGCGCAGTGGACTTGGTAGAGGAAAAAGTCAAAGAACGCGGCGCATCTGTCATTCAAGAGAGTCTGAAGATTGAATTCAATCCCTTGGATGATGACAAGGAGAATTGCCGAGCTTATGGAAGACAATTTGCACAGGCTGGTATTGAAGTGTCCTGAGAAGAGAGTGAGGGATAGGTATGCGCAATAGCGATAGCTTAAGCGGCTTTCCTCTTCTGCACGACTATCAGCTGGAGGAGATGTGGAGAACTCCACAGCCAATCCGTCAATCACAGAGGAAAAGAGGGCGTGAGGGCTGGAATTGGCGGCAACGGGTTCAATATGCAGTAGGGCATGCGCTCAACGAATACTTTGGAATGGAAGTAAAGGTACGGCGGGAAGTCCCTGTCCAGTATGTGCTGGAGAAATGGTGGCCCAAGCAGTCAGACAGCTTTGAATCTTTGTTCCATTATTGGGATGTCAAAAATAAAGTGTCAGGTGAGTTGTCAAAAATTTGTGGCTTAAACAATGACTTGATGGTGCCTGTGATGCTGTATGAACAATTTTGTACGCCTGTGCCTGAGTTAGAGGTCAATATTTCGCTTATTGTTCAGGCTGCTTGGCAACTATCAGCAGAAGCAGATTCCCTGCTCGTTCAAAAGTACATCGTTGACTATAATCCTAACGTTATTAGCACATTCCAACATATGACAAATGTATTTTGTTATTACGCATTTGGGGCCCTTCCTCAGCTTATTGAGGTATACTGTCTGCTGGAAGGCAAGAAGATTAGCTTCATTCCGGGGCCTGCTTCTTTACAGCAATCTCTGGATTACGTGAGACTATTGAGGGATTCCAAAGAAGATGTACATGGAACGATAGACCGCTGCCGTTGTGGGGGTTGCATGGAAAAGCAAGCTTTTCAAGGGAATAGAATGAATAAGAACACGAAGGAAGGACAGGAGGCGAAAAACTGCAAACAACGGTTAGCTGTACCTACGCCTTTCTCTTAACGTTATTGTGTAACCCTTTAATTGTAAACTATCCCTTTTCGTGAAAGAGCCTTGGAAACAAGGTTCTTTTTTATGAAAAAAAATTATGAAAAAACTGAAAATTTATGTTGCCTGAATAGATAAATATATCTATAATATTTCAATGTACAATAGTTATATGAAAATATTTAAATATAAAAGACGGTTTGTGGACCAAGGATCAGATTGTCCTATGTACATAAAATAAGTCCTGTCTTTTGCATGGCACGTTGCCATGTGTTTATTTACGTTCTCCATTTGGTTTAATGGCCTAATATTTCAATTTTAAAATATTAGCGTTGAATAATAAAAATTTTTTGGACAACAGGGGTGGAAGAAGTGAGTAAGAAAACTGTATTGCCAATCCTCATTGTACTGCTCGTTCTGAGCGGTGGAGCTATTGGCTACTATTATTGGTATCAAGCAACACACTTTGTTAAAAGTGACGATGCGCGCATTCAAGCCGATCAATATAAGGTAATGCCGCAAATCTCCGGAGAAATAAGCCACATTGATGTGGAAGAAGGAGATGTTATTCAGCGTAATGAACCGATTGCCGAGCAGGATGTATCGGGGTTAGATGCGAGTATGATCAGCAAGTCCGTACTGCGCGCGCCGATCAATGGAACTGTCATTAAGATTTATTCGAAAGAGCATGAAATCGGATCGCCGGGTAGTGCTGTTGCAACTATGGTGGATATGAACAGCTTGTATGTATCCACGAATATTGAAGAAAATGACATTAACCGCATTAAACCAGGACAGCTTGTTGACATTACGCTTGATGCAGCAGGTGACCAGGTGATTCAGGGTAAAGTTCGTAAAGTAGGCGAAGCCTCCAACGCTGTGTTCTCACTCGTTCCTGCAGTGAACACAAGTGGTAATTTTAACAAGGTGACTCAGCGTGTGCCTGTAGAGATTGCTGTGAACAAGCCGAAGGATCTGAAGCTTATTCCTGGAACGAACGTGGAAGTAAAAATTCATACACCTTAAAAAGGAGGGGTCCATGTGGCTGCCAATGATATTGCTGCTGCTCCTTCGACAGATTCTTCCAAAGAACGCTGGCTTGCCTTTTTCGCTATCGTTTTAGGCGCCTTTGTCGCCATTCTGAACAATAGTCTGATCAATGTCGCCATTCCAAGATTGACGACGGATTTAGGATCTACGACGACACGTATTCAGTGGGTTATTACAGGTTACACGCTTGCATCTGGTGTAATCGTACCGATTACCGGATATATGGAGCAGCGCCTCGGATACAAAAAGTTTTTGATTCTTGCACTCAGTGTTTTTTCGCTGGGAACGGGAATATGTATTTTTGCATGGAGTGATTCTTCCCTGATCGCAGCACGGGTGCTGGCTGGTCTGGGCGGTGGTGTTATTATGCCGCTGAGTATGACGATTATTTACAAAATTATGCCGCGTGAACAAATCGGGATGTCCCTTGGTATATGGGGGATCGCCGCAATGGCAGCGCCGGCTGTAGGACCTACGCTCAGCGGATATTTAATTGAGTGGTTTAACTGGCGGTTCTTGTTTATTGTCAGTGTGCCAGTTGCTTTATTTGCCATTTTAATGGTTATTCTTCTTATCAAAGAACCGCCTAAAGTAGAGCCGAAGCCGTTTGATCTACCAGGCTTTTTGCTGGCCGCAACTTGTGCTGGAACACTCTTGTACGCATTGACCAACGGCCAGCGTGATGGCTGGACTTCTTTTGGAATTGTATCGTTGCTGTTTGTTGCTTTCTGGGCACTTGTTTTTCTGATCTATGTAGAAAGCGGCAAGGATAATGCTGTAATTGAAATCTCATTATTCAAGAATTCAAAGTATACGATTAGTGTTATTGCCTCTAGTCTAGTCATGATGGGGATGTACGGAGGAACGTTCCTAACACCGTTGTTTTTGCAAAATATACAGCGTGTGTCACCGATTGATACCGGTATTATCCTCATTCCACAGGCCATTGCCATGGCGGCTATGATGCCTATTGCCGGGAAGCTGTTTGATAAGTTCGGCATTGTGCCTTTGGGACTTGTGGGCCTGACGCTAACCAGCTTTATGACCTATCATCTTCACCAGCTTACGCCAGATACTTCGCATGCCTGGTTGGAAACCGTAATGGCATTACGGGGTCTGGGAATTGGTATTTGCATGATGCCATTGTCCACGGTCGGCATGAATGCCGTTCATCCGAGCAAGGTGGCCAATGCGTCTACAGCGTCCAATCTGGTACGTACTGTGGCTGCATCTATGGCGATTGCGGTGCTAACCGCCATTATGCAAAGCCGTTCGGCTGCTCATGCCCAGCAAATTTCGGAGTCCATTACACCAGACTCGGCTCATACGCTACAAGCGACATTGGGCAGCTCATGGATGTCATCCATAAGTAGTTTAATCACACTGGATGCTACATCAAGAGGAATTGGGGATACGTTCCTCATTTCATCCATACCGCTGTTTTGCACAATTCCACTCATCTTTTTGTTTATTCAGAGGAAGAAAGCAAAGACACAGCCGGAAGCTTAATAAGTGAAGTACAAAATATCGACTGGATGACTTACATTATTTCCACGGACAGAAAGAAAGGGAATTATCATGAAAATATTGAGAGTAGAAAGTACATTAGCGGCTTTAGTGCTCGGCGGCGCAGTGCTGGCAGGCTGCTCCAGTAATAGCGGGGCGGCTCAGGACATGGTCGTTCCGGTTAAAATCAGCCAAGCACAGCAAGGCATCATCGGACAGGGAAATATTTATACAGGAACGGTAACACCTTCGGAGACGGTGAACATTGTGCCTAAAGTGGGCGGTAAAGTGGTTGAGCTGCCTGTGGATATTGGCTCCGAGGTTAAAAAGGGTCAAGTACTGTTCAAGCTTGATGATAAAGACATGCGGAATAATGTTGCGAAAGCTCGCGCCGCAGCAGCTGCGGCAGCAGCCGGAGTAAGCACCGCTCAAGCATCCCACGAATCTACGATGGTTCAAGCAAACTCGGGCTTAGTGCAGTCCAAGAGCGGCGTGATTCAATCCCAAAGTGCAATCAATCAGGCACAGGGGGCTATTAATCAAGCCACTACAGCCGTAGAACAAGCAACACATGGTGTCTCCTCGGCAGCCAATACGGTGAAACAAACGCAGCAAGCTTTGGCAGATGCACAGAAGAATGTAACACGTACTCAAAGTCTATTCGATGCAGGTGCGAGCACCCAAGCACAATTAGAACAAGCCAAAACAGCAGTTGTGAATGCGGAAGCGGCTTACAATAATGCACAAAATGCGCAGGCTAATGCGCAAGATCAGCTGGTAGCTGCGCAGAAGGCCCTAACTACAGCTCGCAACAGCTATGATTCAGCAAAAAATAGCTACAGTAATGCCAATAGCGGTTACAGTAATGCGCAAAATCAGCTCAAAGTATCTCAAAATACTGCGGTTATCGAGTCCAGCCAACAATCTCTCAAACAGGCTCAGCTGAATGTGAACATTGCTCAGGATGCATTGGATGACACCGTTGTTACATCACCGATTAATGGTATTGTGGGTACGAAAAATGCAGAAGTGGGCGAAATGGTATCCACTCAGTCTCCTGCGCTGGTCATTGCGAATCTGAGTACGGTCAATACTTTAATCTATGTTCCAGCAGAACAGATCAACAATGTAAAAGCAGGTGACAAGGTACAGGTTCGTGTTGCAGCTTCCAACATTGTAACAACAGGTACAGTTAAAAATGTAAGCCCGTTGGATGCAAGTGGAAAAGGCTATCCTGTAAAAATCTCAGTTGCGAATCCAGACACGAAACTGAAATCCGGCATGTTGGCTGATATCAGCTTTGTCGCTGCCAATGCGCAAGAAGGCATCGTTGTTCCTACTGCGGCAGTGCAAAAGGATCAAGGTAAAGAATATGTATATGTTGTAAACGGAGACCATGCGAAACGTAAGGAAGTGAAGACTGTTCAGACGGCAGGTTCACAAACACTCGTTACCAGTGGCTTGAGCAATGAGGAGAATGTGATCGTGAATAATCTGGCATTGTTGTCCGATAACTCACCGATTACAATTAGCCAATAATTTGGTTCTAGAATTACTATATAATAGTAGAAGTTTATTACAGATATATGCGCAAGACAGTCCGCTTAGCGGTCTGTCTTGTTTTTATTTCATTAAGCATATTTTACATAGGATTGATGTCGATATAAGACTAATTTTGACGAACATTGGTAGAATAGGATAGACTAAATTGGAAATAGGTAGTTTTCAAGATTTATTACATTCTCAGATAAATGATCGGAGGAATTGTAAGATGGAAGTAAAATTGGTAGTGGATTTTGAAGCTTATGAGAATGGCCAAACGATGACTAAATTGCTTGAGGAACTGGCAACCAAGCCGGAGAGCGCGGAAGTTACGGATTTGATCATTGGAGATTGGGGCGGGGCCTATGAGAGCTCACCAGATGATTTTATCCCAGTGTTAGTGAAGCTTAAAGATCATTTCCCTAAGTTACGCAAGCTGTTTATTGGTGATATGGAATATGATGAGTGTGAGGTTTCATGGATTAACCAGACAAATCTGTCCCCGTTATTAGAAGCGTTTCCAGCGTTGGAGTCCTTTCATATTAAAGGAAGCCAGGGCCTGAGTCTGGAACCACTTCATCATAACCACCTTCAGGAATTGGTTATTATTTGTGGCGGCCTGCCTGTGAGCGTTCTTCAGCAAATACACAATGCAGAACTGCCTGAGCTGCGCAAGCTGGAACTGTATTTGGGTGTCGAAAACTATGGTTTTGACGGTAATCTCAAAGATATTTTGCCGTTCTTGGACAGCAATCCTTTTCCCAAACTTACTTACTTGGGACTCAAAGATAGTGAAATACAGGATGAAATTGCAATTGCAGCAGCTAATGCCCCTGTGATTGGGCAACTGGAAGTGCTGGATCTCTCACAAGGTACGTTGTCTGATAAAGGTGCAGAGGCGCTGCTGGCTAGTGAAAGTATAAAAGGGCTGAAGCATCTGGATTTGAGCTATCATTATATGTCTAGTGAAATGATGCAACGTTGGAAAAGCTCGGGTCTATCTGTGAACGTGGAAGATCAACAAGAAGCGGATGAGGAAGATGATTGGCGCTATCCATCACTGACTGAGTAATTTGTACAAATGGATTTCTAAAACGGACTGTTTTCAAAATTAAAATGATCTAAAGTGAGGCGGCTCTATGGTTAGGATGTCAGACTGTAATGTCAGCGAGCCGTTTATCTTGTTCGGTAATCCGGGGAATCGTCGAACTACCGGGCTGCAGGAGGCGCGAAGCAGATTAATGCTTCCACCCGCTTTGGAGGTTTCCTATAAAGATGTGCTGGAAGCCATTCGGCAGAAACAAGGTCTGAGCGAGCTGATGGTGCGAATAGCTGCACAAGCTGCGCAAGACAGCGTGAATGGCAGTGCCTATGTGAAAGAGAGCATTGATCAGTTACTGGCGGGGCAGTTGGACAGTGGCCCGCTGCTTCGCCTGGATGCACCGGGCGAAAGCTTTGAGGTAGAGCGAGAGTTGATTGCTCTGGGCGCTCCGGATGCTGAGGGAGACGATTCTCTGTTGCCATGTCCGGAATGGACACAAGGCACAGGTATATCGGCGGCAGAAGCGCGACGTCTGCAGGAGCAGCACGGTCGTATTTGGCACCCGGCACAATGGTTCCGGGGCTATTGCCGTCTGCTGGCCTGGCTTCGGCATGAAGTGGCTCAGCTCTGGCCCTCGTCGCACTGGATGAACGATCCGGCGGAAGTGGCCGTGATGTTCGACAAACGGCGTTGTAGCGCCGATTTAGGTAAGGCAGATATAAGGGTCCCGCCAGTGCTTGCATCTTCAGGTGGTGCATTTCGTGATGTTGTCGATCTGCACACGGCGATGAAGGAGAACGGGTTTCACCGCGTATTTGTGAAAATATTTTGTGGGTCCGGTGCTTCTGGTGTCATGGCCTATCAGGTACATCCCCACACACACGCGGAACTGGCGGTGACCACGATTGGAACAGAAGTCATACACGGACAGCGCGTGTATTATAATGCCGGACGATTGCGTCGTTATACGGATAAGCAGGACATTCATGCTATCCTTAACTGGCTATGCCTGGAAGGGGTACATGTGGAGCGCTGGATTCCCAAAGCGACCCTGAATGGGCGTGTTTATGATGTGCGCCAACTCGTGTGCGGATCAGAAGCTTGCCATGCGGTTTTACGTTTGAGCCACAGCCCCATTACGAATTTGCATTTGCGTAATGAGCGGCTCTCGCTGAAGGAAGCAGGATTACCACAGAATACGGTGGAATCGGTCCAGCTTACGGCGAAAGCCGCTATGAGTGTTTTTCCAGCGTCCATGGTTGCTGGACTGGATGTGCTGGTTCCGGCTCATGGCGGTCATCCCTATGTGTTGGATGTTAATCCGTTCGGTGATTTGCTGTACCGGGTTGAGCATCAGGGTTGGAATCCGTATGAATGGGAAATGCAGCACCTCGCTAATAGGAGCATGGGTACGGAAAGGAAAAACAGATATGACTGATATGAATCAAATTGTCGGCTCTCATGATATTGTCATGATTACGCTTGATACTCTGCGTTATGATGTAGCAAAGTTGGAGGAAGAGAACTGTCCGAATTTGTGCGGCTCCGGGTCGTGGGAAAAGCGCCATACACCGGGTAGCTTTACCTATGCTGCACATCATGCTTTTTTTGGCGGATTTTTGCCGACTCCAGCGAATACGGATAAGACTTCACATATCCGTCTGTTTCACACAAAGGATACGGGGCTGCGTACACATCCACATACCTGGCTGTTCGATGCCCCAGATATTGTGTCCGGGCTAGAGGGTGAAGGTTATCGGACCATCTGTATCGGCGGCGTTATTTTTTTCACGAAGAAAAATAAGCTTGCCAAGGTATTGCCCGGATATTTTCAAGAAAGCTACTGGCGTATGAACTTTGGCGTTACCAACCCCCGTTCGACGGAGCATCAGGTGAATCATGCTCTGAAACTGTTGGGGAATACAGACCCGTCGCAGCGCTTGTTTTTGTTTCTGAATGTATCAGCGATCCATGGGCCTAATCATTATTTTGTGAAGGGCTCAGCTAAAGATTCAGTGGAGTCTCAACGAGCAGCCTTGCGGTATGTGGATGGTGAACTTGGACGTTTGTTTGATGTCTTACGAAATCGGAGCAAAACGTTTTGCATGGTTTTTTCCGATCATGGTACAGCTTATGGGGAAGACGGCTATGAAGGACATCGTCTGGCGCATGAGGTAGTCTGGAATGTGCCTTACCGCGAATTTATATTATAGAACAAATAGAAATATAGATTGCACTGGTAAAATATCAAGAAATCAATCCAGCGCGAGGAAGGAGCAGAAATGAAAGCCATGAATCTGAATCACTCGCATCCAACGGGTGCGGTAGCCCCTGAGATAGACACAAACTTAGCACCATCTGGGTTTCAGTGGCCTGAAACTCCTACTGAATGGGCACGCACGATCCGTGAAGCTCCCTATCGCTCCTATCTGTACTCTTACCCGCATAAAACGGCCTATCGTTCGTTTGATACACCGCTTTCATTGCAGGAGTTGTGGGAAAAGGAGGAGTTAGAAAGCTATTTTTTGTATATGCATATTCCGTTTTGCGCGGCTCGCTGTGGATTTTGTAACCTCTTCACTTTGCCGGACAAGCGTCTGGATGTACATAAGGAGTATGTGGATGCGCTAGAAAGACAAGCCAAGCAATGGGCACCCATTATGGGCCGTCGGCCTTTTTCGCGTTTTGCGATCGGCGGCGGTACACCGACCTTACTGGAAGCTCCTTTGGTGGAGCGTTTGTTTGACATTGCAGAAAATATTATGGGACTGGACCCTAAACGAGCTTCTATTTCGGTAGAAACCTCTCCCGATACTGTGACTGAGGATAGGTTGGAGGTGCTCAAGCGCCGCGGGACAGATCGTGTCAGCATGGG
The DNA here is from genome assembly GCF_036252815.1 of Paenibacillus sp. LX16. Lineage (NCBI taxonomy): Bacteria > Bacillati > Bacillota > Bacilli > Caryophanales > Paenibacillaceae > Paenibacillus > Paenibacillus sp. LX16. The sequence goes on along the minus strand of NZ_CP141152.1, from coordinate 3,281,657 downwards.
AATTCAGAGCTTTGTGGAATCAGAAAGTGCCGCCATTTACCGACCTCAGAAGCCCAAACTTGTTAGAGAAGCACTTGAGCGGCTGGTGGAATACAACTTTCCTTTGCTGAACGTGGATCTGATCTATGGCCTGCCTGGTCAAACAGTGGAAACCTGGCTGTATTCTTTAGAGGAAGCACTGTCTTACTCGCCAGGAGAGATTTTTCTTTATCCGCTATATATTAGAGAAAATACGATTTTAAAGCCAGGCTATACCGGGCTGGATCATGATATTCGTCTTAGCTTGTATGAAGTGGCGCGCGAACGGCTCAAACAGGCAGGATATGTACAATATTCCATGCGCCGTTTTGCTAAAAATGATGGTTTATCCAGCAAAGAGCTTTTGCCCTATAGTTGTCAGGAGGAAGGTATGGCTGGTCTGGGGTGTGGTGCACGCTCCTATACACGCAATGTTCACTATGCCAGCCGTTATGGTGTTAGTGCAGCAGCTACGCGTAGTATTATCGCAGATTATGTTACTGCGGAACGTCATGATCTGGCTGACTACGGCTTTATTCTAGATGCGGATGAGAGTAAGCGACGTTTTATCCTGAAGGCGCTTCTTCATGGGGAAGGTTTGGAGCTATCGGCCTATGCAGAGCGCTTCGATGTATCCCTGTCGGACGATTTTACGGGAATGTCATTGCTGCTAGAATCCGGTATGGCTGTCGTCGAGGAGGGCACGCTGCGCCTTACAGAGGAAGGAATGGCCTATTCCGATGCGATTGGGGACTGGATGATCTCCACGTCAGTACGTGAGCGCATGGAAGGATATGTAGGCGCATGAGAGCGACCTTATATTATCGCGGTTCGTTGACCTCATGCAACTATACATGCCCATACTGCCCGTTCAGTAAGAACGTTGATAGTCGGGAAACGTTGAACAAGGATCGGGCCCAGTTGGAACGTTTTTCCGATTGGGTACGGGAACAGGGCGCTCTGGGGTATCGTCTCTCTATTTTTTTTAATCCGTATGGAGAAGCCTTGATTCATTCCTGGTATCGCAAGACCATGATTGAGTTTTCCCACATGGCACATGTGGAAAAAGTGGCGGTACAGACGAATCTATCGACTAAGCTGGATTGGACGAAAGAACTGAACCCGGAGACTGCTGCGCTGTGGGCTACATATCACCCTGGAGAGACGAAAGAGCAAGTTTTTATATCGCAGGCTATGATGCTATATGAACTTGGTATTTCCTATAGTGTCGGTACCGTCGGGTTAAGACAAGCATTTCCGGCTATTCGTTCCTTGCGATCACAACTTCCAAGGGATGTTTATTTGTGGATCAACGCCTACAAGGATCGACCACATTATTATACAGATGCTGAGGTTGCTGAATTGTCTGCAATTGACCCTTATTTTCAATGGAATTTGCAGGATTACAGTAGTCAGGGGCGGGCATGTCGCGCCGGTGAAGATGTATTTTATGTCCAGGGTGACGGAAGAGTAAAGCACTGCTATCAGGATCGACGGGTGCTTGGACACTTATACAGGGATGGTCTTGAGGGTCTGAGTGGCAAACGTCCGTGCCGGATGAAAGAATGCGGCTGCTATATCGGCTATATTCATATGGAGGAGCAGCCGTTTCGGGAAATGTACGGTAGTGGCTTACTCGAAAGGGTGCCGCAGGTACAGCTATCTCCGGCTCCATCATTTAGCAGACAGGCTATTCATAGAGCAAATGAATCCATATAACAAGGTACGTCCGCGTCTAAATGTAATACATGGCACCTTGATCTATTAGAAAAACGATCAACAAAAAACCGACCCTTGCCATCAAGCAAAGGTCGGTTCTTTTGTAACTCTATACGACTGTTCTATGCGAAATAATCAAGTTTGGACAATAGCAGTAATTTCTTCATCCAGATCCAATCTGATTTGTTCGCGATAGGCACGAATATTGTATTCAGAATACAGGTATCTCAGAATGGCTTCTATCATATTGGCTTCCACCAGATATTGACTGCGGCCCTGTACATGGACTTCTGCTGAATAGCCTGTATCCTCTTCCCAGCTTAATTCTACTGTCACATCAGTGGGCTGGACACCTTTGCGTTCAGCCATATGCAAGCAAATAGCGTTGACAATCTCATCCATACTCAAAATCATAGCTTAGTAACGTCCTCCGCGGGAATCATCTGGTCTGCGACGATTTTTAATAGCACGGTAGATACCTACTCCGACCATAATCAGGACGTAAATAGCGAGAACGTTAACAGCAAGGCCAAGCAAGCTGCCCAATGCGCCCATGTTACCAAACAATCCGCCGAAGAGCATACCTGCTAAACCGCCCAGCATCATACCTTTCAGGAATCCGCCGCCACCGCCAAGGAATCCACCAGTTCTGCTTGTATTCCCAGCAGTTGCTCCTGACTTGGTTCCGCTATCTGACTTATTGACGCCACTGCTGTCATTTGCCTTGCTTGGTGTAGATTGGTATGATTTAGGCCCGGATTTAAACCCGCCGCCTCGCCTTGCATCAGCTGTAGATGGTGCGATCATAGCAATGAGTAGGGTAAAAGCCATCATCAGCATCATCATATTTTTCAAAGTGAATGTTTTTTTCATGTAAATATATCCCCCTTAGTAAATTTTTTTATAGGTCAAACAACCGCTTACCAGTAATACGAATGGCATGGAAAAGGGTTTCAAAGAATTTTAATTTTTAAAAATTAAATAATAACGCCCATAAATCCTATGCATGGATTGGTAAAAGCATTCAGCTTTGCGGCTTAAGTGAAAACGGATTAGTATCCGCGCTGACATCACCGGCAAGCAGCATGCGCAGAACCATTTGGCACCATTCCAGACCTGCTTTAGCATTCAAAAGTCCTTTTTGTACTAAAATATAGTCACCAAAGTTCTTACTGCCAAAATGTAAATTCTCTGCGGGAATGTCGTTCAGAATATCCTCAAGATGCTGGATTTTCTGAATAAAATGACGTTTGCGTTCCTCCAGCATACGATTGGCACTACTTTTGTCCGTCAACCAAAGACAGAAAAGTCGAAGACTTAATTCATCCCGTGTAACCGGAGCAGCTAACGCTTCCTGGGACCATTGCTGAAGCATATGGATTCCCTTGTCGGTAATGGTATACATTTTCTTATCAGGCTTGTCGGACTGCTGAATCCAACGGGAGGCTAGCAGTTCCTTGCTCTCCATACGGGCCAGTAGTGGATAGATCTGACTGTGCTTGGCCTGCCAAAAAGGCTGGATACGCAACATCAGATCATAGCCGGAGGATTCCTCTCTTGCGAGAAGCCCCAACAGACCATACGATAGTAAATTCATAGATCTTATCTCCTTCATCCATCATAGTAACGGTTGTAACAGCACTGCGGCAGGTATTCTGCAGCTTCATGAAAAGTGTACACTGAAACTGTATGGTTTGACAACTTTCAGACAGGTCGTTCACAGGTTAGCCAAAATTGACTCCTGTCATTCTCCACGTATATGCGCTTTTTTTCATAAAAAAGGGTAGTTTAGGCTCGTACGTACGAGCTTAAACTACCCTGTTAACTTTCTGCCGAAGCGTATCCTATTTACTGTTCATTCCCGTCAACGACAAGCGTTAACGCTCCTGTATCTGGATGAATAACCATACCGTGAACGGGGGCATTAGGGGGGAGAAGCGGGTGATTTTTAATAAGCTTCACGGTAGTTCTTACCCCTTCCTCAATGTTATCAAAACCTTTTAACCATTTATTTAGCTTAATGCCTGAATTTTCTAATGTGTTCAGCACTTCCTGAGAAATTCCGCGATCGAGCATTTCATTGACCATGTGGTCTGCATTTAATGCAGCCATGCCGCATTCATAATGGCCTACGACGACGACTTCGTCTGCTCCCAGCTCATACAGGGCGACGAGCACACTGCGCATTACGCTTCCAAAGGGCTGTGAAATAATCGCACCCGCATTTTTGATGATTTTAACATCACCGTTGCGCAGGTTCATAGCTTTTGGGAGCAACTCCGTTAGCCGTGTATCCATACAGGTGATAATGACCATTTTTTTATTGGGGAACTTGCCCGTTCTATAGGCCTCGTATTCTTTGTTTTCTACGAAAACACGATTGTACTCTAAAATTTCTTTGATGTGATCCACGATTGTTCCCTCCAGATTCTAATAAAGTTTGATATGTACAGTCCAACGTTTGTTTTAGGTCGTAGGAGCTGGTCGTACATGTTGTGTGTTGATTATACTTTTTAATATAAGTATCATCAAGTATAGGTATTGTAAAGTTTTAACCATTTTAAGTTAAAGAGGTGACCTTAATTATGGCGCAACAGACGTTGGATCAATTGAATGCTTTAAAGGAACTTGCACACAAAATTAGTAGTTATGGCGAAGCAGTAGGCCTGCTGCACTGGGATTTACGGACGGGTGCTCCGCGCAAGGGCGTTGACATTCGGTCGGAGACGTTAGGTATGCTGTCCACTGAAATGTTCAAGCTGATGATCTCAGATGAGATGGGACAATTGCTGCAATTTTTTGCCGCAGAAGACAAGCTGGAGCAACTGGAGGGCAATGATCGCAGATTAGTGGAGGAATGCCGCAAAAATTATGACCTGAATCGCTCGGTTCCGGCAGACCGATACCGGGAGTATAGCATTCTTGCAGCACAGGCAGAGAGCAAGTGGGAGGACGCAAAGGAACATAGCGATTTTGCCGGATTTGAACCCTACTTGTCTAAAATCGTAGACATGAAGCGTGAATTTATCGGCTACTGGGGTGTTAAGGATACAGAGTATGACACGCTTTTGGATCAATATGAGCCGGGGATGACGGTTGATAAGCTGGATGCTGTGTTTGATCGTCTCAAAAAGCGCCTTCTACCACTATTGTCTAAAATTCAGGCTTCACCAAACCAGCCGGATAAGAGCTTTTTAGATGGTGTGTTTGATGTGAAGCAGCAGGAGAAGTTCAGCCTGTTCATTTTAGGACAGATGGGCTATGACTTTGATGCAGGTCGTTTGGACGAGAGCGTACATCCTTTCGCAACAGGATTAAATCCAGGTGATGTGCGTATAACAACACATTATCTGCAAGATGATGTAACCAGCGCTATTTTCAGTTCGTTGCATGAAGGAGGCCATGCGCTGTACGAACAAAATATTGCTCCTGAGCTGGCAGGATCACTACTGTCCGGAGGAACTTCTATGGGGATTCATGAATCCCAGTCCCGCTTGTGGGAAAATAAAATCGGACGCAGTCGTGCTTTTTGGGCTCGGTATTACGATGATTTGCAAAAGCATTTTCCTGATCGTTTGGCGAAGGTTACGGCAGATCAATTTTATCGGGCAGTCAACCGTGTGGAAAATTCACTGATTCGTATTGAAGCGGATGAGCTGACATATAATTTACATATCATTATCCGTTATGAAATTGAAAAAATGTTGTTTAATGAAAAGCTGGATGTGAAGCGCCTCCCCGAGGTGTGGAATGCGAAATATAAGGAATACCTGGGGCTTCTTCCACCGAATGACGGGCTGGGCGTACTTCAGGACGTTCACTGGTCTGGTGGTGATTTTGGTTATTTTGCTTCTTACTCGCTTGGCAATATGTATGCAGCGCAAATTTTGGCGACGCTACGCAAGGAGTTGCCAAATCTGGAGGAGTTGATTGCCGCTGGAGAGCTTGAGCCAATCAAGCAATGGCTGACCGAACGGATTTATCGTTACGGCAAGAGCCGGACGCCGTCCGAGTTAATTGTAGCCATTACGGGCGAGGAGCTGAACCCGGATTATCTCGCCGACTATCTGGAAGAGAAATATACCTCCATATACAAGCTGTGATTTAGAAACTCTAAAGTAATCATATATGCATCTACCCCGCGTTCCTTGGGCGAACGCGGGGTTTTTGTATGAGATTAACGATTATATCGACAGCCGCATAACAATATATGAAGTCAACGATGTAAAAAGGTGGGGAGGGAACAAGGATGAAAAACGGCGCTCGTTTCAAAGCTGTGGTGGCTGCGGCACTACTCGGATTACTGTTGCTCAGTGGGTGCGCCCCTAAAGGGGAGCAGACGATTGAGATCAGACTGGGCGAGGTAGCCCGTACGGTCTTTTATGCGCCGCAGTATGTAGCCTTGAGCCAGGGAATGTTTGCTCAGGAGGGACTAGATGTCCAATTGGCAACGATTCCCGGGGGTGACAAGGCGATGACGGCGTTGTTGTCCAATCAGGCGGATATCGCGCTGATCGGCGCGGAAACATCTATTTATGTGTATCAGCAAGGGGCAGAGGACCCTATCATTAATTTTGCCCAACTGACACAGAAGGATGGAACCTTTTTGTTTGCCCGTCAAACGCAGGATAGCTTTGAATGGGAAAAGCTGAAAGGACAAAATTTTTTGGGGCAACGCAAGGGCGGAATGCCGCAAATGTCACTTGAATTTACGCTTCGCAAACACGGCATTGATCCTCACAAGGATCTGAAGCTGATTCAAAATATTGATTTTGCTAATGTTGCCTCTGCTTTCGGCTCAGGTACAGGGGATTATGTGCAGCTGTTTGAGCCACAGGCATCTATTTTTGAAAAGGAAGGTCGTGGGCGGGTTGTTGCCTCTATCGGTGTGGAGAGCGGCGAGTTGCCGTATACGGTATATATGGCTAAGCAAAGCTACCTGAACACAAATAGCGAGGCTGCACAGAAATTTACAAATGCTGTATATCGGGCACAACAGTGGATTGCTACGCATTCACCTGAACAGATTGCCGAAGCAATCACGCCCTATTTTAAAGATACAGATTTAGCTATTTTGACGAGTAGTATCAAGCGATATAAGGAACAGAGTACCTATGCTTTGAACCCGATGATTGAGGAAAAGGAATGGAAGAACTTACAAGATGTCATGACCTCGGCAGGGGAGCTTAAAAGTCCGGTTGCACTAGATAAGCTAGTGAACCCAAGCTTTGCACAACAAGCGATTTCGTCAAGCTCTACCGGGAATACTGAACCGCCTGTGAAAAAGAGCACAGCTGAATCTACGGATGCAGATGTCGGTGCTGGAGGCTCGTCATGATGGAGGAACGGAGTGGTCTAACTTCGGACGCTACCAGCCCGATGGTGAGACTGGAGCACGTGACGCATGTCTATGTAACGGATCGTGAAGCTTCGCTGGCGGTTGAGAATATTGATTTTTCCGTAGAGACAGGGGAGTTTGTCAGCTTGGTCGGTCCAAGCGGCTGCGGCAAAACGACGATCCTGTCCATGATCGCCGGACTGCTGCGTCCAGCGGCAGGCCAAGTTATGCTGCAAGGTCAGCCGGTAAGTGGCCCGAGCCCTGAGGTCGGTTACATGTTGCAGCAGGATTATCTGTTCCCGTGGCGGACGATCATGGATAACGCATTGTTGGGTCTGGAACTAGGCAACAGAGTAGATGAAGCTGCGCGTGAGCGGACACGGCTGTTGCTGGAAGGCATGGGTCTGGGAGGGAAGGAGCATCTGCATCCATCCCAGCTGTCTGGGGGAATGCGCCAGCGCGTGGCGCTGGTACGGACGCTGGCGACCAATCCGGGACTGCTGCTGCTGGATGAGCCGTTCTCCGCGCTGGATTATCAAACCAAGCTACAGCTGGAAGATCTGATTGCGGAAACCTTGCGCGAGCGGAGAAAGACGGCTATTTTAGTCACACATGATTTGGCCGAGGCCATTGCGGTCAGTGACCGGATTATAGTGATGGGTCGAAATCCGGGTCATATCCGACGTACCTTCGAGATTCCGGATTGCATCCGAGAAGCTCAGCCTTTTTATGCACGCGAGCAGCCGGGTTTTAATGAGCTTTTTCATGAAATATGGGGTGAACTGGAGGCTTCGGGAGCAAAGGAGTGAGTTAACATATGAAGGACGAAGCGGATCAGCTTGAGCAACGTTGGATTCAAGGACTACATCAGGCGTATTTACGCAGCAGGCGTTCGCAACGATGGTTAGTGACAGGTGTCCAGACAGCTATTTTACTGCTTTTGTTTGTGCTATGGGAAATTGCAGGCCGTTTGAAGTGGATTGATGTACTGCTGTTCAGCTATCCAAGCAAAATTTTCACCCAGATCGGTAAGGATGCGGTCAGTGGTGAATTATGGGGACATGTAGGTGTCACCGTGGGAGAGACGATGGCGGGGTTTTTACTCGGTACACTGTTAGGTACGTTGCTGGCTGTACTTATTTGGTGGTCACCGTTTTTGTCGAGGGTGCTTGATCCCTATATGGTCGTGTTCAACAGTATGCCTAAGGTGGCGCTAGGTCCAATTTTTATCGTCATGTTTGGGGCGGGATTTACTGCTATCCTAATGACAACCCTCTCCATTACGGTCATCATTACGACACTAGTCGTATACAACAGCTTTCAGGAAGTCGATTCGAATCTGATCAAAGTGGTTCGCACGTTTGGCGGATCACGCCGTGATACGTTTCAAAAGGTGATTTTACCTGCATCCTTTCCTGCAATCGTCTCTACGCTGAAAGTGAATGTCGGTATGGCATGGGTTGGCGTGATTGTTGGTGAATTTCTGGTGGCTAAAAACGGCTTAGGCTATTTGATTATCTATGGTTTTCAGGTATTCAATTTCACGCTGGTTATGTCGAGTTTGTTAATCATTGCTGTCGTAGCTACACTGATGTATCAGGCGGTCGTGTATGTGGAGCATCGTCTGCTTTCCGGTCGTCCTCATCGGTAATAATAAAATTTCTGAACATTTGTGTAAAACGTGAAAATAAAGTACCATGAAAAATGAAAATACTTAAAATTTATGAAAATGCTAAAACAGATTTCATCTAGAGAGGACAGAATTTTTTCATGGGCTTTCGTACGATTAAAACGGCTATTGCCGCATTAATGGCCGTACTTATTGCGGAGGGTTTTGGCATTCATGGAGCCACCTCAGCAGGGCTTTTAGCGATTTTGGGGGTAGATGTCACACGCAAGAGAAGTCTCCGTACCATTTCGGCGAGATTTTTTGCATCCGTCGTGGGGCTTCTTTTTGCTTGTGTTTTGTTTGTAGTATTCGGATTCCATGATTGGGTACTGGCATTATATATTTTAACGGCGTTTCCAGTCATTGTACGGGTGGGCTTTAAAGAAGGGATCGTCACCGGTTCGGTCGTAGTTTTTCGCGTATTCAGTGGCGGCGTGATTGATATGGAGGTACTGCTGACCCAGCTAGCTCTGCTAGTGATTGGACTGGGTTCCGCGATGATTGTCAATTTAGCCTATATGCCGGGTTCTGATAATACAATGCAACAAATTCGGCAGGAGGTGGATCGGACATTTTCTGTTATATTCAGAAACATGGCCAATACGCTGCGTAGTCCAGCATACATATGGGATGGCAAGGAAGTTATTGAAGCGAACAGCGTGATAGCCAAAGGGGTTACTGAGGCGGGGCGTTCCTTGGAAAATCAGATGCTTCGTCCCCAAGAGGGCTGGAATGTGTATTTTTATATGCGAAAAGAACAGTTGGATTCGATCCAAAACATGATGCAGTTGATCGCACAAATGTATCAGCATATGCCGCAGGCCAAGCTTCTTGCCGAGCTGTTCGACCAGCTTAGCAATGACGTTTTGGCAGGTCATTATACGGGGCAGACCGAGAAGTTGCTAGAGCAGGTTCGTGAAGAATTTAAAGCAATGGAGCTTCCCGCAACCCGGGAGGAATTTGAGATTCGCTCGGCATTATTGCAGCTTACACATGAACTTCATCAGTATTTGAAAATTGCGAAAAAGGACAAGGCCCCTACTCCAGTAAAAAATTAGAGTAAAGGCCTTGAGCGGCTACTATCCATGACGGACAGTAGCCTTTTCTTGTTCAGTAATGGTAGAAGCCGAATGATTCAAAGTCCGTTTGTGCCGAATTCGGTCTGTGATCCATAAGACAGCGGTGATCAGGCAAGGGTACAGCATAGCCCATCCGACAAAGGGGAAAACGATCGCCGTAGAGATGAACGATATCCAACTAATGGAAACGCCCCAGCGACTACCACGTAGAAGCTTAATTCCTGCTGCACAACCGCCGAGATAGGTCAGAATAAAGGTGGCGTTCGGGAACTGGATCAGGTTAGTGAGTGAAACAGTACCACTACCGTACAACACCATAATGATCACGAAGCAGATGCTAAGAAAAGCAATGCCCCCGATAGGGGTATGGAATCGTTGGGATAACATGGCCATCCAGCGAAAGGCCTGTCCTTGCCGGGATAAAGCATAAGCGACACGTGAAGCGGCACCAACGTAAGCAATAATAGTAGCAGTACAAATAAAGATACCCGTCAAGCCTGCAATTATCGCGCCCCATGGCCCGATAGCCCGACTAATCACCCATACGAGTGAAGCATCCGAATCCCCTGCAAGGTAACTTTGTGTGCCCACAGTAGCCAGCGCAGTTAAGAAATAAAGCAAACCGACAATGACGGCTGCAATGGTCACACCTCTAACGGCCGCCCGCCGGGGATTGGTGAATTCCTCTGACATATGGGACACGGCCTCCCAACCGATAAAGCACCAAAACAGAATCGCGGCCGCTTGACCGACGGAGAGCCAGCCATGTGGAACAAACGGGGTGAAGTGGACTGTTTTCATCTGAGGAAGTGCTGCGGCAATGGCGAATATAAGGACGGCTACGATAGCTATGACGACTGCGATCTGAATACGTCCCGCGACCTTCATGCCGATCCAGTTGATGATCAGGCCCACCGCCAGCATAGCAGCGGCTAACATCATGCGGCTTTCCTCTCCCCACCCCATGGCTGCGGTCATATAGCCGGCTCCGGTGAGTGCGGCAACAGGTGCCCCAATCGGAACTGACATGAGAAAAAACCACCCGATATAAGCACCGGCACGTGGTGAAAAGGCCAACGTGACAAAATGCGATACCCCTCCCGCATTCGGAAATTTGGCAGATAGAAGACCCATGGAAAGTGCCATTGGCAAGATGAGCAGGGTCATAAAACCCCATGCCAGCAGCGATGCCGGCCCCGCCATTTGGGCTGCAAGACCAGGCACAATCAATATCCCCGAACCCAGTACAGCTCCGATATAGAGTGCAATGGCCTGTGGAAGACCAATGGTAGATTGAAGTTTACTTTCATTTGACATGCAGAAAAGCCTTCTTTCTCTTGTTATTTTCTCCAGCTTATCAGATAATCAATCTATCGGAAAAACGGAATATAACGATTGCTTGCATCGGAAAAACCGATTGAAGGAGCGGATTATGGAATCGCGGCATTTGTTTACCTTTTTAAATGTAGTTGAGGCAGGCAGTTTTACGCGAGCAGCGCGTATACTGGATTATGCACAGTCGAGTATCACTGCTCAAATTCAAGCGCTAGAGACAGAGTTGGGTACGCCGCTTTTTGATCGCATTGGCAAAAAAATCATGCTGACGGATGCCGGACGACGGCTGCTGCCCTATGCGCAGGAAATTTCCAAGATGCATGCTATGGCTAAGGATGCACTTCGTTCAGAAACAGAATTGGCGGGCACGCTGAAAATAGGAGCACCAGAGTCTCTGGCCGCTTTTCGTCTACCGAGTCTGATCCGTGAGTATAAAGAACGGTATCCGAAGGTTAAAATTGTCCTTAAACCCGGCGAATGCTGGGAATTACGCGATTTGATCCGTTCTGGTGAGCTGGATTTGGCTTTTTTGCTTCAGCCTGAGACGGAGGATAGAGAACTGAATGTCACCACGCTTATTCACGAGCCGATGGCCTTGGTTGCTCCACTTAAGCATTCGCTGGTTACTTATACCCGGGTAGAGCCTGCCGACTTGAAGGACGAAACCATTTTGCATACGGAGGCAGGATGTACGTACCGTATCCTTTTTGAGCAATATTTGAATAGACACGGTATTTTTTCAGACCCTAGCCTGGAATTTTGGAGTATTGAAGCCATCAAGCAGTGTGTCATGGCTGGATTGGGTATTGCGCTGCTTCCGCTGGTAACGGTACAAAATGAGCTGCGAGAAGGTAAAATGGCGCGTTTAGCCTGGGATGACAGTGAACAGCAGGTGGCTACTCAGGTCGCTTATCACACGAAAAAGTGGAAATCTCCGGCTCTTAGCGAATTTTTACAGATCGTTGAGCAGCATGTAACACATTGGCGTGCATGAGTTCAAGCCATCGCGGCATATGCTTATACAAATAATATTTTTTCCTTTTCGCCTATTCACTCAACATTCGCCCACAACCTGCATACATATGTATGGAATGATTGATTGTATGGAGGAGGTTCAAGAATGGCATTAAGTCATAAAAATCGTAGAGAGATTATTACCAAAGCGATCTGTGGTAAAGGTCGCAGATTCTCTACCGTAACCCATACCGTAACTCCGCCGAATAATCCGACGAGCATTTTAGGGGCATGGATTATTAACCACCAGTATGAAGCTGTGGCGGCGGGGGACGGCATTGAGGTCGTCGGGACGTATGATATCAATATTTGGTACTCATACGATAAAAACTCGCAGACCGATGTGGCCAAGGAAACGGTGTCGTACGTAGAAAATGTGCCGCTCTCGTATCTTGATCCGAAGCACCGGGCGTCTACAGTGGAAGTATCCGCCGAAGCTACACAGGAGCCGAGTTGCGTCGAGGCCAGTGTGTCTTCTGGAGGTGGCAGCGTAATGATCCGGGTCGAGCGGGAATTTGCGGTGGAGCTGGTGGCGGAAACGAAAATTGTTGTAGAAGTATTCCCGAATGGTAGTAGCGATGATTTTGACAAAGACTTTGATTTTGGAGCGGAAGAGGGGGACTATGAGGAGCTCGACCCCGACCTCATTGACGACGAGCTCTGACAGAAGTAACCAAAAAGAGGGCCGCTTTACTCTTTGCGCCGGCTGATTCTGCGCAGGGGGCAAAGGCCCTCCTTTTTTATTGTTTGGGTTGAAATTGGGATGAATCCGTACGTGGTTCGTAGGGGGGAATATGATGCAGCAGCCGGGACAGGCGCTCATACGCTTCAGACAGATGCCAAATGATGAAAAAAAGCGTAGACTGGAGCGTTCAGGCATAGCGATTCAGTGGACGGATAGCAGCCTAGCAGATTTTGCGATAGGCTACGCGGTGCAAATCCATCAACTGCGAGTGTTGGAAATTCGTAGACGTGCCATCGAAGGCCCTTCCAAAGTCCACGCATACGATCTGTCTGAACTGGATCAACACTCACCGCTCTATGTCCGGATGGAGCGGCTGGCTGTACGTGCATTGTACACACTGGGTTTGGACAGTGGTGAGGTGGTACTGACGCCGCTGGGGGAGCGCAGCTGTCAGGTGCGCGAAGTCTCGGCACAGCCATGGCTAAACGATAGACGTTTGGCCACGCTATATGAAATTGCTGCGCGCGAAGGGGATGTTGAGGGTGAGAATCTTTCAGCGCAACGAGGGAGAGATCGACTACTCATCGGAATGGACCCTGAATTTGTGCTGGTTCGTATGCCAGAGGGACGGGTCGTTCCGGCCTCAAGATATTTGGGGCGTCTCGGCATAGCCGGCTGCGATGCTGTTACGCGTCGAGGACGAACACTGTATCCAGTCGCTGAGCTTCGTCCTGCGCCGAGTGGAGATCCGGCCCGTCTGCTGATGCATCTGCGTCAAGCATTTGCAACCGCAGCCCGGCGCATTGCCGACCGCACACTCATCTGGCAGGCAGGGGGGATGCCGCAACCGGGTTTTCCGCTGGGCGGACATCTGCATTTCAGCGGGGTTTCGCTAAACGGTGCCTTGCTCCGGGCACTGGATAACTATTTGGCACTGCCTTTGGCGCTACTAGAAGACAAGCGTGCGGCTCGGCGCAGACCGCATTATGGCAATTTGGGTGATTTTCGCCGTCAGTCATATGGAGGCTTTGAATATCGTACACTGCCCAGTTTTCTTATCTCGCCACAGCTGGCGAAAGGTGTGATTGGAATGGCGTTTCTCATTGCTTCTCAATATCCGCGTTTGCAACGTAGGCCGCTGGGTGAGGAGGAGGCTCACAGAGCCTTTTATGAAGGAAATCAATTTGTGCTTAAGGAGTATATGGAACCTCTTATTTTGGATATGGTTTCACTGGAAATATACTCGCAATATGAAGCTTATGTAGCGCCATTGCTAGACAGCCTCCGCAAGGGGAAGCAGTGGGATGAATCACGGGATTTGCGCCCGTATTGGAAGCTTACGTAAAATCAAGTGCCGACACCCGGAATGGTTTCATGTTATCGACTGTCATTTTTGATATAATGAGAGATAATTATAAGTTTAAACGGAACAAAGTGTGGGGGTTAGTAAACGGTATGTCCAAATATACACCGATGATTGAGCAGTATTTATCCATAAAAGAGCAGGCTAAAGATGCATTTTTGTTTTTCCGTCTGGGAGATTTTTACGAGATGTTTTTCGATGATGCAATTCTTGCATCCAAGGAGTTGGAAATTACACTTACGGGTCGTGAGGGTGGCGCCACGGAAAAAATTCCGATGTGCGGCGTGCCTTATCATTCAGCTGAAAATTACATACAGCGCCTCATTGAGAAGGGTTATAAGGTAGCCATCTGTGAGCAAATGGAGGAAGCCTCAGCTACGAAGGGGATGGTGCGGCGGGATATTGTCCGCGTTGTGACCCCTGGTACGGTAATGGAAGGCAAGGTGCTGGGTGACAAATCCAACAACTACATGGTATGTGTCACAGAGACGGATGGGATGCTGGCACTTGCGGCGTGCGACTTGTCAACAGGTGAATTGTATGTGACCTCTGTGCCTGATTCGAAAGAATGGCTACTAGATGAAATTAACATTTATGAGCCTTCCGAAATGTTGGGGGATGGTCATCTGCTCGATTTTGTGACATCCCGTATGTCCCCCGTTGGACGGCGTGTTGTGTATACGGCTTGGGACAAATCCAAGGATGATCTGGTTCGCGATCAATTTGGGGAACCCACGTGGGCAAGGCTTACGGAGGAACGCAGACGGTGCGTATCGCGCCTGATTTCCTATTTGAATGAAACGCAAAAAAGATCGTTAGGCCAATTGACCCAAATCTCGGTATATGAGCCAAACCATTTTATGATTCTGGATCCATTTACCCGCCGGAATCTGGAACTGGTGGAGACGGTACGTGAACGCTCCAAGAAAGGCTCGCTGCTGTGGCTGTTGGATCGCACAGAGACATCCATGGGAGCGCGTCTGTTGCGTCGTTGGATTGACAAGCCGTTGTTGAGCAGCAGTCTTATTGAGGAGCGCTTGGAGGCGGTGGACAAGCTATACCACCAGTTTATTTTCCGAGAGGATGTACGTGCTCAGCTTAAAGAGATTTACGATCTGGAGCGTCTAGTTGGGCGGATCGCCTTTGGTAGTGCTAATGCACGTGATCTGATCGCCCTCAAGCTGTCACTGGCCCGAATTCCTTCTTTACGCGAGCTGTGCGCTGAATCTCCTTCGAAGACGCTGAGACGAATTGCACAAACGCTGGATAGCTGTACAGACCTGTGTGCGTTGATTGAGGAAGCGGTGGCGGATGAACCGCCGATTTCCGTAAGGGATGGAGGTCTTATTAAGGAAGGCTACCATCAGCGTCTGGACGAACTGCGCGAGGCGAGTGTGAACGGTAAGCGTTGGATCGCTGAGCTAGAGGCCAAGGAACGTGCAGCAACCGGCATTCGGTCACTTAAGATTGGATACAACAAAGTATTTGGTTATTATATCGAGGTGACCAAATCCAATTTGGCTTCATTACCAGAAGGTAGATATGAACGCAAACAGACGTTGGCAAATGCGGAACGGTATATTACACCAGAGTTGAAGGAAAAGGAATCTCTAATTCTGGAAGCCGAGGATAAAATGGTTGATCTGGAGTACACGCTTTTCTCCGAGCTTCGCAGTAAACTGAACGCCGAAATTCCCCGTTTGCAAAAGTTGGCAGAGCAAGTGGCTGAAATTGACGTGTATCAGTCGCTGGCATCGGTTAGTGCGGAACGGGGATTCGTGAAACCTGAGCTGACTACAGGATATGATTTCGTAGTGGAGCAGGGGCGCCATCCTGTGGTGGAAGCCGTAATGAAAGATGGCGGTTTTATCGCCAACAACACGATGTTGGAGGAAGCGGATGCGCATATTCTACTTATCACCGGGCCGAACATGGCTGGGAAAAGTACGTATATGCGTCAGGTCGCACTTATTGCAATTATGGCTCAAATTGGCTGCTTTGTCCCTGCTGCACGTGCTAAGGTGCCGATGCTGGATCGCATTTTTACACGGATCGGCGCGGCGGATGATCTCATCGGTGGGCAGAGTACGTTTATGGTCGAAATGGCAGATATCCAAGTAATGACGGACAAGGCAACTCCGCGAAGCTTGATCATTATTGATGAACTAGGACGAGGTACGTCCACCAGTGAAGGAATGGCAATTGCACAGGCAGTTATCGAATTTGTCCATGACACGATCGGCTGTAAGGCGCTGGTATCCACGCATTTCCATGAGCTGGCGCATTTGGAGCAAGGCCTGTCTTCGCTGCGAAATTACTCTATGGCCGTGCAGGAAAGCGGCGACAAGGTGAATTTCCTGCGCAAGCTCATACCAGGAGCGGCTAGCAGTAGCTATGGTATTTATTGTGCTCGGCTTGCAGGCTTGCCCAATAACATTATTGAGCGAGCAAATGGACTGCTGAATGGTTTTGAACAGGCAGCGGCTCAAGTAACGGCAGGTACCGAGATAGTAGTAGGAGGGAAGGAAGGGACTGATCTTCGTACAGTTTCAGGGACGGAAGATATTTCTTCTTTGACCGAATATAATTCAGGCCAGACATTGCGAGAAAGCGGAGAAACTGTATCATCAGCTCAGTCTTTATCACAGCAGGCCACCCTGGTAAAAGAAGATACTCTACAGACTGTGGAGGATTCCAGCACGTTGGTGCAAGGAGCAACCGAAGTGGTACAGCTCTCCATTTTCGGTGATCAGGAGCTTGCCACCTCCAAGCCCCACGCAGAGGCAGTAGAGACTAATCCGATTGTGCGCCAAATTTTGCGCAAGGTGAAAAATGCTGATGTCATGAATATGACTCCCTTACAGGCGATGCAGCTATTAAATGATCTTAAAAACAAGGCCAATGGCCTGTAGTTAAAATAAGTGACATTATTCTTATTTTTCATCACACTTTGAAGGCAGGAGGAGGTTAAAAGGATGTCTAAAATTCGGGTACTGGATGAACATATTGCGAACCAGATTGCTGCCGGTGAGGTCGTGGAACGTCCAGCCTCCGTCGTGAAGGAGCTGGTGGAAAATGCGATTGATGCAGGCGGTACGCGGGTGGACGTATGGGTAGAAGAGGGCGGCCTGCAAAGTATCCGGGTGACGGATAATGGAAGTGGCATTGAGCCTGAGGATGTGGAGACGGCATTCTATCGGCACGCGACAAGCAAAATTGGACATGGTCGCGACCTGTTTCAGATCACAAGTCTCGGCTTTCGGGGAGAGGCGTTGCCAAGTATAGCGGCTGTATCGAAAGTAGAGCTGCTTACAGCAGCCGGAGATGACGGGCGTGCCCGTAAATTAGTGATTGAGGGCGGTAAGCTGTTGCTTCACGAGGAGGCTGCTAGTAGGCAAGGGACGGATTTTACCGTACGGGAGCTGTTTTATAACACACCTGCACGGCTGAAATATATGAAAACAATCCAGACAGAACTGGGACACATTTCGGATGTATTGTACCGAATGGCGCTATCGCACCCGGAAGTGGCCTTCACTTTGCGGCATAATGGCAATACATTGCTGCAAACGCTGGGCAATGGTGATTTGCTGCAGGTGATTGCCGCTATTTACGGAACTTCTGCGGCGAAATCCATGCTGCTGCTAGAAGGAGAGAGCCTCGATTACCGAATTAGCGGCTATGTCAGCCGCCCAGAGTGGACGAGATCGAATCGGAATGCGATCTCGACGGTAGTGAATGGGCGTTTTGTGCGTAGCTACGGGCTTAATCAGGCGTTGCTCAAGGCATATCATACCTTATTGCCGATCAATCGTTTTCCGCTGGCTGTGATCCAACTGGAAATGCATCCTTCTTTGGTGGATGTTAACGTTCATCCAGCCAAGCTGGAGGTACGGTTTAGTAAAGAAGCTGAACTGTTTCAGCTGGTTGAAGATTCGGTAAAAGCTGTCTTAGGGCAGCAAGTGCTGATTCCGAAGGCAGTCAAGCGCGAGATCGGTGGCAAGGATAGTGGCTCGTTTGTGCAGGAGCAGTTTCACTTCTCGAAGGGAAATGGTGTGGAAGGGGATGCTCCTTCCGGCAAAGACCGGGGGGGAGCACTGCCACTTTCTGTGACCTCGCCGGAGAGCGAGGAACCGCGTCAATCCAATTACTTGAACAGGAACGAAGAGAATAACAGAGGTAGCCAGGAGCGTGAGCAACGTCCGAGCAGGGATAGCCTCTCAGCCATTGGACGGGCAAACAACCTTTCTGGTAAAAGTATTAGTGATGAGGAATTGGATGCAGATTTTGTGGAAGAAAACAACGGGAGTGAAGTTAGAGGGGACGTGCTGCTCCCTGATGGAGCGACTGTACAGTCGCCCGAAGGAGACAATTCCGCAATAGGCACATCTTCCTTATACAGTGGAGGGATACAGGAAACGGCTGCTTCTGCTGCTTATTCATCTTCTGTGCCGCCGATTGCAGGACACGCTACGGATTCCCGTCATTTCGCGGATCAGAAGCCGCGCCAGCAACGTCTGAATGCAGAGCAATTGGCAGCGGTGTCGAGAGAAGTTCCAGAGTTGCCCACTTTTCCTGAACTGAATTTAATCGGTCAGCACCACGGGACATATCTGATTGCACAGAACGACCAGGGCTTGTATTTAATTGATCAACATGCCGCACATGAACGAGTCAATTATGAATTTTATTATGAAAAATTCGGCAATCCCGAGTCAGTATCGCAGGAGCTGCTACTACCAATTACACTGGATTTTACGCCTTCCGAGACAGAAAAGTTGAAAACAAGGCTGCACTGGTTTGAGCAGGCGGGGGTGTATTTGGAGCATTTTGGCGGTCAAACTTTCCGTGTCAGCTCTTACCCGTACTGGCTTCCCCAAGGGGAAGAAGCGGATGTTATTGAGGAAATGGCCGGATGGGTGCTGGAGGAAAGAGCCATTGATCTTGCTAAGCTGCGGGAAGCAGCCTCAATCATGTGCTCCTGCCGGGCTTCGATTAAAGCAAACCAGAAGCTGACTGATCGACAGGCTATCGTTCTGTTAGAGCGTTTGGCAGCGTGCAAACAACCATATACTTGCCCTCATGGGCGACCTATTGTGGTTTCCTTTTCCACATATGATTTAGAGAAGCTGTTTAAAAGAGTAATGTAAGGGAGTATATATATGTTTGAGGATCGGGAAAACCGTGAAGAAGAAGAGCAGTCGAGGCTACGGGAAAAGCAAGTCGAATTACTGGTCACGACAGGGGATTCCCCCTCGGCTGAGGTTATGGAGCGAGCGAAGCTGCTTGCAGCCGAGTTAGGGGTGCTGTATGCTCCTCGTCGTGGCATATCGGTAGCTAAGCTAATCGTGGCTCACAGAGTCCGTCAAGCGTTGGTTCTGGTGCAGGGCGGAGTGAGGCTGATTAGTCCAGAACAACCACCGATGGTTTTTCACCCGAGTATGGGCTTCATTCGCGCCAAACGGGTATTAAAGGGTGAACCTGACCCGATGTTGACGGCTGCCCGGATCGTCCCGGGTGATACGGTGCTGGACTGCACCGCAGGACTTGGTACGGATTCTCTTTTATTTTCAATTGGAACGGGAAGCTCTGGACAAGTCACGGCTGTGGAGAGTTCTTTCCCCGTCTACGCTTTAATCAAGGATGGAATGAGGCATTACCGTTCCGGCAACGCTGAAGTAGATCAGGCCTTTTCCAACATTGATGTTCGTTTTGGTCATCATTTGGACTATTTGCGTAGTTTGCCGGATCGCAGTATAGATATTATTTATTTCGACCCTATGTTTCGTGATCCGTTGCTCGATTCCAGCGCAATTGGTCCATTGAGAGGGTTGGCTAATCCAGACGCGTTGAATGAGGAAAGTATTGTTCATGCGAAACGGATTGCTCGAAAAACAATTGTATTAAAAGAAAAACGGGGTAGCGGGGAATTTGCCCGCCTCGGCTTCCGTGTGGAGCAGCGGGGCACAACGAAAACTGTGTACGGAGTGATTGATATTGACAGTGGCACCTAAGCCTAAACTACTTGTTCTTGTTGGCCCGACTGCGGTTGGCAAGACGAAACTAAGCATCGAGATGGCTCGACAATTTGACGCAGAAATTATTTCCGGGGATTCCATGCAGGTATACCGTCATATGGACGTTGGAACTGCCAAAATTTCCGAACAGGAAATGGAAGGAATCAAGCACCATTTAATTGATATTCATGAGCCTGAATACCCATATTCAGTAGCCCAATTTCAGGAAGACTGTCGTCGACTCATACCTGATATTCAATCTAGAGGAAAGCTACCGTTTATCGTAGGCGGAACAGGTTTATATGTAGAATCAGTCTGCTATGAATACCAGTTTTCCGAGGTAGGGGCTGACGAAGCTTTTCGTCAGGAACAGCTTGACTATGCCGAACAGTTTGGAGCTGACGCGCTTCATGCGCGACTACAGGCGGTTGATCCCGAAAGTGCACTTCGTCTGCATCCTAATGATCGTCGTCGTGTCGTTCGGGCACTGGAAATTTACCATGTTAGCGGAACGACACTTAGCTCTCAACTTGCCAGTCAAAAAAAGGAATCTCCTTACCAACTCTGCATCGTAGGTTTGACAATGGATAGGCAAATGCTATATAAACGTATTGAAGACCGAATTGACGGGATGCTCGATCAAGGGCTTGTTGCTGAGGTAACCTCCTTAATGGAACGGGGAGTGCGAAGCGATGCCATCTCCATGCAAGGTCTAGGCTATAAAGAGATATCCTCCTACCTGCGGGGAGAGGTGTCTTTGGAAGAGGCGGTGACTTGGCTAAAACGGGATACGCGTCATTTTGCGAAGCGACAGCTCTCGTGGTTTCGCCATATGAAGGATATCCAGTGGGTAGATGTCACTGATTTCGGAAATTTTTCTGCTCATGCAGCCCGAATACACGAAATTATAGCAGGAAAGTTCCGGACAGACCTTGAATATACTTCAAAACAATCCAAATGATTATTGGGGGTACGGCTAAAATGAACAAGTCCATTAATATCCAAGATACGTTTCTGAATCAATTGCGCAAGGATTCTATACCTGTAACGGTATACCTCATCAATGGATTTCAGGTGCGAGGAACGATTAAAGCATTTGACAATTTTACGATTGTGATCGACTCGGATGGAAAGCAACAGCTGATTTACAAGCATGCCATCTCCACCTTTACACCGCAACGCAATGTATCGCTTGTACAGCAACAGGATAACGCTAGCGATAACTGATTACGGCTTGACGGTCGCCCGGGTTCATGAAACTTTTCAGGCGTCCGTCTCGTCTAACTGTATAGGAATGTGACCGGGAGCAACCTGATCAGGGTTGTTCTTTTCATTCCGTTTACTTTCATGCTGCCGACAGCAAGCTTTAAGCTTATGTTAGGTATCATATGATTATTAGCGAAAGGGAGTCAGGGGAATGCCAAACGATTCATTGTCCAGATCCGGCAATCGCAATAGAAACACATCTAAAGAGAAGCCGAAGGGCAAGAAAAAGAAAATAACAGGTAAGCGAGTGGGGTGGACGCTATTTATTACAGCGGCCTTAGCCATATTCTGTGCACTTGGTGGATATTTATTTGTCATGGTCAATGGCGAAAAAATTTACAAAGCCAACAAAGACAAAATTACAGTGAACGAGACCTCGAAGGTTTATGACCGCAACGGTGTGCTCATGGGTGAGTTGTCTGTGCAAAAAAGCGATCCTGTTAAAAGTGAAGAAATACCAGATCTGCTGAAAAAAGCTTTTGTGGCAACAGAGGATAAACGGTTTTATGAGCATCAGGGTGTTGATATTTGGTCTATCGGTCGGGCGGCTGTTAAGGATATTATAGCTCGTTCGGCAGTGGAGGGCGGCAGTACGCTGACTCAGCAGCTGGCCAAAAACTTGTTTTTGACACGTGACAAAACCTTTTTCCGTAAAGCGACTGAGGTATCCATTGCAATGGCCTTGGAGCGAAATTTGAATAAAGATCAAATTATTACGCTATATCTGAACCGGATTTGGTTTGGACGTTCATATTCCGGTATTAAAGCAGCATCGGAAGGCTATTTTGGAGTGACAAATTTAAATGACTTAAAGTTGTGGCAGGTCGCTACACTGGCAGCTATTCCGAAAGGGCCATCCAAGTATAATCCAATAAGTAATCCGGAGAACTCGAAGGCACGGCGTGCGGTGGTTCTCCAGCTGATGTTTGAGCAAGGGATGATTGGGAAGCAAGAGATGGAAGAGGCCAAAGCTGTAAATTACGATTACAAACAACCGGAAAAAGTTCAAAAGTATCAAAATTTTATGGAATACGTCATGGATGAGGCAGAGGATGCACTGCCAGGAGTTAGCGGCAATGATCTGATTATTGGCGGTTACAAAATTCATACCACAATGGATGCCCAGGCTCAAAATGCGCTAGATCAGGCGATGGCAGATGATGACATGTTCGAAAAAAGTCCTGACGATCAGCCTGTTCAAGCCTCGATGGTCATTATTAACAACCAGACAGGTGGAATTGCCGCGATGGCACCCGGACGGGATTACAAAAAGGGAACCTTCAATCGTGCGACACAGAGCCGCAGACAGCCAGGATCGGCCTTTAAGCCGATTGTAGCCTATGCGCCAGCTCTTGAATCTGGTAAGTTTACGATGGATACCCCTTTGAGTAACGAACGCCAGAGTTTTAACGGATACAGTCCGAAAAACTTGCATGGTTACTCGTCGACCATCAGCATGCTCGACGCCATTACGAAGTCTGAAAATATTCCGCCTGTATGGTTGCTGAACCAAATCGGTGTGGAAAAAGGGGTTCAATTTGCCGAGAGCGTAGGCATTCCGATGGACAAAAATGATCACTCACTTGCTATCGCATTGGGTGGATTAAGCAAAGGAACGAATACCCTTGAAATGGCGCAGGCGTACAGCGCTTTTGCTAATAAAGGACAATTCCAAAAAGCTTATTCTATTAAGCAAATTAACAATAGTGATGATCAAGTTGTTTATACTCATGAAGAGGAAACTAAATCTGTAATGAGTGAAAAAACGGCTTATGAAATGACACAAATGATGCAAAATGTAGTCAATAGCGGTACAGGTCGCAAAGCACGTATTGACTGGCCTGTAGCTGGTAAAACGGGTACGACCCAAAGTGGAATTAGCGGTAACAGTGGTAACCGGGACATCTGGTTTGTCGGTTATACACCGGAATATACCGGAGCAGTATGGATGGGTTATGATAAGCCGGACAGTAAACATATGCTCAGAAACTATAGTGGGCAGTCGGCAGCCTTTTTCGGAAGGGTCATGGGTGAAGCTCTCAAGGGGCATCCGGTTACGCAATTCAGCGAGCCGAAGGGATATGAACCACCAGTAGAGCAGAAGCCAGAAGAGCCGGTTAAGGCTACCGCTCCAAGCGGGCTGAGCGGGTCTTATAGTCAGGACACCCAAATTGTATCGTTGTCTTGGAATGCGGCAGAGGGAGACAATGTACAATACCGTGTTTATCGTAAAGAGTCTTCCGAAGGAAGCTTCAGGACGATTATGGAGGCGATGAGAGGCACGAGTGGCGAAGATACGTCTCCTGTAGCTGGAAAAACGTATCAATACTATGTCGTAGCTTATGGAGCGGATGGTAAAGAATCCGCAGCTTCGAATACGATTAGTGTAGAAATTCCGACAGAGACTACTCCGATAGATCCGCAGCTAGGAAATGATCCTAATCAGGATGGAACTGTACCGGATAATGGCGAGAATATAGAGGGTCAGGACGGCACAGACCAGGGGAATACGACTCCTGGAGGTACTGATAACGGTACTGGTTCTGACCAAGTTCCAACGTCTCCTGGAGGTAACAATGGAAATGGTACTGGAGGCACAGGCAACAGTAACGACAATTTTGGGAACGGAAACGATACAAATACGGGGAATGGTCAGACGACTACGCCGGATTCAGGTATAACTGATGAAAATACTATGACCAATCCAGAAAATACAGATGCATCTACCACAGGTGCTATTATGGATGGAAGTCAGGAAAGCAAATCCAACGGTCATTCAAACTCCAATCGTGGACGTCACAACCGGGATTAGCAAATATGTTTTATGTAAGATGATATTGGCTTCAAATCAAAGGTATTTTCGGACTGTTTTGACAGTCTGAAAATACCTTTTTTGCTGTAATACAGGGGTTATTTTTGAGTGTACAGTTTAAATATGGTAAGCTGGTTTTACCAATGTTGGAGAGGAACATCATTTATGAAGCGCAAATTCGGAGACCGGGCCAACTGGCGCAGAATCACCAATCGCAAGTTTGCTTGCCGGTATGTAGAAAGTGACGCGTTTACAGGATATGTGACCCTGTATACAATTTTGAGTCTCAAGGAGCCGTTATGGAAAAGTTACGGTGGTCATACGTTTTGCATAGCCGATAAAGGATATTCCTGGCTGCAATATTATCCAAAAGGTGAGCACTATGTGGTGACTGCTATGTTTGACAACCGGGAGCAAATCGTTGAATGGTACATTGATACCTGCCGAAATCAGGGTGTGACCGATCAAGGAGTCCCTTGGTTTGACGATTTGTATTTGGATGTTGTGGTGCTTAAAAACGGTGAAATCTTTCTAGTGGATGAGGATGAATTGGAGGAGGCGTTACAACGGGGGCATATCTCAAACCAAGAGGCAGAATTGGCTAATCGTACGGCGGCTGATGTGTTACATCAGATAGATGCCCACGTGTTCCCCTATTTTAAAATGTCGCTGAAACACCGGGCAGAATGGTTTCACAACGGTGATTTCAAGAGAGAACGGTGAAAGTTTTGCAGTGGATTAAAAATACTGGGCCCAAACGTTCTGAGTTGAAAAGCAGGCAGAGTCGCCTTAAGAAAATATTTATGGTATCCAAGCGTCTTGTACTTTGTTTGATGATTTTCATTTTGGTCGGATTGGTATGGGCAGGTATCCGAGTGTGGAACATGAATACGGCCGCCTCTACCACTCCGCTCCAGCAAGTGCAAATTGGTATCGTACTAGGTGCTTCTATGTGGGGAGCTGAGCCCAGCCCCGGATTGAAGGAAAGGCTGGAAGAAGCCTTGCGCTTATACCGCAACGGGACGGTACAGCGTCTAATTGTAAGTGGGGGACTGGATAAACCAGATTTTCCGTATACAGAGGCTGAGGGCATGCAACGCTATTTGGTAGATAGAGGGGTTCCTTTACAGCATATTGTGTTGGAAAACCATGCGACCAGTACTTACGAAAATCTGCTCTATAGCCAGCGCATCATGAAGGAATATGGATGGACCTCCACCGTGATCATTACACATAGCTATCATGGCCCTCGGGCGATGGAGATTGCTCAATTCTTGAAGTTTGATCATCCTCAGATGGCTCTGACGGAATCTAAAGTGCTGAATATGCCAATTCACCAATCAAGAGAAGTATTGGCATACGCTAAATGGACGCTACAACGGTGGTGGATCAGCGCTCAAACTTGGGTTGTCTGAATTAAACAAAAGGCTTTGTGCACGTTCCCGTTGCTTTTATGCTAATAAGGACATGCCAGACCGAATACATTAATAGGGTAAGCTGTGCCTGAAGAAATGTTGAGGTGATGGATGCATGAACGGACGGGGAATCGCCGCGGGCAAGCGGTCGGAGGAGAGACCTTCCAGACAAATTAATGTCGTGCTGCGTAGCCCGGAGCCGATAGCTTCGGTGACTGTGGACGAGACGGAAGCAGTGGCTTCAACCAAGTCACAGGCGCTACCGCAGTATCTCAGTCTTTATCAGGAAATTCAGAAAGAACTCGATCATCTCGTCGGCTTGGATAACATCAAAGACCTGGTATTTGAGGTATATGCCTTTTTGCAAATCGCCCATATGCGCACGGATGCGGGACTGTTGAGCAATGCACACGTATATCACATGATTTTCAAAGGAAATCCAGGTACGGGGAAAACGACAGTAGCCCGAATTATCGCTAAAATGCTGCAAAAAATGGGGGTACTGAGCAAGGGGCATCTGATTGAGGTGGAGAGGGCTGATCTGGTCGGTGAGTATATTGGCCACACGGCACAAAAAACGCGAGATCTGGTAAAGAAATCTCTTGGCGGCGTGTTGTTCATTGATGAGGCTTACAGTTTGGCACGCGGAGGGGAAAAGGATTTTGGAAAAGAAGCGATTGATACCTTGGTAAAATCCATGGAAGACCAAAAAAATCAATTTATTTTGATTCTCGCTGGATACTCGGGGGAAATGGACTTTTTTTTACGAACGAATCCTGGTCTTCCTTCTCGCTTTCCAATCCAGTTGGATTTTCCTGATTATACTGTGGATCAGCTCATCCAAATTTCCGAGCTGATGGCCAAGGAGCGGGATTATATTCTCATGCCTCAGTCCATACTCAAAATGAAGGAGCATTTGCTAAACGAGCGTAATGACAGTCTTCATGCATTTAGTAATGCACGATATGTTCGTAACGTGATTGAAAAAGCGATTCGGCACCAAGCTGTCAGGTTGCTCAATCAGTACAGGAGCGGGCAACCCGGCAAGCAGGAATTGATGACGCTGCGTCCAGAGGATTTGAAAATGGACAAAAGATAGGCGATAATAGGAATCTGAATCACATCGAATTGTATGACATCGAACGGGGGCCGGCCTGGACATCAGGTCGGTCTCTGTTCGAGAGTTGAGATGAAAATAAAGGAGCAAACAATATGGCGAACTCCACTCATGATACACAAACCGAAATGCAGGACAAGGCGGTACTGGTCAGTCTAATTACGGATGAAGTCAAACGATCTGGCATCAATACGGAATACTCGTTGGATGAGCTGGTGAAACTGGCTGAGACAGCGGGAGTTGAAGTACTGAGCGTCCTGACACAGAATAAGGAAGCCAAGGATTCAAAATGGTTTATTGGCAAAGGAAAAGTAGAGGAATTGCGTGCAGTTGCTGAAGAATTGGGAGCGAATACAGCTATTTTTGATCAGGAGCTCTCGGGGGCTCAAGTACGGAATCTGGAAGAAAGTCTGGATCTCAAAATTATTGACCGGACACAGTTGATTCTGGACATTTTTGCTCAACGTGCAAAAACACGGGAAGGTATTATTCAGGTTGAACTGGCGCAGTTGTCATATTTACTCCCCCGTTTGTCTGGACATGGCAAAAATCTCTCGCGTCTCGGTGGCGGAATCGGAACACGTGGTCCTGGTGAAAGCAAGCTGGAGACAGACCGTCGTCATATTCGTGACCGAATCAGTGATCTGAAACGCCAACTGGAGGAAGTGACCCGTCACCGATATTTGCACAGGGAGCGCAGACAAAAAAGCGGCATTGTTCAGGTTGCACTTGTTGGCTATACCAATGCGGGCAAATCGACGCTGTTGAAGCAACTGACAGCAGCCGATGTATATATTGAGAATCAACTGTTTGCGACGCTGGATCCTACCTCCAGAACAATGGAGCTACCGAGTGGAAAAGAAGTTATTCTTACGGATACGGTTGGTTTTATCCAAAATCTTCCTCATGATTTGGTTGCTTCCTTCCGTGCTACTTTGGAGGAGGCGAATGAGGCTCATCTTATTTTGCATGTCGTGGACGCTTCATCGGATATGCGAGACGAACAGATGAAAGTTGTAGAGACGATCTTGCAACAGCTAGGGGCTGCGGACAAGCCTCAGATCGTATTATTTAACAAAAAAGATGCCTGTACCTCTGAGCAACTGGAAATGCTTCCTTCTGGGGAGGGCTATTTGAAAATTAGCGCTTTTGATGAAGGGGATTTGCTGCGCATTCGTGAACTGATTCAAGAGCATCTGAGCGGTGATACGCTGAGATTCCGCATTCCTGCGGAACGTGGAGACTTAACCTCGGTGCTTTATCGAATCGGAGATGTACTGCTGACAGAGTATGATGGCAATGATGTCATTTATGAGGTTGAAATTCAAAGAGGCGAGTACGAAAAGTATGGTCATGCGCTCAGCGAGTTCACAGAAGGTTAACATCTAATGATGTATTTGGGTCAATAAAATGATAATGCTCATCGTTCAAAGCGAACAATAATATAACATGAATAGCCTAAGGCTGCGTAAGAGAGAGGGTCAAGAAGGTAAATGGTAGTTTTTAGTCCAGAAATTCAGCAAATTCAGGAAACGGCAGAACATAAAATACAAGAACGTATACAGCACATAGATCATATTGTAGATTCAAATCAGTGGAAGGTTATTCAGGCATTCCAGCGGAAGCAAGTGAGCGATTTTCATTTTGCGGGTTCTACGGGATATGCTTACAATGACCGGGGGCGTGAGGTGCTGGAGGAAGTCTATGCGGATGTGTTCGGTGCGGAGGCAGCGTTGGTGCGTCCGCATTTTGCCTCGGGCACTCATACAATTGCCACTGCTTTATTTGGTGTGCTGCGTCCAGGGGATGAACTGTTGTACATTACTGGGAGACCTTATGATACCCTCCACAAAGTGATTGGGAAGCCCGGCGACGGAACAGGATCATTGCAGGATTTTGGCGTTACTTATGGAGAAACCGCACTGACAGCGGAAGGTAAAGTGGACTGGAAAGCGGTGAAGGCTGCTATCCATGCCAATACCAAAGTGATCGGTATTCAGCGTTCACGCGGTTATGATTGGAGAGCTTCGTTTAGTGTAGCAGATATTGAAGAAATGACAGCACGTGTGAAGGAAATAAAACCTGACGTCATCGTCTTTGTTGACAATTGCTACGGTGAATTTACCGAGAAGCTGGAACCTACTCAGGTCGGTGTCGATTTGATGGCAGGTTCGTTGATTAAAAATCCCGGTGGTGGCATTGCAGAAACGGGTGGATATATCTGCGGCAAACAAAAGTATGTAGAGCTGGCATCCTACCGATTAACTGCACCTGGAATCGGTGGAGAAGTAGGTGCCATGTTAGGTACTACACGAGGCATATTTCAGGGGCTATTCCTTGCCCCAACACTGGTTGGGCAAGCGGTTAAAGGGAGTGTATTCGCAGCTGCGGTCTTTGAGGAAATGGGATTTGAGACCAAACCTGCCTGGCATGAAGAGCGTACGGATTTGATTCAGGCTATTTCTTTTAGCGGACCAGAGCATCTAATTGCTTTTGTACAGGGCATTCAGCGTGCGGCTGCCGTGGATAGCCATGTGGTGCCAGAGCCGTGGGATATGCCGGGTTATGAGCATCCAGTTATCATGGCAGCAGGTACGTTCATACAAGGGGGAAGTTTGGAACTATCCGCAGATGCTCCGATTCGTGAGCCTTATATTGGTTACATGCAAGGGGGCTTAACCTACTCTCATGTTAAATTTGGAGTGCTTATGGCTCTGCAAACGATGAAAGAACGTAAATTATTGTGAGTATTTCTAACATGTCATTGACACTTTGCATCAGCTAAATGTACAATAAGGTGAATAATAGATCACTGGAAGGTTGATGACAAATGGGCGACGAAATTCGCAGAAATATGGCCTTATTTCCAATAGGTATTGTCATGAAGCTAACGGACTTGTCAGCACGTCAGATTCGTTATTATGAACAGCATAACTTGATAGTTCCTGCCCGTACATCGGGAAACCAACGTCTTTTTTCTTTTAATGACGTAGAGCGTCTGCTTGAAATTAAGGCGTTGATCGAGAAGGGTGTTAACATTGCGGGAATTAAACAAGTCATGAATCCGGTTACCAAGGAATCGGAGGAAGCTACGGTTATTACTGCAGATACGGAAGTCAAACGCCGTGAAATGTCCGATACTCAGCTTCACCGCTTGCTGAAACAACAACTTGTTGCAGGCAAAAGACCAGGACAGGTGTCCCTAATCCAAGGCGAATTATCACGGTTCTTCAATAAGAGATAATGCTTTGACTTACCTCTTGGCATAAGGTCGCTTTACTTTAAAATCCGGTCTCATCATTTAAGTAATTTATAGAACAACCGATTCGTATATAGTCGTTACAGAAAGGGAGAGGTTAGAGTGAGTTATAGCAGAGAAGATATCCTTCGGATTGCGAAAGAAGAAAATGTTCGTTTTATTCGTTTGCAATTTACAGATTTGCTGGGCACTATTAAGAACGTTGAAATTCCGGTTAGTCAACTGGAAAAAGCATTGGATAATAAAATGATGTTTGACGGATCTTCCATAGAAGGTTATGTGCGTATTGAAGAATCTGATATGTATTTATATCCGGATTTGGACACTTGGGTTGTATTCCCTTGGGTAACCTCGGATCGTGTAGCTCGTTTGATCTGTGATATTTACAAGCCGGACGGAGTTCCGTTTGCAGGTGACCCGCGGGGCATCTTGAAACGTGTACTTAAGGAAGCAGAAGAGTTGGGATATACTTCGATGAATGTCGGACCAGAGCCTGAATTCTTCTTATTCAAAACGGATGAAAAAGGCGAGCCGACTACAGAACTGAATGACCAAGGCGGGTATTTTGACCTGGCTCCGATGGATCTGGGTGAAAACTGCCGTCGTGAAATTGTACTTAAGCTTGAAGAGATGGGCTTCGAAATTGAAGCATCTCATCATGAAGTTGCACCTGGTCAGCATGAGATTGACTTTAAATATGCAGATGCAATTAAAGCTGCCGACCAGATTCAAACGTTCAAGCTCGTTGTTAAGACGATTGCTCGTCAGCATGGTTTGCATGCTACCTTTATGCCAAAACCTTTGTTTGGTGTAAATGGCTCCGGTATGCACTGCAATCAATCGTTGTTTAAGGACAATGAAAACGTATTTTATGATGAAACGGACGAACTCGGATTAAGCCAGACGGCCCGCCACTATATGGCTGGTATTCTTAAACATGCACGTGCAATGGCAGCGATCACGAATCCAACGGTAAATTCCTACAAACGTCTCGTACCAGGTTATGAAGCGCCTTGTTATGTGGCTTGGTCTGCAAGCAATCGCAGTCCAATGATTCGGATTCCCGCATCTCGTGGTCTGAGCACTCGCGTCGAAGTTCGTAACCCTGACCCGGCAGCGAATCCTTATTTAGCCTTGGCAGTGATGCTGAGAGCCGGTTTGGATGGTATCAAACGTCAGTTGGCTCTGCCAGCTCCGATTGATCGTAACATTTACGTGATGTCTGAGGAAGAGCGGATTGAAGAAGGCATTCCAAGTCTGCCTGCCGACTTGAAAGAAGCTTTGTCTGAGCTTATTCGGAGCGAAGTTATCTCTGACGCACTGGGCGACCATGCTCTAGCCTACTTCTATGAGCTTAAGGAAATTGAATGGGATATGTACAGAACACAGGTTCACCAGTGGGAACGCGATCAATATCTGACTCTTTACTAAAATGGGAAATCCCTTGGCGCTCTAAGCGTTGAGGGATTTTTTTGTTTGTGGTAGGTAAAAAAATATTAAGTTGATTTATAATTGCCCCCTAATTGCCCTCCCAAAATTTTTATTATCAGGATAAATTTTCAGTAACAGACTCATAGTTCTCCATGCTATTCATCTCTATTTTTTTGGAGATGTGTGCATAAACGTCGGCTGTTATTTGGATGCTACCATGTCCAAGCCACTCCTGTACATACTTCATTGTAGCCCTAGCTTCAAGTAGCAATACCGCATGATTTTATATATGCGTTTGCCCGAACAGAAAGCATAACGCCAATCGCTTTCAAGGGAAAAAATTTCAAACTAACGTTGAATGCAAAATATGTGTTGGATGTCTTGAAAGTCTTAGAAAACGAAGTGACTACACTCGGGTATACTGGCTCTTCTAAACCATTCACTCTCGAGAGTGACAGGAAGCTATGGATAAGAGACAGATTTCTGTTTTTGAAAATATGCTAAATGATATTTTAGGAGCTTCAGCTAAACAGAAAGTGCCTTTTGGATAAGGGTATTTTGAGGATTGAAAACAGATAGTATAACTTACAGGAATATAACTAAAAGTCCACATGTTAAAAAGAAGAACCCAAAGAGTATCGAAACAGAACCTCTAAATTTCATGTCATCAATGTAAGCATCACTTGGTTCAGAGTCACCTTTGATCTTCCAGGCTTCGTTTGCACGCCATCCCCAAGTGGGATTTCGTTTACTTAAAATACCAAGCGAGAAAAAAATAATCGCAATAAAAATAAACATAAATCCCATTTGATCAGCCCCTTTAAGTAAACTATACCAAAAAAGAACGACAGATGGAAAGTATCGTCCCCTCAAGGACCGATAGAAGAAAAATAAGAGGGCTTTGCCCTCCATGTGATGGTGCAATTTTAATCTGAGTAGGCAACAGCATTAAAACTTTCTATTCCTATTCGGGTAGCATCCGCTGTGCAAAATAGATATAAGGTATACACCAATTCATTTGATGGTGGTAGAGGGATATTGTAATCGGAAGCATTTATTGTGACGACCTGTACAGCATTTGGGTTTGCTTCGGAGACACTTACAGAGTAAAGGGCGTAAGCAACAAGCGAATCGAAATTGCCTCTAACAATGGAAAAAGAAATAACGGAGTCAAATGGTGGAGGGGTAGGAAATGCAAGCTCAGCTATCCCTGATAATTGTACACGTATGTTTTCCCCTGCGCCCGTTACATCTAAGCCAAGCTCAGCAATGGCAACGGGTGTATTGGCTGGCAAGGGAATAGAGATTGTATTACCGTAACTTGCGTTTTGAGATGTTCGAGCATCTAACAATCTAGTCATTATCTCATCTCCCTTTTTGGGTAAAGAATTTGCAAGCTGGAAATATAAAGAGGCAGACAGTGTAGGATCTGGATCGGTTGATTGAACTGAATATTAAGCATCAGAAAAAAGAGCTGTATAATCTAACACGATAGGGTCAGACCTATGCCTATTTTTCCTGGATGAAGTCAACAGCCCAATCTTTTTGGTTAATTGCACAATAAACTAATTTGACTAGACTTTGGAGGTGATCATTAATTATGTTTCGACATTATTGTTGGCAAAAGAATATGCATCGGAGAAAATTTAGAAGATGTGTAGTTAAAAAAGTCAAAGTGTTACCGAAAGTTATTGTTAAAGGGATCCGAGGACCTCAAGGACCTCAAGGACCTCAAGGACCTCAAGGACCTCAAGGACCTCAGGGACTGCCGGGTCCACAGGGAGTTCCAGGTGCTCAAGGCCAGCAAGGGCTACAAGGTTTTCAAGGAATTCCCGGACCAACAGGACCAGCAGGAGCAGTAGGGCCAGCAGGACCAGTGGGACCGGCAGGAGCAGTAGGGCCAGCAGGAGCGGTAGGACCAGCAGGAGCAACGGGGGCAGCGGGACCTGCAGGCGCCGGTATAACAGACTTCTTAAGTGTTTTCCGAGCAGATCCTGGCACGGGAACTGACACAGTTCCGGGTAACTCACCAATTACCTTTACTGGAGTTTTAGCTAATGTTGGTGGTGCATTTACTTTCACTCCTCCATCTACAACGATAACAATCAACGAAACGGGGAGCTATCTAATAAATTTTACAATTCATAACCAAGGTGATGCTGACTTTAACCTTACCGTAAATGGAATCCCTGTTACCCCTGTTCCCTTCACGGGTAACGGTGGCGGACCAATTTCGGCAGAAGTCATTATTACTGTAGGGGTCGTTCCTACAACTATTCAATTGGTAAATGCAAATGCAACCCCAGCCCAACTTCATAACTTTACCAATACCACTCTTACTATATTAAAGTTGACTGTTTAAGCCATTCTTAATGATATATAGAACATCATATGTAGCCGCCTTAGAAAAGACTGTACGATTTCCATCGTCAGTTTGTCTAATTCCACTCATATTAAGCAGACGCAATTGTGTAGCATGGCAAGAGAATGTAGTGGCAGTAATAAGATCCATTAAACACTACCACTACTCCAAAGCCTATTTTCAAAGTTAAACTGGATAACATTGTAAATTTATATTATTCAGACATAGAAATATGAATGCTAAGAAGGTAAGGAAACTTTTCCTACCTTCTTTTTTATTGTGACAAATCGGAACTATTGCTTTGATCCGTCAGGTACGACAACTCATGAGCGGCAATCAATATAAATTTTCTTTTTTGTTTAGTCGCGAAAAATGGGAAGCTACAGAAGAACGGGCCGAGGTCGATTGGCCTAAAGTTGAGCATTGCATAAGGAAGCCTTTAACCTTGTGTGGGTAGAAGGACTGACGGAGGAAGTATACGAGAATGTAGACAAAGAGGGCATTAAGGAGTTGGATGGCCTCTTAGAACGATTTCTATAAGGAGTTGTTTCCACCTGATGAAGATTATGAGCCTACGACGAAGAAGAGCAAGAGGTTCCTGAGAATGATCGGAAAATAGACTGGGTAGAACTTTGGGCTTTATGCGTGAGTAATGGTATTTCTGATTCAGAACGGCCTAATATGACCATTCCAACGATTAGAGCGCTCATGAAGGCCAAGAACAGAAACCGGGAATTCGAAATCATTCTCCACGGTGGTAAGTTGGAAAATAAAAAACCGAAGAAGGTCAAGTCACTATCTGATCTAAGTAAATTAAGAAGCATCCACAATCATGAAGTGACCCCTGTCAAGTAGACAGCTATCAAAAAGCAATAATTAAGCAGCCTGAAAAGGAGTCAGGTTGTTTAGTTTCTCTTGAAAGCGTTCATGGTTGTAGAAATGGATATACTTTTGAACAGCATGCTCCACCTGTTGAGCTGAATGGAAGGAATGGAGATAGAAACACTCGGTTTTAAAATTGCTGAAGAAGTTCTCTATACATGCCTTGTCCCAGCAGTTCCCTTTTCGGGACACCTGTATTCCGTATCGCTTGAGCAGGTTGGTATATTGGCGAGAGGTTGAAATCCTTGGTCGCTATGTAGTATAACACCTCGAGCATCTTGTCGCTTCCTTGCCTTTTTCACCGTAACTAACACCAGGCTCAAATCGTTTCTGCGGCTGATCTGTTAGGCAACAATTACGTTGTTAAAAAGATGCTGAATCGCGGAAGGGTAGAGTCTCAGTCCATTGAACATTAGGTAAGTGATGTCTATTACCTACTTCTTATTCGGCTGGTCAGCCTTAAACTCCTAGTTCAGATGATTGCCAGGAATGACGTAGGGTTCTTTCTTGCAATAATAGGGTCTTTTCCTACGAATGATCGCATTGATCCCCAGTTCACCATAAGTACGTGGCTTATGATTCATATGTATGCTGTAGATTTAATTCAATTAAACCTTTACCCTGCGGTAACCGTATATTCCCTTCAGTTCCTCGTCACATGCCATGATTTTTAGCTTCATAGCTTCATCTTCCCGCTGTTTGGGTGAAACAAACATCTTTCATGTTATCCACTTATAAAAACCACTTTTGAACACTCGGGCCAGTTTATATAGTAGTACTATGCTATGTCCCTAACTAAGCAATTCTTGGATCACCGCAAACTTTGTACTCTTGGGTACAGCCTCCATTCCTCCGTTGACATCTGCAAGAGCTTTTTTAGCACTTCATTTTCTGCTTCGAGGCGTTTCAGCTTGATCTCTGGATCTTCGGGGCGTGTTCGAGGTCTGCCGATGCCAGGCCCTTGTGCTTTGTCTCGTTTTTCCTCTAGACCTTTTATTCCCTCGGCTTTGAAGTGTCTCACCCGTCGTCGAACCAGCGAAGCGTCAATCTCCATTTCTCGTGCCACGTTTTTATATCCGATTCCCTTTTTGAGGTACAGATCCACTGTCTTTTTCTTGAAGCTCACATCGTAAGTTTTTCTTATTTCTCCCATAGAAAAATCCCCTCTATAATAGACAGATTAGTCGGCTTGCTCTTTTCTGTCTACTATAAGGGGATCATATCAAACTTGATAGAGTCCTTTGTATGAATCGTATAAGTACTTGTTTTTATGATGGAAAGAGTGTTTCGGAATCTGGGGAACCGCCGTCACCAAGCCAACGGTTAGGACCTGCAAATGAGAAAGTCTTTCCGTTCCCGGTTACTTTGATATTAGCAATTCTCCAACCTGGTTTTCTTCCAGATCCATCAGTCCTAATGGTAACTTTTCTGATGTCACCAAGGCTGCTGGTACTGATTCTTGTAGTATCAGAATCTCCTTTTCAAAGCTGCCAGTGAGTGCAGCCGTAACATAGTCGCCATTAGAACCATACAGAGTTATAGAAATATTTGAGTCTGTACCTGAATCCACAATACTGCCTGTGTTTACGGTAACAACATATTCAACATTAGCAAAAGGTGTAACAGACTCTATGCTTCTATTAGAGTCTTGTAATGAACTATAAGTGTCGCTTGTGACCTGATCCGCGAAAGAAGGTACTGCGAAAGCTACAGATGATATGAGCATTGCTGATGCTAATAAAGATACTTTTTTCATTAATTAGTTACCATATTTCTAATATTTGTATTTAATGTTATACATGGGTAATATATTGTACATAGTTCTTTGGTCGTGAAGAAAATTTTTTCCTTGTCTTTGTTTGTTGTATTTCATCTTTATATGTCGAATATTTTTATTTTTAATGAATCACGGAATGGTACGAATATTTATAGAAGGATTTTTTTGCGATTTAGCCAGGTAAGAGTATATGTAGTCCAGCCATTGGGCGAGGATTTAATATCGGTTATAGACTATGGTGGTACTCAGATAAGTTTTCTCCTGAGTCGATTAAGTTAAACGGAAGCTATTTTATGAGGAATCAGTTTAGATTTAGAGTAGACGCGAAAAAGAACACTTAATCAAATGTGTATTTTTCATGTCAGACAAAGCTTCCCTTACTTTGACAGTCATTAAGCTGTATGTTTATTGACGAAGATTAAAAGAAGGAGAGGACAAAAAATGAGAAGGAAAGCTACTTTATTTTTTTCCACAATTGCTATGTTGTTTTCAGTTATTGCTCCGTTGTCAGCTTCTGCAGATGAAGCAACTGTAACGCTTGACACTTACAAAAATTTTTCAAATCAAGAAATAGTTTTATCACAATCAGTATTATTTAAAGATGACACGGCATATACAGATGTATCTGTTACAGTGAAAAGAGTGAAATTTTCAATTAATGGTTTGGAAAATCCTTTTAATGCTAATTATTATAATCGGTTGGTCTGGACAAGTGATGAAAATACACCGAGTATAGAAAATACGTTATCAGTAAAAATTGCCCCAAAAACAGGGAGTCTTTACGGTTCCAGCAGTTATGAGAACCTTTCTCTGATAAAACAAAAGATCAACTCCGATTCAAAAGTATATGGATGGATTCAATTAGAATCAAAAGAGTGGGCTAGAGCAGGATCAGCTATAATTAAATATTAAAAAATCCTTAACGTTTGAAGTAAGTGAATACCCAAAATAAATTAAATAGCTCTGCTAACCTTAATTGGTCGGTAGAGTTTTTTTCGTTAATCAGTTTTTAATTTAGAGTGATGTGAAAGGCTCAACCGGGTAACTGGTATGAGTCTTTTTTATACCCAATAAAAAATAAATATGCAAATATTTAGATTATATTTATAGATCAGCAAGTTAATGTTTAGACAGGTTCTTAAGAATGATTTATCTTCGTAATAGTTCAATATATTGCTAGGAGGAGATCGAGTGATAAGTAAAATTAAAGCATTATGGAGTATTTTAATTGTAGTGATAGTGTTCTTGAATATGTCAGCTATAGAGGTAAAAGCAGAAGTTGTAAGCGATGAATGGTCGATTAAAACGACTATAGAAAATCCTAAGGCGGTAAGTGCTGTTTCTGAATTGAATGGTAAGATATATATTTTCGGTGGTTCTTCAGGATCAAACCCATATAAGGATGTTCAATTTTATGATCCGAAAAATAATATATGGGCCTCAAGAAGTAGCATGCCTACGGCTCGTTCTACAGCAACTTCCGTTGTTTATGGAAATGATATTTATGTTATTGGTGGCTATACAGGTAATGCCTTTAGCTGGACAGGAGGCTCCTCAGTAAATAATGTTGAAGTTTACAATACCCAGACAGATACATGGAGTGTTAGGAAAGCTATGCCGCAGGCTTTAGGTTCGTTGACAAGTGTTTTGCATAAGGGAAAGATTTATGTGTTTGGTGGGATGACAACAAATACGCGTTCAGTTGCTACTGTCCAAGTATATGATCCGGCTTCCGACAGCTGGTCAACGAAGAAACCTATGCCGAATACACTTCATGGTTCCTCTGCAGTTGTACATAAGGACAAAATCTATCTTGTAGCAGGTAGACATATTGATAATAATTCAAATGTTTCACTAAACACATTTCTTGAATATGATCCCGATAACGATAACTGGTCAACTAAACCCAATCTTTTGACAGCACGTGGAGAGGCCCAAGCTGTCATTTATTCCAATAAAGTATTTGCTATTGCTGGAAAAACTGAAGCAGGTCGACGTAGTTATGAACTTAATACAGTAGAATCCTTTGATTTTGAACAGAATAAATGGTCTCCTGAGGCTAGCTTAAAGCAAGCTAGAAGTGGGGCTGGAGCTATAACATTAGGTGGACAAATTTACGTTATTGGAGGAAGTCAGAGTACATTGGCTAATTCTCCGGTTAATACTATAGAGATATTCGGGAAGAGTGACAGTTCCACACCTGAGCCGACACCAACTCCCGAACCAACTGATCCATCTCTACCAACTGGGGACCGTGCAATTCTGGTGGTTACTATGACAACTGGTTTGGAAAAGGAGTTTGACCTAAGCATGAAAGAGGTCAATGACTTTATCTCATGGTATGAGGGCAAGCAGGCTGGTTCTGGATCGGCTTCATACGCCATTAATAAACACGATAATAATAAAGGTCCATTCAGCAGCCGAAAGGATTACATGCTATATGATCGTATCCTAACATTTGAAGTAAGTGAATATTCTAAATAAATTTAAAAGCTCTGCTAACCTTAATTGGTCGGTAGAGCTTTTAACTGTTCACGCCTCTTATAATGTATCAAGGTATTCTTTCTGGAATTTGATAAAATCTTCAACACCATCATGATAGGTAAATCTACCGCCATTTTTATCAATAATCCAGTTGATCTTCTCGTCATTTAACAAGACTCCATACATGCAGTGATGAAGCAGTTCAATTTGCTTTTCATCCCTAATTCGGATCAAGTGTTTTTCTTGTTCGTCAATGAGGTACCATTTCGTTTCTGTTTCATCTACATCTACATCCGCATCCACATACAGTATTGATACCGACAAGGGGAATGGCCAGTCAAACCAATGTTCTCGCTTGTCTTCTCTATAACCTTCAAATGCCATGGTTATTTCCTCCTACTTGGATATTTCCTGATTATTCAAATGTACTAACTTGCTGCGATTGTACGCTTTATTGAAAACTGTTTTTTGGGAACTCGCAGCTATCCTCAGCCTTTAGTATCTTGGCACCAATGCGGTGAATGACCTGCCGTTTGAGGTTGGCACGAACTGCAATGCGTCTGTTTAGGCTGGGTTGATGGGGGGGAGGTCCAAACTTTATTGTAAATCCCTCATTTGCTCAATTTGTAAAGGCAATGCTGATTCAAGGGAGAATTTTCGGCAGCAGCTCCTTTTGACAATGGACGACGTAGGCTTTTAGGAATACACACATTAAATTTACTGCTGTTCTTGTCTTATCCTATTGGCTCAGGCATATCGCCTCCATATTCTTTCCATGGCTTTACGTGCACCATCGTAAACTTCTGCAAAAGTTTAGTGTAACTTTGGCAACCGTCTATTCCGCTATTGTTGCAAAATAGTTGTGTCCGCTTTCGTCGTTCATTGTTCTGATCTGTATAGTATACGGAAACGCCGGGCAACAAAGAAGTTGAACGCTTTGTTACCAGATATCGAACGCTACTCCAATACTCTACAATAATTCTGCTGAGCGAAGACGGGTGCCCAACATGATGGAACTGGAGATAAAGACAGGTAGCAGTGTAGTGGACATAAAGGCGCGCGGTTGCTGGCTTTGGGAAGAAGGGGACAATAAGAGCGATATGCGCTCTATATTGTAATCATAGAGGGCTGGGATGGTGACCAAAAGATCATTACATTTTCCTCGTCTCGAAATAGGCATTATATGGTATTAAACCTCCAATGATCTGGAGTTTATTTTTTGTACTCAGAATATAATTTGTGCATAACACATCAGGAGACTACATACATGTCAAAAAGACTCGAAGGTAATGGATTATGGGAAAGCAGCCGCATCATCATACCGGAACATAAGGAAGCGTATCTAAAGCTCATGAAAGGCCGTCAAAATACGGCCTTTTTGTCGTTGGGGATAAGATCAAAGTAACAAGCCAAGGCACTTGGAACTGGACAGAACGTATAATAACGTAAGGCGAGCAGCCTGACCTTATATAAATTCTTTTGAAATATCACCAAATCGTTATGTAATCCGAAAGAATGGGTGATACCCTACTGGCATACGCTGACGGGGTGTTTATTGTTTTGGAATATAGTAAAATTCATTAATTGAATCTGGAGGAGTGAAAAATATATACTCGAAGCCATAACTCAATGCAATTAAATTAAGGCAGATATAAAGAAGGACTCTATCAGCTAAATGCTGTAGGAGTCCTTCTTGTTGTTCTTTAGTTGTGGCAATAGTAAAAGTTCTTATCAGTGGCACCTTGCTGGATACGCTGGTAAGGTGTTTTTTTATTTTCCTAGAAGTCCATCCCATAAACAAGACTCGCATAGCTTGTGGAGTAAACAAAGGAGGCGTTACGTGTGAGAGGAATAGAAAGAGGTTACGAAGAAACGGCCGGGAAGATTTGGACATCGATAGCTGCTGTCTTGGCACTTTTCATTTTGTTGGTAATCATCTTGAAATTAATTCTTTTATAAAGATAATTAGGCTCTACCGGTTTATCTGGGTGTGAGCCTTTGTTTTGTTTACCTGCATGCCCTATCACTGAACGTATTTATACATATATTAAGGTGAACGACAAATAAAGGAGGTTTAAGACATGGGTGCATATGAAGGTGCAGGTGGCGGCGGTGTATGGACTTCTACAGCGGCAATTTTAGTGCTCTTTATTCTCTTAGTTATCATCACTAAATCACTTTGGGTTTAATTTGTGAAAAGAACTGTTGGATAATACCACTTCACTCATGGATGGCAAATAGTTGAACTCAATGAGCGCATAAGCTATTTGGCAATAGCCACAGTATTCGCTTCTCTTTTGGCGAATACTTGGTGGATTTCCTGCCATAATAGATTTGCGCTTATTGTATTTTGTAAGAAGGGGAATGTTTCATAGAATGGGTACAATCCTTCCTAATACCTAAATTTAATCTCAGATAGGGCCTTATTAGTTTGCAACAATAACTGGTATGAGCCTTTTATTTGCGATAATACGCACGATACTTTGCACATCTTTCAGTATAGTATTAAGAAGATTTAATATACTTTGGAGGTGTCCTATGATAGAGGATTGGCTTGAGGGTTAATTGTTTTTACTGGCAGCTATTGAGGATGAGATTATTGTGAAAATACAAGAGAGTAATGTAACTGTTGATCATAAGTACAAAGTGGTAAAGTAGGATACCGAACTGTTCGCAGCTGCGTTAAGTCAGGTAGATGGAAATGATAATCCAATATTCAAAAATGCACATGATCTACTTAAAAGTATTGGGGCTAGAAGAGACATGCTAAATCGAAAAATTAGGTGTTGTGATTTGATGCTTGAATTCTTTTTAAAGCTATGATTTTCTTAGTAGATTCAATATACTTTTCCAGCGGTTATTTCTTAGCTTTTGTTTATATGGCAAATTTACATAACATTTTTCCCATTAGTGAGTTTATTATTAAAATTGATTCTTGAGATGGGGTTATAATTACGGCGATACAATTTTAGTAGGATTATTCATCCAAAACAAAAAGACTCTATCCAAATATCGACAGAGTCTTTTGTATGAATATTTGTTTTTAGGATGGAAAAAGTGTTTCGGAATCTGCGGAACCGCCGTCACCAAGCCAACGGTTAGGACCTGCAAATGACAAAGTTTTCCCGTTTCCAGATATTTTGACATTAGCGATTTTCCAACCTGGTTTATACCCAGATCCATCAGTTCTAATAGTAATTTTTCTGATGTCACCTAGGTTACTAGTGCTGATTCTTGTTGTATCGGAATCTCCTTGTTCAAAGCTACCATTGAGTGTAGCGGTAGCATAATCTCCATTAGAACCATACAGAGTTATAGAGATGTTCGAGTCTGTTCCGGCATCTTTGAGATTGGCCGTATTTACAGTAACGACATATTCAACATTAGCAAAAGGCGTAACAGACTCTATACTTCTATTTGAGTCTTGTAATGAACTATAAGTGTCACTTGTGACCTGATCTGCAAAAGAAGGGGCAGCAAAAGCTACAGATGAGATAAGCATTGCTACTGATGCTAGTAAAGATACTTTTTTCATTAAATTGTTACCACCTTTCTAGTATTTGTATTTAATGTTATACATGTGTAATGTTTTTGTACATAGTTCATTGGTTGTGAAGAGAAATTTTTTTCTTGTCTTTGTTTGTTGTATTTTATCTTTATGTGTCGGATATTAGCTTTCGAATAATCATGTAAGGGGATGATTATTTAGAGAAGGATTTTTAGCGCTTATCCAGAATGAATTGTCGAGTTGATCAACATG
This sequence comes from Paenibacillus sp. LX16, assembly GCF_036252815.1. NCBI lineage: Bacteria > Bacillati > Bacillota > Bacilli > Caryophanales > Paenibacillaceae > Paenibacillus > Paenibacillus sp. LX16. Next base: position 3,238,855 of record NZ_CP141152.1, on the reverse strand, counting down.
AATCATACATATGAAGTGTTGATCGAATATCGAATTGTTTTCAGCTGCATTAAGTCAGATAAGAGCATCTGTAGTCCAGCCGTTGAGTAGGATATGATGGAGCTTGTGGAATACGTTGGTGGGCAAGTGGGGCCTTACAAAATTTAAAAATAAAAAATTGAGCAAACAATGCAGCAACGTACAAACCCTGGACGGATTTACAGCCAGAATACTTAAGTGAAAAAAGCTGAAGCAAGTTTGAGGGCTATAGGTGTGGCCAGTTGTACACAAAGTATTTGAGTCAAGAATGCTGCTGCTTTGACTGGGTACTATTTCGCTTCTGTTTTAACCAGTGGAAGCATAGTTGAATATGTCGATGGTATTTAAAAGGAAGGCAACTGAATTTAGCAGTTCCATGGAATTTAGGAGTTGGGTGTATCGTTTAACACAAAAAAAGCAGGAAGAATCCTTCCCGCTTTTGCTTGAAAACGATTATTAACGTCTGCGTTGTCTATCATTTACGCTAAACAGATTAACAGCCAGTGCGTTACCTCTTGCACGCGCAATGGCTCTTTGAGTCGAACGGATGTTTAATCTTCTTCTTCTCAAATCACGTTTGCAATGTCTTCTGCTCATATGATCACCTCCCTTCAAAGAAATGAAGGTGCGGTTAAATCTTAGTGGCGTTTATGCTTACGCTTGGAAATTTTGATATTCAAGGCATTGGTTGCTAGTGCATTTCCGCTTCCTGTTTTAGCAGCTGCGGCTTGAAAGACTTTAACGACCAGATATCTGTTTTTCCCGATGCGATGCTTATACGTTTTAACTCTATTTCTGATCATCTGCATATCTCCTTTGCTTAGTTCTGCTATATACATATGTCAATTGTGATAGTAATGTATCAGCATAAATCTATTAAAAGCAAAAAGAAGCTAGTACCTATATTTCTAATGGTTAATAAAAAAACTCATGCGAACCTGTCTTCGCCTTTTCAACTTTACGTTGCAGGAGAATGTTACAGGCAGGTCGGCATGAGTCTAATAGTATAGATAAAGATAATAGGCAGTTAGTATGAAAATTATTTACTATTAAGAGTGTTAAGTTTTTTCTCGTAGTACGCCTCTTGAGCAAGAATATGATTCAGTTGTTCAGAGAGCTGTTTATATTCTTGGCTGTCTTCTGGATAATTATTTCTTTCGAAAATTACAGCTTCGAGTTGCTTTTCTAAATACCTGAAATGGATAAGTATTTGTATGTACTGAATACGGTCGTAGGTTGTTATGTGGGAGTTCTCTTTTGCATACAAATGATCCATTGTTGGAACTACACAGCTTATGGCGATAAATATCACAACAAACGCTGAAGTTATATTTTTTTTCATTTAATTCCTCCTACAGAGATATGAGTAATTAATATACCATATTTATCTAAATCAAAGAAAGATCTATTAGTTTTGCCCATGACAGTATAGCTGCTCAAGATCAGTGGAAAATTATTTGAGAAGGGGAGGCTGATTTTATAGTAGAAAAAATAGGAATAGGTTGCTGAAATGAAAAAATAGTTGTGAGATACATAATAAACATAATAGCAATACAAAACCGGCTTGCCTAGGCAGCCGGTTTTGTATTAGTGGAAAGAATAACGGGGAAGAAAGAACGAGAAATCAGTGGAAGTCCCGGAAGAGTCCTACAACCTTGCCTAAAATGCTGACGTGTGTCAGGCGAAGCGGTTCAAAGGCTGGATTTTCAGGTTGAAGCCGGATATGATCTTTTTCTTTGTAGAAGGTTTTAACTGTAGCTTCGTCTTCATCTGTCATAGCTACAACAATATCACCATTATCAGCGGTCTGCTGCTGACGTACGATTACATAGTCTCCGTTAGCAATCCCAGCCTCAATCATGCTTTCGCCTACAACAGATAACATGAATATTTTATCCTCACCAACAAAGTGTTGGGGAAGAGGAAAGTAATCTTCAATATTTTCTGTCGCCGTAATAGGAAGACCAGCGGTTACTTTGCCGACGACGGGAACACGACTAATGGAGTAATTAATCAAGTTGCTGTTATCCGATTCGTCTTGACCGAGTAACTCAATAGCCCGTGGTTTTGTAGGATCGCGTCGAATGAGTCCTTTTTTCTCTAAACGATCCAAATGACCGTGAACCGTAGAACTGGAGGCTAATCCGACAGCCTCGCCTATTTCGCGTACAGAAGGGGGGTATCCCTTTAGACGCACTTCATTGCGGATAAATTCAAGAATGGCCTGCTGGCGGCTCGAAATCTTAGACATACCGTATCAACCCCATTTAGTAACGTTTGGGAAAATTATAGCATAGAACCTCCGTTCGTACAAACATAAGTTCTAAATAATCCCTAAAAATAATCACGAACTTTTGTTCTCTTTTCTATTGAACAAAACAAATGTTCGTGTTATATTGTGAAAACATAAGAACAAACGTTTGGAGGTCGCAGCCAATGATGAAATATAGCACTTATCAAAGTATTTTTCCGATGAATTCAGAAAATTTGCAGGAGACCCGAAAAGAGGGTAGAGCGCGTTTTATGCAAATTATTACTAATACTCTTTTACCTAAGCTTCTTATTTTAGTGGTTATTGCTTGGATTGCAGGGGCAGGTGTACTTACGGTTTTCGCGGCACCTTCAGCTTCCAAGGAAGAAGTGACTAAACTGACCGTACAACCTGGAGATACGTTGTGGGAGATTGCCGCAAATCATAAACCGGAACGAATGGATACACGGGTATATATAGAAGGAATTGTGCGGATTAACGGTTTGGAGGATCGGGGAGTGCAGGCAGGTCAGGTACTCAAGCTTCCTAACTTCTGATCTATAGACTATTAGAGCTTGTCAGGGAGCGTAATGCGGGAGCCTTGACAAGCTCTTTTCTACATGTCAAAGTGTATTATATCTTTGCTTTTATGGAGGGGACACAATTTGGATATAGACAGCTTGGTACAGCGCATCAATGAATTAGCGCGCAAAGCAAAATCCGAGGGATTGACGGAAGAGGAAGCCACAGAGCGCGCCAATCTTCGGGAAATTTATTTAGGTAACATTCGTCGTAATTTTCGGCAGCAGCTTGAAACGATTGAATTTGTGGACGATGATACATCGAAGGGAAATGACGGGCTGAAGCATTAAAGTTGTTAAAGCGCCCAAGCCTGCAATCTGCCTTTTGTTTTAGGTACCGTTTTCGGTATCTATATAGATCAGCTTTGAGGCAATTGTTTTATTGTAATATATCTGGGAAGGAATTGAGAGATGGCCCGATCATTTGAAAGAAAAGTACGCAAAAACACAGCGCATTTAAATAAATCGCGCAAAAAGCAAGGCATTCAAACCATTAACGGCGCAGGTTCTGCAATGGATATTTTCCGTGGCCGTAACATTACTGTGCCAATTATGCTGGCTGGTCTTTCTGTATTGTACATGCTTATGAGTTACTTTTTGACTAAGACTGGCATGAGAGGAATGGATTGGCTTGTATTCGGCCTGTACTTGATGCTGGCTGTTATCTTTTTCATCCGTCGTCCTTATCTGAAAGTGGGAAAGGATACTCTCTATATGCTGAAAGGTGGTAGAGAACGTCCAATGACGGCAGGGGATATGAAAGCCATCAAGATTGAAAAGGGTTACGTAACCGTTGAAAGAAAAGGTAAGGGCGGTAATTTCATTTTCACAAAATCATTAGGTCGCTATGACACGGATGCCATTGCAGAGCGACTTGAGAAGTTTGCGCTATCCAATCAGATACAGGTGGACAAGAAATAACTGATTTAACCTGTAGCTCTGTAACAAAGGCCGTATGATGTTATTTCATATAACATGCTGCGGCCGCTTGCTTAATATGGGCACACATAACGATTCAAATACGTAACCGAGCAAATAGGTGTACATATACTGTGGAAAGAGAGTGGATAATTCAGATGACGATTCAGGCGGTAATGTTTGATCTTGATGATACCCTTTTATGGGATGAACGTAGTGTAGAAGAGGCATTTGATGCAGCGTGCCAAACAGGCTCCCGTGAAGCAGGCGTTGATCCTAAAACTCTGGAGGAAGCCGTACGTAAGGAAGCACGGGCTTTGTATGAATCCTATGAAACCTTTAGTTTTACTCAAATGATCGGCATTAATCCGTTTGAAGGATTGTGGGCGAATTTTACAGCAGGTCAGCAACCTGAATTCCGCCAATTGGAACAGTTGGCCCCTGTTTATCGAAAGGAATCATGGCGCAGAGGACTTCAGCAACTAGGGATAGATAATGAGAAGTTGGCGGAAAAGCTGGCTACCCAATTTGCTTCGGAAAGACGCGCGCGTCCACATATATATGAAGAAACGTTTGAGATTCTAGAACAATTGAAGGGACATTACAAGCTGTTATTGCTGACAAATGGCTCCCCTGATCTACAACAGGAGAAACTGGATGGAGTTCCTCAATTAGCTCCTTTTTTTGATCATGTTGTCATTTCAGGTTCATTTGGTCGAGGCAAGCCTGATCCGTCTATATTCCAACATGCTTTGGGGCTTCTTGGTATTGAGCCTGAACATGCTTTAATGGTAGGAGATAAGCTGACGACTGATATTCAAGGAGCGTTGGCAGCAGGTGTACACTCGGTGTGGGTGAACCGAAACGCTAAAACCAATACCACAGAGATCAAGCCGAAGTTCGAAATCAAGCATCTGTCTGAACTGGACGGAATTATTCAATCGTTAAAGTAAGAAATCTATAGTCTTTAGAAACGAGTATTAAAAGAACTCCCTTCGCTCGATTGTTACAGAGCAGAGGGAGTTCTTTTTATTCACACAAGGATAAATTCGTAATTATGCTTTAATGAAGGTTGGATCTTCATACGGTTCGGCAATCCAGCCATTTTCTTCGATGAACAATCGGATTGCGACGATCTTTTGATTCTCCATTAAAGTGAAGAAGTGAGGTATATTTTCAGGTACGGAGATAACGTCCCCCGGTGAAAGCTCTACGTTAAAATAGCCGATCTCTTCAGGGCCTTTAATGATGAAGATGCCTTTACCAGCGACAATGGCACGGATTTCATCCTCTGTGTGGGTGTGAATTTGCTCAAACTTGGCCAGCAGCTCGTCCAAATTCGGCGTTGCTTCAGATAAAGTGATAACGTCCCATATTTTATATCCGCGACGTGCGGCTAAATCCTTGATTTCGGGTTCAAATGTTTTGAGAACAGCGGTCTTTTGATCATCTGTTAAGGTAAAGTTCTCTTGCAGCTCCCCGGACAATTTGGAAGCATCCCAATGTTCATACAATATCTCGTGACTCTCCAGAAATTCACGTACTTGTTCTTCACCGCTAATCCGTTCTTTCGTATTACGTATTAAGATTTCGGCCATATATTTATTCCCTCTTTTCCACTTGGATTAATGTTGTATAAAGAATACCATGTCTTGAAAGGTTGTACAATACAGGATTTCAACATTTTATAATGCAAATGACTATAGCTAAAGGGTCAGGGTTAAATACGTTCTGTAATGCTACAAACTATAAAAATGGATTAGAGAAGTCGTTTTTACAAAGAACAACCTGTATAAAACGTATGTTTTTACTTCAATCTATCTAAATGATACGGTTTCTGCTAAACTAGGATTTAACGTTTTGCGGGGGTGAAGAAATTTGGATAAAGTTAGCTTGCAGGATGCATTACAACGAAGAATACTCCTTCTTGATGGGGCCATGGGCACCATGATTCAACAGGAAGACCTTTCCCCCGATGATTTTGGTGGGGAAGAGCTGGAGGGCTGTAATGAAATGCTGGTCCTAACGAGACCGGATGTCATTCAAGGGATTCATGAAGCCTACTTGAAGGCCGGAGCAGACCTAATTGAAACGAATACATTTGGAGCAACATCCGTCGTTTTGGCGGATTACGATATACCAGAACGTGCCCGTGAAATTAATCTGGTGGCGGCCAAACTGGCGCGTAACGCGGTGGATAAATTCAGCACTGCGGACAAGCCACGTTTTGTAGTAGGAGCTATGGGCCCAACCACGAAAACCTTGTCTGTCACAGGTGGTGTTACATTTGCTGAGCTGATTGACAGCTATCAAGAGCAGGCCTTGGCGCTTATTGAAGGCGGCGTGGATGTACTCCTTTTGGAGACCTCACAGGATACGCTTAACGTCAAAGCTGGAAGCATCGGAATTCGGCAGGCTTTTGAGCAGACAGGTATCGAGCTTCCGCTAATGATTTCAGGCACGATTGAGCCTATGGGAACGACGTTGGCCGGACAAAATATCGAATCCTTTTGCATATCACTTGAACACTTACATCCCATTTCGATTGGATTGAATTGTGCTACAGGTCCAGAGTTTATGCGTGATCATATTCGCTCTCTGTCTGAAATGTCCTCTGCAGCTATTAGCTGTTATCCAAATGCTGGCTTGCCCGATGAAAATGGCCAATACCATGAATCGCCTGATTCATTAGCACGTAAAATGGCTGCTTTCGCTGAAAAAGGCTGGCTGAATATTGCTGGAGGTTGTTGTGGTACCACGCCTGAGCATATTCGAGTTATGAGTGAAAGTATGGCGCAGTTTGAGCCGCGTCCGCTGGTAGGTCATCATCCTCCTGCCGTATCAGGCATTGAGCCTGTATATATTGAACAGGACAATCGTCCGTATATGGTTGGTGAGCGAACGAATGTTCTGGGCTCCCGCAAATTCAAGCGTTTGATCGTGGAAGGCAAATATGAAGAGGCATCTGAAATTGCCCGCGCTCAGGTAAAAAGCGGAGCGCATGTCATTGATATTTGTGTGCAGGACCCGGATCGCGATGAAATGACGGATATGGAAGCGTTTTTGAAACTGGTTGTAAACAAGGTAAAAGTACCTTTGGTGATTGATACCACGGATATTAAAGTCATTGATAAAGCACTTCAATATTCGCAAGGTAAGGCAATTATTAACTCCATTAATTTGGAGGATGGTGAAGAGAAATTTGAGAAAATGGCTCCTCTTATTCATAAGTACGGCGCCGCTGTTGTTGTTGGAACAATTGATGAACGCGGACAGGCTATTTCACGTGAGGATAAGCTTGAGGTAGCTAAACGTTCGTATGATCTGTTGGTGAACCGTTATGGTTTGGCAGCGGAGGATCTAATTTTTGATACGCTCGTATTTCCAGTAGGAACAGGTGATGAGCAATATATCGGTTCAGCTAAGGAAACGATTGAGGGCATTCGCATTATTAAAGAAGCGCTTCCCGGGGTACATACCATCCTGGGCATCAGTAACGTATCTTTTGGTTTGCCGGAAGCGGGTCGTGAAGTGCTCAATTCCGTCTATTTATATGAATGCACCAAAGCAGGTCTGGACTATGCGATTGTAAACACTGAGAAGCTTGAACGTTATGCATCCATTCCAGAGCATGAGCGGAAACTTGCGGAAGACTTGATCTATAAAACAAATGACGATACTTTGTCCGCTTTTGTAGCAGCTTTCCGTAACAAGAAAGTGGAGAAAAAAGAAAAGATATCAAACCTTTCGCTCGAAGAACGACTGGCTTCCTATGTAGTGGAGGGAAGTAAGGAGGGACTCATTCCGGATCTGGAGCAAGCGCTCGCGAAATATTCTTCGCTGGAGATTATTAACGGCCCGCTGATGAAGGGAATGGAAGAAGTAGGACGACTGTTTAACAATAACGAACTGATTGTGGCAGAAGTGCTGCAAAGCGCTGAAGTGATGAAGGCGTCCGTAGCCTATTTAGAGCCGTTCATGGAGAAGAATGAATCCTCAGTAAAAGGTAAGATTTTGTTGGCTACAGTCAAAGGTGATGTGCATGACATTGGTAAGAATCTGGTGGAGATTATTCTATCCAACAATGGTTACCATATCGTGAATCTGGGTATAAAAGTACCACCAGAACGCATTATTGAGGCTTACCGTGAAGAAAAGGCCGACATGATTGGCTTATCCGGGCTGCTTGTTAAATCGGCACAACAAATGGTGCTGACCGCACAGGATTTGAAAAATGCGAATATTGATATTCCAATAATGGTGGGTGGAGCTGCTTTAACACGTAAGTTCACTAAAAATCGTATCCGTCCTGAGTATGATGGTCTGGTTGCCTATGCAAAGGATGCTATGGATGGTCTGGATATTGCCAATAAGCTTATGAATCCCGAATCCCGCAAAAAAATGGCTGAGGACATGGAGGCTGAGCGAGAAGCTGAAGCGGCAATAGTCGTGGAAGCCAAGCCGCTCCCTAAACTCACTCGAGCTGTGCGCTCTAACATTGCTCAGGATTTGCCCGTCTATATTCCACCAGATACGGATCGTCATGTACTGCGCAACTATCCACTGAATTATATTTTGCCTTACGTGAATATGCAGATGCTAATGGGGCATCATCTTGGTTTAAAAGGCAATGTTGAACAGCTGCTGGCTTCGGAAGATCCGAAAGCGATTCAGTTAAAGGAAACCGTGGACAGCATCATGTTTGAAGCCGTGACAGACGGAATCATCCAGGCACATGCTATGTATCGTTTCTTTCCAGCGCAGTCCCAAGGAGATCAAATTCTGATCTATGATCCGTCGGATGTGAGCAAGGTACTGCACGCATTTACATTCCCGCGCCAGCAGGTAGAGCCTTATCTATGTCTGGCTGATTTCTTGAAATCAGTGGAATCCGGGGTTATGGACTATGTAGGTTTCATGGTCGTTACAGCTGGTCATGGGATTCAGCAGATATCTACCCAGTGGAAAGATAAAGGAGATTATCTGCGCTCGCATGCACTTCAAGCGGTAGCGCTCGAAGTAGCAGAAGGGTTAGCGGAACGGCTTCACCATATTATCAGGGATAGCTGGGGTTTCCCGGACCCTGCCGATATGACAATGAAACAGCGACACGGTGCCAGATATCAAGGCATTCGAGTATCCTTTGGCTATCCGGCATGTCCAGATCTAGAGGATCAGGGGCCGTTGTTCCAGTTGTTAAAACCTGAGGATATTGGCGTTGAGCTGACGGAAGGGTTTATGATGGAACCGGAGGCTTCTGTATCAGCCATGGTGTTCAGCCACCCTCAGGCGCAGTATTTTAACGTCGAAAAGGTTTAACACCTTTATCAGATGGGATAGCAAATACCCTCCGAGCTTCGGAGGTTTTTTGCTGGTCAGCAGGAAGAAGGTTAATGTTATGGAATTTTATTTTCTCGGTACAAATGCAGGGGTGCCTACGATTCAGCGAAATGTAACGTCCATCGCTCTTCGTTTGCTGGAAGAACGAAGAAGCATGTGGCTGTTCGACTGCGGCGAAGGCACTCAACAAGAGGTATTGCGTTCGCCGCTCAAACTAAGCAGACTTGAAAAAATATTTATCACCCATTTGCATGGGGATCATCTCTTTGGTCTGCCGGGACTGCTTTCCAGCAGGGCGTATCAAGGGGGAACGACACCACTGACGGTATATGGGCCGCCTGGAATCCAGCAATATATCGAGCTATCTTTAGGGATCAGCCAATCGCGTATCAATTACCAACTACATATTGTGGAGCATACGGGCGGAGTTCTGTTTGATGACGGACAATTCCGGGTAGAGTCAGCTTTGCTGGATCATCGGATTGACAGCTATGGCTACCGAGTTGTAGAGATGGATAAACCCGGTAAGCTTAACCAAGAGCTGTTGGAGCGATATGGTATTAAGCCCGGCCCGGTGTACGGTAAGTTAAAGCGTGGGGAAAGCGTGGAGGTAGAAGGTGGGGTTATTTTGCATCCTCAGGATGTACTGGGTTCGCCGAAAAAAGGGCGTATTATCACAATTTTAGGGGATACGAGACCTTGCCCGAATACGGTAGTGCTGGCTCAAGATGCAACTGTCGTCGTTCATGAAGCCACTTTTCTGCATGAACTGGCAGATACAGCTTACGAGTATCATCATAGTACAGCGCTTCAGGCAGCGGAAGCTGCAAAAGCCGCAGGTGCGGGTCAGTTAATCATGACGCATTTTAGTTCTAGGTATAAAGATCAGGAGCAACTTCAGCCATTGCTGGAGGAAGCGCAAAGCATATTTCCTAATTCATTGCTTGCGGAGCAGCATGTGTTGTTACCGGTACCCGATATCGGTTAATAAACGATTGGAGAAGATATGTGCATGGGTGCCGGGGCTTGCCTCGGTGCCTTTGTTTTTCACCGAAATTATTTTCCGGGAAAGCGCAGGATGCGACAAGAGATGAGAACCCGTGCATGGTGGTGGAGGATGAATTTGTTCTACCACATATGGAGGCGTGTTATATTCGAGTTTCTATATATCGAATTTAAAGGATATTATTTCTTGAGCATGACCAGGAAATACAGGAGATTTCCTTTGAGGAAATAGCGCCTTCGATGGATTTCGACGAAGAAGTGAACTTATGATATATGAAAGCGACGGCTTTTAGCGAGGAATGGCGCTATTTTGGACGGTTTACCAGCAATTCATGGACTTCATAAGCATTTTTGACTTAAGATAGATGAGATGAATAGAGACGGCCGATTATTTTATGACCTGAATAATTAAGGTGGTTAAATAAGAAGGAGAACATCGTTCATGGGATGAATTATAATTTTTAATGCTATGATGTGAATGGATTTGAAGTGGGGGAGGGGATTGCGATAAAATCGTTACTAATTGATCTGGATGGAACACTTTATCATGGAAATCGGATGATCAAGGGTGCGGATCTGTTCATATCCCGATTGCGTACAGACCAGATACCTTATGCTTATGTTACAAACAATGCTTCACGTACACCCGAATCGGTGGCTGAGCATTTGGTTGGTATGGGAATTGAAGCGGCCAGCCATGAAGTATATACTTCGGCGTTAGCAGCTGCACAATATGTTGCACAGCAAAGTCCTGGAGCTCGTGTGTATTGTATTGGTGAAACAGGATTACGCGAGGCACTCACAGGGGCCGGTTTGCAGCTTGTTGAGAACCATCCTGATTATGTGGTACAGGGGATAGATCGTCAATTTACATATGATGCGCTGGCCGCTGCCATGCGTTGGATTCGGGAAGGAGCCACTTTTATTTTGACAAACCCGGATCTCCAATTGCCTTCACATGATGGGCTGACGCCAGGTGCAGGTACGATTGGAGCTGCAATTGAAGCGGCTTCACAGGTAAAGCCTATTGTCATCGGTAAGCCTTCAAGCGTATTGATGAACTATGCGCTGAACCGCTTAAATATTAGGGCGGATGAAGCTCTGGTTGTGGGCGATAATATGCTTACAGATATTGCGGCAGGTGCAGCAGCAGGTTGTAAAACAGCTCTGATCCTGTCGGGCGTGACGACCCGTGCTAATATGGACGAACATGTGCGTACCGTTGGAGTGAAACCTGACCTGATGTTTGACAATCTCGCTGAACTGCAGGACTGGATGAAAGAAGAGCTGAAATAATAGAAAGTATATGTCTTACAAAACTTGCGAGAATTAAAAGCTATGTAGCTACGAAAGGAAAGATGTTGTTATGCCGGAACTTCCTGAAATGGAAAACTACAGAATCTTATTATCAAAACAAATTTTGGACATTCCGATTACTGGAGTGACGGTTAGCCGTGAAAAGTCCATTAATACTGAAGTGGAAACGTTTGAGAAGCAATTGCTGGGAACGACCGTTGTATATTTAGAGCGTCGAGGCAAGCATTTGATTTTTCATTTAAACACGGGCGGGCGGCTCGTACTTCATCTGATGCTCGGAGGACTGTTATATCTGGGAACGGAGGAACAGCGTCCAGAGCGTACAGTTCAGATCGAATTAGATTTTAGTGGAGTAAAGCTTTATTTTATCGGACTACGCTTAGGTTATCTGCACCTGCTAACGGCTAAAGAAACAGAAGAAGCTTTGTCAGGCCTGGGTCCTGATCCGTTAGACCGTCGCATGACGTTGGAAAAGTTTACAGCACGGCTGAAGGGACGCCGGGGGATTTTGAAAACAACGCTGGTGAATCAGCAGATTTTTTCGGGTATTGGCAATTGTTATTCAGACGAAATTGCTTATATCGCCGGATTTACACCTGGTTCCAAAGTACAGAACATTGTGCAGTCGACAGAAAAAGTGGAAAAGCTATATCATGCCACTCAATCCGTACTACGTGAAGCTACAGCGGAAGGCGGGTACATGGAAATGCCTCTAATGGAGGGGGACACGCTAACAGGTGGATTTGATCATCAGTGTCGAGTATATGACCGCGAAGGAGAAGAATCTCCAAGTGGCGGGAAAATTGTAAGGGTTGAACTGGCGGGGAAAAAAGCATTTTATTGCCCGGTACAGCAGCATGATGCCTAAATTGCTCATCGGCTCCCATGTGAGTACGCGTGGTGGCTTTTCCAAAGCCGCTATGCGTGCGCGAGAGCAGGGGGGACGTTCATTTCAATATTTCCCAAAAAATCCTCGTAGTCTTAGGCTGAAGGAATGGAGTGCTACTGATGCTGCTGCTTGCAACGCTTACTGTTTAGAGCACCAGCTTCAATCCATTGCTCATTCACCATATCCCGTTAATCCGGCTCATGGGTCCGAGCGTGGTCAGGAACTTTATGAGCTGACGATTGCTTCATTACGCAATGATCTGGATATTGCTGAAGCCTGTGGGTCAAAAGGGATTGTCGTTCATTTTGGTCATATGCATTCGTTAGACCCTCTAGAGGGCTACCGTAACATCATTAACTGTTTTAATGATGTGCTGGAAGGCTGGCAGGGAAATGCTAAAATATTGATCGAAAATCAGGCGGGAGATCATGGCCCCATGGGAACCGCACTTGAGGAAATGGTGCAGATCCGTCAGTTGTGCCGGTATCCTGACAGTATCGGCTTTTGCTTGGACACTTGTCATGCATATGCAGCGGGATTGTGGAACGGTGGAATGGACGAGGCTTTGATCGAAAAAGGGAATCGTCTCGGCTATTGGTCAGCTCTGTGTGGAGTTCATTTGAACGATTCTAAATACCCATATGGCTCTAAAAAAGACAGACATGCCCGTGTGGGACAAGGTTACATTGGTATTGAGGGCATGCGTTGGATAACAGATCAGGAGGCTGTAAGAGGTATTCCTATCGTTTTGGAGAGTGAGACGGGACCTGATGGGACACATCAGGAGGATATTCAAATGATTCTAAGCTGGGAGTAAATCGGTCTGATTGATAATAACTATCTTTAAGGTTTGTGAGCTTGCATATATGGAAAAAGGAGGAAAAGTTGATGTATTTGTTTATGGACGATTATCGGCCTTGTCCTCCAGGCTTTAAGCTGGCAAGAGATGCGGATGAGTGTTTGCTGCTGCTTCATGAATACCCTATTTCGATACTATCGCTAGATTATGATTTGGGTCCAGGTCAGCCTACGGGAAAGGATGTGGCTGCTGCTATCGCAGGGAAACGGTTATATCCACGTGAAATTTACTTGCATTCCTCCAGTCCAGAGGGGCGGCGAGCCATGTATGAGCTACTCTATGCGAATAAGCCAGAGGGCGTCACCGTGCATAACGGGCCCATACCCGAGGAGCGTATGCAAGAGATTAGAAAAGGGTCTGAACGATGAAAGAGATCGGACAAAAAGAGGTGCGCCGTGCCATATGGGAGGGATGCAAGCTGGCTTTGTTTGTGTACACTCCCATGTGCGGAACATGCGCGGCTGCCCGTAAAATGCTAGAGGTAGCAGAGCATTTGCTCCCTGAAGAAGCAGTGGTGCAGAGCAACATTAACTATATTCCTGAACTGGTACAGGAGTACCGGATATCCAGCGTTCCCGCCCTTCTTATATATAATGGTGAAAACAAAGATCCTGAGATCATCTACAAAATGGAATCTGTAGAGCACTTGCTGAGCAAAATAAGGAGCGTGATGGAATGATATCCATGAGGAGCATTACGTTGCAGCGGGAAGAAAGACGGATTTTGGACGATGTAAGCCTAGAAATACGAGAAGGTGAACATTGGGCTATTCTGGGTCGCAATGGTTCCGGTAAAACAACATTGCTGGAAATGATGACAGGATATATGTTTCCAAGTCATGGAACGGTTGAAGTGCTTGGGCAAATGTATGGTCAATGTGATGTGCGGGAAGTTCGCAAACAGATCGGATATATCAGCCAGACCTTGCTGGAAAAGCTGACGCTAAAAGATCCCGTTTGGGAAGTGGTCGCTACAGGTGCGTATGCTTTTTTGCGCTTTTATCAGGAAATTCCGACAGAGGCAAAAGAGAAGGCCATATCTTTGCTGGAGGGTATGAATTTAGGCGACTTGATTCATCACCCGCTGGGGACGTTATCTCAAGGAGAACGTAAAAAGGTGATGCTGGCCCGCTCACTGATGGCAGAACCTCGTCTGCTAATTATGGACGAGCCTTGTGCCGGGTTGGATCTATTTGAGCGGGAAAAAATGCTGGTCGAGATTGATCGGCTCCGCAAGCGAGACTTATCAGTGGTTTATGTGACTCATCACATTGAGGAGATTGTCCCCCTCTTTACGCATGTTGCATTGATTCGTGATGGTAAGGTCGCAGCAGCTGGACCGAAAAAAGAAGTTTTAACGAAAGAATTGATTATGCACACATATGAAGTTCCGGTTGAGCTGGATTGGGACGGAGAACGTCCCTGGATTCGGGTGTGCACTGGAGGGTAATGTTATTTTGGAGGAACTATATATGAGTATAGATGAACAAAGTGAATCTACTTTGTCATCATCAAGATTTGTTTGTACGGCCAATCACGGTTTTGCACCCTATGCTCAAGAGGAGCTTAGAAGAATATTTGGCTCTGTAAAAAGCACGATGCTTTTACCTGGTGAAATTTTTCTGGTTACATTACCTGCGGAAGAAATTGAGGCAGTGAGGACAATTACAACTCAGCCGCCGATGTTTTTACGTCACTTGTTTCCTGTTCATTTTCAGGAAGAAGGAACGGATCTGGTTCAGGTGCAGGAGCGGCTGGTTGCATTCATCCGTAACCGCAAGGAACTGATGGATCAACGTGTTTCTTTACAAGTGCGCAAAGGATCTAATAGCAGTTGGACTGAAAGCGCAGGTGCGCTCAAGCAGGCTTTGAGTGAACAATTAAGTGATCTACCTATGGAGCAAACAGTACAAGGCGCCGATGTTATTGTGTCCGTTTTTGCAGATACAGATACGTGGTATGCAGGTGTATCACGTCCTGAGGATAACCTATCGGATTGGAGCGGAGGCGCGGTTCGTTTTCAGAAAGAAGATGGACAAATTTCTCGTGCCAAATTCAAGCTATTGGAAGCAGAAGCAACGTTCGGCATAGATTTTGGCGCTTTCCATCAGGGGCTGGATATTGGGGCAGCACCGGGAGGATGGACCTCCTTCTTACTGGAGCGGGGACTGAAAGTTACAGCGGTTGATCCGGCAAAGATGGAGCCATCACTGATGAAGTACGCCAATCTGACTTTTTTGCGTAAAAATGCAAGTGAAGTCAAATTTAAAGAGAATTCGTTCGATCTGCTGGTTTGTGATATGAGCTGGAGTCCTAAGCAAATGGCAAGGCTCGTTACTGATTTACTATATAGTTTGCGAAGTGGTGGTACTGCTATCGTCACGGTCAAGCTAATGCATAAAAAGCCCTTGGCGCTCATTCATGATGTAATTGCTTCATTTGAGGAGTCCGGCATGCAGATTCAGCGAGCTAAGCAACTATTCCATAACCGAGATGAAATTACCTTGTACATGATCAAGTATGGAAAATAATACTTTACAATAGATACAAGTGTGCTATATAATAAATCCAAATTGTTCCTTAAAAATAATAATCATGTTTAAATCAAGGGAAAGCATCCCGCGAAAACGGTTTTCATGGCGACATGGAAATTTGATTTTGCGGCAGCTTTCCCTTTTTTGCGTTGTCTTCTTTAGAAAGGAGGTAGGAGAATAATGAAGCAACTATCACAGTTGGAATTCGGATCAATTGTCGGTGAGCGTTACCGTATTGTTCGCACATTGGGTTCGGGAGGAATGAGCCGCGTGTTCATGGCAGAGGATTTAAAACTGCCAGGCAAGCAATGGGCGGTGAAGGAGTCTGTTGCCGGGCCACAAGTGATGATGCTTGTACGCACGGAGGCAGAGATGCTGATTTCGCTAAGTCATCCACGTTTACCGAGAATTGTTGATTTTTTTGAGCATCCTCCATCTGGTGCGGTATACCTGGTCATGGATTACATCGAAGGAATTACGCTAGAAGCATACATGAAGGGCTATCAAGGCTATATTCCACAGGAGCAAATCGTCCCATTCGCTTTGCAGGTACTGGATGTGTTGGATTATTTGCATACCCGTCAACCGCCAGTCATTTACCGGGATCTGAAACCAACGAATATTATGCTGACACCAGAAATGGAATTTATACTGATTGATTTTGGAATAGCGAGGAGCTATAAGACTGAACTGGATCAAGATACGGTAAAGCTGGGCACAGTGGGCTTCGCTGCTCCGGAGCAATATGGAGCTGGTCAGACGGATGCTCGTTCAGACTTATACAGTTTGGGAGCGCTGCTATTGTATCTCTGTACAGGAGGCAAATATAGCGAGTGGACTGCGGGAGTAGAAGGGTATATACGGGGGGAATTGCCTCGCCATTTGATTCCGGTGATTCGAAAACTGCTGCGTCAGCATCCTGAGGAACGATTTCAATCTGCCGGGGAGGTCATTAGAGAACTGCGGCGCAGTGCTGATTTTCAGCCTGCTCAACAAGGAATATCCGTTAATGATGCCTCGATGGATTATGCAGGTACAAGGGTAGTGGCTGTACTGGGTGTATCTGCCGGCTCCGGTGCTACTCATACAGCAATTGCGGTGAGCCACTATCTGGCTCGAAGGTCCCGCTCCGTAGCTTTGGTTGAGCTGCACAGCACAGCCAAAGCATTTGCCCGACTTCAAGAAGTCGTAGAAGGCACATCCGTTGGACAATCGAGTCCAAGTCGGCGTTTTGAAGTTGATGGAGTACACTACTGGCGACAAACATCTCGTGCGGATGTCATTTCTTTGTTGGGTGGTTCCTATAGATTTATCGTACTGGACCTGGGGAGTGGGCAGGACAATGAACGACTGGAAGAATTCTTGAGAGCCGATTATCCGCTCGTCGTTGGCTCAGGGGCCGAATGGAGAGTTCAGGATATAGCAGGGCTAGCCCGATCTCTTCAGCGCCACCCACAGCATAAATGGAATTACTGCTTGCCATTTGCAACCTCGGAGGCGGTTCGCAGGCTTCGTAAGGAGCTGGATCACGATAAAGTATTTGCTTTACCGTTCCACTCAGACCCCTTCGAACGAGATGATGAGGTGGATCAGGTGCTGGACGAGCTGTTTCGCGGAGTTATTCCAGATACCCGGAAAAAACGCTTCGGATTCCTTAAACGACAGCGCTAAATAGAACGGTATATATCAAAAAGAGGCAGGGGAGAAGTTGTGTGTCCAAGCTAAGAAAAAGCAGTAAGCAAAAGCTATACGCCGGTTGTATTGGCGCAGGAATTGTTGGCATTATCTTTGTTGGCTACCTTATGGTTAATATCCATCAAATGAATGAGGTCAGGAAACAGGCTGAAGTAGAGGCAGAGCAGAAATGGAAAGTGTATGAGCAGGAGCAACGAACCGCGAAAAAAGGTTGGGCGGTTGTCCGTGACATTTCTCCAGGCGAACAGATTGCATCTAATGATTTGAAGGGAATTAAAGTTCCCGGTTCTCAGGCCCCATCAAATTTGCTGACAGATAAAAGTGAGGTTTCCGGTACCACAGCCAAGATTGAGCTAAAAAAGGGATCTGTGCTTACATCGGCCATGATTACTGCTGATGAGCCCACACCTAAAGATTTACGCAACCGTGAGCTAAAGGTGGTGGTATTGCCCAACAACCTCAAGTCGGGTGACGAAGTGGATATCCGCATTCAATTTCCAACAGGTCAGGATTACATTCTATTATCCAAAAAGAAGATTTCCCGACTGGAAGGTCCAATTGTCTGGGTCACTTTGAATGAGCGGGAAATATTGTCGCTTTCGAGTGCGATTGTTGATGCCTATCTGCATAAAGCATCCATTTATGCTCTGACATATGTCGATCCCCAATTTCAGCCCAAGGCAATCCCGACCTATCCGCCTAATGCCCAGGTGTTAGCGTTAATGAATAGTGATCCGAATTTGATACGCGTGGCTGAACAAAAGCTGTCCAAGCAGCTGCGGGATTCGCTTGAAAATGCAATTAATTCGTCAAACAATGTGATTTCAACACCCGTGGAAAGAAGTCTGAGTGAGGAAATTGCAGCTCAGCATGCGGGTGCTACTATAGAAAACTCAGCAAGCGGGATTGATGCTACAAGAAATGAATATGAGAACGAGCAGGATCATCAAGAACAAACAGAGATTCTGACGCAGGGCGGAAGCTCTGATCCGTATGCCAAATAAATGAGAGAAAAGGAACGAAAGTATGAAAACATGGATATTTGCCGGGCTTTGTGACAAAAGCGATACCTTGTTATACATCAGCAGCATATTAGCAGCTTCCGGCCAACAGGTACTGCTTGTGGATGCTACGCTGCGGGGGCAGTATCGGTATAGCATAGGGATGCTCGACAAACCACTTCCCATCACACAGTTTAGTGGTTTTGATGTAGCAATTGGATTTACAGCATGGGAAGACCTGCATATCGGTATGAGTACTGATCAAAAGGCGGAGCAGACTTATGACATTGTTATTTTGGATGTAGAGTTACCTGATTTTTGTCCTATTTCTGTTTGGAAAGGGGCAGAACTGCGAGTTTGGGTCAGTGATTATAGCCGTATGCTAATGCACAACGGACAGAATTGGCTTGAGCATTTATTCAGTCAACCTAAATTCCCCAAAGATCTTGTATTTCACAAGCTATTTTTACAGGCCGTGGATTGTGGTCTGGAGGAGCCGTATCTGTGGGAATACATGAACCATTTCCCGGCTTCTTGGCAGCAAGAGCCATATGTACTGCCATGGGATGAGGGGCTGCTTGCTCTGAAACTGGAAAATGAGCATAAAAAACAGCTACTACTAAAGCCGCTATCCAGAATGTATAAGAAAGAATTATGCCGTTGTATTGGGGAATGGATGAGTTGGGAATTAAAAGTGAGTCGTCGTGCGCTAAAGCGTGCGGAAAGGAGTAGAGCATGAGTACCATTTTGTTTTGGAGCCCCATTAAGGGGGCTAGTGGAAGTAGCTCTTTGGCGGCAGCAATAGCAATTACCATAGGCAATCTATATAGAGGAAGACTATTATTGACTCATTTGGGACGTAGATATACCGGTATTGAATCAGGATTACCTATACAAGAGTATGGTATGGACGATCCAACCCTACAGCTTCAGGAAGGGGGCTGGGATGCTGCCGCACGTTTAGTTCTGCGAGGGACACTGTCTAAAGAAAATATTCGTAATTATACGACACCTGTACTCAAACATACTTTGGATGTACTTGAGGGAACCTCGAGCTTTGGAGCTGCACCGCCGTTACTATCTCCAGGGCTTGTACGGGCAGTAATCGATACAGCGAATCAATATTATGATTTAACGCTGATTGATGCAGGAAGTGGAGTAGGGTGGGGGGCTGTACAGCATGAAGCATGTGCACGAGCCAAACTGGCCGTTCTTTCACTTACTCAGAATATGCGAGAATTAGACGCTTATTTTGAATCCGTGTCTCCGTTGTCTACCTACTCATCGTTACCCTTATTAATAGTACTTGGGAAATATGATGTGCATTCTCAAGTGAATGAAACGAATATTCGCAGGAGATATGGCTACAAAGGTGCTCTGTATACAGTCCCTTATAGCACCGGATTTATGGACGCATGGAACCGCAGGGATGTGATCGGCCATGTGCAGCGTGAGGTACGAAGTGAAAAAGAGCAGCGCCGCAAGCTTTTTATGCCCGTAGGATGGGCGCAGAGTATACGGCATATCAGCAAAGCTATTCTGGAGGCGGCAGAGTCCGATCTTCGGCTCAAGGCTTTGGAGAGGGGCGCTTAAATGCTGTCCGCTCAAATGATAAACGGATTGATTCTTACCTGCATAGTGCTGATGTGCATCGTACTGATTATTGTTAAATATCGAGGGAATCTTCACTCGCGATATTCAACCCTTCGGGTAGAAAAAAAGAACGAAGATGCCACATTCGAAATATTAATAGATTATATTAAAAATGCACTTCATGAACTGAGTCATAGCCAGATGGCGGATGCCGGATTGCATGAAGAGGAATATAGACGGCGTATCCATCAAAGGGCGGAACTACGCAGGGCGTTAAAGGACTGTGCCAATGGCAGCATTGGAGATAAACGTTTTGTTAAAAATCTGATGGCTGAGCTTCTGATTAACGGTTACGGCTTGAACGAGAAAATCGTCGATACTGTTATGCCATTCTCCAGACCTGAGTTGTTTAGCATACAGGATCAATTCGAAATTATATTTTACCAATACCAGCAGAAGTTTGGCGCTGATGCACTATCACGTTTACTGGATACTTATGACTTGGCCGAAATGAGGTATTCACAGCAAGGTGAAGAAGATGGAAGTTATCTCGTTACCGCAGAGGATATTCGTTATATCTATGACTGTGAGTACCGGC
The DNA here is from genome assembly GCF_036252815.1 of Paenibacillus sp. LX16. NCBI lineage: Bacteria > Bacillati > Bacillota > Bacilli > Caryophanales > Paenibacillaceae > Paenibacillus > Paenibacillus sp. LX16. The sequence continues at coordinate 3,218,257 of NZ_CP141152.1, read as the reverse complement.
CCCTTTCCTTTTTAGAGAAGGTGGATATTATTGTCCAGCGGATTTATCAGCATTACAAAGGCTTTTCCGTCATTGATGATATTCGTGACCAGCGGATCGACGGTGTAAGTGGGGGCGTCAGTGGTATGCCGAAAGGTGGGATTCCTGCGTCATCAGACTGGCCTTCGGATGGGTATGTATTTGAACAAACATCTGCGCCTACTGCCAATGGTTATGAGAGCGTATGGATTTTTTATAAAGGTAAAACGATCCATCTTTCGTTCCTTTCCTTCGGATCTGAGCGTGAACTTAAAAGGGTGTGCCAAAATATTTACAAATACAATTACCCGGGACAGCTTTCCGAAGCGAATGGTTATAAGGTCAACGAAATGAAGGATGGGTCGCGGGTAGTGGTGGTGCGTCCTCCTTTCTCAGAATCGTGGGCTTTCTTTGTTCGTAAATTCGATATTCAAAGCGCATCACTGGAACAGTTAATTAAGGGACAAAATGCTGATTTTCCAATCCAGTTACTTTCTTATTTAATGAAAGGTAGCCGGATTACTGCTATTACAGGCGCGCAGGGTTCAGGTAAGACGACGTTGTTAATGGCGATGGTCAAGCATATTTATGCTTCGTATACGCTTCGTGTTCAGGAAATGGCCTTTGAACTGCATCTACGTAGCATCTACAGTCGCCGTAACATTCTTACCTTTCGAGAAACGGACCATATTTCAGGACAACAAGGGCTTGACTTGCAGAAAAAAACAGATGGAACCGTCAATATACTAGGCGAAGTAGCAAGTGATGAAGTAGCTGCTTGGATGATTCAAATGTCGCAGGTTGCCAGTCTGTTCACCATTTTTACTCATCATGCCAAAACATTTCGTGATCTCGTGTTTTCACTTCGTAATTCATTGCTCAAAACAGGAGTATTTCAGCATGAAGGCATCGCTGAGGAACAGGTAGTTCATGTCATTAACTTTGATGTGCATCTCAAACGTGATGCGGAAGGGCGACGCTACATCGAACGGATCACAGAATGTGTGCCGCGTGACCCGGATCATACGGATGCAGGCTCCAATGCTTCATCGAGCTATAGTTATCGCCACGTTATGGAATATCGGAACGGAAGCTATATACCAATGGAGCCCTTAACTGCCAAAAGTACAAAAGAAATGTGTGAGCAGATGAATGTAAAGGATGCCAGAGATTTCCGCAGTTTTTTGACCCGCTATTGGGAGGAAGACTATGAGTCTTAAAGAAATTTTATTATGGATTTTACTTATATCAGGTGGGGGCTTTGCGCTTCTATATATAGTTTTGTGGGGGTTGCGTAAGCGCAGTAGTCATGCAGTTCGCAGAGGACGAATTTATTCTGTGCAGGAAGGACGCAAGGGAAAAGCGGTACTGCAACGTGAACTGCAAGCCTTACTGCATAAGTTGTACGCGCTATGTATGAAGGTCCCTTTCTTATCCGGATACATCACGAGTGTACGTAAGCGACTAGCTGGTCAGCATGCCTACGATGAGTACAAGCTTCGCCTACAGACCATGAAGATGACACTGTTCATCTGGGGGACTTTTGCTTGCAGTGGCGCTGTGCTGGTCATGATGAAGCCAGGAATAGAGTTTGCTATATTGGCCGTTTTATGCGGAGTGGTAATTAACAGTCTTATTTTGGATATGGCCATTAGCCGGATGGAAAAAAGGCTACTTGCACAGATGATCGAATTCTTCGCCAATGTACGTCATTATTACCATCAGCACGGTATGGTAGAGGAAGCCATATCTGAAGCGGCCGATTTGGCGGAGGCAGAGGCTGGGAGACACGCACGACTCATCCATGAGGCGCTAACAGATGTTGATCCGCACGAAGCATTGGAAAGATACTATGAGTCGGCTCCTAATCGATTTTTAAAAGCTTTTGCCGGTATCTCGTATATGGTAATGGAGTTTGGTGACCGGGTTGAGGAAGGGGGCTCCATTTATTTGAAGGGGCTCGGCAGTCTCGCACGCGAAATCCAGTTGGAGTTGCTGCGAAGAAATAAACTGGACTATCTATTTAAAAGTCTAAACGTGATCGCACTGGCACCTGTTTTCTTTACCACCCCAATCGAGACATGGGCGAGATCCAGCTTTCCATCCATGGATGAGTTTTATCAGGGGAAATTGGGTTATATCACGAAATTGTCCGTTTATATTGTGATAATCGTATCTTATTTCCTATTACAGAAACTGCAACAGACCGATGAGACAGGATATCGTGCGGGTAGAGGCCGGAGGGTTTGGGAGCAGAAGCTATACCGTTTTCCCATCATTCGTAATGTGGTGGATTCTTTAATTCCGCGTCAGCATATGTCTACTTATTTCCAAATAACCCGTCTATTAAAGGAAAGTGGTGCGGAGGTTAAACTGGAGTGGCTCTACATACGCAGAATGGCTCTTTTTATCGTAGGAGTGGTGCTCAGTATCAGTACGATATTTTTTTTACATGAAGCTGAGAAAACGCATATCCTTCACGCACCAGTGCAATCGGGTCAAATGTTTGGACGTTTAAGTCCGGTGGAGCAAAAAGAAGCTTTGAAGCAGAGTGAGATTGATCGCAAAATCATGCATTCGCTGAACATGAGGTCGAACAGCACATACGAACAGACGTACGCTGCTTTAGAGCACAATGCTAATGGAACTGCTACTCCTGAACAGTTATCCACAAATACTTGGCGTATCCTCCAAAAGCTGAAAGATTGGAATGATGAATACATCAAGTGGTGGGAAGTGCTGATTAGTTTGATTGTTGGGTATGCAGCCTATCAAATGCCTATGCTTTTATTATATTTGCAACGAAAAATGCGTCGGTTGGATATGAGGCATGAGGTGTATCAATTTCAAACAGTTATTTCCATTTTACGGGTTATGGAACGAATGTCCGTCGAGGAAATATTGGAGTGGCTGAACAGATTTTCAGTTATATTCAAAAGACCTCTGCAAAAATGTTTGCTTCATTATGAACATGGGCCAGAGGCAGCTCTCGACTTGCTAAAAGAAGAAGCACCTTTGCCGGAATTTCAACGTCTCGTGGATAAGCTTCATTTGTCTTTAGGTAAAATTACGATTCGAGAGGCCTTTGATGATTTGGAATCCCATATGTCCTACTATTTCGAACAAAGAAAACAGGAGTATGAAAAAATAATAGACAGCAAGGCTATCTGGGGAAGGATGATTGGTTTTGCCCCGATGTATGGTCTTATCTTTTTATATTTGGTGATTCCGTTGATCGGCATGAGTTTTGTTCAAATGGATAACTATTATGAGCAAATACAAAAAATTCAGTAAGAAAGTTCTAATATGACTAATACAAAATAACAAGCTGAGGAGAGAAAAATAATGAATAACGCATCAACAGCTTTAAAGGTAGCCGCTGGGATATTTTTGACCATCGCTCTAATTACGATTGTAGTTATACTGTTTATTTCAGCCCAGGAGGCGACTAAAACGGCACAAAACAATTTTGCTGATATCCAGACCGAATTGTCTCAAGCCTCTTTTACGGTATATGACGGCACAACGATTAGCGGTTCCCAGGTGACCAACGCGCTGCGGAAGTTTCAGGGGAAAGACCAATTCGGCATTCAGATTAAAACCGGTAAAAATATGGCAGGCCAGTGGTACGGTAATGCTCTGAACATTAGCCCAGACAGTGAACAGTACGGCGCCGTGAATGGCGGCAGTGATAAGACTGGAAAAATCACGAATACACTTAATGAAAAAGAGAATGAATACGTAAATCCAAGTGGCAAATTCAAGGCTGAAATCGTCAAGGACAAATCGAACGTTGTCCGTGGGTTGTTGTTTACCCAGTCCTAAGCACTACAGCAAAGATAATAATCATAAGGGGGATGAGAGTATGTCTGATCACGCTTCAAGTATGCTGCGGCTGGGTGTGTCAGTTATTCTGTTCATAACCGCATGTGTAACGGCAGCAGACTTGTCCAGCCAGCTGAATTGTGCACTGGAATTAAGATCACAGCAAGAGGAGCATTCTGAAGGGCGAATAGCCCGTACTGCTGGGGTGGGATTGCCGGAACGGATTAAAGGAACTCAGGTCATACAGGCAATTCGCATGAACTTACAGGAGGGGATTTCGATTCAAGTCGACGGGACAGAGTACGATGCGTATTCTGAACCGTTTGAGCCTGATGTATCTGCCCTGGATGCTTCCTCTTTATATTCCATATACCCACAGCGTAATGGGAATGGGGACATAACATCTGTACGTTTTGAGAAATTGGGGGAAGACTGAAGTGGTTCAAACAATATCCAAGTTGTTGGGGGCGCTGCTCGCTGTATTGCTTTTGTACATCGTACCCGCAGCTCAAGCTGCTGAACGGCAGGATGATATATCCGGGTTAAATACGTATCATTCAACTGTACGTTTTGTTGATATGGTAAGAACCAAAGGTTACATTACACCGACGATGTATAACGATTTTATGCGCGATCTGGAATTGACAGGCAATACGTACGAAGTTGATTTGGAGCATATGCACAAAAAATATGTACCGGACTATGCAGATGCCGCGAAGCCAGACAGTTTTCTGGGCAATTATGAAACTGTATATGATGGGTACTATAATCCGCAAATCTTGTCTGTGTTGTTTCCTGACAATCAGCAGCCAAAATCAGATCAGACACGTCGGTATACCTTGATGGCCGGGGATTATTTTACGGTCCGGTTACATAATACGAATCGGACTCCTGCGGACTTGTACAAATCATGGCTTCTCGTTGGGGCAAATAGCGGCAAATCGGCAGTTACAGCTTCTTACGGGGGCATGGTTCTGAATGAAGATTACTGATTTTGCAGTCATATTTATACTTTTGTTTTTGCCCTTTGGTGTAGTTAGTGACTTACGGGTGCAGAATCAGCGTGAAGTGCAGCAGCTAGAAATGAAATATACGTCGGCTCTTCGTACCGCAGTTCAGGATGCAGGGGGCGTGCTCTCACAGAATGAACGTCAGGAACGCGAGGCCGGATACGGATCGGATAAGTTTTTTCGTGTAGATAAAGAAGCAGCGCTGAACACGTTCCTGCACACCCTTTTTCTTAATGTAGGCATTGATGAGGATATAGTAGCACAACGTGCATTATTGGATTACATACCAGCCATTGTAATTCTGGATTATGACGGTTATTATGTGTACACTTCAGAAGCCTATACAGACGAGCATGGACAAGGTGCTATTGGCCACAAATGGAGCGAAAAAAAACCATATGCCTATCTTGATTCAGTAGGCAACAGTGTGGGGTTCACCTTGGATAATTATGTGCGCGCATACGATGCGCGGAATCACAGGTGGGTGGAGGGCTTTCAAAAGGAACTTCAGGATCAGACTCCTATATCTTTACTGAATAATTTAGAAACTTTTGAGCAAATACGTCGTTCTACCATTGTTGGCAGTGTCCAAGAGGACTTGGCGCGAATTATTAATGTCCATAACGAAAAAGCTGCACGTAACGGCATCTCCTATACATTCACACTACCGATCATTCCGCAAGAGGAGTGGTACAACACGGTAGATGATGTGGGTCTGATCGCGTTTATCCAAGGCATTCCGGTCGGAGACAGGTATTACAATAACTATGGATTTGGTGGTGGGAGAGTCGTCAGAAAGCAAGACATTATCGGTGGCATAGAACCAGATACTGGAATGAAATATTTTTATAGAGATTCATGTCCAGCTCCCTTTAAAGCGAGTGAACGTTTTACGGATGAAAAATCTGCAGCAGCTGCGGGATACTTTGAGTACAAATGTTATAATGGCTTAAAATAATCACCCTCATGGGTGGTTTTCGTATTATTAGGTCAACCAAAAATTTGGTTGGCCTATTTTAATAGGTGTTTTAAGATGACGATAGCCGGGAAGAACTAGGTGGTTTTAGGGGAATAAATAACCCCGTCAAGAAAACTGTTCTCCCACTATCACCAACGACCATGTTTGAGCTGGTTGGGGCATGCGATCCCGTATAACAAGCGAAGCTATGAGGTTGGAATCATCGTGGGGACACCGGGATATTCGTAGGAGGGGGATTATGGAACCAGTTATTGGACTAGACGTATCAAAAGGAATGAGTGTATTTCAACCCTTTATGCAAAGAAATGAGCCGTTAGGAAAGGCGGAAACAATTCTCCATGAAGAGCAAGGCTTTCGTCGTTTACGCGAAGTAGTTACACAATTACAGGAACGCACAGGCCAGGCTCCAGTTGTTGTTTTAGAAGCAACAGGTCATTATCATCGTGGGCTTGTTGCATTTCTCATACGAGAAGAAATCGCACATCTCATTGTGAATCCCTTGCAGTCTAAGCGAGCTCGAGGGACTACGCTACGCAAAGTTAAAACAGATGCAGCAGATGCTTGGCACTTAGCTGAAATGTTCTACCGCGGTGATTTAAAGCCGCACCGGGCATGGGATGAAGCCCACACGGAGCTTCAAAATGTGACCAGACAGCATGAATTTATAACATCATTATATGTACAGGCTAAGCTAAATACTCGGGCTTTGCTAGATCAGGTATTTCCCGAATTTGAACCCGTATTTTATGACCTTTACTCGGTAACGGCTCTAAAAGTCCTGCAAGCTTGCCTTCAGGGTAAGGTGGAAAATGCCTCTCAAGCTTTGTTTGAGCATGCCAGGCTCTCTCACTCCAAGAAGTGGATTAACGATAGAGTAGAGCTGCTAGACATAGCGTTGCAGCAAAAAGCCAAAGTTAGCCGAAGCGTCTCTCAACATGCCGTTTTAGAAGGAATGATTACCTTATTACTTGCCTTTCAATCTCAACTCGAAATATTAGAGACACAAATGGAGGAGATTTCTATAAATCTTCCCGAGGTCTATTTGCTCAAATCCATTCCCGGGATTGGTGACAAACTCGCGTCTACTATCGTGGCCGAAATTGGAGATGCGAGACAATTCGTGGGGCCAAAACAATTGGTTGCTTTTGCAGGACTAGATCCTGGGGTGTACAGCTCAGGTAAGTTCACAGCAACGAATAATCGGATTACAAAACGAGGATCAAAGAGACTACGAAGAGCCATTTACTTGGCCGTTCAATGTGGACTGCGACAAGGAGCAAATCAAAAAATAAAGCACTATTACGAAAAGAAAAAGAAAGAGGGCAAGCCTTACAAGGTAGCTGTGATCGCCTGCGCAAACAAGCTTATACATCACATATACGCCATCCTTAGTAAAAACGAGCCCTATCGTCTGTAGAATAACCATATTAATCCATAAAATTTTCTGTAGGAGCAGAAAGTTTTTTTGTCATGCCTATAAATGGGGTCCAGCCAACATTTTAACGAAAATATACGCTAAGAGAGCATAATGGGGTAGCGTCAGGAAAATGCGGATTTACAACGTTAAGGAAATCCAACTATAAAAAATCCTAATTTTTCGGTATTATAAGTGAGAAATTATGCTTTAATTACTTCACTAAAGCGCCCTTTAATTGAATAAGAAAATAAATTCTACTATTATTGCAAGAGGATACTGAAAGGTTGTTTTACTTTAAACCAGTATGTTCACAACTGTTCTGCCTCTTACTTTACCTTGTAAGATGTCAGTTAACGTTTGGGGTAACTCTCTTAATGATACTTCATTTATTATTGTCCCTAAACCTTCTGGCTTTAAGTCAGTTGCCATTCGGTTCCATAAAGTTTCTCTTAAATCTTTTGGACAATAAACCGAATCTATTCCTAATAAATTGACACCTCTAAGGATAAAAGGGAAAACGGTTGTTGGCACTTCGGCTCCTCCAGTTAATCCACTTACAGCAACGGATCCTCCATATTTAGTGTTGCTTAAAATAGATGCTAATGTCTTACCACCTACCGGGTCAACTGCACCTGCCCAGCGCTGCTTTCCAAGAGGACGAATTTTTTCTGGTGTAACATCTTCGCGCGAAATAACTTCTTTTGCTCCTAATTTCTTTAAGTAATCATATTCGGATTCTTTTCCTGTACTTGCTGTTACCTGATAATTTCGTTTGGCAAGCATTAAAACTGCCATACTCCCTACGCCACCAGTTGCCCCAGTAACTAAAATAGGACCTTTTTCTGGCGTTAGTCCATTTTTTTCTAATTGATGAATTGAAAGAGCTGCTGTAAAGCCCGCAGTCCCAAAGGTCATTGCTTCTTTTAATGTCAAATTATCTGGCAGAGGTACTACCCAATCCCCCGGAACTCTTGCATATTCACTGTATCCGCCATAATGAGAAACACCTAACTCATAGCTTGTGACAATAACCTTGTCACCCTCTTTATAGCGAGAATCGTTTGAAGAAGTAACCGTTCCTGCAAGGTCGATTCCGGGAACAAAGGGGTATTTTTGAACAATCTTTCCGTTTGGAGTACTTGCTAAACCATCTTTATAATTTACACTTGAGTAATGAACTCGTATCGTCACATCTCCGTCTGGTAAGTCATTAAAAGAAAATGATTCAATATTTACTGAAAAATTTTCCTCCGTTTTATTTACGACAAGAGCGCTAAATTCCTTTGGCATCTAAAATTTCCCCTTTCAAACTAGTTATTTAATCATAAATCTAAATTTATCGTAATGTATTTTATACTGTCTGGTCAATATATTTTATCCAGTCAGTATAAAATACTCGTACAAGTTGATAAAATTTTGTATAATATTCTTAGGTTTCGAATGGAGGTTCGATTGAATGGTTAAAAAAGCTGAACAAAGACGCAAACAAATATTAAAAGCTGCCTTTCAAGCTGCATCTGAAAAAGGTTATGAATCTGTGACATTGCAGGATATTGCAGATTATGCAGAGGTAAGTAAAGGAGTAACAAACTATTATTTTGAAAATAAAGCGGATGTATTTGCTCACTTATTTGAATGGATAACGACAAGAATTTATGAAAAAGAAGCTAAATCTGTTGATGAAAAGGAAACAGCAATTGAAAAGCTAGAAGCATTTATAAATCAGGTCTTCATCAGTCCTAAAGAAAATAAAACTTTCTATCGTGTGTACTTAGACTTTTTAGCACAGGTGAAAAATAATAATCGGTATAAAGAAATTAACCAACAATTCTGCGAAAACTGTTGGTCTATCTGTAAAAATATTATCACACTGGGAATCGAAGAGAATGTGTTCAAAGTAGATAATATCGAGCAATCTGCCATTAGTATTCGGTGTATGATTGATGGTAGCTTAATTCAGTGGTTAATGAGGGATGATGATAGCTTACATAATTATTATCGAATTGTATGTTATGAATCAATTCTCCAGATCCTAAATTTTAAAAAATGAAAGCAGTTCGATAAAGAAAAGCAACCGAATATGTTTTTTTTCTTTAAACCATTTATTCCACTATTTGGCCTTTTAAAGGAAAAAACGAACTATTTTTTCCCTTCTGAAAGCTTTCGATATAAAGCCGATCTTGAAACATTCGTAATTTCACAAATTTGCTTTACGGTCATTTTGCCTTCCCGATAAAGCTTTACTGCATAGTTAATCCCGGCATGCTTATGGTGATACTTTTTGACTCTTCCACGGTATTTCCCTTCCTTTTTTGCTAAATCAATTCCTTCACGTTGACGCATTCGAATTAGATCACGCTCTAATTGGGGTAGCGTCGGGAAAATTTGCTTAGCGTTGTAAATCCGCATTTTCCTGACGCTACCCCTTAGAGTAAGGAACGTCGGCTTTTTTGAGCAACTGAAGGGCTTAGCGTATATTTTCGTTAAGAATGTTGGCTGGACCCCTAAATAGAGCATATCAAGTTTATGGATTTATACAAAAAAAATTCTAGATGGGGTTGAAAGATTCATCACATGGCTAAACTATTCTCAGCCATAAATGTTCCACAGATACGTTAAATCAAGTGGAAGTTGAGGAATTTTATTTATGCTCCAAGGCTGCCGCTGTTTAATATTCGGATCAGTTTATCACTGAATTATGAATTTTGAACAACTCATCGGAGGTCGCACATATGGTACTAAATTTCGTATTAGCGTTCTTCATACCATGGCTTATAGCAGTTTTGGTATTTGTAGAACAACCAAAGATTGTTCTGCGAGTCGCTCCGTTTGGTTCAACAGTAGGCTTTCTGTTTAATGCAATTGGCATACATTTTGATTTTGGCGAGTAACACCAATCACAAAGGATGCAACCTTTTCAACTTTACCGTTCAACCTAGGAGTATATCCTGTACTAGTATCACTCATGGTGTACTTGATCGAAAAGTGGCAGAAGAGTCCTTTTCTTCCGATTATTATTTTTACCACTGTGACAACAGCTGCTGAACTATGCGCTGTTTGGCTGGGCTGAGTTACTTATAGCACTGGCTGGAACTATTTATGGACTTTCATTTCTTACGGTATTGCATTTGTACTAGTTTACTTATATATACTGGTTTTGAAATGGGCAGAGAAATAGAACAATCTCCAAGTCAAAAGATAGCACAATAGAAGCAGTGACAGCCTAGATATCAATGCTTTCTTGAGTGAGAGTCAAATAAATGGAATTTGATACTCGACCTATTACGATCATACCGTTCAGTTTATAGAAAAATTCGCCATCTCCTTGGCGTATTTTTTCGTTAGAATGTTGGTGGACCCTCTTGACAAACATTAGCTGGTTTTCTTTTTTTAGGCAGATCCATACCAAAAAACCTTAAAATTCACTGTTTTCAATATTCCGATATGGTTGCAGAATGTGCTACAATAAAGCTTTGAAAGAAACGAAATGCATATGAAATAAGAACAGTCGGCAGCGCCGATGACAATAAGGAGCCAAAAACAGCTTATGAGTTTATTGACTGTAGAAAATGTATCCCACAACTTTGGGGACCGCGCATTATTTAAAAATGTTTCCTTTCGATTGCTTGCGGGGGAACGTGTAGGTTTGGTAGGAGCTAACGGTGTTGGTAAATCGACACTCATGAACATTCTCACTGGAAAATTGCTTAAGGATGAGGGGAAAGTGGAATGGACTCCACGTGTACGTTACGGCTATCTGGATCAGCATACCAAGCTGACACCGGGCAAAACGGTACGTGATGTATTAAAAGACGCTTTTCTTCCTTTGTTGGAATTGGAAAAGGAAATGATGCAGATTACTGACAAAATGGGGGATGCTTCTCCTGAAGAGTTGGAAGTGTTGCTGGAACAGATGGGTGAAATTCAGGAGCAACTGGATATGGGGGATTTTTACCTCATTGATGTGAAGGTTGAAGAAATGGCGAATGGACTAGGCCTGTCGGCCATAGGACTGGATCGGGATGTATCTGCACTTAGCGGCGGGCAACGGACAAAGGTGCTTCTTGCCAAGTTACTGTTGGAAAAGCCGAATGTCCTGTTGTTGGATGAGCCTACCAACTATTTGGATGTAGAGCATATTGAATGGCTTACGCGCTATTTGAAGGATTATCCCTATGCTTTTATTCTTATTTCACATGATACTGAATTTATGAATCAGGTCGTTAATGTTATTTACCATCTTGAATTTGCCAAGATGACCCGTTATTCAGCTAACTATGAAAAGTTTCTTGAAATGGCGGATCTGAACAAAGCTCAGCATATTGATGCTTATGAGAAGCAACAGGACTTTATTAAGAAACAGGAAGATTTTATTCAGCGTAATAAAGCGCGTGCTTCTACCTCAGGCCGAGCAAAGAGCCGTGAAAAGCAGCTTGATCGGATCGAACGTATTGATAAGCCTGAAGAAGCCGCAAAACCAACCTTTCAATTCAAAGAGGCACGTGCAAGCGGAAAGACGGTATTTGAGGGTATTGATTTTGAGATTGGTTATACACATGCCCTTTTGCCTAAAATGTCCATGACGATTGAACGTGGCGAAAAGATTGCAATTGTCGGCTACAATGGTGTCGGTAAATCGACATTGCTCAAAACCATATTGGGAAAAATTCCGCCAATCAGTGGAAAAACCTATCAAGGTGATTTTTTGCAGCCCGCTTATTTTGAGCAGGAAGTAAAGGCGGAGAAAATTACACCGATTGACGATGTATGGAATGAATTTCCGCATTTGAATCAGCATGAAGTACGAGCGCATTTGGCGCGTTGCGGTTTGAAAAATGAGCATATCACGCGTCCACTATCAGCGCTTAGTGGTGGAGAACAGGCTAAAGTCCGTCTTTGCAAACTGTTAATGCGTGAAAGCAACTGGGTATTGTTCGATGAGCCTACCAACCACTTGGATGTTAAAGCAAAGGATGAGCTGAAACGTGCCTTGAAGGAATACAAAGGGACCGTATTGCTTGTATCTCACGAACCGGACTTTTACGAGGATTGGGTAACCAAAACGTGGAATGTGGAAGAATGGTCAAGTAAAGTTAACTAAAATCAGTTAAATCCAGTTCTGCATATTTCACACGAAGTGGGGTTTGCAGAATTAGGAAAATATGCTAAGCTATTTTTAGCTTATACAATAAAATAGTCACACTAGGGGAGCCGCCCATGCGGCTGAGACGGAATAAATGGATTTCGGACCCTTTGCACCTGATCTGGGTTATGCCAGCGTAGGGAAGTGAGCGCCGTGCAAACAAGGCAACACCGTCTTTATTTTGTTTGTGCGTGGGACGATACACGTATACGGATATCATGGTCCGTTCGATTATTGGACGTTCGTTAAACCACTTCCTTGGGGAAGTGGTTTTTTTGCGTTTCGTTCATTTTAAGTTGTTCGAGCTTCCGTAGACGGATTCACATACAATCCCCTTTCATTACTGCTGGTAGACGTGGCTGGCTAAGCTTAGATCCTTTAATCCAATGTGAGGTGAAGACAAAATCGAATTACACGCAATTTCGATGGAAAAGGGCACTTTTGCACAAGCAGCCCAAGTGGCTGCTGTGATTTGTCCTTATGTTCATTATGTACACGCACGTTTAAAACAGAATGGTGCCTCTGCATTGCTTTCTTTGACTCGCAGCATGGTGGAGCAGGAAGTTCCTTTGCAACAAATAGTAGTAAATGATCGTGTGGATGTAGCTTTACTTACTTTGGTTGGAGCCGTCCAGCTACCAGCTAATGGATTACCTGTTGTGGATGTGAAAAGCCTACTTTCAAAGGGTACACGCTGTGGAGTGTCTGTGCATTCCTTGGAGGAGGCGCAGAATGCCGAGCGGGCAGGTGCGGACTATGTACTTTATGGTCACGTATATGAGACCCATTGTAAGCCTGGTATTGTACCGCGGGGTATAGCTCAGCTTGAACATATTTGCAGGCTGTCGAACATTCCGGTGATCGCGCTGGGCGGCATACAACCTCACCATATCCCGGAGCTTTATATGGCCGGAGCAAGCGGAATTGCGGTGATGTCTGGTATATGGGAGGCTGAATCGCCCGTTGCAGCTGCGATGGAATATAGGCGAATGGCAGATCTTGTAGTTCACAGCCTGTAGCGAGAAAACGAGAGTAGAAGCAAGCTGGAAGCAGAATGGTTTATGGAGAGGAGACACGAAACAAATGCTAAAGATACACACGGAGGCAAGAGCGATAGGACATGCTGAATGCTTGGTCATAGGTGGAGGTGTCATCGGCAGTTCCATTGCTTATCATGTGGCCAAGGAGGGAAGAAGTACGATCATGCTGGAACGATTGATCCCGGGTGAGGGAGCCTCAGGAGCAGCGGTTGGAATGCTGGCAGCGGAAAGTGAAGAGTTCACCGACTCTGAGCTGGCACGATTTGCTCGCAGAAGTCGAGATGCATTCCCTGAGCTTGTCTGTGATCTGGAGCGTTTGTCGGGTATTTCGGTGGAATTCCGTACAGAAGGATTTGTGACCCCTTTCCATACGGAAACTGAGGGCCAAAAACGCTGGAAAGCTGCTAAAACGCGAGAGGATGATTGTCCTATCTGGTGGGATGCGAGGGAATTGGCCCGACGAATTCCAGGTTTGGATGAACAAGCGATCGGGGCAATATATCGCTCAAAGGAGACACAAGTGGCTCCTGTCCAGCTTTGCCGTGCTTATGCAGGTGCTGCTGCGGTGCTGGGAGCAACGGTATGGTCTGGTACACAGGCAGAGCAACTGGTCATACAGGATGGTCGAGTTTGCGGTGTTCGAACAGATAGTGGCTTTTTTTCCTGCGATCAGGTCATTATTGCTGGAGGCTTGGATAGCATGAAATTGCTAGCGCAGGTTGGGTTTGAATATCCACTTTATCCGGTCAAGGGCGAAGCGGTAGCGGTCTCCTTGAAAGATCGCCCGTTAGAATACACCATTTATGCTGATGATATTTACCTCGTGCCTAAACAGAATAACGAGCTTTGGATTGGGGCAACGAGCCTTCCGCATCAATATGACGAAGAAGTGACCGTAGGAGGCTTGGAGGGGTTGCTGGCACGTGCCTCTGCCTGGCTGCCGCGCGTCCGTGAAGCTTCTTTTATACGCACTTGGGCGGGCTTACGTCCACAGGCTGCATCAGGTCACCCTTTTATAGGCGCTGTTCCTGGGGTCGAGGGCGTATATGCTGCAGTCGGGCATTATCGCAACGGTGTCCTGCTGAGTGATGCTACCGGGCGTGCGATGGCAGCTATGCTTAATGGGGCTGGTGCGGCTGAACTTGGGATAAGTAGTTTTTCTTCTGAGCTCCTCAAGGAGGAAAGCTTATGAAGCTGACGATTAACGGCCAGAGCATGACCTTTTCTAATCGGATCACTCATGTGAATCAATTGCTACATGAGCTTGATGTAAAGGTGAAAACCGTAGTGGTGGAGCTGAATCGGCATATATTGACCCGTGAAGATCATGATGAAGCAGTACTAAAAGATGGAGATTGCCTAGAAATTGTACATTTTGTGGGAGGCGGTTGATTATGTTAACCATTGGAAAAGCATCTTTTACCTCGAGGTTGTTGTTGGGAACAGGAAAATTCTCTGATCTGGATATCCAATCCCAAGCCGTAGAGGCTGCTGAGACGGAAATATTGACGTTTGCTGTACGGAGATTGAACTTGGAGGAACGGGATAAGCAGCATTTTCTCGATATGCTGGATTTGAGCCGGTATACACTTCTTCCCAACACAGCAGGGGCTACAACAGCAGAGGAGGCGATTCGTATTGCCCAATTGGCAAAAGCCTCCGGCCTGTGCGATATGATAAAGGTGGAAGTCATTGGGGATAGCAAGACACTGCTACCTGACCCTTTTGAAACGTTGAAAGCTAGTGAAAAGCTGTTAGAAGAAGGCTTTATCGTGCTGCCCTACATATCGGACGATGTGATTCTTGCGAAGAGGTTACAAGAGCTTGGAGTACACGCCGTTATGCCTGGAGCTTCGCCGATTGGTACAGGACATGGTTTGCTCAATCCGTTCTCATTAGAGCTAATTATTGAACAAGCGGAGGTTCCGGTTATTGTCGATGCGGGTATTCGCTCACCCGGTGACGCGGCAATGGCGATGCAGTTGGGGGCAGATGCTGTTTTGTTGAACACAGCCGTATCAGGAGCGAAGGACCCAGTAAAAATGGCTGAGGCCATGAAACTGGCTGTTCGTGCTGGAAGATATGGTTTTGAGGCGGGGATGATTCCTGTAAAACGTTATGCTTCAGCAAGCAGTCCGACAGAAGGCATGGTTCAGGCATGAAGGTAACTGACAAATCTGGTGCAGGAGGAACACATCCAAGTGACCGTTATTCCAGACAGGAAAGATTCGCGCCCTTTGGACCGACAGGACAACGCCGGCTTGCTTCTTCCCACGTACTAATCATAGGTGCCGGAGCGTTAGGTACAGGTATTGCGGAAACGCTCGTTCGCGGGGGCGTAGGTACAGTGAGCCTCGTAGACCGGGATTATGTGGAATGGAGCAATTTGCAGCGCCAGCAGCTTTTTCAGGAAAGTGATGCTGCGCAAAGATATCCCAAAGCAGTAGCTGCTCAGCGAAGATTAAAGGATATTAATTCGGAAACGGTTATACACGGACATGTACTGGATGTTGGGGTGGAAGAGCTGGAAGAGTTGATCCAGGGGGTAGATCTCATGATGGATGCAACCGATAATTTCGATACCCGACTTCTTATGAACGACATGGCACTCAAGCATCGGATACCTTGGATTTATGGGGGATGTGTGGGCAGCTATGGTGTAACCTATACCATCTTACCGGGTCAAACGCCTTGTCTTCACTGTCTGCTGGGAACTGTACCGTTTGGTGGGGAAACCTGTGATACCGCCGGGATTATTCCGCAGGCCGTACAGATGGTCACGGCTAACCAAACTACGGAAGCTTTCAAACTTCTTGGTGGATATCCAGAAGATTTGAGAGGAAAGCTGCTTTCGTTTGATTTGTGGAAAAATGAGTATGTAGCGATAGCAGTAGATAGCGTTAAAAAGGAGAACTGTCCTTCTTGCGGCAGCCAACCGACGTATCCCTATTTGTCGGCCTCTCATCGGCAGAAGACAGATGTTTTGTGCGGTAGGGATACCGTTCAAATTAGACCAGCAAACCCGACACATCTGAATCTTGCAGAAACAGCAGATAGATTTGCTTCTTTGGGAGAAGGAAAAGTAGAGCGGAATCCGTTTTTGGTTTCCTTTAGTACAAGCGAGCATCGCTTGGTTGTTTTTGCAGATGGCAGAGCGTTGATTCATGGGACTAAGGACGTGGCAAAAGCAAGAAGTCTGTATCATCGCTATTTGGGTTAAACCATGAAAGCAGAAAGCCATTCTTTGGAGAATGATTTTCTGCTTTTTTGTTACAATAATATTAATATGCTTTAATGGCTTATAACAAACTTGTTCGTGTCCAATATGTAATGCTATGTCCAAACCAGGTGGGTGAAAAGATGAGCCCGTTAATTTTACTTGTGGATGTAAATGAAGCGTCTCCCGTATTTGTTCATCCATTGGAACAGGCAGGTTATCAGGTGGTTCATGTTAGCAATACGACAGATGCAAGCTCTTATGTAGCCCATAATCCTGTGGATTTGCTACTGCTCAATATAGAAGATGAACCGACGGATTCACATGGTTTGCTTCGCACATTGCAGCAATACCATCCTCATGTCCCGCTATTTGCAATGACTTCATCAGATGAGGAGGACCATATTGTTTCATGCTTTGAACAAGGAGCACATGATGTGATCGTTCTGCCCTTTTATCCTAGAGTTTTTCAGGCTAGGGTGGCTAATTTATTGCGGATTTTTGGTATTGAACGTGATGTGAAAAGGGCAATCGAGGCGGGTGATTTACATATAGATAATGCAAGCAGAATGGTGAGCAGAGGGGGGCAAAAGCTGGAATTAACTCCGAAAGAATTCGATCTTTTGCTTCATCTGGCGATACATCTTAACCAAGTTTGTAGCAGACAGCAAATTCTGAAGGATGTTTGGAAACATGATTATATCGTTGATACGAACGTAGTAGACGTCTATATCAGACATTTGAGGGTTAAAGTAGATAAAGGATATAAGTTTAAAATGATCCGTACGGAACGAGGGATTGGCTATTCACTCAGAACACCAACCGTATTAGAATAGTATTAGGTATATAAAAAAAGCCGGAACTTTTCGTCCCGGCTCGCATATTTCAAAATGAGTTTCATACTACAGCACGCGGCGTGCTTTAATGTATGTTCTTTTCCAGTTGCTAGAGTTCAAATCGGAGATGGTCACGCCAGGTCCGCCGTAAGTGTGCAAAATTTTACCCCCGCCCATATAGACTGCTACGTGGGTAATGTTGCGTCCTGTAGCACGACTACCGCTTGAAAAGAAAACTAAGTCCCCTTTTTTTAAATTGGACTTGGATACGGCATGTCCGACTTTGGACTGTTGAACAGAAGTACGCGGCAAATTTACTCCGTATTTCTTGAATATGTGCTTCATGAAAGAAGAACAGTCAAAATTACGCGTCGTGCTTGTGGAAGCTCCAAACTTATAAGGAGTGCCCATATATTTTTCGCCGTAGTTAATTACTTTTTGGCCAACAGAAGTAGTAGTGGCAGCTTGTGCCGTATTTGTTCCCTCAATTGCAAAAGTACCAAAGCCGATCGTGGCTGCGACCCCTGCGATGATTACCTTTTTTATGATTTTCTGCATATTCATGTTGTAAGTACCTCCAGAAATTGATTTGTGCAATATTTTGCTGAGTTGCTAACTAACTGACAGCGTTGAGTATAACAGTTTTGAAGCCGCCTAATAGTTGGAAAAGAACTCTCAAATGCTTGAGGGACAAGGCTTACACAGTGATTATTAAAAAACGATTAAAAATTACAATTTGTTAAAAATATATCGATTCATAGATCTCTACAAACGGAAAAACCCTTATGAATAAAGGGTTTTGAGTGAAAAAACAACTTATTTAATAGTTACAACAATGTCATAATTAATCCTTGCTTTGAATAACGAGTAGTAGACCGCTTTTGATGGAAATCGTACCTTTTGGAGCCGTTAGCTTATTACTGACAGCACGTGATTGTCCCATTTTGAGGGTGGCATTATGTAGCGGATACATAAATCCTTCCAGTTGTATGCCTGTTACTTCGGCAGTCATAGGAAGCAGCGATGTATATGTATAACCCATAGGCTGGATCTCAAGCGTTGATCCGGTGAGCTCAATATAATTATGTGCGTCCATAATAGCGCAGCTAATATGATGTTGCATTGCGCGTACCAATATTTGAACATTAGCCAAGGTGTGGTCCATCCGGGTGCCAGTCACACCAAGCAGCAGTACATGATCTGCCTGTTCGTCCATAGCGATTTCCAAAGCAAGTTCAGTATCTGTTAAGTCTTTAAGTACTGGATCGCACGCAATCATACGTTGGCTTGCTGATTCTACCTTTTCCTTTTCCTCTGGTGTGATCGAATCAAAATCTCCTACAGAGATATGTGGTGTAATACCGTGCTCGATCAGGAAAAGAGCACCTTTATCTGCACCTATAATAAAATCATCGCGTTGTATTTGATGTAAATCTTCTTCATTAAGACGACCGCCTGAAAATACAATCGCTCGTTTTTTTGTCATAATCAACATCCTTTCTTTCTGATACGATCCTATATATATCATCGTTTTTAAGTATACCGCGTTAAATATGGCTTGCACAATTTTGGAGGACATGGCTACAATGAAACAGAAAAAAAGGAAGTGTAACGTGTAATAGGAAGGAGAACGAAATGATTAACGTTTTGTTTGTGTGTTTGGGCAATATTTGCCGCTCTCCGATGGGGGAGGCAATACTGAGACATAAAGCGCAGGAACGGGGATTGGGCGCAGAAATCGGGGTGGACTCGGCCGGGACAGGCGACTGGCACATCGGAAATCCCCCGCATGAGGGAACTCTAAAGCAACTTAAACTGCATGGAATCAGCGAACAAGGCATACAGGCGCGGCAAATAACGGGCCGTGATTTTGACGCGTTTGATTATATTGTGTGCATGGATGACTCTAATGAACGAAACATGCGAAAGATTGCAGGTGGAGCGGAGGCCGATATTCTAAAATTTATGGATTTGCTTCCTCAAGAAAAATTAAGAGAAGTACCCGACCCATATTTTACAGGGAATTTTGAAGAGACCTATCGATTAATGGACGCAGGGTGCGACGCCTTGCTGGACAAGATCGTAGAAGAAAAGCTATAATGTGAACGACAGATGACGGCAATAATTGCCGTTTTTCGTTATACATTTTTGAAAGCGTAACCAAATTATGAAAAAGAGGAAGGAGCTTTATGACCTAGTAGGTCAATGCTCCATTCCCCTTAGTTACCTGGAAGAATATTTACTCAGGCGCGATCCAAAAAATATATTAGCGCGTCAGGCAACTCGTTTTGCCAAAAGCCCCACAAATGTTTGCCATCCTTTTCACGGTAAGAAACTTCAGCGTTCCGTTCGCGCAGCAAATCTGCACATTGACGGTTAAGCTCTACAAAGTTGTAAATGCCAGTATCACTCTCAAATGCATCTTCCTGAAGGCCAACCGTCATCCACACCCGCAAATGAGATAGATCTTTCTCACGGGCGATGATTTCCTGCGAAGCTTCATAGTAAGCACCTGAGAGGCTGATAATGCGGTTGAACAGCTGAGGATACATCAAAGCCAAATGCAGAGACACACTGCCTCCCAGTGAATCCCCCGCCAAAATGCGGGACGCTGCATCTTTTCTTATAGGATACTTTTGCTCCACATAGGGAATAATCTCTTCTGCAAAACAGGCGGTATACGCCTCAAAACGATTGCCAAAGGGAGCGTACTCCTGAGTTCTGATTTTGGTATTCACTTCCACACCTACAATAATGAAGGGTTCGACGCCCTCATCTAGAATGAGGCGGTTGGCGTGAGTTGCAATGCGGCCAAAATTGAAAAATTCTTCTCCGTCCTGACAGTATACGACCGGGTAGCTCAATATTTCATTATAGCCGGGCGGCAAATATATCCGGAGAGTTCTGGTCTCGCCAAGAAAGCGGCTGTCTACTTCGTCTTTAAGGATGGTTCGTTTTAAATACCGAGAATCCGTCATTTTTCGTCACCTTTCTTGGGTATTATTTTGCATTCGGGATCACAATAAGTTAAGATTACCCTGATTGCAATAGATGTTTAAAATTTCAATCATGTACTAAGCTGTTATAGTAAAAAACATACCCTGTTACACACACAAAAATGTGGCAAACTCAAAAAAAATAACTAAATCTTTGACGCGAGCGATATAACAGGTGTATAATAATCCTATAACAGCGGAACTTGATATTCAAATTTTTTTGTTGAGGTGAAGAAAATGAGCAAGGTTCCTTATGAAGTTTACACAGAGGAAGTTGAGGCGTTGTCCGTACTTTCTCCGGATGGTGAAATTATCAATAAAGATATGTTGCCTAAACTTACAGATGATCAATTGAAAGAAATTATGTATCGAATGGTATTTACACGTACTTGGGATGACCGTGCCGTTAACTTAGGCCGTCAAGGACGTCTCGGTTTCTACGCTCCGGTATCCGGACAAGAAGCAACCATGATTGGTAGCGAATATGCGCTCCAAAAAGAAGACTTTATTGCTCCAGGCTACCGCGATATTCCGCAAATCGTTTGGCATGGCCTGCCATTATACCAAGCTTTTTTGTATTCCCGTGGTCATCAACACGGCGGCCAAGTGCCGGACGGTGTTAATGTACTGATGCCGCAAATCATTATTGGCGCGCAAATTTTGCATGCTATGGGTATTGCTATGGGTTACAAACTGAAAAAGCAAAAACAAGTCGCCATTACATATACAGGTGACGGCGGTTCTTCCGAAGGTGATTTCTACGAAGGCCTGAACTATGCTGGTGTATACAAGTTGCCAGTTATTTTCTTTGTGCAAAACAATGGTTACGCGATCACGACTCCATTTTCTAAACAAACAGCTGCTCTTTCGATCGCTCATAAAGCAGTAGCTGCTGGTATTAAAGGCGTGAAAATTGACGGCATGGACGTGCTTGCAGTTATTAAAGCCGTTCAAGAAGCTGCAGAGCGTGGACGTAATGGCGAAGGTGCTACATTGATTGAAGCCGTAACGTACCGTTTCCGTCCGCATTCCCTTTCTGATGATGCAACAAAATATCGTTCTAAAGAAGAAGAAGGCGAATGGAATGCGAAAGATCCAATTGCCCGCTTTGCGAAATACCTTGAGAAAAAAGGTCTTTGGACTGAAGAAGATACAGCTCGCGTAAAAGAAGAAGCTAAGGCAAAAGTGAACGAAGAGATCAAAAAAGCCGAGAAAACAGAAAAAATGACAATTCCTGGCCTGATCGATAGCATGTTCGAAACAACGCCTAAGCACTTGGAAGAACAAAAAGCTGATTTTAAATAATTGAACTTGAAAGAGACCGGGCGCTAACCCGATCCGGTCTGCTTTTCGATTGACCTGAACTGAAATTGATCTGTCAATGTTTAAGGAGGAAATGAAGCAAATGGCACAAATGAACATGAAAGAAGCGATTCGTGACGCACTGCGCGTAGAGTTGAAACGCGACCCTAACGTCCTGCTTTTCGGTGAAGATGTAGGTCATGTAGGTGGCGTATTCCGCGCTACAGAAGGTCTGCAAAAAGAATTTGGCGAAGAACGTGTATTCGATACTCCGCTGGCGGAATCCGCAATCGGGGGTCTTGCTGTGGGTCTGGGTATTCAAGGCTTCCGCCCTGTAGCTGAAATCCAGTTCGTAGGCTTTATCTTTGAAGCTCTCGATCAAATGGCAATTCAAGCATCCCGTATGCGTTACCGTTCCGGTGGACGTTACAATTCTCCAATCGTATTCCGTACACCTTTTGGTGGCGGTGTTAAGGCAGCCGAGCTGCATACAGATTCCTTGGAAGGTCTTCTGGCTCAAACACCTGGTATCAAGGTTGTTGTTCCTTCCAACCCTTACGATGCAAAAGGTCTTATGATCGCGTCTATTCGCGACAACGATCCAGTATTTTTCATGGAGCATTTGAACCTGTATCATGCATTCCGCGCTGAAGTTCCTGAGAATGATTACACAGTTGAACTGGGCAAAGCTAACGTAGTTCGTGAAGGTTCCGACGTGACGATCATTACTTACGGTATGATGGTGCACACTTCAGTTAAAGCTGCTGATGAACTGGAAAAAACAAAAGGTATCAAAGTGGAAATCATTGATTTGCGTACCATTAGCCCGATTGACATTGATACCGTTGTTGCTTCTATTCAAAAAACCAATCGTGCCATCGTTGTTCAAGAAGCGCAAAAGAGCTCCGGTGTAGCTGCTGAAGTTATTGCACAAATTAACGAAAAAGCAATCCTGCATCTGGAAGCACCTGTTCTGCGTGTAGCGGGTCCAGATACCGTTTATCCTTTTGCTCAAATTGAAGATACTTGGTTGCCAACGCCAACACGTATCATTGATGCGGTTAATAAAGTATTGGAATTTTAATTAAAGCACACCGTAAATTTGGGAGGTTTTAAACGTGGCTAAATTTGAATATAAATTCCCGGAGCTAGGTGAAGGTCTTCACGAAGGCGAAATCATCAAGATGCACATCAAGCCCGGCGACAAAGTAACAGATGAAGATATCATCATGGAAGTACAAAACGATAAGGCTGTAGTTGAAGTTCCTTGTCCCGTTAATGGTACAGTACAAGAAGTATTTGCCAAAGACGGCGACATCTTTAACGTAGGCCAAGTCGTAGCTGTAATTGATGCAGAAGGTGAACTTCCTGAACAAGAAGAAGCACCAGAAGCACCAGCTGTTAGCCCTGAGCCAAGTGCTGCTGCACAAGGCGGAGCTGCAGGTACGGCTAGATTTGAATATAAATTCCCAGAGCTGGGTGAAGGTCTTCACGAAGGCGAAATCATCAAGATGCACATCAAGCCCGGCGACAAAGTAACAGATGAAGATATCATCATGGAAGTACAAAACGATAAGGCTGTAGTTGAAGTTCCTTGTCCGGTCAATGGTACAGTACAAGAAGTATTTGCCAAAGACGGCGACATCTTTAACGTAGGTCAAGTCGTAGCTGTAATCGCTGCAGAGGGTGAACTTCCTGAACAAGAAGAAGCACCAGCTGCTGCTAAACAAGAACAGGATGCTGCACAAGGCGGAGCTAACACTAAACCAGCTGCAACTCCAGCTGCTTCTAACAAAGACGTACTGGCTACACCTAGCGTCCGCAAATTTGCTCGTGAGCAAGGTGTAAACATCGCTCAAGTGAGTGGCTCCGGCAAAAATGGTAAAATCACCAAAGAAGATGTAGAAGCTTTCAAAAATGGTGGAGGTCAAGCGGCTGCACCAGTAGCGAAAGAAGCTGCAAAAGCACAAGAGCCTGCTAAGAAAGAAGCGAAAGCTGCAGCACCATCTGCGCCAGCAGCAGATCCACGTGCTGAGGAAGAGCGCGTACCATTTAAAGGTATCCGCAAAGCTATTTCCAATGCTATGGTTAAATCGGCTTATACGGCTCCGCACGTTACGATTATGGATGAAGTAGATGTAACTGAATTGGTTGCTTTCCGTACTCGTATCAAACCAATTGCTGAGAAGAAAGGCACAAAAGTAACATACCTGCCATTCATCGTAAAAGCTTTGGTTGCTGCTTCCCGTCAATTCCCGGCTCTGAATGCCACAATCGACGAAGAAGCAAACGAAATTGTCTACAAAAAATACTACAACATCGGTATCGCTACAGATACAGACAACGGCTTGATCGTTCCTGTTATCAAAGATGCTGATCGTAAGAGTATCTGGATGATTGCTGATTCCATTCGTGATCTGGCTGTGCGCGGTCGTGATGGAAAATTGGCTGCGAACGAAATGAGAGGAAGCACAATTTCCATCACTAACATCGGTTCTGCAGGCGGTATGTTCTTTACTCCAATCATTAACTTCCCTGAAGTTGCGATTTTGGGTACTGGCCGCATCAGTGAAAAAGCAGTCGTGAAAAACGGTGAAATTGTTGCCGCTCCAGTAATGGCTCTTTCCCTGAGCTTTGACCACCGTATTATTGATGGTGCAACTGCTCAAAACTTCATGAACTATATCAAACAGCTGCTCGCTAACCCTGAGTTGCTTGTTATGGAGGTGTAATCAATGGTAGTAGGAGACGCTTCTCTGGATATTGACACATTGGTTATCGGTGCGGGTCCTGGCGGCTATGTAGCTGCCATCCGTGCCGCGCAATTGGGACAAAGCGTATTGATCGTTGACAAATCTGAGCTGGGCGGTGTCTGTCTGAACCGTGGATGTATTCCATCCAAAGCTTTGATCTCTGCAGCTCATCAATACGAAGCAGCTAAACATGGCGAGTCTTTCGGTATTTCGGCTGAAAATGTAAAAGTGGACTTCGCTAAAACACAAGAATTCAAAAACGGCGTTGTTAAGAAAATGACAGGCGGCGTAAGTGGCTTGCTCAAAGGCAACAAAGTTGAAGTTTTCAATGGTGAGTGCATGTTCATCAACGAAAACGAAGCGCGTGTATTCAACGAACATGAATCACCACGTTACCGTTTTAAAAATGCAATTATCGCAACAGGTTCCCGTCCAATCGAACTGAAACCATTCCCATTTGGCGGACGCATTCTGTCTTCTACAGAAGCATTGAACCTGCCTGAAATTCCAAAGAGCCTGATCGTAATCGGTGGTGGATACATTGGTGCAGAGCTTGGACAAATGTACTCTAAATTCGGTTCCAAAGTAACGATCATTGAAGGTATGGATACAGTGCTTCCTGGTTTCGACAAAGATATGACTTCGATCGTTGCGAAAAGTATGAAGAAAACTGGCATCGAAATCTTCACTGGCGCTAAAGCTGAAAGTGCAGAGCAAACAGATAAAGACGTAACGGTGAAATTCTCCGTTAACGGCGAAAGCAAAGAAGTAACTGCTGAATATCTGCTTGTAACTGTTGGACGTCGTCCAAACACAGACGGTGAACTGGGTCTGGATCTGATCGGCGTAGAACTGGATGAGCGCGGGATGGTGAAAGTTGATCACCAAGGACGTACTAGCATTCCTCACATCTTTGCAATCGGCGATATCGTAGCTGGTCTTGCTCTGGCACACAAAGCTTCTTACGAAGGTAAAGTGGCTGCTGAAGCAATCGCAGGCGAGCCGTCTGTAGTAGATTACAAATGTATGCCAGCTGTCGTTTTCACAGATCCAGAATGCTCCAGCGTAGGCTACACAGAGACACAAGCCAAAGAAAAAGGCTACAATGTCAAAGTTGGCAAGTTCTCTTATGGAGCAAACGGTCGTGCGGTTTCCCTGAACGCTACTGAAGGTTTTGTGAAAATCGTAGCTGACGCTGACACAGGTCTGGTACTGGGTACGCAAATCGTAGGTCTGGAAGCTTCCAACCTTATTGCTGAGCTGGGTCTGGCGATTGAAATGGGTGCTACACTCGAAGATATCTCCTTGACTATTCATGCTCACCCTACATTGGGCGAAATCGTTATGGAAGCAGCGGAAGTCGTGCTGGGTCATCCGATCCATACATTGGCACCACGTCGCTAATACCATTTTTCATTATCTCGTTTTTGGTTTTCATACATGACAAAGAGAGGCAAGGAGCGCTATATCTGCGCTCTTTGTCTCTTTTTTTTCAAACTTTAGGATTTTCAGGACTACCATGAAAATTCACACAGTACATGGTCAACGAAGCACCGTACATGATAAACTAAATATAGATATTGGTGCAGAAAGAGAATTTTAAAGATTAGAATCTGGCGATGCCGGGTTTTTATTCATGCTCAAAGGAGAGGAATAACGTGCGTAACTATTTGGAACTGCTGGAGGATATTTTAGAGAATGGAGTAAAAAAAGAGGATCGTACAGGAACGGGTACACTATCTGTTTTCGGAAGACAACTCCGTTTTGATCTGGCCAAGGGCTTCCCCTTGGTGACCACCAAAAGAGTACATTTGAAATCCGTTATTCATGAGTTGTTATGGTTTTTGCGGGGAGATACCAACATTTCTTATCTCAAGGAGAACGGAGTTACCATTTGGGATGAGTGGGCGGACGAGCAGGGGAATCTGGGTCCTGTATATGGATCGCAATGGCGCTCGTGGGAAACAACAGACGGGCAACATATTGACCAAATTGCGAATGTCATTGAGGCTATTAAAAATAATCCAGATTCACGACGACACATCGTCAGTGCTTGGAATGTGGCAGAAATCGAATCCATGAAGTTGCCGCCATGTCACTTTGTATTTCAGTTCTATGTAGCTGGAGGGAAGCTTTCCTGTATGCTAACAATGCGTTCTGTGGATACCTTTCTAGGGCTGCCGTTCAACATCGCGAGTTATGCATTGCTTACGCATATGGTTGCACAGCAGTGTGGTTTGGAGCCCGGCGAATTTATTTGGTCAGGCGGCGATGTGCATATTTATTCAAATCATATGCAACAAGTGCATACACAGCTGGAACGTGATCCTTATCCGTTGCCTCAGTTAAAAATTCTGCGCAAACCGGATTCGATTTTTGATTATACCTATGACGATTTTGCTTTTGAAAATTACGAGTATCATCCAGGGATTAAGGCGCCTGTCGCCATCTGATTAGAGGAGGTGGAAAAATGGGCATTTCAATGATATGGGCTATGGCACAAAATGGTGTGATCGGCCGAGATAACAAACTTCCCTGGCGCCTCCCTAGAGACATGGCCTTTTTCAAAGAACAGACGATTAATAAAACGGTACTCATGGGACGCAAGACGTGGGAATCCTTTGGAGGAAAAAGCCTGCCAAACCGACGTAACATCGTCTTGACTCGAGATCAGCGCTATCAGGTGGAAGGTGCGGAAGTGATTCATTCACTGGAAGAAGGGCTCCAATTAGCCAAGCAGGATGAGTTTATGGTCATTGGGGGAGCGGAGATTTATTCACTGTTTTGGCCACATGCTGATCGGCTGATTGTGACTCGGATTGAGGAGACTTTTGAAGGCGATACAACGTTCCCTGAGCTGGATTGGAACGGCTGGAATATAGTCAGTGAGACTCCGGGTATCAAGGATGACAAAAATCCATATGAGTACCGTTTTGTTGTTTACGAGAGAACGGAATAAGAATAGACTGTATCCGACCCCACTCATTTGAAAAATTAATAAACCATATAAAAAATCCTTTTGGTGTTGATGCAAAAAGTTGCATAAGTTTTCATTACTTTTACGCTGTATTGTGATACAATAAATCAAATTCAACGAGAACAGACCCTTTCATGATACAAACAGACAAATTCGAATTTGACTTAAATTCTGAATGGATGATCGGGGTTCATAAGCGAAGAGATGGGGGAACGTAACATGTCTACACCAACTGGATTTATGGAATACACACGACAGCTTCCTACAGACCGGGACCCGGCAGAGCGTATAAAGGATTGGGAAGAATTCCATAAGCATATGTCTGAAGAAGAGCTGCGTACCCAAGGGGCGCGTTGTATGGACTGTGGAACTCCTTATTGTCATACGGGGATGGATATCATGGGAGCAACTCTAGGCTGCCCGGTTCATAATCTCATTCCGGAATGGAACAATCTCGTATATCGTGGTTTGTGGAAGGAAGCGCTAGAGCGGTTGCACAAAACGAATAACTTCCCGGAATTCACAGGTCGTGTCTGTCCTGCGCCATGTGAAGGTTCGTGTACAGTCGGCCTGATCGGACAGTCTGTTACAATTAAAACCATTGAGGAAGCTATTATCGAAAAGGGTTTTGAGGAAGGCTGGGTCGTTCCTAATCCGCCAGAAAAGCGTACAGGCAAACGAGTGGCTATTGTTGGTTCGGGTCCGGCAGGTTTGGCTGCAGCTGCTCAGCTTAACAAAGCAGGGCATAGCGTGACTGTGTATGAGCGTGCAGATCGTGTGGGTGGATTATTGATGTATGGCATACCGTCCATGAAATTGGATAAGAAGGTTGTTCAGCGGCGTGTGGATTTGCTGGAGGCTGAAGGTATTCAATTCATCACAAATACGGAAATCGGCAAAGATATCCCTACCGATCAGTTGATTGCTGAATATGATGCGGTTGTCCTATGCGGTGGTTCTACGAAGCCAAGAGAATTCAACATTGAAGGTAGCGATTTGAAGGGTGTTCATTATGCGATGGATTATCTGAATGGTACCATCAAAAGCTACTTGGATTCCAATCTGGAAGATGGCAACTATTTGTCTTCCCAAGGTAAGGACGTTATTGTAATCGGTGGCGGTGATACAGGTTCGGACTGTGTAGCTACTTCTTTGCGTCATGGTTGTCGGAGTGTCACTCAATTTGGCACACATACCAAAGCGCCTATGGAGCGTGATCCGATTGCCAATCCTTGGCCACAATTTCCAAACGTGTATTCTCTTGATTATGCACAGGAAGAAGCGAAGGCGTTGTTCGGAGAAGATCCACGTGAGTTCTCCATCATGACGACCAAATTTGTAGGTGATGAGAACGGTAATCTGAAAGAGCTGCACACCATTCAAATTCAACGGATTGTTGATGAAACAGGGCGCAAAATCTATCAACCGATTCCAGGTACGGAGCGCGTATTCCCTGCACAAATTGCTCTGATTGCCATTGGATTTGATGGTCCTGAGCAAACGATTGTAGAGCAGATTGGTTTGGAGACGGATCGTCGCTCCAACGTTAAAGCACGTTATGGAAAATATGTTACCAATGTGGATAAGGTTTTTGCTGCAGGCGATATGCGTCGCGGACAAAGTCTTGTCGTGTGGGCTATTAATGAAGGTCGCGAAGCTGCACGAGAGGTTGATAAATACCTCATGGGCGCTACCGTTTTGGTATAATTATAAATTTTATGTTACGGATCAGTCAAAGCTCCATCTTCGGATGGGGCTTTATTGTATTTCAAGCTGAGTCTGTCAGAAGCGAAATATGAATAAATGATTATTGAGCTGTGAGGCATTGTGAAATTCATGTTATAAAATATAACTCTAATTTAATTATCTCACCATATATTTCTTATCTATATTGATCATAACATAAAAAAGGGTGTTTAGTGTAGCTTTTTTATAGAAAAAAGAATAAATTCACAAGAAAATTAGTTAAAATTCGATAATTATGTAATATAAATTAACATATACATAACTTTAGTTGACTGTTTAAAATCATGACCTGAGAGAAGCATGGTATCTATGGTATAATACACGTATATTGTTGAAGCGTTTGACTAAATGAATTTACAAAGGAGCTTTCGTCGGGAGAAGGCTCCTTTTGCATGAGGCCGGGATACCTGTGTTTTCATTAACATTCCATGTATATGTATGATTCATGGAGGAGAAACAGAAGGCCGTCAGGAAGGAATGGAGTATGAATGAAGACGTTGATTATTGCTGAGAAACCAGATATGGGACGGACGATTGCCGCTGTTATGGAGCCGCGGGCTAAAAATAACCGTACCTATTTGGAAGGTGAGAAATACATTGTAACCTGGGCGATCGGACATTTGTTGGGTTTGGCTGAGCCGGATGCATACGATGCTAAGTACAAACGATGGAATATTAAGGATCTTCCTATTATCCCTGAGCAGTTCAAAATTGTACCGAATCCGAAAACAAAAGATCAGCTGAAAATGATTGGTGAACTGGCTAAACGCTGCAATGCCATCGTAAATGCTTGTGATGCTGGACGGGAAGGACAATATATTTTCGCGTTGATTCAACAGCAATTGAAGTTGCATCAGCCAGTTAAACGACTGTGGATTTCAGATTTGACAGCGGAAAGTATTGCGACAGGCTTTGAACGATTGCGAGATGCTTCGGAGTTTGAATTTCTGACTCAAGCTGCGAGGGCACGAAGTGAAGCGGACTGGCTGATCGGAATGAATGCTTCCAGAGCGTTCACAACACGACATAACACACTGCTGTCGGTAGGAAGGGTGCAGACTCCCGTGCTGGCACTGATTCATGACCGGGAAAAGGAAATTGAGGCATTTCAGTCTCAAACCTTCTATGATGTGTGGGCTGAATTTAAGCAAGATCAGATCAAGTACAAAGGTGCGTGGCAGGGGGATCGGTTGACGAAGCCAGAGGAAGCTGAGGCGATCGCTGCGGCCGTTCGCGGAAAAACAGGTAAAATCACCAAATATGACACGAAGCAGACAAAAGAGTATCCTTTTAAATTGTACGATTTAACGCTGCTTCAACGCGAGGCGAATGCCAAGTATGGTTATTCGGCCAAAAAAACACTGGATGTGGCACAAGCGCTTTATGAGCGTCACAAGGTCATTTCCTATCCTCGTACCAATTCTAACTATGTGACAGAGCAAAATATAGACGGCATGCACAAGGCGCTACGGATGCTGGAGACAGGTCCTTATGCTGATCTGGTCCAACAAGCCAACCCGAATTTGGTCCATAAACAGAATAAATCGGTCTGCAATCCATCTCGTGTTGAGGATCACCATGCTATTCTGCCGACGTTAAAAAGGCCGGGAACGCTAAGCAAGGAGGAGCAAAATGTATATGACCTGGTTATTCGCAGGTTTTTGTCACATTTTTTTCCGCCTGCTGAATACAAAATGCATACCGTAATGACACAGGTGGACAAGCATCTGTTTAAAACAAATATCAAAGAGCTTCTTTCCTTGGGTTGGAAAGTGGTTTTGAGTAAGGCTGATCAGGATAAAGGTAAAAAGAGTAAATCACCGAAAAAAGAGGATGAAGAGGAAACGGACGAGTGGACGGACAAGAAGTTTGAGATTGATGCGGGGCGTCCCGTGGATTGTGTTCGCGCTGAGATGAAAGAAAAGGCGACTCAGCCCCCTAAAAGCTACACGGAGGGTACCTTGCTTAAGGCGATGGAAAGCGCGGGTAAGCAGATGGAGAATGAGGAATTACGCGAGGTTATGAAGGATGCTGGATTAGGCACACCTGCGACGCGGGCCGCCACAATTGAACGATTGAAAAAGGTTGGCTATATTGAAATGAAGGGCAAAAAGATTCTTATTACGGAAAAGGGAAAGATGGCTATTGACCTGATCCGTCATGCTGGGGTTGATCTATTAGCCTCGCCGGAGATGACTGGTCAATGGGAACGTCGTCTACACCAAATTTCCAAGGGAGAGGCGGCTCAAGAGAAGTTTATGGATAACGTTAAAAGATTTACGTTGTCCATCATTGACAAGGTGAGGCAGCAGCCACCGGCTCCGGCAAATGCCTTTGGCGAGGAAGCAAGGGGGAAGCGTGCAGCTGGAAAAGAAGGCGCACGTAATGTACGCGCGAGTGGAGGCACCGCCGCCAAAGGGGTGGGGCGTGCTACATCAGGACGCGGTGGAAGCGCAACGCTGGAGCAGGCAGCAGCACCAGCAAGTCGTGCTGCGGGAACAGCTGGTTCCGCTGCACGCAGCTCTTCCCATGGAGCCTTAGGCATTTCAGTGAGCCAAAGGCAAGCTTTGGGTAGCTGCCCACGCTCTAATTGCAGCGGAAGCATTATAGAAGGCCGCAAAGGGTATGGGTGCAGCCACTACAAGCAGGGTTGTGGATTTGTCGTTTGGAAGGAATATGCTGGAAAGCAGATTACCGAAACGATGCTCAAATCTCTGTTGACGAAGGGACAGACGCAATTGTTGTCTTTTAAACGTAAAGATGGATCGACCGTCAAAGCGCGAATTGTTCTGAATGAACCAGGTACAGGACAACTTAGCGTTCGAGAGGAATCCTGAGACAGGGTTTAGACCACCATTTTAGCTGAATCAAAGGTTGAATAACATTTTAAAAACAAAAAAGGGACCCTATCCGAGGGTCCTTTTTTGTTGATGCAATTGTATGCTTTCGTGGATAACCCGTGGTACTTCCGTTAGCTTCTGTATCGTATACATCACGGAGTTCACGTTTTTTTGCAATTCAACCATATTGTAAATCCATTCCTTAGGCTGCTTGAGATATACAGCATGAATACCTGCGGCAAGGGCTGGAGATACATCAGTGCGCAGAGAATTCCCGATCATCCAGGTGATGCTTCGGTCCAAGCGATTCATCTGGATAATTTCTTCTAGTGCTTCGACATTTTTATGCTGGCGAATGTAGATGCGGTCATCAAAGTAGGTAGCCAGTTTCATTTGTTCAATCTTTCTTTCTTGAATGATCTGCTCACCGCCAGTATACAGATGGAGGGAATGCCCTGCTTTTTGGAGAGAGCTCAGTGTTTCGACCATGCCTGGATACGGTTCGATTTCCTGTTCGTACACACTTCGGCCAAGAGAGCGAAGCTCTTGCTCTTCCCGAGAATCGAGACGGCGTCCGAATTGTTCCGAGAAAAATTGGTACGTATCTATCAGAGATTGTGGGAAATGCTCGCTGGCAAAGCCTACTTGATGAACCCCAGCCACATCAATTTCGATTTGTTTTTCACGAATCGTATTTTTCGTTAGGTTATGAGTTGCAAACCATTCCTGAAGCAAATCGAAAAAGTGGTTGAGGATCAGGTCAAAATACTTGTTACAGTGGACTAAGGTGTCATCAAGATCAAATAAAATGTGCTGCTTCGGATACGACATGATGCATACTCCTTCCAAGCCAAAGCTTTAACGCTGCTTCGGTTATAACTAAAAGTACAATTCAAATTACAATCCAATATAGGATTCCAAAAATACCTGTAAATCAGCCGCGCCATCGGGACGGATGCTGAATTTTTCCTTATGATAACGTCCGATGTGAATACGGAGCAGACCAGCCACTCGTAAAATCATCATATCAGACATGAGTGTATCTTCCAAACGGCTCAAATCGTGGCGCATATCTTCGAGAGACTTAGGACCTTGAGCTACATAACGTAGAATTCGCAGCCGCTGCGGATCATTAACCGCACGAGTGAGCCGTAGCAGAAGCGTAGGCGGTTCTTCCTCGCTCTCCTCGGGAATATCTACTGGATACTGGATCAGCAGTGTGCGGGTATAAAAACAGTATGAATTAATCGGGCGATTATGGACAACTGGAAATAGGACTACTGTATCCAGGTCTTCCATGTGTGGCACGACTAGTCCAGCTGTCGCATATTCAACCAGGTCTTCCGGTTCCATTTTATTCAGCAGCATGCGCTTTTCCGCAGCGTCTTCTTCTGCCAACACACGTAATTCGCCTTCCAAGGCCCGAAAATAGTCACGATCCCACAATCTGAGAAGTGGTGCGTATACCTTGCGAATGCGTAAAGATTCTTCAAAGGTTAAAAAAGGGATATGCGGAACGAGTAGCTCAAACATATCTTTATCCGGACCGTGGTCCAAATAAGAGATATAATCAGATATTTCATCTGATTCCGGTCGAAGTAACGCCCAGGCATAGAGTGCGTCATAATCGCTAAAAGGGCAATCCTGAGCTGTAGCAAGCTCAGTACGAACTTCATGTTGTAGTCGTGCATCTACCTTGTCGATCCATTCATGGCCCAAGTCCATATCTTGGACCCATTTTTTAGTCACATAGGCCATGAAGCTGCCGAGCAATTCATAAATTGGAGAAGTGTCTATTTTAATTTGATAACTCATGGAACCCAATGCCTCCTATTCTGTCTTCTAGCCCAGAGCGGTGAACGTAATTAAGCCCGTCCATAAGCAAAACATGAGCATTTTAATAATTGCTCACTTATTTATTATGGCTTGTTCTGCCAGGGATTGTCCACTATAATATGAAATAGTGCGTTGTGACGTGAATGGGTTCGGATTGAACATACGAGGCTCCTTAACCGAAGGAGTCGGATACATACCAGACAAGCTCTTTCCGTAAAATCGTCATCTCAGATGGCGATTTTTTTCTTCTATTCTTTAATACACTAATTACACCTGAATTTGTATATGTGATTTGCTGGTTTTGCAGGACGGCATGGAATACATAGTGATAAGAATTATTATTGATTATGGAATCAAATGCAAATCATTTCTTAACATTTATTTTAATTATTTTATTTGTTCGATCAGGAGGAGCTAGGATGTCGTCGTCGTTACGGGTTCATTATTTTATTTTAATTGCTGTTATTATTGTTGCCGGATTATGCCAAGGTTTATTATTACCTATTTTGTCTATCTCGTTGGAACAAATGGGAGTTTCATCTTCACTTAACGGTATGAATGCGGCTGCCCTGTATATTGGTTCATTCGCAATGACGTTGGTGGCAGAACGGACATTGGGGTGGTTAGGGTTCAAAAAGCTGATGGCCGGAGGGCTTGTGCTAGTGCTCGTTACGCTGCTGCTATTCCCGCTAATCCCTGATATTCGGGTATGGTTCATACTGCGTTTGCTAGTAGGTATTGGTGACAGTGCATTACACTACTCTGCGCAGCTATGGATATTGCTGGTGACTCCAGCAGAGAAGCGAGGCCGCAACATTTCCTTTTATGGTATGTCATACGGTCTGGGTTTTGCATTAGGACCATTGGGATTATGGCTACTCGATTATGGAATGCTGGTTCCATTCGCTGCGTTGGCCTTATTATGCTTGCTTGTTTTGCTGTTGGTGTTAATTAAGCTGCCGGACTCCAGACCAGAGAGGCTGGAGTCCGAGGCGCGTCCCACTCAAAGATTTCGTCGCAGTTACAGCTGGGCATGGTACGCTCTTTTGCCTGCATTTCTATACGGCTATATGGAAGCGAGCCTGAACAGTAACTTTCCAGTCTATGGCCTGCGTATTGGCTTTCATACCGATGAAATCGCCGCCTTGTTGCCGTTCGTCAGTTTGGGAGGGTTAGTGCTGCAGCTACCGCTAGGGATATTGAGTGACCGTTGGGGACGTAAAAAGGTGCTAATGAGCGTAGGTATAGCAGGGGGAATGACCTTTATGTTGCTACCTTGGAGCGGCAATCATTTTATGTTCACTTTGATATTGCTGACCCTAGCAGGTGGTTTAGTAGGCTCCTTTTTCTCCCTCGGTTTGGCCTACGCCGCTGATCTGTTGCCCAAATCATTTTTAGCAGCTGCGAATGTACTGGCATCCTTTCATTTTAATCTGGGAAGTGTGATCGGACCTAATATTAGCGGAGGGTTGCTGGACTTTGGAACTCAAGGCAGCATGTTTCTTGTCCTTGGTGGTAGTTACGTTGTTTTCGGATTGTTAGGCTTGTTTTCCAGAAAAAGAGTAACGGCGGTTTAAAACTGCGGTTTGCATGGTATTTGTTTCACATTTACTATAAAATATAAACAGTATTGATGGCGCGCAAAGGGGAATTACTTAGATGATTAAAATTCGGAAGCTGACCAAGCAAGTGGGGCCTGAACGGACCCGGCTACTTCGAGGAATTGATGCTGAAATTCATCAGGGCGAATTCATTGCCATAGTGGGGCCAAGTGGAAGCGGCAAAACAACGCTGCTTCGCTGTCTTGCTTTACAAGAGCCATGGGATGAAGGCAGTTTAATTGTAGGTGGCAATGATGTGCTGAAATCCGGGTGGACGGGCAAGATGAAAATAAAGCGGGAATGGGCATACCTGGAGCAAAACCCGCATCTAAATATGAATCGAACCGCTCTTAAAAATGTGCTCATTGGCAGATCCGGTCAAACTCCAATGTGGAGAATGGTGACCGGTATGGTGCGTTCCGACGATTATATGGGAGCGATGGACGTACTGGAGGATCTGGGTCTGCTGGATAAGGCGCATGATAAATGCGACAAGCTCAGCGGTGGCGAGCGGCAGCGGGTAGCGACTGCGCGTGCTCTCGTGCACGGAGCTAAAGTTATTTTAGCTGATGAGCCTGTAAATGGACTTGATCCAGCTTCGGCAGCGCATGTATTGGAGACTTTTCGCAAGCTGTGTTCTGACGAGCGGGTGACGATCATTACTGTATTGCCGCTGGAAATGGCTGAACGCTTTGCTTCCCGTATATGGGGGTTGAATGATGGAGAATTGGTGTTTGATATTCAGGGAAGACGATTGACACAAGCAGAAAAGAACAAATTGTGAAGGGGACGGCAAGAGAAGTGAAAATAATGCTGTTGAGAATGGTGGCTGGCTGCTGTTCCTTGCTGCTCCTTGCTGGATTTTTAAGCGGCTGTAATGTTATTAGCGATCCCATTTCGCTGATGGAGACACCGACGATGTCTGACGAGAAACAGCAGTTGAATGGTGCAGTGAATACGCAACTAGGGGCGGTACAGCCTTTAAGGCCGAATGACCCAGATGACCCCACGCCAATTCGAACGGGTGATCTAAACAATGATGGCACAGACGAAGCAGTGCTCTTTTATGAAACGCCAGATGAGAGCGTAAAAATACATGGTGCCTTGTTTGAAGATCAGGGCGGAACGTGGGTAAAGAAGCTGACGTTTGATGGGGAAGGCACTGTGCTGGAGTCATTTAAGCTCGTGGATTTAACGAATGATGGAACACTCGATATTGTAGCGGGTTTTTCCAGCGGAGATAGTGGAGATGGCGGGGATCAGAAGGGACTCATCGTGTATTCCTATACCGGAGGAACTCTGGAGAAAATATATGCTACAGGTTATACGGATTTCGTCGTAGATGATTTTAACCATAACAAGATGGACTTGAACGGGGATAATCTGAATGATTTGACGATTATCACGCTGCGACGTAATGAATTCTTTACAGTTAAAACGTTCCAATTCAGTGGGGGAACCTTTAAGGAAATCGGATCATTGGATTTGGACAGTCAGGTCTTAAGTGTCTATAATGTCGTTGCTGGCAAGGTAGCCGAGGGTAGGCAGGGGATTATTATAGACACCAAAATTGCCCAGACCACTACCGTTTCCAATGTTATTGTGATGGATCACGGCAAGCTCAGAAAGCTTAATCTTATGGATGTCACCTTCAAGGATGCGACCATCGCCAGTGGTGATGTGGATGGTGACGGTATTCTGGAATTTGGTAATTTGGAGAAGCCTAAAGGTTGGAGTAACAAGCCGCTGGATGAGGTTCCATATTTTGTGTCGTTCTATCAGTGGGACGGGGCGAAAGGGACGCTTTTTAAGCAGCAGCAGTATCGTGATTCTAATGAACAGGTCTACTTCAGATTACCGAAAGAGCTGCATGGCAAGGTGACAATTGATCCGAAAGTTTCGAAGAAGGACAGCTATTTGCGCTTCATTTTGGATGATACAGACAAAACGATAGCGGAAATTAAATTTTTCTCGTTGTCACAATGGGAGCGAAACAACGAAGGGTATAGCCAACTGTGGCGAACGAATGCGCAGGTCATTGGCATTAAGCGATCCAGTGAGCTGGAACCGCGTAAAACCATTAAAAACAAGCTGGGGGAAAGGCAGGTAGAGTAGAGTGAGTAAAGTTTTAATCATGGAAGACGAGGAATCCATTCGCAGCTTCATCGTTATTAATTTGAAACGTAACGGTTTTGAGGTGCTGGAGGCGTCGGAAGGGCATGAGGCTCTGAATATTTTGAACACGGTGCGGGATATTGATATTGCACTGCTTGACGTAATGGTACCCGGTATGGATGGTTTTGAAGTCTGTCGGAGAATCCGGGAAACAAATGAGCGCATCGGCATTATTTTTCTCACAGCGAAGGTACAGGAGCAGGATAAGGTGTATGCCTTGTCTGTAGGGGCCGATGATCATGTGAGCAAGCCTTTTAGCCCGACGGAGCTGATTGCACGTATTCAATCGTTATTGCGTCGGGTGAATGTACATCGTGAAACAGCAGCCAAAGTATCCTTCCAATCCGGACCGTTCACGCTAGATTTGATTGCTAAGCAATTTAAGAAGAGCGGGCAGCTGATCGAGCTGACACCGACTGAGTTTTCCCTGATTCAATTTTTTCTTGAAAAAGAAAACACGCCACTCAGCCGAGATGTTCTACTTGATCACGTATGGGGCAAGGAATATATGGGCGATCCGAAAATTGTGGATGTGAACATCCGTCGTCTGCGGCAGAAAATTGAAAACAATCCTTCCGAGCCAGCTTTTTTACAAACAGTCTGGGGACATGGATATAAATGGAAAGGTCAGTCTCAATGATCAAAAAGGGGATTCGCCGACAGATTGTGCTTCACTATTTTTTCGTAGTGTTCTTGGCGCTTCTGTTAGTAGAAGTCATTTTTATGTTTGCACTCCGGTCGTACTATTACGACTCCATTTACAAACATATCGAAAGCCGTATCGAATCAGTAAGTGAATTTGCACCCAAATTCAAAGAGCCGGAACAGTCTTTGCAATCTTATTTGTTAAATACATTTTCTCTACCCTTCACTGAACTGCAGTTGCTCGATGAACAGGGAAATGTAATTGATAACTCAACGAATTTTGCAGCAGATCTAAGTGTGCAAACAAGTGATGTGACACAAGCATTAGCTGGAGATACAGGCAAATGGATCGGAAAGCAACCGAGTACGGGGCAGCAGGTGATGGCGGTATCTCAAAAACTGGACAATATCGTCGGAGACCAGGTGTATGTTATTCGGTATACGACTTCGCTGGAATTGGTAAATGATAAGCTGTTTACAATTACGCTGTTTTCTCTTGGCATCATGGCTGCTGTACTGATTATTGTATTTGTGGTCAGTACAGGGCTCGCGAATTCCATTGTTAGACCGATTAATAATATCCGCGATGTATCTGCTCAGATGGCTCAGGGGAGGTTTGATACACGCATTGAAGGCGATTATCGCTATGAGTTGGGTGAACTGGCTTCGACTCTGAACTATATGGCACAGGAAATTGTCAGAACAAATCAAATCAAGGATGATTTTATTTCATCCATATCTCATGAATTGCGTACTCCACTTACATCTATTAAGGGTTGGAGTGAAACGTTAAATTCTGGCGGCTATGACCCGGAAGAGACGAAAATCGGGATGAAGATTATTTCTAAGGAGACAGATCGACTGATTGGCTTGGTGGAGGAAATCCTCGATTTTTCCAAGCTGGAGCAAAATGCCATGAAGCTTGTGATGGGAACGGTGGATCTACGGGAGCTTTTGCAGGAGATTATGCTGAACGTATGGGCCAAAGCAGAAATGAAGCAGATAAAACTTCAGCTGGATTCGGAGGAAACGGCATATCTCGTCCATGGAGACGGTAACCGTCTAAAACAGGTGTTTTTGAACATTGTGGATAATGCAATCAAGTTTTCGCATGAAAGTTCGATTATTTTTCTGTCTCTACAACGGATTGATGGCAATATCGAGATATCCGTACAAGATACAGGGATTGGAATTAGTGCAGAAAATCTTGCCAGAGTCAGAGACCGCTTTTTCCAGGTAGATCACCAAAACGGGGGTACTGGACTGGGATTGGCAATCTCGCAACAGTTTATCGAGCGCCATCATGGTCAGATGCTCATCAGAAGTGAACTGGGGGCTGGAACTACCATTACGGTTTCATTACCTGCTCTGCAAGCAGAGCCATCCGTGGAACCATCACAACTCACTGAAGGGCAGATTTAAAGCCTACTTATAGGTGTAATTAGAAAAACAGCCAGTCCTCTCAAATCGGGAGGGCTGGCTGTTTTTAATTTGGGGTAACGTTATGAAGTAAAACCTTCGGCACGCAAGCGTGTATTGCGCTCGTAAGCTTCTTTCAGCATACGTGTAGTTTGCGGTCGTAGCGCCATTTTACCAAATACCGTTTCATTGGGTCCGATGACCATAATTTCGCCCGGATTACCTTTAATGACAGCACCATCGCGAATCACAGCACCTTCACCGATAATCGCATGTTCAATATGGACGTTACGTCCAATACGTGTGTCAGGCATAACGATACTTTCTTTGATGGTTGAACCTTTACCTACCTCGACACCACTAAATACAACGGAGCGTTCTATTCGGCCCTCTACTTGGCAGGAATCATGCAACAAGCTGCCCAAGGGTTGTGTTTGACGGTTAGGTACCTTTTGTGCGCTCAACCTTGTGCGGCGTTCACGTGTATACATCGGCCAGTCTTTGCGTTGAAGGTCGATCGCACAATCTTCGTGTAACAAATCCATGTGTGAATCCCATAGGCTTTTAACGGTACCTACGTCCTTCCAATAGCCTTGGAATTCATAAACGTACAATGATTCTTGGTCCGCTAACATTTTAGGTATGATATCTTTACCAAAATCATGACTGGATTGAGCATCCTGTGCGTCTTCTAACAGGTAATTTCTCAAGTAATCCCATTTGAAAAGGTAAATCCCCATAGAGGCCAAATTACTTTCCGGTTTCTCCGGCTTCTCTGCAAATTCTGTGACACGCAGATCTTCATCAGCACTCATAACACCAAAACGGTGTGCTTCATCCCAAGGTACCTCCATGACAGAAATGGTAGCAGCAGCTCCTTTTTCCTTATGGTAGTTCAGCATTTCACGATAATTCATATAGTAAATATGATCACCGGATAAAATAAGCACATGCTCCGGATTTTGGCTGTCAATATATTCGATATTCTTATGAATAGCATCTGCTGTTCCTAAGTATTCAGCGTTACCTGTGTTATAAGATGGAAGCAAGGTAATTCCCTTGTCATCTGTTTTTGTAAGACCCCATGGTGTTCCATCCCCGATATGTTCGTGCAAGGATTCTGCCTCATATTGCGTCAAGACACCTACAGTATCAATGTCTGAATTTACGCAGTTACTGAGAGGAAAATCGATGATTCGGTAATGACCGCCAAAAGGTACGGCGGGTTTTGCAATCGTTGAAGTAAGGGGAGCAAGACGACGTCCCTCTCCGCCTGCCAGCAGCATGGCAATGCATTCTTTATTAAACATTTCGTTTCCCTCCCGGTTTAGTTGTCAGTGTAGTACATACATAAACGGTATGGGGTACTCTTGAAACCATAAGGTATATAAGATTCCCCCAAAACTAAGGTTTATTTTTTTCCTAGTCATTTTTTTGTTCAATGTGGCTAGAATGGGGTAATAACTCAGGTCAGCTTTGACCCAAAAGCGAATGCATTACCGATTCATACATTTTTACTTACAAACATATAAGGGTGGTGACGTGATGACAGACCAAACTCTTCCGCAACAGGCTATTTCATCGGAAGATATTTATTTGTTTCATGAAGGAACGCTTTATCACAGCTACCGATCTTTGGGTTCCCACCTTACTGTGGAGAACGGAGAACAGGGCGTCCGCTTTACGGTCTGGGCTCCTCATGCTCTCCATGTCGGGCTTGCTACAGATCGCAACAACTGGAATGGGGAACAGGATTCCTTATATAGGGTTCCCAAATCCGGTTTTTGGAGTCGTTTTTTTCCGGGAATATCCCAAGGAACTTTTTACAAATATGATATTACGGGTGCAAACGGTGAACGATTTCTGAAAGCAGACCCTTACGCGGTACGTGCTGAAGTGAG
Organism: Paenibacillus sp. LX16; assembly: GCF_036252815.1. Taxonomy (NCBI): domain Bacteria; kingdom Bacillati; phylum Bacillota; class Bacilli; order Caryophanales; family Paenibacillaceae; genus Paenibacillus; species Paenibacillus sp. LX16. The sequence goes on along the minus strand of NZ_CP141152.1, from coordinate 3,176,581 downwards.
ACCAGCAACGGCTTCTGTGGTAGCTTCTATAGATGGTTATGCTTGGAACGATGCGATTTGGCGCCGAAAACGTAGAGCACCTTATGGAAAGCCTCTGCACATATACGAGCTTCATCTGGGCACTTGGAAGCAAAAAGAAGATGGTACGTTTTATACATACAGGGAAATAGCTGAGCTTCTTGTGCCGTATGTGACCGATATGGGGTATACACATATTGAGCTGATGCCGCTGAGTGAGCATCCGTATGATCTTTCCTGGGGCTACCAGCTCACCGGATATTTTGCACTCACAAGCCGTTATGGGGAACCGCATGATTTTATGTATTTGGTGGATCGTTGCCATCAGGCGGGAGTTGGAGTGCTGATGGATTGGGTGCCAGCCCATTTTGCAAAAGATGCTCATGGATTAAGGCTGTTTGACGGATCGCCCCTGTTCGAATACGCGGATCCGCTGATTGCGGAAAAGCCAGGCTGGGGAACGCTGACGTTTGATTACAGCAAACCGGAGGTGCGTTCTTTCCTGATATCTAATGCGCTATTCTGGATGGATGTGTACCATATTGACGGCCTGCGCGTAGATGCTGTGACAAGTATGCTACGGCTGGATTTTGAAAAGCAGGACGGTCAATATCGTTTTAACTCTAAAGGAGGCATTGAAAATGAGGAGGCTATTGCCTTCCTTCAACAACTGAATGAAACAGTATTCCGCTATTATCCGTATGCTCTGATGATGGCAGAGGAGTCCAGTGCCTGGCCGATGGTGACTTCCCCGGTAAGCGATGGAGGACTCGGTTTTAATTACAAATGGAATATGGGCTGGATGAACGATACGCTTGATTATATCGAAACGGATTTCGATCAGAGGCCGGAGCGCCATAATTTGCTGACATTCCCCATAGCTTATGCGTACAGCGAGAATTTTACACTGCCGTTGTCGCACGATGAGGTTGTTCATGGTAAGAAGTCGCTGCTTGATAAAATGCCGGGTAGCTATGAGCAAAAATTTGCCGGGCTTCGAACGCTTCTCGGTTACCAAATCACCTCACCGGGCAAAAAGCTCTTATTTATGGGAGGGGAATTCGGCCAATTCATCGAATGGAAGGATGAGGAGCAGCTTGATTGGTTTCTGCTGGATTATGACAGTCACCGTTCGCTGCACGCTTTTACGAAAGCGCTGAATCATTTGTATATTCAGGAAAAGGCGTTATGGGAACTGGATCATTCGTGGGATGGATATCAGTGGATTGAAGCGGAGGACCGTGGGCAGAGCGTAATTACGTATTTACGTAAAAGTAAAAAGCCGGGAGATACACTGGTCGTGCTAATTAACTTTCAGCCCGTGCCCAGAGAGAACTACCGAATTGGGCTGGAAAAGGCCGGGAGTTATATCGAACTGCTGAACAGTGATCATAAGGACTTTGGGGGAAGTGACCAGCTGAATACGGGAGTAATACGGACCGCCCCCATCCCTTGCCACGGACAGCTTCACAGCTTGGAGGTGACCATACCACCCCTAAGCATCGTTATACTCAAGAAAGCGCCTCGGAGGCCTAAAAAAGCAGATTAACCACATAAGGAGGAAGCACATATGAACATTTTGTTTGCGGCAGCAGAAGCACATCCATTTATTAAAACAGGCGGGTTGGCTGATGTCATTGGCGCACTGCCGAAGGCACTTCGTCAGGTGGGGTGCGACGTCCGAATCATTTTACCTAAATATGCGGGGATTTCCGATACTTATAAAAAGTCTCTGCGTCCGGTAGTGGTGAAGCAAGTAGCCGTAGGGTGGCGTAATCAATATTGTGGAATAGAGGAACTGACATTAGACGGAATCAAGGTTTATTTTATAGACAATGAGTATTACTTCGGTCGTGAAGGTATTTACGGTTATATGGATGATGGCGAACGCTTTTCCTTTTTTAACCGAGCGATTTTAGAAATGCTGCCTGAACTGAACTTTCGGCCGGATATTTTGCATTGTCATGATTGGCATACAGCGATGGTTCCGCTGCTTCTGAATGCCGATTATCGACATTTGCCCTTCTACAGCGATATTCGCACGGTGTTTACGATACATAATCTGCTGTATCAGGGAGATTTTCCGTATGAGGTCTTAACCGAGTTGCTCAACCTGGATGGGAGCTATTTCACCCCCGAGGGTGTGGAGTATCATGGCAGACTGAATTTTATGAAAGGTGGGCTTACGTACTCGGATCATGTTACGACCGTGAGTCCAACCTATGCAGAGGAGATTCAAACGGAATTTTACGGATATGGGCTGGAGGGTCTGCTTCGTAAATTGGGAGATCAGGGTCGCTTAACAGGGATTGTGAACGGAATTGACACCAAAAGCTACAATCCTGCTACGGACAATCGTATTTATACGAAGTATCGAACGAGCCTGGCAAAGAAAAAGGAAAACAAAATTGGTCTGCAAAAGGAGCTAGGTCTTCCGGTGCGGCCGGACGTGCCTATGATTGCCATGGTAACCCGGCTTGTAGATATGAAGGGGCTAGATCTGGTAACGAGAGTGCTTGACGAAATTTTGTATTATGATGATATCCAGTTTGTCGTGCTGGGAACAGGGGATCCGGCTTTTGAGCATTGGTTTCGTGAGGCAGCGGGACGCTATCCACTGAAAATGTCGGCGCAGCTCGCTTTTAGCGAACCTCTGTCACGAAAAATATATGCGGCAAGTGATATGTATCTTATGCCATCAAGGTTTGAGCCTTGCGGGATCAGCCAACTGCTGGCGCTTCGTTATGGAAGTATCCCTATTGTGCGAGAAACAGGGGGTCTTAACGATACTGTGCAGGCTTACAATGAGTCCACAGGGGAAGGAAACGGATTTAGTTTCACGAACTACAATGCACATGATATGCTGAACACTATTCGTCGTGCTGTTCATTTTTATCGCCAATCTGAGCATTGGTCGAAGCTTACACAGACGGCTTTTGCAGGTGAATATAGTTGGGATGTTTCAGCTAAAGCGTATATGGATATTTACCATTTACTAACAAAGACGGACTAAACAGAGTAGGAACACCATAGTCATATTAATGAAAAAGGGAATCCCTTTAGCCAGTGTTTGGCTGAGGAATTCCCTTTTTTGCTATGATCAGTCGCCCCCGCCACCACAGCTGCTTCCACATGAAGAGCCGCTGCTACACGAAGAATGACTACCAGAATCGCCTGAATCATGGTGAGAAGAGCCTCCATGATAAGAACTGTCATGGGAGGAATGATGGTGTGAGTGATGCGTATCCCAGTTCGAGCAGCCGCTTGCCGAGCTACAACCGGATGAGCTAGCTAATACGGCATTACCTGTAGCATCCGGGTGCATGTGTACGGCAAATTGTTCAGGTTGATACCATGAATACCACACAACAGCTAATAACAAATAGTCGACCTGTAAATAGTTGACCTTAGGCAATTGCTTACCCTCAGGATCATCCACCGCTTTATTCACTCGCTCGCGTAGATGCTGTACAATCTTATGAACCGCTTGTTGGGCCTGCTGTGAAATGGCTATATTCTCCTGCGTATTCCAGCGGTCACCTGCTGGCTGCGCCGAAGTTGTGAGTTTGTAATAGCGCGAAAGCTCGTCGTTCGGTAATGGATGATTAAAAAAAGTACCCCACAAACTGGCGCTATAGCGGTTCCAGCCAAAGCATTCCACATACAACCAGTCAAACCACGCACGCTCGTCAGGCATCGGCTTAGAGCCGCCGGAATGGGGCGCATGGTGAAGCATACGACCATAAAAAGCTTCCGAGAATTGCTGATATTCGCGGGTAAACATCAACATTTCGTGCCATAATTCATCCACATCACTACTGAACATAGGCACTCTATTCATAATCGCGCATAGCATAAAATATCGTTTTAGCTCATGCCAGCGCCAATCATATTCTTGGTCCGTCAGCTCTGGGTGGGCTTCCATTACACGACTCCTTACGCTATGAGCATAGGAGGCGGGAATGGATTGCTCCAGTAGCTGCATCAGCTCTGTAATCTCTGGATGACGCTCCTGTGTAAGGGACGAAGGAGAAGGGGAGCTGAGGAAAAAAGCATTCCGGCGCCGTGTTTTTCTGTTTCCCCGGTTCCTGCGTATTGCACGGAATATAAACCAAAAAATGATGAAGTCCACCACAATAAACAACGTCCAAAAGCTGCTCATACTATCCATGAAGGCTGGCTGCTCCTTTCTGAAAGAACACGGAATTAAGATTTAGCTTTCGTTATTCAGCAGAGAGAATTCTTTTTTTATCTGGGCTAGCAGTTCAGGATTCGTGATTACATCGCAAGCAGTCCATGCCAAGGTTCTCGCAGCCAGCAGCATTCCTTCCATGGCCCGGTCCTGCATCGCCAAATCGCGGAATTCTGGTGTATGCAAGGCATGCTTCTCGTCAATAACTTGAATGTATGGATGGATAGCAGGGCAATGAAGCGATACATTTCCGATATCCATGGAGCCGTGATCTTCGCCTTCCGTTATATCTTCTTGCGAAATGCCAGCCTGCACCAAATTTGCGGTAAAGGCATCGGATAGTACACGGTTCGTGACCATTTCATCATAAGAAGTCTCATAATTGGAGGTCTCCAAACGACATCCAGTCTGTAAAGCAGCTCCTTCAGCAATTTGAATAACTCGGTGAGTCAACAGGTTCAGTTCTTGACGTGTAGCAGCCCTCACATAAAATTGGGCAGAAGCATAATCGGGAATAATATTGGCTGCCTGCCCACCCTGATTAATGATCCCATGGATGCGCACTGTACTTTTTACTTGTTGACGGAATGCGTTGATGCCGTTGAAGGTTTGAATCACAGCGTCCAGCGCGTTAATACCTTCATGCGGGCTGGCAGCCGCGTGGGCAGATTGACCAAAGAATTCGAATTGCACAGCATCAATCGCCAGCGATTTTCCTGATTTTTCATAATGGTCATAAGGGTGCGTCATAAGCGCTATGTCACAATCATCAAACAACCCGGCAGCGGCCATCGGGACCTTTGCACCGCGTGTTTCTTCGGCAGGTGTGCCATATACCCGTACTTCTCCACCAGTTTCGTCGATGATCGACTTGAGGCCGACGGCAGCACCGGTACTCATCATACATATCAGATGGTGCCCACAGGCGTGTCCTAGACCTTTCAGAGCGTCATATTCTGCCAGAAAAGCGACAACCGGTCCGGGTTTTGCAGATTTGTAAGTTGCAATAAAGGCTGTTTCTATGCCCAATACGGGTGACTGAACCTCAAAACCGTGAAAAACCAGTTCTTCTTTTAAACGGGCAGCAGCCAGAAATTCCTCGTTTCCAAGTTCAGGATTTGCGCCTATATATAACGAAATGTCCTTAAACCGTGGGGCATGCTGTTCAATTGTCTTTTGAATGGTCTGTTTAAAATCCATGCTGAAAACTCCTTTATATAAGCTGTAATGTAGGTACTGCGTTAGGTATGCTGAAATTGTACTATAACATTCATTGCATAATCATGCATATTCATTTATAATGACACAATCTTATTTATTATAAAGAATTTAAGGAGAGAAAAAAAGATTGAAAAAGGCATATCGTTTTACCGCCCTGGTTTTGTCGGCGGTTATCTTGCTGTTGACTGGTCTTCCCATGCTCAATGCATACGGAACGGAAGCAAAGCCTCAGAAAAAACTTGTAGTTGGCATGAGTGCCGACTTTCCGCCGTATGAGTTTCATAAAGTCATTAACGGTAAGGATACCATTGTAGGGTTCGATGTGGATATCGCCAAGGAAATCGCCAAAGATATGGGTGCGGAGATGGTCCCTGAGGACATGAGTTTTGACTCTTTGCTGCCTGCTCTGCAAAGTGGTCGCGTAGATTTGGTACTGTCCGGTATGACACCAACGGATGAGCGGAGAAAGAGCATTGATTTTTCAGATGTATATTATCGCTCCAAGCAAGTCATTATGGTACGCCCAGAGGATAAAGACAAATATCCTACGATGGATGCTTTGAAAGGCGAGAAGATTGGCGCACAAAAAGGGAGTATTCAGGAAGAAATTGCTCAAAAAGTGCCCAATGCCACTGTAACCTCACTGGACAAAATATCCGATCTGGTACTCCAGCTGCGGACCCAGCGTATCAACGCTGTTGTGATCGAAGATACGGTTGCTAAAGGATACACGTTAGATGGTACCGTAACACTTGCCAAAGCGGTGCCTGAGGATGCCGGAGCAGAAACAGCTGTAGGTATACGCAAGGGGAACGCAGAATTACTTGCCTCTGTAAATAAAACGTTGGCTCGCCTGAAAGCGGACGGGTCGATTGAGAAGTTTTCCACAGAAGCGAGCGCGCTCTCAGCAGATCGACAGGTTTCTTCTAATAACATAGTAGACATTTTTTGGAAATACCGCAGTTTTTACGCTACGGGTATCGGCTACACTCTGTTGCTGTCTGCACTCGGAGTATTGTTTGGATTTATCATTGGTCTGATTGTATCCTTGCTGCGGATGAGTGGTATACGTATCATTGAGTGGTTAGGTACCACTTATGTGGAGATCCTGCGTGGCACACCTATGCTGGTACAACTCATGATCATTCACTACGGGGTTGCTTTGACGCTGGGTGTCAATTTTACTCCACTCCAGTCTGGTATAATCACATTGTCTCTAAATAGCTCGGCATATCTGGCTGAAATTTTCCGTGCAGGTATCCAGGCAGTAGACCGTGGACAGATGGAGGCTGCCCGTTCGTTGGGTATGGGACGCGGTAAAGCTATGCGTCATGTCATTTTGCCGCAAGCGTTTAAATCTATTTTGCCTGCTATCGGTAATGAGTTTATTACAATCATTAAAGAATCATCCATTATTTCGACCATTGGGATGGTGGATATTATGTATCAGGCCCAGGTCATTAAGAACATTACCTACGAAGGATTAAGTCCGTTCGTAATCGCAGCCGCTATTTATTTTGTAATGACATTCAGCTTGTCTAAGCTGCTGGGTTTATGGGAAAGGAAGTTGAGAGCCAGTGATCACCGTTAAACAACTGCGTAAATCGTTCGGTAAGAATGAGATTTTAAAAGGCATTGATATAGATATCGCCAAAGGTGAAGTCGTCGTCATCATCGGTCCCAGCGGTTCGGGGAAGAGTACGTTTTTACGTTGTATGAATCTGTTAGAACAGCCTACGGACGGGGAGATTTTGTTTGAGGGCGAGCCGATTACAGCTCGTGGCCATAATATTAATGTAACCCGGGAGAAGATGGGGATGGTGTTCCAGCATTTTAATCTGTTCCCGCATAAAACAGTGTTGCAGAACCTGACACTTGCACCAACACAGGTTAGAAGACAGTCAGGGAAGGAAGCGGAAAAAATTTCGCTAGAACTCTTGCGTACCGTAGGGCTTGAGGATAAGAAGAATACCTATCCGAACCAGCTATCCGGTGGTCAGAAGCAACGTATTGCGATTGCGCGTGCTTTGGCCATGCAGCCGCACGTAATGCTGTTCGATGAGCCGACTTCTGCATTGGACCCTGAAATGGTTGGAGAGGTTCTGGATGTAATGAAGAAGCTCGCCGAAGGCGGCATGACAATGGTAATCGTAACGCATGAAATGGGCTTTGCCCGCGAGGTAGGCGATCGAATTATCTTTATGGATAACGGTCAAATTGTGGAGCAAGGTACACCAGAGCAGGTATTTGGCAATCCAAGTCATGATCGAACCCGTGATTTTCTTGCCAAAGTATTGTAAGGAAGTGCTGATATAATCTAGAAAAAAAGTCCTCCGTTTGACGGAGGACTTTTTTTCTTTTTGTCACCATTTCCCCATACTTTCGTAACAAATATCGATTTCTTGATGACAAAATTGTAACGAGTATAGTATGATGTTCAAGGTTCCCAACATTTTCATGCGGATAAGGTTACAAAATTGTGATATTATGCAGTAAGCCAAAACTTACCGGGACAGCATGCGGTTATGACAAACGCTGAATGCTGGGTCCTAACTATGGGAAGTGCGGGGGACGTAACAATTGGCAGTCATTCCGATACGTCATAAGACGATGTGGAATATGCCTAGGGGTGAATTGCACAAGCATAGGGCTTCTCCTGAGTCCGAATCCGACAGCTAACTTCGCAGGCATAACAGAGGAGGTACATATCTTTGAAACATCTAAAACATATTGGTAAAACGATGAAATTTGCGGTGCTTGCCGCAGCTATTGCAGGGCTGGCACAGACAGCTGGAGTAGCGGATGCTGCTTCGCTTCACACTGCCAAAGAGGGCGATACCTTTTTTTTGCTTGCTCAACGTTATGGAGTATCGGTAGACGAGCTAACGAAGGCGAACCCAAACATTGCCTCCAACAATATATATGCAGGTCTGCAAATTAAGGTGCCTGGCGAAAAAAGTGTGAAGGCAGCTTCGGATTCGAAGCCGCAGCTTCTTACGGAGAAAGCACCAGCGAATGAGGGGCCAACGATTGAAGCGTGGGGTAAAACATTCAACTATAGCAAAATAGTTGACGTTAAGGCTTCTGCGTATTCTGCCGCAGCCGATGAGAATGGTAAATGGGGAGCAGTGGACTACTACGGCAATCCGCTTAAACTAGGTACAATTGCGGTAGACCCGAACGTCATTCCGATGGGCACGAAAGTGCTGGTTACAGGCTATTCCCACCCAGGTTTGCCGGATCATTCTTTTGTAGCTGTCGCTCGCGATCAGGGCAGCGCCATTACAGGAAAGCGGATTGATATCTTTATTCCTGGCAACAAATCATTTGTGAACGACTTTGGATTTCAAAATGTGAAGCTGTACGTTATTGATAAATAGCATTGTACGTATATACGGTTTAATTAAACATAATATATATTATGTAAACTTAATACCTGTATCCTACCGCATATAACTAGGTCGGACTCTTATCAGGGTCCTATCCGTAAAAAAAGGCTGTCTTGACGAGCAGAAAACTTCTGCTGGTAAGACAGCCTTTTTACGTTGCTTTAGCTAGTAGCTCAATCATAAACATATTGTTATTTCCGTTCCGATGTGTGGAGTAGCCGGGGGACTGTCACAAATTTGTAGCCCTTAGCTTTTAGAGAGTGAATTAGACCCGGCAGAGCTTGGACAGTGCCTTGCAAGTTGGAACTTTGACCTCCACCAGCGTGCATTAAAATAATAGAGCCAGGCCCTGTAGCTGGGATCACATTGCGCTGAATTTGTGTTTTACTTAGTCCCTTCCAGTCGAGAGAGTCTACATTCCAATTGACAATCATATAGCCATGACGACGTGCCCATTGGATTTGAGGCTCCGTGATTTCACCGTAGGGTGGACGAATCAACTTGGGGCGAAAACCTGCTCTGGCTTGTAAAATACGTTCTGTTTTTGTAATCTGGTTGCGAAAGCGTTCTGGTGTGGCCTTCCTAAAATCCGGATGAGTATAGGAATGGTTTCCTATAGCATGGCCTTCACGGATAATACGGCGTATGATCCCCGGATGCTTTTCCGCACGGTGACCGACGATAAAAAAGGTGGCTTTGATGCCATTGGCGTGTAATACGTCCAAAACCTGCGGCGTATACCTAGAATCGGGCACATCATCAAAGGTTAGGGCAATTTGGCGGGTGTGTGGGCCGCACATTTTAAAAATGTCCGCATGTTTTTTACGCAACATTGCTAATGTAGGAGTAGCTCGATCTGTACTCAGATGTACAGAAGAAGCAACAGCTGCTTCCTTGGGATGGGGCGTTCCGATATTGGGAGGCGCATCCGCGTGAACGGGTAAACTTGAAAATGCTAGTAACAGTGCCAAGCATGGCAACACTCCCCTGTACGGCATATGTATCCCCCCTTTTCGTGCAGTGGTACCTAGTGGTGCTCTCGACTATTATGTACCTGTCCTATTAAAAATATGCTGGTAACCAAGTTCGGCTCATAAACGTCTGGAAAGAAGTCCACGATGATACGATTATCAATGAAGATGATGGAGCTAAACGTACATATTCTCTTAAACATGACCGAAAACAGGAGCATTTTCGCAAGTTTTAGCCTTACAACGAATTCGGTATCCCGTGACAGCTGGTGTATAATGGGGATGTAATTCATAATTATACAGACATGGAATTGAAGGAAGGATGGATAAAAGTGACCGACTTGTTTACTCCTTATCAATTAAAGGGGCTTTCTTTAAAAAATCGGATTGTCATGCCCCCGATGTGCCAATTCAGTGTGGAGGCCGAGGACGGAAATCCGACGGATTGGCATCATGTCCATTATGTGAGCCGAGCAGTAGGAGGTACTGGACTTATTATTGTGGAAATGACAGCGGTCCATCCAGATGGACGTATTACGGATCGTGATTTGGGTATTTGGAGTGACGAACATATTCCTGCATATCGTAAGATTGTAGAGGAAGTCCACAAGTATGGTGCCAAAATCGGCATTCAACTAGGCCACGCTGGACGCAAGGCTGAAGATGCTGAGCAACCTGTGGGTCCGTCCACGATTCCTTTTAGCGAACGCTTTAAAAAGCCGCATCCCTTAAAGATAGATGAAGTCAGGGAACTGGTTCAGGCATACAAAGAAGGCGCGCGCCGCGCGGTGGAAGCCGGCTTTGATACGGTTGAGATACATGGCGCTCATGGCTATCTGATCCATCAATTTCATTCGCCCTTAACAAATACCAGAGAAGATGAATATGGGCAGGATTTGTCACTGTTCGGTGTTGAGGTCATACATGCTGTTAAAGAGGTTCTTCCTGCTGATATGCCTGTGCTTATGCGCATATCTGCCAAAGAATACGTCGAGGATGGATATAATGTGGAATACATAACAGGCGTAGGGGAACGATATCGTGATGCAGGTGTGGATATTTTCCATATCTCTTCTGGTGGTGAGGGTCCGATTGGTTCTGGCGGAGGCCCGTCTGCGCGTGCCGGCTATCAGGTGGATTTGGCTCATACCATCCGTGAAAAGCTGAATGTACCTGTGATTGCTGTTGGTTTACTGGATGATTATGAGGACGCCCGTCGGGTTGTTCAGCAAAAAGAAGCTGATCTGGTAGCAATAGGCCGTGCCATGCTGCGTGATCCCTATTGGGCGCTGCATGCATCGCGGGAGCTAAAAGTACAGGCCGACATCCCAGAGCCTTACTTACGCGGCTTTTAGATATTTTTGAAACCCTCATTGCAAAGCTTGCGTAAACATGTGTACAGAGCTTAAAATTTAAGCATTCAACTCTAGGAGGAACTTCACATGTCTATTTTCAAACGATTAAGAGATCTTACGATGTCCAACATTAACGCCATTATCGACAAGGCAGAAGATCCAATTAAAATGACGGATCAATACATTCGTGATATGCAAGAGGACCTGGAAGATGCAGAGAAAGCGGTAGCCGCTCAAATTGCTATTGAAAAGAGGTTCAAACAGCAATACGAAGAACAGGCTGCTTTGGTAAAGAAACGTGAAGAACAGGCACATACCGCTGCAAAAGCACAAAATGTAGATCTGGCCCGTCGTGCGCTGGAAGAAAAGAAATCTGCTGAACAAAAAATGAACGAGTTCAAAGCTGGTTACGAACAGAACAAAGCTGCAGCCGATAACCTGCGTGGCAAGCTGGATGAAATGCGCAGACAGCTGACAGAAATGAAAAACAAGCGCGAGACACTGGTTGCCCGTTATAATGCAGCTAAAGCGCAAACTGAAATTAACAAAGCTATGAACGGTTTTAGCTCTGATACGGCAACTGCCGGATTGAAGCGTATGGAAGAAAAAATGCTGCAAGCAGAAGCACGTGCCGAAGCGAGCAACGAAATGTCCTCTAAGGAAAAATCGTTGGATGAGGAGTTCAAAGAGCTGGATAAGAAAAGCGCCGTGGACGATGAGCTTGCCGCTTTGTTAAAGCAATACGAAAATAAATAAGAACATTTAAGCAGTACCGCCAAGTGTGATTGCTCAGGAAGCGAAGGAGAAACGTTTTCTCCTTCGCTTTTCCCTGCCTGGAGGCGTAAAGCATTATATGAAGGTCAAGAAGATGTGGAGGATGGTATGAAATGCATTTTTTAGAAACGATGAAAGCAATGCTTGTATGGACTGGTGCGGGGGCTATTTTGATCTTCGCATTAATGTATGTCGACTCTTTATTTACGAAGTATAAGGATTTTGCCGAAGTGAAAGCTGGAAATATGGCCGTAACGGTACGAATGATTATGAAGTTGGTTGCACAAGGCTATATTTTGTCAGGCTCTATCGCTACAGCTAATAATTTGCTCGAAGCGCTTGTGTATTCTGTGATCGCCTTTGTCATCCTACTTGTTTTGGAAGTTATTGTACGTCTGCTGTTGCGGTACTGGGCTCAGTTTGACCTGGATAAAGGTACACAGGAAGGTAAAATTGGTTTCGGTCTGTTTTCAGGAGCGCTGCATCTGGTTGGCGCCTTGATCATTACAGCATGCTTCTAGGCTAAGAAAGGCAGGAATATAACCATGGGTGTGTGGAAACGAATTTCAAATCTATTTGCTAAGCCGGAGCCGCCAAAAGCAGAGAAAAGCATGCTTCACTTAAATCCAGGTGATATCTGTGAAGTGTCGCTTGTTACCTATGAAGTGGTAGGTCGTGTACATAATCGTGCCCGGAATGCCGTTGTTTTGACGCTTCAGGATGGTAATCAAGTCAGTTATCTTCATATTGAGGAACGGGAAACACTGCAATTCGGACTATATCAGCCCATCGACGGCAGACTTGACAACCCCGAGGAAGTGCCGACCATTTTAGAGCTGGATGATACAACGTATCATTTGGAGGAGCAGTATTCTGGGCATGTTACCGTCATGGGCCGTGCTCCTTTCCGACAGGGTGGAGAGCAGCATGTTTGGCAATACCAGTCTGATGATTACCATCTGTTGCGGGTAGAGTGGCAGGACGGTCGCTTTATGCTTTATGAAGGAGAAGAAGTGATTACCGGAGACGTCAAGGTTATTCGGGCAAGCTAGGAGAGGGTTACACATGAGCAAACGCACCTGGCAGTATGCATTAAAGGTCATTGTGGCGCTGAGCTTATTCGTATCCGTGTTAAGCGGCTGCGGCGCGCCAAATGTAAAAGATACGTATCCGCTGGAATCGGTTAGTGGCAGCGGAAACTCGACCTCGTATGTATACCGGGCAGCTGGCAAGACAGTCCCGGAAGTAGCGGAGGAATTGAAAGAACAGCGTACACCGGAGCAAATGTCACCGCAGAGCAATGAGCGGATGTTTCTGGTATATAGCGATGAGTGGTACCATTTGCAGCAAGATCCAGCTAAGAAGGAAGATACACTCATTGAAATTGACAGTAAAAAGTATGTCGAGCAAAATTACAGTTCAAGCTTTCTAAAAGGATACTTAACCGCAACTGTACTGGATGCTCTGTTTGATTCGTTGCGTGGTTCAGGCTCCTATCGAGGCTACTCCAGCAGAGATGTATACCGACCTTCTCAGGGCCAATATCGTGCGCCTACAGTGCAGGAGAAAAAGGCGATTCCGCCGATTACGGTGGAGCGGAAAGGTTCGGTTACCCGAAGAGGAAAGAACTCGGATTCTAGCGTTGGATCAAGCGGAAGTTTGTTCGACAGAGGGTCCAGCAGTTCACCGAGCAGAGGCTCGATTTCACGTGACCGAAGCGATAGCGGCGGTTCCAGCATATTTGATTCGCCGCGTAGATCTTATAGTAAGCCCAAAACACGTAGCGGTTCAGGTAAAATCAGCCGACGAAGTCGACGATGATGGGTATCGTCAATTTATTTGAAAACAAAAGATTCGCGGAACTGTGGTACTGATGCACAGTTCCTTTTTTTATTTTTAGAGATGACGTTGGTGATCATCTAGCGGCACAGCCATTCAATGTGAATTGACAGATAATGAAAAGAAGCCGCAACCTACACCTTTATGGATATAATAATGTAGAGATAATCAAAACTCTGTTTGATTGGAGGGATTGAAAACAAATGGCACTATCTATTTCTTGGCCAGATCTTTCACAAAGACCATTTAAACTAACGGTGGAACGAAAAATGGAGTGCCCTCCGAATGTCCTGTATCAGGCGTGGACGAAGCAGTTTGACAGTTGGTTTGCAGCCCCAGGATCAGTATTAATGGAGGCTGAAGTGAACACGACCTTCTTTTTCGAAACGCATTTTGGGGGGGAGCGTCATCCACATTACGGAAGATTTCTAAGACTTGAGCAAAACAGACTTATCGAGCTGACATGGGTTACTGGCGAAGGCGGTACCAAGGGAACTGAAACAGTGGTCACCGTTGAGCTTAAACCTCGTGGTAATGGCACGCATCTTTACTTAACGCATGTAGGTTTTCCAGATGAGAATTCAAGGAACCAACATGAGCAGGCCTGGCCGCTTGTAATTGAGCAGCTCGACAAAAGGATGATGCCAGATAGATAATTCAGAAGGTTACAGGCTAAAACTGCAACAAGAGGACGATTTTAAAATCGTTCTTTTCATATTTTTTGACGACAAAAATAAATATTTACCTTACATAAAACAAATATTACCAGTTTACTAGATTATTTCATTGCCACATCTATTAGTAAAATATACAATTACAACAGGCGAAATAAGAGGATGGTGTATCTGTGTTATCTGCTTTTTTATATATATTACTTGGTTTATTCGATGCTTTGGCCGCTGTTATTTTGGTCTTAAAGCTTTATATGCTTCCCGTGAGGGAATATCGCACAAAAATATTATTCTATGCAATTGGCATAGCTTTGTTTTCCTTTCTAATGAGGGAAGTTATAGGCTTGCCTAAATTAGACTTGCCGCTTCAGTATTTGTTAATGGTTATCTTTTTTAGATTTGGTTTAGGGATCAAAACCCATCTAGCCGCTTTTTCTGCTGGTTCTGGTCTAACGGCCTACATTAACCTACAACTTTTTGTATTTCTGTTTGCAAATTTTTTCGGAGTAGCAGAGCCAGGTGTTATTAATGATACTTCTGGCTCTTCTATTTACGTTATTCAGTTATCTTCTATTATTATTGCGTACTTTATTTCTTTTGTGATGGGAAAATATAACTTTGGTTTCTCGTTTATAATTCAGCCTCCACATGATTTTTTAAGAGCTGAAAATTACTTATCGTCCCTAAATAAGCTGTTAATTCTAGGTGCTCTAATATCAGCTGCCACCATTTTTATTACTTTGTATATGCTCTATAGCTCAAATACCATAGGATTACTATCCATTTCATTGCTTACTTTCGGTTTGTCGTATTTCTTTTCAGAGAGAGGAGATTACGAGGGTGCTAGAAGCGCTATCAAGGTACATCGCAACGGAAATAAAAAAAGCTGATCCTGATGGTCCAACAAGTGTAGAAGTGATGGAGTATGCGCTTGGTATAAAAATTACCGAAGTATCGTCGATACTAATGGTTGCGGTTATCGCTTGGATGACCGGGCATTTTTTGGGATCATTACTCGCTCTGATTACTATCATGTTTGTAAGAAGATTTTCAGGAGGGGCACACTTCAATAATCTTACATTTTGTGTCTGTTTTACAACGGCAATATGTGTAACTATACCTTTCGTCTCTTTAAATTTATCAACAATTTCGATTATTAATGCTTGTTCAATATTAGTGTTTTTAGTTTATGCACCCAATCATTTTATTTATATTCATAAGACCAATAACCACAAATATTATAAAACGGTATGTGTTTTGGTTTGTGCAGTGAATTTTTTTGTGCAGTCCCATATAATATGCTTAGCTTTAGCTATTCAAGCATTCAGCATTCTTCCTTTATGGAAAGGAGGTGAACGAAAATGGATAAGAGATTGGCGAGAGCTTTAAATATAAGACTGGGAAAATACGCTAACGAATCTACCAAAAATGAAAAAACAGTATTTGGTGCTAAACCGATACCGGCTGAGCTTAAGAAAAAAGAAAAGAACTGATGAAGTACCGCGTTTTCAATTTGAGGCATTGTTCTTATACGATCGGGCTAACCACACAGACTTGCAAGGAAGCTTTTCAGCTATCACGACTTGGTTTGTGAGATCGAGTCTAACACATTTGGAGGTACGATTCGAAGGATCTGACTTCACTTGTTCTATGTCTCATAATAAGCTTAAAGCACTTAAAAAGTTATAGAAATGACCCGTAGAATTCACGGGTTATTTTTATTGCCATACATACTTAGACACCCCCCCCGATTTGCCAGATAACGTTTTTAGCGTTATAACAGAAAGAGGGCATTTTAGAAGAACGGAGTGAAAATATGAATCATACATCATTAAGCGCAGAAAAATTCCAGCGTAAAGCAGTTCAGGTGGAAGAGGCACAAAGCAGGATAGCTAGCCATGTTAAACAGGGTGAAAGGGAAGACGTAGAGCTGGAGCAGGCGCATGGACGTTATTTGGCGATGGATTTGACCGCACCACACCCGTATCCCCGTTTTCGTCGCTCAGGTATGGACGGTTATGCGATCCGTGGATCGGACACTGAAGTGTGCTCGTCCGGTCAGGAAATCTGGTTACATGTGATTGATGAAATTCCATGTGGCACCGTATCGGACAAGCAGGTGGAGTCTGGAATGGCTGCCCGCATCATGACAGGAGCGCAATTACCTGAAGGAGCGGACACGGTTGTCATGCTGGAAGCAACACAGCTGCGTGAGGAAAATGGACAGACATATGTCGGATTGAAGAAGCGTACAGAAGTTGGCAAAAATGTAACACAGATTGGTCATGAGATTCAGGAAGGTCAGCTTTTGCTTAGTAAGGGAACCTGCCTGGGAGCGGGGCACATCTCGGTACTGGCTACTTTTGGTGTACATCAGGTACCTGTTTACAGGAAGCCAAGGGTGGCCGTTTTTTCTACAGGATCGGAATTACTTGCAGTGGATGAGCCGTTACAACCGGGGAAAATTCGAAACAGTAATACATATATGCTGGCTTCTCAAATTAGAGAGGCAGGAGGAGAGCCGTTCATTTTACAAGCCATTCATGATGATTTGAGCCTTGCCCGTACTTCTGTACGTGAAGCGATAGCTGCCTATGATATCGTGGTCACGAGTGGAGGAGTATCAGTGGGGGATTTTGATATAATGGGTGACCTGGTACGACAGGAAGATGTGAACATGTTATTCAACAAGGTAACGATGCGTCCAGGAAGTGTGACCACAGCCGCAGTGATTGACGACAAGCTGTTATTTGCGCTTTCAGGCAACCCCGGTGCGTGCTTTGTAGGCAGTGAGCTGTTTGTACGACCGACAATCCAAATGATGTTATCTTCGGACCAGCCATATTTACAAACCTGGACGGCGAAGTTAGGCGCAGATTATACAAAGGTAAACAACTATACACGCTTTGTACGCAGCTCTTTGGAGATACGTGGTGGGCAAGTATACGCGATTCCTGCGCGGGTAGATGAATCCAGTGTCATGGTGACCATTAAGGACAGCGACTGTCTGATCGTGATTCCTCCTACAACAGAAGGATTACGCAAAGGTGAAGAGGTGCGTGTACTGGTATTACAAGGTGGACAGGTGACGTGAATACGAAACATCCATTTGTATGTCAAATCGTCGGATTCAAAAATACGGGAAAAACGACCTTTCTCGGAGGATTGATTCGTTATGTGCAGAAGTCAGGTCTACGCGTAGCAGTGATCAAGCATGATGGACATGAATTTGAAATGGATCATGAGGGTACAGATACGTACAAGCACCGACAGGCGGGTGCTGAAGGCGTAGCTATTGTTTCGGCTGGAAGAACAGCCATTTTAGAGGAGAATAGTCAGCCTGCCACCAGACTGATCCGGCATTTTCAGGCCTATGATTGTGTGTTGCTGGAAGGCTTCAAGCAGGAGGATTATCCAAAGCTGGTCATGGTGCGGGAACAATCGGATGCTCAGCTTACGTGTAAGCTGACAAATGTACAGGGAGTAGCGGTTTGGGAGCATCAAATGGATTGGGCTCAAGGTCACTACTCAGATGAAATGATACAGATATTTCCTGCCGAGGCCAACGGACCCGCAGGCCGCTGGCTACTCGAACAGATTCAAAAGCAGAGAAGCAATGAGGAATGAGCAGGGGTGAGACATCAATCGGCTGAGTCGGTTAGAGTCTCCACCCGCCGTTCGATCGCCTGAGACATGGTTTTGTCAGTCAGGTGAGCATACACTTCTGTTGTTTCTGTCGAAGCGTGCCCCAGCTGTTCCTTTGTTTTGTAAATATCATTTTGTAAATAATAGTCAGTAGCAAAGGAATGACGAAGCTTATGCACGGTAAGGTAAGGCTTGCCGAACCGTTTGGCGTATTTAATGATCATTGCCTGAATCGCTCTTTTGGTCATCCGTTTGCCTTCAGTACTGCCGTTAGGACGTGTGACAAAGAGAGCCTTTTCTTTTTTTGGAGCGCGGTAACGGGTATGTCTCAGGGACAAATAAAGTGCGAGATCATCTTTGGATTGCTCGCGGAAATATACCGGCGTTTTAAAGGTTTCGTCGTTATTGCCTTTGCGGTACACATATAATAATTTATTGTTTATGTCTAAATCATCCAGATTCAGATTGACGATTTCAGATACGCGCAGGCCTGAGTTCAAAATGAGGCTGGCGATGCAGGCGTCCCGTTCCTTATTTAGTTCATAGGAATATAACGCCTGCTTGTTATCGGCCAAATCCTGACCATAGCCTTCATAAATATAACCGATGAATTCAAGTAGTTCTTCCTCTTCCAGTATTTTACCTTTAAGCTTGGCCGCCGTATCCTTGGGTTTATGTATACGCTTGATTTCGACCTTGGCCATAATGTTGCGTTTGAGCAATGGATAAAAATGTTCATCCTCAGCGATCTGACTCAAATAATGAAAAAGCGAACGCAGCGACGATAGCTTACGTGAAATGGTTATACGGGAGTTGGAGCCTTCGCGCTTAGTAGACAGGAATAATCGAAAGCCTGTAATACTGTCCATATGAAGTGTCTCCAACTCTTCCAGCGTAACTTGGGCATTCGTTTCTCCGGTAGACAAGCCTTCCGAGCGAAGCCATGAAAAGAAGGCTTCGTAATCCCGCACATATTCTAGTAATGTGGAAGGGGACAGGTCGGGCAGCTTATAATCCATAAATTGCTGCACGTACCATGGTAATCCCGGCATTTTTTCATCTAGTTTGCGCCGGTCGATGATCTTTTGTATATTCATTGGGTTCCACCTCGTCCGGTCATAATATATATGTATTTTAGCATATTTTGAACAGCACTGGATGGGATGTAATTCGAAGTTAAAGAACAGATTGAACCGCCAAGAGAGGTGAAAGTATGGGGTATAATATCAAATCGGAACTGAAGCTGTCTGTTAAGTGTGCACCGGAGTCGCAAAAGGACATTATTGTGCAGCTCATGCAATTTTATTTATACGATTTTACGGCATATCTTCGTATTGATGTCACTGAGAAGGGGACATTCCCTGCTTATCCGGACTTGTATCAATACTGGACAAGCGGCGAACAGAAGCTGCCTTTTCTGATCTGGAGACAGGATGTTCCTGTGGGTTTTGCACTCGTTGACCGAATGTCCAGCAATCGAGAAGCTGACTACTATATGGCTGAGTTCTTTGTACTTCGTCCTTATCGGCATAATGGAGTTGGGACTTGGGCGGCTCATGAGCTGTTTGGACGTTTTAACGGACGTTGGAAGGTAACGCAGATGAGCACGAATAGGCCGGCACAATCCTTTTGGCGCAAGGTGATTGGGAGCTATACGAACGGTGAGTACAGGGAACAGACACATCCGGTACGAGGGAATATAAGCCAGTTTTTCAATACCTGAAAAATTCAAAATAGAAAATCAGCATTGAAAAAAGAGTCGGGGAGAGTATCCTGTCGGCTCTTTTTTGTTGTCAATTCAAGTCTTCTATCCATCTATAGATCATTCCAATTAGAACCTGCATTGACACTATAAAAACGCAGGTATACAGTTATTAACATAATTCATATATATCAGATTGGAATTATCAACAATGGAGCATCGGCTCTCAAAATGCAATGTAATCATAACATCACCCATCAGATCGGAGAGTGTTTTTAGATGAAACGAACAAGTCGATTTGCAAAAATGGCAGCTTTAACCCTGTCGATGGTGCTAGTCTTATCAGCATGCTCGGGCAATAACGGAGCCAATTCTACGAATACCGATGCAAATGCAGCAGCAAACGAGCAAGCTGTAGAAGGTGGAGATCTTACCTATGCCCTGGCAACATCGCCGGATTCACTGGACCCGCATAAGAGTGGATTGGCAGTAGCATCTCGGGTATATCGTGCGATTTTCGATAACTTGGTGGTAAAGCTGCCGGACAATACGATTAAGCCTTGGCTGGCAACCGAATGGAGCGTTTCCGAGGATGGCAAAAGCTATACATTCAAGCTGCGCAAGGACATTAAGTTCCATGACGGAACTCCGTTCAATGCGGAAGCCGTTAAATTTAGCTATGATCGGATTATTGATCCGCAAGCCGTAGTAGGTAATTCTGCTAACTTGCTGGCTCCCTATGAGTCCTCACAGGTGATTGACGAATACACGATTAAATTGAATCTGAAACGACCATCGCAAGCATTTTTGAGCAATTTAAGTGTTCCGGCTGTAGCCATTGTTTCTCCGGCAGGAGTTAAAAAATATGGAGATCAATTCAGTAAGCATCCTGTGGGTACAGGCCCTTTTAAGTTTGTAAAATGGGACGAAAATGCAGAAATCAAAATCGAACGTAACCCGGATTACAAATGGGCACCAGAAACTGTCGAGAATCAGGGTGCACCGTATTTGAACAGCGTGACCTTTAAAATTGTTCCAGAGGAGGCGACCCGGATCGGCAGTGTGCAGAGTGGGCAGGCTTTGGCCGCTGAAACCGTCCCACCGCAGAACATTTTAACGTTGAAGAGTGACCCTAATTTTCAATTGTTGCAGGTCAATACCCTAGGACTGCCATATACGCTGTTCATTAATCAAAAGAAGACACCGTGGAATGAATTGAAGGCCAGACAGGCATTACAATATGGTATTGATGTGGGGACGATCGTCAAAACACTGTATCTAGGAACTTATGAACAGGCATGGTCGCCACTCACTCCAGGTATTTTTGGATATGATAAATCACTGGAAAACGGTTTGCAGCCTGATCTTAACAAGGCCAATCAATTACTGGATGAGTTGGGATGGGTTAAGGGAACGGATGGTTTCCGGGTGAAGGATGGACAACGTCTGACGCTGCATTATGTAGACGGCACTCCGAACCGTGAAAAACGGAACGACATTGCAGCCATTATTCAGCAGCAGCTGAAGAAAATCGGTGTTGATGTGAAGATTGAAATTACCAAGGATATTGCAACAGTTGTATATACGAACGGGAACTATGATTTCTACGGAAATAGCCAGGTCAATATGGACCCGAACGCTTTATATGCTTTTTACCACACAGCGGCGCCAAATCAGCGGCCTACACTGCCTAACTTCTCCAATCCAGAGGTCGACAAGCTGTTGGAGCAGGGAGCTATTGAAAAGGATGATGCCAAGCGGGAGGAGATTTACAAAAAGGTGCAACAGCTAATCCGCGATCAGGCCGTTGTCATTCCGATTTATGTTTTCCCTTATACGGTTGGAGCCGCCAAGTCGGTGCAGGGTCTCAAATTCGATGTAGTGGGTTATCCGCTCTTTAACGATGTGCGTATTCAAAAATAGTATTTTTAAATAGTTTCTGGGGCCATCCAGACGGGAAGGAGTGTGGGCTATGATCAGAGCAGTTGCAGAAAGACTGGTTACTTCTTTGTTGGTCATTCTGGGTTCCTGTATTTTGGTATTCAGCATTTTGTATCTGCTTCCGGGGGACCCGGTAGATTCGATTCTTGACCCTTCAACGGCCACGCCAGAGATGATCGCCAATTTGCGTCATAAGCTGGGAGTGGATCAGCCTTTTCATGTTCAGTTTTTGAACTATTTCGGAAATCTGCTACAAGGTGATTTTGGAAAATCACTGCTCAATGCTGATCCGGTGCTGCCTAAAATATGGGTCAATCTCCCGCCTACACTGGCGCTGACGCTTGCCGGTTCTGCTATTTCGGTCATTATCGGTGTCCTGCTTGGAGTGCTGTCGGCCATTCATCGGAATAAGCCGATTGATATCATCGCACGAATCGTTGGATTGTTCGGCATTTCTATGCCCACATTCTGGTCAGGCATTCTGCTGTTGCTTATTTTCTCCATTCACTTGGGATGGCTGCCTGCTATGGGCTCGGACGGTTGGAAAACCCTTGTGCTTCCGTCTCTCACTTTGGGCATTGTCGGTGCAGGGTTCATTGTCAGAATGGTGCGTAACAGTATGCTGGAAGTCATTAATGAGCAGTTCATCGTAACACTCCGTTCCAAGGGTTTATCTGAGAAGGTTATTATGTATCGCCATGCGCTACGCAATGCGTTGATTCCAGCGATAACGATGATCGGGATGCTGATGGGAGAAATGCTGGCCGGAGCAGTTGTGAGTGAGACGGTATTTTCACGGCAAGGCATTGGGCGTTTAATTGCGGATGCAATTATGGCTAAAGATTTGCCAGTTGTGCAGGGAGTTGTATTGTTCTCTGCCATCATGTATGTGATCGTAAATCTACTGGTGGATATATCGTATACGTTCATTGATCCAAGGGTTAGACGCTCGGCGTAAGCCGGAAGGATTCAGGGAGGAGGAAGTCGGTTGAGAGAAACAATGGCTGCCAAAACAATTTGGAAGGAAAGAAAGCTGCAAATAGCTCGGAAAACTGGAAGGTTGCGATTCGGTGGAGTGTCGGATGGGTTCGTATATGCGGCGGGACTGATTATTGTGTTCGTAATCGCCTGTGCGGCGTTTCCGCAATGGATTGCTTCTTATGCACCCACAGAAATGTTAAGCGACCATATTTTACAAGGCCCAAGTGCTTCTCACTGGTTCGGAACGGACTATTTTGGGCGGGATGTATTCAGTCTGGTTGTTCACGGAAGTCGGGATTCTCTGTTTATTGGCTTTATGTCGGTACTCGTCGGCGGTCTGGTGGGTGGAATTATTGGTGCGCTCTCAGGTTACATTGGCGGTACAGTGGATTCGATACTGATGCGATTTATTGATATTTTGATGACTATTCCTGGCATTCTGCTGGCTTTGGCGATTGCGGCGGCTCTTGGCCCAAGCTTGTTCAATATTGTGCTGGCGGTAGCCATATCTGCTGCCCCCGGTTATGCAAGAGTTATGCGCGGCCAGATTATGAGTATAAAAGGACGTCCTTACGTCACTGCTTCGCGTTCCATCGGAGTTACACCCTTCGGCATCTTTTGGCGTCATGTGCTTCCTAATTCCTTGTCCCCTTTGCTCGTGATGGCGACGCTTGGCATCGGTAGCGCTATTTTGGCCGGATCGGGATTAAGCTTTCTGGGACTTGGCACGGTAAAGGAAATTCCGGATTGGGGAACAGTATTGTCTCAAGGACGAGGATATTTGACAGTAGCTTGGTGGATATGTACCTTTCCTGGCCTGGCCATTACGTTATTTGTGTTGTCAGTCAATATTTTGGGCGACAAGCTAAGAGACCAGTTGGACCCGAAAAAGAATGCAAACTAGCATCAGGAAGCCTATTCTTAAGTGCTATAGAAGGAGGGAGTTCGCTTGTCATCTTTGCTGGAGATTGAACATTTGTCGGTCGATTTTCACACTGAAAAAGGTTTGCTGCAAGCACTCGACAACGTATCACTAACGATCGGGGCGGGAGAAACGATCTGCCTCGTCGGAGAATCCGGCAGCGGAAAAACGATTACCTCCAAGGCGATTATGCGGCTAATCGATTATGAAAACGGACGAATTGCCCAAGGACAAATACGGTTGCAGGGCATAGATTTGACCGTTTTGTCGCAGCAGGAATTACGCTCACTTCGCGGCAAAAAGATGGCGATGGTATTTCAGGAGCCGATGTCGGCGTTTGATCCGGTGTACACTATCGGGTATCAACTGATAGAAATCATCATGGAGCATGACCGGAAGACACGAAAGCAAGCATGGACTCATGCGGTTCATTTGCTGAACAGAGTAGGGATTCCTGAACCAGAAATTCGTATGAAGCAGTACCCCGGAGAACTGTCCGGTGGGATGCTACAACGGGCAATGATTGCAATGGCACTTTCATGTGGCCCTGAGCTGCTAATAGCGGATGAACCAACAACGGCACTGGATGTAACGATTCAGTCACAAATTTTGCAATTGCTTCAGGAATTAAAGACAGAATTCAACATGTCGATTCTGTTGATTACGCATGATTTGGGTATTGCCGCAGAGGTTGCGGATCGAATTGTTGTGATGTATGCCGGTCGAGTCGTGGAGCAGGCAGCAACGGTAGAACTGTTCGAGCTGCCATTGCACCCTTACACTATCGGGTTGCTTCGTTCGGTGGCAACACTGGATACAGATCGCAGCAGCAAGCTCTTTTCGATCCCAGGGGCAATTCCGAGCCTGAGTGCATTGCCTTCAGGCTGCTTGTTTCACCCGCGTTGTCCGCATGCGACGGATCAATGCATGAACGAAGCGCCACCGCTGGCAGCCAAGGGTGAAAGGGAGGTAGCTTGCTGGCATTCCGAGCAATTGGCTACATCTGGTGATTGGCGTATTACAGAGCTATCTGTGAAAGGGCAGATCACAGCAGATGCTGTTGCAAAGGCAACCGAAGTAAAGGAAGAAGTGACGAACGTATCTGCTGTTGATGGGGCTAAGGTGAGCATTCATGGCATACAGGTAAAGAACTCCCCTGAATCCAATGAGACTATCACGGAAAGTGTTCAGAACAAGAAGGACTTGTTTCGGGTGGATGGACTTCGCAAGTATTATCCGGTGAAAAAAAGCTTTCCCGGTCGGACTGGTGCTTCGATCCGAGCGGTGGATGATGTATCGTTTTCAATTCGAAAGGGCGAAACCTTTGGTTTGGTCGGAGAATCCGGCAGTGGTAAGTCTACTTTAGGCCGGATGCTGATGCAGCTGGAGCGTTCGACCTCGGGGCAGGTATGGTTCCAGAATCAGGAGCTAACACGTTTAGGAAATTCTGAGTTGCGATCTGTTCGTCGTGATATGCAGATGATTTTTCAAGACCCCTACGGATCTCTTGATCCACGGTGGAGTGTAGGAGATATCATAGGGGAGCCGCTTGCGGTTCATGAAGGGCTGAATGGTAAGGCCAAGCAGGAACGGGTGGAGGAACTCTTGAGCGCTGTTGGATTATCACCTTCGCTGGTTATGCGATTTCCGCATGAATTTTCGGGAGGACAGCGCCAACGAATCGGGATAGCCCGTGCCATTGCTCTGCAACCGCAGTTTATTTTGGCGGATGAGGCAGTGTCGGCTTTGGATGTTTCCGTTCAGGCGCAAATTATCAATCTGCTTCAGGACTTACAGCGTAAGCTGGATACGACCTATTTATTTATCGCACACGGATTGCATATAGTCCGCCATATTTCAGATCGGTTAGGGGTTATGTACTTGGGAAAACTTGTAGAAATTGCGCCAAGTGACGAGTTGTTCAGGCATCCTGCCCACCCGTATACCCGAGGGCTTGTTGCCTCGATACCTAATCCAAATCCGAAAAACCGCCGGGAGCTAATTACGGTACAAGGTGAGATTCCTTCGCCTACGAAGCCTCCATCCGGCTGTCGTTTTCATACCCGCTGTCCACTAACGACCTCGCGTTGCCGTGAGGAAGTGCCTGAACTGACAGCGATTAGCACAGGACATTATGCCGCTTGTCATTACCCGGCCTAGGTTGAAGACACCCCTTTGATCTACTATTGGCATGATAAGAGAACTACATTCTACAGGCTGTTCATGGTAAGATAAGGATAGAAGTATATAAATTCAATAGGAAAAGAGGGTATTATGCTAGAAAAATGGGTTCAGGAATTAAAAGATGGTGAACAAGAGCTGATTGCGTGGAGAAGACATCTACATCAGCATCCCGAGCTTTCTTTTGAAGAAACGAATACGTCTGCATTTATCGCCGATCAATTGCGCTCTTTTGGCATTGAGGTAAGAACGAATGTGGGTGGAAACGGTGTGCTCGGGTTTTTAGAAGGCGGTCAGCCAGGTAGAACGATTGCATTTCGTGCTGATTTTGATGCGCTTCCCATTCAGGATGAAAAGGATGTGTCTTATAAATCGACCGTTCCGGGTGTTATGCATGCCTGCGGACATGATGGACACACGGCTGCGTTACTTGGAGTGGCACGCGTATTGAGCCATAACCGTGAGGCGTTGAAGGGAAAGCTTGTGTTTATTTTTCAACATGCGGAAGAAAAACCGCCTGGCGGAGCCAAGTTTATGATTGAGGATGGCTGTCTGGATGGGGTAGAGGCGGTATATGGTATTCACCTCGCATCTGAAATTCCTTTTGGTAAAATTGGATTAAAGAGTGGACCCGCGATGGCGGCTGTCGACGCGTTTACGATCCAGATCAACGGTAAAGGCGGGCATGGCGCACGACCGCATCAGACGGTGGACTCTATTGTTATCGGCAGTCAAATTGTGAACGGGTTGCAGCAGGTGGTCAGTCGCAGGGTGGACCCTATTGAATCAGCAGTGTTAACGATTGGGGTATTTCAAGCTGGAACTGCCTTTAATGTGATTGCAGATAAGGCCAAAATTGAAGGCACCGTACGTACGTTTAATAAGGAAGTGCGTAAGGAAGTCGAGAATGAAATTCGCAGTATCGTCAAGGGGCTGACTGAGGCTTATCATGCTGGATACGAAATTGACTATTTGAATGGCTATCCTTCTTTGGTGAATGCCGAAGTCGAAACGGAACGTGTACGTGAGCTCATCGGCAGACTGTATGGAGCAGACGCTTTTTTGGATTTGAAGCCGGTCATGGGAGCAGAGGATTTTGCTTATTATTTGGAGCAGCGACCGGGAGCTTTCATTCATGTGGGTGCACGCAATGAGGATGAACGAACGCATTTTGCTCATCACCATCCTCACTTTGATTTTGATGAGCGGGCATTGCTCGTCTCAGGACATATTTTTTTAGCTCTGGCGCTTGAATACTTGCAATAATATGCACATGTTTATGACTGACGACAGTATTAACGGATGCAATGTAAGCTGGAACCGCGCATAGCGCGGTTTTTTGTTGTAAATCCAAGTATTTTGACACCCATAAAGAATGAAAATAAAGTAATTAATTCACTATATGAAAAATTCATAATAGAATTAAATAAAAGGTGTTAACTCTGAGGTAAGTCCAAGCCTCCTATTATAAGCTGCGGAGCAGGAGATAATATTGCATTATCTTGATTTTTCGCACAAGGAAATGAGAAAAAGATGACGAATCTATTGAGCAAGGCACATATGTAAGCGCTAACAAAACAAGCATTGCACCGTATATATTGGTTGAATGGGGGTGAGCCTGAGAAAACATTTGTCAGATTTGTGAGAAGCAACGATAACGATAGGAACGTATTCAGAATCGGCTGATTACTTTTATCTCAGAATGACTCGCATATTCAAATGATAATGAAGAAGGAGGTTGAATTCATTGACTAAGGCAAAAAACAGGTTGAGAATTGCTTGTTTGGCGCTTGTGGTAGCGGGTGCTTCCTGGACAGGAATGATAGCGTCGGCCCATGCTGCTACAAGTGACGAGTACAGTTGGAAAAGTGTCGTTACGGGTGGAGGTGGTGGTTTTGTACCTGGCATTATTTTTAATGAAACGGAAAAAGACCTGATCTATGCCCGTACAGATATAGGAGGAGCTTATCGCTGGAATGCTGCCAATGAGAGTTGGATTCCACTGACCGATTCTGTGGGCTGGGAGGATTGGAATAAAAATGGTGTCGATGCACTGGCGACTGATCCTGTTGATCCGAATCGTGTATATATAGCTACAGGCACGTATACTAATTCATGGGATAAACAAAACGGGCAGATTATGCGTTCCACCGACAAGGGCAACACGTGGCAGACAACCAAGCTTCCTTTTAAGGTGGGGGGCAATATGCCGGGGCGTTCAATGGGTGAACGTCTGACGATTGATCCAAATAAGAATAATATTTTGTTCTTTGGAGCTCGAAGCGGTAATGGACTATGGAAAAGCTCTGATTTTGGAGCAACTTGGAGCAAGGTGAGTAGCTTCCCGAATCCAGGGACGTATGTACAGGACCCTTCCAATGAATATACCAGTGACATTGTTGGTTTAGCGTGGATCACCTTTGACAAAAAAACAGGCTCTTCGAGTAAAGCAACGCAGACGATCTATGTAGGTGTTGCAGATAAAAAGCAAAGTGTCTATCGGAGTACAGATGGCGGGACAACCTGGTCTGCTATAGCGGGACAGCCTACGGGCTATTTGCCACATCACGGTGTGTTATCACCAGACGGCAACCTGTATATTTCTTATAGCGATGGAGCTGGTCCATATGACGGAACAAAGGGTGAACTGTGGAAATTGAATACAGCAAGCGGGCAGTGGACTAACATTAGCCCCGTTGCCAGCAGCAGCGCGGACAATCATTTTGGATATGGTGGACTGACGGTGGATGCCCAGAAGCCAGGTACACTTATGGTTGCTACGTTGAATGCCTGGTGGCCGGATGAAACGATTTACCGCAGCACGGATAGCGGGGCAACCTGGAGTCCTATTTGGGAATTCGATGGTTATCCGTCTCGCAAGCTGAAATACAATCTGAATATAAGCGGTGCGCCTTGGCTAACTTTCAATGCGAACCCTGCTCCACCGGAAGTATCGCCCAAGCTGGGGTGGATGATCGGAGATCTGGAGATAGATCCATTTAATTCAGACCATATGCTGTATGGCACCGGAGCTACGATTTATGGTTCTAAAAACCTGACCAATTGGGATAAAGGAGGAAAGCTGGATATTTCAGTAGCCGCTAAAGGGGTAGAGGAAACGGCGATTTTGGATCTGGTGAGCCCTCCAACTGGTGCACCTTTGGTGAGCGCAGTAGGTGATGTCTCTGGATTCAGACACGACGATTTATTCAAGGCTCCAGCTAAAATGCTGGATAATCCGACCTTTACAAGCAGTGAAAGCATTGATTATGCCGAGCTGAATCCTTCTTATATGGCCCGGGTAGGTAAAGCGGATTATAAAAAAGATTCAAATGCCAAATCCATCGGTTTTTCCAATGATGGCGGAGCCAACTGGTATAAAGCAAATAGCGAGCCTTCCGGTACAGCAGGAGGAGGCAGCATCGCCGTAGCGGCAGATGGTAATGGCTTACTGTGGAGTACATCAGACAAAGGTGTGTTCTACTCCAAAACTGGCGGCAACTCATGGACAGCAAGCACAGGGATTCCAGCGAATGCAAAGATCGTCTCTGACCGAGTGAATCCTAATAAATATTACGCATTTGCCTCCGGGAAAATATATATAAGCACCAATGGAGGCGTATCCTTTACGCCATCAGCGGTAACTGGCTTACCGACAGCAGGCAATGCTGATATTGATGCTGTACGAGGAGCAGAAGGAGATGTATGGTTCGCCGGAGGCTCCGAGGATGGAGGGCCATATGGCTTATGGCATTCCAAGGATTCCGGCGCTACGTTCACCAAGCTCTCTAATGTGCAGGAAGCGGATTTTATAGGCTTTGGTAAGGCAGCGCCGAACCGTACGAATGCAGCGGTATTTATCGTTGGTAAAATAGATGGTACACGTGGATTTTACCGTTCGGACGATGCTGGCGCAAACTGGGCGCGCATTAATGATGACAAGCATCAATATGCTCGAGTGACCAAAATTATTGGGGACCCTCGGGTTTATGGACGTGCTTATCTGGGAACGAATGGCCGCGGCATTCTGGTGGCAGATCGTGTGGGTGGTGATCAGCCATCTACCGGGCAAGCAAGTATTACACCAACGACTGCAACCTATGGAGTGAATAACAGCAATGCGGATATTACTGTCAAGCTAACACTTAACGGCAATACGCTAGAAGCGATCAAGCAGGGGAGTGTGGTGTTGAACAAAGGTGAAGATTATACGTTTAGTGAAGAAACGGTCGTTCTTACCAACAAGTATTTATCTAAACTTCCTAAAGGGGAGACAGCACTAAACTTCCATTTTAGCACAGGCAATGATGCGTTGTTTACGATTACGGTGAAAGGGGATACGCCAAGTGAGCCGGGAACAGGCGAGGGCGTTCTGAAGGTGCAAACCTTCAATGGGAATGTATCCGCCACAAGCAATACAATCAGTTCCAAATTTAAAATAACCAATACGGGAACCTCATCAATTTCCCTAGCAGACGTGACATTGCGTTATTATTACACCATTAACGGAGAGAAAGCACAAAATTTCTTCACGGATTGGTCGAGCGTCGGTACAGGGAATGTGATTGCTAGCTTCAAAACATTATCCAATGCGAAGCCAGGGGCAGATTCTTATGCAGAAATCGGGTTTAACTCGGCTGCGGGTTCTTTAGAGCCCGGTCAAAGTGTGGAGTTGCAAACCCGGATATCCAAAGAGGACTGGAGCAGTTACACACAAACCGATGATTATTCATTTAATCCCACAGCAAACAGTTTACAAGATTCTGCTAAAATAACCGCTTACCTGTCTGGAAGCAAGCAATGGGGAATCGAGCCCTAAATCCTCATAAAAATAATCTTAAGTCAGCCACTCTACGAGCGAGCTGGCTTTATTTTTTGAGTATTTAGTTCACCTCAGTCTTTTCTGAAAATAGAAGAAGTTCAAGTTAAAAACAGCAACCAGCAGAGGTTTAAATTCAAACGCATAACTATTTCACTATGTGAAAAATTCATAATAGAAAAAGATTCCTTCTCGCATACAATCTCCATAAAACAAACACACCACTTTAAGTAAAAAAAGGAACACCGTTAGGAATGTATGTTCTCTTTATCTCGAAAAAGAAACGCTCCTGTCTTTAGACAAAAAAAGCGTCTCTAATCAAATTTTTATATTTATCATACCTCAAACAAGGTGCCGGGATGCTGAAATTAACAGTGTCATCGTAATGACATTCATAATCGTTGAAAGTAATACTGTTTGTGCGGCAAAATCGGGTTCATTTTTATATTCTTCCGCCAAAATACTTGTATTAACACCGGTAGGCATACCCGATGCAATGAGCAAGGCTTGAGCGGGAATCCCCTTAAGACCCAGCAGCAAGACGAGCATAAAACCGACCATTGGACCAGCAATCAGGCGTAGTACCATACTGATGTACACGGCTGTCCGGCGCAAGCGAAAGGGATATTGCACAATTTGTGCTCCCAAAGTAAGCAGAGCCACGGCAACCATCGACTGACTAATATAATTCAAAGGTTCAGCCAGTAAATTAGGCAATGGACTATGTAGCAGATTTAGGAGCAAACCTAGCGCAAGCGCATAGGGAACAGGCATTTTCAGAAAATTAATTAAAATTTTTCGAGTATTGGCCTTGCCATTTTGCACAACAAAAGTGCCGTATGTAAATGTGACAAAGCTTTGAAAGGTCATAATCAGTGCTTGAACGGAAATGGCCAGCGGATCACCTTTGAACACCAACTGATTGATTGGCAGACCATAATTTCCTGAATTATCTAGCATAACACTATTTGTAAAAGCTCCACGCATTCCGGGGCTGTATTTCAGAGATCTGGCGACGGTAGTGCTGATTACGTACAGAATAGCTATGTACAAGGCATAAAAAAGCGAAACCGCACCCATGAGCATTAAGGATATTTCCGAGTTATAAAGACCCGTAAACACAACTGCGGGGGTGATATAGTAAAAATTGATTTTAGCTAAGGTATACAAATCCAGTCGAAAATAATACTGCATGATACAACCAAAACCGATAAGTACAAAAATAGGTAAAACAACGTCCAAAAGAATGGTGCCGAACATGTCTGTTTCATCTTCTTTCTATTATGCGAATGTAAAGGCTGGTTCTTAAAAATGCATGTGTAATTCTCATTATACTGTGTAAATAGGTTAGGCGTATAATAAAATTTTATAGTATTTTGACAATCTGGACTGCAGCTATAGTGGTGTTTCACACATTAGATAAGAAAAGATAAAAAATCAGCTTAGAGAAGCCGTTAATACATCTAGGGACATTTGAGCCCGGTCTTTACTATAAGGAGGAATCGCATCATGAGAAACACTTGGACAGCTTTACTAGCGTGTATACTGGTCTTGGGATTGGCAGCGGGAACCGCTGAAGCCAAGCAGGGACGCGGAAATGATCAGGAGAACAAACAGGAAGCAAAGACGTCTGTTAAAGACGGGAATGAAAAGAGCGGGGAAGAGCTAATCAATCCCCATGACTCAGACAATGATCAGTCCGAAAAACAAAAGGACAAAGCATCCGGTAAAAAGGATGAAAACAGTAAAAAAGACAAACACGCAGAAATCAGAAAAACTGAACCTGTTGCAGTAACGGATGATACATACGGGGAGTCCAAAGACCATAATGGTCACAAGGGACGCAACGGTTACAAGGGTCTGCTTCACGCGGTAGAAAATACGAAGGATAAGCCGGCAGGAGCGGTTATTGCGAATCTGCTGCTTACGAAATACCCGGACCGTTTGACTTCGGAGCAGGTTGCTGAACTTGAATTGATCCGGAATTCTGGTAAAGCACTGACTGAGGCAGCTGAGCTACTGGCTGAAAACGGAAATGTGACAGATGCCGTTTACATGCAGGAGGAGGCGGTACTGGCTAATGTGTCCGATCTGGACAGCTACAAAAAGCTGGGTGAATTCTCGAAGAAGGCCGGACGGCCGTCGGGTATGAAGCTGTTCGTGAATGGTGAAGAATACGATGCCAAACCGATTAACCGCAATGGGACCACACTTGTTCCGTTTAGAACAGCTTCCGAAGCTTTGGATGCAAAGGTTTCCTGGGATCCGAAAGAAAAGACTGTTACTGTCACCCGTAACGGCGTGTCCGTCAAATTATTTGTTAACAGTCCGAAAGCATATATTAACGGTCAGCCGTATTCTATCGAGCAGCCAGCATCCATAGTGGATGGGACGACAATGGTACCTGTAAGGGTAATCGGAGAGGCCTTGGGGACAAATGTTAAATGGGAGCCTGAGAGCCAGTCCGTTGTTGTATACGAGCAGCCAATAACAACACCTGCATCAACATCATAACGTGCTGTAAACAAACAAAATTTTGTAAAGCAAAAAGGGCCTCTGACTTAATGTCTGGCCTTTTTGTTTTACCTTGCAATTAATGATTTCGTATTCTTTTTAATGGTGAGAAGATAGATAGCCTTCATGATACTACCAAGCTATTCGCATTATGTGCTGGTCATGTGTACAATTAAATAGAGAACACTGAGAAAAGGGAGTGTCATAGATGGATTTAGGATTAACGGGAAAAACAGCCTTTGTTGCAGGTTCCAGTAAAGGACTCGGCAAGGCAAGCGCACGGGAGCTGGCACGCGAGGGTGCGAATGTCCTCATTTCAGGACGGAACGAAGCAGAGCTTCAGCGGACGCAGGCGGAATTACTGGAAACAGCGAGTGGCCGCGTTGAATATGTAGTTTGCGATGTAACAAAACCAGAAGATATCTCCCAGGCCATCCGCCGTACAGCTGATTTGTTTGGCACCGTTGATATTTTGGTTAACAATGCGGGTGGGCCTCCTGCCGGTACCTTTGATGATTTTACAGATGAAGTGTGGATGCAGGCCTTTGAACAAAATTTACTTAGTCATATCCGGTTGATCCGGGAGGTGTTACCTTATATGAAAAAACAACAAAGCGGTAGGATTTTAAATATTGCTTCTTCCTCAGTTAAACAGCCAATTCCGGGGTTAATCATTTCAAATACGCTACGTACTGGAGTCGCTGGATTGGCGAAAACGTTGTCTCTGGAATTAGCTCCTCATAATATTCTGGTACATACTGTAGCACCGGGGAGAATTGCAACCGATCGCGTGCGTAGCTTGGACGAGCATCGAGCTGAGAAAACCCAGCAAACGACGGATCAGGTTCGTAAACAAGCAGAGGAGGGTATTCCTTTGGGGCGGTATGGAGAGCCTGAAGAGTTCGGTAAAGTTGTTGCTTTTCTGGCGTCTTCAGCTTCATCCTATTTGACAGGGAGCACCATCCTTGTGGATGGCGGAATGATTAAATCGTTATAAAATAAAGATGCGTGCCAGCCTCAGGTTTAATTGGGAGCTGGCACGCTTTTTTAAAATTTATCTAGTGAATAGAAAATCTTCATTCACGGACTGTTCAGCCCTCACGGCCTGGAAGCTCACAACCCTCATCGGTACATATACCACCTGCATCTTGTTTGGACGAGCTGCCGCTTATCATGGTGAAAGGTGAGCGTTCATCCCATGCTTTTTGAAGCGCATCATAAAATACTTCCTCCGGCTGGGCACCAGAAACAGCAAATTTTCGATCAAATACAAAGAAAGGCACACCCTGAACACCCAACTCAGCGCCTTCGGCTTCATCAGCTCTAACTTCGTCGGTAAAACGGTCACTGGCTAATATAGCAGCCGCTTCCTTTTGATCCAAACCAACTTCAGTAGCCAGCGCTACCAGCACTTCATGATCCCCTGTATGCTTGCCTTCGATGAAAACAGCTTGGAATAAACGCTCGCTCAGCTCCAGCATTTTGCCTTGTGTTTGAGCCCAAAGTGTTAAGCGGTGAGCATCAAGAGAGTTTGTCGGCACCATGGCATGAATATTATAATCAAGACCCGCAGAGCGTGCGTTTTCGTTCATTCGATCATTCATAGCCTGAGCCTCTTGCAGACTGACCCCATATTTAGCTGATAGTTCTTCATTGATCGTTTTACCACTATCTCTCACAGCATCCGGGTTCAATTCAAAACTCTTGAATGTCAATTGCACCTCATTTCGATGTGGGAATTGCTGTAATACTTGCTCCAAACGGCGTTTGCCGATATAACAGAATGGACACATATAATCAGACCAAACTTCGATATTCATCAGGAAAAAGCCTCCATATATACGTATTTATTGAGTAACTGGGAGTGGTGCTCCCCACTTTAGAATGTGTATAAAGGTGGAACTTCATTAGTTACAATAAGAATTATAAAGCTAAAGCATTTAACGTGCAAATAATTAATGCTTGTCAAAAAATTAATGCTGTGATATTTTATATGTGTAACCGGTTACACATTGGAGTTGAACCTACACTATGACAACAATTAAAGAAGTCGCCAGCTTTGCAGGTGTTTCCGTAGCGACTGTATCCAGAGTTATTAATGAAACTGGATATGTACATGAGGATACACGGCGAAAGGTAGAGGCTGCTGTGAAGCAGTTAAATTACAAGCCTAATGAAGTTGCACGTTCTTTGTATAAAAAGAAGTCCAGATTAATCGGCCTGCTGCTGCCGGATATTACGAACCCTTACTTTCCCTTGTTAGCTCGTGGGGTGGAGGATCGAATGCAGGAAAATGATTTTCGGATTATTTTCGGTAATAGTGATGAAGATCGCCAAAAAGAATTGGATTACATGGATACTTTTGTTCAAAATAATGTCGTTGGTGTTATTTCTTCTACCAATGATCCCGATGCCGATTGTTACGCCAAACTGAAGATCCCGGTCGTTTTTCTCGATCGAACTTCCAGTGACAGCCTCTCCGTATATGCGGATGGAGCCCATGGCGGTTGCTTGGCTGCTCAAGAAATGGTTGCCCGCGGCAGCAAACAAATTACAGTCATGCAGGGTCCTGCACATATTCGTCCAGCACAAGACCGTTTTCGCGGGGCGGTTGAAGAGCTTCAGCAATCCGGAATTGCTTACCATGTGGTCGAGACAACTTCCTTTTCGTTCAAGGAGGCCGAGTCGTGGGCCAAAGAGCTGTTTAGCAAGCACCCGGATACGGACGGAGTTATCGCAAGTAACGATATCGTGGCTACAGCGGTGATGCATGAGGCACATAGATTAGGAAAGAAAATCCCGGATGATGTTCAAATTATCGGGTTTGATGATATACCATTAAGTAGTTTGTTATTCCCGCCTTTGTCAACGATACGACAGCCTGCTTATGAAATGGGCTGGGAAGCAGCAGGACTACTCATTCAGTTGATTGAGCAGTCGCAAGTAACGAAGTCAAGCGTACCTAATCTTCATTCGAAAGTACTTACCTATTCAAGCATACAATTGCCCGTCAAATTTATAGAACGGGAAACGACAAGAAAGGTGGATTATGATGGCTAAAATTTCGATTATCGGAAGCAGTTCTATGGATCTCGTAGTTACTTCGTCCAAACGTCCCGGTGCTGGTGAAACGGTATTGGGTGAAAGCTTTACAACCGTACCTGGAGGTAAAGGAGCCAATCAGGCAGTAGCCGCAGCACGACTCGGAGCAGACGTTACGATGATTGGACGTGTAGGGGATGACCATTTTGGAGAACAGATTTTACGAAATTTTAAAGAAAATCATGTTCATACTGGCTATGTGAAACCGGTTACACATATGGAAAGCGGTACAGCGCATATTGTACTAGCTGAAGGTGATAACAGTATTGTCGTGGTAAAAGCAGCAAATAATGAAGTGACACCCGCCTATGTGGAAGAAGCGCTTGACGTCATCCGAAGTTCGGATATTGTGTTAATTCAACAGGAAATACCGTCGGAAACGGTTGTTTATGTAAGTGAAATTTGTGCGAAGTACCAGGTACCCTTGTTGCTGAATCCAGCCCCGGCTCGTGAAGTGGAAGAAAGCGTAATTGCGAATGCGACCTACATTACGCCAAACGAGCATGAAGCTGCCATTATGTTTAAGGATATGAGCCTGCAAGAAGCGTTGCGTAAATATCCCAACAAGCTGTTTGTGACTGAGGGCAGCAACGGTGTACGGTTCTTCGACGGAGAACAGGAAGTCGTGGTTCCTACTTATAAAGTAGAAGCCGTTGATACAACAGGTGCAGGAGATACGTTCAACGCTGCTTTTGCGGTGGCGCTAGCTGAAGGAAAATCGCTGGCAGGCAGTGTGAAATTTGCTAATCGTGCTGCGTCACTGTCCGTTACCAAATTTGGAGCCCAAGGTGGAATGCCAACCCGTCGTGAAGTGGAGGAGCAATTATAATGAAGAAACATGGAATCCTAAACAGTCATATATCCAAAATACTAACGGATCTCGGCCACACGGACTTTATTGTCGTGGCTGATGCCGGCTTACCTGTTCCTGAAGGCGTTACCAAAATTGATTTGGCGCTAACACTGGGTGTTCCGTCTTTTCAGGACGTCGTTGATGTCATTGCAGCAGATATGGTGATCGAAAAAATAACGTTGGCCGAAGAAATCAAACAAGAAAACGAACAAGCATTACAGTATATTATGTACACCTTTGCAGGGGAGCAATTAGAACAGCCACAGCTTAATAAGCAGGCTGCCGTCATTGAGTTTTGCCCTCATGAACAATTCAAGGAGCTGACCCGTTATGCGAAGGCGGTCATTCGTACGGGAGAGGCTAAGCCATTTGCTAATTGTATCTTGCAGGCAGGAGTTCATTTTGGATAAATCAAGTTGAATCAAAAGGAGGGTACAGCATGCAGATTCAAATGAAAGGAATTCACAAAGCCTTTGGAACCAATCAGGTACTGAGTGGTGTTGACTTTGATCTTCGTGAAGGAGAAGTACATGCCCTCATGGGTGAAAATGGTGCAGGGAAATCAACGCTGATGAATATTTTAATCGGACTGCATCGGCGAGATGAGGGAACGATCATCATTGACGGTCAGGAAACCTATTTTGCTAACCCCAAAGAGGCGGAGCAAAAAGGAATTGCTTTTATTCACCAGGAACTGAATGTGTGGCCGGAGATGACCGTGCTGGAAAATCTGTTTATCGGCAAGGAAATGACATCCAAGTGGGGCTTACTAGATAGCTCTAAAATGAAAGCGCTAGCAAACGAACAATTCAGCAAGCTTTCGGTAAATCTTCCATTGAACGGTGAAGCAGGCGATTGTTCAGTGGGTCAACAGCAGATGATTGAAATTGCCAAAGCACTCATGACGGATGCTAAAGTTATCGTGATGGATGAGCCGACAGCCGCCTTAACCGAACGGGAAATTCAGAAGCTGTTCGAGGTTATTACTTCCTTGAAAAAAGATGGTGTTTCGATTGTGTATATTTCACATCGGATGGAGGAGATATTCGCGATCTGTGATCGGATTACCATCATGCGTGACGGGAAAACGGTGGATACTCAGGCGATTCCCGATACGAATTTTGATGAAGTTGTACGGAAAATGGTGGGTAGAGAGCTGACTGAACGCTACCCGGTAAGAACGCCTGCTTTGGGAGAAGTGGTGCTAGAGGTCAAAAATGCTTCGCATAAAGGGTTATTTGAAAATGTGAATTTCACTGTACGATCTGGGGAAATTGTAGGTTTTTCAGGTTTGATGGGCTCGGGACGGACCGAGATCATGCGGGCGTTATTTGGACTGGATGCTTTGGATCGTGGTGAGATTCATGTACGTGGAAAAAAAGTGTCTATTCGTAAGCCGGATGATGCGGTGAAATTAGGGATTGGCTTCATTACAGAAGACCGAAAAGATGAGGGCTTGGTGCTGGATTTCTCCATCCGTGAAAACATGGTGCTGCCCAATCTGTTCAGTTTTACATCAAAAGGATTTATTTCAGGTAAAAAAGAGCTGGATTTTGTTAACACATTGATTGAGCGCTTACAAATAAAAACCCAATCGGGCGAAACAACGGTTCGAAGTTTGTCAGGTGGTAATCAGCAAAAGGTAGTTATCGCCAAGTGGGTAGGTATTGGTCCGAGTGTACTCATTCTTGATGAACCGACGAGAGGCGTGGATGTGGGAGCCAAGCGGGAAATCTACCAGTTGATGAACGAGCTGACCGAACGTGGAGTCGCGATTATCATGGTATCCTCGGAACTCCCTGAGGTACTCGGCATGAGCGATCGTATTGTCGTGGTGCACGAGGGAAAGATCAGCGGAGAGCTGAGCAGGGAAGAAGCCACACAAGAAAATATTATGACGCTAGCTACAGGAGGACAGTAATATGACAACTATGAATGAATCAAAAAGCAGCAAAGGCTTTCAAATGTCACAAATCACACAGAAGCTTGGCCCGTTGTTGGGACTCATTATTTTAGTGATTATCGTATCGGTCTTAAATCCCAGCTTTTTGGAACCGCTTAATATTTTGAATTTATTGCGCCAGGTATCCATTAATGCGTTGATTGCGTTCGGTATGACCTTCGTTATTCTCACAGGCGGAATAGATTTGTCAGTCGGCTCCATATTAGCACTATCCAGTGCTTTTGTCGCAAATATGATGCTGGCCGGGTTCGATCCTATTTTGGCGATTATCATCGGCTGTGCATTGGGTGGCGTGATGGGGATGGTCAACGGCTTGATGATTACGAAAGGTAAAATGGCTCCGTTCATCGCTACACTAGCAACCATGACCATTTTCAGAGGATTGACACTCGTATATACCAATGGTAACCCTATTACAGGACTCGGAGACAGTCTGGTATTTCAATTGTTCGGACGTGGCTATCAGTTCGGTATTCCGGTTCCAGCGATTACGATGCTCATTACCTTTGCTGTTCTATGGATCATTTTGCATAAAACACCATTCGGACGCAAAACGTATGCCATTGGTGGTAACGAGAAGGCTTCGATTGTATCAGGTATTAAAGTACCGCGTGTAAAAATCTGGATTTACTCTCTGGCTGGAATGCTTTCCGCGTTGGCGGGTGCTATCTTGACTTCACGTTTGAACTCCGCGCAACCAACAGCAGGTACTTCTTATGAATTGGATGCCATTGCGGCTGTCGTATTAGGTGGAACAAGTCTCTCGGGAGGACGCGGACGAATCGTAGGTACGTTAATCGGTGTGCTTATCATCGGTACACTAAACAATGGCTTGAACTTGCTGGGGGTTAATTCTTTTTATCAAATGGTAGTAAAAGGGATAGTCATCGCTATTGCTGTATTGATTGACCGTAAAAAATCCGCATAATACACCTAATCTGCGTAGAAGGAGACACAAAATATGAAAAAGCTTACATTAATCATGACTGCCTTGCTGCTCCTGCTCATGACAGGGTGTTCCTTGGAACCGCCCGAATGGGCGAAACCTAAAGCGGCCGCGAACCTGAAGGACATTAAAATCGGCTTGTCGATCTCAACACTGAATAATCCATTCTTCGTATCTCTCAAAGACGGAGTTGTGGCAGAGGCCAAAAAACAAGGAATGCAGGTCATTGTTGTGGATGCACAAAATGATTCGGCGAAACAAAGTAATGACGTGGATGATCTGATTCAACAGGGAGTAAACGCGTTACTCATTAATCCGACAGATTCGTCGGCCATTTCCACTGTGGTACAATCAGCGAATGCATTGAACATCCCGGTTATTACACTGGATCGTTCTGCTGACAAAGGCGATGTAAAAGCACTCGTCGCTTCAGACAACGTAGAGGGAGGACGAATGGCTGCCAGATATGTGATTGATCAAGTTGGAGAAGGTGCCAAGGTGATTGAGCTGGAAGGTGTCCCAGGAGCATCCGCTACCCGTGAACGCGGAAAAGGATTTCATGAAGTAGCAGATAAGGATCTGAAAGTCATAGCCAAACAATCGGCCGATTTTGATCGGACCAAAGGTTTGAACGTGATGGAAAATCTGCTGCAAGGCAACCCGGACGTTCAGGCAGTATTTGCCCACAATGATGAAATGGCGTTGGGTGCGATCGAAGCAATCCAAAGCTCAGGTAAGAACATTCCAGTCATCGGTTTTGACGGTAACGAGGATGCGCTTAAATCAATTAAGGAAGGGAAACTGACAGCCACCGTAGCTCAGCAACCCGAGCTTATTGGTCAATTGGCGGTGCAGGCAGCCAAGGATGTACTTCAAGGTAAAACCGTGAAAACATCCATTCCCGCTAAGCTGGAGTTAGTGGATCAATCGAAATAAAAAGGGCGCTTGACTCAACATATTAAGCTATTCGGACTGATGCTGTAATGCGCATCAGTCCTTTTTTTGGCTATTCTACAATGACGATACATACACATAAATGGAAGTTTTTTATTTTTGTATTGTAAGAAGAGACGGTAAAAGATAGAATAACAATTATATGATAATGAGAATCACTATCATATAATGAATTGTATATATCTAAGGAGGACGTATATTGTGCAACAAAGGTACAGATTAAAATGGGAATCCACGCTTTGTCTTGTGGTTCTTTTGATGGTTGTATTGAGTGCATGTGGAAACGCAGCTAGTAACAACCAGACAAACGACAAGACTAGCACTAATGATCCCTCCGGGCAATCCAAAACGGTTGTCATGCGCGAGTATACTGATGCCACTGGCAATAAGATCAGTATCCCTTCAAATCCGCAGCGAGTCGTCACGACACAATATTTGGATGCTATGCTGGCCTTGGGAGTTAAGCCTGCAGGTGCTGCTTCCCATTTGTTGGAGGGCGACTATTTAAAAGGTAAGATTGACGGAGTTGCGGATATTGGGAACCCGACAAATGTAGAAAAGGTGCTGGAGTTACAACCGGACCTGATCATCACAACAGAATATACCACGCCAGAAGTGAAGGAGCAGCTGGAGAAAATTGCTCCAACCGTGGTCGTTTCGTTTGGAGAGGGCGACGTATTTGAGCAACTGCGGAATGTTGCAGCCGTGCTGGGTAAGGACAAGGAAGCCGAGCAGTGGATCGCTAGTTTCAACAAAAAGGCTGAAGAAGGTCGAAAGAAGCTGGCTGGAAAATTCAAAAAAGATGAAACGGTTACGATTTATATGGCCTACGATAAGAATGTGTTAAGGGTATACGGAGCGCGGAATGTAGGACATGTTATTTACCGTTCACTGGAATTGAATCCTCCTGAGTACATACGCCAGAAGCTGGCGAAGGACCCGAGATTTAATTATGTTTATGATGTTATTTCAATGGAAAAGTTACCTGAACTGTCAGGAGACCGAATTATTATGCTGGTTTATGATGAAGCGAGCAAGGACGGAATGCTTAAGCAAATTGAGCAAAGTGCATTGTGGAGAAATCTCCCGGCTGTCAAAAACCACAAAGTGTATTTCATCAAAGCCGATCCGTGGTTTACATACTCACCGCTAGCCGTTGAGCAATCACTCGATGAGGCTGTTAAAATGTTTTCCGTTGATCCGAAGTGATCAGTTCAATTGAATAAAAGAAAGGAGAAGTCATAACCATGCTTAGACGATTTTTTGAATACTACCGTCCTTACCGGACTTTGTTCATCATTGATTTCTCTTGTGCCTTGCTGGCTGCACTACTGGAGTTAGCTTTTCCGCTTGCAGTCAACCGGGTGGTCGATGATTTGCTGCCCAGCGGGAACTGGAAATGGATTTTATATGCCTGCCTAGCTCTACTCGGTATTTATGTCATAAGTGCTGCCCTGAATTACGTGGTTACCTATTGGGGACACAAGCTGGGCATTAATATCGAATCGGATATGCGTAAAAAGCTGTTTGATCGGGTACAAAAGCAATCTTTTCGCTTTTTTGACAATAACAAAACAGGGCATCTCGTTTCACGTATGACCAACGATCTAATGGATATTGGGGAAATTGCCCACCACGGACCCGAAGATTTGTTCATCGCATTGATGACACTGGGGGGAGCCTTTGGTATCATGCTCGGTATTAACTGGAAGCTGGCTGTACTGACATTCATCATTGTACCCCTCATGATTTACTTGTCTCTTTATTTCAGCCGTAAAATGTCTGCTGCTTTCCATCGTATGTTTTCTGATATTGCGGATTATAATGCTCGGATTGAAAATAATGTAAGCGGGATACGTGTTGTTCAAGCGTTCTCCAACGAAGCACATGAAATGGAACGTTTTGCTGAAAATAATGGGCGTTTCCGTAAAACGAAGCTGATCGCGTACCGGATTATGGCCTGGAATTCCTCAATTAGTTTTATACTAATGAAGCTGGTTTCATTGTTTGTGCTTGTGTGTGGAACATGGTTTGTTATCGAAGGGCAGATGACCTACGGGGAATTTATCGCATTTGTGATGCTGTCTAATGTATTCCTGGGGCCAATTAAACAAATTAATTCTGTCATCGAAACGTATCCGAAAGGGATTGCCGGCTTCCGACGGTATCTGGATTTGCTGGAAAGTGAATCGGATGTAGAAGATCTACCAGGAGCCAAGGCGGTTAGCCATCTTAACGGAGATATTCAATTTGCAGGTGTAACGTTTGGTTACGAAAACAAAGATAAGGTATTACGCAAAGTGGACCTATTTATCCATGCGGGTGAAACCGTAGCGCTTGTAGGTCCTTCAGGAGCAGGTAAAACGACACTTTGCAGTTTGTTACCTCGCTTCTACGATGTCGAGGAAGGTAGCATTACTATTGATGGAATGGATATCCGTGAAATGAAGCTGGAATCGCTGCGATCCATGATTGGTATCGTACAGCAGGATGTATTCCTCTTTGATGGAACGATTCGTGAAAATATCGCTTATGGTAAGCTCGATGCTTCGGAAGAAGAAATCTGGGATGCTGCTCGTCGAGCTCAAATTGAAGACCTTGTTCGCTCATATCCGGATGGTCTGGATACAATGATCGGTGAGCGAGGTGTGAAGCTCTCTGGTGGTCAAAAGCAACGTTTGTCTATTGCCCGGATGTTCCTTAAAAATCCGCCTATTCTCATTTTAGATGAAGCGACATCAGCATTGGATACAGAGACAGAAGCCGCGATTCAGCAGGCGTTGACAGAGCTTTCCCAAGGCCGCACGACACTCGTTATCGCGCATCGTCTGGCAACGATCAAAAATGCTGACCGCATTATCGTAGTTGCAGATCAAGGGATTGCCGAGCAAGGCAGACATGAAGAGTTATTGGCAGTAAAAGGGGCATATAGCCGCCTGCACCAAGCTCAATATGGAACGTAAATAGACCGATATGACACCGTAAATAGAGAGAGGAATGAACAGGTTTGACAAAGAAAATGTGGATTGTATTGATACTTCTGTCAGTCATTTTAGCTCTTTCCGCCTGTGGTGGAAATGTAAAGCAACCGGATGAAAAGCAGGATCAAACTTCTAGTGAACAAAAGTCAGAGGAAATGAAAACAGTCAAAACGATTCATGGAGATATTAAGATTCCGGTTCACCCTCAGCGGATTGTAGTAGATATGTACCAGAATGATTTATTAGCTTTAGGAATTAAACCTGTGGGAAGTGTTAAATATTATCTGGATAATCCGTTTTCGAAGGAGCTTGTGCAGGGCATTGCAAGCATTGGAGATCGCGGTAGTGTATCCATTGAAAAAGTATTGGCTCTACAGCCGGATATGATTCTGATTGGTTCCAAAGATGCTTCTGAATATGAAAAATATAGTAAAGTTGCTCCGACCATAGTCATTCCTTATGGAACGTACAAGAATGTGCATGAGGAACTGACAGCTTTTGGTGAGCTGCTTGGAAAAGAACAGGAAGCCAAAACATGGCTTGCCCAATACGATCAGCGGATGCAGGCCGCACGTGACAAGCTAAAGGGAATTGTTCAGCCTGAAGATACGTTCACCGTAATGGAAGCTTCGGAAAAAGAATACTATGTATATGGTGATAATTTTGGCAGAGGAGGACAGGC
Source organism: Paenibacillus sp. LX16 (assembly GCF_036252815.1). Lineage (NCBI taxonomy): Bacteria > Bacillati > Bacillota > Bacilli > Caryophanales > Paenibacillaceae > Paenibacillus > Paenibacillus sp. LX16. The sequence goes on along the minus strand of NZ_CP141152.1, from coordinate 3,131,965 downwards.
GGTATACAGAGGTCTGAATTTGACACCTCCGCCGCTTGTCCAAAAAGAGTTATTAGGTGAGACTCAATGGAAATCGGTGTCAAAAGAAGTCATTAATCAATATGCCGGCTCTTATATCTTTCTGACGGTTAACAAGGATTTGAGAGGTTACGAAGGAGACAGCATATGGAAATCACTGAATGCGGTCCGACAAGGTAAGGTTTTTGAGCTCCAGGAGGATCGATATTGGTACTTCGATCCCATTGCCATTGTAGGACAAGCTGAAGAAATCGCAGACATGATCGTCCAGCGGAATAAAGAGAACGCCACACAGAAGTAATTGCTTCGTTGGCAGCCCTTTGGTATTTATTGCCGAAGGGCTTTATTTGTTCACAATAGAGCAGAGCATTAGGCATTCTTCGAAATTTGCTATTGAAGCCGCTGCCACATTAATTTACAATAGTAAAGATTGCGTGATAATAATTCTCATTATCAACATCATCTTCATCATCTTCTTCACAGTTCGTGATAGCTACATACTATTCAACAGTAAGGGTGAACAATAGTTATGAAATTATCAGAATCATCGGATGGTCCCGCTCAAAGTAAACATAACCAGTCGCCGACTCAATTCCACTCGCGACCTTGGGCGGCTACGCTTATCCTGACAGTGGGGCTTGGACTTTTAGCGTTCGGCATCGCGCTATCCCTATCTTTTGGTGCAGCCTCTATTAGGCTAGAAGAGGTATGGAACGCCGTTTTCCATTTTAAACCGGAGTTACAAAACCATCAAATTATTTGGGAAATCCGTCTACCTCGAATTCTGGGTGGAGTTTTAATCGGTGTTTGCTTTGCCGTTGCAGGTGCAATTATGCAAGGAATGACTCGAAATCCGCTTGCTGACTCGGGCTTGCTTGGACTGAACTCGGGAGCCAGCTTGGCGATGGCGATTTGCTTCGCCCTTTTTCCTGGCTCTTCCTTTTTACAGTTAATGTTGTATTCCTTTGTTGGTGCAGCTCTGGCTGTTGTGATGGTATATGGTACAAGCTCCATATCCAAATCAGGTCTTACGCCAGTTCGTCTTGTATTGGCCGGTGCAGCTGTCACGGCATTGCTGTCTGCCTTAGGAGATGCGATCAGTTTGTACTTTAATGTTGGACAGGATTTGGCCTTTTGGTATGCCGGAGGGCTTAGTGGAACCAAGTGGGTTCAGCTTGGTATAGTTTTGCCTTGGGTTGTGGCAGCTTTTATCGGCGCTCTCATGTTGTCGCGCTCCATTACGCTACTTAGTCTGGGAGACGAAATTGCATTGAGTCTTGGTCAGCGAACTGGGGTGGTAAAGGTAGTCGGAATGATTCTTGTTCTGATTCTGGCTGGTGCAGCGGTGTCGTTGGTTGGTTCTATAGGTTTCGTGGGATTGATTATTCCCCATATAACCCGCAAGCTGGTTGGCGTCGATTATCGCTGGATTATTCCATGCTCGGCCATTATGGGAGCTTTACTGATTGTGTTTGCCGATCTGGCAGCCCGTATGATTAACGCACCTGAGGAAACACCGGTGGGTGTACTTATTGCCTTAATTGGGGTTCCGTTCTTCCTTTATCTGGCACGTAAAGAAAGGAGGGCACTGTAAGATGAATAACGTTACGAATGGGGCTATTGCCAAAGCTAGTCATCGTAAAAAAATCCATGATTGGATGGTTGTGGTCATTCTGCTCGTATTGCTCATTGCTGCGTTCACCATAAGTGCGAATACGGGAACCATCCGGCTTTCGCCAATGGAGCTATTTAGAACCTTGTTTGGACAAGGGACTCCACAGCAGGAATTAATCCTATTTGAATTCCGGTTGCCACGAATGGTTATTTCCCTTCTAATCGGTGCGGGTCTCGCTGTTTCTGGCTGCATCATGCAGGGGGTTTCGCGTAACGGTCTAGCGGACCCTGGTATTCTGGGGATTAATGCGGGCGCCGGGCTGATGGTCATGCTGTTTGTATTGCTTTTTCCATCAATGCAAACTACGAATTCATTGTTTTTACTTCCCGCTCTTGCGCTGATTGGATCAGGAGCAGCTGCTATTCTGATCTACGCGCTTTCTTACAAGAAAGGCGAAGGAATTTCCCCAACAAGGCTACTGCTGAGCGGGATTGGTGTAGCGGCGGGTATCAGTGCTGCGATGATCATTATGACTCTTAAGCTGACACCTGAAAGCTACACGTTTGTAGCTAACTGGTTAGCAGGAAGCATCTGGGGCTCAAACTGGAAATTCGTAATGGCTCTGTTGCCTTGGCTGATTGTATTGCTTCCTTTTGCATACTACAAAGCAAATGTGATGAATGTGCTTAATTTGGGGGATCAGACGGCATCGGGGTTGGGTACACCTATCGAAAAGGAACGTATTCTCCTTCTGGCTGCTGCGGTAGGACTGGCCAGTTCTAGTGTTTCGGTTAGTGGCGGTATCGGCTTTGTCGGTTTGGTGGCTCCGCATTTGGCGAGAAAGCTGGTGGGTCCGAAGCATAAAATGCTGCTGGTAACCTGTGCTTTAGTCGGAGCACTCCTGGTACTTGTAGCGGATACGATCACACGATCTTTACCTTTACAGAAAGAAATTCCGACAGGTTTGATTGTAGCCATCCTTGGTGCGCCATACTTCTTATATCTGCTGAGTCGCTCCAAAGGGTAACATCACGAAAGAATACCACCTGTCAATTAAAGGCTACACACAACAAATAACCTTCAACACCACTAAGGAGAAGTGGGGCTGAAGGTTATTTGTTTCATTTGATTTAGCTGCCTTTCATCTCAACGGGAAGTATTCAAGGCATGAGAGGTTTGATGCAGTTCTCTGATCATTTTATGCAACGTGTAATTTTCCTGACGTGTCACGCCGTGTTGATTTTCCTGAACCAGCAACTGATGGATGTTTCGTTTTAGAATTTCACTTCGACGTTCCAGCATTTCGGTACTCATAAATAAATGAACACTCCCTTTGTCATGAATAAACCTACATTTTTGAAATGAGCATAGGCCGAATATAAGGTTGCCTTTCGACTTCTTTAAGTATATCGTGCTGGATGATCAAGGGAAAACGGAGCGAGACTGCAAATTACTTTTTCTCATCATCCATGCCGTGTCGACAGCGACTCACCCCATGAGTTCTTAGATATACTTCTTTATGCTGGAGATAACAGGGGTTTAGGGACAATTAGCTTGATGTAAAATTTAACTGAAGGCTGCTTTTTTGATATACACGGATTAATCGCATCCATGCGTTTAAAATATTTGTCCGCAAGGAGCGTCTAAAACGAGTCCCTTATTGTCCCGGGAGAAATATTTCTTGAGTGTGATTAACCAGTTAGAACAACATCAAGTTAAGAGAGGAAGTGTGGAGCAGCGACTGCAAGAGCTTATATTGGGTATTGCTCATTCCGTTGAGAACAAGCAAGGGCTAACCAGCGAGTTAATACAAAGGATCAATCGTGTATTCGAAGAAAATCAATCTGTGCGCCTAAAAGTAGCTTTGTTTCAGAAGATCAGCACATTCTGTAGTTCTAAATGTCGGAGTCGTTACAACTACCTAATGAAAGAAAAGAATAAGAGAGGCTATAACATTTTGGAAGTGGGGAGATACAATAATGATTATTTAAAAATCGGATGAAGAAATTGAGATCATGAGGGGAGCTGGCCGAATTACGACTATTCTACCAGTCCGCACCACTTGCCTTTGAGACTGAACTTTTCAAGTCGTGTGTTGTACGCTGTAGACGTATACTGGAAGCCATGATCCGAATGAAGCACGGCTCCAGATACGTCTATTTTGTATGCATTCATAATACCAATTTCTTTATACCCCGGACCGAAAAGATCCGGAGTGGTGGAGAAATAGCTGCTTTATCATCATTATTTGTATTGTGGATATACCGGCTGAACGGCTACCTGCTCAGGATCATGACCGAAGAACAACAGATTCGGCTTAACCTTCTGCACAATCTGCTGAATGCGGGCGATTGACTGGCGTGCCTGTTCACGGTTAAAGCCGTCAAATGGCACGTCGTTTGCGTAATTCTCCTGCGTGTAGGCAACATCAATCGTCAGCATGACCGGACCCGATTCCTTTGTTGTGACCAGCGCGGACTGATGACCCGGCGAATGACCCGGAGTATAGAACAGTTGCAAACCTGGAACCAGCTCATGATCCCCTTGAAGCAGTCGGTAATTCAAGTCCGCCTGCACGCATTCCGGTGGCGCATACTCCAGATTACCGATCGCAGCGTCTGCTTCGGTCTGCTGCACATAAATCGGTGTATTCGGAAAATGCGGATTGCCTCCGGCATGATCCATATGCATATGAGAGATTACGATGGCATGGATATCGTCCGGTTGATAGCCGATCCGATCCAGTACAGCCACGATACTATCATCGGCTGACATATGGGGAATGAAGCGCCCTTCAAACGGTGTACTTTTAAAATAATTTGGATTGTCGATAAACGAATCCGGCATACCAGTATCAATGAGAATCGGACCGTGATCTGTCTCCAGCAGATACGACCAGATTTGCAGGCGCACCAGTTCACCGGGCTGTGCATGATGGTTGAGTGAGGAGCGATCAATATCAAGCTGCCCGATCGGTAACCAGTACAATTTGTTAATCATACAATTATCCTCCAATCTTAGTTTACATAATAATTATTATGTAGTTATTAACCAGGGTTTCGGCTGACAGAAAGTGATGTTTGTATTTTCGTTTGTAAGATCTGGGTGCTGGAGACTCATGCTGTCGTTGCAATCTCACTCTTTCGAAAATTAATTTTTAATAGTTTAAATGATAAGGCATGTAGGCGTCCAGCAGAAATTTGCCGTCAGGCAGGCCAGTTCATGCTTTTCCTGTGAACAAGACTGTTTCTACGCTTTGCTCGAAATTTGACCAGAAGCTGGATCACACGGTCATCATCTCGAAAATCGGTGAAATTCTTGGTGATCCACTGCTGCTAGTGGGGGAAAATTACAATCAGCTAGCAGGCTATCATATGGAGATGGTGCACGCGCCGAAAGGTGATCCGGATAGCAAGCTGGAAACTGCACATGATATTCATGTTTTGGCCACTATGGCGATTTTGACTGCTACCGATCGAGAGCAGCGTCCCCAGCTTGCGGATGAAGTAGAGAAGTGGTGCCGCATGCAAGACTATTGGCTATTTAGTTTTGTTTTAGATATGAATGAATTACATTAGGTGAACTTTTCTTGAGCGTGTTTTAATTTGTCTACATTGCTGGATTAATCCTCTCTGACCCTATGCCACCCAGTTAAGTGCTTTGAAATGTCTGCTTGAAGGCGATACCAGGCTGGACAAGAGGGGAGCGTTTTATTTATACTTAAAAAGCGCTCAAAAAACAGCGTATAATATAAATTATACGCTGTTTAGGTTTAAAACGACTTTTAGAATCCCTCTTGCAGAAGATGTCGATTGGATTGTCGATAAAAATCAGACGAAAATGATCATTTTACAGTATATTTCGGAATATGAACTGAATTGGAGGCGAGCGAGATGAAAAAAGAGATGCGACATGTGGAGCTCGATACAGCTGAAGAAATTGATGAAATATATACTGAGGAGCTGGAAGCTTTTTTGATCTGGATGAAGGATGCGGGATATACGATACATACGCAAAAAAATTATATGGGGGATGTGAAACAGTTTTTACGCACGGTGCGTGAAAAACCACTCGATCAGGTGAAGAAGATTCATGTTATGTCGTATTTGTCTAAAGCGCGGGAGGGGGGCGCCGGAGATAGTACGCGGAACCGGAAGCATGCAGCGGTGAACAGTTTTTTTAAAGCGCTACAGGAATTTGAATTATGCAGCACAAATCCGGCAGCGGGAATTAAAAAAGCAAAGACTGAAAAGAATCGTATGCCCGTCTATCTGGATGAAAAGGATATTCATCCGTTTTTGCTCGCGGTGGAGGGGAAATATGCAAATCGTAATATGGCTATTTTTCTGCTGATGGTCTACATGGGATTGCGGGTGGGGGAGGTTCATTCATTGAATGTCTCGGATTACAGCCGAGAAAGACGTACCTTAGATGTGTTCGGTAAAGGACGTAAGTGGCGTACTCTCCCGGTACCGGAAGCCGTGTGTGATTTTGTAGAGCATGCGTTGGAGGAAAGATTGACGCCGTGGAGAGGTAAAGAGGATGCGATGTTCGTATCCCAAAAAGGCCGCCGTCTGGCAGTGCGCACCATTCAACAGATCGCTACAGAAACGTTCGAACGATTCCAGCAAGATAAGAGTATGGAACGCCGGGCGGCTTATTCCAGCCATAAGCTGAGACATACATTTGCGACAATGCTATTACGTAAGGGAGCAGATCTGCGTACCGTACAGGAGCTACTGGGGCATTCATCCATTCAGACAACCACAGTATATACACATGTCACTGATAGGGAAAAAGAAAAAGCAATGGATAAGCTGGATATTCAGATACCAATATCAGGATTGTAAGTATAGCATGAAAGTTGAGATTAAATGAAAATGAGTTTACATAATAATCATTATGTAAACTCATTGAGTGGAATTACATCCTGACTTGAAAATCACATCAATGGCTTTAGGTCATTACGATCATGAACGTAGTATTCTTTTTCATAGCGTTAATCTTGTTTTGAATAATTTGCTCCAAATGATGCCGCAAATGCTGAATATAATCGTCAACTAGCCACTGTAATGTTTCGGTGGAGTGGTCATCTTTTTGAAATCTTTTCTTGGAATCGAATGATGTACATGAGTTTAACACATTTATGATTTGCTTATTCAATAGTTTCCATAGATGTATGACATCCACGTAAGAGAACACTTCCTGATACTGATTAGCTGCCACCCATTCATTTTGCGCATACGATTCAATTTTGATAGGGGATGTTGAATGCTTAATCATGATAAATCTTCGATGATTATTAGAAGCGGAGTCGCACAGATGTCCTAGTATTTCTTTTTTGGACCAGTTCTTCAACAGCATTCTTCAATAGACTAGCCTCCTTATTTTAGCGATCGTCTTATGATTAGCATTAGAATAATTCAGAATAAGCTGGAAAGCAATGGTGAATTAGAGGTTAGTATGATTTTGCCTTGACATAGGTAATATTTTGCTGCAAAATTAGTAAAACCACTTTATAAACATGTTTTATAAAGTGGTTTTATGATTTTATAAAAAGAAGGTGCTATGTATGGAAAAAGCTAATACAAATTTAATTAAAGAAATTAATCTGAACCTGGTTCGCAAAGTATTGAAACAGATCAGTAAGTCAACAAAACCCCAACTAGCCGCATTGACTGATTTAAGTGTGGTAACTATCAATAGCCTTATGCAGGAATTGCTTAATAATGGTGAGATCTTTGAAGATGAAATCGTCCCTTCTAACGGAGGCAGGCATGCGTTAACCTATCGTTTTAATTATGAGTATAGTCTAGCACTGATTATACATATTAATGAAAAACAAGGGACAGATGTAGTGTGTACTACGGTAGTTAATTTAAATGAGGACGTTCTGATGAAAGAAGAGCATCCCTTTCAAATTTTTAATGCTACGCAATTTTATTCCACGATTCAAGATATCATTTCTCTCTATCCTTCCATTAAAGTTATTGGTATAGGAATCCCGGGGCAATCTGTAAATGGAGAAATTACAGTCAGCAGTCATGAAAGATTAAATGGAATTCGGTTGACAGAGGATGTGCAAAGCAAATTTGGTTTGCCGGTTATTGTAGAGAATGACGTAAATGCCGCTGTATGTGGATACGTCTATAGAGAACAAATAGATGAAGATGAATGTGTGCTGGCTATTTATTTTCCAGAGAATTCTCCCCCAGGGATGGGAATTTATTTGCGAAATGGGGTTTTAAAAGGAAAACATGGATTGGCTGGTGAAATCAAATTCCTTCCGTCGATAGTTTGGGATGAAAGCAAGGGAACGGAAGTTTTCTTCAATAGTATATGTGAAATTATTCAAATATTACAATCTGTATTTGATCCTGACCGAATTGTGGTCTATAGAGAGAATATGGAAGAAATATCTTTCTTTCATTTTTTAGAATCCTACAAATCTAAGCATAAGATGCCTTTGTATCCTGACGTCATTCTCTCAGATTTATTTTATGAAGATTTTAAAACAGGGTTGAGAGGGTTAACTCTAAAAGAATTGGAACGTCCGATCATTGTCTTTAAATAATGTAAATATGTGTAGTGAGAGAGGAGGAGAGAAATGATGGCAACGTGGTTTCTAATTATTATTTACCTTTCGTTTATTAGCTTGGGGATCCCAGATTCCCTGCTGGGGTCAGCTTGGCCCGTCATGTGGCCTGAACTTGGAGCTTCTTTTGGGTCAGCTGGAATTGTATCCATGGTCGTTGCAGGGGGAACCATTGTATCAAGTCTAGTTAGCGGAAGTATTATTGAAAGAATAGGTACAGGCAAGATTACTTTAGCGAGCTGTTTTTTAACTGCGGGAGCGCTACTCGGTTTTTCATTTGCACCTTCTTTGTTTTGGCTAGTATTATTAGCAATTCCTCTTGGCCTTGGCGGGGGAGCTGTTGATGCGGCGCTCAATCAATACGTGGCTACTCATTATAAGGCACATCATATGAGTTGGCTGCATTGTTTTTGGGGGGTTGGGGCAACGATGGGGCCGATTATTATGTCTTTCTACATTTCAAATTACAACTCATGGAGAAGTGGCTATACAGCCGTATCCATGATCCAGTTGAGTCTTGTTATTATTTTGCTCATTACACTACCATTATGGAAATGTGTTGCCGCGATACAAAATTCCATAACCGAAATCCAATCAGACTGCTCACAGATAGAACACAATACTGTACAAGTTAAGAACATACCCAAACAAAAGCTAATTCGAATGAAAGGAGTTAAGAACACGCTTATTGCTTTTTTGTTATACTGTGGTGTGGAAGCCATGGTGGGCTTATGGGGAGCAAGCTATTTGGTAGGGGCCAGAAACATTGCAGCTGAAACTGCAGCTGGCTGGATATCCTTATACTACGGTGGAATTACGGTAGGCAGGCTCATTACGGGGTTCATAACATTAAAAATAAATAATCGTATATTAATTCTGGCTGGTCAACTTACTGCAATTACAGGAGGACTTATTTTGTTGCTTCCTTTGCAGGTCACCTTTTTGTTACCCGGGTTTATTCTTATGGGGTTAGGACTTGCACCGATTTACCCTGGACTTCTTCATGAAACGCCAACTCGGTTTGGTAAAGAGAATTCTTCTAAACTCATGGGATATCAAATGGCAGTTGCTTATACAGGAACAACATTACTCCCTCCCATTTTTGGAGTTATAGCTTCTCAGGCAAGTATTCATTTTTTTCCAATTGCAGTCATTGTTTTCCTTCTTTTTATGCTGTTCAGTTCAGAACAAGTGAATCGTACATTGAAAAAGAGAATTTTGAAGGGTTAAAAGAAATTATCACTTGACCTGAAACGCGTTTCATCAGCTAAAGTAAACGTGTAACCTAAAAGAGAAAGCGAGGACACTCTATGATCTCACTGATTTTACTTTGCTCAGTTATATGGGTTGGTACTTATTGGTGCTTAGCATTATCTGGGCAGCCTAAGGAAGTAAAACCTTACTGCTCCATCGATGATTTTTTTGAATAACTTTGTATGTCCACTTAATAAAGATGCTTTTTTTACTCTCTTTATTAATGTGTTTAATTAAATGGTTTAATAAGTGTACAGGATATGCAATGCACCTATTAAAAGGGATCAAGTTCTGGCACTAAGTTGGATTTACGGAAATAAGGAGGTGTGACTGTGTGGGCGATAGAAGGTATCTCATGTATCATAATTTTTATCATTATGTACTTCGTGATCAGTAGTTTAGCTCATTCTCCTCATGTACAAAAGCTTGCAGCACGAATGTTTGAAGATTTTAATAGAGATTTTGATGTTGATCCATGGAAAGAAAATAAAAAGCTGTAAATTAAACTCGACTAATAAAGAGCTTATATATTAAGGGAGGATTCATATATGTTTAAAATGGTGATAAGTGATCTGGATGGTACTTTTCTAAATAATAGTGGCACTTTTGATGTCGAATTATTTAATCAGGTGTATGGAGAAATGCAAGAAAATAATATTTCCTTTGTAGCCTGTACAGGTAAACAATGTGAACGAGTAGAAGAATTGTTTGGCGAGCTCGGAAAAGGGATCTGGATCTTAGGGGACAGTGCTACGCGGATTAAAAAGGATGGAGTCGTCGTCAAAGAGTTTACGATTGAACACAATTTAGCATTACAAGCGATAAGAGATATCGAAAGTTTCTCCAATGATTTTATTATCATAGCATGTACAACGGAAGCAGCATTTGTTCATTCTCATATTCAAGACGAATACTATAAAATTGTGAAAGGCTCGTATAAAGAAGTGATTAAGATTGATTCATTTGATCAAATCAACAGTAGCTTTCTTAAAATAACTATATATGACCCAGCTGGAAGAAGTCCCTTATTAAGAAAACATGTTGAAAAGACTCTAATGGGTCAAATTTATATCGTTGATTCTGAAGCAAATTGGCTGGATATTACAGCACTTCATACCCATAAAGGGGAGACGGTAAGAAAACTCCAAGAGATATTGGGGGTTACTGAGGATGAGACCATGTCTTTTGGAGATGGTGAAAATGATGTGGAACTTATGAGTATAGCAAAATATAGTTTTGCTATGAAAAACGCATGTGAGAACACAAAAAATGCAGCCAGCTTTATTACTAAATCCAATGAAGAAAACGGTGTTTTATTAACGATAAAAAAAATGATGGATTTACAAAAGTAATAATGTTAATTATCGTAATGGAGAGAAGACCCCAAATTGCCTCATGAAAGGACTATACGTAGCATGAAAAATAAAATACTGGTTTTTGATATTGGTGGCTCTTTTATTAAATTTAGTTTGTATTTTCAAGGTGAGTTTATGTGCAAGGGGAAAGTTAAAACTCCATTGGACTCACTTGAGAATCTACTTGTAGCTTTGAAGCAAATTCATAATCAGTTTATAGATGAATGTGAAGGTATAGCCATCAGCATGCCAGGTATTGTGAATTCGGAAAGCGGTCACATGGTGCATGGCGGTTCATTAAGATATATTAATGATATAAATATGCTTGATGTTTTTAGGAAAGCGTTTCAGAAGCCTATAGCGATTGAAAATGATGGAAAGTGTGCTGCTCTTGGAGAAGCATGGCGTGGTTCATTACAAGGGATTACCGATGGTGTCGTTCTGGTCGTTGGAACCGGGATGGGCGGTGGAATCATCTCTCAAGGAAAATTGCTGAAGGGGCATCATTTATCAGCTGGGGAGTTCTCCTTCATTAGAACGAACAACGAAAATGCAGACAATGATGATTATCTGCTTGGTATGCAGGGGAGTAGTTTTGTTTTAACTAAAACCGTTGCGAAAGCCAAAGACCTTCCTGCAGCTTCTATGACAGGTGAAAAGATATTCAAGTTCATTGAAGAAGGTGATGACACGGTCCAGACAATTTTCCGAGAATACTGTAAGAACATCGCAACACAAATCATTAATTTGCAATCCATACTTGATCCTGAAAAGTTTGTAATTGGGGGAGGCATATCTGAAAATCCTTTACTGGTTATTACCATTAGAGAAGAGCTAGAAAAGCTTTATAAGGATTCTATCTATAATTTTGTGCGTGCAGATATTGAACAAAGTAGATTAGGCAATGAAGCCAATTTGCAAGGTGCTATATATAATTACAAACAAACCTATCATCTTGAACGATAACAAAAGTTATATTCCGTTGAGTGCGGGATTGAGTAATTCAAACAAATAATATACCTATAAAAGAGCGTGCCTTAACTTTGGACACGCCTTTTTTTGCATTACAGACGTTTGATATAGAAGCTTTATGTAATGAAGCTGGATTGAAGGTTAGAAGCCGACTTTTAAATGAACTTTCGATGTCTGGTTTATCTTGTCCTGTCTAGTAAGAAATCATTAAGTTTACATAATATATATTATGTTATTTATCGAGATGAAATCTGCAAGTGGATCACTCTTATCAAGTATCCACTTGCAGATTTAAGCTTCACTGACAATATAAAATAGCTTACTTTTCAGTTGAGAATATACGCATGCGTTTATATTTCGTTTTCCGGGGGAGATTCAATCATCAGTCCTTCGACATGCTTACGTCCCAGCAGTTTTCGTTTTTTGCGGTTTTCCTTGGTTTCTAAAACAATATCCAGATCATAATCTTCAGGATACAACTCAGTAGCAGCGATGTGAAGGACGAGCCTCTTTTTGTTAATGTTCAGCTTCTGTCCTTGGATCAAAATCCCGACATTACCCCGTTCATCCTCGATTTTGTATACAATTCCAGTTCGATCCAGATAGCCTACATAAACACTATCACCAAGGGCAAATGGCTTTGTTTTAAGAGGAATTTCTTGTTTCCCCCGTTTTGTGACTGTACCGTCTAAAGCTGCTTTTTTAGAGAGAGGCTTATTTGCATTATCAGATTTTTCATCATCTACAGAAGGGGGAATAACAAACGATTCCTGTGTATTCCGAGACGCTCTGCCTGCAGAAATAGCCTCAGAACGCTCGATAATACGTGTCCACATGCCCAGCTTCAAAGCAATTGCATATGCATAGCTTTCTCCAGCCTCTCCAATACGAAGGCGATACAAAGGTTGCAGTGTTTCGGTATCAAACTCCATACGAGCATTCTGAAATCCCGATGTGTTTTCAGCAAAATGCTTAATTTCGCTAAAGTGCGTTGTAGCCACTACTGTCGCTCGGCGGCGATGGAATTCTTCTAGCAACGCGATAGAGAGGCCTACTCCTTCTCCTGGATCGGTGCCGGATGCCATTTCATCAATCAGAATCAGAGTAGAGTTGCCTGTTGTTTCTAAAATGCTAATCATGTTGCGGATGTGTGCAGAAAAGGTGCTCAAAGCATGTTCAATGCTTTGTCCATCCCCGATATCTACCACAATTTCCTCGAATACAGCCATTCGGCTGCCATGCAAAACAGGTACCAGTAGCCCAGATTGCACCATTAGTGTTAATAGACCGACGCTTTTAAGGGCCATCGTTTTTCCGCCTGTGTTCGGTCCAGTGATGATGAGTGAGGAATATCCTTCACCAATTGAGAAATCAAGCGGCACCATGGCATTGGACATCAACGGGTGACGTGCACCTTGGATGTCTATAATCCCGTCAAGGTTAAGTTCGACAGGGACAGCATCCAGAGTCATGGCGTATTTGGCTTTTGCCAATAAAAAATCCAGTACACCTACAGTCTCTGTATTGATGCTTAATTCCCGGTTGTATGACTCAGCCATTGCTGTCAGGTCTCCCAGCACTTTCATTTCTTCTTTAGATTCTTCTGCCATGTTCGCGCTCTGATCGAATTGCAGATTCGTGATTTCGGCAGGTTCAACGTAAACCGTCTGACCACTTCCCGATTCATCCAGTACATTGCCTTTCACTTGTTTACGGAATTCTTTTTTGATTGGAAGCACGTAACGGCCATTGCGCTGACTAATCATATTTTCCTGCATAATGGATCGGTGACGGCTGGTGAGAGAGTCAAGTTTTCTCTTGATACGTTCTTCAGTAACCGCAATTTTTTTGCGAATTTTAGCTAGTTCTTTACTGGCGATATCCGTCACACGTCCCGAATGAATACATCTTTCGATTTCGGATAAAAGTGGCTCCATGCTATACATGGAAGATGCATAAGCGCTGACGGTTGGAGCAGCGTCCGCCTTGGAATGCATATATTTTATGAGTTGAATGCAGCTTCGAATGAATTGAGCCATATGAGAAAAATCACGCTCACTGAACATATACCCGGTTCCGAGCAGTTGAAGAATGTGCTCCATTCCTTCCAACGAAGGAACAGGGACGCTTGCTCCGTGGCGAATGATCTGTAACGCTTCGTTGGTTTCGTCAAGACGAATTTTAATGGTACGGAGATCAGTAATTGGCCGCATGGAAGCAGCGTGACGCTTACCTAGGTAAGAAAAAGCACATTCGGAAACTCTTGTTTTAATTTGATCATATTCCAAACGCAGTATTGTAGTTTCGTTCATGAATAAATCTCTCCTTTAGTTGTGTAGTGTCAGGATTTTTTAGAAACCTTGCTATTAAAATAAAAAAGGGCGGAGAATGAACAAAACGTTCATTCTCCGCCCTTAAGGAAAGAGGGGATTTATCATCAAATAAGCCTGTTATACAGCTTTTGTAGTTCCGAGTGCCGTATTTCCAATTCATTCACGCAACAGCTCTTTGCTAAGCTATTTGGATCGAATGGAAGACGTTTAAAGGGAGTTACAAAATCTGAAAACAAAAAAACCGCGCTGAACACAGCACGGAATAAGGCCTGGATGAAGATAATCCCGAAGGCGATTTATGATATCCGCATGTTCTTAACTAATATCAGGATAACAACACAGCAACAAACAAACCTGTACCCAAAGGGTTCAAGCGCCTGGTGTTACTCCCTGAATATGCAATTGCTTAGTTAAGAACGTTCACCGACATCAAAATCTCTCCCTTAATTGAAGATATAACCATACTATACGATCAGACAGGCATTGAAGTCAAGGCCGACTTCTTTAATTTGGTACAGTGATGATTATTAAGTTAACATAATATAAATTATGTTAACTTAGGTCGACATGATGAGCTGTTGGATGATAACGGCCTGTATGCACGATTGTGGAAAAGACAGAAAAGACAGCATGGAGGAAGAGAGAGTCATTTCCGTATGAAATCATGATACAAACATTAAGAAACTGCCCCTAGAGGATGCCATATCATATCTCCAGGGGCGGTTTCTTGTGCTGTTATTCAGAATCATCGGCTATGACAGCTTGTACGGGCTGCCTGTCACGAAGCAATGGTAACAATAGCATCGCTCCGACCAAAAACAAGCCGGCGCTCACGGTATATACGGTGTTCAGGGAGGATTCGTGTTTGAGTGTTCCGCCGATACTCATACCGACGACCATCATCCCGGAGAACAGGGGAGAGAGGGCACCACCGACGCGGCCGATAAAAGCAGCTTCGGCATTTTTCATCATCATCGTGTTGATACCGATATGAATGCAAGGATAAAATAGGCCGCTGAAAACTTGTAGTGCCATTGTCAGCACAATATTATGCGACCATCCGACTCCAAAGGTTGTCAGTGTGCTGACCAAAAGTCCGGCCACCAGCAGCAATTGCGGCTGTACTTTTTTGGCAACCCCCATAATCAGGCCACCTCCCACCAGCATAGCCGCTCCGTTCGCCATTAACGGCCATTGCAGAAATTCCTTGTTTTGTCCAAGGTTCTCGATGGCGACAAAAACCATTAATGGTTGAATAAGTCCAACCGCCAGCCCAAGTACGGTAAATGTTCCCCCAAGCGTGCGAAGTGTGCGGTTATTCCATACATAACGTATTCCTTCTTTAAGCTCTTGAATGAAATGAGGTGGTTGATCATCTATTTCAAGTGCTTGTTCATCTTGTGGAATACGAGTCAGGACAAGCGCCGAGATGAGAAACAATATTCCGGTTATAGACATTGAAATGAAAATTCCAAAGTGTTGATAAATAAATGTACCGATAACAGGGCCGATAACCATAAATAATGCCATGAGAGATTGAAAAAGGGCCATCACTCCCTGTAGCTGTTCTGGTGCTACATGCTGCTTAAATATCTTCATCGCAGACGGCTGAGAAAATTGAGATAGAATGGCCGAAAAGAAAGTGGACAGCAAAAGCACCTGCCATGACCCGTACCATAATGCCAACAAGACAATAAAAATAGAGGCCGCGGATAGCAAATCGCAACTAATCATGGTCCGTTTGGGCCGCCAACGGTCCGCGAATGTTCCTCCAATGATAGCGAACAGAAAAATAGGCATAAATTCAGCAACCGAAATGAGCGATACGTATACGGGATCATTATGAGTCAAATCTGTTACATACAACAGTATGGCAAAGTTGCGCACCCAAATGCCCAAATTTAGTAGCGCATTGGAGGCGATAATGGTCCTTATATATGGATTTTTAAACAACAACAAACTCTCCTTTCCCGTTTTCAAGGCGTACCCCTTGGAATATCGTTTTAAATAAACAAAATTTATTTTTGTCTATATAATAATAGATAATATAATAAATAAACTACTGTTTAGTCAAATATTTTTTTGGAATCATGAAGAAAGTAGAGCATGGGAAATAAAGAGGCCAATGATCCTTAAGGACGTGAATTAGAATAGTGATAAAAGTACTCACTTTAAACTTGTGAATTGGGGATGATATCTAATCAAGAAAGTATTAACATAATTAATATTATGTCAACTAAAATGTTTATCTAATGATAGGGATCTGAATCCGATGTACCTTTTAAATTCATAGTGATATAATTACGCGTACATGCCTGAAAAGGAGCGAATGGACGTAAATGAACTTTCAAGTGGATTTTTTATCTTTTTTTGTAATTCAGGTAGATGGAAAAGAAGGACAGGGTGGTAAGTCCTATAAGCATTACGCTACAATGGACGACTACGATTATGACGAAAGCGATGTTAAAAAATTTCTGGACGGGGAATTTACTCGTATTAGCAAGCGGAAGGTTGAAAAAAATCCCAGCACAGAGCAGGCACCGACCAAAATCGGCCGCTTTATCGTCGAACCAGAGCATGAATTGAGCAGTAATCCAAATTTCAATATGTTCGCCCGACTGCGGGCAGCAGAGGATAAGGAAGATTTTAAAAATGCTTGTGACGATCTGGTGCGGATGTATCTGGATACAAGCGCAGTACGCGGCGGAGCGCTGATCATTGTACAGGCTACCTTGAATACACACTCGGATGATCCGTTTATTTTTGTGCTTAAATGTGATTTTGAACCTAAAATTGCCAGAATTACTGAAAGCAGTCTGGTGAGTGAGGTCGAAATGGCTATTTCTGCCCGTAATATGAAATCTATCATGTATCCTTACATGCTTGAGGAGGGGATGAACGATGAGTGGGAGCTTAAAATTCACCAGTCTTCGCATGCCCGGTATTTTGAAGATTTTTTGAAATTCGTGACCTATGAGCAATCCATGCCCGAAATTGTTAATGAGCATGTCATGGGTTTCGTTCAGAACTATGTAGAAACCAAATGGCCAGATGCATCTAATGAGGAAAGACAGCAGGAAGAGCGCGATCTGGAATTGTGGGCGGCTAGCGAAAAACGGGATTTGCAAGGAAAATGGGAACCCCTTCAGGTCGTAGAGGCTGCACAGCATATTGTCGAGCTGAAACCAGAAATTGAAGTTCGTTTCAAACTAGATGATACGGCCGTGCGTGGGCTACTGTCCGACTTTGGCGCCAAGCTGCATATCACGAAACTTCATGATAGATACGCACTTATTATTGAAGGTGATGCCTTTACGTTTGAAAAGGGATTTTCACCGATTGAGCTGCTCCAACCTGAATCGTTTGAAACGGTGGCTGAGCGGCTTAAAGAGAAACGCCAGCATGAAAATGAGGATGTGGATGGCGATACGCCACCTTGGTAATTCGAATGCAAAGCAAGACGACAAACTGAACTTTTACATTATAATGACTAAAAAACTGGCCTCTCAACGGATATTACCGCTGTGGAGGCCAGTTTTGTTTAGCTTTTATGTTCCCAATCTACATATGAACTTTGCTAATTTGATCCTTCAGCTTGTCCGCAGATTGAAGCAACCTGGCACGTTCCTCGTCATTGAGCGGAAGATCCAAAATTTCACGTACCCCATTGTGATCTACGATACTTGGAACACCTAAATAGACGTCAGATACTCCGTTATAATCTTCCAGCAAGGTGGACACATTAAGTACCGACCCCTCGTCTCCGAGAATGGCGGCTACAATTCGGTCGAGAGCCAGCCCGATAGCATAAGAAGTTGCGCCTTTAGCATCTATAATTTCATAGGCAGCATTTTTGGTATTTTCAAAAATTTCATTTTTCGTTTCTTCACCCAGTTCCAGGGGAGTTCCAGCTACGTTGGCTGTGCTCCATACAGGTAACTCGGAGTCGCCGTGTTCTCCAATAATATGGGCATGGATGCTTCGTGGATCGATGCCCTTTTGTTTCCCGATCAGATAGCGGAAGCGTGCGCTGTCCAGCAACGTTCCTGATCCAATGACTCTGCTTGAAGGCCAACCACTGCGTTTCCAAGAGATGTAGGAGAGAATGTCCACTGGATTGGTGGCGATCAGCAAAATGCCGTGTGTATTGACCTTGACGATATTATCAATAATACTTTCAAAAATTTCGGCATTACGCTTCAGCAAATCAATGCGCGTTTCTCCCGGCTTTTGTGAAGCGCCCGCTGTAACAATAATGATATCTGCATCACGGCAATCTTCATAATCACCCGCCCACACTTTGACACCACCGAGAAAGGGAAGCCCATGATTCATATCGAGCATTTCACCCTTCGCCTTTTTGACGTTGACATCAATAAAGACAAGTTCTGACATGCGTTGGCGCAGCAGTAGGGTATAGCCGGTTGTTGTACCAACCGCTCCCATGCCGACAATGGCCACTCTACTTCGTTTGTAAGGTTTTAAGCTCATAAAATCCTCATCTCCTTCTCGGGTTGTATACCTTTTCATTTTGGGGTATTTCTTAAAAATTTATCTTTCCAACTTAGTGTACCGCATAAATTTACCCACCGCAAAGAAATATGACATTTTTCCTTGACTTCAAAGGCGAGCTCGCTAATAATTAATCGAATGATAAGAACACGCACTAAAGCGTTGCAGCACCGATATTAACGCATGAAATTATGGAAAGAGGATTCGGCATATGGACTTATTTCGAAAAAAAACAGGACTGCTCCCGCACGAGGAAAGCGGATCTACAGGTCACTTAAAGAGAACAATGGGTGCCTTTGATCTCACCATGCTAGGTGTAGGATGTATTATCGGTACCGGGATTTTTGTTATTACAGGCAAGGCAGCAGCAGAAAATGCAGGTCCTGGATTGATGCTCTCCTTTGTTATTGCAGGTATTGCCTGCGTACTGGCAGCCTTGTGTTATGCGGAGCTTTCATCTACAGTTCCCGCAGCTGGGAGCGCTTATGCGTATAGTTATATTGTATTTGGAGAAATTTTGGCCTGGGTACTGGGTTGGGACCTAATTCTGGAATATGGAGTGGCGGCCGCCTCTGTGAGTAGTGGATGGTCTGCTTACTTTCAGGGCTTGCTAGCTGGATTTGATGTGCATTTACCGCTGGCTTTAACCGCAGCCTTCGATTCGACCAAGGGGACCATTATAGATCTACCTGCCGTGTGCATTATCATGCTCATCACACTGCTACTGAGTCTCGGAGCCAAGGAAACGGTCCGATTCAATTTAATTATGGTTTGTGTCAAAGTCGGAGTTGTATTGCTATTTATTGGAATCGGAATCTTTTATGTTAAGCCTGCCAACTGGACACCATTTTTGCCTTATGGATTTTCTGGTGTTTTGAGTGCTGCTGCAATCGTATTTTTTGCTTATTTGGGTTTCGATGCCATCTCAACTGCAGCCGAAGAGGTGCGCAATCCGCAGCGGAACATGCCCATCGGCATTATTTCTTCTCTAGCGATCTGCACGGTACTGTATATTGCCGTTTCAGTTGTACTAACGGGAATGGTACCTTATACGCAGTTGGGGGTAAGTGATCCTGTTGCGTTTGCTCTCCGCTTTATTCATCAGGATTTTGTTGCCGGATTGATTTCAGTCGGTGCGATTGCGGGGATGACCACCGTGTTACTGGTGCTGTTGTTTGGTCAAACGCGGTTAATTTTCTCCATGTCACGTGATGGTCTTTTACCCGTTTTTTTGTCTAAAGTAAATGCCAAAACTCAAACACCGATTCGAAGCACTTGGCTGGTGGGCAGTATTATCGCATTGGCTAGTGGATTGTTCCCATTACATGCACTGACCAATCTGACGAGTATTGGAACCCTGTTCGCTTTTGCTGTGGTATCGGTAGGGGTTATCGTTCTGCGCAAGAAACGCCCTGATTTGAAAAGAGGCTTTACCGTGCCGTGGGTTCCGTTGCTCCCACTTTTGAGTGCTTTGGTTTGCATCGGTCTGATGCTTCAGCTTCATATTAGCACCTGGATTGGATTCATTGTGTGGCTCCTGCTTGGATTGTTGATCTATTTCTTCTATGGATACCACAAAAGTTTGTTGAACCGTAAATCTTAATAAATTCTAGTATAAAAAACCGGCATCCTGCACTTTTGTGAAGGGTCCGGTTTTTTTTGCCATTACGCGAAAAGTGTCACATAGAGGCGTTTATGGTATAATTCTGTTTCAGATAAGCTTTTGGCACGTGATTACAGCATGCCATCGAGGGAGGATTTTTATATGAAACTGCGCTGGCGTGCGCTCTTGGGGGGAGTACTACTGCTGACGGGTATTCTACTGACTGCCTGTTCTGCTGAAGCCCCAGATACGTTAACTAAACCTCCGATTCAGGAACCTGATGACCAGGGTCAGACGATTACTATTAATCCACCAGTGACTCCTAAGGTGGGCGATCCTAACGCCAAATATGTAGTACAGACGCGAATAGCGGATTTTCATTTAATTGATAACAATAAAGGGTTAGTTTGGGGAGTTACCCATAATGAGCTCCGACTTTATGATACGCATGATGGCGGAAAGACATGGAATAATATTTCCCCCTCCGAAAACGTCCAATTTCAAGACAAGCTTGAATATGGAAAGGACATCAGTTTCACTGATTCTCGTCACGGTTGGGTTGTCCGTCAAAATTTGGACAAAACAGCAACCGTCATTCTGAGAACAGCAGATGGAGGACAGAGCTGGGATGTTTCAGCGCTTCCAAGTGGGGATCATGTGAGCTCGATTCAATATGTAAATCCAACTACTGGCTGGATCATGGCATATGTAAAACTGAATGAGCAGGATCAACAAAAACTGTTATATCACACCACTGACGGGGGAGCCACGTGGAATAAAGTTGCGCAAAGTTCTGGCATAACATCTAACAAATCTGGCTCAGGTTTACCCGATCGGGGCAGTTTGGCGGGGATGAGCTTTTCTTCCAACAAGCAGGGATTTGTAGCGATCAATCTAGATAACAGTGTTAAGTTGTACAAGACTTTGAATCAAGGGAAAACCTGGACGCCGGTAGCTAACAGAATTCAGGGCTGCCCTCAGGCCAAAGCAGAAGCCCAGCAGTCTCTGAAAGGGAGCAGTACCTCGTATTGGATTCCAGTTCTTTGCTATGGGGATAACGTCATAAAATATAACGGACTGTTTACAAACAATACAGGGACACAATGGAACGGTGTGCCTTTGGGTCTGAGTAGCAACATTAATGCTATTATCCCTGGCCGTACGTTTCTAAACGAAAAGGAAGGGTGGATCATAACCGAGACCGGAATGAGCCGTACATTGGATGGGGGGAAGACGTGGACAAGTCTCAGAGGCAACAAAGTGCTACCTTTGAAGCTAAAAGACTACCCACGATCGGTTAAGCTCCGTTTCGCTTCTTCTTCGGTGGGTTGGCTGCTTCTGGAGCGCCTTGATGACAAGAAGTCACTGCTGCTGAAAACGACGGACGGCGGTGCGAACTGGAGAATTTTATAATCGCTATAAAGGTGATTGCCCTGGGGTGTTTTTCCTAGGGCGTTTTATTTTTAAAAAATTTAAATTTTATACGACTATATGTGAAAAAAATCACAAACTAACGAATAAGCCGCTGTTATACTAAACCTGTAAACAACGATAGGAGTGATAATCATGAGAGCGAATCAGGATCATATGTTAACCCAATACTACCTTCAATTTTGTTATACTTGCCAGGATGCCTATGGTTGCACGACTGAAGAGGACTGCAAGCAGTGTGCAGAGCGTTACGCTGAAGACGAAGATCATGAAGTTCTGGATGAAACACAACGTTATCTCCAGCTTGTACATGTGTAAATCGATGCATCATTCTGATATCGCCATATCTTGAGCCTCCCGGATTATTCGTGGGGGCTCTTGGCGTTCTTAAGGGTTGCTATCAAATTTGGGCAGGAACATACATATACTGTTATAGAAAGCTTAGGTCAGGTCAGGATGCCCGGTCGTTTCCCTGTGGAATACCTGGCGGAGAGGAGTGCGGTGCATGGGTTTTGAGTCATTATGGATGTTCGATTGGCTGGGCACGGTACTGCCCGTATTTTTTGTTGTCGTGTTGGGTATTGTCGTGTTGTCTGCAGGCAGGGAAGTCATGGAATGGAGTCGGAATAAAAGACAGCCTGTATTGACGGTCGGTTCCCGAATTACAGCCAGAAGGACACATCTCCAACAGAGGCGGCAGGAGGAACAAGGGACTCGTACCTATACTTTCTATTACGTAACTTTCGAGGTGGAAAGTGGCGACCGGATGGAGTTTAAAGTATCTGGGGAAGAATATGGTCAATGCGCTGAAGGGGATGAGGGACGGCTTACTTTTCAGGGTACAAGGTATATCGGGTTTCAGCGTCTTAATCGCTATAGCTTGGAACAGGTTAAAATGTAGAATTCAGTCTAATTATTTTTGGATTCATTTACAGCCTTCTGCGAGAAGCCAGGGTAGGGGGCTGTAGATGTTTCTTGTACAGCACATTTTGGTACATATATACTAGAACAGAGCAGTTCAGAGGAGGAGGAATGATTTGTGTCATTTGAGGGACAAGTAGTTATTGTAACAGGAGCGGCGCATGGCATCGGGAAAGAGGTCGCTTTTGCCTACGCTGCTCAGGGTGCCCATGTTGTATTTGCCGACCACAATGAGGAAGAGGGTGCCGCAGCCGCTGCAGCGGCCCGGAACGAGGGCTATCAGGCCATTTTTATTCCTTGTGATGTGCGGAAGGAAGAAGATATTGTAGCGCTAATCCGTGCCACGAAAGAAGAATACGGTACGATTCATACGCTAATTAACAACGCTGGCGTGTCCAAATGGAAATCTCCATATGAGTTAACGATAGCAGAATGGGATGACATTCTGAATACAAACGTACGCAGCTGTTTTATTGCCACTAGGGAAGCGGCTAAGGTGATGAAACGAAACACAGAAGGTGGCTCTGTGGTCAATATGACCTCTACACGAGCTTTCATGTCAGAGCCGGATACAGAAGCCTACGCGGCATCCAAAGGAGCCATTGTGGCTCTTACGCACGCGATGGCCATATCGCTAGGAAAGGACGGGATTCAGGTCAATTGCATCAGTCCAGGGTGGATTGAAACCGGGGATTATGAGCAATTGCGTACAGAAGACCATCAACAGCATCCGTCTGGGCGAGTAGGAATCCCTAAGGACATCGCACGGGCCTGTCTGTATTTGACACAACCCGGCAATGATTTTGTAACTGGTACGAATCTGGTAATAGATGGTGGCATGACGCGTAAAATGATTTACGAGCCCTAGTAAAAGCCTAAATGAGTAGTCCCAATTTTGGGGCTATTTTTTTTGTTTTTCTGGACTGTCACCCATTGGGCATTTGTACCATATGATAGGGTATGTGATGGAGAAGCGAGGAGGGGACGCGTTGGCTGTAATCAAGACCAACTCAGAGGATGTAAGGACACTCGCCCGATTGATGCGGGCAGAGGCCGAAGGAGAAGGAGAGCAGGGGATGCTCATGGTTGGCAATGTCGGAGTAAATAGGATTTTGGGCAATTGTCTGGACTTTCAGGGGATTCGCCTTATGAACGATATGGTGTTTCAAAGTCCAGGCGGATTTGAAGCTACCCAAAAGGGGTACTTTTATCAAAGAGCCCGTGACCGTGACATTCGTCTTGCCCGGCGTGTCATTAATGGGGAAAAAATACGCCCGGCGTCCAATGCATTATGGTTTTTCAGACCGGCAGGAGACTGTCCGAACACCTGGTATAACCAGACCAATACCGGACGTTTTAAAGCCCATTGCTTTTTTAGCCCCACTGTACAGGATTGTCCTGCCGTCTATTAGAACGCTTCAACATGAGTTTGAATAATTTAAAACCATTTTAGGAGGAATTTACATGATTTCACAGCAAGCTTACCGTCCTGTTTCTTATCCTGCTGGTGGCGGGTATCCCGAATGGCCCAGAGGGATGAATCCGGTCGGAACTATGCAGCCCATCAGCACCTTCCCCCCTCAGGTTAACAGCGGTAGTGCGATGACACCGGCTGGTATGGTGGTACAGAGCCAGACTCCACAATTTGAGCAATCATATATTGAAAACATTTTGCGCTTGAACTTGGGTAAAACAGGTACCTTTTATATGACGTATGAAAATAACCGGGAATGGAATGCGAAAATATTCAAAGGTATTCTGGAAGCAGCGGGTCGTGACCACATTATTATCAGTGATCCGGCTACGGGCAAGCGGACGATTTTGCTGATGGTGAATCTGGACTATGCTACTTTTGATGAGCCATTGTTATACCAATATCCCGGCGTCATCGGGAACCCGGGTGCATCCCCGGTTCGCTGATGCCTTCATATATATGAGTCTACATCCTCTGCCAGACGGCAGGGGATGTATTTTGTTTATAATCTTTCTCAAATATAGTAGCTTTCTTTGTGGTAAGCGGCGAAAACGAGAGCTTTATGACCTAAATGATAGGGGAGCTGTTTTTTCTGACATTGCTTGTGGTTTGACTGTATAGAGTATAGTTATATAATTAAATATAAGCTGATGAATGATCTAATCATTTATGCGGAATATGGCTTTGGAAGCCGGAAGGAGTGAATGTGTTGGGAAGTTGACGCTGCTTATGATGTGTTATCGTTCTGTCTATGATGAAACTATCCGAAGGAGGTGCGCCTGTCTGCCGTAATGACGGCTGATGGGGAGCATATTGAGTGACCCTTTACCGAGTATGTTTAACTTATTTATTGTTTTTGCATTAGTACTATTGAATGGTTTTTTTGTATCTGCGGAATTTGCCATGGTGAAGGTCAGAGGCAGCCGTATTGAAACATTGGTGGAAGCGGGCAATAAAAAGGCCGTGTACGCCGCCAATATGTTACACAACTTGGACGCTTATTTGTCTGCCTGCCAGTTGGGTATTACACTAGCATCGTTGGGACTAGGATGGATCGGAGAGCCGGCCATCGCACATTTGATCGAACCTGTATTTACAGCCGCTGGATTAGGAGCGGTATATGTGCACGGTACTGCCGTGGTTATTGCATTTATTGTTATTACGATTCTGCATATTGTGTTGGGTGAATTGGCGCCCAAAACGATAGCTATTCGTAAATCTGAGACCATTACGCTGTATTCAGCCATGCTGATGACTTGGTTTTACAAGTTGATGTATCCATTCATATGGGCGTTAAATGGAATGGCGAACAGCCTGCTGCGTTTATTCCGTCTGGAGCCGGTATCCGAGAATGACGATTCCGCGCATACCGGAGATGAAATACGCATTCTGATGAAAGAAAGCAATAAGAGCGGACTAATTGATAATACGGAATTGGCGCTTGTTGATAATATATTTGATTTTACCGACACGACCGCCAGGGAAATCATGATTCCGCGAACTGAGATGATCTGCTTATACAGTAATGAGTCGACAGAAGAAAATCTCGCGATTGCGACGGAAAGCATGAGAACCCGTTATCCAATCTGCGCCGAAGATAAGGACCATATTATCGGCTTTATCCATATTAAGGACCTTCTACGGGCGAACACACTGGATACCCGTACGATGATTCGACCGATTCTTGCTGTCCCGGAATCTACGCAAATTAGTGATCTGCTCAAACGCATGCAGCGCAGCAAGACGCAAATCGCAATTTTGATCGATGAATATGGCGGTACATCGGGTATGGTGACACTGGAAGATATTATGGAAGAAATCGTTGGTGAAATTCAGGATGAGTTCGATCAGGAACGTCCGAGTTGTGAGCAGATTAATGACGAGGAATTTTCCATTGACGGCATGTTATTAATTGATGAAGTGAACGATCGCTTTGGACTGGATCTTGATCATGAGGATTATGATACGGTAGGGGGCTGGCTATACTCACATGTCGAGGTTATTCCCCCACAGCCTGGTCAGACTGTAATGTTTGAGGGATGTATGTTCACGGTAGAAGAAGTTGAAAACAAGCGGATTTCACGTATTCGGCTGATAAAACAGCCTATCGTGGTGGAAGAAGCAGGAGTCTCATAACGGAATAAACCTAGAGAGCGACCTTGAACGATGTGGGGTCGCTTTTTATTTTGTCTCCTTTACAGAATGGACATGAATTGATATGATGTTCGTATGATTGTCAACCTAATTATAATCCTTTGGGTTGACAATAAAAAATACTTCCTCTACGTTGAAAATCTTATCCATTTACATGATCATTAAATTTTGGGAGGCAAGAAGGTATGAATTTACTAAACGAGGTTATAGATTGGGGCTCGTTGGCTGAAAAAGCAATACACGGCAGCCGTGTATCGCTGGAAGAAGGCATAGCGGTACTGGAAGCCGATGATGAGGAATTATTACCGATTATGCAAGCTGCATTTCGGGTGCGGCATCATTTTTATGAAAAAAAAGTAAAGCTCAACATGATCATCAATGCCAAAAGTGGCCTGTGCCCGGAGGATTGCGGTTATTGCTCACAATCTATCGTATCCACGGCGCCTGTAAGCAAGTACAGTATGTTGGACAAGGAATCACTGTTGGCTGGAGCTAGGGAAGCCGTAGCGCGGAGAGCAGGGACGTATTGCATCGTAGCTGCCGGCAAAGGTCCAACAAATCGAGAGCTGGATCAGGTGATTGAGGCAGTAGAAGAAATTAATCGCACGATGCCGCTCAAAATTTGCGCCTGCTTAGGGATTCTCAAGGAAGATCAGGCACGGAGGTTGGCAGAGGCTGGGGTACATCGATACAATCATAATTTAAATACAAGTAAGGCCAACTATCCCTCGATTACAACCACACATACATACGATCAACGCGTCGAAACTGTGAAAATGGCTCAATCTCATGGAATGTCTCCATGCTCTGGCGTTATTATCGGCATGGGGGAAACGAATGAGGAAATTGTACAAATGGCTTATGCCTTACATGAGTTAGATGCTGACTCTATTCCGGTTAACTTTTTGAATCCAGTCCCTGGAACCCCGTTGCAAGGAGCAAAGCGAATATCACCTATCCAAGCTTTGAAGGTGCTGGCACTGTTCCGCTTCATCTGTCCATCCAAAGAAATACGCGTTGCAGGTGGACGAGAGTTGAATTTACGCTCGTTACAACCGCTTTGCCTGTATGCAGCGAATTCAATTTTTGTAGGAGATTATTTAACGACAGAAGGCCAAGAGGTCATATTTGATCATCAAATGATTGAAGATCTTGGTTTCGAAATTGAGATGTGTGCCCTTTCAACCGTATAATAGAAATTGTACAAACTTGGAAGGGAGAGTTCAACGATGAGCGAAAAAGTATTTATTAGTCCAGGTAAATATGTGCAAGGGAAAAATGTGATTGATAAAACAGGTGAGTATGTTAAGCCATTAGGTCATACTGCCTTGGTTATTGCGGACAAGCTGGTTTGGGAGATTGCAGCCGACCGCGTAGTAAAAAGTCTGGAACAGGCTGATATTACGGCGGTTAAAATTGAGTTTCAAGGGGAAGCATCGAAAAATGAAGTCAACCGTATTGCGGATCAGGGACGAAGCGCCCAGGTTGATATTGTCATTGGTGTAGGTGGTGGTAAAACGCTGGATACGGCCAAAGCCGTTAATGAACTACTCGGTTCCTCAGTTGTAATTATTCCAACGACTGCTTCTACAGATGCTCCTACTAGTGCACTATCTGTTTTGTACACCGATGAGGGTGCATTTGATACGTATACCTTTTTCAGTAAAAATCCGAGCCTGATCCTGGTGGACACGAAAGTCATTTCTCAAGCGCCGCCCTTGTTTCTCTCCTCAGGCATTGCAGATGCCATGGCGACGTGGATTGAGGTCCGTGCGGTCATTGAAGCTCGCGCAACGACAATGGCTGGTGGTTTGCCAACCTTGGCGGCAGAAGCCATTGCGTCTAAGTGTGAGGAAGTTCTTTTCGATTACGGTCTGCAGGCTTATGAATCCGTGAAACGCAAAGTCGTCACACCTGCGCTTGAAGCGGTAGTCGAAGCCAATACGTTGCTAAGCGGTTTGGGCTTTGAAAGCGGCGGTTTGGCAGGCGCACATGCGATTCACAATGGTTTTACCGTTCTGGAAGGGGACATTCATCACCTGACACATGGTCAGAAGGTAGCTTTTGGCACCTTAGTCCAGCTTGCCTTGGAAAAAAGACCTTTGTCTGAGGTGGAGCGGTATATTGACTTTTATCTAAAACTCGATCTGCCTGTTACGCTGGAAGACATTAGGCTCCAGGAAGCTTCCCGAGAGGATTTGTACCGGGTAGCTCAGGCTGCTACCAAAGAAGGCGAAACTGCTCACAATCTACCATTTGCTGTCACAGCGGATGATGTGCTTGATGCGATTTTAGCGGCTGACCAGTATTCACTTGCCTACAAGGCTAAAATTGGACATAAAAGCTAACCTCATCGAAATAAAGTAGATTCAAAGGTCGCTGATCAGCGACCTTTTTTCCATTATTTAACTTGCAACTTATGTTATAATTTTTATGGTACATAATCAGGAAATACCGGCATTATATTTATGGATTCCCTAAAATTTAAGAGGAGTTTAGCGATGGCAAAATGGAATGTAAAAGACCATGGGACTCAATATAGTATTGAGTACAAGCGTAGTTTAACTGGCGGAAAAATTATTGTGAATGGAGGCGAGCAGAAGGTTAAAAGCCAGAACGCATTTTTGAACTTGATTGATTTTCCAATTAGATTGAAAGAAAAAACTGTAAATGTTGTTGTCATTGGCAACAAAGCAGATTTAGCTGTAGACGGTGTATATCTTGGATCCAATCAACCTTATGTTCCTGTGAGTAAAGTTCCGGGCTGGAGTTGGGCTTTTGTCGTGGTCAGCTTGGTTATAGGATTGCTATTTTCGGGGATTTTCGGTGTGTGTATAGGAATATTGGGCAGCATGTTTTACGTGAAATCATCTTTATCCATGTATCAAACCACCAATCGAAGAGTTGTAAATTGCCTTATTGTCTTTTTCATCATCAGCGTGATACAAATTGTTTTTGGAATTGCAGCGAATTCTTGGATTAACACGTTGTAAAATAGATCTAACATAGCCTATAGAATGAAGCAAGAAGGCTCTCACGCATGAAGCGTTGAGAGCCTTTTTGCCGTGTTAGATCGCCCAATTTCCTTTACGGAAGATAGGTTCCTCAGTACCGTCCTCGGTAACGCCGTTGATGTCCATTTCACCTGAACCGATCATAAAGTCGACGTGTGTCAGGCTGGAATTCAGGCCGTTGGCAGCCAACTGCTCTTGAGTCATATCTTTGCCGCCTTTAAGGTTAAATGCATAGGCATTACCGATGGCCAAATGGTTAGAGGCATTTTCATCAAACAACGTATTATAAAATAAAATATTTTTATCAGAGATAGGTGACTTGTGAGGTACAAGAGCAACCTCACCCAGATAGTGTGAACCTTCATCCATTTCTATGAGATGCTGAAGAGTTTCCAAACCGGTCTCTGCCTGTACATCGACAATACGTCCATTTTCAAAAGTCAATGAAAAGTTGTCGATGATATTTCCGCTGTAGCTAAGTGGCTTGGTGCTGCTGACCTTACCGTTCACTCCCGTTTTGAGCGGAGCTGTAAACACTTCCTCGGTAGGCATATTGGCTACAAAAGTATGTCCCTGTTGGTTGACGCTCTCGGCTGCTACCCACAGATGATCTTTTGCCAATTCGATGGTGAGGTCTGTGCCTGGAGCCAGATAATGCAGCTTTTTATAGCGTTTGGCATTTAAAATATCAGATTTGCTGGAAAGGTTTTTCAAATGCTCTTTCCACGCCTCCACGGGGTTATCCAGATCCACACGCACGGTGCTGAAAATGGCATCCCACAGTTTATCCATTTGTTCTGAAGCTGGCAGATCAGGGAATACTTTGGCAGCCCACTCTGCTGAAGGATAAGCAATCAGAGACCAACTGAATTTGTCGGCCATTTGATATTCGCGGTATTGACGTAATTCATGTGAACGCACGCGCTGGGCAGCAGTAATTCGGCTGGACGGAATCCCTTTAAGCAAATCCGGATTTTCTGCAATGACATGCAGTACAGCTGCGCCATTTTCGACCTCTTCAGTCATTTCGGCTGCGTACCATTTGGGAGCAATATTAAAAGTTTCATCAGGAGCTAGTTCATACTGTAATCGAGTAATGGTCTCATCACTCCATTTTACTGTAACCAGCTTGGCTCCGGCAGTATACGCTGATTTGACGATAAGTCTCACGAGTTCGGCGGACAAGATTGGCGCATGAACGATGAGTGTCTGCCCAGGATGGACATTGGCGCCGACCCGAACGGCTAACTCGGCATATTTTTGCAATTTTTGTTGAAAATCTGACATGTAACTTTCCTCCATTTCACGAAAAGCCTTAAACAAGGCTTGGGTAACTTGCACAGTTTTTTTGCAAATTCCACACATAGCTTATATATTGTACAATGTAACGAAAAGGTTCACAAATCAGTTTTGGTACTATTTAGTGAAAATGAAAGGGCGGATAGATGAATGACAGAGCAAAATTCACCTCAGGAAGTGAAAGAAGTACATATTCAACAGGCACAAATGACAAAAGATGAGAATGGTGCTTATCTGGGCCAAGTGGTATTTAAAGTAGAGGGACAGAGTTCTGTATATGAAATCACATTCCACAGCAAAAGGGGAAAGGAGTGGGATTACAGTCTCCATTTTGCGGGAGAGCCACGGGTGGAGGAAGAGATGCTGCAAATGGATAGCTGGATTGAGGAGAACGATGATTTGTTCGACTATTTGCTAGATACGGCATGGAGCAAATTACCCGAGTAATGTAAACATGGTCTATTTTCGTGACAAGCGGATTATATTTAGCAGTGTCCGCATAATCTGCTGACATGGGGGAAGCCTAAAGGTCGATATTAACAAGAAATTCCATGTGAATAGGAGGGTGAAGCTTTGGCAAATCATCTGTTCACCGAAGGAATGACGGCAAATGAAGAGGCTGCTCCCGATCTCCTGAGCTTACGGACGCTGTTTGTAAATATGTGTTTTATTGGGGAGCCGGGAAGCCGTTCCTGGGTGCTGGTGGATACGGGGATGACAGGATTTACAGACTCGATTATACGCCTGGCAGAGGAACGGTTTACTGGCCCACCGATCGCTATTGTGCTTACACATGGTCATTTTGATCATGTAGGTTCGGTTATTGAGTTGGTACAGCATTGGGGTACACCTGTTTATGCACATCCTTTGGAATTACCTTATTTGACGGGAATGAAGGATTATCAAAAACCTGATCCTAGTGTAGGGGGAGGTTTAATGTCGGGCATTTCCTTCTTATACCCTAATGATGCTATAGATCTCGATGATCGCATCACCTCCCTGCCCCAAGATGGCAGTGTCCCTGGTGCCCCTGGTTGGAAGTGGCTGCATACGCCAGGACATACTCCTGGTCATGTATCGCTTTTTCATGAGCGAAGAAGGTTAATGGTGGCCGGTGACGCTTTTATTACGGTGAAACAGGAATCGGCACTGGCCGTTATTTTACAGGAAAAAGAAATACATGGGCCTCCTGCGTATTTTACAACAGATTGGCAAGCTGCGCAGCGTTCGGTGGAAATGCTGGCCAAGTTAAAGCCTGAGATTGCAGTCACAGGACATGGTCATTACATGCATGGTGCTGAGCTGACAGATCAGTTGGAGCGCCTGGCGGGAGATTTTGAGCACATGGCTGTACCCAAACAGGGACGTTATGTGTAGTGATGTGTGAAGGACGATGCCTTGCGGGGCATCGTTTTTTGTGTGGACGTGGAATTTTTTTGCTCAGCATGGTATAGTCAAGCCAAAAGCTAAACGCTTTCATTAAACATCGTCATTTCATCAAGGAGGATTTTTTGATGACACAACAACATGCTGCAATTGGTGATCTTTATTATGGAATACCGGCGATTCGTCTTAAATTTGGACGATATGAAGCAGTTGCCCTGCCGGGAAACGGCGCAAATCTGATTTCTTTTCGTGACAATGAAACGGGATATTCTTTTTTGCGTGAACCAGATGCTGAGAGCATAGAGGCTTTTAAGCAAAGCCCGTCCGTTTACGGAATTCCTTTCCTGTTCCCTCCGAATCGGTATGAGGATGGAAAATTCCTGTGGAATGGTGTTACATATGAGCTGCCGATAAATGAAGCGGCGACCCACAACCATCTGCACGGCTTTTTACACACTGTTCGGTGGGAGGTTGAGGACTACGGTTCCGGGGAGCAAGGTAGCTATGTGGTAATGAATCAGCATGTAAGGGAAGGACATCCGATGTTCCGCTATTTACCCTTCACCTTTACTATGAAGTTAACGTACAGCCTGGACGAATTTGGCCTGCATCAGCGTTATGTGATCCATAACGAGGGCGATCAACCGATCCCCAACTTATTTGCCTTTCACACAGCGATTCGTGTTCCGTTCGTACCCGATAGCTCGCCTGAGGATTACAAGATTAAGGTCACAATCGGTGAGCGTCGTGAGCTGACGGAACGGTTGTTGGCCACAGGTCAGTTCCAGCCTTTATCTCCGGAAGAGGAACTGCTGAAGACGACGGGAGTTAGTCCTTATTTTGCCTCTATGGATAATCATTACACGGCAGCTCCGCAAAATGGACGCAACTACATGGAACTGACACACAGTAAGACAGGTGCTACCCTCGTATACGATGTAGGTACAGCTTATAAGCATTGGATGATCTGGAATAACAAAGCGAACAAGGAATTCATCTGTCCTGAGCCGCAAATGAACATGATCAATGCACCGAATCGTCCGGACCTACCAGCGGAGGAGATCGGATTGATTGCACTGGCTCCAGGCCATATTTTTGAAGCAACCAGCCGTATGTATTGTATTACACCTAATAAATCGAAATCCTAGCATTTAAATTTATCCTTATAGGCCTGTATCGTGTCCAACGGTGCAGGCTTTATTTGGGTATGTAAAGCACAGGTAAGGGCAAATGGGGAAAGAGGACGAAAAAGGTTGCAGAATGCCAAGCAGTCATAGTATGATACGAAACAGGAGATGATCAGATGAATTTTCCTTTTCAAGCCGTCAAACGCAAGCAAATCGCCGATGAAGTAGCTGAACAGCTGCAACGAAAAATTGCTGCTGGTGAATGGGATGTGGGCACTAAGATTCCAACCGAGCCTGAGCTCATGAAGCTATTCGGAGTCGGGCGATCTACAGTACGTGAAGCGGTTAGCGTTCTAGTACATGCCGGTCTATTAGAGAAAAAGCAAGGACACGGAACTTTTGTCTGCCAACCGACGACTTCTCAAGAACCATTGGATTACCGTCTAAGCCGTGCTGAAATTATTGAAGTTTATGAAGTGCGGAGTGTGTTGGAACTAGAGATTGCCAGATTGGCTGCATTACGTCGTAACGACGAGGATTTACACTTAATGCGTGCGGCGCTGGACCGTCGTGCTGCAACTTTAGCCGCTGGAAATTTGTCTGGGTACTTAGATGCGGATATCACTTTTCACTTGGCTGTTGCCGGAGCTACTCGCAATAAGGTGCTTACAGACGTATATGGCAGCTTTGTAGAGGCTATTCGCAAGGCATTGAACAATCTCATTACCGATCCAGCGATGCAAAATCATTTTACTTTGCAGCATGAAAAAATATATGAAGCAATCCGGGATCAGGATGGCAAGGCTGCCGAGCTGTATAGCATTCAACATTTGGAAGGCACCAAGCTGGAGCTGCAAAAGCATATGGGAAGTTCATAAATTTTTTTACCCTTAAACATCAGATGATCAGATGAATATAATGATCTTTGAGCCTTTTACTTGAGCATCTCCTAAAATCAAACCAAAGGTGGTATCTGTATGCGCAAAATATGGGTGTTGGACACAACGTTAAGAGATGGAGAGCAATCACCAGGAGTTAGCTTAACCAGCTCAGAAAAGGTGGAAATTGCCCTTCAGCTGCAAAAATTAGGCGTAGATCGGATTGAGACCGGCTTTCCAGCAACCTCGCCTGGTGAGATTATCAGCATGCAGGAGATTGCCAAACAGGTTACCCAAGCAACACTGGTTGGTTTTGCACGCTCGAAAGAACAGGATATTGATGCAGTCAGAGAGGCGCTACGAGGAGCTGAGGATGCCAGTCTTCATTTATTCCTGGCTACCTCACCCATTCACCGCCAACATAAGCTGCGAATGGATAAAGCGAAAGTATTAGAGACCGCTGCTGCTGCCATTCGTTATGGACGCAAGTATTTCAGCAAGGTAGAATTTTCAGCAGAGGACGCTAGCCGTACCGAGCTGGACTTTATTTGTGAAGTCGTGGATATGGCGATTCGTGCTGGAGCGACAGTCGTCAATTTACCGGATACGGTGGGATATGCCTCGCCGGATCAGTTCGGTGAAATGTTTAGAATCGTAAAACAACAAGTGCCTGGTATCGAAAAAATACAACTTAGCACACATTGTCATGATGATCTTGGCATGGCAACAGCTAACACGCTGGCGGCCATCCGTAATGGTGTAGACCAATTTGAAGGTACTATTAATGGCATCGGTGAGCGAGCGGGAAATACACCTATCGAGGAAGTTGCACTGGCCCTTGATACCAGAACCGAGCTTTATGGTGCACAAACGAGTCTGGTTTTGGAGGAGCTGTATGCCACCAGTCGCCTGGTGAGCAAAC
Organism: Paenibacillus sp. LX16; assembly: GCF_036252815.1. Taxonomy (NCBI): domain Bacteria; kingdom Bacillati; phylum Bacillota; class Bacilli; order Caryophanales; family Paenibacillaceae; genus Paenibacillus; species Paenibacillus sp. LX16. The sequence goes on along the minus strand of NZ_CP141152.1, from coordinate 3,097,102 downwards.
GTACGGGGATGTCGGTACCGGGAAATAAGGCCATTGTTGGAGCCAATGCGTTTGCGCACGAGTCCGGTATACACCAGGACGGAATGCTTAAAGAGCGTACAACGTATGAGATCATGTCCCCTGAGCGTATTGGTCTGAAGACAAGTAAACTTGTGTTGGGCAAGCACTCGGGTCGACATGCATTTAAAGAAAAACTGGCGGATATGGGGTTTGATGCTTTGACGGAGGAACAGCTGCAAGAGGCGTTCCGCGAATTCAAGGCCTTGACGGATAAGAAAAAACAGGTGTTGGATGAAGACTTGCTCGTTCTAATGGACGAAAGCCGCAATGCCTCGCCTCAAATGTACACACTGGATTCCATTCAGGTGTCTTATGGTAATCAGTCGGTTCCAGTCGCATCCATTCGATTGAGTAAACAAGATGGGACAGCAATTGATGAAGTAGCAATGGGAAACGGTTCTGTAGATGCGATTTTCCATGCTATAGACAAGGCCAGCGGTGAAGAGGTGGAGTTGGAGGATTATTCAATCCAATCTGTAACATATGGCAAAGATGCGTTAGGGGAAGTACACGCTATTTTGAGGCAAGGTGAGTACACAGCCCTGGGAATAGGCACAAGTACTGATATTTTGGAAGCTAGCGCCAAAGCTTACATCGATGCGCTGAACAAGCTACTGGACAGAAAAGAAGTACATGCCAAAAGCAATATCACCATTAGTTGATCCTAGTGGTCAGGCTTGTAGACGAATTTTCCTTCTTCCTCCTCTGGCCTCATCGTAAAAAAGCGCTTGCAAAATAAATGATAACATTTGAAATTTAATGTATAATAGGCAAGAGAGATCACCATATTTTGTCTGAATTACATAGGCCAAGAGGAGGAAATGAGTTGAACTACCGCATCGAAAAGGATACGTTGGGCGAAATCAAAGTACCGGCAGACCGTCTGTGGGGAGCGCAAACACAGCGCAGCAAGGAAAATTTCCCGATTGGCTCGGAGAAAATGCCATTAGAGGTCATACAGGCGTTCGCGGTGCTTAAAAAGAGCGCGGCGATCAGTAACTATAAGCTGGGTAAGCTATCACAGGAGAAGCAGGACGCGATTATTTATGCAGCGGACGAGATTCTCGCAGGGCGGGTCGATGACCATTTCCCGTTGGTTGTATGGCAGACAGGGAGCGGTACGCAGTCCAATATGAATGTGAATGAAGTGATTGCTCATCTGGGGAGCCAATGGTTACAAGAGCAGGGAAAGGATACGAAGCTGCATCCCAATGACGATGTTAACATGTCGCAAAGCTCGAATGATACGTTTCCCACGGCGCTTCATGTATCGGGTGTCATTGCAGTGGAGGACCGTTTGTTGCCTGCCATCGATAAGCTGAAAGAGACTTTTCAACAGAAGTCAGAGCAATTCAAGGATATTATAAAAATTGGACGAACCCATTTACAAGATGCGACACCGCTTACGCTGGGTCAGGAAATAAGTGGTTGGTATGCAATGTTAGACAAGAGCAAGCGAATGATCATCGACACGGTGCAATACATGAAGGAGCTGGCGATTGGCGGTACAGCGGTGGGGACAGGAATTAATGCTCATCCAGAGTTTGGCTCCCGAACCTCAGCGGAAATTTCCAGTTTCACTGGCAAAACGTTCACTTCTGCACCCAATAAATTTCATGCACTGACCAGCCACGATGAAGTGGTGGCCGTACATGGAGCAGTCAAAGCGCTCGCTGCCGATTTGATGAAAATCGCCAATGATGTTCGTTGGCTGGCAAGTGGTCCGCGTAGCGGCTTGGGCGAAATCACGATTCCTGCTAACGAGCCGGGTAGCTCCATTATGCCAGGCAAGGTGAATCCGACTCAGAGTGAAGCACTGACAATGGTCGTTACGCAAGTAATGGGTAATGATGCAGCTATTGGCTTTGCTGCGAGTCAGGGTAATTTTGAACTGAACGTGTTTAAGCCAGTAATCATATACAATTTTTTGCAGTCTGTTCATCTGCTGGCTGATTCCATGATTGCTTTTAATGACAACTGTGCGATTGGCATCGAGCCTGATCTCGCTAAAATTGAGCACAATTTGAATAATTCACTGATGCTGGTGACGGCATTGAATCCACATATCGGATATGAAAATGCCGCTAAAATCGCCAAACTTGCTCATGCAGAAGGGCTGTCCCTAAAAGAAGCGGCACTCCGCAGCGGACTGTTGACTGAAGAACAGTTCGATCAATATGTTGTACCTGCGCGTATGATTCATCCTAAAGCCTAAAGCACGACGATTGTCTCTGCTTAAGCCTTATAAAAAATATACAAACCAGCTCATGGAGTGCGATTTAGCACAGACCATGAGCTGGATTTTTTGGTTTTCTCATATATTTTTTTACTTAAGATTAGTATTCCGTGTGATTTGAGGGTATATAGATAGAAGGCGAAAAATTGAACATCTATTTTCAAGATAGGAGAAGCCGTATGGAACAGACAACCCTTATTAATTTGATTGTGCTTTTGCTGTCCAGCTTGCTGCTGGTCGGTGTGCTGACTACCAAATTTTCCAGCCGTTTCGGTATGCCTGCGCTTGTTTTGTTTATTGCCGTAGGTATGGTGCTCAGTCAGTTTATTTATTTTGATAATGCCTTTATCACACAGCTGGTGGGCATTCTCGCGCTCATTGTAATCTTGTTTGAAGGCGGGATGCAGACAAAGTTTGCAGACGTTAAACCGGTTATTCGACCTGCGTTATCGTTATCAACGTTAGGGGTCATCATTACGACCGTAGTCATTGGCGTATGCGCCAAGTTTATTTTAGGCGTAAGCTGGATGGAATCCATGCTGTTTGGCGCTATTGTCGGATCGACCGATGCGGCGGCCGTGTTTTCCGTTCTAGGAGGTAAAAACATCAAAAAACGAATTACCTCAACGCTCGAAGCGGAATCCGGCAGTAATGACCCGATGGCTGTATTTCTCACGGTAACATTGATCGAGCTGATACATCACCCTGAGCAATCCATTTGGATACATATCTTGTTATTTTTATGGGAAATGGGTTTTGGTTTAGTCGTTGGTTTTGTACTCGGACGCATAGGTGTATATGCGATTAATAAAATGAATTTTGATTCATCCGGTTTGTATCCTGTGATGGCTCTGGCATTTGCAGTCTTGACGTATGCGGCGGCATCGTTACTGGAGGCAAGCGGATTGCTGGCGGTTTATGTCATGGCCATTGTCTTGGGAAATTCCGACTTGACCTACAAGCGATCCATTATCCATTTTAACAATGGTTTCGCCTGGATGGTGCAGATTATGATGTTTGTCCTGCTCGGGCTATTGGTCTTTCCTGATCAATTGCTGGGCATTGCGTGGCAAAGCTTGGCGCTCTCCTTCATCCTCATGCTCGTGGCTCGTCCAATAGGCGTGTTCTTAAGCTTACTTTTTTCCAGGTACTCTGTGCGCGAAAAGACACTGTTATCCTGGGCAGGACTGCGGGGGGCGGTACCTATTGTACTAGCAACCTATCCTTTACTGGATGAGATGGATGTAGGACCCTTGTTTTTTAACGTTGTATTTTTCGTCGTGCTCACTTCTGCGATTATTCAAGGTACCACTATTTCGTGGCTAGCGGTGAAGCTTGGCTTGATGGACCCTAACGAGACGTCATCTCCTTCACTGCTGGAATTAGTTTCTCTGGGAAAAACCACTTCGGAAATCAACCACATTCAGGTGCAAAAAGGGATGTCCATAGCGGGCAAAGCGATTCAGGATATACAGTTGCCTGAAGATATTTTATTCACAGCCATCATTCGGAACGAGCAAATTATTGCCCCGAGAGGCACGACGGTGATTGAACCGGGCGATACATTGTATGTGCTTAGTCCCAAACTCAAGCGACAGCAGATGAAAGAGCTGTTCATGCTGCTCGAACCGGAGGCTGCTCCGTAAAAAGCGTAGAGTACCCTTAATTACAGTCCTTCACATTCATGTGGAGGACTTTTTCCTGTATTTTTTTCAGAGTGGATGAATCTGTTAAAAAATTGACACTATCATTCTACAAAATTAGTTTATGATATTGTCGTTAGATGTCGCTGCCTATCGTTACAGATCATTTGATGGGCCATAGTGATGAATAAGATAGAAGTCACCAATAACAGGAGAGATGATGAATGAAACCGGAAGTCTTGCCAAAGCGTGCAGCAGCTCGCAGGCAGAAAAATAGAAAAAAGAAACGAAAAGGAAAATTCGGTCGTTTTATACTGCGACTGTTTATTGTATTCCTGGTAGCAGGAATAGGGGGTGGTGCGTGGTTGTTCTTAACGTCATCTGGCAAGGACATGCGCTATTTGGCTGCGGATACGCTGATCACGACCCAACATCGTCACTGGGCGAAGTACTTTATCGGGGAAGCAGAGGCGAAAAAACGTGTGGCTGAATATTCGGCCCGTTTTGAAGCGATGGGTGAGGAGAAGGACAGACATACAATCAATCTGCCTGATCTGATACCGACCAAAGTACAACAAACGCCGCTGGTTGAAGTGGAAGAGGTATCGGGCCGTAACTATCATGGCTATGTTATGACGGTTCATGACCCCACTAAAATTCGGCTCGGGGTTCCTGCCAAGGTCGGTCGGGGAGAAAGGGTATCTAGTATGGTCGAGCGTTTAGGGGCTGTTGCTGGCGTAAATGGCGGTGGCTTTGCCGATCCCAACTGGAATGGGAATGGCTTTAAACCGATTGGCGTTGTCATTTCCCAGGGCGAGATATACTACAATGATATGGGCAAAAATGCCTCTGTTCAAATCGTAGGTATTGATAAACAGGGAAAAATGATAGCCGGTCACTATTCGTTGTCCGAGTTGTCCAAAATGAATGTGCAAGAAGCGGTTACTTTTCAACCACGCCTAATCGTGAATGGGAAAGGTCTGATTCGCAATGCAAGCGAGGGGTGGGGAATTGCTCCCCGTACCGCAATGGGGCAAAGAGCAGACGGGGCCATTATATTCGTGACCATCGACGGTCGTCAGCCTGGGTACAGTATTGGTGCCAACTTGTATGATATGCAAAATATTTTGCTTAAACATGGAGCGGTTATCGGTGCTAATCTGGATGGAGGTTCCTCAACGGTGCTCGTCAAGGATAATGCCATTGTGAACAAGCCTTCTTCTGAATACGGAGAGCGGTATTTGCCGACTGCGTTTCTCGTATTTGAGCATCCAGAGACCGTTAGTATTCCGAACATATGGGAAGGTTTGAATCCTGGAGACATTGACGCCGCCAAAAAGAGATAGATCAGGAATGAACAAGTTCATTAAGTGAACGGAGACTGATGATGAAGATAAAACGAGCAGGATTTCAGCGATTGTTTGTCGCCTTGTTAATGCTATCCTTACTCTTGACCGCAATGCATCAGGCGGCTGCCGAAGCTGCTAAACAGGGTGCCATAGCGTCTCAATCAACGCAGTTCATAGATATTGTTATAAACGGACAACCTATTGACAGCAAGGCTAAACCTCTATTGATCGACGGAAAGCTCATGGTTCCGCTTAAATCTTTAGCCGAAGCTGTAGGTGCAACCTACCACTGGGATGTCAAAAAGAAGCAGGTCACGCTACAAAAGTGGGCAGACCCCTTGGTTCTTAAGGAGCGATCACGTAAGAACCAGCAGCAACTTACCTTTGAAGTTGTAAGTAAAGAAGTATATATACCTCTGAGAGATGTGTCGCTTGAATTAGGTTATACGCTGGAGAAGACAAATACACAGATTCAGGTGCAGCCACCGATTCACGGTAAACTAAAAGAACAAATATATGAGGGAGATCTCGTGGCAGCACGCGAAGCGTTAATCCGCATAAACAGAAGTTCTGTCCATCCTTATATAGAAGCACACCGTCCTAACACTGAGCTTCTGTCCAGTGTCTACATGTTCCCCCAAGGTGAAGCATTACGGTATTTTACAGTGAACGGGGATGTGCTGAGTCTGGTTGAAGTGAAGGACGGTTTTCCGATTGTCACCTATCAAGGGTATGTGGGAGCTCCCTTTGATAAAGAATTTACAATGGAATACGACCCGCTGGGGCGTTTTTTGGAGAATAAAGCCAAAAATCAGTGGGGAACTTATCCGAAAATAAATAAGCCGCTGATCTACGAGTTCACTACAGGATGGGGAGACAGCAGTAGCACTTTCTATGGGCGTATTACTACGGATAAAAAAGAAGAACTGCTGGGTACTACTGGTGATCCGATAACTGGACTCCCGGCTAATACCAAACAAATTATGAAAACTTTCAAGCTGCCGTGGGAATCGCGTACAGATACCCAGCAGGCGATGGAATAAGTTAAGAGCAGCAATAGCAAGTTAAAATATAAAAGCGCGGATCGTTGAAGTAAAGATACTTCCGGTACGCGCTTTTTTGATGGAATTTGTACTTTTGTTGCTTTGTGCTTGCGTAAGTATCTATTAAGCGTCATTATCTGCTTCGAGAAAGACGGAGATCAGAATTCGGGCGTTGTTATCTCCCACATTTTTGGCATAGTGGGGGATAGCTGCTCTCCAGCTAAAGGAATCCCCTGCTTCCAAAGTAGCTGAATCCTCCCCTTGCTCCACGTACACCGTCCCCTCCAAGATAAAATGAATCTCATCCCCTGCATGAGCGTGCTCCTCTTCTGTAGACGAGCCTGGCGGCATGTCCACCAGCATCATTTTAACGTTTCCTTGTCCTCCCAAATGATCAACCTGAATGTTGTTTTTACCATATAAGGTTTTACGGCGCTCATCCTTGCGAATCACTTGCATCCGTTCCTCATCTTTAAGAAGCAGAAAAGCGAGAGGGACCTTAAGCGCATTAGCGATACTGTCCAATGTAGCGATGGAAGGGGAGGTTTTATTATTTTCTACTTGACTCATAAACCCTTGCGATAGTCCGGTTCGTTCGCATATTTGCTGGATGGATAAATTTTTACGTTTACGAGCAGCGCGTATGTTGCATCCTATACTCATAGAACGTTCCTCCTTTAAGGAAATATAATGTATACTAATTTAATATTTATCATACCAAATAATTTGTTGACAGACTATAGTTTCTTATGATAAATTCACATTACAAAATAATTATTTCTATTACTAATAATTCGAGTTTGATTCACACTAATGTGTTGTGGCATAGATTCAGACAGGATTATTTTTTTAACCAAATTATTAGTAATATAAATTAATTATTCATATGCACTTGTATGAGTGTAATAAACAAACAGAATGGAGAGATAAACATGAGTTCAGCAAGCAGAAACATTTCTACAATTATGCGGGTGGCGCTGGGAATTTTGTTTTTGGCACACGGAATTGCTAAATTCCAAATGGGGTTGGGTAATGTAGCAGGCTGGTTTGCCAGCATTGGCGTTCCAGGATTTCTAGGTTATGTCGTTGCGGTGATTGAGTTGGTCGGCGGGATTGCATTGATTCTTGGATTGCTTACTCGCTATGTATCTGGGCTTTTGGTTATTGTTTTGATCGGCGCCATTTTTACAGCAAAATTGTCCGGCGGGTTAATGGGGAATGGTCAAGGCGCTGGCTATGAGCTGGATATTGCTTTTATTCTGGTAGCTCTTCATCTGGTATTTGCACCAACGACTCGCTTGTCTCTGGATTCTTTGTTCAGCCGTCGTGAGTCAACAGAAAAATAATTTTTGATTAGCTTTAGTCCTCCAATCCATGTAGAAAGAGGGAAATCTCATGACAGCACATATTCATGGCAACACCAAAATCGGGCAGGTTTCAATAAAGGTTAGTAACTTGGAGCGTTCTATTCAATTTTATACAGAGGTCGTTGGTTTTCAGCTGCTGCGTCAAACGGCGGATACTGCTGAATTGACCGTTGATGGAAAGCATGCTCTGCTGATCCTTAACTATATTGAAAATGCAGTTATTCTGCCGCGTCAATCTGCTGCCGGGTTATATCACTTTGCTATTCTTCTACCAAACCGTGTAGCTCTGGGTCTGTCTTTACGTAATCTGCTGGCTCATGAGATTAAAATCGGACAGGGAGACCATGATGTAAGTGAAGCTCTATATATCCATGACCCCGATAATAACGGAATTGAAATCTATGCAGATCGTCCCCGTGATCAATGGAAAAAGGATGCTAATGGATTTTACATGATGGGAACAGATCCCGTGGATGCAGAAGACTTGGTTGCGATTTCCGAAAATCTACCTTGGCAGGGACTACCTCAGGGAACGGTAATCGGGCACGTCCACTTCCATGTGTCTAATTTGCTCAAAGCACAGCAATTTTATTGCGATGTGCTTGGCTTTGATATTACTTGCCGGTATGGCTCTTCAGCCTTGTTTGTTTCCGCAGGTGGTTACCACCACCATATGGGCTTGAATATATGGGCAGGTGAAGGAGCACCACCAGCTCCTGAGCACGCTGCCGGATTGGATTATTTTGAATTGATCGTACCAGATCAGAAGGAATTGGATGCCATTGTGGCTCGTTTAGAGGTAGCAGGCTATGGAGTGCAAGAACGCGATGGCGCCAAATATGTAGCTGATCCGTTCCGTATTCAAATTAAACTGGTTAACGGTCAAATCTCGTAACAAAGAAGGCACGTAACAAAAAAAAGGGTATTCCTATAAGCCGTAAAGGCTGGGAATACCCTTTTTTTCGTATACTTAGAACAAGCTCCAGTCAAAATCCCGAGACATCTTCTCCAGCAAATGTACACCAGCTGTACTGTTGCCCATACGGTTCAGAGAAGGTCCAACCAGTCCAATGCCATATCGTCCGGGTACCATCGTCATAATACTGCCTGATACGCCGCTTTTGGCAGGTAGTCCGACTTGAATGGCGAATTCCCCTGAGGCGTCATACATGCCGCATGTCGTCATAAATGTTTTGGCGATCTGTACATAGCGGCGGGGAATCAACGGTATACCTGTCACCGGATCACGGCCGTTGTAAGCTAGTACAAGTCCCATACGTGCTAAATCTGTACAGTTCAATTTGACAGCACAATGTCTGAAATAAACTTCAAGCACATCCTCCACATGACCTCTTAAAATACCTTTTTCCATTAGAAAATAAGCAAGGGAACGATTTAAATGGCCTGTAGCTGATTCTGAGTCGTAGACATCCTGATCAAATTCCAATGTGTCATTGTGGGTAAGCAGGCGGAAAAATTGGAGAACACGGGCAAATTTCTCTTCTGGACTGTTCCCGCGAATCAGAGAGGAGATCGCGATTGCCCCCGCGTTAATCAGTGGGTTAAACGGAATCCCCGGCTCAACTAGTTCTAGTTTGAGCATGGAATTAAAACGGTCTCCGGTAGGCTCCATACCCACCTTAGAGAAGACAACGTCCTCTCCATTATCCATCAAGGCCAGAATGAGCGTAAATACCTTTGAAATACTTTGCATCGTAAATTGGATTTCCGTATCCCCGGCTACCACGGTTTCACCCGCACCGTTCATTACAACAACACCAAGCGCGTCGGCCGGGGCTTTGGACAGTTCGGGAATATATGCTGCTACCTTGCCATGAATATACTCATGACGGCTTTGTTCTACCCATTCCGGCAGTTTGGTCTGTAATCTCTGCCACTCCGATGTCATTTCTTTTCCTCCAGTCGAGTAACCAATCTGTGGTATTTTATTGTAGAGTAAGAAGTGATAGCTATACGCCTATTCTAAAGATATTTCTGGTCGAAAGACAAGTTTGAATTGAAATTGATAAGAGGAGGTAGTGACTTGTTGTTATCTCATAATGAACCGAATTTTGATGAAGACTACGATGAGGTTTTTAAGGGTCGAAGACTTAGAGGTTTTGTACGTAGTGTACTGGAGCAGGCCGCAGCCTTATCAGACAAAAATCCTGAATGGGCTAATCCTATATTAGAGCAGTGGGCAAATGATGTGGAAACGAGCCGAAATGAGCGACTAGAGCATGAGCGCACCCGGGAGAGGCATGTGCATCTATTGTTCTCTCAGTCTGCCGCAGGCTCGATGAAGGTAGGAATTTCGGGTGCAGGATTGCGGCTTGAGAGTATCGTGCTGTCTTTTAATGATCAGTTTTCTATAGGACCATTGTGGAGGCTGGAAACATCAGAAGGACAAGAAAACCGTCACAGCTGGTTGGCTGAACGGATGATGCATTATGAGTTTTTCCATTACGCCAATTGGGAGCAGCGTATTGAACAGATGATGGTTACCCTTAGTGAAATTCCGGATGATAAGTCGATCACGATCTGGTGTGGCTCTAATGCTGACGAGCAGGTTGGATTACGCTTTGCATTATATCTCTTGCGCAACAGAGCTACACCTATTCGGGTCATTAATGTCACGGATACCTTGGAGCGGGAGCTGGATGATCGTTTATATACTGAGAGTCCATTCCCTCTATCCATGAGCGTGGTGCATTCGAAAGAAATCGAACGCTTTATTAAGCGAAGTGAACATGAAATTTATGAGGTGTGTATGGAAGACCGACATCGATACGAACGGGAGTGGTTGGAGCTTAGCGAGCAAGATAGTGTCCTGAGATTATGGGACAATGACCGTATTGTTCATGTGCCGGAGGATTATTTGGATCAGGCCTTGCTGGATATGATTGGCAGGATACAGTTAGCGGATAATCTGGAATTTGTGAACACCGGAAAAATAATAGGTCAAGCTTTAACGCAGTGGTTGCAGCCAAGAAGCGATACTTTTTTGGAATACCGGATTCAATATTTGATCGCTCAGGGCAAACTTGATTTTCAGGGGACGCCGGGAATGATAAATCGTTATGCTGTGAGAATAAAGGAGTAAAGTAAAAGAGCTCAAATAAAAACTGCCGACGAGATCGGCAGTTTAATTTGAAGACCTTCTGATGTATCAGGCTATTTCATCGGAAGGTTATTTTGCTATGTAATTAGAATCAATAGTAGCTGCTTGAATTCAATGAACTTATGATAGCAGGCAACAGAGCAACAGCCATAATGATATAGATCACAATTACAATAGCGGCCCAAAGAAGGCCTGCTTTAGCATAGTTAGCTTTGCTCGGATTAGTCGAGCCGCTAAATGCCCACACAAACAGCATAATAAGTCCAACTACCGGTATAGCCATCAGAAGTAAACTGATCATCCACTCCTTGAATGATACAGGAGGTGGGTAAACAGGGGCTGGTCTGGATGGTGCTCCTTGCTGATTGAATTGCGGATTAAACTGGTTAGACAATTAGATCTTCTCCCTACGTGATTAGTATGTTGTGTTTCCTATATTGACCAAAACATCATACATGATATGACAATAAGCAACAAGTGAAATTCAGTAAACAGTCTAATAGTACTATTAAACGATTAAAAATAGGTCTATACACCCTATTGACGAAGTACTTTTTATATATTATTGTATTGATATTAACATTTTGTTTTTATCAATTAATTCAAATTAAAAGTTACATAAAGCATTCGTCACTTTTGAATCAAAAGCGACAAATGACCCATATATGAACAGGTAGGTGAGGCAAGTGACAGATGGATCGAAACATAATCACAGTGGCTTGACGGAAGAGGAATTTTTGGCCGCTTATGATGCGAATGAATATGAGCGCCCATCCGTAACGGTAGATATGCTGCTATTTACGGTAATGGATCAGCTCCAACAAAATTACCGGAAGCTACCGGAGAAGACCCTCCAGCTTCTTTTGATCCAAAGAGGAGAGCATCCTTATATAGGGCAATGGGCGTTGCCGGGTGGTTTTGTAGGCATAGATGAAAGTCTGGAAGAGGCTGCACGACGCGAGCTTAAAACGGAAACGAATGTGGATCAAATTTATATGGAGCAGCTATATACTTGGGGAGATGTGGCACGTGATCCTCGTATGCGGGTAATTAGCTGCGCTTACATGGCATTGGTGGACCACGAATCCTTGGAGGTACTGGCGGGGGATGATGCCGCTGATGCCCAATGGTTTGAGCTGGATTACAGCGTAGCTCAGGAGACGCGGACGAATCAGTCGGAAGGTTACAAATGGGAACAAGACATTAACATCACATTGAAGCATGGGGACATCCATCTGTCAGCCAAAGTAAAAATAACTGAAATTCTTAAGGGGAAAACCATTGAAATTAAGCGAGAAGTGCTGGAGTCACAAGGAATTGCTTTTGATCATGCCAAAATCATTGCGTACGGTATAGAGCGTCTGCGCAGCAAAATAGAATACACAGATATCGCGTTTCACCTGATGCCAGCTCTATTTACACTGAGTGAGCTTCAGCAGGTGTATGAAATTATTCTAGGTAAGGAGCTGTTGGCCGCAGCTTTTCGTCGTAAAATTGCTGATCTCGTGGAAGAAACCAATGAGTATAGAAAGGCAGCCGGACATCGTCCGTCAAAGTTATACCGATTTAAGCCTCGGTCGCGTTTTATGTAGCATAAGGAATATGAAATGAGGAATCTTCATGGAAAAGTTTACGTTTTTTTATCGCAGTCATTCGCCGTTTTCGCAATGGTATCCTTCTGATTTTGTCGTGGATGGATTGGAGTTTAACTGTGCCGAGCAATATATGATGTTAAAAAAAGCACAGCTTTTTGGGGATGAAGAGGCGGCCCTGAAAATTATGCAAGCCCCCACCCCAAGGGAGCAAAAAGCCCGTGGCCGCAGTGTGCGCGGATTTGACCAATCCTTGTGGGAGGCCAATTGCCGGCAATTTGTGTATGACGGTAATTACGCCAAGTTTACACAAAATCCGAATTTGCTCAAGCATCTGCTTAAAACGAAAGGAACCACTCTGGTTGAGGCTAGTCCGACCGACACCATTTGGGGTGTAGGCTTAGCTGAGAGCGATGCTCGTATACGGAACCGCAAGCTATGGCGTGGCACGAACTGGCTAGGAGAAATATTGACGAATTTACGTGAGGATGTATTGCAAAAGGAGGTATAGTCATCATGAAAAATACAATGAATTCCCGGAATAACCGGGATGCCCGATCGCATATGGCGCAGGAAACACTATCCATTTTGGAATATGGATATTATACGAATATCAAACAGGCTCAAGTAGACATGACAAAAGAGATAGGGAATGCGGTCACAGGCTCGAAGTTATATACACCTCCTCAGTTGGTAGCTGTAAAGCAAGAAACAGAGCAAAGAATAAAAAGTATATTGGAGCCTTCTTCCCGCATAGACGAACAGACGATCATTGCAAAATTGGAAGTTACGGGAGAAAGTACGTTACAGGCAGCATACAGACTCCAGGTAGAGGAGAAGCTGACCCACGTGGCGTGTTTGAATTTTGCATCAGCCAAAAACCCGGGAGGTGGATTTCTCGGAGGCAGCCAGGCTCAAGAGGAAAGCTTGGCTCGTTCGTCAGCGTTATATCCTTGCATTTCACAAATGGAAGAGATGTATGGACATAATCGGAAGCTGCGGAGCTGTTTTTATTCAGATTATATGATTTATTCGCCTGAAGTTCCGGTATTTAGGGATGATCAGGGAACATTGTTGGAGAAGCTATATCAAGTCGACTTCCTGACCGCACCTGCTGTAAATGCTGGAGTTGTGCGAGAACGGGAGCCAGAGCAGATGAATCGGATTGGTGAAGTGATGCTGGAGCGGATCCGTTACATTCTTGGAATGGCTAAGCAAAACGGCGTAGAACATCTTGTGCTGGGAGCCTATGGTTGCGGGGTATTTCGCAATAAGCCAGAAGAGGTTGCCCTCTGGTTCAAGCAAGTGCTTGTAGATGAAGGATATGGTTTGCTGTTTGACCGGATTGTTTTTGCAGTGTTGGATCACAAAGCAGACCAACATACTTTAAACAGCTTTAAAAATGTTCTTTCTTGAAGTGAAGGCAGTGCATAAAAACTGTTTACTATAATATCTCATGAAAAAGGAAGGTGCTGAATGAATCCATCATCGAATATAACCTGGCATGTGTCCGATATTGATAAGCAAGCGCGTCAGCTTTTGAATGGCCATAAAAGTCCGGTGCTTTGGTTTACGGGGCTGTCTGGTTCGGGAAAATCAACGGTATCCTCCGCACTTGAAAAAGCGTTATACGCACAAGCCATACACACGTTTATTTTGGATGGGGATAATGTTCGGCACGGTTTAAATCAGAATCTAGGTTTCCTGCCCGCTGACCGTAAAGAAAATATCCGCCGTATTGCTGAAGTTGCAAAGCTAATGGCACATGCGGGTGTTCTAACGATTTGCGCCACCATTTCCCCTTATCGTGAAGATCGTGAAATGGTAAAGGAGATTTTACAGCAGGAAGGTTGCTATGAGATTTATATTCAGTGTAGCCTGGAGGAATGTGAGCGACGCGATCCAAAAGGAATGTACAAGAAAGCGCGTGCCGGAGAAATTCATCATTTTACGGGGATTGATGCTCCCTATGAAGCACCGCTAGAACCGGATCTAATCGTATCCACAGAAGGCCGGGAGGTAATCCAGTCAGTTGAGGATATCTTGGATTTTCTCGATAGGAAGCAGCTGCTTTTATGATTTTATGATGAATTCTACATGAATATTGTCTGAAAGCCTCCATGGCAAAACTTCGAGAAGTGATCGAAGTAATCATCACAGAACGTGAAAGTTGAAGCATACTTATTAGTAAATAAATACAGTAGTGCATATACGGCAAGCCTTATAGGGCTTGCTTTTTTATTTATGATTTTAAACTAATTCTAAATCCTAAATTATAATAATTATAAAAAAGTATTGATTTTTGTTTGTGCACAATTTATAGTGAAAGGCACATAGTTAACCAATTCATTCAAGAGGTGATTTCAATCATGAGTAACCAACCAACGAACCTGACTACAAGCTGGGGCGCTCCTGTTGGAGATAATCAAAATTCGATCACAGCAGGCTCACGGGGTCCCACACTAATTCAGGATGTGCATCTGCTGGAGAAGCTGGCGCATTTTAACCGGGAGCGTGTGCCGGAACGTGTCGTTCATGCAAAAGGTGCAGGGGCGCACGGATATTTTGAAGTCACTAATGATTTGTCTGCATATACAAAAGCAAGCTTCTTGTCTGAAGTGGGCAAGCGTACACCGATGTTTATCCGTTTTTCTACTGTGGCGGGTGAGCTGGGCTCGTCCGATACTGTACGCGACCCACGTGGTTTTGCGGTGAAGTTTTATACAGAAGAAGGCAACTATGATCTCGTGGGCAATAATACACCTGTGTTTTTTATTCGGGATGCCATTAAATTTCCTGACTTTATTCATACGCAAAAACGTCATCCCCAAACCCATCTGAAAAACCCGAATGCAGTTTGGGATTTCTGGTCCTTATCTCCTGAATCGCTGCATCAGGTAAGTATCCTTATGTCTGACCGCGGTATTCCAGCTACACTTAGACATATGCATGGTTTCGGTAGTCACACGTTCAAGTGGGTAAATGCCGAAGGACAGGCAGTATGGGTGAAATATCATTTTAAAACAGAGCAAGGTGTGCAAAATCTTGATGTGGATTTGGCTGCGAAAATTGCTGGTGAAAATCCGGATTATCATACAGAAGATTTGTTTAATGCCATCAAAAAAGGTGATTTTCCTGCATGGAAACTTCATGTGCAGATTATGCCGGTAGAAGATGCAGATACGTATCGCTTTGATCCATTTGATGTGACAAAAGTATGGTCTCAAAAGGATTACCCGCTGATCGAGGTTGGACGCATGGTGCTGGATCGCAATCCTGAGAACTATTTTGCTGAGGTAGAGCAGGCGACATTCTCCCCGGGTTCATTTGTTCCTGGTATTGAGGCATCCCCGGATAAAATGCTGCAAGGACGCCTGTTTGCCTACGGAGATGCACATCGCTACCGTGTAGGTGCAAATCACAATTCGTTGCCGATCAACCGTCCGCATGCGGAAGTACACAACTACCAACGTGATGGTGCATTACGCAGTGACAGCAATGGCGGAGGATCTGTTTATTATGAGCCTAATAGTCTCGGTGGACCCAAAGAATCACCGGCGCATAAAATTGCCCCTTTTGAAGTGTCTGGCGAGGCTCAAAGTGTAGCCTACGATCATCATGATCACTACACACAGCCGGGTGACCTATACCGCTTGCTCAGTGAAGAAGAGCGCGCACGTCTGGTCCGAAACATCGTAAATGCGATGAAGCCCGTAGAAAGTGATGAAATCAAACTACGTCAGATCGGACATTTCTACAAAGCTGATCCTGAATACGGACGCCGTATAGCCGAAGGTTTGGGCTTGACCGTTCCTCAAGGCGAGTAGAGGTATCTGCAAACTCCTAACCTGAAAGCCGTATGAATAAATAATAAAAGGATGTCCCAACACCACGTACATGGTGGATGGGACATCCTTTGTTTTTGAGAGCGATGTAAATCAGGTGCTGCTATATCCTCTGCAAGCGAGGTAAATAGATTACAAGAAACAGTGACCGTCCTAGTGCAAATACGATAAAGGATAGCCAAAGTCCGTGATTCCCATAATGGGGAACGCACCAGAAGAGAGCGATCAAAAAGCAGAGCAATGACATCAGCATCGAATTACGGATCGGATACGTTACCGTCATCCCCGTAAACACACCGTAGAATACCAGTCCCAGCCCGGCTGCCAGCGGAAAGACCACAAGCCATCCATTATAAGGGCCTGTAAGGCTAATCACTGTAGCATTACCCGTAAATAGTGAGATAAGCGGCTCTTTCAGTGCGAGATATAATCCTCCCGTCACTACGCTGGTCACCAGTGTCCAGAACCAGGACAAGTGAATAACCCTTTGCAGCATTTTACGATCCCCGGCACCCCGAGCCTGACCCGTCATGATGCTACTGGCGTTGGCGAACCCGTCAAAAAAGTAAGCCATAATATAATGGATCTGCAACAAAATAGCGTTTGCCGCCAATTGATCGGTTCCAAAGCTTGCACTGCGCGCCGTAAACAGATTAAACATCGTCAGCAGACAGGCTGTACGAATCATAAGATCAAGGTTTGTTGCCATGACACTTTTCAACTCTGAAGCTCCAAACCAACCTCGCCAATTCATCTGTCCGCTTTGCTTCCATTCTCTCCAGATCGATGAGCGGAACACCAGAACGAGACCCAATATACATGCAAAAACTTCCGCAATCAGAGTAGCGCTTGCTACACCAGTGACATTCCAATG
This sequence comes from Paenibacillus sp. LX16, assembly GCF_036252815.1. NCBI lineage: Bacteria > Bacillati > Bacillota > Bacilli > Caryophanales > Paenibacillaceae > Paenibacillus > Paenibacillus sp. LX16. The sequence continues at coordinate 3,079,972 of NZ_CP141152.1, read as the reverse complement.
CATCATCTGTGTAAATACAATAGCTAATACCATATTGATTACGTTCATTGAAATTTGCAAAAATAATGTAGCCTTCACACGGGATAATCCCATCAGCCAGCCGAGCAGTACATAGTTCACCAATGTAAGAGGGGCTCCCCAAATACGAATGTTAAAATAAATTGCTGCCTGCTCAGCTACATCCCGAGCTGGATGGATTAGCTGAAGAGAAGCTAGCAGAATTGGCTTTTGTAACACAATAAATCCCGCACCAATGAGTAAAGCAATGGCCAGTGGGCGCATGAGAGCAGCTATGCCCTGGTCATTATTTTGTGCCCCCGCGGCTTGTGCTGTGAAAGCTGATGTGCTGACTCGCAGAAAGCCAAACAGCCAATATAAAGTATTGAAAATAAGAGTGCCCACCGCTACACCGCCTAAATACGCGGAATCGCTCAAATGACCGATTACAGCTGTATCCACCGCACCGAGTAGCGGGGTTGTAATCGTCGAAATAATTAAAGGGATAGCTAAAGCAAGATAGGCTCGGTGGGAAGGCAACATGTTGAAAAAACCTCCAGTAATGATTGTGTGTAGGGATGGCGATCCGAATGAAATAATGCTTCCTTGGGAAAATGCTCAAGCACACTGCCTTCTTTCATGACCATGATTCGATCACTCATAAAGTGCACAGCCGCCAGATCATGTGAGATAAACAGATAAGCCAATCCTAGCTCATCCTGTAAATCCTTGAGCAGATTCAAAACAGTGGCTTGTGTGGTCACATCCAGACTTGCTGTTGGCTCGTCCAATACGATAAAATCCGGCTCTGTGCTGATGGCACGTGCGATGGTTACACGCTGCTTTTCCCCACCGCTGAGCTGATGTGGAAACTTGTTCAGATAGCTGGCTGGAAGCTTTACCATCTCAAGTAAATGTTCTGCTATATCCCGACGTTCTGAGGACATACCCGTCATAAAAGAAGGAACATAGTACTTAAGCTCGTCCAGTGGTTCCAGTAGGGATTGCAGGATGGTTAGTCTGGGGTTCAAAGCCGCAGATGGATGTTGAAAAACTGCACCCAGCCTGCTGCGAATCCGTTTTAACTCGCTCCGCTTTAATCCCCGGATAGACTGTCCATCCAGTCTAAGCTCACCTTGATCAAACGGGTCCAATGTCAAAATACAACGAGCGAGTGTGCTTTTCCCACTGCCGCTTTCCCCGACAATACCCAGACATTCTCGAGGGGAGATGGACAGAGCAATATCTTGCAGCACCGTTTTGCCTCCAGTGTAAGCCTTCGTCAAACCGGAGACGGTCACGACAGCATTAGACGTGTCTTGTTGCTGAGCGCAGGCGGCTTGATTATTCATGCAAAGCACTCCTTTCCAATGCGTTCTGTTCTTCAGTGCTGTTGTAAGGCAAACGTGCTGGAGCGCCCGGAGACAGCGGTGGAATAGCCGCCAGTAGACGACGAGTATACGGGTGGGCCGGATGGTTCAGCACCGCTTGCGTTTCACCAGTTTCAACCAGCGAACCTTCGCGCATCACTGCGATTCGATCTGCATACTTGCGTACATGACGCAGGTCATGAGTGATCCACAAGACAGAAATACCCGTCTCCGTCCGGATTTGGTCAATGAGCTGGAGCACCCGATGAGCTGTGAGCGTATCCAGAGCTGTTGTAGGCTCGTCGGCAATAAGCAACTTCGGCTCCAGTAGCAGTGCAGCCGCAATAGCTGCCCGTTGCAATTGACCGCCGCTGAGCTGAAACGGAAAGCTGCGGTACACGCGCTCGGCGGGAAGCTGTACGCGCTCCAGCACCTCGATACAGAGTTTCTTACGTGCCTTGCGATCTTGTTTGCCGTGGGCGCGCATCAGCTCGTCCAGTTGGCTGCCTACACGCAGAAAGGGGGTGAAAGCCCCGTGGTAGTCTTGAAAAATGTAAGATATTTCACTACCAAGCAAAGAACGTCGTTGTTTAGCGGATAGGGCTAGCAAATTATTGTCCTTCCACGCAATGATTCCTTTCGCTGTAACAGAAGAGGGGAGAAGGCCGCCGATAGCAAACGCCGTCATGCTTTTGCCGCTACCGCTTTCGCCGGCTAGAGCACACCATTCCCCCGGACGAATGGCAAGCTCCAGTTGCTCTACAATCGTTTTTGCATTTGTCCGAATCGTTAAGCCTTCAATAGTCAGCATGTGCCAGTTCACTCCTCTGTCCGGGTTTTAACATCATAACGGTCGCGCAGTTTGTCTCCAAATACGTTCGCCAGTAGCACTGTTAGCACGACAGCTATCCCTGGAACCAGCATCAGGTGGGGAGCCATTTGAAAATACGCTCGTCCTTCATTCAACATAGTACCCCATTCGGGAATTGGCGGCTGTGGACCTAAGCCCAAAAAAGATAGAGAGGCAATCATTAAAATGATTTTGCCGATATCCAGCGTAGCCAGCACAAGAACATTCCCCATTGCATGGGGGAGAATATGCCGCATGACAATCCGTAGGGAGGAGGTACCCGCCAGTATGGATAACGAAATGTAATCCTTTTGCTTTTCTGCCAGAACGGTACTACGCACCAGGCGTGCATAACCAACCCATTTTACCGCAGTCACCGCGAAAATAAGATTTACTAAGCCTGGTCCGAGCAAACCGCTCAGTACAATGGCAAAAATATAATCAGGTAATGTCATGAAGGCATCAACTACCCGTTTGAATACACGATCCATCCAGCCTCCAATAAATCCTGAAAGCAGACCAAGAGGGACCCCGACAACCAGCGAAACGGCCAAAATCAACAAACTGGTTCCGACAGTCGTCCGAAGTCCAGCTATGACTCTAGATAGTACATCTCTGCCCAAATGATCCGTTCCCAGCCAGTGCGTAGCGCTGATCGATTGTAGTCGATTCCCCATCTGGATACGATACGGATCTTGCGGTGCAAGAAACGGAACGACTGTAATTGCTGCAAGAATGAGCAGGATGGAGAGCGACACGATCCATGTTTTAGACAATCGTGTTCTAGTGAGCTGCCTGTTTTCCGCATGTACGGATTTTATCATGATAAACGTTTCTCCTTCAAAGCGATTTCGGGATTGACCCAACGGTAGGACAGCTCTACCAAGATATTGATACATACAATGAATGCAGCCATAAATACGGTATAGCCCTGAATAATGGGGTAATCCCTTGCAGCAATGGCATCCACAATCCATTTGCCCAGCCCCGGATAGGCGAATAGCACTTCAATCACGACTGTGCCTCCCAGTAGGCTGCCTATACTCTCACTGAATACCGTAATGAGTGGAACTAGACTGTGGCGGAGCATGTGTCTGAAAAAAATGCGAATGGGGCTGATGCCACGCGCTTGCGCCGCTTTGATAAAGTCTTGCCCCGAGCTTTCTATCAGACTTGCGCGGATCATTCGTACATAAACGGCCGCCATTGCTAATCCCAAGGTAAGAGAAGGGAGTACCAAATGAAAAGCGGTTCCTTCGCCCATAGACGGCAAAACGCGCAATTTAACTGCAAACCATTCGATAAACAAAAGCCCCAGCCAAAAACTGGGAATCGAAGAGCCGATTAAGGCAAACACACGACTGGCGCTGTCAATCCAGCGGTTACGGTAGAGCGCCGCCATTGTTCCCAGCGGGAGAGCTATCAGCAGCATAATGAACAGGGAACCTCCGGTCAGCAGCAGTGTATATGGCAGCTTTTCCATAAACTCTGTGAATACCGGACGATGGGTTAGATAAGAATGTCCAAAATCAAACTGAAGCAACTGAACCAGCCACTTAGCATATTGCACAGGTAATGGCTGATCCAGCCCCAGTTGGCTGCGCATATCCATAATTTGCTGATTGGACACAGCTACATCGTCTACCCGGAGAATGCTCCGGACGGGATCGCCCGGAACAAGCTTAAGCAGACAGAAGCTCACAAAGGAAAGAATAAGAAAGAACAGTACAAGTTCAAGAAACTTTTTGGCGATGGATTTGAACATGCTAGTTCACATCCAGGTCCTGGGTCAGCAAGTAGTATTCACTTTGGCTAGTTACCCAGTTATGTACATAATCGCGATAGGCCACTACGTTGTTTGGATGGACCAGAAAAGATTGCAGATTTTCTTGGTCAATCAGCGTGACAGCCTTCAGCGCCAGCTTGTTGCGTGGTTCTTCATTCACGGTTGTGTTCAGCAGTGAAATCATACCCGTGAGTTCCGGTACATGCACACGCCCATAATTCAGCGCTCCTTCAGGCATGTAAGCCGCATTCAGAAAATAGCTTGCATCGCCGCGCGGGGCTGTAATGCTACTATAAGTCGCTAAATCCCAATCTTGATGAGCGGCAAGGTATTCGTCAATATTATCAACCTGACGGATATCAATCGTAATGCCAAGTTCTTTAGCGTTAGCCTGTATCAGCTGGGAAATGAGTGGAAGCTCCGCTCTCGACTGGTAAGTTAGTAATGTAAGATGAAGCGGCTTGCCGTCGGGGTTTGCAACTTTTCCGTTCTGCACTGTATATCCAGCTTGCTTGAAGCCTTCTCGTGCAGCATTCAAATCAAACTTTTTCGTGATATATTCGGGTGAAAATGGAAAGTCGGGCAAGAATGGCCCTTGAGCAGGGGTTCCCTGGCCGGACATGATACCGCTGGCAATCTCATCACGGTTGATCAGGTTATCGAATGCCTTACGCACAGCCGTCTTTTTCAGATCGTTATTGTTCATATTGTAAATAAGTTGATGCGTTCGCAAACTAGGAAGCGAGTCTACCTTAACGGTAGAATCAGCTTTCAATAGCTCCAGGCTTTCAATTGGCGGGCGATACACAATATCAGCAGTTTTGGCTTGGAAAGCAAGCTGACGTGCATTGGCGTCTTCGTTAAACATGAATTTGGCATGTTTCAACTTTACTTCACCGTTCCAATATTGTTCATTGCGATCTAAATTCAGTTCACTTCCAGCACGGAAGCTGGCAACCTTGAACGGTCCCGTCCCAGATGGGAGGTCACCTGTAGCTGTGATGTCTATAATAGCCGTATTCGGATGAACCAGCTCAGACACAAATTCTGGGAAAGGCTTGTCTGTCGTAATGGTCAAAATCTGTCCATCCGCATGAATATCACGGATATGTAGCGCATTTTTGACCGATGGATTGAGCTTTAACGCTCTTTCCAAAGAGGCTTTGACAGCAGCAGCATTGACGGCTTTACCGCTGTGGAAGTTCACACCTGATCGGATGTTGAAGGTCCAGTGCTGTCCGTCCTTGCTGTTCCATTTGTCTGCAAGCCAAGCTTCCAGCTTAAGATCCTTGTTCACTTTTATCAGTGTTTCACTTACTCCAGCACGAACAGCTGTGTAATTTACATCTGAATGGGGGTCTATAGTAGGGCTTTGCACGTTGAACAATAAGGTGACACTTTTATCTTGTGGTGCAGCAGATGGAGAGGGTGAAGCTGACGGAGATGAAGCGCAGGCTGCCATCATCACCGCCATTACCGCAGGTATAAATAGTTTAAAATAAGAACGCTTAAACAACAGGGAGTCCTCCTTAATAGTAATCGTAATTTTTACGCTTTAACTCATAAATCATATCGTAACCAAATGAAGGTGCTTTGTAAATATGTAATTGATGAATGTGTATGTAAATTCATATCAAAAAGACTGCTAACCAATAGTGATATGGTTAGCAGTCTTTAAGTTTATTCACATATTTTTAATTTGGGATCACATGAAAATTATAAATTAGTGCATGGGAGCTTTGGCAGTGCCATGTTCAACATGAACTCTACGGATGAAAAAGGCAAGGATCAACCCGATCACACTGATGATCATCGCAAAGAAAAATGAATTTTGTGATCCGATTGTCATGGCATTGGCCATTTCATTTACGGATTCAGGCATACTGGATTGGCTCAAATAGCCATCCATACCTTTGGAGAGAATGCTTACCGCTACGGCTGTACCGATTGCACCAGCAACTTGTTGGAGCGTACTCATAATGGCTGTTCCGTCTGGGTATAGATCCATAGGGAGCTGATTTAGGCCGTTTGTCTGAGCTGGCATCATAATCATGGAAATGCCGATCATCAAGCAGCTATGAAGCACAATAATGAGTACAAGAGTTGATGTTGTTGTAATGCCGGACAGGAAAAACAAAACAGCAGCTACAATCACAAGTCCTGGAATGACAAGCCATTTGGGACCAAATTTATCGAATAGGGAGCCCATAATGGGAGACAAGAGACCATTGATAATCCCACCAGGCAGAAGTACCAAACCTGCTGTTAGAGCAGACAGAGCCAGCCCTTTTTGCAAAAAGAGTGGAAGAATCAGCATTGTAGAAAGGATCGTCATCATACATAGGAATACCATGATAACGCCAATAACAAACATTGGATATTTAAACACACGCAAATTCAACATAGGTTGCTTCATTTTCAACTGGCGTACAGAGAACAGAATCAACGATACCAGACCGATGATTACAGGAAGCAAAACAACCGGGCTAGCCCAACCTTCGCCACCTTCTCCGGATTTACTGAAACCAAACACGACACCGCCGAAGCCAATGGAAGACAATAGGATAGATAAAAAATCAATTTTGGGCTTGGTCGTTTTTGAAACGTTTTGCATAAATAAAACACCGCAGATCAGCGAGAGAACCAAGAATGGAAGGGAGATCCAGAAGATCCAGTGCCAAGACAGATTTTGCAGTACCAGTCCTGCAATGGTAGGTCCCACCGCAGGTGCAAACATAATGACCAATCCGATGATCCCCATAGCCGCGCCTCTCTTTTCAGCCGGGAAAATGATCAAGATGGTGTTAAACATCAATGGCAATAACAACGCCGTACCAATGGCCTGAAGAATACGTGCGATCAATAGCACTGAAAAAGTAGGTGCAAGTGCGGCAACGAGACAACCGGCTATTGAGAATAGCAACGATGTCACAAACAGCTGTCTTGTCGTAAAGGTTTGAATCAGCAATCCCGATACAGGTACTAAAATACCGAGTGTAAGCAGATAAGCGGTTGTCAGCCATTGGGCTGTTGCAGTTGTAATATGCAAAATCTGCATCAAATCATTCAGTGCAATGTTAAGTGCCGTTTCACTGAACATCCCAATAAAGCCGCTAAGGAGCAGCGCAATCATAATAGGTAGCACCTTGAACGTTTTGGGTTCAGAGGGTGAACTTGTTTGACTCATTGTACTCATGTTGTTTTTGTTCCTCCAAATAAATTAATAGTGTTGAATTATAACAATCGGTCTATATATAATAAACATGTTGTTATTTTTTTGTCAAAGTATAAGTTGTAAATATTAAATAATGAAGGATGCTGTATATGGCTGCTAAACCCGAATCATACGAGAATATCGTACAAACCGCATCGAAGCTCTTTTTTCATCAGGGGTATCACGCGACCGGACTGAATCAGATTCTTGCGGAGAGTGGATCACCGAAAGGGTCACTTTATTATTATTTTCCGCGTGGTAAAGAAGAATTGGCTTTGGAGTGCATAAGAAGAGGGAATGAGTTTATAAAGCAAAAATTAAAACAGACACTGGACGGGAATGATAATCCAGTACTAGCCATTCAGGATTTTATTCGTAATACAGCTGAGGAAGCAGACCGTACCGGCTTTAACGACTTCATGCCGATTGGCTTCTGGGCTGCTGCGGAAACTTCCTGTATTAGTGAATCGCTACGTCATGCTTGTGTGAATACGTTTACAGATTGGCAGCACATCTATATGGAGCGTCTTCAGGAATCGGGCTGGGACGAGGAAAAGGCACACAGTCTGGCGGTACTTATCATTTCGATGCTCGAAGGTGCATTGATTTTGGCCGTTACGCAACAGAGCAGTGCTCCTATTTATAATATCGTGGATTACATTCCACAGTTGGTCAAATAATCCTGTCTCTTCAATTTTCAATCTCTCCTAATGAGCTCCAACAAGTAACTTTAGAGAGCCGATGTTCTCGTTTTTGAGAACTCGGCTTTTTTGTGGTTCTGAGACGTAATTTTACTCACATTACCAGCACCAAATGATGAAAAGTATGGTAAAATGGAATGAATTTGATTTTGATTTTGCGTGAAGGAAGGGTGATAGCAAGTGGCAAAAGCGAAGGTACCCAAACGGCCTACTCGGGATGAATTTGTACTGGAGGAAATCGGGAATCAGCTTGTAGAAGCACAACGAGAGCAATCTGAAGTTGTATTGACCGTATGGGGACGCGAAGAAACAACCCGTGGACAAATTGTTAAAATGGACCCGAGAACAGGAAAGGTTCATGTAGAGAGTAATGGAGAAACGGATAAAGTTCCTTTTATGGATATTATGAGTGTAAATTACCCGAGAGATTAGTTGTTGTGATTACATAAATATAGCAGATAGGGAAGAAAAGAATGACAAAGTTAGAGTCTCCCTTACTGCGTGGGAAAGTAACAATTTACAATTCGCGTATACAAAAACAACCGAGTGGTTTAGTGAAGTGCACCCCTTAGAATAGACATTGGAATAAACCCCTGGTTTATCCGATGAAATCTAAGGGGTGCATTTTTTATGCCGGCGAAAAAGGGAACAAAGTTTAACGAGTATACGTTTGAAACCAAGGTAGAGGCCATACGACTCCATATTGAAGAAGGTTGGACGTATCGTAGACTCATGGAGAAGTTTGGGATCGCAGATCGACATCGATTAAAAGAATGGATGCGCAAATACAAGCAACTCGGTGAATTCGGGCTCATGGACCAGCGAGGACGGCGTAAGGAGTATATCGATCAGGATAGGTATGTACAGAAGCTGAGACGGGAAAATGATATGCTAAAAAAGTGTTTGGAAATCTGGATACAGGAGATGAAGCACACAAATATATAACCATTGAGAAAGCTGCGAAAGACTATCCTATTAGCAAACTGTGTACGCTTTTCAAAGTCTCCAGAAGTGGATATTACGCCTTCTTAAAGCGTAGAGGAGCAGATCGAGATCGGGACGCGAAAGCACTTGTGAAGAAAGTGTATGAGCAGTATAACGGGGTCTACGGCTATCGCCAAATTCAACTATTTTTGCAGCACGATCATGGAGTCTGGATGAACCATAAAAAGGTACTCCGGCTCATGCAGGTCTTGGGAATCCGCTCACAAATTCGCCGGAAACATCGCTGCAACTATGCTTCCTCTACGAAAGGTCGTGTGGCGAAAAATCTGCTAAAACAGGATTTCAAGGCGGACAAACCTAATCAAAAATGGGTCACAGATATCACGCAATATCGTGTGGGGGATTGCTGGCTATATCTGTCTGCGATTAAAGACTTGTTCAATAACGAAATTATCGCGTACCAGATGAGCCATAGAAATGATAACGAACTGGTTTTACAGACGTTTCGACAAGCCTTTAAACAGCAAAAAGACGTGACTGGCCTCATCGTTCACAGCGACCAGGGATTCCAGTACACGTCCCATGCGTACCATGACATGTTGCCAAAGGTTGGCGCCCGGATCAGCATGTCTCGCCGAGGCAATTGTTATGATAATGCCTCGATGGAGAGCTTCTTCTCGCATCTCAAAACGGAAGGGCTCTACCCATATGATATCCGAAATATGGACGGGGCACAAAGGAGAATAGAAGAATATATTCGATTTTACAACCAATGTCGACCACAACGAAAGTTAAATAAGCTGCCTCCGAAAGAGTATCGGAAGCAGCTTATAGCCTAGGGTCTTTTTTCAGTGTCTATAAAATGGGGTCTTGACCATTAGAGCCATCGGTTGTTTTTGTATACTGCTGCATGAGTGGGAAGAGAAAGCCGCGTTGTTGTATTGGCACTTGCCCTTGTACATGCTTATGTAGCTTTTATCGGGCTGGTATGACTGGCACGTGCTTCGGCTTTCTTAAGCACCTTACGATCAAAAATGAAGGGACCAAACGGCAACAGCGATGCAATCAAGGCAGCAAGACTTTGCAGTAGCGTTATTTTCCGCATAATCAGCATGACCACAGTCGCTACAACATAAGCCACGAATAGTACCCCATGGATCATACCCACCCAGCTTACCATTTGTGGCATTCCAGCTGCGTATTTAAGTGGCATAGCGATACACACAAGCAGCAGATATGAAATCGCTTCAATATTACCAATGACACCAAACATCTTAAAGGCATTTTTGAACATAATAAACCTCCTTCTCCTAGTGCTTAAAATTTAATATATCCTATAATGCAATGTTATTAAACGGTAGAAAGTTACGATATATCGAATATTTACGGCTGATTCCAACGTCCCACAGCTTACGTCCCCGGAAACGATAATCGTAATTTCGTTTAAATTATTGAAACAAACAATGGGACTTAGAAAGATGGCTTGGAGTAAGAAAAAACATTAAGTTGGTCAAGTGCGAGGGCTTATCATATATTGTTTGCGCGACCCCTATCAGTAAAAATGCGGTGTGAAGCCTAAACATTTTGTATGCAAATTCCGATAACAGTTAAATGAACGTGTGTACATTATGGTACATATTTTAAAAGCTGGATTGCAGCAGAAGGGCTTGTAAGCTTAAATTATTAGTTTTTGACAAATAAATTTCCATTCTGGTATCAAGGAGAGCATAGAATATGAATAAAAAACGTTTGCGTCAATGGATGGCTCCGTTCGCAACGGCTACACTGATTTTGAATACGGGATATGGCATTTTGGCACCCGATGCAGTGGCTAGCGCGTTGCCGACTGAAAGGCATAACTCAAATCTGACAGTCCTGAATACAGCACAGTTACATACCAAATTAGCAACCGCTCAAGGTCGTCATGTGCCTGTTACTTCAGGCACAAAAGTGACTACGTTAACCAAAGGCTATGGCCAGAACACCTATCTTAACCAAATGCTAAAAGTAGTGTCGAGCCAAATGGTTACTGCCAATACCGCGCTGGCAGAGGTAAGTAATCTGACAGCGGTTCCTACAGAAACAACAAAAGTGAATTTGTCCTGGACCAATCCGTCAGACCTTAATTTTGACCATGTAAAAGTGGTTGGTGTCACTAACGATGTGTATGTAGATAATATTAGAAGTAACTCTTATATGTTGAGCGGTTTACAGCCGAATACGAACTATACCTTTCAAGTGAAGACGGTGAATAAGAGCGGAGATGAATCAAAAGGTGCGACAATACAGGCTAAAACGGCTTCCGTTGATGGTCCTGTGGATAAGACACCCCCAGGAGAGGTAAGCGGGCTGACAGCTACGAATGTAGGATATAATGGATTTACCATCAATTACATATTGCCTAAGGATGCTGACTTAAGCCAAGCGATTGTCTATTTAAATGGTACAGAAATTCAAAGAACCACAGGCACGTCTTACACGTTTAATGTCTTGAATGCTGCCACAGCCTATACCGTAACGGTCAAAACGATAGACAAATCCGGAAATATATCTCAAGGAGTTAGTATTCCAGTTACAACTTCTACGGTCTCTACCGATATCGTGCCCGATGTGACAGGTGCTTCAGTGACATCAGTTAATAACTATAGTGTTACTGTTTCCTGGACAAAGCCTAGCGGAATTAGTACGGTCAGTCTGTATAAGGACGGGCAACTGGTAACCGATTCAACAGGATCATCCTATACATTCAACAATCTTTCGGCAAGCCAGACCTACACGTTCACGATTAGGTCCAAGCGAAGCACAGGTGCATTGTCCTCTGGTGTGAGACTGACTGCCACAACGGACAGTACGTCCTCCAATTCGTCAGAAGTGTCCAATCTTGAAGTAGATAGTAAGAGCGACACCTGGATCAAAATCACCTACGATATGCCGAGTAAAGCCGACAAGGTAAAGATATATGTTGATGGTGATTATGAGGGAACTACAAGCTCTGAGTCCTATAAAATAACGGATTTGCGAGAAGGACGCTGGTATGAGATTAAGGTCGTGACTGTCAATAGTAATGGAAGAGAATCTAGTGGCGTTAAGATATCAGAACGCACGGATTCGGATGGTTACTACTCTTCTTCGTCATCTAGTTCATCGAACTATGAGAAAGCGAGAGATTTGATGCGAATTGCAGAAAACAGTCTGAATGCCTCCGACTGGCGTTCTGCCAGAGATGCAATCAGTGATCTGCCGAGCGGAACCCGTAAAAGCGATTTGCTGGATCGGTTAGAAGCTATTCGCAATAGAGCAATTGGGACCAGTAGTTCATCATCCGGGACGAGTTCTACTACAACAACAACTTCTGGTACAACGTCCTCCTACCCTAACAATGCGGTTTCCTCATATTCAACTTCGTTCACCCTGACACCAGGAGCTAAATCAGCTTATGTCGATGGTCGTGCTACGACGATGGCTCAGGCTCCGCGAATCATTAATGGGGCGACGATGGTCCCGCTGCGCTTTATCAGTGAACGGATAGGTTACGAGGTGAATTATGAAAAGGCGACCAAAAAGATTATTCTGACTCGACCTACAGACGGCAAACAAGTAGTGCTTCAGGTCAAGAATTCGACCCTTGCCGTGTATGAGTTAAACAACTCCCGGAGTTATTCGACGAACATCACAGCTCCGGTTATTGTTAACGGCTACACACTGGTTCCATTACGAGTGATTAGCGAGTTGTCGGGGTATCAGGTAAACTATAATACTGCATCCAAACAAATTACGATTACAAAATAAATACTTCTGCAAAAAAGGGTTCTAAAGTTTTCACTTTAGAACCCTTTTTGTACATTAGGAAGTGTATGTAGAACAATGACAATCTGTTACTCTGAAAACAAGTTATCTTGGTTGAAAAGAATATCGAGTTGCTTAAGCTCGTCACTTATAAGTCGAACACCCAGAGTTTGAAAATTGGACTCGATTTGATCAGGCTTGGTTGCACCTGGAATAATTAGATCAACGGCTTGACGCGTTAATAGCTAAGCTAGCGCAATCTGTGCAGGATCTGCACCCTTGTCTTTCGCGAATGCTTTGAATCGATCCACGCGTTCCAAATTCGCGAGAAATAAGGGCAGTTCTAATTAATTGTCGGCTTAGAGTATCATCGACTTTTGGATACATCATTGAATTACCTACCACACCTGCTCCAAAACCAAGTTTAAATGCTTTTAATCCTGTTTTTCCTATTGTTATTGTATTGTTCATGTTTATAAACTCCCTTTTGTATGATGTGGAATCCTTGGAGGGACTCTAATGCACATCTTACAACCTGGTGTAAACACTAGGTCAAGCAGAACAATCCAGTTTTAAAATAGATTAAGTTTGGGTCTTAAGTGGCAAAAAGTTATGACCAAATTTTTGCCCGGTTCGCAGTTTCAATTCAAGCATATCCTTAATTTCCTGAAGTTCTTGCAGCTGCTGATCTATCTTTTTTTGGTAATCGTAAAGCCTATCGTACCATTCAATATTTGAAATGTTGTTCTCATCTAATTGAAGCTGGATAATAGGTTTTAACTCCTTCAGCGACATTCCGGCTTTTTTTAAAATTTGACGATCATATCGGTAATGACCTGAGTGGAATTTTAATACTTACCTGTCCGCCGCCTGTCTGGGTGGAGTTGGCAATAATCAGCTTTCCGCCATGTAGGTTGACAATGGATTTTGTTATATACAGGCCCATCCCGTAATGTCCGCTTAATCTTCTGGACGAGTCACCCATATAAAACTGCTCGGCGGCCTGTTTGAGACCTTCTGGAGAGAAGCCCGAGCCTTCGTCTAAGATGCTGAACTGAATGCCGTCTTCCACAGACTCTACGATCAGCTGGATCTCGCTATACTCAGGCGCCTGATCTACCGCATTAGAAGCAACATTCATAATGGCGCGCTCAAGTAGAACTGGGTCTGCATACAGCGTCTTAGGGAGGTTATATGCAGCAGATGCTACAGATATTTTTTTGACAGCAGCCAAGGCCATTATCTGATCTTTCACTTTCGTTAAATAGAAGTCAGCATCCATCGTTTCCGCCCGTAGGGTGACTAGTGTTTCGGCTTTTGAAATGTCAATGAGAGTCTTAATATACTGCTCCATCTGCCTGGTGCTTTCTGCTATATAATCCGTATAGTTCTTTTGCTCATCGGACTGATCGGTCTCGGACAGCAGCTCTACGTTTCCACGAACGATAGTAAGTGGTGTTTTGACATCGTGTGCTAGAGCGGATATTTGCTCGCGGCGGGATTTTTCGAGATTCCACTGTTTCTGAAGCGAAGTCTTTAACGTTTCTTTCATTTTATCCATGGAATGTAGCACCTGATCGATCTCCATCACGCCACTGAGCTGAATTGAGAAGTCCAGATCCTGCGCTTGAATTTGCTTTGTTGCCTGCTGCAATCCACTCATTTTGTGTGTCAGCTTTCGTCCGAAGGAGGAAGCCAGTAAGACACCTCCTCCGAGAAAGGCGATGCAGAACACGGCAAAAAAGGATAATTCCGCGTTCGGCAAATATTGACGCAGGATAGGAAGTTCAAACTGAGCCGAGACAGAATAACGCATCACAGTAACTTTATCATTATGTGAGACTTTTACATAGTTATAGGGAAATTGATAAGCAGTATCGTTCTGCTGCGTAACACTCCAAGCAGCTTGAGCCTGCTTTTCAGAAAGGTTTCGCTCAATGAGGCGGCCTTCCGAAGTGAATGATGCGTATTTATACAGTTTCTGCCGAGAATCCGGCTGTAGGGTCTTGCCCGCTTCAATGATTGTCTTGTCCTCCCGCACCTGATTCTCAGCATAGTTCGCGGGGAGAATAGTCCCACAAGACATCAGGACATAGAAGATAAGGACCAGGAACAGCGCGAGCGCAATCGTCCCGGTGCAGAACATAACTAAATAACCCAGGAAAATGGTTCGCAGTTTGGTAGTCTTGCGTGCTTGCTGTACTTTGGTTACTTCCATCGGTACCCGATCCCCCAAACCGTCTCCACTGGCGAAACCTCTACTTTGTCAAGCTTGATTCGGATATTCTTAATATGCTCCACGATGGTGGCGGAATCGCTGTCCCCATCCAAGCCGAAGACAGCTTCGTAAATCTGCTCTTTAGGAAACACCTGTCCCCAGTTCAGGGCTAGAAACTTACATATCTCATATTCGCTTTTGGTAAACGGGACTACAACATTCTGAACGGTGATTTCCTTGCCGGACAGATTGAAATGCACTTCCCCAATGCAGAATACATTACGCCGTTCACGATTCTCGCGTCTGAGATGGGCTTTGATTCTTGCGCGCAACTCTCCAGCACCAAACGGCTTGACAATATAATCGTCGGCCCCTTCCCCAAGCCCCAACATCACATCGTTCTCCATGGATTTTGCGGTGAGGAACAGGATCGGACAGTCTACCTTGCTGCGAATTTCCCGACAGAGTGTGAACCCGTCCATGGTAGGCATCATCACGTCAAGCAGGATGAGGTCAAAGGCTCCAAGCTGCATGGTGAGAACCTGTGGGGAGTCGGAGACCACCGTGACAACATGGCCATCTTTCTGCAAAATATTTTGAAGGAGTGCCAAAACGGCGGGTTCATCATCAACGGCCAACAAGTTTGCCATGCTTAATTCACTTCCCTTGCTTTCTTTACTCTAGTCTTTATTCCGACGAATTGTGTCCTTCCCAACGACAAATCCATAAACCTAATAATACCATGATCGCTAAAGTCCCCACTAGGCAATATCTGATTCCCGAATCAAGCTGTATAGCTTCAGGAATAGCGTCTACTGAGCTTGCGCTGTATTGCGCCCAGATCGTGATGAACCGGGCAGCCCAAGCAGAGGGGATGAATATCCAATTATGATCACCCAGCCCTGTAAGAAGCAAAGCGGACAATAGGCTCTCCATGATGCCTAGACCGATGGAAGCTCCTTTGCCAAATCGCAAACTAATGAAAAAATGCAGAATATAAAGGAATACACTGGACATAAACAGAATGCAGGCAGCCAACACATAAAACTTCAAGCCATACGGTGACTCTCTCATAAGATATATATAGCCAGCCCCAAAGCCACCGGAGGCAAGCAGCACACTGCCAAATCCCAAGATCAGAAGCAGGGTGAGCTTGCTCAGGAAAGGTAGCAGCTTCACTGGCGAGATCAAGAGCTGCTGGTAATTCCCAGCGACTGATTCCTGCTCAACAGCAATGGAGCAGACAACACCAATCATGGTAGGAAGAGCCACAGCCAGAATTTGCAAATAGCCGTCCACTTTTGAAATCGGTGAATACGGAGTAAAGGAATAATAGGCTAGAAAGATTGCTATGCCCAAGAGCGGCACAAGCAGCTGCACCAGCAATAAGGGCTGTCTTCTAAGTTTAAGCACATCGGATTTCAGATTGCGGAAGAAAGATATCATCTTACTTAGCCTCCCGCTTGCGGAAAGACATGGCCGTCAGTACGGACAGAATTATGAATAGACAAACTGTGATCACTAGGCCAGGCACAATTACGCCTCGATCCAAAAGTGGGTCTCCTGAAGGAACAGCAAGCCCATTAGGCAGCACCTTAATGACGGCGCACATCAATCGCGCTGGAATAGCATAGGGTACCGCCCACCATACAGAAGACGTAGCGAATAAGACGGTGCAGGCTACATTCCCCAGCATGTTGATAATTAGAGTGGCAAACATGCCTATTCGGTCCGTCAGGAACAGGCAAAGTGGAACTTGCCACAAAAAGGTAATGAAGAGGATTAAAGTTGCAGTAACGCTTCCTGCTAGTGTCACGGAAGTTGAGAATACGAATCCGCCAAGAGTTATCCCTATAAATAGGACAATAAAAGAAACCATTAAGAGTCTTACGCAAACCCCGATCTTACCGTACCATACCCGAGCTAGATCTTCAGACACTCCGAGGACAGCTCGATATTTGAGCTTCTTGCCATCCTTTTGGATCACTCCTGAGCACATTAAGGTGAGCGCACCTGGCAGCAGCATGAAATACCACCAATTGTAGCTGGCGCTTTGGAGCATACGTCCCCCCATGAGTACGGTACACAGAAGAAGAGTGACAATAGGGGCAAGCCAGACCAACTTTTTTGTGAAGGTGCGCTTTAATTTTAGATGTTCGGCTGCTATGTATTGCTGCATCCTACTCACCTCCCTTTCGGTATTCCTGTGCAATCTGCATGAACAACGATTCCAGGTTTTGCCCTGGAGTGACCGCCTCTTGATAAGCTAATACGCCGCCGGCAATGATACCGACATGGTCAACGATTTGTTCGACTTCGGATAAAATATGACTGGAAAGAATTACGGTAATTCCTTGCTTCGGGAAGGAGCGAATCAACTCGCGTTGCTCCTGAATACCAATGGGGTCTAGTCCGTTGGTTGGCTCATCTAAGATCAACAGCTTGGGATGATTGAGGAGCGCAATGGCAATGCCCAGCCGCTGTTTCATACCCATCGAGAACTGGCCCGAGCGCTTTTTCCCGGTATGGGTCAAATCAACAATGTTCAGCACATCATCAATCCGCGAATTAGGCAATCCCAGCAACGTTGTACGAACTTTGAGGTTCTCTCTAGCTGTCAAATTCTCATAGAGTGGAGGGGATTCGATCAGTGCTCCGATCTGGGCGAGATCTTTTCGGGACCAGGATTTTCCTTGAAACAAAATCTCACCAGCTGTCGGTCGTAGCATACCGGTTAACATTTTTAAGGTAGTTGATTTTCCTGCCCCATTTGGGCCAAGCAGCCCGTACACGGAATTCTCCTGAATAGATAATGTGACGTTGTTCACCGCCTGTTGTCGTCCGAAGGTTTTGCAGAGATTTTTAGTCTGTAAAATAATGTTATCCATATCATTTCATCCTTTTCATTCGTTCTGATAACTACTTTACAGATCAATTCTAAGAACTTTATAAGGATTGAAATATTAATGTTTCAAACTTTATGCATTCATGCACTATTCGCTATAATGGATACAGTGATTTAGGAAAGGGATGTAATCATGAAGAAGGTCATCGTAATTGGATCAGGAATTCTGGGGGCATCGACAGCATACCATCTAGCAAAAATGGGTGCTAATGTCATTATTGTAGATCGTAAAGATAAAGGACAGGCTACTGATGCCGCTGCTGGCATTATCTGTCCCTGGCTATCCCAGCGACGTAATCAGGCTTGGTACCAGCTGGCAAAGGCAGGCGCACGTTTTTATCCTGGGTTGGTTGAAGATCTCAAAAGCGAGGGAGAAACAGAAACTGGCTATGCTCAAGTGGGTGCTCTCAGTATTCATGATGATTTGGAGAAAATCAAAAAAATGGAGGAGCGGGCACACTTACGACAAGCGGATGCACCGGAAATCGGTGAAATTACCCGGCTAAATAAAAAAGAAACCCATGAACGGTTTCCTTTATTAGTAGAAGGTTATCATTCTGTTCATATTAGCGGTGCCGCCCGTATAGATGGTCGTGCGCTGCGGGATGCGTTGATCCGATCAGCACAAAAAAACGGGGCGGTCCTTATACATGGAAATGCTACGCTTCAATATGAGTTCGACCATGTAACGGGAGTAGTGGTCGGTGCAAAAAGCTTCTCGTCTGACAAGGTCATTGTTTGTGCAGGTGCATGGGCAAATCAACTACTGTTGCCCTTGGGCATTCATTTTAAGGTTAGTTATCAAAAAGCACAAATTATGCATTTGCAGGTTTCTAATAGGCAAGACACAGGCACCTGGCCTGTAGTCATACCGCCTTCTGATCAATATCTGCTGGCTTTTGATAAACAGAAGATCGTAATAGGGGCGACTCACGAAAATGAAATCGAAGGTTACGATACGAGAGTAACAGCAGGTGGGATGCAGGAAATTCTGAACAAAGGTTTAGAATTGGCCCCTGATTTAGCAAACAGCACTTTTCAGGAGGTAAGAGTTGGTTTCCGTCCTTTTACACCCGGTTTTCTACCGGTGATCGGAGCTGTTCCAGGCTGGGATGGTCTTATAGCGGCAAATGGGCTTGGAGCATCCGGGTTGACCATGGGCCCCTTTATTGGAAAACAGCTGGCAAAGTTGGCACTTGGAATGAATTTAGATATCGATATCAATGATTATGATATTCGAAAAGCAATAGATGAAAGTTGATCCTTGACTGAGGAGAACAATATATATACTGAAAAAGTCGCCATATTGGCGACTTTTTGTTTTAGTGCTATATTCATTCTATACGTCATTCATCATGTCATTGAGATGCGAATTCTCCAACGATTGAGTTAGGGTTTGCATGTTTTTCAAGTAGTCGATTTTATAGATACAGGAATAAATCACATTTAATACATAGTCAAAAGCAATTTGCGACGAAAATGTACCAATCTTGGCATGTTTTACTTCGTCATTAGGCACCTGGATACAGATATTACTGAGTTTGGCTAATTCACTTTGATTGGTTGCTGTAATTGTGATAAAAGGGATATTTTCATGTGCGAAATGCCGTGCTGCTTTTAAAAAAATCGGCGACTTTCCGTGGTAAGTTAAAAACACAGCGCAGTCCTGTGTCGTAAGATTAGCCGTATGATAAGCCCATTCAGACAGCTCCGTGGCTATAACCACGTACTTGTTTATTTTTACTAATTTATTTTGAAAACTTTTCGCACGGATTTGTGAATCGCCTAACGCATATATAAAGATTCTTTTTGCTTGTTCCAGCAGCATCGCTGTTTGCGACAATGAATCATCATCCATGAATGTAAAGTTTTTTTCAATCGTTTCTTTCATTAATTCTGCAATTTCTTTTGCCACTTGAAGTGGGGATTCATCAAAACCGAAGGGATAGTTGGGGTCTACATTGGAAATGTTCTGGGTGTTCTGCTGAAACTCCCGAGCAAGTTTGATTATAAACTCCTTGAAGCCCGATAGCCCAAGTTTATGTGTTAATCGATTAATTGCGGAATGCGAAGTATACGTTGCCTTTGCAAGCTCCTGAATATTTAAGTGCAGGATACTTTCCTTATGAAGCAAAATATAGGATGCAATGCTTTTTTCGTTTGGTGTAAAGTTTTGCATTTCTGCTAATTGCATCAGTATTTTCAACAGGTTCACTCCGGTTCAATTGAAATAACGTTTGATAAAGGATATAAAATAAACATTTTGTTTAAAAACAAACCGCCATGTTGACAAATAATCGGTTGAATGTACCATTTTGGTGGCGAATCCTTTACGATCAACGTTCTTCTTTTATAATAAATGAAAAAGAGCCTAAAGGGGAAATAATATGCTTACCATCGGTTATATTGGAAATGGGAAAAGCACGAATCGTTATCATCTTCCTTTTTCATTGAACAGAGCTGAATTGAAAGTGAAGACAATATACGCCCGTAATCCAGATAAAAGGGAGTGGAAAAAAATCCCTGATGTGCTGTATACAGATAATATAGAATCTTTAATGAACGATAAGGAGATTCAGTTGATTGTTATCTGTACACCTGTAGAATCTCACTACTCTTATGCGAAAATGGCGCTAGACCATGGGAAAAATGTACTTGTTGAGAAACCTTTTATGTTAACCAAAGAAGAAGCCGTGTCGATTTTCCAATATGCTAAAGAGAAAAATCTGGTTATACAATGCTATCAGAATAGACGTTACGATTCGGATTTCCTCACTGTCCAGAAAGTTATTGAATCAGGAAAGCTTGGAAATTTGCTGGAGGTGGAGATGCATTACGATTATTATCGCCCTGAGATCCCGAACTCCACTTCTCATTTTTCCAAATATAACAGTTACCTATATGGACATGGCGTTCATACCATTGACCAGGTTCTTTCCTATTTTGGAAAGCCGGACACAATCCATTATGATGTTCGTCAATTGTTGGGTACTGGGAGAATGAATGATTACTTTGATCTGGATTTTTATTATCCCTCGCTCAAGGTATCCATCAAATCCAGCTTTTTTCGCTTAAAAGAGCGGCCGAGTTTTGTTGTATACGGCAAAAAAGGCGTTTTTATAAAGCAAACGAAGGATCGTCAGGAGGAGCATCTGAAATTATACTATCTGCCTAAGGGACACTCCGATTTTGGCATCGACCTGCCCGAGCATTACGGCATCTTAACATATCTGGATGATAAAGGCGAGTATCATGAAGAAAAAGTCGTTTCTGAAAAGGGAGACTATGCTCGAGTATATGACGAAATCTATCAGTCGATCGTACTTGGTAAAGAAAAAGTGATTAAAGACGAAGAAACGATAATTTGTATGGGAATACTTGAAAAAGGTATAGAGGAGTGCAACTAAAATGAAGTTGGGAATTGTCGGAGCAGGGATGATCGTAGGGGATCTATTGAGCTTTATTCAGGAAATCCCGACCATTTTATTAAAGGGCATTTGTTCTAGACCTAGCCACCAGGAGAAATTACTGGATTTACAAAATAAATATGGAATATCTCAGATTTATTCGGATTACAGCGAAATGCTGATGAATCGTGAAGTGGATACAGTTTATATCGGGCTGCCTAATCATCTTCATTATTCATATGCAAAAGAAGCATTATTGAGCGGTAAACATGTCATTTGTGAGAAGCCGTTTACTTCCAATTTGCAAGAATTTCTTGAGCTAAAAGAAATTGCCCAGGAAAGAAAACTGGTATTGGTGGAAGCCATAACAAATCAATATTTGAAAAATTATTTGTCAATGAAGGAGTATCTACCTAAACTTGGTGAGATCAAAATCGTTGAATGCAACTATTCTCAATACTCATCTCGGTATGAAGCCTTCAAAGAGGGGATAATCCAGCCTGCGTTTAATCCAGAAATGTCTGGTGGAGCCTTGATGGATATTAATTTATATAATATTCATTTTGTTGTTGGATTCTTCGGGAGCCCTAAGAAAGTGGAGTATTGGGCGAACATGGAGCGTGGAATTGATACTTCAGGTATGCTGCTGCTTGATTACGGTGATTTCAAGTGTGTCTGCATAGGTTCAAAAGATAGTACGGCCCCCAATGCCGTGAACATTCAAGGCAATAAGGGCCATATACACATGGCAAGTTCAGCTAATATATGCGACTACTTTGATTACACTGCGAATAAGGAAACGCCAATTCGGGTGGACCTTAAAGATCATTCGCATCGAATGTATGACGAATTCGTTGAATTTGACCGTATCATCGAGGAAAAAGATTTAAAAAAAGTCTCGGATATGCTTAAACACAGCGAGAGGGTCATGAATGTCATTGAGAAAGCCAAGCAGTCCGCCAATCTTGTATTTGGCCCTGATAAACCATTATGAGACTAGCAGACATATGTCTGCTCAGGCTGTCAAGAAAGTCTCGACAGCCTGGGACGGCCCAAGGCCGTCCTTTTTTCTTCTTCACCGATCGGTCCAGATACTCAGTCATTCATGACCTGGTCGTATTTCTCCTTCAATCGCTTAATGTCCGCTCTTGGAGGAGCCCCAAACATTCGGGAGTATTCGCGGCTGAAATGGGAGGAACTCTCGTATCCGACCCTGAAGGCGACGTCTGCGGCGTCCGCCGATTCAGCTAATAAGAGACGGCGGGCTTCCTGGAGTCTCAGCTGTTTTACTGAAGAGAAGAACGGGTCTTTGATCTAATTCTTCAAGTCATAATCCAATCATGAGGAAGTCATTTTTGTTAAAGTAAATAATTGAG
Organism: Paenibacillus sp. LX16; assembly: GCF_036252815.1. Taxonomy (NCBI): domain Bacteria; kingdom Bacillati; phylum Bacillota; class Bacilli; order Caryophanales; family Paenibacillaceae; genus Paenibacillus; species Paenibacillus sp. LX16. The sequence goes on along the minus strand of NZ_CP141152.1, from coordinate 3,057,417 downwards.
ATGAGAAATCGTATTTCTCCGCAATATTAAAATCCTGTCCCGCCTTATGAGGCGGGGTTAGTATAAGTCCAATGTTCATTAACTCGCTGCCGGTAAAACGTTGGCCCAGCTCTTCCACAAAATATACTGCCATTTCGTCCAGCCCGACTAGCTTTAGTCGTAAATAAGCTTGATTCGGACGCGAGAGCACCTGGTACCAACCGACGAGAGCATGTTCACATTCTGCATCAATGACCATCCAGGCAGTCTCATTTTTTTCAAAGGGACTTAGCAAACGGTAAAAGGTTCCCTGTGTAATTAATCGTCGGTGACGTTTATACGTTTGTATTTGTTCTTTGATTACATTGCACTCTTCTTCGGACAAAGCCAATGGGTCAAGTTCATAACCGAATATACCAAAGTAGGCGACATTGGATCTGGTTTGCAGCGGTGCGGTTCTACCTACCTGGTGGTTCGGGATGCTTGACACATGAGCGCCCATGCTGCTAAGCGGATAGGCCATGGAAGTGCCATACTGAATCTTCAGACGTTCTATAGCCTCGCTATCGTCGCTTGTCCATGCTTGCGGAGCATAATAAAGCATCCCTGGATCAAACCGTCCCCCACCGGAAGCACAGGACTCAAACAAAATCTCAGGGTGTTCGGTAATCAGCTTCTCATATAAAGCATATACACCCAAGACATAGCGGTGAAAAAATTCGCCCTGTCTTTCCTTGCCCAGAGATAACGAATAGGCTTCTGAAATACAGCGATTCATATCCCATTTTACGTATTCGATCCGAGCAGAAGAGAGCACGTCATCCATTAACTTAAACAGGTAATCTACAACAGGCGGTTGGGAATAATCAAGAACATATTGATGGCGTCCATGCTTGCGTTGACGGCCGGGTGTTCCCACAACCCAGTCTGGATGCTCCCTCATAATATGAGAGTCGGAGTTAACCATTTCCGGCTCGAACCAAAGACCGAATTTCATCCCGAGCTGATTGATCTTCTTTGCCAAATTCGAGATCCCGTTCGGTAGCTTTTCAGGATTTTCAAACCAGTCACCGAGGGAAGATGTATCATTGTTTCTTCGACCGAACCATCCGTCATCCAAGACAAAGAGTTCAATCCCCAGTTCACCTGCTTTTTTTGCCATATCAACTATTTTCTGCTCAGTAAAATCAAAATAGGTCCCCTCCCAATTATTGATCAATACAGGTCGTTCCCGCTCGGTCCAACTACTGCGAATTAAGTGTTTATTGTACAGGCAATGGTATGCTTGGCTCATGCCATTTAAACCGCTCTCAGAATAGACCAGAACTGCTTCAGGCGAATAAAAACATTCTCCTGGCTTCAGGGTCCAGCAGAATTTGTCAGGATGAATGCCGATCATCAATCGGGTAGTTGAATAGCTGTCCACTTCCGCCTGGGCAAGAAAGTTCCCGCTGTAAACGAGATTAACTGCAAATACTTCTCCTTGGTGTTCCTGTGATCCGGGTTTGGCAAGCGCCAGAAATGGGTTGTGAACATGACCACTAATTCCTCGTGTGCTCCCAATCGACTGTAACCCAGGTCTCAATGGTGTACGCTCCACATGACGTTCCCTGCCCCAAGCCCCTGATAAATGAATAATTTCATATTCGGAGTCAGGGAGATCAAGACTCAGGCTCATTAGACGGTTGACTCTCAGGGGATTATTCCCGGAATTCGTTATGGATACGGATCTCGTGATCACGGGCAGTTCGCTGAAGATGGTGTAAGCAAGCACGGCCACCGCTCCTGTAAGAGAATCGGTCAGCGTGATGAGGAGTGTCTCTGCTTCATGTGCTTCCTTACAAAACGTAGCTGGAAGATGAAGAATTTTAGGTTTTCCAGTGATTACCTCGTAATGGTCATAAGTGAATTCCATTATATGAGATCCGTCCTCCTGTATGATCTCAATTGCTGGCTCTCGAAAGTCTCCACTTCCCACAGAAGGAAACTCCTGCTTAATACTTTCCAACGATGTCACCAAGTCACTATCAAACTCACCGACAGACACGGGACGGTAGCTTCGCTCGATAAAACGGTCATATTGACCCAAGTACTCTATTTTTTTGCCGTAATATAAATGCTCCAATTGCCCGTTCTCCATGACACGGAAAAGATAACTGCAGTATTTGTTCGTTAAGTGAAATGTCCGTTCCTTTTGGTTAACTTGTAGACTAGCCATGTACATAGCCCCTTTCAAAATATGTCGAACCACTTGAAAGCGTTATTATTGAATCAGCATAACAAAGGGAGTGATAGAAAATACATGACTTTTTTTAAGTCGAATATAGGAAAAACAAAGAACCTTACAAAAAACTATAGTTTAGAGCTAAACCTTTTCTGAATATTTGTCATCCTTAACTTATGCTATACTGATAAATTAACCAGCATAGGTTCTTTATTTGGGAAAATGGGGAGGATGCCAATGGGCGAGAATATGATTCAATATGTTGATACGTATACCAGTTCAGAGCATAAAAATATCTCAGATTTGATTTTATATAATTGTGGAACAGAGCTCTGCTTATCCAATCAGGATTTTGGACCCATCGCCCGCGATTTTAATCTGGTTCATTTTGTGCTAAAAGGACGAGGTAGGTTGGTGATTGACAACAAAAATTACGATATAGGAGAAGGACAGGCTTTTTTAATTCCGGCCAAAAGAGTAGCTTATTACCAGGCGGATGAAGCCGAGCCTTGGGAGTACTGTTGGGTCGGCTTTATGGGCATTAAATCCGACATCTACCTGCAGAACATATCACTTCCGAGCCAGAACACTTATGTAATCGATATCGAAGATATTACGTTCTTTCATTCCACGATTCTTGAGATGTTGCGGATCGGAGATAACACACTTTCTTCATCGTTGGCTATACAGGGGTATTTATTCCATATTCTCGCCAAACTTGTGCACGACTTGGGAGAAACGATGTCGGTGAAGGAGCAGCTTCCTTATTCGGTTCAAGCGATAAACTTTATTGAGAAAAACTACATCAGTGGCATCCAGATTAGTGAAGTAGCGGAGTACCTCGGTCTACATCCGAATTATCTGACCTCCGTTTTCAAACTTGAGACTGGTGAAACGCCTAAACAATATCTGATAGACCTCAGGATTAAAAAAGCGTGCGAACTGCTGCAACATACAGATTATTCGATTCAGGTCATATCTAATTCGGTCGGCTATACCGATCAATTGACCTTTTCGCGAGCTTTTAGAAATGTAATGAGCATATCTCCCAGTACGTATAGAAAAAAATTTCTTTGATTTTGCTATATTAATCTATAAAAATATTTGTATTTAGAAGCGGTTTTTTTTGCTATCGTAAAACTGTAGATTTTTTCCTGCATGGCGTATTTAATGATTGTAGGAAGAGTACTTTTTACGGGAGGAGAATTCCGCGCGTGGATTTCATTATTGCTTTTATTCCAGCCGTTGGCTGGGGAGTTATGCCGATATTGGCACATATAACAAAAGCCAGTCCCCGAGAACAGCTGACAGGTACCGTGATTGGTGCTGTGCTTTTTGCCCTGTGCTTGTATATCATTCACCCTACCTCATTAGCACCGATTCATTTTGTGGTAAGTTTTATATCTGGTATTTTCTGGGCCGCTGGACAATTGCTTCAGTTTCAAGCTTTTCAAAAAGTAAGCGTATCGATCGCCATTCCTGTGATTTGTGGTCTGCAGTTGATAGGGACGACGCTATTTGCCGCACTTATTTTGGGTGAATGGATAACAGGGTACCAATATGGGATAGGCGTTGGTTCTCTTCTGTGTATATTGGCAGGGGTTCTGTTAACCAGCAATCAGGGCAAGTCTGCTGGGTTGTCCAAGCCTTTGCCGGTACCCATTATCATAATGTTGGTTTGCTCGGGGTTAGCGTTAAGTAGTTATGTCGTTATTAATCAGTTCTTTCATATATCGGGGCTATCCGTCATTCTGCCGCAATCGCTCGGTATGCTATGCTCAGCCATGGTCATGAATCTGAAGGGCAAAAGGCGGCTACGATTCTTTCTGGTGGTTCGCAATTTACCTACAGGATTAGTTTGGAGCATCGCGAATCTAGCACTATTTATTGCCAACGGGCTTATCGGCATGGCGGCTAGTTTTCCGATCTCTCAAGCGAGTATTGCCATTGCTTGTGTTGGCAGCATTTTAATATTTAAGGAAAAGAAGAGTCCAAAGGAATGGATAGGCATACTTGCGGGAATTACAGTACTTATGATTGGAGTAGGAATGATTAGCATGCTCAAGCCTTAAGGAATCATTTTGTATCTTGTATATTTGACTATTTTGCCAGCAGGAACTACGAGACCGTGTCCTTTTAGTAACGAAAAGAGCTTATCCATCCACGGGGTACGCTTTTTGGGGATTGACAGAGGTATGGCTGCATGAGAAAATGTACGCGCGTACATAAAATGATTTGGAGGTGGGTAATATCGTTTCGCGCAAGGAAGTAGCAGAACTTTCCGGCGTGTCTGAAGCGACGGTATCTCGGGTATTGAATGCAGTAGGTCCTATCAAAGAGGATACGCGGAGAAGGGTTCTGGACGCAGCTAATCAGCTTGGATATGTACCCAGTGCGCTGGCCCGTAACTTTGCCCGAAGCAAGAGTGGCCATCTTGGTGTAGTTATGCCTTATGTCCCGAAGGCCCACCTGTTCTCAGCCTATTTTTTCTCTGAGATGCTGAGCGGTATCGGAAACAAGGCCAGAGACAGCGGGCTCGATCTGCTTCTATTGTTCCGAAAGCCGGGGGAACGGATTGATTACAGTAGTCTTTTCCGCCAGCAAAGGATCGATACCTGTATCATCCTTGGAGCCAGGGATGACCACGATGAGGAGGAAGCTCTAAAGAGACTTCAGGAAGAAGGGCGTCCGTTCTGCGTCATGAATCACCATTTTGAAGGGCAGTCGTTCTGTGAAGTGGATGCAGACCATGTAGAAGGCAGCCGGGCGGCTGTAAGTCACCTCATCGAGCAGGGATACAAGCGGATTGCCTTTCTCAACGGCCCGGACATCTATTCCAACAGTACTGAGCGTTTGAAGGGTTACCGTACCGCGCTTCAGGAGGCCGGTATTGAATATGACCACGATCTGCTTCTGGAAGGTAATTACAGCCGTCGAAGCGGGCTCGAAGCCTCAGCTACAATCGCAGACAAATTGAATGATATTGATGCTGTATTTGCGGCGAACGACCGGATGGCCCTCGGGGTAATGCAGGGTCTCCGTGAGCGCGGACTGACAGCTGACCGGTTTCCGGCGTTTGTAGGTTATGACGATTCGGATGCGGCTGAGATGGCTGTTCCGCCGCTAAGCAGTGTCCGCGTACCTTTTTATGAGATGGGTGAGCTTGCAGCCTCGAAGCTTATACCCGATTCTCTGAATCTTATTCCAGCCCTGGAACTAACCGGGCGCGACACGATAAGAGAACTCCTGTCCACAGAGCTGATTATCAGGGCGTCATCCATTCGTCAATAACACCATTCGTCAAAAATTCGTTGAAACTCAGACCCATAAGGAGGATCACGACATGTCTAATCGTCTTCGTATCGGAATGGTTGGCTACAAATTTATGGGCAAGGCTCACAGCAACGCTTACCGTAGTCTACCCATGTTCTTCCCAGATGCCCCGCTGCAGCCAGAGATGTCCGTTATCTGTGGACGCAACGAGCAGGGGGTTCAGGCAGCTGCCCGCCAGTACGGCTGGCCCGAAAGTGTTACGGATTGGCGTGATCTAGTGAAACGTAACGATATTGATCTCATTGACATTAACGCCCCGAGTAATGCCCATAAGGAAATTGTCGTTGAGGCTGCCCTTCATGGCAAGCATCTGTTCTGTGAGAAGCCACTTGCGCTCTCGCTGGCGGATTCACGTGACATGCTGCAGGTAGCAGAGGAAGCAGGGGTCAGACATATGGTAGGCTTCAACTACCGTTTTTCTCCGGCTGTCCAGCTGGCAAAGCAGCTAGTCGAGAGCGGGCGCCTAGGCAAAATTTATCATTTTCGTGCCTTCTTCCTTCAAGACTGGATCTTGGACCCGTCCTTCCCTCTGGTATGGCGGCTGCAAAAAGAAGTGGCCGGTTCTGGCTCTCATGGTGATCTTGGCGCTCATCTGATTGATCTCGCTCGCTTCTTGGTCGGCGAGTTCCATGAAGTGATCGGCATGAGCGAGACATTCATCAAACAGCGCCCGTTGGCTTTGGAGATGAGCGGGTTGAGCTCCAAAAGGAGCGCTGAAGCAAATGCTCCGATGGGAGAAGTGACAGTCGATGATGCCACGTTGTTCCTGGCACGCTTCGCCGGAGGTGCGCTGGGCAGCTTCGAGGCCACACGTTTTGCTGCCGGACATCGGAGCACAAATTCATTCGAGATCAACGGTAGCCTAGGCAGTGTGCGGTTTGACTTTGAACGAATGAACGAACTGGAAGTGTATTTCACACAGGATGAGGAGGACGTTCAGGGCTTTCGCCGCGTACTCGCCACCGATCCGGCACACAAGTACTCCGAAGCCTGGTGGCCTGCAGGACATACGATTGGATTCGAACACACCTTCACCCATGAGATGCTTGAGATGTTGAGTGCCATCTCTGAAGGAAGACAACCGTCGCCGAACTTCCGTGACGGTGTTGCTTGTCAGGCTGTGCTTGAAGCGGTAGGACGATCCATAGAGGAACGCCGCTGGGTATCCATTGAAGAAATGTAGTATAACAATACATTCCGAAAGGTGAGTGGATTACAGATGCGCAAGGCACTGATTGTATGGGGTGGATGGAACGGACATGAGCCGGAGCAGGTGGCGGCCATTTTTGAACGCATTTTGAAGGAAGAGCAGTTCGAGGTGGAGGTGTCTAATACCCTAGAAGCCTATCAGGATGCTGAGAAACTGCTTGACCTGGACCTGATCGTTCCAATGTGGACCATGGGACAGATTGAGCAGGAACTGGTCAATAATGTCTCAGCTGCGGTTCAAAGCGGCGTAGGTCTCACAGGCTGCCATGGCGGCATGTGTGATGCCTTCCGGAACAACGTGGACTGGCAGTTCATGACAGGTGGGCAATGGGTTGCACATCCCGGCAATGACGGCGTAGAGTACATGGTGAACATGAAGCGCGGCTCCAGCCCACTTCTAGACCATATTGAGGATTTTCAGGTCAAAAGCGAGCAGTATTACCTCCACGTAGACCCGGCAGTTGAAGTGCTGGCAACCACACGCTTTCCGATCGTACCAGGCCCCCATTCAGCCAATGGGCCTGTGGATATTCCTGTTGTATGGACGAAGCGCTGGGGGAACGGCCGCGTCTTCTACAATTCGCTGGGCCATCACGCAGATATCATAGATATGCCTCAAGTGACCGAGATGATGCGCAGCGGGTTTCTGTGGGCAGCAGCAGGCAAACAGGCGGTGGCCACCCGGGGCAGCTCTCTGGCAGAGGCTTATACAGGCATGACAGACAACCAACAGCGGTAATAAAAGAATGCCATTATCCATTTTTTCTGAAGAAGAAGGGAGTCCAGGCATGAACAAAATGAAAGTAGGCATTATCGGGTGTGGTAAAATTAGCGGAATTTACATGGAAAATTGCCATCGTTTCGACATTCTGGAGCTGTACGCAGTAGCGGATCTGGACCAAGGTCGGGCAGAGGAGCAGGCGGTAGCGTTCAACGTTCCAAATGTATATTCGGTAGATGAGATATTGGCTGATCCGGAGATCGAACTCATCATTAATTTGACCATTCCGGGCGTTCACGCCGACGTATGTCTCAGAGCTCTTGAGGCAGGCAAGCATGTCTATGTGGAGAAGCCACTTGCCGTCACCCGTGAGCAGGGGCAGGCTGTCTTGGATCTTGCTCATCAAAAGGGGCTGCTTGTCGGCTGCGCACCAGAGACCTTCTTCGGTTCCGGTATACAGACATCATTGAAGCTGATTGAAGACGGAGTCATTGGGAGTCCGGTAGCCGCTACGGCTTTCATGATGAGCCGTGGGCATGAACATTGGCATCCTGATCCTGAATTTTATTATGCAGTCGGTGGCGGTCCAATGTTTGATATGGGCCCTTATTATTTGACGGCTCTGGTGCAATTGCTGGGTCCGATTGCTGCCATTTCGGGCATGACAAGCAAGGCGATGGATCAGCGAACGATTACGAGCGAGAAAAAGAGAGGTCAGACCATCCCGGTCGATATACCGACCCATGTGGCCGGATTGCTGCGTTTCAAGCAGGGGGCTGTCGTTACGCTCATTACTAGCTTTGATATCTTTGGTGGAAGCACTCTGCCACCGATTGAGGTATATGGTACTCATGGCACACTGCAGGTGCCTGACCCGAATACGTTCGGAGGGCCAGTTCGCTACAGGCTGCTGGGCGAGCAAGAATGGACAGAGGTACCGCTGCTGCCGGGCTATCAGGAGAATACACGGGGCATCGGTGTTGCCGATATGGCCTACGCTATCCGCAGCGGACGGCCTCATCGCGCCAGTGGTGAATTGGCTTATCATGTGCTGGAGGCGATGTGGGCGTTCCACGATTCCTCCGATCAGCAGACCTTCTATCCAATGCAGAGCACATGCCTGCGCCCGGCGGCTTTACCGGCAAACCTTCCCTTGTATACGTTAGATGCGTAAACTAATGTAATTTTTACATCCCGCTCTGAATGTTCATTTTATTGAAAAGAAGACTTCAGCTCCGTTTTGACCGCGGCTTTGGAGTCTTCTTAGTTCATTTTCAGGAAGGATCTTAATTTCGGGCATAAAATCATTCTTTACCGATCATTCTAAATGTGTTATATTGTTGGCGCGGGAGGAATACACGGATAAGAAGCCAAGAGTTATGAGGAATGGTGTGAGATCTTGCCGTGGAGCTCTTCTACGAATATTAGAATGATCATTCTAATTATAACAGATGGAGAAGGGATGGATTGAACATGGAATATCGTGTATTAGGAAATACAGGCCTTAAAATAAGCAGTTTTGTATTAGGTACAGGTACTTTTGGTTTTTGGGGCAACAATACGGAGAAAGAAGCTGCAGTCATGTTAGATGAGGCTTTGGCTGGAGGCATTAATCTGATCGATACAGCGGATGTTTATTCAAGTGGTCAATCCGAAGAAATTCTGGGTCACATCCTAAAAGGACGCAGACAGGATGTTATTCTGGCCACGAAAGGCGGAATGCCCATGGGCAGTGGGCTTAATCAATCCGGTAACTCGAAATATTGGATTAAGCGTGCAGTAGAGGGAAGCTTGAGAAGGTTGCAAACGGACTATATCGATTTGTATCAACTACATCAGCCGGATCTCCATACTGACATTGAAGAGAGTCTTGACGCACTTACGGACCTGGTTCGTGAAGGGAAAATTCGCTATATTGGTACATCCAATTTTCAGGCATGGCAAGTGACCGAAGCACAATGGACTAGCGAACGCAAAAATACCGCACGCTTTGTATCCGAGCAAGCCCCGTATTCCATATTGAATCGAAGTATCGAATTCGATCTGCTTGCTGCAACCGCAAAATACGGAATGGGCGTAATGGTTTGGAGCCCACTTTCGGGTGGTCTGCTTACGGGAAAATACCGCTCGGGAGAAGCGGTAGCCCCAGATTCAAGAGCAGCGAGTTCTCTAGGGAAACTTTCAACTGTTGTAGATCCGAATCGAGAAGAAAATCGCATCAAGTTCGAAGCCATTGCTAAGCTCCAAACCCTTGCAGATGAAGCAGGATTAACTTTGCCACATCTTGCCATGGCATTTACACAAGCTCACTCGTCAGTTACTTCTGCTATAGTGGGGGCAAGAACAATTGAGCAACTACGTGAAACGCTAAAAGGCAGCGACATCCGATTAAGCACTGATATCCTGGATGCGATAGATGCTATCGTTCCGCCAGGAGTAACCCTGGATGCCCTGGAAAAAGGTTGGTCGCCTGATTGGTTACAAGCAGACAAACGAAGAATCCTGGGTTAAATATATAAGACAGACCTCATACCTGTAATGTATTCACTTTTTTTAAATCTAGTTTGCCGATCCTTCACTAAATTGTATAATGATTATTCGAGGTGATGACGATGGCAAGATCAAAAGAATTTGAAGTTAATGAAGTATTAGATAAAGCAATACACCTGTTTTGGGCACAAGGATATGAGAAAACTTCAATGCAAGATTTGGTTGAGTTTATGGGCATTCACCGAAGAAGTATCTATGATACCTTTGGGGATAAGCATGCCTTATTTATGAAAGCTCTCGAACGATATGAAACGAAGCAGACCAGCAAAATGAGGTTTCTGATTGAAAAACAAAAACCGATCAAAGAATTAATTCGGGAGTTGTTTGAGGCGACAGTAAGAAATGAAGGAGAACCTCTAGGGTGTTTTCTCGTGAATTCAGGCGTGGAACTCGGCGTGTTGGATCCTGAAGTTGCATCCTTAGTTGATGAGAGTTATTCGCGAACTGAGGAACTCTTGACTAACCTTGTACTGAAAGGTCAACAATCGGGTGAGTTCAAGGCTGACTTGGATCCTGTAGTTATTTCTCATTATTTAATGAATGCGTGGTTAGGGCTACGTACGTTGGTTAAGACAACAACGGATCAGCAAAAATTAAAGAATATTATTGATATGACACTGACCGCTTTAGATTAAAAGTGGAATTACAGCATGACAGGCAAAAGGAGTCACCTAAATGGAGGACTGTTTGTTTCCGTGATACAAGTTTTTTCTTGTCCCTCTAATGAAAGAAAGAACTTGTATCTTATGCCTCAAACAAGTCAAGGAATACCGCTCCAAAATTAAAATTTTAGTCATAAAAAAATTCTTTACTGTTCGTTCTAAAATTGATATGCTAATAGCAAGTTAGATCTAACTGTTTTTTTACCCTAATAAGAATGATCATTCTAAAATCGTCTTTAAAACTCATTACCACTAATCTGGATGTTATGAAGGAGAGAATATTATGAAGTATACAGTTATTACGGGAGCAAGTTCAGGGATTGGATATGAAACGGCATTGGCGTTTGCTGCACGTGGCAAAAACTTAATCTTGGTGGCTAGAAGATTGGATAAATTAGAAGAACTCAAATCAGCAATTCTGGATATTGATCCTACTATAAATGTTATTGTTCGTACAAGTGACCTGTCTGTTACAGATCAGGCCTACACACTATATAACAATTTAAAGGAATACCAAATTGAGACCTGGATTAACAATGCGGGGCTCGGTGAAGCTTCTTTTGTAGCAGAACAGAATTTAGATAAAGTTGAAACTATGCTACGTGTTAACATTGAAACCGTGACGATCCTTTCTACACTATATGTACGAGATTATGCTGATGTAGAAGGAACTCAGTTAATTAACGTCTCATCCGCACTCGGATATGCCATTGCTGTTGGGAGTGTTGCTTATTCTGCATCTAAATATTACGTTAGTGCCTTCACAGAAGGCCTTGCAAAAGAACTAGAAATGAAAGGTGCAAAACTAAAAGCAAAGGTTTTAGCACCAGCTATAACGGAAACAGAATTCTCGAAGAAATCATTAGATACTGAAGAATTTGATTACAAAGCAAACATGCCTAAGTACCACACTGCCAAACAAATGGCGGGCTTCATGGTGGATCTTTATGATAACAACGAAGTGGTAGGTATTGTAGACCAGAACTATGATTTCAACCTGAGAGGCCAAATCTATCCAATCATTTCAGAATTTTAAATTCAATTCATATATCCTTGAATACATGGAAGAATTAGAATGCAAGAGGGTCTACAATAACATAAAGGCTGAAACATGGCGTACAACTGAAAATTGTGCGCCACGTTTTTTTAGTCAAAAGATGCTCGATGTTTTCAAAAAAACACATTTAGTAAAAAATGGTATAGCAAGCAGGTCGAGCTAAAAACTCGATTGCGTTCATGGTTATGCTATCTCCAAATTAGTAAAGGAAGAGGATGAATGATGAGAGCAGCACAAGTACAGAGATATTCAAAAATAATCCAAGTGGAATTAAATGATGTAAACATGCCACAGATCAATAGCCATGAGGTACTTGTCAAAGTAAAAGCTGCAGGTGTAAATCCACTGGACATTCTTAATCTGAATGGCAGTGTTCGGATGATTGCCGACTATAAGTTGCCATTAACTTTAGGGAATGAACTATCTGGCGTTATTGAAGCTGTTGGTGATGATGTTTTGAATTTTAAGGTTGGTGACCCTGTTTATACGAGGTTGCCGCTTAATAAAATCGGTGCTTTTGCTGAATATGCGGCCGTGGATGAAGATGCTTTATCCATCATGCCTGAAAATCTATCTTTTATTGAAGCTGCTGCGGTACCCCTTACTGCCTTGACTGCTTATCAAGCATTGCACGATGTACTCCATGCCCAGCCGAATAAAAAGCTATTCATTCCTGGAGGAACCGGAGGATTTGGCGCTATGGCAATCCCCATTGCCAAATCAATGGGATTATATGTTATTACAAGTGGCAGTGAAAGAGGCAGATCACGTACACTGTCGATCGGGGCTGATCAATTCATAAATTATAAGGCAGAGAATTATGCTAACATACTGTCCGATATCGATTATGTGATCGACACCTTGGGTACCAAAGAGATCAAAGCTGAACTGGGTATTTTAAAACCACAAGGGAAATTGGTATCATTGAAAGCCGGACCTAATTATCGCTTTGCGGTTGACAATCATTTTCCAATGTGGAAAAAAGTATTGTTTGGTCTAGTGGGTGCTCGCTTAGATTCTTTAGCACGCAAGAATCAAAATGAATATCGTTTTTTATTTGTGCAAGCCAATGGAAGTCAATTACAAGAAATCACTAAACTTGTTGAAAAAGAAAATATCAAGCCCTCTATAGATTCAACTTATACGTTTGATGACATTAACAAAGCGTTGATTAAAGTGTCAACGGGCCACTCCCAAGGCAAAGTGATTGTGACCTTCTAAGTAATATTACATTTTTTCATGATACTAGAATTTTCATTCTACTATTTGTTTCTAAAACGTGCATTCTAGCGAGTTAAAAAATGGTATTCGCGGGTGAAGCAACCGGGATTTGATATTACTTTGCGAACCCAAAAAAAGGGGAGAAGAACAGATGATTAGTCATGTGGATGTTGATTATTTAAAGAATTGGTTCTCATTAATGCAATCCCCCTGACCAAAGTTTCTGGTAGGGAGGATTGCATTAATGTAAGTTCTAGTTCACATACTTCTCTATCGTGCTTCGCACTGCTCCGGGACCTGCCAGCATTTCATGAAACATGGCTTCAATCTTGTCGCCCAGACCAATTTCATATAATCGGACACCGAACAGTTTGTCATCCTCGAGGAGGCAGCGAACCTCGGAGGTCTGATCGCCCAGCTTCGTATTCTGCAAATATCCCTGCAACGTATCCAGTAACGGGTCCGGACTGAGTGTGAAGGGTTCTCCTTGATCATCCACTCCCAGTAAATAGCGACACCAGATCGCAATGGTCAAGGGAATAGCAGTCAAGTTCGTAGGATCAAGCCCTGCTGTGCTAGCATAAGTCTTTATGGTTTCCCCAAAACGGATGCTCATCTTTTGAGAGGTATCTGTTGCAATCCGCTGTGGCGTATCCGGAATATAGGGATTGACGAAGCGTTCCTGCAATACCTCGTCAATAAATGGTTTCGGTTGGATGATACCGGGATCATCTACAACAGGTAAGCCTTCCTTGTAGCCGATGGTTTCCACCAGACGACACAATGTCTGATCCTTCATTTCATCTGCAATGAGCTCATACCCAAGCAGACACCCAGCGAGGGCCAGCGCTGTATGCAGCGGATTGAGACAGGTAGTGACTTTCATCTTCTCCACTTTGTCCACCGTATCCCGATTCGTGAAGATGATGCCAGCTTCCTCCAGTGCAGGTCTCCCGTTCGTAAACTTGTCTTCAATGACCAAATACTCGCTAACCTCAGCATTGACAAAGGGAGCCGTATACGTATGCCTGGAGGTAACGATCATCTCCATGTCAGCTAACCCCAGCTCCCGAAGAGCAGACTGTACTTGCAAGGAAGGGCGGGGGGTGATTTTGTCAATCATGGTCAGGGGGAAGGTTATTTTCTCCTCATTCTGCAGATAGTCTGCAAATCCTTCCTCTACTAGGCCTCTGCGAGTCCACTCCTTGGCGATGGCAATCATACTATCCTTTAACAGATCGCCGTTATGGGAGCAATTATCCATGCTCACAAAGGTCATTGGATGCCGCCCCCTCAGATAACGCCGATAGGCAAGCGAAGTAGCTATGCTCATCACATGCACCGGCTGTTCAGGACCATTCGTCAAATCCCTCTCCACAACAGCCAGATACTTGCCGTCGGGCCCGGTCAGGGAGTATCCTTTTTCCGTGACAGTAAAGCTGGCCATCTGCAGGGACGGATTCTCAAATATTTCAATCAGACGGAGGTAGTCGTCTGGACGATTTTGCTCTGCTGCGAGTCCCTCAACAATGCTTGCGACCACGCTCTTGTGAAATCTTCCGTCTGCACTCATCAACACCAGTAAGGTTAGATTGTCGTAAGGCTTATAGGCTTTGTCGATCATTTCAAAATCAAAGGCTTCGGCCGCAATAATACCTGTATCCGCTTTCAAGTTATTTAGCAGTTGTTGCTGCGCATTGGCTATCAACCCTCGAAAAATATTGCCTGCGCCGAAATGCACCCATTGCGGTCTAACTCGGGTGTTATTGGCTACAAGCTCCAGATCATATTTCGGCAGTTTGATGCCTGCTGCTCGCCAGGCCGCCTTGTCTAAAAGGCCTTTCCGGTCAAGTTGGAGCATTTATTTCACTCCTTTGCCTTGAGCGAGACTATCCCAGACACCAAGCAAGTACATAACCCCCAGTGCACGGTCATACAAACCGTAGCCAGGTCGACAATTCTTTTCTTCCCCCCATAGATGTCTGCCGTGATCCGGGCGTACATATCCCTGATAGCCGTTCTCGTGATAAGCTCTAACTACTTCCGGTACATCGACGCTTCCGTCCTTCCCGCGGTGTGACACTTCAATAAAGTCGCCATTCTCAAACACCTTGACATTACGAATATGCGCAAAATGAATACGATCATGAAACTCCCGAATCATGGCTGGCAAATCATTCTCAGGATTGCTCCCCAGTGAGCCTGTGCAAAAGGTTAGACCATTATATGGACTGTTCACTGCATCTAGGATGCGTCGGATGGTCTCACGATTCCGGACAATTCTCGGCAATCCGAAGATGGGCCATGCCGGATCATCAGGATGAATGGCCATCTTGATGTCAACCTCCTCGCAGACCGGGATGATGCGCTCAAGAAAATACTTCAGGTTGTCAAACAACTTGTCTTCAGTGACATCCGCGTAAGCAGCAAAAAGTTCATCCAGTCTCGCCAACCGTTCCGGTTCCCAGCCAGGCATGGTGAACTTCCCAGCTCCCTTGAGAATCCGATCCACCATTTGGCGGGGATCATCGGTAATGGTAGCCTTTTCATAAAAGAGGGCGTTGGACCCGTCAGGCAGTTCCTTGTACAGCTCTGTTCTGGTCCAGTCAAAGACAGGCATAAAGTTATAGCAAATCACCTTGACTCCCACTTTGGCTAATTTTCGAATGGTGTCGATATAAATGTCAATATATTGATCGCGGGATGGTAGGCCGATTTTGATATCATCGTGGACATTTACACTTTCTATGACCGCCGTACTAAAGCCCTTACTCGTAATCTGATCAGCTACCTCCTGAATTCGCTCCATTTCCCATACTTCACCGGCTACCTTATCATGTAAAGACCAGACAATGCCCATAACTCCCGGAATTTGCCGGATATGATCCAGTGTAATATTGTCGTTGCCTTCTCCATACCATCTCCAGGTCATATTCATAACGATACCCTCCCTAATTTTTTTATCTTGTATACAAGATTGAGTTGATCATAAATTATGAGGTTCGTCCTTGTCAATGATAATTAGAGAGGGGTTTGTCATCTCAAAATGCTTTATAATAGTTCTAGATTGATAAAGTGAAGGTAGGAATGAAATGTTGACGAAAGAAGAAATCAAGCAGCTTTTGAAAAATGATATTTTGTCGCTGACCTTAAAGCCGGGTACTATGCTCAGCGAGACGACCTTGTCAGAACGTTTTCAGCTGTCCAGAACTCCGTTGCGTGATGTATTGAAGCAGCTTGCGCTTGAGTCCTACATTGATATTTATCCCAAGAAGGGGAACATTGTGTCCTATATTGATCTGGAGTCGGTTGAACAAATTATTTACTTAAGAAGCGCATTGGAAAAGGAGATTATGAAGGAGCTTTCTTCGCAAATTACATTAAGTGATGTACAGAAGCTGAGCGATATTCTGGACAGACAGAGAGCTGTGACTGAAGAAGATCATGCTACGGATCAATTTCTCAGTCTGGATGATCAGTTCCACCAAACCATGTTCCAATTGGTGGGGCGGGGGTTTCTTTGGCAGCTCATTCAGCAGTCGAATGTTCACTATATCAGATATCGCAAGCTGCATATGCTGGAAACAGGGAAGCTGATGGGCATCTGGCATGAGCATCAAGCTATGCTTGAATACATGCTAAATAAGGAAACAACCAAAATGGATGATCTGGTTCATCATCATCTCAGAGAGGATATCCATTCGCTCGATTTTCTCCGGAAGTTCGCTGATTATATCAAGAAATAAGGCAGCTAGCTCAATTTAACATGTATGAATATTAATGAAGTGGGTAATTCATGGAGCTGTTCTACGAGTTGGATATGTTGGTGAAAGAGCGGGTAAGAAATGCGAGACTGCAGCAAAATTTATGGGCGGAAACGTGCTGGCCTGTGTCATTTCGTTTTTGCTCGTGAGTATTGTTATTTACCGTCAGGCAGTGGTCAAACTGGAGGAATTCTCACAGGAGTTTGCGTCCTTGTATACATGTCAGATGGAATCTTCCTTGAAGATACTCGTTGAATAATGTGACAGCTTAATCAAATTTATCGTAAATAGGAATGCAGACTCTGCTGAAGAATTTATGTATCATGAGCTATCCCGATCTTCTGACAGACTCGCAATTTAAATTCATAAAAAATCAACTGTACAGGGAGGTGTATAATGTTCCGGCTGTTTACCCGAATTCAATTTAATTTATTTGAGCAAGGGACACATTATAGTAGGTCCAGTAAAAATAGTTTGGGGGGATAAAGAGATCTTAAGACTTGATTCGTGTAGAATGAAAGAGTAGTCGGGTATTTTTTTTTACGCAACCGCTCACCGGCGAACTTCCTAAACCGCTGCATCAAAAGGAAAATTATATTACAATTTAAAAATACTGAAATATTTCCATGTAAGTGAAAAATGCCAGATCAATCCTAGATCATAAAGGGGGGAACAATATGTGCAGATATGCAATGTACGGCCCATATAAAGATATCTTTGCCTGCTTTACCTGCAGGAAGGTATATAAGCAGACATCACGGATTGAAATGCCGAAGGATGAATATGAACGGGTTGACCATGTCTGTCCGCAATGCCAAGCATCCATGCATGACATGGGTCATGATTTCCAGGCCCCGAAGCAAACGGATATCAAGCAGTGGAAAAAGGTGGAGCTACTATACCAACAAGGATACACTTACCACTCCTGCGGCTGCGGCGGTCCGGGGTACAGACCCTCCCGGCTGTCGGAGGTACCTGAATTTCTGGAGAAACAGCGAACGTTTGAGAATAAGGGAGAGGCGCTGCTGTACCGGCTTTTGCAAAGCTAGATGACTCGGGCTAATTATTAACATGTGAGATGAAGTGTATTATAGAAACTTATATGTTTTCCCATTTTCCCAAATGTAAAGAAGAACAGCCCGGAAAAAATATAAGAGGTTCACTATACGCGCTTCGTTCGCTGAACTAACGGGCAGGTTAGCTCAATAAGAATCCGACAAAACCTTCAGGATTTCCTTAGGCAGCATAACCGATAGGGAACTATGCAGTAACTGAGTTCAGCTCGAGCAATGATTTTTGATTTGACTAATGATAGCGGGAAATCAAAAAAGAACCTGGATAGTTTTATCAGGTTCTTTTATATTGCATATAAAACAGACACGATGATATAATCAGATTGCGACTTTAAAATTTAAATATACAAAATTAACGCATCGTATACTTTAACTTTACCATGCCGCTAAACTCTTGTCAAATGTTTTTTTCTCAATTTAATGGTTAGGAGAGATATTGAATGAGTTCTTTGGTTCTCAGTTTTCAGGAAATGGAAAAAACGCAGCTTTTGCTCGTTGGCGGAAAAGGATTGAATTTAGGGGAATTATCAAAAATTGAAGGAATACATGTGCCAGAAGGTTTTTGTGTTACAACAGTGGGGTATCAAAAAGCCATCGAACAAAAAGAAGCGTATTATGCATTGTTGGATCAACTAACAAGACTAAAAGCAGAAGATCGTGCTCAAATTGGTGAAATCAGCAGGCAGATTCGACAAATCATTATGGAAGTAGAAGTTCCTGACGATGTTGTGGAATCAGTTACTCATTATCTCTCCCGGTTTGGAGAAGAACATGCTTATGCAGTGCGTTCCAGTGCGACTGCTGAAGATTTGCCACATGCCTCTTTTGCTGGTCAACAAGACACCTATTTAAATATCATTGGCAAAGAAGCAATCTTGCAGCATATCAGTAAATGTTGGGCTTCCCTGTTTACGGATCGCGCGGTTATCTACCGTATGCAAAATGGATTTGACCACAGTCAAGTTTATTTATCCGTTATCGTTCAAAGGATGGTTTTCCCGCAGGCTTCAGGAATTTTATTTACCGCTGATCCGATTACATCCAACCGGAAGCTGCTATCAATCGATGCCAGTTTTGGACTTGGAGAAGCACTGGTCTCTGGCTTGGTCTCTGCCGATTGTTATAAAGTACAGGAAGGGGAAATCGTCGATAAGAGGATAGCAACCAAAAAATTGGCTGTCTATGGACGAAGAGAAGGCGGAACAGAGACCCGACAGATCGACCCCGATCAGCAAAAGACTCAAACCCTTACTGAACAACAAATTTTACAACTGGCACGCATGGGAAGACAGATCGAAGCTTATTTTGGCTATCCACAAGATATCGAATGGTGTTTGGCCCATGATACTTTTTATATTGTCCAGAGTCGTCCAATCACGACTTTATACCCGATCCCTGAAGCAAATGATCAAGAAAATCACGTTTATGTATCTGTCGGTCATCAACAAATGATGACTGACCCGATAAAACCATTGGGATTGTCTTTTTACCTGTTAATAACTCCTGCACCCATGCGTATAGCCGGTGGAAGGTTGTTTGTTGATGTTACACATATGCTGGCTTCACCTGTCAGCAGAGAAAATTTCTTAAATACCCTGGGCCAATCTGATCCGCTCATAAAAGACGCATTTATGACCCTAATAGAGCGAGATTTTATAAAATCGTTACCAGATGATAGAAAAGAACTGAGCCCCGGTAATAGCAGTAAAGGTAGGTCGTCTGCAGGTTTTCAAGCACAAATCGAAAACGATCCGGCAATCGTTTCTGATTTGATTAAGAACAGTCAAACATCGATAGAAGAATTAAAACAAAACATCCAAACGAAATCAGGAGCAGATTTATTTGATTTTATTCTGGAAGATCTCCAAGAATTAAAGAAGATCTTATTTGACCCACAAAGTTCAAAGGTTTTTATGACTGCTATGAATGCTTCGTCATGGATCAATGAAAAAATGTACGAGTGGTTAGGTGAAAAAAACGCAGCAGATATGCTTTCTCAATCTGTACCAAACAACATTACTTCGGAAATGGGTCTGGCGCTATTGGATGTCGCAGATGTGATTCGTCCTTATCCGGAGGTAATTGATTATTTACAACATGTAAAAGATGATAATTTTTTGGATGAACTGGTTAAGTTGGATGGTGGACAGGAAACTCAAGACGCTATCTATGCTTATCTCAACAAATATGGAATGCGATGTGCCGGTGAAATCGATATTTCGAGAACTCGTTGGAGTGAAAAACCAATTATACTTGTCCCCATGATTCTCAGTAATATCAAAAACTTTGAGCCTAATGCTGGCAATTGGAAATTTGAGCAGGGGCGACAGGAGGCTTTGAAAAAAGAACAAGAGTTATTAGATCGATTGAAGCAATTACCGGATGGTGAACAAAAAGCAAAAGAAACAAAACGAATGATCGACCTCATCCGGAATTTCATCGGTTATCGTGAATATCCCAAATACGGTATGGTTAATCGTTATTTTGTTTATAAGCAGGCTTTACTGAAAGAAGCCGAACAACTCGTACAAGTGGGCGTTATTCATGAAAAAGAAGATATATACTATCTCACTTTTGAAGAACTTTACGAAGTCGTACGCACAAATACACTAGATTACCAGATCATTAGCAAACGAAAAGAAGAGTACAAATTGTATGAAAAACTAACTCCACCACGTGTTATCACGTCTGATGGTGAAATCATTGCGGGTGAGTACAAACGAGAAAATCTCCCAGCCGAAGCGATTGTAGGTCTGCCTGTTTCTACCGGAGTTATAGAGGGACGAGCACGTGTCATCTTAAACATGGAAGATGCTGATCTGGAAGATGGAGATATATTAGTCACCGCCTTTACTGACCCCAGCTGGACACCATTGTTTGTATCCATAAAAGGCCTAGTCACCGAAGTTGGTGGACTGATGACTCATGGAGCCGTTATCGCACGTGAATATGGCTTACCCGCAGTTGTCGGAGTAGAGAATGCTACCAAACTGATAAAAGATGGGCAACGAATTCGTGTGCATGGAACAGAAGGGTATATCGAAATATTGTAATGGCTAAATGCGCTAAGTAATAGCCTCTGTCATAATGGACAGTATTAAATGCAACCTGTCATGGATAAAAGGGTGGTTACCCTGTTCGTCCTTTTATCCATGACACAAAATGATTTATACATAGCTGTCCCGATAATCTAAATCTCTTGTCCTCGACAGTATCAGGTGTTCAATACCCAAATGTACCCTCAGAGTCGAACCTGCATATTCGCTTCTGAACCATCTGGAAGAGCTATAAATCCCTCAGCTGCAGCGATAGCTTTTCTAATGATAACCTTACGGTCAGGGAACCCACAATTATAGTCAGTCCTTTATCATTGGGGTAAAGTGACAGACTTGACTTGAGCAGAGGTATTTCCGTAAATATCCTTGGCCAGTACGAGAATATGCAGCGTATCGGCTTGGGAGGCACCATCCTGTTTGTATTTAGTAGTTGGAAGTGTTGCTGACCAATTGGTTTTATCCTCTGTAATAACGGCACGAATGCCATTGACATAAACTTTAAGCTGTGCGATATCGCTTTGATCTGTGACTGAACCTTCCAAAGCGAGAACATCATCCGTGATTGAAGCATTCAACTTAAGTTCAGGGGCTCCTGTTTCCTTGCGTTTAGAGGGTGGGAGAGAAGTTTGCGGGCTATAGGAAAAGGTTTCATCCTCAAGCGCTGGTGTGCGTGCTGCAATAGGACGGTTTTTGGTAGCCTGCTCATAGGAATAAGCGTAACGAAGCAGGTCGTTATCGCTGTATGCGGCACCTGCCATTGTCAGATTAACGGGCATACCGGTGTCCTTCATAGCGCCCATACTCACAGACACACTTGGGATCCCATACTCGCGTAGAATGAAATTCGTATTGGAGAAATAGTTACCATTCTCCCAAGCCTCCTCATAGGACGTTTCATTCACATCGGAGTCAGCTTTGCCGATATTCGAATTGGCTGGGAATACAATAAAATCAAGGTTGTTTTGCTTCATCCAATTTTCAAAATCAATCTTTCGTACATTTTCAAGCCCCCGCAGCCCTTCATGAAACTGAGGAATTTGTTCGTAAGGGATGACGCCTTTCTTTATGGTTTCAATGAATACGTCATAGTGACCCAGGTCTCTGCCACGTTTGGCATCTACCGAACCGGGCGGATTCGGGAAGACGGTTGCGGGGTCGATATTAACCCATGACGGGAAATTCGGATCGCCCACACTTTTAAGAAATTCCTCAGCTGCATAGGGATTAAGCAGCCCGAATTCCTTTTCACTCCATTTTGCCGGCATTAGACCACGTTCTTCAGGTGTTTTCGCTGTCGGTCGGTCCTTCTCGCTGTTCACTTGCAAGGGGAAGTCAACTTCCACAACTTCAGCTCCAAGAGCAGTTAAATCCTTTACAGCTTTTTCCCATAATGCTTGTATTGAAGGTCTGAATTTAATCGGAGTTGTGGTTTCTGGGTCCTTACCGATATAGATTTTCGGAACACCAATGCGTTTGCCTTTCAAAGCTTGAGTATCTCGCAGCTCTAGGTAGGAATTGGGACGGACACTGTTGATAGAAGGTAGCCGAACGGATTTCTGCTCTCGCCAGAAATCACCCTTGGTGATCTTATCTTCTACAACGATCACGTCAAGTAAGCGGAGCATGTCCTCGACAGTCCTCGTATGTGGGACAACGACATCCCGTATAGGGAAGAGTGGCCAATTCCCTCGAATGGAGATTAGGCCCCGCGATGGTGTGTAGGCAATTAAACCATTGTTAGATGCTGGCGATCTTCCAGAGGATACCGTTTCTTCCCCCATGCCGAAGGCAGCGAGGTTGGCGGCTGTTGACACGCCAGATCCGTTAGAGGAGCCAGAGTACCAGGCTGCAGCCAAATAATTTGGATTGTATGGACTTTCAGCACGGCCATAAACGCCTCTTTGCATTCCCCCTGCTGCCATTGGCGGCATATTGGTTTTACCAATGAGCACCCCACCGGATTTGCGTATCTTTTCTACTGTAAAGGCATCGTCCTTTGCCATCAGGTTTTTGAAAGCTGGAGATCCAGAAGCGACAGTAAGTCCCTTAACCTTGTAACTGTCTTTGACCGTGTAGGGGATGCCTTGCAGAGGCCCAGTTTTAATACCTTGCGCCCTAAGTTGATCAGCCTGAGCAGCTTCTTTTAGTACGTCGGGGTTCAGAACAGGGATGGAATTCAGTCGAATGCCACTAGAATCATAGGCATATACCCGGTTAAGGTACATGGCGGTGAGCTCGACACTCGACAGTGCTCCTGACTTCATCGCGTCCTGCATTTGAGCAATCGTAGCCTCTTGCAATTGAAATGTGACTAGAGAGGAGGCGGGTTCACTAGTTTTACTAGAGGATGAGGGTGAAGGAGCGGCGGATGCAAGCGAGCATCCCGTGAGAGTTACAATCATACCAGCTGCGATCCATTTGCAATAGTTACTGATTACATCCCTTGTATTCGCTTTTAGCGTTTGTGCGCACATAGCATTTTCACTCCTTAAAATAGGTAGGATCAGGAATTTAAAAAGAGGGGATGAGAAGGGCACTTTATAGTATAAATGTTTCTAATTATATTACTTATTTTCATATGAAATGTCAATTTTTGTAATGCGATACACAAGGAAGTTCACTACTTTTAATGTGAAATATAGTAATATTTTCTTTTATGTTACATTAAGTTTCACATCTAATAAAATGCATATTCATTATAAAGGAGATATCAAAATTGATATGGAATGAGATGCAAATTCAACTCATTGTTAAGATATCGGAAACAGGAAGCTTCACAAAAGCAGGCGAAGAACTGCATATGACACAACCGGCAGTAAGCCGTATTGTGGCATCTGTTGAATCCGAGTTGGGGACGAAGCTGATCAAGAGAAACAGAAAAAACGGATTAGTTTTTACGGATGTGGGAGAACGGATATTAATCCTTTTTAGAAATGTACTGAGTGAATTACAAAAAGTGGATGAGTTAATCGCAGCGGAACAAGATTTGGAGATTGGTAAAGTTCATATAGGTGCTTACCCTACAGCATGTACAAGGTTTATTCCCAAAATTATACGCACAATGGAAGAAAAGCATCCCGGTCTTGAAGTCAAGCTTTCGAAAGGCAGTTACTTCTTTGGCCATCCATTCCAAAAGAAATAGAACAGGGAATTGAGTGGTTATATTGGCTGATTCATAATACTCCTCATTTACATAATAAGGAATATTAATATCTGAAATTTTAGCGATAGTGGATTGACGGTTATTCGTTATACTCACAATTTTGTTTTTCTCCTGCTTGATTTGTCTTAAAAGTGGCAGGATTTTCACCTGAATTAGATAAGGCAATTGTAACACTGTTCTCACGCATTTTTGCATAAACAGGGAAATGGGGATCTTTAATATACATCAAAAACGATGTACAGCTTTACAAACATATGTATAAAATACGGGTTTTGTGAACATGTATAAAGAAAACCGTATAACAGCTTGGCTTTAGCGTTGTCCTTGTCGGATGACAAGAACTTTATCTCATAAATGACAAGAATCTTATCTCATTTCCCATATAATTTTAATTATATCTCATGATTATTATTACAGCAAAAATAAAAAATCGCCTAATAAAGGCGAATTAAATCTGTTTGTTTTTTTATATTCTTAACTTCATTACATATTGCTTAACGTAAGATTCAATTCGTTTATTTTCATCACTTGGATTCTCGTAAATTCTCATGGCTACACTCTATTCTGTAACATAATATCTAATTTATCTCGATTCGGAACACTAATTTGTTCGGCTCCTTCCACCGCTATTTTAAGCCATTCGTAAAAATAATTGAGACATAGTTCAGATGTCACACGATTTATTACCCAGTGAAACATTTCTCTGTTATCATATATAGACAGATTGGTATGAGCAAAGAGCCTATTTTTGTAGTCATCTATGATGTCCTCTATAAGTTCAGTTGCAACAGTTATACCGGGTCTTCTTCTAGAAATAACTAGATTATTGTAAAAATGCTCTCTCCCTAATAAAGTTTGCTTCCAGAATACATATGCATAGGCATATGGACAAATGGGAGGAAACTCTTCATTTTCATTTTTTCTAAGTTCTTGAAGCATTAGTATACATTTAAGATGTTTTTTGATGAATTTCTTTCTAACATAATGATCTATAGTTTTGAAACATCTACAATTTTGCTTATATAAATCATTTTTAAACTCATCTCTATATGAGTAATCTTGAGTTGAGGTAACTTTCACATTAAAAAAACACTTAGATTGAATTTTAGGTTCCAGAGTAAAATGTTGGATTGAACTAACTAGAGGTGAAAAAAGCAACCGATTAGAATCATCTCTCTTCCCTTGTGCTATCCATTTAGAAACTGGAACATCCGCTATCTCTACCTTCATTTTCCATTGTGACCAAGGGGTGCTACCGATATCGGCTAGCTTAAATCCACACTTACAGGTAAATGGCTCGTTTAGTGCTAAATCGCTAAGTAGGAAAGGAATCCGATTTAAGCACTTTGGACACGAACTCAATAGTTTAATTTGATGAATCGGGCAACTATGAAACAACGTGAATTGATGTAACCAACTATGATATCCTCCTTTAATACATTCTGGACACCAATTTAGTGATTGAGGAAACCAAGTAGAAATAGGTTCTTGATAATACTCCACTGGCTTTAGAAGATTTGATATTACAGATTTGTTGAGAACGGATAAATCTACTCCCAAATATTGTTTCAATGTGTTTAAATCAAATCCACTTAATTTAATTAGTTCTCTTCTAGAATCAGTCAAAACATTTTTTTTAATCTTTTTTACTTCTGCATTACCCAGCGTTTTCAGAATTTCAGTGCGGTTTATATGATTGGCTAAACTTACTTTTTCAAATATTGACCAAGGTGACTCGTATTCATTCATCCATTCTTTTCTCCATACAATGAACATTAATTAGCCTTCTTTCTGGCCAAGGCCATATAAATTTCAGATTCGATATAACCAGATCTGTTAATTGCTTCTCTCCACTGATGCATTGAGAGCCATTCGGAACCTTTACCGTTAGAGCCATTGATTTTCAATGCATTTTCGACGGTAAATGCTATATACTCCATGGGTATTTCAAACTTACCGGAGAGGCCAAACTCTTGCCGTATTTCTAAAAAGAGATTGAACAAACTAGATGAAAACTCAGACAGTCTTCTCCCTGAGTTAAAAGCCTGGGGAAAGTAATACTTAGTGTAGTACCAGCCACTGTCTTCCGGAAACTCGGATTCATCATAGCTCTGTAATACAAACTCCATCTCGGTTGAAGCCTGAACTCCCTTAAAACGATACTCAGATGCCATAAACCGGCCTACAATATGTGCTTTTTCATTAGCCAGAAAAAAAGATCTCCGATTGACCAGTTGTTCTTGTCCAATCGATATTGTAGTCATTCTAATATTCCTACGTACTAGTTGATTAGAGATATCAATTAAGCAATCATATTGCCATTCCGTCATTTTTTGAGCTTCATCCATAATCAAAACAATTCTGCGAAGGTTTGAATGTTCAGCTTTTTCATGCATCAAATTCACAATTTGATTGCGTAGCACAATTTCATCTTTTTTACTATTAAAGCCAAAGGAGAAGTCTGACAACATGTCTCTAAAAAACTTTTCTGGACTAGGTACTCTATAGCTTTTGCAGTCTGCAACAAGTACAGGAATCGGGGTTTCCAATTCTGATGGTAAATAGTTAACAGCGAACATTGTTGCTCTAGTCTTCCCTAAACGGGGGCGACCATAAACAATCATTCCCGGCCCACCATCTTTAATAATCTGAATAATCTTATCCATCAACCTGGTTATCTCAATGGTAGGAAGAACATATTGCCCCTGCTCAATTGGATGTGTTCCAGGTATAATATTTGGTCTTTTCATTGTTAAGCACTCCTTTCTAATAAGTAATGGTTTTGTACCTTTTTGTAGAGGTTGATGTTTTTTGGACCAGAATCTTTTCTTGTAATTCTCTTGCTTTATCTAGTTCTGCTAAATTTTTATGTTCTTGAGCTAATAACTTATTTTGATTCGGGGAATTACTTTCTTCTTCTGCTTGTCGAATAACTTGTTGGACTTTTGCTATTCGATTTCCTGAGCCTTTCTTCTTTTCCGTTTCTTTTGCGATTAGATATTCATGGTAAACAAAAATCGGATCGTCCCACTGTGTAAAATGAATAAGTTTATTCTTTTTTAGCAGATTAATGGCTTTTCGTATCTGTAAAGTATGCGGTGTTAATGACCATTTACCAGCCGCAACGAGCTCTCCAAACTCACTACCATCTGGGAGAAACACTCTGATCGTACGAAGATCATCTACATTTATGTGTACATTAACCTTTGTACCAATTAAATGAGCAGATTTTACTAGTAATTCATTACGGTATTCAACTCCCATATATTCGATGTAAGGACGCTTTCCCGAGGAAATACTACCTCGAATAGTTCTAGGTTGTTCGACTTGTGTAAACAGAAATTCTGTACGCTTTGATTCATTTAACAATCTGGGTTTCATTCCTTTCTTGAGTCTTTGATCCAGTGCTTCAAGTGGTGAATTATAAAACAATGCCCCGTGTGGAGTGCCATTATAATTTGAAATAACAACATCGACGATTTCCTCTAAATGTTCAAATGTCATTTCATAACGGATGGCCATTTTTTCAGGATCTTTCCTACGGGGATCTTTTGGATGACTTCCGGTGGTATTTGCCATCCGTTGAATACTACTGGAAGTAAAGGTATTATGAAATCTTTCAATGAAAGAACGTCTCATTGGCCTATCAACTGCACCAATACAAGTTGTACATCCTATTAAATTGCTTAAGCGTTCCCTAACCATTTGAGCAAGATGAGATTTGGCATTGTCAAAATAAATGACATCCCATACCGCCCATTCAATCTCAGGAAATTGTTCAGATGGGTATCCCCCTGTTGGCTGATATGACAGACCGTCTATTGTTAAATTCTTTTTCTTAAATGGCATAATCGCTTTTTTGGCAGCGATCATTACATCACTTGCATTATACTCCTTGTTAAGACAAATGTGAGGTCTTCCAATAACGTTTCGAGTTGCGCGGTCTGTAAAACTCAATAGCCAAAGTCTGTCTAAAGTTAAAACTGCGTCATCTCCTTCCAATGTTTTCACCTTTATAACAAAAATGCCGTCAATTCTATGGCCATCAAACTCAACCTTTTGATAAGGGGTTATATTTTGAGGATAATTCTGTTGGCCTACCCCCGAATTTTTAGCTTTTTGTTCAGCATCATGTCCGAATCGCGAAGCAGCTTTGCCAAAGTGAATATCCCTAAGGTTCTCTAAGTATCTACATAGCGATCTATACCCCAAAGTATCAGTGTTAAATGGATAAGAACTTCTAGGAATACCTGCTTCTTTGCATCTATCCACAAATTTTTTATGTATGTATTTAGGTTTCATAACCGGTTCAGTTAACTTTTTTTTTCGACCAAAAAACAAGTCATCTATTTCATCTCTAATTTGTGGATATTTATCAAGTAATAAATTGAATTCCCCTGTTTTTCTTGATACATTACTTTTTTTAGATAGTGGGTCTAATTCATATTTTTTTATATTTTTGCCCGGTATCAGGGCTCTATACCCCCATGGAAGAGCATTTTCATCGTAAGAAATACAACGATTATATAAACGTATCAGATTTCTACGATCGATACCCGTGCATGAAAAGATTTCCTTCAGACTCTTCTCATTGTTTACATAAAGATCGATTGCTTCTTTTCGCTTTAGAAATAATATTCTTTTCTCTTCGTTAAGCAACGTCTCATCTACTTTAAACCAAAGGTCACGATCCATTTGAGTTTGTGACAAGCCGCCTCTATCAAAAACTTTCACTCGACTCATTCAACTGCACCTCCGTTTGCATGGAAATAATACATTCATTAATATTTACATCAATAATTCCTCTGTAAAAAAGCCATATACATGCATCATGAATATCTTTAAAGGGAATGTTGGACTGCTCAGTCAATGTTTTTAAGCTTAGCCGCTCAGAAGTTAAAATTTTTATGATCTCCTCGGTACATTTAGGTTGGGCGTTATTTTTCACGACAGAGATAATCTTTAATCTATTTTCCAACTCTAAGTAGTTCTTTCTTAGATCTTTGTCTGTAACAATTTCATGCAAAATTCCATTATTATCGCACCAAATTTTCTGTGCCTCTATTTGTTTCAATGTTCGAGAGTTACGTGGATTTTCAGCATTTAACTCGGATTCATATTTAACCTCACAACATTTTATAGTTCCATTTTTCATCTGAACCCACATATCAAAAATAGTTGTATGTAGCTCACCATTAAAAACATAGCTGATTTTAGGATATTGTTCACAATAAGTTTCCACATCTGGCGTAGTTTCAATTCGTATCCAATGGTCAAATTCTAGATCACTATAAAGCGTGACCTCCCTCATCCCCACTTTAGGTCCGAGTGAAGTCCAATAATTATTACCGTATTTAGAACTCCGGGGTACGATATTTGGTGTGTACATCATTATCATCACCTTTCAAGACTTTTATTTCCTAATTCCTGAATAATAAACATTTTAAATGAACCACTTTTAAATACAGGATATATTCTTCATTCTATTCTTCTAAATGGTTTGAATAGTATTTATGGGAACACCATTGAATTTGTGTATGTCTCGATTTTTCATATATTTTTATTAATTGATTCAATACAAAAATCCTCTGCATCGTATTCTCACAAAAGAAATTGAGTTGCCGATAATAATAGTTAATTTCTTTGCGATACGGATTAGGTAAGATTTGATTTTTTTCATAAATCTCTAGCAGCTGTAAGTGGAATTTGTATACATTCTTTATACTCATTCATGCAACCTCCTAACAATTTATCATGAATATTTAGTTGCATTCATAAATTTAGAATCTTGGACTTTCTAAAGTTAAAAATTTAACTAGTTTATTTGTACATTATATTTTGTTAAACGAATCATGAAGCTCATCTTGGCAGGCAGTGTTATAGACATCGTTCAACAGGTTACAGACTTTTTCAGTCATGTTTATATCAGATACTTTAAACTTCCTCTACTCCATCTGAGAAATAAATAGACCTAACACAAAATAGCGAATACTATCTTCTTTTGATCTCACACTTATTTTTATACCAACTTCATTATTATCTTTTTGTACAGTATATAATTTCGATAAATTAGATAGACTAATAAAGTAGATTCATAGAGAAAAGTGTTAGAAAAATGAGGGGAGACGATCGCAATGGATTTGTACAGAATCATCGGTTTTAACATTAGATGTAAAAGAAAACTTTTGAGGATGACTCAAACACAATTAGGGTTAGCTGTTGACCTATCTCGAACGGCGGTTAGCAATATAGAAAGTGGCAAACACCATGTCCAGATTCATATCCTATTTAAAATTGCACAAGTACTTGATACGTCGATACAATCGCTGCTAAATAATACTTTACATGATTTACCGCCTACTAAATTAGCCAACAAAACTATCTAATATTTGGGTTTTACCTAAGCATTTGCTTAGCAAATTTTAACTGGGCTCTTAGATTTCTAATTGTTTCATAATAAGCATCAAGTACTTGCTCGTTTACTGAAACTCTTTTATCAATAACATATGCTAAGTCAACAAAATCAAAATTAACTATTATTAATATATCGAGATTCTTCTCAAAAAATAGAACGGGGATCTTCCACTCTCCGTTTTTTTGTGCATCCTCAAAATGCTGGTATTTCATTAGTATTTTGCTACTGTAACACAAGTCTGCAAATTTTAATCCTTGTCCAGTAACGGCGGCCATTCCAATTCCTAATTCCTTCTTTTTATGTCTCATTTCATCACCTCAATTCAAGTATGGACAATTTTTTGTAATTGATACGTTAACATATCATTTAAGGCATTTGACTCATATACACTAATGTATTCACCTTCACAGTTTGTATACACTGAGTCTGAGGTGTAGCAATGAAGGAACCGATATTGGTTGCAGTTGGAAAACGGGTCCGTGAACTTAGGACAAAAAAGGGATTCTCACAAGAGGAACTTGGTGAGAAGGCAGGGTTTCATTTTTCTTATATTGGTGGTCTAGAGCGGGCAGAAAAAAATATTACATTACTAAACCTGCAGAAGATTGCAAACGCGCTTGATGTTCAAGTTTTAGACTTGTTTTTATATAGCAAGTACATAAAGAATGAAAAGACTAAGAAAGATCAACTATTAAATCAATTGCATACAAAATTATTTGATATGAATAGCTCTGAATTAATTAAAATTCAATTGCTGGTTTCTCAGATCTTCGACAATAAATAAACCGCTCAACCAATTAGGTTAGCGGTTTATTTATTATTTGAAAAGGGAATAATCTCCTTTATGAATATCGGGAGGTTATTACAAATGCATACCATTTGGAAAGGCACGGTCGAATTTGGTTTGGTACATATCCCTGTAAAGTTATATGCAGCTACAGAGGAGAAAGAATTTTCCCTTCAGTTACTACATAAAGGGTGTCATGGTACAGTTAAGAATCAACGTTATTGTTCAAGTTGTGAAAAAAAGCTGAGTTCAGAAGATTTAATTAAGGGATATAAATTAGATAACAACCAGTTTTTAATTTTTAAAAAAGAGGAATTGGAGCAAATACATGAAGATTCAAAAAGAATAAATATTATTCAATTTATTAAAGAGACATCAGTGGACTTAATGTTCACACAGAAGGTCTACTACCTTGGTCCAGAAAATAGCTACACAGATGCATACAGTCTTTTTATTAAGGCATTGGAAGTTACTAAACGTGTAGCAGTTGCTAAAATAACGATAAGATCAAGTACAAAACTTTGCATACTTAAACCAATGAACGGATCATTTATCCAATTGTCTACCATGTACTACCCAAATGAAATACGTCCTTCTGAACGTATACCGAATTTGCCTAGCGAAGCACAAATAGATTCGGATCAATTACAGTTAGCTCAGCAGTTAATAAAGAACCTCTCCTCTTCTAAAACCGATGAATCCCAATTTATAAATGTCGGGCAAGTTCGAATGCAGTCGTTAATACAATCTAAAATTTCTGGACAAGAAGTAATCCAAATAGATTCAGAAAAGAATGAGTCACATCACATTATTGATTTAATGGAAGCTCTTCAAACGAGCATTACTCTTCTCTCAAATCCATCAACTAAGAAAAACAAACAAAAGAAAAAAGAGAGTGCATCATAAATAAAAAGAACTCATTAACAAAAATGAGTTCTTTTTATTTCATGAATTGTAGGATTAAAAAAAAATTATAGTTATATATAGCGCATTATAATTTGATTTCTTAAAGAATTTTTGCTACGAACATTTGTAAAATTCATTCGTACTTTTCTTAAGGAATGCTTCCTTTCTATTCACTATTTACATTTCAATATCTAATTTGTACATATTATTCTGACCTGTACAGAGTAACTGTTCTTCTTAGTGTATATTGCTCCTCCAAAAGTTAGCGGCGACTGTTCACCTTGGCTGATTGCAGACGGACATTTTCCTGTGTTGACAGCTTGACAAAATATTGAACATTACCAACTGTTCTCTGGATCTGCATCATAAACATTTTTTATTTGATTAACTTATTTACTGTGGTAAGAAGTTCATCTACTAAGTCATGGTCATCTTCTTTAATCAGTCCCTTTACTCCAATTCCTCGCATTTGTTCTTCTATTCGATTCAAACCTTACTTATACTGTGTGTTTAACTGTATTGGAGTGGTTGTTCTGAATGGACCAGTGTATCAGTGGATAAACAAGCCTGATTGCTTGTTTCTATTTTTTGAATTCGACGGTCCTACTCGACTTCTTAAAGCTGTTTAAAACATCCCCTCTTTATATACACCGTAAAATAAATACACTAAAACAACGTTAGACCTATTAACCACTTTCTCAATACGGAAGTGCTTTAATGTTTTATAAAACTTCAAAGGCAACAAAATACTGATGTTGCGCCATGCTTCACTTGAAGTGTAGATTTTCCCCACATATAATTGAAGTCAATAAAACATATGAATCGTAGTAGAGGGGCTGTCGATCGTCCAACATGGCCTCACGAATAATGAGTTCAGCTCCCTCAGACATCGTAGGAGTGTTCTATTGGGCATCGATCTTTCTGTCCCTTTGAACACCGGCACCTCATCATTCATATTCATCAAGTCAAGCAAGTTAATGATTTCGTCATAGCTCTCCTGCATTGAAGCCGTTGGAATATATTTTGATCTTGGCCGATAAATGTACTCCACTCAATAGTCAAATACAAAATCGAGGACTGAATTAACTGGAAATATTGCAACTGTGTTACATAAGACTCATAGCGAGCGCTTTATAAAATAATTAAGTGTTATAGGCTTCTATCGGCACATTTCCTGCTTCGCTATCTTTGAACAAATTTATAAACAGCGGTATATGAATGTTAACAAGGAAGTCGCTACCCTTCCCCAATGTAAAAATGGACCAGCTGAAACAATCAGAACTCCCTCTCTACTTCGCTAATCCTTCCACAGGATCGGACCCAGCAGCATCGTAGAGAAGGACCTTTCCAGTACCAGAACTCGTTTAAGGCAGAAGTTCGAATGACGCTTCTTTCACATCGCGAGAACTCGATCCGATATAAACCTTGAACTCCCCCGGTTCGGCCTCATATTTTCGATCCGAATTCCAAAAAGCCAAATCCGCTTCGGCGATGGTGAAGCGGATTTCTTGTGCTTCGCCTGCGGCTAATGTCACCTTTTGGAACCCCTTAAGCTCCTTCACTGGACGGACCACACTGCCATGAAGGTCCTGAATGTACAACTGGACGGTCTCCTCTCCCTGTATCATACCTGTATTGGTAATCGTCACGTTGGCAGTAATTGTCTCTGAAGCATTCATCTGCGATTGGGATAACCAAATTGCCGAATACTCGAACGTCGTATAGCTTAGCCCGTAACCAAAAGGATACAGGGGATCATTAGAACCATCTATATACTTGGAAAAGAACTTTAAATGCTTATTGCTTTCCGTTACAGGCCTCCCAGTGCTAAAGTGATTGTAGTATACTGGTACTTGTCCGGCATGAGCGGGGAAACTCATCGTTAGTTTGCCGGACGGATTATAATTGCCAAGGAGCACATCTGCTATGGCATGCCCGGCTTGAGATCCAAGGAACCATGTCTCCACGATGGCGTCCATATGATGCTCAAACCAATCCAGCACAAGAGGACGTCCATTTGTTAGAACCAATACGGTCGGTTTGCCTGCCTTAACAACTGCCTTCGCTAGTTCTTGTTGAGCCTTCGGCAGCGTAATATCCATGCGGGATGCAGCCTCGCCAGACATTTCACTGTTCTCACCAAGGGCAAGAATAACGATGTCGGCTTGTTCCGCCGCAGAAGCTGCCCGCTCCAGTCCTCCTACAATCGCTTCCTCAACCTTGCATCCTTCTTCGAGCAAAAGATCTACCGCCGGTACTCCCTGTTCTTCAATCCCTTGCCAGAGCGTAACGGTTTCATTCGCATATCGGGACCACTGCCACGGTCCCAGCAGATCCTTGCTATCACCGAATGGACCAATTACAGCTATCTTTCGTTCCTTGCTTGTAATCGGGAGCAAGCCGTTATTTTTCAACAAAACGATGGATTTCTGCGCCAGACTCCGACTCGCTGTCAGATGACTCGGATGGAAGTGAGATTCCTTTTCTATTTCCGGGCGTACATAACGGAACGGGTCATCCATAATGCCGATCTTATACTTAAAAGTCAAAATCCGACGTACCGCTTGGTCCAATTGTTCTTCCGTAACGAGTCCCTGTTCGATCAATTCATGTAAATGATCATAAGAACGAGTCACCATCTCAATATCCAACGTTGCATCAAGAGCCTTTTTTGCTGCTTCTTTGCTATCCCTTGCGTACCCATGAGCGACGATTTCGTCAATGGAGCCGTAGTCGGAAATCAATATACCGTCAAAGCCCAGCTCTCCTCTCAGTACATCGTTAAGGAGGTAGCGGTTTCCTGCCACAGGAACCCCCTGGTACGTATTAAAGGCATTCATCACCGACCCGGCGCCCGATTCAATCCCCGCCTTGAAGGGCGGTAAGTAAACATTCCGCAAGGTACCTTCCGAAATATCTACCGTATTGTAATCTCTTCCTGCCTCGGCAGCTCCGTATGCAATAAAATGCTTTAAACAAGCAATGAGTGTATCAGGATCGTGTAAACTGTTACCTTGATAGCCTTCTACTTGAGCTTTGGCGATTAGACTTCCCAGATAAGGATCTTCGCCTGCGCCCTCTACGACGCGACCCCAACGCGGGTCTCTCGTAACATCGACCATCGGGCCATGGTTATATGTGATACCGCTGGCGGTAGCCTCTTTTGCGGCAATCGCACAAGCTTCCCTGATAGATTCCAAGTCCCAACTGCAGGACCAAGCAAGCGGCACGGGAAATACCGTCTGAAACCCATGTATAACGTCAAAATTAAATAGCAACGGAATACTATGCGGGGATTGCTCCACCGCTATTTTTTGGAGTTCGAACACTCTGCGACCCGTTACGGCCGACAGAACTGAACCAGCCCGGCCTTCTGCAACCAGTTTTTCCGGTGTGTCAGACGCAAGCTCTGATCCAAGCGAGAGGTTTGTAGACATACACTGACTCATTTGACCAATCTTATCAGTAATGGACATCTTGCTGAGAAGAGCTTCAACGGATAGGTAAATCTCTGTATCGTCGCGTTGCTTTACATCATGCTTCCGATAAGGAGCGATTTCGGAAATGAGCGTATCCGCGAGCGATGGGCCAGGCCCTTTCACACCTTTTACGAAGAATGCTTCCTGGAAGGGAATCTTGATCCTGCCCTGAAACTCTTCATCATTAAATGTCAGTTCAAATTGAAGCGTTTCATTTGGTACAAATGATGATACTCCCTTGGCCTGAAGCGTGTTGCCTTCTACAGTCAACGCAGTGATTTCGATTGGAAACGGAAACGGTTCCAGAACAACTGATAATACATAAGTTTCTTTCTTTTCAATGATAAATTGCATTTTAATCGTGGATTGAGGCGTTTGGTGCAGAAAACTCCAAGTACCAATCATGCTGTCAACTCCTCTACAAATTTTCAAATCTACCTTTCACCACACCGATAACCAAACCTTTAGGCCGCAGATCCCACAACGACTTTCCGTTATTCATATGACGACTTTTGTGTTCGAAGGTTTGGGCTTAAGAACAACTTCTACAGAATGGGTCCGATCATCCTGAAAGAGAGGCAGCAGATTTCCATTGATAAGGCTTCCATCCACCTGTATCTCGGGTTGTCCTTCAGACAACCGTGATGGGTTCCGGATGGTAATATCATAACGTGTGCCACGGAACTCCCTAAATACCTGGGCTTCCTCCCAATCTGCCGGGAAGCAAGGGTCAATCCGGAGACCATCATAATCCCGCTTGATCCCCATAATTCCCTCCAAGAGGGACATGAGTCCCCATGCCGAGGTTCCGGTTGTCCATGATTGGTAGGACTTCCCATAATATTTGGGGTGAATTGAATAACAATTAGTGAAGACATACGGCTCCGCTCCAGATTGTGTGGATGGATTCGCTTCGCTGTCTGGAATGATCTTCAGCAATGTACGTAGGGCTTCTACTCCCCTGCCTGCCTTGCAATCCGCCATAATTTTGAAACCGGTTGCGTGGCAGTAAACTCCGCCGTTCTCGAATAGCCCGGGAAGCATGCCGGCCATTCTGCCTACATGGGGAGAATATTCCGTATAGGGAGGCATATTGATCGGGAAACCAAAATCATGCTCCATGCTGTCCATGGAATCCAGCACCTTGGGCAGCTTCTCTTCATCCGGAATATCAGCTAGTACGGCCCACGATTGTGCGTTAATATAGATTGTGCTCCCCTTGCTGTCTTTGGAGCCGATATTCTCTTCTTTGCTAAGAGCGCGCATATACCAGCTTCCGTCCCAAGCCATTTCGTTAATCGCATTGCGGAGGATATGGTACTGTTCATCCAAGTACCCAGCATAACCTGTGTCGCCCAATCGTCGGATCAACGCTGACAACTCTTTCAGGGCATAACAAAACTGCTGGGATAGCATGACAGATTCCGCATCCGGGTCCGTTGTAATATTCAAGGCATCGTTCCAATCCGCGAAGAAAATCCGCACCAGGCCATGTTTCCCTTTATCTTCAATCAACCGGTTGACTGCAGCCTTTACATGCTCCAGCATCGTTGCCGAGCCTTCATCCTGATATTCGATCTCCATATCCAGAAGAGAATAATCTCCGGTTTCTTTAATCAACTCACACACCGCCCAGATAATCCAGAACGGCTGGTCTGAGTAACGGGTAGCATCATATGGATACCAAGTCAGCACAGCATGTCCTGCCTTAAACTGATGCCGCAAGCATTCTATAATTTCCTCCTTGGCCCTTTCCTGTCTGTAATTTAGAAGGGCTACGGCAATCTGAAGATTATCCCGAACCCCCTTCTTGCCGACTATGCAGAAGTCAATCTGTTTTTTCACCCATTCGTTCATAAGCACGTTCAGCTTCTCATGAGGCGTAACAATATGGAGGCCAGCGTATTTGCACTTCTGGTGCTCCTTTGTTTCCAGTAGTGCTTGTTCGATACGGTCCCTGTTGCTGTATTGCTCCATCGTTTGAACCGCTTCTTCCAACGATTCACTGACGCCCAGCACATAATACAGCTCCTTCTCTTCACCAGCTGCCAGTACCAGCTTGTTCTGCAAGACCCCACCGAGGTTGACAAGCGTAGTTAAAGAATTCGTACAATCTCTCCCTTTCACTACAACGTCCGGCCGCTGGAACAACGGTGCTGGCATGGCATCCAACCTAGTGTATGACCCCAGATCTCCCAAAAACTCTCCCAGATTGCCATCAAAGGCGTGGACGGTTTCCGAGCAGGCGATATAACTGTTGTATCTGTTATGGGGCGTGAAGGGATGTTTGGACTGGCAGTAAATACCGTTCAGCCTCTCATCAAAGAAGGTTTCACAGCTCCTGTACATTTCGTAATACCGCGGGTAATTAAAGCCTTCAAGCTCAAAGCTCACGGTAGAGAATACGCTGATATTCTTAACTTTATCCGTATTATTCCTGACCTTGACTACCCATACCTCGTTATAGCCTTCATGCGGGACCAAAAGCTTCCAGGAAGCATGGACGCCGTTCTTTTGTGATTGGAGAATGGAATATCCAATATTGTGCTCACATGAGAAATCCTCGACTTCTTCATTTAATGGGCCTTCCCCTATATTCCAGTACACATTGGCGTCATCATCGCGCAAGTACAGGTATTTGGCATCCTGATTATTGATCATACACATGTCTGCTTTTGAATTGATATAATAGCTTCGGCCATGCCCAATTTGGGAAACTTGTGTGCAATATCCTTGCTCGCTCCACAAATAATTGTACCAATGCCTCGGGGGCCGTGGCGTATTAATAATACAAGAGTTACCTTTATCAGAAAAATGATGAATTTTATCTACTTTCATTTTCTCACTCCTAGTAAACGGTTATGGAAATAGAGGAATTGCTAATTCAGTTTTCACAGTTCTGTAATCGTTACATTTGATGAAAATGCCTTTCGTTCAACAATAGTTTTTTCACCTATAATCTCAAAGGTACCTTTTAATCGAATATCTTGGGATGAGGCACCTATAAACACTTCCATGTTACCTGGCTCCACAACTTGATTCATATTCAAGTCATGAAATGCCAGTTGCTTCATGTTTACCTTGAAAGAAACCTTCTTTGTTTCGTTAATGTCCAAGCTAATCCGTGCAAATCCAACCAGTTGCTTCACAGGTCTTGCAACACTGCTCACCCGATCCCGGATATAAACCTGCACAACTTCATCCCCGGCAATCTGTCCCACATTGCTCAGCTTAAATAAGATATTCAATTCTCCGTCAACTTGAACCGAGCGGTCGTGTTCCAGGTCACCGTATTCAAATTGCGTATAACTTAATCCATGACCAAATGGATATAACGGTTTATTTTGGGTGGGGTCGATATATTCAGCCCATTCATTCATTTCAACATAGAGCGGTAGTCTGCTGTTATACATGGGAATCTGACCTGCTTCTTTGACAATAGTCACCGGCAGCTTTCCACTAGGGTTCTTCTGTCCGGTAAGGATATTCATAATGGCTTCGGCTCCAGACTGTGCAGGCAGCCACGAATAAAGGACTGCTTTACTGTATTCGCTTACCAATGGAGTAGCTAATGGACGGCCATCAACAATAATTGAAATCACCGGTTTATTCAACTTAAATACTTCTGCCATCATTTCCAGTTGAGAATTTTCAAGACCAATGTTGTGATTATCTTTGTTTTCACCGCAAGTCGCTTCAGGATCAATCATGCTTTCTTTACCACCTAATACGGCAATGACGATATCCGCCTGTTGCACCACAGCTTTTACCGCTTCAATCCCTCTGTCGATAGGTTTGGAGATATTGCAGCCTTTGGCGTGCAGCACATGTTCTTTCCCAAGCTCTTTCTCCAACACATCTTTTACCGATTTACAATCCGGGTAGAACATTTGAACAAATTCTTCATTCGTTTTATAGACTCTTTTCGAGGAATCTTCAGAAGCTAAATTCTGTCTGATCATATTCATAATGATTTCTCTTTGTTCTGGGGTGGGCTGGTCATCAAATTCAATTCCCATCGACTTTAATGACTCTTTATCGTCGGTTATTGCCCCTGTATAAAGCATTCTCAGGAAGCTGTCTTCTTCGGATTTGTCGAAATCGCTACTTCTTGTGCTGGCCGATCCTACCGATGAATAACCGCCAAAGAAGTTGGTTTTGGTGTCTGAGGCGGGGCCGATCAGTGCTACTTTCAGGCTCTTTTTGAGCGGCAGAATATTGTCCTCATTTTTTACCAATACCATCGATTTCTCCGCAATCTCCCGTGATAACTCCACATTCTCCGCTTTTTTAATTTCATAAAAAAAATCGCCATCATCATAAGGATTCTCAAATAGCCCTAACCTGAATTTGGTCTCAAGAACTCGTCTTACGGAATTGTCTATATAGGCCTCTTCCAGTTCGCTTGATTCAACCGCTTTTATTAAATGCTGGTAACATTGATTGCCGGGTTGTTCCACATCTAGTCCGGCTTTAAGTGCCAGAATGCCTGCCTCTTTATGATCTTCTGCCACTCTATACCGTAATGTTGCATGCGTGATACTGCCATAATCAGCCACAACCAAGCCATTAAATCCCAACTTGTCTCTCAGAATATCGGTAAGCAGCCACTTTGACGTAGACACAGCCTGGTCATTTAAAATCCCATAACTATTCATGATCGCTTTCACGTCCGCCTCATGAATAGCCGCTTCAAAGGGGAAGCAATAACTATCCAACAATCTTCGCTCGTCGACTTGCTGTTCTCCGCCGCCTCTTCCCCCTTCAGCATTACCATAACCGACAAAGTGCTTAGCGGCAGCCATGATCTCATGATCACCTTGGACGCCTTTGACGAACGCCACGCCCATTTGCGCAACTAAATAGGGGTCTTCTCCATAGGTTTCGCCGATTCTTCCGAATCTCGGATCCCGTCCCAAGTCGAACAGGGGGGAATGCACAGCCTTGAATCCATATGCCCTTAGTTGTTTTTTGACGACCTCACCCATTTTTTGTGCTAACGCCGGCTCCCAGGCAGAAGCAAGATTAAGAGACTGCGGAAAAGTAGTTGCGCCTGGGATCTGCGCCCCTGCTATCCCTTCACTATGAAACAGCGCAGGGATACCTAATCTGGTTTCTTCAACAAGAAACTTTTGTATGCCCTTTATTGTCTCCTTATCCTTCTTATTGTCACCCGTTAGGGAGTCGTTTAAATAACTGATGGTACCAATGCCATCTTTTAATTTACCGTGTCTAGTATCATACACGGTTTCTCCACCATATGAATTTGCACAAGTTAACTGGGCCACTTTCTCCTGCAGTGTCATTCTTCCAATTAAATCTTCGACTCTCTCATGAATAAATTTACTGGCATCTTTGTAAATCATCATTCTTCCCCCCAAAAAATTAAAGTTTCCATCAACTGTGAAGATGTTTTAACTCAAGTTTACTCTGAGCCTGAAAGCCAGCTCTACTCCTTGAACGACGTTTCGTTATTCATTCCACGACTTTATGTGTACTGACAGCCTCGCAGGGTTAGGGAGCCTTAAGAAATAACCATGTACATACTTCTTTCTACTTATTGTAAAACTTTGCAGGACCAGCACTCTACGGGGGAAAGTTTTGATTTTCTTCGTTTTTTTTAAGCGCTTACTTTTTGATTGACTTGGGAAGGCGGATCCATACAGTGGTTCCTTCACCAGGTAGGCTGGTAAAGGACAATCCGTACAACGACCCATAGTTCAGTTGAATCCGTTCTTGAATGTTCTTGATGCCAAACCCGCCCGTGGTTTTGCTAACAGGCCTAATTAACAAAGCCTCCACTACTGCTTCCACCATGCCGATGCCGTCATCGCTGATCTCCACGACCAGATCGCCCTTCTCCTCCATAGCGGATACCTGGATTATGCCCGTCTCCGAATCTTTCTCTAAAATGCCGTGCAGAATCGCATTCTCGATTAAGGGCTGCAGCATGATTTTGGGCACCTCACAGCCCAGCAGCAGCGGTGAAACCTTCAAGCTCAGTGTAATCGCACTATTAAATCGCATGTTTTGGATCGACACATAGGATTCAATATGCCGCAGTTCACTCTCCAAAGTGACGGTCTCACTGCCGTTCGACAGGCTCAAACGATAGAACAAAGCCAGCCGGTCTACTACTTTGGATATCTCCTCATTACCGGATTCAATAGCCATAACATTGATTAGATCCAGGGTATTGTAAAGAAAATGCGGGTTAATCTGTGCCTGCAGTGCCTTCAACTCCTTGTTCTTCACTTCGCGCCCGAGCGTGTAGGTCTCCTCCATCAACCGCGATACATTCTCCACCATCATATTAAAATTAGTTGTTAGCTCTCCGATCTCATCTTGGTTGGCTGGAAGCGGTGACATGCGTAAATTGCCGTCCTTGACCTTGCGCACATGCCGAATGAGCTGCCGGAGACGTTTGGTTGCCGAACCAGCAATAACGAAGGACAGAATAAAG
This sequence comes from Paenibacillus sp. LX16, assembly GCF_036252815.1. Lineage (NCBI taxonomy): Bacteria > Bacillati > Bacillota > Bacilli > Caryophanales > Paenibacillaceae > Paenibacillus > Paenibacillus sp. LX16. Next base: position 3,015,355 of record NZ_CP141152.1, on the reverse strand, counting down.
GTAAGGGGAATAATGAATAAAAAAATTAAGATCAGCCGATTGCGCATCCGGTTGCTGGATTCCAGTATGTCCGAGTAGGGCACAATCATCGCTATACTCATATCCGTCTCAGGGATTGCCTCCAGTCCAAGCAGGATTTGCTGCCCATTGAACTCTATAGTGTCGATTTCCCCATCGGCCGGAACCAGAGACAGCATATCCTTAAATTCCTTGGAGGTATACAGAAATTCACCAGAGGTGCTTAGAACATCACCGCGGTTATTGAATAAGACTACGGAGGTAGACGGAGTGGCAACAGCATGTTCCAACACGGAACGAACTGTGCTTTGCGAGATCCGGGCACGCACAAGGCCATCACTCACCTGTATATTGTGCGCATTTGGAATGACTCGCAGGACGGATACTTCATCGCTGCCCTCTTCCTGTTCAATAGCGGAGGAAGGCAGCCAGGTGAAGACGGAATGGGAAGCGATAAAGTTCTTGAACCAGAGGCTGTTCTCCAATTTGTCCATGTTCAAATAGTCGGGACTTTCTGTGGCTGAAGCAAGCCCCTGCTTCATATAGAGCTGAACAGTTTCAATATCCGAATTGTAGCGGGATTTCGCCAGTATCCGGTCGAGCCTTCTGGCATCCGTTCCCCAGAGATTGATATCCTCATACCGTCTCGGATCTTCGGCTACCAGAGTCTGAACGGTATCATTGAAGGCAATGAAGTTCAACACTTCATTAACTGTCTCTGCACGGTAATGCAGGTAGGATTTAGTTTCCTCCAACATTTTGTGGGCCGAAGTCAACGCTTGCTTCTCCATTTCATTCGCGGTTAACAACAGATGCAGGAAGAGCAGCAGGGCCAACGGGATAATGATCACCAGCATATAGGAAGCGAACAGCTTATGCCGGATGCTAAAATCAGCGAACGCTCTCCTGGACTTCAGTTTCATTTGGCCATCCTCTCCCGGTACTCCGAAGGCGTGCAGCCTGCGCATTTTTTGAAAAAGGTGGTAAAGTAATTGGCATCGGTGAAGCCGGTCCGTTCTGCAACCTCATACAACTTCAATTCCTTGTCCAGAAGTAGTTCCTTGGCCTTTTCCACTCGCAGCGAGGAGATATATTCCTTGACGGTGCCCCCTCTCTGCTTCTTGAACAGGGAGCAGAGATAAGTTTCGCTCAACGCCACATGATCAGCAATATCTCGAATTGTGAAACCCCTTTCATGAAAGTACTTGTGAATATAATGCAGAATCTCTCTCATTTTAGCCGAGCTACCTTCCCCTTCCGGCGGTACCAGGAACAAGTCCAGGAAGGAGAGGATGTATTTTTCCATGCTTGCCAGGTCGGGAACACGGTCAATCTCCTTCCAGATATACCGCCGCTCCATGTCCTCATCCGTATCCGTAAACCCCATTTGCACAGCTGTATCGAGAATGACCAGCAAGAGTTGGAAATAGGAATCCTTGAGCCGGACAATATTCAGATCACGTGCTGCCCTGGCCTGCTTGGTCCAATTCACAATAAGACTGCGGGCAGCTTCCAGTTCCCCCTGCTTCAGAAGTCCGCGCAGACTGCGCACCATGTTCCAGTCGGTAGCAAGTGATCGGTTGCCACCAAGTGCATTGGCAAAGATTAGCCGATCACCCTCGCTGTAATAATGCAGACTGCACACATCGAGAGCAGTTCTGTATGCATTCGGAATTTGCAACTGTTCTTTTACCGACTCTCCGACCCCCATACAAAAACGGATATTGCTGCCTATGATCCCGGCCGCTTCGGCGTAGAGATCCTCCAATACCTTACGTTGTTCCCGGTAGCTGCAGCCGAAAATCCCCGGCAGAATAAAGATTAAAAAATTCCGTGAATCGAAACCGCAGATGCCTTGTAGCGAAGCCAGCTTGTTATTCATATTCAGCTCCCGCAACACTGCCTCTTGGACTAGCCTCGGATCTTTGGGATATTGCGGTGGCTGCCAGTACATGCACGATGCAAGCACAGTATACGGTCCTTCCAGAGGCAAAAGAAAGGTTTCTCTACTCTCCAAAGCCTTCGACACATGGAGCGAATCAGGAACTGAAATAAGTTTGCGGACCATCTCCTGTCTCAGATAAGGCAGACCTTCATCATAGGCCTCCTGCAGTTGGCGCTCCTCCATTCGTTTTTGCTTATCCTTTTTTCTGGACTCCACTGCCTCTCGAACTGCCTCCCTCACCTTATCTAGATTGATCGGCTTTTCAATAAAGTCGAGAGCATTCAGCCGGATCGCTGACATTAGATATTCCTTGTCCGAGAATCCGCTCAGGAACAATAGCTTGCATGAAACATCAATCTTACGAAGCTGTTGCGCGAATTCTATACCATCCATCTTCGGCATCCGGATATCACAGAGCACGATGTCGGGACGAAAGCTCTGGAACCTCTCCAGAGCAATCATGCCATTGCGGGCCGTTTCCAACTCATTAATACCCAACTCCCCCCAGGCAATATGCTTGCACAGCATTTCCCTGGTTCTCTCTTCATCCTCTACGATCAGCAGCCTCATGATGTGCTCACTTCCCCTACGACGTTTTCATTCATTATATATCAACAACGCTGCTCCCATCCCCTTCATTCCTTCACTCCGTCTTCTTCTATGGATTCATCATTGCCTAGGTTCTCATTATGACTCCGAGATCGTTATCAATAGCTTAGCAGAGATTCAAATTGTTCAACGGTATTGATACATTTCCACACAAAAGGAGGATGGATTGCTGCCGACTGCTAATCCATAAGAGGCTTCGTCCCCATTCAGAACACGCCCCCGGATCCATTTGTCTTTAACGAACGTTCCTTCCTCGATCCTAATGTAGTCCACTTTGGAAGTGTCGCCGCGCTTAGGCAGAAATTCAAATGAACATCCAATGCCGACTAAAATAAATTCGTTATCCGACGCTTCGATTACGAGGCCGCCTGACACCGGTTTCCCTTCCTGTCTGCGCTGATAGTTTACTTTCAAATCATATTTGGTGAAAGACAATATACAGCCGGGCTCATGATTTTGAATAAATCCCGTCATTTTTCCTGTACCGCGGTACTTCTGAATGATCGCCTGCATATTGCCGAGAAGCTCGTAGCTGCGTGCGAGGTAGGGGCCGGTTCCATTTGAAACAAAGGCAGAAAAGTCGATATTCAGAGCTAAACCCAATTCGATATTTGCGTTGTCATTTGAAGGAGGGGCAAAGATGCTTTCAATGCCAAAAGGAGAAAAACACAAGGCATTATGTTTTCCAATCGCATAAAATACGTTTGTCACTGAAGCGACGTCTCTTCTAGTTTCAGGAATAAACAAGGGGTTGTCGTTCCCGGCCGTATACTCCTCACAAACCTCGGCAAAATTGGGAACATAAATATCCGGCGCATAAAGACAGATGGTCGGAGCCGTCGCTTTCCAAATCTGCATGACCTTTGCTATCGGCCCCCGCTAGGATAAGGTCCGGGCTTCCATGGGAATTGCTCAAGCCATGCATTCACGAACATAGGAAGAGCGTACTCATCAGAACCACTGCTAGCGATTCGTTCGATGGCCCGAGCGTAATGAAAAGCCATAAAGTATTCTTCCGCATCATCCGCAAACGCCTCCTTCCATGAACCTACCTTGCCAAAAATCGCAGCCAATTCATCGGGTATCGAGTCGTTGAATTGCTCGTTCGCATGATCGGAGTAATCACGGTCGCTGCCCAAGAATCCGATTTCATTCTCAACTTGCACCATGATAACGGTATGGCGATCTCCATCCACTTTCTTCAGATGAGCCATGAAATATCTGAACGCAGCCGCATCAGCTTCAACGGCTTTCTCACATAATGGCGATATCGTATCGGAAGATTCTTTATTCTGATATACCGCCCGAAAGTAGGTCTTGTAGTCCCTTTTAACCCAGCTTGGAACATATGAGGATTTTCCGTTCTTCCATAACCCGAACCATAAGAATACCAGTCGCAGGTTTTCTTCCTGGGCTTGTTCAATAATTCCATCAACAAGATGAAAGTCAAACTCCCCCTGCATCGGTTCGATCAGTTCCCAATAGACCGGTACGATTACTGTATTTAAGTGTAATTCTCTAAGTTGAGGACAAACCTTTGCTTCATATAGTTCAAGTCAGAGACACTGGAGTTATGGATCTCCCCTGCCAGTGCAATAAATGGATTTCCATCGACATACAAATTGAATATCCCATTTTCCTTCTTTAACTGAGGCATTAAGCTAATATTACTCATCATCTCTCACTCTCCATTTGATATTTATTACAAGCGATTCTCTCAGTTCGTCGTATACTAACATCTGCCAAAAGAAGCGCAGCTTGCCTGCTGCGCTCTTCAAAAAGTACCATGACCGGTAACTCATTCATTTCCCTATTCGACGGTGATCAAATGTTATTTCTTCTTTGCCAGAAATTCTTCAGCCTGGGTCTGCACCTCTGCTTTGACCTTATCCAGACCAGCACTGTTCAGATTTTTGGCCAGTTCGTCAAATGCTTTGTCTACATCCTTGACTGCGCCGATATAGATTGGATTGGCATATTGTGTCGAAGCATTGGCCAAGTTTGCAATCTGCGTCTTGACATTCTCCGAGTTGAAGGAGAAGCCTTTTAATGCGAAGTCTGAGGTATTATATTCGTCCTGTTTCTTCCAAAAGTCAATATAAGTCTGTGGCCAAGTACTCATCGGCTTAAACAAAGCCTTATTTACGAACCAGAAGCCCGCAGCATCCGGAGGATAGGTATTTGTATCGGCTGTTATCCCTTCCGGCAGCCCGATTTTATCGTCTGGTGTGATGACGTAGTTCTTGCCTTCGATGCCGAAATAAGTCAAATACACATAAGAAGGATCTTCCATAATAAGGTCGAACGCCTGCATCACACGTTCCGGATTTTTGGAATTGGCCGCAATGGAAATTCCAGCTCCTATATAATTTCCAATTGGGACCTTACCATTTGGCATCAAGGACGGAATGATATAGGTTTCAATTCCTTTCGCTTGAGCAGCTTCTAGGGTGGATGCAATATCTATGCTGTTGCCAAACGCTACCGCAGATTTGCCTTCCACAAAATTATCCTTGGAGCGGATCTTATTTGAATATGGATTTTTGTTAACATAACCTTTGTCATACCAGTCCTTCATGATGCCGGCAGCATATTTTTGTGCGCTTAGGTAAGGCTCCTCTACCATGCTGTAGATTTTCCCAGTCGGATCTGTAAAATCGTAAGCTACTCCTTGAGCCAAAGGACCGCCTCCGAAAGGACCGCCTGTATAGCCAATTTTATCACGCATCAGCTGTTGATACGGTGTCGGAAGATCAACCTGAGAGTCCAGGTTTAGGCCGATCATATTCGGATGGTTTTTCTTAACAGCTTCCAGATAAGGACCAATTTCAGAGAGGCTCTTCACCTCGGTAAGGCCTGCTTCCGCCATAATATCCTTGCGTAGTACAGCCACAAAGACATTGCTGTCCGGAGTGGTTTTTGGAATCATAAAGATTTTACCGTTAATCTTGGCCTCTTCCCAAGCTGTAGGATCAATAGCAGCCGATTTCTTCGGCATATATTTGGCTATATCCTCAGGCTTAAGTTCATAAAAGGCTCCTTTATTCGCTTGTTCGACATAATAATTCCAATCTGCCGAAAAGATAAAATCCACATCTTCGCCTGAGGCCAACAACAATGGATACTTCGACTGCACATCCCCCCAGCCGATGTAATTCAGATCAATGGTGGCATTGATGTCTTTTTTCAGCTTTTCATTGAGCTTCGCGAGCACATCCGGCATACCCTTCGGTGCTTCACCGAGCAGGTAACCCTTCAGCACAACCTCCTCTTTCTGATTCGGTTCTGGCCTTGTGGCGGCATCGTTGCTACTCGAGCAGGCAGACAGCAGCATCGTCAGTGACAGCAACGTTGTCAGGATCAACATAACTTTTTTCTTTACTTTTCTCACTCTTATTCCCCCTCTGAAAATCGCAATTATATATAAATCCCCATCTATGCAGGACTCACAAACGTATTGCCTCTGCATCCGCACAGTAGGGTTTACCCTTTTACGGCGCCAATTGTAATACCTTTTACGAAATACTGCTGAAGGAACGGAAACAGAATCACAATTGGTCCTGTAGCAATCACTGTCATAGCAAGCTTGAACGTTTCTTTAGGCGTGTCAAGAGCCGACATATGTTGGGCCATAGCCGCAGACATGTTCATTGAAGACAACATTTTATAGAGTAAATATTGCAATGGCACGTATTGCTCCTTGTCAGTGAACATCATCGGGGTCCACCAGTCATTCCAGTAGGCCAGAATGGTGAACAAACCAATAGAAGCGAGTGCGGGCTTGCAGAGCGGCAACACCATCTGCCAAAAAATCCGAAAGTCTCCCGCCCCGTCAATTTTGGCCGATTCCACTAGCGGCTCTGGCACAGAGCCCTGTATGAAGCTGCGCAGAATCAGCACATACATAACATTGAACATGGGGAGCAAAATTAGTACTGCAAGAGTGTTCTTCAGATGCAAATAACTGGTGATCCAGATGAAATAAGGGGCCAATCCACCGTTAAACAATGTGGTGAAGAACAGAAAAAACGCTAGTTTATTCCGGTACTTTACTTCCTTACGGTACATTACATAGGCCGCCATCGTGGAGAACAGCAGCGAAAGCACCGTTCCAACCACCGCCACGATCAGCGAGACGCGGTAAGCAGAAAGAATCTCACCGGGATTGCGGAAGATGTAGGCATAGGCATCCAACGAAAAGCCGCGTGGCAGAAAGGAATAACCCTTGGCTAAAACCTGCCCTTCTTCCGAAATAGAGCCGGAGATTAGAACGATAAAAGGCATCAAACATAGAACTGCGATAAGCGAGACAACAATGTATGAGAAGGCCTTAAAGACGGGCGCCGAATTCAATTTGTTTTTTGTCATAAAGATTCCTCCTTTCTTATGGTCAAGTTAGAACAGTGCGTTATCCTTGTCATAGCGGCGGACAAGGTAGTTAGCGAACAGGATAATAATCAGTGTGAGTACCGATTGATAGAGCCCCACCGAAGAAGCCATGCCAAAATCCTGCGTGCCCATCAGCGAGCGGAACACCAATGTATCAATAATATCTGTGGAATTCATCAGCGCGCCGTTGTTGCCGATCAGTTGGTAGAACATATCGAACTCGCCGCGCATAATCCTTCCTAGCCCCAACAGAATCAGCACTACCACTGTAGGCTTGAGCAAAGGAAGCGTGATTTTCATGATTTTTTGAAAACGGCTAGCGCCGTCAATTGTTGCTGCTTCATAAATCTCCTGATCAATCCCTACAATTGCCGCTAGATACAGGACACTGCCAAAGCCAACCCACTTCCACACGTATAGCAGCGGGAGCAGAAGATACCAATAGCCGCCAGACGAATAGATGTCTATAGCTTCAAACCCGATATTCCTCAGGAAAACGTTTACAATTCCGAATTCATAATTCAGAAAATTATACACAAATGCGGACACTGTAACCCAGGAAATAAAATAAGGCAGAAACATAAAAGTTTGGGTAGCCTTTTTGAAAAATTTGTTGTATGTCTCCGAGATCAGCACCGCGGCTAAAATTGAGAAGAACGTATAAAATCCCAGAAACATCAGATTGTACATGATGGTATTCTTGGTCACAAGCCATGCCTTGCCGGATTGAAAAAAATATTCGAAATTCTCCAGTCCGTTCCATGGACTCATGAAGATGCCATCCCTATAGTTGAATTCCTTAAAAGCCATAATGATGCCTGTCATCGGTATATAGGCAAAGATGATAAAAAAAACAGCAATCGGGATGAACATCGCATATAGCACCCAGTTTTTCCTTAGCTCCTGTAGTGGGGACAACCATTTAACCTTTTTGGGGGTCCGCACCGCAACCTCCTCTATTTTCGAACTCATAAGCAGCCTCCTTCAGTATGTTTCTCTGTGTCCTCCTTTATTGTAGTAGGCTTCAAAGCCAGCACCTACGGGGAAAAGTTTCGATTTCCTTTGAGATCTTATGTTAGCGCTTACTTTCCCCTTAACTTTGGAATATGTACTCACACAGTGGTTCCCTTACCAGGAAGGCCGGTAAAAGATAATCCATACAGCGGCCCAAAGTTCAGCTGAATCAGCTCTTGAATGTTCCAGATGCCGAAGCTTCTAGGCGACTCGGCTCTTGCCCCGGTTGGACACTAATAAGCTGGTTGTGTCTAGCTTGACTGGCCACGCTAATAATAAGAAAGCCGATGGTTCACCACCGGCTTCGATTCCTCCTATTTAAATCCGTGCACTATAACGCTACTACATCTCGCAACGCTCACGAAATAATCGGTAAAATTGCCTTTTGCTGCATTGAACTTTTTACCTCTAGCCTTATTTCCTTTCCAGCAGGAAATGGACAGCAGGGATTGTTCCGTCCAGAACGAAGATCACGCCGTCATGAGCAGGAGCGCATTCGATGTTGGCGATTGGCGTGCCCACCGTGTCCAGAGCAGTAAGCGTTGCGGACTTGCAGCGCACGAACAAGGTTCCTTCCGGGGTGTCCGCGTACAGCTTCCCCTGAAAATCGACAGTCGTAAATAAGCCTTCCGTGGTAAAGATGGTTTCGTCCATGCCGGTGTGGCCGAGGACCGTCAAAAGGTAGGTTTCTGAGCATTCTACGGAAGTGCCTTTTACAGGCAGCAATGCCGCTGAGATGCGATGGTTGATAAGAGAAAGGGAAATAATCCTTTGTCAACGCGATGCCGTCCGAAGGATCGCCGCTGAAGTAAGAACAGCCTTCGGTGCGGATGCGGAAGGTGCCTGCCTTCGGATCAAAGGCCAATTCTCCGGTATCGGAGACGAGGGCACTGCCCACGAGTCCTCGGTCGTCGGGCAGAAGGCCCCAACGCTTGAGCGCGCATCCAGGTTTGCGGCAAACGTAGTGTAATCGCCTTCGCCAGCCAAGGGAGCAATCTCATTGAAGACCAGGATCCTGTCGCCCAGCTTCGCTCCAGGCAGTTCTTCATCTGCCTGGAGCGGCAAGACGCTCCAGCCGCCCTTCGCCGTTCGCGTGCCGCAGGGCGTCCCGATATGGAGACCAGGCGTAATATACGGCGCGTTTAGCCTGAGAAAGATCGCCATTGTTTACAAATCCGGCGGTAACAGCAACGTCTGCGTCACCGGTATAGGCATCCCCTTGATCCAAGAATACGTTGCGCAGGCTTGTAATGTAAGGGAGATAGGCGTTCGGCATACTGAAAGCTGGCGGCAGGGTCTTCAGATCGTTCTGCGTGAAGACCAGATCCACCCGGTGCTCCGCCGGACGCACGAGGTCCCCGAGAAACAATGCGGCCATAAAACCGAACTGACAGATCAGGGATGGATCGTTGTAAACATCAAATATGTTGGTAATCTCATCGGCAGGCTGGCCGTTCCAGCTTTCAGACGTATGATAGCAATAAACGATGAGACCATCCCATTCGTTCAGACAGGCATAGGCTGCCATCGAAATGAACGCCGTGGAGTGGAACGGGTTAACACCATACTCGTTCCACTCGCTCAAGATAAAGGGGTTGCCCGCCACCACTGCCGTGCTGGCCATCGGAAGCATGTTAGTGCGAAGAAACAAGCCGTCCTTATGAACGGTCAATGGATTGGAAGTTACATATTCCCGCATATCTGCCACTTTCGGCTTAGCCTCGTCGAAGGGAGGTATCGGATGGTTGAAGTAGGTATTGTTCTCCATCAAGTCGCCGTCAGCATGGGAATAAACATCCGCAGCGCCGTTTAATAGGTTGCTAGTCACAATGGGTACTTTCGCCCCCAGAGAGCGAACATGGTCAATCATTGTGCCATAATACCGACGGTTAATATAAATGCCGAATTCTGTGAAATCGGCATAGCGTGCGGGGCTCTCTATACCTGTCCATTCACCCATAGGGTTATTCTGAACCTGATAGAAATCTCCCTCCGGGAAAAGCACGGTGCCCTCCTCCGGATCTTCCTCTGTGCCTAGAGCACAGACGCCATTAAATGTCCAGGCATCGGACAGATTCTTCCTTGTATCATATTTGGCAAGCAGGTACCGGTTAAAGCGGCGTTGCAACTCCTGTCCGTACGGTACGATGCCCTTCGTATCCTTTATATCTTCCGTGCCCTTAAAGACCGAATCCTCATTATTGATCTGAATGGTCATAACCGCCGGATCGTCGATTAGGGCTAAGCCAGTGTAAGGATTCACGTGGCAGAGGAGCTTCGTTGCATATTCCTTCTGAAGTTGAATCAATCACTCACATGAAAGATTCTCAAACCTCATGGTTCAATCCTGTCTTGGATATAGCTCTTCAATTTAAATCTTACATCTATATGAGACTAAATATATTTCTTCTTAGTTAAGATCCTCACTCAGATTTATCGAGCGGATCTCTTTGGCAGGATTCCCCTCTCCTGATGCGACGATTACTTTATGGCCAATCGACACAGTTCTTCCGCATACCCAAACATTGTTGCCAATAGAAACAGGTGCTCCATTTTCAGGGTCTTTAATTCGTTCATATGGATCTATGGGGTGTGGTGCCGTATAGACATGAACGCCAGGACCCAACAAACAGTTATCCCTTATCCGCACCTCGCATACATCTAGGATAACTTCAAGATGAATGCTCTTGTCCACAACCGTTCGCCCCTACTAATGATTCTTATACAAGAAAAAACGGATAAAGGTAGTCGATCAAGTTGATCGGCTACCTTCTCGTTTGATGAATGGTTAACGTTTCCCGTATGAGATCAATCAATGGATACCCCCACAATAGTTACATTAACGCGGTCAATGCTTACTCCAGTGAAATTTTCAACAGCTTCCTTAACATTCGATTGAAGTACCTTACAGACTTCTGGCACTTTTAATCGGTGTTGAATGGTTATGCATAAGTGAATATCGAGTCCCGTAGCGGTTTCCTTTAACTCAATGCCATTTTGACTACTGTTTCCGCCGAAGCGACTAGTAATATTTTCAATAATTCCATTTGATGTACACGTGATCCCGGTAATAGCATTTGCTGACTTGAGAGTAATTTCTCATCAAACCAATCCCCGCTAACCAACCAATGAAGGTTGGTTAGCGGGGATTGGTTTTACTTACGTTTAAGCTCCTCCATGTGTTGCAAAGATTTGAACTCCCTCATTTATATGTCAACCGCTTGACATATTTTCGAAAAAAAAAGAGCTCTACTCTTTGATTTCAATTAAAAGACGCTGCCACCAAGTCATTACTCGCGAACAATCCATCTACTTCAGGATGTTCATCAAGCAAGCGTTCAATCGGTTCATCGTGATTCTGTTGGTGAAAGGGATCATGTACTTCATAGGTAATTGCCTTTCGACCACACTGCTCCATCACATCTTCATATGCTTTTCTTCTTAAGCTTGCCGGTGTTTCCAATTCAACAGGGCCATTTATGTGTAAGATATGCTTGCCCCCCTTTTCAATAAGCAGTTCTGACGCCAGTTTTCCACCCAAATAATTATCCGATCCTACAACTGGGATTGAATCGGATAGGAAGCGATCGATCGCAATGACGGCAATATTCTTCTGTTCATAATTTACGATACCTTGGTTGTGTGTACCAACGATAATACCGTCAACTTGATTTCGCATAAGCATATCCACATAAGATTCTTCTTTATCCAGCTGATTCAAACTGTTACAAAGCAACAGCTTATAACCTAATGACGCACAAATATTCTCTATATGAAAAGTCAGCTCTCCGAAAAATGGGTTGCTTGTAGTCGGAATGATTAATCCAATCAGATTTGTTCGTTTACTAAATAATGACCGAGCCACATCATTTGGTAAATAATTCAGTTCCTGCATCGCTTTATGAACTTGATCCTTCGTTTCTTGACTGATATAGCCACGATTATTAAGTACGCGAGAAACCGTAGTCGGTGAAACTCCAGCTAATTGTGCAACATCGTTAAGTTTTGGTTTCATTGATTCTCCCTGCCTTCTCTCCATGCCATATCTCTAATTATTTTTTCATTTTAACATGGTTAAATGTGAAAAAACATGATTGAGCATTCTTATGGATTATTCTTCAGATTTATCACCCTCTAAGAATCTCCTTGGCGACAGAAGAACGAATAGGATGATACGTGAAGATATTTTTAGCTAATGTCGCGTACTTCATATTCTTCAAATATTACAACAACCTTCTAAATTTCTTCTCTGTCCCTCTTAGTGAATTGAGGTTTCAGAAATTGAGAAGTGTACATCCCGTTCTCATTAAAAAATGTTTTGGATATCTCACTTCAAAGCGAAGCGATCTCTTTGGGGGGGTGTCGGATGATACTTAGAATTATCGATAATTGAAGCCTTGTTTCTTTCGAGGGAGAGCTCTCCCATGCGGTGGTCAAATCGTACTTGGAGGAATGCAGATCCCCCCTGTCGTGCCCTAATTCACTTTGCAAACATAAAAGCTCGGCTTTCTCTGAACATCATTAATCATTTAATCCCTCATTACTACATTGGGGACATTGAGGATCAATGTAATCATGACGCTTATCATATAAGGTATGCAACGAATCCAAGAGGATAGAGATATAAAGAGTAACGAAAAAGATATGCAGACGATGAAATCAAAAAAACTTTGAACCTAGAGATTATTTTGATAGAATATTCAGGTAAACAGTGATATCTTCGACTGGACAATTGAATTTAAGATTACTCCCTAAGCCGCGGTTGCTCATGGGTTTGCAACTCATCCTAATAATTATGAGGTGAACAGCATTGAATGCAAAAATAGTCATGACTGAGGAAGAACTCAAGGCAGCCTATCAAATCAGGAAAGCTGTATTTGTCGAAGAACAAGGAATTTCGCACGAAGAAGAATTTGATGCCTATGATCAAGAAGCAGAACATATGGTGATATGGGATCAAGGCCAGCCTGTAGGCGCCAGCAGATGGAGAATCGTAGATGGCATAGCTAAGTTTGAAAGAATATGTGTTTTAGCCAGCCACCGTAAGCACGGCGTTGGCAAAATGATCCTTACATTCCTTGAGCAACATGCCTTAAACAAAGGCTTAAACCAAGCCAAGTTGCATGGACAGACACAAGCGGAACCTTTCTATCATAAACTCGGCTATCAAACTGCCTCTGAGGTTTTCATAGAGGATGGACTTCCTCATGTATTACTGGTCAAACAGCTTTAAGGTCAGTAAAAAAGAGGTTCAGGGGATTTCCTCCTGAGCCTCTTTAACGTATCCGTGTGAGTGCCTTACCGTCTTACAATAGGTGCTGTTTACCAGTTAGTGCATCCCATTTGTAGTGAATCGTCTGTCCGTTGCTCTTGACATTAGAGTACAGGTTCTGTTCATTCCAATAATCCGCCTGTACATTTTCCACAGCCGTATGTCGCAGTAATGAACTCAGCAGGAGTTCGCTGTCGTCCATAAGTTTAAGCAGCATTTCATCCGTGCGGTAGTCAGAAGCACTTGAATGAAGCGTTATAGTAGCATGTTGTCCATTGGATGAAAAGCCAAATTTTCAATCGCCACATCGTCTTTTCCGTTCAATGAAGTAATCTGATGGACTTCCTTAAATTGATATTGGTCCAGATTATAGTCCAGCAATTGTACATATCCTTACTACTCAAGATCGACATCCGATGCATACGAAGAAGCAATCCGGCCTTCCCCCTTAAGACGTTTGCTTGGTGAATGTCATCCATTAAAAACAGCCTTTCTGTTGTAGAGTCCTTTTTTTCTTTCCACAAAATTACTATCCATTTGACTAACCGTCGAGTTGTCAAGTATTTTAATGGATTCGATTTTATAACCGTATCTGTCACCAATTATCACATGTCTGGCATCCCGTGTTAAACTGTAAGGGTCTGCTGTGTAGACCCATTGCTCTCTCGTATCTATATGCAATTTGTCGCCCATGGTGCCAGAATCGATTATTTTATAGCTTATTTGGCGCGGATTCAAGCCCATAATTAAAGAGGATAATCCTTGAACAAGCAGACTCAGTGCATAGTCGTAGTTTTTGTAAATCATGGCTTAATTGAATGCTTTAACTGAATCCTTCTTCCGGTCTGATCCAATGACTCGTCCTCCTCTATTTATGTTCTTACCAAGAGAAAAGATGAGTCGAATGTAAGTAATATTGGTTTTGGACAGCGAATAAATTTATCAGTGAAATTATTTCATTTGACTACGATCAAGCATACTCATTTTAGATGATACATATGGAACAAAGTACTACTCCCTCACATAATATCTTTTTTCCGTGTCCCTTCTTCCTAAGCCAAATTTTCATACGTGCCCCTATGAAGTCTATTCCTACTTTGCTTTGAGTCATTTAATGCATCACTATTATAAACAATAGTGGCTTTTCTTAATTGATAGTCGTAATAACCGACTAGATATCCGTCTGTTTCTAAATTTTTCATAGATAGAGCCCTGGATAATATTTGATGTACCAAGTTTTCTTCAAACTTAATTTCAAACTCACCTTTTGGAAATTTTATATTCCAAAAAAATTGAGCAATAGCAAATTGGTTTTGAACTTATGTCCCTGTCCATGGGTCTGGACAAGATTTATAACGCTAAATCAAAAAACTGCGATTATCGCGGCTCCTTATGAGTATAAGTTTTTCCACTCTGAGAGCAGTCCCTTTATTTATGCACTTTCTGTAATGTGATCTTCATATTTTTTTAGATCCGATCTGCGGTTGATTCTAAGGGGCAAACTCCAGTTACGGCTACCCAATCGTTCGTTACTACGGAGTAATCCCAGCGCTTGGGATAGTAAATACCCTACCAGCAGCATTAAGTTGATAGGTAATTTTAGTTTTATAGAAAACACAAAATCGACATTAGTGGCTGGTTCACAATCTTTTTGCGCTAATAGTTGGAATGAATCTCAAAAGAAGTTATATTAGGATATATATATAATATCATTAGTATAATAAAAAAGGAGGAATATCCTAAATGGATGTACGAAGCTGTTTGCAACAAGGATGGAAGGTAGGCTTATGTATGTTGTTATTGTGGATATGGATGATGGGGGCTGTAACAGCGGGTGAAGCCGGAGCACAACCGGTGTTCCCGGGAGCCGTGGGATACGGGACTGACACTTCAGCAGGCCGGGGCGGAAAAATAATCAAAGTGACCAACCTGAACAATGACGGGCAAGGCTCATTTCGTGCGGCATTAGAAACCAAGGGACCGCGGATTATTGTATTTGAAGTCGGCGGTGTCATAAATCTAGAAAAGGAGCGTCTTGAGCTAAGAGAACCCTACGTGACCATCGCAGGTCAAACGGCTCCCTCCCCTGGCATTACATTCATCCAGGGAGGTATGCAGATCAGAACGCATGATGTGTTGATGCAGCACGTCCGGTTTCGGATGGGCAACGGTGACAGCACTCAAGGTGCAGGCTTTGAACCAGATGTATCCACTTACGGAGCCTCCGCTTATAACATTGTCATTGACCATTGCTCCTTTTCTTGGGGAGTGGATGAGAACATGTCCTTCTCAGGTCCTCGTACCAGCGGAACCAAGGCGACTACCCACCGTGTAACACTCAGTAATAGTATTATCGCCGAAGGCCTGTATAATTCCGTTCATGAGAAGGGCCCCCATTCCATGGGTACGCTCGTTCATGATTACGTCCAGGACGTGGCAGTCATCGGAAACCTTTATGCCCATAACATGGAACGTAATCCGTGGTTCAAAGCATTCTCGACGGGCGTAATTGTTAACAATGTCATTTATAATCCAGGAAAATGGGCAATTCGACTCGGATTCGTGGAGAATGAATGGACGGATACGGGGATCAAACCGGAAGGCCCTAGAGTCAGTATCGTCGGGAATTACATGCGGCATGGAGTAGATACGATTAAAGGGTTAGGAATTGTCGGAACGAACAGTAAAAGCGGCTGGGCTTATCTCAAAGATAATCTTGCTTATGACCGTAATGGCAAGTCAGTCCCGCTGACTTTTGGCGGAATCAAGGAACTTGACAATCCACCTGTTTGGGTTGAAGGACTTGAAGCACTAGCTGCCTCGGAAGTAGTAAAGGAGGTCACTGAGCATGCAGGAGCAAGGCCGGAGGACCGGGATGCAACAGATCAACGAATTATCTCCGATTTTCTGACTGGTCGAGGAAAGATAATTGATAGTCAGGAAGATGTAGGGGGATACCCGGATGTTCCAGCGACCTACCGTGCTTTAAATGTACCTGACCACAGCATTGACGAATGGTTGTATCAATTTTCAATTGAGTTGGAGTAGTCTTTAATGCTCTTCAACAAGATCTAGTACAGTCCAGCATTCTGACTTGGGTACCTCCCAAGATTATAGGATCTGATGTCCAATGAAAAGATCTGCTCAAACGTTTTTCGAGTAAATGGTCTCCATATAATGAATAGCCATCTGTAATGATTCGATCCAGTTCATACGGCTAATCACTCCTTGATTTCTATAATAGACACTCTCTAATTCCCACCTTGTCCAGCATCTGAATGGCAATATGAGTTGCAGCTTTCTTCTTCAATTGCAAATGGAGCATAATCATTTCGACTAACTGGTTTCGTATGGTGAACAAAGGATTAAGTGAAGTCATTGGTTTTTGGAATATAAAAGAAATTTCTTTCCTTTATGACTGTTGCATCACCCAGTCGAGAATCTCCCTGCCTTTGAAATCCAATTGTCCGCGCTGAATTTTCCGGCTGCGCCCAGCAAGTTTAGCAAGCCAATGAAGTAACACTTTTACCACTTCCAGACTTGCCGATATTATCAAGTATCTCCCCTTGGGCACTGCAAAACTGATATCGTCAACAGGAGTTACATCATCTGAAGAATTATCATAGTTTAGGCTGAGATGACAGACTTTTAACAGTAATGGGCATTGTAACCGTTGATGAAGTTCCTCAGTCAGCAGCAGACTCCTGACAAGTATTTCGGTTGGAACTCTGGTTGGAGGAGCTTCTTAGACGGTAACCTCCAGCGTTACCATCATTCTGTTCCACTTGTTCATTTTTTCCAAACTTCTTTAAAACCAATAGACGCAGTACGTAAATAACTGCGCCGGATAACTTTTTGTGATAGGCATAGGAACGGAAAAAGACGAATATCAACCGATTTATTTATTAGAAAACTACTAGTTTTGTCGATACTTTATACACAAAAAGCTGCTTATTTAATGACTTCTAAAGGTGTTAGATTTATGTTTTCCTACATGATTTTAAGTACTGAAATCTAAGCTTCGATTTGCTTACGCAAATCTGCGTCCCAAATTCTTATCGTATACATACGTATCAGATCAACGGGTTCCGCCATTCTTTGTTTCAACTGTTTCATTTAGTCCAAGATGATAGGAAATTTCTCTTGCTGCCTCTAAAATTTTGTTTATAGTAATCTGCGCAATTCCTCTTTATAAAGACTAAGAGGAATTGCGCAGATGATACTCCCCACTACGTGGTTCGTTGCATCAAATATAGGTGCCCCAATGCCGATGGACTCATTCTTACGTTCGCTATAGGTATATGAATATCCAATATTTCTTATTTTCTCGATTTACGTCCATATTTGTTGAATGTCATTGGTTATACTCCTTCTTGCTCAAGGACTTCGCTTATCTTGTCATCAGATAAAAAGGCTAAAATGGCCTTTCCGCTAGCACCTATATGAATCGGTTGGAGAACTCCCTATTCTAGACGATACTGAAGTATGTTCGAACTGTGAATGCCCAAAATAAATGAGAGCTTCAAATATTTTTCCTGGTATTGTGCCAAAAATACCGACTGTTCAACTTCCTGAGCCAGTCGCTTCAAATAAGGCTCAGCCACTGAGTTTAATTCAAAGTTCGCGCTGATAAAGGAAGAAAGCCTGATGAATACTGCCTAAAGGTAGCTGCACACAGTATGAACCTTCAGTATATTCTCGACCCAGAATTATTTGCCATCGATAGGGGGATTAACGCCCAACCCATATTGATTGAGCGTCTGGATTGGGCTCTTGGAGAGATCAAGAGAGTAAATCCACTGCACATGGCGAATCCGAAGATTACTCAATGTACTTATCGAAGCGACGCAAACCTCTATGGCGCGCTCTATAACTTTTTTCTTGAAAAGGAGAAAAAGCTGCGCGAGTCTCAGACCTAATAATTGAAAGAAGAAGGTAAGTCAGGTCTCTTGTCTTACTTTCTTCTTTTTTAAACAGAATTATATGACGTACAGGTTCATCATGTGTAGGAAACATACTTCCCTTGATGGCTATTCATTGTGCAGTTTTTTATGATTTTAGGTAATTAAGGATCTTCGACTCAATAACCATATATCCGATATTAACACGACAGGTATACAGTACATACGCTAAGTCAATTTTATATAAAAAAAAACGTGCATGAGGTTAGGTCATTCATGCACGTTTGGATAAACAACAGACTAGAACGGGAATTTAGGTTTGAATCCTTCACAAAGTTAACGATTTTGAATAGCAATTCCCTCCACCTTGACGTTCACCACAACAATGGATAACCCTGTCATATGAATCACATCTTCCATTACATTTTGTTGTAACTCTCTGGTCACTTCATGGATGGGACATCCGTAATCAACGACAACTTTTAGATCAATAGTTGTTTCATCCGAGCTAATTTTTACTGAAATTCCTTTCTTAATATTTTTTTCATTCATACGTTTGTTTGCTTCTTTCGAAAACCCTCCGTAAATTGCTGAAATTCCTGGAGTCTTCAATGCGGCTACACCAGTAATTTGGGATACAACATCATCTGATATTAGAATGCGACCGTGCTGCTCGTTTTCAGTCATACGACTCTCTCCTTTGGCATCGTATAAAATTTACTTTTACTGCTTTTGATTTTTGATACTTTTTTCCTTACTGTTCATTGTAGTACGCTCATATAAGAAAAAAATCGTACATTAGGGCAAGAGGCTAATGTACGATCGGGTAGATGCTCAAGCAAAGCTATGGCCTTTCTCTTTTGTATCCGTTACAGAGACAATGAGCTATCATTGTTTGTATGCATTTCCTTCTTATGCTTCCGTTTCAGCTTCAGTTGAGCTACAACCATATACAGAGTCGGAACTACAAACAACGTTAAAATGGTTGAAAAAATCAGTCCGAATATAATGGTCGCTGCCAATGGCTTGAATAGAATTTCTCCCATCGTAGCAATCGGTATCATTCCGACGATCGCAGTTAGCGAGGTGAGCAAGATCGGACGGAAACGGGCAGAGCATGCCATTAAGATGGCTTCTGTTAACTCGGCGCCTTCACGGCGTGCATCTTCAATAAACTCGATCAATACAATACCATTACGCACGACGATACCGGCAAGGGAAATGATACCCATGATACTCATAAAGCCGATTGGCATACCTGTAATAAAGCTACCAAGCACTCCTCCTGCTGCTGCCAGGTACACAGTCGTCATTATAATGAGCGGTGTGGAAACCGAGTAAAACTGCATGGTGATCAAGAGCAGAATGAGAAAAACAACGATAACGGCTAATTTGCCTAAATCCTTAAACAAATCGGACTGCGTAGATGTTTCCCCGTCCATTTCCCAAGTGTACCCCGAATCGAAGTGTGTACTTGTAAGCTTGCTGCGGATGTCCTGGGTGAGCTCCGAAGCCGTACGCCCTTTTGCATTGGCTGTAATCGTTACCGTCCGTTCCAAATCATAGCGGTGGATTTGCTGAATGGAAAAGTCCGGTTTCATCGTGGCTAACTGGGATAACGGGATCTGCTCTCCTCCCGCATTAGTGACACTTAGCTGTTGGAATAACACCTCAGGATCATGGTTAGGTTTATCCATATACATATTGATATCCAGCAGTTCCTTACCCGTGTCAAAATCCGTGACCTTCACTCCGTCACCCATTAGCAACAAAGTGCGGGTTAAGTTGGAATAGTTAACCTGATATTTATCCAAGGCCTGCTGGTTGACTTGAAAATTCAAATTATAGCTCTGCATCCCCATGTTATCGGTCACATCTACAGCTCCAGAAGTCCCCGCAACGATTTCTTTTATTTTTGTGGTCATCGTTTGCAGCTTACCAAGGTCTTCTCCTTTAATACGGACAGACACTGCACTGCCGACTGGGATACCTAATTGAGGAACACGTATACTTATTAATGCTGCTGGATATTTGGCTTGCAGCGTACTTGTCCAGCTGTCCACTGTTTTTTTGATATCAAAGACTCCTTCTTTACCAACAACAGTAAGTTGTCCGTGTACCGCTCCCACAGAGCCACTACCAGCTGCTATATCGCTGTACATTTGAGGTGCTCCACCACCTGCCGTTGCTGCCAGATGTTCTGTTTCTGGCTGCTTTTTAACCCAGTTCTCAATCTCAGTTATAACCTGATTGGTTGCCTGCAACGACGTTCCTTCTGGCATTGTTACGTAGATTGTGGCATCCGGTTGGTCCGATTCAGGAAATAATTGAATGGGCACAATAGCAA
Source organism: Paenibacillus sp. LX16 (assembly GCF_036252815.1). Classification (NCBI taxonomy): domain Bacteria; kingdom Bacillati; phylum Bacillota; class Bacilli; order Caryophanales; family Paenibacillaceae; genus Paenibacillus; species Paenibacillus sp. LX16. The sequence goes on along the minus strand of NZ_CP141152.1, from coordinate 2,994,860 downwards.
GCAGTCCATATGCTGCCGTACCAATCATAAGACCAATAAGCGCAGTGAAAAGTGGTCGACGCAGTATTCTCGGCATCCAGTTTTTAGCGTATACATTAGAGAGGGACTGAATTTGATTGCCAAGGAGCCCTGGAGGCTTGGTCGTTTTGCTACGTTCTTTACCTTTATGTCGGTTATCGTACCATTGACGGAAAATAGGAATGATCGTAAGCGACATAATCATGGAGGCCAGCATCGTTAACGAAATTACAGTAGGAATCGGTTGAATAAAGTCTCCCATATTGCCCGGCAGAAATAAAAGCGGGGCAAATGCTGCAACTGTAGCCAGCGTGGCTGTAATGATCGATAAGGATACTTCTTTCGTTCCTTTAATTGCGGCCTCCGTAGCATCTTCCCCAAATTCAGAGCGTCGGCGTTCAATGTTGTCATTGACCACGACGGCATCATCAACCAGTATCCCCAGTACGATGATTAATCCGATAACTGAAATTTGATTCAGCGTCGTTCCTGTCATCGGCAAGACAATAAAACCGATGGCAATAGAAACAGGGATAGCCAACGCCACAAATGCAGAAGTCAACAAGTTTAAACCTAATGTACAAATCACAATAACCGATGCAATAGCAATCATCATCTCTTTGGACAGATTACCAAAGATTTCACTTACACGGTCATTTTGAGCGAAAAGTAGTTCAAAATGTACATCTTTAGGTAAACTACTCGCAAGTTCGTTGATTTTGGCTGTTGCCGCTTTGGATACCGTTGGTACGTCTGTGCCTGTATCTCCACTCAAACTGATTGAAATAGCAGGCTTGGTATTCACATACGTATAACTCTCCGTTTTTTTTAAAACAAGCGAGGCTGTACCGATATCCTTCAAGGATATAGGGAACCCTTCTTCGTTGCTTGAAATCTGAACGTTATTTAAAACACTGGGGTCAGTTGAAGCATCTACCGTCAACTGATACGTACGCTGATTGAAATCCAGACTTCCTGTAGGTACTCTATCGTTTTCATTTTTAATGGCTTGAACGACCTGTTCCCAGGAGATGTCGTATTGCTGCATTTTTTGAGTGTTCAGGCTTATTCGTACTTCTTGTTCTGGAATTCCTTGAATATTAACTTTTGAAATACCTGGGACCGTTTTTAATTGATCTTTCCATTTATTCATCAACTCATTTAACGAGTATAGATTTTCAACTTTATCAGAAGTGATTGCGTATGACCCGATGAAGGAGCCTGCCATACTATCATTGATAATGGGCTGCATCGCATCGTCCGGAAGCTCAGACTGTGCATCCTGTACTTTGGTACGAAGATCAGCCCACACTTTTGTCGGATCTGCCTCATCCAAAGCTTCTATACTTATACTGGATTGGCCTTTAGAAGAAGTGGAAGAAATGGTTTTGACACCCTGCACTTCTTTGATTTTCTGTTCCAATATCTTCGTAATGGTTTGTTCGATTCTTTCAGGTGAGGCCCCTGGATACACAGTTGTAACACTGGCTGACATAGGAATAACGTCAGGCATCTCCTGTTTAGGTAACGATGCAAAGTTGTAAATCCCTAGCAAAATGCACATGCCAAAGAAAATAAGTGTGATTTTCTGTTTTTTAACGATATATTTAATCATTCGGACGACTCCTCCGATTTCCCAAGTACATCATTCCCGAGTAAATCGCCATTAAACAAGGTTCCTGCTCCTTGCGTAACGATTTGATCGCCTACCTGTAGCCCAGAGACAACTTCGAGCTGATTATTAGTCACCTTCCCCAGTTTAATCGCTGTTTTAACGGCCTTTCCATTTACAGCTTTAAAGACATACGGGTCATTTCCCGTACTAATTACAGCCTCTACGGGCACTAAAAGCGCTTCGTTTTGATTCATGCTTTTGGATGCACTAATGACTTGACCAGGCTTCCAATTCAGTTCAGGATTGGGAATGCTAACTTCCACATTGATGCTTCCCGTTTTGGAGTTAGTCGATGGATAGATCTGAGTAACGGTCCCTGTTCTAATTTCATTATAAAGTGATATATTTACTTTTTGATTTTTCTTCCACGATAAGATTTCGCTGTCCGGTACGGGAAGAAGTACTTTTAAAGTGCTGATATTTCCGATAATAAACGCTTCACTTCCGCTGGAGCCCAACTGCCCATCAGATATCTTTTTCTCAATCACAACACCAGCTATAGGGGATGTTAATGTGGTTTTCTTAATCGCCAAAGCCGATTGCTCATAAGCGACCAATGCATCCTTGTAGGAAGCCTGAGCCTGAGCTTTACTGGCTAGCCCTTGTTGCTGAGTAGCCCTAGCCGATTCCAACCCTGCCCTGGCCTGATCTACACCATCCGAAGCTTGTGCACGCTGTTCCTGGGAAGCCCCTGCAAGCAAAAGGGACAATTGCTCTTGCGCATCACTCAAACTTTTTTGTGCGTTGGTTAATTCAAGCTGCGCATTCTCATTTTCCGTTAATGATACTGCCCCTGCCTGAAATAGGCTTTGCGTCCTGGCGGCATCTGCCTTTTTCTTGTTATAGGTATTGGTAGCCGCCGTAACTGCATTTTGCGCCTGTACAATTTCCTGTTTTTTGGCACCATTGTTTAATTCCCGTAATTTGGATTGGGCTGAATTAATCTGGGATTGTGCAGTATGAATACTCGCCTGTGCCGATTGAACAGAAGCGTCTGCTTGACTAACACCGGCTTTCGCCTGATCCATAGCTGCCTTGGCCCTCGCAAGCTGCAGTTGATAAGTGGATGTGTCCAATTTCGCGAGGACTGCCCCCTTATGTACCTGATTCCCTACTTCAACCGTTGTATTTAAAATACGTCCATCCGCTTCAAAGGAAACCGCAATTTGATTGCTTGCCTGCAATGTTCCCGCCAAATTAAATTCATTAGCCAAAGGCTGCATCTTTACTTTTTGAATTTGTACCGGCTGACCAGATTTTGCAATGGTATCCTTCGAAGCGCTTGAGCAACCGGAAACCACCATGGCGAGAGTTATTCCCATGACTAGCATTTTGATTCGTGTTCTATTCAACAATTTCATCCTCCTTGACTTACTTCTAAGCGGTTACCAGCAATCTACGAGATTAACTGGACTTTCTCTTTTCATGGTACAACAGTTAACAAAAAAAAAAATCGTACATAAGGGCAAGCACCTCATGTACGTTTGGGCAAATTCAAAATGATTATATGTTTTTATTCACCAATTTTAAATATTCAGAATGCCTCGTTCCAAAGAAACGGCTACTGCTTCCGATCTGGATTCGACACCGAGCTTGTTGTAAATGTTCGTTAAATGAGCTTTCACCGTCCGCTCCGAAATCCCCATGTCGAGCGCAATATCCTTGCTTCTAAACCCCTGCGCAACAAATTGTAATATGTTCTTTTCTTTCTCGGTCAGGATTGAAGTATCTTCATGCAGCTCACTCTTGACCTCTTTCTCACTTGTTTTAGCAAAAACTCTTGCTGTAATTTCCGGCTGAAGAAGTGTCTCTCCTCTTAAAGCGGATTCAATAGTCCGAAACAAATTTTCACGGCTAGTATCTTTTAATAAATAGCCTTTGGCCCCCAAGGAGAGCCCCTGAATCATTAAATCATCTTCGTTATAGGTAGTCAGGATAATAACTGGTGTGTCATTTTGCTTCTCTTTTAAAGCTTTCATCGTTTCCAATCCACTCATTTGGGGCATGTATAAATCCATTAGGATGACATCCGGTTGAAGTTCCTCAATCAGGGTCATAGCTGTTACCCCTTCTCCCGCTTCACCCACAACTTCGTAGCTGTCATTTGTCTCTAGAACGAGTTTAAGCCCTTCTCTAACCACCCAATGATCATCTACGATTAATATTTTAAATTTCATGATACATCTCCTTTGGTAAGGGGTACCTCTATTTTAATAGATGTCCCTTCTTGAACTGTGCTGTTGATCTGGATTGTTCCGCCCAGCAGACGCGCACGCTCATGAATACCTATGAGTCCGTAATGTCCTGATCGTCTGGCAATGAGATCTGGATTAAATCCTTTTCCATCATCACGGACCACTATAGTAATTTTATCTGAATTATCCAAAATATTAATCCAAGCGTTCTTGGCATAAGAATGCTTGCCTACGTTCGTCAAACATTCACTTATGATTTGTAACCCATGCTCAATCAACAGCCTGGATACCGAGGATTTCATTTTGATGTTCAGTGATGTACGAATTCCGGTAGCCATCGTAAAACGCTGCGCTTCTTCCCGGACTGCATCGGAAAAGTCGACTTCCGAGGCCGATTTTGAACGTAGGTTATCTATCGCCCTTCGTGAGTCAGCCAGTGCCTTTCGTGCCTGTGACATGGACTGTTGAACGATTTCATGGGCTCTCTGCGAGCTGCCTTTTATCATATGGGCATCTACGGCTTCCAGCTGCATAATCAGGCCAGCAAGACCTTGAGCCAGTGTATCATGCAAATCCCGGGCCATGCGTTGCCGCTCGTTGGCTAATGTAAGCTCTTCTACTTTTTGATGTGCAAGCTCCAGTTCAGTAAGAAAGTTTTGGGTACGAATCCGCGCATTGACTTGTCCGTAGAAAAGAATAGAATATGCAGCTACGATAATAACGATAAGAATGAGCAACCCAATAAACAGCACGGAGTTCTCATCATCGCGATGCCATATCATAGCAAGGCAAAAAAGAAGATAGAAGCCAACAAACACCAACACAACTTTTTTTGTTTGATAATATATACCTATGCTTTGACCGATTAAAATTGGAATTAATCCAATCAGCACAATTGGGAAACTGACAGGTAGAAGGAAAGCGCTTAAGAAGATGATTCCAGCTTGAATAATAAAATAGATCCATGAGCCGTAATTTAGTACTTTACGAACATGCCAGTACAAAAGTACATGCAGAGTTATTGCCAGAGAGAACAATAGACTTCGAAATGGTAATGGTGTAGATATATTTTGGATAACAATTCCTTCGATAAAGATGAAAACGATCCATAATATAATCGGAACTCTGGAAATATTAAGTCGATCACCTTCTCCATCGTAGATCTTTAAGTCTACATCTTCTTGGCCTTGTTCATTAGATTGTTTGCCCATAGTCCACCTCTAAATTTATACTTAGAAAAAACATTATATTTATATTTTATCATTTTGTACCTTTTAAAAAAAACGTACACATGTGCGATGACGTGTGTACGAGTGGGTAAAAAAATAAATTTTAGCATACTAAAATTCAATATCAATCATAAATTTTCCCATTTTTCTCTGTAAAAAAGCAAGTACACCTTACTAATTATTACTTTAATGGTCATATAATAAGGGATGGCCAGCAATATTCCTGTAATTCCTGCTAAATCCTCACCAATCAGCACAAGAATAATCACTGTCAAAGGGTGAACGTCAAGTTGCTTACCGAATACATAGGGAGAGATGATATTGTCTTGTATTTGCTGGGCCAATAAAATAACGATAAGTGACCATATCGCAACCGAGGGTGACTGAATGAAGCCAATAATAACAATAGGAATCGATGATAGAATAGCACCTACAAAAGGAATAAAATTCATAATCACCGCAACGACGGTTAATAATAAGGCATATGGCAGTCCAATCAAAAGAAATCCGAAGTACATTAACACACCAAGTGCCAAGTTAATAAGTACTCTTCCCACGATAAAGCTGCTAAGTGCGCTATCAATATCATCCAAGACCTCGTTTGCAGCGATTAGAAAGCGCTTAGGAACAAAACTAACCAATTTACGGCCAAATTCCCCCCCTTCCTTTAACATATAAAAAAGGATTAAAGGGAACGTAAACAATGTGATTGTAACATTGGAAACAAGACCAAACAAATTGGTTACATAATCCGTAATTAATAAGAAACCTTTATTCAAGTATTCAGTAAGGTGTGTTAGCGGATTAACGTCTCCCGGAAAAATGGCAGAAAGTGCCCCATTCTGTTCTAATTCATGAACTTTATTACCTAATGCACTAAATAAACTGGGTGCATTATCCACTAGGTTGATCATTTGATTACGTATGGAAGGCCAAATACCAACAATAAAGACAGCTAAAATGGCTGCAATGGCGATATAAATGAGTATGATTGCAAGAGAACGGTTTAACTTATGTCTTTCCAGTAAATCTACCAATGGACGCAGAAGATAATAGAAAAAAACAGACATCATTAATGGCAATAAGACAACGCTGATTAACGAAGTTATCGGTACAAATAAAAAATCGACTAGTGTACACAAATATATAATGATGAGCACAAAAATGATACCCATACACCATTTAAAAAACTTATTTATTTGTGGAGAGTGATTAAGCATTAAAAGTATTCCCTCCTACCTTTGCATTTTTAATGAACAATTTTAACTTCTTCAACTGACCACACCCTTTAAACATAATAAAAGGAAATTTGCATTATTAGCACTCTGCTAATTTACTCGATTTCTTCTATTCATTTTAAATCGAAAACTAAAATAAAAAATCGTACATAAGGGCATAAACCTCATGTACGATTGGGCAAATTATTTTAAATTTTTGCAAAGTTCTTGAAAGGTCTCTATCTTTAGATGGATGCTTAAGTATTTTCGCAAATCTTCTCTCAGCTAACACTCCCGAATATACATGATTCCTAATAAATATATTAATTTTTTCAATGGTTAAGGATTCCAATATACTGTTGGTTAGGCACCTCTAACCGTTCAAGAGATACAACTAAGAACAGATTCAATCGAAACTAAACAAGCTGATGCCGAATAAAGCGAGATAGCAGCGACGCGGTCGGGATGATCAGCAAGTGGACCTCCGATGAACTGCTCTAGCGCTTCGTTCAAAGTAGTCACCAGTTTAATCGGATCTACGACCGGATATTCGATGGCAACCGCTGCGGGAATAGGGACATTTCCTGCACTCTGGGTTTCCCCTGCCGCAACGGTGTAACCGATGAGAGAAGCAAGATTCCCGCCCGCAGACTCGCCCGTTAATATGATCTTGGTCGTATCACCGTTCCATCGGCTGGCGTTGTCACCGACCCATGCAAGGGCGCTGGACACAGCAGCGGGAGTTGTCTCCCAAGTCGGTTCACTTGGTGTCGATAGAGGATACTCAACGTCAAATACCAGGTAACCCTGCTGGGCAAAGTAATGATCGTCAGAAGCAAATCCCTCGAACGATCCTTCTAAAAAACTACCGCCGTGACTTGGCTCTTCTTACTGACATCAGCACTGCGCTCGCCCGCCCGATTCCGCTTCCTGCACCTATGACGATGATGACTTTACCCTCAAGCGAAGCATCGTTTTTTCTGGAGGAAGGAGCAGCGTAGGTTTGTGGAGTCTTTTCTGCTACAAACACAATTGAAGCCAAATCATTCTTAATTGCTTCTAGTGTAGAAAGGGGAATGTTCACTTGAGGAAGGTCAACCAGCTGACCCAAAGTGAAATTGGAGGCCATCTTAAATATTGGTTCACTTACAAATTCAGGTAAATGTTTTTGCAGTACAACGAACGCTTCTTCATGGTTTAATAGATCACCAATTTTAATATTTTCATTGTAGGCCATTGGGCTCATCCTCCAGTAAAGTTAATATACTTTAAAAAAATGATATTATATATATCATTATGATAGTACTACTATCATTTTCGAAAGTGAGAATGCAACTTTACTTCGTGAACCAAGCAAAAGTTAATCCATATGCTTCGCTATGTTTAATACGGACCTGTTCATTGACAAGCAAGAAGTAACTTTGCTAGCATAATTGAAGCTGAATCCTGTAAGGAGGTCTTCCTCATTCAACCTAGTCAAAGACTTGAACATGAGCGTAGCAATCTGTGAATAAAGCGGCGCATAAATATTATTGAAGCAGCCCAGATCGTTTTTACCAATAAAGGGTTTGAACAAGCCACGATGCAGGAGATCGCCAAGGAAGCGGGTTTGGGTGTAGCTACCATCTTCCGCTATTTCCCTAAAAAGGAGCAATTGATCGTGTCCGTTGCTTCCAAGATTGTCCAATCCTAGTTTGAGGTGTTGTCAGAAATTATAAGTGGTAAAGGCAACTGTTACGACAAGCTGGACAGAATCTTTGGTGCGCTCATCTTTTTTCAGAACACAGAGCATCAACGAAACTCTAAACTTATTGAAGCATTTGAATGCTACGTTGCGATGTCAAAACAACCTCTGGAAGATATAGACATCTACCAGGCACAATACAACAAACTGATCGCGCTTTTCAGCGAGCTTGCCTTACTTGGAGAGCAAGACGGCTCTGTAAGGACGGACCATATGACTGCCGATACCATCATTACCATGATGAACGTTTTTGTAAATCTTATCCAATAAAATGGCTATGCTGAATGCCATTGCGGCATTTCATACACAGGTAGAAGAGGCAGAACAGTTCAATATCCTGAAGAAATTATTGTGGACCAATTAAGAGCTTAAACATCGCCTTTGGGCTTTAGATTGGCTTTAGGTTATCGCGGATTCCCAAACTATGAGACCGATGTGAAGCACATATTGAACAGGACATCCTACACTATTTTTGTTGTTTATGTACTGGACCACGTATTTTGTACAGAAGAAAGTACCTAACGCCAGTAAAGGCTGGCAAGGCACTTTCTTCATTCGGTGTTTACTTCAAATCTTCCACGTGTTTGTTTGGTCATGCTGGGAGCAGACAAATCTCTCCAGCATGACTTTGCAGTAGCATCTTTGCTTTATGCTACCCGTGCTTTCACTCCATTTTCCATTCCTCCTTTTTTCGCCTAAATCGCCCGTGCAATTTCGTTTGCCTCGGCCACGGCATTCAGCGCTCTGCGAGCTTGGACCGCATCTCCGATAACATGACATGGAATGTAATGCTCTCTGCAAAACGCATTTATATTCTCAAAACTTCGTGATTTGGCACCGATAGCAACGACAACCGAATTACAAGGGTAGTCTTGAAGTTGCCTCTTGTTTTCAATTACAACTGCGTTGTCCTTAATTTCCACACATTTGGCATCCGTTAAAGTTTTCACCCCAGAAGCATAAAGATTTTCCATGACGCATATTAAGGGATGCGGTAACAGGCGTTCCGAGTTTCACCTCTACACCTTCTTTGATGGCCTGCTTCCCCATAGCCAAAGCAGTTGCCTCAAGACCTGCTATCCCGCCCCTGCAACCAAAGCTTTTTTGGGGTACTCGGTAGTCGTTAGCTTGTATTCGGCTTCTCTGCCTAGTGCTGGATTTCTCAAGCAAGTGATAAATGGTACTTCCGTTGCAACATCAGCCGCAATAACCAGCTAACGCAACCTTCGCACAAGGAGAAATGCCACTAAAATTAAGCAGACCATTTTAAAAAAACTTCACCACCAAAAAAGAGAAAGAACTTCCTATGAATGATCAATGAAATGAGCGTTTTTTTTAGTAACTTCAGAAACATCTACAACATGCAGCTAAATGCTTCTATGACATTGGGCAGAAAAAATTTTAGATGCAGTATAGTTGAAGGTAGTCGATTGAAAATTCTAGTTTACCGGGAGCCATTTAATGTCTACTTCTTCATCCAAAACTGTCCAATTTTTATTGTCGTTCGAACCTTCAAATGTCCATTGGATGAAATACAGGTCACCCCCCTGCAGCCGGTCCGTAACCAGCCTTCGCCGATTTCAGGCTGCTGTTTGTAGTCTCGGCTATCTAGGGCTTGAATCATCAAGCATGTTCGCTTCCATTCCCGTTTTTCTTCAGAATCTCTTTGATCTTCACATACATTTCTTTAGATACATGTTCCTTCAAGGTAGTACCGTCCTGATACATACCCAGATTCATGATCATTTTCTGCTGAGCTCATTGGCCGCCTTGCTGATATCAATCTCCATGCTAAGATAATCGGCTCCGGCAAAAACCTCAAACCAACACTTCCCTACCGGACAATGGATTGCCACGGTTACAGGCAATTGGAGAAGTGTAGACGTTTCAGGAATCGCCGCAAACTGGAAACATGACATTTCTGAGAGGAAGTTCGAATAAACCGGTAGAGAAGATCCGAAAAATATCTATACCGATAACGAAAAGAAACGATTGAGTGAAGCTTAGCTGAAGCCAAAGTGCTTAACGGGTTTCGCTATTACCGTTTACACCGTCTGCAAAACTTAAGAGAACAAGTCCTGATGACAGCTGTTCAGTGAAAATAAAGTATTAGACTGACGATGCTTCATTAAGCTAACGGGCAGGTTAACCTAACAAGCAGACTGCCAATTACGTTTGAAAATACCCAAACGTGCTGCCGGGTTGACATTCAGAACTGGCCTTGTGAATCTGGTGGAGTTAAAGGGAGTGCTAGTTGTGTCTCATCTATTATTTTGAACAAGCATTGTATTGAAGAGCCAGCGAAAATTCCATCTGAAATACTGAGCTAGATGCCAATCTTCATAGCCATTTAATACACCTTCATTTAACCAGTAAGACTCTGGTTTTCCGCTCGTCGCAGCTTCAGACACATAAGCGATCGTTTTTTCTAAAAAGCGAATGACATCTAGGATTTTATCTGGAGTGGACACATCTCCATGCCCGGGAATGACAGTATCTACCTTCAGATCTCTTTGAATGCGTCTAAGGATGCGTATCCAAGCGTAGGGATTACCGTATGGCATGACCGGAATCGTCTTGTTGGTTATTAAATCACCAGCAATCAAGGTTCGTTCTTCAGGCACGTAAATAACGACATCGCTTAAAGAATGGCCGCCTCCGTAGGATAAAACTTCGACAGTGCGTTTTGCTCCTTTTATAACTAGTTTATCGTCAAAAGTTATCGTGGGTATCACCCTACGAAGGGAAGGGATAGCATCATACAGGGCTCTCTGCACGGAAAGATCATAGCCGATTTCGGTTAAGATGTGCGGATTTTTTTCTTGTGAACGTACTTGATGTAGGCTATTTATTAACTTCTGAATGTTTTGTTGCATAAGATCAATATTCACTTTACCCATTTCAGATAGCAAATCTCTTGTCCAAACGGTAGATATAAAATCACTTTCCATGAATTCCTGATTGCCGTTGACATGATCTCCATGGAAATGAGTATTGATCACATATTTAATTGGTTTATTCGTTAATTGTTCTGCGGTTTGACGTAACAAAGCACCAGAATGCGGTAGGTTAGTTGTGTCCACAACAACGGTCAAATCCCCAATGTCAATAATTGCCGCATTCCCCAGGGAACCACTACCAGGTACCGAAATAGCACCCCAGATACCTTCCGCTGCTTGTTGAATCGTGAAATATTTGTTGTTCATTGTTTATGCCTCCATCAAAATAAGTTTGACACCATTTCCTTTTATCTTTAGTTTTTTTATGTTTCATGTATATCAATTAGCAACTTTAGCTTACAAGTTAGAGTCAACTAGAAATCAAGCACAAATTTTTGAAATGAAGTTTGAGGTGCAAATATCGACTTCGAGTTGACTTAAAGATGTATAATAGTTTTAAATTTTGGTTTAGAAAAAAGGAGTGACATAAAAAAGCAATGCTTACTATAAGTCAAGTATCAGAAAGAACGGGGTTAACTCCTTATACGATTCGCTATTATGAAAAAATTGGAGTGCTACAGGAACCAAATCGAAGAAATGGAAGGACACGCATTTATACCGAAAGTGAGGTTTCATATATACAATGTTTAATTAGATTAAAAAAATTGGGATTGTCGCTTGAGGAGATTACGGAATTTACTCGTGACGGATGTGTACTGGATAAAATTCAAAAAGGGGAAAAAGTTGCTAATTTTACTCCTGCCTTACACATACGGATAGAAATTCTTGAAAAGCATCTGGTGGAACTGGAATCCAAGCGGCAGGAACTTGAGTGCATGATTTCCCTTGCCAACGAGAAGATAGCCCTGTACCAAAAACTTACGAAAGACGATATAGTAATGTAGAAGACCTGGTTCACCACCAGCATATACGATGGCAACAGAATTGATTGAACTAACGAAATACGTTAGTTGAACGACAACAGCGGCAGTCTAAGACTTTATTTTTCAAGTCTTGTTCCGTCGCTGCTTCTTTTAATGGATTAGTCTAAAACTTATTTTTCAAAAGCTGACGATTCTTCAATTCAAAAACCGCGTTAAATCAACGACACCAGTCTAAGACTTTATTTTCTCAGTCTACAACTCTATTTACCTAGTCTAACACTTTATTTTTCAGTCTAAAAGACAACAGCAGCCGCCCAGAACATGAAAGAGATGGTGATCTACCTGGATCTCATTTGAAAAACGGGGGGATTATGGCACGTTTATTCTCAGTAATTGACTATTTGAAATGCAAGAAGCCCTGTACCTTAATAGAGTACAGGGCTTCTTACTGTATTCTTTTACCCTATGCAGGCATCATCTTTACTGACAAGGCACATTTGTCATCCATTTTGTTTATTTGCTCCATACTTGTTGTACCAGGATTTCGCTTGTCGTTTCAACAAGCGAATGCCGTTTACACCGAGCTCGACGGCATCGCCCGCGGCATCGCCTGTTTCCATATCCGTGTAGGACTGGCCGTCCAATTTGACTTGCTGCGGCGTACCTCCGAAATTCTGGATAAACACGAAGTCGGCCGTTCCGTTCGTCCGCGCCTGCGCCGTAACGCCATGAGGAAGCTTTGTATCGATTACCCGCTCCAGGCCGGCCTCTTCAGCCAATCGGCCATAGAATGCGTCCAGGAAATCGTCCTTGAAGCGGGTCGCCATGTAATAGGCGCGGCCTTTGCCCAGTCGGTTCACCGTCAGCGCGGGACGGCCTGCATAGAAACTGTCCGTGTAGACGCCAAGCACTTCCGCACCCTCCGTATGGATCAGCTCGCAAAGTTCATGCGATTCAAATGTTCCTGCCAGCCCGAGCGGATTGTCCGCCGCCAATACGACGCCGTTGCGATCATTGTCGTACAAGCCATCGATCTCCTCCGCCCAAATGCCAAGCGTGTTGCGTAGCGGTCCCGGGAAACCCCCGAGGTGGCAAAGATCATGCTCGTCGACGATGCCGGACCAGTACGTCGCGACCAGCGTCCCCCCGTTCTCGACGAAAAGTTCTAGCTTCTTCCCGGTCTCCTCCCGGCACAAATATAGCATGGGCGCGACGATCAGCTTGTACGGCGCGAAGTCGTCCTCGGAGCCGATGACGTCAGTTGGCACGCCGTGCGACCACAGCGCGCGGTGCTGAGCATACGCAGTCTCTTCGTAATGGAGACCCATGTTGCGAGGCCCTTGTGCATCCTTGATTGCCCAACGGTTATCCCAATCGAACAGGATTGCCGCTTGCGCGGGCGTCGAAGTCCCAACGACCTCGATCAATCCCGCCAGCGTCTGGCTAAGCTCCGTGACATCGCGGAAGACGCGCGTATGCTCGTGACCGACATGGTCCACAACCGCGCCGTGGAATTTCTCGCTGGAGCCGCGGCTTTTGCGCCATTGGAAGTATTGGACGGAATCCGAGCCGTGCGCCACGGCTTGCAACGAGGACAGTTTGTGCATGCCCGGCTGCTTTAGCTTGCTGACCGGCTGCCAGTTGGTCAGGCTCGGCGTGCTTTCCATCAGCAGAAACGGCCGCCCCTTGATAGAACGAAACAGGTCGTGATAGAACGCGACGAATGCTCCCAATTTGGCGTCGTCTTGATGCTCATGCCACGTTGGATAAGCGTCCCAGGAAATGATGTCGAGCAAATCTCCGAATTTACGGTAGTCCAAACCCTCGAACATATGCATGTTGGTCGTGACCGGCAACGCTGATCCTGCTTTCCGTATTGCTTCGATCTCGTACCGACAGAAATCAATTGTTTGGTCCGTCACGAAGCGTCGCCAGTCAAGATTCTGGCCGTGTACCGCGGATTCGCCATGCGGAGCAGGGGATTCGATCTGCCCCCAATCGAGGTACGTATGCGCCCAGAACGTCGACCACCACGCATGGTTTAACGCCTCAAGCGTGCCGTATTTACTTTTCAACCACTCCCGGAAGGCGTCTTGGCAATAGTCGCAATGACAATCGCCGCCGAATTCGTTGGAAATATGCCAGCCTACGACCGCCGGATGGTCACCGTAACGCTCCGCCAGCTTCTGGTTGATGATGGAAGTCTTCTCGCGGTAAACCGGTGATGTATAGCAGTGATTGTGACGCATGCCGTGCAGGTTGCGGATGCGATTCGCTTCGACCCGCCGAACCTCAGGATACTTCTCCGACATCCAAGCCGGGCGTGCGCCGCTCGGCGTCGCCAGCCAAGCATAAATACCGTTCGCTTCGAAGCACTCGAGCATCTGATCCAGCCAATCGAAGGTAAACGTGCCTTCCGTCGGTTCGAGCGCGGCCCATGCGAATATGCCGATCGACATGACGTTGCAGCCGGAAAGCTTCATCAGACGGATATCTTCTTCGAGCACCTCCGGATAACGAAGCCATTGATCTGGATTGTAATCGGCGCCGTGCATCATGACGGGAAGCTTGTCGCTGACGGGTGGGAATACTTGCGTGTTCTTCATAGCGTCTATCTCTCCTCGTGTAATGGTGAATTATGGACAAAATCGGTCATCTACCTGCAAAAATGCAGCTAGATCTTGGAATCAAACGAATCTGTTTGAACTTATCGTATTTGTGCTGCTGGGCAGGCATAGCTACTCATCTGCTTTAAACACCGGAATGATGCGAAAACCAAATTCAATTTCCTTTTCATCCAGACGATATGGCTGGAGCAGCTCCGGACCGCAAGAGTTCGATCCAATTCCACTCATCTTGTAATCAAGATGGATAAACGTTTCTTTACGCTTAGTAAGCTCATGGAGGTGCCCCGCAGCCGCAAGATCGTCCATGCCGTAATGCCCCGCATTGAACGAGAAGGCCTCATCCCCTTTGAAACGAAGGCCCATGCCTAGTGCATTGGATACAGTGACCCATTCTGTTCCGAATCGTGAGCCGTTTTCTTGCGGTTTAATGTAAGGAACGAACATCTCATCGACTGTCGTCAGGTAACGCCCTTTCTTTACGCTTCGACGTTTGTCCATATAGCTCTCGTGCGGGCCGAGTCCGAAGTATTCTACTTCCTCCATGCCGGCAGGCATCGTGAGCTGAAGCCCGAAGCGAGGCAAATACAACAGGTCCTCCTTCACGTTCGCTTTTACGCATAGCGCGATTTCCCCCGTCGCCAACACTGTCCATTCGGCGTTTCCTGAGAGAATGGTCGGTACGCTATGGCCGCCCAATGAGAAGGAGACTTGAATGGTGACCGAACCGACTTCCTCCTGCTTCCAATCCACGCGATACACCTTCGTGACCGCCCGATCAAATCCGGCCTCAAGCCACTTTTCTTTCACAAAGCGGTCGTTATCGGTCGGCGCGCGCCATACGGAGAAGGCAACCGGTTCTTGAATAAGCGGCACGCCGTGCCGGGAAATCGCCGTGAATGCTCCCTTGCATAAATCGAAGTGATGGACGAAATCGAAGCCTTTGATCGTCAGCATCCCATCCTCTTCCCGCGCCAAGATGCCGGGCCGGTCAACGGCAACGACGTCTACTTTCTTTCGGATGACGGGTAGCTCGAATTGCTCAAACGCAATTTCGTGCCCCAAGTCGCCCCATGACGTCTCGCGGTTCAATCGGTATGAGATCGTCAGGAAATAACGGCTCTCCGACTCCTTAGGCCAGCAAACCGGGATCGTAATCGTTTCCGTTGCGTGCGGCGGCGTCGACAGTCCTTCGAGCAGGCCTTGTCCCGCGACTTGTCCGTCCTTCTCGACCTTCCAATGGAAAATGACGTGGGACAAGTCGATGAAATCGTATAGATTCGTGACATCGAGCTTTCCTTCCTCAAGCGCCTTTGCTTCCACGCGAATTGGAGCGATGACTTGCTTTAGCTCGAGCAGACCGGTATGCGGAACGCGGTCCGGCGACACGAGTCCGTCAATGCAGAAATTTCCGTCATTTGGCCGATCCCCGAAGTCGCCTCCGTAGCCGAAGAAAGGTGTGCCGTCCTCCGTCCGCGTCAAAATCCCGTGATCGCACCATTCCCAGACGCAGCCGCCCATCAGCTTCGGGTATTTATATATGACGTCCCAGTAATCCTTCAAATCCCCGGGGCCATTGCCCATCGCATGGCTGTACTCGCATAAGAAGAGCGGCATCGTAGCCGTTTCGTCCTTCGCATAATTCTCAATATACTCGATCGATTCGTACATATGGCTATCCATGTCCAAACACCTCGTTTCGGTGCTGCCTTGATGGCGTGGTGCGGCGCCTTCGTAGTGAATCGGACGGGATGGATCGCGCACTTTCGCCCACTCCGCCATCGCGATATGATTTGCGTCGAAACCAGATTCATTCCCCATCGACCAAATGATGACGGACGGGTGGTTTTTATCCCGTTCGATCATCCGTTCCGCGCGTTCGACAAAGCTTTCCCGCCAGGCTGGATTCTTCGTCAAGGCATGGTAGGTTCCCGTCGCGGGCAGCACCCCATGGCATTCCAAGTCCGCCTCGTCGATGACGTAAAATCCGTATTCGTCGCAAAGCTCCAAAAATTTCGAGTCGTTGGGATAATGTGAAGACCGAATCGTGTTGATGTTATACCGCTTCATTAAGACAAGGTCTTGAACCATGTGGGGAACGGGAATGGTCTGTCCCAGCTCGGGATGAGAGTCATGCCGATTGACCCCTTTTAGCTTAACGGCCTGTCCATTAATCCGAAAGACACCGTCCTTGATTTCGATTTTGCGGAAGCCTACCTGGAATAGGAGGACTTCTTGTCCGGAGTATACGAGTAACTGGTACAAATAAGGACACTCCGCGTTCCACAGCACCGGGGCTTCGACATGGAACGCTAGCATACCCTTCCCGTCGATTGCCGCCGATTGGAAGCCGACCTGCTTACCGGCCGTGTCAAGTAGTTCCGCTTTTACGCCTACAGGGCCAATCGCCTCGATTTCGCAGCGCAGCACGGCCCAGCTGAAATCACTCGCCAACTCTTGCTTGTTGTAGACATCCCGAATGTAATGTGAATCGCGTGCGAGCAAATAGACGTCCCGGAAAATACCCGAAAATCGCCAAACGTCCTGATCCTCTATATACGAACCATCACACCATTTTAAGACCATGACAGTAACCCGGTTCGATCCCGTTCGCAAGACGCCCGTCAGATCGAACTCCGCCGGCATCCGGCTTCCTTGACTGTAGCCGACAAACCGGCCGTTGACCCATAGGTAAAAACATGAGTTCACGCCCTCGAACACGATGAACGGCTTCTTCTTCTCCCAGCTAACCGGCACATTGAAGTCCCTGACATAGACCCCCGCCGGATTGTCGTCCGGCACATACGGCGGATTATACGGAAAAGGATAGTGGATGTTCGTATAATGCAGCTGGTCGTATCCGTTCACTTGCCAGCAGGAAGGTACAAGAAGATCGTCCCATCCACCGACATCCGCCCTTTCCTCATAAAACCCGTTTTCAACCCCCTGTACACTGGCATGATAGCGGAATTTCCAGCTGCCATTCAACGTTTGGTAAAAGGGAGATCGCCCTCGCTTCCCCTCCATCGCCCGCCGCGTATCCCCATATGGAATAAAATACGCCCTGGATTCCTCGCGATTGATTTGCCTTATACCCAAGTCCTCCCAATACGTCTCGATCTTAACCATAATCATCCACGCCCTTTCGTCCTTTACGCTCACCACTCGTCCACGCTTCGTCCTTGTAATCGATACTTGCTTTGTTATAATGAATGCCTATTGATCTACTTGCAGGCAAGCAGTCAAAGCGATCGGTATGGAGTGACTGCGGTGAGCTAGCGCCATGTCGTAAGCCTCTGCCGTCGATACGATTTTATTGTATTCGGTAACTCATCCAGCATGATTGAAATGCGGCAGGATGATATCGACGGAAAACCCAGCAGAAACATCTGATACCCGATCACGATAGGCTCAGCGTGAGCATTAGAAGCAGGGTTTCATTCTTCCTCACTCCAAATCTGTGTAGGTTCATGCTCTCCCTCTCCTCTCTCCGCTATGTATCCATTATAGGATAGCGTAATGGGTCTCGAGAATTTAGCCTAGCAACAATAACCCATACTTTTTCACCGATCTGTCGAACCATGTATTTTCCCTCAGAGCAAAAAACAGAGAACCCCGTTCATGATTCAACCAGGGTCTCGCTCACACATGCAGCTATTCAAATCTTGTGCCTCTTGCTCGTAAAAAGTCCCTTTCGAATAGTATGAGTCAAAACGAAAGAAACGGGTCCCCATTCCAAGGAATGGGGACCCGCTTTTCCAATAACTTAATTTCGATGTCTTTAGCTTAGATCCAAAGATCTTGTTACTTTACAGCATCGGCTTTCTTAATAAGTTTGAAGTCATCAATGTTTCCCCACTGCCCGCCGGGAAATTTTAGATGGGCGCCAATAGTCAGAGTTCCATCTGTAACTACAACGTTATCTATTGTTGGATTAGACCATTGTCCGGTATTTGTAAAACTCTTCCTTTTACCTCCAGCAAAAATCTCAGATATCTCTTCTTCTCCTCCGCCGTAGACCCAAGCAGATAATTGATAGGTGCCATTTTTAATCCCTGTGATAGTTTGGGAAACTTTGAATTCTGTGGATGTTGGTCTCCAATAGTGTAATGCTAATGTGCCGGAGTGTACGTCACTATCTGTACTAACCGCGTCTGTATCCCCAGTAACCTTCCACGGTTTTAATCCCATCTCAAAGCCAGGATTTTGAATCAAACTTGTGCTTGGCACCACAGTAACTTCGGAAGAGTCAGTAAAACCCCCATCATATGAAACCACCGATATGGTTGCTGTCCCAACAGAAAGTCCGGAAATAGTCCCATTATAAGGATGTACCTTTACGATATCAGGATTTGAGCTCGTAAAAGTAATTCCTTTATAGGTTGCATTAGCAGGATTGATGATAGCATTTAGCTTACTAGTAGCACCTACTTCAATCGTTTCGGTGTGCTTATCCAGAGCTAAAGATTGCACAGGATACCGATTATTTTCAACAGCACCGTCAATAAATGCATCTAATGCCAATGAGGGCGTACCGTCCGGGTCCCATGCAGATTTAGGATACCCAAAATAATTCCCCTCAGGTGCCCAATAAAATACACCCGTTCCCAAATCGTTCGGAGCTGCATGTAATTTATTTTGAACATTTACAAGCATGTTATAAACACTATCAGCATCCTTGGCAACTTCCCCCCCGACTTCAACAATCATGACTTCCTTCCTATATTTTTCTGCGAGTTTATTCATGTTTTCAGTTAATTCATTAATTGAGGAAGTAAAAACCGAATCCGGATAATAAGATAAGCCAATGATATCATAATCGCTATCTTTAAGACCGGCTGCAACCAGACCGGCATAAAACGGTTCAACGCCATTTTCTGCTCCGCTTGCTCTATGGATGATAACCTTAATCCCAGGAAAAACCGCTTTGGCTGCGCTCGATCCGGCTTGGATCAGTTGAACGAGGTTGGACGTATTGCTATACTCCCCCAAGGGATGCATCATTCCATTATTAATTTCATTCCCGATTTGTACCCACTCTGGTGTTACGCCTGCTACTTTTAGAGCATTCATCACCTCAGAAGTGTATTCCGATACATGTACTTTTAATTGATCTAAATTATCGTTGGCCCATGCTTTAGGTGTTATCTGTTTTCCCGGGTCAGCCCAAGTATCACTGTAGTGTAAATCAATCATAACCCTAAATCCGAAGGCGCTTACACGAGATGCTAATGCAACTACTTCTTCTGTACTGCAATGACCATTGGAAGGATCATCAGACGGATCAACAAAAGCCCGTATTCTTATGGAATCAATTCCGTGATCCTTTAAAATCTGAAGAAGATCTTGCTCTTCCCCATTATCATTATAGAATTTATAACCCAGGGCCTCTAATTGTGGCAGCCAGCTGATATCTGCGCCTTTGGCGAACGAGTCAGGGATAGATGAAGCGCTTACCTTAATAGGTAAGATAAAGGCTGTCATGGATATAATCATTGCAAATGTAAGAATCATAGCAATTATTCTATTTATCATTGTACTACCTCCTTGTTTTATTTGCATCAACACATCTGGATTGAAGCGCTTTCACAAACCTCTATGGATCACATCCCGTTCCACGCCAACTGGATCGTCCACTTGGATTTCAGAATCCGCCGATTCGGGTAGTTCCAAATTCGCAACCTGATCAACTCACACGCTCCGCTTTAATCGCAGCATGTCGTCCTGCACCTAGTCTTCGTAAAACGTACCTCCTGCCGCTTCGATTTCGTCCACAAACGAGATATCTATCCCTTTTAAAAATTCGAAGTTTGCCAATGCTGTACCCGCCTTTCGTTGAAAAAAGAAAGAGGGAATGACTCCCTCTTTACATTATTTCCCTGCTAAGAAGGCGTTGATCTGGCTTTGCAGTTCCGCCTGCACTTTGTCGATGCCTGCAACTTTAAGTTGTTTGATCAACTCGGCTTGACCCTTCTCCAAATCCGGAACCAGGCCGTACTCTAACGGAACGCCGTATCGTAACATCACGTTGCCGATGCTAGCCATTTCATTCTTTACCTTCTGGTCGTCGAACACGAACGTCTCAAGCGGATAGTGATAAACTTTCTTCTTCCAGTCAGCTTCCATATTCGTCGCTTCCTGAGGGTAGGAAGCATCCGTCCGATTGAGTGCCGAATTCCACCCCCAGTAGGAGAAACCGGTGAAATTCGCTTGGCTCGCGCCTGGTTTAAACTTGTCGTCGCCGACCGGCTCGTAGTGCTTGCCTGCGATGCCGTACATCGTTAAATCATGAATTTGCTTGTCGTTCTGCAATAGGTCGATCACCATTAGGGAACGCTCTACATGCTTGGTCGTCGCATGAACCGCCATGCCATTCTGCGTCGAGATGGAAGCCGTCTTCTTCTGATTCGGGGTGAGATCGGCGATAGCCATGTCGGCATCAGGAAGCGCACGACGAGCCTCGGCCAAATCGAAGCCCACAGATCCGAGATTGCGTTTGTACGATGCGGCCTTGCCAGCCTTCATTTCCTGCCAAACGTCGTTCTTGCTGTTGACAACGTTCTTGGACCAACCACCGTTATCGGCCAAGTCTTTATAATAAATGAGCAACTTTTTGAATTCCGGCGTATCATAAACGTTAAAAACTTTGCCTGTTGCATCGTCGAGCTTATAAGCGAACGGGATGTTCGGATCTACGAGTTTCCATTCGTTATACTGCTCGAGCAGCACATTATCCAGCTCGTTCCATTTATACCCGCCGCCCGCCGCTGCGGCGAAGCCGCTCATCCCTTTTTCGTTCTTCGAAATCGTCTTCGCGTAGGCGGCAAACGTCTCGGGACTGGTGACTGGCTCAAGATTGTACTTCTTTCGTAAGTCCTCACGAATTAGCAGAACTTTGTCCATAATTTCTTGGTTGTTGTTCGGCACCATGTACAGCTTACCCTTAATCTTCGCCTGGTCCCAAGAGAGCTTCGGCATCGCTTTCCATGTCATAGGTGCATTGGATTTCAGCAGTTCGTCGGTCAGTTCGTAGAAGCCACCATTCAGCGCCTGATTGGAATAAAATGCCCAGTTCGCCGTGAACACCAAGTCGAAATCATCTTTCGCTGCGAACCTGAGTGGATATTTCTGCGACCAATCGGACCAGTCGAGGAATTCGACATCGACTGTCGTGTTGATCTTCTTCTTCAGCAGTTTGTTCACCTCACCGAACACTTCGTCGTAATCCGCCGGCTTGGCGCCCAGCAGCAGCATTTTCAGTTTAACCGTGCCGTCGTTCGCGCCGTCTGTACCGTTCCCGTCCCCCGAATTTCCGTTGTTACTACCGCATGCGCTAAGTAGCGTACTAAGCAACAGCACGATGACAAGAAGCAACATGGCATTCCTCTTCTTATGTTTCATGATCCATACTCCCCCTAATTCAGATAATGGCATTGATGTGAACGGACATGCTATTGATAACCAAGTTGCCCTGAGATCATCCTTTCACTGAACCAACAGTCAAGCCTTTGACGAAAAAACGCTGAATGAACGGGTACGCGATTAGGATGGGTCCTGTCGCTACAATGGTCATCGCCATCTTCAAGCTTTCGGTCGGGATACTTAAATTGACGACTGCCCCCGATTCCATCATCGCCTTGCGCATGCCGTCCATATTCCCAAGCATGCGATAAAGATAGTACTGCAGCGGCATCAAATTCTCTTGTGAGATAAAGAGCAGCGGGTTATACCAATCGTTCCAGTAACCAAGCGCGATGAACAATCCTATGGTCGCCAGTGCCGGCTTCGACAAGGGGATGATCAGCTCGATAAAGATCCTAAAATCGCCCGCTCCGTCTATTTTAGCGGATTCTGTAATCGCTTCCGGTATATTACTCATGAACGTCTTCATGACAATGATGTAAAACACATTCATCAATAAGGGAAGAATCAATACCAGAAAAGTATCCTTCAGGTGCAAGTATTCAACGACGAGCAAGTACCAGGGGACAAGCCCACCGTTGAACAGTGTCGTAAAGAAGAAGTAGAACGAGAAGGTTCCTCGCCATTTGAAATCCTTCCTAGCCAGAACATAGGCCGTCATTGCGGTCAAAAACAGCCCGACTACCGTCCCGATGGCGGTCACCCCGATCGTGACGGCGTAAGCCTGGATCATCTGTGAGGGATATTTGAACAGAATACTATACGCTTCGATCGAGAAGACCGTCGGAAACAACTGAAAGCCATTCTCAATAA
Source organism: Paenibacillus sp. LX16 (assembly GCF_036252815.1). Classification (NCBI taxonomy): domain Bacteria; kingdom Bacillati; phylum Bacillota; class Bacilli; order Caryophanales; family Paenibacillaceae; genus Paenibacillus; species Paenibacillus sp. LX16. The sequence goes on along the minus strand of NZ_CP141152.1, from coordinate 2,972,100 downwards.
TGCTCTTCTCCTCTGTCAACGAGGAGGACACGATCAAAATAAAAGGCAAGATACAGAACAAAGCCAGAATAGTAAGCGAGACGTAACCGATAATATTGAGCAATACACGATCGGCAGACACGCGTCTTCTGCCTACCGCTTGGGCGACTGGGCTCGTATTTATCGTAGACATGGGCATTTCCTCCTTCTCTTAGAATAATGCACGGTCTTTATCGTATTTGCGAACCGCGTAGTTGGCAATCATGATGGTCACGAAGCCAAGCAACGATTGGTAGAAGCCCGCTGCGGCCGACATGCCGATCTCATTTGAGCTCATCAGCAGGCGGAAGACAAACGTATCGATGACATCTGTATTTGAGAATAAGAGACCGTTGTTGCCGATCATGTTGTAGAACATCCCGAAATCCCCACGAAAAATATTGCCGATCGCCAGCAACACCAGGATAATCATTGTTGGATACAGGTTTGGCACAGTAATTTTCAAGATTCGCTGGAAGACGTTGGCCCCATCGATTTCCGCCGCCTCGTACATCTCGGTATCGATGCTCGTGATGGTAGCCAGATACATGATCGTCCCGTAACCAAACGCCTTCCATGTGGATACGATGACCAGAATGAACGGCCAATACGCGGGGGTATTGTAAATGTCGATCGGCTCCATGCCCAGCTTCGTCAACATCGCGTTAATAAACCCGAAGTCGTAGCTAAATAAGTTGAATGCAATGGCGCCGACGACAACCCACGAGATGAAGTAAGGCAGGAAAAACACCGTTTGAGTCAACTTTCGAAACCACTTCCCCCCCACCTCGAACAGCAGGATCGCGGCAAAGATTTGCACTACGTTGTTCACGACGATGAACGCGATATTGTAAAGCGCGGTGTTGCGTGTTACGCGCCAGGCGTCACCTGACTCGAAAAGGAACCGGAAATTATCGAGACCATTCCAGGGGCTCCCGAATACACCGCCATCGAAGTTGAATTGCTTGAACGCCAATACGATTCCCGCCATAGGCACGTAGGCGAACAGAAAAATAAAAAGTACGCCTGGCGTGAGCATCAGTAGCAGGGTTTTATACTTCCTGACATCGCTCCAAAATCCATGCAGGTTCATATGCTCCCTCTCCTCTCTCCTCTTTGTCCCCATTATAGGCGAGCGTTATAGGCCTTGAAAATTTAGCCAAGCAACAAAAAACTATACTTTTTCACCGATCTGTCGAACCGTGCCGTTTACCTCCATAAAAAAACTACACTGCCCCATTGATTAACAAGGCCGGCTGGAACCAAGCAACAGAGATTTCAAAAGAAGCATAATTATCTAATAAACATTTAAAATAAGGTCAGTGAGTTCATTGATTACGCGTAGAAAAAAAAGACCCTCGGTCATGATTCGACCGGGACCTCAATCACACATATAGCTATCAAATTTTGTGCTTCTTGCGGTATTCGCCCGGCGTCATGCCCATTGCTTGCTTGAAATTCCGGTTGAAATAAATTATATTCTTATAGCCCATCTGATCAGCGATTTCATAAATTTTCTTCGTCGGGTCTTTAAGCAGCTCGCACACACGATCCGTCTTTAGGCCGATCAAGTAATCGCTGAAATGTGTGCCCGTCTCCTCTTTGAATAACTGGCCCAAATAGTTCGCAGTAAAATCTAAATGCGCCGCGACTTCCTTAAGCGTAATTTTCTTCTCCAGGTTATTCTCCACGTATCGCATGATTTCTTCAATTAGTTTGCGCATCTGCCTTTGTCCCTTGATGTACAGCATCTCAGACAGCTCGAAGAATCCCCTGCGAAGCCAAGACAGAATGTCATGCACCGTCTCGAATTGAAATAGTACGTCTGGTTGGCGCGATTCCCATTCCAGCAGCTCGTATAAATTTTCTTTTCGCTGCTGAAGATCGGCATGCAGCTTGGACGTCATGCGTATGATAAGCGCGTACACGCCTTCCTTGCCAGTCAGTGTTACATCCTGTTGAAGCAACTCCATCAAACAGTCGTCAATTGTGACCAGGTCGTAGTCCAAGATCGCTTCGAGCATTCGATTGACCTTCTCTTCCATGCACTTGCCCGGCGTATTTTGAGGATGTGCCTCGATCACTCCTTGAATGATTCGATTTTTGCCGAGCAGCCATTTGGCGCCAAGCGCCGCCAGCGCCTGTCGAAAAGACTCGTGGAGTTCCGTCTCGTTGGATGCGTAACGACCGACGCCGATCGTGACCGTGCGAGAAGTGCTTCGATTCACATGTTCGACAAGCTCCTTAAGCAAGCTATTGAACCTAGACTCCGGCACGGCTGCAAGAATCACGAATCGGTTTCCCTGCCCCTCGATGACGGTACCGAGCCTGATGTCTGCTGCAAATGTCTTGATCGTCCGGCTGATCTTTCGAATCTCTGCGCGTTGCTCTTCCGGCGGAAGGTTGCGCATCTTCCATTCTAAGTCGTCAATTTCCACGAGCGCCACGGACGTCTCCTTCTCCAAATAATGCGCAAGCACGCCACTAACGTGCGATGTGGCCGACGCGGGCGTTCGTTCCTCAAACCACCGTAGGAGTAGCTCTTCGTTCACGAGCGACAGGGTTTCCGTAAAGGAACGATCCTGCTCCAGTTCTTGCTCAATTTTCGCGACCTGCTCCGTCAGTATACGAAATAATTCTTGGTCTTCGACCGGCTTCAGCAAATACCCTGAAGCATTGATCTCGATCGCTTCCTTGGCGTAGCCGAAATCCTCGTGGCCGCTAATAAATACGATCTTAACCTTCGGATGGATCGTCTTGACCTTCCGGGCGAATTCGGTTCCCGTCATGATCGGCATTCGAATGTCCGATAAGATCAAGTCTATCGGTTCGGATTCCATGAGCTTCAATGCCTGAAAACCGCTATGGGCCGTGCCCGCCACGCGGACATTCAGCCCACTCTCGAGGACGCGTCGGCGTAGCCATTCGAGGTCGACCACTTCATCATCAACTAGCAACAGATTAACACTCATGTACATGCCTCCGATCGTTTCACTCATTTACGCACTATGCCTGAATGTATCATACCTTTTCCCCCCGAAGGACAACATGGCGGTCTTCAATGAAAACGGATACAAATTCACGGTTACTGCCGTGGTTCGCCGCCCTGCCCATCCTGATGCCCAGCCGGGAGCAGAATCCGAACCGTCGTTCCTCCTCCATAAATACTTGCGATCTGGACGCCGTAAGGATCTCCATATAACAGTTTGATGCGCTCGTCGACGTTTTTGACACCGTAACCGCCCTCTTGCCTCGAGTTGTTTAACAATCGCTCCACTGTATGGGGTTTCATGCCAATGCCGTTGTCGATGACCTTCAGCTCGATAAGATCGCCAATACGACACGCCTTAATCAGGATCGCGATAGAATCTCCGAACCAAGCGTGCTTAAAGACGTTCTCCACGAAGGGTTGCAGGATCAGCTTGATGACCGGCACCTGCAGAATATCGGGCTCGACATCGACATGCACCGTAAACGTGTCCGCATATTTTACCCTTTGGATCGCAAGATAGGTCGTCACTTGTTCCAGCTCTTTCTCCAGCTCAATGCAGACACGGCCTTGGTTGAGGGTGAGACGGTAAAAACGGGAGAGCCCTTGCACCATCTCCGTCACCTTGTCCGTCTCTCCGAGATTCGCCAAGCTTCCGATCGTCGACAGCGTGTTATAGAGGAAATGAGGATTGATCTGTGCTTGCAATGCCTCCAGCTCAGCTTGTTTCTTTTGGATGCCTTCGATATAGACGCTATCGATCAATTTTTGGATACTACTGGCCATCACGTTGAACGCATCGGCGATTTGTACAAACTCGTCATTGCCGGAGAATTGTATCCGCTTTAGAAAATTCCCTTTCTGGAACGAACGAACAAGGTTGACGATCCTCGACATCCTACGCCCGGAAAGGCGGGCGACGATATAGCCAATGAAGGCCATGACAGCAAAGCTAATGGCACATACGGTGATGATGATTCGCTGTAACCTACCCGCATCCTTTGACAAGTAGGAATTGGGCACCAGCGTCTCGATTACGAAATCAGTACCCGGGATCTCTTCCAGGAGGCTTAGATACGCTTCGCGCGAGGCGTTCTGTTCGGCCATTCCTCGATGGTAAAGCGATATGCCAGTGGAACGGTCGACCAGACGTAGCGTAATCCCTTCTTCGAGCGGAAAGGCCACGAAATCGCCCAACAGGTCTTCGAGTGACACGGTGATACGCACATAGCCGATTTCGGTCTTATAGTCGGCATACGATACCAAACGGCGAAAATGTGATATATTACCAAGTTTACTGTCGGTATCGATTTGCAGCCAGATGTTGTCCCGTTCCGTGGCTTGAAGCGAACGAAACCACTCGGAATGGGAAATCTCACCGAACGGCAGGATATAATAATCGTTTTGCGCGATCGGCTCCGAAAGGTTATCGCCACTCACAATGCTCAAATCGCTGTTCAGTGTGTAAAGCATAAGGCGAATATCGTTCCCAGATAGCTGCAGCGGCGCTGTCATCTGCGGGATGATCTCATCCATCATCGTCCAGTAAATGTCCAGCGGATCTCCCTTCTTCTGAATGGCTTGCTGGAACGCCAGGCTACCAAATAGCGTATCGGATATGCGCTGAATTTCGTCCATCTGGTAAAGAATATTGTTCCTTGTCTGCTCCATGCCGGTCCGAATATTCGTCTCAGCCATCTCGGTCCGCGATTGAACAAGCATCGAATACGAAATATAGCCGATCAACACGTCCGTAAGCAACACTAGCAGCAAGTAGGGTACCATCATTTTATAGGTAAAAGGCACATATGATTTCACCGGTAAGTTCCTTTCCCATTCCTCATTCTAATAAAAAATACCACCATGTTCTAACCACAAGCATTTCGATTCCGTGATCGCTGGTTTCGCCAGATAATCCAGACCTCTCCTCTTAAATGAAGAACGGTCTTTAGAACTATAGAGATATTCTTGTAAATATCTTTAGGGCTTGCTGAACGGATCGCATATTACAACGTTACTGGCAAGCGGTTTGTGAAGGTCAACCAAAGCCATTATATAAAGCGGCACCATGGTAGTGGGGATCAGTATCCCTTGGGTTTTGTACTTTCTGACCGTAGTTATGGTGATCGGTGGGTTATCGATGGACTCCACTGTGACAAGTACTTGGCCCACCATTAATTTAATACGCACTTTTGAAATCCCCGATTTCTTTTTGAACGTCTGGAGTTTCCGCTGCTGGTGATCTGGATGCTGCAAATGTTTTGTAATTTCTGTAGTTTTTTCTTCAATGCATCCTTAGGGGTCTCACAGGTATTCGGTCTTGAATATCGTTATGCAATTTTTGGCTTAATTCCGATTATCTTTATCTCCACAATGACTCCTGTTCGTATGATGGACGTGTTTAGCCTGAGCGGTGCGGTCGAATACATGGGAATCATTTTGTTTTTTCTGGTTCCGGTACTTCTTTCCATCGTGTTCGTGATCAGAAAGAAGGGAATGAAGCAAAATGTGTAGACGACCTATCCCATCTTTACTGTTCTACTTATAACTCAAGTCGGCTGCTGGAGCAGCAAATCTGTTTTCTCCACTCCCACTGTAGAATAGTTCGTACATCGGCCTGTCGGCTGTTTTAAAAATACTAACTACTGACGTATGTAGGACGTTTGGCAAAAGGGAGCACATATGTCCTTAGCCACAAGGTAAAGCGAAAGCACCCTGATCCTAATATTATAAAAAAAGTAGACATTATGCTATGTGTTCCTCGCATAATGTCTACGCTTCTAGTAAAACAATCAAGTATTCATGGTTTTAATTGTTAAGTGTATACGTCGAATTCACTTTAACGTTTCTTTCAATGGTGTTTCTCACAGGTGATATTTCTATGGCTTGTGCAACCAATTCTTCAACCTGCGTTTCATCTGCGTCACTGTCCACATTGAAACGAACGTTTATTTCATCAAAGCCAGAATTCCCCTCTTTTAAGCCAAAGAAAACGTTCAGATCTATTTCGCCAGTAACATCAACGTCCAACGAATTTACTTTAATCCCCATACCACTAGCTGTTGCAATGAATCCAACACCTACACAAGCGCCAAGTGCACTTAACAAAAGCTCAACGGGATTAGGCCCTTTTCCAGTTCCAGATAGCCACTCTGGTTCATCAATGGGTACCGGCTTATAGTCCCCAACCTCGGCCTCCAAGTAAAACCCATCTTTCCATTTTACTGTAGAAGCAAAACTTGTAATCGCATCCTCAGGATTTTCCTTATATTTTTCTGCCAAGCTTCCGAGCATATTCACATCTACACCGTTCATTTTACTCATATTTAGGACTCCTCTATTTTATATTTTTCATAAACTAATCTTAATTGAATCCTCGCTTGTCCTTTATGACTTTTTAGACGGGATCGCACACCCTTCATCAGTACATAGTCCTTCACTAGATGTTTCATCAGAAAGAATTTCAAACTTAGGTGCCGGATGCTCTTCTTCCCAAACTTTCTCCACCCTGCCCATCCGAAACCTTGGATTGCCGGATGTCTGCTTCGGCTACGGCACTTTAAAGGGTAAAGCTACCCGGTGGATTTGAACCACCTAATGATGCGACTGTGAGGTGCACCAAAAAAAGAGGCTCCCTATACTGGGGGCCTCTTGATATTGTAGTAGCGTTGATGGCTTTTTAACGAAACCTAAAAGAGAAATGTATGTTCATTTATACCATTTTCCACTCATGAAGTTCCAAGCGAAGCGCTTTTTCCGACACATACGGGTCTTTTTCAACCATCGCCTGTGCCTCTTCCAATGAATCTGCAACGTAAATGACTAGACCGCCGGCCCCATCAACAAAAGGTCCCATGGCATAAATTTTCCCCTGTTCCTTCATTTTGTTCAAAAATTCCAGGTGCTTAGGATGTAACTCTTGTCTTTTTACCGGGTCAACTATGTGCAAGATTGCTGCGTAATGTGCCATTGTATCACTCCTTAAGTGAATGAAAAATAGATTACCAAGTCTATGAAGCCTTTATATTCTTAATAGCACGAATCTTTTGAATTAGTACACAATTTCGTGATCTTCACGTTTTTCATACAGTGAGGCCACTGGCTCATAGTCCGTGATGCGCTCCGTCCATTGCTGCTGGTGTCGTTCTGCTCTGGTCATCTGGCAAATCGTTAAGATATGCCTATGATCTCATGACTGGTGTTGGGTTTACAGGTGTACTAGGTTTGACGCTTACGTTTTAATTGTTAAGTGTATACGTCGAATTCACTTTAACGTTTCTTTCAATGGTGTTTCTCACAGGTGATAGTTTTATGGCTTGTGCAACCAATTCTTCAACCTGCGTTTCATCTGCGTCACTGTCCACATTGAAACGAACGTTTATTTCATCAAAGCCAGAATTCCCCTCTTTTAAGCCAAAGAAAACGTTCAGATCTATTTCGCCAGTAACATCAACGTCCAACGAATTTACTTTAATCCCCATACCACTAGCTGTTGCAATGAATCCAACACCTACACAAGCGCCAAGTGCACTTAACAAAAGCTCAACGGGATTAGGCCCTTTTCCAGTTCCAGATAGCCACTCTGGTTCATCAATGGGTACCGGCTTATAGTCCCCAACCTCGGCCTCCGAGTAAAACCCATCTTTCCATTTTACTGTAGAAGCAAAACTTGTAATCGCATCCTCAGGATTTTCCTTATATTTTTCTGCCAAGCTTCCGAGCATATTCACATCTACACCGTTCATTTTACTCATATTTAGGACTCCTCTATTTTATATTTTTCATAGACCAATTTAATTGAATCCTCGCTTGTCCTTTATGACTTTTTAGGCGGGATCGCACACCCTTCATCAGTACATAGTCCTTCACTAGATGTTTCATCAGAAAGAATTTCAAACTTAGGTGCCGGATGCTCTTCTTCCCAAACTTTCTCTAACACTTGAGAAAAAGATTCTGTCGGCTGTGCCCCTGAAACTGCATATTTTTGGTTGAATATAAAGAACGGTACCCCGCTAATCCCAACTCTACGAGCTTCATCTTGATCTTTTCGTACTTGATCTTTATAAAGATCCTTATTTTTTAATACTCCGAGGGCTTCTTTTCTATTTAATCCAACCGCTTCTGCAATATCGGCCAGTGTATCATAATCTCCTACATCCTTTGATTCAGTGAAATGTGCAATAAGTAATTTTTCATTCAACGTTGTTTCTTTGCCATTCGTTTTTGCCCATTTTAATAAACGATGAGCATCCAGTGTATTGGTGGGTTTAAGACTATCTAATTGAAAGGATAATCCCACGTTCTTGGCTTGTTGAGTTAAGTGGCTAAGAAATTCTTTTGCTTGTTCTCTTCCGCCAAATTTAGGGGTTAATTTTTCTACAAAACTTGTTCCATCATACGAAGAAGCTCCCGGATCAAGCTCAAAGCTTTTGTATTCAATACTTATTTCATCTTTATACGGTAATCCATCTAAGGCTCGCTCCAGATTTTGTTTACCAATATAGCAGAATGGACATGCAATGTCAGACCAGATTTCAATTTTCATGTTTCTACCCCTTCTCAGTTTTAGTTATTCGTCAAATGCAACCAGTGCATTTACTCCATGAGCAAGAGCGGAACCAGCTTTTAAAGCAGTAGCTACCATAATCGATTCAGCCAGTTCTTCTTTGTTTGCTCCGGCTTTTTTAGCTGCTTTCGTATGAATATCAATGCAATATGGACACCCAGTGGTATGGGCAACCGCAACCGCAATCAATTCTTTTTCCTTGGTACTGAGTATGCTGGCTTTCAACGCTTGCTGATCAAAAGAAGCAAAGGATTTAAACGAATCACTTAATTGGGTAAACTCCCGCAGTCTATTAATATAAGATGCACGGTATAACTCGTCGTCATCGGTACCATCATACGCATTTAAAGCATTAACGCCATGAGCCATCGCCGAACCTGCCTTGAGCGCGGTGGCAACCATTATAGCTTCTGCCATTTCCTCTTTTGAAACACCATGTTTCTTAGCTTGTTTTACATGAACCTCAATGCAATAAGGGCATCCCGTGGTGTGGGCTATAGCAATTGCAATTAGTTCCTTGTATTTTGCTGTAAGTTTACCTTCAGCCAATGCTAACTTTTCAAAGGCTACAAACGCCTTGAATATCTCTGGAGAAACCGAGTTAAATTCTCCAATACGTTTAAAATTCGATTTTTTAAATAAACTGTCTTGATGACTCATAGAAAACCCCTCTATTCATTAGAAATTTTAGTGTACGCTTAGCTTTTATTCATCACGCTCAGAATTTTTTCCTTACTTACGCTTTTTCATAGATCCTACGATTGAATCAACAAGTTTCTCTCATTAAATGGCTCCTTTTAGTCGAAACAAGAAAACATTATTCAATTGATTAATTGAATTATAGAATGTGTAGGCATTTAAGTCAAGTCCTTTTTATGCGAACAGGAGGACACCTTGGAGGCCATGAATATCCAGATATTTAATAAATCTTTTATATCCAACCTTCCAAAATATGCATGCGAATAGCCACAAAAGAATGAACCCTTAGAATACATTGGTTAAACCCAGGGTTTATCTAATATATTCTAGGGGGTGCATTTCAAATCGATTTAGGTTCTTCGTTAATTTTCATACTCCCGTTTAATACAATGTTTCGATTGCCTCACGCGTAAACGGAAGTAATTCTTCTGTTCGTCCATCGCGGATTTTGTTTACCCAGTCAGGGTCAGCCAATAATGCACGCCCGACTGCGACCAAATCGAATTCTTCACGTCCCAATCTCTCGATTAAATCGCCCATCTTGTTGGCTTTGCCATTAGCCTCTTCCCCGGTAGCAAAGAAATCCAAAAAATCAGCGTCAAGACCGACAGATCCAACTGTAATTGTTGGTTTCCCTGTCAGTTTTTTAATCCATCCTGAAAGATTCAAGTCAGATCCTTCAAAAGCTGGTTCCCAAAAGCGACGAAGAGAGGCATGAAAGATGTCAACGCCTGCATCAACTAATGGCGTTAAGAAACGTTTTAGTTGTTCTGGAGTTTCAACTAATTTTGCTGTATAGGCATCATATTTCCACTGCGAGATTCGCAACACGATTGGAAATTCTGGTCCAACAGCACGTCGGCAAGCTGCGATAACCTCACTAGCAAAGCGTGCACGTTTGACAATGTCGCCACCGTATTCATCGTTACGCGAGTTTGTTTTTTCCCAGAAGAACTGATCGATTAAAAATCCATGGGCTGCCATAATCTCGATGCCATCAAAACCAACTTTTTTAGCATTGACTGCTGCCTGTACGAAAGCTTCAACCAATTCCGAAATTTCTTGTTTTGAGTAATTATTAACGTTGCCTCGTGCACCCATATGCCACATTTGAGAGAAAATTTTCCCACCGGCCTCGTGTACTCCATCAACTACTTTTGACCAACCGTTTAGCGCCTCTTCTCCGTATAAGTGTGGTACGTCCTCCTGCCATGCTGGCACCTCGGATGCAACATCAGGATGGTTGATAAACGTACCCTCTGTCACAATAAGTCCAACACTATTTTCAGCTCTACGACGATAATACGCAGCGACATCCTCCCCTGGCACTCCATTTGGAGAAAAATTTCGAGTCATAGGTGCCAATATAATACGATTAGATAGTTTGAGATTTCCCATTTCGAATGGTTTAAAAAGAGCTTCAACAGATTGAGAATTAGTCACAAAAAAACCTCCAAGTTTTATTATTGTCATTTTATAACGTAGACGTTCGTATATTAGCAACAATTAAATCAACTTATCTAATCCCTAACAGTGCATATAAAAAGACTCTCGTTCTAACGTTTATAAAATGAACTGAGGACCAAGTTATGGCTACACCACCACAGAAGCCTGTTAAATAGGACAGCTCTCCTCCATTAGAGCAGATATCCAAATCGGCTCCATCTTCAACTTAGGGCTTGTTTAACCTAAGCGATTGATTTTCATGTAATTTGGGCTTCCATCAATGAAATTACTTGAAATTAAATCCTTGCTGCTGCAACATTCTTCTCACTTCAGAATAATAAATGTGGTTATAGAAGGAGGATACTTCTTGACTCCAACCTCTTGTTTCTTTTCCATTTGTACGTTTATCCATGTAGTTAGAGATCGTTTGTTCATATTTTTTAATGAGGCCTTCTAAGTTGGTGTCGTACCGTTCTTTATGCCAAATTGCTTTTTGAGGTAAACGTGGCTTCTTCGAGTAGTTTCTATATTGATACGCAATAGCAAAAAATCCCTTATGAACGTTTGTTATATACCTCAACAGCACTTTGCAGAAAATGTTCAATCTCTTCGCGTGATTTACGAAGCTTGTTGACATAACGAGTATGCTCTTTACCGTCGACATAGGCTACAAAGCTTGGAATACCCATAATATTTTGTTCTTCACTCACAGTGCCTACATGATCTACATCCACCTCGATGAGATCCAGATCATTCGCAAATTTTTCTTCAACTTCAGGCATGAATGGATCAATAAATTTGCAGTCCGGGCACCAGTCTGCTTTAAAAACAGCAACTGTAATTTTGGGGGAACGGATAGCTGTATCAAATTCTGATTTAGAGGTAACTTTTTTCATTTTAATTTCTCCTTTTTTAATGGATGGTTTACCATTCCAATTGATGTTGTTCAATATAGTTACTTGTCAGATCATCTCCAGCATCAATCGATACCTTACCTTCGGTACCTACCGGCACACCTGCTTTGACAAGCAGCTGACCAATGTGGCATTTTTCTTCTGCTTGTAAGAATAATGCTTCGACCACAGTGATATCTTCCTTTGATGCACTCGAGGATAAAACAACATGCGGACGATGTGTAATGCTCAGTTGGTCCCCTCTAGCTATGTCCCCTTCTGTGTCCATAAAGAACCCGGCAACAGGTAGTTTCTTGCGATCGAGCATGTACGCCAGTGTCAGAGCATAACAAGCAATGGCAGAGGACATCAGGAGTTGTTGTGGATTAGCACCTTCTCCACTTCCGCCTTTCATAACAGGGATAGCAATTTGGGTTTGTAAATTGTCGCCTTTCATACGACCAAAACCTTTCGCGTCTTTGAACCAAACCGTATTCATGTTCACTTTTTGATTCGGCATTTTAACATGCTCCTTTTTCCATATTTTAACACTTGTACTTGTCACTAAAATCTTTCGATTCCGAGAATTTCACAAGGATCTATTCGGTTAACACGTTTTTAATTATTCTCCAAAGAATCGATAAACTTTTCGCTATCCATAGCCGCCATGGCTCCAGTTCCTGCTGCTGTAATAGCTTGACGATAGCGAGTATCCTGTACATCTCCACAAGCAAACACACCTGAAACATTTGTCATTGATGTGCCGGGTACTGTGACGATATAGCCATTCTCATCCGTTTCAATTTGACCATTTAAAAAGTCCGTATTCGGATGATGGCCGATGGCTACAAATACACCATGTGCATGTAGGATTTCCTCTTTGCCTGAGATATGGTTCAGGACTTTCAATCCTGTCACTCCACGCTCTTCCGCAACAACTTCAAGCGGGGTCCTGCTTAAAGCCCACTCAATTTTAGGGTTTGAACGAGCGCGATCTTGCATAATTTTTGAGGCTCTCAGTTCTTCTCGACGATGCACCACAGTAACTTTGGAAGCGAATCGTGTTAGAAAGTTTGCTTCTTCCAATGCAGTATCGCCTCCACCCACTACAATGAGTTCCTTATTTCGAAAGAAAAACCCATCACAAGTGGCACAAGTACTAACTCCCCGGCCTACATTTTCCGTTTCGCCTGGTATTCCTAAATATTTCGCACTGGCACCGGTGGAAATGATCAGAGTTTCAGTTATGATTTCACCTTTGCCCTCCACTTCCAGTTTAAACGGTCGTTTTTCCAAATCTACCGTCTTTACCCAACCATTAAGAAATGTAGCCCCGAAGCGTTCCGCTTGTTTACGCATATTATCCATTAATTCAGGGCCCATGATGCCTTCTGGAAATCCAGGATAATTCTCGATTTCAGTTGTTGTTGTAAGCTGTCCTCCTGGTTCAAGTCCTTCAATGACGAGCGGATTCATATTAGCACGAGCCAGGTAGATCGCTGCGGTCAGTCCTGCTGGACCAGTTCCGACAATTACAGATTTATACATATTGATCCCTCCAAAATTGATTGTTCTTACAGTTGTTTATAACAGACTTTTTTAATATTCAATTGATTAATTGAATTATAGCATTAGGAAATCTGTTCGTCAATACACGGATAGAAAATGACTACAAATGAGACACACATTGTAGAAATATATTTGGGGGCGGATGTTTGACTAATCTTTGCATTATGAAAAAAGCTGACAGAGCGCAATGGCAGTGTCAACCTTTTTTATGAGAGTTTATGTTTCATATGCGTTGTATGTTAGATATGTAATCCAGAATTTAAGATTTTCTTTTATATACAGATTCGATCTACCGGGACGCTGTTCTGCACGCCCAATAGTCATCGAGCAGCAGCTTGCCAGTCACCGCGGCGATACCGCGGGCCTTGGTCATAAAAGAAAATAATCTTGTCTGATCGTCTCGACCTGATTGAGCAAATTCCTCATGAAGAACTGCTTTCGCAGTACCCTACAGCTCACGCCCCTAGAGTGGAGTCGAAATCCCCAGAGTCGCACAGCGGAATTGATGGTTCAAGACGTGTTGGTGGTTGTGGAAGGCAAGTTTGGCGCCTTTAATCATAATCCATTCGGATGGAGATCAACTAAGATGTGCTTTGGTCCTCTATCAATAGATTGGAACGAATTGCTTAGCCCAAACTTATATGTTATAGCCTTGGTCGTCTATGCGTTTATGAGATACATGAAATAGAAAGGCTTTCTTTTTAACTTTCTAAATAGGGTATTCTTATAAATTTTATTAAAGTATATCCTTTTAACTTGACTCCACTCGGGATGTTCATGTTAAAATTTTAATATTCAATTGAATGACCAAGAGCTCGATTTCGTGAGTAGAGTCAAATTTTTAGTATCTAATTTCCTCATTATGATTCTTCATTTAAGGATTATAGTTTAAGGTGTGTTCTAAGGCTTCTGCTATGCATGAATTGAAATTGGGGATTCCCGTTTTATAATACGACAAGAATAGAGGTTGAGAATAATGGAAGATATGCTGAACTCTGCGAAAATTTTTAAGGAAGATCTCTATAAACAATTGGCTAGAATCGGAAAATGTTTATCCAGTGATAAGCGTCTTGAGATCTTAAATGTGCTATCCAATGGTTCTAGAACCGTAGAAAAAATAGCTACCTGCACAGACATGAATATTGCGAATGTTTCCCGCCACCTTCAAGTTCTGCTCGATGCAAAACTGGTTAAATTCACAAAAAAAGGAGTATATGTGATCTATTCCTTGGCTGATCCAGAAATCATCGAATTTCTTTCCTCTTTATGGCGAATCAGTGAAAAACAGCTCCCTGACATTAGTAGAATGAAAGATGATTTCCTAAATAATCTTGATAACGTTCAAACGCTTACGATGGATGAAGTTAGGGAGAAGATTAATAATGATTCAATAATTTTGGTCGATTTACGTCCTAAAGAAGAGTATGATATGGATCATATTGCGGGAGCAATTTCGGTGCCGATGGAAGAGTTAGATGCATTAATAAGAGAGATACCGAAAAACACAGAAATCATCGCATATTGCAGAGGCCCACTGTGTGTCTACTCAGCTTTGGCGACCCAGAAATTACAATCTGAAGGCTTTACGGCTTTTCGCATGGAAGAGGGCTTAAATGAGTGGCAAGAACATTTTCAGTTACACTAAGCTGACTTCTAAGAACAGACGAAGAACAATGAATTTCTCCAATTCTTAACTAAAAGACTTCAAGGCCAATATTATTAGGCTCTGAAGTCCTTTTTAGTTAAGACAAACTTAGGAAACATGATATGATTTCTCTTAAGAGGTGGTTAGAAGTGGCGAATATTCAAGAAATTGCTCGCTTAGCGGGAGTATCCACAGCAACTGTATCACGAGTAATTAATAAACACGGCTACGTAAGTGATTTAACCAGACAAAAAGTTTTAGAAATTATCGAGGAGCTTGATTATGTCCCCAATGCTAATGCGATCTCTCTAAAAAAAGGTAAAACTCGTCAGATTGGAATAATGACGATCTCCTTTAGTCCCATTATTATTAATTTTGTTCGTGCATTCACTCTTTTTGCTGAGAAAAACGGATTTATCGTCACTCTTTTTATCACGAATGGAGAACCTGAAAAGGAGCTTATCGCCCTGGAAATGCTAAAACGGAAGCAATTAGATGCTATCGTGTGTTTGATACGGTCCAATGAATGGGATGTCATTGAATCCTATGTCCGGTATGGCCCCATTGTTATATGGCAACGTCTTCAAAACGAGAATCTTCCTTCTGTCTATATGGATCAATTTCATGCCTATTCGACAGGTCTTGAATATCTTCATTCCAAAGGTTACCGAAAAATACTTAGCATATATCCGATGTCCAAAGGACTGAATACAAAGGAACGCATTCGTGCCCATACAGAATTCGTTAAGAAACACAATCTCATGGCGTATCCATTTCCTCATTTCGAAGATAAAACTTTAGTTCGTGATGGGGAGGAGCTTGCTAAATGGTGGGTATCGCAGGAAGACCGACCTGATGCTATTTTTTGTGCCAATGATGAAGTGGCAGCTGGTCTTATGACAGCCCTGCGTCGATTGGGATTTTCCATTCCGGGAGATTTGGGGATTATGGGCTTCGATAATACAGAGGTGGCTCACTTGCTCGATTTGACAACGATTGACTATCCTATCGACCAGCAAGCTGAGAATGCATTTCTTATTTTGCAAAATAAGTTGAATAACATCAAAAACAGGCTAAACACTTTAACATACAAGTTAGTTGAGCGAAGTTCGACATAACGCAGTATCTTTAGTATTACAGGCGTATGGTAAATCCTACAGTACATTATAAAAACCACTTGTCCAAATTGAACAAGTGGTTCTATTAACCCGTGAGTCGTAGGCTACCCACCTATAGAATTATATTATCACTCAGAAATATTCAGGACAGCACGGAATCGAGTCGATGCTGACATCATTTTATCGTATGCTTCGCTAGCACGATCTAATGGATATGACTCAATCATGGGGCGAATATCCGTCAGCACACTGAAATTAATCGTCGCTTGGATTTCTTCCGCTCCGCCTGTTAACGTACCTTTGACCGTGTTAGATCCTTTCAAAAAGTCCATCGCTGACAATTCTAGTGGATCAGTGGAAGTTGCCACAATGATGAGCTCGCTGTCTTGACCCAACCCGTTGATCAGAGAGGAAACGGCCTTCGCGTTAGGTGCAGTTGCCAGGATGACTTTAGCACCGCCTAATGCTTGTAATGCCTCAGCCGGATCTTCTTTGGCCGAATCAATGTAGTGATGGGCTCCAAGTTCACGTACGAGAGCTTCTTTATCATTTCCTCGTGAAATAGCCACGGTGCGATATCCGGCTTTGCTTGCAAACTGAACGGCAAGATGTCCCAGTCCACCAATCCCCTGAATCGCTACCAGATCACCAGGGCGAGCTTTACTATTTTTGATGGCACTAAAGGTCGTTTCTCCAGCACACATTAGTGGAGCAGCTTCCATTGCCGAAATTTCATTTGGAATACTGGACAAACTTTCCTCATAAGCAACCATGTATTCAGCATATCCACCGTCCATTGTTAATCCGGTCACATGGCTATGTCCCCCATGCCATCCAATGCCGACACGTTCTCCAATTTTCCATTTTGACGAGCCTGATCCAAGCTCATCAACGATTCCTATCACTTCATGTCCAGGAATGCGGGGATATGCTGACGCCGCACCGCCCATGGCCATTGAATCTCCATTACATACGCCGCAAGCTTCAACGCGGAGCAATACTTGCCCTTCTGCCGGCTGCGGAACCGGTACCTCAACTAACTGCATTTTTTCTCCTGCAGCTGGAATTTGCATGGCTTTCATTTTCTTCATGAATAAACCTCCTTAGTTTTAAAATAGTGATATTCCATTAGTATAATTTAAACGGGTCAAATATTCAATTAATTAATTGTATATTCGAATTGATTATTTTCATTACGGATGAATAGATTCGTTGTAACTTCTTGTTAGTTTTTGGATGTTCCATTCCCAGATACAGGTATAGGTACTTAATGTGAAAAATTTTGAAGTGAAATACGCTCTTTGGATATAGCCGTATCGGCATCCGCAGAACAATCTTTATAAAAAATAGTCCTTACTTTTTTTGCTGATGGGCATCAGATTCTTTGTTCCGTAAGTAAATTGACAGCTCGCAGGTCACTTAAACCAACACCAATAATAATCACGGGATTCTCCATTCTTTCTCCATCGTATTAAATAGTTTTATTTTCATGTTGATATTGCCTTATAATTTATACCGCATTGTACAACTGTTCTAATCGTGCTTCTAATTGTTCAAACTGAACAAACCGTCCTTCACGAAGATATTCCTTTTGATCAAAAAATAAGATGATCGTGGGAACTGTAAAAATCAATAATTTGCCTGCAACCGCCTCTACCTGACTAGCATCTATATGCGCAAGTTTTATTTCTGGATAGTTGTTGAGTAATTCTTTTAGTTTGGGATAAATTGCATGACATACATTACAATCCTCTTGAGATACATATAGCATACTTAATCGGTTATCTTGGATAAACGAATCTATTTCATTCACTGAAGTTATTTCTTGGACATTTATCATTAATCTCCCGCCTTACTGTATGTTATTCGGAACTGAATAGCTACAGATCCAATAATATTCAATGCAATATTGTTCTAATTTACTTTTCTAACTCCATTCATTTAATTGAGGAACTGGACCTACTAATAAATACAAATCATGAAATCCCTATTTTCGTAAAATACGTACCGCTTTTTTTCTTTAAAATATTGATCGGTCAATATAATTACACTATCTATCTGTGGGAGACTTATCTTTTCTCCAAACAAAAGACAATCGCCCTAGAGATATTGATGGATTCTGGAACTTGCTCTTTTTCAAAATCGGAATTATCTCTTATGTCAAGCCATTTAATATGATCAGGCACCTGGATTGGGTTTGATTTTAAAGATAACATCTTACACCGCGAAAGAAGCAGAAATGTTGAATTAGCCAGTAAATTTAACAAAAAAAACTATTTTTCAGGGATTCCATAAAATCAATTGAACAGTTGAATTTAATGATTAATTTTCAGTATGATCAACTCTCTAAATCGAACTTTAAATGTTAAAAGTATTATATTTTCCAATTGCATCTATTATTAAAATTTCGTTCCTCATTCTCCATCGTAAGCATTCCACTCTCGGGCTCCTTCTTCTATTCGATACGCTGTGAAGCCCTGTTTTTGAATATAATCAACAGCTTGAGATGCAAGAGAACAATAAGGGCCACGACAGTATGCAGCAAGTTCTACATCAGCTTTATTTAATGTTTTTAGGTATTCTTCCAACTGCTCTAAAGGTACAGATATAGCACCTGGGATATGAGATGTGTTATACTCCTCAACTGGTCGAAGATCTATGAGAACCATGTTATCCTGCTTCATTTTTGCCAATAGGTCATTTTTTGTGATACTTTGAACACCTACATATTGCCTTTTCAACTCATCTTTAATCTGTTTTATGTCAGAGAGTCTGTCCTCACACAAATTCCATAAAGAGGACAAAAAATGAGTTACAGATGAATCACTAATATTATATATGACGAAAGTACCTTTCTTTTGAAATCTAACCAATTTCGCTTCCAGCAAAATTTGTAAGTGACGGGATACATTCGCAACACTCATACCAGTTTGTGTAGCCAAACTTTCAACAGATTTTGGTCCGTTTGATAAGAGATCCATAATCTCAAGTCTTTTGTCACTGGATAAACATTTCCCAATTCGAGCAAATTGCTGATATAAACGTTCTTTAATATCCGATTCAGGACATCTACTTTCCATTTGGAACCTCCTCTTTGTTGCAATACCTTGGATTTTCGGGTTATGCCTTCCTGCATTCGAATTACTCACTAGTATGTCCAAGTATAAAATAGCAATCCAACATTTACTTTCCGTTCATTTTGATTCTAACTCAAAAATTCACTTAATAAATTGAAAAAAACGACGGTTCAGAAAAATCCAAATCCGTCGCTCTCTTCACATGTATTTCAATGATTATTACAAAAATGGATTTGTTGAATACTCTGTTAATTAAGCAATCCTAGAATTTTTTCTCTAAGAGCTTGCTTTTGCTCGACCCCCACCATTGTTTCAGCCAGTTTACCATCTTTAAATAAGAGAAGCGTTGGAATACTTCTAACTCCAAATTGTGAAGCCAATTCGATTTCCTCATCAACGTTGACTTTGGCTATTGTTGCTTGTCCGGCTAAATCATCAGCTAGCTCGTTCACGATTGGAAGTTGCACTTGACAAGGTGGACACCACGGTGCCCAAAAATCGACTAGTGTCACTCCGGTTTTAATGTTCGATTCAAAATTCTGTTTTGTTAAAGATACTGCTCCCATAAATAGAATCCTCCTCAATTAATTTATCAATTATTCAATCGATTAATTGAATTATACTTTTGAAATTGAATTTAGTCAACGTTTTTATATCTAATCTTTATATCTCAGAATAGAACTTAAGTTCAATTTACAGCACCTGTATTACTTTCCCGTTTAAACTACTAAGTCTATTTTGTTCTTAAACCCAAACCAAAAATCCGAAGACCTTTTGATTTAGATCAACGGCTAAAGATTCAACTTATTTAAGATTT
Source organism: Paenibacillus sp. LX16 (assembly GCF_036252815.1). Classification (NCBI taxonomy): domain Bacteria; kingdom Bacillati; phylum Bacillota; class Bacilli; order Caryophanales; family Paenibacillaceae; genus Paenibacillus; species Paenibacillus sp. LX16. The sequence goes on along the minus strand of NZ_CP141152.1, from coordinate 2,952,263 downwards.
TAATTAACTAGGGCGTGTCTTCAAACTCAAGTAATCCACAGCATATTGCTGCCAAGATTAAATAAAGCCCATATGGAAAAAAAAGATAATAACCGCCCTATTCCACAGCCAAGGAAAACGGAGCTACTGGCTTTGGTTCATCTGGTATACCCAGACTGGAATTTTAGGATCCAGATGAAGTGATCAAACTCCCTAATCTTCGCCTGGATTCTGAGAAATGGGTTCGTATTCATTTCTCAGAGGACAAAGAAACGATACCCGAGTTAGTAATCCGAGTTAGTAATTGGATTTATTGCTAAGCTTTACGATAGCCCGCTTCGTCCCTTTTTGGCGAGAGGTTGTTTCTGTATTGTTGTAGATCTGATTTAATCTTTTGCATACGAGGTTAACTTCTCCTGCAGGTCTAAACTATGGTGACTACTTGTAGAAACAGGCTCTTGAGCAGCAATTTAGCCTGCTTCTAGCGGTAATTTTCGTTATATTTTCTTTGTAATAGCCTCCAATTCAAACATTTTTCCGCTCGTGAAATAAGAAAAATCACAGAATCAAATCCCAAACTGGGAACTCATCTGTGATTTTGCTTTTCTTGAATATTTCGCTTTAGCATGTCTATTTATTCATATAGAATCTTATTTTAATTACGCTGAAATGAAACCACCCACTGGTCTTATCATCTTTCAATCTGTTACTTTTTCAATATCCTCATGTTGTTTTGAATAATAAGTCTCTGAGCACCACTTAATTTTAGGCTCTCTATTCTTCTCATAAATTTTTATTAGTTGGTTTAAAACAAAAATCTTTTGTACAATATTTTCATAAAAAAAGTTAAGTTGTCGTTTATAAAAATTAATATCCTTTTGATAAGGATGGCGATCCTGTTGGTTCCTCTCATATACATCAAGAAGCTGAATATGTAAATTATATATATCTTTATAATTAATCTTAATCTCCTCCCTTTTCATTTTCGTCATCATTATACCCGTATATGAAAAACTGATGGACACTTTTTCATCCCAGCTTAATAAATACAATAAAAAAACAGGCTTGTTAATTATCTAAACATCCCCGAAAGCTAAAGACAAACTTTTCCTGAGTATTGATGGATGTAGCTTCCAAATAGCAGAAAGAGATTTGAATGAGGGCAACACTCCCCCAAAAACGGTTCACCATTTCACCTACCATCAATAACGTAAAAACAGCCCCGAATTAGGAGATTCCTGCAAACCCTCGCTTGTATAGTTATGAAAGCTCAGACAGGAAAAATGGATACGATGAGACGAAAAAAGCAGCCCATCCTCTACCCGATGATGGGCTGCTTTTACTCTATTAGCTTCACCTCCGTTTCGCGTTTACAACGAACTTGGTGAGGTAGGATTGTAATCACATACGAAAGAGACCCTAGTACCTGGGGCTGTATCCATACCGAATCTCTTCACCTCCACGTTTTTGTGTTCAATGATCGGCCTGCGCTTGATCCATTTCTTGAACGTATCTCTAAGGTCAAACTCGATCTGTCAGCGGATCCTCCGGATTAATCCGATGAACCACTTGTAAGCCAGATTCACTTTGGCTTCCTAAATCATTCGGTTATCCAAGAGATTGTATAGGATCTGCAAAAACAGCAAGCGAAACAGCAGCTCCAGCTTGTTTACTGGCCTGCCGTAATACTCGCAGTAGTATGGGTTATAACATCCTTTGAGACTGAGTTTTTATAACATTCCAGTTAGATAAAAGTACTTTTTCTATTACACTGAGATACTATTTTAGTAAGAATTAATTCCGAACTTGAATGTAGGCCAGACACCTTTATTAAAAACTCATTATACAAGTCATCTTGATTTGATTGACTTTGTTTCCATAAGTAGCAGAACAGCCTCATCACACTATGGAGTGGAGAGGCCGCTTGTGGGGGAATAAATTCATTTCGTCTACAGCGGTTGATGTTGACGATTCCGTGTCCATCAATGGTGATGATGAGCATGCGCATCCGTCACATCGGCTTTGACGGTACATAAAATCGAGCTATCGTGAGCATGCCGTTCGGACCTAACTTGTAAGGTCACGTGCCAGATTTCTTTGTTTTCCAGCATGTGTTTGATTTTTTTTAGAATCACTTCGGTTTCATAGATCGATTTTTCTCCGTTAACGACAACATGAGCAGTAAGAGCGTTCATGCTGCTTGTAATGGACCAAATGTGTACATCATGGACTCCCTTAACACCATCTACCCTTCGGATCGAATTGACAATTTCGTTCATATCAACATTTTCGGGCGTCCCTTCCATCAAAACATGCAAGGACGATTTTGTGACAAAGTAACCGCTACGTAAAACAAGTCCCGCGACAACGACACTAGCAAGCGGATCTGCCCAGCCCAAGCCAAAAAACATCATCATAAGAGCTGCGGCAATGGCGCCAACTGACCCCAGCATATCACTGAGTACGTGCAAATAGGCACTGCGCATATTCAGGTTTTCCTTGGTGTCACTCCCACGCATCATAATCCACGCAACCAACAGATTTATAAGCAATCCGATGGTACTGATAATCAACATGCCAAGGGTGGCTACTTCCGGAGGATTCATAAACCGCTCAATCGCCTCGTAAAAAATGTAAAGTGAAATGCCGATCAACGTAACACCGTTAAGGGCTGCAGCTAAAATTTCAAATCTCCTGTAGCCGTATGTTTTCCCTGTGTTTACAGCTTTGGAGCCAAATGTGAATGCAAGCAAAGCCACCCCTAAAGCGATGGAATCGGACAACATATGACCCGCATCGGAAAGCAGAGCCAAACTGTTGGTAATCACACCTCCAACCGCTTCGATAATCATATACACCGTAATAATGATGAATGAAATCAGAAGTACTTTTTTATTGTTGGTATGTACATGCTTATGGTTATGTCCATGGTCATGACCATGATTGTTTACGGACACCGTTATCCTCTCCTTAAACTAATTGAATGGTTTGTCATAATACCTTTCCACTGTTTCGATCGACTTTTCATTCCCTCTCTATACAGTTTGAAAGAAACGAATTGAATTTATATAAACATATGATCAACTGTTCATATGTTTTGATTAGCCTTATTATATTTATTCCCGATATAGGTGTCAACCCTCATTCTTGATTGAACAAAATCTAAGCCTAAGGTGGAAATTATATGGGACAAACACGCAGAAATATGCCGAACTGCATCGGAGCGGGGCAAGGTATCGCTCTCATAGGTAACAACCCCATAGTATGAACAAAAAAGATGAAGCTCTTGCGTTTGGCGCGAATCACTATTACGTAACCTCTGATCCCACCACGTTCACTGAGTTGGCTGGTCAATTTGATCTTATTTTAAACACAGTGTCTGCAAATATCAACGTTGATGCCTTTCTATCCATCCTTAGTGTGGACAGGGCACTTGTAAATCTTGGTCTGCCAAACAAGCCAGATCAATATAATGTTTTCTTCTTATTTGCTGGGCGCGGAATATTACGGCATCATACATTGGCAGTATCAAAGAAACGCAAGAAATGCTCGACTTTTCAGCTGAGCATGGTATCGCCCCTATGATCGAGGTCATTCGCACTAAAGTTGGAGCGATTGCAGCCTTGCCGTCGTTGGAAGAAGTTAATCGTTTCGTAGCGCAAGGTTGAATCAAGGAATGAAGCGTAAAAACAGCAAAAGGTGTCAGACGATCCCTAAGGTCGCTGGACACCTTTTTATGTAGAGGTCCGTCATTCATTGGAAAGATGCTACTGATCAGGGCACCTTCTAATGAATGACGGAAAGCTTGGTGAAAATTTAAACTTATTATTTATGATGCGCATCCCTGTTGCTCTCGATTAATAAAATGAAGCGAGAGCATCGCGTCCTTATAATTGATAGGTCGATGAAAATGACTGAATGAAGGTAAGAATATATATAATCACTTTACAAATGAAAACTTTTATATCGCAAATGAAAGAAAAATTATTCGCGAAGTACCAAAGATTGTGCAACCAAGCCTATACAATTAGAGTGGTTGCAGTAAGTCAATTTACACTTAGCCTGATTATTTTCTGATTTTGCTGATGAAAAACGGATATTCAGGGAACACTTCGTATACATTTTTTTGCACAATATGATATTTAGTATTACTTATGTATTCCTCTAACATTTCAACGGGTGTATATTTTAAACTTGCCATAAACATCAAATATCCCCCATGCTTGATTAAACTAAAACACGAATCTAAGCATTTTTTGAAGTCCCCTGTTTCATTAATAGCGGACCCAATTAGGGTTACAATATCAAAGGCTTCTTGAGGCAAATCGGAATCGAATATGCTCCTGCATAAATCCTTTGATGGATTGGGATGCTGCTCCCTCTGTTGTCTATACTCAAATATCTCGCAAATACTTTCGTCAATATCAATGCTGGTTAAACCACCTCTTCCCTTAAGCCAATATCCAAGGTAATCGTCCCAATCTCCAGTTCCGATACCAACATTACATACTTGGATTTCATCAAAAATATCGAATGTCTTCTTTATGTAATCTCTTGTCACCAACTGTGTGTGAAGGCACTGTGGAGAGGAGTTCCATTCCCCCGCATTCGGACCTTTGAGTTCCAGATAATATTGCAGTAATTTCTCATCACTCCTTATTCATTGATAATGCCCCCATCATTAAGTTATGTTTGGTTTGTTCAATATAATTAAAAAAAGTTTGTGTCGCTGTGTGGCGACACAAACTAAATCCATAGAGATACAAATATCATTATTTAACTTTTCTTAATCATTCATCTTTATGTGTTAGTTTCACTTTAACATCATTAAAAAAAGCCGTTGTATCCCATACATTGAGACCAAAGTGTCCTTCTTTATAAGTTTGATCTTTTGTGTCGATAACTAATTTATTGTTCAAATAAACCTTAGTGATATTGCCTTGCGCTTCTACTTTGAGATGATAATCTGTATTTGGCTGTAAATCCAGTTTTCCATCATTGTTATATGTCGCAATTTCATATCCGGTCCCATCAACCAATTTAATTAATTTTACAACATTATTTTATGTGTCTCTATTAAAGCAACTTCAAGAGTATTTCCTCGATCTCGGCAGGATTAGTTGCATTTTGAAAACGTTTAACGAATTTTTCTTCTTGAAACAAACTCGTTAAGTTCTTTAAAAATGAGATGTGCATCTTAGGATTTTTTACTACAAGTACCATCACGATTTCTGCGTTGACAGTTTCATCTGATCCCCCCATATCCTCGAACTCTATGCTATTATCTAAAACTGCAACGGCAATAGCAGTTTCGTTAACGAATTCTTTATTTGTATGTGGAATTGCTATACCAATTGTCCCCATGTTGATTCCGGTCGGATATTCGATTTCACGTTGAAGCAAAGATTCTGTATATCCTTTTTTGGCATAATTTTTCTCTTCTATCTTTTTTCCAAAGCTTTTGATAAGCTCTTCCCTCGAATCGTAACGTGCGTGCAGTTGAATTAAATCCTGATCAAACACGAGTCCATTTATCGTTTTTGCGCTCATAATAATTACTCCCTTTTATAAAAATCGGAACACATAGATATCTTTTTATTAATCCGTACCATATTTTTTGATGATACTATGGATATCCATTGCACTTTGGGCTTGAATGATAGCTTCACAATCATCTTTACTTTCAACAAGTTTCATTAATTGAACCAATGCCCTTAAGTGCTGTTGTTTATCGACAGCGGCTATGATAATAACGATGTTTATCGGCCTATTTCTTGCAAATTCAACGCCTTGCTCTAAACGGAGCAAGCTCATAGCTACTTCGTTTACGCCACTTTCGGGACTATCATGAGGAATTGCCACATTTGGGCTAATAATGATATACGGATCTTCCACATCGTAATGTTGGATCATAGCTTCTACATAAGAAGGTTGGATACTCCCTTGAAGTAGCAGCGGTAGCGCCCCTAATCGTATAGCCTCTTCCCAAGATGATACTGAAGGAAGCAATGTAATATTCTCCGGCGTTATCAGGTCATGCAAATTTGTCTTTTGTAATTCGGGTTGTGATTTGAAAGACAACGAGTGATGGCTTGTAAAGTATTGTTGTAATTCCTTTGCAAGAAGTTGCCTGTTCTGAACGGTTGCATATTTCTCAACGATCTCCAGAATATTTTTCAAACTTAATTCAGATGGAGTGAATCCATGCAATAATTCCATCACTTGTTTTCGTAGAGAGATCTTTTCTTCCTTTTGTAATATTGGCTTGACTATAAATAGTCGTTTGTTCGTTTGCAGATATACGGAAGAAAAAACAATGTCATATTCCAAATCATACATCTTGAATTCTCTCACAGATAAGGAATCCAGAAAAATGAATTCAGGAAATAAATCATTCAAAGTAATTAGTAAAAGCTTAGAAACGGATACTCCGTTAGCGCAAACCACTACTGCTTTTGTTTTACTCAGAATGCTGTCTCCTTGCTTTGTTAACCAACCGCCTATCAGCATCGTTAAATAAGTGCATTCACTATCTGGAATATCACAGCCAATGTAATCAGCTAAAGGTTTTGCTGACTTTTTTACAAGGTGGTGCAGTTCTATGAATTCACTATTAATTGTTTCTTGTAGTGGATTAGTAATAGTAAGTTTGTATTTAATGCGATAATATGCAGGTTTTATATGCAGCATGATCATATGCAACAACTGCTTTTTGTCTTGTAAGAGGATGCAGGACATTTTCTCGAATCGCTCCAGCATCTTTTTCAATGCCTGATTTAAATCTGATACGATGTCTTCCCCAAGGAGCTCAGATGAGGAAACATTCGTCGTAAGAATTTGCAGTGTGATGAATAATCTTTCCTCAGTCGGTATATGCTCCAAATCCAATAGTAGTTCTTGAACCGCTTGGTACTCCTTGGTATCCGATAATTCTTCATAGCTAATATGAAAGGAATTTATTGTTTTCCCAAGTTTGATTCTTCGCAGCAAGATCAGTAGGATATGCGGCAAAATTTTCATCTTATCGTCTGTAAATTTCAAGCTCAGATGGTTTTCAACCTTTTCAAGACGTTCATGAATCTGTTGCACTTCTTTTTCAGTGATCTCTGCTAACTGTTGAACCCATTTTTCCCCATTGTACATGTGATGAATTTTGTTAACGACATCAATCAATAACTTTCTTTTTTGAAATTCAACACCCTCAATTGAGTAACCAGATAACCGGGAATAACGGATACTAAGATCATAAGGTTCGACTAATTCTTGTGCTGCTTTTAGATCATTTAGTATGGTATTCTTGCTTACGTAAATGGAACTGGTAAAATGAAATAAAGATAATTCTTCACTACGACTCAGTAGGATCAGAATAATAAGTTCTACTCGCTCTGCTTCAGAAAAAATATACTTTTTTGTCGAAGGCTTGTTTACTTCATTAGGCACAGCAGAGAAGAGAGTAGCATCAACAATAAAAACACCCTGTTTATTCCGTTCAATTTTTGGTAGGCGTTGGCCCTCTAACCAATCATTGATTTTTTCAAGGCTGTAACTGATTTGCCTGCGGCTTAAACCATACTTATGTTCCAAGTTCTTACTCTTCACACTTGGATTTGATAACAATTCTTGCAGCAAGCTGCTGCTTCTATCATCAAGCTGCATGGCTCTCTCTCCTCCTTCCTTGTTAATAATAATATTGACAGCTCCAGAGGATTATATAAGAGGCTTCAAGTTTAGGTCGTATTCAAATTACTCAATTTAATCTTTGCTCTTGGAGGCGCTCTGTGAAGAATCGAAATTTTGTTCTGCCTCCAAATCAAACGTTTATTCCAAATTAGCATGTCTTAATTTCATGTCATCATAGGTTTCATTAAAAGTAGCTACCCATTCCAAAACAATCGCATCATACAAGAGAAGACTTAATTGCTCAAATGCCGATCCCATTGGTTGAATAGAAGATTCCATTAAATCAGTATCCGTTTCTTTATTGTCAACATTAATTAAAAGCATGTAATCAGCTAGTTTCCCCAAAGTGGACTGCGAATTCGTTGTATTAAGAATTACCTTTGCTCCTGATTGCTTTGCTTTTTTTGCATTTACTATTAGACCAGCGGTTTCTCCTGAACCAGAACCAATAAATAAAATATCCTCTGCTTGAATGCTTGGAGTAGTAATATCACCAACAATATAAACCGTTTTACCTAAGTGCAACAGTCGATTAGCGAAAGCACGGATCGCTAAACCTGATCTCCCTGAACCAGCAAGGAAAATCCGCTTTGTATTATACAAGGCCTGCAGAATTTGTTCACATTCACCAACATTCATTAAGGAAATACTTCTTTCTAATTCTTTCATAATGACTTCCATTTGTTTAATTAATTTGTCCATAAGTTCACCTTCAGCTTTCTGGATACATGATTACCTTGCCGATAAGTTCTTTTCTTTCCATTAATCGTTCAAACATTTCTGAACCTTCTTCAAGCGGTATACGATGTGTAATCATTTTTTTAGTATTTAATCTGTTATTGTGCATAAAGTGAACAGTCGTTGCCCATTCCTTACCTGGGAATGGTGCGGATACACAACTCCATGATCCCCACACGGTTAACTCACTTCTTAGGATTTTTTCAAAATAAAATCTTTCCATCGCAACGTCTGCATAAGGGATACCTAGGAACACAACTCCGCCGCCTTTTTTGGCGTAACCAAACACAGTTGCTGCTGTATGTGGCGTTCCAGCTGCTTCAACTACAATATCTGCATTCATGCCATCCGTATATTTAGCGACCTTTGTCAGAACATCTTCATTCAGAGAATTTATCGTATAATCGGCGCCTAATTCCTTCGCAATTTGAAGCTTTTCATCATCAATATCAACCGCAATTACTTTTTTCGCGCCAAATATTTTTGCCCATTGAACAGCAAACAACCCAATGGTTCCCCCTGCTCCAACAATGACCACATCGTCGCCCACCGATAGATTGGTTCGATAATACCCATGTAAAACTACAGTAGAAGGTTCTACCATTGAAGCTGATTCGAAATCCAAATCATCAGGTACTTTAACTAAATTCTTCTCTGGGAGTTTAATGTATTCGGCGAATCCACCAGGTTCCTTAGCACCTATTGCATGCAATGAATTCGCTCTAGCTGGTTGACCTGCTCGATAATAATAATCATCTTCTTCAATTAGTGCTGGACATCCAGCAACATGGTCTCCAATTTTTAGATCTGTTACTTGATCGCCAACTTGTTCTACAACACCTGCAAATTCATGTCCCCATACCTGACCAGGTGTGACTGCACCCAATTTTTTATACCGAGAGATATCAGATCCACAAATGCCACATGCTTTTATTTTTACAATGACATCTTTTCCATGCAGTATTTGAGGTTTTTCCGCTCCTCCAAAACGTATGTCTCTGGCACCATACAGTTTTAATGATTTCATTTTCTCTCATCCTTTCTCTCTCCATGTTCTAGACTTTTCAAATTCTTCACATGTGCTTTGTTATTCGAAAATAAATATGATCCGATGACAACCAAAGATGCTCCAGCTTCGATACATTGACTAGCTATACTCTCATCGACTCCACCATCAACTTCGATCTGAATATCTCGTTGACCTATCATTACTTTCAGTTCTCTTATTCTATCAATTGTTTCTTCCATAAAAACTTGATTAGGTCTTCCTGGATTGATCGACATAACTAGAACATAGTCAATGATGTTTAGAAAAGGTTTCAATAAAAAGGTGTCCGTCCCAGGATTAATGACGATCCCTGCTTTCCTTCCATGTTGCTTAATCTGATCAATGACAAAACGAATATGAGGAGTTGATTCATAGTGAACTGATATCATTTCTGCTCCAGTGTCCAACACACTCGCTATATGCTGCTCTGGGGCTGATACCATCATGTGAACATCTAATTTCATATTCACTTGTTTTTTTATATTTTTAATTTGTTCTGGACCAAATGCGATATGAGGGACGAAATTTCCGTCCATCATATCTACATGAAGTACTTGAAATCCTTCTTCATATAAAACATCGCATTCACTTTTTAAGTTCATTAAATCTGCTGCAAATATTGAAGGTAAAATCAGATTCATTGTTTTTCCTCTTCTCTAGTCTTTATTTAACTAAAGTGCTTACCCAATAAATTAATAAGTTCCATATCTCAGAAAAAGTAACATCTGTCCCTAAACCTTTTAACTCGACACCTGCGCTGTTAAGCATCTGTGTTGCACCAGGTGCAACAAATCCTGCCAAATAAAATGTGATAATACAAAATACTACTGTCGACACAATAGAACGGAATAGATTTCCTTTGCTTGTTAGCGTACACATTACAGAAATATAGGTAACAGACATTAACAGTCCTATTGGAAAGAACTGAACTCCAGGTAAAATGAGTGCTAATAACATAACAATTGGAATGGAAACGACTGTAGTTGTAATAGTAGTCGGATCGCCTAAGCCTAGCGCAATATCCATCCCCACATTTAGATTGGAGTTATTCCCCATGCGTTTAATCATAAAGTCTTTTGCCGATTTCCCAATTGGAGATAGCCCGTCCATCATCACTCCAACAACTTTAGGCATTAATACCATAACTCCAGCTATCCCTGTGGCCATAGTCACTATCTCTGTAACAGGTCTTTTAGTAATTGCCCCTAAAACTAACCCAACAATAAATCCAATAATAACGGGGTCCCCGAGAACGCCTATTTTTTTATTAATTTTACTCAGCGAAAACTCCAATTTATTTAAACCAGGAATGAAATCAATGATTCTATTTACCAGCCAGGCAATCGGATAACCCCAAGCTGAATAAATAATAGTTGTGCAGGTTGTACCTTCTAAACCAAAGTATTCTTGCCATTTTGAAGCAATTAAATCACCAACAAATAGAGCAATAACAGACATCACCAATGTTACTACCAACCCTAACCAGAAACTGTCAAAAAGAAAGTAAGCCAAAGCTCCTGGGATTAGAAAATGCATGTAATTCCATATATCCACATTTAACGTTTTTGTCCATCTAAGTCGAACTAATACTAGATTAATAATTAAACCAAGAGGGATTGCTAATGCTGCAAAAGGAGGCACCCAAGATGCCGCCCCTACAGCTGGCCATCCAATATCTGCAATTGTAAATCCAGAACCGATTTTTGCATAATAATCAACTGCCGGTTTTAGGGAGGAATTGAGCAAGCCAACAACTAATGTTAAACCTAAGAAGCCTACTCCAACTAAAAGACCGGATTTGATAGCGTTTCCAACTTTCATTCGAAAAACTAGACCTAATACAGTGATTATTATTGGTAAAATAGCTGTTGCTCCCATATCAGTAATAGATTTAATAATATTATGCACAGTATCCATTATGATCTACCACCTTAACTATTTTTTAAATCCAGCAGTTTTTCAGCCAATTGATTTTTCAATTTTTCTTCATTAAGCCCTGTTACAAATCCCATGATGTTCATATATGGCTTTTCATCGGTTTTAAAATTATTAGTTGTCAGAACAATATCGACGTTGTCAATAATATTCGGTAATTCCGTCATACTCGTTTTAATGATATCGTAATGTTCAATTCCTGCTTCTTTTAATACCTCTTTCACTCCATCTGCTGCGATAGTAGAAGTTGCTACTCCGCTTCCACAAGCTACGGCGATTTTAATTTTTGAATTTGACATGTTAATTCCTCCTGGTATGTTAGTTTTCGAAGCTAGGGTTGAAAAAATCCTCCTTGCAAATTGTTTTATATTTCCTTTTACTCAGCAGGATTAACTTCTTTCTTGCTGTGGATTCATAATAACATGATGAATTCAATTGTTGTATTCGTTTACATCCCACTTTATAGACAACCGGTTGTACAATATAGTGCTGAAAAAAATGATTTTCCCTCGATATTTTTCAGGTTAAAATCCATCTATTCCAATGAATTCAATCGTATCAACGAGTTCCGGTATGGGTACAACGGTAGATGAGGCTGAGCTGCAACATGTAGACGTGAGAGATGATGAATCCTGGTACATGACGTCCTATGGAGAGGAACCCACATCTGCCACAACGGAGGAAATGACACTTAGCAGCGCAGATTTGGTATTGCCCGGGTTGATTCCATTTTGTCTCACTCGTATATATGACAGCTCCAGGTTTGCTGAACTAAAGCTACATTTCTCCAATCACCCCTCGAAACCAAGAATTTTATTAATTGTTAAGCCTATGTCAAATTACATCAATTCGATTGACGATCATTTTCGCAGGTTGTTAAAATGTTCTCGAAAAACCACTTGGAATCTGATGATGGTTGTTACTGTGGGTTAAAGATATCATTATTCAAAATCCACTCCTTGATCAATCTTATTCGATGTTTTTGATGCGAGGGTCAGTTAATATAGAGAATAGATATGAAGGTGCATTAAGATCACTAAGTGCTCCAAGACCACTAACAGGCATTTTTCAGATCGACTTTAAGCACTCCTTTTTCTTAAACTAAATTACTTAAATTACTTTTATTTCAATCTGAAGTGGTCTGTTTCTTTCACTGCGGTTTTGTAGTAAAGCTTATAGCGCTCCTGCAAATGGCAGTAGAAGAGCACATGGGGCGGATCAGGGGAATCGTCTCCCCACTGATGAAATTTAAAGTCTTACTCTGAAATTTCTGAGGTAAGCATAACGACATTTGCTATTTTGCAACTGTATAGATAAATGTCTAATTGTTAATTGGATCATGTTTGTATTCATTACGGCAATCGGGACAAGAACCTGTTCCAATAAAACAAAAAAGCCGCTATAATAGTGATTTTCAATGGGACCATGTTCTTGTCTCCTGATTTGAAATTGCGACAGAAGATAACAGGCACGTATCTTATTGTAAAAATGTATACAGTCTTCAATTCGTCTATGTGCTTCTCAATACTTCCGATGATGATCCTAAGATTATAGATCTTCCACTTTCGGCTGTGAACGATCAAGCCTGTGATTTAAGGGATGCTCCTATGATAGTCGCTGCTCGTTCGTGAAATGATTCAATAACCCGGATTGATTCTTCAGGAATGAGATAATATTCTTGTCAAAATCGGAAATGGGATAAAGTTCTTGTCATTTGGTTTTGACAAGAACTTTATCCCATAAAATAAAAAAGCTGCGATTTTCGCAGCAATTAATGAGATAATGTTCCTATCACCCGACATGTCCTGTCGGATGAATCTAACGGGCGCTTTACCCGCCGATTGCGTTTGCTTGGGATAACCGGAGTGATCGCTCGGCTTTGCAAAAGCTCCAGAATGGCATTGGTATCGTAGGCGCGATCAGCCAACACTTCGCCCGGGCAGAAGTCCAGTTCATGAAGAAGGCGATAGCCGGTGACAGAATCGTGGTCTTGTCCTGGCGTCAATTCGAAACGCAGCGGATAGCCGAGCGCATCCACCATCGCATGAATTTTGGTAGTTAATCCTCCGCGCGAACGTCCGATTGCTTGCCGGTCCTGCCCCCTTTTGCGCCCGCTCCATGTTGATGGACGCGGACGATGGTGGCATCGACCATGACCTGCTCCCAATCCGGCTCGATGGCGACATGCTTCAGTATTTCACCCCAAATATTCGCTTTTTGTAGCCGCCAGAAAAAGCTGTAGGCTGAAGACCAAGGGCCATAGTAACTCGGTAAATCCCGCCATGGCGCGCCCGTTCGAGCAACCCAAAGCACGGCATTGAGCATCTGGCGCCGATCCTTGGGCGGACGTCCTCCCTGTTTTTTTCGGGCTGGGGGCAACAGGGGGTCAACTATATTCCATTCTTCATCCGTTAACTCGTATCTTCGTCTCATGTGCCTTATTTTACTAGATTTCTACGAGTTGTACAGTTTGCGTACAGGCCCTAAAAAAATCGGGCTGAAAAAACGCATTTTTCAGCCCGATTTTGCTTATCTTTTTTTAAAATCCACCTTAGTTCTTACCGCCATAGCCCTTATAAGTAGCGTAAACTGCATCTGCATATTGATTGGCCAGAATAGGACGGCCATAAGAGTCTGTAGTTCCCGGATACCAGTTATCTCCTCCGTTATAGTGTAATAAGCCATTATATATGTTGCCGAATCTAGTAATCTTTTCATTTAAAATCAGTCCGCCCAAGCATACCTGATCTTGTTCACTGCCGTGATTATAAGCACGGCCAAATTTTGAACTGAATTGAGATAAATAAGCATTACGTGTGTTTGGTTCTACCTGCATCAATCCGTCGCCGGCTGATGGACTGCCTGGTAAGCCTGCTCCAAAGCTACTTTCCTTTTTGATCACAGCACTCAGCAATAAAGCAAAATCTCCGCCTTTACCGAATTTATCGCCCGCATTCATTGTGTATGTCCATATGTGGCTTGGAACTTCGGAAGGCTTTGTTACTGAAGGACCTGTTGGTGGCGTTGTTGGCGGTGTTGTAGGTGGCGTAGTTCCGCTGCCGCCTTTCTCCCATAAAGCAGGAACAATAGGTGGTTCCCAACCTACGAGGGAAGTATGTGCCTGACGACAGGTATAAGTACTTCCACTATATGTTACTGTATCATTTACTGCATAGGCAGTATTTGGTGCCCATGCTCCCCTAGCGGCTGCGCTCACCGGCAAGACTGCGCAAAAGGTGGATAAGAATACTGCTAAAACTACCAAAAGTGATGTGGCTTTAAAAGAAAACTTTTTGCTAGTCATTTTCAAACCTCCTTGTATTTTTCTTCTGATATTTTCCTGTGTTGCTCATTTTCAACATTTATCAGCACTATTTCCCCCCCTTTGTTTTCACAAATACTTCAAGTTCATTCCATAATTAAAGCGATTAAACAAATGATTACAATTCTGATAATACAGAAACATGAAAATAATTCCAATAGGACGTAGGTTCTACTTTCTTGAAATTTTTGATTAGACTGGAAAGAGGCTAAGTCTACAGGTCATTAAAGTCAACCTAAAAACTTAGCCTCTTGATTTCATATTAAATTTTAAATAAACTTCAGTCTTCACATACCATTGTCTGCAAAGTCGATGAGACTACTATTTATTATTGCTGCTACATCCTTTTTGTAATCGTGTATAAAAAAATGATCCCCGTCAAACATATGAATTTTACAACTTTTGGACGTATAATCATGCCATTTTGCAACGTCAAAAATAGTGGCTCCCTTTTCTCTTTTTCCCCACAATACACTTATATCGCAGTCAAGCTTAGCGTTTTTTTCAATGTGCCTGTATGTGTCAGTAATTCTAAAATCCGCTCTGAG
Organism: Paenibacillus sp. LX16; assembly: GCF_036252815.1. NCBI lineage: Bacteria > Bacillati > Bacillota > Bacilli > Caryophanales > Paenibacillaceae > Paenibacillus > Paenibacillus sp. LX16. The sequence goes on along the minus strand of NZ_CP141152.1, from coordinate 2,937,013 downwards.
TATCGGTAAAAACAACTCCATTAATTCATTGCTTTTCAGAACCTCTTTGGGCGTGCCTCCCAGCTTAAATACCTCATCCACAAACTCCTTATCCGGCAAATCATAGAGTACCTTCTTCTTACTTACAAAACCCGGAGGATATCTGCCGGAAATAAACATATGGACAGGATATGGATGTCCGAGCTCCTTTATTCTATAGGCAAGTTCATATACAAGTACACTGCCCATACTGTGGCCAAACAACGCATAAGGTTGTTCTTCAAGGTTGCTTATGATAATACGGTGTATATCTTCAAGCGCTTCCTCAACACTTCCGTAAAACGGTTCACCAATCCTGCTGCCTCTTCCCGCAAGCTCAATCGGGAAAAGCTCAATCCTATCATGCAAGTATTGTTCCCAATATTTATATACTGCTGCAGAACCTCCTGCATACGGCAGACAAAACAATTTAATCTTATCCATTATATCTACCCCTTATATCTGAACTATTGGTTGATCTCTTCCAATATTTCTTTAATAATAGCCGCATTTTTATCTATATATCCTGTACTTAACATATCAAAATGACTGCCAAATCCGTTATATACTTTGAACTCTCCCGTTGTTGCCTCTCTCCATCCTTCACATAAATCAGCTTCACCTTCATTGTCTTGCTGCTGTGATATAATAAGATGGATATTGGAGTTTATCTGTCCCGAGTTTATAACACTTCTAGTGTATTTATGATAATTTCTCATTCTTTCAATGGCCTTTTCAATAACTGCCTGGTTATCTCCAAACATGCCTTTTATAAGTTTCTCATTTTCTTCTATAAATTCTTTATCCTGTTGCTCAGCAAGTTTCTTAGCATCTTCGCTTTCTTCCTCAATAAGGACAAATGATTTAGCCGAATCCAGAAAGATTATATCGGATACATGATGTCCAGTTTCAATTAATACTTTAGCAACTTCAAATGCCAGATTACCTCCTGCCGAGTAACCAAATAGAATATATGGGCCCTCGGGTTTGACAGAAGTAATTGCCTTCACATACTCCTCCATCCTGCTCTCATTTTCTATAAAGTCAAAGGAATATATGGAATAAGCATTCATTTGTTTTGATAAACTACCATAAGCTATTCCATTTCCTCCTCCTGGAGGGAATGCAAACATAAGACTCTCCATTGCTGAATTAAAATGAATTGCCGGACTTGGTGTAATATAATCATTGGCGTACGTATTGTGTATAAAACGGGCAATTTCCTTTATGGTTGGGGCCATATAAAAGTCTTTTAGTGGTACCTCAACATTTAACTGTTCATAAATTCTGCTTATAAGGGATATTGCCTTCAGTGAGTATCCTCCCAGTTCAAAGAAGTTATCATTCACACCAATTTTTTGTACTCCAAGGGCATCATGCCACAGCAGTGCAAGCTTCTCCTCAACTTCACCGCAAGGCTCTACATACTCTACTGATGTAGCTAAAGTACCGTCATTTTGGGGTAAATTATTCCGATCTATTTTGCCATTGGCTGTCAAAGGCAGCTTTTCCAGCTGAACAAAGTATTGTGGTATCATGTAATCGGGAAGTTCTTTTAAGAGAAGCGCCCTTAAATCTGATATTGTAAATTCACTTTCCCCTGCTATATAAGCACACAAATACTTGTTGCCCTCCTGGTCTGTCTTTGCAATTACCGCAGCTTCTTTTATTGAAGGATGCTTTAATAGCTGCACTTCTATTTCCCCAAGCTCTATCCTAAAGCCCCTAATCTTTACCTGATGGTCTACTCTGCCTATAAATTCGATGTTTCCGTCAGGAAGCCACCTTCCAAGATCACCGGTACGATACATTCTTTCTCCAGAGCTGAAAGGATTAGCTACAAATTTTTCCGTAGTCAATTCAAGTTTGTTCAAATAGCCTTTTGCCAGCCCATCTCCAGATATATATATTTCACCAGTTGTATTAACCGGTAAGATATTCATGTCTTCATTAAGTATATATATCTTATAATTCTGCAATGGCATACCTATAGGTATACTTGTTAGATTTCTCACCTTCTCACGGCTTAAATGGTAATAAGTTGAATCTACGCAGCATTCTGTTGGACCATAAACGTTTGTTATAGTAGGGTTATTATCTTTAAACCGATCATAGAAACCTTGTATACCTTTACATGAAAGTTCTTCCCCTCCGATAATAAACTGCATAACTGAAAGACTTTCGCCAGGCCTGGCAGTATCTGTTAAAAGCTTTATATGTGCTGGTGTTCCGTCTGAAACAGCAATTGAATTCCTGTTATAGTACTTTAGAAGGCCCTCACCATCTAGCCTTGTATCCTCAGGAACTATAAACAGCGTATGGCCAAGGAGAGAAGCCGCAAATATTTGTTTTACAGATGCGTCAAAAAAGTAAGGGGACACAAGGGCAACATTTAAATAATTATCATAATTTTCATAGACAAGCTTTCTTAGTCCATAAACCAAGTTAACTACACTTCGATGCTCTATCATTGAACCCTTCGGAACTCCAGTAGATCCCGATGTATAAATGATATAAGCTAAGTCCTCTGGTTTATTTATTTTATCAAGGTTTTCAGCACTTCCAATGTATATTTCAGGGGAATCAAGCAGTAATATATTACCGTAAAACTCTGCTTTATCCGCTAAATGTGATTGCGTCAACAGCATAGTTGCATTACTATCTTCCAGTAATTTTTTTATTCTTAGTCCAGGAAGTTTGGTTGAAATTGGTAAATAGACACCTCCTGCTTTTAAAATTCCCAGTATTCCAACCTGCATATCTACGGATCTTTCTACCATTATTCCAACTATGCTGTTTTGCTTTACACCATTACTTCTAAGTGCTCTGGCAAGCTGATTTGCCTTTTCATTGAGCTGCCTGTAGGTTAATTGCTTGTCCTCAAACACTACAGCTACATTATCAGGTGTCCTTTCCACTTGGTCTTGGAACAGCTCATGTAGAGTCTTATCCCTAGGGTATTCTGCCTTTGTATCATTAAAACTATTTAGTATTTGCTGTTTTTCATCCTGAGATAGTATATTTATTTCGGACAGCATCTTTTCGGGGTAAGCTGTGATCTCTTCCAGTACATTGATGAAATGGACCCCAAGTTTTTCTATTGTCTCTTTCTTAAACAGACGAGTAGCATACTTTAACCCAAATACAATATTATTCTGGGTCTCTTGGGCGTTTAGGGTCAAATCAAATTTGGACGCCCTGAACTCATTATCATAGGGCATGAACCTTAGCCCATTCATCTTAAATTCTGATGCCTCTTTATTTTGCAAGACAAACATAGTATCAAACAGCGGATTTCTGCTCAAATCCCGCTTAATGCTAAGCTTCTCCACAAGTTCCTCAAATGGGTAATCCTGGTTTTCATAAGCCCTTAGAGCATTTTCTTTTACTACCATCAAAAACTCGCTGAAATTCTTTTTACCTTGAGGGTAATTCCTCATAGCTAGGGTATTGACAAACATGCCTATGATGTCCTGCAAATCTGTATGTGGCCTTCCTGCTATAGGGCTTCCAATTACGACATCTTCCTGTCCGGTGTATTTGAAAAGAAGCACATTGTATGAAGCTAGAAGCACCATATACAGTGTTGCTCCATGATCCACGGCAAGCTTGTTCAGTTTATGTGCAAGTTCCCGGCCTGTTTCAAAACTGACCATATCGCCTTCAAAACTCTGTATAGCCGGCCTTGGGTAGTCTACCGGCATATCAAGTACTGGTATTTCTCCCCTAAATGCCTGGAGCCAGTATTCTTCTTGTTTACTGATTGTGCCGTCAGCAAACAATTTATTCTGCCATACGGAATAGTCCTTGTACTGAATCTGAAGTGCTGGAAGATTCATTCCTTCATACAAGCTTATGAATTCTCTTACCAGTATTTCATCCGACACCCCGTCAGATATGATATGGTGTTTATCAAGCATCATGACATGCCTGTCTTCTCTAATTTTTACGAGCCCTGCTCTTAGTAAAGGAGCCTTGCCAAGGTCAAATGGCCTTATGAATTCATTTGCTGCTTCTGAGGCTTTTTCTTCGCCGGTTTCCATGTACATGATACTAAATTCCACCTCATCATGGACCTTCTGCACCGGTTCACCATCTACCATATGGAAGGAGGTCCGGAAAGCCTCATGCCTTTTTACCAGCTGATCTAAGGCTTTCTCAAAACGTTCTATATCAATACTGCCTTCTAACAACATAAACTCTGGCATATTGTATGCCACCCTTGCTCCTTCAAGCTGATTTAATATATACAGCCTTCTTTGGGAAGACGACATAGGATAGTATTCCATTTCTCCAGTGGGCTGGATAGATTGATAAATACTCTCTTGGGCTTCCTGGATGTACTTGGCAATTTCTGCAATTGTCGGCAGCTTGAATATCTCCTTAAGAGATATATTTACATTGAACTCTTTGTGAATTTTGGCTGCAAAGTTTATTGCTTTTAATGAGTGCCCCCCAAGCACAAAGAAATTATCATTTCTCCCTATTTTCTCAACCCCCAGGATATCCTGCCACAATTGTACAAGCTTCTCTTCCACTTCACCTGAAGGTGCTTCATACTCTACTCCAGTATTTAAATGAGCAGCAGGGTGGGGCAAGTTCTTCCGGTCTATCTTACCATTGGCTGTCAAAGGCATTTCATCCAGCTGCATGAAGTATGCCGGGATCATATACTCGGGCAATTCTTTTGAAAGGCATTCCCTTAGTTCAGTTATTGTCAGTTCATTTTCCCCAACGAAATATGCACACAGATCCTTGTTCTTCTGTTGGTCTTCCTTTACAATAACCACAGCTTCTTTTATTGAAGCATGTCTTAATAGCTGAGCCTCTATTTCTCCAAGTTCTATTCTAAATCCCCTTATCTTTACCTGGTGGTCCATCCTGCCTAAAAATTCTATATTCCCGTCAGGCAGCCATCTTGCCAAGTCCCCAGTACGATACATTCTTTCTCCCTTTATAAACGGGTTAGATACAAATCTTTCTGCAGTAAGCCCCGTCTTGTTTAAATAGCCTTTGGCAAGACCATCCCCAGATATATATAATTCCCCAGCGATACCTATAGGATTTACTTCTAATTTCTTACCAAGTATGAATGCTCTGGTGTTTGGCAAAGGACGGCCTATGGGGATATTATCCAATCTACTAAGCCCCGCCGCAGTAATCAAATATTCCGTAGAATCCACACAGCATTCGGTAGGACCATAAACATTTGTGATGCAAGGTTGCACATCCTCAAATCTGCTTAGGAAGTCTTTTACTGCATCAAATGGAAGAACATCTCCGCCTATAATAAAATGTCTCACTTTTAGGTTATTATCTATAGGAGGAGAATTTAACATCATATTTACGTGTATGGGCGTTCCATCCGAAATATCAATCCTATTTTCACTATAGAAGTCCAGCAGCTTTTTACCGTCTTTCCTTGCTTCCTCCGGTACAATGTACAATGCATGCCCCATTAGCAGTGCTGCGAAAATCTGCTGCACCGAAGCATCAAAAACATAAGGGGCAATGAGGCAAACATTCAACGGTGATTCATATTTGCTATATATTCTCTGGAACAGACCCTCTACCAGGTTTAATACACTCTTATTATCAATGCAAACACCTTTAGGGTTTCCCGTTGAGCCAGAGGTATAGATGATGTACGCTGTATCACCAGGCTTATTTATACATTTTATATTCACATCGTTTATAAAATTATAATCATAATCAGATAAATCAATAATCTCACCATCGAAATCATCACGATCCATAAGATGATTTTGGGTGAGTAAAATTTTGGCCTTGCTGTCCTCCATCATATACCTTTTTCTTTCCAATGGATAATTAGGATCTACAGGAAGGTACGCCCCCCCAGCCTTGATTACTGACATTATACCTATAACCATTTCAGGCGAGCGGTCCACCATTATGCCTACAATATCATCAGGCTTTACTCCCTTTTCTCTTAATGCCCTGGCCAATTGGTTTGCCTTTTGATTCAGTTCTCGGTAGGTTAATTGTTTACCTTCAAAAACCACTGCAATATGATCAGGAGTCTTTTTCACTTGCTCCTCAAACATTTGGTGTATGGTTTTATCCAGGGGATATTCGAGAGCAGTATCGTTAAAGCTGTATAATACTTGCTGTTTTTCTTCCTGTGATAACATTTCGATTTCATAAAGCCTTTTTTCGGGGTATGCTGCAATTTCTTCCAGCAAATTGATGTAATGAGCCCCAAGTCTTTCAACTGTTTCTTTCTTAAACAGTCTTGTACAGTATTCGAGTTCAAAGGCTATACCATCCTCAGTCTCAAATGCATTTAAGGTGATGTCAAATTTTGATATTCTGCCTTCTATCCCTTTGTTGTACGGCTTGAAGCTTAGATCAGACGTTATGAGCTCTGCTTTTCCAACATTGTATATGGCAAACATGGTATCAAAGAGGGGATTCCTGCTCATATCCCTCCTTATGTCCAGCTTATCCACTAATTCTTCAAACTGATAGTCCTGATTGTCGTATGCTTTCAAAGCATTTTCTTTAACTTCTTTCAAGAATTCAATAAAAGTCTTTTCTCCTTGCGGGTGGTTTCTCATGGCCAGAGTGTTTACAAACATACCTATGATGTCTTGAAGGTCAGCATGAGGCCTTCCAGCTATAGGACTTCCCACAATAATATCTTCCTGTCCAGTGTATCTAGATAACAGCACATTGTATGCAGCAAGAAGCGTCATATATAATGTAGCTCCATTGTCTGATCCAAGCTTGTTAAGTCTAACCGCAAGCTCGCTATCAGCTTCAAAGCTGATGTAGTCTCCTTCAAAGCTTTGTACTGCGGGTCTTGGGTAGTCGGTGGATAAATCCAGCACAGGGATCTCTCCCTGAAAGGTCTGGAGCCAGAATTCCTCCTGCTTACTTATGGCAGCTCCTGCAAACAATTCCCTCTGCCAAACTGAGTAGTCCTTGTACTGTATACGCAGTGGAGGAAGTATTTTCCCTTCATATAAGCTTATAAACTCTCTTACCAGTATGTCGTTGGACACTCCATCCGATATGATATGATGCATGTCAAACACCATAATATGTCTGGCTTCTCCAATCTTTACAAGTCCAACTCTTAATAGTGGAGCCTTTCCAAGGTCAAAGGGCCTTATGAATTTCTCCACTATTTCGGGAACCTTCTCTTCACTGGTTTCCAGGTACATGATACTTAGGTCCGCCTTGTCATGGACTTTCTGAGACAGCTCTTCCTCGATCATATGGAAGGAGGTTCGAAAGCTCTCATGCCTTTCTATCAGACTATGAAAAGCCTGCTCAAAACGTGCTTTATCAACAGTACCTTCCAGCAATATTATGCCAGGTATATTGTAGGCGATTCCAGCTCCTTCAAGCTGGTTTAATATATATAGTCTTTTCTGGGCGGATGACATGGGATAATATTCCATATCCCCAGCACGTTGAATGGACTGATATAGGCTCTCCTTTGAGTCTTCAATGTAGCTGGCAATTTCTAAGATGGTTGGTGTTTTGAATATTTCCTTAAGAGGTATGTCTACATTGAACTCTTTGTGAATTCTTGCTACAAGGCTTGTTGCCTTTAACGAGTGTCCTCCGAGCATAAAGAAGTTATCATTTCTTCCTACCTTCTCTATTCCAAGGATGTCCTGCCACAGCAGCGCAAGCCTTTCCTCCACTTCACCTGAAGGCGCTGCATACTCTGTTCCTGTATTTATTCTTCCATCAGGCAGCGGCAGCGCCTTTCTGTCCAATTTTCCATTTATGGTTAACGGTACTTTTGCTATCCTCATAAAATAGGATGGAATCATATAATCGGGCAGCTCTTTAGATATAAGCTCCCTTATTTCGGTCACTGTCACTTCTCGGTCAGACACTATATAAGCGCAAAGATACCTGCCTACACTTGAATCCTCCCGGTCAATGACCACCGCCTCATTTATATCAGCATGCTTCAAAAGGGCTGCTTCTATTTCCTCAAGCTCGATTCTATACCCTCTTATTTTAACCTGGTGGTCTTTTCTGCCGGCAAATGCAATATTCCCGTCAGGAAGCCACTTTGCAAGATCTCCTGTTTTATACATCAGTTCTCCAGGCATAAATGGGTTCGGTACAAACTTTTCCCTGGTAAGTTCCGGTTTTTTCAAGTATCCTCTCGCCAATCCTGCCCCGGAAACACAGAGTTCACCCTCAACACCTATGGGCTTAAGATTATTGTTTTCATCAACTATAAACACCCGGGTATTGGTAATAGGTTTACCAATAGGTACCGACTTATCGGCCGTCTCACAATCATCTGCTTTCCATACCGTTGCACATACGGTTGTCTCAGTAGGTCCATAAGCATTTATATATGAAATCCTGTTGCTCCATTTCTTTAAAAGTTCGGGAGTGGAAGCCGAACCTGCTGCAATTACCTTCTTTAAGGAAGTTACTTTTTCCGGGTCCAGATTTGCCAGATACGGAGGTGGTAAAGTAGCAATAGTTATCTCATTTTCATTTAGGTATTCTTCAAATCTTCGATAGTCATTGATAATATCGCCTGAAGATATATATAGTGTTGCTCCTGCCAATAGTCCCATAAATATTTCCCAAACTGCAGCGTCGAATGAAATTGATGCAAATTGAATAATCCTATCGCTTTCACTTACATTTAAGCGGGTCTTGAAAAACGCCTCCAGATTTGCTACCCCTTTATGTTCTACCATAACCCCTTTAGGTTTTCCTGTAGACCCAGATGTATAAATGATATATGCCAAATTTTGCGGTGAACATACCACTTCCAGGTTCATAGGGTTTCCGGCATAAAGGCTTTCATCTTCTATGTCTATATACTTCCCGTAAAACTCCACTTTCTCCAGGAATTGCTTTTGGGAAATCAGCACCCCTATCCTGCTGTCCTCGAGTAAATATTCGATTCTTGCCTTAGGGTAGTCAGGATCTATAGGCATATATGCCCCTCCGGCTTTAAGTATGCCAAATATACCTATGACCATCTCCAGTGAGCGTTCTACCATAATACCCACTATGCTGTCTGGTTTAACTCCCTTATCCCTCAACACTCTTGCAAGCTGATTTGACTTCTCATTGAGTTCCCTATAGGTTAGCTGCTTACCCTCAAACACCACTGCCGCATTGTCAGGTGTCTTCACCGCTTGTTCCTCAAATAGTTGGTGAATGGTCTTTTCCCTGTGGTATTCCTCCGTTGTATTATTGAAGCAGTGTACTATTTCTTTCTTTTCCACTTCGGTGAGTATATCAATATTCCTAATATGCATATCGGGATTATCGGTTACAATTTCTATTACCGACTGAAAATGTCCCTTGATTTTTTCTATGAAATTACCATCATATACCAGTGAGTTGTAACTGAATTTAATAGATAATTCCTTACCGCCATCAACGAGTATCCCAAAATCATAATTCGTCTGCTCGAATATTTCCATTCCAACTACATTTAAAATGCCATTACTGGATGAAGCATTAACCGCTTCATCCATAGGGTAATTTTCAAAAGCCATGACATGATGTATCAAGGCATCTTTCAAGCATGTTTTTGACTGCACATCCGCCAGAGGATAGAAACTGTACCGGTCAGATTCAAGCACCGATTGCTGCATCTCTTTGATCAGTTCGGTAAAAGTTTTATCCTCATCACAACTCACCCTTACTGCAACGGTATTTATAAATAAACCCACCATGCTCTCAATTCCCTGTATTTCATGAGGCCTTCCCGATACCACCTCACCAAACACCACATCATCGGTATTGTTATACCGCTGTAATAATATCCCCCATATGGTCTTTATAATGGTACTCATGGTTGTATTGTTTTTGGCTGCAAACTTCTCAAGATCGCTAGTTATTTGTTCAGATATTTTAAACTCCGTTTCTTCAATCCTGAAATCATCACTTGCAGACCTGCCGTTTTGGGGAAGGACTGTCTGATGCTCGTAACCTTTAAGATAGGTTTCCCAGTAATCTGCGGCCTCGTTCTGATTTCTGCCTTCCAACCATTTGATATAGCGGCTGTAAGGATATACCTTTCCTGACTCCGGCTCCCGGCTATTCATCAGGGCTTCATAGTTTTCCATAAATTCTCTAAATATATTTGCGAGACTCCACCCATCAATAATGATGTGATGAAAGCTCCATACCATGTTATAAGATTGGTAGCCTGTTTTAATTACACTTAATCTTGTTAAAATATCCCTTGATAAGTCAAAGCCCTTTTTTCTGTCTTTAACCCTGTATTCTTCTATATACCTATCCCTTAGTTCTTCGGCAAGGGGGGTAATATCCTCATAGCTGACAGACAGCTTTCTTTCCTTCATGACTACTTGTAAGGGCTTGGCTACATTTTCATACAAAAAAATTGTTCTCAAAGCGTCATACTTTTCAATAATGATATTAACGCTCTTTTCAACACAATCAATGTCCAGGATGCCTTTTATAGAAAGTGATATCTGCTCAAAGTAGGCGTCTGAATTTTTATCCATCATATAGTGGTACAATATCCCTTGCTGCATAGGAGTGAGCCGGTACATATCTTTTATGTTTTGTTTCTTCAAATCACTCATAAGTACTCCTCCTTAAATACAAACTCTTTTTATTCGAAGTTATTCAATACGTCTTCAAACTCATCCATATTCAGATCGTCTACTGTAAAATCACTGAGTGTAGCTTCTGAATAGTCCATTTCTGCACAATGGGTTATTATGTTTACTAAATGCTTTTTAAAACTCACCGCTACCCCTTCAATAGTACTCTTCTCATACTCGCCCTGGTTGTAGCTAAAGTTTAATTCCAGCTTCCCGCCTTCTACAGTTCCGCCGTTAATATCAATACAATACTCACTTTTATAGTTTGGTCCTGTAGACTCTCCGGCAGGAATATCAGACACTCCAAATAAATTGTCTACATTATCCTGGTTGAATTGACCGAGGTAATTGAAGCTTATTTCAGGGTTTAGATTAAAGTTTAAATCGGCTTTGTTTTCCGGCAAGGTAAGATATTTTAGTATGCCGTAACCTATCCCTTTGTTAGGTATCTGCCTGATGTTTTCTTTTACCGATTTGATCATGCGGGAAATATCGAGTTGTCCGCTGACATCTAACACCACGGGATACTGGGTGGTGAACCATCCCACGGTCCTGCTTATGTCAATGTCTTTAATGATTTCCTCCCTGCCGTGCCCCTCCAGACTGATCAGAACCTTATCATTTCCGGTCCATTCCCTCACTGCTAATCCCAAGGCGGTAAGCAATATGTCGTTTACTTCTGTGTTATAAGCATGGTTTACCCGCTTTAGCATCTTCTCAGTCTCTTCAATACTCAGCTCGATCTTGACGCTATTGTTATTCATATACCTTCTTTCTTCAATCTCTCGGTCTTTTGGAAGCGGTATTGTTTCAGTTTTTTCCAAATTGGTCCAGTAATTTATTTCTTTTAATAGTTCAGGGCTATTGGCATACTCATCAAGCCTCTGTGCCCAATCTTTGAAAGAGTCGGTCTTGTTGCTGAATTTTATTTCATCATTGTTTAGCGCCTGTCTGTATCCTATGTCCAAATCTTCCAGTATGATTCTCCACGATACCCCATCAACTACAAGGTGGTGAATAGCTATTAGCAGGTGGTCCCCTTCTTTAGTCTTAAACAGACCAACCTTAACTAAAGGACCGTTATACAAGTCCATGCTCCTCTGAATCCTCGACGCTTCCAGCTCTATTTTTTCCCGGTAATTATAGCTGTCCCTAAGGTCTACAATTTCCAATGAAAAATGTTCACCTTCAAGGTTTTTGTTGTATTGGAGTATATTTTGATCCTCTATTTTTACCACTGTTCTAAAAATATCGTGGTGCTCTACAAGCTTTGACAATACTTTTCGAATAATAGCTTCTTCAAATCCGTTACGCCCATATATCATTATTTCCTGATTAAAATGATGGATATCCTTGCTGTCTTGTTTATACAACCATCTTTGTATAGGTGTTATCGGTACTATGCCTTCTACCGGGCCTTGATGAATTCTTCGGCTTGTAGATTGTATATATTCGACGAGTTCCTCAATTACAGGATGTTTGAATAAGTCCCGCATTTCAAGCTTTAGCCCATGGACGTTAAGACGCGACATTACCTGTATGGCTTTTATTGAGTCTCCTCCAAGGCTGAAGAAATTATCTTTTACCCCGATGTTTTCAGTTTTTAGTACGTCTTCCCATACTTTGGCCAGTATTTCTTCTCTTTCGTTTCTAGGAACTACATGCTCTACTCCGGTATTAATATTCCCCTGTGGTTCAGGCAATGCTTTCCGATCAATTTTACCGTTGGCATTAAATGGCAGCTGTTCCAGCATCATGAAATATGCTGGTACCATGTAGTCAGGTAGTTCGTTTAAGAGATGCTCCCTTAGCTCGGAAATGGTCAATTCATTTTCCCCTACAATATATGCACACAGGTACTTCTTCCCTTGCTGCTCTTCCTTTGCAATAACCACTGCTTCCTTAATAGCAGTGTGCTTCACCAGATGTGCTTCAATTTCTCCAAGCTCTATTCTAAAGCCTCTTATCTTTACCTGGTGGTCGATCCTGCCCATGAATTCGATGTTCCCATCAGGAAGCCGCCTTACTAAGTCCCCTGTGCGGTACACTTTTTCGCCGGGAATAAACGGGTTAGGTACAAATTTTTCTGCTGTCAGTTCAGGTCTATTCAAATAGCCCCTTGCAAGACCGCTTCCACCTATCACAAGTTCACCGGCCACTCCTACAGGAGTTAATTGGTTGTGCTTGTCCAGTATATAAAGGTATACATTCTGTAAAGCTTTCCCTATAGGTACTGTTATAAGTTCTTCTGCTATTTTCTTTGTTATACTGTAACCCGCTGCATATATCGTGGACTCTGTAGGCCCATAGATATTTTCCAGAGATGTGTTCTCTGAGACATCGAAAAGCTCATGGACAAGCTTTTTGGGCAGCGCTTCTCCAGCAGCAAAAATATACCTGAGAGTTGATGGCAGTTTTATACCATTATCTTTTAAAGTCTGTACCATTATATTCAGCATTGATGGTACAAAGTTTACATGGGTTATCTTATGCTTGTTTATTACCTCTACTAACTCCATAGCTTCCTTTTCCACACCTTGGCGTGATATTACAAGCTTTCCTCCGTTGAGGAACCAGCCAAATATCTCAGCTACGGATACGTCAAAGGTATAAGTTGTTTTAAATAGAAAAGCGTCTTCCGCTTTAAGCGGATACATGGCCTGGAGGGCTGTAATTATGTTTACAACGCTAGTATGCTCAATCATTCCACCTTTGGGCTTCCCTGTCGAACCTGATGTATAAATGACGTACGCAAGGTCCGAGGGTTTGTTTACATTTTCAAGCTTTGAGTTCTCTTCATTTAAATATTCTTCCTCCAGATATATAATATCCGCATCAATCTGCTTATTTTCCATAAAGGTCCTGGAGGTCAAAAGGATCTGGGAACCACTATCGTCCAACAAATACTTTATCCTTGTATCAGGATAATTAGGATCTATCGGCAGATACGCCCCTCCAGCTTTCAATATGGCAAATATCCCCACAATCATCTCAAATGAACGTTCGGCCATAATTCCTACAATACGGTCAGGCTTTACCCCTTTGTTCCTCAATACTCTGGCCAAATGATTTGCCTTTCCGTTCAATTCCCTGTAAGTCAAGTGCTTGTCTTCATATACCACAGCTATGTTGTCAGGTGTCCTTTCCACCTGCTCAGCAAACAGCTCATGTATGGTTTTGTCCTGCGGATAGTCTTTCTTAGTATCATTAAAGTCTATCAGCAACTGCTTTCTTTCTTCATGACTTAATATAATAAGCTTGTCAACTGACCCTTTGGGGTTATGGATAAACATATTTAAAATATTAATAAAATAGTCTATACACTCTTCTGCCTGTTTTCTTTCCAATACTTTGTCCGAGTAGATCAAGCTTATATTAAGATCATCGAATGTATTACTTACTGTAAAGTCAAGACTTGTATTGGTTGCTTCATATTCATCAACTGAAATTCTATCTTTAACATCACCGATTTCTTTGTTTATTATCTCGTTATATATATGAAAATCCACATAATTGAATATGGTATCAAATAAAGGATTTTCCTCTTTGTTTTCTTTTCCGCCCAGGATATTTATGATCTCAAATAAAGGCAGTCTTCCATAAAGCTTTAAGTTTATTAATTTCTTTTCTGCAACTTTTATCAATTCCTCCCATATATCGATTTTATCAAAACACATTTTGACGGGAACCGTATTTAAGAAGCACCCCAGCATCTTATCTCCATCTTCGCATACAGGTCTGTTATTTTCTACCAAACCTACGACAAAGTCATCCTCGTATGAAAGCATATTGAGCATATAAGTGTATGCAGCAAAGCAAAGTGTCTTTAAGCTTACATCATATCTTCTGGCAGTACTTCTTAAATCACCTAAAAATTCCTGACTTAAATGGCGTGTTACATGGTCTACTTTATAAGATTTTTTTGTTTTTCCATGAATATTTGCAGGCATATTCAACCTTTTATATACACTTAATTCCTCTCTCCAATAATTAATTACTTCCTGGTTGTCCTTAATTGTCATTTGGTCTGCTATATAATCTTTATAGCTGCATTTAAGCCGTGTTGGTATATAATCTTTTTCTTGCTTAAGCTTAGAGTATAGGTTTGAAACTTCCGTAATCAATGAAGCAACACTCCAGCCATCCAGGATAGCATGGTGGAATATCAGAACCAGACAAATATGGTTTGCGTCAAGTTTGAATATTCTTATCCTCCAAAGGGGCTTTGATATATCAAACGGATTCGCTCTGTCATTTTCCAAATATTTGTTTATATACTCAACCTGCCCTGTCCTGCTAAAATTCATGATATCTATCTGCTCAATATCAAGACTACTGCCCTTGTAAACAATTTGCACAGGAGTTTCAAAATCCTCTAAATTAAAAACCGTCCTTAAAATATCATGTTTTGACGTCATTAGAAGCATCGCTTCTTTAAATGCTGGGAAATCAAAGTCTTTGTCATTCAGATGAAATGCAAATTGGTCATGATAAACTGCATTTTCATAGTCTTTTTTGGAATGATAAATCATACCCAGCTCTATGTGACTCATCGGATATATATCTTCCATGTCCGAAGGTAACTTTTCTGAGAGAGTTTCATTCATCAATATTCGCTGTTTAAATAACTCCAGTTCTTCCCTTGCTTTACCCATCTTACTGTTAAAAGCTTCCGTATCTTTTACTTTTAAGAATGCAGACAATCTCTCAATATCAGGATTCATGTATATATCCCTGATTTGGATGTTTATATCCAACTTTTTGCATATTGTGCTGACTAATGATATTGCACGTATAGAATCTCCGCCTATTTTAAAGAAGTTGTCCCTTATTCCTACCTGTTTTGCTCCAAGCACTTCCTGCCATATTTCAACCAGTTTCTCTTCCACTTCATTCCGCGGCGCTACATATTCTGTTCCCGTACTCATACTTCCGTCAGGCTCGGGCAATGCTTTCCTGTCTATTTTTCCATTAGGGGTCAATGGCAGCTTTTCCATCTGCATAAAGTAAGAAGGGATCATGTAGTCCGGGAGCTCTTTTGACAAGTGTTCCCTCATCCCCTGTACGGTTATTTCTTGATCCGGTACGACGTACGCACAAAGATACTTATTTCCGTCAGCTCCTTCTTTGTCCAATACCACCGCTTCTTTTATTGCTTCATGCTTTAATAACCGGTTCTCTATTTCACCCAGTTCTATCCTGTAGCCTCTTATCTTTACCTGATGGTCGATCCTGCCCAGATATTCTAGGTTGCCGTCAGGCAGCCACCTTGCCAGGTCACCTGTCCTGTACATCCTTTCACCCGGTGCGAATGGGTTTGCTGCGAATTTTTCTTCTGTAAGTTCCAGTCTGTTCAAGTACCCTCTTGCCAGTCCATCCCCTGCTATGCATAGTTCTCCCGCTACTCCTATCGGCTGCAGGCCCTTTTCCTTACTGACAACATACAACTTAATGTTATCTATGGGCTTTCCTATAGGTACAAGCTCCAATTCTTCTTCCGTAGAGCAGCCAAAGTAGGATACATCTACTGTTGCTTCTGTTGGTCCGTACAGGTTATGCAGGCTTGTTCCTTTTTCTTTGTACAGCAGCTTGTTGAACTTTTCTACTTGCTTCAGGTTCAGTGCTTCTCCACTGGCAAATACCTGCTTTAAGCTTGCTATTTCCTCTATTATCCCCTTTTCCTCTACATACTCTAAAAATACACTCAACATGGATGGTACAAAGTGCATTGTGGTAACTTTATTTTTTTCGATTGCCTTCACGATTTCTTCCGGATTTTTTTCTCCTCCCGGTATCAGCAGGCAGACTTTGGCCCCAGTAAAGCTCCACCACAATAATTCCCATACCGATACGTCAAAGGTATAGGGAGTTTTCTGCAGGATCACATCACCTTCAGCTATCGGGTATTGCTTCTGCATCCAGTTGATCCGGTTGATTACGGAGTAGTTCTCTATCATTACCCCTTTGGGTTTGCCGGTAGAACCGGATGTATATATTACATAAGCCAAGTTTTCAGGTTTACTAATTAACTTTGGATTTGATACATCCCCAGTAAATAGTTCCTGATTTTCTATGCTAATAAATTCAGCATTTCTGTAACTACCTTTAGCATTTATAAATTTATCCTGTATCAGAATAATTTGGCTGCCACTGTCATCAAGCATAAACTGGATCCTGTCTTCAGGGTATTCAGGAGCTATGGGTAAATAAGCCCCCCCAGCTTTTAGGACAGCCATGATCCCTATGATCATTTCCGGGGAACGTTCTACCATAATTCCCACTACACTATCAGGTTTTATTCCCTTTTCTCTTAATTTTCTGGCCAGTTGGTTTGCCTTTTCGTTTACTTCCTTATAAGTCAGCTGTTTATCTTCAAACACTACAGCAATATTATTGGGTGTCCGTTCCACCTGTTCCTCAAAAATCTGATGGATGGTCTTTTCCCGAGGGTATCCTGCTTTTGTATTATTAAATTCATATAATATTTGATGTTTTTCGTCTTGTGACAGCATATCAATTTCTAATAGCCTTTTTTCAGGAAAGGCTGCTGCCTCTTCCAATACATTAAGGTAATGGGCAATAAGCCTTATAACTGACTCTTTCTTAAACAACCTGGTAGCATACTCCAATTCAAATGCAATACCGTCCTCTGTTTCCTCAGCGTTTAAAGTCAAGTCAAACTTGGATATTCTTACTTCACTGTCATAGGGCATAAACCTTAGCCCATCCATCTTCACTTCTGATGCCTCGATATTTTGCAGTACAAACATAGTATCGAAAAGTGGATTTCTGCCCAGATCCCTTTCCAGGTTAAGCTTATCTACCAGTTCTTCAAATTGGTAATCTTGGTTTTCGTAAGCCCTTAAGGAGTTTTCTCTTACTTCATTAAGGAAGTCCACAAAAGTCTTTCCACCTTGAGGGTGATTCCTCATGGCTAGCGTGTTTACAAACATACCAATAACGTCCTGAAGATCAGTATGCGGCCTTCCTGCAACGGGACTTCCAACTATAATATCTTCCTGTCCGGTGTACTTGGATAAAAGGACATTGTATGAAGCTAAAAGTACCATGTAGAGCGTGGCACCATTATTCACTGCAAGTTTGTTCAGTTTAACAGCAAGCTCCTTGCCTGCTTTGAAACTGATCACATCTCCCTCAAAACTCTGTATAGCTGGCCTAGGGTAGTCTAGCGGCATATTAAGCAAAGGAATTTCTCCTTTGAATACTTGGAGCCAGTATTCTTCCTGCTTACTAATTGTCCCATCAGCAAACAGCCTGTTCTGCCATACGGAAAAATCCTTGTACTGAATCTTAAGTTCCGGAAGTTCCTTACCTTCATACAGGCTCATAAATTCTCTTACCAGTATGTCGTCAGACACCCCGTCAGATATAATATGGTGCTTATCAAACATCATAATATATCTGTCTTCTCCAACTTTTATAAGCCCAACCCTAAGTAAAGGAGCCTCATCAAGGTCAAAGGTCCTAATAAATTCACTGGCTATTTTCGCAGCTCTTTCCTCATCGGTTTCCATATACATAACACTAAAATCCACATTGCTATGGACCTTTTGTACCGGTTTACCATCTATCATATGGAATGAGGTACGGAAAGACTCATGTCTGTCAACAAGCTCCCTAAAAGCCTGTTCAAAGCGCAGTTTATCGAGTTTGCCTTCAATTAGCATAATACCAGGCATGTTGTATGCCATCCCAACTGCGTCAAGCTGGTTTAGAATATACAGCCTTTTCTGGGCGGATGAAATTGGATAGTACTCCATCTCCCCAGCCGGCCCAATAGAATGAAATACACTCTCCTTTGCAATCTTGATGCACTCGGCAACTTCAGACATATTTGGGCTCTTAAATATTTCTTTAAGCGGTATGTTTACATTGAACTCTTTGTGAATCCTGGCAATAAGATTTGCTGCCCTTAAGGAATGTCCCCCCAGCTCAAAGAAATTGTCGTTTCTTCCCACTTTCTCTATACTAAGGATATCCTGCCACAACCCCGCAAGTTTCTCCTCCACTTCACCCAAGGGTGCGACATACTCTATTCCAGCATCGATATTGCCGTCAGGTTCGGGCAATGCCTTCCTATCTATTTTGCCATTGGGAGTCAGCGGCAGCTTTTTTAACTGCATAAAATAGGATGGTATCATATAGTCTGGAAGGTCCTTTAAGAGATGTCCCCTTAGTTCTGCTATTGTTAATTCATTTTCCCCTGCCACATAGGCACACAGATACTTGTTTCCCTTCTGATCTTCCCTTGCAATAACCACTGCTTCCTTTATTGAAACGTGCTTTAGCAGTTGTGCTTCTATTTCCCCCAGCTCTATTCTAAATCCCCTTATCTTTACCTGATGATCTACTCTTCCTAAAAATTCCATATTCCCATCAGACAGCCATCTGGCCAGATCCCCTGTACGATACATCCTTTCCCCTGGTATAAACGGGTTAGGTACAAATTTTTCAGCTGTCAGTTCGGGCCGGTTTAGATATCCCCTTGCAAGCCCTTCTCCCCCTATGCACAACTCACCCAAAACCCCTGTAGGCTGAGGTCTCAAGTGTTTGTCAACAACGTAGTATTTTATATTTTGCATTGGCTTTCCGATAGGTACACTCCCGGATTCCAAATAGCTTCCCAGTCTCTTTTCGTAATAACTGGAATCTATGGTGGACTCAGTAACCCCATAGCTATTAACAACCCGCAGTTTCTCTCCATACCAGGATTGTAATCTTTCATAATCTTCCACAGAGAGAGTATCTGATCCAAGTATAAGCAACTTGAGGCTATCAATAATCAAAGCATTATCATGGATATAATCCATAAGAGGAATAATCAGTGCCGGTGTGGATTCAAAGATGGTTATTTTATGGGTTTTAATAAGTGAATATAATCGTGCAGGATCGTATCTCTCCTCGGATGAACAAATAACCATTTGGCCTCCGTTGAGCAGCGTTCTCGAAACATCTCCCACAAATACATCAAAAGAAAAACTTGCGATTTGCAACAGCTTTACATCCATATCCGCAAGCCTATATTCCTTTTTCCATGCGTAAGATATGTTGACAAGACTTCTATGCTCTATCATGATCCCCTTTGGCTTTCCTGTGGTTCCTGATGTATAAATGACATATGCTAAATTACAAGATTTATTAATGACAGGAAGATTTTCTGTTCTCCCGTTGTAATTCACACAGTCATCAAAGCTTATAATATCAAGATCAAATTTAATTTTTTCTTTATGATGTTCTTGCGTAAGAATAATTCCAGCCAAGCTGTCATCGATCATATATCTGATTCGTTCTTCAGGATATTCGGTGTCTATGGGTAAATACGCGCCTCCTGCTTTAAATACAGCAATTACACCTATTATCATTTCTATGGACCGGTCTACCATTATAGCTACTACACTGTCAGGTTTTAATCCCTTGTCCCTTAAGATCCAAGCCAGTTGATTGGCCTTTTCATTAAGTTCTCCGTAAGTCAAGTATTTATCTTCAAATACTACTGCTATGTTATCAGGCGTCTTTTCCACTTGTTCTTCAAATAGCTCTTGTATGGTCTTATCCTTAGGATATTCTACTTTTGTATCATTGAAGCCATAGATTATTTGCTGTTTTTCCTCCTGGGACAACATATTTATTTCCGACAACCTTTTAAACGGATTTGCGGTTATCTCTTCCAACACGTTAAGGTAATGAGCCGCCAACCTTTTTATAGTCTCTTTTTTGAAAAGCCGAGTACAATATTCAAAGCTAAAAGCCATACCATCTTCACGCTCTATTGCATCAATGGATAGGTCAAATTTTGATATTCTATACTCTAGCCCGTTATTAAAAGGTCTGAAGCTTATACCAGGTACTGCAAATTCTACCTTAGAGGCATTTTGCATGGTAAACATAGTATCAAACAGTGGGTTTCTGCTCATGTCCCTCTTCAAGTTAAGCTTCTCAACCAGTTCTTCAAATTGGTAATCCTGATTGTCATAAGCCCTTAGAGCGTTTTCTCTTACTTCATTCAAGAATTCTACAAAGGTACTATCTCCCTTGGGGTAATTTCTCATAGCCAAGGTATTTACAAACATACCAAGGATATCCTGCAGGTCTGAATGTGGCCTTCCGGCTATAGGGCTTCCAACGATTATGTCTTCCTGTCCGGTGTGCTTAGACAGCAATATGTTGTATGCCGCGAGCAGTGTCATGTAAAGCGTAGCCCCATTATCCCTTGCAAGCTTGTTTAATTTATTCGTAAGCTCACTGCCTGCTTCAAAGCTAAAAAAATCCCCTTCAAAGCTTTGTATTACAGGCCTTGGATAGTCTAGCGGCATATTCAGTACAGGTATTTCTCCCTGGAATGCTTGGAGCCAGTATTCCTCCTGGCTGCTAATTCCGCCCTCATCAAACAGTTTATTCTGCCATACAGCGTAGTCCTTGTACTGTATCCGAAGTGCTGGAGGGTTGTTTCCTTCATAAAGATCCATAAACTCACGAATCAGTATGTCCATGGAGACACCATCGGATATAATGTGATGCATATCAAACATCATAAGATGCCTGTCTTCTCCCGTTTTTACAAGCTCTACCCTTAGCAGAGGAGCCTTGCCAAGATCAAAAGGTCTGGCAAATTCCCCAGCATACTCTGCGGCTTTTTCTTCGTTAGTTTCAAAGTACATCACGCTGAATTCCACATGGTCATGAACCTTCTGGACCGGGTTACCATCGATCATGTGGAACGATGTTCTAAGAGTCTCATGCCTTTTTACCAACTGCCTGAAGACTTCCTGGAAACGCGCTGTATCAATGCTTCCTTCCAGCAGCATAATACCAGGCATGTTGTATGCTGTCCCTGCCCCTTCAAGCTGGTTTAGTATATACAGCCTTCTTTGTGCAGATGACATAGGGTAGTATTCCATTTCTCCTGCCGGTTGGATTGACTGATATAGGCTCTCCTTTGAGTCTTTAATATATCTGGCAATTTCTAAGATGGTTGGTGTCTTGAATATTTCCTTAAGAGGTATGTCTATATTGAACTCTTTGTGAATTCTTGCTACAAGGCTTGTTGCCTTTAACGAGTGTCCCCCAAGCATAAAAAAGTTATCATTTCTTCCTACCTTCTCTATTCCAAGGATATCCCGCCACAACAGCGCAAGTTTCTCCTCTATTTCTCCCGAAGGTACTACGTATTCTACGCCGGTATTAACATTGCTATCGAGCACAGGCAATGCTTTCCTGTCTATTTTTCCATTAGGGGTCAATGGCAGCTTTTCCATCCGCACAAAGTAGGAAGGGATCATGTAGTCCGGGAGCTCTTTTGACAAGTGTTCCCTCATCCCCTGTACGGTTATTTCTTGATCCGGTACGACGTATCCACAAAGATACTTATTTCCGTCAGCTCCTTCTTTGTCCAATACCACCGCTTCTTTTATTGCTTCATGCTTTAATAACCGGTTCTCTATTTCACCCAGTTCTATCCTGTAGCCTCTTATCTTTACCTGATGGTCGATCCTGCCCAGATATTCTAGGTTGCCGTCAGGCAGCCACCTTGCCAGGTCACCTGTCCTGTACATCCTTTCACCCGGTGCGAATGGGTTTGCTGCGAATTTTTCTTCTGTAAGTTCCGGTCTGTTCAAGTACCCTCTTGCCAGTCCATCCCCTGCTATGCATAGTTCTCCCGCTACTCCTATCGGCTGCAGGCCCTTTTCCTTACTGACAACATACAACTTAATGTTATCTATGGGCTTTCCTATAGGTACAAGCTCCAATTCTTCTTCCGTAGAGCAGCCAAAGTAGGATACATCTACTGTTGCTTCTGTTGGTCCGTACAGGTTATGCAGGCTTGTTCCTTTTTCTTTGTACAGCAGCTTGTTGAACTTTTCTACTTGCTTCAGGTTCAGTGCTTCTCCACTGGCAAATACCTGCTTTAAGCTTGCTATTTCCTCTATTATCCCCTTTTCCTCTACATACTCTAAAAATACACTCAACATGGATGGTACAAAGTGCATTGTGGTAACTTTATTTTTTTCGATTGCCTTCACGATTTCTTCCGGATTTTTTTCTCCTCCCGGTATCAGCAGGCAGACTTTGGCCCCAGTAAAGCTCCACCACAATAATTCCCATACCGATACGTCAAAGGTATAGGGAGTTTTCTGCAGGATCACATCACCTTCAGCTATCGGGTATTGCTTCTGCATCCAGTTGATCCGGTTGATTACGGAGTAGTTCTCTATCATTACCCCTTTGGGTTTGCCGGTAGAACCGGATGTATATATTACATAAGCCAAGTTTTCAGGTTTACTAATTAACTTTGGATTTGATACATCCCCAGTAAATAGTTCCTGATTTTCTATGCTAATAAATTCAGCATTTCTGTAACTACCTTTAGCATTTATAAATTTATCCTGTATCAGAATAATTTGGCTGCCACTGTCATCAAGCATAAACTGGATCCTGTCTTCAGGGTATTCAGGAGCTATGGGTAAATAAGCCCCCCCAGCTTTTAGGACAGCCATGATCCCTATGATCATTTCCGGGGAACGTTCTACCATAATTCCCACTACACTATCAGGTTTTATTCCCTTTTCTCTTAATTTTCTGGCCAGTTGGTTTGCCTTTTCGTTTACTTCCTTATAAGTCAGCTGTTTATCTTCAAACACTACAGCAATATTATTGGGTGTCTTTTCTACCTGCTCTTCAAACAGTTGATGTATAGTCTTATCCTTAGGATACCGGACCTTTGTATCGTTAAAGTCATATAGTATTTTCTGCTTTTCTTCCTGTGAAAGCATATCAATTTCTGACAACCTTTTTCCAGGATAAACCGTTATCTCTTCCAGAACATTAAGGTAATGGGCTGCAAACCTTTCTACAGTCTCTTTCTTGAACAGCCTTGTGGCATATTCCAAATCAAATGCAATACCTTCCTGGGTTTCCCGAGCATTTAATGTCAAGTCAAATTTGGATATTCTAAATTCATTTGTATAGGGTATAAACTTAAGCCTATCTATCTTCAATTCTGATGAGCCGGTATTTTGCAATACAAACATAGTATCAAAAAGAGGATTCCTGCTCATATCCCTCTTTACATTAAGCTTTTCCACCAGTTCTTCAAACTGGTAGTCCTGATTTTCATAAGCCCTTATAGAGTTTTCCCTTACTTCCTTTAGAAACTCAGCAAAGGTCTTTTCTCCCTGGGGATAGTTCCTCATGGCTAAAGTATTTACAAACATACCTATTATGTCTTGTAAATCTGTATGAGGTCTTCCAGCTATAGGGCTTCCCACTATAATATCTTCCTGCCCCGTATACTTAGACAGCAGTATGTTGTATGAAGCAAGCAATGTCATGTAAAGAGTAGCCCCATTATCCCTTGCAAGCTTAATAAGTTTTCCCGTAAGCTCACTGCCTGCTTCAAAACGGATAAAACCTCCGTCAAAGCTTTGAACCGCAGGCCTTTGGTAATCTACTGGCATATTCAGCACAGGAATTTCTCCATTAAATTCCTGGAGCCAGTATTCCTCCTGCTTCTTTATTTTGTCCCCAGCAAATAGTTCCTTCTGCCAAACAGAATAGTCCTTGTACTGTATACGGAGGGAAGAAGGGTTATTTCCTCCATACATATCCATGAACTCATGTACCAGTATATCCATGGACGTACCGTCAGATATGATATGGTGCATGTCAAACATCATGACATGCTTGTCTTTTCCCGTTTTCACAAGGCCTACTCTTAGCAGCGGAGCAATTCCAAGATCAAACGGCTTTATAAATTCTTTTACGATTTCCCCCACTTTTTCTTCGTCAGATTCTAGATACACTACACTAAAACCCACAGGATCATTGATCTTCTGGACGGGTTCACCCTCTATGAAATGGAAAGATGTTCGAAGGGTCTCATGCCTATTTATAAGCTGTTGGAAGGTCTTCTGAAAAAGCTCCAGATCAATACTGCCTTCAACCAGCAAGCTGCCTGGCATATTGTATGCTGTCCCTGCTCCTTCAAACTGATTTAATATATACAGCCTTCTTTGGGCTGATGACATAGGGTAGTATTCCATCTCTTTAGCAGTTTGGATGGATTGATATATACTCTCCTTTGCTTCCTTCATATACCTTGCTATTTCCGCTATAATTGGAGCCTTAAATATTTCCTTAAGAGGCATGTCTATATTGAACTCTTTGTGAATTCTCGCTACAAGGCTTGTAGCCTTTAAAGAGTGTCCACCTAACATAAAGAAGTTGTCATTTCTTCCTATCTTCTTAATTCCAAGGATGTCTTGCCAAATCAGTGCAAGCTTCTCTTCAAATTCGCCTATAGGCGCTTCATACTCTATTCCCGTATTTATATTACCTTCGGGTTCAGGCAATGCCTTCCTGTCTATCTTGCCATTAGCTGTCAATGGCATTTTTTCAAGCTGCACAAAGTATGATGGTACCATGTATTCGGGCAGTTCTTTTAAGAGATGCTCCCTTAGTTCTGATATTGTCAGCTCATTTTCTCCCGCTATATATGCACACAGGTATTTACTGCCCTGATGGTCTTCCTTTGCAATCACCAAAGATTCCTCAATTGAAGGATGCTTTAGCAGTTGTGCTTCTATTTCACCAAGCTCTATCCTAAAGCCTCTTATCTTTACCTGGTGGTCTATTCTACCCAGGTATTCCATTTCTCCATCAGATAATAACCGGACCAGGTCTCCAGATCTATATAACCTCTCTTCCGGCTTGTACGGATTTTGAACGAACTTTTCCTTTGTAAGCTCCGGTCTTCCAAGATATCCTCTGCAAACTCCGTCTCCTCCTACACAAAGCTCTCCGGCTACTCCAATGGGAACAACTTTCATGTTCTTATCCATTACATATGTTGTAAGGGTTGGTATAGGCCTTCCTATGCTGCTCACATTAGATCTAATTTCTTCCTCTTCTATCTCTTTATATGTGACATGCACTGTTGTCTCGGTTATTCCATACATATTGATGAGTCTAGTCTGCGGGTACTTCTTTCTCCATTCCTTCAACAATGCAGGCTTTAATGCTTCCCCTCCGAATATGACATATCTTATCTTAAGTTCTTTTTCTTCATATGATACTTCTTCATTGGCTATATTATAGAAGGCTGAAGGTGTCTGATTTAATACGGTCACCTTCTCATTCCTTAGAATTCTCAGATACTCTACATTGCTGCGTGCTGTCATTTTAGGAACTACCACCAATCTGCCCCCATATAACAACGCCCCGTACATCTCCCATACGGAAAAATCGAAACTCATAGAATGAAACATAGTCCATACATCATTTTCGTTAAAATCAAACTGCATTTTACTGTTAAATAACAGCCTTACTATGTTTCTATGCTCTATCATTGCCCCTTTGGGTTTACCTGTAGAGCCTGAGGTATATATTAAGTAAGCTAGATCGGAAGGTTTATTTACCTCCGATAAGTTATATTGTTCATCTGAATATTCCTGCTCATCTTCTAAATTTATTACTGTACCTATTGATGTATATTTGTCTATAAAATGTGATTGGGTCAACAGGATCACTGCCCGGCTGTCTTCCAGCATATGACTTATTCTTTCCTCAGGATAATCTGGATCTATGGGAAGATATGCCCCTCCTGCTTTTAATACCCCTAGGATTGCTACTATCATCTCAAGTGAGCGTTCTGCCAGAATACCTACGATACTGTCCGGTTTGACTCCTTTAGCCCTTAATACATGGGCCAACCCATTTGATTTTTTATTGAGTTCACTATATGTAAGCTTTTTACCCTCAAATACCACAGCTACATGATCAGGGTTCTTCTCTGCCTGCTCTTCAAAAAGCTGATGGATAGTCTTGTTTTTAGGATACTGTGCCTCTGTAGCGTTAAAGGTATATAGGATTTGCTGTTTTTCTTCCTGTAACAGTACATCAATTTCCCACAACCTTTTTTCAGGGCATGCCGTTATCTCTTCAAGAACGGTTAAGTAATGGGTTCCAAACCTTTTTATTGTCTCCTTCTTAAACAGCCTGGTACAATATTCAAGGTTAAATGTTATACCTTCTTGACCCTCTACCACTTCAAGCATAAGGTCAAATTTTGCCTTTCTGCCTTCCAGCCAGTTGTTGTATTGTTTGAAGTTTATACCCGATGCTGCAAATTCTGTCTTGTTTGAAGTGCGCAGTGCAAACATAGTGTCAAAAAGAGGATTCCTGCTCATGTCCCTCATGAGATTAAGTTTTTCTACAAGTTCTTCAAACTGGTAGTTCTGATTTTCAAAAGCCAAAAACGCATTTTCCCTTACTTCCTGCAAGAATTGGACGAAGGTCTTTTCTCCCTCAGGATAGTTCCTTATGGCCAAGGTATTTATAAACATACCAATGATACCCTGCAGGTCAGCATGGGGCCTTCCGGCTACAGGACTTCCAACTATGATGTCTTCCTGTCCAGTGTATCTGGACAGGAGTACGTTATATGCAGCCATCAGTACCATGTATAAGGTAGCTCCATTATCTGTTGCAAGCTTATTTAGTTTGACTGAAAGTTCAGGGTTTATTTCAAAGCTTACAGCATCTCCTTCAAAACTTTGTACCGCCGGTCTTGGATAGTCAGTAGGCATATCCAGTACCGGTATATCACCCTTAAATGTCTGGAGCCAGTATTCTTCCTGCTTCTTTATTGAGTCTCCGGCAAACATCTCCTTCTGCCATACAGAAAAATCCTTGTACTGTATCCGTAGTGGCAAAAGGGTCTTCCCTTGGTACAAATCCAAAAACTCACTCATAAGTATATTGACTGATATACCATCTGATACTATGTGGTGCATGTCAAACATCATAACACGCCTGTCTTCGTTCGTTTTTACAAGTCCTACTCTCAGTAATGGAACTTGGCTAAGATCAAAGGGCGTTATGAATTCTTTGACTATTTCTGCTGCTTTTTCTTCATCCAGTTCCAGGTACGTAATACTGAAATCCACGTAATCATGAACCTTTTGTACTGGTTCACCCTCAACCATATGAAATGATGTGCGCAGAGCCTCATGTCTTTTTACTAGCTCCTTGAATGCCTGTTCGAAGCGTACTGCATCAATGTTTCCTTCCAGCAGTACGACGCCTGGCATGTTATATGCAGTACCTGCTCCTTCAAGCTCGTTTAGTATATACAGCCTTTTCTGGGCAGATGACATAGGGTAAAATTCCTGCTCTCTGGCAGAAGGTATTCCAGAAAAGGCATTTGGCGTATATTTTGAAACATCTTTTCCTTTTTCTTTTAGCATCGTCTCAAATAGCTTTCTTTTTTCTGGAGAAAGAGATTCTATTCTTTTCATCAAATTATCCATAACTTCGTCCCTCTTCTCTATTTCATCTCTTTTAATTCCTATTTATAGATTTTCAATCATGCTTAAAATTTCTTCGATTTCCACTGTATCGTTAAGTCTATTTTTAATAGTTTTTGCTATTGCCGAAATTGTAGGACCCATAAACACTTCTTTTAATGCAAATTCTATGTCAAATTCTTTATGAACCCTTGATACAAGATTGGTTGCCTTTAATGAGTCTCCTCCTAATTCAAAGAAGTTATCATTTACTCCAATCTTCTGGACTCCAAGGATTTGGCTCCATATCAGTACAAGCTTCTCCTCAATTTCACCGAATGGTGCAGCATAGTCTACCCCTGTATTAATATTTCCATCAGGGGCAGGCAGGGCATTTCTATCTACCTTGCCATTCGCTGATAAAGGCAGTTTTTGCAACTGTACAAAATATGAAGGGATCATGTAGTCTGGCAGATCTTTGGAGAGATACTCCCTTAATTCCGGTATTGTCAATTCACTTTCTCCAACTATATATGCACAGATGTACTTGTTCCCTTGGGGGTCTTCCCTTGTTGCTGCCACAACTTCTTTTATTGAAGAATGTTTTAGAAGCTGAGCTTCTATTTCTCCAAGCTCTATTCGGTATCCGCGGATCTTAACCTGATGGTCTATTCTGCCCAGGAATTCGATATTCCCGTCAGGCAGCCATCTTCCCAGGTCTCCTGTTTTGTACAGCCTTATCCCCTTTTCTTCTCTGAAAGGATCTTCAAGGAATACATGGGCTGTTTTTTCAGGGTCATTTAAATAACCCCTTCCTACACCTGTTCCAGAGACGCAGATCTCTCCTTTTACTCCGATAGGGCACAGGTTCATGTTTTTATCTGTTATATATAGATTCATATTTTGTATAGGCTTGCCTACAGGAATGTTCTCTCCTTCATGAGCAGCTTCCATAGTATATAGAGTAATATCGTCCGCTGCCTCTGCAGGTCCGTAGGCATTAACTACTTTAGTATTTGGACATAGGTCAAACCATTTCCTTACTATGCCGGATTTTACGGTTTCTCCCGTTATCAGCAAGTAATGAAGTTTTTCCGGTTTATTCCCTGTATTTTCCACATACTCAAGCATTAAAGCAAGGTATGAAGGTACCACCTCAAGGACCGTTATGCCATCTTCTATGATCCGATTCGTAAACCTTGCAACATCCTTTACTATTTCATCTGGATAGATGATAATTTGAGCTCCTATGGTTAGGGCTGCAAAGAACTGCCATACAGATACATCAAAGTATTGAGGCGAGTTCTGGGATATTATGCTGTTGTTAGTTATACAAAGTTCCTTTATTTCCGCATGGATGTGGTTTATCATGCCAAGATGCTCTATCATAGCTCCCTTTGGTACACCAGTTGAACCAGATGTATATATAACATAGGCCAAACTATTTATGTCTATATCTAGATCTAGGTTTTCGCCACTTTCAGCCTCAATCTCTTTTTCACACTGGTCAAGGTATATAATTCGGCCTTTATAGTTCTCACTAAGCTGCTGGGTCACATAATCTGATAAGGTCAACACATAGGCAGCTTTAGATTCCTTAAATATATCAAGCACCCTTTGTGTAGGGTATTTTGGATTTACAGGTATGTAAGCCCCCCCTGCTTTCCATATACCAAGTACCGATTCTACAAATAAGGGTCCCCTCTCCAGCATGACAACTACGGCTTCTTCTCTACCAGTGCCAGCCTTTAGCATGTACCTTGCTATCCTGTTTGCCCTTTGGTTGATCTGGCCATATGTAAATCTACGGCCTTCATACGCTACTGCTATATTGTCTGGACGTACTTTCGTCTGCTGCTCAAACAGGTGGTGTACCGTCAGGTGATGTTCAAATTCAACCTTCGTATCGTTAAAGCCGTATATTATTCGCTCCTTTTCTTCTTGGGATAACATATTGATTTCTGATAGTTTTTTTTCAGGGTTTGAGGTTATCTCTTCAAGGATATTAAAGTAATGCTGAACAAGCCTTTCTACCGTCTCCTTCTTAAACAGACGTGTAGCATATTCCATCCATAATATTGTATTATGACCATCTGGTATCAACTGGAATGTTAGGTCAAATTTTGATGTTTTACTTTCAACCGGATATTTGGAATACTTTAATTCACCACGATGTTCCATAATATGCTCATCAGAAGGAACAATATTAAACATAACAGTAAATAAAGGATTTCTGCTTGAATCTCTCTTTACGTTAAGTTTTGTCACAAACTGATCAAACCTGTATTCCTGATTTTCATATGCTTCTAAGGAGCTTTCTTTTACTTCTTCCAAGAACTCAGTAAAGGCCTTATTTCCCTCTGGGAAATTCCTTAATGCCAGGGTATTTATAAACATCCCCAGTATTCTTTCAGTATCAAAATGAGTTCTTGCCGCTATAGGAGTACCAATAATTATGTCTTCCTGTCCTGAGTATTTATACATTAGTGTATTTAATGCCGCAAGAAGTATCATATACACGGTGGCTCCTGTTTGGGAGGAAAGTACATTTAATTTATCCATCAAATGACTGTCTAAATCAAATAGCAACCTATTTCCTTCAAAGCTTTGAAGGACAGGCCTAGGATAATCTGTAGGCATATCAAGGATAGGAATTTCACCCTTGAACCTATTAAGCCAGTATTCTTCCTGCTTTTTGTAAACCTCAGTGCTAAACAAGCCATTCTGCCACTGGGCAAAATCCTTATATTGCACCTCCATTGCCGGAAGGCTTTCACCACTTAATATAGAAACTATTTCATCAAAAGTCCTGATTATTGAAGTTCCATCCGAGACTATATGATGTACATCAAGCAAAAGTATTTGCCTGCTAGCATGGATTTCTATAAGACCTACTCTTATTAAGGGTGCTTTGCTTAAATCGAACGGTCTTACAAATTCATCGATTATTTTCTCTACTCCGTCTTCCTCAGACTCAAAATATTCTATAGTAAAATCAACTTCATCTTGTATCCTTTGCACAAGCTCCCCATCAATCATCTCAAAGGATGTCCTAAATGCTTCATGCCTTTGTATCAATGTTTTTAATGCTTCCCCAAGGGCAACCCTTTCAATCCCACCTTCAAATAAAATTCCCACAGGTATGTTATACCCAATGTTGTTACCCTCAAGATTATTAATGATATACATCATCTTTTGTGCAGATGAGGTTTCATAGTACTCTTTTTCAGAAACTTTAGGTATTCTTTCAAGCTCAGCCTTACCCATATTTAGGGAATCCTGTTCTGAAATCTTTCCCGATTCGTATAGCTTTGATATCATTTGCTCGGAAAGATCGTATATGCTGGAACCCTTAAGAAGTTCTACTATGGAAACAGGTGTTTTAAAGGCAACCTCCATCCTGTTTTTTATTTCGGTGGCCATTAATGAATCCATCCCAAAAACAGTTAGTGGTTGTTTGGTACTTAGATCCTCAGGATTATAACGCAAAACCTTCGCTACTATTGTTTTAATATGCATTTCAACGATATTCTGCCTGCTCTGTATTGGAGATGAAATAATATCCTCCAGGATATCAACATCCACCTTTGATTTATTTATATTCTCTTGTTGTCCTGACTCATCTTGCAAAAGAGTTTTAAGCACATGTGGAGAACTCATGGGTGAGAACCATTTTTCCCCAAACGTTTGCCACGAGAGTATAGGTAGAACCACAGACTGTGCAACAGCTTCTCCAACAAGGTGCTCCATAGCCCTAATTCCCTTTTCTACCGTTACAGATTCTATGGATTTTTGTATATAATACTCCGGATCACGTTCCATAAACCTTGCAGCCATTCCAACCTCTGACCATGGTCCCCAATTGATACTCAGTGCAGGAAGTCCTCTCGATAAACGGTAATGTGCAAGTGAGTCCAAAAAGGCATTCCCAGTTGCATATGCTCCCTGGCCTGGTGAACCAAATACAGAAGCAACTGAAGAAAATAAAATAAAGAAGTCAATAGGCCGTCCCTCTGTCATACGGTGAAGGTTCCATGCACCATTTACCTTAGGCGAAAGGACCCTATAAAAAGTCTCATCTTTACTAACCTCAAGAAATTGATCATCCGTAATACCAGCAGAATGTACAACACCTCGAATAGGAGGCCTTTCTTCCTTATCAAAATCTTTAAAAAATCCAGCAAGCTTTTCCTCATCAGTTACATCCACTGATCCAATATATACTGTTGCCCCCTGGGACTCCAGCTTACGAACAAACTCAATCCTCTCTGCAAGGCTGCTGCCTGGCTCTACATTGTTCCATTCAGAACGTTTTGGAAATTCTCCGCGTCCAAGCAGTACCAGATGTCTTGCTCCCTTGGCAACCATCCACTGGGCTGTAATCATACCTATGCCACCAAAAGCACCTGTAATAACATAACTTCCATCGGGGCGAAGATGTACGGGTACTTGATGCTGCATATCAATCCGCAGTTTATCGATTCTTGCTGCAAGTCTATTCCCATTACGGAAAGCAATTTGGTTCTCTCCATTACCTAAGACTTCTTTTAACAGCATTTCCATTTCACCCGCATTGGCCTCTATGTCAAGGTCTACAAGGCCTCCCCAATTTGAAGGCAACTCATGGTAACCTATGACGGTGCCAAGGCCCCATACCAACGACTGTAAGAATGCAGAATTTGGAGTAGCCCTGTTGATCATTTGGGCTCCTCTTGTAATAACCCACAGCTTAAAATTTAATCCCAGATTTGTGGTTGCTTGTACCAGGTGTTTTAATACAAACAGGTTTTCAAAACAAGCTTTTTCTATAGCTGTATTACTAACTTCCTGGATCTCAAGGATATTGAGGCTCCACATATATACAATACCTGTTAGCTTCGTTTTAATTTTTGAGAATTCATCAAACAACGCTCTAAGATCCTCAATGCTTCGAGGGTTTATATATATCTCACGCTCTTCATACTGCCAACCAAAATTCTCACCAGGATATACCATAAAGCATTCTTCTCCCCTTTTTTCAAGGAGATTTGCCAGTTCTTTTCCTGCTGCTTTATGATCCACAAAAATAAGCCATGCTCCAGAGTTAGCAGCAGCTGTGCGGGTATCAACTTCTTCACTTTTTAGAAGCTCCCAGTTTATCTCATAAAGATAATCCTTAACTCTTCCAGCATCAGACCCTCCACTATTTCCAAGTTCCTTAGTTCTTATGCCCAGTATTTCGGCGATTAGATTTCCGTCCTCACTATATAGACGGATGTTGGCGTTCAAATTATTATCTTTCCTATCTACCATCTGCGTATGACAAAGCATGACAGGCTCCGGCCTTCCATAAAGCTGCACCCTGTCTATTCCTACAGGTAGGAATGATTGGCCTTCGTTATTTTCATCTTCATTAAGTGGTGCAACTGCCGCAATGGTAACCTGGAAACAGGCGTCCAATACCGCCGGGTGAAGACCGTAGATAGAGCTATCAATCTCCAGTATTTTAGGGATCTCGATCCTGCCAAGAGCTTCGTTATCACCTTTCCATATCTTGTCTATACCTTGGAAATAAGGACCATAATGGAAACCCATTTGATAGAAGGTTTTATAACATACTTCTTTTCCGTATTCTTTGGTACAATTGCCAAGTATTTGAATCAACTCATCTTTAGCAGTGATCTTTATGTTTTGCCGTTTTCTTATTGTGCCGGATGCATTGCATGTCCAAGTCTTATCTTGTCCCGGTATCCTGCTTGAAATCTCGAATTTTGCGGTTTTTGGATCCAAAACCACCTGCACCACAGGTGATACTCCTTGATTTAAAAATAAAGCATTTTCAAACTTTATATCTTCAACTGTATAAAAACCCTCTCCAAAATAGCTTCTGGCACAAGCCATTCCCAGCTCTACATACCCTGCTCCGGGGAAAACTTCTATACCTTGTATTTTATGATCAGAAAGATACGTCATATAGGTAGTATTAAGTTCAATCTCCCATATAGGGCTGGAAGTTTTCAAACGGCGTCCTAAAAACTTGTGCTTATTTTTTCCCTGCCTAAATTCACTTGATTCCTGCGTTTCCATCCAGTATTTATCCCATTGCCATGGATAAAGAGGGAGACTTACAAACTCACCTTGGTACCGGTAAATCTTGTTCCAATCTATAGGGTATCCCAGTGCATATAGATTCCCTAAATTCTCCAGTATTGAAACCTGTTCGTTTTCATTTCTTTTTATAGAGAACAACTTCTTACCTTCAACGTTTTTAGCTGACAGACAATCAGAAATAGAAGCTGCTAAAACAGGGTGAGGGCCCACCTCAATAAATAAGTTATAATTCAACGAAATCATTTCATACATTGCTGCTTCAAAACGTACCGGCTCTCTTACATTTTTATACCAGTAATGTCCATCACACTCTGTACCCGTCAGCATTTTCCCTGTAACCGTGGAATATATCGGTATCCCGGCAGGCTGGGACTTTATTCCTTTTAATGCCTCCAATAGCTCCTGCTCATATGGTTCCATTTGGTAACTGTGATACGCTACATTGACCTTTAAAAGCCGCGCAAAAACCCCCTTATCCTGCAACTGTTTTTGGATCTGCTCAAGGGCATCAGGATCACCTGACAAAGTTACCGAATTTGGGCTATTGATTGCTGCCATTGAAACACCTTTTATGTTCTCATCCAGCAGGGCCACAACTTCTTTTTCTGGTAAACCTACCGCCAGCATTGTGCCCTTGTTTACTGCTTTTTGCTGTGCACGGCTTCTGTGAATACTTACCAACATGGCATCTTCAAGGCTGTAAATTCCTGCAACATATGTAGAAGCCACTTCTCCAACACTGTGTCCTACCACCGCATGGGGTATAATACCCAAGGATTTCCATACTTCAGTCAAACCCACCTGAACAGCAAAATTGGCAGGTTGAGCAAACTGGGGCTGGTCCAGACGTGAATTCTCCTCATCGGCGAGAAGTTCCTCCAGTAGAGACCATCCAGCATACTGACGTGTAAGTTTATCACATTTTTCTATCATATTTCTAAACACAGGGTCTTTTTCAAGGAGCTGTCTGCCCATAGCCCACCATATGGGCCCCATACCTGTATATACAAAAACAGCTTTATTGTACTTTCCTGCCTCAACATTTCCCGCAGACATCCCCTGGCGTGCTTGTCCTTTAATATACGCTTCCAGGTTTCCTGCAAGTTCTTCCTTTGAAGATGCCGAAACCGCTAGTCTATAGTCATGATGGGTGCGCTTTTTGCTCATCATGCTTCCAATATCATATAAAGAAATACTTTCTCCACTTCCATTAATAAAATCAACATACTTTTGCGCATAGTTTTTTAGCGCCTTTTCTGAGCGCGCAGATATGGGAATCATATATGGCCATCCGGTATTTACATTAACTTCAGGAGTACCCTCTTTTTGGAGATCTGTAGCTTCCTCCAAGAGGATATGGGCATTTGTTCCTCCAAAACCGAATGAATTTATGCCAACCAATGCGGGTTGCGGCAAAGGCTCCAGGGTCTGAGGAATTCGTATACATAAATCGTCAAAGGGAATTTTAGGGTTTGGATTCTTAAAGTGCAGATGTGGAGGTATTTGCTTATGCTTTATGATTAGTGAAGCTTTTATCAGTGCGGCAACTCCTGCAGCGGCCTCAAGGTGGGCAATGTTTGTCTTAACAGATCCGACAATACACTTTTTATCTTTTGGCCTGTCTGTTGAAACCACTCGTGCTATTGCATTAGCCTCAATAGGGTCTCCAACCGGAGTGCCGGTGCCGTGAGCTTCAATATATGTTATATCTGAAGGTGATATTCCTGCCTTTTTGTATACCTCCTTCATTAAGTTTTCCTGAGCCTGCCCGTTTGGAACAGTAATCCCGTCTGTGTGGCCGTCCTGGTTTACACCCGATCCACTTATTACGGCATAAATCCTATCTCCGTCTTCGATAGCATCTGACAGGCGTTTTAAAACCACAACGCCGGCTCCTTCTCCTCTTGCATAACCGTTTGCACTGGAATCGAAAGTTTTGCACCGTCCATCGGGAGATAAAAAACCACCCTTACTTTCCGCTATGGTATACTCAGGTGTAGCTATAACACTTACTCCGCCTGCTATTGCGAGATTACATTCATTATTCAATAAACTCCCGCATGCAAGGTGTGTTGCAACCAAAGAGCCCGAACACGCTGTATCTACAGACAAACTTGGACCTCTGAAATCATATATATATGAAATCCTGTTGGACAACATTGTCATCATCATACCCGTTGCCGAATGTGTATCTAAACTTTCAACCGATTCGTTTTTAAATTGTATTGCTTGATAGTCAAGGGTGAAGCCCGCTACAAAGACACCGGTATTGGTTCCTGCTAGCTTGGCCGGATCCAAGCCTCCATCTTCCATTGCTTCCCATGATGTCTCCAGCATCAGTCTTTGCTGTGGATCAAGAAAGGCCGCTTCCCTTGGAGAAATACCAAAAAACAAAGGGTCAAACTCATCTATTTTATCTAAAAATCCACCATGACAGGTGTAATGCTTGCCTGGCTTTGATTTGTCAGGATCATAAAACTTTTCTAAATCCCAGCGGCCTTCGGGTAAATCGGAAGTCATATCTTTTCCCGCAGTCAATGCTTCCCAGAACTCCTCAGGCCCCCTTATTCCTCCTGGCAAACGGCATCCTATTCCTATAATGGCGATTTTATCCATAACTTTCGACCTCCAATACTTTATTTATATTCTCTTGAATAGCTTGTCTGATAATTGAACAACCCTGCTGCAAAAGTTCAAGCTCGATGGTTAACGGAGGCATAAGTTTTATAACACTGTCTTTTCTTCCTGCGCTTTCGATGATTAAACCGTTTTGGTAACATTCCTCTACTACTTTTTGCGTGATTCGCTCATCCTCCACATTGGAAAAATCAATACCCCAAATCAAACCTGCACCCCGAATGGTCAGGCCCTTATGTAATGACAAAATCTGCTTGGTTAAATATTCTCTTACAAATGCTTCCTTATATTTCACAGACTGTTCCAAATTATTCATTTCCCAATATTCCAACGCAGCTGTAGCTCCAATGAAAGCAAGCTGGTTTCCCCGGAACGTACCGTTATGCTCACCAGGCTTCCAGACATCAAGTTCCGGTTTCATCAGCAGAATAGACATGGGAAGGCCATACCCGCTGATTGACTTGGAAAGCAGTACAATATCAGGGATCATCCCGGCACGTTCAAATGAAAAGAACGGTCCGGTGCGTCCGCAGCCAACCTGAATGTCATCGCAAATCAGTAGAATACCGTGTCTGTCGCTAAGTTCCCTCAGCCTGAGCATCCATTCGGGTGAAGCTATATTTACGCCGCCTTCCGCCTGAATGGTTTCAAATATAATAGCCGCCGGTTTTTCGATTCCCGAGTGACCGTCGTTTAGAACGGCTTCCATGTATTCAATAGTATCGAATGAGTCAATTGGACTCTCGGAGTATGGGAAAAAGGTAACATCGGATAATGCTATGCCGGAGGAAGATCTTTTCTGAATGTTGCTGGTAACAGCCAGACTCCCCAGCGACATTCCGTGAAATCCTCCCATAAACGCAAATATACCAGTCCGTTTAGTGATCTTTCGGGCAAGCTTCAGCGATGCTTCTACAGCGTTTGTACCTGTAGGCCCGCAAAATTGAATTTTATAGTTTAACTTTCGGGGTTCCAATATGATCTGCGAGAATTTTTCGATAAATTCACGTTTCGCTTTTGTGTACATATCAAGCCCATGAGTAATACTGTCCGATTCAAGATAAGCGAGTATCTTTTGTTTGATGTATTCGTTGTTATGTCCATAATTTAAAGCTCCTGCTCCTGCAAAAAAATCAACAAATTTCTTTCCGGATTCTGAATAAATCAGTGCACCTTTAGCCCGGTCAAACACATCGTAGAAGTTTCTACAATATGCTCTTACGTTGGATTCATACTGCTCAAAAATTTCCATACTCATAATTCCTCCCTTAAACTGAAGTTAGTGTTTAAACACTAACTTCAGTTTATTTTTCCGGCCCAATCCACATCCATGTTCTCTCCCGGCTTGTGGTGGATGTGCATCGTTGCCTTTGTCCTCCCCCGCCCACTCCCGGTATTACTTACAAAACTGGGTGTACATGTACGGTAGGATTGTAAAACCTGCAAGGGTGGAAAATAAATAACATCTTAGTTCTTACCGCCATAGCCCTTATAAGTAGCGTAAACTGCATCTGCATATTGATTGGCCAGAATAGGACGGCCATAAGAGTCTGTAGCTCCCGGATACCAGTTATCTCCTCCGTTATAGTGTAATAAGCCATTATATATGTTGCCGAATCTAGTAATCTTTTCATTTAAAATCAGTCCGCCCAAGCATACCTGATCTTGTTCACTGCCGTGATTATAAGCACGGCCAAATTTTGAACTGAATTGAGATAAATAAGCATTACGTGTGTTTGGTTCTACCTGCATCAATCCGTCGCCGGCTGATGGACTGCCTGGTAAGCCTGCTCCAAAGCTGCTTTCCTTTTTGATCACAGCACTCAGCAATAAAGCAAAATCTCCGCCTTTACCGAATTTATCGCCCGCATTCATTGTGTATGTCCATATGTGGCTTGGAACTTCGGAAGGCTTTGTTACTGAAGGACCTGTTGGTGGCGTTGTTGGCGGTGTTGTAGGTGGCGTAGTTCCGCTGCCGCCTTTCTCCCATAAAGCAGGAACATTGGATGGTTCCCAGCCTACAAGGGAAGTATGTGCCTGAAGACAGGTATAAGTACTTCCACTATATGTTACTGTATCATTTACCGCATATGCAGTATTTGGACGTTCATACAATATTTATACCATAACGAACATTGTTCGTAAAGAACAATGTTCGTTATGTGTTAGAACACCTACATGTTCTAACTTTAGAACTCTCATCTTTTTCGCGCCTCCAAAAGGCGGAATTTAGGAGAAGAGGATATCTTGGTGTCGTGTGAAAGTATATCGCAACGCTCCACTACCCGCCGGATATATATCGCTAGCTCCAGAAGTTTGGGCTTACCGGACGCGCTGGGGTTATGGCGGCAGCCGCAGGACCGATCGATGAGGATCGGACGGATTGACGCGGCATCAATGCGTCAAAGTCAAGAGGCCGCTGAAGAGCTTTCGTAAGCTTTTTTCTGTTGCGGACGGAACCACGAGGCAGCAAGAGCGAGTAGAGAAGTCCCTATTAGTGCGATGATGACCCAGCGGTAACCGTGAATGACGAAAGCAAAATCAACGGCAGAAATCACATTGTTCTTTCCGGAATACAGCACGTTCTTCAGGTGGGCTGGCAGCGCTGCGCCGACGATGGTTAAAGAAAGAGCCGTACTCAGCACTTGACCCAAGTTATATAGCATGGACCGCAGTCCATTCGCCACCCCGCGGCTTTGCTCCGGAACGCTTGACATGACCTCCGTCGTATTGGGGGTAAGGAATAAACCGGTCCCGACCCCGATTAACAACATGCCGCAAGCGGTGACCCCGTAAGAGAAATTTCCACCGACCACGAATAGGAGTAGTAGTAGTCCTGCTATAGAAATAAGAATTCCAAGTGAGGCCAGAACTCGAATGGCCGCCTTCTTAGTCAACATGCCAGCAATCGGAGAAATGACCAACATCCCTATCGTAATTGGAAGGATCCTTAGACCGGCATTAAGCGCGTTTTGGTGGAAGGCAAATTGGTAATAGAGAGCGAAGAGCAGAGCAACCGCCGTACGGGCAAAAGAATTAAAGAATGTAGCGATGTTCCCCATACTGAACGTCCAGCTTTCAAAAAGGCTTAAATCTAGTAGAGGTGATGCTGAACGATGCTCATGCCATAAAAATATAGTAGTAAATATGGCGAATATCGCAAAACCTCCGATCACCTGCTTGTCTCCCCAGCCCAGTTCTCCCCCCTTGGATAAAGCAATGATTAGACCCGCTAAAGCGACAAAGATCATGATGCCTCCATATCCGTCCACTTTTTTATGGAGCTGCGCTAGGGGCTTCACCCTTAGAATCCAGAGCCCCCAGATGAGAGCAATGATCCCGAAGGGAACATTAGACCAGAACACCCACCTCCAGCCTCAGGCGGTCGTGACCACGCCGCCGACGACCGGGCCAAGCACCTGCGCGACGGAAGCGGACAATAAATTCAGACCGAGACCGGTGCCCAGCTGCGATTGGGGAAACGCATCGGTAATCAGCGGTGTTGTGTTCGTCACTACGAGCGCTCCTCCGGCAGCCTGTACGATCCGAAGAAGGATTAGTACCTCTACATTAAAAGCATAACCGAGTAGTAAACTGGATACGGTAAAGATGGCCATTCCTATTAAATACATTCGGCTTCTTCCGAAAATATCCGAAATTTGTCCGAAGATTAAAATCAGGATAGTGTTTACCAGCATATAGGAAAGTAAAATCCAGCTGGAAGCTGCCGCATTCGCATGAAATTGCTGGCTTAATTCCGGCAATGCGACATTAAGCGTTCCGATATTGACCAGAACCAGGAACGCTCCGAGACTGGTTACAGATAAGACATACCAGGGGTACATCCTATCGGACTTGGGACTTCTCTTTTGGGTCATAGAGACCAACCTCCTGAAATAAAAAAACGACCCCTGGAACCTGATAAATCCAAGGGCACATCTCCTTTGGGTTCAAACTTCAGCAAAGGCAGAAATGATTTCCTGTGTTGTCCGAACACGCCCGATGCGTGGAAAAATAAAATTTTTCACGTGATCGTGCTCGGCTTGAGAAAACCCGGTCATGGCATCGATCGCCAAAATCAGCTGATACCCATTCATAAACGCTTCCCGCGCGGTCGTATCCACGCCAAGCCCGGTAGCGATGCCGCATAAGACGATGGTGTCGATTCCCCGGCGACGCAACTGCAGGTCGAGCTCCGTTCCGTAAAAAGCTCCCCATTGCTTTTTAGTAATGATGTGGTCTGTTTCGGCGACCCGCATTTCCGGGACGATTTGATCCCATCCTTCAGGCAGATTCAGTGGTGGTGCAGGCGAATCCAACTTCGGTCTCGGGATATCCTTCAGATCTTTGCTAGATACCCGGACCAGGGCAACCATTGAGCCTTGCTCACGGAAAGCATCTGCCAAGGCGGCAGCGTTAGATACTACCTGCTCGGCGGAATAAGGGGCGTATTGATTACCAAGCCATTTTTGCAAATAAATGACAACTAACGCTGTTTTTTGCGGATCCAATAATTTTTCCATTCTATATGTTCTCCTCACCCTTTGGATTTGACCTGAAGTTTAAAAAATTAAACATTTGGTCATTTGACTATGTCCGGCCTGCCTCTCTAGTAGCTCATCATTGTCTCCTAAGATACGCCGATAAGTAAGATGGAGCGCTCTTAGATTATGGGGTGTGAAATATGGCTTCCTAAGTTCAGGCCATAACTTCGATTGAATGCGAGTTAAAAAATTATACAGTCCGCTAGTTCGTATAGGGCCATCATTATGTTTTGAAGCCAGTAAACGAAGTTCCGTAAGGCCATCCCCACCCCACTCTCTTGGAAAAAATATAGGTTCTGATGGGGCAAAATGAATCAATTCGTTAAACCATCTTGCAGCATCGTTCTTCACTAGAGCGTGATGAACCCATTCATAGCCGTTTCGATCGGGTTGATTGCGAATGGTCTTGGTTTTGTGAAAACGAATCCAGGAATTATCCTGCGAATCTATAAATAAAGCATTCTGAAGCAAATTAACTATTTCATGAGGCCTTGCTGCAGTTGATAACATCAACAGGCAAGCCCGCCTATGACGAAAGTCCATCAGAATGTTCTCGTTAATTAAAGGAGTTTGATCGTTCATTAAGGTCTGCACAAGAATATAAGCTTTGGACATACTAAATACTCGTCCATGATCTTTTGACATAACACGTCTAGGTCTTGGCATAATCCGTTCTATGTTGTATGAAGCATTTGTAGTTCTTATAAGCCACCTAAGCCAATGTCGAAGCGCCACTCGGAAAAACGTCTTATCTTCTTGTCCCTTCATCTGGCCAAAAATCTCTGTGTATACTTCTGATATTGAATTCTCGCTTATGTCAGTAAGACCTTTTGATCGACATTTGATTGCAAAATACCGGATGTACTTGACTATCGCTTTCCAATAATTTATGCTGATAGTTTTTTTACCGTATCTGAAAAGTAAATTTCCTTCATCGTCGTAATAATCATCAGTTATTGAATCATTCACACGTTGCCTCAAGTAAGAAAATGCAAAGGTATAGAGACTCTCCTCAAACGGCGTTTGGGTTGGATATATTCCCGCGGCTATCCAGAGACTTCTTTCCGCTTCATCGCAAGGTATGACCGGTTTATTTTCAATCAAGGAATCTGTTTCTTTAGCTAACATCTTACCTAGGAGGGTTAAACTACTTCTATGATATTTAGCGATCTTACTTGCTTTTGCTAATACAGAGGAAGTAATAATATGATTACCCTCTAACCCTTCCTTAAGGGCGTAACCTGCGAACCATAAGCAAACTACAGTTCGAAGCAAAGGAATCCTTTTCTTTGCCTTTTGTAGTTGTTTTTCGCTATCCATCGGATACAATACCGGATAGTATTTATCGTAAAGCGCATCAAAGTACTCAAAATTCGGTAACTCGGGAAAAGGAAATTTATTGAATTCGGTCTTGGTTGGAAATACGATCTCTAAAGGCAAACTGATCCGTTGTAAAAAGGCAAGCAGTAATACGTAATCTCTTTGGGTGCCGGGTAACTTGAAAAATATTGTGGGTTGTACCAAATCCGTTAAGGAGCTTGATAAAATAGGTTCAACCCGTCCCCAAGTCTCTGCCGATCTGTATTGTTCATACTCCGATCTTGTCAGATGCTCTCTAC
Organism: Paenibacillus sp. LX16; assembly: GCF_036252815.1. Lineage (NCBI taxonomy): Bacteria > Bacillati > Bacillota > Bacilli > Caryophanales > Paenibacillaceae > Paenibacillus > Paenibacillus sp. LX16. Next base: position 2,894,204 of record NZ_CP141152.1, on the reverse strand, counting down.
TCTCGAATTGTCCCTTTCGCCTTACAGTAATGGGTCCAAATCTCAGGGATTGCCAAGCTAATATTTGCGACACGATTTCACCTCTTTCCAATCTAAGCTCAGACTAGTCGACTGATAACCTCTATTTGAATCTGTTCGTCACTATAGCCGAAATGCCGAATCATGTCCCCAAGCAACGCTATTTGCGTAGCTAATCCGGCCGCCTTGGCGTTTTTGGTTGTAAAATCCCGACTGCCTCGCATCATGTTCCACATGTCCTTGGTTAATCTGGCCAAAGTATGAAATGCCTGTGCTGCTTCACTTTTTCGTATGGCGAAATGATGACAGGAAAAACACTTTGCCTCAAAAAGGCAAGCCCCCTGTATTAAACATCTTCCTACACCTGTAGGAGCTGGAAGCCCGAATTTTGCAAAGAATTCATCTAAAGATAGCTCTTCAGATCCCAAAGCTTTTATCAATTCGTCAGGCTCAGTTTGTTCGCTGGCAAGTGCTTCGAAGATTCGCCAAATAAACCGTCCCGCAATCTCACCATCCTGATATTTCTTAATAGTAGCAAATAACAATGCTTGACGGGAGAGATTACTTCGTAAGTATCGATTCAGCATGGTTTGATTTTCATGACCTGCAGCAAGTCGTGCTAACTCACTGTTCCCGGTTTCGATTGCAATGTGAGTTATGAGATAGTGTCTGTAACCATGAGCCTTCCCTTTTTTTATCTCCATGTCCAATAAATTCTGCTATCTTATCAAAAAACATATATATTTGTCTTTCATTCAAAATCCAGGGATATTTCTCCAATTGAAAAAGATGCACATACGATGCATCCGCTCTTTCGTTCCGTATCGGTCGGAAGGCTTTATCGCTCGATCTTTTCTGTAAAAATTCGACCGCTCTAAGACCTGCAGAATCAATTATAGGAAATTGGCCGTTACGATGTTTAGCTTTCTCAATACCTGAATATGGGCTGTATAATCCTACCGCTGATGGAGCATTAGGCAATGGCAGCATACATTCTTCAGCCTGAAGATTGAGCAGATACGTTTTACGCACCGGTGATGAGGCAATAATTAACCAAAAAGCGCAACATAAAACTTCAACATCATCTTCGGGATGATAATTTTCAATTGCTTCCTTCATGAGCATCGGGAAGTTTGGGTCATCAAAAGCGAGGCCATCACCGGAATATGTTTCTTCTTGGGCCTCACGATGAATTCCAGAATATAAATCACTGGGCCAGTCAACGTATGTTGGAAAAAATGTATGAGAACCTTTCCCCCAATCAAAGAATAACTTTATGTGTAGAAGATTGTTCCCGGTATACTTAGCTGAAAACTCCTCTCCATCGTTATTCTTTGAAATGTAATCAAACAAATCGAGAAAATCTTCATACTCGAGAGATGAAGCATCCGACTCCCCGTGCTGGTCAAGCCATTTGAAAAATTTATGCAAAGCACTGCCCGCTTTACGAATATAATAGTCTAGCGAATTACTTCGTTTTAAATGCTCGCGAAACTCACGTGCGATATCCCCCCACTTTGGATGCTCACAGCAATCGTCAAACAGTATTCTTTGCCTACGTCTTCCTGGTTCATCCGAATATCCAAGCTCAAAAAGAATGTCCTTTAAACACTTGGCGTTATAACGTTTGTCGTTCGGACGCATTACATCCGCTAACGCTATATCTTCTTCCGTGAAATCGCCCAGCGGTTTCATAACACCTAGAAGGTGTATAGATAGTTTGTTGAACAAACCTATACGGTTTGAGTCTTTTTTGCGGATGTGTTCTGCTTCTGAATTTTTGAGGAGGCCCATTTTGACGGGGAAATCCGACAGATTAACACGACCTCTGGTTGACAGGTAACAAACCAAGTCGTTTCGACGATATTGTGCTACTACATCATTTCCCTTGCAAAAACCTGTATGCCAAGCCCAGAAAATGACATACCATAGGTCTCGACTGTCGCGATGCCGAAAGGTTGGTCTCTCTTCAGGCGGTACAGCTAACCAGTTATCCGGGGCCGGAAATGTAGTAAATAATTGAAGGACGGGATTTTTTATAGAAGAAAATACTTGATTCACATGATTCAAACGCAGCGTGTTTTTTAAAAATTTGCGAAATTCCGATAATGGAGTCCATTCTAGTGTCATTCCGAGTCCTCCTCATGCGCGTGGATTCCCTCTGAGATCTCCGCCTGTCGCATAAATACCCTCCCTAAATGATCTACTTTACCTTTTTCTGTGTCATTATTTGACTCAGGTATCCAATGAATATATGTATCGCGCGTAATCACGACAGAAGAATGCCCCAACCACTTGCTGATCTCTTCGATTGGTCTGCGATATCTTAGGAGAAGTGATGTCGCGAATAAGTGTCGGAAGGTGTGTGGATAGTAGGAACGTAGGTCTACGCTTCCCCCAGTTCGTTGAAATAAGTCATCAGCCAAATTATTATACTTACTGTAAACGCCTTTCTTACTTAATGGCTTCCCTTTTGAATTGTTTGACTCTGATACAAATAGATAGCCATGATCTTCACTTGTGTAATAAGACAAAAGTTCCCGCCGCTGAAGAAGTGCCCAATACAGAAGATCAGTGAACTCCTCTTGTGTTGGAAATCGGATATTTTTCCTGCTAAATGGATCAATTGTTTTGTGAGTTATCAACGCCACGTCCCTGCAGGAAGCCTTCGTTTTCCATCCCGTATCAATGACCCAATTCCCCCGCAACCCGCGTTCTTTTACAAACTGCAAGTTCCCGGAAAGAGACTCGGTTAATTCCTCTCTTGCTGTATGATACACGTTTAAGTTGGAAGGAATTGTTGACGGCTCAATTCGAATCTCAGCTGCTTCACCAGGGCGTAATCCAAAGTAACGCAATATCGCAAAGAGATGAAGATCCAAAGCATTTTCATACGGATCGATCAATTCAAAGAACATGTCTGCTTCGGTCTCACTAAAGACCTTGTCGTGGTTAATGGGAGAGGCTTGCCTGCTCTTCCCTCCTCCAGGTCCTGCAGTACCGGAATCTCGAGCAATATTTTCCACATCAAACACTATCCGCACCCTACTACCCGCAGTACCCGCTATTAATGAATGATTATCTCTTATTTCTTTTCTCGGAACCTGCTCTAATGGCAGGTATTTAAATCTTGTTGTTCTATCACGCAAGAACTTCAGATATGCACATGCAGTATAGATGATCGGAGCAAGTGCACCAGACGGGTACTCACACCAGTTGGTTTTCTTTAAATCGTTATGACTGCTTCGAATTACGGTTGATAGCTTCCCTTCTGCCATTGCATGTTTGTTAAGGGGGATATTCTTTAACATAGACCAATGAATCCCGTGAGTCGCCACCTTTAAATCTTCAAATGGCTTGTAACCTTTTGGAATACATCGAAGGTAATCCGCAAATCCCAGTAATATTACTTCAATAGGATACGGTCCACCTGCTTTTACTTCGATATTATGGATATGTTCAAAATCTTCCTCTAGCCTCCAGAACATCATGTAATCCAAGAACTTTTTCAGATTCTGGGCATGCCATGTAACCGTATTCATTTTTAGCTTTTCCGTTAATAATAGATTCATTAAAAATGTTGTAGCTTCATGATGAGTACTATGATTTGGTTTAACAATAGCGATCACTTGGGTACCTTCTACTTGATGTATGTAATGTAAACCATCAATGTTAAGGGATTTGTAGTATCGGGCATACCCAACCAATCGCATTGTTTCCCCCATTAGCTGTGCTATGCTCAGAAGCTCTTTATACACACACTCCCCCCCTCTCCCAAGCATTTTTATTCATTCCTCTGTATAAGTTGAGTATAGAGGGACCACCCCCACCTCAATTATGTTTCCATAATTTTCTTTAATTCTACACAATACGTTGCATTCTGACAACAATAATTCACCCCCTATCCATAGATAAGATAAGGGGTTTCGAGATTTACATTATTTACTTCCCATTTCTCCTTCCTCTTCTCCAAGATCATACCCTAATAAATAAAAATGATTTAAGAAAGAATAAAGTTCTTTGCCAGACACCTCTTGATTATTATTGGCTAGCTTCAAATGATACTTTATCACGTTCAACTTTTCTTCACTTTTAGAAGGGCTGAAATTGGCTTGAGTTACCTGCCTCTCAAATTCCTCCACATCTTTCGTATGCCGTGCCTGGTTCAATAGCCACTGTACATTATGAAAATCTGTTGCATTCAGTGGACCCGTGATTAGTGCAATAATGTCTTTTTCTTTATTAAAAATTTTAGGATTATTAAAATCACTCCACGCTGCTCGAATGACTTCCGAGAATATTTCATCTCCTTGAGTGATTTTAATCCTATGCTTGATCTGACCAAGTAACTTTCGCTTTCTCTTTGAAGCAGGCTCTTCTATTAATACAATAAAGTCATCAGTATTAAACCCATCAACTCTTCCTTGTAGTTTTATTTCAGTAATAGGCCAAGGAGGCAAACAAGGTGCAACTCCTCCTGTAAGCATTAAGATGACAAAAGAAGCTTGAACGTGGGCCTCAAAATGTCCTCCCCCGCCTCCCGTAGAAATCGGATTACTGAGTTGTTTATCCTTCATATTAATTTGTCCTCACAGAATACTTTGTTTTATAACTTATCAATCTTAACGTAAGTATAAGTCGCAAAACAGTTTTCATCAAATTGCGCTTGTTAATTTTAATATTCAATATTTTCCACAAATCCCCTGCCATCTCCAAGAATTTCAATACACCTCGAAACCGTTTTATCACAAACTCACGAAGTTTAGGGTTATTATCAGCCATTCCGAATTGGAAACTGCTTTGACAACGCTTGTATTGAGTCGTTCTTTTCGCATCTCAAAACCGAAAAGATCTATTTAACTAAACCTCAAACATTATTGGAGCTATAGCAGGATATCCAAAATTACGATTAGATTTACAACCATTGGCGCTTTCAGAAATGGGAAACGGTCGCAGCATAGGGTTGTTTTTTAGGGGTTGTCTACTTCACAAGGTTATGACCAAAATAGCGAATTTTAATGGGACAATGTTCTTGTCCTCGGCATCATCCACGTATTGTCCCATCAAATAATCTTTTTACCTAGCCAGCTAAGCGTTGTTTTCTGGAAATAAAAAAACTGATGATTGGAACCAGCACCTAAACCTTAAGCCTTGATATAAATACTGTAAACTCCTATTACCTGTCGGTTATATTTTACATCCACAAATAATTAACTGTCATCTAATGCGATATATTTTTTTGGAAATTTAAAATGACAACCTTCAGATGAGCGACTGAGCCTCTCCTTCTCGGTTCGGCACCAGGAGAACCGCAACTGCGTCGCGGGCAGCCGGCGCGCAAAGCCTCGTGTTACTGCTTCCGCAGCACCTCCAGCCTATCCTGCGGCCACCATCCAAGACTACGAAGAAAAAGAGAAAAGAGTTATAAGAACCAGAATCTTTCGAAATCCTTTGAATCTTATTAGATGAGTATCAAATCGGCAATGGGATCAAGTTCTTCTCCTCGAGTCGGGACAAGAACTTGTACCGTTAAAGCAAAAAAGGCACTATATTATCGACTTTCAATGGAACTATGTTCTTGTCTCCCGATTTATAGGTTTGCGACAGAAGACAACAGGCACGTTTCTTATTGTAAAATGTATAAAATCTTCAATTCGTCTATGCGCTTCTCAATACTTCCGATGATGATCCTAGATTATAGATCTTCCACTTTCAACTGTGAACGATCAAGCCCGTTATTTAAGGGTTGCTCCTATCGTGAAATGGTTCAATAACCCGAATTGCTTTGTTGGGAATGGGATAATATTCTTATCAAAATCGATAATGAGATAAAGTTCTTGTCATTTGGTTTTGACAAGAACTTTATCCCAAAATAAAAGAGCCGCGATTTTCGCAGCAATTAATGAAATGTTGTGTTACCGCTTTTGCATTCACATATTTCATAGTTTGATCAACAATATCCGCATTGGGTTTGGCCTCGTATTGTCGATATTGTATAAACATGGAATCAAAATGCTGGAACAATTATCACTAAAAAGATTCCGGATGATTTAAAAGAACTATTTAGACATTCAAGTGTTTCTTATATACCAAGTAAGCTAACCTGTTATGCTTAATTTGTGTAAGCATTTTAGCTTTTCTCTTCGAAACAGGTTCCTCAACAAAAACAATTAAGCCATCGGTATTAAACCCATCGATTTTCCCTTGAAGCTTTAATTCGACCACAGGCCATCGCGATAAACAAGGCGCGAATCCACCTGTAAGCATCAATGTAACAAAAGAAGCTTGGATATGAGCTTCAAAGTGTACACCGCCGCTCCCGGATGCAAATGGATTGCTCAGTTGCTTATCTTTCATACATATCAATTCTTTTATATGAGTAATATATTTTCAATTAAAAATTTTTACATATAGAAACTGGTAGTTTACAACAAAGAAGTCGCCAATCTGGCGACGCCTCTGCAGAATCTATAAGCTATTTAAATCAGTAGGCTCTAAGTTTTTTTGATGGTAAGAAATTGTGAACATAGCGAATATCTCCATCATTACTCAAAACGCTCATTCTGATTCTGTTCTCGTGATTGTTCCCATTCATGGACTCTGATAATTTCTTTCTTCAAAATCGGTTCTTTATTTTTGGCCCACTGTGAGACAACTGGATTTTCGTGAATCATAAGGCTTTCTAACAGTGGAAGGCGTTTTACCATTTTATCTGCTAGTGATCCTTCCCATTGATTTGGATGAAAGACATGCATAAATTCTTCTAAAATAACTGAAGGATCAGAATAATGATTGATCAGGAATATTGCTACGGGTGTCCATTGCAATTGATCGGCTACATGCATGTACGGTTCAATAGCCGATGCTATTAAAGGATAATGTGCTTTTCCTTTGATGTTACACCATTCAATAAATGTTTCATGGGGGATGCTTCTCAATGGACTCACCATCAATTGTCCACTGAATATCTGTTCGATGTAGTAATCTAATTCGTTATGATCTCCTATAAATACATCCAAAAATACAAACGGATGGGCCTCAACTAGAGATTTATAAATATAATCAAAGTTGGTGTGAAAAACACGATTATCTGCAATGGCAGTATAGAGTTTTACAGCTAGATGTTTTGCTTTATCAGCAGCATCTTTGTTTTGAAAGCATGATTTAACTATTTCTGATATTTGATATGAATCGCTATTAGTTTCTTGAGAAAAATCGTAACCTAAAACTAATTCTTGGCCCAAAGTGAGTATTCTTGGACTCAATTCATTATTGTTTTGGTGAAATTTCATATTAAAGATATCTATAGCAACGGCCAATCCATTCTGTTTAGAGCTAATTAGTCGAATTAACTCGCAGAATAAGTCTTCGTTATTTAGTTCAGATGTGTGTGTGTAAGCTAGATTCCCGTATAAGTAAATTGGTGCTTTCCCTAGCTGGAGGGATCTTTTTATACGTTCAATTCCATCTATGTCAATTATCACAATCTGAAGAATTGGGAAAACTTCCGAAAGTATCTCGTGATCTATTGCTTCATCTAGTAGTTCTTTAGTGCTGCTGTTATCAGTTGAAGTAAGATAATCCAGAAAGCCTTGTAGCAGTTGATAATTACGTTTATTGTGTTCGATCGTACTTAGTTTTTCAACCATTGTAGCCCATAGTTTTTTGGGATCATTAGTCCCTTTGGCCAGGCCTTGTCCTAATTGAAATACATTTCTTCCATTAGTACTCATGAGATGTATCAACAAGGCATTCAAGGTATCTTCTTGAGAACTAATTTTATAGCCAAAATCTTGCGATAAATCTCTAATCTTAGTCAATGCCTCTTCAGTATCTTTTGCTTCTACTATGTTAAGAAGACTTCCGTGATCGGGCAATGTTAGCAGCATTACTTCATCATATAAATTTTGGGGTCCCAGTAATGTAGCTAATGATTCAAGTCGAAATACAGCTTCTTTTGACATTTTGTCAGAATCAAACCCTATAGTGTTTTTAACAGCATACCAAGCCCCATACCATGGATTTTTAGCCGAAATTTCTCTCACAGCGGATTCTAACGCATTGTAAACTTTTGCTCTAGTCCATATCCCCCTGAATTTTCTACAGAGGATTGCCTTTATCTCAGTAGATATTATTTTTTCTGATAAAACTATTGACACAGCATATTGAATGAGTGTTTCATACCAAGATCTGATTTCATCATTAGATGTTGGATGGTACCCATAGTCTCGGACGTGAGCTCCAAAATCAAAGCTATTAATAGATGTAAAATGCCAAGCTTCTAGTGCTGCATCTAAAAGGGAAAGTCCTAATGCATTTTTTTGCTCTGAATCTGACTCAATTAGATTAGAAATGATTTTTAATCTTTGATCTACAGTAGCGTGTGTTCCAGAAAGATAAATGTAAAATAATGATTTTAATGTACTGCGTATCGAGTTTTTGTTCTCGTTAACATCTTCTGTTAAAGCAAAATGACATAATAATTGAACAGATCTATCAAAAAACTCAACATCATATGCTAAAGACTTTAACAAACTTGTAAAGTAACTAAAATTTTCATTATGACGGGAAAAGAAAGTTGAGTCTCGATCTTGATCTAAAATTTCCTCCATATGTGCTAGGACTAATTCGGGGTGAAGTGGTGCAACATTACCAAGCATAGTCACAGCAGCATTATCGAGTTTGCGAAAATCCTCCAACGGTCCCCCATCTGAGAGCCATTCTTGAGCAACTTTTCGAGCAGTTTGATTGTGATGAAGATAACCAAGCCTTCTGGAAAATGATATTAATAACCTCTTATTAGCACGCTTTTCAAAAACATCTCTTAGTAACGGGAGTGGAAAATTCTCTAATGAGCTCTGTGCTAACCTATTTGCTATAGCATGTGGTAATACAGCTCTCCACGTGCTCCGCTGCTGTACGAGATCTCTCCTCTTTAATTCGGCAACATTTTGATACAGTTCCAAGACACTCATTCCTGCTAATTCAGCAAGAATGGTCATTTCAATATTTCTTGTTGCTTCCGTCTCAATATTAAATGAATAGACGAGTGAACAGATTTCGGCAGCTTTAAGTAACTTTGAGTCTGAATCATGTCGTTGATGAAATAATCTATTAAATAATTCAGAATCCCTTAGGTGGGATATGTTTTCTCCCATCTTTATTGTTCTTGCTATGGCAACAGCAACACGTGCGTTCCCACCAGACATTTCTGCTATTTTTCTTGAGGTTACACTGTTTATATGCGTGAATTTCTTACAAATTACTTTTTCTAATAGCTCTATTGAAGAAGGTTCTAACCGGAAAACAGTTGTTTGTTCGGGCTGATCCTCTCTAACATCGTATTCAACTGTAATTAAACTAATGAGACTATTGTTTGAGTTTAATTTAGTTAGTTGATTATGTAGATCAGGAGGACAATTATCGACTATCAAGATTCCCCGTTTTCCAAGCGATTTAAGTCTTGCAGTAAAGGATTTAGGGTCAGGAAGTGGGGCATCTCCAAGATCTGTATAAAAAGCTAGTGATTTGTTTAGAGCTTTCTCACCAACTTGATCATCAAATAAAGCTTGAACTAGGCGTGTTTTCCCCACACCTGACAATCCAATTAGCCGAACAGAACTACCAGGACGCTTTAAAATTGTTCTTAGTTCCTGAATACCTTGTAACAAATCCATTCCTTTTGCAGCAATACTTGATGAGTTAGACAAACGAGAGGTTCCATCCAATAGATATCCTCCATCATCACTCTCAGAATGGTCTGCCCAGTTATCAAATGATCGCCATCCTTGTAGAGGTTGTCCAATTTTGTCTCTAACCCATAAAATCATAGAAGGATGGCTTCTTACCCAACTGGCAATACGCTCACGATCATAAAAGTCAACTTTTAATTGTGAAGCGTTGGCATAATCTGAAATAGCATCTTGCATGGCTAATTTTCTGCTACTTAATGCAGAATCCGAAGTAGATCCCTGACTACTTATAATAATGTAAGCTCCCTTATTATCGGCTAAATCTCTTATTACTTCTCTTAGTATTCCTTTTGGCCGCATTTCATCCAAAATGTTGCTCCGAGGCATATCAGGTTTCTTCACTTGAAATGCCGTGTTTGATCTCGGGATGAAACCATCATTATCCATTATTGATTTCACTTCAACACGCACATCTATTCCGCCATCTTTAGCATTTTGATTACCTCCCCAAGTCACTCCTGCTGTCGTGATTTGTGCAGATGTCAGTTCTGCTTCACAAAGAAGGCCTACCAAGGATCTTAGGTCGGTATCATTAAGTTGAGCGATTTCATCACCTGTTATTTCAAGCATACTTATCCCCCGTTTTGTATACACATGTATAGACTTCTTGTGCTTATGACTTGTACTCAATCTATATATTACCATTGAAAATTCAACACTTCGAGAACTATGTTCCACGAAGAGAACATTCTTTTGGTAGTGACGGATTTTAATACTTACTTTGTTTTTCAACAGAAATAACTATCAACCTTTACCCGGTTTTATTGGGAACGGTCAACAATTTAGTTTACGTGGTATTGAGAGCAACCAAACACTATTAGCTCCAGTAATTCTTGCTGATTATATAATGATAATTAAAGCTCTTATGCTAAAATTAGGTATGTTTAATACTATCGAAAAAGAGGACCACATATGAAAATATACGAACGAGACTATACTTACCTTACCGATGAAGAATTGAAGCTGTGGGATGAGAAAAAGGAAGCGGAGAAGGTTGGGAAGTTGGGGGGGAAGTGGATACGCAAAAGTTTGTTCAGAGAGTACCCGAAAGCTGCACGCCATTTCATGAGCCTTTTTCCAAATAACTACCTAGACATTGAAGAATTGAAAAACGAGTCGGAGCTTAACTACTTATGCGAAAAATATGCTGAAATGTTAGATAGTCATGGAACGCCTGAGCGAACAGTTTTAAATTGGATTCGAGAGAATAAATCCTATTTCATAATCGCCTCCATTTTACAAAATTATAACTTTGGTCATCACGATGCCTTCATCTTTCCAGAGCTTAAGTTAGGTACAACTATCCAAGTTGATTTCTTGATAATCGGCAAAAATTCAGGCGGTTATGAATTCGTCTTTGTTGAGTTAGAAGCACGGTACGGGAAAATCACTTTGAGTGACGGTGATTTAGGCGATGCTTTCAGAAAGGGTATTCGTCAAGTAAAAGACTGGTCTGATTGGCTCGAATCGTACTATACATCTTTTCAAGAAGCTATTCTAAAGTACAAGAACGCGGCACAACAATTACCTTTAGAATTTATGGTACCCGACAGGACGAGAATGCATTTCGTCGTTGTTGCAGGCCGTCGGGCAGACTTTAACGAAAAAACTTACCGAACTAAGCGTCGTACCAAAACGGAACAAAAGATTGAACTTCTGCATTATGATAATCTTTATGATACTGCTAAGGCAGTTGTTGGAAAAGCAACTTATTAATAACTGCCGATACGTCCACTTTTCTTACACATAAGCCGAATTAAGCTGTTTAGGTAAATACCAAATCAATAATGACACTATGTTCTTGTCCTTTCAGCAACCGGTACAAGTTTTTGTTGTCGACTCCGGACACTAACTTGTACCGATAAAACAAAAAAGCTGCTAAAATAGAGACTTTCGATGATTGGTTCGTCGGAAATGAGATAATATTCTTGTCAAAATCGGAAATGGGATAAAGTTCTTGTCATTTGGTTTTGACAAGAACTTTATCCCATAAAATAAAAAAGCCGCGATTTTCGCAGCAATTAATGAGATATTGTTTTTATCACCCGACATTAGCGTTGTCCAGTGTCAAGTTTACCCTTTTCTTATATAACTTTTGTTGGAACAAGCATAATAATATTTTTGAACTCCATATTACTGGATCATCAAAGGTATAAACTTGTTGTCACAACTTTCAAAATAAAATTATTATTACAAGTAGTATAAATTACTTTTGTTCTCGATTGTACATTGACACAAAGTTCCCTACTTTAGCAGTTTAATCGGAATTTTGAGTAACTTAGTTTTTTTCTTCAAGCGAATGAGGTGATTTTTTTATTATCAAACAAAGTAGGCAAATTTGTGTCACTTACTTGACGCGCTCTACTTTCGGTAATCGGTACAAGTTCGTGTCCTTGGCTCGGGACAACTTGTATCGATAAAATAAAAAGCCGCTAAAATAGCAACTTCAATGGTGCGAGTGTAAGGAATTGAACCTCTACGTCAAGTTGCCATATCCTTAGTCTAATGTCTGCTAATTCCGTTCAGTGAGTTTTATAAGTACTCTTGATGTCTCTTTTTTCTACGGGAAACTTGTTTTTCAGTAGAAAAAAGATTATGTAGTCCAATATTTTATGAATTATCCCTCCTATTTAACCTTCCTATCAATCCGCAGCCATTTCGACGGGGCCTTCTTGGCAAAATGCTTTTCAACAAAATCCAAAATGTCATCCGGGCAATGCCGCATTTTCTTTGGCTTCGTCAAACGTCATCCATTGGTACTCGGTATGTTCATGATTTAACCGGACAGGCTGGATTTCATCCATATATCCTACGAATACGAAAGTAATATAGACATACGCCTCCAATATTGTTCGAATTGATTGGCAGAGTACAAACGGACTTCCGTAATGCCTGTTTCCTCGTGGACTTCTCTTAGTGCAGCTTCCCACGCCTTCTCGCCTTTCTCTATCCTGCCACCAACATACGACCAGCCCACTTCAGCATCAGTACACGGTATTGATCAAGGCTCTTCTTCAACAGAACTACAGCGACTCCTTCAAAACGAATAGAGACTGCCTCTTTCACATGCTTTGCACCATTCACCTTCCCGCCCCCTTCTCTTCAGAATCGAAGTCCTCCAAAACCTTAAACTTATCCCCGTGCACCTTCTCCAGATGATCCTCTCCCCAATAACACAAATGGTCCAGAGCAGGCTTGAGTCCCCAACCGTAGTCCGTTAACTCATATTCCACTTTGGGAGGTACCTCCGAATACACCTTGCGCTGCACAATTTCGTCCTTTTCCAGACCTCTGAGCTGTGTTGTCAGCATCTTCTGCGTAATGTCCGGTATCAATCTTCGAAGCTCTGACGTGCGTTTCCGTCCGGTCATCAAGTGGTAAACAATTAAAGGCTTCCACTTTCCGCCCATCACTTCCAAGGCCGCTTCCACGCCTACTTTATATTTCTTTGGAGCGATCGTTTTTCCATGTTCCATCATTTTTGAACCCCTCCATAATCAGGCTGTATCCAAGGTGAAAACATAATCTTCTTGCTGCTCAATTTCCATTATTTAAGCCCATTTAAAGGCATCAATTTAGGTTGCTTTAATGTTCCTATGGTACTTCATTCTTCCTATAGAACCTCAAAGTGCGTACTTCCAGATGTCTTGATACCTGTTTATAATAGCATCAGTCATTGATTTATGGCTACAAAAACCGTTATCCAGAAAGGTAGTGAAAGATAAGATGAACGTACTCGTTGTAGTATCCCACCCGAGAAAAGATTCCCTGACCTTCCAGGTAGCTGATCGTTTTGTACAAGGTCTTGCCAAGGCAGGTCACAGTTATGAAATATTGGATTTGTATGGGATTGGGTTCGACCCGATTCTTCGTGAAATGGATGAACCGGACTTTACCCAAGAGAAACAGGTGTTCTCCTCTGAGATTGAAACGGAGATGGAGCGATTGAAGAAGCACGATGCTATAGCTTTTGTGTTTCCTCTCTGGTGGTGGCATATGCCAGCCATGTTGAAAGGGTATGTAGATCGTGTCATGAACAACGAGATTGCCTACGGCGCGAACAAACTTCCTCATCAGCAGATATTGTGGATCGCTCTTGCTGGTGTGACAGAAGAGCAGATGCATAAGCGCAACTATGGGCAATCGATCACCAATCTGCTCAATGTGGGTATTGCCGATTACTGCGGCGTGTCCCAATCACGGGTTGAGTTTTTATACGAAACGTTGGAAGCCAAGCCTGAGCATTACGAGGCCCTGCTGAACCAGGCGCATTACTTGGGAGTGAATTATGCCAACGATCCTTCGACGCTATAAAGGTATTATAGCGCTACATTGATATGACGCACCTGATATGGAATCTGAAGATCTGAATTGTGATTTTTCCTGCAATAAACAAGGCCCCGCTAATCTAAATTGGCGGGACCGCTTTACCTATTCCGTTTAGAATCCATAGCTAACCCAATAGCTGTTCCTTCAATTCAACACTCCTATTGCTCTCGGCCAGCTTTTCAAGCACTTCTCGAGCATCCCACTCATGAATTGTTTTCTCTCTAAGTTGATAATCTTTTATAAATTTTTCAAATACTTCGTAACTCAACTCAAAATCGCCAACTTTGAAATGTTCTTCAAAGTTCTTAGTGACTTTTTGAACATCGGGGTTACTTTGATCAGGATGCAATCGTATGTTAAATAACATACAAAGATTCGTGATAAAGTGTTGATCTTCGCGACTAAGTTCTTTTTCTGCACACCACTTATCATATGGTGACAATTCATCTTCTGCTAAACGCAACAATACAGATTTCCATTCAAGCAAAATATTTATACGTTTTTCAAGCTGGGTTATATTTGAGTTTTCCATGATGCACCTCTCGTTTTCGAATCATTAAAGTATTACTTTGCTACCATAATAAATCAACCACTCAACAACCATCCCTACTCCTTCTGCGATCCCTTTATTTTGAGTGACTTAGTTCTTTTTCTACAAGCGAATGAGGTGATTTTTTTATTAATCAAGCTAAGTAGGTAACTTTGTGTCATTCTCCCAGTCAGGTAGGCAACTTTGTGTCACTTACTTGACGCGCTCTACATTACTTATCCATATTATTGACTGCCTTCCTCATTTCCTCATCTGTTAAATGTGTATAGATCATGGTCGTTTGTATTGAGGAATGTCCTAATTGGTTCTTCAACCTAGGCACATCATTGTTCTCTAAGTGGTAACGCGTTGCAAATGAGTTTGTTTCCCGAAAATAAATAGCCAAACTCATTCGTTTTCTCCAATCGATTAGAGTTAATTTTTATGGTCGTCAAAGTTATACCAAAGTTTTCAATAAAAATTAAACAACCTAAGACCGTATGAATATCGGACTCAGGCTGTTTAATGTTGCTTAATTACTGTCTACTTGACAGGGGGAGTTCATAAAGAGCGCTCCCTTTTTTAACATGAATATTCAGAACAGCTCATTTATTAAGCAGTTTTTTTGTTACCCAAGTTATAGCTGCATTATTAACATCTTCACCCTGACCACCGTGGGGAGCTTTAGAGTTAGACATAAAAATATTTTCTACTCCAGTATGGTTAAGAGCATCTCTAAGTCTCCAACTTTGTTGAATAGATACTAAACTGTCACGTCCTCCATGTGCAATAAACATTGGTGGATCATCTGAAGATACATAATTTATAGGACTTGCCAATTCTGCCAACTTTACTTTTTCCCAATAAGGAGAATTGGTTTGTTTTTTATCCCGAATATCTCTCAGGACTGCCACACCTTGTCCTTCTTTATCAAATCCAAGAAGTTTGGCTTCAGCTGCTCGTGGAGAGTCATGTGTTTCGGCTGCCTCCTCAGGAGATTGCAGGGTTGGGTCCATCTCAGGTCCCATGGTAAACATATCTGTTGGACCGTAAAAATCAACTGCAGCCATTACTTTGCTTGAATACTCAAGATTGCCCCCAACATCACCTTCAAGCTCTTTTATATCACTGGTAACAGCGAGTTCGGTAGCCAGATGTCCACCTGCAGAATTTCCTGCAACTGCAATTTTTTCTGGATCAATACCGTATTCCTTGGCATGTGCACGCAGATATCTGATACTGCCCTTAACATCATACATTGGAGCCGGGAAAATAGCTTCGCCACTTAGCCGATAATCTATGGAAACGAAAGTGATTTTATCCTCTAATACTTTTTTAAAAACTTGGTATGCTGAATCTGTAGCCACTTGATCTGTGGCTCTACCTGTCATTTGTGCTGGTCGATTTGGTGGTGCGGCTGTTTCCTTTTTTGCATCTTTAGGAGCATCATCGCCCTGATAGTCCCCTATACTCCATCCTCCACCATGAACATACACCAAGACAGGAGTTGCTTCGGTTACACCTTCCGGCTTAAAGATGTTCATTTTTAACTCTCTTTTCTTCCCTTCGTCATTAGCTGCAGTTGCATACACCACATCTTTATAGGTAGGAGCCATACTGCTAACATCTGTAGGAGGACTTTCAGCTGCCACGAAGCTTTCCTTTTGAGTGACAAAAACCAATGCATCAGCATATGCATCCCGGTGGGTAAGCCCTCAGGCCTTACAGACAAGGTAAAAACATGCAATTTGTATCTTCTTCTCTCGTGTTTATTTTTCATGGGGGCGCTCATAATCTAATGCACCAAAATCCCCATTTTCAGAGCCGTAGGGGTTAGGAATGTGAGTTAAAAAGAAAAGAGACACCTCTAAGAGAGGCATCACTCGAATCAATTTTGTTCTTAAAGAACCGCTCGGAGTTTGTAGAAATATATTTTATCAGTTCTCAAAATACTTTATAGGTTACATTATGAGCTACCGAGCTTTGAGTAGTGGGCTAGCGTCAAAATTATAGTCGCACTCTTTCAAAAAAATAAATGCCCCCGGCTTCACCCTTCGCCTCATTTTCAGTCCAGACTTTCATTTTGAAGCCTTCTTCCTAATTAATAAATACCTGCAGCCAGTTCCTGAAAAGAGGAAGCCATTGTACTTCCGAACGGTCCTTCAAATTTGAAATCAACCTGAAGAATAATGCTCATTACGTTCACCTTCCTGGGTAAGATTAAATATAAAGTTCGTTAAAAATGCGTTTAACTTCATAAGTATCTTGCTGCAAATTTTCTGCTAGAAATATCTCTACATCCAAACGAAGACGTACAGCCAGGTACCTTTCGTAAAGCTGTTTATCCGATGTTTCTTTCATGGCTCTATTCAATTTCTCGATTTCTTTGTTTTCATTTTTATCGCCACCTTGGGTCTGATCTCACTGTTTATTACCCGATTTGGCGATTGGAGTGGTGATGTCCGTTTTTTAATTGCGTTCTATATAGTATGTTTTTTCGGAATTAGGATTACTTGTTGAACTGAACTGCCTGTTAGCTCTTAACAGAGTACCGATAGTCTACAATGTAGTGTAGTGTTTAAGATCAAAAAAAACAGCAGCTAGCATACCGATTAAAGCTATTTGATTTCCAATTTCTCAAAAAACGTAAACGTTCTAATTTAAGTATACATAAGTATATGTAGAGATTCCCCGGAATTGCTGAAATCAACAATACATGCCGCTACTAATTGTGTGGCAGCACGCATTGTTATAAAACTAAGTTCCAGTTAGTTGAACAGGCTGTCGAGCGGCAGCCTTCAAATTCTTAATAATCATAAAATCATGAAATGCATTTTCTATGCAAATAAAGTCTACTTTGTAAAGTGAAATATTTATTAAAAGGTAGGAGCCGGTAATTCATCAATTTTTATACGAATTAAACTGTAAGGTTTTTGTCGCAGGTCTTTTCCATAATGAAATCTTGCCTGCCGAT
The DNA here is from genome assembly GCF_036252815.1 of Paenibacillus sp. LX16. Classification (NCBI taxonomy): domain Bacteria; kingdom Bacillati; phylum Bacillota; class Bacilli; order Caryophanales; family Paenibacillaceae; genus Paenibacillus; species Paenibacillus sp. LX16. The sequence continues at coordinate 2,876,602 of NZ_CP141152.1, read as the reverse complement.
GTAATTGGTTCACAATAACATATAAGTGTTGATCTGGACCAATAGAAAAAGTATCCGGCCATAAAATTCTCGGATCATGTGCGATGGTTTCCATTATTCCATTCGGAAATATCTTTCGAATACTATCGTTTTCATAGTCACCAGCGTAAACGTTTCCTTTTGCATCGGTTATCAATCCATCAGACGCACCTTTTTCTCCCCAATACTGCACATGATAATGTAAATTGAAATCCGGTATCGTTCTGTCTCTTAGGGCTTCTGTTGAGATCGAGTATAGATGACGACTGGTTAATGGACAAAAAAATATAATTTTTCCATCAGGGGAAATCGCTATACCATCAGAAGCCAATCGAAAGGGAGATGTCGAACCATCTGTGTTTCGATTCATCAAAATTTCACCTTCCACTTTCGGTAAAAAATACGGATCGGGTGAAGTTGAATTTGCTCCATTTAACCGTCTAAACGCATTTCCATTTTCTAAATTTACGACTATAATAGCGCCTGGACCTTTGGAAGAAGAATCCGTTATATATGCGTAACCTGATTTACCAACACGAAAATCAAATCGGACATCATTCAGATACGTTGTCGGCAAGATTGCATCTTCTGCAAACGTGTATACTTTTCTTATTGTATTTGTTTTTAAATCTACAGCGACTAATTTTGCTCCTCCTTTAATAGGCACAGAAAAATTTGGTGCAGCTGTATCCAGTACCCACAGGGTCCCCCTTCCATCAGCAATTACACTTTGGACACTGATGAAGGACATAGTGATATTCAAAGGATTTACCAAATTCGTTTCTAAATTAGGATAAGGCTGCAACTGACCCTCAACAATTTCCGCTACCGTAAATCTAACGTCATCTCCCCATTTCGGAAAGCAAATGAAGATACGCCCGGTTTCTGACACACTAACGCCTGTAGGCATGGCCCCATAAAATGAATAAACGAGTTCTAACTTACCGAAATATTCTTCCATAGGTAACATAGTTTTTTTGATATCCTCCCCACCATATTTGAACGGATATTACCTATAATATGTTTAAAACTTTTTCTAATGCCTGCCTCTTAATGATTCTTTTCTAACCGAAACATAGAAGCACGCTGGGTAGAGTAACCCTCTGCTGGTTGTTGCGCCGTCCTCAATTTTATGATGCCGACCAGTTTGTAGCTGGTTAGTCATCAACATCCGTGCAGGTAAGTGGCATCATGCGACACATTGGCGATGCGGATTTCACTTTGCTGTCTGCAATACTAATCTTTTGAATGAGTGTGCGGTGCTCAAATACGTAGATGAGCTAATTTTTGTCGATATAATTTCTAAAATGAAGATAGGCTGACTTCAGGAAGAGATCAAAGCCGGCATATTGTATAAATTGGGATTCACTGCTTAATAATAACGAATTTAATTAAGTTTTTTGAAAATGTCCAAGACATCTCAAAAAACAAAAGGCTTCGGCGCAACCCGAAGCCTTTTGACGGTGACTCTCCGTTGTCTTTGGCAAGTAGTTCGTCTGAAAGTCTAACTGAGCCAAGAGCATTTTATTGTTGGTCCGGCAGACGTAATGCGTTTGCTGAAGTTTGCGCTTGATCTAAAAATTCCTCTGCCTGAGTCAATTGCCGCCGGGCCGTCTCCAAGGCTTGTGAATTTGTTGCCGCGTTAGATTTACTTATCGAGTTCATCGCCTGATTTAAAGCCGTTTGCACCTCAGAAACCGCGTTAGAAGCATGTTGCTCCAGCGTATTGCCGCTCGAGTTAAGTGCACTTTCTGCCGGTTTTCTTGCATCTTCAGTGCCTAGATCAATTTTGTTTCCATTAGGCAAGGTGAGTCCTCCTCCCTTAAGCAAAGATCATTAATTTAAACAGTAATAAGTATGCGGTTGATATTTTGTTTGTATTCCTGCGACTAAATAGGAATATATGGATCACACAATTCCAGCAATCAATTTTAGTATAAGATGCGATGCGTTGGGAAATCTAACTTTGGTGAAAAAAGGAGGTGAGAATTTGTCAATGAATACTCCAGCGTTAGCGCCGCATGAATCGATGGAACTGCATGAAGCGTTAAATTTTAAAACGCTCTGCCTCGCTAAGTCAAAACTTATGCAAGGCTTGGTCTTTGACCAAGAGCTAAAAGCGTTAATGCAGAAAGACGTAATTCAATCCACACAACAGATGGCTGAACTGCAAGCAATCTATGCAAGAGCTCCTTTCCAAGCGCCTGTTCCGAATAGCCCGACACCTATAACACATTAAAGGGGAACGCAAATGAATACCGATTATTTAGACCCAATAAATTCATTAAATATGCCGGAAATGGCAGATATGACTTTTGCAATGGACTTCCTTCTTCGTGCCAAGGAGGGTGTGAGAAATTTGTCCATCGCCCTGACAGAAACCGCTTCTCCGGATGTTAGGGCGCTGCTGCGCAATCATCTTAAGCAGGGGATTGTAATGCACCAAGAAATCACAGATCTCATGATTCGCAAAAAATGGTTTCATCCCTATGAGCTTAACGAACAGTACCAACTCGACCAGCTTTCGGCGAAAAATACGGTGATGATCGGGCAGATGAATTTGTTCCCGGATGATACGTCGCGTAAAGGGATGTTTGATCGGACCCCAGATGAACATATTGGAGGACATAAAGCATGAAGGCGGTAACGTATCAAGGGATTAAAAATGTCGTGGTCAAAGAGGTGCCTGATCCGAAGATTAAGAAACCGGACGATATGATCGTAAAGATTACCAGTACCGCCATTTGCGGTTCTGACCTTCACCTTATTCACGGGATGATCCCTAACCTTCAAGAGAACTATGTCATCGGGCATGAACCGATGGGGATCGTAGAAGAAGTAGGCCCCGGTGTGACAAATGTAAAGAAAGGCGACCGAGTAATCATCCCGTTCAACATCGCATGTGGAGAATGCTTTTTTTGCAAAAATCAGCTGGAAAGCCAATGTGACAAGTCAAACGAACACGGGGATATGGGCGCATATTTTGGCTACTCCGGAACGACCGGCGGATACCCTGGCGGGCAAGCCGAGTATTTACGAGTTCCGTTTGCAAATTTTACCCACTTCAAGATTCCTGAAAACTGCGAACAACCGGATGAAAAGCTAAGCTTGATTGCCGATGCCATGACGACGGCATTTTGGAGCGTAGATAACGCCGGAGTAAAGAATGGAGATACGGTCATCGTGCTCGGCTGCGGTCCGGTCGGACTTCTGGCCCAGAAATTCTGCTGGCTGAAAGGAGCAAAGCGGGTCATAGCCGTCGACTATGTCGATTACCGCTTACAGCATGCGAAGCGAACGAACAATGTGGAAATCGTAAACTTCGAACAGGATAAGAATATCGGCAACACTCTCAAGGAAATGACCAAAGGCGGTGCCGATGTCGTGATTGATGCAGTAGGAATGGACGGCAAGATGAGCGACCTCGAATTTCTAGCCAGTGGTTTGAAGCTGCAAGGTGGCACCATGAGCGCATTTATCATTGCGTCTCAGGCTGTCCGCAAAGGCGGGACCATCCAAGTCACTGGGGTATACGGCGGACGTTATAACGGATTCCCACTCGGCGACATCATGCAGCGCAACGTGAACATTCGTTCCGGACAAGCTCCGGTCATTCACTACATGCCGTATATGTATGAGTTGGTTACTTCGGGCAAAGTGGACCCTGGGGACATTGTTACGCACGTCATTCCGCTCAGCGAGGCCAAGCGAGGCTATGAAGTGTTCGATACGAAAACGGACAATTGCATCAAAGTCGTCTTAAAGCCTTGAATATGGATAGATACATGGGAGGACAATCCGAATGAATTCCAATTACGCTTTGCATGAAATGCTGGAGGTTCATGAAATAGCTGCGTTCAAGACCGTTTGCAAGACCAAATCCAAAACTATGCAAGCTCTGGTAACCGACCCGGAGCTCATGCAAATTTTGCAGCAAGACGTGCAATTATCACAGCAGCAGCTTCAGGAGCTCGGTGGAGTGCTGTCTAAAATGACCCTATAGGAGATAAAAACATGAACACTATATTAGAACACATGACAGGGTTTCATACACTGACCGACGACGTGATCGCAATGGATTTTTTGATGAACGCCAAGAGCGGAGTCAAAAACTATGCCATGGCCGTGACCGAATGTACCACCCCCGAAATCAAGCAAATTTTGATGAAACAGCTCGACGAAGCCATAGACTCCCATGAAAAGATAACAATCTACATGATGCAGCGGGGCCTATACCATCCTTACCATATTGCAGAGCAAATTCAGCTCGATCTGAAAAACATTCAGACCGCTATGGACATTCCGTCCTGACACCGTATTTCATCCCGGCAAAACGCGCAAAACCACAATGGTTCAGGCGCGTTTTTGTTTGATTAGACTTCAGAGAACAAAATGTATGCATCCAGGACAAAGCAATATGATTTATCCTCAGGCAGGTACTTGAAGGTATAACTCCAATGCATTTTTCCGTTTCCAATAACTCTATGGACAGATGTCATTAAGCTATCCCTGTATCCCGTTTTTCTTGGATTCACCGAGTGAATCTCTTCCCCATCTGTAGTCTCGAAATGAAAACTCAACATCTTACTCCTTGCACCATTCAAGTTAGTCTTTTTAATGTAACCGTCATTCCGTGCGACGTTGTATAACTACCTGCCAGCCCCTCTATTTCGTTCTGCTTGTTTGCCTTTTTCATATATTACCGATTAAGATCGAAACGCCTAGCATTGAGTCAGCTTAACTTACCAGTCAAAAATTGTGCCTCCCCTAGTCCAAAGCTCCAATCATCATCATTATTTTCAACAATAGATACCATTAAATCGGTTGGTGCGATGCCGCATTCGGCTTCTAACCTTTCAGCCAGTAAGGAATAGAGCTTTTGTTTCTTCTCTTTTGGCCGGGCTTTGCTTATTATGGAGAGAATAACTAGACTATCGGTACGGTTAAATCCTAGCCCAGTATCCTCAATAATCATATGGTCCGCCGGGTGTTCGTGAACGATTTGGTAACGATCTCGCTCAGGAACGTCAAAAGCTTCCACAACAATTTGGTGGGCAACATCCAAAAGTTTTTTCAGGCTTGCTTTATCTCGTCCTTTAATAAGATCAAAACGAAGTAATGGCATTTTAACTTCCTCCCTTTAATAAAAATTATTTTCCCCTATTTATTATCAACCATTCTAATAAAAGAAAATTTTCGGACAAGAACACTGGCTTGATCAATGGTTTGTTTTACAATTGAAGCGGCAGGTTGGTCGCCTGCTAACCGAAGACCCTGGCCTGCCCAAAGTGACATGTACTCGGGGTTGTTCGCTTTTGCAGCCGCTTGACGAATGTCCTGGGTCATCGCGTTTTGAATCGGGTAAGCCGGGATTGTTCCTGGGTACTGATACATGTCAATCATAAATTTTGTTTGAATGCCTCTTGAAGCTCTTCCAGAGTATGCACGTGTAATTTCAGTGGAGTCCTCATTTGACGAGAGGATTTTCTGTTTGTACGTTTCATGGGCGCCGCTCTCGGGGCAGGCTAGAAACGCAGTGCCCATCTGTACTGCAGCGGCTCCTAATGTAAGGCTTGCTACAAGTCCCCGTCCATCCATGATTCCCCCTGCTGCGATGACCGGGATCGACACATGGTCAATGATCTGCGGAACAATAGCCATAGTGCCTATCAAAGCATGGGAAGGGTCTTTCATGAAGGTCCCCCTATGCCCGCCTGCTTCGCTCCCTTGGGCCACAATTGCATCAGCGCCAGCTGCTTCCAATTGCTTGGCTTCATCAACAGTTGTAGCAGTTCCAATGATGAATATTCCATGCTGTTTCATGGTTTGGATCACGTCTTGGGATGGTACGCCAAAAGTGAAACTAAATACGGGTACACACTCCTCCAACAGGACCTGTACCTGCTCCTCAAATGATTCTGAAAACTTCATAAGAGATGAATTTTGAGCAATTCCAAGTTGGATGCGGTATTTATTCAGATAATCTGTCATCCGGTAAATGGCTTCTTCCGACTCTTCTGATTGCTCAGGCACAAACAAGTTTACTCCAAAAGGCTGGTCCGTTCGTTGCTTGATCTTTTGGATCTCGCTACGGAGTTGCTCCGGTGTTAAGTATCCGCCCCCCAGGTTGCCTAGCCCACCGGCATTTGAAACAGCCGCTACTAATTCGGGCGTCGAAACGCCACCAGCCATCGGCGCTTGAAAAATCGGGTATCGAATTTTAAGAGTACGCGTCAAATCAGTCTCAAACACTTTTAAAAACCTCCTTCTATTGAAATTTAGACGAACTCGTACCTCCCAAAAAGGACAGACCCTAATCTCACGCCGAATATATTGGGAAGCCATACTGGTAGCATGACACCACGGTTTGCAGGATAAGCGCAATAATCAATGAAAATAAAATCTCAGACTTTTCAATTATATTCGTTAATAGCATACAATCTTTTGAACAGTTCATTAAACTCTTTTAATTTAGCCTTATCCTCGACTTTGACCCCTGAACAATAGAAAGAAATATTACCGTTGCCTTCATCTAAAGAATTCATTTCTTCCAGTACTTTTTTTAGATTTTTTGCAGTACCATTATTTCCATCAATTATATTAACATCCGATGAAAATAATTTTCTAAATATATCTTTATAGTAAGAAAAGTGAGTACATCCTAAAACAATAGTTTCATACTTACTTAAATCATATATAGATAATTGTTCTTTAAGATAAGGCAGCACTATTTGCTCGTTAAACTCAAAACTTTCTGCAAACTGAACTAATTTCGGAAGAGGTAATAAATCAACAACATGTTCGTTATCTAATTTAGTAATAAGATTTTGAAGTCTTTCTTCCCTTAGAGTCAAAGCAGTAGCCGTTACCAAAATTCGTTTATTTATATTTTTTTTGTCGTAACGGCAGGTTTTACGGCAGGCTCCATACCAAAAAATGGAATACTGGATTTTGCCCTTATTTCTTCGATTGCCGCGCTTGTGGCAGTATTACAAGCAATTACTATCGCTTTTACTTTTTGCTGGCTAATAAATTCTATAGCATTTAATACAAGCTTTTTAACGTCATCTTTCGTTTTGTGCCCATATGGAGCATTTAATGTATCTGCGTAATACAAATAGTCTTCATTAGGTAAAACTTTTAATGTATCATGCAGTACAGTAATGCCTCCAATACCAGAATCAAAAAAACCTATTTGCATTTTTCATTCCTCCCATTAAAGGAATCAATTCACCAATTCCATTTGTATCTGATTCCAATGCAAACTGCCCAGGATCTAACTAAGCTCTTGATCAGGATGAATACGAGCATGTTGCAAATTTCCTGTCGTTTTTTTTTACTTGAATTAACTGCACCGGATAGCAATATAATAGCAGCAGCAACAAGCACCAAAGCAGAAAGAAGTAATGATAGGTTGTAGCTATGCGCCACTTCCAATACAATTCCGGCTCCGATTGGACCGAGTATTTGACCTATACCATAAAATCCTGTCATCAAAGCAATTGCTCTATTACCACTGAATGGTCTAGACATACGTGCTGCGGCGAGAGCGAGCATGGAAATACCCATAAACGTGCCACCAAAAAGGACAGATCCTAACGTCACGCCGAATATATTGGGAAGCCATACAGGTAGTATGACCCCAGCAGCTTGCAGGATAAGCGCAATAATCAATGGTTTGATGTAACCGACTTTACTCGCCCACCAGGACCAGATCACTGTTGATGGTACCGCCGCTATCCCAACGATAATCCAGCTAAAGTCAGCAAAAATTGACATATGAGGCATTTGCTTAACCATCGCCACAAGAAACGTCGCGCTTACTATATAACCTAACCCCTCAAGTCCATAAGCAACAAGTAGCCAGCCGAAGATAGATGGATTTTCCGCTGATGAACTCAGGGATGCAGCATTTTGAGTTATAGGTTTTGGCTCTTTATCGTGGATAAATGACCAAACAGGTATGATGAGGATGATACTGATAATCAAAAGCCCGATCCAAGTTCCCCTCCAAGTGAAAAAGCTAAGAACAGGCGTAAGTAACCCAGCTAAAACAATGCCTATACCAACCCCGCCGTAAAATATACCTACCCATTTTTCACGTTTATCTGAAAACAGCACATCCAACACTAAACTTGATGATAGAACAAAAATAAGACCACTGCTAACTCCAGTCAGAAAGCGCAAAACCATCCACCATAAAAATGATGAAGTGATTCCCATAAGTCCTGTTAAAATAATGCAGAGTACCAATTGCATCCGGAGATGATAGGCTCTTCGGGACCCCCATGTTATGAAACCTGCACCAAATGCAGCGATAAGGTAACCCAAGTTATTACTCCCTGCCAAATATCCGGATTCCGTAGCGGATAGATGAGCTTGTGATTGCATCAATGGAAGTATAGAAGTATATGAAAAACGTCCGATCCCCATTGAAATGATGAGCATAACTAATCCACCGATCATGGTCTTTGTGGAATTAAACAATTTCGCATTTTTAGCTCCTGAATTCTCCATGAGACTGACTTGTCACCCTTCTAAATTCAAATTATCCCTATTCCACCCTTTTATTGTTTTTCAAAAAATCCAACATTTGCTTTCCGATTTCATATGCATGTGTTTCCAATGCAAAGTGCCCAGTATCTAATAAATGTATCTCGGCTTTAGGTAAATCCTTTTTAAAAGCTTCAGCACCAGCCGGAATAAATGAAACATCATTTTTACCCCACGTTGCTAATAAGGGCGGCTGATATTCACGGAGATACTGTTGAAACTCCGGATACATTTTCACATTATTTTGGTAATCAAAAATTAAATCCAATTGTTTCTCATCATTTCCCGGCCGGAACATATATGCAATATCAAGAGTATAACCATCTGGGGAAACTTGGCTTTCCTTTGTTCCATCAACATATTGGCCCTTGATTGTGTTAGGCGCAAATGCTGTCCTATAACTTTCCCTTTTTTCTTGTGTAGGATAACGCCAATAATCTTCTCGTGCCGCCCATTTTTCTCCTAGTCCTTCACGATAAATGTTGCCATTTTGGCTTATTATTGCTGTTACACGTTCTGGATGGTGCTTGGCAATACGAAAGCCAATAGGGGCTCCGTAGTCAAAGACATATAACGCATATTTAGCAAGCCCTAGTTTATCGATGAAAGTTTCAATAATTTCAGTAATATGGTCAAATGTATACTGGAAATCTTCTCTGTCAGGGGATGAGGAATTCCCAAACCCCGGATAATCAGGAGCAATTAAATAGTAGTCTTTTTCTAAAATAGGTATTAGCTCTCTAAACATATGACTTGCGGATGGAAAGCCATGAAGCAATAAAATGACTGGCTTGTTGGGATTACCAGCCTCACGATAAAATACGTTTAATCCTTCTATCTCTAATGAATGATAAGCCCTCATACTATAACCTCCTGTTTTCTTCATAAGACCTGCCGCTTACTAAATTAATTGTAACTCCTCACAAATATCGTGTAAAATGAATTTATACGATTTGTAATATCAAAATTATCAATAATTAAATGGAGGAATGACGGTGGACATCCGAGACTTGCAGATTTTTCTGGCGGTTGCGAACGAAGGAAGCATTACCAAAGCAGCCGAAAAAATGGAATATGTTCAGTCGAGTATAAGCATCCGTATCCAGCAGCTTGAAAAGAAACTGAAAACAGCGTTATTTCGTCGTGGGCGGCAAGGGGTTCGGCTCACAACATCCGGAGAGACACTCAAGTCCTATGCTGAGAAAATTGTCTTTCTTACTCAAGAGGCGGAACGAGTCGTGGCAGATAACTCAACCCCAAGAGGCCCGCTTCGGATCGGATCGCCTGAAACCACAGCTGCGATTCGGCTACCATCTATTCTCACCGATTACCATAAATCTTATCCAGAGGTGGATTTGGCATTAAAAACTGGAACTACGGAAGAACTTATCCATTTAGTGTTGAAATACGAGTTGGACGGAGCTTTCGTAGCTGCGCCAGTTGATCATGCTGAGCTCGATATTACTGAGGTAGGGGTTGAGGAACTTGCACTCATATCAGGAGAACAGTTTCCCTCAATCAGTCAACCCGAACAATTACGAAATCTGACTTTACTGGTTTTCCGTACTGGTTGTTCTTATCGTCAAAAACTCGAGAACTGGTTACATCTGAAAGGAATTATACCCGCAAAGATCATGGAATTCGGAACATTGGAGGGGATCCTCGGATGTATCCACGCCGGTCTTGGTGTCTCCCTTTTACCTCGCTCAGTAATTGAGAGAGCCATGGTTCAATATAACTTGCAATCTCAAGAAATCTCGGAAGAATTCTATAAAGTTCCGACTCTATTCATACGTCGTAAAGATACTTATGAAACTGCAGCTATATCCGAATTTATCCGGATTTCAAGACAGAGGTTTAATCTTACTTAACCTGCCATCGAAAGTTATCGACAATATCCTGTATTTTGGAGCAGCGTCAACATCCCCCTCAAAATAACAAAAGCAGCCAGCAGTAGAGTGACCCCTTAAAGTTAGACACGTATTATTTAGGCAACCTGTTGGGCATGCACTCGGTATTGTACCGGACTCATGCCCTTTAATTTTGACACAGATGATAAATAAAGCTTTTCTCCAAACAACTTAAATTCAGTAATGTCGGTTGCCCACTTTTCATTGGGTTTTTCTGCTTGAAAATTACGATCAAGTACGTTGGGAGCAATCTTACCTACTGTCCCACTATAGGAACGATATTTCTTCATGCGAACCACTGATTCAATCCTAATTCTTTCATTCTATCAAATTACTTAAGCGTTCCCTCACCCATTTAAGCAAGATGAGATTTGGCATTGTCAAAATAAATGACCTCCCATACCTCCCATTCAATCTCAGGAAAGTAAGCATATCCAATTAGAAATCGAGCAAAATTCAATAATAATGCTGTAGCCACTAAATTTTTCATATCGGGAAGATCAGTCGAGATCAGAGTAAAAGATCCGTTTAGCAGACGAGCAGTATTTTCGCTTCTACAACAATAGACGATTGCAGAAAAAACTAAGGACCGGTCACCTGAAGAATACAGGTGATCGGTCGCCTCATAAACGTGCTTTTTTTAATGTATACTATGACCAAAAGCAGCAATCTGCTTTTACCCTTCATCTAATCCGATTCCTCATCAATTAAGCCACCCACGGCACTTTCATAAGAAAGCCTGATAGCTATGGCGTACGACCGTACTAGCCTTGACCATCTGGCTTTCCTTTAACCAGTTATTTGTTGATCTTCTTGTTTATCTGAACCGGTACGTTGAAATCATCGACGTTAATATGTCCAAATCCGTCTTTGGATTGGTCAACCACCTTAATGTAAAGCTCCTCTCCAATATAATTTGATGCATCCCAAATCTTCCGTTGATATTCTTCATAATTTGTCGCTGTCTCTTTAAATAACTCTTTGCCGTCCGACGCCCGAACCAGCGCAACATACAGACGGTCTATATCCCGGCCGCCGCTGATAAGGAAGTTGATCTTACCGTTCCCACCAAGGACGAAATTTTGAGATCTTAGCGCTCCTGTCAAGCTGTCGCCGCCGGCTTGTTCGTTGAAGCCCCATAAATGGTAGCCGCCCGGAATTTTATGCGACGGGTTGAAGTAAATGGTGTCCCAGAAGAACTGGGTATTGGTCACATGGACATTCTGGAAGGCGTCTCCTTCCGTGATCCATCCTGTTAAGTCGCCCGTAGCAAAATCATGGTTAGGCAGCTCTGTAATATCCTTATACACGGAGTTATCCCAGTTATCGGGCACATAGACCGGAGCAGCCGGTTTACCCGTTAAGGCATTCATATCCCATACTTGCATAGACTTGACAGTGATATCGCCATCGGCCCAGATCTGCAAGCCCAAGGAGTCGTATCTGCCTACATAGACACGAGTTGTCAGCTTCTTCTTGTAATTTGCAAAGGCTTCAATGACCGAGCGATCGAGGAAGATATGGAGTTTCAAGTTCTCTCCGTCAAGATCTACATATCCTCCTTGAATGCCGTCCACACGCACGTCCGGATCAATGCTGCTCTTGGTTCGATCCACATTGAAGGTCCCGTTCGTCTTGTCGTAGTAAATGAGCGTCTCTTCTTGGCCTTTTTCCGAGCGTCGCACCTTGAGACCGAATTTCTGGGCCTCACGCGGATCAATCTCCATCACAACCTCTAGCATGTCGCCTTTGACATTTTGGATCAATTGATTGGCACTCTCCAAATTTTTGTCCGAAAAATCAACCCGTTTTTTCCCTCGAAGGCTCTGCAGTTCTTTAATCGGTTCGATATGCAATTTATCATGCTTATCGAGGCTTAGTGAAACTGGCAAAGATAAATTATGAGCCCATCCGGATTGATATTCGGCTTGCGGTGTTCTTACATTTTGCACCATGGAGAATACGACCGTTCTTCCGTCAGGTGTGACCAGACCGCTTTCTGCGGTTAAATAGCCGTCACCCACATCCATTTTGGAGGGTGCCTCCTGGTCAGGAATAAATTTGAAGTTATCCCGGTCCCAGGTCCCGATCCAGTAAAAGACCTCAACATCTCTTTGCACATCGTTTGCTGGAGGAACATGCTCCGGCTTTTCATGGGGATTAATCATGAAAATATATTTTTGCTTGCCCGTACTATCCGTGCCTACCGGCAATAACACTGGCAGCTCCCATACCGTACCCAACTCCGGATAACGGCTTCTGTCACTAACGTATAAAGGCCCCTTATATTCCCAATTGTACATATCGTCGGATACATACACCAAAGCTGTGCCGCTGCTGACGTCTGGAAGGCCAGACGTCACCAACTGATACCACTTGTCCACCTCTTTGTCGTACCATACAAATGGATCGCGGAACTCGTTGTGGATGCCTTTTCCGTTCTGCTCCGTTACCGGTTTAGGATATTTCACCCATTTTTCCAAATAGGGATCGGACAAATCCGCCGGAGTTGCCAGCCCGGTTCTTTGGTTCGGCGACAGGGAGTCGTTGCCGGCGGTATAGAACAGAACGGGATTGCCGTTTCGATCATACGCTGCACTGCCTGACCACGTGCCGTCCGGATCAAGGGTGCCCGCTTCGGGCGCAAGAGCAGGCCTTACATTTTCCCAGTGCACCATATCGTCGCTCACCCAATGCCCCCAGTGGATTTGATGCCAGTATGGACCTTGCGGATTATGTTGATAAAATAAATGGTATTTGCCGTTATAATAAATCGGTGCATGTGCTTCATTCATCCAGTTTTGCGGAGGCATTGCGTGGTACTGGGGACGGTGCTGATCTCCGTCAAATACACTTGGTTCCTCATCAATGTCCGCATTCGGAATTTTCGGAACCGAACCCCCGTGAAGCGCCTTCACGCTCTCATATCCAGCAAGTATCTCCTGGTTCGTAAGAGCTTTGTTATGCAGCTTCACTTCATCTATGAGTCCGCTGAACATATTGAAGGAGAACAACCCTGCCAACTCTACTGGTTTATTATTTTTTCCGATGATCAGGCTTTCGGTAGATGGTGTGATCGGAACGTTGACGGGGGTTGCTTGTGAAGCCACTTCCTCACCGTTTAGATATAACTTAATCTTTCCATCTTCTTTACTGAAAGTAGCGGCCACATAATTCCACTTGTATTTTTCCAACGGGTGATCCTTTACCCATACCTGAATCCACTGGCCGCCAATGCCTACCTGCATCGACCATGTACCGTGCCGATACATTCCAAGAGAAAAGCCTTCCGCTTTATCCTGATCGGATTGGTTTACGATCGCAGATAGCTTGTTTCCGTCTCCCCATTCATAGCTCCGCGGTGCAACCCAAGCTTCGATGGTTAACGCGTCGCTTACAGGCACAGTATCCTTTGCATTGACCTCAATATAATTCGAGTATCCATCAAACAACAAGGCACCGCCTTTTATTCCACGCGGAGTCCATCTTGGATCCTTCGATGCCATATACCTGGCGTTGTTAAATACATAGTTCAGATTATGCTTAAGATTGCGTACATTCTCCAACACTTTCTTTCCTGCGCCTTCATCAAGGTTTAAGTAGAAAATGGTACCCACACCACTTGCTTGGAACCCATCAACGGCAATGCTGGCTTCATTGGAATAATCGATGACCTTTACATAAAGCTTCTTGTTGTAGTGTTCCTGCACTTTCCATGAGATTTTCTCGTTCGCACTGACATCCCCGGTTTTCATAAGCAATGTGTTGCTATTCGCATCGTAAAGTGCGACATAGGCGTTTTCCGGTTTGAGGATATCCAAAATAGTGAAGTTAATTGTTCCGGTTCCCTGAAGCGTGAAAGTATTAGAGGTGATGGAGCCCTTACCTTGCACGGAGGATTTGGCATAGAAGTTCCCTTCTTTGCTCGCATGAGCTTCGTCGGTCACTTCAAAAGCATCTCCCTCAACCGTCCAGCCATCGAGATTTCCGGTTTCAAAGCTGGGATTATCGATTTCATAGCGTTTGAAATCTGGCTTGATATCCGTCGCAACAATTCCTTCAGCTGGCTCCGATTCATGGTACACGGAGAATGCGTCCGCAAAAATTATTCCCCAATCCGAGGTTGCATTATCGACGACCTCCACATACAGTTTCTTGCCCAAATGTGTGGAAAGATCCGCCTTGTATTGCACCATATTGGCAAGCCGCATGCCCTGCGCAGGATCCGGGAAGCCAACGTCGGCGAATGCGCTATTTCCGTATCGGGCAATAACTTGTCCCGTATCGACTTCCACAATATTTATAAATACCTTGTCTGGGTTCTTCGCACCGCCAAGCCTGAAACTGATCCAGCCGCTGCCGCCCAGCTCGAAAGTGCTGGAACGAAGTACACCTGTCGCAGATTCGTCATACTTCCAGCCGTTTAAATGATAAGCGCCTTCCTGGTTATACGGTATTTTTTCCGCCCACCAAGTCGTTTCGTCTGTTACGCTATTCGGACCGAACGCATTGCCTTTGACAGCGGTCCATCCCGTCAAATCTCCTGTTTCAAATCCAGGATTCCGGATTTGATAGACCGAATCCGTAACTGACAATCCCGCGTGATTCTTAGGGATGGTTGCAAATCCCGGATTCTTGATTTGATAAACCGCATCCGTAACCGACGAGTCCACGTCATTCTTAGGATTGAGCGTGTTCCCAGCATCAGTTCTAGATTCGGCTACTGCGGTGATTCCTGGAACAACAAGCTGGAGCACCATAGCCCATATAAGCATCCCTGATATCCAACATTTTCCTGTTTTCACCTTTCTCATTCTAGCTCCTCCTTCGAAATTTCTTACACTTTCAAACATCGATACTTCATTTCGAAATGCTCTCCTAGTACAAAGCTGAAAGTCAAGAAGAAAGGAGAAAATAAATGAAACGTTTCCAATTAGAGAAAAGCAAAGTTACTTAACTTTCTGGTGGTTAGCCCTATTGGTAATCGGTGTCTAAGCGATCGTATTACCAAATGGACTGCATATCCCATATTTCCAGGGATTTAACAAACGGTTCTCCATCTCCCCAAATCTCGAGTCCCAAAGCATCCATACGGCTCGGGTATACTCGGGTTGTCAGGCTTTTCAATCCGTTTGCATAAGTTTCAACCATGGAGCGGTCCAAATAAATGTGAAGCTTCAGATTCTCCCCAAGTAGCTCCAGCTTACCGCCCTGAATCCCTCCGCACTTTTCTCCCGGATGCAGCGTCGTTTTCGAGCGGTCGACCATGAGCATCGCTTGATTCCAATCATAATACAGAAGGGTTTCTTCCTCACCGTCCGGCGTACAACGGACCTTGATTCCGAATTGTTTGGCGCTACCGGGCTCCAATTCCAATTGAATCTCAAGCATGTCGCCATGTACATCCCTGAGCCGTACATTAGTTTCAGCCAATGACTGATCCCGAAGCGATAGCCGCTTGGCGCTACGCAGCGATTGAAGCTCCTGAATCGGCTCTATTCCCAGACGCCCGTCATCCCTCAAATACACGCTCAACGGCAAGCCGCCGTTATGAGCCCAGCCCGACTTATATTCCATCTCGGACGTCCGGTCGCCTTGGGCTATCGTAAAGACGATATTTCTGCCGGTCTTCGGATCAACCATTCCGCTCGGTCCGGTAAAATGGAAATCCCCGACGTCAATTAATTGAGGCTCTTCTTGATCGGGGATGAACGAAAGATTTTGCTTGTCAAGTTGTCCGATCCAATAGAACACCTCGACATCCGCTCCCTTTCCCACAGGACTTACAAGCAGGAGATGTTTGTTCACTCCCTGCTTGTCACTCCCAAGGGGAAGAAGCACAGGGAGCTCCCAGATGGGTCCAAGGTAAGGAAACTTCTGAATATCCGCTTTAAAAAATGGCCCCTTATACGTCCAATTCAGCATATCCTGTGACGCAAATGCCAGTGCTGCTCCGCCTTCAATTCCGGACCCGACCAGAGCATACCAGCCGTCATCGTCCTTCCATACGAACGGATCCCGGAAATCCCCAAATGCGCCCATTCCCTTCTTTTGCACGATCAACGGCTCCGGATGTTTGACCCAGTGAACCAGATCCGGGTTTCCATCAAGGGTATAGGTGCTTCGGGCAAGCGCCACGCTCTGATTCGGCGAAGCGCTGTCATTACCTGCCGTAAAGAACAAGACAGGCAGGCCGTCTGCATCATAGGTTGCGCTTCCCGACCAGATCCCGTCCGGTGCGAGCTGATCTTTTTCAGGCGCCAGGGCCACGGGTAGATCACGCCAATGCACCAAATCCTGACTTACCCAATGTCCCCAATGGATCTGATGAAAGAACGGCCCATGCGGGTTATGCTGATAAAACAAATGATATTGCCCGTCAAAATAGATCGGTGCATGGGGTTCGTTCATCCAATGGGCTGGCGGGCTAACATGATATTGCGGTCTGTGCCGATCAAGCAGCAGTGGCGTCCGGTCCAGCTTGATCTCGTCATAGTTTAATTGCGGCCGGACTCCTTCGTGAAAGGTATCCAGTACATGCCGATAAGAAGCGGCCACTTCTTCCGCACTCAGCGCCCGATTATAAATCTTGAGTTCATCAATGATACCGCTAAACATGTGCAGGCTGAACACTTCCGCCAGCAGGCTGCTATGGTTATTCTTGCCGATAAGAAGTTCCGAATCCGTCGCCTCAGCCAGGCGGGAACCACAAGGCAAGGCCGCCGAAGCAATTTCACTGCCGTTCAAATACAGCTTGATTTCGCCTTGGTTCCCATCGAACACTGCATTCACGTATGACCATTCATTCTTGGGCAGTTCATGGCCGTCCGGCGACCAAAGTTCCTTCCAGTCCCCTCCTTCCAGCCCGACTTGGAAGGACCAGGAACCGTGACGGAACATGCCGAGCAGATAACCCTGCTTACGATCCAGGTTGTAGCGGTTCACAATAGCGGACAATTTGCCATCATCCCCCCATTCATAGGAGCGTGGGGCTACCCATACTCCTATGCTTAGCGCTGATCGATACTCTGGCTCGGTGTTCTGATTTCCCTCATCGAACGAATGCGCAATGTAAGTCGAATAACCATCGAACAGAAGCCCATTTCCAATTACTCCCTGTCTCCACCGTGGAGGGCAAGGTTTAGTAAACTCCGCTTGGTTAAATACGTACTGGATATTATCCTGGACTTGGGATACGCTCTCCAGAGCGCTTGTACCGGTTCCTTCATTGAACGCCCAATACATGATCAATCCCCGATTATCGGTTGCATGGCTCATACTTCAACCCTCCTTGATGTCTGCTCCGTTGGGCCATTGGGAATATGAATGGAGTTAAGAGCATGCATATGAAACGAGTTCAGTACAACTTCCCCTGATTTCACACTTATCTCAATACGATCCATCGGAGCATCAGGGAATATTTGATCCGTCAGTGCAACCAAACCCTCATTCGCGTACACTTCAACCGCGTTGCGATCCAGCCAGATATGCAGCTTGATCTTTCCATTCTCCGGAACCATTCTAGCACCGTGCTTGCACGCAAACGATGGGTGGAAGTCAGTCAGGCCCGATTTCGAACGGTCGATGAATAGCCATTGGCGCACAGGGTCATATCCGATAATAGTCTCACTTTGCCCAGAAGACTTCATTTTAATATGAACCTCATCCCCGGAACGAATGTCGATATCCGCTTCAATCTCAAGCAGAACATCATTCATTTTTTGCGTAAACGGCACTGCCGGCGTAACCTTGACCTCATTCCAGCAGAGCGTTTCTTTCCGCAGCTGCTCTATTTCCCGAACAGGCATTTGGGTCAGAACTACGCCCTCGTCTCGGCTGGTCAATGACAAGACGCGAGGCAGAGTCATTGCGCCCCTCCAGGCTCCGGTAGGCGTTTGGTTGGCATATTTCCAGTTGCTCATCCATCCGATGATCATGCGCCGTCCGTCTTGCTCAGCTATATCCGACCAAGTGACCCCGGCATAATTGTCCCGGCCATAATCCAGCCACAGGATATGGTTGGCCGGATTGTCATTGATGAACGTATATCCGTCGAACTCTCCGATAAAGTATTGTGTGCGCGATCCTTCTGGACAGTTGGGATTGTCCCCGATGCTTACGATAAGTACCCATTTGGAACGCCCGCTGTCATCAACCGGCAATTCAAAGAGATCAGGGCATTCCCAAACTCCGTCATGTGAGCCTTCACTCTTTCCGAATTTGCCTGACAACGACCATTCACGCAGATTGTCCGAACGATAAAACCGAACGTGATCTCCCCCGACAAGAGCCATAATCCACCGCTTACTTTGCGAATGCCAGAACACCTTGGGGTCCCGGAAGTCAACTAGATCTTGCTCATCGAGTATTGGATTCCCCTCATATTTGTGCCAAGTTTGGCCTGTATCGCTGCTGTAAGCCAGGCTTTGCCGCTGACGAGGTTGTCCGGTATCCGGACAGATGTCTGCATGAGTGAAAAGCGCGATCAATCCATGGGAACCATCGAACAGTCCGCTGCTATTATTCCAGTCAACCACACAGCAACCGGAGAAAATAGCGCCGTGCTCATCCGGGAACAGAGCGATAGGCATATGCTCCCAATGAACCAAGTCTTGGCTTACGGCATGCCCCCAGTGCATTGGCCCCCATTGGTTGCTATAAGGATGGTGCTGATAAAACAGATGATAGATTCCCTCGTAATAGACTAATCCGTTCGGATCATTCAACCAATGGGAGTGAGGTGAAAAATGAAAACCCGGCCTTAATATATCGTCATCGTGCTGTTTATTTGTCTCGATCATCTGTTTAATCTCATCTGTCGTCGGCATAGATTGAAGAGCTCCTTTCCGTGTGGTTACCAATGCACCGCCGGAATTAGCAAAAGTTAGCATGCTGATGATTTGCTGTTTGGTCAGCTGATTCAAAGAAATACCGGCTTCCAGTATCTTATATAACAAGCAGCCCAGAAAAGCGTCGCCGGCTCCCGTCGTATCGATGGCCTTCACTTGAAAACCCGGCACATATCCGTCATGACCAGCCAACCGGTAATAGCAGCCTTTTTCCGCTAAAGTTACGACGATCCAGGCGATGCCGAATTGTTGTTGCAGCTCTAACGAGCCTTTTTCCACATCAGTTGTACCAGTTATAAAGCAGAGTTCATCTTCCGATATTTTCAGGATGTCGGCATACTTCATGCCCCAAAGGATATTCTGTTTCGCCTCCTCTTTACTCTCCCATAAAGCAAACCGGATATTCGGATCGAATGAAAGCAGGACTCCTGCCTCTTTAGCCTTCACAACTGCTGCTCTTGTTGCCGTACGGACCGGCTCATGGGTCATCGACACAGAACCAAAGTGCAGTGCATGGCAGTTTTCAATCCTATCAAACGGGACATCCTGCGTGCGCAAGTATGTATCCGCTCCTGGCTTCCGGTAGAAGCTGAACGATCGGTCTCCGTTGTCATCCAGATGGACAAATGCCAGCGTTGTATTGGCTTCATCTGTAAACGAAAGCGCAGACACGTCGATGCCGCCGTTCATCAAGGTATCGTGCAGCAAGGAACCGAATCGATCATCCCCAACTTTGCTAATCAACGTCGCTCTAGCTCCTAAACGGGATAGAGCAGCTGCTACGTTAGCCGGAGCCCCTCCAGGATTGCATTCAAACTGCTCGTTGCCTCCCGCTGTACGACCTGAGGGAGTAAAGTCTATCAATACTTCCCCAATGGTTATTACATCAAGCACAGTTTCTCCCCACCTATCCTTTGATTATTTATTTATTAAATTTGCATTATAACGGTCCAGCCCTTTTTGATAGATCTCCATTAATTCGTTCAGCCCCATCTTCTCTAGTGTCTTCACATAGCTGTCCCACTTTTCATCTACGCCGCCATCGACGATGAACTTGCCTCTTTGGGTATTTACATATTTAATAAGTTCTGGCTCAATCCGATTGATTTTATCTAGTTCATCCGGCTCAAAGAAGATGCTCGGATAGTTTTCCTTTGTCATATATGGAGTGTAATATTTCTCCAAATAATCAGCACGCTTCTGAGCCCGGGGTTCCATATCCACAACTTTTCCGAAGTCATCGAAAGTAATGACGCCCGGATTTCCTGTGCCTGGAGCCACTTTTTGACGGAATTCACCTGCGGAGGCTCCCTCAGGAAGCGGCAGGTTCACCAATTTTCCTTTTTCGTCCTTCTTGAATACGACATCCAACGGACCCCAGTGAATTTGAGCCGCCATGTAAGGGTCATACTGTTGATCGATCCAACGCATCGTCATTGCCGGATAACGGTTCTCCTTTGTAATCACGAAGCCACCTCGTCCCGGACCGCCGCCGTTGTTGCGGCCGATCATTTGATCTCCATTTGGGCCTTTAAGCGGGGGCAACAGAGCATAATCCTTACTACGCTCCGGTCCGACAACCTCTTCGACTTCCCACCAAACGTAGGAGCCAAGCGTTTCATCTGGTGTTTTGCCTTTTGCTAAATACTGAGCAGCGTCCTGGGTGAACGATTCAGGGTCAATCAGGCCCTGCTTATACCAGTTATCATGAATATATTTTAATGTTTCCTTATATTGAGGTTGCGAAGCGGTAAAGATCACTTTACCTTCGCGTACGATCCGGTGTTCCAAATTATCCGGAAGACCGAAAGCTCCGAATATGCCGGCAATGTCACTACACCATTGCATATGCATAAAGCTTAATGGGATTTCATCAGCCTTGCCATTGCCGTTCGGGTCCTTCGTTTTAAAGGCAATCAAAGCCTGCGTGTATTCATCCAGCGTCTGAGGGACTTTCAGGCCCAGCTTATCGAGCCAATTTTTATTGATGACATGAAAGAAGGGGTTGGTATCGAGCTTATTCTCTTCCCACGACGGCAGCCCATAGATGTGCCCGTCTGGCGCTGTGATAGCTAATTTAATGTCAGGCCGACGATCGAGAAGCGCTTTCAAATTAGGCGCATATTTATCAATTAAATCCTCCAGCGGAATGATGGTTCCGTCTTTACCGTAATTGATTAGATCGTAATCTGTAAATCCGGCTCCGTAAAAGGCGTCTGGCAAATCTCCGCTGGCCAACAACAAATTTTTCTTCTCTGCAAAGTCAGTGTCTGGAATGTTTTCCCAATCAATCTTTACGTTTGTTTGTTTTTCCAGCCGCTTAAAAATTTCCATTTTCGAGTAATCCGGCGCTAAAGCAGCTTTTGGGGATACCATCTTTAATGTCACCGCTTCTTTAACAATCGGAAGACCGGTTTTATTAAAATTCGCATCCTGATCCGGGTTTACTATCTGATTTTTTGACTCGCCACCGCCTCCCGAACATCCGCTAAGTGCAAATACTCCAGCCAGCATTAGAATTCCAGCACTTTTGAATAATTTCATCGTACATAACCTCCTTTATGTCATTCCACAAGCTGAAAACTTCCCTTGCCTTGTTATATATTTGTCTGAATGCTGGATCTATCAATTCTGTTGCACATTCCCCCTTTCAGGCACCATGAAAATGTTAGCCTTTGATCGAGCCGATCATCACGCCTTTAACAAAGTATTTTTGCAGGAAAGGATACAAAATCAGCAATGGTAGACTGGATACCATGATGACACCATATTTGATAAGCTCTGTAACGCGCATCTTCGCTGCGTAAGATTCCACGTCTATCATCATGCCCGAGTTGGCCTGATTCTGGACAAGAATGTTGCGCAGAACCAGTTGCAACGGATACTTGTTTTCGTCGTTCAAGTAGATCAAAGCGTCAAAGAAACCATTCCAGAAGCCGACAACATGATACAGTACCATTACGGCTATAACCGACTTAGACAAAGGCAATACAATGCTCCAAAAAAATCTGGTATTGGAACAACCATCAATCGAAGCTGCCTCCCACATTTCATCCGGGATGGTCGACTGAAAAAAAGTCCTTACGATAATGACATTGAACACACCACCTGCTCCAGGAATAACAAGTGCCCAGATCGTATTCAGCATGTGAAGATCTTTGATCAGCAAATAGGTTGGGATCAGCCCTCCACTAAAAAACATGGAGATCAGTAAAAACCACATAATCGCCGATTTTCCCGCCAGTCCTTTACGAGCTAACGGGTAAGCTGCACATACGGTCACGGCTACTCCGATTAATGTTCCTAGGCCCGCATATAAAATCGAGTTGGCATAACCAATCCATATAGATGAATCACTGAATATCCGCCCGTATCCATCCAGCGTAAAACCCTTTGGAAAAAACCATACTTCTCCTGAGTAGATGAGATTGGGGTCACTGAGTGAAGCAATCAACACAAAATACAACGGGAATAATACAAGTAGCATCACTATGGTCAACATGACGTAGTTGACGATGTCAAACCACATGTCTCCCTTGCTTTTTCTCTTTAATAATTGATTCAAAATGAACTCCCCCTTACCACAGGCTGGTTTCAGTCAACTTTTTGGCGATCCGGTTGACGGTGACTATCAGGATAATATTTACAACTGAATTAAACAGACCAATTGCCGTAGAAAAGCTGTATTGTGCCTTTTGAATCCCGATTTCATAAACATAGGTCGGAATGATATTGGAAGTGGCATAATTCAAATCGTTCTGCATAAGGAAAGCCTTTTCAAAACCGATGCCCATAATGTTACCGAGTGCGAGAATCAATAAGATGACGATCGTCGGCAAAATACTTGGAATATCCACATGCATTACGCGCTTCCATTTGCTTGCTCCATCCATTATCGCGGCTTCATGCAATTCTGGATTGACCCCTGCCAGCGCAGCAAGGTAAATGATGGTAGCAAAACCTGTCTCTTGCCAAACCCCTGATAAAATATACAATGGACGGAACCAACCTTCGTCGGCCAAAAACATAATGGGGTCTCCTCCGAACAAGGTGATGATGTGATTCACGATTCCGCTGTTTGGAGACAGAAAAACATTAAGCATACCGACGAGCACTACGGTAGAAATAAAGTGTGGTGCGTAAATTACAGTTTGTACAATTTTCTTGTATCTTTTGGCCAGCATCTGATTCAACATAATCGCTATAATAATCGGAGCTGGGAAGCTAAACACAAGCGATAGGATACTGAGTGTAAGTGTATTCGTCATAATCGTCCAGAAGTTATAGGAATCGAAGAAATCAATAAAGTGCTTAAAGCCTACCCACTCGCTTCCCCAGATCCCCCGACTTGGTGAAAAATCCTTAAAAGCAATTTGTATTCCATACATCGGATAGTACTTAAATACGAGATAAATAATAATGATTGGCAGCAAAAACAGATACAGTTCATAGTCACGTTTGATCTGGTTCCATATGTTGCGATTTGGCTTGATTGTGGAATGATCCAGCTCACTAGTTCTTGAATTCATCACTACACTGCCTTTCTTGTAAAAGGATATTTTCATTTTTGAAACGTTTCCAATTTATTATAAGAAAAACGTCAGTCGGTGATCCATACCATAAATCCACCAAATGAGCTGAAGTTTTTCCAAAGTCAAAAACAACTTGCCTAAGATAATGGGAGACGATACATTTGCTGATTTAAACTTATTCCTTCGATCTTTTAACAGAGTGGTCTGATTGTCAAATGAAACGTTTCCAATTTTCTATAAGAAAAAATCAAGTTTGCATATCCAGACTGTGATTCGACTTTACGAGCTAATATTTTTACAATTAAAATCATGTAGTTTCGCCTTGCCTGAAGATAACGGGGAGACGATACACTTGCTGATCTAAAGTTTCACCTTCGATCTTTTGATACAGTAGTCTGATTGTTAGACGTGCCATCTCCTCCACTGGTTGCCTGATTGTAGACAATATCGGATGAAAATAACGATGATCCTGAATGCCGTCGTAACCGATGACCTTTACATCCTCTGGAATACGAATCCCCTGCCTACCTGCTCTTTCTATATATTTGGCGGCAAACATATCGGTAATAGCGAAAATGCCGTCCACATCCTGATGCTTAGATAGAAATTCGCCAAAATAGGCTTCGTCGTCCACAATAGGATCTGGTTTCTCGTATACAACATAGTCTACACCTAATTTTTTTGCCTCATCAATGAAACCTTTTCTTCGATTCATGGTTTCACTAAAAACGGAAGTGACGCTTCCCATAAAAGCCGGTTTTTGGGCCCCTGCTTTAACAAGTTCCCTCAAAGCTAGACGGCCTCCCTCATAATTATCTGAGGTCACACAAGTGATTTTTTTGTTGAAGTGCCTATCAATACTTAGAATTGGAATGTCATTGCTTACGCTATTTTCTATATCATTGTAAGTAATGCCGACAATACCAGCCACTTTGTTTTGCCGTAGCATATCCAGGTAATACAGTTCCTTTTCGGGCTTGCCGCCGCTATTACATAACATGAGCTTAAAGCCTTCCCGATCCAACTCATCCTCAATGTAATAAGCCAGTTCAGAAAAAAAAGGATGCCAGATACTTGGAAGCAGCAAGGCTACCATCTTGGATTTCCTCATTTTAAAATTTCGAGCGACTTCATTAGGAAAATAATTCAGTTCTTGTATAGCTTTCTCCACTTTTCTGCGTGTATCTGGTTTTACAGAGCCCGAGTTATTAATAACGCGGGACACCGTTCCCACAGCAACACCAGCTATCTTAGCTACATCTCTAATACTTGGCATTTAACCCCCCCATCTCTCTTATGAAAATTATAATAGCACTAAGTTGGAAACGTTTCAATTATTTTTTGAAGCGCTTTTTTTCCTGACCGTTTTCATGCTTCCTAAAGAATGCCGCCACTTTAATGAACATCTATTGTCAGATTGCATGATGCATCTTGAAATACCAAGGCTTGTGATGAATCATCATTAGAACGATCTAAAATCTGTATCAAATTTTGTCCCGGAAATATGCCTACGCTGCCGACCCCGCATATGAATTTCATGTCTGTGCTTCAATCGCACCTATTCGTATTTCGGGATCTTCCCGAATGGTAAGTGTTTCTATTATTTTCAGGAAAACGTTTTACTATATTAATTTTTGTTTTTTTATAATACATTTTTATATCTCTATTTTATAACGAATGTAAGCGTTGACATTTAAACCGACCAAACCGAGACCGGCTGGTTCGTATTGCGTGACCTGGTATTGCGGATGTATTGGGATGATGAACAGACCCCTTCCGTGGAAGTTCCGCTGGGCGATTTTTTCTGCAACGGCTTCGGTGCCAGAGCGATCGTCAATTCCTTGCCAATCGTGGTGAATCCGGTCGGCGGCATGAACAGTTACTTTTGCAATGCCTTTCATAAAAGCCGCCAAAGTAACCATAACCAATGAGCATCCCCAGGAGATCGAAGCGTTCTTCTACCAGTTTGATTACGTGTTGGTTGATGAACTCTCTGAGGATACGGAATATTTTCACGCCCAATTCCGCAGGGAAAATCCCACAAGCTTAAGCGATTATTAATGGAATTAAAGGAAGAGGCAAATATGTCGGCACCTATATGGCATGGACTTCTTTATCGCGTTATTGGTACGGCGAAGGCGAAGTGAAATTTTATCTCGATGGCGATCGGGATTGGCCGACCATCTGTGGAACGGGGACGGAGGATTATTTCGGCGGCGCTTGGGGCTTCGTGAAATACGACAACGGAAACCCGGTGCAGGAACAGACATACTCGACTCCCTTTATGGGTTTTCCGCATTTCCAGGTGACAGACAACACCAGATCGCATATTTATGATGGAGCTGCAAGTCCGATGCGCGGCTTCTATCGTTGGCATATACTTGACCCCATTTTGTTTGAAGAGGATTTACGCGTCACCGTTCAACAGATCGGGCATGATGGAAAAGCGTTATTTGAAAGAAGTGACGACGTGAGTTCCGTATGCTATTGGTACCAGACCGAACCGCATCAAGTGTTTCCCGCACTGCCTGGCGTACTGGAAAGACGTCCTCGCTAATCTTAGGTAAAGCCGGTAAAAAAGTAGAGCTAAAAAATGGATAAGAAAAGGGTTACCTTAGTTCAAGTCGCAAAAGACGCGGGCTGTTCGCCCGCGACGGTCTCTCATTTTCTGAACGGCAACTTTCATAAAATGGGCTCGCAGACGAAAGAAAAAAATCAGTCTCTCGATCACAAAGTTAGGGTACCAAGTGAACCCTGTTGCGAAAAGCCTTATTACCGGCAAAATGCACACGATTGGGCTCGTTTTATCCGACAGTACCTACGACGGTTATTTTGAGGACTTATACTTCCTCCATTTTGCCAAAGTTATTAAGCAGCAGTTAAAGATGCTGGGATATAAAATAATGCTGTTGGACTTTGAAGAAATCTTCATGAATATCCAGATGGTCGACGGGATCATCGTCAAAGCGACCATAGGTACGGAAAAATTTATGCCCAAGTTGATGGATCTCAACGTACCGGTCATTACCATTGGACGTCACAATTTATCCTATGGAGCGCACGTGTTACGTGTCAACGACTACCAAAGCGGTCAGACCGGGGTGAATCACTTATTATCCCGTGGGTATCACAAACTGGTTATTTTAACTTATCCGCACGGTCACGTGCCCGGATTCGACGACCGACTAAACGGTGCCAGCGATACCTTACAGCAAAACGGAAAACTAACGACCGTTATCACAGGAGATATGACGGAGAAATTCGGTTACGATACCGTGATAAATCTGGCTCAAACTAACCAACTGCCGCAAGCGTTGTTTTGTTTAAGCGACATATCCGCCATCGGGGCCTTAAAGGCCTGCAAAGATTTAGAGCTGTCTGTTCCACAAGGCCTTGCCGTTTTGGGTGTCGATGATATGCCGACTATCTCTGAACTGCTGAGCTTATCGACGATCCGGCATCCCATCAATGAATTGGCTGTGGCCGCTTCCAAGTTAATGATCGAATCCATCGAGTCCAACGGGCAGCTTATCACGCCTGTCGAAGAAGTATTTCCCACAGAATTAATGGTTCGACGCACTAGCTAATATCACAATCTACTTCTAGCAAGGCATAAAAAAGTTGAGCACAGGGAATAAATTAATCCCCTGCTCGACTTTTTTTGTGATTAAATTAATTCACTTCTGCTTCAAGCAAGGTTCTTCAGCAGTTTGAATAAGTACCGCCCATAAGCTGCGTTGCTGGAAGTCCATCTGTGGGCCGTCTTCTATGTTTTTAGAATTTACATTTTTCATGGCATTGATATAATGTTCTTCCTCTCTTTCTGGTAAATAAAATGAGTAAGTCAATTTTGCTTGATACGGTTTTTTAATCTAAATAAGCTAGTTCGATACTGTTACTAAATCCTCTGAAAATTCCTCCTCATTTTTGGATTCAGTAAAAATTAATGAGATGGTTACCTTAGGAGAATTTTTTTGAGAATATCGATTATAACTTACTTGTTAAAATCATCCACACTCAGCTTTTTGAATGACCGTGCATTGACTCCCGACCAATTATTCTTTGAGGATCGGCTTCAGCATCAACGCAAAGTCGACACGCTCCCACTGCACACTTGATTTTATTCCATCCGCGATACACATTTCATCATCCACAATTAATAAGCGATACATCTTACACCCCTTTCCTTTATACAGCAGGGAACTTTGTGTCAATGTACATAGGGGTCTGTTCTTCCGCTCATCTTATCTAACGGTCTGTACGTTTGGATGCAAAACGGAGAATTTTAAGTATAGATCAACAAGAAAAGGCTGCTTTCTAAGTCATTACAAGGACTCAGAAAGCAACCTTTTCATTGAGTTATTCAGCTTGCCATATATCTTTCAATTTCCAATATGTCAGCCCATTTACTAGTGCCTCTCCACCCTCTGTTATGATTTCTATGCCTAGCAATTTCTCACTCGGATAGATGCGACTTGTCATCGTAGCTTGCCCTTCATTCGCAAACATTTCAATGGATGAGCGATCCAGATATACGTGCAATGTCAGCTGTCCCTCAGCATTGAAGGCTGTTTGACGTACTCCATCCGTCTTTTTGCCTGATTTAGAACAATCAAGCATAAGTTTCTGACCCGGGATAGAATAAGTGATAACTGTTTCCTCCTCACCTGTTCCGCGAAGCTTCAAGCCTACCAGGTCTGCACTTGACTTCGTCAGGTCGAACACGACCTTCACTTCAAGCAGATCCGCTTCAACTTCCGTCAAGTAACTTCCAGAAATAGCGCCATATTGATACAAAACATGTTTACTTTGACGAAGTAACTTCATTTCTTCAACTGGAGTCATCAGTACTTTATTATTGTCACCCAACGTAATTACACGTGGGATCGTCATTGCTCCACACCAGCCGTCTGCTTTCGTCGGCATATCCGCTTCCCACATATCCATCCAACCAATCGCAATGCGGCGACCTTGATCATCTAGAAAAGTTTGAACCGCATAGAAGTCATGACCATTATCCAACTCGATGAACTCTCCATGCTTATATTCATTACTATCATAATTATATTCGCCAACATAATATCCTGTCTGGAACAAGTTATTGTACTTATCTCCTTGCGCATCAATACCTTGTGGGGAGAACATAAATATGTGCTTACCGTTCAGTTCAAAGAAATCAGGGCACTCCCACATGAAGCCCATATTCTTATCTCCCTGCAGAAGCACACCATGATAGGTCCAGGTTCTAAGATCAGGAGATGTATATAGAATAACACGCGGCAGATCTTCTTTCGTGCTGTTACCTAGGATCATGTACCATGTATCCTCATGCTTCCATACCTTCGGATCACGGAAATGCTGCGAGCTATCTGTCGGAGGTTCAGCGATTACAGGATTCTGCCTTAGTTTTGTAAAATGAATGCCATCTGTGCTTACTGCCACATTTTGATTTTGGAAAAAGATATTGTTTGGTTGATCAATATAGTGATGGCCAGTATAGATCAATGTCAGTTCGCCGTTATTATCTACTGCGCTTCCTGAGAAGCAACCATCAAGGTCACACGCATCTCCAGGCGTTAATGCAATCGGACAATGCTCCCAATGTACAAGGTCTTTACTCTTCACGTGGCCCCAATGCATTGGGCCCCAGTTCTCATCATAAGGATGATGCTGATAGAAGGCGTGATATTCACCTTTGAATTGAATTAATCCATTTGGGTCGTTAATCCAGTTTGCTGGTGCCATAATATGATAACCTAATCGGTACCGCTTGTTCATTTTCGCTTCTGCCTGTTTCAATGCTTCCTCAGCTTGCTTCGTATTGTTATTATATGTGTTCATCTTTCTTCCTCCTATGCTGTTTCAATATGCTTGTTAGGCTTGGGATTCAGCCTTTTCGGTTCTTTCTTTAAGGTAAAGATTGAGATTGTTGTAAAGGCAAATACGAAAACACCCATAATCACGTACGTATTTGCAAAGCCTCTAATGTCATAAGACATACCGGCGATTGGCGAGAAGATCGAAGCTCCTACCTGACTCGTAAACTGGTATCCCACCAGATACAAGATCGAAGACAGACGCGTATCGAAATTTGCAGCCAAGTACTTAAATACAGAAATCAGCATGATTGGCAGTTCCAATGCGTGAATCAATTTCATAGCTGAGATTCCATAAGGTCCAATAACTAAGCCTGAACCCATGATCCGGAACGCCATCAAAAACCCTGCCAATATCAGACCCTTTTTTGCTCCAATTTTGTTGACAATGAAAGGCGCTAAGAACATCATGCCTGCTTCCAAGAACACTTGTAGGGAATTTAAGTAACCGTAAACTTGATTGCCTAATGCAACCGTTGAGAACGTCGATGAAAAGTAATTCGGGAACTGCTGGTCATACACATTGTAAATACAGGTAACACCAAGAACATATAAAATGAAGAACCACAAATGCTTATTTGCAAACAAATGGCCGATTTGCTTAAAGTTAACGGATTCTGCTCGCTCCATCTCGGAATCTGTCATTTCAACTTTAATAGTCATCATAGTGATAAACAGAATGACAGCAGATACTGATGCAATCCAGAAGTTAATGTTAGGGTTGATATTAAAGAGCTGACCAGCGAAAAACGTTGCTGCTGCCCAACCTAGCGAGCCCCACATACGAGATTTTCCGTATTCAAAGTCATATTTTCGGCTGACTTTCTCGACATAAGATTCGATGGCTCCGATCCCGGCCAAAAAAGAAATACCCAAGTATAATCCGCCTACAATGGCGCCGAGAAATACATTGTATTGAAGTAACGGCCCATAGATAAAGATATAGAAAGGACCAACAAATAAGAGTAAAGAACTGATTAGAAATAAAATATGCTTCTTTAATCCGATTTTATCAGATATATAGCCATAAAGCGGTTGCATACATAGCGCAAAGATAGCGTTTACAGTAAAGATAACACCTGTTTCAGCACCATTCAGACTGATTTCTTGCCCTAGCCAGATGGAGAACAATGAATAACTTGCTGACCAAGTAAAGAAGAAAAAGAAGAAATAGGCACTTAGTTTCCAGTACATGCTCTTTGACTTTCTCATATAGAACGCTCCTCAAGTTGGACATTTAATGTAAATGAAAGCACTTCCGTACTTACAGATCGATTATATGTCAACCGCTTTCATATATCAACCGCTTGACATATTTTCGAAAGAAAAAGAGCTCTCCTCTTTGATTTCAATTACTCTAATAAGGATAGCTCCACCTTCTATCACAATGCTGAAAACTATGGAAACTGTGTTAAGCTGTACTAGCTTCAATCAGTTTCACTGGTAGGTAGGTTTCTCGCGGGACATCACTGAATCCACCTTCAATTTCTTTAATAAGTAACTCTATGGAAGATCTAGCGATCTCCTGTATTGGTTGCTGAATTGTCGTTAATTCAGGGAGAAGATTGCGGGTTGTTTCTGTTCCGTCATATCCAATTACGCGAATATCTTCAGGAATCCGTTTTCCTCTTCTTCTTGCTTTAGCAATAAAAGACGCAGCCACCAAGTCATTACTCGCGAACAATCCATCTACTTCAGGATGTTCATCGAGCAAGCGTTCAATCGGTTCATCGTGATTCTGTTGGTGAAAGGGATCATGTACTTCATAGGTAATTGCCTTTCGACCATACTGCTCCATCACATCTTCATATGCTTTTCTTCTTAAGCTTGCTGGTGTTTCCAATTCAACAGGGCCATTTATGTGCAAGATATGCTTGCACCCCTTTTCAATAAGCAGTTCTGACGCCAGTTTGCCACCCAAATAATTATCCGATCCTACAACTGGGATTGAATCGGATAGGAAGCGATCGATCGCAATGACGGCAATATTCTTCTGTTCATAATTTACGATACCTCGGTTGTGTGTACCAACGATAATACCGTCAACTTGATTTCGCATAAGCATATCGACATAAGATTCTTCTTTATCCAGCTGATTTAAACTGTTACAAAGCAACAGCTTATAACCTAATGACGCACAAATATTCTCTATATGAAAAGTCAGCTCTCCGAAAAATGGGTTGCTTGTAGTTGGAATGATTAATCCAATCAGATTTGTTCGTTTACTAAATAATGACCGAGCCACATCATTTGGTAAATAATTCAGTTCCTGCATCGCTTTATGAACTTGATCCTTCGTTTCCTGACTGATATAGCCACGATTATTAAGTACGCGAGAAACCGTAGTCGGTGAAACTCCAGCTAATTGTGCAACATCGTTAAGTTTTGGTTTCATTGATTCAACCTGCCTTCTCTCCATGCCAAGTCTCCAATTATTCTATTATTTTAACATGGTTAAACGTGAAAAAACATGTCTCCAGCATTCCGCGCTGTATATGCAATGACATCATTTTAACCATTGTTGTTCATCATATTTCAATAATATATGTTTCTGCTTCTCCTCACATATCGTTTTAGAGGGCATGATTACTTTGTTACTTACCTTTCAGTCTCAACTCGAAATATTGGAGAAACAGATGGAGAAATTGCCGGAAACCTTCCAGAGGTCCATTTGCTAAAAACTATTCCTGGGTTGGCGTAAACTCGCGTCTATTATTGTAGTTGAAATCGGTGATGCGAGACAGTTCGAGGGGCTAAAACTATCACGATAAGAAAAAGAAGGTAAGCCTTACAAGGTGGTTGTGATCGTCTGCGCCAACAAGCCTATACATCACATGTATGGCATCCCTAGTAGAAACGAGTCTTATCGCCTGTAAAATACCATATTCATCCGGGGGGATTCTGTAGGAGCAGAAGGTTTCTTAGTCATGTTTAACAAACTAATTGGGGACGTCCATAAACAATCATTTCCGGTCCACCATCTTTAATTTACTAGCTCGATTATTGCAAAGGAAACTTTAATCATGTTAGTATATCAATTAATGGAGTGGTATATATATCAACGAACAAATGATTTGAACAGTCCATATTTTTTTGTATTTAATAGCACCTGAGGTGAATTTGATGTTAATAATTAATCGAGACGATGGACGCCCCATTTGGCAACAACTTCTAGATCAATCGATCCATAATATCACGACCGGGAAATGGCCCCCCGGCGAGTTATTACTCCCCTCTCGTGAACTCGCTCAATTGGTTGGTGTTTCTCGTTCAACCATACAGATCGTTTATGAGGAATTGTTCAGCCGAGGGTACACTGTGACATCTCGTCGAGGCGGTACAAGAGTCAGTGAATGGGCGTACATGCCCCATTCTTTAGAGGAAGCATCACCTCAAGGGCCCATGCTCCCCGAATTACCTTTATTAGACGTTTCGATCGGTCATTTGCATAATTGGATCAGAGGCAAAGAAAATCAAAATGTAGAAATTGATTTCAGCCCTCATGAACCGTATTTAGATGAACATTTTCAAAAAAATTGGAGACAATCGTTTTTACAAGCCTCCACAGAAATAGATCTGGACAGTTGGGCTTACGGCAACGCCTACGGGTTTGTGCCGCTGCGTGAACAGATTCAACGATACTTGTCTCTTGAACGAGGCATCCACGTGAATCTCGATCAAATACTTCTAACCTCGGGTGCACAGCATAGCATCGATTTGATCGCTCAGGCCCTTTTAAATGAAGGAGAAACTGTTTCTCTTGAAGATCCTGGCTTTCCTGCTGCCTGGATGGCCATGACTTATCGACGTATGCATGTCGTTCCCGTTCCTGTTGACGATCACGGTCTACGAGTAGATCAAATTCATCCGCAATCCAAGCTTGTTTTTGTCACACCTTCGCACCAGTGCGCGGTTGGAGTCATTTTGTCGGAACCCCGCAGACAACAATTGTTGCACATGGCCGCTCAACATTCATTTTGGATTGTTGAGGACGATTACGATAGCGAATTTCGATATCGCGGCAAACCGCTTCCAACTTTATTCAGCCAGCAACCTCAGAACATATTGTATATGATGAGTTTTTCCAAGATGGTTGCTCCGGGTATACGGATATCGGCGATCGTTGGTCCCAATGAAGCCATTCGCCAGCTCACCCATGTCCATGAATTAACCTATCGCCACCTTCCGATTATGGAACAATTAACGCTTGCTCATTTTATCGAAAGCGGCCATTTCACACGCCATATGAGAAGAATTCGAAATGTATACCGACGTAGACACGAAGCTATGACGAAAGCCATCACCGTGACAGGTCTGAGCGAACGATTCACACTAAGCGGCGTAGAAACAGGATTGCATATGCTTCTTGAAGCTGAAAAGTCGTTCGATGAAGAAACCTTGACGTACCAAGCGCTCGAAAAAGGCATCCGTGTGTATCCGCTTAGCACGTACTGTTTGGAAAGTGATCGAAAAGGATGGGTGCTGGGTTTTGCCAAAGTAGATGAAACAGCCATTGAGGAAGGCATTTATCGGCTTGCGGAGATGCTTTTATAGCACAAACATTTTCACTCCAGTGATCTATATCTAGGTCTTTCTTCTGGAAAGGAGGACCTTGTACTTCTCACAGCACATGACTCACTATATCGAAGGCATTAGTGGGCCTCCCCCCGGTAAAACAAGGAGATCGTTCTGGTGTATTTTTGAAAATCGGGCTGCAGATTCGGTAAACATTAGCGGTGATTCCCACTTCATCGAGTAGTGTTTCAGCTTCTTTACCGGTAAGCCCAATAGTGCGCAAATCAAGCAGTACAAGATGATTATCTATTCCTCCCGAAACGACCGTTAACCCTTCATTCATCAAACTCTCCACAAACACTTTGGCGTTTTCAAGCACTTTTTCCATAAACGTTTTGAAATCCGGTTGCAGCGCCTCGCCTAGCGCAACCGCTTTTGCCGCGATTACATGCATAAACGGACCGCCTTGTGATCCGGGGAACACCGCTCTATCAATTTCTTGCGCCCACGATTTACGGCACATAACGATACCACCTCTTGGCCCTCGCAACGTTTTATGTGTTGTAGTCGTAGCCTTCCTGAAAAATTCACTTGACTACCGTGTGTAAGATGGCCGCCATGGGATAAATTCATGCCCAAAATGGTGTCACCGGGCTCAACTGCTGCAAGATAAACCGCCATATTCGACTGCGCGCCTGAATGAGGCTGAACATTCGCATGCTCAGTACCAAAAAGTTTCTCTGACCCGGCTTATGGCAAGTTCTTCGACAATATCTACATGTTCACAACCACCATAATATCTTCTTCCCGGATACCCTTCAGCGTACTGGTTGATTTTTCTCGATCTGACTAAGTAAACAACTGTCTATTCCTGTCGTCCCTTATAAGCGCAACTATTGTCACGATAGTGTATCAATTAATGGTACGTTGTAAAACATCCATAATTAAAGGATTCGGGCAATCCATATCTTAATGCATAACCTTATAGAGGTGAATCGAATGGTAAAAGTGGACGGTGTAGTCGGTCATTTATTGTACGGCCGACAAAGTGAATCAATACACTTACCTTACCCAACTTATAATAGCTCCTTCTTCGCTAATCTCTGTTGCTACACATTTAATTTGCTAGTTATGAAAAAAACTTCTATGTCCGGTAAAAGTTGAATAATTCATATTCGGATGCACTTATCTTTCTCGGGTCCAACTAGTACTCTCCGGTTGCATTAAAACAATGCCCATTCCTAACGATACCTTTGACCTATACAAACATAACTGGATAGTACACTGGATATCCAGGCAAAGATGCAGACTCATTGAAGAGTGTAAAATCGAAATTGAGAAATACATAGAATATTACAACTATAAACGGATTAAAGAAAAAGGGCATGAGCCCAGTACAGTACCGGATTCATACCCTTCAAGCAGCCTAGCTATATCCACTATCTAACTTTATAGAGTCACTTTCTTTCGAGGCGATTCCTTTCTTTTTAATGAGGCCTTTTCTGTAAATAGCGATGAATCAATTTGTCTAAAAAGGAAAATAGGTTATTATTCATTGTTACATAATCATTATTTCTTAACTGTTCTGGTTGCTGTACAAAACGATGATTTTTATACTCAGATAGTTCCGCTTCTGAATGCTTGATCAAAAGCTCTATTAATTCGAGATTGAATTCCATATGACATTGAAACCCGTAAACAAGTTCTTGATATTCTACAATCTGTCTTGGGCAACCTTCGCTGTAAGCCATTACTTTGCTTCTTTCTGTCAATCCAGGCATATCATTATGCCAATGCCCTACAACACAGGTTGTACCAAAATGAGAAAACATATCACTGTTCTTTCCTTCATCTGTAAGAGTTATGGGAAAGCAACCTATTTCCTTTTCCGGACTATGATCATATCTCGCACCCAAGGCTTCTCCAATGAGCTGAGCTCCCAGACATACTCCGATAACAGCCTTATCTGATTCGATACATTTGTTGATTAAGGCAATTTCTGCAGCAGCATCAAAATGAGAACACATTTCAGTGGTTGTGCTTGGGTCTTGAGGTCCACCCAGTACGATTAATAAATCAATTTTCTCCACGGAATGTGGAAGTTCCTCACCAGCATACACTTTTGAATATCCGATGCTGTATCCGTTGCTCTCAGCCCACGTCCGAAAAGCGCCTGGTCCTTCAAAAACTTCATGGACAACAAAATGAATGTGCATTATAAAACTCCTTCTTATCTACTTTTAAAATTATGTCGCTTCCTTATTGCATTAATGAGTAAAAAGATTAGAGGAAGTGTCTGGATTAGAACCAGAACTTAAGGCTTTGCAGACCTTAACCTTGTCGTTTGGCTATACCCCCAAACTGATCAAAAAAGAAATCTTGCTTCTTTTTCATTATCTTATCTACTTATCAAATTTAAATCAATTTCATACTTGTCCACTACTTCGCCTCTCAATTCATGAACCAGTTCAGCGAATTCCATTAAAAATTCCTCCTTATTTAAGTCACATATCACGTGGGAATGCCCGAAATGAATGGTCATGACAGCGCCAAAAAAAAGGTTGATAAAAGCTTCTTCAATTCATTATCCGAAAATGTGTCCAGCAAATCTCTTTTAAGAATGACGTTATGGGGATTATCATGCACACGAAATTTTTGAATCAGGTTAGCAATATGCTATCAGAGAACGGATGAGGCAGTCGGCAACTCAAACAGCCTCTCCTCATTGGTTTTTATTCAGCTCTAAGAATCAGTTAACGAAACAGAAAGTTGGTATTTTCAATCACTAAAAGTCAGGGATAGTTAACTGTACTTTGTGCTGAAAGAAGGAATAGGATAATCCGCATTTCATGCTGATATTTGGTATTCCCCACTGCAACCAAAGCCGAATTCACGTTCTTCAAGCAGCATTATGATCTTCAGTTCTGCTACTGACTGCGTTCCTGCATCCGTTCATGCTCCCGCAGACTGGATATTTCAATCCCTTTCATAGGGGTTCCTAGATTTTTGGATACTTGTGCAATTAATGCGTAATCTTCATAATGTGTTGTAGCTTCTACAATCGCACGCGCAAATTTCTCAGGACTATCCGATTTGAAAATGCCCGATCCGACAAAGACACCGTCAGCACCAAGATGCATCATCAACGCTGCGTCAGCTGGTGTTGCTACCCCACCAGCAGCAAAATTGACCACTGGCAGCTTGCCGGATTCATGAACCAGAAGCAGTTGATCATACGGGACACCAAGCAACTTTGCTTCATTGTAAAGCTCATCCTTCGATAAGCCTTGTACTTTACGGATTTGACCACTGATCAGACGAAGGTGTCGTACCGCTTCTACTATGTTGCCTGTCCCGGGTTCCCCTTTTGTACGCAGCATTGCCGCGCCTTCTTGGATACGACGAAGCGCTTCCCCAAAATCCTTCGCTCCGCATACAAAAGGAACTGTAAACTCGTTCTTGCTGATATGGAACACTTCGTCCGCAGGTGTCAGCACTTCGCTTTCGTCGATGTAGTCAACGCCCATTGATTCAAGAACTTTCGCCTCGAGGTAATGGCCGATGCGAGCCTTCGCCATAACTGGAATGGAAACAACCTTCATTACTTCCTCTACAATCGTCGGATCAGCCATACGAGCTACGCCCCCAGCTGCTCGAATATCCGATGGAACGCGCTCCAGCGCCATAACGGCGGTAGCCCCTGCCGCTTCCGCGATTTTTGCTTGCTCGGCGTTCATCACATCCATGATGACACCACCTTTTTGCATTTCTGCCATCCCTCTTTTAACCCGCTCTGTACCTGTCTTCATTTTTTTGTCTCCTAATTTTTCTGAATTTTTGTATTCGACTCGCTTTATATTGTTCTTAAAGATTTTGAAGAGAATTACCCTGAACCAACAGTAGAGTCAATCTGCTAGGGGTAACATCCACATCAATAGTGATTAATTATTTCCATGACCTCTCTTCTAATCCTCCTGGCGCATATTTTCATTCCAATAATACTCGTCCGGCAAATAACGCGGACCGAATACACTTGTCCCTACACGGATAATAGTAGCCCCTTCTTCAATAGCCACTTTGAAATCTCCGGACATTCCCATTGAAAGGATATCCATTTCTACACGCGGGAACTTTTTCTCCTTTATTTGTGTTTGAATAGATTTTAATAATTGGAAACAGTGCCGGGTCTCATCGTTTGTGGCATTTAGTTTACCAATCGTCATCAAGCCTTTTATGTTTAACGTTTCGAACTGAGACAATTGTTCCACCAATTCCAATGCTAATTCAGGCGGAGCACCAAATTTGCTTTCCTCGTAGGAGGTATTGATTTGTACCAGTATATCCATGGTCTTGTTCTCTTTGACGAGATAGTTATGCAACGCTTGCCCCAACTTCAAACGATCCACAGAGTGAATGAGCGTAACATATTTGACAACATCTTTTATTTTATTCGTTTGCAGATGCCCGATAAAATGCCATTCTACCTGTTTGAACTGCTCCATAAGTGGAAATTTGCCCCGAAGTTCTTGAGCTTTGTTTTCGCCAAATAAAGTTTCACCAGCCTGCATGGCTAAGTGGAGTTTTTCGATCGGCACCGTTTTTGTCGCCAACAGCAATTTCACATCTTCTACCTTGCGCCCTGAGGACAAGCAAGCCAATTCCATCTGTTGCCTCACGGTATTGAGATTCTCTTCGACTAAATTCCCCATGTTCTACCCTCTTTCTGCTCTTTATATGTTTTTGTAAATGATAATTTAAATAGTAGCTCACTTTGGATTATAAAAAAACATCCAAAAATCATTTAGTTCACCAATCCATAATTAAACCTGGCGTGAACATTCCATGGACTCGAAAATAGTTGGGCTGCTTTGCCGTTAGCGAGAAGGAAGTCGTTTGATTATAATTTGGTACTGGAGTCAGCCATATTGATGAATAGTTCCTTGTAGTCCATGGTCTAATTACAAATCTAACCTGACTTCTTTGGCCGTACGCTTGGAGTCCAAGTCCGGATACTTTGCATAAAGCTAGTGGTCAGAAATTCGTTGGTCCAAAATTCTATGGGAAAAATATCCTTGTCACCAACCACGATCGGTTGTACTCCGGGGGTTTTCAGCTTTTTTTGGATCGCGATAAATTCATCATAGTTTTTATGTAATTCGCTGATTCCGTGTTTCCGTCTTTTTTGTACGCCTTCGTGCTATAAATGGTTCTATTTGAAGAAGCCACTCGCTCAAATCCTTAACTTAAATATTCAGATTCTCTTCCATAAATCATCGAACTATCGGCCAAGCTCAAATGGTACGAAGAGCAGTTCCGCTTAGCGAAAAAGAAGCGTTTCGGTGCTTCCAGCGAGCAGACGCATCCGGATCAATTAGAATTCCCGTTGTTCAACGAAGCCGAAATGATTGCAGCCCTTTATAGGCTTTTAAGCTGCTATGACCGTTATACTTCTTCACCCAATCTGAGAGTTGTGTTCGGCTGGCGATCTTGTATTTATCGATGATTTCGTATTGCGAATACTCACCGGATTGATAATCCTGAATCGCTTGAAGTTTATGTTCCGCAGAATAACTCCGAGTGTGGGAATGAATTTCTAACCCCTCCATTCACAACTCATAGCGATGTCGCCATTTCACTAAGGTGGTAACGCTGATGTTATGTTTTTTTGCTACTTCCACACGGCTGCTCTGTCCTGCTTTTAACTCATGTATGATGGCTAGTTTCTCAATCGCATTGTATTCGTTTTTCTTAGACAAAATAAAACTCCCCTTCAAGAGGCGGTTTATTTATTAAACCTGTCTACTTGAAGAGGAGCATATCAAAATCGGTAGCCTGTTCCGTAATTTATAATAGCGAGGTTACGAACTTCACCTCCGGAAAGCGGCTATCCGGTCCTTTCATTAAGATTCCGCCTTGATTTTTCAGATACATATCGAAGAAATCCAGCATATAAGCATTGATAACGGAGTTCGCTCTTTCGGGTGCAATCTTTCCTGTAATGCCCAGCATT
The DNA here is from genome assembly GCF_036252815.1 of Paenibacillus sp. LX16. NCBI lineage: Bacteria > Bacillati > Bacillota > Bacilli > Caryophanales > Paenibacillaceae > Paenibacillus > Paenibacillus sp. LX16. The sequence continues at coordinate 2,836,339 of NZ_CP141152.1, read as the reverse complement.
TTGAAAATCGGAGAAATGAACTGGACGTCGGCAAAATTCAAATGCTCCGTATTTTCGATATAGAGGACTTGTCCCCCTTCGTCGACCGTTTCGCGCATCCGTTCAAGCTCCAACTTTTTATCTTCCGTTACTTGATCCTCCCACTCTCTTGTTGAGCCCATACGGTTAAGCTCTGCATCCGTGTAGACCCGGTTATCCATCACCATTTTTAATTTTTCGAAATAACTTTCCGAGTTGATGAACAAAAACGGCTTTCGCAGACCCTCTCTGTCACGCAGTCGATAAAGCCCTCCATCAAGGTCTATTCCAACCGCGATTCGCGGATCATAAGAAGCGTCATAGGCCGTCGCTCCGCCGATGGAATGACCGAATGCCCCGACATGACCGAGATCAATCCTCCCTTTTAGATGACTTGGAATCTGCCCCGATTGGATGAGCTCGAATTGGTCCAACGCAAACGCCACATCGCCGGTTAAAACTTTTCCCAACTTGTCGCGATTTCCCCTACTCGTCTGGTAATCATGGTCGGGCGAGAATAAGTCGTTGGTTGTGCTGGTCGTGATTCGCCCGTCCGGAAACTCGGTTGCAAATGTATTGTACGTGTGGTCGATCACTGCCACGATATATCCATGACTCGCGAGACTTTCGGCTTGCGACGTGTGGAGGAACCTGGAAGAGCCGTTGCCGGGATTCGCAAGGATCAGCGGGTATGAAGTCTGTGCCGAAGAGACTTCGGCCCCCGAATAAGCATGACTGGATACGTACTTCAGGTGTTGAAAAGTAAACCCGGGAAGGCCATAGTCCGCGGCCATATAACGTAAAATCTGGGTATCGGGAATAAAGGGAGCGTACTTGCCGGTGCCAGCTTGAGCCGGATACCATACCTGAACCATCAATTCCCTTTTACCTGTCGCGGTTTTGCCAAATGTCTCCTCCCGGCTTGGATCGATGAAATGAAAGACTTGCGTGCCTACCTTCAACTCGCCGGTTGGCGCCGGAAAGTCGAATACGGGAAACACATAGAGGAAGCACCCCGTTGCGATCAGCCCAATCACGATAAAAAGGCGGCCCAGCACCCTACGGATTCGCGAGGCAGTCCGAACGACCTTCGGCGTTATGAAAACGTTTATAAGCGAAAGCATAAGCATCAGGATCGTAAATCCGTATAAAAATAAAAGCTGAACCCTGTATCCTTCGACAAGCAAATGTATCACTAAAAAAATGGAGCCTGCTCCGCTTGTCATGAGCAAAGCTGATCTTCGGATACGTTGATTGAAAATGAACAGGAGTGCCAACAGACAAGCACTTGAAAAGAATAGCAGCATTTCAAAAAACCTCACGCCAACTCCCCCTTAAAAATAATCCTATCAATGGATTAGTATAGAGGAGCAGCTAGGTTGATACCATTGATCTAGATGACAATTGCCTTACACTCTTGTAAGGTTGCGCGACGATGGCGCAGAAACGGCATGTAATGTGCTGATTCCTGCCTTTCGGCCGGGGTTGTTTGTTTCACAATTGTGAAGACAGCTCAATTCTTTGCGAAATATCATAGACGAACCCTCCTTGCTCGCATAAAAAATTAATCATCCACTATCACCTATAGTAAAGTGTTAAACCTTAAAATACGCCAAGAACTATCCAGCTCCTACTTTCATAAATATAAAGAGAGTTAAACTACTAATGACTGCATCCCTCCAATCTCCGATACAATGATTTTCAGAACTCGGCTTCTTGCTTCGTTTATGGAACGATTCAAAGGCGAGATTGACCGAGACAGCGGAAGAAATGCGGATTTAAGTGAAGATGTTATGTTGCAATATGCTGTTATGTAGGGGTAATTGAGTGGTGGATCCGGAAAGGAATGCTCATCCGCCGCATGTCATGGCCAACGGATGTTGACATATTTAATTACAGCGGACATAGAAAACAGACCCCGTCGCCGGGGTCTTTTCGCTGTGCGGTGTCGGAATGGTGAGGATGAACGGAAATCCCAGCATACAATCTCTGCGCGATTTGCTCCATGAAGAAGGGTTGCCAACATTTTAAACGATTCTATCCTGTATTCTCCGTCATCTCCCCAACGAGAAACGATTCGGGGTAAGTCGTGATTATTCCAAAACAAACTGTTCCAGGCATCCCCCTTCAGCTCTGTCTGCCATTTAGACAACACTTTTTTAATTCTAGAAAATCTAAAGGCTTTAGATCCCACTTCCCTTTCCCCTCTTGTTCGTCTAAACTAATATGTTCAAATTGAAATACCATTGAAAACTCACTGCCGTCCGGGTTGCTATACAATTTGGCGATCTCTGGCGTAGCGCCCCATGTTTCTCCAACCGTCAGCAGATCTCCAGCTTTTTGAAACGTCTCCTTGCTGAGTTCCCTGATATACTTATGCAGATTCGGCCTGTTGCTGGTAATTTTCAAATCTGGTTCTTTTCCGATTAAGTCAATTACGTCAAGCCGAAAACCGCCTACACCCTTGCTTATCCACCAATTGATCATTTCGTAAATCTCTTGTCGGACTTTTGGTTTTTCCCAGTTGAGATCCGGCTGTTTTACAGAAAAAAGATGTAAATAATATTGTTCTATCTCGGGTACCTATTCCCAAGCTGAACCACCAAATAGCCAAATTGCTCCGACACCGAGTTGCTGCAAATAGTCTAGACGGGAAACAATTCCTTTCAAATCGCCGATTCCATTATCATTACTATCTTGAAAGCTCCGTGGATATATCTGGTTACTACGATCTCTTTCCACCAATTTTTGTTTTTCATTGTTCATTACAACCCTTCCAATACTGGTCAAGACCCCATTTTATAGACACTGAAAAAAGACCCTAGGCTATAAGCTGCTTCCGATACTCTTTCGGAGGCAGCTTATTTAACTTTCGTTGTGGTCGACATTGGTTGTAAAATCGAATATATTCTTCTATTCTCCTTTGTGCCCCGTCCATATTTCGGATATCATATGGGTAGAGCCCTTCCGTTTTGAGATGCGAGAAGAAGCTCTCCATCGAGGCATTATCATAACAATTGCCTCGGCGAGACATGCTGATCCGGGCGCCAACCTTTGGCAACATGTCATGGTACGCATGGGACGTGTACTGGAATCCCTGGTCGCTGTGAACGATGAGGCCAGTCACGTCTTTTTGCTGTTTAAAGGCTTGTCGAAACGTCTGTAAAACCAGTTCGTTATCATTTCTATGGCTCATCTGGTACGCGATAATTTCGTTATTGAACAAGTCTTTAATCGCAGACAGATATAGCCAGCAATCCCCCACACGATATTGCGTGATATCTGTGACCCATTTTTGATTGGGTTTGTCCGCCTTGAAATCCTGTTTTAGCAGATTTTTCGCCACACGACCTTTCGTAGAGGAAGCATAGTTGCAGCGATGTTTCCGGCGAATTTGTGAGCGGATTCCCAAGACCTGCATGAGCCGGAGTACCTTTTTATGGTTCATCCAGACTCCATGATCGTGCTGCAAAAATAGTTGAATTTGGCGATAGCCGTAGACCCCGTTATACTGCTCATACACTTTCTTCACAAGTGCTTTCGCGTCCCGATCTCGATCTGCTCCTCTACGCTTTAAGAAGGCGTAATATCCACTTCTGGAGACTTTGAAAAGCGTACACAGTTTGCTAATAGGATAGTCTTTCGCAGCTTTCTCAATGGTTATATATTTGTGTGCTTCATCTCCTGTATCCAGATTTCCAAACACTTTTTTAGCATATCATTTTCCCGTCTCAGCTTCTGTACATACCTATCCTGATCGATATACTCCTTACGCCGTCCTCGCTGGTCCATGAGCCCGAATTCACCGAGTTGCTTGTATTTGCGCATCCATTCTTTTAATCGATGTCGATCTGCGATCCCAAACTTCTCCATGAGTCTACGATACGTCCAACCTTCTTCAATATGGAGTCGTATGGCCTCTACCTTGGTTTCAAACGTATACTCGTTAAACTTTGTTCCCTTTTTCGCCGGCATAAAAAATGCACCCCTTAGATTTCATCGGATAAACCAGGGGTTTATTCCAATGTCTATTCTAAGGGGTGCACTTCATACACGAATAGGTGTTTTTATCTTAATCAAGTCACAGCATACAATTACTCTTTTACCGATCCTACAACAATTCCAGTCACAAAATATTTTTGAAGCAGCGGATAAATCAGCAGCAACGGGATGACAGCGACTACGATTTTGGCCGCATTTAGATTTTTGTTTGAAATTTCAGTCAGGTTGCTGAGTTGTGCTGAGTTGGTGCCGGATTGAAGAAGTTCCGCAATATCCACGTTAAGAGACTGAATATAAGTCATTAGCGGATAATTGCTAACTTGGGTCATATAGATCAAACCGCTGAAGAAATCATTCCACGTTCCCACGATACTGAATAATGCTACCGTCGCCAGCGCAGGGATGGACACGGGAACATACACTTTGAACAGGACCTGAAGCGGATTCGCCCCATCGATGAATGCTGCTTCTTCTAGCGCCTTAGGTACAGCAGAGAAGAAGTTCATGACAAGGATGACACTAAATATAGGGACAGCTCCCGGTAGAACAAGCGACCAAATTGTATTAAGCATATCGAGGTTTTTGATCAGTAGATAACTCGGGATCATCCCGCCGCTGAACAGCATGGCAAAAATCATGACATTCATATAAATGTTTCTGCCCCTAAATTCCCTTTTCGACTTAGAGAGCGGGTATGCCATTAAAATAATAAGAATCATGTTGAGAAGGAGTGTGAGCACAACACGTAGAACAGATATGCCAAAGGAACGCCAGAACTGAGCATCATCGATAATTTTTGTATACGCTGCTGTTGTAAAATTGACTGGTACGAGACCTACAGCATTAGCTGACACGGCCTCGCTGCTGCTGAATGAAATCGCAACGATATTCCATAACGGAAGAAGGCAGATCAATGCCAGCAATATGACGATGGCATTGATGACAACCCGGCCAATTCGATCTTTTAGGCTTACAGAATATGACATAGGCTGTGCCTCCTTAGAATATTTTTCGGTCGGTGTATTTTTTGGCCAAATGGTTGGCGGACAATAGCAAAACAATACCGATCACTGACTTGAACAGGCCAACAGCCGTACCGAAGCTATACTGTCGCCCAACGAGTCCAATCCGATATACATAAGTATCCAGAATATCTCCCGACTCATAAACAACCGGATTATACAGATTATAAATTTGATCGAAGCCGGCACTCAAAATATTGGTCAGACTCATCACTCCCATAAGCAGGATAATAGGCAGCATACCTGGCAACGTAATATGCCATACTTTTCTCCACCAGCTGGCTCCATCCATTCCTGCCGCTTCGTACAGACCTGGGTCAATCGAAGTAATTGCAGCCAAATAGACGATGGAATTGTAACCGAACTCCTTCCACACGTCTGTCCCAATAATCAGTGGCTGGAACCAGGTGTTGCTGCCGAGAAAATTAATATTCTCCAGACCGAAAAAAGCCAAAATTCGATTCACAATTCCATCCAAACTGAACATGTTAACAACCACGGACGCTAGAACTACCCAGGATAGAAAGTGTGGCAGATAGACAATTGTCTGTACAGATTTTTTAACGAATTTAATGCGAATCTCATTTAACAAAATGGAAAAAATGATAGCCATCATTGTTCCCAATAGAATCTTGGCAATGGCAATCACCAACGTATTACTAAAAACCTGTGCGATGTCCGGCAGCTTAAACATATAAATAAAATGCTTCAGTCCTACAAATTTGGAGCCAAACATCCCCTTGGCTGGTATATAATCCTGAAATGCCGTAATGACACCGACCATCGGAACATAGCTGAATACCAGCAAAAATAAAATTCCTGGAAGCATCATCAGATGATACATGGCACCCGTGCCCAACCGACCTTTTGCTTTATCATTTCCCTGTTTCATGAATGGGCCCCTTTCCTGAAGAAAGGCTGCGTATCGCAGCCCTTCTAGCAGTTCATGATTATTTATTTATCGGATGCGACCTCGTCTTCAATTTCCTGAATTACCTGGTCACCACCTTGTTTCTTCCAATTGCTAACGAAAGTATCGAAGTAATCCAGAGATTCTGCACCCGTCACGATTTTGATGAAAGATTCCTGCTCCATCTTGGTCAGATTAGCCCATGTCTGTTTCATGCTTGGTGTAGTTCCAGAGAAAGCGGGTGTCATCCAAACGAATTTGTTTTCCTGTGTCAGTTTATCGATGAGTCCCACTCCGTTAATACGCGAGTGATATTTCGACCAGGCTGTTACGTTATCCGTATCCATATCGCTCAAGTAGGTTTGGATACTTTCAATATTGTTTTTTGATTCTGTTGTCCGGACCTGATCCAGACTAATCTCCCCTTTAATCCCGCGAACAACGTCAGAGTAATCATCCAGCAGCGAGGTAGCCGAGTTGACTTCAATATTAAAAGGTCTGGTAGAACCGTCTACACCGTTCTCTTGATACTTGGCGGCTTCTGGCATAGATGTTTCCACATTTTTATCATTTGCCAGTTTATCGTAGAAAAGGTTTACTATTTTAACGGCGAGTTCCGGGTGTTCATATCCTTTTCTCACAACGATAAACTGATTGGCTGGATTGGCGTGTGCCACGTTTACCTTTCCGTCTGCATCCTCCAAAGTGTAAGCCGTGAATTTCGCATTCTTATCCATCTGCTTCACGCTGCTCAGACCCCAGTCGGGAATATGCCATGGTCCAAAAGCAATACCGCTTTGGCCGTTGGTATACAGTGCCGTAATATCATCAAATGTGCGGGTTCCAAATTGCGGGTCGATGATGCCTCTCTTGAACCAATCTACCATGACGCCTAACATCTGCTTGGTTTCCTTTGTTGTCGAGCCATAAACAATGCTGCCATCCTTCCCCTTCATCCAGTATTGAGGGAATGCACCCTTGGTGGAGGCAACTCCCAGCATGGTATAGGCGGAACCATTATAGTCACTTGTATTCAGGGTGTTCACAAAGGGAATGCCTACCGGTTTCCCGGATTGGCCAGGATCTCTTTTCAGGAATGCCTCGGCCGTTTTCTCCACATCATCCAGCTTGATGGCCCCGTCTCCGTCTGCATCAAGTTGAATTCCCAGTAAATCCAGCCAATCCTGACGAACCCAGACCATGGTTGGCGCGGAATCTAGGGAAGTAGCCGGAAGTCCCATTAAGCGTCCATCTATCATCGCATTATCTAATGCACGGCCCTCATAAGATTCGTAAATGTTCTTGATGTTATCTGTGGCATACTGTTTGTAAATTTCCGTCATATCTTCAATCAGATCATTATCAACCAGTTCTTTGAGTTCATCCTTGGAATCGACACGCATCATGTCAGGCAGTTCCCCAGAGGCGATGGCGAGAGAAACCTGACGGCTGTAATCTTCTCCGTTGGCTTCAAATTGGTCTTTAATCTGAGCGTTAAACGTTTCTTTGACCAGCCGAGTGTACGCGTTGTTCTCATACGTATCTCCAGCCGGCAGTTTCGGGTTGGCTGTAGTCACTCGACCCATCGTTACGGTTATTTCGTCTTTATAGGCACTGAATGGGTCTCCCGGTGTTGCCTCATACTTGCCCGCTTCCTCCGCAGTGGGAGGGTTGGAGGAACCCCCACAGGCTGCAAGGGTTGAAATCATCAAGGCAGACATCGACAGCACGGCCAGACGTCTCGTCAACATTTTTCTTTTTATGAACCATTTAGTTCTCATCACATTCGATTCCCCTTCGTTCTGAATATTTCTCTACCATTTTTGTTTACGCTTTCATTATAAAACTCGGAGAAGACAAATCGAGATAGGGATTGAACGTCTGTTTGGATAGAGAGATGTATACGGTTTCATTCGAGATCATGAAGCCATAGTTGGCTTGTAAGCATTTACCCTACCTACCGACATACATTTGTCTATCCTTACTTACTAATCAAAGTGAAGAACAAAAAAACCGCAGCTCCTGAAACAGGAATCTGTCGGCTTGATTAATGGAATTACAAAAGTGTCTTGTAGAATTGATCGTATCACATTCAAGATGGTCTTCAGCGATGATTATGGGATGTGGTCACCTCCACAGTCACTTGATCGCCCCCTTGTTCCTTCCACTCCTCGACAAATTGATCAAATGAATCGATCGGTTCAGCGCCTAAAATAATTTTCAAAAATGTATCATGTTCCAGTTTCGATAGTTCACCCCAGGCCTTCTCCATCGTTGGAGTTCGTATATAGGTAAGGCTTCGAATTTTATGGATGTTTGGATCGAAGAAATTTCTTCCGCCTACAAGAAGCGAATAACCCCGCATAAAGCTGTCGCTGTGTTCATTCCAATAGGAAATACCATGCTGATCATAAGGCTTCAATTTGGTTTGTTTTATCGTCGAAACCAAGTTTTCCAGCAATTTGTATTCAGACTTGTCCTTGAAATCAGCGGGTGTTTTGGTTCCCATCAGAATATCCTGCGCGGCCTTCGATTCATATCGTGCCTCATCTGCCGGAGCAAAGAAATTGCGGCTCAGCATAAAACGCGTACCGTACTTGAACTCATCACGAAGGTACAGATTGTTAATTTTAATGATCGCTTCGGGATGAGCATATCCTTTTCGTACCACCAAGAATGAACTTGACGGATTATCCACCTTCACAAGGTATGCTCCGTTTGCATCCAGCGGGAGTGCGTATGCTTGCCAGTTCGCCTTCGGCTCGTTCTGCCAAGCGCTCGGAAGGGGCCAGTACCCAGCATAGAAACCTTGAAAGAACATCCCCGCCTGACCGTTAATGACCGTTTCCTCCGCTTCTTTGCGGATGCCCATTTCTGGATCGAGAAGGCCTTTGGCGTACATCTCACGCAGCTTGACCAAGGCGTCCTTCGTTTCCGGTAGAACCGAACCGTATACAGGTTTTCCATCTTTGCTCAGCCAATATCCCGGGAAAGATCCATATGCTGCGAAGATCGGCGTTAGATCAAAAGCAAAAGCACTGTTGTTGAAATCGTTATACAGTCCAGTGCTTGAAGCAAGGCCAATCGTATCCCGCTTACTGTTTCCATCCGGGTCATTCTCCACAAAGGCCTTGGCGATAGCTTCCAGATCATCTACCGTTTTCGGCGGCTTCAGTCCAAGACGATCCAGCCAATCCTGTCGAATCCAGAGCATGCTGAAGTCTTCCGCTGTCACAGACGGAACAGCCATCATCTTGCCATCGAAGGTCACTTGTTCCATAGCTAATCCGTTTGTGCTGTCGATAATTTTTTTTATTTCCGGTGATGCGCTGCTATTGTATGCCTCGGTTAGATCTTCAATTTCTCCAGCCTTGATCATCTCGTTCAGCTGCACCTGATTTACAATCATGGCATCCGGCAAATCATTGCTGGCGATAGCCAGATCGATTTTCTGACCCAGATTTTCCTTCGACACCTGCCATAATACCTGGACATCAATGTTAAGGTTTTGTTTAATTATCGTTTTCCACATATTCTTCTCAAGTGTTTCTCCTCCGGAAAGATCCGCGCCCGTTGGGTCTACCACATATCCCAGCCGGATGGAAACGGGGTGTTCATATTTCCCCAATGGATCGGCAGCAGCAGTGTCCGAGATTGTTTTCGTTGGTCCCATTGGCGATTCCCGGAAGTATGGGCTGCTGAAATATACTGTCACTGCAATTAAGCTGACGACAAGAACACATGTAGCCATCTTCTTAATCATCGCTTCCCCCTCTTTCGCCCGGATTATTGGTCATCTGGGAGAGTACGCTATCTATCCCCTCTGCCGAGCTGTCGATATTCGCTTGGCAGCAGACCTGTCAATTCGCGAAAAATTCGGCTGAAATATTTTTCATCCGTATAACCCACTCGCTCCGCAATCCAGAAAATCGTGTTGGTTGTATTCAATAAATACTCTTTAGACTTCTCTATTCGCATAAATCGAGAGTACTCATTAAAGGTTTTCCCCATCAAATCCTTGAAGCATTGACTGAAATAGCTTCGGCTGATGTTCAGCTGTTGGGACAGACCTGAAGCTGTAAAAGCTTGGTCCAAATCATTTTGCATGATCATAATTGCTTTTTTCACGGCGTCTACAATTTCTTGTGAATATGAAGTCTGTTCATCTGCCTTACGAATGTCCACAGAGGTCTGCTTGATCCAACCTTCTACCTCGTACCAGGATTGAAAAGAATGGATCATTGAGATTCTACCCAGCGTACTCTGAGCAAAAAGGTGATTCCATTCCATAACTATAGAATATAGCAAACCCATCAGCTGGCCTTTATGCAGTCTTAGTGATTTGAACTGTTCAATCAGTTGGTTGTAGTAACTGTCGTTATGGGTCCATGGTGATAGGAACCAACTTTGCTTAATACGATCCATGTCTTCATCTTGCGGTTCTATTGGAAAAGAGTCCTCCACATTCATCGAAACGGAAATGACAGGATCATAAGGATTGTATGCATAGAATAAGGACGTTTCTGTATAATTCATAATCCAGTTTTGGATTTGCGACCATGTTCGCTCTTGTACATCGGACAGAACCAGCAAGGCTCCTTGGGGAAATTGATCCAGGTATCCCTTCAGTTTATGGAACAGCTGATCCTCTAGGTCCATGGGTGCCGTCCACATCCAGCTGTTCCGTTCAACCTCCCATCGGATCTCATCTACATTGGATGTCAGTTCAATCGGCCAGTTCTGTCCTGACTTGCGATCCAGTGAAACAAGTGCATATACATGGCGATAATGGACATTGGTCTCACTTAGCAGCGGCAGCTTTCGTCTTGTATTCGCCAGCTCGTCAATCCGGGTATGTATTCGATGCAGCACGTGTTCGAATTGCTCCTTCTCGAGCTGAACTTTGGCTATATAATCGATGGCTCCCAGCCTGAGCGCTTCCTGGATATAATCGAAATCTTGATGCAGTGTTAATACGACAATATGTAGTTCTGGATAGAGCTGCCTTGCAGCTCGCATCAGTTCAATACCTGACATTACCGGCATCGCGAGATCCGTCAACATCAGATCGACCGGTTGGGATTTCAGAAAATCCAGTGCTTTCAACCCGTTACTTGCTTCTCCTACAACCTCCATATTGAACTCGTTCCAGGGCATCGCGGAGCTTATTCCTTTTCGTACCAATTTATCGTCATCCACAATCAACACCTTAATCATCCTTAGACATCTTCTCCTTTGATAGGAAGTATGAGCAGTATACTTGTCCCTGTACCCAATTCACTTTCGATCACCAGTTGTGCTTGATCTCCGTACTGTGCCCTCAACATGCGGTGGACATAATTGAGTCCGATGCCCATCCCTACTTTTTTATGTTCAGCTATACGATTGTTCAGAAGTCTTTGAATCGCTTCCTCGGTCATACCTGCTCCATTATCCTGTATTAAAATATTCAGCGTTTTGGCGAGTGTAACTTCAATTTGAATAAAACCTTCGTCACTCAGTCCATGATAAAGTGAATTTTCAACCAACGGTTGCAGAATAAAACGAGGCACAGGTATTTGAAGCACTTGATCATCCGCTGAAATACGCACGTTAAATTCAAAGTCATATCGAATTTGTTGCAGGATTAGGTACTGTCTTAGCGCATCAATTTCCTCTTCCATCGTGGATACTTGCCCTAATTTACCTAAATTGTAATACAACAACTTGTTCAAGGATTGCACCAACTTGTCAATCTCCCCTTGTCCGTTCATAACTGCCAACCAGTGCACAGTATCCAGCGTATTCATCAGAAAGTGAGGATTGATCTGATATAACAATTTTTCCACTTCCAAATCTGCACGAATCTTCTCTTTTTGCTGCACTTCCTTGAACAGGTCGCCGATTTGATGCTGCATATTTGAGAATTCCCCCAGCAGAAAGTCAAACTCGGGAATTTGAGTGCGGATCTGGCTGCCTGCCTTTTGTGGATTCTGAGACATTCCGTTAATTTCCGAATGGAACAGACCGAGTGGTTTGTAGACGGTCTTCCACAGAAGCCAAGCAAGAAATACGGTAAAGCCGAAAAAAAATAAAGCGACCAGTAATATTTGAAGCAACCACTGGTTTTTCTCCTGTTGATACTTAGCCTGCGAAATTACCGATATGACGCTCCAATTCTGAGAGGAGTCCTCCTTAAACCAATGGTAATCACGGGATATTCCGTCTTTTGCAGTACCTTTCGATAAGCTGGAGAAATTCTCCCCGACCTTCATCGCTTCCGGAATTTCACTGTAAACAATGTTGCCCTCACCATTCAAGATCAAATGCGATAAAGCTCCTTTGTATTGATTGTAACCCAGTATATCCTGTGTAAGGCGAAAGCCGGATTCGACGTAAATGTATACATCTTCCCTTTGAGGCAGTTGTACCTTTCGCATAGCAGATAAAACGAGCTGATCATCAAATCGGTTCATACTGATATGGGGACCATAGTACGCAATGCCATATGATTTGAATAGCACAGGCAAAGACTCGGGGGAAAAACGATCTTTGATGGGAAAGTTAGCGAACTGTGTAGTGCCTTCTTTCTGGAAATAGTATAAGATCAGACCTATATTCGGATTAGTAAACGTTACGACATTTAACTCATTCTTTAATTCATCTCTAGCCTCAATCAATTCAAATATATTGGAGGAAGGCTTCAAGACTTCATCCAGTTTCTTTCCTAATGTACCTCTATATGACAATTGCTGAGTAACATGATTCAGGTTGTTAATTGAATTCTCCAGTGATGAAGTTACCTGCTGTAGATTGCTCCGAATTCCATCATTGATTTTATTCGCAAAAATGGAATCAATGGTATAGTAAGAAATTACAAATATACTAATAAAGGGGATAAATGCGCTGAGAAAAAACAATAAAAAGATTCTTTTTTTAAGTGTCATTCCGACCCATTCTCCTTAGGTAAATGAAAGAGCAAGCCCCTGGTTATGGAGCTTGCTGTTTATGAACAACAGCTCTATCAATTATCGTATTCCTCATAGGCAGCGACCTATTTGAAAGATGGCGACATCTCAATCCGATTCAGATTGAAAAAATCATGATACTTCCATCTCTGTGAGGTCCAATTCTGTTCATAATTATAGATTGATATTCAAATATGTCAAACGCTTTCATGAAATTCATAGCACTCATTCTCCCTTCCTCTTTGCATACATCGACTTGCCGTTTTTAATTGCTTATTGTAGTTGAATTTTCTGCATGTAAAAAAGGCTCACTCCGTCTTCAACAAGTGGAATAAGCCTTCTAAGCTTTCAATAACATTTTCTATTCCTAATTCAATTCTTACAAATATTGTTGTTGATCAGGATTGGATGCCAAAGAAACAAATAATTTCTCTCCTGCACTCAGCGCTTGTAGAAATTGTTCTCCGGCCAGATTGGGAGCAAACACCAATAACAGGGCCTGACGACTCATATTTTGCCTTCTTTCTGAGGTTTAGCTGTAAACCTCTTGTCCCAGCACCCGATTTACAGCCTTGATAAAGGCAAGATAACCACCATCGGTATCGTTCCGATGAGGAAGAGCCAAAAGCATTGTCTCTTCAACCTGGTTATCGTCTAACTCATAGCTGTTTGTCAGGATTTCTCTGATCTCATCGACGGGTGTACCGAGAGCAAACTTCTGAGCTGCTTTATAGATATTATAGTTCTCATAGATATCCTTCCGTGTCACCTTCTGCAAATCGATAAAATCATATATTTTTTTAACGGAATACAGCACTGCCAGCACGATTGAGATCAGACCCGCAATTGTTAAAATTTCATTCATTCCTCATACCTCTTTCCCTATCACTCAGTTGAACGCTTAGCCGATGAAACAGACGAACAAGGTAGTGCCCATCTCACATGCCAAACCTCCTTATCCTCTTTACTTCCGAGTTCAGCGTAACATTTTCACCATTAGTTTAGGATTAGGGTTTTCATATAAGTATAAAGATCATCTTAAGATTTAGATGGCAGATGAAAAATAAAGAGACCATGCTCCATAAGAGCATGATCTCTAATTACATAATGGTATTGTTACCTAGCCATCATCTCCAACCTGAAGCATACGGTAACCAACTCCGATATGTGTTTGAATAAACTTTGTTTGTGATGATGTTTTTTCTATTTTTTTTCTCAGCGTTGCCATAAACACACGCAGGGCAGGAATGTCATAGCTGTGGCTGCCCCAGATTTCATGCAGGATAAAATTATGGGTCAGTACTTTGCCTACATGCTTTGCCAGCAGGCAAAGCAGTTTATATTCGCTTGGGGTCAGGTGAATTTCTTCTTCACCGATCCATACGCATCCTGCTGCATATTCAATTTTCAAATTTCCATTTATAAAGCTGGAAGCATCCTTCAGGAGCTTATCACTGTCATTTCGAATTCTTCGTAAACTGACTCGAAGTCTGGCCAGTAGTTCTTCTACACTGAAGGGCTTTGTTAGATAATCGTCCGCTCCGGCATCCAGCGCATCTATTTTATCCCGATCTTCGCTACGTGCACTGACCACGATAATAGGCATATTCGACCATGCACGAAGCTTTTTTATGATATCTACACCGTCCATATCCGGCAGCCCCAAATCCAGAATCATTAGATCCGGCTGCTTGGATACTGCTTCTAAAATCGATGCTTCCCCTGTTTCAGCCGTATGATATTTATAGCCCTGTGTCTCCAGTGTTGTCGTAATCAACTTGCGGATGGGTTTATCGTCCTCCACAACAAGAATAAAAGGTTTATTCATGGACATTCACTTCCTCAGCTTGCAGGGTAAAGTAAAAAACCGTCCCTTTAGGGACATTGTCCTTAACACCAATAGTACCGCCATGAGCATTCACAATTGATTTGCACAGAGAAAGTCCCAGTCCTAATCCACGACGTCCGTCCCCATGAATGTTGTCGACCGTATAAAACATCTCAAACAGTCTGACCTTGATTTCTTCTGAAGAAATACCAGGGCCATCATCTGAGATTTCTACAACGACTATACGTCTCTCGCGTCTTGCGGAAATCGTGATGTGAGAGCCATCTTGGGTATACTTGATTGCATTATCAACCATATTGATCAATACCTGAACAATAAGCCGGGAGTCCATTCGAGCCATCATCAATTCATCATCCAATGCCGTCTGAATGACATGCTTCACACTGTTGCGATTCACATGAAGCAGAGCCTCCGAAATGACTTCCTCCATTAATTCTGCCTGAAAATTCAGATTTAGAGTACCACCTTCGATTCGACTAATGGACAGCAAATTTTCTACCAAATTGATTAACCACATGGAATCGTCATATATATCCGTATATAGACCTTTTTTCTGTTCCACGTTTAGTACCTCAGAGTTTCCAAGAAGAATTCCCGCGTTGCCTGAGATGCTGGTAAGAGGGGTGCGCAAATCATGAGAAATGGACCGAAGCAGATCGGCACGAAGTTGCTCCTGCTGGATTTGCATGGAGATTTCTTTTTGTTTTTCGTTCAGCTTTTCTTTTTCCAACGCCAGCGCGCACTCTTCCAACATGGCAATCATCAGGCTTTTTTCAAAAACTTCTAAAGGTTCTTCCTGGTCCATAACAATAGCTGCCACCGCAAGAACCTTATCTCCCCCACGCACCGCATGATATAGGCAATTAGCGCCAAAAAAAGTATCCGTGGTAGCTCCTGCACGCTTGTTGTTCTTATACACCCATTCTGCAATTGCACGTTCGTTGCCTCCTGTGTAGACCCCTGGATCAACTGCCGATTCTTTCTTTGGAAAAACCTGCGGCGCCAACAGTTCCCCTTGGTCAACTGAATAAAAAATGACCATTCTGTCCAGCAACTTTACCATTTGCTGCGCCATTTCATTAATAATAGCCGAAGAGTCTTTGGCCTGTTGCAGTTTCCGGCTTGTTTCCAGAAGCACCTCGGTACGGTAAGCTTTTTGTGCGGATTGACGAGCCTGCTCTCTTACTCGCATAGTCAGTGTACTCGTCATGAAAGAAGCAGCTAGCATAACCAGAAAGGTGACCGGATAACCTGAGTCGTAAGCCTGCAGAGAATAATAAGGCTCGGTAAAGAAATAATTAAACACAAGTACACTCATAACGGAAGAAATGGCGCTATACATTCTGCCCTTGGTCACAATTGCATTTAACAAAACCCCCAGAATATACACGGTGATAATGTTGGCTTCTCGAAATTCCAAATACTTAAACCACAAGCCAATGATTGTGCACACAGCCAAGATAGCAATGGTCTTGATAGTATCAGCCAACGACAGCTTTGGGTATTTTGCGTAAAAAGGCAATCTTTTATAGAAGGAAGACTGAGTATAGGGGATAATATAGATTTCAATATTAGGAAGTAAGGCCGTTAGTTTATCCATTACATTGGATTTTGCAAGGCCTCTCCTCTTGTAAGGGGAGCGTCCTAGGACAATTTTCGATACACAGCTTGTTTTGACATATTCGGCAATCTGTCCTGGAATATCGTCTCCATACATCGTTGCGATTTGTGCACCCATTTGCTCAGCCAGCCTAAGGTTTTCCCTTAACTCCGCTTTATTTTTTGGTGTCAATTCTCTCGCTTCCGGTGTTTCCACAAACAACGCGGTGAAATGACCATGAAAAGCTGCCGCCATTCTTGCTGCTGTTCGAATCACTTTCTTATTGGAAGCAGCTGAAGACAGGCAGACCAGAATATGTTCTTTCGTATCAAATTCATTTGTTTTCGCCTGCTCACTGATTTGCTCCGCGATTCGGTTTAACTGGCTTGCTGTATTACGCAAAGCAATTTCACGTAGAGCCGTCAGCTTCTCCTTGGTAAATAAATGAGCTTGTGTATTCTCCTCCTCAGGATAAATCTTTCCCCTATTCAAACGTCCTATCAAATCATCCGGTTCAATATCGACTAATTCCACCTGATCAGCACTGTCAAATACACTGTCCGGTATGCGTTCGTCAACGGAAATGCCAGTGATGGAGTAGACAATATCCGTTAGGCTTTCGATCTGTTGAACATTCATCGTCGTATATACATGAATTCCTGCGCGAAGAAGCTCCTCCACATCCTGATATCTTTTTTTATGGCGGCATCCTGCCGCGTTGGTATGGGCCATATCGTCCAATAAAATAAGGTCAGGACTTCTCTGGAGCGCTTGGTCCAGATCAAATTCCTTAGTTGAGGATTCTTTATTTGAAATTTTGATGTAAGGAAGAAGTTCAAGTCCTTCCAATAGCGCCGCAGTGTATGGCCGGGCATAATGTTCAATATATCCAACTACAATATCTATACCCTCTTTTTGCTCTTCGTGCGCGTCGTTAAGCATCGCACAAGTCTTCCCAACACCTGGTGCATATCCAATAAAAATTTTTAGTCTTCCTCTTCTTTCCCTTACCGGCAAGTCAGTAATTCGATCAAATATGGACCCGGCATCGTTCTGTTTTGCTGCCATCTTGTGCCCACCCTCTATTATATCTCTCTCAATCCTTAGTATATCATGAGCAAAATCAGTACCGTATTACGAATTTGCCTACAGCATTAAGATTGTATTAAGATCCGCTTTTATGTAATAACATCCTTAAAGAAGCCTCAAAATCCTGATTCTGTCCTAGCTTTCTCAGTGGAAGGATAGCAGCACAAAATAATATAAAAAACTTTCTCAGGCTGGTTAAGTACGAATTTCAAATGATTTTCGGTTTTTTTGAAAATACAGTCAATTTTTCCTGTTTGTAAAAAAATCAAGATTGCACGTTGCTGCAATCTAGCTACTACAGCGTATTAAAGGTTCCACTCATGAAAAATAATACCATCCTTCGTCCTTTCCGGAAGTCCGTAGTTTGCGACAGCCGATAGCTTCGCATCCGAACCGTCTAACTGCCGAAAATTGCATTCGCCTGTGCTTTGGGATTAAAGCCAATCGTTTGCAACAACAATGCGACAAAGAGAACGATACTCCAGGTACGTCTCAAGTGGGGCTTGCCCTCCTCCTCATACTAAACTCTCCTTTTTGATTTTATTTTACGACCAACCTCTCTTGGGAGTTTAGGAGTAAATAAAAGAGGCTAAAAAAGCAAAATGTATACGCTTTTAAAGGGGGCAATCGTTTGCACATAATTGTAATTAGAGACATGGTTTCACTTATTCAAAAATTTGTCAATGCTTATATTAAAGATAAATTCCTAACGGCTTCCCCACCTGCTCCTTGATCCGTTCACTCCACTTTCTTCGTTTAAACATGCGCTTTTTTCTGAAATCCATCTTCTCACTGTTTTTAGCCAAAGCCATCAAAGACCTTAAAAACAGAAGTAAAAGTGAGCAGAAACAATATCATGAAGAAATGAAAGAAAAATGTAAATCCAGCAAAAGAAAGTCAGACAATAAGTATTACGTTGAAAAAATCATCCCCTTTTCAGTACTAAAATATAAACTCTTAAAACCTTAAAATATGTCCCTAGCAATGCATTGACCAGTAAAAGTATGGATGATATAATCATAAAAGGAAAAAATCATTGGTATAGAGCCCTGTGTGAATGGGCTTTTCTCATAGTTTATTTTGTAAGCGCGTACAATGATGCTTTTCCCTATATATTACTGAGGAGGCGATCAATGAACCCATTTTTACCCAATAAATGTCTTTGTTTTTTTACTTTTAATGCAACCGATTGCATTACCTACCCCAATAAATATTATCAGGAGGTTGCTAACTTGCTAAGAAAAAAAACTGGGAGTTTTATTTCTTGGTTGATTATTTTATCACTTTGCTTCAACTTCTTCGGTTTACCCGGCGTAGCTTCGAGTAACAGCGATTATACAGCCACCTACACGAATTCCACAGCGACTGCTCTTCCATCGACAACCGCTTCGATCACGTCTACCGTTACCGCAACGTATGCACCTACCGCAACACCTAAATCAACTCAAACTGGGTTAACGGTTCACTTTAAGAAACCTTCAAGCTGGAATTCAGCGATTCGAATCCATTACTGGAATTTGAATCCGACAACCGTTCCGATAAGCGGGGCGTGGCCGGGAATCCTGATGAAGTCGGATGGAAACGACTGGTACAGCTACACCATTGCCGAGGCGACAGGCTCAAGTCTCATCTTCAATGACAGTAGCGGCAAACAGACGGCCGACTTGTCCCGCAGTGTAAAAGAGGGCTGGTATTACACAGATAACACATGGTATGATGCCAGCCCGGAAATGCCTAAAATTCCGGCGATTTCCGCCTCTCCTGTACCCAAAACTTATGATTCGTCCCAAACGGTGACGCTTTCCAGCACCAACAGTGACGATAAGATTTACTATACGATAGACGGTTCGACACCTACGACCTCCTCGATCTTGTATACCTCTCCAATCCAAGTTGCTTCCTCTTTGACCATTAAGGCCTTCGGTGTTAATTCAATCGGTCAAACTGGAAATGCATCCTCTTTCGATTATGTAATTGACCTGAATGCTGATCTGCAAGCTCCGACAATCACAGCGAATTTGCCTGCAGGGCATTCCAATTCCTCAGTGACTGTATCCTTCACCCTTAAGGATAACAAGGCGGCAACGACTAAGGCATACTACACCGAGGATGGTACGGAACCAACCATAAGCTCAAAAGTCTATATCCTCGGCAACGCTCTGGCCGGATTGACCGGACCGTCCATCCTTATCTCAAAGACCACGACATTAAAATTTCTCGTTATAGACGGCGCTGGCAATCAAACCAAACAAAGCTTTGTTTATAATGTTGGAAATAAAGGTGACTTTCGGGAAGATACTATTTACTTCGTGATTACTTCCCGGTTCTATGACGGTGAACCGAGCAATAACGTGCACGCATGGGATGATGGAAAGGCGCGCAATCCAGATTCGGACCCGGCTTGGAGAGGGGACTTTAAGGGGCTGATTCAAAAGCTCGATTATATCAAAGCCCTTGGATTCAGCGCCATCTGGATTACACCTGTTGTGCAGAATGCCAGCGGTTATGATTATCATGGTTACCATGCAATAAATTTTGCCAAAGTAGATCCCAGATATGAATCGGCGGGAGCTTCTTATCAGGATTTGATCAATGCGGCCCATGCCAAAGGACTGAAGGTTATTCAGGACATCGTCGTCAATCATACGGGTAATTTCGGTGAAGAGAATCTGTACCCCATGTTCAAGAAAGATCCGGCTAAACCCGATACCGCTAACAACTTGGTGAAGACTACGGATAAGTTGCCGCCAAACTATGATTCCATGACACCCGATCAGCAGTATCAGGCAAGGCTCGCTTTAATGAAGACAGAGGGAACGAACAATAACATTTACCATACAGAGAAAAGTCTCTCTTGGGAATCCTATACTGTTCAAACTGGTCAGATAGCGGGAGATTGCGTGGATTTGAACACGGAAAACCCTGAAGTTAACAAATATTTAATAGATACCTACAATCACTATATAGACATGGGTATTGACGCTTTCCGTGTCGATACGGTGAAGCATGTGAGCAGGTATATTTTCAATAAATACTATATTCCTGCCTGGAAAACAAGAGGCGGCTCGGATTTCTATATTTTTGGAGAAGTAGCCACTCGTTACAGAGATGTCTGGAACAGTGGAATTCCAGCGATCTCGACGCCATTTTATACTTGGAAAAGCTCAAAATCGTATCCGGGCGATGGAAAGAATGACTACGCCTCCAATAAAGCGTCAGTTGAACAAGAGTGGGCGGACAACTCTACTACAGCAGGACAGCTAACCTCGAACAATGCTTTCTTAAACGGAAATACCTATCATACGCCTGACTATTCGATGAAATCGGGCATGGATGTGATTGATTTTCCAATGCATTGGGCATTCAAGACTGCACAGGAAGCATTCAGTATGAAAGGTGGCGATCAATACTATAATGATGCTACCTGGAATGTAACCTATGTCGACTCGCATGACTATGCGCCCGACCAGGCTCCGGAAAATCAAAGATTTGCGGGCACACAGGACACTTGGGCCGAGAATCTCGATCTGATGTTCACCTTCCGCGGAATACCCGCTATCTTCTATGGCTCCGAAATCGAGTTTCAAAAAGGGGCAACCATTGATTCAGGTCCAAACGCACCGCTAAGTAAAACGGGACGGGCATATTTCGGCGATCACATTGAAGGCAATGTTACGGTACAAGATTACGGCAAATACACAAATGCTACTGGCACGCTTGCTGAATCGCTCAATCATCCTCTGGCGAAACATATCAGACAGCTTAATTTAATCAGAAGAGCTGTTCCCGCCTTGCAAAAAGGTCAGTATTCCACAGAGAATGTGTCGGGCAATCTGGCGTTTAAGAGAAGATATACCGACAGTGCCAAAGGCATTGACAGCTTTGCATTGGTCACGATTTCAGGAAACGCCACGTTTACCGGAATTCCGAACGGAACCTATGTGGATGCGGTGACCGGTGATTCCAAAACCGTTACTGATGGCAAGATTACTCTGACATGCTCCGGCAAAGGAAATGCAAGGGTATATGTATTGAATGGCAGAGGTGGAATTGGAGAAACGTGAACCTATCTGAAGTAAACGGCAGTATGTCTTAGTTAACTGTTAACTGAAGCAACCTCAGTTCGGTATTGCACCGTGCTAAGGTTGCTTCTATTAAAAAGTACCAACGACAGCTTCTATGTGCGTACATTCCTCCGTATATTTAATGACCAATAACCATCAAGTATTAACGGGTTATCGCTTCTTGCAATAAAGCAACTGTATATTTTAGAAAAAAGCCGAAGAAACCTTGTACCGCCCCTAGAGCTGATAAAGCGTGAGCACGTTTACCCTCCTCTCTGGAAGCACCTGAAGAGTTGCATTCTGAAGACGGTAACCAGTTGTACTGGTTGTTCATAACCCTCTCAAGGATAGAAACTATCAGATGCTTAATGAATGAAAAAATGATTTAGATGGTCGGCAAACAATTTAGGATTTTCCATAGCGGCGAAATGACCGCCTTTATTCGCTTTCTCCCAGTACGTAATATTATAGACGCGTTCTACCCAGCTTCGGGGAGGCGTGGGCAGCTCCTTGGGAAATAAGGAGACCCCTGTTGGAATAGTAACACGCTGACCTTCGGTGAAATGCAGTGGCATTTTGGTACCTTCAGTATATATTCGCATGGAAGAAGCAATCGAATTGGTAAACCAGTAAATCGATATGTTAGTGAGGATATGATCAAGTGAGAAAGACCTTTCGATATCCCCGTCACAGTCACTCCAACCTTGAAATTTTTCTACCATCCAGCTGGCAAGACCGGTTGGGGAATCACTTAGTGCAAAAGCCAGTGTTTCCGGCTTCGTTCTATGAAGGGCGCTATAAGCACCTTCTCGGTCCAACCACTCAGCTACGATGTCTAAGTAAGCTTGCTCTTCTTCGCTAACAGATGGTGTATTCGGAGTGAGGGGTGGCTTGTAGCTTCCTGGAATATAATTGAGATGAAGTCCCCTTACCCGTTCGGGGTACATGAATGCTAACCATGTTGAAACCCCTGCTCCAATATCCCCTCCCTGAACCAAATACCTTTCGTAACCCAAACGATCCATAAGTTTTGCCCAAAGCGTAGCTACGTATTTGGACCCTACTCCCGGTCGTGTGGGTTTACTCGAAAATGCAAAGCCTGGCAATGAGGGAATAATCACGTCAAAAGCCTCTTCAGCATGTCCACCATATAGCGACGGAGTTGTTAGATAAGGGATTAGTTCTAACATCTCTACAAATGATCCCGGCCATCCATGAGTCAACAACAGTGGTCGTGCAGATGTGCCTTCACCCCGGACGTGTACAAAGTGTATATCGAAACCATCCACATGTTCCATAAACTGCGGGAAACGGTTTAACCATGCTTCCTGTTCACGCCAGTTGTATTCCGTGCCCCAATAATCAACTAATCTCTTCAAAAAGGAACGGTCTGTCCCCAGAGCCCATGGTTCTACAGAGAAACTCGAAGGCCATCGAACCTGTTTTAGTCTGATAGACAGATCATGCAGTTGTTGCTCTGGAATTGAAATTTTGAACGGTTCCATTCATTGTTTCCTCCCTTGTAGATTAATTTACGATCAGAAGGATTCTATTGTAT
Source organism: Paenibacillus sp. LX16 (assembly GCF_036252815.1). Taxonomy (NCBI): domain Bacteria; kingdom Bacillati; phylum Bacillota; class Bacilli; order Caryophanales; family Paenibacillaceae; genus Paenibacillus; species Paenibacillus sp. LX16. The sequence continues at coordinate 2,813,280 of NZ_CP141152.1, read as the reverse complement.
GATGGATCTATTCATTAATAAAATTGAAATATTCAAAATCATTATCATTTTTATCGATAGAAATTAAACCTAAGGAGAACATCGATGGAAATTAGACACCTTATTACATTTCAGACGATTATCGAAATCGGAAGTTATACAGGAGCTGCATCGCATTTGGGATACACTCAGTCCACAATCACTGCCCATATACAGTCGCTTGAAGAAGAGATTGGCGGGGAGCTTTTCACTTACGAAAGAAGGCATTTGAAACTTACTCCATTAGGGAGAGAATTAATACCTCTGGCAGAAGATCTACTGGCTACTTATGACTAGATTAGAAATATACGAAGCAACCAGGAAGTTAAAGGTGTTGTTAAGGTGGCTGCACCAGAGTCTTTAACGATTTCTAGATTAAGCCCGATTATAAGGGAGTTCTCTTTGAAATATCCTCATGTCAAATTCAGCCTTACCAACGGTACATGTGAACAAAACCAGGTTGACTTAATCAGTGGACGTGTAGATGTGGCTTTGATGGTCTACCCGGAAATACATCCGGAAAAATGCATCCATTATTCTTTGGCCCAGGAGAACATTGTCCTGGTGTGCAGCAATGACGGCCCAGACCATTTCGATGAATATAAGAGAGAGAACACCAACCATTTTTTTATTACGAATGAAGAAGGCTGTAGTTATCGGACCATGTTTGAAAGATATCTTGTTAAGCATGATATTCATCCATTTCAAACCATGGAGTTATGGAGCATAGAGGCGATTAAACAAACCGTTATGAGTGGGCTTGGATTTTCTTTTTTGCCTTATATTACAGTTAAAGAAGACGTGGATAGAGGAAAACTTAAATTACTTCCGGATAGCCGTTGGATCGTATATCAAGGACGTATTGTATTTCTCATTTCCCTTGTTGATTCATCCTGTAAAATCATTGCTGAAGACAAACGAATTCTGGAATTTCTCCAAGTAAACGGATTAACTGCTTCGCTGAGTGACTGCTTTAGTCATATAACTTTTTTGCGAAAATATTATAAGCAATGCCTAACCGCCATTGAGATTGGTTTCCAACTTAATTCTAACAAGCCAGTGTATATGTATGAGGACTATCTCTGCGAGCATATTGGAAAGATCATATCGGAACAGAACGATCTCGCTGAATTCTGCCATCCGGTTATCCAAAAGTTAATTGCTTATGACAATGCCCACAAAACAAGTTTGCTGCCCACCCTTGAAGCCTATCTTCAATATGTGGATACTCCAAATATTGCTGCTAAAACACTTTTTATTCATAGAAATACTTTGTTCTATCGAATCAACAGGATACGTGAGCTTTTTGAGATTGATCTAAGCGATGGTGATATTCGCCTCAAACTTCAATTGACTCTTCATTTTCTAAAACTGAAAACACAACGCGGCGATCCTAAAGATCAGAGTATAGAAGGGTAAAGAAATGCAAAAAAACATGCAGACAAAATTTCTTATCGATACTTTGTCTGCATGCTGGTCTTTTCTATCTATTTTTTTAATTTTTCCAATTCCATCATTATTCAGCTTACCAGCTTTAGGCCAACTGCTGAACCGAGTACCATCGCGATGAACAGAATTCTCGCGGTATTACGCGGTTCACTGTAAAAGATCATGCCCAATATGGCTCCGCCAGAAGCTCCAATACCGGTCCAGACAGCGTAGGCCGTTCCCATTGGTAGTGTTTCCATGGCCAGGGATAGAAACAAGAAGCTCAATCCAAAGCCTGCAAGCAAGTAAAAAGCAGACAGGAAATTCCGGTCTTTATGGAGCTTATTAATCATGAGAACTCCCATCATCTCAAATACGCCTGCCAAAATAAGAAATACCCAGTTCATACGTCAGTGCCCTCTTTTCCTTGTTTCTTCTCTTTGCTCTGTATTTTGAGCCCTACAACTCCGAGCAGAAGCACCCCAATTAGCAACAATTTAGATCCCTGTACCTCAGCACCAAACAACAAAATTTCTGCTAATACAGTGCCGGTCGTTCCCAACCCGACAAATACTGCATACACCGTACCTACCGGAAGCGTACGGGAAGCCATAATCATGAGTATGAAACTTACTAAAATGGCAACTAAAGTGCCCCCCCACTCTAACCAGCCGCTGGCATGTTTCAGGCCGATGACCCATCCAACTTCGAATAATGCCGCAACTACAACAGATAACCATGTCTTGTTCATTCTGTGCTTCCTCCTTTTTGATAATGCTGCAAATGTAGTATGGATTTATAGCAGCAATAAAAAAAGCCTGAGAGAATACTGCATACAGCAGTTTTTCTCCCAGGCTTTTATCCCTCCGTGGCACAGTACGACGACTGTGAGTTTTCTCTCGGACCAGCCGATATTACATCGCGGAACCCTAGAAAACATTTTTGAATTCAATTTTAGTTAACATTATACACAGTAGTGAATCAATTACAATATAAAAAATAATAAGAATTCGTATATCATCCTAAACTTATATCATTGTTTTGGTCATTATGAAATCAATTTGTTCTTCATCACCCATATAAAAAGTGTGTACGCCAGTTTGAACAAACCCCATTTTCTTATAAAAAGCAATGGCGTTTTCATTTTTTTCCCATACACCGAGCCAGATTTTCTTTTTATTATGTTCCATCGCAATTTCCATAGCTTTATTTAGCAGATATTTACCAAGCCCATGTTTTTGAGATTTGTTTTTTATATAAATTCTCTCAATTTCGAGCGACTCATCACCCATTTTTTCGGATTGAGCATCATTCATATTTACCTTTAAGTATCCAGCAAGTTCTTCATTAAAATAGATGAGAAAGATTCCTGAAGAGACGTTGGACAATTCCTCCTCCAACTGCTTAAAGTTAAATGCTCTTTCCAGATAGGTTTTCATATTCTCAGGTGAATTCTGATCTTTAAAAGTATCGTTGAATGTTTCAATACTTATTTCCTGGAGTATTTGTAAATCTTCACGGCTGCACTTTATTATTTTTACAGTCACTTAATGTATCGCTCCTTCATGAAAATCAATAATTTCTCTTGTTCCCCTTTTTTACAAATTCCCAGTCTTCCCCTATATTTTCACTCACTCTTTGAAGAAGATTGAAAATGGTTTCTATCTCTCTTTCCGAAAATCCCTCTAATGCAACGTTATTGGAATAATCATTTTCTCTTTTTATAAAAGGATAAACATTGTTCCCTTTCTCTGTTGGAAAGAGTTTTTTAATTTTTTGGTTATGGTTATCTTTTTTCTTTTCAATAAATCCATTAATTACAAGTTTTTTTATAGCACGAGATGCAGTTGTTCGATCTACTTTTATCATCTCAGCTAACTTTTCTTGAATGATTCCTGGGTTTTCACATATTCGCACAAGGTACAAATACTGCCCTTTTGTAAGGTCATATTCTTTAAATTCTATATTACTTATAGAATCTAATGCCCTTGCGATCATTCCAATTTCACGAAGTACTTCCTTCATAGTTAACTCCTTCGCACCTATTTTATTGCAAATGCAATAAAAATGATATATATTGAATTTACCTTATTTTTATTGCATTTGCAACATAAAATTATACTAAAGAGGTCGAGTAAAGTGAAATATGTTTTTTTCGTATTAGGAATTTTTATATTATCCCTTGGAATTTCGTTCACTATACAATCAGACCTTGGGACTTCACCTTTTGATGCACTTTTGGTAGGACTGTCCATAAATGTGGGGCTTACTGTGGGAAGTTGGGAAATCATAATAGCTATAATATTGATATGTTGTAATTCGCTTTTAAAAAGACAAAGACCAGAAGTTTTGGGGTTGTTAACAGCATTTATAACGGGTATTGGTATTGATATGTGGCTTTTTTTATTACACAATTTGATAACACCTGAACTATGGTACAGCAAAGTTGTTTGTTTTGGAATTGGTTTAGTTGTTGTAGGATTAGGAACTGCAACATATTTACAGACAAATTTTGCACCAATTCCAGTTGACCGATTAACATTAATCATACAAGAATTAACTAAAACAAATCTATTTTTTTCGAGAACATTCATCTATCTTATATTCTTGATCATAGCATTCATTTTAAATGGACCCATTGGCATTGGAACTTTGTTAACCGTTTGTTTAGGGGGGCTAATACTCAATTACTTTATGCCACTTACTAAAAAAGTACTTGACCGCATATTAACACACTCTGATACATCACTAATTCATGAGAAAGATAAAAAGCATTCTATATAGAATGCTTTTTATGTTGTTCAATTAACCTGATCTGTTAAAAGATGTAATTCCAAGTTGACACTGAAGCTTGATGCTCATATCTCTTTGTTTCGATCTTAAGTTTGTCTAGAAGAATTGGTACTGTTATTTGTCTCACAATTGGTACTTTTATTGTATCTAATTCATTTTTATAATGTGTTTGTATTTTGAAGGTCAATTAATAAAGGAGTGTAGTTTTATGTTCCGTGGATTATCTGCTTTTCCACTCACCCCAGTTAACGAGACAGGTATTAACGAAAAAGCATTTGTGACACTAATTCAACGATTAGTTGCAGCTGGTGTAGACTCAATTGGTGCATTGGGTTCAACTGGAAATTATGCATATCTTAATCGAGAAGAACGTTTACGTGTTCTTCGACTTGCTGTCCATTCATCTGAGGGGATTCCCGTAATGACAAGTATAAGTGCGATTCGTACTTCTGAAGTACTTCGATTAGCGGAAGATGCACAAAGAGCAGGAGCAAGCGCAGTGTTGCTAGCCCCTATTTCCTATCAAACACTAACGAATGAAGAAGTATTTTTACTCTATGAACAGGTGACCAGTTCACTCTCCATTCCACTTTGTGTATATGATAATCCGAGTACCTCGCATTTTCATTTCAGTGATGAGTTGCACGGTCGGATTGCTGAGCTGCCTAACGTTCGTTCTATCAAGATTCCTGGAGTGCCTTCTGATCCTGAAGCAGCCAAGACACGCATTAGAAAACTGCGAATAGCCATTCCTCCCCATGTAACTATAGGAGTAAGTGGAGATTCATTTGCAGTCACTGGCTTGAATGCAGGCTGTGAAGCATGGTACTCGGTTTTCGGTGGTTTGTTTCCAAAGGCGTGCCTAAAAATGACCCGTTTGGCCCAGGACGGTTTTGCTGATGAAGCGAAACAACTCTCGGCGCTACTTGAACCGATTTGGACGTTATTTCATCAATATGGTAGCCTTCGTGTTGTTTCAGCAGCAGCAGAAATAAGTGGCTTGACTTCAAGTCCCAGTCTTCCTTTACCCTTACAACCATTGAATCAATCAGCTAGAGAACACTTGGAATTCATACTAAAGGATCTTCAGTCTACAGAAACATTCTGTTGCCCATTCGGCTAATACCTTTTCGAAGAGAAGACTACTAAGCACGTTTGCTGTAAAATTTTTCGTTATGAGTGTTGGAGGAACAACAGATGTGGTTCACATTTGCAATTGGTGCTGAACGTGTTCCAGAGGCTTTGAATTACATTGTCCTAGAAGCAGACTCTTTGCTGAACTACCCAAGCATTCGTAATATCTTAATCCTTTTCTTCGTTAACAACAGAACTATCTACTAAAAACAGCCAGCTATAATAGCTATAGCTGGCTGTTATACGTTTTTTTATTTACTTCCAAGATCAAATCCATGCTGTCCTGTGTTAAACCAAATTTGAAGATGAAACGCTAGATTTTGCAGGAATCACATGTAATAACTGTTTTGAATTTGGATCCTCCAGATTCACATGCACTTGATCATAATTAAATGAATTCGTAACAATAACCATTACCGTAGGATCATAACCCGCAGCCTTAATTTGCTCCAAGTCAAACTCAACTAATTTGTCATCAATGCGAATTCTGTCATTTTCCTCAACCAATGGTTTAAAGTGTTGTCCCTTTAATTTCACAGTATTAATACCGATATGAATCAAAAGTTCTATACCGGAATCAGATACAATGCCAATCGCATGCCCGGTTTTGTACACGCTGCTTACCGTTCCGTTTACCGGAGCTATAACAATTCCGCTAACTGGAACAATCCCTGCTCCTTTACCCATCGCTTCAGAAGCAAACACCTCATCGCTTACACTGCTTAAAGGAACAATTTGACCATCCACAGGTACCACAACCTCGTTTGGATTTGCTTGATCACTCAAATTCGTTACACTCTTATTCGAAACACCGAAGAAATAAGTTAAAATGACGGCTCCAAAGAATGCAATAATCAATCCGATGACTTCTCCAATGAAACCTTGGCCTAAATAAGTTGGAATAGCCAACAAGCTAGGAAATGTAAATGTGGATGCATGTACTTCAAACGATCCAATGACAGCGCCCCCAATCCCAGCAGCGATCATTGCACAGTAGAATGGACGCTTTAATTTAAGGGTTACGCCGTAAATTGCCGGTTCAGTGATACCAAAAATGGCTGTGATTGCTGCAGAACCCGATAGGCCTTTGATTTTGACATCCTTGGTTTTCAAAAATACGCCTAGAGCAGCACCTGCTTGAGAAAGTACGGCTGCACATACAATTGGCAACCACTGGTCGTATCCTTGATTAGCGACATTGTTTATCATCAGCGTAATCAGCGCCCAATGGACTCCAAAAATGACAATCGACTGATGGAACGCTCCTAAAACCAGCCCAGCAAGTAATGGGGAGAAACCAAAGATTGCCAACAATACCATGGCGAACAGGTCACTAATCTTTGTGCCTACAGGGCCGATAACAGCCAAAGTTAGAGGCAACATGATCACTAGAGAAACCAGAGGGGTTAGCATATTACGAATTGATTCCGGAAAGAATTTGTTCAACAAAGGTTCCAAGTAAGAGAGGCCCCAAATCGACAACAGAATGGGAAACACAGACGCCGTATACGTAATTGGTATGATCGGTATGCCAAAGAAATCAATCGTTTGTGAATTGGATACGATCTCTACTAAAGACGGATGAATGAGTGCACCAGCTAACGAAACGGCTACGAATGGGTTGACTTTAAGCTTCTTGGCCGCAGTAAATGCCAAGAAAATCGGCAAAAAATAGAAAATGGCATCACTTGCTGCATTCCATATTTTATACGCACCACTGTCGGTCGATATCCAGTTCATTGTTGTAAACAAAGCTAGAATGCCTTTCAAAATTCCGGATCCAGCCAAGGCTCCCAGAAATGGCGTAAATACGGCCGAAACAAAATCCATCAACTGACTGACAGGATTAAATTTCCCAGTTCTCTTTTCTGAAGCGCTTTCATTGTTGCTAGAAGCATGTAATGCCATTCCAGGTAATGATGTTAGTGCATCATAGACTTGAGCAACGGAATTACCAACAACCACCTGATACTGTCCGGCACTATTGACGACGGTAATGACCCCATCTGTTTTTTCAATCTTTTTGGTATCTGCAGTACTCACATCATTTAATTTAAATCTCAATCTAGTGGCACAATGCCACACCGCATTTACATTCTCTTTTCCTCCTACGCCATCCAGAATATCCTTTGCCAATTTTTGATAACTCATAGTTGTCCCCCTATTATAAATGTCCGGACCATTTTCCACATACCGTATTACAAAAACGATACAAAATGATCCGGGGGTGCCTCAATCATTTAGTGATTCTCATCCTAATCGTTGGTGGTTCTATGAAGATCCTCGCCGTTTGTATCAATAACTTGTTTATACCAGTAAAAACTATCTTTATAATGGAATTGCCCATTTCCATTACCTTCATCGTCATAGTCCACATAAATAAAGCCATATCTTTTGCTCATTTCAGCAGTACCTGCACTGATGATGTCGAAAGGGGCCCAGGTACAATAGGCAAAAACATCTGCCCCTTCATGTATTGCCTCTTTCAGTGCTGCAATATGCTCCTGGTGGTATTCGATGCGATAATCGTCATGAACTTTATTGTCCGCTGTTAAAACATCTTTAAATCCAAGACCATTTTCAGCCACCATCATGGGAACATGATACCTGTCCCAATATTTAGACATGCAGAGATATAATCCTGAAGCATTTATAGACCAGCCCCAGCGATTCGCTTTCAAATGGGGATTTTTGACGGTAGAATTAGGGTCCATCGTATTCTCACTAGCTTTAACAGTATTTGACCAGTAATAAGAGACTGCAAGGAAATCGGCTGTATTGTTCCGAAGCAATTCTTTCTCTGATTCCGTAATTTCCAGCTGGATGTCATGGTCTTCGAAATACGTCAATGCATATTCTGGATACTCTCCTCGAATCAGAACATCGCTGTAGAAATATTGCATTCGATTTCGTCTGAAATTCAGTTCGACATCTGCAGGTTCGCATGAATAAGGGGCGGTTAACGTATCGGCCAACATCATTCCCATTTGAAGGGATGGATTTAGCTTGTGGCCAAACTCAGTAATCTTTGCAGAAGCAACGAATTGGTGATGAACCGCTTGAAACTGAGACTGCTCGTAATGATCAACTTTATCTTTCAGTATGCCAAGGGAGGCAAATGCCTCTTTGTGGACAAGGTTAATTTGGTTGATAATGATCCAATATTTAACGGTTTGGTGATATCTTCGCAGGACGGTTTGCCCATACTTCACGAAGAAATCAATCAGTTTCGGGTTTGTCCAACCGCCATATTGCTCAACCAAATTTAAAGGCATTTCATAATGGAAAATCGTGACGATCGGCTCAATATTTTTTTCTTTCATGTACTCAAATAATCGATCATAGAAGGCCAAACCCTGCTCGTTTGGAACAGTATCATCTCCATTCGGAAAAATCCTGCTCCAAGAAATAGACAACCGCAATGTTTTTACATGCATGTCTGCTAACGCATCGATATACTCACGGTATCGTTCGTAGAAATGTACTCCTTGGCGCTTAGGGAAATAATATGTCCCATGTTTGTATTTTTCGTATGTTTCTGAATCCATGTTATTAAAATGTAGATCAATAGGATCAGCTCCTGGAATAAACGGCTGAATATCAGCGGTACTTAACCCTCTTCCATCCCTGCGATGTGCACCTTCTACTTGATTAGCTGCAATAGCTCCTCCCCACAGAAAGTCTTTTCTTATTTTGCTCATGTATGTTTCCCCCAAATGTATTTAAAATTTTTGTACGATAAAGAATCCTGCAATAACCAAAAGAGCTCCCAATAATCGAGGAATATTCAAAGTGTGCATACTAGCACCAATTAATCCAAAATGATCAATGATCACCGACACGATTATTTGTCCAGCTAAAACGTATCCAACCGTAGCTGCTACTCCTATTCTGGGCATGAGAATGGTTGTCGCCAATACATAGAAAGCACCCAGTAGTCCTCCTGTCCACATCCACCAGGGAGCTTCAAACCATTCTTTTTTGAACAACGATCCTTTTACAAAAAAAGATATGATTATTAATGAGATGGCACCTACTGTAAAAGAAATGGCCGAAGCAACAATAGGTGATCCCACCACCGTCCTTAGCTGCGCATTAACACTAAATTGTGTAGGCAAGGCCATTCCTGCCAATAATGCGAAAATTATAAATATGATAGCCATGTATTTTCCCCTTTCTCTTACTTTGATCAATTAGCCAATCGGAAATTGAACGAAGTGCTTCAATAAATCGTTTATCCGATTTTAGAACCACGAGAAAAGAAAATACCAAAAGAACGGTTTCAAGTGTGTCCATTGCAAAAGTAATCCCGCCTCACAGTATTATCCCCTCTCAAATTCTGAAGATTGAATATCCCCTACAGATGAGTCAATAATATAACTTAAATATGGGAATACTAGATTGGTCACCTTCTCAATTTATCCATTAATCATTGACAACCCGAGTATAATTCACGCAGTATAATAAGTAAAATTAATAATAAGTATAGGAGGTATACTAAATACTTATATGGATATTAATTATGAACTCTATAAGATCTTCTATATCACAGTAAAAGCTGGAAGTATGTCTAATGCGGCAAAGGAACTGTTTACATCACAATCGGCAGTTAGTCAGTCCATAAAACTACTTGAAAATAAGCTAGGTGGACAATTGTTCCATAGAAGAGCACAAGGAGTGTCCCTTACTACGGAAGGAGAGATATTATTTCAATATGTAGAACAAAGCTATGAGTTATTACAGGCGGCTGAAAGAAAATTTTTGGAATTAAGGAATTTAGATGCTGGTCAACTAAGAATAGCCGTAAGCACAACAGCTTGTAGTAACTTCTTGATGCAATACCTAGAGACATTCTCCTTGGCTTACCCTAATATCGAGATTTATATCAAAGATCAATCTACTCATTCTACAATTAAGCAGCTAGAGTCAGGCGAAGTTGACATAGGAATCATCAATCTGAACGGAAGCAGAGATTCTCTGACGGTGATTGGAAAAATAGAAATACAAGATTGTTTTGTAGTAGGTGAGAGATTTAAAGAAATATGTGATAAACCAATATTCTTAAAAGAACTAGTAGTAAATTACCCGATCATTCTCATGCAGAAAGGACTTAATACAAGAAAATATATTGACAACTTTTTCACTTCATATGGCTTAAAAGTAATACCTAAAGTAGAATTGAGTACCATGGAACTGTTAATTGAATTTGCTAAAAAAGGTTTGGGCATATCGTGTGTAATCGAGGATTTTGTTCGCAGCGATTTGGATCAACAACAGCTATTCATAGTGCCCATCCAAGAAATCATACCTAAAAGATTTTTAAGTATTGCTATCAAAAAAGACTTGCCCCTTTCTTCAGCAGCTCAGAAGTTTATTGAGCTTTTTCAAAGCTGCACAGTATAAATTTGGTTATTTATTGATTAACCATCTAATTATGAGAAGGTAGAAACTCAACCTTTCAACCGCGCCTAGTCAGAAATTAGCCGGCATCTATCTGTCCTGGACTTGAATTTTTTCCTTGAAAAGTAGACCTTCTGTAATCTTGACTGAAAATGGAGTAAAATAAAAATTAGACCTTCATTCGATTTTATAAATTCAATAATAGACTCTTTTCCTTTATTAATCTCAATCTGAACGTTTGCTAAGAAATTACTAGTATAAATTTACCATCGGAATCAAAGCTATGTATACATTTGCACTCCAAGTTTAGATTTTAAATTTATTAATTAGTAGATATCTAATCGGCATTGGAATAATCAAGTTCTTGTCCTTGGCTTGGAGCAAGAACTTGATTTCTTAAAACAAAAAAGCCGTCATTTAGACGGCTTCTAATGCAACATCCTCTTGTCCTCCGACATTTTTTATTAACTCAAAGCTCAAGTTTACCACCCATTTTTTTGAATCAATCTCCTCGTTCGACATGACATACTAACTGCAGTGCCCTTCGGCTGTTAACATGATGTAAAATTAGTCTGGTCTATTCCTTTAATCAATGTAGATCTGCGATCCCAAACTTCTTCATGAGTTTATGATACGTCCAACCTTCTTCGATATGGAGTCGTTATAGCCTCTAACTTGGTTTCAGATGTTACTCGTTGCAGCTGTATCCCTGGACACATGGTTGGTGTATGGCAGACAGACGATACAATTCTCCAATTCAAGCTTATAACTCCAGTAATTTTTTTCCTTCTCAAATAAGGCTTCAGTGACATCCCTCCTGCTTCATGGGGCCTGTTACCCCGGTTGGAATGGTGCGTTGTTACGTACATGAGTGTTGTATCGGAAAAATAATACTTTGCAGGCAAGGGCGGTCGGACAAGCCGCCGCCCTCTGCACACGCAAAGTGAAATCATTGCATTTTAGAAAACGGATTTAGAAAACAAAGTCGATGGAATCCGGCGAGAAGCCTTCCGGTTGCTCGTCCGAGTTCACCTGAATATCGCTTAACAGCAAATCTGGATGGATTCCAATCTGGGACAGGATCGCTATCAAATCTCTGGTTAATCTCTCAATAGCGTCGGCCCCAAATAGCTTTGTGCAATATTCAAACGAACCCTTGATCTCCCCATCTTCATCACTCATAGACAAAGTCAAATCGAATTTGGAAATACGATGCTCCTGAGCATACGGACTGAAGGACAGCGTCTCAAGCTTCGCTTCCGGCGACTCTGTATTTTCCAGTACAAACATAGTGTCAAACAATGGGTTACGGCTTGCATCCCGTGCTACATCCAGCTTTTCCACCAACTCTTCCAGTGGATAATCCTGATGCTCGAAGGCTTGCAGCGTACGATCTCTGGCTTCCAGCAAGTAGCTGTGGAACGTTTGGTTGCCCCTCGGCTGATGCCGGATGGCTAGCGTATTGACGAACATTCCGATCAACGGCTCCAGTTCAGGCAACAAGCGGCCTGCTACCGGCGTACCGATGATCAAATCGTCCTGACCGCTGTATTTGGACAGCAGAACGGTGTAGGCGCTCAACAGCACCATGTACAGCGTGCTTCCGGTCTGTGCCGCAATTCGGCGCAGTTGCTCGGATACATTTGCGTCCACTGTAAATTCATACATCGCACCCTCGAAGCTGCGCACAGCGGGTCTAGGATAAGCAATTGGCAAATCCAGTACCGGCAATTCTCCGGCTAAATGCTCCAGCCAGAAGTGTTCCCGGCGTTGGTATGACTCACGCTGTATCTCCTGTTGCTGCCACACGGCGTAGTCCTTGTACTGAATTTGCAACGGCTCCAATTCCTGCCCTTCGTACAGTTGTACCAGCTCCTGCACGATATTGTTAGACGATACACCGTCTGAAATAATATGGTGCATGTCGTACATCAGGAGGTGGCGCTCTGGTCCGGTTTGAATGAGACGGACACGCAGCAGTGGTGCCTGGCGAAGATCAAAGCTGCGTACAAAGGACTCGATATAAGCTTCGGCTTCGGATTCCCTGGCCTGCAGGTGCTCTACTGCAAACTCCACTTGATCGTAAACCCGCTGAACAACCTCGCCTTCCACCATTTCAAAGGAAGTCCGCAGCGTTTCATGGCGGGCTATTAACTGACGGAACGCATCCTCCAGCCGATCGGCCTGAAGCGGTCCCTCCACGGTTAATACACCCGGCATATTGTAGCTGAGATCCCCACCTTCCAGATGGCTCAAAATGTACAGTCGTTTTTGAGCCGAGGAAACCGGGTAGTACGCCTGTTGCGCTGCCGCAGGGATCACCGTATAGGTGTCTGTACCGTGCGTAGCTATGAGCTGGGCTTGCTGCTCAATCGTAAAGTGTTGGAACACCTCACGCAGCGTAATCCGGCTGTCCAGTTCCTGATGGATTTTGGCCACTAGCGTCGTTGCCCGCAGGGAGTGCCCACCCACGTCAAAGAATGAGTCGGTGACTCCTACGCTGGACAGCTTCAAGACATCCTGCCAGATTTGGGCTAGCTTGGCTTCCAGCGGCGTCCGCGGTGCAACGTACTCCAGGCCTCCTTCGAGGCGTGCTTCCGGTGCCGGCAATGCCTTGCGATCGATTTTCCCATTCGGTGTCAGCGGGAAACGATCCAGTTGTACCACATACGTCGGGATCATGTAATCCGGCAGCTTCGGCTGCAGCGCATTGCGCAGCTCCGGCAAACTCAGGGACGCTGAAGCTATGATGTAGGCACACAGGTCCTTGTGTCCGTCTTCGTTTTCCCATGCTGTGACCACAGCTTTCTGAATGCCGTCCACGGTCAGCAGCTGCGCTTCCACCTCGCCCAGCTCGATCCGGTACCCCCGGATTTTCACCTGGTGGTCGATCCGGCCCAAATACTCAATGCTGCCGTCTGGCAACCACCGTGCCAGGTCTCCCGTCCGGTACATCCGGTTTGCGTGAGTGCTGTCCGCTTGATCGGCTGCTGCCGCATCAGCGAACGGATTCAGGACGAACTTCTCTGCCGTCAGCTCCGGCAGGTTCAGGTATCCTCGTCCGACACCTGCACCTCCGATATAAAGCTCACCAGCGATACCGATCGGCACCAGCTGTTGCTGGCTGTTCAAGATGTACACGGACTGGTTTGCGATCGGCGTACCGATGGATACCGTATGCTCCCCTTTTTCCAGCAGTACGTTCAGGGACTCCACATCTTCAATCGTATAAGCAGTCGCATCTACCGTGGTTTCGGTCGGACCGTACACGTTCGTAATCACCGGACGATACCCGGACCACTTGTGCAGGAACACATGTACCAGCTGCACGGATAATGCTTCGCCACCGATCAGGTAATGCTTCACTTCCGGCGCTTCCGTCACATTGACGCTTTCGTTCAAAATATGCAGATGCGCAGGTGTGCCGTCCGACAGATCAATCCGGTGCGTACGGTAGTAGGCGATCAAATGCTCTCCGCTCAGACTGACGTCACGGGACACCACATGCAAGGTGTGGCCTAACAGCAAGCTGGCGAAGATTTGCTTCACTGAAGCGTCAAATACAAATGCCGATAGCCATGCAACATGAAGCGGCTGTTCATAACGGCTGTATACTCGTTCCCATAAAGCATCTACCAGATTACTAACACTGCCCTGCTCGATCATGACCCCTTTCGGCTGACCGGTGGTACCTGACGTATAAATCATATAGGCCAGGTTATGCGGGCGGGCGACAGGGATTAGATTGCTCGCATCCTGTGCTCCCAGTTGAGCTTGAACATCCTCGTCATCCAAGACTACAGCTCGAACTATGGATGGCAAGCTGAGTGACAGGTTGGCGACTCTACTTGTAATCACGACCTTGGCCCCACTGTCTTGGAGCATGTAGTCGATGCGCTCCTGTGGATACATCGTATCCATCGGCACATATGCGCCTCCGGCCTTAAGTACCCCCAGAATGCTCACCAGAATATCCGCAGAACGTTCCAGCAATACGCCCACCGGTTGATCCGCTTCGACCCCTTCCGCCCGTAACACACGAGCCAATTGGTTCGCACGCTCATTCAGCTCAGTGTAGGTCAGCGCGGTAGCCCCAGACACAACGGCTATCCGCTCAGGGTTGCGCTTCGCTTGCTCTTCAAAGCGTTCGCTGAGCGAACGGCCTTGTAATGCTCCAAGCAGGCTGTGCGCATTCGGGTCATTAAACACCTCCAGAATCTGCTCGGTTTCTTCTGCCGTAATCAACTCCAGCTCACCCAGCTTCGCATCCGGGTTCGCCGCCACGGCTTCGGCCAAGCGAACAAAGTGACGCGTCATCCGTTCTACCGTTTCGCGCTCGTACAACGCAGTTGCATACTGCAATCCAAACTGGATACCTGCTTCTTCCTCACTGGCCTCCAGCATCAAATCAAACTTGACTGGCGTTTGTTCCAAGCCGTATGGACGGAAGCTCAGGTCCGCCAGCTGCAGATCGCCTTCCTCAGTCGTTTGCAGGGTAAACATCGTATCGAACAGCGGATGGCGGCTCATATCCCGTTTCACGTTCAGCTTTTCCACCAGTTCCTCAAACGGGTAGTCCTGATGTTCATAGGCTTGCAGTGCACAAACTTTCACTTCTTCCACATAGCTGCGGAAGGTATGTTCCGCTGTCGGATAGTTCCGCAATGCCAACGTTCCGACGAACATCCCAATCATCGGCTCTAGATCCGCATGCGGTCGTCCGGCAATCGGTGTGCCGACTACAATATCTTCTTGCCCGCTGTATTGGTGTAAGAGCGCGGTGTACGCCGCCAGCAGCACCATATACAGCGTAGAGCCTGTGTGCGCCGCCAGTTCCTTCAGGCGTTCGCTAGCTTCGCGCTTCAGCCCGAACACCACCGTATCGCCTGCCGTACTTCGTACCGACGGACGGGCAAAGTCCGTCGGTAGATCCAGCACAGGCAGTTCACCCCGGAAGGTGTCGAGCCAGTACGCTTCCTGACGTTGCATCCACTCTTGATGGGCTTCGCTTTGCTGCCATACCGCATAATCCTTGTACTGTATACGCAATGGTGAAAGCTCTTCACCGTCGTATAAGCGGACAAATTCATCGGTCAGTACTCCCATGGACACACCATCCGAGACGATATGGTGCATATCGAGCATGAGCAAATGCTGAGATTCCTGCTCGGTTCCTTGTACACCCAAATCTACCAAGCCTACCCGCAGCAGCGGAGCGGCTTGCAGATCGAACGGACGTACAAACTGCCGCACCCGTCCTTGTGCTTCCTGGCTGACCATCGTGTCCGTATCCGTGGTTATATCCTGATCTGTATCCGTAGTCGCATCTTCTGCCTGTACCTTTGTATATTCCACCTCAAACGGCACGGTGTCCTCAATCCATTGCATTGGCTTACTGTCCACCAGTGCAAAGCGGGTACGCAAGGTCGCATGACGGGCGACTAATTGACGGAACACGTCCTCCACTCGCTTCACGTCCAACGGACCACTCACTTGCAGCACTGACGGCATGTTGTAGTTCACATCATTCGGGTCGAACTGATGCAGCACATACAGTCGTTTTTGCGCCGAGGAAAGCGGGTAGAAGCTGCGTTCTTCCGTCACTGGAATGGACGCATACGCCACTTGATCCAGACCTTCCATGACCGCTGCCAGTTGTTCAATCGTTGGTGCTTCAAAAATACTGCGCAGTGGAAGCGGCTTGTTCAGCTCCTTGTGAATTTTCGAGGCCAGCGTCGTCGCCCGCAGCGAGTGTCCGCCAATCTCGAAGAAGTTTTCCTTCACACCAACCTGCGCCAGACCCAGCACATCCTGCCAAATTTGCGCCAGCTTCACTTCCACCCACGTCCGCGGTGCGACATAATCAGCTCCGCTTTGCAGGCTGCCTTCCGGTGCTGGCAGTGCCTTGCGGTCGATTTTTCCATTCGGAGTTAACGGCATCTGCTCCAACTGTACCAGATAGGAAGGGACCATGTAACCCGGTAGCTTCTGGCTCAAAGCGCTGCGTAGCTCACTTGCCACAACTTCTCTATCGGCGACCACATAAGCGCAGAGCTGCTTCTGCCCTTGCTCATCTTCACGCGCGATGACCACAGCTTCTTGCACCGCTTCCAGCTTCAACAGCTGCGTTTCTACCTCGCCCAGTTCGATCCGGTAGCCCCGAATTTTCACCTGTGCGTCGATCCGTCCCTTATATTCCAGCGTCCCGTCCACATTCAAGCGCACCAGGTCGCCTGTGCGATAGCAGCGTTCTCCGCTGCGGAACGGGCTGTCGATGAACTTTTCGGACGTCAGGTCCGGACGGTTGCGGTATCCACGTGCCACCCCGTCACCGCCGACGATCAGCTCACCCCATACCCCGACGGGCTGAAGCCGCATCGAACGGTCCACGACATACGCTGTCGAATTATGAATCGGTCTGCCAATTGGCACCGATTCCGATTGCATACCAGTGATCGCATGCACTGTGGAAAAGGTCGTATTTTCGGTTGGACCATAGATATTACTGATCCGCAAGGATGGATAAGCCTCCAGCACCCGGTTCATATGTGGTACGGACATCACATCACCGCCAACCAGCAGCTCCCGTACCCCCTCGAACAGCGCCAGATCCTGCTGGGACAGCTGGTTAAAGAGCGGTGTGGTCAGAAACATCGTGGTAATGCCGTGGATACGCACAGCTTCCTTAAGCTTGGGTGCGTCCAAAATGACATCCTGGCTCACTAGCACCAGCTGTCCACCATTCAATAGCGCCCCCCAAATTTCGAAGGTGGATGCGTCGAAAACAACAGCCCCTGTCTGTAAAATGCGCGTGTCGGTATCTAATTGCGCGTAGTTTGTATTTTTCACCAAACGTACGACATTACGATGCTCCACCATAACGCCCTTCGGTTGCCCCGTCGTACCCGACGTATAAATGACATACGCTAGATCGTTCGGACCAGACAACGGCTCCAGATTGGAACCATCCTCGTGATACACACCCTGTGCTCCATTCAGCACCAGCACGTTACCGTCAAAAGCTGCTTTGTCCACCAGATGGCTTTGCGTTAACAACAGCTTCGCTCCCGAGTCGTCCAGCATGTAGCGGACACGCTCCTCTGGATACGTCGGATCGATGGGCACATATGCACCCCCGGCTTTCAAAATGCCTAAGATCCCCACGATCAAGTCTACCGAACGCTCGGTCATTAGACCGACTAGACGATCCTTCGTCACGCCTTGACTGCGCAAAGTGCGCGCCAGACGATTCGCGCGTTCATTCAGTTCACGATAGGTCAACTGTTCTCCTTCAAAGAACAACGCTGCCTGCTCCGGTGTCTGCGCCGTTTGTGTCTCGAATAGGCCATGGATCGTTTGCCCGCTCGGATACTCGGCAGCTGTATCTCCCCATACGCGGAGAATGTGCTCGCGCTCCTGCTCACTTACCATATCCAGCTCCTGCACTCGAATGTCCGGCTTCGCTACCACCTGCTCCAACAGCTGTATCAGATGGCCCTGAGTCCGTTCAACAGCTTCTCGATCATATAAATTCGCATTGTATTCAAATCGGATTTTCATCGCTTCCTGCGGCATGACAACCAGATTGAAATCATAGTTGGTTTGTTCAATCATGCCTGCATTGCGAATTTCAAAATCCGACGCTGCACCTTCGCCAAGCTGCTCGACCTGCTCCTCCACCGGATAGTTTTCAAACACGATAATGTGGTTGATCAGATCTTGCTTTTGCTCAGTCAAGGCTTGAATTTCATACAGCGGATACGTTTCATAATCTTGAGAAGTCAGCGCCTGCTGCTGATTCGTTCTAATCATGTCGGCAAAGGTGTCCTCAGCCCCACTGCGGATACGTATTGGAATGGTGTTAATGAACAAGCCCACCATATTTTCGATCCCCGAAATATCCGCTGGACGACCAGACACTACACCGCCAAAAACAGCGTCGTCACTACCGTTGTACTTTTGGAGCAGCAATCCCCAGGCTGTTTGCAGCAATGTATTCGGGGTCACGTGGTGCTGCTTGGCCACCATTTCCATACGTCCGGTCAAGTCCTTGCCCAGATCGCACAGGATATGCTCAAATTGTGCATCGCCCGCTTTCACGCCTACTTTTCCGGTCGGAATCGAAGTTTGCTGATCATAGCCGAGCAA
Organism: Paenibacillus sp. LX16; assembly: GCF_036252815.1. Classification (NCBI taxonomy): domain Bacteria; kingdom Bacillati; phylum Bacillota; class Bacilli; order Caryophanales; family Paenibacillaceae; genus Paenibacillus; species Paenibacillus sp. LX16. The sequence continues at coordinate 2,794,359 of NZ_CP141152.1, read as the reverse complement.
ATAATCCTTCCAGTAGGAAGCTGCTGCTTCTACATCCTGTGCTTCAAGCCACTCAATATACTGACTGTATGGGGTCACGGGGGCAAGCTTCGGCTGTCTATGCTCCACGGCTGCAAAATAAGCCTCAAACACCTCATCCGTGACTAACGCCACACACCAGCCATCCATCAAGATGTGATGAGAGCTCCATACAAAATAATAATCCTCGTCACCTGTTCGTAAAATCGCCACGCGCATCAACGCATCCCGGGATAAATCGAATCCGGCTGCCTTGTCCTGGCGAATAAATTCCTTCACATACGCGTCACGTTCCTGCTCATCCAAATGACGCAAATCTTCACATCTGAATCCAACCTCTTTATGGCGGAAAATAACCTGCACAGGCTCATCCTGCCAACCGCTGATGAAATTAGCTCTAAATATCTCATGCCGCTGCGCCAAATGATTCAAGCTATCTTGGAAAATATCCGCTTGGAAGCGTCCGTGCAAATCAAAGGTCGTTTGTTCAAAATAAGCGCCTGACGCTGCATCCATCAGACTATGGAACAACATGCCTTTTTGCATCGGCGTCAATGCATATACATTTTCCAGTTCCCCCATGTCACGAGTCCGTTCTACCAATTGATCCAGCTCGGCCATCGTTACATTTTTAAGCATGACATCGCTTGGCGTCAGTTCTTGCTGTTTGCGGCCTGTGCAATGCGCAATGATTTCCTGCAAGCTGGTTCGGAACTGTTCGGCTAACTGCTCCATCGTTTCATGGCGATATTCCTGCTTGCTGTAGCTGATCGTCAATTGCAGTTCGCCTTCCGAAATCAGTCCATTCATATCCAGCGTGTGCGTTCTAACTGCATGGGCGCTAAGCTCTGCACCGCTAGCGTAAGGAGATACGCCAATAGATTGATTTTGCATATCTTGGTCAAATTGTCCCAAATAGTTAAAGCTGATTTCAGGTTCGGTTACAAACCGCTCTTGCTCACGTGCTGCAGACAGGTATCTCAACATCCCGTAGCCAATGCCCTTTTGCGGAATGCGGCGTAGTCCTTCTTTCACTTGTTTGATGCGCTGTGAAAGGTCTTGCCCCACGCTCATATCCAGCACAACTGGGAATTGAGTCGTAAACCAGCCCACAGTGCGCGTAATATCCAGTTCTGGCAAAATGGACTCCCGTCCATGACCTTCCAGGCTCACGAGAACTCGTTCCAGGCCCGCCCAGCGATGAATAGTCAGTCCCAATGCGGTAAGCAGCAAATCATTCATATCCGTGTTGTAGGCACGATGCGCCTGTTTTAACAGCTGCTCTGTTTCCTGAGCTGTCCACGTGACTGTAATGTTCTCGCTGTCCCTATTCAAGGAATGAGAATGGGATTCGTCTTTTGGAAGCGGCTGATATACGCCTTGTTCCATTTCCTGCCAGAATGCGAGTTCTGCTACCATTGCCGGACTGTTCGCATATTGAGACTGCCCATCAGCCCAGGTGCGGAACGAATCCGTTTTGTGCGGAAGACGAGCCGCTTGTCCGTTCAATGCCTGCTCGTAGGCGGTCGTAATATCCTCGAACAAAATGCGCCAAGATACGGTATCCACCACTAAGTGATGAATAGCCATCAGCAAATGATCTCCATCTGGGCAATGGAACAGCCCCAGCTTCACTAGCGGTCCTTCGCTTAACTGAATACCCGCTTGAATTTCATTCACTTTAGCCTCGATCGCCGCAGACACCTCAGACTCATTTCTGAAGTCGGCCCGATCCAGCGTATACAGCTCGCCCTCCCCAACCGCACGGTTCCAAGCTTCATATCCGTACTCCGTAGGACGGAAAATGATACGCAGTGCGTCGTGATGGCTGACGATTTGATCCATCGCCGTGCGCAGGGCCGGTTCATCAAAACCGTCCTTGCTATGCAGCATAATGGACTGATTATGATGATGAGCATCCGTCAGGTTCTGCTCAAAGAACCATTGTTGAACGGGTGTCAGCTTCACAGCGCCCACCACTTCGCTCTGATCCGCCAATCGGGTCACCGATTGGACTTTCAGTGCCAAGGCAGACACAGTTGGATGACTGAACAGGTCTTTCATCTCCAGTCGATAACCTGCTTGCAGCAATCGGGAGGATACTTGCAAGGCCTTGATCGAATCGCCACCCAGTTCAAAGAAGTTATCCTTCGTGCCTACTGCTTCCACGCCGAGCACCCCGGCCCATACCGCAGCCAGTACTTGCTCCACCGTGGTACGCGGTGCCACATAGGCTGCACCGGTATGGATGCTTCCTTCCGGTTCCGGCAAGGCCTTGCGGTCGATTTTGCCGTTGCTGGTCAGCGGGATCGTCTCCAGTCGCATCAGACGTGCAGGCACCATGTGCGCTGGCAGTCCGGCTTCCAGTTCGGCCTGTACCTCCTCGATCCGCAGCTCGGCTCCTCCGGTGATGTACCCGCACAAGTACTTGTGTCCACGCTCATCCGTCCGGTCGATGACTACCGCTTGACGCACGCCCGGCACCCGCTGGATCGCCGTTTCAATCTCGCCCAGCTCGATCCGGTAGCCCCGGATTTTGACCTGATCATCCATCCGGCCGATAAAGTCCACATTGCCGTCTGGCATCCACCGCGCCAAGTCACCTGTGCGATACAGTCGTTCACCCGGTACATACGGATTCCCTACGAATTTCTCGGCCGTCAGGTCTGCACGGTTCAGGTACCCACGTGCTACCCCGGCTCCGCCAATGCACAGCTCGCCCAGTACACCGATCGGCACCGGATTCAACTGGCTGTCCACGATGTAGAAGCGTGCGTTCAGCCATGCCTGACCAATCGGTACATTGCCGCTGCTTGGCAGCTTCGACAGTTCTTCGTCGTAGAAGCTGGAATCAATCGCCGCTTCCGTGACGCCGTAGCTGTTTATCATGCGAATATCTGCGCCAAACCGTTCTTGCAGCACCCGATAATCTGTCACGCTGCAGCTATCCGAGCTGGTGATCAGCAATTCCAGACTGCTCATGTCCAGTCCGTGGTCATACACATGCTGCATAAACGGTACGATTAAAGCCGGTGTGGATTCGAACACCGTAATCTGATAGTCGCGAATCCATCCATACAGACGGCTTGGGTCGATGCGGTCGTCCTTCGGACAGATGACCATCGTGCCACCGTTATAGAGCGCCCGGGCAATATCACCGACGAACACGTCGAAGGAGAAGCTTGCCAGCTGCAGCAAACGTACCGGGAACTGGTTCAGGCGATAATCCCGACGATACGCCGCAGCCGTATTCACCAAGCTGCGATGCTCAATCATGACGCCCTTCGGACGTCCCGTTGTCCCGGACGTGTAGATCACATACGCCAAATCCTGCGGTTCGTTGATATGATCGACGTCTGTCATATCTCCGGTGTACAGTGACTCATCGTCCAGTGCCAGTACGGTGTGCAGACGCAGCCCTGTTGCCGGCTCGGATGCTGCTTCGCTGTCAGGTGGCGAATCTGATTTCAAGCTTACGCCTTCATTCAGGTTGTCTCTTTCCATCGTTTCAGCGCTAACCGCTGTTTCCAACTCACCCTCAGTCTGCCCTCCGGCCGAGGCCTGTTGGCTTTCATCCAGCCATGCCTGTGCACGCTCCTGCAATCCCGTCTGGGTCAGCAGTACCGTCGCACCACTGTCCTCCAGCATGAAACGAATGCGCTCTGACGGATAGTCTGCATCCAGCGGCACATATGCGCCTCCAGCCTTCCACACCGCTAATACGCCAACCAGCATGTCTACCGAACGCTCACTCAAAATGCCGACAATCGACTCACGTCCAATGCCTTCCTTTCGCAATCTACGGGCAAGCTGGTTTGCACGCTCGTTCAGTGTGCGGTACGTCAGCTGCTCCTCCTCGTACACCACCGCCACGTGATCCGGTACAAGCTGCGCTTGTTCTTCCACAAAGGTATGGAACAGTGCTCCTGCTTCTACCGCAGCAACATCCGATACCCCTACATCTCCAAAACCGTAGATGATTTGTGCTTTTTCCTCCACAGTTACCATCTCTAAGGCTGCCAGTGGCTGCTGTGGATGAAGGGTAATGGCACGTACGAGTTCGGTAAAATGCTGTGCCAATCGCGCAATGGTCTCAGCCTTGTACAGCGCCGTGCTGTATTCCAGACTGCACAGAATGCCTTCCGGCTGCTCCACTGCATCCAAGGTCAGATCAAATTTGGCCGTATGACTGTCTGTCGGATACGTTTTAAAGGTCAGACCTTCCAGCTCGAACTCCTGCTGCTCAAATGTTTTCAACTCAAACATCGTGTCAAACAGCGCATTCCGGCTCGTATCCCGCGTTAAATTCAGTTTTTCAACCAGTTCTTCAAAAGGATATTCCTGATGCTCATACGCACTGAGCGCATGCTCTTTGACCTCTTGCAAGTAGTCCAGGAACGTTTTGTCGCCAGCCGGATAATTGCGGATCGCCAGCGTGTTGAGGAATACGCCTACCAAGCCCTCCAGTTCCGCATGCGGTCTTCCGGCAATTGGCGTGCCGACGATGATATCTTCCTGTCCCGAATATTTATGCAAAAGCGTGCTATACGCGGCCAGCAACACCATGTACAAGGTGGAGCCGGTTTGCGCGGCCAGCTGTTTCAACTGCTCGCTATCCTCCAGGCTGATCGCAAATTCCAATCGAGCTCCTTCCTGACGCTGTACGGCTGGTCTTGCAAAATCCGTAGGCATATCCAGCGCCGGAATGTCACCAGCCATGGTTTTCAGCCAATAGCTTTCCTGCTCACGAAGACGTTCACTTTGCATATCGGCATGCTGCCAAACCGCATAGTCCTTGTACTGGATGCGCAGGGGCGGCAGTTCCTTGCCTTCATACAATTGAGAGAACTCCTGCACGATAATTCCTTCCGTGACGCCATCCGAAATAATATGGTGCATGTCATAGAGCATGACGTGACGCTCCGGTCCGGTTTCCACCAGCTGAACCCGCAGCAATGGTGCTTGTGCGAGATCAAATGCGCGTACAAAGTCCAGTGCATACTGCTGGGTCTCTTCTTCGCTTGCCTGCACATGCTCCACGTTGAATGTGACGCCCGATTCAATCCATTGAATAACCTCACCATCCACCATGTCGAATCGGGTTCGCAGGGCTTCATGGCGGGCAATCAGCTGGCGGAAGGCTTGCTCCAGTCGCGTTTTATCCAAGGAACCTTCAATGATCAAAGCGCCTGGCATATTGTAGCTAACCTCTCCGCCTTCCAGGTGACTCAGAACGTACATCCGTTTTTGCGCCGAGGACACGGGATAATATACGCGCTCCTCCGCAACAGGGATGGATACATACGTTTGCTGCGTCTGAACTTCTCCCATCACCTGTACCAGTTGCTCAATCGTCGGATATTGGAAAATATCTCGCAGCGCCAGCTTGTAATTCAGCTCCTGATGAATTTTCGCCATCAGTGTTGTCGCGCGCAGAGAATGTCCTCCCACTTCAAAGAAGTTATCCTGGATGCCTATCTGCCGATGATTCAAAACGCTTTGCCAAATACGTACCAGTCGCTCTTCTAGCAGTGTCCGCGGTGCCACGTACGCTGTGCCTCCTTCGAGGCGCGCTTCCGGCGCAGGCAACGCTTTGCGGTCAATTTTCCCGTTTGGTGTCAGCGGGAAATGATCCAGTTGTACGACATATGTCGGGATCATATAACCCGGCAGCTTGGGCTGCAGCAGGTTGCGCAGCTCTGGCAAATTCAGCGCATCAGAGGCTACGACATACGCACACAAATCCTTGTCCCCGTCTTCATTTTCCCAGGCGGTGACGATGGCTTTCTGAATGCCATCCACGGTCAGCAGTTGTGCTTCCACCTCGCCCAGTTCAATCCGGAAGCCCCGGATTTTGACCTGATCATCCATCCGGCCGATAAAGTCCACATTGCCATCCGGCATCCACCGCGCCAAATCACCTGTGCGGTATAATCGTTCACCCGCTACATATGGATTCGCTACGAATTTCTCGGCCGTCAGGTCTGCACGGTTCAGGTAGCCTCGTGCCACCCCGGCTCCGCCGATGCACAGTTCGCCCAGTACACCGACCGGCACCGGATTCAGCTGGCTGTCCACGATGTAGAAGCGTGCGTTCAGCCACGCCTGGCCAATCGGCACATGGCCGCTGCTTGGCAGCTTCGACAGCTCTTCATCATAGAAGCTAGAGTCGATTGCCGCTTCTGTGACACCGTAGCTGTTCATAATGCGAATATCCGCGCCAAACCGTTCTTGCAGCACCCGGTAATCCGTCACACTGCAGCTATCCGAGCTGGTGATCAGCAATTCCAGACTGCTCATGTCCAGCCCCTGTTCATGCACATGCTGCATAAACGGTACGATTAGGGCCGGGGTCGATTCGAACACTGTAATCTGGTAATCGCGAATCCAGTCATACAAACGGCTAAAATCAATCCGGTCGTCTTTCGGACAAATGACCATCGTGCCGCCGTTATAGAACGTCCGCGCGATATCCCCGACGAATACGTCGAACGAGAAGCTCGCCAGTTGCAGCAAACGTACCGGGAACTCGTTCAGACGGTAATCCCGACGATACGCCGCAGCCGTATTGACCAAGCTGTGATGTTCAATCATGACCCCTTTCGGACGTCCCGTTGTCCCGGACGTGTAGATCACATACGCCAGATCCTGCGGTTCGTTGATGTGATCGACGTCTGTGGTATCTCCGATGTACAGCGACTCATCGTCCAACGCCAGTACGGTATGCAGACGCAGCACTGTTGCCGGTTCGGATGCTGCTTCGCTGTCAGACTTCGAATCTGATTTCAAGCTTACGCCTTCACTAAGGCGGTCTCTTTCCATCGTTTCAGCGCTAACCGCCGTCTCCAGCTCACTCTCACTCTTTCCTTCGCCCAGAGCCCATCGGCTTTCATTCAGCCAACCCAGTGCACGCTCCTGTAAGCCGATTTGGGTCAACAGTACCGTAGCACCGCTGTCTTCTAACATGAAACGAATACGTTCGGACGGATAGTCTGCATCTAGCGGTACATAGGCGCCTCCTGCCTTCCACACCGCCAGTACCCCGACCAGCATGTCCACCGAGCGTTCGCTCAAAATGCCGACAATCGACTCGCGTCCAATGCCTTCATTTCTCAATCTACGCGCCAATTGGTTCGCACGCTCGTTCAGTTTCCGGTACGTAAGCTGCTGCTCCTCGTACACCACTGCCACGTGATCCGGCACAAGCTGTGCCTGTTCTTCCACAAAGGTATGGAATAAGGCTCCTGCTTCAACAGCAGCAACATCCGATACCCCCACATTTCCAAATCCATGGATGATTTGTGCTTTTTCCTCGGCAGGTACCATCTCCAAAGCTGCCAGTGGCTGCTGCGGATGAAGGGTAATGGCACGTACGAGTTCGGTAAAATGCTGTGCCAATCGCGCGATGGTTTCAGGCTTGTACAGCGCCGTGCTGTATTCCAGACTGCACAGAATGCCTTCCGGCTGCTCCACTGCATCCAAGGTCAGATCAAATTTGGCGGTTTTATTGGCTATCGGATACGAATTCAAGGTCAGACCTTCCAGCTGCACCTCCTGCTGCTCCAATGTTTTCAATTCAAACATTGTGTCAAACAACGCATTCCGGCTCGTATCCCGCGTTAAATTCAGCTTTTCAACCAGTTCTTCAAAAGGATAGTCCTGATGCTCATAAGCGCTGAGCGCATGCTCTTTGACCTCTTGCAGATAATCGAGGAACGATTGGTCGCCAGACGGATAATTGCGGATTGCCAGCGTATTGATGAAGACACCTATCAGACTCTCCAGTTCCGCATGCGGTCTTCCAGCAATCGGCGTTCCCACTACGATATCTTCTTGGCCTGTGTATTTATGCAAGAGCGTGGTGTACGCTGCCAGCAGCACCATATACAAGGTTGAACCTGTTTGCGAAGCCAGTTCTTTCAGGCGTTCGCTCACTTCACGCTCCAGTCCGAATTCGATCGTATCCCCTGCCGTACTCTGTACCGCCGGACGGGCAAAGTCGGTTGACAGATCCAGCACAGGCACTCCGTCCTGGAAGGTGCCCAGCCAGTATGCTTCCTGACGCTGCATCCATTCCTGATGGGCTTCGCTTTGCTGCCATACGGCATAGTCTTTGTACTGTATCCGCAATGGCGATAGCTCTTCACCGCCATACAAGCGGACAAATTCATTGGTCAGTACCTCCATCGACACACCATCCGAAACGATATGGTGCATGTCGAGCATGAGTAAATGCTGAGATTCCTGCTCGGTTCCTTGTACACCCAAATCTACCAAGCCCACCCGCAGCAGCGGTGCAGCTTGCAGATCGAATGGACGCACAAACTGCCGTACCCGTTCTTGTGCTTCCTGGCTGACCGTCGTGTCTGTATCCGCAGTCGCATCCTCTTCTTGTACCTTCGTATATTCCACCTCGAACGGCACGCTGTCTTCAATCCATTGCATTGGCTCGCTGTCGATCAGCTCAAAGCGGGTACGCAAGGTCGCATGGCGATCGATCAGTTGACGGAACACGTCTTCTACTCGTTTTACGTCCAGCGGACCGCTCACTTGCAGCACCGACGGCATGTTGTAGTTCACATCACTTGGATCAAACTGATGCAGCACATACAGTCGTTTTTGCGCCGAAGATAACGGGTAGAAGCTACGCTCTTCCGTTACCGGAATGGACGCATATGTTACTTGATCCAGACTTTCTAACACCGTTGCCAGTTGCTCAATCGTTGGTGCTTCAAAAATACTGCGCAGTGGAAGCGGCTTGTTCAGCTCCTTGTGAATCTTCGAGGCCAGTGTCGTCGCCCGCAGCGAGTGTCCGCCAATCTCGAAGAAGTTTTCCTTCACACCGACCTGCGTGAGGCCCAGCACATCCTGCCAAATGTGCGCCAGCTTCACTTCCACCCACGTCCGCGGTGCGACATAATCAGCTCCGCTTTGCAGGCTGCCTTCTGGTGCTGGCAGGACTTTGCGGTCAATTTTGCCATTTGGACTCAGCGGCATTTTCTCCAGCTGTACAAAGTATGATGGCACCATGTAGCTTGGCAGCTCCCGGCCCAGCTCACTTCTCAGCTCGCTGGCTCCTAGCTCTTGCTCCGCGACATAGTACGCCACCATTTGTTTTTGGCCCGTTTCATCCGCACGCGCCGTGACTACCGCTTCGCGTACCGATTCCACTTGGAGCAGCTGCGATTCGACCTCGCCCAGTTCAATCCGGTAACCCCGGATTTTGACTTGATGGTCGATCCGGCCCAGATATTCAATGTTGCCGTCCGGCATCCATCTCGCCAAATCGCCTGTGCGGTACATCCGTTCATAGCCTGCTTCCCCGCCGGCAAACGGGTCGGGTACGAATTTCTCGGCCGTCAGCTCTGGACGGTTCAGATAGCCTTGGGCTACGCCGACACCACCGATGCACAGTTCGCCCGCAACCCCAATCGGCTGCAATTGCTCCGTGCCTTCCTTCACGATGTACAGACGAATATTTTGGATCGGTTTCCCGATGGGAATGACCGAATAGGTTTCATTAGGTTCGCAATCGAAGTACGATACGTCCACCGTCGCTTCGGTTGGCCCATACAGGTTGATCAGCTTCGCTCCGGCCAGGCTCGACACAAGCCGTTGGAATCGGGCCACATGCTGTGGCGGCAACGCTTCGCCGCTGGCAAAGACATGGCGCAGCGTGCCCAGCTTCGCTTGCATCACTTCCCGTGGCTGCTGCTCCACGTACTCCAGGAACGCATGCAGCATGGCGGGTACAAAGTGCATCGTGCTCACGCCATCGCGGGCAATCGTCTCGACGATGTCTTCCGGGTTCTTTTCCCCGCCCACGGACAGCAAGCTCACCTTCGAGCCGACCAGCGACCACCAGAACAACTCCCACACCGACACATCGAAGGTGAAGGCGGTCTTTTGCAAGATCGTATCTTCCGCACTCAAGCCGTAACGATCATGCATCCACAAAATCCGGTTCAGCACGGAATGGTGCTCCACCATCACGCCCTTCGGTTTTCCCGTGGAGCCGGAGGTATAGATGACATAGGCTACATGGTGTGGGCCAGCCAGTGGCTCCAGATTCGAGCCATCTTCGTGGTAAATGTCCTCGCGATCCAGCACCAGCACCTGGCCGTTGAAACTCAGTGAGGCTTGCTCCGCCAAATGCGACTGCGTCAGTACCAGCTTCGCTCCTGAATCCTCCAGCATAAAGCGGATACGGTCTGCCGGATATTCTGGATCAATTGGCACGTAGGCTCCGCCTGCTTTGAGGATCGCATAGATGCCGACAATCATGTCCAGCGAACGCTGAACCAAAATGCCCACGGGCTGATCCGGTTCAACACCTTCAGCACGCAAGGTGCGTGCGAGTCGGTTCGCGCGCACGTTCAGTTCACGGTAGGTCAGCGACTCCGCTCCGCGCAGTACCGCCACTTGCTCCGGCGTGTTCGCTGCCTGCTGTTCGAACAGCGCACTTAACGTTTGATCCTGCGGATAGGTTGCCGCCGTATCCCCCCAGACCTGAACGATCTGTGCTTGTTCTTCCGGTGTCACCAATTCCAGCTCATTCACACGAATATGCGGATTATCGATAATTTGCTCGATGACATGCAGTACATGTCCCTGCATCCGCTCTATCGTAGACCGATCGTATACATTCGCGTTATATCTGAACATGATGCGGAATGTTTCATCGGGCATCACAATCAGGTCCAGATCATAGTTCGTTTGCTCGACAACCTCTACATTCGTAATTTCAAAAGCGGATGGACGAACTTCGCCAAGCTGCTCGACTTGCTCCTCGACCGGATAATTCTCAAACACCATAATATGGTTAATTAGATGCTGCTTCTGCTCGGTCAATGCCTGAATTTCATACAGCGGGAAGCTATCGTATGCTCCCGAGGCCAGTGCCTGCTCCTGCGTTTTCCGCATCACTTCCACAAAAGTGGCATTCCGTTCACTTTGAATCCGCACCGGGATGGTATTAATGAACAGACCGATCATATGCTCTACACCAGCAATATCCGTTGGACGTCCAGAAACGACACTGCCGAACACAACATCCTCATTGTTGTTATATTTCTGCAAAATCAGGCCCCACACGCTCTGCATCAGCGTATTAATCGTGACCTGCTGCTGCTTTGCAATCCGGTGTATGGCTTCGCTCCACGTTGGATCCAGATCTACCGTTATTTTTCCAGAAATATATTCGCTGGTTTCACTTTCTGTAATGGATACAGTATGATCCCTGCTGTCCGCCACTTGGTCTTTCGATGAAGTATCCGATCCAGGTAACAACGTCTGCTGTTCAAAGCCCGCCAAATAACTGCTCCAATACTCTTTTGCCGCATGTTCATCCTGACGTCCCAGCCATTCGATATATTGGCCATACGGTGTGATCGGAGCAAGCTCCGGTTGCTTCTGCTCCAGCAGGGCGAAGTACGTACCAAACACTTCGCCCGTAACGAGCGATAAGCACCAGCCATCCATGACAATGTGATGGAAGCTCCATACCAAATGATACGTTTCTTCATGGGTCTGCAATACCTGTACGCGCATGAGTGTATCGGTACCGAGATTAAAGCCTCTAGCCTGGTCCTCCAGCTTAAACGCCTGGATATATGCCTGTTGCTCTGCTTCCTGTATTCCCCGTATATCCTGGAAGGAAAGGTCACTATCTTTGTGACGGAACACGATCTGCAATGGCTCCTGACTGTGTCCTGTCTCAAACCTATGGAAATTCGTCCGCAGCGCTTCATGACGCTGTGTCAGTACATCCAAACTCTTGCGGAAAACAGCTACATCAAAGCTTCCTTTTTGATCAAACGACGCTTGCTGGAAGTAGGCGCCTGACTCCGGCTCCATCAGATGATGGAACAGCATCCCCTTCTGCATAGGCGAAAGAGCATATACATTTTCCAGCTCGCCCACAGAAGCCGTTTGCTCCGTCAATTGCTCCAGTTGCTCCAGTGTCAAGCCTTTGAACAATACATCGCTTGGTGTTAGCTCACTCCGCTCTTTGGAGGCACAATGAGCGATCACTTCCTGCAAGCTTTCCTGCAGCAACTGCGCAAATTTTTCTACATTTTGCTGATGATATACTTTGCTGTCATAGCGAATTTCCAGTGTCAGCGCGCCCGCTGTAATCATTCCGTTCACATTCAAAGGATGCTCCAGTACGGTATGATCACTCATCGGCTCTCCACCTGGATGTGAAGACAGAACGATATCCCCATTTTCCAAGTCCTGATCAAATTGTCCCAAATAGTTAAAGCTAATTTCAGGCTGCAAGGTCCAGGAAGGATGGGCATCATCCTGAGACATATATTTCAAAATGCCGTAGCCAATACCCTTATGCGGTACATGGCGCAGGCCTTCCTTCACCCGCTTGATTCGCTGCCCTACTTCTGCCTTTCCGTCCACATCCAGCAGCACCGGATACTGACTCGTAAACCAGCCCACGGTACGGGTGATGTCGATATCTGGAACAATGGCTTCCCGGCCATGTCCCTCCAGATTGACCAGCACACGCTCCTGACCGCTCCAGTTATATACCGCTGTGCCGAGTGCGGTTAACAGTAGATCATTGACCTCGGTGTGGTACGCACGATGTACTTCCTGTAGCAACAATCGTGTTTCCTGCTCGCTCCAAGCCACGGTCACAATTTCACTGTCTCTCAGCGGATAATGCTGTCCTTCCGCTCTCTCATGATCCTTAGGCAACGATGCGAATTCCATTTGAGCGAGATGATGCCAATATTCGCGTTCGTTGTCGATCGCCGGACTATTCGCATATTGAGACAAGTGTTCTGCCCAAGTGGAGAACGAGTCCGTTTTATATGGCAAACGAATGGCTTCTCCACGAACCGCCTGCTCATATCCCGCGGCAAAATCCTCAAACACAATCCGCCATGAAATGCCGTCCACCACCAAATGGTGAATCGCAATCAGTAAATGATCTCCATCCGTGCAGCGGAAAAGCCCCAGCTTCACCAGTGGCCCCTCGTCCAGACGAATGGAACCTTGGATGGCATTGGCTTTCATTTCAATCGCCTTCACCACATCCGCAGCATCTTCGATACCCGTCAAATCAACAACGTCCAGACTGTACAGCTGACCTTCGTTCAAACCGCGATTCCACGCTTCATAGCCCTGTTCGGTCTGACGGAAGATCATACGTAGCGCATCATGATGCTCCATTACCTTGGTCACCGTTTGATGCAATGCGGCTTCCTCAAAGCCTTGCTCTCTATACAGCATCACCGACTGGTTGAAATAATGCGGCTCTGCCGAGGATTGTCCAAAGAACCATTGCTGTATTGGGGTCAATTTAACTGCCCCCGAAACCACCCGCTGATCGGCTGTACGGCTGACCTTGTGTACATGACCACTCAGCAACGAGACGGAAGGATATTGGAACAAATCCTTCATGTCCAGCTTGTAGCCCGCTTGCAGCAAACGGGAGGATACCTGGATTGCTTTGATCGAATCGCCGCCCAGATCAAAGAAATTATCCAATACCCCGACTCTCTTCGCGCCTAATACAGCCTGCCAAATGGACACTAACGTCTGCTCCAGCGCTGTGCGCGGCTCTACATAATCCGCTCCGCTTTGCAGGCTGCCTTCGGGTTCTGGCAGGGCCTTGCGGTCGATTTTACCGTTCGGTGTCAACGGCATTTGCTCCAGCTGGATGAAATACGAAGGCACCATGTAGTTTGGTAGCTCCTCACCCAGTAAGCTGCGCAGCTCACCCGCGCTTACTTCCCGTTCAGCGACATAGTACGCCACCAGTTGGTTTTGCCCTTGCTCGTCCGCCTGGGCCAGTACGATGACCTCTTGTACGTCCTCCACTTTCAAAATTTGTGCCTCGACCTCGCCCAGCTCGATCCGATAGCCCCGGATTTTCACCTGATGGTCGATCCGGCCCAAATATTCGATGTTGCCGTCTGGCATCCATCTCGCCAAGTCACCCGTACGGTACATTCTTTCATACCCTGCTTCGCCAGCCGCAAACGGATTTGGTATAAATTTCTCAGCCGTCAGCTCTGGGCGATCCAGATAACCACGGGCCAGACCCGGACCGGACACGCACAGTTCACCTGCGACGCCTACCGGAGCCAAATGTCCATGCACATCCGCCATGTATACCCGGTGATTCGGCACAGGGCGTCCGATAGAAATCAGTTGTCCGGCTCTCTCATCCTCGGATACGGGCCAGATGGACGTCGCCACCGAGTTTTCGGTGGGACCGTAGCCGTTGTAGTACGCCACCTGATCCTTCCACTTGTACACCAGCTCTGTTGAAGATGCAGAACCCGCAGTGAACAAAATACGCAGGTTTGGCATCTGTCCCGGCTCCAGATAGACCGCATAGGTCGGCGGCAAAGCGGCCACGGTGATTTGATGATCCGCCATATATAGCTCAAACCGCTCGTAATTCAAAATCGTTTCTGACGTTGGCACATACAACGTGGCTCCGCAGAACAGTGCCTGGAAGATTTCCCAGCAAGCCGCATCAAACGAATAGCTGGCGAACAGCAACGCATGATCCGACGTGCTCATCCGAAGCGTCTGATCAAAATACGTTTTCAGATTGCATAGCCCATGATGCTCCAGCATTACACCCTTCGGCTGCCCCGTTGTACCCGACGTATAAATCACATACGCCAAATCATTCGGACCGGACCACGGTTCCAAATTGGAATCATCTTCGTGGTACACCGTTTGCTCCCCATCTAACACCAGCATGCGGCCGTCAAACGTGACTTTGCCTACCAGATGGCTTTGTGTCAACAACAGCTTCGCCCCTGAGTCGTCCAGCATGTAGCGGATACGCTCCTCTGGATACGTCGGATCGATGGGGACATATGCACCCCCGGCCTTCAAAATCCCGAAGATACCTACGATCATGTCCACCGAACGCTCGGTCATCAGACCCACCAAACGATCCTTCGTGACGCCTTGACTGCGCAAGGTACGAGCTAATCGATTGGCGCGTGCATTCAGTTCACGATAGGTCAACTGCTCTCCTTCGAAGAACAGTGCTGTCTGCTCCGGCGTCTGCGCGGTTTGCGCCTCAAACAAGCCATGAATCGTTTGCTCGTTTGGATACTCGGTCGCCGTATCGCCCCATACGCTGAGAATTTGCTTGCGCTCCTGCTCACTTAACATATCCAGCTCATGCACCCGAATGTCCGGCTTCGCTACCACCTGCTCCAGCAGCTGTACCAGATGACCTCGAATTTGCTCTACACTTCCCCGTTCAAAGGCCAAGGCATTATATCCGAAGTTCATGTGAATGGTGTCCCCCGGCAGCACTACCAGGTTAAAGTCATAGTTGGTCTGCTCGACAGACTCGGCTCCGGTGATACTGAAGCTGGACTCATCGTCGTTGCCTAATTGCTCCAATTGTTCCTCTACCGGATAGTTCTCAAAAATAAGAATATGATTGATCAAATCCTGTTTAAGCTCCGACAGCCCCTGAATTTCATACAGCGGGTACGTATCATAGGCATGGGAAGCAATCGATTGCTCCTGGGTTTGCTTCATCACATCTGAGAATAAGCTGTCCACTTGACTGCGGATGCGTACAGGAATGGTATTGATAAACAGACCTATAATGTGCTCCACATTCGGAATGTCTGCCGGACGTCCAGATACCACGCTGCCAAATACTACATCATCTGTGCCATTATATTTTTGCAGCAAAAGGCCCCAAACGGTCTGCATCAACGTATTGATCGTTACCTGATAACGCTTGGCTATGCGCTGAATGCCTGCCGTTAGCTCCGCGCCCAAGTCAAAATCTAGACGCTCCGCCTGATATCCTGTTTTGCCCTGAATTTTAGCCTGTGGCAGGCGGGACCGTTCCTCATATCCTTCCAGAACCTTGCTCCAGTAGCCTGATGCGGCCTGACGATCCTGCTGCTCCAGCCATTCGATATATTGACTGTACGGCGTTACAGGTGACAACTCCGGCTGTTTATGAGCCAATAGCGCAAAATAACTTGCAAACACTTCGTTTGTCACCAGCGACAAGCACCAGCCGTCCATCACGATATGATGGAAGCTCCATACAAAACGGTACGCGTCCTCGCCGGTGCGCAAAACAGCCACACGCATCAAAGCATCTTGCGCCAGATCAAAGCCTCTTTGCTTGTCTTGGCGCGTATATTCGAGGATGTATTCGTTTTGCTGCTCTTCCTCCATATCCCGCAAATCCTCTACATACAGTTCGCTGCGCTTATTGCGGTACACGACCTGAAGCGGTTCATCCTTCCAGCCGCTGTAGAAGTTCGTGCGCAGTACCGTATGCCGCTGCACCAATACATCCAAACTTGCCGCAAATGCAGCGATATTAAACTGTCCTCGCAGATCAAAGGATGCCTGTTCAAAATATGCTCCCGATTGCGAATCCATCAGATTGTAAAAGAGCATGCCCTTTTGCATCGGCGTCAGCGCGTATACATTTTCCAGCTCACCGGTATGTGCCGCCTGTTCCGCAATTTGTTCCAGTTCTCTAGTCGTCAGACCTTTGAAGGATACATCACTCGGGGTCAGTTCCGGCTGTTCCTGAGCGACGCAATGCGTAATCACCTCTTGCAAAGCGGATTGCAACAGTCCCGCCACACGTTCCAGCGTTTCTTTGCGGTACTGCTTACGGCTGTAAGCGATCGTCAAGCGCAGCATGCCTTCCGAGATCATTGCATTCAAATCCAGCGTGTACAGTAACGGTGAATGTGCATCCTCTGTCTCCCCTGTACTATAGGATGACCATGTGATTCCACTGTTTTGTACATCCTGATCGACCTGTCCCAAATAGTTAAAGCTGATTTCCGGTTCTGCTGCAATCGCGTGCGTTTCATCCGATGCGAACGCAGGGGACAGGTAGCGCCATGTGCCATACGTCAGCCCTTTATGTGGAATCCGGCGCAGACCTTCCTTCGTTTCTTTAATCCGCTGGGCCAGCGTCAGGTTGACATCTGTGTCCAGCAGCACCGGATACAAGCTCGTAAACCAGCCTACCGTACGTGTCATATCCACCTCTGGCAGGATCGCTTCCCGGCCATGTCCCTCCAGATTCACCAGCACCTGTCCTGCGCCTGTCCAGTTGTGCATGGCCAATCCTAACGCGGTCAGCAGCAAATCATTAACCTCGGTGTTATAGGCGCGATGGGCCTGTTTTAGCAGTTGCTCCGTTTCAGCCTCGGTCCACTCCACCGTCAGCACTTCGCTGTCTGCATTCAAGGAACCCTCGTAGGCGAAGTCCTTAGGCAGCGGCGCCGCTTCCGCTTTGGCCTGTTCCAGCTGCTGCCAGTAGACTGTATCCGATGCCTCCGCAGAACGGCTGGCGTAAGACGACAACTCCCGTGCCCATGTTTGGAAGGAATCCGTTTTATAGGGCAATCGTACAGGCTCGCCTTTGATCGCCTGCTCGTAACCTGTCGAGAAATCTTCAAACAGAATCCGCCACGACACCCCGTCTATCACCAAATGGTGAATAGCTATGAGCAAATGATCGCCCTCGGTTGTGCGGAACAATCCCAGCTTCACCAGAGGTCCTTCGGACAGGTGAATGCTGCTTTGAATTTCATTTGCCTTCGCTTCCAGCGCTTCCGCATAGGCTACTTGTTCACGGTAGTCTTCGGTTTCCAGCGTATACAACGCGCCTTCATCTACACTACGTGTCCAAGCCATATAACCAGAGGAATCCTGATGGAAAACCGTACGAAGCGCATCATGATGCTTCACGATGTGATCCATGACTTGGCGAATCGCCGTCTCATCAAAGCCCTCGGCACAATAGAGCATGACCGCCTGATTAAAGTGCTGCGGGCGCTCGCGCTCCTGCGCAAAGAACCAATGCTGGATCGGAAGCAACGAGGTTTCCCCGCTCACTTCTCCTTGATCTGCCATACGACTGACCTCATGCATATGCGGTGCCAGTGCTGCAACCGCTGGATACTGGAACAAATCCTTCATGTCCAGCTTATAGCCGGCCTGGAACGCGCGCGATGCGATTTGGATGGCCTTAATGGAATCGCCGCCTAGATCAAAGAAGTTGTCCAATATGCCGACCGTCTGTAGCCCCAGTACTGACTGCCAAACCGCTACCAAAGCGCGTTCTGATGCGGTACGCGGCTCTGCATAATCCGTTCCGGTTTGCAGGCTGCCTTCTGGTGCTGGCAGGGCCTTGCGGTCAATTTTGCCATTCGGACTCAGCGGCATCTGCTCCAGCTGTACAAAGTACGATGGCACCATGTAGCTTGGCAGCTCCCGGCCCAGCTCACTTCTCAGCTCACTGGCTCCTAGCTCTTGTCCCGCAACGTAGTACGCCACCATTTGTTTTTGGCCCGTTTCATCCGCACGAGCCATGACGACCGCTTCTCGTACCGATTCTACTTGGAGCAGCTGCGATTCGACCTCGCCCAGCTCGATCCGGTACCCTCGGATTTTGACTTGATGGTCGATCCGGCCCAGATATTCAATGTTCCCATCCGGCATCCATCTCGCCAAATCGCCTGTGCGGTACATCCGCTCATAGCCTGCTTCCCCGCCAGCAAACGGATCGGCTACGAATTTCTCGGCCGTCAGCTCTGGACGGTTCAGATAGCCTCGGGCTACGCCGACACCGCCAATGCACAGCTCTCCCGCAACCCCGATCGGCTGCAATTGCTCCGTGCCTTCCTTCACGATGTACAGACGGATGTTTTGAATCGGTTTTCCGATGGGAATGACCGAATAGGTTTCATTAGGCTCGCAATCGAAGTACGATACGTCCACCGTCGCTTCGGTTGGACCGTACAGGTTAATCAGCTTCGCTCCCACTAGGCTCGACACGAGCCATTGGAACCGGGCCACATGCTGTGGTGGCAATGCTTCGCCGCTGGCAAAAACATGACGCAACGTTGCCAGCTTCGCTTGCATCACTTCCCGTGGCTGCTGCTCCACGTACTCCAGGAACGCATGCAGCATGGCAGGTACAAAGTGCATCGTGCTCACGCCATCGCGGGCAATCGTGTCGACGATGTCTTCCGGGTTCTTTTCCCCGCCCACGGACAGCAGGCTTACCTTCGAACCGACCAGCGACCACCAGAACAGCTCCCACACCGACACGTCGAACGTGAAGGCGGTCTTTTGCAGGATCGTATCTTCCGCACTCAAGCCGTATCGATCATGCATCCACAAAATCCGGTTCAGCACAGAATGGTGCTCAATCATCACGCCCTTCGGTTTTCCCGTGGAGCCGGACGTATAGATGACATAGGCTACATGGTGTGGTCCGGCCAGTGGCTCCAAATTCGAGCCATCTTCGTGGTAAATGTCCTCGCGATCCAGCACCAGCACCTGGCCGTCGAAACTCCGTGAGGCTTGCTCCGCCAGATGCGATTGCGTCAGTATCAGCTTCGCACCCGAATCCTCCAGCATAAAGCGGATGCGGTCCGCCGGATATTCTGGATCGATGGGTACATAAGCTCCGCCTGCCTTGAGGATCGCATAGATGCCGACGATCATGTCCAGCGAGCGTTGGACCAGAATGCCTACTGGCTGATCCGGTTCAACACCTGCGGCACGCAGCGTCCGAGCCAAACGGTTCGCGCGCTCATTCAACTCCGCGTAGGTCAACGATTCCGATCCGCACAACACTGCCACCTGATCCGGTGTATTCGCTGCCTGCTGCTCGAACAGTGCATTTAGCGTTTGATCCTGCGGATAGGCTGCCGCCGTATCTCCCCAAACCTGAACGATCTGTGCCTGTTCTTGCGGGGTTACCAATTCCAACTCATTCACTCGGATATTCGGATTGTCCACAATTTGTCCGATGACATGGTCGATATGGCCCTGGATACGCTGCATGGCAGACCGGCTATACACCTGAGCATTGTATTCAAGCAGGATAGAGATATCCTCATCAGGCACGACAATCAGGTTGAAATCGTAGTTGGTTTGCTCGGCAAGTGCCACATTGGCAATCGAGAAGCCTGTTTGTGCCTTTGTCTCGTCGGAACCGCCCATCTGCTTCATCTGTTGCCCGATCGGGTAGTTTTCAAAGACCATAATGTGATGAATCAGGTCTTGTTTTTGTTCAGTCAGTGCCTGGATATCGTATAGCGGGAACGTATCATAGACACTGGAGGCCAAAGACTGTTCCTGGGTGCGCTGCAATACTTCAGCAAATGTAGCATCCGGTGCACTGCAAATGCGTACTGGAATCGTGTTGATAAACAATCCAATCATGTTCTCCACGCCTGGAAGGTCTGCCGGACGACCGGATACCACACCACCAAACACAACATCCTGATGATTATTGTATTGCTGTAAAATAACGCCCCACACGCTTTGCAGCAATGTGTTAATCGTGACATGTTTTTGCTTGGCCATTTGGTTTAATGCCGCAGTCCGTTCTTTACCCAACCTAAAGGGTAGCTTTTCCAAAACATAGCCGGCATTTGAACTTTCACCACTTCTGTCCGGTTCTTCATCCCGTGCGACGACAGAAGCTTGTGCGTTCTCCCCAGGCAACAAGGTTTGCTGCTCAAAACCTGCCAAATAGTCACTCCAATAACGGGTCGCTTCCTGTGCATCCTGATGTTCCAACCATTCGATATAGTCACTATACGGCTTGACAGGTGCGAGCTCTGGCTGCTTGTGCTCCAGCAAGGCAACATATGCCCCAAACACTTCGTCCGTCATCAGAGACAGGCACCATCCGTCCATCACAATATGATGGAAGCTCCATACAAAACGGTATGAGCTTTCACCCGTGCGGAAGACGGCTACGCGCATAAGCGCATCCTTGCTTAGATCAAAGCCTCGAGCTTTATCCTGGGTCACAAATTCAGCTACAGCGTGTTCGCGCCCTCTGACATCCTCATAAAAGAAGCTCAAATTTTTATGACGATAGACAATCTGCAACGGTTGACCATACCAGCCACTGTAGAAATTCGTCCGTAATATAGCATGCCGGCTAACCAGCAGCTTCAGACTTTCCTCGAATAGGGACGTTTCAAAGTACCCCTCCAGATCAAAGCTTGCCTGTTCAAAATACACGCCTGTTTCTGCATTCATCAAACTATGGAACAGCATCCCCTTTTGCATAGGGGTCAACGGGTACACATTTTCCAATTCCCCAACCGTCTTGGTCTGCTCCTTAATCGTATCTAATTGCTCCAGGGTCAGACCTTTTAGCAATACATCACTTGGAGTCAATTCGGTCCGCTCCCGTGTGACACAATGCTCGATCATTTCAAGCAGGTTGGATTTTAATAGATTAGCCAGCATGTGGACGGTGTCCTTACGGAAGGCTTTGCCGTTATACCGAATGTCCAGTTCCAGGATGCCGTTCGTTACGATCCCGCTCACATCGAGAGCATATTTCATCTTCGTCCGGTCACTAACGACCGATCCAATCGAGTAAGGAGACATACGCATATCGCTGTTTTGCAAGTCCTGATCAAACTGGCCGAGGTAATTGAAGCTCACTTGTGGCTCGGCAAAAGCTTGATGTTGACCAAGGTGCCGTGCATCTGCTTGCTGACCAACCGTTTGGCCGGATTCACTCAAATATCTCCATATACCGTAGCCCATTCCTTTATTCGGAATATGACGCAGGCTCTCTTTGACCTGTTTGATGCGTCCCGACCAAGCGTGATCACGACCAACGTCCAGCAATACCGGATATGGACTCGTAAACCAGCCTACCGTACGAGAAATGTCCGTATCCGGCAAAATATCCTCACGTCCGTGTCCCTCCAGGTTGATCAGGCTGCGTTCATGGCCGGTCCATGTGTACAGCATCATGCCCAAAGCAGTCAGAAGCAGATCATTCACTTCCGTGTTATATGCGCGGTGTGCTTGCTTCAACAGCCGTTCAGTCTCTTCTTCCGTAAGCTGGACGACCACTGTATCCGTGTCAGCCAAGGTAAAGGGCTCAGCCTGCGCTTGATCCTCAGGCAAACGCACTTGGTCAGCCCAAGCGGCTGCGTTCAGTTGCTCCCAGTAGGCGTGTTCCCTGTCCATGGCTGTGCTATTCGCATACGCGGAGAGTCGCCCAGACCAGGAACGGAAGGAATCCGTTTTGTTCGGCAGCTGAAGCACTTCCTGATGAACGGCCTGTTCATAGGCAGTAGCCAAATCCTCAAACAAGATACGCCAGGATACCCCGTCCACGACCAAATGGTGAATCGCCATCAGAAGATGATCTCCATCTGCACAGTGGAACAAGCCCGCCTTCAACAACGGCCCTTCATGCAGCTGAATACTGCTTTGGATTTCACTGGCTTTCGCTTCAATTGCCGCGCTGAGCATAGCTTCATCCGCCAAATTGCTAAAGTCCAGCA
Organism: Paenibacillus sp. LX16; assembly: GCF_036252815.1. NCBI lineage: Bacteria > Bacillati > Bacillota > Bacilli > Caryophanales > Paenibacillaceae > Paenibacillus > Paenibacillus sp. LX16. The sequence goes on along the minus strand of NZ_CP141152.1, from coordinate 2,772,010 downwards.
CGTCCAGCTGATACAGCTCGCCTTCCTGTATTCCGCGGTTCCATGCTTTATAGCCTTGCTCGGTCTTGCTGAACACCATCCGCAGTGCATCATGGTGCTCTGCTAGTTTGCCAAGTGCCTGACGCAGAGCGGACTCATCAAAACCCTGCTCCCGGTGCAGCATAACCGCCTGATTAAAGTGATGCGCATCCACTTGGGCCTGCGCAAAGAACCCGTGCTGGATCGGAAGCAAAGTCGTTTCCCCGCTCACTTCTCCCTGATCTGCCATACGACTGACCTCGTGCATATGCGGTGCCAGCGTTGCGACGATGGGATAGCGGAACAAATCCTTCATGTCCAGCTTGTAGCCTGCCTGGAACGCACGCGATACGATTTGAATCGCCTTGATCGAATCGCCGCCCAGGTCAAAGAAATTGTCCAACATACCGACGGTTGGCACGCTCAGGACGGACTGCCAGATCGCTGCGAGTGTTCGTTCTGTTACAGTGCGTGGCGCTGCATAATCCGCACCACTTTGCAAACCGCCTTCTGGTCCTGGCAGGGACTTGCGGTCGATTTTACCATTCGGTGTCAGCGGCATCTGCTCCAACCAGATGAAATACGACGGCACCATATAGCTTGGCAGCTCCCGCCCCAGCTCATGTCTCAGCTCACCAGCTCCAAGCTCTTGACTCGCCACGTAGTACGCCACGAGCTGTGTTTGGCCCGTTTCGTCCGTGCGTGCCATGATAACCGCTTCTTGTACCGACTCCACCTGCAGCAGCTGCGATTCGATCTCACCCAGTTCGATCCGGTAGCCCCGGATTTTCACCTGATGGTCCATCCGACCCAAATATTCAATGTTGCCGTCCGGCATCCATCTCGCCAAATCGCCTGTACGATACATCCGCTCATGGTCTGACTTGTCATCAGCAAACGGATTATTCACAAATTTCTCGGCCGTCAGTTCTTCACGTTTCCAATACCCACGGGCCAAGCCTTCCCCTGCAATACATAACTCACCCGGCACACCTACTGGCTGCAACTCCCCATTTGCATTCATGATATAGATTTGGGTATTCGCGATGGGACGTCCAATATTAATATGTTGGGCATGGGTCAGTTCCTGCACGGTCGACCACACCGTCGTTTCTGTAGGTCCGTACATGTTATAAATACGGGGACCGTTTATCTCTTGCAGTGCTGCGAGCAGCTTGGACGGAAGGGCTTCACCCCCGACCATAATGGCCTTCACGCTTTGCAGCGCGCGCGAGCCTGCTTCATGACCCAGCAGCATTTGTAACCGGGATGGGGTCATTTGCAACATCTCAATCGAATGTTGAGTAATCAATTCACCCAGCGCCTGCGGATTCACCTGATGCTGGCTGTCGCCAAGCACAACCGTCATTCCACCGAGCAGGGGCAAGATGGTTTCCAAGACGAAAATATCGAATGAAATAGTCGTCAGTGACAAAATGGTTTGGCTCGCTTCAAAGTCAATGACTTCGCGCATTCCGGTAATAAAGTTGAGGACCGAGCGATGCTGGAGCATAACTCCTTTCGGGTTTCCAGTCGAACCAGATGTATAGATGACATAAGCCAAATGCTCTGGGCGGGCAATCGTCTCCAGGTTGCTGCTCTCTCCCTGATACAAGGCTGCATCCTCAAGAAATATTGCATTGGCGTTGCAATGATGCTCTTCCAACAGATCACGACTGGTCAGAAGCACTGTGGCCTCGCTGTCTTCCAGCATGTATGCAATACGAGAGGACGGAAATTCGGGATCAATCGGCACATAAGCACCACCTGCTTTTAGAACAGCCAGGAGACCTACGATCATTTCCACTGAACGCTGTACCATCAGTCCGACCAGTTTGTCAGGTCCTACTCCTTGTGCTTGAAGCATTCGTGCCAATGAATTCACCTGTTCATTTAGCTCCCGATAAGTCAGACTCTGATGTCCAAACACCAATGCCACCTGATCCGGCGTACACTCCACCTGATCCTCAAACAGCTGATGGATCGTCTGTTTGCATGGGAATGCACAAGCGGTATCATTAAATGCCGCTGTAATCTGTTGTTTTTCCTCTGCTGTGAGTAGTTCCAGCTCTTCAACACGAACATGCGGATTGACCGAAATTTGCTCCAGCAGGCGTGCAAAATGCCCATACAGACGCTCAATACCTGCTTGATCAAAGCTGAGCGTGTTATACATAAAACGAATCTTGATGCCTTCTGCCGGCATCACGACGACGTTCAGATCATAGTTGGTTGCCTCTGTAGACACCACGTTCGAAATCGTAAATTTATCCTGTCCATCACTGCCCAACTGCTCTACCTGCTGCTCCACCGGATAATTTTCAAAAATCATAATATGATTGATTAAATCCTGTTTCTGCTCGGTCAGTGCTTGAATTTCATACAGTGGGAACGCATCGTAGGCATTGGAAGCCAGCGCCTGCCGCTGTGTTCGTTTCATCAGCTCGACAAAGCTTTCACCTTGTTCAGACTGCACACGCACTGGAATCGTGTTAATGAATAGCCCAATCATGTGCTCCACACCCGGAATATCCCCTGGACGACCGGACACAACGCTGCCGAACACGACATCCGAACTGTTATTATATTTTTGCAACAGAACGCCCCATACGGTCTGAATCAGCGTGTTGATCGTGACCTGATTTTGCTTCGCCACCCGTTCGATCTGAGCAACCAGCTCTGGCTGGAATTCGCAATCCAGATCTGCAGCGACATATTCCCCATCTTGCATCGATTTAGGCTGTGTTTTTTGCTGCGGGAGCGTAATTTGCTGCTCGTAGTCCGCCAGATACCCACGCCAGTATTGCAAGGCTGCCTCACGGTCCTGACGTTCCAGCCATTCAATAAATCGACTGAACGGCGTGACAGGCTCCAGCGCTGGCTCATGACCCGCACGCAGTGCCAAATAGCTGCCGAATACCTCCTGTGTCATAAAGGACAAGCACCAGCCATCCATCAAAATGTGATGGAAGCTCCAAACAAAGTGGTACGTTTCATCCCCAGTTTGCAGAATGGAGACACGAATGAGTGCATCCTCTGACAGGCGGAATCCTTTGGCTTTATCCGCAAGGATAAATGCCTCAACATGAGCTTCACGTTTCTCCTTTTCCAGTTCGCGCAAATCCTCGTAATACAATTCTCCGCTGCGGTCACGGAAGACAACCTGCACAGGCTCATCCTTCCATGAACTGATAAAATTCGTCCGTAATGCCTCATGACGCTGTACGAGCAGATCAAAGCTTTTGCTGAAAGCAACCACATCAAAACGACCGTTCAACTCAAAGGTTGCCTGTTCAAAATAAGCTGCCGAATTTTCATCCATCAGACTGAAGAAGAGCATGCCCTTTTGCATCGGTGTCAAAGCATACACATTTTCCAGCTCACCCATATCTTGCGTATCCTTCACCAATTGCTCCAGCTCATCCAGCGTTACATGGTTTAACAGGACATCACTTGGGGTCAACACCGTTCTTTCTTGGGCAACACAATGATGAATCACCTCACGCAAGCCGGATGCCAGCAAATCTCCAAGTCGTGCAATCGTCTCATGACGGAACTGCGTTGTGCCGTAGCGAATAGTGAAAATCAACTCGCCATCCTCAATTAATCCATTGATATCTAGTGCAAAATCCATAGCCGCGTTCGTGCTGACAGGCACACCAATGGAATAGGAGGAAGGCTCCAGATCGTTGCCTTTATAATCCTGATCGAATTGGCCCAAATAGTTAAAACTGATCTCAGGCTGAGTCTTTAACTGCACGCCTGCTTTCTCCAGAACATTCATATCTGACAGGTATCGCAAAATACCATAACCGATGCCTTTCTGCGGAATATGACGCAGCCCTTCCTTGACCCGTTTGATCAGACGAGCCGTATTCCCCCCTTGTCCCAGACTTCCATCCAGTACAACCGGGAACTGACTCGTAAACCAGCCGACCGTGCGCGTAATATCCACATCCGGTACAATGGCTTCCCGTCCATGGCCTTCCAGGTTGACCAGCACTCGTTCGGAACCAGACCAGTCATAGACGGCTTTTCCGAGCGCAGCCAGCAACAGGTCGTTCATTTCTGTGTTGTATGCGCGATGAGCTTGTTTGAGCAGCTGCTCGGTTTCCTGCTTCGTCCAGCGGACCGTCACAACCTCACTGTCCCCAAGCAGTGCATTGTCATTCGCAAAATCCTTCGGCAAAGGCTTTGCAAGACTGGCTTCTGCTTGTTCGATATACTGCCAGTATGCAAGCTCCCGCTCTATCGTCGCACTGTTCGCGTAGGCTGACAGCTGTTTAGCCCATTCCTGGAACGAATCTGTTTTATGCGGCAGTCGAATAGCTTTACCCGTTTTACCTGCAACGGCCTGCTCATAACCCGATGCCAAATCCTCCAGCAAAATACGCCACGATACACCGTCCACAACCAAATGATGAATCACGATTAGCAAATGGTCGCCCCCAGCGCAATGGAACAGACCAAGCTTCACAAGCGGACCCTCGCTCAAATGAATGCCGGCTTGAATTTCACTCGCCTTGGCTTCTACAGCGGCAGATTCGTCCTCAATTCCTCTAAAATCTACAATGTCTAGTGTGTATAGCTCGCCTTCCTCCACACTCCGATTCCAAGCGGCATAGCCTTGCTCCGTCTCACGGAATACCGTGCGCAATGCGTCATGATGCTGGACAATACGGTCCATCGTACGGCGCAGCGCGTCGACGTCAAAGCGCCCAGCTCGATACAGCATCATCGCCTGATTGCTGTGGTGCAGATCAACCGGCTGCTGCTCGAAGAACCACCGCTGAATGGGCGTCAAATCTACCTTGCCTACGGCCTCTTCCTGGCTGGCAATCTTGCCATCTGTACGAAGTAAAGGACTGAGTGACGCTACCGTCGGATTGCTGAACAAATCCTTCATGTCCAGTCGATACCCTGCTTGCAGCAAGCGGGATGATACTTGCAGTGCTTTGATCGAATCGCCGCCCAGTTCAAAAAAGTTATCCTGCGTGCCTACCGTTTCGACACCCAGCACCCCGGCCCACACTGAAGCTAAAACCTGTTCTACCGCAGTACGTGGAGCCACATAGGCTGCACCCGTATGGATGCTTCCTTCCGGTTCCGGCAAGGCCTTGCGGTCGATTTTTCCATTGTGGGTCAATGGTAAGGTCTCCAGACGCATCAAGCGTGCAGGTACCATATGTGCTGGCAGTCCTGCTTCTAGCTCGGCCTGTACTTCCTCAATCCGCAGCTCGTCTTCACCCGTGATGTATCCGCACAAGTACTTGTGTCCACGTTCGTCCGTCCGGTCGATGACTATCGCTTGACGCACACCCGGCACCCGCTGGATCGCGGTTTCAATCTCGCCCAGCTCAATCCGGTATCCCCGGATTTTCACTTGATCATCCATCCGGCCGATAAAGTCCACATTGCCATCTGGCATCCACCGCGCCAAGTCGCCTGTGCGGTACAGCCGTTCACCTGGCACGAACGGATTGGCCACGAATTTCTCGGCCGTCAGGTCCGCACGATTCAGGTAGCCTCGTGCCACCCCGGCACCGCCAATGCACAGCTCGCCCAGTACGCCGATCGGCACCGGATTCAACTGGCTGTCCACAATGTAGAAGCGTGCGTTCAGCCATGCCTGACCAATCGGCACACTGCCGCTACTTGGCAGCTTCGACAGTTCTTCGTCGTAGAAGCTGGAGTCAATCGCCGCTTCCGTGACGCCATAGCTGTTCATAATGCGGATATCCGCACCAAACCGTTCTTGCAGCACCCGATAATCCGTCACGCTGCAGCTATCCGAGCTGGTGATCAGCAGTTCCAGACTGCTCATGTCCAGTCCGTGTTCATGCACATGCTGCATGAACGGTACGATTAAAGCCGGGGTAGATTCGAACACCGTAATCTGATAATCGTGAATCCAGCCATACAGACGGCTTGGATCAATCCGGTCGTCTTTCGGGCAGATGACCATCGTGCCACCGTTATAGAGCGCCCGTGCGATATCACCGACGAATACGTCGAAGGAGAAACTTGCCAGCTGCAGCAGTCGTACCGGGAACTGGTTCAGGCGATAATCCCGACGATATGCCTTAGCCGTATTCACTAAGCTGCGATGCTCGACCATAACGCCTTTTGGACGCCCCGTTGTCCCGGACGTGTAGATCACATACGCCAGATCCTGCGGCTCATTGATAGGTTCCACATCCGTCGTATCCCCGGTGTACAGTGACTCATCATCCAGCGCTAGTACGGTATGCAGACGCAAGTTCGCTGCGGATTCGGGTGCTGCTTCGCTGGCAGACTCCAAATCTGATTTCAAGCTCAAACCTTCATTGAGGCTGTCTCTTTCCATTGTTTCAACGCTAACCGCCGTCTCCAGCTCACCCTTAGCTTTTCCATCGTCCAAAGCCCATTGGCTTTCATTCAGCCATGCTTGTGCGCGCTCCCGCAAACTAGTTTGAGTCAGCAGTACCGTTGCGCCGCTGTCCTCAAGCATAAAACGGATACGCTCGGATGGATAATCCGCATCTAACGGTACATATGCACCTCCGGCTTTCCATACTGCTAATACGCCGATCAGCATGTCCACCGAGCGCTCGCTCAAAATACCAACAATGGACTCGCGCCCAATACCTTCATTCCACAATCTACGAGCAAGTTGGTTCCCACGCTCGTTCAGCTCGCGATACGTAAGCTGCCGCTCCTCGTATACAACTGCCACGTGATCCGGCACAAGCTGCGCTTGTTCTTCCACATAGGCGTGGAACAACCCTTCTGATTGCTTTTCATCACTCCATGCAGATACACCAACGGAACCAAAGCCGTCGATGATCTTCACTTTTTCCTCAGCAGTCACTAGCTCCAGCTCATCTACTAGGGCATGCGGTTTGTGAATTGCTTCTTCTATCACACGCAGCCAGTGCTCACGGAATTGCTCGACAGCTGCACGTTCAAACACCAGCGCGTTGAATTCAAAATGAATATCCATTTTATCGCCTGGCACCACTGTAATGTTAAAATCATAGTTCGTTTGCTCCGACACGGAAGCATTGGCAATCGTAAAACCATTCTCACCACGGCTACCCATTTGCTCCATGCGCTGTTCCACTGGGTAGTTTTCAAACACCATAATATGGTTCACCAGGTCCTGTTTCTGCTCTGTTAGGGCCTGAATTTCATACAACGGATAGGTTTCATAGGCACGGGAAGCCAGTGCCTGCTCCTGTATCTGCTTCATTAACGCAGCAAACGTAATATCTTTCTCACTGTGAATCCGTACAGGAACCGTGTTAATGAACAAACCAATCATTTTATCGATACCCGGAATATCCGCTGATCTGCCGGATACGACACTGCCAAATACAACATCCCGACTGTTGTTATACCGTTGCAGCACAACGCCCCATGCCGCTTGCAGCAGTATATTGACCGTTACCTGCTGCTGCTTGACCAGCTTCTTCATCTGCTTGGTCACTTCACGGCTCAGCGTAAACGAAAGCTTGTCCGCTTCATATTCTTTAGCGTGATCGTCCAGTTGCTTCGCCTGTGGCAGCACTGTTTGCTGCTCAAAACCAGCAAAATAGTCACTCCAGAACCGCTCAGCCTCCATGTTATCCTGTCGCTCCAGCCATTCAATATATTCGCTGTAAGGCGTTACCGGAGCTAACTCCGGTTTGCGGCCTTCGAGCAGGGCAAAATACGTGTTGAAGGCTTCCCCGACAACCAGGAACAAGCACCAGCCGTCCATCAAAATATGGTGGAAGCTCCACACAAAACGGTACGATTCCTCGCCTGTACGCAAAACAGACACCCGCATCAGCTCGCCTGATCTGAAATGAAAGCCTTCGGCTTTGTCACGCTCAGCAAAATCAGCAATGTATGCGTCCTGCTCTCCTTGCCCCAGTGAACGTACATCTTCAAAACGGAATCCAGCCGCTTTATGGCAGTACACTACCTGTAAAGGCTGCTCATTCCAGCCGCTATAAAAATTCGTTCTGAATATTTGGTGGCGATCCACCAGTTGATTTAAGCTTTCGGCAAAAGCCTCCACTTGAAAGCTGCCTTGCAGATCAAATGTCGCCTGCTCAAAGTACGCCCCGGATTTCGGCTCCATTAGGCCGTGGAACAGGATGCCTTTTTGCATGGGTGTGAGCGAATAAATATTTTCTAGTTCTCCCGCAGCAGCCGTCTGCTCTACAATATGATCCAGCTCTCCAGCCGTCAGTCCTTGGAAGGACAAGTCGCTTGGCGTCAGCTCTGGCAACTCTTTTTCCACACAGTGAGCCAATACCTCACGCAAGCTCTCCTGAAGCAGATCAGCCAGCTTTTTGATTGACTTTTTCATGAATGTTTTCCTGCTGTAGCTGATCGTCAGCTCCAGTGCACCGTCCGTGATCATGCCGTTGATATCCAGAGCATACCGCTTGGTTAACGTGTCACTAATGGAAGCTCCGATGGAATAAGGAGACATGCGAAAGGCATTTTTCTTTAAATCCTGATCGAATTGTCCGAGATAGTTAAAGCTGATTTCCGGCTCGGCGACAAAAGTGGCTTCCCCTTCCCTAGGCGCAGAAAGATATCTCAAAATCCCGTATCCAATTCCTTTATGCGGCAAACGGCGCAGTCCTTCTTTGACGTTCTTGACACGCCGTCCCACATTCCGATCCTCGCCCATATCGAGTACAACCGGGAATTGGCTTGTAAACCAACCGACCGTACGCGTAATATCCACATCCGGCAAAATGGCTTCCCGTCCGTGACCCTCCAGATTTACAAGCACCTGACGGATGCCTGCCCACTCCTGAATTGCGGTGCCCAGAGCTGTCAGCAACAGGTCGTTCGCTTCCGTATTGTAGGCCCGATGAGCTTGTTTCAGAAATTGTTCCGTTTCTTCTACCGTCCACGCTACGGTCAGTGTGCGGTCATCTCGTAGCTGAGGCTTGACCTCGGATTTGCAAGTGTAATCCTTGGGCAAAGCTGCTTGTGTAGCTGCCGCTTGCTCCAGCTGTTGCCAGTATGCACGCTCCTTCTGCAAAGCCGAACTGTTCGCATATGTCGACAGCTGATCAGCCCACAGACGGAAGGAGTCCGTCTTATTCGGCAAACGGACAGACTCGCCCCGTAAAGACTGCTCATAGCCGGTTGCCAAATCTTCCAGCAAAATACGCCAAGACACACCATCGACCACCAAATGGTGGATCGCCACCAGCAAATGATCTCCATCCGGGCAATGGAACAGACCCAGCTTTACCAGCGGTCCTTGGGGCAGGTTCATGTTGTTTTGTATCTCAGTTGCTTTCGTCTCAATCGTCGCGCTCAGCATGGCTTTATCTGTCAAAGCTCTAAAGTCCAGCACGTCCAGATGGTACAGCTCGCCTTCCTGTATTCCGCGGTTCCATGCTTCATAGCCTTGCTCGGTCTTCCTGAACACCATCCGCAGTGCATCATGGTGCTCCGTCAACTTGATAAACGTCTGACGCAAAGCAGCTTCGTCAAAGCCCTGCTCCCGGTGCAGCATAACCGCCTGATTAAAATGATGCGCATCCACTTGCTTTTGTTCAAAGAACCCGTGCTGGATCGGAAGCAACGCTGTTTCCCCGCTCACTTCTCCCTGATCTGCCATACGACTTGCCTCGTGCATATGCAGTGCCAGTGCTGCGATGGTTGGATACCCAAGCAGATCCTTCATGTCCAGCTTGTAGCCTGCCTGGAACGCACGAGATACGATTTGAATCGCCTTGATCGAATCGCCGCCCAGGTCAAAGAAATTGTCCAAAATACCGACGGTTGGCACGCCCAGGACTGACTGCCAGACCGCTACGAGTGCCCGTTCCGGTGCAGTGTGCGGCTCTACATAATCCGCTCCGCTTTGCAGGCTGCCTTCCGGTGCTGGCAAGGACTTGCGATCGATTTTACCGTTCGGTGTCAACGGCATCTGCTCCAACTGAATGAAATACGACGGCACCATATAGCTTGGTAGCTCCCGCCCCAGCTCACTTCTCAGTTCGCTGGCTCCCAGTTCTTGACTCGCCACATAGTACGCAACTAGTTGTTTTTGGCCCGTTTCGTCCATATGGGCCACGACGACCGCTTCTCGTACCGATTCCACCTGCAATAGCTGCGATTCAATCTCGCCCAGTTCGATCCGGTAGCCCCGGATTTTCACCTGGTGGTCCATCCGTCCCAAATATTCAATGTTGCCGTCCAGCGTCCATCTCGCCAAATCGCCTGTACGGTACATACGTTCATACCCGACTTTGCCTCCGGCAAACGGATTATCCACAAATTTCTCGGCCGTCAGTTCTTCGCGATTCCAATATCCACGGGCCAGTCCTTCCCCTGCAATACATAACTCGCCCGGCACACCGACGGGCTGCAATTCCCCACTCGCATTCATGATATAGATTTGAGTATTCGCGATAGGACGTCCGATATTAATGTCTTGAGCATGAGTCATTTCCTGTACGGCCGACCACACCGTCGTTTCTGTAGGTCCGTACATGTTATAAATGCGGGGACCGTTTATTTCTTGCAGTGCTGCGAGCAGCTTGGACGGAAGGGCTTCACCCCCGACCATGATTTCCTTTACGTCTCGCAGCGCGCGGGAACCTGATTCATGATCCATCAGCATTTGCAGCCGGGATGGTGTCATTTGCAACATATCAATATGATGATGAGCAATCAACTCACCAAGCGCCTGAGGATTCACCTGATGCTGGCGGTCGCCAAGCACAACCGTCATTCCACCGAGCAGGGGCAGGATGGTTTCCAATACGAAAATATCGAATGAAATGGTCGTCAGTGACAAAATCGTTTTGTTCGCTTCAAAGTCGATGATTTCACGCATCCCGGTAATAAAGTTGAGTACCGAGCGATGCTGGAGCATAACTCCTTTCGGATTTCCAGTCGAACCAGAGGTATAGATGACGTAAGCCAGATGCTCTGGACGGGCAATCGCCTCCAGGTTGCCGCTTTCTCCCTGATACAATGCTGCATCCTCAAGAAACATGGTATTGGCGATGTAGTGATGTTTTTCTGCCAGATCACGACGGGTCAGAAGCACTGCGGCCTTGCTGTCTTCCAGCATGTATTGAATACGAGATGACGGAAATTCAGGATCAATCGGCACATAAGCACCGCCTGCTTTTAGAACGGCCAGCAGACCTACAATCATTTCCATGGAGCGCTGCACCATCAGGCCGACCAGCTTGTCAGGTCCTACTCCCTGTGCTTGAAGCATTCGTGCCAATGAATTCGACCGTTCATTCAGCTCCCGATAAGTCAGACTCTGATTTCCAAACATAACCGCTGTCTGACCCGGTGTACGTTCTGCCTGTTGCTCGAATAGCTCGTGAATTCCCACATCGTGTGGAAAGGGGACTGCTGTCGCATTAAATACATCCATAATTTGTGCCCGCTCTTCGTCACTCACCAGTGACAACTCTTGAATCCGCTTCTGTGGCCCTTTCACCATATGCTCTACCACACTCAAGAATTGACGAATAATTCGGGCGATTTCCTGCTCGCTGAACAGCTCGGTCCGATAATCCAGTTGCAGTACAAGTTTATCGTCATCCAGCATGTCTATCATGGCAATATCGAAGTCGCTCACCGTATCTCCGCAGAAATCGGTATGCACCTGCTGAACGGCTTCATCAAAACGGGAGAAGCTCAGTGTACGGTACTGAATGGTAACGCCAAACAGGCGGCGAATATTCGTGCCGCTTTGCTGTTCACGCAAATCCTGTATGATTTTGTTGTATGGATAACGCTGATGCCGCAAAATGGACGCCTGCTCCTTGCCAACACCCTGCAGGAAGGTAAGCAGCTCGGACTCCGGCTCAACTTGCAAACGTGTAGCCACAGTGCTGACGAACATGCCCATTGTATTTTTTTCCTTCTTCAAAGTACGGTTAGCATACAATGTACCAACAGTTAAATCTTGTTCCCCTGTATTTTTATGTAAATAAATATACAGAGCAGCCAGGAAAAATGTAAAAATACTGATGTTATGCGCCTCGCAAAAAGCCGTGATACCACGATATAATTCGTGCTTAAGTGTATAATTCTCCCGGCATGCAGCCGTGCTCACCGTGAGCGGATTATATGATTTTAAACCCGTAACCTCCGACAAATCGGCAAATTTTTCCGTCCAGTATGTCTTGTCCTTTTGATAGCGATCTGATTGCTCATAGCTTTGCTCCGTCTGAATAAAATCAAGATATGAGTTCGCTGGGGCCGGCGTATCTGAACCTGTACCATGTACAATATTCATATAATTCCCCGTAATTTCATTAATGGCCTGCTCCATGGTAACGCCATCAGAAATAATATGATGCATCTTGAAACTAAACCAGGTGTCTTCTGCCCCCAGCTGCAAAATAACAAACCGATACAGCTGCGAATCCAGCAAGGGGAACGGCCGTGCGTTATGATGGCTAACCCATAGCTCTGCTTCCTCCGGGGTAACCTGAAGTGTTTCTATGCTTTGAGCAGTAAACGGCTCCACATATTGATAGGGAATGCCGTCCCTAGCCGTGATTTTGATACGAAAAGAATCGTTTTGTGCAATCACTCGGTTCATTGCCTGCTGCAATGCATCTATTCGAACCGTTCCCTTAATTTTAACAGTGGTAATAATCGTGGACGTGTTGCGATTAGGATACACAAGCTCCGTGTACCAAATACGTTGTTGTGGTTGGCTTAATGCAAACAATTGAACATTGTGCTGAGTCATACGTATCTCTCCTCGCGAAATAGATATGGGTAAAAAGTAACTCCTCATAAATGACCGTCCTTGTCAAGGAACTAGCCATGCGTGTCTTTTCTCCGGCATTAAATTGCCAATGGCAGTCGGCAAAAGCGATCACTCCTGATATACCATTGAGACATGGGTGCCTTCAAAGAGCTGAATTTGATCGAAACAAGCACATCTCTCTTTTTCATCGATCACACTTTCGCAGTGCAAGCTTTTTTAGTTGGCGGACATAGTGAAATAACTCTGACTCTGGATGTATGAATACGTGTATGGAATGAGATCGTTTTTGAATTATGCTGAGAGTACATCTTGGTGGTGGGTTGTAGAATGGTTGCCGCAGTGTTAACAACGTAGTGTATCGTGATGTGTGCTGTCTGAATCTTGGCTGGAGGGTATCGATGCTGTGAGATGCATAAGCTGCTGCAGCGTGGTTAGGAGTGTAATTCTAGGCTGAAAGGAGCGAAAAAATACTCACAACTGCGCTTATAACTTCCTGATTTTGTACATGGATGAAAAAGTGATGGTCATCGGACGAGCTAACGAGATTCCCAGGCTGTTAAGGATACGTTTCGTATACCTTAAAAATAATGGAGTTGTCTTTTGGAATACGGAAGGTGTGAGAAGAATTTACCGGATATGATGCTATGGACAGGGAATCTTGCAGTTTTGCCTATACAACTGCCATGCTGTTTCAATTACAATCAGTGCTCCCATACAGTCTCTAATAAAGAAAACAGCTTATGTACTTATGAAGCTATTTCGGGAAGCAGTGAGGGCATGTTGTCATGCTTGATGTCCATGGAGCTGCTGTTGAACAACTTTCATGTTCTGTAAGCCATTCAGGCAAAGCCCTCAGGTCGGGCGAAACAAAATAACTGGATCTTCTCAGTCAGATGGATTGCGATTTTCCAAAACCAAGACATGACCGAGTCAGCATATAAATTCCCCATGTCCTCTTGCTGTCCAAAATCTCACAATAAATCCTTATATCCCTTTTTTCCTCCCAATACTTTCTAGCTATTTTAAATATACAAACTTTAAAACCGATTAGCATGGGACATAAGTTCCAAATTGATAGATTTCATGAAATCAATAAATAACCCATATTATTCTATTATTTTTATATCTTCAAATGCAAGAATTTCACTTATTTATTAAATTGAATACTCATCATGACCAATTAACGTGCTTCAAAACAAAATTTTTGATTTTATAAATTGATAAAATCAAAATGATGTAGGCTTGCAAAAAAGTCCAAAACCCTTGTACCAAAGCAAATTTCATGTTACATATCATTAACACAAATGTAACAACTCAATCCTGACATCATTCGACAAAATTCAACTTTTTCAGCAATATTCTTTAATTACCTATATCATGGAATTTATTTGTATAAAGCTGAAATGATTCAAAATTAATAACTCTTCACTTTTTAAATAGATAGTGACTTTTTATAGTTCTTTTGAACTAATTCACATACGTAATTTTCTTTAATTTTTCTTCTGAAATTTCAGTTCAGCTTAAATTTTCTCTAATTTAAGCTATAAAATTTATTTTTTAATTAATAGAAACGTTTTTATTTCCCTTTAAAAATATAAATTTTTAGAAAATCCATAACTTTGGAACTACTTTTTTTCGCGAAATTTAATGAATCGAAAATACAAAATAGCAAGTCTCCATGTTGCAAGAGACTTGCTATTTTTAACTTTTTGCGATTTGACCCTTAAGAATGAAATGAATACTCCCACAGCGAATGTACCGGAAACATTTGTTGTGTGATGTATACTGTGTACGAATCGAATCGTTTTTGTTGACGAGCGCATCACAACCGAGTGAGCTTCTGCCCTGACCAGACAGGAAACGAACCCTTGAAAAATGAGAAAACAATCCAAAAAATGATACCTATTCAACAGATTATGATATTCAATAACTAAATTTTGTCCAATGAAGTTGCGTGGTTAACAAAAATGCTGACATCTATGTAACTCGATGTCAGCAGGCAGAAATCAGCACTGTCAATTTGCTGTAAAGATATACTACGAAGTCAACAACCTTCAGCAGAATAAGAATAGTGAATAGTTCTTCACCCATCCACCACATCTGCTTGCAAATCTGTTGCAATTTCAATCATCTTAGGCACGACAGCCTCATCGGAAATAGCCACATACACATCACCCATGTAATGACGAAAAGGTATTTCTACATCAGCATACTTCCACATGAAAAAATCTCCCTCGATCGACATGGTGCTCTCAGCACCTTGTATGATTAGCACTCGTGAATACGAAAAGTCTGGCTGGGATGCAAAGTAATCTTTGCACTCCTCCAGGGAAATGGATTGCTCCACAGGACTTTCCTGCATGGAACGAGTGATTCGAAAACGCTGGTTCATTGATCTGCCTCCACAATTATGATTAAAAAATTCTGGCTTTCATACCTTATAATGTCCATATGCTGATGTCAATGTCGTTGGAATTATATGGATATTTATTGTACTTTCAAGCAGTTACTTTTAAGATGCATGTTCAAACTGACTGTTGTATAGATCGGCATAGAAGCCGCCTTTAGCCAACAATTCCTCATGGTTACCCATTTCGATAATGTCACCGTCCTTCATGACCAGAATCAGATCCGCATTCTTGATCGTCGAAAGTCGGTGAGCAATCACAAAGGAGGTTTTCCCCACAGTCAGCTGGTCCATCGCTTGTTGAATCAGCAATTCCGTACGCGTATCGACCGAGCTTGTGGCCTCATCCAGAATGAGCATGGGTGAATCTTCAATCATCGCTCTTGCAATGGTAATCAATTGCTTTTGACCGGCGGAGAGATTGGCTTTGTCGTCCAGCACTGTATCATAGCCCTGCGGCAGTGTTTTAATGAAGCTGTGCAGCCCCACCGCTCTACTAGCAGCTTCCACCTGCTCATCGGTAACATGATCTTTGGAAAAGACGATATTGTCACGAATCGTTCCTTCGAACAGCCAGGTATCCTGAAGCACCATACAGAATAATTCATGAATATTCTCACGCGTTAATTGGCTGATCGGGGTTCCGTCAATGTAGATTTCTCCATCGTTCAGCTCATAAAACCGCATGAGCAAATTCACGAGCGTGGTCTTACCAGCACCTGTCGGACCAACAATGGCAATTTTCTGACCAGCTTCAGCTTTCATGGAGAAGTCCTTGATAATCATACGATCTGTATTATAGCCGAAACGGACATGTTTGAATTCGACATCCCCTTTGGCGGTGTCCAGCTTTATGGTCTTGTGACGCTCATCTGCCAATTCTTCTTCACCCAGAAATTCGAATACACGTTCACTGGCGGCAGCCGCCGACTGCAGATTGGTTGCGGCCTGTGCCAGCTGCGACAAGGGCTGTGTAAACAGACGAATATACACCATGAAGGCGACAATAGTTCCGATAGTTATAGTCTGTTGGTTGACCAGCAAAGCTCCCACAACACAGACCGCGACATAACCAAAATTTCCAATGAACATCATGACTGGCATCATCAGACCAGACATGAATTGGGACTTCCATGCATTTGTATATAAGCGGCTGTTAATACCATGAAACACTTCCTTGGCTGCTTGTTCCCCGTTATATACCTTGACTACGTTATGACCAGCATAGGTTTCTTCGATATGACCGTTGATCTGGCCAAGCTCCGCTTGCTGTGCTACAAAGTATTTCTGTGAATGCTTCATAATCACGCTCATCAGGCAAAAGCCGATCAGCGTAGCTATAATTCCGGTAACGGTCATAATCCAGTTCGTATAAAGCATCATAATCAAGGCGCCCACGAAGGTAGCCAGCGCACTGACAAGCGTGCCGAGACTGTTGTTTAAAGTTTGTCCAATGGTATCGACATCGTTGGTTACACGGCTAAGCACATTACCGTAACTCGTAGAGTCAAAATATTTCAAAGGCATATGATCGATTTTTCGAGACAGCTCTGTCCGCATCTTCTTTGTAAGACGCTGTGAGACGGTTGCCGTAATGAAGCCCTGGAAATAGTTAAAAATAAGACCAAATCCATATAAAAGCGCCAATACAAGAACAATCTTCTGAACAGCACTTACATCAATCCCGGTTACGATTCCTTCCTGAATCAGGTTGGCAATATCACTGAGCTTATCGGGGCCAATCACGTTGAGGGTAGAGCCGACCAGGCCCAGTACCATAGCGAGTATAATCATAGGCACATAGGCCTTGCTGTAGGATACAAGCTGGCTAATGGTCTTTTTAAAATTATTCGCTTTTTCACCAGCACCACTGCCCCCCGCGGGTCCTTTACCCATGGGACCTCGCTGATTCATTTTCATTTGCTGGCTGTCGACGGTGTGTTCATTCTTATCCATGTATGAGTTCCTCCTTCGAAAGCTGCGAATATGCGATCTCCTGATAGGTGCTGCAGTTCGTCATCAGCTCTTCATGCGTGCCGCTCCCTACAATCTCTCCCTGGTCCAGCACGATAATCCGATCAGCGTCTTTGATAGTACCTATGCGCTGACCAACGATAAGTGTCGTAGCGTGGCCGGTTTCTTTTTTGAGAGCGGAGCGCAGAATCCGGTCTGTTCTGTAGTCTAATGCCGAGAAGGAATCATCGAAAATATAAATTTCCGGCTGACGGTAGATGGCACGCGCAATGGACAGCCGCTGCTTTTGACCACCGGACACGTTCGCTCCACCTTGCGAAATTCTACCCTGATATTGACCATCCATTTTTTCGACAAACTCCGTTCCTTGAGCAATACCAACGGCCTCTTTAACGAGTTTCTCCGAAGCTCCTGCTCTTCTGTTATCGCCATACGAAACGTTGGATACCACCGTACCGTTGAACAGTACAGCTCTCTGGGGGACATACCCGATTTTGTTATGGAGTGCCTGCTGATTATAGTTCCTGACATTCACACCATCCACGAGTACCTCTCCCTCGGTCACATCATAGAAACGGGGAATCAGATTGATCACGCTGGTTTTGCCGCTGCCTGTAGCGCCAATAAAGGCAACCGTCTCGCCTCGTTTCGCCGTAAAGCTAATGTTGCGAAGCACGGCCTCCTCCGCGTCCGGATATTTGAAGCTGACATTACGGAATTCCACTTGCCCCATAACGCTCTCTTCTCCAGTCGTCTCATGCCCGTTAACGATGCTGGATTCGGTATTCAAAACCTCCATGATCCGTTTGGCAGAAATCGAGGCGCGAGGCATCAGAATGAATATCATACTTACCATCATAAAGGCCATAACCACCTGCATTGCATAAGAGGAGAATACGACCATATTGGAGAACAACGTGATACGGTCTGGTACGGCCGCCCCGTTAATCAGGTAAGCGCCGATACAATAGATAGAGACGCTCAGACCTGACATAATAAAGGTCATACCTGGGCCAATCATCGTCATTAATCGGTTTGCAAACAGGTTTGTATTCGTCAACTCAACGTTAGCCTGCTCGAACTTCTCCTGCTGATACTGATCTGCATTATAAGCGCGTACTACCCGAAGTCCGATCAGATGCTCACGTGTTACCCTGTTCAGATTATCGGTGAGACGCTGGATTCTCTGGAAACTTGGAAGAGCGAAAACAACAATGACACTTAGCATTAGAATCAGAGCAGCTACGGCCGCTCCTGTGGAGGCGGTCCACTGCCAGTTTTTATCCGCAATCTTCACAATGGCCCATACGGCTAGAATCGGTGCCTTGATGATCACCTGCAGCCCCAGCGCAACCACCGTTTGAATCTGTGTAACATCGTTCGTGGAGCGGGTAATGAGGCTTGCCGTCGAAAAGTTGTTCATCTCTTCCATCGAAAAGGATAAGGTCTTGTCAAAGACCATCGCACGCAGACGCATAGCCAGCCCTGCAGCCACCTTTGCCGCGAAGTAGCCCACAATAATAGATGCAATCATACTACCGACGGCACAAAGCAACATGTAACTGCCGGGAATCAGCAGTTCGGACACAGGCGTTCCTTCCGTTTGCAGCTTGGTCGTAATTTCCGCCATATAATCAGGCAGCTTCAGATCAAGCCATACCTGCACAACGATGAAAGCTAAGCTGCAAAGCACGAGCATCCATTCATTTTTCTTGAGATATTTGAATATCTTTAGCATTCTGTTGCTCTCCTTTTATCTGATAGTCTTTGATGTTTGGTGAAGTATGGTGCGTCCTGCATCTGCATAGAAATTCAGCTTCTAGAGACAATAAGCTTAATGAGTCGAATCAGTTCTTTAGCATCCTCTTCGTCTAACTTTCGAAGAACATTCTCGGTCCATGCAATTCCTTCATTATGCCTATCAATCATAAATTGCTTACCTGAATCCGTAATGAATACAATCACCTTACGTTTGTCGTTGACATCAGTACGCCGTACAACTAGTCCTTTCTTCTCTAGACTCTTCAGTGCCGTTGCTACCCGTCCCGTACTGACGGACAAGTATTCGCTCAAGTGGCCAGAGGTAACCCCGTCCTTATTGAAATTCAGACAAATGAGAATCCCCATTTCGCCACGTGAGAAGTGCCCTCGTTCCTCTAATGCCGGTTTCCGCGATTTGACGATATACTCGAATAATTCTGTCGCTAATGCTTTATAATCCAATGGTCACAACACCTTCTCGCTAATACCTTATAGTATGAGATAATTAATCTTATAGTATAAGATAATAATAATGTCGGGTTACAAAGTCAATTAGAGAAAATATGGAATACAAAAAAACCTCCGAAACTAGCTTGTATTTTTACCCATTTTTCTACACAAAAGTCCAATAGAAATGACAAAAGAAAACTTGAGGAGCAGTTTGCAGGTGCTTTTACCAACATTCACTTCTACCATCAAAAACTAATTGTTTAGCAAATAATATGGCTTATAAATCAATAGTGCCTACACTGGACTTTCTAGAACCATCCCGTCTCCGTGAATCGAGTAAGAGACATCTTTTAATACTCTAGCTGTTTGGACTTAATAATTTCTATTCGAATATGAAATTAAAGTATAGGATGCTCCATTGCATTGTAACGTCCATGGCATGAACAACCATCTTATAGTGCCACATATCAAAACTAGTAAGAGCTAAAAATGAATCTCTTCTTATGTATCTTCCTCTGAACATCTTCATTATTGTTTGTAAGGTCAAGTTCTACATGCCGTACTTTGATGAATCGTCTGGTCATGGATTCCGCCCACAGATTCAAAGCATATTCGGCAATCTTACGCACTTCTCCCGCCACAAGCGCAAACCTTCTTCCATGCTCTCTATGATCGCAGAGTTCATTAATTAGACCTTCTGTAGAGTACCTTGATAGAGTACTTTACAGAAGGTCTAAAGGACGTACTTTTTTTGCTTAATCAACCAATTCAAATTCCTTTATCGTTGCATTCGGGCTTAAAATATTTCCCTGGACGAATATAGCTAGAGGTTCATCATTTTAGTCAGTCTTAGAACCCTGTAGTATACTGTGTAGGGATTGCAGTTTCTTTTTTCAATTTTGATGCGGCTTCCAGTGACCAATAAGGATTTCTCAGCATCCCTCTACCCACAGCAACCAGATCGGCCTCTTCATTTCCGATAACTGCATTCGCCAAAATTGGATCTTCTAGTCTTCCAACGGCCATCACCGGAATATCCAAAGCTTCTTTAATCTCTTTTGCCAAGGGGACTTGATACGCTGCGTGAGTTCCTGGTCTGCCCCATGCAGCTATAGGTCCCTCACCACCAGATGAAATATCAAACATATCTACTCCTGCCTTTTGATATTCCTTGGCAAAAGCAATGCTTTCCTTAATACCATATCCACCTTCTACGTATTCTTTGGCAGAAATACGCATCAAGAGCGGCATATCTTCCGGCATTTCGCTCTTCGCTGCCTGAATGATTTCCCGACCAAAAAGGGTAAGGTCTTTACCATATTTATCTTCCCGTTTGTTCGTAAGCGGCGAATGAAATTCATGAATCAAATAGCCATGTGCACCATGAATTTCAATGCTGTCGAATCCAGCCTTGACAGCGCGAGCTACAGCAGCACGAAATTTTTCAACTAGTCCTTTAACCTCTTCTGTTGTAAGCGCGCGAGGTTGTTTTGAACTTTCATCAAATGCAATAGCAGAGGGTGCTAAAGGGACTTCAGCATCTTCCGCCTTGCGTCCGGCATGAGCGATCTGGATTCCCACTTTGGCACCGTAGCTGTGACAAGCATCTACAATCCGTTTGAGAGCAGGAATCTGCTCATCTGACCATAAACCAAGATCAAAATCGGAGATACGACCATCTGGCTCTACATCTGTCATTTCAATCATGATAAAACCAGCTCCGCCTACCGCCCGGCTGACGTAGTGTATATAATGCCAATCTGTGGCGACCCCATCCTTTTTGTCAACCGAATATTGGCACATTGGAGGCATAACTACGCGATTTTTCAATTCCAAACCTTTAATTGTATAGGGACTAAATAAATCTTTCATGTGAGAAAGACTCCTCTCTGATTTATATTATGAAATGTATCAATAAAATGCATGCACAAGCATATACATTAACATGTTTGTTTTATTTGTCAACTCTAGGTGCGCAATTTTTCAGAGTGATTCCGTTTTTCAATGTAACTGGTGCAAATAGTTCTTTATTGTTTGGATTCATACTTGATCCTCATCTTCAGATTTTTTGCAATGCATCGACAATTGAATCGTTACCAGTAATCAGATCAAATGCTCGCTTGTATGTGTTCTTCTCATCTAAAGCTGCCACAATGGCACTTGCTACATCCTCACGAGGAATACTGCCATAGGTGATATTCTCCGCGGCAGCCACTTTTCCCGTACCGATTTCATTCAAAAGAATCCCCGGTCTTATGATTGTGTAGTTCAAACTGCTACTTTCCAGCACTCTATCCGCATAATGCTTTGCTGCATAGTAGGGGAGGATATTGTCATGCCAGTTCTTCCGGTTATTCGCCTGAATTGCACTGACCATAATAAAACGATCAATACCTGCCTTTTTAGCCGCTTCAATTGTTTTCCCAGCACCATCAAGATCGATTAACAACGTTTTTTCATATCCCGTTTTTCCACCAGAGCCAGCAGTAAACACTATAGCATCGCACCCCTTAGCGGCTTCTGCAATGGAGTCTACAGCCCCTTCCAAATCTGCAAGGACCGTTTCAACGCCCTGTTTTTGATAAGCATCAGCTCGTTCTTGTTTCCTAACCATCGCACGGACTGTGTGTTCTTTGTTTTCTTTCAATAAATGGATGAGATGTTGTCCAATTTGCCCATTTGAACCTACCACCAAAACCTTCATCTAATCACTCCTCATTATTATATCTTTTCCTTTCCCATTAACTTAAATCGCCATTCTTGGGCAGTAAGGTCGATCATCTTGTTCTAATTAAACATTAAGTAACCGAATGGTTTAGCACATTACCAAATAAAAAACATGCGCATGCATTTAAATTAGTCAAAAAATTACTTGCTGTCAAGTTTTGAATACAAATATTGATTGCTTATTTTCAAAAAAAACGTGGATGATTTGAATAAACTTTGAGCGCTTCTGGTATCCACTAGGAAGCGCTCGTACTGTATATTCATTTTGATGTGGAGGAAAATCTACATTCTCATGCTCTCCATAAAAAAGCTCAATGCATTGGACACCCACTTCTTGGGATGAAGAACAAGCTGAATTTCCAGCTTGAGCTCGGCATGCTCAAAGGGTAACACCTTTAGCTCTTCCCGTTCAATCTCCTCCAGCGCAGCCATTAGAGGTAGAATGGATATACCCTCTCCAGTTTTGATGCTCCGTTTGATCGCTTCCGGATTACCCAGCTCCAGACTCACGCGATAGGTGATTCCATTTGCTCGAAGCACTCTCTCCAGCAGTTGTCTGTAGTTGCACGTATGCTCAGGCATGATCCACTCCGCATCCACCAGATCATTCAGGTCGATTCGCTCTTTAGCGATAAGCGGATGGTTCGGATGGACAATCAGCACAAGCGGTTCTTCTCGAATGGTAATCCACTGCAACGCCGGATTGCTTGAATCGTCCGCGAGGATCAACCCAACATCGGCCTCCCCTTCCCTCACGTGGTGCAAAATCATCTCTTCGCGATCCGTATGCAATCGTATGTTCAGATCAGGGTATTCTTTGCGAGTCGCCTGCATATACGGCGGTAGAAAATACGAAGCGATGGAATCCATAGTACCGATCGTCATGGAGCCCCCGCCCTGCTTGGCCAATTTTTCTTTCGATTGCTCGAAAAGCTCCAGCATTTGTCCGGCAAGCTTGAACAGCTCTTCTCCGGCGGAGGTAAGACGAATCTTATTGTTATTGTAGCGCTCGAACAATTTAACTTGATACGTTTTCTCCAGCTTCTGAATCTGGGTCGTGACGCTGGATTGTGCGTAACCTAGCACTTCTGCTGCTCTTGTAAAGCTTTCACGAATGGCAACTTCCCGAAATGTTTGAAGATAAATGAAATCCAATCTGGCCACCCCATCGAAAATTTTGATTAGAATCATCGTTTATTATAGATAACTCTGATGCTGTTTCCTATGTTACATTAGATTTAATTCAACGGGAAGGGATAACTGATGATGATGAACGAACAACATATTCATGGGATTTTCATACCGCTGATTACACCTTTTACGCGTGACTATAAGTTGGATATCGATTCGTACCGGAAGTATGTTACCTATCTTGCAGGCCATGACATCCAGGGTCTGGTCGTTAACGGTACGACAGGAGAGTCGCCAACCGTATCCTGGGATGAAGTGAAGCAGATGGTACATGTGACGCAGGATGTTCTGAAGAGCATGAACAAAACCATTCCCATCGTCATTGGCACAGGAACGAACGATACCTATTCAACGGTGCATCGGACGGAAATGGCGGCTGAATTAGGAGCGGATGCAGCCATGGTGGTCACTCCGTATTACAACCGGCCGACGCAGGAAGGAATATTGGAGCATTTCCGTGTCGTATCTCGTGTAGGTCTGCCTGTGCTAGTATATGAGATTCCGGTTCGCACGGGTAGTCGCATGACAATAGATACAATACGCAAAGTGCTGGACCTGGATGGCGTAATTGGGCTCAAGGACAGTACGGGCGGTCTTGATTTGCTCTTAAAATTGACCCAGTACGAGACCAAGCCTGTCCTCTGCGGAGAGGATGCCTATTTCCATGCCATGCTATGCCAGGGGGCTGCCGGCGGTATGCTTGCATCCGCTCATCTCCATATCCAGAAGTATGTGGATATATACCAACGTTTTGTGGCTGGCGACATGAACGGGTCGCGTGACAGTTTCATGCTACTGGAACCAATGATCCAGCATGTATTTGCAGAGCCAGCCCCGGCCGCGATCAAGTGGTGGCTTACCCAGCAAGAGATTATTGCCGCCGAGCAATTGCGCCTGCCACTTATGCCCCTGTCAGATCAGGTGAAGCAGGGTCTCCTGAATTCAATCGTATCCTGATAAATCAGCTTATCTCAGACTAGCCAATTATAACGTAGAAGAAGCATCTCCTGGACAGGAGATGCTTCAATTTTTAGCCGGAACTGACAACCTTCAGAAAAACGAATTTGCATTAAAGGGATTATTTCCTGTAAGCGAAATTATTGCAAAAAGAGGGCTGCCGATGAATTTCACCGACAGTCCTTCTCTTTCAAGCAGTATACTCCTCACTCCTATTCGCTGGACAGCTCCTTGAGCGATTTGACTTTACCATGGGGATGCTGTTCTTGCTTTCGTGACTTCCAGGCAGCTTCTTTCCTTTTCTTCTGGTGAGCCATAACAGATATCCTCCTTTGGAAATTGTGATGTATACTACTTTCTTAAGTTGTCATTTCTCAGCTCTGTTCATTCATAAAACTAAAATCGTTGAATTTTCTCCTAAATATCACAATCCCAAATATAGGATGTCAACATCGCTTAATCATAAAAATACACCCTCGCAAACATAAAGTGCGTGAGTGTATTTTTATGATTAAGCAGATCATTGTTCTATTATAATCCATGTATGAACTTACTTATTTAAAATAGGTATCTCTCCAAGCAGATTCTTTAAGTTAATAGCATCCCACGGCATATGCTCTGTTATACCTAATCCAACTACATCTGTTTCTTCAGATAGTTCTTTAATCAGATTAAGTAGCTGAGGCATTTGCATTGTTCCCGCAGGAGAAAAATTATAGGGTGCTTCAGGGTTGGCGAACAGTAAAGAACGAAATGCTTTTGGATCAAGCACATCTAAATCAAGGTGAATAGCTAGATGCTTAATGCCACTTTCTTTAATCCACTCTCTAATAGATTCAGTACTATTCGTTAACTCTTTGGTTCCTGCAGTTTTAATCCCTAGTCTTTGAATCACTTCTGTGTCTGATTCTGCAGGAGCTATACCTAGTCTTTGAAACGCTTCTGAAATAACTTCTGTTTCTTGTTCTGTAGGAGCCGCTAATCCCGCGATAAAGACATTTTCAGGTTTTAGTGGAATTTTCACATGTTTTGCGAACTCCTCATCTCCTTCTCCCAAAAGATTTCCGAGCGGTAATGTATGACCGTTATCATAGCCCACATATCTAACTAAATCACTGTGAGCATCGATCCAAATTAAACCTAATTCCCCACCGTATCGTTCGTTCAAATAGGCAAATGGAGCTTGTTCCACTAAGCAGTCACCACCAAACATTACAATGCGATCTGGCTTATGAGCATCAATGATATGCTGAGCAGCCTCTAACTGTTCAAGTATCTGTTTTCTCCCATTCATACCGTTTTCGTTTTCAAGCGGAGTACCCTTATAAGCTTGAACTGGAACATGAATAAGGGGTTGTTCATTATCCGGAGCTAGCCAAGCAAGCAGTTCGGCTCCAAAAGAGTAATTAGGATTGTTTCCCCCTTGCCATTGTGGCATTAACAGGCGTATTGTTTTTTTAGTCATGTTTTTCTCTCCTTTACTTCAAAAGTAAGGTTAGTATAAACTGAACACAAATAAAAACGTAGTACGCACTATTTTGATAGGTACTACCCGAAAGGATAGTGTAAATATGAGTATGGCTGAATTTAAAGGTAAAGTTAAAAATATTCAAGATACACCTTTTGGTTATACAGTTTCATTGATTGGTGGTAAATGGAAAATGGTTATTATTTATCTCCTAGCCGAAAACCGAACCGTTCGCTTTAACGATCTGAAAAGACAGATAGGGGCTATTACTTATAAAACATTGAGTTCACAACTAAAAGAAATGGAAGCGGATGGTCTGGTGAATCGAAAAGAATATCCTCAAGTCCCCCCTAAAGTCGAGTACAGTCTCACAAATAAAGCAGAAACGCTATTACCTGTTTTGGAAGGGTTATGTGAGTGGGGAACAAAAAACCAAAATAATTAAATCCAGTTTTCCACTAAAATCCTGTATGCGAAAAGTTGTCCTGTTTTCCAACACTGCTATCCCAAGTTTAAATTCTATAGTTAATTGAACCCAGCAATGACTGGACAACAGCATGCAGCTGTTCTGCAAATTCTATCATCTTAATTATCGCTTCAAGCCAGATTTATCTCCCGAATCACTTCAAGCGGAAGCTTCGGTTTTCGGTCTTCCGTCAACAATCCGTTGACTTCCTGCTGTACATCGGTTACCTGTGTATAGCAATAGCCCGAGAGATAGGGGGTCGCTTTAATTGCTCCGGTGATTGCACGGAAACGTTCGATAAAAGCTTCGACTGAATCCACTTGGTTTCCGTATCCCCAGCCCTTTTCCGTTTGGAAGGCAATGCCGCCGAATTCGCTTATGATAATCGGTTGTCCCCGGTAGGCATATCCTTCTGCAAAGGCATATTTCCAATTGTTAAAGGAGATGCTGTTGTTTACGATGCTTTCCTTGTCTTGATATCGCTCCAGAAACTCTTCGCCCGTCTCCACATAATCATGAAGGGTTAAAATATCCGAGACCGTATGCTCCCATCCGTCATTGGTAACCACCGGACGATGCGGATCAATCGTCTTCGTCAGATGATAAATGGTTTGCGTGAACTGCTGCTGCCTTACATCATGTCCAATGGTCGATATGCCCCACGATTCATTGAACGGGACCCAAGTTATGATGCTTGGATGATTGTACTGCTGCGGCACGATTTCCAACCATTCCTTCGTAAAGCGGCTAACCGCCTGATCATTGAACTCAAAGGTCGACGCCATTTCCGACCAGACGAGCATGCCTTTCACATCACACCAATATAAAAAGCGAGGGTCTTCCAGCTTCATATGTTTACGAACCCCGTTATATCCCATCGCGGCTATCTTATCGATATCTTCGATAAGAGCTTCTTCAGAAGGGGGAGTCAGATGAGTTTCCGGCCAGTAGCCCTGATCCAGAATTAGCCGCTGGTAAAGAGGGCCATTATTCAATAGAATCTGCCCGTTTTCAATCGATATTTTCCGCATGCCAAAATAAGAACACACCCTGTCGCTCTCTTTCTCATCCTCATACAGAGCAAACTCTACATCGAACAAGTTTGGCGATTCCGGTGACCACAAGCACTGCTTCCATGGACCACCCGCTTCATGAAATACATGGATTTCTACCGTTATCCAGGGCCTGTCGGCAGATAAGCTGACCTTTTTCACATGCTGTCCTTTCAGCGCAATCCGTGTCTCCAGGCGTAAGTTCTCTTTACCCTCGATACCCATGAGTTGAAAGTCAAAGCGGATCATATGACGGTCGATATCCGGTGTCATCTTAACCTCATTGATTCTTACCTCATTCACATATTCAATCCACACACTTTTCCAGATTCCGGTGCTCTGTACATAAAAGCATTCAAAGTTTTGATCCACCCAGCGCTGCTTTCCCCGGGGCTGCGTGCAGCTCTGACTATCCTCCACTTTAAGCACGATGCTATTCTCCGAACCGTAAGTGATATAGGGTGTGATGTCGAAAGAAAACGCAGCATAACCTCCTTCATGCTCACCGACCATAATTCCGTTCACCCAGCATTTCGCTTTATAATCTACACCCTGAAAATGTAGAATTGTCCTTTTCGCTATTGCCTCCTGCGGGACCTTCACGCTCCTGCAGTACCAGACCACCGGATGGAAGGTCTCGACTCCGATCCCGCTTGCCTTGGTTTCATAAGTAAAAGGTATGAGGATTTTGGCTCCCTTCGGAAAATGATGATACCATTGAACGCTTTCACCCACTTTGCCGTCGTCGAAGGCGAAATCCCACTCCCCATTCAAATCCAGCCACTCTTTACGGACAAATTGCGGCCTTGGATAATTTTTGATATAAGCGTTTGTAGTCATACAGTTTCCACCTATCCTTTGATATATAATTAGTCACCTTAGCCTGATGACTTAACAGTGTATTGCTATCATCTGTAGGTCCGATCGTCATCCTTTACTTCCGCTTCGAAATACAAACAATAAAATCAATTTGTTACACTATTTTTGTATCTTTAGGGGATTATATAGCGATGTATTTTTAATGTCAACGCTTTCAAGTTAATTTTATGTAACTAATAAACTGAATAAGGCTTTAGCTACAGAGCACCTGCAACTAAAGCCTATCCACTTCACCAATATCTCAATCCATGACATAATTCACAGTCATTTTGATATTCTGATCATAATCTCCAAATTGCTTTCCGAACAGGTTGAGCCCACCTTGATGCACCGCATCTGGCTTAATTCCGATCCGCAGACGCAACTTGTGGCTGTTTTGCAGGTTGAGCTGATCCAGTGTAACCGAGGAAACCTTCTCCATATTCAGCGCAGTCTTCTCTTTATCTACTCGCCAGGTCTTGAGCAACCCATACTGGGTAGACCACTCATACCACCAGGCAGGATTCAGCTTGCCGCGCCTGTCTCCAAAATCACCGGGACACGTCCACATGCCAATCTCCACGCCATTAACCCACAAGGAAATATCAGAAAGCCAATTGTTGTCATAGTTTGGTGCTTCAGAACACATTTCCATCGATAGCTCAAGCGATTCTATTCGCGCTCCTGCCGGTATTTCGAGCGGCATTAAATACTCGACATAGCCCTTGCGGAACCATATCATCTGGGCTCCGATATGCTTCGGGTGGAAAAAACTCGCCGGTTCGTCCTCGCGTATGATCATCCCGTCTGCATTGGCCATACCGCACGTCGGTGAAACCTCACAATCGCTATAATGACCGATCGGCATGTCCACTTCGTAGATCTGTACATCCCCTTTGGGTACTGCTTTTTCAAGATTTAGCGCAATATGAATGTCATCATAATTGCGGCTGCACATCTTCATCGCGCCGCGAGAGGCAGGCAGCAGCTCTGTATTAATCAGTCTAGCAGCCTCCAGAACCTTGATATTGTTGGCTACCGTAGACACCGGAAGTTGAAGAGCTTCCGCTATTTCTACAATATTAAGGTTTTTAGAAATCAAGAGGCGGAGAATATCAACTCGGGAACGGGTGGATAAAGCATGCGTAACCGTTACCAGCTTGTCCGGATCATCAAAACTAAGCTCAAGCATTGCATCACCCATCTCCATTTACTGTGATTATATTACAATAAGTTTACTTGTATGCTCTGAAAGAGTCAATAATATTGTATTAAATTATTAATTTTGTATTAAATACCGATCATGTCCGATTTCTCTGGTTCAAGAACCCATAGGAAAGACAGCGATTATTGAGCCGAACCCTGTACACAAAAAGCAACACGTTATTCCCTTGCTTTATGCAATAAAAAGCCACTGATCTTCGAACTAAGATCAGCGGCTGATGCTCTCTTTATTTTAAACTTTCTTTAATACCCATACTCCATACGGTTCCAAAGTTACGGTACCAGTAAGCCTGCTACCGGAAAGGAGTTCCTCCGTCTCAACACTCAGTTTAATCTGAGCCGTTTCTCCGCTGTAATTCAGTAGAAATACCAGCTCTTCTTGTACATCCGCACGAATAGCGACTTCTACCGTCGAAGGAGCTTGGCACCACCCCGCAAGCGGAGATGTCACCGGCAGCTGTCTTAGGAGCTCAGCCGCTAACGCTAAGTCAAAAGCTGCCCCCCAATAGTAGACCAGTCCCTCGCCGACACGGTTAACGGTCAAGGCCGGTTTCCCTTCATAGTAGCTTGATGCGTACTCTGCGAGTACTTCTACCGTATCAGCATGAACATTCAATATATCGTTGAAGCCTGGAGCGCAAAAATCAAGTTCTTGATCCTTAAATCGCACCGATACAGGTGATGCCGTCCCATTTATCATCGTAAAGTCCTCTACGTGAACGCCGCTCATTGCGGCTGCAGGGCCTGGGAGCGGCTGCATGCGGCAGTGACCGAACTCGTTCTTATAACCGGTACGGCAGCCGAAGATCAGGATGCCCCCATCCTCTACATATTTCTGTAACATAGCTGCCGTACTGTCTCGTAGGATCGCCGGATGCGTGTATACCAGCACCTTGTAATTGGCCAGTTCCCGCAGCTGTTCTGATTCCATACCCGGACGGATTGTAACCATATCCGAAGGTATATGTCCATACTGCAGTGCCTTGTACCAGCCGAGCTCACTTTGCTTTGTCAAGGGACCATACCATTTATCCAACTCGCCATCCCACTCGTTATCATAATCGCGAAGTAGAGCAACCTCTGCCACGTAGCGTTTGCCAAGAATCCGCCCTCCAACCTTTTGCAGCTCCTTTCCGACGCGGCCTGCTTCTGCGATCCGACGATTCGGCTGATTGTGATAATCATTAATTCCATGCCAGTACATTTCCGTACCAAATGTTGCCGTTCTCCAGCGGAAATACAAAATCATGTCTGCCCCGTGAGCAATGCTTTGGTAGGTCCACAA
Organism: Paenibacillus sp. LX16; assembly: GCF_036252815.1. NCBI lineage: Bacteria > Bacillati > Bacillota > Bacilli > Caryophanales > Paenibacillaceae > Paenibacillus > Paenibacillus sp. LX16. The sequence goes on along the minus strand of NZ_CP141152.1, from coordinate 2,741,421 downwards.
TCGCATCTGCCCCGGGCGTGGAGATGGCATCTCCATTCTGTTCACCCATCCTCCCGGACCGGATTGCTGCTCCATCACGCAGAAATTTGGTGACATCCCTCTGACGTTACTTAAAGAAAGTCCCCACTTGCGATCTAGCAATGGCTTCTCCCCTTGGTCTGGATAAATGGTACTGAATTGAGGGTAAGAATCGTACGAGAAAAAATCAAGTAGTTGATCCGTCATCCTATGGCTATCCAAATGCCCGAATACACCGTTGGTAGTCACCCACTGATTAGGCGCTACTGACCGAAGTATGTCCACTTGTAGCTTGGCAAACGAAATGGTGTTATCGGATATAAATCGTTTCTCGTCCAAAGCCTGATGAGGATTCGTTGACCCGGATACGGTTGGACGAGTTAGATGAACCTGCTTCCAGCTGTCATAAGTTTGATTCCAGAATACAGCACCCCAGGCCTTGTTGAGTTGCTCCAACGTACCGTATTTTGCCTCTAGCCAGCGCCGGAAAGCCTGATGATCTGCCTCGGCATAGAAGACGTTTATCTCGCAGTTCAGCTCATTATCAATTTGCCACCCAATGATGGCCGGATGATCTTTGTAATGTTGTGCCATCTTTCTTGTAATACGTGCGCAAAGCTCTAAATAAATGGGACTACTGTAGTTATAATGCCGACGCTGACCATTTTGGAACGTGACCCCCTCCATAGATACGTTCAGCACCTCGGGATACTTATAAGTAAGCCATGCTGGTGGCGTAGCTGTTGGTGTGCCCATGATCACTTGAATCCCGTTCGCGTCTGCCTGCTCCAAGAAACGGTCAAACAGCGTGAATTCGAACTTTCCTTCCTCCGGCTCGAAGATCGACCAAGCAAATTCTCCAATCCGAATGATGCTGAAGCCCAGTTCCTTCATTCTTATGAGATCGTCCGACCACAACGATTCGTCCCAGTGTTCAGGATAATAACAAGCTCCCAAAAGAAAGCGATCTAAAGATAAGGATTTCGGCATGCTCCAATTCTCCTTCAGTAGAAGTGATAGTACAAAAATGTGATTCTCTGATAATCGTATCTATTGTAATATAGGAATAAAAGGATTAGAATAACTCGATTTTGCTAATTGAATTACTTTTTTGCTAACTTACTCAAGGAGATGGACACATGATTAAAATAGATTGTTATCTTCCTTTGCCCATTCTAAATAAAGGTATGCTGTTTCCCGAATCATTAGGGCGTTACAAGAACTTCCCTAATCATGGGGAGCGAAGGAATGCAGGATTACTGAAAGAATACAATTTACATATCATTTTTGCAGGCAAAGGCGTTATTGTGCATGATGGGAAGGAAATCGAGCTTACCCCTGGCATGGGCTTTCTTTTCGACAAGCATACGACGCAGCAATATCGAACAAAACCCGAGGATCCCTGGGATGTTCGATGGATTCATTTCGACGGGCAGGACGTAGATTCGCATTACAAGGTCGAAGCATTCACGAACCGTATCTGTTCTCGCTCCACCGACCAGAACGTTTAAAGCCACTGATGGAAGAAATGCTGCAACTTGCCCAAGCTTACCGTCACGACTATGATGTGCGGATCTCTTCCCTGCTTTATGAAGTTCTGCTGGAGATCGCCCACCATTCTCACCAAATTTTTGGTACCTCTCCCGGCGGCACCGTCCAGGAGAGGATTCGTCATACGGCGGAATATATTCGTATGCACTGTCGAGACATGCTCGATTTGAAGACAATGGCTGCGACGTCAGGTTATAGCTCCTTTCATTTTAGCCGGCTCTTCCATCAGATCATGGGCAGCACCCCAGCTCAATATTTGCTCCAATGCCGAATAACGCTGGCCAAACATCTCCTTGTATCCACGGCACTCACTGTAAAGCAGATTTCACTGGAAACTGGCTTTCATCAAAGCAGCTATTTTATCAAGAGATTTCGGGAGCATACAGGCATCACGCCGGAGCAGTTTCGCCAGCTGAGAAGGATGGGTTAGTACAATCTAAAAAATCCTTCAATAGCTGGGCATGTGTGTATGGCAGCGTACAAATCGAAATTACAAATTTTGCAGTTGAATAAAAGAATAAGCGGCCGCTTAGGACGTTTGGTTAACATGTCCTACGCTACCGCTTCTGTTAATGTTTTTTATTCGCTTATATATGGGATTATATTGTCTGTTTGGATATCGCTCCGAAATATTCTACAACTACCTCACGGAATTCCAGAGCAGCCCGCGAAATATACCGACTCCTGTGCCATAATAAAGCGATCTCCCGTACCAATTCGTGATTTTCTACTTGGAGATATTTAAGATGTTCCCGTGAATTCCTTGCCGTGCTTGGTATGAAGGCTATGCCAATTTCAGCTTCCACAAGCGTACTAAGCCTTGCTGGTTCATCCCCCTCATACACATATTTAGGTACAAAACCTTCCGATTTGCATACAGAGTCCACTAAATCGCGAGTACCGTAGCCTCTCTTTACACCGACAAACCATTCATCCCTTAGATCTGTCAACGTTACACTGCTTCGATCTGCCAGCCGATGCCCCTTTGGAACAGCTACAAGGATTGGGTCGATAAACACGATTTGGCATTCGATGTCATCTCCCTCTATTGGAGGTGAGGACAAGCAAAAATCGACCTCGCCTCTATGAAGAAGCGTTACCATTTCCTGCGTGGTCAGCATTTGCACATGAAATTGAATATAGGGTCGCTTTTTCCGAAACTCTCGCAGGATATTGGGTAATGTGCTTGCGGTGGTCACTGCCAATTCGAGAGTGCCATGTTCCGGGCTGGATAAATCACTAAGCTCCTGCTTCCCCTGCTCCAATTCAAATAAAGCCCTCTCTGCACGATGAAGGAATCTGCTTCCGAACTCATTCAATCGCAGTTTCCTCCCTGTTCGATCGAATAGAGGAACCCCCAGATCTTCCTCCAGGCGTTGAATCGTTTTGCTCAGCGACGATTGAGTAACGTGCAGACTTCGTGCAGCTTCGGTCACATGTTCCAAACGAGCTACCGTCAGAAAATATTGCAGTTGAAGAAGTTCCATTATGACCCCCCATTCATTCCCTCAAGTCAATGAGATTATAACATCAAATGCGTTGGAATAAATAATCGATTTCAAGTACGATGACATTAATTCGCTATGGGGGGACCAGAAATGAGCGTTCGCAGCTGGTGGTTAATGATTTCAGTTGGTCTAGGGATACTATTGAACCCATTAAATTCTTCGATGGTTTCTGTTGCTATTCCAAGACTGCAAAATGTGTTCCAACTTGACTTTACAGGTGTTTCCTGGATTATTTTTTCTTTCTACATTGCAAGTAGCATCGCTCAACCTGTCATGGGAAAAGCCAGCGATTTATTCGGTCGTAGGAAGATATTTCTTACCGGGCTTGTTGTAGCCTTCATTGCATCATTATTAGCTCCATTATCACCAAATTTCGGGTGGCTCATCGTGTTCCGCATTGTGCAATCCATCGGAACGAGCATGATGGTTGGGGTTGGAATGGCTATTGTTCGAATTCATATTACAGAGAAACAAGCGACTGCGTTATCTGTTTTGTCCATATTCCTATCTGGAGCGGCAGCAATTGGCCCCTTTATTGGCGGAGTCTTGATTCATTGGTGGAATTGGCCTGCTATCTTTTTCATCAATATTCCGTTTGTGGTGGCCAGCTTTGTATTGGCTTGGAGGAATATTCCTAAGGACGAACTGCCAACATCCGTAGCACGCAACATGTCCTTTCGTAAATGGTTTGAATTGATTGATGCATTAGGAATTCTGCTCTTCACAGTGGCTTTGGTTACCCTGCTCGTTGGATTACTCTCAGCAAAATCATCTGGACATATCTCATTAGGGAATGTCATTGTCGGGCTGATAGGTCTCGTTGCGATGGGGATATTCGTACGAAATGAGTTAAAGGCGACATCACCCTTTATTCCTTTACGCACATTTGCCAAATACCCTGCAATGACTTGGGTTAATGTCGAATTCATGCTCGTTAACGTACTATATTACTCGCTCTTTTTCGGGCTTCCGTCCTACTTGCAAATGGTACGTCATGTCAGTGAGTTCCAAACAGGCATTCTCATGCTAAGCTTAGGCTTATGCTCGCTAATTACTTCTCCAATTGCAGGACAATGGATCGATAAATCAGGACCCCGACCGGCATTGCTGGTGTCCGCAATTCTGATGACATTGGGGTCAGTGTGGCTCGTGACATTGAATCCAACTTCACCGGTTATCAGCGTGTGTTTGGCTTTAGCTGCATTCGGTATTAGCAACGGTTTGAACAATGTAGGTATGCAAGCAGCTCTGTTCCAAAATTCTCCAAAAGAAATAATCGGTGTAGCATCCGGATTATTTAACACATCAAGATATCTGGGAACCATTATCTCTTCATTATTGATAGCTATTGTTATGAGAGGTACGTTTAGCTTCAAGGGATTTCAAATGCTTGGGATTATCCTCACGGTAATTGCATTGTCTTTGGTATTCATGAGTCGGCAGCACCGGAAGTCAGCACAATTGCATGAGTCGTAGGTCCACCAAGTTCATATCTCAAACCATTGCGCGGCACCAATCATCATGCATCAAATGTCATTTATTTGGCGTCAAGAAAGTGTTTCACCTAAACGAACGGTTTTATGAAGTCGGCTGCATGAACCTTTGCACACTATTTTAATTGATTCTGATGTTTCTCTCTGTGAAGCAACCTTATTAGCTATTTTTTTAATAACTGCCATAATACCATTTTTCAGAAAACAAAAGCATATTCAGTGGTCGTTTGATCATTATCGCGCCCCTGTATTTCCCTTAAGCGGAGTGGGCTTGTCGAAGTGTTGAGCCAACGTAACACGGAAGCCAGTCTGCTCCAGCAGACTGGTGTATTCGCCAATGGTGGGAAAATACTACGGATTTCGTCCCTCGTTGAAGCAAGGACAAGACCCTCGCTCCGGCTTGGCGACATAATCCAGCTTGTCATTGTACACTTCCGAAATCCCAGTGATTAGTAAAACGTTCGCTACACATAAGTTCAGTCTCCTTTTTGTATGATTACAGGTCACAATAGTAGTGCATCATTTTTTTCTTACAAAAACTAATACTTTATAGAATGTACCGAATTGGTAAAATTTCAAGCTTAAAGACTTAATAGATATATTATAACTACATTTCAATCAAAGCTTACCATTCCCTCACGGTCTGTCCGACGCAAAGGCAATTAAATAAAGCATCGTGTGGAGTCATTCTTCATTGCTTTTGAATACTTCAGATTCCCCACTTAAATTAAGGACTTAATGTATCTATATTAACCGCGATTTCGTCGACCTGTCAAAAAACTTTCCGAAAGATGCAGCTTGATCTTCCCCCATGTTCATACTAAAAAAACCGCTGATTTGATTTGTTCAGATCAGCGGTTTGAAATCTCAATTCTTCCACAAATTCATCGACATACTTTTAGGTTTGTTTATTTTCTGAATTCGGTTTATCAAAACCTAACAGCACTACCCTTTGAGGTGTAAATGAAGCTATTTGTTGGATCTTTTTTTGCTTTTGTCTGATCATCATTGATTTAAAAATCACTTCGTTGTGGCTTCGTTCAAACGCTGTAAAATGGTAACAGCTTCAGCCCGTGTGACTAGCGCTTTTGGGAGAAGGTATCCTTCATTAGCGGTAAGGATCCCCATCTTGGTTAGGGTGTAGAATGCTTCTGCCTTTTGATCCTGGGAATCGCCATCATAGGAGTACTCTTCTCCAGTCTTGTCGATGTACAGCACCGGATAGTAGGCCGAGAAATTGTCATTGTAATTGGCCTGACGAACTTTCATATCCTTGTACTGCGCAGCTGCGGAAATCACTTCCTCAATCTCAGGATGAAGCGTCTGATTGGTATAATCCGTCCGAAGAGAGGCAATCATCATCACATCCCAGCGGGTCAATGGTTTGTCAGGCTTGACATAGAATTGATAATTTGGATATTTCCCGCTAACACTTTCAGCATACGGCCAAACATAGTCCCCGTTGAATATTGCTGCAAAATCTTTATTCGCCCAGTGTTTACGCGCATCCACAAAGTCGGAAGGTTCGCCGGAAGAATGATCGATTTCTGGAAAAAGCTTGTGAAACATATGTACAAATTCTGCTTTCGTTATGGTTTTGCTTGGCTTGAAGGTCCCATCTGCATAGCCCTTGACAACGCCCTTGTCGACCATGGAACGAATCGATTCGGCAGCCCATTCATATTTTGTTCCTTCCACATCAGAAAACGTGTTTGCAGCGAATGCAGATTGACCGAAAAACAGTGTCGTCGCAACCAACGGGGTGATAAGCCATTTCTTTTTCAACATCTCTTTCCACTTCCTTTAGGTAAAATTTATGTATGAAATAGTTCTCTAGACTCAATTTTATATCGGCATTTCAAAAGAAAATGATGATATTAGAGAGAAGAAAAAGTACTGTTAAACAGTATTTTGGAATATCGACAAACAGTGTTTGAAAAATGCTATGGATACAAGTTCTAATGCTTCTCCATATTCAGTTAGACCCGTCGGGAATTGAGAAAGCTTGTGGAGGCCTTCATGGGCCAACTTTTCCCGTATTACTCTTTCGACCTAAGCCTGTAAGTCCGACCCTGGCATCAATTAACCGCTTCATGCGATGAGGAATCTGCATTAGTGTACTCTGCCCGTTAGTTAAAAAACAGCCGAGTGCTCGGCTGTTTTTGGTAGAGTTGAACTATCGTTCTCAGTCTTTAGCGAATTCCAGCCCATAGGACTGGGAACTTTTGTCCCTGGATATCGCTATTTCTTAGTAGCAATCAGCGAGATTAGGTTCATATACTTCCCGTCATCTGCATTCAGCAATGCATTATTAGCACGTGCATAATCGTTGTTGCACTGAAGCCATTCATACCAAGCTTTCGAGAAGCATCTCATTTCTCTTACCGATTCAACGTAAATATTTGGCGACTGTTGCCATAATTTCCGCCACCAATCGCATGTATGCCACTGATTATCAACCTCACTAAGTGACAAGAACGGCTGCAGTTCCACGGGTATAACCCCATCAAACTCCATCTTTATCCCTGGCATCGCTATAGCCAATTTACCTCCTTCTTTAACTAGCGGCGCAAGATGGTCATCTAAGTACTGCTCATTCGCTCCAAAATATTGATACGCATCTACGCTTATAACTGCATCAAAGTATTGTTCCGCAAAAGGCAAGTGGCAGGCATCTGCATGGATGGGGATAATTTGGCTTTCCAAACCAAACTCTCTGAATCTTCTATAGTTTTCAGTTGCACTAATCCATAAATCGACAGCAAACACGGTTATGCCAAACTTTTGCGCCAAATAGATAGAAGTAAGTCCGGTCCCACAGCCCAAATCCAGCACTCGCATTCCTTTCTGCAAAGGCAAATTTTCCGATAGCTCCTCGAGCATGATAATCGAACTAGGCCCCATTAAATTTGCTCTTATGAAATCTACGTCATCTAGATCTCGACGGATCATTTCTGCTGACCCCCTCCTACTTTCTTCATTTCATATTTCCAATAAAGCAATTCTTCATCTTTGTGATCAATTTCGAACCCTAACTTCAATAACAAATTCTTAGAGCTGATATTGTCAGGTACGCATCTTGCCGTTATGATTTGAACTTCTTCATGATTTAAGGACCACTCTATTAATTTTTGACTAGCTTCATAGCAATAGCCTTTGCGGCGATGGCTTTCATTCGTTGCAAAACCGATCTCAATCATACCGTTCTGATCAGGATCTCCTAAAAAACCAATCCCTCCAACAATTTCTTGGGTACCCTTCTCCACAATGATCCAAGAGTCAAAACCTCTAGTGCCATTATTTTTTATCAAAAGTTCTCGAAAATAAGGTAAAGCTTCAAAGAAATCAGGACCCGGCCATTCATCACTGGTTTTATAACCCAAAGCTTCAATAGCACCTATATCACGTCGGGCTGCTGCTTCGATTAAATTAAGATCAAGTGTTTTTAATATGAGCCGATTCGTTTGAAGTTTCATGTATTGTCCACCTTTCTATTTACTTAGATTGATTCTTTCATTCAAGAAGTCTGGATGTATTTGACCAAATTGGAGTAATTCCCTTCTATCCCCCTTTGCAAAAAATTAAAAAAGGGCAGGAATGAACATACGTCATTCCTACCCTCATATCACCTGCTATTTGAGCCACAAAAAAATCCGCGCTGAACCAGCACGGATTGGACTCATTATAACAGGTATCCCTAAGGATCTGGTAATATCCGTTGTTCTTAACTAATTCCGAAGCTTTCAAATCCCACCCGTAATACAAAAATTGGGCAGACGAATAGTAGGTGCATGAAAACCTCTTTTTATGGAATTGGATTAGTAAAGAACAGCTCCAGACAAAAAAATCTCTCCTTAGTGAATTACCCTTATTATACCAGGGCCAATTTTATCTGCCAACCTTTCACATGTTACAAAAGCGTTTCATTAGGACAATCCTGCTGGTTAGCTTAAAAGCAACCGAGTGATCGGCTGCTGTAGTAGCAGCAATTGCATCATGACCCTACAGGCCTTTTCCCCCTAGAGCACGCAGTTTAATGGGCTCCGCTCCGATAATCAACGGTCGGCCGCGTTGTATCGACGCCAGTACCTCTTCATTCTTAAGACTGGCTGCATGGGCATCTGCATCTTTCCACAGTTCGGTCACATACACCGCATTCGGGTCGTCGTCTGACACATTGACTATATACAAATAGCAGTCATTATTCGACTTCAACAGATCGGCCGCTTCTAGCAAGATGTCTGCAAGAGTGTCCCTTTGCCCTGGACGTGCCGTCAACTTTCCATACATAGCAAAATGGTTCATGATCCTCATCCTACCCTCGAGTGATATTTGATCATCTTATCATAATGTTCCGCAATGTCAGCGCTAATTTCAGCAAGCTTCTCCACAAGCGCTAAAAGATAGTCGGTACCATTCCTCCATCCATACGGATTGGAGAACCTTTAAATGCAGATGCATAAGGACTACATACAAATGTAGCTAGTCTACCTATTTCAATAGGCTTGATAAATCGCTGTATTTCAGATTGAGGCAGGTTTGTAACCATAAAATCTTTCTCTTTTTCTGAAAAAGTCATATCTTCATGAGGATACATACTCTCAATTATTTGGTGTACATTCTCAGAGAGTGTTGGTCCTGGCATGATCGTATTGACTGTAACTTCTGTTCCTATTGTTAATTTAGATAAGCTTTTTGACAATGACAACAACATAGATTTTGTCATACAATACTGAGGCATTTGTCCTGAAGGCATAATTGCTTCTTCACTCGCAATAAAAATAATGCGACCATAACCATTTCTCAACATTTTAGGTAAATAAAATTTTGATAATCCATTTGCAGCAAGAACGTTAGTGCGGAAGTATTTTTCCCATACTTCATCGTCTACGTCCTCATATTGCATAATTTCATAAATACCCATATTGTTAACTAAAATATCAATTTCGGGGTATTTTTCAAATAAGGCTTCTCTTTGTCCAATATCTACAATATCGGCTGTAGCATTTTGAGGGGAGGTAGCTGGGAAATCTGACTTAATTTCATTTACAGTTCGTTCTACCTCTTCATAATTTCGTCCATTAATTAGTACATTAACACCTTCTTTGGCTAGTTCAATGGCAATTGCTTTACCTATGCCTTTCGTTGATCCTGTAACTAAAGCTGTTTTATGGTTTAATCCCATATCCATAATACACTTCTCCTTTTTAAAATAGTCTTGTGCTCCGGATAGTGATTATATTATCTTGTCTGGATTGTCCAGTAACTAGCATATTGCGCCAAAGTTCTTGTTTAACACGCCAAATGATAAAACTAATTAGGCAGTCCTAGCGTGCTTCTGATATCGAGTTTGTACCTACATGTTCAGTCCGCCAATTTGAAGGTGTATCCCCCTCCCATAGGCGGAAGGCGCGATAAAACGAGTTCTGGTCTTCATATCCAATCAAGAATGCCACCTCTTTAATATCGAGCGAGGGGTCTGCCAAGTACTCTCGTGCCTGCTCATGCCTAGCTTGTGTCAATAGAAACTTGAAGCTCGTATTTTCGTCAGTAAGCCGGCGCTGCAAGGTACGATCGCTCATACTGAGCTCCTTCGCCACAGCCTGAATGTCAGGACGCCCTCCTGTAAGGCTACGTTTCATGATCCATTTGACCATCTCAGTAATTGAGCGGCTGCGCTGCTGTTCATTCAACGATCGGTCCAGAACAGGAGTCAGGATTTCCAGCAACTCTTCGTTGTACGAGGCAAAGGGGCGGTCCAGATCTCTTCGGTGTAGCGTCAATCGGTTACATTTTGCACCAATCCGGATACGACAGCCAAAGTAAGCTTCAAGGGCTTGTACATCGCCCATGGAGTGCGAAAATTCAACAAGCTGCGCTGTCAAAGGTTGACCTGTGCCCCGGCGTCCAATCTCCAGAAGACAAGCCAGCGTGATACCAACCAGCATCGGCGGACCAGATTGCTCGGGAGACAGCCATTCCAGATCAATTGTACAGTGCTCGCCCTCCTCAGTGATATGTAGGTTTTCCGGGGGACACAGTTGTTTGTACCGAGCCATTCGGTTTAGAGCGTCGCGGTAGTCCCGAGCGTGGTAAGTCGCTAAGACAGTCGGTGGATACTTCGCTGTATCAAAGACGGTTGCAAGCTTGATGATTCCTTGGGCAGTGTCACCCATGAGATCAGAATATGCCTGCCAGATCGCGAAATATTGGGTGGTGGTGACTACTGGTTCAGTAATAATGGCGATCGGCAGTCGTGCTTTGCGAGCTACATCGTGGGCGCCAAACCCTAATTGACATAATCCTGCCCACAATCCTGGCGGGATTTTAATACGGTCAGAGGTATGAGACTTCATACGTACGGGGCCTCCTTTATCTACTTACATATTCATTAGTTTTGGTTGCGATGGGGTCCCTCTTAAGTACACATAAGAATACTCTTAAGTACGTTAAGGTGTCTACATTAACGTACTACGCTGCGGAAAATGTTACATCTTCTTGTTATCTATGATATTTTCAATCAATGAAGAGGAATATGGCGAATTACTTAATCATGATAAATTTTTGTTAATGGCATGAACGACTCATCCTCAACACCAAAAAACACACCCATATGTTTATGAGTGTGTTTTTAAAACCTCAAATTACCGACACTCCTAGGAATGTCGTTCCCTCCATGCTTCTTATATTTAAAAATTAAGGTTTCAAGAAAGGTCCGTTTTCACCAATCTTACCGGGAGTAGGATTACCCGGGAGATCAAGTACATATACCCTTAAGTTTCCTTTGCCCGAAACTGTCAGATTGAGCGTCCCATTCGTGACCTCTTTGACGTCTCCAGTGATGGCATCTTTATAAGTGCCGTTAGGAATATTCCGAAAAACAGCTGATTCACTAACAGTAACTAAAGCATAACTGTCTATGCCTTTCGACGAATCCGTATAACGTCGCTTGTACGCCATTTGTCCGCTTACATCCTTCGTAGAATACTGACCTTTCTGCAAGGCAGGAATACTTCTTCGAATTTGATTCAGTCGCTGAATGTGCTTTACTAGTGGGTGCTGCAGGGTTTGAGCAACCGAACCTGAAGCAGAAGCTACCTGTCCGAAATCGGAGGCTACTACTGTACCTTCAATATGATCTCCATAATAAGCACGTCCTGTGGTTGCTAATGGACACGTTGGACCACAGTCGATTGGCTTGCCTGCCTGAAATTCAATTTCTGAGCCATAATACAATGTTGGAATTCCACGGAAAGTCCACATTAAACTCATATTCTCAGCCCATGCAGCCGTGCCCCCCGTATACCGAGTCGATGACTTGTTAGGTCCATAATCATGGCTATCTACATACACTACGTTATAGGTCGCATCGTTATAACTGTCATCCGAATCCTTGCCATTCCAAAATGCGTTATTCGCATCACTAAAATTCATATGCATCCTCATATCAATTACATTCATCCCGGAGGCTTGTGAATGGTCCGGTTCATGATACAAATTCCCTTTGAGGAATGCATTATCGGATAAAGGCTGATTGGCTGTACCAAGATTATTTTCGTGTTGATATTGTTCCAGCGCAGCTGCTTCATCATTGGTGCTATACTCTTTGCGTTCCTTCCAGGTGAAGAATTGAGCCGAATGATTCACAGAACCTCGGTTCCATTTATCGTTGACGAAAGCGCCTACTTCACCGAACATATAGAAATTACGTCCTTTTTCACCAAACTTCTCAATGGCCCGCTCCTGCGCTGCAGGAAGAAAATGACGGTTCCAGGTAACGCGAGGAATGTGCACAGCGGTGTCTATCCTAAACCCGTCCACACCCATATCTATAAATCGATTGTACGCTTCAATTAAATAATCTTGGACAGGCTTTGACTCTGTATTAAAGTCAGCCAGATCCTCATGCAGCCAACAACTCCGTGAATCTTCCCCTTCCCAATTGCCGATCCAGCAACTGTGATAGTACTGTGAAGGAAACATGCCAGTGGTGGGGTTTGGCCATTGGCAATTGTATGTTTTTGAGTTAATTGGGATTCCCCAATTCCGGCATGTGTTGCCCTCTGGTTCCTTCGTTGACCATAGGTCACCGTTATACGGCTTACCTACGTTATTCTGCTGAAGGCCATCATACTCGATTCCTTCTTGAGGTTCGTCATAATACCAGCTCCACTGATTATCTTGAATACCAAATACCTTTGGCGTGAATAAACCTTTTGCACCCCAGCGGCTAGAGTGGTTGTACACAACATCCTGTATGATTTTAATATCTTTGTCGTGTGCAGCATTAATCAAATCCTGGTATGTTGCTCCTGGTGACTCTAACCTGGGATCCACTCGAAAAAAATCATAACCATGATAGCCGTGAAAGTCATAGTCAGATCGATTCAATACAACTGGTGTAATCCAAATCGCTGAGAAGCCAAGAGCCTTGATATAATCCAGTTTATTGATTAACCCTTGAAAATCGCCCCTAAACATTGGATCACTGTTGGCTGCATTGCCGCTTGAAACATGATTCGCACCACCTCGGTTGTTCGAAGGGTCCCATCATAGAATCTGGCAGTCATCACAAAGTAAATTGAATCTTCACGCATATCTGTTCCGATCGGGCTTCCCTTTGAAGCAGGAGGTGGTGAAGTTCCTGTTGTTGCACTTATCTCAATACTACTTTCCGATTTGTTGGCTGGTTCTGCTTTATCATATGCCTTAACTGTATACGTATATTTCGTTTTCGCCTCCAATAATGAATCTTGGAAGGTAATACGGGTCGTCGTATAGACCTTTTTGCCTTTAGTTCCTCCTGTGCGAGTGATCTCATACCCGCCGATCCCACTTCCACCAACGTTATCAACAGAAAGATCCCATTCTAATTGGATTCGTAGTCCATCCGCATTGGCTGTCAATCCTTGAGGTATAGAAGGTGCTTCTAAATCAATAACTGGAGGGTACACGGATTCTTAGCTCCTGTTGTTGTGACAATGCCGTCTTTGATAGTACTTAAACCAGCAACTAAATGATAATCAGCACCTTTATTATTATCCCAGACAGAGCCGTTGTTAAATGCTGCTTTCATCGATGTTTTAGAGCCAAGATCAATAGTTTTTTTGGCCCAATCCAAGCAAGCGCTTTCATTCATGCTGATACCCGGCGGGGATGTCCAGGATGAACCATCGGGAGCATAATGGATATTTACATCGCTCCAGCCACGGCTGTTCTTAAAATAGTAAACTATCGCTTGGTTGTCTGGAAGGGCTGTCAAATCAAGGTTTTTCGGCAAATTGGCATATGTTGCATCGGAGATATTTTGCTTGATGAGAGAACCGTTGCGATAGAGATCGTAGTCTGATACTCTACTACCGTCGGCGATGTTTTCGGAGGCTTTTCATGAAAGCTTTACTGATGTACCTGTAACGTTTTTAGGCAAATCATCAGCATTGATCGGCGTAACAACACTTACTGATGTTAATACAAGTATTCCCGTGATCATGAATAAAAATAAGCGTTTCCAGGATCTTCGTTTATAACTCCTCATTCTCTACGTCCCTTCATCTATATTCTTCTGGTCGCACACTACAATAAACGATCTCTCCCTTCATCTTTTCTAATACAAATGATTATTCCAGCGCTTTCATGGATTATTTTATGTTTTTTATGGAAGATTTAGAGTGGAATATGTTGATTTATAAGGAAGACATAGCGGATTTTATGTAAAAGCTTCTTTTTCTCTTTACGTGTAAATTAAAGCTATTCGAAATCTCAGCATCTTAAAAATGATCAAGCAATAGAATTCGGTTGTGGAGCGATACCCGCTTGTGTTTTATGGTGGGCAAAATTATTTTGCTCACCATTCAAAGGTTTACTGATTACTTAAATGCATCCCAAGATTTCATTGAATAAATCTGTTTGGTTCTCTCCAGGATCCTATATATCTCTATTATGATGGATCGAAAAATAGAGCGGATTTAAATAGTTCTTCGAATTACGCTTTTGGTTGCCGCCGCCTCAAAAATCGTCTCAATCAGCACCAATACACGGTGTACTTCTTCATTTTTGATCGCAATCTCCGCTTTTCCTTCGATGGTGGAGACAAAATTCTCATAAAAGCTTTCTGCAGCAGCAGGTATTTTCTCAATCGGGAACCTAAGGGTGGATTCCTCAGACGGCGGCGCCATCGTTTTCGTCAATCCTTGGCCTGCTTGAATCGGCTTGGGTTCCACGTGAGCAACATCTGGATTTCGGGTGACGATCTCTCCACTCAAATCCCAATCTTGAATCACTGCGGTTCCTTCAGTTCCTTTAATATACCAGCGCGGCAGCTTTACGTAATTGGTTGTACCCACTTCAATGACTGCGGTCAGGCCGTCCTTGAACTCAATAAAGCTGGTAAAGCCGTCATCCACTTCAGTCCCCAAAATATAGCTAAGGGTAGCAGCCACGCTTTCTATTTTGCTGTCCGTAATCTGAAGCAGCTGGTCCAACAGATGTACTCCCCAATCCAGTAGCATTCCTCCTCCATATGCCTTTAGTTGCCGCCAGTCACCTGGAATCCCATTAGCCCCCTGAACTCGCGATTCCAGCTGGAAAAGCTCGCCCACGGTCTTATTGCCAATTATATCTTTGATAATTCGGAAGTCTTCATCCCATCGACGGTTCTGATGTACCGTAAACACACGATTTTCTTTCTTCGCCACCTCAACAATATCCAAGAAATCCGCGCTCGTTATCGTAACCGGTTTTTCACAAATGACATGTTTTCCGGCTTGTAGCGCCTGGATCGCGATTTCCTTATGAACATCATTAGGTGTTGCTATCAAAACAATATCCACGGCCTGATCGGCAAGGACGGCATCCAGGCTGGCATAGGTTTTATAGCCGGCAGCCGCAGCCAGTTCCATTCGGTAATCGACAATATCATATACACCGCCAACGGCAAGTTGCTGATTAGATTCGATCAATTGAACATGGTAGCTTCCCATGCCTCCATAACCGATGATGACTACATTGTATATACGATTGGCCATTTTCATCTTCCTCCACTCCTGATTTAAGCCTACTGCATATCAAGCGGTTGCTCATGGATCCATAAATTTTAATGTCCTCGTAACTCTCCCTTCACTCCGTCGGATAGCTCTATCATACAAATCTCATGAAAAGCTTTCCTCCTCATTTCTTGCTGTTTTATTCCCGAATATTGTCCTGCGGTATTTCAATGGTGATGTTCCTGTTGCTTCTTTAAAGAGATGATGAAACGTCTTTACACTACTGAACCCTGCTGCCTCTGCGACCTCAGTGATCGGATTGTTTTCATTCAACAAAATCCATTTTGCCTTATTCAGTCTGTAATCATTCAAAAATGCTACAAAGGTCATCCCTGTATTCTTCTTAAACAGCCTGGCGAAATAATAGGGACTGAACCCCATATAATCAGCGACATTCTTCAGCGAAATGGTTTCATGATAATGGCATTCCACATACTCAAAAATACGTTCCAGTTTATAAAGGGTGTCCTTTGATTGTGTTAAGGGTCTTTCAGAGATTTCAGGAAGCCTTGGCGTCATGCTTCTCGGCACTTCACGCATAATAAGAGTCAACATCTCAAATAACTTGGCTTTGATCATATAGGCATGCCCTTCGTGTTGGTTGACGTTCTCATCATAAATGCTTTGAATCAGAGGAAGCATTTTAGCTGCTGTTTCTTCTGGCCAGTTCCAGCTTGATTGCTCCATCTCCGTAAATATATATCTAAGAGGGCGTTTCTGATCACTTAATGTGGAAACCTCTTGAAAAAAGCTCAGATCAAATTGAATAACCACCCGTTCGCTGTCGGGAGAAGCCAAGAAATAATGAACATCCCCCCCATTTATAAACTGAACTTCACCTTGTTTCATGCGTATCGAAATATCGTTAATTCCCAGATCCAAGGTTCCCTGGGTCACATAAATAATTTCAATTTCTTTATGCCAATGAGGATAGCAAAGCACGTCGCCTTTATTAATAAAACTCCGGAAAGGAAAATGTCGGTCAAGCTCCGGGATTTCTAAATAAAAATTCATTTTGGTAGACTCCTTTTGTTGTAAAGTTCAAAAAAGCCGTACACATGACTATTGATAATTATGCTGCACTGCATTCCTTCTTCTCTTCTTCATTTTTCACCTTCTCAACTTTCGAATAAAATTCCCTCTTCCTTTTGAATTGTAAGCGGTTAACATTCTTTTTCCTACCCTATCAATCCCAGTTGTATTAAGTAAAACAACTGTCAGGTATCCTTACTAACCTAATTTTGCAAACACAAAGTTATGCCTCAATTATGAGCGGTTTGGCGCCCGAAAACAATTTGGGCTGATCTTATTTCTCCCTTCCGCATGCAGTTTCTTCAGATAAACAGGTTTCGCCTTAACTGGATTAAGCAAATACGTGTAAAATTGTCGAACGATTAGTTTTACATTTTTTATATAAATACATATATACATTTCCAAGAAAAAGGTATAATCTAGTAAAGCAACAGAATCCATATAGAAAATATAGACTTATGGAGGGACGGACCTTGAAGAGACTATTCACTTTAAGTTGTGCTTTCTATCTGTTAATCGGCATTACTAGTGTGGTGCTTGGAGCATTACTGCCGGTTCTACTGCCTTACTATGGACGTGGGTACAGCGATGGCGGATTATTGTTGTTCCTTCAGTTTTTCGGATTTCTTGTCGGCGTTCTGTTCTCCCCCTTCATGGCTCTACACATCGGTCGCAAGTCTATGCTGTCCATTGCCCTGGTTAGTATCGTAGCAGGGTATGCCTTCTTGGGTGTACTCCCCTCATGGACCTGGGTTATCGTGATGACCATCTGGGTTGGCTTCGGCTCAGGCATCATTGAGTCGTCCATCGGAGCGTTCACCATTGAGTTCACCGAAGAGCAGAAAGCCGTAGCCATGTCCAAGCTGGATGTCTATTTTGCACTTGGTGCACTGCTCATTCCCGCGTTGGTAAGCCTGTATATCTGGCTTGGAATGTGGTATCTGACCTTCTACACCATCTCCCTTCTGACGTTTATTCTGGGGTTGTTCTGGATTACCATGCCTGCTTCCTCCGCTTCCCACCTTATCCAAGCAGATCTCCAAACCTCTGAGCGATCGGTCGAACAAGCCCGGTACTCGGTACAGCATCGTGTGTTACTAGGAATATTCATTGTATTCTTCTTTGTTTACATGGGGCTTGAACTGGGGCTCATGAACTTCCTGCCCTCTATTCTGATCGAGACCCTGCAGATTCGGGAATCTGTAGCTTCGTTGGGTGTTAGCATACTCTGGATTGCGATGATCATTGGCCGCATGTTTTCAGGGAAGATTGCAGAGTCAGCAGGATATATTCCTTTCCTGCTGTGGAGTGGAATCGGAACTTTCTGCTTTCTGGTCGCAATGGCGTTTGTCTCCAGTCAGTGGGCTACATACCTTCTGATTTTTGGTGCAGGGTTATTCATGTCCGGTCTCTTCTGTATTGCCCTCGTCTATGCGAACGTGCTGATTCCGGGAATGACCGAGAGAACGACCAGCATTCTAATTGCGTCAGGCGGAATTGGCGGAGCAGTTCTTCAATATGTAACAGGCTGGAGCATGAGCGAATGGTCGGTGACGGCTACCCTTTGGATTTTGGCGGCTTTCAGTCTAATTTTGCTGCTGGCGGTCATTCTCTCGCATCTGTGGAATGACAGAAGCAGACGGGTCGTTGACTCCCTTGTCCATCAGGGCAAGGAAGGATGAGATTCTTTATTCTTGGGGGAGGTGAGGCCCACCGCTTTATGTAGTAGCAGGGCAGTACATTTTTTAAGGATGTACTTAATGAGAATGTATATTCTGATATGGAGGGGAACATCGTGCATACCTTAACCAAAGAACGCTTCAGATACGGAAAAGGCATTACTCTGATTGATGATTCGGGTAAGGAATATTTGGATGGCGTATCTGGCACCTTCAATCTGTCGCTCGGTTATAATCACCCTCATGTCGTCACCAAAGTACAGGAACAAGTTGCCAATCTTGCCCACATGTCCTCTTCCTTTACCGAGCCTTACGTCGAAGAAGTCCTGGATCATCTGATCCAGTATACGCCGAACGGCATCGACGCGGGATGGATGAGAGATATTACCGGCTCTACGGCGAACGAATGCGCTGTGAAGCTAGCCCAGAAATATACCGGAGCGCTCGACATAATCAGCCTGTATCTATCCCATCATGGGCAGACCCAGTTCGCAACAGGTATATCCGGCAACGCCTTCCGGCGGAGAAAATTCCCCAACTCGGCAGCACCAAATGCCCTGCATGTACCTGCTCCCTACTGCTATCGCTGCCCGTTTAATTCTTCGCCTGACAAGTGTGGCTATCAATGCGTCGAAGCCATATCGGACGCCATTGAGTATGCAAGCTCAGGCTCTGTGGCCTGCATGATTATTGAACCCATCCTGGGCAACGGAGGCAATATCATCCCCCCTGCAGGATATTTCAAGCGCCTCCGTCAGCTGTGTAACGAGCACGGGATGATTCTGATTGCTGACGAAGTGCAGACCGGGATTGGGCGGACAGGCTATATGTTTGCAAGTGAACTGTTTGATATCCAGCCAGATATCATTACTCTCGCCAAGGGTCTCGGCGGCATTGGTGTACCGGTAGCAGCAGTATTGATGCAGTCTCGTCTTAATGTTCTCGAGAAGCACGAGCACTCCTTCACCTCAGGTAGCAATCTAATCTCGGTTACGGCAGCTAAAGCCACGCTAGAGGTTGTATCTGAACCCGGTTTTCTGGAAGCCGTTCGGTCCAAAGGAAGCCTGCTCGGAACCCTGCTGACGGAGATGGCCGACAAGCACGATTGCATCATTGGTGAGGCTCGCGGCGTCGGCTTGATGTGGGGACTGGAAATTGTCAACGAGGATGATGCCCCAGACGCAGTTAAGAGTAATGCGATTATCGACCGCGCTTTTGCCGAACAGCAGCTGATTCTCAGAGGCTCCCGTTACGGTTACGGCAATGTGGTCAAAGTGAGACCTTCCCTCACGGCTACGGAAGATGAGATTGTCGAAATTGCCAAGCGGCTTGACACTGTTCTGACCACCCTTCACTAACCATCTGCCTAACAGGCAAAAGGAGGACTATTTATGCTTGCACTGGTATACAAATCAGCTTGGGATGTCGCACTTGAGGAAAGACCTATCCCGGAGATTAAAAAAGATAACGATGTACTCGTCCGAATTCGGGCGACAGGCGTATGCGGTACGGATCTAGGCATCATTAGTGGCAAATATCATGCCGTGCCGTCCACTATCTTGGGCCACGAATCAGCGGGGGATGTGATCGCTGTAGGATCAGCCGTCAGTTCACTGCGGCCTGGGGACCGAGTCGTGATTGATCCAACATACTACTGCGGCCAATGCGAAATGTGCCGGACAGGAAGACAGAATCATTGCACACATAAATCCGTAACCGAGACCGGAGTCAGCGCCGACGGGACGTTCACCGATTATTATGTGACCGAGGATCGTTTTCTGTTCAAGCTGAAGGACCATATCAGCTACGAAGAAGCGACGCTGACCGAACCGCTGAGCTGTATGCTGACCGGAATCAACCAGATTCACCTGCTGCCGAACTTCACAACCGTTATTATAGGCGCAGGTCCGATCGGGATTCTGTATAGCTATGCTCTTGCTTCGAAAGGCGTAACTGGTTGTCTTGTTGACATCTCGGAGGAACGGCTCGCCATAGCGGATTCTATTGCCCCCGAACGGTGGTCCGCGCACGCCACACTGGAGTCGGCCATTCATGAGCTGGCTCCGTTAAAGAATCAAGTGGACATGATTGTGGATACCACAGGCGTGGTCGGCACTGAGGTACTAAGCCAGCTTGCGAGCGGCGGGTATTTGATGCTGGTGGGGCTGAGAGATGGGATAAGTTCGTTTAATCCGAAAGAGGTAGTTGACCGTAGCCTTAAAATCATCGGCTCGATTGATTCTCTGGGCACGTTTTCCACGGCGCATTACCTGATTGAACAGCAAATCATTCCCGCCAAAAAAATCATAACCCACTCGTATCCGCTTGATGACTACCATGAAGCCTTTAAGACACTTGGATGCAATATCAGCGAGCGGACACTTCAGCCTTCGTCTCAGGCGATCAAGATTGTGCTGCAATCGAACCGTTCCGGTAACTAATCCAGATACGAACAAGGAGGAGAATGGACATGACAACCATTCATCATGATGCGCAGCCGAATAATGAATGCTTGGAAGGCCCATCAGCGTCCGTTCCGGTCAAGGCGGTCATCTTCGATATGGACGGGGTGCTAGTAGACAGCGAACCGATTTATTTTGAGATCGAGCGCAGCTCCTTTGCCCATTTCGGTGCGCCCATGACGGAAGAAGAGCATCACACTTATGTCGGAGTGACACTCGAATCCATGTGGCGTCAGGTACTGGACAGACATCAGCTTTCCAATACGATAGAAGAGGCCTTGTCCTATCACCGAAAAAATGTGATGCAGACGATGATTGCACACGAGGGCCTTGTGGCGATCGACGGACTGGAGCGGTGGCTGGACTGGCTGCAAGAGAAAGGGATTCCGGTCGCGGTGGCCTCTTCCTCTCCACGGGCGCTGATTGATCTCATTATGGAAAAGACAGGACTTGGCCGTTACTTCGACATTCGAATCACCGGTGAAGAGGTATTGCAGGGGAAGCCGGCACCGGACATCTTCTTATACGCCGCCGAGCAGCTAGGCATTGCACCGGCCCATTGCATCGTTATTGAGGATTCACGGAACGGGGTCCAGGCAGCCAAAAGTGCAGGAATGCAATGCATCGGCTTCCACAATCCCGGCTCCGGTCGGCAGGACCTGTCCAGAGCCGATCGACGGATTCTCAGCTATGACGACCTGTGGGCGATCAAAGAGAATCTGCCGTTCGATGAGCAGTTACTTGCTAAGAGCAAGGGCCGAAATGTACCGGAAGGCATACCCCCTGTATAATCATATAGAATCGTCCGAGCTTTACTATGATTGAGGGTATCAAATAACGCCCCTTGGAATATACACTGGAGAATGTCAGTTATCCTTCCCTGTGTGTACTCTAAGGGGCGTGCTTTACATCGAAGTGGTCTAGTTGAAACGAGTAATTTCCCGGTTCAACACACAACCATCGTAAAAACTGTCTTTTTGACATATAACTGCTCTCCTTCCGGTTTCATTACCCTCTATTCGTATGCAGCAAAACTTATGTAAAAAAAAGGGGGTGTTGTCAACACCCCAACGTGGATTCATCGATATATATCCTGCTTCATCTGAACGGTAATTTTGCCCTATATTCAGCTCCTTCTGTCTTCTTTGGTAATTAGAGAACTGTAAGCCGGAATTGTAACTGTTCCTTTCTTCACCTTTATATCCTTTGAGGTGGAGAAGACCACTTTCCATTTACCCTTATCGAAATCTTTCATCTGCAAGGTAACCGGCTCTCCAGACAGGTTATGATATACATACAATGATTCTTTGCCTGAAGTACGTTTAAATGCGGTCACGCTGGCAGAACCTGCTTGTATAGGTTGCAGACTGTCGCTGCGTAAAGCGTCATGTTCTTCCCTCAGACGGATGAGTGTGCGATAGCTTTCCAGTAGGGAATCATCGTCCCTCAGCTGCGCTTCCACCGATACCTCGCCTGTGTTGTATTGGGGTTTTTCCCACGTCGTTTGACCAGGGCCATCTCTCTTGTACCAGCGCATAGGCTCACGAAGATACTCATCAGGCTTCTCTCCCTTCATGCCGATTTCTTCCCCGTAATAGAGGAACGGCTGACCCGGAAGCGTCAAAAGAATGGAAGCGGCCAGCTTGGCTTTTCGCACATCCCCGCCCAGTTCGCTCATGACACGGGTCTGGTCATGGTTGCTCAGGAACGGAGCATCGAGTGCCGCCTTATTATACGATTTGTACAGTTGCAGCGTTTTCTCGGCGAATGTCGCGATACCCTGATCTCGGCCGTTTTTCACGGAGTTCAAAATCGTTCCACCCAGGTCAAAATTAAACAGGGAGTGGAGCGGTCCGTAATAAGGAGCTATGGTCTCCGGTTTGTCCCATACCTCTCCTGCCAGATATACATTTGGATTTACCTTCTCCATCTCGGAGCGGAATTCATTCCACCAGGCGATGTTCTTATCCGCCCCATCCTTCGTCTGTCCTCTAAAAATATGCATCGCCGCGTCAAGCCGGAACCCGTCTGCACCCTGCTGCAGCCAATACTTGCCGACTTTGATCATTTCTTTGCGGACTTCGGGATTGTCAAAGTTCAGATCCGGCATGCCCGACCAGAATGTACCGTAGAAATACCCTTCGCCATTCGGATTCTTATGCCATACCTGCTGACCCCACGAGCCCTTTTCTTCCATATCTGTGTTCTCATCCGCCCATACGTAATAGTCGTGGTATTTGCTTTGTGGGTTGGCACTGGCCTCCTTAAACCATGGGTGGTCGCTGCTCGAATGATTGATAACAAGGTCCATGATCACCTTGACGCCCTTTCGGTCCGCTTCTTTCATCAAGGTGCGGAAATCATTTAGACTCCCATACTGCGGGTCCACCTGATAGTAATCAGTTACATCATATTTATGGTAGCTTGGAGATGGATTTAGGGGCATAAGCCAGAGGCCGCTGACCTGCAAATCCTTACCCGAATGGGGTTTGCCATCGTTTAAGTAATCAAGTTTTTGTGTGATTCCTTTCAAATCACCGTGTCCGTCTCCATTCGAATCATAAAAAGAATTGATATAAATTTCATAAAATACGCCGCTTCCACTAGAAACCGGAGGCTTATGTCCGTTCATTTCCTGCTCTGCCATTGCACCTGAAGCGAACATCGTGAGCATAGGCACCGTTAACATGGCGGTGGACAATCTTCTTAGGCGTTTGTTACGTGTCAAAACAAATCAGCTCCTTTGATTGTTGTGGGTGCGCTTTCATTATAAATAGAAACAATCCAAAAAAGGGGATATTTATTATCTATTATGGTGGAAAATATCGATTTTATTGTTAAATCTCTGTATCAAGCGAAGAGAGGAGCAGACTCTATGTCTACTCCTCTTTAAGAAATTATTCTTTTTCTTAGATTTAGTACTTTCGATTTGCTGAATAAACGATTATCTGCTGTCGTCCAAATCAGTTCAGGAAATATATCTTAATTTAATGCGTTTTGAAGCTCTGTGCAGCGAAGACTTCACTGAATTTTCACTCTTGTTTAAGATTCTAGCCGTTTCTTTTATGGAGTATCCTCGGACTACACGTAATTCAAGTACCGTTCTTTGCTCGGTATTACTTGCCATCAAAAGAATTCGATTGACCTCCTCCTGAATTTCAAAATCGACGGTATCCCAGTGATAGTAGAGCAGCTCCTTACGTAGGTTGTATTCATCCATCTTTTTTCGTTTTCTTATTAAATCTATAGCTAAATTTTTGGCAATTCTCAGAAGATAAAATCGAATACGATCTTGAGGCAAGTTAGGTGAAGCTCTTATAAATCGAATAAAGCACTCATGCAACAAATCTTCGGCATCCTGTTTGTTATGCAATATCCTCAATAGATATCCCAAGAGATCTGACTTGCAAGATAAATATAGATCCTCCACATCTTTAATATCCATATTATTGCTTGTCCCTTCTGTTTTGTTTGGAATCGTAGTCACTTTTTATTCTTAAATTCATATCCCTGCTTATTATTCGTATCTCAATGCATCTATAGGTTTCAAACTTGCTGCTTTATAAGCCGGGTATACTCCAAATAGGATGCCTGTGCCCGCAGAGCTAAGAAACGAATATATGATAGGCGAGACCGTAAATTCAATGGTCATATGTGCAGTTGCCTCAAGTATCTTGGACGCTCCTATGCCTGTTACAACCCCGATTGTACCTCCTAACAGACCAAAGATGACCGCTTCAGACAGGAATTGAATCATAATGTCTCTCGGCTTAGCACCAATGGCTTTTCGAATACCGATTTCTCTTGTACGTTCTATAACTGAAACCATCATAATATTCATAATTCCGATTCCCCCTACCACGAGCGATATCGCGGCTACACCACCCAGCAAGCTGGTCATGATATTATCTACACCGGAAACTGCACCTGCTGCTTCTGACAGACTCATAATTTGAAATTGATCCGGTTCCGAGGGTTTTAGCTGGTGCGTTAAACGCAAGCTTTCCAATATGTCTGAACGAGCCTGATCCATCAAAGCTGGTGACTTGGCGGACACGTCCAATCCTGTAATGTTCTTCTCACCCAGACGGTTCATCATGGTTGTAGCAGGGATGTAAATTTGTTCATTAGTGCTGTAGCTTAATTTCGTTACTGGCTGAGTATTTAAAACTCCAATTACCTTGAAAGGAATCTGTTTAATTTGAAACGTTCGCCCCAATACATTTTGGGTATCTCCACCAAAAAGACGTTGAACCGCTTGGCTTTCAAGAATGGCGACATTCATGCGTTTATCCATCTCATCGTTGGTAAATGTTCTGCCCTCGGCAAAGGAAAACTTTTTGACTTTATAGAATGAAGCGGAAGTCCCTACAATAGTGGCGTTATAGTTATATCGCCCCCACGTAGCCTTTGAATTGCTCATTATATTTGGCATCAATGCATCTATGGAATTCTTTTGTTCCAACGCCTCGACATCAGCCCAAGTAAACGATGGCGTGTTGTTATAATCTATTTCACCATCGAGCATTGTCATAGCTGGCGCAACCATCAATACGTTATTCCCTAATTTATTAATTTCCGCCTTTATGCGGGTTGTAGAGCCGTTTCCAATCGCCATAATGGCAATAACCGCTGCCACCCCGATAATAATACCGAGTATTGTTAAAAAAGAGCGCAGCTTATTGGTCGTTAAACTGTTAATTGATACACGGATCGTTTCCATTAAATTCATAGGCTTGCCATCCTTGATGAAATTCTTCTATTCATAATGCTCTCATCCCGCTCAATATTCCCATCTCGAAAGCTGATCAGGCGCTTGGCATATTCGGCAATTTCCAGCTCATGAGTAACCAAGACGATGGTTTTCCCCTGTTCATTCAAGCCTTGAAACAGCTCCATAATCTCGACGCTCGTCTTTGTATCTAATGCCCCCGTAGGCTCATCCGCCAGCAGAATAACAGGATTATTCACCAACGCACGCGCAATGGAGACTCGTTGCTGCTGACCACCAGATAGCTCATTAGGCTTGTTGTACATCCGTTCTGCAAGCCCTACACTTCGAAGCGCCTCCACAGCTCGTTCCCGGCGTTCCTTGGCAGGTATACCTGCATACATCATAGGTAGCTCTACATTTGCTAATGCTGTAGTTCGGGGAAGTAGATAGAATTTCTGAAACACAAAACCCAGTTTCTGATTTCGAATCTCGGAAAGCTCGTTCTCACGAGCATCCAAAATGGAATACCCATCCAAATAATACTTCCCCGTATCAGGATGATCGAGGCAACCAATGACATTCATCATAGTGGACTTACCCGAACCAGAGGGGCCCATTATGGCAACAAACTCACCTTCGCTAATAGATAAATCAACATCACGTAGAGCCTGAATCTCCTGACCGCCCACCTCATATATTTTTTTTAGTTCTTTAATTTCAATAACGCTTTTATTCAAACGAGCTTCGTTCATTGTGCCTGACCTCCATCAGGGTCCTGACCCTCTTGACTGCCATTCGGACCAGCACTACCACCCTGAGGCGGAATAACTATGGTTTCGCCTTCCTTGACACCGGACTTGATTTCGGCCTGATCCGCTGTATAGACCCCCAGCTTCACTGGTCTGAATTCATAATCTGCAGGGTTAGCCGGGTTCTTTGCTACATATACTCCGTCCACTCCACCTTCGGATCTCAATGCGAACAATGGAACAGACAACGCATCTTTATGTTCAGCCAAGAGGAGTGATACATCCATGTTCATCCCTGGTTGTAGTCTTATCTTTTGGCTATCCAAAGACAATTCAATTTTGTATGTAGTCACATTGGATTCCGTAACCGGCTCTGGAGAAACAAAGAGGACTTCGCCTTTAAATTGTTTGTCCGGGAACGAATTCGTGTGTAACGTAGCCTGGAGCCCAGTCCTCATTTTAGCAATGTCACTTTCGTTAACCTTGGCACTAACCTTCATAACGCCTGTATTGGAGTTGTTCATAACAATGAAAGGTGCTGTAGGACTGGTACCCACATCGCCATTAACCTTCAAAATAATTCCATCCCACGGTGCCGTAACCTGTAATTTGTTCAGGACACTTTTCTTCTGCTCCAATTCCGTTTCAGCCTGTTGTAAAGAAGCCTGTGCGGATTGAATATTGGAGGCATCAGGCGGGGACTGGGCTGCCTTTAATTGTATTAAAGCTGTTTTATAACCCATTTCCGCATCCTCAATCGCCTGAACTTGTCGATTCTTTGCCTTCTTGTATTGAAGCTCGGCATTACTCATATCCAATTTTGCCTTATCCAGGTTTTGCTTGGCCGCCGCCAGGTCACTTTCTGCAGCTGCATCATTCTGGACTAGATAAGTCTGGTCAGCATAATCCTTCTGAGCTTTATCCAAAGTCATCTTGGCCGCCACTTTTTGTGCATCAGCTTCTTCCAGCTCCATGGAATCCTTGGCTGTTTTAATCGCCATCTGAGCCTTTAGGACATTTGCCTTCTGGAGCTCAATATCACTAGGCTTTGGTCCACGCTTGGCTTCCTCCACCTTGGCTCGGGCAATCGCTACATTAGATTCAGCATTTTTAATTTGTAACCTGGAATCGGAATCATCCAAACGAGCCAGCACCTGACCCGCCTTGACACTATCTCCTGCTTTGACATTGACAGCAATAAGCTTGGCACCCTCGACATTTGTGAAATTAATATTGACTTCCTTAGAAGCCT
The DNA here is from genome assembly GCF_036252815.1 of Paenibacillus sp. LX16. Classification (NCBI taxonomy): domain Bacteria; kingdom Bacillati; phylum Bacillota; class Bacilli; order Caryophanales; family Paenibacillaceae; genus Paenibacillus; species Paenibacillus sp. LX16. The sequence continues at coordinate 2,713,921 of NZ_CP141152.1, read as the reverse complement.
GAACGATCCCAGTCACTTTAAGCGACTCGGTCATGTTTGTTTTCTGTACCTGTACGATCTGGTTCGCAGGACTCTCCACGGGCTTTTCCAGCCCCTTTTTCATATAAACAAAACTTCCAATTCCCGCTATAAGGACCAAGACAAGAATACCTATGATCCCTTTCAATCTTTTTTTCCTTCTTAATACTTGCAATGCATCTTTCTTTTCTGTTTCCGACAATGTTATATCCCCTTAAAATGTATTTTTTCTAAAACCTATACGCTCCACGGTTTGTTTAAAGCATGTTGCAGCATTGTCATTTGAACAATGAGTTCATCCTTATTCCGTTCAATTTGCTTCACTTTTAACTGATTCGTCGCGACCTCCGTACCTGTGGCAAATCCACGTTCCCTTTTTTTACGAGATATGTCCAACACTTTAATAGCGTTCTGTAAATTACTTTGCATTTGTTCGTATTGTTCATCATTTTGCTGTAAATTAAAGTAGATACTCTTTAGTGATTCTGCCAGTTGATCCTTGGTATTTTGGAGTCCGCCTTCCGCTGAGTCTACATCAATCTGTTTAATTTCATAATCGTCCGATCCCGAGTTCCATGTGTAATATTTAACTTCCATTTTTGCCAGCTTGACAGCCTCTTCCTGTCTCCATACCGAAGGACTCGCCGAGATTGCACGCGTCACAAGCGTATCCAAATTCGTGTTATCCATTTTCCGGTAAGCGGGTCGATCCACCAGTTCATATACCGTACCTTGCGGCTGCCCCATTTGGGTGTTTAGCACCTCTAACGCTTTTTGCAGCGCAGATTTTGCAATCTCTACATTCTTTTCTGCTTCTAAACGAGTCTGAATAATAGTGCTTTGTTCACTTGGAGAAATTTTTCCACGGTTGGCTTTCGCCTCAGCAGCTTTTTCCTCCAATAACGCAAGCGAAAGTGCATCCTCACTACTCTTCACTTTGTTGTCAGCTAAAAGTACGTCGTAATAGTCCTTCATTGTGGTGTAGTCTGTCTGATCTTGAGCAAGTTCGATTTGCTTCTTGGATTCCAAATAAGAAACCGTCGATGAGGCATACCCTTTCCAAGCTGAACTACTAGCCGCGTCCTCTTCACCGTTGCCTGCACCTGCTGGAATGAAATCAAGATTCTTACCTGCATTTTTTAGGTTAATCCGATTACGATCTATCGTTTGCTGGGCTTCTTTCAAACTAAAGCTATTAGACCGTGCCCATTGCTGTGCTTGACTCAGTGTTATTTTTACACTTCCATTGGAAACCTGCTGCTGCTCTGCATGAACAAAGGACTCTGAAAAAGAACTGGCCGATAAGGCCAACAACAATAAAATGAACATACTTTTTTTCATAGATATCCTCCTCTTTCTAAGTTTTATTAAGCCTAATAAATACGTTGTTATATGAATTATAATTCTTCCTCTACACTACAATTTCTTTGTATGACTCCCCATCAAGGAAATCGTGATTGAGAGTTGCATCGTCTATAATCCGTGGAGATTCCAGAAAGGAGGAACCCACTCCTCCCCTTCTGCAACTTTTTTACACACAACTTATCGTTCCTTATAACATCTTCAAATCCAATTGACGAAGGTACAGGAACCTTACAATAAGAAAGGAAAAGAATTGGATTGCCCAAAAGCACAGCATAATCTGAATAAGCGTAATGCGAAAGGGTACTACATATATTCCAAATGGTTCTGACATAACTAAACAAAGCACTATTCCTATGGATGATACGACTAATGGCAGAAGAAATAAGAAAGCAATTTGTCTGGATGCAGCTCGTCTCATTTCCCTTGAGTTTAGTCCGATTTTCGATAAAGCTCGGTATATTTCCTCATCCCGTTGAAGATCTACATACAATCTGAAATACAACAGACTTACAGTGCTTGCCAACATAATAATGGCGATAAATCCGCCAATAAATTCACTAATATTCAGATCCATCTCCGATGTCAAATAATCCACTGCTCTAGAGTTAAGCACCCCTTTATTCACCTTGTTGACCAACACGGAATACAACCATATCTCCTGTTGAGTTTCTGAAGTTTCTAAAGAAAGTTGACCATTCTTCCATTTTGGCACAAAGTAGTAAACAGATTTGTATGCCAATGGATCATTGAAATACCGTTGTTCAATTAAATGGTCGTAAGTTCGATCTGAAACAACAAGTAACCGTCCTAGTTCAGAGATGATGTTTTCAACAAACTTTATGCTATGGTCCAACTTCTGAGTATCCATAATCTGAATATTCATAATCTGAGATTTCCCTTGATTGTAAGTTAGCTTTTTTTCAAAAAAGGTTTTCTGTTCTTCTAAAGACATCCCGTTTGAATCAAAAATGAAAAAGCCTTGATGATCCCGAAGCGCTACTGCCTGTTTTAGTTCCTTAAACCTGGAAGCAAGAGCCTCATAATTGGATTGTTTCATCACAGGTGCGAGCTGTTCACGAAAGGGAAAAATCAGTATTTCACTTTTCGAATAATCCACCCCAGCCGTATAAAGATTTTGGTCAATCTCTTTTTCAAGCTCTATAGAACTTACAACATCAGAAGAAAGTGCAAATGAATAAGATTGCTCCTTAAGAAATCTTTTTTGCTGCTGCATGGAGTCAAACGTTGACGCTGCTCCTACACAGGAAATGATAGAAATTAAGGTGATTAATGAAAACAGCCCGGCATTATTCCTAATTTTGTATGTGATCTCAGATAACCATAATAAGCGTATTCCGCTCAAAGACCATTTCCTGTTAGCTCTAAGCAATTGAATGAATAGTACACATAATTGGGTGTAAAATAAGTAAACACCAATAGACCCCATTACAATTGTATATTTAAATGTGTCTCCAACTGAATAGTGTAATATATAAAAAGAAAGAGTCCCCAAACGATACGGTGCCAGATAAATGTATGGTGGAAAATCAATCCTCATCAAATATACAGCCGCTCCTATTAATACTATTGCAAGAAAGGACAGGCTCCATGAAGCTTTTAAATCCTTTTTTAGCTGTGGAACCTTGCTAAAAGGCTGCTGTAATTTAAAATGGCGTATGAAGAAAACAGACACAAATGAGATCAATATAAACAAAAACATAAAGCCCACCACGGTGAAAGCCAAGGCTTTCCAAGGAAAATAAAACGTTAAATACATTCCTATGACATTGGAGCCCAAAAGTAGAAAGAATTTCGCTGAAACAAATCCTCCAATAATCCCGGTAAATAAGGATAAAAAGCCTATAATTAGATTTTCATATGCGACCAAAAAATAAATTTGTCTGTGATGTGTCCCTAAAATGGTCAGTATACCAAATTCTTTTTTTCGTGCAGCAACAAAAATATTGTTTGTGTATAATACGAAGAAAAAGGAAAACACAAAAATCAACAGATCAGCAACTTGTAATCCCTTTTTTACATTAGCTGCTGTGATTGCATTTGAGACATCCGGATGAAAAATAAATATCGCATATACGAAAAAAATCGAAATCATCAATGAGCTACTTACATAGTAAGGTACATAAGCACGCACATTGTGCTTGAGATTATTCCATGCTAACAGACGAAAGCTCATGCGCATGTCTACTTCCCCCCAAAAAGGAGAGTATATCTATAATTTCTTGAAAAAATAATTGCTGACTATGACTACGATGGATTTCATTATATAACTCACCATCTTTTATAAAAATAACCCGATCGCAATAACTGGCTTCCACGGCTCCGTGTGTTACCAGCACGATTGTGGAATGATCCACACGACTGATAAGCCCCAGCATTTCCATCACAACACGTGAAGACATGGAATCGAGATTTCCAGTGGGTTCATCTGCGAGCAAGAGTGAAGGAGAGTGAATAATAGCTCTGCCTATAGCTGCCCTTTGCTTTTGTCCCCCTGACACCTCATAAGGTCGTTTATCCAAAATATCAATTATATCTAGTTTCTTCGCTACCTCTTCCAGTTTGTGCTCCATTTCCTTTAATCCTTTTTTATTCAGCATCAGAGGAAACAATATGTTCTCTCCCAAAGTGAGAGTTTCCAGCAAATTATAGTCCTGAAATACAAATCCCAGCTCTTTGCGACGAAATAAAGCCAGCTTATCCTTCTTGAGCTGATGTGGATTTTCCCCTTTAATGCAAACCTCGCCAGAAGTCGGTATATCAATGGTTGAAATCATGTTTAATAATGTAGTCTTCCCACTACCAGACGGCCCCATAATGCCAACAAACTCGCCTTGTTTGATCGTTAAATGGATGTTGTTAAGGGCTCGGTAGGGAACCTTGCCATAGTATATTTTGGTGACTTGATCCATTCGTACAATCTCCATAATTCATTCCTTTCTTTTTCCTATGTCATGATCATAATCCATCCAGACAAGTGAAGCGATCGATTAACATTACAAAAACCTTAAATCTGTTGTAAGGTTTCTCATTTGCGAATTGAAAACAGGATTTGAACCGTCGTCCCTTCACCAACCGTTGATTTCAGCTGAATGTTATGATTCAGTCTTTTGCAGATTTCAGACACCAAATAGAGTCCCATCCCGGTTGATTCACGATACTTCCGCCCATTTTCGCCTGTGTAATAAGCCTCAAATACCCGTTCTACGTCTTTTTTAGGGATACCAATCCCCTCATCCTGTACTTCCAACACAATGACATGATCTCTTACGTGAGACATCAGTTTCAGACTGTGTGCATAACCTGAAGAATACTTCACCGCATTGGTCACCAATTGGTTAATTATGAATCTTAGCCACTTGGCATCGGTTATCACACACAACTGCTCGTCCACTTCATTGGAAGGATAGATTTCGTTGCGAATCAATAGTCTTTTGTTATCATAGATCACATCACTAACCAGTTTTCGTAATACAACAGGCTCCACATGAAAATCAGGTTCAAAGGATTCCAACCGTGACATATATAAAATCATGTCTAGTCCTTTTCCCATTCGGTCAATTTCATCGTAAATCTGATCCGATTCAGGATCTATTTTTCCTTTGAGGATTAAATGAATAACAGCAAGAGGAGTTTTCATCTGGTGAACCCACTGATTGATAAATGTAATATGATCACGCTGCTGATGCTCTAACTGATGAACTCGAGACTGATACAATCGGTAATATTGTAAAAGCAAATGTTGCAAAGAAGAGGCTAACGGATTAAGTACCTTCATCTGAATAAGCTCGTCTAAATCTCTAAGGTTTGCAGTGGATAATATTCGATATAAACCAGAGTACATGACATATCGGAAGAGCAAATAAACCAGCAATATGGAAGCCCCAAAAAAGACGGAATACAGGGCCGTCGACCAGTTACGGTAACCATCCAACCAATAGATACTTAACACAAGAAAAAGTTGGATGATATTAAAAATCACCAGCGAAAAATGGTCACGCAAAAAAAGCTTCACCGTTCATCCTCCTCAGTCAAGTGAAGCCGATAGCCAGCCCCTCTAACCGTCTCTATGATATCCCCCAGTCCCAGTTCGTTCAGCTTTTTACGGACACGAGTGACATAAACATTCAGTGTGTTTTCGCCCACATATTGGTGATCATCCCATAAAGCCTCTAAGAGATGAACTCTACCCACAACCTGTTTAGGATACGTCATCAATAGCTCTAACAATGCTACTTCTTTCTGGCTAATTTCTACATGCTTATCATGGTATACAAGTTCCATGATATCGGGATATAGCGTCAAACCTGACACTTTTAAGGAACGGGATTTTGGAGCAACGGCATAAGAACCATAGGCACGTCGCAGATTACTTTCTACTTTGGCTAATAATACTTCGGGATAAAATGGTTTCGTAATGTAATCATCTGCTCCGTTTTGCAAAGCAATGACCTGATCCATTTTATCATCGCGTGCAGATACAAAAAGGATAGGACATGTAGATTGAGTCCGAATTTGTCTACACCAATAAAATCCATCGAAACGAGGAAGATTCACATCAAGTAGTACCAAATCAGGCTCTACCTCTTGAAAGGCAACTAAAACTTGATCAAAATTTGAAACAATAACTCCTTGATAACCATATTTTTCAAGATAGGTTTGGAGCAAGGAGCTGATTTGAGGGTCATCTTCTACTATTAATATCTTTTGCATCGTGTTTTCTACCTTCTTAGTGCTTGAATTTTTAACAACTGATTTCTCTATAATGCCTTTATTTGATCATTCAAGCAATAACAACAATCTAATCCCCTTTGGTTGTAGATTTAGGAGGTTTTCGTGGTGGTGTATATAGAACCCCGGATAATATGCATGGTGCCAAATACCAGAGTGATTAACACTATAATTATAATAACGACAACTATGACTGTTATAATGGTTCTTTTACGATTTTTTAATATTTCATTGAAGCTTTGCTTTGGATCTTTCAATCTGCTCACTTCTTTCCTTGCCTAGCTATTTACCAGCATAATTAGCTTCTACATAACGAACAACAGTTGAATCTTACAAAAACATTTCTTTGCTGTAAGGTTTCTAATTACCTACAGACCATCATCGGATTGAAATTATGTATGTACATAACAAAACTGCCCGGGTTTGAGAATCTTTTTCTGATTCTCAAACCCGGGCAGTTTATTCTTTCCTTTCTATCCTTTTACAGCGGAACCTACCGTCATCGCCCGCTCCACTTGTTCACTCAAGAACAGGTAGACGAGTACCATCGGTAAGGAAGCCATGGTCATCACAGCACCCATAGCTCCCCAATCCGTGCTGTAAGAGCCTTGGAAGAAAAGCAAGCCGAGCGGCAATGTCTTCATATTTTCATCAGAAATGAGAATATAGGCCAAAGTGAACTCATTCCAGTTGTTTAAGAATTGAAAAATGGCTACAGTTGCAATTGCAGGTAATGCAAGTGGCAAAATGATCTTTAGGAACAGTCTATAAATATTAGCTCCATCCATGCATGCCGCCTCTTCGATCTCCTTAGGAATTCCTATAAGGAACCCGTAAAAAATCATTGATGAGAAAGGAAGGCCGATTGCGATATAGGGAAGAATAAGAGCTCCATACGTATTCGTAAGATGAAAATCACGAACAAGAATAGCCAGCGGGATCATGATAACCTGCAGTGGCATAAACATTCCTATGATCATATAAGTCCGGACTGCAGAACGGAACCTCCATCTCATACGAGCTACTGCGAAGGCAAACATCAGAGCTAGCAAAAGAATGAACAGAGTCGAAATCGTGGATACGACCAGACTGTTCAAAAAATAACGTGGAATATTAAACTGCGTCCATGCATTGATGTAATTTTCGTAGCGAAAATGCGTCGGCAGTCCAAATGGGTTAGAGACAAAGATCTCATCGTTATTCTTGAGCGAATAGGAAACCATCCAGAACAACGGGTAGACCGAAATAATAAAATACAACCACAGCGGTATCTGCAGAACAGCTTGTCTGAATTTGCTCAAAGCGGTTTTACTCATTTCGTTCTCCTTTTCGATACACGCCTTATCAGGCGGTTTGTCCGCGGTCGAACAGCTTATTGATAACTACAGTTGCCAATAGCGAGATTAGTACGAGCAGCACGGATACAGCACACGCATATCCATAATTGCTTTCCATAAAAGCATAGCGGTATATCATGAATGTCAATGTATAGTTTGTAGTACCAGGCCCGCCGTTTGTCATAATCAGCATCTGCACAAAGGCCCCAATTCCAGAAGTAATCGCAATTATGAAGCAAAATTTGTATGTCTCTCTCATTAGAGGAAGCGTGACATGCCAGTGCGCTCTCCATTTGCTGCAGCCATCAATCGTGGCAGCTTCAAAGTAATCCTCGGGTACTGACTTCACACCTGCATATAGCAGCGCAAATTGGTATCCCATAAACTGCCAGGCATTAACGAAGGCGATGGCAATAATCGATGCTGTCGGCGAACTCAGCCAATTTTGCTGATAGGGAATGTTTAAGAGATCAAACAGCCGATTGATTAATCCGTTGGTTGGATCATAGATTGCGATCCACAGCTGACACACCACGGTGACCGATAGGACAACTGGGATAAAATAAGACGTTTTCAATATTTTTCGTCCGCGTGTGCGTGGATCGGCACAGATTAGCGCTAATAGCGTTCCCAGACCGATCTGAAAGACCGCCAGCACAATGGCAAAGATTAATCCGTTCTTAAGCGAAGTAGCAAGTAAAGGATCGGAGAAGAGCTCTCTGTAATTACTCAATCCAGAGAAGGTCAGCGTGCTTAGGCCATCCCAATCATAAAAGCTGCGAATGACGGTTTGCAGCACGGGATATATCAGTATCACGCTATACAGTATCAAAGCAGGGAGGAGAAACAGTGCGAGCGCCGATTTGTTCCCCAAATATTTATTCATGTCTTGCTTCCACCCCTTATCTTTGGAACAGCATCCCCCAGCGACTTATCCGCCAAGGGTTGCCGAATTCCTGAATTCTCAGTTTTCTTTTTCCAATGTGCTATTCAGATTGTTCACAAAATCCTGTTCAGAGAAGTTGTCTACCATTAAATTTTGAGTATTGTCATTAATGGTGTTCTGAATTTTTGTATTGCTCAGAAGTTGAGCATATTCCTGCGCGTTTGGCAGCAACTCTTTGACGACCCGCTGCATCATTGCTGGGACATTAGAGGCCATTGGCTTATCCACTTTCTGCGAAACAATTGGACTTCCAAGTTGGGTGTATCTGTATTCGGCTGACTTTGTGGCAAGGAATGCCGCTACCTTTACGGCTGTTTCCTTATTTTTGCTACTTGATGATACTGCGTAGCCCTGCGGAGAACCTGAGCCGTCAATGAAATATTTGGATTTCTCGTAGGTTGCTTCATCCTTTGCAGGCCAGTACATCCAGTCGACCTGGTCGCCCAGCTTTTCCTGGGAGCTGTAAATTTCCCATTGTCCATTCACGAACATGGCAGCTTTGCCCTGATAAAACAGGGACGAAGCCTGATCATAATTGGTGTTCGTCGCGTTTGCATCGAATAATCCGGCTGCTTGCAGTTGCTTCATCTGCTGTGCCGCTGTTACGAATGCTTCCGGCAATGCTTTTACACCCTTCTCATCAAGTGCTCCAAATCCACGCGGCTGCTCCCTTGTAACTAGCCCATTATAGAAAGCGGTCGTAATCCATTTTTCTTTGGCAAAGATTGACATAGGTACGTAACCAGCAGCTTTCAACTTTTTCGCTGCATCGGCCATCTGGTCAATCGTCTTAAGCGGTGTTTTAATTCCTACCTTCTCGAAAATTGACTTGTTGTAATAGATCATTTGGAATTCAATGCCGGTTTCGGGATAAGCATACACATGGTTGTCTGGAGCTATCAAACGCGATTCAACACCCGGGTTAAGATTCTTCTTGAATTCGGCCGTTGTGTCATAGCTGTCCAGCACCTCAACATTTTTCGATTTTGCGAAAGTTTGCAGGACAGCCCAATCCGCTAAATAGACATCCGGCATATTGCCCGTTGCCGCATAGGTTTTAAGCTTCTGTCCTCCGTCCTGTACGGCAGGATCCAGTTCAATTTCTACGTTTGGCATCTTCTTTTTGAGCTCTTCCACCGCATAATCGAACGGCTTTATGGTATCGTCATCAAAATGCTGCGCATACACCTTCAACTTGATCGTACCGTCCCCTGCCTCACTCTTGGAAGAGGTCGAGTTATCTTCGCCACAAGCGACCAATCCGACGGACATGGTGAGCACTAGCAAAGCTGCACTCCAAATTTTGAGATTTTTTTTCATTTGTTTATCCCCCTCTTGTATAGTCTTTTATGATTGCGCTTTCATTTGCTTGACTACAGTATACTGCTGCTTCTTTTCTTCTTTAAGGAATAAAACGGGTATTATCAGTAAAAAACGGGACAAATAGAGCAGCGGTCCTCCAAAATAGGAAAACCGCCAGGCTTAATCATTGTGCTTGAGCCCCGCAAGGCAGATGCTACCTTTTTTTGAGTTGCTCATATTCAGTTGGTGTCATACCAAAACGTTTCTTGAAACATTTGCTGAAATAATTAGGGTCACTGTAGCCGACACTTTCAGCGATTTCTGTAAGCTTCCGATTTCCACTTAGCAAAAGCTCCTTGGCCTTCTTCATCCGGATGTGTGTAATATGATCCACGATGGAGAAGCCAGACTCCTTGCGAAAAATGCGCCGCAGGTAGCTGGGATCGACGAATACTCCGCAGGAAACCTGCTCAGCAGATAACTCTGCGTCTGCATAATGTTCCTCGATATAGTTGATCGCCGCTGCAAACAAATTGGAAGCCTTTGTAGGTCGCATATTCTCCATCAACTGGATCAGCTTGCGGTACAGGGCGAGCATCCAACCTTCAGCAGCCATCCAGGAATCTAACTCCCGCAGCCGGTCGTAAGGAGACTTGTCCCCTCCGTCATCCCATAGCCGTTCATAAGGAATGCCTCGTTCACTCGCAAAGGAAAGTGCCAGAGATACGATCCCCATAAGCATCGCATCTGCGTATTCGTCTCCCCATTTATATATGCTAAGCTGACGAATTGCCTTGCGGATCTCCTCTAACGTTTCACTGTCTTTCATTCGGAGGTCAAGCACAACCGCATCGCGTAGATGGCCCAAATCAGGCATACCTACTCTGCCATGCAACGCTTCGCCACCATGTTCCCTACACTCTGCGCGTTCGCTCTCCTGTGGAAGCACGGGTAATTTCGGCTTAATACGCTCCAACATTGAGAGCATTTCTTCTGCATTGAACGGTTTCAACAAATAATCCTGCACTCCGGTTCGAACTGCCTTCTGTAAATATTCAAATTCATTATGTCCAGATATAAATACAATAACGATGCGTTCGAATTTGACTTTCAACCTCTCGGCTAATTCAATTCCGTCAATGAAGGGCATATTGATATCTACGAGAGCGAGATGCGGCTGATGCCGATCGGCTTCCTGAAGTGCTTCCTGTCCGTTCCTTGCTTCGCAGCAAACCCGAAAACCATGACTTTCCCAATCTATCTTCATACGCAGAAAGTCTCGGAACAGCGGTTCATCATCGACAATCATCACTTTATACATCTTGGTGTTCACTCCCCTTTGGCAGCATCGGCAGCAACAGATCAACAATGGTTCCCTCTCCGGGAACACTTTGCACGAATATCCCGTACTCCTCGCCAAAATACAAACTCAGTCGTTGCTGGACGCTATAGGTGCCGATTGATCGTATTCCCTCTTTCGGTAAATGTCTGGACATAATGTTCTGAACTTGGATTTTGTCCATCCCCACACCGTTGTCCTCCACCCGGACCACCACTCTATTGGCCTGTGTAAAGGCGAAAATACGGATAAAACCTTTTGTTCCTTTCTTCTTAAGTCCGTGGTAAATCGAATTCTCGACAAGCGGCTGAAGCGAGAGCTTCGGGATCGGTGTACCTGCAAGCTCAGGAGGGATATCCACTTCATAGCGAAACACATCGGGATAACGGATTTGTAGAATCGTCAGGTAATCATCAGTAATCTGAGCTTCCTTTTCTAAAGTGATTAGTTCCCTTCCCTTGTTCAGCACCATTCGATAAAAATCTGCCAGCGCTTTTGTAGTATCTCTAGCCTCCTCATTACGTTCTAACTCATTGAGTGCATAAATGGTATCCAAAGTGTTGTACAGAAAATGCGGTTTAATTTGGGCACTTATCAGTGCAAGCTCATATTCACGCTTACGGTTCTGTTCCTGCCTTACCTCATCCAGCAGCTCCCGAACTCGTCTTATCATAAAATTAAACGCTTCAGCAATGGTACCGATCTCATCCTCTGTACGCACGGTTGTAACCGATTGCAAGTCACCAGTTACTACTTTTCGCATGGCCCCAGTTAGTTGTTCGAGAGGGCTAACGACCATTTTAGACAGAAAGCTAGCACCCAGCCAGGAAAAAACAAGGCATAACACGCCGATTAAGAGCGACAATCTAACATTTTGCCGGACATCAGCTGTAAGTAGGCTAAGAGAAACAATATTGACCAACTTCCATTCCATCCGGCTATAATCAGTGACCGTTATCAGGTTGCCCTCATACTCGAATGAGCACGTTCCATGGGATGCATTAGGGGCACAACGTTGGATGGCCTCACCCAACTGCGGATTCACCGGATTCATCAGCATCTCATTGTCTTCTGCCACAGCCACGCGCATTTCGTTATCTAAAAAATAATAAGATTTAGGCGCATCTGGATCGCTGGAACGAAAGTAATCGGACAAACCTTCTTCCTTCACTAACAGAAAAAGCGTTCCATAAGGTTCGCCGGTGTCTATATTAATGACCGTCTTCCCCAGCGTCAAAACGGGAGAGCTCGGATCTGGTGTTAGGAAATCTCTCTTCTCCATATCAAACCAGAGGGCCTGTCCATAACTTTCAGATTCCCTTACCCGCTTAAGCATGCTATAGATCTTGCGATCATCCCCGCTTTCGGTATAAGAGGCGAAAATCTTCCCTTCGTTATCAATGAAGACAGCGGCATCCACCTCACGAAAGATTGACAAATCAATGGATAGGCGGCTCTGCATCAAGTTTCCAAACTGAATAGGCTCCATGGCAGTATCAGGTTTGGCACCGTATGAATCATACATCCGGTTAATATTCGTGACCATAATATTGGCCGCCGTCTCCACACTCCTGAATATGTAATCGGTCCTAGACAAGATAAGCTGAGACTCATCGACCACATTGCTGGTGGTTTGATCTATCAAAGAACGGCTGAAAAGTTGGTTGGACAATAGTCCAAGAATAAGCAGAGAAACAATAATTAGCGGGAGAAATACTGCGATAACCTTGCTTTTAAAGCGAAGTCGACCAAACCACTTACGAGCTAGTGACAGAATATTCACCTAGAACCCCTCCTTCATCAAGAGAATATTCATCATGTTAACACAAACAATCTCTACAGTAGTAGATCAAAAATAAAGTTAAAAAAATTCAACCGTCCATCTTGAAAGTGCCTTAGAGATATGTTAGGATAAAGTCGATTTTTAGTAAAATTATTAACTAAAAAGGTGTGAGCTCTTTTGGCAACCATTAAAGACATCGCTCGCGAAGCGGGTGTGTCTGCCGCAACCGTTTCAAGGGTTTTAAATAACGATCTGTCACTATCCGTAAGCCCGGACACCAAAAGCAGAATTTTTGGGGTTGCCGAGCAACTCGGGTATAAGCCTACCCGGCTGAGGCAATTAAAGCAGAATACGGAACGTGCCGGGAAAACGGTCTCCCTCCTGCTGTGGTGTTCTATTGAGGAGGAAAGAGACGATCCGTATTACGCTTCGATCCGCCGTGGAATCGAACTGCGCTGTGAAGAGCTTGGCCTGACGTTGGGCCAGACCTTGCGAGGCCGCTCATCCATCGGCACCCTGCAAAAGGCGGACGGTCTGATTGTTGTGGGCGGCGTTGACCCTGAAGAGGTATTCAAGCTTCATCCTGACAAGAACACCATTGTCCTTGTCGACCAGTACCATGAACAGTTGGAGTATGATTCTGTGCGACTTCATTTCCGGCAAGCTGTTGATCAGGCACTCGGTCATCTACTTGAGCTTGGCCACCGACAAATCGGATTTATCGGCGGTAAGAGCGACGGTGAGCGAAGAGCTCATTATTTTGAACGATTTATGCGGGAACAGGGGTTGTACAATCCTCAATTCGTCCGTATAGGTGCCTGGAGTACCGCGGATGGTTATCTCATGATGAACGAACTCCTAACCCAACAGGAACGACCGACAGCCTGCTTCGCTGCAAGTGATCCACTCGCTATTGGTGCCCTCCGCGCCCTTCATGGACATGGAGTCAAGGTACCAGAAGATATGGCTGTTGTCGGCTTCGACGACATTGAGATGGCAGCCTTCGTGCAGCCTCCGCTAACCACTGTCCGTGCCTATCCCGAACAGATGGGAAAGGCTGCCGTGCAACTGCTCTCTGAACGGTTTGAGGGACGTGAACCACCTGCGTACAGCGTGATCGGGACTAAGCTTGTCATTCGGGAGAGCTCATGCAAAAAAGGCTAACATCAGTACTTGAGAGTCTTGTTGTCATTGATCAGTATCCTTACGTAAAACAATAATGATAACCCCCTAAGGAGTGAATATCATGAACATTCATGTTAACGAGGCGCTTGGTTTGTTTCATTTGCAGTCCAAGGATTGCAGCTATATTATCCAGCTTGTAGAAGGATATCCCGCACATGTCTATTGGGGAGCTCAACTTCATCATGACCAAAGTCTCGCAAGTATATTGGAGCTTAGGGAGCGTTGCTCTTTCTCTCCCACTCCCGTTTCTTCCAGCCGTACAATTTCTTTGGACACGCTTCCTCAGGAATACCCCCAGTATGGAACAAGCGACTTTCGTCAACCAGCTTACCAGGTTGCACTTGCGGACGGAACTCGGACTACGGAGCTGAAATATAGTGGTTACCGTATTGAACCTGGTAAACCAAAGCTCGAGGGACTTCCTTCCGTCTATGCCGAATCGGATGATGAAGCCACAACCCTCTTTTTGATCCTTGAGGATCAGTACTCGGGACTTAAGACTACATTGCTCTATACTGTATTTACGAACCACAGTGCCATTGCTAGGTCTACTCTTTTTGAACAAAAGGGAAGCGCTACCATTAATATTGAACACGCCATGAGCGCCTCTGTCGACTTCGCCGATTCCAACTACCAAGCTCTCTACTTATCTGGAGCCTGGGTTCGAGAAAGACATATCCAACGCCGCGATCTCGGACCCGGCTCTCTTAGGCTCGAGAGCCGAAGGGGTTCTAGCAGTCACCAAATGAATCCCTTTCTGGCACTGCTTCGTCCTGATGTGACTGAAGATCGTGGGGATGTTTACGGTTTCAGTCTAATCTACAGCAGCAACTTCGTCGCACAGGCAGAAGTAGAGCAATTCAATCAGACTCGTGTAAGTATCGGAATCAATCCTTTTGACTTCTCCTGGCGGCTTGAGCCGGGTCAGTCATTCCAGACCCCTGAAGCTGTATTGGTCTTTTCCGAAGAAGGTCTTGGAGGCATGTCACGCACCTATCACCGACTCTATCGCACACGTCTGTGCCGAGGGGCTTACCGTGACAAAGAACGTCCGATTCTCGTGAACAATTGGGAAGCCACGTATTTCGACTTCGACGCCGACAAAATCGAAGCGATTGCCAAGGAAGCAGGGCCTCTTGGAATTGAGCTCTTTGTTCTAGATGACGGTTGGTTTGGTAAGCGCGACAACGATGACAATTCGCTTGGGGACTGGTTTGAAGACCGCCGTAAGCTGCCTGGCGGACTTGCCGACCTGGCAAAACGGGTTAATGAACAAGGATTACAGTTTGGCTTGTGGGTTGAGCCGGAAATGGTATCACCGGATAGTGAACTGTACCGCAGCCATCCCGACTGGTGCCTGCATGCGGAAGGTCGGCGGCGAACGGAAGGCCGATCCCAACTGGTGCTCGATCTCTCCCGCAAGGAAGTATGCGACTACTTGTATGAGACGCTTAGCTCCGTATTCTCGATCGCTCCGATTACTTATGTCAAGTGGGACATGAACCGTAATATGACGGAGATTGCTTCGGCTACTGCTCCTAGCGAACGACAAAAGGAAACTGCACACCGTTATATGCTTGGACTTTACGATCTGATGGAACGTCTGACCTCCCAGTTCCCGGACATCTTGTTCGAAAGCTGTTCCGGAGGCGGTGGACGATTCGATCCCGGAATGCTCTACTATATGCCGCAGACATGGACCAGTGACGACACCGATGCCATTGAAAGATTGGCTATCCAGTACGGCACCAGCATCGTGTATCCAGCCAGTACCATGGGCGCACACGTATCGAATGTACCGAATCACCAGGTGGGGCGAATCACCTCCCTCGCTATACGCGGCGACGTGGCAATGAGCGGGAATTTTGGCTACGAACTTGACCTAACTGCCTTTACAAAGGAAGAAAAGGAGCTCGCTGCCAAGCAAATCGCTCAGTATAAGGAAATTCGTTCCCTCGTACAGCAGGGAGATATGTATCGACTCCTTAGTCCATTTGAAGGTCGAGGCGATACGTCCTGGATGTTCGTTAGCGAAGACCAGTCCGAAGCTTTTGTCGCTTACTTCCGTGTACTAGCAGAACCCAATGGGCCCATCCGGCGACTAACTCTAAAAGGACTTGACCCATATAAAAAGTATATTATCGAACACGGAGCGACGGACAACGCTGCAGTCCATGCGGGTAATACCTTAGTGGAAGATGGCGGTTCCCCCTTCTGCGTAGCATTTGATGGCGAAATTTTTGGAGGTGACCGGCTAATGAGAATTGGGATTGTTGTCTCGGATCTTTCTGGAGATTTCGCCAGCTCTACCTTCCGCCTCAAAGCTATTTCCTGCTAATCATGGATCAAGCCAGTGACGATAAAAAATTCAAACAAGGCAGACCGATTTTCCGGCCTGCCTTGTTTAATAACTTTGATCCCCGTGGATTAAAGACGCACAAGAGATTGCCAAGCAATTGATTATTTAATAACATCCTTGACTTTAATTCTCCATATCATATGATCAAAGTCTGTCCCCCAATAATCTTTTAATAAATAATCAGGAACTCCAAATTTCTTTTTCCATATTTTCTGCGCATTACGATATCCACTATCTAAACAGAACTCTTCTACTTCTTTATTCTTCAGCGCCAGATACATTGATTTCAACAATAAATTCCCTACCCCAATCTTCTGGTAGCCAGGGTGAACAGATACAGTTCCTACCTCGCACAAATTTTTAAATGTAGCATTGGTAAATTTACTTATTAGTTCACTTACTGGTCCAAATTCAATAGAACCCATTATTTGATTCCCATCTACAGCGATTAGGAAATATCGTTGTTCACCGTGACTCTCAAAGTCACGTTCCAAATATACCCTCTTAGTCTCAATTTCCTTCTCTATGTCTTCCAGCATATGACCAATGCCTTCTTTAGCAAACGTGTCTGTAATCACAATTCTAAACAATTCATTTAACTTTTCGATGTCCTTAATTTCCGGCCTTCTGATTTCGACATTATTCATCCTGATTTCCAACTTCTCATTCATCTAGAGTTCCGTCGATGTATGATGCAGTACGGGACGCTTTAAAAGCACACGATTCGATAACTCCATCAGGCTTGTTATTTCATAAGTGGGTAGAATACCAGACGCGTTTGTTTTCCCAGCAGGGTTGAACCAACAGGTATCAATTCCGTATTTGTTGCCTCCTTGAATATCGGAGGTCAAAGAATCACCGACCATGAGAACCTTACTTTTATCTGAAATGTCTAGCTTAGTAAATGCGTAATCGAAAATACCAGCTTGTGGCTTTTGGCAACCCACTTCCTCTGAAATAATTACCTGCTCAAACACATCACGCAGCGGTGAAAGCTGAATTCTGGAGGTTTGCACCTCTTTGATTCCATTCGTAATAATCGCCAAACGATAATCAGACAGCATATCACATAATTCAACAGCTCCATCCATCAAAAAAGCACCTTCACCCAAATAACGTAAATATGCAGCGCTAAAGGCATCTGGATTGAAGTCTAGGTCATGAACAGTAAATAATCGCTTAAACCGTTCCACACGCAGTTGCGCTGAGGTAATGTGTCCTTCCTCTGCCTCTCGCCACAACGCGCTGTTGATTTCATCATAACTAGATTTATACTCAGTGGCCCCTTGTGGCAATCCAAATTGGGTAAACGTATTATGTAGCGCATGACTCTCTGCCTTTTTAAAATCAAACAGCGTATCATCGACATCAAATAAAATAATTTCGTATTTCATAACGACCTCCATATCATTGCTTTACGACCTTTGTTCAGTTCCATGAGCCTTAGAAATGTTCCAGATAAAAGTACAACGAAGAACTAACAATACTTTATCACCTTTCGGTTATTATACAGAACCTAATTAAGCCGTCAAGTCACTAATAACAAAGTCATAGTATTTTGTTATCGGTGCAAAAGGTAAATAACGCTCAATAAGAATGCCCGTAAAATGAAGATGATTCTCATTTTACGGGCCCCTGAGCATCTAAGAGATGATTTAGCAAAAATCCTAATGATTTTCATTCATCCATTCGGTTAATGTTTGATAAAAATAATGAGATTCTTCAAACATTGGGTTATGACCACTATGTTCAAAAATCACTTTTTTCACGTTCGTATAGCTATCATCGACCATGTCCCATAAAGAAATTGGCGCAACCAAATAATCATACCTTCCCAAACCAATAAATACGGGTTTATGGACATCCGCCAAGGATTGTATCAGATTCATGTTTCCGAATGCTTCTCCCCATAAATAATCAATGATAGGCATATTCGTGTACACATCATTCCACATGTAAGCTGCATCATAGGTATAATCATAAAAGCTTTGAGCTCCCATACGTATACACATGTGAACAAATCTTCTATCAGGGTCTCTTTTAATATCTTCCTCTAATAAAACAATGTCCTTTTCGAAACGTTCCTTTCTTTCTGAACTGGCCGTTTCATAAAAGAATGAAAAGCTTTGCCGCTGTCTTTCTTGGCTGTTTGTAGGTGCTGAATTTAAAAGTACCACTTTTTGAACATGGTCCGGGTATTGTTTAGCATATTCTAAAGCCATAAAGGCATGCCCGGAATGTCCTAATATGATAAATTCATTTAGATGAAGGCATTGTCTTGCTATTTCTATATCATTAATAACTTTATCCAAAGTATAGTCTTCTAGTTTTAAAGCTCGAGTCGGTTTTGCAAACCCTCTATGATCCAGAAAAATAAACTGAAACTTTTTATATAAATGGTCTGAAAATAAGCGAGGATAATATACACTACTGCCGATCACCAATATCGGTCTTCCGTTACCTCTTATAGCATATTTCAGCTCAAATCCATCACTAATAACTGTTTGATAAGTGCTCATTTATAATCTCCTTTTCTTTTTTAAATCACTCCCTTTCCTTTGTGTAATTCCCTTGTATTCTCCATAGAACGTTCCAACACTTCAACTCACCTCAGAAAGTACAATTTTTATGAGAAAAGTTTAACATGTTTTTTTCAAAAACAAAACTGGTTTACTTTTGTCTTACTTTTCTTCACTTAAGGGATTCATACTGGATTTTTGACAAGCATATCTTTTTGGAAACAAAAAAACCGCGATAATCGCGGTTTTTTATGTAGAGGTCATACTTTTATTTGCTTGGCGACGTCCTACTCTCCCAGGACCCTGCGGTCCAAGTACCATCGGCGCTGGAGGGCTTAACGGTCGTGTTCGGGATGGGTACGTGTGGAACCCCTCCGCTATCGCCACCAAACATGAATTTACATCGTAAATTCTTTTTCAGGAATCAGCATCGCCAAATGCTGTGTGTTCGCTTGTTTCATATAAGCTACTTGAGCTTATACAATACAAAACTTACACCCTGAAAACTGGATCCGAAACTTATTTGCGTTTTATTTTAGGATAAGCCCTCGACCGATTAGTATTGGTCAGCTCCATGCATTACTGCACTTCCACCCCCAACCTATCTACCTCGTCGTCTTCAAGGGGTCTTACTAATTGGGAAATCTCATCTTGAGGGGGGCTTCACGCTTAGATGCTTTCAGCGCTTATCCCTTCCGTACATAGCTACCCAGCGGTGCTCCTGGCGGAACAACTGGTACACCAGCGGTACGTCCATCCCGGTCCTCTCGTACTAAGGACAGCTCCTCTCAAATTTCCTACGCCCACGACAGATAGGGACCGAACTGTCTCACGACGTTCTGAACCCAGCTCGCGTACCGCTTTAATGGGCGAACAGCCCAACCCTTGGGACCTACTTCAGCCCCAGGATGCGATGAGCCGACATCGAGGTGCCAAACCTCCCCGTCGATGTGGACTCTTGGGGGAGATAAGCCTGTTATCCCCAGGGTAGCTTTTATCCGTTGAGCGATGGCCCTTCCATGCGGTACCACCGGATCACTAAGCCCGACTTTCGTCCCTGCTCGACTTGTAGGTCTCGCAGTCAAGCTCCCTTCTGCCTTTGCACTCTTCGAATGATTTCCAACCATTCTGAGGGAACCTTGGGGCGCCTCCGTTACTCTTTAGGAGGCGACCGCCCCAGTCAAACTGCCCACCTGACACTGTCCTCGCACCGGATTACGGTACCAAGTTAGAACCTAGATACGATCAGGGTGGTATCCCAAGGATGCCTCCTCTCAAGCTGGCGCTCAAGATTCTACGGCTCCCACCTATCCTGTACAGATCGTACCCAAATTCAATATCAAGCTGCAGTAAAGCTCCATGGGGTCTTTCCGTCTTGTCGCGGGTAACCTGCATCTTCACAGGTATTAAAATTTCACCGGATCTCTCGTTGAGACAGCGCCCAAGTCGTTACGCCATTCGTGCGGGTCAGAATTTACCTGACAAGGAATTTCGCTACCTTAGGACCGTTATAGTTACGGCCGCCGTTTACTGGGGCTTCGGTTCATAGCTTCGCCCCGAAGGGCTTACCACTCCCCTTAACCTTCCAGCACCGGGCAGGCGTCAGCCCGTATACTTCGCCTTGCGGCTTCGCACAGACCTGTGTTTTTGCTAAACAGTCGCTTGGGCCTTTTCACTGCGGCCCCCTCGGGCTATTCACCCTACCGAGGCACCCCTTCTCCCGAAGTTACGGGGTCATTTTGCCGAGTTCCTTAACGAGAGTTCTTCCGCGCGCCTTAGAATTCTCTTCTCGCCTACCTGTGTCGGTTTGCGGTACGGGCACCTTCTCCTGGCTAGAGGCTTTTCTTGGCAGTCTGAGATCATGACCTTCGCTACTACAATTTTCGCTCCCCATCACAGCCCAGCCTTACGATGTGCGGATTTGCCTACACATCAGCCTCACTGCTTAGACGGACATCCATCAGTCCGCGTCACTACCCTACTGCGTCACCCCATCGCTCATAACGGATTACGGTGGTACAGGAATTTCGACCTGTTGTCCTTCGACTACGCCTATCGGCCTCGCCTTAGGTCCCGACTTACCCTGAGCGGACGAACCTTCCTCAGGAACCCTTAGGCTTTCGGCGGATCTGATTCTCACAGATCTTTTCGTTACTCATACCGGCATTCTCACTTGAATGCAGTCCAGCGCTCCTTACGGTACACCTTCAACCCGCATTCAACGCTCCCCTACCCCTGATGCAAAGCATCAAGCCATAGCTTCGGTGGTGTGTTTAGCCCCGTTACATTTTCGGCGCAGAGTCACTCGACCAGTGAGCTATTACGCACTCTTTCAATGGTGGCTGCTTCTAAGCCAACATCCTGGTTGTCTGTGCAACTCCACATCCTTTCCCACTTAACACACACTTGGGGACCTTAGCTGATGGTCTGGGCTGTTTCCCTTTCGACAATGGATCTTAGCACTCACTGTCTGACTCCCGGAACTAAATCTATGGCATTCGGAGTTTGACTGAGCTTGG
>NZ_CP141152.1:2485000-2687500 GCF_036252815.1 Paenibacillus sp. LX16 | reverse complement strand
TCCATCCTCGCTAAACTCTGCATAGGCAATCTCGTCGATACTATCATATCCCTGCTTTCGCACTTTTGCTTTAATCTCTTCAATATCGATTGACTTCCCACGCATAGATTCGTTCAGGAGCTTTCCTTTATCAATGACTGTAACAGAAAAAAGATCAGACTGTGCATCTATTCCCATATCCTGAGCGGCGGGTGGCTCGTATTCGGGTTTGCGCATGACTGACAATGAACCATTTGTTTCTAGCGTGGCGTACCAGACCTCACGCAGAGAAAAAATATTTTGCTGACGTAGCATGGAGAGCAGCTGGGTAAATTCTATATCATATTTTTCAAGCATTTCTTGATTAACCTGTCCCTTATCCACAAGCAGCACTGTACGACCTTCCGCCATATAGCCAAATCTCACAAAACGGGTCGTCGCCTTTTCAAAAAAATAGGCCAGCGCGCACCATAGTGCCAAAGCAAACAAAAGCTGCCCAATGGTCACCTTATCGTCATATAACGTATTTCCTACAATTTCGCTTAACACCAATGAAGTTAGGAAATCGAGTGGTGTTAACTGACTGAGTGTTTTTCGACCTGTAATAAAAGTAATGATCCACAAGCCAAAAAAGCTGATGATCAATTTGACACCGATCGTAACAAATACCTCCATAAGTATGCCTCCCGAAAGAAGTTGTTTTCCTTATGTGCTATTTACACCTGTCTACCTCAGCATAAACAGAGGGGTATTCCTAAAATGTCCGATTAAAAAAGCCCGCTACCAACTAGAGGCAGCGAACTTTTTAATTACAGCTAGTATATAATCTTAATCAAAGGCAATATGCCAGCTCCCGTAATTTTGTGCATAGTGACATCATTGCCCGCTAGCTTGGACTCTGGAGTCATGATTATCTACTTTTCACAAGAAGCTGAATCGCTTCTTTAACCAGCTTATCCGTGTCTCCTCCCGCCTCTTGCTCTTCCAATATACATCGTTGCAGATTCTCTGCTACAATTTGGGCAATCGCTTTATCTGATGCGTTACGTACGGCAGATAACTGGCTAACGACGTCTTTGCACGATTTTCCTTCATCCATTAAACGAAGTACCCCACGCACCTGTCCCTCAATCCTCCTCAGGCGCGTTTTCAGTTCATCACTGTAATTGTAATCCATAAGTAATGCACTCCTTTTTTGACTTACCATATACACGTATAGGTATATTATAAACCAAAAAAATAAATAGGATACCCTAAATAAATAGGTTCACCTTGCCCTGCGAAGCATCCCCCAAGTAGGCGGCTACTCCAGCATATTCCAAACCGTCGATTAGCTCTTCTTGCTGCAGCCCTAACAAATCCATGGTCATGGTACAGGCGACGAGCTTGATCCCCTGCTCTCGTGCCAACTCTATAAGCTCCGGCAAGGAAAGCGCCTTGTGCTTTTTCATGACATGCTTGATCATCTGTGGACCAAGTCCGGCAAAATTCATTTTGGATAGTGCAAGCTTTTGGGGTCCACGAGGCATGATCCAGCCAAAGGCTTTTTCGAGTATTCCCTTATTGGTGCTCACGATTTCATCCTTGCGTAACGTGTTTAGCCCCCAAAAAGTAAAGAAAATAGTTACTTCATGATCATATGCTGCCGCTCCATTCGCAATAATGAATGCAGCAATCGCCTTATCCAGCTCCCCGCTGAATAATACAATCGTTGTTTTGGACTGAGCATGTTCTTGATTATTTGCATAAATTCCTGCTGTCGTACTCATATGGATTCGCTTCCTTTAGTCTCTCCAGCCCATTCGGATATGCCTGAAAGCACAGATTTGACTTTTTTAGCGCCTTTGGAAACTAATAACTGACAAGCCATTTCACTGCGTGCTCCAGCTTGACAAATCACTGCGATCTCTTCTTCCAAGTTCAGTTCAGAGAGTCTGTTCTCCAGTTCGCCAAGAGGGATGTGCTTAGATCCAGGGATATGTTTAAGCGCAAATTCAGCGGGTTCACGAACATCGAGCAAAATGAAGTTCTCTTTTCCCGAACATTTTGCTTGTAGCTCTTCATGGCTTATCGTAGAAGAAAATATTTGCTCCTTCTTCACTTCAGCCGGATTTGCTTTGCGTAAATAATGTCGCATTACATCTCCTTCTTGGAGAGTGCCCAAATATTGATGTCCGGTGTTTTTGGCCCAGCTCTGAAAATCGGCTAATGAACCTTTGTCAGTCGCCTGAACCTCCATAATCTTTCCGGGAACGAGCTCATTCATAGCCTTTTTTGTTTTTACTATAGGCATAGGACAAGCTAGCCCTTTGCAATCAAGAATATGATCTGCTTGGATATTGTTAGTTGATGACATTGTATAACCTCCGCCTGTTTTTTGAGGGGGCTTAGCTTAGTTAAATTTCTTTATACATATACCCCTATGGGTATAAGAATAACGAGACTCGCTTCTCTTGTCAACTTATTTGGCCGTTTTTCTCAGAAGCAAACGAAATCATGTCTTGAACAAAATAAAATTAAAAGCAAAAAAAGCCGCGCAAAAACGCGACTCTAATGCATATAACAAAATTAATCGTCTTTTTTCATCAGTTCTGGCAGATCCAGCGACATCGAAATATTACACAGCATACCTCTGGCGAGAAAAAGCATCGTTCTTTCCATTGCTTGTTCAATACCTGCCCGTCGGAAAGCATCATAAACCGTCATATGAATTTCACGGAATCCTTGCTGCATCACGCTTACGACCTCATCCTCGCGGATCGTCTGCGCCTGCATTTGCAAAAGTGTTTCATTGCGGTATTCCATCATAATTTGCGAATAGGCTGCAATTAGCTCTTGCTCGAGCTGTTCAGATGAGGCCGAATGAATGACCCTGTGAAAAGAGTCTATGATACGTGCAAATGAAACCTTCAGGGCTTCAACAAGCAACGCTTCCTTGGTAGCGAAAAAACGAAAGACATAGGGCTGAGAAATATTGGCCCGTTCCGCAACTTTGGCTGTTGTAGCTCGGTAGTAACCCATCTCTGCAAACACTTCAATAGCAGCAGATATGATTTCCTTTTGGCGATTTATAGATGTTGACGTAGCTTTAGCCATGTTTTTTTCATCCTTTTATTTAGCACAGTTTTCTGATTAGTGATTAATCAATTACAAGTCAGTATAAACGACATAACCTAAAAATGCAATGAGTTTAAACAAAGTCGCCTCCGCAATTCTGACGGAAACGACTCTGTTATATACATCCAATTATGGTGTTTTAGAGTTAAAATATAATCGGATATAATTGATCTTTTGCGTTTTGGTTTGATAGGAAAATACTAAATAATAACTAAGTCCTGATGTGTTGTTGATCGTATAATTAGCTTCTGCTGTGTCAGGTATGTCTCTAGAGGTGTCAACGGTTTCCGTAGGTTGGCCCAATTCGTCAACAACTTGTTTGATAAGCAACTTCTTATAGTCTGGATCGGAAGATGTAATTTCTGTAACTTTATCGCTTCCATCCAGCACGATGTCTGTATGATACTTAGCATAGCTTCTCATAGGACCTGTAGAACCTGACTCGGATTTCCCCCACAGCTCAAATAACAAATCGCTACTAGTTCCCAAGCCAAGACCTTTAGGCAAATTCGGTAAGGTCCCCTGCTTGGCTGCGCTGAATATAGCGGCTGCGGAGCTGTGTTTACCGTGAGATGAAGCTGTACTACTGGCAGGTTCTTGATGGGTAAAGGTTGAGCCTTGCCCATTAGTATTGAGATCCGTGTTTTGATCTGTAGAACTAGCAGGTGGTGTGACTGTTTCTGCTTTAGTAGGAGCAGTTGATTTTTCCTCCCCGCTATTGCTGCATCCTGTCATTACAGCAAAACCTATAGCCAATAAAGCACTAGTGGTGATTAGCTTGTAAGCCAACTTTTTACGATCATGAGATTGATGTGTATCCTTCATTATAAGATCACTCTTTCCTTGTTCTTGGGTACAAACCAAGTGTAACCGAACCTCGTTTCCGGAATACCTCTACTTGTTTCCAACTTGTAAACAAGGACATTGGTGATTTTCTAACATACCTATTTACGACCATAAGCTCCCAGCTGTTGTTTAGAAAAGGAGTAAGGAGAGTCACTCTTCTTCAACCATATATTCCCTTTAATGATAAAGATGTATACCGCAAAAACAAAGTAGATCGTACCCGCAATCCAGTCTATTGCCGTTGGGAGGTCTCGCTGTACTATTTCATGAATATACCAGATTCCGACTGGAACATGCAGGAGAAGTGCCGTAAACAAGCCAGGGTTATATAGGGTTTTTGCTTTAATATTGACAACGATGCCGTGCCAGACGACCTGAAAGAATCCCATAAAAACTGGTGCGAGTCCAAGCCAGACTACTTGCGGGAACCATACGGGGAGCAGATAAAACACATAGGCAATTGCCACATTGATAATCATCGCTGATTGAGTGTTTAAGGGGTAATGATCCGGTGTATCACTTTTAAACATAACATTGTTAAATAAACCAGCAAAATATCCAGGCCAGCGGTACTCCTCAAATTGATGAAATAATATAGCTACAAAACTCAACCATAACATGCCTGTTATATCCGAAAGGATAGCTGGATTCATAAGTAAAACAATACATACAACCACACCGATTATAGCCCCTGCATCTTGCCAATATTTTCTTAAAAAATTCATATTAGTCACCCCTATGATTTATTTTTGATCAAAATATCTTTCGAACAGCAGATTTAATTGTTCCTCTATTGAAGGTATTTCCACAACTGCCCCTGATTCAAGAATCGGACTCATCAGTGCGGGCAGAAAAATAGCTCCGAATATTTGCAGCATCATCGCTAACAAGCGCTCCGGCTGTTGCTCGCCTGTCAGCTCCTTGATCGTGTTCTGAACCTTTGGAAATCCCATGATGTTTAAAAACCTTCCGTATTCCTGTTGAGATGTAAAGGGCGTGCTGCCCATGGCAATAATTCGCGAAAGAAGCTCTGGATATTGACGAATGACCTGCAGATAGTTAAGTAAAAATTGTTTCAGTCTGTCTTGAGGGGGCATCGCTGTATTGTCCAAAATAGAAAAGGTGTGCTGAAAGCCATTTAATATCACTTCAATAGCTTCACTAAGCAGATTTTCCTTAGAGCCAAAATAATAATTAACTAAAGAAATATTAGTAGCAGACAGGTCGGCAATTTTTCTGATTGTAACCGCCTCAAAACCTTCCTTTTGAATAAATTCCAGCGCAGCGTCTAAGATTTTTTCTTTGGTTTGTTGTTTTTTGTCTGGGTGATTCATGTTTTTCCTCCTCCTGTTTCGTCCAATCATAACGGATGAATGAAATGGGACGATTTTATGTAAATGACTTTTCAAACAGTAATTAAAACATTGTTTAAATTACTGTTTGAACTCAGTTTAGCACTTTATATTTCACAAAACAAGCAGCAATTTGAGATTTAGGGAATAAAAAAACCCGCATAACGAATCAGATCGTTTGCGGGTCGATTGAATGGAGATTGAAAAAAGGCCTAAATAGCCCAATTTCCTTTGCGGAACACGGCTTCTTTGCTTCCGTCTTGCAGTTCGCCGTCAATATCCAGCTCAGCTGAGCCGATCATGAAGTCCACATGAGTCAGGCTGACATTGGCACCGTTCTGGAGCAGCTCCTCCCGGTTCATTTGTGTCCCATTTTCCATATTAAATGGATACGCACTGCCTAGAGCCAAGTGGCAGGAGGCATTTTCGTCGATACCTGTATTATAAAAAATGCGATTGAGATTGGAAATCGGTGAATCGTGCGGTACCAGTGCAACTTCTCCCAAATAGCTGGCCCCTTCATCCGTAGCGAGCAAATGAGTCAGATGTTGCTCGCCGGATTCTGCTGTATATTCAGTGACTTTACCGTCCTTAAAGGTAAACGTTATGCGATCTACCAGTTGTCCATTTAAATTGAGTGGCATGGTACTTGTGACATGACCATTGACACCTGTACGCTTAGGCATCGTGAACACTTCTTCTGTCGGCATATTCGCGACAAAGTAATCTCCGCGCTCGTTCTCACCACCACCGCTGCACCAAATATGCCCGTCAGCCAGTTCAATCCTCAAATCTGTTCCTGGTGCACGATAATGGAGGCTTTTATACTTTTTATGATTCAGCTTGTCTTGTACCTGTTCAAGGTTTTTCAAATGTTTCTGCCAATTCTGAATAGGATCAGAGCCATCTACACGATTCATTTGGAAAATTGTATCCCACATGACACGTATACGATCCTCTTCTGCTACATCTGCAAATACTTTATCGGCCCAAGCCTTCGTCGGCGCTTTAATCAAACACCAGCTAATTTTATGATTTCGGGTATATTTGGAAAAACCTTCTCTCGCCGTAGCCGCCGCCTTAGTCGCACGAGAAACCTTTTGTGGATCAATGCCTTGATATAAATCCGGGTTCGGCACTTTAATCGTTAGTGTAGCTCCACCCTCTTCGGCAAATCTCTCCATCATTTCTGCCTTCCAAGCAGGGTAGTAATCAAAGCTGGCTTCGTCACCATGTTCAAAACGACTACGTGTAATGGAATCATCCTCGAACTCTACCTGTACATATTTAGCGCCTGCTTCATAGGCTTTGCTGACAATCAGGCGTGTAAACTCAACAGTTTCCAGTGGTGCAGTTACCAAAAACGCCTGTCCGGGCTGAATATTAACCCCTACTCTTACGACCAGTTCTGCGTATTGCTCCAACAATGATTCAAATGTACTCATTTTTCCACGCTCCTGTTCCGTTTTGATTATATTGAATGATTTCATCACTACAGTACGGATTGCTTCTCCATTTCACGTAGCTCCACTCTTCGTATTTTGCCCGAGCTAGTTTTAGGAAGCTCTTGAATAAACTCTATTTTTCGTGGATATTTATAAGGCGCCGTCCATGTTTTCACATGATGTTGCAGTTCCTTCACTAACGCCGGTGATCCTTCTACCCCAGCTTTGAGTACGACAAAAGCTTTTACAACATGTCCACGGATTTCGTCAGGGCTGGCTACGGCAGCACATTCCTGCACGGAGTCATGCTTCATAAGCGCTTCCTCTACTTCAAAAGGACCAATAGTATAGCCAGAACTGATAATGATATCATCACCACGTCCTTCGAACCAGAAATATCCATCCTCATCTTTGCGAGCCCGGTCTCCCGTAACAAAATAATCTCCGTGGACACTAGCTAATTTTCGTTCTGGATCATGGTAATACGTATGGAATAATGCCGGCAGATCAGCGCGTACCGCAATATCGCCCACTTGCCCCGGAGCCAGCGGAATGCCATCCTCGTCTACGACCTCAACGAGTCCCGGTGCAATAGATTTGCCCATCGAGCCTGTACGCAGAGGTGCATCCTTTAAATTACCAATAATTAATGTGCTCTCCGTTTGACCGTAGCCGTCACGAATCGTAATGTTGAACTGCTCCTGAAACTTATTAATGACCTCCTGATTGAGAGGCTCTCCCGCTGAAACTGCGCTGCGCAATTGGGATAGATCATATTGATCCAAACCATCCGTTTTCGCCATAATCCGATATTCTGTCGGCGTACAGCACAACACTTGGATTCCGTACTGCTGCATGAAACGCAAATAGCGACCCGGACGAAACGCACCATTATATACGAATCCGGTCGCTCCATTCCCCAGTACAGATAAAAACGGACTCCAAATCCACTTTTGCCACCCTGGTGCAGCTGTAGCCCATACTACGTCTGAAGCTCTAATATCCAACCATGGTGATGTTATCCGCAGATGGGCATATCCCCAGCCATGGCTATGTACAACACCTTTAGGATTTCCCGTAGTGCCCGAAGTATAGGCCAGAATGGCCATGTCGTCACGGTGTGTCTTTACAGCTTCAAAAGTATCTTCCTGTCCATCCATCAGTTCATTCAGCACGAGCCAGCCAGATACATCTGCCGTGTCGTCCCCAGAGACCACGATACGATAATCCAGAGCAGGCAAATCATCATTTATTTTGTCCACTTCACTTGTTACTCCCGTCCAGGCAATGACTGCGCGCGCTTCCGAATGGCGAAGACGATATGCAATATCCTTGGCACGTAGCATTTCTGAAGATGGAATGACAGCAAGCCCCAACTTCAAGCAAGCCAGATAAATTACATACGCAATAATACGCCGTGGTACTACGACCAGAACCCTATCACCTTTGTTAAATCCCAGATTTGCGAGTCCTCCAGCCAACCGGTTAGCCTTTTTCAACAGCTCTCCGTAGGTGATTTCTTCGTATTCTCCTGTCTCACTCAGCCACTTGAGTGCAGTTTTACCAGCATCATGGTGTTCCATTTCCGAAGTCATATTGTAATATTCAGGCGCAAGCCATTGTTGTTGATCTGTCAAATTATACCTTCCCCTTTATACATAAGATGAGATCCACTTTCTTACTGTAGTATAGCACGTCTTAGTACCAGGTTCTAATACCAGAATCATTTTTTTGGAAAAAAATAAATTTGATAAAGCGAACGGTAAAGAAAAAGAGCCTGAAATCAGGCTCTTTTTCTTTACCGCTATCGTGATTCTACAACTGGAGTTCTACCATTGTAAAAGCTGCTTCCTGTCCGTTTACGAGCAGCGCAATCCGGTGTTCTCCCGCATAATGGCGACGAGTTGTCAGGTCTGCGAAACGGTGTGTCCGTGTACCTGTAAGACGGGTTCCTCCGGGGACCGTTTTGTCAGATAGCAAAAACAGTTTACGTGAGACTTGTCCTCTCGCCTTCACAAAATCGATGCCGTACTCGATACGGACTCGTACTGGGTCACCCTCTCGAAGCTGAAGCGCGTAGCTCAACTCACAGCTATCACCGAGCTTTAACACAGCCGGATCGGCGGTAAAAGACGCTTCGGTGACTAACGGTGATCCGTTCGTTTCTTCGGCATAACCGAACAGCGCCATCACCTCGGGAATGGATTTGCGAATCAAAGTCCGGCAGCCGTGACGTACAATCCATTCCGTATCAGGGTGTGTGCCTTTCCACCGCCTAGCCGTCGCGATAACCGTATCGGGGTGATCCTTGGCGATGTCGTTCAGATTATTGGCTACACTTTTACGTACATATAGTGACGGATCTGCTTTCAACAGTTCCAGCACGGCCAATACCGGAGCGGGATCGCGCTTGAATATGGGCAACGCCTGCCCCCACGGCAGCCGTGGACGGCAGCCTTCGCTGGCAAGACGGCGAACGTGTTCACTTTGATGTCCCGCCCAGGCCGTCATCTGCTGCATCATCCGTTCCGGTTCACGCAGGAGGAAAGGTCTTACGGCGAACTCCGCAGATGATCTAGATGTGAATCGCTCCAGCGCCTTCATGGACAGGTCCCAATGCCCTTCTCCCTGCCCATACACCTCCACAAAATCGGGGAAAAACAAGTACGGAAAACCACTGCACTGCTCGTCTATAGCAAAAAGAATATCCAGAGCTTCTTCATAATTGCTGGGCAAAAATGCCCCTAATGTAAACGAAATACGCCGTATTCGTTCTTTTAGCTCCAGTTCATCCCATTTTTCATCCATCACTTGATGGATGAATCCGTTGGTATCGAACGGCATGTACGCAGACTGTACTTTTTCACCGAATAGTTGAAGAAAATTCTCCGTGTACATATTTTTTAGGGGCTCGGCCATTATATATCTCCTTTAATATGTGAATGTAAACTACGAATGATATCTTCGTCTATGATAACCACAAACGGCGCCCCAACACCAGCACAAAAATGGTCAGCCTTATCATGGCGAGGCCAGACATACTAAAAATGCCAGGTTCTATGATGAGAACCTGGCATTGGCATGCGTGGCTTATGAATTGTGGGAAGGGGCAACTCTTCCAATCTCCCCAGAAGGAATCTGATACTGGCGGATATCCTTAACCAGAAACATAATCAATCCGCACAATACAGTAATCAGTCCGCTGAAAAAAAGGACCTCACCCAGAGCAAAACGTAAAGCTAACGCGCCACCAATCAAGGCCCCTAATGGCAGAGCCGCGCTCGACAAGGTGTTTAGAAAGGCTGTAACACGTCCCAGTAACGGCAGCGGTGTAATAATTTGAATCAAAGACGTTTGCAGTACATTGATGATGCCTGTAAAAATGCCTAATAACAGAGCTGCCAGCAGCTTCATCCACAT
This sequence comes from Paenibacillus sp. LX16, assembly GCF_036252815.1. Taxonomy (NCBI): domain Bacteria; kingdom Bacillati; phylum Bacillota; class Bacilli; order Caryophanales; family Paenibacillaceae; genus Paenibacillus; species Paenibacillus sp. LX16. Next base: position 2,677,341 of record NZ_CP141152.1, on the reverse strand, counting down.
CTCTGGCACAATGGAAAACACATAGATTGCCAGCCCCATGGCTACCCAGGAAACCGCGATGGTAATGCCGTTCTTTTTTAATACGCTGACCAGAAAGGAACCGATAAAAATACCGATAAAATAGGCTACATACAAAAAGCTATAATAGATCGGTGAGCCATAGGATACAGCGATGGAAGGCATGGCAATCACCAAGATCGCCATCGAAAAGTTCGTCAGAGCAAAGAACGGAAGCATAATTCTCAGGAAGGTGTGCCGTTTTACAAAAAGATATCCTTCTTTCAACTCCTTCAGATAGTACCCGAGCTTCAGTGAACCCCTACCGTTAGTGTCTTCCACCGCAGGAGCATCGATTTGCTTGTTGAGCCTGACATACACCAAGCCTGCCAGAAACAGCATCGCGCTGGCTAGAAAAAACGTGTTTTTCATCCCCATTGCGATGATGAGCGAAGCTCCAGCCAGATATCCGGCAATATTAATAACCTGATCCGTCGACGAAATCATGGAATTCGCCCGGACAATCAAATCCGGCGAGCCTACCAATTGCGGCAGCATTTTACTGTTGGCCGGATAAAAGAGTGTGGAGAAGCAGGATGCAATGAATACAATAACAAGGATAGCGACCAGATTGACCATCCCGTCCTGAATGAGAAACGGGACGGCCAAAATGAGCACAGCCTGCGTAAACAAGGCGATGCTGGCCAACAAAGGCGGTGAATAACGGTCCACCAAAGGACCCACGAGAAAGCTGAAAATCGACGCCGCAGATACGGCCGTATACGTGAAGCTGGTCATCGCCACCGACTGTGTCGATTGCTGAACAAAATACAGCAGGACGATAGAATAAATGCTGTCTGCGATATTGGCAGAAGTACGAGATGCAAAAAAACGGATAAAATGACTATCCTTAAACAATTGATTCACATCTTCATCTCCTTACTGCGAAATGGTCAAAGCGTTTAAAAGCCTGTCACTAGCAGCCTGGAAGATTTGATGGATATACTGGTCGTTCTCATGATATGGAATGGTAAGTGAGATTTTCAGAATATCCCCTACATGCTCTGACTCAAAGAAAATAACCTTGTTGACATTGGCCTGTGTGCCTTCGGTATGCAGATTGTCGAGCAATTCTGCATCCTCTCGTCCCTCACCCAAATAGTTGAATACGATAGGCAGCTGTTCAAGTCCTTTTTTCAAAATGCTGCTGGATATCGGGTAAGCTTTCTCCATTTCAGCATTGAAGATCAGATTGAAAAAGTTCAAATGATAGCGTGAAGCAAAGCCCAGGTGGGTATGGATACTCTTTTCATAGGATTCAGTATCATCTTCCTGCAGTACAACGGGTATATGATCAATACACTCGCCTACGGTTCCAAAATAGTTTCGGTCGCCATATTGTCTTCCATAATTAGTAAGCCAAAGCGGGACATCAGAGAGTTGGAAATAGCTGCTGAAAAAACGTACAGCCATTTGAAGCGAAATATCCCACATATTCGCAGCGCCGTGCTGCTCTGAAATGTCGCTTAAATTCAGCTCCCAACGATATCTGGTAGTGTCCGCATAGTTGCGTTCTTCGGTCAGCACATGGATACGATCATTATTCTCACCAAACGTCTGGAGTTTGAATTGCTCGCTGATTTCCTGATCCCCGATTCCTTGAGGGCCTTGGCGGATATGGTTTACATATTCCCGGTATTGCACCTCTTCTGTCGCATGTGCCGTCTTCTGCGGACGATGATATTCATCAAGGAGTTGTCTGCGCAGGATGTCACTGCTCGTAGCATCAAAAATGATGTGCGAGCAAGGGAGCAATAGCAGATGTTCCCGCAAATTTAAGCGAATCAGGACGATCCGGTACTGCAGCGACTGTGTAAGTTCATAAGGTTCTAAAAATAGCTTAGAGGCAATGGAAGAAAGAAGCCTGCGTTGTGCTTGTACCGGCTGACCGGAGAGATCAACAGTCGGTAAAAAAAGATGCTCTGGAGCTGGACGCAACTCCCATTCCCATGCTCCGGACGATTGAACAAGTACGCTTCTTAGCAATTCATGGCGTTGAAGAAGCCGCTGAATCGTTACAGTCAAACGCTCGGTGTTCAAGTAGCTATCTAACTGCACAGCCATACCCGAGCCTGTAAAATGTTGCAAATGGTAATGCTGAGCTGGTGCAAGCGGATAGCGTCCAATAGCATTCAGACTTAGTATATTGGTATTCCAGTCTGTATTTAACTTAGCAATGCTGGCAAGCCATACATCGGCCTGTTGTTTAAGCAAGGTTTCTTGTTCTTCGTTTATCGGTATAGCTCCGAGAATTCTATCTGGTTCGTCGGTTCCCCAGCGGACGATATAATGCGGGTACAGGTCTGGATGGATACGAGATTGGATAAATTCTGAGATTGCCTGAACTTGTTCTGCGTGAAAAGGCTCCACTTGCAGGAACAAATAGTTTTGCTTATCGGTGGATACGAACTGAAGTAAGACCTGTACACCAAACGCTTCTGTAATAGCCCGCTCAACCTCCTGAGCTTTCGCAATGAGCGTATCCGCGTTCACTCCGCCCTCTTCACCACGTTGTAAAAGATCAGACAACCTTCTTATCGTCTGATATTGAAGCAATTGATGTATATCCAGCGGAATGTTCGATTCCTGTACTTTGGATACCAGTTGAATGGCCTTCAATGAATGACCTCCAAGCTCGAAAAAGCCGTCGTCAATGCCGACCTTTTCAACGCCAAGCACTGCTTGCCACAGGTCCGCCAACTGTTGTTCCACTTCATTTCTTGGAGCAACGTATTCCATATCGGAACCGCTGGTCATTTCTGGCTCAGGCAAAGCTTGGCGGTCGATTTTACCGTTCGTTGTCAGAGGAAACGCTGGCAGGAACACATACTGGGCAGGAATCATATAATCCGGCAACTGGCCAGTCAGATGGGTCTTCATATCATTCTTAGATAGCAGTACGTCGGTTGAGATATAAGCACAGAGCGTTTTTTGACCATCGTTTGTTTTTTTTACCGCTACGTGCGCCTCCTGAACTGCATCATGCCTCATGAGCTGGGTTTCAACTTCCCCAGGTTCAATACGATATCCGCGGATTTTAACCTGCTGGTCAATCCGTCCGAGATACTCCAGATTGCCATCCGGTAGCCATCTGCCCAAATCACCTGTCCGATACATTTTTTCGCCCGGAATGAATGGATTAGGGACAAAATTTAGCTGGGTCAGATCATCCCTGTTCAGATAGCCACGTGCCAGACCATCCCCGCCAACACATATTTCTCCTTGAGCACCAATAGGCAGCAGCCTGCTTGAAGAGTCCAAAATATAAACAGTTGAATTGCCAATTGGACGACCAATAGGAATGCGATTATATTCCTTATCAATCGGGAAATAAGTAGAAAATGTTGTGTTTTCCGTCGGGCCATAGACGTTGATAATGTTCAGCCCCGGAGAATGTGCTCTCACTGTATTAATGATCCCAGGTAAAAGCACATCCCCGCCCACCAGCAGGTGCTCTAGCGAAGCAAAGAGATCTGGTTTATGCTGAGTGAGTTGGTTAAACAAGGGCGATGTCAGCCACATCGTTGTAATATGATATCGATTCAGCGCTTCACCAAGCTGAACGGCATCCAAGATTACGGATTCCGGTACAATGTACAAGCGCAATCCGTTCAGCAAAGCTCCCCAAATTTCAAAGGTACAGGCATCGAACACGAGCGCCCCGGTCAGCAAAATGCGTTCGTTCTCGGCAAATGGCATGTAATTGGTGTTCTTCACCAGCCGTATGACATTCCGGTGTTCAATCATGACACCCTTGGGACGCCCGGTCGAGCCGGATGTATACATGACATAGGCCAGATCGTCTGCCGTTGTCGATTCGAAAAAAATGAAGTCGTCGGAATTGTAGGAGCTGATGTCGGCCAGATCCAGAACAGTACCGGAAAAATCGAAAGTGTTTATCTGTTTTCCCTTGTCGGATAGGGTTAGCAGAATTTCGCTACCGCTATCCTGAAGCATAAACATAATCCGTTCCTGTGGATAAGAAGGCTCCAGTGGCAAGTAGGCTCCACCCGCCTTCAAAATACCAAGAATACCGATAATCATTTCTGGTGAACGTTCAGTCAAAATGCCTACGATGGTATCCGGCGTAACACCCAGTTTCCGCAGCTTCGAGGCCAGTTGATTAGCTTTTATATTTAATTCGCGGTAGGTTAGCTCACGATTTTCGAATACAATAGCTACTGCATCCGGTGTTTTCTCTGCCTGTTCTTCAAAGCCGTGATGTATGGTGTGGTCCGATGGATACGGTCTCCGTGTATCATTAAAATCAAACAAGAGCTGTTGTTTTTCCTCCGCTGTCAAAAGATCAATCTCCGAAACCCGGATATTTGGGTTTTGAATAACTTGCTCCATCATTTGGATGAGGTGAGCAGCCAATTGTTTGATCGCATTTTTGTTATACGTCAACGCGTTATAGCTAAATTTGATTTCCAGCTCTCGGCCAGGCATGACGATTACATTCAAATCATAATTGGTCTGTTCAATATCCTCTATTTCACCAACACGGAGGGCTTTAGGATTTTTTTCCAGGCCCGTAAGTTCTTCCGAAACGGGAAAGTTTTCAAAGGCGACAATATGCTGGATCAGGTTTTGTTTTAGTACACTATAAGCTTGAATATCAGCCAAGGAAAAATAGGAATACCGATTGGACTCCATCAAGGAATCCTGTATAGACGTAAGCAAGTCGGAAAACCGCAGGTCAGCGGAGCTTTTAACACGTACAGGTATGGTATTAATGAATAATCCGACCATATTTTCAATACCGGGGATTTCATCAGGTCTGCCCGATACGACAGACCCGAAAATGACGTCCTTACTGTTGTTATACGTTTGTAGTAATAAGCCCCAAACGGTTTGAAATAAGGTGCTGACAGTGACACGGTTTTGCTTGGCGATTTGTTCCATGCCTTGGGTCAGCTGCTCTCCCCATGTGCATATGAGTTGCTCTGCCTGAAGCGAAGGATCGACGGATCGAGTATAGCCGGGCACGACGGTTTCATTTTCAAAATCAGTCACATATTGTTTCCAGTATGCTGCTGCTTCCTCTTTATTTTGTCTTTCCAACCACTGAATAAAGCTGCTAAATGGATGGACAGGCTCTAATTTTAAAGGAGTATCGTCCCGAAGTGATGTGTAAATATCAAAAAAATCTTTGGCTACCGTCCGCAGGCACCAGCCGTCCATAATAATATGATGAGAGATCCAGATGAGCTTTGAGATGTCCTCATCCCACTGTACAAGCGCTAACCGGATGAGAACCCCCTTTTCCAGATCAAAACCTCTCTGCCGCTCTTCCTGTAAAATGGCTTGAAGTCGTCTGTGCTTTTCCGCATCCGGTAAACTACGCACATCTTCGGTATGGACAGGAGCAGCTAATCGTTCCTCCAGTACAACCTGAAGCGGACGATCCGTCTCCTTATACATGAATACCGTACGGAAAATATCATATCGGTCAATCAGCTTTTGTAAGCTTCGGCTGATTAGGTTGGTATCCATAGCTTCATGAATGGTAATAATCGTTTGTTCGAAATAAGCCTCTGACTTTTCATCAAGTATGGAATGAAATAGCATTCCCTCCTGCATCGGGGATAGCGGATAGAGGTCTTTAATTTTCACTTGGTGGTTTAACACCTTATTTGATAAGCGATTTGCAATATTTTCAAACTGGTCCAGAGACAATTGCCCATATGTAAAATCCGTCGGGCTTTGTTCTGCTGTATCCTTGGCACAGCAATGGCGAATAAGTTCGATCAGATGAGTCTTAAAGCTGGCTGTAAGTCGCTCCACCGTCGATGCTTCATATTCACGTCCGTTGTATTCGAATACAATGCGGAGTCTTTCGTCAGTCACCGCACCATGAATATCAAAGCTGGACGCTTTTTCAGTCAGAGGATTGATTTTAGTACCAGCAAACGTGGATAGTGGCGAGGTACGCCATGTCGTACCTTCTCTGGCTTCTCCGTCAAAGCTAAAGCTGATCTCAGGTGGCTTGGCAGAAAAAAGAGCTGCCCTATCCTGCTGCTCCCTGTCGGTCAAGTAGCGTAAAATGCCATAGCCGACACCCTTGTTGGGTACACGTCGCAAATTGTCCTTAACCAGCTTGATTTGATGGGCCAAATCTTCGGGCTTGCTCACATTTACCACAAACGGATACACGGACGTAAACCTGCCAACTGTACGGGATACGTCAATGTCTTTAATCAATTCCATCCTGCTATGACTTTCCACCTGAACTGCAATTTCAGCATGTCCGCTCCATTCCCGGTAAGCCAGTCCTAGCGCCGTCAGTAAAATATCATTTGTTTCTGTATTGTAAGCATGGTGCGCGTGTTTCAGCAGGTTTTCGGTTTCTTCCCGGCTGAGTGTCACTGCGGATCTGCGCCCGTCACGGATCAGGCTATCTGGAACCTCATGATCTTTTGGCAGCGAAAGTATTTCACGAGCTTCTACCGTATTCCAATAGCTGATTTCCTGACGCGCCAGTTCGCTTTGTGCATACTTGGACAGACGTGCTGCCCATTCTTTGTAGGAATCGGTCTTGGCGGGTAACTGTAGCTTTTCACCGTTAGCTAACTGTTGGTAGGTTGTTTCCAAGTCTTCCAGCAGGATTCTCCACGACACACTGTCTACGACAAGATGATGAATGACGATTAACAAATGATCGGCTTCCTGTAGCCGGATTAAAGCCAAACGCACAAGCGGGCCGTTACGCAAATCAAAACGGCTTTGTAACGCGTCAGTGAGCTGCGCGATTTCTTCCTCAGGCTGGTCAGCATGTGAAAAATCGTAGCTTTCCAATGTAAAGTGTTCACCTTCGGCTGTGCCTCTGTTATAGGCGACAGGTTTTTTTTCACGTTCATCAAAGGTCATGCGCAAGGCATCATGGTGCGTGGTCAGCTTGTCCACGGCGCTTCGCAGCCAGGTTTCGTTCCATCTTTCGGGGTTCTGGAGCATGACAGCCTGACTGTAATGATGACGTTCTGTTCGATGATGCTCAAAAAATTCCCATTGGATCGGTGTCAACTCCACTGTACCTTGTACCGCCCCCTGCGGGATGGCCCGAATTACTTTTTTTATATAAGGAGCAATCAAATCAATCTGCGGATGGCGGAACAAATCCTTCATGTCCATTTTGAGGCCCTTCGCGTTTAATCGGGCTGCGATTTGCAACGCTTTGATCGAATCGCCACCAAGCTCGAAAAAGTTGTTGCGCAGACCAATCGGCTTAACACCAATGACTTCCTCCCAGATGGAAGCGAGTGTTTGCTCCAGTTCGCTCTGCGGCGCTTCATACTCGACGTCGGTCAACACAAAATCTTCGGGTTCTGGAAGCGCACGTCGATCAATTTTACCGTTATGGGTCAAAGGCAATTGATCCAGCACGATAATATGTGCGGGCACCATATAGCTTGGCAACTGCTTGGCAAGCTCTGTCCGCAAGAAGGATTTGTCGGTTGTACCTGCTACGTAGGCGCACAAATACTTTTGTCCGGTTTTATCCGTTCTATCCGTGACCACCGCTTGGCGTACCTCATCCAATTGGAGTAAGGCCGACTCAATTTCACTAGGTTCGATCCGGTAGCCACGAATTTTCACCTGAAAGTCAATCCGACCGATGAAATCAATGTTGCCATCCGGCAGCCAGCGTGCCAGATCTCCGGTGCGGTACAGACGCTCTCCCTTTACAAAAGGATTCTGTACAAATTTCTCCGCCGTCAGGTCAGGACGGTTCAAATAACCGCGGGCCACAGAAGCGCCGCCCAAGCACAACTCCCCGGCTACGCCGACAGGGAGCGGACGCAAAGCCTCATCCACGATATATACTTTATGATTCGGCAGTGCCTTTCCAATGGGGACGATACCTGACGGAGGCAGACGTTCAGCTGTTTCTTCATAAAAACTGGAATCAATAGCCGCTTCGGTTACACCGTAGGTATTCATGATGCGCATTGTATCGCCGAAGTGATTCAAAAGCGTCCGGTAGTTTTCAACGCCAAAGCTGTCCGCGCCTGTAGTAAGCAGCTTCATGGCACTGATATCTGTACCGTGTTCATATACGTAGGCCATAAGCAGCGTCAACAAGGCTGGCGGAACTTCAAACGTCGTAATTTCATGCTGCTCGAGAACCTGGGCCAAAGCTGGAGGATCGTTGCGCACATCCTGCGGGCAGATGACCATGGTGCCCCCATTCACAAATGTCTTGGCCAGATCACCTGCAAAGACATCGAACGACATACTGGCAATCTGAAGGAGCTTGACTGGAAACTCTTTTAACTGGTGAGCTTCTCTATAGCCCCATGCCGTATTTACGTAATGGCGATGCTCGATCATCACGCCTTTGGCGTTGCCCGTCGTTCCTGACGTGTAAATGACGTAAGCCAAAGCCTCAGGATCATGGATAGGTGTGTAAATGGGCCCCTGTTGGTAGGCCTGCTCCGTTTGTGAAGCTTGTTGAAGTAAGGCTGGCAAGTCCAGCACTTCACTCGCAAAATCCACATCGGCCAATAGTTCAGTCAAGGAAGACTGCGTGAGCATAATCGTAGCTCCGCTGTCCTGAAGCATGTAAGCAATTCTTTCTTTCGGGTAGGTCGGATCGACAGGTACGTAGGCAGCTCCCGCCTTCATAATCCCTAACACAGCGATAATCATGTCTGCTGAACGCTCAAGCATCACGGCGACGAGATGTTCGCGTTGGACCCCGCGGTTTTGTAATACTTGAGCAAGCAGATTGGCCTGCTCATTCAGCTCATGATAGGTCAGTGCAGTATCTTCGTAGATGACAGCGGTCTGTTCCGGGATACGTTCTGCCTGTGCCTCAAATATTCCATGAAATGTTCCGGTAGGATAGTCGGCAATCGGTCCGCTCCATACATTGGTGAGTTCCGCCTCTTCTGTAGCGGTCAGCAGACGAATGTTCCGCAGCAGGAGTTCTGGTGTACGTGCAATCTGGACGAGTACATGCTCCAAATGCCCGGCTAACCGTGTCATCCCTTCATCGCTGTAGACATGGTTGTTGTAGGACAGCATAAAGCTCAGCGCTTTTCCGTCCTCCACTTCGATGTTGAAGTGATAAGGTGTTTCTTCGGACAGCTGGGCGTCCTCCATGACGAATCCAAGCCGTTCCTTCAGATCAGGCCGGCCAACCATATCCTCCAGCGGGTAGTTTTCAAATACAACAAAATGATCCATGAGTTGCTGCTTGAGCGCTGACTGGGACTGTATTTCAGCGAGTGAAAAATAGTCATATGCCCGTGATTGAACCACGCTGCGCTGCACTTCACGAAGCAGACCTGAGAATGGCAGATCTGCATCCAATTTGACTCGTACCGGTATTGTGTTAATGAAAAGTCCCAACATCTGTTCAACACCTTCAAGTTCCGGCGGTCGGCCGGAAACAACGGTGCCAAAGACGACGTCTTCACTTTGGTTGTATCCTCCAAGCACCACTCCCCATGCAGCCAGAAACAGACTGCTAAGGGTTGTTCCGTTGCGTTCAGCCACCGTCCGCAATTGACGGGTTGTTTCATCCGTGAGTGTTATTTTATGCTCATGCAGCAAGTACCCGGTATCTGGCTGGAGCGGATGGGCTATTGGCAGGGTTGGCAGCACAGCTGGCTGATCATAGTCGTTCAGGATGGACCGCCAGTATTCCTTCGCCGCCTCATTATCCTGCTTATCCAGCCAGCGGGCATAGCCAGTGTAGGGCTGCGGTGTTGGCAGTTGTACGGGCTTCCCCGCTTTCAGTGCTTCATAAGCCGCGAACAGCTCGTCCATAACGATGCCGAGGCACCAGCCGTCCATAATAATATGATGAAAGCTTAAAAGCAGCGTATATGCGTTCGTTTGGGTTTGAAGCACAGCCAGACGAATGAGCAAATCCTTGCTCAGATCGTAACGATGGTTTCGGTCTGCGTCTGCGTAGCTGCGAATGGCCTTTGCTTGCTCTGCCTCGGGAATATTCGTCAGATTCTCGTAACGAAGCGTTGGATTTCGCTCCTTAAACACGATGAGCCGCGAACGGGAAGCACTTTTATGATAAATATTCGAACGAAGCGTTTCGTGACGCTGCACCAGAGTCTCGAAGCTCTTTTGCAGAGCCTCCAGGTTCAGTTCACCCCGGATGGTCATTCGTACTTGCTCATAGTACGCCTGTGATTCCGGCTCCATCACTGTATGAAAGAGCATCCCCTCCTGCAAAGGCGTTAAATTGGCCACTTTTTCGATTTCAAGCCTTTTACTCATCGGATTTCCCCCTCAATCGAATATTTATAGGCTTTCATAAAAATGCTTCATCTCTTCGAACTCTTCCAAATCCAGATCATCTGCCCCTACGTCTGTTGGTGTCAGTTCCTGACCGGACTGATCAAGGCAATGACGAATGGTATTCAACAGGTGTGTTTCGAAGCGGGAGAAAAGTTGTTTGACCGTGCGCTTTTCATATGCATTCCTGTCATAGGATATACGGATACTTAATTTTCCGTCCTCCAACCGGCTATCCATATAAAGAGCATAAGATGAACCATTAATCACATCCTTGGTACCTGGTCCAATTTCAGCTTGCAGCGGCGATATAGAAAAATAAACCGATTCCGGGTGTGGGGAGTCTATATAACGGAAACCAATTTCCGGATGACGAAAACGTTTAGAATCCGTTGGATTGCTGGCTTCGGTCAGATATCTCAATGCACCGTAGCCCAATCCGTGATTTGGAACCTGCCGAACCGTTTCCTTCACACGCTTGAGCAACAGCGCTATATCATCCGCAGATTTGATGTCCAGTACAACTGGATACACGGACGTAAACTGCCCTACCGTTCTGGAGATATCCAGCGAATTTGTTTCAGCCTGCTCTCGGCCAGGGTTCTCCACGTAGAGTGCAATCCGTTCTTGTCCTGACCATTCGGACACTGTTTGCCCCAGTACGGACAGCAGTACTTCCTCCGGCACGGTATTATAGGCATGATTGACCTGTGTCATCAGATGCTGGGTTTCGTCAGTTGATAATTGCAGGTGGAGCTGATGTGTTTGTCTCTCCGATCCAGAATCCATAATGACTTCATGGTCTTTGGGAAGCGTTCTCCACTCTGACAACTCTATCTTGTTCCAATAGTCCTGCTCCTTGAGCAGCTCTTTACTATTCGCATAATGCTCAAGATGCTCTGCCCACGTTTGGTAAGCGTTTGTTTTGTCCGGTAAAACAATCGTTTCCCCATCCAGAGCTTGTCCGTAGCCTGTTGCCAGATCTTCGAGCAAAATATTCCATGAAATGGCGTCAGCCACTAGTGGGTCTACAGCAAGGAAAAGATGATCTCCGCTATCCAGACGGAAAAGCCCTGCCCGAACTCGTGGTCCTTCAAACAGCCGCAGGCTGCTTTGAATCCGTTGACATTCAGCTTCCATCTGGCTGCGTGCTTCGCTTTCCGTTCCCGTAAGCGACAGTACCTCCAGCGTGATTAGCTCCTCATGCAGTCCTTTGTGAGCTTGCGTAACCGACTCGTCAGCCTGTTGTAATAAGCCAAGGCGCAGAGCATCGTGGTGCTCTACGATTTTCTTCAATGCGGCTCGCAATGGCTGCTCATCAAAGCCCGACTTTGCCAACAGCAGTACCGACATTGCGGCAGGAAGTGCCTCGGATGCTGGATGCCGTTCAAACCCATCGAGTAGATGTCGTTGTATCGGTGTCAGTGGTACTTCTCCATCTATCGGACCTTGCTCTATCGGACGGGACAGTGTTTCTGCATAGCCGCTCAGGATTTCAATGGACGGATGCTCCAGTACGTGTCGGATATCCAGTAAATACCCGTGGAGACGCATGCGTGCGATGACTTGAACTGCTTTAATCGAGTCGCCTCCGAGCAGAAAAAAGTTATCCTGAATGCCCACCTGATCGCGTCCCAAAACATCTTGCCATACGGCGGCCAAAGCTTCTTCCACATCATTTCGCGGCGCTACATAGGCCACATCCGGTCGGAATAGCTTTTCAGGCTCCGGCAATGCTTTTCGGTCGGTTTTTCCGTTCGGTGTCAACGGTATCCGATCCAGAAACACGAAGTAAGACGGAACCGAATAATACGGGAGCAACTTGGCGGCATGTTCATGAATGACCGTTAAGCTTGGTGTTTCTTCTGTATGCAATACAATGTAGGCACACAAGACGGATTCTTGCTCTTTGTTTTGATATACAGTGACGACAGCCTCTTGAATTGCAGAATGGCTCATCAAAGCATTTTCAACCTCACCCAGTTCGATCCGGAATCCACGTACTTTCACCTGATGGTCGATTCGGCCGATAAACTCCAGATTTCCATCTGCTTTCCAGCGAGCGAGGTCACCCGTTCTGTACATTCGTGTCCCTATTGAAAATGGATTATCCACAAATTTTTCTGCCGTCAAATCCTCGCGGTTCCAATAGCCACGGGCCAGCCCTTCCCCTGCAATGCATAGCTCGCCCGGTATACCGATTGGCTGTAATCTGTTCTGCGCATCCATGATATAAATGTGCGTATTCGCAATGGGGCGTCCAATGTCAATCTGATTGGCATGGGTAAGTTCCTGCACTGCCGACCAAACCGTCGTTTCCGTAGGTCCGTACATGTTATAAATACGGGGGCCGTTCAATTTCTGCAATGCCTCCAGCAGCCTGGGTGGAAGCGCTTCTCCCCCAACCATAATTTCCTGTACACCTTGCAGCGCACGGGAGCCTTCCTCATGACTCAGCAGCATGTGCAGCCGGGATGGCGTCATTTGCAGCATGTCAATATGATGTGCAGTAATCAGTTCGCCAAGTGCCTGAGGATCGACCTGATGATAGCGGTCGCCTAGCACGACGGTCATTCCGCCCAGCAGCGGCAGAATCGCTTCCAAAACGAAAATATCGAACGAAATAGTGGTTAGCGATAAAATCGTTTTGTTCGCTGCAAAGTCGATCACTTCACGCATTCCTGTAATAAAATTCAGCACCGAGCGATGCTGGAGCATAACTCCTTTCGGATTTCCGGTTGAGCCAGAAGTATAGATGACGTAAGCCAGATGCTCCGGCTGAGCAGTGGCTTCCAGATTGGTCCTTTCCCTTTGATATACTTCCTCATCTTCAATAAACAGGGTGTTGGCGCTGTAATGGTGTTCTCCTACCAGATCGCGACTGGTCAGGAGTACGGCAGCCTCACTGTCACTCAGCATATATTCAATACGGGCTGACGGATATTCAGGGTCGATAGGCACATAAGCGCCACCCGCTTTTAGCACGGCCAGCAGACCGATAATCATTTCCGCCGAACGCTGCACCATCAGACCAACTAGCTTATCGGGTCCTACACCATGCGCTTGAAGTACCCGTGCCAGTGAGTTAGCGCGTTCGTTCAACTCCCGGTAGGTCAGCCGCAGATTTCCGAACACCAATGCTATATGATCCGGCGTCTGTACGACCTGCTTTTCAAACTGCCCGTGGACTGTCTCATGGTACGGGAAAGGTACGACGGTATCATTAAAACCGGTTAGCAGCAATTGCTTCTCTTCATCAGATACGATCGTAATATCGGCCAACCGTACCCGGACATCCTGCGTCACCGTTTCCAAAATTCGCACAAAATGCTCTGCCAGCCGTCGGATGGTCTCCGGTTTAAACAGCTTTGTGCCATACTCCAAAGTGAAGGACAAACGTTCTTTTTCCTCGGTCACATGCAATGAAAGATCCACCTTGGATATACCCGCGTTGAATTCTTCCGGTTTAAAACGAATGCCTCCTGTTTCCAAAACATCTGTGCCGACATTTTGCAAACTGAACATCGTATCGAACACCGGGTTTCGACTTACGTCGCGTACCAGTTCCAGTTTGTCTACAAGCTCATCAAACGGGTATTCCTGATGCTCCAGTGCCAGCAGCGAGTTTTGCTTAACCTTCTGCAAAAAGGATTGGAACGTAAAAAAAGATCGCGGCTGATTGCGAAGAACCAGCGTATTGACGAACATGCCAATCATCGTTTGCGTATCCACATGCCGTCTTCCGGCAACAGGTGTACCCACGATAATGTCCTCTTGACCAGAATATTTGCCCAGCAGGACATTATAAGCCGCCAAAAGTACCATAAAGATCGTAGATTCGGTATCTTGGGCCAATTTGTAGAGTGTGTTAGTAAGTTTGGATTCCAAGGTGACGGTCAAGCTGTCACCTTCAAAGCTTTGTGTTTGTGGACGTGAAAAGTCCGTAGGTATATTCAGTATAGGAAGCTCGCCATTCAAGGTCTGGAGCCAATATGATTCATGCGCTTGCAATGCGTCGTCAGTGATCTGCTGCTTCTGCCAAGCAACAAAGTCTTTGTAATGAAGCTGAATGTTCGCAAGCTGTCTGCCCTGATACCGTTGAATGATTTCATCTAGCAGCACGGCCATGGAGAAACCATCGGACACGATGTGATGCATATCCACTAACAGTATGAAGCCACCTTCGATAAATTCGTACAGTTCGGCGCGGAATAAAGGAGCTGTTCCTAGGTGAAAAGGCTGAACAAACAAGGTCCGAGCCTGTTTTGCTTCTTCCTTGGAAATGCGGGTACACGGGATGTCGAATGGAATCGTGTCCCGAACTTTTTGTACCACTTCTCCGTCTTCCAGATCGAAATACGTCCGAAAGGATTCATGACGCAAAATAACTTCCCTAACGGCTTCAATGAAGCGGGGAACCTCCAGATCTCCCTCTATGAAAAGCTGACCTGGTACATGATAGGCCTTTCCACCTCCCAACTGATCAAGCACGTACATTCTCTTTTGAGAAGAAGATACCGGATAGAAGGCTTGCGATTTCACAGATACAATCGGTTCGTAGGTCTTCTTTGTTCCACCCGCAATATATGTAGCCAGCTCTGCAATCGTTTGAAGCTCAAAAATGTGGCTAAGTGGAATGTGTACACCCAGTTCCTTATTGACTCTCGACAGAATGACCGTCGCTTTTAGTGAATCACCGCCCAGTTGAAAAAAGTTATCGTCATAGCTGATATCCGTTACATTCAGAACGTCCTTCCAAATGTTCACGAGTTGATCTTCTACGCCGTGGTTCTCAGAAGCGGTGTCTGTTTTAGTGAATACACTTGCTTGTCTCGGCTCTGGCAAAGCCTGTAGATCAGGCTGACCATCCGGCAGAAGAGGAATATGATCCATAGGAATCCAAAAACGAGGCTGCGTATAATCTGGAAGAATTTCGATTACACCCTTTTTCAGTGCGTCTTCTTCCCATGGCTTCGATGCGTTTGCGACCACATAGGCGGTTATATATGAGACTTTTCCAGCTTCGTCCGTTTGCGGTGTAATGACGCAGGACTCCAATTGGAAAGTTTGCAGTAGATGTTTCTCCAACTGCTCCAGATTAACCTGATGTCCGCGAATGTGGATAGTCCAATTCAAATTGCCAATATGCCGCAGCTTGCCATCGTTTTCCACGTAAGCCCATTCCCGGGTCGTTCCCAACAGACCTGCTACTGAGGCTTGATACACCTCCCCTGCTGTCCCAACAGGTGCCAAATGCTTGTAGACATCGAGGACGCAAAGATAGTTTCCGTTGGCATCGGTATTTGCTGCCCATGCAGCTCGAAGTTGTTCGTTCTCCGGCGCACGGAGTAAAGTCAGCGTAGAAACGCGAGCCCCTTCTTCCTCTACAATAGAATGCAGCAGATTCAGGAAATATCCTGACCAGGCTTCGATAATGTTTGGCTGAAAAAGATCCAAATTGTAGTCGAAATCAAGACGTAATTGTTTCTGCGCCTCTGTCACGTTCAAAAACAACTCGTATTTGCTGAATGACACCTCATTCTCAACGAGTTCTGCTTCCATTCCATGGAATTGAAAACGCGGAATCGGTCGATCCATATTGAATACAGCGTTAATGACAGGCAAATGCCTCAGCCCCAGCTCAGCGAGTCCGGCAAAGCTGTACTTTTGAAATCTGTCCAGTTCATTCATGCGCTTTTTGACCGTTTGGACATGCTCCGTAAAAGTAGCATCAGGACGCACTTCGCTGATCATCGGAAGCAAGTTGACACAGTTGCCGATCAGAGAGAAGGCGTCCATATGGGATTGTCCTGCGGTGGGAACCCCCACCGTTACTTCCTGCTGCCCTGTCAGGCGATGTAGAAAAATCTGAAAGGCGGACAGCAGCGTTATAAAAAGACTGCTGCCTAGCTTTATGCTGGCAGATCTCAATTGTTTAACGAGCTTCGTTTCGAGCATTATGGTATGTCTGCTTCCTCTGGAAGACGGAATATGTATTCCCCTCACCGGAGATGGCAGATGGAGGACAGGCTGCTGCTTTTCTAGCACTGCCGACCAAAAAGCAAGGGCCTCTTTTTTCCCTGCTTTCAATTGATCCTGCTGCCAAACAACGTAATTCCGAAAGGGAACTGGATCGGGAAGGTTGTAGTCAGCGTGTCGGACAAGCGCAGAATAGATGTGTTCCAATTCCTGAATGAATACACTGATTGACCAGCCATCCGCGATAAAATGATGAAACGTAAAAACACCCAGATGCTCTTCATCCGATATTTTCAGCAGATGAATTCGGAATAATGGCTCGCCTGGCGTCATGGCAAATGGGGTTTCACTGTCCTTGATCATCCATGCCCGGATATGTTGTTCCTGTTCATCTGGGCGATAACTGGTAAAATCATGAAGCGGGATTTTCGCTTTCATCACAGGAGCGAACACCTGAGTTTCCCTATCGCCGCTCATAAAGATATGTAAGGCTTCATGACGGTTTACAATGGTCTGGACAGCTCGGTTGAACGCCTGCTGCTGAAGTGGACCACGAAACCGCAACAAGGCGGTTTCGTGTAAAGATTGAGAGTCACTTCGATCTGAAACAGAAGCGAACCAAAGCTGCTTTTGCTCTGGAGTTAACGCAATAATAGTTTCTGCTGCTTCAGCCTCTGGAGGTACGGTTACAGGTACAGGTTGCTTTCCCGGGCCCGGGCCGTTTCCATTCGGGGGCGGGTCCGGTAAAAATCCCCCTTTACGCAGCTCGTTCACGCTATCCTTGACCGCTTGTACGATTCGCGCAATATCTTCCTCGGTATGAGCCGTGGACAAGAAGCAGTTTCGTCCCTCCCAGATATAGATGCCTTTGTCCAGCATGTGATAGAAGAACAATTCCAGATCGCCTTTGAGCACGAAGCGGAATAGGGAGCCAAAGTGAACGACCTTCATAGGTACGCGTTCGTCAGTGAAATAGCTGTTCAGCTCCGCTGCTAACGCCGAGGTGCGGCTGTTCAAGCGATTTTGCAGTTGCTCGCCATGCTTCTCCAAATGATCCAGCACCGCTAAGGATGCAGCCATTGCCATCGGATGATGGCAGAAGGTTCCTGCCACAAAGGTTCGCTGCTGCTCATGCTGCGGATAGGAATCGTCCCCGAAGCTCCACGTGCCTCCGTCGATCCCGTTCATAAAGGCGGCTTTTCCGGCTACGATGCCGATGGGCAGCCCGCCGCCAATGATTTTACCGTAGGTCACGAGGTCGGCTTGTACCCCAAACCACGCTTGGGCTCCTCCGGGCTGAATCCGGAAGCCTGTGATGACTTCATCAAAAATGAAGGCAGTACCCGACTGCTCTGTTATCTGGCGAATTTCCTGCAAAAAGGCTTTAGGCTGAAAATCTGGTCGGCGGCTTTGCACCGGCTCCACTATAACCGCGGCCAGTTCATGCGCATGGGTGCGGATATAATCCAGAGAATCGTCCGCCCCATAATGAAGCACGACGACATCGTCCACCATATGCTGCAAGATACCTGGAGCTAGAGGTGTCGAATGCTCCTTGTCATCACCCGCGCTCCCCAGTGCCAGCACCCCGTCGAATGTACCGTGATACGAGCCAGCAAAAATGACGATTTTAGCTCGTCCTGTGGCAGCACGTGCCAAACGGAGCGCGACCATGACGGCCTCCGTACCGGAATTATACAGGGCAATTCGTTCCACACCGGTCATCTTGCATATTCGCTCGGCGACTTGCCCAGCCATGTTGGACATGGGGCCGATACACATGCCGTTCTTCAACTCTTCCTCAATTTTTTCACGAATAAAGGCTGGATTGTGTCCGAACAGATTTACACCAAAGCCCATCGTCAAATCGACATATTCATTGCCATCCAGATCCCAGATTTTAGACCCATCTGCACGTTGGGATACAATTTGATACACCATTTCCTTCAAAACAGGCCGGAAACCAGCCACATTACGGTTATTGGCGTATACGGAGCGATACTGCTGGGTGTACTGTTTGGTGCTACGCGTACGGGCCGTGTAGCGCTCAATCAGCTCTTGCAGGTGTTGTTCCTGACGGAGCGAAAGCAATTCACGTGCTTTAACATCCAGCTTTTTATAAGGCGTATACGGCTTGGCTTCATTGCCTATCTGCTTGGAAACAGCCTTTACGGATGGTGCTGGTGCTAATGCAGCCGCTACTTTCTGCTTGGATTCGGTACGGATGATCTGCGCACTTTCACTACTTGCTGATAGCAAAACGCCCGTTTCCGGGTTAAATGGCTCTGAAGCTATTACGGATGCAGATGGCTGATGCCGGAGAACATCGAGCTGCTGTGACATCAGATGTAGCTGTTGCTCCAAAATTCGCTCTACAGCCGCAGGAGCTGTAGCGATTGGAAAGCTTTGAGCCCGTGTTTGCCCAGCCGTATCTATGGCATAAACGGATGTGGCAGCCGGAACAGGGGATTCTTGAGACGGTTGGGTTAACGGGAAAGCTGCATGATCAACCTGATTCAGAGTTGTTTCTGGACGATTTTCCACAGATTGGACCGGGGTTTCAGCGGAAGTGAAAATGCTCACCCGCTCTGCTACGTAGCTGGCCAACAGCTCCAGCGTGGTCAACGATTCGAAAAATTCGTTCATTGGAACTTCCAGTCCGAAGGTATCCTTGATACTGTGGCGAACCTGGGACAAATTAATGGAATCCAGCCCAAGCTCCAGAAAATGTGTTTGTGGCTCCAGTTCCTCCGGGCTGAGTTGGGACACGTTACCGATCATTTTCGCTAACTTTTGAAGAATAGATGATTTGTGCTGATCGGTAGCAGATGCTGGCGCTGAATACTCGTTCCCCATAATTCCAGACTCCTTTACTGTTGAGTTTTCATGAACTGGTACATTCCGTTCCGTTCGAACCTGTTCGGGTACGTTAATCCAGCATCTTTTCCGTTCGAATGGATACGTAGGCAGAGAAACCTTTTTATAGTGCTTACCTGCATAGAGGGCATTCCAATCGATCTGCGCTCCTTGCACATACTTGGCAGCCAGTTGCTCCAGTGATTGCAACGTGTCCAAGCTTCCAGTGACCATCTCTGCGCCACCTGTGCTATCCGCTTTCCCGGTGTATACGCCTTCGACGACTCTGCCTTGTTCGTGCAACTGAAGCACCTTCGCTTTCAACGCATCCGCCCCTACGGCAGCTACAGCAATCCGGTGATTCAGGTGGCTTCTGCCTGTGTTAGCCGTATAGCATACATCCTGCATCACGAGTTCTTCCGCACGTCCGAACCGTTCTGCGTACCGCCCGACCAGTTCGTGCAAAGCGGATTCACTCCGCGCTGACAGGGTCAGCAGCAGTGGTGATGATCTATTGTTGCTGTCCGTTGAGGTTTGATCTAATTCCGTCTTCGCTATATATTCCTCTAGCACCACATGGCAGTTTGTCCCGCTGAATCCAAAGGAACTCAGCCCGCTTCTTCTCGGGAAACCGTTCGTCTTCCATTCCCGCAGCTTCGTATTGGCATATACCGGGGATTCCTCAAAATGGATCTTCTGGTTTGGTGTGCGAAAATGAACGAGCGGTGCAATCTGTTGGTGCTTCATGGACAATACGGATTTGATCAAGCCCGCAATTCCGGCGGCTTCGTATAAATGACCGATATTCGTTTTGACCGTGCTGATCGCCACAAACTGCTTACGCTGTGTATGCTTGCGGAAAGCCTTGGTAATGCCGTCAATCTCAACCGGATCGCCCAGCTTGGTTCCGGTGCCATGTGCTTCGATATAACTTATCGTTTCAGGATCAATCCGTGCATCGCGCCACGCCTGCGAAATCACTTCTGCCTGAGCCAGCGCATTCGGCGCGGAAATACCAATCGTGCTGCCGTCCTGATTGATAGCACTTCCCTTGATCACGGCTAAAATGTTGTCACCGTCTTGTTCCGCTTTGCGCAGCGGCTTCAGTAAAACGGCTCCAACTCCCTCACCCCAGCCTGTTCCGTCCGACTGGTCGTCGAAGGCGCGTGCTCGATCATCGGAGGATTCCATGCCAATGCCCGCTTTCAGCGGCAGCAAAATGGTCTTCACTCCACCTGCCAAGGCCATGTCGCAGTCTCCGCTAAGGATGGATTTGCAGGCCAAATGCACTGCCACGAGTGATGAAGAGCATGCTGTATCAATGGTTAGCGCCGGACCTTTTAGATCGAGCAAATAGGCAATCCTGCTGGAAATAATGGATGATAAATTACCAATGGCAAAGTTCGGCAGCGCGCTCGGTTCCACCTCGGACAACAAACGCTCGTATTCGAAGCTGGTTTTGGAGAAGCCAACATACACGCCGACCTTTTGGCCTGCCAGTTGCTTACCCCCATACCCCGCATCCTCAATCGTGCTCCAGGCTGTTTGTAGAAATAACCGTTGATTCGGGTCCATGAGTGAGGCTTCCCGTGGAGTCAGCTTAAAGAAGGAGTAATCGAACTTGTCTACTTCATCCAGATAGCCGCCTTCTGCAATTTGCATATTCCGTCCTTCCGTATTCAGACGGGAAATGAAATCTTCGGCATCTTTTCTTCTTTCATCGCTGTACGGGCCGATATTGTCAGCCCCTGATGCCACATTCGCCCAAAACTGCTCCAATGTTACCGCTTGAGGAAACTTGCCTGACATGCCGATGATGGCGATATCCCGGACATTTGCTTCCTCCTTGGCCTCGGACTGTGCTGTTGCAGCCGGATCGCTGCTCATGCCCTGACTGGAGATATATGCAGCAAGCTTGGCGATGGTCGGATAGGAAAAGAAGTCCGTCACCTCAATATGAATCCCTAATTGATCCTCCAACACGTCCACAATTTGAACGAGCTGCAAGGAAGTCACTCCGATATCAAAGTAGCTATCGTCCGTCCCGATCGATTTTACATTTAAAATATCCTGGCAGATTCCAATCAGCTTCTGTTCTATCTCTCCTTGAGGCAAGACTGCACGCTCAGCTGCTTGCACGGTTTGAGTGGCCTCAGCCAGTGCTGTCAATATCTCATTAAATTCGCCCTGCTCATAACTCTGGGCTAATTTGAAGCGCTGAACCTTTCCACTGGTTGTTTTAGGAATACGCCGTATCGGAACTATATCCTGAATATGCCAGCCTCCCCGGTAATTCAGATGGCTTTTCAGCTTTTGGACAAGCGGTACAAAATGCTCTATCTTTTTCGTGTGCATCACAAAGGCAACAATACGATCCTGCCTGGTCTGCGCATCATGTACACCGCACACAGCTACTTTCCCGAGATCCACGCCATCCAGTTCTTCGGCAATCCTCTCGATGTCATGCGGGTAGACATTCTGTCCGTTCACGAAAATGATATCCTTGGCTCTACCGGTAATAGTCAGGCGGCCGTTCCGCATAAACCCTAAATCGCCGGTGATAAGCCAGCCATCCTCTGTTTTGACCTTCGCGGTAGCCTCTGGATTGTTATAGTATCCGGATGTCACATTTTTGCCGCGGATCTGTGTGTGTCCAATCACCCCATCTTCGAGCACCTGATTTTGTTCATCGCAAATGCGGACAGAGGTACTAGCCAGCGGATACCCCAAATCCACAAAAGTAAGACACCGCCTGTCGGACTTGTCCACTTCTTCTATAGGTTCACCTACGTGTAACTGCTGCCGATTCAAATGAATGGGGATAAAGGTACTTTTGTCCAGAGGTGGAGAGGAAACGCCCACGCTCGCCTCTGCCAATCCGTAGACAGGCAACATCGCATTTTTATTCAAACCGTGAACACTCATTGCATCCATAAACACATGACAAAGCTCCACAGATACTGGCTCAGCTCCATTTAAGATCATACGGACACTTGACAAATCCCAGTTAGCTGCTGTTTCGGGTTTATACTGATCGAGAAAAAATTTATATCCAAAATTGGGAGAGCATATTTGAGTCACCTTATGCTCCGATACTTTTTTTAGCCATAAAGACGGGCGTCTGATAAAAAGTGCCGTTGGCATAATCAACTGCTTGGCATTAGCGATCACACAGGTTAAATGAAATGCGATCAATCCCAGGTCATGCGTAAGCGGCATCCAGCCCAAATAAGCATCCTTGGAGCTCATGCCCGTTTGATTTGCGATATCCCGAATATTGTAAACCAAATTTTCATGCGTCAGCATGACTCCTTTAGGATCACCTGTAGAACCTGAGGAAAATTGGATAAAAGCTAAATCCTCCGGTTTGGGTATATGGGCAACACCTTTACTCTGATTGGAATAATCGAATATATGGCTTGAAAAAGTCGCTTTTTTAACGGGCTCAAAGGAATCCAGCAGTTCGTGCTGGTGCGAGTATTTTTCTAACTGTTCCAATACCTTGTCATCTGCAATCATATAAGGGCGGGAAAGTGTATTCCAGATTTTAAACAATTTCATTTTATGCTCATCATTATTCCCTATGCTTACAGGAACAGGAACGATTCCACCGAGTAGGCAACCCCAAAATACATTCACAAAGGTATGATTGTCGTCGATCTGCATGATCAGCTCATCGCCAGGTTGTATCCCTTTTTCCTGTAATTCATAAAGTACCTGTGATGCTTGCTCCAGAAGTTTACAGTAGGATACGTATTCCTCTTGTTTATCACCAGAAATAAAGGTGATTCCGTTCTCATCCCGGCTTGCACGGTCTTGAATGATTTCAATTAAAGTTTGAAACTGTTCCATCCTGATCCCTCCTCAATTGCTCTAGCATTACTTTCTGCTCTCCTTCGGAGACCTGTTTGGTTTGCAACATCAGGCGAATACACTCCAAAATCTCCTGTCTTTGCTCAAAAGCAGGAGGTGAACTGCTCCCTGATTCAGAGCTTCGAAGTAATTCTTCCAGTCTTCGAACAGGTAAAATAACACCCTTTCGATAATCATCTTCATTCCAATTGGCATTGGGGGTAGATACCGCCAGTGAAAGGGAACGAGCAACCCAATCACGGATTGAGAAGCGGCGTTCCAGTTCAACGCGATCCAAGTCTCTATCTACGGACAGAAATTCAATGGTAGTGTTTATTTCCTTCGCCAAATTTTTCAGCACCGTTCGTGGACCTAACTCGATGCCTTGTTTCACTCCACGATTCGCCATATACTGCATGGTTTGAATCCAGCGAACCGGGTGAGTCATTTGCAAAATCAATCCTTGACGGATGCTGTCAACATCGGGGTATGGCAGAGCGGTCACATTGGAGATCACGGGCCACAGCGCTTCATTTAAAGTGTATTTTTGCAGCTCTTCGGTCAGTCTATCCGCAGCATGCTGCATAAGCGGACTATGAAAAGGACCGCTGACCTGCAAGCGGGTAATTTGGGCTCCCCGCTGTTCTAACTCGCCAGCTACCACAGCAACAGAAGTGTGATGACCTGAAACGACGTACTGGTTAGGTGAATTGTAACAGGCAATGACAGCAGGCTGATCGACTGTGGAATGCAGACGACAGAATTCTTCTACGGCGCTCAACTCAGCTCCGCGAACGGCAATCAAGCTGCCCAGTCCGGCCACTGCGGCTTCTTCCATGAAGCGTCCCCGCTTTTGAACCAGTCGTAAAGCGTCGCTAAAGGATAGAACACCACTACTTACCAGAGCTGAATATTCACCCAGGCTATGACCTGCTGAAAATTCAGGGATAATCCCGATTTCGTGCATATAACGCCGGAATGCAATGACGTTGATCGTAAGAAGTGCGGGCTGAGTATAGAATGTTCTGGATAGCTGGGTAATCGGACCTGCCATGCATAAAGCTTTCAGATCATATCCCAAAATATCAGCAGCCTCTTCGAACAAACGATCCGCTTCTGTAAAGCCGTTATGCCATGCCGCTCCCATTCCTACATACTGAGACCCTTGTCCCGGAAAAACCAAAGCCATGCGATTCATACCAAACCCCTTTCCTCCCCACAAAGATGTGGCAAAACAATAATGTTTTTACGATTCAGGTGTTAATGTACATATGTATGAAGACAACAGCTGTAGAGATAGATGTAGCAAAAAGCAACAAAACCGATTGTCAAAAAACAGTGATCGATGTGTAAAAGTGAGTTGGTTATAGAGTTGCCATTCGTGGTGTGATTGAGATCAAAAGTCAGGTGTGTGAGTAGACTTGGAAGTGTAAAAACCTTGAGGTATACTGGAGTTTCAGGCTTGGAACCTAAAATTCAGCATCATAGATGAATGTGGTGAGAAATTGCTGAGGTCATACAGGATGTTTTTCCATAAGTAAGTATTAAATGTGAAATATTTTATTTACATAATAAATATGGACTATAAAAATGTCAATATTTTTAAATTCCTTTAATAAGAAAAAAATGTATATGTGACTTTTTATGTTATTATAAACACAAAATAAATTAAAGTATGACGTTATAATGTTAATGTATAAAAATATTATACACACAAACAATACCCTTTTTTGTTTAAAAATCAGGCATTGTTTGTAAATTTTTAATGATTCTTGTAAAAATTTCTGTGTCGTAAGTGCAAGAAACGCATAATGTGTTATATCTGGTGCTTGACAAACCAATTGGTAATACGTTGCAGTCGTTCCACGCGAAGCTGCGGGTGCCCTTTTCGTGAAAGCTCGTGACTTGAAGCTGGAAAACGGACAAATTGCGTAGGTTTCCCCAAACGACGTAATGCTGTAAACAGCTGTTCTCCCTGCTCTATAGGGCATCGCAGATCCTGTTCCCCGTGCAATATGAGCAGCGGTGTGTTGATTTGCTGCACGTAAGCCAGCGGAGATTGTCTCCACAAGAGCTCGCAATCGTCCCACGGATTCCCGCCCACTTCCTCTTCAGTAAACGAGTATCCTATGTCACTCACTCCATACATGGACAGCCAGTTAGATATGGAGCGCTGGGTCACAGCTGCGCGGAAACGATCGGTATGGCCGACAATCCAGTTTGTCATAAAGCCACCATAGCTGCCTCCTGTTACACCCAGCCTTTCCGGATCAATGAATGGAAATTGACGTATAGCCTCGTCCACTGCGCTCAGCAGATCGGTGTAATCGCGCCCGCCATAATCTCCAAGGACGACATTGGTAAAAGACTGTCCGTACCCTCGGCTTCCTCCCGGATTCGTGTAGATGACTGTGTATCCCTGAGCGGCCAGCAACTGAAATTCATGAAAAAAAGAATTGGAATACATGGCATGAGGACCACCGTGAATTTCCAATATGGCAGGATAGGATACCCCCTCCTTAAAACCAGCAGGTTTCATCACCCACCCCTGTACCCGTCGTCCATCCTCAACCTTAGTCCAGAAGCTCTCAGGCACACTGATCGCAATCTCATCAAGCAGAGAATCATTCACTCGTGTCAGCCGTTCCTCAGTTCCTGAATGAATCGCAATCCGGAACAAATCACCTGGTAAAGCTACATCGGTGGAAGCGGCAATGATATGCTGCTCATCCGAAGTAAGCTCGAATTGGTAAATTTCCCGTTCTCCTTGGGTTAAAATTTTAAAAGTTCCATCAAGCGCAAACTGATATACGTGCACATTTCCTTCATGGGTAACCAGCGTATACAGAGATTGACCGTCCGCACTGAAGCGTGGTGGTCCTACATGAAGATGTGAGCGCATGTCGCTCATACCCGCATTACCGAGGTGAGCGTCCAGCGTCTCACTAACGCATACTGCCGTCCCCCCACTGGAAGGAACCGTGTACAGTCGGGTCTGAGTAGCGTCTTTGGCATGTCGATCATGACCGTAAAAGGCAATCGTTGAACCGTCGGGAGAATAAGCAGCACTCTCGATGTGCAGTTCAGAATGGGTCAGCTTAAGCGGTGCTGCTGCATCACCATTTGAAATCACAGGAACTATCGTAAACAAATCATTTTGCTTACGTAAATCCGCATCCTCTTTCGAATGCTCTGCTATTCTGGCGACGAATAAAATACGTTGACCATCCGGTGACCACACAGGCTCCGCCACATCATAAGCGCCGGAAGTCAGTTGAACTGTGTTCCCCGAAGTCACATCAGTTACATACAAGTGATCACGAGTATCATCCCACAGTCCATATCCGTCGGATTTAGCTTTCGTTCGATTAACGACTCGTCCCTTAAGTTGTGCCTCCTGAGTTCCTCCATCGGATGTAGGGCTTGACGGGTTCTCGGCCGTTTTAGCTACAAACGATATGCAGGTCCCATCAGGAGACCAGGCTAATGAACGAACGTTGTTCTCTACGTGTGTAAGCTGTCGTGCCTCCCCCCCGCGTTCTGGAATAATCCATACCTGGCGCTTGCCGTCTGTTGTACGGAGAAAAGCTAGTTGTGTTCCGTCTGGTGACCAGACAGGCGTTTCATCTTTCGGTCCGTATGTAAAGGGTAATGCGCTAGCGCCTTCGGACGATAATAGCCAAATTCCTGAGTTATAATCGGTCCGATCTTTATTAATATGCTGCTCTACGTAAGCGATTTCACCGCTGACAGGATGAATAGCTGGATCGCTAACCCAATGAAGGTGATATAAATCCTCAGCGGTTATACAGCGCTTGGTCGTGCTAGATTGCGAGTCGCTCAAAAAAATCCCTCCTTATATCGTCAGATTTCTACATCTCAGATTTTAATTAATCCGATTAATTTTATATGATTTTAATAAATATACATTTACGTTACTCTTTTTATTTATCTCTGTCAATTTGTCTAGAACTAAAAAAACCTCTCTCAGTCGCTATTGACCCGAAAACACCGTTACTTCGGTTGCTTTCAAGAGAGGGTAGCATTTCATCAATCATAACTGAAAAATAGGAGAAATGGAGGAAGCCTCATTAGGAATAGCAGCCAGTGATCCATTTTCTTTGTGTAGATTCGGCACCTGCTGCCAAATAGTGCTGGGAATCTCTCGCCGCAGTACAGGGATGATATCCTCAGCAAACCGATACAGCTGTTCAAGTTGCTCCTGCTCTCCCAGCCCATCCACGCAAAGAATTAGAGGAAAATAACGGCTCTCCATATTGTGCCGCCAGCTCCGTTGATAATGTGCTGGCGGCACTTCCATGCCATATTGGAATTTGCTGTTGATACGGGCGTGACTGGGTCGTGACCTGATACAGCGGTAACCGATAGTTGCCCTCCCACGTAACCTCTTCCTCGCTCCAGAGCCGCTTGAGCAGACGATAGCGTTCTGCTAGCGACTCTCACTGCTCTTCCTCCGTAATTCCGAACAACGGATAATGACGTGGATCATTGCCTTTTCCGATAATCAGTTCTAATCTTCCACCCGATAAATGATCCAGTGTCGCATAATCCTCAGCTACGCGTACCGGGTCAAGAATACTAAGGCACCGTTACCATCGTCAGCAGACGAATCCGTTCAGTTCTCGCTGCTATAGCGGTCAGAACGAGTGGAGGTGAAGACGACAAAAAAGGCGTACCATGCCGCTCCCCCACACCATACGCATCAAAACCAAGCTCCTCTGCGAGCACAGCCTGCTTTATTATTTTGCTGCGAACTCCAGGCTTCTCCGGTAATCGCATTAGGCAGATTAGCCATTAGGCTGAACAATACAAACTTCATTCGTTCCCTATGATCGCGTCTAATTTTGGTTAGCTGTCTCGGCTTCATTTTTTTCACGAATGTAGGTGGAAAATAATTCAGGATTCACCACTTTACGCAGTAAATGCATCGTCCCGTCCCCTGTTCCATGGTCAAAAGCATGGATACGTTCATACCCCCAACGCTCGTACATGGATAGCAAATAGGGATGCTTTTCCGCAGTCGCCAGTGTCACAGCAGGAGCACCGACCTTGTCACGAATAATCGTTTGCTCTACCCAATTCAGCAGTTTTTTCCCATATCCTTTGCCCTGGGCAGCCGGGTCTACAGCAAACCACATCACAAACGGTAGATCGGTTATAAAATTAAGGGCTCTATTTTTGAGATGGCTAACGGTAGCCTGGATGACACCGTCTACTTCCAGCACATAGCAATCATTATTTTTAATGTTTTCTTGAATGAGAGCAACGTCTGCCTGAGCGGCAGGCCATCGAAGCTCCAACTGCCGAATTGTTTCATACGCCTCATACGTCACATACTGCAATCTTTCTGCGTCCTCCTGGAGTGCCAGACGATAGATTTCACTCATACTAACCCGCCTCCTTATAATGTTTTATAAAACGAGTGAACCACTATATAACTATTCCTATCTATTTAATAAGATATAAAAGTTAACATAACTGTAGCATGCTCACCATTCAGCGACAAATTAATTTTTTCTATAACTCCATTTAAAATAACAATAGCCCCTTGAAAGATGGGAATTGGTTAATCAAAGTCAACGTAAAAAAGCCCGAAAATCGGGCTCCTCTACTTTCTAGACAAATAAAATGCTGGTCTTATCTCCGGCATTCCAAACAAACCATGTATGCTGTATTACTCCGCAGGGGCAGTAAAGCTGCGTTTGGCAAACTCGCTGTCCAGCATATAAAAGGCATTGCTGTCTCTTTCAATGCGCTTAAGCTTCTGGATAACACTGTCGAACAGAGCTTCCTCTTCGACTTGCTCATCAATAAACCATTTCAGGAAATGGATCGTTGCATGCTCACGTCCATCGAGGGCCAAGTCAGCCAGATGATAAAATTTTTGCGTGTTTTGCTGCTCATGCTTGTAGCCATGCTCAAATACGTCCAGCATGGAATCGTAGCTGTTTTTTGGCTCCGGCAATGCAGCCAATATGGCGCGTCCTCTACGGTCATTAATGTATTTATACAGTTTCATCGCATGAAACCTTTCCTCCTCAGCTTGTACCAGGAAGAAGTTTGCAAACCCATCCAGACTTTCACTGGAGCAATAAGCAGCCATCGCCAGATATACGTGAGCGGAGTAAAATTCAAAGTTCATTTGCTCATTCAGAGCCTGTGCCAAATTGTCATTCATGTCTCAGGTCACCTCGGTCATGTATGTAATAATGTAACGATCATAGTGTACCACGAATCCGATCACAAAAAAACGGACGGAAGTGAATTCAACATTCTCACGTTCCGCCCGTAATCTCTACAATTAGTTTACAATCAAGGCTCCAGACCCCAGACACGTTTGTCATTTATATACAAAGGTGCTTTGTCCCAATCCGTATAAGATGTCTTGGTTGGATCGTAGGAAAAATCATCACTTTCGTTATAGTTGCTCCAGTCCGTCTTGTTCATGCGAATCTGAATGTCCCCTGTGTTTTCCCCTGCTGCCAGACTTCCCGCACCAGCTCCAAAGGAGATTTCCAGATAATAATCTGCGCCTGTAACGGCCTTATCCAGTTTCACAAGACGTCCCTGAACGTTACTACTGCCCAACTGTGCATAGTCACAATGGAATTCCTGTGACTTGTCGCCATCTACGGTGTAGTAGTATCGCAGCTTGACATTTTTCAGATCAACGGCCTCTTTACCCTTGTTTACAATACGGAACAGTGGCCGAATCTGATTATCTCCCGGGTTGGTGTCGCCCACGCGGTATTGGGCAATCACATCTCCCGTTGCTGGAATGGGTGCTGACGTAGGCTTGGCACTGACCTCGGCAGAATCCGGGCTGGTTCCTAAAGAATTTGTTGCACTTGCCACATAATAATAAGTGGTTTCATTCACCACTCCTGTATCCTTGTAAGTGCTGTCTGTTACCGTTGCTACTGTGGTATAAGGGCCACCACTGGTTGTCGAGCGCTTGACTGTATAGCTATCGGCACCCGTCGCTTTGCTCCAGGTCAGTGTAACCTGAGCATCCCCTGCGTTTGCCTTCACATTTGCCGGAGCTTTGGGAGCTGTAGGCTCGGTTGGTCCACTACCGTTAATGAGACGGTCATACTCGGCATAAGCCGTTGCCATATCAACTTGAGACCAGAAACGGTGATACGTAAATTCTGGAGCGCCTTTATCCCATTTTTTGGTCTGCTTGTTCCATGAAGTCGTGTATTTATCTTTAAGATAGGACCATTGCGGATCTTTGGTGATATTAGGGCGGATATCGCTGTAGCTGGAATACGTACCATTGCCGCCCTTGGACGGATCAGACGGTATAGCGTCGGTGCCAGGGATCGTGTTGCCTTGCCCAGTCTTACCACTCCAGCCGCTCGGGATATACACTTCTTTGGTAAAATAACGATAATAATCCTCGCGCGCTTCCTTCGTTGTAATGCCTATACCATCGTTATACCCCCATGCAGCATCAAGCAAAGCTTTAGACAGATCCTTAGCTTCCTTGCCTAACTCGGAATAGTCTCCTTTTTCAGCTTTCGTTCCAGCAGCAAAGAAAGTAAGTGCTTTAACATAGCTGCCCAGCACTCCGGCATCCTGCCCCGGATTCTTTGTTACCACATGGAGATTTGTATTCCCTTTATGATTGGCAAATCCGTTCCAGGTTTCAGGCTTTCCGCTCCATTCCAGATTACTCGGCAGCCAGAACTCACCTTTAGCCGCTGTAGTAGCCACTTTCGGATTCTTGCCACCCAGAATACGCTTACCTTGAGCGTCCAAATAGTATCCCTGTGCATCAGTCACAGGCCGTTCGTTGGCAAATACATAGCTCTTGGACCACGCTATCCAGTTTTCCGTCACTTGTTTAGCCATTTTAAACTGCTCGGACGAAGTATCCCCTTTCTTGGCTAAAATGTAGTACAGCTCGGCAACCCGCTCGACAGGCCAAGCCTGCATCCCGAACCAGTTGTTCGACGGTGGATCGTTATATACAGGAGCCCCTGTATAAGCCATGCCATAAAAGGTACTTGTGCCAGATGGATAAGCCTTGTAGGCACCATCCCAGCTATTCGTCGCTCCGCCTGCAATAGCCCCCTCATCGGATTGCAGCCAAGTATAAAACTCCAGTTGGCGCTTCAGCGAGGTCGCCCAGTCCTGTCCCGCCGTTGGTGAATTCGGTATTAATCCACCATCTTGATCGGACAACGCATACGCTGCGACGACATTTTGGTAGCCCTGATGTGCATGGCTGGCACCAATACGCCAAGCCCAGTTGCCGCTTTGGCCAAGTCCGCCGCCCCAGGCTGTATACCATGCCATCAGATAAAAACTAGCATCCTTGCCCGTACCAGCAATTGGACTTCCATTGGAAGCGCTTCCGGTTTTCTGGAAGTATTTATCGTACATGCCGTACCGCAAAAAGTCTCCCATCTTTTTGGCTTTATCCAAATATACGGAGTTGTCATATCCCAATTCCTTAGCCCAGTACATCGCTTGAACTGCCCGTGCATCCGCATCGGTGGCATTCGTGTAGCGCCATTGCTGTGCCGGGGCATTATTTTCCTTAGTGAACAGGCTCATAAAGCCTTCATTAGGCTTGCCAAACTTATGATTATCTTGTGATGGATGCGGTACAGCCTCCCAGACTGATTCCTGTTCCCCACGCTGGAAGGTGTTTACATAGGCAGCAGTATGCGACGGATTCAGAAGATTGCCGAAGCCGTACCAATTATCCACATCCAACAACCAGTGCATCAGATAAGTCTGGTTGTTGCCATAGGTTGCCTTCAGCTCAGAGTCCAGTGGATCCTTGCCAGCACCATACTGACCACTCAGACGGCTTGGGTACTGATCCGGCTGCGAATATTCTGCGGCATAAGTGGCGGGGCTGTTCGGATTATAGTTACTCATGGTCGGTTGCTCTTCCTTACCGTCGCCTTCATTAACAGGAATGATATATTTCTCCATGTTGTCCCATGCAGATTCCAAATGCCCCCAATCCCCGGTATAATGACCGTACAGCACTTCCAGCCACATCCAGTAGCTGTACGCTTCTGAAGTTGTCAAGTGTCCGTAATCCGGAGCCTCGCTCATAAGCGTTTCAACGGAATGATAAGGGATGCCTTCTTTTGAAAAGTATCCGCTAGCCGGATCCTTCAGCTGTTTATACAATTGTAGAAAGCGTGTCGATTCCGGTGTTGCGGCTGATGCACGGTCGGGTCCTGCCTGAAATAAGCCCAAGGTTAACGGAAGTACCAAAATGGCTGACATGACCATAGAGACAGATTTCCTGAACACTGATTTTCTGCTGATCACTTTTGCATTCATCCTCTCCATTATCAATTTTGGCTTTACACAAGATTTTATTCCAAAAAACGACAGCACAAAAAGACAGCATCATCACCTCACTTTCCCATAAAAAAGGTGGAGGACACGCTGTCTATTGCTCCAAATGCTTCGCATTGGCCCTGGAAAAAATATACCACACTAGGCGCCAAATGAGAGTCGAAAAATTCTATAAGTTTAGAGATTCACAAGGAAAATTGACGAAATCGATTGGAATCGGTACTATTTCACAAGGAGGCGTTAAAACATGAAAATTTTGCTATTGCTTGGTTGTATCGTGATGTTTTTAGCCGTAGCTTTAGGAGCGTTCGGCGCACACGCATTGAAAAAGAGACTTTCCGTAGACATGATGAGCATATTCCAGACAGGAATTCAATATCAAATCGCTCACGGACTGGGTTTGCTGCTGCTTGGAGTTCTTGCTGACAACCTTGTCCATTCTTCTCTCATCGTTACCGCAGGCTGGGTTATGCTGGTGGGTATTCTCCTATTCTCTGGAAGTCTGTATGCCCTTAGTATATCCGGTGTGAAAAAGCTTGGGGCAATCACCCCCATTGGCGGGTTGGCTTTTTTGGCAAGCTGGGTCATTGTAATCGTGGCGGTTGTGCAAGGTTAAAGAAGGATAAAGGAACAGAGACTTGGAAAAGGAGGCGCTTCCAAGTCTCTCAATTATTAACGTAGCATTACTGAGTATATGAAAGAATACATTATTTCGTCTGCAGTTGTTGCGCTTTCTGAGCGGCTATCCGATGACCTTCGATATAACGTCTGGATTCAGCCATCTCATGCTCCTGAGCAGCTTCCATAATAATATGAACCCCCGGCTTGTACTGCTCCAGCAGTTCCATGTAAAGGCCATAGTTCATGTCTCCAAAACCCGGCGGCACCGTCTCAATTTCACCTGACGATGACAACCGCCGGTCTTTGGCATGCGCTGCGATAATCCGGTGGCCCAGCAGTTGGAAAGCTTCGCGGATGATATCATCCTGCTGCGCCAGATTTTCCGTTTTCAGCAGATTACCCGGATCAATCACAACACCGATGTGTGAAGAAGGGACTTCCTCTAGAAAGGTAGCCAACTCTACGGCTGTTCCGACCAAGTGATCGTTTGCAGCTTCCAATCCTACGAATACGCCCCACTTCTCTGCTTCATCTGCTAATTCACGCACTACTTCCCTTACAACTCTCCAGTCACGTTCCGTATAGGCGGTACCATCCTCATTACGTCCGACTTCAGCTGCAACCATGGGTGCTCCTAACAGACCCGCATATCGGATCAGCTCTTTGAAGCGCTCTACATTTTCACGCAGCAATTCCTCATCCTGTATAAAAAAATGCAAATAGCACCCGAGCACCGATATGGATACACCATGCTTACGAAATTCTTCTGCGATAGACAGTGCCAATCCCGGATTGAACTTACCCGGTTTATTAAAATCCACATCACTGATCGCTCTCCACGGAGCCAGCTGAACATGAGTAAAGCCCGCTGCGCCTACCTTTGCAGCCAATTCGCGATAGGGCAACTTGCCAAACAAATGTGCCAATACACCTACTGTCACTAAAAATCACCTCTTGTTTTTATTGTTGTATGCTACTTGTCACCGAACTCTGCTCCAAGGTCTCATTGATGATGTGCGTAATCCGTTCCACTTCATCATGAATAAAAAAATGTCCTCCCTCAAAGGTAAACATACGAAATTGCTGATCCGTATGGTGTGCCCATGCCTCCGCATCTTGTAAGGTCACCGTGTTATCGGTCAATCCCGTCAAAGCGGTGATAGGACAATGTAAAGGTGCGGCTTTAGCCATATACTTATACAACTCGACAGCTTTGAAATCCGCTCTTAACACCGGCATAAAATAGTCGTATAATTCCCGATTGTCAAAAATCGCTTCCGAAAGCTGACCGTACCGCTGCAAATGCGTCCTGAACTGATCTGCGGGCAGATCGTGTAACCACGGGGAATTTCTTGGGACATGCGGTGCCCGTCCACCCGAAACGAACAGATGAGCAGGCTTGCCATATCCACCGGCCACCAGCTTGTAGTACAGCTCGAATGAGATCATCGTCCCCATACTGTGTCCGTATATGGCATAAGGATCGCCGGGGACTATCTCTTCGCTGATCTTGTGCAACAGATCCTCGCTCATCTCCTCAATGCTTTCCTTTAGCGGTTCCCCAGAACGAATACCTCTGCCCGCTAATTCCAGTGGAACAAGCTTAATCTGCGGAAGCAGCGACTTTTTCCATTTGAAACTGACCGACGCCGATCCGCCTGCATACGGGATGAAAAATAATGTGATAGGTGCCATTCTTGCAACCTCCTGCCTTGCTAAGTTCTAACTTTTTCATTTTAGCATAAAAAGGTATATTTACCCATTTCAAATATTTTGCAAATTCCAGAAGAATGGTTGAGAAAATCAAGCACATTTTGTATAAGGCAGGAAATGTTTTTCTAAAGAAAGAACGGCTTTATGTTTGAATATAATCATGTGTTGGGTCTTTTATTTTTTCAAATCGAGAGGAGTACTGTGCCATGAAGTACGGTTTTTTCGATGATGTCAATCAAGAATATGTCATCCACACCCCCCAAACCCCTTATCCCTGGATTAATTATTTAGGTAATGAACGATTTTTTGGACTAATCTCTAATACAATTGGTGGCTATGCATTTTACCGGGATGCTCGCTTACGTCGCTTAACACGTTACCGGTACAACAATATTCCTGTCGATAACGGGGGGCGTTATTTTTATATTTATGATGATGGGGATTATTGGACTCCGGGCTGGATGCCGGTCAAACGGGAGCTGGAGCAGTATGAATGCCGCCATGGACTTGGCTATACCTCAATTATGGGGGAACGCAGCGGTATTCGGGCCACGCAGCTGGCTTTTGTGCCCCTCTCCTTTGACGGCGAGGTCCATCAGGTTAAGCTTCAGAACACATCGTTACAAACCAAAAAGATCAAACTCTTTTCGTTCGTGGAATTTTGTCTGTGGAACGCCTATGACGATATGACCAACTACCAGCGCAACTTGAACACGGGTGAGGTTGAAATACATGATTCTGTCATTTATCACAAAACGGAATACCGTGAACGTCGCAATCACTATGCTTTTTTCTCTGCTAATCGTCCGCTAGCCGGTTATGATACAGACCGTGAAGCTTTTCTAGGACTCTACAACGGATTAGATCAGCCTCAAACGGTCGCCGCTGGGCAATCCTCGAACTCTATTGCCAGCGGATGGTCCCCTGTCGGATCACATTGCATTGAGATAACGCTGGAGCCAGGCGAAGAAACAAGCTGTAACTTTATACTCGGTTATGTGGAAAACCCCGAGGAAGAAAAATGGGAGTCGCCCGGTGTTATTAATAAAAAACAGGCACATGCCATGATTGCGCAGTTTGCGGATGAAGCTGATGTAGAACGAGCGTTGAATGAGCTGCGAACCTATTGGAATAATTTGCTGTCCAAGTATACCCTTCAAAGCCACGACGACAAGCTGAACCGAATGGTAAACATATGGAACCCTTATCAGTGTATGGTTACGTTCAATATGTCGCGTTCCGCTTCGTATTTTGAATCTGGTATCGGGCGTGGAATGGGCTTCCGGGATTCGAATCAGGACTTGCTCGGCTTCGTCCACCAAATACCGGAGCGGGCACGGGAACGGATTATCGACATTGCCTCTACTCAATTTGAAAACGGGGGAGCTTATCATCAGTACCAACCGTTAACCAAAAAAGGAAATCACGAGGTTGGCGGTGGCTTTAACGACGATCCGTTGTGGCTTATTGTTGGTACCGCAGCGTATATCAAAGAAACGGGAGACTTTGGCATACTGGACGAACAAGTGCCCTTTGACGGTAATGTAGAGCATACGGCTACGCTGTTTGAACATTTGAAGCGTTCTTTTTACCACGTTGTGGATAATCTGGGCCCGCATGGTCTTCCACTCATTGGCCGGGCTGACTGGAACGACTGTCTGAATCTCAACTGTTTTTCTGCTACACCAGATGAGCCCTATCAGACAACTCAGAATCTGGAGGGTCGAATAGCCGAATCCGTGTTCATCGCCGGATTATTTGTATATACGGGACCGGATTTTATTGAGCTTTGCAAGCGCAGAGGATTGGATGAGGAAGCGACAACCGCTCAAGCATATGTGGATCGTATGCGAACAGCCACATTGGAGCATGGTTTTGACGGCGAATGGTTCTTACGTGCTTATGACCATTATGGAGACAAAATAGGGAGCAAGGATTGTGAGGAAGGTCAAATTTTCATTGAACCTCAAGGTTTCTGTGTCATGGCAGGAATTGGTGTTGAAGAAGGTCTAGCTCAAAAAGCTCTCGATTCTACACGTGATCGGTTAGAAACTCCCTACGGCATCATGCTGCAAAATCCACCGTATTCTCGCTATTACATCAACCTGGGCGAAATCTCATCTTATCCTCCCGGGTATAAGGAAAATGCCGGTATTTTCTGTCACAATAACCCGTGGATTATGATGGCGGAAGCCGTAATAGGACGTGGGGATCGCGCTTTCGAGCTGTATAGCAAAATCGCACCCGCCTACCTGGAAGACATCAGCGACATTCACCGCACCGAGCCGTATGTGTACGCTCAAATGATTGCGGGCAAGGATGCTGTTCGTGAAGGCGAAGCCAAGAATTCCTGGCTGACGGGTACAGCGGCATGGAACTTTATAGCTATTACTCAATCCATCCTCGGTATCCAGCCGGAATGGGAGGGTCTGCGTATTGATCCGTGTATTCCTACAGCCTGGGACGAATTCACAGTCACCCGTGTCTTCCGCGGTGATACCTACGTGATTCATATCACGAATCCACAGCATGTCTCCAAAGGTGTAGTTACAGTTACCTTAGATGGCACCGTCCTTACGAATAATATCCTGCCGGTTGCAGGGGACGGGGCTATCCACCAAGTAAAAGTGTTGCTAGGCTAACAAGTTCATGCCCTTCAAAAAAATTAGCTTCAACTTCATCACATAGTATCTTATAATACGAGAATGGCTAAAGATACATTAAGTGTGGTGACATCATGAACAAGACAAAACGGCTTACTCAAACCATGGATTACAAAACAAAGCAAGCCCGCTGGGTACGCAAAATGTTATTACTGTATTGGATGATTATAGCTGTACATTTTATCGTCCAGCTGGGCAGCTACTTATTTCTTGATTACCACGCTTCGCCTTATGAATTTTACGTCGGAACCCTCATTGTTCCCACGCTAATCATGAGTGGTTCCAACTTACTGGCAGAGTTGGCTCATTTTAAATTCAACAGGTATTCTTTTGCGATCCTGTTTATGGCAAGCACCGTCATTTGCTGGATGATTATTCGCCTAAATTATGATATCCGGATTATTCCTGCGCTATGTTTGTTGCCTATTTTCTCTTCTATTCTGTTCTTCAATCGTCGCTTAATATGGCTTTCCTTTGTATTGCAAGTGGTCGTCTTTTTTCTGTTGCTGGCAGCAGATGGATCATTCCGCAGCTATTTGTCAGACTTTGATATTGTGGCGATTCCAACCTTTTTGATTATGTCCACCTTTATGGCTCTCATTATTCAGGCCAGCGGCGGCGATTTGTTAGTAGATTTGTACAAGACAAAGCGCGCCCAGCAGGAATTAATGATCAGTAACGCGATTATCAGCAAAATGTCCATGACTGATGGTTTGACAAAGCTGTACAATCATTTGTCCTTTCAAAACTTTTATGAAAAAGCACTCGAATATGCCGAACAAGGCGCGATCATCCATCTGGCGTTAGTGGATATTGATAATTTCAAGAAGATCAATGACACTTACGGACACCAGTTCGGAGATAAAATTTTGGAAGGCATCTCGCAAATCATTACAGAACAGATTACCGCAAATGACATTGCGGCTCGCTATGGCGGTGAGGAATTTGCTATTTTGATGTTCGAGCATACTTTCGAAGAAGCTTATCAGATCGTCGAAAACATCCGGCGTGAAGTGGAGAAAATGACCTTTCAGGAGAAATTGCAAATCGTTTCTGTAACCGTAAGCATTGGACTGAAAAGCTATACAGAGGAAATGAACAAAGATAAAGATGTATTTTTTCAGCAAGCAGATGACTATCTGTATCAAGCTAAGCGCTCCGGGAAAAACAAAATTGTTGCTCTTAATCATATCGCTTAATGTAAAAACACTTCATTTGATGAGACTCCGGCATGAGCTTGCCGGAGTCTTTTGAATATAGAGCTTAAAATGTAATAGAGTTGACAATTCCATAAGTTGAAACTAAAATCGTTACATATGTATTGGTTATTTACTTACAATAAATAAGTTCGAAGGAGATGATTTTTAAATGTCAACCCTCGTTATTGTCGTTCACCCTGATCTTGCGGAATCTCGCATTAACAAAAGATGGGTGCAGGAACTCAAGAAACAATCCGACGTGACCGTTCACAACCTCTATGAAGTATATCCAGATGAGCAAATCAATGTCGCCCAGGAGCAGGAACTGCTAGAGCAGCATGACCGTATCGTTCTGCAATTCCCTTTTTACTGGTACAGCACTCCTTCCCTGCTGAAAAAATGGCTGGATAAGGTTCTAACCTACGGCTGGGCTTATGGAAGCGAAGGTGGCAAGCTACAGGGCAAAGAGTTGTTGATCGCCTTGTCTGCTGCCAGCGTTGAGGAAAATTATCAACATGACGGACGGAACAGGTATACGATCGAAGAGCTGTTGAGACCTCTGGAAGCTACAGGCCATATGATTGGTGTCAAATTGCTCCCTTATTTCGTACAATATGGTGCTGCAGTATTGACCGATGAGCAACTAGAGCAATCCGCACAAAAATACGCGCAAACGGTTATTTCTTAATTTTTTACTAGAAAGCCCCTTGGACGGCGCCCGCCATACCTGCTTTAC
Organism: Paenibacillus sp. LX16; assembly: GCF_036252815.1. Lineage (NCBI taxonomy): Bacteria > Bacillati > Bacillota > Bacilli > Caryophanales > Paenibacillaceae > Paenibacillus > Paenibacillus sp. LX16. Next base: position 2,638,054 of record NZ_CP141152.1, on the reverse strand, counting down.
AGCAGACGGCAGCTCCAGCCAAGGGGCTTTACTGATCGATTTACATCGTAACCAAGGCACTGGTTACCTGTGCCATACTTTCTTTAATAATTTCGCAGCCCTTACGCAAGTTTTCCAAGCTTATCGTTAACGCTGGCATAATTTTAATTACCGTATCGTTACGCCCAGCACGTTCAATAATGAGTCCCCTACTAAAGCAGAGAGACGCTACCTCCTTGGCGAACGCTTCTCCCAGATGAGACACATCAATTCCCCAGATCAGTCCCATGCCACGAATTTCAATAAGAGGATCTATCGATTGGATATGTTCACGCAAGAACTGCTGAACAAAAGCCTCTTTTTCCTTCACTTGTGCTTCCAGCTCTACCGTATCTCTGAACTCCAGCGCAGCCTTTGCCCCGACGAAAGCAAGCTGATTTCCACGGAAGGTGCCGTTATGCTCACCCGGACTCCATATATCCAATTCTGGCTTCAGTAGCAACAGAGACATTGGCAATCCGTATCCACTGATCGATTTGGACAAAACAACCATATCAGGAACGATTCCCGCCCGCTCGAATGAGAAGAATGAACCAACCCGGCCGCAACCGACTTGAATATCGTCAACAATGAGCAAAATATCATGATCATCGCACAGCTGTCGCAAATCACGCAGCCATTCCGTATCTGCAATATGAATACCGCCTTCAGCCTGTACCGTTTCCAAAATGATCGCTGCAGGCTTTTCCACACCAGAATGGGTGTCTGTTAAAAGCTGCTCCATATACAAAATGGTATCCATTCCGTTAAATGTGCTGTTATAAGGTATGAAGGTAACATTGTTCAGGGGAACCCCTGCGCTCTCTCGCATGGAGTTGTTGCTGGTAATAGATAAACTACCCAGCGACATCCCGTGGAACGCGCCCATAAAAGCGAAAATACCATTTCTGTTTTTCACCTTGCGTGCAAGTTTCAGTGCTGCTTCCACTGCATTGGTTCCGGTCGGTCCGCAAAATTGCAGCTTATAATTCAAGCCCTTGGGCTGGAGAATACGCTCTGAAAAAGACTCCATAAACTCTTGCTTGGCCGTCGTGTACATATCCAGACCATGCATAATCCGATCGGAAGTTAAGTAGTCCAATATCCGGTTTTTCATAAAATCATTATTGTGCCCATAGTTCAAAGCCCCTGCCCCGGCAAAAAAGTCAATGTAATCCTTGCCTTCCTCCGTGTACAGTACATCGTTTTTAGCTTTGTTGAAAACAACTGGAAAACTTCTGCAATAGGATCTTACATTGGACTCCAGCACTTCGAATGTGTTCATGATCTCTCGTCCTCCCGCTGACCTGATTTTTGAAAAATACAAGCATGGAAAGCAAAAAAATGTAAATATGTAACCTAAATGAGAAGACAGTCTGAATTCACAATGGGATATCCACACCAAAGAATCATAAGTATGATCGCAAGAACAATTAAAGTACGAAAATTAAATACAGAGATAGCACATTGAGAGTAAGTTAGTAGAAGATTAAATAGTGGGTTTTTCTAAGAGGCCTATCAGAGGATGTCAACTCCTATGTAATAAAATACCATAATTTTCATTTAAGTCAATGCATGTTTCTGAGGTGTTTTGTTAAATTTTTGTAATTTATCATCAACAACTTGTAGTATATTGTTATAAGAAAACGAAAAATGTCGTATTATAGAAATAAATCTCAAAAATAGTACATTTCCATATCAAATAGATATACATCTGGACTATTTGTCCACAGGATTGCCACAACAAACCTGATCTTTTGACAGACTGTCCAAAGGAGTTTACTCTATCAACAGGAGCTGCCAAAAACTTGTTGTAAACATTGCAGTTATCCTAACTATTTGGCTCGAATTTGATAGAAAGATAAGGAAATATGATCATGTCTAATGTTTTAATTATTGAAGATGACAATATGCTGGGAGATACCCTTTCCTTGTATTTAACAGGAGAAGACTACAACGTTACTCGAGTGGAACAAGCGTCTGAGGGTATTGCTAGGCTTGAGATCGTACAGCCCGATATTATTTTGCTGGATCTGTTGCTTCCAGATTTGGATGGAATGAATCCCTGCCCACTGATACGCAAGCATACGGACGTGCCCATCATCGTGATTTCTACAGAAAACAACATATCAGAGCGCATTCGTACACTTACGTTGGGAGCAGATGATTATATTTGCAAGCCTTTTAGTATGCAAGAGCTAAAAGCACGGATAGAGGCTCTTTTCCGTCGTATTGAAATCACGCGCTTGCAAGGAAGAGGCAGAGCACCTGAACCTGAAACGGGCATTACTTTGGATCTAGCGAAAAGAATGATTACCGTTAACGGACAGAATGTGGAGACAACATATTCAGAATTTGAGCTCATGAAGCTTTTTTATTTGAACCGGGGAATTGTATTCAGCAGGTATGCTTTGATTCAGGCTCTCCGTGGCACAGACTCCTTTATTAATGAGAGGGCCGTGGACGTACATATTAACCATTTACGCAGAAAAATCGAAAAAGACCCTAAGAAACCGCAATTGATCAAGACCATCTGGGGAATCGGCTACAAATTTATGCAATAACACGGTCAGCTCCAGGGAAGTGATGACTTGATTTGGTTAATATCCTTCTGAACCGTGCTCAGATGCTCTTTCCAGTCTGGATATAGTTCTCCTGTTGAGGTTTCATTGCTGCGCTTCAATGCCTTTTCCAGCTCTATTACCTTTGCCAGCAACTCAGGCGCGCACAGGTTCCCCGTTCCTCCCTTAAGCGAGTGGATTAATCGAAGAGCAGAAGATAACTGCCCATTGTCCATTTTTCTCACAACTCTTTTATCGAGATACTGGTATTCCTGTATCCATTTGTAAAGGGCAAATTGAAAAATATACACCTTGCCATCCATACCTGCTATCGACTGCTCAGCGTGAATACCATGTAAATCTTGCAGCCACGCTAAATTAATCCAGCTAGTTAACACTCTAGCAGCGGTCAGTTCATGGACAGGCTTGAGCAACACGGCATTAATACCGGCACGAAGACAAACTTCCTGTTCATGCTGCACAGCATCAGCGGTAAAAGCGATAATGGGAAGCCTGTTAAAAGCTTTGTTTCTCCGAATATGTCTCGCCGTCTCAAAACCATCCATCTCTGGCATATGCAGATCAAGCAACACCATATCCCAGTAACGCAGTTCCAGTAACGCTATTAGTTCTCTTCCGTTCGTGACCATCGTTACCTCAAAGTTACGCTCTGCTAAAAACTCGGTAATCACCACCTGGTTAATTTCGTTATCCTCTGCTATGAGAATTTGATACTTCTGTGTTGTATCCCCTATCTCATTGCGGGAACTCATTGTCGCATGAGTCTCCAGAGTATTACCATCTGCAGGCACTGACTGTTCCTTCTTCCAGCAGAGAACCTCCAGCAGAGCGTTCCGGGTAACGGGCTTGGACAAAAAGGCATCCACACTATGATCCATGTCCCCAGCAGCTATGGTTTCCATCTGAAACACGGTTGTAAGTCCAATGATCTGAGTTATCTGCCTATCCAGCATTTGAAGCCACTGCCTTCGGGAGTCCAGTTCTCTCAAACCTTCCATCCCCATATCAATGATAACAAAATCAAAATGCTCACCCTTTTGAAAAGCGTCCACACTTTCTTGGAAGGATGAAATAGTGAATGTTTTTAATCCCAAGTCTTGCAGTAGTTCGTTCAAGCTGTATCTCACCAGTTCATGCTGCGCAACAATTAAGGCTTTGCCTTTGATTTGTTTTTCTATTCGTGTGCTTCCTTCATTCAATTCCCCAGTTTCCAACTCGACATTAAAGTAAAATTGACTGTACTCTCCTAATCGGCTTTTCACCTCTACTTTCCCGCCCATAGCTTCAGCCAAATGCTTGCTAATGGCCAAACCCAGCCCAGAGCCCCCATATCTGCGGCTGGTTGATGTACTCGCCTGGATAAAAGGGACGAATAGCTTGTCCATACACGTCTCGGAAATTCCTATGCCCGTATCTTCTACCATAAAAGAAACGCCTACTCGTCCGCCCTGCTGACTGAGCATTTTTACCTGTAACAATACATGTCCCTGATCCGTAAACTTGATAGCGTTGGTCAGAAGATTTGAAAGCACCTGCTCCATTCGAAGCGGATCTCCCTTAAACCTTTTCGGTAACGCCAGGTCCGTTATAAATACGATCTCTATTCCCTTATCTTCCAGTAAAGTTCCAACGGTATCTGCGAGATGCCGAAGCATTTTTTCCGGCTCAAATTCTACCTTTTCCAGTTCCAGACTGCCGGCTTCCATTTTGGAAAAATCCAATACGTTACTGAGCATGGATGAAAGGGTACGCGAGGAGGCAAGAAGCTTGTGGAGGTAATCTCTTTGAACGGCAGTCAGTTCAGTCTTATTCAACAGCTTTGACAGACCGATGATTCCATTCAGCGGGGTGCGGATTTCGTGACTCATATGAGCCAAAAAAATGCTTTTCGCATGGTTAGCTTCGTCCATCTCCTTTCTCTTCTGCTCTGAAGCTTTATACTCCGTAATATCCAACACGTGGCCGATAACTGAGCTAGTAACTCCGTCCTCCATAACCGGATGTAAGGTAATGAGAGCCGAATATTCCCAAAACTCCAATTCAAATACGGTCCGATCACCGAACCAGGCCTGTTTGTAGTATTGGTTAAGCTGCTCCATCGTTTCAGAGGAAAGCTCCAAAATGTCCCCGAGGCGCTTCACATGCTCCCTTTTATTGTAGTTGACTTGCAGATTCAGACCCACGCGCTCCAGCAATTCACCTTCAAGCAGCCTATAATAAAATTCATCACCGCTTTTCTCCAGCCTGAAGGTAAAGCCAGGTTGAACCCGTAGTAAATTCAGCAGATCACGGTCTTTGTTTAACAAACGTTGTCCATATGTATACTTAGCGGTCATTAAAGTGTGCACAAACAGAGTCATGAACATTAGACCAGTCCCTAGCTCCAGCACGCAGGTCAGCAGTGTTTTATCGCTTATGCCAAAACATAAGAACAACATTCCCGCCACTCCATAAAATACACCTGTGATCGTCTGACGAACAAGCTGACGCTGAAAAACCAAAACAAACAATAATATCACGATAACACATAGCATTAAATCTCGAACCAAGTGTTCGCCCCCTTATAATCTTCCATGTTTTGTACGATATATCGAAAATATAAAAAACTCAGGACAGATTCCTTATGCCATAAGGCTTAAAGAACTGTCCCGAGCATTCATTGTACTATAGATTCCACAGGGTTCAAGCTCGTTTTAATATTTGAAACGACTGATCATCACCTTCAAATCAGTAGCCATGGTTGAAAGCAACTGTGCAGAAGCTGATATTTCCTCCATGGAAGCCAGCTGCTCTTGTGAGGAGGCGGCAACTTCCTCAGATGTGGCGGCATTACCGGTTGCAATCGTCGCCAGTTCGTTGGCTGTCGCTGCAATCTCTTGTACACTGGCTGATATTTGCTGTGCAATCGCTGCGACCTCCTCTACCTGAGGCGTTGTCTCTCGAATGCCTTCCATCGCATGGCCCAGCTTGACAATGGTTGCTTTGGAAATCTGCAGTCCATCCTGCACCTCAGTCGTAACCTTGTCCATCGTCTTCACTGTTGTTTCAGTTTCATGCTGAATTTCGGCAATCAAGGTGGCAATCTGAGTGGCGGATGTCTGAGACTGCTCTGCCAGCTTGCGCACCTCATCAGCAACGACGGCAAAGCCTTTTCCATGATCACCCGCTCTGGCTGCCTCAATAGCTGCATTCAAGGCCAGCAGGTTTGTCTGATTGGAGATATCGCCGATAACCTTCGTGATTTCACCGATTTCATGAGAGCGAGCTTGCAAGGTTTGAATCATCTGGTTGGAACGCTCTACTGATTGATGAATGGAATTCATTTGCTCACCTGTCTTCTCAACAGACTTTCGTCCTTCCTCGGCTTGCAAGGCAGATCGTTTGGCCAAATCGGCTACCGAAATCGAGCGTTCAGCGATTTGGGTGATTCCTTGCGCAATTTCATCCAGTGCCACTGAATTATTTTCTAGCCCTGTAGTCTGCTTTTCTGCACCACTGGCTATTTCTTGCACAGCCTGGGACACCTGCTCACTTGCAGCACTGGTTTGTTCCGCGCTTATTGTGAGTTCATTCGAAGAAATTGCGACATGATCTGCACTGTTCCCTACGTTCTGAATGACTGATCGCAAGTTATTCTGCATATTTTGAAAAGCCACTCCTAATTCTCCGATCTCGTCCTCGCTCTTTACTTGAATGTCCTGTGTCAGATCTCCTGCGCTCACATTTACCGCTTGTTCTTTTAACTTTAAAATCGGTTTGATGATGGAACGGATCAGGAAATAAACGATGATAATACCGATCACAAGACAACCGACGATGGTTAGTAAAGTGCTGATCAAAATCGGCCCTGCTGCTTCATCGACTTCAGACAAATACAGCGTTCCGCCTATCTTCCAGCCAGTCAGCTTGTTAGTCGCATAGTTCATATATTTGGGCTGACCTTCATACTCATACTCGTATTCACCAGTGTCGCTCTGAAACATGCGTGATTCAATATCTGTAATTTTGGTGCCTGCTTCCTTTGTCGGATGAACAATGTAAGTATGATTGCTGTCCAGCAATATGGCATAACCTTCATGACCTACTTTAATATTGTTCAACGTCTCTTTAATACCACTAATTCTCAGGTCAATGCCAATAACACCCGATCCATCTGATGTTGCCTTAGAAACCGTAACCGTCATTTGCTTTGAGCTTGCCGAAAGATAGGGAGAACTAATCGCTGTCTTTGCTTGTTCCTTTATCGCTTTATCGTACCAGGGTCTGATCCGTGGATCATAATTATCCGGTAATTGCTTCTGCGGATAGGTTGTAAATTTACCGTCTTTCGTACCATAATAAATGGATTCTGTTTCAGGATGGAGTGCAATATATTGCTTAAAGAATTCTTCCAAATTCGCCGCTTGTTCCTCCGTCTGTACCCGATTGCCTTTTAGTCTTTCTGCAAAATATTCTGCGTCATGTACCTTGGGCTCAATAGTACTGTCAATAATATAATTAGTGCGGATGATAGCCTGCTCGGCACTTTCTTCAATCTGGTTTCGAATCTGCTGACTGGCGCTCACAAACGACAAAGCCCCCACGATCATGGACGGTAAAATCAGAAATGCAATAAAGGCGACCATTAGCTTCGTTTTAAAATTTTTGCTGAGCATCCTTGCGACTAGCCACTTTTTTCCCGATAACTTCTTCATTAATTAACATCTCCATTTCATTATCTGGATTTCCAACCTATGGTGAACCTCTTCGTCTTGCCGATGATGACAATCACCCGACAGACTCTCTTTCACATTTTTCACATCTGCTGCTAAAACGCTTAGACATAAAAGATATAAACACGCTAGTTAAATAGGTATATGTACTTATTTTCGAAAACAGCAAGGCTGATCGGAACCGGTTCTTTGATATAATATACCTAAAAAATATTAAAAAAAATGCGTAGCATATGTTAAAAAAATGTTAGTTTCATCTCACTATACCTACCTCTTAACATGAAAATAATCCCCTTGAAGGTAGCAAACATAGGGTCATTTTCGAAAATCACCATATGCTTACTACCCCCAAGGGGATTAGGTTGATCGCTTTATTCAGTTCAATCCAACAACACCTTCAGATCTTCAAGCCTGGTAACAGGTGCCTGACAGGTAAAATGCTCACACACATATACGGCTGGTTTGCCTTCCACAAGATCGTAATCACGGATATAAGAAACCGTCTCTGCAATCTCCGACTGTCCTTCATCCTTCAAAATAACGACCGTATTCGGCCTGAACCCAGCTCGAACCGCCTGAATGAACTGTACGGTCTGCGGATCGTCCCTATGACCTACAATCACAATCTCCTTCGTCGTTCCCGTCGCATACAACAACGCGCTGAGCAACGCGGAGTGGCCTGACGGGTAATGAGCAACCATACCGCCAAAGGCCTTAAACTGCTTGGCTGCATAGTTCTCTAATCGAGATTCACCCGTTAGCCGCGCAAGCCTCACAAAATTATAGGCCGCGATGCTGTTACCCGACGGAATCGCACCGTCATAGATTTCTTTAGGCTTGGCAATTAGCTGCTCACTATCTGACCCATAAAAGAATAATCCGTCCCGTTCCTCATCCCAGAACAAGTCGATCATATTTTGATTGAGCGTCAACGCCCGTTGCAGATACTCTATATCGAAGGTCGCCTGGTATAGCTCGATCAAGCCCCACACATAAAAAGCATAATCATCTACATAACCGGGATAAGCTGCTTCTCCGTCCCGATAACGTGCCAACAGCCGTCCGTTCTCCTGTCTCAAATGGTTCCACAAAAACGTCTCAGCTTTCTGAGCTTGCTCTGTATATCTCGTGTCTCCAAAAGCTTGTCCCGCCTTCGCCAGTGCAGCAATCATCAACCCGTTCCACGAGGTCAAAATCTTGTCATCCTTATGAGGATGAACCCGCTGCTCTCTGGCAGCAAACAGCTTGGCGCGTAGCTCACTAACCCGCTGTTCCAGTTCCTGCTCAGTCAAGTCATGTTTGATCCCATAGGCTTCCAGATTGATATCAATCAGGTTTGGAATGTTGTGGCCTTCAAAATTTCCGTAAGGTGTAATCCCATACAAATCGTTGAAAAAGGCGGCACTCTCATCGCCTAGTACAGCCCTTACCTCAGAGTCGTCCCAGACGTAAAATCTCCCCTCTTCTCCTTCGGAATCCGCATCCTCCGCCGAATAAAAGGCACCACCTGCATCCGTCATGTCTCTAGCGATATATGTAAAGATTTGTTCTGTAATTCGTCGGTACAGTTCCTTGCCTGTCACCTGCCAAGCCTCTGTATACGCGATGGCCAACAGAGCATTGTCATACAGCATTTTTTCAAAATGCGGCACCAACCATTTCTCGTCCACGGAGTATCGTGAGAACCCCATGCCTATATGGTCGTAGATTCCGCCCCGGGACATCGCATCCAGGGTCTTCTCTGCCATTTCCAGTGCCTGTTGATTCCCCGTATGCTGTGCATATCGCAGCAAAAAAGACAGGTTATGCGGAGACGGAAACTTAGGAGCTTCCCCGAAGCCGCCATATTCCTTATCGAAGGTGTGGCTGTATTCATGGAAAGCTTTATTCAAGCTCTGTTCATCCAGCTCACCGCGATAACCTGCAAGCAAGTCCTGCCGCTCATGCTCGGTAAGCACCTGCTCACTCAGCTCCACCAGCTCTTCAGGCCGTTCTTTCCACCGGGTACCCACCTTGTCCAACAGCTCCAACAGTCCGACACGGCCAAACTTCTGCTCCTTGGGCAAATAGGTCCCCGCAAAAAAAGGCTTCTGATCCGGCGTCATCAATATCGTCAGTGGCCAGCCTCCATGCCCCGTCATCGTCTGGCAGATGGACATATAGATATGATCCACATCCAGACGTTCTTCACGATCCACCTTAATGGATACGTAATCCCGGTTTAATACCTCAGCCACTTCTTCATCCTCGAAAGATTCTCTCCCCATTACATGGCACCAATGGCAAGTGGAATAGCCGACAGATAAGAAAATAGGCTTGTTATCACGTTTAGCAATTTCAAAAGCCTCATCTGACCAAGGGAACCAATTTACCGGATTGTGAGCATGCTGTAGCAAATACGGTGATTTTTCCTTGGCTAGTCTATTCGGTTTGCTGCTCGTTGTCATGGGACATCACCACTTCCGTAGTTGGATTTTATGCTTGGTACTATTTTACCCTAAATGGGTGGTAAAAATCGGAAGGAATAAAAAAAGATAATGACTCTCAACCGTATCTATCAATAAATTGTTTATTCAGATCATAAGTAGGTATGAAAAAGCACTGATGGATATTCTTCATCAGTGCTTTATTTATTGCAGACGGACCTTATTAGCGTTTAGCATTATACTCATTAGAATTTATATCAAAGATCTCCAGAGCTTTCAGTAAGGCGTATTCACTTGTTCTTGCCCCTTCTTTTGAAAAATGTGCATCTGGAAACGCAGGAGACATATGATGGTACCCGGGATAGACATGTAATTCCACTAAGACTCCATCAAAAGCCAGTTGTTTTGCAAAAACCAAGGCTTCATCAATGAATAAATCAATGGTACCTATATTTATATAAGTCGGTGGTAACCCCGCCAATGACTTAGCACGGGCCGGCGCATAATACTCATTTACCTCCTCTTGACCCGGTTCTTCCCCCAATACAGATTTCCAGCCAAAATAATTACTTTGTTTTGTCCAAATAAACTCTCCTGCGTATGGATGCTCTGGTGCGGTACTTGTGCGATCATCTAGCATTGGCCTCATCAATCTTAGATGATGGATTTTGAATTCCTTCTGATCACGAATGTACAAGGCTAGGCCAGCCGCCAAACCGCCGCCAGCGCTGCTGCCCCCTACGGCAACTTTCTGAGTATCTATCCCTAACTCTTCCGCATGTTCAATACACCATTTTAGGCCCGAATAACAATCCTGTAACTGACTTGGCTGCACATGCTCTGGTGCTAGTCGATAGTACACAGATACACAACAGAAACCATGTTGTGCAGCAAGAGATGCATTAGCAGGACGATCCACGACTGGACTTCCTAAGACCATCCCGCCTCCGTGTATCGAATAATATAGAGGCATCTTATGATGCTTTGAATGTTTGGGCTTAATGATTTCTATTTGAATATCTGGACCACTAAAGTAACTTGGCACAACCTTTTTTTCTAATGTAATAGGGAACATCTGCGTTACATCTATTTGTTGCATCATTTGAGATTGATTTTTACGTGCTTCCATAAGTGTAGATTCGGTAAGTTCGGTTGTTGGTATTAAATCAACTGCACTGATAATTTCTGGATCAATCAGATGTCTACTTCTACTTTTTTGCTCTCCCATAGCAATCGTTTCCTCACTTTCTTGTTTTAAAGACAATTAATCAATACATTTTTCCCTTCAATTGTTGCTGTCGTTTATATTCATATTTTAAAGATAAAAATAAGCTTTATAAATGAAAACAACGATTTAGAATCATTTTTGGCATAAAAACAATAATGAAAAAATGAAGTGCAGCCTTTGAAATAGAATGGTTCTGTTGGATCATCGAGGGAGGGTGAGCGGAATTTTGGGATCAAGAACGGTATGTAAAAAGTTCAAGAGAGAAAATGAAATGCCAAAAACGTATTTCGGAATCTGGATGTGGGAGGTAATGCAAACACACATCAAACCTTATGCCAAATAAAAAAGACGTGACGGATTGGTCGTTCACAGCGATCATCCGATCACGCCCTAAGCTCACCACGTCATGAAGCCAAAATTAAATTCATTTATGCGGGTAGAGTACCACGCCACTTTGCAAACTAGGTATTTTTATGTGAATACACAATTTTCTTAATAGTTTCGGTAGAGAGGAAAAACTCCTTAGCTAATTGCTCGATACTACTGCTATTTTGAAAAGCATTTCTGATTGCGGCATTTCGCTGTTCAAGCAACCTTCTCCCCCCACTCAAACTGCCCCAATCCATATATTCCGTTTTTGGCTTAGGAATATACAGAGTCTCTCCTTGAACATATTTTTGAATTTCCATAATTAGTTTTTGAGGTAAAACTTTTGTAGCATTCGTATATTTCAATTTTGTTCGCCCCTTATTTTGATTCTTTAAAATAAGGTGCAAAGCCAAAAATATTAAAAAAGCTTGTTCAGCGTTAAAAATTTTTTCGCCCCATACAAAGTAACGCTTTCCTAATAATTGGCTTTGCATGAGTGTAAGAAGTCACAGACAATCCCAATAGATTCTCCATCAGTAGGCACCCCCTTTTACCTCGCAAGTATAGCATAACTTCTGCTCACCTGGGACCAGCTAAATGATATCAGTACAATCTAACCATTAAAATTGAGCTGGTATATAACTGATCTTCATTCGTTTATGAGGTGTTGCCAGGACTTTTGTTTGCCCGACTCTTGTTATTCGCAAGCCAATGTTTTATATTGACATAAGAGTAGGTCAAAAATAAAAGAGGTGAACGGACGAGATGTCTCCACGCACGAAGGAACAAAACGAAGAGATCCGGTTGCGGCGTCTGGCGCAAATCCGGAAAGCCGCTGCCGATGTGTTTTTGAATAAAGGGCCTTTACTGGAAATCCGCGATGTGGCCGTGCAGGCGGGACTCGGCTATGGCACGGTATACCATTATTACAGTAATAAGGGCAATTTGCTCCACGATCTGCTATGGGACGCGTTGGAGCGGTCCGGGGGATGGCTGGAGGCCCCGCGCGCTTCGGCTTCGGGGGAGGCGCCAGCGGGCGGGCATTTCGGCTTGGCTACTGCTGCGGACACCGGGAACTCGGCTGCCGCGGATTCCCAAAGCGGAAGCCGCGAAACGGCCGTTGCCACAGAGCTTGGCCCCGTAGCCGCCGCCGGCATTCGGCTACTGCAGCTTTGGGCGGAGGACCACGCCTTGTACCTGCTGCATAAGCTGGCCGGTGAGGGCTTTGCCTCGCTGCCTGAAGCGCGCTCGGCCCCACTCTCGGCCGCCTTTCGCCGGGAAGTGCTCGCGCCGCTGGCCGCGCTGCTGGAAACCGGTCGTGCGGCGGACGGGACTGCCGCTTCCGGCGGAAACGCGGCGGAGCCGCCGTATCGGCTACAGCGCGCGGAAATGTTGCTGGCCGCCTTGGTCGGCTGCGCCTCGCTTTCGATTCGCCGCGGAAAGCTGCACGAGGAGGCCATGGATATCGCCCGGTTTTTAAAATTATAGAATTGATAAGGAGCGAATAGACAAAGATGATCATTCTAAAATCACCTAGGGAAATCGAAGAGATGAAGCCGGCGAGCCAAATCGTTGCGGACTGCTACCGCGAGGTGGCCAAACTGATCGAGCCTGGGATCACCACCCGGGAAATCAATGACTTTGTTGCCAGACACATCACCAAGCTGGGCGGCAAGCAGTTTACGAAAGGGTACAACGGTTTCCCCGCCGAAACCTGCATTTCGGTCAACGATGTGGTGGCCCACGGCATTCCTTCGAACCAGGCGCTTATGGACGGCGACTTGCTGAAGCTCGACATCGTCGTGGAATACGGCGGATGGTTCGGCGATTCGTGCTGGTGCTATGCGGTGGGCAATATCCGGCCGGAAGCGCAAAAATTAATGAAGGTGACAAAGGAATGCTTGGATCTGGGGATCGCCCGGGCACTCCCGGGGGGCCGGCTCGGCGACATAACGTCGGCGATTCAACAGCATGCGGAATCGAACGGGTTTTCGGTCGTACGCGATCTGCTGGCGCACGGGATCGGGCGGAGCCTGCACGAGGAGCCGAGCTACGAGCATATCGGCGTAGCCGGCAAAGGCATTCGATTAAAGGAAGGCATGGTGTTCACGATTGAACCGATGCTCAACGAAGGTACGTTCCGTATCACGATCGACGACGATCAGTGGACGGCTAGAACGGCCGACGGCAGGTTGTCGGCGCAATATGAGCATACGATCGCAGTTACGTCGGACGGACCACTGATTTTAACGGCCCAGTAAGCATAGAGGCGAACGGACGGCAATGCGCCATTTTAGGAAATAAGTCGCCACCCCGGCCTGCTTGGCCTGACGAAGTTCGTAATCCGAAACGCGAAAAAGCGTTGGTTCCAGCTTGGGACCAACGCTTTTTTACATGGTTTGTAACTTTACCGATTTACGAAAAACCACGTTGTTATACGGTTTTTTATTATGCCTTTGGTATCGTGTTACGGATTTACACTCTCTGTTTGGTAGCCTGTCTTGCGTGTATTTTTTTCATTGTAAATCTTGCTATTGGCTGAGCAACCAGTAGCTCAATCCAAAATCTTACTAACAAAACAAGGATAATCCACATAAACGGAATAATCTTTAGCGTTTCTAAATAGTTTTCTTTACTAAAGCCTCGTTCCAATCCCACAATAATTGGGGCGATCGTGTTTACTGAAATAATTGAAATAATCAATAAAAATATTATACCTTCTTTTGCGTTTTAAGGCAGTCTTTCTTCCTTATACATATTGTTTCCCTCCGAAATAAAAATATTTCAGATGGTAGACGTATTATGCGACATATATTTTTGGTCATTAAAACTAGTACCAATATCTCTACACACTGATCTAACAATTATAATAACTTTTCTTAAACAAGTCGTGCTCATAATGTAAAATATAATCAAGCATAAAACTCATAAAGGAGTATATGAACCAGATGAACAATTTTCTAAATGAATTTGAGGAAAGATTTAGGGCAGGATTTTTGGATGATCTTAAAAGCATACTGGAAGAAGTGAAGAAAGAGAAGGTTTACGGTTGTGCTTTTGGGACAGACAGCGATTTTGTCACCTTGTTTCTTGCTGTTAATACGGAGGAATCACTTGTTAGACATATCACAAACATGAAGGCCCAAGGCCTGTGCAACAGCAAGGAAGATGAAAATTATTATAGATGGGGATTTTGTGAATATCAATATGGCGATACAACACACTTCAATCATATCAGCAAATTTCTGTATGCAACCGAAAATGTATTGGACTATAAAGATGAAATGATAAAAATTATGGCCAAGGTAGTTAAGGAAACAGACGATGTACTTTTTGATCAATTCGGCCAATCCAAAGAAGATATAATTTTTTTCGTATCCATGACGGATGATGATATGGCCGAAAAACTGGAAAATCAGTCCGTAATTCAGATGACAAACGCCAAATTAGTTGATGACTTCTTGCATCGTTATCAATAAAATTGCGTTGATACGTTTCCTATTCATTTGGTTTATCTCCATTAGGTATGAAAAAACTTATTTCTCCTCATGGTTCGAGTTGAAATAAGTTTAAATTAAATGTATTCATCCAGATGAACGGGAATTCTCACCATTCAACTTCTTCAAATAATTGGAAAACCATCTTTTTTTCAAAATCATCTAAAAATCTAAATCCAGATATTTCTTCTTTCTTTTCTCCAAGTTTTATCAAAGTCGCTATTGCTAGGTCTCCCACCTTATAATGACCTAATAGTTTATCTTGGGGCTCCCTTTTTAATGATAATTCACTTAATTTTTTTATCATTTTCTCTGTACGGAGGCCTTCTTTTCCTATCCGTGTCATTGCATGATATAAGACTATGGGGTTCTTATCTTCTAACAAATTTTCTAATTCAGCTATTTGAACCTTCCCCTTCCGCTATCTTCTTTAATATACTTCATTTTATTCCAAGCTAAGAGCTGTAAATTGGAATGACCGGGAACTTGTTTCATCAGAAACAACCACTATGATCAGCCCCGTATTTCTCTTCGCAAACTACGCCGCTATCATACTCATGGTATAGGAAGCCGTTTGTTTTACTAAAGCGAGACTCCGGTGCAGCTTATGATTGACGATTCCGATCACCACATCCGCCTCCACTATATCCTGATTAGAGAGCATAACCATTGCAGCAATATCTCCCACCTGATATGCCACCGTCATCGCTCTCAGAAAAGTTTTCGAGTCTTCGCTTTCCGGTAAGGCTAGCTCTCCTTTGAGGAGATCCTCCCTGACTGCTTCAAGCGATTTTCGTGCCCGGTGGAGTGCAACTTTTACCGCTCCCTCCGTTGTTTCGAGCATGTCGGATGTCTCGCTAATCGAATATCCAAACACATCTCGCAGCAAAAAAACAGTTCTCTGAAGCGGAGATAAATGTTTCATTAAGGACTGCAACGCTATCTCGATTTCAAAAGATCCATGATCCGGTACAGTTACTTTCGCTTGTTCCCTATTCAATATTCGAGTGTAGACTGCTTTTCTCCGTATATCATCAATCCAGATGTTCTTAGCAATTCGTAGCAAAAGCGCTTTGGGATTAGTATGCTCGAAGCTATTTAACTTACCTAATGCTTTGATCCAAGTGTCCTGAGCCAGTTCTTCCGCATCCCAAGTTGATTTCGTAAGCGACAGACAGTAACGTTTCAGGACCGCCTGTAATTCCTCCAAGTTCTCGATGTTTATTATATTATCTGTCATTTGTATAGAATCATCTATGCGCATAGGTCCTCTCCTCCACGGTCTTATTCTGCCCTTTCCTAGAGCAAAGCCATTTGCAACCTCCAATGTAAACGAACAAGTGGTTGTAAAAGTTACACCATTTACGCAAATCGTCTTCCCATTAAAGCCTCCGTATCTTTTTACGGCCTCGGTTCGTTTACAAGGAGAAATCAACTGGAAACAGGAAATTGGGGGTATAAAAAATGAGTGTTTATGTGCCTTATGT
Source organism: Paenibacillus sp. LX16 (assembly GCF_036252815.1). Lineage (NCBI taxonomy): Bacteria > Bacillati > Bacillota > Bacilli > Caryophanales > Paenibacillaceae > Paenibacillus > Paenibacillus sp. LX16. Next base: position 2,621,735 of record NZ_CP141152.1, on the reverse strand, counting down.
TGTCGAGCAAACTGCTCAAGGTGAAAGATCGTACGATATCTATTCCAGACTATTAAAGGATCGTATTGTGTTTGTCGGGGCAGCCATCGATGATCATTTGGCTAACAGTATTATTGCTCAATTATTGTTCTTGGCGGCAGAAGATCCGGAAAAAGAAATTTACATGTATATCAACAGCCCGGGTGGCTCTACTTCCGCAGGATTTGCCATTTATGATACGATGCAGTACATCAAACCCGATGTGCACACGATATGTACTGGATTTGCTGCTTCGTTTGGTGCGATCCTTTTGCTGGCGGGCGCCAAAGGGAAACGTTCGGCGTTGCCGAACAGTGAAATCATGATCCATCAGCCGCACGGCGGCGCACAAGGTCAGGCCAGCGATATTGCAATCAGCGCAAAACGAATTTTATGGACTCGTGAAAAGGCAACCCGTATCACAGCTGAACGGACCGGGCAATCTTATGAAAAAGTCGAAAAAGATATGGACCGGGATTTTTACATGTCCGCTCAGGAGGCACTGGAATATGGTGTTATTGATCAAGTGATAACTTCTTTGTAGAGTATGCTCAAAACCTAATGATCTGCAAGAAACTTCAAGAAATAATACGAGGTGATATCATGTTAGCAAGCTTACAAGGCAAGGAAATAACTATTCATTTTATAGATGGGACAAATATATGCGACGGGATATTGGATCAGATTGACGACAAGTTCGTTAAATACCTTACGCAATATCAGACGCTTGTTATTCCTATTACATCCATTCGCACCGTATCCATTGACATTAAGGAACGGCAACGCTACAGAGTTGGATTCGCCCCATGAACCTATTTTAGCATGGGTGGCAATTACATTGTACGGAGGCCCGATATTATGGAAATTTCACAGGGAGTAGAAATGCTTCAGCTAGATTTTCATGGGAATAGGATTCACCCTATTCTTTTGTGGGATCGAGAAATGGCTGTATTAATAGATACAGGATTTCCCGGGCAAATTGAAGATTTACGCGTGGCTATGGAAAAGGTAGGCGTGTCGTTTGACCAACTAAAAGCTGTGATTTTGACGCATCAAGATGTGGATCATATAGGAAGTCTTCCTGAGATTTTGCAGGAGTGTGGCAGTCATATTAAAGTCTATGCACACGAACTGGATAAGCCGTATATTCAGGGGGAGATCCCTCTTTTAAAAGATGGTCACCTTGAGAACCCCCCGAAGGGCAAAGTGGACGCTACCTTAATAGATGGTCACGAACTGGCGTTTTGCGGCAGAATTCGCGTCATCCATACGCCTGGGCATACCCCTGGTCATATCAGCCTTTATTTAAGGCAAAGTAAGACTCTTATTGCCGGGGATTCGATGTACAGTGTAAATGGGATTCTCGCGGGAATTCATGTCCCAACCACACCCGATATAAAAGCAGCTCATCTCTCAATGAAAAAGTATTTGGATCTCGACATTGCATCCGTAGTTTGTTATCACGGGGGATTAAGTAATGTACATGTTAATGATCAGATATTAGAACTTACCCAAGGATTATAAAGTTAAAGTTCCAGCAAGCTACCTTTTGGTGAAACGATGTTGTTAGCGTAGAAGAATTGAACCAGTGCTTCAATTCTTCTACTGTTTCCTCCCTTCGACCCCTTCTTTAAAGCTTATTCCTGCAACCCATAATCCACGCGTGCTAACTTGTATATGGATCAGACTTTAACTGATTAAAAATATATTCTTGCATTTGATCTAAAAGAAGAATGATGTTAGCATCTTTTCCATTTTTTAAAACCCACTGAATAGACATCATTGAGTTAGCAGCATATAGTTCTGCTAAATACTCCAATGCGATCGAAGTTGAAGAATTCTGTTGCTTTAAATAATCTAAGCAAGTCCTAAACAAAATTTGTTCAAATTCCTTACGTAGATCTGCTGTTACTTCATGAACGGCTAACAATGTTGAAATTTCGAGCTTATTTTTAATCATTTTATCGGTTACAAGTTCTATGGCATTTGCCACCTTGCCATCTTCGATGGGATCAAAACGCTGCTCAATTTCAACTTTAAAATCAGAAGCATACTGTTTAACTATTTTTTCTAGCAAGTCGTACTTATCCAAATAATGACTATAAAAAGTAGAACGTCCGATAAGAGATTGATCACAAATTTTTTTGATCGTAATATCTTTAAAATCATGTTGTTGGAGTAATTCTATTAAAGCTCGCTCAATAGCTATTTTTGTTTTATAAATTCTGATATCTTCATTCATTTAACCACTTGCTCCTTATGTGTAAGTTTTCGAACACTTCATATATAACATATAAGATATCTTACAGATTATGCGATACTAATTATTTTTTATGTAGTAACTATACTCTATAGTAAGCACATACCCAAATTGAAGGAGGAAAATATATGTTTAAATCATATGTCAATAATGAACAATTCAATCTTCAAATTAATCGTTTTATCAATGATTATTATCAAGAAGATGATCGAGCACAAGCTGACTTGGAAAAAATGATTCCGAAATTAAAAGACACCCATAGCTGGTATGAAGCTTGGCTCAATTTTGCAAAGAAACGCGAAGACAGCAAGGACTTTGACTTAGCCTCAGTCTACTATCAAGCTGCAGAATTTTATCTTGCAACTACAGACCCCAATAAAGAAAAAATGTATCAAAAATATAGAGAAACATTCTATAAAGGCTTTCATGATTTTGATTATGAATCCTACAAGATTCCCTATGAAGATTCCTATCTTCCTGCTGTAAAATTGTTGGCGCCTGGAGCTACGAAAACATTACTTGTCTTTGGTGGCTATGATTCTTACATGGAAGAGATGCTTAAAATGATGAAATTCATGAAGGGAATTCATTACAATATTATTGTATTTGATGGTCCAGGCCAAGGAACTGCATTAAAAAACGGTCTAAAATTCATTCATAACTGGGAAAAGCCCATATCAACGGTGATTGATTATTTCAAATTAGATCGTGTAAGTCTCGTAGGTGCTTCTTGGGGAGGGTATTTAGCTATGCGTGCGGCAGCCTTCGAAAAGAGAATCGATAAAGTAGTTGCTTTTAACATTTTCTATTGTGGTTTAGACGCCTTAAAAATGGGCATGCCAGAAGAAACGTATCAGAGCATAATGCAGCTAGTCGATCGTAATGAAGTAGATCAAGTGAATTCATTATTCGAACAGATGATGACTCACAATATTGATTTGCATTGGAAGATTACCAAAGGGATGGAAAACACCGGTGAAGCAACGCCTTTTGATCTCATTAAAAATTTCGAAAAGCACACGATGCAAGGCATAGGGGCATTCATTAATCAAGATGTTCTTTTATTAGCTGGAGAAGATGATCAATACGTACCTATTAGCCGACTCGCACAAATCCAACAAGAATTAATCAATACTGCGTCCATTACAACCAAAGTATTTACTAAAGAAACAGGTGGTGAACAACACTGCCAAGCAGGTCACAGGGAATTAGCCTTTAATGAAATGAAGAAATTCCTATAACAGCTACAAAATATAGTGTTCATCCGCAACATGTTCATCAATAGTAGTAGTTTCATAGTTTAAGCGTTATTTTTCCAAGCAAGTAAAAACCGACTCCAATTATGGGGTCGGTTAAGTTCAATTAATTTTTCCCGTTACTCAAGGAAAAGGTCCATAATTTTGTTAAAACAGTTGATCCATATTTCTTTTGAAAAGTCTCTAAAATCATGTGGCCCGCATTGCTTTAGATAATTTAGTACTTTTATGGACATTTTACTTTATCGCGCTTGTCGATCTCAAAAAACTTCATCCGATAATGGAGTCGGTCTACGCGAGTTAGAGCTGGTGTGATCACTTTCCCTTAACTAATTGATTCGTTGTCATGAGCTCACCTCTTTCATTTTGAGATATGACAACTTTTATTTTTTGTATTCAACTGATGGAAATATTTATTATTTAATGCATTGAAAAATAAATATTTATATAAATTAAATCACGTTTTTATAATCTTACATCAATTTATTCAAAATCAATACTGCATTTTGGTGAATTTTAAATAAATTTTCATTGTCTAAATAATTCTCCAAAACAACAACTGCACTTTCGAGATTTACTTTTGTTTGTTTATATTCTTTAAGAGTAAAATAAGTACTGCCTATATAAAAAAATATTTCACCAACACGGGGATGAGTTTCACCGAACTTTTTCTGACATATTCTCAATGCTTTCGAATAATATTTTATTGCTGTATTCTTTTCATTAACACGCGTTAGTAATCCAGCATAGTTAATACAATCAATTGCTACTTCTACACTCAACTCTCCGTATATTATTGTATCTATCCTAAGCCCTTTCTCATAATACAACCTAGCTTCTTTATAATAAATTGGATTTACCAAACCTTTTTCAAAAAACACTTTACCCAAGTTAATATAGGTAGTAGCAAAGTCCGGATACTCTTCAGAATCATATATATGAAGTTTGATTTCGATTGATTTTCGTAGCGAATCCTCTGCTTCTTCTAACTCATTTAGCTCTAAATGGGCCCATCCTAAATTATTTAGAAATTTTGCCATTTCTGGGTGAGGTTCCAGATAAACTATTTCTCCAATAATGACGGATTTTATAAAGAAATCTTTTGCAATCTCAAAATCATTAATCTCCATGTAGGCTAATCCAATATTACTGTATGTCTTAGCGATACTAAGATGGTTTTCGCCATAGATACTAAGTATAGTTTCTAAAGCTTCATTAAAAAATGTCATTGCTTCGTCTATTTTAAACATTTTAATTAAAATTAATCCTATGTTATTCAGAACAGTTTCTTTGTGAGGATTTCTATCTAAATATCTATGTTCAGAAATTCTTAAAGATTCCTTGTAATATTTAATGGCGTTATCATAATGATCAAATTTCTGTAAAATGTCTGCATAATTATTATACAAATTTGAAAGCCCATAATAATTATCTCCATAAATTTCCTTTGTTCTTTCAATAGTCCAAGTAATTACTTTACTTGCTTCGTCATATTTACCTAATGCCGTTAAAGTAGATCCGATATTATTATATATAGTTAATATAATTTTCTCATCAACATTATTTGCATTATATATTTCTATGCATTTTCGAAAGTATTTATAAGCCTCATAGTTTTTTCCCAAATGGTTATAGTTAACCGCTAAATTATTATAGCTGTTTACTAAGTCAAGCGCGTTATGTCCATAAATATCTTGACCTAAATATAAGGATTTTTGATAGAGCTCAATAGACTTATTTAAATGACCTTGTTGTTCATATGCATAAGCAAGCTCGTTATAAATAATTGATAAAAAAATAGAAAATCTAACATCATACTTTTGAATAACTTTCATTTCATTTATCATCTGCTCCATTAAATATACTGATTTATTTAATGTATCTATAGCTTCCTTAAACATTACATTCTCTCGAGAAAGGAATTTCCCGCATATAAATAATAATTCTATATAAGTGTTGATAAAAGCCTCCTCGTTTTCTAGGAAACCAGCAACTTTATAATAATGTGGTATTAATAAATTAGTTTCTTCTAGATATTTTTTATTATCATTGTGTGTATATCGACAGCAGAAAAGCAATCCCCTTGAAAGCTCTCCTAATATGTAATGTTTATCATTAATTTCCAATTCATCGCGAGTTACCAACTGAACAAGCGTATGAATAGTTATCCCCTCACCATGTAAAGTTATTAATGAAAAATTTGTTAGCCAACCTATAACTGTACCTGCACTATCCTCATATTGTGAATCTTTTCCTATAAAGTCAATTAACAATCTTAGTTGTTCAATAGGAAACATGGATGTTGATATAAAAGCGAGCCATTGTATAACTTTTCCTGCAAGTGGAGCACATTCTTGTATAGTATTAAAAGTCTTTTTCCAAACCGTAGATATTACAAAATCATAGTCTATTGACATACTTTTCTTTCCGATAGGGCTAGAAGTAGATAGTAGATACTTTCTATTTTTTTCAATTTTAAAGTTTTCCAAATATCTCTTAACTGTTGACTTAGCCATTCTTATATAAGAACCCGCTTGAACTAAAGCAAGTGGTAAGTGACCTAGCTCATGAGAGAGTTCTTGTAGGGCCTCATCTTCATCATTAACTAAGGTATAACATCTCAATAAATCGAATGATTCATCTTCAGATAACTCATCTAATACTATGGATAAGTCGATATTGAACCAATGATCACTTTGAGAGGTGATAATAACATCTCCGTTACCATTTATCGGAATATATTCACAAGTAATATCCTCATCTGTAGCATTATCAAAAACTAGCAACCATCTATATTTATATGAATTACTTTTCTCTAAAAAAAGTTTAATTTTATTGACTTTATCTTCTATTTGTACCTCATCTGATGGGAATCCTAGCCTATAGTAGATTTCTGAGAAATCGGCATCAATTGTTTCCTTACTTTCTGCATTAATCCACAAAATAATAGAATAATTATGTTGATATTGAAATGTATACTCTAAGGCAATTTGTGTCTTTCCTTTTCCAGCTAAACCTTTAATTACGATTGTATTTACTCCATTTTTATTTAATAAAAAATCACTAATGGCATTTATATAATCAACTCTACCAATAAAGTTTTTATTTTTATGTAGCCTAATATATTTAAATTCAGATTCGTATACAACCGAGTAATCGTTAGAATAGTCCCCAATTATCATTTTAATTTGATCTTCTTCTAAATTAATAAAAATTTCCTCTAGGTCCTTAGCAAGGAATGGTTTGCATTCTACTTGGTATGTAGCCTCAATATCTTTTAACGCAAGTTCAATATCTGGATATGTTGCTTTATATTTATCATTCAATACATAATAAAATCTTTTTAAATTTTCCCAATTTTTATATAGTCCTTCGAAATCTTGGTAGAGTTTTTTTATACTAAATTTTATTTTAGATTCAAGATTCTCAGGGGCATATACTTGATAATAAAATCCCTTCACGTCATCATAACCATCGTTTTTTTTATCTCTTTTCGAACCTTGCGGTCTTACAGGTCTAAAATTTTTATTTGAATAAATCATAATTTTTGAAAACAAATCTTCATAACTTTGTCCATCCGATAAGTAAACTTTATTTTGAAATAATTTTCTGATTATCATTTTATCCGTACTACTTTTCATTTTTAACCCACCTTCAAATTCAATATAATTATCTTCATATTGTACACTACCTATTGCATCAACAATAACACTTAGATGTGAACCTTTAATGTTAGGCTATTCCCCATGGTTTAGAGAATAGACTTGTTCTTTTCTTACTGTATTAACCGCTTCCTCACTCCTAGTAGAGTAGTTCATTAGATTATGTACATGTTGAAGCAAACACGCTGAGTTTTTCTTGGCTTTTCTATTGAACACATTCTTCGTTGTAATGGGGCAATGCTACTTTCCGTTTTAAGATTTATTTAATATATACAAAGATAGTATGAGTTTATAAAATTGAAAAAACGTTCTGAATATCTTAATTATAGTACATAAAAATCCTCCAAGTTTTAGAACTTTTCTAAGAATTACTCCCCAAAATGTTTAATATGCAAATAATTAAGTAACACAAACATATATCCGAACTGATATATGTCAGCACATTCGAAACTCATAATATTCTGGCATATACTTCGTATTATTTTCAAGATCATACTCGTTAAAAGTGCTTTACCCCATCACCACATAGTTTCATTCATAAATTGCTCACCAAACGAAGCACGTAATCATCTCGTTCACGTCTTTCATACTCTAAACCTTAATGAAATCCTTCGACTAAATAGCGAAATATTCGCTAATAATAAATAACGATTATTTCGCTGGGATATTCTTGGTTTGGAGGTGAGAAAATGTACCAAAGAATCCGAGATTTGCGTGAAGATAGAGATTTGACTCAAACTCAAATAGCTGAATATTTGAATTGTAGTCAGCGAATATATAGCAATTACGAACGCGGTGATGTTGATATTCCTACGAGGATTTTAATCAAACTAGCTGATTTCCATAACACAAGCACAGATTACTTGTTAAACAGAACGAAACAAAAAGAGCCTTACCCAGCAAGTTAGCTCCTTTTAGAAATAAAAAAGGTAACTCCGCATGAAGGAGCTACCTTTCAAAATTTTTTATAATCGACTACTCATTCTTCTGAACCGCCTATATTAAACCTTCTTTCCCGTCAAATACTTCGATCATCATTAATGCTCCCATTTTATAACCCTCAATATAAGCTGAAGCGGACAATAAGGAAATTAAAACATCATGTAAATCCGAAAGTTCTTCAATTAATTTGTAATCCTGTTCTGGCAATTTTGTTTTGAGGACTTCCTCAGCATCGGCTATTCTCTGAGAGACCAGTTCGAACTCAGTGTCTTTCGATTTAATTCGTTCACTTGGGTTACATTTTCCGTAATAAAAGTTCTCCAAGATACTCATGATCTACTCCTTCTTGATATGTATTATTAACCCTCTGACTAATTTTAGCGAAATATTCGCTAAAAATCAATAGCGATTATTTCGCTAAGATATTCTTGTTTAGAGGTGAACAAGATGTATCAACGGATTCGAGATTTGCGCGAAGATAAAGATTTAACTCAAACTCAAATGGCCGAGTATCTGAATTGTAGCCAGCGGATATACAGCAACTATGAACGCGGTGATATAGACATTCCAACGGAGATTTTAATTAGACTGGCCAATTTCCACCAAACAAGCACAGACTATTTATTAAATAGAACAAACCAAAAAAAGCCCTACCCCTCAGGATAGAGTTCTAAAATCATCATGACATCTCACATATGAGCATTTTCCGCTACAAAATTATCTGATCCTATTGTTCGGTCGGCATCTTCCGTTCAAGCAACAATTTCATCTTGATATCCAATGGGTAAGGGAACCGCCATAAATGGGGCTCCCTTTTTTTAATAAAATAACATGAATATTTAGAATAGCTCATTTATTAAGCAATTTTTTTGTTACCCAAGTTATAGCTGCATTATTGACATCTTCACCCTGGCCTCCGTGAGGTGCTTTAGAGTTAGACATAAAAATATTTTCTACTCCAGTATGGTTAAGAGCATCTCTAAGTCTCCAACTTTGTTGAATAGATACTAAACTGTCACGTCCTCCATGTGCAATAAACATTGGTGGATCATCTGAAGATACATAATTTATAGGACTTGCCAATTCTGCCAACTTTACTTTTTCCCAATAAGGAGAATTGGTTTGTTTTTTATCCCGAATATCTCTCAGGACTGCCACACCTTGTCCTTCTTTATCAAATCCAAGAAGTTTGGCTTCAGCTGCTCGTGGAGAGTCATGTGTTTCGGCTGCCTCCTCAGGAGATTGCAGGGTTGGGTCCATCTCAGGTCCCATGGTAAACATATCTGTTGGACCGTAAAAATCAACTGCAGCCATTACTTTGCTTGAATACTCAAGATTGCCCCCAACATCACCTTCAAGCTCTTTTATATCACTGGTAACAGCGAGTTCGGTAGCCAGATGTCCACCTGCAGAATTTCCTGCAACTGCAATTTTTTCTGGATCAATACCGTATTCCTTGGCATGTGCACGCAGATATCTGATACTGCCCTTAACATCATACATTGGAGCCGGGAAAATAGCTTCGCCACTTAGCCGATAATCTATGGAAACGAAAGTGATTTTATCCTCTAATACTTTTTTAAAAACTTGGTATGCTGAATCTGTAGCCACTTGATCTGTGGCTCTACCTGTCATTTGTGCTGGTCGATTTGGTGGTGCGGCTGTTTCCTTTTTTGCATCTTTAGGAGCATCATCGCCCTGATAGTCCCCTATAAGCCATCCTCCTCCATGAATATACACCAAGACAGGAGTTGCTTCGGTTACACCCTCCGGCTTGAAGATGTTCATTTTTAACTCTTTTTTCTTTCCATCGTCATTAGTTACGGTTGCATACACCACATCTTTATAAGTAGGAGCCATACTAATAACATCTGTAGGAGGACTTTCAGCTGCTGCGAAACTTTCCTTTTGTGTGGCAAAAACCAATGTTGCTAAAAGTGCGAAGGATACAATTCTTAGTTTTTTATTCATACTCTCTCTCCTTGAATATATTATTGATACTGGTCTGGAATCATTTGATCTGAATTAGGATTCTCACTTTTTTTCATTCTCGCATTCTATCAGGTTATCTAAAGTTCTTATTAAGAAACTTTGATACAATGCTATTTCATCCTCGCTAAATCCCTTGTAAAAAATCTCTCCGACTTCATCAATAATTTTTTTGTTCAATTCCACTAGATTTTCATTTCTATTCACTACTTTAACTATTGTTTTCCGTTTGTCTGTTTGGCAAGGCATAAAACTGATATGTCCTGCTTTTTCCAACTTAGTTAATATACTCGTTAAAGTTGACTTTTGAAGATTGGTAATCCTTGAGATTTCATGTATAGGTATTTCGTCTTTTGTCCAAAGATAAAACAAAATCCTTGCTTGTGTTGCTGTTAAAGTATCAACCTCAGATTCCCTGTGTTTTCTTGAAACTATTCTAGCCAGCAATGCATCTATTGATGCTGATAAAAAAACAGATCTTCCTTTTAAAATTCTCATTTTGCACCTCCATTTTTTCAACATGTTTTTTTGAATGCTTGCATTTATTATCTCTTGCGACCTGTAGATCACCCCAATTAATAGTAGTAAGTACGGCTCAACAAACATTAGGCATTCACTACAGCGAGGAAGCTGTTTTATTGGGATGCATGGATGGTTAAAATTTGAACAGAGATCTTAATTAAATACTCTTCATAACCTCTAACTGAAAGATCATCTAACAAAACATCCTCATAAAAAAATCCCTGTAATTCTATGCTCTTATCTTTAGCATAATTTATTATTCGATCATAAGTGTCACATACGCTCGAGTATCCTTCTGTATGGTACGCGATTAAATATGTTCCTTTTTCTCGCTTAAAATTTGAATAATTTGATTTTTTACTAACTCTAGTAAAAAGATAATCATAATTGAATGTTTCATTTGCTAAGACTCTTTTAGTATCTCTCATCCAGCCTACTGTATGGGAAGCATCAATACTATAAATGTTCAAGTACTTTTCGTGTTTTATCATAGAATCGTAAATGCTTTTATCATTTGTGTAAGGATCAGCCTCTGTTACTACTAAAAACTCCTCCTTTTTTTCCTCAATAATAATATCAGTTGAAATGATCTCAGTTGCTGCTTGGGTAATTCGTTTCTTCTCTGATATTATACTTTTCATTTTTTGCAGTTGTTTAATTTTTGAATTCAGCATTGCCTCTTCTTTCCCAAGTAGGACAATGAGCTCCTGAGGTGACCTTTTATTTAAATACTCTTTCATCTCTTTTAATGGCATTTCTAATTCTTTAAGTATTGAAATCACTTTAAAAACATCAATTTGATTAATCGAATAATATCTATACCCATTTTCAGCTTTAAATTCAGGAGAAAGAATTCCAAGTCGATCATAGTGAAATAAAGTATCCTTGCTAATACCCATCACTTTTGCAAATTGTCCTGACGTTAAATGAGTTTGAACATTATTCTCCATGAAATCCCTCCTTGACTATGGTGTTACACCACACTTTATTATAACCAAGTAACCTTCAAATAGCAGTAGACCATGAGGAGTATCTAATCGAATTGCAGCGGATATTACGAAGAAGGCTACTTGGCAATTTAGTAATACCTAAATAATTAATCTTGGGAGGATATAAGGAAATGAAAGTTCTAGTTACAGGAGCAACAGGCAGTGTGGGAAGTCATATGGTTGAACAACTACTTGCAAAAGATATAGAAGTAAAGGCATTATCGAGGAAGGAAAGCAACTTGCCTAAAGGAGCACAAGTAGTTCTAGGTGATCTTGATATTCCCGAAACTATAAAAGCACATCTCCAAACTATAAATAGCTTGTTTCTGATCACTCAGAGTGAACAAACGGACGAAAAATTTATAAAAAACAAAAGAATTATTCAGATGGCAAAACAAGCTAATGTTGCAAGAATTGTAGCCCTGATAGATTTTGAAGGGAACCCAATTGAGGACTTTATTAAAAATAGCGGAATGGACTTTATTAAAGCCAGTGGAATTTATGAAAAATTCACTTTACAGTGGTTGGACAGAATCAATCCAAAAAGAAGGACTTATTCGTACAGCTTTCCCCGATAGTTTAAGCGCTAGAATTCATGAAGCTGATATCGCTGATGTCGCAGTAAAGGCACTAACAGAAGAAGGCCATGATAAGCGGACATATGATTTGACAGGACCAGAAGCATTGTCTCCAAGAAGTATGGTTAAACAAATTTCTGTAGTTATAGATAAATACATTGATCTTGTTGAAATTACAGAAGAACAAGTAAAACAAGATTGGAAAAGCAAAGGCTATGACAATGAATTTATTGAATACTTTATTATAGAGATGGGGAAAAACCCTCCTAAATGAGCCTATACAGTTCTACCGACAGTAGAACAAGTTACAGGCAAGCCAACCAGAACATTTACTCAATGGGTTATTGAAAACAAGCATTATTTTGTATAACCCCTTATGTGTTTTGCTAATTACCTAACGGAAAACGTTAGTTGAACGGGGAAAAGCGAAGAAAAAAACGATAGGTCATGTTTCCTGCAAGATAGCCCATTTCCCTAAGCACAACACTACATTATACTGAGCCAAGTAATAGAAACAGCAGCAGCCATGGGCGAAAAATAAAGTCTTAGACTGCCACTGTTTTATTCAACTATCCTACACATCAGTTGACTTAATTGGGTATCGAAGTGTGATTTGAGATAGAATCGATTATTAAATCCCAGTCGTCATAGTGAAGCTCATGCCCGGCACCTTCCAATGTCAGTAAAACTGCACATGGAATTTCGTTAGCAAGATTTATTCCGTGTTCATAAGGGATAATCGGATCTTCAGTACCGTGAATCACCAGAGCAGGGATGGTTATTTCCCCTGTCCTAGCAAGATAGGATTCTCCACCTGACAGCATTGCGTGATTGCTCATACTGGCTATATTGTTGCTTCTTTTCCATTCTTCTTTTGCTAATTTATAAACTTTATTCTCATCGAAAGCGTGTTTTGAACCTACTAGAATTCTTGATCTACCTATCACAAAATCGACCACCGATTGTTCGTTCGTCCAATCTATTGCTCCCATATTCGAGAAATAGTCCATAACCTTTTCCTTCATCGGTGGAAGATCGGGAGCAAAATTGGACGTTGCTAAAAGGGTAATGGTTAGAACTCTGCCTGGATGTCGCAGAGCTATCATTTGAGTCAGCATGCCGCCCATGGACATCCCTACGATATGCGCTTGCTCAATCTTATAAGCATCCAATACTCGAATAGCATCATCAGCCATGTCTTCGAAAGTATAGTCTGGTTGCCCAGGTTCATAGGTTGTAGAACGTCCAACATCTCGGTTATCATAGCGAATGACAAAGCGACCTGTATCTGCTAAACGCTGGCAGAATTCTTCCTCCCACCAGATCAGTGAGGATTGAGCCCCCATAATCAGTAATATTGCCGGGTTAACTCGCTTTCCGAAACTGTCAGTACAAATTTCTATTCCATCGCTTTTTATGAGTTGTTCGTTCATGTAGAATTCCTCCCCTCAATGATATAGGTATTGTACCCTTCGTAGTCACCCTTCGGCTAGTCCTGACTAGGCCCAGCTATAGATTTTAGTGTTTTCCGTAGTCAAACGGATGTTTTAACAAAATAAAAGTCCCCCTATGTAATTACTTCTACTTTGCGGGTGGTATCAGCTTCGCTGGTACTTTCCCTGATAACGTATTTGTCCTCATCATACAAAGCCTTCAAGAAAGAGAATAGACACACAATTGGCTTCTTTCACGCTGTTTGCTATATCAAAATTCCCCTTATCCAAGACTGCTTTTATATGTTTCAGCGCAAGGGCTTGCAGATGCTTTTCGTCTTCGAAGCGCTAACTCTCTCTTCGTTCCTCTGATCCTAATCGCATGGGCAATGGTTCATTCTATTTGGCCAAATATGCAATTTTTAATCAAGTTTTTTCAGTATGGCCTTTTTACGCCATGATTTTCGGTATCGTGTTTCCTATTGTGCTATGGCTGGTGGGTAAGGTAGGCGGCTCGTTGAAATTACGTAAAAAGTATCACTAAAATTGCGTTGGCCGTAATGAACATACTGTCCTCAAATAAACTTTCGTTGTATCCATCATTTCAACTTAGAAAGAAGCAACTCCAGTTCCTCCTTCTCAAGATGTCTCCATTGCCCACGGTCCAGATGATCCAAGGTAATATTCATAATTCGAACACGCTCCAGCTTTAGCACCCTGTAACCCAAAGCCTTGCACATTCTGCGAATTTGCAGGTTTAGACCCTGTGTCAAAATAATGCGGAACTCGTACTCGCTTGTACGATCAACCTTGCATGGTTTGGTAATGACGTTCAATATTTCAACGCCGCGAGACATGGTCTGTGTAAATTCATCTGTAACAGGCTTGTCTACCGTCACCACATATTCCTTCTCATGACCATGCTCGGAACGCATCATTTGATTGACAATGCTTCCATCGTTGGTTAATAGAATGAGTCCCTCTGACGCTTTGTCCAGCCTGCCGATGGCAAAAATCCGCGAAGGATAGTTAACATAACTAATAATATTACCTGCCACCTGTTCCGCTGCGGTACAAACAATGCCTATAGGCTTATTCAGAGCCAAATATACAGGTTCACTGGAATTAAGCGGAATAGCTTCTCCATCAATCAGCACGATATCCTGTGGCTCTACTTCCGCGCCCGCTTCACAAACATTTCCATTAATCGTAATTCGTCCTGCTGCAATCAGCCTGTTGGTTTCCCGACGTGAGCAAAATCCTGTCTCACTTATGTACTTGTTAATTCTCACGATCCACCTGCTTCTGATTATAATATGCGAGTTTAAGGAAAATAATTAAAAAACACCTGATTGTTCTTGCTTAATCAGATGTTCGACGTTTACGACAACTTATACTTTCCCGGCTGATTTGCTACTGTTGCCGCCGCTTTTATTCCTTGTTGGTTTGGCAGCGCCGCCTTTTGTGCCACCTGCCGCTTTGCTTCCCGGAGCGCTTGTAGAAGCGCTTTTTGTCCTTACTGGCTTCGCAGTTTTGTTCCAGCGTGTCCAGCCCTTACTACCTGTACCTCTGCCGGTCCCGCCGCCCTTGCTTTTTCCACCCATATGATCACTCCATTACTAGTCGTTCAGATTTAACTAAGCTATCATACCATTACTTTGATCATAATGCCCATTTGTTTTAAAAATTGAACATGTTAAGCCGCAAATACTTTCGCAAAACGGATCTTATTGTATTTTTGTTTGTATGCAGGTAAATAATGAAATAAGGTCGTATAGTATGGAAAAATAATGATTCTTGAAGGAGTGAAACACATGTCTGTTGATGTTTATCTTAACTTTAATGGAAACTGTCGTGAAGCAGCGGAGTTTTACGCAGATACTTTTGGGACTGAGAAACCACAAATCATGACGTTTGGTGAAGCACCGCCCAATCCCGATTATCCTCTACCAGAAGAAGCCAAAAATTTGGTCATGCATACTCGGCTTCAAATTGATGGTAGTAATGTCATGTTTTCAGACGTTTTTCCTGGTATGCCTTTCGTAGCCGGAAACAACATCAGCCTCGCCATCGTCAATAAGGACGAAGAGAAAATTCGATCGTACTTTCATAAGTTAAAAGAAGGAGGAACCGTAAGCATGGAACTTCAAGAAACATTCTGGAGTAAATGTTACGGTAGCCTTAAAGATAAATTCGGAATTGAGTGGCAATTGAGCTATGACATTGAAGAATCGCCCAAAGAACAATAAAAAAACGTTAACCCAGCCATATTTTGCATGGATATGGGTTAGCGTCTCTTCATTTATCGTGCATTTAACTGGCTTTTGACAGCAAGTAAAGGAAATAAGGGGTGACCAGTATGGTGATAATAATTCCGGTTGGAATATCTGCCCCAAAACTGATCGTCCGAGTAATTGTGTCAGCAATCAAAATGACGAGTGCACCAACTAATGCCGTCGTAGGTAGCAATAGCTTATGATTGGGCCCTACTAGCTTGCGCGCTAGATGGGGGCTGACCATGCCTACAAAAAAGAAATTTCCGCCAAGTGCCACGCTACCTGAAGCAAGCGCAACGGCAGCAATCGTCAAGCCGATAAACTCCCTTTTAATTGCTACGCCGAGCCCCGATGCTGTCTGATTTCCCAAATTCAACGTATTGAGTGTGTTCGACCTGTAAAAAACGTAAAAACAGATGATAAGTACCCACGGGAGCAGCACCATAATATAGCTCCAGTCGTCCCCCCACAGGTCTCCAGCCTGCCATCTCAAAGCAAAGTCATACTGTTGCTTATCTAGCCGGAGTGTCAACATCAGAGATAATGCGCTGTAGCCACTGCCCATAGCGACACCGGTTAAAATTAAGCCTGTAGGCGAGATGTCTCTTCCCCGCCTGAAAGCAAACATAAAAATCAAAAATGCTGCCGTAAGGCCGCCTGCAAAAGCCAGCCCAGGAAGAAGAATAGGCGATAGCAATCCTTCACTAGCGAACAACGTAATATACATAAGTACAAATAACCCTGAGCCTGAGCTGATGCCGAGTGTTCCCGGACTGGCCATGTCGTTTTTGAGCAAGCTCTGCATAATACAGCCTGATATCCCCATGCCAATACCTACCAATATAGAAAGCACAATACGTGGCAGTCGAAAGTCAAACACGATCAGGTTCTGTTTGCTCGTTCCTTCGCCCATGATGACCTTGAAAACTTCGAGTGGAGAAAGGTTCATTTTCCCAACATTCATACTGAGTACAGCCACTAGCAGCGTCAGCACTACTAACAGTAAAATAATGCTAATCCCCCTGGTATTACGGGACAGTTTCAACTAAACTCCCTCCTCTGCTTGCGCACAAGGTAGAGAAAATAGGGTACACCCACCAAGGCAAAAATAATGCCAAGGGGCGTTTCGTGAGGGCGATTGATCAGTCGTCCGAGTAAATCCGCCGCCAACAGAAAGACTGCTCCATACAAAGCTGAGGCCGGGATAATATATCGATAATCCGTTCCGACCAGATGGCGCATAATGTGTGGCACGATCAAACCCACGAAGCCAACAGGACCGACCACAATAACCGATAACCCCGTTAAAATTAATACAATTAAGGTTGAAAACAGCTTAATCCTATTGGCACGAATGCCCAAGCCTGATGCTACATCCTCCCCGAAGCTCAGAATTGTAATCGAGGGAGAAAGCGCAATGGCACAGACCAAACCCACTACAAACAGTGGCGCAATGAAAGCTAATTCACCCCACTTGGCACTGGCTGTACCACCAGCAGACCAGTAATCAAGGGCTTGGCCAATCTCATACTTAATAGCGATAAACGTACTAAACGCACCAAAAAGCATGGAGATGGACATTCCTGCCAGCACCAGTCGCTGAGGCGTCATGCCTCGCTTGCCTATAGATGCGATGTAATACGTAATGCCTGTAGTAATTGCTGCACCTAGGCAAGAATACAGCATGGTTTCCCCGTAGGTGCGACCAGGCAAAAAGGCCATACATAACGCAATAGCAAATGTCGAGCCTGAACTTATACCAATGAGTCCCGAATCCGCTAGTGGATTACGAGTGGTTCCCTGCATAATCGCCCCACACACAGCCAAGCTGCACCCCACAATGATATCTGCCACAGTGCGCGGAAAACGCAAGGTGTGAATAATTTGATGTTCCGTAATATTGGGATCAAACTGAAATATAGCCCCCCATGCCAGCTTCAAGCTCATTTCCGCAGCACCAAAGGTAATAGATGCTGCGGTAACCACCAAGAGCAGGAACACGCCCACGATCATGTAGCTTACAAAATGAAATATTCCTTTTTTATTTGGTTCTTTGTGAGTTGACATCGATTACACCCTTAGTTGGTCAATTATGCATCGTTACTTCGTCTGTTCTAGCAATTTGCTAGTAATATAATCTAGCTGTCCCGTCATACTAGCAACGTCCGAATAATAGAACAGTCCTGCATATTTCGCTGGAATTTCGATG
This sequence comes from Paenibacillus sp. LX16, assembly GCF_036252815.1. Taxonomy (NCBI): domain Bacteria; kingdom Bacillati; phylum Bacillota; class Bacilli; order Caryophanales; family Paenibacillaceae; genus Paenibacillus; species Paenibacillus sp. LX16. The sequence continues at coordinate 2,603,601 of NZ_CP141152.1, read as the reverse complement.
ATATGTCCGTTTTTAACGGCTGGAATACTGCTCCAGATTTTTGTCTTCGCATATTCGGATTCCTTGCCTTCCTGCTTAAACCAAAGGACATAATCTCCAAAGTATTCAGCAGCTACCTCGTAGGATAAAGAACCTCGACTCTCTCCGGAGTTTTTAACCAATGTGTTGAGCTTTTCCGGTTTGTGAAGCCCAAGATAATTGTAAAGCAACGTTCCTCCACGTGAGCCTGTTTCATAATAAATTCCGTAGGAGCCACTGCCCCAGTCCTCGAAAATGCTAAACGTTTTGTCCTTGAATATCTCGGAATTTAGTTTTTCTTTGGCCTGACTCAACTTGCTTTCAAACAGTGAAATCACTTTGTCTGCTTCTGCTTCATGTCCTGTGGCCTGACCAAGAAATTTCAAACGTTCTAGGGAGGTCATTTTATCCTCAGGTATCACAAGAACAGGCGCAATTTTAGAGAGCTTATCATAATCCTTTGTATCATATGTAATGATGAGATCAGGATCATACTTCATAATTTCCTCAGTTTCCCACTTTTCAATATTGGGGATGTCGTTAAACTTATCGTAAAAAGGCATCGTTTCTTGCTTCCAGCCCATTACTGCCGCTGGTTTAATCCCTAGTGTAAATATATCGCCAACATACCAGTTCACGACTACCCGTCGAGGATTAGTGGGCACCTTCACGTCTCCTTTTACCGTAGAGACTGTACGCGTATCAGAATCACTACTTACCTCTTCCTTCGTGGAGGACGCGGGTTTAGCAGATGAATCAGAGGAACTGCCAGCATTCCCACAACCTGAAATAACGAAAATCATTACGAATAGCGCACATAAAATCATGTGGAATTTCTTGTTCATCATACGATGCATGTTGTAAATCTCCTTTAAATATAGTAAGTGCAAAATATACTTAAAATTAATGATACTGATAATCATTATCACTAATATAAAATTGTAAATTTTACCTCACTGATTGTCAACTGTTTCTTTAATTTTTTGTTTTACTTTAATGGGTTCTCCAGTGCTCCTCTTCTATTCGCTTCATGCCATTCCTGATAGATTCCTCCAATTTCATAAAATGCTTTGTTCATTGCAGTTGTCAGCTCCTTCATGATCTCCTTAGTATATTTTAAATGAGTATTTATGTTGTCCACTTTATATTTGCGAAGCAGATTCAGATGAGCAATGATGTGAATTGTATCTTCGATGATCCAATAAATCACATCCTCTACATCTTTCGTAAGCTTGTTCAGCATCTGTATGCCTCTTTCATACATCTGGAGCGTATAACCCCGCTTGCCCACTTGCACATACGGGCTCAGATCATCATAAAAATCCGTACGGAAAGGTCGTTGTACATATTGCTCATACTGTTCTTCATATATCGAAGTTTGTTCAAGCAGTTTAATAGTCATATCTATGATTTCCTGTTCGCTGTATATTTTTTTCATCAGATTTTCCCTTCCCTTTCTCTACTAAATAAATTCAAGTCATAGTTATATTAGATCACAAGTGATGCAATAAGAAGGAAAACTCTTTTTTTACCAACCGTTAACAATTTTGTTTGTTGCAAACGATAATTAGAATAGAGGGATTTCCCTCAATATATCCAACTGAAGGAGACAGGCGAATGAATAGAGTATGGACGAAAGCATCGGCTATTCTATTGGTAGTGATATCCCTGATGTTCAATGGAACGTACGCGCTCGCAGCTTCAGCAACATCAACGTATATTGTTACGTTTCAACAAGCAACCTTGGTATCCAACGATCACGTAGGCAACGAATGGGCCATTGCTGCCCAGGTGGCAGGTCAATCCATTAGTGAAGGTAACAGCGTAAAGGTGAAGGTCAAATCGAATGGCAGCATAAAGCTGTATGCGTACGCTGAGGAACAAGACAAAATTCCTGATGAAGGCGAAGCCACCAAAAATGTAAAGGTCTCCTCTGTTTCTGCCAAAGGTTCTACCGTTAAGCTAAAAGTGACGGTTACTGAAAACCGTGGACGTTACTCAGGTCATCAAGCCGTTTGGGAATTTGCGTATAAGATTAAGAAACAATAATAGAATGCTAAAAAAACCGTCACTCCCCAGGAGCGGCGGTCTTCGCTTTTACAAGTCGCAGTAACTGGGCACATACCATTTCGGTATATAGGTTTGAAAGTAATCATACGCTTCCAAAACCTCTTCAGCTCGTTGCACCATATCGTCTACCTCTTTTTTGCCAAATGGAATGGCCCAGTGAATCGATGAGAGCTGATTGCTTGCAATATACAGAGCCATTAATCTAAAAAATAAATCAGGTACTTTGTTATTAAAATAACCGTGGATACGGCCCGAAGCGAATAAAGGACTTAATGCTGCACACCAGGTAATTCTATTGAATTCCTCCCAAGGATCACCATAATCCATTCTATTAAAATCGATGATACCCAGTTCACCGGATGGGGTAACCACCATATTGCCCACATGATAATCCCCATGTTGAAAAGTCTGGGGACGTTTTTCTAATAGCTGACGGTTTTGCTCAATAAAGCTTATGGCTTGATCTGCTCCCTTTAGGGGAATACCGCATGACTTATAGTTTGTAATATATCTGTTGATTTTGGCATTATAATGTTCAGCCCATGGGACTCGATCTTGCTCCGCATGAATCTCATGCATTTTTTTCAATGCATCTCCTGCTTGAACTCCGAGTCGATACTGTTGTGCTGCGGTTAACGTGGGAATAATCTCTTCAGCATCTTTCCCGTCGATCCAGGTGAACAGGGAATACACAGATTGACCATTATTACAAAGCCCAAATCCAAGCGGCCGGGACATGAACAGACTCTCCACGTGATTCAGCTTTTTCACAGCTTCAAACTCGCGTTTCCTTTTATCATAATGAGTCATATCCGCCATTCTTAACAGCAAGTCCTTACCGCCAGTGGTTTGAATATAATATTTTTTGTCACTGGACCAGCCTTTATGAATCTCTTCCACGTTGCTCCACCTGCTGGCACCCGGTATTTCACTAAAGAGTTGATTCACGCTCATCCCCCCACGTTAAAATAACCTTACTTACTATATATGCTTTCCATAGTTTACCTTTGTAATGACAGAGGAATCAATCTTCTTCCAGGAAAAACTCAAATAAAAAAGGCTGAAAAGACAATCTGTCTCATCAACCTCAATATTCACTGAGTTGCCATCGTGAACACCCATCACTTGTAATCAGTAAGAATAAGAAAATTCATGTTTAAATTCGTCTACCCGTTGAATGGTTTTCAGAATATTGCGACCTTCACGTGTGCCATCAATAATACGACGAGCTTGTTTACTATCCCCGATATTAATAACTTCTACTTGATGTTCTTTACCATATTCGAGCAAGCTGTCCATCAGCGGACTGTATGAACGCATACCCAAGCATACGAATCCAAGATCAAAAGGAATCTCAAACTCCTGTTCTCCATGCTTTACTTTGAAGCGGTCGCTACACACTTCTGTCAAAGCTGTTTCCGTATGGACGTTCACTTCCCGCTCCTCTACCATTTTCATCATGGAAATGCGAGTAATCATATCCAGGTCTTTACCCAGTAGCGGCATCATCTCAATGATGGAAACCTCTTGTGCTCCACGCTCTGCGTAATATTCGACGACATCCAGTCCCACAGCTCCGCCACCAACTACAGCAATACGTTTACCTTCGAAATCCTGGAATTTCTCCATGTTGTGCAAAAGATCAAAGATGGAGAACACTTTTGTGCCCGGTTTGCCCAGTTGCTCATGCAAACCTGCAATGGGCGGAAGAAGTGGTGTGGCTCCCGTCGCATTGACAATAATATCAGGATTCAGGGCACTAATCATCGCCAGATCGGCTCGGGTCCCTGTTACAATGTTCAGATTGGTTAACTGTTTGGTGCGCTGAATCAGATAATCAGGGAAATCATTGATGCGTGTTTTGTCTGGCAAGCGGGCAATATCACGAGCCAAGCCGCCCAACTCTGGTTTCTCCTCGAAGAGGGTTACTTTGCAGCCTACTTCAGCTGCCGTACATGCTGCTTCCATCCCAGCGGTACCCCCACCGATCACAACAACTTGAACGTTGTTTTTTACACGTTGTTTCCGGTATTCAGCTTCCTTGAAGAGATCCGGATTTACCGTACAGCAAATCGGTTTACTTTTGGAGATACGATGATCCGCACAACCAATGTTGCAAGAGATACATTTTCTAAGCAAATGTTCGTAGCCGTTTTGCACTTTAAGCACCCAGTTCGGTTCTGCAATCAAGCCTCTACCCATAGCCAGAAGATCAGCGTCACCTCTCTCCAAAATGTCCTGCGCAACCAGTGGGTTCCGAATATTACCTGAGGTCATCGTGACCTTCCCGAATTTTTCTTTTACTGCTTTGGCCATATATGAGCGCCAACCATCCGGCAAGTTCATCCCGTCAATCTGGAACTGGATAGAATCATTCAGAGCAGCAGATACGTTCAGAATATCTACCTCATCATTAAGATACTCCAATAACTCGAGTGTATCTTCCAGTGTGTTCCCACCTTCTGTGAACTCTTCCGCGCTAAAACGTAAGCAAATAGGGAAAAATGGGCCCACCACTGAACGAATTTCATCAATGACTAATCTGGCAAAACGGGTACGGTTTTCTGCGCTGCCGCCAAATTCATCCGTACGTTTATTATACATCGGCGAAAGAAACTGACTCAGCAAGTAGGAGTGTCCCGCATGAATTTCAACACAGTCAAATCCTGCTCGTTGCGCTCTTCCCGCTGCTTCTCCATATTTGCGCACAATGGCGTAAATTTCTTCTTTTTGCAAAGGTCTTGGAGTCGCTCCGCCCTTTTTAGAAGGAATATTCGAAGAAGATACAGGCTGAACTCCGTTCAGTCGTCCCGCATAAGCCGAAGCACCCGCATGGTTAATTTGTACAGAAACACAAGCTCCATAAGAGTGCAGGGCTTCTGTTAATCTAAACAGTCCGGGAATAAACTGATCGTTATCCATACGCAACTGGGTTGTTCCGTTTGTACCCATCGGGAAATCCAGACAAACATTTTCTACTGTTATCAAGCCGGTACCACCTTTGGCCCGTTGCACGTAATAGTCAATATGATCCTGAACAAAGCTTCCGTCCATGGCAGCAAAGTTAGTTCCCATCGGGGGCATAACAATTCGATTTTTCAAGGTCATGCGTCGTATGGTTAGAGGTTCAAAGATAGCAGGATAGTGGTTCATTGTTCTTCCTCCTTGCGAGTTTACAAATTTCATGCTCAAGTTTCCATTAAAGCATTCACATATGTGATTTTTTTCACTTTCGGGAATATCGAGATGTTATTGAGTACGATCATTCCTTATGACTTGATTTTATATCATCTAATCCATAAATTCTAATGCTATTTTATGTAGAGAATCATAGTTTCAGTCTATAGATTAACTGGATTTAGACATAAAAAGGAACAATCCTGTGAGGAATGTTCCTTTTGTGTGAAAAAATCATGCTTATATTCCGGACCCACCTACCGATCCGTTCTTTTAAAACCGTTGGGTACACGCTCCATAATCCCTTCCCTAACATATCTGTCCAGCAGCCCACACATTGTGGCATATCCATTTTTTCTGAATAAAGGTACGTAGGCTGTGGCTTTAGGAGAGGTGTTCAGATATTTAAGAAAAAATCCTTCGTCGATCACCTGGGTATCGTAAATACAAGCCTCAATAGATGTATGCCGTTCTGGGTGATGCTCCCCAATATTCATAAACAGACAATGATCACCATGCAAATCAGCTGACCATATTCCATCAATAATCAAGTCTGTTTCTTCCTGTTTCAGCCATTCAAACTGAGTTGGGAACGGATCATACTCAGAAGGTCTGATTTGGTGGGTTTCGGTAGCCATTTGTTCACATAAACGCTGAGCAGATAATGTGTATTCATCCCACAATCCCAGAATAGCCATATCTCTTTCACGCGAGTATTCCCACTCTTGATCTTCTTCTGTCGAAGTTGTGAACTGTGCGAGCGATTGGTCTATACCCTTACGCCTCATTGCTATTTTCCTTCCTCCTATCCATCACTAGAAGTATTCCATTCAGAAACCAAAAATCCCCTGCCCGAAAAGCCGGGTGAGTCCAATGAAAGGAAACACCTCAGCTTGACGTCAAGGGAGACTTGTCTATTCGTATACAGATTAGACTTTTAAATCACCATCATAGGTGGCAATCATATTGTACAGTTCAGGACGACGGTCACGGAAAATGCCCCATTCAATCCGTCCTACTTCCAGCTCATCCAGGTCAAATTCAGCAGTAAGCACTTCCTCATCGGTACGACCCGCTTCTGCGATCTTGTTACCTTGATGCCCGGCAATAAAGGATGAACCGTAGAATGTAATACTGGAGTCCTCGTCTGTTTCAGTTCCGATCCGATTGGAAGCAATGACTGGAATCAGATTGGAAGCAGCATGACCCAGCATGCAGGTCTGCCAGTGATCTTTGGAATCAATGGCAGAATCCTGCGGTTCCGAGCCAATAGCTGTCGGATAGAACAAAAGTTCTGCACCCATGAGCGCCATACAGCGGGCCGCCTCAGGATACCATTGATCCCAGCACACGCCTACCCCAATTTTGGCATAACGTGTATTCCATACTTTAAAACCGGTATCGCCCGGATTAAAATAAAATTTTTCCTCATACCCAGGACCGTCCGGAATATGGCTTTTGCGGTATTTACCCAACACTTCACCGTCTGCGTCAATGACAGCAAGACTGTTGTAACGCGCGTAGTTTTTCTTTTCATAAAAACTGATGGGCAGCACAACCTGTAATTCTTTAGCGATCTTCTTAAAATGGTTAACCGCCTTGTTGTGCTCCAGCTCAGTTGCATACGAATAATAATCAGACTTTTCCTTCTGACAGAAATATGGAGTCTCGAACAACTCCTGTAGCAAAATAATTTGTGCGCCCTGCGCAGCCGCTTCACGTACTAGCTTCTCTGCTTTGCTTATATTTTCTTCGATATTGGTAGAGCAGCTCATTTGAGTCGCTGCCACTTTTACTTTTCTCACTTTAGTCCTCCTTTTAGATGTTGTATCGTTCAACGCTTTAAAGCAGGCATCTGCTGGGTCGTACAGTGTACGTTACCGCCTTCACGGATGACCGCCATACCGTCTACAGTCCGAATGATGCGATCTGGAAATACATTTGCCAGCACTTGCTCAGCTGCAAGATCGCTCTTAGCGGCAGTACCGCCAAACACCGGCAAAATAATGCCGCCATTCACAAAGTAGAAGTTAATATAGCTCAGTGTCAATCGGCTATCTTCATAATCCACGCGCGGAGGCTGACCGATCCGAATCACTTCCAGCTTACGGCCTTGGGCATCCGTTGCTTGCTCCAGAATGCGCAGATTTTCCTGCGTGATTTCGTAATTTTCATCCTCAGGATCATCACATACTTGCATAATGACCTTGCCAGGAGCTGCAAAACAAGCAATATTGTCCACATGACCATCTGTTTCGTCGCCACTAAGACCACGTTTTAGCCATATTATTTTCTCGACACCTGTATACTCACATACATACCGTTCAATTTCTTCTCTGCTTAATTCCGGATTTCGGTTGGGATTGAGCAAACACTCTTCGGTTGTAATCAGTGTGCCTTCGCCGTCTACGTGCAGTGAGCCGCCCTCCATCACAAGCGGTGCATCAAACCGTGGAACTCCAAGTTGGTCCAAAATGTGCGGCGCAACCTGGTCATCTAGATCCCATGGAGCGTATTTGCCGCCCCAGGCGTTAAACTTCCAGTTTACACCTGCCAATTGACCATGCTCGTCTGTGAGAAAAGTAGGGCCGTTGTCACGCAGCCACGCATCGCTGTGCTCAATCGGCAGCAGTTCTACCCGTTCCCCAAGTTCAAGCGCCTTAACGCTCTCCAGATCATCCGGATTTACGACCACAGTAACTGGTTCAAATTCCGCCATGGCGCGTACAATTCCGGCATACCCCTTGCATACATCAGCATGCATATTCGGGTAAACCATTGAAGATTTTACAGGCCAAGAAATATACGTGCGTTCATGTGGCGCCCATTCAGGCGGCATCTTATAATGTGAATCCTTAATTTGCATGTATTGAAGCTCTCTTTCTTTTTCATAATGTAGACTCCGCTCCTATCATACAATAATATGATCTTTGTCTCAATCGAAGCGGAAAAGTTTTAATAATTTACAGTTACATTGGAATAAATTACTTCGAAAACGTGATTGCTTTCACCGTATTCCCATCAAAATCCTTCACAGTGAATTGTGCTCCCTCCAGCACACCGTAAGAGGATGGATAGTTTTCTTTTGGCAGCGAGATCGAACCGGGGTTCAGTATAAAGATCCCATTTTCCACATCTGCTACCGGAATATGAGTATGTCCCTGGATGAACACATCTCCCGCTTCCAGTGGTGGTAAATTTCCGATACTAAAGCCATGTCCGTGCGTGACATAGATTCTCCGTCCTTCATGGTGCAACAAAGCATAATCACCCATCATAGGAAACTCCAGTAGCATCTGGTCCACCTCTGCATCGCAATTTCCGCGCACAGAAACCGCAATATGGGACTTGTACTTATTCAGCAGAGCTGCCACTTCTGCCGGATTATACCCTTCTGGTAACGGATTACGTGGTCCGTGGTACATATAATCTCCGAGCAGAACAAGACGATCGGCTTTCTCCTCCCTGTACTTTTCCAGTGCCAATTGCAACCAGTGTAATGAGCCGTGAATATCTGATATAAACATCAATTTCATGATTGTTCTTTCCTTTCTGAATAGGCTAAAAAATATTCCACTTAAGTACATTATTGCATTATTCCCTGAACAAATCTGTGCAAAATTGTTCTTTTGTTTGGTAACACTCTTTTAAGACAATAAACTACAGCTCCGAGTGAGCTGTAGTTTATTATTAGTTCCTTTTGTACTTGGTCTTATCATCTTCGGTGATTTTACGGATTACCTTACATGGGTTTCCAGCAGCGATCACACCAGAAGGGATATCTTTGGTAACAACACTTCCTGCACCGATAATGGAGTTATCGCCTATAGTAACACCAGGCAGAACGCTGACATTACCACCGATCCACACATTATTGCCAACTGTAATAGGAAAAGCAATCTCCAATCCCTCATTACGTTGTGCTACATCAAGAGGATGACCCGCAGTATAAAATCCGCAGTTAGGAGCAATAAACACATGATCACCGAAAACGATTTTTGCCCCATCAAGCATGATCGTATTATGGTTACTATAGAAATTTTCACCTATTTCAATGTTATAGCCATAGTCACACACGAAAGGTTGCTCAATCGAGAATCTATCAGTTGTCTTCCCAAGTAAAGTTTTGATGAGTGTTTCTCGTTCTTCGATATTTCTAGGATGAAGCTGATTATATTCGTGGCAGAGACTTTTGGCGTATAAACGTTCTTCAATCAACTCTTCATCATAATTAGCATTGTATAGAAGTCCTAGTTGTGATTTTTCTTTTTCTGTCATAGCCATCCTCGCTTTGCTTATTTAGATACAGAACTCAGATTTCTTTTAAAGCTTCATTGTAGGATTCTACATGCTCACTCTTCAGAACTGGAAAGCTACTCACATTGAAATTTCCACCAAATTACCTTCTGGATCTTTAATTACGCTTTCATAATAGCCGTCACCTGTCAATCTTGGCTGGCCCACTACTTCATATCCTGCATGCATGAGCTGCTCTGTCTTTTCATTCACCAGTTCTTTACTTCCAACGGAAAATGCCACATGAGCCCAGCCCGTAATATTTATCTGTGGTGAATGATCTACTCCCGTTTTACGCATAACCTCTAACCTTGCTCCATCCTCAAAGGTGATAAAATAGGACTCAAATCCTTTTGTAGCGTTATAATATTTATCGTTAGATTTTCCATCAAAATATTGCTCGTAAAAGCTTTTCATCTTTTCTAAGTCTCTCACCCAGATCGCTACATGTTCAATCTTCATTATTTTCCTCCTTCTGCAGCCCTCATCATTAAAAAATCATTAATTTATACTGGACTCAATTTTTTATTTTAGTTATTATTAATGTTTTAATAAGTATTAATATATCTCAGTACTTCATTTTTGTCCAATCTATTTATCATCAATTATCAATAAATAACGCTTACGAATCATTCATGAAAGCTCTTTCGTCTTCAGCTTGTAATTCGGTTGCTAATACCCCTAAAAAATTAGCGACCGCTTCGTAAAAGAGAAGAAGCGGTCGCTATCTATAAGCCTTTAATACTTAATCACTGGTTTATTTATAAATTAACGTTTCAAGCTTTCACCGTTCGTAGCAATAACTTCTTTGTACCAATGGAACGATTTCTTCGGAAATCTTTCAAGTGTACCGCTGCCATCATCATGACGGTCTACGTAAATGTAGCCATAACGTTTTTTAAGCTGAGCGGTCGATGCGCTGACAAGGTCAATACATCCCCAAGACGTATAGCCCAAAACCTCTACTCCGTCCTCAATAGCTTCTCCAACTTGAACCAAATGATCATTCAGGTAGTTGATTCGGTAGTCATCCTCAACCGTTTTTTCGCCTTTTTCATTCGTGATCAGTTCATCAACGGCGCCCAGGCCATTTTCAACGATGAACAATGGTTTTTGGAAGCGATCATAGAACGTATTCAGGACATAACGCAGACCTTGCGGATCAATTTGCCAGCCCCACTCACTTGCCTCGAGATGCGGATTGATGACACCACCAAGGATGTTACCCTCACCTTTGACTTTTTTAGCTTCGTCAGCTGTCTCACAAGTACTCATATAATAGCTGAACGAGATAAAATCAACGGTATGCTTCAAATCTTCGGCATCACCTGGTTCAAAGTGAATAGAAATTCCGTTTTCTTTAAAGAAACGTTTCATGTAACCTGGGTATTGACCTCTTGCGTGAATATCGGCAAATGCCATGTTTCTGTGATCAAATTCCATCGCAGCAATCACATCGTCTGGATTAGGTGTCAGCGGATAAGTAGGCATACTCAGCACCATACAGCCAATTTTGAAATCAGGGTTGATCTGATGACCGATTTTTACCGCTCTTGCACTCGCTACAAGCTCATGGTGAATAGCTTGATAAAGATCTTGCTCACTAAGTTGATCTTTTGGTGTGCTAATTCCTCCACTCATGAATGGTGCTTCAAGAATGGAGTTGATTTCATTGAAAGTCAACCAGTATTTAACTTTATCTTTGTAGCGATTAAATACAGTTGTAGCATAGCGCTCATAAAAATCAACAAGCTTACGGTTTACCCAACCATCGTATTCTCTGGACAAATGTAAAGGTGTTTCATAGTGAGATAATGTAACGAGTGGCTCAATTCCATATTTGTGAAGTTCATCAAACAAATCATCATAAAATTGCAAGCCTTTTTCGTTAGGCTCCAGTTCGTCACCTTTAGGGAAAATACGTGACCATGCGATAGAAGTACGGAATACTTTGAAGCCCATTTCCGCGAAAAGTTTGATATCTTCTTTATAATGATGATAAAAATCAATACCGATCAATTTCATGTTATCTTCTGTTGGTACATCCGTAACGGGCCCCCAACCACCACGAGGAGTTACATCCTGAATGGACCAGCCTTTTCCATCTTCTTGATAAGCGCCTTCGAGCTGATTAGCAGCAACTGCTCCGCCCCACAGGAAATCTTTTGGAAACTGTGTACTCATATTTTCTCCGCCTTTGCTGATGTTTTTCATTAACTAGATAGAAATACGTTACCTCTATGCTAATGTGTTATAAGTACTTCTAAATGAATCTTAAGGTTTGTAACGCGTTTCATGTCAAGTATTATTTAAAAAACTTCTAGAGCTTATAACTGTATTATCTCCAATAAGTAATCCCATATTTACAGCTCTTCTATTATTGAGTAAGATGACTATTCTTTAATTGGCGGATCTACATGAATATCTCTATCTGGTTCAGTGCTTACCCAACGTGTAAAGATAACCTGAAAGCCGGCTCGAGTCGGCGCGCAGGCAAAAGGACCCGCCTGTTGTCCGGTTTCATAAGGAAAACGTGCTACACGTACGGTGCGCCAGCTTTGATTTTCGGTTCGGGCTCTAATGATAACTGCATCCTGTAGCTGTGAAGCACGAATCGTGACATTTTTCCCTACCCACTCAGGTACAGGAGCTAATGACCAATCGGAATAGCCATCTGTGACTACGACAGCTAATTGAGGAATTCCGTCATTTAATTCAATCCCACCTTTAATCCACTTTTGCTGTCCTTGATACAACATAATACCGGCTTGGTCGTAAAGCTCCGTAAATGAGCCTAATTGAAACGTGACTTCGATGGCAGAGCCTTCTTCCCAGTCTGTAAGCAGAGAATGTCCGCTACTGCGTTCAAATCCATACAAAGTTTTTTCCCAGTAGTCGCTTCCTTCTCTGGTTTCAACTTTAAGAAACTGGTCTTCTTCTATGGATGATACAGGGTGATTAGTCCATGTCCCTGTAGTCCATGCAATCGATTTTTGAGTCATTAATCTCATCCTCTCATGCTTTATTGAACGATGTCCTATTTCCTTTTCTCCACCAATTGCAAATTGTACGTCAGACTTTCAAGGGTCACCGAAATCAACCCATACATGTATTCATCATGCGTGTCGTTTTTCACAAAAATCTCGGGCATATGTTCTTTGGGTACATCTTTTAGACAGCCGTTATAAATATCGTCCAACAGAGTCGGCTTGGATAACTCTCCAGTCAAAGCGATAGATACAGGGTCTATAATCGCAATAATGGAAGTTATCGTTTGGATCGCCAGAGGAACAAATCCCTCTGTGCTATTTAACTGTTTAAGCTGTTCCTCTCTTGTTAAATCAAAGGGTAAGAAGGACACCTCCCCCGCAAACTTGGTATTTCCTTTTAACAAATGTCCGTCGACAATAAAACCCGCTCCCGGGAAATTGTCCTTGGGAAACGTAACAATAGCAAAGGTTTTATCCTCATCATAATTCTGCATGTTATAAAATCCGTAGACTGTCAAATGCATATCATTTTCAATGGTTACTTCTAATCCGTATTTATCTTGAAGTCGTGGACCTACAGGGACTCCTATGAGCAGGTCGAGATCACAAACATCGATAATCCCTTGATGAACAACCCCAGGGATGCCAATCCCAATGGCTTTGACGTTTCCATAGTTATTAATCAGCTCTCCAATTTGGGTTTCTATGACCTCATAATCAATATGGGGAACTATGGAAGTATTCTCGATGATGATATCACCAAGCAAATTGGCTACAGCATAAGTAAGAGAATGTATACCGCCTTCCGTTTTCACATTTAAACAGATAATATAAGAATAATCAGCGTTATATTTGTACCGTCTAGCTGGACGTCCGCCGTTCGACTCTTCCAATTCCGTCTCTAATACTTCCCCGGTTTGAAGAAGCTCATTTAGAATATTTCCGCAGGTTGCCACACTAAGACCTGTGATACTGGCTATGGATGACTTGGTTGCATATTCCTTGGATTTCAGTGTGTTTTTAACTAACTCTACATTAATTTGTTTAACCCGAATGGTATTATTGGAGACTGGTTGTATTTGAATACACTCCTTTTCCAGTATTTATTAAAAGGTTTATAATAAGTTGTAATATAACGCTCTGCCTGCAAAAAGTCAATTTGTACTCATTTGAATAAGAAAAAACGGAGTACCGCAGATTTTGAACCATGGGTACCCCGTTTGATTTATTGGTTTTAAATTGATGAAATAGCTCGTATTATACATCACCAGCAAGATGTTTAATAACGTCTAATAGTACATTGGCTCCGGCCACCAGATCCGGCTTCGGCGTGTATTCGCACGGATTATGACTAATGCCGCCAATACTTGGGACAAAGATCATAGCTGCCGGACAAATGCGAGCCATCATTTGAGCGTCATGACCAGCGCCGGATGTCATTCGCTTGGAGGGCAGCTCGCGCTGCATGGCAGCAGCCTCTATCAACTCCACAATGTTGGCATCAAAAGCAACCGGCTTAAAACGGGCCATTCGCTCGGTGGTGATGGTTACCCCTTCGGAAGCTGCAAGTTCTCTAAGATACTCGGTCAGCGCCGCTTCTTCAGCCTGCAATCTCTGCTCATCAGGATCACGCAAATCAACAGTAAACGTGGCGCGTGAAGGAATAACATTAATCGCATTAGGCTCCATGCTAAGACAACCAACCGTAGCCACCGTAGGCGTCTGCGACCTTGTCGCCCGGTCTCTTAAAAATGTGATGACACTGGCTGCTGCATGTCCCGCATCTCTGCGCATCGACATTGGTGTAGTCCCGGCATGATTGGCAACCCCCTCAATAGTAACGCGCTGCCAGGATATTCCTTGAAGGTTCTCAACTGCACCAATTGGAACGCCGACACTTTCCAGTACCGGGCCCTGCTCAATATGAAGCTCCACATAAGCATGTGGCAGCATAAAACCCGGCTCCTCTGTTCCTTCATACCCAATGCGCACCAACTCTTCTCCCAATATAGTGCCGTCTGTTCCCACAGAGGCCAATGCATCCTCAAGCGAGAGTCCACCTGCATATACCAGCGAACCCATCATATCAGGAGCATAACGAACCCCTTCCTCGTTCGTAAAAGCACCCACAACAATAGAGCGAGCAGGAATAAAGCCAGAAACCTGCAATGTCTGAATAACCTCAAGACCAGAAAGCACACCATAACAACCATCGTACACACCGGCATTGATCACTGTGTCAATATGCGACCCAATCAGCACCGGAGCTAGTTGAGGATCATTTGCACCTTTCCATATGCCGAAGATGTTTCCAATACGGTCAACCACAACCTCCAAACCAGCCTCCTTCATCCAGGCTACCAAGGCGTCACGACCACTCATGTCTGCAGCAGAAGCTGCCAGTCTGGTCAGCTTTTGCTCAGGGTCACGTCCCATTCGGCCAAGCGATTGAATCCCATCCAGTAAACGTGCTTCATCAATGCATAGGTTGGAACTTTTAAATACCATTTTGCATTCCTCTTTTCATTTTAAAAGTTTTGCTCATTCTCATGAAAAAGAAGGATACTTGCCTTCCCATACAATTTGTCTGTATGCCTCGGGATCTGTATCCCCTTCCGTGCTTATGATGAGGATTCTGGAGTCTTCATTTAATTGTAGCTGAGCTGCAGCTTCTATTAGATTTTCTTGCTTCCGCAACAAGCTCAAAACACCTAAGCCAACAGCGCCAGACTCACCAGATATAATTTGGGGATCACCAGGTAATGGATTTCCAAGCATCCTCATTGCCTTTGCCGATACAAAATCCGAACAGGTGATATACATATCCGCATAATCTCTCAATAGTTCCCAAGCCACTGTGCTAGGTTCCCCGCAAGCAAGTCCAGCCATAATCGTGGGCATAAAACCTGTTACAGCATGAGGTTTTCTGTCATTTTCCGCCGCTGATTTATAGATGCACGCTGCTTCATTAGGCTCAACAATAACCGTTGTCGGTCTTTTTTCACCAAAATGAGATATCAAATATCCCAGTATACTTGCTGCAAATGAACCCACACCTGCCTGTAAAAATACATGCGTCGGATAATCATCTCCAGCCACTCGGATCTGTTCCAATGCCTCATCTATCAACGTCCCATAGCCTTGCATAATCCAAGTTGGAATTTCTTCATAGCCTTCCCATGCACTATCTTGCAGCAAAACCCCACGATGCTCAGAAGCATAGGTGCTGGCCAACCTAACAGTGTCGTCATAGTTTAGTTCCGTAATAGAGGCTTCTGCCCCTTCATTTCTGATATGATTTAATCTAACTTCAGAAGATCCTTTTGGCATAAACACGACAGATTTCTGTCCTAGCTGGCTAGCCGCCCAAGCAATCCCTCTACCATGATTTCCATCTGTAGCTGTTACAAAAGTAATATCGCCCAATTGTCCCTTAATCTCTTCGGTTTTCAACTTTTCAAAAGAAAGCTCTGAAATATCCATATTCAGTCTATCTGCCAGATACTTGCCGACAGCAAAGGACCCACCTAATACTTTAAAAGCACCCAATCCGAATCTGTAGGATTCGTCTTTTATCCATATGTTCCCTACATTGAGCTTGCATGACAAATTTTTCAAGCTGTGCAGTGGAGTGACTTCATATTCAGGAAAACTTTTATGGAAGTTTCTAACCTTTTGGGCCATATTCCTATCCATAAATCCCACTGATATTTTCTTAAATTCTACTTTACGCGCCTTCTCATTTGTCATGTATTTTAATGCTGTCATGTCCTGCATACATGTCTCCTTCTATTCTTAAAATATTAAATGTCTTAGCTTAATCAATAAAATATTGCATGTGATATATTACATGTTACCCATCTAGCTATATACTGTCAACTTGGTTTGCGATATGAAATATGTATGAAATCGGACTGCAATCATTGATACTCATGAATTGTATGTGATATATTACATTCAAATAAAATACGAAGGAGGTCTAATCATTGCTATCCAAACATGCAACCAAAGTTAAGCGTTCATCTATACGTGAGCAAGTATACCTTCAGCTACAAGAATGGATTATTAGTGGTGTTTTAAAGCCTGGAGATAAGTTAAAGGATCAAGAATTAGCGGAGGTTCTAGGAGCCAGCCGTACACCTATCCGTGAAGCTATTTTAAGATTGGAAGAAGAAGGGATGGTTCAGACTAAAGCCAATAGCTGGACGCAGGTAGCACCTGTTGATATTAAACAGGCTTATCGGCTGTACCCCATCATCGGGTCACTTGAGAAGCTTGCTGTTTCGTTTGCTCAAGAAAATATTGAATCTAAGCACATTGAGGAATTAGAAATATTAAATGGAGAGCTCAAACGGGCGCTAAAGGAAGAAAATGCAATCCTTGCGCAACAATATGATGCTCAATTCCACCAGGTTATTATTGATCTGTCGGCAAATGAAGAATTGATTTATGTGCTGGAGGGATTGAAAAAAAAGCTGCGCCGTTATGAGGTGACATACTTTGACGGTTTTTTGGGCGCAGAGTCATCAGTTGCAGAACACCAAAAAATAATCAGTGCGCTTATAGCTAAAAATTTCGCAGCGGCCGCCGACATGATTGAATCGAATTGGAAAGAAAGTTTTCAACGCCGATTATCTAAAATGGATATAGGAAAGGACGAAACCGTGCTACCGTTTCAAGAGGAATGAGCCTCTTCCTCTTCTCCTCCATCATCATGCTATACTAGAAATAAGAAACAAATTTTTAGTGCGGCATCTTTGCGATAAAACGAAGTGAAATTGGGGGGATTCTGTTGTCAGCTATTGAGTATACAGCAATAATCGCGTTGCTCCTCTCCGTCATACTTTTAATTAAGGTCTATAGCCTTCAATCGCGTCTTAATGACCTGAAATCCGACGTGGAGCGTCTTGAAAATCGTTCAGGAATACAAGGAACATCGCTGTCAGGTACTATTGCCGCCACTCCTTCACATGTTCTAGATGCAGGAGCTTCAGAAGATATCAATGAAAGGTTGCTCCTGCTAATTAGGGAAGGAAAAAAGATTCAAGCCATAAAAGAGCTGAGAACCGCTAAGGATCTTTCCCTTAAGGATGCAAAGGATTATGTCGATCAATTGGAAAAACTCTAAAGAAAGGAAGAAATAAGATGAGTGCCAGCAAAACAAACGCCATGCGCATATTGGACAGGCAACATATACAATACAATATTTTGAGTTATGATCATCAAGATGGAAAAATAGACGGGATGAATGTGGCTGAGAAAATCGAGAGAGCCCCGGAAATGGTTTTCAAAACTTTGGTTGCACACAGCAAACAAAATCTGTTTGTTTTTGTAATCCCTGTACATAAAGAGCTTGATCTCAAAAAAGCAGCCAAATCCGCGGGAGAGAAAAAAATTGAAATGCTTCCAGTTAAGGATTTGCAAAAGTTTACGGGATATATTCGCGGTGGCTGCTCCCCCATAGGAATGAAAAAGCTCTACCCCACTTTTATCGACCAGCCTGCATCGGAACTGGAAGCCATCGTTGTGAGCGGTGGGAAAATTGGGACCCAACTGGAGTTGAGTCCACACGATTTAGCTCAAATCATTCAGGCTCAATTTACAGATCTGACGCATACAGCATAAAACTCACCACATGATCATAAAATCTTTATGCGTATTTTCTCTTATCCCATACTTCATCAAGCTTCAACCTGGAGAGGAAGATCTAATGATGCATAATGATTGCCCGAAAAATGTAAGAATCCCCCAACCCATCAGAAGTGATGGTGCTGGGGGCATCGACAAGGGTCCACGTGATGTGATGAGGGATCTACAGAATCCCGATATGCTGGTTCCCCCCGTAACGGACAATGGTCTCATTCCAAATATGAGATTTTCTTTTTCTGATGCCCATATGCAGCTTAATCATGGTGGGTGGTCAAGAGAAGTTACGGTAAGAGAATTACCTATTGCTACAACCCTTGCCGGGGTGAATATGAGTTTGACACCGGGTGGTGTACGTGAGCTTCACTGGCATCAGCAGGCGGAATGGTCATATATGCTGTTGGGAAGTGCTCGCATTACGGCAGTTGACCAAAATGGACGTAATTTTATTGCTGATGTGGGTCCCGGGGATCTCTGGTATTTTCCTCCTGGCATTCCGCACTCTATACAGGGGCTTGAGGATGGCTGTGAATTTCTGCTGGTTTTTGATGATGGCAGTTTCTCCGATCTGAACACCCTATCCATCTCGGATTGGTTCGCACATACTCCCAAAGACGTACTTTCTGCAAATTTTGGTGTACCAGAAGCTGATTTTGCAGCAATTCCTCAAGACCAAGTATACATCTATCAGGATTCAATTCCCGGTTCAATTCAAAGCCAAGCGGTTCCCTCTCCTTACGGGACGTTGCCCCAATCCTTCAAGCATGAATTACTAGCCCAGCCCCCAATCAAAACACCGGGCGGAAGCGTACGAATCGTTGACTCCTCCAATTTTCCGATATCCAAAACCATCGCTGCTGCCCTTGTTGAGATTGAGCCCGGAGCCATGCGAGAAATGCACTGGCATCCCAATAACGACGAATGGCAATACTATCTTACAGGGCAAGGACGGATGACTGTCTTTGGTGGTAATGGCGCTGCCCGCACATTTGATTTTAGAGCCGGAGATGTCGGATATGTGCCTTTTGCTTACGGTCATTACATTCAAAATACTGGCTCTAGCTCATTATGGTTTCTTGAAATGTTTAAGAGTGACCGTTTTGCGGATGTTTCACTAAATCAATGGATGGCTCTTACCCCCACAGAACTGATTCAGAGTAATTTACATGTAGGTGTTGATGTAATCTCTAATTTACGAAAGGTAAAATGGCCCGTCGTCAAATATCCTGGTTATTCTTATGACCCTAAAAAGAAGTAACCGGGAACGGTATCACGCTCGCCACTAGATCAATGAATCCTCTTCTTGAATATGATGGGTTATTCATTTGCCCCTTTCATGATTACTTCCAGATGTCTACGTGTGTTTGCACAAACTGCTCGAATGATATCGGACGGCGCCCAGTGACACGCTCTACGGTATGAGTAACTTGATCTTCACTTCCATTTTCACGTATCCTTCTATCCAATCCCGCCAGCATATCTGCATATTCTTCAGGCATTCCAGCTCGAACCATGCCCGCTTTTAGCTCTTCATCAGGCAACGAGATATGCTGGATCGCTTGGCCTGTTAACTTCCCAATAATCTTACCGACTTCGCCATAGGTTAGTGACTGAGGTCCAGTGATGACATGAGCTGTGTTATGTGGTTTATCGTCAATCAGAGCTCGTACTCCCACTTCTGCAATGTCATCTGCACTGACAAAACCTACTCTCCCATCTCCTGTCGCACTATAAATCGTGCTGGTGTTTTTGATGGTACTTACATGCTGACCTTCTGTAAAATTCTCCATAAAGTAGGATGGCTGCAATACAGCCCACTCTGGAGCTAATCTACGTAGTGCTTGATGTACAGGTCCAAATACTGGTCCGTCCTCAGGCACAGATGCGCTCCCTAACAGCACAAACCTTTGCACTCCTTCTCTCAAGGCCCTCTCAATAAAAGGAATCATCACTTTGGCGGGATTGACATCCAGCACAGGTACTACCAAATAAATTTTATCTACATTCATCAGCGCCTGTGCATGTGTTGATTCATCATACCAATCAAAATATACATAATCTTTCCCTTCCCATTCGGCAGGATGAGCACGTCCTGCCAAACGTACCGGATGCTGAAGTTGCGTAAGTCTGGCGGCTACACGGCTACCTGTTTTGCCGTTTGCTCCTGTAATCAACGCTATATTTCTGTCTTTCATGAAATTCAACTCCTATTTAAATTTTTTGTTTTCGCCTAAATATCCTTATCCCCATGAGGCTTGAACTCTTTCATTCATGATTCCAGGGCTTCAAGAGCTACTAAAGGGTTCCAGTAATCTTTGTAGTGAATAATTTTTCCGTTCTTCAGCTTAATAACAGAAATGTAGGTTTGATTATACGGTTTACCTGTGCTCACAGCCTGCGCCTCACAGGCGAACTCGGCCACGAATAAATCCGGGTCCGTTGTCGTATGGATAATTGGTGAAGAGAAATGCTGAATCCGAAGTATATTAGGAAACTCCTTAATGTACTCGTAAATTGCTGCTTTGCCCTGAAGCATTTGTGCAAAATGCTTAGGTGCATAAGGGAACTCGAAAACAGCGTTATCATCAAATAATGAAATCCATTGCTCCATATTTTCTTCTAACAGGTTGCTCGTAAATTTATGCATGACTGCTTGCGCTTGCTGTTTTACTTCGTCAGTATTCGGATTGATTGTCATGGTAGACACCTCGCAAATATATTTTTAGTTACTGCTTAAAAAACGAATTCAAGACGCTAAAATAAACATAAGCATTCTAGATTGAACAGTCTATAATACTCAAAAAAATTTGACCAATCAGTCTGGAATGTTCAAAAAATAAACGCTATTAAGCGTTCATAAAGATCAATCTAAAATCGACAGCGTTGTACGCACAATATCTCTAAGCACCTCAGTGCTCGCGCCTGTCTTGGCGGTAAATGTCAACGATAGTCGGGCATGATTTAGAAATCTGGCGATTGACAATAGCTCAGATTCCGTAGCATGAATCTCCCCCTCTTTTTGGGCGCGGACTAGGGCGTCGTAAAAAGCAAGTTCAAGCTTTTCAGTGTTTTCAGAAATAAAAGCTTTGATCTCATAATGATGCGGAGCCTGTTCAATAGCACTGTTCATAATAAAGCATTCCTTGGACAGCCTCTTATCCGTCAACACTCTAACAGATTCATTAAAAATCATCGCTATTGCATCCTTAATGCTCCCAGGTTGACTGAGCAGATGAACTACGGCTTCGGTCTTGTCACGTATATAAAGCTGAATAGCCGAAAAAAACAAATCATATTTCGTTCCGTAGGTATCATAAAGACTCTGCCGCGCTATACCCAGCTGATCCAGTAAAATTGTCAGAGAAGTTCCCTCATAGCCATGCTCTCCAAATACAGCCATAGCTTTTCGTAGAACACTTTCAGTATCAAATTCTTTTGCTCTTCCCAAACCTTATGTTCACCTCCTTGCCTATGATTATAATTTTTACAGACTGATCAGTCAAGAAAATAAAATTGATTTTTTATAAGTTTATATACAAAAAAACCATCGTACCGAAATACGATGGTTTAGGAATGTTTATTTTATACAAACGCTCAGATGTAAATGATGCAATCCGACTATTCCTCAGAGTCTACATTGTGGTAAACCTGCTGAACATCCTCCAAATCTTCTAATGCATCAATCAATTTATCGAATTGAACTTGTGCATCTTCTGGAAGAGAAATATCATTTTGAGCAAGCATGGTGAGCTCCGCAACGGTAAACTCAGTCACTCCTGCTTGTTTGAAAGCTTCCTGCACAGCATGGAATTGGTCAGGCTCTGCATATACGATGACGGCTTCATCTTCTTCAATGATGTCACGCACCTCTACATCTGCCTCCATTAGCAGCTCCAGCACTTCATCTGCGGTTTTACCCACCAGACCAATAACTGCTGTTGAATCAAACATATAGGCTACAGATCCGCTCACGCCTAGGCTACCGCCATTTTTAGTAAAAGCAGAACGCACATCCGATGCTGTACGATTAACGTTATTGGTCAGTGCATCTACAATGACCATGGAACCGTTCGGTCCGAAACCTTCATAACGAAGCTCTACGTAGTTTTCATCGCCAGCACCTTTTGCTTTTTCAATAGCACGGTCAATGATTGCTTTGGGTACATTGTACGTTTTTGCACGTTCTAAAACGACTCTTAATACCCGATTGGATTCAGGATCAGGTTCGCCCTGTTTGGCTGCCACATAAATTTCCACGCCAAATTTAGCATATATACGACTCGTATTAGCATCCTTGGATGCCTTCTTTTCTTTAATGTTATTCCACTTACGTCCCATAATATCCCGCTCTCTTCCTGTATGAATATACACAACGAACTTCATTATATCCTTGTATATTATATCTCCTAAAGGACATACGAACAAGTTCAAACAACTCCGTTATGGAAAAATAAACAATTCTACCTAATTAGGAATGCTTGGAAATATGAACTTTCAATTCTCCTCATCTATGGACAATCCCCCTATCCATGTCTAAGATGAGGAGGAAGTCTGACTTGAAGGAGATCATTTAATTGGATGTCTTGTACAAAAAGTTGAGCCATAATCATGAAATCACAGTATACGAAACCACCGAGCTGTACGGTGAAAAGGGATTATTTCGGGTGATGCAGTTTTCAAATACAGCCATCCAAGGCGCGCTGGACTTGAATCATCCGCAACGCATTCTGTTCGAATATCCGAGAGCAATCATCCATCTCATGGAACTGAACGATCCGACATTTGAAGACGTGTTTGTTATTGGGCACGGTATAGGTACAATAGCAGGTCATTTTACAGATAAACGCTTTAAGATTGCCGAACTGGATGCACAAGTCGTAGAGTTCAGCCGAACATTCTTTGGATACGATCAGGATAATGTAACTATTGGCGATGGACGACGCATTCTGGAGAAGGAAGCGCCTGATGCTTATGACTATATTATTCTGGATGCCTTCACAGAGCAGGGTACACCCTTGCATTTAGTATCCTGGGAATTTTTCAAGATGGCCAAAGAAAAGCTGGATTCCGAAGGCTCCCTGATCATGAATTTAATGGGCAAAAGTGAACACGACCACCTAATCAATGCCATTCACACAACGTTGCGTGAAGAATTCGCCTATGTCACAACTTTCTCGCTCCCCTCGGAAGGCGCTGCCGACATTCAAAATATCATTATGGTAGGTCGGGACAAGCCAATCCGGTTTCAGGCACGTCAGATGGCGGACTTTCATGAGATTACACTTGGAGAAGGCCATATTCTACGGGATACAGATGCTTAGCGTAGTTCCAATATCCGTCTCTCTACATCTTCGATATGAATCGTCTCTTTGTTGCAGCTTTTTCGTTCCACTAACTCTACTTTCCCGTGCTCGGCATCTTTACCAACGACGATGCGCACGGGAATACCTACTAAATCAGAGTCTTTGAATTTAACCCCGGGCCGTTCCTCCCGATCGTCCAGCAGCACCTCCACACCGTGATCCTGCAGTTGGTTGTATAATTTCTCGGCTAATTGCATCTGAAGCCTGTCTTTCACAGAAATCGGAATGATATGAACTTGAAACGGGGCCAGCGCATGAGGCCATATCATTCCGTTCTGATCATGATTTTGCTCTACAATGGCAGAAAGGATTCGGGAAACCCCAATACCGTAGCAGCCCATAATCATCGTTTGCTCCGTTCCAGATGCATCCAGAAAAGTCGCACCCAGCTTCTCACTATATTTGGTGCCCAGCTTAAACACGTGTCCGATCTCAATCCCACGATAAAGTTTCAATTCCCCTTCGTCACATCGAGGACATCTATCCCCTTCTATTACATTCCGCAAGTCAGCCACATGCCGAAGATCTATATCGCGCCTTGGATTCACATGTCGATAATGATAATCCAGCTCATTCGCGCCTGCGATACCGCTGGACATTTGGACAACGGCGTAATCTACCCACACAGGGATCGTCAATCCGCATGGGCCTATGAACCCCGAGGGGGTTCCAGTCGCTTTTGACACGGTGTCTGCACTTGCTATTTCGAATTTTTCACTACCTAAAATATGTTTAACTTTCACTTCGTTAACCTCATGATTACCCCTGACAACTACAGCAACAGGTTGATCGTCAGCCATATAAATCAGTGTTTTGATGATTTCTTCAGGTTCTATGTGAAGCGATTCAACCAGTTGATCTATTGTACGTAGGCCTGGAGTATGGAATTTTTCCATTTTAGCTGTATCAAAAGAAGGATGGCTGACATGTTCATTTTCATCTGCGACTGGAGCTATTTCTATTTTCTCCGTCGACCGCGCCACGGCTTTTTCAAGATTAGCTGCATATTCACAGCAGGTGCATGCTACAATGGTGTCCTCTCCAATATCAGCTAGAGCCATAAATTCATGGGTTTCACCTTCGCCACCAATGGCACCCGCATCTGCTTCTACTGCACGAAAATACAGACCGCAGCGGGTGAAAATACGCTGATATGCCTGGAACATAGTCCAATAGGTATGATCTAGTCCTTCCCAATGTGCATCAAACGAATAGGCATCCTTCATCAAGAATTCTCTGCTGCGAAGCAGACCAAATCGAGGACGTCGTTCATCCCGAAATTTGGTTTGAATTTGATACAGGGTTACAGGCAATTTGCGATAAGAATTCACTTCATTTCGTATTAAAGACGTAATGACCTCTTCATGTGTAGGCCCCAATGCAAACTCTCGATCATGTCGATCTTGCAGGCGCATCAGCTCAGGACCGTAAACATCGTATCTCCCTGATTCTTGCCATAGCTCCATTGGCTGCAATACAGGCATCAGCAGCTCCCCAGCTCCGGCGCGATCCATTTCATCTCGTATGATTTGCTCTACTTTTCTGAGCACCCGTCTGCCCAATGGCATGTAGGTATACATTCCAGCCGCCAGTTGGCGGATAAATCCTCCCCGCAGCATAAGCTGATGACTGATCACTTCGGCATCTGCGGGTGCTTCACGCAAGGTTGTCAGTAATAATTGGCTTTGGCGCATGTGTAGCTACCTCCTTGTATGGACGATAAAATGTACGCAAAAAGACACATCCGTCAGGGACGAATGTGTCGTGGTACCACCCTAATTTGACCGTAGCCATACACGGAACGGTCCTTCATCAGATAACGGCGTCTAGCCGGTAACGGTTTATCTTACAAACCGCTACAGCTCGCAAGGCAGGGAAACGTTCATTCGCGGCGAGAAACCTTTCAGCCCATGAGTTTCTTCTCTGTACAGCGGGTATTGAACCTTTGATCCTTGGTCTACACTATTCCTATATATTACAATTTTCACCACTTTACACGAAATGTAATTTCTAGTCAAGGAGATAATCGTCTATCTGAGATCAGCCAGGGACATGAACGATATTTAATTTTCAAGATAATTAAATTCCGTTGGTTACCCTATTGCATAATGAGTGGCCAGACTTTAGAACGGATACACCTGCGAAAACCCAGAACAAAGCGGACTCTACCAAAGAACCTCCCTTTAAAAGCAAATAAAGGAGGCACTGTGGCAGAAAAACAATTACGTATTTCACGCTGTCCATCAGACAACATGCTCCTTTTACCAATTAATTGGTTGAGGCCATTACGTACGTGTAGCTCCCAGTACGAGCTGTTGTAGGGTAGAGTTCTCTTAATTACTTATGTATCTTCCTTTTTAAAATACACGCCCTTGAAAAACACAAAATTTTGCGAATGTGTGCCATACAGCTCCTGAAACCTAGAATGGAGTTTATTCATAGAAAGGGTCTCTGAAACCGTCCGATCCGTTTGCAGGGTCAAGTCGACACAGCTAATTCCAAATTGGCACACTTGCTCCATAGGATAACCTTGGGTGATTCCATAAATCATCCCGGCAATAAAAGCATCATCTGCGCCTGTGACATCAATGACCTCTTGAACGGGATGCATAGGAATTTGTCCATGAGTTCCATCCTGAGAGGCGTACAAAACTCGATCAGCACCACAGATAAAAATGACATTTTGAACCCCAAGTTTGTGAAAAATCCGGGTGGCATCCAACATATGCTGATCATCTGTAAGTTCTAGCCCCAAATAAGCTTCAGCCTCCACCGGTTTACATACCAGCCATTCCACTCCATGCAAATTCCGGGGAAGCTTTCTCATCTTGGAGGCCGATACCGAAGAAACGACAATCGGAACCCGATGTTCATGGCAGACATGTATGGTGGCAGCAATTACGTTCATAGAGAAATTAGTGTCCAGCAGAACGAGTCGGGACGAGGCGATTAAAGGAGTATTTTCATAAATTACTGAAGGACGAATCTGATCATAAATCTCCATTTCTGCTGTCGCTACAATCAGTTCACCACGCTCGTTCAGCAAGGCAGTATAAACCCCAGTTGACGGTTCACCTTTGACTTGCAGAGGAACCACGTGCATGTAACGGCTGGACTGCTCGATAATAAATTCACCTTCCGCATCGTCCCCAACCGCAGTTAGCAGGCTGACCCGTTGGCTCAACCTCCCTAAATTTTCGGCTACATTTCGTGCTACCCCACCGCAAGATTGCAGCCTTGTACTGCTTGGATTGGAGGTATGAAGCTGAAATGTACCTTTAATCATGATTTTACGATCCAGATTGGCCCCCCCGATACATAGTATTGGTTTGCTAGAGGGCCAAGGCTCGTCCTGTTCATTTTTGTGGATTTTTTTTAATTTCATGATTTGACTCCTTTCTCGAGTCTATTCGCTAGAATGATTTAAATTTGTACAGAAATAGGCACCCTATAAAATTAACACGTTCCAAATGTCAAATTCCCAAGAATAATGTCGAGTCCGTTAAAATATCCAAAAGTTACCCATGCAAAAAAATCACCCTATCGTAAAGTTTACCTTCCACTTTTACGATAAGGTGATTGGGTTGGAATTGCAGCATAGTTCTTCCTTACATTATGTTATTCAGGATTTTGCAAAATCCTCTATTTCAAAATAAATAGAGCTGCTCCGTGAGGAGGTAAATCTGCGGACAGTTCTTGTGTTAAAACACCTAAATTCACATGGTTCCACAAATCTCTGGCATTTGCCTGTCCTTCAATACCAAGGTCTTTTAAGGATACACGCACCTTTGAAGCTTCATCTCCAGCATTAAACAAAGCTGCGTATACATGACCTTCCCCGTTATGTGAAGTCCAAACGATATGTTCATCCTTTCTGTACACCTGCCGCGCATTCAAACCGTTGCGATGAGCATTTAACACTTCTTCATTCGTTAGCAAGGAAAGGGTCCATGCATCATTATCCCGCAGTTCTCCCCCGAACATCAGTGGAGACCGGAAAATGCTCCACAAGGTCATCATCGTTAGCTGCTCATCCTTCGTAAAGCGTGTCCATCGGTCATGGCTGCCGGAATCCACCGAATCTACCGAACGAATACCCAGATGACCTAGTGGCAGCATGTCGCAATCCGGCCAGTGACCCGGACCTACATGTTCCGCCCACTTCTCGCAGCGCTCAAACATACCATACAGTAAAGGCCATACATCCCAGAAGTCATCAGTCATACGCCACATATTCGCGTTTGCGATTAAATCAGATGCATGCTCCAGCGGCGCAGGACCAGGTGATAGACTCAACACCATCGGACGTCCGCATTGGGCGATAGCCCGCCTAATCAATTCAATTTCCGCCAAATGAATACCATAGAGACGTGATGCAGCAATGTCATCTACTTTGACAAAATCCACACCCCATTCCGCATATAGGTCAAACAACGAATTATAGTACTCCTGTGCGCCTTCCTTGGATGCATCTACCCCATACATATCTGTGTTCCAGGGACAAATAGAGTTGGGATGCGCAATTTGTCTCGCCGTGGATGTGGTTCCCAAAATTGGGGTATCCTGGTGCACCGCCTGACGGGAGATGCCTCTCATAATATGTATACCAAATTTCAATCCAAGACTGTGTACATATTCCGCAAGAGCTTGGAAGCCTCGTCCATCTGCTGCCGAAGGAAAACGATTCACCGCTGGAATAAGACGTGAAAATGAATCCATTTCCAATGGGACGAACGGGCGATACTGTGAAGAAACTGCTCCTGACTCATACCACTGAATATCCACCACGACATATTCCCAACCATATTCCTTCAGGTGCTCCGCCATATATTGAGCATTTCCCCGTACTTCCTCTTCCCGTACTGCTGCACCGTAGCAATCCCAGCTATTCCACCCCATAGGTGGTGTATGCGCTGTCAAATGATGTTTCATTTCATTCATCCTTTCACCTTGTAAAACTCATCCTGCTACCAGAAATCCCCTCATTACTACGTTACTATTATAATGTAAACCCTTACTTTTGTCGCTCGTCATCTTTTCCATTTCCACTTTTTATACATTTAAGTTGACTAACTTAAAGAATGTGGTACATTTAAAATTGCTTGTTAAAAAACTTTGACTTGAATCAGAGGGTGATTTTACGTGTGTAAACATGCTTATCGAATTTTGTTGTTTTACAAATATGTCAACATAGAAGACCCTGCCACCTTTACGGCAGAGCATCTGGCTTACTGCAAGGAGCTGGGTATCAAGGGAAGAATCTTGATTGCTGCAGAAGGAATCAACGGAACACTGTCTGGTACAGTAGAGCAAACGGAGCAATATATGCGTGATTTGCGCGCCAATCCGAAATTCCACGATATTGTTATTAAAATAGATGAGTCTGACGGTCATGCGTTCAAGAAAATATTTGTACGCCATCGTCAGGAGCTAGTTACGCTGCGTCATGAGGATGA
Source organism: Paenibacillus sp. LX16 (assembly GCF_036252815.1). Taxonomy (NCBI): domain Bacteria; kingdom Bacillati; phylum Bacillota; class Bacilli; order Caryophanales; family Paenibacillaceae; genus Paenibacillus; species Paenibacillus sp. LX16. The sequence goes on along the minus strand of NZ_CP141152.1, from coordinate 2,574,585 downwards.
ACTGGACCCTAATGTAATTAGCGGTAAGCGGCTGTCACCAAAGGAGTTTTATGAACAGCTTCAAGCTGAAGATGTAGTTGTTCTGGACGGACGTAATGACTATGAATATGACATCGGTCATTTCCGCGGGGCTATTCGCCCTGAAGTCGAATCGTTCCGTGAATTTCCACAATGGATTCGCGACAATATGACTCAGTTCAAAGACAAGAAAATCCTGACGTACTGCACCGGAGGTATCCGTTGCGAAAAGTTGTCCGGTCTTCTGATCAAAGAAGGGTTTAACGATGTAGGCCAGTTGGATGGCGGCATTGTGACTTACAGCAAGGACCCGGAAGTACAAGGACGTTTGTTTGACGGTAAATGCTACGTATTTGACGAACGAATCTCCATTCCGATCAATCATACGGATGAAGACGTCATTGTCGGCAAGTGCTTCCATTGTGAAACGCCAAGCGATCATTATATCAACTGCCCGGTGTGCAATCTCCAGCATATCGTATGTCCGGATTGCGAAGAACAGCATCAGCACTATTGCTCCGATGATTGTCGAACCAAAGCGGAAACCGTTGCTACTGCATAAATCGGCAGTATCATTGGTTCATTATAATAAAAGGGATGCCCACAGCCATGATAAACGGCTAATAGGGCATCCCTTTTATTGTTTTCACAATAAGTGTCGAAGGCTTCATAGTATATACCTATGACCTTGATTGTGTTTTCATCTTGGACGGGCTCGAAAGTAGCGCCTTATAATGGAAAATGTCATTACAGAAAGGATGGGTGGAATTCATGATACAAATCGTACTTTCAACTCTATTATCCGTTATCGTTCCGCTGTCCATTCCAGTGATCGCCGGATTTTTACTCGGAAAATTCATGAAGCTGGAAACGAAACCGCTCTCGACTTTGTATTTATATTTTTTAAGCCCCGCCATGATTCTGGACACGCTACTCAAAGCACAGCTTTCTTGGCATGATGTAGCGCAGACTGCCGCTTTTTCAATACTGAACCTGCTGCTGTTGTGGGGAATTGCACAATTAGCGGGGAAAATCTTTAGACTGAGCACTCCGGAAACGGCTGGACTTACCTTAATCTCGACGCTGACCAATAGTGCAAATTATGGCCTGCCCCTTATTTTACTTGCCTTTGGGCAGCTCGGTCTGGATAAAGCCTCCGTGTATGTCGTCATCCAGATGATCATGGTCAATACCATTGGCGTTTACTTTGCAGCCCGCTCTGAATTTTCTGTTCAAAGTGCTGTTAAGTCGGTGTTTTCACTTCCTGCGATCTATGCAGCTCTACTCGCCATGGGACTGCGGCTACTGGACTGGCATCTTCCCTCAGGGATTCAGTCAGGCGTCTCGATGATTGCTGCCGCTTATTCTCCGGTCGTGCTGGCGATCCTTGGTACCCAGATGGCTTATGTAAAAATATTCAAACTGGAGTCGTCTATTAAAAAAGCCAGCTACACCGGACTAACAATTCGGCTACTGATCTCCCCGCTTGCGGCTTGTCTTGCTATGCTGATACTCGGAATTTCAGGCCTTTTGTTCTCCGTTCTTTTCATTTTGGCCTCGATGCCGGTTGCTGTGAATGCTGTCATTTTAGCAGAAAAATTTAATGCATCGCCAAAACTGGTTTCCACCTGCATCCTGTGGAGCACGCTTGCCTCATTCCTGATATTGCCTATTCTGATTATGTTGGTAGCAGGTTAGCGAGAAAAAAAGACTCTCTACACCATAGAGAGCCATGCACGATCCTGTCTCCATTCTACTTGTACAGGCGTTTCAAAAAAAGCACTAAGCGTGTCACTACTCAGAATATCAGTCGTTTTACCTTTGGCAAATACCGTGCCCCGGCGGATTAGAATCGTATGCGTGTACATCGGTAGAATTTCTTCGATATGATGTGTAACATACAGTAAATTCGGTGAAGCCTGCGACTCCGATAACTGGCGAATGCTATCCAGCAATGCTTCCCGGGAGAAAAAGTCCAAACCATTACACGCCTCGTCCAAAATCAGTAGCTTGGGCGAGGCCATTAATGCGCGGGCGATAAGCACTTTTTGCTTTTCTCCCTGTGAGCATCCCTGATACAACCGATCCACGAGATGAGCACACCCCAGTTGCGTCATAAGTTGGACGGCCTGTTCATACTCTGTATCCGTCGTCTGATCATAAAGTCCAATGGATGCAAATTTGCCGCTAATGACAACATCCTGCGTACGCTGACTCCCATTAATTCTTTCCTGTAAAGAGGAACTGACCCAACCAATAGATTTGCGTAGCTCCCTCAGATCCACATCCCCAAAGGTATGACCCAATACACCGACACTACCTGTGGTTGGCCATATATAACCGTTAATCATATTGAGCATCGTTGTTTTACCTGACCCATTCAAGCCGAGTACAGCCCAGTGCTCTCCCTCAGCTACCTGCCAATTGATTTGGTCCAGTATGGTGCGGTTATCTCTCTTCCAGCTTACATTATTAAGTTCAATGACAGAATTCATGGCTGTACATCCTTTCTATTCATCGTATCATCAGATGTTTATACGCATAGTAAAGATCATCGTTAGTACGTCTAGCTTCTCTTTCATGTAAGCATAGCACAGGGTCACAGGTTGTTCAATTTTAAATAGCCCACTCCATTGTTCATATAGGAGTGGGCTCACCATGTACTGCTCATGTAAATTCTCTCGCTCCATCTACTTTTTCTTACGCTCACGAAAACGGCGTACCTTCATCAAATTCCCGCACATCTTATCGTCGCAAAATCGCTTTGACCGATTTCGGGTATCATCGTAAAATACCCATCGGCAATCGGTATTATCGCAAATACGAATTCTGGAGCCGCCGCTATTGACGAATGTCTGGGCAAAATCGGCTACAACCTCTGCTAGCACTTTTTTCCAACCATTTGCCACGGGTTCCAGCACAATGCTGAAATGCTCATCCTGTTGCTTTAATAAGCGAGTGACCGGCCCCCCTTCCATCATCTTTCGGTTAATCATATCCACCAGATCAGTTGTCATTTGTCCGCCAGAAGTCAGGTGCTCAGCGAGGCTACGTAATTCCCGCCGGAGAATTTGCATTTCTTCGATATCTTCCGCACTGGCTGGGACCGAAGCGGTAAATTGCCACCGCATAAGAAATTCATTTTGCCATTCGGGCTTCAACAAACGATCTTCTGAACGTCCGCTCCCCCTCCAATCGTGCCATTCGCTGTTTACAAAATCAGTCCAAAGTGTATTCAAAAGAGTTCCCCCACCATCTGTAACCACTAAAATCACTTTAACTGGTTGCAAATCTTAATTTGTCATGCTACATTGTTAATTGTAACGATTTATCCTATGTTTAGCTAGTTACATCCCTACAAAAGGAGTTGGTTTAGGTGAGCCGAGATCGAGTAAATATGCTGGTATTGCAACGAGAAAATTCATGGGATAAGGAAGAATGGATTGTTCCTCTTGCCGCAGCACTTCACGGTGTGAATACACAGGAGGCCACTTGGACACCACCAGGTGGAGGAAACACGATTTGGCAAACGGTTCGTCACATTAATTATTACAATGAGCGTATTTTGAGACGTTTAACTGACCGACCTATAAGTTCAACTGAAATAAGCAACGATGAGACATTCGGTCCGCCAGGGGATGCTGAAGACCATAAAGGATGGCACGAGACGCTGAAAGAAGCGGAGGCTCTTGTAAACCAACTGCTTGTCGCCATTACTGCTCTGAATGATGCTGATCTAGATAAGCCTCTCGGCTCCGACACTCTCGGTGCTAAATTATCGCGGTGGACGCTGCACGATGCATATCATAGCGGACAAATCGTACTTATACGCAAACAATTGGGGACTTGGCGAGCTTAAAAATGTAATCTTAAATAAAAAGGATGAATTATGAAAAATTCATCCTTTTTTCTGTATGAACTGCTGGCAATGAAGCAATCCACTAGTCAAGATATTTTTTCTTTTTTTGAATCTTTAATTACATTCTTATTTTTATCTTTACTCTTGTCTTTATTCTTATCTTTATTTGTATCTTTATTTGTATCTTTGCTTGGGACGGAGACTTTCCTTTTTTCATTAGCCAGCTGCCAATAGCTTAACACTTTACGGTACATGGACTTATCTGTTAATTGATTAAAAATATAGGGGTCCGGCTTCGTATTCACCTCAATAATCCACGGGATAAAGCGATGATCCAGTCCAATGTCCACACCAATTTGCCGGAATTTCGGATATGTTTTTTGTAGTTGTTTGGCGATGGTAAGACCCAGTTCATTTAGTTTCTTAACCAGCTCCCCCTGCTTGCCTTGCGATAAATGGGATTTTAGTAACTGCTCCAAGGCCATCGGCTTACCACCACTATGATAGTTGGTCACGATTTTACGGGGATGACCAAGACGTCCAATAATTCCGGTAGACTCCCATAGCCCTTTTTCATTACGCTGCACCATGACCCGGATATCAAAATAACGCATTTGATGGCGTAGCAAATGGATTCCCTTTTGAATGAGATAACTTTTCTTCCCCGTATGTTTCGATAGGCTGGTATATAGTGCATCCAAATGTTTAAAATCTTGACGCGTTTCCTCATATTGATAGGCGAAACGCTGGCCGGCCTCCTGCTCTACTCTCATTACACCTTTACCAAAGGTTCCTCGCTCGGGTTTTACATAGACCATACCGTATTTCTCCAGCATTGACTTCAAATTTGCTTTGTTATATTTGCGAGTTTCTGGTACATAAGGTTTGATGCTGCCATGCTGGAGCAACAATTGGGTTTTATGCCATTTGCTGCGCAACGCCTGCGCTTGTGAAGAATTCACTTGCCCCTCTCCTCTCTACTTTCAGGTAGAACGCTCCTGTTAAAAAAGATCAATCTATCGTATGCGCTAACTCCCCATTCGAAGCTTCATCAGCCCTGTCCTGCATAGAAATGGACGTTTGACCTTGCCCGGTCGAAAACGCCTGTCCAAGCATACGATATTGGGAGACGCTGGGAGCGTATATTTGCACATATAGGGAGTGAATAACATGTCAGCGCAATCGGATGGGCCACGAGAGGGTTCCCTTACAATCGATGTTCTGATTCCCGCAATTGATAAAGATATTGCCACACTACCGCTGGTGATTGACAGTCTGCGCCGTCACGTTCAGCACCGAATTGGAACTATTTATATCGTTTCACCGCAAAGCACCGGGATTCGCTGTCTATGCGCAAACAAGAAATGTACATTTATAGACGAAAAAACGGTGCTGCCCATCACCAAAAAACATATTCATTACGGAACAACGCGCTGGGACCGCTCAGGCTGGCTGTATCAACAATTGCTCAAAATGAATGGCGACAAAATCAGTAAAGCCTCTTTTTTTCTCGTCATTGACGCGGACACGATTTTGATTCGTCCACATACGTTCCGTAAAGACGGAAAAACGATTTTTTACTACCGCAGCTGGAGCCAGCCTGAGTATTTTCGCACCCATCACAAGTTGATGGGCGTTAAAGCGCCCTCACCAAAGTCCTTTGTTACTCACTATATGCTTTTTGAAAAAGCGCGGCTTACCCAGCTCAAGCAAGTTATCGAGGCCCGGCATGGAAAACCTTGGTACAACGCAATTATCCACAGTATAGACCGGACAAAACAGTTTGGGTTTTCCGAATATGAAACGTATGCCAACTATTTATACAGCAATCAACCCTCTCGGATGATTTTGCGCAAGTCATTGAATAAAGCGATTCATAGTCGGGCTTCTTCCCTGTCGCAAAAACAATTGGATGTCTTGGCCAAGAGCTATCGTTCCTTATCTTTTCATCAACGCAAGGTGTACCAGCTTACTCCAAAAACAAAGATTGAATCATCGCTAAAATAGTTCTTAAAATCCTGCAAAATGATGCAGTCCAAAGATCTGCATTGAAGGAGGAAACGTCCGTGCGCATCGTATTGTTATGCGGTGGTGCCGGAAAACGGCTATGGCCACTATCCAACGAAATCCGGTCGAAGCTGTTTCTCCGGTTGTTGTCCGCTCCTGACGGGCGAAAGGAATCTATGCTCAGCCGGGTGTACCGTCAGCTCACCTTAGCCGGGCTGGATTCCTCAGCCCTGCTTCTGGCTCATCGGAGTCAGGTAAATCTAGCCTTTCGCCATACAGAAGGTCGTTTGCCCGTTCTAGGCGAACCTGCCAAACGGGGAACCTTCACCGCAGCTGCACTGGCGGCTGCTTATTTTCACACCAGAGGCACGGGGCTGGATGAAGTTCTCTGCATTGCTCCAGCGGACATGTTTGCGGGAGAGAATTTCTTCCATAGCATAGCAGCGCTCTCCGGCTTATTGCTTGAGAGCGGAGCCGATCTGGCTATGCTTGGGACAAGGCCTACTCATCCCTCCGACCAATACGGCTATGTCGTTCCGGGTCTGCAAATGATACGGGAAGGGAAAACTTCCTATGCGCAAGTTGCCCGCTTCACAGAAAAGCCGGATCTCTCCGGGGCACAACAGCTTATTCATCAGGGCGCGCTGTGGAACTGTGGTGTTTACGCTTTTACATTACGGTATATGCTGTCCTGTATGGAGCGAAGTTATTTGCCGCTGAACGATAAAGCATTATGCGCAATGTATGATAGCCTCCCGGTTCGCAGTTTCGACGAGGAGATTGCAGAGCGTGCCGAACATGCCATCGTCCTGCCCTACGATGGCGAATGGCACGACATCGGCAACTGGCAGGCTCTAACAGAGCAGCTAAGCAGCCAAGTGATCGGGCGTGGACAGATTAGTGGGCAGACTCGTGGCACGCACATCGTCAATGAGCTACCCTATCCAATTCATGTCATTGGCGTGGAAGATATTATTGCTGCTGCGAGTCCCGACGGCATTCTCATTGCGTCCAAGAGCCATGCCCACGTAATCAAGGAGCAGCTAGGTAAACTTCAGCTTCACCCCATGCATGGTGAAACCTCTTGGGGTAGTTACCGGGTGCTGGACGAATTTGATCATCGGAGTCTGAACGATATACTTGCCATACGGCTGACGGTACTGCCAGATCACCGCTTGAATGGCCGTATTCACGGCAGTGGACTTAAAGTATGGACGATTGTGTCCGGTCGTGGAGAGGTCATGCTGAACGGAGAACGTTTTGCTGCCGCAAGCGGTTCTGTATTTAGCATTCCGGTTGATACGTATCACACGATCCGTGCCGATCTGGATACACCACTGGAGCTGATTGAGATACGTCTGGGGAACAGCTTGGTGAATGCCTTCTATAAATCCGAGGCCTGACAACACATAGATATAATATCAGCACGCCACGGATTCTGAACGAAGGTCGCACATAAAAATCGCTCCTGAGCAAGGTGAAAAATCCTTGCTCCAGAAGCGATTTTATTTTGTAATGCAATATTTTCTGGAGGTAACAGTTCTAACCTTGGCAGATAAATAAACCTCGTTGCCTTTGACTATTCCGGCTTCTTTTAAAAAATGCTTTACGATCTCCAACTGATAGTGTATGCGTACTTTCTTGGGCAGGCTCCAACCCGTCTCCACGGTAACCGCACGTGCACCTAAAATACGGGCTGCAGCAGTGCGGGAGGAACCTGGAAGCTCATGCAACCGAATGTTGAAATGTCGGTCGCTCACCTGGATGGAGCGATTCATTCGCTTAATAATCCGACGAACCGTAGGAACCACGGGATTGGCCTTATTGGAGATTAGCGTTTGACCAAGCACCTTGGCATCCTTTTGTGACAATCCGTTGGCCTCATGCAAGTCGAGATACCATTCAGGTTGATGCTTTTGTGTTAATTTGAATAGAGCAACGGAAAGTGGTTGTGTTGCCAGCTGCTTTTTTTTGCGCGGAAAGGTTCGATTAAGATCAGGTATTCCTCTAATCCGTTTGCGGTAAGCCTCTTGGTTTACAATCGGTACAATTATAAGCTTACCCTGGCTAAATCGCAGTTTTTGCTGATTCAACAGCTTTACCAATTTCTCAGCAGCTCGTATGCTTGCTATTTCTTTACCATGTATCCCCGCCACCACCATCGCACACGGACCTGTCTGTCCCCCTGTCGCTACATAATAAGGAGTTGCCCAAGAAGAACCCTTTCCAAGCATATAACGTTTGACCTGCATCCCCATCACCTCCGTACAGGCTTTCGTTACCCTCTCTTCTGTTCTCGCCGACGGATGATTTCACGGTATAGTCTCAAGTAGTTGCTGGTCATCTGTTTGTTGGTAAACCTTTGGTTGACATATGAACGAAGCTGCGCTGGTGACGGATAATTTTTTTGCTGTGCCTTTCGTGCCATTTGGCTAACTGATTTGCAAATCAACTGTGGAAAGCCCAAGAGTACCTCGGGAACGGAGCCGTTTTTTAATGCTAGCACCGGTGTTCCACAAGCCATGGCCTCGACCATTACGAGTCCGAATGGCTCTTCCCACAATGTCGGAAACAATAGACATTCCGCATGCTTCAGCAGCTTCTGTTTCTGATCGCCTCCCACTGCCCCCACATACCGAATATTCGGATTACGCTGAATTCGTCTCTGAATCTCTTGACGGAAAAAAACAGGGGCTTTGATAGGACCTGCAATAAGCAGTCTTTTTCCTGTTCGTTCTGCAACCTGAATGGCCTGCAATACACCTTTTTCCCGTATGATTCTGCCCATGAACAGCAAATAGCCGCGCTTCTCATTGCTGAACTCGTAATCATGTGTGTTAATGCCGTTATAGATGTAAAATCCTTTACCTCCGCCCATCAGCTGACGTGCTCGTTTACTGACATATACCGGGTTTTTACCGTGTCTCTTCACTGGAAGATGCACCGTGCATACCGATGGACAAGGTAGCTTCCTACGCCCCACAGCAGAACGAAAGGTATGATCATGAATGATATGTGTGTCGGAAGGCATATGCCGGAGTACATATTGGAGGATCTGACTATGTTTCAAACCTTTGGGATAGGGAATCAACCGCGCGCTGCTCCTGCTCCCACGGGCGGCAAAAAGAGATACATGATGCCCTCGTCTCACCAATTCCTCCGTTAATTCATACACGACCTTTTCCGTTCCGCCCTTGTTGGAGGGTACCGGCTGTGCATCGGGATAGTTGGAAATGACCTGAACAATGGTTAGACGCCGTTTTTTGAGTGCTTTATTCTGCTTTGAAGCCATACGAATTCCCCTTCCTGACCGGAAATACGGTGTGATCCTTACAATGTCAACGGGAATCAGAGCATACTCCCGTACAAGTTATAAATTGTAGTATATAGGTATGTATATTTTGCGTGATTGCTTGTGCCAATCGTCTGCAAGTCGCTTTTTGTCATACGAGCCTATCTATAAGTGGAGTCTATGCAATTTGTCAAGCCAAAATTAAGGAGAAAATTCTCATCGTTTTCTAATAAATGACGACAAAGCGTTGGGGTAACAGGTTTGTAACCATGAGTGGTAAATTCCGGATATTTTATTTGTGTTATTGTCATTTCAGGACATCAACACAATACGAATAACGGAGGAATTTATATATGAAACATACTTCTAAAAAATTGTGGATGGGTATTTGCTTTACTATGACTTTGGCATTGAGCGCAGGGAGCTTCGTCGTCGGACCAGCCACCACTCATGCTGCTTCGGCAAGTAAAGCTGATCGGATTATTTCTAAAGGCTCCCAGTTTATGGGCGTGCGTTATGAGCATGGAGCCCCAGCTGGCAATACAAGCTCTTTTGACTGCTCTTCATTCACTCAATATGTATTTGGACAAAATGGTATCAAGCTTCCACGTTCGTCCAGACAGCAATCAACCGTTGGCACTTTCGTACCGCGTAGTCAGCTGAAAAAAGGCGATTTGGTCTTTTTCTATGCACCAATTCATCATGTAGCCATTTACATGGGAAACGGCAAAATTCTGCATACGTATGGTAAAGGCGGCGTAACGGTTACAGATCTAAATTCGGGATGGTGGAGTCGCAATTACACAACAGCACGTCGTGTCCTTTAGCATAAATTTTAGATGATTTCCATCCACCGAATGCTTAACTTACAAGTAACAATAAAAAGGCTGTTCCGCGAGTAGATATTTCTACTGGAGGGACAGCCTTTCCTGTTGTCTTTGAGGCAGCGTGACGATGACTACCGTTCCTTCTCCTTCTACGCTCTCCATGCGTATCGTACCCTGATGGGCATCTGTAATTGCCTTGGCAATTGGCAACCCTAGCCCGGTTCCTCCGGTTTTACGATGCCTGGAGCTATCTACCCGATAAAATCGTTCAAAGACCCGCTTGATCTCGCCCTCAGGTATTCCGATCCCATAATCCTTAACTTGGATATAGACATCCTTTTCATCTGTAGATAACCCTATTTCGATCTCATCCGAGCTGTATTTTAATGCATTATCCAGCAGGATCACTAGCAACTGCTTCATTTTTGTCAGGTTGGCATCCAGCCAAATTTCTTTCTCTTCTGTTAAAATCGAAATTTGACGATCATGTACAGACTTGAGATGCGCTACTACCTGTTGACAACAACCGATCATTTCGATCCTCTCATGCGGCTCAGGGTCTTTCTGCTGTGAGGAGGCAAGAGTCAGCAACTGCTGTGTCATCGTACGCATTCGCTGAGTTTCTTCATAGATCGATTCAATTGATTCCTTACGAATGTCCTCATCGCGCGTGCCCCACCGCCGCAGCATGTTGGCATAGCCCTCAATAATCATAAGTGTCGTATTCAGCTCATGTGAGGCATCTGAAACAAACTGCTGCTGACTCTGAAAGCTTTCTTCTAATCTCTCCATCATTCGGTTAAAAGTAGCGGTCATTTGGGACAATTCATCTTGATTGTGACCATCAACGGGGATTTTTTTGAATTTCAAGCTTCTTTCAATTTCCTGCATCGTTTGAATACTACTTGAAATCGGCAGTAATATCGCATTCGCCAAAATCGTGCTCCCTACCAAACTTAGCAACATAGCCCCTACAGTGGATGTGATTAGAATCGTATTTAAAATATCGAGATTGGTTTCGAGTGCATCCCATTTTTCAACAATCTCCAGAGTCCCCTTCTGATTACCCTCTGGAGAAAGCACAGGGAGATGGATTACCAGAATTTTATGACCCTGTACATCTGTCAGTTGAGAACTTTGTGAAGTGTTAAAACGTATATCGCCCAGCTTAAATCGGGACTGGCGACTTACTTCATACAGAAGTCGGGATTGCTGATCAAACACCCTCAGAATAGTATCTCCGGAAAGCTCATCTTTCAGTTTTGGACTCCATGCATTCTTCAGAATCATGGTGTGTCCGGTTTCGGCAATGATTTCAGTCCATTTATTTTGCAGCACTTCTCTTTCATTTCGCGTAGCGATTTTGACGAACAATAGGTGAACTGTAACATCCACAAACAGGAGTATCGACATCACTAAAATAGAACTGAGCAGGGTTATTTTGGTCCGAAGCTTCACTAGTCTTCCTCCCGAATGCAGTACCCAACGCCACGCACGGTTTTTATCAATTTCTTTTTGTATCCATGATCAATTTTTTTACGAACATACCGGATATACACATCTACGACATTCGTATCACCAACAAAATCAAATCCCCATACGTCCTGAATCATTTGATCCCGCTGCAATACCTGATTTTTGTGCTCCATCAGATAGAGAAGCAGATCATATTCTTTTGGCGTCAATTCGATTCGATTGCCCTCCCGCACCACTAACCGTGTCTTGCGTTCCAACACCAAGCTGTCCACTTGGAGCCTAGACAGCGGCTTATCGTCTTCTTGTAAAGCGGTAGCTGTTGGCTCCATTTGATGCCTCATACTGGCCCGCATCCGCGCTAATAACTCCTCGATCTCAAAGGGCTTCGTAATGTAATCATTGGCACCTTCATCCAGACCTGAAACCTTATCAGGAGTCGTGTTACGTGCAGTGACCATAATTACTGGTGTATGATTGTCCACTTTTCGAATCTGCTTCAGCACCTCGACCCCATTCATCTCCGGCAGCATGACATCCAGAATGATGATATCCCATTTACCAGCTAGGGCTTTTTCCAATCCTTCTCTGCCCGTCTGTGCGATTTCAACTGCATATCCTTCATGGGACAACTCCAACTGAAGCAATCTGGATATCTTCTCTTCATCATCAATAACCAGCACCGACTTTTCCATCGCAAAACCACCTATTTTCTATAGAAAAAACAAATGAGTAATGGAAATGACATTCATTTTTTATTTGATTTTAAGCTTTTATCCGTGTAGTCGCTCTATAATATAACTTTGTTATTCAATTTTTTGATGTTAAGGAGTAATTTATTCATGTTAATTAATGTAGACTATGCTTTATTTCACTGGATCAATGAACTGGCTAATTCCCTCGCCTTTTTGAATGGAACCATGCTTTTCTTGGCGCAATATGCACCATATTTATTCGGAGTGGCTTTGCTGATTTACTGGTTCACCTTTAAAATGCCGCATCGGATGATAGTTTTAGAAGCCATTATAACGGTTTGTATCGGCTTTGTAATTAGTTGGGGCCTTGGACATTTGTTTTACAGAGATCGGCCTTTTGTCGGACATTCAGTCATTCAGCTTATTCATCATGATCCTAATGCTTCATTCCCGAGTAACCATGCACTTGGAGCTTTTGCACTGGCTACCATTTTATGGATTCATCATCAAAAATTTCGTGTCCTCTGGGTTATCTTGGCTGTACTCATCGCAGTATCCCGCGTGTGGACCGGAGTGCATTATCCCTCGGATATTTTGGCAGGTGCGCTTATTGGTGCAGGTTGTGCCGTCGGCGTTCATCAATTCATTCGAAGCCGGAAGCTTCCTGGCATCTTCATGCAAGCGGCTATTATATTTTATCAAAAATGGGAGCAGAAGCTGGGGCTCAAGCCTGGTAAACAGGGCAGTACTAAGATGACTGAACACACTTCCTCTGTCCAAATGAAAAGCAGACGCTAAAGCGTCTGCTTTTTTATAAGCTTTATTATTTATGCTACCCGTTATGCTGTCGATTTGGAGCGAAGTGGTAGCATTCGTCGTTTTTCGTACCGCTGATAAAACCAAATACAAGCCGCCATCCAGCAGCCACTCATAAAATAGCCACCCACAACGTCGCTCGGATAATGTACGCCCAAATAAATGCGGCTCGTCCCGATTGCTACAATCAGCAGGCTGCTGAGTACAATAAGAAGGATACGCCCCAGCCTAGAAGGGACATGCTTCCACACTAAAAATGTCAGCGCTGCGTACATGCTGAAAGCTGTCATGGAATGTCCGCTCGGAAAGCTGTATCCATTCTCTTCAATAATACGGTTAATCTCCGGTCTCGCACGCTGAAAAAGCAATTTTAGTATCGTGTTCAGCATTACCGATCCCAATACACCCGCCGCCAAAAAAAGCAGTTCTCTGCGGTGTCCCAATACTCTATAGAGCACGAACATGGCAATTAAAATGATGATCACAACTGGAATCCCACTGCCGATCATGGTAAAAAATTTCATTAGACGGGTCATGGCGGGCGACTCCAGTTGTCCAATAGCCGAAATAATTTCCTGGTCAAAACGCCGAACTTGATGGTCACTCACCCATAATGCGACTAAGCCAAAACCGAATGCACATACTATACATGTGAGCAGAGCCAAGGAAATGGGCAGCTTTGTTGATGTTTGCTTCATTTTCTGTAGTTCCTCCATAATATTCATTACGTGATAAAACAAAGTCCAGCATTAGCTTAGATATAGGTCTTACTTTGCCCACTTTTCTCTTATCATTTCATTAAAAGAATTAGGCGCATCCCTGTTGGTAATCACTTCCACTCCCTTTTTACCAACATAACAGCGTCTTCGATGCAACGTTGAATGAGTTGAGAGCCTAATCCCAAACCCATTACACCCATCCATAAACAATGAATCACAAGTCCGCATGAACGGCGCTTCATGCTTGTTCACCCAGCGCATATTCAATGAATCCTATCCTACTGGTTTATTATCTTTTCTTAATTGTATGTAAGTCAAACCTTGGGAAAATTCATTTTCTGTCCAATTCAGCTTTTGTATATAGCCTGGTGCTTTTTGCATGCTTCTCATGCAATAGCATCGTTCCTCCCTTATTTGATTAAAGATTTCATATTGACTACAACATCGCAAGCGGAAGGTAGCGAAAAAGCAACAAAAAAGGACGCCATCTAAGCCTTATAAACGGCTCGAATGACATCCTATGATTACACGTGGCATACTACAAGTGCAATTCCCAAGTTAAACAAACATCATCTTCTATTAGGTTGGTGTGACTTTTCCAAGTTTAACCTTACTCTCTGCTTCCTCTATTGGATAGCGTCTGCGGAACCACAGAGACTGAAGCAGTAAAAAGGTGCCGCTTACTGTCCAATATAATGGCATGGCAGCAGGGGCATTGAAGGAAAAGACCGCCATCATAATCGGTGAAAGATAGCCCATGATCGCAAATTGCTTGCGCTGGTCAGGCGTCATCTGAAGCTGAGAAAGCTTGGCCTGTGCCAAGTATACAACTGCTACGACGATTGCCAAAATCCAGTCCGGCTGTCCGAGCCGGAACCATAGGAAGGAGTGAGACGCCAGCTCCGGGGTTAAGCGGATTGCAGTGTACATACCGCTCAAGATCGGGAGCTGAATGAGAATAGGCAGACAACCGATATTAAGCGGATTGAATTGATGCTCTTTGTAAAGTGACATCATTTCCTGCTGCATACTCTGCTGGCTGGTGGTATCTTTCTTGTTTTCATACTTCTTCTTAATTCGGTCCAAGTCGGGCTGCATGGCGCTCATCTTACGTTTCATCCCCTGCTGGGCACGCGTTTGACGCATCATAAGCGGGAGTAAGGACAGGCGGACAATGAATGTCAAAGACATAATCGCCAGCCCAAAGCTTCCACCAAACCATTGCGCCAATTGCTGAATAAGCCAAGAAAGCGGGAACACCACGTAATGATTAAAAAATCCGGGTGTCTGTGCATTTATCTCCGCAGCATTCGCACCACAACCAGACAGCAGCATGACCACCGCCAATACTACCATTAATCCAAATATCCGTTCTTTTTTACCCCAAAAGGTGAATCCCTTGAATCGTTTCATATGTTCCTCCTCGTTGATTGGCTGTGCCATCGTTCAACGAGGGAGAACAATCGGATGCATCTTCATCCGGCGCTTCCTTACGCCGGATATGTCGGGCCAGCCGGACAGGCATGTCCTGTCCACGGGCAGACATTGGCATCTGTGGAGAAGCATGAGACCGCACGGGCCCGCCTTCTACCCAGCATTCGGGTACATTGCCGTGCAAATGAGCGAGATACGTATAAGTCACTGTGCACAGCAAGCCGATTGTAAATAAATAAGGGAGTAGGTCCTGAAGCTCAAACAAGGGATTCACCTCCTTCGGTTTGTTGCCACAATTATAGCACGAAAACTAGACAAGAGACTAATCTTTAATTAGAGATACAGGTTGGATCACAAACCAAAGATTTCAAGCAGCATTCTCGCTGGAACAGCAAAAGGTTAACGGATAGCAAGCATACGATTCAATGCCAGTACAGCATCCTGTCTGATCTGAGCATCCACACGAATCACACCCACAGGCTCACCCCGATCAAACTGCTCCATTGCCCACAGCAAATGGGGAAGATCGATCCGGTTCATGGTCAGGCAGGGACACATATCGGGATTGAGCGATTCAATCTGCTGTTCAGGGTACTGCTGCTTGATTCGTTGCACGAGATTCATTTCTGTGCCAACAGCCCACTGGGTTCCCGGCTCTGCTGCGCGAATGGTATCGATGATGAATTTTGTGGAGCCTGCGCAATCTGCGAGCTGTACGACTTCATAAGAACATTCGGGGTGAACGATGACCCGGATGTTCTTATCACGCTCGCGGACGTTGCGAATATGATCTACTGTAAATTTTTCATGAACAGAGCAATGTCCTTTCCATAAAATAATTTTTACAGTTGCCGGGTCCTGTTCAGCCTCAAGCTGATCTGTCATTGGATTCCACACGGCCATTTCATTTAGCGGAATTCCAAGATCGTAAGCTGTATTGCGACCTAAATGCTGATCCGGCAAAAACAAAATACGTTCCTTTTGCTTCAGCGCCCACTCCAGCACTTGCTTAGCATTCGAAGAAGTCACGGTAGCCCCGCCATGCCGTCCTACAAAGGCTTTGATCTCTGCTGTGGAATTTACATACGTTAACGGAATGATCGTATCTCCTACCAACTCCTGTAAATGCTTCCATGCTCGTTCTGTCTGCTCCACATTCGCCATATCTGCCATCGAGCAGCCTGCACGCATATCCGGCAGGACAACAGTCTGTCGATCAGTAGTCAGCATATCCGCTGTCTCCGCCATAAAATGTACCCCACAAAATACAATAAACTCTGCTTCCTGATTTTGTGCAGCCATTTGAGCAAGCTGTAGAGAATCTCCTGTTATATCAGCAAACTGAATAACCTCGTCCTTCTGATAGTGGTGGCCCGGTATGAGCAGCTTGGGTCCCCATTTTTGTTTCAGCTCGACCACTCGCTGCTCCATGTCAGCAACTGTCAGTGTCTTATAATGCTCTGGCATAAGCCCTCGGTTTCCTTGTAAAACGTCAAGCATAGACATTAGAATCCCTCCATATCGATGCGGCTGATCGTTCCCGCTCTCACGAACAGATAACCGCTTTGTGTACATACATGTTTACAAGTGTCTTGACACTTATATTTACACATGCCTACAATAATCTCAAGAGTTTTTGAATGGAATTATTTTAAGCAGGGAGGATTTGGTGTGATTTATCTGGACTATGCCGCTTCCACACCTATGTGTGGCGAAGCTTTAAATATGTATAACGTATTAAATAAGGAAATGTTCGGAAATGCCAGCAGCCTCCATGATGCGGGCGGTCAAGCAGCCTACACGCTAGATTACAGCAGGCAACGAATAGCAAATATGATTGGCGGGCAAAAGGAAGGCATCTATTTTACAACAGGGGGAACAGAATCCAATATGTTGGTTGTGCAATCGATCCTGAACGGGTTGCCGCAGCATAAAAAGCATTGGATCATGAGCGCTTTGGAACATCACTCGATGTACAACCTTGCTACTTTGCTGGAACGTCAGGGCTATGAACTGACCATTGTGCAACCGGATCGGGAAGGACGAATGACTCGCGAAGCTCTTTTACCTCACCTGAGAGAAGACACCGGACTTGTCTCCGTACAACACGCTAATTCGGAAACGGGACTGGTTCAGGACCTTGCTGCCTTATCTCCCCTGCTACGCGAACGGGGTATTTTGCTGCACAGTGATGCGGTACAGACATTTGGAAATATTCTCGTAGATGTTGAAGCCATGGGAGTAGATGCACTCTCTGTATCGAGCCATAAAGTGTATGGCCCCAAAGGTGTCGGTGCTGCATACCTCAAACCCGGAACCCCGTGGCGTCCCGTGTACCCTGATACACTACATGAAAACGGATTTCGTCCTGGAACGGTTAATGTTCCCGGGATTGCAGCCTTTGTCGCGGCGGCAGAAATGATGACCGAACAGATGGAGTCGCATCAGGAGCGATATACTACCCTGAGAAGACACTTTATTACGAAAATCCAGGAAAGATCCATTCCGTTACGTTGGGCCGTACAGGAAAGCGAGAATAAAGCAGTGCTTCATCATATCGTAGGATGTTTTTTTCACGGTTACGAGGGACAATATGTTATGCTGGAATGTAATCGCAGAGGTGTCTGTATATCAACTGGAAGCGCATGTGCTGCCGGACACCACGATCCTTCGCCTGCCTTACAGGCGCTTGGAGCATCCGGCCGTGAAGCGTTACAATTTATCCGTGTTTCTTTCGGAAGAACGACCACCATCGAGGAATTGAATGTATTGGTAGATATTTTGACAGACCTGACGCATCGAAAAGAAAGGAGCTTATCCCGTTGACTGAATCTTTAAAACGGTCAGGTACGGATCGCCGCGAACAGCTACTATTGTGGCTCAAGAGCGAATCACCACTGACCGGGAGCGAACTGGCGCGCAGATCCTCCGTCTCCCGACAAGTAATTGTACAGGATATTTCCCTGTTAAAAGCAAGCCAAGAGCCTATCCTTGCAACAAGTCAAGGATACATTTATATGGAGCCTGCGAGTCAGACAACTCCCTTAGCCTCACGTATTATTGTGTGTAAACATCGACCTGAACAGACAGAAGAGGAACTAAAGCTGATTGTGGACTACGGTGTAAGTGTGCAGGATGTTATTGTTGAGCACCCGGTATACGGGGATCTGACTGCTCCGATACGGGTTGGAACTCGCAAGGAAGTGGACGATTTTATCCGTAAAATCAGCTCCACCCAGGCCACTTATTTGTCCCAGCTGACGGGAGGCATCCACCTGCACACCTTGAATGCCTCGGATGAAGATAAAATTAATGATGCCTGCGCTGCATTGGAGCAAGCAGGCTTCCTAATGACGGACTAACTTAGTGCGCTAGCGGAGTAAAGAAAATCCTGTCCAGTCCATGTGGAGTGCAACTGTGCTCCACATGGACGGTATGTAAGCAGAGAGAAATAAAAAATCCCGGCCCCCTCATATAAGGGAATCGGGAATGAACTATGTGAGCTTAATTTCAAGCAGCTCATATTTAATTACAGCCATGGGTGCATCCACATGAATGATACTGCCCACTTCTTTTCCCAAAAGTGCCTTGCCTAAAGGACTCTCATAGGAAATTTTGTTATCAAGAACATCCGCCTCAGCAGGACTTACAATTTTGTATTCCATCTTCTCCGAAAATTCGATGTCATTCAGAATGACAGTCGATCCGATACTAACGGTTCTAAGGTCTAAATTACTCTCGTCCACGACCCGGGCTTTGGTCAGCATCTTCTCCAATATGAGAATGCGGGTTTCCATAAACGCTTGGTCGTCCTTGGCTGAGTGATACTCACTATTTTCTTTCAAATCGCCGTAGCTGATAGCCAACTTAAGGCGTTCGGCTAGCTCCTTGCGTTTTACCGTCTTCAGTTCCTTGAGCTCATCCTCCAGCTTGACCAATCCCTCTTTAGTTAACAATACTTCTTCATTCGACATATTTTATCTACAACTCCTATTTCAGCATTTTGCTTAATTCCAATTCAACGCTCAAAAATACAATAAACGAACTAAACCGTTTCAGTCTAAACATTGCTGATTGAAAACGCTCTGGGATTTATGCAATTGCTCATTTGGCTTGCTTTATTGTAGTTTACTCTAAATCGGACCAACATGCGAAATAAATTACTGGATAACAGTAGCCAACTGCCTTCAGCCAGGGTGATTCTTATAGTAACCAATGCTCTCTTATTCGCATATCGTATGATCATAACGTATTTTGATGAGCACTGTAGTGCCGCTGTCCTTGTCCCGAATTTTCATAAAAACCAGGCAAGAACAGTATATGGCGGGAGGAAGATTCAATGGCTTCCTTAGGAAAGAATGGTAATGGTAATGGGAACGGGAATCGTAAATCCAAATCCCCACCTAACGGTCAAAAGAAAAATGGATTAAACAGTAATTCGGCTATCTTTTCCGCGCTTCAAGGAAAAAATGTGGAGGTCCTTGTGGCAGCCCTCCTACTAACAGGAAAACTAAACGTCGATTCCGTGACTTTATACAGACAAGCAACATTGTTTTTAGGACTCACAGGAAAATACAAAACACTAGCATCCACTCCATCCAATGTCGATAATATGGTGAAATTTTTAAATGATAACGGGAATATGACACTGGACCAGGTGATACAAGCCTTTTCACAGAAAATAAATAATTAACAAGTGGCGAAAGGAGACTTATGCGGTGAGTGAGTTTGATGGAGAATATTTTGCAGAGGTTGTCATTATTGTGATTCTAGTTGCCATGTTCTTCTATGGCTCCTCAGATATAGAGGGACTTTCCGCTTCGCCAACCCAATCATAAATGATAATTCCCGCTTCGTAAAAAAATAAAAAAGCATCTATAGACTCTCACGAGGTCAATGTTCGGTGAAAATAAAGTATTAGACTGAGACCATTGATTTAATGGAGTTTTTGATTTGAAGAATCGTCAGATCATGACAAATAAGTTTTAGACTGATCCATTAGAGGAAGCAGCGGTAGACCAAGACTTAATAAATAAAGTCTTAGACTACCGCTGCTGTCATTCAACTAACGTTTTCTGTTAGTTCAATATTCCATATACGAAAAATGATTCTCCAAGAATACCGGTTTTTAATTCTTCGATGCAGGGCGTCCAAGACGCTCAGAGAAGGCAGCCATAAATTTACGTGTGACAAAGCGGGCGCTGTTGGCAATCCAGTAATTGCCGATACCGTCTACCACATAGCTGCGATTCTTCTCAAGTCCACGAAAGGCGGTCCTTACAACGGACTGAGGAGTACCCGTAACGCCTCCCGGCATATCCGTAGTACCGACCACATCGAAAAATCCTGTTTTGGTCGCTCCCGGACACAGCGCCAGAACACGAATCCCCAAGTGCCGGTTCTCAGCCCAGAGCGATTCCGAGAAGGATAGCACAAACGCCTTGGTAGCGGCGTAAGCCCCCATATAAGGGAATGGATAAAAAGCCAAAAAAGAAGAAACATTAACAATGATGCCATCCTTCTGCTGTTGCATGTAGGGTAAAAACTGAGCAGTCATATCCATGAGTGAGGTGATATTCAGATTAACCATTTCTCGGTAACGATCCATGGGGATTTCTTCAAACCGACCGTGCGTGCCGAACCCTGCATTGTTAATCAAAATGTTCACCTTCAGGCCAAGCGCCTTAACTTGTTCTGCCAGTTCTCCAGCAGCCCCGGGCTTAGAGAGATCACTGACCAAAGCATAGGTGTTTACTCCATAGGCAGCTTTCAAATCCTTTGCGAGAACCTCCAGTTTATCCTTCGAGCGTGCAACCACAATGACATGGCTGCCTCTTGCGGCGAGATCCTTCGCGTATGCCTCTCCTATGCCGGATGAAGCACCTGTAACAAGTGCGACTTTGCCTTTATAATTGACCATTGATATGACCTCCTGATTTATAAATAGTTGTATGAACATTGCGAATTGGTTGTGGAAAATATTTTCTAATATCACAATAAGGGTTGAAGATGTAGTTGTCAATAATTTTAGAATTACCATTCTATTTTATGTGGTTTTTCTTTTAATACAATAAAAATTACTGAATTATTACTAAATTTGACGGAACTATAATTCCAATATTGACATTGTGATGTCACAAAACTATAATCAACTAGAAATTATTTTCCGTAAAGGGAGGGGTAAACACGGGTAAGCGAGAAGATATTATGGTTGCAACGCTGGACTTGATCATTGAAGAGGGCATACAGTCCGTTACTTTTCCGAAAATCTTCAAACGAGCCAATGTCGGCTCCAGCACCTTCTATAATTATTTTAATAACAAAGAAGAGCTGGTTAGTGAGCTTTATAAAAGTGTACTCATCCACATGGGAGAGGTGATCATGACCGGCTATGATCCTAATCTTACTATCTATGAACGATCCAAGGGCATTCTGAGACGCATGGTGGATTACGGGCTGAGCTTTCCCAAAGAAATCCTGTTTCTGGAAGGATACAGCGATTCTCCTTACATCTACGAAGAAGTGAGAAATATGATGAATCCTGCGATGATTGAGATTTTTGGAATTATTGAAGAAGGTCAGAGGCAGGGCATCGTCAGCGAAATGGATCCAATGTTTTGCTGTCATCTCATCAAAGGCATGGTTGCTACTTCGATAAGGGGATATTTGGGAGGAAAATATCCTTTTGGCGAGGAGCAGATTCGGCAGACATTGGATGCGTGTTGGAAAGCCATTAAGGTGTAGGTCAGCAGACCTCTGGAAAACTTTGTGCTTCCAAAGGCAAGTGGACAACGGAAGGCTATTTAAAAAGGGAGAAATAAGTAAAGCAATCACCTCCGGAACTGTTTTGGTTTCGGGGGTTGGTTTTTTAGTAACCGTTGCACTATACGCCGATGAAGTTCACAAGTAAATATTCTACTTTTTGTTATCTCCCCAATGCAAAAAGGATTCCATGTATAGACGTAGTAAAACATGGACTTGTGTGCGTTAAACTGCCCGTTACTTCAACGAAACCAGGGAGCAGCTGCCGCGTTGGCAATCCGCTCCCTGGTTATTGTGCTATGTTTCCCGCTAGCGTAATCGATATCTACTAATGTAATTATAGGCTCTTAGTAAGCAAGATTTCCAAAGGCTCATCTTCAAGTATTAAGCACCCTGAATCTCGATAACCTAATTTCCTATATAAAGCTGAGCTCCTTCATTCGCTAATGTGGAGGTCATAACCAAAAGATTAAGTTTTCTAAGATATGATGGTCATGTTCTTTAATATATTCATAGTGCGAATCAGTTGCAGCAATAGTCCTCATTATTATTAGTCCTCTACATTATCTAATTACATTATTATACATCTGTACACTTACCTTAATAAAGTAGAATTTATTAAACTAACCTGTCTGTTAGCTTAATGAAGCGCGGGCAGTCTAATACTTTATTTTCTCAGTCTAAAACTTTATTTTCCGAGTCTAACACTCTATTTTTCAGTCTAGAACTTTATTTTCTTCGGACAGTCAATAGATGCTCTTACTTTTTAACGGCCCATCATTTCTACTTAATGGCCCTTTACTTCTACACTTATCGTTTGACTAGAAACTTCTCCTGAAGCATTGACTAACTCGGCCCGATACTCATATGTACCCG
Organism: Paenibacillus sp. LX16; assembly: GCF_036252815.1. Taxonomy (NCBI): domain Bacteria; kingdom Bacillati; phylum Bacillota; class Bacilli; order Caryophanales; family Paenibacillaceae; genus Paenibacillus; species Paenibacillus sp. LX16. The sequence goes on along the minus strand of NZ_CP141152.1, from coordinate 2,551,807 downwards.
GCTTTTGATTTTGGATGTTAGTGACTGCGCTTTGGGCCTGCGGGCTTTTGCTTGGCAGATCCTGGGCGTCGATCAGTTCTCCATTTTCATATAAGTTGTATTTTGTCGCATTTGTGCCCCACCACATGTTCATTGTAAGGGTGTAGGTGCCGTCACCGTCCCAATTGTCATGAGACAGCACTGGAATGCCAGGGGAAGCATCGGTCACTTCGACAGTTAACGGGTCGCTGGTCGTTTTACCAGAAGCGTTGATCAGTTCTGCAGTATACTTGTAGGTACCATTGGTCTTGCGTGTAACAGGAATGACTGCATGCTGTGCTCCAGGGGATGCGGCTTGCAACGATTGGGTGCCAATCAGCTTGTCGTTTTCATACAACTTGAGCTCATCACCATTCATACCCCACCACAGATTCATGGTGATGTTGTAGTTGCCATCCTTCAGCCCGGTGTCCTGCCCGTTATCATGCGACAGCACAGGTTTTCCCGGCACATCACCTACAGCAGTCTTTTCGACTCTAACGGTTACAGGATTGGATACCACTGTTTGACCGTCCAAGGTGACGCTGGCTGTAATCTCCGCGCTCCCCTCTTTGAGGGCCTTAAGTTCTCCATACGTATCCAGCGAAACGGATTCATGACTGCTGATATACTGAACAGAAGCGCGGCTTAAATCAGCTTCGCTGCCATCTGTCAGCGTACCCTTGAGATGTGTCGCTGCCGTATCCCCAATGTTGAGGGTCGTTTGATCCAGTGAAAGCTCTACTTCCTGCAAAGCTGCGCCTGCCTGAGCTGAAAAATCATCCAGTCCACGCGGTTTTAACTGATAATTCCCTTTGAAAATCGCCGAAATTCCCTTCAGCTTCACTTGCTGTCCTTCTTGATATGGAAAAGATGTCCGTGTTAAGCCTGTACGTGCATCGACGCGCACATGGTGACTTACTTCACCAGATACTGCATCAAATTCAAACGAACCTGCGGGAGTCGCGTCTATCACATTACGAATCATTGCCGTAGGAAGCTCAACCAACTGTCCTTGGTTCGCATCACTGAGTTCGATGACTTGTACAGCTTCCGGAAGTTGTCCTTCTCCCGTTTTTTCAATTGCCACTGGATCGGTTAACTCTAGCTCACTATTATACAGTGCCAAGCTTGCTGTAAGCTTTACTCGATCCCCTTGGTGAAAGCCGCTTTGGTTCTGATATACATAAATACCGCCACTTTCATCCTGCATGTAAAAGGCTTGACCACCGAATGCACCTGGTTCTGTCGTCACAACACCCTCTAAGGTCACGACTTTGCCAGCCGGGAGACTCCGTGCTTCTGCGACACTGATACGAGCTGGAACCGTATTGCCTTCCTCAGGCAACGGCTGGGCCGGGACATCAGCCAGCACGACGGATTGGGTCAGCAGATTGCTGCCGTTTTGCCTCAGTCTAAGATTAGCGGAACCACTGGTTCCCGGCTTGATCCGCACCGTCAAGTCCTTATAGGCATGACCTTTGCCGTTGGACTCCAGGCTAAATGTTCCGCTATAGCCGTAAGAGGTTGGCCAGCTTCCATCCGGATTTTGAATTTGGGCTACTTGATTGCCGCCCGCTACATAAATACCTGTGCTGAATCCGCTAATCGTGCTGTTAGGAGCCAGTTGGTCGGCAGTAACCCGAATTTGAAAAGGCTGTGCATTGGGCAGCTGCTCTTGACGAACGATGCTGTACACTGGTTGCGCACTGGCTGTAGATCCGCCATAGGACCCTGCTTTGAATGTTCGCTGATCCCACCATTTGTAGCCGGCTGCGGGAGCCGACCAAGGCTCGGCTTGTGGTTCCGTGGAAGTCTGTGGCTCTTCAAAGGGCAGTAATGCCGTCGGCTGATCCAGCTGTAAGCTTTTCACTTCTGTCAGGCTGGTATACTCTTCCTTCTTGGACAACCAGTCTACGATATTGACCAGTAACACGGCATCATCCTGTTCCTTAAAGCCGTCATACGTTGTCTTCTTGGTTCCTGTCTCTTCGCGCAAATATTTTGGCGTTGCATCTTCGACAGGAGACGAGTCCCCAATGAAAGCAGCTTTGCCTAGTCCTACTTTCGATACAGCTGCATAAGGTCCTTCCGGAATGCCGCCTCCGTTATAAACGCCCTGATCTACCGCGTTGCCCCAAGCCTGATTGGTTTTAGGAAGATATACGATTCCCTTGGCTTTCGCTGGGTCGATAATTGCAAGTGTTGATCCTGCATGCATTGCCACATTGCTCACTCCAGCTGTAATGCCGAACGCCTGCGCTGGCTCGACAATCTGATTGGCCGTGATATCGCCTAATGCATTGTAGCGAAAGCGCACACCAAACTGGCTGCCCAGCCAATCTGAGCTGACTACGCCCTGCATCGCTGCCGAGCTTTTTTCTTCCGCACTCATTCCCTTCGCAGGGTCTTCCCATGCACCACGACGGTAGCCATTAATGCTCTCCGATCCATCCCAGCGATTCTTGTTGCGGTCCGCATTATAATGATCTCCAATGAAAAAAATACTATTGCCTGCTTTAACATACTGCTCCATTGCAGCCTGTTCGCTCTGTTTAAAAGGAATATTCGGCTCTGCCGTAACAAATACATCATAATTCTTTAGATCATTGTAAGTAATAGGCGTGGATTGGCGAAGCTCGTGTACATCATAGCCATTGCTCGCAAGGGCTTGGCCGAAGTCTGAAAATCCACCATCAATCACCCAATCTGCTGCGCCAGCTGTCTGTCCATGTGTATTATCAAACAGCACTTTTTTACCAGCGTTGTCATTGACCACTTTCGCTGCAATGAAGGGGGCTGGGTCCGCCGGACCTTCTGCCCGTGCCGGTTGCATGCTGCCGGCAACACCAGCATACAACGATAAAGTGAAAACCATAGCAGTTGCGTATTTGAAGCTACGGGATGTAAAACGACGAAAGATTCCCATTCTTTTCCTCCTGTTTGTTGGTTTAAAGCCCTCTGGGGGGCATCAGATACAAATTTTAGCATTCATTTATGTTCGAATATGCATTGTTTTGTAAATCTTTAGGAATAATGAATAGGAAGGAAATTCCAATAAAAAAGATACACCGTATGCAGCAATGTGAGTACCGCAAATAGGATTTTCCCGGCAGCCCGGGTTCTTCTTTCCCCTGTAATCAGCTTTGCGCCATTCACGATTAACACCCACACGGCAATGAGTGCTGAAATGAGCGGCAGCGTGCAAATTCCCCAGATATACCACGCGGAATAGCCATACACGATCTGATTGTTACCATAGATGACCTGCACCCCGAGAAAAATCGTATTTAGTGACGCAATGAATGCAAGGTTGGACGAAATGTGATTATTCGTTTTACGGATAGTTCTGATCACATATCTTACGATCCAAATCAGCAAGGTTGTGATGAAAAATAAGGAGGCGGCAGCGTAGCTGACAAGCAGGGTCCAGGTACGGTGCCAAAGTGTCGTCTGCTTTATGGTCTTACTATCCGGGGCAACCATCATCCACGTACCGTTTTCCTGATACAGCAAAATTTTAAGCTGGCCCCCCTTTTCCACAAACAATCCATCGCCTGCTGCTTGAAAAACTTTGTCTGTTGCTTCATTCTCATTTGGGTATTTTCCTTTAACAATTAACGTATGATCATCTTGAATTTGCACGGTGTATGTAATGTTTCCCAGTATCCGAATCCATTTTCCCCACCCATGAACAGGATTAGAATCCACCTGATATACGCCCTCAATCTCTGGCGAAAGCTTCACTTGGGTGGAAGAACGAGCTAGTGACTGCGAAACGGCCTGCGGCTCTGAGGGCAGCATTTGGGCTATCGCATGGATGACTTTTCCATGAAGCAGGGTGTCCGTGTCAGCCGAATTAATGATCACAAAAATACCGATCTTTTGGGACGGAATCAGTACCATTTCGGAAATAAAATCATCAATTTCCCCGGTAGCCCACAGCATAGGTGTTCCCGTCTCCAATTGACCGCGAAAAAATCCGTAGCCCACGCCATCCAAGCGTGCATCGACTGCAAATTGCTGTGCATGCATCACTTTTACCGTATGTGGCTGGAGCACCACTTTGCCCTCATACTTGCCTTGGTTTAAATGAGTGATCAGATAATGGGAAAACTCGTTGGGTGTGACGTTCAACGCTCCTGCTCCCGGCAGATTGATATACGACAAAGGCTGTTTCAAATACGCTCCATCCTTCCACTGATACGATTGGGACATTGCAGGATGATTTAATGGCAATTCCAGTGTCGCGCTGGGCATATTCATTGGCTGGAACAGATGTGTACGGAGGTAATCATTCAGTCCCTGACCGCTTACTTGCTCCACGATATTACCGATCAGACCGTAGGCGACATTGCTGTAATCATACTGAATTCCAGGTTTGCGGATGGGAGGCTGATTTTGAAAATACGTGCTGAGATACTGCTCTGTGGGCAAAACGCCTGCCCGAGTCGAGCTGTTAATGTTGTACAGCGCTTCATCCAATCCCGAGGTATGTGTCAAAAGCTGATGCAAATTGAAAGGCTGGTTTTGGTATTGCGTAGCTTTATAGCTGTGGAGATAGCTGTTCACGTCTTCATTCAAATCAAGCTTGTTTTGCTCAACCAGCTGCATCGTGGCGCTTGCACTAAATGATTTGGTTAGAGAGCCGACACGAACAATGGTCTTCGCTGGATCAAATACCACTTTCCGCTCCAGATCTGCATATCCATAGCCTTTACTAAAAAGAATTTGGTTTCCCTGGGTCACGACGACCGCCGCCCCCGGAATATGAAATTTTTCCAATTCTGTATTCATGATATCGTCCACTGTTTTTTCCAATGAATCAGGTGTTATGCTGTCAGTTGCCCATGCCGAAGCAATGAGCAGGTTCCAGAGAAACAACGCTGCTAAAAATGCGGATAGGTAGCAAATGCCTTTATTCTTCATATTGAAGTACCATCCTTACGTATGAAGTTGATTTAATGATTTGAACCGTGCGGTGATTGCATAGCGAGCAGATATTTATACTCCGTATGGGAGCTATCAGCATGGCGCTATGGAATCATCGCACTTCCCATCGCGGGAGTGCACATAATAAAGCGAATCCTGATCGAGTCGCGTAAGCAGAAGGCTTCTTACCTGTCGATCAGGATTCATGTGTTACAGATTAAAAATTAGTGATTCAGTTTGTTACATCATCAACCGTAGATTTTCAAGATTTATGTTGTGCCAAGTCTTGTGTCATGTCTTTGTCCGTGTTCCGAGTTATCTTTTGTATGGTGGCACGGATACTTTTTACATTTTCCTCGATAAATCCGGGTTCCAGCAGTTCATAATGATTGCCAATCAAGCTATGCTCTTCATAGCTACCTTGTGTAGCATCTTTCCATAAAAGTCGATTATCTCCTGTACCCCTCACCGTTTCCGATCCAACGGCGACAAAGCCGTGAATATTCGCCTGAACGCTCTCTGTGTTCACAAGCTGGTTGCCATATACCGCGTAAGCGATCATTTTACGTTGGTACGTTTCATTCAACAGCTCACGGTAGGAGTCGGGAACCTGTTCCAGCATGTCATGAATTTCATGCTCTGTTTCTTCAACTGTGAAGGGCAGGGCTTCCGCCCTTTTGACCGAATCGAGCATAAAAATATCGGATACAGTATGACCTTGACGTTCCAGTGTGTCAGCAACCTTATGCGCCAGATTACCACCTATGGAATAACCAAGCAGCACATACGGACCTTGCGCTTGCGTGCTGACGATCAAATCAACGTAACGTGCCAGCATGGCCTGCTCATCCGCAGCATCATCCACGAACTCCAATCCATACACGACTGCGTCCTGATCCAGTTGTTTCGCCAGCTCCGCGAACGACAGCCCGTATCCAAGCATAGGAGGAAAGCAGAAGATGGAGATCGGACCGTGTTCATTCAACCGAATGATTGGACTATCGGCCTTGTATTCCAGATCGGCTTTCAATAATGTGAGCGCCTGCTCTTCTATAGTCGGGAAGTCCATAACACTACGGATGGGGAGCTCAATATCTGTGGCAAGGTGAACTTTGCGTATAAGCTCCAGTACTTTCAAGGAATGCCCACCCAACGTGAAAAAGTCATCATGGATACCCACTTGTGGAATTTCAAGCACTTCCTGCCAAATGGATGCCAGCAACTGCTCCACATCGGTTCGCGGTGCGACATATTCTATACCCGTGTGCAGCCCTTTGTCCGGCACAGGTAAAGCTTTGCGGTCGATTTTGCCGTTTGTCGTCAGCGGAAACCGATCCAGCTGTACAAATGCGGATGGAATCATATAGCTCGGCAGACTGGCCGACATCGCAGCTCGAATCTCACGGATGGTCAGCTGTTCATCGGCAGTGAAGTAAGCACATAATTGCTGCTGACCTGCTCCATCCCGCAAAGCAATAACAACACTATCCCGCACGGACGGTACACTTGCCAGCCGCGCCTCCACCTCGCCCAGTTCAATCCGGTAACCGCGAATTTTAACCTGTTGATCAATCCGTCCGGCATATTCCAGCATGCCGTCTTCACGCCAGCGAACAAGGTCTCCCGTACAGTACAGGCGATCTCCGTCCCTCCACGGGTTAGCAAGAAATCTCTCAGCCGTCAGCTCAGGACGATTCAGATAACCACGTGCAACTCCGTCTCCGCCGACAACCAGCTCACCCCAAGCTCCGACCGGTTGCAGGTTAAATGACGAATCTACAACATACGCCGTCGAATTGCGGATGGGGCGTCCGATCGGCACAGAATCCAGCTGTTCTTCCGTAATGTGATACGTCGTCGAAAAGGTTGTATTTTCCGTTGGCCCATAGCCGTTAATGATGTTCATGTCCGGATTATCGCGCAGGACCCGGTTAATATGGGGTGCAGACAAAACATCACCACCAACCAGCAAATACTTCACGTCGCCGAAAAGTTTACTATCCTGCTGTGAAAGCTGATTAAATAACGGTGTGGTCAGCCACATCATGGTGACGCGATGATCCCGTATCGTCTCTTTAAGCTTGGCCGCGTCCAATAGATCATCCTTATGCACAAGAACAAGCTGACCACCGTTCAGCAGCGCGCCCCAAATTTCAAACGTAGATACATCAAATACAAACGCGCAAGTCTGCAGCATTCGGGTCGATTCATCAAATGGCACATAATCCGTATTGCGGACAAGACGCACGACACTTTGATGCTCAACTACGACACCCTTAGGCTTACCTGTTGAACCTGAGGTATAAATGACATAAGCAGCATGATTACCCGCTCCATCTATACCCAGATTGGAAGCATCTGCACTGTAGGACGTATCCTCATTCAGATTGACAATCTGCCCGTCAAAATAGCAACGATCCAGTAAATCCTGCTGAGCCAGCAGCAGCTTAGCTCCCGAGTCCTCCAGCATATAACGGATACGGTCCTCCGGATATTGAGGGTCTACCGGCACATACGCGCCACCAGCCTTCAAAATAGCGAGTGTTCCCGTAATCATATCCAGCGAGCGCTCCGTCAAAATGCCAACAGGTTCATCGGGTTTCACCCCTGCATCACGCAGCGTATGCGCTAATCGATTGGCTGTCTCATTGAGCTCCCGATAGGTCAATGATTGATGACCCAAAGCTACAGCAATATGATCCGGCGTACGCTCTGCCTGCTCCTCAAACAGTTTTTGGATCGTGTGATTGCTTGGATATGCAGAGGCAGTGTCATTAAACTCTCCTGTAATTTGTTGTTTTTCCGCCGCTGTAACCAGTTCCAGCTCTTCTACGCAAACATGCGGGTTAAGCAAAACTTGCTCCAACAGATTCACAAAATGTTCATGCAGACGCTTAATGCCTGTTTGATCATAACTTAACGCGTTATACATAAAACGAATCTTGATGCATTCTCCCGGCATAACGACTACGCTCAGATCATAGTTAGTCTGCTCTGCAGCCACCACGTTGGAAATCGGGAATGTTTCCTGCCCGTCACTTCCCAGTTCCTCGACCTGCTCATCCACCGGATAATTTTCAAACACCATAATATGGTTAATTAAATCCTGTTTCTGGTCGGTCAATGCCTGAATCTCAAACAGTGGATACGTATCATACGCATGAGAAGCCAGCGCCTGCTCCTGCGTTTTCTTCATAACTTCTGCAAAAGATTCCCCTGCCTCACTAAGAATGCGAACAGGAATGGTATTAATGAACAAGCCGATAATATCCTCTACCCCGATAATATCCGATGGACGACCTGAGACGACACTGCCAAATACGACATCACTGTGGTTGTTATATTTTTGCAGCACAATCCCCCATGCAGTTTGTAATAATGTATTCATGGTCACCTGATATCGCTTAGCCGTCTCCTCCACCCGGAGGGTCAACTCACGTTTCAAAACCGCAACCCAATCACTAGCCGTGTTGCCTCCACTCTTGCGACCGGATTTTACAGCTGGTAATGCTGTTTGTTGCTCATATCCGGATAAATAGCTGTTCCAGTAGTCGGTTGCCGCCTTGCGATCCTGCGCTTCCAGCCATTCAATAAAGCGACTGTACGGCACTGCCGGTGCCAGCTCTGGTACTCTGCCCTCCTGAAGTGCTGCATAGCTTTCAAACACTTCTTTATTTATAAGGGACAGACACCAGCCGTCCATGACGATATGATGGAAGCTCCATACAAAATGATAGCTGTCTTCTCCGGTACGTAAAATCGCTACACGCAGCAGGACATCCCGACGCAGATCAAAGCCTCGTGCTTTATCTTGTAGCTTGAAATTTTCCACCCAGGAATCTATTTCATCCTCATCCAGATGGTGTAAATCTTCATATTGAAAGCCGCAATCCCGATTTCGATACACCACCTGCAACGGTTCCGTATCTCTGCCAAAATAAAAATGTGTACGCAGTGCCTCATGTCGTCGAACCAGAATATTCAGGCTTTCTGCAAAAGCCCGAATGTCCATCTGACCTCGCATATCATAAGATACCTGCTCAAAATATGCGTCATTCGCAGCTGCTTGACTATCTAGCTGGCTGTGAAACAGCATCCCTTTCTGCATGGGGGTCAGTGCATATACATTGTCGATCTCACCTGCCGCACCCATTTCAGATAAGAGGCTGTCCAAGCCCTCCACACTCATTCCTTTATAGGAAATGTCACTTGGGGTAAGCTCCGGGTGTTCTTTATGGATGCAATGCGCCAAAATTTCACGCAGGCTCGATTCCAGCAATTTCGCCAATCGCTCGATCGTCTCCGGTCTATAGCTGGTACGGCTATAACTAATTGTCAGACCCAGTTGGCCTCCCGAAATAATGCCGCCAAAATCCAGCGTATACGTTCGAGCCATGGTCGGGCTCAGCGGCATCCCACCCTCATATGAGGATGATTGCAAGTCGTTCCCTTTCATATCTTGATCGAACTGTCCCAAATAGTTAAAGCTGATTTCGGGATCTGTCGTAAATATGGCTGGAGATGCCTCCGGTGCCTGTGTCTGACGGTCGGCTAAATATTTCAGTACACCGTAGCCAATCCCTTTTTGCGGGATGCCGCGCAGTCCTTCCTTCACACGCTTAATCCGTTGCGAAAGTGCCAGTTCTTCCGGCATATCGAGCAAAACAGGATATTGGCTTGTAAACCACCCTATCGTTCGGGTAATGTCCACCTCTGGTAAAATGGCTTCACGTCCATGTCCCTCCAGATTAATCAGGAAACGCTCATGTCCGCTCCATGCTTGCAATGCCATTCCTACCGCCGTCAACAACAGGTCATTAATTTCTGTACGGTAGGCACGATTGGCCTGCTTGAGCAGCTGCTCTGTCTCTGCATGTGTCCACAAAGCAGTAACCGACTCACTATCGCCAATCAATGGCTTTTCGTGCTCGTTATGCCCGTAATCCTGCGGCAAAGGAGCCAGTTCCGCTTGTGCAAGTTTCCCCCAATACGCTCGCTCACGTTCCATAGCTGGACTGTTGGCATAAGCGTGCAGCTGCTCGGCCCACGTTTGGAACGAATCTGTTTTATGAGGCAGCTGAATCACCTGTTCACCCTTGGAGGCTTGATCATAGGCAGTCGCCAAATCCTCGAATAAAATGCGCCAGGATACCCCGTCCACCGCCAAATGATGAATCACGACCAGCAGATGATCTCCATCCGGGCAACGGAACAGCCCCAGTCTCATCAGCGGACCTTCGCTTAGGGAAATACCAGATTGAATTTCATTGCATTTCGCTTCAATTATCTTCGCCAAATCTTGCTTGTTTACATCGCTGTCTTTATAGTCAAAGCACTCCAGATGGTACGGTTCGCCTTCCTCTACACTGCGGTTCCATGCTGTACATCCGTTCTCCGAAAAACTAAAAACCATACGCAATGCATCATGGTGCGATGTAATCTGAAGGAGCGTCCGCCGTAGTGCCTCTCCGTCATAGCCTTCCTGACGATAGAGCATGACAGATTGGTTAAAATAGTGTGGTTCTCCCGTGGGCTGTTCAAAAAACCAGCGCTGAATCGGTGTAAGCACTACATTTCCTGTAACCTCGCCCTGCTCGGCTATTCGGTTAACAGGCTGAATATATGTGCTTAATCCCGCAATTGTCGGGTATTTGAACAAGTCCTTCATTTCCAGCTTGTATCCAGCCTGAAACAAGCGGGACGATACTTGGATGGCCTTGATGGAGTCACCACCCAAATGGAAAAAGTTATCCTGTATTCCGACTTTCGGGATACCAAGAATGGCTCCCCAAGCCGTAGCCAGTGCCTGTTGGACATCCGTCTCGGGTGCCACATAATCCATACCTGTATCGAGATTGTGCTCAGGTGCGGGCAGTGCCCTGCAGTCTACTTTGCCATTCAGCGTCAAAGGCAGTCTGGAGAGCTGCACAAAGTAGGACGGCACCATATAGCCAGGCAGATCCTGCGACAAAATGTTACGTAAGTCGCTGGCGCTCAATTCACTGTCTGTTGCAAAATAGGCACACAGCTGTTTTTGTCCGTGATCGTCCTGCCGCACGGTAACAACCGATTCCTTCACACCTGGAATCGTGGACAAACGGGTTTCAATTTCACCCAGTTCGATGCGGTAGCCGCGAATTTTGACCTGCTCATCCATTCTTCCCTTGTACTCCAGTACACCATCAGCACGCCAACGCACTAAGTCCCCTGTACGATAGCAATATTCTCCAGACCGGAATGGACTTTCAATAAATTTTTCCGCCGTAAGCTCGGGCCGATTCAGATATCCTCGCCCAACACCGTCGCCACCGACGATCAGCTCTCCCCAGGCTCCGATAGGTTGCAGCTTCAACGAACGATTGACCACATAAGCGGTCGAGTGATCAATTGGACGTCCAATGGGAATAGCCTGGGTTTGCGGTTCAGTAATGTCATAGATGGTGGAAAAAGTGGTGTTCTCCGTCGGCCCATAAATATTGGCAAGGCGAAGCTGCGGGTACTCCTTCAACACACGATTGACGTGTGGTACAGACAACACATCACCACCCACGAGCAACTCCTTCAAGGACGCAAACACTCCGATTTCTTGCTGCGAATACTGATTGAATAAAGCCGTGGTCATGAACATCGTGTTAACACGATACTTGTCAATTGCCTGTTTGAGCTTGGAGGCATCCAGAATAATGTCATGACTTACCACATACAGTTGTCCCCCGTTCAGCAACGTTCCCCAAATTTCAAATGTGGAGGCATCGAACACAACTGCGCCCAATTGCAGCATACGTGTATTTTCATCAAGTGTGGCATAGCTTTTATTTTTCACTAGGCGCACGACATTACGGTGCTCAATCATCACACCCTTCGGCTTGCCTGTCGTACCAGAGGTGTAGATCACATACGCAAGATCCGAGGAAGATCCCCCTGTTGTAATCGCAATTGTTCCATCGGTATGAGCGTCACATTCAGATTTGCTATTCCATCGTTGTTCATCACTCAAATCGATGACCGGAATGCCGGGTTCAAAAGGCATCTGCTCACGTCGCTGTAACAGTAACAGCCCAGCACTGGAATCCTCCAGTAAATAACGGATACGCTCCTCAGGATAATCGGGATCAATGGGAACATAAGCCCCTCCGACCTTCAAAATTGCCAGCATACCGACGACCATTTCAATGGAGCGTTCAGCCATAATCCCTACTCGCTGTGTCTCTGGCTCGCACCCGCGCCGTATCCCATGGGAAGCGAGTATGCGTGCCAGACGGTTGGCACGTTCATTTAGCTCACGGTAGGTAAGGTGCATGTCCGCAAAGGTGACGGCCAGCCGATCTGGTGATTGCGCTACCTGTTCCTCGAACAGCACATGCAGTGCTTGATCTCGTGGATACGGATAGTCTGCTACCGTATCATTGAATCTCTGCACAAGCAGCTCTTTTTCTTGGGCCGAAACCATTTCAATAGCCGAAAGAACGATATCCGGCTGTTCTATAACCGCATTGATAAGCTGCTGCAAATGTTCAGTCAGTCGTTCAATGGTTTCCCGTTTGTACAGCCGAGTTCCGTATTGAAGAGCACAGGAAATTTGTTCTCCATCCCCCACTGCGAACAGACTCAAATCAAATTTGGCCGTCGTTTGTTCACTTGGATAGGATGCCAATTGAAGCCCCGCCAGCTGTTGCTCTTTTTGCTCTAAGTTTTGCAGTGCAAACATGGTATCAAATAACGGATTACGGCTTAAATCTCGATCCACGCCCAGCTTCTCCACCAGCTCTTCAAACGGATAATCCTGATGTTCAAAAGCCTTTAACGCGTTTTCCTTGACCTCCAACACATAATCGCGGAACGTTTTCCCGCCTTCTGGATAATTACGGATTGCCAGTGTATTCACGAACATCCCGATCAGACTGCCAAGATCCGCATGGGGCCGCCCTGCAATTGGCGAACCGACAATTATATCCTCCTGCCCGCTATAGTGGCTAAGCAAAGCCGAATAGGCAGCCAACAGCACCATATATAATGTCGATTCCGTCTGCACCGCAATGCTTTTTAAGCCTTCGCTTTGTCGTTGGTCAAGCGTAAATTCCAGCACATCTCCTTCAAAGCTTCTCACCGCTGGGCGTGGATAATCAGTCGGTAGATCAAGCACAGGTAGCTCTCCTGCGAAGGTATTGAGCCAGTAGTTTTCCTGTTCCCGGTAGCGTTCACTTTGCTGCTGCTTCTGTTGCCAAGCGGCGTAGTCTTTATACTGAATGCGCAGCGATGGCAGCGTGTCGCCTGCATATAAATGAATGAAGTCCTGAATTAGTACATTTATAGAGGTACCGTCCGAAATGATATGATGCATGTCCATGAGCAAAATATGATGCTCTGGGTCTGTTTCAATCAAACCAACTCGGAATAACGGGGCCTGCCCCAGATCGAACGGCTGAACAAAGTTACGTACCAGCTCATCCGTTTCCTTTGGGGCAGCTCCGTGAGCAAAGGTCAATTCCATGCGAAAAGGAACCTCGTCATGTACTCGCTGGACAGGTTCACCGTTCATGGTCTCAAAACTTGTGCGCAATGTTTCATGGCGGTCAATAAGCTGGCGGAACGCGTTCTCCAGTGCCTTGTGATCAAGTGAACCGGTCAGAGTCAGGGCACCAGGTATGTTATAGCTAATTCCCGCTCCATCAAGCTGATTGAGGATATACATCCGTTTTTGAGCCGAAGAGACCGCATAAAATGGCTTATTCTCCGTAACAGGGATGGATTCATAGGTGGTTTGCTCTAGTGCTTCAATAACCTGCGCCAGCTGTTCAATTGTCGGATGCTGGAACAGATCCTTTAGCTGCACATTTTTATGCAATTCCTTATAGATGAGTGATATGACATGTGTCGCCCGCAGGGAATGTCCTCCTGCCTCAAAAAAGTTATCCTTAATCCCAATGCGCTCAAGCTCCAGCACATCTTTCCAGATGCTAGCCAGTTGTGCTTGTAATTGATTTTGAGGAGGTATATATTCTGCGCCTGAGTTTACACCTCCATCTGGCTGTGGCAACGCTCGGCGATCCACCTTGCCATTGGGCGTCAGTGGCAATTGCTCCAGCTGCACAAAATACGACGGTACCATGTAGCCCGGTAGCTCCTGGCTCAAAGCACTACGCAGCTCACTTGTCGCTACTTCCGCATGGGTGACCACATATGCGCAGAGCAGCTTTTGCTTCTGCTCATCTTCATGTGCAATTACAACAGCTTCTCGGACTGCCTCCAGCTTCAACAGCTGTGCTTCCACCTCGCCCAGCTCAATCCGGTAGCCTCGAATTTTCACCTGCGCGTCGATCCGTCCCTTATATTCCAGCGTCCCGTCCGCATTCCAACGCACCAGGTCCCCTGTTCGATAGCAGCGTTCGCCGCCACGGAATGGGCTGTCAATAAACTTTTCGGTCGTCAGGTCTGGGCGGTTGCGGTATCCGCGAGCCACCCCGTCACCGCCGACGATCAGTTCCCCCCACGCTCCAACAGGCTGGAGCTGCATCGAACCGTCCACGACATATGCCGTCGAGTTATGGATCGGGCTACCAATGGGCACAGATGCCGATTGAACCCTGGTAATGGCATGTGTGGTGGAAAAGGTCGTATTTTCCGTCGGACCGTAGCCGTTAATGATATGTAGATTCGGATGGGCCTCCAATACCCGGTTAATATGCGGTACGGACAGCACATCACCACCAACCAATAGCTCCCGCATCCCCTCAAATAGTTCCAAGTCCTGCTGGGATAGCTGATTAAAGAGTGGTGCGGTCAGCCACATCGTGGTAATGCCGTGATTGCGAACAACTTCCTTGAGCTTGGGCGCGTCCAAAATAACATCCTGACTCACCAGCACCAGCTGTCCACCGTTCAATAACGCACCCCAAATTTCGAAGGTGGACGCGTCAAAGACAACAGACCCGGTCTGCAAAATGCGCGTGTCGGCATTCAAGCGTGCATAATTTGTGTTTGTCACCAAACGCACGACATTACGGTGCTCCACCATAACCCCTTTGGGCTGGCCTGTAGTCCCTGAAGTGTACATAATATAGGCCAAGCGACCAGCTGCGCTCGCTTTCGGTTGTTCTTCAGCTGCATATGCGTGCTGTATTTGTTTTGCTTGTTCTGATTGCGTAGCTTTGGGTTGCATGTTTTCTGGTTGTATGGTTGTCGTAGAAGCAAGTTCGGGACTGGCGGAAATGGAGTAGAACGGATCTAGGCAGTCCACGTATCCCGGACCAGTATTCGTTCCGTGATCATTCGGCAAAATGGGATCGTAACGATCAGCATCATTCGTTCCATAAATTGCAGCATCGCTAAGGTCAAGCACCATTCCCTTAAAATCAGTGGGCCGATGTTCCATTCGCTGCACGAGCAGTATGTCCGCACCGGAATCCTTCAGCAAATAGCGTACACGCTCATCCGGGTAATCAGAATCAATGGGTACATACGCTCCACCTGCTTTGAGAATTCCGAGCATACCGACAATCATCTCAATCGAGCGTTCAGCTACAATGCCGACCGTCTGCTCGGTGCGGATTCCCTGCTTACGTAAAGAATGAGCCAGTCGGTTGGCCTTTTCATTCAATTTTGCATAGGTTAGGCTATCTTGCCCACACACTACCGCCACCTGCTGTGGTGCCTGCTTCGCCTGTTTCTCGAACAATTCATGAATAGACGCATGACGTGGATAATCCACATTTGTATCGTTGAAGGTATGAACCAGCTGCTCTACTTCTTGCTCTGACAGCACTTGTGCTGTGGAAATCGCCAACTCTGGCTGTTGCAAAACAATAGTGTACAGCCGCAGAAGCTGCTCAACAAAGTGCTCAATCGTCGTCTCGCTATAACGGTCGCTACTATACTTTACGTTCAGGGAGACCGCTTCATTTTCCCATTGAAACTGGAAATCTAGTTCAGATTGTACGTGATTCAAAAAATCAGAAATATGAATATTTTGCAAGGATACTGTGGTGTGAATAAGAGGCTTTCCATCCTCATTACGTTGAATGTCAAGTAATTCAGAATAGTTCCAAAAAGGAATGTTTTGATGTTCAATAGCTTCGCCGACAGAGGTTTTGATTTGAGACAGCAAGGCTTTGAAGGTTGTGCTGGAATCCAGCGCATTTTTCAATAAAAGCAGATGGTTGATCGGCTTTGTAGCACCGTTGCCAGACTTGGCTACCGGAATGCCCAGCAGCACATATTCCTCACCTGTGTATTTATGCAATAAGCTCTCTACTCCAGCAAGCAGGACCATAAACACGGCCCATGGAGCGCTACCTGTTATAGATGATATTCTTTGGGAAATTTCAGTTGGAAATGTGAGCGTATACGTATGGGAATTTAAACACGTTACAGTTGTATTTCTGGACACCTGGTTGGTGTATGGTAGACAGATGATATGATCCTCTGATTCCAGTTTATGACTCCAGTAATTTTTTTCCTTCTCAAATAAGGCTTTCAATGACATCCCTCCTGCTTCATGGGGCCTGTTCCCCCGGTTGGATGGTGCGTTGTTACGTACATGAGCGTTGTGTCGGAAAAAGAATACTTTGCAGGCAAGGGCAGTCGGACAAGCCGCCGCCCTCTGCACACGCAAAGTGAAATCATTGCATTTTAGAAAACGGATTTAGAAAACAAAGTCGATGGAATCCGGCGAGAAGCCTTCTGGCTGCTCGTCCGAGTTCACCTGAATATCGCTTAACAGCAAATCTGGATCGATTCCAATCTGGGACAGGATCGCTATCAAATCTCTGGTTAATCTCTCAATAGCGTCGGCTCCAAACAGCTTCGTGCAATATTCAAACGAACCCTTGATCTCCCCATTTTCATCACTCATAGACAAGGTCAAATCGAATTTAGAGATACGATGCTCCTGAACATACGGGCTGAAGGACAGCGTCTCAAGCTTCGCTTCCTGTGACTCCGTATTTTGCAGTACAAACATAGTGTCGAATAACGGGTTACGGCTTGCATCCCGTGCTATATCCAGCTTTTCCACCAACTCTTCCAGTGGATAATCCTGATGCTCGAAGGCTTGCAGCGTACGATCTCTGGCTTCCAGCAAGTAGCTGTGGAACGTTTGGTTGCCCCTCGGCTGATGCCGGATGGCTAGCGTGTTGACGAACATTCCGATCAGTGGCTCCAGTTCAGGCAACAAGCGGCCTGCTACTGGCGTACCGATGATCAAATCGTCCTGACCGCTGTATTTGGACAGCAGAACGGTGTAGGCGCTCAACAGCACCATGTACAGCGTGCTTCCGGTTTGTGCCGCAATTCGGTGCAGTTGCTCGGATACATTCGCGTCCACTGTAAATTCATACAGCGCACCTTCGAAGCTGCGAACAGCAGGTCTAGGATAAGCAATTGGCAAATCCAGTACCGGCAATTCTCCGGCTAAATGCTCCAGCCAGAAGTGTTCCCGGCGTTGGTATGATTCACGCTGCATCTCCTGCTGCTGCCACACGGCGTAGTCTTTGTACTGAATTTGCAGCGGCTCCAATTCCTGTCCCTCGTACAGTTGTACCAGCTCCTGCACGATATTGTTAGACGATACACCGTCTGAAATAATATGGTGCATGTCGTACATCAGGAGATGGCGCTCTGGTCCAGTTTGAATAAGACGGACCCGCAGCAGTGGTGCCTGGCGAAGATCAAAGCTGCGTACAAAGGACTCGATACAGGCTTCGGCTTCGGACTCCCTGGCCTGTAAGTGCTCTACTGCAAACTCCACTTGATCGTAAACCCGCTGAACGACCTCGCCTTCCAGCATTTCAAAGGAAGTCCGCAGCGTTTCATGGCGGGCTATTAACTGACGGAACGCATCCTCCAGCCGATCGGCCTGAAGCGGTCCCTCCACGGTTAATACACCCGGCATATTGTAACTGAGATCCCCGCCTTCCAGATGGCTCAAAATGTACAATCGTTTTTGAGCCGAGGAAACCGGGTAGTACGCCTGTTGCGCCGCCGCAGGGATCACCGTATAGGTGTCTGTACCGTGCGTTGCTATGAGCTGGGCTTGCTGCTCAATCGTGAAGTGTTGGAACACCTCACGCAGCGTAATCCGGCTGTCCAGTTCCTGATGGATTTTAGCCACCAGCGTCGTTGCCCGCAGGGAGTGTCCACCCACGTCAAAGAATGAGTCGGTGACTCCTACGCTGGACAGCTTCAAGACATCCTGCCAGATTTGGGCTAGCTTGGCTTCCAGCGGCGTCCGCGGTGCAACGTACTCCAGGCCTCCTTCGAGGCGTGCTTCCGGTGCCGGCAACGCCTTGCGGTCGATTTTCCCGTTCGGTGTCAGCGGGAAACGATCCAGTTGTACCACATACGTCGGGATCATGTAATCCGGCAGCTTCGGCTGCAGCGCATTGCGCAGCTCCGGCAAACTCAGGGACGCTGAAGCTATGATATAGGCACACAGGTCCTTGTGTCCGTCTTCGTTTTCCCATGCTGTGACCACGGCTTTCTGAATGCCGTCCACGGTCAGCAACTGTGCCTCCACCTCGCCCAGTTCGATCCGGTACCCCCGGATTTTCACCTGGTGGTCGATCCGGCCCAAATACTCAATACTGCCGTCTGGCATCCACCGTGCCAAGTCGCCCGTCCGGTACATCCGGTTTGCGTGATCCGCTGGATCGGCTGCTGCCGCATCAGCGAACGGATTCAGGACGAACTTCTCTGCCGTCAGCTCCGGCAGGTTCAGGTATCCTCGTCCGACACCTGCACCTCCGATATAAAGCTCACCAGCGATACCGATCGGCACCAGCTGTTGCTGGCTGTTCAAGATGTACACCGACTGGTTCGCTATCGGCGTTCCGATGGATACTGTGTGCTCCCCTTTTTCCAGCAGTACGTTCAGGGACTCCACATCTTCAATCGTATAAGCAGTCGCATCTACCGTCGTTTCGGTCGGGCCATACACGTTCGTAATGACTGGACGATACCCGGACCACTTGTGCAAGAACACATTTACCAGTTGCACAGATAATGCTTCGCCACCGATCAGGTAATGCTTCACTTCCGGCGCTTCCGTTACACTGACGCTTTCGTTCAAAATATGCAGATGCGCAGGTGTGCCGTCCGACAGATCAATTCGGTGCGTGCGGTAGTAGGCGATCAAATGCTCTCCGCTCAGACTGACGTCACGGGACACCACGTGCAGGGTGTGGCCTAACAGCAAGCTGGCAAAGATTTGCTTCACTGAAGCGTCAAATACAAATGCCGACAGCCATGCGACATGAAGCGGCTGTTCATAACGGCTGTATACTCGTTCCAATAAAGCATCTACCAGATTGCTAACACTGCCCTGCTCGATCATGACCCCTTTCGGCTGGCCGGTGGTGCCTGACGTATAAATCATATAGGCCAGGTGATGCGGGCGGGCGACAGGGATTAGATTGCTCGCATCCTGTGCTCCCAACTGAGCTTGAACGTCCTCGTCGTCAAGAACTACAGCTCGAACTGTTGATGGCAAGCTGAGCGACAGGTTGGCAACTCTGCTTGTAATCACGACCTTGGCCCCACTGTCTTGGAGCATGTAGTCGATGCGCTCCTGTGGATACACCGTATCCATTGGTACATATGCGCCTCCGGCCTTAAGTACCCCCAGAATGCTCACCAGAATATCCGCAGAACGTTCCAGCAATACGCCAACCGGTTGATCTGCTTCGACCCCTTCCGCTCGTAACACACGAGCCAATTGGTTCGCACGCTCATTCAGCTCAGTGTAGGTCAGCGCGGTGGCCTCAGACACAACTGCTATCCGCTCAGGGTTGCGCTTCGCTTGCTCTTCAAAGCGTTCGCTGAGCGAACGGCCCTGCACCTGTCTGTGTTCAGCACAACGCACACTATGTGCGTTCGGGTCATTAAATACCTCCAGAATCTGCACGGTTTCTTCCGCCGTAATCAGTTCCAACTCACCCAGCTTCGCATCCGGGTTCGCCGCCACCGCTTCAGCCAAACGAATAAAGTGACGCGTCATCCGTTCTACCGTTTCGCGATCGTACAACGCAGTTGCATACTGCAATCCGAACTGGATACCTGCCTCTTCCTCTCTGGCTTCCAGCGTCAAATCAAACTTCGCTGGCGTTTGCTCCAAGCCGTATGGACGGAAGCTCAGATCTGCCAGTTGCAGTTCGCCTTCCTCGGTGGTTTGCAGGGTAAACATCGTATCGAACAGCGGATGGCGACTCATATCCCGCTTCACATTTAACTTTTCCACCAGTTCCTCAAATGGGTAGTCCTGATGTTCATAGGCTTGCAGAGCACAAACTTTCACTTCTTCCACGTAGCTGCGGAAGGTATGTTCCGCTGTCGGATAGTTTCGTAATGCCAACGTACCGACGAACATCCCGAGGATCGGTTCCAAATCTGCATGCGGTCGTCCTGCAATCGGTGTGCCGACTACAATATCTTCTTGCCCGCTGTATTGGTGTAAGAGCGCGGTGTATGCAGCCAGCAGCACCATATACAGCGTAGAGCCTGTGTGCGCCGCCAGTTCCTTCAGGCGTTCGCTAGCTTCACGCTCCAGCCCGAACACCACCGTATCGCCTGCCGTACTTCGTACTGACGGACGGGCAAAGTCCGTAGGTAGATCCAGCACAGGCAGTTCACCCCGGAAGGTGTCGAGCCAGTACGCTTCCTGACGTTGCATCCACTCTTGATGGGCTTCGCTTTGCTGCCATACCGCATAATCCTTGTACTGTATACGCAATGGGGAAAGCTCTTCACCGTCGTATAAGCGGACAAATTCATCGGTCAGTACTCCCATGGACACACCATCCGAGACGATATGGTGCATATCGAGCATGAGCAAATGCTGTAGTTCCTGCTCGGTTCCTTGTACACCCAAATCTACCAAGCCTACCCGCAGCAGCGGAGCGGATTGCAGATCGAACGGACGTACAAACTGTTGCACACGTTCTTGTGCTTCCTGACTGACCATCGTGTCCGCAGTTGCACCCTCTACCTGGACCTTCGTATACTCCACCTCGAACGGCACGGTGTCCTCAATCCATTGCACCGGCTCACTGTCCACCAGCTCAAAGCGGGTACGCAACGTTGCATGACGGGCAATTAATTGACGGAACGCATCTTCTACCCGTTTCACATCCAGTGGTCCACTCACTTGCAGCACTGACGGCATGTTGTAGTTCACATCATTCGGGTCGAACTGATGCAGCACATACAGTCGTTTTTGCGCCGAAGATAACGGGTAGAAGGTACGTTCTTCCGTTACTGGAATGGACGCATATGTTACTTGATCCAGATGTTCCAGTACGACTGCCAGTTGTTCAATTGTTGGTGATTCAAAAATACTTCGCAATGGAAGCGGCTTGTTCAGCTCCTTGTGAATTTTCGAGGCCAGCGTCGTCGCCCGCAGCGAGTGTCCGCCAATCTCGAAGAAGTTTTCCTTCACACCAACCTGCGCCAGACCCAGCACATCCTGCCAAATTTGCGCCAGCTTCACTTCCACCCACGTCCGCGGTGCGACATAATCAGCTCCGCTTTGCAGGCTGCCTTCCGGTGTTGGCAGTGCCTTGCGGTCGATTTTACCATTCGGTGTCAACGGCATCTGCTCCAGTTGTACCAAATACGAAGGTACCATGTAGTTTGGAAGCTCCTCGCCCAGTAAGCTGCGCAGCTCACCAGCGCTTACTTCCCGTTCAGCAACATAGTACGCCACCAGTTGGTTTTGCCCCTGTTCGTCCGCTTGTGCCAGTACGATGACCTCTTGTACGTCCTCCACCTTCAAAATTTGTGCCTCGACCTCGCCCAGCTCGATCCGATAGCCCCGGATTTTCACCTGATGGTCGATCCGGCCCAAATATTCGATGTTGCCGTCTGGCATCCATCTCGCCAAGTCACCCGTACGGTACATTCTTTCATACCCTGCTTCGCCAGCCGCAAACGGATTTGGTATAAATTTCTCAGCCGTCAGCTCTGGGCGATCCAGATAACCACGGGCCAGACCCGGACCGGACATGCACAGTTCACCCGCTACGCCTACCGGAGCCAAATGTCCATGCACATCCACCATGTACACCCGATGATTTGGCATAGGGCGTCCGATGGAAATGAGTTGTCCTGCTCTCTCATCCTCGGATACCGGCCAGACGGACGTCGCCACCGAGTTTTCGGTTGGACCGTAGCCGTTGTAGTACGCCACCTGATCCTTCCACTTGTATACCAATTCTGTTGAGGATGCTGAACCCGCAGTGAACAGAACACGCAGGTATGGCATCCGCTCCGGCTCCAGATACACCGCATAGGTCGGTGGTAACGTCGCCACCGTAATCTGATGTTCTGTCATATAATGTTCGAATCGCTCATAGTCCAAAATCGTCTCTGACGTTGGCACATACAACGCGGCTCCGCAGAACAGCGCCTGGAAGATTTCCCAGCAAGCCGCATCAAACGAGTAGCTGGCGAACAGCAACGCATGATCCGACGTGCTCATCCGAAGCGTCTGATCAAAATACGTTTTCAGATTGCATAGCCCGTGATGCTCGAGCATTACGCCCTTCGGCTGTCCCGTCGTACCCGACGTATAAATCACATACGCCAAATCGTTCGGACCGGACCACGGCTCCAAATTGGAATCATCCTCGTGATACACACCCTGTGCCCCATTCAGCACCAGCACGTTACCGTCAAAAGCTACTTTATCCACCAGATGGTTTTGCGTTAACAACAGCTTCGCACCCGAGTCGTCCAGCATGTAGCGGATACGCTCCTCTGGATAGGTCGGATCGATTGGGACATATGCACCCCCGGCTTTTAAAATCCCGAAGATGCCCACGATCATGTCCACCGAACGCTCGGTCATCAGACCCACCAAACGATCCTTCGTCACGCCTTGACTACGCAAGGTGCGCGCCAGACGATTCGCACGTTCATTCAGCTCGCGATAGGTCAGCTGCTCTCCTTCGAAGAACAACGCTGCCTGCTCCGGTGTCTGCGCCGTTTGTGTCTCGAACAAGCCATGAATCGTTTGCTCGCTTGGATACTCAGCAGTTGTATTTCCCCATACGCGGAGAATTTGCTCACGCTCCTGCTCACTTACCATATCCAGCTCATGCACTCGAATGTCCGGCTTCGCCACCACCTGCTCCAACAGCTGTATCAAATGGCCCTGAGTCCGTTCAACGGCTTCCCGATCATATAACTTCGCATTGTATTCAAATCGGATTTTCATCGCTTCCTGCGGCATAACGACCAGATTGAAATCATAGTTGGTTTGTTCAATCATGCCGGCATTGCGAATTTCAAAATCCGACTCTGCACCTTCGCCAAGTTGCTCGACCTGCTCCTCCACCGGATAGTTTTCAAACACGATAATGTGGTTGATCAGATCTTGCTTTTGCTCGCTCAAGGCTTGAATTTCATACAGCGGATACGTTTCATAATCTTGAGAAGTCAGCGCCTGCTGCTGATTCGTTCTGATCATGTCGGCAAAGGTGTCCTCAGCCCCACTGCGGATACGTATTGGAATGGTGTTAATGAACAAGCCCACCATATTTTCGATCCCCGAAATATCCGCTGGACGACCAGACACTACACCGCCAAAAACAGCGTCGTCACTACCGTTGTACTTTTGGAGCAGCAAGCCCCAAGCTGTTTGCAGCAATGTATTCGGGGTCACGTGGTGCTGCTTGGCCACCATTTCCATACGTCCGGTCAAATCCTTGCCCAGATCGCACAGGATATGCTCAAATTGTGCACCGTCCGCTTTCACGCCTACTTTTCCGGTCGGAATCGAAGTTTGCTGATCATAGCCGAGCAAATAATCCTTCCAGTACGCAGCTGCCGCCTCTACATCCTGTGCTTCAAGCCACTCAATATACTGACTGTATGGAGTCACGGGGGCAAGCTTCGGCTGTCTATGCTCCACGGCTGCAAAATAAGCCTCAAACACCTCATCCGTGACTAACGCCACACACCAGCCATCCATCAAGATGTGATGAGAGCTCCACACAAAATAATAATCCTCATCACCTGTTCGTAAAATCGCCACGCGCATCAATGCATCCCGGGATAAATCGAATCCGGCTGCCTTGTCTTTGCGAATAAATTCCTTCACATACGCGTCACGTTCCTGCTCATCCAGATGACGCAAATCTTCACATCTAAAACCAACATCTTTACGGCGGAAAATAACCTGCACAGGCTCATCCTGCCAACCGCTGATGAAATTAGCTCTAAATATTTCATGCCGTTGTGCCAAATGATTCAAGCTATCTTGGAAAATATCCGCTTGGAAGCGTCCGTGCAAATCAAAGGTCGTTTGTTCAAAATAAGCACCTGACTCTGCATCCATCAAACTATGGAACAACATGCCTTTTTGCATCGGCGTCAACGCATATACATTTTCCAGTTCCCCCATGTCACGTGTCCGTTCTACCAACTGATCCAACTCGGCCATGGTTACATTTTTCAGCATGACATCGCTTGGCGTCAGCTCTTGCTGTTTGCGGCCTGTGCAATGCGCAATGATTTCCTGCAAGCTGGTTCTGAACTGTTCGGCTAACTGCTCCATCGTTTCATGGCGATACTCCTGCTTGCTGTAGCTGATCGTCAATTGCAGTTCGCCTTCCGAAATCAGTCCGTTCATATCCAGCGTGTGCGTTCTAGCTGCATGGGCGCTAAGCTCTGCACCGCTAGCGTAAGGAGATACGCCAATGGACTGATTTTGCATATCTTGATCAAATTGTCCTAAATAGTTAAAGCTGATTTCAGGTTCGGTTACAAAACGCCCCTGCTCACGTGCTGCAGACAGGTATCTCAACATCCCGTAGCCAATGCCCTTTTGCGGAATGCGGCGTAGTCCTTCTTTCACTTGTTTGATGCGCTGTGAAAGGTCTTGCCCCACGCTCATATCCAGCACAACTGGGAATTGAGTCGTAAACCAGCCCACAGTGCGCGTAATATCCAGTTCTGGCAAAATGGACTCCCGTCCATGACCTTCCAGGCTCACGAGAACTCGTTCCAGGCCCGCCCAGCGATGAATAGTCAGTCCCAATGCGGTAAGCAGCAAATCATTCATATCCGTGTTGTAGGCACGATGCGCCTGTTTTAACAGCTGCTCTGTTTCCTGAGCTGTCCACGTGACTGTAATGTTCTCGCTGTCCCTATTCAAGGAATGAGAATGGGATTCGTCTTTTGGAAGCGGCTGATATACGCCTTGTTCCATTTCCTGCCAGAATGCGAGTTCTGCTACCATTGCCGGACTGTTCGCATATTGAGACTGCCCATCAGCCCAGGTGCGGAACGAATCCGTTTTGTGCGGAAGACGAGCCGCTTGTCCGTTCAATGCCTGCTCATAGGCGGTCGTAATATCCTCGAACAAAATGCGCCAAGATACGGTATCCACCACTAAGTGATGAATCGCCATCAGCAAATGATCTCCATCCGGGCAATGGAACAGCCCCAGCTTCACCAGCGGTCCTTCGCTTAAATGAATACCCGCTTGAATTTCATTCACTTTAGCCTCGATCGCCGCAGATACCTCAGACTCATTTCTGAAGTCGGCCCGATCCAGCGTATACAGCTCGCCCTCCCCAATCGCACGGTTCCAAGCTTCATATCCGTGCTCACTAGGACGGAAAATGATACGCAGTGCGTCGTGATGGCTAACGACGTGATCCATCGCCGTGCGCAGGGCCGGTTCATCAAAACCGTCCTTGCTATGCAGCATGATGGACTGGTTATGATGATGAGCATCCGTCAGGTTCTGCTCAAAGAACCATTGTTGAACAGGTGTCAGCTTCACAGCGCCCACCACTTCGCTCTGATCCGCCAATCTGGTCACCGATTGAACTTTCAGTGCCAATGCAGACACGGTTGGATGACTGAACAGGTCTTTCATCTCCAGTCGATAACCTGCTTGCAGCAATCGGGAGGATACTTGTAAGGCCTTGATCGAATCGCCGCCCAGCTCGAAGAAGTTATCCTGCGTGCCTACCGCTTCCACGCCAAGCACCCCGGCCCATACCGCGGCCAATACTTGTTCCACCGTGGTACGCGGTGCCACATAGGCTGCACCGGTATGGATGCTTCCTTCCGGTTCCGGCAAGGCCTTGCGGTCGATTTTGCCGTTGCTGGTCAGCGGGATCGTCTCCAGTCGCATCAGACGTGCAGGCACCATGTGCGCTGGCAGTCCGGCTTCCAGTTCGGCCTGTACCTCCTCGATCCGCAGCTCGGCTTCTCCCGTGATGTATCCGCACAAGTACTTGTGTCCACGCTCATCCGTCCGGTCGATGACTACCGCTTGACGCACACCCGGCACCCGCTGGATCGCCGTTTCAATCTCGCCCAGCTCGATCCGGTAGCCCCGGATTTTCACTTGATAATCCATCCGGCCGATAAAGTCCACATTGCCGTCTGGCATCCACCGCGCCAAGTCACCTGTGCGATACAGTCGTTCACCCGGTACATACGGATTCCCTACGAATTTCTCGGCCGTCAGGTCTGCACGGTTCAGGTACCCACGTGCTACCCCGGCTCCGCCAATGCACAGCTCGCCCAGTACGCCGATCGGCACCGGATTCAGCTGGCTGTCCACGATGTAGAAGCGTGCGTTCAGCCACGCCTGACCAATCGGCACATGGCCGCTGCTTGGCAGCTTCGACAGTTCTTCGTCGTAGAAGCTGGAATCAATCGCCGCTTCCGTGACGCCGTAGCTATTAATAATGCGAACATCCGCGCCAAACCGTTCTTGCAGTACCTGATAATCCGTCACGCTGCAGCTATCCGAGCTGGTGATCAGCAATTCCAGACTGCTCATGTCCAGTCCGTGGTCATACACATGCTGCATAAACGGTACGATTAAAGCCGGTGTGGATTCGAACACCGTAATCTGATAGTCGCGAATCCATCCATACAGACGGCTTGGGTCGATGCGGTCGTCCTTCGGACAGATGACCATCGTGCCACCGTTATAGAGCGCCCGCGCAATATCACCGACGAACACGTCGAAGGAGAAGCTTGCCAGCTGCAGCAAACGTACCGGGAACTGGTTCAGGCGATAATCCCGACGATAGGCCGCGGCTGTGTTCACCAAGCTGCGATGCTCAATCATGACGCCCTTCGGACGTCCCGTTGTCCCGGACGTGTAGATCACATACGCCAAATCCTGCGGTTCGTTGATATGATCGACGTCTGTCATATCTCCGGTGTACAGTGACTCATCGTCCAGTGCCAGTACGGTGTGCAGACGCAGCCCTGTTGCCGGCTCGGATGCTGCTTCGCTGTCAGGTGGCGAATCTGATTTCAAGCTTACGCCTTCATTCAGGTTGTCTCTTTCCATCGTTTCAGCGCTAACCGCTGTTTCCAACTCACCCTCAGTCTGCCCTCCAGCCGAGGCCTGTTGGCTTTCATCCAGCCATGCCTGTGCACGCTCCTGCAATCCCGTCTGGGTCAGCAGTACCGTCGCACCACTGTCCTCCAGCATGAAACGAATGCGCTCTGACGGATAGTCTGCATCCAGCGGCACATATGCGCCTCCAGCCTTCCACACCGCTAATACGCCAACCAGCATGTCTACCGAACGCTCACTCAAAATGCCGACAATCGACTCACGTCCAATGCCTTCCTTTCGCAATCTACGGGCAAGCTGGTTTGCACGCTCGTTCAGTGTGCGGTACGTCAGCTGCTGCTCCTCGTACACCACCGCCACGTGATCCGGTACAAGCTGCGCTTGTTCTTCCACAAAGGTATGGAACAGTGCTCCTGCTTCTACCGCAGCAACATCCGATACCCCTACATCTCCAAAACCGTAGATGATTTGTGCTTTTTCCTCCACAGTTACCATCTCTAAGGCTGCCAGTGGCTGCTGTGGATGAAGGGTAATGGCACGTACGAGTTCGGTAAAATGCTGTGCCAATCGCGCAATGGTCTCAGCCTTGTACAGCGCCGTGCTGTATTCCAGACTGCACAGAATGCCTTCCGGCTGCTCCACTGCATCCAAGGTCAGATCAAATTTGGCCGTATGACTGTCTGTCGGATACGTTTTAAAGGTCAGACCTTCCAGCTCGAACTCCTGCTGCTCAAATGTTTTCAACTCAAACATCGTGTCAAACAGCGCATTCCGGCTCGTATCCCGCGTTAAATTCAGTTTTTCAACCAGTTCTTCAAAAGGATATTCCTGATGCTCATACGCACTGAGCGCATGCTCTTTGACCTCTTGCAAGTAGTCCAGGAACGTTTTGTCGCCAGCCGGATAATTGCGGATCGCCAGCGTGTTGAGGAATACGCCTACCAAGCCCTCCAGTTCCGCATGCGGTCTTCCGGCAATCGGCGTGCCGACGATGATATCTTCCTGTCCCGAATATTTATGCAAAAGCGTGCTATACGCGGCCAGCAACACCATGTACAAGGTGGAGCCGGTTTGCGCAGCCAGCTGTTTCAACTGCTCGCTATCCTCCAGGCTGATCGCAAATTCCAATCGAGCTCCTTCCTGACGCTGTACGGCTGGTCTTGCAAAATCCGTAGGCATATCCAGCGCCGGAATGTCACCAGCCATGGTTTTCAGCCAATAGCTTTCCTGCTCACGAAGACGTTCACTTTGCATATCGGCATGCTGCCAAACCGCATAGTCCTTGTACTGGATGCGCAGTGGCGGCAGTTCCTTACCTTCATACAATTGAGAGAACTCCTGCACGATAATTCCTTCAGTCACGCCATCCGAAATAATATGGTGCATGTCATAGATCATAACGTGACGCTCCGGTCCGGTTTCCACCAGTTGAACCCGCAGCAATGGTGCTTGTGCGAGATCAAATGCGCGTACAAAGTCCAGTGCATACTGCTGGGTCTCTTCTTCGCTTGCCTGCACATGCTCCACGTTGAATGTGACGCCCGATTCAATCCGTTGAATAACCTCACCATCCACCATGTCGAATCGGGTTCGCAGGGCTTCATGGCGGGCAATCAGCTGGCGGAAGGCTTGCTCCAGTCGCGTTTTATCCAAGGAACCTTCAATGATCAAAGCGCCTGGCATATTGTAGCTAACCTCTCCGCCTTCCAGGTGACTCAGAACGTACATCCGTTTTTGCGCCGAGGACACGGGATAATATACGCGCTCCTCCGCAACAGGGATGGATACATACGTTTGCTGCGTCTGAACTTCTCCCATCACCTGTACCAGTTGCTCAATCGTCGGATATTGGAAAATATCTCGCAGCGCCAGCTTGTAATTCAGCTCCTGATGAATTTTCGCCATCAGTGTTGTCGCGCGCAGAGAATGTCCTCCCACTTCAAAGAAGTTATCCTGGATGCCTATCTGCCGATGATTCAAAACGCTTTGCCAAATACGTACCAGTCGCTCTTCCAGCAGTGTCCGCGGTGCCACGTACGCTGTGCCTCCTTCGAGGCGCGCTTCCGGCGCAGGCAACGCTTTGCGGTCAATTTTCCCGTTTGGTGTCAGCGGGAAATGATCCAGTTGTACGACATATGTCGGGATCATATAACCCGGCAGCTTGGGCTGCAGCAGGTTGCGCAGCTCTGGCAAATTCAGCGCATCAGAGGCTACGACATACGCACACAAATCCTTGTCTCCATCTTCGTTTTCCCAGGCGGTGACGATGGCTTTCTCAATGCCATCCACGGTCAGCAGCTGTGCTTCCACCTCGCCCAGTTCAATCCGGAAGCCCCGGATTTTGACCTGATCATCCATCCGGCCGATAAAGTCCACATTCCCATCCGGCATCCACCGCGCCAAATCACCTGTGCGGTATAATCGTTCACCCGCTACATATGGATTCGCTACGAATTTCTCGGCCGTCAGGTCTGCACGGTTCAGGTAGCCTCGTGCCACCCCGGCTCCGCCAATGCACAGTTCACCCAGTACGCCGATCGGCACCGGATTCAGCTGGCTGTCCACGATGTAGAAGCGGGCGTTCAGCCACGCCTGGCCAATCGGCACATGGCCGCTGCTTGGCAGCTTCGACAGCTCTTCATCATAGAAGCTAGAGTCGATTGCCGCTTCTGTGACGCCGTAACTATTCATAATGCGAATATCCGCGCCAAACCGTTCTTGCAGCACCCGGTAATCTGTCACGCTGCAGCTATCCGAGCTGGTGATCAGCAGTTCCAGACTGCTCATGTCCACCCCCTGTTCATGCACATGCTGCATAAACGGTACGATCAGGGCTGGGGTCGATTCGAACACTGTAATCTGGTAATCGCGAATCCAGTCATACAAACGGCTAAAATCAATCCGATCGTCTTTCGGACAAATGACCATCGTGCCGCCGTTATAGAGCGTCCGCGCGATATCCCCGACGAATACGTCGAACGAGAAGCTCGCCAGCTGCAGCAGTCGTACCGGGAACTCGCTCAAACGGTAATCTCGGCGATACGCCGCAGCCGTATTGACCAAGCTGTGATGCTCAATCATGACCCCTTTCGGACGTCCTGTTGTCCCGGACGTGTAGATCACATACGCCAGATCCTGCGGTTCGTTGATGTGATCGACGTCTGTGGTATCTCCGATGTACAGCGACTCATCGTCCAACGCCAGTAAGGTATACAGACGCAGCACTGTTGCCGGTTCGGATGCTGCTTCGCTGTCAGACTTCGAATCTGATTTCAAGCTTACGCCTTCACTAAGGCGGTCTCTTTCCATCGTTTCAGCGCTAACCGCCGTCTCCAGCTCACTCTCATTCTTTCCTTCGCCCAGAGCCCATTGGCTTTCATTCAGCCAACCCAGTGCACGCTCCTGCAAGCCCGTTTGGGTCAACAGTACCCTCGCACCACTGTCCTCCAGCATGAAACGAATACGTTCGGACGGATAGTCTGCATCCAGCGGCACGTACGCACCGCCGGCCTTCCACACCGCCAGTACGCCGATCAACATATCCACCGAGCGTTCACTCAAGATGCCAACCATCGACTCGCGTCCAATGCCTTCATTTCTCAATCTACGCGCCAATTGGTTCGCACGCTCGTTCAGTTTCCGGTACGTAAGCTGCTGCTCCTCGTACACCACTGCCACGTGATCCGGCACAAGCTGTGCCTGTTCTTCCACAAAGGTATGGAATAAGGCTCCTGCTTCAACAGCAGCAACATCCGATACCCCCACATTTCCAAATCCATGGATGATTTGTGCTTTTTCCTCGGCAGGTACCATCTCCAAAGCTGCCAGTGGCTGTTGTGGATGCAGTGTAATTGCACGTACGAGTTCGGTAAAATGCTGCGCCAATCGCGCAATCGTTTCAGGCTTGTACAGCGCCGTGCTGTATTCCAGACGGCACAGAATGCCTTCTGGCTGCTCTATTGCATCCAAGCTCAGATCAAATTTGGCCGTATTATTTTCCAGCGGATACGAATTCAGGATCAGACCTTCCAGCTCGAACTCCTGCTGCTCCAATGTTTTCAACTCAAACATCGTGTCAAACAGCGCATTTCGACTCGTATCCCGCGTCAAATTCAGCTTTTCAACCAACTCTTCAAAAGGATAGTCCTGATGCTCATAAGCACTGAGCGCATGCTCCTTCACCTCTTGCAGATAATCCAGAAACGATTGGTCGCTAGACGGATAATTGCGGATTGCCAGCGTGTTGATGAAGACACCTACCAGGCTCTCCAGTTCCGCATGCGGTCTTCCAGCAATCGGCGTGCCGACTACGATATCTTCTTGGCCTGTGTATTTATGCAAGAGCGTAGTGTACGCCGCCAGCAGCACCATATACAAGGTTGCGCCTGTTTGTCCCGCCAGTTCTTTCAGGCGTTCGCTAACTTCACGCTCCAGTCCGAATTCGATCGTATCCCCTGCCGTACTCTGCACCGCCGGACGGGCAAAGTCGGTTGCCAGATCCAGCACAGGCACGCCGCCCCGGAAGGTACCCAGCCAGTACGCTTCCTGACGCTGCATCCACTCCTGATGGGCTTCGCTTTGCTGCCATACCGCATAATCCTTGTACTGAATCCGCAATGCCGGTAGCTCTTCTCCGCCATACAAGCGGACAAATTCATCGGTCAGTACCTCCATCGACACACCATCCGAAACGATATGATGCATGTCGAGCATGAGTAAATGCTGGGATTCCTGCTCTGCTCCTTGTGCGCCCAGATCCACCAAGCCCACCCGCAGCAGCGGTGCAGCTTTCAGATCGAACGGACGCACAAACTGCCGTACCCGTTCTTGTGCTTCCTGGCTGACCGTCGTGTCCGTAGCTGTATCCAAATCTGTAGATGTGTCCTGATCTGTATCCGTAGTTGCACGCTCTGCCTGTACCTTCGTATATTCCACCTCGAACGGCACGGTGTCCTCAACCCATTGCATCGGCTCATTGTCCACCAGCTCAAAGCAGGTACGCAAGGTTGCATGGCGATCGATCAGTTGACGGAACACGTCTTCTACTCGTTTCACATCCAGCGGACCGCTCACTTGCAGCACCGACGGCATGTTGTAGTTCACATCACTTGGATCAAACTGATGCAGCACATACAGTCGTTTTTGCGCCGAAGATAACGGGTAGAAGCTGCGTTCTTCCGTTACCGGAATGGACGCATAGGTTACTTGATCCAGACTTTCTAACACCGTTGCCAGTTGCTCAATCGTTGGTGCTTCAAAAATACTGCGTAGTGGAAGCGGCTTGTTCAGCTCCTTGTGAATTTTCGAGGCCAGTGTCGTCGCCCGCAGCGAGTGTCCGCCAATCTCGAAGAAGTTTTCCTTCACACCAACCTGCGTGAGACCCAGTACATCCTGCCAAATGTGCGCCAGTTTCACTTCCACCCACGTCCGCGGTGCGACATAATCGGCTCCGCTTTGCAGGCTGCCTTCCGGTGCTGGCAGGGCTTTGCGGTCAATTTTGCCATTTGGACTCAGTGGCATCTGCTCCAGCTGTACAAAGTACGATGGCACCATGTAGCTTGGCAGTTCTCGGCCCAGCTCACTTCTCAGCTCGCTGGCGCCGAGCTCTTGTCCGGCGACATAGTAGGCCACCATTTGTTTTTGTCCCGTCTCATCCGCACGCGCCGTGACCACGGCTTCGCGTACCGATTCCACTTGGAGCAGCTGCGATTCGACCTCGCCCAGCTCAATTCGGTACCCGCGGATTTTGACTTGATGGTCGATCCGGCCCAAATATTCAATGTTGCCGTCTGCCATCCATCTCGCCAAATCACCTGTACGGTACATCCGCTCATACCCGGCTTCCCCGCCGGCAAACGGATCGGCTACGAATTTCTCCGCCGTCAGCTCCGGTCGGTTCAGATAGCCTCGGGCTACGCCGACACCGCCGATGCACAGTTCGCCCGCAACCCCGATCGGCTGCAATTGCTCCGTGCCTTCCTTCACGATGTACAGACGAATATTCTGAATCGGTTTCCCGATCGGAATAACCGAATAGGTTTCATTAAGCTCGCAATCGAAGTACGATACGTCCACCGTCGCTTCGGTTGGACCATACAGGTTGATCAGCTTCGCTCCAGCCAGGCTCGACACGAGCCGTTGGAACCGCGCCACATGCTGTGGCGGCAACGCTTCGCCGCTGGCAAAGACATGGCGCAGCGTGCCCAGCTTCGCTTGCATCACTTCCCGTGGCTGCTGCTCCACGTACTCCAGGAACGCATGCAGCATAGCGGGTACAAAGTGCATCGTGCTCACGCCATCGCGGGCAATCGTATCGACGATGTCTTCCGGGTTCTTTTCCCCACCTACCGATAGCAAGCTCACCTTCGAGCCGACCAGCGACCACCAGAACAGCTCCCACACCGACACGTCGAACGTGAAGGCGGTCTTTTGCAGGATCGTATCTTCCACACTCAAGCCATAACGATCATGCATCCACAAAATTCGGTTCAGCACGGAATGGTGCTCCACCATCACGCCCTTCGGTTTTCCCGTGGAGCCGGAGGTGTAGATGACATAGGCTACATGGTGTGGCCCAGCCAGTGGCTCCAGATTCGAACCGTCTTCGTGGTAAATGTCCTCGCGATCCTGCTCATGACGATCCAGCACCAGCACCTGGCCGTCAAAACTCAGTGAGGCTTGCTCGGCCAAATGCGATTGCGTCAGCACCAGCTTCGCGCCCGAGTCCTCCAGCATAAAGCGGATGCGGTCCGCCGGATATTCCGGATCAATGGGCACGTAGGCTCCGCCTGCTTTGAGGATCGCATAAATGCCTACGATCATGTCCAGAGAGCGCTGAACCAGTATGCCTACAGGCTGATCCGGTTCAACACCTTCCGTACGCAGCGTCCGAGCCAAACGGTTCGCGCGCTCATTCAACTCCGCGTAGGTCAGCGACTCCGACCCGAATATCACCGCTGCCTGATCCGGTGTATCCGCGGCCTGCTGCTCAAACAATGCGCTTAGCGTTTGATCTTGCGGATAGGCTGCGGCCGTATCTCCCCAGACCTGAACGATCTGCGCCTGCTCTTCCGGTGTCAGCAATTCCAACTCATTTACTCGGATATGCGGATTGTCGATAATTTGCTCGATGACATGCAGTACATGTCCCTGCATCCGCTCTATCGTAGACCGATCGTATACATTGGCGTTATATCTGAACAGGATGCGGAAAAGCTCATCGGGCATCACAATCAGGTCCAGATCATAGTTCGTTTGCTCGACAACCTCTACATTCGTAATTTCAAAAGCGGACGGACGAACTTCACCCAGCTGCTCGACTTGCTCCTCTACCGGATAATTCTCAAATACCATAATGTGGTTAATTAGATGCTGCTTCTGCTCGGTCAATGCCTGAATTTCATACAGCGGGAAGCTGTCATAGGCTCCCGAGGCCAGTGCCTGTTCCTGCGTTTTCCGCATCACTTCCACAAAAGTGGCATTCCGTTCACTTTGAATCCGCACCGGAATCGTATTAATGAACAAACCGATCATATGCTCTACGCCGGCAATATCTGTTGGACGTCCAGATACGACACTACCGAAAATAACATCCTCATTGTTGTTATATTTCTGCAAAATAAGGCCCCACACGCTCTGCATCAGCGTATTAATCGTGACCTGCTGCTGCTTCGCAATCCGGTGTATGGCTTCGCTCCACGTTGGATCCAGATCTACCGTTATTTTTTCAGAGATATATTTGCTGGTGTCGCTTGTTGTAGTGGATACAGTATGATCTCCGCTGTCCGCCACTTGGTCTTTCGATGAAGTATCCGATCCAGGTAACAACGTCTGCTGTTCAAAGCCGGCCAAATAGCTGCTCCAATAATCTTTTGCTGCACGCTCATCCTGACGCCCCAGCCATTCGATATATTGGCCATATGGTGTGATCGGAGCAAGCTCCGGCTGCTTCTGCTCCAGCAATGCAAAGTACGTACCAAACACTTCACCAGTAACTAGCGATAAGCACCAGCCGTCCATGACAATGTGATGGAAGCTCCATACCAAGTGATACGTTTCTTCATGGGTCTGCAATACCTGTACGCGCATGAGGGCATCCGTACCAAGATTAAAGCCTCTAGCCTGGTCCTCTTGCTTAAACGCCTGGATATACGCCTGTTGCTCCGCTTCCTGCATTTCCCGTATATCCTGGAAAGAAAGGTCGCTATCTTTGTGGCGGAACACGATCTGCAATGGCTCCTGACTGTGTCCTGTCTCGAACATATGGAAATTCGTTCGCAGCGCTTCATGACGCTGTGTCAGTACATCCAGACTCTTGCGGAAAACAGCCACATCAAAGCTGCCTTTTTGATCAAACGAGGCTTGCTGGAAGTAGGCGCCTGACTCCGGCTCCATCAAGCTATGGAAAAGCATCCCCTTCTGCATAGGCGAAAGAGCATACACATTTTCCAGCTCGCCCACAGAAGCTGTTTGCTCCGTCAATTGCTCCAGTTGCTCCAGTGTCAAGCCCTTGAACAATACATCGCTTGGTGTTAGCTCACTCCGCTCTTTGGAGGCACAATGAGCGATCACTTCCTGCAAGCTT
The DNA here is from genome assembly GCF_036252815.1 of Paenibacillus sp. LX16. Classification (NCBI taxonomy): domain Bacteria; kingdom Bacillati; phylum Bacillota; class Bacilli; order Caryophanales; family Paenibacillaceae; genus Paenibacillus; species Paenibacillus sp. LX16. The sequence continues at coordinate 2,515,946 of NZ_CP141152.1, read as the reverse complement.
TCCTGCAGCAACTGCGCAAATTTTTCTACATTTTGCTGATGATATACCTTACTGTCATAGCGAATTTCCAGTGTCAGCGCGCCCGCTGTAATCATTCCGTTCACATTCAGCGGATGCTCCAGTACGGTATGATTACTCATCGGCTCTCCACCTGGATGTGAAGACAGAACGATATCCCCATTTTCCAAGTCCTGATCAAATTGTCCCAAATAGTTAAAGCTAATTTCAGGCTGCAAGGCAAGGGAATGATTGGCATCATCCTGAGACATATATTTCAAAATGCCGTAGCCAATGCCCTTATGCGGCACATGACGCAGGTCTTCCTTCACCCGCTTGATTCGCTGCCCTACTTCCGCCTTTCCGTCCACACCCAGCAGCACCGGATATTGGCTTGTAAACCAGCCCACGGTACGGGTGATGTCGATATCTGGAACAATGGCTTCCCGGCCATGTCCCTCCAGATTGACCAGCACGCGCTCCTGACCGCTCCAGTTATATACCGCTGTGCCGAGTGCGGTTAACAGCAGATCATTGACCTCGGTGTGGTACGCACGGTGTGCTTCCTGCAGCAGCAGTCGTGTTTCCTGTTCGGTCCAAGCCACGGTCACCGTCGCAGTGTCTCGGATTAGAGAATGTTGTCCCTCTGCTCTCTCTTGATCCTTAGGCAACGATGCAACTTCCGTTTGGGCAAGACGGTGCCAGTATTCGCGTTCGTCTTCGATGGCCGGACTATTCGCATATTGTGATAAGCACTCTGCCCAAGTGGAGAACGAGTCCGTTTTATATGGCAAACGAATGGCTTCTCCACGAACCGCCTGCTTATATCCAGTCGCGAAATCCTCAAACACAATCCGCCATGAAATCCCGTCTACGACCAAATGATGAATCGCAATCAGTAAATGATCTCCATCCATGCAGCGGAAAAGTCCCAGCTTCACCAACGGCCCTTCGTCCAGATGAATGGAGCTTTGGATGGCGTTGGCTTTCATTTCAATTGCTGCTGCAACATCTGCAATGTTTTGCACATCCGTCAGATCAACAACGTCTAGACTATACAGCTCGCCTTCGTTCAAACCGCGATTCCACGCTTCATAGCCCTGTTCGGTCTGACGGAAGACCATACGTAGCGCATCATGATGCTCCGTTACCTTGGTCACCGTTTGATGCAATGCGGCTTCATCAAAGCCTTGTGCTCTATATAGCATCACCGACTGGTTAAAATAATCCGGCTCTGCTGATGATTGTCCAAAGAACCATTGTTGAATCGGAGTCAGCTTGACGCTTCCCGAAACCACCCGCTGATCGGCTGTACGGCTGACCTTGTGTACATAACCACTCAGCAGCGAGACAGAAGGATATTGGAACAAATCCTTCATGTCCAGCTTGTAGCCCGCTTGCAGCAAACGGGAGGATACCTGGATTGCTTTGATCGAATCGCCGCCCAGATCAAAGAAATTATCCAAAATCCCGACTCTCTTCGCCCCCAACACGGCCTGCCAAATGGACACTAACGTCTGCTCCAGCGCTGTGCGCGGCTCTACATAGTTTGCTCCGCTTTGCAGGCTGCCTTCTGGTGCTGGCAGGGCCTTGCGGTCGATTTTACCGTTAGGTGTCAGTGGCATTTGCTCCAGCTGGATGAAATACGAAGGCACCATGTAGTTTGGTAGCTCCTCACCCAGTAAGCTGCGCAGCTCACCCGCGCTCACTTCCCGTTCAGCGACATAGTACGCCACCAGTTGGTTTTGCCCCTGCTCGTCCGCCTGGGCCAGTACGATGACCTCTTGTACGTCCTCCACTTTCAAAATTTGTGCATCGACCTCACCCAGCTCGATCCGATAGCCCCGGATTTTCACCTGATGGTCGATCCGGCCCAAATATTCGATATTTCCGTCTGGCATCCATCTCGCCAAGTCACCTGTACGGTACATTCGTTCATACCCTGCTTCACCAGCCGCAAACGGATTCGATACAAATTTCTCAGCCGTCAGCTCTGGGCGATCCAGATAACCCCGAGCCAGACCCGGACCGGACACGCACAGCTCACCCGCTACGCCCACCGGAGCCAAATGTCCATGCACATCCACCATGTATACCCGATGATTCGGCACAGGGCGTCCGATAGAAATCAGCTGTCCGGCTCTCTCATCCTCGGATACGGGCCAGATGGACGTCGCCACCGAGTTTTCGGTGGGACCGTAGCCGTTGTAGTACGCCACTTGATCCTTCCACTTGTATACCAATTCTGTTGAAGTTGCAGAACCCGCAGTGAACAGAATACGCAGGTTTGGCATCCGTTCCGGCTCCAGATACACCGCATAGGTCGGCGGCAAAGCAGCCACGGTGATTTGATGATCCGCCATATATTGCTCAAACCGCTCGTAATTCAAAATCGTTTCTGACGTTGGCACATACAACGCGGCTCCGCAGAACAGCGCCTGGAAGATTTCCCAGCAAGCCGCATCAAACGAGTAGCTGGCGAACAGCAACGCATGATCCGACGTGCTCATCCGAAGCGTCTGATCAAAATACGTTTTCAGATTGCACAGCCCGTGATGCTCGAGCATTACGCCCTTCGGCTGCCCCGTCGTACCCGACGTATAGATCACATATGCCAGATCGTTCGGACCGGACCACGGCTCCAAATTGGAATCATCCTCGTGGTACACCGTTTGCTCCCCATCCAACACCAGCACCTGACCGTCGATAGCCGCTTTGTCCACCAGATGGTTTTGCGTTAACAACAGCTTCGCACCCGAGTCGTCCAGCATATAGCGGATACGCTCCTCTGGATACGTCGGATCGATGGGCACATATGCACCCCCGGCTTTTAAAATCCCGAAGATACCTACGATCATGTCCACCGAGCGCTCGGTCATCAGACCCACCAGACGATCTTTCGTCACGCCTTGACTGCGCAAGGTACGAGCTAATCGATTGGCGCGTGCATTCAGCTCGCGATAGGTCAACTGCTCTCCTTCGAAGAACAGTGCTGTCTGCTCCGGCGTCTGCGCGGTTTGCGCCTCGAACAAGCCATGGATCGTTTGCTCGCTTGGATACTCGGTCGCCGTATCTCCCCATACGCTGAGAATTTGCTCACGCTCCTGCGTGGTTACCATATCCAGCTCATGCACGCGAATGTCCGGCTTCGCTGTCACCTGTTCCAGCAACTTCACCAGATGACCTCGAATTTGCTCTACGCTTTCCCGTTCAAATGCCAAGGCATTATAACCAAAGCTCATGTGAATAGTGTTGCCCGGCAGCACCACCAAGTTAAAGTCATAGTTGGTCTGCTCGACAGACTCGGCTCCTGTGATCGTGAAGCTGGACTCTTCACCGCTGCCTAATTGCTCCAATTGTTCCTCTACCGGATAGTTCTCAAAAATAAGAATATGATTGATCAAATCCTGCTTAAGCTCCGACAGCCCCTGAATTTCATATAACGGATACGTATCATAGGCATGGGAAGCAATGGATTGCTCTTGGGTTTGCTTCATCACGTCTGAGAATAAACTGTCCACTTGACTGCGGATGCGTACAGGAATGGTATTGATAAACAGACCAATAATGTGCTCCACATTCGGAATGTCTGCCGGACGTCCAGATACCACGCTGCCAAACACCACATCATCTGTGCCATTATATTTTTGCAGCAAAAGGCCCCAAACCGTCTGCATCAACGTATTCATCGTCACCTGATAACGCTTGGCTACGCGCTGAATGCCAGCCGTTAGATCCGCACCTAAGTCAAAATCCAGACGCTCCGCCTGATACCCCGTCTTACCCTGGATTTTTGCCTGTGGCAAGCGGGACTGCTCCTCATATCCTTCCAGAACCTTGCTCCAGTAACCTGATGCGGCCTGACGATCCTGTTGTTCCAGCCATTCGATATATTGACTGTACGGCGTTACAGGTGCCAGTTCCGGCTGCTTATGGGCCAGTATCGCAAAATAACTCGCAAACACTTCGTTTGTCACCAGCGACAAGCACCAGCCGTCCATGACGATATGGTGGAAGCTCCACACAAAACGGTACGAATCCTCACCTGTGCGCAAAACAGCCACACGCATCAAAGCATCTTGCGCCAGATCAAAGCCTCTTTGCTTGTCTTGGCGCGTATATTCGAGGATGTACTCGTTTTGCCGCTCTTGCTCCATATCCCGCAAATCCTCCACATACAGTTCGCTGCGCTTATTGCGATACACGACCTGAAGCGCTTCATCTTTCCAGCCGCTGTAGAAGTTCGTGCGCAGTACCGTATGCCGCTGCATCAATACATCCAAACTGGCCGCAAACGCATCGACATTAAAATGTCCCTGCAGATCAAAGGATGCCTGTTCAAAATAAGCTCCTGATTGCGAGTCCATCAGATTGTAAAAGAGCATGCCCTTTTGCATCGGCGTCAGTGCGTATACATTTTCCAGCTCACCGGTATGTGCCGCCTGTTCCGCAATTTGTTCCAGTTCTCTAGTCGTCAGACCTTTGAAGGATACATCACTCGGGGTCAGTTCCGGCTGTTCCTGAGCGACGCAATGCGTAATCACCTCTTGCAAAGCGGATTGCAACAGTCCCGCCACACGTTCCAGCGTTTCTTGGCGATACTGCTTACGGCTGTAAGCAATCGTCAAGCGCAGCGTGCCTTCAGAGATCATCGCGTTTAAATCCAGCGTATATTGCAGCGGTGAATGTGCATCCTCTGTCTCTCCTGCGCTATAGGAAGACAATGTGATTCCACTGTTTTGTAGATCCTGATCGACTTGACCCAAATAGTTAAAGCTTATTTCCGGTTCTGCTGCAATCGCATGCGCTTCATCCGATGCGAAAGCAGGGGACAAGTAGCGCCAGGTGCCATAGGTTAGCCCTTTATGCGGAATGCGGCGTAGGCCTTCCTTCGTTTCTTTAATCCGCTCTGCCAGCGTCAGATTTGCACCCGTATCCAGCAGTACCGGATACAAGCTCGTAAACCAGCCTACTGTACGTGTCATATCCACCTCTGGCAGGATTGCTTCCCGGCCATGTCCCTCCAGGTTCACTAGCACCTGTCCGGCGCCTGTCCAGTTGTGCATCGCCAATCCTAATGCCGTCAGCAGCAAATCATTGACCTCGGTGTTGTAGGCGCGATGAGCCTGCTTTAACAACTGCTGGGTTTCAGCTTCGGTCCACTCTACCGTCAGCACTTCGCTGTCTGCATTCAAAGAGCCCTCGTAGGCAAAATCCTTCGGCAACGGTGCCGCTTCCGCTTTGACCTGTTCCAGCTGCTTCCAATAAACTTCATCCGATGCAGCCTCAGGACGGTTGGCGTAAGACGACAACTCCCGTGCCCAAGTTTGAAAGGAATCCGTTTTATAGGGCAATCGTACAGGCTCGCCTTTGATCGCCTGCTCGTAACCTGTCGAGAAATCTTCAAACAGAATCCGCCACGACACCCCGTCTATCACCAAATGGTGAATAGCTATGAGCAAATGATCGCCCTCGGTTGTGCGGAACAATCCCAGCTTCACCAGAGGTCCTTCGGACAGGTGAATGCTGCTTTGAATTTCATTTGCCTTCGCTTCCAGCGCTTCCGCATAGGCTACTTGTTCACGGTAGTCTTCGGTTTCCAGCGTATACAACGCGCCTTCATCTACACTACGTGTCCAAGCCATATAACCAGAGGAATCCTGATGGAAAACCGTACGAAGCGCATCATGATGCTTCACGATGTGATCCATGACTTGGCGAATCGCCGTCTCATCAAAGCCCTCGGCACAATAGAGCATGACCGCCTGATTAAAGTGCTGCGGGCGCTCGCGCTCCTGCGCAAAGAACCAATGCTGGATCGGAAGCAACGAGGTTTCCCCGCTCACTTCTCCTTGATCTGCCATACGACGGACCTCATGCATATGCGGTGCCAGGGTTGCAACCGTTGGATACTGGAACAAATCCTTCATGTCCAGCTTATAGCCGGCCTGGAACGCGCGCGATGCGATTTGGATTGCCTTAATGGAATCGCCGCCTAGATCAAAGAAGTTGTCCAATATGCCGACCGTCTGTAGCCCCAGTACTGACTGCCAAACCGCTACCAAAGCGCGTTCTGATGCGGTACGCGGCTCTGCATAATCCGTTCCGAATTGCAGACTGCCTTCTGGTGCTGGCAGGGCCTTGCGGTCAATTTTGCCATTCGGACTCAGCGGCATCTGCTCCAGCTGTACAAAGTACGATGGCACCATGTAGCTTGGCAGCTCCCGGCCCAGCTCACTTCTCAGCTCACTGGCTCCTAGCTCTTGTCCCGCAACGTAGTACGCCACCATTTGTTTTTGGCCCGTTTCATCCGCACGAGCCATGACGACCGCTTCTCGTACCGATTCTACTTGGAGCAGCTGCGATTCGACCTCGCCCAGCTCGATCCGGTACCCGCGGATTTTGACTTGATGGTCGATCCGGCCCAGATATTCAATGTTGCCGTCCGGCATCCATCTCGCCAAATCGCCTGTACGGTACATCCGTTCATAGCCTGCTTCCCCGCCTGCAAACGGGTCTTTCACAAATTTCTCGGCCGTCAGCTCTGGACGGTTCAGATAGCCGCGCGCTACACCTACACCACCGATGCACAGTTCACCTGCAACCCCGATCGGCTGCAATTGCTCCGTGCCTTCCTTCACGATGTACAGACGAATATTCTGAATCGGTTTCCCGATCGGAATAACTCCATATTCCTCATCCAGTTCACAATCAAAGTACGATACGTCCACCGTCGCTTCGGTTGGTCCATACAGGTTGATCAGCTTCGCTCCGGCCAGACTCGACACGAGCCGCTGGAATCGCGCCACATGCTGTGGCGGCAAGGCTTCACCACTGGCAAAGACATGGCGTAGCGTGCCTAGCTTCGCTTGCATCACTTCCCGTGGCTGCTGCTCCACGTACTCCAGGAACGCATGCAGCATGGCGGGAACAAAGTGCATCGTGCTCACGCCATCGCGGGCAATCGTGTCGACGATGCCTTCCGGGTTCTTTTCCCCGCCCACGGGCAGCAGGCTTACCTTTGAGCCGACCAGCGACCACCAGAACAGCTCCCATACCGACACGTCGAACGTGAAGGCTGTCTTTTGCAGGATCGTATCTTCCGCACTCAAGCCGTATCGACCATGCATCCACAAAATTCGGTTCAGCACGGAATGGTGCTCCACCATCACGCCCTTCGGTTTCCCGGTGGAGCCGGAGGTATAGATAACATAGGCTACATGGTGCGGGCCAGCCAGTGCCTCCAGATTCGAACCGTCTTTGTGGTAAATGTCTTGGCCATCCTGCTCCTGACGATCCAGCACCAGCACCTGGCCGTCGAAACTCAGTGACGCTTGCCCCGCCAGATGCGATTGCGTCAGCACCAGCTTCGCGCCCGAGTCCTCCAGCATAAAGCGGATGCGATCCGCCGGATATTCTGGATCAATCGGTACATAGGCTCCCCCTGCCTTGAGGATCGCGTAGATGCCTACGATCATCTCCAGCGAACGGTGAACCAGTATGCCTACAGGCTGATCCGGTTCAACACCTTCCGCACGCAGCGTTCGAGCCAAACGGTTCGCGCGCTCATTCAACTCCGCGTAGGTCAACGATTCCGCTCCGCACAACACTGCCACCTGGTCCGGTGTATCCGCGGCCTGCTGCTCAAACAATGCGCTTAGCGTTTGATCCTGCGGATAGGCTGTCGCCGTATCCCCCCAGACCTGAACGAGCTGTGCCTGTTCTTCCGGTGTTACCAATTCCAGCTCATTCACTCGGATATTCGGATTGTCCACAATTTGTCCGATGACATGGTCGATATGGCCCTGGATACGCTCCATGGCAGACCGGCTATACACTAGAGCATTGTATTCAAGCAGGATGGAGATATCCTCGTCAGGCACGACAATCAGGTTGAAATCGTAGTTGGTTTGCTCGGCAAGTTCCACATTGGCAATCGAAAAGTCCGTCTGTGACCTTGTCTCGTCAGAACCGCCCATCTGCTTCATCTGCTGCCCGATCGGGTAGTTTTCAAAGACCATGATGTGATGAATCAGGTCTTGTTTTTGTTCAGTCAGTGCCTGAATGTCGTACAACGGGAACGTGTCATACATACTGGAGGCCAAAGCCTGTTCCTGCGTACGCTGCAATATTTCAGCAAATGTAGCATTCCATTCACTTTGAATCCGCACCGGTATGGTATTGATAAACAGTCCGATCATGTTCTCCACACCCGGAATGTCTGCCGGACGACCAGATACCACACCACCAAACACAACATCCTGATTATTATTGTATTGCTGTAAAATAACGCCCCACACACTTTGCAGCAATGTGTTAATCGTGACGTGCTGCTGCTTGGCCATTTGGTTTAATGCGGCACTCTGCTCCTTGCCCAACCTAAATGGCAGCTTTTCCAAAACATAGCCGGCATTTGAACTTTCACCACTTCTGTCCGGTTCTTCATCCCGTGCGACGACAGAAGCTTGCGCGTTCTCACCAGGCAACAAGGTTCGCTGCTCAAAACCTGCCAAATAGTCACTCCAATAACGGGTCGCTTCCTGTGCATCCTGATGTTCCAACCATTCGATATAGTCACTATACGGCTTGACAGGTGCGAGCTCTGGCTGCTTGTGCTCCAGCAGGGCCAAATACGCCCCAAACACTTCGTCCGTCATCAGGGACAGGCACCATCCGTCCATCACAATATGATGGAAGCTCCATACAAAACGATATGAGCTATCCCCTGTGCGGAAGACGGATACTCGCATAAGCGCATCCTTGCTTAGATCAAAGCCTCGAGCTTTATCCTGAGCCACAAATTCAGCTACAGCGTGTTCACGCCCTCTGACATCCTCATAACGGAAGCTCGGATTTTTATGACGATAGACGATCTGCAACGGTTGACCATACCAGCCGCTGTAGAAATTCGTCCGTAATATAGCATGCCGGCTAACCAGCAGCTTCAAGCTTTCCTCGAATAGGGATGGCTCAAAGTGGCCCTCCAGATCAAAGGTCGCCTGTTCAAAATACACGCCTGTTTCTGCATTCATCAAACTATGGAACAGCATACCCTTTTGCATGGGGGTCAAGGGGTACACATTTTCCAATTCCCCAACCGTCTTGGTCTGCTCCTTAATCGTATCTAATTGCTCCAGGGTCAGACCTTTTAGCAATACATCACTTGGAGTCAATTCGGTCCGCTCCCGTGTGACACAATGCTCGATCATTTCAAGCAGGTTGGATTTTAATAGATTAGCCAGCATGTGGACGGTGTCCTTACGGAAGGCTTTGCCGTTATACCGAATGTCCAGTTCCAGGATGCCGTTCGTTACGATCCCGCTCACATCGAGCGCATATTTCATCTTCGTCCGGTCACTAACGACCGATCCAATTGAATAAGGAGACATACGAATATCGCTGTTTTGCAAGTCCTGATCCAGCTGTCCGAGATAGTTAAAGCTCACTTGCGGCTCGGCAAAAGCTTGATGTTGACCAAGGTTCAGCACACCTGCTTGCTGACCAACGGCTTGGCCGGATTCACTCAAATATTTCCAGATTCCGTAGCCCATTCCTTTATTCGGAATAAGGCGCAGGCTCTCTTTGACCTGTTTGATACGTTCTGACAAAGCGGGATCACGACCGATGTCCAGCAATACCGGATATGGACTCGTAAACCAGCCTACCGTACGAGAAATGTCCGTATCCGGCAAAATGTTCCCACGCCCGTGTCCCTCTAAATTAATCAGACTGCGTTCATGACCCGTCCACGTGTACATCATCATGCCCAGTGCCGTCAGAAGCAGATCGTTCACTTCCGTGTTATATGCGCGGTGTGCTTGCTTCAATAATTTTGATGTCTCTTCCTCCGTAAGCTGGACGACCACTGTATCCGTGTCAGCCAAGGTAAAGGGCTCAGCCTGCGCTTGATCCTCAGGCAAACGTACTTGGTCAGCCCAAGCGGCTGCGTTCAATTGCTCCCAATAGGCGTGTTCACTGTCCATGGCTGTGCTATTCGCATAGGTGGAAAGTTTTTGTGACCAGAAACGGAAGGAATCCGTTTTGTCCGGCAGCTGAAGCACTTCCTGATGAACGGCCTGTTCATAGGCAGTAGCCAAATCCTCAAACAAGATACGCCAGGATACCCCGTCCACGACCAAATGGTGAATCGCCATCAGGAGATGGTCCCCATCTGCACAGTGGAACAAACCAGCCTTTAACAGCGGTCCTTCTTGCAGTTGGATACTGCTTTGAATTTCATTGGCTTTCGCCTCAATTGCCGCGCTGAGCATGGCTTCATCCGCCAAATTGCTAAAGTCCAGCACGTCCAGATGATACAACTCGCCTTCCTGTATTCCGCGGTTCCATGCTTTATAGCCTTGCTCGGTCTTGCTGAACACCATCCGCAGTGCATCATGGTGCTCTGCTAGTTTGATAAGCGCCTGACGCAGAGCAGCTTCGTCAAAGCCCTGCTCCCGGTGCAGGATCACTGCCTGATTAAAGTGATGCGCATCCACTTGGGCCTGCGCAAAGAACCCATACTGGATCGGAAGCAACGCCGTTTCTCCGCTCACTTCTCCCTGATCTGCCATACGACTGACCTCGTGCATATGCGGTGCCAGGGTTGCGACGATGGGATAGCGGAACAAATCCTTCAAGTCCAGCTTGTAGCCTGCCTGGAACGCACGCGACACGATTTGAATCGCCTTGATCGAATCGCCGCCCATATCAAAGAAATTGTCTAAAATACCGACGGTTGGCACGCCCAGGACGGACTGCCAGATCGCTACGAGTGTTCGTTCTGTTACAGTGCGTGGCGCTGCATAATCCGCACCGCTGTGCAAACCGCCTTCTGGTGCTGGCAGGGACTTGCGGTCGATTTTACCATTCGGTGTCAGCGGCATCTGCTCCAACCAGATGAAATACGACGGCACCATATAGCTTGGCAGCTCTTGTCCCAGCTCATGTCTCAGCTCACCAGCTCCAAGCTCTTGACTCGCCACGTAGTACGCCACGAGCTGTGTTTGGCCCGTTTCGTCCGTACGGGCCATGATGACCGCTTCTTGTACCGACTCCACCTGCAACAGCTGCGATTCGATCTCGCCCAGTTCAATCCGGTAACCTCTGATTTTCACCTGATGGTCCATCCGACCCAAATATTCAATGTTGCCGTCCGGCATCCATCTTGCCAAATCGCCTGTACGATACATCCGCTCATGGTCTGACTTGTCATCAGCAAACGGATTATTCACAAATTTCTCGGCCGTCAGTTCTTCACGTTTCCAATACCCACGGGCCAATCCTTCCCCTGCAATACATAACTCACCCGGTACGCCGACGGGCTGCAATTCCCCATTCGCATTCATGATATAGATTTGGGTATTCGCAATAGGACGTCCAATATTAATATGTTGAGCATGGGTCAGTTCCTGCACGGTCGACCACACCGTCGTTTCTGTAGGTCCGTACATGTTATAAATGCGAGGACCGTTTATTTCTTGCAGTGCTGCGAGCAGCTTGGACGGAAGGGCTTCACCCCCGACCATAATTGCCTTCACGCTTTGCAGCGCGCGGGAACCTGCTTCATGACCCAGCAGCATTTGTAACCGGGATGGGGTCATTTGCAACATCTCAATCGAATGTTGAGTAATCAACTCACCCAGTTCCTGCGGATTCACCTGATGCTGGCGGTCGCCAAGCACAACCGTCATTCCACCCAGCAAGGGCAAGATGGTTTCCAAGACGAAAATATCGAATGAAATGGTCGTGAGCGACAAAATCGTTTGGCTCGCTTCAAAGTCAATGACTTCGCGCATCCCGGTAATAAAGTTGAGGACCGAGCGATGCTGGAGCATAACTCCTTTCGGGTTTCCAGTCGAACCCGACGTATAGATGACATAAGCCAAATGCTCTGGTCGGGCAATCGTCTCCAGGTTGCCGCTCTCTCCCTGATACAAGGCTGCATCCTCAAGAAATATTGCATTGGCGTTGCAATGATGCTCTTCCAACAGATCACGACTGGTCAGAAGCACTGTGGCCTCGCTATCTTCCAGCATGTATGCAATACGAGAGGACGGAAATTCGGGATCAATCGGCACATAAGCACCACCTGCTTTTAGAACGGCCAGAAGGCCTACGATCATTTCCACTGAACGCTGTACCATCAGTCCGACCAGTTTGTCAGGTCCTACTCCCTGGGCTTGAAGCATTCGGGCCAATGAGTTGGCCCGTTCATTCAGTTCCCGATAAGTCAGACTCTGATTTCCAAACACCAATGCCACCTGATCCGGCGTACACTCCACCTGATCCTCAAACAGCTGATGGATCGTCTGTTTGCATGGGAATGCACAAGCGGTATCATTAAATGCCGCTGTAATCTGTTGTTTTTCCGCTGCTGTGAGTAGTTCCAGCTCTTCAACACGAACATGCGGATTGACCGAAATTTGCTCCAGCAGGCGTGCAAAATGCCCATACAGACGCTCAATACCTGCTTGATCAAAGCTGAGCGTGTTATACATAAAACGAATCTTGATGCCTTCACCCGGCATCACGACGACGTTCAGATCGTAGTTGGTTTGCTCTGTAGCCACCACATTTGAAATTGTGAAGGGTTCCTGTTCTTCACTACCCAGTTGCTCTACCTGCTGCTCCACCGGGTAATTTTCAAATATCATAATATGGTTAATTAAATCCTGCTTCTGCTCGGTCAGTGCTTGAATTTCATACAGCGGGAACGCATCATAGGCATTGGAAGCCAGCGCCTGCCGCTGTGTTCGTTTCATCAGGCCCACAAAGGTTTCACCTTGTTCAGACTGAACACGCACTGGAATTGTATTAATGAATAGCCCAATCATGTGCTCCACACCCGGAATATCCCCTGGACGACCGGACACAACGCTGCCGAACACGACATCCGGACTGTTATTATATTTTTGCAACAGAACGCCCCATACTGTCTGAATCAGCGTGTTGATCGTGACCTGATTGTGCTTCGCCACCCGTTCGATCTGAGCCACCAGCTCCGGCTGGAAGTCACATTCCAGATCTTCAGCGACATATTCCTCATCTTGCATCGATTTAGGCTGTGTTTTTTGCTGTGGAAGCGTAATTTGCTGCTCGTAGTCCGCCAGATACCCACGCCAGTATTGCAAGGCTGCCTCACGATCCTGACGTTCCAGCCATTCAATAAAACAACTGAACGGCGTGACAGGCTCCAGCGCTGGCTCATGACCCGCACGCAGTGCCAGATAGCTACCGAATACCTCCTGTGTCATAAAGGACAAGCACCAGCCATCCATCAAAATGTGATGGAAGCTCCAGATAAAGTGATATGTTTCATCCCCGGTTTGAAGGATCGAAATACGAATGAGTGCATCCTCTGCGAGATTGAATCCTTTAGCTTTATCGGCAAGGGTAAAAGCCTCAACACGCGCTGCTCGTTCTTCTTTTTCCAGTCCGCGCAGGTCTTCATAATATAATTGCCCACTACGATTACGGAAGACGACCTGCACAGGCTCATCCTTCCATGAACTGATAAAGTTCGTCCGCAACGCCTCATGACGCTGTACGAGCAGATCAAAGCTTTTGCCGAAAGCAACCACATCAAACCGTCCATTCAACTCAAAGGTGGCCTGCTCAAAATAAGCTGTCGAACTCTCATCCATTAGACTGAAGAAGAGCATACCTTTTTGCATCGGCGTCAAAGCATACACATTTTCTAGTTCACCCATATCTTGTGTATCTTTCACCAATTGCTCCAACTCGTCCAGCGTGATGTTATTTAGCAGAACATCACTTGGGGTCAACACCGTTCTTTCCTGCGCAACGCAATGGCTAATCACCTCACGCAAGCCGGATGCCAGTAGTTGTCCAAGCTGTGCAATCGTTTCATGACGGAATTGTGTTGTGCCGTAGCGAATAGTGAAAACCAGCTCGCCGTCCTCGATTACTCCGTTAATATCCAATGCAAAATCCATAGACGCGTTCGTGCTAACAGGCACACCGATGGAATAGGAGGAAGGCTCCAGATCGTTGCCTTTATAATCCTGATCGAATTGACCCAAATAGTTAAAACTGATCTCAGGCTGCGCCTTTAACTGCACGTCTGCTTTCTCCAAAACATTCGTTTCCGACAGGTAACGTAAAATACCATATCCGATGCCTTTCTGCGGAATATGACGCAGCCCTTCCTTAACCCGTTTGATCAGACGAGCCGTATTCCCCCCTTGTCCCAGACTTCCATCCAGTACAACCGGGAACTGGCTCGTAAACCAGCCGACTGTCCGTGTAATATCCACATCTGTTAAAATGGCCTCCCGCCCATGGCCCTCCAGGTTGATCAGAACCCGTTCGGAACCAGACCAGTCATAGACGGCTTTTCCGAGCGCAGCCAGCAACAGGTCATTCATTTCCGTGTTGTACGCGCGATGAGCTTGTTTGAGTAGTTGCTCAGTTTCCTGCTTCGTCCAGCGGACAGTCACAACCTCACTGTCTCCCAGCAGAGCATTGTCATTTGCAAAATCCTTCGGCAAAGGCTTCGCCAGGCTTGCTTCTGCTTGTTCGATATGCTGCCAGTATGCGTGCTCCCGCTCTATCGTCGCACTATTCGCGTAGGCTGACAGCCGTTTAGCCCATTCCTGGAACGAATCTGTTTTATGCGGCAGTCGAATAGTTGTGCCTGTTTTACCTGCAACGGCCTGCTCATAACCCGATGCCAAATCCTCCAGTAAAATACGCCACGATACACCGTCCACGACCAAATGATGAATGACGATTAGCAAATGATCGCCCTCAGCGCAATGAAACAGACCGAGCTTCACAAGTGGACCCTCGCTCAAGTGAATGCTCGCTTGAATTTCACTCGCCTTGGCTTCTACAGCGGTGGATTCGTCTTCAACTCCGCTAAAATCTACGATGTCCAGCGTGTATAGCTCGCCTTCCACCACACTGCGGTTCCAAGCGGCATAGCCTTGCTCCGTCTCACGGAATATCGTACGCAATGCGTCATGATGCTGGACAATACGTTCCATCGTACGGCGCAGCGCATCGACGTCAAAGCGCCCAGCTCGATACAGCATCATCGCCTGGTTGCTGTGGTGCAGATCAATCGGCTGCTGCTCGAAGAACCACCGTTGAATGGGTGTCAGATCTACCTTGCCTACTGCCTCTTCCTGGCTGGCAATCTTGCCATCTGTACGAAGCAAAGGACTGAGTGACGCTACCGTCGGATGGCTGAACAAATCCTTCATGTCCAGTCGATACCCTGCTTGCAGCAATCGGGATGATACTTGCAATGCTTTGATCGAATCGCCGCCCAGCTCGAAGAAGTTATCCTGCGTGCCTACCGTTTCGACACCCAGCACCCCGGCCCACACTGAAGCTAAAACCTGTTCTACCGTAGTACGTGGAGCCACATAGGCTGCGCCGGTATGGATGCTTCCTTCCGGTTCCGGCAAGGCCTTGCGGTCGATTTTTCCATTGTGGGTCAGTGGCAAGGTCTCCAGACGCATCAAGCGTGCAGGTACCATATGTGCTGGCAGTCCTGCTTCCAGCTCGGCCTGTACCTCCTCGATCCGCAGCTCAGCTTCTCCCGTGATGTATCCGCACAAGTACTTGTGTCCACGCTCGTCCGTCCGGTCGATGACTATCGCTTGACGCACACCCGGCACCCGCTGGATCGCGGTTTCAATCTCGCCCAGCTCAATCCGGTATCCCCGGATTTTCACTTGATCATCCATCCGGCCGATAAAGTCCACATTGCCATCTGGCATCCACCGCGCCAAGTCGCCTGTGCGGTACAGCCGTTCACCTGGCACGAACGGATTGGCCACGAATTTCTCGGCCGTCAGGTCCGCACGATTCAGGTAGCCTCGTGCCACCCCGGCACCGCCAATGCACAGCTCGCCCAGTACGCCGATCGGCACCGGATTCAACTGGCTGTCCACAATGTAGAAGCGTGCGTTCAGCCATGCCTGACCAATCGGCACACTGCCGCTACTTGGCAGCTTCGACAGTTCTTCGTCGTAGAAGCTGGAGTCAATCGCCGCTTCCGTGACGCCATAGCTGTTCATAATGCGGATATCCGCACCAAACCGTTCTTGCAGCACCCGATAATCCGTCACGCTGCAGCTATCCGAGCTGGTGATCAGCAGTTCCAGACTGCTCATGTCCAGTCCGTGTTCATGCACATGCTGCATGAACGGTACGATTAAAGCCGGGGTAGATTCGAACACCGTAATCTGATAATCGTGAATCCAGCCATACAGACGGCTTGGATCAATCCGGTCGTCTTTCGGGCAGATGACCATCGTGCCACCGTTATAGAGCGCCCGTGCGATATCACCGACGAATACGTCGAAGGAGAAACTTGCCAGCTGCAGCAGTCGTACCGGGAACTGGTTCAGGCGATAATCCCGACGATATGCCTTAGCCGTATTCACTAAGCTGCGATGCTCGACCATAACGCCTTTTGGACGCCCCGTTGTCCCGGACGTGTAGATCACATACGCCAGATCCTGCGGCTCATTGATAGGTTCCACATCCGTCGTATCCCCGGTGTACAGTGACTCATCATCCAGCGCTAGTACGGTATGCAGACGCAAGTTCGCTGCGGATTCGGGTGCTGCTTCGCTGGCAGACTCCAAATCTGATTTCAAGCTCAAACCTTCATTGAGGCTGTCTCTTTCCATTGTTTCAACGCTAACCGCCGTCTCCAGCTCACCCTTAGCTTTTCCATCGTCCAAAGCCCATTGGCTTTCATTCAGCCATGCTTGTGCGCGCTCCCGCAAACTAGTTTGAGTCAGCAGTACCGTTGCGCCGCTGTCCTCAAGCATAAAACGGATACGCTCGGATGGATAATCCGCATCTAACGGTACATATGCACCTCCGGCTTTCCATACTGCTAATACGCCGATCAGCATGTCCACCGAGCGCTCGCTCAAAATACCAACAATGGACTCGCGCCCAATACCTTCATTCCGCAATCTACGAGCAAGTTGGTTCCCACGCTCGTTCAGCTCGCGATACGTAAGCTGCCGCTCCTCGTATACAACTGCCACGTGATCCGGCACAAGCTGCGCTTGTTCTTCCACATAGGCGTGGAACAACCCTTCTGATTGCTTTTCATCACTCCATGCAGATACGCCCACGGATCCAAAACCATCGATGATTTTTGCTTTTTCCGCAGTAGTCACCAGCTCAAGTTCATCTACCAGCGCATCTGGTCTGTTAATCGCTTCTTCAATAATATGCAACAAATGCTCGCGGATTTGCTCTACAGCCGTGCGTTCCAACACTCGCGCGTTGTACTCCAAATGGACATGAATTTCATCGCCCGGCACAACCGTAATGTTGAAATCATAGTTCGTTTGCTCCGACACGGAAGCATTGGCAATCGTAAAGCCATTCGTGCCACGACTGCCCATTTGCTCCATGCGCTGTTCCACTGGGTAGTTTTCAAACACCATAATATGGTTCACCAGGTCCTGTTTCTGCTCTGTTAGGGCCTGAATTTCATACAACGGATAGGTTTCATAGGCACGGGAAGCCAGTGCCTGCTCCTGTATCTGCTTCATTAACGCAGCAAACGTAATATCTTTCTCACTGTGAATCCGTACAGGAACCGTGTTAATGAACAAACCAATCATTTTATCGATGCCCGGAATATCCGCTGATCTGCCGGATACGACACTGCCAAATACAACATCCCGACTGTTGTTATACCGTTGCAGCACAACACCCCACGCTGCTTGCAGAAGGGTATTGACCGTTACTTGCTTCTGCTTAACCAGCTTGTTTATCCGTTCCGTCACTTCGTGGCCCAGTGTAAACGAAAGCTTGTCCGCTTCATATTCTTTAGCGTGACTGTCCAGCTGTTTTACCTGCGGCAATACGGTCTGCTGCTCAAAGCCAGCAAAATAATCACTCCAGAACCGTTCAGCCTCCACGTTGTCCTGCCGATCCAGCCATTCAATGTATTCGCTGTATGGTGTTACCGGGGCGAGCTCCGGCTTGCGGTCTTCGAGTATGGCAAAGTACGTATTAAATGCTTCCCCTATAACAAGGAACAAGCACCAGCCGTCCATCAAAATATGATGGAAGCTCCACACAAAACGATACGACTCCTCGCCTGTACGTAAAATAGACACCCGCATCAGCTCGCCTGAGCTGAAATGAAAGCCTTCGGCTTTGTCGCGCTCAGCAAAATCAGCAATGTATGCGTCCTGCTCACCTTGTTTCATCGAACGTACATCTTCAAAACGGAACCCGGCGTGCTTGTGACGGTACACTACCTGTAAAGGCTGCTCATTCCATCCGCTATAAAAGTTCGTTCTGAATATTTGATGGCGATCCACCAGCTGATTTAAGCTTTCGGCAAAAGCCTCCACTTGAAAGCTGCCTTGCAGATCAAATGTCGCCTGCTCAAAGTACGCCCCGGATTTCGGCTCCATTAGGCCGTGGAACAGGATGCCTTTTTGCATGGGTGTGAGCGAATAAATATTTTCTAGTTCTCCCGCAGCAGCCGTCTGCTCTACAATATGATCCAGCTCTCCAGCCGTCAGTCCTTGGAAGGACAAGTCGCTTGGCGTCAGCTCTGGCAACTCTTTTTCCACACAGTGAGCCAATACCTCACGCAAGCTCTCCTGAAGCAGATCAGCCAGCTTTTTGATTGACTTTTTCATGAATGTTTTCCTGCTGTAGCTGATCGTCAGCTCCAGTGCACCGTCCGTGATCATGCCGTTGATATCCAGAGCATACCGCTTGGTTAACGTGTCACTAATGGAAGCTCCGATGGAATAAGGAGACATGCGAAAGGCATTTTTCTTTAAATCCTGATCGAATTGTCCGAGATAGTTAAAGCTGATTTCCGGCTCGGCAACAAAAGCAGCTTCCCCTTCGCCGTCAGCAAGATATCTCAAAATCCCGTATCCAATCCCTTTATGCGGCAAACGGCGCAGTCCTTCCTTGACGTTCTTGACACGCCGTCCCACATTCCGATCCTCGCCCATATTAAGTACAACCGGGAATTGGCTGGTAAACCAACCGACCGTACGCGTAATATCCATATCCGGCAAAATGGCTTCCCGTCCGTGACCCTCCAGATTTACAAGCATCTGACGGATGCCTGCCCACTCCTGAATTGCAGTGCCCAGAGCTGTCAGCAGCAGGTCGTTTGCTTCTGTATTGTAGGCCCGATGAGCTTGTTTCAGAAATTGTTCCGTTTCTTCTACCGTCCACGCTACGGTCAGTGTCCGATCATCGCAAAGCTGCGTCTTGGCCTGAGATTTACGAGTGTAATCCTTAGGCAAGGATGCCTGATTCTTCCCTGCTTCCTCAATCTGCTCCCAATACGCACGCTCATCCTCCAATGCTGTGCTGCTCGCATAGGCTGATAGCTGATCAGCCCAAAGGCGGAAGGAATCTGTCTTATTAGGCAAACGGACAGACTCAACCCGTAAAGCTTGCTCATAACCGGATGCCAAATCCTCCAGCAAAATACGCCAAGACACACCGTCGACCACAAAATGGTGGATCGCTACCAACAAATGGTCTCCATCGGTGCAACGGAACAGACCCAGCTTCACCAGAGGGCCTTCATCTAGACGGATGCTGCTTTGAATTTCGCTAGCTTTGTTCTCCAGCAAATGAGCAAAGTCAGGCTCCTTAGTAAAATCCACCACTTCGAGGCTGTACAGCTCGCCCTCCTGCACGCCACGGTTCCATGCCTCATACCCGCCGTCTGCATTCTGGCGGAATACGATGCGTAAAGCGTCATGGTGCTCGACAATGCGTTGCAGTGCCTGACGAAGCGCCGTTTCGTCCAAACGATCCTCACGGTGCAGCATCAGTGCCTGGTTATAATGTTCAGGTTTTGATGGCTGCTGCTCTATGAACCAGTGTTGAATCGGTGTCAATACCACATTTCCACTGACTTCTCCTTGATCGGAAACACGGCTCACCCGCTGCACTCGTCCATTCAGCTCAGCAATCGTCGGATACTGGAACAGCTCCCTCATTTCCAGCTTGTAACCATTTTGCAGCAGTCTTGAAGACACCTGGATGGCCTTAATCGAGTCGCCTCCCAGATGGAAAAAGTTATCCAACACTCCAATATGCTCAATGCCAAGTACGGATTGCCACACGGACACTAGCGTCCGTTCTACCTCATTACGTGCCGCTACGTAATCCTCACCGGAATCCACGCTTCCTTCCGGTTGCGGCAACGCCCGACGATCCACTTTGCCATTTGGTGTCAACGGCAATTGCTCCAGCTGCACAAAATATGACGGTACCATGTAACCCGGCAATTCTTGGCTCAAGGCGCTTCGCAGCTCACTAGCCGCGATATCCGCAAAGGTGACTACATATGCACAGAGCTGCTTTTGCCCCTGCTCATCCTCACGTGCAATGACGACGGCTTCTTGCACCGCTTCCAGCTTCAACAGCTGCGCTTCCACCTCACCCAGCTCGATCCGGTAGCCCCGGATTTTCACCTGTGCGTCGATCCGCCCTTTGTATTCCAGCGTCCCGTCCTCATTCCAGCGCACCAAATCGCCTGTGCGGTAGCAGCGCTCTCCGCTGCGGAACGGACTGTCTACGAACTTTTCAGCCGTCAGATCCGGACGGTTCCGGTAGCCACGTGCCACCCCGTCGCCGCCGACGATCAGCTCGCCCCATGCCCCAACAGGCTGAAGCTGCATGGAACGGTCTACGACATACGCTGTGGAGTTATGGATCGGACTGCCAATCGGCACCGATTCTGATTGCACGCCAGTAATGGCATGCGTGGTAGAAAAGGTCGTATTTTCCGTTGGGCCATAGCCGTTGATGATCCGCAGGGACGGATGAGCCTCCAGCACCCGGTTAATGTGCGGTACGGACAGCACATCACCACCGACCAGCAGTTCTTGTACCCCCTCGAACAGCTCCAAGTCCTGCTGAGATAGCTGGTTAAAGAGCGGGGCAGTCAGCCACATTGTCGTGATACCATGGTGGCGCACGGCTTCCTTGAGCTTTGGAGCGTCCAAAATGACATCCTGACTTACCAGTACAAGCTGTCCACCATTTAATAGCGCACCCCAAATTTCGAAGGTGGATGCGTCAAAGACAACGGCGCCAGTTTGCAAAATGCGTGTATCAGCATCTAATTGCGCATAGTTTATACTTTTCACCAAACGCACAACATTGCGATGTTCTACCATAACCCCTTTGGGCTGTCCGGTTGTGCCCGAAGTGTACATCAAATAAGCTAGTCGGTTTCCAAATTTACGTTCTTGTTCTCCAGCAGTGCTGTCTACGACAGACGAGGATGCTTCCTTTAAAATCTCATTTTCCAGATTTGTATTATCGGTATAATCCGCATGATAAGCCTCATTTTGCTCCCAATGTACGGTATTCAAGCCTTGGTCATCCTCTGCCCCGTACACCTTAGCATCGCTCAGATCCAATACGATTCCGATGTATTCCTCCGGTTGCTGTTCTGCGCGCTGCACCAGCAGCAACTTCGCCCCCGAATCTTCCAACAGATAACGTACACGTTCAGCCGGATAATCAGGGTCAATCGGTACATATGCGCCGCCCGCTTTGAGAATCGCCAACATGCCGACGATCATATCCGTGGAACGTTCAGCAACGATACCTACCGTTTGCTCAGCGGTAACACCGTGCCCGCGTAACGTGTGAGCCAGTCGATTTGCTTTTACATTCAGTTCGCCATAAGTTAAATGGGCATTTCCGAACACAACTGCCGTCTGATTCGGTGTACGTTCAGCCTGTTCCTCAAACAACTCATGAATGCCTGCTTCGTGTGGATACTCCACCGCTGTAGCATTGAATACGTCGACGATTTGCGCCCGTTCTTCCTCACTGATCAGCGACAATTCCTGTATCCGCTTGTGTGGACCCTGCACCATATGCTCCGCCACACTCAAAAATTGTCGAATAATTCGAGCAATTTCCTGTTCACTAAACAGCTCGGTACGATAATCTAGGTACAGCACGAGTCTATCGTCATCCAGCATTTCAACCATGTGAATATCAAAGTCGTTCACCGTATCTCCGCAGAAATCGTTATCTACTTGCTGAATCGCTTCATCAAACCGGGAGAAACTCAATGTACGGTACTGAATGGAAGCACCAAACAGGCGCTGAATGTCCAGACTGCTTTGCTGTTCACGCAAATCCTGAATAATTTTGTTGTACGGGTAACGCTGATGCCGCAGAATGGACGCCTGCTCCTTCCCTACACCTTGCAGGAAGGTCAGCAGTTCAGATTCTGGTTCGACCAACAGACGGGTAGCCACGGTGCTGACGAACATACCGATGGTATCCTTTTCCTTCTTAGACGTACGGTTGGCATAGAGTGTCCCCACGGTTAAGTCCTGCTCTCCCGTCACTTTATGCAAATAAATATACAGAGCCGCCAGAAAGAACGTGAAAATACTAATTTTATGTTCCTCGCAAAAAGCCGTAACACCACGATACAACTCATCTTCCAGTATAAAGCTCTCCCGGCGTGCAGCTGTGCTCAGTGTCAGCGGGTTATATGATTTCAAACCTGTAGTCTCTGGCAAATCGGCAAACTTTTCTGTCCAGTACGTTTTGTCCTTTTGATAACGGTCTGATTGCTCATAGCTTTGCTCTACCTGGATAAAATCCAGATAGGGATTGCCCTTGGTCGGCGTATCTTGACCTGTACCATGCACAATATCCATATAATGTCCGGTGATTTCATTAATGGCCTGATTCATGGACACGCCATCTGAAATAATATGATGCATTTTAAAATTAAACCAGGTTTCTTCTGCTCCGAGCTGCAAGATAACAAATCGGTACAGCTGCGAATCCAACAATGAGAACGGCTGTGGATTATGACGCTTTAACCATACATTCGCTTCTTCCGGGGTAACTTGGAGCGTTTCTATATTTTCCGCCGTAAACGGCTCTACATATTGATATGGGATTCCATCCTGAGCAGTAATTTTGATACGAAAAGAATCATTTTGGGCAATTACCCGGTTCATTGCTTGCTGCAAGGCATCTATACGAACAGTTCCTCTGATTTTTACAGTTGCAATAATTGTCGATGTGTTCCGATTAGGATACAGAAGCTCCGTATACCAAATCCGTTGCTGTGGCTGGCTTAGCGAAAACAATTGAACATCTTGCTGTGTCATCCGTCTCTCTCCTCGCAAAATAGATATTGGTAAAAAGGAAATTCGCATATTTATGCGGTTTGTTCCTCGGGATGCTTTCGAAATTGAAGCTCATACAGCTCTGCATAATGACCGCCCTCGGCAAGGAGCTGATCATGGGTACCCTGCTCTTTCAGTTCGCCATCGGCAAGGACACAGATCGTATCCGCCCGTTCAATCGTAGACAATCGATGGGCAATGACTAATGTCGTACGATCCTTCATCAGCTCATTTAAGCCCTGCTGGACTTCATATTCCGATTCTGCATCTAAAGCCGAGGTCGCTTCATCCAACAGCAAAATCGGTGCATTTTTGAGCAAAGCACGGGCAATTGCGATCCGCTGTCTTTGACCGCCGGACAAATTGGCTCCGCGTTCACCGACAATCGTGTCGTACCCCTCTGGCAGCTCGGCTATGAAGCCGCTGGCATAGGCTGTTTTGGCCGCAGCCTCTACTTCCTCATCCGTGGCAGCCGGTGAGCCAAAACGGATATTATCCGCTACTGTACCGTGGAACAGCGTAGCCTCCTGTGGTACATAGGCCATCAAATCCCTGACCTCATCCAACGGAAATTCTTCTGCCAAGCGACCACGAACCCGCAGCACACCATCGTCCGGTGGGTAAAATCCCAGCAACAGCTTCATGACTGTGCTTTTGCCACCACCACTCGGGCCGACAAGCGCGGTTACCTGCCCTTCTGGCACGACCAAGTTTAACCTTTGCAGCGTTGGATGGTCAGGTTGATAGCCAAAGGTGATGTCGTGCAGCTCCAGAGCAGCCGGAGTCTGTTCAATGGCGTGGTCTGAACGCAAGGTCTCAACATCGCCATAGAATTCCCCAGATTCACGGGCTGATAAAGCTGCCGTCTCGGGATCAATAAGCCTAGTCAGCGGTCCCTTCTTTTTAGCCGCGGGGAACTGCTCCTCTTCCTTCGACTCATCCAGAATTTCGCGGATACGCGCCAAGCCTGCCAAGGAGTTTTGTAACAGTGTTACAGCCGCCCCTAGCTCCAAAAACACCGTTGAAATACCCGTTTGCAGCTGCACAATCTGTCCCAATACTCCCAGTTCCATTTGCTTCTGCGATACCAGAATCAATCCGGCGACAAGTACACCGCCCAGCGTAATGAACTCTATGACAAAATTGCACATATCCTGCAAGCCCATATGACGTCCCTGCCGGATGCTGATGCGGTTTATGTCCTCGCTTGCATCGTTACAAAGTCCGCCTACCTTTGTCCTCAACCCAAACAACTTTACCGTCTGCAAACCGGAGAGCAAATCACTCAATCGTTCCGTGAACCTGCTCATCCGTCCCTGTAACTCTTCACTCGTCTTTCGCATTTTCTTCGCGAAATGAGCATTTATCCAGGCTGAAGCCAGCCCAAGTAAAACCGCCATAATCCCAAATCGCCAATCCAGAACCAGCAAAATGACCAACGAGCCCAAGAAAAGCGAAATTTCCAGTATAATCGAGCGGATATGAACGGTGTAAGCCTGCTCCAGCGCCTGTACATCGTTCGTCATACGGGATACAAGATCACCCGAATGGTGTTTTTCGGCTTTATCGTACGATAGCTTGACAATGTGGCCAAATAGTTTCATTCGTACTTCGGCAATTGCCAGCTTTACACACCGTTTATACATATAGCTGCACAGGGGGGAAATAAGACTTAACGCCAAAAATGTACCACTGACCAAATAGACCGCTCGGTATAGCTCCTGTACATCGCCATTAACCGCGAAATTCAGCAAATAATGCACCACAAAAGAAAGTAAAATCGTGATGCTGGCATTGGTCAGACTATTGCCAACCAGCCCGGTAAAATACCATTTTCGGTGCGGCTTCATCAGGGACATCAACTGCTTAAATTCATAAAACCCCTGCTTGAAGGTCACGACGCTCACCCCTTTCCTCAGGCAACGAATTACCGTTTTCCGCCGTATGCTGTTCTTCTTCAAAATTTTTCAAATACAGCTTTCGGTACACACCATCACGACCCAGTAATTCCTCATGAGAACCCGATTCCACAATGCCCCCCTGATCGAGTACAATAATGCGGTTCGCCTGACGTACGGTTGACAGTCGATGAGCAATGACCAGTACCGTCCGGTTTTGCATTACCGCATTCATCGCATTCTGCACCTGAGCCTCCGACTGACTATCGAGTGCTGAAGTCGGCTCGTCCAATAGAAGCAGCGGAGCATTTTTCAATAACGCTCTTGCTATGGAAATACGCTGTTTTTGACCGCCAGACAATCCGCCTCCCCGCTCGCTCAACAGGGTTTCATAGCCCTCGGGAAGTTGAACAATAAAATCATGCGCATGTGCCGCTTTCGCCGCCTCGACAATTTCTTCCCGAGTCGCCTCCAAACGTCCATATCCGATATTTTCTGCAATGGTGGCCGGAAAAAGCGACGGCTCCTGAGATACCATCGAAATATGACTGCGCAGGCTTGTTAAATTCCAATCTGTCAAACTCTTTCCAAATAGTTGAATGGTTCCAGCATGCTCTCCAGGTTCATTAAATCCGCAAAGCAGCTTGAAAATCGTGCTTTTACCTCCACCGCTGGCACCGACAATCGCCACCATATCCCCTTGCCCTGCCTGGAAGCTGATATCCTTCAGCACTGTGTTCCCTTCATCGTAGCCAAAGGTCAAATGCTCAAAGCTGACTACAGCAACACTATCAACGTCATCATCACTTTCTGCTCCGCCTTCACTCATTCGGTTGGCTTCCCCATCTGCATCGTCTTTCAAACGAGGCGCCCTATTCTCTCGCTTCTGATCTACCAAGGTCATTTCGCCGTCCTGACGTTCATTCTGCCAATCCAGCACCTCAAACAAATGCTTTGCGGCTCCACCAGCTTCCTTCATTTGCGAAATGATCGTCGGCAGCATGGCAATCGGCTGCAATATGAACGAAATCAGGTATAAAAAAAGTACAATGCCTCCAGCATTCAACTCTCCATGTTGTATCAGGTATCCTCCGTATACAATGACCAAAATAATCGGTGTTGCTAGCATCATCACACCTACCGGAGTAATGGCAGCATAGCGCTTTTCTAGTCGTAAGCCGCGCTTGACGACCTCCTCCATAATCACCATATACTTCTTCAACAGCACAGCTTGCATATTGAATGCCTTGACGATAGGGATTCCTCCGATTGCATCTTGCCCCACAGCGTTCAAATGAGCAATTTTCTCCTGAAGATCCGCGGAGTATTTTTCAATTGGCTTGCTCATTAGTGATGTTATGATCATTCCTATTGGCATGAGCGCAAGACTTGCCAATATCAGTTTCCAGCTTGTCAGTAAAAGCAATATGAATGATGCCGTAAACACAAGCGGCAAATAAAACAGATTGGCAAACTGCTGGATAAAAAAGTTCTGTAATACTGCCGTATTATTGGTTAGACGGGATACCAAATCTCCGGTAAATTTCCTTTCCACGCTGGAAACCGGTAAATCGCAAAACTTATGTACGAGATCGCCTCTCAAGTCGCGCAGAGCACTAACACTAAATCGCGCTGAAGCGTACCTCATCACAAACTTACAGGGCATTCCAATTAGCGTCATACCAACAACCAGATAGATCATGTTCTGGGTAGAGGAGAATGTCCCCTGTGCCATTTGCTCAATGGCCTTACCCAAAATAATGTCAATAGTTGCCAAACACAAGGAGGTGATCACCGTTATGAAAACCCATAGATTATACGGCCTTACATAACGTGCGAGTCTCCGAAAAGCAGAATTTAGTCGAAACAAGGGCATCCCTCTTTTCGCTGCCCACACTTTTTCAGTGCGAACTTTTTATATTGGCTGTGGACGTCGTTGAGATAAACTCTGGGTTTGGATGCATGAGTATCCGTGCAGAATAAAATGCGATTTTGAACTATGCTGGAATTTGCATCTTGGTGTGGGTTGGTTGTTGATTGTTGCTGAGATGGTAATAACGAAGTGTATCGTGATGGTGGGAAATTCAACTCTGTCTGAATCGTGGTTGTAGGGTGCTTGTGTTGTAAGCTGTATGAGCTCCCGCCGCGTGGGCCATCGGCGAGGATGTAGAAAGAATGTTCTCGACTGCGCTCATAACCTCTTGTTCTTGTTCATGGATGAAAAAGTGATTACCTTCGAACATTCGAACATCCATAGGTGATGTCGTATGCTGTTGCCAGGCATGGAGTGAATCTGTGCTAACCTCAAAATCCTTCATTCCGCCTAAAACAGTCATCGGACATATCAATGGATTTCCCGGCTGATAAACATAAGTTTCACATACCTTAAAATCTGCACGCAGACGAGGCATAATAATTTGCATCAATTCTGCATTTTGCAGCACCTCTTCAGGTGTTCCCTGCATCAAACGAAGCTCTTCGGTAAAAGAATCGTCTGCTAAATCATGGAGTCGTTTTTTGGAATATGGAATATGTGGTGCGGATTTACCGGATATGATGATATGCACAGGTAGCTTTCCAGTTTTGCTGTATAACTGGCGTGCTGTTTCAAATGCTATCAGTGCCCCCATACTGTGCCCAAAAAAAGCGAACGGCTTATGCATGAATGGAGCCATAGCAGGAACCAACGATTGAACGATGTCTTGAAGAGTATCCATTGGAGCTTCTGTTGAGCGGCTTTCACGTCCTGGAAGTTGTATAGGCAACACGGTAATGTCGGGCGCAAACCTAGACTTCCAAGAGTTAAATATGTAAGCACCACCACCGGCGTAGGGGAAGCAAAATAGTTGGAGCTTCGCAGTCGGTTGGACCTCTGTTTTCGCGAACCAAGATTGTGATCGAGTCGTCATATGAATTCCTCCATCCTCTATACAGTTATAATTTTACAGTAAATCCTTATATATCTTTTTTTCTTCCAACACTTTCTAACTGTTTTTAAATATACAAACTTTAAAACCACTTGGCATGGGACAAAAGGGCTAAATTGATAGAGCTCATAAAAATAAAACAAAATCCATATTATGTTATTTGTTTCCAAACTTCAAAAGCAACAATTTCACTTTTTGTATTAGTTATCTGTCAATCATGATCTGTTAATTTAGTTTAAAACGAAATTTTAGGTTTTTACGAATTTTGTAAAACTAAACTCATTATGATTTACATTGAAGCTCCAACCCCTTATCCTACAACAATTTTATCTTTACATGCCATTAACATAAATGTAACAAATTCAACCTGATATCATCCGACAAATTCCGCCTTTTTTCGCAACTCTCTTCAACCTCCTGAATAATGGATTTAATTTGTATCAAGCTCACATAAGCCAAAATTAATAATTCTTTAATTTTGTAATAAATATTGTTATTTCATAGTCCTAAAGGACCAAATTTTGCATATTTTTTTCTGACTCTTCGTCTAAAAAATCAGTTCGGATTGAGTTTTTCTCTTTCAAAGCTATGAATTTTCTTTTCAAACTCTAATAGAAACGTTTCTATCTCGCTTCAAAAGTGCCTGTTCTCTAGAAATTTATAGCCTTACTTTTAATCTTTGACCCCCTCAAAAAACAGTAACGGCAAACAGCAAGTCTCCCTGTTGTTGGAGACTTGCTGTTTTATAAATTCATTATATTTGACTTCACTATCGGTCGATATGCAGAGTGTTGTAAGCTTTATTGTAGTTATCCCCCAATCATATTAATTTAGTGGAATGGAGTATATGTATGGGTTTCTTGTATATTTTCCAAAACGCGAAAGCCTTATGGTATACAAAAAGAGCACAGGCCGTTAAGGCTGTGCTCTTTTATCTTGCTTGGCGACGTCCTACTCTCCCAGGACCCTGCGGTCCAAGTACCATCGGCGCTGGAGGGCTTAACGGTCGTGTTCGGGATGGGTACGTGTGGAACCCCTCCGCTATCGCCACCAAACATGAATTTGCTATGCAAATTCTTCCGTACGGTTATTCGGTTCATCACTTATCGTGTGAATGAATAGCCATGCGCTTGTTGTATGTATTTCTACATACCTTCAAGGTTACACCCTGAAAACTGGATCCGAAACTTATTTGCGTTTTATTTTAGGATAAGCCCTCGACCGATTAGTATTGGTCAGCTCCATGCATTACTGCACTTCCACCCCCAACCTATCTACCTCGTCGTCTTCAAGGGGTCTTACTAATTGGGAAATCTCATCTTGAGGGGGGCTTCACGCTTAGATGCTTTCAGCGCTTATCCCTTCCGTACATAGCTACCCAGCGGTGCTCCTGGCGGAACAACTGGTACACCAGCGGTACGTCCATCCCGGTCCTCTCGTACTAAGGACAGCTCCTCTCAAATTTCCTACGCCCACGACAGATAGGGACCGAACTGTCTCACGACGTTCTGAACCCAGCTCGCGTACCGCTTTAATGGGCGAACAGCCCAACCCTTGGGACCTACTTCAGCCCCAGGATGCGATGAGCCGACATCGAGGTGCCAAACCTCCCCGTCGATGTGGACTCTTGGGGGAGATAAGCCTGTTATCCCCAGGGTAGCTTTTATCCGTTGAGCGATGGCCCTTCCATGCGGTACCACCGGATCACTAAGCCCGACTTTCGTCCCTGCTCGACTTGTAGGTCTCGCAGTCAAGCTCCCTTCTGCCTTTGCACTCTTCGAATGATTTCCAACCATTCTGAGGGAACCTTGGGGCGCCTCCGTTACTCTTTAGGAGGCGACCGCCCCAGTCAAACTGCCCACCTGACACTGTCCTCGCACCGGTTTACGGTACCAAGTTAGAACCTAGATACGATCAGGGTGGTATCCCAAGGATGCCTCCCTTCAAGCTGGCGCTCAAAGTTCTACGGCTCCCACCTATCCTGTACAGATCGTACCCAAATTCAATATCAAGCTGCAGTAAAGCTCCATGGGGTCTTTCCGTCTTGTCGCGGGTAACCTGCATCTTCACAGGTATTAAAATTTCACCGGATCTCTCGTTGAGACAGCGCCCAAGTCGTTACGCCATTCGTGCGGGTCAGAATTTACCTGACAAGGAATTTCGCTACCTTAGGACCGTTATAGTTACGGCCGCCGTTTACTGGGGCTTCGGTTCATAGCTTCGCCCCGAAGGGCTTACCACTCCCCTTAACCTTCCAGCACCGGGCAGGCGTCAGCCCGTATACTTCGCCTTGCGGCTTCGCACAGACCTGTGTTTTTGCTAAACAGTCGCTTGGGCCTTTTCACTGCGGCCCCCTCGGGCTATTCACCCTACCGAGGCACCCCTTCTCCCGAAGTTACGGGGTCATTTTGCCGAGTTCCTTAACGAGAGTTCTTCCGCGCGCCTTAGAATTCTCTTCTCGCCTACCTGTGTCGGTTTGCGGTACGGGCACCTTCTCCTGGCTAGAGGCTTTTCTTGGCAGTCTGAGATCATGACCTTCGCTACTATAATTTTCGCTCCCCATCACAGCCCAGCCTTACGATGTGCGGATTTGCCTACACACCAGCCTCACTGCTTAGACGGACATCCATCAGTCCGCGTCACTACCCTACTGCGTCACCCCATCGCTCATAACGGATTACGGTGGTACAGGAATTTCGACCTGTTGTCCTTCGACTACGCCTATCGGCCTCGCCTTAGGTCCCGACTTACCCTGAGCGGACGAACCTTCCTCAGGAACCCTTAGGCTTTCGGCGGATCTGATTCTCACAGATCTTTTCGTTACTCATACCGGCATTCTCACTTGAATGCAGTCCAGCGCTCCTTACGGTACACCTTCAACCCGCATTCAACGCTCCCCTACCCCTGATGCAAAGCATCAAGCCATAGCTTCGGTGGTGTGTTTAGCCCCGTT
>NZ_CP141152.1:1087500-2480000 GCF_036252815.1 Paenibacillus sp. LX16 | reverse complement strand
TCCAGAATGGACACGGTAAGATCAGACAAGGATTTACCGAGTACTCGTGCAGCTTTTGACAATGTAGTTGGGATTGGGTCCTCAAGTGACAGCTTTCCAGCCAATGCCGGGCCAACGGCCATTTTTTGCATGTACATATCTGGAGCGTGGAGTAGACTACCACGAGGTGCAGCAGCAATGACCGACAGAGCGTTATTCAAACCATTTGCTACTGTTTCGGTTCCCTCTAGTGGATCGACAGCAATGTCCATAGCCGGTCCTCTACGATTGCCTACTCTTTCTCCGATATACAGCATGGGAGCCTCATCCATTTCGCCTTCGCCAATGACGACCGTGCCGTCCATGGATACCGCATTAAAATGAGTGCGGATGGCTACCGTAGCCGCCTCGTCCGCGCTATTCTTATCTCCACGCCCTGTCCATTGTGCTGATTGCAGTGCCGCTGCCTCTGTTACCCGAACGAATTCCAATGCCATTTGACTCTCCATACCTATCCCTCCACCTCTCCTAAAAATAATTGTTACCCTTAAATTTAGGGCACCTTTGCTGCAATCTTTCTATTTATCTATTAAACTCCTGTATCCTACGATTTTAATTTTTAGTTATATGAGCAGCTACTAGGCTCTATAACATTCTGATAATCAAACCTGCCGTCTCTTCAATCGCCTTATCTGTAACATCAATAACCGGACAATTCAGCTCTTTAAACAAAGACTGCGCATACGCTATTTCCTCTTCCACCCTCGTCGCTGTAGCATACTGCACATTATTAGGAAGCCCCATAACCTTTAGTCGCTCACTGCGTATTTTCAACAGCAACTCTGGCTCGATCGTTAATCCGAACACTCGACCACGCTGAACATCCTTCAACTGAACAGGGGGTGTCAGCTCCGGTACAACCGGTATGTTGACCGTTTTATAACCTTTATGCGCGAGAAACATGGATAAAGGGGTTTTGGAAATACGGGATACCCCAAGCAATACAATATCCGCTTTAAGAATGGCGCTCACATCTTTGCCATCATCGTATTGAACCGCAAAATCCAAGGCCTCTACACGGCGAAAATAGTTGTCGTCCAGTCGATGTAGCAGACCAGGCTTCTCTTTGGGATCGTTATGGAACGTATCGGCAAACGCCTGCATCATCGGTCCCATAATGTCGACAGCCCGTACATTCAACCGGACAGCCTCCTCTTTCATCGCCTCTCTCAATTCCGGCTGTACCAGCGTATAAGCTACAAAGCCTTTACGCTCGGCAACTTCCTCCATCACCCGGCTCAGCTCGTCTTCATCCCTCACGTTCATAAATCTTTTGATCTCTGTGTCTGGTAACTCAAATTGGCGCATGGTCGCCTGTACGACAGCTTCTGCCGTTTCGCCAATCGAGTCTGAACAGATCGCTATAAAATGACTGCTCGTCTGAACCATTCGATTCCTCCCATTAATCCTCTGCTACCATATCGAGCAACATTTTAATAATATTCGTTTTTGTAATGCGTCCCACGACTTTCCAATGCTCCCCTGGTTTGTCGGAGTCGGAAGGGACGACGACAGGCAGACTGTCGATTTGACGGGCAATAATTTTGCGTGCTGCCTCTAATACCGTATCCTCTGGGGAAACGGTGACAACATTCGCCTGTCGAGTCATCACAAGGCTGACAGGAATGGTTGCTGCATTGGGATTCCCTAAAGTTACCTTAAGCAAATCCTTGCGGGAAGCTACCCCTGCCAAATCTCCGTCTTCATCGGTGACGATCAAATTGCTCACATTTTCCAAAAAGAGAGCCACGACAGCTTCCTGAATCGTTGTTGTTTCACGTACGATGACTGGAACCCCATGAAGATCGCCGACCTTCATTTGCAACAGCCGGAATTTTTCCTCCCGGTTCGGCGTGCCCCGCTTTCCAACAAAATATCCGACCTTGGGCTTTGCATCTATGTAATTCAGAATGCCCAATTTGGATAAGTCGGTCCGAATGGTCGCCTTACTGAGATTAAGCATTTCCGCAATCTGATCCCCGGTAATCGGCGCATGCTTTTGTACGATGTTTAAAATTTCTACTTGTCTTGCCGTAAGGTCGATGATGAACGTCCCTCCTTTTTTCTTTCGATCTGATATTGAATATAATACGTCATATATAACAATAAATCAACCTCTAAAATCATATAAAACATCATATATATAAAATTAAAGTGTTTATTCATGTCTTTCCATCATTTAAAACACTTATTACACACAAAAAGCGGGTACTTACACCTTACTCTTTCGAGTAAGGCGAAGTACCCGCTCCCTTATTCGTATCTTAAAGCATCAATCGGACGTAGCTTCGATGCCTTCCGCGCCGGATATACTCCGAACAACACCCCGACTGCCATACAGCACAGAAAAGAGTACAGCACGGGCTCTATCGAATACACAATCGGCATTTGGACGAATTTCTCGAGCAGCTTTGCACCTCCGAGACCCACCATTACGCCAACCAGTCCCCCCATCAGACTGAGAAAAACAGCCTCAGCCACAAACTGCAGCATTATATCACTGCGTTGCGCACCAATCGCTTTGCGAATCCCGATCTCCCTCGTGCGTTCCGTGACGGACACCAGCATAATATTCATAATGCCGACACCACCAACGCCAAGCGCAATTGCAGCTACACCGGCCAGCAACATATTCATAATCCGATCAACCCCGGACACTGTTTTTAAGATTTCCGTCTGG
Organism: Paenibacillus sp. LX16; assembly: GCF_036252815.1. NCBI lineage: Bacteria > Bacillati > Bacillota > Bacilli > Caryophanales > Paenibacillaceae > Paenibacillus > Paenibacillus sp. LX16. The sequence goes on along the minus strand of NZ_CP141152.1, from coordinate 2,477,281 downwards.
GTCATGATCTGAAAATCATCACCCTCTGATGGCTTTAGCTCATGTCTGACACGTAGCACCTGCCGAATTTCAGCACTTGCCTGACTAATCTTCTCCTCTGTTGTTGCAGAGGCATTCACCTGCTGAATACTCATATTGCCTAGCCGTTCCATCCCCGTTGTAATCGGTACATATACCTGCTGACCACTGTTACTCATATTGGAATTGGAATATGCCAGCACACCAACCACCTTAAAAGGAAGCTGTTTGATCATGATCGTCTCACCGACCGCTCTGGAGGCATCCGGACCAAAAATATTACGGGCCGCATCACTCCCAAGCACAGCCACATTCATTCGTTTATCCACTTCATAGTGGGTAAACGACCTACCTTGAGCTAGCGACAGCTTTCTCACATGAACAAATGCCAGCGAAGTCCCCTCAATTTGCCCGCTGACCTTATTGCGGCTCCACGTAATATCTGCATTGGTCATGGCACTTGGCGCTACCTCTGCTACTGCTTTTTGCTGCTCTAGCGCATCGATATCTTCCAGAGATATTCCTTTCGTCTGATTGAACGACATGGAGCTGGACCCATCATATGGAGCATAAGGATAGATCATCAGCAGATTATTTCCCATACTGTTGATCTGAGATGTAATCGTAGCCGTTGATCCTTTACCGATGGCTACAATCATAATCACAGCGGCCACTCCGATAATAATGCCCACCATGGTCAGCAAAGATCGCAGCATGTTGGTTCGCAAACTGTTGAGCGATACACGAATAATTTCCTTAAACTTCATGCCTTCACTTCCTCTACCGCCATTCTTCGTTTCCCAACAGGCTGATCCTCTTCAATCCGCCCATCTCGAAAATGAATCAGACGCTTGGCGTATTCCGCAACCTCCTGATCATGAGTAACCAATACAACCGTTTTCCCCTGATCATTCAGACGCTGAAAAATCCCCATTATTTCAACACTAGTTTTGGAGTCCAATGCGCCTGTCGGTTCATCCGCCAAGAGAATAACCGGATTGTTCACAAGTGCGCGCGCAATGGATACCCGCTGCTGCTGACCGCCTGACAATTCGTTCGGCCTATTGTTCATCCGATCGCCTAGACCTACGCTAGTAAGGGCCTCCATTGCCCGCAAACGACGCTCCTTGGCAGAAATACCCGCATAGATCATGGGCAGTTCCACATTCTCCAAAGCCGTTGCTCGCGGGAGCAAATGGAATTTTTGAAATACAAATCCGATTTTCTGATTACGTATAATAGCCAGTTCATCCTCGCGGGCATCTAATATCGAATAGCCGTCCAAATAAAATTGTCCCGATGTAGGTAAATCCAGACAGCCGATGACATTCATCATCGTGGACTTGCCTGATCCAGACGGTCCCATGATCGCAACAAAATCACCGTCAGCAATATCAAGTTGTACCTCACGCAGGGCATGAATTTCCTGATCTCCGACCTGATACACTTTTTTCAAATCCTCAATCTGAATGACGTATCTCATACCCGTTTAAAAGCCTCCCTGCATGCCGCCCATGGCGGAAGGGTCCGGCGGAGGTTCAGGAGCAGGCACAATAAGCGTGTCACCTTCCTTTACACCTGACTTGAGTTCGACTCGATCTGGCGTATAAAATCCGAGTTCTACGGGCTTGAAAGTGCGCGCCCCTGGATTTACAGCATTATTAGCGGAAACATACACGCCATCCTGTCCCCCTTCGGATCTCAGCGCAGTCGCAGGTACGAACAGTACATTTTTGTGTACTCCCAAAATAACGGCCACATTCATAATCATGCCTGTTTTGAGCTTGCCTTTCGGGTCATGGACAGACAGTTCCATCAGATACGTCGTCATCCCTTCATCCGTAGAGGCTTCCGGTGAGACGAATTGCACCTTCCCTGGAAAAGTTTCACCCGGATAGGCGTTGGTAGTCAACACGGCTGAAAGACCCTTCTTTACTTTGACAATGTCGGTTTGACTTACCTTTACAACTACCTTAAGATCGTTGGAATCCGAGTTATTCATGACAATGAATGGAGCGGTCGGACTGGTCCCCACATCTCCGTTCACCTTCAAGATCACTCCGTCCCAAGGTGCTGTGACCTGAAGCTTGTTTAATTCATTTTTCTTCTGCTCCAGTTCCGTCGCCTGTCTTCGAACCTCTATCCGTGAGGCTTGAATATTGGATGCATCAGCCGGAACCTGAATTTTGCGAAGCTCTGCCATTGCCGTACGATATCCGATTTCAGCTTCTGAAATGGTGCGACGTTTTTGCGACATGATTTTGCGGAACTGCAGATCCAGACCATCATAGTCCGTCTGTGCTTTATCCAGTGCTTGCTCTGCCTGCTCCAATTCACTGTTGGACACCGCCCCGGCATCATGTAAAAACTTTTGGTCTTCATATGCCTTTCGCGCCTGTTCCAACTGCTTTTGGGAAGTTTTCTTTTGACTTTCGGCTTCTTCCAACTCAAATGATTCTTGCGCTGTATCGATAGCCATTTTGGCCCGAAGTACATTTGTCTTCTGAATTTCAATGTCCTCTGCCTTCGGACCTTTTTCCAATTCAGCCAGCTTGGCCTTGGATATTTCCAAAGTATCAGACGCAGTCTGAATTTGCATTTTAATTTCTGAACTGTCCAGAAGAGCCAGCACCTGTCCTTTTTTCACCCTGTCCCCGGCTTTCACATTTACCGCTGCCAGCTTGTTATCACCTGCACTCGTGAAGTTTAACTTCACTTCCTTGGATGCTTGCACAGTGCCGGACGTGTCCAGCTTCTCACTCACATCGCCGCGCTCTACTTTAAGCGTCTCATCCTGAACTAAAGGTGCCGCCTGCTCTTTGGGCAGATTCAGATATACTGCCGCTCCGCCTCCACCTACAACCAGTAGAACAATTGCAGTCCAGATCCACTTTTTTCTCCGTTTTTTCCGTAACTTGATTAAAGCATCATTTAAAACCGTTTCTGCCAACGCCTTTTCCTCCCTATGTGCTCCATGGCTTGTTCAACGTATACTCATTTTGATCCAACTCGATCACCAGCTCTTCCATTTGTCGTTCAATCTGGTTCACTTTTAGCTGATTATTTTTCAACTCCGTCTCGATAATTAGACCTCTGGCCCACTTTTTGCGTGATAACTCCAAGGCCTCTTTTGCCGTACGCAAGCTTTCTTCCAGTTGTACATATTTCTTTTGGTTTTCCTTAACCGTGGCATACAAATTGCGGAGTGATTCGGCAAAATCCTTTTGACCTTTGGCGAGCTCTTCTTTGGCTGTATCGACATCCATTTTAGCTAGATCGTAAGCACCTGCACCGTTGTTAAAATCGAAGTATCTCACATTGAGCTCCGAAGTTTTGATACTATCCTCCAGCTTCCATAAATTCGGATTCATGTCTGTCAGCTGTTGTATATGTAATTCGATATCCAGTTTTTTGGGTTCCTTGTACACGGGTCGATCCACCATTTCATAGGCTGTTCCGTTAGGTTGTCCCATGAGGAAGTTCAGAGCATCCCTGGATTTTTGCAGCGCAATTTCCCCCTGCTCTACTGTTTGCTGAGCCTGGCTTCTGGCCTGTGTACTCTCGTTTTTTGCATACTCAGACAGCTTGCCGCGCGCAAATTTGGCAAGTGCAATCTTTTCCTCCGCTTGGGCGATTTCAAGCGCTTCTAGATCATTTTTCACCTGATTCTCTGCCACGAACACACTTTGATAGCTTTTCATCACATTAAAATAAATCTGGTCTTTGGCAAACTGCGCCAGCTTTTTGCTGGCTAGATAAGATAGCGTCGAGGAGCTGTAATTTCTCCATGACGTTTCATCATCAACATACTCATTGTCTATAAAATCGACAGGCGAATTGCCCAGATCCTTTTCTGCATTTTTCAGTTCCATTCTGCGACGCTCTACGTCCCGTTCGGCGGTACGCGTATTGTAACTGTTCGTCTGTGCCCATTCCGCAGCCTGCTTGATTGTCAATGTAGGTAAAAACTGACCCGTTGCGGATGATGTCTTCGATGTAGTCCCAGCGGATGGACTAACTGACGTGCTTGATGCTACATTTCCTGATAAACTATCAGCCTGTACAGTGGAGGCCAAGCCTGATGATAAGGACAATACAAGCAGCACGGCAGCCGCTTTTTGCTTCATAGATGAATCTCTCCCCTTTCGGTGATTCTTCGAATCATTTCCATTCTTTTCGACATAAATTTCCACGAACTCTTTGCATTCTAATTGTACTTTCAGGTTTATGTTGGTACAAGGTGTCAAAACAATACATTTTTGTAACCTTTACTTCCAAATTATTCGCTTTATACTACTTTTCGTCCAATCAGATATCGATTCAGCCTATTTTTACCTGAACTTTACCTGATTTTCAGCTAATTTTAAGGAAACCAACAGCATCTATTAAGGTTTGGAACATATACTAGAGAAAGAATAACAGCCGCTCACTGGGAGGGTTAATAGATGATAAAAGAATCTTGCATGACAACCACTAACGAACCGTCTGATTTGTGGATGACCCGCTTTTTACGTGAATCAGAACAAAAAAAGAAACAACTCATCCGGGAAGCCCGAAAAAATAACGATATACCGCTGATGAACAGCATTTCTTTTCACCTTGCCCAACGGGATCAGCAGCATCTTATCGGATAAAATGACAAGTGAATCTTATGTTATAAATAACAGATTACCTCTAGTTATCTGCTTCGTATGCTAGATGAAAAAGATCCGGGACAAATCGGTAATTGATTTGTCCCGGATCTTTGTGATGATCAAACCTAATATAAAACCGCATAGCTCGTTCCGTTCCTATTCTTCCATCTCCGCCTGCGGATCATAGAGATATTGATCCAGTGGAATTCGCCCACTTTCATTAAAACGTATGCCTTCCTCCTCCAAATACAGACGCTGCAGGGATGCGGACTCATCCTCCTGCAAAGCAATCTCCCCCAAACGGTTGACTACTCTATGCCAAGGAAGTCGGTGTTTTTGGCTCAATGTATGCAAAATCCGCACCACCTGTCTGGCACCTCTTGGGCTTCCGGCCTCTGCCGCAATTTGGCCGTAAGTCATTACTTTTCCCTCAGGGATCAACAGTATAATTTGAAGCACACGGGCAGTGAAAGGCTGCATGTTCTAATTCCTCCGTATTACTATTGCTTTTTCAATAATTATAGCACCCTGAACAGATGCTAAAAACCCCTGCTCCTACAAATGTAAGAAACAGGGGAAAACCCATAATTTAAATTTAGAATCCGCTTAGACCCTGTCCTTTTAAATCCTGTGCCACCAATCGGGCCAGTTCCCTTGCACCTTCATAGTTTGGATGGAGTGTATCGCCGTTCATATACAAGGCCAGTGTAGCGTCTTTACCAATAGAAGTGAAATAAGCTGAGCTAAGAACATTCAGGTCGACTAAAGGCGTTTGTTCCTCTTGAGCCAGCGCCAAAATAGCGCTTCTATACCATCTATTTTCTGCGTTGTGTACATTGTTAGCATTAAAGTCAGTGGCTCGTCCTTGCGGAGTTGATAGGATTACCGTCGCCCCCTTAGCCTTCACCTGCCGGATCATATCCCGCATCCAGTCCTTAAACTCCGCTTCGCTTTCGTTATGCTTTGGATTGGTGTCATTAATACCCAATTGGAGAATAAAATAATCCCCCGGCTTGATATATTGAACGATGGCCTCCAACTGTCCATCCTGATGGAAGCCTCTAGCAATTTGGCCTCCTGACGCCATATTGCGAATTTGAAAAGTATTCGTGTTCACAAACTCTGGCAGCAGTTGACCCCATCCCGCTTGCACACTGCTATCTAGTGGATAATAGTTACAAACCGTAGAATCTCCACCGATATAAATCGTTCGATTCGTAACCGGATTACTAGATAATTGCTTGATTTCCAATGCACTGAGTGTGAAGACCGCGCCCTCTTTGCCTTCAGTAACCAGCAGATTTAGCTGTCCGTCTGTCACTGGAATTTGAAAGCGATCCTTGGCCCCATTCCCTGTCATATTAATGACCTGATACACCCCTTCAGTCGCAATACTTGAACGAGAAGTATCTCCTAAAGTAATCGACACCTCATACAAACCAGGAGGAAGATCAACGTCAAAAGTATTCTCGCTTTTCGTACCTGTAGCCAGGAACCGTACCGCATCACTTGCCACTCCAGTCCCCGAAGCACTGACATTGCGCATATTCTCAGGAGTACGAAAGCCATAGCCACGTGCTAAGTCATAGGACAGCGAAGCGCTCACTCCGGTATAACCCGTTTCGACCGTACCTCCGCCAAAATCAAACTTGTACTCGCTAGCGGATGCATGTGCCGGCGTAGCTATGCCCACACCTGGTGCACCACATAAAAAAGCTGCTAAAAGCATGCCAGTCAATCCTTTTTTCCACTTCATTCTTCATTCCTCCTCCAGACTTTTAATTGTGCGAAGCAAAGAATATTTTTTTGTAAGCGCATTCATAAAATTCTATCCATTGTTGCAGGGTTATGCCTATGTAATTCTTATGCAAAAGATAAGTAGTTTATTCGTTAAGCTGAAACTTGTACTTGTACACAAAAAAGCTTCGCAGTTACATCTGCGAAGCTTCATGAAGCGATATTTCGTCATATCAAAATTACTATATTAATCCGCAACCAAAATTCCGTCAAAGCTCTCTGGACCTACTCGTATGGTACCCAGCAGGTTAGCAGAAACAAAAGCGGTATAAACCAATTGTTCTGTAATCGGTGGGTTAAAGTCATCGGCTGAGAATGCAATAACTTGTGGAGCCAATAAACTCAAACTAAAAGTTGACGTGGCCGAATAAACAACAGGGTCAGTTACCAGGGTACCTCTTACAATAGTGATCGTTATTCCGACTAAAGCAAGCGGAAGTTGAAGCGATATGGTTCCTTTAAGCAGAACCCTTGGCGTACCTGTAGCCCCCAGTGTGTTTAATCCGATCTGCCCAAACAATTGAGGTGTATTCAAAACCGTGATCGGAATGGCAATAGAGTTAGCTGTCGAAGCATTTTGGGATGTTCTCCCATCAATAAATGTTCCCATGGTTTCTCCTCCTCTCTCTACCAGATACTCATAGACTATGAAAAAGTTTGTTTTGTGCTTGGACTGAATAACTTGTAAAACACACAACTTCTGATGGATAGGCTAATGTGCAGCCCTTTCTCTGGCCCTGTGAATACACTAAACCAACACTGGGAAAGGAGGGATGTCATGTCTAATAAGTTTAGAGCCACCTTAAGGGGAGCTAATGAAGTGCCTCCTGTCAGAACAAATGCGACAGGAACAGCCGAGTTTCGTTACCGTCCAACGAGCCAACAATTAAGCTTTGAACTGACTGTGCGCAATATCTCACGGGTAACCGAAGCGCATATTCATCTGGGACGAAGAGGTGAAAATGGCCCTGTTGTTGCTACACTGTTTGGTCCTTCGAAGTTTGGGATAACCGTTAGAAGAGGCGTCGTTAGCGGCGTGCTCCGTGCATGTGATCTTACCGGTCCACTCAGAGGCAGAACCATTTATGATTTGGTGTGCCAAATTAGAGAGGGCAATGCCTACGTCAATGTCCACACGATCCGTCATCCGAACGGTGCCATTCGTGGACAGATTAGACGCGCACCTATCAAACGTTGCAAATAACGAATCAACATGAGTATAAAAAAGAACTTCCATGCCACTCATTTTGAGGCTATGGAAGTTCTTTTCTTATTTCTTAACAAAAGTTAAGAAGTTCATAAGTGTTTCTTAAGCCGTTCCCTTTCAGGTTGTTAAGAACTTTATCTTTTAATAGAAAGAGTTCAACAAGATACAGTTCACTCCTGAAAGGAAATGAAGCTCATGAAGCCTAAGACCAAAGAAAAAATTCCCGAATTGCAGTTGGTCAGAGCCATGGCGATTTTAGCCGTCTTGATGGTACACGCCACTTCTTATGCAACGGTTCAGCTTACAAATTCCAGTCTTTATGTTGTATACAATGCGCTCAATGTGTTGATGAAGTATGGAACCCCCGTATTTATCGCGCTTAGCAGCATGGTGCTGTTCTACAACTACAAGGATCGTCTGATGGGACGACAGCTCTTAAGCCGCTTTTATAAGCAGAGATTGCTGTACATCCTCTTACCTTATGTCATGTTCTCTCTGTTTTATTTCTTCCTGTCCCTTACGGCTGGTAGCTCCGAACCATGGAATATAGCTACACTTGCGAAGAGCTTTGCTCTGAAACTGGCAACAGGCAAAGCTTATACTCATTTATATTATATTTTTATCATGATGCAATTCTATCTTGCATTTCCATTCGTACTGTGGCTGTTCCAGCATTATCGGCAACTTTCACAATGGTCTGTTGTCCTTGGGCTGTTGGTACAATGGTCATTTATTATTGGAAATAAATTTCTATTTCAGGTTCAAAATAAGGGCAGTTGGGCACTGTCTTATATAGCCTGCTACATGCTGGGCGCTGCTCTCGGTTACTACTATCCGCAGCTGAGAACGTGGTTTCTGATGCGTAAGGGAGAAGGAAGCGTTGCCCGAGTACTGACATGGATCGCAATTTGGGCTTTATGGCTGATTTCAGCCACCATACATGTCTATATGTGGTACAAAAATAGAATGTACGGAATCTCGTACAATTCGCTAGTTTTTGAACTTATGTATAGTATGTACAGCCTGTCTAGCACGCTGGTAATACTACAGATTTCCTTTTTAATGTATAGACGACAACATTCCTTTGTCACTCGCAAGCTGGAACGTCTGGGCACACTATCCTTTGGTGTGTATCTGATTCATCCGTTTTTCCTGCTTCTGTATCGGCAGTTTTCACCACATATCGGTTCTCCGCAGCTTATTCATGTGTGGTACGCTGGAGGTTTTTTCTTTGCACTTCTTTGCTCTTGGCTCGTCGTGTCGACCATCTCCCGTTTCCTGCCATTTGCTTGGATCCTGTTCGGTCAACTACCGGGAATAGAAAAAAGACAATTCAAGCAAGAAAACCGTATTTCTTCAACTGAAACAGCACTATCCAAAGGCTGACGTCCCCAAGCAAGCGAACTGAGAAGAGTGTCCATAGCCTCCATCTTTAAAAATGTATATAATACGCCATATTGTATACTGCTATAAAGAACAGAAAGGATGCACGAGCCATGCATAACGGAACCATTTTATTAGTAGACGATGAGCCTGAAATTATTAAGCTGATGCAAATTTATTTGGAAAATGAAGGATATCGACTGCTTATGGCACGAGACGGACTGGAAGCTCTGGAGCAAATCAGTCGGGAATCGATAGATGTGATGGTACTTGATGTGATGATGCCCAATATGGACGGGGTTGAAGCTTGCATGAAGATCAGGGAAACCGAGCATTTTCCGATTATTATGTTGTCTGCGAAGGGACAAGATATGGACAAAATCACAGGACTCAGCGTTGGGGCCGATGATTACGTCACTAAGCCGTTCAGCCCGTTGGAACTGGTGGCACGCATTAAATCCCAGCTGCGTAGAGTACGGAAATATACCCATTCCTCCCCTGTATTGGAGCATGAAATGATACTGGATGAACTCTCCATTAATTCTGCTACGCATGAGGTCACTCTCGCCGGAGAATCCATTAAGCTGACCCCACGAGAATTTGCCATTGTCGAGCTGTTGGCCCGTAATCGTGGTCAAGTGCTGAGCATGGAGCAGATCTATGAAAAAGTGTGGAAAGAGCAATTTCTGGAGTCCAACAACACGCTGATGGTTCATGTGCGTAAAATTCGCGAGAAAATTGAGGCTGATCCGAGAAAACCCAAATATCTAAAAACGGTGTGGGGCATCGGCTACAAAATGGAAAAATTCGATTAATGGAGGATTCACGTCTTGAAGGCAAAACGATATGATACGTTAGGATGGAAACTGGCAGCCCTTAGCCTTGCTGCTTTCGCTCTAACCGGACTGATTTTGATGGTGTTTTATTATGGAGCATCTTTGCTACTATGGCTGAATCCTTCGCGTTCATTTTTTGGCACCCGTCTGGTTCGCTGGACCGTAAATCACATTGGGTCCCCACTAATCGTGCTGGTAGGCGGGCTACCTACATATATTTATTTCTTTTTCCTTTTTACCAAAAATACGATTGGTTACCTTCGCGAAATTACGACGGGGATGCAGGAGTTTGCTGATGGAGATCTGTCCTATACGATTCCTGTTTCTTCAGCGGACGAGCTGGGTACCTTGGCGAAAAATATGAACACCATGGCGGACAAGCTCCGTCTCTCACTGGAAGAAGAACGGGCTTCCGCCAAAGCCAAAAACGACCTAATCACCGGCGTATCTCATGATCTTCGTACCCCGCTAACATCCGTGATCGGCTTTTTGGAATATATTGAAACCGACCGCTATCGGGATGAAATTGAGCTGCGCTATTATGTGAACATTGCTTATGAAAAGTCATTGACGCTTAAGAAGCTGATCGACGAGCTGTTTGAATACACGCGTGTGAGCGGTGGCAGCCTGCCACTGGAACTGGAGCCTGTAGATCTCGGCAAATTGCTCACTCAGCTTGCTGAGGAATTTGTACCCTCGCTGGAACAGGCGGACATGTCCTACCGTGTCCGAATCGTCGAGCCTGTTCGGATTCTAGCCGATACCGACGAGCTGGTACGCCTGTATGAAAATTTGTTTTCCAACGCTATTCGATACGGAAAAGACGGCAAACGCCTCGATATCACCATAGGACGCGAAGACGACGAGGCGGTGGTAATCTGCACCAACTATGGCCCCCCAATTCCTGCGGAAGATGTCCCGCACTTGTTTGAACGGTTTTACCGGGTGGATAAATCACGTTCCAAGGAAACCGGAGGCACCGGACTGGGCCTTGCGATTACAAAAAGTATTACCGAGTTGCACGATGGCCACATTTCGGTTAGGAGTAATCGCAGACAAACAGATTTTGAAACCCGTTTTCCCCTCTATCATGCTCGTTAGGCGGTCTACACGCTAGCCCACTAACAACGTATAGACGATGCCGGGTCCATGCACGCCAATTGTCAAATCATTTTCAATATCTGACGAGCGGCTCGGTCCAGTAATGAAATGAATGCCTGCGGGCAGCTGCTCACGCCCGACTTCGTCAAAGCGGCTTAGAATCTCGCCCAGTCGTGTTCGCAAGCGCTCTACTGGCAGAAGAATGATCAGTACGGTCGGCAAAAGGCTAACCGCGCGGCCTTTCTCCGGCGAGGATAGCACCGCTACCGAACCGGTGTAAGCAGCCGCTTCGTCGGCGATGACGATGCCGATATCCGCCTCGGCGGCACGGGCCTTCCAGTCCTCGACTGGATCGGTGTTCCACACCGATAAACGGACTTCCGGCAGCGCCGATTCCAGCTGGAGCGCATCCAGGTCCGGCTCATTCTGCCGGACGATATAGGCCGCTCCCAGCTCTCGCGCTTTAAGCGCGATCCAGCCTGCGGTCTGCTCCAAATCCGGCAGACGCACGACATGCCCGCCAACACTTGTAAAGTTGGCGGTGAACTCCTCGATGCGCCGCTCCGCGCTCCATTCGAATTCGTGCCAAAATGCAGGTGCCCCACGAAACGGCTGAACTGGCGGCTCCGTCTGTCGTGGACGCTTGAGCCGCGTCGCGATGCCGTCCATAAAGCGTACTTGCTTGGCACGGGATTCAACTTCCATTTGATGAAGCCACGCTTCATGGACTGCTTTTGCTTGCGCAGAAGGATTACTCTGTTCACTCATACTGCGTCCCTCCTTTACTTCTATCTGCCAAAATCTTCTCCATTCGGCTGAGAACATCCAGCTGCATCACGTTGCGTTCCTGCTCCAGCTTATGCTCCAGCGTGTTCCATTGCTGACGAAAGGATTTTTTCGCCAGAGAGGGAGCTACACGGTACGTATTCCATCCCTTTAGGGGGCCCAGCTTAAGGGTAACTTCGCCCTTACGGACGACCGCTTTCTGTGCAATCTGCCCTAGCCGAATCGCCGCTGCGAATCGCTTCGAGCTTGAAACCACTAGCGCAAAACCTTTCATTCCTGCCGTTTCCAGCTTATCTCCTTGTCCCGCCTCCACCTTGCGTCTACGCAAATATACCAGCATATCATGCAGCGGTATTTTGACCGGACAGGCTTCATAACACGCACCACACAGACTGGACGCACTCGCAATATCGTTCCACTCTTCAATGTTGCCATGAAGGGCAGGCGTAAGCACTGCACCGATAGGGCCACTATATGTCCCACCATACGCGTGCCCGCCAATGTGTCGGTACACCGGACAGGCATTCAGGCAAGCCCCACAGCGAATGCAATTCAGCAACTCTTGAAACTCGGGATTGCCTAGCTGTAGTGAACGTCCGTTATCTACGATGATGATGTGCATTTCGTCAGGCCCATCGGCATCCTGGCTGCGCCGAGGGCCTGAAATACCGGACATGTACATGGTCAGCTTCTGTCCGGTAGCGGATCGTGGCAGTAATGTAGCCATGACCTCCAAATCCGTCCAGGATGGAATAATCCGTTCCATGCCCATCAGCGTAATTTGCGTTTTGGGCAAAGTGGATACCATTCGTGCGTTGCCTTCATTTTCAAACAGGACCATGGAGCCTGTCTCGGCGATGGCAAAATTACACCCAGTCATTCCAATATCCGCTTCTAGAAACTTTTCGCGTAGCTTTTTGCGTACAAAGCCTGCCAAAATCGTCGTATCCGCGGACAGTTTCTCCCCTGCTTCTTTGGATAACAGTTCGGCAATCTGATAACGGTTTTTGTGAATCGCCGGAATGACGATATGAGACGGGGGCTCTCCTGCCAGTTGAATAATATATTCACCGAGGTCACTTTCAATCGTCTCGATATCCGCACCCTCCAGCGCCTGATTCAAATGTAACTCCTCCGACACCATCGACTTGGATTTGACGACGGAACGTGCTTGGCTATGCGCAGCAATATCCAGTGTAATACGTACGACATCGGCTGCTGTGTCGGCAAAATGGATATGCACCCCGTTGGCGCGGGCATTTTCTACAAATAGATTTAAGTAATAGTCCAGATGGGCAATGGTATGAAGACGAATTTGGCGCCCGCGCTCACGCCATTCCTCCCAATTTCCGTGCTGTTCTGAGGCCACCCGCTTACCGTTGCGCAGCCGCTCTGTAGTGAAACGAACTGCATTCCGCAGAAAATCATCATTGAGGGCCAGCTCTGCGCGTTTTTTGACCTTTTGGTTCATGGAATGTGAGTGTACGACGGTCATGCGCGTTTCACCCCTTCGTACAGCAGCTCAGCCAGATGCATGACCCGAACTGGTTCCTCCCGATACCGGAGATTTCCTGCAATGTTCATCAAGCAGGCCATATCTAGTCCGACCAGTACCTCGGCTTCGGTCTCCCTGATGTGGTTCACTTTTTCAGTCACCATCGCTCCCGAAATATTCGGCATTTTCACCGCGAAAGTCCCGCCAAAGCCACAGCAGTCCTCAGCAAAGGGAAGTGGTACTAATTGCAGCCCCTTTACACTGCCAAGCAGCTTCATCGGTTCCTCCTTCACACCGAGCAAACGTGTGCCATGGCAAGACGGATGGTAGGTTACCGTATGCGGAAAAGACGCGCCCACATCGGTCACGCCAAGCACCTGCACCATAAATTGCGTAAACTCGTACGTCTTTTGCTCCAGCCTCCGTGCCGAATCGAGCCACTCGGGCTCATCCTTAAACAACTCCGGGTAATGATGAATCATATATGTGCAGGAGCCGGAAGGAGATACGACAAAATCGCTGTCGTTAAACGCTTTCAAAATCGTTTTGGCCGCAACCCTCGTTTCATCCCAATAGCCGCTGTTATAGGACGGCTGTCCGCAGCATGTCTGCACCTTCGGAAAATCCAGCTGAACACCATATCTGGCAAGCAAGCGTGCCATCGCTTCCCCCACCTTGGGATAAATCGCATCACTCAGGCAGGTAATAAATAAAGATACCTTCATACGGAACACCCCTTCCGTCCATGGAATTGCTATTACTTTATAACTGAAAAGTTACCTTTGGTGCCAATGCGCAGTCGGATGGTGCTTCCCATCGCTGTTGCCCCCAGATTTTTTACTCAATGCTAAAAATCCGGGGAAGTGATAATTTAGAAGCTTGCATTGGGATTCTCACTTATAACTTTTTTATATCATCAAAGAATCCCACTGCACCAGCGATCGTAAGAGCAAATGAAACGCGGAGCGACACCCTCCACCTAGGCATTTTTATATTCACACAACCGTAACTGGAATAGCCAGCTCCGCAAGTTGACTGCGAATCGGGTCCGACAACCGTGAATCTGTAATGATCTCGGACACTTGCGACAGGTTCACGACATGCGTAAACGCCTGCTGTCCAAATTTGCTCGCATCCGCCAGTAAAATCACACGGTCTGCAATGCTGACCATTTTCTGCTTCAAACGAGCTTGCAGTTCATTCGATTCGCTAATACCGCGATCCAGATGAACCCCTTGGCTGGAGAAAAACAATTTATCCACATAATAGGTTTCTAGTGAACGCTCTGCGAGCGGGCCTACAAATGACAACGAGCGTTGAAGCAACTGCCCCCCCGTCGAAATGACCTCGATTTTTTCCTTACCCGCGAGCTCTGTAGCTACCCGAATCGAATTTGTTAATATTGTCAAAGGAATATCCGGTAAGCTTGACGCCATATACCAGGCGGTTGTGCTAGCATCCAGCAAAATACGATCATTCGGCTGAATCTGCTTGACCGCTTCTTCGGCAATCCTACGCTTTTCCTCTGCGTTCATAATTTCCCGTACCGCATAGGGCGTTTCAGGTTGCTCGTTTTTGACACTGACCGCTCCCCCATGCGAACGGCGCAGTCGTCCCGCCTGCTCCAGGCGGTCCAGATCACGGCGGATCGTTTCCTCCGTTACTTTGCACAACTCACTCAATTCGGACACCCGTATGCTTCCTTTTTCATTAACGAGCTGCACAATCATCTCATATCTTTCTGCGACCAGCATGACAATCTCACTCCACATCTTTAATGTACAAAAAGTCCCGCCACCCGCCGGAATTGCCCGTAGGCATCCTCCCACGCTTCTGACTCGGCAGGTTCATATTCCTTCACGGAAATAGAATCTGCGATGACCCGGCGTGCTTCCCATATATCGGCGAACTTTCCCTGTGTCATCCATTGTACCGCAAGATTGCCGATTGCGCTCGCTTCTGCAGGTCCTGCCCACACTGGTTTTTGAATCGAATTGGCCGCCCATTGACACAACAAGCGATTTTGAATCCCTCCTCCGACCATATGCAAACCATTAAACCGTTGTCCTGACACCCGCTCCGTAAGCTCCAAGATGTAACGGTACTTTAACGCCAGACTTTCCAAAATACAGCGCGTGATTTCTCCCGGAGTCTCGGGCAATGGCTGCCCAGTGTTGCGGCAATATTGGCGAATACGTGTTTTCATATCCCCGGCGTGCAGAAACAGTTCATCGTCCGGGTCAATCAAAGAAGTGAATGCTGGAGCCTGTTCTGCCATATGAACCAGTTCGGGGAAGGAATAGGAGGATCCCTGCCGCTCCCACTCTCTGCGCGCCTCCTGTAAAATCCACAAGCCCATAATGTTTTTAAGTAGCCTGTAAGTTCGACCGACCCCACCTTCGTTCGTAAAATTAAAACGAAGCGTATCGTCATTGATTACAGGCTGTGCCGTTTCCGTTCCCATCAGGGACCATGTTCCGCAGCTCAAGTACGCAAACGAGCGCTCCAGCGCAGGTACGGCAGCCACAGCAGATCCTGTATCGTGCTCTGCTACTGCAATCACAGGAATCGCTCCGATGCCCAGATCGGTCATGACCGAGGAACGGATCGTTCCTGCAACATTTCCTGGCTCTAGGACCTCTCCAAACCAGGAACGGGGAATGTTGATTCCAGACAAAAGCTCATCATCCCATTTTTGCTGCAACGGATTATATAATTGCGTGCTGGTCGCATTCGAAAACTCATTGTACATTTCACCTGTCAGGAAATACCGAAGCAGATCTGGAATCATTAAGAAATGCTTTGCCTGCTCCAGCAACGGTGAACTCGCATTTCGCATAGCAGCCAGCTGATAAATCGTGTTAAACGTCAAAAACTGAATGCCTGTACGCTGAAAAATGGACTCTTTCCCCAGCCGTCCCTGTATTTCTTCCATCACCCCATGGGTGTGCCAATCCCGGTAATGATAAGGGTTGCCCAGCAGTTCCCCGGTTTCCCCAATCAATCCAAAATCGACCGCCCAAGAGTCAATCGCAAGACTGGACGGATTCACTCCCATATGCTTGGCTTTGAGCAATCCTTGCTGAACCTCGTGATACAGACGCAACAGATCCCAGTGCAGACGTTCCCCAACCTTGACCGGATCATTCGAAAAGCGATGGATTTCCTCCACCACTATACGTGAATCTGTCAATTCTCCGAGCACAACTCTGCCGCTGCTTGCCCCCAAATCATAAGCGAGGATGCTCACCAGCTTGCACCACCCTTACCTCTTTGCAAAATCTGCGTGCCATACTCAGACGCTAAGTAGGCCTTCATCGGGTCTGCAGGTAATCCTTGCTCTTCACGGATCGCTCTGAGCAATGGTGCCACATCAAACTCAAACGCCTGGCGTACAGCATTCTCTGCGCCCAGCACATCCTGGCGGCTCGCCGCTTCCTCCACTTCTGCATGATTGATCAGGAGCGCCTTCGCATATTGAGTCTGCACATTTAGCACCGAGCGAATCATGGCCGGAATTTTTTGTTCAATATTGTGTGACTGATCAATTAAGTATGCGATTTTGTCCACGGTTTGGCGGATATCAGCTTCTACATCCTGAGCCGCATTTAAAATCTGATAAAAGATCAAAAATAACTCATACGGATTGGCGGAACCTACAATCAGGTCATCATCCGCATATTTGTAGCTATTAAAATGAAAACCACCTAATCGCTTCTCATCAATTAAAAACGCAACAATATGCTCCACGTTGGCTCCCGGCAAATGATGCCCTGTATCCACCAGTACCTGTGCCTGCAGTCCCAGCTTAGTCGCGTAATTATACGCCATGCCCCAATCGGCAATATCCGTATGATAAAAGGCCGGCTCGAACACTTTGTATTCAATCAGCATGCGCATGTCAGGTGTGAGCGCCTTATACATTTCACTGAGCGCTTCCAGCATCCAATTTTTCCGTTTGCGAATATCCCCCTGACCGGGATAATTCGTTCCGTCTGCGAACCATAAGCTAAAATCGTTAGAGCCCGTTTCCTTCGCAATATCCACGCATTCCAGCAAATGGTTGATGGCCTTGCGGCGGATGGCCGGGTCTACATTGGTGACACTGCCGAGCATGTAGTCCTCGTCTTGAAACAGATTGGGATTCACGGCCCCAATCCGCAAACCGAGGCTTTCGGCATGACTGCGAAGCTTGCCGTAATTGTCTACTGTATCCCACGGAATGTGGATCGCAACGGATGGACATAAGCCTGTCACAGCATGAACCTGCGCGGCATCCTCCAACTTTTCAAACGGATCACGCGGGACGCCTGTTTTCTGAAAGACTTTAAACCGTGTACCTGAGTCGCCATATCCCCAGGATGGTGTTTCTATACTAAGCGCTTTCAACTTTGACTTTACTTGCTCCAGGTCAATGCCTCGTTGCTGCTGTTGCTCCTCGAATAAAGCGTACGCTTTGTCACTCATCGTGGTTCCTCCTTGGAAAATGAAGTGAGTTATGGGGGGAGGCCGCTTCGCGTGCGGATTGTTCTTCCAATCGCTGTTATCCCTAGATTTTTTTATTTTCTAAAACATATTAAAGGTGAAAATCCGGGGATAAAGGCGAACGCTATCGCTTCTTCAGTACAATTCCGCCCGCTCCGCTGCTGACCATCCATAAAGTCACTTCTATTTTAAAGTGTTAGTGTGTATATAAAAGGATGCAAACACGTAAATAAGCATTATTACTTATTTACGTGTTTGCCAAGGTGTTTTACAACCCTTCGAAACTATCGTCATATCGCTTACATAGGTTCATTTTAATTTGACTACCGTGTAAAAGCTGCGGGGACGCCACCGTCGATGGTCAGCATACAGCCTGTCGTTTTCTCCGCTTTGGATGAGGCGAAAAAGGCAATGCCCTCGGCGATATCCTGTGGATAAATGTTGACCAGCAGCGTCGTCCGTTTGCGGTAATGCTCCTCCAGTTGGTCGGGCTCAATGCCGTAGGCGGCAGCGCGCTCGTTGCGCCAATTGGAGTTCCAGATTGCCGAGCCTTGCAGAATGGCATCCGGCAAAATGGTGTTCACACGGATACCATATTCACCGCCTTCTGCGGCAATACAACGGGCTAAATGCGCTTCCAGCGCCTTGACCGAGCTGTAGGCTGTTACATTTTTTCCTGCGTAGACCGAGTTTTTGGAGCCGACGAACACCATGCTGCCGCCAAGTGTCTGCTCCTTCATGAGCTTGAACGCTTCTCGTGCAACCAGAAAATAACCCGTTCCCAGCACATTCACATTTAAATTCCATTCCTTTAACGATGTTTCATCGAACGGACTGGATGTAGCAAGCCCTGCATTGTTGACGATGATATCTACACCGCCATAGGTCAATGCCGTTTCTGCATAGGCAGCCTGAATTTGCTCCTCCTGCGTCACATCCATTTTTACGGCGATGGCACGGTTTTCTCCGTAGCTGCTATTTATCTCTGCGGCTACCTTTTGCGCGCCTTCCAGATTCAGATCTGCCAGTACGACATGTGCGCCTTCATCCACCAAACGACGTGCGGTTGCACTGCCAATTCCGCCTGCACCGCCTGTAATGAACGCAATTTTACGGGAAAATTCAGCTTCTGCTGGCGCGAGTGACAGCTTATAAAGCTCCAGCGGCCAATATTCCACGTTATATGACTCGTTCTCACTGAGCGAAACAAACTCTCCTAACGTCGTTGCCCCTCGCATAACAGCGATAGCCCGATGGTACAGAGCACCGCTCACCTGCGCATTGTTCCAGCTTTTACCTGTGTTGATCATACCGACACCCGGAATCAAAATTACACGTGGCGCAGCCTCAAACATAACATCTCCTTCAAGCCGATTGCGCTCGAAATAAGCTTGATACTGCTCCTTATAGGCTGCTATACCCTCGGCAAGCTTAACTTTCAAGCCCACTACATCCTCCACATCCGGTGTCCAATCTACATAGAGTGGCTTCATCTTGGTATGGACCAGATGATCCGGGCACGCAGCCCCGACCTGGGATAAAGCAGCAGAATCCGGGCCGTTCACAAACTCCAACACATCCTCCGCGTCATCAAAGGTGAGGATCATCTTTTTCTCATCACTGACTGCACCACGGACGGATGGCATAACTTGGGACGCAATGCTTCGGCGCTCTTCATAAGTAAGCGCTTTATATTTTGCGCCTCCAAACCCCTGCTTTTCCTCTTGACGAGCTTTAATATAGCTTTCTGCTTCTTGGATGATTTCGATCGTTTTGGCATAAGCCGCCTCGGATGTGTCTCCCCACGTAACCAGACCATGCTTTTCCATCAATACCAATTCAGCTTGTGGATGATCGATTACACCCTGGGCAATCATTTTCGACAGCTTAAAGCCAGGACGGATATAAGGCACCCATACAAAACGGTCACCGAAAATTTCCTTAGCCATTTCCTTACCGTTGTGCGCACAGCACAAGCTAATAATCGCGTCCGGGTGTGTATGATCGACATGTGTAAAAGGCAGAAAAGCATGCAATAGCGTCTCAATTGAAGCCCGTGGATGCTTGGCATCTATCATACAGTTCGCCAAATATGCGACCATATCCTCGTCAGACATATCTTCCCTTTCAAATAAAGGGCGAATATCCTCCATACGAAGCCCTGTGAAGTTATGCGCTTTCATTGTGGCGAGATCGGAACCGCTGCCCTTAACGTACATCACTTCTACTTCACGTCCACGAAAATCTTGTATCATCGTTTTGGCCGAAGTGTTGCCGCCTCCCCAGTTGCACACACTCCTATCTGTGCCAATCAGGTTAGAACGGTATACGAGCTGTTCCAACGTGCTTTTCTGCTCAGATGCTTGTGAAGAAATCCACAGACTTTGTACCATAGGAAAAAGACCTCCAAGTTCAGTTTTAGTTTTGAAAAGCTTTATTACAGTGGTTATTATTTGTTTATGGAGACTATAACACTTTTGTTTTGATTTGAAAATAAGTAATACAAAAATAATCAAAAATAAATTTTAATTTTTATCCATCTAAAAAACGGATATATTCATTTGTAAAACGATCATTGCCACGCACAAAATAAAGGCCGTGTCAGAATCGGTTATAAGAACCTTTCTGGCACGGCCTCATTCGTTTAACTCATCTAATTACCCAACTATACGCATCACCTTGGCTAGCAGCTCGTACGAGCGCAGGCGCGCCTGGTGGTCATATACCTGAGAGGTTGTAATCAGCTCATTGGCTCTCGTCTGGTCGATTATCAAATCCATCTTTTGCTTGACGGTGTCAGGACTGCCGATGGCTGAATACCCCAGCATATTACCACGAACCATCTCCTTCTCGTGCTCACTCCAAAGCTTTTCCATGTCATCCACTGGTGGCTTCAGTCCACCGCTGTGCCCGCGCAGCACATTTAGAAACTGTTGTTCTTGTGAGGTAAAGAGCCATTTTGCTTCCTCATCAGAATCTGCAACAAGCACATTAACACCGACCATCACATATGGCTTATCCAGTGCTTTGGATGGCCGAAAATTGCGATGATACAACTCCAGAGCCTGTAGCAAATGAGCCGGGGCAAAGTGGCTAGCGAACGCGAACGACAGCCCAAGCTGACCTGCCAGCTGTGCGCTGAATCCACTTGATCCCAGTAGCCAGATGGGAATGTCCAGCCCTTCTCCAGGAATTGCTCTTACTCCCGGAACGGCTCCGTTTAGCGCTGGATTTAGGTAAGAACGTAGCTCATTCAATTGCTCGGGGAAATCTTCCCCAGTACTGTGAAGCCCTCGCCGCAGTGCCCTCATCGCGGGTTGGTCCGTGCCTGGAGCCCGGCCAAGTCCCAGATCAATTCGTCCCGGATAGAGTGACTCTAACGTTCCAAACTGCTCTGCAATCATGAGCGGAGCATGGTTAGCCAGCATAATACCGCCTGAACCGACCCGAATCTTGTTTGTATGTGCAGCTACATGCCCAATGATCACGGACGTAGCCGCACTGGCGACCGCCTGCATGTTATGATGCTCCGTTAGCCAGTACCGATGGTACCCCCATTGTTCAGCATGCTGGGCAAGATCCACCGTGTCGCGGAAGGAATCGGCAGGAGTGCCGCCTTCAATGACAGGTGCAAGATCTAATATAGATAGTGCAACGTTACGCGTAGTCATTATATATAAACCCCCTGTCAAAATATTATTTTACGAATTTTCCTCAATGCCTTAATTATTTGACCTATCAATTGATACGTCAATTATGATAATATGTCCCGTTATGAATTGCAAATGATTTAAATTTTTAGTTTTTGTCCAAAAACAGTTTACTTTTATGAAAAGCTCATCTATTATGCAATATATGTGGATAATGTTTATCCACATTAGCCTGGTTATTAATATTGAGGTGATTGCTAGTGCATATGAAAACAGGTGTCGAACAATCTGTCTACGCTCTTCTTCTACTCACGATGCTGCCGGACAAAGCCGTTTTACCTGGGGAGGCCATTAGCCAGCAGTTAGGTGCTTCACCTACTTATTTTCATAAACTGTTACGAAAATTGGTTAGCTCCGATTTGATTACTTCTGTACCTGGTGTCAAGGGCGGGTTTAAATTAAAGAAAAAACCTGAGGATATACGGGTATTTGATATTTATCTAGCGATTGAGGGACAACAAACCCTTTATTCTTCCAGTGGTATATACAACGAAATGTTTGAATTAAAGAAAGACGATCAGTGTTGTTTACTGGCAAATTTAATGGAAGAAGCCGAAGCCTCCTGGAAGGCCGTTCTGAAAAGAGAAACCATCGCGTCACTATCCGCTGACTTTTTTAAAGAAGGATATGATGACAAAATTACTTCTTTGGAAAACTGGATTCAGGAAAAAATGGTCTTGTAAAGAACTCTAATTAACAGAAAGGAATATGAACATGAACGATTATTTAGTAAAAGCTCTTGCCTACAATAACCAGGTACGGGCTTATACCGTGAGAACAACGGAAACGGTAAGTGAAGCCCAACGGCGTCATTATACCTGGCCCACAGCATCGGCTGCATTGGGACGTTCTATGACGGTCGGCGTCATGCTGGGAGCCATGCTTAAAGATGAGGATAAACTGACGATCAGGATTAATGGCGGCGGACCTATCGGCACTATTCTTGTCGATACCAACTCCAAAGGTGAAGTTAGAGGTTATGTAAAAAATCCACAAACCCATTTTGAGCTTAATCAGATAGGGAAATTAGATGTAGCCAGAGCTGTAGGAACAGATGGAGCGCTAATTGTATCCAAAGATATCGGCTTAAAACACCCGTTTGTTGGACAGGTCCCTCTCATATCGGGTGAACTGGGCGAGGACTTCACATCTTATCTCGTCCAATCCGAACAAATTCCTTCTTCTGTGGGAGCGGGAGTTATTGTTAACCCGGATAACTCTATTCAGGCGGCTGGAGGTTTTATTATTCAGCTGATGCCAGATACACCAGAAGAGGTTATCAGTTTTATCGAGAGACGCATTGAGAGCATTCCAAGCATCTCCGCAATGGTCATGGAAGGTCTTACGCCAGAGCAGATTCTGGGTCAGATTTTGGGAGAAAGCAACCTGAACATACTGGAAACCATGCCTGTACAATTTCATTGTCCCTGCTCAGAAGAGCGCGTTACCAATGCCATTATCAGCTTAGGGAATAAGGAAATAGAAGATATGATCCATACCGATGGACAGGCTGAAGCTCATTGCCACTTTTGTAACGCACACTACCATCTTACCAAAGAAGATCTCGAAGGCATGCTGGAAACAAACATCATTTAAATATGGGCTGTTCCCAAAAAGTAGGTTTAGCTACTGGGGAACAGCTTTTTTCTTTCCCAATGCTTTCGATGGTTTCTTAATCCTAAACACGGTGGACTTGCCCATGATGTTAGTGCTATTGTTATATTATTCCATTCGTCTGAGCGAGGTGTACTATGTTTGAAAAAGATGAGCATGAAATTTTGACTTATTATGATGGCGGTGCAGAAATAGGCAGACTAGAGCGGGGAATCGGAAAAATAGAGCTAGAGCGATCGAAGGAAATCATTTCGCGTTATGTCAGCCGTTCGTCTCAAGTCATTTATGATATTGGCGGCGGTGTAGGGGTCTACTCCTTCTGGCTGGCGGAGCTGGGGCATGAAGTACATCTGTTTGATCTGTCTCCCCAAGCCATTGAATTCGCTCGTCAGCAGCAACTGAACAACCCCATCATCAGCAAGCTGGAAACCGCAGATGCCAGGAATCTTGATCGTAAAGATGAAAGCGCGGACATCGTGCTATTAATGGGGCCTTTATATCATTTAACGGAACAGAAAGAACGAGTAAAAGCACTGCAAGAAGCGGCGCGTGTCTTAAAAAAAGGGGGAACGCTGATTACTTCAGCTATTTCCAGGTTTGGTTCGCTACTGTGGGGACTATCGGTATACGGCGAGCGCAATACCATTGTGGAGGAAGATGCGTTCATGGATATGGTCAGACAGGAGCTGACAGATGGTCAGCATGTGCGCCCTGCTGCTTACCCCTCTTTTATCGTGCGCTCCTACTTTCATACATCGGATACCTTGCGTGCAGATTGGCAGGCTGCTGGATTGCCGGAGCCTCGTGTATTGGGCGTAGAAGGTCCCATCTGGATTGCACCCGGATTTGAAGAGAAGTGGGCGGTTCCTTCCCATCGCAGCCGTTTGCTAGATATATCACGGCAGGTTGAAGAGCAGGAGTCTGTGATCGGTATGAGCCCGCATATGCTGGCGGTAGGTACCAAGTCTTGAAGCTCATCACCTCTACAACTATGGAGAGATATAGCCTATGGGAAGACGTATCTGGATACCTCTTTTAGAAAAGTCGTTTTGGATCGCATGGATACAGCCAAGATTAATCGATTATCTCGAAAAAATTAAACTGAGCCTTGTGCTTCAAACCTTATCCGGAGGCAAAGCTCACAATGCACTGTTCCCAGTGCACCGCATTCTGCTATACCTCATCGTCGGCTGGATACTGGGCTGTGAGCGACTGTTTCATTTTCGCAGATGGCAAAAGGACTCTCTACTCCAACGTTTTCTTGGGGGGCGCTGTCCACACCACTCGCTTCTGTACAAGGAACTGGATCGGCTGGGAAAAACGAATCCTAATGTACGAAGGGAACTCCGGCAAATGAACCTCGAAGTGATCCGGCCTTGTCTGTCCTCCAAGCTCATTCTCGATTTGGATTCGACCGTGGAGACGGTCTACGGCAATCAGGACTAAGCAGCGAAAGGCGTGAATGCCTATAAGCCGGGGAGCAAAAGCTACCATCTTTTGCTCACTTTTGAAGGACTGTCCCGCCTTTGTCTGAATGCCGTGCTCCGCGCGGGAAATGTTCACTCTTCCACCGAGGCTGCCCCTTTTCTGGAAGAAACCTTTAGCCTCTTAGGTCATCACCGGGTCCAATATGCCCGGTTTGACAAGGGCTTTGGCGGCGAAGACTTCTATTCACTCTGGGAAGGACGGCAGATCGACTATGTGGGCAAAACGAAATGGACCAAGCGATTGGCGGCTGAAGTGGCCGCTTGTCGATATTGGAAACGTTACGTGGACGAAGACTGGATCATTGAAGGCATCGCCCTTGGGTACCAGGCCACGTCTTGGAAGAAACCGCGGCGGGTCGCCGTCATCCGCAAGGCGAAAGTCGTTCAGAACGACCAAGCTTGTCTCCTGCTGGATACCGATTGGGAGTATGAAGCGATCGTCACGAGCCTGGAGTGGGAGTTCATCGATTTGTGGCGCTTTTACAACCAGCGGTGTTGATGGAAAACTACATCAAGGAAGTCATAGTCGAACCACCGTACTCAAACTGGCGAAGGCATTCGTCAATCACCACACCTGGAAACAGGTGGAATATCGAACTGCCCTATTGGAATGAGCGCTCCTAAAATTTCACATGGAAATGTAGATGCACGGTCTCCTGGGGAGGGGGAATCTGTGTGCAGTAAGCCGTTTTGGAATTTCCCCCTGTTAATACACGCTGATTCTTACAGCTTTTTTGAGCGGTGAGTCTCTGGCTTCTTTGATCTTATGGGCTTTCGAAATTTAGGATTATTTGTGTTGGATTTTCTTTACGAAGATTTATATGAAGAACACAGGCTGCAAATATCTTTTCTACTTTTATGATGTCTTCCGGTGTGTAATTAATATTCGAGACTTTTTGTAGTTTATCAGGAAAATAAACTTGACTTGGTTGATCAAAAATTAAAAATTGAGGTACAGGGTTCCATTCTTTATAATGCTCCCATAGGTTGAGACATGGGAGCATGCGGCCAAATATGAAATGAGTCCGTGATGATTAGCTGGTGGAAAGCCGAGTTTCTGAGCCGGGCGTCTATGGTATTCGAGAAAGGGACGAGTGAAGCGGACAAGATAAGAAAGGAATACGCAAGCAAACAGGAGCGCCTAGAAAAGCTGGTCGATCAACTTACCGTTGAAGTCGACTGGCTCAATGGGAGTATTACACATCTTCCGGCAATCCCCAGTTCATTAATGAATTTCGGCATTATCGGAATGATCAGCCAGATGCTGGTGAACACCGGAAACAGGTTCAGCATAAGAACACATCATATCCCCCTCATAATTTAAGGGTTGCCGCTCCCTCTGTAATTCTAAGCAAAAAAACACCTACTCTTCGGCAGATGTTCCTCACCTTTCGTATTTCTTGAGACTATCCGATCCATTTGTCCGTTCTAATCGTTCAACCCTTTGCCCTCCAGAATGGGCTGTGTGTATTTTTCAACCCTTGAAACGCGCGTTTTGAACTGCTCGGTTCTGAAAAATACAGCAGATACGCTCTCTGGCTTCCGAGCGTCAACGCTTCAAACGCCGTTTTTAGGTCCGGTCGCTCCTCGAATTTAAGCCGCAGTTCTTCGGGAACCGTATACTCGGCATGTTTTTCAGTTCCACTGCAAGACCGGCTTCCTCCATCCAAACAGCGCCTCCTCCTAAACACTGTTGGACAAATAGCCGCGCTCAGGGTCAAAGATCATCTTTTGAACGGGTTCGCTTGTCTATAATTTCTATACGGTGATCTTCCATATTCAATTTGACAATACCGGGATAATTTAATGTAATGAAATAATGCGAGCCGTTGCATTCAATAATTCTCGAAAACTTGCTCTGATCGTTATATTTATGCCCTTTGTCACTGGCAGTTTTATATACTGAAAAGATGAATCTGTTAAATCGAAGATCGCTGTGCACTCAACCGAATGTGGGAAAAATAAAGTTTACGGCCGCTTTGATAGATATGGTGGTGCACTCTCCAATCCAGCGCTTAGTTTATCGTCAAGCATGAACGTGCGAGCAGCGGAGAGATTGTTGTTCCTTTTCATAATTGATATATCTACAACTCAGTGCATGTAGCGCGTTTATTGCTGCTCGGCAAATCTCCACCAGGCAAATGTTCCGACTATTCCGGCTATTCCCGTAGACGCAAGAATGATTATACTACTCAACTTTAAAAACCCGGTGCTTTGAAATACCGACGGGATGGTCCACGGAAAATAGGGGGCGAATCCAAAAGAGGCCAAAACATTTGAGAGAATGACGATTATCAGGATGAGTCCTAATGGTGCCAAGTATCCCTTGCTCACATTGGCCAGAAGAGTGCCTGGTGTGGTAACAATAATAAACAATAGTGATGTTATAATGAATTTAAAGAAGATATTCCAAATAAAAGAAGCTAACCCGCCCGCAACTCCTAGAACACCCCCCACGGCAAAACCTATGGCAAACATATACATGGAAAGTAATAGGCTCCATGCTAAAATTACAAGAAATTTGGACAGTACAATTTTCGATCTGGAAACGGGCTTTGCAAGTAAATCTTTAATTGTTTTATCCGAAAACTCTCGTCCAAATACCCATGCCGCGATAAAAGTGTACCCGATAAGTCCCAGCGGGGCAAGACTATCAAGCAATTCGGTTAAATACATTTTCCAATTGATGCCGCCGGCGTCACTGGATAAAATAATTCCGACTCCCATCATGATTGGCCCAAATGCAAAAATAAGAAATACCAACCAAAACACATTGGCGCGGATAATCTTGCGAATCTCACAATGTAAGACAGAAAAAATATTCATTATATATTCCCCCTTGTCATACCAATTGTGCGGAGAAAATATCCTTCCAAATCCTCCGTAATCACTCGAAGCAATGTTGGCGGTTGATTGGATTTAACCAGCAGTTCGGCCAGTCGTTCAGGACTATCCGCTGCGTGGTCATCGGTTAGTTTAATATAGCCGCCTATTGTCTCCTCAAATTCATATCCATGCTCTTCAAGCACCTTCTTTAAGGCATGTTTGTCGCGGCCATTCACCGCTAAGTTTTTCTGTAACGATTGCTCCAGCTTATCCATTGCGACTTCTTTAACAAGATGGCCATTGTGAATAATCCCAATGCGTGTGGAAACTTTCGAGAGCTCCTCTAACAGATGGCTGGATATAAAAACAGTTACGCCGAAATTTTTCGCTAGGCTATATAACATATTCCGTATCTCCGCCACGCCTGCGGGATCGAGGCCATTTATCGGCTCATCCAATATTAGAATTTCCGGATTGTGAATCATTGCTTTCGCAAGTCCCAGGCGCTGTTTGTTTCCTAAAGAAAGATTCTTTGCCTTTTTCTGTTTGTGCGGCTCAAGCCCCAACTTATAGATAACCCGATTTACGGAATCTTTGTCAGGCACCCCTTGCATGCGTCGTGCTATGTCAAGATTTTCAACTACAGTTAAATCGGGATAAAAAGTAGCCTCCTCCAAATATCCAACCTTGTCCCATAATTTATAGTTTCCGGCATCGACCTTTTCACCTAACATATAGAGCTTGCCGGAGGTTGGCTTGAGCATCGCCAAGAGCATCTTTATGGTCGTTGTCTTTCCAGCGCCATTCAGTCCCAAAAATCCAAATATCTCTCCTCGGCTCACCTCCAGCGAAAGATTGTTCAATGCGATATAGTCGCCAAATTTTTTGTGCACTCCCTCAATTTGTATGGCGGGCGTTATTCCATTTTTCCCCTTTGATAAAATACTCATAGCCTTCAACTCCTCCATAAACAGAGAGCTTATTCAGGATTCTAAGTACGACACTCCTGAACAAGCTCAATCAGAAATTTTTCAATAAATCTACTTTATGATGTCCTGGCAATCGCTTAAGCGAGGCGAGGCTGGCCCAAGCCCAATTGAGCAGAGCCAATTCAGCGCTACCTCATGCAGCACGTTGATGTTGTCTACCTGACAGTGTTCTAATCCGCCAAGTCGTCTATCCTCTATCGGGTAGAACGTCTTGTTTTTCGAACCCGCTTGCTCGTAATTCTTCAAGGCTTGTGTCAGCGGATTTGGCTGAACCAATATCTCTTCCGCTCCGTGCATTACAAGAAGCGGACATTCTATCTGGTGGAGCACGCCCTCAAGATCATAGGCAAAACGCGGATTCCCCGCAAAATCCTCCAAGCTTTTTGCCCCCAGAATTCTCATGCCGTGTGCGGCCAGACTCGGCGGCATCCATTTAAGCATGGCATCCCAGTCGAAGGCGTGCGTACCGCCGTCGGAGATGACGGCAGCAATCCTGTGATCGAACGAAGCGAATCGCAGCGAGTCGTAAGCCGCAAAACTCTCCCCGTGCACGATAATCTTATCGGGATCGACTTCCGGCCGCGTTAGAAGAAAGTCGATTGCTCGGGAATGGAAAGCCTCACTGTCCGCTCGTCTTCCTTTTCCCTTTTCGTACAGCGAGAGGCCGGTGCCAGGCTGGTCATAGACCAGAAAGTTATATCCACACGAAATAAAAGCGGGACCTAGCCAGAAATAGTTTTCAATTGACCACTCGTCGCCACCGTTGAGAGCAAAAAGGGTCGGCTTCGGACCTTTTATCCAGGAAGGGGAGAAAAAGTAACCATCCAACTTGACATCTTCGTAATCGACTTGGATCTTCTCCGGTTGGACATCGAAGTACTTTCCGGCAGCTTCGAAGAGTTCATTTACTTTCTTAAATACACGGATTTTCTCGGTGTCATCATCCATCACCGTATATTCCGCAATTCTGTAGTAATTGCAGGCACGAATGTAGCAGTTTCGTGCTGTATACCAGTTTCCAGCCGTTTCGGCCTCCTTGCCGTGTCTTTCCAATGCCTGAGCCGTTATGAGCCATTCCCTGTGCCACGTGTCCTTGTCATCGGGGTCGATTTTTTTGCAGGCCTCGTAGATCTCGGTGACGTCCGTAGCACCGAGGCTTGCCATACCCAAAGCTTTGGTGACTTGGTATGACATCATGTAGTTATTGGGCCAACGGCTGAACTCAATTGACATTGCAACATTCTCCTTTTCCAGTTCATGTGATTGTAGTTTTTTTACTACAAGTAATTTTTACAACACAAAGATAAAGCTTCTTTAAAAGAAAAATAAATGTTTATAAAGAGAATATAAAAAACTATAAACCGCTGAAAAAACAAAAAAGGCTGCTGCCTGGGTGTTCACACCTGGCAGCAGCCTTTAACTCCTGTAGTAAAAGAAAATGTGCAAAAATAAAATCAGTGTTGTGCGGCCAAGGGAAGGCTGAATCTTATCCCCAAACCGCCATATTCGGAAGGGTAGGCGCAAATTTCGCCCCTATGATGTTCAATAATGGATTTACAGCTTGCAAGACCCAGACCCAGCCCGCCCTTTTGGATTTGCCGCGATTTATCCACAGTGAAAAATTTGAGGAACAGAGAAGATATATCCTTATCCGGCACTCCAATTCCATTATCCTCGATTTGAAAAAAAGCATACTGTCCTAGCGGGTATCCGGTCATATACACTTTCAGTTTATTTTTCCCTCCATATCTTACAGCATTGCTAAAGAGGTTGCCGAAAACCCGACGTATCATCGGTTCATTGACCATCAGCAATATATTTTCCGTGAATGAATGGCGGCAAGTAAGCTCGTTGTCAAGTCCCGCCAACTCATACTCATATTCAAGGGCAATGTTTTCAAATAATTTTGATGCTTTTACAGGTTTAGCTACCATAGATTCCAACTCCAGTTTTTCTTTGGTGAAGCTGGAGAAATCATTGATGAGTTCGACCATATATCCTGACTTCTTTTGAATCAAATCATAATATTCCTGCTTTTCAGTTTCTGGTAAATCCTTGTGTGTAGCCAGCAGTTCAGTAAAACCATTAATAGATGTCAAGGGTGTTTTCAAGTCGTGGGCAATTGCCGCGATCATATCGATCTGCTCTTTGTGCGCGAGTTGAAGCCGATGCTCCATCTTATTGAAGTGCTTATAAAGTTCTCCGATCTCATCATTACTTCTCAGAGCTAGCGGAGGCAGTGGATGTACAATATTTACTTCTTCAAGCCTGGTATTCAGAAGCTGAATGGGTTTCTCTATGCAAAAATGAATATAGATAATCAGAATAATAAATATGAAACAGGTAATTGCAAATATGGGCAGGAGCAGTGCTATATATCGCGAGTCCAGCAATGAACTGCGTATAGGGGAATATACTGCAAAGACAAGCTTCAGATACATTCCAATCGAAAACATGAATATTATAAACATCAGCAGGAACAAAAGAGGAAGCTTTATTTTCAGTTTCATACTATTGCTCTCTTTCCGTGTATTTATATCCTATGCCCCATATTGTTTTAATAAAGTCATATTCAGGACCAAGTTTCTTACGGATATTTTTTATATGAACCGTTACGGTATTTATTTCTCCGTATTCGTCTCCCCAGACGTTTTCATATATCTGCTCACGAGTCAATACATGATTGGGGTGGCGCATGAGGATAGACAGAATCTGAAATTCCTTCGTTGATAAGTCGAGCTTCCTGCTATTCAGAAATACTTCAAACGTCTTATCGTTCAAAATGAGCGGAGCATCCGCCTTTTCGTTACTGGGACTAAGTTCATCCCACTCTTTAAAAAGCCTGTCCACTTTTCTGAAGTGAGCCTTTATCCTGGAGACAAGCTCCTGAATACTGAAAGGTTTGGTCATGTAATCGTCTGCTCCTATTTCGAGCCCGACGATTTTATCAATGTCCTTATCACGCGCACTCAAAAACAGAATTGGGACATTATAAGAATTTCGGATACTTCTGCAGACATCAAGTCCATCCATATCAGGCATTACTATATCAAGAACGATGAAATCAATGTGATTTTCTTCCAATGCAGATAAGGCTTCTTTCCCGGAACATGCCGAAATTATTACAAATTGCTCGTACCTTAAACTCTTTGTGATGAGTTTTACGATTTCTTCATCGTCGTCTACAACTAATATCGTTTTTGGCATCTTTATACCTCCCAACCTCTTTAAATGGACTGCATTTATATAACACAAGAGCCGCATGGACTCGAATTGACAAAAAAAGTCGCGCTCAAAGCGCCTCTCCAGTTCCGGATATTTCTCCTTTGGATGCCAGTTGAGGTAATAGGATTTCTTGAAGCAACATGTTGATTTCTTTTAAAAAGGCTTTATTGTCCGGACTTCCTCCCAGAAAAATGCCTTGGGGGTTGCTCAATACAGCGTTATCCCCATTATTAGATAAAAAATTCTACCCGGTATGGTGCCGCTAATGACACCTTGAATCGATATGTGATGCTTCATTGTATTAAAAAGACCGAATGCCTTATAAAAATAAGATTCTGCGAGTTCCATTCCTTGAATCATGTGATGAGCACACATCTGTCCGATTTGCCTCTCATAAGATTTTTGATTTGTTTGTTCGTATTCAAACATCATCACTCCTTTAAACGTATTAGAGGATTAGACTCTAAGATGGTCTGTACTTGATGCCTCGCTTCATTATGGATAACACATACAATTCGGTCAAGTGTACTTTGGGTAATGGAGACGGCCTCGGTAGCACAGTTTGAATGGCTTCTGTGTATAGGCTATTGTAAGGATAGGAGGCTTTTCTCAGATAAAAGAACTTACAGGAGGTTGTTTTCCTTGATGATCCTTCCGCTTATGGAGACAACATTATGAGAAGTGAACATGAAATGCTGCATACCATTCTCCATTTTGCTCAAGAGGACGAGCGGGTACGTGCCGTGATTCTGAATGGTTCACGCGCCAATCCACATGCTCCACGAGACATTTTTCAGGATTATGATATCATCTTTCTCGTATCCTCCATGGACAGCTTTATTCAGGAACGTCGCTGGATCAACCATTTTGGTGAATTGATCATTATGCAGACGCCCGATGAGCATATGGAACCTACCCCGATGCCCCGCGATCGCTTTGCTTTTCTCATGTTATTTACGGACGGCAATCGCATAGATCTTACACTCTACCCTGCGAATAACATCGCCAATTGGACCCGAGACAGCTTAAGTGTACTGCTGCTGGATAAAGACGGGCTTGTGGAGCCTTTCCCACCGCCAAGTCTTCAAGATTATAAGACGATACCTCCAACTGCCCAAGTCTATGCGAATTCCTGCAACGAGTTTTGGTGGGTCAGTACTTATGTGGCTAAAGGGTTATGGCGACAGGAGCTACCCTATGCCAAATTTATGCTGGATCGGCCTGTGAGAGATGCGCTTCACTTGATGCTGGAATGGCATATTGGTATACGAACAGACTTCGCTGCAGATCCGGGTAAACAGGGAAAATATTTCGAGAACTACCTTGAACCTGGACTTTGGACACTCTATATCCAAACGTTTGCGGATGCAGATTATGAACATATGTGGCAGTCTCTTTTGATCATGGGAAATTTATTTAGAGAAGTTGCCTTGGAAGTAGCGAACTATTATGGTTACGAATATCCGACTCTGGACGATCAACGTGTTACGAACTATCTCCATCACGTAAAAGCTCTCCCAGCAGATGCTAAGGACATTTATTGATAAAAAACCAGTCGGCACTTGATTTATATGGGGACTGACCCCATAGCGTGAGACAAATTTTAAAACACCTTCAAGAGAATGCAGCCATGTCGTAAGATATGGAGACAACCTTGGAGGTGTTTTTGCGTTGGCAACAAGAGTTAGCTATCCGGTAGAAGTGAAGATGAAAACCATCGAAATGAGATTGGCTGGCATTCCTGTGAAAGAAGTCATGGAGCAACTGAACATACGAAATAAGACACAAGTGGACACCTGGATGAGATGCTATCGTAAGGGAGAATGGAATCGGTTAGAGCAGCCTGTGGGTAAACAATACAGCTACGGCAAAGGGCCTGAATATACTTCAGAATTGGAGAAAGTAAAGGCTGAGAATCGGTTTTTGAAGCAACAATTAGATCTGCTAAAAAAGTACAGGGAAATGGAAAGGAGGTGTCTCCAAAGATTATAGTGGAGTGGGTGGAGTCCATTCGAGGGGACGTTAGTGTGAGCCAAGCGTGTGCATGGATCGGGATTCCTCGTGCCACTTACTATCGTTGGAAAGCCGCCTATGGGAGTCGCTACAAAGATCACATGGTGGAGAAAATTCGAGAACTCTGCAGGCAGCATAAATTTCGCTATGGATACCGAAAGATCACAGCGCTGCTTCGGAGAGAGCATAAAATTAACCACAAACGTGTGCAGCGAATTATGCAGAACGAGGGGCTGCAGTGCCGTGTCAAAGTGAAGAAACGCAAACCTACGGGGCAACCAGCCTATATCGCAGAACACTTGTTAAAGCGCCAATTCGAAGCCGATACCCCCATGCAAAAACTCGTAGCAGATATTACGTATTTGCCGTTTGGCGGAAAAACGTTATACCTGTCGAGTATTTTGGACTTGTTTAACGGAGAGATTGTGGCCTACAGTATAGCTGACAAGCAAGACACTGCATTCGTGCTGGACACACTTAACCAGTTACCCGATCTACCAGGCACAGTGCTCCATAGCGACCAGGGCAGCGTCTATACTTCTCAGGCGTATCAAGAAGCTGTAAAGGGAAAAGGCATTACCATGAGCATGTCCCGCAAGGGTACGCCCGCTGATAATGCCCCCATCGAATCGTTTCATTCCACGCTAAAGTCTGAAACGTTCTATCTCGAATGTTTAACCTGTACAACGACGGCAATCGTCGTACAGATCGTTCGAGACTACATGACTTACTATAACTCAATTCGCATTCAAACAAAACTAAATAACCAGTCGCCGGTTCATTTCCGGCAACTGGCTGCTTAGAACTTGAAAGGTGTTTTGATCCCTGTCTCAGAAACAGGGGGCAGTCCCATGTGCTAGGCTGGTTTTATTTTTATACTCTAAGTTATTCTGTCCTATGTGCTGCTTTAGATATTGCGCTGTTCGTTCCGGTTGCGAGATCGGAAAATGATGAGCTGCCGGAATATTCAGCGAATGCAGGGCACGAAATGGCTCGGGCAACTTATAGATCTGATCCTTCACACCCCATAGAATCGAAACCTCCTCTTTATAAATTCTTTCGGATATCTCAGGGAGCGACTGGAAGCTATCGGACTTGGTTAGCATGGCTAGGGCTTGCGCAGTCGTCTTTCTTACGCGTGGGGAACGCATTTCTTCAAGAACATACGTGACGTATGCTGACGGGATATCGTCGATACTTTCAAAACAAGTCTGCGCAAGCAATTGCTTGCGTAAGACCGACTCGCTGAGTCTGCCTAGCATAATCTCCGTAATTCGTGCGCTCCGATATCTGCGCGGAGCAGTATGCAATACAGGCTGCAATAGGTGTAAGCCACTGATACGCTCAGGTACGCGTTCCCATGCCTTAGCAGCTAGTAGTCCGCCGAATGAATGACCTACAAGGCAGATTGGCGTTTTCAAAGCCTGAATAGCCTGCACTAACGATTCAATGTGGCCTTCTAGTACATCCTCCTTATGATGGTATGGGGAACGGCCAAAACCGGGAAGATCCACCAAGCAAACAGAGGATTCCGGAAATTGATTTGCCAGCGGTATCAAACAATCTGCCCCGCTGAAAGTACCGTGAACTAATACGATCGTTGGATTTCCATTCTTCACCCTTCGCTCCAGTGTAGCTAATGGCCCACGTCTGTTGCGGACATATCCATCTGTATCTATGGTGGAATGAGCAATCCTGAAATCAAGATCAGTAATAACAAATGGGAACACGCTTTTGTTCATCGCCTGTGACAACCCGTATTTACGTTGAATCTCTCGTGCTGCATCCAGTGGGTAGTCCACATCCACGATAAAATCGAGTGATTCCTTCGGAATACCTAACTTTTGGCCCAGAGGAGTACCCAGTATACTGGTTAGCCAAGCTGGCGAAATCGAACCGAGCGGTTTACGTACACGAAGCTCCTTCGCCATATTCGTTCCCAGCTCTATCATCGTTGGACTCTGTTGCCTGTCATCCATCAAGTAGTATGTTTCGCTGGCAGGATGTGATTCCTTAGTAAGAGCACTGATCAATTCGGCTGCATGATCTACATGGACCAAGGGGAGCCAATGAGATTTTCCGCCGGGGACAAGTCCCATAAGCTTGCGCGCTGTAGAACCTACGAGAATGCCCAGCCCACCAGTTTGGGGCGTATCCCCAGACTCTGAGTCACCAATGACAACGCTCAAATGGACAACCGAAAGCGGAAATCCTTCCTTGTGTGCTCCTTGACGGATACGCAAATCAGCCAAAAATTTCATCCGTTCATATGGAGGTGCCTGTTCTAAATGAGCGATGACCGGCTCGGGAGTAAGCCAGTTATGATCATTAAAAGGGCTTTTGTACCCAACCAAATGAATAAAATGTCGTAACCCTTTGCTCGCATGAATATATGTAGCCAACGTTATCATTTCTTCTGCCGCTTGTAGAAAAGCTGCTCTCGCATCCTCCTCTCCCAGCAGAATATCCATCGGACCTCCTGCATGAATTATCACATCTGCTGTCTCCACGAGTTGCCTGTCAGCAGGATTTAATCCTAGAGCAGGTATACTCAAATCGCCAATAACCGGTGTTAATTTCCCGATATGCCATGCTGTCTCCAAATCCATTTGCCTGCATATTTGTTCCCACTTTTGCTGCGAACGAACCAGGACGGTAATAGTGTGTTCCTCCTTGGAAAGTTGCCGTAACGTATGCATGCCGATAAATCCTGTGCCGCCCGTGATAAAGATATGTGCCATATACGAAACCTGCCTTTTTTAATTTTTAGTACTTCATAGTACTAATAAAGATTAAAAAAATCACTTTAGCAGAAGTGCTAAAGTAAATTTTAAATTTTCGAGTATGCTCGGGTCCTGGCTTGCATGCTGCAGAAAGAGCGCACCTTCAATGGCCGAGACGATGAATTGGGCCGTCGACCTCGCAGGAAGTTCAGCCTGAATCTCTAATCTTTCCCTTCCCTCGTTCAACAATATTTCTACGGTAGTGATTTGGCTTTGGAAGAACTGGCTTATTTTATTCCGAAACAAGGCGCTATCTTGAGGCATTTGCGTATAAAGAGTAATAAAGGGACAGCCTCCCAAACAATCTGTCTCTTGCTCTGTCAGCAATTGAAGAAGGATTTCAAAACGTTCCTGAACAGACTGATCCTTACGCGAAACAACTTCATAAATCATCTCATTATACGTTTTAATCAGTTGATCCAGAATGGCTGAAAGTAGCTCTTCTTTACTTTTAAAATAATAGTAAATGTTCGTTTTGGACACATTGCTCACAGCCACAATTTCATCCATACTTGTTGCATGATATCCTTGGGTAAGAAACAATGAGGTGGCAATACGCAGAACAACATCCCGATTCGTGATTTTATTTTTTTTCATCATATTTAGCACTATACGGTACTAAAAAAGACTTGTCAACCTTCGCTGGAACATGTCTGCTCCAAAACATTATTTTTCGGCCAGAACCCGGTCACCTCTGCTCGCAGGCTGAGAAATAACCAAAAATTCAACATCCTGATTCGTTTCATTAAACATTTGATGAGGCACCATAGGAGGAACCTCACATCCTTCCTGAGATCCTAATTGGATTCGTTCACCATCCACTTCAAGTACCGCTGTGCCTGATAAAATAAAGAAAAATTGGCGCGCATGATGATGATAATGTCTGACCTCATGTGTATTTCCGGGCATCCGCTCATGAATAATGCTCAAATCATTATTTTTCACCAAGCGCCAACCATCACATTGATCTCCCCATATATAATGTTCGGCATTATTTTTACTAATTTTCATTATTGAACTCCTCCTTTTGCAATTACCGTTTATTTTATATATGGATTCATAGAGCTACAATCTTAATTTTAAAAAACGGCGGGATAAATGTAAAAAACACTCCGACTTAGTCAGACTGTTTTTATATATCCGCCTCGATAATTTCCTCCAACTTTATCCAGCTAAAATCCTCTTCCCCACGGGACAGCTTCACTTCTCGCCGACTTGTGTTAATCACCGTGACCAATCCACGAAGCTCCTCATCATCAAACGGGTTGAACACTTTTAGCGTAATAGGCTTCCGTTCGTTATAGGATACGATGATGGCCTGTTCAATCTGCTGCATTTCCTGATCGTCCAGTGCTGGCTTGCCGCGCCTTCCTTGCTCCTTCATCAGTCTTAAATATGCCTCCCGATGCTCAGGCAAAATCATGCGCGAGCTTTCCCATATGCCATTTCCTTCAAGCTTTTTCCCCATCATAAGCCCCTCCTATGCTGTTCTGGTTACCGGATGCCATGCCAATACATGATCTAATCGAAAAACACGTGGCTGGCCTGTCTGTAGACAGGTGGCTCGTATCAAGCCATTCTGCACACGATGCACCTCGATACGCCGATGAGACAGCTTGCCCTTCCGATCCAAATACACGATTTCCACGATCTGCCCCACGTATTTTTCCAACATGATCCTTCACTCCTTATCAGAACGTTTGTTTGTATTATATGCGAACGTGCGTTTGATTATCAATGTAAAAAAATCCCCTGAGGGATTTGACTCTCTCAAGGGAATTAAAATTCATAGGTGGATAGCTTAATATCTTCTTTATTCAAATCTTTCAGCGGGTAGACAGGGCCATTCCAATAAGTCAGAATATCAAGCGGCTCATTAGTACCATGTTCTTTTAAAGAAAGAGATAATTCAAGTAATAAATGTGGAAGTTGATAAGAGCTTGTTAAAAACTGATATTCCTCTGGACTTTCACAGTCTTCTGCTCGATAGAACACAAAGTATCCCTCGGTATGATCTCCAATGAGTACAATATAGCGAGCAAGAAACATAATTTCGCCATTTGCAAAAGGAATGGAATGTGTCGAAGCAGAGATCAAATCAGTCTCTAGTCCCTCAATACGAAGGGTAAGTTCATTGTTAAGAGCATCCATTCTTTCTCTTTGTTCGCTGATGAGGTGTTCATAATTTACAGGGACAAGCCCTCCATTCTTGATCGTAGCGATCAGTTCGTCTATAAATACTTTTTGAGACAACACTCGATTGCTCATCCTATTCATCTCCATATTCGTAAAAATAAGCATGGAATTCTCGCTTTAACATGTTCAATATTTATGTATTAAAAATCTTGATTCATTAACTCCCCAGCATTTTTGTGACTGCATTCACGACCCTTTCCATCTCAAATGGTTTAACAATAAAGTCTTTTGCACCTGCCTGAAATGCTTTTATAATCGCTTCCTGCTGCCCCAAAGCAGAACACATCAAAATGTTGGCTTGGGGATCAAGCTCTACAATCTTTTTAACAGCCTCAAGTCCGTCCATCTTAGGCATATTAATATCCATGGTGATTAAATCGGGACGAAAGTGTGCGTATTTCAAAACAGCATCATATCCATTTTCTGCTTCCGCGATAACAGCGTGACCTAAATCCAAAAGAATATCCTTAAGCACAGAACGCATAAATAAAGAGTCATCCACTACTATAACTGTTGCCAAATTAACCTCTCCAATCCGTTGTCAAATGATATGCACGCCCAAACTTCAATATCGGTGAATAAACTGGTAATATTAATAGAAAGAATCTGTAAAAATAAAAACGCTACCAATGAATTATAAAAGAAATTTGAAACTAGCTACTACAGCATTAGTTTTCAAAAAAACGTTTCACAATGACGTAAATAATTTATGTAGTGTAAAGATTACAAAGTACTAGGTATCAACTGTATCTAGAGCACTAGCCAAAAAAGTACAATCTTCTTAGACAGACATAAAAAAAGACGCTGGTATCGTTCCCCAACGTCATTTTTTGTACTATTTGTTTAAAGTCTGCTTATTCATTCAGAGCTTTTTTCAAAGCCTCCAGATTATTTTTCATCACACCAAGGTAATCTAGGTTCTTCTGTTTGTCTTCGTCCGTCAGTCCTTCAAGCGGATTCAGCACATCCGTTTTCGAACCAATTTCAGTAGCTACAGTCTCAGCGACCTTCGGGTCAACCAAAGTTTCAAAGAAAATCGTCTTCACATTATTTTCTTTAGCAAATTTGATAATACCCGCCAGCTTGTCCGGTGTAGGCTCTTGCTCTGGAGATAATCCGGCAATGGGCACTTGGGTCAGACCATATTGCTTAGCCAAATAACTAAAAGCAGCATGCTGCGTAATAAAGTCTTTGCGTTTTACATCTTTCAAACCTGTTTTGAACTCGGTATCCAGCTCTTTCAGCTTGGTGATATAAGCATCAGCGTTTTTCTCATAATCAGCTTTGTTTGCCGGATCGGCTGCCACAAGTCCTGCTTCAATAGATTCTACTTCTTTTTGAGCTAAGACTGGATTAAGCCATACATGAGGGTCCAGCACATGATCGTGATCATGGCCTTCCTCTGCGTGTGCTTCTTCTCCTTCTTCCTCCTCAGCAGTGCCTTCCATCAGGTTCAACCCTTTGCTTGCTTCAACTACAACACGTTTATCATTGGACGCGCTGCTCAAAGCCTGTTCTGCCCAACCTTCGACGATACCGTTATAAACAAACACGTCAGCATCCTTAACCTGTGCCATATCTTTGGCGCTCGGTTCCCAGTCATGCGGCTCAGCACCAGCAGGAATCAACGCGGTTACGTTAGCATGGTCTCCAGCAACTTGCTTGGTAAATTCATACATTGGATAAAAAGTGGTGACTACATTCAGCTTTTTACCACTGTCTGCTGTTTGTGCCGCATTCGGCTCGGTTTGGGAAGCATTTGTAGCTGCATTATCGGATTTGGCTCCGCAACCAGATAAAATAAGTGCTAGTCCCGCAGACAATACAAATGATTTTTTGAACCATGTATTCATATTCATTACTCCTTTATGCGTTAGATTTTTTAGTTAATTCTCACTGTAACTACACTCACTGGCCTGTCGCATTCTTCCGTCGGGAAGCCTGTTGCTTGCCCAGCTTACGGACCAGCTTTTGAATACCAGCTCCTACAATCAGGAATAATAACAGCACCATGGCAATCGTCCCCCCTGGGGGTGTACTGAGTTCATACGATGCCGTTAAACCCATAAATACGCCGATTAATGCAGTGACCATAGATATCCAGATGGCTGCCGCGAAGCTCGGTGCAATTCGAATCGCCAGCGCTGCAGGGAGCACGATGAGTGAGGAGACGAGCAGCACACCGACAATTGGCATTGCAGCGGCTACAATCATCCCTGTTAAAATACTAAATGCAAATGAAATGGACTTGACAGGAAGACCATTGGTCTTCGCCGTTTCTTCATCAAAGGTAATCTGATACAAAGGACGCCGGAATACAAAAAAGAAAATACCTCCGATCACAGCCACTACAATCATCAACATCAGCTCTGTCTGATTGACCGCTACGACCGAGCCGAACAAATAAGCGGAAAACCCTTTGTTGATGCTCTGATTCAGATTCATTAAAATAACGGCCGTCGAGAGGCCACCTACCATAATAATAGCCACAGATATCTCACTATATGTTTTATAAGACCTGCGGACGTATTCAACGATAATCGCGCCGATTACGGCAACAATAAATCCGGTTATCGTCGGGTTAATGCCTAAATAGGCACCCGCTGCCACCCCTGCCAGCGATACATGCGATAGCATGTCCGCCATGAGAGCCTGACGCCGTAGCATCAGGTATACTCCAAGCACCGAGGCCAGCAGTGCAATTACCCCACCGGCACAAAATGCCCGCTGCATGAAGTCGTAGTGCAGCATTTCCATCCGCCATCTTCCTTCCTCTCAAGCTCAATAATTCGATCCAGATAATGTTGCACTTCCGATAGTCCATGGGTCACCATGACCACAGTTCTTCCATATTCCTTAACCTGCTGATTCATCAGATCGTAGAAATGATGGCGGCTTTCTTGATCCATTCCGGTCGTGGGCTCATCCAAAATGAGCAAATCCGATTCCTGAGCGAGCGCTCTCGCCACACAAATACGTTGCTTCTGTCCACCGGACAATTCGCCGATTTTACGGTGACGCAAATCCCACATGCCTACCTGACGCAGCGCCTGCTCAGTCAGATCATGATCCTCAGACCGCATACGGCGTAACCAAGAGCCATGAGTATATCTTCCTGAACGGACAAATTCCAAAATCGTACTTGGAAATCCGCCATTGAAAGCAGCAATTTGTTGGGATACAAATCCGACAACGAGCTTTTTGCCTTCACCTGTACGGTCAGACATAAACACCTTGCCCTTCCAAGGCTGAAGCAAGCCGAGCAACAGTTTGAGCATGGTTGATTTGGAAGCACCATTCGGTCCGGTAATAGCCACAAATTCTCCCGAAAAAATTTCAACATTGGCATCCACCAAGTTAGGAACATCTCCGTAGCCAAATGTGACCTGTTCCAATGAGGCCAATAACATGACGCAAATCTCCTTTTCCTTTAAAAAGCCTGGAGCCATCTGAGCGATCATCATTTGCGCAGATTCTCCAGGTCGTTTATGATCATTAAACCATCTACCGTAATTATTACGATTTGGTAATAAAAAAATAAGCGTTTGATAAACGTAACCTTTACGCATTAGCAAGTTTAACAGTTTAGGCA
Organism: Paenibacillus sp. LX16; assembly: GCF_036252815.1. Lineage (NCBI taxonomy): Bacteria > Bacillati > Bacillota > Bacilli > Caryophanales > Paenibacillaceae > Paenibacillus > Paenibacillus sp. LX16. The sequence goes on along the minus strand of NZ_CP141152.1, from coordinate 2,435,104 downwards.
AGGTTCGTCAATGTTTTGGCAACTCTTTTGTTTGTTTACTTCACTTTGTCCGGGTACAAGCCTGCAGCCAAAGTTTTCAACGCGATCGGAGCACGCACGCCTTCAGCCGCTGCGGATAATGGCAGGACTATAAACCGTTTGTTTTTGATCGCTTCCACATCAGCCAGCGCAGGCTTGCTCAGGAGCAGCTTCTCTTTATCCGCCAGTGAAGTATCACCATAGTCGAGGATGACGATTACATCAGGGTTACGGTTCACAACCTCTTCCCAGCTTACCTTGGTAAAACTTTTGTCGATATCATCAAAAATATTTTTCGCCTTCACACTTTCAATCAAAGACGTTAGGTAATTGTTGGCAGCCGTAAAGGGCTTGTCTTCTCCGCTGTCAAAGACAAACACCTTGGGTGGCTGTTCAACAGCACCAATTTGAGTCTGAATGGACTGCACTTGTTCACGAATGTCATTTACCAGCTTTTCCGCACGCTCCTCAACCCTGAAAATACGCCCAATATTTAGTATATCCTGATACACATCTTCTAACGTGGGACCCGGTTTATTTGAGGATTCCTGTACATAGGTCAGCACCCCTTGTTTGGCTAGCTCCTCACGGGAACCCAGATTTTTATCATTAAAGGCACTCTTCCAGCCGGCATAGGCAAAATCCGGTGCAGCGGCCATAAACACCTCTTTGGACGGATATTGTTCGGCCAGTACCGGGATTTTGTCATATTGAACCTTATATTTCGTCAAAATCTGATCATCCAAATACGCAGTTCCTACCATAGAGGATTCCAGTCCAAGAGCCAGCATAACCTCAGTCGCGTGCTGGTTCAGTGTAACCGCGCGTTTGGGCGCCTCGGGAAATGCCATTTTAACACCCATATTCTCAAGCTCTACCGACGTCTCCTTGGTTGCCGATTGCGATGCGGCAGGCTGCTGCCCGTTTGCCGATGGATCGCTTGTTTGAGCCGTGTTTCCTGCTGCGCAGGCTGATAACAACAGCATCATCGCCAAAGCGAGCATAACCAGCGGTAACGCGGGCTTGCTATATTTTTTCATATGTAACGTCTCCTCTTTTATTTGTAGTTTATCTTACCTCATCGTATCACCTTTTCTGTTAACGTCATGGATGGCCTCCTCTCCTGAGAGAATCCGGTAAAAAGGTAATATTCGGCTTCCCGGTTTTTGGATGAATGCAGATTTCTGTCTCCACCCCGAATACACTCCACAGCAGGTCTGGCTGAAGCACATCCTCCGTTATGCCAGAGGCTACCACTTTTCCTTCTTTTAATACATACATTCGATCACAATAAAATGCCGCCAAATTTAAATCATGTAGTGCAGCTAGCGTAGTTATCCGAAGTGTTTTGACCAAATCCAAAATTTGCAGCTGATACCGGATGTCCAGATGATTCGTCGGCTCATCCAAAATGAGAAATTTCGCCTGTCCCGCCAAAGCTCTGGCGATCAATACCCGTTGCTTTTCGCCGCCGGACAAGCTGACAAAGCCCTGATCCGCCTGAGCATTCATGCCTACCCGCTCCAGCGCCTGCTCGACCAGTTCATGATCGACGACAGTATCTGCATCCAGTAGCTTCTTATGCGGATGGCGACCCATCAGGACGATGTCCCGTACTGAAAAATCAAACGTTTGCGGCGCATCCTGACTCACCACTGCCATTTGTCGGGCCGTTTCTTTATACTTCATCCGCAGCATATCTTGGCCATCCAACGTAACCAAACCACTGTCAGGCTTTAGCACGCGATACATATTTTTGAGCAACGTCGATTTCCCGCTGCCATTCGGACCGATCAATCCGACCAGCTCCCCTGCTTTTACCTGGAGACAGATGCCGTCGATCAGCCGTTTATCGTGAATACTGAAGGTCACGCATTCGACTTCTATATTCATTTTTCGCCTCCAAACGAGTAGGAACTACGACGCAGCAGCCACACAAAAAAGGGTCCTCCGCACACAGCCGTTACAATACCAATCGGCAGCTCCTGTGGAGCCAGCACGAGCCGGGCACATACATCAGCCCACACGACAAAAATAGCTCCCGCCAACAGACTGACGGGCAGTACACGCCGATGATCTGATCCGACTATCAGCCTAACGATGTGCGGAATCATAAGCCCGACAAAGCCAATCGAGCCACTAACTGATACGACTGCCCCGGTTAAAAGAGACGCCACAACAACCAGTAATACGCGGAACGTCTGTACGTTCACACCTAGCGTTACTGCGGTTTCTTCACCCGTTAGCAAAGCATTCAGCGAACGGTATCGGGTCAGGAGGACTACCGTTCCAACGGCTACAATGAGGCTTGGAATGAAAAGCGTGTCCCATTGAGCACCTGCCAAACTTCCCATCATCCAATACATCGCGTCACGAATGCCTTTTTCATTTGGGGCCATCGTAACGACAAAGCTAGTCACAGCCGACAGCATCATAGACACCGCCACCCCTGCCAGCAATAAGCGGGTCGTCGATATGCTCCCAGCCACACGAGCCAACGCGAACACCATAAGCATTGCAGTTAACGATCCTATAAAAGCAGATAAAGGCAGCGCAAGTCGTCCTAAAAATCCGAAAGCTCCGAACACAATCACCAACGTAGCTGTTACCGAAGCCCCAGACGAGACTCCTAAAATATAGGGATCCGCTAACGAATTACGAATTAATGCCTGTATAGTCGCCCCTGTAACAGCAAGTCCTGCTCCTACGACAACACCTAACAACACGCGTGGAAAGCGGATTTCCCAAACGATATATTGCTCAGGCTTGGTCCATGTCACGGGTATCCACTGGTCCAGCCAGGGAAGATGGGACAGTACAATTCGCCATACCGTTTCCGGTGCGACGGCCACAGGACCCAGCATGACCGCTAGTGTGACCGAAAGCAACAGCCCAGCAGTCAGCAACAGCAGAATTGTTGTAAATCCCCAAGTAGGCTTCCCGGTCAGGTGAGCGCGAGAATTATGTTTGGATGGATTAGGTTTGGATGAATAAACGCTGCTCGTTCTCGAAGTCATGGACTTCTCAATGGCTTTTCGGCCGCTTCCAGCTTTTTCAATCGTTCTTCGATCTCAGAAGCAGAGAAATTCTCACCCATGATAACCGCTACATCGTTCACTGGCTTTTGCGGGCGGATCGGAATGATTTCCAGCTCCCGATAGGCAAACTGAAACATCATCTGACCCTCTGATTCCAGAAACCGCACAATTCCTTTGGCTCGGTAAATTTCAGCTGGCAAACTGCGGAACAACTGTTCAAACTCGGAGCGTGGTACAGGTTGTCCAAAGAAATGCGTGTGAACCACTACATGGTCGTAGGAATGATAATGCTCCCCATGTTCGTGGTCATGGGCGTGATCATGGTGATCATGAGACTGATGGTCTGTATGGTTATCATGATCATACGTGTGCAGATGATTTTCCGAATGAGGATGTTTACTCTCAATATTAACTGCGGATTCCTTATGCCGCGAAACGTCCATACGCTCCTCTCCTTGAGTGGAGAAAAAAATACCCGCGTCCACGTCACTCCGCTGCGTGCTCACAGTCAAAGCATATGGATTTAACTCTTTTACGAGGGCCTGTACTTTCTGCAACTCGCCCGCAGCCAATAAATCGGTCTTGTTAATAATCAGTTTGGAAGCGCACCGAAGCTGATCCTGCATCAAACGAAGCGACTTACTTCTCTCGTTCCCCGAGGCAAAGTCCAGAAATTGATGCGCGTCTATGACCGTGATAACGGATTGTAAAATCATAGAGGAATAGATGGAGGCGTCTGTCACTGCATCTACGATCTCCATCGGATTAGCCACTCCGGTACATTCTACAATAATCACGTCCGGCTTATATTCCTCAGCAAGATTCATGAGCTCGACGCCCAAATCCCCACGAATGGTACAGCATATACAACCGCTGAGCATCTCCTTCATGGGTGCTTGGCCATTCACCAAACTGCCGTCCAGATTAACATCACCCAACTCATTCATCAGAATGGCTGGCTTGAGGCCCTTCTCCTTGTAGTAAGCCAGCGCATGCTGAAGAAGAGTGGTTTTACCGCTACCCAAAAAACCGGATAAAACAACTATCGGTATCATATAACCCCTCCTTGTCTTTACAACATTTAATATGGATCGTACCGTAAAAGTTTCCTTCTTGCAATCATTTATCGGATTTTAATCGTAATAATTACTAATAACAAACATAAATATATATGACCACTCTTTGAATTGTCAATATAGGAGGTGAGACAAGCACAATCCAGCGGGCATGATTGTCCCCCTACAGACATAGGATGTAGATAAGAACCCTTATTTCCAAGGAGACGTGGAATGAAAAACAGTACGCTGTTGAAGATGCTGCCTTTTATGATTCCGTTTGCCTTTCTCATCCCTGTACTTGTTACGCTATCTCCCCAGTGGCTTCGTTTGTTAGATATGAGCCAGCTGCAACCGTTAAAAACGGTATTTATGGGTATTTTTCTGGAAGCTGTTCCGTTTCTCCTTATCGGTGTACTCGTCTCATCCCTTTTGCAGTGGCTTGTACCGGAGACATGGATTCGCAAAATAGCGCCTTCGCATCCTGTACCGGGTGTCCTGCTGGCCTCCTTACTAGGTATGCTGTTTCCTATCTGTGAATGCGGCATGATCCCTGTCGTTCGCCAATTAATGCTCAAGGGAATGCCTGCCTATATGGGTATCACTTTTATTTTAAGCGGTCCCATTATCAATCCTGTGGTACTGGCTGCGACGATGATGGCTTTCCCTTCCCATCCCGAGATCACTGCTGTTCGAATGGGTTTGGCTTTTGCCGTCTCCGCGATCATCGGGCTGATCGTGTATGCCTTTGTGCGAGTGCATCCACTCAAACGGTCGTTGCTCTCTTTTAACCAGCAAAAGCAGAACAATCAGACTCATCGGCATACTCGCACATGGCGGGGCTTTTTTGTACATGCTGGTGACGAGTTTTTGGACATGAGTAAATATCTCACTATCGGCGCATTATTAACAGCCTGCATCCAAACCTTCATCCCACGTGATGAGATGCTTTCGTTAAGCAACGGAACGGTCGGATCGTACGCCTTTATGATAGGTTTTGCCTACATACTGTCGCTATGTTCCACCTCCGATGCCTTTGTAGCCACTGCTTTTTCACACACCTTTACACTGGGTCCGCTGGCAGCCTTTCTTGTACTCGGGCCAATGCTAGACTTCAAAGGCACGCTCATGCTGCTAAGCACCTTCCGCACCAAATTTGTCGCCATCCTGGGCTTGCTTATTGTTTCACTCGTCCTCGTGGGTTCTATAGCTGCTGAATGGTTATTGGGGAGGTGAATACAAACGTGAATTCAACCTTTAGCATTCGCTGGCAATACGGCATGCGCTCCTTGCTCCTGATCGGATTGGCTGTGTACATTATCTCATTAAACCGTACGAATGCACTTCATTACTACTTGGCTCCCCATATGCAAAAGCTGCTCCTACTCTGTCCTGTACCACTCTTGTTCATCGCATTGGCGATGGCATGGCACGGAATCATCGGGGAGCGGGACGGTGAGGATGTATGTGATTGTGAGCATCCGTTGCCGCAAAGCTGGTTCAAAAAAACTCTCGTATATGGAATGCTGCTCATCCCGCTCCTGTTCGGTTCTCTACTGCCCAATCAGGCACTAGGTAGTGATATGGCCGCCAAAAAAGGCATGTCCTTCACGTATCCCAACCCGGATATCCGACGAAAAACAGATACACAGACCACGAAAGCATCCACCGCCTCCCTTTTATCAACTGCATCTTCCGTCCCAACTTCGTCCCCTCCAGAGGGAAAATGGAGTCAGGAAACGCTGGATAAGCTGTTCGTTCCGCCTGACAAGTACAATGTAGAATTCGCCGAGCTGGCGAAACGCCTGTATCAGCAACCTATCATACAGATCAAGCCTGAGATTTTTTCCGAAACTATTGGAGCCATTGAGTTATATAAACAAGCTTTTGAAGGAAAAAAAGTACAGGTGACTGGCTTTGTCTATAAAGACGACAACCTGCCGGGTAAAGGCCTATTTGCAGTAGGAAGATTCCTCGTCATGTGCTGTACTGCCGATGCCATGCCCTTCGGGATCATCGTCCAATCCCAGAAGGCCCCGTCCTTTGACAAGGATACCTGGGTGACCATTGAAGGAACACTGCATGCCACACAAAAGGGCAACGTTCCGATACTTGAAATTCGATCCGAAAAAATAACCGCTGTCGAGCAGCCAGAATCCCCTTATGTCTATACCCAAGCAGACTCAGTAGCTACCTTTGATCGCTTGAACACAGTACACTAAACCCACCAAGGAGGGAAAATGATGAACAAAGTTCCTGTTATTTTAATCAGTGGTTTTCTTGGAAGCGGCAAAACAACACTGCTTTTACGCCTGTTAGCCCATACTCGCCAAATTCCCCTTCGTGCTGCTGTTTTAATGAACGAAATGGGTGAATATGATGTAGACAGCGCTATAATTTCAGAGGAAATGCCTGACGTAACAGTAGAAGGATTGCTAGAAGGCTGCATTTGTTGCAGCAAAAGAAATGAGCTGGCAGGGGCTCTGCATACCCTGCTCAGCCAGAAGCCAGACCTGATCTTCATGGAAACCACCGGGGTAGCCAACCCCGAACAAGTACTGGAGGAGCTTCGCTCCCCTCTACTGGCAGATCGGCTTTATCTGGTTCACAGCATCAGTGTTGTGGATGCTGAGCTGTTCCATGAATACAATAGCCGCTTTACGGCTGATAAAGAACTGGTTCGCACCCTGCACGGACAACTGCGCACCGCAGACTTTATTGTGGTGAACAAGACGGATGCAGCAAGTAGCCGTGAAGTGACGAAGGTCGTCAAGAGCATCCGCAAGCTCAACGATACGGCCAAGCTGCAAACTACTGAATATAGCAGGGTTGACCTTGAACCACTACTAGAGCCTGTTCTGGCCTCCGCATCCGATGCCACGAAACCTGTACAGACACTTCAACCAGCACCTGCACAAGTCCAGTCCACCGATGCAGGTGCACCGTCTGTCCCCAATCCCGTCAAAAGTATCGAACGACCCAGTAGTGTCTCCGGAAGTACGGCTTTCAAAGTTATTTCGGCACACAGTCATAACCACGATCCTAAGCAGCCTCATTCGTTCTCCCGTCTGGAGAGCTTAACGCTGCATCAATATTCTCCTCAGCCACTCGAAAAACAACGATTGGAAAACTTTTTGACTGGGTTAGGTTCCTCGTTGCTTCGTGCGAAAGGTTATTGCGTGCTTCCTCAGGAAGGTACAATGCTTTTGCAATTTTCAGGAAATCACTTGGAGTGGCAGCCTACTGCACTTCCCGTGAGTCAAGGGTATGTCACGCTCATTGGAGAACAGCTTGACAAAGCCTCCATTACCGACCAATGGGAACAGTGCTTCGTGTCGCTATAATCGACATATTCGGCTCGATATGAAGAAAATTCCCTTACGCAGTATGTATCTTATAGGATGCCATGTTGAATGATTGGGAATAAAAAAAGCTGTCGAGAATGTCTCGACAGCTTGAGTACGACTATGCAGAGTTATACATTAATTACTTGGCGGCGTCCTACTCTCCCAGGACCCTGCGGCCCAATTACTATCGGCGCTGGAGGGCTTCCCGTTAATTCAACAAAATGTTATGGAGTATGATGACTAAAATATTGGAGCGTTCCGGTTGGATAAGAGTTCCACTCTCCTGGAAGATTATAAGAGGAGGAACCGGACTTAATCCCTGATTTTCGGATAATCGTCCCATTATTCGGCATAAATTGCGTTTTTCCGTTAGGATCACCTAAGACGTCGATCGTTACGCCGTTCTTTTTCAGGACATAGCCTGTCGTTACATTTGTATTCGTTTCTAGTAACATCAATTCATCATTATAGTATGTCGCAGGAACGATATCGAAAAAGTCATAAAAGATGGAATCGATATATATATACGGCATGCCTTTCCAAAACGAATTAATAGGCTGGCTCCACACCTTGGGAGTATTTGTAGCTAAATTGTATTGATGAATCTCAAGTGAGTATCCTTCATTTTCTATAGGTTTAGAAGTATCTCCTACCGGATTGTAAAACAGCTCAATAGCAGTACGGGTTTTATCCACAGATAGATACTGGGAAAAATATAGATCCTCCGGTCCTTGAGGATTTGAGGTCACTTGGAATACAGCTGCAGATCCGTTCGCCCCGATTACCCAGAAGTATTGAAAAATATCCCCGTTCCATGTCCAAACCTTCCCATTAAGAGGGATTGGCCCAGTAAAGGTAGAATCTGCCGTACCCGAATAGATTTTAAATGAAGTTTCACCCGGGAACACTGTTGACATGTCATAAGTAATCGGATCTTTGACCCCTTGCTTGGTTCGGATTTGAACAATTCCATTCGTCGCAAGAGGAGCATTCGTTACCTGAAAGTTATAGGTGGTTGTTCCGCCATGCCCGTCATCCGCAGTAATCGTTACCTTGGTACTTCCTGCCTGATTACCCGGAGTAAGAGTCAGCGTTGATCCGTTAACCTCTGCATTTACCATACCGCTTGATTCAACAGTAGAAGTAAACGTCAGAGCATCCCCGTCAGCATCACTGAACAATTGAGATAGGTCGTAGCTTCTTGCATTCGTAACTCCTGCAGTCAACACTTGTTCATAAATGGTCGCATCTACTTGAGGCGACTGATTAGAAGATGGGTTAGACGAACCGGATGATTGGACACTGACTTGGAAGGTGCTTGAAGTTTCACCTCCGCGGCCATCGATAGCCTTGATTTCTATGATTGTCGTTCCTGCACTTAGTGCCTGAATTTCCAATTGAGCTCCAGTGATTTCCGCCGAAGCAACGGACGGATCAGAAGAGGTTGCCTTAAAGGTCAACGTATCCCCATCAGGATCAGTAAAAACGGAACCTAAATCGAGTGAGTAGACCACACCACCTACAGTAAGCGACTGGTCGGCAGGTTTAGTTTCTACTGGATACTGATTCTGTGGAGTTCCAGCCGTGACGGTGGTTTTGAAAGTTTCGATCACTTCCCCTCCCCGGCTATCTGTTGCTTTGATCGACACCAATGTGCTACCGATCGCTAATGGTGTAAGGGTAAGCATATCCCCATAAACGGCAGCTGTCACAACAGTCGGGTCAGGAACGCTATGAACATCGTAAGCTAAAACATCGCTATCAGGACTGGAAAAGAAATCATTTAAGGACAATTGAATATCGCCTGTATTTATTTCTTTCATCTGATCTGGAATCCCTGTGGAAATCGGGGATTCATTGACGGTAACATCAAAATCAGAAGTGACCTCGCCCCCGCGGCCATCTTTTGCTTTAAGCTGAATCGTTGCCGTTCCTGAGGAAACTGCATGGACCGTGGCTATGTATCCGTTAACGGATACAACAGCAACTGACGAATCCGAAGATTCTGCCAAAACGTCCACAGGGTCGCCATCGGGATCGTGGAATACCGAAGATAAATCCAGGATATAATCCGCATCGCCTAGAATCAGTGTCTGATTACCCGGCTTCTGGTCTATAACTGGATTTTGGTTAGATACAGCAGTTACTTCCATTTGAAACGACTGGCTCGTGCTACCTCCATGGCCGTCAGATGCCTTAACAGATACTGATGTGCTGCCAATTTTTAACGGTGTAATGGTAAGCGTGTCCCCATTTAGCACTGCAGTCGCAACCGAAGAATCGGAAATATCAATGCTGTATGACAACGTATCCTTCTCATGGTCGGTAAAGAAGTCGTTTAAAGATAATTGAATGTCGTCTGAATTGATTTGTTTCGCCTGATCCGGAATTCGCAAGGATACCGGAGGTTCATTAACGGTAATATCAAAATTGGTCTTAACCTCGCCCCCAAGGCCATTTGCCGCTTTTAGCTGGATGTTTGCTGTTCCTGAGGAAACCGCATGAACTGTGGCCTGGTTTCCGTTAACGGAGACCGTCGCAATGGATAGATCCGAGGATTCTGCCGAGATGGTTAGCGGATTGCTGTCCGAATCAAGGAACACCGGAGATAAATCCAGGATGTAGTCCGCATCGCCCACAGTGAGCGTTTGGTTACCCGGCTTCTGATTTACAACCGGATTTTGATTAGGTACTGCAGTTACAACCAATTGAAACGACTGGCTTGCGCTGCCTCCCCGACCATCGAATGCCTTGACGGTAACTTGGGCATGTCCTACAGCTGCCGGAGTTAATACCAATTGATCACCCTTCAGGGTAAAGGTAGCAATGGAAGGATCATCGATCGCAACCTCATAAGTCATGGGATCATTTTCAGAATCCGTAAAAAACGATCCTAAAGATAAGGTTACGTCGCCGCTCCCCAACTGTTCGTTTTGATCGGGGATAGCCAATGAAACAGGAGATTCATTGACACGGACCTTGAAATTCGTTCCCGCTTTTTTTCCGGCCTGGTCATCTGCGGCGATCGTAATGGTCGCAGTCCCTTTGCCAACAGCCTTGATAAACAGGTTTGTTCCCTCTACTCGGACTGTACTGATTTTTGTACTAGACGACACTGCCGTATATTTGAGCTCGGACTGTTCCTCGTCCGTAAAATGACCAAGCAAGTCAATCTGAAGTTCAGAATCGCCCACCGTTACGGTTTGATCGTCATATTTGGTCACTAACTTCGGTGCTGTATTGGTCACAACCGTAGAACGCGAGCTACCAGAAGAAGTTGTGGTGACTCCTGATACTGTCGAAGAGGACACACCTACTGCATATGAAGTATTCGTGACTTGGCTGGAGGAGCTTACACTAACATTTGCTTCAGAGTTATTTACTTGTAAATTTGAAATAGTTCCAGCTACCTCCACACTGACCGGAGAGGAACTGTTCACAGCCAATGTATTAATGGAGGCCTGGCCTGTCAGAGCTACGGGCTGATCACTGTTGACCGACAATTGCTTAATAGTTCCCTGCAACTCTACTCGCTTGGCACCGGTAAGAACATTCAACTGCTGTATCGTTGAGGATGAATCATTTTCAATCGTTGCATTGGAAATCAACGTCATTTGATCCACCGTCGAATTTCCTTGAATGACTACGTGGACATCCTGTTTGGATACCTCGACATCCTGCAGCTCAGATGTGTTAAACAATACGGTGTTCTGGTCACCGCCCTGAATATATGTTTTTCCTTGTACCGTAAATTTAGAGGCATAGAAATCATGTTCAAGGCTTGACGTAACTGTAAAACTATTTTTGACATTCAAGTTCATAACCGAAATGTAGTCGCCGTCAATAGTTAAATCTCCGTCAATTGAGGAGTTATGACCATCTAATACAAGATTTCCGCTGAATTCGGAAGCTTGCCCTATCGGGGCTTGCCCGCTCGCATGGATGACCAGTTTGGTGATCGATTCAATGGTCCGCTGTGATGCTACAAATTGAATATCTGCTCCTTTGAGAATCTCTTGGTTAGAGCTTTGCAGGATTCCTTTAACTGAATCCGAGAGTTTATATTCAATCCCGTTAATCCAGGCCTTTCCATTCTCTACTTTTTGGAGTTGGACTACATGGTCCTTAGGGAAAAAGGTAGACATCATATACTGGGCTATATCTTGACGCTGAACGGACGATTTAGGTTTGAAACCGGACTGATCCGTCTTCATGGAGCCCGACTGTAAAGCCGTATTAACGTAAGGCCGTGCCCACGGGCTGACCCGATTCCAATCAGTAAGTTTAGCAGACTCTGTGGCGTCAGCTGTAATAGGAAGCCCGGCGGCCCGCATAAGCAGAACCGCAGCCTCCTCTCTGGTAACTGCCGCTTTGGGCCTGAATTTGGAGCCGTCGTCTCCATTCATGAGTCCTGCACGATGTACAGCCTCAATATAGGGACTCGACCAACTTTTCGGGTCTACATCCGAGAAACTGCTGCTTGCTGCTTTAGAAATAGAGAGTTGCAGAGCTTGAGTTAGTAGAACCGCCATTTCTTGACGGGTCAACAAATCCGTTGGCCGATAGGATCCGGATGGGTCGCCATGCAGAAGCCCGGCTTCAATGGCTCGCAGGATGTTTGTCTTTTGCTCTGAAGCAATATTATTGATGTCTTTAAAAGGCTGGCTGGCCAGAGCTGCTCCGTTTGATGCACCGCTAGCAGCAGATGCCATCGTCTGCAAAGCTGTTGGAGCAACAAGTGCAGCCAAGGCTAATGTAATCAGCCATTTATTGGGTTTAGAACTCATGATGTTCCCTCTATTCTTTTTACTCATTATGGTGCCTCACTGCTAAAGACACCGATATTATCCGTATAATCGGTTCCTTCATTAAACCATTCACTTGCATCGTAGTGTCCTGCATTTCCATGGGTAACATCGGATTGTCTAGCTAAAGTGGTATGAGGATGAAACACTGCCGTATCAATCAACTGATTATCGTAATAGAGCGATAAAGTGACAGGTGCTGAATCATCGTTATAAAATCCCATGTCCGTGAAGTAATCTACATGCGCATCACCAAAATACATGGTATCTCCTATCACGAAAGTAGCTCCACTTGGAATAGAAGCACCCGCGTCTTGACTTATTTCGATCGAATTTCCACTATCACTGCGTTCAATTCTAATTTTTGAAGCATCCAATTCCTCAGAACCCGCATTATAAAGCTCAATCATCTGCATCATAGAGTCGCTCTCCCCCCATGCCAACTCGGAGAAGAAAAGTCCCTTCTTTTCTTCAGCAGTGACTTGGAAGATCGTTTGAACGGTTCCCCCCTTCCCATCATCTGCGGTAACTGTGACTGTAGCACTTCCCACTGCAAGCGGAGTAATACTCAGTTGGTCGCCTGTAACGGAAACCGTTGTTACGCTAGGGTCCGATGAATCAGCGGAATACGTCAGCAAGTCCAAATCTTCATCTGCAAAAGTTGAAGCAAGTCCAATAGTTGTGTCCACAGCACCTGCTTCTGTAGAAACATCATTAATCGTGCTTTGAACAACAGGAGCGTGATTAACAGCAGGTGGAGGGGTCACCGTTAGAGTGAAATTCGTATCCACCGTGCCGCCCTTGCCGTCATCTGCCGTTACCGTAATCGTGACCGTACCCGCGTTCACTGGTGTAATTTTCAGGTCGCTTCCGTTTACGGCTACTGTCGCCACCCCCGTATCTGTCGAGGTTGCGGTGTATGTCAGCGCGTCGCTGTCTTCATCTGTAAACACACTCGCAAGGCTCACCGTCTTAACTCCGTCCGCGGCTCCTGTCGTCACATTGCTGATCGACGTTTCCACCGTCGGCGCATGGTTCACGGCTTCCGGGATCACCGGCGTGATCGTCACGTTAAACTGCGTATCCACCGTGCCGCCCTTGCCGTCATCTGCCGTTACCGTAATCGTGACCGTACCCGCGTTCACTGGTGTAATTTTCAGGTCGCTTCCGTTTACAGCTACTGCTGTCACGCCCGTATCTGTCGAGGTTGCGGTGTATGTCAATGCCTCGCTGTCTTCATCTGCAAACACACCTGCAAAGCTCACCGTCTTAACTCCGTCCGCGGCTCCTGTCGTCACATTGCTGATCGACGTTTCCACCGTCGGCGCATGGTTCACAGCTTCCGGAACCACCGGCGTGATCGTCACGTTAAACTGCGTATCCACCGTGCCGCTCTTGCCATCGTTCGCCGTAACCATGATCGTGGCTGTTCCGGTGTTCACCGGCGTGAGAGTCAGCTGACTTCCATTCACCGATACTGTAGCTACGTTCGTTGCTGAAGATTTTGCTGTGTAGGTCAGTGTGTCTCCATCAGCATCAGCAAAACTATTTGCCAAATTAATCTCTTTAGGCTCATCTGCTGTATTTAACGTAATATCAGTAATCCCGGAAGTAACACCTGGCGCATGGTTAGTCACTGGATTTGTCGAAGTAGTTTTTCCTCCTCCAGACGAAAATGTCACGCTACTGGACGTAATTGTAGTCGTTTCCTGAACCGTTCCGTCAGCGGGCTGAATTTGTCCAATCTGCTTTTGTACTTCGTTGTAATTTTGGATAACTTGTGAAACGGATGCATCTTTAGGCAGCTGAATCATTTCAACTTTAAAATTCGGGTTCAATGTCACTTTAGCGTTTGCGTTGGCAACTTGAAGCTCCCCAATTGTTCCGGTTCCTTTAATAGAAATACCATTGCCGGAATTCACAGTAAGATGGTTTACGTTCCCATTCAGCTGAATATTAAAAACACCGTCATTAAGCTCGATTACTCCTTTGATATCCCCTTTAATCTGAACACCATCACCTAAAATTCGAAGCAGGCTGCTTTCCGGTAGACCCTTGGTGTTTAACACAACATCTTTCTGCACGATTTCCAATTGTTGCAGCCCGTCCACATTACGATTGCGCGAATTAAACTTTAATTTAGCTCCTTTTAACGCATCTTTATTGGAGTTTCCGATTAACTCTTTCAAATTTCCCTCTATTAAATAAGGAACATTATCGATTGTTACAATGTCCCCATCAATGCTATTGATCGTAGCTGTTTGCTCTTGAGTTTTGAAAATATCCAGCAGGAAAGGAGCAATATCCTCCCTTTTTACTTCACCCGTGGGATTGAGCTTGCTGTCATGAATGTCAATTAAACCCAGACGAAGTGCTGTATCTACCGATCCAGCCGCCCATTGGCTTACCAAGGACTGATCTTTGGGCAAAATGCTTGATCCGCCCTCTGCATTAAGCCCTCCGACTGCACGAACAAACACAGCTGCCAGCTCTTCACGTGTAACAGGATCGTTCGGGCGAAAGTTTCCTAAACCATCCCCCGATAGAAACCCGGCTTTTTGTACGGCTTCTATATATGGGGCAGCAAATTGTTTACTTTCCACATCTTTAAAAGTAGAAGAACTCGAAATAGGGTCCAATTTTAAAGCTCTGACCAATAATACTGCGAGTTCTTGACGAGTTAATATTGCTGCAGGGCGAAAAGTTCCATGAGGATCTCCCGATAAAAGCCCTTGGCGTACAGCTTCTTGGATGGCCGCCATTTTATCACTCGTCACATAGGATGTATCTGAAAACAAATTATTGGTAGGCGTTGCAGCGTAAGCAGAAGTACCAAACGCCGCCTGAAGAGCAACAAGAGCGGCTGCCCACTTAAGTGAATAAACTTTCAATGGTTCTACCTCCTAATTTACTTTTGAGTAAAACGACCCTATTCGATCTTCGGAATGTTTCTACATAATTCAAAGATAATAAAGTTTATTCACTGTATTTACCGATAAAAATGTGTTTATATTAATCTTTTATTCATATATTTGTCGAAAATAAGTGATTTATGTCGTTTTCAATCAATATACATGAAACCACTGAACCAATTCTGAACAAAAGCTTATATATAATGATGCCTAGTTGTATCAAGCTCCAACTATATCCTTCAAATAACTTATTTCCGCAAATGATTTATCGGAACCCTCCCTTAATCGCGACTCTTGTGCTAAAAAAATAATCGCAGGCTAGATACCTGCGATTATTTTTAAATTAAGACAGCCTATGCGAAGTATAGAATTACTTTTAAAATGATTAGTTTGCCTAGATTAGCAATGCCGCTGCTGAATATCTTAAAACGTTATATTCGTATCTTATTTTCATCATAGCCCTCGTCGACTATTGTTCAGCTTCATTTAGCATAAAAAAGCAGCAGCTTCACGGACCGTTCCAGAGAAGCTGCTGCTTTCGTGTTCTTATTACGCTTTAGCACTTGCCAGAAAGAGCATGTTATCAAACAATCAGGAAATATATTTGTCTCCCGATGACAGCAGTGTTGTAATCGACTCTTTACATCCCTGCATACCTCTTCAAATGGCGTTTAGTTTGCTGCAAGGCAAAGATTTACTTGATCAAGCTTCCTTTAAGCTAGTAAAAGAGTGTTAAATTCGAGACTTGAAAATACATTTGTTATTCGCGTTGGTTTCGGATGTAACTATCCGTAAATAATAAAAAAGGCTAGATTTACGAATTATTGGCATAATCCGTAAACCTAGCTCTCGACGAGTCTTATTTAAGGTTATATTTTTTGTTAAAGCGATCCACACGGCCACCGATATCCACGTTTCTTTGTTTACCAGTGAAGAACGGGTGGGAAGCGGAGCTAGTATCTACACGGATAACTGGGTATGTGTTGCCATCTTCCCATTCCATCGTTTCTTGCGAATATTTAGTGGAAGCACTCAGGAAAGTAAATCCACAGCTAGGGTCCAAAAAGATAACTTTGTTCAATGTTGGATGAATATCTTTTTTCATTAGTTTCACCTAATCTTTCATGTAGTTTTAATTTCAAACTCAAACGTACTGGCGCAATACTCCATCAGTTGGCAAAAGGAACGGTTATGTCCCAGAAAAAAAGACGACAGATCATAACGGTTGCGCTCAAGCTCGTAAACGACAAGCAAACGATGCCGCATATATCGCATCGCCCATTGCACGAACGCTCCGGATCTTTCGTCAGCCTTCATCGTTATATAAGCATATAGTGAATGGTCCTCCGGCTCGTCCCAAATGCTGACACCAGCACAGGAGAAGTCGGTAGCCACGTGCTTTCGATTCAAAAGGCAAAGCGTGCCATATAGCTCAGCATCTATCATACAGCCGTGAAAAAAGCCGTTCTCTTAGATGCAAGCTTTAACTTTAGACGCTCTGTCCACTGGACTAATTCAAGTTTTCGCCGGTTCCATAACGCAGGCTTTTGCAAACTTAACACGATATCTTCATCGTTAACTGGAGAGATCATCCGCTGTTCCTTTCAAGAAGCCCTATATTCATTAGAATTACAGGTTCCGTTCAGGAGGCAGGATAATTCAGGTTGCTATACAGCAGACCTCAAATTATCTAGTTTCACGATGGATCGTGTACTTTTTCAGACGCGGAGAGTATTTTTTCATTTCAAGACGGTCCGGATGATTTCTTTTGTTCTTGGTTGTTGTATAGTTGCGGTCACCGGATTCGGTGCATGCCAAGGTAACAATTACGCGCATTTCTCTTCCTCCTTAATTGGAATACATGGTATACAATTACAATAGTAATTTTTACGATTAGTTCTATTCTATAATTCATGCTCCGCTTTGTCAACCTTAGAGTCACGGTTTGTCGCTTCTTCTACCGTGTTCCAGCGATTACGGTACTGTGCAAGCTTCGGATGAAGTTCCTGGGGTTCGCTCGAAAGCACCAATCTGACGTTTCTAATCCATTCTCCGAACGATGCATAGGAAGCGCACAAATTTGCCATTTCAGGACTCATATACAAAAAAATTGGAGTCGTATACTTTTCTGCCAAAAAACGGATGGCTGCTTCAATCGGCGTATATTTTTTACGCTTACCTTCCCAGCTCTCAATCACAACAGCACTCAAAGCCTGCTCCCGCTGCCACTCTCCCAGCTCGTCCACCCGCTTGTAATACGAACGTACCGGCTGCTTCCACATTCTTCTGACCGTTTCTTCATGCAGCGGATACAGTACCAGCTTTGTAAAAGATAATGCAGCCCCCGTTTCGGCAAAAAGCTCCAGCTCTCTGGCTGTAATCTGCTCGAACGTATCATAGTAGACCATGGTCCCTTTATGCGTCTCGATCGGAGGCTCATAACCATAGGGTACATATTGAAGGTTTCTTGTCATGCCGGACACTCCGTCCTTCCATAGATGAACTTTTCCTTCTATATTATACCCTTGTTTTAGCATGAGTTTGCATCAAATGTTTATCCTTGTTCAACAGCAGGCGTATTACGGCGTGAACCCCTTCGGAATTGCAACGCATAAAGTCCCATCGTCACAAGCGCAATCAGTGCAAGCACCGTGAAAATATTACTAAAATTGAACACCTGCACATTAGATACAACAGGATTCAAATGAAAGGACGACGAACTATCCAGCGTTTTGCCCAAAATACTTGTCGTGATAGCCCCGGCAATGAAATTCAGCAGAGATAGCAGCCCCATTCCAACACCAATCTGGTCTTTCGATAAGGTACGAGAAATCGTGTTGGACATGGCAATTTGCATGAAGGTCTGACCTACGTTTCCGAAAATAAGCAAAAATAAAATCAGATACGGAGAGGCACCCACAAACGTAGACAAGCTGATAAAACAGATAAACAAAAGCGATACAGCTGTATAGACGAGAAACGAATTTCCTTTGCTATCCGCCAAACGCCCTCCTCTTTTACCCAATAGAGCCGAAGCAATAGCAGCCGGAAACATAACCAGTCCAATTATTGCCGGCGTAAGCTGATTGAGACTGTTCAGAAACTGCGGTGCCAAGTACGGCAATCCAAAGCTAATCCCCGTCCCTAAAAAAGCGATAAGGAGCCCGTATGAATATTGCTTGTTACGGAACAGCTTCGGCTGGATGAATGGATCATGCGCAGTGTTAATACGCCATATAAACAGTGCAAATAACACCATACCGACCAGAAAAAACATCATATTGGTTTGCGAAATGGAAAGCAATAAGAAGGCTACTGTTCCACCTAGCAATAATCCACCAAGAAAATCGAACTTCTGATCCTCTCCACGCTGATCGTCCAAATATTTGCGGAAGAACGGCAATGCGATCAATGGCAGCATGGAAATGACGAACAAAAAACGCCAGCTTGCAAAACCTGTGATCAAACCGGAAATAATCGGAGCCAGTGCAGTACCTAACGCCAAGCCGATTGCTGTGACACCCAAAGCACGTCCTCTTTTTTCAGCCGAGAAATAACGGACTGGGACGATCATAGCAGTTGCCGGAATAACAGCAGCCCCTGCAGCCTGAAGCAAACGAGCTACAATGAGCATCCAAAATTGATTGGCCAACAGTCCAATAAGCGAACCCAGTGCAAAAAAGATAATCCCAAACGTCAGCAAATCCTTAAGACGATATTTATCTGCCAATTTGCCGTAGGTTACCGAGCCAACTGCATACACAATCATATAACCGGTCAACAGCCAACTTACATCGGAAGCACTAATATGAAACTCCTTTCGAATCACAGGCATAACGACATTAAACATAAAAGCGTTCATCACTGAAAAAACAAGTGTGAAAGCTAACACACGCATAAGCTTATCCGCATTCGGATAAGTTTGTTCATTTATCATTTGGTTGTCTCCCTCTCCTGTAAACCTCTTATCTATGATGGTATTTCACAGCTTTTGAATACCCCTATCCGGGTAAAATCTCTATATATTCGCTCATGCACGGGCGTCCGCAGGGTGGTAGTCGCGGAGAATTTTTTTTAGCAGGCCACGCAGTGTCTCCGATTCTCCGACAGACAACGTTTCACCTACCGAGCTTTTAATTGCCTCAACAGTACGTTCAGCTACCTTGTGAATCTCCAAGCCTTCCTCCGTTAAATAGATTTGCTTCATGCGCGCATCTTCTGGGTGACTTTTTCGTACTGCCCAGTTTTTCTTAACGATCCCGTTAACCAGGCTGGTAACGCTTGATTTATCAATAAGTAAGCTCTTTTCCAAATCCGTATTAGTGACTCCAGGCGACATCGCCAGTATATAAAGCGTCTGCGATTGTGGGGAGGTGAGTCCCAAAGGGCGCAGTGCTGTTTCAATTTCGCGCCGGACGGTAGTGAAAATCCATTTAATTAAATACATCGTGCTCTCTTCCTCCCAAGGAAGACAAACGGGATACACCTCACTTCCCATCTCACTACGAACCTCCATATCTATCTAATTTTAATAGTTTGAATTCCAACTAATTTTAATCAGTGGCCCATCTGGTGTCAATACTTACGTAAAATGATGTTTTACTAGATAAGGTGAATTTCAAATTACGAATTCATCCTTTATGGAAATATAGGCATAATAAAAGACGAGTCCTTGAAGGAAACCCGTCTTTTACTTCATCTCTCTTTTATAGTTGTTTAGTCCGCGGCTTTCACTTGAACTAGCGGATATTCTTCTCCATCAACGGTAACCGTGCTAGCATCATTCAGCTCTAACCGTTGCCATATGGTCAACAACGTACGATAAGGATACTTCTTCAGATCGTACTCCTTTGTCTCTGTACCATCACCGGACGTGCTGCCTATGGTTTTATCGGCTGCTAAACCACTACCCTCAGTAGAAATCTCCGAAGTCGAGCCTCCGTCCGTGTTGCCTGTCACTGCTCCAGACTGATCGCCGCTTGTTCCACTGGATGTACTACCACGAGCTGTGGAACCACTGTCTGTGGATTGTCCATCTGCTGTCGTACTTTGTGTAGTGGCGCTCCCAGTGTTTACGTCACCGGATGGATCATTGTTCGCTTTACTGGCTGCTTCCTTGTCGTTCTGTTCAGCAAGCGTAAAATTTTCGTATAAGTGCTCCTGTTGATCCGCCCCGACAATGACGAGCTTCTTCGGCTTAAATTCTGCCTGCTCTGTCGATGTCTGAAACGCAAACAACAGCTTGACCATTTTCGTAGTGGACTTGGTATTAGGCACATGTGTCACTATCGCCGTAGGCTCCTCTTTAACGGGCACTGTAGGCTCTACAGGCTGTTGTACAGGCTTTGGAGCAGCAGCAGGCGTAGGTGTGTCACCAGATCCGATCACCCCGGTTGCTTTCAGGCCGCCGAGCATACCTGCAAGGACAATCAGCACGATCCCGGAAATCACCCCACCTTTACGGAAACGACGAAGTGTTTTGACCAAAGGCGTGTCCGTCTCACGCTTTGCTGCCAAATAGAAATTTTTAAAGGCAGGCTTCGCAGGTTCAAAATATTGACGCCACAGCGTTTTTTTATGCAGTCCCTCTCGTCCTTCCTTTTGGAAGAATAGAAGTAGCGCACGTCGATACGCCGGTTCGAAACCGCCACGTGGAGTAGCAAACTCGGGATGTTCTTCCGACCATCGGATAAAACGGTACATCGTGTCGTTATCCTTCGCCCATTTTCGGATCGAGCTGACCAGGCGAGCGAAGTCCAATATTCCTTCTCCCGGCCCGTCAGAACGATAGAAAGCAGGCAACAGACGGGCAAAATGGCCTTCCGCAAGCTGCTGGGGCAACCAGCCATAAGCCCAATCCTGTACCTTTTCTACTTCGCCGGGCTCCAGGCCATCCAGCACCGACGGTTCCGGTTCCTCCGTATTAAACCAATCGTAAGCCGCAATCAATCGCACTGCTTGTCCCTTGAGAGGAGCAGGCAGCTTTCCAACCCACTGCACCAAATCGGGCCGTGTAAAAAATGGAATCTGTACGACCTGATCGGGTGATATTTCTTTTAGCTCTACTTCGGTAAGTAAATACCGATCCGATGCTTCCTGCAAGCGCTCTGTCAATCCAGATTGCTCCAGCGGGGACAGTTTGCCTACGGTAGAGCTGTTGTCCCATTGACGCAAGCGTTGGTGAATGGCAGCCACAGCCTCTACCGGTTTTCTTTCGGCACGCAGTCTGCCCATCAGTGCAGATTCTGCCAAAAGCTGAAAATCGGCATTCGCCGACACTTCGATATACCGACTGCCCCATTCGTGCACAACAGCCAGCAGCCCCTTGGCATCCGGTGTTCTTTTCATCTGACTGTCCATGTAGGGAATGAACAGCATTTTTGTAAGCGCCGGATTACCCAGCACTTTCGTAAAATATGCCTTGCCTAATGACGGATTCTCCTCAATCGTATGGTAAATATATGTGACTGCTTCCGTATTTCTGGCAGTATAAGCATTGTTTAGCGAACGGATTAAATATTCCACCAACCGATTTTCGCTGCTGCGTGCATGAACTTTATAATAGTCCTTGAAACTATCGACTAGACCTACATCTGGAATATATCCATCCTTCACCCGATCAAATTCATGATCAAAAAACGATAGAAACAGATCATTCAGCCTCATTTTACGTGGTAGCGCATCGGGTGGCGATAAATAATCAGTCAAGCTTCGTAATACAGCGATTCGTTGTTCGTTGTATAATGCCCGCTCTCCCTGCTCAATTCTGTACAACGTTATTAGCTCATGATAGCTGGATGGCGTCAAATCACGACCTGCCTCCATGCCTGTCAGCATTTGCTCGGCAAATTTGAAGAAATCATCCGGCGTCTCACCATTCAGCAATGTGCGGACAATCCAGTCAAAATACGGCTGTCTCACCTGCTCTGCATCCACATTAAGTATTCGACTATGGTTAGACAGGTCAAATACAAAGTCCTTTTCCACATTCCGATCACCGGGACGCAAACTAAAAGGCTCAACAAACATCAAGTGAATGCCTTTTCTGCTGTTTGGTTCCTGTGCATATGTAAGAAATCCGAGTCTGTTGCGAAATGCATAAGGCAGTGCTGCATATAACACACCAAGCAGTTGCTTGGCTGAAGATCCGACCGCTTCTACAGGAACATTTAGCGCTACGTATACCTTTTTGCGACCCGCTGCGGACATCATGACTGCGTATAAAAGCTGTTTGAACACTTCTTCGCTCAGCTGCAATTGAGCCAGCACTGTAGACGGGTCAACAGCTGGAAATACACTTCCACCGGGTAGACGCTCCAATTCCGGTAAATCCGTTCCCTGCTCAATATCATAGGTATCAACAAATGATGTGTTCAGCCACTGCTTATAGTCAGACGGAGATTCACCTTGTCCGGCTGGAATCACATAGTTGTGCGTGAAAAAGGCGCTCCGCAGCCCAGTAAAATCCGCAGCCTTATAAATACTGCGGCCAAGCACTACATCCCCGGACTCCGTCCGTACCAGATGTATGGCTTCCGGATAGACGCTTTCCTGCTTCTCGCCGCGCGCCGTCAAAGCAGCAGGCGCATCATATACACATAAGGGATGCAGCGTCTTTTTAATAAAAGAAGCATCCAATCCTTTGGAATTAGCCACCGTATCGAAGCCTTCCGTAGAACGGAAAATACCACGCCGTTCCCGAGTGTACATCTGCTGTTGTATCAAATGAGAGGTAGAATAACTCACTGTGATTCTCTCCCCTCAATGTACTTCAACTTATAAAGCAGCCAAATGAATGGCTCATCCACACGGATCGGACTAACCAACCCTTGCAGCTTTTGCTCCACAGGATTACTACCCAGCGCGGAAACCGCGAAATAGGCCGTATCCGTAAAATATACATCCATCGTGCCCTTGAACGGTTTATCCACTTTTTCGATGAAGCGTCGAACTTCGCCATCAATGTTAGCAAACTCATCCAAATCCATATATTTGCGATGCTCCATCGGATTAAAAATATTGCTGTTCGTCTTGATGTATGTGCCTTCTTCATCTGCCAACGCAGTAAGCATATCACTTTTGGTCAGGACGACAGCGGTCGGAATGTCCGTTTTCCCTTTTTCCTGATAAGCGATAAAATCACCGAACATCGTAAGTACGACATCACGCGGTTCATCATATTGTGAGACCCATTCACCCGGCTTATCGCCAAGGGTAATCTTAATGCGCTCCCGAATAGAGCGGATTTGCAGTGGATCGACCATAAAGAGAATACCAGCAGAATTCTTAATATGCTGTCCATGCAGCCCCAGATAGTCCTGATCTACCATTCCCTCACCGGCGACATCAAAAAACACCAGCGTCAGTGGCGGTTTTTCCTCATCCTTAAATACAAACTGGAAGATAAAAGGCTCCTGCATCTTTTCTTTTTGTGTCGATGTAAGCAGATCGCCTCGTTCAAATAGGGGTTCCTCATACATGGTGCGGAACTTTCGGCTGATCTCTGCATTGAGCGGCATACAAGCCGCGTCAAAATGATCGGCCGTAACATGTTGCAGCGTGTGAATCAGGGAGGTCATATAAACAGATTTCCCTGCCTGCGAAGCTCCAATAATCGAAATGATATTGCTAGGCACCTTACCCGCAGTCACGGGCAGCTCGTTATGGCAGTGCGGGCACAGTCGGTGACGCGTCAGCTCCCCATAACGGTCTTTCAGTCCTGTCAGTACATGATCAGAATACAATCGATGTTCCTCAGGAACATCATGGGGATGCAAAATCGCCTCCATATCATGCACACTGTCCAAGCCAAAACGCTCCCGATATTTGTTCAACAGCTCATCTTCACCCAAAGCATAGTCCTCGTCATCTTCACGGTGATGAGAAGCACGGAATACCACGTCCTCCGGGGAGAATTTACTAAAGCAATAAGGGCACACAATATCATAAAATAACGGCCTTGGCGCTGCCTGTGGCTTTCTTCTGAATAAATTGCTAAGAAAACTCATCGGTTGCGGCCTCCTTTCATTCAGGGACTAATTCATATACCGTGCCATATTTCTGGCCGTCCGTAAAAAACAGCCGCACATATTCATCTCCCCCCACTTCAACAGCGGGTAAAACATTCCGTCCCGCAGCAAAAGGTGCCGTGAACGGATACAAGGTTCCATCGTCCCGATCTGCCGGATAGCCCCCGCGCTTCTTTACGTAGCAAAGCGCCTCCTGCGGGACAGGAACTTCGGCTGTCACCTGAATCTGGACGGTTTTGCGGCTACGAAACCAGCTTTTTTTATGGTGAACCGCATATCTGATTTTAGCCCTCCCGGTGCTCAACTCTAGTTGGTTGGCTCCGTCTTGCTGACGGATCACGTAAGTGTCTCCATTCTCCCGAACAGCCGGATATACGATATACCGCACGCGTCCAATGCCTTCAATTCGGTCACGATAGCTGCCAGCAGCCTTATATTCCTCGCGTGTAAAAAGTTTTAGGCTTGAAAAAGGTGGTAAAACTTCACCCTCATTTTGCCCATTCCCCCCTACATCGGCTGATTGTTTCGCAATATATACCACGGCTGCGCCCTCAGGCCACTGCCAGCGTAACACAACCCGGTTGTCATCAATTTTGTGGCTCAGCTCCGAAATAATAGGATCACCGGGCTGTGCTTCCCTATACTGCATAAGTTCCAGCCTCCCGTTCTAAAATCCACTGCTGCGTCGATTGCGCGTCGGGGCTTCCGGTGCCCCTCTCCGGCGTCCTGACGGCGCACCCTGACTTCCTCCACCGGAAGATCGGCGAGTATTTTCTGCAATCGGCAGAACAAGCGAAAAGACAGCAATAAGGGCCGCCAGTACGAGCGCTGCCACCAAACGAATCATCAAGTCGCCTATAGGCGAGCCAGATAGTCCCTTTTCCAAAATAAAACCAGCGAGCAAGCCTGCCGGGACTCCTCCAATCGCAAAATTCCGCGCGAGAAAACGGTTATCGAACATCAGCCCAAGAGCCAATCCCAATAGAGCGCCGATAATGACCAGAGCCGTTACGCGATAAATGGCAAAATACAGACTGTCGGCATACTCACCTGTCCGCTCCGTTACCAGTGTGCGATCACCGATTTTGTTATATATTTTACCAAACGCCTGCGTAAGTCCTTGGGCATTGGCTACATTAGAATAAGTTCCGCCTGTCAGGTCAGCAATATTTTGCAATAAGGCTATACCATCCGACTCTGCCAGCTTCAGCCCAATCGTATTGATCGGAATCTGGCGGGCGATATAAGGAGCCAATGCCGTCTGGGTATCCAGCTCGCTAAAACCGTCAGAGAGCATAATAACGAGAGAACCTTTTTCTGCATTGCCTTGGGTTTCAATCTCCTTGATCGTCTCGTCCAAAGCAAGCCCGATCTCTGTACCGCCTGACATGATAGTCTGCATACTATCAATTTTGGAATTAACCGCTTGCTTCTCTGCATCTGTGCGAATTGGAGTAAACGGCTGAACCAACTGCGCAGTAGAATCAAATGAAACAATGGCTACCCGCTTGTCTCCATCCATTTGGCCAATTAGACTCTTGGCAGCCGTTAGGCGTTCATTATCAGGATCTGTTTGCTGCATACTCCCGGAATTGTCAATCACCAGCACGAGGTCCTGTACGCTCTTGCGCCCTTCAGGATTAACCTGATAGCCCAGCTCCAATAGCAGGCCTGCCACGAACAACATCACCAGCGTAGCAGGCACCAATAACTTCCAGGATAACCCGGAGTAGCGTTGCCGCCATGAGTGTCCATTTAACTGTGGCGAAATTAGTTCGCCGATCAGACAGCCTAGGCCAATGCACAGGGCCATGATGCCAAAATACAGCCCGATTACGACGATATGCGGCCAGTGCCCTATCAATTTGTGAAGAATAAGCTCTCCCAAGATGAAGCCTACTACAGCGCCCAGCAAGCCGAACAGCAATAGGAGAACGTTAAATTTTCGCTGCTTCATAAGAATCATTGCTTCCTTCCATCATTAAAGTAGGATGAATATGTGGCTACCGCAATTCCGGCAACCGGTCCACGTCGATTCCGTGAAACACGAAACCATTCGCAGTATATGTCTCATAATACGTTTTGCCGTTGCGGTAAACCATCAGATCCTCCAGATGGAAGCCGCCCATCAAATGCAGCTTTTCCACCCCGCTGCTGCGACGCTCATGTACAAAACCCAGCTTGTAAATACGCGAAGTAATGTCCACATCCATAGCGTAAGGAAGAAATTCACCTTCGTAGTCACCAAAGAAGTACTTTTCTTCATACCGATGCTCATGGGTATAGTCGAGCAAACGTACGTTAATTCCGCCATGTTCCTCCAACGTTTGATACAGTTTTTTAAACAACTCATCCTTCGGAACGACCAGCCGATTTTCATATGCAGCAGCTACATTGGCACGCCGCAATAATTCTTCTTCGAAGGTCTGATTAAACGGCTGGGAACTGAGAATCAAGGTGCGACAGGTCTGCGTAAGTCGATCCACCAATGCGGACAGGCCCCCGTCCAGCAATCCGGATACAGGCCCCATATGCCGGGCATCAAAGAATATAGATTTTCCCCGCTTGCTTTCCAGCTCACGCATGACATCCTCCGTCACACGCTCGTAATACTCGAACAGGTTTTGACCTGTGTAACTATCAGCCTGCCGAATACTATCCGTTGCAGCTTGATGCAGTTCACGCTCCAGGCTGGAAAGCTGTACTGTAATATGCTTCGCCTGTGCATGCCATTTTTCTAGTGCCAGTTCATAGCGGCGAAGCAGCTCCAAATCGGCTTGAATTCGCAGCATGTGCAGTTTGTGCCCGTAAACCGTCTCGGTCAGGTAACGAATCAAGCTGCGCACATTATGCTTATCCATGAGTGGCAGTCGTTGAAAAGGCTGGTCCTCCACCCGCCCGCTATACAGGGTGTCTAGTTCAGCGGTACTAATCTGCAAGTCATTGGACGTATCCCGAATCAGCCCCCGAATAGCCGTAAGCACATTCCCAGTTTTATTTTCATCCGTCCAGTCTGTCAACTCGAATAAGCCGATTTCAGGATATTCCTTAGCAGCTGCATTCACAGCCGACTG
The DNA here is from genome assembly GCF_036252815.1 of Paenibacillus sp. LX16. Lineage (NCBI taxonomy): Bacteria > Bacillati > Bacillota > Bacilli > Caryophanales > Paenibacillaceae > Paenibacillus > Paenibacillus sp. LX16. The sequence goes on along the minus strand of NZ_CP141152.1, from coordinate 2,407,826 downwards.
CAGACCTGATTCCGCCTGAAAATCTCCCAACCGTTTGTGCACAATTCGTTCACAATTATCACGGAAAAAGGCTTCGCAGCCCTGACCAAACAAGGCTTCCTCCGCCTCACGTAATGTCATTCGCTTCAACGAGCCGTAGCTGGCTCCGCTGGTCATCAGTGCACTCATGTCCGTGATCGCTTCATTACCAGGAACTAGATCATTTCGCGTGCGACCGCGCTCAGCAGCATCTAAACCAAAATAATTCAGCTTATCGCGTATGTCCCACTCCTGCTCTGTTCTCATACGCTCTAATAGCTTCACATAAAAGTGATACAGCACCGTAAGTGCGATTGACTGGTTAGGGCGGTTGACTCGGGAAAATCCAGCCGACACATAACCCTGCCGCCCGGATTCCGTCATGATGTTGTTTTTAAACGATGTATTGTTGTATCCCCCATCCTGTGACCGATAGGAATCTCCTGCCTGATAGCGGTTTTTAAGAAGCTGAATGTGGCAAATGATGTCGCAGCTTTCTCGCAGGCTATTCGGCACCGTTACCCCGCGTTCGTTCTTGTCGGACAGCACATAGACGAGATCGAACAACGGTGATGGAGCATGGGATACTGGAATGGTCAATTTGTCCTCGGTCATATGAAGCGGTGCCGTAAACGTATACTCTGGACTCTGGATATAGTCCAGCTCCCGCATGAAAGCAACGGACGTTGCACTACTGTAGCCGAATTGGACAGCCTGATCGCTTTCATTCACCAACACATACAGATCCATTTGTACCGATTTAAAAGACTGTGCAAAAATATACTCCGCCAACAGCGTAATTTCAGGGATTAATACGTTCATGGGGTCATCCGCTGTCGTCAAAATCGACAAATGGACACGCTCGAACGAAGAATACAACCGACCGTAATCTGCCAGATGTCCACTAGCCCGGCGCAACGCGGTGTTAAGCTCTATTAGCTGTGATTCATGTGTATAAAAAGCTTGGTGTAAGTCACGGCGTATCGTTTGGTGGCCACTTTCCTCCGGTACCGCTATCGTATGAACAATAGCATCCACCGAACGATCTAGAGCCGCATGTTCTTCCTGCGAGCGAATCTGAATATACGTTACTCCCGTGCTGTTATCCCACTTGGTTCGGTTGATATCTGCAATGGTGTTCATCACCGGGTTCATGCGATCACCGATAAAAAGAAACACGGACGGGAAATGGATGCTGCTGCGTCCATCCCCGCTTCCGATTAATTGGTCCTCTGCGGCTGCATAGTCAGCCGCATAACGTAACAGCTGCTCTCTCATACTTTACTTCAACTTTCTGCGGATGTCGTTTAATTTTCCAGCCATTTGAGCATAGAATGCATAAAGTTCCGCTCCGTTAGCCAGCTCCACCTTTTCATATTCCAATTGATTGCGGGCCTCTGTGTAAGTTGCAGCCAGTTCATCCAGCTTCGCCAGCAATGGTGTAATATCCTCAGATGAAGTCAATACAGCATCACGGCGATCCGCCTTGCGCATTAGAGTTGCAAATTTCTTTTCCTCTAAACCACGGAAGTTTGTAAACACTTCAAACTCCACATAATTGCGGCTCTTCATGACGTTCGCAAACGGCTCCCAAGCCTCTTCCTCTTCGTCACGATCATAGACATACAAAGCGCCTTTTTTCGTAATCGTGTCTGTATAGAGAGCCTGAATGAACTGATCCAGCCATTTTTCTTCATCCTGATATTTGCCCAGCAAAGCTTCCAGTTCAGCGGCTTTCGCTTCAATTTCTGTATACTTCGCCAGTTCTTCACGAACCACCTGTGTTAACTCCGGTGAACGGATCAGGTTTTCCTTCGCCATCTCTTCATTGATGCTACCAAAGATGTCCTTGCTTCCTGCCTGCTCCAGCCCTTCAGCCAGCAGACGTTTCAACTCAGACCATGCTCTTTTCACCTCACCCAAATTCGGCTTGGATTCCTGCAAGCGCATATCGTAGCCTGCCAGCAGCGCATTCAGATCTAGCGCATGTGAACGGATTACAGTGAAGCGGCTGCTTGTATTCTGATCGACATCCTTTTCCCGAATCACGCCAAGTGACTTGGCACGGTCAAAATCATTACGAATGCGGGCATTGTAAGCTTGCACACGCGAATTGACGTAAGTTTCGCCCCATGACTTTTCAGGAATCGGCGACGGCAGATTAGTCCAGTTGTTCTGACCTGTTTGCACCAGATGGCGGCCAATACCTTCGCGGTCAAGAATCGTTTTTTCATAGCTTTCTTCATACACTTTGAGCGGCGTATATACAAACAGAGGAACACCATTACGCGTATTGAGCCAGAAAATCCGATTACGAACTTCACTCTCTTTAATAGTAAAGTGTGATTTGCCAATTGCATTATTTTGATAATTGCGAACGCCCTTCAGGATATTAGGCGACTGTACAGGTACTGAAACGAATCCCCATGATGGGAAGTACAAGTTGCCAGAGCTATTACTCAGATGGAACACAGGTACAGCTTCCTCATCCAGTTTGCTCGCAATGTAGCGCTCCACAAATTTTTCAATGGCTTCATCTTGCCCGTATTTCATGACGAGGAAATCCTCCATGGAACGGGTAATGAGATCACCGAACTTATCAGTCAAGAAGTTGGAGATTGAGCTAATGATGTCCATATCCTGATCCTTCACCCATTGATCTGAATTTTCCAGCAATTCTTGGGCAAAATCACGAATCAAATCATCACCGTTGCGGTTATCCAGCAGCTTGGTCACAACTTCAGAAATATCCGGTACACTTACCAGATTCCAATAGTACGTTTTGTTACCTTTGTGATCGGACTGTTCCTCGCCGTTAATCAGCAGATCGCCATTCTTCTCGAAAATTGCGCTCAATGCGTTCAAAATTTCAGTAAATACATTATAAATCCGGCTATTTTCCTTGTTCAACAAGTCATACAGGTCTTCATAAAATTCAATGAGCTGCTCTGTACGTTCCACATCAGCCCGCAGCCAATATTCATTAATTTTCGCTTCAATGTACGCATTTTTCTTTTTATCCTTGGACACAAACGCGCTCTTGGCATCGCCCAGCTTTTCGTTCGCCTGCTCACGCGCCCATTCAATGTCCGTTGGAATACGGTGCAGTGATTCCCGCAACGTTTCAACATATGAAAGCAGCATTTTCAGCAAGCTAAATCCTTTTTCAGTATAAATCATGCGGGATACATAAAACGGCCCTTGCTCAGGATGGAGAAACATCCGGCGAATTTGATCCGTAAACTGTCCTGTAATTTCACCAGGAAGCTGCTTCTTCGCTTTGATATACTCTTCGCGGGCACGCGTCAGGAACGTTTGCTCCAGCTCGGTGTCCATATTGACAACTTGCATTTTAACGACATTGCTATAACTTAACCGTTCACTGTTTTCAAAGCCCGGAAGCGGCTCAGGTACACGGGATTCAAAGTTTTTGATCATGCTATCCAGATCCACGCCCAGCTTGCGGGCAAACTTCTCTACATCCTCTTGATTTGGCGATTGCTCGAACATTTTGGACATTTTGCCAAACATTCGATAGGCCAAATATGTCGTCATTTCCTCCATAGGCAGTACCGCCGAGGAAGCCCCGATAATATTGTAATCGTAGTTTGCCGGATACGCCTTATTCATTTGTGCGATGTTGGTACGGATATTGCTGATATAGTCATGAATGGCGAACTCTTCGCCCGACTGTTTTTCCTCACTCGCCATAAAGTTAGTGATGTTCTCAGCGGTGACATTCATGCAGTAATCATAAGCATTTTCCAACAGCTTGCCTTCCGTATTCGTGGCCGAAATGAGGTGGCACAGATTAAACGGCGGAAGCGGCGAGTTCACGGTCAAAATGTTGCCGTACTGCTGCTTAAAACGTTCACCACGGCTGTCTACATTCATCCAATAGTCCAGTTCTTTCAGTGCAGCATAGCCGTTCTTTTTAATATATTCACGGGTATGCTCGCTCAGGCTTTTGTTCGCCAAATTAATATCTGGTGTAAACAGATAACCTAATGTATTTACACGGTCTACACCTGCAGAGCCATAGTCACGCTCAATAATTCCTCGGACGATATATGAGATATCGAGGAAGGTACCGCTTCCTGTACCGCCGGACAAACCGGACAGCAGGAACACCATAAGCTTCTTATTGGTGCCTTCAGACAAGGTTTTGATTTTTTTGTCAATGCTTTGTACGACTTGATTGATTTTGGTGAACAATAGCAATCGTCCAGCCTGACGTACCCCTGCCGCCCCGTTCATACCATCGGTAATGCTCAGTTCTGGAGACAGCCAATCGGTAATGTACGGCTCTAGAATGCTGCGGTTTTGCAGCAATCCGCCGATTTCCGCATTGGACAGCAATACAAACTCATTGATGGGGTCCAAACCAATCCCCTTGTATTTTTTGTTGCGGTCTTGTTCATTCGTTTCAAATGCGAGAAATTCCACATTGTCCGGTTTATCGCTCTTTTTCTTGGAAATCGGATCTGCTGGAAGCTTGAATCTACGGTTAATTTGATATTTCAAGCGGAGAAGGGCATCAATCCCCGTACCTCCGAGTCCGATAATTAAAATAGGATTATCAATAGTATCAACTCTGATCTTATCGCTTACGATCCCTCCGCCGAGTGATACGTCTAATTGTTGGATATGCTCTCTAACTACTGGTTTCATAGATATGACCTCCTAAGGGTTCGTTTAGCTGTTTACTGAAATAAACTCCAGTAAAATGGTTTTGTCCACACTGGCTAACGGGATGGTCAGACGATCACCGTTTTTGAGTTCAAGACCGTTGCCTGTGTCTACAGCCCGCCCGGATTTTTCAATCGTAATCTCGGGGGTACTGCGCACAATGATACGATCCTGATTAGCTGGTGTGAACACGACCTTGTCGGTTCCAGCAAATTCCGGTGCCAGTTGCAGCAACTGGTGCAGATTAAATTTGCCCCGGAAGGTGTTCAGCTTCTTGTATTGCGGATACGTTTTTTCGCCAGTGTTCTCATCCCGGATTTCCAGTACGATTTGACCGACAAAACCGCGGTTGGCCTTTTTGACAGCCTTCCAGATGAAATATGCGGCAACCAGCAGAACGAGCAGTCCCAGCCCTAAAAGAATGAGTGGCATTAGCCTGGACTTTTCAGCAGGTTTTGTTGGCTGCGTCGTGCCTGTATTCGTACCGCTCGTCGCCCCTGCTTTAGCACTGATAGTTACAGGCTGTGTTTCACGGTAGAAGCTCTTCTCCTCTGCTCTAACGGTTAGTTCGTAGTCATGCTCATCTGGAATCGTATAGGAACCGGTAAAAGAATCCCCTGCATTGGTTAACGGCACCTCATTCGTTGTACCGGAATCCAGATCCTTGACCTTCAGAACAGCATTCATATTTGCATACAATTCCTGATCCTGAAGCTGCTGGCTATTGCTCGTCAGGTAGGAACGAATTTGAACCGCATCGCCTTTTTTGTATGATTTGGCGGACGGTGCGTCCATTTTCAGCTCCAAATCATAGTTAAACACCAGATTAATATCAATCTGATCCTGCTGGACTCCCTTGACTTGGAGCTTCCAGTCACCAGCCACAGGCTTAAGCAGTTTAATCAGCGAGTAGCTTTTGGACTTGGACAGCAGCACATCACTCGAAGGAATCGGCTTGGTGTTACCCGACGGGTCTATCAGTCTCGCATCCACCGGTTTCGAGGACATGATCGAAATGTTAGCCTCCAGCACACTATCGTTCGGTACGGTTACCGTTACGTCCTGATAGTCGCCGTTTGCCGTAATGGACTGCAAAGGCACCACTTTCAACTTCAAATTGCTGGCGAAAATTTCACTCAAAATGTTCGGCAGGTCATCCGCTGAGCTTGTAATAAAGGACTTGCCACCCGTTTGCTGCGCTATGTCGGCGAGCTTGTTTTTATTCAGCTTTCCATCTGCATTCAAACCGATGGTGTAGATTGGAACGCCGTTATTTTTAGCCTCGGCTACAGCCTCTGCCATATCCTGATCAGATTGGCTTTCTGTTCTGCCTGTCGTCTTATTAAAATCGTTGTTACCGTCGGCAAGCATGACGATCATAGGCGCATGTCCAGCTGTTTTACCATCTTGCAAAATGCGGATCGCTTCCTTGACACCCACGGAGGTGTCAGTATACGCCCCCCGGTTCAGTCCGTCAATAAACGTCTTCAGTTCCTGCTTATCCGCTTCGGATGTAATATTAAGCAAGGCTTTCTCGCGCTGTACGACATCCGTATACGCTACAATCCCGACCTTGTCATTTTGCGTCGACAGCATATCAATGAACATTTTCATGGCTTCATTGCCAATTTTCCCAGGATCACTGGTGTTCATCGAATTACTTACATCGACGACCAGCACCGCATCCACCTTAGAAGCAGAGGGTGAAGCGGCATTTGCCATCTGTGGCTGCCATGCCAAAATCGAGGTCATGATCATTGTACATATGATTCCGATGACCAAAAACCATTTTCTGTCTCTACTAAACATCGCTTGTACCCCTTTGCCGGTTAATTCTCATTCTAAATTACAGTTGTACTCCCCTACTATTAAATTATAATGAGTTTTACATGAGCGCCAGCTGAAAATACTGCCCGAATGGTCTGAACCCAACCAAAAAGCCTGTTATACCGCGAGATTTTACCAATATCCTGCAGTAATGATATAATTATACCCCAACAAGGGCAATCGGGCACCAGCCTTCTCCTTTATACGACAAAAATGACAGTAGCGAAACCCGCCCATGTAAAATATTGAAGTAAAAATCCAAATAGAAAGAGGAAGTACACTATGATCTCATACGGATGTCTGGCGATTATGTTTCTTTTTGTCGCCATCAAATCATTAATTTACTATATACATAAAAAACGCGCCCCGTCGATTACACAAATCGACACCGAGCTTCTGGCACTGCTGAACCGGAGAAGTGAGCGCAATGAATAGTTCCAAACAAGCTGTACAATTTCGCCCATTTACCCGCACAGAGCACGCCTTCCAAAAGCTAAGAGTCTGCAAGCGTTGTGGGCAATTTACCGCCCTTTGGGAAGAAAAGTGCACATCATGTGGTCGGGATACACTAGTTCCTGTAGAGCAATATGCCAGACTCAGAGCCAAACGTTATTTTCGTAAAGACCTTGCTGTCAGTGTCATATTGCTGGCCGCTACTGTCTTTTTCGGCCACTCGCCGCAACAAATGCTTTTGTGCGGTATCGTCGGTGCGCTTCTTCTGCTGCCCTTGGTGCTTCTACAGCAGGGTATTTATCCTTATGAACAGCGTAGGCAGCTTATACGTCTGTTCAGAGGTCGTATAGGGCAGATCCAGGAAGGACTAAACGTTAATCATAAAAACGCGGTTGCCCTGCGGCAGCTCAGTGAGCGTGTCTCCTATGAAATGCTGCGTGAGATGGCTGTACTCATTCACAATGATCGGATAAGGCTCCAGCAGGTCGCCCTGCTGCAATCTTTTGTTCTCCGTAAAGACATGGAATTAACGCTTGATCCTCTCCTGATCAAGAGCTTCGAGCCGCTTATGGTCAGATATATCGGAGAGATTGCCAGACTCAATCGTGAGCTGATCAAGGACCGGACATTCCGATACGTAGTCTTTTATGAGCGCCGCATTCTAGAATTGGCAGGAGGCGAAGATATTCTCGTCCGCGTAGCCAGTGCGGCCGTCCGTAAAAAGCGCTACGTAGTCATCCATGCTGCTTTCATTTCCAGATATGTACGCAAGTTGCCAAAGGAACGAATCCAGCGTTTATATCATATCATTCAGGAGAATCCGTTAGAACCCTTTGGAGATTTAGCCGATGAAGTAAAGATCATGTACCTGATGGAGCAGTATAAAAACTGACCTGTCCTAACGCCCTTCTATATATGACGTCATCTCGATCACAAATCACTGCAATGAACCAGCAAAAAACCGTCAGGATCGCCAACGTGCCTCCAGACGGTTTTTTTAATTATGGATTATTATAACATTGTTATCTTTTTTATTGGCCTTGCAGTTTTTGCTGCGCATGTCTAAGGGAAGTAAAGTTAAAAGCACGCACTCCCTTGCTATCATACACAATAATCTCTTTATTCAAATATGGGTGTAGACCATTAAAATATCCAGGCATAATCAGTCTGCGCATAAATAGATTTTTACCCAGCATCCGTGGTGAATTGGTCGCTACGACAAGCATTTGCTGGGTTGCAGACCATGGGCTAGGTTGAATATATGACAGACAATACTCGCCTGGCATAAAATCGTCGCCCAATGTATACCCTTCCTCTGTACATGTAATTTGCAGGTCGGCTTGATGCTTCTGAAGCAGCTCATGTCTGGACAAGCCCGAAGTGACACAAATCACGTTGCTATCAGCCAGTGCTTCCTCCGTAATGTCATTGGAAGACACCACCGGATAATGAACACCAATATACGGATTCCAAGTCGCTGTTCGGGGGCTAGCCAAGGCGTTCGCTGTCCGTTTCACCGCCTCCTCTTCCTCCGGTGTAGCATAACTGGATGGAAGGACAATGTGAAGACGATCCATATACACGTCAAGCACACCCATTCCATGGCTCAAAACGTTTCTTCCCACGCTTTTCAAATCCACAATTTTCTTTGTGGCATCCGATTCTTTTGTAAAGCATTTACTGCTTTCTTCCTCCCGTTCAGCGATCAAACGGTATTCAGGTGAGGGACGTTTATGTGACTGTGTTTTAACAAAGCGAAAGCGGCTGTATTCCCGCAAATCCAACACGAAAATACGAGCTCCAATACGAACCTGGGCCAACTCCAAGGGCATGACCTCTTGAGAAAGATGAATGATAAATTCTTCGGCGTGAACTGCCTCGATATCCAACTCACCTGTGGCACTCATTTCACCGTACAACTCGGCATATTCCTCATTTTCATCCATTCGCGTCAGTTCCAGCCAGTAAGCCCGGTTATGTCGGCCCCGTTCCGTCCGATAGGCAATACGCTGAGGTACGGCATCTCTTTTCCATTGCATAAGCCAACCCAGTACGCCGTCCAGAAGTCTCAACTCATGCGTATCCCAGTGATTAGAATGCCGTTCTACAACCCCTTTAAAATGATCTGAGGGAAGCTCTGTTACAGGGGCTGTGTATGCTTGTGCAAATAAGTAATCCTGATCTCCGCATACATTCAATATTGGCATATTCAACAGATTTATCAGATGCTTGGGATGTGGCGCTCCAGAGATAACCGCAATAGCCGCAAACCGAGAAGGATAAGCCTGTGCCATTGCCCAGGCAGCATATGCTCCGTTCGAATAACCCGTAAGATAGACCCGCTCTTCGTCCACTCGGTATGCTTGCAGTATGACATCCAGCGCCTCCAAAAAAGCAGCTTCTCCGATATAACTACCCAACGTTACACCACGGCACGAAAAAGTAACAAATATAGCTTCCTCTTCCCAGCCTTGCCCAAAACCTCGATTCTGAAAATCCGGCAAGCCCAGCTCATATCGCTTGCCTGGCATCAGGACGATCAGAGGATACTGTCGGTCAGTCGAGTAGCTTCTGGGAAGCTGAATTGTATAGCGTTGCAAACTATTGTCCAAGCGGGAAACAAAAAAACCTTCCCCAATTCCGTCATTAGATAAAAAGATGTGTTCTTTTTGAAGTAAGGATGGGTAGTGTGGCTGTTCGGTATGTCCACACGTGAAGATTTGTTTTAATAACTTGATATATTCACGTACAACCCGGTAATCCCAGATTTCAAAAGGATCTTCCGGCAAATCCGTTAACCTTTTTAATTCCCCAAGCAGGCCCTCTATTTGTATTTTCTGCGCAGAATGAAGAATATCTATAGCGCGGGCTTGAATGTACCGGTCATACTCTTCCTGCAAGCCCTCCACGACCACTGATAAAGGCCGCACAAGTACCGAATACACAGAATGATGCTCCATAGCCTCATGATCCCGATATGTAACGGTGAAGTGCAGCATTCCCGTATTCCCGGCCTTTTCCTCATCCCAGTCATAGCTTTGCTCCTGCTCCCAATGTGCTGGAAAGCGATCCAGCTTCATGCCCTCATCATTCGTTACCTCGACCCATAACGTTTGATCTAAGGGAAGATCTATCCGATCCTTACGCAGTAAATAAAATAAGATCGGGCTGTCTTCACCCTCCCTGCCAGCACTTTTCTCAACCTCTAGCCATGCCACATGAAAACGTATATTACGCTCTACAAATTCACGATGCAGTTCTATCACATCTGGTTCGTCGCATACCTGATTTCCACTGATACGAATAGAGCGGGCCTCCTCGGGAATAAACGCAGCAATGATAACTACCGTGTGATCGCCTTCCTCCAGATACAAGCGAAAAGGACCGGATTCCGCATATACCAGTGTGCCATCTATCCATATTTGTCCCGTTCCTTCAAAGGGTCTGAAAATCACTTCCTGTGCAGCCATACAACGAAGATTTGAAACCAGCAAAAGCCTTTCTTGTTCGGCCAAAGGCGGAAAAACACCTAGATTCAGTTCCGCAGTCCGAGGGTCCAGCTCGGTCAATAATCGGCACGCTGCCTTTCCTCCGGCTGAAAGCTCTACTCCTTCTTCACCACAAGCCTTTTCCAAATTCCAATCCTCATGGGCAAAATAACTTGACCATTCCCTGCCCACACCGCAATTTTCCGGAAGCTCGACTGGACCGACTGCATAAGCAGACGCCAGACGTACCGGATGATCCGACAGCACAGTAGTTGCTTTTTCCAGATGTGTGAACCTCATAACATTCCCCCTCCAGGTTTTTGTTTCCTCAGAGACGTAGTCGCGGTTATATTCCGTTTAACACTCAATTTAACTATATAAAACTATTCGTTATTACCTCTACGTACTCCTCTGTTCTTCTCAAAAAAGTAGCTATGATAAAACAAAAAAACGAAGAAAGCAGAGTGCTTCACTTCGTTATCAAAAATTTCTATATCTAAAAACTATTTAATGCTGCCATGATTGTTGCTAACAATACTAGGGTATAGTATGTTTAGGGTGAAATTACTATTTTAAAAATGTGCATAACTTGCCTGAATTTGCTTTTCCAACTTAATGCGTTCTAACTTCAGTTCCCAAATCTGTTCGCTCCACGAGTTTCGTTCCGCCGCGTTATTACTATTCCGTAAGAGATCAAACAACCTCAGCAATTCATCGTTAATCTGGTCAAAATGCCACCATAGCGTATTAATTTCAGAATCTTTAGTCTCCTTGCCATTCTCCAGCAATTGATGTCGCAAGGCTTCTTTGAGCTCCTGTTGCCACTCTATATCGTTCAATTGTTTCGCATAATTAAGAAGATCCAGATAGTCATCTACCTGCAGGTAACTGCATGTTTTTAACTGTTTCATAGGGTCTCTCTCCTTTATGGCTCAATCTATTACCGAGTATTATACTCGGTTATTAAGGAAAAGCAATACTTTCTTTAAAATACACAAAAAGAGGCAGCCTCAGCTACCTCTCTTGATCATTACACTTATTTTCTTACAATGCTGCCTGTAAGTCTTCGATCAAATCTTCCAGATCTTCGATCCCAACCGAAATCCGCACCAAACCTTCGGTAATGCCTAGCTCTGCACGACGTTCTACCGGAATAGAGGCGTGCGTCATACGTGCCGGAACGCTAATCAGACTTTCAACCGCTCCCAAGCTTTCAGCCAGTGTAAAATATTTCACCTTTTTCAAAAGTGCAACCGCGTTAGCGTCACTACCTACATCAAAGGAAATGATGCCGCCAAAGCCTTCAGCCTGGGTTTTGGACAGTTCATGTTGTGCATGGCTTTCCAGTCCAGGGTAGTACACTTTGCTAACCTTCGAATGTTTTTCCAAAAAGGCTGCAATTTCCTTCGCATTTTGCTCAATCGCTTCCATACGCAGACCCAATGTTTTAATACCGCGGATCAATAACCAAGAATCCTGCGGGCCCAGAATAGCACCAATGGCGTTTTGCAGAAAATGAAGTTGTTCTCCCAGCTCGTCGCTGTTCACAACAGCCAGACCGGCTACAACATCGCTGTGGCCGCCCAAATACTTGGTAGCAGAGTGAATGACGATATCAGCCCCAAGTGTAATTGGCGTCTGCCAATAAGGGGTAGCAAATGTGTTGTCGACGATCAGTAAAAGATCATGTTTTTTTACAAGCTCCGAAACAGCGCGGATATCAGTAACCTTCAAAAGCGGGTTCGTTGGCGTTTCGACATACAATGCCTTTGTATTCGGACGAATTGCTTTGGAGATGGCTTCCAGGTCAGTCGTATCCACAAATGTGGATTCAATTCCGATCCGACTGAGGACTTTGCTTACAATGCGGTAGGTGCCCCCGTATACATCATCGGTCAGCAAAATATGATCTCCTGCGTTAAACAGTGAAAATACCGCATGAATGGCTGCCATACCTGAACCGAAAGCAAAACCACGCTTTCCTTCCTCCAGATCCTTGATCAGCTCCTCCAGGGCAAACCGGGTCGGATTGCCTGTACGCGAATATTCGTATCCCTTATGGACGCCAATTTCCTCTTGCTCATAAGTGCTTACCTGATAAATAGGAACGTTAACCGCGCCTGTATGGGGATCGGTAGGAAGCCCGCCGTGAATCAGTTTTGTTTTGCGTTTCATTTTATATCCCGCCTTCATATATTTTTTTGCTCAGATAACGTTCGCTGCTATCCGGGAAAATGGTAACAATATGTGCGCCATCCGGTGCATTTTCTGCTTCCAGTAAAGCGGCATGTAAAGCAGACCCAGAAGAACTGCCAACGAGAAGACCTTCACGTGCAGCCAGTTCCTTGACACGGTCAAAAGCATCGACATCGCTAATGGTGTGAATGGCATTAAAATATCCTTTATCCACAAATTCAGGGATTAATTCCATGCCAATTCCTTCCGTTTTATGTGGGCCTGACTCGCCGCCATTCAAAATAGACCCTTCGGGCTCCACGATGACCGTTTTAAGGGCTGCATTTTGTTCCTTAAGATAACGCGAGGTTCCCATAAACGTTCCCCCCGAGCCTGCACCTGCCACAAATACGTCTACTTTGCCGTCTAGATCGTTCCATATTTCAGGTCCCATTGTCGCATAGTATGCCTCGGGATTATCCGGATTACTGAATTGCCGTGGCAAGTATGCATCTTTTATTTCAGCAGCTAATTCTTTTGTTTTTTCGATAGCTCCTTTCATCCCCTCACTTGTCGGGGTATGAACGATGCGTGCTCCCAATGCCTTCATCAGGTCCTGCTTCTCTTGGCTGAACTTCTCAGGCACAGCAAAAATAACCGAGATATTATAATGAAGCGCCGCCATCGCAAGACCAATACCTGCGTTGCCTGCTGTTGCTTCAATTAATGTCCCACCTGGCTTCAGCTGACCTGTTTTTAATGCTTTTTCAATTAGAGCCTTACCCACCCGATCCTTAACGCTGCCGCCGGGATTCATAAACTCCAGCTTCGCAAACAAGCGAATTCCTCTCGGTAGAGAATAGCTGTTCAGCTCCACTAATGGCGTACGTCCGATGAGTTCAAGGGTATTTTGATATACATTCATAATTTCAAGCTCCTTTTAATGGCGAATCCAAAATAAACCAATGGTCAAAAATTAACGCCTATTGTCGGAGAAGTTCGCTATCATCTCCGAGAAAACACAGTAATACGGTAAGTATTGATGCAATAAGATTTTATGTGTATTTGAAGCTTTTGTCAAATGGACCAGTCACAATACCCACACCCCCTGCCTGCTTGCTCGATATGATAGAGAAGATGTCACAAAATATCCCCGTGCAACATAAGGAGGAGTTCATATATGGGAAAGCAATTTCTGAAGATAGCTGCCGTATATTTTGCCCTCAGTGTGCTGCTTAGTGTAATTATTGGTTTGTCGGGTGATCACAGCCTGTCCAATGTTCAGTCTCATATCCATTTGTTGGGTTGGATGGCTCTTGGAATTATAGGTCTGATCTATGTGACCTTTCCTGCACTTTCAGTTACTATTCTGGCACATATCCATTTTTGGATGCATAATATCGGTCTGCCTGTATTGATATTGGCGATTATAGGTGAAAATTACAAGGTTCCAGAGGCTGGAGTTTGGATCGTCATAGGGTGGGTGTTACTCTCGGGGGGGACATTACTGTTTATGGTGAATGTGTGGGATAGACTACGCTAGTGCAAATAAGTTCTCTTCATTGGTCATAAAAAAAGGAGCCTGATCATGTCAGGACTCCTTGATATCTTCATTATATGTTAGCTATATACCAGCTTTGCTAGCTAAGTGTTCTATACGGTTACTTCACTGTTTCATCCTGTACATGTTCTTTACAGAAGTTCTCAACAGCTTGCAGCTCATCATCTTCAAGTTCAAGATCAATGTAACGATTCGTTACTTTTTCAATTAATTCATACTTTAGCAGTCCCGTCTTTTCTTCGTCTACTAAATAAAGACAACGGATATACAGTCCGTTTTCAGTATATAGCTCGTCGTCCTCCTCTACCTCTACATCAATGATAAATTCATAACGCTGTCCAGTCAAAATGCCAAAAGCATCTTTAATCTGATCTACTGTGTACGTTGTAAAGTTCAACATGTTTTTATTCCCCCCGGGTTTCCTTCAATTACGGTGCATTCTACGCCCGCAGGCAGTAGTTGTTCAACTTGTGTACGTACTTCTTGGCGACTCAAATCCTGGCCCATGATGGATATCCAGCCCCGATCATTACGCGAGCGGATTAAACGTCCTATGCCTTGTCTGAGTCTAAGTGCCATGTGAGGCATATCTATCTGATTAAACGGATCTGCTGCATCCTTGCGCAGAGCCGTAAAAACCGGATCATTCGGAGGAAATGGCAGTGACCAGATAATCACGTGCGACAGAGAAGGTCCAGGAATATCCAATCCTTCCCATAATGTAACAGCGCACAACACACTTTCCTCATCATTCTGAAAAGCTGAGATCAGATGGCTGATTTCAGCCGAACCTTCGTACAGAAAACGATAGGCAGACGCCTCCGGGTAAGCAACGAGACCCGTTTGGAATGCAGCCAGTTCCTCCTGTGAAGGAAACAGGATAAGCGCTCTTCCCTGCGATTTCTCCAGCAGTGCCAGCGCTCTCGGGATTGGATCATCCCCCGCTTGCAACGGGTACAGTGCAGCTTGCATCTGATCGCTGTAGTCATAAGGTGAAGCAACAGAAAACGTTAGCGGATTTTCAATACCGAGACTCTGTGCCATATAGTCAAAAGAGCTTTCTACGGAAAGCGTAGCTGAAGAGAATACGATCGGTATATGCTGCGCAAATACTCGTTCTTTGAGAATCTCTTTTACCATCTTCGGCATAACCACAAGCGTTAATCCATCCTGATCCTCCATCACCCACGAAATGAGAAGTTCAGGACGCTTAAACAAAGCCAACGCGGTTTGAATCATTTCCAAATGTTCTTCCACAATTTTGACTTGGTACTCATCCAAAGAGAATAGCCCGCTTTCAAATACAAGCTCTTCTTCGATCGTGCCGATCAGTTCACCAAAGCGGTTTACCTCTCGAATCAGTGACTCATTCAGGATGAACTCTTTGCGATTAGAACCCTGTACAGGCTGACTGTTCTTATCAAGCGCAGCGAACAAAGCCTCACTTTGGGAGATCGCATCTTCGATCGTCATTGCCAAAGATTCCCGTACTTCTCCCTCCAGCAATCGGGTAATTATAGACTCAAACTGAGCGTGCTTAAGCTTGTAGGTAAGCGCATTTTGTGCCGCTGTCTCCAGCAAATGCCCTTCGTCAAAGACGACAGAGCTGTGCTCCGGCAGCAACGGCAGCTGGCCCTCGCGCTTTCTCGCTTCGTAGGTCCATACATGCTCCATATAAAAGTCATGAGAGCAGATGACCAGATCTGCCGCTTTGCGGTAATGATCACGAGACAACGTCTGGCCGCAACGATGGCGCTGATGGCAAACGAGACAGTCTTGAAATACATCCCATCCGAGTCTACTCCACTGTCCATCTGTTAGCTCGGGATATTCCTTTCGGTTCCCGTAAGGAGTGAAAGATTGTAGCGTATCTGGAAAATGAACAAAATCCGGCAGTTCCTGATAAATATCACGAAAAACATCTGCGTCCTCATCCAGTCCGCTTCGCACCTCATCCAGCTTATTCAGGCAAATATACTGATCCGGCGACTTCCCCAATCTGGCATCAATCGTCAGATTCAAATGCTGTGCCAGCTTGGCGATATCCCCTTCCGGCTTTACCAATTGTTCAATTAACGATTCATCTGCACAGGCGATAATCGCCGGTTTTCTCATGTATCGGGCATATGCAATAGCGTACAGCAGGTATACCAGCGTTTTACCAGTGCCCACACCTGCTTCTGCAAAAATGGTCTTTTTTTCCTTATAGGCACGTTCTAGCTGGAATGCCATATAAATTTGTTCATCCCGAACCTCAAAGCCGACTTCAGGCAAAACTTCATAAAATACATCCGCAATCCAGTCACTTGCCTGCTCAATAAACGGCTTGGACGGATCAAAGGCAAAAGGGTAAGTAGTCAATCGGGCTGTGCCTCCAATTCGTTCATAATGTGCATCCTTTCATTATAACGCAAAACAAGCTAAAAAGAACATGAAAACTGTAAGAACAGCTTACATTTTTTATGTTGGTATAAGAAAACCCTTTAAAATAAAGGGACATACTTTCGTCTGAGTGAGACGCTACGTGTAGCATTTGATCCTACGATCGCTGTTGGCCCGGGGTTCTCAGATTTTCAAAAACCTTTTAAAAGGTAAGAATCCCATGGCAAAGGCAAACGCTTCGCTTCTCCAGATTCAAATCCTCCACTACGCTGCACACCACAGTTGTATCGTTATTTTATAAATGAAAAATGTCTTGCTTTCCTGACAAAAAAAGTAAACCATCATAACAAAATGAAAAAACAAATAACCACCTAATGTATTGCAAGCATTAGCTGGTTTCTTGTTAATTGAAAAATATGCATTAAACAGAAGCTTTGGTGGTCTCCTCCGATACTTACAGAAAAGACAATTGCTGCTCATGTCGCTGCAACTCTTTTTTATTCACAACCAAGGTGTTGGAACAAAGATCGTGGAGTCCCTGTTTTTTGGCAGTAAAAGCAACCACAATATAAATAATATGAACAATTACAAAAGAAATAGCTTTAATCCAATAACGCCCTGAGGCGTGTAAAAATCCAAGGCGTTTTCCTTCCTTGTCCACGACAACTAAAGAGAACACAAGCTTACCCGGTGTAGCCTGTACTTTCGATGATTCCCATAAACCACAATACAGCCATGGTAGCACGAGCCAAAAAATCAGCGGCATCCAAATTAAAAACTCTAATATGAAGCCAGTCTCCTCTATGCCCAGTAGGTCTGGAGTAATAGAAAGCATACTCCCTACTAAAATGACTAATAAAGTCATGATGATCAGATCAATCAAAAACGCCGCCGTTCTTATCCAAAATCCTCCGTATATTCTTTTTGTACTATAACTTGTTCCTGTCATGATATGTATAACTCCTTTTGCAAATGAGATTTAAAATCCAGTTTATTCCTTTACCCAAGAAGATATCATACGGTTACCCACCTATATTGTCAATTTAAGAGTAAATGCTCTTAAACAAGTAAAAGGACCTATTTCCATGCATCAAAATGAAAATTTTCATAGGAGTTAAGAGTCTATATACAATGATTTTTCTCTGATTGGGTACAAATTAAGCGCAGCTACAATCTTTTAACCCCCTATAAGTAGTACTTTGGCATCGAAATAAATTCAGCCTTTTCATACATAAAAAACAGCGTATATGTAATAAAATTACACACACGCTGTCTCACAATTCATTCCGTAAATCTGACAAACGATAGGACGATTAAAAATGAGTTCGTTCTTGCACGCTTATACACTATATTTTTTTGCATTCAACACTAAACAAACCTTCTTCACCGCGCAGCTTTGCCAATGCCTCGACAAAGAAATAATCGCCATAGATAATGGGAACGTTGATGTGTTTTTGCTCAGGATAATGTACGGTCCCGTTCATCAGCAATCCCTCATGCTCCTCGCCCCACTCCGTACACGTATGATGCAAGCCCTTGAGAATAGATTCTGCTGCTTCTGTAAAATGCTCCGCACGCGTCGAATATTTTGCCAGCTCCAGCAAACCACTGGCCGCAATTGCCGCAGCCGATGAATCCCATGCCCCGCGGTGCTCTTCTTCTGCTCTAAAATCCCACACAGGCAGGCAGGCATCGCCCAGTTGGGATAGGAAAAAGTCAGCCGTGTTCTCGGCCACCTTCAAATAACGCGAATCACGCGTGTACCCATACGAAAGCGTAAAACCATACAAAGCCCAAGCCGTGCCACGCGCCCAGGCAGAACCGGGAGCAAATCCCTGTCCGCCATGCTCGGCGACCTTTTTTCCAATCTCCGGATCGAATTCGACCACATGTGTGATAGAACCGTCCGAACGGACAAATTCACGTGCTACGGTATCTGCATGCTGCACAGCGAGAGCGGCAAAACGCGGATCTCCGCTTTCCTCCGAAGCCCAATAAAGCAAAGGTAGATTCATCATACTGTCTATAATCGCAACGCCCCGTGTATCCATGTCCTTCGAGGGGAAGTTCCACGCGCGAATAAAACGGCCATTCACGTTAAAACGGGCAGCCAGCAGATTGGCAGCCAACAACCCACGTCTTCTGGACTCTGAATCTCCGGTCTGCCGATGGGCGGCCACACCGCTGAGCAGCCAAATAAAGCCAAGATCATGGTCTACAGCTTCGCTATTATAGAGTATTTTTTCCAAACGAACCTCGCACTGCTGTGCAATCCCGGCGGCCACACTGTCAGGACGCGCCCGATTG
Organism: Paenibacillus sp. LX16; assembly: GCF_036252815.1. NCBI lineage: Bacteria > Bacillati > Bacillota > Bacilli > Caryophanales > Paenibacillaceae > Paenibacillus > Paenibacillus sp. LX16. The sequence goes on along the minus strand of NZ_CP141152.1, from coordinate 2,388,926 downwards.
GCCAGCCACAGCAGCCCCGGATAAAAGCCTGCTGTCCACCACGATTCTTCACGATTATCATAACGTCCACCCTCAGCAACATGTGGAAAAGCCTCCCCCAGTCTTGCCGCCAAGGCAAGCGTCTTATCCAAAGCCAGCTCCCACGATTGCTCCAGCCACGCTTCTGCTTTTGTCATTTCTATTTCCTCTCCTTTTTCCACATGTTAAATCATATTTATGGCTCTAGCTCTATCTATTCAGGTAACCGAATGATAAAGGAAATGCGATTGCCTTCACATTCCAGACGCGCTCCCTTAAGTAAACCATTCCGACAGGCCACGGAAGCTAAATCTTCCGGCCATACCACGTTCGTTCCTTCCGTCGTCGGGATGACTTCGAGGCTTGCACCTGCGTATTCTACTCGAATGCTTTCCGTTTCCTTCCCGGCTGACATGACATGATGAATAACGCTGCGCTCCCGACCGTCATACGCCATTAAGGGAATAAGTGCCCCTACCTTCTGAATATTGCCTTGAAGCTCATACGCCACTTCAATTTTGCCGGGTACCTGACGATAATGCGTTCGGATTTCCCTCACTCCCGGGAATGGACCTTTCCACAGGAGTGCAAAATCCGTTGCTCCGTCAGACACTGAGCTTTGTTCCATCTGTACGGTTCCTCCACCATCCTGCGGGTCAATCCCTCCATCCCGGTCGAACTCCAGTGTACCGGGAATACCTTCCGACAAGCTGTGCCACTTTCCATCCTCCGTTTGCCAGGCCGGGGTATAGCTTAGCGGGAAAATATCTCCCTCCGCGAAGCCTGTAAAGCCGCGGTCTGCATGACCTGCTGAGGACGGACCGATCAGCGACGGCAGTGCAGACTGCTGAATACGCACGATGCCCGGAACATTGTACGGATCGTTGACCGATGTTTGCACAAGCATTTGCTGCCCCTCTACGGCTGCAATAACAGTCTGGAACCAGCCATCCGTTGCCAACACCCGGCTGCCGATCTCCGCCGGGATGAGGGTTGGGGAAATGCGAGCCAACTCCTCTCCATGTAGAAGGGTGTGGGCCAGCACAGCCGCCGTCCACAGACTATAGCAGGTATGATTCGAGTACACCTCAAAGCCATGCCGTGCCTCGGACGAATAATGGTTGCGGACGATATGCAGCTTGCCGTCATCGGTCTGCCAGCGGCTAATCGCTTGCCAGCATAGATCTGCTGCCCGTCGGAACGCACCTGCGAGCCCATTCTCTCCTGCTGTAATAGCCTGCTGAGCATGTGTTGTAAAGACAAAGGCCGCCGCCGCTTCGTTCCACTGATGCTGCGCGCTTCTTCCACGCGGCGGAATTTCCCCGTGCGGGGATAGCGCCAGTAATGTGCTGAGCGCCCCCCTGCGAAGGTGGTCACGCAGTTCGAGTGCGCAGCTGCCATCATATCCATTCTCCAGCATCACGCCCAAATGAAAACGTGTAACGATATCGTAGGCAAATGGGCTATTGGGCCGATCCAGCGGTCCATCCTGGTACAGGCCCAAACCGGTAAAACGAGGCAGATGGTAGCTGCGGATATATGTCTCCATCCATTCCGAATCGGCTGCAATTCCTTCCGCTGCACGCAAAAACTCGCCGGAAATCATAATCGCATTCCAGTTGATCATCCGATTCGGATTTTTCATTTTGCTCATCGTAAAAATGTAGGTCTGCTCCGGCTGAATCCTGCTCAGTTGCTGCTTCCAAGCCGTGGCTTGCTCTGGCAGTAGATTTTTAAGGAGCCGATACGCGCCCATCATCATAATTGGAAAAAAGTCTGGGTGGTGATCTGGCGCTTTTTCCTCCACTACACAAGCTATGCTATGCGTCAAGGCCGCAGCAGCAGATTCCAGTAAATCATGCCGGCCTTCTTTGACCAACACCGCCGCAGCCAACGCATAGGACGGCGTGGAGTAGTATCGTTCACTTTCAGAATGGGGGTCAATGATAGCTCCGGTATCATCCTGATGCAGGGCATATGCGCGAACCAGCTTTTCCAGCACGGCCAGCTTATGTTGGTGAGTCCATCCGTCATTCACTCGATTTGGCGCGCTTTCCACCTGTTCTATAAATCTCTCCAGCTCCGTCTGCCAAGGGTACACGCTGCCTGTCTGCAGCTTATTCATCCTGTCTGCCTCCCATTCAAAATGAAAATTAATGTATGGTAAAAAACAGATTGCAATCTACGCTTGCAGAATCATTCCAGTGTTTGGAGTCCAGTTGCAGCGATGTTTTATAAAACACAAAGGGAACTCCGTCATGATCTATGTGCTTCACAGCCTCCACCCCCGCCCGCAGCACGCTGGCATCATAATCTAGCCTGACGACTGCGTTCGCTCCCTTCCATTCTACGAAGCCTGCTCCCAGATTAGGCTGAATACGGCTGATCAAAAGCTCCTCCACATCCCATGGCTTCATGCTCACGCCGGACGTTTCAAATTCAAAATGATCTGTGACGGTAAGCCTTGCCCCCTCGTTTCCCTCCAGCACATTCCATGTAAAGGAGCGGGTGAAAACCGCCAATTCTTCTACGGGATAAGCAGATGTCAAATCAAGCTTAAGCCTTGTGCCCGTCTGTACCTCCTCCTGCTCATCCATAGCAATATCCAGCACAACCGCCTTTGCCTTTGCACCCGATTGCTGCATACTCCCATTGATGACAGGCACGGAATGACCACTAGAGGAGATATTAATAATCGACTCTCGTCCCGGTGAAAAATAGGCTTTTGTGTACAAGCCTGCTCCCAGATCACACAATAGATTTTCGCCACCGCCATGAAGGATGAAATGTCCAAGATCGTTATGATTGTGCGGTTCATTGTTATGCCCAGCCTTCGCTGAAAAAGCAAGCATGACACCTGGTTCACCCTTTTGGCTTCCGGGTCCACTATGTCTGGGACTGCGGCTGCGGCACATCAGCCAACTGAGTTGCGGCAAATAATTGGCAACGGTCTCACCGCTCCCAAATGCCAAATGATTCGTCCAAACCAGGTTACGCAATACATGAGCCCAGCGGTGACAGGGGTCTTCCAACAGACCAGGTACGCGGAAAGGGAGTGTAGATGGTCGTTTTTGCAATGAATTCAAATAAGAGATGAGTCCAGAAGGTAATCGTTCCGTTTCACTACTGTCCGAATAATTAGCAAAAATACCATCCGACAGATGAACCCGCTCTGCAAAGGCTGCGATTTGCCTAACCTTTTCCGAGTTTAAAATATCCACAGCTCCCTCGGTAAACTCATGCAGCATATCGGCAAAATAAATGAAATAACCAAAGCCGTACACCCAGTAACCTACGCCTTCGGGACATCCCCCGTCCTCACTGTAGCCTGCCAAAAAGCAATCCAGCGCGCCCAGCATACTCTCGATGGCTACCGCTCTGGAAAAGTCGTCTTCTACCAGCAGCAATGCTGCAATTCCGCAACCGGAAGCACATACTGCCGACCAGTTATGATCTGCGGTTTCCCATCCAAAATGACGTGGCTTCCAAAAAACGGGTTCCAGCACACGATGTTCAATCTCTTCGTGCACCTGAGCGACCACATGGCTAGCCAGTTGTTCTCCTAGCAGCAATAAAATTTCAACCAGCGTTTGTGCTGTTTCGGACGCGAATAAATCCACCTGCTGCCAAGGCGGTGTTACGGTGTCCTCTTCATTGACGTGTGCAGGAAGCGCCCATGTGTACTCGCTGCATATGTCCAGCAGACCGCTTTCCACCTCTTTCATCTTTCGAGGCTCCGGCTTGACAATAGCTTCCAGCACTATAGCAACCAGTCGTCCACGCCGTTCAAAGTACACATCCTCATACGGCTTGCGCTCTCCTGTATTAGCAAATTCCCGAAACAGAGACAACGGTAGTTCAGGCCATGATGCTTCCCGATTATCTTTACAGACACGCTCAATATCCATCCAAAGCTCGGCGTACATCGGCTCAGAGACAGTCGTCCGTAGCCTTTTTGTCCAATTACTCCTTAAGCGTTGCCTTGCTGAATCCTGCAAGCCGCCAGCCAGCGCCTTAACGAGCCGCGAAGCAGGCCAAGCCTCCCTCAGAAGACTCATTTGCCTTTCCTCCCCATGAGAAGCATTCGTTTCACCCTCTTTTTTTGTTAACGCTTTCATTGTATCTAACAATCATCCTAAATTCAAAGGGGTAGTAAAACAATGGAGAAAAAATAAAAGAACCTCCAAGCCCCGTTGCCGTGGTCATGGAAGTTCTTTTATAACACTATTGCCAATCTCCGTCCAGATTCGCTTTGATCATGTTTTCTAAACTGTGGGTTCCTCCTGTTTCCACTTTCTAATCCCGTCATCCTCCAGAATACCCAGTGCTGCATCTGAGATATTAGGATCACGTAGCAAAGCGTCCTCGACTCTAAATTTAATATCGTCAGCATCTGCCAGTGTCATGCCCGGTGTAAGCTCAATCAATCCTTCCACGTGATAGTAGCGTCCTTCCTGCAGAATACGCATTTGATAAATATCCGTTACATGTGTATCTGCTAGAATAATGGAAGCCACACGTTCTTCGATATCAGGAGGAGCAGATACACCGATCAAACCTACCATGTTGTCGTAACCGACCCGGAAAGCAACACCGACCATCAAACATCCAATGAGAATACTCGAAATTCCGTCCAACAGTTTAAAATCTGTCAGCGATGTGACCACCACTGCTAGCAGGGCGAGTACCCCACCTGTTGTTGCTACCAAATCTTCATAAAATACCAGCCGGGTTGGCGGTGCAGCACGCCCCACATGGCGGAACGCAGTGGTGAAAATGCTTAGCCCCTTCGCTTCTACTCTGGATTCATGCAGCACTTCTTTCATCGCTTTGCTCCATACAAATCCGTCCACCACTAGTGACAAAATCAGCACCACTACATTAATCCAAAATCCATGTGTTGATTCAGCCGGATGCTGAAGCAAATGAATGCCTTCCAATGCGGTTTCATAGGCCATGATCGTTACGACAATAACGGCAACCATACAGAACAGGTTAATCACTCGTCCAAAGCCGGTAGGAAAGCGTTTTGTCGGTTTTTTCTCTGCCAGTACACTGCCCGCAAATACAAACATTTGATTCACTGCATCCGCAATGGAATGCATCATCGTAGCAAACATAGAACCGCTACCTGTCAAGGCAAAAGCAATCCCCTTAATCAAGGCAATGCCAGTATTTCCTAACGCCGCCGAGCCCGAGGATTTGTTTCCTTTTTTGACCATACTCCAAAAGGAGTCCTCTTTCTGTTTCACTTCCATCTTGTAGCTCCTCCTGAGGTATACATAATCTGATATATAATCGTTTGTTATGTATTATTTTTAACCCGTCCATATTCTACCTAACCATCTGAGGAGAATCAATACAAACGATAATATTTTCCATGGAAAAGGAATGCCCTATGTCCCCCTACGACATGAAGCATTCCCGTTACAACCTTCTATCAGACATACCCTCAGGTTAACAACACAGATAATCTCCATGCGCTGACGATCGACATAAGTGCCTGTTTACCAGCTTGATTTCGTAATTCCTGGAATTTGGCCTTTATGTGCCAACTCGCGAAATGCGATACGAGACAGCTTGAATTTGCGCAAGTATCCTCTGGGTCTGCCTGTCAGCTCGCAACGGCTTTTCAGGCGGGTTGAAGATGAGTCACGCGGAAGCTTTTGCAAAGCTTCGTAGTCCCCTTTTGCTTTCAATTCACGTCTCAGATCCGCATATTTAGCTACAATTTCCTGGCGTTTCTTCTCTTTTACGACTTTTGACTTCTTGGCCATGTAAAGCTCCTCCTTGTGATATATGCCAATCATGTAGGTTCACCATCACTACCACGAGATTGATGAACACGGATATGGACTTGATTTCACATTAAATAGTAATCATTACGATTATTATTTAATATAACGTTACTCTAGGTGTGTTGTCAACCAAGCGGTTTGACACAACATTAAAAAGCCGTTGAAACAGTAGCCCCCTTCACTCTTGTGATCGGTCTGCCGTTTCAACGGCTTTAAAATTTGTTGACTAGCTCTGTTCATTCAGCCAAATGGCAAGCTACCCAGTGATCTAGACGAGCCTCACGATAGAGTGGAATTTCTTTAGAGCAACGATCGATTGCAAAGGGGCAGCGAGTGTGGAACTTGCAGCCCGAAGGCGGATTAACCGGACTAGGAATATCCCCCTTGAGCAAAATTCGTTCTCTTTTCAGCTTCGGCACCGGAATAGGTACAGCCGACAGCAACGCCTTCGTATACGGATGCAACGGATTCCCGAATAGCTCGTCACGCGAAGCCGTTTCGACCATGGAGCCTAGATACATTACGCCAATACGGGAACACAAATGTTCCACCACGCTCAAATCATGCGAGATGAACAAGTATGTCAGACCCCGTTCGGCCTGCAATTTGGCGAATAGGTTAATAATCTGCGCCTGTATGGACACATCCAGCGCTGATACCGGCTCATCAGCGATAATTAGATCCGGCTGAAGCGCCAGCGCTCGGGCAATGCCGATCCGTTGGCGTTGACCTCCCGAAAATTCATGGGGAAAACGGTCGATATGATACTCTGACAATCCACATAGCTTGAGCACGTCCAGCACAATCTGCCGGACCTCCTCCTTCGTTGCTATACCGTGATCCAGTAACGCCTCGCCAATGGCATCACCAATCCGTACACGCGGATTCAGCGAGCTGTACGGGTCTTGAAAGATCAGCTGAATTTTGGGACGAAGTTCCTGCATCCCTTTGGCAGACAGGCTGTGCAGATCTACCCCTTTGTATTTTACGGTACCGTCCGTTTTATCCGTCAATCTAACAATCGTCCGGCCCACCGTGCTTTTACCGCTCCCCGATTCCCCTACCAATCCAAAGGTTTCACCCTGACGGATCGTAAAGCTAATATCGTCTACCGCCCGCACATGTCCTGAAGTACGGTTCATAAATCCGGACTTCACCGGAAAGTACGTTTTTAAGCGGTCTATTTCCAACAACGGCTCAGCCATGAACAACCGCCTCCTCATATAACCAGCAGGATGCTTTCTGCTGAGCTGAAACTTCTTTTAATGTAGGCTCTTTTATACGGCAAATGTCCATGCAATGCCCACAGCGGTCGTGAAAATAACAGGAAGTCGTCAGCTCCAGCGGATTAGGGACCTGCCCGGGGATGGAATACAGTTCCTCTTGGCGCTGATTAAGCACCGGTTTGGATTTTAGTAACCCCTGTGTATAAGGATGCTTGGGATGATTGAACAGCTGTACCACTTCGCCTTCCTCGACGATCTTGCCTGCATACATCACTATGACGTAATCAGCCATTTCGGCGACAACACCCAGATCATGGGTGATTAGCATGAGCGACATATTGGATTGGGCTTTAAATTCACGCAGCATATCGAGAATTTGCGCCTGAATCGTTACATCCAGCGCCGTGGTTGGCTCATCCGCGATAAGCAGTTTGGGACCGCAAGAAACAGCAATGGCAATCATAATTCGCTGCAGCATCCCCCCGCTCAGCTCATGCGGATAGCTTTTTAAAATCTGCTCCGGCCGGGATATACCGACCTGTTCGATCAGCTCCAGTGCTCGCTTACGAGCTTCCTTACGGCCTATTTTCAAATGCTCAATCAGTGGTTCGGATAGCTGTTCACCAATGGTCATGACTGGATTCAATGAAGACATCGGCTCCTGAAAGATCATGGATATTTCATGCCCGCGAATCGTGCGCATCTCATTTCTGCTAAGCTCTAGCAGATCGGTTTCCTCAAAACGGATGCTTCCGCCTGCCACTTTACCACCAGGACTCTGGATGAGACCCATGATCGACATCGCGGTAATACTTTTGCCGCAGCCCGATTCACCGACAATGCATACCGTTTCCCCCGGCTTCACACGGAAGCTGATATCATCCACCGCTTTAACCGTTCCTTCTTCTGTATAAAAATGAGTGCTTAAATGTTCAATGGAAAGTAAATTGTCCATGGTGTATGATCACCTACCTCTTATGTTTCGGGTCAAGTACATCCCGCAGCCCGTCACCAAAAATATTAATAGCGATGACTGTAGCAAAAATAGACAGTCCTGGCGGTATCCACAACCACGGTCGTTGCTGAAAATCCAGCACATTGTTAGCGGCATCAATCATATTGCCCCAAGTCGGTGTCGTGGGTAGCACGCCAAGGCCAAAGAAGCTGAGTACAGATTCACTCAAGATAGCTCCACCAATATTCAACGTAGCGATAACGATCAACAACGGTAAAATATTCGGCAGCAGATGCTTGAACAGCTTTCGACGATTCGAGAGTCCCAGTACCGTCGCGGCTTGCATAAATTCACGTTCCCGCAAACTAAGCATCTGGCCCCTCACCATCCGTGCAATCCCCGGCCAGTTGACCAGACTAAGCATCAGCATGACAATATACATCCGTTGATCGGGTGGAACCTTCCAGTCAGATAGCAGCGCGCCCATAATAAATAGCAGGGGCAAACTGGGAATTGTCAGCAGCAAATCAGCAACGCGCATAATAATCTGATCTGCAATCCCGCGAAAATATGCGGATATGACCCCCAGCGTAGCCCCTAAAAAGACTGACAATACCATTGAAGCCAAACCCACGGTAAGAGAAATTTGACCTGCCTGCATCACACGTGTCAGCACATCCCGTCCCAGCTTGTCTGTTCCTAACCAGTGATGGATATTTGGCGCCTTGTTCATCATTAATATATTTGTTTTATTATCGGAATAAGGAGAAAATAGCGGACCGATAAAACAGAGCAAAAACATAAATACCACGACAAGCAGACCAGCCATAGCAAGCTTGTTTCTGAACAGCTGCCGGAGCGCTTGCTGCCACATTGAAGATTTAACAGTTGTTCGCAGTCTGCCGTTGCTCTTGCTCAAATTACTGCTCACGGATGACATTCCTTAGCCCCCTTCTTACACTTTCACACGCGGGTCCGCGATGCGATACAAAATATCGGACAACAGTGTCCCGATAACGCTCAATATGGCAATTAGCATCGTAAAGCCCATAAGTAGCGGATAATCCCGGAGCGAAAAGGATTGCATGTACAACTGACCGATTCCCGGCCAATTAAAAATCTTTTCAATAATCAGGGACCCGCCAAACAGTGCAGGTAATTCGAAGCCAACGAGCGTAATGGCAGGCAGCAATGCATTTCTCAATGCGTGCGTAAAAAGTACCTTTCTTTCCTTTAAGCCCTTTGCACGGGCTGTGCGTATATAATCCTGCTGGATCACGTCGATCATATTGCTACGGAAGTAGCGAGTCAACGACCCCAGTCCCAGCAGCGTCATAACGATCACTGGTAAGGTCATATGCTGGAGAACCTCCTTCACATACTCCATACCTGTAGCGTTACTGCCCGTATTGAGCATGCCACCGGGTGGCAACCACTTCAGGTCAACCGCTGCGATTTTAATCAGATACAACCCGATAAAAAAAGAGGGCACAGACATGGCAGCGAAAATCACCACCATTACCAAAGTATCAAACCATGAATACTGCTTATAAGCAGCAACCACACCGATAATGACCGCGATAAACCAGGTCAGGAAGGTCGATACAACGGCCAGCAAAAACGAGTTCCAGATATACTCATTAAATAAGGTCAGCACCGGCTTCTGCTGGGCAAGCGAATAACCAAAATTTCCATGCAGCGCATTGCCCAACCAATTTCCATAGCGTTCAAGAATAGGCTTATTCAGGCCATAAATTTCCCTCAGCTCCGCCTTTCTCTCTGGCGACAGCTTCAGATTGCCGCTAATGAAATCTCCCGGTGTCATGGCATACAGGAAAAAAATCATCATCGAAGCGGCCAACAAAATAATAACCATATACGTCAGTCTTTTCGTTAAAAACGAGCTCATGACAGACTCCTTTCAATTCAAGGTCAGGCTACTCATTACGTTTCCCCCATTTGGGAGGCCCCTTGATCCGAACCTGATGTTCTTCACAAGGGGCCCGCATATGTGGCTTATTTAAGGGACCATTCGAACAGATTACCAGACAAGCCAATGAACGGACTGACCTTTACATGTTCCATCCGACCATTGTAGGCATACACCGTCTTCTTATAGTTGGTAAAAATAACGGGCAGTTCATCGTTTAGCAGCACATATAATTCTTGATATATTTTCTTGCGTTCTTCCATATTCGTCGTAGACAAGCCTTTTTCATATAGCTCTTTTACCTTTGGATTGTTATATCCCTTGACTTCTCCATTGACGAATTGCTCGATTCCATCTGATGGATCTGTCAGCATGCCTGTCGAGAAGGCGGCAAGATCATAATCTTTACCTTCTACTTTGGCGACCATTGCATTAAAGTCTGCAAAGATTTCCGGCTGAAGGTCAACACCAATCGCTTTGTAATTTTCAGCCGCAAGCGCAATAAAGGTGTCTGTTTCTGGACGTTTAGAGGTCAGCAGGTGAATGGTCAGCTTCTGTCCGTTTTTCTCACGGATACCATCACTACCTTCTATCCAACCCGCTTCATCCAGCAGCTTTTTCGCTTGCTCCGGGTCGTAGTTGTATGGATTGATTCCATCGGTCGTGTAAGACCAGAATATTGGGGAAGCTGGAATATTTGCGACCGCCCCTGCTCCCTGAGCTGCGTCGACATAAATGCTTTTCCGATCCAGTCCATAGGTCAATGCTTGACGAACCTTTTTATCCTTAAGCTTTTCATTTTCAAGATTTACTTGCAAATATCCGTAAGTGCTAGGGGTATACGGCAAAATGTTTAAAAAGCCAAGCCCTTTTAGTTTATCGATATTTTCCTGAGTTGCGGTGAATTGAGCAAAATCGGTATCGCCTGTTTCTATGAATTGCCAAGCGTCGCCTTCTGCTGTTTTGTAAATGAAATGCTGTGTTTTCGGTTTGCCTTTGAAAAAGTAATCATTCGCCTCCAGACGAACTTCTTGTCCCGGAATAAATTTTTCTAACTTATAAGCCCCATTTCCCAGAGGAGTACTATGTAGATTTTTAAAATAATCCAGTTGTCCGAACTTATAATCCTTGCCATAGTAAGCTTTGGACAGTACATATTCACCCAGAATCGGCAGAGCCAGCGCGTTTGGTTTTTCCAACGTCGCAGAAATGGTCTGCGCATCAATCACCTTGATTCCTTCAATTTGTTTGGCCTTGCCTTCCGCATAGGCGTTGCCGCCTTTAATGTTCAGCTTTCGGATTTGACTGTCGCCAGGATAGGCTTTGTCATAGATCAACGTCCAGGTAAAAGCGACATCTTCTGCTGTCAAAGGGGAGCCATCACTGAATTTAGTACCGGGAACCAGATGAAATGTATACGTTAGATTATCTTTAGAAATATCCCAGCTCTTAGCCAGATTGGGCAGCGGAAGCCCCTTCTCGTCTACCGTGACCAGCGGAGTCCACAATTGCGAAATCACGTTGCCGTCATAGCCGCTTTGGTTAAAATACGGAGTAAACACCCCGGCTGGGTCAGTCAGACCCACAATAATCGTGTCGCTTCTCTTTTTGGACACTTCCGGCAATTTGGACATATCAGAAGCCTTTACCAAACTTGTTAATCGCTGCGCTGTAGTAGCTGTCTGTGTGTCCCCATTATTTTGGGCAGTAGCATTGTTGGAGCTGTCCGGTCCACCGTTAGAGCAAGCCGCCAGCAAAATAGAGCTCGCCAGAAGTAGACTGCTAAGTAAAATAATACTCTTTTTCAACATAATCCCCCCGAGTTAAATTATTAAATTCCGATAGAACAAGTTGTGATTAAGAAGATAAACCTCATTATAGGAATTTATTGGGGTTCTGTAAAGGGAGAACTACATTTTTTTATGTAAAAAGCTCTGTTCATAGATATCTATCCGATTTCATGTACAAATATAAATAAAACCTCTCAATCCCTAATAGTAGATTGAGAGGCAGTCTCTTACTCATTTGATATATTATTTTTTATAGTATGGATCTAATGAATCGTTTAGAACGCGGACAAATAATCTGCTCTGTTATTAAAGAAAGGGTTATTGAATGTACACGCCAATTTATCATGGTGAGTCGTCAGACGACGATAAATTCTTCACTTCATTAAAGAAGCATTCCACCAAATAACGTTTTTTGTAAACGCACCGATCTTATTTTAGGATGACTCGGCGATTTTTCTTTCCGAGAATCACTGGAATAGCCTGTTGTTCCTTCAAAAACATGCGAATGACATGGATATCTTACGCGCGGTCGTCAAACACTTGGGATGAACATTCCGGGATTATTCGTTTTAGGCTCCATGTTTTTTTCGACAAACACTAATGATGGAAGGAGATAAAGGAGTGAACGGTGTTTTATCCCAGTCCGAATATTGATTTTCGATACAAAAGCCGCGGCTCGTTAATAAATGCTGAAGCGTGTCATTATCAGTAAAGCGACATGCAATTCGAGAAGTTGTTTTCTCCGATCCCCAATCACGGAACGTGACCCAGTGCATGATCTGGCTACTTGAATCATACGACTGTGTCCCAGATACCTTAACTTTAATTCCATCCTTATCGATAAATTTTCCCCAGATGCTTTCCTCTTGGTTGGATAAATCGGTTCCCAAGGGGTTTCGTGTTTCAAAAACAAACACCCCATTTGGCTCTAAGTGCTTGTAGACAGTTTCGAGTAAAGCTCGTTGATCCTCGTCGCTCAAAAATGCCTGGAATGCATTTCCTGTCAGATAAATCATGGAAAAACGCTTTTCGGAATCGAATGTACGAGCATCAGCTTCAATAAAATCCACAGGCAAACCTTGAGCTTTAACCCGCGCATATTCAAGCATCGATGAAGAAATATCAACACCTGTTATATGTATCCCCGATTTTGATAAATGAATGGTTGTCAATCCCGTACCACATGCAAGTTCCAAAACCTCGCCTGGGTTCAATCTAGCAAGATCAAGATAGAAATTGTATTTGTTAGTCTCGCCGCCAAATTCAAGATCATAATTAATCGGGTCTCGATACTCTTCAAGATTATCGTGATTTATCAATACGAATCATCCCTTCACTACAATACCGATTTCTTTAAATCATCCTTCATCATATCATACATTTCTCGGTATTGATATAAATGGAAACCGTGTTGAAGTTTTATGAAAACAGACTGACGCACCAGCACTTTTAAAACAAAAAAGCCGCTAACATGATGTTTTCAAGTCAGGTGTGATAGAAACATGCTTTAATATTCCATTCCAAATTCCGGCAATCTGCCAGCGTCGGAAACACGTGTACACGCTTTTCCATAAGCCATAATGTTCAGGCAGGTCTCGCCAAGGCGCTCTGGATCTGGCGACTCAAAGCATAGCGTTCAGCATCCATTTTTACTATATTTTCAACTGTATTAGACACGCCTTTCTCTTAAAAAAGGCTTTCTCTGCATAATCAAAAACGATCGAACTCCTCAATGGGACCTTGGCAAACAAAAGATTAATTCTACATTCGCTCCATATAGCCAAGGATACTTCCATACATCTCATCCACAGCCGCAAGCCGTGCACTGTAGCCGAGCAGTGTTTCGCCATCAAAATGTGCATGGATGAAGCCAGAGGCACGAAGCTTAAAAATATGGTCGTGCGTGATTCCCTTGGACAGCTTGAGATGACGGACAATCTCAATAAAGGTGCGTGGAGACTGGCTCTGATACAAATATTTTAAAATCTTAAGCCTGCTCTTCTCCCCCAAGCTTCGGATCATTCGATATTCCTGTGGGGATAAAAAATCGTCCTCCTGAACATAAATTCCTGCCGAGTAATGGCACAACAGGAGAGACCCAAATCGATAAATAATATTTATCGGCTGAAAATGGTATTGAGGCACCAGCAACACGCGCGTCAGTCCTTCGGAAGGCTCGAACCGGAAGCCATTAGTGGTACGATCCACCCACTCCATAGAGCTATATATGCCCTTCTCCTTATTTCTTCGTTCAGCTTCTTGTTCCAGACCGCTTAGAATACTTATATCCACATGGCGAAAATACTCTTCGTCCCAGCCAGATAGCAGTTGCAAAGCAAGTTTGCGAAGCTTCTCCATGTCGTCAGGCAGCAGGATTCCATAGGCTGATGCCTGTTCATTTAATTCCTGTACAGTCCGGTTCTCCAGACGGTTTACGACCTCTTCAACCTTCCCCTGATCAGAAAGCATACAGACGAGTCCATAAATGATCTTCCAATCTGCATTGATTTCCATGGACTCCAGCAATTCGGACAAACCTGGAGACAGCGTTCCACGCACTTGCTCCGCCCACCCGGCTGATAAATCGGTCTTCTTGTAAGCCTTGCGGCAAATAAAGGTGTGTAAGCTGCTGAGCAGTTCAAACACCGGTCCATATGCTACATGTACATCGTAAGGAGCATTCACGTCATGACTCATCGCTTTCTGTCCTCTTTTCTTTCATGTCTGATGTCCATTATACATACTATCGTACACCCGTTCATTCTTAGTGTCCCTTCATACGAGAGTTTAGCAAAACACAGATACAAATATGAACGTAATAAGCGTCATAATCAAAGCGCAAAAAAAGCCTGATCTCATCAGACTCTAACTGTTCAGCTATGAATTAGAAAAGGTTGTCTCCCACAAATATCGTAGGAGACAACCTTTGGACAAATAATATGATGTTTAAAGTTTGTTAGCTGCTACTTTCCACTCTAATATTCCTGTGGATGCTGAACCTTTGGATACCATTTCAATTCTTAATTTCGTTGTTTTTACAGGCGTAAAAGTAGTCGTATTATACTGGTCTGCCGAAGTACCCAATCCATTAGCCTGCTTGACATTAGACCAGCTGCGACCATTCCAATACTTAATCTTGTAAGACTTAGGAACATCAATGCCCGCGCCATCTTGGAACCAATAGACATCCGTTTGAGACACCGTATACTCTTGATCAAAATCATATTGAACCCATTGTGTACCTATCTCAGGCCAGTTACCATACACGGCATGACTTCTATCATTGGAATTAGAAGGTTCAAATCCATCGTTTAGCGCGCTTACATTTTCCCAAGATGAAGTATAAGAGCTGCTAGCCGTTGCCGCAGGTGCTATGTTCACGATTTTATCAGGATCTGTTTCAATTGGGCCATCGTCGTCTTTAGTCGTGATTGGGAAACGGGAAGTATCTTTTTTGAGCTGACTCCAGGTATAACGCAGCATCCAGATATCCCAGTCGGTGATATGATCGGAATTACCGGCCCACATAATGGTGTTCGTTGGGAATCCACCTGGTGGACGCTCATGTTCTTCATAAAAATCGTTTAATCCAAATCCATGCCCAATTTCATGTTCAGTAATCTCAATCTCATCCGAATTCACCGTACTCAGAACGTATTCATCATTCATACGCTGTCCCCAGTCGCCGCCAGCTCCCCCGTCAAAATTTTCTGTGGCCCAGAGATACATATCAAAGCGTTTATCCAATCCACCCGGATAAGAATAGTTTGGGTCCGAAAAATGCTCAAATCGGGATATTTCATTAGGCGCAACGGGAAGTGCAGCGGGAATTTCCGGTTTTTCAGAAGCTAGTGTATCTGTAATGGTATCCGTATAAACGACCTCATCCGGCTGCTTGTCCAGCAGCAGTGAAGGATCAGCAACAGCCCAGCCTACCACTTTTACTTTAATATTCTTATAAGGCCAGCCGTCATATCCTTGAAGATGATCTGTCCAATGGTTCATCTGCCGATCTATCATTTTAGCAATATCTTGGCGTTGCTTCAGTGTAACGGGCTTAGAAGATTGCCAGCGTATAACATAATTAAGAGTCCCTTTTCCCGCAAAAATTTGATCAAAAATCGTATTTTTACGAGCCGTCGAGCCTTCGGTCAACATTCTATTCTTCCAAACCCATTCCACCGATGATTTGAGATAAGCTGGCATGTCAGCCAATGTCGAATCACCCGTTGCCGCAACCACAGAATCCCCGTTTAGATGAGAATCCGCTGATACAAAACTAGCGTTTCCCATCAGTAATGAACTAGCAATGACTACTGAAAAAGAAGCCATCATCATTCCTTTTCTGTTCAACATGTATGTACCTCCATATCCATTTGTATTATTGCAGTAGTTTTCCTGAAACGATGATCTCTATCAGCTCTCTTTTCGTGTTTGCGAACTAATCTAGGAGATCAAGAGTACACTATCAATCCTCCTTGTCGTTTTTTGTAAATAATCACAAATCATATTATCACTGGATTATTGCATCGTCAATATTTTCCTTAATGATTTAAATTAGGATTTTTAATCGTATTTTGGGACATATACTTACTCTTTGCATGCACAAAACTGGTATTTTATAAAATGAAAAAACCGTTTATTCACTGAATCAATTCCATCACAGAATTTGATTTTGGAATAAACGGCTCTATTTATAAGCTTTTTCACACTACTCTAGCTTTTTTTAGCGGGTGGGAAAACGAGTGGTATCCTTCTTGACTCGGCTCCAGGTATAACGCAACATTCAGGTATCCCACTCTGTTATTTTGGGAGAATTTCCGGCCCACATAATAGTTGGCATAGGAAAACCACCGCTAGGCTCACGCTCCTACTCTATGGATATCAATGCCGACTCAGCCAGTGAAGCCAGTAGCTTCGCTGTTCCGGGCAACGCGCGTTCGTCCAAATCAAAAGCAGGATGATGCCATTCTTGGCTTCCAGCAGTGCCGACAAAGACAAACACACCGGGGATGTTCTTCTGATAAAACCCAAAGTCCTCGCTTGCCGAGGATGGTACGGGGCGAACGACTTCCAGACCGACCGCTTTGGCCACCTCCTCCGCGATGGCGGCCAACTTACCGTCGTTTAGCACAGGTGGCGGGCCCTCGATCCAGCGAATGGTTGCTTTCGTGCCAAAAGCATCGGCAACACCTTTTACGACCTGCTCGAAGCGTTCAGTCACCTGGGCGCGAACGTTCTCGTCAAATGTGCGAATGGTTCCGTCCAAATGTGCACGGTCAGGGATGATGTTCCAGGCGTTGCCACTGTGCAGCTTGGTGACGCTAATGACCGCGCTATCCAGCGGATTAACGCTGCGACTCACAATGGATTGCAGCGCCGTAATGATATGTGACGATACCACGATGGGGTCAATCCCTGCATGCGGCACTGCCGCATGTGTGCTCAGACCCTCCACCTCGATGTAAAAACCATCCGCCGCTGCCATTAGCGGACCTTCTTTGATGCCGACCGTGCCTACGGGCAGGTCTGGCTTGTTATGCAGGCCAAATATGGCCTGCACCCCTGCCAACGCACCGCTGTCCAGCACTTGGGCAGCGCCTTTGGCCTTTTCCTCCGCTGGCTGGAACACCAGCCGAACCGTGCCTTTCAGCTCCTGCTCCCGCTGCTTCAGGAGTATGGCTGCTCCTAACAAGGACGCAGTATGAAAATCATGCCCACAAGCATGCATCTTGCCCGGATGCACCGAAGCATAAGGCAATCCCGTCTCCTCCTGAATAGGCAACGCATCAATGTCTGCACGAAGCGCGACAGTTGGTCCCTCCTGCCGTCCGCCAATTTCCGCTACTAATCCGGTACGCAGCGGCACATCCAGAATCGTTATGTTCTGTTCTTCCAGCAGACCACGGATAAAGGCGGTAGTTTCAACCTCCTCGTTAGATAGCTCGGGATTTCGATGAAGATGGCGGCGAATGTCCACCAGCTTCTGCTCCAAAACCTGCTCCTTCGTCCCGGTTGATCCACTCATCCCTATTCCTCCTTCGTGAACCCAAAATAGTTACAATTCTCTCAGACCAACAATTTCTAGGACTGCACAGGCAATCCGGCAAAAGCTTCATGCAACAACTCGAACGAGCGCACGCGCTTGTGTATATCTCTTATTCCTGTCGTAACGATCAGCTCATCGACCTGATACTTCGCTTGAATTTCCGTCAGCACAGCATAAATTTCGTCTTTATTCCCTTTGTTAATTTGCGCTTGTGTAGCTTCAATTGTATATTCTTCACCCGATTGCTTGCCAAACTCTTCTGCACTTTCCAGCGTGCCCACCGTAGCCGTTTTGCCACTGGCCAGATGAATTTTGTACAGCTTGTGCTCACCTGCCAACTCCGCAGCTTCCTCGGAAGTGTCCGCTACGATGACCGAAAGCGCAAAAAGAGCTTTCGGCTCACGTCCATAACTATAATCGAAGGACGCCCGATACGTACGGAATGAGTCCAATGCAACCTGCTCATTACTATTGATAAATTGCGAGAAAACGTAGGGCAACCCCAGACGCGCAGCAATTCCAGCACTGTCTGTACTTGTACCCAAAACGTAAATATCCGCTGGTATTTCTGGAATCGGATTCGCCTGTAACCCGGCTAACGGTCCTTCTTCAGACGGAATATTATGAATATAGCGACTTACTTCATCAATTTTTTCTTCGAGAGAAGGCGCATCATGAACATTTCGTTGTAACGCCTGTGTGGATTTCGGCAACCCGCCCGGTGCGCGTCCGATTCCCAAATCTACGCGACCCGGTGCAAGAGAGGACAGCACATTAAAGTTTTCGGCTACTTTATAAGGGCTGTAATGCTGAAGCATCACTCCACCAGAACCGACTTTAATACGCTCAGTGCGTGCCAGCAAGTGGGAAATGAGTACCTCTGGCGAAGAGCCCGCAACCTGCTCGGAATCGTGATGCTCTGATACCCAGAAGCGCGTAAATCCCAATTCCTCTACACGCTGTGCTAGCTTAATCGTATTACGAAGGGCCTGCGCTACCGTTTCCCCCTCGTGTATAGGGCTTTGATCCAATACTCCGATTTTAATACTCATGTCTCCCTCTCCCGTCTAAATTGAATAGTTATATTCCGGTGTAATCCGTTTCAGAAATTGTTTGGTACGTTCCTCTTTGGGGTGGTTAAAAATGTCTTCCGGTGTGCCTTCCTCGATAATATGACCGCCATCCATAAATACCACATGATTTGAAACATCGCGCGCAAAGCCCATTTCATGTGTAACGACAATCATCGTAATGCCTTCCTTCGCAATCTTGCGGATCACCGACAGCACCTCACCCACCAACTCAGGGTCCAGCGCCGAAGTCGGCTCATCAAACAAAATCACTTCCGGGTTCAGCGCCAAAGCACGCGCTATGCCGACACGCTGCTGCTGTCCGCCGGATAGCTGGCTTGGATAATGATTCAGCTTTTCACCCAGACCGACCTTTTCCAGCACTTCAATGCTGATTTTTTTCGCTTCCTCCTGCTTGACCTTGCGGACAACGACAAGTCCTTCCATGACATTTTCTAGTGCTGTTTTATGCTTGAACAAATTGTATTGCTGGAAAACCATAGCCGTCTTTTGACGTAGAGCCAAAACATCCCTCTTTGCAGGTCGCTTGCAGTTCACTGTAAAATCGCCAATGCTGACTTCCCCATCATTTGGCTTTTCCAGATAATTAATGCAGCGTAGCAGAGTCGTTTTTCCTGAACCGCTCGGGCCTAAAATAACGACGACCTCGCCTTTGTTCACGGTCAAATCAATGCCTTTGAGCACTTCATGTTTGCCGAACGACTTCGTAATATTTTGCAGACGGATCATGATGCTCGACCTCCATTAAACACATTGATTTTTTTCTCCACCAAGCCGGATATTCGCTCAATCAATACCGTCAAGCCCCAAAATAGCAGTGCAGCTGCGATATATACCTCTAAATATTTCCAGTTGGTAGATGCCAGAATTTCAGCCTGTGCCTGGATTTCTGTGACCGAAACCGTGAAGGCCAAGGTAGAGCCATGAAGCATCCCAATAACGGAATTCGTCAGATTTGGCAAACTCACCACGAACGCTTGCGGAAATACAATCCGTCTCAGCACTTGCCACGTCGTCATACCGACAGCATAAGCTGCCTCGATTTGTCCCTTGTTGACCGATTGAATTCCAGAACGGACGACCTCAGACATATACGCGCCACTGGTAATGGAAAACGAAATGAGTGCAAATACCATATAAGGAACATCTTTGGATTGCAGCGGCCAGCCGAAATGCTTCGCTCCCGCATCAATCAACAAAGGCAAACTGAAATAAATAAGCAGCAAATGCATCAGCATCGGTGTGCCACGGATAAAGGTAACGTAACCGTGAGAAATCTGGGACAACACAGGAACCTTATAGATTCGCGCCAGCGCCGTTATAATACCGATGACCAACCCTGCCAGTACGGAAACCACCGTAATAATTAAGGTGTTGGGCAACGCGGAGAACAACCCTAAAAAGGCAGTATATATAAATCCAAAATCCAGACTCATATGCCTTTACCTCCTTTACTAAGACGGGGACTTCTCAGGTAACGCACCACAAAACTTTTTCGTTTTTCGGGTTCTTTATGCACTGTGTCCCGATGCTCATGCCGGAGAAGCGCATTTTCCAGTACCTTGAACAATTTTTGTAAAATCAGACTGATCACCAGATAGATAAGGGATAACGCGATATAGGTTTCAACAAAATGCTGGGTAGCCGACCCTAATGTCTGTGATTTCCCTGTCATCTCCATCGCTCCGATCGTAAATGCCAGCGAAGTATCCTTCAGATTGCCAATCACCAGATTGGAAAATACCGGAACCACGACAGCCAGCGCTTGCGGCATAATGATACGTGTAAAGGTCTGATAGCCTGACATGCCGACGGACTGTGCAGCCTCGATTTGTCCCCGATCTACAGCCTCTACTCCTGACCTGATAATTTCGGAAATAAAGGCTCCACTATTGAGCGCGTAGGTTGCTACGGCAAACCACAGCACATCCCATCTGGAGGAATTGATATCCACCAGCTTCAGTAGCTCTGGCAGGCCGTAATACACCAGAAACAATTGGATTAGAATAGGTGTTCCGCGAAAAAAGGAAACATACACTTGAGAAACACGTTTGAAAAATGGAATGTTATACATGCGAGGCAGCGCAACCAACAGACCAATGATAAGCCCCAATACAAGCGAGCTTGCCACAATAAACAAGGTGATGTGTAAGTAAGACAGCATTTTCGGGATAAAGCTAAAAACATAGTCAATATTGAACTCTCTGCTCATATGCCTGCCTCCTTTCTATACATCAGCGGCCAGAATACATAGAGTACCCTGACCGCTGAAATATCCAAGTCTATCCTTACTTCTTACTGCTGCTACCTTCTTTTTTCACATCTTCCAGAGACTTAGTGAAATCCTCTCCAAGCCATTTAATGCTCAGCTTCGACAGCGTACCGTCGTCCTTCACTTCCTGAATGGCTTTGTCGAGGTCATCCGCCAACCCTTGCTCATTTTTGTTCAGTACATACAGTACATCCGATTGAGTCAAAGGACCACCAACGGTTTTCAGAGCTACTTCTCCTTTTTCATCGGTGTTAAAACGGTTCGCAAAGTCTGTCGTAACGGTAGCATCTATACGGCCGCTCGTAATTTGTTGCACCGTATCATTGGCTGCACCACTCGTATAAACGATATTTAGGGCATCTCCGTGGGTTTTGTTATACTCTTTCAGCACATACGCCGCATTACTGGTTGGGCTGGTGAGTACCTTTTTCCCTTTCAAATCATCAATGGAGTGAATGGTATTGTTATCCTTCGCTACAGCGACTCTGTTCAGAAAAATGCTATACGGATTTTTGTTGAACAGATACTTGGCTTCACGCTCCGGGTTTTTTTCCATTTGATGCGATACCAGATCAATTTTGCCGGCATCGAGACTTAGCAGCAAATTTCCAAAGTCCATCGTTTTGAATTCAAATTCGTATTGAGGCAGGCGCTCGTCCAGCTCCTTAATCAGCTCCACATCAAAGCCTGTTAAATTTCCGTTTTCGTCAATAAAGCATACATTTTTGAATTGAGTACCTGTGCCTACGATAATTTTCTTCACGTCTCCGCTTGAACCTGACGCGCTAGACGCGTTATCTGAGGAGCCGCAGCCTGCCAGCACCAAGATGATTGCCATAACAGACAATATTGCAAACCACTTTTTCATATGAATCCCCCTCATCTCTTTGTATATCAGCAGTTTGCGACATACATGGTAGCTACAACATCCAATAATTAATAATTCCTATAAGTTTAATCGGTTTTAGGATGTGATTAATGTAACACCTGAAAACCTATACGTCAATCCACCAAGCTATAGAACTTTTCTATAACAAAACAGCACCCCGGAAACCTTCTGTCAGTGCATCTGCAAAATCCGAAGTCACTGCACAGTCTTCTTTGGTCGCTATTATGCTAATCTGCATCGACACCCCAGCTACCTCTGGAACATGGATACGGAACAGTTTCTGATCCTTCACTTCACGGTTCACACAGACATCCGGCAAAAAGGCAATACCCGCTTCTTCCAATACCAGCTTTTTGGCCGTGACCACATTGTCAACCTGAAAAGCAATGTCCGGTGGCTGCTCCAGTGATTCAAAAGCGCGATGAATTCTCATCCAATCTAGTGATCCGCATTCGAAAAACACCAGTGTTTCACGTTGAATATCCTGTATGCTGGCCTTTCCTGTCTTCATAAACGGATGGCCGTCGTATACATACAGGGAAATCGGATCTTCATGAAAAGCAAGCGTACGGATAGCCGGATGCATCACTTTACGGACAAAACTAATGTCTACCTCACGGTTCAACAGTTTATGTACCAGTTGATCCGTCGTAGCCGTCACAATTTTGTAGTTAACCTCTGGATAACGGGCACGAAGTTGCTTTAATATTTCAGGAATGATGAAGTTCGACACCGATATCGTGCAGCCAATTCGAATTTGCTGAGGGGCTTTCTTACGCTGTTGGAGCTTTTGCTTCCCTTTTTGCAGCACCTGAAGCATCTGCTCCGCATAAGGAAGAAACTTTCGTCCATCCTCCGTCAGAACCGTTTGCTTGCTTTGGCGGTCGAACAACTTGCATTCTAGCTCGCGCTCTAGCGTCTGAATCCGGGCTGTAACAGAGGGCTGGGACAAGAACAAGGCTTCTGCAGCCTTATTAAAGCTCCCATAATGATTCACGTATACAAAGGCTTCCATATTCTCGATATTCATACGCAAGTCCCCCAGTAAGTTTTATATACATTTATCCAATAAGTTAACTTGGTTTTTTTGTATCATAAAACTCACTGAACGACCTGTCAATGGAAATATTGAAAATATCTATAATTTAAATAGCTCATTTAGTTCTTTAACAGAGCGTTCCAACCGTGCAACCAATTCTTCGGACAACCCGTATGCTCCATCTGGCAGACGTTCAATCCACTGATCCACTGCATACACCCCGCCAAGAATATGTCTTCCGCCCAGTGCATTAATAACCGGCTTCAAGGCATAGTCAATGACCAGCAGGTGAGCCAGTGTACCTCCGATAAATAAAGGCAAGACAGGTTTCCCTCTTAGCCCCTCCTGCGGAACCAAATCCAGGAATATTTTCAATAGTCCTGAATAGGACGCCTTATAGACTGGAGAAGCCACAATAACGGCATCCGCTGCTGCAATCAATGCAAGTGATGCTGTGACGTCGGGGCTGTTAAAGTTAGCTGTGACCAGATCCTCCGCTGGCAAGTCGACCACATTCAGTAATGTGACCTCCGCTCCAGCCTGCTGCAACTGCTCAGTTGTATAGTTAATCAAGCCGTATAAACGGGATTGTGTAGACGGACTGCCTGATAGGATGACAACCTTGGACATATTTTTTCCTCCTTCTGTTATGCGTCAATCTTCACTTTGGATCTGGCTGCTGTATAGCGGTTCTCAGGAATAGGCACGCCCAGGTTTTCACGCAGTGTGCTAAATTCATAATCCTGACGGTAAATACCGCGTTCCTGCAAAATAGGCACAACTAGATTTACGAAGTCATGCAGACCCGATGGCACATCTGAACCAATAATAAACCCGTCTGCGCCTTTTCTTTCGAACCACTCCTGCACTCGATCCGCTACCTGCTCAGCGGTTCCGATAAAAGAGGTTCTCGGCGTAGCTGAACGCAACGCAACCTCGCGTAAGGTCAAGTTTTGTTCCTTGGCTACTCGTTTGATTTTATCTGTACCGCTGCGGAACGCATTGCTGCCAATACCATCAAGCTCAGGGAATGGCTCATCCAGCGGATATTGTGAGAAATCATGATGATCGAAGAAACGTCCCAAATATTTTAACGCAGCCTCAATCGTCACCAGATTAGTGATCTCTTCATACTTACGTTCCGCTTCCTCCGTCGTGCTGCCAATAATCGGCGATATGCCCGGCAAAATGACAATATCCTCTTCGGATCTACCATAGCGTACCGCACGTTCTTTCACATCACGATAAAACTGTTGCGCTTCCTCTAACGTTTCATGTCCTGTAAATACAGCATCCGCTTCCTTGGCGGCCAGGTTTTTGCCATCCTCCGAGGAACCTGCCTGGAAAATAACCGGCTGTCCCTGCTTGGATCGTCCAATATTCAGCGGACCCTGCACCGAGAAAAACTCACCTTTATGGTTCAATGTATGCAGCTTTTCAGGATCAAAGAATACGCCGGCTTCCTTATCACGAACGAACGCATCCTCTTCCCACGAGTCCCACAGTCCTTTGGTAACCTGCAAATATTCCTCTGCAATTTTATAGCGCTGCGGATGCGACGGGTGCTCGCCTTTACTAAAGTTAAGGGCAGAGCCTTCCAGCGGGGAAGTCACCACATTCCAGCCTGCCCGACCTCCGCTAATATGATCAATGGAAGAAAACTGGCGTGCTACCGTGAACGGTTCGCTATAGGAAGTCGACAGTGTGCCGACCAGTCCGATATGCTTCGTCACCCCAGCCAAAGCGGACAAAATCGTAATTGGTTCAAAACGGTTCAGAAAGTGGGGAATGGATTTTTCGTTAATGAACAGGCCATCTGCGATAAATACGAGGTCAAACTTTCCTGCCTCTGCCTTTTGTGCCTGCGTTTTATAAAATTCAAAGTTAACACTCGCATCCGCAGGTACCTCAGGGTGACGCCAAGTCGTCATGCTTCCCCCAACACCGTGAATAATCGCACCAAATTTAATTTGTCTATTCTTAGCCATAACTCTTCCACCTCTCTTGAAAATAATGATTTCCGTCGGCTTATACCACTTGATTGTAACTTTCCAACACTTTACCCAACTCTTCCAGATCCGGGTTGAGCAATGCTTCATATTTGTTATCGCCGCCTACCTCGACGACAGGGACATAACGAATACCATATTTGGTCTCCAGCACGTCACGCAGCGCATCATTTCCGTCCACTTGGATATTTTCATACGGCTGATTTTGGGATTCCAGGTACGATTTGATCTCTCCACAAAAATGACAGCCGGTTTTGCTCCACAATACAACTTTAGGTTTGGACGACATATACATACCTCCGTGAGCTTAATGTTTATAATCCCGATGAATTAAATAAGAATTATATTTATAATGTATCCTGCCGTCCCTTTTTCGTCAATCGCTTGTGTAATAGACATTGACAATCCAACGATAGAAAATTTTAATTTTATATCGTAATCAATCGGTTTGTTGGCAGCTCGGTTATTTAAATTTAGGGGAATTGGAGTTTAAATGGGCCTTGACGCGGATATCCTTGGAATAGTAGCGCCCTTGTGGCGAAATGAAATGAGGTTGAGCAAATGCAGGATTGGGCCGAGGTTGCTATACGCACATTAATGGCTGTCGCTATATTATTTTTAATCACCAAAATTCTTGGAAAACGTCAGGTATCCCAGCTTTCCTTGTTCGAATATATAACAGGAATCACGATAGGTAACCTGGCTGCTACCATTCCTATGGAGCGTGAATCCACCTGGTATCTAGGCCTCATAGCCTTGTCAGTATGGGTACTGACAACACTTGGCATTGAATATTTGCAAATTAAAAGCAAGAAAATCAGAGATATAACAGATGGAAGGACAACAATCCTGATCAAAGACGGCAAAATTTTAGAGGATAATCTGAGAAAAGAACGGCTCACCCTGGATGAACTCATGGAGCAGCTTCGAAGCAAGAATGTATTCAAAGTAGCTGACGTGGAATTTGCTCTTATGGAAACTAGTGGCGAAGTCAATGTGCTGTTAACCAAAGACAAGCAGCCGGTGACGCTTAAGGATCTGAATATGCTGCAATTGCCGGAGAAGGAGCCCACAGCAGTCATTATGGATGGACAACTTATGGAGCAACAAATGGCATATATGGGGATTACTCAACAATGGCTGGATGCCAAGCTAAAGGAAAAGAGCCTGACGGTCAAAGATGTGTTTTTCGCGCAGGTGGACACGCAAGGGGAGCTATATATTGACCAATACAGTGATAACGTACAGATGTCCAAGGCACAGGACTCTAATCAAGCTGTGTTGACGCTGCTGCAGCAATGTACAACCGAGCTGCAAAAACTGGCTACGAATTCCAGCGAACAGCAAAGGAAACAGTTGTATGAGCTATGCTCACACAACTTGAAGGAAGCTATCCAGGAGATGCAGCCGGTAAATACATCTAAGTCCTGAGCACATACGCATAAACCATAAGAGTATAAGCATGGGAACTAAAAAGGAGCGTCCTTCAGCCACTTATGGCTTTGAAGACGCTCCTTTTTATATTACTGTGCCGGTGTACATTTCACAGTTGTTGCTGCCTTTCATTCCTTTCTGGCGCAGCGGCAGCATAACCGTAAATACCGTTCCTTCTCCCACCTTGCTGGATACAGAGATAGAGCCGGTATGCATCTCTGTTATTTTATAAGCAATGGACAGTCCCAAGCCGCTGCCTCCTGCAGTTCGGGCCCGTGACTGGTCTGCTTTATAAAATCGTTCAAAAATGCGCTGCTGATCCTGTTCGTTGATGCCCTGTCCCGTATCGGCAATGCAGACAACCGCCCGATCATCGTTACTTGAAAGAGAAACAGATACGCCTCCACACTGTGGTGTAAATTTAATGGCATTGTGAAGGAGATTCACCCAAACCTGGCCCATCAGATCCTCGTCTGCGTTGACCTCAACTATATCCACCTCAACAGTCATATCGATTTTTTTAGCCTCCCATTGCGGTTCGCAGGCGAGAATAAGCGAAATCAGCTGCTTATCCAGCCGATAAAGGGACGGACGAAACAGATGCCGCTCCGAATCCAGAATCGCCAGCTTCATGAGATTATCGCTTAGCTTGGATAGACGAATACACTCCGTCTCAATGATCGTCAAATACCGATCTCGTTGCTCACGATCCAGATTTTCGTCCTTGAGCGCTTTGGCGAATCCGATTATCGAGGTCAGCGGTGAGCCGATTTCATGGGATACGTTCGAAATAAACTCCTCCCGCAGTTTTTCCATAGCCTTCAGATTTGCAGCCATATCATTGATACTGTCCACCAACTGTACATAAGGATGCGGCCTCCGATGTTTTCCGTTCCGCCCGCCGAGGCCCCAATCCAGATTAATGTGAAAGTCTCCTTGCGAAATACGTTTTAAAGCATCGATCATTTCGGTAAAAGCGTGCTGTTCTCTAGGCTGGAAGAAACGCCTTACCGTCATACTGATAATACCGAAGAAGAAAAAGCCTAGCGTCGTATTCATAAGAAAGACGAACAAACCATGGGGAGCCCATGACATGTGCGAATAGATCGCCTCCATAATAAAGTACGCGGCAGCCCAGCTAAGATATAGCACCAATACTACCAGCAGGACTCTGGCAAGAATATGGAGTAACCCCGGTTCCCTCTTCATTGCCGTACCTCCAGCCGATAACCCAACCCCCGGATCGTACTGATCCGGAAGGAGTGGCTTGCCTCCGGAAACCGTTCCCGAAGGCGTTTGATATGGACATCAACCGTTCTTTCGTCTCCCTCATAATCATAACCCCAGATCTGTTCGATCAGCTGGTCGCGGGTAAAAGTTTTGCCAGGATAGCTGGCCAGCTTGAAGAGCAGCTCAAATTCCTTGAGCGGCAGGGTAATCTCCTTCTCTCCAGCCCGACACTCAAATGTATCGCTGCGCAGGACAAGATCTCCGACAGTTACTGATTTTGAAGCCATGATACGATAACGTTTTAATAAAGCCCTCACTCGTGCGACAAGCACCATGGGGTCGAATGGCTTGACAAGATAGTCGTCCGTTCCGAGCGCGAAGCCTTTCACGATCTGTGACGTCTCGCCTTTGGCTGTAAGCATAAGCAGCGGCAGGTCGGTCTGCTCTCGCAGCTTACGGCACAGCTCCCAACCGTCCATTCCCGGCATCATGATATCAAGAACAAGCAAATCGACCTTGATTTCATCAAAAATGCGCATCGCGTCCAAACCATCCACCGCCTCGACTACCTCCAGACCTTCCATTCTCAAAAAGTGTCCGACCAGTTCACGAATATGCGGATCATCATCAACGACCAATACACGCGTCATTTCAATCCCCCCTAACTAACTCTGCCTTAAATCTCTCGTCCTCGTCAAGAAGACCGCCATCTTATGCTTTACGCATATAAGCACGCACCGTAAGCGGCGCGAAGATCGCCACAATGACTGTAGCGCCAAGTAGGGAGATCGCCAGTTCCCCGCCAATCGTTCCCGTATTCGCAAGCTCTCTGACTGCGTTCACAAGATGTGAAATCGGGTTGGCGTTCACAAACCACTGCAACCAACCAGGCATTGTGCCGACAGGCACAAATGCGTTGGAAACAAAAGTGAGCGGAAACAGAACAATCATGGAGATGCCCTGTACACTAGAAGCAGTGCGGGCAATCACGCCAAAGAAGGCAAAAATCCAGCTGACTGCCCAGGAACACACGATGACCAGAAGAGCCGCGATAGCGACACTCAGCAGTCCTCCCCCTGGCTGATACCCCAAAATATACCCCATGGCGAAGGTAAGTACAGTTGCAATAGTATACCGGATACTGTCAGCCAGCAGAGCTCCAGCCAAAGGCGCAATACGTGCGATTGGGAGTGACTTGAACCTGTCGAACACTCCTTTGTCCATATCCTCACGTAGTTGAACGCCGGTAACGACGGAGGTCGAGATCACAGTCTGCACGAGGATGCCTGGAATAATAACCGGCAAATAATGCTGCACGTCTCCTGAGATGGCGCCGCCAAAGATATAGGTGAACATCAGGGTAAAAATGATCGGCTGGAGCGTGACATCAAACAATTGTTCGGGAGTATGCCGGATCTTCAGAATGCCCCGGTAGGCCATCGTCATGGAATTGGAGAACGCCTGCCTGAAACTCACAGACTTCTTCAATGTGCGATCAGAACCTGTCATAACAGTAGTACTCTTCATGCTCTCGCCCCCTCCACAGCATGCGCTCCTTGGGACGTCTGCTGCTTTTTTACTTGTGCTCCATGACCAGTGATGGACAAAAACACCTCGTCAAGCGTCGGCTTTTGCACACTCATCTCTGCTAGGCGAATCTCTCCAGTACGGAGGGCAATCAGCAGGTCCGTTACCCGATCTGCATTGGCCATCGGAGAAATAATCTTTCCAGCTTCCACTGACACGCTGGACTTAACTGAAAGCACCTGTTCGACGATCTGAACAGTTCTCTCAATATCCTGTTGATTTTGCACTTTGAGTTGCAGAGTCGACGCCCCCACTGCCGCTTTCAGTTCATCCACCGTACCCTCAGCGACTACCCGGCCATGATCGATCACCGCGATTCGATCAGCAAGTTGATCCGCCTCGTCGAGGTACTGGGTAGTGAGCAGTACGGTGGAACCGATCTTGACCAGACGCCGGATCGTGTCCCACATCTGGACACGCGTGCGCGGGTCTAGTCCTGTAGTCGGCTCATCCAGGAAAATCAGCGGCGGCTTGGCAATGAGACTTGCGGCCAAATCCAGCCGGCGGCGCATACCTCCGGAGAAATGCTTTAGCGGTCTTTTGGCCGCTTCGGCCAAGCCGAATTCCTCCAGCAGCTCCGCTGCCTTATGACGCGCCTCGGCACGTCCCAGCCCAAGCAGTCTGGAGAAGATGATCAGGTTCTCGGTAGCGCTAAGCGACTCATCGACCGATGCGTATTGGCCTGTCACCCCGATCAATTGACGCACCACCTGCGGTTCCTTTACTGCATCGTGCCCGAAGATACGGGCCGATCCCCTATCAGGCCGCAATAATGTTGACAGCATTCGGATGGTAGTCGTCTTACCTGCTCCATTAGGACCGAGCACACCGTAGATCGTGCCAGCACGTACATTCAAATCGACACCGTCAACCGCCTGCTTGTCACCAAAAGCTTTTACGAGTCCCCTTGCTTCAATGGCCAAGGTCTCTTTTCTGTCTGTATAATCCACATTCATATCCTCCCTGTACGGTTTCTATAGAGAGGATAACCCACGTTTATGAACTGAATATGAATAGAACCGTTTACATTTCCCAAAATGGTCGACGATTCCTTTCTGACAGAGAAGCCAAAGAAGTCCCATATGGGACTTCTTTGGCTTCAACTCATGGATGTCCTTTTAATGAATAATGGAAAACCTTTATTTCCAGATTCGGCTTCATGCTAGCACTAACATGGATATTGAACCTATTTACATTGTAAAAAAATAATCTCGTTCTACCTTGCTCACTCTTAAACCAAATGTTTTATACCACTCGGATTTCCCTTTTTCCTGCGCTACCTTGTGCATCTCGTTATGTTTCCAATTTTTTATAGCGTCCAGAGACTCCCAATAGGAAACTGTGATGCCTACTCCATTGTGGTCACGAACACTTTCCACACCTAGAAAACCCGGCTGTTGGGCAGCCAGTTCCACCATTTTGTCTCCCATCACTCCGTATCCGCCATCTCCTTCCGTACGTTCAGAAGTAAAGATAGCCGCATAATAAGGCGGTCGAGGAGTTTTAGCAATTGAGTTCATATGACATGTTCCTCCTAAAACAAAATTAAATAACCTTTCTTTAATTTGATTATAATCATAAATATTAAATAAAAAAAATGAATATATCTGATATGATGCATGAATATATTTCATAAAAAATAGGAGTGAACACGAATTTGTTTAAATATAAGATTTTTCTTTGCGTAGTTGAAATGGGAAGTTTCACAAAGGCCGGGGAAGTTTTAAATCTTACACAATCAGCAATCAGCCATGCGATCTCTGGATTGGAACATGAACTAGGGTTGACTCTTCTGATCCGAGGTCGTTCAGGCATCCGATTGACCAATAACGGGGAAAGATTAATGAAGCGATTTAGAGAGATTGTACAAATGGATGAAAAGCTCTACCAAGAGGTAGCTTTAATTAAAGGATTGGAAATCGGAACCGTAAAGATCGGCACATTTTCAAGCGTCTCTATTCATTGGCTGCCCCGTATTCTAAAAAAATTCAATGAGCAGTTTCCTCTTATTGAAGTAAAACTGCTCGATGGGAACTACCATGAAATTGAGAGCTGGATAGTCAGTGGGGAAGCTGATTTCGGCTTTGTGAACCTACCCACGTTAGACGCATTAGAGGCATTGCCATTAAAAGAAGAAAGTATGCTTTGTCTACTTCCTTCCGATCATATTCTTGGAAAGCAAGCCTCAATTGGAATAGAACAGCTCAGAGATGAGCCTTTCATTATGCCTGTTGCAGGCTGTGACACGGATGTAAGAAATATTTTTTCACAGCATAATATGTCACCTAAAATCAAATATGAATTAGAAGATGACCATGCGATTATGGCTATGGTGCAGAATGGCCTAGGCGTGAGTATTCTTCCTGAAATGATCCTGTCTCACATTCCTTACGACATCTCTATTCGACCTTTGGACGAAAGGCATTCCCGTACTATCGGTATCGCTACCGCTTCCTTAAAAAATGTTTCTCCAGCCGCTAAAAAATGTATGGACTTTATTACTGAATGGATCAACTAGCTTCATCATGTCGGCCAAGGAAGCGGATTCTCAAAACTGGACCAGTCCATATCCATTTCGTTATCGTTCAGTAGGCATTCATCTAGCTCTTCTTCCAAGTCCGGTCGATTCATTCCGATACCTATCATGACGATTTCGTTCATGCGGTCGCCCCATTGTTCATCCCAATGGTCCAGAGCCTCAGGATCGGCTGCCACGATCTCCTGCCGTTCTTCTTCAGATAACGCAGCAAGCCAGCTTCCCGCAGGGCCAAATTGAATAGATGGTCCTGCCTGGCTAATACTCGCTGCCCAATCCTGCGGGGTTGCAATCCAGGCCAAACCTTTGGCGCGAACGACCTCCTCCGGCCAGTAGCTCATAAATTCAGCCAATCTCGCAGGATGAAATGGTCTTCTACGGCGATATACAAAGGAATTGATCCCATATTCGTCTGTTTCCGGTGTATGGCTTTCAAGCTCCAGCTCCCGAATCCATCCAGCGGATTGACTAGCTTTGTCAAAATTGAACAGCCCTGTATTCAAAATGTCCGAAGGAGCGACCTTTCCCTTAGAAGTTCGAATGATTCGGGCTTCAGGTTGTAATCTCCGCAGCACACCCTCCAGCTTGTCTAGCTCCACAGGCTGAACCAGATCGCACTTATTCAAAATCAATACATCACAAGTTTCAATCTGGTCAATCAACAAGTCCGAGATATCACGCGTGTCGTCTTCACCAGTAGCCTGCCTACGATCCAGTAGCGTTTCTCCTGATTCAAAATCATGCCAGAAACGGTTCGCATCAACTACGGTCACCATGCAATCCAGTTTTGCCAGCGAAGCCAAATCAATGCCAGTTCCTTCATCGGCGTACGTAAAGGTTTGAGCGATTGGCACGGGCTCACTGATGCCTGTAGATTCGATTAAAATATAATCAAACTCGCCTTGTTCCGTCAGCTTCTTGACCTCAATCAATAAATCTTCACGTAATGTGCAACAAATACAACCATTAGATAACTCGACCAGTTTTTCTTCTGTTCTGGACAAGCCGCCCTCTTTTTTAACCAGCTCGGCATCTATATTTACTTCACTCATGTCATTGACGATGACTGCCACTTTCATTCCGTCCCGATTGTTTAACACATGATTCAAAATCGTCGTTTTTCCTGCACCCAAATATCCGCTCAGCACTGTTACCGGTATTACTTTCTTATTCATTGCTCGTATGCTCCCTTTAATATAGGCTTATCATTTTCATTTCTTTAAATCGTAATAATTACTATTAACATTAACATTCAGTAATATACAGCATCCCTTTTACCTTGTCAACTGTAAAGAAACTCTTGAAATGAATAATCTAAGGTTGCTTCGTTGCGATATCTGTTTATGCTTCCTATTCTAATCGTCATTGTGATGACCCAACATAAGCTTAAGCCTCTTTGGAAAGTCATGAAAGAACAACCGGGAACGTGGCTGTGGTGGAGCTTCCTCGGATTTGGCTTATTTTATGCTCCGTTATGTTTCGCATCGGCTTATTCACCGGGTTGGTTGATCGCGGGAACCTGGCAAATTACCATTATTTCCGGATCTTTGCTTGTCCCTTTATTTGCTGAGGTTGTACAAACGGAGAACGGCCCAATCAAAGTACGAGGAAAAATCCCCATCCAAGGACTGTTGATGTCTCTCGTTATTTTAATCGGCATTATTGTTATGCAAGTCGAACAATCGCAATCTATTTCTACCCAAGATTTTTTATTCGGTATTCTGCCTGTCATACTCGCCTCATTCGCCTATCCATTAGGTAATCGCAAAATGATGGAAGTCTGTGCGGGGCGGTTAGATGCCTATCAACGTGTGCTCGGGATGACTTTAGCCAGCTTACCCTTCTGGTTACTGCTTTCGTTATATGGAGTTTTCAGCGCGGGAATGCCAAGTAAGGATCAGACGATTCAGTCTGCCTTGGTGGCTGTGTTTTTCGGGGGTGATCGCTACGGTTTTATTTTTTAAAGCTACAGATCAGGTTCGTGGAAATATGCAAAAGCTGGGACCGTAGAAGCAACACAATCTCTGGAAGTTCTTTATGCATTAATGGGAGAATTTTTTTTTTGTATATCCCCATGCCGTCTCCTTTATCATGGATGAGTATGTTCATCGTCATCCTCGGCATGATTCTGCGCAGTTATGTAACACATGCTAAAAGCTTTATGTAACTTCAGGCATTAGAAAAAGACCGCAAAATAGATGCGGTCTTTTTAAATTTCTTATATCGAACGATCTTACTTTTCTACAATTTTTTTGAATTCGATTATAAAGTCTTTAGGATCTGATTCTACAGTATAAGGAAATACACCTTGTTTCGTATGCAAATAAAGAACACCATGACCCTGCCCGATACTTTTAAACGATATATCATATACCTCATTGAGAGAAAACTCCCGGTACGCTGATACAATTTTAGTTGTATACAAGTGTAAAACTCGACGATGAATGACTGTTTCCTGTTTTAACGGAGTTACGATCCTTTCCGCTTTGTAATACGGCTGGCTGGACTGAAATAATATTGTGCACATGATCCCTCCACATTTATTATCAATCCAGACGGACATGACGCAAATCCTGCACTATGGGCTGCTTTCATTTTGGTTGTTTTGAAGACGTATTTTGTTCCAATACCGGCGCCAGCTCATCCTGAACACTGTTCTCCCATAAAGGGACTCCCGAACGGTAGGCAGCTCTTCCATTTAGATGTCCGGCTACGGGAGAAGTGATAAAGACAAACACAATGGCAAGCAGTAATTTGATGCTGACCACGTCTACATAAAACAAAAAATAAAGAAAGGCTCCTGTTAATACGCAAAGCACGCCAAGCGTTGCACTTTTGGTTGCGGCATGAGAACGTAAATAAACATCTGGCAGCCGAATCAATCCAAACGCGCTCAATCCACAGAACAGAGCGCCGAATAAAACAAGGATCGCAATAAGCAACTCACCGATCAAGTTCATCACCCCCAGTATCTATGACGGCATCTCTTTCTATATATCTCGCCAACGCCGTTGTTCCTATAAATGTCAGGATTCCTATAACAAGAACAATCTCAATAAAATCCTGTGTCTCCAGCTGCATGCAGATCACAGCAATCATAGCTAGCAGATTTATACCTATCGTGTCCAGCGCGGCTACCCTATCCGGACGGGTCGGTCCTTTAATCAAACGGTACAAGCAACCTAATATGGCTAAGGAGAGAATAGCCAGTGATGCAGTCAAAAGTGCCGAAACTATCACTGTGTCACCTCCATGATCGCTTTTTCAAATGTCCCTCTAATTTGCTCAGAAAGCAGTGTCGCGTCCTGTATGTCCATGGCATGA
This sequence comes from Paenibacillus sp. LX16, assembly GCF_036252815.1. Classification (NCBI taxonomy): domain Bacteria; kingdom Bacillati; phylum Bacillota; class Bacilli; order Caryophanales; family Paenibacillaceae; genus Paenibacillus; species Paenibacillus sp. LX16. Next base: position 2,353,749 of record NZ_CP141152.1, on the reverse strand, counting down.
ATATACAGCATTTGACCTTCTCCAGATACTTCCAGAGTGAGCGTTCCTGGTGTCAGACAAATGAGGCACGATAAAATAGTGATCTCCCAATCTGACTTTAGGGCGGTCTCATAGGCAAAAATGCCTGGGCGGATCGTCAGCTTCGGGCGGAGAATATGATGGATAACCGCAAAGCTGGAAACGATTAGCTCCCGCATAAACAGAAGTAGCAGCTTTAGGATGGCCCATATACGCTTCAGGTAGAAAGGTTCTGGACGGAATTTACGCAAAACAAGCAATATGGCTATCCCTAGCAGAATGCCGATGGTGAACCGCGACCCTGACCAGTCGTTGTTAAGTAGCATCCACAGCAACGCAATCATCAGATTTAATAATATTTGAAAGACCATCTTCATCTACTCCTTTATTACAGCTTCGATGTATAGCGCGGGATGAGCTAGCACATCACCGGCTTGTGCAACATAGGAATAGACCCAATCCGCCCCGATGCCCATCAATATAACCAGGACGAGCAAACCGGCCGCCACAGCATTCACACTTTTTAGCCCTATCTTCGGCAAGTCGCCTTCGGGTTCATTCCCCCAAAATGCAAGCCTGAATACTTTGATCAGCGAATACAGTACAAGGAAACTCGAGCCTAGCCCAATCAAGGATAATGTCAGCATCCCGGCATCAAGTCCGCCCCGAGTGATCAACACTTTACCAGCAAACCCGCTAAGCGGCGGAATACCTACAAGTGCAAGGGCCAGTGTAAAGAACATCCAGCCGATTAAGGGATAGCGTTTGATGAGGCCCCCCATATCTTTTAATTGGTCCGTTCCCGCTGCAGTGATAATGATGCCCCCAAGAATAAACATTAATCCTTTCGCCAGCATATCGTGAAGCAAATAGAAAACCGCCCCATTCAATGCATCTGGTGTCGCTGCAGCCAGACCGAAGGCCACAAAACCTACACTGATAATGACGTTGTAATTAAAAATACGGGGAATATCATTATAAGCTACCGCTCCCAGTCCTCCCAGAATCATCGTAGCCGCCGCCATCCAGGCGATCCACGTATGCGTGAGTCCGGGATCATTCACAAAAATAAGAGTAAAGGTCCGAATGATTGCATACAGTCCCACTTTTGTCAGTAACGCACCGAACAAGGCTCTTATAGCAGACGGCGGCGAACTGTAAGAACCCGGCAGCCAGAAAAAGAGGAATAACCCCGCCTTCAATGCGAACACAATCAGGAACAGAACAGCGATCACATTGAGTACGCCGCCCTGCCCCGCTTCAGCAACCCGCTGAGACAAATGAGCCATATTCAGGGTGCCTACAGCCGCATATAGATAAGCAACTGCCGCCACAAAGAGTGTGGAAGACACAATGTTAATAAGCAAATATTTGGACGTTTCCCGAAGCTGGAGCTTCGTTCCCCCCAGTGAAATCAAGGCATAGGAGGAAATCAGCATAACCTCGAAGAAAACGAACAAATTGAACATATCTCCTGTAAGAAATGATCCATAGACACCTACAAGCAGGAAGTGAAAAAAGGTATAGTAATAAAAACGCTCCCGTTCTGCCCCTATACTGCGGAAGGAGTAGAGGAGAATACCCAAGCTTACCACTGAAGCGGTCAGCACAAGCAGAGCCGCAAACATGTCCCCCACGAACACAATGCCATACGGCGGCACCCATCCCCCCATTTGCAAAGTTTGTATACCCCCGCTATGAATGCGGTAAATCAGCACAAGAGCAATTATAATATTCAAAATGGCGCTAACTGTACTAATGAGCCGCTGAAGCAGAATCTTCTCCTTCAGAAAAATCAATATAACGGCGGTACACAAGGGAATTAAAATCGGTAGTGCCAAGAGATTGGTCATTGTTCTTCCCCCTTAACACTGTCGATTTCATCGGTGCCCAACGTCTGGTATGAGCGGTAAGCAAGCACGAAGAAAAAGGCAGTGACTCCAAAACTGATAACGATAGAGGTCAGAATTAACGCCTGCGGTAAAGGGTCCACATAAGTTTCCGCTTTACCTCCTAATACTGGAGCAGCTCCTGTCTTTAGTCCGGCCATCGTCAGTAGCAGCAGATGAACGCCATGTGTTAGCAAGGAAGTACCCAAAACAATACGAAGAAGACTCTTAGATAGAATCAGGTACACTCCAATTGTAAATAAAATACCGACTGCTACAGCCATAATCAGTTCCATTTCACTCATCCCCCCCTATGGTAAAAATAATACTCATGGTCACACCTACTACAGCCAGGTATACCCCCAGATCAAAGAGGACTGCTGTAGCCAGCTCGGTATCACCCATAATAGGCAGATCAAAGTGACCAAAAGCATGGCTGAGAAAAGGGGCTCCGAAAACAAACGAGCCAGCCGCAGTCAGAATTGCAATGAGCAGCCCCACCGCGGTGATCATGCGGTAATTCACCGGAAGGACTTTACGAACTGTGTCCATTCCGAAAGAGATCGCCATCAAAATAAGCGCAGCTGAAGTCATCAGCGCTCCGATAAAGCCACCTCCCGGGTTATTGTGTCCGGCAAAGAACAAATACATTGAGAAGGTGAGAATCACGATTATGATAACCTTGGACAGGGTTCGCAGGATCACATCATTACTCCGGAGCGGAAAGGCAATTCTTCCCCCCTTCTTATTTTTGTTGGCGGGTGAAATACCAGGCTCCATTTTCAAGTTAATCAAGGCATAAATGCCGAGGGATGCAATGGCCAGAACCATAATTTCGAATAAAGTATCGAATCCCCGGAAGTCAACGAGAATGACATTGACTACGTTTTTCCCCCCGGCCAAGGAATAGCTTTCTTTAAGGAAAAACTCCGAAATGGGAGCGAATGGACTACTGCCCATGGCTGCCAGCGCAATGAGTGTCATCGTAATTCCTACACCTACAGCGATAATCAAATTCGGCAATCTAAAGCTCAGACGCTCCTTCTCCTTCTTTAACTTTGGAAGATACTTAAAGCACAGAAGGAACAGAATGACGGATACTGTTTCCACGATCATTTGTGTTAACGCAAGATCCGGTGCGCGGAAGATAACAAACAGCAGGGTCACCATGTACCCGACTGCACCGGTGAACAAAATCGCGTTGACCCGCGACTTAGCAAAGGGTACGGCAAATGCTGCTAGAAGCATTACAACAACAATGACAGCCTCATAAAAGGCTAACGGAGCATAGTGGCTCATACCCAGCGATATCCCTTGCGTCCCAAGCATCACACTTCCCAAGGCAATGACGAAAAAGCCAAATATATAAAGCAAATAGTGTCTGTTTGATCCCGTCATATAGAGATTTGTGAAGCGGTTCGATCCACGCTCCAGCACTTGAAGAGATCCGTCATACAAGAGATTAAGAAAATTGCTACCGTTCCATCCCCGATCCAGAATCCGCAGTCGGCTGTATCTTCTATAGAGAAGTGTCCCGGCAGCGATAACACCCAGTGTCATGAATATCTCAGGTGTCCAACCATGCCAGAAATGAATGGAGACACCGAAGGTTTCCACTGGCGACAATAGCTCGTTATAAATCGAGCCCATAGCCGGCTCAATCAGAGAATAAGACAAGAGATCAGGAAATAAGCCGAATACCACAGCGAGTGAAACCAGCAGGACTGGGGAAATCAACAGACCCAGCGGCGCTTCATGCGGTATTTTATCGAGCTTCTCCGACTGGAGTTTACCAGTAAAAGTATCAAATACGAGAATCATACTGTAAACAAAAGTGAGTACACTGGCAATCCATGCAATCACCGGAATTAGAATCATCCACGACTGTGTATTCAGAACATCCAACTCTCGAATATTCAACACAGCGGTAAAGAACATTTCTTTACTCAGAAAACCGCTGAATGGTGGTAACCCTGCCATGGAGAAAGCCCCCATCAATGCCACAGAAAAGGTGACTGGCATTAAGGATATTAAACCGCCGAGCTTGCGCAGATCCCGAGTGTTCACCTCGTGGTCGACAATACCAACCACCATAAAAAGAGAGCCTTTAAAGACGGCATGGTTGATCAGATGAAAGATGGCCGCCGCAGTAGCCGTCGTATAGAATAACGACTCCTCTGTACCGAAAAAAAAGGCAGAAGCCGATCCCAGCCCGAGCAAACACATAATCAGACCGAGCTGACTAATGGTGGAATAGGCAAGCAGAGCTTTAAGATCTGTTTGTTTAATCGCTTTAAACGATCCATAAAAAAGTGTGACCAGACCGGAAAGTGAGACCAACCAGAACCATTCGGACTGTCCAGCGAATATGGGGCTAAGACGCGCCACAAGGTATATCCCCGCCTTAACCATTGTAGCTGAATGCAGATAAGCACTGACAGGTGTCGGTGCCTCCATGGCATCGGGTAGCCAGATGTGAAAAGGAAATTGTGCGGACTTAGTAAATGCCCCCAGTAGAATCAGCAGCATCGCCGGAACAAACAACGGGGACTCGGTCAATAAGCTGACTTGGGTTATAATCTCCCGAATGCTGTACGTTCCACTCATTACGTAGAGCAGATTGAACCCCGCGAACATCGCCAGCCCGCCAAAAACAGTGATTAGCATCGACTTCAACGCTCCATAACGGGATCTTTCCCGTCGGTGCCAAAAGGCGATCAGCAGGAATGACGTAATACTGGTTAACTCCCAGAATCCATATAGAACCATCAAATTGTCGGATAATACGACACCGAGCATTGCTCCCATAAACATGAGCAAATAGATGTAGAAATGGCGAATCGCTTCCGTCCGCTTATTAAGATAATAAATGGAATACAAGATCACCAGCGCACCCATTCCCGTAATCAGCAGAGCAAACAGCAGGCTAAGTCCATCCAAATGCAACGTAATATTAATCCCAAGCGAAGGCATCCAAGATATAGTTGACATCGTATCATTTCCAGCCTGAATGTCCGATATCCTTGTCAGGAAGTATAGGAAAAGAGCTGTGGGTACGGGCAATACTGTCCAACCTGTATGAGCGCGCGAAATGCCCTTGGTCAACGGGATTAGGACAGCCAGCAGAAATGGAATCAAAATTGCAGCATGCAACACAGTCGAGCACTCCCCCCTATATAAATTTATTTTTTTGTATATGAACTTCTAGGAATGCGGCTTTACCCATTCACTTTGCAGAATTCTCAAATACTGGGCTTCGCCATTTCTAACGATTTTGAATAGACCGCTGTTGAAATCAGTATCCAACTCACGAAAAAATATCCCTTTTATCGTATCTTCTCCACCAGGCTCTTCGCTCAGTACATAACTTCCATCCTGCTTCACCAAATAAGCGGAAGCCCCCTTCTCATGTGAGTGCTCTAAAAGCTCGGGGTAACGCTGTACAGCCACAATATGAAGATCAATAGGACCCAGCTGTTCAATCAAATCGTTGACAAAATTCGCTACCTCTTTGAATTAACCGCTGTCCATGCGGACCATAATGGACACACACCATAATGCTCTCATTGTTCATCTCCGCCAACATTTTCTCTGCCTCCTGTTTCCAATTTACGAAAAAACACAAAAAGAGCCCGCTGTTGGCAGGCTCCTCCGGGTAAACCAATATACAATTAGTTTTAATTATATAGTTTGCCGGAGAGATTGTAAAGGTAATCCTTTTGCGTATAGCACCTAGTATAAATGGAGAATCTTCATACAAAGGAGGGGTTCACATGTTGATGCGCAAAGTGATGATCTGCACGAATCTCTTTATCCTGTTGCTTGTCGTGGGTTGGAGACTTGAATATAATATTCATGAAAAAACAGTTAAGAGCAACCAAAAGTTTCAGCAAATGAAAGTTACAAATTCCGTTCAGCCATTTTTGCTGAACCTGTTCTAATAAGCATTCCCTTTCTCCCCCGGGAGTATGTACGAATAGTGCGAAAGATTAGCGAATAGTTGTTAGCTTTTCCGATTAGCTTTAATATGAACCCTTGATTATAGCCGTTTTGTCAACCACGATTTAGGATAGGACACTAGTATAAAAGCAGCAGATCAAGGAGACTATTCCCGATCTGCTGCTTTTTTGGCGATTATTTCTCACAAAGAATGATACTTTATGACGAGTACGAAGTATTATTACCAAGCGTAGGCTTCTGGCGCAGGTTTTCCCGGACCGGGGAAAATCTCATTTAGCTTGGCAAGCACATCTTCGCTCAATTTGACCTCAGGTACCCGTAGAGCATCCTCTAACTGTTCTAAGGTCCGTGGTCCGATAATTGGAGCCGTTACAGCCGGATGGGACAGTACCCAAGCCAATGCAATCACGTCTTCCTTTTCACCCAGCTCGCGGGACAATGCTGCAAATTGCTCCAGCTTCGCACGATTCTGCTCCACCTTTTCTTTGGCACGTGCGCTGCGAGAACCAGTACCTGCTAACGCATTCCGTCCCAGCAGTCCGCCCGCCAGCGGGCTCCATGGAATCACACCCAGACCCAGCTCCTGAGCTGCCGGTAATACTTCAAGCTCGGCGGAACGTTCGTTCAGGTTGTACAAATGCTGCTCCGATACAAGCCCCAGAAAACGCCGTGCCTTCGCTTCTGCCTGCGCCACCGCAATATGCCAGCCTGCAAAATTACTGGAACCGATATAATCAACCTGTCCCCGATCCACCACGGACTCGAATACACCCCACAGTTCATCCCATGACACATTTCGGTCAATGTGATGCATTTGATATAGCTCTACATGGTCGGTTTGAAGACGTTTCAGCGACGCGTCCAAATGACGGCGAATTTTGTAAGCAGACAAGCCTGATCCTGCATTGGGTCCGTCATGTTCATTTTTCATATCCCCGTATACCTTCGTCGCCAACACGACCTTCTCGCGTCTTCCGCCGCCCTGCTGGAACCAGCGTCCGATAATTTCCTCTGTCCAGCCTTTACGGTCATGGCCATATACATTAGCCGTATCAAAAAAGTTAATGCCCGCATCCAGCGCGGCATCCATAATTTTAAACGCATCCTTTTCTTCGGTTTCCGGTCCGAAATTCATTGTGCCCAGACATAACCGACTAACCTTCAAGCCTGACTTTCCTAAGTATGAATACTCCATACTGCCTCCCGCCTTTGCCTAAGGATTTTAAAATTCCGCATAATTACATACCAAAAAAGACCATACTCAGTTTATTCACCAGAACAAACCACTTTGAAACACCCCAAAATGCATTTTATAGGTTAGATAACGCATGCAAAAAAGCCCCCACACCATGCTGAAGCATTACATGCGGAGGCCATCCCCTTTGCACTACCCGTCGAATGTTAAAAGAAGTGACTTTCCGGTGGTTGCCAGCGAAGCGGAGAATTTGAATCTGGAGAAGCGAAGCGTTCGCCTTTGCCACGGGATTCTTACCTTTTCATGTCTATCTAATCCAAAGAATCCCGTGGCAACAGCGATCGTAAGATCAAATCCTACGCGGAGCGGCTCACTTCAACCACCGTAACTCACTCTCTTTTTAACAATCAAGGAATTAATTTCGTTTCTTTCGCTCTCTCGGCCATTTTTTTCGTATGCTTGCTGAGCGGCTTCTTAAACACCAATCCAAACAGGAAGCAAACACCGATAAATACAAACAGCATCACCACATCCCGTGTCACCGTTGAAGGCAACATCCCTCCTACTGTCTCTCGTAAAAGACTAACCGCATAGGTGAATGGTACAAACGGATTCAGCGCCTGAAAGAACGGTGTACTCGTCGCAATCGGGAACGTCCCTCCTGAACTGGAGAATTGAAGCACCAGTAGGATGACTGCCAGTCCCTTGCCGATATTGCCGAACACAGAAACTAGTGTATAGGTCATCGCCGTAAACACCAGACTGATCAGCATAGAGGACAGTACAAAGGCTACTTTGGCATCCACATACGCCCCGAGCAGGAACAAGTCACCGAGAGATACGCTCAGCGCCTGAAAAATACCAATCGTGGAAAATGTCATAAGCCGTCCGAAATACACTTGGTAGCTTTTAAATTGTCCTTCCGGGTCGTCCACATCTACCCTGAACATCGAGACCAGTAGCATCGCACCCACCCAAATCGACAATGTAGTGTAAAAAGGTGACATCGCCGAACCATAGTTGGGGATTGGGTATATCCGTTCCTGCTTCAACGATACCGGACTGCCGAGAAAATCACTTTCCTTTTTCACATCCCCCTTGAGCAATGCAATAGCGCGTCCGAGTGCATTTTCACCCTTAAGCTTGCGGATTGTGTCTGCGGCCTGACGTATGGAATCCTCGGCAGCTGGGAGATCGGTCCTTACAAAATTGGCTACTTGGTGTACCGCTTTTTCAGCCTCAGGAAATTTATTTTCAATTAAATCAGCCATTTTGACAAACTGTTGTTCCGCTTTGGGCAAATCATTACGCACAAAATCTGCTGCCTGATGAATTTTACTTTTAACCGCCGGCAAATCGTTATTTACAAAGTCTGCCGCTTTGTTCACAGCATTCGTAAATTCGCCCATACGTCCCTGAATCGTCGTCGCCGCTTCATGCAGCTTCTGACGGTATTGTGGCAGATCCTGCTGAAGACGTGTTAGCTCTTGCTGACCGAATTCTGCTGCAGCCTGTGCGTCATTTAATAGCTTTTCAATATTCGGTAGCTGCTCTTGAGCTGTAGTCAGCACATTGGCAGAATTGCGGGCAACGGATTTGATCTGATCCAGCGCTTTTTGAATAGCGGGTGCATACTCCGTATCATAATTGCCCAAAATGCTGTCAATTCCGCTACTGATTTCTCCTGCAAGGCGATCAGTGTCATCCAGCAAATTTTGCGCAGGCTTTTCGCCGCGCTGAATGGCATCCCCGATGCTAGTTACAGTGTTATTCAGACGACGGAAACGATCCTCTACCCCGCTCACACGGGAAATAAGTGAATCCAGAGGTTGACTTGGCAAATATCCGTTCACACGGTTCAGCAATTGAGAAATATGATCCAACACTCCCACAGCAGTTGTCAGCCTACCGCTGACACGATTCACCGCAGCTTGTGCTGCTTTAGGATCAAAATCCACACCACGAATGATGTCTGTAATTTGAGAAACTTCATTCGCAATTTGTTGTACCAGCTGTAAGTCTTCTTTAACTACAGTACCCACCGAATCAAGCGCACCCTCGTTTTTGTCCAGATATTCAAGTAAACCGGTTGTAAAGTCTTTGCCTGTGTCCGCTATCTTCTGTACTTCTGGCAGTGCCTTCTGGGCAGCATTAATAACTTTAAGAGCCGTTTGCGTGTCCTCTAAAGCGGTGGCCAGTGCGCTTTCTACCTTGCTGAAATTTTGATCCAGTTCAACAATTCGATCACCGGCCTTTTGAATATCAGGTAGTCTTTTTTGGATATCCAAAATAACAGTGGCTACCTTGTCCAGCTCAGGCATGTTTTTGTCAATTTTGAGCACCAGGTCACCGGCACGGTTAATTTCAGGAATCTTCTCCTTCAATGCAATAATCTTTTGTCCCTGTGCCTTTATTTTCGGCAGATTTTGCTCCAGCTCCAATGCCTGTTTGCCCAACCTTTCGATATCCGGCAATCGATTATTCAGCTCCAACACCCGATTCTCAATGTTACGAATCGTCGGAAGCTCCTCTTCCAACTTGACTCCAGCTTCCTTCAACTTTGTCAATACTGCCTGGCTGGCAGTTTCAATAAAGTTTTGGCTAATCTGGTTCGTCAGAGAGGTTGCCCCCGATGATGTAATTTTCGGAGCTACTGCATTAATTTTTTCATTTACGGCGTAATCAATTTCCGGCTTTTGCGGATTTTCTGTTAGCACACTCGTAATTTTCTCTGAAAAATCTTTCGGGATCAGCAGGCTGGCATAATAATCACCATCCAACACACCTTTTCGTGCTTCCGCTTCATTTACAAAAGTCCAACCCAGCTTCTTGTTATTTTGAAGGTTATGCAAAACCTCATCGCCGATATTAATCTTTTTACCATTCACTTCTGCACCCTGATCTTGGCTGGTTACTGCAATTTTAATCCCAGATGTATTCGCATACGGATCCCACATTGCTTTCAAATTCACCCATGCATAGACGGAAGGCAAAAGAATGATGCCAATGACTAATAAAGTCCCGGTCGATACTTTGAATACATTTCTCCAGTCTGTTAAGTAGATTTGCCATATCTTCCGCAACTTCATCACTCCTCGTATGTACATTAACCTGTCGTCCATTGTTGTATGCACACGTATTGTAAACGATTCGAGCGAATGAATTCAATCCTGTTACAAAATATGTAAAAAGCGTATGACACTTATAGAGATCATACGCTTTTCAATAAAATCAATCTGCTTAATTTCGAACTCCATTCGCGGGCATAGCCTCTAGGGAATAAAAGCATTCAAAAATAAAAGTTGCTTGCCCCAACTCAAAGAAGCCCCTTAGGCCTAATTTATAGGCTCAAGGAGCTTCTCATTCACTACATTATCCATTCTTCAGCAGTCTGGCCGCCGAAAATGCTGCACCATGACGCAACTTCCGCTTTTCCAACCGTTTGTGCAGCGAACGATTATACAGAACCTGAATGACAAAATACGAGATAATGCCCAGCACCACACCGAAAATCGACATGCCGATCAGGATGTGCAAGCCTCCGTGCAGCAAGTCTCTGAATACAGACCAGTTGCCGTGAAACAGCTCCATAAAAGAATGCTCGTGAAGTCGTCCGCCCCTGACATGTACCGGATAATGAGATGGATAAATCCAAGCTCCCACTTGCTTGGCGAATGGCATCAGTACAATTGGCAAAAAGGTCAGTTTACCTACAACGTTACCCACAATGGCCGCAGGCAGCGAGCCGCCAGAGAGACGAACAATCGGATAAAAAACAAGGTATACCAGAGAAGCCGTGGAAATCACGATCATCTCCAGCGCAAAGCCAATGGCGAAGCCCAAAGAAATCTTTTTAACTCCACCAGGGGCGCGCAACAGCTTGATGAAATTCAGCCGAATCGCACGCCATATATTTTGAAACATATTATATTTCTTCTTCGATTTATGAGGTTTGAGCCTTTTCGGATTGAGCTTTATCAATAGGAGGACTCCTTCAACAGTACTATTCAAGTTAGGAATGAGTCAATACAGCTCCCATCCTTACTTATGTCTATACTGTCATTATAACCCTCAGCGTTCGAAAAGCAATGTTATTCCGCCTGTTTCGCCGTTTTAGGACAGAATTCGCTTGTTGACATCGTTTTGGAGAGGTACAATGTCCCAAATCTCACCCGCGTACTGCTGAATCGTACAATCACTAGAGAATTTACCAGAATGCGCCATATTGACAATAGCACGTCGATTCCACTCCGAGGGATTCCGATACACCTGTTCAATATGAACCTGTGTATCCACATAGGCTGCGAAGTCCTTGAGCACAAAGTATTCATCATTATGATCAATCAGGGATTGATATATGGCCTCAAATTCCCGTTCATGCCGCGTAAAAGGAGCTTCGTTCACGAGTTGATCCAACACCTCACGCAGTCTTTCGTCACTGTTGGCTGTTTTGCGCGCCGAATACTGGCCGTCCCGGTAATATGCCTCGATCTGATCCACCTTCAATCCAAAAATGAACATGTTGGTATCGCCTACCATTTCATGCATTTCAACATTGGCTCCGTCTAATGTACCTATTGTGAGCGCACCGTTCATCATAAATTTCATGTTCCCTGTGCCTGAGGCTTCTTTGCCTGCCGTGGAAATCTGCTCACTGACATCCGCCGCAGGAATAATCAGCTCCGCCAGCGAGACCGAATAATTTTCAAGGAAAACGACTTTCAGCTTGTCCTTGACATCTACATCCCGATTGATCGTGTCCGCCACGTTGTTAATGAGCTTGATCGTCTGTTTGGCGAGAAAATAACCGGGGGCGGCTTTGGCTCCAAAAACAAACGTGCGTGGCGTCACATCCAGGCCAGGATTACTTTTAAGCTGACTGTATAGATGCATCACATGCAAAATGTTGAGCAGCTGTCGCTTATAACCATGCAACCGTTTGACCTGTACATCAAAAATGGAGGACGTATCCAGCCGCACGCCCTGTTTTGCAAAAACATGCTCTGCGAGCCTGACTTTATTATTTCGCTTAATCGCCTGTATCCGTTCTTTGAACGACTCGTCCCCACTGTAACGAAGCAGGTCGATGAGCTCCCTTGGACGGGTCCTCCAACGTGTGCCGATGGTCTCATCGTACAAGCTTGCCAGCTCCGGGTTGGCGTGTATTAGCCAGCGGCGATGGGCAATCCCGTTTGTTTTATTATTAAAACGGTCAGGGTACAGCTCGTGAAACGACTTCATCTCTCGTTCCTTTAATATTTGCGTATGCAGCGCAGCTACCCCATTAACGCTGTAGCTGCCGACGATTGCCAAGTGAGCCATACGGATTTGTTCACCGTGAATAATCGCCATTTCACCAATTTTGATGTCCTGACCCGGGTAACGCTCCAGTAGCATAGCGCAATAACGTTTGTTAATTTCTTCAATGATTAAGGAAATACGAGGAAGCAGCTCCCGTACCATATTGACAGGCCATTGTTCCAGCGCCTCACTTAATATCGTATGATTCGTATAAGAAACGGTTCGCGTCGTAATATCCCATGCATCGTCCCAGCCCAAGCCCTTCACGTCTATCAGAATACGCATCAGTTCCGGTATAACCAGCGTCGGATGTGTATCGTTAATGTGCAGTGCTATTTTATCGGGCAACTGGCTATAAGGTAAACGAAGCTTCTCGAACGTACGCAAAATACTTTGCAATCCGGCCGAGCACAGGAAATACTGCTGCTTCAAGCGAAGCAGCTTGCCCTCATAATTGGAGTCATCCGGATATAGAAATGCCGAGATGGACTCCACCGATCGATTGTAGTCGAGAAAGCGGTAATAACCGCCCTCGCCTCGAATCGGTCCTCGAACGGGATCAAGCGCTGATTCCGCACTCCAAATCCGCAGCGTATTCACCTGCGCATGACCATAGCCCACCAGCGGAATATCGTAAGGGACAGCCCAGACTGTTTCGGCATCCTGTGTCTCGAATACAAGACGTCCCTCCTGTTCACGGGTTTCCACTCTTCCCCAAAAATGAACCTCGACCTTTTTGTCAGGACGGCGTTCCTCCCAGACATTTCCTTTCTGTAGCCAGTAATCCGGCAGTTCAACCTGATTGCCATCCACAATACGCTGTTCAAACAGACCATATTTATATCGAATGCCGCAGCCATGTCCTGCATAGCCAAGGGATGCCAGCGAGTCCATGAAGCAAGCCGCCAGACGGCCAAGACCACCATTGCCTAGCCCCGCGTCCGCCTCCTGTTCTTCAATTTCCTCCAGATCCCAGCCCAGTTCACCCAATGCCTGCCGAACCATATCCAGTACGCCCAAATTCAGCAGATTACTGCCCAGTAGACGACCTATCAAAAATTCCAGTGAAAAATAATAAATCTGCTTCTCTTGTCCTTCTTTGTAGGCTTGGTTCGTTTCTGCCCAATTCTTGCCGACTTGTTCACGAATCATGCCACCCAAAACCTTATATACGTCTTCCGACTGAGCCTCCTGCATCGGTTTGCCCAGCCTTCCGACCAGTTGCTCTCGAAAAGCCTGCTTAAAAGCTTCTTTATTGCTGAACAAAGTTGTACCTCCTGTTATTTCCGTTTTAATGGCTAAGTATATCCTTTAAATTACGCTATTCTTGGCAATGACATAGGGCACTCTAATGTCGCCAATCAGAGTTCGATCTGGTGAAAGCTGTACATCTTTATCTAAAACCACATTCTCCACAACTGCCCCTTTACGGATGACACATTTTTGCATAATAATCGAGTTGCTTACCCGCGCGCCCTCCTCTACCCGCACTCCACGGAAAAGAATACTGTTCTCGACCTTGCCCCCAATGGTGCAGCCATTGGCAACAAGTGAATGATCCACCTCGGCGCTATGCGTATAACGGGTCGGGGCTTCATACTTGATTTTGGTATGCACCGGCTGATTCTGAAACAGTGCTTGATACTGCTGCTGATCCAGCAGCTTCATGCTATTTTTATAGTAGCTCTCGATAGAATTGATGACCGCGTGATAACCTTCATAACGATACGCATAAATGCGAAGTCCACTTGGGTTTTTCTGGATGGCATCGCGAAAGAAATGACTATCCTGATGGGCAATGCAATGCTTCACCTGATCCAGATACAAGCCTTTGTCCATTACGAACATTTCTAGATAAATATTATGATGATCCTGCTCCTGATGAATACCAGTCACTCGTCCGTTCTCATCAATCTCCAGTCGTGCACAAGGAGCATGCTCAGATTCGAGCTGGTCGATGGGTTTATATACGAGGGTAACATCTGCATTTTTCTCCCGATGATAACGGTATACATCCTCAATATCAACCTTATTGACATGCTGAGTTCCTGCGTGAACAATGGTTTGCCCCGATGAGCGATGGAAAAAGTCCAGATTGTTGTGCACATGCTGCAAATCCCCACGTGATGCATCCGTCGGATCATTCCAGTCCGGTGGCAAAATAAACAACCCGCCCCGTCTGCGGTCTAGATCCCAAGGACGGCCTTCACCCAGATGATCCAGCAGCGAACGGTATTTGCGGCGGATAAACAGTGCAATATCATGCACCCCTGCATGCATCATGTTGGATAAGGTAAAATCAATGAGCCGATATCGACTGGCAAAGGGAACTGCGGCCCCGCACCGAAAATAGGTCAATTCTTTCAACTGATCCAGTTCGTGATCTAGGTTGATAACTCCAATGAGTCGGCTCATAGCAGACACCGTCCTTATCCGGGTTAAATTCGTGCATGAAGCTGGCTTTCCTGATCGAACAAAATAATCTCAATAGAACTATCTTCAGGTCCGATAAACGCGTTGTCTTCAATAACGATGTTCTCATTCACGATAGCCCGGTGGATACGTACATTGCGCCCAATTTTTACGTTTGGCATGATGACAGAATCTGTAATAACGCTCCCTTCACCTACTTCGACCCCATAAAATAGTACAGAATGCCTTACTTCGCCATCCACCACGCAGCCTTCATTTACAATACTGTTTTTGAGAATCGCCCGTTGGGTTATATACTGGGCCGGTTGATTGGGACTGCGAGTATAGATGCGCCAGAAAGGATCGTTCAGATCCAAAGGCGGGTCCTGAACCAAAAGATCCATGTTGGACTCCCACAAGCTCTGAATGGTACCCACATCCTTCCAATACCCAGCAAACGGATACGCATACAGCGACCGGCCATGCTGAAGCAGCAACGGAATGATATCCTTGCCAAAATCATGTGAGGATTCAGAATCACTTGCGCTTTCCAGTAAATAGCGACGCAACACCTCCCATTTGAACAAATAAATACCCATGGAGGCCAATGTACTTTTCGGCTGTTCAGGCTTTTCCTCAAAGTCATATATTTTCAGATCATCGTCGGCGTTCAGTATCCCAAATCGTTGGGCTTCCTGAATCGTGACATTGATGACAGAAATGGTGCAGTCTGCTTCCTTCTCCTTGTGATAGTGGAGCATTCGACTGTAGTCCATTTTATAAATGTGATCCCCTGACAGAATGAGTACATGCTCTGGGTCATACTGATCCAAGAAATGCAGGTTTCGATAAATTGCATCTGCCGTGCCCCTGTACCAGTTGTTTCCATCTTCTTTCTCGTGCGGTGGTAAAACAAAAACTCCTCCATCCAGGCGATCCAAATCCCAGTCGCTCCCAACGCCGATATAGGAATGAAGCACCAACGGCTCATATTGGGTCAATACGCCTACGGTGTCTATACCAGAATGAGTGCAATTGCTGAGAGGGAAATCAATAATGCGGTAAGTCCCTCCAAAAAACACTGCCGGTTTGGCTAGTGTACGGGTAAGTCCTTTGAGTCTTTTGCCTTGTCCGCCGGCGAGCAGCATGGCAACCACTTCCTTCTTTCTCATAACAAAGACCTCCCTGTCATGTGCGTCTGAAGCCATTGTGGCGGGATATTTAATAATATCCATTAAACATGAAAAGACAGTCGTAATCGTTTCATTGGCGAAGGAACGGGTAAGATGTGATGGAGAAGGGTAAAATCATAGTTATGCGGAACGAGTGCAAGGAATCACTAAATCGTAAAATCCCGTTCATCTTTTCACATTTTGGATACTTTTAAGCATTTGTGTATGACAACATGATCATAAGGAGGCGTTATTCATGAAGAATAAAAAATGGGTGGTAGCAGCATTGGGAATGGGTGTTACGTATCTGATGAAAAATAAAGGGGCACGCGATAAGGTATTGAATAAGGTACAGACTATTGTCAATCGTGCGAAAATATCTGCAAAATCGTAAAATGTTAAAGCTAGAAAAAAAGAGCCTCTCTGAATCATGGTTCAGGGAGGCTTTGCTCTGACTTTTTTCTGCGTCTACGAACAAAATATTGTTCGAGGCTGTATCCGTAGACGGTCAGGCATTCTCCTTATGTTCTTCTACTTCCATGATATGTTCAACGGTAAAGGTTCGATGCGTCCATTCGGAAGAACGGTAAGCCTCTAGGAGACCCAAGGTACGAATTTTCTCCTTGTCCACCATCTTAAAGGTATGAGTAATCCCTACCTTGCCCCTGAAAGGAAAAAAGGATAGACCTACAGTCTGATCCGACAGCCACTCGGCCCAAACTCGCCCGCTTTCATGTCGAACAGCCGGGAAGCTCAAACCTTCAGCAAACCATTCATAATCTGCTGTAGGCGTACCCGGCTCTCGACTGCACAAAAACAGACTCAATTCGTCGCAAAACAACATTCTCCGTACATCCGTCCGCACTTGATGGTCGAAGGTTACGCCACATGCCAGCTCCTGTTTGAGCCTCTGACGACGCTGTGCCTCCGCTTCCTGATAAGCGTGCGTAATTTGCTTGTCCTGAGCGTTTTGATGCTCGGTCCGTCCGACTAGCTCCTTGTACATCAAGCTACACAGCAACGCCGCATACGTATTACTTTGTTCGACTTCATCAATCCCAAGACGATAGAAAACAAAACGCGGATTGAGCGGAAAATCAATAAATGTATAAGGTGCAGACAAATGATCATTCCAGAAAGGAGCAGCGTCTAACTGTATCCAACCCCGATCATGCTCCCTTGCTGCATATACAAAATCCTGCTTGTGACGTCTATTCTTGAAGGCACTCTCTTCCCATTGTGAAGCCAACTCACCCGAAATATGGGCATGGTCATGCTGCGTTGTCATGATATAAGCTTGGTCCGTTTCATAAATAACCATATGCTCTCCCCTTCCGTTCGGCGATTCGTGTGATTGTGTACAAACTCTCTGACGAAGGCCATGGTTATGCTTACGTTTATTATATCAGGATAAGGGTAAAAAGGCAGGCAAGTTTTCCGCCTCTTTATAACTAATTACCCTTTTGATTCTGCACTCGAAACTGCTGCGGGGTCATCCCCTCTAGCTCACGAAACACTTTGTTAAAGTGCTTTGCGTTGTCAAAACCCACGTTAGCCGCAATTTCATAAATCTTGCCCCCTTGACACTCCAGCAGCTTTTTGGCTTCTGCAATGCGCAGCCTTTTTACATATTGAACAAAGCTAAGGCCTGTATAGGCTTTGAAAGCCTGACTAAAATACGTATAATTCAAGGATACTGAATTGGATACTACTGCCATATTTAAATCCTCGCTGTAATGAGCATGGATGTATTGGATAGCACGTGTCATGCTACCGTTTCTATCGGCGATGACACTCGCACCAGCCAGTCTATCTTTCTCTACGCTGACAACATTATCGTATGTGAGGTGGTTTCTTTGCTTCAATTCCTCGTTCAAAACTGCCAGCGCACCGAACAGTTCCTCCCTTACGATAGGCTTGAGCAAATACTCCCGTGCCCCGCAGCGAATCGCTTCGCGCGCATACTGGAACTCGTCATATCCACTGAGAATGATCACCAAAGGTCTGCGTTCCGGCTCCAGCTCGCGAATATGCTGCATCAGCATAATGCCATCCATAACAGGCATACGGATATCCGTTATCACCAACTCGGGCAAAAACTGCTTCACATGCTGCCAGGCTTCCCTTCCGTCCTTGACCAGTACACATTCATAGAGACTGGAAAATTCCCGTTCGATCATGGCTTGAAGTCCCATTCGAATATTTTTCTCGTCATCCGCAATCAACAGCTTGGTCGTCATGGTCCGCCCCCCTCATCATGTAACGTCTAGGCAAAATTAGGGTCACTGTCGTCGATTGTCCGGGGATGCTGTCCAGTCTTATGCCATACTCTTCGCCATACTGCATACTTAAACGGCGATGCACATTATACAAACCGATTCCCCCATTCATCCCGGGCTCGTGGGAATCCATATCCGTTCGCGCTAGACCAGCCATGATGGCGTTTCTTCTTTCTTCAGATATCCCCACTCCGTTATCCTGTATACGCAATTCTATGATATCCTGCTTAGAGCAGGCTTCAATCGTGATGCTGAATGGGCTTTGCAATGTACTCCAACCGTGCTTGATAGCATTTTCGACTACAGGCTGCAGCGACATTTTCAGCATCTCCAGTTCCATAAACGCCGACGATAGATGAATTTCCAATCCAATTTGGTTATCGTGGCGAATGTTCATGATGGCCACATAATGCTGGATATGGCGGATTTCATCCCGCAACGCAACACACGACCCGGACCATTGGAGATTATAACGCATCATCGAGCCAAGGGAGGTAAGGGCGTCCGACAGTGGATACTGTCGTTCTATCTCCGCCATCATTTTTAAATTTTCCAATGTATTATAGAGAAAATGGGAATCAATCTGATGCTTGAGCGCTAGCAGTTCAGCCTCCTGAGCAGCGGCCTGCTTGTGTACTGCCTCGGCAATGAGTCCGTTAATCCGACTCAGCAGACTACGAAAATATAGAGCCAGCTCAGCCACTTCTCCCTGCCCATATACTGGAATTCTAAGCTGAAAGTCACCCTCCTGCTCTACTTTTTTCATGGATTCACGCAGTGTATGTAGCTGCTTGAGAATGAAGGCATGCAGGGTATAAGAAATGACGGACATAAACAAAATCAGCATACAAATAATGAGTAGCATGGCATTGCGTTTCTGACGGAGATCACCCAGCGGACCGTCCAGCGCCACCACATTTAGCAAATAGGCGTCCAACCCTTCTATATAACGGTACATACCGAGATAAGGCTTATTCTCATAGGAAAAATCAAAAACACCACCCGGTCCCTTAACACGGGACTGAAACAGATGGTGCACATGGGACAGAGGGATCGAAAGTGAATCTGATTGAGAGGAAGCTGTAGCTATATTGGTAGAAGACATTGGTTTGTCAGCGTTCCGTGAGCTGGAATCGTCGCCGTCCAGAATGAACATTTGCCATGCGCGATCACGTTGTGGGATTCCAAATACTCGAGGTGAAAATAGCTCCAGCCTCATATTTGTTTCTACCAACCCTGCGTGTCTTCCTCCGGTAGACTGAATTTCACGCAGCAGTGCCATATACTGCACTGTCTCACTTTCCTGCCGGGATTGCCCCAGAAGTAAGCTTTTGGGCCCCTTGTACATTTCCCACCATATTTTCCCTTGTCGGAGTTGGGCCGTTTTCAGCCAGGAAGCCTTAGGCAATCGTGATTCATTAAAAATCATCGGCCATATTTCATGCGCCTGGGGATTATTCGTATACAGTCGAATGTTCTCTACATTGGGATTACTGTACAGCAAGTGCTGTAAATTTGGAAACACATTCAAGTTGAATTGGACTAGCTCATCGCTGCTTATTTCACGTTCCTCGGTCAGATAACGAAGTACGTTGCGATCTGAGATCGCAAGCTGTGCGGTCCGCTCCATAATTTCCATATTGCTGTGAATATGGGCCAGCTCTGTATCCAACACATACTGATTTTGTACGGTGATGTCTTGCATGGTATTCTCGTACAGTTGGTGAAAGGTATATAGCGAGAATAATACCACCGGGATTAAAATGACGCCGATATACGCGACAATGAGCTTAACTTGAAGGGAGCAGCCGCCAAGCCGATCGGCCGTACCCTTCATCCACTGCCATATCGTGTGGCGCAGCAGGCTCTTCATCTGTGAACGTGCACGGCCTGGCATGTAATCACATCCTTAGGGGTTCAATAGATTAAGTCATTGAATTAAATCATTTGGTGAACTGTTCAATTTTCTTAAGGTTTTCCTCATATGCTTTTTGCTGATAGGCCATAACTTTGTCATATCCTGCTTTTCTGCGGTCTTCCAAAAAGCGAGCAAACAGCTGGTCGAATTCCTCATCTGAGGAAGCCAGCAGCAGCTTCGGTAATGCCTTGCCCCAAATTTTATCTATCTGGCCTGACGCAATGCCCTCTGCCGAAGTTCCGGTCGGTTTGATGTTGTCGTATTGGGAGAAGCCTTTCGTCTTGCCTTTCGTCCAATCCTCTGGCTGCTTATACGGCTCGACGCTGGGCGGCGCCCACTGCAAATTCATATTCGTATCCATCAGCATCCAGAAGGTGAAGGAGGCGCCATATTTTTTATCAAAAGCAGAACGATCCTTGTTCAGCAGCTCCTGCACCTCCGGCTTGAAGGCTGGCTTACCGTTAACCATGTCCCACAGCTTGCCTTGCTCTCCCAGATACAGGTCGCGATTTCCTTCCTCGCTAATCAGATAAGTCAGAAATTCAATAGCCCGCTCCTTGTCTTTGACATCCTTCGAAATAAGCGTCACCGTCCAACCGGAAATACCCGGCCCGGCCAGCGTCGGCGGGTCCAGCTTACTGTTCGAAGGTCCATCCACCGCGATATAGACGGAGTTCGGGTCCTTCGCATATAACATTACCTGTTGCGTGGCAAAGTCGGAACGCTGATATAACATGGCAAAATATCGGCCCTGTGCCACCTTTTCCTCCATTTGCGGACGTTTGTCGATAAATACGTCCTTGGCGATCAGGCCCTGCTCATTGGCTTGACGGAATGTTTTGAGCCAGCGAATATACTCTTCGTCCGAACGACGATCGTATAGCTTGCCGTCCTTTTCATGAGGAATGGCTAGGAAATTGAGTAAATAGTCTTCAAAAGAATAATTTCCGTTATCTGTAAATTCATGAAATCCTATCGGGATAAGAGGCTGACCGTTCACCTCCGGAAATTTCTCTTTCACTTTTTGAAGCGCTTTCAAAAATCCTTCCGGTGTTCTCATATCCGGCTTGCCGATCGCCTCGTACATATCCTTCCGAACCATAAACGTCTGGTTGGAAACAAAATTTTGGCCGTATTTTTGATAATCCTGTGGTGAAGAAGAAGCGTTAGGATACCCGTATACATTCCCGTCCGTTTGGCGATACCAGGACATTTTCGCCGGATCAGCTATTTTAATCAGATATGGATCGTATTTCTCGGCCAGCTTGTTGAGCGGAAGCACCATCTTGCCCTCAATCATTTTTTTGACCGCGTCCTCTCCCCAACCAAGCGTGACAAAATCAGGCAGCTTGCCGGAGGCCAGCATGGTGTTGAGCTTTTCATTTTCATTTCCTGCGGGTACGATAAAATTGACGCTGACCCCGGTCTTTTGCGTAACATACTTCGAGGTCATATCCGTCCCCCACTTGTTCGGGAACCAGGAAAAGTTCAAATACCAGTCAAACGTAATCGGCTCCATATCCGCCTTCCATCCCGGTGCATCTGCCGTAGCCTTGGTCTTCTCGTCCTGTAATTCCGTGACAGTACCGCCTCCACCGGACGTACATGCCGCGAGCAAACCCACCAGCAGAACAGAAGCCAACAGCCCCTTCTGCCATTTGCGAATGTTCATTATAAATCTCCCCCTTGGATGATGTGCTATCCCTTAATCGAGCCGATCATCAGACCCTTGACGAAATATTTTTGCAGAAAAGGATATACCAGTACAATGGGCAGCGTCGTCACAACCATCGTCGCCAGCTTGATCGATTGCGAAGTGACGGACTGGGCAACGACCCCCGGTGCAGCAGCCATCATCTGATTAGAGCTGGATTGAGCAACAACCCGGTACAAATACGT
The DNA here is from genome assembly GCF_036252815.1 of Paenibacillus sp. LX16. Lineage (NCBI taxonomy): Bacteria > Bacillati > Bacillota > Bacilli > Caryophanales > Paenibacillaceae > Paenibacillus > Paenibacillus sp. LX16. Next base: position 2,331,706 of record NZ_CP141152.1, on the reverse strand, counting down.
TTGAATCGGCTGAAGATCCGTATTATTAATATAGATCATTCCAGTAAAATAATCGTTCCACTGGTATACTCCATGAAACAACGCAATCGTCGCTACTACCGGCATAGAAACAGGAAGCACGATCCGGCAAAAGATACCGAAATCGTTCGCACCGTCTATTTTCGCCGCCTCTTCCAATGCATCCGGCAGTTCTCGGAAAAAAGCCATAAAAATAATGAGGTCAAAAAAGCTGAACATCGCAGGAATGATGTACACCCAAAAGCTGTCCAGCAGTCCGAGATCACGAATCAGCAAGTACGTTGGAATCAATCCCCCACCGAAAAACAGGGTAATGGTGCCAATCAGCATATACAGCTTGCGGCCGATCAGCTCCCTACGGGAATATGCATATGCAATCATGGCGGTAAAAAACACATGAACAATCGTGCCGATTAGCGTCTTGGCAATAGTCACCCCCATCGCGGTCATAATACCGTTGTTGGCAAACACAGCCTGATAGCTGCCCAGACTGAAGACCCTCGGCCACCAGTAAATGCCGCCCCGCATAGCGTCTGCTCCTTCGTTAAAGGAGTTCACCAGCACATACCACACCGGATACAACGTCACAAAACAAATGATCAGCATGAAGACGTTGTTCACGAAATCGAATATCGCTTCGCCTGCTGTTCTGCGTTGCAATAGCTGCATGCAGCCGTCCTCCTTCAAAATAGGGATGTATTATTCACCCGCTTGGTCACCGAATTGGCAATTAGCAGCAAAATGAGAGCAAGAACCGATTTCAGCAAACCCACCGCAGTAGAATACGAGAAGCGGCCCTGCTGAATACCCACCTGATATACATAAATATCAACTACATTACTTGCACTTTCATTCAGCGAGTTGCGCAGGACGAGAATTTGATCAAAGTTGGAGTTTAATATGCCGCTGACCGCCAAAATAAATAAAATGGATATTGTCCCCTTGATAGCGGGTAGTGTGACGTACCACATTTTCTGAAACCGTCCGGCTCCGTCAATGGTGGCCGCTTCGTACATGTCCGTAGATACGCCCGCCATGGCTGCCAAATAGATAATGGCTGACCACCCAAGCTCCTTCCAAATATCCGAGCTAACGACGATAGCCCAAAAATAGCTCGGCTCTGCCAAATAACTGATTGGCTGGTCAATCCACCCCCAGGCCAGCAACAGTTGATTGATCATCCCGGTATCTGCCAGCCACGTTGTTAAGATCCCGCCAAGAATGACCCAAGATAAAAAGTGAGGAAGGTACGAAATGGTCTGAATAGATTTTTTGAACCGAGTAGATCGTATTTCATTTAGGAACAGAGCAAATACAATAGGCAACGGGAACCCGATCGCCAGCTTAAGCAAGCTGATGCCCAGTGTGTTTTTGACAATGTACCAAAAGTTATCATCCTCCAAAAAGGCCCGAAAATGCTCTAATCCCGCCCAAGGCGCGCTTGATAGGGTACCAATGATGTCAAAATGTTTGAAAGCAATCAATATCCCGTACATCGGAATGTAATGAAAAATAATCATCCAAACCACCCCAAGCAGCGCCATAGTCTGCAAATGTCTTTGTTGAACCCATTTGCGCGCTAGTGATGCTCCTCTACGCGATCGAATCGGCGGCTGTGGCTGCGGATTCTTCCATCCTGTACTCATACGAAGACCTCCCTTCTTTGTAATGTAAGCACTTACATTTATTATTTTAGAGGCTTTTACTTCGAATGAGTAGTACTGGATTTTTTGATTTTGGTATCTAAAGTTCAGGTGGGGATCTGACTATACGCACAAGTTTTCTTCCAGCCTTTGGATTTTTACATCTATTAATTTACGAAAAAGACTATCAGATGGTACGATAAGACTATATGTGATTCCAATCATTACCTATATACCTAGATCAGGAGGATTAAGAATGGAAGAATTGGTTCGTTCGATTCAGAAACAGGTTCGAATTAAAAGGGTTGCCTGCTGGGCGGGGCTCATCATGTTTGGCCTGTGTACTTTAGTTGGCATTGCAGCTCAGGAATGGCTTATGACGCTCTTGGCGCTCGCGATGACAATTTTATCCGTCTATGGATTAACCATGATGCGTGGCATGACAAAGTTTACTAAAGAGTATCAACCAGGAAAGGGCTACGGTTATTATCGCCGTACGGTACAACAAAAGCTGCGCTATCTAACTTGGGGACAGTGGTTAGTAGGCGGCCTTATTGTCCTGATGTTCTTTATATTTAACGTCCGACTTAGCGCTTTTCTCATAGCTATCTTGGGTATCCTGACTATTCAGTTCAGTATCAAAAAACGTATTAAAAATCATCAGGAACCCGATGTCACTGAGCTGGAGGAGTTTGTACGGATGGGGATTGTTTCTCCGCATGAGCAGACTATTGGGGTATATAAAGATTTTCTACACCTGAGTCATACATTTCGGGGTAACCAAATTGTTATCGTTACAGACAAACGCCTGATTTCTGTATTTGTGGAGGAACAGGGGCGTGCGGTGAAGACAGAAATGTTACTCTCGGGTATAAACAAAATACGCGCCATCGGTACGGGTTTTCAGGGGCAAGGTTTATTGCTGTCTGTAAGCAACCGTGACCATAACGAGCTTCACATTCATATGGTCGGGAAAAGCATTTTCTTTTCTCCAGAGCAATTCATTGGTTCCTTGCTACGGGCACTGGATGCAGCGTTAAAAAGCAGATCATACAGTACGGAAGAACCATTCCCCGTTTACCAACAGACAAGAATTTCATTGCATCCATCAGAACAAGGTTTGCTGCATAAACCTACAATAGCTTAAATATTTTTGGGACATGTGCCACGTTATATATACGCTATGATCGGTCTTCATAATACACCAAATAGCAAGTGAGCCCTGATCTTAATGAGCTTACTTGCTATTGGGTGTACTTCCACATCATATTTTCAAATCAACTGCCTACCTGCAAAAACAACTAATTTTCCACTTTACTTCTGCCTTCTTAATGATTGGCTCCATGATAAAACACCGTGATGAGGTCATGACTTGTAACAAACACTAGCAAGCTAAACAGACTGAGCGACAGAGGGCGTAAAATCAATTTTTTCATCCTTTAACACTCCTTTTAAAATAGTTATATATTGGTCTTGCTGTGTTGCTGTAGCTTGGGATCTGAAAATTTCAAATATAGCGGTACATTTCCTAAACTCATGCTCATGTTCCATACCCAGAGTATCGGACAGCATGAGAGATTGCAGGATATAGCCCAACGCAACCGTAAACTGTTGTTGCTTGATATAATAAAGAGCCAGTTGATAGCAGAAGCGAAAATAATAAGATACATTCACAGGCTCTTCAAAATATTTAAAACCTTCAATTTGTTCGGCAAATGATTTAAGCACAGCCTCTAAAGGATAGTCGTATCTCGACGCTCCCTCAACGATGGAAAGAAGCCCCGGTAACAGCTCTTCCGGATTGTTACGAAGAAATTGGATGTATTCCTGCAACACTTCGGCATGACCTGTCAAAATATCAAGAGCATACAAATTAGCTCTGGCAGCATAGCGGTAATATTCGACCTCTGCTTCCCCATATTGATCAAGACCATTAAACCAGCCCAATTCTGCATATTTTTCGATGCAATCGCGAGCGGCCTCATACTTGCCCTGTTTTTGGAAGGCCATGCCTTTCATGAGATGACTGTAGCCGTAGTAGTAGACTAGCGGCCGTTTGGTATGTATGGGTTGTATAGGTTTCTTGCGCGCTTTGTAGAGCTGCAATTCCTGATACTTTTGGTTGACCTGGCTATACAGCCGATCGCATAAAACAATCATATTGGCACCATCCGCAAATGAAAAAGACAGCTTAATCATGTTAACAAGTGTGTCTAGATCTGTGATGTCGGAGTGAACAAGATCATCCACCGTTCCCGCCTCCTTGTCCGACTTTTTATATTCACCAAACAAAAGTAAGATCTAAATCCTAACTAAAAATAACTTAATTACGTATTTATTACGTAATTAAGTTATATCATAAAATCAAACATATGACAAGTGCATTATGATAATATATTCCAGTTTTTAAAATAGCGATGAAAGTGGAGCGTTCACTTGTTCAATTCCATGTGAAGCAAAGGAAATGCCCTACCTGATCCATCCAGTGCAGATCGCCCCGTTTGTACAAAGCCGTAATGTCTGTAGAAAGCATACGCTTTCTCGTTCTGCTCATTCACGTCCACTTTGAGATGCTTCCCTTTTATTTTTTCAGCATGCTGGATGAGTCGGCTGCCTATGCCCTGCCCATGCCGTTCAGGGTCCACAAACAGCATCTCTATTTTCAATCCGTCCAGCCCGATAAAACCTGTTGGTTCTTGACTTGTATTCCATTCCATCCAAACTTCAAGTTCTCTTAAAACACCATTGCCTACGATATGATGATAAAATTGAATGTCCTCTTCCGACAAAAATGTGTGCGTCCGGCGTACAGCCCGCTGCCAAATATCAACGAGTTGATCATGATTTTCTTCCCGATAAGCAACAATTTCATTTTGCACTTGTACTACCCCCTTCATTTAAAAATCGATATTGCATGTTTTGCAGTAAGTCTAACATGCCTTTTTAGAAGCATACAAACACAAAAAGGGAAGCGGAATAATTCCGCCTCCCTTACACTACAGCCTTTTACAACGTAACACCGTTTTTAAAAATAGCGAGCTCTCTGAAATTGTTTTTCTCATTATTCACCCAGGTTCCGCTGGCTACATCGACGATGTAATCGACAAAGTTGCGGAGCGCATCTTCCATACTGACATCCTCCACGAGTGAACCGGCGTTATAGTCGATCCAATGAGGTTTAGCCTTATACAACGGCGAGTTGGTTGAGACCTTCATCGTCGGAACAAAGGAGCCAAACGGCGTACCGCGTCCGGTTGTGAAAATGACGAGCTGGCAGCCCGCTGCGGCGAGAGCTGAAGATGCCACTAGATCGTTGCCCGGCGCGCTGAGCAGATTGAGTCCCTTGGTCTTGAGACGTTCCCCGTACTGAATGACATCAGTGACCGTGGAAGACCCGGATTTTTGCGTACAGCCCAGTGATTTATCCTCCAGTGTCGTGATGCCCCCTGCTTTATTGCCCGGTGACGGATTTTCGTATACTGGCTGCTTGTAATCCAGAAAATATTGTTTGAAATCGTTAATCAGATGTACAATCTTATTAAATACTTGCTCATCGGCAGCGCGCTCCATTAAAATCGTCTCCGCCCCGAACATTTCAGGTACTTCTGTCAATACCGTTGTTCCACCTTGCGCGGCCATATAATCCGACAATCGTCCGAGTAGTGGGTTGGCAGTAATACCCGATAAACCATCAGAACCACCGCATTTCAAGCCGATGTTCAGCTCAGACAAAGGTACAGGTTCCCGTCGATCTTCTTGCACGGCCGCAAAAATTTCGTGGAGCAGCCTTACCCCTTCCTCTACTTCATCCGACACATCCTGGGAAAGCAAAAACTTTACCCGCTCCGAATCATATTCCCCGATGGCTTCCTTAAATTCTTTCATTTCATTGTTCTCACAGCCCAAACCCAGTACAAGTACGCCACCTGCGTTCGCATGTTTCACGGCATCGATCAAAATCGTGCGTGTATGTGCATGATCGTCACCCAACTGAGAACAACCATAGTTATGCTTGAGCACAAGTGCATTTTCAAAAGGTGAAATATCTCCCGCTTCCTGCTTGAAACGATTTAAAATAAGTTCAGCGATCCCGTTCACACAGCCGACCGTCGGCACAATCCACAACTCATTGCGAATCCCCACACGACCGTCCTTTCGCCGAAAACCTTGAAACGTACGGCTCTCCTGTTCATATAAATGAGGAGCTGGCTTAGGCTTATAAGTGTACTCCTCCACGCCTGTCAGGTTCGTCTTCGTATTATGCGTATGCACATGCTGACCTGCCTGAATGGGCTGAATGGCATGACCGATGGGATATCCGTATTTCAGAACATGCCCACCTTCAGCTATATCCTGCAAGGCAATTTTATGCCCACGTGCTACATCCTCGGCAAGCTCCACCCGTTGTTCTTCTTGTGCTCCCCACGCCAGTGTCTCTCCCTGCTTGTAATCACGCAAGGCGACAGCCACGTTATCTTGATCATGAATTTGAATGAATTCCAGCATTCCGGTCTCCTCCTTGCTTATGCTCTGGGCACGCTGTTCCCGGTTAGAGAATCGAGCGTCTCCTTCATTCCTCTGCTTGTAATTTCATACACGTGCTGTGCCGTTTGTTCAGCCAGCCCTTCGATCTGGTTCAGGTCTTGACCCCACCATGTCTGCCGGCCAAGTACCAGCGCAGTCAATTGCTTCGCCCCGGCGAGAGTACCGTCATATCGACTCCACAGTTCACCAAACGTACCCAACACTTCAGCTTCGTCTGCCAACACAATCGACTCGCCATTTCTGTCACCCCGGTAAAATACGAGCAAGGACGCCAGTGAAAATACGATTTTTACAGGCAGCGCCTTACGTTGTGCCACATACTGGAGCAAAGATGGCAAATTCCGTGTCTTGAACTTAGACACCGAATTCAACGCAATACTCATGACATAATGACTTACATATGGATTACGGAATCGTTCAATAACATCGTCGGCATATACATTCAAATCACCCTCTGGCGAGTCCAACGTCGGAATAATTTCTTCTCGAATCAGCGACTGGATAAAGTTTCCCATAATATCATGCTCGACCGCCTGCCCCACCGTGTCCAGGCCATATAAATAAGCTACAGGTGTAAGCGCCGTATGTGCTCCATTCAAAATGCGTACTTTCCGTGTACGGTATGGCGCCATATCGTCGACAATCAGTACATTCAATCCGGCCAAATGAGCAGGTAATTCTTCTTTAAGCCACTGTGGCCCTTCAATAACCCATAAATGATACTGTTCGCCCACAACAACCAAATCGTCCTTGTAACCCAATTCTGATTGAATTTCATGAATCCGGTCTTTGGGATAACCAGGTACAATCCGATCGACCAAACTGTTGCAGAACGTATTCGATTCCTCCAACCATGCAATAAACTCAGCCCCAAGCTTCCATTGGTCCGCATATTTCAGTACGATTTCCTTGAGAGCGTCTCCATTACGGTCGATGAGCTCGCACGGAATGATCACCAGCCCCTTGCTCGGATCGCCCCTGAAAAATTGAAAGCGCTTGTACAGAAAGGCGGCCAGTTTGCCTGGGAAGCTCTTTTGCGGACGATCTTCTAGCTGATCCTCTGGGGCATAAGCGATTCCCGCTTCCGTCGTGTTCGACACGACAAAACGCAGCTCCGGCTTTTGGGATAATGCTTCATACTCCAAAAAGTCCGAACCGTACGGATTAATCCCACGAGTGACGCACTCCACAACGGTATGCTCCTTCATGGCCTTCCCATCCTTAATCCCTTCAAGAATAACCGTATACAGGCCATCCTGCTCGTTAAGCTTCTTCACGAGGCCTCCTGGCTGCGGTTGTACAATCACAACTCCCGTATTCCATTCTGCCAGCTTATTCATTTTGTCAAATTGCCAGTCTACAAAAGCACGCAGGAAGTTCCCTTCCCCGAATTGCAGCACCCTCTCGGGATATGGTTCAGTAACAATAAAGCTTTTTCTGTTTAATTGGTCTAATTCATCTACTTGTTTCATCCGGAGTAACCTCCCACAATTACCATAATGATTTCATCATTATTTTATCACAATGCACACGTTAACAAAATAGTTTTATCAACATTTTTAGTTTAAAAAAATAATAATGACAATAATATGAACACGTTAACATATACGTTTATATAAAAATCTGCAAGTATATCGCCCTTTTTCTGTTGTTTCGCATCTGATCCAAGACGGTTAAGGCTAACTATCACCCTATCCCGAGACCTTGTTCTTATATACATTTCAGAAGAATAGACGCAAGAAAGCACGGGCAGGATAACACTACTTACTAGGCAGGAGGAACATCTATGAAGACAATCGCAGATGCTATTGTACAAGTTTTGGTCAATGCAGGGGTCAAGCGGATTTATGGCATTGTTGGAGATTCTCTAAATAATATGGTTGATTCCATTCGCAGCAACGGTCAAATCGAGTGGATTCATGTAAGGCATGAAGAAGTGGCTGCCTTTGCAGCTGGAGCAGATGCTGACCTTAGTGGCAGCATTGCTGTATGTGCTGGAAGCAGTGGTCCCGGAAATTTACATCTGATTAATGGTTTATATGATTGCCACCGCAATCGGGTGCCTGTACTGGCTATTGCCGCTCATATTCCAAGCGACGAAATCGGAAGTGAATATTTTCAAGCTACCCATCCTGAGCATCTTTTCGGAGAATGCAGTCACTTCTGTGAGGTTATTACGACACCGCGACAAATTCCCAGAACGGTGACGATGGCCATTCAACAGGCAATTTCACGCTCAGGTGTATCCGTCATTGTTCTTCCCGGTGATGTAGCAGCTTTGGAGGCGGAAAAGGTACCCGTCCCTGAACATGTCTACCATCCCACTGCACCTGTAGTGCACCCGTCAGCTTCAGAAATTTCCCGACTGGCCGAATATTTGAATAAAGGCAAACGAATTACGTTACTATGCGGCGCCGGCTGTGCACAATCTCACGACTTGCTCATGCAGCTATGTGACAAGCTAAAGTCCCCCATGGTATCCGCTCTACGAGGCAAGGAATATCTGGAGTATGACAACCCTTATTATGCTGGATTGACGGGACTGATCGGGTATTCTTCCGGGTACCATGCGATGATGGATTGTGACGTCCTGCTTATGCTCGGAACAGACTTCCCTTACAGACAGTTTTACCCTGAAGATGCGATTGTCCTACAGGTAGATATAGAGCCAGCCCATCTCGGCAGACGTACTCCGTTGACGTATGGTTTATGTGGAGATGTAAAAGCCACATTGGAAATGCTGCTACCGCATTTAACGTCAGAGCATGATTCCAAGCATCTAGAGAAAACCGTCTCCCACTATACCAAGGTACGCCAGGAGTTGGATGACCTTGCCATCGGTAAACCAGGTCATACGCCGATCCATCCGCAATATCTCGCCAAGGTCATCAGTGACGCCGCGCAGGAAAATGCTATTTTCACCTGTGATGTCGGTACTCCCACTGTATGGGCGGCGCGTTATTTGCAGATGAACGGACAGCGTCGGCTTCTCGGCTCGTTCAACCACGGCACGATGGCAAATGCCCTGCCGCAGGCAATCGGAGCGCAGGCCACTGAGCCTGACCGACAAGTGATTGCCCTCTCAGGCGATGGCGGACTCACGATGCTGATGGGCGACCTGCTCACCCTGAAGCAGCATCAGCTGCCTATTAAAGTCATTGTTTTCAATAATGGCGCTCTCGGTTTTGTCGAGCTGGAAATGAAAGCGGCCGGATTCCTGGAAAACGGCACTGAACTGGTGAATCCTGATTTTGGTGCTGTAGCGAAAGCCATGGGACTCAAGGGCATCCGGGTTGAAGATCCGACCATGCTGGAGGATGCCATTCAGCAAGCATTGGCTCATGACGGTCCTGTTGTGGTAGATGTGGTGGTGAACCGTCAGGAGCTATCTATGCCACCCAAAATTAATCTTAAACAAGCACAAGGCTTTACACTATGGATGATGAAAGCGATGCTGAACGGACGCGGTGACGAGATTGTTGAACTGGCTAAGACCAATCTCTTTCGTTAAATACAGATGAAGCAGAACGCATTTCAACCTAAAATGGGCAGAAACCATATATCTAGCATGGTTTCTGCCCATTTGTCCTGCCTGTTAATCAAACAAAACTCAGCGTGGTCTGTCTGCCGTTGATTTCCGCTTCATGAGCGCGGTCTCCATAAATATAAGCTCACCCTCATTGGACGGTGACTGAATTCGTTCCAGAATGCAGGCGGCTCCGCGCTCACTTATCTGCTCAATCGGTCTTTTGACCGTTGTTAATGGTGGAGTCGTATACATTGAGAATCCGATATCATCAAAACCAATGACAGAGATATCCTCTGGTACCTTCAAGCCGTTTTCGAATACCGCATTCATTGCCCCAATAGCCATATCATCATTAGAGCAAAATACCGCTGTCGGTGGCTCCTGCAAGGAAAGCAGTTGCTTCATTGCCTGGCTTCCGCTTTCAGTATCATAATGACCTTGCACGATATATTCATGTCGAATCGGCTTACCACTATCAATTAATGCATTCATGAAACCTTCACGGCGTTGCTGGGTAGACTTAAAGCCTTCTACCCCTTCGATGATCGCAATACGTTCATGCCCGCTTTCAATGAGAAAGGAGACTGCTTCATAGGAGCCTTCCTTATCATTTGAAATCACATTTACAATCCCCGCCCCGGACACCTGCCGATTCAGTACAACAAGCGGAATACCTTGACCGAGCACATGATAAATAAAAGGGTTGTCTGCCTCGCTCTGGCTCATCAGAATGATACCATCAAAACGCTTGCGGTGAATGGCCGAAAAATCGGCGTAATCGTCAATCCCTCGCACAAACAGATTGTAATCCACCCCGATGACATGATTAACTCCACGGATGGTATCCGCAAAAAAGCTGGAGCTGGTGCCTTCTGAAATACTGGTGAAAAACAGGCCAATCGTATGCGAGCGCTGGAGAACCAGGCTTTTGGCATTAAAATTTGGAATGTAATTGAGTTGCTCTGCCAACTCCATAATTTTGCGTTTCGTATCTTCTTTAATCAGCGGGCTATTATTGAGCGCCCGGGAGACGGTTGTATGGGAAACATTAGCCAATTTGGCAATGTCTTTAATGGTAGCTGCCATATACGTATCCTTTCCTTAGTGAGGCTCTAAAAAAATTATATACCCACCATACCACAGGAGCCGCCCGGAAAAGAAGACTTTCACAAATTATACGCGTTTATCCGCATGTCGACGCTGTAACTCTTGAACCATTTCTGCATGTCTGCTGTCCGTCAGCTTATACATTTTACCGATCACCAGCATGGCCAAAGCCAAAGCAACAGCCGGATAGAGACAAAGCAAGGCTTTGATCCCAAGCAGCGTTCCCGAGGACTGAACCACATTCGGAACATACCCGATGAGCGCTAGTCCAATGCCCGATAGAAAGCCAGACAAGGATTGAGCCAATTTACGTGAAAAGTTAAATAGTGAGTAAGTAATCCCTTCCTTACGCTCCCCGGATGACCATTCGCCATAATCAATAATATCGGACACGAAGGCCCAGGTAACCCCATTAGGAATACTAATACCAATGAACGAAATACTGGCCAGGATTGTGAAAATGTATACATTTGAAGGCATAAAAAAGTTAATGGAGTCGGCAATGACACTAACCAGCATCCCCAGTATGGCTGTTTTACGTTTACCGAAGCGCCGTACCAGCTTGGGCAGGAACAACACACCCAGTAGCGACGAACCGATAATAATAAAATTCATATAAGCCATTAATTCTACATGCCCCAAGTTATATTCGGCAAAATAGATCAGCAGTGCGGACTTAATATTGTACGCGGATATGGTGAAAATCGTCATCAAAACGAGTACCAGTAAAGGCTTGTTATTCGTAAAGGTATGCACGATAACGCCTATAGATAGCTTCTCTTTTGGCCCGGACTGGCTAACAATGCGTTCTTTCGTTCCTCGGTAACATATGATGAAAGCAATCACACCAATGAGTGACATAATCCCCATCACAACCGGATAGCCAACATGATGGTTAGGAAACAGTAAAATAAGTGGCATGACAACGACACTGGTGACGAATAATGCGCCCAGCGATCCCGCCTGACGGAAAGATGACAATGAGGCACGCTGATGAGTATCCTGCGTAATGGCGGCGCCCAGCGAGCCGTATGGAATGTTTACAATAGAGTAGCCGATCCCCCAGATCATATAGGACGCATAGGCGTAAATGAGTTTGCCTGTGGGTGAAATATTCGGCGAAATAAAGGTAAGGATCGTAAGAATTGCAAGGATAACGCTTCCAACGATAAGAAAAGGTCTAAATTTTCCACGTGTACCGATATGTTTGCGGTAATCAACAAAGGACCCGACAATGGGATCACAGACGGCGGCAAACAGCTTGCTGACCAAGAAAATACCTGCGGCGGCTCCTGCAGAAACCCCAGCTACATCTGTAAAAAATTTCAGCAAATACAACTGTCCCAAATCAAACATGAATCCGTTTCCAAAGTCACCCATACCATACGAAATCTTTTCTTTCAGGCTAATAAGCTCGCCTGTCTTGTTGTCAGGTTGGACGCTCTCCTGCACGATAGGCACTCCCATACCTACACACTCCTCTATGTTTGTAATTATTTTCACATATTTAGTTCAGGATTTTGCAAAATTCGATTCCAGTCGCTCCGAAGTGCAAAATATAGACGAACTAAACCATTTCGATCTATATCTTGTTCATTGGAAGTCGCTTATGAGATTTTTGCAAAATCCTCAGTTGATAACTATTTTATTTTTAATTGCTCTTACCGGGAGTTTTGAAACAAGCTCCTGGCAAGAGCCATTTTTTATGAGGTTAGTGAGTTCTCACCTAGGCAATAACTTCACTTACTATGAACAACCGTTGGGAAATTAAAATATTGCTCAGCGTTATTGTAGCAAATGTTTTGTACCATGGCTCCGAGCAGTTCCAGATCCTCAGGCGCCTTACCCTCCTGAACCCACGTCCCAATTAAGTCACAGAGTATACGGCGGAAATATTCATGGCGTGTATAGGATAGGAAGCTGCGGGAATCCGTCAGCATACCAATAAAGCGGGACAGCACTCCGTAGTTAGCCAGTAGCTTCATCTGCTCCTGCATACCTTCGATGTGGTCGTTATACCACCATGCAGTACCAAACTGGATTTTCCCTACAGTTCCACCAGATTGGAAGCAGCCTGCGAGACTTGCCAGTACTGGATAATCAACCGAATTAAGCGAATACAAAATAGTTCTCGGTAATCCTCCTGCCAGCTCCTGTGCGTCCAGCAATGCCGCCAATGGACGTGCGATCGAGCCATCATTTACGGCATCATAGCCTGTATCCGGTCCCAAATGACGGAACATAGCCGTGTTGTTGTTACGCAGCGCGTGAATGTGATATTGCATTGCCCAGCCATGTTCTGCATACTGTTTTCCAAGAAAAACCAGAACGTACGATTTATATTTCGCCTCCTCTACAGGAGTCACATGACCTTCCTCCAGCGCCTTGCTGAATATGGCTGCTGCTTCCTCCAGTGTCGTTTCTTCATAGACAACAGTATCGAGGGCATGATCAGATACCCGACCTCCGGCAGCATGGAAATGGCGCACCCGGCTCGCCAGCGCATTCAAAAATCCTTCCAGGCCAGAAACATCCAGTCCGCTGACTTCACCCAACCGAGCCACCCAAGGCTGGAAAGTTTCGCGATTAATTTCCAAAGCTTTGTCGGGGCGGAAGCTTGGCAGCACTGCCACTGGGAAATCGTTCAGCTTGCTGATTTGTTTGTGGTATTCGAGATGGTCTGTCGGATCATCAGTGGTGCACACCACAGTTACCTTCGAGTTCACAATCAGATCACGTGCGCCAAAGCCCTTTCCCTGCAGCTTTTGGTTTACTTTTTCCCAGATCACTGGTGCGTTCTGTTCATTCAGCAGCTCATAGACACCAAAAAAGCGTTGAAGCTCCAAGTGGGTCCAATGGTACAGTGGGTTACCGATCAGTGTAGGTACGGTTTTGGCCCAAGCCAAAAATTTGTCATAATCTTCGCCATCTCCCGTAATCAGGCGTTCTTCAACCCCATTGGCCCGCATCAGTCTCCATTTGTAATGATCTCCGTACAACCAGGCTTCCGTAATATTCTTGAACGCTTTATTTTCATAAATTTCTTGTGGACTTAAATGGCAATGATAGTCGATAATCGGCATATCCTTGGCGTACTGATGGTACAAGATTTCAGCCGTTGGATTGCTCAACAAAAAGTTTTCGTCTAAAAACGCTTTAGTCATTACTCTCTCATCCCTTCTATAATCGTGTTACCCAATAAATTGTTAACGTGAACAAAAATGTTCATGCTCTACTTGTTTTTCAACAATAACATTCTCCACCACATAGCAGGTCTCGTGATTACATAAGATAATATAGCTATAATACGATACCTGTACATCATTGCAAGCTGGATTACTTCACCTTAAATTTAATGTTTACGTTAACAACAATTACATTGTAACCGCTATCCTTTGTAGAGGAAAGTGATTTTTATCATGTGAGCGGATAAAAATGATCTGCCTCCATTTGGGACAGATCTGTTCTATACCTTCTCGATGACCGACACCACAAGAAAATTCCACAATTTTAATTTTCCGTGATAGATCAAACTTTGAAAACGTTTTATGTATTTTTCTCCTTTTTTCTGAAAATTTCTTTCTTGAAAATACCAGTTATTGTATTATAATTGCAATATACATCCATTGATTTACATTAAAAGTATTTCATTAGTTATTTCACAGAGAAGAAGAAGAGGTGGTAGCATTGAGTACAAAAGTGCAAGCTGTTCAAACTAAAACTATATCCGATACAAAAGGAGCCGACCTTGTTGTCGATTGCTTGATCAAGCAAGGGGTTACCCATATTTTTGGCATTCCAGGTGCCAAGATCGATTCTGTTTTTGATGTTCTTCAAGATCGGGGGCCCGAATTGATCGTATGTCGTCATGAACAAAATGCCGCCTTTATGGCAGCGGCAGTCGGTCGATTAACCGGTAAACCGGGCGTATGCATTGTTACCTCAGGTCCAGGCGCATCTAACTTGGCGACAGGACTTGTCACCGCTAATGCAGAAAGTGATCCTGTCGTCGCCATTGCGGGTGCAGTCCCAAGATCCGAACGCTTGAAACGCACGCACCAATCTATGGATAACGCCGGACTATTCGAACCCATCACCAAATACAGTGTAGAAGTAGAACATCCTGATAATGTACCGGAAGCAATTGCTAATGCATTTCGAATTGCGACCTCAGCCCAGCCTGGAGCCACATTCGTCAGCCTGCCGCAGGACGTGTTGACTTCGTCATCTGAAGTAACAGTCATTGAGAAGGTTTCTCTTCCCCAACTCGGAACCGCACCCGCCGGACTCATCAAACAAGTCGCAGAGCAAATCAAAAAAGCCAAGCTGCCCGTACTTCTTCTCGGCATGAAAGCCAGCACGCCTGAAGCCACCGCAGCTATCCGTGCTCTCATCCGAGATACAGATCTGCCTGTTGTCGAAACCTTCCAGGCCGCTGGAGCCATCTCCCGTGAACTGGAAAGTCACTATTTTGGAAGAGTCGGTCTGTTCCATAATCAGCCGGGTGACATGCTTCTGGGAGCCGCAGATTTGGTACTGACGATAGGCTATGATCCTATTGAATATGATCCAAAAAACTGGAACATTCCTGCAAACCGAACACTCATTCATCTGGATGATCATCAAGCAGATATTGATCATGATTATCAACCGGATTACGAGCTTATCGGAAATATAGCCCTGATTGTAAGTAGCCTTGCAGAAGAATTGCCTACCTTAAAGCTATCTAAAGCTTCCTGCAGCCAATTAAATCGTCTTCGCCATGATCTGAACGAGCAAGCTGCTGTTCCTGTGCGCAAGCATGATTATCTGATTCATCCATTACAATTCATTCGCACACTGCGCAGCCTGATTGACGATAATGTCACAGTCACCTGTGATGTCGGCTCACACTACATTTGGATGGCACGATATTTCCGTTCGTATGAGCCGCGTCACCTTCTATTCAGCAACGGGATGCAGACGTTAGGCGTAGCACTGCCTTGGGGGATTGCTGCCACACTCGTCAATCCCGGTCAAAAAGTCGTTTCTATTTCTGGAGACGGAGGATTTCTGTTTTCATCCATGGAGCTCGAAACCGCTGTACGTCTTAACTCTCCGCTAGTGCATATCGTATGGAGAGATGGCACCTATGACATGGTCGCATTTCAACAACAGATTAAATATGGCAGAACGTCTGGTGTAAAATTTGGAGATGTTGATGTAGTGAAATATGCTGAAAGCTTCGGGGCCACTGGATTACGCGTGCACTCTCCTGAAGAACTAGAAAGTGTATTGCAGCAGGCACTTCATACCGATGGTCCTGTGGTTGTCGATATTCCGATTGATTACCAGGATAACATCCAGTTGGGACGTAAACTGCTGCCTAACCAATTAAACTAACCTTAACCATGTCTCACTCGTGACGGCTTTATGACAATTTTGGAGTATAACGTTTTTTTTATGATTTTTTTGAGTTATTCATGTTATTCACTGAAACTTTACGTTTATTATTGAAAAAGAAAGAAAATAAATGCATACAATTACAAAAGGAAGTGTATTACCATGACCGTTGCAGGACTGGAAACCAAGCAAGAAACTGATCATGATATTTACCAAACGTCCACTATGCTTGCTCTATTAGATGGTCTTTATGATGGAGTTATTGCCTTTGAGGAGTTGCAAAAGCACGGGGATTTCGGAATTGGTACCTTTGATCAACTGAATGGCGAGATGATCGCGTTCGATGGTGAATTCTATCACTTGCTTCCAGACGGTACGGCCCATCGCGTAAAACCGGAAGAAACCACACCTTTTTCCACCGTCACCTTTTTTCATGAAGATTTCACATATACTATTGACCGCCCCATGCATCGCGAAGAGTTGGAAGCCCTGCTGTTAAAGTTGTTTCCAAGCCGTAATCTGTTCTATGCCTTCCGTATGGATGGCGTTTTTCGTGAAGTAAAAACACGTACCGTCCCTCACCAGGTGAAGCCTTACAAACCTTTTATTGAGGCGACCAAATCACAGCCCACGTTCTCTTTTAACGACGCTTCTGGAGTGATTACAGGTTTTTGGACACCTGCCTATGCTCAAGGTATTGGGGTAGCCGGATTTCATCTGCATTTTATTAACGATGAACGCACTGGGGGTGGGCATGTCTTTGATTTTACCGTCGAAAAGTGCACCATCCGCATTTGTCAAAAATCCAATTTGCATCTTGTACTACCCGATACACCGGATTACTTGAAGGCCAACCTGTCCAGAGAAAACCTGGAAAAAGAAATCGCCGTTACTGAAGGTGCGCAGTAATCACAGTTATATAACTCTTCAAGTTACGGACCCTATAGCTAAACAATAAACAGTAAAAGATCACAGTCAGGGAAGAGAATTACTGCTCTCTGACTGTGATCTTTTTATGTACGAGCATATATATACGTTACTGCTTATGCTCTCACTCCGGTTCACCTATGCCTCGATCTGATCCAGTTTATCTGCATAATATTGAATAGCACGTGAGTACTCCTGTGTAGATAAATCCGAGGTCGTCTCAGCCACCTCCATTAGCAGCTCCTGCATGGCTTTCCCGTATTCCCCCAGATTGTATAACACCATCGCGTAAAATACCCGAAACGGTCTGTAATCCGGAAATTCGTTCATTCCTGTGTCCAACCACGCTTTCGCCTTGGCGTAATCTCCCAATACACGATATGTACTGCTTAATCCCAGGATGGCTCCTTTCCTTGATTCTGTGGATAGTGCCATACCTAGGCTTTTTTCATAAAAGGGAACCGCCTCCCTCTCCAAGCCCAGTGAGTCATGCGTCCAAGCTGTCTGATACCACAGTTCTCCATCATGTTGCTGCTGTTCTAATGCCTTCAATAGAAGCTCTCGCGCTTCCTCTGCTTGCCCTGTGCGTCTTAGCTCGCTGGCTTGCACAATAATATCATTCATACTAATCCTCCAATTCTAACTTACGCCTCTATCTTTGTGATATATGTTACCCGACACTGGAATGCAATGTAAACGGAGATTTTCCAAAAGATCTGAAACGCAAAAAAAAACGACTCTCCCTTTAGGAGAGCCGCTGTATATCCGAAGTTGAAGTTACGGTTTATTTAACCTTCAATGATCCTGTAGTGAGTATTCCCGCTACACGCTGTGCGTCGAAAATACGGGAGAGCTCCTCCACTGCCGTCAAGTACAGTAGACCGTTGCCCTCCAGTTTAGGAGAATTGCCGAGTGGAATCGTGCGTTTGATGAGTTGTGCGTATAATTCCGGTTCGGTGAGATCACGCTCAAAGCTCGCATTCGCCAGCTGCTTAATCAACGCCAATGCACCTGCTACGTGCGGAGTAGCCATCGAAGTTCCGCTAAAGGTCGCATATTTGCCGCCTGGAACGGTGGACAAAATATCTTCTCCCGGTGCAACCAAATCCACCTCATTATTAGAATTACTGAATTCTGAGGCGTGCCTGTCAAAGTTGATAGCACCTACGCTAATCACTTCATTATAGCAGCCGGGGTAGCCGAGCTCGTCCGTTCTGTCGTCACCGTCCCCCTCATTTCCAGCTGCACAGATGACTAAGATTTGGCTAGCCACAGCCTTTTTTACGGCTTCATGAAGCTCTGCCACATCCTCAGAACCGCCAAGTGACATCGAGATGATATCTGCCTTTTGCTCAATTGCATAATAGATGCCTTGAATAATCCAGTCATATTGACCGGAGCCCTGCTTGTTTAGCACCTTGATGATGAGCAGGTCTGCCTCTGGAGCAACACCCACGACACCATTCGCATTTTCCGCTGCCGCGATGGTTCCTGCCACATGTGTACCGTGGCCGTTGTAATCCTTGAAAATTTCCGGATCACCTTGGTCATCATCCGTGAAATTCCGGCCGCCAATAATGCGCGCCTTCAAATCAGGATGGTCCGAATCACAGCCCGTGTCCAGCACCGCCACCTTCACGCCTCGGCCTCGAGTCTGGTTCCATACCGCAGGAGCCTGAATCAACTCTACCCCTCGCGGTATTTCATTCACTTGTTGCTCCTGCTTGATCACTTGGTAAGGAATGATATGCACTTTACGTTCCATCCTATTCCCTCCTTCATGGATTCAATCGGAAACCATCCGTCTTTGAAACTTTGAAAACCTCTACTACGTTCGAGGTTACTATATTCTAGCAATTTTTGAAAAGTTTTAACATCCCCATTTTGCTTATTTTTGTAAAAAAACAGACATCCCCCAATTTTCTTGGAGAATGTCTGTTGTAGAATCTCTTTCAGCCTTAGACTGATTCCGCCTGAAGTTCAGCCTTAGATAACAGCGATTTGTGCTGCCATTTCCGACCCTTCCAGCGTAAATAGTGGAAAATGCCTCGTACCCACTCATCGCAGGCATGTGCAATCCACACACCCAGCACACCATATCCCATATGAATGCCCAGCACATATGCTAGCGGGATTTTAATCCCCCACATTGAAATAATGGCCATCATCAACGGGAACTGAACATCTCCCGCTGCTCGCAAGGAGTTAATGACAACATGATTAAACACACGGCCCGGCTCCAGCAATATACAGAAGAGCAAAATCGCTGCTCCTAATTGAATGATCGCCGGCTCATCTGTAAAGATCGCCATCACTTCATATCGGAAAAAGGAAACTACTACGATCACAGCAATCGTAATGACCAAAGACCATTTAAGGCTCCGTAAAAGTTGATGATAGGCTTTTTCCTTGTCTCCTGCTCCAATTAGGCGGGCAACAATAATTTCCGTCCCCTCACCTACAGCCATTCCAAATACCATAAAAAAGTACACAATTGTATTCGTATAAAAATGGGTTGCGATCGCTGTTGTACCCATAAAGCTGACAAACCGGGTCACCATCATTTGGCTAAGTTGATAAGACAACCATTCCAGCCCGGCAGGAATACCAATCTTCAGGATGGCTACCAGCTTACTCCATTGAAGCTGTACATAATACCGGATGCGAATCGGCGCACTCACACGCTTGTACAGCAGTAGAAAAATCCAGACACATGCTACAGCACGGCTAATCACCGTTGAAATCGCTGCACCCGCCACTCCCATCTGCGGCAGACCAAACCAGCCATAAATGAGCAGCGCATTCCCCACGATATGCAATATATTCATACCAATGCCCACGATCATCGTGTCTTTAGTAAAACCATGCGATCGAATAACCGGACCTGCGGTTAACATAAGCGCTTCCAGAAACAGTGACCCCCCTGCCAGCATCATATAAATCTCTGCATTTTCCTTGATCGTCGGGGTAATATGGTAAAAGGATAGCAAAAAATCCCGGCTCACAATAAACATCAAACTCAGCGCCAGACCAAACACCAGATTAAAGGTTAGTGCCGAAGCCGTAACACGGCTTGCATCCACATGCTTTTGCGCCCCCAATAGCTGAGCAATGATCACACCTACTCCAAGACCAAGCAGATTGAAAAGTATAATCGTAAATTCAATCAACTGTCTTGATACACCCACAGCCGATACAACCTCATCAGAAACATGGCTTAGCATGAACGTATCCACGCTACCCATCAAAATGTGAAACAACATTTCTATAAAGATCGGCCAAGTGATTGCAAAAACCGTCATCGTTTTAACGACTTGTGCTTGCTTGGAACCGTTTTCCTGAGAAAGTGACATCCTTCTGTATTCCTCCTAAATGCGACCCAATTATTACTTAATACCTACACGTCAATTAATCAATCATAAAAAGTCATATGCTTTTTATCTTTTTTATAATATTCCAAGCGGTCCTGCAATTGTCCTGTGTGGAATTCAAAATTATGTCCGTCTGGATCTGTAAAATAGACCGATCTTTTATCCTGTTCATTCCGCTCTCGTCCGGGCAAAATGGTGACATTAAAAGTTCTCAGCTTGTTGAGCATATTCTCAAAATCAGCTTCCGCTATCGAAAATGCAATATGCGTATAGGAATGATGAATTTCATTTCTCGGGATATCCTCTTCCACATTGAGAGCTAACCACATTCCTAGGCAGTCCAGATAAGCCAGCTTACGTCCTTTAACGAGCAGTTTTCCATCTAGTACATTCTGATAGAAATGTATAGACTTCTCCAAATCAGACACCGAAAAGCAAATATGATTCCACCCTTGTATGCTCATGTTCCCTATTCCTTTCAGCGAACCCTGTCTAGCCAATAGGTCCACGCTTCTGTATATTTATCGAGGTCTTTAGGATGCTGGCGAATGCAGGTAGCTACACGAAAGTATAATCCCAGTAACACTTCCCTGTCTGCTTGTATTCCCCTGTCATCTCCGGCTCAAGCTTCTCTAAGGCAGGCAAAATAGTATCGACGGTCAGCCTATCCGGTGAAGAACAAAAGGCGTATATCAGATCATACAGAGGTTCTCCTACCACTGGATCAGGGTCAATAATACCCGTCAATGTACCGTTTTCGGTAAACACAAAATTATGTACTCCACAGTCACCATGAAGCAAATATTTAATATTACGTTGTGGCAAACCAGCCACAAGGGTATGAACGAACCGATGATTCTCTCGGGGTAAAACGCCTTGTATGATCTTTTCAGATTCCTTCGTTCTATGTAGCAGAAAATCTCTCCATTCCACAAACGGGTGATCCGGATAACCATAATGACGTTCCTCACCAAAAGACTTGTAGTGCGAGATCACCTCCGTTGCTAGACGAAGCAACAAATCGCTTTTGTTTCGTTCATGATACTGTGTGAACCCTGACCTGAACATGTATACCAAATAACGGTTCAACGGATCTACATAAACCAAACGCGATAGTTTCTCAATCTGTACATAGGTATGCAAGAATTCCGCCTCGGCTTCTACGACAGCGGGATCATTTTGCTTAATCACGTATCGCAGCTTAGTTCCGTCCATGACAACTACCACTTTGCTCGAAGTTCCGCCGGTCAGTGGTTTGAGATTTCGCATACGGCTTTCAAGCACGCCCGTTTCGTGAAGCTCATTCAGGATCAGTTGAACATCCATCTCACGCCTCCCTCCATGCGTCTGACACACAATACGGCTGGCGAATTGGATATTTCATTAAGCTCCCACACGTTCGCCAGCCGCTATTCTTTTAAAAATAAATCTTTTCATGCTCCGCATAGATTTCAAGCGCCCGCTCCATCTTATGCATATAGGCCTCATCCTGACTAGAACATAGAAATGTAATGTGTCCCTCTTGCGATGGACCGGATTTTGGCGAAGGTTCCAGCAAATTGCGCTCAGACAACACCTGTTTCAACCGTCTAACTGTTCCCTGGCTCCCGTCAATTAACTGAATATGAGAAGGTAGTAGTTCCCTTAGAATTTCCTTATAAAAAGGATAATGAGTACATCCCAATACCACCGTACCATATATGTCTAGATTGAACGAAGACAGCTCATGGTTAAAATATTCGGACATTTCTGCCCGGTCAAAATTCAACTGTTCGCAATAATGTACTAGCTCCGGCAGAGGTAGTGAGTCCACGCTCCCATGATCGTCAACCCTGGATACCAGCGCTGCATAACAGGATTGTTTCAACGTCAATGGTGTGGCTAACACCAGAACTCTTTTACCATTGGCTCGGTTCATCTCGACCGCTGGCTTCACAGCTGGCTCCATACCAATAATCGGAATAGGATATTCCTTCCTTAGCTCCGCAACCGCGATACTTGTAGCCGTATTGCAGGCAATTACCAATGCCTTAACATCTTCTTTAAGGATCGTTTCTACTGAAGCCTTGACATAACCAAGCACCTCTTGGGGAGTTTTCGTCCCGTAAGGCACATGAAGGGTATCCGCCATGTATACAAAATTTTCGTTTGGCAAACGTCTTAGTGCCTCGGACAATACTGTAATTCCACCCAATCCTGAATCAAAAAAACCTATCTTCAAGCTACTCACCTTTTTTCGTTCAACTATTGTGCCATATTTTGCAGGCACCATGTTCATTTTCTTCTTCGCCTACTCAAACCATTCTCTTCATTAAACTTTACATTTAAATTTTACCGCAAAACTGATATTTTGCAAAAGAAACACGTAAAATTTACAGTGTAAAAAATAAAGTAGCTTTTCAAAGTAAATTTAATATAAAAGTGTTGACAGATATTATCTTTATATTGTAATATTACGTGGTAACTTACTAACTTAACTTACTTATTCAACTTACTTAGGGGGAAATAAATCATGTCTAAAGTATTATTTGTCAAAGCTAATGATCGTACAGCTGAAGAATCTGCAACAGTTAAATTGTATAACGCCTTCGTAGAAAGCTACAAGTCTTCCCACCCAACTGATGAAATCACTGAGCTGGACCTGTTCTCCGTCGAGCTTCCTTATTTGAACGCTAACATGATCAACGGCACGTTCAAATCCGCTAGAGGCATGGAGCTGAACGCAGAAGAAGCTCGCCTAGCAAACATCGCTAATGGCTACCTGGATCAATTCCTGGCAGCAGACAAAGTCGTATTTGCTTTCCCGCTCTGGAACATGACGATTCCAGCTGTACTGCATACGTACATTGACTACCTGAACCAAGCTGGTAAAACATTCAAATACACTGCTGAAGGTCCAGTTGGTCTCGTAACTGAAACTAAAGTAGCCCTGTTGAATGCAAGAGGCGGCGTTTATTCCGAAGGACCAGCTGCTGCAGCTGAAATGTCTTTGAACTACATGAACAACATCTTATCCTTCTTCGGAGTGAAAGACATCGTGAAAGTTGTACTGGAAGGACATAACCAAGCTCCAGATCAAGCACAAGAAATCGTTGCTTCTGCTGTACAACGTGCAGTAGACACAGCAAAATCGTTCTAATCGTATATTATGAAGAGAAGAGGATATCCGCGCCCTATATGGGCTGGATATCCTCTTTTTTGTTATAAAGTATAAAAAAACACGTGCTCCCCTGATCTATAATCAAGTGAAAGCACGTGTTTGTGAAATGAGATTACTTCTATTTTAAGGAATGAATTGCTGCACGATTTTTACAACTTTACCTTCACGAAGCGTAACATGGTATGGAAATTGACTGAGGTCCAGAACGTCCTTTTTAGCAAAATCTTTCTCAAACTGTGCCAGAGGAATCGATTCGTTCCATTGCACGTCTGTATCTTCTATGTTACCCGTGTGATCATAAATCTGCACCTCTACCGAAGCATCTGGTGCAACCTGATACACGTCATTTTGTACGGAATTATTTACGATGTAGTAGCCATCTGGAGCTCCATCCAATCCTGTATTTCCTTCATGCTCCAATAATGCTTTGTCAGCTGCCGCGCCTTCATACCATTCAATCGGGTCTGCCGACAAATAAATTTGTCCGTCACGAATCTCCATTTGGTTTATATATACGGTCTCCTGATTTTCAGCAGGTATTACGGGTGTGTAGCCTTGCGCTGTTGCCCCTGCCGTCGTAATCAGCATCATCATTAAAGCCAATACGGTCCATTTCGAAGCTAGTTTCATCATGTCTGATCTCTCCTTGCCGTTTGGGTATGTGCACGGTGTCTGTAAGCTTCATTACCCTTGTGTACCCATCATAAACGTTGCACGGTTAAAAAGTGTATCAGATACATAAAAAAGAAGTTACGATTTTTTAAGACTTGGTCTTAAAACTTGATAACATGTCCTATTTATCTTTGCTATCTTAATAACCCGACCTGACGTGCCTGTTCTTCGGTGAGAATAAACTCTTCATTCTGCCATACCTCGTCCTCTTTGGTTACAGCAAACATCCCCATGATCTCTGTCCATATTCCTTTGTCGACGGCTTCCTTTTGCGTAATGATAATTTTCATTTCGTTTCCTCCTTTATATACTCTTATCGGTCTATGAGGCCCACTTCGCGATCAGATGGTTTCTCCGATCGCTGTTGGAGCTTGATTTTTTGAATATATTTTAATGGTTAAAATCAAGTTCCAAAGGCGAACGCTATCGCTTCTCCGAAATCCATCTGCCCGCTTCGTTACTCAGTTTATCCTTGCCATTGCTCATTTTTCATGAGTTTGCCTCTAAAAAAGCCAACGACCTAAACTAATACTTAGGCCAAATATAATACTTTTATTTTAAGCCTCTAACCCTTATATGGAACTCACAATGCTTGTCCTAGATTTGCATTATCGGAGTGCTTGAGAGATTCTTGTCCCGCTTATAACATATGTACCCTTTTCCTGCCGAGATTATTCGTATCTTATTTGTAGCCATAAAATTTTATATTATTTTTGTAGGTAGTGACTTCTTTTGAAATGACTAAGCCCTAAAATAAAAACGGCTGTAGGTTATCCTACGAGCCGTTTTCACTAAAAAATTTTCTATGCTTGGTTAATCTATCAGTATCATCAACATATACGTATTCGTTTATTGTTTCTGCATAAAAAAATGGTCGCCAAAAGCACTAAAGCAGCGGAGAGAACGGAATCGTTCTGAAGAAGCGGAGCGTTCGCCTTTGCCCCCCCCCGATTTCTACCCTTGAACATACAAACAAGAAATCTGGGAGCAACAGCGATCGGAAGAATGATCCGTTCTCGTAGCGATCACAAGCCGCATACCGTTACTTAGTCACTCTGCATGATATTAATGTAGAACGATTTTTACACGGAAAAGTAAAAAGGCTGTACGCATACTGGCTTGGATACGGTTACTTGTTGCCCGGTGTAGGTCAAGCGTCCACTTGCCTTGTCCACTTTGAACGTAACGATGTTGTTGGTGTCGCGGTTGGCTACGAGCATATGGTCACCATTTGGAGTCAAAGCAAAATGGCGTGGATGCTCTCCTTCAGCAGATACATGCTCGACTAGGCTCAGCTTGCCAGTTGCTTCGTCTACAGCGTATACCACAATGCTGTCATGCCCACGGTTGGAACCGTACAGATAAGTTCCATCCCCCGAAATCGCAATTTCAGCAGTTGTGTTTTCACCTGTAAAGTCAGACGGCAATGTCGGTACGCTCTCAAGCTCAGTGAGCTTGCCAGCCTCTGCATCATATGCAAAAGAAGTAATGGAAGAATCCACTTCGTTAATCACAAAAGCGAATTTACCATTCGGGTGGAACGTCAAATGACGTGGACCTGCACCTGCATGGGTTTTTGTTTCACCATGAAGCACCAGTTGTCCTTTGCTGTCATCAATGGTGTAAACGCGGATCAGATCCAGACCGAGATCTTGTACGAACAGGAAGCGGCCGTCCGGACTAAAGAAACTGGAATGTGGATGTGGACGGTCCTGACGTTCAGGGTGCGCTCCTTTGCCCTCATGCTGTTTAACATCCAGCAACTCACCGATACGTCCGTCCTCAGTCAGAGACACCAGTCCCACCATACCACCGTGGTAGCTGACTACAATAAGGTAACGATCAGATGGATCACGCTGAATGTGGCAAGTTGTTGCACCCACGTTTTCCGCACGATTCAGCAATGTAAATGTTCCTTTAACTGGGTCAATTTCGAAAGCAGAGGCTTCGCCTACTTTCACTCCTGCAGCAGAAGTCGTCTCTCCAATGGAATACAGCTTCCGATTTTTGACGTCCACATTCAGGAATGTAGGATTTTTCAAGCCGGAGAACTCATCCTGTAGTGTAAGTGCTCCTGTCTGTTCATTAAAAGTGTACGAATAAACTCCGTTACCTTCCAATTCGGCGTAAGAGCCTGCGAATACGAGCAATTTTTGTTGTGCTGTCATGGTTGTGTCCTCCTTGGATTAAAAAAATGATGGGCAATTGGAATGATTGCTCCTGTTACAAATATCGCTTCACGAGGCGCGCTCCACCACGGGCTCTGTGGACAACGCCACATTTCCCGCTACGGCACGCGAGATCATGCATGAGGTTTCTGCCTGCTCTGCCAGTCGCAATGCTTGTTCGATCTGCGATTCTGTCGCATCGGCGGCCAATTGAACCTGCGGACGATGCACAATTCGGCGATATGTAAAAATATTGTTCGTTACATCGACAATCCCTTCGGATTCCAGCGCCAGTGATGCCACCGGGAGACTCGCGCGCTCCATCATCGCCGCCAACGTAATCAAATAGCAGGTAGCGGCGGCACCGAGCAGCATTTCATCTGGATTGGTGCCCACACCAGGGCCTCCCATTTCAGCCGGGATCGAAATTGCAGTCCGCAACTGTCCAGCCTCAATACGGCCGTCGCTGTTGCGCCCCCCGTTCCAGTCTGCCTTGAGCAGAAAGGTATGCTCCATTACAGGTCACTCCTCTCTCTTATATTATGAATCTTTACACAGGTGAATGTAAAGGTTAGTCAATCTCCTGATTTTTGGTTTCCGTACCCAGCAACCATACAGCCGCTGCACCGATCAAGATAGCTACGAAGAAAATCACAAAGATAGATGGTAACGCTACGCCCTGTCCTACGAGTATACCGACCGCAAACGGCCCGATAACGCCTCCAATACGACCAAATGCAGCCGCCATACCTACACCGGTTGAACGTACGGCTGTCGGGTACAATTCCGGAGTATAGGCGTACATGGCTCCCCATGCACCGAGATTAAAAAAGGACAAGCAAATACCAGCAGCCAGCAGCATTCCTGCCGTTTCCGAGGTACCAAACCATATGGCGGACACTGCTGTGAGCAGCAAGTAGATGATCAGTACGAATTTGCGTCCCAGCTTTTCAATTAGATAGGCGGCGGTAAAGTAACCTGGTAGTTGCGCAAGCGTCATGATCAGCACATACTCAAAGCTTTTAACCAGTTCGAAACCTTTCATAAACATCATGCTCGGTAGCCACAGGAACATGCCGTAGTATGAAAATACAACTGTGAACCATAAAATCCACAGCATCAGCGTAGACTTGCGATTAGGTCCCGACCAAATCGACGCCAATCGTGCACGCAGCGGAAGTTTGACGCTTTGCTGTTTGTAACGCGGTGAATCATCAATAGCTCTGCGCAGATAAAGAGCGTACAGCGCAGGTACTGCGCCGAGAATAAATGCCATTTGCCAACCATACTTCGGAATAACAAAATAAGCAATAAGAGCCGAAAGGATCCAACCTGCCGCCCAGAAGCTTTCCAGCAGCACAACTGCTCTCCCTCGTTCTTTCACAGGCACTGATTCTGACACCAGCGTCGAAGCAACAGGCAATTCCCCACCCAAGCCTGCACCAGCAATAAAACGCAGTACCAGCAGCATTCCGAGACCTGTTGCCAAAGCGGATAAGCCGCTGGCAATAGAAAAAATCAACAATGTCCACACTAATATGGCGCGTCTGCCGTAACGATCAGCCAAAATCCCCGCCAAAGCGGCTCCGAACACCATTCCTATCGAATTCATTGCAGTCAGCAGTCCAATTTGCTCCGATCCCAGATGCCACTCCTTTGCCAACGCTGCGACTATAAATGAAAGCAGCCCCACATCCATAGCATCAAACAACCAGCTAAGCCCTGCGCTAAACAGCAATTTTCTTTTTTTGGCTGGTGGTAATGAAGTTAATTCACTCATGATTTGCTCTCCCTTAAAAGTATATCGTATGTAGACGTATATTCAGGTGTCTTGTCACCTGTAGCCTAGCATCTATTGTACCGTAAGCTTCCTTAATCTGCGAGCTTTTTAGCACAGAAAAAAACGGAAGATTGCCTACGGCAATTCTCCCGCCTTCTGGAACCTGCCACTTACCGGTTTTGGACCAGACCGATGATCGTCACCATGAGCACCAGCAGCTGGATGAGTGTATCGTTACTCATTCCAATCGCCTCCATCCCATATGAGATACTCCTTCGGCCGTTTCCCCTCTCCCCGGATCATGACGCTTGTTCCCCAATACATACCTATGCAGGTGGCGGGAAGCTTATGATCAATAATGGATGAAAATCTTCATACGTTTAAGGTTTAATCCAGGACCACTGCAAATCCATTTCCTGAATACATTCACGGTTATCATGTTCATCATTGGCCACCAGTGGGGTCACTGGATAGATGCTCATGTCGCCTTGCTCATACGTGCGCAGTAGAGGCAACAGCTCATCTATGTTCTGGACAGACGGGTCCAGCCATGAATCTATATGATCAGCTTCCAAAATAGCTGGCATACGGGTATCGAATTCACGTATATCCGTATTGGCATGAACTGTCATCATCGTACAGGTGCGTAAAGGCTCCTTACGACTATCCTGCCAGACTTCATATAGCCCCGCGACCGCAAACATCTTCTGTTCCGGCAATACCACCCGTACAGCACACATACGTTTACCTAATTTTCGCCAGTAATAAAATCCATTGCATGGAATGATACAGCGCCGGGTTTCCGCCATCTTGCGATAACTCGGATTTACCCGAACCGTATTCAAGTCTGCATTGACACAATCCTTGCCCCAGTAGGGAATAAATCCCCAGCGAAATTCATCAAGTACCCGTTCTCCATCCTGATACAGCACAATTGGAACATGCTGAGTGGGACTCATGTTATAGCGTGTTTTGTAATAATACATCACCCGTTGTATACCAAAGTGATCCCTTACCTCATCCAAATCAGCCGATAACGAAAACCTTTTGCACATTTGCTATTCATCCTTCCGCCTTTTTCACCTATTGTGCGGATATACAAGGAAAAATATGCATATGCTGGTTTTGCAAAAATCCAATAAACGACAAAACATATAGCAATATCCCCGCAGTTGTGAAGCTACGGGGATAGATACTAACTTATATTGTTATTACTTCTTTTCTACCGCGTGACCGCCAAATTCATTGCGCAGCGCAGCAACCACTTTCCCGTTGAACGTGTCTGCATCAAGAGAACGATAGCGCATCAGCAGGGACAAAGCAATGACTGGAGTTGCAGCTTGAATGTCCAGTGCTTCCTCTACCGTCCATTTTCCTTCACCAGAAGAGTGCATAACCCCACGAATTTCGTCCAGGTTTGCATCTTTGGAAAATGCACGTTCAGTCAAGCCCATCAGCCAAGAGCGAATAACAGAACCGTTGTTCCACACACGCGCTACTTGTTCATAATCAAAGTCAAAGCTGCTTTTTTCTAGTACTTCAAATCCTTCACCAATGGAAGCCATCATGCCGTATTCCACACCGTTATGAACCATTTTCAGAAAATGTCCGCTTCCGGATTTACCTGCATACAGATATCCATTTTCCACTGCTGTGTCGCGGAAAATAGGCTCAACAACCGCCCAAGCTTCCGGATCGCCACCGATCATGTAACAAGCGCCATTGCGTGCGCCTTCCATCCCGCCTGAAGTTCCAGCATCCATGAAACTGATACCATATTCTTTTAGACGGGCATGACGAGCAATAGACTCTTTATAATGAGAATTACCACCTTCAATAATGATGTCCCCTTTGGACAACATCGGTTGAAGCTGATCCAGCACAGAATCCACAATTTGGTGAGGAACCATAATCCACAATACTCTAGGGGATTGAGTTGCCTGTACAAGCTCTTCCAATGTAGAAGCACCTTTAGCTCCATAATCCTTCATTTCTTGAATTGCGGCCGCATTGACGTCGTAAGCGACAAGTTCATGCTTATGATCGATCAAATTTCTTCCGAGATTCAAGCCCATTTTTCCCAAACCAATTAATCCTACTTGCATAGTAAAGGCCTCCTGCCATAGCAAACATATTTTGTATATACTTTCTTATAAGTGTTAAGAACGAACGACTGCTTTCTCAGAGCTTTCGGACTTTTCGTCCAACCACCATGTAAAGCCTTGCTCCTCTAACAATTGATCTGAAGCTTCTGGACCGTAAGAGCCTGCTGCATACGTGTGAAGTGGAACCTCACCACGAGCAAAAGCTTCCAGTACAGGTTGAACCCACACCCATGAAAGCTCAACTTCGTTCCAATGAGCAAAAAAGGTGGAATCGCCGCGTAGCGCATCAAAGATGAGGCGCTCATAGGCTTCTGGTACATCCTTGGCCTCGGAATGATAATTCATCAGAACCGTCTCCAGTTGACCATTGTTCAGCGGGTCTCTACTGTTCAGACGCAGCGTCACCTTTTCATCCGGGTTAACATGAATGATCAGCAAGTTCGGGTCAGTCGGTTGCCCTTGAGCGGCATAAGGATCTGTGCTGTCCTTTTTGAATTCCACGACGATCCGAGTCGATTTTTCTTTCATGCGTTTGCCAGTGCGAATATAGAACGGCACACCCGACCATTGTTCGTTGTCAATCCATAGGCGAGCTGAAATGAAAGTATCATTTTGCGAATCAGGTCCGATATCCGGCTCTTCTTTATAGGAAGGAACTGCTTTTCCGTTGATCTCACCGTTGGTATATTGGCCTCTAACCACGTTGGAAGCAATGTCGGAAGGATCAAGCGCACGAAGCGCGTCCATCACCTTGCTTTTTTCGTCACGCACCTGGTCAGCCGTGACATGTCCCGGCTTGTTCATAGCCGTCATCATCAACACCTGCAGCATGTGATTTTGTACCATATCACGAATAGCGCCGGAGTGATCGTAGTATCCCGCTCGCTCCTCCACCCCTACAGTCTCGGAAGCGGTAATTTGCACATTGGCGATGTATTGATTGTTCCATATTCCTTGGAGCAATGGATTAGCAAATTTTAAGGCTTCCAGGTTTTGCACCATGGGTTTACCTAAGTAATGGTCAATACGATAAATCTCATCCTCAGCAAATGTTCTGCTTAGGCGATCATTCAGCTCACGTGCGGATTCCAAATCATGCCCAAATGGTTTTTCGATAATGAGCCGTTTCCAACCCTTTGTTTCAGCTAAACCACTCTCCCGAATATTGAGGGCAATCACATCAAAAAATTCCGGTGCCACCGATAAGTAAAACATGCGGTTCCCCGGAATTCCCAAGTCATTTTCACGTTGCTCAGCAAGCTGTAGCAGCTTTTTATAATCTTCCGGGTGGTTGACGTTCAATGCGCTGTAACGGAAAGCACTTAAGAACTGATCCATCTGTGCACGGTCATCATTCACGTGTCTGGAAAAATCCTTAATGGATTGCTCTACATTACTTTGAAATTGCTCGTCCGCCACTTCACGACGCCCCATCCCAATTACAGAAAAGGAAGCCGGAATTTTACCTTCTACAAACAAATTATACAAGGCAGGGTAAATTTTGCGTTTCGCCAAATCCCCTGTCGCTCCAAATAAGACAAATGTCATTGAATCCATGAAATATTCCTTCTTCCCATTATAAAGATGAGGTTATTAAAAGTTACCTGAGGAATTAACGTAACCCATAATACACCCAAAATAAGGGGCAAGTCAATCAAATTTTAGCGAAATCGTGAACATTCGATATATCCTGTAATGATAACGTTTTCTGTGGTATGATTGACGAAAGGAAAGAGAAAAAACTGTTAAATATGTCACAGTTGATACAAAGCGTTATAGTTACTATTGGTATACAGAGTTACTTTTAGTATACTGTTTAAAACAACAATGAAATTGAGGGGATTCAGATGAGCGACGACAGGCAGCCTAAGCTTTTGTGCGGTAAGGTGGAACAGTCCTTTCAGATCATCAGCAAAAAATGGACCGCTCTCATCATTCATACTTTGATGGAACATCCCAAACGATTTAGTGAAATTCACGTCTCCATACCTGATCTTAGCAAACGCATGCTGAACGAACGCATCAAGGAACTAGAGCTTTCCGGCCTGATCCTTCGCAATGTTATCACAGAGCGGCCTGTGCGTACTGAGTATTCGCTGACACGCAAGGGTAAAGAGCTAGGTGATGCATTGAATGGTGTGGAGAGCTGGGCCGAGAGATGGCTTTAACCGCTAACAGGAGGTCATCACACAGGGTCTCCTGTTATTGTGTTACCCCATGTGGATCATAATACAAACTATAGTACGAAAATAATGGGACAACCGCTCAGCATCTCATAATTTCAGAATGGGCCAAGGAAGGATGAGAACGATGGCATTTGGCATTACCCGCCAGGAACTTATGGCCTGGAAAAGAAAGGTCAGTCATGGTGAAATTGCTTTTCTGACACATTACTGGCTGGATGATCGCTTTCCAGGCATTACAACTGTCACCAAGGTAGGATGTTCTGATTTGGACAAGCTGCGCTTATGGTGCAACCAAAACGGATTAGACCCCCAATATATTCATCAGCGTCAACCCTATCCGCATTTTGATCTTATCGGCAACAAACAAGCGGAAATTTTACGTAAGTATGGCATTAGCGATCAATTTAAACGCTTTGAACTTCAACTCCCAACGAGTATACGCCCATCGTTCTAAACCGCAGCTCTCAGAGCTGCGGTACTTTTGTTTTCATACCAGTTAATACCTTGTGTATCCAAATCGCTGACATAGCTCCTTCTCCCATCGCCACAGTCGCTTGCTCGGCATGAGCTCCTAAGTCCCCGGCTACCCATACATTTTCCACATTTGTCATTTTGCTGCGAGGATGAGTTTCAATATGCTTATTGTGCAGCAGATGTACACCCAGTTGCTCTGCCAGCTCTGAATGAACATGATTGCTGCCAAAAGCTAAAAAGCCTCGCTCTGCTCGAACCACTTGTCCATCAGCCAGCCGCACTCCTTCAAAACAGCCCGGTTCTCCGGTTATAATCTCAGAAATGGCTGCTTCCTTATAGCCAATCCCTTTTTCCCGCAGCTTTAAGATCAGCTCGTCCGGCACCTCTGAACGTTCATGATTGACATAAACAAGTTGATCGGTGCGCGCTGATAAAGTCAGAGCCATGGAAGCTCCTGCTTTGCCTGCCCCCATAACGACCGTGCTGCGATCCTGAACCTCATAACCGTCACAATCCGGGCATACATATACACTGTTGCCCAAGCAGGCTTGTAACCCATCCAGCTTTGGAAAACGGTCCGTTAGCCCTGTCGCCAACAGCAGCGTTTTTGACGAATACACGGATCCACCTTCCACTTGAATGTCAAAAAGCTCATCTCTTTTGGCGGCTTTTACCGCCTTCTCTTCAACAAATTCAGTACCTAGTTTCGTGGCTTCACTACGTCCAAGCCGTCGCAGCTCTTCACCAGAAATTCCGTCAGGAAAGCCCAAAATATTATGATACTGGTGGCACAGCGTAGATCGACCATAGCCCGAATCTATCACTAGAACTCGATGACTGCTGTATCTCCCCAATTGAATCGCTGCTTGCAATCCGGCAATTCCCCCACCAACAATAATGCAATCATAGTTCATCACTTTTCCTCCTTTGAATGCGCATTATCCTAGACGTCTGCATAAAACCGCAATAACACCTATGTAAACTTCTCATCCAATTTTAAACATAATATCACCCACTAACGGATGAATTAACCCCTGTGTCCGTACATATCAAAAGCTTTCATGCCTTAAAAATGGAATGACAAAGAGCACTGTAGATAACCACAGTGCTCTAATCAGGCTGAACCTGAATCGTCGTTGTATCGGTTTGAATTATTTAAACGTTTTTACGCGTTCTTCAATAGGTTGGAATTCTTTGTCACCTGGTTGGAATGTCGGTTTACCGAACGGCATTTCGGCAATCAGTTTCCAATGCTCAGGAATGTTCCATTCGTTTTTCACTTTTTCATCAATCAATGGGTTGTAATGCTGAAGGGATGCCCCCAGTCCTTCTTGTTCCAGAGCCGTCCATACAACCAATTGCAGCATACCATTAGATTGGTTAGCCCAGATTGGGAAATTGTCCGCATAGGCTTCGAATTGTTGTTGCAGACCAGCTATCACGTTGTTGTCTTCAAAGAACAAGACTGTTCCGTAACCGCTGCGGAAACCGTTCATTTTCTCAGCAGTAGATTTGAATTGTTCTTCATTGCCTACCACTTCCCGCAAAATACCTTCTGTAATATTCCACAGTTTGTCATGATGCTCTCCAAGCAACACTACAGCGCGTGAAGTTTGGGAGTTGAAAGAGGTAGGTGTGTACTTCACAGCTTCCTCTACAATTTCTTGAATTCGTTGGTCAGAAATGACTTGTTCTTTGCTAATACCATAATAGGAGCGTCTGTCTTTCAGAGCTGTAAAGAAGTCTTTAGTCATTTTGTTACCTCCTGAGAAAAATTAATTACTTTTCGTAACTTAATATACATTACATATATCTTAAAGTCAAGAGATTTCTTTTTAAATATTACCAGTTAGTTGATGATTATACGCCACCATTGTATTTTTTCTCACTGGAAGAGGTGTGCTTGGTTGCATCCTTGTCTCTCTCCTCCTGTCTTTCCATCTTCAAATCCTCTACAGGAATGGCGTCTACCGTCTGCTCGGTCTCAAAACGGTCGAACAAGCTTTCCTGCTCTGTCGGATACTGCTCTGCATGATCTCGATTGATCGACTGTTTCTGATGTTTAGACTCCGTTCTTCCTTTCCCCGTCTGTCCTTTCTGCTCATTCTGATCGTGCAGGTTATCTTCAAATGGGGCCATTTTACTTCCCTCCCTATCGGATTGGTGTCCACAGTATACTTTTACCTTTCACATCGGGGATTAAACGCAAAAAAGAGAAAATCTCCGCAAAGATTTTCTCTACTCATGTACTTATAGATGGTTGATTGGATTATTCCGAGCTGGATTGCCCTGTACACTCATGAAAAAGATGAGGTTCCAGCTTCTCTCCCGTTACGAGCTTCTGCACCAGTTGAGTCCCCGAGTCGGGGGTCATTTGACCATACCAGTCCCCTTGAGGATATACGATTACAACCGCAGCATCATGACAACGCCCATTACAGCGAGTTCTAGTCGTGTGAATATATGCTTCTGCATTTTGTTTACGAATTTCATCCCGAATTGCCTGTGTAACTTCTTCACCCTCATTTCGCATACATGTGCCTCCATTGCAGATCAACACATGATGCTTCATCGGTTCTAATTCAAAAATGGCCATAGCTTCCCCTTTAATCAACAGTTGTTGGTTTTAAATCAATGTTTATCTGGATAAAGAACAAGCTGTGCTTCCATCTGACCAGCTTCAATCGTCAGCACGATAAATGAATATTCGTCTTCGCCGCGTTTGTCCGTCGGAGACCCCGGATTAAGGACAAGCTGACCGTCAATCGTTTTGACCACCGGAATATGCGAATGTCCATAAATCAGGCAATCCAGCATTTCTCCCTTAAACGTATTCAATGCGATATTTTCTGTCGAACCTCGCCAGCCGTGACCGTGAACCATACCGATCCGCTTGCCTTGGGCTTCAACGATTCGCTGATAGCCTAAACGCTCTACGATGTCCATTCCATCATTGTTTCCGGCAATGCCTTGCACAGGCGCAAATTCAGCTAGACGTTCATATACGAACCAATCCGTCCAATCTCCGGCATGAAGAATGAGGTCACTGCCTTTTAACTCCTGTACAAGCCGACTAGGTAACGTTTTGCTTCTATGCGGCATATGAGTGTCTGAAAGTACGATGATTTTCATATCAATTTCTCCTTACCAGCGTCTTTACATAGATGAACTTTGTTGCCCCACGCGCTGCTGAAGTGCCTGCTCCAGATCTCGCAGCGTAACAGTCTCGAAAAACGCCTGTATTTTCTGCTCTGCCACGGTATATAAACCATCCAACAATGCGTCTATGTTCCTACCTACCTCACAATTATGATTGCTATCGGTATGGATGGCGAACAACGGACCTTCATCCTTGGTCGCCTCATAGATCATTTTCAGATTGATGTTTGAACTGGACATGCTTAGACGAAAGCCGCGTGCTCCAGGCGACGAATCAACCAAACCCGCTTGCTTGAGTCGGCTCATAATCCTTCTCACAACTACCGGGTTTGTATTGATGCTGGAAGCAATAAGTGACGATGTCATTCGCTCCGGTGCCCCTTCAGCCAGAAGAAGCAGACAATGGATACTAACGGAAAAATGGGTACTCATGTTAACCACCTTTATGTGTGTGCCTCATTAAATGTTTGGTAAAATGCATGTTTCCATCATACCACAATAGAGGCACCAACACAGTGCTTACTGCACCTTACTCCGGAAAATAGTCATTTTCAGGACGTACTCGCACTTTTAATTGTCGTACACTATATTCCAACTGCTTAACGATATCCTCCAGTTGACGACGGTCAAGTCCATTAAGGTCGGCGGCAGGCTTAGGTGCATTTTTCAAATCACGTATGGTTGCCTGCTGCTCCTGCCACTTGTCCATCAGGTCGGCTATATTCGCATAAAAGCGTTCGTAATCCTTGATCACTTCATCCAGAAAGGCATCCACCTCGTCCGGGTCATAGCCGCGCATTTTATTCTTAAACTGTTTCTCATGAATGGAGAGCGCGTCCAGCTGAATGCCCAGTTGTTTAAACAACTGCTTTTGTTTATCCAGACGACGCTTCATATGTTCATCCATCGGTTATTCCCTCCTTAACACACTATTCTTTTTATATCATATTCTAGGCTGGGAATAAAAGTCTCTGCTGATTGCCCGGCCCTCTGAACGGGTATAAAAGAGCATACGTGTCACTTATACAGACCACGAAGGGGAGAGATGATCATGAACCATTTGAACGATTCGCAGCTTGCAGAGCTGAAACATATGTTGCTGGAGCAGAAAAAGGATTTAGAAAAGCATTTTGAACAAAACGGTCAGGAAAACGCTCCATTGGGAGAAACACTGACAGATTCCACAGGTGAGCTCTCGTCCTATGATAACCACCCCGCTGATATAGGGACAGAAACCTTTGAACGGTCCCGTGATCTGGCGATTAATGATTCGCTGCAAGACGAGCTGGAGCAGGTCAATGCAGCCCTTCAACGGATGAAGGATGGGACATACGGAATATGTGTGGAGAGCGGGGAAGAAATTCCTTTTGAACGGTTGCAAGCCATTCCATATACAGCCTATACAGTCGAGCACACGCCAACTCGAGAATTATCGAATGACCGTCCTGTAGAGGAACAGGTCATGACTCCGCCGCTCAAGGGTGCAGGTGAGGTTCGCCAACGGAATGCAGGACGATTTGACGATGCGGGCGCATGGGACGCCGTGGAGAAATACGGTACATCAAACTCGCCTGCAACTGCCGCCAAGCGTGATGTCACAGATTATGATGAAAATATGTAATGCTATACGCTTATGTATTCGTTCATCTAAAAAAGCAGCTTGTCCTTTGGACAGGCTGCTTTTTATGCCTTACGGGAATACGGTGATCCCA
This sequence comes from Paenibacillus sp. LX16, assembly GCF_036252815.1. Classification (NCBI taxonomy): domain Bacteria; kingdom Bacillati; phylum Bacillota; class Bacilli; order Caryophanales; family Paenibacillaceae; genus Paenibacillus; species Paenibacillus sp. LX16. Next base: position 2,293,768 of record NZ_CP141152.1, on the reverse strand, counting down.
TTTATCCAATTTCTATCCGTTTCCGACTGCGAGCTGATTCGATACAAGCGTCGATCACTTTCATATTGCTCACCGCATCTTCTGGCTCATACGGCAACGGGACACCGTCAAGCACCGCTTTAGCAAAAGCATCCGCTTGCAGTTCAAAGGAATTAAAACCTTTCAGACGTTCCTCACGCGTAACCGAACCGACGTGGACGAAAATTTGCGGTACCACAGACGTTCTTTCCCAGCCGAACATTTTGGGCATCGCAATCGTACCCTTGCTACCGAGAATTTCCATGTTGGAACGATTGGCTGCCCACATGCCACAATCGAAAGTAAGATTGACTCCACCCGGAAATTCCAGCAAGCCGGAAGCCATCATATCGACGTTGTCATGCTCCGGGGAAAATAAGGCATGTACCGTCACTGCCTCCGGCTCCCGATCCAAATACATACGAGCGGCTGATATCGGATACACGCCCACATCATACAGCGAGCCGCCGCCCATGTTTTTATTAAAGCGCACATTATCTGCCTGATCGGTATTGTTAAACGTAAACGTGCAATGGATGCCGCGAATGTCACCAATTTCCCCACTATTGATAATTTCCTTAATTCTTCGATGTTTAGGATGATAGCGATACATAAAAGCCTCTGCAAAGATCACTCCTGCACGTTGACATGCTTCAATCATGCGGCTTGTCCCGGCCGAGCTAAGAGAAGATGGTTTTTCACACAAAACGTGCTTCCCAGCCTCCGCTGCCCGAATGGTCCATTCTTCATGCAGATGGTTCGGCAACGGAATGTACACCGCTCCGATTTCGGGATCAGCCAACAGTTCATCATAGCTTCCATAACTTTTCGGAATATCGAACTCCCGGGCGGCCTCAGCGGCTTTATCCGCATTACGACTAGCAATCCCAAGCACTTCTCCGCGTTCGGATTGCTGAATCGCAGGAATTACAGCGATTTGGGCGATCTCCGCAGTGCCTAAAATTCCCCATTTCAGCTTTCTACCCATCATTCTCATCCTTTCGTGGTTAGGAATAGTTGTCTTGTTCCGCTTTATGCAGCATACCTAAGCAACGGTCCAAATCGGCTTTGACCTGCTTCTTGTACAGTCGGGCTTTCTCCTCCCCATCATCTGTAAAGTGATAGAGTACAATCTCCTGAAAATCCACGCGCGGGTCTGTTCCTTTCAAACGCTTGGTACGGTAAAAAACGCCTTCCTGTACCAGCTCATGCAGCGCCCGGTAGACCTCGCTCTGAGGCGGAACATATCCAAAACCACTAAACTCATCCTTCATTGATTCGAGCATCTGATATCCATAACCGCGATGCCTCTCCACCATTGTGATCAGATAAATTTTGATAAAAGCCCGCTGGGATATCATAAACGCCATTTTGCAGCCTCCTCCACACCTTATTCGTGCACCTTACCTTCCATTATAAACCACTCTGCGTCCATAGACTATTTCGTTTGATGATATGAGAGCTTATGAGAACTCTCCATCCCTTGTGACCTGTTTTAAGATGGTGAGAGATATAGAATGAGGCGATATATGGTAGTGTGCGAAGCGCTGAGAAATGATTTTATGGTTTACTATTATGAATTTTTCATATGTTGAAATAATATAACTAAAACTAAAAAATAGAGTTACAGATTACGAAGACTGGATTAATTGTTTTAAGGCCTCCGTATCGTTACTTGTCAAAATAGGAATATATTCTGTTATTTTTTGGATGTCCCAGTCCCACCATTTCAGGGTTTGGAGCATAGCTATAGTTTCCTCATCAAACCGATAACGAATTAACTTCGCGGGATTTCCTCCTACAATGGAATATGGCAGAACATCTTTAGTCACCACGGCATTTGACGCAATGATCGCGCCATCACCAATTTGAACTCCGGGCATAATGGTAGCATTGTAACCAATCCAAACATCATTTCCAACCACAGTGTCCCCTTTGTAGCCCCCACTTAAATTGGGTAAACCAACTTCCCAATCTCCGCCAAACGCTCCAAAAGGAAAAGTGGTAAACGCATTTGTACTATGATTAGCGCCATTCATAATAAATTTGGCTTTGGAAGCAATCGCGCAAAACTTACCAACCTTTAATTTGTCCCCTATAAAATCAAAATGGTATAGGACATTTTTCTCAAAATCCAAAGGGTTATCATCATCGTCATAATAGGTATAATCCCCGATTTCGATATATGGTTTAACCACTACATTGTTCAAAAAACACAGACTTCTAATATTTTTCATCGGAAAAACGCTTCTTATATCTGGACCACTCATTTAGCGACCCTCCCCATATGGATGTGAACATCCAGTCTATCAGTATGTATACTATTAAACAAATGTAGATAGAAAAGTATCCCTTGGCCCTATTTCTTGGCTTTGGGATACTCTTGTGAACATATGTGATTGGGTTATCAAATCAGGCTTGCTTTTGTAAGGCTGGCGGACCTCCAGTCGGGCGAGGACGAACCCGAAGCCCCACGATCCATTTGCCCAGAGGCAAACGTGCCAGCAGCCATGTTCCAGCAACGGAAAAGATCATACAGAGAACGAATGAAGCCAGCGTACGAAGAACGTGACTCCAGTCTGCAAACAACGTCTCGTCAAAATAATAGGTCACACGCAGCATAAAAGCATGCATGAGATACGCTCCATAGGACAACGTTCCGATGGCCGTCAGCATACTCGCCGCACGTCCCCCCTTATGAGCAATCCACGTCGCTACCCGATAAGCTACAAAAATAGACGCAACGCAATATACAGCCATGACCGGACGCAGCAGAGACAAATAGTTAAAGGAAAGAACTGTACCTCGCGGCGTCTGGAACTGACCGATCATCTCATACAGTAAGTAGCCTGTAATTACGATAAACAACGGCCAGTATATCATCTGTGCTTTGGTTACCCAAGCATTCCAACGCTTGACGTTCATCCCGGCTGCCGCTCCTAGCACAAAATAAAAGAAAAAATAGATCACATTCCGGTCAGCATACAGGGTAAACCAAGAGGTAATGACCGGAAGCTGGAGCTTATCCATCGCTTGGTATACGGGTCCAACGGCGAACATGAGTAAAATATATAGCACGCCGAATCCAGCCAATGCAGCGGGTCGCCATTTTGACGGCAGTAACGCAGACAAACGGCGAACGACATAACGAAACACGGGAAATAACACATAACATTGAATAATCATAACGATGTACCATAGATGATAGCTGCTTTTCCCGTTCAACAGCTTCTGGAAAAAATCCAGCGGGTGAATATATCCACCACTTTGGGCAAGTTGATTTCCCAATTCGTATAAAAGAGACCATATGATATAAGGAACGATGATGTCCATGAATCTTTTACGTAAAAACGTTCCGTACTTTAAGGATCCATCATAATTGTAAAATAACACCATTCCAGTGATAAATACAAACACAGGAACTGCAAATTTGGAACACAGCAGTAAAAGTGTCATCAAAACCCCGTCCTGGATGCGCGCCCCCTGCGCAACCGCATAATGTGCGACGGAATGCTGAAGAACAACGGCGGCAAAAGCCAGCCCTCTCAGCAAAGCGACTTCAGATATTCTCTCTTTTTGACTCATGTCACTCTCCTGTTACATCTAGCAATTTATAAATCCAAGATTTTTGCAAAATCCTCAAATCTATTATAGCGACAATTCTGTAAAAATATATAGAAGGTTAAACGTGCCAATGGCATGCAAAGCATCATTTATCTCAGGTTTATCAATGAGTAGCCATATGTAAAAGCAGCAGTCCTCCCTCTCGGGGAGACTGCTGCTGCTGTAGAAACAACCTATTTGCAAAGGAGATAGGAAAGCCTACTGTAAATCACTTTCTTAACTAGCCGTAAGGTGTTTACAGGTTCCTTTTAGTATCTGTGTACACATCTGTACGCGGCGTGTCTGCCACCGTATCATCATATGTTCTATAACGATCCGCATTCAGCGAACGGTTGGTGCGGAAAATATCATAAACATCCCTGTGATGGTCAGCTGAATCCACCAGCACTAAAATCTTGCCCTGATCGACGTATGTCTCGTATTGACGTGCATCATCCTCTGGAATGCCCAGCCCGACCAGTCCACCGACCAAGCCACCTGCTCCCGCTCCGACAGCTGCTCCGGTAAGAGTAGCCGCGATAGGTCCAGCGGCAAGGATAGGTCCGATACCCGGAATAGCCAAGGCCCCGATGCCTGCCAGCAAGCCAGCGACACCGCCTACAACTCCACCTGTAGCCGCACCTGTCGCTACACCCTCCGGTGCCTTGGTGCCTGTCTCTTCATTAATCGCTCTTAGATCGTCACGGTCACGTGTGATCACAGAAATCTCACTGCTTGGAATTCCTTTGCTCTGCAATTGTCCAATCGCACGAGACGCTTCCTGTTCTGTATCAAAAACACCGACAATTTTCTTTTCGTTATAATCGTTTAAGTTATTAGCCATGATAGTTGCCTCCCAATATTTTAGTGTTGAGTGGTTCGTTTTTCATTACCCCGCTATTATGACGTTTAAACGATTTTACAAAAATTCAAAAAATCGATTAGCATAAAACAGCTTCTATTTAACGCTTTGGCTTTGCTCTTTTGGTCGCCACAGCTTCCAGTGGATCATTCGGCCAATAATGCTTGGGATATCTGCCTTTCAGGTCCTTTTTGACTTCAAAATAAGCCTCGCTCCAGAAGCTGGACAAGTCGGATGTCACTTGGACAGGTCGCTGAGCAGGTGACAGTAAATGCAATACAATTGGCACACGTCCGCGTCCAATACGAGGCGTATCCCTCATACCGAACAATTCTTGTAGTCGTACGGCCAGCGCTGGTACCTCAGGATTCGAATAATCGACAGGAATGCGGGAACCGCTGGGTACGCGGATATGCGTCGGCGCTTCCTGATCAAGCTGCTGCCGCTGTTCCCAATCCAGCCTGCCAAGCAGTAATGCAGCACTGTCCAGCCGTTGCAGATCGGATACATTTTTGGCTCCTAGAGCAAAAGGCAACAGCCACGATTCCAGTGAATCCAGCAATGCCGATTCCGTGCAGTCCGGCCAGTCCTCAGGCGCCGAGAAGTGCATAAAAATCAAACGAGCCTGCAGCTGGAGGGTTTGCCGATTCCATGACAGCAGCTTGAGCCCTCGTTCACGGACACCCTGCATCAAGGCGGCAGCAACCTCCTCTGCTGGAGGTCGCTCATAGGACGTTTCCTTTAAGACGAGTGAGCCCAGCCGCAGTACCTTGCGGGCTCTCACTGCTGAGGCGGAGCTATCCCAGTATACGTTGGCTTGTTCCAGCAACAAATCGCTGCAATGCTGGATCAGCTCTTGCAGTTCAACCGGTGCAGCCAGCTGAATGGCGCCATCTGCTCCCTCGTCGTCCACTTCAGCGGCGACCAGATAGGACGAACGCGACATCCACTCCACTTGTCGGAGTCGCGCGCCCCGGCCGCCGCTAAGCAAAAAGCGGCCGTCCCCTCGGCCCTGCGCGATCCGATCCGGATACGCAAAGGCCAACAGCAGCCCGCAAGCCGCGGAGCCGTTAGGCTTGTCCTGCGCTGCGGCTACTGTCGGCAGCGAGGCTAGCAGCTGCCGGCTCTCTTGCACGATACGGCGAATCACTGTATCGTCTGCCGTCCGCAGCAGGCTGTGCGTGCTGCGGGCATGGGTCGCCTCGCGCAGGGCATCCAGCCGCGGGCGCAAATCCGTTCCGCCATGAGCGCGGAACGGATCACGCTCTTGCAGTAGCGCAGCCAGACGGCTGGCAGTTGGTGCCAGGCCGAGGGCTGCTGCGCGCAACAGCATGTGCCCGAGGCGCGGGTGCGTGCCCAAGGCGGACACCTCGCGCCCATGCGCGGTGATGCCGCCTGTAGTGCCATCGGCTGCTTCATCTAGGCAGCCGAGCTGGCGCAGCAGACCTGTGGCCTGGCGGTACGCGGCCTCAGGCGGGGCATCCAGCCAGGCCAGCTCGGCGGGCTCGCGCACGCCCCAGGCGGCCAGCTCCAGCGCGAGCGGGGCCAGATCCGCCGCCGCGATTTCCGGGCGACTGGCATCGGGGAGCGCGGCTTGCTCCTGCGCGCTCCACAGCCGGTAGCATACGCCCGGCTGGAGACGGCCCGCCCGTCCGCGCCGCTGATCGGCGGAGGCCTTGGACACCTTGACGGTGGTCAAACGGCTCATACCGGTCCGCGCGGAAAATACAGACTCCCGCGACAGTCCGCTGTCGATCACCACCGTAATCCCGGCTATGGTCAAGCTAGACTCCGCAATTGAAGTGGCCAATACCACTTTTCGACTGCCCGAAGCCGACGGGCGTATTGCTTCATCCTGCTGCTCCAGCTTCATGCTCCCATACAGCGGAATGACCTTGACATGTGCTGGTAAATGCTTTGAAGCCAATTCTCGTTCCGTTCTGTGAATTTCTCTAGCCCCTGGTAAAAACACCAGCAGATCGCCATCATGAGCATGAAGTGCCTTTTCTACCGTCTCAGCCGTAAAGGACTCTAATGAGGTTGACGAAGGTTTGGACGTATGAAAGGTTTCTACCGGAAATACAGTGCCTGGACATTCCAGCAATGGCGCATCCCCTAATAATCTGCATACAGGCTCTGCCTCCAGGGTGGCAGACATGATCAATATCTTCAAATCCGGTCGCAACAGCGCCTGGCTTTGCAGAGCAAGTGCCAATCCCAAATCTGCAGGCAGGCTGCGTTCATGAAACTCATCAAAAATAATCAGGCCGACTCCCTCCAACGCCTGATCATGTTGCAACATCCGGGTCAGTACGCCCTCCGTAACCACTTCAATCCGCGTGTATGGCCCTACTTTTGTATCCATACGAACCCGGTAACCCACGGTCTTCCCGGTGGGCTCTCCGAGCGCTTTTGCCATTTGCGCTGCTGCTGCACGCGCTGCCAAACGCCTCGGCTCCAGCATAATCATCTTTTGCCCTGCCAGCCACGGCTCATGCAGTAGCTCCAGAGGTGTTACCGTCGTTTTCCCCGCTCCCGGCTGTGCAATCAGTACCGCCGCCGACTGGGATTGCAGTGTATGTTTAAGCTCGGGGATCACTTGTATAATAGGCAGTTGTTTATCTGTCAATGAAATCTCTCCAATGATACGCTTGATGCGTAGAATCTAAGTTTTAATTCCTTTATTATTGTGAATTTTTCATTACCTGTAATTATTGAATACTGAATAAAAAATGTTAAGCTGCACTCTGGGACTTCTCTTTGATCTGTAGTGCATAATTCTTCTAAATCTATTATACAGATATTTAAATTTCCCGTCTGGCCATCGCGGCTATGTAAGTTTCCTGTGTTAGCTCCTGTACCTGTCGGGATGCACTCGCGGTAAGTTCGTTTTATAATATGGTTGATATGGATTGCTGAAGGACGGAATATAGAATCGAGGTCACTTTCGTATGGAATTACAGGCCCAACCCATCAGAGGGCGATTTGCCCCAACACCATCGGGATGGATACACTTAGGAAACGCTCGTACTGCCTTATTATCCTGGCTGCACGTTCGTTCCCTGGGCGGAACCTATATTTTGCGCATGGAAGATATTGATATGACGCGAGCTCGCAGCCAGTTGGCGCAAGGGATTATGGGAGACTTGCGCTGGATCGGGCTGAATTGGGACGAAGGACCCGACGTAGGCGGTCCCTACGGTTCCTACACTCAAAGCCAACGGCTGGAACGCTACCAGTCTGCATTGGAGAAACTACAGAGGCAAGATTTACTGTATCCTTGTTTTTGCAGTCGGGCCGACATTCTGGCCGCCGCCCATGCTCCACATGGACTGTCTGGTGAAGGGCCTGCGTATTCGGGGGCATGTCGTAACCTTAGCTCTCAAGATGTCGTAGCCAAAGCACAACATAAACTCCCTTCACTTCGCTTTAAAGTGCCGCAACATCCAGATGCCGTTATTTCGTTTCATGATCAGGTAGCAGGTCATGTGGCCTTTGGTGCGGCTGAGGGGGGCGATTTTATCGTCAAACGAGCCGACGGCATGTTTTCCTATCAGCTGGCTGTCGTTGTCGATGATGCGGATATGCATATGACCGACGTACTACGCGGGTATGATCTTCTCGATTCGACTCCCCGTCAGCTATTGCTGTACCAAGCTTTGGGGTTGCAGCCGCCACGTTTCGCACACGTTCCCCTTGTCCTAGGCCCTGATGGGCGAAGGCTGGCCAAACGACATGGTGGCGTAGCACTCCGAGCTATGCGCCGACAAGGTGTCACACCGGAAGCAGTCATTGGCTGGCTCGCCTATTTTTCCGGGCTGCTGGATTCACCTGAGCCTGTGAAGGCTGTGGATTTAATCGATGACTTTCATTTGGACAAACTGCCCAAAGAACCTGTCATCCTGACGAAACAATGCCTCACGAGATTATCTGCACTGCAACGGTAATGAGGTAAAGCACGGAGATTAAAGTGTACGGGCAGGGGCATCCGCCCTTTGCTCCTCTCGCTTCTATTCCTCCAATCGCTTACGCATAGCGGACTCATATTCATAAAATACAGACGACGTATTCAGCCCTCTTTCCTCCAGCAGCATACGGAGACGAAGTGATTTTTCAGTCAGCCTGCGACTGATCCGTTGTTGCTCTCCTGCCTCATGACAAGCGTGAAGCAAATCACGTAGCTGGACACATTCCTTTTGCAGCTGAAGCTCTTCCGGTAAAATGCCTGCATTCTTCAACAGCTTGTACGACATCCGCAGCTCCTCTGGAACATGTGACAAATCCTCGATCACCAGTGGCTTGCCCGCTCCCGGTAAATGATCAAACTCACCTTTGGCCATCGCCTCGGCAATCTTCTGCTCTGCCATTCTGGAGAACATTTCCATCACTCCTTGTATTAAGCTTCCTATGTACAATCTATATTAAAGAAACCTGGAGTCCTTTGCCACTGTAGCTTACATATCATTAGGATGTCCTGTATCCATAAAGGAGAAAGAGGGTTATTCTTCGATCCCAAGCAATTGAGATACTTGTACTCTATATTTTTTGGCCTTACGTGTTCCATGAATGAGATTAGACAAGCGGCTAGCAGGAATATGGTAGGTATCACAAAATGTTCTCTGATCCATTTGCCTCTCGACTAGCTTTTCTTTGATTTTCCAGCCAAAAGGGGTTACAGGATTTCGTTTGTTCAACAACGTTATCACCTCTTCATAGTATAGATTTAGAATTTTGATTGGGGTTTGGAGATTGGAGATTGGATTTCACACTCTTCCTTTAGCAACATGTCATGAACTCATTTGTTAAGATTTCATTTTGTATATTTGGTATTGATTCAATAGTTCATCCAGTTTCATGGATTGTTCAATCACTTTGGGATGCGTTAAAAATCCATATTTCTTCTGGACTTGGTACAGTCTTTTTCTGGCCCGTTCGACACGAAGTAAAGTCACACCTGGATTCATCAGCATGATTCCCCCTTCTGTGTCATATCCTAATACAAAACGTAAATTTTTGGATTTTTTGAAAATTTGCTCGACAAAAAAAAGTGCTTCTGGAGCATTCCAGAGGCACTTTTTTGGCGTTTTATGTTTATTTAAAAAAATGCAACAGACTCCTACAAGCTGAACTTAAAATTCAACTATTGTTTCACTACGCAGTCGGATGTTGCTTCCCATCGTCACCGCCCCCGTATTTCCTAAAAAAAGTCAGAGGAGGGTTAAAATTCGTGGCAAAAGCGACCGCTTTACTTGCACAGCAACATTCTACCTTCTTCGTTTTCCATATATATTTTATTTTATTCAACTTGGAATCAACACTGAGAAATGATTAATAACTATTAATAATAAAATAATCTTTCTTTTCGCCCTTCTCTAACTAAACTCTCATACTTTGTACACAGTCTAAAGTCTGCAAATTGTTTGAACTGCTCAAATAATTTTATGCAGCTAATGAAAAAGGCTTCTTTGTTAATGACTAATGATTTAGATAAAACGTCTAGTAAGTATTTAAATCCATATGAGTAATTACCTTTATTTAAGTAGTATTTAGCCAGTTCATATTTAAAACGTGTTGATTGTTCTGGAACCACTTGATGAGTGTACATATCAGCAGATAATTGCTGTTGGGTGATCGAATCAATCTCCGTTTCGAACTGTTGAAGTATGTCATCCACATCAACTTGATATCGGTTAGCCGCCATCATAATATTTAATAGTTTTGTAACCATTACTTTTTCAGAAGCATCTGACGATGCAGCAATATATTCAACATAATTGTTTAGTACACTTATATCTCCAGATAATAGTTTATAGGTGTAGATATTACCTTCTGCCCAATCTTGAAATAGTTTCATCCAATGCAGAGTTTCCTCGTCCGTCTCTTTGACCCAATCTAAATTAGCGTAGGCGTATGTATATTCTAATGCCTGCTCATAATCGCCTTTGGCCTCATATACACTGGCACACAGTAAATCAGAATAGGTGATGTACACAAACAATGGACGGCTCAGCCTCTTTTCTAGTTCCGCAGGCTTTCGTTTTTTCTGCTGATGCTCTAATGTATATTGGATTTCCGCTTTATCTCTCATTTTTCGAGCGGTCACATCAAGCCTGTCCCATAAGCGCAAAGAACGATACACATTCGCCAAATCTTTTAAAGCATCAAGCTGGTCTATTTCATCCAGACGTTCCACGAAGGGTTCAAATAGCGTTGCTGCCTTGAGATTACGCTCTGATCGTCTCCAACTTGAATCGAGAATATACGATATTGGCAGATGGCCAAGCGTTCAGAATGCTGATATTTCTCCACTTCTGCGACATTCTCATAGAGAGGCAGCGCAGCAGCATGTCGTCCCTGTTCAAATAATGCTTCTGCAACATCAAATAGCCTGGTCGCATATAGCGGATTATCCATGATATGTCCAACCATTCGACGGATTGCATCCAGCTTGTCCAGCTCCGCACAACGATACAATAATGGCTCAATTCGCCTAAAATTCGGGGAAAGGTCAATGATGTAATTTTCTATGTATAGATCGTAAAAATAGCCTTCCGGCAAATCCATAGCCACAGTAATTCGGTCTAGCTGCTGTACAGAAACAGGACGATGCTGAGTAATCCAATGACTAAGCGTTCTTTGATGAACCCCTGAATATTCGGCAAATTGACTCAACGTCATATCATTTTGTTCTAGATAATCCTCAAACTCCGCTGAAATCGTAGGTGTATGCTTCAAGTCATAACCATCCTTCACATAAAAATTCCATTATTTTAAAAATCACCCTCTATTCTTCTCCATAATTAACCATCTGTCAATATATTATGCAGCTAATGTTTATAACGAAAATTCAGCATAACTTACACACAAGGGAAGATTGTGAAAACGAATAGCAAAAGTAAAATTGGATTGCCGAAATAAAAGGTTTAACAGAGTTGATATGACTATTTCATTTCTCCATATTCTTACTATTAGTAAATGATACAGAGTTCCCAGGTAGAAACTCTGTTGAACCTTTTAATCAAATGAAAAATCCCCTGATTTTGATGTAATCAAGGGATACATAGGTTCATTTCTCTCGCTTTGATAATGCCAAATTGATTATTTCTCCACTCACAATTCCTGTCAGAATTGCATAGATTCCCATAGCACTCATTTGATATCCCAAAGCGTAAAATACCCCTATAACTATTGCGTAGTTCAATAGAATCGTTACATAACGCTTTAGAAACTTACTAATGGAAATCCTCATAAGCAACTCCCACCTTATTTTATACTTCAACATAGTAAATGTTAGTTCATTATTGTATAAAAGTAAGGGGGAATTTGTCGAATAATCCTTTAAAAAGAAATTTGCACTTATTCACTGCTGGGCAGGCCACGAAATAAGACTTCTTTTTTCATATCATTCACGCACTCACATGGAGTGCGACAGCGAAAATACAGTAATTCATACCCTAATGATATCAATTCCACACATTCTCGCAAAAAACGATGCCAAAAAGGCTTGGATCAACCATTGCCCTTTTCTGAAGGCAACCGATTCAATTGCTTTTCGACATTTTTCGAGGTGCGAAGGACCCGGGATTTTTATGTGAGCTTCACATTCGCACCTTACAGAATCAGCGGACTTTCCATATCGCAAGCTTCTTTGGCCCCTATATGATCCACTTTCTTTTTGTAGTTATCTTCTAAGTTGTAGAAGCGCAAGCTGTCTTCTGTTTTGTCTATCAACTCTTCGAGTTCGTACTTTAAACGTCGAATTGGGTAAAATCCGAAATACATTCACATAGGGATAAATAATCCTATCCTGTTTCATTGTGCCATGCCTTCATTACGATTTTTCCTTGTAACATCGTTCATCATGGCAGCCCCGTTTTCTTTTTTTGTAAAATCTTTTATTTAATCATTTTTCTTATTAATCAATGTAAGGATAAAACGGCCGGCATATACTTCTCGAAGTTCTTCCATCACATCCAATGCCAATGAGGCTCACTCTGAACAACCTCTATGCAGAAAACCTACATAAGCATCCAAGCCCACAGCTTCCAGTGCCCATTTCATATCGTTGGACAGCAGTGTATAGGCAAAAGATAATAGGGCATTCACATTATCTAACGGCGGGCGTTTATGGTGTCCATGGAAGTGAAAATCATCTTTTTGCTGTAAGATCAGCCCATCCTAACGGAATTGTACTGAACCGTCGCCGTCCCTTCCAAACCGCACAGCCTGATACACTTTTGGATTTCGGTTTGGGGATAGCAGGCCGCAATCGTCTTCGTCAGTGTATTCTTTTTCTGATCTTATCGTCCATCTGTTTTCGTTTGGTTGTTTACATTGTCTTTATACAAATATACCATCACCCTAATTTATGAAATCAAACAAGCGGATCAAGGCTGGATGTCTTAACCTGCTTGTTTGGTTTTCTTATGTCACCTTCTTATGACAAGCACGCAATCAATACAGATTGGCTGCAGACTCAGGAGTAAAGGCTAGAATGTCCTCTGTCCGTCCCTCCCGGATTTTCTTCGCCCATGCCGGATCACCCAGGAGCGCGCGTCCGACAGCTACCAGATCAAACTCACAGTTATCCAGCCGCTTCAGCAGCTCCTTCAGTCCTTGGTTGTCTGCCTTCTCTCCATCTGCGGGATCATTGTCCATGCCTACGGAGCCAACAGTAATCGTTGTCTTCCCGGTGAGCTTCCTCACCCATCCGGCAAGACTAAGCTCCGAACCTGCAAATTCCGGTTCCCAGAATCGGCGCGTCGAGATATGAAAAATGTCTACGCCCGCTTGTACCAGCACAGTCAGGAATTGCTCCAGCTGCTCCGGCGTATCTACCAGCTTCGCCGTATAATCTGCCATTTTCCACTGGGACAGGCGCATGGAGATCGGATAATCCGGGCCGACGGCAGCGCGGACTGCCTGGACAATCTCGGCTGCAAACCGGGTACGCTTCAGGAAATCGCCGCCATAGCGGTCCGTCCGTTGATTGGTTTTCTCCCAGAAGAATTGGTCGATCAGTAAGCCGTGACCGCCCGACAGCTCAATTCCGTCGAAGCCAACCTGCTGTGAATTTACTGCCGCATCGACAAAGGATTGGATGACCTTGGCAATTTCTTCTTCCGTCATCGGCTCGCTTACTTTGTTCCCCTGCATATCCAGTCCCGAAGGCCCAATCGACGGAGCGTCCGGGTAAGGCTGGGAACCCACGGGGCGAATCATCCCCATATGCGATAACTGCGGGAATATGACCCCTCCAGCCTCATGGACCTGTCTGACCACTTCCCTCCAGCCGTTCAAAGCGGCTTCGCCAAAGATACTAGGAAGTCCGGGCTCACTTGTTGCAGCCGGATGGTCAATCATGCCTACGGTGATGACGAGCCCTACCCCGTTCTCTGCGCGGCGTCGGTAATAGGCGGCAGTATCCTCACCCGGCACTCCTTCCGGTGCAAAAGCACGCGCCATCGGCGACATTACAATCCGGTTAGGTATAGTTAATTGATGAACCGTATGAGGTTCAAATAAGGCCTCCAGTGAATGAGTTTGCTGCTGCTCTTTAGTCAAGAATTACGCCTCCTATAGTTTCAATAATTATTTTCAAAGTGGATATGAGTGCAATAGTATCAAGCTCCTGTTCCCGCTTCAACCAACAATCCGACTAATTTGTTGCTTAAGCAAGAAGTGAAAAAAACTGTCGTATTGGGAGATAATAATTGTTGTCTATTCAACACATGTTTATAATAAGAGATTAGTATCTTTACTGAAAGGAGTGTTCAAAGGATGGCTGGTGTACTTCCTCCCAATCCAAACGACCCGCGCGTCATTCGGACACGTCAATTAATTCTGGATGCTTTCATTCAGCAGTTGAACATCATGGACTTCAACTCGATAACTATCGGTGACATCACCAAGGCAGCCACGATTAACCGGGCGACCTTCTATGCACATTTCCCGGATAAATATGCGCTGTTCGAAGCCTTTTTGCTGGACGCATTTACGAATATGGTAGTCTGTAAAGTCGATACGAAAGGACCTTTGACGAAGAAGACGCTTCTGGAGCTTATTGTGGCATTATGTAATTACCATGAAACAAGCCACCACTGCTTCAAGAAATACGATTCAGTGGCCCTCTTGCTTGAAGAAAATATCAAGCTGCATCTTGAGAAACTCACCCTTCAGCTGATCTCTGGAGCAGACGCCGCTGCGGACTCGAAGTCGCTCGCAACCGCAGCAATCCTGTTAAGTTGGTCTTTATACGGTGTTACCTACCGCTGGAATCTGGAGGGAAGAACAGAGCCCCCCTCCGAGCTGGCCGTGCGGGTAATGCCGCTGATCACCGACGGGTTCCACATGTTCAATTAATGCAAAATGGCATGCGGATTAACTACCAAAAGGTAGTTAATCCGCCTCTAGATCGTTTTTTAATTTGATCCCATTGATCGTCGCATATTTCGTATCGTCTTTTCATATCTCAATTTACCATCATTTAACTATGATTTATAGTTTGAATACACGCCCTAGAAAAATACCTTTATGTTTTCGAAAATCATAAAGGTATTTGTAAAATATTTTATGAAAACGTTCGGCAAAAGTTGAGTTATTAACCCTGTTCATCATACCGGCTGCATTACCTGCATAAACCTTCCCATCCGTTCCAGCGCCTTCTCCAAATCGACGAGCGAGGCTGCATATGAGCAGCGAATAAAGCCCTCTCCGCCTGATCCGAATACATGTCCCGGTACGACCGCCACCTTCGCTTCCTTCAGCATACGAAGTGCAAACTGCTCAGATGACATGCCACTAGAAGTAATTGAAGGGAAGGCATAGAAAGCCCCTTCAGGCTCATGACAAGCAAGCCCGATTGCATTCAAGCCGGCCACAAACAGCTTGCGACGTTCGTTGTAGCTCGCCATCATCTCATCCTTGGCAGCCAAGCCATGGCGCAATGATTCCAGCGCGGCAGTCTGTGCAATGGTGGGCGCACACATGGCTGTGTACTGATGGATTTTCAGCATGCTGGCAATCAGCTCATGCGGACCGCACGCATAGCCTACCCGCCAGCCTGTCATCGCAAATGCTTTGGAAAAACCACTGATGACAATCGTACGCTCCTTCATGCCCGGCAAAGAGGCGATACTGACATGCTTTCTCCCGTAAGTCAGTTCGGCATACACTTCATCCGAAATGACGACCAGATTATGTTTGATAATGAGCTCTGTAATCGGTAGCCAATCCTGCTTCGTCATAACTGTTCCAGTCGGATTACAGGGATAATTGATCATTAAAACCTTTGAATGAGGTGTAATTGCCGCTTGCAGCGCTTGCGGGGTCAGCTTGAATTGCTCCTCTGCCGTAGCCGCCACCTCTACAATTTTACCGCCATGCAGATGGGTAATGGGTTCATAGGCAATATAGCTTGGTGCTGGAATCAGCACCTCGTCACCCGGATCGATCACTGCTCGCAGCGCCAGGTCGACGGCTTCACTGCTCCCCACCGTCACAATCATTTCCTGCTCAGGGTCATAGGAAAGCGCAAAGCTGCCGGAAAAATAAGCAGAGATCTCCTCCCGCAGCTCCATCAAGCCGGCATTCGAAGTATATTTCGTCTGTCCTTCACGCAATGCTTGAATGCAAGCTTCACGTACCTTTTCCGGTGTAACGAAATCAGGCTCTCCGACCCCAAGGGCGATTGTATCTCCTCCTGCTGCATTCAGATCAAAAAAAGCGCGAATTCCCGATGGCCGAATATCCCGTACACGCGAGGATACAAACCGCCCTGTCCCCTTTTCACTAAACATATTACGCCATCCCCCATTCCTGTTTACGCTCATGGAGCGAGCTGGCAATAATATGGTCCAGCAGTTGTGTAAAGGTTATACCCGCAGCTGCCGCACTCTTCGGAAGCAGGCTGTTGGCGGTCATTCCCGGTAATGTGTTCACTTCCAGCACGTAAGGCCTATCCTGACACAAAATCATATCGACCCTTGCATAGACCTTACATTGCAGCAGTCGGTAGCTGGCCAGTGCCGCCTTGCGCACACGCTCCTCAATAACGGGAGGAAGCTCGATCACCTCCTCCTTAGCACCACCGACCTCATATTTAGCTTTGTAGTCGAACCACTTCGAACGAGCGGAGCTAATACCAATAATCGGCAATACCTCGCCGTCCACGATCGAGCAGGTAATCTCGGTCCCTTTATAATAGGGCTCAATCAAAATCTCTTGATCCAAGCTGCAAGCCTCCTGAACAGCCGGTAGCAGCTCCTTCTCATTCTGTACAAGCTGGATGCCGATGCTGGATCCCCCCGTATTCGGCTTCACAATAACCGGGTAGCCCAAACGCTCCACCACCTGCAGATCATAATCGTCCATCCCTTGCCAGTAAAGGCCTGAAGGCGTATGCACACCCGCTGCCTTCAACAGCATCTTGGACAACTGCTTATTCATGCATAAGCTGCTTGCCAGGACACCGCTGCCTGTGTAGGGAATGCCCAGCGTCTCCAGCGCTCCCTGCACCGTGCCGTCCTCGCCATACTGACCATGCAGTGCCAACAGCGCGATATCAATGCCTGCCTGCTGGACCTGCGCGATTAAATCCGCTCGCTGCTCGATCACCATTGGAACCACTTCATAACGGCTGCGATCCAAATGATTGATCATCTCTTGACCTGTCTGCAGAGAAATCTCACGCTCAGAGGAAATACCGCCCATAATAACGCCAATTTTCATCATGACACCTCATTTTTCTTCAAAATCTTTATGTGGCTACGGATGTTCATCCGATCGCTGGTGCTTCTTCAGAACAATATTCCGTCTCCATAGCTCTTTTCTTAATCCTTATGCCTTAAGAAAGTTACGCGTCTGTTTACCGATTATTTGAATACCCCGTTCGATATTTTCATCTGTTACTCGTGAAAACCCAAGCCGCAATGTATTCATCCCTTCGCCTTCTTGAATAAAAAACTTGTCTCCCGGTGTGAAAATGACGCCCTGTTCTGTGCAAGCTTCTAGCAGCTGGCGTGTATTTACGCCTGTCGGGAAGGTAAGGAACAAATGCAAGCCCCCGTCACCAGACACCTGCGCCTCAGGAAGATGTGCTTCACAGCATGTCTTTGTCAGCTCATATTTGCGCTTATACTCTGTACGTGCTTTTTTTACATGTTTATCGAAATTTCCGTTAAGCATATATTGGTATAAAATCGATTGATCGATTGTTGAGGTATGAATGGTGCGCGCACGCTTAATGCTTTCCAGAGTGTCAATCAGTGCTCGGTCTCCAAGCACCCAACCTACACGCAAGCCAGGGAACAGCACCTTGGAGAAGCTGCCAACATAGATTACTCCGTTCCCTTGGCCTGCTGTCGCTATTAAGGGCGCAATATGCGCTCCCGAGTAACGCAGCTCCTCATTGAATCCATCCTCGATCACCGGAATCTGATAGCGCATCATTAATTTCATAACAGCGCTGCGCTTTGCTGGCGACATGACGATGCCTGTCGGATTGTGATAGGAAGGAGTCAAATAAGCCAAATCGAAGCTATTGGTCTGCAATACCTCCTCTAGCCGCTCTACATCAATACCGTCACACTCCATCGGAATGCCGGTAATCTCAAATCCTTGCAACTTCAAATTTTTGATCGCTGTGTGATGGGTCGGATTTTCACAAATTACCGCTCCACGGCGTGCAGAAGGGCGTAAAGCCGACAGCACAATGTCAAAGCCTTCTGTAAACCCGCCTGTAATCAGCATATCCTTGCCAATTATATCGACGCCCTTGTTCTCCATATAATGCATCAGGTAATCAATCAGCGGCTTGTAGCCCTTGGCATAGCCGTAGTTGAGCAGCACCTGCCCTTCGATTGCCATCCGATCCATAAAAGCTCGCCTTACATCCCCCAGATCAAATAGCTGCTCATCCGGAGCGATGCTTGTGAACGAGATAGTTCCCTTTTGGGCACGAATGCCCTGCTTCATCATATCCAGATCAACAGCCGATACAGCATACTCGTTCATTCTTGCCTTCCAGTCGATCTCCCAGGTGGCAGAACCGTCAGATCCTCCGTTATCTACGGCCGACTGGCCCACCATGGCGGCCACATAACTACCCTTTCCGGGAATTGCATACGTAAACCCGTCATCCTCCAAGCCTTCATAGGCTGCAATGACTGTATTGCGGCTCACCTTAAGCAGAACGCTCATTTCTCGTGTGGAAGGCAGCTTCTGATCCGCCTGGAGCGCCCCTTTTATAATTAAACGATTGACGTATTCTTTTACTTGTATCGAGACCGGGCGGTCACTGACGAGCTTGAAATCCTGGAACATCCTTCATCGCCTCCCCCTATAATGATGGCATACAAGACGAGTGAAAAAAAAGAACCACCGCACTGGATTTTTCATCCTTCGGTGGTTCTTCCGTATTTTATCTCCTGTACGCCCTCGCATCATTGCCTCTCATCGCGCCCATTGCGAGCATTGTACATATCACCAAGCATCGTGAAGCTGATGAAAGTAATATAGTCAACATATTTGTCATCCAGGCTGTCGATCAGTGTATGAACAGTATTTTTTAAAACAATAACGACTCTGCCCCATCAATTACAATTTGCGCGCCAGTAATGTGACGCGAATGATCTGAGGCCAAAAATGTTACCAAATCAGCCACCTGCTCGGGTTGACCCGGCCCATCAGCCAACGGTTGTCCTCCTTCGGGAAACTTGACGGGGATGGTAATTTGCTTTAACCCTTCCGACTTCTCCGTGGTTTCATCAATATTCGTCGAAATGGCACCCGGATAGATGACATTGACACGAATACGAAACTTAGCCAGCTCCAGCGCAGCCATTTTAGCAAAACCAGTTTGACCTGCCTTCGATGTGCTGTAGGCTGACATCCCAAAGCTGGTAAAGCGCTGATTTCCATTAATGGAGCTGGTAATAATAATGCTGCCGCCACCGTTCTTTTTCAAATGTGGTATTGTATACTTCACCGTCAGGAAGGTACCGTCCAGATTCGTGGACAATGTTTGCCGCCAATCCTCAATGCTCAGATCCTCGATCGGTCCGACGACCCCGTTAATCCCCGCATTAGCAAAAATGATATGCAGACCGCCAAATAATTCAACCGCTTCCAGAACTGCTTTTTCCACACGCACCGGATCGGCAATGTCCACGTCAAATGCCCGCGCTGACCCTTCACGTATAGCATTAATTTCTCTTTCTGTCTCCAAAATACGCTCATTACTTACGTCAAAAAGAGCGACATTTGCTCCTTCTCTAGCCATTTGAATGGCCGTTGCCTTGCCAATGCCAGAACCAGCCCCCGTGATCAGAGCCGTTTTGCCTTCAAAGCGCGCGCCTCCTGCATATGTGTAGCTCATATCTATCGCTCCCTTCAGTAATCTGTATAATCACAAGATTACCCAAAAGGATATACTTTATAATCACCATTTTTGCGCATTTTTTTGCGATATTTAAGAAAAAGACGAATATTACGCGAAATAGCGCGTCTTTCCTTCTTCTCCTCGTTACATTCTATAAATATCTTAACGAATTGAATGTTCCATGCATTCATCAAAAATCAAAAAAAGGACGTATACATCCATATCCATGGTTGTATAACGTCCTTTTGCTTATTCATTTACCACTGCAGCTCAATAAATGCAGCATCATCATCAAGTCCCCCGGTATGGGATGCATCTAGCAATACCTGTATCTGCTCATCAGGGACAGGCTCGCGAATGGGGTCCAAATCGGATAAACCGTCCGTATATACCTGTAATCTCATCGGCATATCTGTGGATATGCTTCTTTCATACCAATGAGGCTTCCCTCCAATCGGCCCACGGCTTGTAGACCAGCGCTCCGCTGTTGAGAAGGTATGATCGAATAGCTCGCTGATTTCCTCGGCACCATTCCATAGTCGCAAACGTGAGTCCCCTTGCCAGGCAAGTCGGAGACGACCACGGCTACCACGCTTCGGCAGTTCGATTTTACCGCAAATATACATGGACTGGCTACCTTGACGACGTTTATCTTCCAATACCGAACGCATTAAGCCTGATTCGTGATCCAAAGGCTGCCGATCCAGTTCCTCTGCCGCTGTACCTGCCAAACGTTCAAGGTACACTCTCAATTGGTCAGCAGACAGATCTTGTCCCCGTTCCATCCAATCCAGTAAAGAAGAACCCAGATAGCGCGCCGCAAAATCTCCTCGGTAACTGAGCCCGACACCATCACACAAGACAAAACAACAGACGGATTTATGAATACGTACTGCGGCGAAATCCTGTCCGCTTTCCCCCATACTGGCAGATTCGGCAGATCTTCCATAGCCATAACGACACATAAAACGACTGTGATGAGATGATAAAGGCTGATCGCCTGTCTGAGAGCTTATGTAAGCAAATTGCTGAGTCAGCCTTGCATTCATTCCCTTTTTTTTGCTCGCGGGGAGCAGGGACAGCAGTGGATTCATGCTTTTACCTCCTTACCGTACAGGCGTTGCGGCCGACATTTGGAACCCAATGGACACCAGTTCCGCACAGGTTCCGGGCAGCATCATAATGGCTCCTTCACCTAACTGATAATCTGCCTCAAACAGCATTTCTCGATAGCTTTCAGGCAGTACAGAAGACATATCACGCAATTTCACAGCATGTTCATCCTGCAACGGCGTATTATGCGTCAGACCTTTCCAGCGACGGGGGTCCTGAATAGGCGTTTCCAGCAACCTGTCGGATAAAAATATATTTTCCACCAGTACATTACCGTCCGGTACACTCATGCTCATAATACGCTTCGCAATCGGTTCCGGATCATCGCCTGTGGAAACCCCATCTGTCATATGACAGACCAATGGTGCAGGGCAATCCTGCATCCCTGGTAATTCTGCCTGCAAAATACGTTCAGCTTGCAAGAAGGCTTTTGCTGAATCCGAGAATCGTTTGGGTGTCAAATCGGGCAACGAACCAATGGCCGCGATTTCATCAATTCCCTTGACACCATTCAGCAGGTCATACACATCGTCACTATAAGCCAAAATCGCAATCCGATAGCGCGCTGTCAGCCGATTTCCTTTGGTTGACCGAAAAACCATCTGCCGGATCGCCAACGATATAGCTTCATATACAACGTCAATACGCCGCCGCCCCTCCATCAGCATGTTCATCGACGCGCTGATGTCAATCAGGTAAATGATCAGGGCGGGAGTCCGTTGTGAAGCCTGTATTGTATAATTCATGATTTGTACATGCTCCCCTCAGTTACCTTCTATCTCCATCTGTGTCGTATCCTATCATTCCGTCCATATATAGACATATTAAATATTATATTTTAGGCAGTCTAAAATTCGTATCCCCTAAAAAATTATAGATCGAGGAAGCGCGATACCCCACTTCGCCTACCGAACGATAATAGGAAGGATTGCTATCATATAGTGTTCTAAAACGCTTCGCAAAGCTCTTTGCCTTCGCAGCGCTTCCACCTTCCTGAGAGGCATACGCCTTGTTGTACAGGGAAATAAGCTGAAGAACGTTCTCCTTATTTCGTGCATGCATGGACTCTTTTTGCTTTTGTTCCGCCTCGGCTGCTGCCTTACGAGCTGCCTCTTCCTGGGCGGCACGAGCTTCCTGCTCTT
Source organism: Paenibacillus sp. LX16 (assembly GCF_036252815.1). Classification (NCBI taxonomy): domain Bacteria; kingdom Bacillati; phylum Bacillota; class Bacilli; order Caryophanales; family Paenibacillaceae; genus Paenibacillus; species Paenibacillus sp. LX16. Next base: position 2,271,651 of record NZ_CP141152.1, on the reverse strand, counting down.
TTTTCAAAGCCAAGTATTTTTCATACTTTGCCTGTTGATCATACGCTTTTTGCTTCGCCAACTTGGCAGCCACCTGCTTATTTTGTTCCTTTTGAGCGAGATAAGCTTCATATTTAACCTGTTGAGCGATAAGGGCTTGCTGTTTCTTCTGCTCTTCCTGTTGCTTTTGAACAGCAAGTGCCTGTTGTTTGGCCTGTTGTTCCGCTTCCTGGCTTTGTTTCTCCGTCAGCAATTTTTGAGCGGCTTCCTGCTCGGCTGCCAGCTTTTCCTCGGCCGCCTTTGCAGCCTTCGCTGCCTCTTCCTGCTTGGCTGCCTCGATTTGCCGCTGATTGGACTGATCTGCAAGAATATTCACGGCTGGGATTCCAGCTGCCAATAGAACGACTGCGGCCGCAGTTGTCACGATAAACGCCTTGGAGCGATACCAGGCTTTTGATTTTTCAGGCTGCTCTGGCGTCTTGGGATTCAACTGCTCCTCTAGTCCTGTGATCGCAGCCGACACCTCCACATGCAGAGGACTGCCGTCTTCTACAAAATGATACAACGACCGGTATACTTCCAGCGCTGCAGCAGGTTTGTTTTGCTGCTCTAAATCACGTGCTTGTCGGAACAGCTTGTCCGTTACCCCACGCTCTCCCTGCTCCAGGGCAGCCTGATTTAGTAGTGCAGCCTGTTCAGCCTTGAGCGGTGCAGGCGCTGCCAAAGAGGATGCTGCTTCACTGGCAAGGCCGTCCACCGCTGCCGATTCTATTGTTTCTGTCGCAGCAGGCTCTGATTCTATAGCCTCAACTGGAATTTCCTGCTCAGTAACCGCATTAAGTACAACCAGCCATTCGCCAAAAGTAGGGCAACTGCTTAAATCCTGACTATCCCAGGCACGGCTGAACAATTCTACCACCTTGCTGCCCCAACGGGATTCAAGTGATTTTCGTAAAATAAAATAACGTTCGCAAGGCGTCTGCATTTCATGCTGATCAAAATAACTTTCGCCCCACGCTTTGTCGACTACTACACGATCAGACCAGCCTAGCATTTCTCCTATAATAATTGCCCCTGCAAAACGGTCTGCATACGCACTCCATAACCCGCTGTGGACGGTACGATGGGCGGCATACCCTGGCGAACCTGCCAATAGAGCGTCTGGACGATCCATTTTAGTACTATACATTTGTTCCACGTCCACCAATTCCACAGCTGACGTGCCTTGAGGCAGTTCCACTTCAGAAAAAAACGGAAGCATCACATTCGGCGCCGATAAATCGCAGTGCGCCAATCCTTTTTGCTCCATAGCTGAACCGATCCCTGCCAATGCTCTGGCTAAAGCCAGACTATCGGAAGCCTCAAGCTGACGCTGATCTGTGAGACAATCGAACCATGTCATACCGTGAACCCATGGCATCAGCACCGCATACAGCAAATCAGGCTGCTCGGCGATCAGACTTCCGTTTCTTTCTGGAGTGAGCACATCACGCTTGCATACCTGCAAACCGGGAATATCCCCGTATGCTTCCATATGCTCAGATTGATAAACCATAGCCGGGATGCGAAACTTCGGAAAAAACACCTTAAGGGCTTTGGCCTCATGCGGTGCTCCGTTTTTGGCATTTAGCTGGTATACAATTCCCTGTCGCCCTGCTTGAGCATAGGCTAAACCGGGTGCAGCGGGATGTCGCCCAACCACATAAGCTGTGCCGTTTATGATCAATTCGTCTCCCGGATTCGGTTGAAAAGACATGAAACATCCCTCTCCTTACATCATTCAGTATACTAGTATTCCTCACCTTATTATATACATCTATGGATGGCAAGAAAACCGGGTATCCGAAGATCGCCCGGTTTTTCCTGAACATCCTGTGCCAAACCATGAGGAATGGCTCACATATTGCTTCTTTATAGAGTGGTGTATGATAAGTTGATCCCTATCAGGCAAGGCAACTTATTTCGTTTGGTCAACTGTACGGAATTTGTTAGCGATAGCTGTCAATTCTTGGCTGATGCTATTCAAAGTCGTTACGAAAGCTTGCATTTGTTTGCTAGCTTCCTGAAACTCTTGGAAGAAGCGTTGTTTAGTCATACCTTCCCATTGACCTTCCATACCTGAGATGGACTGTGTCAAACTGGAAACGATCTGTTGGCTTTGCTCACCACTTTGTTTAAATTGGTTAGCCACCTGATCAACCTGTTCTGGGGTAATTAAAATGCGTCCTGCCATTTTTTGCGTCCTCCTTGATGATACAAATGTTTTTGTTTATCTGGTTCAAATTGTACTATGGCTATTTAACTCCCTACAAAAGGCAAAGGACCTAATTGTAACAATCCCACTTTTTAACTATAAAACAGCACCTAACAGTATAATATTAATAAAACAACCACCTAATAAGTCCCATAAAGCCGGGAATTGTGGAGCGAATTCAAGTAAAATTTGCAGTCGATCCAGATTGTCCCGGAACGCGATCCCAACTAAGCGACAGGCTGATCTCTTGCTGTAGACGGATCAGTAAAATACCAATCCTGCGGACTGCTAGAAGATGCCTGCATCAGTATATCCTGATGCAACGTTTCTACATCCGAAGACTGTACACCAGCAATGGCATGTACAACAGACTGCGGGTTTGAAATCAGACTGCTTCCTTCTGAAGCTTGCCCAGGCAGAATAGACGGTGATTGCTGATTCGACCAATCGAGCATCGTGACGGGTCGTCCCAATGGTTGGCTGGCAAATGACAGTATCGTTTGATAGTTGTGGTCAACAGACTGAAACTGCTCTGCCTTTCGGTTCAGTTGTGTACCTGATGTATGGAGGTAAGCATGGATCTGTTCTGACATCCGCTTGGCCTGCATCCAATGATTCAAGATCGCCTCGCGTGCAGATACATCCCAATCCAGCGATTGTAACGCCTGCTCCAAACCTGCTGTTAACTGTTGAATTTGCTCCGCCGCATGCTGTAGCTGCCCGCTAAGCCCCCGAAGCACATCCGGTTCAACTCGAATGCGCATATCCATCACCCTTCTTCTGTCACTTCTTCAGTCGCTGCCGACTGCTTCAACCAATTTAATAATAAATCCACAAACTGATCTCTTGAAGCCATAGCTGCAATCAGCCAGTCTCCGTTACCACTAGAGCTCATCCGAAATATCCAGTTCATTGCAGGACACAGGACAAAGGCTGCTCGTTGTGATTCCCACTCCCTGCCGTTCCAAACCAGCAATTGCAGTTCTCCCTCGGCTACACGGGAACTCAAAGACTGAGCCAGTCTTGCAGCCCCCTCTGCATCTCCGCTAGCCTCGGTCAGTTTACTGCTGATCAGAGACACACTTTCTCCTGCCGATTGCTCGTAAATCTTATTAAATGCCTGCTTGGAGAACATAAGCGCCGGGGATTCAGGTACAAGTCGATCTACCCAACCCATTTTATCAATCAATGTTTCGCAAGCCTTTTCCACATTACCCAGATCGTACAGTCGATACTCATCGGGTTCATCAGCGGATTTCACGAGTTCCACTACACGCTCGTTCGTGCAATGGAGATAGCCTTCAAACCGCTTACCTCCCCGCACATAGCGTATACGGCAAGCCCTATTGGATAATCCCGCGATAGCGACTCTTGAAAAAACGGTAGGAGGCATTGCTAGCTCTTTGCCCTTATCTACCCGCTTTAGATAACCCTTTTCCAAAAGAGTAGCTTTTACCTGCTCCCACTCTTCTGCCAACTCCTCTGCTAGATAGCCCTTAAACGGATCTTCCACCCCAAGCAGTCTGTCAGAACCCAATACGCCTGCTAGAAAAAACAGTTCCTTCGCCTTGAGGGTTATTAACTTCTGCTTGGAAGCTTGAAACGTTAACATTATGAGCCACCTCCCTTCAAACTACAACATGCCATCGGTCACGAATTTTCGTTATCCAATCCTCACAACTCACTTGCTCTGAGAAGGGAATTGCAGCTTTTATCCTGGTAAATTTGCGCCGTACGTAGTATCCCTGCCCAGGTGGCAGGACTTTTAGGCCACCAGCAGCGACGTTCGCCTCCGAATAAGGGATACGAAAGAACGATAGATCATTCGAATCTAGTGTTCCAAATAGCATACCGCTTTGGCTTGCCTTGACATCATTAAACCAGTCCACACCAAAGGTAGGGAAATCAGATGGCACACCCGATAGCACGACATGCACATTGCGATCACGTCCCAACCGTACAATGGCGGAGAGCTGATCCTTTATCATAAAATCGTTCAGTTGCTTGCTTAACATATCCGCATCATCAATGACCAAGAGCAATTCGGGATCATTCCCCTCCTTGTTCCGTTGTTGAACGATATCATACACTTGCTGGACCAGAGGTCCCATTTCTTCTTCGCTTTCGGCAGCAGCCTTAACTTGAGGAAGATGCCGTAATCTAGATAGTCCTCCGCCTCCATAGCGTGTATCGATCGTATAGACTTCCAATTGATCGGGTGATGTGTAATAAGCAAGCGATATAATCCAACTCATTAGAAAAGACGTTTTTCCGCCCTCCATTGGACTACCTACGATAAAATTGGGCCCTTCTTTTAGATTCAGGAGAAAAGGCTCAAGATCGTCACTCTGTAGACCTACAGGTACCTCATAAGGAAGTGCACCCGATGGTCCACTTGTCCGATCCCACTGCTGAAGCAGTTCCGACAGTGGAATCCGCTCAGGCAATGGGAGGATGGCTGGTGCGTGCGTACCTTTCCATTCCTGCGCAATGCCAGCAATATTACGGCGTAGCTGTGCTGATCGTTCAGACTCATCTTCTCCTGGTGAAGGCAAAGCCGTCTGGAACTCCAGTGGAGGAACATGCCCTTTAATCAGAGCGCGACCTGGAATTAACGGTCCTGGCGTTTTGGCTGGTCGCCCTACCGCATAATAATAGTCACTCGGGTCGGACATTTCAAAAGAAACAGCATTTGGTATGTTACTACGGAATTTCTCAAATACATCGGTAATCCGGTTCGCTGTAATGATAAACGTAATACCTAGACTACCTCCTTCACGCAAAAGAGATTCCAGTAATTCATTTTCATCTGGATAAGCATTACGGAAATTAAGGTATCCATCAATAATTACGACAATTTGCGGAATATCCTCGACAGCAGAACGTCGATAAGAGCTTATTGTTTTGACACCAGCCTCGGAAAGCATTTCCTTGCGTACGGCCACCATCTTGAACAGATAACGGAACAATCGCTTGATCCGGTCATCCTCCTCAGCCATCATAACAGCCCCGATTTGGGGAAGTTCCCCAAAGTCGCGCATCGTTCGACCCATGTCAATGATATAACCGTTCCAATGATTCGCAGTAAAACGCTGAGCCGTGGACATCAGCAACGTATGCAAAAAGGTCGTTTTACCCATGCCCGGCATGCCATACACAGCCCAATGACCATGATCGAGCGATGCATAAATTGGCTCCTGCCGCTGATTCGGCAAATCATCAACCAGACCAATAAGAGCCTTCAGCTCCAAAGATGACGATGTACTATCTATTTCGGTGCATGCCGGCAGATTTGTTAAATCCAGCAATTCAGGCAGCGGCGGAAGCCACGGTCCCTGAAGTCGTTCAATCCCTGCTTTAGCAGCCTCATTCGCAATATAATCAATAAATACTTGAAGCTGTTTAGGGGCTTCTTCTCCTTTTAAGCCTGAGCTTGCCCGTTCGCCGCCCGTCAGTAGCGCTTCACGTTTCCCGTTCAGTCTCACTTCATGTACAGGTAGTGCAGAAGAAATATCGCTGTTGCCTATATACGGCGCACCGCTCCAAGCAAACTGCATCTCTTCAAACACCTCGTCGCTACCCACCTGGAAATATCCTCGTCCCGGCTTCGTAATCCACGCGGCATTCGGTATTTTCAACATGTCACGGCTATCACCTTCGCTTTGCACCCGTAAGCAGATGCGGAACCTGGAGTTACTCCAGATCTTATCATCCACGACACCTGCGGGCTTTTGCGTCGCCAAAATCAAATGGACACCTAGTGTCCGCCCAATCGCGGCAATACTAATTAGCTCGTCCATAAACTCTGGCTGATCCCGCTTTAATTGTGCAAATTCATCAATAATAATAACCAGATGAGGCAGCGGTTGTTCCTGCCGCTGCCGGAGTAGTCTGTAATATTCATCAATATGCTGTAAATTGCCTGCATCGTTTAATATCTTCTGTCGACGAACCAGTTCTGCTTTAAGAGATATTTTGGCACGTTCAATCAAATTATTGTCCAAGTTCGTAATCGTACCCACAACATGCGGCAAGTTAACGAACGTATTGGACATGCCTCCACCCTTGTAATCGATCAGCATAAAAGCAAGATCATGCGGATGAAACTCGGCAGCAAGCGAGGCTACGATGGACTGGATAACCTCACTCTTCCCTGAACCCGTTGTACCGGCGATCAAGCCATGGGGACCATGTCCTTGACGCTCTATCTTATCATGCAGGTTAATCATAATCCTCTTACCGCCTGCACGCACGCCCATCGGTACGGGTAAGGTATCAGGATGGCGGTTACGTCGCCACCGATCTGCCACGTCCAGTTCTTCCACACTCGCTACGCTCATCATATCAAACAGAGGCAGCACAGCGGGAATATCAGAAGCAGAGGAACGCTTCAAGCGAATAGGAGCCATGTACCGCGCTAATGCATCGGCTTCCTCTTTTGACAAACGATCCGGTTTAAAACTTTGTTGTTCAACCTCCGCCGATTCTGATTTGCGGGCATATACGCCCTGCTCTTTGGAAGCCTCCACAATCAGCTGACACTGCATCGGTAAAGCCTCTTTACGAGAAGCCAGCACAATTGTACACGCATCAATGGCTCGGCCGTCCTCCAGTAACAACGGCAGCAAGGGTTCTTCCTCAATCAGCTGGGTGTCAGATAAAACAACGATATAACACGGGACTTCCATCCCTTTACCATGGCGATCATTGCGATTATTTTTACGACGGTTCAGTCTGGCAAACAGAAAATCAGCTAGTTGATGGGCACTGCTACTGCGGTCTGACATCATTCTCTGGATTCGGTCATCATCCCACACATGTGGGAGCCAGCGCATCCAAGTCCATTCACTTTCCTCTCGCTCGTCATAGAAGGAAGCAATTTTCACTTCATCTGGCGAGTGACGAACAGTCACTTGTGCCAAGATGACTCTTAACGCAGCAAGGGTATGCTCCCGTTCGCCGACCAATCCAACCACTTTGGATTGAAACAGCGGTAATGCAATGGAAGCGGCGTCTACCAGACGAAATTCTTCTTCCAGTTCATCCGCAGCTCCCAACAAAGGATCTCGATCATAACCGTCTGGGCGTGGAATTTGCAATTTAATATGAAAGGGGACTTGTCCAGTCCCAATACGCACCTGCAAAAAGTCCTCATCCTCCGGTGATCGTTCCCAAAGTGAACTGTTACGGTTTTTAACAATTTGAGTGCATATTTGCGGGTCACCGTGAATTTCATATAGTGTGCGAATTTGCTCCTCGCGTTTCATTTCAAGTTCTTCACGATGCTTTTGGAGCTGTTCTCGGTACATCCGGTCCCGTTCCTCCAGCTTACGCTTATATTCCTTTTTATTATTTAAATAGACGAAAAAAGGAATCGTATAAGATGTAAGCATCATGACCACAGTGACCATCTGGAACATCAAATAGTTACTGTTGCCCATCTTGCCTGTTTTGCTCATATATACGTAAAAGCCTATAGTCACCAACGTCATCATTAACGGAATAAGTATAGATATAATAGAAAAAGACGGCTTGCTCGGCTCAGCCGGAGGCCGTAAAATCTCCAGCTTCTCCTCTCGGAGCGCCGGCCTTAATCTCGGGGATCGCTGGTATAATGCATTCAAGACAAAAGTCCCCCTTTTCGCTTACTATTTCATTTTACCAAGGTTTCATATAATTTCATGTGTGTATTTACCCATTTTTTTCACTTTGAAACAGAGAACGCCTTCCATACACAGGCGCTTCGTCCTGAGTTGTCGAAAAAGCGCGCTGAATACGCACAGTACAGCCTTCCCGCAAGCCTGATCCTGTGAGTAGCTGGTTATCCCCCACCCTGAACCAAAGCCCTTCCGGGAACTTTGCTTCCATAATATATTGCATGCCTTCCGCCGGAGGCTCGCCGAAAATGCGCACACCCAGCATCAACTTTAAATGTTCCACCGAGTATTCATCAGCTACCTCGATGTCAAACCACTCTGTTTCCTGTCGTCCTGAAAGCACGGTCAGGATCATCTGTCATCCCTCCCGATCCTTAAATATATAGCAAAGTTCACGCAAAAAGCCTATTTCTACGGAAATATGGCTATCGTAACTGTAGCATCCGACTATCAGACTGTCAATTTGTTACAAAATACCCACTCTAAAAAATAAAACAGATACTTTAGTCATATTTTCGAATAATAGTAGAGTCATTGGTATCAATAATATGTATTTAATCATTTCTAATATAGGTATATACGTCATTTTGTCGATTAGTTAGAACTAAATTCGATTGTTACCTAGATTGTTGTGAACACTTTGTAAATTTTTCAGACCTTTATGTTTTTATAAGGTGTTTTTAAGGTAATTTTAAGAAACGGGCACTACAATTAAGCCATGAAATAACTCAGGCGAGGTGATTTTTGTGAGAACATTAATTACATTTCAAAACAAACGTATTCCCGTATACTTCAATCAAGAAAATAAGCAACCGGTACAAAAAACATTAAAACTTCTAAGTAACACTTTGGAGAATAAAATCTCCAGCGGCAAGCGTGCCCTTCAAAAATGTCTTAACTCTTTGATCAGTATAGAGATTGTCGGTTGTGAAGCCATCCTGCATAGCGTTAGTGAAAATGATTCATTAGCATTGTCCCTCTATTAAGAGGGACTTTTTTTTGTCCACATTAGACACAAAAAAGAGAGGGGCATTTAAGCACCCTCTCCATATCAGCAGCTTTGAAACATGATACATGTGACTTACCGTAGCTTATGCATTTGATCAGGCTCTATTTAAAGTATTCTGCGATAACCTTTTTTACCGCCTCGTTCCTTATTCTGCGCCTTCTCAATCCGTATTCTAAACAGTTCTAGTAAATTAGCGCGTGTATGCTCTTCCCGGCAGTTGTCCAGCTTTTTTAAGATAAAACGGTCAATGGACATATGACTCAGGCTCCTTTACAGCAAGCTGCCCCTGCTTTTCAAGGGGATGATCAGGCTATCCATTTTTAACCATTCTGTCTGTTGTTTAAACAGGTACGTTACTTATAGGATAAAGCACACGGGATTACATAACCTTTAATTAGGGTAAATACATAAAGTTTCGAAAATTTTATCACGTTAAGCCTGGAAGCTATGGACAAGGAGCGAGCAAAAACCATGAGTAAACACATGATTACCAAAATAGGCTGGAACCTTTTATGCGCATTCTTAATCCTAACGATGCTGGCTGCATGCAGCAGGGAAAAAGCTTCTACCCGGAGTATAGCCCAACATGAAGCTGAAGCACGTGCCTACACCGTAACGGGTAATCCCAACCAAGGTGCATCATCCCTTGATGAACGAGCTGCCAATCATACACCTGTACATCAGCAAGGCAGCAGCTATGTCGAAATATCAGGTAGCGTAAGTATAGATAAAAATATCGTAAAGGTTACAGGACACTCCAACCTCCCGGCTGGGGCGCGGATCAAAGGAAGTCTTGCGGTCAAAAACTCCCTGTTAACTGGGTACACGGATGAGACAACCATTCAAAAGGACGGAAGTTTTGTACTCCAGGTGCAACGTCCCGGTATACAGGGTAGTATGGATCTGACTGTTCTGTTCCGTCCGGATGACCAAGAAAATGAAATACGAAATCTGTATGGCAGCGGTGGCAACAAATTGGAAGGTCCTTATGTATATCAATACGAAGAAAACAAACAGCTTCTGCATGAAGTTCGGATTGGGGCTGAATTTGACCCTGAACAAGACCACAATACCCCTTTGGTTAAGCCCGTCTGGAACAAACCTAAGGACTACGGTAGCCCTCAAGTGTGGATTAAGCCTGATGTGAAGCAAGAAGGTAACTATTATCATGTATATGCGCGCAGCAATTTGCTGGAAGGGTCGGACGTCAAACTCACGATTGATTTTCCGGGACGATGGCAGTTTGGCTACGATGATCAAACCAAAGTTATGCCTGACGGCTCCTTCAGCATGAGGGTCAAAAAGCCGAGCCTTGCCAACCGCTACACCATAGTCATAAGTTTCGAACCAAACGAAGATATGTGGACCAACGCCAAACAGGCGTACGGTACACAAGGAGAACGTCTTTCGGGACCGTTAGTCAAATCCGCAGACGACAAAGAGGGCTCCAAACAAATTGAAGCCCGTATCCCTATCCAACCCAAATCGTAACTAAACGCAGCATCTAACTTAAGGTTACGGCCGTTCGCCATGAAATACGCTTCACAGATCCAGCCTATGACGCGGTTTCCACGTCTGAGTAAATACAGAATCTGATGTCGTCTAGCCGCTACGGCTGTATCGTGACTGGCGTGCCTATACTTACCTTCTCCTGAAGCTCAAGCACATCCTTATTCTGCATTCGAATGCAGCCATGTGACACCATCTTGCCAATGGACCATGGCTCATTGGTGCCATGAATGCCATAATGCGGCTTGGACAGCCCCATCCAGAACGCTCCGAAAGGGCCGCCGGGATTGGGCTGTTTGTTAATAATCGTAAATTGCCCATGCGGTGTCTGTGTAGCCAACTTGCCAATACCGACTGGATAACTAAGAACAATCTGATCTCCATCTTTTAAATATAAACGACGATCCGATAAATCCACAACAATGCTGTAGTTCGGCATATATTCACCCCTTTATACCATATGCCGACTACAACATAGATTTTCTTATATTTTTACATTTGATGCTTCACTGCAGTTCGGCTTACCACTCCACATCACGTCGCCAGCCGCTTCGCTGATCCCTACGACCCGGGGTTGTGCTTGAACGGCTATCTTTCCTGCGCCGGTCTGCCTCCTTACGCGCCTGATATTCCAGTTCCCGCTGCATTTTGCGATAATTGTTCACTCTGGATTCCGACAATTCCCCTCTCTCTATAGCTTCCTCCACTGCACATCCAGCTTCGCCCTTATGCTTGCAATCTGCAAAACGGCACTGCTGCGCCGTTTCCATAATATCCGTAAAGGTATGAGCGACACCCATGGAATCATCCCACAGATTAAGCTCGCGCATACCAGGTGTATCCAGTAAAACGGCTTGCTTTGCGATGGGAAAAAGCTGTCGGTGAGTGGTTGTGTGCCTGCCCCGGCTGTCTTCCTCCCTCACATCCTGTGTCAGTTGAACTTCAGACCCGGAGAGCCAGTTTACTATCGTGGATTTGCCACTACCGGAAGAGCCTGTCAAAGCAACTGTGCAGCCAGGTTGAAGAAACGCCTCCAGTTGCTCTCTGCCTTCGTTCTGCAAAGCAGAAATAACAATAACAGGTACACCAGGGGCAACTCCCTCCGCTTCAGCAACCCGTTGTTCGACATCTTCACAAAGATCACTCTTACTCAAAAGGACAACCGGGTTTACCCCGCTGTTCCAAGCCATAATTAAATACCGTTCCAGTCTGCGCATATTAAAATCATGATTCAGCGCATTAACAAGGAACAGCGTATCCACATTGGTAGCGATCAGCTGTTCCTTCGTCTCAAAGCCCGCGGCCTGTCTAGATATTCGACTTTTCCGTGGCAAGACTGCATGGATGACTGCATCCGACACTTCATCTGGCGTAGTGATTGCTAGCCAGTCCCCTACAGCAGGCATTTCTGCCGGATCGACAATAGCATGTCGTAGCTTACCTGAAGCAGCTCCCCAGCGTTCTCCATCCATTGTGATAAGCTTCACCTTTTGTCCATAATCGGCAATCAAGCGGGCAGGACGTACCTGTGTATTTCCTGCGCGTTCCTCAAAGCTTTGCTTCCATTGGTCCCAAAGACCGTTCCAGTAATCAGACCAACCGTATTCATGTATACTCATTGTTTTCCTCCTGAAATCATCGTTAATTTTTAATCGTAGTGTTATTCGATAGGTGTACATTTTTCTACCCGCATGCAAACAACGCAAAAAATCCGCAGGGGTTTCCCTGCGGAGGGTATACGATTCAGGCCGATGTGATCCGTTCGTTCACTTAAGCAAGCAGTCTCTCAAGGACCACTCCCCAGAACCAACAACTGGATAACAAGACGCCTAACCATAAAAAAATCCGCAGGGAATCACTCCCTGCGGATTTCGTTGGTTCTACTGTCCAACCAACTGCTAAGCCAAGACTATAGATCTATACAGTCTTTAACCGTGCATCGTCCGTGCGGGAGACAAGTTATTCTGCTGCTGAACCCATCCATTCATGTTCGTAAGCATATAACATCGCCTCCTCCTAAAATTTCCTTTATCATACAAGTCCATCAATTGTCTGTCAAGGCTGCTACGAAACTTTTTTGAAATCTTTGTCAAGTTTCGTTTAGCGTACCTGATCCCAGCGCGTCCACATCTCACGCGGGTTCAATTCGTACATTTCCCGTTCCCTATACATAAACTGATGCATAATCAGCTCACGCCGAATCGTTGCAAAATCCTCATGGTATTGCTTGATCCACTCGTTTAATTCACGTTCAGGATACATACGGCCTGGCTCCAGCTTTTCTGCCAGCATCTGAAGTACAATCAATTTTTTCTTATACTGTGCAGGGATTTGGCGCAACTTGCCGTCCTTGGAAAAAAAATTGCGTAAGACCGACGCCTCCAGCGTTTCATTCAACTCTGACATCTCTTCCTCCCCCTCGCCTTTTTCGAAAATAAATTGCACCGTCGCCTCGGCATGCTGCCGGATCAACTCTGGATTCAGTGTAAAATACACCGTGTTTTTATCACGTCGTTCCTTAATCAATCCAGCCTCACGGAGTTTGGAAGCATGATGTGTAACAGTCGGCTGGGATAAATTCAGCTTTTTCGCCAAAGCTTGGCCATGCATCTCCCCACGGGACAAAAGAAGTAATATCCGCATTCGCGTTGGATCAGCAAGTGCTTTATGATAATTGACCATTTTATCCAGTTGCATCGTTATTGCACCTCTTTTCACTAGTACATACTTGCTATGCAAGCGAATTCAACCACATAAAATAGATATATATCTAATTATATGTTCGCTAAAAGTAGCTGTCAATCTTCACCGTCCGTCATCTCTTTCTGAAAACGGCTGGATATTGTGTTCGCATTGCGGTAGGATTATTATTTGAAAACTTCTCCCATACCCGACCCATTTGCATCTATTCTGAGAGCTGTTTTTAATCGTCAAAATAATGTTAACCCTACAAAACTGGCGTAATAAACCAATACAACTGGAGGTTCATCCAAATGCACGACGTAATCATTATCGGTGGCGGACCCTGCGGACTATCCGCTGCAATCGAATGCAGCCGCAGAGGTTTGCAAACTGTCATTATTGAAAAAAGCAACATCGTTCACTCCATTTTTCTGTATCCGACGAACATGCAGTTTTTTAGCACCGCCGAACTACTGGAAATCGGTGATGTTCCATTCAGCACCCCTAATGACAAACCTTTTCGTCATGAAGCACTGGCGTACTATCGTAAGGTTGCCACTCATTATAACTTGAACATTCAGCATTATGAGGAGGCCCAGTCCATTCATCGCCAGGATGACGGTACATTTACCGTACATACCCTGAGCAAAGGGGAAATTACCAAAACGTATTCCTCACGCTATGTCGTTGTGGCTACAGGATACTTTGATCATCCGAACTATTTGGGCATTCCCGGGGAACAATTGGATAAAGTCACTCACTATTTCAGCGAAGCCCATCCCTATACAGGAACCCGGGTCGCAGTCATCGGTGGTAGCAACTCTGCGGTAGATGCTGCTATGGAATTGGTGCGGGTCGGAGCTACGATTGATATGGTATATCGTCGAAGCGAGTTGTCCCAATACATCAAGCCGTGGGTTCGTCCACTGTTTGACAGTATGGTACAAAAAGGGAAGATCACGCTGCACTTAGGCGCACGTATTACCGAAATTCATCCAGACCATGTCTTAGTCACTCCACTGGACACAGAAGCGTTCCGGCTCGAAAATGATTTTGTACTAGCACTGACTGGATTTCACCCGGAACGAAAACTACTGGAGTCTGTCGGCGTCCACATGGCTGAGGATCTGGACAAACCAGAATTTAATCCTGCCACGATGGAAACGAACATCCCAGGTATATATGTCGCTGGGGTCATCGCTTCAGGCAGCAATGCCAATGAAGTGTTTATTGAAACAGGCCGCTGGCACGGGCGTCAAATCGCCGAACATATCCAAAGCTAAATAAACGAAGGAGAACATCTGTATGGATTACAGTTCACTTATCTTACTGGTATTGGCTGGTCTTGGGATTGTTAGTGGCAACTCTACCGTGACTATTGCCATGGTTGTATTACTGCTACTGCGGGTAACCAGCTTTCATTCTGCTTTCCCCTGGCTTGAAAAGTATGGCCTGACGATCGGAATTATTATTTTGACGATTGGGGTCATGACCCCGCTAGCCAGCGGTAAAATCAGTATCAATCAGGTGATGGAGTCTTTCCTGCACTGGAAATCACTGCTCGCGATTGGTATCGGAATTCTGGTAGCCTATCTTGGCGGCCGCGGAGTAACTTTGATGTCTGGACAGCCCATTATTGTGACAGGTCTACTGATCGGGACCGTCATTGGCGTTGCCTTCTTTAAAGGAGTTCCTGTTGGACCTCTGATTGCTGCCGGATTGCTTTCCTTGTTAATCGGCCGCAGCTAAATTCGTACAACAAATATAGGAATACATGATAGCAATCTGCATGTCGGGCTGAATTCAGTCCCGCTTTGTGGTATACTCATATCGCATAATTTGGTAAATGCAGGAGGCTTGACCGATGTCTCGACAATTTGTAACGGAAGCTGTAATGGTGGCTATATACGGCCAACTACTTACATCTCCCGCCCCTGTGGAATATATAGTGCCTTACACATCACTGCTAGAGCTATACGAATTCCAGGATAGCACAGAGCCGCTCATGGATAATCCTATGGACGATCAACATGTGAAGCGGAAGGTAAGCGAGTTGATCAGTTATTTTGAAGAACCTTTGAATCAGAAAAAAATTCGGCGTGCCCTTCAGATGCCTTGGGCCAAGAGCTTGCCTATTCTATTCGATGCCAATACATCACTCATTGTCGTTAATGCTGTTGATACGGCGCATTACGGAGAATATTTTGATCCAATTGAGACTGAACTGGTGTTGACAGCTCAGCGTGAATCATTACCCATTCTGACGGATCAATTGGACTGGATCCACCGCATTATCGAAGCTTCCGTACCTGTACATGTGTACGACATTGATGATTTTGATTTTGCACTCGATGGCCCGATACTTAACAACCCTTAACATACGACATACCCGCCTTAACCACAAAAAAGCGGCGAAGCATCATGTACAGGTTCATCTCCTGTAACACGATACTCCGCCGCTTTTCATGTCCAAGAACAACTATTTGCACGCTATGATTGACAGTGGAACACTAAGTTTGTCCATCCTCAACATAGGTGTAAATAATGTCATCATGTTCCTCTAAATACTTAACTTCCAGGTGATGGCCCTTCAGATACCAGTAATCCTGGTCCTCCATATAAAACGTAATGCCAGCCGCTTCATGCTGTAATACGGGGTGCTGCGGAGGCTCTACGGCAATTCCCAGAGAAAAGCCTGGATGCAACCCGCCGCCAGAGCTATAGCGAACAAAAAAACGGATCGAATCTCCACGATTCAAACTAAGCTCCTTAATGTACCACTGTGCCGCAGGTTCAGTTACCTGTATGCTCATACGTTATGCTCATCTCCTTGTACAATGACGTCTGCCAACTATATCATAGCATCTTTTAGAATGACCACCAACCGTTCCAACCCAGCGGGCTTCTTGGACAAGCCATATACATTTTTTTGAAAAAGGTTTGACAACTCGCAAAAAAGGGTGTTAAGATTCAACCATACGAGATCCATTTTGAAATTTATTACCAATTTGAACGATTACTCATGTTAGAATGAACCCATTTTGAGGATGAAAGGAGTGTTACCGGTGCTAAAATTTCCTATTGCATTTTACCCACATCTACAAACACAACAACTTCATACCGGAGCATCTCCCCTGTCGCATCCTTCAAAATTGGGCCATTCGCGTTGTATGGTTTAATACGAGTGGCTGCCTGCGTTTGAGCAGTTTTTCAGTGGTGAGTGTGCTGAAAATACCTGCGCGCCATATGATATTGAGATTTAAGGCATATCGTCTGCGGACGGTATGCCTTTTTTGCGCCTGTTGCTGGATCATACTTGTGACAGCAAGCCCTGTTGTTTCTTCAAAATGGTACACAACTCTCGAATGAACTTGTCATGAAAGGATGGGATTCCTCTTGTTTTCGGTACTTAAAAATTTAAGCTGGTTTTTCAAAAGAGAACGAAGCCGATACTCCATTGGATTGTTTTTGCTGATAGCCGTTGGTGTGCTGGAGCTTGCTCCACCTCGGCTGCTAGGTAGTGCCATTGATGAGATTGTGCGCGGTTCAATTTCCTGGTCCTCACTTTGGCGTTATATTTTGTACATCATAGGCATTCTAGCCGTCATCTACTACATTACGTACATATGGATGCACAAGCTGTTCGGTGGTGCCAATCTGGTGGAGCGCTTACTGCGCACACGCTTTATGAATCATCTGTTGCGGATGACCCCTCCATTTTTTGAACGCAATCGCACTGGCGATCTGATGGCTCGTGCCACGAACGACCTTCGCTCCGTAGCAAGTACAGCAGGCTTCGGCATGCTGACACTGACAGACTCTACGGTCTATCTGAGCGTGGTATTAGTTGCCATGGGCACCTTAATCAGTTGGAAGTTGACACTGGCAGCTATCCTGCCCCTACCTTTTATCGCACTGGCTATGAGCATTTACGGTAAAGCCGTTCACGAGCGTTACACACTGGCACAAGATGCATTTGGTGATATGAACGATCAGGTGTTGGAATCCGTGGCAGGTATCCGAGTCATTCGCGCCTATGTGCAAGAGCGAATGGACGAAAAGCGTTTCGCCGATATTACCGACGATGTATTTCGTAAAAATCTGGCTGTCGCTCGGATGGATGCCCTCTTTGAACCAACCATTCGTTTATGTGTAGGACTTAGCTACGTCATCGGACTCGGTTATGGTATTTATCTAGTATTTCATAACAATATCACGCTAGGCGAATTGGTCTCCTTTAATATGTATTTGGGAATGATGATTTGGCCGATGTTTGCCATTGGAGAGCTGATTAACATTATGCAGCGCGGTAGCGCTTCCTTGGACCGGGTTAATGAAACTCTCGATGTCCAGCCAGACGTTCAGGATGCAGCTCAACCTGTTCCAGTGGACCGCCTCGAATCCATCAGGATGAAAGACATTACCTTCCGTTACCCTACCTCTACTATTGACAATCTGTCACATGTGAGTCTGGAGCTCAAACGCGGAGAAACGCTGGGCGTCGTCGGTAGAACAGGCAGTGGGAAATCCACGCTGCTCAAACAGCTACTACATGAATATCCGACGGGTAGCGGTGATATTTTAATCTCCGGCATACGTCTGGAGGACATTGCAGTAGAACAACTACACAGCTGGATCGGCTACGTGCCGCAAGAGCAAATTTTGTTTTCCAAATCGGTGCGCGAGAACATTCAATTCGGAAAACCACATGCAGATGACGACGACATTATGGAAGCTATCCGTACTGCTGCCTTCGACCAGGATTTAGGTACCCTGTCTGATGGGCTGGATACACTGGTCGGAGAAAAAGGTATCGCCCTGTCCGGCGGCCAGAAGCAGCGCGTTTCGCTGGCTCGCGCCTTTATCGGTGATCCGGATATTCTATTGCTCGACGATGCACTATCTGCAGTAGATGCCCGGACGGAAGCAAGAATTATTGACAATATCCGACGTCAGCGCTCGGGTAAAACAACCCTGATCTCCACCCACCGCCTTTCCGCTGTAGAACATGCAGACCGGATCGTCGTGCTGGAGCAAGGACGCATTATTGAGGAAGGGACCCACAGCGAGCTACTTCAGGCTGACGGATGGTACCGACAACAGTATGAACGGCAACAAGTGGAATCTGATCTGACCTCAGGGGAGGTATCCTAATGAAACCAAATATCGGCAAAAGGCTATTTCAGTACGCGCTGACGAGCAAAGCAGGCTTTATCGCCGCTCTCATCGCTTTGGCTATCGGAGTAGCCGCCGAGCTGGCTGGTCCCTTCATCGCCAAAACGATGATTGACGACCATATGCTCGCTATTGAAAAACCATTTTATGAAACGACTCGTGTGGACGGAACTGTAAGTTATGCTGGCACCCACTTTAAGCGTGAAGATCGCTTTGAGGCCGGGGAGACTAAAGGTCGCGAAGCGAGGATTTTACAAGTTGGGAAATCTTTCGTATTTGTCGATGGGTCGGTTCAAGTGGCTGACGGTAACCGCTCCTTTACGAACGGAACGCTGACTGTGACACGCGGCTCCGACACCTTTCGCTATGAAGCTAAGGCTCTGACAGCTGATGAACTGTATAGCTTTTACAAACCGGAAATGCCCGGTATCTTTCAGCTGATTGGCTGGTATTGCTTCTTCCTGGTTATTTCCATTTTTGCTGAATTCGGCAAAACATACTGGCTGCAATCCTCGGCGAACAAGGTCATACAAAAGCTTCGGCTTGATCTCTACGCTCACATCCAGCGGCTGCCAGTTTACTTTTTTGATAACTTGCCTGCAGGCAAAGTCGTATCCCGTGTTACGAATGACACTGAGGCAGTCAAAGATTTGTTTGTGGCTGTGCTCTCCAATTTCACTTCAGGGATTGTGACGATGGCAGGAGTATATGTTGCACTCTTTTTGCTGGACTTCAGACTGGGTCTTATCTCTCTGTTTATTGTACCGTTACTGATCTTGTGGATTGTATTGTATCGCAAGGTCGCCACCCGCTATAATACGATCATTCGGTCCAGACTCAGTGAAATTAATGCGATTATCAATGAATCGATTCAAGGGATGTCCATTATTCGCGTGTTCCGCCACCAGAAACAAACGCAGCAAGAGTTTGAGGAACTGAATGATGACTATATGAAGCATCAGAATAAAATGCTGAATTTGAACGCTTTCACTTCGCACAATTTAGTCAACGTGTTGAGAAATCTCGCCTTTGCCGTCGTGTTGTGGTATTTTGGATCTGAGGCGCTCGGAACTACAGGTAGTGCTGTTTCACTAGGCGTATTGTATGCCTTCGTCGATGTATTGGGACGACTGTTCCAACCTATGACGGGTATGGTCAACCAACTCGCTGTACTGGATACTTCCATCGTATCCTCAGGACGCGTATTTGAGTTGATGGACGAAACTGGAGAGCCGGTGACGGACGGCACCATGCCGCGATACAAAGGCCAGGTAGAGTTTAACGACGTTTCCTTTGCCTACAAAAAGGATGATGTACTTAAACATATTTCCTTTACAGCACAACCCGGGCAAACTGTTGCCCTTGTCGGACATACCGGATCAGGCAAAAGTTCGATTATCAACCTGCTATTCCGGTTCTATGATCCGCAAAAAGGAACGATCACCATTGACGGAACGTCCGTCAAAGACATCCCTAAGCAATGGCTTCGCCATCATATGGGCATTGTTCTTCAAGATCCATATTTATTCACAGGTACGGTAGCCTCCAATGTCAGTCTCGGAGACAGCCGAATCACGAGAGAACAGGTGAATAAAGCGCTGCATGATGTTGGAGCCGACAAATTGCTGGCCCATTTGCCGCAAGGATTCGATGAGCCTGTTATTGAAAAAGGCAGCACCTTATCAGCCGGGCAACGCCAGCTTATTTCCTTCGCTCGTGCACTAGCCTTTGATCCCGCAATTTTAATTCTGGATGAAGCTACTGCCAATATTGACACCGAAACGGAAGCGCTCATCCAATCCGCTCTTGAGGTGCTCAAGAAGGGACGTACGACCTTTATCATTGCTCACCGTTTGTCCACCATTCGCAGTGCGGACCAAATTTTGGTGCTGCATCGGGGTGAAATTGTTGAACGGGGTAGCCATGATGAACTTATGGCCCAAGGCGGGCGTTACTTCCAAATGTATCAGCTCCAGTCGGGAACAGTTGCAACAGAATCAGATTCAATCTCTGCTACGCCTCCTGCGCAAAATGACTTACTTGCTGGCAAAGTCAGCATTTAAAGCTTGAATAGCCCAATTACTTAGGGCTAACGATGAACATTTGGCATGAAAAAAACCAGCGAGCCTCCCCTACACATTGGAGGCTCGCTGGTTTATTTTTATATAGGACATATGGCTTGTAATTTTATTTAGCTACAGACGTGCCTGTTCCTGTGGGTGGAAGCACTGTTCCATCTACTGCTTTGAGCGTAAGCTTATACTTGCTGTCTACCAACGTACTTGTGTGGGTGTCCGTAATGACTTGAATGTTCATTTCCCCTGGCTTTGGACTAGTCAGCTTGTAGTAAATTACTGCATTCGTATCATCTACGTAGTCGATGTGATCCACTTCAATGCCGTAACCTGGATTAGGTGCCTGCAGACGGGTGATTGTCACTTTGTTCTGCTGGTCATTTGCTTTCTCTATACTCATACTAATATTGTTTTGTTGAACCGGATCTACAGGCTCAGCCTGATTTTCAGGAGTAGCTTCAACCGTTTTATGACTTTGTACAAATTCGGATGCGTTATAGACCATTTCTGCTGCCTCCATCCGCGTTACTTTACGATCCGGGTTAAAGTTGCTCTGTTCGTCCAATTTTGCAATTTTGGTCAATAGCAGGAATTGAACTGCTGCGTTTGATTCCTGATCTAATTTTTTGCCATCCGCTACATTAATTAACATACGGACAGTTGGATATTCACCCGTTGCACTCACTGCTTTATACAGAATATTCGCAAATTGTTCTCTTGTCATACGGGTGCTTGGATCAATATCTGGTGACAAAGGGATTTGGTGTTGGGCCGCAATCCGATAGGACTGGGCATACCATGCGGAAGCCGGAATGTTTGCAAAGGAACCCGTTGTGAAATCAGGCATTACCTGAAGATCCATTGCACGAACAACCAAGTGTACTCCTTGTGCATACGTGAGCGTTTGATCTGGTGCAAATTTATCCTTGGTTATTCCTTGGATAATTCCTTTATCCTGAAGTGAGTTTACGATCTTCTCCTGTTCAGCTCCCTTTATATCACGAAAAGCAGAAGCCGACGTAGCCACAGCCAATGAGCAGACGACAAGCAGGGCAACTGCCACGCTTTTATTTTTTTTCATGAGATACACCTCCATGTTTACTTTGCTTCTATACTTACCGACGCAATAAAAGCATCAAATGTTTCAAATATGCACAAATTGGTTGCAAAACAGTGGAATACCTGCGATTAGTGTAACCCGTCTAACTCTTTTCTGCTCACAATCTTTATACATACCCAAAAGTGCCTGTAACAGATTAATCTTTTACAGTATTCCTTTGGAAGAGCCAGGTCTGGTAGCAGTCATCCCGCCAGTAAAAACTCGCTCCCCTTTGTTCGCTTTGCTTACATCCGATTCGGTGCTTTCAGACCAAGAAGTTGCAACGCGCATGCCAGAATATCCGCAGTTTGTTCCGCTAACTGAATACGCCACTGTCCACCATCGACAATCCTTTCCTTGGCGTAAAAACGGTTAAACGCCTGGGCCGTATCCAATGCAAATCTCGCAATTACCGAAGGTTCCAGTTGGCGAGCCGCACGTATCAGTTGTCCGTGATAGCGACCCAACTGCTTAAGCAGCGCCCAACCTGCGTCACCCAACATTTCATCCGATGCGTCATTCAAATCACGAGAATGGCTATCTTGGACAAGGGCGTTGTCGCTAGAATTGGTATTATCAACATCGGTGCGAGCGTGAGCTTTCTCCAGAAGGCTACGTATGCGCGCATGAGTATACTGCACATAAGGCCCGGTCTCGCCTTCAAAAGTCAGCGCCTCCTCCAACGAAAAATCCACTTCATTCAGCCGGTTGTTTTTTAAATCACCAAAAATAATCGCCCCAATGCCAACGTCCTCAGCCACTGCCTGTTGTTCCTGCAAATCGGGGTTCTTCTGATTAATGATGGCTTGAGCACGCGCTATAGCTTCATCCAGCACCTCCTCCAGTTTGACAACTTTTCCGCGTCTTGTGGACATTTTCTTACCCGCAAACCGCATTAATCCAAACGGCACATGCTCACATTGCTCCGCCCAAGCCTCCCCTGCATGCTTCAGCACCGCAAACACCTGCTGGAAATGCAACTTCTGTTCCCCACCAACGACGTACAGCAACCGATCAGCCTTCATCACTTCATGACGATAAATCGCTGTTGCCAGATCACGTGTTGGATAAATGGTGGTCCCATCCTTTTTTAGAATAAGACACGGAGGCAGTTCCTCATCTTCCAGACGAACCACGAGCGCGCCATCACTTTCCTCCAGCAATCCTTTTGCTCTTAATTGAGCAACAACTGCCTGCATCTTATCATTGTAAAAACTTTCTCCCAGCACATGGTCAAATGTAATGTTTAGACGCTGGTACATACGATCAAATTCACCCAGACTGACTTCAACAAAAAACTCCCATAGTTGTTGAGCCTCAGCATCCCCATGTTCCAAACGTCGGAACCACTCGCGGCCTTCATCCTCCAGAGTCGGATCATGCTCGGCCTCCTGATGAAAACGCACATACAGCTTCAGCGATTCACCAATCGGATCATGTTGTAGCTCCTCCTCATTTCCCCATCTTTTATAGGCCGCAATTTGCTTGCCAAACTGTGTTCCCCAATCTCCAAGATGATTCACACTTATTGGAACATATCCGGTTTCACCAAGAATACGATACAAGGCAGCACCGATAACAGTAGAGCGAAGATGACCGATACCAAACGGTTTGGCAATATTGGGCGAGGACATATCAATAACTACCCGCTGTCCGTGCCCGATATTGGGCCTGAGGAAATCAGCCTTGCTCAATTCAGCAAGCATAAGCGGAATATGAACTGACCGATCCAATGTTATATTTACATAGGAACCCGATGCTGAAGCAGTTAAACCTTCTTCATGGTTTACTAGCTCCGCTAATTCCAGTGCAATGTGCTGTGGAGACTTTCGAAACTTTTTAGCCAGCACAAAACACGGAAACGCCACATCTCCCCATTCAGGCTGCGGAGGCACCTCAAATAAAGATAAAATTTCTTTTTCCTCCAAGCCCGTATGGGCCAATATCGCTTGAGCAGCAATCCTCATTAACATGATCTCTCTCCTTCTTTTTATAGAATCTAACAAAAAAAGCCCCCGCCTCTTGAAATAATTCAAGAGACGAGAACTTCAATATCCCCGCGGTACCACTCTTCGTAAATCGGTTGTGCAGCTAAAGCTAACTTACACAAATCGCGATTTCACTCCAATGACTAATAACGGTGTCTGCCGGGCTGATCTACTAGAAATTCTGCTCGTTGGATCAACCGTCTCCCGGGTGCGCTTCACATCGGACCTCATACCGGCTTCCACCTCTTCCGGCTCGCTGTAATGATACGGCTCCGCTGCTACTCTCCCGTTCCATGACGTTAATTCCAATCATTATACAAACCTATTCAGTAGAAAGCAACCTTTTATTTCCTCTTCAGGCACTAGTTCCATATATGTAATTACACAGCCACCAATTGGCGGCATGCCTGAACGCAACGACGGCAGGCTTCTGCACAATGTTTGCAATGATCATGGGAATGCTTGCTGCATTCAGCAGCACATACCTCACAGGCCTTGGCGCACAGCTCACAGATTTGCTCGGCAAAATCCGTTCCACGCTGCAGCATTTGAGCAGCAAATCCGCATATTTCTGCACATTCCCTACTCACTCGAATACATTCACGCAGCATAGCTAAATCATATTCCTTCAAGCTCGCTACGTAACATACATTGCAAGCGTTCATACATTCCAGGCAAGCATCCACGCATTGTTGGTATGAATGATTCATATTACATTACCTCCCAGTTGTTGACCCTGCTGTACTATTACCCGCTAATCCTTGAGATTAATCATTTGATGTGCGCGCTTACAATAAAATAAAAACAAAACAATCCCGACTTATGTAAGGAAGTGTACTATATTCCAGTGTGCAAGTGCAAGGATATTAATCACATGGATTTTTAGCCCCTGTTTCTGACTTGCATACACTCAGTCATTGCTCTATTGTAAAAAGTGTATGTCTAACCACCGATCAAGGAGTGAACATTTTAATGAATATGTCTTCCGTAGAGGAGCATCGACAGGAATCCCCGCAACAGGTTAATTGCATGGTCGTGACTGTCTCGGACACACGTACCGTGGAAACAGATACCGGGGGACGACTGCTCATGGATCTACTAGAAACTAATGGATATAAGGTTGTTCGATATGTCATCGTCAAGGATGATTACGAAGGTATTCAGCAGTTAGTATCCGAAGCAGCGGCACAGAATGACATCGAGGCTGTACTTTTGACAGGCGGTACCGGTATTTCTCCACGTGATACTACATATGAAGCCGTCTCCTCTCTACTGGATAAGGAACTACCTGGCTTCGGGGAAATCTTCCGTTATTTAAGCTTTGCTGAGGACATTGGTTCAGCAGCTATCTTAAGCCGGGCTGTAGCTGGTATTTTGGGCCAGACAGCTGTATTTTCTATGCCTGGCTCACGCGGGGCTGTTCGTTTGGCAATGGAACGCATTATTGTCCCTGAGCTACGACATGTGATGAGAGAAATTTATAAATAAGCTCCTGTTTCTTACATGCCGCAACCAAAAAGGCACCCCATACATTCATGAGGTGCCTCTTCCAACTATTCTTTTTCTTCAACTTCGGGCTGCATATAGCTGTCGATCAGCTTTTGCTTCAGCTCCCATACCTTCTCGCTCAGATTTACACGATAAATTTCAGGGTTCAGCTTCCGCAAATATTCTGGCCAAAACAGTTTCAACTGTGAAGTATGGTAGGCACGAATTTCATCCAGCTCAGGAAGCTCATATACCTTCTGTCCATTAATAAAAATAGGCTCAAGCATCGGTACGGCTTCGTAATTTTCTACATACTTTTTCATATACGGATGCAAGGGGTTAAACAGCTTCAGACGCTTACCATTGCGAGGACGTTCTTCATCAGGGAAAGAAATATAATCGGCTACGGCTCTCCCTTTCTTTTTATCCACAATGCGGTATACATCCTTCTTGCCTGGTGTGGATACTTTTTCTGGGTTACCTGAGATCTTAATCGTCGGCAGCATTTCGCCGTCCACTTCCCGCTCAACCAGCTTGTACACCCCGCCGAGCGATGGTTGATCCGAAGCCGTAATAAGCTGTGTTCCTACACCCCATACATCAATACGTGCCCCTTGGGCTTTCAGGTTAAAAATCGTATTTTCATCCAAATCATTGGAAGCTACAATTTGTACGTAATCTAAGCCTTCAGCATCGAGCATTTCCCGCGCCTGTATGGATAGATAAGCCAAGTCACCGCTATCCAAACGAATTGCATTCATACGCTTGCCCTGACTCTCTAGCATTTTTGCTGTCCGAATCGCATGAGGAACACCGCTTTCCAGCGTGTCAAAGGTGTCTACCAGCAGTGTAACCTGGTCTGGCAAAACCTTCGCATAGACGTCAAACGCCTCCTGCTCCGTCATAAAGGTCTGCACCCATGAATGGGCATGTGTCCCCTTCGTCGGGATTCCAAAGTGCTCGCCTGCCAGCATATTAGAAGTCGCGTCAAAACCTGCCACATAAGCTGCTCGTGCTCCCCAAATCGCCGCATCAGCTTCCTGCGCACGCCTTGTTCCAAATTCGAGCAGTGTATCGTCACTTGCCACCTGCTTGATGCGCGATGCCTTTGTCGCAATGAGTGTCTGATAGTTCATAAAATTCAGCAATGCCGTCTCGACAAGCTGCGTTTCCATAATCGTTCCTTCAACACGTACCAGAGGCTCGTTTGGAAAAACAAGTGCCCCTTCTTTCATCGAATGGACCGTTCCACCAAACTTAAACTGGCGAAGCGCCTCCATGAACATGGGATCGTACTTCTCTTCCTGCTCAGACAGGTAGCGAATGTCCTCTTCTGTAAACCGCAAATTTGCAATATAATTCACAATGCGTTCCAGACCAGCGAACACGGCGTATCCATTACCAAAAGGGAGTTTACGAAAATACGCCTCGAACACAGCTTTACGCTGGTGACTTCCGTTCACCCAATGGGCGTACATCATATTAATCTGATATTTATCTGTATGTAATGCGAGGCTCGTTGACTGCATCGTAATCATCCTCTCTGACTGTCCCCAGGTTTGTGGCAGCGTACCGCCTCATCTACCCAGATCCAGCAATATCCGGCTCCATTTTGTTATCGGACATTGGTGCACAATCGTTAAGTTATTTTACTTCTTCTGGCGTAAAACCGTGTCCTCAGCCGACCATACCGCGGCTCCAAGACTTCCTTCAAAATGACCTAAAGCCCAATCATGTCCAGCTTGATTAAAGCTCGCCACAGCGTCCTTGTATACAATAACAGCAAAACCTTTGTTATAGGCATCTATAGCCGTATGCAGCACACATATATCTGTACACACACCAATCAGATGAACTTCCAGAATACCACGTTCACGCAGCCTGAGCTCCAGATCTGTGCCCGCAAATGCACTGTACCGTGTTTTATCCAACCAGTAGATAAGATTATTTTGTTGCTCATAGAGGCTACGAAGCTTGCCATACAAATGTCGTCCGTTGGTTCCACGTATATTATGTGGAGGAAACAGCTTGCTCTCCGGGTGATAAAGGTCGTTCTCCTCATGCAAATCCACAGCCATGACAACAAAGTCCCCTTGATCCACGTATGCCTGCGTAATTGCTGCGATCCGTTCATCCAACTCAATCGCAGGTTGTCCTACAGGCAAACTACCGTCCACAAAATCTTTCGTGTAATCAATAACAATTAGTGCCTGCATTGTACGGTCAGCTCCTTATCCTCAAAGTGAAATTGTACATTCTATGCGTAACCTATTACATTAGATGTTACGTGTAGATAGATAAACGCGGTACTCTGTCACTAAAACGGTACAACTGTGCCGGTCTTTGTGAATACTGGTTGGAACTGAGCGGTTTGCCGTTCTCATCACGCACCTCTTCCAGTATTCCCTGTCTGCTACGAGTCGATGTTATTTTGCGAATAAAGTTTGGCTCTTCGAAATCCGGTACGACACTCTGAATCACCTGATATAATTCACCCAGTGTAAAATGTAGCGGTAAAAACTGCTTGGCGATCGTCGTCTGAAGCATCTGCAACTGAATTTTGCGATAAGCATCTACTATGATATCCCGGTGATCGAATGCCAACTCCAATTCCTCCAACGCTTCGCGGATCGTGAATAGCCCGACCTCGGAAGCATCATCGGCCGCCTGGCGCTGTTCCAACATCCATTCTTCTACCAGCGCAAAAAATGCATGTGATATGATCCATCCGCGCGGATCACGTCCCGGTCCACTATATACACCCAAATACTCCAGATGCCCGCCGTCCACACCTGTTTCCTCTAACAGCTCCCGCTTGGCAGCTCCATACATAGACTCATCTTCCTGACAAAACCCTCCAGGCAAAGCCCAGCGTCCTGCAAACGGCCAACTGCGGCGCTTGATGAGCATCACTTTCAGCTCCCGAATCGGCAACGTCTTTGTTACCGTCTTGCGCTCCCGCTTCGTTAAGGTAAACATAACGATATCCGCCGGAGCTCCATCCGGGGTGCGGTATTTCTTAATGTTATACGACGCCTTTTGCGCCTCTTCGTTTATACGATTGCTATCCATTGGCATCACCATATTATATCGTTTTGATAAATTCATTATGACATAATAAAAATTTTTGTCAAGCGTCAGGCTTTGCCTGAATCACTTGCTTGTGTACGTAATACTCGGAAGGTTGCTGTAGATGTAGACCCGAGTGTGCCTTCACTATCCCTTACTTCCGCCTCAGTGGTTATAGTCCTACCTCCCTGATGAAGAATCCGCGCCCTAACCTCCAGGCGGCCTTGTCTCATGGCTGACAAGAAATGAACATTTAGGTTCGTCGTTACACATGGATCCATATTTCGTGAAGCCATACTGACCATCCCCATCGCCTGATCCATCAATGAAGTAAGCACACCCCCATGGACAATACCCATCACATTGGTATGCTCTTGTTTGGCTTCCAAAGCGATCTGTACCTCGTTTGCATCAGCTGCAATCAGCTCACACCCTAAATACTCCCAAAAAGTATTATTTTCTCCCTCTAGCATCTTACCCAACTTATCCATTTCCTTGCTTCCATCCCTTCTATGTTGTCCCATTTCTCTTGATGTCTTATAAACACATACGATGGCAAATTGCTTTCGAAAAAAAGGCGTGGAAGCTACGCCTCCACACCATGATTTCATTCTAATCACTGCAATTCGACGAGGAAGTGCTTTTTCCCTCTTCTACGTTCACCTTCTCAGCAACGGTATCACGGATCGCCATGATCACCATTTGCAGTAGCTCATTAATTTCCACCTGACTCTGCTGAAACTCCGTTACAATTGGAATACCGTCAAGCTCTTCCTGTAGCTCCTGTAGCTCGGCCTCTATTTTGGCAATCATTTTTTGATTCTTCAAGGATTCAAATGCTACAATTTCCTTTTGCTTCTTTTTCATCGTTGCAATCAGTTGCTGGATGCGCCCATGATCTTGAATCTTTTCTTCTGCTTTCCGGAATACCTGTACTTCCTCACTGCTACCCAAAATATCTGCCAATTCTTTGGCTTTTGCCAATATCATTTCGCGATTGACCAAATGATCATGCTGGCGCGCCGCCGATTGAAGTTCTGTTTGTTGCAACCGCTCCTCTGTCATTGTCCATCGCTCCTTTTCTCACTTAGACGGCCTTGCACACAGCCCTTTACTCAGACCGCATGCAACCCGCTAGAATATTCTTTTATCCGTTAACTGCTACAGCCGTTTCAACCAGATCACCTTTGATGTAAAAGGTCATAGGTTCCGTAATTTTCACTTGAACAAAGGAACCAATCAGGTCCTTAGAACCCTCAAAATGTACAAGCTTATTGGAACGGGTCCGACCGGCAAGCACTTTGCTGTCATTTTTGCTCTCGCCCTCCACCAGCACTTCAACCACTTCGCCACGCAAACGACTATTAAAGCGAAGGCTGTTTTGGTTCACAGCAATGTTCAGACGCCGGAGACGCTCTTTTTTGACCGACATAGGCACATTATCTTCCATCGAAGCAGCTGGCGTACCTTCACGTGGTGAATAAATAAATGTGTAGGCAAAGTCATATCCGACCTCGCGCACCAGAGATAGAGTATCTTCAAACTGCTCGTCTGTTTCGCCCGGGAAACCTACGATGATATCTGTTGTCAGAGAAACATGCGGAACAGCTACTTTAATCTTCGCGGCCAGTTCCAGAACACGCTCACGGGTATATTTTCGGTTCATTTTCTTCAATATATCCGTATTACCGGATTGAACAGGCAGATGAATATGCTCCACCAAATTGCCACCCTTACCAAGCACTTCAACCAAATGGTCATCAAAATCACGTGGATGTGATGTCGTAAAACGTACACGCGGGATATTGATTTTGCGCATATCATCCATCAGATCCCCGAATCTGTAATTCAAATCTTTCAAATCCTTGCCATAAGCGTTAACATTCTGCCCCAGTAAGGTAATTTCTTTAAAGCCTTGACGTGCCAAATCCCGTACCTCAGCGATTACATCCTCTGGACGGCGGCTTCTTTCCTTACCACGTGTAAAGGGAACAATGCAATAGGTGCAAAATTTATCACAACCGTACATAATGTTCACCCAAGCCCGCATACCCTCACGCTTCTTCGGCAAGTTTTCGATAATGTCGCCTTCCTTAGACCACACTTCGACCACCATTTCTTTGCTAAAGAGTGCTTCCTTGACGAGCTGAGGCAGACGATGAATATTATGGGTACCAAAAATCATATCAACAAAACCGTGTTTTTGCATAATTCGGTTAACGACATTCTCTTCCTGTGACATGCAGCCACACACGCCAAGCAGTAATCCTGGCTTTTCTGTTTTGAGATGCTTGAGGTGACCCAACTCGCCAAACACTTTATCCTCCGCATTTTCACGGATAGCACAAGTGTTCAGTAAAATGATGTCTGCTTCCTTCCGATCCTCGGTTGCCTGGTAGCCCATTTGCTCCAGCAAGCCTTTTATGGTTTCGGAATCATGCTCGTTCATTTGGCAACCAAATGTGTATACGATATAATGCTTTCCCTCACCGATATGCTTGAGCTCATCCGGAACTGCGTTATCATACAATACCTGTACGTCCTCTTTACCGCGCTGCTTTTCTTTTCTATGGTTCGGCTCCGCCATAATGTTGATTTCACGTCCGCGAATACGGATCTTTTTGCTATGCTCATCTTCAGAAATAATCTTCGCATCCGAGAAATCAAAATATTTGGAGTAATCTTTTGTTTTCTTTTCCATTCCTTAGTCACTCCTTACACCATCTATTTCACGAGCTAATTTGTAATTTTACTGTATTTTTAGGCATGGGTAAATTTATCTTAAGTTCTAAAAAACCTTTAAAAAAGGCATTACACTAAATTATAGCATGATTTATAGGCCATCGCCATAGATCAACCGCAGATACCATGGAGTGTAATTTGAACTCATGTTCTTTTTGTACATAAGTGAAGTATTTATAAATTATATAGTATGTAAAAAGCCCGATTCTTTTGCAAGAATCGGACTCTTTAAGCCTTCCGGCATTTAAATACGTGTATATTAGTCTACGATTTCAGCATTGTCCCCGTTTTTCACACCGGCTCCGTTCGCTTCATCTGTATCAATGTGCATATCCAAAGCAAAAGAATCGGACACACGTGCAAGAACATTTTCAAATACAAGGCCACGTTCGCCGCCGACACGTACTTTCAGCAACTGCTTGTCCTTAATGTCCCATTTAGCTGCATCAGATGTATGGAAATGAATATGGCGGGCTGCTACAATCACGCCTTCTTGCAGTTCCACTTCACCAGCTGGTCCTTTTACCGTGATTCCTGGTGTACCATCAATGCTACCAGATTCGCGTACAGGTGCTTTTACACCAATAGCAAAGGAATCAGTGCGAGAGATTTCCAATTGGGAAGCGGGACGAGCAGGTCCCAAAATGCGAACCTTATCAAATTGGCCCTTAGAACCAATTACAGCTACCGTTTCATTTGCGGCAAATTGTCCTGGTTGGGACAAAGGTTTAAATTCAGTTAATTGATAGCCTGCTCCGAACAAAATTTCAATATGCTCTTGAGTCAGGTGAATATGACGGGCGGAAACGCCGACAGGTACGATTTTACTCATCGTGTGGTCACTCCTTTTTCTCTATACAATACTTAACACATCCATGCTATTATACTCCTATTTTGCCAAGAAAGAAAAGGAGAGCGTATAAAGTTCCCTTTTTCGCCCCAATCAGCGTTAAATATCGTCCATAGAAATCGGATCAAACCGTCGTTTTAGCGAACAGGAGAAAGAAAAGCATGATTTCAGCTACGATGAGATGAGGGGGAACGACAATAAATATATTAAGGATAAACAGGACACAGAGTATTCCAGTTAAGAAAAAAATGACTCTGAGACGAGGTTTAAGATGACTTAATCGGTACTGATGAAATACCAGCAAAACCGACAAAAAGTAAATAAAAACAGAAGCAAAGGTAAAGCAAAGCACAAAGATATAGTCTACTTGTCCCAAAAACAAGAGCTGAATCGAAGCAGCTAGCATGCTAAGGGAAAGATAAATAAACAAATGACCATAAATAATAGTCTGTCCTGCTGATTGTTTTGATTTATCTACGCGCTTCTCCATATTCTCAAAATATTGCCACCAGATTGCGATGACTAATACAAAAGCCAAAGCAGCAAATACAACAGAAGAAACCGTAAAATGATCGGTTTGTAAAACAGAAAGCATACTTATCACAGATTCGCCAAGCAAAATTAAGGTGAACTGTGCAAAGCGTTCTAAAAGATGTTCCGTATGGATTGGTGTGATCACCAACTTTTTACGACCGATCAAAGGAATGAGGATATCAACAGCTATACCGGTATATAAAATCAAATATCGAACCCAAGAGTCAAAAAAGAGGGAGAAACTAGAGATAACTATTCCAATCCAAAAATAGGTTCCGAAAAAACGAGCTGTTTCCTGTTTATGAGCCGTTTCTTTGGGTGCCGAAAGTAAATATTGAATGACAGTCAAACCTCTTAACCCAATATAGCCAACAAAAAAAGATACATAATACGCATCAAAATCTATATTAAGGCTGGCGGTCATGATTAACACGAAAAACAATTGCAGGATCATAAAGATTCGATGCGTTATACTGTCTTGCCCAAAACGGTTGTTGTAGACAGTTTGTCCCACCCAAGCCCACCATATTGGGATAAAAATCATAATAAACTTTTCCATATGTTCCCATGAGATACTACCATGCTCAACATGTAGCAAAACATGAGTGGCCTTGGAGACAGCAGCTACGAACAATAAGTCATAAAAGAGCTCAAGCCAAGTAACCTTCTTTATTAACATTGTGTAATGGAGCCCCCTCTGATATGGCGGTGCAGCATGGTGTCCCGTCAGTCTTGCTCCAACGTCTGCCGTATTTATGCTTATTTTATCACCATGAAATTCTAAGATGCTCCAATTATTTCGTAATTGCTCTCACTTTGTCAAGGTATTCGCAGCCAAAAACAACTCCTAGTAAATAGCTATTTAAGAAGACATTTTGGAAGGCAAATTCGTTTGCAGGTATTCCAGCGCATGTCCTCCCAACCATCCCTTGACTAGCTCCTCAGGGTAATGCTTCAGCAGCAGTTCTGCAAAAACCGGATATTTACCCAAGTGCTCCAGCCCTTGCACATGGTGCTCGATACCGTCAAAATCAGAGCCAAACATCAAATGCCTTTCGCCGCCTAATGAACAAATATGCTCAATGTGCGGTAGCAGATCCTCAGCAGTTACCGTACCCTGCTCTTTGAGAAACATTGTGACGAAGGTCAAACCAATCCGTCCGTTACGAGCGATCAGTGCACGAATCTGTTCATCCCGTAGATTACGGGGATGAGCACATATCGCAAAGGCATTGGAATGCGAGGCAATGGGCGGTAGATCTGCCTCCTCCAGCACCTCCCAGAAGCCTTGTACGGACAAATGCGATACATCTAGCAGCAGCCCCAGGTCATTACAGCGATTGACCAAATCGCGTCCCTTGCTAGTCAGCCCGCCACCTCTATGTTCCATAATGCCGTCAGCTGCCCAGTTCGCATAATTCCATGTCAGCCCAATCAATCGTATTCCCATGGCATAGCACAATTCTGCATAAAACGGGTTCCCTTCCAGCGCATCTACCCCCTCCAGTGAGAGCAAAGCCCAAGGTGCCCATGTATGATCCGTTCCATTACCATCCAAATACGTTATCTTTTCCGTGCGTTTCTCTTCTCCTACCTGCTTTACTTGCTGCTCCTGATGCACTGCGAACGTATTTTTACACATTGCCAAGTCTTCCTTCCACAGCAATGGTCTCAACCCACCGGAGATAGAGGTAACATGCTGCCTGAACAGCTCAATTTGACGAACCACATGCTCAAATCTTGGCGTGCCCAATACCTGTGAAATATATATAGCGAAAGTTTGCAACCGCACGTTACCTTCTAGCAAACGTTCTTTTGTGACATCAAGCGATGGATGACTGAAATCAATCTGCGTATTGAGTTGCATTTTACATAACACATCACAATGAAAGTCGACAACTGGCCAGTTCACTTTTAACTTATTATTCATGCACCTTACCTCCATTTATAGATTGAAGCACCACAAATTTATTTTGAAAATCATAGTAACAGACTCACAATGCAAAAAAGCCCGTTTACAAATCGTAAACAGGCTCAGGCAACTTACATTTATTATCTTGGCTCTACAATCAATTTGATCGCAGTCCGATCTTCTCCATCAATAACAATGTCTGTGAAAGCAGGAATACAAATCAAATCCACTCCGCTTGGTGCGACAAATCCCCGGGCAATGGCTACCGCTTTAATGGCTTGGTTTAGTGCACCCGCTCCAATCGCCTGTAATTCTGCATTTCCGCGTTCACGCAGTACTCCTGCGAGTGCGCCTGCAACTGAATTGGGATTGGATTTTGCTGATACTTTTAATACATCCATAGTAAGTACCTCCCCTGGGAATGATGATGGTTTGATTCCACTATTAGATGTTATTCGAGGGTCAGCAAAAAATTCCTGCTTTTTGGTGACAGTTTTCCTTATTCTTTCCTTAAGTAGCTCACAAAAAGGTTAATCCATCCGCCATTCATCTTCTTTGAGTCTGATTTTCTGAATTTTGCGGGCTTTTCCATCGTTATCATTCAGTTCTACGCTGATGGCATGAAAATGCCATTTGCCCATGTCCACTTGAAAACGTACCGGAAGCTGGGTCTGGAATTTCTGTAACACAGCCTCTTTCTGCATCCCAAGCACTCCCTCATAAGGACCTACCATCCCCGCATCTGTCTGATACGCAGTTCCTTGTGGCAAAATCGTATCGTCATTGCTCTGTACATGTGTGTGCGTACCTACCACGATTGAAGCACGTCCATCCAAATGCCAACCCATAGCGATTTTTTCCGAGGTTGCTTCGGCGTGGAAATCAACTAGGATATGTTTATGTTTTTTGCGC
The DNA here is from genome assembly GCF_036252815.1 of Paenibacillus sp. LX16. Lineage (NCBI taxonomy): Bacteria > Bacillati > Bacillota > Bacilli > Caryophanales > Paenibacillaceae > Paenibacillus > Paenibacillus sp. LX16. The sequence continues at coordinate 2,236,717 of NZ_CP141152.1, read as the reverse complement.
AGCTCATCGACAATTTCATCTGCTGCACGGAATGGATCGTCAATAGCTGGCAAAAAGGTTCTACCTTGCAGATTAACAATAGCCAGCTCCTTACCTCCACCTTTTACAACGGTATAACCCCGGCCCGGTGTTCCTGGTGGAAAGTTAGCCGGGCGGATGATCCGCGGCTCATCATCTATAAAATCAAATATTTCCTTATTGTCCCAAGTATGATTTCCCATCGTAATCCCATGAACGCCCCAATCAAAAAACTCTCTGGCGATGGCTGGGGTAATTCCTCTTCCCGAAGCCGCATTTTCTCCGTTCACAATAATAACATGCGGATTGTATTTTGATTTTAGCGAAGGGAGATTCTCCCTCAGTGCCTTTCTGCCTACACTGCCGACGATGTCTCCAATAAATAATACGTTGATAGAAAGCCCTCCCTAGTCTGCCTTACATAATGAAAAGTGGCCCTACAAGCAGCGGCCACTTTTCATTGAAATGCTTTTATTTTGCGTATTCTACCGCACGGGTCTCGCGTATGACGGTAACCTTGATATGTCCCGGATAGTCCAGTTCATTCTCAATCGTTTTCGTAATATCGCGGGCCAGTCGGAATGCTTCCGCATCATCAATTTTCTCTGGCTGTACCATGACACGAACTTCGCGTCCGGCTTGAATCGCGTATGATTTTTCAACGCCTTCAAAAGATTCGGAGATGCGTTCCAGCTTCTCAAGACGACGGATGTACGTCTCTAGCGTTTCACGCCGCGCTCCCGGTCTTGCTGCTGACAGGGCATCTGCCGCTCCAACCAGCATGGCGATCACTGAAGTCGCTTCGCAGTCGCCGTGATGTGAAGCAATGCTGTTGATGACGACCGGGTGTTCCTTGTACTTCTTCGCCAGTTCCACGCCAATTTCAACGTGTGATCCTTCCACTTCGTGATCCAGCGCCTTCCCGATGTCATGCAGCAATCCTGCCCGTCTTGCCAGTACAACGTCTTCGCCCAGTTCCCCGGCCATCAGACCTGTCAAGTATGCAACTTCCATCGAGTGCTTCAATACGTTCTGTCCGTAACTCGTACGGAACTTGAGACGTCCCAAGATCTTGATCAAATCCGGATGCAAGCTATGCACGCCCACCTCAAAGGTGGCCTGTTCACCATACTCACGGATTCGTTCGTCCACCTCTTTACGGGATTTTTCCACCATCTCTTCAATACGAGCCGGATGTATCCGTCCGTCCGCTACGAGCTTTTCAAGCGCAGTACGCGCAATCTCTCTACGAATCGGATCAAATCCGGACAAAATAACAGCTTCCGGCGTATCATCAATAATGAGGTCAATTCCTGTAAGGGTTTCAAGTGCACGGATATTACGGCCTTCGCGCCCGATAATCCGGCCTTTCATTTCTTCGTTCGGCAATGTGACAACAGAAACCGTCGTTTCTGCTACATGATCTGCCGCACAGCGTTGGATGGCCAGTGTGATGATTTCACGAGACTTTTTGTCCGCTTCTTCTTTGGCCTGCTGTTCAATTTCTTTAATCATCTGAGCTGATTCATGACGAACTTCCTGCTCTACGTTGGTCAGAATAATACTTCTTGCATCCTCCATCGTCAGATTGGAAATACGCTCCAACTCAGTTACCTGACTCTTGTAAATCAAATCAATTTGCTGCTGGGTTTCATCGATTCGTTTCTCTTTGTTGGCCACTTGTTCTTCTTTGCGTTCCAGCGATTCCAATTTTTTATCCAGCGATTCTTCTTTTTGCAGCAATCTTCGTTCCTGTCGTTGAATTTCATTGCGACGTTCACGAGTTTCTTTTTCAGCTTCGGCACGAATGCGGTGGATTTCATCTTTCGCTTCCAATACCGTTTCCTTCTTCAGCGCTTCTGCCTCTTTTTTCGCGTTCTCCACGATTTGCGCGGCAGCTTCTTCCGCACTGGAGATCTTAGCTTCTGCAATAGATTTGCGAATAAAATAACCAATCCCGAACCCAAAGAATAACGCGGCTACAGCAACGAGAACGAACCAGATCGCAGTCATCATACTGTTCACCTCCCCGTTGGTTCCTCCAAGGCATTCCTTGGGACTTTTTGCAATTGTCACATTTACTTTGATCGTCAAACTAAGACAACGACACAAGGTCGTTTCATTTCATATGCACATGCTTTCACATGTACAATTCCGCCTGGCATAGCGGCATCACTTGTTATTTGGCGATGAGAACTCACCCGTGGATTCCGCTTTTTTGGAAGGAAAAAGGGCGTTCCACAAGTATCGTTTCATATATATTTTATTATTTGACAAATGGCATTGTCAAGGGAATGCAAACATTAGTAGACTACCATGCAGCTTTCCATGTAATAACTAGCTCATCCTATCCGTTCATACTAGCCAAAGGTTCAGCAGCCGTTTGGCAACTATTCCTCCCACTGCAACAATTCCTCGTCATCTGAAGCAGCGTCATGCTCGGCCGCAGTGAGATGATTGACCACTCGGCGTGTCATATCCCCCGAATATCCACGTCTCATGAGAAAAGGGTAGGTTTTCCTTTTTTTCTCCATTATATCACCACGTATCTGATTCCATTTCTTACGTCCAACCGTCAAAGCGCTCTCCCACTCCTCATTATCGGTGATCTCACCTAACGCTTCGCCAATAGAGGCTTTAGAGATGCCCTTCTGACGAAGTTCTTGCCTAACCCACATCTTCCCCTTGCGTTGGCTTGTTATGCGCTGTCTTGCCCATTGACGGGCGTATAAATCATCATCTACGAGTTGTTCCCTTTGCAGTCGGACCATTACTTCGCCAATAACAGACTGATCCAGTTCTTTTTGCGCCAGACGCTGGGCAATTTCCTGACGTGTGCGAGGCTTTCGCCCCAAATAGCGAAGCGCAAGTACATAAGCCTGTTGTTTTTCATCTGCCAGAACGATATCTTCCAGTTCTTTTTTATCAAATGACGTTCCTTTGAACATATTGTACTTGATCATTACATCTTCTAATACAGACAGCGAATACGGACCAAAATGAATGATATACCTTCCACGTTTGCGTCCCTGTCCCTGCTCCACCCTAGTAATCATCAATTCCTCATGATCCGGAAAAAGAGAAATCCCTTGTTGCTTATTTGCTTCCGAAGTGTAATCATCTTCATCGTCCAACTGCAATATATTTCCCTCACTTTGAAATTCACGAAAGCAGCCTTTGAACACCTGCTACGCAAAAGTTAGATTCCGCTGACAAAGCAGACTTTAGTTGATGCAAAAATGCCCTGCACAACTGTGCAGGGCATCAGAATCATGCTATTCAAACGGACGGTGCCATAACCCTGGCCCCAGTTCACAAACCAGGATTCACCAAGCTTTATTCAAGCTCTAACAATTCCTGTTCTTCCTTCGCTTGCTGTGCCAACTCTTCTTCTGTAGGCGGAGCAACCGTCGTAATCAAATTGCTGGCCACCCGAATTTTTTGTTCGATCGTACTAGCAATATTCGGATTTTCCTTCAAAAATTGTTTAGCATTCTCACGTCCTTGACCAAGGCGCTCACCTTCGTAGGAATACCAGGCTCCGCTCTTGTCGACAATGTCATGCTCCGTACCGATATCGATCAAGCTACCTTCTTTGGAAATACCCTCACCGTACATAATATCCACCTCAGCCTGACGGAAAGGAGGGGCAACTTTGTTCTTCACGACTTTAATACGTGTGCGGTTACCCACAATGTCGTTACCCATTTTCAAACTTTCAATACGACGAACATCCAAACGTACCGTAGAGTAAAACTTCAAGGCACGTCCACCTGGTGTTGTTTCAGGATTACCGAACATAACACCTACTTTTTCACGTAGCTGGTTAATAAAAATAGCAATGGTTTTCGACTTATTAATGGCTCCAGAAAGCTTACGCAATGCCTGAGACATCAAACGTGCTTGAAGACCAACGTGGGAATCTCCCATTTCGCCTTCAATCTCTGCCTTGGGCACAAGTGCCGCTACGGAGTCAACAACTACAATGTCTACTGCTCCACTACGTACAAGGGCTTCGGCAATCTCAAGCGCCTGCTCTCCTGTATCTGGTTGCGATAGTAACAACTCATCAATATTGACACCCAGCTTGCTTGCATACGACGGATCAAGCGCATGCTCGGCGTCGATAAAAGCGGCTTGTCCGCCTGTTTTTTGCACCTCTGCGATAGCGTGAAGAGCTACTGTCGTTTTACCGGATGATTCCGGTCCGTATATTTCAATAACCCGGCCTCTTGGAAAGCCGCCCGTTCCTAACGCAATATCCAAAGCAATCGAACCACTGGGGATCGTTTCCACTTGCATGTGGGTAGACTCACCCAACTTCATAATGGAACCTTTACCAAATTGCTTTTCTATTTGACGGAGCGCCATATCCAGCGCAGCACGACGATCTGACAATAAACTCACATCCTTCATTGTTTGTACTTTAATAATACCTTGTTTTGACACGCTTGCCAAGCATTTTTTCGAACATACATTCGTTTTTTTTATTCGCACAGCTCTCTTCTATAATTACACCTGTCTCTTAAAACAAAAAAAGAACCGCTGGCAAAAGGCTTTGCAACGGTTCTTCCGATAAGATGATTATATCATGAATATCTATCTAAAACAACTCTACGACCCACACTGTACATAGATGTTTAAGAGAGCTTCTCGTTCTCTACCAGCCTGCGCCACAATCTGTACAGGATTGCTTTGACTGATCGCAGTCGGATTGTTTCGCGGTTGCCACTCAGTCTCAGCTCATGTACTTCCGTTTCCTTGTCGCGTTCAGCAATGCCAATATACACCAGACCGACTGGCTTCCGTTCGGTATATCCAGGCCCAGCTACACCAGTAACTGAAAGTCCAAAATCGCTGTCCATGATCATTCTCGCCTGCTCCGCAAGCACAAGGGCTACTTCCTTACTCACTGCACCCGGCGCATGATCCCCTTCCAAATAATCATAAGGCACGTTGAGTAATTTCATCTTCATTTCATTGGAATAGCACACGATGCCACCTTGAAACATAACAGCACTGCCAGGTATAGAAGTGATGTGTTCCATCAGCATTCCACCTGTACAGCTTTCTGCCGCACTCACAGTGAGTTCGCGTTTGGCCATTAGATCTACGATAACCTTCTCCAGCGCAACATCCTCGCTTGCATACATATACTCCGAAAGACGCTGCTGAATTTCTACTTCCGTAGCTGTCAGCTTAATTAATGCTTCACTTTCGCTGGCCGCCTTGGTGGATATACGGATCGTGACTTCCCCTTCCTTGGCATAAGGGGCAATCGTGGGATCTGTCTGGGATTGGATTAGATCTAACAAATGTGTTTCAAGAGCTGACTCACCGATCCCTGCAAATTTTAGCATTTTCGAATAAATTGGCATTTCCTCACCGCTCAATGCCTGCTGAAGCAACCAAGGTTTCGCCTGGTTTGCAAACATAGGTTTGAGTTCCTTAGGCGGTCCAGGCAAAACTACATAAAATTTACCGTCCTGTGCAATCGCGTCGCCCACAGCTAGCCCTGTCTCATTTTCAAGCGGAGTAGCACCTTCAATAGAAAGCGCCTGCCGGCGGTTATTCTCGGTCATTTCTACCCCACGGTTACGGAAAAATTGATCTAGCTTGTCCATTGCAAGACGATCTATGTGCAATTTCCGCCCCAATACAGTCGCTATCGCCTCTTTCGTCAAATCATCCTGAGTCGGCCCCAGACCGCCGGAAAACAAAATAATATCCGCACGCTTCTGAGCAATTCTTATCGCTTCCTGAAGCCGATCTATGTTATCGCCAACCACAGTCTGAAAATATACATCGATTCCAATTGTAGCCAGCTCTTGTGACAAATATTGAGCATTTGTATTCACTATTTGTCCGAGCAATAACTCTGTTCCTACTGCAATTATTTCAGCTTTCATCAATTCTTCCTCCTGTACTGCAAATATTATGGGAATTATATAAAGAAACAGCAATAAGTTTAGTCCCTATTGCTGTTTCCATAAAATTTATCCTGTTAAACTTTGGAGGAGCTCAGCAAATGGATATTTTTCACGAAATAATCAATACCCGAATAAATGGTGATCAACACTGCTGCCCATATCGCTATTAAATCAAACGGTATACCAAGAAAAACAAACGGGAAATTATTAATGAGCAGCGCTACAATAGCAACGATCTGGATGATCGTCTTTAATTTGCCCCAATTGCTTGCAGCAACCACAGACCCATCCAGTAAGGCAATCTGACGCAGCCCCGTAACCGCAAATTCACGGCTAACAATCACAACGACAATCCATGAATCAATTTTCCCCATTTCTACCAAGGAAACCAAAATAGCGGTTACCAAAAGCTTATCAGCAAGGGGGTCCAACAGCTTGCCCAAATTGGTGACCATATTATTTTTACGTGCCAAATATCCGTCAAGACCATCTGTGCTGGCTGCTACAAGGAAAATGATAGCCGCAATCAGCTGATTATACGGCAGCTTGAAAGCTCCGATCTCAATCGGCGGCGGATAAAAATTAAAGTCCACCAGCAAAGCCAGCATCATCACCGGGATAAGGCAAATCCGCGTTATTGTAATTCTGTTGGGTAAATTCACAACACACTCTCCCCTGATTATCGTACTTGATTACAAATGGCAGTTTTCGGATTAAATTCAATCCTATGTAAATCGCTTTCGACGAGCGCTATACACCTGAATTGTCTGCATTTTCGTTACAAGTATAATATGGCGCAAAACGCATGTCAAAATAACCTGCCGCACATCAAGCAACGTTTTTTCCTGCAAAATATATGAGGGAAAACGGCTTTATTTCATGTTTGTAAATTGAAGCTCCAATGGCAAATCAGCTTTACGTAGCAATTGAATGATCGCCTGTAAATCATCCCTGTTTTTTCCAGTCACTCGGATTTGATCACCTTGAATCTGACTTTTGACTTTTAGCTTGGAGTCCCGAATAAGAATGTTAATTTTCTTGGCATTATCCTGATCAATTCCCTGCTTAAGCGAAAGGCGCTGACGCACTGAACCTAGAGAAGCGGGTTCCAATTTGCCATACTCCACATTTTTAAGGGACAGACCTCGTTTGGCCATTTTAGATTGCAAAATATCAATCACCGCATTTAGCTTGTACTCGTCTTCCGATGCAATCGTAAGAGCTTCTTTCTCAAGCTTGAGGCTACTTTTGCTATCCTTGAAATCAAATCGTGTTTCAATTTCACGCTCCGTCTGATGAACCGCATTTGTTAACTCCTGCATATCCATTTTGGAGACGATATCAAATGAATTTTCTGAAGCCATCGTTTCACTTTCCTTTCCACAACAAAGTTCAATATCTAATTATAGGCTAGTCATTTACAAAAATCCAATAATCCGTTGACTAAAAAGGCGTTCTTGCCAGTTTTCCTGACAAAAACGCCTTTATTTCAATTTACGGTCAAAATATCTAATTATGGCTTCGTGTTGGAGTTCGGAACATATCCAAAAGTCCAAGCACAATGTGAGCAAGACCAAAGCCCAGTATGCCATAGCCCCATGCATTCGGTGTCAGATAATAGCCCAGTAAACTGACAATTATACCGAGCCCAGTCACAATCCAGCTGACGGTCATAACGTATACACCTCACTTTGCGGAAAATGAAATGACTGCCTTTCCAGGAATTACAGTCATTAGTATTTCCTCGCACCCAGGCGTTTATTCACCATCAGTAGTTGTAGAATCTGTACCACTTTGTGCTGAATCCGTACTGCTACCAGTCGTAGAGTCTCCAGGTGAGCCCGTCACCCCTGCACTCGTTCCAGTCGAAGAGGCTTCTCCTTGCTGTATCAGTACACGAGTAGTCGATTTATTATCGGTTATCGGTTGACCTGCTACGGAGATATCTGTGGCAGAAGACCGTCCTGATTTGATATATAAACCTTCTGGTCCAATATCGAAAGACATGGCATCTCCACTTTTAGTCATACCGTAGCTCAGCTTTTCTCCACGGGAATTTTGTCCCTTGTACACTTCAAGCCAGCTTTCACCCGTAGCTTTAATATCAACCTTGGCCGTTGCTCCCGTTGCACTGGAAACTTTGAAAATCGTCGTCTTGCCTTGCTTGCCGTCCTGTGCCACAGTTACACCTTGTTGTGGTGTGGTCGTATCCGGCTGCTGTCCAGTATCTGGAGTAGTAGCATCCGTATTCCCCGTACCATCTGGCTGAGTTTGGCCGGTTTGCCCCGCATTAGGAGTCTGCCCACCAGCACCATTTGGAGCCGTCGTTTGTCCATTGTTCGGCTGTGTCGTAGTGGTATCAGGAGTAGACGTGCTTGGTGTTGTATTTGGTGTTGTATTTGGTGTTGTAATCGGCGTGGTGTTTTCTACTGTTTTTGGAGTTGAATGGTTGTTACTCACCCAATAAGCATAAATAACCCCAACAATGAGAACTAGAAAAAGCCACATTAACGCTGTAGGCAACCATTTAAGATTACCAATCGTGGCAGGACGGCTGGAGCGTTTCTGTGTGACAGGCTCCATGACTGCTTCCGGTTCAGGTTCAGGCACATTGCTTTGATGTCCTTCCAGAAGCTCATCGGGATTCAACCCGACCGTTTCGGCGTATGTTTTAATAAAAGCTCTGACATAAAAGCTTCCCGGCAGCACTTTGTAATCGCCCGTCTCAATGGCTTCCAGATAACGTTTGCGTATCTTCGTCATTTCCTGAACATCGTCAAGGCTCAATCCTTTTTGCAGCCGGGCCTCCTTTAATTGCTGACCCAGTTCTGACATGTCATCATCTCCTTGTGTAATTACGCTTATTTAAAGATCTTCTGTATAACTGGCTGTAAAGGTATCATAAACAATTTCCTCAGCCGGATTATTGCGAAGTTCAATAATGATATTGAAATCGTCAAAGCTGTATCCCGATTCACGTACAAATACATCAGGATGCTCGATCACTTTAGTACTTGGCATGCTCATGATTTCCTGAAGCAGGTGATAATGTCTTTCATTTGATCGAATTGTACTCACAATACCATCAATAATAAACACATTGTTTGGGTTCATTTCTTCTTCAGAGAGCTGACTGCGCACCGTCTGTCGTAGTAACGTTGAAGACACAAAAGTCCAACGCTTCATTGCGCATACACTACTGGCAATAATGGATTCCGTTTTGCCCACACGTGGCATCCCGCGAAGACCGATCACTTGATTGCCGTCCCTCTTTAATACTTCACCCAAAAAATCGACCAGCAACCCAAGCTCGTCGCGTGTAAAGCGAAATGTTTTACGATCATCTGAATCCCGATCGATGTAACGGCCGTGTCTTACTGCCAATATATCAACCAGTCTCGGAGCACGTAAGGCCGTGACTGTAATGTTGCTCGCTTTTTTTAACGTGTCTCCGAGAATGCGTATCTTCTCGTCATCGTCCGTTTCAAGCAACATCCCCCGTCTTTCGCCTTCAACACCGTTGATTGTCAGTATATTAACCCCCAGAATACCAAGCATGGAAGCAATGTCTCCCAGCAGTCCGGGTCGATTTTTATGTATCTTGTACTCCATGTACCACTGTTTCGTTTCTTCCGTCACGTTAGCACCTCATTCACATTCAAACCGTCAACAACTCCAAGTCAAAGCATTATTGTATCATAAAATAACATCTTTCGACAAAACCAATTATTGAAATTCGATAGGCTACATTGTGTTGTAAGCCTCAATCACGTTTATGATATATAAATTACAATGGAATTACAAGAACAGCTCTGTAACCATTACAGAAAAGCCCCCAAAAGGGAGCTTTTCATGTTGGTTCCTACTTATGCGTTGCTCTTGGCCAATTTAACCATTAGCCGGGCGATGGTGTGACGCTCGTCCTCATCGGCAACTCCCCACAGTTCTTTCAGTGCGCGGTTGGAGTGGTTGGCTGGATCGACCTTCTCATCCAGAAAATCACCGATTTCATAAGCAAGCTCTGAAATGGTATCTTGGCTGATCCCCAGCTTCTCCGCTTGCTCTACACGCTGACCAAGGAACTTTTTCCAAACATCAAAATTCTGAACAACTGTTGACATACTTAAATCCTCCTTAGATGATTCAGATTTAAAATCAACAGTTATAATATGCTCTTCTCAGACGCTTACTATACTGGTGGATTCCTCCAAGCGCTATTTCCCTTAAGTCACCCATCCTCCATTAGGACTTATGACCTGGCCATTAATATAACCTGACTCAGGAAGCGCAAGAAAATAAACCAGGGACGATATTTCATCAGGTCGAGCCAATCGTCCGGCAGGAATTTCTTCTTCCAAACTGGTAATTTCGCCTTCATCCAAATGATCCAGCATCGACGTATCCACTGCACCTGGAGCTACAGCATTCACTGTCACCCCGGAAGGTGCTACCTCTTGAGCCAGCGCTTTAGTGAAAGCGTTAATGCCTCCCTTGGTGGTGGAATACAACACCTCGCACGATGCGCCACATATCCCCCACACGGAGGAAACATTCACAATGCGGCCATAGCGTTGGGAAATCATATGTGGCATAAAAACCTGCGTGCACAGAAAGGTTCCCTTAACGTTGACGGCCATCACTTCGTCCCATTCCTCTTCCGAAACATCTGTCAACAGCCCATAATGAGATAATCCGGCGTTGTTCACAAGAATATCCGGCTTCATCCCGTGATTATCCAGCTTTTCCCGCATGCGTTCGATCTGCTCCTTGCTCCGCAGATCCGCTGACACGGTCATTACCTTGCCTGAATAAGCCATGCAACGACGGGCAACTTCATTTGCTTTTTCATGGGACTTCATGTAGTGAATGACAACATTCATCCCTACAGCTGCAAAACGCTCAGCAATAGCAGCACCAATTCCGCCACTCGCTCCTGTAATCAGCACGGTAGTATCGCCAATCGCTTTTAATTCTCCGCCCTCGGTGGTCATCGTTTCCCTCTCCCTGGACATTACGGACTCACCACTAGTGATATTGCAAGTTGATCCCACTGGATATGGTCTTTCAGACGGCGATTTACATCCTCAAGCGTGATACTCTCATAAATAGGAAGCAGTTGGAAAAAATCACTGCCCCGGAAGCGATGTCTTGTAAATTCATGTGCAATATTTTCTGGTGAATTAAGTGTACGCAGATAACCACCGATTTTCTTTTTGCGTGCCCGCTCAAAATGTTCTGCTGCAAAGCCCTGCTTCTGAATGGACTCCACCTCTTCACGTATTCTCGCCAACAGCCGATCCGGGTCTTTGGTATCCCCGCCGATTGCAGAGAATGCATATTGCTGCGTACTATTGTACTCATGACCAAAACTGTCCGAAATCAGATCCTCATCGTAAAGCTTTTGATATAGTTGTGTACTGGAACCAAACAGGAGATCAAGCATCAGCTTGGTTTCCAGATCATGACGAAGTAATTCTTCACCCGTTAGGCCTACTTCCGCCTCCTTGAATCCAAACAGTAGCTTTGGCAGAGAAACGGCCAGCTTCACCTCACGACGTGGTTCTGCAACTGTAGTGGGTTCAACGTCGAAAATCCGCTCAATCTCTCCCTGCGGCTTATAGTCCTTTTTGGCCTGATTGTTACGTACCAGCTCTATTACTTCAGCTGGATCCACTCCGCCCACTACAAAAAGAATCATATTGCTTGGATGGTAGAAAGCTTCATAGCAACTGTACAACGTTTCCTTTGTAATCGTACTGATGGATTGAACAGTACCTGCGATATCAATATGCACCGGATGGACCTTGTACAACGCCTCGATCAGACCAAAGTAACTCCGCCAATCGGGGTTATCTTCATACATATTGATTTCCTGGCCGATAATGCCTTTTTCCTTCTCTACATTTTCATCTGTAAAGTAAGGATGCTGCACAAAATTGACCAGCGTGGTCAAATTTTCTTGAATACGCTCTGTTGCCGAAAACAGATATACTGTTTGATCAAAGCTCGTAAATGCGTTCGCCGATGCCCCATTAGAGGAAAAGGTAGCAAAAATATCGCCTTCAGGCTCTTCAAACATTTTATGCTCCAAAAAATGGGCTATGCCATCCGGCACCTTTACGGGCTGTCGACCTTCTACGCGGAAATGATTATCAACTGAGCCGTATTTAGTTGCAAATGTGGCGTATGTCTTCTGAAAACCCGGTTTGGGCAACACATAAACGTGTAAACCGTTATCCATTACTTCATAGTACAGCGTTTCCTGCAAATGCTCATAAGGTATATGCTCCACCGCTATTCCCCCTTCTGGTCTCTCAAGAAATAAATAGTGTCCAGTCGGAACGTCCGGGCGGCATCCTGAACATCCTGCACCTTGACTGCCTCCACCTGACTCAGCAGCTCATCTACTGTCCGCTCTTTACCGGAAAGCTGTCTGTTAAAATCATAGGCGATCATTTCAAAAGCGGAATCTTGCATCTCCTTCAGCAAGTTGCGAATCATCGCCTGCGTTTGGGTCATTTCCAGCTCAGTAATCGCTCCGTTTTGCGTATCTTCCAGTTGCTTGCGGATAATAGTAACCGCTTTTTCATAATTAGGAATTTCAATACCAGATTGAATCGTACCAATCCCTTTATGCCCGTCATACCGCGATGAAGCGTAATACGCCAAACTTTCCTTTTCCCTTACATTAACGAACAGCTTTGAATGCGGATACCCACCTAGAATGCCGTTGTACATCAGAGCGGAAGCATAGCGATCGTCTCCATACGTAATAGGGGTGCGCAACCCCATGTTGAGCTTGCCCTGGTTCACATCAAGACGCTCTACAACGGTTTGAACATCACGCTCTACTGACTTGGGCTGTTCTGGAACATACCCTGCTTCCGCTGAACGGTTCAATTGAAAATAGCGATCAACAAACTTCTCAACTTCTTCTAGCGTCGTATCTCCCACAACGTATAAATCCATGCTGGCATGATTCAGCCATTCTCCATAAGCCTTATACAAGCTCTGTGCATCTATACTGTCCAGATCAGATCGTTGACCCAGAGGGTGCAGACGATAAGGCTCATCTTTGCACATTTCCTCCATACAGCGCTCACCAGCATAACGTATTTTATCGTTAACTATAGATTCCAGCTTCTTACGCACATTTTCTCGTTCCTGCTGGACGTATCCCGTTTGAAATGCACCATTTTCCAATGCAGGCTTCGTTAGCACTTCTCCGAGAAAAGAAAACGAACGATCCAGTAAACTATCTGGACTATTTACAAAGCTGTCATTAATCGTATCCATGCGAAATTGCACGATCTGATAATCTCCACGTTTGTATACATCGAATCCGAAACCCGCGCCATACAATTGCTCTAACTGTTCTCTGAATTGTGTAGTCTGCGGATACGATTCTGTCCCCCGTCGCAGAACGAAAGGTACCAGCCCCACTCGGGTTACGGTGTCCTCCCGTAGCGGAGTACCTACATACAATGATATAGCAAACGTCTTAAAGCGCTTGGTCGGCAGTACATGAATCCTCAGTTGTCTGCGTGTGCCACGCTCGAAACCTGTTTTGTTCAAGTCCAAAACTCCTTTGTGACGTCAATTTGCGTCTAGCCTTTGATTAGCATTAGCTGCTGTAAATCATCCTCCTGTAAAGAGGTAAAGTGTACCAATCTTTATTCTAACCATGCAAAAGCCAAGAAGCAACCGGAGACAAGCTCCCGGCTGCTTCGGCATTTTACATGCAGAAAATATGCTCCCCGATGGTTTTCACCTGCGGACGGGACCAAATCCATTTGGAGGTGGCTGTTTTGGGGTTAAAATAATAAAGACATCCCCCGCTTGGGTCCCAGCCGTTCAGGGCTTGACGTACCGCCTTTTGTGCAGTCTCATTCGGTGTGAGCCAGATTTGGCCGTCTGCTACAGCTGTGAAAGCTCCTGGTTGAAAGATCACTCCAGATGGTGAATTGGGAAAGCTGGGTGACTTAACCCTGTTCAAAATAACAGCCGCGACGGCAACTTGTCCTTCAAATGGCTCGCCGCGGGATTCACCGTAGACAGCGTTGGCCATAATTTTAAGATCATTTTCAGATAGTCCCATGGTGTTGGCCGATCCCATCGTTTCATCATTTTGATCTGCTTTATCGTTATTGTCCGCTGTCTGTCCCTGAGCGGAACCTTGATTGTTACGATGCATAGGAGTTTCCGTTGGCTTCCAGTTAGGAGTAGCATTCACCAGCTTTAATTTCGTCTTTGCTCCGACCACTCCATCGGGACGGATGCCAAATTCCTTTTGAAAACCCTTGACAGCTTTTAGTGTACTGCTGCCAAAATGGCTGTCCACTTTCCCGCCAAAAAAGCCCAGCAACTTCAAACGTGATTGCAACTCATATACATCCTGACCGTAAGATCCAAAATCAACCGCTCCCGAGCTGAATGTCGGCTGGGAAGGTTGCACCGCTTGTACTTTCTGCTGTGTGCTCAGCGGCTCTGCTTGCTGATGTGCAGAGTCACTTTTAAAAAGTCCTGTGTACGTAATAGCCGAGGCTGCGAGGATACCCGTGCAAATCCAGACCATTGTCTTTTTCATATGCTGCGCTCTACCTTTCTTTTGTGGGATTAACAGGATGGCTACGTTTATTATGACAAGCTCCGCTTAAAGCTATTCACCCTTTTAATCTTCTTTCAGCAGGTAGTCGCCACACCTCAAAAACATCACAAAAAAACGCTGTTTGTTCACTTGGAGTTGTCATATTAGAACAACCACCATGCGAACAAACAGCGTTTTAATGTAGTACTGGATAGAGATCATGCTTAAGAACTAACTTTATTTTGCTGATATTGCTCCATTGAGATAAGGACCTCACGGGGCTTGCTACCCTCGTAAGGGCCGATGACTCCGCGAGCTTCCATGGAGTCAATCAGTCGAGCAGCACGTGTATAACCGATCCGCATGCGGCGCTGAAGGAGCGAAACGGAAGCTTGTTTAGCCTCTAAAATGATGTTGACAGCCTGATCGTACAGCTCATCCAGCATTTCATCTGCATCAGCCGATACCTCTTCCACCTCCGGCACTAGCGTTTCATCATACTGCGCTTCACCCTGTTCACGTACATAGCTAACAATATTTTCGACTTCTTGATCGCTCATGAACGCTCCCTGAACGCGGACTGGTTTGGAAGCTCCCATCGGCATGAACAGCATATCACCACGTCCGAGTAGCTTCTCGGCTCCGCCCATGTCCAATATGGTACGTGAGTCTACCTGCGAGGAAACGCCAAAGGCAATACGTGAAGGAATATTGGCTTTAATCACCCCAGTAATTACGTCAACCGAAGGTCTTTGCGTTGCAATGATAAGGTGGATACCTGCTGCACGCGCCATTTGGGCAAGTCGTGCAATCGCATCCTCCACATCTCCCGCAGCTACCATCATTAAATCTGCCAACTCGTCCACAATAACGACAATGTAAGGCAGAAATGCATCTGGATTATCTTTCATCAGATTATTATAGCCCTCAATATTACGGGTTCCTGATTTGGAAAATAACTCATATCTTTTTTCCATTTCAACTACAATTTTCTTCAATGCAAGTGAGGCACGCTTTGGATCAGTCACGACCGGAGCCAACAAATGCGGGATTCCGTTGTACACGTTCAACTCCACCATTTTAGGATCGACCATCAAAAATTTGACCTCATCCGGCTTTGCTTTGTACAAAATACTCGTAATGATCCCATTGATACACACTGATTTACCCGAACCTGTTGCCCCAGCTACAAGCAGATGGGGCATCTTGGCCAAATTACCAACAATCGTCTGTCCTGCGATATCACGTCCGAATGCAATGGATAAATTGGAAGCCGACTCCTGGAAAACAGTTGTCTCCATTACCTCACGCATCGTTACAATGGAAACTTCATTATTCGGAACCTCAATTCCGATAGCAGATTTGCCAGGAATCGGAGCCTCCATACGGATATCTTTGGCAGCAAGCGCAAGCGCAATATCATCCGTCAGACTCACAATGCGGCTGACCTTTACTCCAATGTCCGGCTGAATTTCATAACGCGTTACGGCAGGGCCACGGACAACCTCCAGCACCTTCGCCCGCACACCGAAGCTTTCCAGCGTTGCCTCCAGCTTGCGTGCCGTTTGCATGTAATCCTTTTGTCCTATACCTTTGCCTGCGTTTTGTGGTTTAGCAAGCAAACGAAACGATGGGAGCTTGTACGGTTTAGGCGGCGGCGGAGCCGGAATAGCTGTATGGTTACCTTCAGCCTCCTCGCCTGCCACCCCAGTTGCAATGGTCTGAGCTTGTCCCTGAGCACTTTCTAATGTCCCCTGGATCGTTGTCGAATCATCCATATCCGTATTCGCATTGGCATTCACAAAGTCATCATCCAGGGATTCGTCAATAATGGAAGTTGTCTGCTCTGCCCCTGTCAGGGACTCTCCAAATTCAGCTTCCGGTCTTCTTTCCTCATGCTTTACTTGTTCGAAGAAATCCCTAATAATCGGCGACCTTTTTACCGGAGTAGCAGCTTCCTGCTCAGCGTGTTCGACTACGTCAGACTTCTCTTCACTCAGGTTGCCGTTTCTCCACTGGGCCTGCGCGTCCTCAGCTTCATATGGAAGATCATGATCATCCTCATCCGTATGAACGGAATGCTCCTCCTTGTCCGCTTTATCTGAATTTTTGAGACCAAACAACTGAAAGAAAATCGGTTGTTTGCGTGCAGGAGGCTGCATTTCGTCAAAGTCATCATCCATGTCTTCCTCATAGGCAGGAATGGGCTCCGACTTGATTTTTCTATTTCCACTACCTTTGCTAGATGCTGAAAGCGGAGTAGCTTTACCCGCCCATTTTTTGCGCACGCTTCCCCCGGCTGTCAGCAGCTTGGTCTTTACAATCCGTACCAAATCCACATAAGACAGTTGGGTCATCAGCATGAAACAAATGACGAACATAACAATCATGATCAGTTTAGCTCCTGTGAGACCAAACAACCATAACAGAACAGTAAGCTGCAATGCGCCTACGTAACCCCCGCTAATATCCTTGTTCAGCATTGAGGTATGGCCCTGCTGGTCAGGCGACAGCAACTGCTCACGCATATCTATATGTATCTGGGTCATCACTCCGCCCGGCTGAAGCGCGTTGATCGGTCCCAAACGCTGCTCCATAGATGAAATAGAACTCATAAGTGTAAAGGCAAATACCAACAGGAGCAAACCCGTTTTACGCGAGTTCCACTGGTTAGGCCACTTGCGGTGAATCATCACCATCAGACCATAATAAATGCCAATCAGAGGAATAACAAAATAGAATTTCCCCAGTACGAGCCCAAACATCTTGGATAGCGACCGACCAACCGCCGCTTCACCCGACAACGCAATGACCGCTAATGTAATCAGCACAATGCCGTAAATTTCAAATTTTAGAACTCCGCCAAATGCGGCTTTCTTTTTTCTTTTTCTTCTTCTGGACATACAAGGTCACCCCCCAGAAGAATATTATACCACGTCACCCGGTATCCGCACATATGTTCTTTTTCAACAGTAAATGACCTGTTTCTATACTATTCGACACCTTCTACGACCACTCGATGACTTGACCTGGTCCATAACGCGGATTCAGGTAGGCTTCCAGCGGACAGTCCAACAACCGTACAATGATCCCCCGACGACTTTCAATCGGCTGTACTTGCATAAGTAGACCGTCTACCCGAACCTCTGCAAACTCCTCAGATTCTTTCCACATCCCTTGCCATACCATTTCCATTGGCATTACAGTATATAGTGTCATTGTGGTAGCTCCCCTGACAGTGTCTCTGTAGGAGTTCCTGTGGCACTAGGAGAAAAAGGAGCATACGGAGCCTGCTGTTGAATCCCAGCGGTCCCGTTTTGCTGACGCCGCGTTTCAATAATGGTGTTCAGCTGTTTTAAAGCCTCTCCGATGCCTCCAACCGCGTCCATCAATCCATACTTCACTGCATCGGCTCCCCCAACCGCTGTACCAATATCGCGGTTTAACTCACCGGTTTTAAACATTAATTCCTTAAACTGCTCTTCTGTAATACGAGAATGAGAAACGACGAAGCGTACAACACGTTCCTGCATTTTTTCCATGTATTCAAAAGTTTGTGGTACTCCAATGAACAGACCGTTCATACGAATGGGATGAATGGTCATCGTCGCACTCTCCGCAATGTAGGAATAAGTGGAGGACACAGCAATCGGCACACCGATGCTATGCCCCCCACCTATGACAATGGTCACCGTTGGTTTACTCATCGATGCGATCATTTCGGCAATAGCCAGTCCTGCCTCTACATCACCACCAACTGTATTCAGCAAAATCATTAATCCTTCGATACGAGGATTTTGTTCTGCCGCTACCAACTGGGGAATAATGTGCTCATATTTTGTTGTTTTGTTTTGAGGCGGTAAAATGAGATGCCCTTCAATCTGACCGATAATCGTCATGCAAAAAATATTGGACTCGCTTCCAGGCATGGAGGTTTGACCCAGTTGCTGCAAAGCCTCCATAGCAGGTAAAGGGGGTCTTTGCCCAATTTCTGATTGATCTGGCGCTTCCGTTTCCTCGTTGCCAGATGATAGATTGCTGTATTGTTCCATATGGGTGATCTTCCTTTCGCTTTACGCATCTATATGACCCGTATTCACCCTATAGTATGGGATGGAAATGGAATATTTTATACCCGCCCCCATGTCTTTCCTTGTCCCGGAAAATCAAAAAGCCTCTCCTCCCGCGGAAACCGTCCAATATTTCCTGCGGGAAGAGAGGCGACTGTGTGCCTGTGACTTAAGTTTTTAAATCAGGTTTTTGAACAAATTTCAATTGAATCACACTTCCATTATAATTGGCAGGATCATCGGTCTCCGACGAGTTTGCTCATACAAGAAGCGACCTAGTGCATCCTTGACATTTGTCTTGAGGGAAGCCCATTCATTTACATTTTCACTCATGAGCTTATGCAGTGTACTTGAGACAATACGATTCGCTTCATCCAGCAAACCTTCAGATTCACGGACATATACGAAACCTCGGGAAATGATATCTGGTCCCGATTTAATCGTTCCGTCTTGCTTGCTCAGCGTAACAACAACCACCAAAATACCGTCCTGTGACAGCAATTTGCGGTCGCGCAATACGATATTTCCTACATCCCCTACGCCTAGTCCATCGATCAGTACGTTACCTGCTGTAACTTTACCAGCTCTGCGTGCTCCGCCATTCTGAATTTCAATGACTTCACCGATATCCGTGATGAAGATATTCTCAGGCTCAATACCCACGCCTTCAGCAAGAAGGGCGTGACGACGTTGCATTCTGAACTCACCATGAATTGGCAAGAAGAACTTTGGTTTCATCAGATTCAGCATCAGCTTAAGTTCTTCCTGGCTTCCGTGTCCAGAAACGTGGATACCTGGATTAGCTGCGCTGTAATATACATTGGCACCCAGACGGAACAGTTCATCAATTGTGCGTCCAACGTATTTTTCATTACCCGGTACCGGAGTAGCTGCGATGATGACTGAATCCCCTGGAAGAATGTCCACCTTTCGATGTGTGGAACGAGCCATTCTTGTCAAAGCGGACATCGGTTCGCCCTGACTGCCTGTGCAGAGAATAACTACACGGTCGGCTGACATTTTGCCAACTTCTTCAGGCTCAATCAGCATTCCATCCGGAATTTCCAAATAGCCCAAGTCCGAAGCAATACCTACGACATTAACCATGCTTCGACCAATCACTGTTACTTTACGTCCCGTTGCTTCAGCAGCATTAATTACCTGCTGAATACGATGTACGTTAGAAGCAAAAGTGGCTACGACCACACGCTGTCTCGACTTGCGGAAAATGTCTTCCA
Source organism: Paenibacillus sp. LX16 (assembly GCF_036252815.1). NCBI lineage: Bacteria > Bacillati > Bacillota > Bacilli > Caryophanales > Paenibacillaceae > Paenibacillus > Paenibacillus sp. LX16. The sequence goes on along the minus strand of NZ_CP141152.1, from coordinate 2,216,874 downwards.
GCACAATACCAACGCTCTTTTCCGAAGGTGTAAAGCCCGGTTTTTCGGCATTCGTACTGTCTGACAAAAGAGCCAGTACGCCACGTGTGCCAATTTCAGCCATACGCTGCAAATCTGCATATTGTCCGTTCACCGGAGTATGGTCAAATTTGAAGTCACCTGTATGAACAACAGCGCCTTCAGGAGTATCAATACATACACCTACAGAATCCGGAATACTATGGTTGGTTCTGAAGAAGGTTGCTTTTAATGTGGAACCCAACTTGATTTCGGAATCAGCATTGATCAAAATACGTTTGGTTTCACCAAGCAGATTCGCTTCCTTCAGCTTGTTTTCCACCAATCCCAGCGTCAATTTGGTACCATATACTGGTACATTCAAATGTTTCAACACGTAAGGCAAACCGCCGATATGGTCCTCGTGACCATGAGTCAGCACAATGCCTCTTACTTTGTCGCGGTTCTCTGTAAGGTAGGAAATATCAGGAATAACGATATCAATGCCCAGCATGTCCTCTTCCGGGAATTTCAGACCGGAATCCACCACGACAATGTCATTGCCGTATTGAACCACATACATATTTTTCCCGATTTCACCGACGCCGCCCAAAGCGAAAATCATCAATTTATCGTTGTTTGTTTTTTTAGACAAATGAATCTAAACCTCCTATGGTAGTTGGACGTCGTACCTTGATTTGTTTATTTAATTTTCAAAAAAATACCGCACCCAGTCACTTGACCCCATTATACATGATTAAAATAAGAAAAAACAAGTCATCCTGTTCGTTACGCTAGGTTTCCCATTGCCGTCTGAAACCATTAGTATCTGTCATTTTATCTACATGCATGGTTAAAAGCACAGCAAAAAGGACGTCCTATAAGAACGCCCTTCACGCTGGAGAACCTTGTCAGACAATAAACCCTATCGGTTTTGTACCTACCGACTGCCCTTAACAAGGATACTCCTTAGTATTAATTAACAGCTTACATTCCTATTTCTCTTTAGCGGGTAAATAATTTCTTAATAAATTCCGCTTCATCCTCAGTTGGAGGAATGAGTGGCAACCGAACCGAACCTACCTTAATCCCCCGTAATTCCAATGCATATTTTACTGCCACCGGATTAGGCAGAGGATGAGGACAGCCAAACAAACCCTTGAAAATCGGGAACAACTGCTGATGCAACTTGGCTGCCTCCTGCGAGTGTCCTCCTACAAGTGAATCGATCATCTGCTTCATTTCAGCACCTACCACATGACTCGCTACGCTGATAATACCATAAGCACCTACAGCTATAGCAGGCAACCCAGAAGCATCATCCCCGGAATAAACCAGAAAACCTTCTGGCGCTGCCGCTGCAATCTGTGTGACCTGCGCAAGTGATGCACATTCTTTAGTTCCCACAATATTCGGAATTTGTGCAAGACGCAGCGTTGTTTCAGCTGTTAGACTCGCTCCAGTACGGCTTGGAACATTATATAATATAGCTGGAAGGGATGTGGAGTTTGCAATACTTTCGAAGTGTTGATACATCCCTTCCTGATTCGGTTTATTATAATATGGCACTACCAGTAGAACACCATCTGCTCCTGCCTGCTCCGCGGCACGGGTTAGATGAACGGAGTGACGCGTATTGTTGCTTCCAGTCCCGGCAATAATTTTACATCGTCCAGCTGCTTTTTCTACAACAAATGCAAACAACTTGATTTTTTCATCATCGCTCAGGGTAGGAGACTCCCCTGTTGTTCCAGATACAACAAGCGACTCTGAGTGCTGTTCTTCTATTAAGTAATCAATCAACGAGGACAATGCAGTCCAATCAATCTCTCCTTGCTGATCAAAAGGTGTCACCATTGCGGTAATCAATCTGCCGAAGTTCACCATGCTGCCTCCTTTTTGCAAGTCCGAGCACGGACCATACACCTATTGATGGAGTTCAAATTTATTATGCAATGCGCGTACAGCCTGCACCATATCTTCTTTTTTAACAAGTACCCAGATCGTCGTATTGGAATCTGCGGATTGAAGGATCTGTACGTCTGATTCTGCCAATGCCTCCACAATCGTCGCCATAATGCCTGGTACCCCGTTGATACCACCGCCTATGACAGAAACTTTAGCACACCCGGCCAGTATCTTAGGTTCTAGACCCAAACCGTTCAATACTTCAACCGCTTTGCTTCCATCATGATCGAACACAGTATAAACTGCCCCCGATGGCGTTACGTTAATAAAGTCAACGCTAATTCCATGTTCAGCCATAGATTTGAATACTTGTAATTGCAAGTGCTCCAAACCCGGCTTTAATTCAACATTAATCTGAGTGACATTGCCGACATACGCAATACCGGTCACGAAACGGTCTACGATGTCTGCCTGCACGTCTTTAAAGCCTTCCGGGTGGGTAACTAACGTACCTTCTCCTTCGGAGAAGGTAGAGCGAACACGGACCGGGATATTAGCCTGCATGGCAATTTCAACAGCACGAGGATGGATAACCTTTGCTCCCTGATGAGCCATATTACAAATCTCCGTATAGCTAACATGTGTAAGTGGCTTTGCGTTTTCCACAATGCGCGGATCGGCAGTCAATATACCATTCACATCCGTATAAATATCAACCATATCCGCATGTAGAGCAGCACCCAGAGCAGTAGCTGACGTATCGCTGCCTCCCCGACCCAAGGTAGTCATATCACCGTCTGCTGTTTGTCCCTGAAAACCTGTCACTATGACAACTCTGCCTTGGTTCAACTCTTCAACAACACGGTCTGGCTTTATATCCAAAATACGAGCATTGCCGTATTGATCATCCGTAATAAAGCCCGCCTGTGCCCCAGTTAGCACCGTAGCAGGAATACCTTCCTTCTCCATCAGGCTGCATAATGTAGCAGCAGAAATGATTTCACCACAGCACAGCAGTAAATCTCGCTCGCGCTTCGGAAGACTGTCGCCGTTAGACGCCGCCCAATCCAGCAGCGTATCGGTGGCATAAGGCTCTCCTTTTCTCCCCATGGCCGACACAACAACAACCAATTGAAGATTTTGTTCCAGCTCCCGCTTCACATGTGCCAGCACAAGTTGACGTGCTTCAGGTGTGGACAGCGAGGTTCCCCCAAATTTTTGCACCAAAATACCCATTATTCTTCCCCCATATCGGAACGTTACTCCGCGTTTGCAGCAATAATTTCCGCGATTTGTACCGCGTTCCATGCTGCTCCTTTGAGCAGATTGTCGGATACGACCCACAAATTCAATCCACGGCTATTACCCAAATCACGGCGTACACGCCCCACAAATACGTCAGGCTTTCCTGCAGCTTCAGATGCCAGTGGATAAAGCTGAGCAGCAGGATCGTCCACTAGCGTTACTCCCGGTGCCGAAGCCAGCAGATTGCGGATTTCTTCTAAATCATAATCTTTTTTAAGTTCTACATATACAGATTCCGAGTGACCGTATACAACAGGAATACGCACACACGTTGCTGTTACGTCCACAGATTCGTCACCCAGTATTTTTTTCGTTTCACGTACCATTTTCATTTCTTCCAGTGTATAACCATTGTCCTGGAATTTATCGATTTGCGGGATAGCATTGAAAGCAATCTGATGCTTTACTGGCAACGAGCCTACTGGCAACAGATCAGGCTGAACTTCATCACCGTTCAGAATTGCTGCGCTTTGACGATTCAATTCATCAATAGCCCGGCTTCCAGCTCCGGAAACGGCCTGGTATGTGGATACTATGATACGAGAAATGCCATACTGATCATATAATGGTTTCAAAGCAGCTACCATCTGAATGGTGGAGCAGTTCGGGTTCGCAATAATTCCTTGATGCTCGGCAATTTTGTCGCTGTTCACCTCAGGCACTACTAGAGGAGCTGTCGGATCCATTCGGAATGCGTTGGTGTTGTCAATGCAAACTGCCCCATGACGAACAGCATGCGGCGCCAATTCCTTACTCACGTCTCCACCTGCACTAAACAAAGCAATGTCGATTCCTTCAAAGCTGTCGGGAGTAGCAATCTCTACTGGAATTTGCTGACCTTTAAAGCTAATTAACGTGCCGGCAGAACGAGGCGAAGAAAGAAATTTGATTTTGTCCACAGGAAAATCCCGTTTTTCCAGCAGATTTACGATCTGTTCTCCTACAGCGCCTGTCGCTCCAACGACAGCTACATTAAACTTTCTATTGCTCATCTGGTGTATCTCCCCTTCTCGACTAAAAAACCATTTTTTATTCTGAAAGCATCCACCGCCAACAAGAAATTAGACCCGATACAATATCGAATCATTTTCTAGGCGAGGGATGCTCAGCAGTTAACTATAATACTTCATGGGGTCTTGCGTTCCACAATCATCGGCTGAAGTTGTTTGCCCTGCAATGCTTCATAAGCAGCCTCCGGAATCAACTCCATGTTAGCTACAAGCGAGTTCGGCTTTTTAACTGGATTGTCCTGTCCGAACGGCACAAAAAAGATGTTTTTGGCTACGAGTAATTTGGCGATATTGGCAGCATTTAGACCCAGTCCATCATTAGTAGATATAGCTAAAAGAAGTGGACGACCGTTGCGCAATTGCGCCTTGGCAGCCATCAAAACCGGACTGTCTGTCATCGCATTCGCTAACTTACTCATCGAATTCCCCGTCAAAGGTGCAATCACTAGCACATCAAGTAGTTGGGAGGGACCCAGTGGCTCAGCCTCCACAATTGTAGAAATGATATCATTCCCTGTTATATCTTTCAACTGTTTTTGCCAACTTTGCGAAGTACCAAAGCGAGTATCCGTTGTTAGTACTGTATTGGATATAATAGGAACGACCTTCGCACCCTCATCAACAAAGCGCTGTATAACAGGCATTACCTCTTCAAATGTGCAATGTGAGCCTGTAATTGCATAACCTACTGTTTTCCCTTGCCAACTCATTGTGCATCCCCCCGATCAGGATTATCTTCCATTAACAACTGCACCAGCGTATTCGCTATAATGGCACCAGCAGTTTTGGGAGCAACAATACCGGGAAGACCAGGGGCAAGCATAGCCTTGATTCCACGCTTTTCCGCATAACGGAAATCACATCCGCCCGGGGCGGAAGCAAGATCTATAATCACGGTGCTCAATGGCAATTTAGACAGGATTTGCGCTGTGATAATCATAGAGGGTATTGTATTAAAAATCAAGTCAACTCCCTTTGTCTCATGCGCTAAATCCCTTGTCATAAAAGGCTTCCAACCCATTTCCACGGCTCTCGCTGCATCCTCTACCCGCCGTACTCCAACCTTCACTCTGGCTCCCAACCCCTGTAGTGCCCTTGCCATGGTAAATCCAGTCCGTCCCATGCCTAGAACCATACAATCTGCACCGTGAATCGTAAAATCGGTATGCTGAATGGCCATCATCAGTGCGCCTTCGGCCGTAGGTATAGAGTTGTATATGGCCACATCATCTCTCTCCAGCAGCTCTACCAGCTTCAACTCATGTCTGGTACAAATTTCTTTTAAGTACGCCCGCGCCATGCCTGTATATACAACACAATGCGGTGGAAGAGCAGCAGCATGCTCATTCAGAAACTGGAGCTTCTGTGCTCCAAAAAGTGCATTTACGTTGCCTTCCTCATCGCATCCCACCACCGGCAAAATCAGTGCGTCTGACGATTCCAGCAGCTTGACAGACATTGGTTCTAGTGTCACTCCTTTGAGTGGTACTTCAAGCTTGTCAAAACCGACCACACTGACGGTAGCATCCATGTCCACACATTTGCGGATTACCTCAAGCTGCCTCGCATCGCCACCCAAAACAACGACGCGTATTCCTGTTAGCATCCGGATCACTCCTTTCCGAGACACGATATGCTTTTAGTCTATGCGAGTGCCCGGAGAGGGGTGAAAAAACACAAAAAAAAGCCGCCTCTTGATGAGGCGACCTTTATTTGCACGCTTACTCTTAAGCAAGTAAATTTGAAGCTTTTACAAAATAGACATTCCTACATTGCAAACCAACCATAGTTCATCGTCCTGTATGGCCAAAGCCTCCAGCACCACGCACTGTTTCAGATAATTGGTCTACTTGTTTCAGCTCTACCTCAGGTACAACCTGAAATACCATTTGTGCAATTCGCTCATTGCGCGTAATCGTGAACGATTCCTCGCCCAAATTAATAAGAAGTACCTTAATCTCCCCACGATAATCCGCATCAATCGTTCCCGGTGTATTGAGACAAGTAATACCATGCTTAAGAGCCAGTCCACTTCGCGGACGGATTTGTGCCTCCAATCCCGCTGGCATAGCTATTGCAAATCCAGTTGGAACGAGGCAACGTTTGCCGGGTTCCAGTACCAGATTTTCCTGTACTGCTGCATACAAGTCAAACCCTGATGCAAGCTCTGACATTTTGCGGGGCAGCTCAATATCTTCATTGCCCGCGAGTCTGTTAATCTCCACGTAAGTTAACAAAATAGTCCCTCCTCATATCCTTTACCTCTGAATCACTCGCTCCCACCATCGACAGGGCAAACGGCTCCGAGAACATCCGATCCAGCACTTTGTTCACATCATTTGCCGTCACTTGTTCGATATGTTCGATCATTTGATCCAGCGTATAATGCTGACCAAGCATTAATTCATTTTTTCCAAGCCGATTCATCCGGCTACCTGTACTTTCAAGGCTTAAAATCAAACTTCCTTTTAATTGCTCCTTGCCTTTACGAAGCTCATTAGCGTCCAAACCGTTGACAGCCACATCTCGTAAAAGCTCCAGCGTCAAATCCAGCACGTCCTTTGTTTGCTTAGGAGCCGTACCTGCATAGATCGTGAACATACCACTGTCCGCATGGGAGCTATGATAGGAATAGACCGAATAAGCCAGCCCACGCTTTTCCCGAATTTCTTGAAATAAACGCGAACTCATGCCACCGCCGATCGCGTTATTCAGCAAAACCATAGCATACTGGAGCTCGTCACCCACTGCAAATCCAGGCAGGGATAAACAAATATGATTTTGCTCCGTTGCTTTCTCATGATACAACAGCTCGCCGTTAAACACAGGTACTGTCAGCGGCGAAACGGTTCCATGATTATCAAAATGTCCAAAATGTCGCTCCAACAATTCTACCAAGCGATCGTCAACATTACCAGCCACACTGATAACTGTATTGTCGATTGTATAGTGCTCCTTCATATAATGACTGAGGTGTGAGCTATCCATAGCAAGCAGGTGATCTTCGGTTCCGAGAATCGGATAAGCCAGTGGATGTTCACCATAGGCCGCGCGAGATACAAGATCATGCACCATATCATCCGGTGTATCCTCGTACATGGAGATTTCCTCCAAAATCACATTCTTCTCTTTTGCCAACTCTTCCTGATCTAGTTTGGAATTAAAAAACATATCAGACAGCACGTCAACTGCGATCGGTAGATGCTCATCCAACACTTTGGCATAATAGCATGTATATTCCTTCGAAGTGAAAGCATTAACATTGCCTCCGATGGCATCGAATTGCTCAGCGATTTCCTTAGCGTTAAAACGCTCTGTTCCTTTGAAAAGCATGTGTTCGATAAAATGAGAAATACCGCTATTGTCCAACGTTTCATTCCGGGAGCCCGTTTTAACCCAGATACCGAAAGAAACTGAACGCACGGTTGGAATTTTTTCAATGACCACTCTTAGGCCGTTTTTGAGTTGAATTCTTTCCACGATTGGCCCTCCTAAACTGAATTGCATACTTAGCCATAATGTTCAATCCTAACAGAAAAAAGACGTTCACTCAACCGGAGCAGGAAGTTGCCGATCAGGGGAAAGTGTCTGACTGACAGTTCCGAGCACAAGTCCCTTACTACGAATGGCATGAATCATGCCTTTGAGAGCAGCCGCTGAAGAATCTGTTGGGTGCATTAATATCAGGGAGCCTGATTCAACCTTACTACTGATTTTGTTAATTACCGATTCCGGTGACGGATGTTTCCAATCTACAGTGTCCAATGTCCACAACACTGTTTTGAGCCCACGTTCTGCTGCTATATCCACCGTTTGCTGATTAAAATCACCCGATGGAGGGGCAAACCAGTTATTTTTGATACCCAAAGTTTCTTGAAGAAGCACTTGAGTCTTTTCTATTTCTTGTGTGGCTCTGGCCCGACTCAGACGGCTCATATTCGGATGAGAGTATGCATGGTTCGAAAGCTCATGCCCTCTTTTTTGAATCTCCTTGGCGAGATCAGGATTTTTTTTCAACCAACTTCCATCAAGAAAAAATGTAGCCTTGACCTTTTCCTGATCCAGCGTGTTCAGTATCGGCAGGATAAATTCATTCCCCCATGCTACATTGATCATGAAAGATACCATCGGCTTTTCGGGGTTCCCCCTGTAAATTGGAACATTACCAAGCTGATTTAAATGTATTTTAGGTGCCAATTGCCGATATACATATTGAATGGGTCGATCCGGAGATGCAATCGCTTTGCGATAGGTAGCATCCAAATCTACCTCCAGTCCGTTATAGCCTGGAATAGCCTTCCATACCCTGTCGATCTTGGCATCAACTGGTTCCCGCCGCTGACGTGCTGCTTCTGTTCTTAGTCGCTGCATAAGCGCATTGTCGGGCAAAGCTGCTATCGCCATCGTGGTTACAGCCTCTGGCTCTTTAACCCCTGTAACGTCTCCATTGCGTAATTGACTAGCATAGTCACGAACCCCACTAAACTGCCCGATTACGAGTGTGATGGCTAAACTGGCTACCACCCACACTGCTCGTTTTGCCCTACTCATAATTCCTTCATCCCCCCGCCCGTTTGTCCACATTGTATGCGGCGAGGACAAGAACTATGACGTAGCAAGCTCTAGAAGCTCACTTGGGTGCAGCTTGTGCATATGTATGAAAAAAGAGCCAGAAACGTAGCTCTGCCTCTTTCCAAAAGCTTAAACAATGCTATTCAAATCCCTTGTACTGTTAATACGAAAAGCTACTCCTGCCTTTCTAGTCTGCAACATGCAGATACCTAGGATTTTGCAGGTGCTTCTGCAGTCAGAACAGCCTTACGGGACAGATTGACACGACCTTGTTGGTCAATTTCGGTTACTTTCACCGTAATTGTATCCCCAATAGCAATTACATCTTCAACTTTGGCTACACGCTCAGTAGACAGTTGAGAAATATGAACCAGACCATCTTTGCCCGGTAAAATTTCAACAAATGCACCGAATTTCTCAATCCGTTTTACTGTACCGATGTAAATCTCACCGACCACGACTTCCTTTACGATTCCCTCAATAATGGAACGTGCTTTTTCATTCATCTCTTGATTTGTGGAAGCGATGAACACACGACCATCTTGTTCAATATCGATTTTCACGCCGGTTTCTTCGATGATTTTGTTGATGATTTTACCACCAGCCCCAATAACATCACGGATTTTGTCCGGGTTAATGTGCATCGTCATAATTTTTGGAGCATACGGAGACAACTGCTCACGCGGCTTCTGGATCGCTTCCATCATTTTGCTAAGAATGAACAAGCGTCCTTCTTTAGCTTGCTTGAGCGCATCCTGTAAAATCTGGCGGTCAATACCGTTAATTTTAATATCCATTTGAATGGCAGTTACGCCTTCCGCTGTACCAGCAACTTTAAAGTCCATATCGCCCAGGTGATCTTCCATACCTTGGATATCAGTCAATACGGAAACATGCTCTCCATCCTTGATCAATCCCATGGCTACACCTGCAACCGGAGCTTTAATCGGTACACCTGCATCCATCATAGCCAGTGTACTTGCACAAATACTAGCTTGTGAAGTCGAACCATTCGATTCCAGTACCTCGGAAACCAGACGGATGGTGTATGGAAATTCAGTTTCGGAAGGAATTACTTTGGAAAGCGCACGTTCACCAAGAGCACCATGTCCGATTTCACGACGACCTGGCGCACGCAAAGGACGAGCCTCACCTACGCTGAATGGTGGGAAATTGTAATGATGCATGAAGCGTTTTGTTTCTTCCAGATCAATACCGTCCAAAATTTGTACATCACCCAATGCACCAAGTGTACAAATGCTAAGCGCTTGCGTTTGACCACGTGTAAATAAGCCCGAACCATGAGTACGCGGCAAAATGCTAGTGTCGCTTTCAATCGGACGAATTTCGTCAAGCTTACGACCATCAGGACGCACTTTATCATGCGTGATCAGACGACGTACTTCTTCCTTAACGATATCATAGAGAACTTCGCTCACGTCGCTCAAAAGCTCAGGTGTCTCTATGTATTGTGCTTCAAAATGGGCAACTGTCTCTTCGTTGACTGCATCAATTGCCTCTTGACGGGCATGTTTTTCTGCAATTTTAACAGCTTCCATTAAACGTTCAGCTGCATAAGCACGTACTTCACTGTTCACTTTTTCATCAACAGCATGCAGTTTAACCTGCATTTTCTCTTTACCTGCTACTTGCACCAATTGTTCAATGACTGCCACAATGTTCTTAATCTCATCATGACCGAACATAATAGCTTCCAGCATAACTTCCTCTGGAATCTCATTGCCCTCGGCTTCTACCATCATGATGGCATCTTTCGTTCCGGCTACAACCAGGTACAGATCGCTTGCATTCTGCTGTGCAATATCCGGGTTAATCACAAATTGCCCGTCTACCCGTCCTACAGCGACTCCACCAATTGGCCCATTAAAAGGTACATCCGAAATGCTAAGTGCTGCCGAGGTTCCGATCATTGCTGCAATTTCAGGTTCGCAATCCTGATCGACACTCATAACCAGGTTCAACACCTGTACATCATTCCGGAAACCTTCCGGGAACAATGGGCGAATTGGACGGTCTGTCAAACGGCTGGACAAAATCGCTTTTTGACTCGGACGTCCTTCACGTTTAATAAATCCGCCAGGAATTTTCCCCACAGCATACAATCTTTCCTCATAGTTTACGGTCAGAGGAAAAAAGTCCAAATCTTTCGGTTCACGGGAAGCGGTCACGGTACAAAGCACAACTGTTTCTCCGTAGCTCACTTTAACTGCCGCATTGGCTTGTTTCGCAAGACGTCCTGTTTCCAACACCAGCTTTCTTCCGCCGAGCTGCATTTCTACGCGTTGCTCCATGGTATCCCTCCATTTCATTTCATTGTAAAAGTTCTATACATATCCAGTATTTCCTGCGCAGGTCTTATTCATAAGAAGCTAGCAGACAAATCAGGATATGTAATTCAAAAAAAGATTCCTCATTTCAAAAAAGAACCCGGCTGCTGTCCGCCGTCGCCTTAGCAGGGACAAGCGGTGAACAACCAGGCTTCTTTTCTCATTACATGTCTGAAAATTAACGACGCAGTCCGAGACGCTCGATCAACGCACTGTAACGTTTAACATCAGTCTTCTTCAGGTAAGCCAAAAGTTTACGACGCTGACCGACCATTTTCAACAACCCGCGGCGGGAGTGATGGTCTTTCTTGTGCGAACGAAAGTGACTTTGCAAGTTGACGATGTTTTCAGTAAGGATAGCGATTTGTACCTCTGGTGATCCTGTATCGGATTCATGAGTTTTGTACTCCTCGATCAATTGCTGTTTACGCTCTTGAGTCAATGCCATCCTGTTCACCTCCTTCATTATAATCGCCATTAGCCTCGTAGCCGCCGGTGAAAGCGGACAACCAAGCTAAGGTTCATCGTTGTTTACACAACATAAGTCAGTATAACACAGCGCCTGTCTTATGTAAATAAATTAGCCTAATAGCTTTTTAGCCGTTTGTGCGTCATTGCCAATTTGGCTGATCAGCTCATCCACCGAAGAGAATTTGCGTTCAGGGCGGATGTAGTGGTGAAGCTCCACAAGCACAGACTCTCCATAAATTTGCTGATTAAAATCAAATAAATGTACCTCAAACGACGGATTCAGCACACCTTCATGAAAAGTAGGCTTAACACCTACATTCATTACACCATTTATCCAACGATCGCCTACAAGCGCCCGTACAGCGTATACACCCTTAATCGGAATCACATAAGTATCATCCAATTTGAGATTAGCGGTCGGAAAACCGATCGTACGTCCACGCTTCTCTCCATCCATTACAGTACCCTGGATACGATAAGGACGTCCCAACCAGCGAGAGGCATGTGCTAGATCCCCGGCCTGTAAAGCACGGCGAATGCCAGAACTGCTCACCTTGTCCCCATCCAGTTCGAACGGTGGTACGGTGTGCACAGACATCAGCTCTCCTCCCAGCTTGCGAAGTGTATCCTCATGCCCAGCTCCCCGGTGGCCAAACCGAAAATCAAAGCCTACTACCGCTGTTTGAATTTGTAATGGAAGCAGCACGTCGCTCATAAACGCCTCAGGGCTGACCTTGGAAAATTCTTCGTTAAAACTCAAAATATAAAGTACGTCCACACCCATATCAGACAGAATAGTCTGCTTGTCCGCAAGCGGTGTTAAATAACCTTCATAATCACCTTTTTTCATGACTTCCTTCGGGTGAGGATGAAATGTCATGACAGATACCGGCACTTGCTGTTCACGAGCCAGCGCAACGGCCTTCCGTATCACGCTTGCGTGTCCCAGATGAAGACCATCAAACTGACCGATTGCCGTGACCTGTGGACGTCCCCATTGCTGCAAAAGCTCATCACTCAATGGATAAGATAACGATACGGTAATCATTATTAATTCACCTGCATTTCACATCATTTGACTAACTTCGTCAAAATTATAGCACAATTCAAGGTAAAAAAACTTTAATGGGAGCGATCGCGTCTGATTCATCCCGACCATATATGCCTAAAAACGTTTTATCCTCTTTATACAAACGGAAGGGCTGGTTGTCCGTCACAGGTGGTGAAATCATATTCAGCGACAGGCGTTGGCCTTGAAGAGCCGCAGTTACCTTGGCTTCAGCCACTATATGCTCAGGCATATAGTCAATCGCCTGATCCGTTGTAATAAGTCGCTCTCCAAGACTGCCATCCGCAACGAAACGCTCTATCTCTTCGAATGTCAGACAACGTTCCGCAGGAATTCCCGCAGACATGGTTCGCTCCAGCTTAACCATCGTTGAAGGATATCCTAATTCACGGCCAATATCAACACATAGTGTACGGATATAAGTACCTTTGGAGCATAGGGCTCGAAAAGAAATATCCACATACGCCCCCGTCTCCGCGAATCCCGTCATATCCAACTCGTAAATGCTCACTTCACGACTTTTGCGCTCCACGGTTTTGCCTTCTCGAGCCAGTTCATATAGACGTTTGCCGTCCACTTTTAGCGCGGAGTACATTGGAGGCACTTGGGAAATCGCACCAACAAAACGCTTCAGAACCGCTTTGACTTCAACTTCCGTCACCTCTACTGGACGTTCACTCTCTTCCGTGATTTTCCCAGTCAGGTCTTCGGTATCCGTGGCGATTCCTAATCGCAGAGTAGCCCGATATTCCTTGGGCCGCTCCTGCATGTATTCCACCACACGGGTAGCACGTCCCAGACACAAGGGCAAAACACCGGTTACCTGCGGATCAAGCGTTCCAGTGTGTCCGATTCTCTTCATACCTAATAAACGGCGAGCCTTGGCCACCACATCATGAGAGGTAAATCCAGCAGGTTTATAGACAGGTAGAATGCCTTCCCAAGTTGCCTGTTCCTTCTTCATCGGGTTCATAGCTCAGATTTCACCCGCCCTACAACTGTCTCAATGATATCTCCCAGCTTACCCTCTAGCCGGCAGCCAGCTGCACGTACATGTCCACCGCCCCCAAATGATTGAGCCAGCGCAGCTACATCAACATTTCCTGCCGATCTCAAGCTGGCCTTGACCGCTTGATCATTAATAACCTTAAAGAAAATACCCACTTCAACTCCACGAATATTTCTTGGATAATTCACAATGCCTTCCAAGTCCTCATTTACAGCGCCACATTCTGTCATGTCGTCAGGTGATACTACGACCCAAGCAACTTTTCCATCCTCCGACATCGTGAGCGTTTGCAATGCTTTTGTCAGCACCTTCATTTGTGGAAAGGTCATTTCCTCGAGCAATTTCTCGGATAAAGATGGACCATCTACACCGTAAGCAAGTAGCTGTGACACAGTAGACATCACTTTCGGTGAAGTGTTGGAATAACGGAAACCTCCTGTATCCGTTAGCAACCCTGTATATAAAGCCGTTGCTATTTCGACATCCCAGGTTACTGCAAACTCTTTCAGTAGGTCAAAAAGAATTTCTGCTGTTGCCGCAGCATCCGGCTTAATCACATTAACTGTACCATAAGCATCATTCGTTGGATGATGATCAATATTCAGGATAATGGCATCTTCCGAAAAAAACTGCTCTGTCAAACCAACACGACGGTAATCCGCACAATCTACACAAATGATCCGGTTGTATTTCCGTTCTGGCGGTTGCTGGCTCATATCCATAATCTCATCGGCATGCCATAAAAAATCCATACGTTTGGGAATAGGCCCCTCATTCAGCATGGTAAATTTCTTCCCCAGACATGAGAGAAGCCAGCCCACCGTTACGGTGGAGCTGACTGCGTCTCCGTCCGGCTGTACATGCGATACGATCAGGTAATCATCATGCTCCAGAATAAATTCCTTCGCTTGTTGAAGCGCCTGTTCATAGGTATGCATTGCCTTCTCCTTTACATTCAGTTCATGGTTCCTTCAGACAAACTAAAAGTTTTATTTTTCGTCCTTGTCGATATCACTCAACAGTTTTTCAATTCGACTGCCGTAAGCAATAGATTCGTCAATTTTGAAAATCAACTCAGGAATATGGCGCAGCCGTATCCGTTTGCCGAGTTCAGAACGAAGATAACCGTTCGCTTTGTCCAATGCCTTCAGGGAAGAATTTTTTTGTTCTTCATCCCCGAGCACGCTCAAGTATATTTTCGCTTGGGACAAATCATTTGTAAGATCGACACCCGTTACGGTGATAAAACCGATGCGGGGGTCTTTTAATTCAGTTTGTATGAGTTGGCTTAGCTCCTTCTTGATCTGCTCGCCAACCCGACCTGTACGTATTTTAGCCATGGATGCTCACCTCTCTGCCGTTAGCGCTCCACTGTTTCCATGACGAACGCTTCAATAATGTCGAGTTCCTTAACATCATTATAGCCATCAAGGGTAATACCGCATTCGTAACCTTGGGCAACTTCTTTTGCGTCGTCCTTAAAGCGTTTCAGTGAGTCGATTTTACCTTCAAAAATGACGATGCCATCACGAATCAGGCGTGCTTCTGCTGAACGGGTAATTTTACCGGATGTCACCATACAACCAGCGATCGTACCGACTTTAGTAACTTTGAATACGTTACGTACTTCAGCATGCCCAATCACATTTTCTTTATATTCAGGATCCAGCATGCCCTTCATGGCTTGCTCTATTTCTTCAATGACATTGTAAATGACACGGTGTAGACGAATGTCCACTTTTTCAGCTTCCGCTGTAGATTTCGCCTGGTTATCCGGACGAACATTAAAACCAATAACAATAGCATTGGAAGCTGCTGCCAAAATAATATCGGATTCGGTGATTGCTCCTGCACCACTGTGAAGAATTTTAACGCGCACACCTTCTACTTCAATCTTGTTCAAGGAACCTTTCAACGCCTCGACGGAACCTTGTACGTCACCTTTAATAATGACGTTCAGATCCTTCATTTCGCCATCCTTGATGTGTTGGAACAGGTCATCCAGTGTTACGCGGGTATTACTGCCCAGATCAGATTGGCGTTGCGTGATTGCACGTCTGTCAGCAATAGCACGAGCTTTGCGCTCATCCTCAAACACCATGAATGGATCGCCAGCAAGTGGAACCTCTGTCAAACCAGTAATTTCAACTGGAGTGGAAGGACCCGCTTCTTTAAGACGACGACCTTTATCGTTGACCATGGCACGCACACGTCCGAAGCAGTTACCCGCTACGAAAGCATCGCCGACTTTCAGTGTACCGTTCTGAACGAGGATACGGGCTACAGAACCGCGGCCTTTATCCAGTTCTGCCTCAATGATGGTACCACGTGCCCGTTTGTTCGGGTTCGCTTTGTACTCATTCACTTCAGCTACGAGCAGAATCATTTCGAGCAGGTCTTCCAGACCCATTCTTTGTTTCGCGGAAACGTTGACGAAAATCGTATCGCCGCCCCACTCTTCAGGTACCAATTCATATTCAGTGAGTTCTTGCTTCACTTTATCCGGGTTGGCATCCGGTTTGTCGATCTTGTTCACAGCTACGATAATTGGCAGACCTGCCGCTTTCGCATGGTTAATAGCTTCGACCGTCTGTGGCATAACACCGTCGTCAGCTGCAACCACGATAATCGTCATATCTGTCACTTGAGCACCACGTGCACGCATAGCGGTAAAGGCTTCGTGACCCGGTGTATCCAGGAAAGTGATTTTTTTGCTATTAATTTCAACTTGGTATGCACCAATATGCTGTGTAATACCGCCAGCTTCGCCACCGGTTACATTAGTCGAGCGAATGGCATCCAACAAAGTTGTTTTACCATGATCGACGTGACCCATAATCGTTACAACTGGTGGACGTGTTTTCAGATCCGCAGGATCATCATTTTCTTCCACGGTTTCAAAACGATCTTCTTCGACCGGAATTTTCACTTCTACCTCGACGCCAAAGTCTCCGGCAAGCAAGAGGATGGTATCCATATCCAGTTCCTGGTTAATGGTCGCCATCGTTCCGAGCATAATCAGCTTTTTGATGACTTCTGACGCATCCTTATGAAGAAGCTTGGCTGTTTCGCCTACGGTCATCTCACCACGCACAATAATTTTCTTAGGCGTGTTGTCGATTTTCTCGCGACGTTCCTGTTGTTGACCTTTACCACGATTGTTAAATTTCCCGCCACGATTACTGCCACCGCGATTATTGCCTCCACGACCACCGTTACCACCGCGTCCGCCGCCTTGACGGTTATCATCAAAACGTCCTTGACCGGGACGGTTGCCACCGTTGTTGGAGTTGCTGCCTGTACGGTTGCCACCACTACGGTTCGCATTGTTGCTACCTGTGGAGGATGATGTTCTTACAGCTGTACCACCCTGACTACTTCCCTGAGGGCGTGAGTTAGTGCTTTGGTTACCTTGAGGACGCGAACCTGTGTTGCCACTAGGACGCTGTTGTCCTCCCTGTTGTTGACCATTACTGCGGTTTTGTGTACTTTGCTGGCCAGTGGGTCTGCTAGTACTTTGTTGACTGCGGTTTTGACCGCCCTGCTGACTACTTTGCGCTTTTGGAGCGCTGCTTCGGTTACTGTTTTGGTTGTTGTTTGTCCTATTCATACTTACCTGCTTTTCCTGTTGATTTTTGGTTTGCTCAGTTGAATGATTACTATTCTGGCTTGAACCGGCCTGATTCGAGCTTACTTGCGCCGTACCTGCTCCGCCTTGCTTGGCCGCAGCATTGGATTTAATATTCTTAAAAAAACTTTCCACTTTACCTACGGCATCATGTTCCATGACGCTCATATGGTTGTTCACGGGAATATCCAGCCGTTTAAGAATGGTGATAATTTCTTTGCTGCTCATGTTCAACGATTTGGCGTATTCGTATACCCGCACTTTGTCTTTGCTTTCTTGTTTACTCAATATACTCCACCTCCGACATTATCCCCGCATGTTTCTTGATCAATTTCGCGAATCCTTGATCCGTCACAGCCAGCACAACCCGTTCAGGTTTGCCGATACTGCTTCCCAAGCTTTCCCGGTCAAATCCTATCAATAAGGGGATTTTGTACGTCCCGCATTTGTCGCGGAATTTCTTTTGAGTATTCATTGAAGCATCTTTCGCAAGAATGACCAGCTTGGCTTCTGAAGACCTGATCGCTTTAAAAACGATCTCATCACCTGTTAGCAGCTTGCCAGCTCTCATGGCAAGACCCAATCCAGACAGCGCCTTATTCATCCTGCACGCTGCCTTGTGCCGCCAGGAATTCTTCCTCGACGGCAGCAAAATCACGACTTAGCTGCTCATAAATATCAGGATGAACCGAGTGCTTCAAGGCTCGATCCAGTGCCTTGCTCTTTTGAGCCAGCTTGAAGCAGGCGGCTTTGCCGCACAAGTAAGCGCCGCGTCCCGACTTTTTTCCAGTCAAGTCAATCAACACTTCGTCTTCAGGGGTTTTGACGACACGGATCAACTGCTTCTTTGGCATCATTTCATGACAGGCCACACATTTGCGCAAAGGTATCTTTCTCTGTTTCATGCATTAACCCCCCTACACTCCGCTTAATCTACAGAAACGGAATCCTGATGCATTTCATCGGTGGATGTTCTCGGTCTGCCGAGTTCTTCCTCCGCCTGTGTTTCACTCTTAATATCAATTTTCCAGCCCGTAAGCTTAGCAGCAAGGCGAGCATTTTGTCCTTTGATACCAATAGCAAGAGAAAGCTGATAATCAGGCACAATAACACGCGCCATTTTCTCTTCTTCAAATACTTGCACTTCGAGCACCTTGGATGGACTCAGCGCATTAGCCACGTATTCATCAACATTATCGGAATACCGTACAATGTCGATTTTTTCGCCACGCAGCTCATTTACAATGGTCTGTACACGTGTTCCTCTAGGACCCACACAAGAGCCAACCGGATCAACCTCGGCGTTACGGGAATGAACCGCGATTTTAGAACGGAAGCCTGCTTCACGCGCTACGGAACGAATCTCTACAACACCATCAAAAATTTCAGGCACTTCGAGTTCGAACAAACGCTTAAGCAGACCCGGATGTGATCGGGACAGCATAATTTGCGGTCCTTTGGTTGTGTTTTCTACTTTGGTAATATAAGCCTTAATTCGATCCAGATGGCTAAATTTCTCATTAGGCATCAATTCACCTAACGGGAGAACCGCTTCCACCTTACCAAGATCAATATAAATGTTACGTGGGTCTTGGCGCTGTACAGTTCCTGTTACAATATCTTCTTCCTTGTCCACAAACTTGTTGTAGATCAGTCCCCGTTCCGCTTCGCGGATACGCTGGGTCACGACTTGCTTCGCAGTTTGTGCAGCAATCCGTCCAAAATCACGTGGTGTGACTTCGATTTCAGCGATATCTTCCAACTGAAAATGCGGGTTAATCTCACGGGCCGCAGGCAACGAAATCTCGGTGCGAGGATCCAATACCTCCTCAACGATCAGCTTGCGGGCATATACCTTAATGACTCCCGAGTTGCGGTTCATATCAACACGCACGTTTTGTGCGGTATTGAAATTCCGTTTGTAACTGGAAATCAAGGCTGCTTCAATGGCCTCAAACAGCACATCCTTGCTGATCCCCTTTTCTCTTTCCAACTCGTTCATTGCTTCAATAAAATCCATACTCATGGATTACTGCTCCCCCTTTCAAATGATGCACCTGCGTACTGGTCGGCACACGAGGCAAAAAAACATGTAGTACATGTCAAACAGCAACAGTCAAATCTGAATTAAAATATGATCGCGAGCCTTGCACCAGCTACCTTGTCATAAGGTATGGCGTGCTTCTTTTGTCCGCTTTGAACGGTGAGTTCCCCATCTTCAAAAGAAAGCAAACGACCTTCGAATTCCTTCAGGCCGTTGATCGGCTCGTATGTAGTAACGAATACGTTTTTGCCTACCGCTTTAGTAACGTCCTCCGCTTTTTTCAGCGGTCTTTCGGCGCCTGGTGAAGACACTTCCAGAAAATATGCTGTAGAAACAGGGTCATTTTCATCCAACCTTTGACCCAGATATTCACTGATCATACTGCAGTCGTCCAGATCAATTCCTCCGTCTTTGTCCACAAAAACGCGAAGAAACCAATTGCTGCCCTCTTTGACATACTCGACATCGACCAGTTCAAAACCATGCTCATCGAGGTAAGGTTGGGCCATTTCTTCTACTACTGATTTGATCTTTGGTGTGCTCAAAGATTATAACCTCCAAAAGTGAACTTTCCTGTGGTGAAAAAAAGACGCCCTATTACCATGGACATTGCTTCTCCATCACCGGCATTTTCATTTTCATTTGATGTAATGTTCATTTCGGGCTCACTGCAAATAAACCGGCGTACCGGTTTCGTGCCCAAAAATAACCTTTTCACGTTGTAACTGTATATCAAACAGTAAAGAGTGGGTTTCCCCACTCTTTTAGCAACGGTTTTATCTCCATGATTACCAAAAAAATTATAACATAACCATAGTTATGTGACAAGTGCCAGAGCTTGACTACTGTGGTTCCGATTAAAACAGAGACAGCTGATTACTCTCTGGCAGACCTCGAAAGCAACCCATCTGAGACAGCATTTCGACAATGGTTTTACTAGCCTTCGATTTTTGTTGAAAATCCTCGACAGACAAAAATTCACCATGTTCACGGGAGGCGGCGATGTTACGTGCTGCATTGTCTCCAATTCCCTGAAGAGCTCCGAATGGCGGAATGAGTGAATCTCCATCCACCTTGAAGCGTGTAGCTTCGGAGCGGTACAAATCAATGGATTTAAAACTAAACCCGCGAGCCGTCATTTCCAGAGCCATTTCCAGGATCGGAAGCATCCCTTTTTCTTTGGGAGGTGCCTGAAAGCCGAGTTGCTCGATTTCGACAATCTTCCGTGCGATTGCATCATATCCCTGACAGCACAGCTCAATATCAAAATCGGCTGCACGTACTGAAAAGTAAGTCGCATAATATTCAATCGGATGATACAGCTTAAAGTAGGCTGTGCGCACTGCTGAAATAACATAGGCTGCAGCATGCGCCTTCGGAAACATGTACTGAATTTTCAGACAGGAATCAATGTACCACTGTGGCACCTTGCATTTTTTCATTTCCTCAATCCATTCAGCACTAAGCCCCTTACCTTTACGTACGCTCTCCGTAATTTTAAAGGCCAGACCTGCGTCCATGCCTGCCTTGTAAATCAAAAACAGCATGATGTCATCACGGCAACCAATTACAGTCTTGATGTTACAGGTATTATTCTTAATCAGTTCCTGTGCGTTCCCCAGCCATACGCCCGTGCCGTGAGACAGTCCGGATATTTGCAGTAAATCGGCAAAAGAACTTGGCTGCGACTCTACTAGCATTTGGCGTACAAACTTCGTCCCCATCTCTGGTACACCATAGGTAGCTACAGGCGTGCGGATTTGCTGGGGTGTTACACCGAGCGCCTCCGTGGAGTTGAACATGCTCATCACCTTAGGATCATTCATTGGAATGGTCGTAGGATCGACACCAGTCAAATCCTGAAGCATCCTCATCATGGTCGGATCATCATGACCCAGAATATCGAGTTTGAGTAGATTCGCATCAAAAGCGTGATAATCAAAATGCGTTGTTTTCCATTCCGAGCTTGTATCATCGGCGGGGTACTGTACCGGCGTAATATCCTCGACCTCAATATAATCGGGAACAACGACAATTCCGCCTGGATGTTGCCCGGTACTGCGTTTGACCCCTGTACAGCCCGAAGCCAGCCTGTTCAACTCAGCCCCACGCCATTTTTTATGATGCGCCTCTTCATATTTCTTTGCAAAGCCAAAGGCTGTTTTCTCGGCAACGGTACCGATGGTTCCAGCACGGAATACACTTTTCTCACCAAACAGTACTTTCGTATAGTTATGTGCGACAGGCTGATATTCGCCAGAGAAGTTCAAGTCAATATCGGGAACTTTATCTCCTTTAAACCCAAGGAACGTTTCAAACGGAATATCCTGTCCCTCACCCTTCAGTTTGCCACCGCATTTCGGACAGTTTTTGTCCGGCAAGTCAAATCCGCTCGGCACACTACCGTCCAAAATCCATTCGCTATGTCTGCATTCAGGATTACCGCAGATATAATGTGCAGGCAGTGGATTAACCTCGGAAATACCGAGGAAGGTAGCGACCACAGAAGATCCAACAGAACCCCGTGAACCTACCAGATATCCATCCTTATTTGACTTTTTAACCAGACGCTCGGAAATGAGATAGTTGGCAGAGAAACCGTATTTAATAATCGGCTCCAGTTCTTTTTCAAGGCGGGCTACGACCACTTCGGGCAATTCCTCACCATAGATGGATTTAGCCGTCTCGTAGCAAGTGTTGCGGATTTCCTCGTCCGCCCCATCCAGCAAAGGTGTAAACAGTTTGTCAGGGAACAGCTCCAGCTCCTCAAATCGATCCGCCAGCTCACTGGTATTCTTCACAACGACTTCATAGGCTTTTTCCTCGCCCAAAAACTCGAATTCTGCCAACATTTCGTCTGTGGTGCGTAAATGCGCATCTGGCTTACGAATATCTTTTAGCGGGCTAAATCCCGTAATGCCGTGTATCGTAATATCACGGTACAACTTATCTCGAGTTTCCAAATAGTGAACATTACCTGTGGCAATCACGGGCTTATCAAGTCGCCGTCCAATTTCGCATACTTTGCGTATTGCCGTTTTCAGAGCATCAGGCCCGCTTACCAATTGTTTTTCTACTAAATGCATATACATCGTCAAAGGTTGAATCTCCAACACATCATAAAACTGTGCAATTTCCTCGGCCTCTTCCTCGGACTTGTTCAACACAGCCTCGAAGAACTCTCCTTTTTCGCAGCCAGAAATAATAAGCAGTCCGTCTCTCATTTCTGACAATTTTGATTTAGGAATACAAGGCACACGCTTGAAATATTCGGTATGAGACATCGAAACCAGCTTGTACAGATTTTTTTTACCAATCGGATTGAGGGCATAAATACAGCAGTGAAAAGGACGTACGGTCGATAAATCCTTACCCACATAATCATTCAGACGATCGAGCATTTTTAAACCCTTAATTTGTTCTGCATCATTCAGCAAGCCATTCAGCACTTCAGTCAGTGCGACTGTATCGTCAATGGCTCGGTGATGGCTTTCGAGCGCCACTTTATATTTAGTCGTCAGCGTATTTAGACGATGGTTTTTCATTGTTGGAAACAGTAAACGAGCCAATTCTAGCGTATCCAGTACCGGATTGGTCATTTCAGGCAAACCCATATTTCGAAGGGTGGCCTGGATAAAGCCGACATCAAACCGCGCATTATGGGCAACCAATACAGCATCGCCAGCAAAAGCTACAAACTCCTTCATAACAGGTTCTACATCCGGCGCGTCCTTGACCATTTCGTCGTTAATGTTGGTCAGTTGCTGGATATTGTATGGTATGCGCTCATGCGGATTAACAAAGGTAGCATAACGATCAACTTCTTTGCCATCATGCATTTTTACAGCCGCAATCTCAATGATTTTATTCTGTGTAACCGATAAACCGGTGGTTTCAATATCAAAAACGACATAAGTCGCTGTTTTCAAATTTAATGGCTGTGCCTGCATTACAACCTCAACGGCATCATTAACCACATTGGCCTCAACACCGTAGATCATTTTAATGCCGTTTTTCTTTGCAGCCTTAGCGGCATCAGGGTAGCACTGCACACCGCCATGATCGGTGACTGCAATCGCCTTGTGCCCCCATTTGGCGGCTGTTTTAACGTATTGATCAATCGAGGCAACAGCATCCATTGCACTCATCTTTGTATGGAGATGGAACTCAACCCGTTTTTCCTCTGCATTATCCTTACGTGTGGGTGGAGCCTGTACTTCAACTAGATCAGAAGGAATCATAACCAGCTCCGGAATTTGCATAAAACGATCATATTCAACTCGCCCCCGCACTTTGACCCATTTCCCGTTAGCCAACAAACTGAGGATCTTCAGATCTTCTTTAGTTTTAGCAAACATTTTCATTTGCAGGGAATCACTAAAGTCGGTCAAATAATACGTAAACAACGTACTGCCATTGCGCAATTCTTTACTATCCAAACCGAAGATTGTTCCTTGTAAGGTGACTTTTTTCTCTTCGTCCTGAATATCTTGCATCGGAACAGCCGGTTCTTTGATGTCATAACCAAATTGAAGGCGTACATCTCCTTCTTCTTCATCCAAAGGCGGCATTTCGGATTCCATACTTTCCATCATCTGCTGAATAACTTCGCGTTCTTCCTGCATCTTCTTTTCTTGGAATTGCTGTAATGCCTCCTGGTTACTTTCACCCACCTGGACTTTAATACGCATAGAGAGGCCAAAATATTTATCGTAAAATTTGATGATAGCTTGATCTATCTGTTTTTTACGCGCCAGTTCCAATGACATACTGTCGCTCATCGTCAGCAATAAAAGACCGTCTTCCCACTCATGCACAGCCCGACTCATCCAACCGTTAACAGATGGGATCTCACGATGCACCCACTCTAGAAAAAGTTTCCAGTATTCACTGATGATATCACCAGGCTGAATCTGCTCACTATACTGAAAACGGAACGTAATTTTTGCGATGTGACTCATTTTTTCCTGTACTTGAATACAGAACGTACGATACACCTGAGCGGGGACCAGTGTCTCCTTGGCAATGGTGATATTCCAATCCTTATTGGTACGGCTAATCTCCACTTGATCAATCCAACCGTCCAAAAAATAAGGTTCAACCACTCCCGCTGGCATCCCAACTTGCTTCATCAGCAGTTCCAGCCGCTTTCTCTTTTCTTCAGCTCCGCCCATGGCTCTCCCCCCAGTTTTAAATTTACCAATTTGAAAACATGAAAAGCTTCTGCGTCAAAAACATCTCCGACCGCAAAAGCTTTTCGTAGCCCTCTTCAATCCTTCTCACAACGACATAGATCCTTCGGAACATTGTCCCGTAACAGCTACCATGTCAGCGAAAAGAATGAAGTGAGTATAGTGATATTGCCCTACTTCTATATTAGTACGCCCGTGCGAACACTACTGTGTGCTTGGCAGGTTTGCCACAGCACAAACATGTGGACTTTTGCTCGGTTGTTTTAAACGGTATGTTACGGCTTGTAGCACCTGTTACTTCTTTAACTTTGTCTTCACATTCTTCAGATCCGCACCAGCCTGCCAAAGTAAAGCCTCGTTTTTCTTCCATGAGAGTCTTCATTTCATCCAGCGTATCGACGGAATAGAAGTTTTCTTCCATGAAATTTTTCGCACGATCAAACATCTCCTGCTGTACCTGTGCGAGCATCGCGTGTACTTCCTCAACCAGATTATCCTGCTGCACGATTTTTTTCTCACCGCTGATACGAGATACGAGCACACAGACACCGTTTTCCATATCACGAGGCCCGATTTCCAGACGAACCGGCACACCACGCATTTCATATTCATTAAATTTCCAACCTGGACTTACATCGCTGCGGTCGTCCATTTTAACACGCACTCCCGCTTGTTTCAACTCAGCAAATAGTTCATCTGCACGAGCGATAACGGCATCACGCTTCTTAGGTGGTCCAATTGGAACCATAATAACCTGCGTAGGCGCAACTTTAGGAGGCAATGCCAGACCACGGTCATCTCCATGGACCATAATCAGTGCACCGATCAAACGTGTACTTGTTCCCCATGAAGTCGTATGCGCGAATTCCAAGTTGTTTTCACGACTCAAATATTTAATGTCAAATGCAACGGCAAAATTAGTTCCCATATAGTGGGAGGTCCCAGCTTGTACCGCCCGTCCATCCTTCATCATCGCTTCCAGTGAAAATGTATCCTTCGCACCTGCAAACTTTTCAGAAGGTGTTTTCTGTCCAGTAATAACCGGAATAGCCAGAACTTCCTCAATAACCTCACGGTATACTTCCAGCATTTTCATCGTTTCTTCACGTGCTTCTTCTTCTGTTTCATGGGCCGTGTGACCTTCTTGCCACAAAAATTCACTTGTGCGCAAGAAAGGCAGCGTGCGTTTTTCCCAACGCACTACATTAGCCCATTGGTTAATAAGCACGGGTAGATCACGATAGGATTGAATCCATTTGGAGTACATATGACCAATCATGGTTTCCGAAGTCGGACGAATTGCAAGACGCTCTTCCAGCTTTTCCCCGCCAGCCTCGGTTACCCAAGGCAGTTCAGGATTAAACCCTTCAACATGCTCTTTTTCCTTTTGAAAAAAGCTTTCTGGAATGAACATTGGAAAATAGGCATTACGGTGACCTGTTTCTCTGAAGCGCACATCCATAGCTTCTTTGATATGCTCCCAAATTTCAAAACCATCGGGGCGGAATACAATACATCCGCGAACAGGGGAATAATCCATCAGTTCTGCTTTTTTAATAACATCAATATACCATCGGGAAAAATCTTCGCTCTGCGGCGTAATTTCCTCGACAAACTGTTTATCGTTCGACATAGAAATGCATGTCCTCCCATACAGACCATTTTTATATAAGTCCGTCTCTAATTAACCATTAATTAAGCGTAAAATATCGTTATACGTGACCGCAATCATAAGCAGGAATAGCATAGCAAAACCAACGAAATGGACCATACCTTCCCTGCTCGGATCAACGGGACGTCCTCTTACCGCCTCCACACCAAGGAAAACAAGTCTGCTTCCATCCAGCGCCGGAATAGGCAATAAATTAAATATCCCCAAGTAAAGACTCATTATAGCAGTCCAATACGTCAACTGCTCAATCCCCTGCTTGGCAATTTGCCCCGTCACTTCAAAAGTACGTACCGGGCCTCCCAGGTCATTGATAGAAAAACGTTGAATGAGCTGACTGAATCCTTGGAAAATAATATCAGTCGTTCTGACCATGGATTGTCCGGCAAATTTGAACGTTTCCCCCACACCTGCTTGACGTTTTGGAAGTTCAGGCACAATGCCCACCTTGCCACCCTTTTGTCCTTCCATTGCGCGAGGTGTAATAGTAAGATCAAAGGTCTTATTATCACGGCGAACCGTCCACTTCATCGGCTTGTCTTGAGAATCCGCAATCAATTTGATCATGTTTTCAACATTCGCACCAATGGCTACTCCATTCACCGATTCGATGATATCTCCCTTATGCAAATCAGCTTCAGCAGCAGGCATACCTGCTGTAATTTCACTAATTTGGACATAAGTCGGGTTGTCCACTTGTATGCCGACCATCTGAATATGCAGACCAAACAAAATAAAGGCAAGAATAAAATTCATCAGTGGTCCAGCAAAAATAGCCAACGCACGCTGTCCTACTGTTTTACTCCCATACTGCCGATCCTTGGGTGCAATCTGTATGGATTGTCCTTTGGTTACCATCATCGCTTGCGGGTGCACAGTGTATTGCTGATCTTCGCCATCTACATCCAATTTTAAAGTTAACGACTGTTCCAGATCAATATCCAACACTTCGCCGCGCACCACATTCTTGCGATTATCCAGTTGATCCAGATAGATGGTCTTCACAACGTCATCCGTTACGCGTACAGCAATCGTTTGTCCGGTCTCAATTTCATTGACCTCCGGATCCTCTCCCGCCATGCGGGCAAAGCCACCGAACGGCAACAAACGCAACGTAAATCGCGTCTCGTTTCTTTTATAAGAAAACAGTTTCGGACCGAAACCGATCGCAAACTCCCGTACCAGAATCCCGGCGCGCTTGGCAAAATAATAATGCCCCCATTCATGCACCGTCACTATGACGAAAAACATGAGCACCGTCATCAACACTATTTGAATCGTTTCCAATCGTTTCCGTTCCCCTTTCAATGAGATCGAGTTTGTCTTCCTAGATTATCATTATTCTCCGATCCCGCACAAGAGAATCACATTTCGTTTCTAACCCAACATTAGCCTACAACCCCTCAGCTATGCTACGAGTCTCTCCGTCACATGCTTCAATCGCAGACAGATCAGGATTAGCCACATTGACATGCCGCTCCAGCACACGTTCAATAATAGCTTCAATATGCAGAAAAGAAATTTCTCCACGCAGGAAACGGGCAACAGCAATCTCATTAGCTGCATTAAATGCGGTCGGTGCTGTACCACCCATTTTACCACATTCGAAGGCAAGCCTTAAACAAGGAAAACGATTATAATCCATTTCCTTAAAATGGAGTCTGCCCACTTCAGCCAGTGACAACGGCTTCGCCGGGGACTTCATACGCTCAGGATAAGTCAATGCATATTGAATGGGTACTCTCATGTCCGGATTCCCAAGTTGAGCAACAATGCTTGTATCCTGAAACTCAACATAGGAATGAATAATGCTTTCCGGATGAAGCAACACATGAATCTGCTCATAATCAAGTCCGAATAGCCAATGCGCCTCAATGACTTCCAGCCCCTTGTTTACCATCGTTGCTGAATCAATTGTAATTTTGGCCCCCATTGACCAATTGGGATGCTTGAGTGCATCTTCCACTGTAACTTCACGCAACTGTTCTCTTGTCAAATCTCGAAAAGAACCCCCTGATGCTGTGAGAGTAATATGTGCCACATCTTTCATACGCTCACCATTCAAGCATTGGAAAATAGCTGAATGCTCACTGTCAATCGGCAGCAACGGCACTCCTTTCGCCCGAGCCCGCGCTGTGACCAGATGACCAGCAGTAACCAGTGTTTCCTTATTGGCCAAACCGATCTGTTTTCCAGCCTCAATCGCGGCCAGCGTGGAGTGCAATCCGACACTGCCCATTACAGCCGTCACAACCATATCCGCCTCTGTATTCGCAGCAAGCTCAACGAGTCCTTCATTTCCCCAATACAGTTCCATTCCAGAAGGCAGTAAAGGACGAATTTCATCCGCCAACTGCCGAGTAGCCACAGACACTTTTTTGGGTTTATAAAGATGCGCCTGCTCAGCAAGTAACTTTATATTAGAACCACCTGCTAAAGCCTCAATAGTAAACTGATCCGGGTGCATGGACACTACATCCAGCGTTTGAGTTCCAATAGATCCGGTTGAACCAAGTACCGTAATTCTTTTCATGATGCACCTTCCTATCCTGAAAATCACTTTTATCCAGGAGCTCATTGATTGTTATTCAGGCAGCTATGATACTGGTTCCAACCTTCTAGTAGCGCAGAGTGAGCAGCATAGAGATTAGCCTGAGCATAAACTGTAATCAATAGACTCATGGAAGCAGCATCAGCATATGTACAAATGGAAAAACGACAATCCAGCTGTCGCAGCGGTCTAGTATACCACCGTGCCCTGGCAGCAGATTACCGGAATCTTTGATGCCGTACACTCGTTTGTATGCAGATTGTACCAAATCACCCAGTTGTCCCACAACTGCACATGACAAACCGATGCCTATGGCTTTGTCCCATGGCAGCAGTCCACCTGATAATCCAGCGAATACCAAAGCTATAACCAACGCTAAAACGATGCCGCCAATGGATCCTTCGACCGTTTTGTTCGGACTGATCGCAGGCCACAATTTCGTCTTTCCTGCCATTTTGCCTACAAAATATGCCCCTGCATCACTTGCCCAAATACAAGCCAATAATAAAAATGTCCACAACAGCCCATGTTCCATATGACGTGATTCCGCAATATACGAAAATCCAAACCCTATATAAACGGTACCAAGAAACAATATAGCTACCGTTTGAATCGGGATTTTATTTTTTGTTCCTACCGTGATGATCATAAAAGCTATCATTACCAGCCAAAGCATACTGGCAAAGGGTAAGGGGGAGTGCAAACCTAAAGGTTCATACGGGAATACAAAAGCTAATATGCTTACGTATCCAAGTATTGCTGTACCTCCAAAAGGCGATACCTGCGTCATTCGTGCGAACTCATAAAATCCGATTAGGGCCATCGCCAATATAAGCAAATGGTAGGCCAAGCCGCCCCACAGGACCATCGCCAAAAAGAATATGCCTGCCAGAATACCGGTAATTAATCTCTGTCTCAACGGCTTTCATCCTCCATTTACTTCAGTCCGCCATACCGCCGTGTTCTTTGCTGATATTCGATCACTGCTTCGTATAAGTGTTCTTTCTTAAACTCAGGCCAATAAATATCAGTAAACCACAACTCACTGTAGGCAAGCTGCCAGAGCATAAAATTACTAAGTCTAAGCTCACCACTTGTTCGAATCAGTAAATCAGGGTCTGGCATCCCACTAGAAAGCAACGTATTACCGATCAGCTCAGATGTTATATCTTCTGTTTTAAGCTTCCCATCCGCAATTTGACGGCCCAATGTTTGCATGCATTCTGTGATTTCCAACCGACTTCCATAATTTAATGCAAAATTAAGAACAAGTCCGGTATTATTTTCAGTTCGTCGAGTCGCTTCAGTCAGCGCCTCAACGGTATGGGAAGGTAAATGTTCCTTATTTCCCATCATACGCACTTGCACATTTTTTTCAATCAGCTCATCTAGCTCAATAGCCAGAAATTCCTGCGGTAAGCGCATTAGAAAATCAACTTCGTCCTTTGGACGCGTCCAATTTTCAGTTGAAAATGCAAACAAAGTCAAATACTTAATACCCAGTTCATCCGCCGCAATTGCTGTGCGTTTCACTGCCTTCATTCCATTTTGGTGCCCTACAATCCGCGGCATTCCAATCCGTTTGGCCCATCTGCCGTTCCCATCCATGATGACAGCAACATGCTGCGGAATATTGTCTTTTGAAATGGCCGGTGTTTGCTGTTTTTGTTCCCCGTTCCACCAAGACCGAACCCGTTTGATCATTCCAGTTCCTCCAGCATTCTCTGAAAATGTGCCTCAGGCTTGAAAAGAGACAAACCCCACCGTAAGGGAGGGGCTGCCAATCTTTTAAACTTCCATAATTTCTTTTTCTTTTGCAGCTAAAACTTTATCCACTTCAGCGATAAACTTATCAGTTGTTTTCTGGATATCTTCCTGATGTTTGCGTGATTCATCCTCGGAAATATCACTTTTCTCCAATTTTTTGATGTCATCATTGGCATCACGACGAATGTTACGAATAGCGATCTTCGCTTCTTCACCGTTCTTCTTCGTCAACTTCACCAAGTCAGTTCTGCGTTCCTCCGTCAAAGCAGGAATGCTCAGACGAATGGTGTTACCATCATTCGAAGGTGTCAAGCCTAAATCGGATTTTTGTATAGCGCGCTCGATATCGGCCAAGGAAGATTTGTCCCAAGGCTGAATCATCAAGGTCCGGCTGTCAGGTGTATTGATATTCGCCAGCTGGTTGACTGGAGTCATTGCACCATAATACTCTACCTGTACACGGTCCAGTAAAGCTGGTGTCGCCCGTCCTGCACGCAAAGATGCAAGATCACGTTGCAATGCTTGGATTGCTTTTTGCATGCGTTCCTCAGCACTCTTTTTCACAGATTGTGGCATTAATTTACACTCCCTTTGACGATCGTACCAATTTTCTCACCCAGCACGACACGTTTAATGTTACCTTGCTCTGTAATAGCAAAGACAATCAACGGAATATTGTTATCCATGCACAACGAGGAAGCAGTAGAATCCATGACACCGAGGTTTTTGTTGAGCACATCCAAATACGTAAGCTGCTCATATTTCTCGGCTGTGCTATCTTTAAACGGATCAGCAGAATATACGCCATCCACTTTATTTTTAGCCATCAGAATCACTTCCGCTTCAATCTCAGCGGCACGTAGTGCAGCAGTAGTATCAGTCGAGAAGAACGGATTACCTGTACCTGCTGCAAAAATAACAACCCGACCTTTTTCCAAATGACGGATAGCTCTACGGCGGATGTAAGGTTCTGCAATCTGTTGCATCGCAATGGATGTTTGTACACGCGTAGGTACTTCAATCTGTTCCAAAGCATCCTGTAAGGCCAGTGAGTTCATTACCGTTGCCAGCATACCCATGTAATCCGCTGTGGCCCGGTCAATTCCGTTGGCACTTCCAGCAATACCACGCCAGATGTTACCGCCTCCACACACAATAGCAACTTCTACTCCCAGTTCCACTACGTCTTTGACTTGTTCGGCAATGGACGCAATCGTATCCGCATCAATACCGTAGCCGTTAGGACCTGACAGCGATTCACCACTAACTTTCAGGACAACACGCTTAAACACAGGTTTTTCCAAATGATCACCCTCCAATATCATTTATACTTTATGTAACAGGATAGGTGTCCTGTTGCAAGAAAAGGAACACTGATGTGTTCCATTTCCGTTTTTCCATATGCAATTACCGTTCGTTGGTAATTATTGTTTCACTTGAGACATAACTTCTTCGTAGAAGTTGTCTTCTTTTTTCTCCAGACCTTCACCCAGTTCAAAACGAACAAAGCGACGCAGGGAGATGTTTTCGCCAATTGTACTGATTTTTTCGTTGATAAGCGTGGAGATTGTTTTGTCCGGATCTTTGATGAAAGATTGCTCCAGCAAACAGAACTCTTCATAGAACTTACCAATGCGGCCTTCAACCATTTTCTCAACGATTTTTTCTGGTTTACCTTCGTTCAGAGCTTGTGCTTTCAGGATTTCTTTTTCTTTTTCGATCTCTTCCTGTGGCACTTCTTCACGACGAACATAACGAGGGTTCGATGCAGCGATATGCATTGCAATGTCGCGTACAAAATCTCTGAACTGGTCTGTTTTAGCTACGAAGTCTGTTTCGCAGTTTACTTCTACCAGTACGCCGATACGGCCGCCAGCATGAATGTAGGATTCAACAACACCTTCAGTAGCAATACGACCTGCTTTGTTGGCTGCAGCTGCAAGTCCTTTTTCGCGCAGAACTTCAACCGCTTTTGTCAAATCACCGTTTGCTTCTTCAAGCGCTTTTTTACAATCCAGCATTCCTGCGCCTGTTTTTTCACGAAGCTCTTTTACTGCGCTAGCATTAACTGCCATATTATTTCCCTCCAAATTTGATTTTCAGTGGTATACCATGCTTTATTCCTTAAAAAAAGGGTAGTGAGAGGTTATACACCTGCCAACCACCCTTTTCATTTAATTCATATAGGTATTTCCTAATGGAAATATTATGCTGTAGTTTCTTCGCCTTGGTTTGCTTCCATAACTGCATCAGCCATTTTACCTGTCAGCAATTTAACAGCGCGGATTGCGTCGTCATTACCTGGGATAACATAGTCGATTTCGTCTGGATCGCAGTTTGTATCAACGATACCTACGATTGGGATACCCAATTTGCGAGCTTCAGCAACCGCGATACGTTCTTTGCGTGGATCAATGATGAACAGAGCACTTGGAAGGCCCTTCATGTTTTTGATACCGCCCAAGAATTTTTCAAGACGATCTTTTTCTTTGCGAAGAATGATAACTTCTTTTTTAGGAAGAACAGCGAATGTACCGTCTTCTTCCCAAGCTTCCAGTTGTTTCAAACGGTCAATACGTTTTTGAATCGTTTGGAAGTTAGTCAGCGTACCACCCAACCAACGTTGGTTAATGTAGAATTGACCAGCGCGTGCTGCTTCTTCTTTAACGGAATCTTGTGCTTGTTTCTTCGTGCCTACGAACAGAATTGTACCATTCTCAGCTGCAATGCTTTTTACGAAGTTGTAAGCTTCCTCAACCTTTTTCACTGTCTTTTGCAAGTCAATGATGTAAATACCGTTTCTTTCAGTGAAGATATAACGATCCATTTTCGGGTTCCAGCGACGTGTTTGGTGACCAAAGTGAACCCCAGCTTCCAAAAGCTGTTTCATGGAGATTACTGCCATCTTCACGCACCTCCTAAGTTTGGTTTTTTGTGTGTCCTCCGCCGACATCATTTTTCATAAAGACTTTCCACGGGAAAGCACCCTCTATAAAATTAACCGACGTGCGTTTTTAACACCGTCAATTAATATACCATAACACTTGCATCGTTGCAACCAACTTTTCGACAATAGTTGGAACAACGCAAAATGTGACGTTTTACGCCTCTTATCGAACTTGTCAGCATGAATAAAAGCCGTCCACTTCCCGGTCTGGTCAGTTGGACGGCTTTTTCGTAATTTTAGTAATGATAGAGCTGAAATCCTCACCTTTAGCAAACTGATAGGTACCGGTACGAATTTTGGTATTGATTTTTTGGGCCTTAGCTGCTGCCTCAAATGCACTAGCATCCGATACAACCCCTGCCCGTTGCAATCCTGATGCCACACTTCTCAAATTGCTTCCCGATGCAATGCTATACTGCACTTGTGGGGTGGCAGGCTGTTTGGGGATATTGGGAGTCGTTGTAGTGCCAGACTTTTGAGTTTGCGGCTTATTCGGACTTTGTGGAACCGATGCGCTGGTCGAAGGTTTAGAAGCATCCGAGGATGTGCTGTTTGTAGGTGCCTTTGGTGTTGCCGGCGTTTGAGCTGGTTTAGCCTTTTGGGGTGCAACTGGAGTTTTATTACCTTCCTTGATCACCTTATTACGCCATTCCTCTTCTGTCATTTTCGGATCAGAGCTGTCACTGATCTGAAGATTTAATTCGGCTGCAGCCTTTTCTAATTGCTCTCGCGTCATGTTTTTCGGGTCTGTGGAAGATTGCTGTGATTGTCCCTGACCGATCATTGCCAGTTGCAACAGCAATGCCCCAGTTATAAGACCAGTACCCATGCCTAGCATAAATGAACGGTTTTTGATCACGTTACATCCTCCCGCTCCGCGAGTTGCAATATAAGCTGTACTTCACCCCGTTGAATGCCTGATTGCTTGGCTATATAGTCCACCGACTTGCCTTGCTCATGCAGCGCAAACAACTCTTGATAACGATCACGGATGGACTCTGCTTCCTGCTCAGTTTCAGCGTCTTGTAATGCCGTCTGCTCCTCTATAGTTATGAGGGGAGCTTCTGAACCAGAGTAGCCTTCCTGCACAGACATTCCAGGTTGCGGACTTTGAAATTGACCGTATGCAACCGCTGCCTGATGAGAAGTAGCTGTATGTTGTATTTCCTTAGATACAGGCTCGGTTTGCATAGAGACAGTAGCAAACATAGCCTGGCGCTCAAGCTCCATAATACGGCTCCGAAGCTCAGCTACTTGTTCCTGTAATGCCGCCTGCTTAACTGTATGCTCCTGCTTCATACCAGATACGAGCTCAATCAGCTCGTCATTGTCGTTTTCAATATCGGCCATATACTGCTCCAATGTGGCCTCGACCTTTTGAACGACGGCCCCTTCTGTTCCCCGGCCTGGCTGGCGCTTTGGCAGAAGCCAGGCGTAGACAACAGCTGCAGCGCCCAGCAGAACAATATAAATCCATGGTTGATCCACTGCCCATCGTCTCCTTTAATAACGCTTCTCCACCTGTCGGATCAGAGCGAAAAATCAATATGGTGTCCCTTGTACGGATGCTCTGCCGGATGCTCCTTAGACACCTCAGTCTCATCTGATTGGGAGCGGCTCTGCTGGGAAGAATCTCTGCTCTGCCCTCCTGTTTGCCGCTCACCAACGAATGTTTCCGCAGACTGATCTACGGCACTGCTTCGCTGACGCATGTTCTCCGTCTCCAGCGCGGCCTTTTGTCCAAGCAATGCTTGATCATTCATCGGCCGCTGTTGGGACTCACTTTGGTATTTTCCTGCTTCGCTGGTGCGAGGTACGGCAATTTGCAATTCAACAGCCTTCAAGCTCATTGGACCACACCCTTTCCGATTGGGCATCCGTATCTGTCTTCCAAGGAATACAATGTTGAATGTTGTTTATCAGTGTGCCGAATTACACGTAGGAGGACATGCTGATGTCTCCCTCATGATAATAAAACGCCATTCTTTCCACTGAATCTTTAATAAATTTTGTATATCTGCCGATAACTATTTTAGAACCACCGTAAATCACATTTTTCACTTCTACCCGTGCCCGGCTTGTATCCTCTAATGTTCGTTCAATTTCAAGCATTCTGGACTTGGTTTCCAAAAGCTCCTGTTCATTAGATTTTTTAGTAGATGTCAGCTTGATTCGCATAGCCATTCTTTCAGGTGCAAGCTGTCCGGCGGCGGCAAGCTGATCCAATATGGTAAGGGCCTTATTCGTTTTATCCTGGCTGTCTGTCTGCTGCTTCAAACGTGCGCGGAGTTCTGTCAGTTCATCGCGCAGTTCAGGAAGCACACCCACTTCGATAACAGTAGCTGTGGACATCGTATTACCGATGGTACGAGCCACTACCTTTTTACCAGCTTGTACACTGCCACCTACGATAAGCCCTTTGGTCCCCTCGCAGAGTACATTTACACTCGCTTTAATCTGGGAATGCATGATGCTCTGGGATACAAGTATATCGCCTCCGGCAATCACGTTACCATCTTGTATGAATGAGCATTTGACATTTTGTGCAGCTTTCACGAACCCCTTATGATATCCGATAATACCGCCAGTGATTTCCACTGAACCTTCCGCCTCAATTTCAGCGCCTTCCACACCACCGATGACACGAATGTCACCAGCCGCCCGAACGCGAAAACCTGTCAAAACATTCCCACGAATGACGACGGTTCCAACAAAATCAATGTTACCGACACTATAATCGACGTCCCCGTTCACTTCATATACGGGGAATACATTAAGTTTGCCCTTTTCAGTCGTAGTCACCAGTCCGTCAATAGCCGCATACATCGCAACACCTTCTGGATGGATCACTACATTTTTTCCGACTTTAAAACGCGCCTCTTTACCTGGAAGAAAAGGAATTTCCTCTCCGGTTACAGCAATCCCCGGTACACCTGGCAGAGGATCCACCCGTTCGGCAATCAGTTGACCACGTTTTACATTTCTTAAACGAGTTAGTTCTTTATAATCCACCCGTCCATCCACGGTTTCAAGCGGCTTATGTGCATCTTCGTCAGTCACAATATCAGCCAGATTAATTTTTCCGTCTGTGCCATGAATCGGCTGCTTTCCCTGAGCAATCAGTAATTTTCCGAAGAAATGATCTTCCGGACTTGCCGCAAATACGCGAATTGCATCGGTCATTAAACCGTAGGATATTTTTTGGTTGCTTAGAAAACGCTCTAATTCTTCCACAGAACAGGCAAAGCCTTCTTCACGTTTGGCAAACTCCAAGTAGGCGGTTTGTTTGTCAGGTGAGACAACCACTTTTAAAAACTGGTCCAAAGCATATTGCTTCTCCACAAGGGTGCTCCTTCCGTCTAACTGTTACTGTAACCTCCCGTACGTTAATCTTTACGCATTAGCAAATCCCGTTGTTTGTCCAATGTCGCTCTCAGACGTAATATTGCTTTGGAATGCAACTGTGAAATTCGCGATGGAGATAGCGACATGACCTCAGCGATTTCGCTGAGTGACAAATCCTCGTAATACAATAAAGAAACAACGATACGCTCTTTTTCAGTCAATTTATCAATGCCTTGTGCAAGGGCATCACGAAGTGTAAATTCATTGACCTTATGATCCGGATTTTTCGCCTTCTCGTCCACCAAAAGGGAAAGCCGTGTTTCCGATTCCTCTTCGCGGATCGGGTCCTCCAGGGAGACAATCGACATAACGGCGACCTCCTGGATCATATTTTGAAACTCTTTCTCAGAAACGTCCAAATAATGACTCATCTCTTCGTCGCTTACCGTGCGTAGATATCTTTGTTCCAAGTGCTGGTAGGCATCCTCGATTTTTTTCGCTTTTTCCCTAACTGAACGAGGAACCCAATCCCCTTGACGAAGACCATCCAAAATCGCTCCACGAACACGCCAAGAAGCATAGGTCTCAAACTGCAAGCCACGCTCATAGTCAAATTTCTCTAAAGCGTCAATCAAACCCATAACGCCGTTGCTCGCCAGATCATCTTTGGATACATTTTTAGGCAAGCCTACTGCAAGACGGCCTGACACATATTCCACAATATGGAGATACTTTTCAATTAACTGTTTTTTTGCTTCCTTGTCACCGTGTTCTTTCCATTGTTCCCATAGTTCGGAATGGTTTAAATGAGCGGCTTTTCGCTCGTTCATCGGCTTCACCCTCCTTATTTGTCTGTCAGGTGACGAACGGCCTTGGCCAATTCTTCAGGGTCCTTGTTGGAAACCAGCTTAGGTGGGTTTAAAGGTGCAAAACCATTATTCCCCTCGTCCTTCTTCTCTGGTTTCGGTTTCAGCAATTCATTCAGGTCTTCATTTTCGTCTGGTGTCGTCAGGTCCAGATTCCCCCCTACGCCATCTACCTGAGAGCTTGCCCGGCTTTGGGCATTCCCCAGATCTGGCCGCGCTACCACACCTAGTGTCCAGCGCAGCACAAATGCAAGTAGGAACCAAAAAACGAAGGCGATCAAGCCACGAATTAAGCTCGTGGTCAGCAGATTGCTGCCAACGGACAACACAAAAGTCAGAATAAATCCGACTACTCCAGACCAAAGATTAATGCGTAAGCTGCCAAATAACATGTTTATAATTCCTTTACACCTTTTTGTACGCTTCGAATATTCAAAACGCCAGTTTCAGAGTCCAACTCAATCGTTCGTCCATAATTGCCCCCTGTATCCTCCGCAATCAAAGGAATGCCGAGATCTACGAGCATTTCTTTACATGATTCTACATTACGTGGACCAATGCGCATGGTATCCCCACTACCGGCAAAGGCGAACATCTGCGCTCCCCCTGCCATTTTGGCAATCAGTCTGCGTCGTTCAGCACCCAATTTCAGCATCCGCTCAAATAACTCGGGCAGCGCCGTATCGGCGTATTTAGCAATATTCAGTTGCCCTTCACGTGCAATATCCGAGGATGGTAGCATCACATGTGCCATACCTGCCAGTTTCAAGTGAGGATCGTAGAGAGTCAATCCGACGCAGGAGCCAAGTCCTGTCGTGCGAATCGAGTTCGGGTTACTGGTAACATTTAAGTCAGCCATACCGACTTTAATGATGCTTTTATCCTCAATCATCGTTCATCGGGACTCCTAACGACCTAAAGATTTTCCCGAACGATTCTGGATCAGGAATCAGGAAAAATTGACCCTCTATCTGATTCTGCCCTTCCAGAAACGATGTGTCAATCAATAATGCAGCATCCCCCATCTGCCCAAACTGCAGCAGTCCGTAGCTAAGAATTGCACCTGCCATGTCCAACGCCAGTGCAGGGACTGTTGGATACATAGATAAACGTGTAAAATCGGCCAGCGAAGACAGATATGAGCCTGCTAAAATGTTTCCGATCTCAGACAGGGCTGAGTGCTCCATTTCATTAAAACTGTCCTCGTCATCTGAAGGAATATTCGCCAAACGGGAAAGTAAGCCTTTTGCCGCCTGAGGCTGCAATATGAAGAATAGATTGCCGGGGGCTTCCCCTTCTACCCTAAAAAATATTGCAACAACAAGTTGCTCATATCCGCCAACTTTGTCGGCAATTTCCTCAAAGGGCAGCATCTGTACTTTGGGGACACCCATGTCGACCGGTTTATTGAGAAGACGGGAGAGCGCTGTAGCAGCGTTCCCCGAGCCAATGTTGCCGACTTCTTTCAACACATCCAATTTGAAGTCTTCGAGATTACCAAGATTTTCCATATGTTAATCCTCTAAGCCTTCCAGTTGGTTCATTTCGCTACGATTCAGGACTTCAGACAAGTTCAGCATAATCAACAAGCGCTCTTCACCAATTTTAGCAACTCCGCGAAGGTATTTAGCCTTAACTCCGCCAATCACTTCCGGTGGTGTCTCGATGTTGTCAGTATTCAGGTCAATAACGTCATTCGCTGAATCAACGATAAAGCCGACTTGCATTTCACCCACTGCAACGATAATGATACGGGTTTGATCGGTATATTCAGCTTCAGGTAATCCAAATCGGCCACGAAGATCAATAACCGGAATGACTACGCCTCTCATGTTGAATACGCCTTTCACAAAATCGTAGGTTCTTGGAACCCGTGTAATCGGCACCATGCGTTCAATAGATTGGACTTTTTCTACTTCAACACCGTATTCCTCTTCACCAAGCTTAAATACGATAACTTTAATTTCTTCTCCCATGTCTAAAAACCCTCCTTATTGATGTCAGCAACTTCACATTTCTTTCATTTCTGATGAAGACATTATTTAATGAAAACATTCGGATCAATGATCAAAGCAACCTGACCGTCACCCAGAATCGTGGCGCCTGAAATTCCTTGGATGTTTGGAAGGTATTTGCCCAGATTTTTAAGAACAATTTCACTCTGTCCCAAAAAGTCCTGTACGGAAAGAGCTGCCAGACGGTCTCCCTTGCGGATGACCACGACCTCTGTCTCTTCTTCTTCATCTTCATTGAAGTCTGGAACCTCGAACAGCTGACTCAAGGAGATGAGCGGGATATGAGAATCGCGGAAAGCAATCATTTTATTGCCATGTACAGAACGAATTTGTGTCCGTTTGACGATCGCAGTCTCCACAATGGAGGACAATGGAATCGCATATTTTTCAGAACCGATCTGTATCATCATGGCTGCAATAATGGATAGGGTCAGCGGCAATTGCACAGAGAAATTAGTGCCTTGGCCCAGTGCTGAGTGAACAGTAACATTGCCACCCAAAGCAGTGATTTTGGATTTAACAACGTCCAAACCGACACCGCGTCCTGATACGTCTGAAATGACTGCAGCTGTGCTAAAGCCCGGAGCAAACAATACCTGATAGGCTTCCTCGTCGGTCATGACTGCTGCTTGCTCTGCTGTCAAAATCCCTTTAGAAATAGCACTGTTTAGTACCTTATCGCGATTAATACCATTTCCGTCATCTTCAATTTCGATGAATACGTTATTTCCGCTATGGAAAGCACGCAAGTTAACCGTTCCTGTTTCAGGTTTACCAGCTGCAATCCGGTCGGCTACCGACTCAATGCCATGATCCACGGAGTTCCGAAGCAAATGCACCAGAGGATCGCCAATTTCGTCGATAACAGTGCGGTCCATTTCAGTCTCTGCTCCAGTAATAACCAAATCAAGTTTTTTATCCAGCGATTTGGCCAGATCGCGCACCATACGCGGGAAACGATTGAAAACAGTATCTACTGGTACCATCCGCAATTTAAGAACGACGTTTTGCAAATCGCTGCTCACACGACTCATGTGCTCTACCGTTTCTGTCAGTGCTGGATTGGAAGCTTCACTTGCCAACTGCTCTAACCGCACACGGTCAATGAGCAACTCGCTAAATAAGTTCATAAGTACATCCAGGCGTTCAATATCTACGCGAATCGTACGATTATGCGTAGGCGCAGCTGCCTTAGCTACTGGCGCTTTACCTGCTGCTGGCTTAGCCATAGAGGCCGCAACTGGAGACTGCGGCTGGGATGGAGCGGATGGTTGCACGGCAACAGGTGCTTCCTGCACCGCAGCAGCCTCAGCTAGTCCAGCAGTAACTTCGCTCATTTGTTTAAGCGATTCCTGATCTAGTTGTACCACTGAGACAGTGTCAATTTCAGAGATACCCGCGATTTCCTTTTCCAGCTCCCCAACTTCTTTCTGCGTTATGTAATATAACGAGAAGCTTTGCTCGAATTTCTCCTGCTCAATATCCTGTACCGACGGATAGGCCTTGACGATTTCACCAGAGTTTTCCAGCGTATTGAACACCATAAAGGCACGTGCCGCTTTCAACTGGCTCTCTGAGCTGATTGTTACCTGTATATAGTGAACACGATGTCCTTCAGAAATAGATTGCTCCAGTACAGAATACTGGAACTGATCCAAGACAAGCCCAGCACTATCGTTTTTGTCCACTTTTTTAGATGGAGACTCCTCAGTGGCAGCATTTGCGCCGGACTTTTGGAAATCCCCACTCACGATGGATTGTAGTGAAGATACAAT
This sequence comes from Paenibacillus sp. LX16, assembly GCF_036252815.1. Lineage (NCBI taxonomy): Bacteria > Bacillati > Bacillota > Bacilli > Caryophanales > Paenibacillaceae > Paenibacillus > Paenibacillus sp. LX16. The sequence continues at coordinate 2,175,386 of NZ_CP141152.1, read as the reverse complement.
AGAGGAGACATCCGCTTTTCCGTCGCCTCCCTCTGTAATGTGCTGCACCATGGACTCCAAAGCATCCAATCCTTTAAATAAGGTATCGAATATAAATTCATGCATCGCCAGCTTGTTGTTACGTACCAGATCAAGAACGTTTTCCATTTGGTGAGTTAGCGATGCTAGGTCTTCAAATCCCATCGTAGCAGCCATTCCTTTGAGGGTATGGGCAGAACGGAAAATCACCTGAACGATGCCTAGATCGGTTGGATTGCTTTCCAGTTGAAGCATTTTTTCGTTAAGAGATTGCAGATGATCATTCGACTCATCAATAAACATGTTTAAATATTGGTTCATGTCCATTGTGAGACACCTCCTCCATGAGTTACACTCCGATTATTTCACAACTTGTACAAGCTTGGGGGCGATCTCCTGCATTGGCAGAAGGTGACGCACACATTTTAACTCTACTGCTGAGCGGGGCATTCCGTACACTACACAAGTTTCCTCATTTTCAGCAAATGTGGATTGTACCCCAGCATCATAAAGCTTTTTCATCATTTTGGCCCCGTCGCTCCCCATTCCAGTGAGCAATACTAGATGCCGCTCCAACGAGGTTAACGAGAGCAACGATTCAAACATCGTATCTACGGAAGGACGGTGACCATTGCGAGCTTCCTCCATCTTCAGTGATACCGTGTATTTACCACCGGCTCCTGGCACAATTCTTAGTTGATATCCCCCTGGAGCAATGTAGGCCGTTCCAGTCTCCAGCGTCATTCCCTGCTCAGCCTCCACAACTCGGAGTGGACTTAACGTGTTTAAGCGTTGTGCCAGCGAACGAGTGAAGTTTGGCGGCATATGCTGAACGATAACGATTGGAGCAGGAAAATCACCAGGAATGCGTTCCAACAGCGTCTTAAGCGCCCGCGGGCCACCCGTAGAACATCCCACCGCCACCAGTTTGCGAAAGCTGGACGTGTGCACACCTTTTTTAAGAGAAAATCCCTTAGGTGCGGCAGGAACTGTAGGTGCCGTTACTGGAGGCGTAGCAGCCGCAGTAATAGGAGTAGCTGATGAAATCACCGTCTTACGGGGCTCCGGTTTAACCAGCCCTGCTTTATCCTTACCATGCAGCGATTTGTCAGCGGCCGTATTAGAACTGTTTAATTTCCCTGGTGTTCGTGCCATCCCCTTGGACAAGTCTTCCTTCTTCTGAACAGTAGATGCTTGGACTGACTTGCTTGACTGAGCAGCTGGCTGTTCTATGCGCCCCGCCGTAACAGATGTTCCAGACTGTTGTCGTTTCGTTTCCTGCTTAGCTGTTGCCGGGACGGACTTGCCAGCATCACGCTTCGGCTGAGCTGATACAGCAGGTGAAGGAGCAAGCGGAACAACAGGAGGCTTGTCTGTCGAAGCTTGACTGCCTGCTCGTTTCTCAGGCACAGCCTGTCCTGGAGGCTTTTCCTGTGGCGTTTTTTTCGCTTGTTCCAATGCAGCTTTGCGCTCATTAGCTTCCTTGCGCTCCAGGCGGCTCCGCACTGCTTGCATAGCAGTGTGCATCTGTTCCAGTAGTGCCTTGCTCACTTGCTCAATATCTTGCGCATGAGCAATGGAAGGCTTTCTTATAAAATCGAAAGCTCCTGCCTCCAGAGCCATGATGGTCTCCTTCATGCCTTGTTCATTAATGCCTGACAGCATAATAACAGGTAGCGGATGGGCTGCCATAATCAATGGCAATGCTTCAAGACCATTCATTTCAGGCATCTCGACATCCATGGTGACCAAATCGGGCTGCAATTCCTTCACTTTCTCTACAGCCTCTTTGCCATTGGCGGCTGTACCTACGATGTTGAACGACTCATCCCTTACAATTAAATCTGTAATAATTTTGCGCATAAAGGCCGAATCATCTACAACCAGCACCCGGTAAGCACACATGTTAAACACCTCTGTTTCCTCTCATCAAAATCAATGTACAGAACGCCGCAACCATTTTTGCATAAACCCTTTAATTCCACTCAATGCACCTGATTGCGGAATCTGTGGCATTGCTGCAAAACGGTGTGCCAGATTCAATACATCTCTTGAAGCCGCACATCCCGGAAAAGCAACCATAAAAGGTACTTGCCTTTTGACTGCTTGCATGACATGAGTATCATCACTGATATGTCCAAGCAACGGGATATCGATCTCCAAAAAGCGTTTCGCAACCAGTGCGATCTTATCGGCAACTTGACGGGCCTCATTATCGTTATCGGCACGATTGACTATAATTTTGAATACCGTATCCTTTTGCAACCCGCTGACGACTTTAATTAGCGCATACGCATCTGTTAAGGACGTCGGTTCTGGCGTAGTTACGACCAGGCATTCGTCAGCTGAAGTGATGAATTTAAGGTTTTCTTTAGATAAACCTGCACCTGTATCAAATAGAATATAATCCATATCTGCCGCCATTTTCTCTACTTCTTCGGCGAAATAATTTAGATCGTCATCCGATAACGTAAACAATTCGCTCAAGCCCGATCCTCCAGCAATATAAGGCAAACCACCTACACCCGTTTGAATAATTTCATCAATTGATTTCTCGCGTTTTAGCAGGTGAAGAAGATTGTATTGTGAATTGGCTCCCATTAATACATCAATATTGGCCATACCGATATCAGCATCAAACACAAGTACCTTTCGGCCAAGGGATTGCAGAGCTAGAGCAAAGTTCAGCGTAAAATTGGATTTGCCCACCCCGCCTTTACCACTGGTGATTGTTATAATCTTTGCTTGACGATTACGTGGGGGCAATCGATATTTATCCAAGGAAGAAGCCATTTGTCTAAGTGATTGGGCTTGGTCACTCATATGGAATCTCCGTTAGCTCCTGATGATGCTTTGGGTCCAAGCAGCATGCTTGTCACCATTTCTGTATCGGGATGAAGCAGGTCGTCAGGAACATTTTGTCCATTGGTAATATAGGCCAGCTGCATCGGAAAATGATGCAAAAGGTTAAACATCCCACCGCAGCTACCTGTCTCGTCCATCTTAGTAAATACAACCTTACCAAGACCAAACTTACTGAAATGTCCAGTTATATTGAGCATATCTTTACTTTTGGATGTCAGGCTGAGTACCAGATACGTCTCACTTTCATTAATAGGCGAAAGCAGACTTTGCAGTTCCGAAACAAGTAATTCATTACGATAATTTCGTCCTGCGGTATCCATGAGGATCAGGTCACAATGTTCCAGACGTTGAATGGCTCTGTGAACGTCACCGGGAGATTGCACAACTTCAAGCGGTACATTTAAAATCGTAGCATATGTACGCAGTTGCTCGACGGCAGAAATCCGGTACGTGTCAGAAGTAATAAATCCAACTTTGCGATGATGCTTAAACAACTGTTCTGCTGCTAACTTGGCAATGGTTGTTGTTTTCCCTACTCCGGTAGGACCTGCCACATACACAATTTTGGTATCTTTGGAGATCCCTTTGTCCAGTCTTGTCTGAATAAAACTAGCCACTTCCTCACGAAAGGCTTGTTCCCAATCAAAAGTTTCAGGCGCAAAAGGGTGCTCACTCCGACGCACATATACCTGTTCGAGCCAATACTCCAGTAAATCACGTTCCACTTCCTGTTCCAGCACACGCTCACAAATCTCTTGCAGCGGCCCCGGCCAAGTACTTTCCATTGAAGAGTTTCGGGAAAACCGAGTCATCATAGCTTTCATTTCCCGCAATTCATTAAGCAGAGCCTGATTTTCCTCTGCTCCGCTCTTGTCTGGAACACTTGCTTCCATGGGCTGTTTAGACAGTTCACTGGATGATTTCATGTTCGAAAGTAATGCTTCATGATCAAGTGCTTGAGACATAGTCTCCAGATTATTAGCAGACCTAGATGACAAATGCTCAGTTGCTGAAGCTGCTTGTTCTGCATCGATCGTTAATTCAGCTTGTTCTTCTTTGGAACCACTCGTCATCTGCGTTACCCGCCGGTAAGCTTCTGGAGCAGCTTGTCTGGGAACCACAGGCATAAATGACTTTTCTGGCTGTTCAGGAGCGTTCATTTGAGGTGAAGCCGCCCGGGCAAGCTCTTGTGAAGATGGTCCAAACCGTCGTGGCTTTTGAGGTTGCTTCTCCTCTACCGCTGCAACCACTTCGATTTTCTTTTTACTGAACATTCCCATGAAACCGCCGACCTTCATTTCCTTTGTACTTAAAATGACGGCGTCTGTTCCTAAGTCACCCCTGATTTGCAGCATGGCTTCTGGCATGGTATCCACTACATATCGTTTTACTCTCATAAGTTCACCACCCCGACACTTTGAATTTCAACGTTCGGCTCCAGCTCACTGTACGACAGCACCGGGACATCCTGCATCGTCCGCTCCATCACTTGCCGCAAATACATCCGAATTGTCGGTGATGTTAACACAATAGGCTGCTGTCCAGATTGAATAAGTCGGTTGATCTGCTCCATCATCCTTTGATACACCGTTTGCGTAGACACCGGGTCAAGAGCCAAATAGCTACCTTGCTCCGACTGTTGCACGCTTTCAGCAATTTTCTTCTCCAATCCTGGTCCCACTGTAATAACGCGTAACGTCTCCCCCTGTTGGGCAAATTGCTGCGTAATTTGGCGGGACAACGCCTGACGGACATATTCAGTCAGCACGTCGGGATCTTTTGTATAAGTACCGTAGTCAGCTAGCGTTTCGAAAATAGTCACCATATCGCGAATGGAGATTTTTTCTTTCAACAGCTTGGCCAGCACTTTTTGTACATCCCCAATCGCAAGCACAGAAGGAATAAGATCGTCCACCAGCACTGGATAATTCTCTTTGAGATTGTCGACCAGCGACCGTGTTTCCTGTCTGCCAAGCAACTCATGAGCATGTTTCTTGATCGTCTCCGTAAGATGAGTAGCTACAACTGAAGGTGGATCAACTACGGTATAACCCGATAGTTCTGCAACATCCTTGGTGTTCTCATCAATCCAGAGCGCAGGTAATCCGAAGGCAGGTTCTGTTGTTTCGATTCCTGTAATAGAATCATCGTCGTATCCCGGACTCATAGCCAGGTAATGATTTAACAGAAGCTCTCCGCCGCCCACGGTATTACCTTTAATTTTAATTACATATTCGTTAGGCTTGAGCTGAATGTTGTCCCGAATACGAATGACCGGCACAACCAAACCCAGCTCCAAAGCACATTGACGACGGATCATAATAATCCGATCCAATAAATCCCCGCCCTGCTGTGTATCCGCCAGCGGAATTAACCCGTATCCAAATTCAAATTCAATTGGATCTACCTGAAGCAAATTAATGACACTTTCCGGACTACGGACTTCTTCAATTTGTTGCTCCTCTTCCAGCTGTTCATCGGCTATCTGCTTGCGTTCCATATTGCCCTGCATTCTTCGAGCCGCAAAAAACAGCAGTATCGCCAGTGGAAGAGTTGTAATGATATGAATAGGCGTGAAAAGACCCAATAATGCAATTGTGGCAGCCACAATATAGATCAGTTTTGGATAAGAAAAGAGCTGTCCAGTTAAATCCTCTGCCAAGTTGCCATCCGACGTAGCCCGCGTAACAATCAAGCCTGACGCCGTGGATATGAGCAGTGCGGGAATCTGGCTGACCAGTCCATCACCGATGGTGAGAACAGAATACGTCGACAGCGCCTCTTGAAATCCTTTTCCCTGAACGGCCATACCGATAATAAAGCCACCGACCAAGTTAATGATCAAAATGATAATACTAGCAATGGCATCACCTTTAACGAATTTACTCGCACCATCCATCGCTCCGTAAAAATCTGCTTCCCGTTCGATTTTACTGCGTCGTTCACGGGCTTGCTGCTCATTGATCAAACCTGCATTCAGATCAGCATCAATACTCATTTGTTTACCCGGCATCGCATCCAATGTAAACCGTGCGCCTACCTCAGCAACCCGCTCAGATCCCTTAGTGATAACAATGAACTGTACGACCACGAGAATGAGAAAGACAACAAAACCGACGGCAATTTGCCCTCCTGCAATCCAACTACCAAACGTAGCAACTACTTCCCCTGCATGTCCCTCACCTAAAATAAGTTTGGTTGTAGAGATATTAAGTGCCAGACGAAACAACGTTGTAATGAGCAGCAATGAAGGGAAAATAGAGAACTGTAAAGCTTCCTTCGTATTCATAGAAACGAGTAGAATCATCAAAGCAATAGAAATATTAATGACGAGTAGGATATCCAGCAGCCATGATGGGATCGGGAGAATCATCATAAGAACGATACCGATGACGCCTGCAAGGACAGTTATTTCTTTTATTTTCACGGGTCTCTAGCCCTCCGATCCCTTTATTTCACTTTACCTTTTAATTTATATACATACGCCAGCACTTCGGCAACGGCCTGGAACAGGTCAGCTGGTATCGCATCCCCGATTTCGGCTCTTTGAAACAGCGCCCGCGCCAGCGGCTTGTTTTCCATCGTTATTACGCCGTTTTGCTTGGCAATTTCTTTAATTCGGAGTGCAACGTAATCTTGCCCTTTCGCAATGATCTGCGGCGCTTCCATCTCCGAACCGTCATATTTCAAAGCCACAGCAAAGTGCGTAGGGTTGGTGATGATGACATCTGCATTAGGAACCTCCTGCATCATACGCTGCATAGCCATACGGCGCTGACGCTCGCGAATTTTCCCTTTAATCAGCGGGTCACCCTCCATTTTCTTGTATTCATCCTTGATATCCTGTTTGGACATTCTCAGGTTTTTCTCATGCTCGTAACGTTGATACATATAATCCAATACCGCTAAAACGAACAGCACCACACCAATTTTGAGCCCCAGTTCCATCGTTAATGAAGCTGTAAAGCTCAACATCTGATCGCCGGACATTTCAGCCAGTTTGGGTAGGTCAGCCTTTGTTTTCCAGAGTACGCTGTACACCAGATAACCAATTACGGTCATTTTTAAAACAGATTTTAGGAATTCAACCAATGACCTCATGGAAAAAATATTTTTGAATCCTTTAATCGGATCAATCTTGCTAAACTTGGGCGTAATGCCCTCTCCGGTTAATAAAAAACCGATCTGCATGTAATTGGCTGCTATCCCGATGACAATAGCCCCAATGAAAATAGGCGCAAGCATAATCAAGATTTGCACGCCGTACTCACCCATCATCAGCAGCGTTGTGTTCGGCGTTACCTCCATAGAGAGCCGATTCACAAAAATATCTCGAAATAGTCGAACTGCATGGTCCTTAAAATACCCGCCGAAAATCATGAGGCAAAAAAACGTAACCAGCAGGACACCAGCGGCGGGCAACTCCATGCTTTTGGCAACCTGCCCTTTTTGTCTTGCATCCTGTTTCTTTTTGGGTGTAGCTTTTTCCGTTTTTTCCCCTGAGAACAACTGCAGGTTCATAGCATATTTAAATGACAAACTACGTTCCTCCAGACCAGACATTAAGGACGATTACCCATAATATCCAACAAGTTGCGCATGGATTCGAACATCACCGAAAACAATCTTTCGAATATAAAAGCAAAACTTGGCATGAGAAGCAGTAACATGAACAGTCCCACAATAATTTTAAGAGGTACACCAATAACAAAAATGTTGAATTGTGGCGCTGTTTTAGCTAAAAAACCAAGTCCCACATCTGTTAAAAAGGTAGCCACTACAATGGGAGCAGCAATTTGAAAAGCAAGCATAAATGATTCCGCAAAAGAACGTACCAGGAATTCAGTTACACTGCCACCATACAGCTTTACAAAAAAATCATTTGTCAACGGTACCCAATCATAGCTGTATAAGATAGCATTTAGCAGATGATGGTGCCCATTTATACTTAAAAAGAACAATACTGCAATGGCAAACTTAAAATTCCCCGTTAAAGGCGTTGAAGCCCCAGTCATGGGATCAAACACACTCGCCATTCCGAAGCCCACCTGTAGGTCTATAAATGAACCTGCGGTTTGGATCGCTGTCATGAACAGATATGCAGTAAACCCCAATAACAACCCAATCAGCACTTCACGACCCACTAACAGCACATACGCTACATCGGTCGGTACCTGTTGATGCGTACCGTATGTAAGATACACGACCAAAGCTAGAAACCCTGAAATTCCGACCTTAAAGATATTAGGTACCCCTCGGGTTGAAAAAATAGGCGCTACTACAAAAAATGAGGTAATCCGACAAAAAATCAGCAAAAAAACAGGAAAACTCTGTAACAATATGTTCATAACATTCAGCCTAACCTATATATTTGTACAAATTGTCCAGAATGTTATACGTAAAGTCCACTAATGTGGTCAATATCCAGGGCCCGAACAAAAGCAATGCCAGCAATACGGCGACAATCTTCGGAACAAAGGCTAGTGTTTGCTCCTGAATTTGGGTTGTCGCCTGAAAAATGCTGATAATCAAACCCACGACTAGCCCCAAAATCAGCATCGGAGCGCTCACCTTGAGTACAATGTACACCGCTTGCCCAGCCAGGGAAATAATAAACTCCGAAGTCATTGCCGTCCTCCTTGATTGCTGTCCTTGCATGAAGTATTCATGTGTTAAAACTCAAAAGCAATGATTTGACAACCAAATACCAACCATCTACAAGTACGAAAAGCAGTATTTTAAAAGGAAGTGAAATCATTACCGGGGGTAGCATCATCATCCCCATAGCCATGAGTGTACTCGACACTACAATGTCTATAACTAAAAATGGTATAAAAATCATAAAGCCCATCTGAAATGCCGTTTTCAACTCACTGATTGCATAAGCTGGAACCATCACCGTTAGTGGAATATCCTGATAATTCTTTGGTTTTTCCATCTTGGTGTATTTCATAAAGAGCAGTAGATCCTTCTCACGTGTATGAGAGAACATAAAGGTCTTGATCGGTACCGATGCCTTGTCCAGCGCCTGAGACTGTGTTATATCCCCCTTGAGATACGGCTGAAGTGCAGTTTCATTCATAGCTGAGAACGTCGGTGCCATAATGAATAAAGTGAGAAACAAAGCCAGTCCGACAAGCACCTGATTAGGCGGCATCTGCTGGGTTCCCAGCGAAGTTCGCACAAAGCCAAGCACAATCACAATTCGCGTAAAACTTGTCATAAGCACAAGTAACGCCGGCGCTACACTAATGACAGTAATAAGTAAAATAATAGACAGCGAGGTGGCACCGGGCTGTCCTTTGTCCGAATTGCCGACTTGAATATCAATGTTCGGAATCGGTTCCGCAGAGGCCGCCGTCACCGAAATGAAGCTGAACAAGACAAGCAGCAAACATGCAAGTATAATCTTTTTTCTCATGAATCTCCCGACCGATCTGTAGTATTCTCCTCATTGCGCAGCTTTTCAAGTTTATCCTTGCGATTCGGCATTTGTCGAAGCTTGGATTCAAACATCTCGTGAAAAGATGTCTCCTCTTCAGGCTGCTGCTGTGCCGCGTTGTTCCGGCGAAGCCTATCCGCAATTTTAGCGAATAGCGGGGCAATCGGGCCGCGCTGCAGAGAAGCTTCTTGCTCCAGTGCGGCCAAAATTTGCTCCACTTCTTCAGGATCGGATACTTTGTCAACAAGCCGGATATCTTCTCCCACACCAATGAGGTACACACTGCTACCAACTTCAACAAGCTGAAGGGATTTATTGGGACCAAGTCCCACGCCTCCCAGTATGCGAACGGAGCGGTTGCTGAACCAGCTCTGATTTCTTTTACTCAAAAACCGTATCAAGTACACGATCAGTACGATGATAAAGATTAGCACGAAAAGGACCCAGGCAATGTTGCCTATATTGCTGGATGTACTCAATGCGTCAGAGGCACCCTGTTGTGTATCCATACTGGGTGCGCCTTACACACCCAGTGTTTTGTTGATGGCTTCGATAACCCGATCCGATTGGAAAGGCTTAACGATAAAATCTTTTGCGCCAGCTTGAATGGCATCAATAACCATTGCTTGCTGACCCATCGCGGAACACATGATAACCTTTGCGTTCGCGTCAATTTGTTTGATTTCCTTCAGAGCGGCAATGCCGTCCATTTCAGGCATCGTGATATCCATCGTAATCAGGTCCGGACGAAGCTCCTTGAATTTTTCAATGGCCTGTGATCCGTCCTGGGCCTCTCCTACTACTTCAAATCCATTTTTGGACAGGATGTCCCGAATCATCATTCTCATAAATGCAGCATCGTCCACGATCAAAATACGGTTTGCCATCTGAAATAAATCCTCCCTAAATTATGCTTTTATTGTAATTTTTGAATACGGTCCCATTGGCTTACAATATCTGTTACACGCACGCCAAAGTTCTCGTCGATTACGACAACCTCGCCCTTGGCAATCAGTTTGTTGTTAACCAAAATGTCCACCGGCTCACCGGCAAGCTTGTCCAGTTCAATAATTGAACCTTGTGAGAGCTCCAGAATATCTTTAATTTGCTTTTGGGTCCTTCCTAATTCTACGGTGACTCTAAGGGGAATGTCCATCAATAAATTTAAATTGTTTTCATCCACTTGCGCAAATGCACCGGACTGCAAGTTAGAAAATTGTACAGGTTGTACATTTACATTACGCCCCGGTACTGCGCCGTAGTGATGAGGCGTTCCGTATGGAGCTTGCGGCGGTACACCCGCTGGCATTCCATAGCCTGGAGCGCCCTGCTGCCCATATCCCGGGTCTTGAGGATACATTGGCGGTTGTTGTCCATAGCTTGCGTCTTGCGGCGCCTGCGCGGCTGCAGGTGGCTGTTGATAGGCTGGTGCAGGCGGTTGCTGCGGAACGCTAGCTTGTTGCGGCGCTTCGGGAGCAGCTGTTGCAGCTACCTGATGTGCGGACGCTTGCGGTTGTTCTTCATCCTCTCCGCCATTCATTAGGATACTCACCATTTTTTTAGCGAAATTAACAGGTAACAGTTGCATCAGCGTAGAGTCAATAAGATCCCCAATCAATAACCGGAAGGATACTGTAATGAGCGTCTCTTCATCCGGCAGACTGGATACTCCATCACCGTGCATAGGATCCAAAATATCAATCCCCGGTGGAGAGATATTAACAAAACGATTAAACATGGTAGACATAGAGGTCGCCGACGATCCCATCATCTGGTTCATCGCTTCCTGCACGGCACTGATGTGAATTTCATTCAATTCTTCATCCGCTGGGTTACCTTCGCCACCAAGCATTAAGTCCGCTATCACTTGTGCATCACGCTTTTTGATTACGAGTGAGTTAATACCCTCGAATCCATCGACATAATTTACATGTACGGCTACGTGTGGCTTTGGAAATGCAGTTTCAAATTCAGAACGGGTAATAATTGAAACTTTAGGTGTCGTAATATCCACCTTTTGACCGAGCAGTGTGGAAAGAGCCGTAGCTGCGCTGCCGAACGTTATATTACCGATTTCCCCGAGAGCATCCTGCTCCAGAGGAGTCAGAAAATCGTCAACGGTCTTGCCTGCGGGAGTAGAATCCGTCCCCGCTTCAGACTGTTTCAGCAAGGCATCGATTTCCTCCTGGGACAAATAGTCTTTACTCGTCAATTTCTTCAACTCCTTCGTTGACAATTTCATCAATTTGTACGGCAACACGATCTCTTACCATGCCGGGACTTCCCATAAACTTCAATTTATCGCCTACCCGGATGGATAGTCCTTCTTTGACAGGCTTGTTCAATGAAATGACATCCCCTACCGAAAGACCCAGAAACTCGGCTACATTTATCCGGGATTCACCCAACTCCGCAATAATAGGGAGCTCTGCTTTGGTGACCCGTAATCTCAAGGCGTCGATCTCTTCGGGCGCCCTTGATTTCTTTTCCGATGTAAACCACTGGTGCGTGGACAGTCTGGCCATAATGGGTTCCAATACCACGTGCGGGATACAGAGGTTAATCATCCCCGTGGTATCACCAATTTTAGTGCTAAGCGAAATCAGAGCAATCGTTTCATTGGGCGAAACAATCTGCATAAACTGCGGATTCGTTTCCATCGCCTCTAGGCGCGGTTCAATGTCCAGTACCGTTTTCCAAGCCTCTTGCAGGCTATCAAAGGTACGACTGAAAATTCGCTCCATGATCGTCGTCTCGATTTCGGTCAACGCAGTAACCTTTGACGGTGCCGAACCTGTTCCTCCGAGAAGCCTGTCCAACATGGCATAAGCAACGTTCGGGTGAACTTCAAGCACCATACGGCCTTCCAGCGGTTCAGCTTCAAAAATGTTTAGAATGGTCATTTTCGGAATGGAGCGAATGAATTCATCATAAGGAAGCTGCTCCACCTGAACGACATTAATTTGGACAAAAGTACGAAGCTGCGCTGAAAAATATGTGGTTAGATACCGTGCAAAGTTCTCGTGTATCCGCGTCAGACTCCGTATATGGTCCTTGGAAAATCTAAGCGCTCTTTTAAAATCATAAGCGCGAACTTTCTTTTGGGTATCTTCCTTTTTAAGTTCTTCCGCATCCATTTCACCGGACGAAAGAGCTGCTAAAAGGGCATCAATTTCCCCTTGTGACAGTACATCCACCAATGTTATTCACCCCCTTACGTGTTCCTGACAAGTTCACCTGGAATCAAATGGCTGCCAGCAAAAAGTCTGTAATTTTGGCGTTCCCCAGGTGACCTTCAGGGAGCGACTTGTTGATGAGATCCGTCAGCTTGTCACTGAACTGGTCCCGGCCTTTAGCCGTTCTGAGCTCATCAGGTTTGGTGTCTGCAAGCAATTGAATAACGATGGGCTTAATACTGATGTCTTTAATTTTTTCAAAAGATTCTTTTGCTTTGGCATCGTTCAATTGAAAAGATAGGTTCATCTGGACAATGTAATCTGCGTCTGCCAAATTCGTTTTGATACCGGTAATTTCAGAGCTCACTTCCACCAATTCATCTGCTGACAATCTTGGAAGTTGTTCTGCTTGAGCAGCTTGCGCATTCGGTATGACTTCCGACTTCTTCCCGCTAAGCGCTGGTATAAGTACAAAGGCCGCGCCTGCAATCAAAGTAATCGCGAGTAAAATTGTAATGAGCCATGGCAGCATCTTCTTCATTCGTCTTCCTCCATTTGTTGCACTTTTATCGTGGCGGCATGCATGCCGATTTCACGGCTGTAACCCTTGATCAAGGAGACGACATCTGCCGCTTTTTCCAATACAATCAACCGTTTCCCCGTCACCAAAGTGACGTATGTATCCGGTGTTTCCTCCACAGTCTCAATGAGCAGCGCATTAAGCCACATAGGCGAGCCGTTCAGCCGCGTTAACGGGATCATCGTAACACCAACCTCCTGATAGGTGCGGAGGAGCCTCTACTCCTCCGCGTTTAAATGAGATTATCGTTTCAAGTTTACAACTTCCTGAAGCACTTCATCCGAGGTCGTAATGATACGGGAGTTCGCTTGGAATCCGCGCTGCGCTACGATCATTTCGGTAAATTCGCCTGTCAGATCAACGTTGGACATTTCCAGCTGACCTGAGATAATAGCTCCACGCCCCTCTGAGTTGGCTGGTCCAGGCTCAAGTTCATCAATGTTGGAGTTGACCGTTGTACGATATAGGCTGCCTCCAATTTTCTCCAAACCTTCCGGGTTAGTAACTTTGGCTATACCAATTTGCGTGCCATTATTCACTGTACCATCATCTAATTGCTGTACAATCGTGCCATCCTGTGAGATAGAGACTGCCGTAACATTGTCTTCAAGTGTGATTGGATCTCCATCCGCATTTCCCACAAAAAATCCATCTGCAGTAACCAGATTCCGGTTTGCGTCTATGTGGAAATCACCCGCACGAGTCAGATAGGGAACTTCCTGTGCATCATTCATTTTGACCAAGAAAAATCCGTCACCATTAATCCGCAAATCCGTTGGGTTATTGGTGGTCATCGCACTACCTGGAAGATGCAGTGTATCAATTGAGCTAACCGAGACCCCCAAACCTACCTGCTTGGCATTCTGCCCGGCGGTTGTTGTTCCGTCTGGTGCGCTTGCACCTGAACTCGTTTGGCTCAAGATATCCTTGAACATTACTCGGCTGGATTTGAAGCCTGTAGTATTTACGTTTGCAATATTGTTACCGATAACGTCCAGCTTTGTTTGAAAGCCCTTCATGCCCGATACACCTGAATACATTGATCTCAACATTGAGTATAAATCCTCCTCTGATTGGTTGCTTAGTTGACCGCATCAGTCGATCCGCGGCTTTTTCATGGCTTTCCTATTCGGGCCAGCCACTTCGTATACATTTTTCATGAAATAATTACAGCACTATCTATCTGCGTAAATACGTTATCCTCCATGGATTTCTTATCCATCGCGGTAACAACGGTTCGATTAGGAACACTTACAATCAAAGCCATATCCTGCATTAAAATCAATGATTCTTTGGCGCCTTTGGCAGCTGCTTTATCCACAGCAGAATTAATTTTCGCCATTTGGTCACTTCTCAACTCTATTCCCCGCTGCTCCAGACGCTTGGCTGCATGGTTGCTCAGCTTGAGCACCTGATCCTGCAACACCTGACCGAACGGTCTGGCATCCTTAGATACCGAATTTACTCGGTTTTGTGAGATTGCTGCCGGGGGCACGTTGGCGGGAAAAAGGCGTCCGACCGTTATCCTGTCATTCATGAGTCCTCACCGCTTCCAGTAGTGGAAGAAGATGAAGTATCCGATGTATCCGTAGCGGGAGTCGTTGTGTTAGCCTGGCTCACTGATGTTACATCTTTTAATGCCACCTCAGCTGCTCCCATTTTGGCATACTGCACACCGTCGCGAATAACGATGGAATCTACGATTCCACTTTTTACTGTACCCGCACCTGTTTCACCTGTAATGGAGTCTTTTTTACCTGCCTCAATCCAGCTGACTTCTTTTCCTATCAAACCGGAAGCCGTACCTAAAGACTGTCCCAATGCATTCAACTGCGTAGAAATGTTCATTAGTTGTTCCACCGAGGAAAACTGGGCCATTTGAGCGATAAATTCTTTATCCTCCAAAGGCTGCATCGGATCCTGATTTTGTAGCTGGGTGATCAAAATTTTCAGAAATTGATCTTTACCCATCGTTTTAGTATCCTTGGCACTTGCTGTTTTGACATTGTTCACATTGTAATTCGGCCAGACGTTACTGGTGGATACATTGTTGTCTGTAGTCGTCATTGTGTTCTCACCTCCATCATTACGCTTGTGCTGTAAAGGAGCCTGTCCGATTCATATCATCTGCGCGTTGTTCTGCTGTCCAGTTACGAAGCTCTTCTGCCATTTCAGCTACCTTCAAAGCATCCTCGCTCTCTTCTCTTCCTCGAGCTTTGGAACGTTGATTGGATTGCTGCTGCTGATTAGCTCCAGATCCGCGTCCATCCTGATACATATGGGAGGAAAGCGACTCATTGTGCGTTACTTCTACCTTATCCACCTGGATACCTTGGCTCTGGAGACTCGAACGCAGCTGCGACATTTGCTGTTCCAGCAAATCCTTCGCTCCGCTATGCTCAGTCATGAACTGGGCAACCAGATGACCATTTTGCATTGTCAGCTTAACCTCCAGCTGGCCCAGATGATCTGGACGAAGCATGATAGTCGCTTCCGTCAAACCAGTGTGTTTTACAATGTCAAGTTTCTGCACTACAAATTCGGTCATCTCCTTGGCAAATTGCCGTACATGTACGACTGGTTGAGCCGGAGTCGAAGGTGTTGTTCCTTGAGTTTGTACCGAAAGCTGTCCCGCAGTCGTGATCACTGGAGTCTGATTGTCAGTTGCTGTCGAATCTGCTTGCTCAGTTGCATCTACGAATGCACTCGCTTCATCCGTTTCAGTCGTCTTAACTGCAGACTGAACGAGAAGATTAGTTGATGAACGTTGCCCATCTGAGCCTTGTTGATTAGTTTCACCCTGACTTGTTTGCTGCTGAGAAGCAACAACCTGTTTGTCAGTAGTAGCCGCAGCTACGGTCTGAGTACCATTTGATCGATTTGCAGAAGGCTGAACCGCTTGTGAATCCCCACCATCAGCAAGTTCCACAGCTTTCATTACACCATTCCACTGCTCATCGGAAATTGCTCCCGTACCTGCCGTTGCGCTTTGGAGCGATTGTAGCAACTGTGCCACTTGGGACTTTTGGTCTCCAGAAGCCTGCTCTGCTACATTGGCAAGTTGTGACAAAGCGTCCTGCAATGCAAATCGAAGAGTAGCCGGGTTGGCTGCCAAGGCTGTTAAGCCTGTCGCCTCTGTCGTTTCTCCACCGTTTAACTGTTGATTTGTTCCGTCGCCTTGCAAAAACTGTTGTACTTGCTGTATCCACGCTTGCAGAGTTGCAAGCAGAGCAGGATCGACAGCTACTTGATCATCCAGCTTATCGAGATTTTGTAGCAAAGGAGCCAGTGTTTCGGCCAGCGGCTCGGTGGGAGCTTCCGTGGATTCTCCAGTTGCAATAAGCGGAAGTACCATAACTAATGGAGAGCCGTTCGCATCTGTGCCTGCTGAGCCCGTTTGCCCGCCTGTCATCATTTGCGTAAGTGTTTGATTAAAAGCACCCGTGGTTGCTCCAGCAGCTGTGGCTGTAGTCGTTGTTGAGGCCGTTGTACTGCTAGCTGTCTGACTTGAGCTGACCGATACACTTTGAGAAATAAGGGTCATTTATTTTTCACCTCCCTTCATTTAAATTACTTACTGCCCATCAGTTTGTTCAAAATTTTTGCGGTCTGAGCCGCATCCTTGGCAGACATATTTTGTAGTAAAGAACCACGTGTCGAATCATCTACTGTATTTAATATGTTTAATGCCTTGTCTGGACTGATTTTGTAAGTTTGTAAAATAAGTTCGGCACCGCTCTTCTTGTCCATAGAAGCAAATGTGCTACTGATTTGAGTGCTTTGCAAACTCTTACTCGTTGTTCCAGCTGTGGTACCTTGATCCTTTTTCAGACGAGACTGCAACGCAGCAACTGACAAATCCGTAGATGGCGTTACGTTTTTCAGAGCCATAGTAATATCGGCTGCTTTTTTAGCGTCCATCTTTTGCAAAATCTTTGCACTGTTGGCAGGGTCCATGTAGCTTAGCAGCTGCACAGTCTCTTCCGTAGTCAGATTCTCCATAATCGGTGCCGCTTTACTAGCTGTCATTCCTTCATACATGCTAGCAAGATCTCTGGCCTGTTTTACATAAGGATCTTCATTTGTTGTTCCACCTGTAGTTTGCGTACCAGCCTGTCCCTGCTGACTGGCCTGTGGCTGCTGTTCCTGTTGCGTTTGCAGCGTATTGACCTGATTCTGCAGTTCAGAAACCTTTTTATCTTGTGTCGTCTTAGCAGCGGTAGCCTTTTTAAGCTCCTCCGTCTGCTTGGCTAAATCTGCCTTTAACTGCTGAATGGTTGCTTCAGAACTTTCAGACTGTGCCTTCTGATCTGCCTCTTTCGTCTGGGTAGCCTTATCTTTCGGTTCAGGTACCCAATTTTTAACAACTGGTATTTTGTTCCCTAATGAAATCATTTCGCTTCTGAAGTCCATATTGAACAATGTAAGCAGGACCCCGACCAGAACGATTGTGAACACAATCGGAATCAGGAAAAACATAAACCGTTCAAATCCCCCGCCTGATTCTTTTCCTAAATCCATATCCAGTTCATTTTCTGCTAACTTCTGTGCCATCGTCTTCCTCCTCAGGCAGCTGATATGCGTATCCTATGACTTTCCGCTTACCGGGCTTTCATGGCAAATCGCACGGAAGCCATTTCATCCAGCTCGTTCTGCTCGCGCAGGAGCATTTCCTGTTGGAATTTCACGTTGGCCTTCTCTCTCGCTTTCAGCCAAACCTGTTCATCCAGCATTTTATCGGTCAAAACGGTTTGTTTGCTTTGCACATTTTGCTGCGCATATTGAACATCCCTATGCTTGCGTGTAATACATTGGTCTAGATGATTAACATAAGCCTGTAATTCCTGAATAGTAGAGAGTGGCGCGCAATCCTCGGCAGCCTTTTGAATGGCTGATATGACCCGATTCCTTTCGCCTACAAGCTGTGTTAATGTCTGCTCCTCAGCCTGCAATTGTCCGACAGCACTGGAAAGCAACCATTCGGCCTGTGACTTTTCGTTGGTTTTCAAGTCTACAACTTTCTGAAAGGAATACTGAAATCTCATCGTTCAACCTTCATCTCCTCGTAAATTCAGAAATCAAACGCTCCCTTACCTCATCCAGCTCAGCCTTTTCATCTGTTCTTTGTCTTGTAAAATCCCATATATCCCGTATACGCTCCATGGATTCGTCAATTTCTGCATTTGAACCCTGCTGATAGGCCCCGATATTAATCAGGTCCTCCGAATCTTTGTAAATGGCCATCAAGCGCTTAATGTTCTCGGCAGCGTCTATCTGATCTCGTGGTGCGATATCCTTCATAACCCGGCTAATACTCGCTAACACATCAATTGCGGGAAAATGTCCTTTGTTCGCAATCCCACGATTCAAAACAATATGTCCATCCAAAATCCCGCGCACCGCATCCGCGATGGGCTCGTTCATATCATCACCATCGACCAGTACCGTATAAAAAGCGGTTATGGAGCCAGTAGGACCTGTCCCTGCACGTTCTAGAAGCTTAGGTAGACTAGCAAACACGGAAGGTGTGTACCCTCTCATTGCTGGTGGCTCCCCTACGGCTAGTCCCACTTCACGTTGGGCCATCGCATACCGGGTAACTGAATCCATCATCAGCATGACATTTAACCCGCGATCCCGAAAATATTCCGCGATCGTCGTTGCAATAAGTGCACCCTTAATGCGGATTAACGCAGGTTGGTCGGAAGTTGCCACAATGACCACGGAACGTTCTAGTCCCTCCGGACCTAAATCCCGTTCAATAAAGTCCAGCACTTCGCGTCCACGTTCCCCGATCAAGGCAATTACATTCACATCGGCTTCCGTATTACGAGCAATCATTCCCATCAAGGTACTTTTACCTACACCCGAACCTGCAAAAATACCAACCCGTTGTCCTTTACCGATAGTAAGCAACCCGTCGATAGCGCGTACCCCGATACTGATTGGTTCCTGCACACGCGGACGATTCAGCGGATTAGATGGAATATTGAAGGTTGAATATCTCGCCATTCGCGAGGGAATCAATGAACCATCCAGAGGCTGACCCAAGCCATCCAGCACTTTGCCTAACAGCTCCGACCCGACCTGCACATTCAACGGCTTCCCTGTTCCTACAACATCACAACCGGGACCAATGGATTGCAGTTCTCCAAGTGGCATCAGGAGCACTTTATTGTCCCTGAAGCCTACAACCTCCGCTTGCAACGGCTTTGCCGTTTTACCCGGATAAATGTAACAAACATCCCCGATACTGGCGTCTGGACCTTCCGATTCAACCATCAGGCCGATAACCTGCGTAACCTTGCCATTTACCCGAACCGGGTCCAGCTGGCGCAAATGATCCATGTAGCGCTGCGCATTAAGCCCCTTCATGTCTTCGCTCCTCATTCTCATGTGCCAGACGCAGTAATTCCTTTTTGATCTCAGCTAATTGCGTATCAATCCGCGCATCCACACTTCCAAAGGAAGAACGGATAACACAACCGCGATCTTTCACGGTACCATCAGGAATAATTTGCAGTTCTGCCTGCGAATCGACAGTTAATGACAATTCTTCTCGCGCACCTTGCACAAATGCGAAATGCTGAGGCGACACACACAATGTAATGGTTCCTTTTTCCCGCTTACGAGCCAAATTTTTACGAATTAATTCAATCGTGTATTCAGGCTCAAGGCTAAGCTGTTTCTCAATGACCTTCTCAGCAATAGCACTACTCAGTTCAACCAGGAAAGGCTCAGCTTCCTGAATCAGTTGTTCCTTGATCTCATAAGCCTGACGCAAAATATCCTGTGCTTCTTCCATCATCTGCTCTGATTTCGTCTGGAGCTCGGCCTCAGCCAGCTTCTGACCTTCTTCATATCCTTGCTGAAACCCATCAGCTTTTAACGACTGAGTTAACTGCTCGTCATGCTCGCGTCGTTCCTGCCACCATGCTTCAATCTGCTGCTGTGCCTCCTGAAGCATCCGTTCCGCTTCTTCAGCTGCCTCGCGAACCTGACGTTCGGCAAAATCCTTAGCGTCATTCAGCATTTCATCCCGTAGTCGTTCAGCCTCGTGATCTCGCTGAGGCTCCGGCTCCGTATATTCAGTTGTGATTTCTTCATCCGTCGTTTCTGGCGCATACGTATGTGCCACATCAATTGTTTTCAAAGCCTCTACAGGAACATATTGGAAAGATTTGATCAAGTTAGACAATGATGTCATCTCCTCCGCCGCGTGCGATTATAATCTCACCGGCCTCTTCCAATCTGCGGATCGTCGATACGATACGTGTCTGTGCTTCTTCCACATCACGCAACCGCACCGGTCCCATGTACTCCATTTCCTCTTTGAAGGTTTCTGCCATACGCTTCGACATATTTCGGAAAATCACATCGCGTACTTCTTCACTGGATACTTTAAGCGCCAATTGCAAATCTGCATTGTCGATATCGCGGACAATGCGCTGAATGGAACGGTTGTCCACATTGACGATATCCTCGAACACGAACATTCTTTTCTTGATTTCCTCAGCCAGTTCTGGATCTTGAATTTCAAGCGAGTCGAGAATCGTACGTTCGGTTCCGCGGTCTACGCCATTCAAAATCTGAACAATGGACTCGATACCACCTGCATTCGTATAATCCTGCGTCGCGGTTGCAGACAGCTTTTGCTCCAACACTCGTTCCACCTGGGAAATAACTTCCGGAGATGTACTGTCCATGACAGCGACACGCCGGGCCACATCTGCCTGCTTTTCCTGTGGCAGAGACGACAGAATTGCAGCCGCCTGCTCGAATTGCAAGTACGAAAGCACGAGAGCAATCGTTTGCGGATTCTCATTCTGTATAAAATTCAATATCTGGTTTGGATCAGCCTTGCGAGCAAAATCGAAGGGTCTTACCTGTAACGTCGCTGTTAGACGGTTAATGACCTCAACTGCTTTTTGCGATCCGAGTGCTTTCTCCAATATTTCTTTAGCGTAATTAATACCGCCTTGAGAAATGTACTCCTGAGCCAAACAAATTTGATGAAACTCGGCCATGATGGAGTCCTTCTCAATGGCATCGACCTTCCGCACATTGGCAATTTCCAAAGTAAGTTGCTCGATCTCCTCATCACGCAAATGCTTGAATATTTGAGCAGATACCTCTGGTCCCATTGTGATCAGAAGTATAGCTGCTTTCTGTCTTCCCGTTAAACCTTGACTGCTTGCCTTTGCCAATGAACTCACCTCTATTCGTCAGCCAGCCATGTACGAAGCAGATTGACGAATTCGTCGGGTTTCTTTTTCGCCAGACTTTCAAGCTGTTTACGCACTTGACTTTCATTTGTCACACTTTCCATGGTAATAGACGGGAACTCCGTCGGCGTTGGCATGAGTTGCAATTCTTCATCCAACTCTTCTTCCTGCTTACGACGACCGCGTACGATGAGGAAGATTACACCCGCCAGCAGTGCCAGAACAGCAGCTCCGATGCCCCATAGCCAAGGGTTGGAAGCTGAGAAGAATGTATTTGTGCTCGCAGGCGCCGGAACAGCTTGTGAGAACACCGAAACCTTCTTAGCCAAATCAGCGTCTGTAATTGTAGTACCAGAATTCGCCAACGACGCTCTTACGATATTAACCAAAATATTTTGAATTGCTGTCTGAGTTGCAGTATCCAACGTTTGCTGACCTGTTGGTGGTTCAACTGCTACATTAATGGTTAAATCTTTTACAGTGTACGGACTTTGGATAATATCCCTTGCAATTCGGTTAACTTCGTAGTTAATCGTACTTGAGCTCTTATCTGAGCTGGTGTTGCCGGAATTAGCTCCTCCGGGGTAGCCCGGAACATCCTGTGTTCCTGTTCCTGCAACTCCTCCGGTTTGTCCACTACTGCCCGTATAGCTTTCCTGAATTTGTTGGGCGCTAATCTCAATACCCTTCATTTTCGTTTGATCAACAGGTGTGACCATTTGTTCCTTAGATGTTACTTTGTCGAAATTTAGCTGGGACATAACCAGCACGTTTACTTTGTCGTCTCCAACAATTTTCGACAAAAATTGTTGGACATTATTCCTTACATCGCTCTCAAACTTCTTCTGTAGAGCCATGTTTTCCTGAACACCACTAGTGAGCCCACCTTGGCCGCCCTTGGCCGTTGGAATCAACTCATATTCCTTATTGGTGATCGTAATGTTTTCCACTGGCAGATTCGGCACGGCCGTTTTTACCAGATTAAAGTATCCGTCGATTGCTTGCTGATTTGGAGTAAAGCCAGGCTCGAATTCCATTTGAATCGAAGCGGAGGCTTTGTCCTTTTCTTCAAGTCCGGCAAAAATGTTTTCCTTTGGCATATTAATGACAGCTTTGGAGCTTTGGACACCATCCATCCGTTCCAACAGTTGCTGTATTTCGCCGTTCAATGCATTATTGTACTTCACATTGAACTCGTTCTCCGTCATACCAATGGCAGAGGAGGACTGGTCAAAAGCGCTCATGCCGATTGAACCCTTCTGAATCAGGCCTTGAGACCCAACATCTACCTTCGCCTTATCCGCATTAGCAGTTGGGACTGAGATTTGTGTCCCGCCAGCATTAAGTTGATACGGTATACCCGCAGAATCGAGATATTTAATGACTCCGGCAGCATCGTTAGCATTTAGATCTCGGAAAGCCACTTCATACTCGGTTTTGGTAAACTGCATCGTTAGCACTACAACGGCGATAATGATGAATGCTAATGTCGAAACAAGTAATATTTTCTGTTTTTTGCTGAAATTATTCCAATACCCGGAAATCTTATCCCGATATTGGGCGATTCTCTCGTTCACTCCGTCACCCCATCCGAAACTTTGCTAAACCCTCTTTACATCTGTGTACGCATGATCTCCTGATAGGCTTCGATCGCTTTGTTTCGGACCTGTGTAGTAAGCTGCAGGGAAAGCAGCGCTTGTTGGGAAGTGATCATGACCTGATCTACATCAACTTTGCCTGCCATGAATTGGTCGGACATCTGGTGCGTAGCGGCTTCTTGCTGCCCTACCTCATTGAGAGCATCCTTTAGGAAGGAACCAAAATCCTTCAAGGATTCGGAAGGAGTCGCTTTCGTCAACTCATTGTTAGGCGATTGAATCTGCTGTATTGCCGGTGTCTGTACATTAAACATGGCGTTCTGAATCATGTTTTACTCTCCCTATTAAGTAGTTAGTAGTCCTAGAACTTAGCGACCGATTTCAAGCGCTTTGGAAACCATAGCCTTTGATGCATTCAGAGCTGTTACATTGGCTTCGTATGAGCGTGTTGCGGAAATCATGTCGACCATTTCTTTCATAATGTCTACATTAGGCATATATACATAGCCATCTTTATCAGCGTCCGGGTGACCCGGGTTGTACACAGGCTTCAAAGGTGACTGATCTTCCTGAATTTGCGAAACCTTAACGCCAGCAGCGCTTGTACTACTTCCTTCCATTTGAGCCTTCAAAACATCGGCAAAGCCAGATTGGTTCGGCTCCAAAACAACCGTTTTTCTCCGATATGGAACTGCTTGTCCATTCTCTACTTTCGCCCGAGTTGTCTCTGCGTTGGCAATGTTGCTAGATATAACGTCCATCCGCAACCGTTGGGCCGTAAGAGCAGATGCACTAATATCAAAGCCGTTGTTAATCTTCACCTAGTCCTATCTCCCTTCTACCGCTGTTCTCATCATCTTGATGCGCTCATTAATTTCTTGGATGTAGGTATTATATCTTAGTTGATTTTCAGCCATAAGACTCATTTCTCTGTCGATATCTACGTTGTTCATATTGTTATTCATGACTGAGTACCCATCTTTGGTGACCGTGGCATCTGGAATGGAGTTCACAGGTCCTATTTGAAAATGTCTTGAATTGGTTACTTTTCCACGTAGTGGTGTGACATCCCCGTCCATTTGCTGCTGAAGCAGTTCTTCAAATGAAACCTCCGAACGCTTAAAATACGGGGTATCCGCATTGGATATATTGTCGGCCATCACACGTTGTCTCGTATTTGCCGCCTGTACACCTGCCTGAAGCTTTTGAAAGCTCATATCACCCAGCAGATTCATTTAGCTCCTCCCTCCCAGCGTCTACTCCAAAGTAAGATTCAATAAAACAAGATTTTTCACTTTTTTTCGACAATAAAATTTCATAATTATACATTTCTTTTAGGTCTTAAGTAGAAAATAATAACTTTCTGTCATATATTCTAAGTTTCGTAGAGTTGGGACCTAATTACAATAAGAAAAAAGCCCTATCTTTTTTAAAAAAGAGGGCTTTAGATGCATAAAATGTTAAATTTTTCAGGTTTATTTCAAGAAAATGAATGTTTTCTTAGCACTTTACACCTGTAAAAGATTATACGTCCTACTTTTGGAATAGACAGAAAAATCATCAACTTGACCATTATCTAGGTCTAAACGACGGTGCAAGATAGTGTTATTCTGGACCACACACCCTATTTTTAGAAACCCTATTCATAAAATATACTGACTAAGGTCCCTGTTTTGGGCAATATCTCCCAGCTTCTCACGTACATATTCCGGGGTAATGATCATACGATCCAATGTAAGCTCTGGTGCTTCAAACGACAGATCCTCCAGCAGCTTTTCTAGAATAGTATGCAAACGACGTGCGCCAATATTTTCGGTGTTGCGATTTACAGACTCAGCAATGCTGGCAATCTCACGGATCGCTTCCGCAGAAAATTCGACTTCAATCTCCTCAGTACGGAGTAAATCAGTGTATTGCTTGGTCAGCGCATTTTTAGGCTCCGTCAATATCGACACAAACTCATCCAAGGTCAGGCTACTTAATTCCACACGGATTGGGAAACGGCCCTGAAGCTCAGGGATCAGGTCAGATGGTTTTGCAACATGAAAAGCTCCTGCAGCAATAAACAGAATGTAATCTGTTCTTACCGGACCGTATTTGGTCATGATGGTAGATCCCTCGACAATAGGTAAAATATCGCGCTGGACGCCTTCTCTCGACACATCGGGGCCACTACCCTTACCCTGGCTGGCAATCTTATCTATTTCATCAATAAAAATAATACCGGATTGCTCAGCACGCTTCACAGACTCCTGAATCACATCATCCATATCGATCAATTTGGCGGCTTCATCTTGAATCAACACCTTGCGAGCTTCCTTGACTGGTAGCTTGCGCTTCTTCGTCCGCTTGGGCAGAAAACTTCCGAACATCTCCTGCATATTCATACCCATTTGTTCATTCCCTTGCCCAGCAAACATATCGAGCATATTGGGTGCAGTATCCTCCACATCAATCTCTATGACATCATCCTCAAGCTTTCCGGATAACAGATCGAATTTAACCTTACGGCGCTTTTCTGCCAAAGATCCATCCTGTTGTGGTGGTTCTTCTTCTACCGAAGTTCCCGTGTTATTACCAAATAGCATTTCAAAAGGATTACGTTGCGATTTGTTTGACTTTTCTGCAGGTACAAGAATGCTGACAATCCGTTCATTTGCCATGTCCTCCGCTTTGTCCTTCACATTCTCTGTTCGTTCCGACTTAACGATGCGAATGGAGGTTTCCATCAGATCACGCACCATGGATTCCACATCACGACCCACGTAACCCACTTCTGTAAATTTGGTCGCCTCTACCTTGACAAAAGGAGCTCCCACGAGCCGTGCAAGTCTACGTGCAATTTCAGTTTTACCCACACCAGTCGGCCCGATCATCAAAATATTTTTAGGCACAATTTCATCCCGGATATCATCCGGCAGCTTACTACGCCGATAGCGGTTGCGCAAGGCAACAGCAACAGATTTTTTAGCTTGCTTTTGTCCGACAATATACTTATCCAGCTCGGATACCACTTGTCTGGGCGTCAACGATTGATTATTCATTTTGCACTCCTCCACCCTTGAATACTCAGAGCCGATTTACAGTTCTTCCACGATAATCTGATTGTTCGTATACACACATATTTCCGAAGCAACCTCTAGCGCTTCCCGTGCCATGTCCTTTGCTTCCATGCCAGAGCCATGGCGTTTGAAAGCACGGGCAGCTGCCAATGCAAAATTACCACCTGATCCAATTGCAAGCACATCATCATCCGGCTCTATAATTTCGCCGCCTCCAGAAATGAGCAGCATTCCGGATGAGTCCATCACAATCATGAGCGCTTCCAGCTTGCGCAGGATACGATCCTGACGCCAGTCCTTGGCCAGTTCCACGGCTGCTCTTTGAAGATTTCCGTGGTGTTCCTCTAGCTTATTTTCGAACTTTTCAAATAACGTGATAGCATCGGCCACCGAACCCGCAAATCCCGCAACGACCTGACCACGATACAATCTGCGCACTTTTTTAGCCGTCTGCTTCATTACAACACTGTTGCCGAACGTTACCTGTCCATCACCCGCAATAGCTCCTTTGCCATTGTGGCGTACAGCGCAGATGGTGGTAGCATGAAAGGACATATCCATAACGCGCTCCTCCTTTTCCTTCATCCTTATGCCTGTACTTCAGCTGACATAACTCCCGTTTCGTTGATATAACCGCGCAAACTTTCCAGCGCGCGATTAGCGAGAGCTTCATTTTTTTCCTTTTTGTTACGAATCCGTGTCTCCAGCTTTGGAAGCAAACCAAAGTTTGCATTCATCGGTTGAAAATGCTTAAAATCAGCGGTCGTAATATACCGCGCCATGCTGCCTAATGTCGTTTCCGCAGGAAATACAAACATTTCCTGTCCACGCGCTGCTCGTGCCGCATTCATCCCGGCCAGCAGACCAGAAGCCGCTGACTCCACATATCCCTCTACACCGGTCATTTGTCCGGCGAAGAATAGATTACTTCTTCCCTTGAACTGATAAGTTGGATGAAGTTGCTGCGGAGAATTAATAAAGGTATTGCGATGCATCACACCGTAACGTACAAACTCTGCCTCTTCAAGACCCGGAATCATTGAAAACACACGCTTTTGCTCCCCCCATTTGAGGTGAGTCTGGAAACCAACCAGATTATACAGCGTTCCTGCGGCGTTGTCCTGCCGAAGCTGAACAACTGCGTGGGGCAGTTCACCTGTATGTGGATTTACGAGACCCACAGGTTTCATCGGTCCGAACAATGCCGTTTGTTTCCCACGTTGCATCATCACTTCGATGGGCATACAGCCTTCGAAATAAATTTCTTTTTCGAATTCCTTGACTTGCGCCACCTCAGCCGTAATCAAAGCCTCGTAAAAAGCATCAAATTCTGCTTCGTTCATCGGACAATTCAAGTACGCTGCTTCTCCCTTATCATAACGGGAAGCCAGATAAACCTTGCTCATGTCGATAGAGTCCTTTTCTACAATAGGGGCTGCCGCATCGTAAAAATAAAAATACTCTTCTCCCATCAGCGATTTAATTTGTTCCGACAAAGCAGGAGAAGTTAAAGGCCCCGTCGCAATGACCACAATACCATCCTGTGGGATTTCCTGAAGCTCTTCATTAACAACCTCGATCAAGGGATGTTGATGAAGTGTATCAGTAATATGACCGGAAAATCCGTCACGATCCACTGCCAATGCACCGCCAGCCGGAACAGCATGACGATCTGCTGCACTCAGAATCAAGGAGTTTAGTATTCTCATCTCTTCCTTCAGTACGCCTACTGCATTCGTTAGGCCGTTTGCCCGCAAGGAATTACTGCATACCAGTTCGGCAAATTTATCTGTATGATGTGCTGGTGTTTTTACAACCGGCCGCATTTCATATAACTTGACTGGCACTCCACGGCTTGCAATTTGCCAGGCAGCTTCGCTGCCCGCCAAACCTGCTCCGATGACCGTTACCTTTTGTAGTTCACTCACGTTTAAATCCCCCTGCTATTGTTGTTCTTAAGAAGTCTCTACGCTCTCATCGCTCTCTTCCAGCATTTCGCTGTGATCGCAGACAGTACAGTTGAGCTTCGTTCCTTGTTTTGTACGTTTTTCGACCATTAGGCTACTGCAACTTGGGCAAGGCTTAATGGACGGTTTATCCCAGGAAACAAAATCACATTCCGGGTAGCGGTCACATCCATAGAAGATACGTCCTTTTTTACTCCGTCGTTCGACGACATGGCCCTCACCGCATGTAGGACAATTAATCCCGATATCCTTAACAATTGGCTTTGTGTTACGGCAATCTGGAAAAGCAGAACAGGCCAGGAATTTACCGAATCGGCCGAGCTTATACACCATTTGGCTGCCACACTTATCACAAATGACATCGGATACTTCATCTTTTATTTCAATTTCTTTCATTTCTTCTTCAGCCACTTCAAGTCGCTTCTCGAATGACTCGTAAAAGTCACTCAACACCTTGACCCAATTACCTTCGCCTTCTTCGACGTGGTCAAGATCACCTTCCATATTAGCTGTAAACTCCACATTCAGAATCTCTGGAAAGAACTCCTCCATCTGTTCGATGACCAATTCGCCCAGCTCTGTAGGAAAAAATTTCTTTTCTTCAATAGCAACGTACCCACGTTTCTGAATGGTTTCCAGCGTTGGTGCATACGTACTTGGACGTCCTATACCCAGTTCTTCCAGCGTCTTCACCAGTCGCGCTTCCGTATAACGGGGAGGCGGTTGTGTAAAATGCTGCTTCGGCTCAACCGCTTCTTTTTTTAATTTATCGCCTGGTTGAAGTGGTGGCAGCAGTTTATCTTCTTCAGTTTTACCGTCGTCATTTCCCTCTACATACACTTTCATGAAACCTGGAAAACGAACCTTAGAACCTGCTGCCCGGAATATCGTCTCACCCGCTTCAATATCTACGGACAAAGTATCCATAATAGCAGAAGCCATCTGGCTGGCCATGAAACGTTCCCATACCAATTTGTACAAGCGGAACTGATCCCGACTCATAAACGGCTTAACTGTTTCCGGATCGCGTAACGCAGAGGTTGGGCGAATCGCTTCATGCGCATCCTGGGCGTTGGCCGCTTTTTTTGAATATTGTCGAGGAGTTTCAGGCACAAAAGCTTCGCCATATTTTTGAATAATTAATTCTTTCGCTTCCTCCTGAGCTGAAGCGGCGATCCGTGTGGAATCCGTACGCATATACGTAATCAGACCCACGGTCCCTTCTTTACCTAAATCCACACCCTCATATAGCTGCTGAGCTACAGACATCGTTTTAGATGCGCGGAAGTTGAGCTTCCGAGCCGCCTCCTGCTGCAAGGAACTTGTTGTGAATGGAGGAGAAGGATTGCGCAAACGCTCTTTCTCTTTCACATCGCGCACCTTGTAAGACGATTTCCCGATAGCTTCCAACACTTCTTGTACATCCGCTTCGCTGGAGAGCTCTTTCTTTTCACCGCGCAGCTTATGAAATTTCGCTTCAAAGGTGCTGTCTTTAATAGCTAGTTTAGCTGTAATCGTCCAGTATTCTTCCGGTACAAACTCACTGATCTCGTTTTCCCGGTCCAAAATAATCTTCACCGCAACCGACTGCACACGCCCAGCGGATAGACCCTTTTTTACCTTTTTCCAGAGCAACGGGCTGATTTTGTAGCCAACAAGTCGATCCAGTATCCGTCGTGCCTGCTGAGCGTTGACCAAATCCATATTGATTTTACGGGGTGTTTTAAAAGCATCTTTGACAGCCTGCTTCGTAATTTCATTAAATACAACACGGCAATCTGCTGTATCGTCCAGTTCCAGCGCATGCGCCAGATGCCAGGCAATAGCCTCACCTTCGCGATCCGGGTCAGCCGCCAGATATACTTTTTTTACTTTTTTTCGGGCATCCTTTAATTCTTTTAGAATTGAGCCTTTACCTCGAATGGTAATGTATTTGGGATTAAAATCATTTTCGACCTCTACGCCGATCTGACTCTTCGGTAAATCCCTGATATGACCCATGGAAGCCTTGACGATATATTTGCTGCCTAAGTATTTGCCGATCGTCTTCGCCTTGGAAGGCGATTCCACGATGACGAGTGAATCCGCCATAGGCTCTTCCTCCTCTCAATTACACACATGAATATGATAGACTTCCTGAAATGTGGTGATTTATGACGCGGAGAGCGCTTCACAGATTGGTCATTTTTCCAGATCGCTATACTTGTTCAGAAAGATTCCATCTGCTCCGCTGCTGCGAGTCATAATGTCAACACATTTCAGGAAGTGGGGAAGGAGTAGGAATCCGCGGCGCGGATGAATGCCATACTGCCCTCCACCTGATGTTTAAAAATGAATTTGTGCATTTACTAACTAAGGATTTTGCAAAAACAACTACTAAATAAGCTTGTATTTTGTGCCCGCTAGCTGGGCGATCCTTTTTTTTATGATTAACGATAACAGAACTGCGTGTAAAAGTCCAAAATCCCATGCTGTAGCATCAAGCAGTTCATCCAGTGTCATGGTTCCCTGTTCGAGCAACAGTATGACACGGTTTTCCTCAGAAGTCTCCCTTTCTGGCACTTTGGAGGCCTCCTTCAGTTTAAGACTCTGCTCTCTATTGTATGAAGAAACCTCCCTTGTACGCAAATCTGCTTCATACTCCTCAATAATATCCGAAGCTTCAGTGACTGTTTTGGCTCCTTGCTTAATCAAGCTCAGCGTGCCTCTACTCTTCGGTGACGTAATGGGTCCGGGAACAGCAAACACATCTCGATTTGCCTCTAGCGCAGCATCAGCTGTAATCAAGGAGCCGCTTCTTGCATCTGCTTCGACGACGAGCGTTCCCTTCGTTAGGCCAGCTATAATCCGATTACGTTGTGGAAACATTCCCGGATGTGACCTCGTGCCTGGAGGATACTCCGATACAATCAAGCCTTTGCTAGCCATCTCTGCAAATAAAGACGCATTTTGGGGAGGATAAATTTGATCTATCGCTGTTCCCAGTACACCAATCGTGTTTCCTCCCCAGCGTAGGGCAGTTTCGTGACAAATACTGTCAATCCCTCTCGCCAATCCGCTAACTACTGTAATCCCTGCATTACATAATCCCTCTGTTAGTATCTCCGCTGCTCTACGTCCATAAGCGGTGGGAACGCGAGTTCCTACCATAGCTACAGAACATGTATGCAAAAGTGATTTATCCCCTTTTGTATACATTACCCAAGGTGGGTCAACTGTTTCCTTCATTAATAGGGGATAATCCTCGTCCACATAAGTTACCGTTCCAATATCACCGGACTGAACTCGCTGATAACGTTCATGCACCCATTCTTCATCGTAGCACTGAGCCGCAATTCGTGCCTGAGCAGGGCTTAACCCTATCTCAATCCACTTTTGTTCGCTAAAATGCAGTAGCTCATGCAATCGATAGTCACTCGACCAAATACGCTGAATTGTTTTTCTTCCGATTCCCTCTAACTCATGTAAGCCTAACAAAAGCCATCTTTCTTCCAAACTATGGTTCCCCCATTCACGGAAGAGTGAACCCTTCCTTATTTTGTGGCACAATGAATCATTTTGCAAGCGTTTCCCTGACAAGCCTGTCTTAACGCAAAAAAAAGCAACCTTTTCATCCCCTGTTTCAGAAGATAAAAAGGTTGCTTACCTTTCTTTCATTATACACTAGCCTGCGGCAAATTTCGATGCAGTTTTATGGCCTGTATATTAATGAAGAAACACGATTTAATGTGTCGTACACAAATTCAAAATACCACGTGCTTCCAGCACACTTACCAGTGTCGAGCCCATTTCGGAAGGAGTCGGTGCCACCTTGATCCCACAGGCTTCAAGCGTGGCAATTTTCTCTTTGGCCGTTCCTTTTCCACCAGAAATAATGGCGCCTGCATGCCCCATCCGTTTGCCCGGAGGCGCAGTCACACCGCCGATAAAACCAACCACTGGCTTCGTCATATTGTCCCTGATCCACTCGGCCGCCTCTTCTTCGGCTGTACCCCCAATTTCTCCGATCATAATGACAGCGTGAGTATTGGGGTCCTCATTGAAACGTTGCAAAATATCAATGAATTCTGAACCTTTAACGGGGTCACCGCCAATACCAACCGCGGAAGATTGTCCTATACCTCGGGTCGTTAACTGATGCACTGCTTCATAGGTCAAAGTACCACTACGTGACACAACACCTACATGACCTGGTAGATGAATGTAACCTGGCATAATACCGATTTTACATTCTCCTGGCGTAATAACGCCTGGGCAGTTAGGGCCAATCAGAACGGTCTTTTTACCTTCCATAAAACGTTTGACCCTGATCATATCAAGCACCGGAATGCCTTCCGTGATACAAATCACGAGATCTAATTCTGCATCTACAGCCTCCAAAATGGAATCTGCTGCAAAAGCCGGTGGCACGTAAATCACGCTCGCTGTTGCGCCAGTAACTTCCTTGGCTTCGCTTACGGTGTTAAACACTGGCAATTTGACCTGTTGTCCGTTCTCCAGTGTAATTTCTACCTCGGTGCCCCCCTTACCCGGAGAGGTGCCACCTACCATTTGTGTACCGTAATCAAGTGCACCCTTGGCATGAAACAACGCCGTTTTTCCCGTAATCCCCTGTGTAATCACCTTTGTATGCTTATCGACCAAAATACTCACGATCTTCACATCCCCTATCGTTTATTCGGCATATCGGAATGCAAACAGGCTATTGAACAAGTTCGACGATTTTTTGGGCACCATCCGCCATGGAATCGGCTGCTACGATATTCAAACCGGATTCCGCTAAAATCTGTTTGCCGAGCTCAACATTTGTCCCTTCAAGACGGACAACAAGCGGACGAGTCAGCCCCAACTGTTTGGCAGCCTCCACGACGCCGTTCGCAATGATGTCACACTGCATAATTCCGCCGAAAATGTTCACGAAAATACCTTCAACCTTCGGATCGGACAAAATGATTTTGAACGCTTCGGTTACCTTTTCCGTCGTCGCACCGCCCCCTACGTCCAGGAAGTTGGCCGGATCGCCACCGTAATATTTGATAATATCCATGGTTGCCATCGCCAAGCCCGCACCGTTGACCATACAGCCAATATTTCCGTCCAGAGCGATATAGCTTAGATCATATTTAGATGCCTCAATTTCCTTCTCGTCCTCTTCATCCAAATCACGCAATTCCAAAATATCCTTGTGACGGAACAGCGCATTAGAATCAAAATTCAGTTTGGCATCTAACGCCAGTACATTCCCATCACCCGTAACGACTAAGGGATTGATTTCTGCAATCGAACAGTCCTTGTCCACAAAAGCTTCGTATAACGCCAGCATAAACTTGACCGCTTTGTTTACCAGTTCATTGGGGATATTAATCTCATACGCCAACTTACGGGCCTGATACACCTGAAGCCCAATCGCTGGATCAACAACCGCTTTAAAAATCTTCTCCGGAGTGGCTGCAGCCACCTCTTCGATTTCCGTACCGCCTTCTTCTGAGGCCATCATTACGATACGTCCAGTCGCACGATCTACGACAACGCCAACGTAATATTCTTTACGAATATCGCAGCCTTCCTCAACCAAAAGGCGTTTGACCTCTTTACCTTCAGGTCCGGTCTGATGCGTCACCAGCACCTTACCCAAAATTTCAGAAGCAAAAGTCCGCACCTCATCTAAACCTTTGGCAACTTTCACGCCACCCGCTTTACCGCGTCCACCAGCATGAATTTGTGCTTTTACCACCGTAACAGCGCTTCCAAGCGATTCTGCCGCAGCAACGGCTTCCTCCACCGTATAGGCAACCTTACCGTTCGGTACAGCCACTCCGTACTGCTTCAATACTTCTTTACCCTGATATTCATGGATATTCATTCTGGAATCCTCCTATCAACATGACTGCAACAAGGGCGGTTCACAAGGAAATCTATACTAAACCTACATCATTGTAACATGTTTTTAAAACGCTTTCCTTATAATTTAACCTCATGAATTACAGTATTTTGATATCATTATCATTCCCAAAATCGAATGTTTGGATATTATTGGATACTACTCCTAATACAAATTCACAAAAAAAGCACCTCTACAACATGGGATTGCCTAATCCACATTAAGAGGCACTTTAATTCTTCAAGCATGATTAGGTATTTTTTCTTTCCAGCTGAGAACAACTCATGCCATAAGATTCGCAAGAGCAACTGAAGATACCTTATGATTTTTCAATTTGTACATTAGCTTGATGAACACGATCGAGCAGATCATTGAACTGGAGCAGAAGCGACCCAAATTGATCATGAGTCATACTTGTTTTTTCCTGGATGCATCCTGGTACAGACAGAGCTTTTTCCCGTAATGCGCTTCCCTCTGTCGTCAAAGAAATCAGCACCTTACGCTCATCTTGAGTGGAACGCTTTCGATCGATAAGCCCGGCGTTCTGCAATCTCTTCAATAGCGGAGTTAGTGTGCCGGAGTCCAAATATAGTGCCTCCCCCAATTCCTTCACTGTACATTCTTCACGCTCCCAGAGCACGATAAGTACCAAATATTGCGAGTACGTCACACCGAGCTTTTCCAGATAAGGCTGGTATAGCTTCGTAATCTCTCTGGAGCATGCATATATGGCAAAGCATAACTGATTATCAAGTTTCAACGCTGTACCTTCATTAGGATTGTTTTCCATGCTGTCTGATCACCTACTTTCGTCATTATTTTAGCACATTATATAATAAAATACATGCTAATTGCACAAAACACTTTACAAACAATAATTATTTTGATAAATTAAATTGTGTAAAATATAAGTTGAGCGAGAGGCAGTGATTGGATTATGATGACCATTCAACAAAAAATGTATGAAACAACAGTAAAAGCGGTTGGTGGACGTAACGGTTATATCGAGTCTTCTTCCCCTGAACTTCGTTTAGATATTGATACCCCAAAAGAAATGGGCGGCGCAGGCGGTGCAGGTACGAATCCAGAGCAATTGTTCGCAGCAGGCTATTCCGCTTGCTTTGACAGTGCCTTAAATATGGTTGCTCGCATGCAACGTGTTAAGCATGAAGGTACTGAAGTAACAGCTACGGTCCATTTCGGAAAAGTGGAAGACGGCGGCTTCGGAATCGGAGTAAGTCTCGACGTACTGGTAAAAGGCGTCGATCATGAAACTGCAGTAAAACTGGTGGAAGGCGCACACGAACAATGTCCATACTCCCGCGCTACCCGCGGTAATATTGAAGTGAAACTGAACGTTTTGTAACGTAGATTTTCTTTAGCATATGTAGGGGGGCCATCTTCATCTCTCTTCATGAATTCAATAGTTTCGTTAGAATAAAGTTCACAACAAGCCCCTCGACCGTTTTGGTCGAGGGGTTTATTATCCTTTGAGCTATCCATTCCTTAAAGACTGTTTGTTTTTTTCCATCAAGTAACATGGAAGATGATGCATAATCGTATATACGAAAATGATATACTCATAGTATAATCACTATTGTCATAATCTTATTTTTCTTCTCCAGGTCTTTTTGCCTGGAGCTTTTTTTTGCTCTTTTTTCCACTTTCTATTGTACATACCCCTTGGAAAAACTCTTTCATAAAGATAATGTGTTATAACTACTAAGTTTTATCGCCTTTTTAACTTTCAGGAAAACTGGCATTTGCTCTATCCATGTGGCGGTATTGAATAGCTTCAGCCACATGTGAAGTCAAAATTTTCTCCGAGTCATGTAAGTCTGCAATGGTACGCGAAAGCTTGAGAATTCGATCATACGCACGCATGCTTAAACCGAGTGCGTCCATTGTTTGATCAAGCAACTCCGCTGCATTTTTTTCTAATACAGCATATTTACGAAGCATCTGACCGGACAGCTCACTATTCCATGAAAAGGGAAGCTTGCTATATCTGTGGATTTGTATCGCTTGAGCAGCCAGCACCTGTCTTCGCATTTCAACGGACGACAATGATTCTTTTTCCTCCCGCCAATCCTTCGGTTGCGATACTTCAAGCTGAAGATCAATCCGATCCAGCAGTGGACCAGAAATACGTGAACGGTAGCGGGCTACTGCTGCAGGTGAACAGGTACAGCGCTGATGTTCCGTGTCATTTCCGAAAAAGCCACAATGACACGGATTTAAAGAGGCAGCAAGTAAGAAATGCGCCGGATACTTAAAAACTGCACGTGAACGACTGATCGTAACATTGTGGTCTTCCAAAGGTTGACGCAGCACTTCTAGTACATGACGGCTAAACTCAGGCAACTCATCCAGAAATAAAATTCCCCGGTGTGCAAGACTGATTTCTCCTGGTTTGGGTATACCTCCCCCACCCACCAAACCAGCAGCAGAGATCGTATGATGAGGCGAACGGAAGGGACGAATATTCATCAGATGAGGCGATGACTCCTTCCACTTCCCGGCAGCGCTGTATACTTTGGTGACTTCAAGCGCCTCCTTTTCAGTCAAAGGCGGAAGGATAGATGGCAACCTGCGGATGAGCATTGTTTTCCCAGCCCCCGGCGGTCCCATAAGCAGGATATTATGCATTCCGGCTGCAGCGATGACTAACGCACGCTTGGCGTGCAGCTGACCCAACACATCGCTGTAATCCTCCATGTTGCTAGTTATCTCTTCTTTTTCACACAACCGTATATGCTCTGCTTGAGGTAAATGGTCATAGGAACAGATCATGACTTGTTTACTGGCAGTACAACCCGGATTTGTCGCTGGGCTATCAACAGTGCCTTGTGCACGATCTTCAATCGGAATAAGATCTGCTAGATGACGTATAGCGTAAATACGTATACCCGTAATCAGACGAGCCTCGCTTGCGTTTTCCTGGGGAAGCAGCACGGAGTTGAATCCTTCACGCTTGGCCAGATCAACCATGGACAGTACCCCATTCACAGGGCGAATACTGCCATCCAGCGCCAGCTCACCAATAAACAGCGTCCGTTCTCCCACGGGTAAAACGACCTGTTCACTGGTTGTCAGCAACCCTAAAGCGATAGCAAGGTCAAAAGATGAACCTTCCTTACGCAAATCAGCAGGAGCTAAATTAATCGTGACACGCTGGGACGGATATTTAAAGCCACAGTTTTTGATTGCTGCTCTGACACGCTCCACTGCCTCTCGAATCGCCGAATCCGGCAAGCCTATAATCGCCGTCTGAGGCAAGCCATTGGACAAATCAGTCTCAACTTCAATCAGAACGCCATCTATTCCATACAAACAAGCTCCGTGTAATTTTCCATACATATCAAAAAGCACCTCTCCTCATATTGGAATGCTCCCTCTCGGGAATCATTGCATATATGAAAAAAGGTGCTTCCAAATTTTCATTCTTTGCAAATGTGATGTTCGAAATTTTAACTCCGAACCATGCCTTCAAAAATTCTTGACTAAGTTTATCTGACGACAGATTATTTGTCAAACAAGGTCAGCTTATCGGCTGCCGGAGTACGTGGTCTTGATTCTGGGATAACGTCAGGATAGCCTGCATATATCATTCCTATTACCTTCTCACCCGGTTGAATTCCCAAGTGCTCACGGAACTTAGGCGAATACAAAAATGGCTTTGTCACCCAAAACGTTCCAATTCCTTTGCTCCATGCGGCAAGCATAAAGTTTTGTACAAGCGCACTGACCGCTGCAAAATCCTCATCCCAAACCGCTTGACGCGGATCTTCTTCCATCACTACTAAAAGCTGGATCGGGTTGTGCAAAATGCCGCTCTCAAACTTGTTGTCCTTACCGATATCGGCTGCAATTGCTTTTGCAAGCTTTTTCCGTCCTTCACCAGCAAATAACAGAAAACGCCACGGTTCACGCATTTTATGATTAGGAGCCCACACAGCGACGTCGAGCAGTTCTTTGATCGTATCTACCGGAATGGAGTCGGATTTAAATCGTTTAATCGTCCGGCGTTCCTGAATTACATCTATGACATGTTCACTAAAGGTATGCTTTGTCACGTAAATCCTCCTTCACAGGTACAACTTCTAGATATTCATTTTAAGATGAAAATGATAACTATTCTCAATAAAATATACCTGTAGCTTTCCTTCCTGTCAACCTACACATATGGATTCAGTCCCGCACTCTTACCTTTGAAAAAGCTCTTACTCTTTTAAAATGCGCCTATTAAATGGTCCGTAACAACTGCCTTTTCGTCAGTTAATTGTACAGAAATCATGTCAAAGCGGATTGGAGCATCTCCAATCCTGTTCATATGCAAATATACAGCGGCTGTTTGGCGAACTTGGGCTATTTTACGCGCATTAACTGATTCTGCTGGCGTTCCATATTTGGAGCTACTTCGACTACGTACCTCAATAAACACGAATGTATGCTCCTGCTTGGCAATCAGATCTATTTCACCACTGCGGCATCTCCAATTACGCTCTATGATACGGAAACTCAAGTTTTCTAAAAACAAAGCCGCTGCCTCTTCGCCCATCGCTCCTTTGGCTTTCCGTTGATCCTTGCCGCCAGCCTTCATTTCATTCGACATCACCAGTCATCCCCTGATGCAAGCCGATCCATTTGATATATATAGGTAAGCACCTCTGCCACCAACTGATAGAGCTCAGCAGGAATTTGTTCGTCCAAATCGAGTTTGGATAGTACTTCAACCAGCGCAGCATCCTCCTGTACTGGAACACCATGTTCTTTAGCTTTTTCTAAAATGCTATCCGCAACACGGCCGCTCCCTTTGGCAACGACAATCGGTGCTTCGCTCTCACCAGGCGTATATTTAAGGGCGACCGCCTTCTTTATGGAAGGAGAAGGAGGTTCCAACGGCTCTTTCATATTTTAAGATCGACTCCTTTATACGGCTGAGGCACATAGCTTTCTACTTCAGAAGAGGCGAGACTGTTCTGTTCAGTCCTTATGGGCATAGGCTCGGTACGAAGCGATAGAAGTTGGTATCCTAGTGACTCCAACGCTGTGTGAATGGACTCACGCCCACTGGTTAACAACGAAGCCGCCCATTCATGATCATTATGGAGCTTGACACTTACAATCCGATCTACAACCTGGACATCTACCAGGGTCGGTCCAAGCCCCTTCATGTCCAAATCAAACCAAAGACGACAGTTGGAGGCGTCCAGCTCTCCCCGTTTGCCGCGGCGGGACTGAATCTGGATCGTAGCTGTTTCACGACCGTCCGGTCCAACGAACGGGATAAACATGTGTACTTGTGCAAAAGGCGCCGTTCGGTCTGTATTGAGTAGCAACTGCTGACCTGTCAGGTGCTGTACAACCTGCTGAGCCGCCTCTTTCAAAGCGGGCGGCAGATCGTCACTGCTCATCAGCTGGAGCAGCGCCCCTTTTACGGTGTCTGCGTCTGCTGACACCGTGTCCCCAGACGCAGCCGCTAATCCCGGCAGCGTCTGGGGCATTCCCTCTGGCGGCTCCATACGTGCCGCCGCCCCTTGCGCGACCTGTGTAGTCGCGCGGTGTACTTGCTGCTCGTGCTCTGCACCGAGCAGCTTCAGTACGCGGCCCACCCACGGGTCCTCCGAGGGGGTGAGCTGCGGGCTGGACGCCGCAGGCTGCGATGCAGCGGCGTCTGCGGCCCGCGAGGCGCCAGCCGTTGGCTGCGCCACTTCCGCTGCGGGCGGCTCTGGCGCAGCCGTGCTCAGTGCGGGCGGCACCGCCGCGCGTAGCTCCTGCAGCAACGTGCGCAGCCGCTGGAGCGGCACCTCTGGCGCAGCAGTGTTACCTGCTGTGGATTGCGGCACAGGGGCACCAGCCTGCTGTGCGGTGGGACGGTCAGCCGTGGCCGCGGTTAAGGCTGTCTTTGCCCCCGCAGGTTCTGCCGTGGCAGCCGCTGGAGCGCCATCGGCATCCTTAAGCTGTGTGCTTGTCGCAGTGGCTTGCTGTGACTGTGAATGCTCCACTCTGGTGCGGGGACCATTTAATGCATCAGCACTCGCTTCTGGAGCATTTACGCTAGCTTCCGATGCCACTGTCGCTCCGCGTCCATTGACTGCCTCCGCTTCTCCTGAAGCAGTCCCTTTGGCTACAGATGTAGCCCCCGTCGCAGTATCTGAATCTGTTGCCAAAGCACTCGCTTCACTCACTGCAGCAGCAAGGTTGGCTGCTTGAGTCCCTTTTAACAATTCCTTACCGCCTGTGGTTTGTCCAGCTTCTGCCTGCTTTGCAGCGGTAGAAGCATCCTTGGACAATATAGGAGTTCGGCCTTCCTGCCCATCTACTACCCCCCCGAAAGAAGCACCTGTTGGACTAGCAGACATTCGATCAGCGCTCTTTATAGCTGTTAATTCCCCCACTGAGCGTTCAGTGGATATTCCCTGTCCTTGCTGTTTTAATATCGTTTCAAGCTCTTGCTCCAGCGAAGACAACAGATCATTTAAAGGAGGCCCAAACATCGCTTGACGCAATCCGTTTATGCTTTCTGCCGTCAATGGAAGTCCCCGCTGAAAGGCAACTGCCGCCGCCTGCACAAACGTTCCCAATTGTACATTGCCGCTTTGCTTCGCCATAGCTTCTCGCAAAGAAGCCGCATTTTCAGATGTCAACGGCACACCATTCTTTTGCATTGCCTGTATAAGCTCCCTGTTCTGAGCTGTATCCGGTAGTCCCACCGATTCCAATACATCTGTCAGCGCTACGGTTTGCTGTGGTGTATTGGCCACATCGTTCAGAGGCTTAAGCACCGTCATTCCACTGGGGGAAGCCGGTTGAACCTGAAACGTTGTAGTCTGTCCAGGTTGAAGAGGGGTCTCCAGCTTTGCCCTGACCTGAGAACCTTGTATTTGCAACACAGCCTCGCCGCCGTCCTCAGACACCTTTAGCACGACTCCTCGTACGACCTGGCCTGGCTGCATATCGAGCTTTTTAGCCTCTCCAGCCTTCACATCTCCAAGTAATCCACGAAATACAGATCCGATGTTCATATCGCCCCTCCTCTCACTCTCCCCCATTCAAAGGGGCTTATGGTATTAGTTATACTTTATATCGGCATTGTGCCGATTCATAATAAGTAACTACAGATCAAACAGCGTCGGTTGCTCCGTCAACAAATTGCCCAGAAAGCTGCGTCTATGCATCTTTGTAGGTCCTAGCGCCAAAATTTGTTCCCTGTGTAACTTGGTAGCGTAACCTTTATGTATACCGATCCCATATTCCGGATACTTCGCATCCCATTCACCTTTGCACAGCCGATCACGGGTTACCTTGGCGATGATAGAGGCTGCCGCAATAGACTGACTGTTGGCATCTCCTTTAATAATAGAGAGTTGAGGAATAGGCACATCTACCTTTTCTGCATCCACCAGTAAATAATCAGGAGACACATGTAAAGCCTCAATAGCCTGCTTCATAGCCAAACGAGCTGCTTGCTTAATATTAATATCATCAATCGTTTGCGCATCTACATAGCCAACTCCTACAGAAATGGCCTTCTCCATAATCAGCTCGTAGTATGCTTCTCTCTTCTTGTCCGACAATTTTTTGGAATCATCCACACCTTCCAGTAACTCACCCACTGGTAAAATGACTGCTGCGGCCACAACATCTCCAAACAGGCATCCACGACCTACCTCGTCAATCCCTGCAATCCGCTCACAAGACTGCTCCCAGCATTTTTTTTCATAATGTAGCATGTCCTTCACTACAATCTCTTTATCTTCCATATTCAATACCTGCCCATCTATATGTAGTTTAACGCGTCATTCATGCCGTAGCTCTAGCGATTGAATTCAGCTTACCACAGACCTTCATCGTCCAAAACCCTTTTCTAACTGCCTTCAAATGCCAAAAAACCTTCCTCCTCTCCGGAGAGATGGGGAAGGTTCTTCCTTGCCACAAAATGCTATATTCTGTATCGGTGTACCAGTAAAATCAGTAAGGAGCTTCCAAACTGAATCGTCCCAGCTTCCCTGCACGCAGCTCACGCAAAATGATTTTTGACGCCTTTTCGAGATCCACACGTCCGCCGCTAACAATACAGCCACGTTTACGTCCGATCGCTTCCATAACGTTGACAATTTCATCAGGATTTTCTGTATCTTCAGGACGTTCGGTGAGCTCAAAGCGCTCTGCCAGTGCATCCCAATAGTACTGAACCAAATATTTAGTCGCAAAAAAGGCAATATCCTCGACATTCAGAATTTCTTCCTTGATCGCACCTGTAACTGCCAGACGATAGCCTACATTCTGATCCTCAAATTTAGGCCATAGAATCCCTGGTGTATCCAGCAATTCAATTTCTCCAATCTTGATCCACTGCTGTGCCTTCGTTACCCCTGGACGGTCACCCGTAGCTGCAATATTACGTCCCGCCATTCGGTTGATCAGTGTCGATTTACCGACATTCGGAATACCAACAATCAATCCACGCATAGGACGCGGGTTCATTCCCTTCCTAATCTGCCGATCTATCTTTTCCTTAAGCAGCAGTTTGGCCTGAATCGGAATTTCTTTTAGTCCTGTTCCAGTTGTGGCATCCACTGGTAAGGCCACATGTCCCTGCTCCTTAAAGTAGGCAATCCATTGCTGTGATACTACCGGGTCCGCCAAATCTGCTTTATTCAAAATAATCATTCGCGGCTTGCCTTGCAAAATATCATCAATCATTGGATTTCGGCTGGAGAGCGGCAATCGAGCATCAATCAGCTCAATAACTAAATCAATTAACTTTAATTTCGCTTCAATTTGGCGGCGAGCTCTGGTCATATGACCAGGAAACCATTGAATCGTCACCGTCATCACCCCATTGATCGTAACTCCTACTTTTACCCTTAGGCTCTTAGTTAGGATTACGGCAGCTATGCTGCTTATTAGTTATTCTAGTGGTTAATCCACTGCATATCTTTCGCCGGCCAGAAAATAACGTCAGCCCGACCCACGACTTCCTTCAAATCAATATATCCAATCATCCGACTGTCTGTACTATTGGAACGGTTATCTCCCATTACAAAAATATGCCCCGCCGGAACTTTTCCAT
Organism: Paenibacillus sp. LX16; assembly: GCF_036252815.1. Taxonomy (NCBI): domain Bacteria; kingdom Bacillati; phylum Bacillota; class Bacilli; order Caryophanales; family Paenibacillaceae; genus Paenibacillus; species Paenibacillus sp. LX16. The sequence goes on along the minus strand of NZ_CP141152.1, from coordinate 2,132,493 downwards.
CCTTAAACTTCTCATTTGGAAAATTTGTAAACTTGTTGTAAAGCTCGCCATTTTGATGCGCTTCTTCCAAAGGAGCTTTCAGGTAAGATTCCTGAATCGGCTTACCATTTACTGTAATCGTGTCACCTTCTACCTTGACCGTATCTCCTTCAACGGCAATGACGCGTTTGATAAAGTCTCTTCCTTCCTCCGGCACATGAAACACGATCACTTCCCCTGGTTTAGGGGCACGGAAATCATACAAAATCTCATTCACAATGACGCGTTCTCCGGTATGAAAGTTAGGCTGCATCGACGGGCCATCCACAATAAACGGCTTAAAGAGAAGCCAGCGGATTAAAAAGACAAGCACTAACGCAATAATGATGGCCTTGAGCCACTCAAAAATCTCATTTTTTGGTTTACGCTTGGGCGTACCATCCTGATCAGTTGGCTGCTGTACAGCTCCTTGTCCTACTTCTTGCTCCATAGCTCACTGTCCTCTCTTTACGGTCAATAATCCACAGTTCCCTATGTACGTAGAAAAAACGAAAGGAGCTTGTAACCAAGCCCCTTTCGTTATTCGTTGTATTAACGACGAATTTCTTTAATTCTCGCTGCTTTACCGCGCAGTTCACGAAGATAATAAAGCTTCGCACGACGCACTTTACCACGGCGAGCCACGTCGATTTTATCGATTTTTGGGGAATGAAGCGGGAAAGTTCTTTCCACACCTACACCGTAAGAAATTTTACGAACTGTAAAAGTCTCACTGATTCCACCACCACGGCGTTTAATTACAACACCTTCAAACAACTGGATACGCTCACGAGTTCCCTCAATAACTTTCACGTGCACTTTCAAAGTGTCACCAGGACGAAAGTTAGGCAAATCTTTACGCAGTTGTTCTTCAGTGATCGCTTGGACGATATTCATCTATGACTCCCTCCTTCCGTACAGGTGTTCATGCTTCTTCTGGAAACACAACCGTTTCCTTCATTATCCACAGAGGACCACCGTATTACACACAACAGATGTATTGTATCATGGAGGATACCGCATTGCAACAACAAAAAGGGATTTGACCAAACATTATTTAATTGACTCCATTATAAAACAGGTCACTGCCTGCTTTCAAATCCACTCATGTCTAAAGCGCTTTATTGCTTTTCCTCCAAACCGTCAGCTTTGCACTGCTCCTCAATCCACACGCGCTCCTTGCCTGTCAATTCAGCTTGTTCCAACAGATCCGGTCGGCGTTCCATCGTACGACGTAACGCCTCTTGTCGTCTCCAAGAATCAATATTGACGTGATGCCCTGACAGGAGTACATCAGGAACTTTCCAGCCCCGAAACTCCGCAGGCCGGGTATAATGGGGGTACTCCAGCAGCCCGGTACTAAACGAGTCCGTTACCGCACTCGTTTCGTTCCCCAGCACTCCTGGTAGCAACCGTGTCACACTGTCAATGACGGTCATGGCTGGAAGCTCACCACCAGTCAACACATAGTCTCCGATAGAAAGCTCATCCGTCACCAAATGCTCTCGAATACGCTCATCATAACCCTCATAATGCCCGCATATAAAAATAAGATGGTCCTCTTTGGCCAGCTCTTCCGCTTTCTTTTGCGTAAAAGTCTCGCCTTGTGGACACATCAAAATGATACGCGGAGATTTTATGTCTGTGTTACGTTCTACCCCTTCATGTTGGATAACTTCATCGGCAGTCTCTAATGTTGATTCCTCTGATTTATCCAACAGCGCTTCCACGGCAGCAAAAATAGGGTCAGGCTTCAAAACCATGCCGCCCCCACCACCATAGGGCGTATCATCCACTTGTCCATGCTTGTTGCCGGCATACTGACGAAAATTAACCGCTTGCAGTGATACAATTCCCTTATCCCTTGCTTTTCCCAGAATGCTTGCATTAAACACTCCATCAAACATCTCTGGAAACAGGGTCAGCACATCTACCCGCATTACAGCAGACCTTCCATCAACCGTACCGTAACCCGTTTTTCGCGCACGTTTACATCCAAAATAACATCCTCTATATACGGCAATAGCAGTTCCTTGCCTTTAGGCATTTTGACTACCCATACATCATTGGCTCCCGGAGTCAAAATTTCTTTGACCACGCCGAGCTCATTTCCGTCTTCGGTCACTACTTCCATGCCGACTACTTCATGAAAATAGAATTCATTTTCTTCCAATTCGCCTAACCGCTCAGCAGATACCTTCAACAAAGTACCTTTATATTTTTCAACTTCATTGATATTGTGATATTCCTTAAATTTAGCAACAACCATATTTTTTTGAAAACGCGCTGTTTCAATAGTTACGGGAATCGGGGCTTTACCTTCAGCCGGAACAATCAAAAGTTCACTACCTTTAGCAAAGCGATCCTCTGGGAAATCTGTCGTCGTTAATATTTTAAGCTCCCCACGGATTCCATGGGTGTTCACAATTTTTCCGACATTAAACAATTGTTGCATCGTGTTCCTCCTGCTTGTAATCGGTCCCGCTCCATATCATCTTCATCATGTACGAAAAAGGGTTAGGACATACATCCTAACCCACTTTCGTATATCTTTAAGATATGATGTCTACGGTAACCCGTTTATCCATCTTAACGGCTGCTGATGCAACCACAGTGCGAAGCGCCTTGGCGATACGACCCTGCTTACCAATGATTTTGCCTACATCCTCAGGATGCACACTAAGCTCATATACAACAAGCCGATCCTTCTCCAAGGTCTTCACGGTTACATCTTCCGGATGATCGACTAAAGCCTTAGCAATGATTATCACTAATTCTTCCATGGTTGACCCTCCGTATCAGCACCTTATTTCTGTAGTTTAGACTCATGAAACTTTTTCATTACGCCCGCTTTGCTAAGCAAGTTACGGACTGTGTCGGATGCTTGTGCACCATCTTGCAACCATTTCAGCGCTTTATCTTCATCAATTTTTACAACCGCTGGTACTGTGATTGGGTTGTAGTAACCGATTTCTTCGATAAAACGACCGTCACGCGGGGAACGAGAATCAGATACCACGACGCGATAGAAAGGAGCTTTATGTGCACCCATACGTTTCAGACGAATACGAACTGCCACGAAAATTCACCTCCTTCAAAAAGTAGACTGTATATTGTTATCCCATAATTCCAAGGGCCTATTGGCCTTAGCGGAAAGGAAACTTCATACCTTTACCCATACTCTTCAACTGCTTCATAGCCTTGTTTTTGCCACCCTTAGGTCCCATCATATCTGAGAACTGCTTCATCATACGACGCATTTCGTCAAATTGCTTTATCAGACGATTTACCTCAGCCAGTGATGTTCCACTGCCTACAGAAATACGTTTGCGTCGGCTATGATTAATCATGTCTGGGTTTTGCTTTTCCTGTGTGGTCATAGAATGAACGATAGCCTCAATCCGGCCCATCTGTTTGTCATCCACTTTGATATCTTTCATTTGCTTCATGTTGCCCATACCGGGAATCATATCAAGAATCTGGTCGATTGGGCCAAGCTTCTTAACTTGATCCATTTGCTCCAGAAAATCTTCAAAAGTAAACTCGGCATTACGCATTTTCCGTTCCATTTCCTTCGCCTTATCGGCGTCGATATTGGACTGCGCTTTTTCAATCAGGGACAACATGTCACCCATGCCTAAAATCCGTGAAGCCATCCGTTCAGGATGAAACGGCTCCATCGCATCCAGCTTTTCACCCAATGTAGCAAACTTAATCGGACATCCAGTCACAGCCTTAACCGATAAAGCTGCACCACCACGAGTGTCACCATCCAGCTTCGTCAGTACAACTCCCGTTAACTCCAGGCTATTATTAAAGTGCTCCGCAACGTTAACCGCGTCCTGCCCCGTCATGCTATCTACAACCAGTAGAACTTCATCCGGGTTGACGTTGGTGTGAATCTGGCGCAACTCTTCCATGAGCTCTTCATCAACATGAAGACGACCCGCAGTATCTATAATAACGTAGTCATTACCATTATCCTTAGCATGCTGCAAACCCTGTTTCGCAATTTCTACCGGGCTTGTCTGATCTCCCAGTGTAAATACAGGAGTATTAATCTGCTCCCCAAGAACCTGAAGTTGCTTGATCGCGGCTGGTCTATAAATATCACCAGCTACAAGCAATGGACGATGATTTTGCTTTTGCAGCAATTTCGCCAGTTTACCAGACGTCGTCGTCTTACCTGCGCCCTGGAGACCCACCATCATAATGACCGTAGGCGGTTTGTTTGCTTTGGCAAGCTTGGCCTGACTGCCACCCATCAACTCGGTCAGTTCCTTGTTCACGATGTCGATAATGACCATGCCTGGCGTAAAGCTGTCCATCACTTCCTTACCAACGGATTTCTCCTTTACCTTGGCAATAAAGTCCTTTACAACCTTGAAGTTAACGTCCGCCTCAAGCAAAGCTAATCGTACTTCACGCATCGCCTGAGCTACATCATCCTCAGACACTTTTCCTTTACCGCGCAGTTTACTGAATACATTTTGCAAGCGAGTCGATAATCCTTCAAATGCCATACTTTCGCACCTCCTTGTCTACCAGGGTTGTTTGTTCTTAATCTATATGTCCTACAATTCCTGCAGGCGATTTACAATTTGATGGACATGTTGCAGAGTGCCTTCATCGGACTCACCGATTTTACCGAATGCCTCATACAACGTCTTATTTAATTCTTCGAGATCTTGGATTCTACGCTCATACTTACTTAGCAAACCAAGCTTTTCCTCGTACATTTCCAATACCTGTTCGGCACGTTTAATATGTTCATATACTGCCTGACGGCTAATTTGAAATTCCGATGCAATTTCCCCTAAAGAAAAATCATCATGGAAGTAATATTTTAAAAACATCTGTTGCTTCTCTGTAAGCAGAGGTTCATAGAAGTCAAACAGTCGGTTAATCCGGTTTGTCTTTTCCAGCCGATTCTCCTGACTCATCTTGTATACCTCCATCGTCAAGGAAAAACACTTTACAGTTCTTTTCAACGTTCCTTATGATACATAAAAGAAAAGAAGATGTCAAGCGTTATCCCTTGTCATACAAAAAAAAGCCGATCCACTGCCCTTAAACGGAAGTACGGATCGGCTTTTTGCCCACTGTTACTTAAACCCTTACTGGAGTAAGATACAGCAGAACAGCCAGAAAATGAAGTATGCTGCCTGCCAAAACAAACAGATGCCAGATCGCATGGTGATATGGAAATGCCCGCCACACATAGAAAATTGTGCCCAACGTATACATAAGACCACCTACGAACAATAACGTCATCCCTCCGGCGGGAACAGTCGCAACCAGAGGATTCCAGGCAATGGTGATGAGCCAGCCCATCACAATGTAAAACACGGTAGACATAAACAGGAAGCGCTTGGTGAAGAACGCCTTGAACAACACACCAAACAGTGCAATCCCCCAAATCACTCCAAACAATGTCCATCCCAGAGTACCTCGCAGTGCAACGAGCATAAACGGGGTATAGCTACCTGCAATGAACAGGTAAATGCAAGAATGATCGAATATTTCGAACAAATCCTTCATTTTCCCTTCACGCAGGCTATGAAGCAACGTTGAATTGGTGTACAACAGCAACATCGTAATCCCGTAAATCGTAAAGCTGACGACATGCCAAGTGGTTCCTTTCAAGCTAGCAAAAACAATGAGTAACACAAGCGCTGCCACGCTTAAAACGGCTCCAATTCCATGTGTAATGGCGTTGGCTACTTCTTCCCGTCGGGAGTAGGTATAGGTGTTTGCCATCGGTTTTTCACCCGGCTTCCTTATTTATATTTTACATACAAGATACATTACATATACGGCATCGACAGACCTCTTGCTTTCATTATACATCTGGGCGAGCTTGAGCAGCAACAGGATGGCTACTTAGTCCCAAACGTGGCATGAAGGCCTACTTTAAACGTATCAGTTCTGTTCTTCCTCGCCTGCAGCAGTTGCTTCGACCGTCTCTTCCTGAATCAACCCCGCAAACAACGCATGAACGAATTGCTCGGAATCAAACGGCTGAAGATCATTCACTTTTTCACCTAAGCCCACCAGCTTAACAGGCAAATTCAGCTCCTGACGGATGGCCACAACAATCCCGCCCTTCGCTGTACCATCCAACTTCGTTAGTACCAGTCCGGTTACACCGCTTTTCTCACCAAACAGCTTGGCTTGGTTAAGTGCATTTTGTCCAGTCGTCGCATCAAGTACCAACAACACTTCATGAGGAGCATCTGGAATTTCGCGTTGAATCACACGGAAAATTTTGTTCAGTTCCTCCATTAGATTGCTTTTATTCTGAAGACGTCCTGCGGTATCACACAACAAAACATCCACTTGACGCTGCTTGGCAGCCTGTACGGCATCAAACATAACCGCAGCCGGATCGGAACCAGATTGCTGCTTAATAACCTCTACACCTGCCCGTTCGCCCCATACCTCCAACTGTTCAATCGCACCCGCCCGGAACGTATCCCCAGCAGCCAACAATACTTTTTTGCCCTCTTGTTTAAAACGGTGAGCTAACTTGCCAATGGTTGTCGTTTTGCCGACGCCATTGACTCCCACGAATAAAATGACTGTAATCCCGTCAGGACTCATTTTGAGCTGACTATTGTCATTACCCCGCAGCAACTCGGACAGCTTTTCCGACAATACAGGCTGTAACTCGGATGCGTCCTCGATTTTGCGCTTTTTCACTTCTTCTCGCAGGTCTTCAATGAGGTTCATAACCGTGTTGACGCCTACGTCCGCTCCGATCAGAATTTCTTCCAGTTCCTCATAAAATTCCTCATCAATCTTTTTTCGGCGAATCATTAAGTCCGTTACTTTTTCAACAAAACCTTTACGTGTTTTTTCCAAACCATCTTTGAACTGTTTTGTGACAGATTCAGTTTTGTTTGCAATGCTTTCCTTCAATTTCCTAAAGAAACTCATGGATTCCCTCCGTTGGTCTGAAAGTATGTTATTTAATGTCAGGCAATCTCAGCTTCATCGTTGTCCAGCTTGACAGATACGAGTTTGGAAACCCCGCCTTCCTCCATCGTAACCCCGTACAGCACATCTGATTCTTCCATTGTGCCCTTGCGGTGTGTGACTACAATGAACTGTGTCTGCTCCGAGAATTCTCGTAAATACTGGGCAAAACGCACCACGTTTGCTTCGTCCAGTGCAGCCTCTACTTCATCGAGTACACAGAATGGAACAGGTTTAACGTGTAAAATGGCAAATAATAACGCCATCGCTGTTAACGCACGCTCACCGCCCGACAGTAGCTGTAAGTTTTGCAATTTTTTGCCCGGTGGCTGAGCTACGATGTCGATCCCCGTCTCCAGCAAGCGTTCCGGGTCAAGCAGCACGAGATCAGCACGTCCGCCTCCGAACAGCTTGGAGAATACCGTTCCAAATTCGCGCCGAATAGCATCGAACGTAGTCTTAAAGCGTTTGGACATTTCATCATCCATTTCACGAATAACTTGATAGAGCGTTGTCTTGGCCTCCACCAAATCAGACTTTTGCTCATCAAGAAACGTATAACGCTCATGCACACGCTGGTATTCTTCAATGGCGCCCAGATTCACCTCACCCAACGCGGAAATACCCCGTTTGAGCCTCTCTACCTCGCTCTGCGTACCTTCAATATCTTCTGGTATAGGGTAACGCTGCTTGGCTAACTCATAGCTGAGTTCATAATCATCACTTAATTTTTTCAGAACGTTTTCCAGTTCCACATCAAGACGATTTACTCCAATTTCCGTTTGACGAAGCAACTCCTCCACTGACTTGAGCTGAATCCGCTGTTCTTTCGTGTCGTTCTCAGCCACTTCAAGCTTTTTGGACAAGCTGCTACGTGCAGCCCGCTTGAATTCCAGTTGCTGTGCGGCTTCTTCCTTTTTCAAACGGTATTGATTGAGATTTTCAATCTGTTTCACGGTCTCCTGCTCATTGGTCAGCAAATCTGCTTCGATGGAAGCAAGCAAGGTTTTGTTTTGTCTCGAATCCTTACCAAGAGTATCATAATCCCCACGCAATCTGCGCAACTGCTCTTCCAAAGAAAAGCGCTCTTGGTCCAGCTTTCCTTCTCTTACCTTGAGATTCGTAAGCTCTCCCTGCAGCTGCTCTTTGGCAGATTCGTTGGCTTTACGGGCAAATTCAGCAGCGTGAATGGCCTGATGCGTTTTCTTTTCTTCTTCCTCCAGCGCAGCCAACTTTACCAACGCTTCTTCACGGGAAGTTTCCAGCTCCTTGATTTCCTGATCAAAGCCCTTTTTCTCCTGACCAGATGCAGCGACCTGCTCCAGAACATGACGAAGTTCATGCTCCAGTTGCTTGAGTTCCATTGCCATCTGCTGCTCTTCACCGCGCTTCACATCGCCGCCCTGGCGCAACTCGTCCAGACGGGTCTGTGTCTCCTCCAACTGGCGTTTGGTATCTATTGCACTCTGACGCAACCTTGCAATTTGCTGCTCCGTATCTACAATGTCCTGATCCAACTGATCCAGCTGACGTTTCCGTCCAAGCAGATTAGCATTTTTCTTGAACTGGCTTCCCCCAGTCATGGAACCCCCTGCATTGACAACATCGCCTTCCAAAGTGACCACGCGGTATCTATATTGGCAACGAGCCGCAATACGGTTTGCATCTTCCAACGTACGGGCAATGACCACATTCCCCAAGAGACTGCCTACAATTCCGGCATATCGATCATCATACTGAACAAGATCTGCACCGATCCCGACAAAGCCTTCGGCTCCTTCTGCAATTTGGCGTTCTCCTGCGCCGATTTGACGCGGGCGGATAACATCCATAGGCAAAAATGTCGCTCTGCCCAGTTGACGTTGCTTTAGAAAACTGATCGCCTGTCTGGATACGGATTCATTTTCCATCACGATATGCTGAACTGAAGCACCCAAAGCGGTTTCCATCGCCTGCTCTAAATGCTCAGGCACCCGAATCAGCTCCGCTACCGCTCCATGCACACCGTGCAAAGTATCTTTTCGTGCAGCCTTCAATACCTCTTTAACTCCAAGCATGAAGCCGTCAAAGTCATCCTGCATTTCCTTCATTGTATCTCGTCGTGAAATTTGAGCCTCACGTTTTTGTTCCCATTTACGAACGGTACCCTGGTTTTCTTCCAGTAATTTTTGCAGGGCTTGATACTTTTCACTTCCCTGAATATAGCCACTACGCAAACTACTGATTTCCTGCCCCAGCTTCTGAACCGCAGCTTCCAATCCCTTTTTGCGCTGTTCAAGTTGTACTTTCTGGGCTTCCCATTTGCCGGATTCGTCACTTACGCGAGTCACACGCCGTTCCAATGCTTCCTTCTGTTGGTCTGTATAACGGATTTCGTTACGCGCCTGCGCCATCTGATTCATCAGTTCCAGCAGACCACCCTTTAGGCTTTCTTCCTGCTCCTGGCTGATTCCGCCTGTAACACCAATCAGTTTGGCCTCTTCGTCAGACAGCCGCACACGCAACTCGTCAAGCTCTACATTCAGTGCAGACAGTTTTTCGTTCAGCTGATCCAGTTCACTCCTGCGCTCGGAATGCCGTGATTCACTTGTGCTAAGTGATAAGATCAATTGTTCCCGATTAGCCTCCAGATTGCGTGTGCGCTCTTTGAGCAATTCGCCGTAGCCTTCACTTTTCTCCGTCGCTTCACTGTATTGCAGCAGATCCCTTTGCAACTGCTCTACTTGCTCTTCCAGCTGGCGCAATTCGTTGCGATCGCTTTCCAGCATCGCATCGTGGCGGGACACCACCGTAGACAACTGAAGCTGCTCCTGCTGCAACAATGCTAGTTTAGAAGTCGCATCGCTCCACGAAGTATGAATTTGTTCAATTTGATGGACGTACATTGAAATTTCTTTTGATTTCAATTCACCGCGCAGCTCTTTAAAATGAATCGCTTTTTCAGACTGCTCCTTAAGCGGTCCAATCTGATCCTCCAGTTCACTAACCAAATCGTGAATACGCAGCAAATTTTGCTCCGTTTCATCCAGCTTGCGAACCGCATCTTTTTTACGCGATTTATATTTTACGATACCCGAAGCTTCCTCAAAAATACCTCGACGATCCTCAGATCGGGTACTCAGAATTTCTTCAATGCGTCCCTGCCCAATAATTGAATAAGCTTCTTTACCAATGCCTGTATCCATAAACAGCTCTGTAATATCTCGGAGTCTGCATGATTGCCGATTAATGAAATATTCACTATCCCCACTTCGATGTACACGTCGCGTTACCGTGACCTCACCAAAATCCAGAGGCAACGCCTGATCTTCATTATCCAACGTAAGCGAAACTTCACCGTAATTAACAGCCTTACGAGCATCACTACCCGCAAAAATAATGTCCTCCATTTTGCCGCCACGCAGTGATTTGGCACTCTGTTCGCCAAGCACCCAACGAATCCCGTCGGAAATATTACTTTTTCCGCTTCCGTTGGGCCCGACGACTGCCGTAATGCCGCGGACAAATTCCATTTCCGTTTTATCTGCAAACGATTTGAAGCCCGCCAGCTCAATGCGCTTTAAAAACATGCTCAATCTCACCTCTAACATTTCAAATATGCTTGTACAACACCGTATACCTGATTGATATGAATTATCCCTATTGTAGCATAAACTAGCTTGTATAAAGCACAGTACCGACACTCACATTACACCAGCAAAGCCACGAAAAAAGAGCAAAACGCAGTCCATTCGCCATTACGGGCCGGGACTCCCCGCGGACTGCCCTTTGCTCTTACTTTGTGCCCCTTGCTTGCGTAACCCGTCCGGGCTGCTCAGGTACCGATTACGATTCTGCCAGCTTCAAACGGTTTAAAGCTACTGCCGCCGCTTGCTGCTCAGCTTCTTTTTTGGAGCGCCCCGTACCTGCCCCTAGCCGTTCGCTGTCCATATATACCTCGGCTACAAACTCGCGCTCATGGGCTGGTCCGCGCTCCTCTACAATCTTGTATTCAAGCATCCCCATGTTATGATGCTGCGTCAGTTCCTGAAGCTCTGTTTTGAAATCACTCATCTGAAGTTTACCGTTTAATACAATTTGAGGAAAAATATAACGTTCCAGAAACGAACGGACTGCCTCCAGACCCTGATCCAAATAAAGCGCACCTACGAATGCTTCGAATACATCAGCCAACAGAGCCGGACGAGTACGTCCACCTGTCAACTCTTCACCTTTTCCAAGCAGTACATATTGCCCGAACTCAAGCCCGACAGCAAACTTCACCAGAGAAGGTTCACAGACAATAGCTGCACGCAGCTTGGTGAGTTCGCCTTCGGGTCGGTTAGGGTACTGATTGTACAATTGCTCGGACACCGTCAGTTCCAGAACAGCGTCACCTAAAAATTCAAGACGCTCATTGTCTGCATGCTGACTGAACCGATGTTCGTTTACGTAGGAAGCGTGCGTAAAGGCCTGCTTCAGAAGCTGCCGATTGTTGAATTGAATATGAAGTTTCTGCTGTAATTGCTTCAAGTCTCCACTCAACGAACTGACCCCTTATGCTTCATATTTTTTTAGAATAACCGTAGCATTGTGACCGCCAAAACCAAAGGAATTGGACATAACCACATTCAGTTCCGCTTTTCTCGGCTTATTAGGTACATAATCAAGATCGCATGCCGGGTCTTGATTATCCAAATTAATCGTTGGCGGAATCGTCTGATGCTGAAGGGCGAGACCACAGATCACAGCTTCAACGCCGCCCGCTGCACCCAATAAATGCCCTGTCATCGACTTGGTTGAGCTGATCGCTACCTTATAGGCATGCTCTCCAAGCGTTTTCTTAACTGCTTCCGTTTCGGATTTATCACCGACTGGCGTAGACGTACCATGTGCATTGATATAATCAATCTCTTCAGGATTCAATCCAGCATCACGGATCGCCATTCTAATGCAGCGTGCTGCTCCCTCTGGATCAGGCTCCGTCATATGATGGGCATCACCAGAAAGACCGTAGCCAATCACTTCACCGTAAATACGCGCACCACGCTTCAAAGCATGATCCAACGATTCTAGAATAAGAACACCGGAGCCTTCGCCCATAACAAACCCGTCTCTTTCGGTATCAAAAGGACGACTTGCCTTTTGAGGCTCGTCATTACGCGTGGACATCGCTCTCATGGAACAAAATCCAGCCATACCAATCGGACGAATAGTCGCCTCAGCTCCTCCGCAAATCATGGCGTCTGCGTCACCACGCTGAATCATGCGGAAGGAATCGCCAATAGCATGACTGCCTGTGGCACAAGCCGTAACTGGTGATGTATTAGGGCCTTTAGCACCGAGTGAAATCGACACTTGACCGGAACCCATATTAGCAATCATCATCGGGATGAAGAAAGGGCTTACGCGTTTAGGTCCTTTTTCAATCAGTGCGTTGTGCTGGTCTTCCCAAGTTCCCAATCCGCCAATACCGGAACCGACAGATACACCAACACGCTCAGCGTCCGCATTTTCTCCGATTACAAGTCCGCTGTCCTCAAGCGCCAATTTACTAGCAGCAACCGCAAACTGCACAAAGCGGTCCATTTTACGCGCATCCTTACGTTCAATATAATCCTCTGGATTAAAATCTTTAATGGAAGCGGCTATTTTCGTAGTGTACTCACTTGTATCGAAAGCTTCGATTTCACTGACGCCGGATTTTCCAGCCATCAGATTATCCCATAGTGTGTTCAAATCCTGTCCCAGCGAAGTGATTACACCCATTCCTGTTATGACAACACGTTGTTTCAAAGATAATCACCTCTATGTCTACTGCATATTGTATTTTAAGACCGCACTCTCTTGTGCGTAAAAATAATATAGAATCAACTAAAGTTAGTAATGCCACATACTCCTCAGCCTTTGACTAAGTGAAGCTGAGCCAAACTCAAAAACACGCGGCAATTCCGTCTTTAGTTCAATCTGTATAATTAGGAGAAAGTCCCGCCTATAACAGAACGGGACTTTTGATGACATGAATTAGGTATGAGATTGTATGTACTTCACAACTTCACCTACAGTTGTAATTTTCTCTGCATCTTCATCAGAGATTTCCATATCAAACTCATCTTCCAATTCCATTACCAATTCAACTACATCGAGAGAATCAGCGCCTAAATCATCTTTAAAAGATGCTTCAAGTGTAACTTCGGCTTCGTCGGCTCCCAAACGGTCAACGACAATGCGTTTTACGCGCTCCAATACATCGGACATCCGGCTCACCTCCTCTTAGGTATTATACGAAAATTACAATTAAAATGCCATAGAAGAGAGTTTTCATTGACAACTCTTCATCGGGGCATGCGGATTGGCAACATGCTACTACATATACATGCCGCCATCCACATGCAAAGTCTGGCCCGTCATATATGAGGAAGCATCCGAGGCCAAGAACAGCACCACGTCAGCAATTTCCTCAGGCCGTCCAAGACGGGCCAGCGGAATACCGCTAAGCATATTGTCACGCAAATCATCAGCCAGTACCTGCGTCATCTCAGTATCGATGAATCCAGGAGCCACACAGTTCACTGTAATACCTCTAGACGCAAGCTCTCGAGCAGAGGATTTGGTAAGACCAATTACCCCTGCTTTAGCAGCAACATAGTTGGCTTGTCCTGCGTTGCCAAGTACACCGACCACGGAGGAGATATTGATAATTCGGCCAGAACGCTGCTTCATCATTGGACGTGTTGCCGCCTTAAGACAATTAAACACACCCTTCAGATTCGTTTCGATCACCTGATCGAATTCCTCTTCCTTCATACGCATGATTAAATTATCTCTTGTTATGCCGGCATTATTCACCAGGATGTCAATTTTGCCCCAAGCGCCAATCACATCCTTGATCAACTGATCTGCTTCGTCAGCGCGACCGACATTAGCCTGAACTGTAATAGCCTCTACACCTTTGGCACGAATCTGCTCTGCTACCTCAGTCGCAGCCGCTTCACTACCAGCATAGTTTACCGCCACATTAGCACCTGCTTCAGCCAGCGCCAGCGCAATACTGCGGCCAATTCCGCGCGACGCTCCCGTAACGAGCGCCGTTTTTCCACTCAATGGCTTAGACATCATAGTCCCCCCCCTTGCAAGTATATAACCCGTTAAGGCAATGATTAGACTTTTAACGGGCCTCCAAGGCTTCCGTTACAGAAGCAAACGACTCCAGGCTGCTTATATTATACAGCTTAACCGTTTTGTCGATTTTTTTAACCAATCCAGTCAAAACACTTCCCGGTCCAAACTCAACAAAGGTGTCAACACCTTGTTCTAGTAGCCATGTTACACTGTCTTCCCACAGTACCGGAGAATAGACCTGATCCACCAACAGTTGGCGGATTTCGCTCCCCTCACGTACAGGTTTAGCTGTTACATTGGCAACAACCGGAATCTGAGCTTTGGAGAAAGTTACAGCCCCCAACTTGCCGGAGAGCTTGGTCGCTGCTTCCTTCATCAATGACGAGTGGAAAGGACCGCTAACCTCCAGAGTAATAGCGCGCTTGCCTCCTGCTTCCTTCACACGTTCAGCGACAGCAGCTACACCCTCCTTCGTACCAGATACAACAATTTGTCCGGGACAATTGATATTGGCTAGTTCGACCAGTTGACCAGACTCCGTAATATCACGGCACAATGCTGCCAATGCTTCACGATCAGCTCCCAACACAGCAGCCATCCCGCCTTGCCCATCAGGAATGGCCTGCTCCATGAACTCGCCACGTGTACGAACGATCTCAACCGCATCCTCAAATGCGAGAACACCGGAAGCGACTAGCGCGCTGTATTCTCCTAGACTGTGTCCAGCCACATAATCGGGATGAATGCCCATTTTTTCCTTGAACGCTTCATACAACGCAATGCTCGCCGTTAACAGTGCAGGCTGCGTATTAGATGTTTGCTTCAAAGCTGTGTCCGGCCCTTCAAAAATCAGTGTGCTCAGTGCGAACCCTAACCGTTCGTCCGCTTGGCGAAATACTTCTGTTGCAGCTGGAACTGCTTCATAAGCATCTTTAGCCATACCTACAGCTTGTGAACCCTGACCGGGAAATATAAATGCCGTTTTGCCCATCGTGTATGCACCTCTCTGTATCCAATGCTTGTCCTGTAAAACACTACACAAATTCAATATTATATCAAAACTTCCATCTCATTACCAGACAAGAACCGACGCTCCCCAGGTCAAGCCACCGCCAAAGCCCACCATTAATACACGGTCGCCTTCCTTCATGCGGCCTTCCTCAGCTGCTTCCACAAGAGCGAGAGGGATTGAGGCTGCCGATGTATTCGCATATTTATGAACATTAACAACTACCTTTTCCTCTGGTAAATCCAGACGTTGCATTGCCGATTGGATAATGCGAACATTGGCTTGATGCGGAACGAACAGATCAATATCATCTTTGGACAGCCCTGCTTTTTCCAACACATCAACCGTTGCCGTTCCCATAACACGAACCGCGAACTTGAACACTTCGCGTCCGTTCATGTAAATGTAGTGCTGTTTATTTTCCAGTGTGTCTGCACTCGCAGGCAAACGCGAGCCTCCTGCTTCCAACTTGAGTAAGCTGCCTCCAGCACCTTCAGCCCCGAGATCAAAGGATTGGAATCCTCTACCTTCAGGCACTTCGCCAATCACTACAGCTCCTGCACCATCTCCGAATAGAACACAGGTATTGCGGTCGGTATAATCTGTAATCCGAGAAAGACAGTCTGCCCCAATGATTAATGCATTATTATAAATACCTGTCTTAATGAAGCTCGTTGCCGTAGCCAGTCCGTATACAAAACCTGAGCATGCCGCAGACAAATCAAAAGCTGCTGCGCCTTTGGCTCCCAATTTGTCCTGAAGAATGCAGGCAGTTGACGGAAACGCCATATCCGGTGTAACCGTAGCTACAATAATTAAATCCAGATCCTGTGCCGTCATACCCGCGGACTCCAACGCTTTAATTGCTGCTTCATAAGCTAAATCAGATGTAGCCTGCTCTGGAGCCGCAATATGGCGCTCCTGAATCCCTGTACGGCTGACAATCCATTCATCACTCGTTTCTACGATTGCTTCCAAATCTTTATTGGTCAGAATTTTCTCAGGTACGTATTTCCCTGTTCCGATAACACCAACCGGCCGTAATTTATTCATATCGTCACTCACTTCCTGCTGATTTCCTTGGATATACTTTCCACCAACCGGTTTTGCAAGGCCGTACGAGCCTGCCTTACCGCATTTTTGACGGCAACGCCGTCAGACGAACCGTGACTTTTCAGGACGAGTCCACTCAAACCCAGCAAAGGAGCCCCGCCATGCTCTTTATAATCCAATTTACCTTTCAGACTGCGAAGCTCAGGCATAATCAAGGCTGCCGCAAGCTTGGTCTTCAAGGATTTGGTGAATTGCTCTTTTAAGAGAGAAAATATGGCTCCGGCTGTACCCTCCAGCGATTTTAACATGATATTTCCAGCAAATCCATCACACACCAGTACATCGCAATTCCCGGTTAACACATCTCTCGATTCAACATTACCCACAAAATTGACAGGTAACTGCTCAATAAGCGGAAATGCCAACTTCGTCAGTTCATTGCCCTTCCCAGCTTCAGTCCCCACATTAAGCAGACCCACCCTTGGAGAAGTCACACCGTGAACTTTCTGACGATACAAACTCCCCATCAGTGCATACTGGGCAAGATGCTCAGGCTTGGCATCCATATTGGCTCCCAAGTCAAGCGCCAGAATACCCTGATCATCAATCGTTGGTATCATCGGCGCGAGAGCCGGACGTTCAATGCCCTCCATTCTTCCAACCACCAGCAACCCTGTGGTCATTAGCGCACCTGTATTACCTGCGGATATCATGGCATCGGCTTCGCCTTCTCTGACCATTCGACCAGCCACGACCATCGAAGCATCCTTTTTACGGCGCACTGCCTTTACAGGCTCGTCCTGTGCATCTATCGTTTCGGATGCATGGCGAATGCTGAGGTTCGTCGGCAACACCCTACCGTTCAAAACCGATTCAATTCGTTCCCGGTCACCAACCAGCGTTATGTCCGTATCCTTCCATTCCGCTGCCGCAGATAGCGCGCCCTCTACTGTCGCCTCAGGAGCATTATCTCCCCCCATGGCATCAATGGCGATCCGCATGCTGACTTCCTCCTTCGCTATACTCTTCCTCCGTGGAGCGATAAATGACAAAGTTGCCTTGGAACACCATTTCTTCTCCTACGTAGGCAAAGACTTCCACTTTAGCCTTCCCTTTTTGTTCTGGATTTGAGCGTACATATGCCTTGGCAATGCACTTCTCACCTAAATGAACCGGGCGGACAAAGCGTATATCCGCTGACGCGGTCAATGCTATCTCATCATTAATCACGGCAACGGCCAATGAATTGGCCTGGGCAAATACATAATGCCCCCGCGCAATGCCAGTACGCGAGAAAATATGTTCCTCTTTAATCTCAAAAATCGAAATACCGCTTCGATCCAACTGTAGATCAACGATATCTCCGATCACTTCATGCAAAGGCAAGGAACGAACCTGGTCATAGGATCGCTCAGCCATCAGCTTTAGCCGTTCCCGCAATTCCGGGATTCCCAGCTCCATCCGGTCCAGCCGAATAGTCTGAATACTTACCTTCAGCTGTCTTGTCAATTCCTGATCCGTTACGAACGGATTATCATCAATTAATTGAGTCAGCCGCTGCTGTCTCTGTCTCTTCGGCAAACGTTCGATGTCAGTGACGCCTCCTTTCCCTACAACAAACTATCGTTCAGACGACAGTTTGGGTTACTTTACTTCACTTTCTAACGGCGAGACTTCAAGCCACTTTGTCTTCTTGTATGTATAAAGGAGCCCTTTCGGCCCTTCTTTCTTAGAACCTGGTACTA
The DNA here is from genome assembly GCF_036252815.1 of Paenibacillus sp. LX16. NCBI lineage: Bacteria > Bacillati > Bacillota > Bacilli > Caryophanales > Paenibacillaceae > Paenibacillus > Paenibacillus sp. LX16. The sequence goes on along the minus strand of NZ_CP141152.1, from coordinate 2,114,589 downwards.
AAACAGTATATAGCATGCTGACGTAAAAAGGAAGCATGCAGACAAAAAAAAGTAGCGCCTCACTGAAGTGAAGCGCTACTCTTTCTGCGAAGATTCCAAAGAATCCGCTTATCGGACATTATTGAGAGATGATCTCTCTAGCTTTGTACGTTCCGCAAACTTTGCACACATGGTGAGCAAGTTTCAATTCGCCGCATTCGGAGCATTTCACCATACCTGGTACTGCCAGTTTAAAGTGAGTACGACGTTTGTCGCGACGAGTTTTGGATGTTCTCCGTTGAGGTACTGCCATTATTCCCACCTCCTTAACCAGATCAACCCCGCATAAACGGGTATGACTTCTTATCTCATTCAAGACTGAAAGAAAATGCTAGAAGCAATTATCTTACAGCCGGTGAATCAAGCCTGCAACATCCACGCATCGGTCCAGTAACTCTCCGGCACAAGCGGATGATGATTTTTCAGAATTGAACTCAATTCTCATTTAAAAAAATCCTTAAGCCCTGCCAGACGCGGATCAATCTTTTCCGTATTGCCATCGCTACTGTCATCGGAGCCAATACTCCAGTTTTGTCCGGTCTTTGGTGCGATTCCCTGACAATCCTCACTGCACAAAGGCGCAAACGGCACATGCAGTACAAACAGTTCTTCACAATACGGTGCAATGTCGAAGGAGTCCTCCGTCACTGCGATAAAATCGCCATCTTCATCCTCCTCTTCAACACTCGAAGAGGTTTGCTTAAACCGTTCACGGAATTCAATCTTTAAATCCTCGTGCATCGGGCTTAAACAGCGTGAGCACAGCATGTCCAGACCTGCGGTCAACGTGCCTTCCACGCTCATCAAGCCTTGACCCTGACTAACGGCGACCAAGTCGGTCTCCAGCGGGGAAACGGCCGTAACATCAGCACGATCATCCACCAATTCACTCACATTAAGAGATTCACGGATAGGAAAAGGACCGTCACTTGTTGCTACTTTGCGAAAAAATAGTTGCATCACTATCACTCCAAACAAACAAAAATTATTATACCGACTGATCGAGTCGTTTGTCAACACCTTTCACTTTACACCACTCACAAATCCACCGGTTTTCTAATGGTTCGACAAGTTTTATGCAGAAGCAAAAATGCATTGTGCTAAACATGTACCGATGAGTATTCGTACCCCCGCCACTCTTCGTGTACAATAATGCGAGTATAAAGCTTTTTCGTCCAGGTCTCAATGGTCTTGTTCATGTCAATGATGAAAAATCAGTAAAGCTGCCCTGAAAACAAACATTGGCGGGTACTTAACCATTATTATCAAAAGAGTTACCCAATAAGCTACTTTAAGAAAGGAGCCGACTACGGTCTTGAAAACACTCGGTATGATTGTTGAGTACAATCCCCTGCATAACGGACATGTCCATCACTGGGAGGAATCTCTTCGCATCACTGGTGCACAGCGCACAGTGGCTGTGATGAGTGGTCCTTTCCTTCAGCGGGGTGAACCCGCGATTACAGACAAATGGTCCCGCACCGAAATGGCACTCGCCATGGGTGTCGACCTCGTTCTGGAGCTGCCTGTGGCCTATGCCGTCCAGCCTGCAGAATGGTTTGCCCACGGAGCGGTCGCCCTGCTCCATGCGACGGGCATCGTCGACGCGCTCTGCTTCGGTAGCGAGAGCGGAGACATCGCCCCGCTGCGCGCGCTGGCCCGCGTGCTGGCGGCAGAGCCGGCCGAGCTCAAGGCCGGCATCGCGCAGCGCCTGAGCAGCGGGGCGAGCTATCCTGCTGCCTACGCGGGAGCCGCAGCCGCGCTCGCGGCCGAAGGAGTGGACGGTGCTGCGCTCGCCGCCCTCATGCAGCAGCCCAACAATACGTTGGGGCTGCATTACTTGATTGCGCTGGAACGGCTGGGCAGCACAATCAAGCCCTTCACGGTAGCCCGCACGGGATCGGGCTACCATGAAGCCGTGGCGCCTGCGGACGGAGTCATCGCCAGCGCCACGGCCATCCGCCGTCTGCTGCTGGACGGCGGGCCGGAGGCCGCGTCGCCGTACATACCTGCGGCGACACTGGAGATTTTGCGGCGCGAGTGGCAAGCGGAACGCGCGCCGCTGCATTGGGAAGCGTTCAGCCAGCCGCTGCTGAACGCACTGATCACACGTAGCCCGCAGCAGCTGGCGGAGCTACACGAGGTCACCGAAGGGCTGGAGCATCGTCTGCGGCAATCGCTATACACGCTACCCCAGCCTTCTGTGGAGGCCCTGCTCACCGCGATCAAGACAAGGCGGTATACTCGTACGAAGCTTCAGCGGATGTGTGCGCATATTTTGCTGAATCATGCCAAAGCCGATATGACTCCGGCTGAGCTGGCGAAAGGTCCAAGCTATATCCGCGTGCTCGGCTTTAACAGGGCTGGACGCGAGCTGCTGGCACGTATGAAACAGACAGCCACCCTTCCAGTGTGGGTCAAGCTGTCTGCTGGATCACATCCCCACCTGAACTGGGATACAGCCGCAGCCGCCATACACGCAGCTGGGATGCCACGTCCCGCCATCCGCGGCATGTATGCCGATTACTTGCGACCGCCCATTATGGTTTGATGGGCAGCTTTTCCATATAATTCAGCGCATCGCCAAGCTTGCGAACCGAAACAAGCTTCATCCGGGTTCCCATTTGCTCAGCTTTGGCCTTGGCCTCTTTATAATTATCCGCAGGGACGAAAAACAATTCCGCACCCTGACGGTCAGCAGCAACTATTTTATACTTTACACCACCAATAGCTCCAACCTGACCGTCCTTATCAATAGTACCCGTACCGGCTACACGATATCCCTTACTCAGATCACCTGGTGTCAGTTGGTTATAGATTTCCATGGTAAACATCAAACCTGCCGAAGGACCGCCAACATCCGTAGATGTAAAATGAATCGTTTTACGTTCATCCTTCGGCTCCACCTTCTGTACCGTGGCAATACTGACGCCAAATCCAGAACGTCGCTTACCCGTCTCACTGTCCGTGATGGTCGTTAAGGGAGCTTGCACGGTCAGCAACTTTCCATCGCGCTTTAGCTTCACTTTAGCCATTTTTCCCGATTTTTCGTCCTCCAAAGCCTTCCGAATGGAACGATTATCGGTCACCCTCACGCCGTTCAGCTCCAATATTTCATCTCCGGGCTCAAACACACTGTTCGATCCCGGGACCTTAAATACATACACGTAATCTGGCACAATGCGATAGGGAACATGGGCACGGGTGTAGGCAGCCTCCATCGCGGAAGATTGGGAATCCCCCATATACCATACCTGCTCTGCCGCATATTCGTCTTCACTTCTTCCATGCAGACGATCCTCTTTGCGCTGAATCTCCGAATTGCGGTCCAGCTTGGACAGGCCCAACATAATAACATTGGCATAACGCGCCGATACCGTCGTCATCATAAAGGTCCCCCGTTCGATGCTGTCACCCTCCCGGACTCTAACCATCGGTTTGATCTCGTTAGCCCCACCTGGTCCATAGATCAGATAAGGGGTTGGCATATAGACCAGCACATAGACCATTGCAGCCAGCATTAAGACATAACCGGTTGTAAAAAAAACTCTTTTCCGGTTTATTCGTTTCATTGCTTCTCCCCCCCTTGCAGCCTAACTTCTCCTATCTTATCCGAGTGCCCCTGCGCCACCTGTTCTCAAGCCTTCCGAAAAAGCATACATTGTTTACGACAACGTATACGAACAACCTATCCCAAGACAACGAACGTGAATAAACGCTGGAGACAGCATCCGACTCTCCTTAGTATATTTATGAGAGGTGAATTCTTTGATGCAAAAGGAAGCCCATTCCGCTCCTTATTGGACAACCGTACTGCTTGGCCTCGGAGCCATTTTGCTTGTACTGGCTGTTGTCGTCTCACCAGAAGAAGTATTTCAAGCCTCTACTCAAGGCCTTAAGCTATGGTGGAGTATTATTTTCCCAGCCATGCTGCCTTTTTTGATGCTGTCCGAAATGCTCATCGCCTTTGGTCTAGTACATGGACTAGGTGTCCTGCTGGAGCCGTTTATGCGATCCTGGTTCCGTCTACCCGGGCGAAGCGGCTGGGTGTTGGCCCTCGGCCTGACCGCGGGATTCCCCGCTGCAGCAGAAGCGGTGCGCCAATGGGCACAACAGGAGGATATGACTGCGTTTCAGCTTCGACGTCTAACCTCTATCGCTCATTTCTGCAATCCGATTACCATCCTGCTCGTCATCGGGACAGGGCTATTGCACAATGCTACCGCAGGCGTGATGTTACTTGCCGTTCACTGGATTTCCGGGCTGCTGGCAGGCTGGATCACCGCCAGACTACCTGTATCGTCCAAAGAATTGCAAAAACGGGAAACGCCAGCTGCCCTCTGGAGCACCTCAGTTTCCCGTACTTCTCCCTCCCTGATCCGATCCGCATGGGAAGCTACCCGCTCTGCCAGAGAACGGGACGGCCGCAGTTTCGGAAAACTGTTGGGCGAAACCGTATCCCATGCTGTACAGACGCTGATGGTGACAGGTGGATTCATTATTTTCTTTTCCGTACTTATTCGACTGCTGTCCATATACACAGGCCAAGGATCGCTTTCTTTCATATGGCCTGCCTGGATGGAAATTCATTTGGGTTCCTATGAAATCAGCCGTCTGCCCTACGATCTCCGTACACAAGCAGCCTTGATCAGTGCTGTGTTGGGCTGGGGCGGCCTGTGCGGCTGGCTTCAAATTACCGCCGTCACCAGACCTTCCGACAAGGGCATCACCTTCACCTTGTCACGAGTGCTCCATGGGATCATTGCTTTTGGACTTACCTTGGCGACATGGGTCCCGCTTAACCGCGTCGTCAGCAATACAACTCCCGCTTACGTCAGTCGCAGTTCTGTGTCTTCTTTTGTGGAAAGCGTAAATGAATCCGCCACGCATCCTGTCATGGCCGGAGCCAGCGACTTACTAACACAAATAGAAGGAACATCTATGTACCCCTGGCAACTAACCGTACTGTCCATTACGCTGCTGGGTACAATTATAGTTACCCTGCTGGCCTTTTCCCTTATGACTTCATGGTGGAGCCGCCGCGATTCGCGTTGACCTTCGCACGCAGCGCGTCTTCCACCTCCGGTGCCACCAGATCTACAACCTTGCCATCAAAATGCGCAATTTCCTTCACCATACTGGAACTCAGATATGAATAAGCCGGATTGGTCATCATAAAGATCGTTTCCGCATCCGGGTTCAGCTTATGATTTGTAGAGGCTAATTGCAGCTCATATTCAAAATCAGTCACCGACCGGATTCCTCTGACAATAACCTGGGCCCCTTTTTGACGTACATAATTAGCTGTCAGATCACGGAAGCTGTCCACTTCAACGTTCGGGATATCGCGAGTTACCGTTCGCAGCAGCTCCATTCGTTCCTCAAGTGAAAACAGCGGATTTTTACTAATATTGTTAAGAACCGCGACAATCAATAGATCAAACTGTCTGGCTGCTCTTTGAATAATATCCTGATGCCCCATCGTCACGGGATCAAAGGTTCCCGGATATACGGCAATACGTGGTTTGTGCTCAATCATGATGGTCCTCCCCGTCTGATTCGCTGATGCCGGATTTGACCACTCCGGCTTCTGTATGCTCTACGACATCCGACAAAGCATCGGCTGCAAAATGATAAATAGATAACGCCGTTTCACCATAGACTGCTTTTCTGACCTGTTCGAACGGTCCGAAGCTTTCCGGATATTCATGTCCCGATTCATACTCCAGCACGATGATTGCATCTGAACGAAGCAAGTTCAACTCAGCCATACGGCTCATTAATTCATCTCCGTGTTTGAGACGATAGGGTGGATCGAGAAAAACAGCATCAAAAAGAGCTCCACGTTTTGCCAGCACCTTGAGCGCTCGTCCGGCATCATTGCGGAACACTTCAGCCTGTCCTTCCAATCCAGTTTTTCGCAAATTTTCTTTAATGACATCAATGCTTTTGGATTCCATATCAATAAAAACAGCCTTGTCCATTCCCCGGCTAAGCGCCTCTATACCCAGGCCACCACTGCCAGCAAACAGATCAAGTGCGACTCCCCCATCAAAATAAGGACCTATCATGCTAAATAGCGCTTCCTTGACCTTATCCGTGGTCGGCCGCGTCCCTGTGCCGGGAACTGCCTTTAACGGCCTTCCTTTGGCACTACCCGATACCACTCTCACGCTGAAACTCACCTATTTTCTATATGTGTTCATAACCATATAAGATTATGACGCTATCGTACCACATGCACCGCCGTTTGAAAAACTTAGGATGAGGCAGGTATAAAAAACCATTCCCTGGGCATCCTTAAGATATCGGCATTCAACCAATGTCGTAGACAACCGCGGAGAAGACTTACGTTTCCCCATAAGCTCTTCGTCCGGTTTCTCCTCTCCCATTCGGGCGCTCTTTAATGGAGCGCCTGATTTTTTTTACATAAAAAGAAGCTGCTTAATAGCAGCCCTATGTATCATTTTCTATTTCGGCATTTTGTTTATTTCAGCAGTTCCTCGGGTGTATCCCCTTGATAAACATACACGTAACTCGCCACAGATACAGCAAATGTTGCAAACATAGACAACGATGTCGCTAATCCATATACCATTTTCCTCATCATTCCACTCACCTCCTTCCCCGGATCAATGTTAGACTTTGGACCAAAAAAGCAACAGCCACTATAGAGGAACCGATTACAAAATTAGTACATACAAGCAAGGATGATAACAGTCGCAAGAGGGGATAAAAACGTACTGGAATGCGCGACTGCTTTTCAATTCTGGACGGGGCAAAACATAAAACGAGAATGAGAGCTATTCCGGTAAACAGGTTTGTCCACCAACTATTTAAGGCAATGCAGGATATGTAAGTAAAAGCTGCTGAGGTCACCAACACACATGCCATGCCCGTTTTCAAATGAATGCCTCCTGATATTTGGCGCAATAGGGCGAAAGCGACGAGAATCGTTACAGCTTCTACCATCCGCCCCGTGAAGATTGAGGCGAATAGTGTTAACACGATGATCATGGACGCATTCAGAATGAGAGCAAGTGCGTATTTAAGTACCGCAACAGAGGCTGGATGATCAGGCACAGTACGTTTGATCTGGTTAGCAAGTTTGAAAGCCATCGCTTCAATCATCCCGGTATTCCTTTCCGATTGCATAATAGATGAAAAATCCCGAAACCAGTGCAAAAAATATCATATTTAACCATACCTCGTTATAGTAGAGCACAATAGAAGTTGAAATGAGAGACAGGATAATCAGCGTGATGACAATGCCATATTCCTCTTTGAACTTAAGCTTCTTGAAATTAGGGGAAAAGCCGATCCCTTTTCGATACAACATCAATGAAATAAGCAGTCCTACTGCCGCGCTTACCACTTGTAGCAAATAGCCCTTCAAGGACCCATCCTGCAGCTCAGAAACCGGAAGGTTGCCGAACATGACTTTTAGGAATACCGACTGAACAACGGCATATGCAAAATAACCTGTAACCGTCATAATACCGGACCACACAATCGGAATCTTCACGACCGTAGCGAGTAAAAAAATAAAAAGCAGCATATTTACGACAGGCACCAAATACGAAAGGGAAAACTCCTCTCGAAGCATATAACTTTGCATATTCATAATCAGGTTAACAAAAATGGCCTGCCATAGATAAGGGGTCATTTTAACTTTAAAAATACTCAAAATCAGCGCAAAAACAGCGACTCCCTCAAGCGTGGAGAAAAGCAAAAAGCCGATTGGCTTCAAAAGCATGCGTGCATCTCCTTTACAATTCCAACCAACCTCATCGGTGTATTCAAAAACGTGGATGTACATCGAATATAAAGGGCTGGGAACTACTTTTCAAGAGGTCTTTTCAATTATTTCATAGATTTATTCAAGCACTTCAACCAAATGTTATCGGATGCTGCTTCAAGTTGTAGCTTAGGCAACACTTTCTTTGACCGAATCTCCCTGCTTGCGCACAGGCTTCATACGTGATATAAGCTTTTTCCCCCAACGAATGCCGGGCTGTTCAATCCACGAGTAGGTAAACCAGGATAGTCCGATGGTGACTAGCAACGTCATGATAAACATAAGTGTGAGGCTGACTAGGGGAGCAAAAGGTATTTTAACCTGTACGATTAGTCCCAGAACCAGCATATGCGTCAAATACATGCTGTAGCTAAGGCGGCCGATCCATGACCACACCCGATTAAGCAGCCAGATCGGCTGCCAGTGATACAAAGCATACGCTCCCAGCAGCAACCCGATACCTATGAGATAATCGGTCATGCCTCCAAAAAATGCAAATAGCACAGAAACAAGCAGCAACCCCCCACTGACCCGGTCTATACTTTTCCAATGCCGCTCGTCTTTCCAAATGTAAAACAACAATATACCTAGCCCAAAGACAGGCAATTGATTCGGAAACCATAAATACAGATAGTGACCCCATAAAGAGTGATTACTAATCCATGGATATTGAGCAAATACCGTATTTAGCCCGAAGCTTACCAGAAGCGCCATCACAACAAACCAGGTCGCATGGCGGACTGATCGGATCAGCTTAAATAATAGGGGGAAAAACAGATAAAACATACATTCCACCGCAATGGACCATTCCACACCAATAATGCTGTTGATCCAGTACGGATTCAGACCATTCAAAAACAGGACATGAGCAGTGATATTGGCGGCAGTGACTCCCTCCTGATCTCCAAGCCAAAATCGTGGACCTGTCCCGTTCACAACCAAATAGATTCCTAACATTACGTAATACAAAGGAGCAATCCGAAAAAAACGACGCAACAGGTAAGCTGAAATTCTTTCCCTCTTGTCACCCGAACGTCTGCTCAAGGACAGAAATAGTGTAAAAGCGCTGGCCATATAAAATAAAGCGACTCCTTTAGCACCTATACTCAAGCCTTTTTGCAACCATCCGTTTAATCCGTCTACATGCTGGCTGACATGCACAAGTAAAACTCCAATAATAGCCAGCGCCCTCAGCGTATCTACAAATTGCAGCTTGTCATCTTGCATTTTCCCCGTGGCTTCGGGCATCGTATCCCTCCATAACAGTCTTTAATGATACATTTCGTATCTATAATACACAAAATGTATCACCAAAGTAAATATCTCCGTTATGTAAAAAAACACCCTCCGACCGCAAAGAAATGCGGCCAAAAGATGTTCATTTTGGTCATGCTATAGTCAGCTGTACCCTACAATTGGCAGTGACTTTATTTGTTTAAATGAAAAGGAACAGTCGTTACGATCACGTCTTTGTAATTAATCAAATAAGCTCTCATCAGTAAGCTGGTCTGATTGTGTAGAATATTTTCCCACCAGTGCTTGGTGATGAATTGTGGAATGAGGACAGTGATATGGTCCTCGTCTGCTTTTTTCCACTCTACTGTATCGATGAACTTGCGGAGCGGATTAATGATGCTGCGATAACGGGATCTCAGCACTACTAAACGTATGCCCACGTCCCACTCTTCCCACTTCTGTTCCATTTTTTGAATCGCCTCATCATCCACACCCACATATACGGCAACCACATTATCCGACAAGGTTTTGGCATAGCTGATCGTATTCATAACGACTCGCGTAATACCTGCCACCGGAATAATAATCGTATTGCCTTTCACCATAGGTTTATCCTTGGTAATATCAATGCGCAGTTGTTCAGCCGTATTTTTGTAATGCCTGTTGATCTTCATAAAGAAATACAGAACCAAAGGCAGAAAGATAAAGACTACCCACACCTGGCTAAACTTGGTGAAAATAAAGATGAGTGTAATCGACAGCGTGGTCAGCATCCCAACCGTATTAATAGCAAGCTTAACGACCCAACCGGACGGTTTGAGCTTGATCCAACGAATCATCATGCCAAGCTGCGAGAGCGTGAACGGAATAAATACCCCTACGGCATAAAGCGGGATCAGATTTTCTGTGTTGCCACCAAATACGATGACCAGCAATGCCGAGAAGATACTCAGAAACAAGATACCATTAGAGTATCCGAGCCGATCTCCACGAACCATGAACATGTGCGGCATGTATTTGTCCTTGGCGAGCATAAAAGCAAGCAATGGAAAGGCCGAATAGGCTGTATTCGCCGCCAAAAACAAGATGAGCGCCGTTACGCCCTGAATGATGTAATACATCACACCGCGTCCGAAAGTGGCGTTCGCAATTTGCGAAATGACCGTTTCGTGCGGATTAGGACGAACACCGTACCAATAAGCCAGCAAACTAATTCCGATAAACATACACCCGAGAATCAAACCCATCATCATTAGCGTAGTTGCTGCATTTTTGGCAGCAGGCTTGCGGAAGTTCGGAATGGCATTCGAGACAGCTTCTACCCCAGTTAACGCCGAGCAACCCGAGCTGAACGCCTTCAGTAACAGGAACAGGCTGACGTTGGATACCGTAGCTCCAAATTGCGGTGCTGCAGCATGAGCTCCCCCTGCCACGTAATGAATGATACCGCTAATAATCAAAACAAAAATGGCAACAACAAATAAGTAAATCGGTACAGCCAGCACCGAGGCAGATTCTGTCACTCCGCGCAAGTTCATAATAGTTAAAAAGATAATCATAATCAGCGCAATGGCGATCCGATGATCATGTAACGACGGGAAAGCCGATGTAATGGCATCAGTACCTGCTGATGAGCTAACTGCTACCGTCAGAATATAATCGACCAGCAAAGAACCGCCTGCAATCAGACTCGGACTCTTTCCCAAATTGTCCTGTGCAACAATGTACGCTCCTCCGCCACCAGGATAGGAAAATATGGTCTGTCTATAGGACAGGATCAGAATGATCAGCAATCCCAATACCGCAATGGATATAGGAATGGAATACCATAGGGCAGCGAAGCCGGCTGTAATTAAAACCAGCAGAATTTGCTCCGTTCCGTAAGCTACAGAGGACAAGGCATCTGAGGACAGAATGGCCAGTGCCTTGAGCTTATTCAGTTTCTCATCTTCAAGGGCCGTCGACTTTCGCGGACGACCGATTAATAATCTTTTGACTTTACTCAGCATTTCGTTGACTCCTTCTTTGGATGAGGGTTTTGCAAAAGAACTATGGATCTTATGTTTATTATGTCACCTGCACACCAGATTGATGAAACAAATGAACTATTATTTTATACTCCCTCATCCTGAAAAAAACAATAAGGAATGCTCCCTAAAATGAGCATTCCCGAGTAAGAAAGAGTATTTCGATAAAATACCCTTATGTATACAGTAATTTGAACCTTTCAGGCGTAATTCCTTCAGCTCGGCGAAAAGTTGCCACAAAATGACTGGCATCTCGGAATCCTACTCGCTCCGAAATCTCCTTTACTGTTAATTGCGGATATTCCGTCATCATTTCCTTGGCCTTCCGCAGCCGAATTACAATCAGATAAGCATAAGAAGTCACACCAAACGCTTGCTTAAATAATGTATTTAAATGACGGGAGCTGACATTCATCATAACTGCCATATCACCTAGGCCCACATCTGGACTGGCATAATTTTGCTCCATAAAGGCCAGTACAGGGGTTAAACGTTCCACATTATGGGATAGGGAAGGCATCGAGCTATGTTGTCCATGTTTACGTAGTAGAGTCAGAAAACGATACATATTGGCAGAAGCATCTAATCCAGACAAATCACGTTCACTAACCATGGAATGGAGCATCGTTTCCCCAAAGCTGTGCAGCTCGCTATCCGGGTCCCAATGATACCCACGCGTATGCTTCAATCCCAGTGCAGTCAATACAGCAGCGGCGATGGGGCCGTCAAATGTAATGTATAACGTTCGCCATACCTTGGTCGCCCGTCTGTATGCATGGGATTCCCCGGGCAGCAGCAGAACCCCGGACTGCTCTCCCAGACGGAAGCTCCCCCCTTTAAATGTAAACATCCCTTCACCAGACACCGTCTGAATCCAGTGAAAGCACGGATAACCCTCTGGACGGGACACATCCTCCTGCCTGCTGTTAAATCCGATACTTTCAATAAAAAGGGGTAAAGAGTGCTCACGCGTAGTCAGGAAAAATCTTAAATGATGGGGAGTTAAAATCATAAAAAGCACCTCCGGCGTATGCGGGTATGTATTTCACATGTAGATCCATATTGTTATATACACGTTCATTTTATTATATTTAAAAGCAGTTATTTGTATTATAAGATAGGATTATTCTTATATACAGAGGTGATTGGCATGATAAGCAGCAAACTTCCTAAAGTATTTTACGGTGGAGATTATAATCCTGAGCAGTGGGATGAGGCCACGCATCAGGAAGATTTACGGATGTTCAGGCAGGCAGGGATTGATATCGCCACGGTCAACGTATTCTCATGGGCCAAAATTCAATCCGACGAAATCACATATCATTTTGAATGGCTGGATCAATTGATTGACAGTCTTTATGAAAGCGATATCTTCATTTGTTTAGCTACTAGCACGGCAGCGCATCCAGCCTGGATGGCTACGCGTTATCCCGACATTCTGCGGGTCGATGCTGACGGGCGTAAGCGGAAATTCGGTGGACGCCACAACTCCTGTCCGAACAGTCCAACGTATCGAAAATACGCGGAGCAGATGGCTGATCGACTTGCAGAACGATACAAAAACCATCCCGCGATCCTCGTATGGCACGTGTCCAATGAGTACGGCGGAGATTGCTATTGTGATAACTGCGCAGCCGCATTCCGGGTGTGGCTCAAACAAAAATACGGATCATTGGAAGAGCTAAACCGGGTGTGGAATACTTCCTTCTGGGGTCACACCTTCTATGATTGGGATGAAATTGTACCGCCAAATAATCTGAGCGAGCATTGGGGAGAAAATCACTCGACCTTTCAGGGCATATCTCTCGATTATGCGCGCTTCAATTCAGACAGTATGCTGGATTGCTACCTACTGGAATATAACGCGATTAAAAAACATGTTCCCGATGCCGTGGTAACGACCAATCTGATGGGCTTTTTCAAACAACTGGACTATTTTAAATGGGCTAAGCACATGGATATTGTATCTTGGGATAGTTATCCTGCAGCCAATACCCCGCCGAGCTATACGGCCATGGCGCACGATCTGATGCGCGGCTTGAAGGATGGGCAACCCTTTATGCTGATGGAGCAAACACCGAGCCAGCAGAACTGGCAGGCGTATAATTCGCTTAAACGGCCTGGCGTTATGCGGTTATGGAGTTATCAGGCAGTCGCGCATGGCGCGGACACGGTCATGTTCTTCCAGCTTCGCCGCTCGATCGGCGCTTGTGAGAAATTCCACGGGGCCGTCATTGAGCATGCCGGGCATGAGAACACACGTGTATTTCGCGAGGTGGCACAGCTTGGCAGTGAGCTTGGCGCATTAGGCAACACGCTACTTGACGCGACCGTTAATGCCAAAGTAGCCATTTTATTCGATTGGGACAATTGGTGGGCTTTGGAAAAATCAAGCGGCCCTTCTGTCGCCTTGAAATATATGGATCAGGTACACAAGTATTATGCTCCCCTCTTCCGGCGGAATGTACAGGTAGACCTGATTTCTGTTGATACAGATTTCCAGAAATATGATCTCATTATCGCGCCTGTACTCTACATGGTCAAGCCGGGTACCGCCGAGAAGCTGGAACAATTCACAGAGCATGGCGGCACCTTCGTAACGACCTTTTTCAGTGGCATTGTAAATGAAAACGATCTGGTCACAACCGGAGGATATCCTGGTAAACTGCGTAACTTGCTCGGGATCTGGGTGGAAGAAATTGACGCGCTTCTGCCAGAATCACACAATCGCATTATATTGAAAGAAAAGGTGGGCGTATTACAAGGTGAATATAAATGCGGTCTGCTCTGCGACTTGTTGCATAGCGAAGGCGCGGAGGTGCTGGCCGAATACGGCGATGATTTCTATCAGGGCATGCCAGTGCTGACACGTAATCGTTTCGGTCAAGGTGAGGCATGGTACGTTGCTTCAGATCCTGAAGAGACTTTCCTTGATGGCCTACTGGGCTACATTTGTGAGCAAAAAGGGATTCCATCCCTGCTGCGCGCTCCTGCGGGTGTAGAAGCCACGGTACGGACCAAAGATGGAAAATCATATCTATTCGTTCTGAATCATAACGCCCAGATGCAGCAATATCATCTGGATGATCAGAAAGGGAATGAGCTGATCAGCGGTAAATACCTGGAAGGAGATATTTCTATTGAAGGCTACGGCTTTCAAGTACTGGAGCTATCATAATCACTCAGATTTGACTCATGCAGTTCAGTTTGCTGCATGAGTCAAATCTAGGTATCAAAGGAGTTCATCATGAAACGACTGCTATGGATCGGCAGCTTGTCTTATTTTTTAATCGGCCTGGCACACGTGGTTGTAGGCTCCCTACTGCCTGTGTTGTTAGAGCATTACGGTAGAAACTATACGGACGGCGGAAGCCTAATCTTCGCTCAATTTTCCGGTTTTCTGGCTGGAGTCCTGCTGTCGCCGTGGCTTGCCCGGAGTTTCGGCAAACGCCGAAGTCTGGTATTCGCCCTGCTCCTGCTGTGCGCGGCTGAAGTGCTGTACTCATTGCTGCCGCCTTGGGGTTGGCTATATGCCGTCGGGGCAGCAGCCGGGTTTGGCTTCGGCATGGTAGAAACACTCATTGGCACTATTATTATCAGCGGTATTACTCAAGGAACGGGCGCGGCGATGAGCCGTCTGGAAGTCTTTTTTGGGATCGGCGCTTTGGCTATGCCCGCTATCGCCAGCCAGCTCATTGCTCTCGGTTGGTGGCGATTGGCCTTTCCCATCATTTCCATGTTTGCAGCCGTGACCGTCATAGCTTGGCTGCGTGGGTCCTTCGGCACGCTTGACGCTGTATTAGACCAACAGGAACACCGAGGTGACAACTATGCGCGTTCCACTAACTCACCCAAATCCCCCACGGTGGAGGCTTCTAAAGGTAGCCCTATAGGCAATTGGAAGTTACTTGCACTATTTATCGTCTTTTTCTTTATCTATGTAGGAACAGAGATGAGCCTGGCTAATTTCCTGCCCTCCATGTTCATCGAACGTTTGGGTCTCACACAAGCGGAGGCAGCACTTAGTGTCACCTGCTTCTGGTTAGCAATGGCTACCGGCCGGTTATTCACAGGCTACATTGCCGATCGATACGGCTACGGTGTCTTTGTCGCCCTGAGCTCGCTGGCAGCGACCGTGCTGCTGTGCGTGTTCCCGCTGATCAAAGGCACTGCCGGCGCCTTTATCCTTATTGTACTGCTGGGGCTGGGCATGTCCGGCATCTTCTCCATCGCACTTGTTTTTGCCAGCAAAATGATGCCAGGCACCGAAGAATCCACCACCAGCCTGCTTATAGGCGCAGGTGGAGTTGGAGGAGCTCTGCTGCCTTTATGGCTCGGAAATAGCATGGATCGTGGGGGAGCAGTCTCATCGGCGTGGTTGCTGGCAGGCTTCGCCTGCATCCTGTGTCTGCTTGGGGGCATCTTATACGCCCTATATGTGCGCAAAAAGCGGCTTCAAACCGCTTCATCATGATGTACACCTCTACTGGCGCCTTTGTCTGTTCCTTGGTTGTCATCCAAGTGCACATTCAAAGGTGCTTTTTTACATACTAGACGAATGCACCTTGTACAGCAGCCTGTTTTTAGTCAAAATAGATCGTTTACTATGAATCACAGGACAGATATCCATGCCTCCTCTAGATGAATGGAGTAGTATACAACAAACCATATGGAGGTGTTTGTATTGGCTCATCCTGAATTAAAACGAAAAAAAGGCCGTAAAAAAAATGTTTTTGTCCGTGCCTGGTTTGATAAGTTAGAAAAAAAGTTTGAGGAGAAGCCCCCAAAGAGAAAAGGCCGCTCGAAACGGAAAGGGGTTGGAAAAGATATCATCGTCAAAAAGCAACTTGTAAATGTGAATATTAATCATGGCGCTTTAGGGCCTGAAGGGGATTCTGGAACCATAGGTGATTTAGCGCAGTTCGGTTATATTTATAATGTGAAGCCCCAAGATGTTCCGATTGAAGGGGATGTCATTTTCGATACGAACGGTATACTTACACCTGGAATTGCTCATGTTCCAGGAACTACACAGATTGCTGTATCCGATGCTGGAAAATATGAAGTTCACTTTTCGGTGTCCGGTGTGGAACCTAACCAATTCGCCATCTTTATTAATGGCGCACTGGCTGTGGGAACTGTATACGGCTCAGGAGCCGGGACACAACAGAACACAGGGCAAGCCATCCTCGCTCTGGCATGCGGTGACGTCCTTACTCTGCGAAACCATAGCTCTACTACTGCTGTTACCCTGCAAACACAAGCCGGAGGAACTCAAGCCAGCATAAACGCTTCTGTCCTCATTAGAAAATTGAGATAGGCTTGAACTCCCGCAAAGCCCCAGTGTACTAAAAAAGGGTTTATCCATACAGCGAGGATAAACCCTGAATATTTTTAAAAGGCCATAATGATCCCTTTGTCATTCGCGTACATTGAACTAATCCCTCTGGTGGACACAATATGAATATCTTTAAATTGATAGCGTTTCTTCAGCGCATTCATTAATTTTTCCGCCAGCCCAGGATTATTGCAGTGAGTAATGACGATGCTTTCTCCTTCGGTAGCCCGGCCACTTTTTTCAATAGTATCTGCCAGCTTTTCGATAATTTGATTCTGGCCGCGTGCTTGAGTAAAAAATGCGATATTCCCGTCACCATCCGAGCCTAAAATAGGCCTGATATGCAAGAGTGAAAGTATCTTTCCAGTGATTTTATTCATTCGTCCGTTCTTAACCAAATTATCCAGATTTTCTAAAACAAAGTACGTTTTCATCTTGCTGATAAAGCTCTCCAAGGTAGAAATAATTTCGCTTTTATGATATCCCTCGTCAATCAACTTGCGTAGTTTTAGAGCCAACAAGAGCTGCCCAGCCGAAGCGCTTTTCGAATCAAATACATGAACATCCGCCCCTTCTTCTTCCGCCATATCTTTTCCTACCAATGCACTGGAATACGAACTGGACAGGTTGCTGGATAATGTAATGGCAAAAGAAGTATGCGCACCTTGAAAGGCTTCCTTATACAGCATTGGTGACGGTGATGCGGATCCAATTTTGGTTGTACAGGCTTTCATTTCTTCCATAAACTGAGGCAAGTCCAATGTGTCATCATCTACGAAGCATTTATCTCCCAGCGTCATATTTAACGGAATCGTAGTAACTTGCATCTCTTCTCTAAGCTCTCTCGTTAAATCACAGCAGCTGTCTGCTATTATTTTATATCTCACCCGGTACACCCTCACATTATGTTATTTTTCAATAGAACCCGCATTCATAATACTCAAAGAAAGCTCAATTAACCGTATAAATTCCTTCACATTCTTCTCACCCAAACCTACTACAAGCGCTTCAAAATAACCTTCAATTCTCTCTTGCTTCTGTTTGATCAAGGATTCACCACCTACTGTGAGCCTTACACACATTCGTCGTCTGTCATGCTCAGACATTTCCATAGTCACATAGCCTTTTTTTCTTAATCCCGTAAGCGCTGCCGTAATTCTTGATCTGGATACATGCAGATGATCGCTGAGCAAGGAAGGATTAATTTCATCATCCCGGTGCTGAACTAAATATTGAAGCACATGGTTTTCCCCCTGAACAAGCTCTGTCAGGCTACTGAATAATTCCATGTCATAAATCCGGTTAACGGATTCTCTCAATTCGTCCCTTAGTTCATAATCTTTCATAGTGAACCTCCGCAAAACACATAATACATACAGTTAACTATTAATACTATGTACTATAATGAATTGCCCACGATAATAACAATGAAATATTTGTGAATTTTAATACAAGGGTTAATGAGCTCAGCGTCGAATAAGAAAAAATAAGCTGGATCACCTCTTACCTGTTTACCATAAAGGAGTTGTTAAGGAAAACATGTAACCTTAAATGTTCTGCAAGGAAGCTCAGCCAGACGTCTTTATGAACGGTTTGGTTTTAAAATTGAACGTGAGGACCCTATTGACGTTTACATGTACTTAATCATAGAGGGACATTCCAAAACCGTCGAAAGATCATAGAGTCATGCTTCAACACACCCTTGAATGTCCAGTTACATCTGCCCCAAGATGCTATTACGACTTCAAAAGATCTATGAACCGGGATGTTGGAAAAATATAAGCATTTACAAGAAAAGGCCAACCACTAAATACGGGTTGACCTCATCATTTAAAGAATGTCTTACGCTTCTAAAAGAATATGAACTAACTTTACAGCACCGTTTTAACCGTGTCTTGGACTTGCTTTAGCAGTCCTTTATAGCCATCTTCATCAAGGTAGCCGATACTTCCAAGCAGCAAGTGACCGACGGATTCAATTCCAACGAAATCAAAAATTCCCGTATCTGATGTGATCTTCAATCCTGCGGTCATACCGATTTCATCGTAGATCGCGTTGGGAGTACCATGTGTATTCACGATAAAACCTTTTTTACCTGTAAGCAGCTTATTAATCCCTTCCGCACCAGCCGTATATGCAAAGCCGTATGCAAATACACGGTCAACGTAACCTTTCAGGATGGCAGGAAGACCTGTCCACCAGATGGGAGAAATAAAAATAATCGTATCCGATTGTGAGATGTATTCCTGCTCGACTTTGATATCAGCCGGGGTTTGCCCTGCTCTCATAGCGGCAGTATCCTCAGGTTTTAATACAGGTTGAAAATCAAGGGCATATAGATCGCGTACAACGACTTCATCACCTTTTTCTTTCAGAGTATTTACAACCGTTTCGAGTATCGCGTGATTGAAGCTTTCTGCGTTAGAGTGAGCATAGATAATAAGATGTTTCATTTTATAACCTCCAGATGTTTTATTGTTATTTTGATATTAATATAGATATCTATACATTTACTTAAAAAAATTTATAATCTGTTTTTGACATGCTCCAGCAGATATTCCAGTTGTTCTTTTTCTTCATCTTTGAGACCACCATAGATGGTTTCTTGTAATCTATTGGAGATCATCTCAAATACAGGCTCTATCTTTCTCCCCTTATCAGTCAGAAATATCAGGGTAACTCGACTATCCTCCCTTTCTTTTTTTCTTTCGACATACCCCAACTTCACTAGCTTGTCGATCAAAACAGTGACAGTGGGTTGCTGACGAAAAATTTTTTGCGTCAATTCCTTAATGGAAAGCCCGTCCTTTTGATAAAGGAACATTAGGATTCCGCCATGAGTAGGAACAATCCCTTCAATTCCATTCGATTCGAGCTCAGACACAATCAATTTATTGATCGAGTCTCTAATGGTTCCTATCAGTGCAGCTGCATTATTTTTTAACATACAAGCATTATTACATAGACATCTATATATATCAAGTGTTGGTTTCAGTCTGATCTGGTTTTAGCATATGAATGATTCAAAGAACTGGGATTAAGTCTGTTATAATGAGATCTAAAATCGATAGGAGCTTGTTAAATGGAGCAGCTTTTAAAGAAAATTCAATACTTGAGTACCCAAGAAAAGAAAACTTTAAAGCAAATATGACTTAAACTAAAATGGTTCATGGTGGACTACTATCGCAGACGCATAAAAAAGCCAAAATACCCAAGTTCCTTACCTGACTTTGAGTATTTTGGCTTACACTGTTTACTTAAAGAGGTATTCGAAGTATGAGATGTTTTAGTTGAGCGTTTGAAGTATCTCAGGTGTAAAGGTCTGAAGATCATGAATTCGGCCTTCACGTATTTTCGTAGCCCATGCAGGATCGCTCAGAAGCGCACGCCCAACAGCTACCAGATCAAATTCATTGTTGTCCAGCCGTTCCAGAAGTTCATTAATATCTTGGTGTCCTGCCCCTTTCCCTTCCGTATAACTTACAAAATCCTCATCCAGACCTACAGAGCCAACCGTAATCGTAGTTTTTCCAGTCAGCTTCTTCACCCATCCGGCAAAGCTCAAATCGGAGCCTTCAAATTCAGGTACCCAAAAGCGACGTGTCGAGCAATGGAAGATGTCCACGCCCGCTTGTACCAACACATTCAGGAATTGCCCCAGTTTATCCGGTGTATCGAACGGTTTTGCGTTGTAATCATTCATTTTCCATTGGGATAGGCGCATGGCAATAGGGTAGTCAGGGCCAACCTCAGCACGAATAGCTTCCACAAGCTCAATGGCGAATTGAGCACGTTTTATGATATCTCCACCATAGCGATCTGTACGTTGGTTCGTTCTCTCCCAAAAGAATTGATCAACCAGATAGCCGTGTGCTCCGTGAATTTCAACACCGTCAAAACCTAGTCGTTTTGCATTCGCAGCTGCATCGACATAGGCGCCAATGACCTTGGCGATTTCTTCTTCTGTCATCGGCTCGGTCACTTTATTGCCTTCCAGATCCAGCCCCGATGGACCAATCGATAGCACTTCGGGATTCGGCTGAGATCCCAAAGGACGAGCCATCCCCATATGCCAAAGCTGTGGAAAAATTTTACTGCCTGCTTTATGAACCTGTCTGACCACTTCAGCCCAACCGTTTAAAGCCGCTTCCCCATAAAAATTAGGTATCCTCGGCTCACTTGTTCCAGCCGGATGGTCAATCACTGCACCTTCAGTAATAATAAGACCTACATCATTCTCTGCGCGACGGCGATAATAAGCGGCTACATCCGGTCCTGGCACACCATTTGGTGAAAAAGCACGGCCCATTGCCGGCATTACAATACGAGTCTGTAAGGTCAGATTATGAATGGTATAAGGTTGAAATAAAGCTTCTGTTGAATGGACATTTTGCGGTTGATTACTCAAGGATTGTACCTCCTCATTTTCTTTTATCGTTTTAAAGGATTATATATAAGGCTCATGCATCATCAAACGGGGTGCAAGTGAAATGTTAGCAATGTTTAATTTATCATTCAACCGACAAAATGTTCATTCTGTTGCTTAACCAAAAGGCTTATAAAATTGTTGTATAACTAAACTCACTTGTTGACAAAACAACACATGTTTATAATGGGGGAATCATTTAATTTACCTGAAAGGAGTGTCTTGAAGATGCCTGGTGTAACCTCACCCAACCCAAACGATCCGCGCGTCATTCGAACACGTAGATTAATTCTCGACGCATTCATTGACCAATTAAATAAGAAAGACTTCTACACGATTACGATCAATGACATTACCCAAAAAGCCACCGTTAACCGTGCTACGTTCTATGCACATTTTCAAGATAAATATGCACTGCTTGAAACTCTTTTGTCAGAAGCATTTTTGGAGCATGTTATTAAGAGGATTGATGCTGAGGCGGGTTTGTCGGAGAGGACCATTCAGAAACTTATTCTTTCGTTATGCGACTATCATGACACTAGTAATCAATGCATCCATAAATATAATTCAGTCGCACCGATTCTGGAAGAACATATTAAGAATCAATTAGAGCATTTCATACTTCAACTCATAACAAGAGGAACCAGTAATACAGACCCAAGAACGTTAGAACTTGCCGCGACCATTTTAAGCTGGTCCATTTATGGTGTAACCTTTCGCTGGAATGTGGAAGGAAAAAAAGAGTCTCCTACGGATTTAGCCGAGAGAGCTGGGCCTTTAATATTCAATGGGGTTGTCTTATCTCTAGTCTCACAAATCTCTTAGCAGAAAATGCGAATAAAAAGGGCCGTCCCCAGTATTTTTCGATCAGTTCCTGGGACAGCCCTTATAGTATTTAGTAAAATAATTGCCTCTTTTATTTAAAGAATTTTCTTAAACATCTCGATAACTTGTTCTTTGCTAGGTATGAACGGATTGCCTGGAGCGCAAGCATCCTTCATTGAGTTCTCGGCAAGCAGATCTAAATCCACTTCATTTACACCCAGTTCAGAAAGTTTGGAAGGAATCCCTACTTCCTTCGACAGGTCTTTGATTCTTTGGATTACATAGTCTGCGCATTCCTTATCCGTTTTCCCCTTATCTTCAAAACCTATGACCTTAGCGATGGCACGAAACTTCTCTGGTACATGCTTGGCATTCTCCTCCTCCACAATCGGCAGCAGCATGGCATTACAAACACCATGAGGCAAATCGTATACGCCGCCAAGCTGATGCGCCATCGCATGAACATAACCCAATCCGGCATTATTAAATGCAAGTCCTCCCAAGAAAATAGCGTATACCATTTGCTCACGTGCTTCTATATCGTGACCGTTGCTCACTGTACGAGCCAAATGGTTAAAAATAATCTCTACTGCTGCCAACGCAGTCGCATCCGTTACAGGATAGGAACCTGGCGTAACCAAAGCTTCAATAGCATGGGTCAAAGCATCTAGCCCTGTAGCTGCCGTTAACGCGGCGGGTTTGTCTACCATCAGCTCAGGGTCGTTGACCGAAATCGTAGCTACACTATTCTTATCAACCATAACCATTTTGACTTTGCGCTCTTCGTCCGTAATGACATAATTAATCGTGATTTCAGCCGATGTTCCTGCTGTGGTATTAATAGCCACAATAGGAAGCGATTTATGCTTGGATTTATGAACACCCTCATACTCGGTTATATGTCCCCCGTTAGTAGCAATAATGCCGATTCCCTTAGCCGTATCCTGTGGTGATCCTCCGCCAATCGAAATTAAAAAGTCACATCCGTTTTCTTGCAGAAACTGAACACCATCATGTACATTTTTACAGCTCGGATTTGGTTTTACTTCATCGTATACCGCATAGTTCAATCCAATATCATCCAGCAAAGATGTAACCTTGCCTGCAATACCACCCTTCATCAAAAATTTATCCGTTACGACGAGAGCTTTGTTTAAATTCAGTTCTTTTATATACGGCCCAACTTCATGCAAACAGCCTGTTCCCATAAGATTAATAGATGGTACAAAAAATACATGTGCACTCATAAAAAATCGGCCTCCTAAAGGATTCACTTCTTATTGCCTCGCTAAATATAGGGCTATCTCTTAAATGTGAAATATTTCACATTTATAATTTTATCTTTATTTTATTTTGATGTCAATAATAAAACAAAGATATTCATTGGTTTTGTTTTTGTTTGTTTAGGTTTTTTCGAATCAGTCCAATATTTGGTACACAACTAATCGGAGGAAGCCTCGTACAACTTAGATGAACATATTCACAATGAGGTGATAACAGCATGACAATCAACAAGAAAGTATTGCTGGCTCTGCTGGCGGTATCACTGCTCCAAGCTCCCCCCTCTTATGCAAAGTCGGTACGGACGACTCCGGTGACAACCGTTTATGTAGATGACCGCCCGCTTCAGCTTACTGCCCAGCCGCTACTGCTAGAAGGAACAGCGCTCGTCCCCATGCGCCAGCTGTTTGAGGCGCAAGGAGCTGTGCTTTCCTGGAACGGATTCAGCAAAACCGTAACAGCAACCAAAACCGACACGGTGCTGACCTACCACATCGGGGAACTCGCTGCCACCCTAAACGGCAAAACGCTGTCCCTGAATGTTCCGGGACAGATCGTTGAGGGCAACACGATGATTCCACTGCGTTTTGTGAGCGAAGCACTTGGGAGCACAGTGAAGTGGGATGCCCTTGCCCGGACAATCCGGATTGCCTCCAGGGACGATTTTTTCACAACAGTTCTTTCCAGGGTCAACCTGCGCAGCAAACCGGATTCATCGGGAGCTTCCCCTTCCCTGCGGCTTATTCAAGCCGACGAAAAGATTCACGTCATCCGCGAGGTCAATGCTCTCTGGCTGGAAGTGCGCACTAAAGACAACCTGACTGGATACATATCGGCAAAACCAAAATACAGCGACTATTCCAGCCCATCCCTTGCGGAACGGCAGGGAGATGAACTCATCGCCTACGGAGAAAAATTTCTCGGTACCCCTTATGAATTCGGCGCAGCAACCGGACAGACATCGACCTTTGATTGTTCTTCTTTTGTGGGGGAAGTGTTCCAGCATACGCTCTCTATCGACCTCTCCCGTGTCTCTTACGATCAGGCTAAAGAAGGGCGGGAGGTCGGGCTGAACGAGCTGCGCAAAGGCGACCTGCTGTTCTTCAGCGCACGCGGGCTAGAGATCGGCCATGTGGCTATCTATGCAGGGAACAACAAATTGCTGCATACCTTCTCCAAAGAACGCGGCGTTCATTTTGACACGCTTGATAGTAAATGGCAGAAACGTTTCGTCACAGCTCGCAGGCTGTTTTAAGACAAACCGGATGGCTAATAATAGCAGGCTATTCCAGTACCACATTCAATATTATCTGATTGCCTTTTGCCGGACGCCTCCCTTGCGGTTTGCGTTCAGGCGGGAAAAGGTATTGATCGTTCCCATTGTTCAACACGTAATTCGATCCTCTTCTCTAGCACTTTCTCTCAAAATCTTGAATTTTTCCCATCAAATCTGCTTAAATAGGTTTAATAGATTGTGCAGAAAACACGAATATGTATGCTAATTATAGACAGGAGGAATCGCTATGCAATTTGAGACAAACCGGCTCATCATTCGTGATATTGGCAGATCCGATTGGGAAAGTATACATAAGTACACGTCATTACCTGAAGTTACTAGCTATACAGCCTGGGGACCAAATACAGAAGAAGATACAAAGGCATATATAGAACAAGTTCTAGCCTCACAGCAGGAACAGCCACGACAAGACTATGAACTAGCCGTTTGTCTGAAAAATAATGGAACCCTGATCGGCGGTGTTGGTATTCATGTCAAAGATACTAATGCAGAATTGGGTTATGTTTTGAATCCAGATTATCAAGGGAAGGGTTATGCAGCAGAGGCAGCACGAGCGTTACTAGACTTTGGATTTAGCACACTTGCTGTCCACCGTATTTATGCAACATGTCGTCCAGAAAACAAGGCCTCTGAGAAGGTTATGCAACAGATCGGAATGCAACGTGAAGGTTTGATGCGTGAACACTGGTACTACAAAGGCGAGTTTCATGATTCATATTTGTACTCTATTCTTGCTGAGGAATATAACAGGACATAAAAGGTATTGTTTATATCTTGAGAAACATGTTGCTGCGATAAAATGATAGTTAAACCATTTTGACTATCTAGTTTGAAAATATATATAGTTGGAAATAGGTGTTGTTAAGAATATGTCTGAGCCATTCTGTAAGGAGTTTTAACGACAAATAGGTTTGAGGAACTTTTCTGAACGATATAATTTTTAATTAAGGAGGGAACACATGGAAGCTTTTGCAGAATATTTAGGGCGTATTGATAACCCCCAACATCGGGCCCGAACGCAAGAGATTTTGGCTTGGGTAACCAAGAAGTTTCCAAATTTAATGGAAAAAATTGCGTGGAGTCAGCCTATGTTTACGGATCACGGCACATTTATTATTGGCTTTAGCGTAGCCAAACAACATTTAGCCGTTGCCCCTGAAAAGGCAGGGATTAATCATTTTTCTGAGTTAATTGTGCAGGCTGGCTATGATCACACCAAGCAGTTGGTACGTATCCAGTGGGATAGTCCAGTTGATTTCTCATTACTTGAGAAAATGATCGAGTTTAATATTTTGGATAAGGCAGACTGTTCAACCTTTTGGCGGGAATAAAAAAAGGTTCCTTTTCTCGTAACTATACATCGAGCATCACAAATAAGTGTTTTTCTTCTCGCCCCCTCTACCATCCTTCCAAATCTCATCCTGCTAATGACCCTTAAAGTAACACTATGCTATAATGTGGAAAGTATGGATGGTTACATGCACAGGAGGATTGGAGCAAAATGATTGGGAAATTTTTAATTTTCTCTCTACTATGGAGTTTGCTCGGCAACCCGTTTTTGGCATTGCTCATACTCCTAATCGTGATCTATATATTGGATCGCAGCTTTGTAGGTGTATTGCCCAGCATCAGCAAACCATGGAAAAGAAGACGCAATGCCGCTCGATTGCGCCAACAGATTGCGCTAAACACCAACGATGTGGCTGCCAAGTTCGATTTGGCTCGTATTTGGATCGAAAGCAAGAAATACCATCAGGCTTTGGAACTTCTATTGGAAATTCAATCCCGCTATGAAGATTCCGCAGACTATTGGAATGCACGAGGAACGGCTGAAGTACACACAAACCATCTGGAAGATGGAGAGCAACATTTACTGAAAGCACTGGACATTAACCCGCGGGTGCAATACGGCGAGCCCTATTTGCATTTAGCCGCAGCTTTCAAGGAACACGACGTAAATAAGGCACTGCACTATCTGCAGCAATTTCAGGAAATTCAATCCTCTTCCAGCGAAGGCTATTATCTGACAGGCTTGATGTACCGAATGCTGGGACGCAAGGATGAGGCCACGGCAGCCTTTAACCAGTCCATTGCCGTCTATCGTTCTCTGCCCAAATACCGTAAACGAAGTGAGCGCAAGTGGGCTGTACGCAGCTTATTCCGTAAATTAATAGGCTAGACGGATCTATATTTTACCTTAACGACCTTTCTCTTCTTTTGAGAAAGGTCGTTTTTACGTTTTATCCACACAGCTCCTCCATCGACCTGAATCGAATCATTTTGTTCCTCCTGATCAGCGTTTTATTTTGTAACCTGTTATTGACATGCCACAAATCTGGTCATATAATCCGCTTATAAACTTTTGAGTTTATAAATAAACCCAAAAGTATAAAACCGGAAAGGACGATCATCTTGTTAAAACCCAGTCTCTACATATCTGCTATATTCATTCTTCTGTTCACCTCAGCTTGCTCATCTACAGGATCGAGTAATCATGAAGCAGCAGAACAACAAAAGCAAAAGGTGGAAGCAATGACTGTAAAAAAAGAACCGCTGTCTGCTTCTTTTCACCTTTCAGGCACACTACAGCCCTATGAAGACACCACCGTATCGTTCGAGTTATCCGGTCTGATACGTGACACACTTGTGAACGTAGGAGACTCTGTATCCCAAGGACAGATCTTGACCAAACTTGATCCATCCAGCTATCAGCTCCAACTGGAGCAGGCTAATACGGCCATTCTTGAAGCACAGGCAGGTATCAAAAATGCTACAGCCGCCATTTCCAGCGCAGATGCCTCCATTCAATCCGCCGACGCGCAAAAAGCAGCAGCTCAAGCTGGAGTCAACAAAGTGAACAAGGGTGCCCGTGAGCAAGAAAGGGCACAGGTCCGTACCAAAGTGCAAAGAGCACAGTCCGCTTTGACTAAAGCACAAGCCACCGCTGAACGCACCAAGCTTTTATATGATCAGGGAGCTGCAACCAAAAACGATTATGAAAATGCACAGCTCGCTTTAACCAACGCCTCCAAGGATCTGGAGGATGCGCAAGAAACCCTCTCCTTAATACAGGAGGGAGCCACATTAGAAGATCGGCAATCGGCAGAATCCAGCTTGCAGCAAGCCCAAGCCGGGAAAGAAGCTGCCATCGCTGCGAAAGAACAGGCAGAAGCCTCCCGAGATAACTCAACTGCGGCATATCAACAGGCGGTCATTGCCAAAAAGCAAGCCGAACTTTCCCTCTCCAAGACAGCTTTAAAAGCCCCCATTTCCGGCGTTATTCTGGAGAAAAAGGCAACGGTGGGGCAATTGGCGAGCACTGGACAGCCGATATATCGTATCGGACAAATCGACAAGCTCAAGGTGCTACTCCCTGTTCCCGATCATGAAATCACCAACTGGAAGCAAGGTCAGACAGTCCAGATTCAACTGTACGATGAGAACAGAGAAGGAACGGTCAGCAAAATTTATCCGGCCACCAACACCAATACGGGCAGTATCAACGTAGAAGTGATTGTTCCTAACCCCCAGCATGATTGGGCTCCGGGACAAGTCGTAAAGGCAGGCCGCCAACTGACCCAGAGTGAGCAAATTTTGCTCCCGGCCAAGGCGGTCATTAATAACGGTACAGATACTTTTGTCTATAAAGTGGTGAACAACAAGGCGGTCAAGACGGTCGTGAATGTCGGCCAGATGTCCAACAATAAGCTCGAAATTACCAAGGGGCTGAATGTCGGGGATCGTATCGTTACCACCGGAGTAAACCTGATTTACGATGGGCTGCCCGTTCAGATCACGGGGGGAACGAGCAAATGATTGCATATTTTATCAAAAAGAAAAAACTGACCCTCTTTATTTTTATCATGGCGATTGTTGCCGGGCTGTATAGTGTCTCCCAGCTTCCCCGCCAGGAAACGCCGGATATTATCAAGAAAACCGCTGTGGTCACGACCTTGTACCCTGGAGCTACACCCCAAAAGGTAGAACAAATGGTCACGAAGCCTCTGGAACAAAAAATGAAAGAAATCAATCATATTAAAAAGATTTCTTCTACATCCGAAAATGGACTTTCGACGATTATCATTGAGACAGAAGGCAACGCCAATGCTACGGAAGCCTGGGATGCATTACGCAAAAAAATGAACGATGCCCAGTCTTCTCTGCCCACAGATGCTCAAAAGCCTGTCGTTAACGATGATTTGAATAAGGTATTTATCCATTCCTACGCCATCACGGGGGACTCTGTGGAGCAATTGTATCAACTAAATGATATGGTGAAATCGTGGAAGGATCAATTAAAAACCATTCCCGGTGTATCGGAAGTAACAATCAAGGGATTACCGGATCAAGAGGTTCAGATTCAGATTGATGCTCAAAAGCTCCAGCAGTACCATATCAGTTGGGAACAGCTCATGGGTGCAGTGCAGAAGGAAAATGAGCAATATCCGATAGGCAATCTGGATTACAACGAACGCACATACCGAATGAATGTGACGCAGTCCAAGAATGCTCAAGATTTGAGTAAGGTCATTATTTCCAAAACTGAAAGTGGCGCTCCTGTGTATCTCAGTGATGTGGGCAGCGTTTTACTTACGCAAAATACCAGCAGTTACATGGCCTTTTTTAACGGTAAGCCAGCTATTACACTGACGATTAACGGTAATACCGGCTCTGACGTAGACACGATTTATAGTAAAGTAAATCAAGAAATGCAGTTGTTAAAACCGGATCTGCCTAATACGTTTCAACTGAATACATTATTTTCACAGACCGAGCGGATTGATCATATTTTTCATGGCTTGACCCGTGAATTGCTGTTTGCTATTGCAGCTGTTGTTATTGTATGTACATTGGGATTGAATGTGGTCACATCTTCCTTTGTCGCACTGGCTATTCCCATTTCGATTGCCATAGGCTTCATTATTCTTCCTATGCTCGGCGTAACGCTGAATCAAGTTACCGTCATCGGCCTCATTATTGTAATGGGGATTCTAGTCGATGATGCTGTGGTGATTAATGATAATATTGAACGTAGAATGATGACCTTGGGTGAGAGCCCCAAGATAGCAGCATTAAATGGAACGAAAGAAGTTTCCATTTCCATTTTGACCGCAACCCTGGCAACTGTAGCCTCCTTTGCCCCGCTGTTCTTTTTATCAGGCGATGCAGGCTCCCTTATCAAACCATTACCGTTTGCTGTTATTTTTACGTTATTGGCTTCCATGCTCATGTCCTTTACCGTCATCCCAATCTTTAGAGAATGGTATGGACAACGAAGTCAAAAAACGCCCAACTCCACCATGAAGCCGCCGGGACTGCTGGGAAAACAAATTGATGCTCTTCGTAACGCATATGCCGGCAAGCTTATTCCTAAAGTGATTAAACGACCTGGATTATATGCTGCATTAGGATTATTGATCAGCACCTCACTGTACGGTGTACTTGCTCTGATTCCGATCGACCTCTTCCCCAGAACAGACGATCCGCAATTAAGCATTAATGTGCGTATGCCCATAGGCACTTCTATAGAAGAAACCAAGCGGGTCACCGAGGATATTGCCAAATGGGTGAAGCAGCAGCCTCATGTGGAAACGATCAGTTATGCGGCGGGCGGCGACGCTCCCCAGTTGTTTCAAGATATGACCGCTGACGCCAAAACAGGCACAACCGTGGGTCAGATTGCTATTGTTGGGGAAGAAGGTGTATTTGATCCCGATGAAATGGCAGTCAAATGGTCCTCTATCCTAAAGGATCGTTATCCGGGTCAATCCATTTCCTTGAAAATAGCCAAAGTGGGGGTGCCTCTCGGTAAGCCGATCTCCATTCGGATTTTAGGCAATGATGTAGGTCAGCTGCGTTCGTTGTCACAGCAGTTAAAAGAAGGCATTATGGCTACCAGAGGAACACAGGACATACAAGACAATATGGAAAATGAAGGCTATACGTTGGATTTCCAAATCAATAAACAAGCGATGGATCAATATCGGATTAGCAATAATGATCTGACACGTACACTCTTGTTAATGGGTAATGGCGTGAGCTTTAGCCGATTTGATACGGGGAAAGATTTGATCAATATTAAGCTGAAGCTAAGCCAAACCGATCAAAATCCTGAAAATTTGTTTCAGCAATTGAATGTGACGAATGCCAATGGTGTTCAAATCCCTTTATCTCAATTGGCTGAGTTGAAACCATCCTTTGCAACACAAAAAATTAACCATTATAATTTAAAGCGTTCGATTACTGTTGAAGCTGAAGTTCACGGCCGTACAGCTTCCGAAGTCATGAAGGATGTCAAGCTTAAATTGCAGGACATTAAATTTCCTCCAGGCTACACTTGGGAAATTGGCGGCGAGATTTCAGGACAAGATGACATTTTATCAGAAATAGGATGGTTATATGTTGTCGTCATCCTATTAATCTTCATGCTGATCTTTTTGCAATTTTATTCTTTCTCGACTCCACTCATCATATTGACTACCGTGTATATGGCAGCAGCAGGCGGATTTCTTGGCTTGTTCATTCTAAATACACCGATTACTTTTATGGGCGTGTTGGGCTTAATGACCTTGGCAGGTATTGTCGTACGTAACGGCATTGTGCTGATTGAGTTTATTGAGGATGCAAGACGTGAAGGGATCGAACTGAAGGAGGCGGTTATTGCAGCGACCAAAGCGCGTTTCCGTCCCATATTGCTTACTTCACTGACAGCCATTGTCGGTCTGATTCCGATTGCGCTTATTGGAGAGCTTATGTTTAGACCGCTGGCGTATACCATTATGTTTGGATTGATGTACTCGACCATTCTTACGATGTTTGTGGTTCCGTCCTTGTATATGGTTATTGCCCGCTGGAAATTAAAGAGACAGAGCAAAAAATTGGGGGTACAATGAAAAAAATAACGAGTGAAGATATTATCTATGCCGCCCTTTCCCTGTTTTCTGAAAAAGGGTACGATGCCACCTCGGTGGATGAAATTGCCCGCAAAAGCGGGATGGTCAAGGCTTCCTTTTATAAATACTTTCAAAGTAAAGAAGAGTTGCTGCTGGGGACAATCGTCCTGATTGAAAAACTTCTTGATGCAGATATTAAAGAACTTTATTTGAAGCACCAGCTACCTTCCCGTGAAAAGTTGAGACAACTGTATTTGATTGCGCTGGGCCGGATTTATAAGAATAAAGTTCATTTGCTGGTATACTCCGTCCCTTTAATCGGTTCTAAGGAAGAAAAAATCGCACAAGCCATTGATCGTGTTGAACATTATTTGTCTAACGTGATGGTTGATTTCTTAATTGATGCTTATGGACAATCTATACGTGACTATGCGCACGATATCAATTTTGTCATCAAAAGTATCATTATTAATTCCTTCCGAATGAGCGATTCAGAACTGTCCTCGACGGAGCATAAAACACTGGCTGAATTTATCGTCAGCATTACGGATATACTGGCACAAGGAATGTTGAGCCCTGATGTTCAACATCAAATCATGTGGGGCCGCGATTCCGTATTCTATGAAGATTCTGATCAAATCTGGACCAAAGGAAAACAAATCTCCTATGCACTGCAACGTATAGATACGGTTCTGAAACAAACTAAATTAAATGAAGCTACCCGGAATGAATATGTGCAAATCCTAAGCAGATTACAGCGTGAGCTCTCGGAAGAAAACGTGGAAATAGCTCACGTGAAAGCCCTCCTTCTATTTTTGGGGCAGTTGCCCGAGTTGCTGGAAGACTGTACCAAGCTGAAGGCTGTATTGGAGATTTAGCACGCCGAAATGCATAAAAAGAGGTTCATGATGGTCAGTTTCTACTGCCATCATGAACCTCTTTCTTTAATATACTTTGTCCGATCCAAAGCATCCTCTCACGCTCACCGTAACGGTGCATAACCAAGCCGATTCAGCTCTTCCGCAATCACGCGATAACCACGACTGTTCGGATGCACCCGATCTAACGAAAGCAGTGCCCGTTCATAGCCCTCAAATGCGGGGTAAATGTTCGCCACCCGGTAATTTGGTCCGCCCAATGTATAGAGAAACGAGTTATACTGGCGCACATATACTCCCGCCTCCCTCACCCCTGGAAAAGGATTATATAATCCCACCATTCGAATGATAAATGGCTCACGCTGACCGGACTTTATCTGATACAGGGCATATACAATTTGGCGTACATGTTCTTTGGTGTGATTCAACGCTTGCGGAATGGAAGAACCCGACGAGCCGGAACCTCCGGCAAGGGCGCTGATGTATGGGCGTAGATCATTCCCACCGATCGTTACCGTTATGAGTTCAGCCCGGCTGAGCGCCGACCGAAAAAGCGTATTGTTGCGGACCATTGACAGCAACTCCTGCGATGTCAGCCCGTTGATTCCCAGATTCTCGTAACTGACTGGCGTACGGAGATGTCTTTCTGCCATTCGCCGATAGATTGGTACAAATCCGCCGCTCAGCAACGTCCCTGCACCTGTTGTTAAAGAATCTCCAATCGCTGTGTAGTGGTACGCCAATGAAACCCACCTCCCTTTTTCTACATAACATATCTTATGTAGAAAGAGGGACGCGGGACCCGTAGATTCGCTTATTCTTCGTCTATTTCATATACACAATGGAATTGCCCACCCTCTGGCAAATCCTCTGATCCATATACGGCAAAGCCCACGTTGCGGAAGAAATCTGCCCCCTCCGCATCCGTGTCCACAGTAAGCCGTTTCGGCTTACGCTCCTGAATGAGCGTAAGCAGCATACCTCTAGCATATCCTCTATGACGGTTTTCAGGCAACACGGCTAGATGACGGATTACGGTTGTTCCATCCTCTTGCTCCTCAAAGCCGACAATACCTACAATAAGTCCTTCATCTTCTACACCGAACAGCTTCCAGTCATCCGAGGCTTGATAAGTACGTAAAGCTGCCTCTCCCCGTTCAGGGTGATCCAACACGGCGTAGGTTATCAGCTCCAGAACCTCCTCACGATCTGAATCTGTTTTAATATTTTTAAACATTGTTTGTCGTCTCTCCTTAATAACCTGAAATTAGGATTACACTCTAATTCTCTATAATAAGCAACGGCCAGTTATCAAGCCATTGCTTCTCAAATACACGCTGCCGAAAAGCCGTTGTGTGACGAAACAAAGGGCTTTGCCGTACCCGCATATCCAGTAAATCTTCCAATCCATGCGGACAAATAACCTCTATTTGATCCTTGTCATTCAATCTAACCGCTATAGCCGTTGCCGTCTCTGGCCAGCGGCTCATCGCATCTTCTACCGAGGAATACGGAGCCTCCCCGTTGCGAATATGCATCCGAGCCTGATTTTTGACAGACCAGTTACGTCCGGCCTGCTTACGGTTCAAGGACAATTCTAGATACTCATCTCGTTCCTCTAGCGTATTTTTCGGGTCAAAATAAATAACATCAATATCGTTTAAAGGTGTAGCGGTTGTATAGCCATGGAGCTTGTCCCAAACCCGGTTACGTACATAGCCTGCGGCAATGCAACCTTGCGGCAGCCTAAGATCTCGCACATAGTGCAAGTCTTGCAGTACCTGCGGATCATTCATATATTGTATGATTCGTAGCACATTTTCTTCCGACTTCATCCTGCACTCAACTCCCCTTTTATGATGACAGTTGCTGCACCGATTCTCCTCCTTGAGCCGCGATCCGTGCTGTACGCTGCATCAGACGGCGGCGTGCGACCAGAAGGAACGGAATACCAATCACAACCGACAGGGCAACCGGAACAAAAACGGCAAGCGGCGCCGTTTGACCATAGATATCCAGCAGCCAGCCACCAAATAAAGGAGCCAGCACGCTTCCCAAATTATTAAAGCCGATTGTACCGAAGTAGGTCCCTTTATATTGAGCATCTGCAATTTGGTCAATCAATACGTCCAGCATCGTGAACAATAACACTTCACCAACTGTAAACAGCACCATATCCAGTATAAACATCCAGCCTGAGTTTAGCATACCGCACAGCAACAGGCTGACCGCAATACATATATTCCCTGCAATCAAGGAATTCACCGGCGAAAATTGGCTTGCCAGTCGCACCAGCGGATATTGAAATGCCAATACACAAACCGCGTTGACCGTCAGCATGTATGTAAACCACCGGGTTCCTTCCTCGAAGGATAAGGACAGGAATTGAGGCATTGTGGAATTGGAATGCGCATAGCCCATCACACAAAATACCGTTCCCAGCAAAATCGGCATAAACACCGGATCACGGCTGGCTGTACGGAACGCCTCGCCCATCCGCAGTGGAGCCTCTCCCGCCGCTGTACCTATATGCAGATCCGATGCATAACGGGCAAATTGAATCAACAACAGCACCCCGTACAGAGCATACACACCAGCGGCAACCATAAACGGCGTACCCGTAGATGCAGATCCTAACATTAAACCAAGCAACGGCCCTGCCACCACACCAACATTAATGGCCGCATATCTCATATTGTAGATGAGCAGTCTTTTCTCCTTCGGGGTTACATCTGATAACAGCGCCCGCGAGGTTGGCTCGAACAAGGATCTGCACAGTCCATTCAGAGCATTAATGACAAAAAAGGCCCAGGCCGCTTCCGCCAACGCAAAAGCAACGAATACAAGCGCCCAGCTCGCAATGGACACCAGCATCACCTTACGCCGTCCGATTCGATCTGAAATATAACCACCGTAAAAGCTGGCAAAAATGCCGACCAACGAGCTGACCGATACGATCACCCCCGTATGAAAGGGGGACACCCCTAAACGGGTGGTAAGGTAAATAGACAAAAACGGGATACTCATGGATGTCGCCATCCGCCCAAAAATAGTACCGACAATAATCGTCCAGGCCAGCGGGTGAATGGAACGCAACTGTTCTTTCATATATGTCTCTTACGTCCTCCTTCCGTATGCAAGTCTAACAAGGGAGAACCTGTCTAGCACCGGTGAATATAGTGTTCCAGTTCTAAACACGTTGCTTGATAGACAGATTGGAGCGCAGACAACTTCGCTTTCGCATTCTCGAGTCGGTTCTCCCGTGCAAGCTGTTCAATATCGGACAGCAACGAGGACAAACGTCCGACACCCAGACTCACGCTGCCTGATTTCAACTCATGAGCAGCCTCTACAACTTTTGTGGCTTCGCCTGCCGCAGCCAGTTCATTTAACTTTTTGATTTTGGCAGGTGTATCACTTGTATACATTTCGATCAATGACTCCAGTAGCCCCGTGCTGCCATCCTCGTCCAGCAGCATAATTTCACGTATAACTTCCTCATCCAAAATCGGCTCGGCTTCCGGCTTTGGAAGCCATTTTACAAGCTTTTCAGAGAGCTTTTCAATCGTTACTGGCTTCATCAAGTAATCGTTCACTCCAACCTCCCGGCCCCGTGCCTGATCCTCCTCGGACACATTTCCGGTCAAAGAAATGATCGGTACAGGTGGTTGCTGGTTTTCTGCTTCCCGCTGTCGGATCGCTTTCGCCGCATCATGACCATTCAGCAGAGGCATATGATGATCCATTAGAATACAAGCGTAGGAGCGTTCGGAGGCCGCTCTTACTGCGGCTTGTCCATCCTCAGCAAAATCAATATGCTGGAATCCCAAGTGGTTAAGCTGTAATTGCACCACCTGCCGATTCACCCGATTATCCTCAGCCACCAAAATAGTTTGAGAATGACTATGCTCACGCAGCAACTCGCTAAATGCCTTCAAATCACCATTTTCATGCTTCTCCATTTCGCCTGCCTGCTCCAATCCTTTCATGAGGGGAATTTCAAACCAGAACGTGGAGCCTTGGCCTTCTGTACTGACGACCCCAATTTCTCCTTGCATGAGTTCCACAAATGAACTGCATATCCATAACCCTAGACCCGTTCCTCCATATTGGGAGGCGCTGCCTTCACCGGCTTGTACATAAGGCTGAAACAGCTTATTCTGATCCTCCGGTGAAATCCCTATACCCGAATCCTGCACCTCAAACCGAACACGTTGGGAGTCTTTTGTTTCCTCCACTAATTTTGTTCGAATGATGAGCAATCCTTCACTCGTAAATTTATTCGCATTGTTCAACAGATTGAGCAAGATCTGCATGATCCTTGCCGAATCTCCCTCCAGATGCTCTGCCACACCGGTATCGGTCTCTATACTCAACCGGTTACCCATCTGATAGATTTGCGGCTCCAACAACTGAGCAACATGGCTCATAATCGCCTGAACTCTGACGTTTCCGATCTCCAGTTCCATCTGTCCTGCTTCCACTTTGGATATATCAAGCAGATTATTAATCATGTTCAACAACAGGGAGGCTGACTCACGTATCACACCGATGGCCTGCCGTTGATCCGGGGAAAGTTTGGATGAACCTAACATTTCGATCATTCCAAGTATTCCGTTCATTGGCGTTCTGAATTCATGACTAACCACAGCCAGAAAAGTGCTCTTGAGGTCATTAGCCCGTACCGCTTCTTCCTTTGTCCGTGTTAATTCCGCATTGCTTTTGGCAAGCTGACGCTGCAGATTGACCAGCTCATTGTTCATCGCTGAAAATTCATTCAGCAGCTTTTCTTCCTCAGCCTTGCTTTTCACAATCTCATCCGTTAATTGTTCGACCGTTTTCCGCAGGACAGCCATTTCTGCTGTCGGTTCCTTCATATTAAAAGGCCCCCTTTACAAAATGACTAACAGGTTTATAAAACTAACCTTATTTCCTGAGCGAAAGTAAGTCACCTGCAACCTCCAGCGCTTCCTCCGCACCTAGTGCGTATCCGTCCGCCCCTACTTCCTGCCACAAGTGGGAATCGAGATTAAAAGGCAAGCCTCCGACCATAATTTTCACATGGCTAGTCGTTGGGTCTTGCCGAATGAGAGCAGTCAACTCTTTCACTAGATGGACATGGTAAGCCATGGTAGCTGAGATAGCCACCACATCCGCCTTGTAACCCGCAATAGCCTGAAGCAGACTCCGGTTAGGTACATTGGCGCCTAAATAATACGTATCCCAACCATCCATTTCAAATATATCAGCCAGCATACGCAGACCAATTTCATGCTGCTCGCTGCCTACACACGCCGCCACTAGGCAGCGTTCCTTACTTCCACTCCCCATCCATCTGGGGTACAGGCTGGAAATAATAAATTGAGTCACGGCAGTGCAAAAATGCTCTTGACCGACGGTGATTTTGCCTTCATGCCATAGACGACCTATTTCATATTGCGAAATTTGAAAAATATATTTATACGTATGTTGAATAGAGATGCCCTCATCCAGCAAGCGGACGACCCAATCCAAAGCCGGTCTACGATTACCTGAGAGTAAATATTCCAAATATTGATCCACGTCAGCAGCATAGGGATTATCATCTGTAATAAAAGAGGCATACTCCTCTTTCTTCCCTATTTGCTGTATCCCCAAATCCAGATGCTCCAGCACCATGGTTTTATCCGTATGGTCGAAGTGCTCTACCAACGTCTCCTGGATTAATCTGAAATTGATGCTCAAATCTTCTTGGGTTATGCCGAAACCCTCCAGAAGCTTTTTTAACCAGGAAACATACTGTGTAAATAAAATAGGGCTGTTCATGATTACACTTTCAGCCAAATAGTTCAAACTATATATGGAATCCTGTTTTGTCTTTATTTTACCGTTATCCCCAAAACGCTGCAAAAGATCGGGCTGTAATTCGTATTGCTTATGGGTAACTAATTCAGCCAAAGCTCCTGCTTGCATCAATAGCGATTCACCTGCGGTATATTGCTGTATACTCATGTACAGCTCCTTCCCCGACAAGGTTTTGTATTCGAAACAGGTACTGGGGATTTGTTCCGGACGTGACTATTAGACAATTATACCTGATTTGCGTCTCTACATTAACCCTACTCCCCCATAATACGACAAAAAAATAAAATACCGAAAAGTCGGTATTTTATCTAAAGCAGATTTAACCTGCACATGCACAATTTATGATCCGTTACTCTTCTGCCCCTCAGCCGTTAGTCCAAGCTTTTTTAAAAGATGAATAGCCTGCTCCTTCTCTTCCACGGATAAGCCATCCACGGTCTCCATAATAACACGATGATGCTGCGGGAATATTTGCTCAAAGAAATGACGTCCATCATCAGTCAATTCTGCATAAATCACACGCCGATCATCTTGCGATGCACGACGGGTAAGCAAGTTTTTTTTCTGAAGTTTATCTACCACGTACGTAATATTCCCACTAGAGATTAGTACCTTTTCTCCAATTTTCTGCAAAGGCTGTGGTCCTCGATAATACAGCAGATCAAGCACACCGAATTCTGTTGTATTTAATCCATGACTATGAATGTCCCGATTCGTACGGGACGTGACCGAATTATAAGCACGAGCCAGAACAACGAACAAATTAAGTGCTAGGTCCTGATCATCTGGTTTTACAGACATATTAACAGCCTCCGTTACTCATATCTTTATTCCAAGATATCTTAATTGTGCACTTTTGTCAAGTTTAAGCGTTCCTTCCCCTGCTCCTATGGCCTATAAATGGAGGTATTGTCGTCTATTATGTGAAGGTTACAGTTCATTATGTAAAAAAAGCCCGCTCTCAGCCAGTCTTATAGCACTGATCCAGAGAGCAGGACGATTATGTTGCAATCTCTAACTTCTTACGTAAAAGTACGTAGGCAACACGGCCGCATAATACTCCCAGGACATTCAGTATGATGTCATCTATATCCATTGTACCCGCGCCCAGCAGCATTTGGGACACCTCAAGAATGACCAGTGCGATCACTATCGTTAACAACAGACTGACTATACTTCGCATGGACACCCAAATGATAGGCACAAGGATACCGAAAGGAATGAATACGCCAATATTACCGAGCAAATTAACACCCCATACCCGAAAAGGAAACGACTCCATTGCCCGCCAGTATTGCCTGATCGTATCAAACGGAACAATATTATACGAATACGGGGGTCCTGGCCGTAATGTTCGACCAAAACCGAGAAACATCCAATATAATAGAAGCCCTGTATATAAAATCAATAACACCAATGCCACATGATGAAGCAGACGGGTCCTAGACATTACTTGTTACGGACGTCTATCTGTCCATTTGCCCGTGCGATAATAACCTGGTCCGCCATATTAATGAACAGTCCGTTATCGACTACACCCGGAATTTGATTCAAGCGGATTTCCAACTCCTGCGGATTCTCAATCGTACCATAGCGACAATCGGCAATATAATTACCGTTATCCGTAAGGAAGCGCTCGCCGTCTGTCATACGCCACTCCGCTTTGCAGCCCGTCTGCCGCAAGGCCTCCAACGTCCATTCACTGGCAAAGGGTACGACCTCAACGGGTAAAGGAAATGCACCCAGTACCTTCACATCCTTGGACTCATCGACAATAATAATTAATCGGTCGCTATTGCTTTCCACAATTTTCTCTCTCAGCAGAGCTCCGCCTCCACCTTTCACCAGTACCAGTTGCTCGTTCACTTCATCTGCACCGTCGATGGTAACATCAAGCCTTCCAATCTGATCAAACGGAATGATGGGAATTCCCAGCTCCCTGGCCTGATCTTCCGAGGCTTGGGATGTAGCTACAGCCTGTATATGTAACCCTTGCGCTACACGCTCACCAATTTTTTGAATAGCCCAAAAGGCTGTCGAGCCTGTACCAAGTCCTACTTTCATGCCGTCCTGAATCGCCTCAACTGCTTTTTCGGCCGCTTTTTGCTTCAAATTCATTATCATCTCTCCCGCTATATAGGCTAGTATTGATCATCATCCATTTTATAAGAGAACGCTTTATATTAACAGAGACAGCTTTTTACCATAACAAAGGCTGTTTTTATCGTGTTCATACTCTCCAAATCGTTCAATAGGTTCGTATCCCCGCTTGGTATAGAGAGCAATCGCTTCAGGTTGAGCCGCTCCGGTCTCCAGTTTAATCCTTACAACTCCCCGTTT
This sequence comes from Paenibacillus sp. LX16, assembly GCF_036252815.1. Classification (NCBI taxonomy): domain Bacteria; kingdom Bacillati; phylum Bacillota; class Bacilli; order Caryophanales; family Paenibacillaceae; genus Paenibacillus; species Paenibacillus sp. LX16. The sequence continues at coordinate 2,074,367 of NZ_CP141152.1, read as the reverse complement.
GCTGGCTTCCTCTTCCAAAAAAGATAATAGGCTCACCGCAATTCCTTGTCTGCGATAAGAGGAATCGACATAAAATCTTTTAAGCTCCATTTCTTCCGCACCTATAGGCCTAAGCCCTCCACAAGCCACCGGTTTTTCGTCCACATACACAACAGCGAAAACCATCTCTTTAACTTTCGGATTGGAAAAATCAACCAAGTAAATTTCGTCGGCAGGATACCTTTCCAGCAAGTCCTCATCCAGCCTTTGAATCAACTCATGCAGATCCTCGTGATTACTCTCAACCTTTAAAATCGTAAGCTTGGACATTCTTCTTATCCCTCTTCTCTTTGCATAGATATAAGGACTCATTTCGCAAACAATTCACAAAAACCGCGATAAATCAAGCATTTCCAACACTAAATATGAAAAATGTCCCAAATTGATAAGTGCATTTGACTCTATTATAAAGTATGATGGTTTCTGTTGAATAGTTGCTTATGGACTGTAATGAATTCGAATTTCAAGTTGAAGTATAAATTGGAATATACTGAAACACAGACAGCGTTTACCTATTAAAAATTAATTTTTTATTGTGTAAGCTATTCATTTCAAGGGCTTTTCGTACGACATATATATAGGGATATCATACTTGTCTATAAAAGGACTTAAGACCTATTACATAAAATTCAAGGGTCTATTATCTCTATTATCATGTTTGTAAGGGGGACTTGATTATCTCATTCGATAAGCGGTTCAACACCATATACAAAAAATACAACCAGGGAGTGGAACATTTTGAAAAAGTGGAGTAGCTTATCATTCTTCACCAAAAACCTATTATTATCCTTCTTCAACATCGTATTGATTGGGCTAGTCCTTATTGTGTCCAGCTATTTGATCCAACGTACGATTTTGATAGACCAATTGCATGGGCAAGTGGAAAAAATCACATTAAAGTGGGCACAGGGCATTAATTCCGATGAAGTAACCCAAGCGGTTCAAGAGAAAAATTATGATGGACCCATTCAAACTAAACTCCGCGCGTACCTAGATAACATCATGGCGACGAACCCGAACATTTCTCATGCCTATATTTTCGGGACGGAGCTCGAAAATGGCAATCTGACATCTATTGTGGCGATGCCAACGGATCTCAGAGAAGCATTTGAAAAAGATAAGATGCTCGTTGGCTCTATGTATGAGCAACCCAATGTCGTAGCAGTAGGCGTAACTGGTATGCTGGACAGTGGCAAACCAACATTCACCAGCTTTTACGATGATTCTTTTGGTACATGGACGACTTTGATGACTCCGATTAAAGATCCAAGTGGCAAAATCTTTGCATATTTTGCAGTCGATGCAGATGCTGGTGCCGTACCTGCTGGCTTAACCAAGCTGCTCATTAGCGGCGCTACCATTTTAGTGATTTTCCTACTGATCTGCCTGGCGCTTCAATACTGGGTTGTGAAACGCACGCTGTCCCCGATTAAGCAACTGATGTACGGTATCAGCGAAGTAAGCCGAGGAAATCTGGATGTTCAAATTCATGCGGGTCATGATGATTTGGGGCTCGTAAATCAGAATTTCAACGATATGGTAAGTCATATTAACAGCATTATGACCAAAGTGAAGCAGACAACTGATGAAGTCAATGAATCTGCCAAGGAATTACTCGCAATCTGCGAACAAAACGGAATCAATTCCAACATCATTAATCAAAACATCAGTGAAATCACGGAGAATATCCGTTCGCAGGAAAAAGCAACAGGCGATAGTGCACGTGCCATGGCTGAAATGGCTTCGGTCATTCAAAATATTGCCACGAGTTCTTCCAATGTTGCGGAAGAAGCCAATTCGGTAGAGAAACGTTCTAATGAAGGCAACGAGATTGTAAGCAAGGTATCCTCCCAAATGCACTTGATTACCGATACAGTAACCAATACTTCCCGTATCATCAAGTTGCTAGACAGTCGTTCGCAGGAAATTGGCAATATCATCAGTACCATTTCTGGCATCTCCAGTCAAACCAACCTGCTCGCATTGAACGCTTCTATTGAAGCTGCGCGCGTTGGTGAAGAAGGTAAAGGCTTTGCCGTTGTTGCCAGTGAAGTACGTAAGCTGGCAGAACAATCTGCGGATGCAACCAAACAAATCACGTCCCTGATTGAAGAAATTCAAAGTGAAATCGGACAAGCTGTGAAGTCGATGGAGCAAGGAAACGTTGAAGTTCAAAATGGAATCGTCGTTGCCGGACAAGCAGGCGTGCTGTTCAATGATATTCTTCAAGCAACTAAAAATGTAGCATGGCAAATCCAAGAAGTCTCCAGCGCTACTGAGCAAATATCTGCGGGTACACAGGAAATGACCGCGACAGCAGACGATCTTTCTTCCACTGTAACCAAAACAGCCAATAACAGTGTTCACATTGTGCAAACGGTGGAGGAGCAAAAAGCTTCTTTGGATTCGATCATTGATTCATCCCATAAATTGACGTCCATGTCTGAAGAGCTTCAAGAAATTACATCTTATTTCAAAATTGCAGACACCAACCGCACCAAATCATAATAACCATTTATCGGCTCCAAAATTTATAAGTAAATCATTTGGTAATGCCTCCCTCCTGTTCAAGCATTTGAAGGGATCGGAGGCATTTACTGAGTTTACCATTTATATTAAGACATCATACATTCAGGAGGTTAGCGTAATGGCTTCATTACTACAAAACAGTTCACAGACAATCCCATCCCCATTCCTAGTTCCCTTGGATTGTGCACGTATACAACGCAAGCATACATCCTCTACTTATCAAGTAGAGTTAGAAGCGTCCATCTCGGAACAATTAAATCAGCAAAAAACTGCGGAAGACAAACAAGCGTTGCTTTTATCAGCATATACTGCATGGGTATATCGCCTATCCGCAGAAGAAGAAGTTTCTTTTTCAACATTTGTGCCACAAACCGGTCTGCTTACAGCTTCGCTGACAGTCGAAAAGGAAACGACTTTTCATGAACTAGCAGACTTATTTCAGGAGATGCTCCGTGAGCCTAATGCATACCTTGCGGAACCACAAGCCGATACTTCATTTTCGGCAAATCTGCCTACGGACAGCGGTGTAGAATCCCGTATTATGGACTGGGCTGTTAGTGAACACAATGGCACTTATCAAATACAGATCCGATATGATCAATCACTCTTGCTGGAAACAACGGTTGTCCGATACGCAGAATACTTTGAAACCCTTTTGCGTGGCGCGCTAACCAACAGCCATGCACTTGTGAACTCCATTGATATATTATCGGATGCGGATCGAGCTGCTCACGAAGCTTTAAATAATACAGTCGTGAAATATCCTGAGCATCAAACTATTCATGGAATGTTTGAGGAGGCGGCTTCACAATACCCTGATCGTCCGGCCATTGCTTCCCACACTGGAGAGTACACGTACCGTGAGTTGAACGAACGTGCTAACCAAGTCGCACGTGTCTTGTTATCCAAAGGTCTTACCAAAGGTGAATTCGTGACTATCTTCATGGAACGGAGCTTAGAGACCGTTATTTCCCTGCTTGGTATCCTGAAAGCCGGGGGCGTGTATGTGCCTGTTGATCCCGCTCACCCCGCCGACCGGAGTAGCTACATTGTCGAAGACACGCGTTCTCCTTTTGTCTTAACAACTTCCGCACTCATGGAACAAGCGACTGAACTGTGCGGTTCCATTGATACGGTAAAAGAAATTTTAGCAATTAACGGACCACTGGCAGGCTATGCTGCAAGCAATCCAAACGTTAATGTAAGTCCGGATGATCTAGCTTATGTCATCTATACATCCGGTTCTACAGGCAAACCGAAAGGTGCCCTGATCGCTCACCGCGGTGTCGTTAACCTAGGAGCTGTCGTGCAACGCGATTGCGACATTACACCTCAGGATGTATTGACCCAATTTGCAACCTACAGCTTCGATGCATCCGTTTGGGATACAATTGGAGCCTTGTTTTATGGTGCAAAATTGTACTTGCTGTCTTCCGAAGAACGTGTATCTGTTGAAGAATTCGCTGAAGCCATTGCACGTACAGGCACGACGATTATTACCATTTTGCCAACCGTATTCTTTAATCAGCTATCTACGTACTTGTCAGACGAAGGTTATCGCAAACTCGCTAAGGTACGGATTGTTACTGTAGCAGGCGAAGCGCTGTACGGCTCACAAGTTCGAGCGTTCCAAAGCAAATTCGGTACAGATACCGACATCGTAAACGTATACGGACCGACCGAATGCACCGTAGCGACCACGACCCATCGGGTCCGTGGTGCCGTGCCTGAACATGTCGTCAATATTCCGATCGGCAAGCCGATTTACAATTACAAAGTGTATATCGTTAACGACGATAACAAGCTTTGCCCTGTCAATATTCCGGGCGAAGTATGCATTGCTACTCCTGCATTGGCCCATGGCTATCTCCATCAGCCGGAGCGTACAGCCCAGTCGTTCGTGGACAATCCTTTTGTTCCGGGTGAAAAAATGTACCGCTCGGGTGATATCGCCAAGCTGCTGCCAGACGGTACGATTGAATACGTAAGCCGCAAAGATTCACAGCTCAAAATTCGGGGGAATCGGATTGAAATTGGAGAAATTGAAGACCATTTTTCCAAACATCCAGGTGTTCAGGACGTCGCTGTAGTAGCCGTCAAAGATCACACAGATCAGAACATGTTAGTTGGCTATTTCACCACTTCGGATGGACAATCCATTCCACAAGACGTTATTCAGTCTTATATCGGGGGCAAGCTGCCTTCTTATTTTGTACCAAGCCATGTCGTTCATCTGGAAGCCATGCCAATTTCACCAACTGGCAAGATCGATCGCAAAAAGCTGGCTCTGCGACCACTGCCGGAAGCGTCTGATCTTTCATTTGGCGGGGAACCTCTCCGCGAAGGAACCGAAACACTCATTGCCGAAGCATGGACTCAAGTGCTTGGTAAAAATAACATTGGTGCTACCGATGATTTCTTCCTGATCGGGGGCGATTCGCTTCGTGTCATCCATGTGCTGGCTATTTTGAAGCCGCGTTATGGCGCGCTGCGCATCGGAGACTTTTTCCGTTACAAAACCGTTCGCGAGCTTGCTGAATACGTGGAACAATTAGGTACGGAACAAACGCCGCAACGCAAGCCACTCGCGATTCCTCAAGAAAAAATGGACTTGAATGAGCATCCTATTGAGTTGTCTGGTGCTTCTGACTTAGCTGAAGTCCGCGACTTGCGCGTGATTTTGTTGACCGGAGCTACAGGCTATCTGGGCTCGCACATTCTGTATGACCTGCTTCAACGGACAGAAGCTAAAGTATACGCGATGGTACGCCCTTCTCAGGACGGTCCATCCGGTATCGAGCGTATTCAGTCCGTATTGACGGGATATTTTGGACAAGATATCTCCAGCTTGATCGAAAGACGGGTAAAGGCTGTCTACGGGGATCTGGAGCAAGCTGATCTTGGTCTCTCTTCTGTCGACCGTCATATGCTGGAGCACCAAATCGACGGCATCATTCACAGCGCCGCTGACGTTCGCCATTTTGGTGATTCAGCAGCCTTCGATCGCACGAATGTGACCGGAACACTGGAACTGTTGAAAATCGCTCAGGCCAAGCCAGGAGTATCCTTCCATCATGTCTCCACTATGGGAATACCGGAGGATCTTGCTAACGAAGGAAAATGGGAGTCGGCACTGGAGCTTTCTGCCTTCCCAGACGAACTGAATGTGGACAACCTGTACACGAATAGTAAACTGGCTGCGGAGAAGCTGTTGTTCCAAGCAGCTCAAGTGGGTACGCCTGTCTCGATCTATCGCGCAGGTAATTTGACAGCCCATTCGGCCAACGGACGCTTTCAGCGCAATATCGACAGCAATGCTTATTATCGTATGATGAAGGCGATGCTGCTGCTGGGCAAAGCGCCACAAGCCGATTGGCATACGGACTTCACTCCAATTGATTACGCCAGCCGTGCTATCGTAGAGCTGTCCGTTCATCAAAAAAGCGCAAACCGTATTTTCCATATCTGCAATCCGAACCCACTGCCATATGATGAACTGATCGCTATGGTAAACCAACTCGGTTACGCAGTAGAAACCCTGCCTTTTGACGATTACAGCGCCTGGTTGCTGAATCCGTCTTCCGGCATTCAGGAGGATGCACTTCACCTTGCTATGGGACAACTGGAAGGTGATGGGGCCAAGGATTCAGCTTACCGTTACGGATGCTCTGTAACCGCAGCTCTGCTGGAACAAGCTGGCGTTCAATGCCCGGCAACCGACCTGAATTTTATTCAGAACATGATCCAGCATGCCGTCGAGATCGGTTACTTCCCGACCTCATCATCGGTATCTGTAAAAGCAACACAGAGGTAACAAAGTTGTGATATTTCCTCCGCATGTTTTCGGTATGATAGACTAGATTTTGCTAGTTTCATATTTAGTATAAACCTCTATACTTTCAGAATTTTTTTGCATGCGGGGGATGTCATTCAATGAAACACATTTTTTTTAAAAGAACATTGCTAATCATAAGTTTGTTGGCTATTTTAGGGATTTTGGTGTATGAAGCACGTAGCATATACCATACACCTACAGTTAAAGGGACTCATCGTACACGTACAGCTCATGCAGATCGACTGGTACGCCATTTATTCTCACTGACGCCTACACCATATAAAGTATATTACCAAAACAAAGTAATTGTCCTGATGTATCATGAGGTGACCAAGACCCCACCTGATCCCGGCGCTCTCAAGCTTAGTAATTTAACGAGGCAGTTGGACGAAATGAAGGCTAACGGTTTCCACTGGATCACGATGAAAGAGTATACGGACTTTATTTTACATAAAGCCAAGGTTCCTGATAATGCGGTACTCATGACATTCGACGACGGCTATGAGTCCTTTTATACGGACACTTTTCCCGTGTTGAAAAAGTATCAGGTCCCAGCAACCAATTTTCTTATCACGTCCACGATCAGCAATCCCAAACATATTGGTATTCCAAAGCTGACATGGGATCAAATTCATCAGATGCATGCCGAAGGTATTGATTTCTACAATCATACCAATGACCAGCATGCTTACGGATACTCCAATACAGCCCGCACCCAACAAAAGCCGCTTCTGATGGGCCCGGTGTATTCGAAAAAGCTGGGGCGAATGGAAACCGAGAATGAGTTCAAACAGCGCGTTTATACCGACTTGGGCATGGCTGACAAGAAACTGTTCAAGCATCTACATAATGATCAGAATGTACTTGCCTTCCCTTATGGTGGGTATACCAAGGAGACACTGGAAATTTGCCGTTCCTTGGGAATTGACGTTACGTTCACAGTGAAACGGGGGATTAACTCGCCAGGGCAAACAAACGGCTATCGCGTCAATGCAGGTGGAATACACAATATTCCAGAAGTATTGGTGCAATACATGAAGGAAGGTGCTCCCCTTCGCCCACTTCCTTTTGCCCAAGGTCCCAACAAGGTATCCTAAACGTTGGCTAGCTTATTGAAGGATAAAAAAGAACCTTTAAAACCATTTATGTCGTGGTTTTAAAGGTTCTTTTGTTGTATGAGATGTAGATTAGAGCCAGATGCGAATTGCCGCGATAACAGCCAGATGTACCGGGTAAAAGCTACGCCACAACCAGCGTGGTACCCGACTATAAAATCCGCTTTCTCCGGTTGCAAAACATACGATCAGAATGCTGGACAGCAGACTAAAGTGTTGGAGATTCGCGTGATGCACCATATCATACACTACGTTCAAAACAAAATGGGCTGCAATCATCATATATGAACGGGTGTATCGATAAATGAGAACCAACAGCAGTCCATAGGCTCCGTAATCCATCTGGCTGAGCTCCATAACCAGAGCTGCAAGGACGTACAGGCCCGTTACAGCTGTCCAATGCTTCAAGCGGGATGCAGCAGCCAGCGCGAGCAACGAGGCCAATAGCGTCCAGATTACGTTCGGTCTAAGCACATCAAATGCCAGCATATAGGGCACCTGAGAAATCAGAGCCAGTCCGAGTAGACGGAGCATATAGCTCCGAATGTCTCGGGTATGAGTATATCCCAAATACAGCGCGTAGGCGTAGATTGGAAAAGCAAGCCTGCCGGCAATTCTCCAAGCCGGATCCGTCGGAAAAAACACAAGTCCGACATGGTCAATCAGCATCGTCAGCATGGCCAACCAGTACATACAAGGCCCCCTTATTCATGTTTTACGTTTTTTCTTCTGTCAAGCTCAGAATGGCGTTCATGATGTCCGTTTTCGTAACCCGTCCTACCAACCCCCGAATTGGAGTTGAGAAGCTACATTGCTCGTCCAAAACTGGAAGACAATTAACCTGATGCCGAATCAGTCTCGATATCGCTTCCAGTAAAGTGTCTTCCGGAGCAAGCGTCGTCATTTGGGCCCGGCGCGTCATTGCCATGGTCACCGGGACGGTGTGAAGATCGGTATGCCCCAGCATGACCTTCAGTAAATCCTTGCGGGTAACAATTCCAATGAGCTCCTGCTCCTCCCCTGTGACCATCAGCGTGCCTGTATTTTGCTGAAACAGCATCAGCACCGCATCATAGGCGGTCGTGTCACCGGAAATCAAAATCGGATCGCTAAGTATATCCGCCACCGTCAGCTTTTTGAGCATGTTGCCGATATGACTATCATATTTGGGGTAACGTCCTGGCAGGTAGCCTACCTTCGGTTTGGCATCCACCAGCCCGAGCATAACAAGCAGAGCAAGGTCAGAACGGAGAGTCGGACGCGTCAGTCCCAGTGTTTCAGCAATTTTATCCCCCGTAACAGGTGCCAGACGCCGGACAATATCAACAATTTCCCGCTGTCTTTCAGACAGTTGAATAATGATTACCTCCTTATGGAGTGGGGTAGTATACATTATAGACGAGCATAGATCGATAAATTTCAGCATCTTCCGACAATTCATCAAATTTTAATCATACACAGCTTGTTTTCAAATTTAAAATGTGTCACAATTAAGAATGTAATACATACTAATTATAAGTTTAACGTGTGCAATATGCTACATTTAAATGAACTATTGTACATCGCATGTGATATGTATTATGTATTATATAAACCTGAGGAGGAAATCAAATGAAATTTTTCTTGGATACTGGTAACATTGAAGAAATCAAACGTGTTGAACGTTTGGGTCTGGTTGATGGTGTAACAACGAACCCTTCACTGATCGCTAAAGAAGGTCGAGTGTTCAAGGAAGTCATTCAGGAGATTTGCAGTATCGTTGAAGGTCCTGTAAGTGCTGAGGTTATTGGTCTGAAGGCTGAAGATATGCTCAAAGAAGCTTATGATATCGCCAAGTGGGCACCGAACGTGGTTATCAAGCTTCCTATGACCGAAGACGGCTTGTACGCTTGTAATGAGCTGACCAAGAACGGAATCAAAACGAATGTAACACTGATTTTCTCCGCGGCTCAAGGTTTGATGGCAGCCAAAGCTGGCGCTACTTTTATCAGCCCGTTCGTAGGACGTCTGGATGATATTGCTGTTGATGGTATGAAGCTGATTCGTGAACTGAGACAAATTTTGGACATTCATGGTCTGAAATCCGAAATCATCGCCGCATCCATCCGTAATATTAAGCATGTAGAAGATGCTGCTCTGTCTGGTGCACATATTGCCACCATTCCAGGTTCCTTGCTCCCTTCTCTGTGGAAACACCCGCTGACAGACAGCGGTATCGAACGCTTCCTGAAGGACTGGGAAACTGTACCAAAAGCTTAATTCGCCAGTCATGGCAAACGATATTATATCAACCCAAACAGCCCGTATTTTACGGGCTGTTTTTTGTTTTGCTTTAGTGATGGCAGATCCAAAAACGCTGAACAACTTTTTTTGACAAAATAACTTGTTGTTCATATAATTGTTATAACAACTAATTAATTTCGAAGTAATTTATGTACGGGAAACGGAAAGGAGTACCTATGAATAACTTACCTCCCGATTGTTCCATTGGGATGTTGCTCGGGATTACTCACCGCAAAATGAGTCAGCAGCTCTTGCAGCGTCTCAAACCTTATGATATTTCCCCAGAGCAATGGTCGGTTCTGTACCAAATCTATCAGGCTGAGGGTTTAAATCAGAAAGAAATTGCAGCTAAGGCCGTGAAGGACCAGCCTACCACGACTCGAATTATTGATTTGTTGGACAAGAAGGGCTGGGTACGGCGTGTGAATAGTCCACAGGATCGTCGGGCCTATTTGCTTCATTTGACTGAAGCAGGCCGACAGCTTGTGGAGGAGACTCTTCCTGTCGAACGTGATGCCAATCACGATTTTGTAAAAGGAATTTCCTCAGCCGATCTGAAGCAATTCCGCCAGACTCTTTTACAAATTCACGCCAATATGACCGAATCAGAAAAACAAGGAGAGAACGATTAATATGCAACAAGGCAAGCAACCTCTTTGGACCAAGGAATTTATCGTTCTTACGGTTTCCAATTTATTTTTATTTCTGGAATTACAAATGATCGTTTCTTCTATTCCTTCTTATGTGAAAAATGCATTCCACGCCAGTTCCGTTCAGGTCAGTCTCGTTACGACCTTATTCGCTTTAAGTGCGATTGCAGCACGACTCTTTTCAGCCCGTATGCTGGAAAAAGGACATCGCAGCACCCTGATCTTCATCGGACTGCTGTTTGCATTAGCAGGAACGCTGGGATACAGCGTTTCACCGACGATTACAGTGCTCCTGCTCATGCGGATGTTGTTTGGAATCGGCTTCGGTATGAGTAGTACAGCCTTTCCAACGATGGCCTCCGACGTCATCCCGCCCAAACGTCTCGGTGAAGGAATGGGTTTTTTTGGTCTTTCCACCAGTTTAGCAATGTCAATTGGGCCAACCATCGGCATTTCGATGCTGCAATACGGGAGTTTTAACCTGCTTGCCTATACGACAGCAGCTGTCATTGTTGTTATATTCCCATTGGCTTACTGGCTGATTCGAACACTACCCAAGGGGCACATCGAACCACCTATGGTTCCTTTGGAAGAAGGGCAAAAACCGGCATTTAACCGTAAATTGTGGATTCCCGCCTTGTTGAACATGCTGATGTCTATCACATATGGTGGGTTACTCGGCTTTATGGCGCTTTACGGGGATGAAGCAAATCTGGCGCACCCGGCCTACTTTTTCCTGTTTAATGCGGTATCCGTGCTGATCGTGCGTCCCTTCTCCGGCCGTATTTATGACAAAAAGGGGGCAAAAGCACTGCTCATCCCCGGCTCTCTGTTTTTAATTGGCGGTCTGATTCTGCTTTCCTACGCGCACAGTGATGTCTTCATGTATATGTCTGCTCTTTGCTACGGTATCGGGTTTGGTGTCATGCAGCCGACCCTGCAAACCTGGATGATTCAGGTCGTGTCTCCTAAACAGAGGGGTATGGCAAACGGTATGTTCCTCAATTCCCTCGATTTCGGGGTTGCAGCCGGAGCGCTTATACTTGGCATTATCGCCAAAGTAAGTGATTATGCGTGGATGTACCGTCTCTCCTCGCTGTTTATTGTACTGTTCTTACTGATCTATGTCATACAAATCGTCGCAAGCCGTAAGCCTAAGACGCATGTCCCTCTAGAAGGGTAAGAGGAATCAAAAACACCCGTTCCCATGATTTCATGGACAACGGGTGTTTTTCTTTATTTCACAGGAGCTTTGCGTCTTAGCTTGGGAGAAAGAGGCTTTTCTCGGGACACATCTGTTAGCCCCTCATCCACATTCATAGGGTCAGTGGATTTGTCGTCTGTTGGTTCATCCTGCTTGGGTCTGACCGCAAACAGCATCAGCAGGGCTGCAATACCTCCCACTGCGGCCATCACGCCAAAGAGCAGACCATGTCCACTGCTGCCCAGGAGCAAGGAAACAACTGGAGGGCCTAACGATACCCCGACAAAGCGCATACTGCTATACAACGAAGTAATGGTTCCGCGCTCCTCTTTTTCAATTCCCTTCGTAATGAGGGAATCCAAACAAGGCAGTGCGAGCCCAATTCCGCCGCCGCCTAACGTAAACAATCCGATCACCGCATAAATATTTTGGAAAAATCCGAGAATGGCAAAGCTGATCGTCAATATGGCCAAACCACTGAAACCGATCCACTTCATGCGCTTTTTGTGCTTGCCGATGATCTTGCCTCCTACATAAGAGCACAGACAGAGGGAAATCAGCGGAATGGCTAACACAAAACCTTTCCACACTCCATGGAGGTTGTAACGACTTTCCAGTATGTCAGATAAGTAAAACAGGACGCCAAAAATGACAAACATACAAATACCGCCCATAGCAAAAATAGCATAGAGCCAGCGTCCTTTTTCGGCAAGGACCTGCTTCACATTTCCCACAAACTCTCGAAACATAATCGGTTGGTTCTTACGCTTAGGCACATGGATCAGCCAAAGCACTAAAATGAGCGAAATCAGACAAAGTCCCGGAATCACCGCCAATGGCAAAAACCATAGAACAGCTCCCAATGCGGCACCGAGTATCGGACTTAACACTTTACCAAAGGTGTTGTAGGTCTCAACTATCCCTAGGTTTTTGCTGGCCTCATCCTCTTTTTCGTACAGATCACCCACAAGCGGAATGACTATAGGAAAAGCCCCTGCCGCTCCCGCACCCTGAAGTAGACGGCCTGCAATAATGGTCCAGTAAGCTGCCAAATCGTGAAGCAGCCATGCCCCCACCGCAGAAATCCCGCCTCCAATCACAGTCAGAATCAGACAGGGAACAATCACCGCCTTACGGCCAAATCGGTCGGAGAGATAGCCCGCAATCGGTATCAGTAAAATGGCCACCACCGCATATACTGTAATCAACATACTGATCCGAAAAGAGCTTACATGTAGCTTACGTCCAATTTCCGGTAAAACAGGAATCAGCATGGAATTACCCAGCGTCATCATCAGCGGGATGGAACCTAACGCAAGCAGATTCCCTTTATTTTGTTGCATCCCGTTACCACCTTTGCAAAAGTAATAACACAGCTGTTCTGATTCGTTCAACAGATGTTATTGTGTTTACATTGGTGAGGATTTATACGGCTACACTTTAAATCCACCGACTCTTGCATTCAGCAGTTGCGACATATCCGCCAGTGTATGAATAGATGATGCAATTTCCTCCATGGAAGCCAGTTGCTCTTCAGCCGCCGCACTGACACTCTGGGTTCCCCCTGCCGACTGCTCTGCTACTTCACGAATACGTTCTACTGCTTCCACCATTCGCTCGGATCCGCCGGACATTTGTTCTACGGACCGATTTACACTGTGAATCTGTTCGCTGACCTGTTGAATGGAACTTCCAATCTGACGAAATGCGGTTTCTGCGGATTGCATGACCTTTACGCCAGACTGCACTTCAATCGTCCCGGTCTGCATACTGGAAGCGACATTTCCAACATGCTCCTGAATATTTTGCACAAATTGTGTAATTTCTGCTGCTGAAACTGATACCTGCTCGGCCAATCTTCTTACCTCAGAGGCTACAACAGCAAATCCTTTGCCCTGCTCTCCGGCTCTTGCCGCTTCAATCGACGCGTTGAGCGCCAGCATCCCTGTCTGTTTGGCTATTCCGGTAATGACCGCTCCAATCATGCCAATCTGTTCGGCCTGTTCACTAAGTGAACGCACAGCACGTGCAGAGCTGTCTACACTTTCGCTTACCTTCTCCATCTGACGCATAGCCTGACCTATAGATTGTTCTCCTGCTTCTGCATCTTTAGCGGCTGTATCAGATAACTCGTACACCTGCTGGCTCGTAGCTGCAATATGCTCCAGTTCGTGGGCTAGCTCTTTCACGGTATCTGTAGTTTGTGTAATATCATCGACCTGATGCTCCATACCAGCCGCTAGCTCTTCCATTACACCGGAAGTATGACGATTGGCCTGATTCATTTCCTCTGTACTTACGCTAACCCGCTCTGCGGTTACGGTTAATGTACGCGCCGTATCCTGAGCATCCACTATAATACTGCGGAATCCCTCAATAAGCTTGTTGTAGGAGCTTGCAATCATACCGATTTCGTCTTTGGACGTAATATCCAGTCGGCTACGCAAATCTCCCCCACCTTCAGACATTTCCAACAGCTGCTCATTCATATGGTGTAATGGACGAATTGAACGAATCAGAACAATGGATTGAAAAATACTGTAAATGATAACTAGAAGTCCTACAATACTCGTAATCAAGGATGTATTCGTCATCGTTTGGTGCGCTTGCTGTACTTTCACCGTTACCATATCTTCTTGAGCTTTGACGAATGCTACTACCTTGGTATCAAGCTGCTTACGCAACACCCGTTCGTTTTCAAAATCATCGAGCAAATCAGAAAATGGCGGGAAAGCATCATCTCTTGTACTCTGATACCCCGCTGTAGTCAGTAAACGATGAACTTGATTCATATAGGTATTAATCCCCGTCTTGAGATCAGTCATCTTTTTCTTAGAATCCTCATTGCCTGTACTAAGCAGAGCTTCTGTCTCCTGTAGCAACTTTGCAACTTCACTCTGCTTGTTTCCGATCTCTTTCCCATACTGTTCGTCACGAGTTAGCAAATATGCCCGCTCATCATTAGATATGCCGTTTAACAAAAATTGAAGAGACTTCGAGTTATACGCAATAGCCTCTTCACGATTCATAATATCCTTGTACTCATTCTCACTATGTACGCTTAAAATGTAATTGGTAAGCAGCATAGCTGCAATCACACTCGGGATCAGTATCGCGCTAAGAATCATTTTGGCCTTAATTGTTAAATTCATGAATCGGTCCCCCAGTTATTTCTGAATAAAATGTCCAACTTACTATATATCGTTTTATTCGATTGTTTTTTTGAATGAAATAGAAAATAGTGTATAGATTTTTAAATATACTTGTGTCTATTCAGTGAACATATATATCTTTTTTAATATCAAAAAACAAAAAAATTCATAATTAGGGAAATGAACTGTTTTCAGTTTGTACTCTTCGAATTTCGGACTATTAAAAATGATATACTAAGTGTTGGTATGCCATAAGCCTCAAGGAGGAACTGCATGAACAGTCTGGAACTAAAACCGCTTATTCACGTGCTTAACGAGTTGGAAACCCGCAGCTGCCTTATTGAGCAGCAGGGTAACATGATCATGAATTACTATCGTGAACCTCAAATTGCTAACGAACTCTATAAAATAAATTCCTGTACCAAAAGCGTGATTTCCGCATTATTTAGTATCGCTATGGACCAGCAACGGGGACCGAAACCGGAGACGCCGATCCTCGAATTCTTTCCCCAGTTGGCCACAGATAGTGATTCTCGAAAGCGTGATATTACGATTGAACATCTGCTGACGATGTCCGCAGGCT
Source organism: Paenibacillus sp. LX16 (assembly GCF_036252815.1). NCBI lineage: Bacteria > Bacillati > Bacillota > Bacilli > Caryophanales > Paenibacillaceae > Paenibacillus > Paenibacillus sp. LX16. The sequence goes on along the minus strand of NZ_CP141152.1, from coordinate 2,058,977 downwards.
TTAACTGGACGGAATTTGGCGGACAAAATTCTTTTCCTACCATGAGCAAAACGTCAGACTGGGTGCAATTTGTACTTTCACAGCCATTATCGGATGTGCCAGGCACGCGAATGGAATACAGTTCTGGCTGTTCTCAACTTTTGGCCACCATACTACGTAATGTTTCTGGACAAACAGTTGCTGAATTTGCCGAGCAGCAATTATTCCAACCGCTCGGTATCGAAAGCTACCATTGGGAGACCGATCCTCAGGGCACTCATACGGGTGGATTCGGACTGCATCTCAGGCCGATGGACATGCTCAAATTCGGACGGCTTTATCTGAACCAAGGAGGCTGGGAAGGAAGGCAGATCATCCAAACAGAGACAGTCCGATATTCAATCCGTCCGTTTCTTCCTGCTGCCAAACCACAAAAAGCATTTTACGGCTGGCACTGGTGGACTTCTTCCTTTTCAGATGAAACAGAGATAGGAACTGAAACGGACTATTTTTACGCTCTCGGCTTTGGTGGGCAATATATTGTTGTCGTCCCGTCGTATGACATGGTTGTTGTCGTTACCGCTGATAAATTCAAAAAGAAACGGACTCCTGTGGATATTTTCCGGCAGTATATTGTACCGCTGCTACTCCAGCAGAATGAATAGGAATAGATACCGAAGCTAAAAGTTGCAACTGGTCTCTATTCAAATTGGTCTCTATCAAAAATCTGCATCAAAAAGGGCTTGCCTGTTGGATCAGGCAAGCCCTTTTTTGCATATAATCGCTACATTGTGACATACTTCATCCACTTTCTAGCGCCTTACCTAGCCCAAGTGAATCGTAAGCTCTTGCTGTCCGCTGGAAGCTGGTGTAATGATTACACCCTGTACTCCCGGCTGGCTGCTGCCTTCCTCCACTTGAACAGCCTCGTGGATACCGCGCAGGACTACCGACCATGGTTTAACAGCACCTTCTGCCTTCACCTTAATGACAGAATCCTTGCGGCTAGCAGTAACCGTTAGCTCTTCTTTACCTGACGTATTCACGATAACCGTTCGAGCCTGTTGTCCCTCACCAAGCTCAAACAAATGAAGAGCCACTTGATCAGCATAATCATAATCCGGACGACTGTCCTCATGACCGATTGCCAACAGTGTGTTCGGCTTCACGAGCACAGGCAAAGTTGTAAAATCATGATGCTCGTTAACCCAACGACCACCTGACACTCTCTCATTCGTAAGTAAATTTGTCCACTGACCCTCTGGTACATAATACTGCACATTGCCTTCTTTATTAAAGATTGGGGCTACCAAAATGGAATCCCCCAGCATGTATTGCAGATCCAGCGTTGCACAGGTTGGGTCCTGTGGGAATTCCAATACCATAGCCCGCATCATCGGCAGTCCCTTTACCGAGGATTCCACAGCAGAAGGATACAGGTATGGCATCAGCGAGCATTTGAGTTTCGTAAAGCTACGCACCACATCCACCGATTCTTCGTCAAATAGCCAAGGCACGCGATAGGATTCATTTCCGTGCAGACGGCTATGGGAGGACAAAAGTCCGAATTGTACCCACCGTTTGTACACGTCCGGCGCAGCCGTTAACTCAAAGCCGCTAATATCATGGCTCCAGAAGCCAAAGCCGCTCAAACCAAGCGACAAACCGCCTCGCAAGGATTCAGCCATCGACTCATACGTTGACGAGCAGTCTCCTCCCCAGTGAACCGGGAACTGTTGCCCCCCGGCTGTAGCGGAACGCGCAAATAACGCGGCTTCATTTTTACCCAGCTTTTCCTCCAGTACATCAAATACAGCCTTGTTGTACAAATGCGTATAATAGTTATGCATCTTCATTGGATCAGATCCGTCATGATATACCACATGGGTAGGGATGCGCTCGCCAAAATCAGTTTTGAAGCAATCCACCCCCTGATCTACCAACACCTTCAGCTTATCCTGGTACCAGGCGACTGCAGCCGGATTCGTGAAGTCAACCAGCCCCATCCCCGCCTGCCACATATCCCATTGCCATACGCCGCCATCGGCGGTTTTGACCAGATAACCATTCTCCATGCCTTCATCGAACAAAATGGATTTCTCAGCAATATACGGATTGATCCATGCACAAATTTTGAGACCCTTTGCCTTCAATCTCTGCAGCATGCCTTCCGGGTCTGGGAACATGTCTTGATCCCACTGGAAATCGCACCATTGGTATTCCTTCATCCAGAAGCAGTCAAAATGGAATACCGAGAGTGGCAGATCCCGCTCAGCCATCCCGTCCACAAAATGGTTCACTGTCGCTTCATCATAATCTGTTGTGAACGAAGTGGTCAGCCACAAACCAAAGGTCCAGGCTGGTGGTAATGCAGGCTTACCCGTCAGCTTGGTGTAATTGTCCAGTACCTCTTTAGGGTTAGCTCCACCAATAATATAATACTCTAACGATTCGCCGGAGACGCTAAACTGAACCTTTGATACATTTTCCGATGCAATCTCATAGGATACCTTCTCCGGATGGTTAACGAACACACCATACCCTTTATTAGATAGATAAAATGGAATGTTTTTATAGGCCTGCTCACTGCTAGTCCCGCCATCTTCGTTCCAGATATCGACCACTTGGCCATTTTTTACGAACGGGGTGAAACGCTCTCCGAGTCCGTATACGTACTCACCGATGCCCAGCTCCAGCTGTTCTCGGAAAAAAGGCTGCTCCTGCGGGTCTGTAATATAGCCTGGTCCCCGATGTCCGCTGCCTGTGACTTTACGATCCTCGATATAAAAGCCTACATCCCAGCTCTTCCCACGACCGACTCGCACACTCAGATCGCCGCTTTTAAGTACCGCTGCGCCCTCATCCACCGTAATGTCTACCTCTGTTGGCAAGGTGTGAATTTCAAAATTCGGCCCCTGATGCACCCGTCCCTTATGGTGGTTCAGACGCACCTGAATGACATTCGGCATAGGCGAACTGTAGGTCGCTTTCAGCAACGCTCCGTTCAGCGTATCTCCTTTGTGCTCGATCCGGTGAGTCGCTGCATATACCGTCATGGAAGCATCGTCCGTCACAATATCACGGATTTCAGCAGGATTTTGTATTTCATAGCCCTTGCGAACCATCCAATAGCCATCAGTAAATTTCATCTGTTACTTCCTCCGCTTCAATCTTTATTTTCTTGATTCCAAATCGCTTGTTGGATTTTTCCGAAATCCTTACTATAATAATATTGATTTATGTAAGGGTTTACTTCGTTTATTTTGACGTATTGTATCAATATTTTGATGTTTTCTATATAAATCAGTTTGTAGAAACGGAGTTATAGACATGCAAAGAGAAATGTTGCGGGAAAACCGCATTCATGGCAATCCCATGTACCCAGTCAGCGTATACCCAAGCGTGGAGCAGTTGAACGGAAATAGTATATTGGAGTCTCATTGGCATGAAGAGATGGAGTTTATCGTAGTGGAACAGGGGAGCGCCGTATTTCAGACGGATATGGTCTATACGGAGGTGAACGAAGGTGAAGCTCTTTTTGTCAACAGCGGTGAGCTTCACGCAGGTTATTTACAAAAAAGCGCTCGCTGCGTATTCTCTGCGGTGGTGTTTCATCCAGACATGCTGCACAGCCGCACGCAGGATACGGTGCAGACGCAGTTTATTGACCCATTTATCAGTAAAAAGCTTGTCCCTCCCCCTCACATTCGCGGCGTGCAGCCCTGGGAGCAAGAGGTGCTGGCTGCATTGCGACACATTATCACCAGCCATGAGCAGAATACGCCTGCCCGTGAACTGGCGACCAAGGCGCAGCTCTATAGCATGATTGCCTGCCTGTACCCACACATGACCCCCGCTAATGGAGAGGATGTGATTATGGCAGGTCAACGCAACAAAGTTGAACGGATCAAAAAAGCGTTGGCGTATATCAACAGTCATGCTCATGAGCCTATACGTTTACGGGAGATCGCAGATGAGATTGGAATGAGTGAAGGGCATTTTTGCCGTTTTTTTAAGCAGATGGTTCAGAAAAGTCCGGTAGAATATATCAACTATCATCGGATTCAAAAGGCTTGCAGGTTGCTGGAGCAAAGTGATCGCAAAGTGGTTGATATTGCGCTGGATGTTGGTTTTGACAATCTAAGCTATTTTATTGCCACCTTTAAAAAATGGAACGGCCTGACCCCTTCGCAGTACCGTAAGCAGCACGAAGAAGATCAGGCGCTTGCTGTCCCTTATATAACAGACTAATATGCATAGGATAAATCATTTATTTTTTTTGGGCTTCATAAGTACTAAAATTATTTTTCTTCCTCTTAACTTAGCAAATATGTAGCCAGCTACGCCTCCCAAAACAGAGGGAATTAACCACCCTAACCCTACATTATATAATGGAAGAAGATGAGTGAAAAAATCGTTAATTACATTAATTTTTATTCCAGCAGCATTCAAGCCATCAAATAAACTAATGATAAAGGTTAATATCAAACTGCCTTGATATACTTCTGACTTTCCTTTAAATACGGGATGTAAAAAAGTTAAAAATATTAGAGAAATAGCAATAGGATATATTGCCATTAATACTGGCGTTGAAACCTTGATGAGCTGTGTTAAACCTATGTTGGCTACAAGGGTACTAAATATAGATAACATGAGAGCAACTCTTTTGTAAGAGACTTTCGGAAATAATCCATGAAAAAAGGAAGAGCAGGAAGTGATAAGCCCCACACTTGTGGTTAAACACGCTACTGTAATCATTAAGCCTAATAGAATAGAACCATAAGATCCAAAATAATAGGAGGAAACCTTAGCTAACACCTCAGCACCATTTCCTAAAACACCCAATTTTTCAACGCTAGAAGCTCCCATGAATGAAAGAGACGTATAGATAAAGGCTAAGAGTATAACCGCAATTGCTATCGCTTTAGCACAAATGATCATCAACTCTTTTTTTGTAGTAACCCCTCTATCCTTAATTGCATTCACAATGATAATTCCAAAAATAAAGGCTACAAGAGCGTCCAATGTTAAATAACCCTCTTGAAAGCCTTTGAAAAAGACATTCGATGTATAACCTTCCGCAGGTTCTTGGAATTTTCCGATTGGGTGAATAATAGCTACAATCACAAGTAATCCAATGAATGTCAATTTAATAGGTGTTAGGAACTTTCCGATGACATCAATAATTTTTGTAGGATTAAGTGATAACAAACATGCAACTGCAAAAAAAAGGATAGTAAATACAAAAAGTACGACAGGATGATCTGCATTGTCTGAAAAAAAAGGTTTTACTCCAATTTCAAATGACACACTACCAGTTCTAGGAATTGCATATAAAGGCCCAATGGCTAGATAAAGGATTGTTGTAAAGAGAATGCCGAATACAGGATGTACACGACTCGCTAAAGTTTGCAGATTGCTTTTGCCCGAAAAAACAAAGGCTGTGACGGCTAGTAATGGTAAGCCAACTCCGGTAACCAAGAAACCAGCATTGGCTATCCATACATTCTTTCCAGCCATCTGCCCAAGCATAGGTGGAAAGATTAGATTTCCTGCACCAAAAAATAAGGCAAATAACATTGATCCTATGATAATAATAAAGGACGTAGAAACACTTTTAGACATAATAAATCCTCCAACCACGAACTCACAACATTTTGTTTTATTCGTTTTCTTTTTAATTTGTATAATATATGTTAATAGGGACGTAGCCCATTGTTACATCCAAAGAACGGTATCTGATTGGCTAGAGTATGTAATCCTCGTGCTTTCGTTCTAACCTGTGCCTTTAGGATGAGTGGGTTTCGTCTTAACTCATCGTTACACAATACTCTATATACGATCAGTGTTTCAAGTAACTTTGTACTTGCAGAAAGAACTCAGTGAGTCTAATGAACTATAAGAGAATTTTACACTTAGGACTTATTTCTTACAAGATGTAGATGTAGTTACACACAGCATGTTCTCATGGTTCAATCTTTTCACTATTCATCCCCTAACTATTCCTCTTCAACATATTTAAAATAGATTGAGCCCCAATTTAATCTATATCAGGATCTGCTGTTTTATTCGAATCCTCAACTGATTGAAATAAGCACAGGAAATCTTGGGAAAATGCCCTATGGAAGCAAATGAATAATCCCTTACAATTAATAGTATAGACAATGCATATTGACGTTGACGTTGATAACTCATTGAGCGGCTACAATTTGAAGGGGTGCTTAAACATGATGAATTTGGCAAAACGCAACTATTGGTCTCTGAGTATTTTTAACTTCGCTTATCTGTTTACATGGTCTGCTGCCATGTCTTTTTTTGTCATTTGGCTGGGACAAAGCCTGAGAATTTCAGAAACCTACACGGGATTTCTATACGCGGCTAACTCAATCGTGGCCTTGATCATGCAACCCCTGTTCGGTTACTTATCTGACAAGCTGGGCTTGAGAAAACATCTGCTGTACATACTCTTTACGATTCTTTTGCTCGTCGGACCCTTTTTTATTTATGTGTACGGTCCATTGCTTCAAACGCAGTTCGTCATTGGTGCCATTGTTGGTGCGCTATTTATCGGCCTGGTATTTAATGCAGGTAACGGTGTCGTCGATTCGTATATGGACAAAGTTTCGCGTAAATACGGCTTTGAATACGGACGGGTTCGTATGTGGGGTTCACTTGGGTGGGCGGCGGCTACTTTTGTTGCAGGACGGGTCATCAATATCAATGTAAATCTGACCTTCTGGATTGCCTCCGTATCTGCCGTTGTTGCCATGATCTGCATCTTCCTGACCAAAGTCGAAATTTCTGGACAGGAGCAGCAGAAAACAGAATCATTGAAGCTCATTGATGTGCTGCATCTCGTACGTACCAAAAAGTTCTGGTTTCTTATGCTATTCATGGTTGGTGTAACCCAAATCTATGAGGTATATGACCAACAGTTTGCCACATACTTTGTATCACAGTTCAGTTCCAAAGCGGAAGGAAATCAATTCCTTGGCGATTTGAGCGCTGTGCAGGTTTTTCTGGAATTTGTGTTCCTTTTCGTTACCCCTTGGTTTGTGAACAAAACGACCGCCAAATGGGCATTAATTATTGCCGGGTCGATTATGTCTTTGCGTATCATCGGCTCTTCGTTGCCATTCGGTTCCATATGGGTCGCTGCAATGAAGATGATTCACTCCTTGGAGAAACCGCTTATTCTGGTAGCCATCTTCAAATATATTACCGTTAACTTTGACCAGCGCTTGTCCTCCACTATGTACCTGCTGTATTTGTTTATGGGCTCGCTGGTGGTTTCCATTTTCTCGCCCATTGTCGGGCATATGTATGAAGTATTAAATTTCCCGATTACTTATGTAATTCTGGGTTCCATTGCAGGCCTATTCACCATCCTATCCTGCTTTACACTGACAGCAGACAAGAAGAATGGAGAGCGGTATCTAGAGGAACGCCGTAAACAGGATCTGAAAAGAGCAGCCAAAAAAGCTGAAGCAGTTCATTCGTAATCTAATGGTTTGAGCTTAACAAAACGGCGGCAGTCTAGGACTTGTTTTCTCGTCCAAGGCTGCCGCTCTTAACTCCAGTTGATTTGAAGCTTATTTTAAATCTTGAATACCGACACCGTTTGATTCATCTCTTCCGCCCTCTTGGCAAGCATGTTAGCACCTGCAGACACTTCCTGCATGGATGCAGTAGTTTCCTCGACTACGCTTGCGACTGTTTGAGTAGAATCTGCTGCACGTTCGGAGATTTCAGCAATTTTCTTCATCGATTCCACCATAGAAACGGTTCCTTCATTTACGGATCTTGCTTCTACAGCCGCAGTGTCCACCTCACCGCTCACTTCTTCAACGGCACCTACAATCTCAGAAAAAACGTTACCTACACCTTCGACAAGCATCATGCCTTCATTCAGAGATTGAACACCTTCATTCATTGAAATCACAACTTCATCTGTTCTTAAGGCAATTTCATTAACCAGAGAAGAGATCTTGCCCGTTGCTTCACTTGCTTGTGCCGACAGATTGCGTACTTCAAAAGCAACAACCGCAAACCCTTTTCCCTGCTCTCCCGCCCTCGCAGCTTCTATACTCGCATTTAATGAAAGCAAGTTGGTTCGGGCTGCTATATCACTGATCATAGCTGTGATCTGTTTAATCTCCGCCGACTTTTCGCCTAGAATATTTACCACTTCAGCGGATTGAGTTACCTTGGTATGCACATCTCTTATTTGGGAGACAGTCGAAGACATTTGGGTTTTCCCGTTGTTTGCTTTTTCTTGTGCTTGGGTTGTGAGATTAGCCACATGAACAAAACGATTGGTTATGTTGTCTACACTTTTAGAAACGTCTACCGTGTAATTCAGCGTTTCAGCTATATCTGCAAGCTGTGTCTGAGATCCCTCCGCAACCTGAGTGGCACTTATAGCTATCTGCTCGGTAGCAATGCTTGTCTGTTCTGCACTAGCCGTTAACTGTTCAGCCGTAGAGGCAACCAGTAAGGAATTATCCACAACTTCCTTTAAAAGATTGCGAAGTGAATCGCACATTTCATTAAAATCGGATGCCAGTTCCCCGACCTCATCTTTGGATCGGACCCTAAGGGGTTCCACTTGCAGGTTCCCCCTGGCTACCAGCTTCATCTGTTCCGCTATCTTTAATATGGGCTTAGTGAACGATTGAGCCAGTAAAAAAGAACCGATAATGCCAAGGATTGTACATATGATAGTCAGAGAAATCATAAACAGTTTACCTGAATGGTAGGAATCACTCGATTGATTAGCGGCATCCGTAGCGTACTGCTCATTAAGCAGCTTCAATTTATTAACGTCGTCTAATGCCGCCTTATAAATTGCAGTATTTCCATGTATGATCATATAGGCCATCACTTTATCGTTTTCCTCCATGGCAGCGGAAACCACTTTAAGATGGCGAAGATACATTGCCCACTGACCATAAAAGTTGGTGAACAGTTCTTTTTCCTCTGCCGTAGAGGCTAAACTTTGATATTCATTTACACTCTTATCCATTGAAGCTGTAGCTTTGGTTAGTTCCTCTTGATAAGTGCTGCGAACGGCAGCATCCTCTTCGAGTATCATTCGAACGGTGAGTCTATCGATTTCTGTAATCTGCTTATCCATACCTTGAAGAAGAATAACCGCAGGTAAAGACTTGTTATTTACCTTATCAGAAGCCTCCCCCATTTCCGACATCTTAATGACGCCTATAACACTTGAAAGGGACAGTACGATAACTAGTATGAGCGCTGCACTAATTATTTTTTTCTTTAACGTTAATTTAAACATCTTTATCTTCCTCCCGTAACTGTCTCGTATCATCACTGCTGAGCTTTCCAGTATATGCGTATTTGACGCAACAACTCAGCTTTATCTATCTTTCCACTGATATAGCTTTGGATAGATGCTCCTGTGATGCCCCCATGATCAGGTGGGAGGGTTGCCATAAACGGTAGTATCTTTCCGGTCGAGATATACGACTTGATTGATCGTCCCAAAGGATCGGCAGGCTCTAAATCAATATTTTTGAACGCAGGTACCGTATTAGCCTTGTTTACCAGAAAATCTTGTCCGGACTTGTCGTATACCAGCCAATTCAGAAACTTCTTTGCTTCCTCTTGCTCCTGAGGTGTGGTAGCTGTGGAGTCAATGAAAATATACTTTGTTACACCGACTGTAATCTTAGCATTGTTAGGGTCATCCGTATTATCGCTTAACGGAAGGGGCAAAAAACCGTAATCCTCATTTGCTGTATCATTACTCTTAATCCCAGCCCAAGCCCAGTTGCCCATAAACCAAAGCCCCACTTTTCCCTCTCCTAACGCTTTGGCTCCATCATCATACGTGCTATCCAAAGGCGAATTCTTATTGATGCTGTTATCCTTGAGCAGGTCTAAAGTTTGTACCCATTCAGACATTACATTATTTTGGGACATGTCTATGGAGTTATCCTGCATATTCTTAACAAACTCCGGAAAGCCCCCAGGCTGAACAGAATAAGATAAAGCTAAAAGATGTGAGCCGAGAGACCAGTCCATTGGTGAAAGCATGACCGGTGCTACTCCCGTCTTCTGAATCTTAGCCATTAATGAGTTCAGGCTGCTTCTACTTTTTACCGAGGAAGCATCAAAAGACCCCCCTGTTGCTTTGTCCAGCACTTTCTTATTGTAAATTAATCCGTAGCCTTCCACTGCAAATGGAAACCCCAGCACAGCATCACTTTTCTTAACGGCGTCAAGTCCATTTTCTATCGTATCAGCTACCCACTTTTCTTTGCTTAAATCAACGGCTTTATCCAGAAATTGCTGAGCATCACCAGGATCAAGCATCGACATGGTAGCGGGACTTCCTGAGCCGTACATCGACATCAGCTTTTGATATGCAGACGTCCCCTCAGGAGCGGTTATAATCTCCAAAGATACTTCAGGGTGCTCTTGATTGTATTGTTTTGCTACTTCTTCTAATTGGGTTTTTATTTCAGATTTGGAATTCAAAAGTGTAATCTTGGTCGTCTGCTGTGATACTGGTGAAGCTGAACAACCTATAAACATCATTAAACATACTAGAGAAATCGCAACTTTAAGCTGTTTTCTCATTAACTTTCCCCCTAAGGATTTACTTTGATAAATTTTATGAATAATATCCAATGTTATCGACATAATTCTCCAGGAAGATTAGCAATTTTTAGTTGGTAAATACCGGAAGGTAATCAAATAGTACAAACTGGTTGTTACGTTAAGTTAACGGACAGGAAAGCGCAACGTTTTTTTATCCAGTTGCGTCTTCATATGGGGGAAAGTTACTGCGCAACAAATTTAACCAAAAAAGGAGCAGTCATTTATGAAAAAAGCATTCTTTGCGGCTTTTCTTGCAATTTTTTTATTTATTTCATCGTCCACAACTTATGCAGCACAAAATCAGATCAAAGTTGACGGTGTGACTATTACATCCGATGTGAAGCCCGAAATGAAAAATAAACGCGCCATGGTACCTCTACGTGTTATGAGCGAAAGTTTGGGGGCTAGTGTCGAATGGTCCGATTCCGAGGTTATTCTCGCTAAAAGCGAGATGAAAGTAAAATTAGCAGTAAACAGAAGCATAGCGGAGAAAAATGGTAAAAAGATGCTGCTTGATGTAAAACCATATACGAAAAATAATCGCATATATGTTCCACTTCGTTTTATTGCAGAGGCGTTTGGCTGCAATGTTAATTACAGCAACTTTGCAGTGACTGTTGATACTAAACCATTGTTCATAGACGGTGTACAAGTAAAAGCACTTCAACATGAATACCATATGTTTATGGGCGGCGTAGTTCAGCAAATTCATGGCAATGTATATAATGAAACCATTTATAATATTTTCGCAAAAAACATAGGTGAAAAGGTCGAAGCACCTGCAAACTACTCTTGGAGCTTCACTATTGACACACCTGGATCTTATTATAAAAATGCACAATATGATTTTTTAGACCAAAAAGGGAAAAGCTTAGTTCGTTTTGATATTTATTCTTTAATTAGTCCTGTTCCATCTGAACTTTCAACAGAATATCCAGAGATTTTGATTCATGACGTATCGAAAGATGAGTGGTATTTGTTTAACGATACCGCAAGAAAATCCATTAATCAGTTTATGGATACCGCTGGGAAGAACGGTTTTCTGAAGATTATAAGTAACACAGTTGTATAATGTGATTTTTTCTTATTACACTTTTTTCGTCTCCAAAAGATAAAAGACAAATTCCCAGCTGAATATGCTTCACACGGGTTTGCTCTACAAACCTGTTCCAATCCTGCTCTATAATCGAGGCATGATGAGCCATTTTTTCTAATGAACGATAATAGGGATGCATCTGCCCACCGCTCCTTGACTTTTATAAAGAAATCAAAGATATTTTTTTGACTTCGTATATGAAAAACAGGGGTTATCCCTCAGGTCTGGGCAGACCTGTAGGACAACCCCCAGCGACGTGTTCTATCAGACTTCCGCAGCATCCTCTTCCACAAAAAGAGATACCTTGCGGATGCCATCCGCTCCGATCACGACAAGCCCCTGATCCGACAGACGGATTTCAGGGATAACGACCAGTGCGAGCAGTGACAGTGTCATCAGCGCGTTGTTCAGCATGCAGCCGGATTGCTGAAGCGCCCGGCTGATACTTTCGGACTGCGTAGCTACCTCCGCAAACGGAGCTGGGGACATCAGCCCGGCGATCGGCAACGGGAAGCGCGTCTCACCCGAGGCGGATACGACCACCACGCCACCACGCAGGGCAACAGCCTGCTTCGCCGCCTGGGTCATGAGCTCGTCATCATTACCAATGACGAGCAGGTTGTGGCTATCATGCGCGACGGTCATGGCAATCGCAGCCGGCTCGGTGAAGCCTACACCTGTCACAAGTGCAACCGCGTGACTGCCACTGGCATGATGGCGCTCGAAAACGGCTATTTTGCACAAATCCTGTGCAGGATCTGCCGTGACTTCTCCATTATGGACCGGAACGGTCATCCGCACTTCCTTCGTGTCCACGTGATTTTCCGTAACACGAATCACCCGTACAGGTACATTCCCCTCCTGTACTGGAGCCGCAATGCGAAAATCTGCAGCACTCAGCTCTCGTCCCAGATGGACCGTGTCCATCACTTCCGCAGGATAAACGAAGCCTTCCCAATCGGCGACCATTTGACCGTGCTCGGCCACCAGCTGGCCCGCTGCGATGGTAGCCGTCACATTCACTTCGGCCAATCGGCCATCAAGCAAAATAATGTCGGCAATGGCACCCGGAATGATCGATCCGATGTCCCGTGCCACGCCGAAGCGCTCTGCCGTATTCAGCGTGGCCATCTGAAACGCGGTTACGGGCTTGACGCCCTGTGCAATCGCATGACGCACGACGAAATCCATCTGTCCTTCATGGAGCAAGGATTCTGCGCTGCGGTCATCCGTTACCAGCATCATGCGGCGCGTGTCGAGACCCATTTCCGTGCTGGCTCGGATCGTCTCGGCCACATCATGCCATGCGGAGCCTTGCCGCATCTTGGCATACATGCCGAGCCGGATACGCTCGGCTACATCCTCGGGCGTGACACACTCGTGGTCGCCCGTAATTCCCGCGGCTGCATAGACCGGCAGACGCCAATCATCGGAGGCCCATGTAAAATGGCCATCCGCCACCTTGCCCGCGCGCAGCGTGGCCTGAATTTCCCCGATCATCACATCGTCTCCATAGACGACACCAGGGAAATTCATGACTTCGCCCAGCCCGATCATATCCGGGCCCCAGCTTAACGCCTCTGCGACTTCCGCGGGGCCGAAGGAGGCACCCGTCGTTTCCAGTTCTGGACCTGTGGAAGGCACGCAAGAAGCCACCTGCATGTAAGCAGCCAGCGGTGTCGTACGTGCTTCGTCCAACATCAGACGAAGCCCTTTTAGACCCAGTACATTGGAAATTTCATGCGGGTCAAAAAAACCACCCGTCACTCCCAGCGGCAGTACAGCCTTAGCGAACTCCGTTACGGTCAGCTGCGTGCTTTCGATGTGACAATGTCCGTCCAGTAACCCCGGTGCCATATAGCGGCCATCCGCTTCAATGATTATGGTGTCTTCACCAATCGTATGACTGACATCCCTACCGACGTAAGCGATACGAGAACCTTGCACAGCAATAGACATGCCCGGCAGTAACTCGCCCGATACCACATTGACCAGTGTTCCTCCACGGATCACCAGCGATGCCTTGTGCTCTCCTCTAGCTGTAGCTACTAACTCGGGTACACAGTCCGCCAGCGGCGGGCGTTGAAATACACTCTTCATGTCCATTACGTTTGTAACCTCCGTTTATGCTTCTTACCTGTTTTGCTTATTTGCTTATGTTACTGGAATACGATCCATAATGCCAGCGAACTCTACATCTATTCAAACATCGCAAGGGTTCCGATGGCATTTGTCCCCAGCTGATTGCCAATGTCTCTATAGAACACGATCACTTTCTTCCACTTTGCGGGTATACGTATCCGAATCCCGTAAACTCACGAATGGCGTAATCTCCCCTATGCTATAAATATGCAGCAGATGCATCGCTCGCGTACAGGCGGTGTAGAACAACTTTCGCTCACTCTCACGCTGGTATTGTTTCGCTGATCCGTCATAAATCAGGACCGCATCGAATTCCACGCCTTTTGCCAGGTAGGCCGGAATGATATGAATCCCCTTTTCAAAAGCAGGAGTTGTTTTCTTAATTAATTTTGGCTTCACTGACAGCTGTTCTTCCAGCGCTTCGTAGGCTGCCGCGCTTTCGTCAGCATTTTTACAGATCACCGCGATGGATTCATAGCCTTCTGCCAACAATTCTATGACATTCCCAACTATCCGTTGATGCAACTTTTCACGTGAACGCACCTCGGTTACAAGAGGCTTCTCACCCTTACGGTTAAACGGTACAATGTGCTCTCCCCCAGCGACCATCCCCCGGGTAAATTCCACAATCTCCTGTGTTGAGCGATAGCTGCGTGTCAGGGAAATCATCTCGGTCTGATCTGCACCATACAAGTCATACAATGGCTCTGCATCCTGAAGCACCGAGGCATGGGCATAGATGGCCTGATTAAAATCACCCAGTGCCGTCATTTTGGCCTGTGGAAATAAACGCTTAAAGAACGCCAGCTGGAATGGGGAATAGTCCTGTGCCTCATCAATAAACACGTGACGGATGTTGCTATTGGAACGGAAGCCCAGCATCAGCTCACGTAAATATAAAAAGGGTGTCACATCCTCATACGCTAACTCCCCAGCCTGAATTCGTTCCAGAGTTTGTCGACTAATTTCACCCCAGCTGACGGGCAGCTCTGCATGATTCGCCAGTTGGCTCAGCAGCGTCTCGTTCATAAACAGCTCGCTGTAGAGCCGGGTCGTATCTACGAAGCGAAGCGCCTTAATCCATTTGCGCAGGGGCTTTAAGCGGTCACTGACCACCATACGCGCCAATATTTCTCTTTCACGCGTAAAATCGTCGAAGGTATCGCCCTTATTCTTGGATTTACGGCGCATGCGGTTATAGGCACGCTGATAATCCTCCGGCTCCATCAGATCCATCTGTTGATCCACCCATGGGGCGGAGCATTCTTCCTTACCAAAGCGGGCCAGCTCTTTGAGCATCCAATCCCGCAGCAGTTCCAATCGGTTCGCCAGCCGCACCGTAGAGTCGAATTCATAAAACTTGCGTGCCATTTGCTCTACTGAAACCACCTCACGTCCCTGAAAGCGGATGGGTTTAAAACGCATTCCCTCCTGTTCCAAATACGTCTTGTAGCTAGTAATCACATGTAAGAATGTCTTGGACGACTTAAAGCGGATACCCTCCATCCTGGCTTCATACCCAGGCTGTAACGACGCTGAAAGCACATATTCCAGCTGTTCAAAGGGATCTTCTAACTGAAACTCCCGGCCCAAACGCCGCTCCAAATATTCCTGAAACGTGGCCTGAAGCATATTTTCCTCACCCAATTCAGGCAATACTGTCGATACATAACTGTTAAACATCGGGTTAGGTGAAAATAACACGACCTGATCCGCTCGTAAGCGATCCCGGTACTTATACAGTAAATACGCTACTCTCTGAAGCGCAGCAGAGGTTTTGCCACTTCCTGCCGCCCCTTGAACAATGAGCATCCGGCTTCGATCATCACGGATGATGCGATTCTGCTCCCTCTGGATGGTAGCGACAATACTTTTCATTTGAGCATCCGAGCTGCGGCTCAATACAGCTTGAAGAAGTTCGTCTCCAATCGTCACCCCTGTATCGAACATAAAACGGATCTGTCCATCACGGATCGAGAATTGGCGCTTAAGCGTGAGTTCCCCTTCCATCTCCCCTGCCGGGCTCTTATATGAAGCGGGGCCCGGCATGTTATCGTAATAAAGATTGGAAATAGGCGCGCGCCAGTCGTAGATCAGAAACTCCTCATCTTGATTATCCAGCAGGGAGGCAATCCCCAGATAAACACGTTCCGCAGTCTGCCCTTTCTCAGCAAAATCAATGCGTGCAAAATACGGTGAATCAAGCAACTTTTTCAAACGACCTAACGCCTCTGTAGAATGCTTGTGTCTTCGTTCCCGCTCAGACAAAATCTCAGACTGCTGACGCAAACTGGTGGACGTCTCGCCCACATCATCTGCCTCACTGAAATTGATCGTTACCTCATCCCAGAAGTCTTTACGCATATCGACGACATCTCCGCGCACAGAACCAACCTCTGTCTCTAGCTTCCGAATACGCCCGCTAATCACTGCGGTCACATCTTCTACTCTTCGTTGTTCTTCATTCCATTGCTGTTCAGTAGTCACTGACATCGCTCCTGTTCCGTTTCCTCCTGCTCCACGCAGGGCTCCCTTGCGTACAAACTATGCTCTATTATGGACCCGGGCATACTCGCGGCATCCCCCTGATCCGGGAAAATTGACTAATCCTTTGAAGCATGCTATAATGTAAAAAGAAGTGTGATTCACAACTTATGCATATGGTTTCACCATAAAACAGAGCATCCTCTATTGTAGCAAGTTCAGTCCCTGTTCGCAACCAGCGGGCTTTTTTTTTGTGCGTTCTGGCAACTTTCTATTAACCTGTTCTTACACACTTGAATTCATTACATAAAAAAAGCGACCGGCCATCTGATTGATGAATGCGGTCGCTTTTCTTTTAGGAAATTCGCCTATCTGCTCTCTTCTACAGGATGAATATGGTCGGCCAGTCTGCTCAACCTCTCCAGCTGATGACCATAGTCGTACATCGCCGCAGCTACAATGGAAAGCCGCAGCATTCCTTCCTGACAATGGTCAAAACGTGTAATCGCATGCTTCATAAATTCGCCGTTGGCTTGCTGAAACAATTCACTTTCGTCCTCATTCGGTTTTAGCTTATTTTCGAATTTCAGTAGAGCATGCTCGTGAAAACGAATCAGTAACTCCAGATGACTGTCAAAAAAAGCATCCGTTCCCTTTGGCCGTAAAGACTGGAAGTAGTGCCTTTCCACTGCATCCAGTACCTCATATCCTTTGTGCAAACTTCCGAGCATTTGTTTGTATACTACCATTTGTCTCGTTTGACTAAACTTAGAGCGCTTGAGCTTCTTCTGCTCTTCCTCGAACAAATGATATTTGTCCGACAACGATTTAATGGCTCCCTCCAGATTTCCTTTTTCCTCTCTAAAGACAGACTCCTTAATCTCATCGGAAATGGCAGTACGCAGCAACAAGGACATGCTATTAAATACATTTTGAATCTGATTAATAAACTGCCTTTTCGGTTTCGGGGGAAAAACGCTAACATTGATGACAAAAGCAGACACAATCCCAATCAAAGTGAGCGCAAAGCGGGTCACCGCAAATTTCCAGTCCCCTGAGGCTTCCATTACAGAAACAACGGTCACAAGTGTCAATCCAACCGTATCCGCCATATTTATTTTCAGACATATCATAAGTACCAATACACATACCAGTCCGACTGCAATCGGCTCATTCGAAAATACCATTCCGCCCAGCAACGCCATGATTGCACCTAGTGTGCTTGTTTGGAGTTGATCCAGAAAATAACGCCACGACCTATATATCGACGGTTGCATGGCAAAAATAGCGGCTATCGCTGCCCCCACAGGCGAATGGGTGTTCAAAAGCGTGCTCAGAAAAAGGGCGAGCGTCACTGCGATTCCCGTTTTTAACACCCGTGCTCCAAAAGCCAAAGCCATCCCTCCTGCTTACCTTTCAATTTTATTCATACCGAATTACTATAATGAAAATTCAATGTAAAGTCCATGCTTTATTATTACCCAAAACCATCGAAGATCAGGAATATTTATGAAATGTACAGTTCCTGCTAGAATACATATCAACAGTATTAACTTATTTGCAACACGTCACAGGAGGAACTCATCGTGCCATGGATTAGCAAAATGTTAGAAGAGCCCCGAAAGTGGCCGCGTAATATCCGATTGTTTTTTATGGCCAATCTGTTGTACCAGATGGGCACGGGAATGTTTTCTGTACTGTATAACCTGTATATCCAAGGGCTTGGCTTTGATGATGATATGAACGGCCGGGTGGTCAGCATGCAGGCGCTGGCGACGGCGTTGCTGTTCATTCCGGTCGGATTTTTGGGGGATCGGACGAGCCGCAAGCATATGCTGGTCATCGGCGCATTATTCAGCGGTCTGGCCTTTCTCGCCCGTACCTTTACAGATACCAGCGCAAGCATGTTGGTATTTGCCGTAATCTCAGGTATATTCGCCGCCTTTATTCAGGTACTAGCTGTGCCCTTTTTAGCAGAAAGCATAAGCAAAGCCCAACGCTTAAAAATATTCAGCTATTACTCGGCTCTTGTATTGGCAGCTCAGGTCCTGGGCAGCTTCGGGGGTGGCGTACTCGCAGATGGGCTGCAGAGGTGGGGAATCACACCGCTATCCAGTCTGCGTGTCGCTCTGTTCCTTGGAGGAACGGCAACACTGACCGCTTTTATTCCTCTATTGTTCATCACAAAAACTACGGCAACCGTAGAAGCACCAGCTCCTGCCAAATTTCCACCTCAAAATGAACAAGTACATACGCCGCTCAGTACATCCAATATACCTGCCTCAGATACGCCTGCAGTTTCTTCTGATCGCCGGGTAATTGGACAATTTGTTCTGGCCCAGTTTTTTCTGGGGTTGGGTTCAGGTCTGGTCATCCCGTATCTTAATTTGTATTTTACGAACCGCTTCTCCGTATCGCTCAGCGCAATGAGTTTATTGATTGCACTCGGCCAGCTCATGACCATCCTCTCCATGTTGATCGGACCTTCCCTCGGCAGCCGAATTGGGCTGGTCAGAGCTGTAGTTGGCTTTCAACTGCTTTCGCTACCGTTCCTTCTCATTACAGGCTTTACGAACGTGCTATGGATCGCTTCCATCAGCTTTCTTTTCAGGCAAGCGCTCATGAATGCAGCCAATCCGCTGCAAACCGCCATTCTCGTCGAACGTGTGTCAGATAAAAATCGTGGCATTGCCAACTCCATTCTCCAGACGACCTGGATGCTAGGCACCGCAGGTATGGGACCTGTACAAGCCTATTTGGTTACAACTTATGGCAACTACTGGGGCTATGCCATCACATTTAGCATGACAGGTGTTTTCTATATTTTGTCCTCCCTCGTCTATTACAGAATGTTCCGAGAAAAGCGCCCGTCCGCGGGCCAGCTTTTACAAAACCCGGCAAGCCCGTAAACAAAATCATGACACAATAAAAGCCGGAGCCTCCAAGCGGACTCCCCTGGAACGTCATAGGATAAATGAGAATGGCGGAGGAGGAATGAAGGCATGCTTCGAGTTGCATTATTTACGGACACGTATACGCCTGACGTGAATGGCGCTGCTCTGACCCTGGAACGATGGATTGGCTATCTGGAGACACATGGAGTATCTACGCTCGTCTTCGCACCGGAGGCAGACCATCATCTGCCCTCTGGTCCGGGTGTAGAGCGATTTCGGAGTATTCCCTTTTTATTGTACCGGGAATGCAGACTTGCGATCCCCAACGCCAAACAGATCAACGAGCGTCTGTCAGCCTTTTCCCCGCATCTGATTCATGTCGCTACTCCGTTTAACCTTGGCCTGTATGGAACAAGCTACGCAGCCAAACACCATATTCCACTCGTCGCCTCATATCACACCCACTTTGATAAATACCTCGAATATTACAAGCTTCGCTGGCTTGAACCTGCGTTATGGAAATACATGCTCTGGTTTCACAGACATTGCGAAAGGGTGTATGTCCCTTCTCAATCAACCATGGAATTGTTGCGCAATAAAGGAATGGGGCAGCTCGAAATCTGGAGTAGAGGCATTGATACTGACCGATTTCAACCAAAGGTAGACCGGAATGCAGTATGGAAGAAATGGGGCGTTCATGCAGATGCATTTGTTATTTTGTATGTGGGCAGGCTTGCACCGGAAAAGGGGATAGACACGTTACTGGATTCCTATCTCCAGTTACCCGACGACGTCCGCGCAGCCTCTGTGTTGGTCATTGCAGGAGATGGTCCATTGTATAAGGTCAAAACTGCAGCGGATATAGGGGTGCCGGAGCATGCAGTCCACTGGCTTGGTTTTGTGAAAGGGCCGGAATTAGCTGAACTCTACGCCGCAGCCGACGTATTTCTCTTCCCTTCCACCACGGAAACCTTCGGCAACGTTGTACTGGAGGCTATGGCGAGCGGTACACCTGTGGTCGGTGCCAATGAAGGCGGGGTAAAAGATAATCTAATCCATGGAAAAACAGGGCTATTGTGTCCTGCTGGGGACGCCGCTGCCTTTGCCAAAGCTGTACAGCTGTTGTACGAGGATGCCTCACTTCGCGATGCTATGTCCAGAGCTGGTAGAGCCTACAGTCTGGAGCAGACATGGGACCGTATTTTTGAAAGGCTACTGGACAGCTACATGGACGCAGCAACCCTACACCTCGACAGCCGTCCCATGACGCGAATGTAGCCTTCAAAAACAGCGAAATTTCAGATAGCATGATAATGGCGGGTTAAATAAATTCTGCTAATACTTTAATTGTTTCAGCAGCTTGTTATGTACCCCACTCAATAAAATCACTGCGGTCAAGGCGCCGATGAACGCAAGAAGCATATCCCATTGGGTATCCCATACATCTCCCTGTGTGCCCAAAAAGGCTTCTGCTGCCGTTCCGGTTGCCTTGGCTACAGCAAACTCAATCAGCTCGTACACAGCGCTGATCGCAAGACACACACTAACCGTGAGGAAAGTGAGCCAGCTCCCGCTTCCCAAGGCCGTTTTACGCAACAGCACTTCCCTGACAATGAGTGCAGGTACAAAACCTTGTACAAAATGCCCAAGTCGATCATAATAATTGCGCTCCAGTCCGAACGTATCCCGAATCCAGTTGAACAGTGGCATTTCGGCATAGGTATAATGTCCACCGACAATCAGGATCAATGCGTGCAGCCAGATTAGGGTGTATACCAGATTGGTAAACCGAAATCTACGGTACAAAGTCGCCAGCAGCACAGCTCCCAAAACTGCCGGGAGCACTTCCAGTACCCATGTAAAATAATCCGCCGGGCGAATCAAAGACCAAATGAGGGCAAGCGCCAGCAATACAAGTAAAACAAGCGGGTAGCGATCATTTTTAGACCATACCGTTGCCTGATTCATCTTCATTCCTCCTCACCCAAAGCTCTATCCTTCGTTCGTTACGATATGTTTGACACGCCCAACCTGTCCGTCTGTCAAACGCACTTTGATTCCATGCGGATGACGCGGGGAATTAGTCAAAATATCTTTCACCGTTCCTCGCGTCAACTTTCCGGTAGGCTGATCCTTTTTAAGTACAATATCTACCTGAAGACCAGCGCGGATGTCGGATCGATTCTGTCCGTTCATTGTAGCTATTCCTCCTTTGTTTTTATATTTATGATGATATTCAGCCACTCAGTTACAACAAAATCACCAACGACGCCATTCGTCCTGGCGGCTGTTCCCCATCCAGACTACGCACATCGTGGATACATAGCTGACGAGCAAAATGACGAATACCATCACACTAAACTCCACAAAATGAGTACGTTGCAAGGAGTCTGCCCATATGGAAGATACCTGTGCATACAGTTGAGAGGGCGCAGAAACAATATCCCATGTGTTCCCTCGAAAGAAACGGCCAATGTAAATACCCAGGCTGCTCAACAAGAGTACCGCCAGCGTAAACAGCCAACTAACAAGCCCACCCCGTGCACGCTGTACCAATTGTCGTACGGATTCAAGCGATACAAAACCCATTGTCAGGCCAAGTAGGGCTACCAGCAGCATTCCCAGTACATGATTCCAAAAGTACGGATTTCCCCAGAAACGTTGCTCCCCGAGAAATGGATATCTGGCGAATACATGCAGCAAATCTGTGATCAAATAGGGTGTATTGGGATAAAAGAAAAGCCATGCCGCCCCCGTAACCCAGAGTAAAAATGTCCTCGTTCCCCGCCTCCACGAGCTGTACATTACATCAAGCAGTAGCGTCAACAGCATAGGAATCCAGGCCAGCATCATATTCCACCAAATAAAAAGATAAGGGCGGCCCCCTGAGGGCAGTCGCACGTTAATGATCCACAATGTACTGATTACGGAGCATAAGGCCAGTGTTAAAAAAACATAAAGTTTTACTGGATAATTTAACGATCTTAAACGGGCATACATATGCGTCTTTCCCTCCTTGTAACCGTCCTGCCTTCCTGACGTTCCAATTTACACCTGTTCTGGACAGTGTACACCACAATGGCTTCAAGCTCAATGGAAGCGCTCCACCTCTGAATAAATGAACATTAAAAAACATCTATTCTTTGGGAATTGACCTCATCCCCGAAAAATAGATGCATACTGTGTTTTAGACTTCACTCACAGGTAAAGGCGTAGCTCCGGTAGTTTTAATATTCGGGCAGCATGAATTAGCATAATATCGCTAACGGTGATTTGGCGTATGGCAACCTCCGGTCACTCAGTGAATTCCGACGCTCCAGCATTTGGGCTCACAACGTTTGATAAGCAGCAGAATCCCTGCACTGCTCATGGAAAAACCCTCCAGTTCCTCACTGATATCGTATGGAAATGGAACCTCTACGGGATGCACAATTACCGCTTTTGCTCCGTACCGATGCGCATATTCCACAGATTGCACCAGCAGCTCTATCGCACGTTGTCGCTTGGTTTCAACGTCAAACCCGAGCAGAACGGAATTCGTGCCCTAATCCGGATCTGGTGTATGAGGAAATGTATTATGCACACTCGATATGCCGATTTCTCCCCGCTCAATCATAGGCTCAATCGTCGTTAGCATTTCCCGGGTAATGTTATAGTTCAGCTCCACCCTGCTAAAGCCCAACTGACGGATTTCCTTTACAAGTTCTCGACCAACCGTATGCTTTTTTATATTCCAACAGTTAGTTGCTAAATAGACAGATTTCTTACAAATGATCTGTTACCACTTAACTCCCAAGCCTTCTTTTGTTATGTATATTAACATTATGAAGACGCTCTACATATCATAAAAATAAATTTATATTACAAAAAAAGCCTATCCATCATCTACTTAAAGACGGATAAGCTTTTACTGTTGTCTAACCTTGTATCCAATTGACCAATGAATGTACTGTCAATGTACCCGGCGCAGCTACCACAAATGCTGATGAACCGTTGCGCAAGGCCGAGAATTCCACTGTTTTTGGAATACCGGGAGCCAGATCCAGATGGTTGTCGCTGAAAATACCTTCCTGCTCTGCCGATAGCCACACGTGTCTAGCAAGTACATCCGAACACAGCATGAATCTGCTGCCCCCACTTCCCTGAATCTCTGTCACTTCAATTTTTGCCTGCGGTAAATCCATCTCTTTCGTGTCTGCAAAGTAAATTTCACCAGAGGTCATCTGTTCACCATTCTGCGTTAGACGCGCGACCAGCATATGCTCCGCACGGTTCAGGCCACTCAGCCATTTGTCGATAGGCAGTATATGTGCAATTCCTGCACCGCCCGCTGGTTGCTTTACCTTAACGTCCTCTTCATGAATAGCCTGGCTGCTACGGATATGCAAAAGAGTCAGCCGCAGCGTACCTGATATCGGCTCTAGTGTATCGTTGACCAGATGCAAGACCTTATTCCCCTGTTCTGTATCGGTTGCACTCAACAGCACATCGGCAAAGCTGCGCTTAGCCGTATATTGGAGCGCCTTCCAACGACCAAAATAGTCCATACTCGACCAGGAGGCAACGGGCCAGCAGTCATTCATTTGCCAGTATAATGTCCCCATGCAATAGGGCTTGTGACGACGATGCGTCTCTATGGCTACTTTCATTGCTTCTGCCTGTAAAATTTGGCTCATGTGAAGAAAACATGTAAAATCCTTTGGCTCTCGCATGTACCGCTCCATATATTCTTTAATCAGACGATTGCCCGCATCGTTCTTCTGATGTGCCAGCATCACCGCAGATTCCAGCTCCAAATCCTTCTCTTCCGCATAAGTACGAACGGACTTGTATTCAGGAAAGGACTGAAAACCATATTCACTCATAAAACGGCCCACATGTACATGATAATTCTCAAACGGCTCAGACGCGTGCCATACACCCCAATAATGAATATCACCTGCAGTTGAAGACCGATGGGCATGCTGGTTCCGATCTCTCGTCAGGTCTATCAGCGGGGAGGAGGGCCAATAGGCTGTCTGCGCAGACCAGGTGTGTACCGCCTCCGGTAGAATCCGATGAAAGAGTGTTTCATAATCATTCCATAGGCGTTCCCGTTGCTCAGGTGTGTAGTCCTTTTTCCAGCCCCAGCCTCCATTCTCTTCATAATGCGCCCATGCAGAATCGATCTCATTGTTGCCGCACCATAAGGCAATGCAGGGATGATGACGCAGCCGCTTAATATTGTCCTCGGCTTCCTGTGCCACATTGTCCATAAAATCCTCATCCCCCGGGTACATACTGCAGGCGAACATAAAATCTTGCCACACGAGCAAACCGTATTCATCACAAAGCTCATAAAATATGTCTTGTTCATAAATACCGCCGCCCCACACCCGCAGCATATTCATATTCGAGGCGGCTGCACTGGCAATTTCATACCGATATCGTTCCATCGTAACTTCAGTGATGAAGCTGTCATTCGGAATGTGGTTAGCCCCTTTTGCAAACACAGGAATTCCGTTCAGCTCAAAATAAAAGCTCTCTCCTGCTGCATCCCGTTCACGTATAAGACGGATGGAACGCAGTCCCGTTTTTACTGATTTTCCCGCGATTACAGCTCCTTGTTCTTGTTCCACCAATTCGGCCACAAACGTATATAAATGAGGCTCCCCCAGTCCACGGCACCACCACAACTTGGGCTTCTTCATCTCCAGCTCCAGCTCCACCGTCTGCTTCCCCTTCAGCAGCCGAACCGGCTTGGACCACACCTTCCCGTCAGCGGAAATACGCAACTCGGCATCTCTAATCTCATCTGCATTTTCGATCTCTACCACTGCCATGAGTTTAGCCCCTACCGAATTCACCTCGTCCTGTCGAATAAACAAGTCTCTCACGATCAGACCGGACCAGGCCTCGATCCGGACCTCTCTCCAGATACCGCTCGTCACCAGCCTCGGTCCCCAGTCCCAACCATAGTGGTAGGGAGCCTTACGTGCGAAAACGCTTACCTTTTTGTCGGACAAACCACCGATCTCAGACTGATCATTGGGTGCAGGGAGTCCATAACCCAAGCTTTCAAGCTTGGGTACATCTTCAGTGATCGGAGAACGAAAACTGATTTCTAGCCGATTTTCCCCTTGCTGAACAAATGCCTTCACATCCTGTCTCCATACCCGAAACATATTATTGACTGACAAGACAGATTGACCATTCACTTTTACATCAGCGTATGTGTCCAAACCTTCCAACACCAACTCTACACATTGACATTGAAGCTGATCTGCATTTATCTCAAAAGGGGCTTCATATATCCAATCCTGTTTATCAATCCACTGTACCTCCATCTCGTTCACACCAATAAACGGATCAGGAATTTTGCCATGTCGTAAAAGATCAGTATGCACACAACCCGGCACTTTCGCGCTAAGCCACTCATCACTTTGTGCTTCCCTAAACCTCCAGCCATCCAATCCTATCACATTAACCATCGTCACAAGCCTCCCTATAAGCATGATTGGGAACATCTGGATTCTTCAGTAACATAACAAAAATAACATTAAGCTAACAAAGTAGTCAATTGTTTTTTAGAACAAATGACAAAATACAAAATAAAAGTCGCCCTCTGCCCCTAAACAGGCTAAAAGCGACCTCCTTCGTCTTCACGGTGTATGGTGTCATAACACGCATCTGGACATTAACTATATGTGATTGTGTTAATGGGACGCTCACGGTCATCATTTTCACGACTGATCCGGGGTGCATGAACTTCCCGTACGAATAGCTCAGCATGTAGCAACTTTTTCTCGACAGGCGAGTTCGGGTTCGTTATGCGCCATAACAACTGGTCCACTGCACGCATTCCCAGCAATTCCTTATCCACTCTCACCGTGGCATAAATCGGCATTTGTTCATTCGTATCGTCAAACCCGGTCACTCCGCAACGCCTCGGAACGTCAATCCCCTTTTCTTTCAGCACATCCACGACTTGCGCAGCAGTCACATCATTAGCACATACAAAAACCTCAGGCAGTTCGTCCTCGGACAACTTTTCCATTTCCTCAGCAAGCGCTTGCGCTCCCCTGTGAAGAAGAGCTTTAATCTGCCGCAATTCTACTCCGCTCATTTCCAGTGTGGAACGACATGCTTCCCAGCGTTCGTAGAAACTGTGAGCGTCATCAATATGACCCACAAACTGAAAGCGGGTATAGCCCCTGCACAGCAAGTCCTTCATTAATTCACTCATGCATGTGCGATTATCTGTAAACACCGTATCACTTAAAAATGCAGAATCCCAATGATCTACCATGACGACCGGAATACCCATCCGATAAATGTTTAGCAACAACGAAGTTGAAATCGTCCCTACTGTGATAATCCCTTTAATCGACTCTGGATTCAGTAAAGAAAACATGTCTTCAGTCGAGGGCTCCGTTAACGTGATCATATCCATACCCTTACGGTTCAGACGCTCGGAAATCCCTTCAAATACTGGCCCCCAGTATCTAGATTCCCTGTTCTGATACCTAATATTCGGAAATAACACTAGCACAGTACCTGACCATTCTCTGGTATCTGTGTCCCGAGGCTCTACCCCTGTCATTTTGGGGTGACTGCGAAAATAGCCCATCTGGGCGGCAAGCTTGACCAGAACCGCCCTTGTCTCTTCACTTACACCGGGTTTGCCTGATAGTGCACGCGAAACAGCGAACTTTGAAACGCCCGCCGCATCCGCAATTTCTTGCAATGTTACTTTTCCACGCATCTTCTCACCCAACCCTATTCGGAGTCTTTTTCTATCTTAACCTTTCTAATACACGGGTGTACCTCTAAACTGGTACCATCGTAGCATACTTTGTTTTAGATCATCAAATGATAGATTTGTACAAATCCACACCCTCCACCAAAATATGTTTGCTTAATAAAAAAACAAACCGCATAACAAGCAATTATAAATAACTTGACGAGAGGTTCTCTATTTCCTACAATTTACTATTGAAAGCACTTACATTGTGTAAATCATACTTATTAAGGGGGATTTGCAAATGTTCATGAACAGGTCGGTACGACAGAGCTCCATTCTACTCCTGTCTTTGCTGCTGCTCGTTACAACGGGCTGCGCGAATGGAACAGGCGGTAAGGCAGAAAAGGAAGATCCTAATGACACCAGTCCCATTACACTTACTTTCTTTGGCGGTGATTCCAGCTCTAACTGGAACAACATGAAGGATGCTGTCGGGCAGGAAATTATCAAGAAAACGGGCGTTACGCTAAATGCCGAACATGCTGTCAATGGTCGAGGCGAGGAAAAGTTTGCTTTAATGGCAGCGAGCGGGGAGTATCCAGATCTCGTGTACCCCAAATCAGACATTGGCAAGTTGGTCGATGCCGGAGCACTCATTGACTTAACAGATCTCATTGATAAATACGGCCCTAACATTAAGAAAGTGTATGGAGACTATTTTAATCGTATTAAATATAGTAGTGAAGATCCAGCCATTTACACGATCCCGACCAATTTGGGTGTGGATCACATCGCGTTTGATGCACAAGCTGGCTTCGAAATCCAGCATCAGGCACTTAAGAAGCTTGGATACCCTAAAATCCGCACCGTTCAAGATTTTGAAAAAGCACTTAAAGATTATGTCGCCAAATATCCTACCACCAATGGCCAGCCTACCATCCCCCTATCACTCGATGCCGAAGACTGGAAAATTCAAATTACGGTGACAAACCCGGCTGTTACTGCTACTGGTGGACCCGACGATGGCGAATATTATATTGATCCTAAAACACACAAAGCCATTCTTCACTACAAGCGCCCAGAGGAACGTGAATATTTCCGTTGGTTGAACCATATGTACAATGAAGGACTGTTGGATAAGGATACATTTGTGCAAAAAAGTGATCAGTACAAGTCCAAAATCGCCGCAGGCCGTGTCATCGGACTCATTGATCAGGAATGGAACTATCAAGATGCTGAAAATGCGCTCAAGGCAGCAGGTAAGGATGAATTCACTTACGCCCATTTTCCAGTCACTTTAAATGAGAAATACGAGGATCATTCTCTCCAGCCTATTGGCTTCGATACTGCATCGGGGATCGGAATTACAACCTCATGCGAAAATCCGGTGCGAGCTATCAAGTTTCTGGATTTTCTGGCCTCCGACGAAGGACAAATTTTACGCAATTGGGGAATTGAGGGCCAGCATTACAACGTAGAGAACGGCAAACGAGTCATTCCGGCGGATGTGCAACAACGTAAAAACACTGATAACGCTTCTTTTAGCAGAGAGTCAGGAATCGGTTTGTACTGGATATGGGGGCCACATTATGGCGATAGCGTGAAGGACCCTTCTGGCAACTATTACACAACCAATTATCCAGAAATGATTACCAAAAATTATAGTCAAGCCGAAAAAGAGTCCCTTCAGGCATACAAAGCCCAGACGTGGAAAGACCTGTTCCCGAACGAAAAGGATTTTCCGGTAAAAGAGTGGGGTGCTGCCTACAACATGCCTGTTCCGACCAATACGAATTACAATGTTATTTATCAAAAGTCGCAGGACATTGTACGCAAACGGATTCCTGAGGCCGTACTCGCCAAACCAGATCAGTTCGACGCTGTGTATGACCGCATGCTCCAAGAGCTGGATCAGGCAGGTGTACCAAAGGCTGAAGAAATCTATACTGGCCTAATCCAAAATCGGCTGAAGCTGTGGTACGGCGAAAAATAGGGTTTGCTTTTTTAATAAAATAGGATCGGGCTGACAGACAATGCTGTTCAGCCCTTCTATATTAACTTTTACATTAAACATTCTGTTTAGTTTCTTTTTCTTTCCAAGAATTACTTTTCCCTGAAACACGATTGACGTAAAACAATAAAATGATTGGAATCAACGCAATCCCTCCACACATCACCCAAGATATTTGAATAGGTGTTTGATCGGAAGACAAATCCGTAAAATTACGACTGATGATTCCTGTCATGATTAAACCTACGCACATGCCTAATTGTGAAATCGCAGAATCCAGAGATAGTAGTGTAGAACGATACTCATTAGAGATTCTTTTGTTCAGAAAAATTTGTTTGGCAACCGGGTACATGCCGCGTCCAATTTCATAGATCAAAAAGGTAAGCAATACAGGATAAAATGTGTTGAACGCACCAGCTAAAATGAGCCATACCCCTATCATGCCGCAAGCATACATGAGTATATGTACATCACTGTATCGTGCGCCTAGCTTTCGAACCAGGTAACTTCCCAAAGTCATACATAGTGAATACCCTGCCTTGATAAATCCCATAATCCAAATTCCTTGTTCGGAAAGGCCAACCAGACGTGGCTGTTGAAATGTATTCCCCGCCGAGTTCGAAAAGCTGATAAATAAACCAATCATAAACACAATCCAGATAGACTTATTTTCAAAACCGATACGGACGCTTTCTCCGATAATCGTTTTAATGCGAGTAGTAGACGTCTTTCGACGAGCCACATTCTCCTCATCCATATAAAAGGAGCATAGAAAAATGCATACAATAATAGATAAAATGCTAGCCGCCCATGGAAGTGAATAGTTAAAAGTTGCGAGGAAGGCCCCCAACAGACCACAAATAAATCCCGAAATGTACTGTATACTGTTAGAGGTTGTAAAAAGAACTTCCATGGGCTTATCACTATTTTCCACAACCCATGATTCCAACGAACCTGACTGTAAACATATAGCCAGACCCCCAAAGACTTGCGCAAACACAAGCACCCCGATATGATCTGTCCAAACGAACAACACACTATAGACTAGAAAACAACAAAGTCCCAAAATAACAGAAATTTTTCTTCCATACTTATCTGCAATCGCCCCTGTGGGTATCTCAAACAAAAAAATACTTACAAAGAATACAACTAGTAAGAAGTTTGCACTCTGCAAAGAAAGTCCTTTAGCTAATAGAAAAAGGATGAGCGTAGTCCCAGTGATTTCACTCATAAAAAATTGAAGAAAGCTGACGGAGTAAAATAGTTTATGAGGTTGCACTCTCAGGATTCCGCCGCTTGCTCTGCAGCCTCATATTCACTTCGCAAAATCCCCATCTGAATAATGTCATAGTATTGCCCTTCTCTGAATAGCTTCTCCCGAAGCCGTCCTTCCTCCTTGAAGCCACAAGACAGATAGCAACGGTGTGCACGTTCATTGAACGCATAGACCTCCAGCTCCAGCCGATGCAGGTTCAGTGAATGAAATGCAAATTTTTGTAACAGTCGGATCGCTTCCCGTCCATAACCTTTGCCCAGGTCACCGTCACGCCCGATCACAATACCAAAGGTGGCGTGCCGATTCACCCAGTTGATTTTAAATAAATCCAGTTGTCCGATATAGTTCAGTGTGTCTTTATGCGCAATGACAAAACCTTTGATCTCGGAGTTGCCGTCAATCATCATTTGTACAAAAGACTCACTATTAGTCTGTGAATGCGGATAGACAAACACGTCGCTTAAACCACGTGTGATTTCCGGGTCATTGACCCATTTTCGGATAGCTGGTACATCTTCTTGACGGTATTCTCTCAATACAATTCGTTTTCCAATGATATGCGGCATCGTAATCTTCCCTCCAATTATGTATTTGTTTTTGGCAACACTAACTCCCCGCCAACACCTTTATGCTTCCATTACTCTTACAAACTCCAGAAAACGCGTACCTTTATAATGAAGCTCACCACGATCCCCGATCACAATCATACCGAAGACCGTATCCTTCACCTCCAGCTCCATACGCTCACCCCCGTCAAACTCAAAGGTGATATAATAATAGGTCGAAGCTGAAAAATCGCCTGATCCCCCACGCACCCTTGTCCGTTTATCCACAACCTTACATGAACGTTGTACCTGTTCGGCTGCTTGATTGGACAGGCCCGCTCCGATCGTTTTGACAATTCCCATAATCATTACAAAAGCGATCAGTCCAAATACGATGAAAAAGATCATATTAAACGATTGAAATTCCATAAAATCACTTCCCATCTGCTTCATCCTTTCTACAGTAAAATGTAAATTTTCCATTCTATTGCCCATTGACAAATCGTACATCTCCACCCTCAAAAACTCCAATACTTTTTTAACATACTTACGAAAAAAAGTTCTTTCGCTCTTTTCCGCACCCCGCTTGGACTTATACCCGATCTGGGTCCTCTGATCCCCTCTAGACCGATTGACAAAACTATATATAGATATAAAATAGAGAATGTACTCTAAATATAGTGTAAAAAACGTATTTATGCCCGATATCTTGAAGATACAGGTATGAAAATACATGTAAATATAGAGTCAAAATCTTAAATGGCGCAGCCAGCAAGGGATTCCATCTATAATAGATCCCAGGCAATGCGTTTTCTTTTTTCATTAATTGTTTAAGGAGGTTGAATACCATGCTGATTGCATATGATTCCAAGACCGGCAATGTAAAAAGATTTATAAACAAGCTCAAGCTTCCAGCGGTTCAGATCGAGGAACAAATGACCATAGAAGAACCTTACGTACTTATTACATATACAACCGGGTTTGGGCAGATACCTGAGAGGGTATCTTCCTTTTTGAAAAAAAATGCACAAAACCTTGTTGGTGTAGCTGCAAGCGGCAACCGTAACTGGGGTGAGAAATTTGCCAAAAGTGCGGATTTGATTGCCGACCACTATAATGTCCCCGTGATTAGTAAATTTGAATTATCTGGAACGTTCGGAGATGTAGAGCGTTTTAAACAGGAGGTGAGCCGAGTTGCGGCATATTGAATTGAACAACATGTTGATGAAACGCGATACAGACGGCTTTTTCCAATTGGAAAAGGACCAAGAGGCTGTAGCAGAATTTATGAAAGAAGTCCAGGAACGGAGCTTGAAGTTTGCTGACACAGCCGCTCAAGTGCTGTATATGATTGAGAATGATTATTACGAGAATTTCTATAACAGCTACACGGCTGACGAAATTAATGATATTTTCCATATCACTCATAGCTACAATTTTAAATTTCCTTCCTATATGGCAGCATCCAAGTTTTATACCGACTATGCAATGAAGAGTAACGACCGTAAAGTCTACCTGGAACATTACCCTGACCGGGTTGCTGCGGTTGCCCTGCATTTGGGACGCGGTAACGCCGATACAGCACGCCTGTTGTCCCGCTCGATGATGGAGCAACGCCTCCAACCAGCAACACCAACCTTCCTGAATGCAGGCAAAAGCCGCCGTGGGGAATTGGTATCCTGCTTCCTGCTCGAAATGGACGACTCCCTGAACTCAATCAACTATGTGCTAAACACTTGCATGCAGTTGTCCAAAATCGGCGGCGGTGTTGCGGTCAACCTGTCGAAACTGCGGGCACGCGGCGAAGCGATTAAAGGCGTAGAAGGCGCAGCAAAAGGCATTATGCCTGTACTGAAGCTGATGGAAGACGGCTTTTCCTATGCGGATCAAATGGGGCAACGTAAAGGCTCTGGGGCAGCCTATTACAACATTTTCGGATGGGACGTGCTTGAGTTCCTGGATAGCAAAAAGATCAATGCTGACGAAAGAGTACGTCTCAAGACACTTTCTATTGGATTGCTGGTGCCAAACCGCTTTTACAAGCTGGCTCAAGATAATGAACCGCTACATGTATTTGCTCCTTACAGTGTGTTCAAAGCCTATGGAACGCATCTGGACGACATGGATTTGGATGAAATGTACGACACGCTGCTCGCCGATGATCGGGTGAAGAAAAAAATAGCGATGAGCGCACGTGACATGCTGACGAAAATTGCCATGATTCAGTTGGAGTCTGGTTATCCATATATCATGAACAAAAGTAACGCGAACCAGGCACATGCTCTTAAAAATGTGGGTCAAGTCAAGATGTCGAACCTATGCACGGAAATCTTCCAGTTGCAAGAAACTTCCGAAATTACAGATTACGGCCAACAGGATACCATCCGCCGGGACGTGAGCTGTAATCTGGCTTCTTTGAACATTGTAAATGTAATGGAACATGGCAAAATCCGCGAATCCGTTCATGAGGGTATGATTGCTCTCACCTCGGTCAGCGATATGACCCAAGTAGCTAATGCACCAGGTGTTGCGAAAGCGAATCGTGAAATGCACTCCGTCGGTCTAGGTGTTATGAATCTGCACGGCTATCTTGCCAAGAACAAAATTGCGTATGAAAGCAATGAAGCGAAGGACTTTGTCCGTACCTTCTTCATGACGATGAACTATCATTCCATCGAAAAAAGTATGGAAATCGCGAAAGCAGCTGGACAAAGCTTTTATGGATTTGAGGGATCGGATTATGCGACAGGCGTATATTTTGACCGATACCTGAACACAGATTATCGTCCGACAACTGCACGTGTACAAGAGTTGTTCAAAGACATCTATGTTCCGACTTTAGCGGACTGGGACAAATTAAAAGCAGATGTGATGAAAAATGGTCTGTACCATGCCTATCGGATGGCGATTGCGCCGACTGCTAGCATTTCGTACATTCAAAATGCAACATCCAGCGTCATGCCGATTGTTGAGCAGATTGAAACCCGTACCTATGCCAATTCGACGACCTACTATCCAATGCCTTATTTGCAAAAGGATAACGTGTTCTTCTATAAATCTGCTTATCAAATGGACCAGTTCAAAGTTCTTGATCTAATTGCAGAAATCCAGCCGCACGTAGACCAAGGAATTTCGACCGTGCTTCATGTGAACAGTGACGTGACTACGCGTCAGTTAGCACGCTGCTATCTGTACGCTGCACACAAAGGACTTAAATCGTTATACTACACACGCACCAAAAAGCTGTCTGTGGAAGAGTGCCTCACCTGCTCCATCTAAAGCATACATGGTAACAAGCTGTAGTATAAAAAGATTTTGAATAGATATAGATGCTTTGCATTAAAAGCTGTATCCAGCGTGTGGTTCAGACCTTTACGGGACTGGACAGACCCTCGCGGATACAGCTTCCGTATGTCAAGCATACGATGATTCGCCTGCACTATTTCAATGTGTGTTTCCAGGGAATCTCGCAAGCTGAAGGGAGAATGCTAACAATGACAGGTATACAAGCTGTAAACTGGAATCGCTCGGACGATGATTTCACACTGATGTTCTGGAACCAGAACATTATGCAATTTTGGACGGATGATGAAATCCCGTTGTCTGACGATAAAATGTCCTGGGTAACCCTCAGTGATATCGAAAAAGAAGCCTACATGAAGGTGCTGGGCGGATTGACGCTACTGGATACCATTCAAGGCGGCGTGGGTATGCCGCAAATTATGGAGCATGTGGACGGACTGCAACGCAAAGCCGTACTAAGCTTTATGGCGATGATGGAGCAAATTCATGCCAAGTCGTACAGTAGCATCTTTACAACGCTAGCTTCCACGGAAGAAATTGACGGTGTATTCCGCTGGGTGGAAGAAAATCCACATCTCCAAACCAAGGCAGAAACCATTCGTCAGTATTATATGAATATCCACACACCGAAAGACCTGTATCTTGCGATGGCAGCGTCGGTGCTGTTAGAAAGCTATTTATTTTATAGCGGCTTCTTCTACCCTCTTTATCTGGCGGGCCAAGGCAAGTTGACATGCAGTGGAGAAATTATCGATTTGATCCTGCGGGACGAAAGTATTCACGGTGTGTACGTAGGTGTACTGGCACAGGAGATTTATGCAGAATTGGATGAGGAAGAACAACGTGATCTTTACCAGACGCTGGTAGGCTTGTTGCGCTACTTGCACAATAACGAGGAACAATACACCGAGCAAATTTACACTCCTATTGGACTCGTAGACGATGTGAAAGTCTTTTTGCGATACAACGCCAATAAGGCCATGATGAACTTGGGCTTTGATCCACTGTTTGAAGAAGAGGAAGTTAATCCCATTGTATTTAACGGCATCAGCACTCACACTAAGCAGCATGATTTCTTTTCTAAAAAAGGAAACGGCTATGTGCGGGCGATGAATGTAGAGCCGCTGACAGATGATGATTTTAATTTTGGCGTATAAGTACAAATACGCGAAATTAATTTAGCAAGGTGATACTATGAAGAGCCATCCGCATGTGGATGGCTCAGACTGTAAACAAAGTAGATAGTTTACATATTTTAGGATTTTGCAAAAATTCGATTCCAATGAACAAGATATAGACGAACTAAACCATTTCGATCTATATCTTGTTCATTGGAAGCCGCTTATGGGATTTTTGCAAAATCCTCATTTACTTGCGTTCGCTTATATAAAACTGGTATTGCCGCTGCTATAAGGATTATACCCATAATAGCGGGTGCGGCATGACCAAGTAATACATAGATTTGACCTCCAATGATAGGCCCCAGCATTCTTGCTAAAGCCTGAATAGATTGACTACCTCCTTGAATCCTTCCTTGTTCACTAGAATCAACAGACTTGGAGAGCATCCCATTGAATGAAGACCCAAAGATCGAATCACCAAAACCAAATATAAACATTCCAGCGATAAAAAGAGGATAGAATGAGAACAAAGCCGATGCTGCAATAAGACTGTAGCCTATAATCTCCGAAACCATTCCAAGAATGGCTATCTGTTTATCACTAAGTTTTCTCAAAAGCTTTGGCATGATGAAACCTTGTGTGATAATGTCTTGTACACCCATAATTGAGAACATAAGTCCGATTAGTGCAGGCTTCCAATTAAAAGTATCCATTGTAAATTGTGAAAAAACGGCCTGTAAAGATCCGTTGGGTATCCAAAGTAAGAACGCTGAGATAAGCAGCCTGTTTAAGTTTTTCATGGAAAGCAGGTTTGCAAGCTGTATGAATGGATTAAGTCTTACAAAAGTAATTTCTTTCAGTCTATGTTTCTTGTCAAGGCTCTCAGGCATAAAAAAGAATCCATATATAACATTCACTAAAGTTATGATTGCTCCAAAATACATGGGTACAGAATAATCAAACTTGGCGAGTAATCCGCCTACAGTTGGGCCAATGACAGTGCCTACACCTACAACCGCACTCATCCATCCAAAGTATTTGGTTCTCTGTTCTGGAGGAATGATGTCTGCAAAATATGCGAAGATCGTGCTTATGCTCCCGCCTGTTATACCTTCTATGATGCGCCCAGCAAATAGTACCCATAGAGCTCCTCCTATGCCAAAAACCAAGTACCCAATTGCGGAACCCAAAAGGCATACTAAGAGCAATGGACGACGGCCATATTTGTCGCTCAAAGCTCCAAGTACGGGAGCCGCAAAAAACACGCAGAATGCATAAACAGAGGTCAGCAGCGTAACAACTATAGCTTGTTCTCCCGGACTGCTTGTATAAGGCTGCACTAAAAATGGGACGACAGGTGTTATGATACTGAAGCCTATTCCGCAAAGAAATACAGAGATAAGGCCGAATATTAAAGCGTGTTTATCTACGGTTTGTTCTGTATTCTGTTCATTGTGTGATCTACATTTGAACACTTAATTTCTCCCCTTAAAGGTTTAGTTTTTACTTCCTCGGAAGCAAAAACATCGTATCACATTTTTGCTTCCTTGGCAACAAAATAATAGCAAAAAAAATGCAGCCCGTTCTCAATAGAGCCCGGCTGCCTATGGTTTGATTTTCATTATTCAAATTTATTCCGTCTTAATATCTATACCCTGTTTCTTTATTTCTGCATCCAAATGCCTACTATACTTTTCCAAGAAGCTAATCATACTGTCAAATTGTTCTTCGGTTACCTGCTCAAATACGACTTTATCCCGCTCTTGAAACTCTTTGTGCAGTTTCTCATGGATTTTATAGATTACTTTCCCTTCCTCAGTAAGCCTAAAATAGATTTCTTTCTTGTTATCCGGCTTCTGGTAGCTTTCGATAATGCCTTTTTTTATAAGCTTCTTAGTTATTTTACTTATGGCACCGGTAGTCATATAAAGGGACTCCGCAAGTTTTGTCACGTTGGAATCTATATTTCTTTCAATGTATTCGATGCAATGTACTTCAGAAGACTTATAACCCTTAAGACTGTTTTCCATCTTATCCTTATTAAGCCAAACCATCTTGTTATATAAGTCCCTGAAACCCATTATGACCTGTTCTTCTTTGTTCATGGCCTGTCCTCCCACCCGTTGGTGCATTAACAACATAATATAATATATTTTTGTTTCTATTTCAACAAGCGTCTAAGCATGCAGTAAATAAACCTAATCTACTAAACGGCAAGCAGGGTAAAAAAGATATCACTCCCCATGCTGTATGTATATTTATTCTTCAGATGAGGACATACACGCAAAAAAACGGCCAGATCGCTAAAGTAGCGGAATCGAGCCGTTTTCCATCTTTTAAGACCGAGCTTCTGTGAACATTTGAAAGGTGACACCAAACTTGTCTGTTACATTACCATAAGCTGGACTAAAATGGGTTTCCTGCAAAGGCATTCCCACCTGTCCTCCTTGCTGTAGAGCATCAAACATTTTTTGAGCTTGCTCCACACTATCGGTTGTAATACAGATGCTCACCTGATTCCCATTGCTAAACGGTGATCCGGGAAAGGTATCAGAAAACATGAGCTCTGTCTCACCCACTTTAAGGGTAGCATGTCCCACACGTTCCTTGACCTCTGCGGGAATGGGAAAATCGGGGTTTTCCGGCATTTCCCCAAAGGTTTGAATAAAAAGCAGTTGAGCATCCAATGCCTCTTTATAAAATTCGATTGCTTCTTTTGCATTTCCATCCATCGTGATTTAAGGAATCAAACGTTTGGACATCTTCAACACAGCTCCTTTAATTTGAGGTGATTAACCTAGCCATTTCTCCTGTATTATATACAAAACTTGTCAAGAAAAACAAATCTGTATTCTTAGCTTTCATGCACTTGAACACCAAGTTGCTTTAGCTCCTTTATCGCTTCCGTAACGTTACGCTGTGGATGAAGCGCAGAGATCATCTGTGCAGTGATCGGAACGCCGTTGAAAATCTGGCTTACCACTCCTAGAGAAATCGGCAACTCATAGTAACTTTCAGCCCAATCCCGATATTCCTCCGGTGTAACTATAATTTTCCCTAGCAAAAAGGATGAGCCATCGTCATATCCCTCAGGAAAGTTCGTGTTGCCGATACGCCATTCCTTATCTCCCGCTTCCCTCCACATACAAAAGGTAACGTCTTCCTTCTCCAGCGCTTCGTCTTCCAAAAGCTCCATCATATCATCAGGCACACCGTCGTACATGCCCGGCCAGACCTCATATTCGTCTCTCGCATGAGGACTTACAGGGGATTCGTGGTCAAAACCCTTCAACAGCACACCTCCACGCGTCCATAGCATATGAATCGTATCTCCAGCGCCGTTGTTCACCTCACCTAGGCACACATCACTAGACCATTCAGACTGCATACGATACGTGCGTAACCAATCTTCTGGAGACAATATAATGTCCAGCGCTGACAGCAGCAGCATTCTGTCTTTTAAGCCATTCGGCGTTACCTGTGTATCAAGCATCATATTCTTCATCATTCCTCCACCTTGTGTCTATGTGTACTAAGAATTCATCTGTCCCTGCCTATATCTTTCAAGCTTCGCCCGCTCAACCACCTGCCGAATGAATGGTCCTTTGGCTTCGGTATACGCTGCACGGTCATATTTGAATTGGTACGCCAAATCTTTTTTTAAAGTATCATACGCTCGCAGGCTATCAGGATGCGCTTTTAAGTAATCTCTGAACAATAGATGGTTTTCCCAATGCTCACCTTTATACTTGTAAATATGCAAGTGATGAGTCCCAGCTCCCCATTCTCCACGGCGAAAGAAAGCCCTCTCTGGAAAATCAGGCTTATGTACATATTCATATTGAAACCCTTGTAGACGCTCTCGATGTTCGGATTGAAGACTTGCCAACTCTTCCACCCCAACCATAATATCAATAATAGGCTTGGCTCCCAGATTAGGAACGGACGTACTACCGATATGCTCTATGCCAACACATACATCTCTGAGAGCCTCTACAATTTTCCCTTGCTCTCGCGTATACTCTTCAGCCCACTGCGGGTCATACCCGGATATTTCCACCTGTGAGGACATACTGAACACACCTCCGCTAGCTTTCTAAAAAATGCCTTCTAATCGTGCTTGGCACAAATCAGAAGGCATTCTCTTGTTCAAATTAAAAATCATTCAGCAACTCCGGCCTTATCATTCGGCTTCTCAATCACGATCAGACAGGTGCTGTCTGGCAAAGGAACCCGCTGGCCCTGCTCATCCATGAATTCAACACGGCTGGTCAGCGCCTCGGCGTAGCCCTCCTGTAAATAGTGGCGGCTCACCCGGATAATCGCTTGAGGTCCAAGTGTGTTACGAATACACTCTTCATACTGTGACGGGGTAAAATAACCAAACTGCTCCTGCACTTCATGCACATAGGCTTCCGCCCCCCATGTATAGGTATATAGAAATTCCATCGCATCGTTTACTGGCAAAACAGCCTCATGCTCCCCTACACGCTCTATTTCAATGTGGCGGCCCGCAAAATCTTGCGCATACCGCATCAGCCATTCCATTCCATCCGGCTCCAAGAATCGAATACGTCTGCGCTGCTCTACTGGTTCGGTCATAATACCGTCACGAATGATAATGCGCCCGCCGGGTGCAAGCACACGATAGGCACTCTGCAAAGCAGCCTCCACCGTTTGTGGATTGAACCGAATTCCATCTCGTTCGATGTAGGAATAGAGCTCGTGAAGAATCGAAGAGAAGATAACCGTGTCCATGCTCCCCGTTTCCACATATTCCTCCAACCGAAGCGCATCTCCTTTGATGACATCCCAACGATGGCGCTCCAATTGCTTTTTACGTTTAAGTGCCTCAATGACATTCACAGAAATATCAAGACCTAATGGCTTCGCATCTGGTCTTTCCTGTTCGATCAGATCCAGTAGCACGCCCCCGCCGGGTCCAATATCCAGTATGCGGGTTCCAGTCACATAATCCAAAATGACCCTTTTGTAATCTACGGTCTGGTTCATATCTGTAAGATACGTTTCCTCATTGTGAAAGCGATCATAAGCATCACGCCGTAATCCGAACAGATCGAACAGCAGCAGGACTGCTTTGTCATACAGAGGCGTTTTTTCTGCTTCAATACAAAAATCGATTAGTTTCTCAGCCGCAGATGAAAATACAAAATTAAAAAATACAGTGCTCGGCAGCTCCTCTTTATGCTCCACAATCACACTCAAGTGAGGATTATGCTTCCGTTTTCCTTGTGAGATGTCCTGCCAAGACAGTGCACTTAAATATTTTTCTATCATTCGTTTTTTATATACGTTAATTTTCTTGACACCGCGATAGTCATAATACATCGTATTCATGAGCGATTCGAAACTGATATGGCGAACGGTTGCAGGCTGTTCCTGCCCCGTGCCATCCCTCAATGTGAGTAAGAATACCTTTACCAGTTCTTGAAGTGAAAAATCCTGCAAAGCTGATTCTACATACCAAAGTGTCCGATTCTCTAACGGAGCCAGCGCCTTCTCTACATTCAACTCCCGCTCTAGTTCTGCGTAAGCCTGTTCGAACGGCTCCCCTTCATGAATCGAAACCGACCGTAATCTCTCCAGTCGCTCCTTTACACTCCAGACTACAGGTGCGTTATCCCATGCAATCCAGCCGATCAACTGCTCCACTTCACTACGTACTTGGTCCCATAATGCAGGTTCTACCCCGGCGATAATACATTCGTTCAGAGCCCGTAAAACAAGCTCCAGTTCCTCAGGGCTCAGCCAGCCCTTACGAGTAATTTCAAGCAGCAGTCGATTCTCCGCGAAAGGAATTTCTCCCCGTATATATTGCCCGATCAATCCATGCGTCTCAATCAGAATTCGGGTCATGCTATTGCGCGGGTAAGCAGGGGACTCCGCTTGGGCCTGTCTGACATACAGTTGGGAGGAGCCGATATTATGTACAAATAAATTAATGCCCTCATGCTGCCAGCGTAGCCGTTCGCGGACTGTGCCTCCTTTGGCTGTCTCAGACCATACCAAAACATCCTCCAGTAGCTCTTTAACCCAGAATGACAATGGAAGTCCGTCCAAAATAAGCAACGTACGCTCCACGTAATCCAGTACAGGATTGGCATCCTTTAACTCACCTATAGATCGAATGCGTTCCAAATTTACAATACGCTCCTCAGCCGAAACAAGCAGCTTTAACCAAGTCGGTGTATCCCAGGCCAGATCATTTTCTTTCCTGTAATTAGCAATGGCTTTTAACGATTGCAGCATTTTTCTCACCTCGTGTGATTCGGATTCGGTATGCACAGGAGACTTTGGATAAGACATTTGGACTAAACCTTGTATATACTACACTTTACCATACATTTGCAGCTTCCATCTCGTGGAAAATATTAAACATTTGTATCAATCAACCGCTTGACATACTTTCCAAACGCATACATAACCCCCAAATGCACTTTGGCCTGTGTATATTTATAAATAAACCAAGGCAGCGATGGCACATAATCATGAATGGCTACGACGCAAATATTTGTACCGGGAATTTGCAGGAACTCAAGCCTGCTGGTCTTCCTTGGGATAATGCAATGACATCCGCATGCTCAGTCAGCCTATGCAGCAGATTATGCCCGATATAACCACTGGCACCTGTCAGTGCAATTCGGGACCTGCCTTTTGGATACAATGCTCCAAGCTCCCGCTCTACTCGTCTTGTCTCAAGTGCCAACCCAGACAAAACAAATGACCGTAACTTCCATATAAGGAATTACGGTCAGCCTGTTTACTTCTATATATACAGTTTAACGGGACAACTCCCACTACCTCCATCTTCCGAACTTATCATTCTGCAATTCGTTAACCTGTCCAAAAAATACCCGCTGGATCTATTTCTACCTGTTCGAGCTGTTCTTCAAAGCACGGATTAG
This sequence comes from Paenibacillus sp. LX16, assembly GCF_036252815.1. Classification (NCBI taxonomy): domain Bacteria; kingdom Bacillati; phylum Bacillota; class Bacilli; order Caryophanales; family Paenibacillaceae; genus Paenibacillus; species Paenibacillus sp. LX16. The sequence goes on along the minus strand of NZ_CP141152.1, from coordinate 2,016,848 downwards.
GTGCAATCTCTTTTACACGCTGTCAGCCTGAAGGCTCAGAAGATATCTTATTATTCTTGTTATACGCAGCCGAGTCATAATTCCCTATAATTTCCGGAAAGTTACAGTGCCGCTGTGCAACACGTCAACCATCTATAATAGATTTCGCTTATTTATCAACAGAAACGCCATCTGGTACTGGAATACCAAAATCAGGTGTTCCATCTTCCTTCCAGTTGAACGGCTGAACACGTGTATGACGATTCGGGTCATACAGCGGGTCACCTGTAATTTCCTTATAATTCCGGGCGTGATATACGATTACATCTCTACCGTCAGCAGCAACCGTAAAACTGTTATGGCCTGGCCCGAATTGTCCTGTTTCCTCATTGGTGCAGAATACCGGCTCAGGTGATTTCGTCCATGATTTCGGATCAAGTAAATCCGCATTCTCATCTGCTGTCAACAGGCCCATGCAATAATTGTGGTCTGTGGCACTAGCTGAATAACTGATAAAGATCCGCCCATTCCGTTTTAGAACTGCTGCTCCCTCATTCACCTTAAAACCGATGATTTCCCAATCATATTCAGGAGTGGAGATCATGACCTGCTCACCGCGCAGTGTCCATGGATTGCTCATTTCAGAAATATACAGATTGGAATTACCGACGATGTCAGGGTCCTTCTGAGCCCACACATAATACAGAACTCCATTATGCTGGAAGGTTGTCGCATCGAGAGCGAACGTCTCCCAACGGGTTTTGATCTGTCCTTTTTCCACCCATTCTCCTTCTAGAGGATTAGCTGAATCATTTTCCAGCACGAACATCCGGTGGTCGAACAGGCCTTCCTTCGTTTCCGTTGTACGAGCTGCTGCAAAATAAATGTACCATTTGTCGTTAATATAATGAATTTCCGGTGCCCAAATGTTCGCACTTAACGGGCCCGTTTCATATTTGTGCCACACTGCGACAGGCTCTGCTGTACTCAAGCCTTGAATAGTACTTGCTCGTCGAACCTCAATGCGGTCATACTCTGGCACAGATCCGGTGAAATAATAGTATCCGTCACTATGCTTGTAAATCCAAGGGTCTGCCCGTTGCTCAATGACCGGATTATTAAAGGGTACAGATTGATTCATGGTTATTCTCTCCTCTATGTGTAGTATGTAGTTCATACAATTAATCGCTGATACGTTTTCCCCAGATGGAAATTCCCTTTTCATTCATACCCGTGAAAATTAGAGTATGGCGGCCGAGCTCCCAGTCCCATGAAGGAAGCAATAACAGTTCTTCCTTTGTCCCTTCGGATGTATCGCTCCAATCCATTGTTAGAGTACGCTTGCCATCAAAGCTCCAGTGACCTTCAAGAGAACCACTGGTTGCCCGGCCTCCATCTTCCAGTCGGAGCGGTTCAGCTTCCACCTGACCATCTACTTCCTGCCTTATCACGATACGCTCCCAGTTGCCGGATAATAGCCTTTTGGGTATATCCTGCTCCTTTTCGCCCGCATAGCGCTCCGGAGAGACGACCGGCCAGCCCTCTGCCGTCCACAATATTTTGCGTACATGCAGGTACGGCCAGCTCTTGTCCGTTTCTCCCCGCGCATGATGTACAATATAATAATCCGCACCGTCCTTCAGGACAGAATTGTGACCTGGCGCAACCCAGCCTTCTCCTTCGCTGAACCGATAACCGCCCAATACCTTGTTTCCAATCTCGTATTGAGGCAAATAGCTGGTATCTGCCATATCATGTCCATTCATGTCCACATAAGGCCCTGTGATAGAATCTGAGCGAGCAACGCGAACATTGTAGTCCTCAAACAAAGAATCATACGAGACAAACAAGTAGTATTTACGGAACATTGGATTGTACACAATGTAAGGCCCTTCTACAGCACCGTCCTCAGTTGCCCGATCTCTGGCAGCGATATTTTTACCATAGCCAGATTCTTTGAGCTTTCCAGTCTGGGGATCAAGCGGTGTAATATAGATACCGCCGAAAAAAGAACCGTATACCATCCATGGATTTCCCTCTGCATCCAGCACCGGATTGGCATCAATCGCATTCAGCTTGTCATGTTCTCCCGTTTTAACGACCAGCCCCTCATCCTTCCAAGGGCCTTCCGGGGAGCTGGATGTCTGCAATCCAATCGCAGACCGTGTGCTGCCAAAGGTAGAAGCGGAGTAATACATCCGATAGGTATCACCCATCTTGATGATGTCCGGTGCCCACAGATTGGTTGCTGATGACCACGCCTCTGCTTCCTTTGGAATGCCGGGGAGTGCATACTGAACCCAGTTCCAGTGAATCAGATCAGTCGATTTGCGTACCATGACACCAGGTCTCAATTCTCCACCTGTCTTTACATCCGTTGAGTAGACATAATAGCCTTGATCTGTTTTGATAATCGCCGGGTCATGTGCATTGTTAATGGTCCAGCGCTGTTCATCATTAATCGTACTTTGATCATACAAGTGATCGGGAGGTGGAGCCTGCGGATACACAGGGTCCGGAGTGTTATCCCCACAGCCGGATAGACCCAGCATGAGCAGCATAACCATAAGTGTTATTCTCCTCCTTCCTTTACCCATTACATATTGTGACTGCCTTACATCGTTCATCCGTACCCTCCAAGTGTCAATTAACCTTTGACACCCGAAATGGCAACCGATTCAATAATTTGTTTCTGGAAGATCAAGAATATAATCAGTACAGGTAACAAAGCTATAATGGATGCTGCCATTATAAGCGGATAGTCCGTCTGAATGGCGTAAGTCGCATTAAAATTCGCGATAACCAGCTGCAGTGTTTGCGTTTCTGGTGAGTTCAAGTAAATAATCGGTGCCAAATAATCGTTCCAAATTCCCATGAACCATAAAATAAGCTGTGCCGCAACTGCCGGCTTAATGAGCGGGAACGTAATCGACGAATAGAGTCGGAAATAAGAACTTCCGTCAATTTTCGCAGCTTCGATAATGGCATCTGGTACGCTAAGCAAGTACTGCCGCAGGAAAAAGATCATAACTACATTTCCGAACAAGCCTGGAACGATCAGAGGTAAAAGTGTATCGACCCAGCCAAGTTTGGAAAACATCATAAACTGTGGAATCATAACCGTTGGGTATGGAATCATCATAGATGCGATGAGTGCCAAAAACAGTTTGTTTTTATGAGGGAATCTCAGCTTAGCAAATGCAAAAGCCGCCACACTGGATGTAAAGGTACCTACAACGGTAACACTTACAGCTACAATCACGCTGTTCTTGATCCCGCTTAACAAAGGACCTGCTTCCCAAATTTCCTTATACTTGCCAAACTGGAACACCTCTGGTATCCATACTGGTGGAAGAGCAAAGACATCCTGCTTTTCTTTCACCGAAGTGGACAGCATCCAAAGCAGCGGCGCGATCATCACAATCGCTCCAATCGCTAGTGCAATAAAGATAATGATATTGGTAACTTTCGTTTTTTGACTATGGGACATAATCAGACTCACTCCTTTCCGCGAAAATCAATCCCCATCAAAGGACGATTTTTCATTCATTTTGAATTGAATCAAAGTTACGATAAAAATGAAGATGCCGAGAATCATAGCCATCGCGGAGGCATATCCCATTTGCAGGTTTTTAAATGCCTTATCCCAAATATAAAAGACGATTGAGGCGGATGAGTATTCCGGACCCCCTGTAGGTGTCATAATGTTCATTTCAGTAAAGATTTGCGAACCACCAATGATATTAGTTACGACCAGGAAGAAAGTTACTGGTTTCACCATTGGCCATGTAATATTGCGGAACATCTGGAATCCGCTAGCTCCATCTAGCTCTGCCGCTTCATAATAAGAGCGAGATACGCTTTGCAGGGCTGCCAAATATAGCAGCATCGTATATCCGAGACCCTTCCAGACGGTCATGAGAATCAAGGCCGGTTTGACCGTATCCTTATCCATTAGCCAGTTAGGACCCTTAATACCGAATATTTCGAGGAATTGGTTCACCAAACCATAGTCCCCGTTGTATGCCCAGTTCCACATAATAGAAACGGCAGCCAACGAAGAAATAACCGGGATATAGTAAATCACACGAAATGTTGTCGTACCTGGAATCTTGCGATTCAAACCTAGTGCCAGCAGTAAAGCTAGTACAAGACCGATTGGAATACCTAGCATTAAGAAAAGCGTATTGTACATCGATTTATAAAAGAGCTCATCGCTAAATAAATCTTTAAAATTGTCGAGACCAATAAAGTTCATTTGTCCCAATCCGTCCCAGTCTGTAAAAGAGCCGTATAATGAATAGACAAACGGGAATAACGTAAAGATTAGCAGACCGAGAATAGGTGGAAGAATAAATAAGTATCCATATACCTTCTCTTTGCGGTAGAGATTAGATTTGGTTATCACAGGGCTCACCTCTGTTTCTAATTTGGAATGAAGATGATGTTAGCAGCATGATATTCAGCCACTAACATCATCCTTTTTTCCTCTATTTACGCATTATTTCTGTGATTTTTTCTCTTGCTCCACCGCTTTATCCAGCAGTTTCTGCATCTTCGGTTGTTCTTGTTTCACATAATCTGCCGCCGTAATTTTACCATCCAGCACAGGTTGAATATCTGTGAAGAAAATATCGTACCATTCTGCATTATACGTATAGTTGCCTGGTAATGAGCGTCCATAGTCATTTACGATATCAATAAATTCTTGTTTATTGTTAGGCTTGGTTTTCGTATCTTTGGACCATTCATCAGCCATGTCCAGCAGATTCGGAATTTGTACCTTGGCATCTACGAGCTGCTTCATTCCTTCTTTAGAAGTCGTCAGATAGTTAACCAGTTCAACAGCTTCATCCGGGTATTTTGTTTTAGAGGAAACGCCGATACCCAGAGAACCGATCCATGTTGCTGATTTTCCAGTCGATCCGGCTGGGAACGGCAGTAAATCATATTCGAATGGCAGTTTTTCAAATGTACTCATATCCCAAGGACCTACCGGGAAGAATGCCATTTCGCCCTTCATCCAACGTTGGTATGTGTCCAATGTTTGCGATTGTTCAATACCAGGTGTGATTTTATATTTGTTTTGCATGTCAGCAAAGTACTGAAGCGCTTCCGCAAATTTCGGATCATCAATCGTTACTTTAGTTTTGCTCTCATCCAGCCAATCAGCCCCATTACTCCATACAAAGGCTTGCAATGCCCACTGAACGTTAAAGCCTGTACCGTATTGATCTGGCTTGCCGTCACCATTGGTATCCTTGGTCAACTCTTGGCTAACCTTGATAAATTCATCCCATGTATACGGTTTGTCTTTGTCAGGCAAGGGAACGCCCGCTTTTTCGAACATCGTTTTGTTGTAGCCGAGTGCGAATGGACCTAAGTCCTTCGGCATACCGTAAATATCTCCTTGGCCGGCCATTTTACCGTCATAGCGATACAAATCCACACCGTATTTCCAAATGTTATCCAGTTTAATATCCTTGTTCTTCTCAATGTAAGGAGTGAGATTCTTCAACACCCCACTGTTTACATAAGCTTTCACATCTCCAGGGGCAAAATAAAAGATATCTGGAAGATTGTTTCCTGTTATTGCAGCTCTAAGCTTTGTGGCATATTGATCTGCTGCCGTCACGACCATTTTAACCTTTACGCCAGGATGTTCCGCTTCAAATTTCTTGATTACTTCCTTATAAGCCTTTTGTTCATCTGTTCCACCACGGAACATGAATGTCAGTTCCTTGCTTCCATCACTACTGGAACTTCCCCCACTACAACCAGCCAGTGCAGCCACCATTAACAACAAAACAACCATTGTTATTGCAAAACCTTTTTTCTTTATCAACGCGACCCCTCCTAAATTTAAATGAAACCGCATACAATCGGTGCTAAAATAACTTCATACCACTCGGCCTAATCTTTAACTGTGCGGTACACAACCCGTTGTTGATTGCCGCTGTGATTATCATCCCTCTCATGTACCGTATAATTAACATTTTTCTTTATCAATAATGAATTCGTTTACAAACAAAATATAGCATGCCTTTCCTCGGTTCGTCAATGTATTTTTCAATCTTTTTAAATAGTTATAAAACATAGGTTAGAGTAACATGGAAAGCAAAATTAAAACGTATTTAAGTTTATTTTTATCAAAAAAACCAGTAATAAATCTTAAATACGATTTATTTATGAAGTAATCCCTAATTTGGAGTTCAATTCGTTCCCCTCTTTGTTTAGTAAAAAAAATTTACAAAAAAGCAGTTTACTTCTTTTTGATTTTATTTTAACATAAATCAAAGTAAATATATAAGCGCTTACATCACAGTTTTTTTAGATAAGGATGGTCTATAGCTATGATTTATATTAAGGACTTAATGTCAGGATTAGATATTTTTAAAGCACTGGGTTCAGAAATCCGCATTCAAATTCTCGAGTTACTTGCTTACCAGGGACAAAGTATGAATGACATTGCCAACAAACTTAATTTGAGTAACGGTACAATTACAATGCATATTCGAAAACTGGAAGAATGCGGTCTTGTGGAGATCAATACCGTGAGCGGCAAGCACGGTACCCGAAAAATGTGTTATTTGAACAAGGATAAGCTAATGGTAGATTTGCGCAGCAGAGAACAAAAAAATGTGTATGAGGTTGAGATTCGCGTAGGTCATTATAGTAACTATCAAGCGTTCCCCACTTGTGGATTGGTGACCCGAGACAGCATTATTGGCGATTTTGATGATCCACGCTATTTTGCAGATCCCGGGCGACTGGAGTCGGAAATGATCTGGATGGCCGAAGGCTTTTTGGAATACCGCATCCCCAACTATCTGAAAGCGAATCAATCCTTTAAAGAAATTCAATTCTCCGCAGAACTAGGCTCAGAAGCACCCTGCTATTGTGAGGAATATCCCTCCGACATTTGTTTTCACATTAACGGTATCCCTATTGGGCACTGGACCAGCGCCGGAGATTTTGGAGAAGTGCCGGGGGTTCTCAATCCAGATTGGTGGCCACCGCATTTAAATCAATATGGTATGCTCAAATTAATTCGCATCAATCAGCAAGGCAGCTTCATTGACGGGTGCCGCATTTCCGAAGTCACAATAGACGATATTAACCTTAACTATAAAAGCGACATTACACTCCGCTTATCCGTAACCGATCAATCGGAAAACAAAGGTGGGCTCACTATTTTCGGCAAAAGATTTGGGAATTTCAGTCAGGATCTGCTTGTGCGCGTGCTTTATGATGTGCACGGGGAGGACAACGCCAACTCCTGACACGCCACATGTAAAAATAGGCCGAAGCCTGTATTCATTGAATACATGTCCTCGGCCTAAATATCCTGATCCTCACTTAAAGAGATATAGATCAATAAATAAAAAATGACTGCTATCCCAAACACCAACCAGCAAAAGGACAGCAAATGAAGCCTTGGTACTGCATGTACTCCCCATCTCCAAATATCCGTAAGGAGCACCAGTGGCTGCAACAACACATCCCAGCTATTCCAGCGAGCAAATCTACCAATATATACGCCTATGCTGGCCAGCCACAACAACACCAAAACTACAGCCCATGCGAGCCCACCAGAACAGATTTTCCTCAGCATATGGTGGATCACCAATACACAAAGGGATGTAAGAAAAAGGCCAAGCCCTGCTGCTGAAAAAGACGTAAATAAGATCAACCAAAATTGGGTGTTCAACCAAAAACGTGTATCAGGAGTCACATCGTAAAAACGAAACGCGTGAAGTAACTCAGTCACCAAATAAAGAGCATTCGGCAGAAAAAACAACCATACCATTGAGGAGAAAAATAAAAGAATACTCCTCACTTTTGTACTTCGCAGTCTGAATAAAGCCATCATTCCCAGAGTGATAAAGACCGGAACCCAGGCCAGGAATATATCCCAATACAGAAATTGATACATCCTCGTTCCGCTTGTGGACTGCAAATACATAATGAGTCCGAAACAGCCCAACGTAGCTACAAGCAGCACTCCCAACAAACTGGGCAGCTTGTAGCCTTTCCTTCTTAACAGCAAGTTTCCATCTACCTCCTGCCTGAGTATGCGTATATACGTCTTTTCAAGCCCTATTTTATAGCGCTTTCATACTTAGAGAGAAAGCCCTTGTCTATTTACTCCACGTTTCGTATGTCCTCGGATACATGGTTTGTTATCGTCAAGGCATCAAAGGTAACAGCACAGCCCTCCCCCACCGGAGATTGAGCAACAACTCCGACTTTGAGCTGGTTAGAAACATTCATACCAAAATATCTCGCCAGCTTCCAATGCTGACCGTCTGATGAATAATGAAATGCAAAGCAATTTCCAGCTCGTGCCACTCGTAAATACGGATTGGACACGTCCATCGCCCCAGAGATACAATCATCGGATGTATCCCGAGTGACCACACTAAGAATAGATGGAGTGCTTTCAAAATATTCAAAGCACAGCTTAGCCCAATGGGTATCATCCGCCATCATCATCAAGCATCCTGAATCATAAGGCTGCTTCATATCAACACGAACCCTCGTCCATATTGTAAAATCACCCTGAAGCGTTGTATGCAAAAAGGGTGCGGACGATTTTACCGCTGCGCCGGACGGATCCCTAAAGAAATCTGCCTGTGAAGGTGCAGAAATTTGCAAAGACTTGGAATCATCGAATCTCCATTCAGCCGGCTCATTGATCCAGCTCCAATCCGCCGGCAAAACTTTACCGCTAAAGCGTTCAAATACGTTCATAGGGATACCATTCCTCTCTGGCAATATAGTCATATAACACATTGAAATCTGGGGCACAATCCCCTTGATACCACTATATACGTTATTTTCCAGTCGTCAATGATGATGATTGTCTTTAAACTTTATAAAAAAAAGACTTGCCATCCTGAAATGTTGTGCTTATAATTACACCTAACTTGATACGGTAACAAATTTCAATGACGAGAACGAGTAAGCTATACAGCGGATTTGCAGAGAGTTGGGGCAGGTGAAAGCCAACATTCCGAGGGTAGCCGAACGCCATCTCTGAGAAGCGGGCTGAACCTGAAGTAAGCTCTGCCGCCTTTCCAGCGTTAACCGGAACACGTATTGATGGATACGTGAACAGAGTGTCATTTCGTGTGGAATGAAACTAGGGTGGTAACACGGGTATAAACTCGTCCCTTTTACAGGGGCGGGTTTTTTTGTTTTTCAAAAAGGAGGAAATCATCATGACAAATGTATCGACAGCAGTATCTATAACCGATTTTTTGACTCCGGCTGTACGGGAAATGCCGCCTTCAGGCATCCGTAAGTTTTTCGAATATAGTACGGGCAGAAAAGATATTGTATCGCTTGGTGTTGGTGAACCTGACTTTGTAACCCCTCAACATGTCAGAAAGGCCTGTATCACAGCACTGGAAAATGGTAAAACATCATACACACCGAATGCTGGACTTCCCGAGCTTCGTGAGGAGATTGCCGGGTATCTGGAGAGCAGCTTCAGCACATCCTACAACCCGACAGATGAAATCATGGTTACCATTGGAAGCAGCGAAGCACTGGATTTGGCACTACGCGCCCTGATCACCGCAGACGATGAAATACTCATTCCGGCTCCATGTTATATTTCGTATTCGCCCATCACGTTTTTGAACGGAGGACATACCGTAACGGTTGAAACCTCTGCGGATCAGCAGTTCAAGCTGACAGCTGAGGCACTCCAAGCCAAGCTGACTCCACGATCCAAAGTGCTTATTCTCTGTTATCCGAATAATCCAACGGGTGGGGTGATGACCTATGAGGATTGGCTACCGATTGCCCGCCTAGTTGAGGAGCATAATCTTGTCGTCATATCAGACGAAATTTATGCTGAACTGACCTATGAACAGAAGCATGTAAGCTTCGCAGCTCTGCCAGGAATGAAAGAGCGCACCCTGCTCATCAGCGGCTTTTCCAAAGCATTTGCGATGACAGGCTGGAGGGTCGGCTACGTGTGTGGCCCAAGAGAGTTGATTTCAGCTATGCTGAAGATTCATCAATATACCGCCATGTGCGCTCCTATTATCGGACAAATTGCCGCTATTGAATCCCTGCGCAACGGGCTGGAGGAAAAGGATCGTATGATGGAATCCTACAATCTGCGTAGAAAATGGTTCGTTGAAGGCCTATGTCAGACAGGACTGCCATGTCACGAACCAAACGGTGCCTTCTATGCTTTTCCTTCCATTATGCACACAGGGTTAAGTTCAGAGCAGTTTGCCAAGCGATTGTTGGAAGAAGAAGGAGTCATTACTGTACCCGGTTCCGCATTTGGCCCAGGCGGCGAGGGCTTTATTCGCTGCTCGTATGCGTCATCGCGAGAACAGCTGGAAATGGCTTTGGAACGCATCAGCGCATTCTTGAAACGTCTATAAATACGATTTTCCTATCACGAAATGAACATGAGTACTGGATGAACACTATTGTAGTAGCTTCTGAATAAGCTTTTTCTGGTGTGCTGGCAAGCCTTCCGTCCATTCCCCTACACGGCAATAACAAATGTCGGAGATTTCGGCGCTTGGTCGGAAAGTACCGGGAGTCCGGACATCCTAATCTTTAGGATGTCCGATATTCAGAACGTTTTGCACAAAATCAGTCTTGGCATCCGTGTACGCTTCACGATCATGCTGATTTTCCATCGCCAGCCGCCTTTTTAATACATCATATTGCTGAATCAGCTCAGGCTGTTCACGAAGTCGGTTCCGAAACAATAGCTGCCGATCCCAATGCTCATCAGATTTCAGTATGAGATGCAGATGTCCCTTTCTTTGATCCTGATCCACTTTAACCAAAAATCTTCTCCATTCCCGACCGTCCAATTCAGGCGGAACATAGTTCCAGCCTGCTGGTTGTAAAGCAGACACGATCTGTTCCAGTTGATCCCAAGATTCTAATTTTGCCATTATGTCAATAATGGGCTTAGCGGAAAGATTGGGAATTGCCGTGCTTCCTATATGTTCGATTTCCGTCACCTTAAACGGCAGTAATAACTCCCGCAACTGGTGAATGATCTTTAAGCCCTGCTCTGACCAGGCAGGATCAGGATTCACTATTTTTACAGGCTCCGTAGCCCACACCGGCCAATGTTCCTGGTTTTGCTCCTCATGCATTCGTGATCCCCCCTAATTTCTACTCATGTATCCTCTCATTCAACTGTATCCTTTTGAATATCCTTAACATCATCTTGTAACTTACGGCTGTATAACTGAGCATTTTCCGCATCAAAACAAACAAAAATAATCTCATTCAAAGCCGCATGTTCACGTACAAAACGTGTCACTTCCTGTATAGCAATATCCGCCGCCTTTTCTTTTGGGAAACGGTAGATGCCTGTGCTGATATTCGGAAAGGCAATGCTTCGTGCATTCAGTTTTAAAGCTAATTGGAGTGCATTATGGTAGCATTTCGCCAATAGCTCCTCTTCCCGATGGTCGCCACCATTCCACACAGGGCCGACGGTATGAATAACATATTGGGCATCCAGCTTGCCAGCTGTGGTATAAACTGCCTCTCCTACGGGACATCCACCCTGCTTGTTTCTGATACTTACACAATCTTCTAAGATAGCCGGACCGCCAGCCCTATGAATCGCGCCATCTACGCCACCGCCACCCAGCAAGCTTGTATTGGCTGCATTGACAATAATATCCGCCTTACAACGGGTAATATCCCCTTGCATCACACGTATTGTCACGTTTAATAGTTCAATTTGGGTATTCATTAATCCTCCTCCTCTCGTAAAAAACAACTTCGTTATATAACCATTTTATAGTCAGCACAAGCGATTTCTAATATATCGTCATAGGTTTTCAGCATATAGTGCTTTAGATTTTTCCCCCGCGCGCTTGCTATTGTAGCTAATAATGGCGTATCTGTAAGCTCATCAAAGCTACTGCCCTGCGTATATTCCCGTTCAGACATGTGCAAAGCGACGTCTAATTCAATCATGTTGAAGTAGTAGACTTCTGTAAATATCAGTTCATAGGGCACAAAATCATCTGCTGCTTCCGTTGCCAGCCCCCCATTAATTTCTCCCTTTAAAACCAGCTCCTTCTTCGGATAATTCATATGCACATGGTCCAAATAGACCGCATCACGTCCATACAATGCTCCAATTGAAGTTTGAACGGCCTTTATCTGTGGCATCCAGGTGTTCTCCCTTCCTAAGTTATTTTCCATCTAGCAACATGAGTGCAGTCGCAACCGCATGATCCACAAAAGAACGCTCTGGGCGAGACTTCATCATCACGGTAATCCCGATTAACAAAGAGACCAACGTATGGGCCAGAGCTCGTGCGTCCATGCTAGCCTCCAGCTCTCCTGATCTTATACCACGCTCGAGGGTCTCCTGAAAGACAGCAGAAAGATACATCTGATGCTCTCTGGTTAAAATTTCAAATTTCTCATCATGAGGGGCTAATTCTACCATCGTATTAATACAAAAGCATCCCCTATTAGGCCCATCCTCGTACTCTTCGGCTACGACTCCTCCAAAAAAATTGTAAAACGCTTCTTTTACAGAAGAATTGCTTTGTAGTCTAGAGCGTACATAAGCAGCGTGGGATTGCGTATATTTGCGCAGCGCGGCTTCGAATAATTGCTTCTTGTCTCCAAAGGCAGCGTAAATGCTAGGGCGCTGAATTCCCATTTTGGAGGTTAAATCGCTTAAAGATGTAGCCTCGAATCCCTTTTCCCAAAAAATTCGCATCGCTGCTTCCAACGCTTGATCTTCATCAAATTCCCGTGGTCGAACCATAACTAACCCCTTCTTTTCGTATCGTTCAGTATATTAAGATTGTATGATCACGATAAGAAACTGTCAAATATGTACATGATGAACTCTTGACATTTCATATTTACACGAGTTATATTGACCTAAATTCATTACATACCAATCAGTATATTATACTTATCGGTATGTAAATTATAGAAAGTGAAGTGGTATGTGAAAATGAAGACGTCTGAAGAAAAAGCAGCATTCCTATCCCATCAAACCTTAGCTAATGCTGCTGAAACAACCCCCATTCGTTCCATGTCCCGATCTGTGGCGTTTCTATTTGCCATAGCCTGTGGGCTGGCTGTCGCCAACATTTATTATGCGCAACCATTACTTGACGCGTTGGCGCACGAGTTTGGAATTATGCATTCATCGGTAGGTATGGTCATTACGGTGACGCAAATTTGTTATGCTTTGGGATTACTGCTGCTCGTCCCACTTGGCGATCTTTTGAACCGACGGCGGCTGATTGCTGGGCAAATGCTACTGTCCGTGCTGGCATTAATCGTGGTTAGCTTTGCTCCTACTCGTACAATACTGCTTATGGGAATGGCAATGGTTGGTCTGCTGGCTGTAGTCACTCAAACACTCGTGGCTTTCGCTTCTACCTTGGCTAATCCGACTGAACGTGGGCGTATCGTAGGTCTGGTGACCAGTGGAGTCGTTATCGGCATTCTGCTGGCACGAACCGTGGCCGGTGTATTAACTGATCTGGCAGGCTGGCGTTCAGTTTACCTTGTTTCTGCTATACTTACGTTGTTTATGGCTGGAGCTCTGTTGCGGGTGTTGCCAAAGAACGAACCCACAAGTGCGACACTTTCCTATCCGCAGCTGCTCCGATCGGTTATCGTACTATTTTTGCAAGAACGAATTCTGCGCATTCGTGCTGTCCTTGCATTGCTCATTTTTACGGCGTTCAGCATATTGTGGACTTCGCTTGTGTTACCTCTCAGTGCACCCCCATTGTCTCTTTCACATACTGCTATCGGGGCCTTTGGTCTGGCTGGAGTGGCCGGAGCTTTAGCAGCAGCACGAGCAGGGCGTCTTGCCGATCAGGGCTTGGGACAACGGACGACGGGTATTGCCCTAGTTTTATTGCTGCTGTCATGGTTACCTATCCGCTACACCGAGCATTCTCTATTCGCTTTAGCTCTTGGCGTCATTCTTTTGGACTTGGCGGTACAGGCTGTACATGTCACCAACCAAAGCTTGATTTTCAATGTTCGCCCTGAGGCACGGAGCCGACTTACTGCAGGCTACATGATATTTTATTCCATTGGTAGCGCCACCGGGGCCATTGCTTCCACTCATATGTACATCTATGCCGGATGGAACGGGGTGTGTCTATTAGGAGCTGGTGTCAGTGCTCTGGCTCTCATCTTTTGGGCTTTAACTCGACGTTCAACTTGATGGGGAGACTGCTATTGATTGAATCAGAAAAACCGCCGGGTCCACGACAATGACCGGCGGTTCTCTTCTGTCATGACAAAATCATCACTTGATTGCAATATAAATCAAAACAGGTTCAGCAGGACGGCCATACACTTCAAAATCACCTGTGTATGTCCGCTCCCCTTGTCCCGTGGCAGCCCACTGCCAGATCGTCTGCCATACACGGAAGACAGAAGAGGGTTCCTGAGTTGCCTGAAAAATGGCGTAGCGTGCAGCCGGAATGACAAGTTCCTGAAGGTCATCAGGAGTCTGGAAATCCTTATCCGCTTCTTTTCCGATAAAAAACGTATACTCGCCCAAAGCTCCATTTTCATAGTCAGTATAGCAACCATAGACAGAAGCATGTCCTGCTTTTTCCTTTATCCGACCAGGCACGTCCTCACTCCAAAAACGTTCCCACATGTTTGGAATGATCCCGTGAGATGTTTGTTCCTTCTGATTATTTGTACGTGCTTTCAACCCAATTAAATGGATTTCACCTCGGTACTCCTCCCGAATGGGTCCATCAAGTTGAAGCTCTGTATCCTCTGAGGATCGCCATCGTTTTAAATGCGGTAGGTAATTGCGCAGCATCGAAGTCGCTTCTTCTTCCTGCATCCCTTCCTCTACTAGGATAGGCACACACTGCTGAATCATTCCCTCCATAGTCAATTCAGGCTGTACAAATTCGCCTTCCTTGTAACAATACTTGCAATACTCATCCGTTTTATGATGTTGTGCATCCGTTCCATATTGGTCCTCATGCTCTAGCGGCATCCCGCAACTTTGACAAGCTTTATCCATCCTCGTAAATCCCCTTTCGCTAACTGATATCAGGTATGCCACCAGTATAACGAAACAAACCTGACAACTATGGGTCAGGTTTGTTTTACTTTAATCTAAGATTTCCTTTATGATTCCCGAACTTCATCATAATTAGATGCAATACGCAGCGCCATCTTATGAATCTTGTCCCGCAAATGGGCTGGTTCTTTGACAACCACATCCGGTCCCAAGCTTAAAATAAATCCGTACGCCCATTCATCCTCGGGAAACGGGACCGAAACCGTATAGATCCCTTCCTCCTGCTCGGTCAATGCTTCTACGCCAAACCAGTCCTCCGCCAAATGCCTCGAATTACGGTTAAATTGTAGCGTAAATGGGTGTACGGCTCTGGATACCTCCATCCGTCCCTCATTCCACGGCAACACTTCATAAGAAAGATCCCTGCGAGCAAAAACGGTCTCTGTAACTACAGGGTCACTCATGCGCGAGAGTTTGAATAGACGAAACTGCTCCCTATCGGGACAATACGCATATACAAACCATTGTTGTCCTTTCAGAACGAGCGTATGCGGTTCAACATTCCGTTCTGTTATAGCTCCACCCGCATTTCGATAGGTAAAGGCGACAGTGCGCGCTTGGCTCATTGCTTCTTTTACCTTTATCAATTTGCCTTCCTGCGCAGCCCGATTTCCCCATCCCGAATGATCGACGATAAACTGTGTGGTATGGACACTAAATTGCTCTTTCCCAGACTCCGGTATAATACTCTCAAATTTATGAAGTAACCGCGACACATTCGGGCCGCCCAACGACGAGGACAAACTCTGCAAACCCATCACGATGTCCTTTATATCATGATCCGTCAGCATACTGCGATCCAGGCGGTATCCTTCCATCAGACCGATTCCCCCATTGGCTCCCTGATAAGTGACCACCGGAATACCTGCCATACTAATCGCTTCAATATCTCTATAGATCGTCCGGATCGAAACCTCATATAAATCAGCCAGTTCCTTCGCTTGTATTCTATTTTTCTTTAGCAGCAAAATGACGATAGAAAGCAATCGGTCAATTTTCATTTTTTCAAAACCTTTCACAATTAATAAAAATAAGCCATGAACTCCTCATCATATCCCTGACCGTGATATTCCAAAGCATTCTTTTCTATACCATAGGTTTCAAATCCCAATTTCCTATACAGCTCAACAGCAGCTTGATTGGTAGTCACCACACTCAGGTTGATTTGCTTCAAACCTTCCACTTTTCTACCTTGGCTGATAACTTCCAATAAAAGTTTTTTAGCGATCCCCTGACCTCGATAGGTCGATGGTACATAAACTCCCCAAATTGCTCCCTTATGCTGCGTCTTTATTTTCTGCTCTCTTCTAAACCCGGTCATGCCAACCAGCTGATGATCCTTTGTAAATGCACCAAGTATGTAATGATCTCGTTTATTTTGTATCTGCTTCACCACATCAGATAGCGGAACTAGTGCAGCTTCCTCATAGGAGGTTCCAAAAGCTTCGGGGTTCATTTGTAGGGCTTCCAGTCTCAAATTCCAATAAGCCTCAGCGTCTGCTGGTTGTATGTACCTGATTAAAACCATGGCTTCCCGTCCCTCCAAATGTTTTCCTTCATCTTACTCTATCTCTTATCTAAAATGAATCTGTTATTCTTCGATTAAAATAACCTCAGGTACTCTATCCAGCCGGATAGAATGCCTGAGGTTCCAATAACTCCTTACAAATTATGACTCGTAGCGCTTCAGCACAATGACCGCATTATGACCACCGAAGCCGAAAGAATTAGATAACCCAATATTTAGTGTAACCTTGCGCGCTTCGTGAGGCACATAATCCAAATCGCAAGCCGGGTCCGGATTATCCAGATGCATCGTTGGCGGAATGATACCTTCTCGCAGGCTTTGCACAAGCGCAATTGCTTCAACACCGCCTGCAGCTCCCAGCATATGACCCAGCATGGACTTATTCGCAGTAACCGGAATCTGATAGGCATACTCACCAAATAGCTTGTGGATTGCAAGGGTTTCAGCGATATCCCCGACAGACGTACTCGTTGCGTGGGCGCTAATCACGTCCACTTCTTCAGGGGAGATGTGGGCCGAATGAAGGGCCGCTTTCATCGCCAAGTAAGCTCCGGTTCCTTCGGGATGCGGTGCAACCATGTGATAAGCATCCGAACTGGCTCCATAACCGATGACCTCACCATAGATTTCCGCACCACGTTGGATAGCGTGTTCCAATGACTCCAGTACCAGAATACCTGCACCTTCGCTCATGACAAAGCCGTCTCGATCCTGATCAAAAGGTCGACTTGCCATAGAAGGCTCCTCGTTACGTGTGGACAATGCAGTCGCATTAGCGAAGCTTGCCAAGGCCAATCTAGTCACCGCCGCTTCAGCTCCACCAGCAAAAATGACATCCGCATCTCCTGTGCGAATCGTCCGAAACGCCTCTCCAATTGCTGTATTCCCAATCGAGCAAGCCGTCACGGGTGAAAGCGTAGGTCCCATCGCTCCAAACGCGATACTAATTTGAGCAGCGGCCATATTCGAGATCATCATGGGTACCAGCGTCGGGCTAACTCTACCCGGTCCACGATGTAGCAGAACATTTACATTGTCCACCAACGTATCCAAACCGCCGACTCCCGATCCCACATAGACACCTACACGCTCCAAATCGGTGTCATCCAGTTCCAGACCGGAATCCTTAAGCGCTTGTTCTGCCGCATATAATGCAAACTGAGTAAACCGATCCATTCGTCTAGCATCTTTACGTCCCCATTGCTTTTCTGCATCAAAATCCTGTACCAGTCCAGCAATTTGTGCTTTCAAATCGGACACATCGAATGTATCAATTTTACGTATACCTGAATTGCCTTCCAGTAAATTCTTCCACAACGTGTCCACTTCATTACCCAGTGGGGAAACGACACCCATACCTGTTATCACTACTCTTTGCATAAGCTATTCATTCCTCCTGCTCAGTGACTTACTTATAATCCTCATTTTACCCTTGTCTTATCCTATTACAAGTGTTTGTTTATCCTGGTATAATGAACACTACTATAGTAAACGCCTTATTTGCTCACTTCGGATATACCCATTGAATGGAGAGAAAATACCTATGAAAACGGAAGCACGTCTGGAAGCACTATCTGTTTTTCTAAAAACAAAAAGGGCCCGCCTACACCCACATATGGTCGGTCTGCCCCAAGGATCACGTCGCAGAACACCAGGCTTGCGCAGAGAAGAAGTCGCTCAGCTGGCAGGTGTCAGTACGACCTGGTATACCTGGCTGGAGCAAGGACGAGATATTAAGGTGTCCGCCTCTGTGTTGGATGCTATTGCTGCAGCATTGCAGTTGAACACAGACGAGCGCAAATATTTGTATGATTTGGCGATCGAGGCCGGGTCTCACAGCCTTCCAGCTCCTGCAGAGCAGGCTGTCATTTCCCCCTCTCTGCAAAAGGTTGTACAAGAGCTGCACTACTGCCCTGCTATTATTTCAGATCGGCGCTGTCATATTGTCGGTTGGAACGCCGCTGCTGCTCACGTTTTTATGGATTTTGCCGAGCTACCATATGAGCAACGCAATATGATTGAACTGTTATTCACCAAAAAGGAGTTTAAAAGTCTAGCCGTGAATTGGGAACACTTTGTAAAGGGGTTCCTTGCTATTTTCCGCGCTTATTACGGGCAATACGTAACAGATCCCTGGTATGCACAATTTATACAAAATATGAGTCAGACCTACCCTGAGTTTAACGAGCTTTGGAATCAGAGTGAAGTAAGCTCCGCGCCGGAGGTACTCATTGAATTTCGCCATGCCAAGGCTGGCAAAATGCTATTTGACCTGACTTCTCTTCAGGTACAAGGCAGTGTTGATCTCCGTTGCAGCATCTACACCCCTAATGCGCAGACCTCTACGGAAAGTAAACTCCAAAAGTTAATGGAAGGCAGCTAAAGGATTTCATCCCTCCTGTTATGAAGATATCTTTTTCCGTCCATACTACATCTACGATCTGTGCTAAATAGATGCCACATATGTGACAGAACCAAGAGTTTCAACTGTGCTACTACCAGGAGGGAGGGAAATCATCATGAAAGCCAAATCGACAAGTTCCCCGCACATACCCAATCAAGCGCCACTGCCTGTTCCGGTGCAATTTGATCGAAGCTGGCAGGATGAGCTGGACCAGCGGCTGCGCAAAGGTGGCCCTTGGGGAGATTGGAATCTGTATCAGCTGGCCATTGAGGCTGAAAAAGTCAAACTGGTGCCAAGCTTTGATGAGCTTCAATGTCTACAGCATTTGCAAGACCTCACTCCACTACCCCATCAGCTGGATACCGCTCGAAAGGTACTGTTTCAAATGTCCGGACGTGCCATTCTTGCCGATGAAGTCGGCCTAGGCAAAACAATCGAAGCTGGAATGATCCTAAAGGAATATCTGGTTCGCGGGCTGGCTTCCAAAGTGCTTATTCTTGTACCCGCATCTCTGGTTCTACAATGGGTGCGTGAGCTGAACAGCAAATTCGGTATTCCCGCTGTCGCCCAGAAAAAAGCGTATTCTTGGTCTTCCGAGGTCGTCGTGGCCTCTATGGATACCGCCAAGCGGGAGCCCCATAGTAGCATCCTGCTAGATACCGATTATGACCTGCTCATTATAGACGAGGCTCATAAGCTGAAAAATAAAAAGACATCCAACTACCAGTTCATTATGAAGCTGCGTAAAAAATATTGTTTGCTTCTGACAGCAACACCTGTACAAAACGATCTGTCTGAGCTGTTTAACCTGATTACACTGCTCAAGCCCGGTCAATTGGGGAGACATGGCGATTTTTCAGCCAACTTTGTTGTAGATAAACGTCTGCCCAAAAATGAAGATCAGCTCAAGGATGAGCTATCTAAAGTCATGATCCGCAATCGTCGCGGAGAAGGCCCGGTTCAATTCACCAAACGAAATGTTTCCAACATTCACTTGGAACTTTCGCCGGAAGAGCAAGCACTGTACGATGGGGTGACCTCTTTTGTCAAAGAGCAATACCAGGCGAATGGCGGAAATCTAAGTAGCATGCTGTCTCTCGTCACCCTTCAACGGGAAGTCTGCAGCAGCCGGGACGCTGTGTTCGTGACGCTGGTCAATTTGTCTAAAAAGATGGCCCCAGACTCTCCCCTACGCGATCGTGTCTGGGATTTGGTTGCACATATTAAAGCGATCAAGGCCAATTCCAAAGCAGAAAAAGCGCTCGAGCTTATCCGTCAGATGAACGAAAAAGTGATCATTTTTACAGAATACCGGGCCACACAGGAGTATTTGCTGAACTATTTCCGTGACCGTGGCCTATCTGCTGTTCCTTATCGAGGCGGTATGAACCGTGGACGCAAGGATTGGATGATGGATCTGTTCCGTGGGCGCATTCAGGTCATGATTGCCACCGAAGCGGGTGGTGAAGGCATTAACCTGCAATTTTGTCACCATATGATTAACTTCGATTTACCGTGGAATCCCATGCGTGTGGAGCAGCGGATCGGACGGGTGCATCGACTTGGACAGACGCATGATGTTAATATTTTCAACTTGTCCACAACCGGAACGATAGAGGAGCATATCCTGCATCTGCTGCATGAAAAGATAAATATGTTTGAGATGGTCATTGGCGGATTGGACGTTATTCTTGAGAAGTTTGAGAAGAAAGAATCTATTGAAAAAAGTCTGTATAAAATCATGCTTGAATCCAGTAGCGATGATGAAATTCGCAAAAAAATGCAAAAGCTGGGCCACTCGCTGGATTCCATCAAACAGGAAATGGAACAACTGCGCACAGACCAGCCAAACACCGAGAGCTTATTAGGCCTAGCAGGCAACACGGTTCCACCGGGCAAAGCTCGACGCAGTGTGAAGGGAGGTCGCTAGTTTGACCATGGATGCCCAGCAAGTCCAGCGTTTTGTCCACACCTATCTGGAAGCTACCGGATGCAGTGTCATTGAGAGGTCGCCCCACCATGTAACCGTCAAGCTTTCTCCAGAAGCGGATAAAGCCTTAACAAACCGGCCCTACTATTGGGGATACGTAGAGCGTACTGGCGTTCCAGCGCAGACGATGTCCTTCACTTTCATCTTTGATGGGGAAGCCTATCGCACAGAACAGGAACGTTTAGCAGATCATACGCCCCCAACTCCAGCATCAGGCAACGCAGCACAAGATCAGGTCATGGGGCGTTACTTCGGTCATGTACCGACGTTACCACAATTGGGACCTGGACGTATTCTGCAGGAGGAGCTTCGATATGGAAGCCGTCGGCTACATCAAATTTTTGAAGCCGCACGAGATGGAGGAAAATATGTTTATTTGTTTGAGCAGCCTGATGCCCGTCAGCTGTCTGCCCGCTCTCCCGTAGTCTATGAAGCTTGGCTCAGCATCTGCTATAAGATTGAATTCGCCTGCGATTTGAAGCGTGAAGAACTTCAGTGGCTAGGTATTTCGCTTAAAAGCGGCACCATTGTAACCGATTTTGGCGCCATGCTCGAAACCCGGCAGCTCAGCCCGCTGCTGGCGGGCAATATGCATGTGCAGCCTGCCGAGCTATCTGTCCCTGAAGCTTCTAGCTCGCTTGAAAGCTACCTCACCGAACAGCTCCGTCAGCAAGATTATGATTGGGCTGAGCAGGCGAAGGAACGATTGCGCGAGGAATTGGAGGTTATTGACCACTACTATGATGATCTAATCAAGGAGCAGAAAGAGGAAGAGGATAAAAAAGAAGCCATATCAGAGCAGCATCAAGCCCGTCGTAAAGAAATGGTATGGCAATATGAGCCCAAGGTACTCGTATCCGCCATTAACTGCGGAATATTTCATCTGCGGTAGCCGATATCTCTTGCTCCTTCGCAGGAGAGTTGCAGAGGTATCGTCAGCTTGTAACATCTTGCTTCAGCCTACATCAGTTTCCGCTGCTGCAACCACAAGTTTGGTTAAACATGTCTCCTATGTATCGACAGCAAAAAGCGAACCTGGATACGACATTTGCGCCGACAAGGTGCAGCAGTCTTTTTATCGGACAGGCTGTATGCTGGATAAAAAAGAATGCCTCCGTCGGGCAATCAAGCCGACAGAAAGGTGGATTTCATTGAAGAAGAACCATTCCGGGCACTATAGCATAGGTATGATCGCAGCTGTTCTGATCGGCCTGTCCGCAGTCTGTCCGTTCACTCCCCTTCATGCGGCTCCCTCAGTGGCTCAAGACAACAATTTAAACTCGGAGTCTCTTTACAACGATAGCTCGTGGGTTCCTCCATTGAACTCCACGAGTCCTGTTACCCCCTCGGGCGACGTTTCAGCAAGTTTTCCTACTGAGGAGCAAGGCGTGCCCGCAGACGTAAAACAGACAGCGGACAACACGGTACAATCCCTATCGTCCCAACCCCCTTTTGCCTTGTGGAAAGATGCTGAGCTTAGCTATCATCCGCTCGGACCTGGAACCCATAGTTGGCTTGTTCAAGTAAACCGTGCAGGAGAATACATCGGCTACCTGATTATCGGATCAGACTCCAATGGCGCATATCAACTCAACGAATATGGGAATGGTCCGGGTGGACCTTATAGTATGGATGTACTTCGTCAATCCCTGGTGTCGCTCACAGATACTGATCTTTCATCTATCGACAAGCTGCAAATCACACCTATGTATGAGGAACCGCTATTAGCCTACTGGCTGGTGCGCTCCTCTACAGGCAGCGAAATATGTATTGATGCTGTTACTGGCGATCCGTTACCTGTAGAAGTAGCAGATGGAAGTTGGAAACATAAGCTTCAGAACAACGAAATCTCTTCACCTGTACCCTTTTTGAAAACACAGGCGCAAGCGGTTACGGTCTCGTCTGCTCCTTTCGATCCCTATAACGATCTAGGTTGGCTTCAACCCAAGCAAAAGCTTTCTGTCCAAAACACAAGCCAATTTATGGACACACTGAGCATTTCACCGCGTATTATATTTTCTGCCACAAATATCAATTTTGCCTTTGGGGGGCCCTTATCCATTAGTGGGTATCAGTCTTGGATATCCCCAGATCATCCGTCCCAACCCATTTTATATGCGTTAACCCACCACAATGGACTTTCCCGATTTGTACCACTAAAACAGTTGTTGTCAGCTGGTGAATTTTATCGTTTGGACTCTTAGTTATTAAGAAACACGCAAAATGATTTGGAATGATCCCTACAACACAAAAAGAGACCTCAAATGGCATACCCTATGCCTCTTGTGGTCTCTTTGGCGAGTTTAATGTCGCTCCCTTCGCCCTCTGCGTGTGGATTTCATCCACATTTTCAGAGCGAGAGGCAACATGCCAAACCATTTGCTCACCCACGGCTCTCTGGCTTGTTTTTGACTGCGCCGAACATCACGCGGCGTTTCCATATAGCGAACAATCCGCTGCGTAATATACGTCACCAGTTCGTCACTCTTCGCCATCCTTCATGACCTCCTCCAATCTGCGCCTATTATTTCCATTTACGTTGCTTGGAAATATCGGATTCACACGTTAGGTGCAGATACAACTAGCTTGCTCATTTTCCAAAAGGTCTAACCCCTGTGGGAATAACTATGCATGGTTTCCCTTAAATGGAACATACTATCTTCAACATAACAGTTACCCCAAGGCTAATTGTCATATTTGAAGGCAGCTACGCTGCTTTAGGTTTGATGCTTGTTATGCATGGTTTTTCAGTAAATAATCAATTCGTCCATTGGAGGAATAGAATGTGAGCAAAAAAAAGTTAAACAAAATATGGCTGACAGGGCTGGGGTTAAGTCTATGCATCCTTTGCAGTGCTGTATTTGCCCCATTTACCTATACAGCTGCTCAACCCAACGATAAAAGTAACGAACCGAACAAGTATACAGATGTTCCGCCCAACGTACATTCGTCCTATCACGCTTTTGCCAAGCCCGTTGTCCTGATTGATGTAGGCCATGGCGGTGTGGATGGTGGAACAAGTCACAAAGGAATTTTGGAAAAAGATATCAATCTCGCCATTGCTCAAAAGCTGTACTTGATTTTACGCTCCCAGGGATATCCTGCTGTTCTGAATCGGGACAAGGACTACGCACTGAGTGACGACAACCGTTGGCTACAGTCCAAATCCCGGCACCTTAAAGACCTCGCCCAACGGAAAAGCCTAACAGAACAACTGCCCACCGCTTTGGTTGTAAGCCTGCATGTCAATTGGAACAAACGTGCCGAAAAACGGGGACCCATTGTACTGTATCAGGATGAAGGCAGCAGCTATCTGTTAGCTGAACGGATTCAGCATTCATTAAACCGCTTATTTTGCATGAATAGAAAAACAGTGTACGGAAAGCCCTTTTATCTTTTGAATAAAATTCAGCATCCTGCTGTAATTGTAGAAACTGGATTTATCAGTAACGAACAGGACAGAGCTATGCTTTCCGAGGATCGTGGTCAAAAAAGCGTTGCCGAAGCTATTGCCGAAGGCATTATTGCGCATCTGACGGCATGGTAGTGTTGGTGGCTGGGTCTCCTGTCCATCCCCATACAGCTCGTACCAAATCGCTAATACCTACAAATTTGGCGTGCTCCTTTAGCTTGGGAACCGACGAATGAAGAGCGGAGGATGTGTACATACCAGACACGCCGACGTGCCCAATCGTTACGCAGGTATTGTGCTCATCCAGCCATTCAACCACTTTTGTAAGTTGGCGATTCACATGGGCGAGGTTATGGACATCATCCAGAAAAACATCATTTCGTACTGGTGGCATTCCCTTTTTAGCGGCAAGCTCAGGGACCACTGACCAATAATTAGTACGGCTATCGACAAAAAATAGTCCATGCTCCTTACAAACATCAAGAACAATGGACATGATGCGCTTATCCGAAGTGACCTTGGAACCCATGTGGTTGTTCATCCCTATCGCATAAGGAACATCCTTAATGGCTGCTGTCACCTTCGCACGTACTTCTTCATCCGTCATATTAGCCTTAATTGCTCCAGGCCCAAGCCATTCGGGCTTCCCCTGCTTTGGCTCCATTGGAAGATGGACGATGACATCATGACCGCGCTTATGCGCTTCCATAGCGTCCTGCTTGGTTGTAGGCAGGAAGGGCATCACAGCAACGGTAATCTTAACGGGCAAATTTAAAATTTGCTCAGTCCCTTTCATGTTGTTTCCCAGATCATCAATAATGACAGCAACCATCTTTTGCCGCTCGTCCTGTTTGTCTATTGCTTCTGCAACACCAGTACTACAGACCATGAATAACATGCATACCGAAATACAGAGTACTACGGTTCTTCGTATTTTGGATCTTGAATGGAATACTGGTACATAAGCTGGCTCTTTCCGAGCGCGAGATGCCTTTAAAGCCTTTTTTATTATATTTCTCATGTGCAGCTTCCGTCGTGTACTCATTGCGGGTCAGCCTCCTTCTCTGTCCCTTCATTGTGTGAGTAACCTCGTCTAAATATGTATAAGGCAGATCCATGGAGTACTCCCTGATCTGCCTTACCGTGCGTAGAAACGTATGTTAAAGCCGCTTACCAGTTCTTATCAATAAATTCATCACGACCTGATTGGGCCCGATCTTCCTTATAGTGCTTCACGTTTTTCTTATGGTAATCCTGATGATAATCCTCTGCAGGATAAAAAATTGAAGCAGGAAGAATCTCCGTTACAATTGGCTTATCAAAACGTCCACTTTGTGCCAACTGCTCCTTGGACTGTTGTGCAAGCTCACGTTGCTGCTCTGTATGATAAAAAATTGCGGGTTTATACTGTGTACCCCGGTCCTGAAATTGACCTTCCCCGTCGGTAGGATCTGTTTGCGGCCAATATAATTCGAGCAGCTTTTCATAAGGAAACAGCTCAGGCTCAAAAGTAATTTGCACCACCTCGTAGTGACCTGTGTTTCCTGTTTTAACCTGCTCGTAGGTCGGATTGGGAATCGTTCCTCCAGTGTATCCTGACACAATGCCATGAATGCCCGGCTGCTCCTCAAACGGAGTCACCATACACCAGAAGCATCCACCTGCAAAAGTTGCTTTCTCCATCTTACATCCAACCTTTCAATAACTTCATCATAAAGTGCGTTATTTTTCTATCATATCTTAAAAAATAACCTTATAGATCCTTTATGGAAAACCATAGTTTGCGGGAAGACAAGAAACGTGTTCAGCTTAAACTATGAGCAAATCCCCGGAAATATAAGAAAAAGGTCTCTAAAACTGCTACGAGAGCAATTCTATAGACCTTTTCTAATAGATGCGGTCGAGAGGACTCGAACCTCCACGGGGGGTTAGCCCACACGGACCTGAACCGTGCGCGTCTGCCAATTCCGCCACGACCGCATATAAGTTGTCGTTTATCCTTGAAAGATCAATCTTTCTTAGCGACAAGATAGATCATACCATGCTCATATCAAGATGTCAAACCTTTTATGTTTGTTAATTTCCTCTTGATAAAAAAGGAATAATACACTAAAATAAGAACATAAGTTCTCGGGAACGAAGGTTCCTTTTCTTCAATCGGTTATGAATTATCATCACATTTTCCTAAGGCGGTGAATGGTAATGATCTCTTTAGATACTACTCAGTATGAATGGTCTCTTGTGAAAAGTTATCTGCTCCTTACCTTTATTCAAAAAGTATTTGAGCGGGACAGCCTAATTCTTGAAGAGAGCGGTATGCTGAAAACCCCTGATCTTTATGTTGAAATGGTTAACGCAGGTGTAGATCGTACCGGGATCCTGCTGTCTGAAATAAAACATGAATTTAATAAATATCACATTCATGTTCTGGACATACAACAAAACCACTCCGGCGTTCACGCCACCTATATAAGTAAAGGAAATAAAGAGCAGTTCAGTATGGAAATGCCAGCATTCCGCAAAGAAATGTATGAGCGGATGCGAGCATATCTGGGGCTCTCAACCTCTATGCCCCATACAGCTGCCCTTCCTTTACTAGAGAAACATCGCCCCGAATTACCAAACAATTCAACTTCCAAACCTCTACGCATCGTTGAACGAAGTTTGGTTACATCCTCTTTGGCTTATAAGCGTAAAACGTCTCGCCCTGCTGCTTTTGCCGCAAGCAGAAGAGCATAATCCTCGCACAACAAACACGCAAAAGAAAAAGCTTCCGAGACACCAACTGTGCTCGGAAGCTCCTTTCCATATTCATCATATATCCAAATCGGGCTATAACCGCTATGACGAAGTATAAGCTCATCAATTAATGATTCGCCTTATTGCAACGCCTTCTGTACACGCGTAACCCCTTGACTTAGAGCATGTCCTCCACCTACTGCTGCGGCTACAGCAATGGTCTCCATAATTTCCTGATCACTGGCTCCTTTGGACCGCGCCTCGTCCACGTGATAAAACGTGCATACTTCATTGTTGGCAAATAAGCCAATGCCTAGCGCAATCAGTTGCTTGGTTTTCTCATCTAAGCTGCCGGCTTGAAAGCACTCTCCGGTAAAACGATGATATGCATGAACTACCTCGGGCAACCGATCTTCCAAATGGCTGATTTGATCCTTGTATGCATGTACTTTTTCGTCCATAACCGTCATTGACACAGCACGTCCTCTCTGTTGGATTTTCCTTCATTACTGTGTCCGATTTAGAGATTCTGTATGCCTAATGAATCACCCAGTTATTTTTATCCAACACCCATTTGGAACCCATTCCTAATCCAGATCTATCGGATTGTGACGCGGCTCGCTGAACGACTGGTATGTATAGCTGCGATCCAATTTGACCACACGTCGATTCTGGCGACGAATAAGCACCTGTTCATCATCCCATGCCAGTACAATGCCAACAACATCGTTGGACTCCAATCCATCGCGTACGACACGCACCTTTTCACCGGAGAGTCGATAAGCATCCAATTCTTCGTCCATAATCATCCTTGTCCCCTCCTTATTCACTTTTTTAACATAACGATCATGGTTCTATATACATGAAAAAAGTTTAAAAAGAGACCTAAACGAATCATTTAGGTCTCTTCTCTCTTACTACTTATATGGATTGCCAACAGAGCGACAAATTATCCCGACTGATTTACACTGTGATCATGTTCTTTTGTATCGTTCTTCTCGTACCAGAAGTCCAGCACTTGTGCAGACAACACTCGCTGATCTACATACTCCACTTGGTGAGCAGTAAATTCTTCTTTCCAAGAGAAGGACAATTCTTCGCATAGGTTAACCAACGTCAACAACTCTGACCAGGCCACATAGCGTTTATACCAAAAAAACTGAGGATGTTCAATCATATAGGGATACAAATCGTCGAATTCCGTATGCTTACAATCCAAGGCACGCTCAAAGTGTACTTTAGCCGCTGCCAGTTTTTCCAGAAAAAACTGTTCGGTCAATTGTTCTTTCCCCATGTTGCTGCCTCCTCTCCAAAACCTTATCTATATTATAAGCGAAATTGAAGCTCATGCAAAGGTTATTATTAGAAATAAGGATTAGGAGTTTTGAATTGTTACTATTCAGCAAACTCAATCTTGCCGTCAGCTAACGACGAAATTTTGACCAATGACTCTACACGAATACCCTGCTCACGAATGGTTCTCGCTCCGGCCTGAAAGCTTTTTTCCACCGCGACACCGAATCCAACCAACTCCGCTCCGGAGCGTTGAATGATTTTAACCATACCTCGCGCCGCATCACCATTAGCAATAATATCATCAATGAACAGAACACGGTCATCTTCGTGAATAAATTGACGAGACAGCATAATATCCGTAACAATACCTTTAGTAAACGAAGGTACGCGTTCACACAGCGCGTCTGGATCAGCTAATAGGGTCTTTTTACGACGAGCAAATACCAACGGTACACCCAATTCCAATGCTGTCGCAAACCCGATGGCAATGCCTGAGGACTCCACGGTCACTACTCTGGTAATCTTCTCTTCTCGGAAACGAGCTGCGAACTCTCGTCCCATTGCCATTGTCAGTTCTGGATCAACCTGGTGATTAAGCAAACCATCCAGCTTCAGCACCTGATCTGATGCAATCACGCCTTCATTTAAAATTCGTTTCTTTAATACTTCCATTACATGACCTCCCACGGCAATCCTATGCGGTAAAAGTACCATACTTCACCCGCCGCTTTCAAGCTATAGCTGCTTTCCATGCGGTCATGTGACATTTTTTTTGCGCTTGTTCCAGAACCATGCGGTGATTCCTCCCACAACGATTAAAAGAATAACGACCAGCCCTACCCGATGCGTCACCTTCTCCATTAGCTTCGCCACCTGCTCCCAATGCATGCCCACCGCATGTCCAATCCCCAAAAATGTACCGCACCACAGCAAAGCTCCTGCTGATGCATAACAGATATATCGAAAAACGCCTAGACGGGTTGTACCTGCCAGATATGAGGATACATGTCTCAAGCCGGGGACAAAATATCCGAACAGGATTCCCCAGGTACCATAGCGCCCAAACCAATTTTCAGAAGAGGCAATCCTAGAAGGCGTAAGCCTCACCCATTTTCCGTATCGATGCAAAAGTGGTTTTCCCAGCAGACGTCCTAGTGTGTAGCTAAGCATCATACCCGTCATACTACCGAAAAATGTGACTGCCAGTGCAGCAATGAAGTTGTAGTGCCCTTGAGACACGAGCCCGCCGAAGGCGATCATTAGCACTTCGTCGGGTATCGGCATACCCGCTACTCCAAGTGCAAGCAAGCCGAACATTGCCAAATATCCATATTCCAGTATCCATGCAAGGATTTGACCCATAAATTACGCTCCCGTCAAGCTATTCATTAATTCACTTTAATTATTTTCAGTCTCATCCAGTCATGTCCTATTTCAGTTGAACATAGTTTGTATTATATGCTCGCTGCAGCGTTATTCAAGCAGGCAAGGAGGGACTGGGGATGAAACGTAATATTCATGTTTTTCAGATTGCTTTTACATACATCGGTACAATCGTCGGTGCCGGATTTGCTACCGGACAAGAAATTCTGCAATTTTTTACGCAGTATGGTCGTTGGGCTACACTCACTATTATGCTATCCACAATCATATTTGTATGGTTGGGTACGAAAATGATGCTGATCGCTCATGATATTTCAGCCAAATCCTACGAGGACCTGAACAAACATCTTTTTGGCGCCAATGCCGGGAAATGGATTAGCTGGTTCACGCTCATCGTGCTGATTGGCGTAAACAGCGTCATGTTGGCAGGAGCCGGCTCTGTTTTTGTAGAGCACCTTCACCTGCATTACCAAACCGGACTGCTTATTACACTGATTGGTACTTATTTGCTGCTAAGTAAAGGCATTAAAGCCATCTTGCACATGAACACCGTGGTTGTCCCTCTGATGATCATCATGTCTCTTCTGCTCGTTCACAGCACGCTCTCCATGCCCAATCCTCAGAGTTTTATTACGAATACGACAGATCACAGTACATTTCGAACCTTGCTCTCTCCACTGCTGTACACGTCCTTCAACCTAACTATGGCCCAAGCCGTGCTTGTACCACTTGGCAGCCAAACCTTTTCCCGAAGAACCATCCGCTGGGGCGGAGTTTTGGGCGGAGTTGGTGTCGGGTTTATGCTGATGGCTGCACACTTTGCCATGTCAGCACATATGCCGGGTATTCAGCAATTTGAAATCCCTATGGGAAGCATTGCTTACCGTCTGGGTGCCTTTGTCGAAATCATATACATTCTACTCATTTTCATGGAAATCTTCAGTACCTTTGTGGCCGACATTTATGGAGTCAGTCTGCAAATTCGTCAGCATGTCCAAATTTCGCCCAAGCTCATTACACTATTCATTATGCTCACCTGTTTTTTAATCAGTCAGTTCGGCTTCAGTTCACTGTTATCTGTCCTTTATCCTATTTTCGGAATGCTCAGTCTGATGTGGGTTAGTAAACTAATCATAGCAGGACGCGGGAGGCCTTTCCGTTCCTCACGTCCTCGCTCCAGCTTTCGGCATTCTGATTCCAAACCAGGTGGTACTCGTCATGGTTAATGTGGAAATTTCAAATACATTTTCTTCAACTCGTTAACCGCCCGACTTAAAGAATAGCTTGATTTAGCCTTGTCGCAAGCAGATCTAGCCAGCTCATAACGATAGGCAGGGTCAGCAATGACCTTCTCTAATGCGTCTGCCAGTGCCCTCGGATTGTCGGGTGGCACGAGCAGGCCATTTACCCCATCTTCGATCTGCTCCGGTATTCCTCCCACTTCTGTACCTACCAATGCCAGACAACTTAACGCTGCTTCCGCAAATACCGAACCAAAGGCCTCCGCCCGAGAAGGCAAGACAAATACATCAAAGAAAGGCATAAACTCTTCTGGATGAAGGGTATATCCATAAAAAATCGTCTCATGGTATATATCGAGCTGTCGCGCCAACTCTTCCAGCTCAGGGCGAACCGGGCCGTCTCCAATAATATGAAGCACAAATTCCAGATTTCTTTTTTTAAGTTCAGCACAGGCCTGCAATAAAATATCCAGTCCTTTCGCCGGAACAAGGCGGCAAACGCTTATGAGCTGTGTCACTTCATTTTCGTGTGGAATGGGCTTGAAGCGCTTCTCATCATATCCATTCGGAATGACTGCAATGTCTTGCGGATTCTGAACGTAAGGAGTTAAATAATGCTGAAAAGAATGAGATACCGCTATCAGGCGATCCGCCTTCTGCTCCATTTCCCCATACAGTGACACCAAGAATTGGTGTTCAGGCCCGTTCTCCTCTATTTTCCCGTTTAGAATTAACTCCTTCTCATAGGAAGAGTGAATCGTCTGTACGAGCGGAATGTCAGGAAAAACAGTTTTCATGGCGATTCCGGCAATCGGATGATGAGCATGAATGAGGTCATAGGGCTTCTGAATACGAAGCCGGGTCCACCACAAATAGTCACGGTACGTCTGAATATATTTTTGAACGATTGGATATTGTTCATATCTCGTCCAGTCAAAGGTATCAAAAGTTACTTCGTCCCTACCCTTGTTACGAATCCGTTTAGGGATTGAAAATAGCTCCATTTCCCAACGGGGGGATGTAAATCGCTCTTGCAGATATGGAATCATGGATGAAACGCCTCCCGGTTGCTCGGGTGGGAAAAAGAGAGCCTGTAGCAATTTCATGACGTGCTTCCCCTTTCAAGCATTAAACTGCCCGGATCACAGATGGTATGTATAGGTTTCCGGATTTTCTGAAAGATGATATATTGAGAATAAATGTTAGTCACAAAAGAAAATTATAACATTTTAAATGGGATAAATCCTGTCTATTGTATCGGAACGATATCATCCGTTCAATAGATTGACTATTTTTGCAAATGGAGTCGGTGATGTTGACGTTGTTGTCCTTATCGGGAACCTTGGGTTTCCCATCTCTGGCCGGGGCCATAAGTGCAGCCTGCGGTTTGTATATTATACTCATGATGGCACTGATGTGCGTGATCATATATAGCAGACAACGAAAAAAAGCCTATATCCTTTTTTCGGTTGCCGCTATTTTTATTATGACATATGAAGCCATGAATCTCTATTCAGCAGGCGGAGGCAAGATGCAACTGCAAGGAATTGTGTGGAAAAATGTGCTGGAGGCGTCTGCCTTCGTGCTCATCAATGCTGCCGTATTTCAACTCTACCGGAAGCTGAAACGTGTGCAGACATGGACCTTGCTAATGCTGGGTGCGTTATTGATATTGCCGGTTATTGCCTGGACTGCAGGTTTGTTGCCCGCTTGGATCAGCGCAGCGAAACTAGTTGGGTTCACTATGTTTTATCGAGTACTGGTACTTATACTGAGCCTTGTGTTCATCACCCCACGAATCGGACAGCCAAAGAAGTATGTAGCGGGCTTATTCATGTATTTGCTCTGGCTCGGCTATTTGTGGCTGCGAAATGATATCCCTGAAGAAGCTGGCAGGTCAAACACAGTCCTATATATGTCATTTTTACCATTGCTGTACTACACTACGTTATTCCTCATCCTGTTTGAACGGATTGTGGAGCTGCTCCAAAGGATTTACCGTTCTTCCATCACCGATGGCCTGACAGGGCTATATAACCGTAAATATTTTTCAGGACGACTACGGCGATATATGGATCAAGGAATCCGCGTGTCGGTCATTTTTTGCGATATTGACAATTTCAAAAAGTTGAATGATACGCAGGGCCATGCTCGTGCGGATGAAGTACTCAAACAGGTGGCACAGATTATGGAGGATGAACTGGATGAAATCGGACTGACCGGACGATACGGTGGCGAGGAACTGGTCGCAATGGTTGTGGATCGACGTGCCCAGGTTGGACATGTCGCAGAACGTATCCGCGAACGGGTCGCGGAGGAAAGCATTGTCACAATCAGTGTCGGACACAGTACAGTGAAGAAGGAAATGAACCCGGATGAACTGGTCAAGCAGGCCGATCAAGCGATGTACATATCCAAAACGACAGGTAAAAACAAGGTTACAGCTTATACAGCTGCCGAAGTGAAAAAAAGTCGGACAGCACGCGCACAATAAATTGTAAACTGCGATTCGTTGTAAAAAGTTGAGTTTGAATAATTCTCTGTCTGGTTGCCTATACCACAAAATGACGCACAGGAATCTCATAAGAGCCTGTGCGTCATTTATATTTAATCTGCCCATCAAACTTCTGACGTTGCAGATGCTATATCCCGGCCGATCCATGCCAGTTCTTCACTAGTCAGCTCTCGATAGCTGCCCAGTGGAAGCTGTTCATCCAGCTTCAATGGGCCCATGGCCGTTCTTTTCAAATAGGTCACCTTTTTACCAACCGCCTCGAACATACGCTTCACTTGATGAAACTTACCCTCATGGATTACAAGCGAAATATAGGAAATGACTTCTCCATCTGCCTGGTACGGATGTTCGTAGCGAAGAATGGTCAACTGCGCGGGAAGGGTAACATACCCATCATCCAGTTCCACTCCTGCTGTAAATTGATGAATATCCTCCTCCGTGACATGACCCGACACAGTAGCCTCATACGTTTTAGGGACATGCCGCCGTGGAGAAAGTAGTTCGTGCGCTAGCTTACCGTCGTTGGTCAATAATAATAGTCCTTCTGTATCTTTATCTAAGCGTCCTACTGGAAAAGGCTCAAAATGTCGTTCCTCCGCACTCAGCAAATCCAGTACCGTCCGCTCCCTTGAATCTTCGGTTGCAGATATAACGCCCGGTGGCTTGTGCAGCATGATGTAAATATACTCCCGAAAAACAACACGTTCCCCGTTCACTTCAATCTGATCCTGGTATGGATGAACCTGTAAGCCGCTATCCTTGGTGATCCTCCCGTTTACCGTGATCATCCCTTGCTTCACCTGTCGCTTGATATCACTACGGGAGCCATATCCCATATGGGTTAAAACTTTATCCAAACGTTGCGTTTGTCTCCCTCTTCCACTCATACCGATGTCCACCTCCAGCCTGTAGGGTATTCATTTTTGAGCATGCCGTCCTGCCATTTGCCCCACCCAGCCGAATAACCATCAATGCACACGAGAGTATAGCCTTTGGGCTGGACTTCGTTCCGCAGTGCCATTCTCTCAACGGGGATGGACAAGGTCTCCCCTTTTAAATACCGGATGGCCTCAGCATCTGAACTGGAGAGATTGATGCTTCTAACCGCCTCTGAAGGGCGTAATGCTACCGC
The DNA here is from genome assembly GCF_036252815.1 of Paenibacillus sp. LX16. Lineage (NCBI taxonomy): Bacteria > Bacillati > Bacillota > Bacilli > Caryophanales > Paenibacillaceae > Paenibacillus > Paenibacillus sp. LX16. The sequence continues at coordinate 1,982,123 of NZ_CP141152.1, read as the reverse complement.
CAGCGGATGTGAAGGCACAAAGCGACCATTCTTGTCGGTACCCATAAACCAGCCTGGTCGCACCACCTTAAGGCCGTCCAAACGATGTGATGCCAATGGCGACTGATAAATACGATCTCCGTAAACCACCGTATAGCCTGTAAAGCACACCTCCAGCTGCTCCTTCACAAATTGGTGGTAGGACTCCAGCACATCCTGTGGGGAGCGTGCAGCGGATTTTACATTCTCTTTGCCGGAACGAAACTTATTGCCACCCAAGCCGCGCGCGGACTTTCCTTTACCGAAATTCCCGTCCATTCCTTTTCCACTTCGTTTAGGCTCACCAGTCGCATGTCTTCCTTGACCGCTTGGTGTCAGTGCTTCCTTGACGGACAAAAACTGCTTCTTCCGTGGATACGCTGCATCTATGTTCAATGCCCTGTCATTCTTGCCCTCAAATGGAGGCAAATCCCCGGATTCAGTGTGATCTTCTGTCCCAGTGACACGACCACCCTGGTGTTGCAACACAGCGATAAAATGGCCTTCTCCCTCTACGAGATGCGGCCAAAGGCGTGCTGTTCCCCACAGTTCGGGGTGTGATGTCGCGACCTCTTCACTCATCCATTCCGGGTGGCCTGGTGCAAAACCTGCTTCCGATGGAACAGGGACTACGTCAAAATCGGGATGAGCCTCCAGAAATTCTGCGATCATTCCTTCATTTTCTTCTGGCGCAAAGGTGCAGGTCGAATAGACAATTCTCCCTCCTGTGCTCAGCATCGAGGCCGCTACACGCAAAATGTCCCGTTGCATGACTACACATTTATCCACCGAATGCGTTTCCCATTGTTTTGCCATATCCTCATCTTTGCGGAACATACCTTCTCCCGAGCAAGGTGCGTCAATTAGTATCTTGTCAAAAAAATGAGGAAAGGCATCGGCGATTCGATCCGGGCTTTCATTCAATACTACAGCATTACGTACACCGTACAATTCCACATTTTTAGCCAACGCTTTGGTTCGGTCAGCGCTAATATCATTTGTCACCAATACGCCGCTTCCTTGTAGTTTGGCAGCTATTTGGGTCGATTTCCCGCCCGGTGCAGCGCACAAGTCCAATACGGCTTCATCTTGAACTACATTGAGCAGTTCAACTGGAGACATTGCACTCGGTTCCTGTATATAGTACAGTCCCGCATGGTAGTAAGGATGTAGCCCCGGCTTCGTACCGTGCGGAATGTAAAAACCCGTGGCACACCATGGAATCGGCCGAAGTTCGAACGGAGAACGTTCCTTAAAGTCCTCCACCGGAATTTTTAACGTATTGACGCGAATCCCGGCATGGGGCGTGTGGTCATAGGCGGTCATAAATGCTTCAAATTCGTCGCCGAGCAGTTGCTCCATGCGCTTTACAAATGCTGTGGGGAGCTGTACACCCATAATCGTAATCATCCTGTCCTTTTAAAATAAATTTTATTGTACCATATTCAACCTGTTATCCTGCAATATCGGTGTGATTTACAAACTTTCACTACAAGCTGTAATGTTGTATAATAATGAGATTCATAGCTACATATTTTGAATTTTGATAGGAGAGATTGCATTGAACGCACAAAAATCCAACAAAAAAAAGCTTATACCTGTCATCGGCTTTTTTGTTGTGCTGGTCATTTTGCTTGGAGTGCTGCTCGCTTTAAATTCAGGCACTAAAAACAAGTTGTACGGCGTTTCCACAGCCTCGTTAAATCCTGCTACTCAAGAGCTACTAAATGACCCGAACTATCAGCAAATTATTAAGCCGGAAGATCTACAGAGCAAAATTGACAAAAAGGAAAACTTTTTCGTCTATCATTTCGCGTCCGACTGTGTGCATTGCCGCGCCACTACTCCTAAGCTCTTGCCTTTGAGCAAGCAGGAGAACATCACGATGCACGAATTTAACCTGCGTGAGTATGAGGATGGCTGGGACAAGTATAAGATTGAGTATACCCCTACGCTCATTTATTACGAAAAAGGCGTGGAAAAGGAACGTATGGTAGGCGGGTTGAAGGAAAGTCCTTCGGACAATGGGTACACACTCGACGATTTCAAAGCCTTCTTTGAGAAATATAAAAAGAACGTAACCTCCTAGTCAAACGTTCACACACCTGAAACGATAAAGCAGCCCGATCCTCATGAAACGGATCGGGCTGCTTGCTTATCATACGCTTCAAAATCAAGGCGCATCCTTCGTTTCCGCCGAGACAGAGCCTGGGCCGTCAGCGGCCTGTCTTCGCCTAATTGAAGCTTCCAGCGCCTGCTGACGCTGCTCATGCTTTTCCCCACGCCGAGGACCTCTCTGCTGCGGGATGTTAACTGGAATGGACGACGATGCCTTCTCCACGGCCCGGCGCAGCCCAGGCTCGACGATTTCAATCGTCAAATCCCGATAAACCGGCGGTTGGTGCTGAAGCTCTTCCGTGCCGGTCATAACAGCTTCAGCAAGCTGCCGGGCGCAAACGCGCGCCTCGTCCACCAGCTTCGCCATATTAATGCCCAGCGCCTGCGAAGGAGCATGCTCCAGCCGGTGGACCGCACTATCCAGCATCATATGTCCACCACGATAGTTACCATTCCGAAAATGATACAGTCCTACAGCAACTTGCAGCAAACCTTTATATACAGGGTCACGGTCCAGCTTAAGCCACAGCTCTTCCAGTACCTCATGACATTCAAAGTAATCCCGATCCCGATTGAAGTATACCAAATAAGTCACATATAGCGGTTCGTAGGAAAGGTTTTCCATTTAATACTCATCCCTGTCTTCTTCCTTGGTAGAGGCTTCTAGCATCTCTTTGACCTCATCGTGAAGCAGCTTGATTCCTTCCATGTCGTGCCGCTCCCACAGTTCATTAAACCTGCGCTGCGCATCAATCGTTTCACTAATCTTATGGTAGAAATACAAGCGGTGCATACCTGTTAGCACTTTGGATACGATATTGGCTTCGTCCTCGAACTTTTTCTGCGCTTCCAATATTTCAAGACGCATGGAAGACATCTCATTATCCAATACAAAGGCTGCCTCAGCTGCCTTTTTCAATCGTGTGCGCATATTATCAGGCAAGCTTTCACGATACTTATAGCTAAGAGAATGCTCTATGGTTGCCCAAAAATTCATAGCCAAAGTACGGATTTGAATTTCTGCCAGCACAATTTTCAGCCCTACTGCTGTCTGAACCGGATACTCCACAATCATATGAAAGCTACGATAGCCGCTGTCTTTATAATTGGTGATATAGTCCTTTTCATACAGTACGGTCAAATCCTTACGTCTTCTGATATATTCGGCCACCCGCCGAATATCCTCTACAAATTGACACATAATGCGAATGCCTGCAATATCCTCGATTCCCGTCTCCAGCTGATCAGAAGGAACCTGTAATCTCTTCGCCTTATCGAGGATGCTTGATATTTTTTTAACCCGTCCGGTTACGAATTCGATAGGAGCGTATTCCTCGCGCTTTTTCAGCTCCGCACGCATTGTTTTGAACTTGACCTTAAGCTCTTCCACCGCCTGATCGTATGGCAGTAAAAATGTTCCCCAGTCTCTTCCGTCCATCCCCGTACCTCCTGTCTCTTCCGACAACACTTTTTTATCTGTGATCTGCACCAACAGCCTCGGTAATGTGCCTAAAGCCGTCCTTTCGAAGCAGCTCGCGCAGTCCAGCATGTATAGCCCTATTTACTTCCGGCCCTTCGTAGATCAATGCTGTATAAATTTCAATCAGGCTTGCGCCTGCTTTAATTTTGTCATAGGCATCACGACTCGTGAAGATGCCGCCTGATCCGATAATAGGCAGCTTCCCTTCCGTCTGGCGGTACACCCGTCCGATGACCTCTGTGGAACGGTCACGCAGCGGCTTACCACTCAGCCCTCCTGTTTCACTCGCATTCCGGTGCGTCAGACCAGCTCTGGATATTGTTGTATTGGTCGCAATAATGCCGTCTACTCCACTGGCAGCAATCGCATCTGTCATATATTCCAATTCCTCATCCGATACATCAGGCGCAATTTTAACCAGTACAGACTTGGCTTTGCCATACTTTTTCGCCTGAACCCCCATCTCAGCCCGAACCGCTTCCAATAGCGACTTCAGTTCATTACCATGCTGGAGCTTTCGTAAATCCGGCGTATTCGGCGAACTAATATTCACTACAAAGAAGTCCGCGTAAGGATACAGTGCGGAAATACACTTTTCATAGTCCTTATGAGCATCCTCATTGGGCGTAATTTTATTTTTGCCGATATTGACAGCGACCGGGACAGGTCGATGTTTGAGTGCGGCCAGACGTTTGACCATGCTCTCAGCACCCAGATTGTTAAAGCCCATCCGATTGACTAATGCCTCATCGGGAGGCAGTCGGAACAAACGTGGCCGATCGTTACCGGGCTGTCCCACAGGTGTCACCGTTCCCACTTCCATAAATCCAAACCCGATGGAAGAAAAACCAGTAACCGCTTCTGCATTTTTATCCAGTCCTGCAGCCAGTCCAATCGGGTTGGGAAAATGAATGCCAAACAGATCAACGGCAAGATCCTCCGTTTCCTTGACTCCGTACATCCCTCGCAGTGTCGCTGCTCCACCAGGGAGTGAGCCCGCATGTTTTAAGCCGTCAATGACTACATGATGGGCCGTCTCTGGACTCATTTTAAAAAAAACAGGTTTCGCAATCCTTCGATACAACACAATTCATCCACTCCGTTCTATGCCCTTGCACAATCCTAAAAAAACATCTCTACAAAATAGTTTAGCTTTTTCCATACCAAAAAGAAAGTAATTTGCGAGGTGTAGCTCCAGGACAATTCAGTTGTCACGGAGATGTCATTGAAAATGTATAATCAAACCATTTACAATGGACATAGTAAGACAAGACCTTAGCCCGTTAGAAAAGAGGGATTGCTGATATGAAGACCAAGCGCAAGCCGCCCAGTCTGCAAAAGAAAAAGGATGAGGTGAACAAGAAAGCGATTGTATGGACCGCCGTCAGCTTTGTTCTCCTCATCATTGTGATTATTCTGGTCATTGTTTTAGCACAAGCAGGAAATCGTTAAACACCAAGTAGCAATAGCATTAAAACGTTAATTTAGCCAGTGATAGGTTTTGCGGGGATTCGTCTGGTCATGCTGCGGCTCACTTGTAAATCGAGAACCAGGCACAAGCACTTGATCAGGCAATCCCCCGTTACCAATAACTACCTCCGTACCCGAAGGTACGAGTGCAAACAATTCCTCCACATCCTCTTTACCCATTCGGACGCAACCCAACGACTCATTTTTGCCAATGCTATCCGGCTCGTTCGTGCCATGAATGGCATAATTCGTTGCAGACAGTTGCATTCCACGGCTACCAAACTCACCGTTGGATTTGCCGTTCGGATTTACTACTTTATCGGTAATCACAAACTTCCCTTCTGGTGTTCTTTCTCCGCCCAAACCGATAGGATAATTTCGAATAAGTACATTGCCACTTACCAGGGCGAGCCTGTGCTTGGATTTGTCCACCACAATTCGCAACGGTTGCCCCAGAAAAGGCCGTCCGTGCAATGACGATGCCAGTAATGGACTGCTTTCGGCCGACGAGTCAGCGTCTAAATCTACTGCCTTCTCTGTTCCCTGTCCAGGTGAAGCAAGTAAATTACGCATAGGTGTAAAAGCCTTCTTCATCCCGTCTGTCGTACCGTACATCGTGTTAGCGGGAAAGTCTCGAGTCAGTTCATCAAGACTCTGGGGAAGACGTTGATGCTGTGAGCGAAAAGCACGCATGGAGCTATTCAACACAGCTAATTCCTCCTGTCCAGCAGCCCATTTTAGACCTGCTTTACGAAGGTTTTCACTGTCTGACGGCTTGCAAGCACACGTAGCGGCGTCGTAAGACTGAACAGCTAATCCACCGTTTCCTTTGTTCTGTACACTAAGTAATGGCTTCATACCCTCTCTCCAGAGCAGCCACGAGCCCCCTTGCTCCATGCCCAATACTGTAGTCTTGGACGGCAGTCGGCTAGTCTTAGCCAACATATCAGTAAGCCCCGTTCCAACTCCACTCCCTTTTCGAGCTTGAGCCGTAAACACACCACCAACCACACCGATCTGGGTCATCTCCTTCGGATCAGCAGTGGCCACTTTCGTAACTTCAATATTATCAATTGTTGCCTGCTCAGTCCCGGATGGAACAGATGCATTTTCATTTGAAGGTCTCGGTGAATTGGCTGAAGGAACCCATATGAGCAGTAGTACCATTAACGCAGTTAACAGGTGGCGTGTTCGAGCCGTCCTTCGCTCCTTCTCCTTGGACATCTGAACCAGTTTATCCTGATATTCCATCCATACGTCTGCCGGAATCTGTTTATGCTCGAAGGCTTCGAACACTTCTCCTGCGCGATTAAAGCAATAATTTGCTTTGCCCTCCTGACCGCTGCTCTCATACTCTTTGCCGAGTAAATACCAGGCCATTTTATTATCAGGGTGTTTTTTTACATACGATTTAAGATGAGGCGAATGGTTCATCGGATCCTCCTGATCGTGTAATCTTGCATACTTCCTATTATGTATATCGGTAAAAATAGACTCGATGGACAGCACATAAGAAAAACGTCTATCGACGTACTTTCACGGAAGCTAGACCGCGCTTGGCAGAAGTTTTTCTTGCGATTATAGAATAGTTCACCTCCGCTGAACCATTCTATAATCTAAAAAAAAACAGCACCGACAGCTTACTCTCACCGTTATACGGCGAAGGGAGCTGTCGGTGCTGTGCCTATCAAAGAAGCCTACGCTTAACCTTCTTTATTGAACGGCTCGTCTGCTACTTTGATGGAATCTGTAGGGCAACCATCGCAAGCATCCTGCATATCATCAAACAAATCTTCTGAGATTGCCTTGATGCCTTGGTTTGCATCCCCTTCAAAGATCACTTCTGCCAAACCTTCATCATCATAATCATAAATGTCTGGTGCTGTAGCGCCACAGGCTCCGCAAGCAATGCATGTATCTTTTTCTACCCAAGTGTATTTAGCCATAACTTTTCTCTTCCTCCTATACAATCAAACAAACCAGCTTTTACATTCTATTCACATATTAATACAAACCCAATATTATTACAAATTATTTTCCTTTATCCTTCGTGTAAAAAATGCTTATAACGTAAGCTTGTGATGCTTGCAATAATCTACCCAAAAGTTCACTCCGGAGTTGGTAGATTGTCTTTTTGCAGCGAAGTTCCGCGCAACTTGGAGTTGCGAAGAAGTACCGAAGGATCATCTCCCAGCATTCCAGCGGTCAAAATTGCATTTTCACCAAACTTATCGCGCAGTGCATCCATCGTCTTCAATAAGCTTTCTTTCTTAGGCTGATCCTGGTATTCAAATAGATCCATTTGAACGGCCGCTTCCTCCTTTGGAATGAGCTGCTGTAGCGTAATCCCCAGCAAGCGCACAGGCTTATCTTCTCCCCAATGGCGACGATACAACGCACAAGCTTCCTTATATATGTCCTCTGCACTTTCCGTAGGAGTGCTCCTGACTTGAGAACGCGTAAAGGTCTTCATATCCGGCGTCCGAATCGTCAATTGTATACCTCCTGCCAGCATACCGTGCCGTCGAAGCCGCCGGGCTACCTGATCACTAATGTTAAGAAGCACCCGTTGGGCTTCTTCCAGCTTTACCACATCCACAGGCAGGGTAGTCGTGTGACCGATGGACTTGTTTGGCTCCCGTTCAGTGCTGACTGGAGAATGGTTAATCCCATTAGCGGCCAATTTTAACCACGAACCCGTCACACCAAATACGCCAACCAGCATATGCTCATCAGCTTTAGCTAGTTGCCCAATGGTGCGAATGTTCATTTGTAGAAGCTTATCTGCCGTTTTGCGGCCCACACCAAACAATTGACCACAAGGAAGGTTCCACAAAATGTTGGGTACATCACGCAAACGTAGAACAGAGATCCCGCGTGGTTTTTTCAGATCAGAGGCCATTTTGGCCAGCAACTTGTTGGGAGCAACTCCAATTGAACAGGGCAGGCCCAGCTCGTCTTCTACTCTGCGCTGGATTTCCTCAGCAATTTCCATAGGTGTTCCAAACTGTTTGGAGCCAGAAATATCCAGATAGCACTCATCAATTGAGGTTGCTTCCAGCATAGGCGTATACGAATAGGCAATACTCATAAATGCTTTGGAATAACGACGATACAAGTGAAAATCAGGCTGTATTACGATGAGCTGCGGACAGATCCGACGAGCCTGCTGAACGACCATCCCTGTTGAAATGCCCAATCGTCGAGCTTCATAAGAGCAGGTTACAATTACACCTTTGCGCAGCTCACTACTGCCTGCCACCGCGGTAGGCAGTCCCTTATATTTCTCCGGCTCCTCCGCTGCATGAACGGAACAATAAAATGCATTCATATCCACATGCAGAATAACTCGTCCACCAGCCGGATAATAAGCACTGACATCTTTCATGCTCAACCCTTCTTTTTAACTGTAAATTCACCCGTCATCGCGGGAATATGTGTTTTGATTTTATACTTGAGATACCCTTAAATGCTATTTCTATTTTACATAAAAAATAAAGGTTTTGCGGCTAAAAATGATAATTATATATTACAATTGAAGTCATAAGTTGATATAATCGACTAACATACGAACACGACAAACTAACGCTTTCCTGTTTTTAAGCGTTAAACAACTAAATTAATGTGCTTAAAAAAGCAGAGCATCACCAATCTGAGCAATCCGCAAAGGAGGAGTCCCTCATGTCCACCGCTATTTCTATCTTTGACACAACGCTGCGAGACGGCACTCAAGGAGAAGGAATTAGCTTGTCTGCTGATGACAAATTGAAAATCGCCAAAAAACTCGATGATCTCGGTGTTCATTATATTGAAGGCGGGATTCCCGGAAGCAACAGCAAGGATATCGAATTTTTCAAACGGGTACAAGAACTGGGTCTTCAGGCAAAGATTGTGGCCTTCGGCAGCACGCGCCGCAAAGATAGCATCGCAGCACAGGATGTCAATCTTCAACGAATTCTGGAATCCGGCGCTCAGGCTGCTACACTTGTGGGTAAATCATGGGATTTTCATGTACACACCGCCTTACAGACGACACTGGAGGAAAATCTGTCTATGATTTACGACTCCATCGCCTTTTTAAAGCAAGGGGGGATGGAGGTTATTTTTGATGCCGAACATTTTTTCGACGGATATAAAAACAATCCCGAGTATGCAATGGCCGTTATGAAAAAAGCTGAAGAAGCAGGCGCGGATTGGCTCGTGATGTGCGATACAAACGGCGGTACCCTACCACATGAGATTCAGGAAATTGTCACTATGCTGCAAAGCCAGATAACGAGGTCACAGTTGGGTATTCATACACACAATGACTGCGAATTGGCAGTAGCGAACTCTCTAAGTGCTGTACAAGCAGGCGCAAGGCAGGTTCAGGGTACCATCAACGGCTACGGTGAACGGTGTGGTAACGCTAACCTTTGCTCCGTCATTCCTAATTTGCAGCTCAAGCTGGGCTACGAATGTCTAGATACCGAGAAGTTAAATCAACTCCACAACACAGCCCGTTTTGTGAGTGAAGTCGCCAACGTCAATATGCCTGTTAACCAGCCTTATGTTGGCAATGCAGCTTTTGCCCATAAGGGGGGCATCCACGTGTCAGCCATTCTGCGCGACTCGCGAACTTATGAGCACATTGCTCCTGAACTCGTGGGGAACAAGCAGCGGGTCTTAGTCTCCGAACTGGCCGGACAAAGCAACGTGGTATCCAAAGCGCAAGAGCTGGGCATCACCCTTGACCCATCCAGTAATGAAGCACGCGGTGTAATTAGCCGCATCAAGGAACTGGAGCATCAGGGATACCAGTTTGAAGGCGCGGATGCTTCGCTGGAACTGCTCATTCGTGAAGCAGGTGGTGAAGTGAAGGAAATGTTCTCTTTTGAGTCCTTTAAAGTGCTGGTAGAGAAAACAGCCGGCCGGCCGGTCGTATCCGAGGCATTTTTGAAACTGAATGTCGCAGGGACAAGTGTCTATACCGCAGCTGAAGGCAACGGCCCTGTTAACGCGCTCGATAACGCACTCCGTAAGGCTCTTTCTCAATATTTCCCTGCCTTGCGTGACATGCATTTGGCTGACTACAAGGTACGTGTGCTTGACGAAAAGGATGCCACTGCCGCCAAGGTACGTGTGCTCATTGAGTCTAAAAATTACGAGGACGTCTGGAGTAACGTAGGTGTATCCGAAAATGTAATTGAAGCCAGCTGGGAAGCTCTCTTGGACAGTTTCCGTTACGCACTGTTGGAAGCACCGACTCCAAAAAACGATCAGGCAGAGCTTACTCATCATGGATTAGTTAATCACTAATTAGGTGCTCGCATGAGCTTATAAGGTGCCTTTGGCGGTCTACTCGCTCCCAAAGACACCTTCTTTTTTTGAAGATTTTCTATTTTGCGTTCCAACTCCTGCTCACTGAGCATGCCGATTATGATTTCGCGGACCTGTCCATGATGATCAACCATTACATGGGTTGGAAAAGCTACCCCTCCAAATTGTTCAAACAATGCTCCTTGCTCATCAAGTAAAATGGGAAATTGGAGATCCAAAGAGCGGGAAAACTTCTGTACATCCTCCAATCGATCATAGCGAGTTACATTGATACCATAGACATCCACATCATCTTTGTGCTTACTATACAACTCATTCAGCATAGGCGCTTCTAATCGGCACGGGTCGCACCACGAAGCCCAAAAGCTAATGACCAGAACTTTATTGCGCGTGGCCCCTACATCGTAGGTCTTGCCGTTTAACCCCTTTAAAATCATAGAAGGAAGCCGTTGACCAGGCTTTATCTTTTTCATTACCTCTACCGCATGTGTTTCAGCCTCTACCTCTTTCTCAGCTTCAAGTCCTTCTCTACCATATTCCTCTTTTAATGGTGCATTTTTCATGGACAGGCTTGCTGTATAAGTTGTGTTTGCAATAACTCCCCATGAAGCCCCAACCACAACCAGCATAACCATCGCTCTGATGAAAAAAAATCTTTTCACAGTCTTATCACCTGTCTTTCATCTAAATGACCCTTACCTTCTCCATAGGATGCCCATACTGTTCCCACCTCTAACCTTCTAAATCTCAACAGGACGCAAAAAACAGCAAACCCACGAAATCGCGAACTTGCTGTTTTATGTGTATATGAATGCTATGCCTTGTACTGAATCAAGCATGACTTAAATGCGCGTAGACATCTGCCAAATTGGTCACATTACGCTTCAGCATTTCCTGAACATACGCAACCCACAGCTTAGCCGTCATTTTCGCATCCTCTAACGCATGGTGCCGCCCTTCAATCGGAATGGATTGGTAGGTCAACAATTCATCCAAACTGTAGGTTTGATGTTGCTGTGGCTCGAGCCATTTGGCAAGCATCATCGTATCCAGAACACGGTGAGTCAATTGAACTTTAGATGTTTTCCATAACGCAGCATTCAAAAAGGCCTTGTCATGAGCGCTAGCATGTGCCACAAGTACTCGCCCACCTACAAAGGACATAAAGTCGTGCAGTCCATTCATAAGCGGTGGAGCTTCATCCGTCATTTCCCGGGTAATCCCAGTTAGCTCGGTAATGTGCTCAGGAATCACAGTCCGTGGATTGACAAGCGTATAAAACTGCTCTTTTTCCATAATCATGTCCCCGACAACCCGAATCGCCCCGAACGATAAAATCTCATCTCCATGCTGTGCTGAAAATCCCGTTGTCTCCAGATCAAAAACTACCGTCTCCAAACGATCCAGCGGGGTCCGCAATACTTCAGAGCGCCGTTGCTCCCGGGTTAAAGAGCGAATAAAAGCCATCTGCTGAGCCGTAGGAGCCCCCATTACAGATGCAATCGCAGACGGCACTCCTCCTCTGCGGAGAGCGCTCCAGAAGCCACTTCCCTGCGCTGGTTCCTTCATGACCTTCTCCCTTCCATAAATCGCAACTGCCTTTGCAACGCACGATGCAGCCGTCGTACCGTCGAAAGCGCCTCGCGCAACTCATGCCAGCCTTTACTTTGTTTCAGCGGCTTTACAGCCAGGTAGCCATTGCTGACCAGCAATCCATCATTCTCCTTCACTGGCGTAGCCATTCGTAGCTGAAGCGCAATCCGAAAGGCACGCTCGCAAGCGTCGAGTAAAGGCAACGGTGCCGCTTCCAATGATGCGAGACGACTGAGCCTTTTGAGGGTGGAGGTTTCCTCTACACCATGTTGCAACGCCAAAAAACGGACTGCGTTGACCAGCGGAATGTACAACCCGTATTTCACATCAAAATCGCCCGCATGCTCACCGAAGCGCTCGGTAACAATCTGACCTAAAATATTAAGTGTCGCTTTATGCCTCACCGTGTTCCGAAGTACCGCCGAGGGTAAATCAGGATGTTTTCGGAACAACTCATAAAAACTTCGTTTCCAGTTTGCAGATAATTGCTCATTTCCAGCGATATGCCTCATATCAGACGAGATAATCAGATAACGGATCGGCTCCCAAGCAAAATCGTCCGACCATTTCGTTAGCTGTTCTTGCCATCCAGACAATGTTTGGCGCCACAACGGCTCCGAGCACATTACTTTCCCCTCACATTTGGGATATCCCAAATACTCTAACATCGCAGACACTCTGCGACCAAACTCTCTAAAATACAATTCTTTATCAACAAATATTGTGTCACTGATAATCATCCCGTTATCCTGGTCACTCCACAGCGTCGATTCCGAGCGCCCCATGCTTCCGAAGGCTATAAATGCATAAGGGACGGGAGGAGGGCCGAAGCCATCCTCAACCATCCCTTTTTCGCACATTTGTACAGCTCTGGCCGCGATGCGGTCATGCATTTCATTCGCCGTTCGTAACCAGTCTGATAACGGAGCGGAGGCTTGGGAAGCCAGCAGCCATTTTTGAGAGTCGACCCTGGCCCGCCTTAGCGATTCAGGCGTATCTGCTTGATCAATCGCTTCAGCGGAACTCACCCAAGAGGCCATATTTTGCAGTTCCATACTTCCATCTCCTCCGCTCATCCATACTGGTTCTTTATATTTTACATATTAGTTCACAATTCCAGAACGCTTTTCAGCCTCGGCAACCAACTTCATTTGCTCAGGATAGCCGTACGTACCGTGTTCACTGATATCCAGTCCCATCGTTTCTTCCTCTTCCGTAACGCGAATACCCATAATCGCTTTCATCGCACCCAGAATAATGAAGGAAATGACGAACACGAAAGCCAAGGTGCCAATCAGTCCAAGCAGCTGTACTCCTAATTGTGTAAATCCCCCACCATAGAACAGACCCGCTTGACCTACACCTGTTATTTTTACAAGCTCAGGAGTAGCGAAGAACCCTGTGGACACTGCGCCCCACATCCCTGCAACACCATGCACAGAGAAAGCATATACAGGGTCATCTACTCTTGCACGCTCGAACCATTGCGCTGTAAAGAAAGTGACGATCCCTGCAACTGCACCAATGACCAGTGCCGCCCAAGGGGCTACAAAGGCACAAGAACCAGTAATAGCAACCAAAGCCGCCAGCACACCGTTTAGCATAGCAGGAATATCTGCCTTTCCGTATACCATCCAGGATACGAGCAAAGCGAAAACTCCACCTGCCGCAGCAGCAATATTGGTAGTCAAGGCGACATATCCAAAGAATCCGTCGTTCATAGCCGATACAGCACTACCTGGGTTAAACCCAAACCAACCAAACCACAGAATAATAACACCCAAGATAGAGTACACCTGATTATGACCAGGGATAATGTTCGGCTTGCCATCTTTATTGAACTTGCCCAGACGCGGTTTGAGCAGCAGTGTAGCGACGAGTGCCGCCGTAGCGCCTGTCAAATGGACTACCGTCGAACCGGCATAATCCTGCATTCCCAACTTACCAAGCCATCCGCCGCCCCACACCCAGTGAGCTACAACCGGATAGATCACGATAGAGAACAAAATACCGAAGATAATGTATACACTTAATTTTGCACGCTCTGCCATCCCCCCACATGCGATAGAAAGTGATACCGCAGCGAAAGCAAAGTGGAACAAAAACATAATTGTAATCGGAACATCGAGACCTGAAAGAGCATCAAACGATGCAGCAGCATCCGTACCACTCATGAAGAAACCCGTCAGTCCCATAAATCCGTTTCCGCCATCATTACCAAAGCCGAATCCAAATCCAAGTGCCCAGAAGGACAAAGCCGCAACACCCGTGGTGAGAATCGTTTTACCAGCGACATGGCCCGCATTCTTCATTCGTGTCGAGCCTGCCTCTAGCAATGCAAATCCCGCTTGCATAAAAAATACAAGTATAAATGCCAAGAACGTAAAGGCCGTGTTTAGCCCGGCTTGAAGTTGAATATTTGTCGGACCGTCAGCAGCAAACGCACCTACCGGAAAAGCTAATACTGTCAGCATGGCCAATAATACAACTAACCACTTTTTTCTCATGAAGCCCACTCCCTCGAATGTTAAGTTTCTTTACATTTCGTGAAATTCTTATTGTCATTATAATCAGAATACATGAAAGTTGACAAGATTTTTTTTATTACGTTAAAAAAACATGATCCCAAACACTCCATGTCACATTTACTAACTATAAAAGTAGCTTGTTTCTCTCCGAAAAAAAGCATGACGTTTGACTGTATGGTTGGGAATCATGTAAAATATTCTTTATAAACACTCCGTTTGCAAATGCTAATATTGAAGGTTGAACGAAGAGCGCGAGGTGAAGACAGATGGGGATATGAAGCTGTATCGAATTGGTGAGCTAGCCAAGGCGGCTGGTGTCAGCGAACGAACTATTGATTATTACACAAAGCTTGGTTTGATCACACCTGAAGAACGATCATTGAAAAATTATCGGCTTTATAATGATGAAACCTTAAACAGGCTTGAACGTATTAACCAAATGAAACAAGAGAAGTATAGCCTTGAGGAAATCAGACAGACACTGATTAAATGGAACTCGGTCGCGGGGGAAGAGCACGTCACTGACAAACTAACGAGTCTAGAGATGCACATGCAGCGTCTAGAACGTGAAGTCAATGAACTACAGCCTCTTTTGGGGCAGCTCAAGCCCGTTCAAGCGCGCAAGTTGCTTACTGGTCTACTACCACAAAGCGCCGCTTGTATCGAAGCTCTGAAGTATCTCCTGGAGCATAGTTCTATGATGTAGATACCCGGGCTAGTATGATGAACAATAATGGAGGGTTGCTTTATGATGGGTATGTATATATTGATTATTCTTGCGTTCGGATTATCCTTATGGGCGCAATTCCGTGTAAAAGGTACTTTTAATAAATGGTCTGATGTCCCAAATGAAAATGGGTTGACCGGTTATGATGCAGCTCGACATATGCTGGATCGCAATGGTTTGCATGATGTGCCTATTGAACCAGTACCTGGTGCGTTATCTGACCATTATGATCCAATGCAAAGAGTCGTGCGGCTGTCCGAGCCCGTTTATTATGAAAAATCCATTTCTGCAGTTGCCGTAGCATGTCACGAGGTCGGTCATGCCATTCAGCATAAAGAGCATTATCCCATGCTGGCACTCCGTCACCGGATCTTTCCGATCGTAAACTTCGCTTCCGGGATTGCACCGTTTCTGCTGATTGCCGGTTTCTTATTCAGCTACACGAACCTGATTGGCTTGGGTATCATCTTTTTCTCGGCTACTGTCGCTTTTCAATTAATTACATTACCGGTTGAATTTAATGCTTCCAACCGCGCCCGAGAAATTATGGTTTCCGAAGGGTTTATCCGTAGTGATGAAGAACGGGGTATAGCCAAAGTATTAAATGCTGCTGCATTAACTTATGTGGCTGCAGCTCTCGTTTCATTGCTGGAACTAATCCGCTTAATCGGTATCTTTAACAGCCGGGATTAATTGCTTGTATTACAAAAAAGGTTGTTCCTCCACCAAGAGGAACAACCTTTTTCCTTTATCTAAAACCAATCAGCTATACTCACTGCCCTAAATCCGCTTTAGCACTTCCATTCGGAGTAGCAGCACTACCTTTAAGGCCAAAATATTGCAACAAAAAAGTTCGGAATGACTTTGCAACTAAGGGTAGTTTGTCATCTCTGCGATGAATCAAGCCAATAGTTCGCGTGACCTCTGGATCAACAATCGACACTCTTGCAGGTTGAAGCGGGTTGGTCTGAAACAACGCCATTTCAGGCAAAAGACTGACTCCCATACCGGCCGCAACTAATCCGCGAATCGTATCTGTCTCTTCACCTTCAAAAGCAATATCCGGCGTAAATCCTGCCTCCAGACAAGCCTGCCAGACAATCGGGCGTAACGAATATCCATCTCTGAACAGGATGAATTTTTCTCCTTTAAGCTGACTCAGCGTGATGTGTTTGGCCGTGGCTAAAGGATGATTGGGCGGGAGAACAGCAAACAACTCCTCGGTCAGTACCACATCCCCCTCTACATGATCATGACGATCCGGAAAAGGAGATACAAAAGCCAAATCCACCTCACCCGCTAACACATCACGAATTAAACTCGGGTACATTCCCTGTTTAAATCTAAATTTAACATTGGGATACCGCTTTCGGAATTCAGCCACCACCGTAGGAATAAGATGAATCCCCAAACTGTGCGGAAAACCGATGCGGATTTCGCCCCCCTCAGGATCCAAAAACTCATGAACCTCCAAAACAGCTCGCTCTAGATCTTTTATAATCGTCTCAACCCGTTTGCAAAATAGCTGTCCCACTGGCGTAAGCTGCAAATTTCGACCCTTTTGCATAAAAAGATTAACTCCCAGCTCCTCTTCAAGCTGATGAATTTGCCGACTTACCGCAGATTGCGCCACATGTAGCTCCTCGGCTGCCTGAGTGACATGTTCTTTTTGCGCTACCTTCATGAAGTATTGCAACTGTCGTAATTCCACTCCGATATTCGCTCCAATCTGTTTTTCAACATCCGGAAGAAGACGTCAATCGAACATCATCCTCCTTCTTACCCTGCTAACTTACGGTAAAACTGTCTTTAGTGACGTTTACGTTGGCCAGTCAATCTGATCATTAATCCATAAAGGAAAAACCCACTGAGCAATCCCCCGAAGTGAGCGGTCCAGTTAATGTTCGCTACAGCGAAAGAAAACAGGATACCAAACCCAAGCAGCGTGTACAGCGTTTTGCGCGAGGCGTCATCCATCAGTGACCGCTGGAATAGGGCAACGTATAGAAATGCTCCATAGATGCCATAAATCGCTCCTGAGGCTCCTACAGAGACTGTCGTTTCCGTCACCATGTTGTAATGCGCGATGGACAGTATGTTCCCTACAATGCCTGTGACCAGATACAATAACACATAACGGAAGGACCCCAGCAAACGCTCCAACGGAGGAGCGAATACGAGTATGGCGAAGGAATTGAACAGAAGATGATCAAATCCTGCATGTAAAAACATGGCTGATACATATCGCCACAGCTGATCAGTGAATGGCGCTTCATTAATCAATGCTCCATATCGGATCAGCGTCAAACTATTTTCCGATCCACCCTGTACGGTGAGTACAATAAACATCACAATATTAATGAGCAAAATCAGACAGGTCACTGGGTAAAACCGCAAATAACTTTTCCAGTTCTCATAGCGTAAAAAAATCAAGGCAATCCTTCCTTCATGGGTGTCTCCACCTTATTCAAATTGGACAATGTCTTTTATAAAAGATTATAATAGATTTCGGCAACGATAACCAATGCTAAAAACCAAGGAGGCTATTACATATGGCACAAGAACGTACAGGAGCTGCTACTTTTAAAGGCAATCCTTTGACTCTCTTAGGTCCTGAACTGAAAATTGGAGATCAGGCGCCTGATTTCAAATTACAGAAAGACCTGTTGGAAACAGCCACACTTCAAGACTTTGCAGGTAAAGTCAAGCTGATCAGCGTTGTTCCTTCTTTGGATACAGGCGTGTGTGACGCACAGACTCGACGTTTTAACCAGGAAGCTGATTCTCTTGGGGATCAAGTCGTGGTGCTGACTGTCAGCGTCGATCTGCCTTTCGCTCAAGCTCGTTGGTGCGGTGCTGCCGGTATCGACCGCGTATTGACACTGTCCGACTATAAGGATCATTCCTTCGGCGAAGCTTATGGTGTGTTCATTAAGGAATTCCATTTGGATCATAGAGCTATTTTTGTAATTGATCAAAATGATAAAATCGCTTACGTAGAATACTTGAGCGAAATGTCCGAACATCCTGACTATGACCAAGCGATTGCAGCAGTGAAAAAACTCGTCTAAATCAGACTGAATATTAAAAAAGCGAGTGAAGGGTTGCCTTCCTCGCTTTTTTGACGTTTGTCTGCCACATCACTGCTCACACATCTACAATTACTGCACGACCTTATGAGCGGACAGCTTCTTGTCAATCACAGCGAACAGTTGCAAAATGATGCGGTAATTCGCGCCCAAGTCCCCTAGCGATCCGCGTGAAGCAGAATAAATATCCACCGCACTCCGAACTGGCGAGACGGACAATATAGAAACGGTAATGTCGACGGTTCTACCGAACGCCGTTCGCTTCTCTAACGTAATCTCACCTACAGATGCTACCTCATGGAGTACCTTGTAGCCAGGAATTTTTTTCAAAATAGATGATACTTCTTCCCAAGCCTTGTCTCTCGATAAGTTATAATAGCGTGTCTTCATTTGGGGGTCCTTGACCCGGTCGCTTGTACCTTCTTGGCTGCGCACAATCCCTACCAGAGTCCTCTTCAACGACAAGACATTTCCTCCTTCACGATAATCGTTGCCATAATGCAGCACATCGGTTGTTTTGCTGCAAGCGCTTTATAAAAACGTTAAACAACAAAAAGTTAACCGACCATACCTGTGGTATGCGACCTTAGTACCTCATGTCTTAGTTTAACATTGTTGCATACAAAAAACACCCTGTTTCTGCACGAAGCATGAACAGAGTGTATTCATTATCTTTGGAGTACCCGCCGATGCCGTCCGACCATAGCGTCTTCTGAACCTGCTTTAGCAGGTGGGTGACCGCAGAATAAACTTTTGAAGTCCCCTTGTCAGAAATTGACAGGGCTTTTCAGCTATTCATCCGTATAGATCTCCCTAGACATTGTCATTGGTTCAAAACAACAAATGACCGTAACGTGCATCGCAGGATGTGACCTTATTATAGCGCTTCTCACTCAGAAAGTAAATGCTAGGAGAAATATGTTTTATTTTTAGAGGTTATCACTTTTCTTGTCTTCAACGCTTGCCGTATCTTCATCTTTCTGTTTCATCTTTTCCATTTGATCCTGCATTTTGAGGAATGTTCCATAAAAATTAAAGAAAGCGAACCAGGCAACCACGCTGCCGATGAAGAATAGGAAAAGCACAGGATATTTGACTCCGATAAATATAACAACAGCGCTGCCGAGCATGGTGGAAAATACACGGAATGGTCGAATCAGCGTCAGTAAAACCGCATTTTTAATAATTTGTCCGGTAGACATATGATAATGAGCCACCATCGAAAAGAAGTTAAACATAGACACAAGCAAAATAATGATAAGAATAAGCATAATTACGCCCACGATTTGCAAGTTGCTGAGTTGTGTCATATATACGGTATAATCCACATACATGATGACAAACAGTAACGTGTAAAAGATACCCCCGATCAGACTCTGCTTATAGTTCTCTTTGTACCCTTTAAAAAAGGTACGAAACACGCCTGTATCGGTATCCCCCATTACCCATTTGCGAACCACTGTGAACATAGCCGATGTGGCTGGAAATAAAGTAAGCGGTGCCAAAACAGCCATCGCCCAATTCATTTGTAAAGATTCATTAGCCAAATTCTGATTCATTACAAGTAGTTTCAGTATGAGGCAGAACACAAAAGGCGACGAACATAACACCCATAACAAATTTGTAGCCGCCAGTCGGGTAATCCACTCGGTCAGGCGGTAAATACCACCCATAGCTCCTTTAAACTCCAATGTCAGTCTCTCCCTCCGCAAGCCTTGGCAGTTCCAAGACTCATGTTGCTATGCCTATAAATTCCGGCTCTTGACTATATCATACCGTATTTCAGCCCTAATACGCCAGTGAAATCAATACGTGACCCATTAAAGCAGATGGCTAAAAGGTTCATACATACTGATTCAATCATAACAAAAAAGCCGAAGCTTCATCTGCTTCGACTTTTCATTATTTCATTTCTTACTCGGAAGAGGAATCTTCACGTCTTGCAGGACGACGAGTTTCTCCATTGCTGCTCGGGCGTGGTTTGCGATCTCCACTGTAGCGGCTTCCGGAATCACGGTTGTTGCCACCGCCTTCTTTGCCACGGTTGTAACCGCCATATCCACCTTTACTTCCACTACCGCCGCTACCGCCAGAACGGTTGGAATTGTAACCACCGTTGCTGCGACCACTATAGTTAGAAGGCTTGCGACCGCCAGAACGCACGTCTGGTTTACGACGTTTTGCACGGATCGGATCTTCTGGAGTCAGTTCAATCGAAGCTTCTCTCTTCTCACCAGTCATCAGCTTCAGAGCTGCGGAAAGAAGTTGTACAGAGTCATATTGCTCCAGCATTTGAATAGCCAAACCTTTATACTCGTTCAGCTCACCGCTTTCTACAGCCTCTAGGAGACGTTCAGCAATGATGCGTTGTTTGCCTTCCAGAGCTTCAGCCAACGTTGGAAGCGGCTTGCGTGGAATGCGGTGACGAGTTACACGTTCGATAAAGTGCAAATGGTCAATTTCACGAGGCGTTACGAAAGACCAAGCTTCCCCTTCTTTACCTGCACGTCCAGTACGTCCAATACGGTGAACATAGCTTTCTGGATCTTGCGGAAGGTCAAAGTTCACAACGTGAGTTACGCCGGAAACGTCCAAACCACGGGCAGCTACGTCAGTCGCTACGAGGACATCGATGCTTCCGTCACGGAATTTACGCATTACAGCATCACGTTGGTTTTGAGACAAGTCACCATGCAAACCGTCTGCAGAATATCCGCGTTTTTGCAGAGCTTCAGCCAGCTCGTCTACCCGACGCTTGGTACGACCAAATACGATAGCAAGTTCTGGGGATTCCATGTCGATCAAACGGCTCAATGCTTCGAATTTTTGACGCTCAGGAACTTCGATATAGGCCTGATCAATCAGTGGAGCACTAACTTGTTTAGGGATAACTGAAACATGCTCAGGATTTTTGAGGAATTGCTCAGCCAATCTTTTAATATTAGGAGGCATTGTAGCCGAGAAAAGCATCGTTTGACGCTCGTCTGGAACTTGCTTCAGAATGGATTGAATATCTTCCATGAAGCCCATATCCAACATTTCATCTGCTTCATCCAAAACAACTGTGTTTACATCTTCCAGCTTGATGGTTTTGCGATTAATATGGTCAAGCAAGCGTCCTGGCGTACCAATAATAATTTGAGGTTTCTTTTTCAAAGCACGAATCTGGCGTACGATATCTTGTCCACCATAGATTGGCAAAGTACGAAGACCTTTGAAACGGGAGAGTTTTTCGATTTCTTCAGCTACCTGGATAGCAAGCTCACGTGTTGGTGCCATGATCAGGGCTCTGATTTTTTCGTCGCTTCTAGAAATTTTGTTGATCAGCGGAATACCAAACGCAGCGGTTTTACCAGTACCTGTTTGGGCTTGGCCAATCATGTCTCTGCCTTGCAGTGCAATCGGGATGGATTGGGATTGAATTGGTGTTGCTTCTTCAAAGCCCAGTTCTGTAATCGCCTGAATTACTTTCGGTTCAAGATCAAATTCTGCAAATGTCGTCAAATTTATTCAAACTCCTTCATAATGGTGGATGTGGTGGACAATCCACAATGTTGTCTGTATTCTTAAGTAGCGATATTATTGTATAAGTTTGCCCCAATACAGTGACAGTTTATTTAGACCTATAACTGTATCTTTCTGTAATGAATTTGGGGAACCTATCCGATACATCTTAAACGAATTTATCCTTTTTAAAACAGTTTAAATTTTAAGTGTTTCTCTGGACATAGGTCCCTACTCAAGAATATCCACATCGCATTATAGCACAGAACAATTCATGAATACCAGCAAGTTGCTTCCCGTATAATTTAAATGAGGTGAAAATAAGTTGTTAAAAATAGTGTTAAACTGCTTAACTGTCATTCTTGGAGCCGCTGCCATTGCATGCGGTTTTAATCTGTTTCTCGTGCCACACCACTTGCTGAGCGGGGGAGTAGCCGGTCTTTCCATGTTAATTGGCTACTTCACAAAATTTGATATCAGCGCGATGTATTTTATTATCAATATCCCGATGCTTATTGCAGGCTGGTTTATTTTAGGCAAGCGTTTTATTAGCCTGAGCATTTTATCCGTTGTCGTTACAACGTGGATTTTGGCGTGGGTACCGGTGCAATCTGTCGTGTCGGACCCCCTACTAGCCTCCGTTTTTGGTGGGGTGATGATCGGCGTAGGAGCAGGAATTTCCTTTCGGGTAGGGGGGTCTACGGGCGGTTTTGACATTATCGGTTCCATCGTCACTCGTTATCGTGACTTCCCCGTAGGAACTGTACTTGTTGGCATGAATGGACTGGTCATTCTTGCAGCAGGATATTTGAACGATGATTGGAATATTGCACTTGCGTCGATGCTATCTATTTTTGTGACTGGCAAGGTATTGGATCAAATCTATGTCAGTCACACGAAGATTACCGTCTACATTATTACAGAACACACCGACAAGCTACTGGAGCGGATGTTGACCACACCTCGCGGTGTTAGCAAAATAAAAATTGAAGGCGCATTTTCACATACCGAAAAGGATATGCTGATGACTGTCACGACACGCTACGAGCTAGTTGAATTAAAACGGATCATTAAAGAAGTGGACCCTTCAGCTTTTGTCAATATTGTGGAAACAGTTGGGGTGATGGGTTCATTTCGCCGAAGATAAGCACAAACCCAAGTGTCAAAATACAGTTTCTGTGGTACACTATATGTGCGCTGTTCCCATAGTATATAAAGACCAGCTTTACCTGCTATTTCACAGGCACTTTGCTTTTCCGAATCGTATTGAATGATTCTTTTGGAATGATTCCGAGCAGGAAAGGGTGATTTTTGTGGAAATGGAAACGGTAAAACTGTCCGACATTGTCTTAAGATGGTACCCGGAAATGCTTCCTTCTCTCAAAAAGGATGAGCTGAACTCGATGATTGTGCTTCGGGACGGGATGGCCATACTCAAGCCAACGGATGCGCTAGAAATTATTCAGTACAGTATTTGCGAGCATCAAGACAATAATTATCTTCAATAAATTTCTTTACCAAGTGCCGCTTCTTCCGGTTGCATCTACAACCGCGAAGAGAGCGGCATTATTTATGTATTTTTATGGATTCAATGAACACGTGATGGGTTAATCATGTAAGACTGTGCCTGATGATTCCAGTATTGGTTACAAGCGTGTTGTTTTTCGATACATAACTTTACGTATAATCAGGTAAGCGACATACATAAGGGAGAGAGTTAGGAAATGAATATGATTTGGGCAATTATGCTATTGGCGATGGGGATAGGCGGAAACGGGGATCAGTCAGCCAACGCTCCAAATGTAAAAGATACGGTGGCAACAACAATTAGCAGCGCCATGATTCAGGCTCAGCACAATAATACGAAGGTGGATGACTCCCATCCTCCAGTTAAAATTGACCCACAACCGACGACTCCTGCTATCAAGGGCATCTATGTCACAGCTTATAGCGCAGGCGGAACGCGTATGACCCAGTTGCTTGAACTGCTTGACAAGACAGAGCTCAATTCTATGGTTATTGATATTAAGGACGATGCAGGTTACATTACTTATCCAACGACCAATCCCGAGCTGCTCAAACTGGGTAAGCCGCAAAAATTCATTCGGGATATTTCCGGTTTGATGGACCGATTAAAAAAGCATAATGTTTACCCGATTGCTCGTATTGTCGTATTTAAAGATACGGTACTGGCAAACAAAAATCCCGAGATGTCTTTCCGTAATCCTGACGGCTCTGTCTGGAAAAACGGCAAAGGAGACGGGTTCGTCAATCCCTATAATAAAGAAGTATGGGATTATAATATCGCCATCGCTAAGGAAGCAGCCAAACTTGGTTTTAAGGAAATTCAATTTGACTATGTTCGTTTCCCCGAAGGCTTTGAGAAAAGAGCAGACAAGCTGAAATATACTAAATCAGATCATTCCCGCTCGGATGCAGTCGCTGAATTCGTACAATATGCCCGCAAAGAGCTTGCTCCATTAGGTGTACGAGTATCGGTAGATATTTTCGGATATGCTGCATCCGTTCCTGCTGCGGAGGGGATCGGACAGGATTTCACTAAAATCTCCGAAAATGTGGATGTCATTTCGCCCATGGTTTATCCAAGTCACTACACCACAGGCTGGTTCGGTGTAAAAGACCCCGATAAGAATCCTTACCAGACGATTAAAGGCTCTATGGCCGATACACACAAAAAGCTCGATCCGACGGGCAAGCTAAAGCCAATTATTCGTCCTTGGATCCAGGATTTTACCGCAAGTTGGTTGGGGAGCGGACATTATGCCAAGTATGGGAAAACTCAAGTAGAGGACCAGATACGAGCGCTTAAGGATATGAAAGTGGATGAATATTTACTCTGGAATGCCACAAACCGCTATACAAGCGGAGTAACTTACAAATAATTTATCTCTCCGGACTTTTTATTATTTTATATAAAATTTAGAAATTATATCATTATTTCGAAGGCTGTCCCGTTGTTTGGCGAACGGGTGCAGTCTTTTTTATTACTGTTCAAATATAGCGGTATCCCTTACAATAAATACTTACATGTTATGATATATACGAATAATGAATCCCTAGTAAATGAGGAAAACAAAAATGCAATTGACTCTAACAACGGGGCAGAAATGGAAGCAGCTTTTCTACATTTTGCTCCCTATCCTGATTACCCAGCTTGCACTATCTGCCATGACTTTTTTCGATACGAATATGTCAGGGCACTTTTCCCCTGCTGATCTGGCTGGAGTAGCCATTGGAGTAAGTCTGTGGATTCCTGTACAAACAGGCCTTAACGGAATACTTATGGCTATCACACCTATTGTATCTCAATTAGTGGGAGCACAGCGCAAAGATAAAGTCTCCTACTATGTCATTCAAGCACTTTGGCTCTCTCTCGCCCTGTCTATGATCGTTTTGATTGCTGGCATCATTTTGGTCAAACCTATTTTGAACGGTATGAACTTGGAACTTAGAGTTCATAATGTGGCCCTATACTACCTTTGTGCCATGGCCTTTGGGATTGTTCCTCTATTTGCCTACACTGTACTCCGAAGCTTTATGGATGCATTGGGACAAACCCGCTTTACGATGTTCATCACGCTCATGTCGTTACCCATCAATGTATTGTTGAACTATCTTCTTATTTATGGAAACTGGGGTTTTCCGCGTCTGGGAGGTGTAGGCTCCGGAGTGGCAACGGCAACCACCTACTGGATCATCATGCTGGTCGCCGGTATCACTGCGCATCGTGGAAAAATATTTGCCGAATACCGAATCTTCAACAAAATATACGGGATTGCTGCTGGTGCTTTGAAAGAGCTCATCAAGATTGGCGTACCGATTGGATTTGCTATATTTTTTGAGACTGCCGTCTTTTCAGCCGTCACTCTCTTCATGAGCAGTTATAATACAGCTACCATAGCCGCACATCAGGCTGCCATGAACTTTGCATCTACGCTGTATATGATTCCTCTCAGCATTTGCATGGCACTTACGATTCTAGTTGGCTATGAAACAGGAGCTACTCGTCCGCGGGATGCCAAATCTTATAGTGTAATGGGGATTAGCAGCGCAGTAGGTCTATCACTGATTACAGCTATTGTACTCCTTATCTGGGGTGAACAGGTCGCTCGACTTTACTCCACCGATCCGCAGGTCATTCAATTGGCACAGCATTTTCTAATCTATGCGATTTTCTTTCAGATATCCGATGCTGTCGCTACACCTACACAAGGAGCGCTACGCGGGTATAAAGACGTCAATCCAGCCTTTTTGCTCACATTCCTCTCCTATTGGGTCATTGGGCTTCCTGTAGGGTATATACTGGCACGCTGGACTTCATTGGGACCCTACGGCTACTGGATCGGTTTGATAACAGGGTTGGCAGTAGGCGCTATTTTACTTCTCTGGCGTCTGGTGAGAGTACAACGTCGTTTCGCCGAAAAAAAACAACACGCAGAGGCTATTTAGCCTTTGCGTGTCTCGATTACATATGCTGCGCCTAAAGTTATTCGTTTTTTCTCCACAATAGCCACTTCGTTCAGCTTGGGAGGATAAAGAAAGTGTCTCTCCACATGTTGTTCAATCTCTTCAAATGCCTGTTCTTCATTTTCAGCAGCGAGAATGACGGTCAGCGCTCCTTCCGAACTGTCCACTTCGATTTTGAATAGGTACATATATGACACCTCCTGATAGGACTCAAAGCTAAAAAAATAGCGGATGACTCGGGTCATCCGCATAATTTTGATCTTTTCCAATATCAGAACCGATCTACTGTACGTAGAAGGTTCTTATTATTGGGACAAACGCAAGGCCAGCTCATAAAGCTCCATGTTGAAATCTTTTTTAGTATTTACAACCTTGTCAATATCTGTAGCTACCAGCTTACCGTCAATCGTTCCGCAAGCCTTATCAGATACGCCCTCGATCAATTGGCGAACAGCAAAGTCACCCAAACGGCTCGCCAAGTTACGGTCAAACGCTGTTGGTGTACCTCCACGTTGGATATGCCCCAGCACCGTAACACGAGGTTCATAATCCGGACAGTTTTCTTGGATTACCTGTGCTACATTTTCGCCTTTGCCTACGCCTTCCGCAACGATAATAATACTGTGGCGTTTGCCATGCTTAAAGTTTTGTTTCATGCGATCAGATACTTCGTTCAGGTCAAATTCTACCTCAGGCACCAAAATTGTTTCTGCGCCAGAAGCCAGGCCCGCATGCAGAGCAATATCACCACAATGACGTCCCATAACTTCCACGATGGAAGAACGTTCATGGGATGACATTGTATCACGCAGCTTGTTGATTGCGTCCACTACGATACTAACCGCTGTATCAAAACCAATCGTGTAGTCCGTGAAGGAAATGTCATTGTCAATCGTACCTGGAAGACACATGGTTTTAATGCCTTGCTTGGTCAGTTTGTTAGCTCCTTGGTAGGAACCGTCGCCACCGATCACGACTACGCCATCAATTCCACGGTCACGCAAAATTTGCGCGCCTTTTTTCTGCCCTTCTTCAGTCGTAAATTCCAGGCATCTTGCAGATTGAAGTACAGTACCCCCACGTTGGATAATATCTCCGACGCTTCTCAGATCCATTGGAAAAATATCGTCGTTCAAAAGGCCTTGATAACCACGTTGAATCCCGAATACTTCCAGTCCAAAATACAATCCGCTGCGTACGACGGCGCGAACTGCCGCGTTCATCCCTTGTGAATCTCCACCACTTGTTAATACTGCAATTTTCTTAACTGCTGTCATGATTTATGACCTCCTCAAAATAATCATATAAGCCTTCTTATCCATCGACTGTTTAATAAGAAAAACAAACGCATGAGCGGACTATTTTTCATTAAACGTCTCGAAACAGCGCGAACGTCCTGCTGCTCGCTAACTTTAGGGTCGGATAAATATAAAGCCAGCAATCCCTCGATAATCATCCGGTGAAAGGAGCTGGCAGGGACATCTGCAATATCAGCCCGCGCCCGATTCACAACGTAGGCGATCCGGTCTAGCATCATGTCGGTATCTTCATAATAATTGCAAAAGTTAAGATCTCCGCCCTTCCGGTCTTCGTCTTGATCGATTAGATAATCCAGCAAAATATGAAGACTGCACACATGTGGAAAATACGATGCATGTATTGAGGCAGCCCCTGCATCTGTCAGATGCTGGTCGCTGGCAGCAAGAAACAGCATAAAGACCCCCAGAGTTGAACCGGTAGCCGCAGCAAACTCATTCCAGCGCAACTCTGGTGTACGATCTTTATGAAGTGACCACCAGTCCAAAAGCGCTTGTTCCCGCAGCTCGGGTTTTATATGCTTGTATACTTGCAAATCCGTGTATAATCGCGCCAAATCCTGAACGTAAGGCATTGCCGCCTCATAGCCCGGAAGCCTGCTTACACAAGACTGACAGGTTGTCACCAGCCCGGTCAAATAACCGCCATCCTCCTGCTCACGACGCAACTCATAATAATTCACTGGCCTAGCCGTCGGATTAACCGCATCCAGCATAGCCTGATGCAACAGCCTGAAATCATCCGGATCCATGGACGTACTGCGATCACACAGGTTGTCCAGATAATCACTAATGGTCTGATACGCTACGATCAGCGGAATTAGCGTCTGCCGGGCAGACATATTGGCTGCGGCATAAACCGCCCCACCCACGCAGTGAAACGTCTTATCCGCTATGCTCGCAAGCGCCTGACTTCGCAGCTCAGGGTCCGGAATTTGTTCGGCCTTGCTCTTCCAGTTACTCAATTCTAGTTTCGTTTCAGGGAGAATGTGCTTGTACATTCGGCTCATTAGACCTATGGGGCCTCTCGGTACTTGATAACGTCCTTGCTCAACATAACTCAAATGACGGTGCCTCCACATTGTTGTCTACGTAATTATACCTATCCAAACCATATCCATTATAATATGATCGTCCTTTTAGCACAAATGAACAACCTCACTTTTTTCTTTAAGATTCAAGAAAAATGAGCTATTCTTACAAAAAGACTTTATACCTGTAATGTATTATTAGTCAAAAATAGGAGTTACACAAAATCTATCCTTATAAGACTTTAACCGCAAATAGTATAAATGGCCTACCTAACCTTTGTCCTCTGCTGGCTTCACGCCTTGGATTCCCTCTCCCATGCTTGCCTGCTTCCATTTCCCGAAAGCATAATAGAAAATGACTGCTACGGCAGAGATAGCAAAACCAACAGGAAAGCTCCACCATACAGCATCTAGACCATACTCATCGACAAATGCATAGGCCAGAGGTATACGAATGCCCCATAATGAAATAATGGTAATTAAAAGCGGTACCATTACGGAACCCGTTGATCGAACAACACCTGTAATGACATTGGTAATACCGAATATAACAAAAGACCACAAGGTGATCAGATTAATCCGCATACCCAATTCCAATGCACCCCCCGTAGAAGGAAGGAACATGAGCAAGGCCTGACGGTTAAACATGTAAATCAATACCACTGCTCCACCAGTCAACACAAAATTATACACAATCCCAATCCAGGTTGTTGTACGCACTCGATCCCAACGTCCGGCTCCGATATTTTGAGCGGCAAAGGAAGAAACAGCTGCACCTAACGCCATTGCCGGCATCTGCACATAGCTGGACAAATTATTGGCTGCTGTATAAGCTGCAGCTGCCACTGTCCCGTAGCCATTAATCAGATTCATTAATGCAATCGCACTGGTGGAGACAGCAATCATTTGCAACCCCATCGGCACTCCCTTACGGATTAGGGTCCAAATAATTTTCCAATCAAATCTGAGTAAATGAAGCTCTGAAGATGTAATGCGCAAAAAATATTTTACTCGATATAGGTAAATGAGGATCAACACAAAGCTGATCCCTTGAGCGATCAGGGTAGCAGTAGCGGAACCTCCAATACCCATAGCAGGAATCGGTCCCCATCCGAATATTAACAGCGGGTTGAGTAGTACATCCAGTACGACGGAAACGATCAGAAAATAAAATGGTGTTTTGGAATCTCCAGCCCCTCTCATTACAGTCATGATGTAGTTATAGCCGTACAAAAAAGGCATGCCTGCGAATATAATACGCGTATACGTGATCGCCATATCCACCGATTCGGTAGGTGTATTGAGTACATGAAGAATCCAAGGCGCACTCAAAAATCCGATAATACCTATAGCAAAGGCGAGCACCAGAAAAAAGACAGCACTTGTACCTACTACGCGCTTGGTTTCAGCTACGTCTCCTGCTCCGATATTTTGTCCGATCATAATAGTGGCAGCCATGGTGACGCCAAAAATCGAACTGATAAGAAAAAACATTATAATATTTCCGTTGGAAGCGGCAGTCAATGCGGCTTCTCCCAGAAACTTCCCAACCCAGATCGAATTGATCGTTCCATTCAGGGATTGCAGAATGTTTCCGAACAGCATCGGCAAAGAGAACATAAACAGCGTTTTGGCAATAGGACCTTCAATCAGGGAAGGCTTACGATTAGCCTCTGCTGCACTCATTTTCTCAACTCCTTCAATTTAAAATGTCTTCTGCCTAGTTTTATTACGTATAATACCCTATTCCTGCTCAATGTTCTCATAGCATAAACGTATTTACGCAAAAAAGCGCAGTCCCTTAAATTTAAGGAACTGCGCTCTCAATTCATAGTTTAACCGTAATATATAAGACATCCGTAGAAACGGAACCATTCTTACAATTCAGTTACACTTACAGTTTGATTACGTTAGCTGCTTGGGGTCCACGGTTACCTTCAGTGATTTCGAATTCAACCGCTTGACCTTCTTCCAAAGTTTTAAAGCCGTCGCCTTGGATTGCGGAGAAATGTACGAATACGTCCTCGCCACCATCCATTTGAATGAAGCCATAACCTTTTTCTGCGTTAAACCATTTAACTGTACCTTTCAAGTGAACAACCTCCTAAAAATACCGCCATCTATGGCGAATATCCATATTATACTTCATGCTTTTTCACAATGCAATTGATGTTTTTCCTGGTTTTTCGGGCTGGAATGATTTGCTTTTGCGGCGGAAACTGCGGTATCATGAACCAAAACATCTATAAAATCGGAGACATGCATATGATGAAAAAACACGAAATATACAAAAAAGACAATTGGAACATGATGACTGTCGAGGTGCAGGGCCGTTACATCGTTCTACGGGAAATATCCGATGATTGGGGCGAGGAAGCCCACACGTTTTTAAGCCGTCCGGCGCTGATGCATTGGGCTCAAAATCGGTTTCCCAAGCAGTCCTTTCAAGATAATGAGGAAGAGTGGCAGCGGATCATGAACGCTTTCAAACAGGTCTAGCCTATTCATGGTGTCCAACAGCTATCTCATCTTCATTATTCTGGCCTTCACGCTGGGCGGAGTGCTGATCATGAAGCGTGATACGATACCGACTCCTCTCAAAAAGTGGATGGCCCTCACTGCTGTAATCATGGTTTGCCTTGCCTTTTATCTCATTGTATACAGCTTATTAAATATAGGTTCCAACCCACAGTAGGGAAAATTATACTTTCGGGCGTAAGAGGTCATACTATGGCATACAAGCCATGGTATAAGGAGGATCTGCCGTTATATGCATCCTGTAAAACCTCTTGCCCTGCTGCTTATGGTAAGCGTGGCGGTTTCTTCGTTTTGGCATCCGTCCCTTACTGCCGCAGCCCTACCCCACATTACGTTCGATCAGAGGAGGCTCTCCATGAGTGAAATTGTAAAACGCGCTGATGCGCCAGTGGAAAATACATGGAAACTGGAAGATTTGTTTCCTAACCGCAAAGCATGGGATCAAGAATACGAAGAAGTCAAAAAACTAGCCAAAAAGGCTGAACAATTCCAAGGCAAGCTCAATTCAGCAGAGTCGATTGGAAACTGTTTTAAATTGGAAGATGAATTGTCGCTCAAAACCGAGCGTGTATATGTGTACGCACATCTGCATCATGATGAGGATACAGCTGAACCTACATACCAGGGTCTTTCGCAAAAAGCCAAAAAATTAGGCGTTGAGGTTAGCGAGTCTCTTTCTTTCGTGACGCCTGAAATTTTGGCACTGCCGGATCATCAGCTCGATGCCTTCATTGAAGATCCGAAGCTTGCAGATTACCGGTTTACACTTCAAGAAATGAAGCGGGAAAAAGCACATATTCTGGGCAAGACAGAAGAAGCGTTGCTCGCTCAGGTTGGCAATCTGGCTCAAGCCCCGCAAACGATTTTCGGCATGCTCAACAACGCTGATCTGAAGTTTCCAAAAATCAAGGATGAGAACGGCAAAGAGGTTGAGCTGACTCATGGCAGCTACATTCAATTTCTCGAAAGTCCGCACCGCGAAGTACGCGAACGTGCTTTTAAAGCGGTATATGACACATATGCCAAAAATAAAAATACAATTGCTTCTACACTAAGTGCTAATGTGAACAAAAATATTTTTTATTCTCGTGTTCGCAAATACCCATCTGTACTGGAAATGTCACTATATGGTGACAATATTCCGAAGGAAGTATATACGAATCTCATTGACACCATTCATGAAAGTTTGCCCCTGCTCCATCGTTACATGAAGCTGCGTAAAAAGTTGTTAGGTGTGGATGAGCTCCATATGTATGATTTGTTCGCTCCGCTTGTAGACGAATACAAGATGGACATTACATATGAAGACGCCAAAAAGCAAACAAAGGAAGGCCTTAAGCCACTGGGCGCGGACTATCTGGCTTCGTTGCAAAAAGGCTATGATGAGCGCTGGATTGATGTATACGAAAATGAAAACAAACGTACTGGTGCATACAGTTGGGGAGCTTATGGTACCCACCCATATGTACTGCTGAACCATAAAGATAACCTGAACAGCATGTTCACGCTTGCTCATGAAATGGGGCATGCGTTGCATTCGTACTATTCAGATAACGCATTGAAGTATAGAGATGCACAGTACACCATTTTCCTGGCTGAAGTGGCATCCACAACCAATGAAGCGTTGCTAATGGATTACCTGCTGAACAAATCAACCGATCCGAAAGAGAAAATGTACCTTCTCACCTACTATGCAGATCAATTCCGCACAACGGTATTCCGTCAAACCATGTTTGCGGAATTTGAGAAAATTGTACATGAACGCGCTGAACAGGGGGAATCCCTTACACCGCAGCTTTTATCAGAGATTTACTATGATCTGAATGTGAAATATCACGGGCCCGGTATGAAGGTAGACAAAGACATTGAAATGGAATGGGCACGAATCCCTCATTTTTATAACAGTTTTTACGTCTACAAGTATGCTACTGGCTTCTCGGCAGCAACCAGTTTTTCGAAGCAGATTCTGGAAGAAGGCCAGCCAGCCGTTGACCGTTACTTGGGCTTCTTGAAGAGCGGTGGCAGTGATTATTCAATCAATATTTTGAAAAAAGCTGGCGTTGACATGTCCTCTCCGCAGCCGATCCGCGAAGCAATGAGCGTATTCGAAGAAGTTATTACAGAAATGGAAAAGCTAACTGAAGGAAAGTAAACCGTGCGCACTTAAAATCCAGCATTGAAATGATGCACGGATAAATCCCTTGTCCATGGCGGGCAAGGGATTTTATAATGTAACGGGAGGAGGTGGCATTTTGAAAACACAATGGTCTTTAATCGCAGCTCTTGTTATTGCTTTGTTAACAGCTGTATTTGCTGTTATTAATGTGAATTCGGTTCAAGTGAACCTTCTATTCAGTAGGGTTAGCATTCCTTTGATTCTGCTTATTCTTGGTTGCACTCTTCTAGGTGGACTTATTGTCGGTTCTTTCGGTATTTTCCGCCAATATAGGCTTCAGAGAGAGATTAAACGTCTGACTACTCAGCTTCATACATTACAAGAAGAGCACACATCCACGGTGGAAGCAAACGCGGATGTGACCTATGACACAACTGGTTCTTCCAGCACAGGGTCTACATTCGACCAAGATATAGAGCAACCGTCCTCTAAATCTGATCGGTTGTCGAAATGAGGAGGAGCAACAAATGACGATTCAATTAAATGAGAATTATATGATGAGCTTTTTAAATCAGCTACTGAACACACCCAGTCCCAGTGGGTATACACACCATGTGATGGAGCTGATTCGTAAAGAAGCAGAAAGCCTCGGGGTACAAATCGAATGGAATGCAAAAGGCGGTGCCATCTTGACTCTGGAAGGTCAGGAAACGGACCATACGGTGGCGCTGAGCGCACATGTGGATACATTGGGCGCAATGGTGCGTTCCATTACAGCACAAGGCACCCTACGTCTGACATCCGTCGGCGGCTTCATGATGAACAGCATTGAGAACGAATACTGCCTTATTCATACCAGAAGCGGACAAACGTATACAGGCACTATTCTGTCCAGCCATCCATCCGTGCACGTCTATGATGATGCACGGAGCTTTGAGCGCAAGGAGAGCCATATGGAGGTACGGATTGACGAGCTTGTCGAGTCAAAAGAAGACGTGCTTCAGCTCGGTATTGCAGTGGGCGATTTTATTTCGTTCGATGCGCGTCCAGTCGTAACACCCAGTGGATTTATCAAGTCACGCCATCTGGATGATAAAGCTAGTGTAGCTGCACTGTTTGGTTTACTGGAATCTGCTGTACATGGAAACTGGAAGCCTCGACATACCGTTAAATTGCTCATTTCTAACTACGAGGAAGTGGGGCACGGAGCGGCTTACATACCTGAAGGAATCAGTGAGATGATAGCTGTCGATATGGGCTGTATGGGTGAAGATCTGAGCTGCAAGGAAACGGATGTTTCTATCTGTGCCAAAGATTCCTCCGGGCCTTACGACTATACTATGACAACCCGTCTAATTGAGCTGGCCAAAGAGCTGAATATTCCGTATGCGGTAGATATTTATCCGCACTACGGTTCGGACGCCTCGGCTGCGCTAAGAGCAGGTAATAATATCCGTGCTGCGTTGATCGGCCCTGGCGTACACGCCTCCCATGCCATGGAGCGCACGCACAAGCAGGCCGTGGTGAACACTGCACGTCTGCTTGCAGCTTATGTGACGATTTAATTCGAACGATAAAAACCGACCTGTTCCCCTGGAGAATAGGTCGGTGAAGGCTTAGCGAAAGGAAATCACAGCTATGGATCTGAAAAAACTACGTTACTTTATCGCAGTAGCGGAAGAACTGCATTTTAACCGTGCTGCGAAAAAACTGAATATCACCCAACCTCCCTTGAGCCAACAAATTCAAAGCCTTGAGGAAGAGCTTGGCGTGAAGCTTTTGGAACGAACCAAAAGACAAGTTCGACTTACGTCAGCAGGAGCGATATTTTTAGAAGAATCCAGAAACATGGTTGCACAATTGGAAAGATCCATTAAGATTACACAGCTTGCAAGTCAGGGGAAATTCGGACAATTATCTATCGCTTTTGTAGATTCAGCCTCTGGCAGTCTGATGGTTAATGCCTTGAAGAAATTCCGAGATCGTTTTCCAGATGTGAAGCTTACGTTATTTGAAATGACATCTGTCCAACAACTGAAAGCCATACACGATGGCAAAGTTCATGTGGGCTTCCTGCGCAGTGCAGATCCATCTATACATACCACTTCTCGTCTTTACACCAACGAATCACTCATGGCCGTTCTTCCTCAAACACATCGGTTAGCCCACCATTCAACCTTGTCTTTACGTTCTTTAGCGGACGAATCTTTTATCCTGTCTCCGCCTCATATGGGAGCTTCTTTTCATAATCTCATACTCGACTTTTGCGGACAACACGGATTTCAGCCTCAAATCGTACAGGAAGCCGTTCAAATGTATACGATCGTTAACTTGGTAGCGGCTGGTATAGGGATCTCCATTGTCCCCTCTTACGTTTCTGTGTTTCAACGCAGTGATGTCGTATTTCGTTCCTTTCAAGAAGAGTCTCCGTCCATCCCACTTTATGCTGCATGGAAAACAGGTGCACATGAAGCTATTTTGACTCATTTTCTGGAAGTGGTTGAAGAAACAGCTTGTAGCGAAGAGTTAGATATGTAAAGCTCTTTGATCGTATATCTTAACCTGTTTTTCTCGGATCACATTCAACAATACTATTTAAGATGCTATCCAATTGTCTCATGACCTGCCCATCTAGACGGACACCCGCAGCTTTTACGTTTTCTTTAACCTGCTCGGGCTTGGAAGCACCGATAATAGCTGAGGACACTTGCGGGTTTTGTAAAACCCATGCGACTGCAAGCTGGGGTAGCGTCAGTCCGCATTCTTCTGCAATCGGCTGAATTTTCTTTATTGCCAAAAGGACTTCTTTACGTAACCATTGTCCAGCCAAACGTTTGAAAAATGGTGACCCTGCTGTCGTAGAAGCTCGTGAACCCTCGGGTAACGGCTTGTCTGCTGCATATTTACCAGAAAGAATACCTTGTGCCAGAGGTGACCAAACCACCTGCCCCATCCCTTCCTGCTCACAAGCGGGAATCACTTCAGCTTCAATGACACGCCACAGCATGGAATATTGGGGCTGACTTGCCACGAATGGGACCTTTAACTCCCTAGCCAGAGCGGCTCCTTGCTTTATCTGCTCTGCTGTCCACTCGCTTACTCCTACATACAAAACCTTCCCTTGCCGCACCAAATCAGATAAGGCCAAAAAAGTTTCTTCAAGCGAAACGGTTGGATCAAAACGGTGTGCATAATATACATCAATATAATCCGTTTGCAGGCGTCGAAGAGAAGCATGGCAGGCCTCCATGATATGTTTGCGAGACAGCCCTTTATCATTCTGTCCGGTACCTGTGGGATGAAAAACCTTAGTACATAGTTCAATACTTTCACGGCGTATTCCTTTTAAAGAATGACCTAAAACCGTTTCCGCCATGGTATTTGAATACACATCAGCGGTATCAAACGTGGTAATCCCTGAGTCTAGTGCAGCCTTTACACAGGCTTGCGCTATGGTATCATCCACTTGAGCACCGTGGGTGATCCAGTTTCCGAATGCGATCTCACTTACCATCAAACCACTTTTTCCAAGTTTACGATATTCCATTTTCAATTCCTCCCCTCCATATGCAATCCATTATACCCACTGTAATTTGATATTAGAAATATATAATTCACGCACTTTTAATATGAAAAATGTATTAATAATTCGATAAAAAAAAGCAAGCCTCCACTCTGAATGGTGACTTGCTTCTGTATTTTTAAGATTTACTTTGTTCAATCTGCTCGGCCAGCTCATTCAGGTAGGTCCAGCGTTCCATTTGGTGCTCCAGATGCTGTTCGGCCTTCGCTTGCTCAGCCATGAGCTCCTGTAGTCGTGCTGAATCACTGAAAGACTCTTCCATCTGTCGCTGAATGTCGGCCAACTTCTGTTCGGCTTGTTCAATCAGCTCATCAATTTGCTCATATTCCCGCTGTTCCTTGAAGGTGAATTTAAGCTTGGTTTTACTTGTCTCCTTGACTGAATCAGAAGGACCCGCAGACTTAGGCGCGGAAGAGCGATTCGAGGAAGCCGTACTCGTCGAGACAGACGTATTCACAGAAGATTGAGCATTTTTACTGATCCATTCTGCATACTCGCTATAATCGCCTACATGTACACGTACCTGTCCATCCCCTTCAAATGCCAGTATTTTGTCCACTGTTCGATCCAGGAAATAGCGATCATGAGAAACAATAAACACCACGCCCGGGAATTCATCCAGATAATCTTCCAAAACGGAAAGGGTCTGAATATCCAGATCATTTGTTGGTTCATCCAGCAATAACACATTCGGTGCCGACATCAGAACACGAAGCAAATACAAACGCCGTTTTTCACCCCCGGACAGCCTAGAAATAACTGTCCATTGCGCACTTGGTGCGAACAAGAATCGCTCCAGCATTTGTGCAGCTGTAATCGTCGAACCGTCTGCTGTACGAATCACTTCGGCTTCTTCCTTAATATATTCAATGACACGTAATGCTTCGTTCATTTCCTGATGTTCCTGAGTAAAATAGCCAAGCTTCACAGTCGGTCCCAGCACAACGTTGCCGGAATCCGGTTCTATATGCTGGGCAATCATTTGGAGCAGAGTGGATTTCCCACTACCGTTAGGACCTAGGATACCAACACGATCACCAGGAACCGCAATGTAGCTCAAATCCTGTATCAGCTTACGAGAATCTACCGATTTGGACAGATGCTCGATCTCCAATATCTTTTTACCCAGACGTGTGGAGGCGACGGACATATCTACAGATCCAGAACGAGCTTCCGGTTGCTGATCCTTAAGTTGCTCATATCGGTCAATACGCGCTTTCTGCTTGGTGGAACGAGCCTTTGCTCCACGGCGAATCCAGGCCAGCTCATTACGCAGCAGGTTCTTCCTTTTTTGTTCCGTAGACGCTTCCCGCTCCTCGCGTTCTGCCTTCAACTCTAGAAAACGGGTATAGTTAGCCTCATAACGGAAAAGGCGGCCATGATCCAGCTCCAGCATGACATTTGCAACTCTATCCAGAAAATAGCGATCATGCGTGATCATTAACAACGCACCACGTCTTTTTTGCAAATACTGCTCCAACCATTCAACGGACTCATTATCAATATGGTTTGTAGGCTCGTCCAGAATGAGCAACTCGCAGGGTTGGATCAAAGCCGCCGCCAAAGCCACCCGCTTACGCTGCCCGCCGGATAGAACGCCCATACGAGACTCAAACTGGGTGATCCCCAGTCGGGTAAGTATATTTTTGGCCTCACTTTCCAGCTGCCATGCCTGGAATGTATCCATTTGCTGACTTGCTCGCAATAGACGGTTTTGAAGCTCCTCGCTACCCGGATTTAACTCCAATAACTCCATGGTTTCCGTATATTCTCGGACCGCTTTCATTTCAGGCTGGTTGCCATGAAAAATATGCTGGAGTACCTTCATTTCGGGATCAAACTCTGGATTTTGTGCTAGATATTGAATTCGCACATCGTTATTCACTGCAATATTGCCATCATCTGGCGGCTCTAATCCGGAAATTACCCGTAAAAACGTTGATTTACCGGTACCATTTACACCAACGACCCCTATTTTGTCACGTTCATCCATACCAAAGGAAGCATCCTCAAACAACATTTTCTCGCCATAGCTTTTCGTTATATGTTCAACGGTCATAATATTCATACGGATTCCCTACTCTTCCCCAATTTTGTGATGCATCCTGTTTATTTTAACACAGACACAGCCAATGATTAAAAAAACCGTTACCTGAACGAATTCAGTACGGTTTCTTAGCAATAAGATGTCAAAATTTTTGTATTCCGGCTTTACAGCCATGCATAAATAAGTTCGCTGCTAGTTCAGCCGTCTGATCCACGTCACATTCGCGGAAATCTTTATTCAATAAAATATCCATTTTTAGGCGTTCCATCATACCGATGAATGCCTTCGCATGAAACTCAGGCTGCTGCACGCCCTCTGACGCCAGTTTATTTTTGACCAAATCAGTATAGTCCTGAATAAATTCCCGCATAAACTCCATTAGATCGGGGTCACTGTTGGGGGTCATAAAAAATAATTTAGTATGCTGCTTGCGCTTGAAATAGTAGTGCAGATGCAAATTTGCCATCCGCAGCAGTCCTTCTCCCAAAGTACGATTAATTAATGCACTTTGCATTTCGGCTAGGTATTGTTCGCTATCTCTACGTGTGACTGCTGTAAAAAGCTGCTCTTTGCTTTTAAAGTACAAGTATACTGTGCCTTTGGCAACTCCCGCTTGTTCTGCAATCTCGGAAATTTTGCTTTCATAAAAGCCTTTGGTGCCAAAGATGGTGTAAGCGGCGTCCAAAATAGCTTCATATTTATCTCCTTGTATATCGCCCATCTTAGCACCTCCTTATACAAGGATTGAACACGGTCAATTCTTATAACAGTTAATTCCTTGTAACGATCTCCAGCCCCGTGTTCAGAGTATAAAAAAAATACCTGCCAGAGCGACCAATCCCCCGAAAATAGAACTAATGCTATTCACTCGATCATTACTCATCCAACGCCAGCCTCGTACATAGACCGTCGTTTGTCCACAATGTGAGTCTACTTCTACTTCCCGTCCGCAAACCGTGCAGGAACGCATCATTTGCACCGTAGCACCAAGATAGGAATCAGCAAAGGCCCCGGCGCTGCCGGATATACCTCCAACCAGTGCCCACAGCCATAACGGCAAGCTCGGGGTTCCTATGGCGTGTCCAAAGCCCCATGCACCTATGCCGATCAGTACACCCCCAGCCAAGGCTGCAGCCGTTCCCAACACAGATACTCCTCCTGAGGTTCCGGGTGCCAGCACCTTCCCGTTCAGCACCGAACGGGGTGGCCTACGACTCAGGCTGCCAAATTCCGTTGCCCACGTATCGGAAGTGACCGTAGCCATGACACCGACAAAAGCCAGCTGCCACGTAACATGGGGCCATATCGCATAACCCAGGCATAACAGCATACCTAATCCCCCATTGGCCCATACTTGGCCTGCATCCCGGTTGCCAGTTTTGGCATACGATTTTTCCAGTTCAGCCTTGCGCTCCTTTTTGAACCTCGACAGGAGGGTTGACGTGATAAAGAACAAGAGCAATGTGCCGAACCAGAACAGGTTACCCGCCCCATAATACACGGTCCCCATCAGTACAGCCGCGGCAAAGCCAGATAAGGTTAAGGATTTTTTATAAAATGCAGCTCCCGCCACCACAGCAGCACAAAGCAATCCGATGATCCAGTCCATGATATACCCCCGCTTTTGAAATGAATCTCCGTTTTTCTTATTTCGTTCTGTACATTATTGTACAACGCTCTGCGCTTATATAAAAGCCGTGTCCCATGCTTTGGCACAGGACACGGCCTTCAGAACATTCCCTTTTTTAATCCTCTTGTATGGATGCCGTTCACAGATTTACGCGATGGTGAAGTCTCCCTGACGCTCACTCCCCCAGAAAAGCTCAAAGCGATCCCCACTTGCTGTAGGCCCTACTCCTGCTGGAGTACCTGTGAAAATAATATCTCCCTCGCCCAGTCCATAATGAGTTGCTATATATTCAACGATATGCTGAATAGAAAAAATCATATTTTTGACACGTCCACGCTGCACTTCCTGTCCATTTTTGAGCAAGGAAAAATCCTGCTGCTCCAGCATGTCCAATTTTTCTAAAGGCAGGAATGGTGTCACAGGTGCAGACGATTTAAAGCCTTTGGCGGCGGTCCATGGGTGGCCTTTTTTCTTTAGAACACTCTGTACATCACGCAGGGTAAAATCAATCCCGAATGCAAATGCGTTCAGACATGTATCTGCGGACATGCCTGGTTCGTATTTACGTCCTACAGCCACAACCAGCTCAGTCTCAAAATGAATATCTCCTTGCCCCTGAGGAAGCTCCAGCGTGGCGCCATCCAGCGGCACGACTGCATGAGACGGCTTCAAAAAAATCATCGGCTCTGCGGGAACCTCATTACCCAGCTCCTCCGCATGCAGCTTATAATTGCGTCCGACACAGTAAACATTACGAATATCCACGTTCATCACGATCCGTCACCCTTCCCGCGTATGTAGTTCGATTGATTAACGAATAAGTTTACGTATATAGTGCCACATCCGATGCTTGGAAAGCAAAAAAACCTGTTCCCAGCGATCCGGCCAATTGGTGCAAATCATCAATTCAGGATGCAATGAGGACAATCTCCGCATTATACGGCGGTCATCCACCGTCCACGCCATGACAGCAATACCGCGTCCGGTGAGATCTTTCATCAGGTTTGGATCCAAACGCGGATAGCCTATGGATAAAAAAGTACATTGTAGCTGCTCCAGTTGCGTTGCCAAATCATCTGGACGCGCATCGATAATCAATCCGGTACGGATTTCAGGAGACAACTCCTTAGCCCGGCGTAATGCAGCACGCTCAAAAGAGGTTAATACCACCTCTCCCTCCATCCCTCTCATCACAATTTCACGGAGTACGGCTTTCTCCAATCCTGGATACATGTCACCAGCGGTTTTAAGCTCAATATTGAGCGATACGCGGCCACGACATAAATCCAGTACCTGTGCGAGGGAGGGGATCTTTTCTCCACGGTATTCTGCACTTTTCCAGCTACCAGCATCAAGTTGTTGCAATGCTTTCCAGTCCGAATCCTTTACTCGCCCTGTACCATTCGTCGTTCGCTCCAGTGTAAAATCATGAATTACCACCGGAACACCGTCCTTTGACAGCTGTACATCCAGCTCAACCCAGTGTACAAACGGCTGCTCCAACGCAAGCTTAAAGGCTGCCATCGTGTTCTCGGGAGCAATGCCCGAAAAACCGCGGTGAGCCACGCACAAATGATTCATCTTGTTATGACCTCCATCCACAAAGGAGTCCCTCATACGATCGTTCCGTCAAATTCCATATAAAAAATTTCTTTTCAAACTTCTATTGAGTGCTTACTGTACCATCCGTCCCTATCGAGACATTTCCCGGTGACAGTGCCGCCACTCTCTGCAAAATTTTGCTGGCCTCCGTATCCTTCAATGGGATCGGTTGACCCAGCTCCGCCCGATAAGGGGTCAACTTCATTTCGCAAGCCCCTTTTCGGGTACAGGTTGCCTGAAATATCGCTGTATCCCAAGTGGCTGGCACCGTTGATTTAGAAAAAATAAAATTGCCTGTGCTGTATGCGATCCATTTACCTTTATATTGCTCCATCCCTTGAAGCACATGTGGATGACCGCCAATGACAAGATCAGCTCCAGCATCAATAAAAGCGTGCGATAACTCGGTTTGATGGGGCTCAAGTGCAGTAGCGCGCTCCTTCCCCCAATGGGCAATGACAATCACCAGATCGGCCTGCATTCGTGCCTCACGGATGGACTTTACGATAGCGGTCGAATCATAGGCTCCTGCTACACCGGGCAGTTTGGCGCCCGCATTCCAGTTGGCTTCAGGCATGACACGTGTAGTCCCCAACAACGCAATTTTAATCCCTTTACGTTCAAAATAATGCGGCGCATACGCTTCTTTTGCATTACGCCCGGCTCCAGCATGGGCAATACCTTTTTCATCCAGATATTTCAGTGTATCCAGTAATCCGCCTGTGCCCTGATCCAAAATGTGATTGTTGGCCAAATTGACAGCATCTATCCCTGCCGCAGCCAACGCAGTTAACGCCTTGGGCGAAGATTTATACACATACGTTTTATTTAACGCACCCACACCATTCGTTGTCACGGGCGTTTCCAGATTGGCCATCGTCAGATCGTCTTTATGAAACAAGTTTCCAAGATATTGATACGGAAAATCAAACCCATTCTGTTCCAATCGCTGCTCAACTTTACCGGAAAATTGCACATCCCCTACAAAGTGAAGCGTGACTGTCGGAGAATCTGCACCGTCTGTTTTTGATTTTTTCACATCCTCCGTTCCTTCCTTATCGGCGGATGGAGTACCGTCGTATACATCCTTGGACGTATCGTTACCTGCCTGCCCG
Source organism: Paenibacillus sp. LX16 (assembly GCF_036252815.1). Lineage (NCBI taxonomy): Bacteria > Bacillati > Bacillota > Bacilli > Caryophanales > Paenibacillaceae > Paenibacillus > Paenibacillus sp. LX16. The sequence continues at coordinate 1,938,811 of NZ_CP141152.1, read as the reverse complement.
TCTTTCCCCGAGGATAATTTTGCTCCTGAAGAGCTGCCTTCGGGAGCATTTGTGTCAGACGTTGTCGCGGGACGATGGCTTGTGTCTGAAGCAGCAGATTGCTTTGTTTCATCGTCAGAAAATTGCTTTTCTGCATTGGAGCCTTCGTCCAGCTGTTTATTTGACAAGGCTGTAACATTTTCACTGACCGAGGGAGTAGACCGCTCTTCACTAGCAGATTCCGTTTGGATTTTCTTCTCCGTTTGCGAATACCCGGCATTTTCCGCAAGAGAGCCACTGTTGTCGTGTTCAAATATGTAATAATAACCGAAAAGACCTACGATCATAAGCAGCAGGACCAGATTCGTAATGATCCAAGCCTTGCCTATTTTTGGTTTTCTTGCTTTCTTGCGACCTTCATTTCGCTGTGATCTGGGAGGGTACATTCTTCACTCCTTCTATGCTATTGCAATTTGCATAACTTCTTTATTAGCTGGCGAATTTTACACCTTCTCCATTATATATCAAATTTCAATATAAATAGAACCCCTCGCCTGGATCGCGAAGGGTTCATCATCGAACATTTACACCTGTACCTTAACCGCTTCCTGCTGTGTCGTTTGGACGGCATTAGAGGCCCATTCCTTAGCCTGACGGATGCAATCCGGTAAACCAATCGCATCATAGCCAGCGCCCAAAACATACACTCCTGGCATGGCAGTGCGTAACTCTTCCCGCAAATCAGCTATAGCCTGCGGGTGCCCTACCGGATATTGAGGCATGGAATTGCGAAGACGTGTAATTTCCGTGAACAGCGGAGTTGCTGTAACTCCCATCATCTCTTTCAAATCCTTACGTACCAGTGCAATCAGCTCATCATCCGGTAACTCTACAGTGTCTTCAGCTCCTGCTCGCCCTACATAACAGCGCAACAGCACCTTATCGTCCGGGCTAGTATGAAGCCACTTGGCAGACGTCCATGTACAAGCGGTCACGCTGCGTCCTTCTTTGCGAGGGACCAGAAAACCAGAACCGTCAAAGACGTTCTCAATATCTGTTTTATCGAAGGCCATAACCACGTTTGCTACGGAGACGTAATTAACGGCTTCCAGTGCAGCCACATTGACATGATCTCGCAATAGCGGCGCAGCAGCAAAATTGGGAGTCGTTACAAAAATATCATCCGCCTCCAGCTTCTCTCCATTGTCCAGCATAACGCGATATGGGCTGCCTTCACTTTCCGTTGTCTTTGTGAATTCTGTAACAGCAATTCCGGTGCGTAAATCACAGTCATACAAATCATTCAGTAACGCATGCACCAAACTTTGCAAGCCTTGACGGAAGGTCAAAAAGGCGCTTTTTTTCGTACCCGTATGTGTTTCAGCTGGTTTTCGACCTGTCATCATCCCGTGAATGAGGCTTCCGTATTGCTGCTCTACCTCAGCAAATTGTGGGAAGGTCGCTTGCAAACTTAGCGTCTTCATGTTGGCAGCATAAATCCCCGCCAACAGTGGCTCGGTTACATTCTCTAGCACTTCTTTGCCCAGTCGGCGTTCAATAAAATCACCCAACGCCTCATCTCCCGGTACACGGCGAGGCGGAATGACAAAATCCATCATAGCCCGCATTTTCCCGCCTAAAGAGATCAAGCCGCTGCGCAAAAAGGGTTTCAGCTCCGTTGGAATCCCCAATACCAGCCCTGGAGGCATCGGATGAAGCTGTCCTTCATGCAAAATGTATGTCTTTTTAGCCTCAGGGTTCGTGCTTACCAGCTCATGATCCAGCTCCAGCTCTTTTGCCAGGTCTATCATGGCCGTTTTACGGGCCAGAAAGGAATCTGGCCCCTTTTCAATGACAAAACCATTTTTATGCAGTGTTTCAATTTTTCCGCCCAGCACGGATGCTTTCTCCACCAGCGTAATTCGAGGTGTGTAGCCAGCTTCTTTGTACATTTTTCGTGTATAAAAAGCAGTGCTAAGCCCGGTCAAGCCTCCGCCTACAATCACAATATTACGTAACCTTTGCTCCATTATGTCCTCATCCCTTTTTCCATTGATCTATGATGACATCACTAAGCGTCTCCATATACAGTGGATCACTGTTGAGTGAATCAATACGCTGAAAACGCATATCCAATTCCTTCGCCAACGCCTGTGCTTCAATATCCAGATCGTATAACACCTCTAAGTGATCAGAAACAAAGCCAACTGGCGCAGCCAGCACATACTCCACTTGCTCCTCTTTAAGACTGTGCATGGTATCCAAAATGTCTGGCCCCAGCCATGGCTCTGCTGTACGACCCGCGCTTTGCCACGTAAACTGCCAGTTGGTAATTCCCGCCTTGTCCGCTACAGCCTGCGAAGTAGCCATTAATTGCTCCACATAAGGATCACCCATAGCTAAAATCCGTTCAGGCAAGCTGTGCGCACTAAACAGAACACGAACCTCATCCCGCTTGGCTCCAGCTTCTTCAAAAAGCTCCAGTTTGGTATTCACACGCTCAGTCAGCGTCTTAATCAGCTTAGGATGAAGATAATAGCTCTCCACAAATGATATGGCCAGATCCAGTTCCTGTGCCTTAGCCTGTGCGCGCTTAATATAAGTTCCTACACTCATAACGGAATAATGTGGAGCCAGCACGACACCCACCGCTGCACGAATGCCATCTTGCACCATGGCTTCCACACCGTCCTCAATAAACGGTTTGGCATGTTTGAGTCCCTGATAACAGACAAATTCAATGTCCGGGTTACGATTTTCCCGATTTAAGGTTTCCTGCAGGTTTTGAACCTGCCGATCCGTATTCTGACGCAGCGGAAACACACCGCCCACAATAGCTTCATAACGATCCTTTAATTCCTTTAACTGCTCCGGCGAGGGAGCATTACCGCGACGAATATGTGTATAATAGGCTTCCACCTGATCCAGACTCTCCGGCGTCCCGTAGGACATAACCAGTACACCCACTTTTGTTTTCATTAGCAGATCACCTCTTAACATTTCTAATGTATTAATTCTGTGATAAAACGGAGCGGGAATACTCATGTACATATTCGGTAAGCTCTCTTAGCTTATCTAGCGAGGCTTCAGGAAATAAACCGTGACCCAGATTAAAAATATATCCTGGCTCCAGTATTCCTTCATCTATAATTTTTTTTGCATACTGCTTGATAACATCGATTGGTGCAGTAAGCACATAAGGATCAAGATTTCCCTGTACACCAAAACCGTTGCCCAAGCGACGACGTCCTTCAGGTATACTTACCCGCCAGTCCAGTCCAATCACATCGGCTTTTAACCCATTCAAGTGTGGAAGCAATTCACCAGAGCTTACGCCCGGGAAATAAATTTTAGGTACATCCAGATCAGATAATTCATGGAAAATATGTGTGATAGTCGGCAGCACAAAAGTTTGAAAATCATAAGGCGAGAGCGCACCTACCCAGCTATCAAACAATTGAAAAGCCTTACCGCCATTAGCGATATGGGCTCGCACGTATGTAATAACCATGTTCCCTAGCTTATCCATCAGGCGATGCCACAACTCAGGCTCTCCATACATCATCGCTTTGGTGCGAATATATCCTTTGGAGGGCCTTCCTTCTATTAAATAGCTTGCAATGGTAAAAGGCGCTCCAGCGAACGTAATCAATGGCACGTTCAGTTCACGGTCCAAAATACGAATCGTTTCCAAAATATGACCCAAATCGCGTTCCACATCAATCGGACGCAACTTGTCTACGTCTGAAGCTGACCGGATCGGATTATCAATAACCGGACCAATATTTTTGACAATATCAAAATCAACCCCTAGCGAGGCTACCGGATTCATAATATCAGAATATAAAATTGCAGCGTCTACCCCAAGCTTGCGCACGGGCATTAAAGTCACTTCTGCGGCCAGCTCGGGCTGGCGGCATATTTCAAGTAACGTGTATTTTTCTTTAATTTTGCGATACTCAGGGTCATACCTTCCGGCCTGCCGCATGTACCATACGGGAATATGATCCACCGCTTGCTTGCGGCAAGCGCGGATAAAAGTATCATTGTAGGTCATGACTTCAGCCTCCAGTTCGAATCATAAATACTATATTTTATTATGCCCTTTTTCAAGAGTCGTAACAACCGCAGCTCTCGAACAAACCATGACAAACCCATGACATTTGGATAAAGTTTCAATGAAGTGTGCTATACTAGAGAAATGGCTTTTTTAAAGCTCGGGAGAAGTTCTGCTTTGATAAGTAGGACTTACAACAGGATGAGAATGGGCAGAAAGGAAGTGAAAGCACATTGAAAACGTGGGAGACATGGAAAATCAATCTCATTGTGCTTTGGTTCGGTCAGTTTCTGGTCAATGCGGGTATTACGATGATTACTCCGTTCCTCGCCCTGTATCTGGCTCAGGACCTTCATGTGAAGGGAGAGCACGATATTGGTCTATGGGCCGGAGTTATTTTTGCCGCTAACTTTTTGACCTCATTTATGTTCCAGCCTCTGTGGGGCAAGTTGGCTGACCGATATGGACGTAAAGTCATGCTGCTTCGCTCAGGCTTTGGTATGGCTTTAGTCATCGGATGTATGGGTTTGGTCACCCACCCGTGGCAACTGCTGGCGCTTCGCCTGCTGAACGGTACGATTTCGGGTTTCAATCCGGCATCGATTTCCCTAGTGTCGGGTACCACTCCCAAAGAGCGAACCGGATTCGCTATGGGAATTATGCAATCCGGTCAGATGGCTGGCACGATTCTCGGCCCTCTGCTAGGCGGATTTTTGGCTGACTGGGTCGGATTCAGACCGATCTTTTATATTACAGGCACTCTAATTTTTATAGCCTCGCTTATCGCAATGTTTCTGGTTAAAGAAAATTTCAGCAAAACGGAAGCTGCACGCATACCGCAAATTTCGGTTCTTGCCGGATTAAAGGAGTTAAGCCATACGCCCCAGCTTCCGGCTTTGTTCACCGTAACGTTTCTGCTCCAGTTTGCCATGATCAGTACGGTATCTCTACTGCCGTTGTATGTGCAAAAGCTGTATGGATCGGCAGAAGGAATTGCGCTGATTGCCGGGTTCGTTACGGCTATTACAGGTGTATCCAATATGGTTGCTGCACCGCTCCTTGGAAGATTGAGTGACAAGATAGGAGCGCACAAGATCTTGACCATTGCACTGCTCGGAACGGCGGTTATGCTCATTCCGCAAGCTTTTGTCAATGAAGTATGGCAACTTGTCATTATTCGTTTTTTCATGGGTGTATTTATGGGCGGTCTGCTACCAAGCGTAAATGCGCTGATTCGCACGTATACACCGGAAGGAATGGAAAGCCGTTCTTTCGGCTTCAATACCAGTTCGCTGGCGCTCGGCAATATGCTGGGTGCTGTCATTGGCGGGGTACTATCCGGGTTTATCGGCATCGAAGGACTGTTTATCATGTCAGGTGTCCTGTTAATCGTCAACATATTTTGGGTACGCATGAAGCTCTTTGATCGTAAGGCTACGCCTGATTTCAGGTAAGATAACCTTGGGGTAAGACAAGCCTGCCTTAAAGACAAGAACCTCCTTGTCCACGCTACCGTGGACAAGGAGGTTCTTGCTTTATATGTGGCTATACATGGGGAATGAACGCTATTTAACTCGAGCTAGCGCCAATCCATCGTAAGCTGGCAATAGCGTGCTGACCAGCCGCGGATCTGTTGCTATCGTTTCGTTAAACCGTCTCACGGCTTGGACGGCAGGGCCGTTCTTATCCGTATTCAGCGTCCGTCCGCGAAGGAAACAGTTGTCTCCCGCAATAATGGCACCCGGATTCGCCAGAGCAATCGCATACTCCAGATACACCGGGTAATTTTCCTTATCTGCATCTATGAAGAAAAAATCGAAAGTTCTTCCCTCTTCCTGAAGTTCCTTCAAGCTGTCCGCTGCGGGTCCGATACGGTATTCGACACGGTCACCGTAGCCGTTGTTTTCCATATGTCGATGTGCCAGCGCTGCGTACGCTTCTTTCAGCTCCAGTGACACAATGCGACCCTTTTCTCTCAGCCCACGGGCCAGACATAATCCACTGTAGCCGCCTAATGCGCCGATTTCCAGTACATGCTGTGCGCCAGATACTTCAATTAGAAAGGTCAACAGTTTTCCATAAGGATGGGCGACGGATACTTCCGGCATACCTTCTTTAACGATAGCCTCCCTGATACTTCGCAGTGCTTCATCCTCTTGTACCAGCTGGTCTACATATTGTTCAGGCGTCATATTTGGTGTAATTTCCACGGTTCATCTCTCCTTCTTGCTTAATCATAACGCAGGTTGGACGTAGTGTCCTTCGTAAATTTTTCACCTTAATAATTTGTCTCTTCGAGTACAATGACCTATACTATAGGGATTGAACCAAGCTTACATGATTATGGGGACGGAGTGAATACGTTTAATGACTCAACTGCAACTAATTGCAACTGCGCCAATGGGACTTGAAGCCGTCGTGGCCCGGGAACTCAGAGAACTCGGGTACGAAGATCTGACCGTTGAAAATGGCCGCGTCGTTTTTACCGGAGATTATATGGATATATGCCGGTGTAACCTGTGGCTTCGCACATCAGACCGCGTGCTTATAAAAATGGGTGAATTTGCTGCAACTACCTTCGACGAGCTGTTCGAGGGTACCAAAGCATTGCCTTGGCAGGATTGGATTCCTGTAGATGGTGAATTTCCCGTAGAGGGACGTTCGCATAAATCACAGCTTAGTAGCGTACCAGCCAGTCAGGGAATCGTCAAGAAGGCGATTGTAGAGAAGCTCAAGGAAACCTACCACACAGATTGGTTTGCTGAAGATGGCCCTCGTTACGTCATTGAGGTCATTCTATTGAATGATCGTGCGTTGCTGACACTTGATACGACCGGTCCAGGACTGCACAAACGCGGCTACCGTAAGCTCGTTACAGAGGCGCCTCTCAAAGAAACGATGGCTTCTGCTCTTATTCAGCTTAGTCGCTGGAGCCCTGACCGACCATTCTATGACCCATGCTGCGGTTCCGGTACTTTGTTGGTCGAAGCTGCTATGCAAGCCTGGAACATTGCGCCAGGCCTGAGACGTACCTTTAACTCAGAAGACTGGCCTGTCATTGGCAGAGAATTATGGGATCAGGCTCGCGACGAGGCGATGGATTTGACCCGCGACGACATTCCTTTTGAGATTGCAGGTAGCGATATCGACCCAAATGCCATACAAGTTGCTGAGGCAGCTGTAAAAGCAGCAGGTTTTGCTAAAGACATCCCTCTTAAGGTGATGCCTGTAACCAAAGTCAGACTCGAAGGACAGTATGGTGTGATGATTACAAACCCACCTTATGGCGAGAGACTGAGCGAGCAATCCGAGGTGGAAAAGCTGATCCGTTCACTCGCACGCACGGCAGCCGAAATGAAGACTTGGTCCTTCTTTGCCATCAGCTCCACCAAGCAATTTGAGCATTATTGGGGCCGTAAAGCAGACAAACGCCGGAAGTTGTTTAACGGCCGGATCGAATGCCAATACTATCAGTATCTAGGCCCTCTGCCTCCGCGCCGCAAAGATACTTCGCCGTTGCAGCCTTAAATATGATGAAGCCTAGGCCAGAAAACGAACCCTCTGTTCGTTGTTCTGGCCTGATTTGTGCTGTATTTTCTTTACTTAATCATTGAAATGCGCGAGATGAGCGCTATAATAATTAAAGGCATTTCGGTTTTAACATTACGTTAATATGTAGTTTATACTAACCGAACATTTCTGCCAGAGGGGGTAAAGTGTTGGTTATTCGCACGTCCAGTGCAAGTCGCACTGGTAACACGTTCAGCAGAATGCTGCTGTCTCGATATTTTGGATTAGGTCTGTTTTTTGTACTTATGATCGGCAAGCTCGTACTGATTCACTATAACCTGCATGCCCAAAATATTGACATGAATCCGCTGGATTATGTCATCGCTATTGGTTCGCTTTTACTTGTGAGCTTCTGGACCTTATGGTTGCCACGTCGCGGACGTTTGATTGCTCTTGTGGTGCTCGATATGTTGCTCACCGCGCTCATTTATTCCGACATGGTTTATTATCGTTATTTCCAGGATTTCATTACGATTCCCGTCTTACTTCAAGCCGGACAAGTTGATTCTCTAGGCGGAAGTATCGCATCCCTTATGTACTGGTGGGACCTTTTCTTTTTTGCAGACTGGATTCTATTCATTCCGTATGTCATATTTGTGGCTTCCTTACGACGTCGACTTACAACGAATGATACTTATTTAGAAGCATCCCGAAACTCGTTCACAAAGAGATTTCTGCTTCGCTTCTCCAAAGGAGCATTGGCCTTCTTGATTGGCTATGTATTAACATTTGGGCCGATCAAATATTATACCTCCACGTGGGCAACTGGCATATTTGTCGGCAACTGGTGGTCGATGGCCTTGTACAACGTAACCGGATTGATCGGATTTCATGGATATGACATCTACCGCTATGGTCAGGATCACCTTGGTCCCCAGCCTACATTGGCTCAAGCAGAATCCGATAAGGATAAGGAATGGTTTAATCAGCACCAAAAGTTGCTTCAGGTTAAAAATGATCTATCTGGCAAGTATAAGGACAAAAACGTGATGGTCATTCAAGCTGAAGCGTTCATGAACTTTTTTATCGGCAAACAGATCAACGGTCAAGCGATTACGCCTAACTTTGACAAACTGACGAAGGAAAGCATGTATTTCAACAATTATTTTCACCAGACTGCGCAAGGCCGTACTTCGGACGCGGACTTCTCTACACATGCTTCGCTGCATCCGCTCCCTACAGGCTCAGTATTTATCCGTTATGCGGACCATAAATTCGATACGTTACCTTCCATTTTGAAGGATACTGGGTATAGTCCTAATGCGTTTCACGTGTACGACAGCAGCTTCTGGAACCGTTACACCATGTATAAGGCAATGAACTATGACAAGTTCTACAGTAAAAAAGATTTTAAAATAGATGAGCCACTGGGTTGGTCCCTGGGAGATAAATCCTTTTTCCGTCAAACGCTCAATGATCTCACCACCGAAGTTAAGCAGCCGTTCTACGCCTATATGGTCGGTATCTCGAGCCATCATCCGTACAACCTGTCACCTGACGCGGTAGATTTAGACGTTGGTGAGTTTGAAGGTACCATGTTTGGAGACTATCTGAAATCTGTCCATTATGTAGATGAAGCACTGGGTGAATTGGTAGATCAAATGAAGAAAGACGGATTGTGGGATGATACGATCCTGATGTTTTATGGGGATCATGACAATTCTATTAAAGACAAAGCACTGTATGAGAAGTTTTTAGACAAGCCACTTACGGATCTCGACATGCAGAAAATCATGAATCAGGTACCATTGCTTGTGCATCTTCCCGATGGAAGCCAGGCGGGCACGTATACGGAACCGGCAGGTCAGTTGGATCTGACGCCTTCCGTAATGCACCTACTTGGGATTTCTACAAAACCATATCATTTTATGGGAAACGATCTGTTTAGCGGGAAGCCTCGTATGGTTGTGCTGCGTACTGGTGCTTTCACAGATGGAAAAGTGTACTACATTCCATCTGAGGACGGTACATTCTCCAAAGGGACCTGTTACAACCTAAATACAGGCCAGCCTACAGTTGTAAACGCCTGCGGACCGGGCTATACCGAAGCTCTCAATCGATTGAACATATCCGATCAGGTTATCACTTACGATCTTATTCGCGAATGGGAACCACAAATAAAGAAGTAACTCCTTCTGTATCTAATAGACTTTCTGTGGGAGGTTGCTAACATAGCATCCTCCCCGGACTCCTTGAAGGATGTTGATCGCATAACTGCCCTGTATATAACAAAAAAGCACGATCCATCAGCTTGTAGGTGCTGTGGATCGTGCTTTTTTATATGGATTGTCACTCGACTGCGCTAGGAACGCAACGTTTTTTTAGCCTGTTCAAGCCGTTGTACCTCTTCACCAAGCATGTCCTCCGCAACTTCTACTGAGTCGTCACCAAGGCTATCCTTTGCCTGCTGTATGGCATGTTCAGCATGAGTGCGAGATTGCTCCGCCTGCTCAATCAGTTGCTCAGCCGGATGTGACAATGCCTGAGAGACGGCATTGTGAAGCCTGTCCACCGAGTTTTGTGTTTGAGCCTCAACACTGTGATTGTCGAGATTAGAATCATATTGGGCCATGTGTCACTCCTCCTTCTGGGCAGTGGTCTACATCCATTAGCATGGATCAGAAGAAGGGGAACTATTCAAAAATTGCGAATGCTGCGTACTGGAACTATTTGATAAAGCGCGCAGCCTTCTCCAATACTTCATCCTCTGTGGCCGCACTCACATAACGTCCGTTCACATATACAAACGCTCTTTTCCCACAAGGACCGCAATACGATTTGCAGCCGATTTTGATCTCGGCATCTGGTGCCATCTTTTGCAACTTGGGCAAGATCGTTTTCAAGCGGATATGATTGCATTCATCACATACGCGAATATCATTGGCCATCTGTCATCCCTCCGAGCTCCGGCTTAGTGGTCGCCGTGATTACCTTGGGAAGGGTTAGTAATGACAAATCCTTCTTCGGGGAAGTACAAGTAATCAATTTTTACACCATCCAGCAGCGGCTGGCCGTTTTCCAAAATTACGTCGATGCCTTTATCTGTAGATACGACAGTATCTGTTTCTTTAGGCGTGTCCAAATCCAGCCCGTAATGAGCATGATCTCCATGAGCATGAGTAATAACAACGCGCAGGCTCTTCCCTTGGTTCTCTTCCTTATCCAGTTCAAGTTTCAATACTTTAGCTGCGTTACGAGTAATTTTGCAGTTCATCAAACTTCATCTCCTTCATATTCATTAAATGAAATGTGGTTTATTGGATAAATCACAATTATGTTCAGCATAGCAAAAGGCAATATTCCTATTGTAAAGAAAATCGTGAAAAATCGCAATCACGAAATTCATAAGCTTATCTACCGAACACGTACATGCTGTTTTTCAAGCACATCTGGATATTTTCGTTCGGCACGGGTGACAAACCAATTCATAAGCAATAGCGTCACACCAATATCGTCGATGGGCATAAATGGCATGACATCAGGTAATACCCAATAGAGCAACACAGGCACCGCAAAGAGTAATTTTTCCCCCAGCGGAATCCTTGATGAAGTAATAAATCGGGGCATACGACGAAATACATGTGACCATTGACGGAGAGATAGTAATCTTTTCCACTTCATAGGTTGTTCACTCCATTTCCAATGCTCCTAAGTATATATACCCCATTGAAGGGACATGTAAAGAGGAACACTTATAAAAAACGTGTTCCTCCTAATACGCGCAAATGGTTCGATACGTTTCAGTAGGCCGAATTTTTTACCCTGACAGCACTGTTGCCATTAACATGCCCACTTCTGCTGCAATATCATCGTAATCACGCATGGGCAGCGGATTTACACCTAGACCGACTTCAACGGTAAACCCTGGTTTACCAAACCGCTGTATAAACCAATCCTTGTACCCTGCATCGCTACCACCCAGTTTTACCGCCCGGTACCCTGTTGCGGCAGCTAGCCGTAAGGCCCAATCTCGGCTCTCCTTAGGCTCTAGATCCCGGTAATTCCAATAGATCTCCTGTCCCTGACTGTGTATGGATAACACCATGTCGAACTGTTCGCGCTCCGTCAGATCGGCAAGCGCTTTGGACTCTGGTTCAGACAAAGGTGCAGGTCCTGCATAGTCTCGTCGAGACGGACCTATTTTACCGCGTCTGCGTACCTCTTCTTCCCAATATGCCGGAAATTGATCGTTGAGGTCAACACCACGAATATTGGCCTTCCAACCGCGATAATCAGCACGTCCTTCATTCCACTTTTCGAGGTCATGATACAACGGATGAGTGGGGAGTACACCTTGTTGCACCAGCTCTACTCCATCCGGGTTGACCATCGGAACCACCCATAGGGATGTATGCTCCAGCAAATCCTGCGGAGAACCTCCATACACCCATTGAGAGGTCCCTATATGTTCTCCAGTCCCATCGATCCCTTGTGCATATTGCTCTATAAAACGCAGCAAACAAGGCGTCGTCAGCCATTCATTAGCATGAACAGAAGCATTGGCATGAATTTTACGCGTTCCCTGCCCAATACGTACATAAGGAATATCCTTCCCCATGACACTGGTGCCAATGCTGCCAACTTCAATAAACGGATATCTGCGGGCCAAGGCCGCTAGGTCTTCCTTTAAATCTTCATATCCATACTCTCCACGTAATCGTACAATCTGATCCTGATGGTCTTCAGGAATAACAATAGTTTTTCCTTCCATAAAATCATGCTCCGCAAGTCCGGGGTTGGCTAGCCGTAACTCATCAAGCTCCACACCAAACTGCTTGGCAATCTGTCTTGCATACTCACCAGGCTGAATAACGTATTTACGATCCGTAGACGGACGAATATATAACACTTGACCACTAATCAGATAGGGTTGCGTGGCGGCCCACGGATTATCTACGATCAAAGTATCCGCCGATAGTTTAAAAGCCGAGGCGACCCGGTGCAATGTATCTCCTTTTTGAACGATATATTCCCTCATCTTCTACGCCCCTTCCATCTGCCTTACTGCATGTTATGCAAACGCGGCGTGTCTTGATGTAGCGAAAAGCAAAACAGCCGACTTCTTTTGTCCAATGACAAAAAGTCGGCTGTCTCGTTAATCCAAATTGGTGACTTGCCAGACGACAGGCGTTTGGCGAATTTGCTCCCCGAGCCACTGTGCGGCAATGCGCTGGAACAATTCAGGATCACCGGAACAAAAAAGCTGATGTACCGGCGTTTCATCCCCAGCTTCCAACTTGCCTTTGTTATACAAAATGGTACTCGTCTCACGCGCCGTTTCATCTGCCGAGCTAATGAGCTTTACTGCAGGCCCCATGACTTCTTGAATCGTTTCCTTCAAAAAAGGATAATGCGTACAACCAAGAATCAGACAATCAATCGGATACGTTTGAATAGGTCTCAATGTCTCCTCCACAACCTGCGATGTCGTCTTGGAGCGGAATAATCCTTGTTCCACCAATGGAACAAGCGCAGGACAAGCATGGCTCACCACGTCTACGTAAGGAGACAATTGCTTGAGCGCAGCTGTATACGCTCCGCTTCGAATCGTACCGACAGTCCCAATCACCCCGACATGCCCGGTAGCAGTCGCACTAATCGCAGCACGAGCCCCGGGGTGAATGACTCCGATCACCGGAATGGATACCTTTTGGCTTATATAGTCCAATGCCGCGGCAGTAGCCGTGTTACAAGCAATAATAATGACTTTCGGATCAAATTGAATCAGAAAGTCAACCATTTGCTCTGTAAATTTTTTAACCTCTTCCGATGGTCGGGGGCCATACGGAGTGCGCGCAGTGTCTCCAAAATAAATGATTTTTTCCCGTGGAAGCTGACGCATGACTTCTTTAACAACCGTCAAACCTCCTACACCGGAATCCAATATTGCAATCGCTTGCTGCACGTACACACCGCTTCCTTTTTTGTTCAAATATGAGTTGTTTCATCTCGGAAAGCTATCCGTTGCTACATACCTTATGTCGTATCAGTGTAAAAGGTACCCCAAAAGATTACCCTAAAACGAGGAAGTGATCAATAAAAAGGCTCCATCCCAACGGGAGAAGCCACGAATTCAAACCGTATTCAGTGTTTCACCTACGTTTTACAGACCGTTACAGCGCATCTTTTTCCGTATCTTCTTGAGCAGTCGCTGATGAAATACTAACCTCAGGAATCATTTCACTCTTTTTACGCCATTGCCCAATTTCATGAATGACGGCTGAGGCTGTCTCCTTAATTTTGTCAGTATACTCAATTGAGGTGTCTGAAATTTTCCCCGCTAGCTCCTGTCCCTTATCACTTACGTTGCGCGCCTGATCTGTAATATTCTGACGCAGCTCACGACCTGACTTAGGGGCAAATAATAAAGCAGCAACCGAACCAACAATGCTGCCTGCCAACGCGCCTCGGATAAAACTTTTGCAGTTCTCCTTCATCATCATCTCTCCCTTGTGCCCGGGCGAATGCCCATCTGTTAGTGCATTATAAGCATGGGGAGCTTGTCATGATACAGAAAACAAGCCTGAAAAGTTTTACTTTTTTTTAGAGCTGATACGATACAGGCAGCAACGGCCCCCATCCGCCAAACAATCCTCACGAACAACCTCGGCATCAAGTAGCTCCTCAAACATTTGCTGCTCGCATTCACAAGCCTTGCGATAACGGCCTGCAATTTGAGAGATAGGACAATTGTATTCCACAATAGAGTAGCTACCATCCTCTTCCTCGCGCCACTCTGCCATATATCCGGAAGCATTCTGGATGCCCGAAAGCTTTTCCACACGTGAAGCCAGTGTAGTCTCCCCCTCTATATGAGGGGCGTAACGCTTCATCATTTTACGTTTTCTACCATCAAACAGCGAGTAAACAGCTTCCATTCCCTGCTCTTCATCCAGTTCCTCTAACAGTTCCAGTAACAGATGATCATAATTACGAGGGAACTGCTCGCTTCCCTGCTCGCTCAGGCTGTATAAAAACGTCGGGCGTCCCATCGCCTGTCTCACGATCGTAGCCACGATCAGACCATCCTGCTCCATCAATTTGAGATGCCTGCGCACTCCCATTTCGGTAATGCCCAATTGAGCTGCCAAGCTTCCGACGCCCACAGGTCCCTGGGTTTTCAATAATGTCATGATCATGCGCCTAGTGGGCATTTCGGGTACGATATACTTATCCGTCACTTTTGCCTTTACACTCCCTCGGGCTGGGGACCCAATTCCTTATTTAAATAATCATGCACGTTAGATGCAAAAAGCTCCAGCAACCCAGGCAGCTTTGGTGTAAGCGGGTGAAGGCTTGTCCGGTCCCAATGGAAGTACTCCTGTACTAGGGGTTTACGTAAGCCTACCAGCTCTACTAGCGAATGAAATACGGAATCATCCAGTACACCTTCCTCATGAATGATGCCGATAATATCCTCATAGCTACTAGCGTCACGCATAATAAATCCGTCGATGATGTAGCTTCCTACATCCGTTACCGTCTCAATTGCCAGATGAAGACAGCGCTCCTGCACTAGCCCCTGCAACAGATCACCGTTCCAAGCAGCAGAAGTCTGGCGAAGTCCGGCGACAATGTCGGGAACAGCCCCTAGTCGAAGCTCAATTTGTTCCCGGTTGACATAATACAAGGTCCTGCACCTCCAGTAATCGCTTTAGATTTCATAATCAACTGCGATAGATACATCCTTCACTTCATTCATGTGTACAATAATTTCCTGGTGCACAGGGTGTACCTGATACGTTTGCAAATCCTCCAGTGTTTCGACAACAGCGGTAAGGGAAATATCATAAGAACGTTCCGAACGAATCACATCCGTACCTACTTCGAGTGACAGCAGCTCTTTGATTTTGCCGTTCATGCTGCGCAAAATGGATGCTGTATGCTCAATGCTTTCAGGGGAACGGTCTTTCAATTTGAACAAAACAATATGTTTAATCATGCGTATAGGCTCCTTATCTTAAAATGTTCTCTTGAAAATTTTATCATAACGCCCCACATACGGAAAGAAACTTTGTAATTCTAGCGATCTTTTCCGCCATTTTTACCATCAGACTCCTTGTCCTTTAATAGGGCAAAAAAATTCTTGAGCTTCGGTGGGAGCGGCAGACCCATTCGTGAACAGTTTTCCGTAATAGAGATTAATTCATTGGATAAATAAAAATACGTCGCCGCCCCTTTCATGATTTCGGTACCCATCAGGAGATCCACGTGATGTGCCAAAGAAATCACCATTAGCATTAAAGCCTTTCTCGCCAGCCCCCAAAAACCGGCTTTACTGCTTAAACCTTGCCCAGTCTTAATTGCTGCGGCGACTCCAGTCACATAATCAACAGCCATTGCAACCGTGAATAGCACCATTAGCTGATTCCAGCCGCCAAAGGCAAACGTAATAAGGGCTCCTGCGGTAGCACAAATCATACTAAACATACTCGGATTTATATTCATACCTCTCCTCCTCTCGGGGCGGTTACTGTAATATATGCAGTGACGTGGTAACCCGTAAAGTCGTATGACCTGAGCATAGACATGAATTCATAGATTCATATAAAACAAGCTGCAAACTTCACAATTCTGAGCAAATACAACAAAAAGACACCTTTTCAACCACTATATAAATGGTTGAAAAGGTGTCTTTTCTTTCATGCTATTCAATTAACGATGATCATTCCAAAAATTAAGCGGAGTCATGTTATCATTCAACGGCTCGAACGAATAGCCTTCTTTCTGCAAAGCGGCCATGATTTGTGGAAGAACCTTGATCGTAGATGGCTTATCATGCATAAGAACGACTGGTGTTCTGCCTTGCTTTTTCAATCTTTTAATATCACTTAGGACAGTCTGTACAAAATGCTCTGGATTTTTGGTATAACGCCAATCATTGGAATCGATGTTCCAGTCCCAAATATGATAGCCTGCGCCCGTCAGTTGATCGCGGTATGCTTTCTTCAAATATGGTTTGCTGCCATAAGGTGTACGAATCAAAGAAGTGCGTTTTCCTGTAGCCTTAAATAAAATTTCGTTATCCTGATTCATCTCTGCCAGTGCTGCTGCCGGGGATGCATAGATTTTCTTCACCTGATGCGTCATCCCATGCAAGCCCAAACCATGACCTGCCTCTACCATTTTTTTCATCACTGCGCTATGTTGACGAATTTCAGGTCCCAGCATGAAGAAAGTAGCCTTCGCATTATATTTATCCAAAATATCCAACAGTTGCGAAGTGTGCGCCGTTGGGCCATCATCGAAGCTCAAATAAATCGTACGGCTGGATGATGAGGCAGTTCCCTTGTTGCCTGAATTGCTGGCTTTGCCCGGTTTGACAGCTGCGTACTGTTTAATTTGTGTCGCGAATGTATTTAAAAATTGTGTATCAGACAAGCTAGCATTTGCGTTCTGAATTCGATATAGATTACTTGTTGGAAGCGTAATAGTGAAGCCGAACGCATCTGTCAAAGTGCGGATAGGCACCATCGTACGTCCTCCACGCTCGAACACATCCCCCTGGTTCAAATCCAGCGTAAAGCTGCGATTATGTCCAGTCAGCACCAATGTATTTCCATTGGCAGAAGTAGAAATGCCCATCTTTTGCCCTAATGTCACGATAGGAACATACAACTTATCATTTTCCATTACAGGCTTAATCGTATTCGAATCTAGCAAAACATCATTGACCCCAAGTAAAGGAGCCTTCGCTTGTGCACTCGCTGTATTCGTATGTATACCTAGCAACCCCAAACAACAGATTGCCATCAAGCATACAGCCATCCATTTTACTTTTAAAAGCTTCATTCATTACACCATCCTGTGCTGTATTTTATAATGTGCGGGAGCTATCTCTAGCTTGTCTATGAAGTTATACAGACATGACGATATAGACATGGCAATATAGACATTCACTCAACATATAGAACATAAACGCATTTATGAACCGACTGAACCGGACGTCTTTTCGTTCCCCCTATATATATTAATAGATTACCAGACTATAGTAGGTAAATATAGTAAAACAATTTGAAAACAATCTCGCAACCCCCCTGCCAGAGAAGGTTACAAAGTTGTGAATAAATTTTGATAGAACTAGAGACTACCTGAAGAAAATGAAGGTAAGGTACTTGGAGATAGATACAGTGGTATCTGACTGAATATTCTGGGTTTCTAATAGAAAATGGAGTGTCAAAAAGGAGTATTATTTAATCCATTTATTTGATACTAGGTGTTGATATAAAAGAACGACCTTGAGGATTGCCGCCCCCAAGATCTTTCCGTTTGCCTATTCTATTAATGATACCTCGAACCTCTTTTTAACTTCATCCAGATAATTAGCAAGAAACAAATCCTTATTTGTAAATCCTAAATAATATTCGTAGTCTTCCTCATCAATAGACGAATAATATTCCTGATGGAATAAAACATTGAAATGTTGTTTAAAATCTGAACCCTTCTTAATGACAATACATCTAAATAAATTATCAATTTCAATTGCTTTAATAATTTCTTCTTTTTTCATCGCCGAAAACCACATTATTTTCGGCGGTGTCTGATTCGGTTCATCCCAATGAGGTATAGATTCCCCCCATGGCAATACCCACTCAGAATTCACAAAAACACACCTCTCTAAGATGAATTCCTGTGTATTTACATCAAATAAATCCATATTCCTTTCGTAAAAGGAAAATAATATAATTGAATCCTGTTCAATAAATAAGCTTATCAAGTCAGCAATGTTCTCTGTTGACATATTATGCTTAATCACACCATAAGGCTGTTTAAAATTTATTTTCAAATTCATCATCCTATTCATTCGAAATAATAGTAATCCAATGTGGTTCTACCTGTCTTCGGGTCAATGAATTAAAAATGCATTGGAACATATTGATTAGGATCATAGATTTATGATCAGTCAAGAAGTTTTAATAACAAAGACCACAACACGAAACTATTTGGTATTGTGTACAGGCATACTAGAGGAATATTATACGGGAGCAAAGAGGGTTAAGTTCGTTTGGACTTAGCCGCCCCATTCATTTGGCACCGGGTGGCGGTAAAAGAAAGACCTTGAGGGGATTTACTCCTCTCAAGGCCGTAAACTACAGTGGGTTCTAAGTCAAATTATACTATTTAGAAATATCCACATTGATTCTTTTTAGCTGTATCGCCAAGTTCCAATTCAAAGGTTTGGTCTTTGATGAGCTAAACCAGTTAGCCCCCTCACTTAGCCACCTAATCCTATATTCTTCGATTGACTCTGGAATGTCCTTTGCATCATCATCAAATCCAGACTCAAATCCACAACAATTACATATTTCGTGAGTTGGAAAACCATGTTTATCCCATTGAGGATAATTCAATCCATTATAACCACAGACTGCACAAATATATTTACTCAAATGGCATCCTCATACTCTTTATGGATTGGTTGTTGTAATCCTCATGAAATAATTGTAACCGCATTTTGGTCACTACTTCCAAATTTAGGTTTATAAAGACTCCCTATGTGGTTAAATAATTCAAAATTCTACTTCAATACTTGTGCATTTCCAGCCTCTACATCAATTAAAAAAACTCTAGGATCCATACCATATCTACCGTTGTTATTTTCATCCAATGTAGACAACTCATATTGATTCGGTACTTTTGTCGGTTTTAAAATACCCCAATCCCAGCCCTCGCTACCTCCAGTAGAGTAGATATCCCTTTCTGATCTTATAACGATAGGAATGTCCACTTCTACTCCTGTTGATACATTTTTCAAGTGTAATTGCTCCCGACTATTTCTTTGAAAAGGATTAATTAGATCAATACGATACTCATATTTATGATCTGATGTTAATCGCACAGGATCACTTCTAACATCATCATGTAACCATCCTCGTGTAGGAGTCCCGTCAACCAAATAATAAGAACAAAATAATAAAGATGCCATCAATATCGTTGATACTAGATATTTTACTCCATTAAACGGAGCCCACCCTTGTTGTATGTGGGTCATTGATATTAACAATATGATAATAGAAGGAATTCCAAACACGCTCAATACAGCGCTTGCTACTATGTCATGACCACGTTGAAAGCCGCCAGTTGATCCTACAATAAACCATATTAACGCAGCTATATTTATAAGAATAGGAACTATCCATATGATTTTAAACCAAATAGGCATTTTCATCTTCTTCACTCCAGTCTTTCTCCCTGAATAAAATCAAACTGTGCAATTCAATTCTGCTATTAACAATATAAAGCAACTACTATGCCACCAACTTATCCAAAAACTATTTATAAAAAGAATAAAATTACAATATAAAACCATATAGTAAAACAATATCCATTAGTCTTTACGAGAGTTGGTTTGAGTCTTGTATTAATATCACCGGATTAATCGAATAGATTTTACCAGTAATGTTTCAAAAAAAATAATAAATTTAGTGATTTTAGTACATGGCTCGCAAATATTGAAGTTCTGTGGTACTGTCCCATAGCTCACCCGAGTAATGAAATGGATTGGATACCTTCTCCAGTGAAGAAGTTATATCTCGCCAAATGTCATAGTTATGTTACTAGACTTATAGAATTATACGGGGGCGTAAAAAAGCACCTGAAATCACCATAAGGAATTTCAAGTGCTTTATAATTTAGTTTTAAGTTACTCGTATAGTCGTCCTTTGCAGCTTTGATAATAACATAATATACACGCGTTGAAAACTGGTTATTGCTGAACAAGCGAGAATTAGTCTCGTTTGTGGTTTAATAAAGCCCCTTCTCGAAAAAAGGAATTTTTCATCTTCTTTATTATTTGGTTTCAGGAAAATTATCCTTGATTGGTGGGGTAGAGTCCCAGCTTATCAGTTTAATATGGTACTTATCAAGTAATTCATTTGAATTGGAAAATTGAGTGTTAATAGTCCTTCCATCATTTTCAAAAACCCTTCCATCTTTTTTAATGATAATGCCTTCTTGTTCAATAAATATAGAGTCAGCAACGGTTTGCTGATACTCGTCGGTGCTATCCAAATCACCCATATAGTACTCTGCAATCCCTGGATAATAGGATATTTCTATTCTGCTATTGACTTCTAGCACCGGTAGTAATCTATCTCCACCGGCTAATCTTTCCTTCCACTTACGATATTTGCCGCGAGCTTCATTTGAACCAATGCCATCATATTCGCATATTAAAGTATCTTGAATAACCTTTCGTTGCCCGTTAATTTCATATTCCAAACGAAATGGAAATTTCCCATATGTGATTTCAGGGTGTGAAGGATTAGGTTCTAATTGATTCCCTATGAATATTAGAAGCCAAGGTAAAGCAATGAACACTATGATTGCAAATGCCAACAACAACGGAATGCTTAGTAATAACAATGTTTTCTTCACTTTCATTTATACCTCTTCTCCTGCAAAGCCTCTATTACTGAGCCCATTTTATGGTTTCTGACCATTTGCCAAGCCTTATATGCTTTAGAGTGCCACCACTTAATTTTATACTGCGTAGGTAAGTAAACCGTTTTTCCAGTGCCTACTTCACCCAAAGTCTTGTTCAAAATTTCGTCCGTAACTACATAATTCGTTGCTCTTGCAGTATAGTTCCTATCACTTAAACCATATTTACCTAGTGAAGGTACTGCAGGATTAAATGTAATGGTATTTTTATTATTTGCAACTGCATTGCAGAATCATCATGACATCTGAGTAACCTACTGGTTGTTGGATATCATTCCCACTCTCCCCTCTCATACGCTAGTGCCTTTGTTAACCAGTGCATATCCCATCGCAGCAGGATATGTCCACTAAGATCAATAAACCTCGAAGGGTTGCTATTCACATACGCATACTAGTTCAAGTTCTGCGGATCGCTAATATTGCGCCAGCATAATGTAGCACGTTCGGATCGTTCTCTTTGGCCGTCTCTTGTACCTCCCCAAGATATCGTAGCTGTGGCTATTCAGTTCCTTACCCAAACTATCACCTAGGCCTACCACACCACCGCGACCGTTGAGATGATAATATTGCAATTGCCCGCTTGCCTTTTCTTGCCCACAATTAACCGGACCCGACACTTAGGTTGCCGTTTTTTGATCGTAGACGTAGATCTTATTCTTTGTCCTGTAGGTTCAGTAACGAACCCTGGGTAACAAGCAGTTGATACTTTCATTTGTATTGAGAATATTTAGCGATTTATTAATAATTCAGAACTAATAATGAAAAAAGACCACAATACGAAACTATCTCGTATTGTGGTTAAATAATTCAAATTCTACTTCAATACTTGTGCATTTCCAACTTTTCTAGATTTTACATCAATTAAAAAACTATCAGATCCATATACCTACCGTTGTTATGTTCATCCAATGTAGACAACTCGTATTGATTCGGTACTTTTATCGGTTTTAAAATCCCCCAAGCCCAGTCCTCGCTACCTCCAGTAGAGTAGATATCTCTTTCTGTTCTTATAACGATGGGAATGTCCATTTCTACTCCTGTTGATACATTTTTCAAGTGTAATATAAATATCGTCGATTTTTGCATCCAAAATAAATAACAACCAGTATAATTCCAATTAATCTTGTTTATGGAAATCGCCAAAATAGCTTTTAAATCCATTCGGATAATCTTAACTATACTTATCAAAAGCATTCCTCATTGCTTCTTCAATTGTAGAGAACTCCTTCACCATCAATTGCGTTATACTCTGCAATTAAACGCGACATGCCCGAAAGGCTACCCTCTTCATATCCTGATTCCCTTAGCCCCGATATAATATTGAAAAGAACTCTTTTCCATTCTGATCTAAAAGACTTTTTAGATAGAGTAATAGCTCCTTTAGTGGTCAATAATTGTTCAGTATGTCCCAAAACAGAACCCCATTGAGAGTTTATTTCCATTTGCTCATCCGACCAACTTATATTCCATACATTAGCAAATGTATCAGATGCCCAATGCAAAGATATCTCACCAGATGAATTACTTCTTAATTTTTCAAGAATATAAAGAATATCATCTATCATATAACTAATGTCATATTTATAACATAGCGGTATATATATGGATTTCCAAACCATGACAGCCTTTTCAGTCATCATTGGAAATATTGTTTCAATTGCATTTGATAAATTTTGGTCTTCTCCATCAAAGAAACCTGTCCATCTAGGACAACTTGCTTGAATCCAAAAATCCACAATTCTTGACCTCCTCTTATTTTTTAGGGCATAGGATACCCATGCCAAGTTCCCGTGCCATTATTTCGAACCCACATTTTTGTAGCTGGAACTGTTGTTCCATCAGGCAAGTGTATAATGGATTTTGAACCTGATGGCAAATCAAAATATCCATTTTCACCAGGTTTTAATGTGTTCGCCTTCTCTGTAGCATAATCTAAATCAGCCTTATTCCACTGACCTTGAGGTTTCCCTTCGTTTTTGGCTCGAGCCGGACCTTCTTTCCAATTCACACCGTGTTTTTTACTCCCATTTACGGCTGCTTCCGGTTTGACAAGACCTCCTTTAGCACCTTTAGCAGCCCCAATGGTTTTGCTAAGTTTCCCTGCCACGCCTTTAGATCCCGGACTCAGAGCGGCTAGTCCATTGGATATTCCTACGTCCCTTCGCCATTTGGTATAATCTGCAAGAAGCTGGCTTTGAGCCCAACTTGCATTACCTGATGTATTCCCATATGATCCAGTCCGGGTCATCATTCCAAATAGATACTTATAGCGATTGTTATTCGCTTCTCCATATATAGGTCCAAAGATCGTTCCCAATTTTTCACGCGCTAACCAATAGGCCGCATCATTTGGAGTAAACTGCTTAGAATATCCCAACAAATTTTCTATGTCCGGTACTGAATACAGATGTCCACTCGGGTCCACATAGAATAGCGGATTATTGGCTGCATACGCATACCAGTTCAAGCTCTGCGGATTGCTGATCTCTCCCTGATACGTATCCTCGCCCATAAAACGTGCTGTGCCCGGATCATACCAGCGAGCCCGCAGGTACTGAAGCCCGGTCGTGTCATCCCAATACTCGCCAGCATAACGCAGCACGTTCGGAACGGTTTCTTTGACCTTCTCTGGACCGCCCCAGATATCGTAGCTGTAGCTATTCAGTTCCTTGCCCGAACTATCACTTAGGCCCACCACATCGCCGTGACCGTTCAGCTGATAATATTGCAACTGTCCGCTTGCTTTGTCTTGTCTGGCCCACAGTTGACCGGACAAGTCATACACATAAGCGTAGGTGATTTTCGCTGTTCCACCTTGGACCTCAGCTTCCGCAATTAGCTTCGCTTCTTCGTCATAGTAATACCGAGTCGTTTTGCCGCCCTCTGTACGCTCGTACAGTAGACCGTCTCCGTTATAGCTATACCCGACCTCTTTGCCTTCACCGCTCACCTTTGTCAGACGGCTGACAGAATCATACGTATATTCAGCGTTTCTCATGCCGAACACTTTGCCACTGCCTTCGGCGCTTCGGTTTCCATTCGGATCGTAGCCATAGGTCTTATTCTTCTCACCTGCGGCTTCGCTGGCAATACGGTTTGACGGATCATATCCAAATTGGTCCGTTGTTCCGTTTTGTGTACGTCCGACGATGTTTTTATTCCCATCCCGTTCATAACCAAATTGGTGTAGCGCTGTACCGCCTTGCTCCACTGTAACCCCGGACAAATCCAGTCCGTTATAGCTGAATCGCGTACTCAGCCCTCTGCTTGAAGCCTGACTTTTCAGCAAACCATTCGGTGCATACTCAAACGTCATGCGATCTAATGATCCACCCGCAGCAGCCGTAGCTCCTGCCAGGCTCTGTAGGTTTGCTGTACCGGCTCCACTGCTAACGTCCATTTGAGTAACTCGGCCCAAGCTATCCAGCTTGGATTGAACGTGCATAGACGTGCCAGTTGCATCTGTCAGCACATACCCTGTACGAGACTGCTTGTTATACTCATAGTTTATTTGCGTGCCGTCCGGGTACTTCAGCCCGGTCAACGATCCATCTGTTAAATCATAGGCATAGGAGGTCGTTCCCTGCCCATCTGTCATGCTTTTTCTTCGTCCTGCGTTATCGTAGGTATAATTGGTTTTAAAATCGGGACCCGCCGCTTCGGTAACCAATCCGTCAGCGTTATATTGAAAGGTGATTGCGTCCGATTTCCCCGTCAGCATACGGGTGATGTTTCCATCCGTATCGTAAATATTTAACGTGGTTCCTCCGCTTGATTTCTCAAGTAAAGTACGTCTGCCCAGCTCGTCATAGGAATACACATTCTTTTGCCCATCAGGATACTGAACGGTCTTCAAATTTCCAGCCAGATCATACATGTAGCTAACCTGCTGTCCGGATGGATCTGTGACCGAAGTCATTTGTCCTAGAGCATCGTAATCATAGAGCGTGCGTTGACCATTACCGTCTGTCCGGCTAGTGACCATACCCGCATAATTATAAGCTAACAACTCCAGCGGCTGAAATGATCCATTTTTAGCTTCTTGTGTGGAAGTCACACGACCTAAAGCATCCGATACTTCACGCACACCATAACCGGACGCATCCGTCTGAGTAACAGTACGATCCACTGCGTTATAAGTCACGGTATCTGTGGTTCCATCCGCATAGGTCGTCTTCACAGGTCGTCCAAAGGCATCATAGGCATAGCGAGTGGTTGCTTGTTCAGCATCCGTGCTTTCTACCATATCTCCATGATCATCATAACCATATCCGTAAATCGCATCACCCACCTGCTGCTGGAGCATCTGTCCGAATGGATTATACATTCTTTCAGCACTTACTCCATCTGGTCCGGTGACGGTGACATCGTTCGTATCATCCTTATACACCACAACCGTCTGAGTTCCATTCGGATAAGTAACCTTCGTTACACGTCCCAAAGCGTCATATACGTAGGACTCTGTTTTGCGCTTGGCATCGGTTTGGGACTTGATTTCTCCAGTCGGATAGTAATCATACGTATACTCAACACCTTTAGGCAAAAGCTGTCTTGTTGGGAGCTGAGAACCATAGGGAGACTTATAATCAATAGAAACATCCGTATAGTTTCTGTCATCAATAAGAACTTTCTGACCACTTACATTCCCTTTTGCATTGTAAAAAGTATAGGTATGTGATAAAAGCTTCCCTTGCTCTGTACCTTCATAGTTTTTCAGTTCATACAATGTACCCTCTGCTTTATAAGTTCGAACTGTCGTTCCAGTTTTTCCTTCACTTATTTTAGTAACCGTCTGGGTAGGTTGAACCCAGAAAAAAGGCTCACTAGAGGTTTTATACGTATGAACAGTCTCCAATCCGGTACTTTGGGATACTTTTAGTGGAAGACCATATTCATTGTAGTCATAGGAGGTCGTTACAGGTTCTGATGAAGAACCTCCCTCCGTATAGGACTCTAGCATTTGCACAGGCAAATTCCAGTCCATGGCATCATTATACATGTAATCTATATGATAGCCGGTAGAATCTCCCTCTTGATCATAGCTGTTTAGAACAAGCTTGTCCGGTGCGTTATCTCCTCTAAAGACTTTACCGAAATGGAAGGTTTCCGCTGTACGTGTCCCTTTGGCAACTACCGTCCATTCAGCGTTTTTCCCATAGTTGGCTAGATCTTCTCCGGAATAGGTGAAATCAATTTTGCTTAAAAAACGATTGCCTGCGGTTGTACTGTACATATCAGCGCGTGAAACCACCTTGAACACGCCTTGTGTACCGTACACGCCTATCTGCTTGTTAAATGCTTCATAACGAATGTCTGTGATCGATGAAGTAGGTCGTACAATTCGTGTAAGCAACGCGGATGCATTTTGCTGTAGGGCTCCAGTCTTTCCTTCACCATCTACAACCACATTAAAAGGAGCGTCCATGAATGTATACGCATAGCTTGTGCTTCTGGAAAGAGAATCCAACACTTCTGACAGCACCTTGCTGCTTCCCTCGCCACTTTGACGATAGGTGTACTGATGGTCTGTGCCCTGTTCTTTAACAACAAGCTGTCCAGCATTGTAAGTGAAGTCAAGCTCTTTGCCATCATTATTTCGAATCGAACGAATGAGCTTTGCTCCACCAGAACTTGTATAATCAAATTCCACCCGATTCTTATACGCATCCTGGATTAAAATCAAATAACCGTCCTGATCTAGATAATAGTTATTTCCATTTAGCACTGCTATTTTGTACGCACTGCTTACTCCCTGCACGTTTGCGCTTTGATCTGCACTGATCTTCAGATCTTTGTAGGCATATCCTTCAAGCTGAAAATCATCTTTTACCTCATATGAGCCTGTTTCCGGAATATACAAATACTGCTTACCATCCTGTTTCTGCATATGAGGAAGATCCCATTTCCAGCCTTTCCCCAGACCGGAAGCTGCTTCTTCCTCGCGGATGGTACTTGTGTTTGTATACAACCCTTCATTTTGCTGCACACCAATCTGGTTATTTGCCAATGAACTGTTATACACACGAGTCAGTGCAAAAGGCAATGACCCCGGCAGTACCAAATCCGTATTTTGAACAACGAGCTGTCCTGAAGCGGTGGACGCACTGTTGTCACCGTAATCCAGCCCATAACGCGATGTATCATCACTTAGCCTGCTTTGTGCAAGCGCCGCCTGATCAAAAGGAGCATACACATCTGTTGTAGCAGATACCTGCAACAGACTTTGTTTAAGTAAATCCTGCCCGATCAGACTGTTTTCTCTTGGAATCGGCGCATATACGGAATCATTTACTCGGGGTATAGATGGTATATTCATCTCAGCCGTGTCTGGAGCCGACGCTTTACCCGCATCCTTATCTAGTGGCTGTTGAGTTGCTTCTTCACTCTGGGCGGCCTGAGCGGGCTTTTCACCTTCCTTCAGTGCAGTCGACTCATCGGACGGTTCCACCTTTGCATTTGTGCTCAATGTCAGTCCACTCTGCTGTACCCACAAGCTTGGACTTTGTTCCGGTAATGAATTTTCTCCACCATCTTTTTGCCATGCTTTATAAATATCATATAAAGTATAGCCTTTGGATAACTGTGCATTGACCCAGGCTTGGTCTTTACCTGTTTGCTGTGCAAGCCATGCTCTGGTAATAATCTGTGGAGTGGAGGAGGAAGAAGACTGAGAAGCTGCTGCCTCTCGGTGCCCTTCTTCTCCATATGCCCATGTGCTCCATGGACCCAGCAACATCAGCACACATAGTAGACTACAAATATAACGTTTAAACACTCGCTCACCCCTATTAATAATGCCTATACATCTAATGATCTGTTATGTTTTTTCGAAGCCAAGACATTCTTTTAATCTGTAAAAGGAAATACCTTTTTCGTCCGTTTAATGACGTTTCCGTTTAAATCATAATCCAATTGAATTTGATCACCAGTGAATAAAATAACTTTATTCAGTCGGTTTCCTTTGCCGTATTCATATGAAGTATCCTTGCCAAGCGCCATATGGGCTGCCTTAATTACGGTTTGTAATGCACCGCTATTAATTTCTGACAGCTTCACATAAACCGTTTGACCTGCCTTCATCTCATACTCTAAGACCGTGTAATCCCAACCATATATTTGTGCTTGCTCTGTTGAGGAGACAAGCTGGCTACTAAAATCAGGGTCTGTAAACAAGGCTACAATGGGCTGCTGCGCAGCAAAGCTGGATTTCTCCTTCACCGCAAAACGGTAAATTCCGTCTTCTTTGGGTGTAAAACGATATTTCCCTTGCTGACCTGCCGTAAAGTCAGCTTCCTTATCTATAAGTTCAATGAGCTCGTCCAGCTTACTGTCATCGTTATTTTTTACAGCAAACACACGATAAGGCGCTCCAAAGTTAACAGCAGGAACAGCTGCAGCTACGGCAAGATGAATATTTGCGTTAGCTGGCACTTGCTGTTGAGTATCTGTAGCCTCTTTATGTTCACGAATCACTTTTCCAGCCTGATCCGCAACGGTATATTGATACGTTCCACCAGCCGCCTTCGCATTCGTCACGACAGGGGCCTCCTGACTTCCGCGGTTGATCCATATCTCCTGTTTTCCGCCAGACAAAGATGTTTTTAACAACGCCGGTTCTGTGCTTGGCTCCGCTTTAATTTCATTCTTGAAATGAAAGGTCACGGCTAGCGGCGAAGTGACAGTCACAACAAGCGTATCTCCGGCTCCAAGTGAGATTTCAGGTAGAGAAGCATCCATACCTGCTCTATCCACCTTGGAATTTACACCGCTACCTTCTTCATATATGGCATAGTCATAGAGGCGGCTTTCGTTTGAAGCATCTGTGGTTAATGAGGAAGCCTGTGAACCAGTATTATGGAATACATAGCTTTCTCCCTGCTTGACAGTGACTTGATTGCCTGTCGGTATCTGAGCATCCTCAACGTCGAATATTCCTAATACAGCTCCATAAGTCACTGGCACATCCGAAACCGTCGTTACAATGGCATAACCTCCAGCCTGTACCAACGGCAATTGAGTCGTATCACTGGCCTCACTGTAGACTGTCCCGTCTGCCTTGTAATTCGTGTAATTCCACTTCATACCGCTGACTGAAATTACATCCAAGGCCTTGTCCAAAGTGCTTACATTTATAAATTTCCGACTTTCACCGCGTTTTAGTGTAATTCGATGGAAGGCAGCCTGTGCGTTAAGCATAGCTTCTACCTTACTGCTGTAACTAAAGGTGATTGACCGATCGGATACATTGGTGACGATGGCTTCACCGCCCGCAACAATCTCCGGATCTACTGTATTGTTGAAATGATCTGATGTAAGTAAACGAAGCCCTTGATAGCTTGCCGAATCAAAGCGTGCATTTCCACTACTTTTGTCATGCCGTAATGAATTCGATTTGCTATCATGATTGCGGAAAATATACGAATCTCCCGGCTCCAAAGTCGTTTGATGAAGTGGGTCATCATCAGCTCCTTGACCATGGAAGCTCCGATAGATACCCCCAAATGTAATCGGCGTATCACTTGTTACCGTAATAAGAGCTTTCTTTCCAGCACCAACCTGAGGGGCTGTACTTGTATCACTGCGTCTGGATTGCTCTGTACCATCCGCTTTATACAGGACCGCATCAAATTTACCTTTAACGGTTTTGGCGGTGCTGTGCAGATTCCTTAAACGATTACTGATATTCGTATACGTGTAACTTTCACCTTTCGACAGTGTTACGCGTAAAAATGCAGGGTCACTGCTCGGTTCCCAGGAAAAATCGTCCGTATAGTCAAAGATAATGGGACTCGGGCCAATCACAGTCACAATGGCATATCCCGAAGCCGGGATCATAGGACCTGCTTGACTGTTAAAACCGTAAGTGTATACCGTTCCATCCGACTTATAGATAACATAATCGAACAAATTCCCAGCCTTTCTGGAGTTATTGTAGATCGGATTCATAAGCGTGCCGTTATTATGGAAAATGTAGCTTTTGCCTGCCTCAAACTCGACGCGACTGATCGCATATCCACCCACAGGACGGGCAATAAAGTTACGATAAGGAGCGCCGTATGTAACCGGATTGGCAGTGACCTGAGTAATTACCGCGTATCTGTCCACACCAATCTGCGGCTTCCCCGAGGTGCCACTACCGCGTGAAGACTCTGTTCCATTTGCCAGGTAAACAACGAAGTCAAGCTTATCCTTGGTTGTCCCATCGCTCTCAATCGTGTCCAATCTGGTTCCCACATTGATAAACTGGTAGCTCTCCCCTTGATTTAAGGTAACCCGCGCATAAGCCGGCTCCCCGGTGTTTTCTATACTGTATTTTCCATATGGAAATCCGAAGCTAACCGCGTTTGCAGTTGAGCCTGTAATAATCATCTCTTCGTCATCCGCAAAAGTAGGGTGAGCAATACTATTAAGATCCGATGCAACTAAAGTTCCATCTTCCTTATATTTTGCATAGTCAAAACGGCGATTGTCCGTGCTCGAAGCATTATGCAAAATAGTACGGCTGCCCGCCCCCTCATTTACAATGCGATAACTCTCGTCCTTAAAGACAGTAATGCGCTCCAATGCAGGATTCTCGGAGGTACTGTAAGTAAATTGAGGCTTAACCGATACGACCAGGGGCCCTGCTCCTGTAGCCGTTATAAAAGAAGAACCTCCTCCCGGAACCACAGTTGAAGTAGAAGTGTGATCCAGATAGGCTACATTTATAGATCCATCTGCTTTATAAGTGACCAGGTCATAAGAAATATCATTTTTTGTTGATGCATTACTCGTTATTGCTCTTCCAGCAGTATCCATATTCTCGAATTCATAGGTCTCCCCAGGATCAATGACGAGCGTCGTGTTATCCACCGCTGCTAAACTCATCATAAGTGCGTCATAAACGCTGTTTGTCGCAGAAGTGGGCGGATTGAAAGAAACCGTTCCATCAGAAAGCTGTTCCTCCTGTACCAAACCTGCATGATCTTGTTGTACTCCGTCCCTTAAATCTTGTTTTTCCGCTCCTGCCACACTAGGCAAGCACAGCAAAGTGTTCGTTGCCAAAAGTGCCGTCAGAAACCATACCATTACCTTTTTACAAATCATCTAGCTGTATAACCTCCCTTTCTCTCGTCAAAAAAATTGCATGTTGGGCTGCAAAAACCCACTTTTCTCTCTGTACATCCTTACAATCATAAGAGAAGAACATATTACCTCCATTTCCATAAAAATGTCACAATTTAATATATCGGCACCTTAAACTTCCATTTTCATAGGCCAAATGGACCTTATTTTCCATAAACCGGTTAAGCCCATGGGATTAAAAGAAAATCAGGAGAGGAGTCACTTGCAAACCCCCCTTCGGGTATAGTAGTATGTGGTTAAAAAAATCGGAGGGTATATGCCTAAACAACAAGATAAACATTCCATTCAGGCGTGGTCTCTGATCAATCGCAAATATTTGGGAAAAGGCGTGCGTGTCAAACGTTTTCGTAAACCAACACGCTGTCAAGTGCGCAATCGCGTTTTGCTTGCCGTTTTGATGGCTAATGACATTAAACTGTCCCAACTTGCCGAGGAGCTTTCCATTTCCTCCCGTAGTGTCAGTGCGTGGGTATATGAAGGTCGCATTCCCGGCAACACTAATCTGGAAAAGACGTGTAATACACTTGGTTATCCGCACCATATTCTATTTAATGAAGAGGTTGTCCGGCGTTCACCACTCATCTGTCAGCCATCGCCGTCCCGTTTTATGAAACGGACTGTGACTCGTTCTCCGGTTAAAAATCGGATCTTGGCGGGTCTATGCATGGTACATGATATTTCAGTGACCGATGTGAGTCATTGGATTGGCGTTCACCCCGGTACATTTCGGAAATGGTTGCATCAGGGTACCGTTCCTTCGCAAACCTTCCAGGATCAGGCGGAACAGTTTTTCCGTATTCCAAAATCCATTTTGTTTGCTGATGCCATGCTGAAAAAGTAAAAATGTCCGTAAAAACGAAACGATTGTAATTTTCATGAAAGTCTTTGAAAGGAACGCATTACCATCTTTCATTCACTGAGACTTTCACATCATGTAATTCACAGAATATAAAATGCAAAAAAAGCACAGTCTGCCGATTCCTCGGTGTACTGTGCTTTTTAGATAACAGAGTTTTAAATACTTCTTGCTTATATTTTGTCAGTTTCTTAAGAATGAATGCTTGCCGTTTCAGTTGAACGTTTGGCTTCTTCCTTGATGGACTTTAGCTTTTTCATCACCGGGTTGCCTCCACGTCCAAAGTAGTCGTGAAGACGGCTGTATTCCTCGTACAGCTTATCATACACGGCCGCGTTCTCAGGGATCGGCTTGAAGCTCTCGTCCCGTACACGAGCCATATGAAGCGCTGCTTCGACGATATCATTGTACCCTCCAGCTTCAGCTCCCGCAGCCACTGCTGCGAACATGGCCGCACCCAGCGCAGGAGTTTGAGTAGAAGCCGCCACCTTAATCTCACGTCCGGTTACATCTGCATAAATTTGCATCAAAAGACGATTTTTCTGCGGCAATCCACCGCACGCATACAATACGTCTACTGGCACGCCGTTATGATGGAACGCATCGACAATTTTACGCGTTCCGAACGCAGTTGCTTCCAGCAATGTACGATACACTTCCTCTGGCTTCGTCAGCAACGTATACCCGACAATCAGCCCCGTCAGGTTGGTGTCAACCAACAGAGAACGGTTACCGTTCCACCAATCCAGCGCCAGCAACCCGGTTTCCCCCGGCTTATATTCAGCCGCTTTACGCTCCAGCCATACATGGACGTTCACACCTTCCGTAGCTGCCTGCTCCTTCACTTCGCCGGGAACAGCATGATCCACAAACCAGGCGAAAATGTCTCCTACCGCCGATTGTCCAGCCTCATACCCGTAATAGCCCGGAATAATTCCGTTCTCTACAACGCCACACATACCCTCTACTTCTTTTTCTTCCTCACCGAGGAGCATATGGCAAATGGAAGTTCCCATCGCCATCACCAGCTTGCCTGGTGTGACGACGCCTACTGCCGGAACAGCCGCATGAGCATCCACATTGCCTACCGCTACTGCCGTTCCCGGATTCAGTCTGAGTTTTGCAGCCATATCCTCTGTTAATCCACCCGCACGGGCACCCAGTTCATAAATCTCACCGCGCAGCTTCGTATCCGTCAAATTTTCTAGACGCGGATCGAGTGCTTTGAAAAATTCACGATCCGGATAACCATCGCGATGATGGTAAATAGACTTGTAGCCAGCTGTACACTGATTACGTTTCAGTTCCCCGCTGAGCTGGGAAATTACCCAGTCGGTCGCTTCTACAAAACGGTCTGTTTGATCATAAATGTCCGGTGCTTCGTTCAGAATCTGCCAAATTTTTGCGATCATCCATTCGGAAGAAATTTTCCCTCCATAGCGGGGCAGAAACGCCTCTCCTCGATGCGAGGCAATGGCATTTAAACGGTCCGCTTCATCCTGTGCTGCATGATGCTTCCACAGTTTCACCCAACTATGCGGGTTATCTTTCAGGTTCTCGTCAAAGCACAACGGGTGACCTTGCGCGTCAATCGGCAGCATCGTACATGCTGTAAAATCAATTCCGATCCCGATGATATCGTCTGGAGAAATCCCTGTCTCTTCCATAACAGCAGGTACGGAGGTAGTCAGCACTTCAATATAATCAGCCGGATGTTCCAGCGCCCAATCCATTTCCAATTTGCGTCCGCTACCAGGTAGCACTTCGTCCATAACTCCATGACGGTAAGGTGTTACATGTGTAGCAATTTCAGCTCCGTCAGACAGGTCAACAATGACCGCACGGCCGGACTCCGTTCCATAATCGACACCAATTGTATACTTACTCATTTGTGTGCCTTCTCCTTTTTCGTTTGACCATAATAAGCGTTCGCCCGTGCTTGCGCAGAAAATGCTTACCCAGTAACGACTGATTCACTGAGGTGAATTCTGGATTCCGAAGGAAAGGAAAGCACTATACCAGTTGTGTAGGCATATCTGACGAAGACCGTGGATCATCCTCGACAATATCGCCTTGTTGAGTCAGTACAACCAGTTACTCCGCTTTCAGTTCTTCATAGGCCACGCCTTGGAAGAGCCAAATTGGCCTACCATACTTCCTATTTCAATTGTTCTAATATGTATAAGGCACACCTTTTACTATCATTTCTGAAATCTGCATGGAGGAGGTGACTGAAACCAACCTCAAATGGAAAATTACAGGAAGGTCTTAACGACCTTTTATCTTTGGTTCCGCTTTCATTATATGCTTGTACGTACAACTTAGCTAGTCTTTTTTATGTATTTTTTCGATAGATTTATGTACTCATTTTCAGAAAAAATATAGAAAAAACAGCCTATTTCTGCAATCCAGAAAACAGACTGTTCGGTATGACGAAAAACATGCCATCAAATATTAAGCGTTAAAGCTGTATACTTACTAATCTGTCCTTACATGTTAAGTAATAAAAGCTACTCATCTCCCAGCCTAGTGTTCTCCAGGCATGACCTGGACAGGCCCCGTAGATTCACGAACTATGAGCTCAGGCGGTAGAATTAACTGCCGATCTTCTTCATGGTAGCCCTTCTCTTCAATCATTGACAGTATGGTATCGGCAGCACGTAACCCCAATTCTTCCTTTGGATGCCGAATTGTCGTTAGCTTGATTTCCGTTGCTGTCGCCAAAAATGAATCATCAAACCCAACCAGCGATAGATCATTGGGAATGTTCAGGCCCGCCGAACGTACAATATCTAGGAGTCGAATAGCCAACTCATCATTATAGGTCACCCATCCAGTAGGACGCTCTCCCGACTCCATCGCCAGCAGCCTAGACGCACGTTGTAGCGGAATCTCATTTTTTTCTTCTGTCCGGTAAGTCGTTACTGCGTTCGGGTGTAATGTCACTCCATATTTGCGGTGAGCGGCCACAAATCCCTTCATACGAAGAATCCCCTGCATATCATCGGTTTTGAAAAATCCGGCCAAGCGTCGGTGTCCCAGCTTAATCAGATGCTCTGCCGCCAAAAAACCACCCTTTTCATCATCTACTCGCAGACATGGCGCATCCATTTCCTCATAACGCGCATTGATCATCAAATAAGGGATTTGGCGATTTTCCACGGTTAAATAATAGTTCAGATTGGGGTTACGCTCTCCACTTTTGGTCGGTTCGATAATAATTCCGCTCAGCGGTTGACTCAACAGCATTTCCAGGCACTGACTTTCTTGCTCAGGGTCATTACCTGTGCTTGAAAGCAGCATCTTGTAGCCCTGGCGACTCAATTTGGATTCAATCCCCTGTACAATGGATGGGAAAATATAATCCGATATATAGGTTGTAACGACTCCAATCGTCTTTGGATCTTCGGGCTGCTTGCTGTCCCGTGTCGCGACAAAGGTTCCCTTGCCCTGCATCCGCAACAGCCAGCCTTCCTGCACCAGCTCACCTAGCGCCTGACGCACCGTTTGCCGACTAACGGCAAATTGTTCAGACATTTCATGCTCAGATGGAAGCTGGCTTTGCGGTTCCAGTTTGGATGAATGAATCCAGGACAAAATTTCCTGTTTAACTTGTATATATTTGGGCGCCATAATTTCCTCCGTACTTGCAATATCGTGTACCTGTTCATATTCCACGATTATAGCATACCGTTCATTTGTACATACAAATGTTACAGGAACAGGATATCGTCGTATTGCTGCCGGAAGTGTAAACCCATTCACTTATCCCCTCCTTGCCACACATAACTGGCCGAATATCTAAGGACAATTTGTATAGATGTTGCACATTACGAACGAAGTAATTGATGTTCATTCATATACTTAAGTCCTGTATAGCGATCACGCAAGGTATGAGCCGTGCGCAATGCACGAGCAAGCTGTTCCTCCGTAACCCCCAGCTCGGCAATGGTAGATGGGCCTCCGACCTGAGCCAGCCATGCACGCATCTGCTCCGACGTAGGCAAATCCCGATACACCTTAAAGGCCTCTACATCCTGACTGGCTGCTAAATCTCTGTACAGGTCAGACAGCAATGCGGATGCTACGCCTACTTTGGCACCATGCAAAACTTGCTTGCGTCCCTCTGCAATAAAATCCATTTCAATTCGGTGGGAAATATGGTGCTCTCCCCCTGACGCTGGACGAGAATGATCTATCATCAGCATCGAAATACCGGATGCAATCAGCGCATTCATTAATACCTCGACCCCAGCCTTGCTACCTGCCGCAATCTCATCGACATGTTCTACACAGGCATGCAGAGCCTCCTCGGTAATGCGATTAGCCACAGGTGAATACGGCTCGTTTCCCAAATCTCTGGAAACATGCCAGTCCGCTAGTGAGGTGAACTTACCGAGCATATCGCCAAAACCGGCCGCAGTCATCGTCTGTGGCGCATTTGCCAGCACGGACAAATCAGCAAAGATCGCCTCTGGCGGAACTGCTTGGAATGTCTGCTTGCTGCCGTCCACAATTAGTGGTGCGCCTGCGGAGGTAAAACCATCCACCGAAGCAGCCGTCGGTACTGACAAGAACGGACGATTCATTTTATAACATACGAAGCGAACCAGATCATGTATCGTGCCGGAGCCTACAGCAAGTACAGCCTGACTATTATCCGCCACACCCAGCAGCACTTTCATAATGTAGGTTTCATCAGCAATGACATCCCCTACAGCATTCGGAGGTAAGCGGACTACATCAACTGTCAAACCTGCCTCACGAATCAGCTCAGCTACTTTTTTTCCAGCCGCCGCCGAAGTATGCTCATCTTCTACCAGAGTTACATGACGATAATCCTGTTGGTTCAGATAAGGAACAACAGACTCCAGTGCTCCATCCCGTACCTCAATAAACAATTCAACCTTTCGGTGAGGATGATCAGCGTTACTAGCCTGCGCCTCTTCGTTCCACAGCTTGATCTGCTCATTCATATTCATTTCATCAGCCTCCTGAAAAAGGAATAATTTGCACAAGAATGATCCATAATGATTAATAGATTCCGTTTGAAAACGATTACTATTTAATTGTACGCACAAGTGTATGTCCAAGTCCAGCGAAAAAGTACAAGTTGCTTTTTAATTTATACATTCGAAAGGAACATGTTTATGAAATTTGGAACGGATATTGCCTGCGCACTTGGGTTACTGGCAGGTACAACGTTTGGCAGTGGTATTGCATTTTTGTTCGGCTGGCAAGCCTATCGAGCTCTGACTTCTGTTGCAGTCTTTGGCGTTGTGGGGATTATCATTACCATTGCCGTTTTTCGCTTGCTGCACCGTAAGTCGCTTTCCACGTCTAATTCTCGATAAATGCTGTTAGTGAAAACGAGTGCAACTTGTTTTTTTGCCAATATACATAAAAAACGGGTCTCTTAAGCAATTGCATCGCTTGAGAGTACCCGTTTTTGTTTTACAAATATTTACTTACGAAATTGTATCAACCTATGGATTAACGTCTAATTCATAATCAATTTCATCAAACCCGAATCCAAATAATTGGAGGAAATCCAGACGGTATTGTTCGAGATCGCCCAATTCAGATACGTTTTCTGTAGTGATTTCGGACCAAGCCGCTTTGACAGCCTGCTGCACATCGTCTCTCATTTCCCAGTTATCCAGACGGATGCGTCCTTCTTCATCCGTTTCCACAGTGGACCCACTGTATAGCGTCTCGAACAGACGTTGTGCCTGCTCAATACATCCCTCGTGCAGTCCCTTTTCCTTCATGACCTTAAACAGCAAAGAAATATACAATGGTACGACTGGAATAGCCGAACTGGATTGTGTAACCAAAGCTTTATTCACAGAAACGTAGGCTTTTCCATGATAACGTTCCAGTTGCTTTGTTAGAGTATGTGCTGTAGCTTCCAAATCATTTTTAGCTTGACCAATGGTTCCTTTACGATAGATAGCCTCCGTAATTTCGGGACCAATATAAGAGTAAGCCAGTGTGGTTACCCCTTCAGCCAGCAGACCAGCTTCTTCCAACGCTTTTAGCCACAAGGACCAATCTTCGCCACCCATTACCGTGATGGTGTTCTCAATTTCCTCCTGCGTAGCCGGTTCTAGCGTAATTTCTGATAC
Source organism: Paenibacillus sp. LX16 (assembly GCF_036252815.1). NCBI lineage: Bacteria > Bacillati > Bacillota > Bacilli > Caryophanales > Paenibacillaceae > Paenibacillus > Paenibacillus sp. LX16. The sequence goes on along the minus strand of NZ_CP141152.1, from coordinate 1,900,653 downwards.
GACACCTGTATTGGTATTCACTGTTTTATTAGAAAAAGACTGTCCGATAGGCTTGAGAACGGAATTAAAGGTTTCACCCGTATCGGGATGTGTCCGTCGCGGTGAAGCGACACTATACACAATCAGGTCTACCTTGCCCAGCTTTTCCTTTACCAGCTTCAACGTCTCCTGCTTAATTTCATGAGAAAAAGCATCTCCATTAATGCTTTCTGCTATGTAGCCAGCTGCTCTGGCCGCTTTTTCAAAGGCTACCGTATTGTACCAGCCTGCTGAAGCCGTGCGCCCCTCTGATGCGGGACGTTCATAGGATACCCCTATGGTGTCCGCTCCCAGACCGAAGCTTGCAGCAATACGAGAAGCCAGCCCATATCCAGTAGATGCTCCGATCACAAGTACCTTTTTAGCTCCTTGTATTGATGTGCTGTCTTTGATGTAGTTGATCTGACGGTTAACATGAGCCGCGCATCCTGCAGGATGTGCAGTCGTACATATGAAACCACGAATTTTCGGTTTAATAATCATTGCAAGGGTCCCCCTACTTTGGCATTCATTTAATATGGATGGAATGGTTGTCCAGTCATAACTATATAGCAAATCAGCTTGCGGCTCAACATATAACATAGCACTTGAAGACAGCCGAAGAAAACTACCGTAAACATCATAGTCTACAACGCTTTTTTACTCCACATTCATTTTGAATCATTTTCTAACAACATCACATCTTCACCCTGCTGTTGTCTTATTTTGATATTAGCTCTCCCCCAAGAACACATTAAGTCAATAATTTCATTTGCTGTAATTCCATATTCCGTTATATAATACTCCACTTTTGGAGGCATTTGATTATACACATGTCTACCTATGATACCATCCTTTTCAAGTTCGCGAAGTTGCTGTATAAGAACCTTTTGAGAAATGCCCGGAATACTATGCTGTAATTCACTTGTCCTTTTTCTACCAGACATTAATAAACATATGATTAATGATTTCCATTTACCTCCGATGATCTCAAGTGTTGCTTCTATGCCTAAATTATATTGTTTCATAGTACCACCTCTTCAACGCTAAAATAACAAGTTTATCTAATTAAATCTATAATTGCATATCTTCACTCTAAGTCCAATGCACACTTTCAAGTAACTATCTTACTTTATTGTGTGTATTTACTTTTTTTGAAGCATACAGAATAATAATAGAGCATCTACAAAGGCAAATATGTTACGTAAGAAAGGTGATTTATGATGAAAACTCTTGTGATTTTAGCTCATCCCAATATCGAAGATTCTAGAGTAAATAACAGATGGAAACGAGAATTACTTCAATATACCAATGAAATTACAATTCACGAAATTTATAAAGAGTATCCAAACTGGAGCATTGATGTTTTGAAAGAGCAAAAGTTACTTGAAGCACATAGTAATATCATATTTCAATTCCCTTTATATTGGTATAGTTACCCACCTTTATTAAAAAAGTGGTTGGATGATGTTTTTACTCATGGATGGGCTTATGGTTCGCAAGGTGATAAGCTAAAAGGAAAGAAGCTAGGGATAGCCATGTCCATCGGCGACAAAAAAGAAAATTACTTACCTACTGGTTCCGTTTCTTTTACTGTAGATGAAGTTATAGCACCTTTTAAAGCAAGCGCAGTGCACGTTGGCGCCATAACATTACCCTATTTCGCTGTCTTCGGAGCCTCGTTTCAAGCAAGCGACGAAGACATTAATCAGAGTGCAAAGGACTATATTAAATATATATTTCAGTATAAATAGAATAGCAATAATAGTACTCGCATCTTAACCATATAAAAACAGGCTCTTGGTGGCATCCGCCAATCCAAGAACCTGTAAATGTTAGGCAATGATGCGGTCGAGAGGACTCGAACCTCCACGGGGGGTTAGCCCACACGGACCTGAACCGTGCGCGTCTGCCAATTCCGCCACGACCGCATATTATGTACTCACACCGATATTTTCAATCACGGTAATTAAGATTATATCTCCCATAGAACATAAAATCAAGCTATTTTTATAATATATTTCCTATGAATCATTACCGTAAATATAAGAAAATCACTGGATATCACAAACCAGATATGGTAAAATGGGTCCATCAGGAAAGGAGGTGCGTCAACATCAATAATCACATGTTGAGCGTATCCCTTACCCGGTCCGTTATTCTCTAATTTACAGAGTTGACGGAGGCGTGGGATACGGATCAAGGCTTTAATTAAGCGCCACGGGTAGAAAGACCGTCCTCGGACGGTCTTTTTTATTTCAACAACATCTTTCTCATACTTGACTATCGGAATATGATTACATACTGTGAAAAGAGGCGTTAAGATGTCGATTAGACCCGCGAATGTAGAAGAGTTCAAGGAACTGGCAGCCATCTGGCTGGATGCTTCCGTAGAAGCCCACCATTTTATTGCTCCGCAGTATTGGGCATCACAAGCTACTGAGATGGAGAACAGGTACCTTCCCCTCGCTCAAAACTACGTTATCATACAAGATGATCATAGCATCGGCGGCTTCGTTTCCATGTTGGATGGATACTTGGCGGCTTTGTTTATACGTGTTGATTCTCAAAGAAAAGGCTATGGCAAGTTACTACTAGATTGGATCAAAAAGCAACATAATGAGATTCAATTAAAGGTATACCAGTCGAACACGAAAGCATTCAACTTCTATACTAAAAATGGATTTACCATTCAAGCGGAATCTGTTGATAGCGAAACTGACGAGAAAGAATTTGTAATGGCATGGACAAAACATGAACGATAATGAAGCACCTTTAGCTATACAGTCTTCTTATTTAACCCATAGACCTCGGTATATAAGATCTCTTTAAACGGAGCAAAATCCTGTTCAGCCAGCGTACCTGGATAGCTCATAATTTGAAGCTGCAGATCAGCCTGTCCTTCTCTTAATGGGGGCTGTACATAGTCAAAATGGTTCAGATGAAACCCCAAACGTTCATAAAAACCAATTCTTCTCCGAGTCCATTCATCCACTGGTGGCTCAACCTCCAGTACTACCGGTTTAACGGACTGTGAAATAAACTTGCTCATAAGCTCTTTACCTAACCCGCCACCTCGTATAGCCGAATCTACGGCAATATGCTCTACAAACCGAAAATCTGTAAACTCCCATCCCGCCAAAAAAGCAATTGTTTGCCCTTGTTCGTCCATTTTGGTAAGTAAACGATAACACGGATGATGAAGCAGAGTCCTCTGTGACTCGAATGTCCTGCATTCCGTTTCAGGAAAAGAAGCTTCCATAATCGCATACACTTGAGAGAATTCAAGTTCATTCATTATACTTTCAACTCCTCTAACATTAACTTGTTGGTCTACTAATGTCATTTACATTAGTCCCTAACCCTTTATACCTTGTTTAATTCCATAAGCGTCAGCAATATGTGTTCCAACAGCTCTGGAATGTCTTCCATCTGATCTTCGTTAATTTGTCTGGAAAATCGGAGTTCAATCCTGTTTTGGTATGTAGACATCTTCTCTCCGTAAATCTGACTAAGTGTTTGTACCGGTCGAAGATCGGGCTTCCAAATTTCGGTCAGTATATTTTCAATCCGGCTGCATTGTGACTCAACCTCATGAATTTCCATGTAAAAACTCAACAACAAGACACATCCCGGAGTTTGATCTTTGATTTCCAAAATTTCCGCAGCCAAGTTGTTTAAATCCGCCTTTAGTTGAATCTCTGCTGTCACACCCGGGTGTTCTCTCAGTCTGAATTGGACAGCAAATTCACGTGACATCACGGACATTTCCAATCTGTCGATTCGCTGCGTAATGTCAATACGTGAATCCAGATTATCCAGATCGTATACTGTATTTTCCATGGCCACTTTTAAATTATCAAAAACCGTCGGGTCGAACATATATATATTTTTCACCTCCAATTATGGAGTATAACATAACACCTGTTACTCCCAAAATAAAATGCCCCTTTTCACTAAAGCATATTAAGATGGGATTTTATAGTATACAGTAAGTTGGTCGATTCCTATGTCGAAGTTTAGTGAATATATTTGTAAAAACACATAATTGTAACAAAAAAATATATTTTTTTGATTATTATCCTATATTATATTCCAATATACTGGAATATAATATATAATATTGGATGGGATTGGTTATACATATTCATATAAATCCCAAAATAAAAAGAAGGGAAGAATTCATAAATATGAAAAAAGCGATTTTTTCCACACTAGGTCTTGCACTTCTATTAAGCACATCCACCGCCGTTGCATCTGCTCAAGAAGCAGCGCCCGCATTACAAAAGGAATCTATCCAGCCTTCTAATTCATGGTACGCCGACACAGAGCCTAATAACTGGTTTGATGAAATTACCAGTGAAATAACAGTAGGGGATGGAATCGATATCTATGGGAGCTTAGGAAGAAAAATTCCTGGAGGATATGCAGGCTATTATGACTTTGTCGATTATTATAAGTTTACAGCTTCTCAGTCTGGATTCTACGAATTTAATATTCAAGGAGAAATATATCCCAAAGCATGGATGAGGCTTAGTGTGGCTGACAGTAAAGGAAGCGTCAAAAGAAGTGCAGAAGAACGTCAATACCGTTTAGGTTTAAATCTTAAAGCTGGAGAGACTTACTACTTGTTAGTAGAAGCAACCGACGCTGATGTTGGTCAATTGTTCGACTATAGAGTTACTTCCTCGATTAAATAAATCAAACAGCCAATCTTGAGCATATAAAAAACGCGATCCTTTTTACAGGGATCACTTCTTTTATATTTTTTGAACTCTACTTGTCTTACGACAAACGTAGCTATATCCTCGTAGGAGAACGACGGATTACGTTTATACCTTCTTCGTGCTTATGGCTCGTTTATACTAATGAGTATAAATCCAAAAAAGAGAGGACTCTTATCCATGAAAAAAACGTTATTAGCTTCATTAGGTCTTACACTTATGCTGAGTACTACTGCCAGTGTTGCTTTAGCCGAAGAAGCAAATTCTGTACCCGTAGCAAAGGAATCAACACTTGCCTCTACACTTGAATATAATGAACAGGAGCCAAATGATTGGTTTGAGCAAGCTAACTATTATTTTATTGGTGATGCTGTCATTGGAACCCTTGGTAAAGAAGGGGTACCCGGAGTCTGGGAAGCCATTGACGTATTTAAATTTAAGGCTTTTGAAGCTCAAAAAGTTCATTTTACAATTCAGGGAGACAGATATTCTGATTCCTGGTTGGAAATGACTGTTTACGATAGTACTGGTAATAAAATTAAACGTTCAAGAGACGGTAACTATTTTTTAGATGTAGAACTTGAAAAAGGTAAGGAATACTACCTAGTCGTCGATGCGCCAGGACTTCAACCTTACACAGGAAATACATTCTTTTATAAAGTTTCTTCTGAAGCTATTTAAAATTATGTAACTTACTTAGTAGTTTAAAAAATTAATAAAACATAACTATGCCAAAAAGCCTCACCCCTTTCTCAAGGGGTGAGGCTTTTGTAGTTCAGTCATTCTATTCGGTGCACTTAGTTCTTTTACCCCTGTGTAAGTCTTACGACAAACGTGAGCTAAAGTCCTCGTAGGAGAACTGACGGATTACCTTGATGCCTTCTTCGTCGTTGTAGCTAGCGATGGCTGGCAGGTTGACTCCGTTAAACATATGATTTTTAACCATCGTGTAATGGGCCATGTCGCAGAATACAAGCTTGTCTCCCGGCTTCAATGGCTCTTTAAAGGAATAGTCTCCAATTACATCTCCAGCCAAGCACGTAAGTCCACCAAGTCTGTAAGTATGTGCATACTCACCAGGTTTGCCTGCATCAATGATATTAGGGCGATATGGCATAGCCAGCACGTCAGGCATATGACATTCAGCCGAAGTATCCAGAATGGCAATATCCATTCCGTTTTTCATCGTATCCAATACGGTAGCCACTAGATATCCAGTATTCAAAGCAATTGCTTCGCCTGGCTCCAGATAAACCTGCACACCATATTTATCCTGGAAATATTGAATACAGCGTACCAGCGTGTCCAGATCATAGTCTTCTCTGGTAATATGGTGACCGCCGCCGAAATTAAGCCATTTCATGTTCTTAATGTATGGCCCGAATTTCTCATCCACGACTTTAATGGTGCGCTCTAGCGTATCTGAATTCTGTTCACACATCGTATGAAAATGAATACCGTCCACGCCATCCAGATCCTCAGGTCTAAAGTTAGCCAGAGTCACACCCATTCTGGAGTTGTTGTAGCAAGGATCATACAACGGCGTTTCGATTTCCGAATATTCCGGATTAACCCGAATGCCGATGTCGATTTTTTTGGAAGTTACGCTTTGCACTCTGCTTTTGTAGCGTTTCAGTTGATCAAAGGAGTTGAAAACAATATGGTCAACATATTCCAATAGCTCATCAAATTCACTGTCTACATAAGCAGGTGCGTATACGTGAACTTCCTTGTCCATTTTTTCGCGACCGAGTCTGGCCTCGAACAACGAACTGGAGGTTACGCCTTTTAAATATTTGCCAACCAGAGGAAAGGTCGAAAACATCGAAAATCCCTTAAGAGCGAGCAAGATACTGCAGCCTGTCCGCTCTTGAACGGAATTTAAGACCTCAAGGTTTTTGACAAGAAGTCTTTCGTCAACAAGATAACAAGGTGATGGAAGTCCTGTAATATCAATATTCATCGCAGACCTCAATCAAGCAACGTTGGCGTAAAGTTCTCTTGCCATGGCAATCCGTGTTTATTTAGTGCTTCCATAAATGGATCTGGATCAAATTCCTCAACGTTGTAAACGCCTGGTTTTTTCCAGATACCTTTGATGATAAGCATTGCACCGATCATGGCAGGAACACCAGTTGTGTAAGAAATGGCTTGGGAGCCAACCTCTGCATAACATTCCTCATGATCACAAACATTGTAAACATAATACGTTTTTGGTTTTCCATCTTTCACACCTTGGATGATGCAACCAATGTTCGTTTTGCCTTTTGTTCTTGGTCCCAGAGAAGCCGGGTCTGGCAAAATAGCTTTCAGGAATTGCAGTGGAATGATTTGTTGTCCTTCGTAATCAATAGGCTCGATCGAAGTCATGCCTACGTTTTGAAGTACATTCAAATGATTCAGATAATTGTCCGAGAACGTCATCCAGAAGCGGATTTTTTTCACGCCTTTAATATTCACTGCAAGAGATTCCAGTTCTTCATGGTACAAAAGATATATATTTTTCGGTCCAATTTCAGGAAGGTCGTATACCTTTTTCTCAGAAAGTGGCTCAGTTTCAATCCATTCTCCGTTTTCAAAGTAACGGCCCTTCGCCGTAATTTCACGAATATTGATTTCCGGATTAAAGTTAGTTGCAAAAGGATATCCGTGGTCCCCTGCATTCGCATCCACAATATCAATCGTATGAATTTCATCAAAGTAGTGCTTTTGAGCATAAGCCGTAAATACTCCAGTTACGCCTGGATCAAAACCGCTGCCCAGCAGAGCTGTAATTCCTGCTTTTTCGAATCTTTCTTTGTAGGCCCATTGCCAGCTGTATTCAAACTTCGGCGTATCCGGCGGTTCATAGTTCGCCGTATCAACGTAATGAACACCTGTCTCAAGGCAAGCATCCATTATCGTCAAATCCTGATAAGGGAGAGCCACATTGATAACTACATCCGGTTGAAAGCTTCGAATCAAGTCAATGACCATGTCGGTGTTGTCAGCATCAAGCTGAGCCGTTTGGATCTTCGTACGACCTCCACCCAGCTTCTCTTTAAGCGCATCGCATTTCTCAACAGTTCTGCTTGCGATACAAATTTCTTCAAATACATCTGGGTTTTGGCAACATTTATGCACCACAACGCTGGCCACGCCACCGGCGCCAATAATCAATGCTTTTCCCAAAATAAATAACCTCCTTATTCCATACGCTAATCGCTAATCATTCTTGCAAACAAAATGATTATAAAGACATCCCACCAAATAATCAAGAAAAACGACAATTTGCTGTATCAAAATTCACAGGAACATGTCACAAAAACTTTAAAAATCCCAAAATTAGGCATAAAGACTCCGTAAAGTGTGCGGAAAACAAACATTACCCCATACAATCCAAGGAAGTCAGCACGCATTTAACGGAAGTTTTTTTGAATATAATGCTCATAGCCCTAAAGAGTTAATATTATCTTATTTCTAAACAAAAGACCACCCCTCCGCATCCTATGAAGAAGATTCATGTGGAGGTAAAATAATGGGCTGATAGCGTAATGCCTCATCTACGATCTCTGCCGCACTCAAATCACGATCATCCCAGTAGATCAAATTACTGATCCCCGGATGGGGCGTATTTTGCTTCACTATGGTCAGCATACTGTCGATTTCCTCTTCTGTTCCCTCACCTCTGATGATTTTTTCCACTAACTCTATAAGCTCACTTCGGTCTAAATTTTGGAGTTCCTCGCTGGCTCGATCCAGACTCATGTAATCGCCCTCCTTTGTTTTGAGTATGATCATTGTGTGGGCCCATCCTTTTTTTCTGTAAGCGCTATATGACCTATGAGCTTTAAGAAGCGTTTATGATAAATAAAGCCGCCCCCATTATGGGAACGGCTCTATACAATAATAAAGCTTGTTAAACCATGATTTTGCAAATATCGTTCGTGAATTCAACCGGATCTTGCAGCGGCAAGCCTTCGATCAGCAAAGCCTGATTATACAGTAATGCCGTATAGAGGTTTACCTTCTCCTTATCCTCGGCAAAAGCTTCTTTCAAAGAGTTGAACACCGCATGGTTTACGTTGATTTCCAGCACTTTATTCGCTTTCACATCGGCGTTATTAGGCATGGCGTTCAAGATTTTTTCCATCTCAATCGTCACTTCGCCGTCTGCGGACAGACATACCGGATGTGTCTTCAAGCGCTTGGAGGCTTTAACACTGGATACCTTGCCTTCCAGCAAGCCCTTCATGTACTCGAACAGCTCTTTGTTGTCGTTTTGTTCTGCTTCTGTTTCTTTCTCGTTTTCGTCAGGCTCAATGCCCAGATCGCCGCTCGATACAGATTTGAATTCTTTCTCTTTGTAGCTTAAGAGCATTTTAATAGCGAACTCATCAATATCATCGGTGAAATACAGAATTTCGTAGCCTTTGTCAGCCACCATTTCGGTTTGCGGCAGTTTTTCAATACGCTCATTGGACTCCCCGGAAGCATAATAAATATACTTCTGATCCTCTGGCATACGCGATACGTATTCGTCCAAAGTAACCTGCTTTTTCTCTGTAGAAGAGTAGAACATGAGCAGATCCTGCAGAGTTTCTTTATGTCTGCCGTAATCGTTGTAGACACCAAATTTTAATTGTCTGCCAAATGATTTGTAGAATTGATCATATTTCTCCCGGTCATTTTTGAGCAAGGTCAGCAATTGGCCTTTGATTTTGCTTTCGATATTTTTGGCAATCAGCTTCAGCTGACGGTCATGCTGCAGCATTTCTCTGGAAATGTTGAGCGACAGACTTTCGGAGTCGACCATACCTTTGACAAAGCTAAAATAATCCGGCAGCAGGTCAGGAGATTTTTCCATAATCAGCACACCGTTGGCATACAACTCCAGCCCTTTTTCATATTCCTTGGAGTAGAAATCAAACGGAATATTTTCAGGAATAAACAGAATAGCTTGGTACACTACCGCGCCATCCGCACTGACGTGGATATGCTGGAGCGGCTTGTCGTAGCCATAGCGTTTTTCCGCGTAGAAATTTTGATAATCCTCGTCGGTCAGCTCGCTTTTGTTTTTTCTCCAGATAGGAACCATGCTGTTGATACGCTGTTCTTCTTCGTAATCCTCGAACTCGTTGTCGCTTCCCTCTTTCAGACGCTTGCCTGTAATATCCATTTTAATCGGATAGCGGATAAAGTCGGAGTATTTTTTAATCAGTGCTTTTAAACGATACTCGTCCAAATATTCGTCGTAGGACTCATCTTCGGTGTTTGCCTTGATTTTCAGAACTATCTCGGTTCCGACCTCGTCCTTCTCAGCTGCCTCAATGGTATACCCGTCTGCACCTGTGGATTCCCATTTATATGCAGTATCGCTTCCCAAAGCCTTGGTAGTTACTGTAACCACATCGGCTACCATGAAAGCTGAATAGAAGCCCACGCCGAATTGACCGATGATGTCATGACCATCCTTGGATTCATTTTCATTTTTGAATGCCAGCGAGCCGCTTTTAGCAATAACACCCAGGTTATTTTCTAGTTCTTCCTTGGTCATACCAATCCCGGTATCACGCAGGGTTAGCGTTCTGTTATCCTTATCGGCAGTTACTTTGATATAGTAATTTTCTTTATCAAAGACCAGTTGATCATCCGTCAATGCTTTGTAATAAATTTTGTCAATCGCATCACTTGCATTGGAGATCAGCTCTCTTAGGAAAATTTCCTTTTGCGTGTAAATCGAGTTAATCATCATTTCGAGCAGACGCTTGGACTCAGCCTGAAACTGTTTTTTCTCCATTCGGATATCTCCTTTCAGATATAAACCTATGTAAGGCCAGCGGATATGAGCTATGCAAACGATTCAACTTTGTTAGCACTCCCATCATTCGAGTGCTAGCCTACCTTTTTTATAACATTCCTCATTTTTTATGTCAATATCTCGGTCGGCTGAACATTAAAATTACATTTTAGGAAATCGCTAGTGTCTAATGTGCTTAAACATCACGTTAAACATTTCGACAGAAGATGGAAACAGCCCCTGTACATGGGGAAGCAGATTACTCCTGATCCGCAGCTCATCCTCATTCAAATGCTGTAGGTCCTCATGAAAGAACCAAACAATAGGATAATCGCCGTCCTTATGTCTGCTGCCTGCATTTAAACAAACGGGACCCTGGTCGTCCTCTGCTATTGCAAAAGGAATGTAGCCTGCTGACAGCAGAGGTGACCATTGATCGAGCAAATCATAAAATGCCTTTAAGCCTTGACCTACAGGCAGACGTGGAAACTCAACAAACGTACAATCGCTCCAGTATACTCCCGGAATGGATTCATTATCGAATTGTAAAGATACATAATGGTAGGACATGATAAAACTCCTCAGCAGGGGCGGCAGCTCAAAATGGTATTTTTCCTCCATCTCCCGAACTTCCTGTTCAGTAATCTGTGAAGGAAGAGGCTTCCACTTGATCCATCCCTCCTCGTCGACATTCCCATCACGCATTTCAATCGGTACATTTTCTTCCACATCCATAAAAAAGGCTTCATCCATCTGAGCAAATAGTTCCTTCATGGATGTACGAATATCCGCTTTCTTGTCCATGTCCTCACACCTCTTTCCTCTCTATTCACATTTTGCATCATGGGTTAATGCCAAATGCCCTCTATTTGAAAATAGCATTGTAATCATGTGTTTCTACACTTTTTAAGTTCAGCTTATCAGAACTTGCTTTTATCACCATTTGCGGAATATTAGTATTACCAGCGCAATGGCTCATAGTTACGCCAGATCATCCAACGCGCCGTCTCTTGAATTGGAGCGGTGCCAATGCTATATTCGTCCTTCGTGCCGCTCTGCAAATCAATCAAATGAAGCATACCGCCATACGTTCCAACCGCCAACATACTTTCATCAGGTGTAACTGCCAGCCCGGATATCGTATTGCCGACAAAATAGCGCCAAAGTTCACGGCCCTCCCTGTCAATCAGACGGAGATAACCGTAGGCATCACCCAAAATAGATCCTTGTGTCAGCGCTGTTGCAGCGTATACTCGCATTTCTTCATTCATCATCGGCCATTCTTCCTTATTCTGAGCAAGACCCTGCTCCACCTCAGCAATCGACACTTGAATGGTGGCACCGTTATAGAAATGACAGGCATTATACCAGACATCCAGATCATCTTTGGAAAACAGAGCATAATGCGGATAACTAGAATTTGGCCCCAATGTATGCACCGTCTTATCGGACAGATCCATAAGCATATGCTCACTCATCTGGCTGCCGTAAGCGATCCAGCGTCCATCCCTCGAAACAGCTCCATGAGCCATATCCACAATCGTGTCTTCCAGCTCTAGTTCTCTTCGTTCAGACGCCTTGGGATGGATCAAATCCACCTGATCAACACCCAGCAAATAAACGCCGTAACCGCAAACCAGCAGAAGTCGCTGTCCATCGCCAAACGGAATCACTTCATCTAATATATCCTCAGGATGATCCTCATCTCCCAAGCACTCCAGATCAGGAATGGATGCTTTTAAGCGTCCTTGTATATCCTTCCACTGAAAATGTGCTGTCTCTTCTCCTTGCAGATTTCGGTCCGGTTGACGAACAATACGAATCCCCTGTCCATCCACCAACGCAAAATAAGTCCCGTCCGGCGAACAGCCTACTCGATGCAGTCCGGGGATTTGCAAGATTCTATCTTTTCCCGTCACATAGATCGTCCCACGTTCCCGAGGATTGCCCGCATGTACAATGATTTCATTGCCTCCATTCACAAAAGCTATCGGCCTAACGGCTTGCAAAGCCTCCTCGAACGCTGGTGTAAGCGGCCAAGACGCGGCTGGAATCTCTCGACGTAACTGCTCCATTTCACCAGCCTGATTTGCCTCCTGAATCATACGAAAAATATCTTTGGCCAGCTTGGGGCGTTCGTCCTGCTTAGGCTCTGATTGCTCCTGCTGCCATTCACTTTCCATGCCGACTCTGACAAATTCATTCACATCTGCGGCATACCTTTTTCCTTCCTGTCACCACTTTGCTGCCATTTCATGATTCAACCAACTCATTTGCTTCCCCCATCCAGTGTATGTATGCCCCGTTTGTTCTACAGGCTTTGTTCATTATGTAAGGTGGTTTCTCACCTTTGTCAGCACAGACCACAGGTCTGTCACTGCCTTCACCTCTTCATAGTCCAGATAGGCATCTCGTTTGTCATAGTATTTTACCGCCATAATCACCATCTGAAGCGTCACTGGCTGTCCAGCAGCCTTAAGGACTTCCACAATACTTTCGAAGGTCGCCAACTCAAACCAGGTTTGAACCTGACGATCCGGCACCCACTTGGGAATATACTCGTCCTGTTCGTTGGTTACGACTGTACCCTCCTCTGCACATTCCTCTAGCCAATGCTCATCCCAATAATAAATCGGTGTGTGAACAGGGTCCTGATCCCATTGATCTACATTCACATATAACCAGTTATTATGCAGTTGCCCCACGCTACGCACCAATTCCTGCAATCCTTCAAATACACGATAAGACGGGCGCTCTCTGCGACGGTAATCCTCAAGTCTTGTCTCATACCTGCTCATCTTCAACCCCCCGCTTCCTATATCAGCTAACACTCAAATTCGCATAACATACATTTACAACTCATAAAACCCGATATAATTACAAGCACCTCGTAAAGTGTCAAGACTACATAAGGAGATTGATCTATTCATGAAAAGAATCACCGCACTTGTTATCCTGTCCTTGCTATTACTTGTATCCCCGATCTACGCTGCTGCCCCAGCACCTATGCTGGTCTATGTGGACCAGAGTAACCACTCCTTCATCCCGCTTCGTCTCCTGAACAGCTATGAAGGGATCACACTCAACATGACGGCAGCGGACAAAAAAATAGAAATTGCGCAAGGCAATACTCGGATTACCCTATTTACCGGAAAATCTACTGCCAAAGTGAACGATCAAACGGTCCGTTTGCAAAATGCTCCTTTTACCGATAATGGTTCGACCTATGTACCCTTGCAGTTCATCAGCCAATATCTAAACCTGCAAGTCTCATGGCAAAAGGAAACCTCAGCTGTACGCATTAAGCAGGGTACAACGTCCGTCACGCTTCCGGTACTTACCGGTAAGCTACCCGGAAATACTATACCCATTACGACGGCTCATAAAAGCTTCAAGGTCGGATCTCGTACCTTTTCCGCTAAGGTGGTCACCATCTCTATGCTCCATCCCAAGGTAAGCCTGGATGTGGCTCTGGCAGGCAATACTATCGGCAAAGTGGAAGACTTGAGCAGTCTCGCCAAACGCAATCAAGCGGTTGTAGCCATAAATGGCACATTCTTTGACGCCTATACCAAAAGCTCCTACAAAACGCCTTACGGCTACCTAGTCAGTCACGGAAAGATATTGAAAAAAAGCTCCGGCGACCAACGGACGGTCTTCACCTACGATGCTAACCATTTATCTGAGTTAATGTCGGGTTCTGCCTTTGAACAACGCTTAAGCCAAGGTAACATCGAAGGTGCCCTGCAAGCTGGGCCTCGTCTGGTCACAAACGGACAGGTTTCCCTAAATGTCAAAGTCGAAGGCTTCAAGGACCCTAAAATATTAACAGGCGGCGGCGCCCGCAGCGCACTCGGAATGAGTCGGGATCATAAGCTAATCCTCCTGACCACAAGTGGAGCGACTATACCGCAGCTCGCCCAAATGATGAAGCAGGCCGGCGCTTATCAGGCCATGAATCTGGACGGCGGTGCTTCCAGCGGGCTGTATTACAACGGCTCCTACCTCACCACACCCGGCCGCCAAATCAGCAATGCCATTATTGTAAAGTTTCAATAGACAGATAAAGGGCTATCTTCACGGATGTGTAAGCCGTGGGGATAACCCTTTTTTCATTTCCCCCGGTTTCAGTTGTTCCTGCTTCCACCGGTTCAGGTGGCTTGTATGGGCCGTTACGGGTTGAGCCTGCAACCTACAATCGAATCAGACCTGTAAAGCTATTGCTGCCTTCGCTTCCTTTTTTTAAAGAAAGATAAATACGGTTGTCTTCTTTGCTCGCCAAGCATTCATAAAGTCCCGGTTGCACAGAAAGGAACGTCCCTCCCCATACACATTCAGGCTCCAGTCCATCACTTGTGGCTTCCTCCCCTGCTCCAATAAATAGGTTGCCTGAGGGAACCTTCAAAAACAGCCGTACAGCAGGCTTGTCGATATGATCTGTCATCACAACCTCATAGGTCCCATCGGCTCCAAGATTCAAAAAAGCTACATTTCCTTTGTTCAACTCGCCCAGCTCGTCCTCTTCGATGGACCACCAATCCGGATCATCGTCCAAGCGGTGCTTAAGTGCTTGCGGATCAAATAAGCAAAGAGTCGCCGTGTCTGTTGTAAATTGAAATGGACTGCTTGCCGTATTCATCATGCGATCCTCCTGATTTTGGTCAGCGATTTTCTTGTTTTTCCACGTCTTACGCTATCCATATTGCAATATACTTGAGGGAAAATCTCCCTGTATGTAAAGTATAGCAATGCTTGCAGGACCAGACAACATGTTGGGCTAACACCCATTCTGCATAAAAAAGCCCTCCCTCACGATGTCGTGAAAGAAGGCGGATTTGTGGATTTAAGCGATGCTAACCTGCTGTTAGATCAGAAAAGACTTAGTAATAATTACCAACAAAATAAACAATACCAAAATCGCTCCTGTGGATGTCCATGCTCCACCGTAACCTACTTCACCCATGTCTGAATCCCTCCTTGCGTTAAAGCTTACTCTTATCGTATGAAGAAAAGCGGATAACGACAGGGCGAATCGGCAAGTTTATTTGCCATGGAAGGGCTACTCAGAAAATGGACTGATACGTTTGAGATAGATCGCTAATGACTCTGGATGACAACTGGCAGAGAATGTCGTCCGTTCTTCGCAGTAACCTGCTCACATCCTTGTACTTCATTTTTTGAAGGAGCGGGGTTTCTAACTGGGATGAAAGAAATTGAGTGGTGCCTATAAATACGACAACATCCAATCCCGGGTTGGTTTCGGTATGTAATAAGTGCAGCAGGTCAGTCATAGACAGGAATCCGGGAGGGAAAAGGCTGTTGTTTTCTTTCATATATATAGCTTTTAACATGGAGGTTAACGCCCAGTCACATAGGATAATGCAGCATTGGACTTGATTGTGCTTGTATAGGATTTTGGCTAGTTTCATGTGGTATTGGGATAGATTGTGGAAATCGGTTATTGATTTATGCAGGTGTTGTGAGGGTCTGGATGGTTGGGTGGGACTTGGAATAAAGGTAGAAGGAGCTTCTTTCATATCTATTCCTCCAGAGAATTTCAATATTAGTCTTATTATACTCTGAAATAATACTTATAGATATAACGAGTGCTAAATATACGATTCTTAATCTCATGTTTACCCAAGAAAATCTTGTCTACACTTTTTAGTATGAAGGGGTGTAGACAAATGCAGGACAAAGAAGTGTTAAAGCTAGTTGGGGCTAGAATTAGAGTGTTACGCAAAGAAAAAGGCCTCTCACAAGAAGCTCTTGGGGAAAAAGGTGGCTTTCATTTTACATACATTGGACAGATTGAACGTGGAGAAAAGAATGTTTCTTTGATAAATGTAGCTAAGATCGCAAAAGCTCTAGACGTAAACTTAGTTCAGTTGTTTTCATATGTAAGCGAGGACCCCCAAATTGTGGAGTCTGATGAAGATATTATAGAAATTATTACGATGCTCAAAAAATCGAGTCCTGAGAAAGTACGTTTGGCGAGGAATGTGATACGGGAGATTACAAATTAAAAGGATTTTTTTGTTTTCATGCCAAACACCCCCAACTGTCTCTTAGTGATCTGGTCAATCCCCATCTAGCAGACAATGGAATGTAGTCGTGTACTGACGCCAATATTCCATTGGTGTCAGTTTTTTTAGTTTTCAGTGCGTCTCGTTCATCGTTATAAAAATCGAAGCGAACGAAATGGCATTCAACTACTGTGGGGAGAATGAAATTTAAAGCAAATCAAGCTGATCATGCAATTCCCCCGAACAAACATAAATATTCGATATTAATGTATAATTATCTTATAATTACCACAATATCCTATTTATATAAAATCAATATGGAATCGTTTAAATGAAAGGCAATAGCATTGTACATCGTACTAGACAAGAATGTATCGAGCTTGAATAGCGTAAAATGCTTAGTTGTTATATTTAAAATATGCTTACAAATGCCTCCCTCCTTTTCCATCCCTAGCATGTAGCCGAAATCCCCACACTATAATAGAATAGAATAGGAATATAAATGTAGAATTCGCTACATAAATATCAAGCTGCATAACCGGAGGGAACTTATGAAAAAACATATTCATGTTGTTGGAGCTGTCATAATCGAAAATGAAAATATCCTCTGTGCGCAGCGAGGAGCTACTAAAACGTTGGCCTACAAGTGGGAATTCCCCGGCGGAAAGATTGAGGAAGGCGAAACACCCCAGGCTGCACTAAAACGTGAGATCGACGAAGAAATGAACTGCGAGATTGAGATTGGCGAGAAGATCGAGACGACCGTGTACGAATATGACTTTGGTTTTGTCCACCTATCTACTTTCTATTGTCACCTAGTGAGTGGTAAGCCCAAATTGACTGAACACGTTGCGATCCAGTGGCTGCCCGCACATGAGCTGATGTCTCTGGAATGGGCACCTGCTGACATTCCTGCTGTAAAGAAAATTCGGGAGCAGTTGGCCAAATAAAATGAACACTCCCATCCAGCATTTAAATGATTCTTTAAACTGGGCGTTTATTAATCAGCAGCAAAACTCTCTGGATCAATATAAGCCTAAACTTCTGGTCAACAATAAGGAGACAAACGATTATGTCCTTACACCTTTGCTGGAAGAACTATCTCACTGTCACTCTTTCACTTTTTCCGTTGCTTTTATTACAGAGAGTGGTTTGGCCACCCTCAAGTCTCAATTAGCTGATCTAAAAGCACGTGGAATAACCGGAAAAATCTTAACCTCAAATTACTTGAACTTCAATAAACCCAAAATTTTTAGAGAGTTGTTGAAAATCACAAATGTTGAAGTTCGTTTAACAGATCTAAGTGGTTTTCATGCCAAAGGGTATGTCTTCCATCATGAAGGTTACTCTACTATTATTATGGGAAGCTCCAACCTAACAGCACAGGCGTTAAAAGCTAACTACGAGTGGAACGTGAAACTGACTTCCTTCAAACATGGGGGGCTTTTGGGACAATTCCAAAGTGAATTTGAAAAGGCATGGCAAAATGCTGTTCCGCTAACACACAAATGGATCGAAGCGTATCAAATTCTTTATGAAGAGACTCAAAAAGCAAACCGAAAAGTTCAAGAGGCAATGCCTCTGATTCCTGAAACAATTCCTCAGCCCATCTATAGTCCAATCTTACCTAATAAAATGCAGCAGCGTGCATTAAAGAATCTGCAGGAACTCCGCAATAGCGGATCGCATAAAGGTTTGGTCATTTCGGCGACTGGGACAGGCAAAACCTATCTTTCTGCGTTTGACGTAAGAAACTTTGCACCAAATCGAATGCTATTCATAGTACACCGAGAACAAATATTGCAAAAGTCCATGTCCGACTACCAACGAATTATTGGAGGGAAGGATGGCGATTATGGCATTCTATCGGGCACCAGCAGAGTTGAACATGCCAAATATCTCTTTGCAACAATACAGACTATTTCTAAAAGCTCCGTACTAACAAATTTCGATCCTAAAGCGTTTGACTACATCTTGATTGATGAAGTTCACAAAGCCGGAGCAGATTCTTATCTTAAAGTTATTAATCATTTTGAGCCCACATTTCTGCTCGGCATGACCGCTACTCCAGAGCGAACCGATAACTTTAACATTTATGAACTGTTCGATTATAATATCGCCTATGAGATCCGTCTACAGGAAGCTTTGGAAGAGGATATGCTGTGTCCATTTCACTATTTTGGCGTCACTGATTTTGAACACAACGGTCAGCTTATTGATGATACTTCAATGCTCTCTCAACTCGTTACGAGCGAACGTGTTTCTTACTTAATCGAAAAGATAGAATATTATGGACATTCTGGTGAATCCGTAAAAGGATTGGTCTTTTGCAGTAGCAAACAAGAGACCTTTCAGCTATCGGACATGCTAAATGCGAGAGGTTACCGTACCTTAGCTTTGACTGGAAATGATCGTCAGGAAGTACGTATTCGTTGTGTCACTGATCTTGAATCTGGAAAACTGGATTATATCCTTACGGTGGACATCTTTAATGAAGGAATCGACATTCCATGTATTAACCAAGTCATAATGCTTCGTCAAACACAATCGAGTATCGTCTTTATCCAGCAGTTAGGACGCGGTCTACGCAAACATCCAGACAAAGAGTTCGTCACAATCATCGACTTTATTGGCAACTATAAAAACAACTATTTGATACCCATTGCTCTCTCCGGAGACAAGTCGCAAAACAAGGACAACATACGTCGCCATATGAAGGACACCAGTTATATTAAAGGTGTATCTACCATCAACTTTGAAGAAATCGCGATGCAACAGATTTTCCGCTCAATTAGCGAGAGTAATTTAACAGAGCTTAAAATCCTGAGAGAAGCATATATCGAACTCAAAAATCGGTTGAATCGAATTCCTCAATTGATAGATTTTATTGAGCATGACTCAATTGATCCACTTGTTTTTGCAGACAAGCATTCAAGCTACTATCACTTTTTACAGAAGATCAAGGAAACTGTGCCCCACCTATCCGAGCAGGAGCAAAAATATTTGACGATGCTATCGGCTGAGATTTTGAATGGGAAACGCAGGCATGAACTTGTACTGCTGAAGCTGTTGCTTGCCAAAGATAATGTTTCCTATGAGGAGTATGTAAATTCCCTCAATGAAAAAGGCTGCTATACAGATTCTGAAACGATTAGATCCGTTAAACGGGTTCTGGACATGTCTTTTTTCACTGAACCGACGAAGAAAAAATACGGAGACTTGGCAATCGTTGAATTCGTTCAGGACCAACATTTTTCTTTTCATCCGATGATGAGTCGCTCCTTGCAGAACAATGCATATTTTAGACAAATGATTGTAGATATTGTTCATAGTGCTTTTCTTAAAAATGAGCAGTATGTATATAGTGAGCCGCTAACTTTATATAAAAAGTATTCTAGAAAAGACTCATGTAAACTATTAAAGTGGTACAGCGATGAAAGTTCCACCATGTACGGGTACAAGACGAAGCATCAGACCTGTCCAATCTTTGTAACTTATCACAAACACGAAAAGGTGGAAGCGAGCACAAACTATCAGGAAGAATTTATTAGTCCAGAGATTCTGAAATGGTCGACAAAAAATAGACGAACCCTTGAATCTGAGGAAGTTCAAACCATTATTAAGGCAGACCAGTTAAAGATCGACTTGCATTTATTCGTAAAAAGAAACGATGCGGATGGAATTGAATTTTATTATCTGGGTAAAGTACACCCCGGCCAAAACAGCGCCTATCAGGCGACCATGCTCGATAAAAATGGTAATTCAATATCCGTTGTGCATATGAATCTAGTATTGGAGAATTCGGTGGAGAGTAAGCTGTATGGGTATTTGACTAAATTTTGAGTTTAAGTTCCACCTTATAAGAGATTTCTCAAAGTCCTGAAGCAGTTTAAACCTCACAAAATATTGGCCTCTATGCAGTATCTACCGTGTTACAATTCTTTATGTACCTTTTTAATCGGGGACTTACACCGACTATCGTATTGCAACGATGATCATCACTGTCGCAGTGAGTTAGTCATAAAAATACAAAGGAATAGACCGCCTTCTCTAAAGGAGTCGGTCTATTTCCCTGTTATTAAAACTTTAAGTCAATCATCTCCCCTGACTTCTCACAACAATATATATAAAAAACAAAACGTTTTCACAAACCTTGTTTATGAAAAAAGGCTGGCATATTGACCGACCTGATCACTAGGGCATGGATGCCTCGATGTTTTCCCTTATTTGATTTTCCATGATAAAAATTCACAACATAAAAAGTCCAACGACGACCAGTAAAACGGTCTTCCCTTCATTGCTTACTATTTTTCTTACGAATCATGCCAAATAAAAAAATTAATAATAAACCAGAGAACAAAAATGTATAACCTATTAGCAAGGGTTTTAGATTAGATTCTCCTGTATTGGTATATATTCTTCCTCCTAGAATAAGAAGCATAATTAATGATAGCCCAAAATTTTCACGGTTATATTTCCTTGTCTTATATTTAATAATTCTATAAATCAGAAAAAATAGTAGTAAGAAAGATACTATCGAGATAATAACGAAAACCATATTTGCATGTCCCCCTTTAAAATAAAATTAGCAAAGGTTTAATATCACCTTTGCTAATTTTATTACTCTTCATTCGAAAATTACATACGTTGAATATAATTATATGCTTGTTTAAGACTAGATCTAGCTTGTGAACGATCATTAACCACTCCAGCCGCTGATGCTGCCAGTAAGTCCAGAGCCGACTAATCCTACAACTGTTTCATGTCAAGTTGGCCAGATTGGTTTCAAGAAGCATTACGCTAGCGATTTTATCAATTGGAACTAGCCAATGAACAGCAAGCTTCTTGTTCATCAGAAGACGAGCATCTATTCACTCAAATGAATCAATTCAAAATTAACCAAAACGAGGATAATCAACGCCTGTTATCTGAACGGGAAGAAGCCATAGGTTATCAGCTAAGTCAGGACAAACAATCCATGTATATAGAAGGGTAAAAGACGGGATTTGATTGATTCTTCCCGTCATACAACCCGCAGCTATTCGTTAGCCTATTGATCGTTTTAGCCTATGATTTTGTTAGTCCAATATTTCATCTATGCTCATTCCACATTTCAAGGTAAAAACAAAATGCACTGGTGAGAGAATCGTGATCTTCTCCACCAACGCATTAATTAGGTTATCAACAAATTGTTCTAGTATAGCTTGCCGATTGTTTGAAATTTGAATAATCTCATCTCCACGGTCCTTGATTTTCGCTTGCTAACCCTCTACCTCTTCTATCCTTTAATATCAGAGTCTGTTATCGTAGCTCGTTGAGTTCACTGGAAAGCAGTTCGTCTCTTCATCATATATGATTCAGTCGTTTGAGATTCATTAATTCCTTCAAGTCGGATTTTAATTGTTGTATCTATCCTTCAATGTCCAATAAAGGTTCTTGCCCTACGGTGCCGATTCATATGCTGTAGGTCGGTTTTCATATAAAAAACACGCCCACAAGTGGCGTGTTTTTGTTTGAGAATCTATTAACCCTTACTTCCAAATCTCGTCCGCAATCTCTTTAATGAAAGCAAGCTTTTTCCACTGCTGCTCTTCTGTCAGAACATTGCCCTCTTCTGTCGAAGCAAAACCGCATTGTGGGCTGAGGCAGATGTGGTTGATGTCGACGAATTGAGTCGCTTCCTTAATACGATTAATGACCGTCTGCTTGTCTTCCAGTTCACCCGTTTTGGAGGAAACGAGGCCCAGTACGACCTGCTTTTGATCTTTCAGATGCTTAAGCGGTGTGAAATCACCTGCACGGTCGGTATCGAATTCGAGGTAGTAGCCGTCGATGTTGTCGATGCCGAACAGGGTTTCAGCTACAGGCTCATAGCCTCCAGAAGATGCCCAGGTGGAATGGTAGTTACCACGGCATACGTGGGTCGTAACGACCAAATCGGCTGGAAGATCCTTCACCGTTTCCTGATTCACACGGGCAAACAGCTTTTTGGTATCTTCCACATTCTCACCCGCATGCTGTCTAGCTTCCCAATAGTTTTTATCACAGAGCATACCCCATGTGCAATCATCCAGTTGCAAGCTGCGGCAGCCCTCATTGTACAACGCTTGAATCACGGATTTGTAAGCTTTGGCGATATCCGTCACCAGCTCATCCAGATTGCTGTAATACGTATTGGTTGTTTCTTTATTTTCGCCACGCAACAGCTCGGCCAGGAATTGCGCAGGTGCCGGGATCGTTTGGCGCGCGATCGCATCCTCACCTGCTACTTGCTTCAGGAATTTGAAATCTTCAATGAAAGGATGACGGGAATGTCCAATTTTACCGGACAAGCGTGCGGTTTCCGCTCTTGTTTCCACACCTTGGAATTGGTAGCCGTTCGAAAGCTGTACCTTTTCCACGCCGTCCAGACCCCACATAAAATCAAGATGCCACCAGGAGCGTCTGAATTCACCGTCTGTCACGGCTTGAAGTCCTACGGATTTTTGCTTTTCCACTAGCTTGATAATTTCGTTATCTTCAATCTTTCTCAGCTCGTCCGCAGAGATTTCATTATTTTGAAATTGAATTCTGGCGTCTTTAATCGCTTGCGGGCGCAAAAAGCTGCCGACCATATCATGTCTAAAAGGGGTCACTTTACGTTGGGATGCATTATCAAGGATGCTGCTCATTAGGGTTATCTCCTTTTTCGCTTCTGTAGTGAAGTTCTTGTAAGAAAGATAACATACATTTTCAGTTATAAGGTAACTCCAATAAACTATAGCTAGTTATAGCCTAAGGCTATACCCAACCTTTTATTCCCCTATCGCCTCATGCAGCGCTTCTACATAGACAGTGGCCAGCTTGGAGAGCGCAGCGTTTTTATGGCAAATCCATCCCACATTAATAGACTCATCACATTCCAGAGGGACGGAAATAATGTCGTTACCGTTCAGATCCGCACTGATCACCCCGGTAGAAATCGTATAGCCGTTCAAGCCAATGAGCAGATTAAAGAGGGTCGCCCGGTCATGGACACGAATGCTTTTGGGATGCGATAACGTACTGAGAATCTCCTCGGAGAAGTGAAAGGAATTGTACTCCCCTTGTTCAAAGGACAAATACGGATACGGATGAAGCTGATCAATGGTCACGATAGACTGTCGGGATAGCGGATTATTGGCACTGATAAAAATATGCGGCTTGGCCGTAAACAGGCTATTGAATTGCAGATTCGCATCTTTTAGCAGCTTGTTAATGACCTTGGCGTTAAATTCGTTCAGATACAGGATTCCAATCTCACTGCGCAGGCTTTTGACATCCTGTATGATTTCATGGGTTTTGGTCTCTCGCAAAGCCAATTCATACTCTTCTTGACCATATTGATTTACCAGATTTACGAATGCATTTACAGCAAAAGCGTAATGTTGCGTGGACACAGCAAAATGTTGTGGTGAAGGCTTGGCATCCAGATAGCGACTTTCCAGCAACTCTGCCTGCTCAACGACCTGACGTGCATAACCGAGGAATTCCACGCCTTCCTTGGACAAAGAAATCCCCTTATTGGTACGCTCAAAAATGGTGATATGAATTTCTTCCTCCAGATCACGAATCGCGTTCGACAGACTGGGCTGGGAAATGAACAACCGCTTCGCCGCCTCATTCATGGAACCGCGATTGGCAACCTCAATGACATATTTTAATTGTTGTAAGGTCAATGCATGATGTCCTTTCCGTTTGTGTTTCTTCTATTATATAATACATAATCACACTTCTGGAAAAGGGATAATTGTTGCTTAAATGAAATCAGCCTCTCCCCTAAGGTTTAAAAAATATAAACACCTCCCTAAATGGAAATCTTCCATTTCAAGGAGGTGCTTTTTCACGGCTGCTTTAATTAACGAATTTCACCGTTTGTGGAGATCAGCTTTTGATACCAATAGAAGCTTTGTTTACGAATACGACGCAGATCTTTGAGATCAAACTCCTCACGATCCACATAGATAAACCCATAACGCTTGCTGGAGCCCTGATGGGTACTAACAAGATCAATCGCAGACCACGGACAGAAGCCGAATACTTCTACACCGTCTGTAATAGCCAGTTGAATCTGCTCGATATGTTTCTTGAAAAAGTCAATACGATAAGGATCATTCACTACATCCCCTTCTTCAAGCTCGTCAAAAGCGCCCAAGCCGTTCTCTGTCACGATTAAAGGCAAGTGGTAGCGAGAATAAATTTGGCGTAACGTAGTTCTAAAGCCGACCGGATCAATCTCCCAACCAAACTCCGTCGTTTGCAGGTTGGGGTTGACGGAACCTCGGTACGCTCCGGGTTCACCCACAATTTCATGCTGATCTCCTGTATGTGAAAAATCATTTCCGTCATCTAAACTTTCTCCTACGGTTTGAGAGGTATAATAATTAAATGCGATAAAGTCCGGGTTCCCCTTCGCTAAAATGTCCATATCCCCTTCTTCAATGACAGGCTCATAGCCTTTCTCGACCAAATAGCTCCACGCAATGTGATTGTAACGGCCAAATACAGCCATATCCAGATAGAGCCAGTTGCGAATGGCTGCATAGTTATCAGCCGCCAGTGTATCTTCCGGCTTGGAACTGGCTGGATAGATAACCCCGATATTCGGCGCTGGTCCAATTTTCGCGTCAGGTAGCATTTCATGGCACAATACCATCGCTTTCGCCTGCGCTACTAACATATGATGATTTTGTTGGTACAGTACCTTTTGCGGATTTTCCAAACTTGTATCTAATGTGCCAATAGAACCGGGATGGAGAATCAGCATGTTCTGCTCATTAATGGTTAACCAATATTTCACCCTGTCTCCAAAGTTCTCAAACAATGTTTTAGCATATTGTTCGAAGGCATCAATCGTCTCCCTCTTCGACCAGCCGCCTTGTTTTTCAAGAGCATAAGGCAGATCAAAATGATACATAGTAACAATCGGTTCAATTCCGTATTTAATTAGTTCGTCAATTAATGAGCCGTAAAACGCGATTCCCTTCTGATTAACTTCACCTGCGCCCTTGGGATAAATACGTGTCCAAGCAATAGAGAAACGATATGCTTTAAAGCCCATTTCAGCCATCAGAGCTACGTCTTCTTTGAACATATGGTAATGATCACTGGTTACCTTAAAATCAGTGACCCCTTCGACGTGATTAGCCATGTCAATGACAGAAGGTCCTTTACCATCTTCGTCCCATGCACCCTCTACTTGATAAGCAGAAGTGGAAGCTCCCCAGAAAAAATTTTCAGGAAATGCCTTCAATTGATTATGTTTCATGATATAGTCCCTCCAGTTATAGTTATATCCTTTTGATGTTCGCAATTCATATATGTGATGATGCTTGCCAGTATCACACAACCAAAGTTAACAATACTTCATTTTTTTGAATCTGCTCCTGATTTGTCTCAAATACGTCCACTTTATGTTTCGTCAGTGTGACGATGACAGGCGTTACGATTTCGTATCCTGCTTCTATGATCTGTTCCCTGTCAAATTGGATTAACAAATCCCCCTGTTTCACGCTGTCGCCCTCTTTAACCACTGGATTAAAATGCTTCCCTTTCAGCGCAACGGTGTTAATTCCGATATGAATTAATATCTCTGTACCTGCACTGGAAGTCAATCCTATAGCATGTCCTGTGGGGAACAGCGAGGTTACGACTCCATCTATTGGGGCTACAACCTCACCCACAGACGGTTCAATGGCTAACCCTTTTCCCATAGCACCTGTAGAAAATGCGGAATCATTCACTTGACTCAGTGGTGTGGTCCTGCCTGTGATCGGGCTGTATATTGTTTCTTTCTTAATATCAACGGCCTTGGTTGCTGTAACAACAGGCTCTGGTTCTGCTGTTTTCACGGATTCAACTGTTTCTGGGGTCTCCTCCTTTACCTTGCTTTCATACCCAAAAATTAGGGTTAGTACGGTTGCTGCCGCGAATGAGCAGGCAATGGCAATCACGTAAACCAAGGTTGGCGTATACACTGGAATCGCAAAAATGTTGTGAAACACATAAGCCGTCATTTTCACCCCAAAATGTCCATTGATGGCACCGCCTATAGCCCCTGCGATAATAACGATTGGAATGACACGTTTAAAGCGAAGTACAAGTCCATACACAATCGGCTCTGTCACACCAGCCAGCAATCCTGTAATACTTGTGGAACCAGCAAGAGTTCTAAGTGTTTTATCTTTTCTCGCCTTCAGGAAGATACCAAATGCGACACCAATTTGAGCAAATACAGCTGCTGCTGCCATCGCCTCAATCGGATCACCGCCAACACCGATATTTTGAATCGTAATGGGCGTAAAACCCCAGTGAAGTCCGAAGACGACCATAAAAGTCATAAAACCGCCAAGAACAATCCCTGACAAAATGCCACTTACACCGATTAACCATGTCACACCTGAAGAAATCCAATCTCCTACCCCTGTACCGAAAGGTCCGAAAGCCATCGCAGATAGCGGAACCATAATCATTAAAGCCAACATCGGAACTAAAAAAAGCTGTAAATCCTTAAGAATGATCTTTTTCAAAAACTTATCCACTAACGCATAGATGCTAATGGATATGAAAATCGGGAAAACGCTGGCGGAGTAGTTCATCATGACCACCGGTATTCCTAAAAACGATACATCAGCTCCTTTGTCCATCAGCCCCGTAAAGTTGGGTTCCATGAGAGCCGCACCGATCACACCAGCTACATAAGGATTCGCCTTCAGCTTTATACCAAGCGTAATCCCCAGCAAAATAGGCAAGAAGTAAAACACAGCATTCCCTGCAGCAGACAGAATCAGATAGGTATCACTTGTTGCAGACATCCATCCCAGCAAGGTCAAAACCGTCAGCAATGCTTTTATCATTCCCGAGCCCGCCATCGCCGGAATCAACGGGGAGAAACTGCCCGAAATGACTTCAAAGATTGTGGATATGACCGATGTTTTTTTACCACTGGATTCACTGGCTGCAGGGGAATTCGATCCAAAATCCCTGTTTTTCATAATCTCCGCATATACATAGGCAACATGGCTGCCAATAACAACTTGAAATTGTCCTCCGCTTTCAACAACTGTAATGATCCCCTCGTGCTTCTCAAGCGCTTCTCTTTCGGCTTTTCGTGAATCCTTCAGGTCAAATCGGAGTCGTGTAGCACAGTGGACAAGCCCATTGATATTTTCTTCTCCTCCAACGAGACGTACGATGTCTTCGCCCATTTTCTTATGGTCCATGTTCATTCTCCTCTTGGGCAGATTGCCTGAAAACAAAAAAATACCTAAACGAAAGGCCTGTATGATCAAAGAACATGATCACTGCCATTCATTTAGGTATCGCCTGCTTAACCAGTAACAATCCTTATATTTAAGTTGTGAGCCTACTATAAATCACTTAGAAATCGTTTGCAAGCTTTTTTTTCTAAGAAGTAGCCATATCGTTTCTGGAGGTTACACGCTGTATATGAATCGTCAAATACACTTTTTCGTCAATTGACATAGCACTTTCATGCTTTAACTCCAAATATTGATTAATTAATTGGGTGCATTGAAAAGCCCTCTCGTATTTATCTTTGACTTGGTCATACAAGAAATTATCCCCTGAAGCTAGTTGTTCTTGTTCATTGCTCAGCAATCGTTGGGCAAAGTACTGCAAATGAGTAATAAACCGGGAATAATTGAACGAAGTTTCATCCAGTGTAATCTGATAGTAATCGGTTACAATGTTGAAAATGTCATCAATGACCTCGGTGATCTCAACCGTTTGTTTCATTCCCTGACCGTCTTGTCTTGCATTTACAAAATGCATAGCAATAAAGCTTGCTTCATGCTCATCCATTTGGATGCCAAATTGAGCATGGATGATGTCCAATGCATTCATTCCGATCATAAATTCTTTTTTGTAGAATTTTTTAATTTGCCATAAGAGTGAATTTTTAAGTCCCACGGATTTTCTGTATCGAGAGATGGCAAATTGAATATGGTCAATCAGAGAAATATAGATATTATCACTAAAAATATCTCCCATTTCCTTTTTTGCGCCGCCTACAATTTCATCCGCCACCTTTAAATACTCTACAGATGTTTCCCCAATAAGATCTATTAATTTTTGTGGAATTTTATCAGACTTTAATACAAAGGTTTTTTCTATTTTTTCCTCATCGACCCTCTGGCCATTTTTCTTTTTAAAGCCCAGGCCATTCCCTATGACAACAAATTCATGACCCACCTGATTTTCGACTCGGATGACATTGTTGTTAAAAATTTGCCGGATGATCATTTATCTGCTCACCTCATTGATGTAATGACAAAGTTTGTAATAACAAAAAAAACCAAATAACGACTAAATCAATTAGTCATTATTTGGGTATCGCCTGCTTACCAGTAACAATCCCGAAGGGCACTTCACCCCTCATTCAATTACCTTTACTATACCGCTTTCAATACAGAATAACAATACAATCATGCCAAAAAACCGCCAAACACTCGGAATCCTTTGTGCTTAGCAGCTTTTGGGTTCATGCTTAACTCTCTTTCTCTTTGCAAAATATCTCTTTGGCAACCTGAATAGCTGAGGCTGCCCGCGGCCATCCTACGTAAAAGGCAAGCTGTGTAATGACCTCAACCAGTTCTTCCTCCGAAATCTCATTCTCCTTGGCCAGCACCAGATGATAAGGGAGTTGATTTACATGCTCACCCGCTACCAGAGCGGCAACTGTAATGAGACTCCGTTCCCTTAGAGATAGCTCACTTCTTCTCCATACATCTCCAAAAAGAACATCCTCCGTATAACCTACAAAAGCGGGAGCAAAATCACCGATGGTTTCCCGAACACTCGATCTGATTAATTTATGCTTCATAAGATCATTTGGGCAAGTCCGTTGCCAAAGGACCAATCCTCTAATTCAGTCTCTACCAGTGTCACAAATACATCCTCCAGTCTAATCTTACATTCAATAGATAAGAGTTCCGCTAACTTTTGGTAGAAACCCTTTTTTTGTTCCGTAGTTCTACCCGTTCCCATTGTAATTTGGATATACAGCAGCTTATCTGTTCTGGGTACATTCAAATAATCGGGACTATAATAAAACTCGCTTTGCTTATGAGCATGAAAAACCTGAAAGTAATCTTTTTCCGGAACCTGAAAATGTTCGATCAAAGCATTCATGATACAGCGACTAATCCCAGGCAGCTCTTGCTCTGTGTATTGCTGCTCCATGTAGCCAACTCGTACAAATGGCATGTTCATCTCTCCTATCTGTTGGGATAAGATGATTGTACTCCCCTTACCTTCATCTGTATAATTGAAAATAATCATAAATATATTCAATTTCACCGATGGAGATGAGCAAGCATGGATCTGAAAGAATTAACTACATTTCGTACTATAATCGAAGAAGGAACGTTTTCAAAAGCTGCTGTCAAATTAAACTACGCTCAGTCTACAGTCACGAGCCAAATCCAGAGGCTAGAGAAGGAGCTGGGGTTTCAACTTTTTAAAAGGGGATGGGATGCGGAGTTAACGTCCCCAGGCAAACTATATGCCGAGGAGATAGACGGGCTTATTCAGCATTGGAATTTTGTGATGGATCAGGCGAAGTCTTTGAAAAAGGAGGAGATTGGCACGCTCCATATCGGTGTGATTGAAACGATGGCGGCTACCGTACTGCCCTTGGTTCTGCAGCAGTTTCGAGAGCATAAACCGAATATTACGTGCCATTTTACAGTTGGAAACACGGATGCACTCGCAAATGCTTTGGTGGACGGTAAGCTGGATTTTGCAATCTCCGGGGAACCTCACTCGATTCCTTCCTTACACTTTGAACCCTTGTATCACGAACACATCGCCTTTATTGTGTCCCGTAATCATCCCTTCGCGGCAAAAAGTGAGCTTCATCTCGAAGATCTGTACGAGTATCCGCTTATCGTCGGAGGTAAGAACTGCTTGTACCATATACGACTGGAGAAAGAGCTTTCACGCTTCCCGTCGATGCCGTTTTTTTATACTGTCAGTCAAATCTCGTCGATCCCCACATTCGTAAAAACGATTCCATCAGTTGGAGTGGTTCTATCGTCAATGCCTATGCAGGAGGAAATGGTCACCGTCCCCATCCAGTTAACAGACCCGAATATTCCCATTGGACTCCTACAAAACAACCATCACCAGCAGTATATGTCTTCGGCCCGAAAGCTGTTTATGCAGCTGGTTAAGGAGCTTTGTAGGCTATAGCTCCAATGCAATAACTACTAATAAGCTATATAGGCAAAGCCGACACCTTTACATAAAGAAAAAGCCGCTAAACACTCAGAAACCTGGTGTTTAGCGGCTTTACTATTTTGAAGGCCTAAGAAAATGTGGCCCTCTCTTTATTTTTATACTCCTATTATAACCGTTATTTCGCTTCGAGCGGTTTTTTCCACAGTCCCAGAATGAGCGCAGAAATCACGGAGCCAATTGCCACTGCAAGCAAGAACAGCAAAGCATGATTGGCAAGAGCTGCTACAAAAATTCCGCCATGTGGTGCTGGAAGATTGATTTGCCAGAACTGCGTCAGACCACCAGCAATCGCTGAACCTACAATACAAGAGGTTAGGACACGCAGAGGATCAGCAGCTGCGAATGGAATCGCTCCTTCCGTAATGAAGGACAACCCGAGTACATAGTTCGTCAAACCAGACTTGCGTTCTTGCTCAGTAAATTTATTTTTGAAGAACGTCGAAGCTAATGCAATCGCCAGCGGAGGTACCATACCGCCCGCCATAACAGCCGCCATCATAGCTCCGTTCGTGTTACCGCTGGAAGTAAAGACACCGATTGAAAATGCGTAAGCTGCTTTGTTGAAAGGTCCACCCATGTCGATCGACATCATTCCGCCCAGGATTAGACCCAGAATAACCGCATTACCTGTTCCCAAATTGTTCAGAACATTGACAAGCCACGTATTAATACCACCGAAAATCGGATCAAACAGATAGAACATAATCGCGCCTGAAATTAGGAGACCAAATACAGGGTATAACAAGATTGGTTTTAAACCATCCAGCGCTTTCGGTAGGCCTGCAAAAGCTTTACGCAGGAAGATAACGACGTAACCAGCCATGAAACCAGCAGCCAGACCGCCAAGGAAGCCTGCATTAGAGTTTACAGCCATCAGACCCCCAACCATACCTGGCATCAGTGCCGGGCGGTCTCCAATGCTCATCGCGATAAATCCGGCCAGTATCGGAATCAGGAAGTGGAACGCACCTGTTCCTCCGCCAATCGTTTGCAACAGCTGGAACAATACATTATCTTCACCTGCCACCTGTTCAATCAAGAAGGAAATCGCTAACAAAATCCCCCCACCTACAACGAATGGCAGCATATGAGAAATACCGTTCATTAAATCCTTGTAGATTTTACTGCCCACACTGCTCTTCTCCGCTTGGGACTCTTCAGCGCTGCCTTTACCTTCACTACGATAAATTGGAGCATCGCCGTTAAGCGCTTTGCGGATCAGTTCTTCAGGTTTACGAATACCGTCGCTTACTGGTCTTTGCAATACAGGCTTACCGTCAAATCTGGCCATTTCAACCTTTTTGTCAGCCGCGACGATTACACCTTTGGCACGACGAATTTCATCCGCTGTCAGTACGTTTTGTGCACCCTCCGAGCCATTCGTTTCCACTCGGATATTCACGCCCATCTCTGTCGCTTTCTTAATGAGAGCGTCTTCAGCCATAAACGTGTGTGCAATGCCTGTAGGACAAGCGGTCACCGCCACCACAAACTCGTCAGAATTAGGGTTGCCAACGATAACGTCTGGCGTTTGCTGTGCTTTGGCAGCTTCTGCTTCTTTCTTAGCCTCTTTTGCTTTCTTGGCAGCTTCTTCTTCCGCCTGCTTGGTATCAAACAGCTCGGATACTTCATCCGGTGTTTGCGTATTCATAAGCTTATCGATGAAATCGGTATCAATCAACAGTCGGGAAAGGGCAGCCAGTGTGCGAAGATGCGTATTTGCTGCTCCCTCTGGAGCCGCAATCATAAAGAATACTTTTGCCGGCTCACCGTCCAACGATTCAAATTCTACGCCTTTACTGCTTTTGGCGAAAACGACGGTCGCTTCATTCACGGCTTTGGTCTTGGCATGCGGCATCGCAATGCCGCCGCCAATTCCGGTGCTGGATTCTGCTTCGCGTTTGTATATCATTTCTTTAAACAAGGCCCGGTCATTAATACGTCCACTTGCTTCGAGACTAGCGATGAGCTCCTCAATCGCCTCGTCCTTTGTCGTCGCCTGCAGGTCCATGATCATCGTTTCTTTAATCATCAGGTCTGTTATTTTCATTTTTCACACTCTCCTAAGTTCGGTCAGCGTGTCGATACACGCATAATAAGCTCATGATGCAGCCGGATTACCGTTTTGAAATCGTGACTTGCGGCCGTAATTGTTCAATCTTCTCTCTAGTAGCCAGATCATCGGAAAACGCAGTTGCGCTTCCGGATGCCACTCCTGCACGGAATGCTTCGATCGGATCGCCATGAAGAGCTAGCGTACCCACGAATCCAGCAATCATTGAATCACCTGCGCCTACAGAATTTTTTACCGTACCTGCTGGTACATTTGCGTGATACACTTCATCTGCCGTAATGAACAAAGCCCCTTCTCCTGCCATGGAAATCAGTACATTTTTTGCGCCTGCTTCCAGCAGCTTACGACCGTAAGTGACGATCTCCTCCTTTGAATGAATCGTTACGCCAAACAACTCAGCCAGCTCGTGATGATTCGGCTTGATGAGCAGCGGTTTATGAATCAGTGCCTTCATCAGCGCCTCACCTGTGGTGTCGATGACGAATTCAGCTCCAGTTTGCTGGCATACGCTAATCAGCCGATCATAGAAGTCTCCTCCAAGTGACGGCGGAATACTTCCCGACAAGACGACAATGTCATTTTTCTGGAGTCCCGCCAGCTTTTGCACCAACGCATCGGCCTCTTGCTCACGAATCGCAGGTCCCAAACCATTAATTTCCGTTTCATCGCCATGCTTGAGCTTAATGTTAATCCGTGTGTCATCTTCGATCATTACAAAATCAGTTTTAATGGATTCTTCCCGCAATGTATCGTCGATAAACCTGCCTGTGAATCCTCCGAGAAAACCAATCGCCGTGCTATCTGCTCCCAACTGGTTCAGTACACGTGATACATTAATTCCCTTACCACCTGGCAGTTTTAAATCACGTTTCATCCGGTTCAAATCACCAAGCTTCAAATCATCAACTTCCACGATATAATCAATGGAAGGGTTCAGCGTTACTGTATATATCATTGTTATCCCTCGATTATCTTAGTTTTCTGAGCGATGGATCGGCGTGACCGTTCTGGCATCGATTCAGTAATAAGTATAGCTTCCTTGAGCTCGAACAGTTTGGCGAAGGTTATTTCTCCAATTTTGCTGGAATCGGCTAACACATACGTTTTGCCAGACAGCTGGTGGGCACGCCGCTTGATCAGCGCCTCTTCAGGATCAGGAGTTGTATACCCCATTTCCATATCCACCCCGTTCGTTCCCAGAAAGCACTTGTCGAATCGAAAATTGTCCAAATTTTGTAGGGCAATACTCCCGATTACGGCTTTGGTATGAATTTTCATCATCCCTCCCAGTAGATAGCTTCTGATTCTTTTGCTTACCAGTGCCTCTACGTGGGATAGTCCATTCGTCACGACCGTCACGTCTTTAGCTTCAATGTAAGGAATCATCGCCATCGTTGTTGTTCCCGCATCCAGATAAATACATTCGCCATCCAAAATTTCTTTGGCTGCTATACGGGCCACCGCATTTTTTTGTTGAACGTTTTTGAATGTTTTTTCTTCCATGCCAGGTTCCTGACTTTTCTGATTCAGCAAGGTTGCCCCGCCATGAATCCGCTTGAGCAACTGACGGCCCTCAAGATCTATCAAATCACGCCGAATCGTTGACTCAGAAGCTCCCAACAGATCAGCCAATTCCTGCAACTTTACAACACCACATTCTTGTAAGCGCTGTATTATTAACTTGTATCTTTCTTCCGTCAGCATCATCATTCCCCCAACTGTTCATATCGTACCACAAACTTGACAAAAAACAATCATTTTTCTTCAAAAAGATTCAAAAAAATTCATTTCTAATTCAATTTTTTACAAAATGGTGAATTCCTGCTCCAATCATCATGATTGCGTTTACATTTTAAAGAAAATACATCCACTTTTATGTAAATTCATTCTTCTTACATAGGAATTCAGCAGTAAACGTTCAAAAGCGTTCTAAAGCTTCCATCAGTACTATTTTACCATTATGCGCACAATTCGTCCCCACCTTCTCTACTACTCAGAAAAAGGCTAAACACGAAGATTGCTCCCCTTTGTGTTTAGCCAATCGAGATGCTCAGCGTTCAGCCCTTAACGATTCCAATGACGAAACCGTCATACCCCTTGCTCCCCACGGTTTGGACAGCTGTAGCTGTAATTCTTGATTCCTCAGCTAGCATCTCATAAAACTTTCTTACTCCCTGCACACGAGGGTCTGTGCTATAAGCTTGAACCACTTCTCCTTCACGGATAACATTATCACCGATAATAACGGTGCCAGGATGTGAGAAGCGAAGTGCCCAATCCAGATAAAATGGATTATTGGGTTTATCCGCATCGATAAAAATAAGATCAAAGGGGTCAACTCTCTCCTCTTTCATCTGTGCTAACTGCTCTAAAGCGTCTCCCTCCCGAAGTTCCACTATTCCATCCAACTGAGCCAACGATATATTCGACCGGGCAATTTTAGCATGGATCGGATTGGCTTCCAGCGTAACTATTTCTCCATCCTCCGGCAACGCCCTTCCCAACCAGATTGTACTGTAGCCTCCCAAAGTACCGATCTCCAGCACACGTCGCGCGCCTTGCATTTGAGCAAGGATATTTAATAGCTTTCCCTGATTAGGGGATACATCATGCGGAGGTAGTCCCGCCTTTTGATTAGCGGCCAATACTTGTTCCAAGACAGCATCATGCGGAATGAGACACTCCGAGATATACTGGTCTACTTGATCCCACGTGTTCGTTTGATTCATTCGCTCCACTCTCCTTTGGATTAACTTACAATTTGATTGTAAATGAATTATTATTATAAAAATAATATATGTTTTTGCTCTATTCATAATCTACATATATGAATCTGTCGGAAAGGGAGAATGGTCTTGAACCTGCATGCATTACGCTTATTTCACGTGGTCGCCTCTACAGGGAGTGTGACACGTGCCTCTGAACTTTTAAATATTAGCCAACCTGCGATTACCGCCCAGATTAAAAAATTTGAAAAAGAAATATCTCTCACACTGCTCATGCCGCTAGGAAGAGGGATTGCCTTAACGGATGCTGGTGAAAAACTTGCTGTACTCGCCAGACGGCTCTTTGCTGTCGAACAGCAAATCGAACAATTTTCACAAGATTATCGTGATGGAGCCCATGGTCATATCCGGCTAGCGGCTACTTATTTACCGGCTCATTTTCTCATTCCGGCCTGGATTGCAAAATTCAAACAACAATATGAACATGTTGAAATGACGATTAACACTACAAATTCCAACGATGCTTTGCAGCAGCTATTAAATATAGAAGTGGATTTGGCTATCTACGGAGGACTGCCTGAGCAGTATCCCGATACGATTCAGACTGAAGAATTATTTCGTGATGAATTATGGTTCGTGGTAGCTCCAGATCATCGGTATGCAAATCAGCAGGTTTCTTTATTGGAAATGATGCATGAACCCTTTGTTATGCGTGAAAAGGGGAGCTCGACACGGGAGAGATTATTTTCCTTATGTCGAACCTACAATGCCCCCGCCCCTAAAGTCACCCTAAACTTCACAGGGCTGCACGAGGCGATTACCGCAGTTATTGCCGGATATGGCGCCAACTTTGTGTCCTCACTGGTCGTGCGTGAATATGTAGAACGTGGCGAGCTGTGCCGGGTATACGTAGAAGACATCCAGCTTCTCAATTCAATCGCCATCTGTACCCGTAAGAACGACCCCCTATCTACCGCTACTCTAAATCTCATTCAGCTCATACGTAACCATTCCTGATGAGCATAAGGCACCTGTGTACACTAGTGCTGTATTTTAAAATAACAAGAGCCATGACTGCGTGCATACCGCATTCATGGCTCACCTTGTTATGATAAATATTCACCCTCAATAATCTTCTCCAGATAATCTTCCGGCTGTGCAAGAAACTCGGCAAAGCTGCACACATCCGCATATTCCTGATGCTCCTCGTCATAATAACCCAGGCACTTCTGCTTCGGATTCCACACCAATATAATATCCGAGTAATTATCTACTTTTAGAGACAGACGCAACAGCTTTTGCCGACCCGCCTTCATCTCAACCGTATCTATGAATGAGAAGAACTCAACAAATTGAATATCAAGATCATTTTCTGGCAGGTTCACACGGAGCTGATCCCCCATTAGAAAGGAAATAATATCCTTTGGAAGCTTGTAGCTTTTCAAAGTATGTCGTTTATTTTCCAGATTATGAAATGCCGGAGGCTCGACAGACTTTAAATACTCAGCCATTTCTACGTTTTTATTACTTAGTGCAATTGTATATGCCCGTTCTCCATCTTTTTCTGCCAGCGTCACATCAGCGCCTTGCTGAACCAAATACTTCACCATCGCAAAATCGTTGTTGCGTACCGCCACTGTCAAAGGCGTGGCTTTATAAGGATATACCATATTAGGGGCATTGAAATTAATATCTACGCCATGTTCCAATAGTAATGCTACTGTTTTTAGGTCATGCTTACTAACTGCGCTGCGGAGTGTTGCTCCAGCATGCTGCTTTATATCGAGGCCAAGCTCATGGATAAGCAGGATATTGCTTTTGTTACCGTAGTAGGCTTGCTCATAGGCACCGGATTTGACATGATTTTTCCCGTCCAGCTTGGCGCCATGGGCAACCACATAACGGACAATCTCTTCTGTACTATAGCGAACAGCCGTCAGGAATGCGGGATTATCTTTCACATTAAGTTGAACCCCCTCATCGACCAGTAGCTTCAAGACTTCCATTTGCTCAGTGATGAGTGTAATATCTAATGGACTTAATGTCGTATATTTGCTGAGTACGATTCCTTGTTCTATATCCCAGCCTTCGGTCAGCGCTTAGCGTAAAGCGGATATATTGCCTTGAACGATATGCATCGCTATCTCAGGAAGAACCTCGAAATTGCCTACATCTTTTAATTTAATCATCGTTATTCCCTCACTCTTTATGTATCTACTATTAATTATGTATATCTATTTTATACCAACCCCTCCTCTATATAAATCCAAGAGATTCCCCCAAATTTATAGCGCAAACAAGTGAGTAATAGCGCTTAAAATACCTTAGAGAAGCTATAATTATATTATGATTCTGTATACCCTGTGCCACGAAAAGGGGCTCGTAATACATGGTTGATGACTTGGATACCAAAGAAACGAAGCGAATAGTAACCCGGGCCCAAAGAAGCTTGAACAAAGAGAAATAATTGGAAGACTCCTCCCCATCCAATCCATATCTAGAATATTCACATAGGCTATGATATTTATCTGGAATATTAGGAATGGAGGAATTCTATGTCTGTTATTCGAATCTATCTGGAAGCAGACAGTATCGTATCTGGAAACATCGCATCACTACAAGTATCAATGTCACTCCAGTGGTTAATCGTTACACAGCTATTGTCGTGCTTGCCTCCTCAACCTCTGTCAACAATGTCACCGTAACGACTACCATAAGCGACTGAGCTACGTAAAACAGGACAAACGCCTCTTTTTTATGATTTTATAAAAGGGTAAAATTCCCTTTGTAAATATGAAACAGAGGGAGTTATTTCCATGAAATTCAATTTTGCGCATTTCCGATTTTATGTTGTTGCACTGATCGCAGTGCTCATGCTTACCAGCTGCACCTCCAAAAATGCTGCAACTGCAGTCCAAACAAATTCTGATGTAGACAATGCGACTCACAATACAAAAGTTGTAGACAAAGAAAGTCTGCCTGTTCCACCCGTCACAGAGTCGCCGGCTCATACCGTTACCTCGGATAAGGATCTTGTGGCTCTCACAATTCCCGCTGGCTGGCGTAAATTTAAACAAGGACAACTGGACGCAGTGCTTAGTGTTGCTGACAAAGGAAACAAGAATGTAGGTCTGGTTTTCCGTATCCCTAAGTCAGCTTATGCAAGTAATATGACGCTCGATGAATTTGTACAGCAACGTGAAGAAGTCTCCGCACTTGACCTTGAAAACTTTAAGGCTGTGGAAACTACTCCAATCCAGATTGATTCCACAACCGCCAGAACAGCCAATTATAGCGGAAATTTCAACGGTAAACAGGTCTATTACTTCAGTGCCATGTTTGAAAGCAAACAGCACTATCTTCAAGTATTAATCTATTCAAGGGAAGGCTCTGCTGTAGAAAAACATCACGAATTTGCAACTATAGCCAGCTCCTTGAAAGTATTAAGCGACTCTCAAGTTAAGCCTGACCTTCGCTCAACAACCATTTTGAAAACATTTAAAAGTGAAGATGCCCAGCAACAAATCCGTCTCCCTTATGTATGGAAGACTGGTTTAATTCTTAATCCAGATGCGTTAATTCAAGCCTGGTATGAAAAAAACGATGCATACATGGCAATCATCAAGGATTGGAAATCCGAACTGCCTTATAAGAAATCCTCAATGATCACATTGAAAGAATACGCTGAGTTTTCAGCTCAATTAGTACTTAAAAGATCTGGAAAAGGAATTATTTTGACGGGACCAATAAAGGTCAATATTAGCGGGAATCAAGGCTTGCAATACGAAGTATGGGCAGAGAACGATAAAGTAAAAGTTGTATATTTAATCACTTATTTGGAACATTCCGATTCATTCTCTCAAATTATTTTTTGGACGAGAGCTGATTATTACGATCATCAGAAATCTGAGTTTCAAAGATATACCAAAACATACAGAGAAGAAGAAATATAGACATGACAAAATCCGCCAAACACTTAGGAATCTTTGTGTTAAGCGGATTTCGTCTATATGACTATCACAGCTTGAATTTCTAAAAGCTTCCCCTTGTTTAGATAGGAGATGTTATTGTACATCCTTTTATTTTTTGTGGGCTAATAAGAGATTAACTATGGTATCCAGCAGAAGCTCCAATGAATAAGGATCTTCCATCACAAACTCATCCTCTTTATCGCTGAATGAACCGTACATATAAACACCTGTCCTTTTTTACAGCCGGAAGTCCTTTCCATAGCTCACTATGCAGAATCTGATTGGCCCCTTCATCTTCCGAGCCGTATACAAAGATGTGATCTCCCATATACTCGGGTAAAATGATAAATGGTCGGACTTCCATAATTGCCGCCTTTCGCTGCCAAAACATATACTGATTTATTGGCGACTTGTACAATTGAAACCGTCTCTCCGTCTTTAACGATACCTTAAATTTTCGTTCTGGCCTCTGCAGCTTTCTTCTCGTATTCAGATGCCACTCGTTTCGGGTTTGCAGGTACTTCCACATCGCCTTTTAATGTCTTAACCATTCTTGTCTGCGCTTGCACTGCCG
The DNA here is from genome assembly GCF_036252815.1 of Paenibacillus sp. LX16. NCBI lineage: Bacteria > Bacillati > Bacillota > Bacilli > Caryophanales > Paenibacillaceae > Paenibacillus > Paenibacillus sp. LX16. Next base: position 1,860,481 of record NZ_CP141152.1, on the reverse strand, counting down.
CTTGTCCATCGCTGTTGGATGTTGCCCTGTCAATACAACTGCTGCAACAACTCGTATACAAATTGATGAAACAAGGCTTTAACATGCTGTTTGCCAAGTCCAGAAGCTTCACTCCATTCTTGCTCCAACAGCTTCACTTTATCGTACAGGGGCAGCGGGTAATGAGATGCGAAAGCATACTGATTCTGAAAAGGATTTTCCTTTTCCAGCAATTATGCAATCTCTTTGCGACCAGGCAGGGCCAACGTTGCTTATACAGAATGATGTAATATTCAAGCACGTCACTCCGCCAGGATACTCAGGCACATTCCTTTTCCGCCATGCAGTACATGGAAACGCTCTACCCTATGAATACTGTTACCCAACCGTACCCGTGCGCTTCCACGCACAGCATACAAGAACGCACTGGCAGGAAGTCGATAGGTTCGTAGCTCCTCCCCTTTTTCGATCTTCTTATGACGAACATCCATCACCTGTATAAAAACATGATTCTACAGCAAAATGTGATCGTTCAACTTCATTACTACCACTCAATCCCCATCCAAACCGTTTCTTCAGCTCTTATTCCGCCCTATCAGAATTAAATTTATTATAATTGATAACCATTCTCACAAGCAATCGATTATATCCAAACTCCTCTGAACAGCAAAATATAAGAAAAAGCCCTGTCAAAGGGCTATCTTTCTTGCGATTCATTCTATTGCTAATTGGAGCTCTATCTGTATGATTATGTTCCAAATCGTTTGCGGTACCCGCATTTTCGGCATAACTCTTCTACCGCTTCTCTCTTGGAGAATCCGAAGTACAGACGGTTTGCACGCTCCCCTTCCACAATGTCGGAAAAAGATTGTTCGTGCACGTTACCTAAATTAATGACACCTTCTCCGTCAAGACAGCAAGGGACCACTGTTCCATCCACCAATACCGCCGCCTGGCTACGGAGTGCATGACAAAAGCCTTTTCCGTCATCTTCCGGGGCGCTGAGGCTCGGCCATTCAAATTCATGGTCTTGATTCAAATAAACGTTTGGTGCGATTTTGACCCCACTGCCTGGTATCACCTTTTCCTCAATCCGATAGTCCAGTCCAAACTCTTGCTCCAGTCGTTCAAGTGTTTCCCGGTTGCGCTGACGCTGCACATTAGTCAAATTATCTTCAGTCAAGTTCCAGAGACGGAACGAAATAATGACATTGTGTTTCACCGCTTCTCTTACAAACGTGAAAATATTACCCAAATATCCTTCTCGATCCACGGAGCCTTCATGTCCGTCAAAACTGTGAAGAGAGAAGTTCATCTGACGCAGCGCTGGTTGCCCAAGCAGCTTATGTCCGGTCTTCGGCAGCAAGGTACCATTGGTGGTAATATTGACCTTCAATCCTTTCTCATGAGCACTTTCCAGCAAAAGATCAATTTTCGGATGGAGCAACGGTTCTCCTTTTACATGCAAATAGATGTAATCTGTATGTGGTTTGACCTGATCAAGCACATTTCGAAAGACTTCCGGATCAATAAATTTTTTGACACGCTGTGTTTGAGGACAAAAACTGCATGCGAGATTGCAAATGCTCGTTATCTCAATGTATACCTTTTTAAAAGTTTTCAACATGATTTCCCCATTCTAACCTTCATCCAGAGCATCTTGTTTATGCTCACTAATCTTATGATTATAACGGGTTATCACCGACAGGTAAACTCTCCAGTCTCCCCCTTGGTGTGGGCATCAAATGCTCGACACCTACGCCTATCCAAAATTTGATTTGATATTTTCTATTGACCCTAGGTCTGACCTAAGGTTTATAGTGGAGTTATTCAACTATCAGTAAGGAGTCCTGTCATTGAAAGAACACATTACGATCAGCCAGCTTGCTCAGCTCATGAAGGTATCTGTACATCAACTGCGATATTTTGAAGAAAAGAGAATTTTGCATCCATCACATACAGAAGAAAATCAATATCGAATGTACGGGCTTCATGAGATTTATCAGCTTTCGCATATTTTATTGTTACGCAAATTAAATGTCCCTGTCGGTCAGATTCAAGAATGTATGACTTCCTATGCTGCCGATGACTATAACCAGCTTTTAGAGCATTCGTTGCAGAAGGTACAGGCTGAAATAGCCAACTTGAAGATGCATGAACAGTTTATTCACAAAGTTTTAGAAGAACATAATAATCGGACCCAGCAGGATGATGAGTATCAGGTCAAACGATTAGGTCTCCGTCATTTAAAGCTATGGTTTGCATTGGAGAATGGTCAAGAGCTCACTGCCGGAAACCTATTTAAACACCGCCCTGCCCCACCTCGATTATTTGAAAATGACCTGCATTACTTGTCTGATGCCGGACAGGTGAAGCTATGTTATGAAACGGCGGATGTGGCTGACTATATTCTGGAAGAAGGCAACTATCTTTATAAGCATCTTTCCGTCATTGAAGAACCTGAGATTGATTATGAAATCAAACAAATGGAACGATATGTAGCTCATCATCGATATAACTGCCAAAGCAAGATTGTTCTAGTAGAAAAATCTTATCTTTCGATGTTCGACAACAACAAGCTGCAATATGAAATTCAAGTTAAAGTAGAATAAATCTTGGAGGGCGTTACATGAGTGCAAAATCCTTTGACATTGTTGCATACCAGAAACAAGACCATGAAGCTGTTTGCAGTCTTTTAGTTGAATCGTTTAAAGCAAAATTCCAATCTCTTGTTACACTGGAGGATCAAGCTATACAGCAGTTGTTAATGAAGATCTGGGTTCAAAATCCTTATTCTACATCTATGAAACAATTTGTAGCCAAAGAGAACGAAGATGTTGTCGGTGTTCTTTCCCTCAAATGGAAGGCCCCCTCCTCTTCACTTCCTGAAACAAACCCCATTTCTTTAGCTCCGCTCCTAAAAAAGTTTGGTTGCTTCAATGTATTTAAATTTTTGACAGGTATGCATGCGCTGGAGTATACCCCCGCTGCAAATGAGTGTTACATTGATCATTTGGCAATTCGTTCAAGTCATCGTAACCAGGGAATAGGACGCCGTCTTCTAGCTTTCGCACAGCAATTCACAGTTGAATCTGGTTTTCATGCATTGACGCTTCATGTAGCGTATAAGAACCAAGGGGCTATTTGTTTGTATCACAAACTAGCGTTTGAAGTAGAACAATCCAAGTATAATGGGTTACGGCATTTTTGGTTCAAGGAGCCTGTATGGTATCTGATGAGTTGGAAAGAGAATCTGCATTCGAGGAGAGAACATCGTTGAAAAAAACATTTAAGCTTACTTTTGGTATTGTGGCAGCTCTGGCTGTTGCCTTGATACTAATTGTTCTATATCAAAATTCCTACAAGATGACAGAAGAAAAAATACAAATTAAGACACCTAAAGGGCTGTTAACAGGTACATTAGCTTTGCCTAAGAACTACTCGGGAAAGGTTGGATTGGTTGTTTTTGTCCATGGGGATGGTCCTATTAATGACACATATGATGATGGATACAAACCACTGTGGGAAAAGTTCGCTTCCAAGGGTTATGCCTCCCTATCACTGAATAAGCCCGGTATTAACAGCGCTCCTGGCAATTGGCTTGACCAAAGCATGGAGGACCGCGCACAGGAGATCCGATATGCAATAGACTGGGCAAGAAGCTTACCTGTAGTTGATAAGCAAAAAATCGGCCTATGGGGAGCCAGTCAAGCAGGATGGGTCATTCCGAAGATCGTTAAAGAGGAGCACAATATTGCTTTCAGCATCCTTGTATCGCCTGCCGTGAACTGGATTTCCCAAGGACAATTTAATACCAGAAAAGAAATGGAACAAGAAGGAGCTACTCCGCAAGAAATTCAAAAGACATTGAACTACGATCAAGAAATTCTACAGTTACTGAAAAAACATGCTTCTTATTAAGAATGTCTAAGCATAGCCGATCCTGACGATATGATTTCCAAAGAAAGATGGAGCTTTATAGGCAAAAATTTTCTGTCTGATTCCACCGAAGAATTAAGTCACTTCCATTCTCCTATACTCTTGGTTCTGGCTGGTAAAGATATTAATGTTGATGTAAAGGATACCGAGCGAGTATATCGCCAAAAAATACCTTCTGAGCTGCTGTCCGTGATTCATTTACCTGAAGCCGACCATTCCATGATGGATGAAAAAATCGCGCGTTCAAAATCTCTAACTTTTTTAATAGCCGTATTCGCCCCAAGAAAATTGGTGAATGACGAGTACCTGAAAATCCTTGCCGATTATGTCAGTCAGCGTTAAACAAGGATGTTCTTTTTTTGCCATACTTCTTTTGAATATGCTAATGAAAACCCCATCGACAGATAAAAGGGCTGACCGGAACCCACAAAAATTCTTTCTGCACCTTTGTCTTTGACTCTTTTTATAGCTTCATAAATAACGGCTTTTCCAAGCCCCATTTTTCTATACTTAGGTATCGTACCTACCGGCTCCAGTATTCCTATTTTATTTAGCTCGTCGTACCAGAGAGTAGTGAAAGAAGCAACTTCATTGTTTTGATCCAGGATGACTACATCCAATTCCGGTATATAATCAGGGGCATTTCTCAATGATATATAACATCGTTCCGCGACATTATGATCTGGATAATCGCCCTTGTAATACCCAAATGCTCTTCCATGAGCAAACCCTTTTTCAAAATCCCCCACTTCATTCGCATCCGAAATTCTAAACCCTTTTGGTAATTCTACCTTTGCATCATGGGGTACATTCATATAGGACGTCGTTTCTTTCCCATCTTGCAAGATATAACTTCTTTTTTTCAAAAGCTCCTTAAGTTGTTCTCCCTCCTCGTTTACGATTAAATCTAAAGTGGTTACTCCCTCATTGTGTAAAGCTAATTTTATTTCAGCATAATCTATTAATTCATTTAGAAATTCATTTGAAAAATCTCGATCTGCAAGCTGGAAATAGGCTTCACCTATGTTACCTTCTCCTTCCGGGTGAACAACAGCAACAATTTCTTTATGCTCATCCTCCCAAATCCCAACAGTCTCAGGCCACATTTCAAATGTATTGTGCATGATTTGTCCCCAATATCTACAAAAATTCCATCGGTCTATAAACCAATTTTTGAGGTTTGGGCTACTTTTGAGGGAGTGTTTCAAAAAATCTCTAATCCTTAAAAAGTCATGCGTTTCGAATTTTTTCTGAGTATACTTCATTATTTACCTCCTGCTCTTCTGCAATGACCTTATTGTAAAGATTCTGGAAGTTTAGATATATGCCAAGTTCTTTTATCAAATGTTTGTAACGTTATACTTATAAGAGGACAACAAAAACCCACAGATCATCTCTGCGGGCACATTTTTTATTTTTTTGAATAAACGATTTTCTTAATGCGGTCTACAGACAGTCCGTATTGTTCTGAGAGTTCGTCAATGGGCACCCTCTCGCTGAATCTTGCACGTATCTCTTCGTTCCGAATGAGATAATAAAGGGCTGCGCCTGAGCTTTCTCCCCATCCCCGACGCTCACTTGGACGACTTGGGATATAAATGAGTTCTCCTTGTATATACCGCTGAACTTCCTTAAGCAAATCATCAGGAAGTAGATCAGTTGCCTTCAAATAATTCATGTAGGGCTCGCTCCTTAAAATAAATTTTACATTTTAAGGGCAAAGCCTGCGTCTGCCAATAACTAATCCTTACAGGCGAAATATATTCGCTCCATACCAAGCTTCGCCTTGTTTATTCCGCAGGCTTTGCATGGAGCAGATTGAGTACGAAATCAATGATACGATACATCGTTCCCCCTCCTTTTTGACATCATATTGGTTTTCACTTAGTCCAGTTCAATGATTAGGAACTCAACTCATGTTATTGTAAAATGCGAACTGCGATGAAACAACGATCAAAGTTACACTCGCGAACAATGGGTTGCTAGTGCTACTTGCAGAGACGTTCAGTCAACATGGAAAGAAGCATATAACCCATTTATATAAGCAACGCTCTTGTCGATATCCTGTTCCTTTGTTTCTTCTAATAGAATATTTATATAAGGTTTCTTATCTTTTAATAATTTCAGTAGAAAATTATAGTTTAATATCCCTTTTCCAACAGGCACAAACTTTGTCGCATTATCCTCAATAATGAAATCCTTTGCATGTATAATCACGATTCTGTCTCCAAAAAGATCAAATGCTTCTTGGAAAACAGATTCCTGGTTTTGATAATTATTTAGGGAAATAAAGTTAGCCGGGTCAAAGATAACTTGAAGATTATTAGACGGAACACTATCCAGCAATCTTCTCATTCGCTCCGGTGTATGAATAGGATGATTAATTCCCCCCTCAATTCCTACGATTACACCGAACTTTTCTGCTTCCGCTACAAGTTCTCTGACATTTTCCACTACATCCAAAAAAGGCTTCTCAGTAAAATTCTCTTCGGTATAGACAATCTCCGGGTTTACATTTCCCGTCTCGGTTCCAACAATGCTGCAGCCAAAATCACGTGCAAACCGGATATGCTCCTTGAATCGATCCAATTCTTTTCTTCTTTGACTTGGGTCAGGGTGGATCATATTGATGTAGCAACCTAAAACCGCTATTTGCACATCTTTTTCCCGAAAAATACTACTTATATAGTGAGCAATGCCAGGACTAAAACTTCCTAATTTTGTATTCACTTCATGTAGTGATTTACTTACGGCTAACTGAACGGATGTTAGACTTTTACTTGATATGATGTTCACTGCTTCTTGTAAAGAAACGTTTTCAATATCGTGTACCCGAATTCCTAAATTTGCATTCATAGCCGTCCTCCATTTTAGATTTCAAAAAGCCGTATCATATGAAATCCAATGACCTGCTTTATTGACTTGATCATTTCAATTAAACCAGCTTCACACTTATACCATTACTTCATGTTTGGTTTCATGATTATCTTTATATTTTCTAAGATTTTCATACCCCACAGGGTTATTTCCCCATGTTTTTTCATATTCCCAACCTGTTAATTGTTCAAAAACTTGTCGGGCTTCCGGTGTAACCTCTTTTTTAGAACCGCCATTTTTCAAACGTTTAATTTCATCCAACAAAACGACATGATTTTCTTTAGTTAATTTGTAACGATAGGAGATAATCAAACCTCCCACCAAAAAGAAGAGCGTACCAAACAGCAAGATAGAAATAATAGCTGTTACAGCTGAATCCGGTTGTGATGCTTGCCCGGATACAAAGCCTGCTTCTTGCAATGCAACACCTACTAAAAAAACTGCTAGCGCCTGAGTCCCTTTTCTGATCAAACTCATTACACCGGCGAACACACCTTCACGTCTTTGACCAGTTAAAGCTTCATCTACGTCTGGAATAAATGCGTAGTTGTTCCATGGGATGTAGTTCAAACCACCGCGTCCCAACCCGCAAATTCCAATCATAGCAAACAGTAAAACAGTGTTATTTAGCGTTCCAGTGACCTTTAATACAATAAATCCAATAACTCCTGCGATAAAGAGAGAAATTGCAGTTCTAAACGCCGGGGCAGGATTCAATTTAATCGTTAAGGTAAGAGCAATCCATACGCCAAAAAGCTGCATGACATACATAAAGGTTAATAAGTTGGATGCGGCAACGGCATTTTGCAGGAGAGCAAAAACAACAAAATATGTAAATACGGCGTTGAATACATCCTGACTTAAATATCCACCCAAATACATACCCAGATGGTGACGGAATGTTTTTACTCGTAAAGTCGAGAATAAATCCGCATAGATCTTATGAACATTTTGTAAAAATTTTCTATTACCAATCACTTCCTCTTCAGGTATTTCTTCAAGAGGACGTTCCCATGTATTTCTGTAAAGCAGTGACAATACCACTACAAATATGACAGTGAAAATAATACCTGAGTACAGGAATGTAAGAGGATCATCCTTACCCAATGCTTCCACAAGACGGCCAGGAATAAATGCAGCGAATACAGCTGAAGCCTGAGCAACAAACATTCTTGCACCTGTAAACTTCGAACGCACTTTATAATCGTTACTCATTTCAGCGGCAAGTGTATCATAAGGAATTAAAATCATGGAGTATACAATTTCAAACAAAATATAGGTTAATAAGTAATACCAGTAAGAAAAACCGGAAACCCAAATGGCTGCATAGACAAGTACAAGTGGAATGGCGGCTAATATAAAGAATTTTCGTCTTCCAAAGCGACGGCCAAGTTTTGTTTTATGAAAATTATCTGTAATATATCCCATAGTTGGCGCTGCAATCGCATCAACAATCCGAGCAATAGCGAAAATAGAACCTGCTTGAATAGCAGTTAGGCCACAAAAAGTTGTTAAGAAGAAAAGCAACCATGCTGCTGTCAATGCAAACGCGCCTGCCCCTAAGAAATCACCTAACCCATAGGACAAATAATTAATAAATTTGGGTTGTCTAACCACTTTACTCTCCTCCATTTTGGGGTTGTATTAGATATAAGTATGAAGATATTCGGATAGGCAAAGCACAGCCAGCGATTGTCTATAAGGCATGGTAGTCTGTCTGATTTCCTTGTAAAATTCTAAAGTATCTCCCATACCTGTTCCTACAGATACCCTTTGCAATGCTCCTTCTTTATTAATTTCATTAATAATTCCGCAAATAGCCTTGTGGGCGACTTCTTTATAATCCTGGTCGATATACCGCTTATGAATGGATTTTAAAATTCCATATGCAAATCCAGCTGAAGCTGAGGCTTCCAAATAAGAGGTCTGATCATTAATTAGTGTATGCCATAATCCGCTTGCATCCTGATAGTTGGCAAGAGCTTCAATTTGCCTGTTCAATGTATCAATTAGGAATTCACGAAGAAAATCCCCCTTTTCCAATTCCAATATCTCAATAATCTCGGGAATCGCAATGGTAATCCAGCAATTTCCTCTTGCCCAAAGCGCTTCGGCATAATTATGGTTTTCTTCGAATGTCCAGCCGTGGAACCATAAGCCTGTCTTTTTGTCCGTTAAATATTTGATATGGATTAGAAACTGCTTTTTGGCTTCTTGCAGGTATTCAGGTTTGTTTAGCAGCTTACCGATTTTCGCCAAAGGCAACACAGTCATCATTAAGGTATCGTCCCAAAGCTGATTTTTATTCTCCGGTCCATAGGTCATATGTTGTAACCCATCTTCTTTTGTACGAGGCATATCATGCATTACCCATTCAGCCCAATCTTCCAAATAGGGCAGGTATGTCTGGTTTCCGGTATCTTCATATAAAAATGCCAATGTTAATAACGGCGCCATCGTATTGACGTTTTTCGGCGGTGCACCTTCTTGGATCCTTGCATTGAACCATTCATTGATAATATCCAAAGCTCTTGGGTCATCAGTTAATTTCCAATATTTATAGATTCCATATAACCCTACACCCTGAGGCCAGTTCCAAATATTCCAGCTTTTATCATCCACAATTAACCCGTCAAAATTGAGTAAAAATTCACCGCTTTGGTCTTTGATTTGTGTGAGATTATTCATTAATAAATGAATACAATCAATGACCTCTTTCTTTTCGAAAGCTTTTACCTGCAACACAACAATCCCTCCAAATAATGATCTCTTTATCTTCATTTGTCATCGCTTACACTTATACTGTTATTGTATTGAAAGTGCTTTCTTGAAACTATAAAAAAAACAGTGGATTACGTTTAAAAAACATACTTGTTTCAATAGACTGATTGCTTTCATTGTTATGCCCACGGGGAAACTCACTCTGGTTGCAACGCAAAAACACCTCCAAGGTTATTTCCATATCTGACGATACGGATGAATTCTCTTGAAGGTGTTTTGATTACTTATTTTTTTCTAAAATCCTTTCAGCTTGTTTTCTAAAGGACCTCGCTCCATCTTCCGAAGTAATTTTCTTAAATAAAATCTGTTCGGATATATTATCAAGCGCTTTCATTATTTCCGAATGGCCCAGTGGATCAATCGGATCCGTGGTGTGTACATTTTGAGACACTTTTTCAACATAATCAAAAATTTTGGTTTCAACTTCGGATAATTCTGGCTTGATTCCTTTGATCACCTTTGAAGATACGGGGACACCTCGATCACCTTTGATCAACTTATTGGCTTCCATATTATTTACAAAGAAATTAATGAACTTAGCCGCTTGTTCTTTTTGTTTTGAACTCTTAGGGATTGAAAAGAACATACTCGGTCTTAAAAATAAAGCAGTTTCCTTCCCGTACTCAGGAGGCAGTTTGATTGATAAGGGTGCTTTAGCCGATTCGGCAAATCCTGAATATTGATTGGACCAGTTCCAACTCATTGCTGCATTTCCTGTTACGATAAATTCATCATGAATTCCTGCTACATGTGCTTGAACTTCTGGAGTAGGGAAGGCCTTTGCATCAACTAACCTAAGCTGCCTTTTAAAGTAATCAATGAATAATTGATCGTCCGTATAACCAAGGCCTGTACCCTTTTCATTATAAAGACGCGAACCTTGTGTTCTTAAATAGTAAGGGAAAAATACATCGGCAGGGTACATTCCATTTGTACCGTATACGTCTGTAGCATTTTTGACCTCGATTGCTACTTTTTCGAAGTCATCCCAAGACCAATTTTCATCTTCAATTTTAATACCAGCTTCTTTTAACAGATTATCATTTGTAATAACAGAAAGAACGTTCGATCCAAGTGTGAAGCCATATAATTTATCTGTAATCCTTCCACCGGAAATGACGTTTTCATCAATGGATCGAATATCAATCGTCCCATTTTTTATATACGGAGTTAAATCATCCAGTCGACCTTTTTCACCATATTGAAACAGGTAGGCTCTATCCATTTGAATCACATCTGGTAATTGGCTAGCGGCAGCCATTGGAGCAAGCCTCTTCCAATAATCCTCCCAGTTGGCATATTCCTCTACAATTTTTACATTTGGATTTTCTTTCTCATACATTTGAATAACTTTCAACGTATATTCATGTCTGGATTGGTCACCCCACCATGCCACGCGCAGGGTTACTTTTTCACTTTCTTCTTCATTATTTCCTATATTGTTTAAATTGCAAGCAGCGACTGAAAGGAACATTATAAAAGCAAATAATAACAAGCCAAACTTTTTCAAGCTTTAGCCTCCCTTTTGCGAGTGAGCCTATATTATTCGTTGTTAGCTCTTAGCTGGCAAAACAAGCGGTGGATTCATGTACCTTTTCGGTATTCAGAAGGTGTATAACCAGTATATTTTTTGAAAACCTGACTAAAGTATTGGGGGTTGTCACCAAAACCGATTATTTTGGCCAACGTGCCCACCTTCACATCGTCCATTTTTGAAATGTACTCCACTGCCTTTTCAATTCTTAATTTAGTAAGATAGGTTGAGAATCTCTGGCCCGTTTCCTGTTTGAACAGTTTTCCCAGATAATCTGGATTCATATATAGAATATCATTGGCTACCATTTTTAGTGATAAATCAGGATTTCCTAGATTCTCGATTAAAATTTCTATTACTCTACTAATTACGGAAGACTGTTTTGACTTGAGACGATTATAGTACTCATTGGTCATTTTGCTGGCTATTGCTTCGATATAGTCTTTCATCTGCTGGACAGTTTCCATCTCTAACAGTGCAGATGTTCCCATGAGGTAACCTTGCATGCGATTTGTATCTACCGTCTGCACAATTGCAATATAGAGCTGTATATAAAAGGATTTTGTCGAATCAATCCCTAGCCGTAAATCCGTCATTTTTTCAAAAAAGCTGGTTATTTCTTTACATACATCCTGGATATGCCCGGATTTGATTTTTAGAACAAGTTGCTGCTCATCGATAATAAAATCATTGGGGACGGTTGTATTTGCCGGTAAAATATCTTTTCTCGTTATAATGCTTCCTTCCCCCAAATAAAAACGATGCTCCAAACACTCCATTGCCTCAAGGTACAAGTTCCTAGCGTTTCGGAAATAGTTCCCTTCACTTATGGCAACAGTGGTATCTCTTTTGAAATATTGATAAATGGTCTTTCTTATTTGTTTAATTTGTTGATGTAATTTTTCCGAGTCATGATCATCCTTGATAAGGAACAGTGCATATTCACCAATATTGGTAGTTACCAAGACAGAGTCGAGGATCTCAGCTCCAATATTTTTGATGGCAAACAAATGTTCATAAGAAAAATAACCTTCCATCATAAAAAGAACGATTCTTAACTGCTGATTATTTATTTCAAAATCAAAAAGCTGCTCATAGAATGATAAATCATTATCTAAGTAGTTTTTACTCGTTAAGAATTCGGTTAGCAAATGTGCTTTGATATAAGGTTGAGCGTTTTGATATTTTTCCCACGTTTCATTAATAAAGGTTTCATGAACCTTTTTTTCATTTAGTTCATTAACGGTATCGTTAAGTGCAGCTGTAATTTTATCCTCATTACATGGCTTTAACAAATAATTTTTAACATCATAGTGCATGGCGGTTCTCGCGTATTCAAACTCACTGTATCCGGACAGTAGGATGAATTTTATAGAAGGATATTTTTCATGCGCTTTTGAGATAAGACTAAGTCCGTCCATACCAGGCATTTTAATATCACTGATAACAATATCAGGTTTTAGTTCAACAATTTTCTCGTACGCATCAATCCCATTTCTCGCCGTTGCTACAAGCTCCGTATCCAATGCTGCCCAATCGACCACACTGGAAATACCTTCGACAATAATTCTTTCGTCATCCACCAATAACACTTTATATGACATTCTATCACCCCGTTTGAACAGGTAAAACTACCGTAATTGCGGTCCCTTTTCCCGAAAGATTTTCAATTCTTAAACCATACTGTTCACCAGCATAAAGCTTGATCCTATCATCGATATTATTCAATCCTATTCCAGTACCTATAGGATTTATTTTGCCTTCTTTTACTTTTTGAAGGATTAGAGGATCTATGCCAGGCCCGTTATCTTCTATCCGAATAAATAGCTTGTCCTCTTCCTGATAAACATGCAATTTAATAACTGACAAATAGATGGAAGGCTCAACTGCATGCTTGAACGAATTCTCCAGAAGCGGCTGCAATATTAACTTTGGAATCTTATATTTTGCAATATGGGAGGGAAAGTCCATCTGAAAATCAATCCGGTCGTCAAACCGGTATTTTTGGATTGTTAAATAGCTTTTTAAAATCTCAAGTTCTTCTTCGAAAGTGATAATATCCCGGTTAAAATTTGTGGAGTATCTCATAAGATGACCAAGGGCTTCTACCATGCTTGAAATTTGCTTCTGTTTATTTGTTTTAGCCAACCAATTAACAGATTCCAGTGTATTGTATAAAAAGTGTGGGTTTATCTGAGCCTGCAGTGCTTTAAATTCAGTTTCCTTTATCAGCAACTGCTTAGAAAAGTTCTCCTGGATCAACTCATCAATTCTTTGGATCATTGTTATAAAATTCCGATAAAGAATCCCTATCTCGCCTTCATTAATTATAGAGGGATTTAATAAATTTACTGCGTGAAAGTTCCCCTTTTGGACTTCCTGCATGGTAGATGCTAATTCTTGAATGGGATTGGTAAACTTTCTTAAAAATTTAAAACCAAGGGAAATAAGAAAAACAAACATTAGCATAAAAACCAGTACCAAGGTATATTTCGCAGCAGTAATCTTGGAAAACATCATGTTAAAGGGAATGATGCTCCAATATGTCCAGTCTTTAAAATCGGTTGTAATATGGCTGACAAAGGTTCTTTCCCCATTAATGTATTCAATACTATAGCCTTGGTCTTTTTTTGCATTGAAATGATATTCTTTAAAATCATCTATTCCTTTTTCCGAATAAAAAACCTCATCTTCTTTTGTAATCACAATATTTCCTGCTATTTCTCCATGAGGTTTTGGTAAACCGCTTACAATCTCGTCTAAATCAACACGAATAAGCAGTTTGCCAATGGTTTCAAAGTTTAGGTTCTCATAAGACTGGATAAGGCGAACAGAAATTAAATCCCCATTATATCCTTCCAGCTCCATCCAATGGTTTTTACCCTCATCCTTATCCGCCTGACTAAGAGCAAGTTCCCTATCTTTATTCTTTATTGGATCGCTACTATCCCCGGCCACAAACTCCCTACCTGCTGAATCGTACAGATAAATGGAATGAACGTAATTTGCCGGATCCACATATTTCTCCAATTCATCTCCAATTTTCTGTTCAAGACGATAGAAATCATAGCCTTTTACATTTCCTTGAAGATCTAATAAATTTTTTTGAATATACGGATCGACTGCTATGTTATAACTAACTTCTTCTACTCTTTCAAGCTTCTCTTCTACATTGTTGGACGACATCATCAGCACTTGTGAGGATTTTGCATAGATTTGCTCATCATAGAGGGAAAAGGCATATTGAAGGCCTCCTAATACAAATACTAGTGTTGTCAGCATAATCAATGTAATCGTTAAGAAAAGCTTTACGTTTAGCTTTGAATTTATATATAAATTCGCAAAGTAAAACCATATCTTCTTCATGAACATGAAACAGCTCCCTCAGTTCGGGAATGATACAAATTCGGATTTAGCATTTTCTTTATATTTATTATTCCAAATAAAATACTTCCTTTAAATTTCTTGACACAGGACTGTCATCAGGATTGGTCTCCATTAAAGGCTTCATATAAGCCCACCATTTTTGGCAAATATCTGTAGCGCTCCAGACTTTAAAATCAATTTTGTCTTTTGCAGTTTTCAGGATGAATTTGTTTATCTTTCTTATTTATCTAAACTACACTAAAATACGATAGATGCCCTATGACGCAATTCACTAAAATATTGTTTTCATTGAACTACTCTTCATTCAAGAAATGCATGTAGCTAACAGATTTTGAGTCTGAACCTTCCATAAAATTCTATAAACCATACTAATCAACGACAAAAAAACGGCATTTCTGCCGTTTTTCTAAAGGATGGACTCTCAGGGACTCGAACCCTGGACCAATTGATTAAGAGTCAACTGCTCTACCAACTGAGCTAAGAGTCCACAATAAAATTATGGTGGAGCCTAGGGGGATCGAACCCCTGACCTCATCGCTGCCAGCGATGCGCTCTCCCAGCTGAGCTAAGGCCCCAAATATGTAAGTGTTTCAAGCGACTTCTATATCATATAAAATTTATATCCCTGTGTCAATACTTTTATAAAAAAAATATAATTTTCTCCCTCCATGGCCCAGAAAAGATACAGTCAGCGATCAGTCGCTGGCTGTATCTTTAGATAACAGTGTTTTCAGTTCCTTCATAAACATATTGATGTCTTTAAACTGACGATAGACGGACGCAAAACGTACGTAGGCGACTTCATCCACTGGGTAAAGCTGTTCCATGACCAGCTCACCGATCTGCTGGCTATCGACTTCTGTGGCAGCTGTGTTGCGGATAGCGTTCTCTACCTGGGATACGATCATATCCAGTTGCTCAACGGATACTGGGCGCTTCTCGCAGGCCCGAATGAGACCGCGCAGCATTTTATCACGACTAAACTCTTCACGGCTGCCGTCTTTTTTGATGACCATGAGTGGGGTTTCCTCCACCATTTCAAAGGTGGTAAAACGCCTGGCACACTGTTCACATTCACGGCGGCGACGGATGGACTTGTTATCATTCGCAGGTCGCGAATCCAACACTTTCGTGCCATTGTAGGCACAATACGGACACTTCATAATCTCACCACTTTCTTTTTCCAATAAATTCCCGAATATTTTTAGTAATAATTTTGTCGAAACGGATCATAATATGTTTACCACATCGCGAGGAGGTGAACAACAATGGCACAAGGAAACAATGGCAACTCCAACAATCTGGTAGTCAGCAGATCCTCCGGCGCTCTGGAGCAAATGAAATATGAAATCGCTCAAGAGCTGGGTATCAGCATTCCTCAAGATGGATACCAAGGTAACATGACTTCCTATGAGAACGGTTCGATCGGGGGCTACATCACAAAACGCCTCGTAACGATCGCCGAACAACAATTGGCAGGTCAATACCAATAATCGCGGTAATAATGCAGAAATAACAAGATAAAGTGTATGGATGGGCTGCTAAAAACAGCCTGTCCTGCGCTTTTTTCATTTTAAAGCGAAAAGGCTCATCATGTCATTAACTTGTCATTTAAAAATCATTATAAATTTTCGTGTATTGCCTGTAGTAATAAATGACCCGCTGTACATAATGTCGTGTCTCACCAAAAGGGATTTGCTTAATGGACTCTTCTGTTCCATCCCACACTCCCTTATCCAGCCACTCTTGAACTTTACCCGGCCCTGCATTGTAAGCAGCTACGATTGCTACAGGATTATCCTGAAACTTTATGGATAGGTTATGCAGATACCAGGTTCCCAGCTCAATATTGGTGCCAGGCTCGTGCTTGACACTGTCCAGCGGAACCTTTTGAATCTGGGCGCTGTCCATAATCCAATTTGCTGTATTCGGCATAATCTGCATCAGACCCAGTGCACCCTTATGCGACTGCTTGCTGGTTTTAAAATTGGTTTCTACACGGATAATAGACGCCACCAAAAATGGGTCCACTTCATAAGTCTTTGAATACTGACGAATCTCATCCTTATATTGAATCGGATAGAACCAGGACATCCAATTTGAATTAAGGAACAGAATCAGGACAAACCCGACAAACAAAGTGAGCAGGACTCTTTTCTTTCGCAAAATATTCATGCAAGTCCCTTCCGCTGCCAAAATTGATCAATTTGTCGTTTCGTCTCAGTCTGTGTTCCGCTATTATCGATAACGATATCGGCCAAGCTTTTCTTTTGCTCAATATCCATTTGTGCGGACAGCCGAAGTCCAGCTTGCTCCTCCGTCAGACCGTCTCTGAGCATCAGACGCTGGAGCTGAATATCACGTGGTACGTACACAACCATAATTTCCTCATATAAGCTATCCAGCCCGGACTCGTACAGTAACGGAATATCTGCCAAAACAAGCTTGTCCGGCTGTTCCTGTTCAAATGCTTCCATGCGCATACGCATTTCCTTACGAATAGCAGGATGTGTAATATCGTTGAGTGCCTGCCGCTGGGCAGGGTCTCCGAATACAATCTCTCCCAGTTTTTTGCGGTGCAGGGTTCCGTCATTGTTCACTATAGCTTGTCCAAAATGCTGTATGACCGCCGCCAGCACCGGATGCCCCGGAAGCATCACTTCCCGGGCAATGGCATCTGCGTCGATCAGCAGCGCACCCTTGGCGACCAAAAGAGCCGACACGGTGCTTTTTCCGGTAGCTATACCTCCGGTTAATCCGATATTCATGCTCTTTCACCTCATAACAGCTTCAATATGCCCATCATAATCAGTAATAATGCCGGCAATAGACCCAGCGCCTTCATAAATCGAAATGCTGATAGAAAGAAGCCCGCCTTCATCCCTGCAATCAAAAATGTTCCACTGAATAACGTAATAGCCAGCGCAGTAGACAGTGGCTGAAAACCAAGCATAGCTGCCCCTAATCCCGCTCCGAACGCATCGACCGATAATGCAATACCCAGCCAAATCGCTTCGGTAGCAGATATACTGCCGGAACGGTCCATATCCGCAGCAGACGGGCTTCGAAGAATCCGAATAACAAGTCCCCATTTGCGGAACTCCAGAGTAAATAGCGTTCGCTCCTGCTGCTCCACAGAAGCTTCTGCCGACAGATCTTTTCTTGAGCTAAGGAAAGACTCTGTATCAGCATCCTCTATACTCTTCTTCTCTCCAAGAACAGATCTGCTCACTGGATCAGTCTGTTCTGTAAGAAGCAGCCGCCGAGAGGCTTCCGCTGAATCCTCTGGCGAATCCTCTTTGCGGTGCAGAGCTTGAATCAAAGAGTAACAGCCGATACAGATCAGGATGACAGCGCCGAAAACGGTCGTATATACAGGAGACAGAACATGAGATAGTAATGCGCCCAATTGCATGGATATGCCGATCACCAAACCTGAACATACGGAGATGATAGCAATCGACAACAGTGGAATTTTCATTTTGCGCAGACCATATGTAACTCCGACTCCGAAACTGTCCAAACTTAGCGCAAATGCCAGTAACAGCAGGGCTCCCCAATGATTAGCCACTCCAATTCCCTCCCATTGCGAAGGCAGGGCCTTATAACAACCGAAACCCTCCGCAGTATTGGTACTTGGAACAATATATGAGAGGGATGGGCTTGGGGTGACTGTGCCTGTTTAGCGCAGAGGTTGGCAGACCGGACAATGATGCGTGCCACGTCCGGCTACGACAGACTTTTCGATCAATGTACCACAGTTAATGCAAGGCTTCGCGTTACGTCCATAGATTTGCAATTGATGCTGGAAGTCGCCCGTTTTACCCTGTCCATTAACGAACGATTTAATGGACGAGCCTCCAACCTGAATCGACGCACCCAGCGTGGAGACAATAGCTTCATGCAAGACACGAAACTGACTATCTGTTAGGCTTTTAGCTGGCTGTGCTGGATGAATCCCCGCCTTAAACAACGATTCATCTACATAAATATTCCCGATGCCCACCACATATGACTGATTTAACAGCGCTGCCTTGATCGAAGTCGAACGAGTTCCAACAGCGGCACGCAGCATTTCCGGTGTAAAGGCCTCGTCCATCGGTTCCAAACCAAGCTTGTTCAGCGGCTTTTCCAGCAAATCCTGTCCTGCCGGAAATAAGTGCATCGTGCCAAACTGGCGCACATCCTGATAACGCAGCTCCGTGCCATCTTTAAAATGAAAGATGACATGGGTATGCTTTTCCACAGGATCATGTTGTGAATACAATCCATATCGCCCTTCCATTCGGAGATGGGAGACCAACACCAGCCCGTCCAGCAAAATCCGCAGAAACTTTCCGCGTCTCTCCACCCCTGTAATCCGGTGACCAGCCAATTCCATGGCAAAAGCATGGATATCATCGGGCCGTTGAATGATCCGCGGTAAATTCACGGTGACATGATCTATATGTTTATCAACGATAAGCTCGTTTAGCGTTCGTTTAATTGTTTCTACTTCCGGTAATTCCGGCATGATGTCTTCACCTCACCCTATATTATAACGGAAGCAGCGTCAAATCGGGACTATCTACTCATTGAAATATCTTACTTGGCCTCATACCAATTACTACCATAGCTTACTTCGGCTTTGAGCGGCACAGCCAGCTTTAATGCAGCTTCCATGGTAGCCGGGACAAGCTCTTTCATCGTTTCCATTTCCTCAGGCGGAACCTCGAACACAAGCTCATCATGTACTTGGAGCAGCATTCTGCTGCGAAGTTTACGTTCACGTAGCGCCTCATCCATCTGTACCATCGCCAACTTGATAATATCGGCTGCGGTACCTTGAATCGGCGTATTCATCGCTGTACGCTCAGCGAATGAACGCAGGTTGAAATTGCTGGCGTTAATCTCCGGCAAATAGCGTCTGCGTTCCAATAGCGTTTTTACGTAGCCGTCCCGCTTCGCATCCTTCACAATATCATCCATGTAACGGCGAACGCCTTGGAACACATCAAAATACTGGTCGATAAAGCGAGCCGCTTCCTTCCGCGTAATATTCAAATTTTGTGACAGACCATAATCACTGATCCCATAGACAATCCCAAAGTTGACTGCCTTCGCAGAACGCCGCATATTGGAGTCCACATCTTCCGCTGCTACCCCAAACACATCGGAAGCGGTCTTGGTATGGATGTCCATATCGTGGACAAAGGCCTCCTTCAAACGTTCATCATCCGAAATATCAGCCAGCACCCGCAGCTCGATCTGTGAGTAGTCTGCCGCCAAAATAGACCAGCCCGGTTCGGATGGAACAAATACTTTACGGATTTTGCGACCCTCTTCAAGACGAATCGGAATGTTTTGCAAATTCGGAAATTGACTGCTCAAGCGTCCAGTTGCTGCAACCGTCTGCCGGAAATACGTATGCACCTTACCCGTTTTCTCCGAAATTTCTTTCAGCAATCCTTCGACATACGTCGATTGGAGTTTGGCAATGGTGCGGTACTGCAAAATATTTTGCACAATATCATGATAGGGAGCCAGCTTTTCCAGAACCTCCGCATCAGTCGAGTACCCCGTTTTCGTCTTTTTAATGACAGGCAAACCCAGTTTATCAAACAAAATCTCACCCAGCTGTTTAGGTGAATTCAGATTGAACTCTACACCGGCAATACTGTAGATTTCACCCACCAACGTTGCAATCTGGGCTTCAAATTCTTTCCCCAAAGCGCGCAGTTCTTCTACGTTTACCAAAATGCCCTGCTTCTCCATATCCGCCAAAATGCGGGACAACGGCATCTCCAGTTCATGGAACAGCTTGTGCATTTCCGTTTTTTCCAGCTCCGCCTGCTGCACAGGTACCAACGCTTCAATCACCGCTGCCTTACGCGCCACATGATCGGACAGTACATCCACGTCAGGAACTTTGTATTTAGCTCCTTTGCCGAACACTTCTTCGTCTGGACGGATCGAAGACAAGCCATATTTGGCTGCCAATCCGCTCAATGTCTGGTTTGCATCGGTTGGGTCCAGCAAGTACCCCGCTAGTTGCACATCAAACTCGGCACCTGCAAACTCAATTCCATGCCAGTGTAAAGCCAAATCCGTACGATGCAGATCATGACCACGTTTTTTGCGTCCAGGGTCAGCAAGCCATTCGCGAATAGGTGTAGCTGCATCACTTTGCAATACATCCAGTGTCATAAAAAACTGCTGCCCCGTTGCGGCAAATATCAGACCTACAATGTCAGCATGATGCGGATTATCACCATGCGTCTCAACATGCAGCACATCCACATGATCCAACACTTCTACCAATTCGCTAATCCGCTGCTCATCCAGCACTGTTACGTCAGCCGCAGCTTCCTCTACGTCTACCCCAGTACTGCCAACCTCACCTGAAAAGGATAAACGCTCCAGTAAGGACTTGAACTCCAGCTTCGCCAGAGCTGGCCCGGCCGTTTCTGCTTGCAGCCCGCCAAAGGCCACATCTTCCAGCTGCTTGTCCAACGTTACATCCCGATAAATGGTCGCCAAATCTTTGCTCATTCGCGCATCGTCAGCATGTGTCTCAACGCGTTCTTTCATTTTGCCCTTCAGCTCATTCGTGTGCGCCAGCACTTCTTCGACTGAACCGTATTGATGCAGCAGCTTGAGCGCTGTTTTTTCACCCACGCCGGGAATACCAGGAATATTGTCCGACGTATCGCCCATCAGACCCTTAAGGTCAATAATTTGCAGCGGCTTCAGGCCATATCGTTCCTGAATTTGCTCAGGTCCATACGTCTCCACCTCAGTAACCCCTTTGCGGGTCAAGCCGACTGTGACATGGTCTGAAGCCAATTGAAGCATATCCTTGTCCCCGGTCACGACCAGCACATTGAAACCGGCTTCGTCCGCTGTCTTGGACAGGGTGCCTATAATATCGTCCGCCTCATAGCCATCCAGTTCAAACTGGGCAATGCCAAAAGCGGTCAATAGCTCTTTCAGCAACGGAAATTGCTGAGACAGCTCTGGCGGTGTTTTCTCCCGTCCACCTTTGTAATCCTCGTATCCTTTATGGCGAAACGTTATTTTACCGGCATCGAAGGCAACCAGAATATGTGTTGGTTTGTGCTCCTCCAAGAGCCGCAATAACATCGTCGTAAATCCGTACACCGCGTTCGTCTGCTGCCCGCTCGAATTCGTTAACGGTGGCATAGCAAAAAACGCCCGGTAAATGATACTGTTACCATCTATAAGCATGAGTTTATCCATTTAGCACCTCGCAAGTTCATCAATGCATTCGTAACGTTCTTACGTTTTACGCATTCCTCTTCCTATCTTAACATACAAGACTCCTTTTTCAGAAAAAAACGGCTGCTTCTTAACCAAATTTGCCTTTTGCTCAAAGACAAGTCTGGGTCAGAAACAACCGCTATATACCTGAAAGCTCTACTGGTTCAAATCTGGTCTCTCCCCTGTCACGAGATATACAGTGCTTTCACCGATATTCGTAGCATGGTCACCAATTCGTTCAATGTATCGTCCTACAAGTAGTTGCAGCATGGCTTGTGAAGCCTCTGCCGGCTTTTCTACCATAAAGGCGTACAGATCGCTGATCATGTGGCTATACATGGAATCCACACGATCATCCTCTTTGGCCATTTTGTAGGCCAGATCTGTATTTTCATCCAAATAGGATTTGATCGCATCATCTATCATTTCTTTAACAATGGAAGCCATGTGCGGAATATCCACCAGCGGCTTAATGATCTGCTGCCCTTCCAAGCGAAGTGTCACCTTGGCAATATCAAGCGCCAAATCGCCCATTCGTTCCAGATCACTGGAAATTTTAAATGCAACAATGATCCGGCGCAAATCCTTCGCTACCGGCTGTTGGGTAATAATGAGCTTGGAACCCATATCGAGAATACTCTCTTCCAGCGTATTGAGGGATGCATCATTTTTGACCACCTGCTGAGCCAATTCTGTATTTTTGGTCTGCAAACATTCAATGGCCTGATCGAGCGCCTTCGAAACGTGTGCACCCATTTCGCGCAGTACGGCTCTCAGTTCATCTAACCCTTCATCAAAACCTCTTCTACGTATCATTTCGAAGTCACCCCTTCTGGCATATTTATCTGGTAGGCTTTAGCCAAATCGCCCTGAAATATAATCTTCCGTACGTGAATCTTGCGGCGTGGAAAACATCGTCTGTGTGTCCGCCGCTTCCACCACAACACCATTCAAAAAGAACGCAGTTCGACCGGACACACGCGCTGCCTGATGCATGTTATGCGTCACCATGACAATGGTATACGTGTCTCGCAATTCCTGAACCAGTTCTTCAATTTTCATCGTGGAGATTGGATCCAGCGCAGATGTCGCCTCGTCCATAAGCAAAATATCTGGCTGTACAGCAAGCGCCCGGGCAATGCACAACCGTTGCTGTTGTCCACCGGACAAGCTCAGAGCAGAACGCTTCAGAAAGTCCTTGACCTCTTCCCAGAGTGCCGCTTGCCGCAGGCTTTGCTCGACCAATTCGTCCAACTTGTCCTTTTGCCGAATTCCATGCAGACGCGGGCCGTAGGCCACGTTATCATAAATCGATTTGGGAAATGGGTTAGGCTGTTGAAAAACCATTCCCACCTGCTTACGCAGAGTTTCTACTTCCATAGCATCGCCGTATATATCCTGGCCTGCGATACTCACGGTGCCTTCAATACGCGTACCTGGTATCATGTCATTCATCCGGTTCAGCGTACGCAGCAGGGTTGATTTGCCGCAGCCAGACGGGCCGATAAAGGCAGTTACCGTTTTTTCAGGAATATCGAGGTTTATATGTTTCAGCGCGTGAAATTTCTCATAATATAAATTCAGCTTATCGATCCGAATTACGGAATCATTCATGGATTTATGATCTCCTTCGTGTTGCAGTTATGATCCTCAAGCATTGCACCTGATTTGCACAATATGAAGATTATATAAGCTGTGTGTAAACTTAGTGTGGTGGATTTGTTAACGGTATGTAAAATGATCAAGAACTTAGCATGAGCTCAAGCTCCTGCGCAATTTCGGCTGCATTCAAAGCCGCTTCCTCTGCGGAACGGGACATTTCGCTGTTTTTGGCTTCTATTTCATTGACAGCCTGCAGTAGTTTGGCAAAAGTTTGTGTTCCGGCAGATATATATTGAGAGCCTGCATGAATCTGCTGCATACTCGTATCCGTCAGTTCAGCGGTGTCACGCAGCATTTGCTCGATATGGGTGAGTAAGCCTGTAATCTGTGTGGAAAAGGCTTTCGTCTGGAGTGACATATTCCGCACCTCCTGAGACACAATCTGGAAGCCTCGTCCGTGTTCGCCAGCATGTGCCGCTTCAATGGACGCGTTGATCGCGAGCAGTCCGCTGTGATCTGCCAATGCACGAATGGAAGAGGCCATGCCCGCAATGTCATTCAGCGATTGAGTCAACGCCGTCATCTGCTCATGCTGGCGCTTCATTTGCTCCGTGACTGCACGATAGGAGAGCAAAACATCCTCCAGTTCTACTTTGCCACGGCGGGATAATTCACTCATTGAGCGGGTTAGCTGCACACTGTCATCGGCCTCTTTAGCTGCATCCAGCACAGTGAGCTGAATACGCTGGACTCCGTCATAGCTATGCCGAATCACATCGCCCCGCTCTTCATCTGCTTCTCTTTGCATTCGCTGCACGACGGACAGGATATCACGAATCGTAAGTACGCCGAGTAACCGTGTTCCTTCCTTTATCAACACACAATCGTAAAAACGCTGATCTTCGCGCAGCATCGCCAATTCCACAATGTCCGATGCCCGGCTTTTCAGATCCACAATTAATGTATCGGGGTCGGCAAATATGGCCGCAGGCTTGTCATAGAACAACGCCGCAGCAAATCTGCCCGTAAAATGGCGATTGTACGCATCTCTCATAATAATGCCCAATGGAAGATCATTTTTATCCACAACAATGACACAAGGTATATCTTCCTGTGTTTTCATAAGGGCTAACAGTTGTTTACAAGACATATCCGTACCAATGATCGGAACCTCCCGGCATGGCACATAGTTAGTAATCGGCTTGCATGCTTCACGTTCAATCACGGCAGTGGAACTCGGCTGGGTCTTTGGTTCCGTTATCATCGTTCTGAAGTCCCCTTTTTTTAACTACTTGGAGTGACGGGAACATCATATCGGTCATTTATTGATTCTAGCGCCTATTTTTGTTAATGAAATGTAAAATCACGAAATGGACACAAAAGTCTTCCCACACCACCTGGACAAAGAAAAACGCTCCTCATTTATAACAAATGAGAAGCGCTTCTTTTTTTATTTACAACCAGCTTGTACCCCACTCCACGGATCGAATCGATATGAACCGAGTCGGGATCAAGCTCCAGCTTTTTACGTAAGGAACTGACGTGCACATCCACGGTCCGTTGACCGCCAATATAGTCAAAACCCCAAACAGCATTCATCAGATCATCCCGGGTCAGGACCACACCCGGCTTGCGGGACAAATAAAGAAGCACTTCAAATTCCTTTGGTCTGAGGCTGATGGACTGACCTCCAAGAATGACTTCATATTTTTCAGGGTAAATCTCCAGCTCGCCCAATTGAATTTTGGAGCTATCTTTCTGATCAGACAGCACTCCTTCATCCCCGCCGGAAGTTCTTCGCAGCACAGCCGTTACACGGGCCAACAGCTCAGAAACGCCAAAAGGCTTCGTGATGTAATCATCCGCACCCGACTTCAGCCCTTGGACAACCTCGGCTTCGCCGTTTTTGGCGGTTAAAATAATGATCGGCGTTGTCAGCCCCTGATGGCGAAGTCTGCTCAGAATGTCCAGTCCGTTCATTCCCGGCAACATCAAATCCAGCAGGATCAAATCGTAGGACTCTCTGGAGGCTTTCTCAAACCCTGCACTGCCATGATCCTCCGTGTCCACTTCGAAGCCTTCTTGTATCAAATTGTAGGATAGCAATCTGGCAAGCGTTGGTTCATCCTCAATAACCAGCAAGCGTTGTCCCATAAATAACTTCATCTCCTGTTTACCTGTTAAAGGCGCATTGGTCAAAATCCTGAAACCTTTTCCATACTCATGCGACACCCGTTTATTTTATCACGGCATTGTTAACAGAATGTAAAAAAGGTTATAGTTCATTCTTCCTGTTGCAATAGCGGTAATTCAACTGTAAATGTGGTACCCAATCCAAGCTCACTTTCCACCGAAAGGGTGCCATGATGCAAATCGACCAAGTGTTTGACGATCGACAATCCCAGTCCCGTTCCGCCAGAGTTGCGCGAGCGTCCTTTATCCACCCGGTAAAAGCGTTCAAAGATACGTGGCAGGTCCTTCTTTGGAATTCCAATACCTGTATCACTGACTGTAAATACGACCTTTTCCGTGTCATTCTCCCGCTGTACCGTTAAAACCTTAATCTTTACCTTGCCACCATCAAGTGTATAGTTGATGCCATTAGACAAAAGGTTCAGGAAAATCTGCTGAAGCTTATCTTCATCTGCCTCCATAAACAGCTCATCCGGGATATCCATATGCAGCGTAATTCTTTTTTTGGCAGCTACATTGTTCAGTTTTTCCAGCAATGATTCTATGAACGACGAAACGTGTACTGGCGAACAATCCAGCGGAGAACGCTTGGATTCAATTTTGGATAGCTCCAGAATATCACCGATCAGTCGATTCAATCGTTCGCTTTCATCATATATAATTTGCAAAAATGAACGGGCCGTCTCCTCATCTTTAACCCCGCCACCGAGTAACGTCTCGGCAAAGCCCTTGACCGCGGCAATCGGTGTTTTTAGCTCATGAGAAACGTTAGCCACAAATTCGCTCCGCATATTTTCCAACCGTCGAATAGCCGTAATATCCTGTAAGAGGAACAGCATCCCCCGGTATCCGCCTTCATCCTCATACATCGGAACACCGTCCAGCAAAACGAGTCTCTCCTCGGGATTGTACAAATGAACCTCACCATGCAGCCTTTCTCGGCTTTGTATGCTGCCCTCAATTAGCTTTGTGAGCTCATAGTGCTTCTTCAGCTCATGATACGGCTTGTCTGTCACCCGTTTACCCACGACACCAAGCATTCGCTCAGACTCACGGTTTACAAGCGCAATACACTCACTTGCATCAATCATTAGAATCCCACCTGTCATATTACTCATGACGCTCTGGAGAAGATCCTCATTGTCACGTATCGTTTTCATTTGGTTTTGGAGACTATCAGCCATACGATTAATGGCTTCACCCAGCTGCCCTACCTCATCCCGGCGCTGCACACCAACTCTTGCGTCATAATCCAGTCCTGATATACGGTTGGCTACCCCTGTAATATGTTCAATGGGCGAGGTGAGACTGCGAGCAATACGATAGCTCACCAGTCCAGCAGCAATAAACAGCAACACTAGACCAATCCCGATAGCCGTCCAGCCGCGCTGAACCCCCTCCTCCACCGCTTTCAGACTCATGGACAAACGGATATATCCGTCAAAGCCCTTGTCCGATACAACCGGCTCTGCAACGTATAGCATGTTCCGCTGCAAGGTTTCACTGTAACGAATCGTGCGTCCGATTCCCTCTGTTGAGGCTTGCTGAATTTCTTCACGAGATGCGTGGTTTTCCATCTTACGCGGATCGCTTAACGAATCGCCAACCACCGTCCCGTCCTTGCGAATGAAAGTCACCCGCGATTCCGTCAGACGAGCAATTTCCTTCGCCTTTTGAGAATAATAGGAGACATAATCCGTGCTGGACAGGGCATCTGCATTAACAAAAGGGAATGTAGCTCGAAGTAGGTCGATCTCCCGTCCCATGTTCTCCTCTAGCACTTTCATATTCGAATTTTTAAAAATTTGTCCCATCGTGATTCCAGCAGCAAGGACAGATACGCCAATCAAAATCAGCATGATCAGGGTAAGCCTGAAACGAAACGATTTCATAAAATATGCCCATCCTTTATGTAAGTTAAGTCTCATTCTACAGGCTACTTTCATTATGTTCCACTGTGAAAATAAAAAAGGCTAGGGTATAACACAGCCCCAGCCTTTCCCTTGTCCTCTTATCCGTTTATAACTTCACCGCCATTGATATGAATAACCTGCCCGCTTACATATGAAGAATCGTCTGAAGCAAGGTACACATAGGCCGGCGCCAATTCTTCCGGCTGACCCGGACGCTTCATAGGCTGTGCTCCTCCAAACTCGCTGACCGTCTTAGCATCAAATGTAGACGGGATTAACGGTGTCCAGATCGGCCCTGGTGCTACAGCGTTCACCCGGATACCTTGATCGGCCAAATTAAGTGAAAGGGAACGAGTAAAGGATGTGATTGCCCCTTTGGTCGATGAATAATCAATGAGTGTCTTGTTCCCAGCGTACGCGGTAATCGATGTTGTATTGACGATTGTGCTCCCTTTCTTCAAATGCGGCAATGCTGCTTGCGTCAGGAAGAACATACCGAAAATATTCGTACGGAACGTGCGCTCCAACTGTTCTTTGGTGATATCCTCCAGCTTTTGTTGTGGATGTTGCTCTGCCGCATTGTTCACGACAATGTCGAGCTTACCCAACTCGTTAACCGTCTGTTGAACCGCTTTTTTGGCAAATTGGTCATCTCCGATATCGCCAGGAATCAATACGCATTTGCGTCCCTCCTGCTCTACCTGACGTTTTGTTTCTTCCGCATCCTTATGCTCATTCAAGTAGATGATAGCTACGTCCGCACCTTCTTTGGCATACGTGACAGCTACAGCCCGTCCAATTCCACTGTCCCCACCAGTAATAAGTGCAACTTTACCTGTTAGCTTGCCAGCGGCTTTGTAAGTTGGTTTTTCAAATTGGGGTGCAGGCGACATTTTGGACTCAATCCCCGGTTGCTGGTCCTGATGCTGCGGGGGCAAAGTTTGCTGAGGTTGATTACTTTTAGGCATTGTACATTCTCCCTTCAAAATCAGATATTTTTTAGGATGCAACATTTGCATCCACTCTACTCCTGATTTACCACACAAAGTTATTCGTTAAACGAAAAAAGATAAATGTAGTTATTTGAGTGCACAAAAAACGGCCTATGCTTATTTCAGCATAGACCGTTTTTTCAATTTAGCATTTGTCATCATTCGATTATAGGCTCTCACCAAATACATAATTAAATAATATGGCTGTATACCATTAAAAACGTAATTAATATCAGGAAGACGGCAAGCAGCGTACTGAACATTCGCATTTTGCCAGCGTATTGCGTAATAGGCTGTTGGCTACGAATCGCTTCCAGCGACAGCCGTAACGGCTTACCCATGGCTCCCGCGATACCAGAAATGGCGAGAAACAACAGCAAAACGACAACGATCCATGCTACCGAATAAGAATTCCAGGCAAAAATCATATAGATACCGCTAACAAGCACTAGGATCAGTGCAAATTGAGCTAAACGGTTCAAAAGCTGAACAGCCGATATCGTTCCCTCCTGCACGCTAGGAGCCAATTTGTCGATTTTGCCCACAACGAAGGGGAGCAATAAATAAAAACCCATCGCCAGTGATCCAATAATGTGAATAAAAAACATTTTTTACAACCTCCATTTCTTTGTTTTCTCACAAACTCTTTTTCCATAGAACGATCATAGTCCAACGAATGACTACCATCTTTACAGTGTTTTGGGACATGTTTTTCTATGTCAGGATTTTGCAAAATTTCTCATGTAACTGTCAATGCATATGAACTCTATTATACTGGGGAAATGAATCAAAGCAAAGGAATAAGGAAGAAAGCGAATAGATTCCTTATATTCCGTTTAAAAGTAAAAGAGGTGTCCGGTGGCCATGACTATGGCTTGGGAACACCTCTTCAAGTAAAAGTACCGTTAGTAGAAAATTGAATCTATACGGTAACTATTTTAATCACACTGCGGACCGATTCGGCGGATTGATCGAGCGCTGCTTTTTCTTCGGCTGTCAATTCCAACTCGAACACTTTTTCGATACCATTACCGCCAAGAAGTGTCGGTACGCCAAGGAACAAATCCTGATAGCCGTACTCTCCCTCCAGATAGGCAATGACCGGGATAATCCGTTTTTTATCTTTTACAATCGCTTCTGTCATCTGTGCAAGCGAAGCTGCCGGTGCATAATATGCGCTACCATTACCCAACAGGTTAACGATCTCACCGCCACCACCGCGTGTCCGTTGTACGATCGCTTCGATACGTTCCTGCGAAATCAGGGTTTCGATCGGTATACCTCCAACGCTGGAATAGCGTACCAGGGGCACCATATCATCACCATGCCCCCCCATAACGAAGCCGCGTACGTCTTCGACGGAAACGTTCAGTTCTTGTGCAATAAAGGTACAATATCGCGCTGTATCCAGCACACCTGATTGGCCAATAACCCGATTTTTCGGGAACCCAAGCGTTTGATAGGCAGTATAGGTCATAGCATCTACCGGATTACTCAGAATAATGACGATAGAATCCGGCGCATACTTCTTCACGTTCTCACAAACAGATTTTACAATTCCTGCGTTCGTATTTACCAAATCATCACGGCTCATACCCGGCTTGCGTGCAATCCCGGCTGTAATAATGACGATATCCGAGTTAGCTGCATCCTCGTAACTGGAAGTGCCCGTGATCTGGCTGTCAAATCCCTGTACCGGACCGGCCTCCAAAATATCAAGCGCCTTGCCTTTGGTCGGATTCTCTAGTTGCGGAATATCGATCAGTACGATATCACCTAGCTCCTTTTGAGCCAGCAGCAATGCGGTAGTGGCACCGGTAAAACCGGCGCCAACAATGGATATTTTTTTACGTTGAATGGACAAGTGGTATTCCCCTTCCTTACAGGTTACTAATAATGGTATCTGCGAACTCGGAGCATTTCACTTGTGTAGCACCATCCATCAGACGAGCAAAGTCATAAGTTACAATCTTCTTATTAATGGACGTCTCCAGCCCTTTGTAAATCAGGTCAGCTGCTTCTTTCCAACCCAAGTGTTCAAGCAACATTACGCCCGACAGAATTACGGAACCAGGGTTTACTACGTCTTTGTCAGCGTATTTTGGAGCTGTGCCATGTGTAGCTTCAAAGATAGCATGCCCTGTTACATAGTTAATGTTTGCACCTGGTGCAATACCAATTCCACCAACTTGGGCAGCAAGAGCATCTGACAGATAGTCCCCGTTCAGGTTGAGCGTAGCAATCACATCAAATTCAGAAGGACGAGTCAGTACTTGCTGAAGTGCAATATCAGCAATTGCATCCTTGATAATGATTTTGCCTGCATCTTCAGCTGCTTTTTGAGCTGCATTCGCCGCATCCTCACCGTCTTTTTCCTTGATTACATCATATTGGGCCCAAGTAAATACTTTATCTGCAAATTCTTCCTCAGCCACTTCATAACCCCAGTTTTTGAAGGCACCCTCGGTAAATTTCATAATGTTACCTTTGTGTACGAGCGTTACACTTTTGCGTCCGTGGTCAACAGCATACTGAATGGCAGCCCGCACCAGACGCTTTGAACCCTCGGAAGAAACTGGCTTAATGCCAATACCAGAGGTTTCAGGAAAACGAATTTTGTTCACACCCAGCTCTTGTTGAAGGAACTGAATAACCTTTTTCACGTCTTCGGACCCTTCAGCATACTCGATCCCCGCGTAAATATCTTCTGT
Source organism: Paenibacillus sp. LX16 (assembly GCF_036252815.1). NCBI lineage: Bacteria > Bacillati > Bacillota > Bacilli > Caryophanales > Paenibacillaceae > Paenibacillus > Paenibacillus sp. LX16. Next base: position 1,829,313 of record NZ_CP141152.1, on the reverse strand, counting down.
GTTCTCACGGAAAATAACCATGTCTACCAATTCAGGACGTTTCACTGGAGAAGGAACACCGTTAAAATAACGAACAGGACGCAGACATACGTACAAATCCAGTTCCTGACGCAATGCCACATTCAACGAACGGATACCACCACCAATAGGTGTCGTAAGTGGACCTTTGATGGCTACAATATACTCACGGATGGCTTCCAAAGTATCGTTAGGGAGCCATTCGCCGTATGTATTGAAAGCTTTCTCACCAGCGAATACTTCATACCAGGCAATCTTTTTGCTGCCGTTATATGCTTTTTCTACAGCTGCGTCCAGTACGCGCTTGGAAGCTTTCCAGATATCGCGACCCGTGCCGTCACCTTCGATAAACGGAATTACCGGATGGTTCGGAACCTGTAGTTGACCGTTATCAATCGTAATTTTTTCGCCTTCAGTTGGGAGCTCAAACTTTTCGAATTTCGCCATAAGTTCCTTTTCCTCCTCAGATATGAATGGGTACAGGACGAAAGACATGATCTTTATCACAGACAAAAACGTACATCTCTCGTCGTCCCCTCTATTGTACCTTATTTTTTAAATTCAGGGTATACAACCTCAATCTTCCTTCGACAAAGGGTTAACGCAACTCTGGTGATACGTATTTTTGATCCAATGGACCTGTATATTCGGCGCGAGGACGAATCAGGCGGTTATTTTCATACTGCTCTAAAATGTGTGCAGTCCACCCAGATACACGACTCACAGCAAAAATAGGTGTAAACAGGTCTCTCTTGATACCCAGCTGGGTATACACAGAGGCAGAATAAAAATCCACATTGGGCTTCAAGCCTTTTTGCCCTGTTACAATTCCCTCAATTCGAACTGACATATCAAACAACGTTGTGTCGCCGTTCATTTCCCCCAGCTCGCGGGACATTTTGTGCAAGTGTTTGGCACGCGGATCACCGTTTTTATAGACTCGGTGTCCAAAGCCCATAATTTTTTCGCGGTTATCCAGTTTCGCCTGAATATAGGAGTCCACCTGATCCAAGCCACCAATCTCCTCCAGCGTTTTGGCCACAGCCTCATTGGCCCCACCATGCAGTGGTCCTTTTAAAGCTCCAATTGCAGACGTGATTCCGGAATAAATATCCGACAATGTGGCTACCGTTACACGCGCAGCAAAGGTAGAAGCATTTAATTCATGATCGGCGTGCAACACGAGAGCCTGATTGAACGCTTTAATAGCCGTCTCCTCTGGATCCTTGCCAGTCAGCTGATACAAAAAGTTTTCAGCGATGGAAATACCTTTTTTAGGCGCAATCGGCTCCAAGCCCTCGCGTATACGTGCTATAGCTGCCACAATGGTAGGCAATTGCGCCTGAAGCTTGACGGTTTTGGTCACATTAGACTCTCTCGACATATCATCCGCCTCTGGGTCATACAAAGCGAGAGACGATACGGCTGACCTCAAGGCAGCCATCGTGCTCAAATTTTTCGGGTATAACTTTAATTGAGTAACAATTTCCTCCGGAATAGCAGCGTATTCGCTTAACTGGTTGCGAAGCTCCTGCAATTGCTCTTTATCAGGTAATTTTCCAAACCACAACAAATAAGCTACCTCTTCAAAATCGGCGTTAACAGCCAAATCATCAATGTTATAACCCCGGTACGTGAGAACGCCATCTACGATAGAGCTTATGGAGGAAGTGGTTGCTACGATCCCTTCCAGACCTTTAGTCGCTGTCATCGTTACATCTCTCCTTTGTAAAAACATTGTGAACGGACTTGCAATGTAAACATTTTCAAAAGTAAGATAAGTCTTTTAAATAGCTGAGTAATGTTAACGCCATATGTCAATATTTAAACCTTCTTTCACTATACTGGATTTTGTCGTTTATGTGAACATTGAGGGCTATTCCAACACATTCAAATGTTTTATCGCTTCCATAAATAAATTTTTGAAACCCCTTACAAAAAATATTGATTCATTTGCACTTTTTTACACAGGTCTTGTCTCCCCCCTTTCCCGCATATGTATAATAGAGCATTTATTTTATGAAAAACTATCGTAAAAGAAAGGAGCCGTGAAAGCTTGAGCCGGTTAATCCTGAATCGCATATTTCGTGCTCTATGGGTAGCAATCGTGATTGTAGCTCTGTTACTGGGCATATATGCGCTTTTCCCTCTCATCTATCCTTTCCTATTCGCCTGGCTTGTGGCTTATGCCATGAATCCACTAGTTGGTTTTCTGCGTAACAAAGCCCGTATGCCGCGTTGGACGGCTGTCACGGTCTCATTATTTGTATATTTAGGTGGAATTGCAATTATCCTATCTGCGGCAATCACCCGCATGGTCCGAGAAGTTATAAAGTTGGCCATGACTTTCGACGGACATATTGAGCGTTTTAAAAGTCTGTTTATCGATTGGACACAAAGCGATTTGATTCAAAATGTAATTATTGAAATTAACCATTTTATCCGGGATAATCCGGATTACCAACACACCATTAACAGCAATATTGATAAAACAACCCAAACCGTCAGTTCAGCTGTTACTACGCTAGTCGCTCAATTTTTCAATGGAGTTTTGAACTTGCTGACCTCTCTGCCTAATATGGGAGCAGTCTTAATGGTTATTGTATTAGCAGCCTTTTTTATTAGTAAGGACTGGGACCGACATAGTCGGATGCTCTCAAATACGATTCCTGATACGATTCGCAAACCATTGTCGGATATATGGCACGATCTGCGTAAAGCACTGTACGGCTATTTGCGTGCACAGTTTATTATCATCTCCATTACGGCATTAACGGTCATTGTTGGGCTGTTCATATTGCGTGTGGAATCCGCCTTTACCATCGGTTTGATGATCGGGCTGGTGGACTTGCTACCTTATTTGGGGGTTGGCATTGTGATGATCCCGTGGATACTGTATGCGTATATGTCTGGTAATTTGGCACTAGGGGTAGGATTGTCGATCCTTTATATCATCCTATTGGTTGGACGACAGATCGTAGAACCTAAGGTGCTGGCCAGCAGCGTGGGCTTGAACCCGCTTCCCACCCTCATCGGTATGTTCATCGGGCTCAAGCTGTTTGGCGTTTTAGGACTGATTATCGGACCTGTATCCCTCATTGTCGTTGATGCACTCAATCGCGCGAATGTCATTCAGGACTTGCGCAACTATATTCTCGCTGGAAGAGTCCACTAGATCATGGATAGGAAAAACGGCAGTTTACGTCAAAACCGCCGAAACGTAATACTGCCGTTTTTCATTTTTTTCTCCAGCCACTTCAATAAAAAACGTCGGTACAACGCTCGTGTTAAAGGGAACACCAACGTAAAGCCAATAATATCTGTTAAAAATCCGGGGATAAGCAGCAAGCTCCCACCGAAAAAGACACATAATCCATCCAGCATTTTACGGCCGGGCATTTGTCCCCGGTTCATTTCATTTTTCGCATCGGCAATCACCTTACGACCTTCAAATTGCATCATGGCAGCCCCGATTAGGGTCGTCAGAATGATGAGTAAAATCGTTTTACCCGCTCCAATCCAGTGACTTACCCATATAAACCCGTACAGCTCCGCCAAAGGAATGAGCAGCAGCAACAGCCACAGACGTTTACGCATCATCATGACTTCTGTTCCTCCCCGCCTGTAAAAGCAGACCTTAACGCAGTGTACAGCTCAGGTAGCGCCTGATCCAGTCGAACAGGCTTCCATTCGGTGTTCAACCATACGTGCCGTGTCATCCCTGTGACAAGCAGCTCTCCCGGCAGCGTGTCTGCCTGAGTCCATACCTTTCCCAGATACCTTTGATGCTCATCTTCCGTTACCCGTCGAACCTCATAGATATAGTTTAGACGTAGTCTGGAGAAGTCCGTAATTGCGGTATAAACGGTAATTAAATCATCATATCGAGCAGGACTCGCATATTTCGCATTGATTTCAATAACTGGCAGCAAGACTCCTCGTTCCTCCATACTCCGATAGTTAAAACCCGCCTGTCGGATCATTTCGGTGCGCCCGATCTCAAACCAGTTCAAATAATTTGCATGATATACGACCCCCATCTGGTCGCTTTCCTGATAACGGACGCGTAGCGGTGCGCCATACCAGCGTAATTCCGTTTGTTTCTCCTCTTGAGTCATACAAGCTCTCCTATCTTTGTGCATCTTTATCTCTATTTTACCCTCTCTCCATTAAACCATATTTACAGCCCGGGAACAAAAAGAGGGCAGACCGAACGGTCCGCCCTCGCCAATCATATATAATAATGCCTTTATTATTGTGGCAACGGTTTGGACAGTTTATAATATCCGCTATCCGAAGCCAGCTTAAGCAAGCTCTTAGCCTGACTTCCCGCCCAGGCGTAACCAAGTCGTCTTTCCTCACTAATTTTCATGATGTCGGTATACTTTTTGCCATCCCTATCTGAAAAGAAATACTTGTTGTCTTCCACATTATAGAACCGATACCACATTACGCTCGATGCGTCCTTTTGGAAAAACTCCGGACCTTGACGATTGTATTTGATACCGTCGATTCGGTTCGCGTCAAACCATTTCAAAGCACTCTGAGCCGCTTTTTTCACTTCAGCGGTTTGCGGCTGGGACATGAGAAAAGCAGTAATGCCTACTGATTCTGTAGTTGTTTTGGAAGGTAGCTCAAATGCCCGAGCCTCAACCGATGCATAAGTGGCGGGATCATGCTGTGCACCCCAGATTGTCGGTGTACCATTATTTACAATTTGGGACTTAATTGTGTACTGGATACCTTTGTTTAGTGCTTGCTGAAGTCTGGAGCGGTAAGAGTTATCCAGAATATCGCTATCAAACGGCTGCTTCTTGTTCACAATATCGTCAGCCAAAACCATAACTCTGACCATCGCATCATCATTATAAGTTACGGCATCGGAATAATTACCACGTTTAGGGTATACTTGAGGCCAGCCACCTGAGGAATATTGAGAGGTTAGTACGAAGTCGACTGCTTTTTGTACACTGTTCTTAATATCTTTATTTTTGGTTTTTTTGTATACATCCGCTAAAAAACGAATCTCGGTTGTCGTGGCCTCGTTATCAAACGTTCCGAGCTCAACACCATCCTTGCTTTTCCATGTGGAGCGTGCAGTTTTGCCATCCCATTTGGATTTATAATTCTTTTCCATAGCTTTGAAGAATCCGCCATGTGGCAATTGCCAGGATACAATATTTAAGGCAAGCGTAGTATCCTTGGATATATTCCCCGTAGAAAACTTGCTAAAGTCGCGCATTTTGTTCAGGAGGCTGTCTGTATTCACAACAGCGGTTGGCTTCGCCACAGCCGACAGCCCAAATAATTGCTCACGATCCAAAACACCTGAATTTACATCGCCACCATAAACGTCCGGTCCCACAGCTGAATCTGTGGTAAGTTCATAAGAAGCAGTCGCCGATTCAAGTCCTGAATCATATGTAGCAGGCACCATCTCCTGTGCCGCAGCCCATGAGGGACTTAGGAGTCCTGACGTTACTGTAATCGCCAAACTTGAAAGCGCTATCATATTTACGGTTGAACACATCTTCTTCTTCATTTGAACCTCTCCTTTATTTTGAGTTGGGTAATTGCGTTCAGTTTAACCCTATATATTCTTGCTGAAGATTCTTTTTGATAGCGAGGGGAACTAAACCACTATTTATGTATGATAAATAGTTAGTTGTATTATATGAAAATATACCCAAATGATCAATATATTTTAATTTATTAATAGATTAAAAAAGTTACAAAACGTTGCGAACAATAAAAATCCTCTTACTAATGCTGGATTAGTAAGAGGATTTTACGTGGAGCTAATATAAAGTAGGTCGATGAGCAGCATCGCTTAACCAAATCGACCCATGATGTACTCCTGAGTCAGCTCATTTTCAGGATTCGTGAAAATATCGTTCGTTTTCCCATGTTCAACCAGACTTCCGATATAAAAATAAGCAGTATAATCGGAAATTCGTGCAGCCTGCTGCATATTGTGCGTCACAATAACGATGCGCAGTTCTTTTTTTAATTCGCTGATGAGCTCTTCTACCTTGCCTGTAGACACAGGGTCTAGTGCGGAGGCTGGCTCGTCAAGCAATAGAATTTTCGGCTGAACGGATAGTGCACGTGCAATGCAAAGCCGCTGCTGTTGCCCGCCAGACAGTGCCAGAGCCGAGTCGTGAAGGCGATCCTTGACCTCATCCCATAATGCTGCTTTACGCAGGCTGCTTTCAACGATTTCATCAAGTTGTTTCTTCTTGCGTACCCCACGGTATTTGGGACCGAAAGCGATATTATTGTAAATGGATTTGTAAAAAGGATTGGGACGTTGCCACACCATGCCAATTTGCTGACGCAGCTTGATCACGTCCGTTTCCGGTGCCGTCAAATCCTGTCCATCCATCCAGATGTGCCCCGTTGTAGAGGAAGACGCAATCTCATCATTCATCCGATTAAGGGAGCGCAAAAAGGTCGATTTACCGCAGCCGGAAGGCCCGATCAGGGCAGTCACTGTCTGTTCGGGAAATGCCAGATTCACTTTTTTCACAGCCTCAAAGCTGCCATAATAAATACTCAAATCCTCAGTACTGAACGGATGCGGCGGTTGCCCCGCAAGCTGTTCCGAACGCGTAGACTGAACGGATGTTGCTGGTGCGGCGGTTTTTGCCGTTCGCGTAATCACATGTTCCATTGTTCTCCATCCCCTTTCTAATCCATACGTTTGGCAGCTGTCAGACGGCGGTATACAACTCTTCCGAACCATCTTGCACTCAAGTTGAATGCAAGCACAAGCAGCACCAGTACGGCAGAAGCGCCTGCAGCAATATCTTTGGAGTCAGGAGCAATCCCCTCACTGTTGACCTTCCAAATATGAACAGCCAATGTTTCAGCAGGTCGCATCGGGTTAATAGGCGATCTGGCATGCAATGGATTCCAATCGGTAAAATCAAGCGGCGGCGTACTCATCCCTGCTGTAAACAGCAATGCGGCGGCTTCCCCGAAAATACGGCCTGCGGCTAAAATGGTACCCGTAATTAAGCTTGGCAGTGCGGCTGGTAGCAATATGGAGGTGATGATTTTCCATTTGGACAATCCAAGTGCAAGTCCAGCTTCCTTTTGCTCCTTCGGCACAGCTCGGAAAGCCTGCTCAGTTGTGCGAACCATCAGCGGCAGGTTAAATACGGCCAAAGCCAAGGCTCCTGATAAGAGGGAAAAGCCAAAATCAAACGTATTTACGATAAGTAGTAGTCCAAACAATCCGATGACGATAGACGGGAAGGAGGACAATACTTCGACGACAAGTCGTATAAAGTCCGTAATTTTCCCCGGCTTTGCATATTGCGCCATGTAAATACCTGCGCCCCAGCCAATCGGAATGGTGATAATCAAAGTTAAGATTAACAAAAATACGGAATTAAATAGTTGTGGGCCAATACCACCGCCTGCACGTAATGTTTGGGGAGCACTGGTTAGAAAGTCAAAAGAAATATGACTGACTCCGCGGGCCAAGATGAAGCCCAGTAATCCAACCAAAAGAGCAACAATGAACAAGGCGAAGAAACAGATTACAAATGTAGCGATCTTGTCGGTCGTTTTAGCTTTCATCAAACCCGGTTTCTCCTTTCAAGCAGCCTTACCAGCAGCACGAAAATGAATGTCATGAGCAGAAGAACAAGCGCCATGCTCCAGAGAGCATTGTTATGAACGGAGCCCATCGCTGTATTCCCCATGCTAAGTGTAATCACGCTGGTCAAGGTCGAAGCGGATTCCAGCAAGGAATGCGGTATGTGCGGAGCATTCCCGATTACCATCTGTACAGCCAACGCTTCTCCGAAGGCACGAGCCATACCGAGAATAATTCCTGTTAAAAGAGCAGGCAACAGCGTCGGAATAATGACACGGGCGATTGTCTGCCAGCGGGTAGCACCCAAAGCATAAGAGGATTCACGCAGCCCCCCCGGCAAGGAAGACAACGCATCCGCCATAATACTCGTAATCGTCGGCAAAATCATGACGGACAACACTAGGCAGCCTGCCAGAATGCCGATGCCTTGTCCTCCAAACACGTTCCGCAGCAGCGGGACGATCACGGTCAAGCCGACAAAGCCATATACAACAGACGGAATACCGGATAATAATTCAATCGCGGGTTGAAGGATACGTTTACCCGATTTCGGCACGATTTCCGTCATAAATAAAGCCGCACATAAGCTGAGCGGACTGGCAATTAAAGCCGCCAGTATGGTTACTGCAAAAGAACCCGTAATAAACGGAAGCGCGCCGAAAGACTTAGGCTCGCCATCCGGGCTCCATTTGGTTCCAAAGAAAAACTCTCGCAGACTGACTCCATTCACCGCAAATGTAGCTACACCTTTGGAGGCAACAAAATATACGATGGAGACAATGACTGCAACTAAAAAAACGACACAAACCGACGTATATATGCGGCCGGTCCATTCTTCCCAGTAATGTCTTTCTTTCATAACTCGGGATCGTTTATTCTGTTCCATGTATGCCTTCCCTTCAATTGGTTCCATACTGTAACTCCTTTAACCGAAGAATAGAGGCCGGACGCTAGTCCGCCTCTTCTTCGTGAATATACTCGCGTTAGCTGCGTTCATCGAACAGGAGGTATGACTCTCCTTATTTCGTGATATTACCGTCAGCATCACGTTTCACTTGCATACCTGCTACTGGAATGTATCCCAAGTCTACGACATCCGTTTTTTGGATTTCATCTGACAGAATGTAGTCCAGGAATGCTTTCACATGCTCTTTTGGCTCACCTTTAGTGTACATATGCTCGTAAGCCCACACTGGATATTTACCTTGTTCTACATTTTCAACGTTAGCTTCAACGCCATCGTATTTCAAAGTAGTAACTGTGTTGTCGATGTAGGACAGAGCCAGATAACCAATCGCACCCGGTGTTTCAGCAATCAGCTTTTTCACAGTACCGGAGGAATCTTCTTGAATGGAGCCCGGCAGATCTTCCGTTTTTTGTCCCAATGCGTATTTTTCAAATGTTGCACGAGTACCGGAGCTGCTTGGACGGTTTACAATAACGATTTTTTGATCTGCACCGCCAACATCTTTCCAGTTCGTGATTTTACCTGTAAAGATTTGTACCAATTGATCTTTTTTCAGGTCTGTAACACCTACTTTAGGATTTGCTACCGCTGACATGGCTACAACAGCTACTTGGTGATCGACCAGCTCATCTGCGCCGCTCTCCAGTTTTTCTTTTGCAAACACGTCGGAGTTACCGATGTCCGCTTGTCCGCCGGAAACCTGAGTCAAGCCAGTACCGCTACCGCCGCCCTGCACTTGAACTGCAATGCCTTTATATTTATCGACAGCCATAAATTTTTGTCCCGCTTGCTCTACCAATGGTTGAAGTGCAGTGGAGCCAACAGCCAGAATGTTTCCTGTCAGTTCAGCAGCTGCTTTATTGTCTGTTCCTGTAGCAGCTTCTCCTTGTGGTGCAGCATTGTTACCTGATCCGCAAGCTGCAAGTGCAAATACCATGGTGAGAGTCATCAGAATGAACGGCCATTTTTTCAACATTTTTTATTGTCCTCCCCTTAGTTAAGTGACGGTTTTTTATTTATGACCATCAACACTTTTACATTGTAGGCCTGGAATGTTAGACGAACGACGTGGTTTTGTAAAACAAATATAAAATATTGATAGATAAATTATTTTTCGGTATATAATTAATCTATAGTTTGAAATTCACATATGAATGACATATAAGGAGAACTGTTGGATTCCATGAATATTCTAAAATTGCGTATTTTGATGCTGATCGACAAATTCCATAAGGCGACGGATGTGGCCGAAGCTTTGCAAGTCAAACAACCTACCGTCAGCTTTCATATGAAAAGCTTGGAAAAGGAAATGGGTATTTCCCTATTCTCTCTTCAACAAGGCAGGATTATGCTAACGGAAGCTGGAAAAAAATTATTACCTTACGCAAAGCAGATCATCTCTCTGGAGCAAGAAGCTAGACAAGCTGTAGATGAACTGACAGAAGAGTCACAGGCGCAATTACATCTGAGTGCAGAGTCGATATCAGGTACGTATCTCCTCCCCACTTTGATGGCTAAGTTTGCTCAACGATATCCAGATTGTCGTATTCAGTTGGAGATTCAATCCCCGGATGCAATTAAGCAGCTACTGAAACAGGGGGAAATTGATTTTGCTTTTCTCGACGATAGAGATTCTCTTCCAGAGTATACGGTGGCAGAGCCAGTGGCTTCAGATCAAGTAGGAGTTATCCGTTCTGCATCTGCACTTGCACCTGCATCCAAATTAGAGGAGGTCGATGGACCCGATATGCTGGACAAGCACACATGGGTAAAATATAGCGGTTCATCAGTTGTAGATCAGTATTCCTCGCTAGTTAAGCCTCATCTGGAAATCAACTCTTGGGAAGCGGTAAAGCAAGTCGTAAGCGGCGGAGAAGCGCTTGCCTTCTTTCCTGCAAGCGGAGTCGATAATAATGACAATGCTGCTCCCTCGGTGGAATGGCTTCCTTATCCCGAGGCTGATAACAAAAGGAGCCATTATCAAATAAACATCGTGTATCAACAAGATACACATATGAACTTGATACAACAGGCATTTCTTGATTTCATACGACGAGAAGGACTGGAAATGAAAAGCTAGAGAACATAAAAAAAGAGCATCCAAGTCTTATTGACTTGAATGCTCTTTTGCTTGTTATAACGATACATACAGCCTCGGTATTATTTCATGGAGACTTTAATTACGCTTGTGCTGGAACGCAGCTAATTTTGATCAGGTTCGTAGAACCGGAATCACCAAGAGGTACGCCCGCAGTAATCACAACCAAATCGCCCTCTTTAACGAGGCCAGATTTGCGACCGCCTTCCAGTGCGTTGTCAAACAGACTATCTGTTGTGTCAACGATTGGTCTGCCTTGTACTGCATGTACGCCCCAGATCAGAGCCAAACGGCGAACTGTTCTTTCCTGTGTTGTCACAGCAACAATCGGAGCTTCAGGACGGTATTTAGAAATCATACGCGCCGTTGTTCCGCTTTGTGTGGACGTCAGGATCGCTTTGGCATGCAGGTCAAGTGCAGAAATAGAAACAGATTGGCTGATTGCTTCTGTAATACTAATTTCTTGAGCCGTTCTTTGTTTCTTGAACAAATCACGGTAGTTCAGAGAGGACTCAGCTTTTTCTGCAATACGTGACATCGTCAATACGGATTCTACCGGATATTTACCCGCAGCTGTTTCGCCGGACAGCATAATTGCGTCTGTTCCGTCAAAAATAGCATTCGCCACGTCACTTGCTTCCGCACGAGTCGGACGCGGGTTACGTTGCATGGAATCCAGCATTTGTGTTGCCGTAATAACAGGCTTGCCAGATACATTACATTTGTTAATCATCAATTTCTGCGCCAGAGGCACTTCTTCAGCAGGAATTTCCACACCAAGGTCACCACGGGCAACCATCAGGCCATCCGAAGCTTCCAAAATTTCGTCCAGGTTGTCCACACCTTGCTGATTTTCGATTTTTGAAATGATTTGAATATGACTGGCGTTGTGTTTCGCCAGCAATTCACGAATTTCCAGTACATCACTTGCTTTACGAACAAAAGAAGCCGCGATGAAATCAATGTCCTGCTCAATACCGAAAATGATATCATTAGCATCTTTTTCCGTAATACCAGGCAAAGAAATAGCAACGCCTGGAACGTTAACGCCCTTCTTGCTTTTGATCGTTCCGCCATTAACAATGCGGCATTTGATTTCAGTGCCTGATACTTCAATAACGGTGAGTCCGATCAGACCATCGTCGATCAGAATGGTGGAGCCGGGCTCCACGTCCGAGGGAAGATCCTTGTACGTAATGGAAATACGATCTTGCGTACCGAGAATTTCTTCCGTTGTCAGCGTAATGAACTCGTCCTGAACAAGCTCAATAGGTTCAACTTCGAGCTTTCCTGTCCGGATTTCCGGCCCCTTCGTATCGAGCAAAATAGCAACGTTTTTGTTAAGCTCCTTACAAGCTTGACGGATGTTTTTAATCCGGTTGCCATGCTCCTCGAAATCACCGTGAGAGAAATTCAGGCGGGCTACGTTCATACCAGCCAAAATCAGTTTCTTCACATTTTCCAATGACTCACTGGAAGGACCGATGGTACATACAATCTTAGTTTTGCGCATTTGGGTTTTTCCTCCGTTTTCAAAGGTGCTACTCTTTATATCTTTTTCCAACAATTAAATCTACTACACTTTTTCCTATTTGTATAGGAAGTTCGTCATATTTATTGTTACCCGTTTACAGCGTATTACAACATAGGCCCAGATTCCGAAGGCTTCAAGAAGGTGTATTGACCTATTTTTCGAAATTTTTGATACCGATCTTCCCTCAATTCATCGCAGCTCATATTCGTAAGGTCTGCCAAATGACGTTCCAATAGCTCCTTGATTGCGGCAGCGGTCACTTCATAGTTACGATGCGCGCCCCCTTTCGGCTCCGGCACAATATCCTCGATAATTTCCATGCGCAGGAGGTCATTAGCCGTAATCTTCATGGCTTCAGCTGCCTGATCGGCCTTGGAAGCATCTTTCCATAGAATCGAAGCTGCACCGTTTGGAGAAATGGCCGAATAAATGGCATGTTCCAGCATCAGCACACGGTTACCGACTGCAAACGCAAGCGCACCGCCGCTTCCACCCTCGCCGATGACCACACAAATAACAGGCACCGAAAGCTTTGCCATCTCCCGCAAGTTGCGAGCAATTGCTTCCGATTGACCTCTCTCCTCTGCTGTATTACCCGGATAAGCGCCCTTCGTATCAATAAATGTAATAATAGGGCGTTTAAATTTCTCAGCCTGCTGCATCAGACGCAAGCCTTTACGAAATCCTTCCGGATGAGCACTGCCAAAGAAACGTGCAATGTTATCTTTCGTATCCTTACCACGCTGTTGACCAATGACGGTCACCGGAATACCATTTAGCTTGGCAATTCCGCCCACAACCGCCAGATCGTCTCCAAACAAGCGGTCGCCGTGTAATTCAATAAAGTCCGTAAACACCTGCTCAATCAGATCAAGAGATGTTGGTCTTTGATGATGACGGGCCAGATGCATTTTTTGTGGTGCTGTAATGTTCGAATATATTTCTTCTTCCATCTCGAGATAACGTTCCTCGAGGCGGTTGATTTCATCTGTAAAATCAATTTGCTTATCCTGTCCGAATTGCTTGAGTTCTTCGATCTTCTGTCGCATCTCGACCAGGGGCTTTTCATAAGGCAATTCACCAGCCATCTATTCCACCCCTTTCACACTGTGCAGATCAAGCAGTTGCCCGAGGGTATCGCGCAGTTCCTTGCGATGTACAACCATATCCAATTGTCCGTGCTGCAAATTAAATTCGGAAGTTTGAAAATCATCCGGCAGCTTCTGTCTGATCGTCTGTTCAATTACAATACGCCCTGCAAAACCGAATACAGCTCCTGGCTCTGCGATATTAATATCTCCAAGCGTAGCAAAGCTGGCGGACACTCCACCTGTAGTCGGGTCGGTAATAACAGAAATATACAGCAAGCCCTGCTCATCCAGACGAGCAAGAGCAGCACTTGTTTTGGCCATCTGCATCAAGCTTAAAATACTTTCCTGCATACGTGCCCCGCCAGAAGTTGAGAAAATAATTAGCGGCAGACGCTTGTCTATTGCTTGCTCAATGGCGCGGGTAATTTTCTCTCCTACGACCGAACCCATACTGCCAGTAAAAAAGTCAAAGCTCATCACAGCAACGACAACAGGATGTCCATAAATAAGGCCGTCGCCCGTAACGACAGCCTCTCGCAAGCCAGATTTCAGGGTCTGTTGCTCCAGCTTGCTCGCATATCCCGGAAAGTCCAGCGGGTCAACCGAAATCATATCGGCATCATATTCCGTAAACGTGTCTTCGTCGAGCACCATGCGAATGCGATCCATTGCATTCAAACGCATATGGTATCCGCACACCGGACACACTTTCAAATTCTTCTCTAATTCCTTGCTGTATTGAATACTTCCACACTTGCCACATTTGGTCATAAGACCTTCGGGAATTTCCCGTTTGGGACGATCCGGCATGTCCGCTTGATCGCCGCTCAGCGCCCGTTCCGAAGGGATGGTCGCGTATTTACGCTTCTTTTGGAATAAATCTTTAAACACAACTACACCTCTCCAGCCGTTTATTTGTCAGCCGTAACCGATACAAGGTCCTCTGCCGTCTATGCGGCACCTTTAAGCATTATGTTCATACACACGTCAACGCCTGTTACTAAAACATTACCGCCGATCGTGCATCCTTTGTTCCATTCATGCTGCTGTATCACTTCCGCCGTTCCGGACTCAAGGGCGCAAAATCGAATTAAGCACTTCCTGTATTTCTTCGACTTCACCCGAAGGCACAAGTATCTCAAACTGTTGCTTGGACGCGCTGATGGCCCGGGCCTGCACCATAAAACCTTCTTCAGACAGTTTGAGCTTAATCATGTCAGCCAGTCTGGCCGTCGGTGCAATATAAATCACCGTCCACATGCCTTGTTTCTACCCCCTAAGCCTCAAGTTTTGAGCCCATATAATAGACTCATGATAACATACCTTACTTTTTTCCCGCAACAAAAGCCCTCCTGATCATTCAAGTTCCGTCGGAGGGCCTAGAAAATCATCAACTCTGTCTACACAGGTCAATTAAGCGTCCAATGATGCAGGATAATGCTTGGCATGGAGGCTCCGATGTGCAATGCGCGAAGAAGCAGCGGCAGCTAGTCCGGCGACAAGATCGTCTAAAAACACATGAATACCACTGCCTTTTTGGTTCAGCTGTTCAATAATCCCCGTCTTTTCCTTATCCAGATAACCAAAACTGGTTAAGCCGATCATGCCGTACACACTCGTAATTCCAAGAGCCAGTGTCTCGTCCACTCCGTACAGCGGTTCGTCAGCCTCCATAATGGCTTGCAATGGCTGGGGGAGAAGTTTTTTTTCGGCCAGCTCATCGAGCGCAATACCTGTGAGCAACGTATATTGAACCTCGCGCTTTTGCAAAACCGCTTTGACACTGTCTATACATTCTTCCATCGTCAAATGAGGATAATATTTTAGCTGAAGCTGAAAAACAATGTCCGCAATGGACTCGATACGAATGCCTCTGCGATTTAACAAAGTTTCTGCATATTCATAGGACATAATTTCCCTCCCGCTTTCACCGTGCAGTTCTATTCTTTCACCGTACGGGACCTTATGGTGCAGGGTACGTGTTGAATCTCCTGTTCCGCCAGTTTTCCAAGTGTATGCGGGAGGGAAGGAAAATGTTCATTAAACCGTTACAATAAGGGCGGTTTGTTGTGTGCCTATCATTTGACTTTCACCGTACCTTCACCCAACATCGACTCCATTTGATCCAAAAGCTGAGGAGAGGGCTTAATGTTGTAAGCATCGCTCAACGCAAGCAGACGCTGGTTGCTCTCATAAAAAAGTACGGTAGGCATAACACCGGGATGCTCCTGTAGCAGTGCCTTGAGACTGACCAGCAAGCTGGCGTCCTCCTCGGCCTGGCGGGTGATTTTGACAAACACCCGCTGACGAGTGGTCGGCTCCGAGCTGCGCGGGACTGGCACCTGCCCACCGCGAGCCGCTTCGGCTCCGAGCGGTGAAGCAGCCATCACGGGACGGGACGCCTTCGGTTGAGGCGAAGCAGATGCATTGGCTGCCGTAGGCGGTGGCGACACGCGCGACGCTCTCCCGCCCGGGCTGCCAGCAGCAGAGCCAGCAGCTGGCACGGATGTTCCAGCTGCGGCGGACGAGCGCGTACTGGCACGTCGGCGCTGAAGGAGTCGTGCCAGCGAGTCTTCCGCCAGCGGGGCGGTCTCATCCGCAAGGAGCTTGAAGTGCTCGTCCTGCTGCTGCATCTTGGCTCGAAGTGTAAGCAAAGCTCCCTTTTCAATCCACTGCTGGCTTCGCTTCCATACCTCAGGAAACAGTACAACCTCACACCGCTCAATCTGATCCTCCAGCTCAATGAAGGCCATGGCCTTACCCTGCTTGGTCGTAATCGTTTTAAGTGACACTACCATGCCTGCGGTCACAACAACCGTTTCATCTGGCACATCGCCCAGCTCCATCAAACGATCCGCCTCGCTGTTTTCCAGCAGCGACTCAAAATCATCCAACGGGTGCCCGGATAAATACAGTCCCAGCAGTTCGCGTTCCAGCTCTAACTGCTGGCTGGCACTGAATTTGGGTACATTGGGATATTCGATATCCCAATTGGGCATTTCCACAAAACCAAACATATCAATTTGCAAGTCATCCCGTTCCTTGCGCCACTTGACGGCTGCATCCACCGTTTCATCCAGCATGGCAAGCAATTGTGCCCGATGACCCGTTAAAGAATCAAAGGCTCCTGCCTGAATAAGCGATTCAATCACTCTCTTATTACATACCCGCAAATCGACACGTCGACAAAAATCGAGTAGGCTGTCGAAAGGCCGTTCCTTGCGAACAGCGAGAATGCTCTCCATCGCCTGTGTGCCGACATTTTTAATCGCTGCTAG
This sequence comes from Paenibacillus sp. LX16, assembly GCF_036252815.1. Taxonomy (NCBI): domain Bacteria; kingdom Bacillati; phylum Bacillota; class Bacilli; order Caryophanales; family Paenibacillaceae; genus Paenibacillus; species Paenibacillus sp. LX16. The sequence continues at coordinate 1,812,721 of NZ_CP141152.1, read as the reverse complement.
GCCGAAGCGGATGCCTCCCTGCTGTAACGGAGTAAACAACACCCCGCTCTCATTCACATCAGGCGGCAACACTGCGATATCCATACGACGGCATTCGACGACATATTCAGCCACTTTCCGATGACTTCCCATCACCGCTGTCAGCATTGAAGCCATAAATTGTACCGGATAATGGGCCTTTAGATAAGCCGTTTGAAATGCTAGCACACCATAAGCAGCTGCATGGGCACGCGGGAAGCCGTAGTCAGCAAAACGGACAATCATATCGTAAACCCTTCCGGCCTCCTCCTCCGTGTATCCCTGCTTGATACTGCCTTCGACAAAATGTCCGCGCTCCAGATCCAGCACTTCGCGCTTTTTCTTGGACACAGCCCGACGCAACAGATCGGCTTCTCCCAGGGAAAAGCCCGCCATGCGCGAAGCAATCTGCATGATTTGCTCCTGATACACAATAATGCCGTACGTATCCTTTAAGATCGGTTCCAGGTCAGGATGCGGATAAGAAATCTCAATCTGACCATGCTTGGCCTGTATAAAGTTAGGAATAAAGCCCATCGGGCCCGGACGATACAAAGCCAGGACAGAAATGATATCCTCGAATACACTCGGCTTCAAATCCTTGAGTACCCGGCGTACACCGGCCGACTCCAGCTGGAATACGCCTCCTGTATCTCCTTTGCCCAGCAAGTCATAGGTATGCGGATCGTTATCGGGAATACGACTAAAATCAGGCGTTTCTCCATGCTCTTCCGCAATCCAGTGTATGCACCGTTCAATAATAGAGAGCGTACGCAGCCCAAGGAAATCCATTTTGAGCAAACCAATGCGCTCTAGATTTTCCATCGAGTACTGCGTCAAAGGTACCCCTTCGCTCCCCTCTTGAAGCGGAACTGCATCGGTCAATGGAGTCCGCGAAATGACAACACCTGCTGCATGTGTCGAAGCATGACGAGGCATTCCTTCAACCTTGATCGCCATATCCAGCAGTTCACGTGTCTTGGGCTTCGTTTCATATAGCGTTTTCAGCTCCGGGGTGATTTCCAGCGCATGACGGATATTAATGCCGAGCTGCGCGGGAATCAGCTTGGCTGCCTTGTCCACCTCGCCATACGGCACGTTCAATGCACGGCCGACGTCACGGACTGCGGCTCTTGCCGCCAGCGTTCCAAAGGTAATAATTTGCGCTACATGCTCATTTCCGTATTTTTGCACTACATAGTCGATAACCTCGTCACGCCGTTCATCACTAAAATCAATATCTATATCCGGCATACTGATTCGTTCGGGATTCAGAAACCGTTCAAAGAGCAGGTTGTATTTTATCGGATCGACATTCGTGATGTTAAGCACATAGGCAACCAAACTGCCTGCTGAGGAACCCCGCCCCGGTCCCGTTGCAATCTTATGCTTATGTGCGAAGGCAATAAAATCCCATACAATCAGGAAATAATCGCTGAAACCCATACTGTCAATGGTATTCAACTCATAGTTTAGCCGTTGGTTCAGCCTTTCCCGTTCCTCCGGTTGCTCCCATCCGGGATCGCTTCCATAGCGACGCTCCAGCCCTTGCACGCACAGATTGCGTAAATAGGACGAAGAGGTCATTCCTTCCGGCAGCGGGCGATATTCAGGCAAAATGGATTGACCGAATTCCAGCTCTAGTTCGCATTTTTCAGCAATACGCACCGTGTTGGCGATGGCTTCTGCCACATGCGGGAATAAACGAGCCATATCCTCCTGACTTTTCAGATACAACTGACGTGTTGGTATACGCAAGCGTTCCTCATCGTCAACTGTCTTCCCTGTCCCGATACAGATCAGAACGTCTTGCACGTCCGCATCTGGCTCAGTCAAGTAATGCACGTCATTCGTCGCCACCAATTGAATATTCAGTTCCTTCGCCAGTGCGATCAAGAGAGGATTTACACGTTTTTGCTCCGAAAGACCATGGTCCTGGAGTTCCAGATAAAAATCATCGCCAAAAATGTTACGATATCGTTCCGCTGCTCGTCGTGCTTCGGCTTCCCGACCATGCAGTAAATGCTGCGGCACTTCACCGCCCAAACAAGCGCTCAGGCATATGATGCCTTCATGATGGGCAGCCAAAGTCTCCATGTCGATGCGCGGCTTGTAGTGAAAGCCCTCCAAATGGCCGATGGAGCACAACTTCATCAGATTTTGATAGCCTGTTTTATTTTTGGCGAGCAAAATTAAATGATATATGGGCTGATCCTTCCGGCTGCCACGCTCCTTGCGCGATCCTGCCGTCATATAGGCCTCACACCCGATAATCGGCTTAATGCCGTTCTCTACACACGCTCTATAAAAAGGAATGGCACCGTACATGACCCCGTGATCTGTAAGGGCCAGCGCCTTCATTCCGTAAGCTGACGCCTGTTTGACCAACTCCGCGGTACGAGCCGCGCCGTCCAGCAGGCTGTACTCGCTATGAACATGCAAATGCACAAATGAACTCATGCGCTTCTCTTCCTTTCACCGCTTGATTTTCTTCAAACTATTTTATCATATCCGCGTTAGTAGCGCCCATAGAATAAAAGTACAGACCTCGGCGGACAAGCGCGGTCCTGATTCGTATACCTAAGGAGGAAAAGAGCATGAGCACTTTTATATCCAAAGCGATTCTCGACTTCTTCATTGCCTTCGGCATCGTGCTTGGGGGAGCCATGCTCGGCGGAATGGGAGCTGTGGTATCGCTCCAGCCGCCAACCCAGACGATGCTGGAGGTTGCCGGAAGAATTAAAATATGGGCGCTTGCTGCCGCTGTGGGGGGGACGATGGACCCGATCCGGGTCATTGAAAGCAATATGTTGGATGGTAATTTGTCACCTGCCATTAAGCAGATATTGTATTTGATTTTCGCCTTTTTAGGCGCTCATATGGGTGCAGAGCTGGTCAAGTGGGTATGCGGCAACGGAAGACCGTGAGGTGAAACGACTATGAGAGTCCCCCCTTTTGAGCGCCTGCGCCCTTTTATGCAATTATCCTCTGTCTTTGTACTCGGTATGATTACGGGAGGAATGATCTACAATGCCATCTGGCATGCCAGCTTCAATCAGCTGTGGACGAACAACCAGGATCTTCAATTCCAGCTCCAGCAAGCCGAGGAGGACAACAAAACATTGCGCAAATACAGCAAGCGCCAAACCGTTGTCAAAGAAATCAAGCTGATCGCGGAGGAAGCTTCGGCCGAAAAAATTGATTCTATCAACCTGAAGGAACTTCTTCGCCGTGTCAGTCGTGATCTGGAGGTGCTGCGCGGCAGAGATATGTTCGAGATTGACTCTGACAGCAAGCTGGTACGTATGTTGCTGCACCAAAAAAAATACACCGTTCGTGACAAGGAGTATACGATCCAGGTCAAAACGATGCTTGTAATGGAAGGGGTGCTGCAAATTTGGCTGGAAGCAAAAGAAAGACTCCCTGAAAGCCACTAAGTCGATCTATTCGACTTCACACCCTGCTCCGATCCATAGGTAGACTAACCATGTTCAATGGATTGAAGCGTCATCACTGCTTTGCATACCAAATGATTTTCCCGTGAAATTGCAATTTCTAGCTTGCAGGTGCGGCGACTCATCTCGAGTAGCATCGGACGAAGAACGACAGCATCCTCTATCTGTACAGGTCTAATAAAATATGTCGTCAAATTGTCCAGCACATAATCCTTGCCGCTCATGTCTCTAGCTGCCCGGTAGCCCGCTTGTGTCATCACGTTGACCAATACGCCTTCCGAGATCGTACCTAAATTGGTCGCCATTTGCGGAATGATAAACCCGCGAAAAAATAACGATCCGTCCTCATTACGCTCCTCGGCAAACCCGTTCCAGATCAGCTGGTCGAACGTCTCGCCAAGTTGCGGCTGCTTTTGGGCGTTACGCAGTGCCTCCAGCACCTCACGCCGTGTAACGGACCCGAGCAGCTTGCGGTTGCGGTCCACGACCGGCAAGTAATCTACACCTTCCCACGCCATCATTTGCGCGGCTGAAGCCAGCGAGGTCTGGTAGGTGACCGTTATCGGATTGCGGATTAGACATTTATCCATCGTATGTTCAGGTAGAAGCCCCTCCACATCTTTGCGGCTGACGATACCAATTAAACGATTCCATTCATCCACTATTGCAAAATGATGATGTCCGGTCGTCACCGAAAGTTCTTCAAACTCGGTAAGCGTGCTGTTGATTTTCAAGGTCAACGTTTTCGGTTTGCCTGCCGCAATGTCTTCAATCAGCATAATTTTCTTTTTGATCAAGCGGTCAAATATGGCTCTATTAATCATAGATGCCACTGTAAAAGTATCATGGCGTGAGGAAATGATCGGCAGACTGATCTGATCTGCGAGCTGCTTAACCTCTCGGCTCGTACCGAAGCCCCCTGTAATCAGCACACCTGCCCCCTGCTCCAGTGCAAGTGAATGCGCATCCTCACGGTTACCTACGATCAGCAAACTACCTGCGTCAATATAACGGGCCATAGCTTCCTCGCGCATCGCTCCGATCACATACTTGTGCAAGGGCTTCTCCAGCCCCTCACTTCCGCCCAGCACATGTCCCTCTACAATATTCACGACATCTGCAAAAGTCAGCTGTTCGGACAAGCCGCGAGGGCGCTTCTCCACTCGTACTGTTCCGATTCGTTCCTTGGTAATGACAATTCCCAGGTTCTCAGCTTCCTTCACGGCCCGATAGGCCGTTCCTTCGCTGACGCTCATTTCTTTAGCCAACCTGCGCACAGAAATTTTGGAGCCTATTTTCAACTGCTCGATATGTCGCAATAGCTGCTCATGCTTCGTAACTGTTTCATCTAGCCCGTCCAACTCTGTTACACCCCCAACGTTCAATCTGTATCATTCTGTATCTATTATAGCACAATATCCCTACATTTTAGACCCTTGTTCATTTTGAGTTCTCCGCTTCGCAAATAGCAAAAAAAGCGATCCCCTCTTTTACAAGGACCGCTTCTTACTATGATTGATTTGTAATCTGGGAGGCAAGCCTAGGACAAGCTGAGAAAACTCACTGCATGCTGCCTTTGTCAGCTTTTTTATCCCATTTCATCTGCCACTGCTGCATTTTGGCCCGCCGCACACGCTCCAGCGTTTTGCGCTTTTCCTCATCCACACCCAGCAAAAAATGCATGTTCGCTCCGATGACTAGCAGCGCAAAAAGTACCCATACCATCCCAAAGCCGTTGACCCAGTTCAAACCGCCTGCAAGCGAGATGCGTGGTAACGCGACCAAAACCATAGTCAATGCAATGAGTGTGTACAAACCGTGTTTCCATTTTTTGAAAGAACCCAATCGTATCCCTTCCTCTCCCTGTGACTCTATGTATCTAGTCTATGAGAGGACAGGAAGGAATATGAGACAAACTTACAGAGATGAACCATACAAATGTTGAAGGCTGTCTGCAATAATTTTGTTAACGTCCTCAATAATCACGCTCAGGCGACGTTCAGCGTCGAACAGGCGACGGATGTTGAGGTTCAAGCTAAGTACCTCAAACAGCTTCTCCATCTTTTCCATCTCTTCCTGTGCTGGCATATCGCCGCTCATCATGCGTTGCTGTACTTCCATTTGGCGTTCACGGAAATCGTCGAGCATTTTCTTGGCTTCTGGATCGGTTTCGATCAGCTTCATCGCTGACGTAATTTCCTCTACCTCTTTGCTTTCCTTCAATGCTTTCGCTAAATCATGGGCTTTGTCATAGATGTTCATGATTGTTTATTCCTCCAATACAAGTGTAGTGTCAACATTTCACATTGTCCGTCAATCACCAAGGGATATATGTCCTCATATGATGAATCAGTGCTATTACAGCCCATTCACGTTTCCCGTTACTTTCAAGACATCAAGTTGCTGCCCGGAAGGAGATCCACGATGTCCATCAAAAAAACAACGATTCAAATCATCGGATCGGGCATCTTGCAGGATGACGTACTCATGGTCGGCGAGTCCCTGCTTCGCAAATGGAAAATATCCGCTGGCCACCCCGTTCAGCTCGCCTTCGGTTCGTTCCGCCAAGAGGTTACCGTCATATCGGTGCCCCGCTACAGCGGCCTACGTGTGGGAAGCGTGCTAGCCCGAAAAATGGGGCTTCATGCCAATTGTGATCTGCGAGTAACCTACAGCCGAGGTCGCCGGACACTTCGAGTGGGCCCACTTATTAGCGTGCTGGTCAGTCGGGACTATCCCGAACAGCCCGACAAGCCTTTCGGGTCGATCACCCTGTTCTGCCGTGAACTAGTCGGGGAATGCCGCAGACAAGGAGCATATGTGTATTTTTTCACCCCGGAGCATATCGGGAGTCAGCCCGGGCGAGTTCAGGGATGGGTGTATGACGGAGGCTGGAAAAAGGCGGTCATGCCCGCCGGCGATGTCGTCAATAACCGTCTTACCTCCCGTAAACTCGAGAACAGAACTAGCGTACAGCATTTCATGAAAGAAGTAAAATCGCAGTACGGCACGACCATTTTTAACGAAAAGTTTCTGGATAAGAATGAAGTATTTGATGCGCTTAAATCAAATTCTTCCCTGCGCAAGTATTTACCCGAGTCCCACTTGCTGCAAACCTTTGCTGTTTTCAAAAAAATGTGCAACCAGTATCCCGCTGTTTTTCTCAAGCCAGTGCGCGGAAGCCTAGGTAAAGGCATAATGCGCATTAACAAGCAAACCGATGGCACCTTTTCAGTGTTATCCACAACAGCGGGCACGCCCCGTAAGCAAATGTATGCCAACGTCGATAAGCTATACAAAAGCTTATCAGGAAAAATGAAAACAACACGCTTTCAACTCCAACAGGGACTTACCTTGATTGATCACGGTAAGCGTCCGGTCGACTTTCGTGCGCTTGTACAGAAAAATGCGTCCGGAACCTGGACCGTAACATCCATTGTCGCCCGGATCGCAGGAGGCAGCCACTTTGTGTCCAATCTGGCAAGAGGCGGCACGCTGAGTACAGTCAAGGAAGCACTGGCCAAAACCACACTGCCCGCAACTGTTAAATCGAATGGGCATACCTCTCTCAAAACAGCAGCACTGGATATCGCAAGCGGAGTGGAAAAGGCGATCCCCGCCCATTTCGCGGAATTTGGTATTGATCTGGCAATAGACAGTACGGGACGCATCTGGTTGCTAGAGGTCAATTCGAAGCCATCGAAGAATGACAACACGCCGTTAAATGATCAGAAAACTCGCCCGTCCGTTAAAAAAATGATTGAATACTGCCGTTATTCAGCCGGCTTCAAATGAATTCATCTCTTCCAGAGTCTGGCTGCCAAAGGAGCTGTTGTCGGTGTCTCTTGTTGTGCCAGGCACGCTGGGCGTGCTTGTTAGCCGGAATCAGGCCGCCACTCCCCCTATTACCGAAGCTGATTTTTGCCGCAGGCTAAGTCTGTTAGGCAGGCGCTCTGGTCTTAGCGTAATGGCGTTTACCGCCGAAGGAGTTTCACCTGAAGATCACTCCATACGAGGTTATGTTTACCGTAACGGAGTATGGACATCCGGCCGCTTTCCGTTGCCGGACATTGTGTATAACCGCTGTCTCCATGTTCACGAGAGCCAGAACGTCAGGCGCACACTGGAAGATATGGCGGAGCAAAAGTCGCGCAAGCTCATCTACTGGTCGCGTAACTTACCTGGCAAATGGCAGGTGTATCGCGCTTTGCATGCGGTAGATAAAGTGCGTCCCTTTGTGCCGCCTACGGCGCCATACCGGGACACGATCCAGCTTGTGGAATGGCTACGACGCCATTCGGAGCTGTTTATGAAGCCACAGACCGGAACACATGGCAAGAGCACACTGTATCTCCGGCTGGCAGAAGGAGGCCAGGGACTACTTGTACAGGGTAGAGACTCCCGTAACCGCCCGTTCCGGCGCTTGTTTTCAGAATTGGATGCAGGATTATCATGGATCCACGGCATTGCACACAAACGCGCTTATATCGTGCAGCCTTATTTGAAATTAACAAGCCAAAACAATCATCCTTTTGATGTTCGCGCACTCATGCAAAAGGATGGCAACGGCTATTGGCGCCTGACGGGCTTTGCCGTAAGAGAAGGCAGACAAGGAACTCTGACTTCTAATCTTCACGGTGGGGGCGAAGCCCACCCGGCTGAGCCTTACCTTCGTGAACAATTTGGCGCGGACACCACGCGTCTCATCATCGGGCAGATGATGGCGCTGTCCTTAACCATTACCAGGGCGCTGGAGGAACGTTACGGCCGCCTTGGCGAGTTGGGAATTGATTACGGTATTGACCGGAGCGGGAACATCTGGCTATTGGAGGTTAATTCCCGACCTGGTCGGGCCTCCTTTTTTCAGACCCGTCAGCCAGAGTGCGCTTTCCAGTCGGTCAACCGCCCGCTCGAATATGCTCGATATTTAATGACCCATTCCAAAGCGACAGGGCCAAAGGGCGCGGGCGCCTCCCTTGAACATACGGTATAGGAGGATAAACAGATGAGTTTAACGCATTGCAATGTGCATTTCTCACAGCAGCCCGACAAGGTGGCGTATATATCCACTTCCTTGTTGAAAAGCCTTAAATTATCCGGAGCCAAGTCCGTTCGTCTGCGGCTCGGTAAGGATCAGATTCCCGCTACAGTAAAACCAATTCAGAAGGCGGGACGCCATCTATACTTGACCTCGGGCTTACGTAATGCAATCCGTGTTCCCAAAAGCGGGTCCATCTATTTGCGAAATCTGGATGGGGATATACAGCTAGGACCGTTGATTGGCGTGCTGTCTGACGGTACCAACTCCACCACTCGCCCTTTCGGATCACGCACAGGCTTTATTAAGCAACTGCTGAAGGAAGGCAGCAAAAAATCTTATATTTTCGCCTTCACCCCTCGGGATATTAACTGGCAAAATGATACGATTAACGGCTATTTTCTGTCTTCCAGCGGGGAATTCACACGTAAACTTGTACCTCTGCCGGACGTAATTTATAATCGTTTGCCGAGCCGACGCTCTGATTTTTCCCCAGCGATCAATCAACTACGCGAACGCTTTTCCCGCAGACGAATTCCCTTTTTTAACTGGAGCTTTTTCAATAAGTCCGATATTTATAATCTGCTGGAGAATAACCCAGATGTTAACCGCTATGTCCCTGAATCATATATGAATCCCAGCTCTGAACGTATCCGAGGTATGTTGGAGCGACATCAATTTGCTTATTACAAGCCAAGTGGAGGCAGCCTCGGTAAAGGAATCTACCGTCTGTCCCATGTTCCCAAGCAAGGCTATTTTGTGAGATACCGTAAGAAAAATAGCAATGTATTGCTAAAATTCACCTCTTTTAACTCCATGCTCAGGATGCTTCACTCCAATCAGGGACAGATGTTAAAGGGTTACGTCATTCAACAGGGTATCCAGCTGATCGAGATTGACAATTGCCCGATTGATTTCCGGTTTCACATGCATAAAAATGGAAATAACCAGTGGGTCGTCGTCGGCATTGGAGCCAAAAAAGCCGGACGTGGCAGTGTCACGACCCACATCAAAAACGGCGGCTCCCTTATGACACCTGAACAGGCGTTAAACCGGGTATTCGGAGACCGGGCGGGTGAAGTGCTTCAACGTGCCAAGAACGTAGCAGTTACGCTCGCAGAAGCTATTGAACACCATCACCAGCATCTACTGGGTGAAATCGGCTTTGATCTGGGCATTGATCAGGATGAAAAGGTATGGATGTTTGAAGCCAACTCTAAGCCAGGTCGATCCATTTTTCAGCATCCATCGTTGCGTGCGGAGGGTAAAGCATCCGTGGAGCATATTTTGGACCACTGTCTTTACCTCAGTAAATTCCGCAGAAAAGAGGAACTATGAATACCCGGGCGGAGCATAAGCCAGTCGTTGCTGTATTGACAGTGCACGACGAAGAACAATTCTTCAAGGGCAATCAGCGCAATTTCAGGGATATTCTTGAAACGGGAACACGAATGGGCTATCAGGTATACATTGTTACCGTCAGGGACCTGAAACTGGCAGACGAAACGGTTAAGGGCTACGTTTTCAACAAGAGCTTACAGACGTGGGAGGAACAGAATTTTCCACCTCCACAGGTCATTTATAATCGCATCCCCAACCGTAATTATGAACTTAAAACCTCTGTGCGCACAAAGTTGGATGAAATTTCACATGCCTCAGGCATTGAGCTGTACAATCCAGGCTTTTTTAACAAATGGGAACTGTTCAAGTGGTTGCGTACCTCGGAAACCACTCGTCAGCTTGTTCCGGCAACCAAACGGTTAAGCAACCTGTCTTCCTTAGGAAAAATGCTGTCTGCGTATCCATACCTGTATCTCAAACCGGAAAACGGTAAGGCCGGAAAAGGGATTATGATTCTTAAATTCCGCCCAGAGCATCTAATGGCTTACAGACTGACCATTCAGCATGACAAAAAAAGTGTAACCTACAGATCTGTATCGCTATCCCGGCTGTGGGGACGTATCCGCCGGGAAGCGGGCAACTCGCCTTATATCATTCAACAGGGTATCGATCTGGCAACCTATCAGAAAAAACCCTTCGACCTGCGTATCCTGGTACAAAAAAATATCCGTGGCTCCTGGAGTATAACCGGGGTCGGTGCCAGACTGGCGGGTAAAGGGAGCATTACCACACATGTCCCGCGTGGCGGGAGTGTAGAGGACCCGTTCAAGCTACTGTCCTCACTGTTTGGGCCTGAGGACAGCACAGATCTACTGAACAAAGTTAAAAGTACGGCCATACAGATTGCACGTCAAATTGAACGCGCATCCGGTCTTTCTCACGGCGAAATGTCCATGGATTTGGGCGTGGATACGCTCGGGACCCTCTGGTTTTTTGAGGCCAATGCCAAACCGATGAAATTTGACGAGCCGGAAATCCGCCAAAAGTCGCTTAGACGCATATTCCAGTACAGCTCCTTTTTGGCCGGACGAATGAAATCATGATCAAGGAAGTGGAATCATGCCGCAAATTAGCGATGTTCAACATTTGCCTGCCCGGAGCTGGCTGCTGAGACGACGACAGTTACTGTTTCTGGCCCGCAGCTCAGGGGGCATGCGCATTACTCGTAATGCTCTACGGCAGTTGGCTGTATTGACGCCGGAGCAATTGAACACCCCTGGTTCCTCCCTCCTGTGCGCATATGTGCGCACGGAGAAGGGGCTGCGGATTGCGGGATTTTCCCTCGCTCTGAATTACGGGAAGGATGCTTGCATCGTAATTGTTCGTCCGCTTTACCGGGGCCGCAGACTGGGCGCTAGACTGCTGTCCGCCCAGCTCAAACAGCTGCGCCGTCTGACGTGCAGCGTAGCCGCCGACAATATGGCCAGTCTCAAAACCTGTTTCCGCGCTGGACTGGTTGCGCATGAAATGACGACTGGACCGACCGGGAAACCCACGCTGATATTTCACGGGGAGTTATCCCAAGATAAGCAGACGGCAGAGGAAGGTGGAATGCTGTGCCAAAACCTGTCCTAGGCATCATGACCTTGTATTTGAACAACAAGAAGCAATTGGAGGAACGCGACATATATGAGCGCATGATTGCAGAAGGGAAAAGACTGGGACTAGATATGTATGTATTCACTCCTGCAGATGTCCACAAGGATCGAAGGCTGCTCCTTGCCCAAATCTATGATCCACACAGCGGAAAATGGAGCCGAAAGTGGCGAGAGTTCCCAGATATGATTTTCGACCGTTGCCGAGTACAGCGCAGTGAGCGATATCGTCAGTTGAAGCAGTTCCGATTGCAGTATACAGACCTTGTATATTTAAACCGACCGCTGAGTAACAAGTGGGTCATTCATCAGCAACTTGCGAGAAGGTCTGCCTTTCGCCCCCATTTGCCTGCAACAGAGCTGTTCAATGGATTTCATAGTGTAAAACGGATGCTCAAACAGAATTCACTAGTGTACCTCAAGCCGATTAATGGTACGGGAGGACGCGGCATTTTACGGATTGAACCTGTTAACAAGCAAGGGGGCCTGTATCTGATTGAAGGCCGCAATCGCAAACGCCATATTATTCCCCAGCAGCGGGTACGTCTAGACCGTCTGGAGCCGCGTCTGAGCAGCTGGAACATGGATAACTACATTGTTCAGGAAGGCATTCCTGTGCAGTTACCGAATGGCAGGGTCCATGATTACCGTATGCTGGTACAAAAAAATAGCCAAGGAGTATGGGAGCTAACCGGATGCGCCGGGCGAATCGGAGCACATCGGAGTGTCACTTCCAACCTGCATGGTGGAGGCAAGGCGGTACCGATGAACCAATTGCTGACGCAATGGATTCGTGATGAGGGCCATAGAGAGAAAATCATCAAGCAGGGGGAAAAACTCGGACTGGACATCGCTGCGTATCTGGAAGAAAGCTACGGGGCATTGTGCGAGCTTGCGCTCGATTTGGCAATTAATAAGGACGGTCATATATACGTGCTGGAAGTCAACCCGAAGCCAGCACGCGAGGTATTTTCACGTATTGGAGAAAAAGATACCTATCGTCGTTCCATCGCCAAGCCCATGGAATATGCCTTGTGGGTCTACCACACACAAATTAATCCAAAGCCTCAGACGGACTACAAAACAGAAGATAAAACAGAAGATAAAGCAGAGAGTAAGACTGAGAATAAGACAAAGGAAGGCTCCGCGTAAAGTGGCTGCCTTCCTTCCTTTCTTTTTCGTCTGCCCGACAGTGCCAGCATGTTTTAATTATATGGTACGTCAAGCCTATTTATAACCAATAACCTGTGTTTCACAGTTACTCAGCGTTTTTATAAAGTGTAAGCAGTTGCGTAAAGTCCGTAATAATCGCATCAGACCCCTTCAACTCATCGTTCACACCAAATCCAGCATAAGCACAACCGATCACCGTCTGTCCGTTCTTTTTGCCTGCTTCCACATCTGAGGAGCGATCTCCTACCATCCATACATTCGAAATATCGTGCTTGCTCAACAGAATTTCCAGCAAATTCACTTTGGAAAGCGTGCTGTACTCCCCAGCGCTGTACAGTCCTTCAAAAATGGGAACCATTTCGTACGCAGCAGCGATCCCCTTTACATAATCCTCCAGCCCGTTACTGGCTACGAACAATCGGACACCTTGCTCATGAAGGGATTGGAGTGTTTCTTTTACATGTGGATACAGGGCATGACTTCCGTTCTTCAATCCCTCCAGCTCCAGCTGAAGCAGCAGCTCGTCCGCTCTTCTGTGGGCCGCTTCGCTGGCTTCCGGCATCACTCTTCTCCAGATTTCATCCAGCAGCATACCCAAACTATTCAAAATAAGCTCCTCGGGAGGAGTCTCTCCTTCATAAAGCCCTTCGGCGCGCAGCGTATCAAACAGCTTGTGGTACGCAGGGAGCAATAGCGTCTCCGTCTGAAAAAGTGTACCGTCCATATCAAATACCATAGCCTCAGGTTTCTTCAACACAGGTGCATTGTTCATGTAGTTATCAGTCATTCCTTTCCTATGTAGGTTTACAACTCTAACCCCTCTCATGATAAGCAATAAGAGAGGTCCGTGTAAACCTCATTGCGCATACCGCTAACTCTTATATTTTTTTAAAACAGTCCTAAAACAATGCAGACCGCCCCACATATCCGTGTGTAAAGCACCCCGTGGAAGCTTGAGATCCACACCATTCCAATACGAAAATCCCGCCTGCTCTATCCATTGCCCCATCGCTGATAAGTCCACTGTAGGATAGTCAAACGTCAGCAGAAGCATTCCGTCATCCCGTAAAGTCCGGTGAAATTCACGTAAGGCTGCCAAAGATTCATCAGGCGTTAAATGCTCCAGTACCGAGATACATACAATTTTGTCAAAACTGGCATCCTCATAGGGTAGAGCCGTCAGATTGGCATGTGCGGAGTGGAGACGAACTGGTAAAATCTCCTGAATGCGCTCGGCAGCCTCCTCTCCGATATCCCGCCGCACCTCGGCCAAAATGGCGTCCACGGAAACGATCCGTATATCCATATCGCAGGCATAGACCTGAGCGCAACGGCGGGCCAACTCAAATTTGAATGGATGAGGGATTCCACATGCTGCGTCCAGTACTGTATCTTGCCCAGACATAAATTGGAGACACCACTCATACTCATAGGGGCGACTCCACCAGCTTTGGGGGAGTCTGTAAATCATGTTGGAGGAGTTGGGGTCAGAATATACAAAAAAGCGAGACAGATACGGATCAGACATATTCATGGATGCTGCCTCCTTTTGGGGATGGCTAAATTACTCTTGCGACACAGCACAGTTCATGACCCCGTTTCTCGCCTTGAAGTTTGGCCAACAATCCCATTTGCTCCGTAAGGGTAAGCTCACCGTACAAAGGATGGGCTTGCAGCAAGGCATCCAAACCAGAGGGAAGCTGGCGGGTGAACATAGCCACCGGGCGCAAGCCGGACTTTGCCAGTAAGAGCGCAAGCGTATGCTCAGAATAATGATATAAATGATCTTCCTCCGTAAATAAAGGCGAGTAAACGCCATAAGCCTCATTGGTGAACGAGTTTTTGTTGGGCACCGTGATATATAACGTCCCATCAGGTTGAAGCTGTTCGCGTAAATCTGTTAAAAAAGTAACAGGGTCCGCAATATGCTCCAGCACATGCCAACATGCTACGGCCTCGTATTTGTGATCCGGTGCTAAGTCAGTATCTTCTTCTGCTTCTTCGGTTTGAGAATCTTCTTCTGCTTCATCGCCCCAGTAACCCGGCAATAAATCCACGTCATATTTGTGTTTTGCGTAAGCACGCGAGTCTATGGAGGGTTCAATGCCCACTGCATCCCAGCCGGCTTGAAGGGCAGCATGGATAAATTCTCCGGTACCTGATCCAATCTCAAGCAATTTTCCTTTACTGGAACTGAACATATCCAGCAGCATGAGTCCAAAAAGGGCATGATCCCCATAAGTTGACGCTGCTGCACTATCCCGCATAGCAACCCAATTGGCATTATAAATCTCTGCAATCATATCCTCCGGCTGTATATGATCCACATCATTACGAAAAACCAATCCACAGGAACCGCATCCCATCAAGGTAAAGCGTTCATAGCTATGAAATACTGCCGTGTCAGATGAGCCACACAGTTTGCATTTACTATAAAGTAAGTCCTTGGTTTCACCTTTTATTTGCAGATTGGAATCATTAATAACCTGGACACTCGAAATCTCGGCAACATCCATGTCGTTCACCTGGTGGGCAGCTTCATATTCTGGTGCAGTTTCTTTTTCTACATTTATGTTGTCCTGATCCACCCAGAGCGTGAGTCGGGGATTCGGGTCCAAAATAGATTCATATTGCTCTTTCCAGCCATAACGAGCACTTGGATCAAGCAACTGGTAACGCTGAAATTTGGCCATGCGAATAGCAGGTGTATACCATCCCCAATGCTGGATGCGGTAGTTGCTGATTTCACTGGGAAGGTCAAGCACATTTTCGGGAAATCTCCCACAGTGCAAGGACTGCTCCTTCCATTTGTAAGAGAACCCTTCCTTATATCGAATCAAAAAAGGACGGTAATACCGATGAGCCTGCCAATAATCATCATCACGGTAATGCGTGGAAGACCACATATCAAACAACCTGAAACAAATCGTATCGGCTTTCGTTCCCGCTAACAAAGAATGTACCCCTTGAGCAAAACGGGATTCGAACATTTCGTCAGCGTCCATGTTTAATATCCATTCTGGAAAAGAAGCCAACGTCTCTCTCCACTGCTGCTTACGCAGCTCTAATTCATTGGTAAAAGAAGCTGTTTCATTACGTATTAAACGCAATGGGATTCCCTTTAGGATCTCACGGCACAACTCTCCGCTATCATCCTGACTGCCATCATCAATAATGACCGCTTCATCAATATATTCCCGATGACTCCGCAGCACGTCAATGAGCTTGCGATCTGCCTCATTGTATACCGTCATGGTCAGTGTCAATTTGGGTTTGGAGACAGGCGGCGTATGAAGTTCACTTTGTCGTGGACCAGAGAATGTTTGTGGTAGAACAAAAGAATCTGCAGTGTACTTGGCAAAGACAGCTGACTCACGGAGATCATACGGTATAACAGGAGGTTCAGGGAACTTAGAGGGACTTGATGATGCAGAACGATTGAAGGCAGGAGAGTTAGTAGAAGTATCGGAGTGATCCAGACATGCTAAATGTTCTGAATGGTCCGTATGAACAGCACTCGTTGTAAAATACTTTAGGGCGGATAGTAGCTGCTCTGCCTTCATTCTGTCCGCTTCCCGGTACAGATGCATCGCCGGATAGTGTGTATCCACAAAAAGTGGAAATCCAAATGCAGCTGCCCGAATACAGAAATGTCGATCTTCTCCCCAATAGGAAACGTTTTTGATTTTACCAAAGTGAATCCCTGCTTCTAGTGCACGTCTGCGGATTAGGGTGCAAGCGCCTAGACCACCCACCTCGTACAAACCAGGAACATGCAATTGGTGTATGAAATGTAACTCGCGTTGCGCTCGCTCCTCTGCCGACAACACTTCGCCTTCTTCACGATGGAACAAATTATATTCATCACTAACCCACACCTGAGGCAATAAAGGCCCCTCCGGCTGCCAGCGTGTCCAGAAAATCTCAGATACAATATCCTTCTCCGCCTCCACCAGCTTACATAAGGTACGGGAATGGAGAATCAGGTCTGAATCGACCAAAAACAGCGCGTCATAATTATGCTGAAGTGCATAATCAATAAGACGATTTTTAAAGCCAGCCACTTTCCAGACGAGGGCAGGCGGCCAATAATGAGTGTGCTCATCACTTCGGTTCTCCACTTGCTGTGAGCCTGTCAACAAGGGCAAAACCCTGCCCGGCAGCCGATTGGAAAAATCGGCAAGCCATTGGCTTGAAGTCGGATTGTCATTATCATCGACAAATAAATAATCGGGCAGCACGTCAGGTGCCTCCAGTCGCTCCAAAGCTTGAAGAAATAAAGACAATATTTCCGGTTTCTGGTGCACCGGGCTACCGATTAGTATACGCATGATTCAACGCCTCCATCAGGTTGAAGCCTCATAACCGTTCTCCCTCCATGTCCTAAGGCATACCATAATTGCGACCAAGCGATATGGGAGTGAGCGTGGTATGAATGGACTTGCACCTGGAAATATCAATGAAAATGACATCCATACAAAATACAATTTTACCATCCAGTTAACTGCCTTTTTTCTGTTTACCGGTTTTCTAACTACATTTAACCATCAATTTTATTTCCCGATTGCACTTGAAAATTTCGAATTTCGCACAATCTCCTCCTCCTCATATCAGACTTTGATTTTCTAATTTATTAGAGCAAAGTTGAATTTATGATCATCACACATCCTCTAAACGATCCGTCGGAATTACTACATAATGAGCAAGCTATCCTAATAAAATGGAGATTATACCAAGTTTTTTTTTGGGGGGGACAAAGAGCATGGTAACTGTCAGCTTATGTATGATTGTCAAAAATGAAGAAGAAGCCCTTCATACCTGTCTGAAATCAGTCCATGACCTGGTAGATGAAATCATTATCGTTGATACTGGTTCCACAGACAGTACCCAAGAGGTCGCTGCATCGTTCAATGCTCGGGTATACAATTTTGAATGGTGCGATGATTTCTCCGCAGCCCGCAATTATGCGTTTGATCAGGCAACGCAAGAATATCAATTTTGGCTGGATGCTGACGACATACTGGAAGAAAAAGACCGAATATCATTTCTCAACTGGAAAAAACAAGCCACCCTCTCTTATGACAGCATTACGATGGATTATGTGCTGTCTGTAGATGAACAAGGACAGCCGTTGTATAAGCTCAAAAGAAACCGAATTGTGCGGCGTGATCGTAGATTCAGATGGATCGGCTTTGTGCACGAATTCCTGCATGTGACTGGCAGCACCTTTCACAGCAATATGGCAGTGACTCATAAAAAGACACGTGCCTACACTGACCGTAATTTACATATTTATCTCCAGCACCGGGAGCAGGGCACCGCATTTTCTGAGCGAGATCACTACTACTTTGCTAATGAACTTTATGATAACGGACGCATACTAGAAGCCATCCAGCAGTACGAACACTATCTAGGACTTGATCAAGGATGGATTGAGGATCGGATTGCTGCTTGCTTTAAGCTAGCGGATTGCTACGCTCACCAGGGTCAAAAACAGGAGCAGCGTATGGCACTGCTTCGCACACTCAATCTCGATGTACCACGCGCCCAGTTCTGCTGTGCCTTTGGCAATTTGTTCATTGAAGATGAGCAGTATACTCAAGCCATTTACTGGTTTCGTCAGGCGACGCTGATAGAGCCTCCACAAGATGTGATGGCCTTAACCAATTCGTCGTACTATACCTGGTTTCCACACTTGCAATTATGCCTGTGTTACGACCGAATCGGTGACATCGAAAAAGCAAAATCGCATCATCGCATAGCTCAGTTGCACCATCCTACTCATCCAAGTGTTTTATATAACGAGCAATATTTTGCACAGCTAGAACAAAAATAAGTTTTCTGTCAGGGTAGTTTTGGAATTTTATTCCTTTGTGGCTACCTATCTAAATATTGAGGAAGGCTATCCTCTGGCTTTGTATTAAAAGCACAGTTTCTAGTACAGACGGCCAAAAAATCCATCGTTCCAAGCAATTAATATTAGGGGATAGGTGAATGTAAAAAATAAAGAAAGGCCACCTGCACTTGATGCTTGCAGATGGCCTTTCCTATTTGTAATAATATATAGAACAAGCTAACAATTTAAAGCGTTGATGGTATAAAACTTTCTCAGAACACTTTCTTCCGGTCTCTTTCCCCCTTCAAAATTTCCACTGACTCACGGAAACGCAGCGAATGAATCACTTCACGTTCACGCAGAAACTTCAGACTATCCTGCAAATCCACATCGTCTGTCAGATCAATCAGCCACTGATATGTAGCTCGAGCCTTTTCCTCTGCCGCTATGTCCTCGTATAGATCGGCAATCGGGTCGCCTTTGGCTTGAATATAGGCCGCTGTAAAAGGAACACCGCCTGCGTTTTGATAATATAGCGCATGATCGTGCGCCGCGTAATATTCCCCTAGCCCAGCTGCCTTCATTTGCTCCACACTCGCGTCCTTGGTCAGCTTATAAATCATAGTCGCAATCATCTCGAGATGCGCAAATTCCTCCGTGCCTATGTCGTTCAGTACACCAATCACCTTATCAGGAATCGTATATCGCTGATTCAGATAGCGCAATGCCGCTGCCAGCTCGCCATCCGCTCCACCATACTGCTCCATAAGCAGTTTGGCCATATGAGGATCACATTTGCTGACACGTACGGGATATTGCAGTTTTTTCTCATATACCCACATTCATGTTCCTCCTTTATAAAAGGTTATACCTACCTAGACCTGCCACGGCCAAGGGGATTGACTCCACTCCCAAGGATACTTAGAATAGGCACGGCCAAAATTTTGTAAAGGCCCATATAGCATCTGATACTCGTTCGCAATCGCCGTTCTTTCCTGCGTCAGCTTATTGAACTGTTCGATAGCCTGTAAATCATCTGGGTGCGTATCCAGATACAAATTCAGCTCCACTAACACAAAATCCACCGCTTGGAGCTTCTCCAG
The DNA here is from genome assembly GCF_036252815.1 of Paenibacillus sp. LX16. Classification (NCBI taxonomy): domain Bacteria; kingdom Bacillati; phylum Bacillota; class Bacilli; order Caryophanales; family Paenibacillaceae; genus Paenibacillus; species Paenibacillus sp. LX16. Next base: position 1,793,102 of record NZ_CP141152.1, on the reverse strand, counting down.
CAACGCATAAAACTGGGCATCAACTGGCTTGGTTTGGGGCGTGCAGCCTTGGGCCGGGTTTCCGGCTTGACTATAGCCCTGAGTTTGGTTCTGATACTGGTTCTGGTATGGATACGGATTTGAATAAGGGCTTTGATATGGATTCGGCTGTTGCTGCCCACTCTCATGCTGATTTTGCTGCTGGAATTGGAATGGGGACTGACCCTGGTTTGGATTCTCCATTCTATTCGCCTCCCCCCTGGTTTCTCCTAGGCTCATAAGGGCTGTAAAGCAAAGGCCATAGCGTTCCCTTCGTCAGCGCCTCATCTGGACTGAATTGTGGTAGACCAGGGGGCTGAAATTGTATAAACAAGTTTGGCGGAAGCACATAAGTCTTACATAGAACGGGCGGACACGGATCGAACGGGCCGACAAACGGGGCAAACTCACCTTGCTGTGGAAATTTCACGGGCCGGAACCTCCTTTGATTGATCCATCTGTTTTACTATTCAACATATGCCGTATCGCCCAAGTCTCGAACAAAAAATCACAGATAAAAATAATTGTTCAAAGAAAATAACTATAGAACTGTTTCTAATCAAAAAAGAGCCTTTAAAACCACGGTACGTGGATCTAAAAGCTCTTTCTTCAGCACTCTATAATAACTTACATACCTGAACTGATCATACCTATATCTGTGGATCAGGAATCAATCGGTAGAAAGCTCATCTTCAATCACAGGCTCAGGCTTGCGGTGAATCTTCACTCTCATTATGCGAAGCCTTGTTGCTTCCTCCACCTCAAAGGTAAGGTTATAAAACTCAATTTTCTTCCCTTTCACCGGAATGCCCTCCAATTCCTTGAACAGCCATCCCCCGATGGAATCCACCTCGTCGTCTTCAATGTTCACTCCAGTCAAATCATTGACATCCTCAATGAGCATACGACCATCCACAGAGATGAAGTTCTCCTTCATTTCCACACTTGGGCGTTCATCCTCAAATTCATCATAGAGATCCCCAACGATTTCCTCCAAAATTTCCTCCGCTGTCAGCAGCCCGGCCGTTCCGCCGTACTCATCTACCACGAGAGTCATTTGGGAATGTTTTTTCTGCATAAGACGCAACACGTGACTTACTTCCATGGACTCCGGCACATTCAAAATAGGACGTACCACCGAAGCCAGATCCAGTTGCTCTCCCTGCTCAGCTAGCAGAAGATCCGTGATATGGACAAAACCGATAATCTGGTCTTTATCCTCAACCGCTACCGGGTAGCGGGAATGCTTGGTCTCGCTGATAATCTTGAGATTTTCCTTAAACGACAAATTCGTATACAAACAATCCATATCTGTACGCGGCAACATGATTTCACGGGCAAGTAAGTCGGAAAAATCAAAAATATTATCCATCAGCTTAATTTCGTCCTTATCAATCACACCGCTTTTGGCGCTCTGATTCATCAATATACGAATCTCTTCCTCCGAATGAGCCGCTTCGGCTTCACTCGCCGGCTGAATGCCGAATGCACGCAACAGTAAGTTTGCTGCAGCATTCAATACCCAGATCACAGGCAGAAAGACCTTATAAAAAAGCAGCAAAGGCGCCGATAAAAACAACGCCACACCTTCGGTCTTCTGAATCGCTAAGGACTTTGGCGCCAGTTCCCCCAATACGATATGCAAAAAGGTAATTACGCAAAATCCGACGATAACAGATACCGTTGTAATCAGTGTACCGTCAGTTACACCGAGTTTGTGCATGAGTGGCTCTATCAGGTAGCCGGATATTGCTGGTTCTCCAATCCAACCCAAGCCCAATGAAGCCAGCGTAATGCCCAATTGGGTGGCAGACAGATAAGCATCCAACTTTTGGTTTACCTTCAGCGCATAGCCTGCCAGGCGATGACCCTCGCTTTGGAGCTGCGTCAATCGGGATTGGCGCATTTTGACCAGCGAAAATTCTGCGGCCACAAATACACCATTTAGAAAGACAAGCAGCAGTACCAAGAGGAGATTCACAGCTAGCAATCCCCAATGAAACTCGGTATGACCATCCAATACGAACTCCCCATTTCTATAGTTGTAATGCTTTTCTTGATTTAAAATCTATTCCTTTGTAGTACATATCCGCCACAAGCAGGTTCGGTCCACAACAGGCAGCGGCATCACAATGACAGTTCACAGTCTGATTTAGCGGATGTTCATTCAGCCATTCACCAAAAATATCGTCCAGACTGTCTTCCTGAATGTTTCCGAAAGCCGGAATGTCTGCAAAATCTGTCACATACACGCTACCCGTGAACATATTCACATTCACACGGTTTCTTCCGTCTGGATCATTACGCACCGTAATATTCGGTTCCTGACGCAAGCGGCGAAGCAGTTTGCGGTCTTCTTCCCGATCCGAACAAGCAAAGAACGGTAATGTACCAAACAACATCCACATGTCCTGATTACGTACATCCAGCAGCTTATGGATAGAGTTCCGCATGTCGTCGAGTGAGAGCACAGGCAAAGCAGAGGCAAAATTCGACGCATACATTGGATGAACCTCATGCCGTTGGCATCCCATTTCGTTGATTAACTGATGAATGCCCTCCAGCTTCGTGTGTGTCCGATAATTAATCATGGATTCAGCTGAAATGAACATCCCCATTTCACTCAATCTGCGGGCATTTTCCATCATTTTTTCATACAGGCGAACAGCACCCTCACGTGGAGTCGGCCGGCCGGTATTTGCAAAACCCACTTCATAAAAATCGTCTGCATTCAAATAGTTAAATGAAATATGCATCACATCCAGATAAGGAAGCATCTTCTCATATCTGCGAATATCTAATGTCAGATTGGAGTTGATTTGCGAGCGAATACCGCGCTCCTTGGCATATTTCAGCAGTGGAACGATTACTTCATCCACTGTTTTATCGAGTAAAGCAGGTTCCCCACCTGTAATACTGATCGTCTCCAGATGCTCGACTTCATCCAAACGCTTCAGCATTAGGTCTAGCGGAAGGAAAGGGGCCTCCTTCATAACCAGCATATCGCCAACAGCGCAATGCTCACAGCGCATATTACATAGATGCGTTACGGTCATTTCCACACTCGTAAGCAAATGACGACCATGTGTACGCAGTGAGACAATCGGGTCCCACGGATCATAGGTTGGCGATATTTGGGAGAGCGTGTTATTTTGTAGAACTGTCATTATGTTTTCACCTTATTTCTGTTATTAACCTCAAAAGACGTATAATTATCATATCATGATGTGTAAAGTGTCTGCATGCTTTCTTCCACATCATCTGCTAATCTACGTGTACTCCTCCGAAAGGGGCGACAGTAGCACCCAATGTGTTTGTAATCATAACCGAGAGGGATACGGACAAATCCACATCATAAGGTGCCTTCACTTCCTGCCCATCCCGGTCCCTTACAATGCGAATGACGGGTCTTTGCGGGATTTTGGGATGTATACGCACCACGACCCCCTCTTCCCCCGTGTTGAGCACCACAGAGAGTCCCAGAGGGTAAATAGCTACACAGTCACGAAAGGCTTCCAGCATTCGCTGCTCATATAACGTTCCTGCCCCAGCGTACAGCACTTCCATCGCTTCATAGGGCAACAAAGCCTGTTTGTATATCCGACTTGCTGTCATTGCGTCGTACGAGTCCGCCAGACCGATCCATTTCGCATATTCGTGGATCTGGTCCTTTTTCCAACCGTGTGGGTATCCGCTGCCGTCGATACGCTCATGATGCTGTAATGCACAATGGGCCGATAACAAGGGAATTCCAGGTTCGTCTTTGAGCAGCTTGTAGCCGATCACCGTGTGTGTTTTCATATGCTCATATTCCTCATCCGTCAATTTCCCCGGCTTATAGAGTACTTGAGGTGAAATTTTCATTTTACCGATATCGTGCAGTAGTGAACCTATTCCTAGCTCCATGAGCTGGTTGTTATCGTAGCCATTAGAAATTCCCAGTACAAGTGAATATAAACATACGTTCAAAGAATGATGATATAAATCCTGATCCGCGGCCCCGATATCCATCAACATAATGATGGTATCCTGACGGCCTCCAATATCGTCCAGAATGGATTCCATCACCTTATAAAATGACTTGCCAAAATATTTGTGCTTATGATCTACGGAGTAGGATGACAACCCTTGAAACTGCTTTTTGATTTCCTGTAGCGCCGCGGCCCTAGTCTGTTCATGGATCATCTCAGGAATGACGATATCTTCTGTCACAGCATCCTCAATGTATACATATCCAATACCGACTTGGCCTAGACGTTCAATCAATCGCGAAGTAAGCTCAACACCTTCCGAGAGCAGCACCATTCCGTTTTCATTGTATATTTTTTTGCCAAGCTTCATGCCGGCTCTCAATAATGTAACAGGTACCAGTCGCAGCTTAATCCTCTCCCGATTGTTTTGATACCTGAAGCCACCTAGCTGCAAAACATTCTTCCATCGCGCCCGGACGCTTCAACTCCATTTCAATCATATCCCGTAAAAATTCTGGAAGCATAAATCGGAGATCTGTTCCGTTCGCAAGCACCTCATAACCTGCTTTGAAAGTGAACATATCCAACGTGCCCACTGTGTATTCCTCATACTCTTCCAAAGGTTGACCCGCTACACGAATGTCCGTCACTTTTTCATAAGGAGCACGGCCAGGGTCATACTGAATGGCCAAGCCTTCCACACACATCGTGCCAAGTACTTTGCCTCTGAAGCCAAAGCCCGTCATGGGCTTGTCTGTAAATTCAGGCAGCAAGGACTGCTCCAGCGCCAACCGAATATCTCTTCCCCGCAATTTCATAACACAGGCATTAATCGGCGAAGGGCATAAGGAATGTAGTATTCCTTTGCTGATATCCCCTTGAGGTAATGGGCCGAGCAGTTGTCCCGCATTGACGAGAGCAATTTCTGTTCCTGTAAAATGGGACACCGCTTGTGCCAGCATATTCCCGAAAGGGGATTCCTGATCATATGCGATCTCCAGTTTCCGATCCGTCACCGCAACTGTGCTCTCCATGGCGCGCTCTGCTTGTCTGCGATGCACCACAATGGCCGATGCCACTTTTTCGTCCAGTAGTGTCAGATCCACAGGAACTACGCCGCCTGACGTGACTCGAAACGGTTCGAGGCTATTGTTACGACTTAGTGTCACTTCACCCAGTAGCGTTCCAAACTTCCCCGCCCCACATAAAGCTGTTTTTCCAATCCAAAGCGGTTCCTCCAGCACATGATGGGTGTGACCCCCAAGGATAACGTCAATTTCAGGAAATTGCGACGCTAACTTTTTATCGGAAGGTAGGCCCAGGTGCGACATCACGACCAAAACATCAACCTGCTTTCTCAGTGCCGCGATCTGCTTACCCAGCACCTCAAACGGATTGAGTACATCCCAGCCCAACAATTGATAAAACTCTACAAAAGGAGCCGTCACACCGAGTAAACCGACCTTGATTCCTGCTTTGTCTACAATAAGGGATTCCTTCATCCACAAAGGGCTCATTCCCGTGGCACGCTCTGTCATATTGCCACATACGACCGGACAATGAATCCCCGCATATGCCTGTTCAATCATATCCGGGGTAAAAGTCAGTCCCTCATTGTTACCGATTGTAATGGCATCGTATCCTGTTAGATTAATCACATCCACATTTGCCCCACCGAGCGTTCCTTCCGTTTCGGGGGCCATCCGATCCATGTGGTCTCCTATGTCGAGCACAAGCAGCGCATCCCGTGATGCGGCTCTTCGTTCATCGATCATCGCGGCTATCGAAGGCATACTGCCAAAATGACTATGGATATCATTGGTATGCAAAATGGTCAACGTTTGCCGAGTCGTCATCTCCATAACCGCCCTCCTCTATACTTTATATATATCGACTTTGGAGCTTCTAATGTTTAAGCATATCATGTTATTTAGCAATATGGTACATGTGAGTGGGCATAGTCCTTAAGCTTCGCTGTACTCTCTGGGCAATCTCTTATCATAAACATAGTGAAAAGTATTGACGTTATCTACTGTAGGTATCTGATAGGAAACGGGTTCCTGGGACCTATTTTACAGCTTGGAATAATAGTAAATTAGTCGTTGTCATCCCATTTAATTCTTGATATATTAAGTTTGTTTCGTATTTTCGACAAATTTACGACAATAAGGAGGTTAGCGCATGAGAGTACACGTTACCGATGCCAAGCCGGGAGATCGCCTCAAATCCGATACATACAATGGGCACGGTGTACCTGTCATGATTCAGGGCACCGAGCTACAGCATGACGATATTTCCAAGCTCATTATGCACGGCGTCGATTATATCGACATTGATGCCGGTTCTGCGAGCATTCCGGTTGACTTTGCCCCCGATGTCCCAGCTTCCCCCGAGTCCCTCAAACGTGCCGTTCCCCTCATGGAGCAGACGATCAGTGGCTTTGAAAGCATGTTTCTCGAAGCCTCCTCAACTGGCAAATTTGATGAATATCGGGTTGATGAGCTGTTCGGCCCTCTCGTTTCAGAGCTGGCTCGTCAAAAAGATGTCGTATCTCTGCTATTAATTATGGAACGGGGAGATCACTATACCTATAATCATTCTCTCCAAGTAGGCGTACTGTCATATTACATTGCCACATGGCTTGGATATACGGAAGAAGAAGCATATGCCGCCGGTAAAGCTGGATATTTACACGATATAGGCAAGTCCATGATACCGGATGAAATTTTGAACAAACCGGATAAACTGACACCCGAAGAATTCCATGAGATGAAAAAACATTCGCTATATGGCTATGATATTATTCGCAATTCCACCAGCGATGAAATTTCTGCAATTGTCGCCTTGCAGCATCACGAGCGTGAAGATGGAAGTGGATATCCCCATGGACTGTTCAAAGAAGAGATTCATCCTTTTGCCAGCATAACAGCTGTTGCCGACGTGTATAGCGCGATGATTTCCAATCGTGTGTACCAGACGAAGCAAGAGCTGCTGGCCGTATTACGTGAGCTGCACAGCATGAGTTTTGGACATCTAAACCCAGAAGCTACCCAAGTGTTCATCAGACACATGCTTCCTAATTTCATTAATAAGCAGGTTCTGTTGACTACAGGGCAGACAGGAACGATTATTCTAAACAATCCTGCTGATTACTTCAGACCCTTAGTGAGAATTAACGATGATGAATATGTAGATTTGTCTAGAGAACGCCATGTATCGATTGATGAAATTTATTTGGAATCCTGATCCGCTACTACTGCCTCCCGGCGTTACTTCGGTAGAACGGAATGTTTTGCCGAAGCACAGGCTACGCGAATAAAAAGAGACTGTCCTTGATTCGTAGGTTCTTTACGAAGGACAGCCTCTTTTTATGTTACGGACTATTAACCTAGTTACCATCTTTGCATTGTAAAGCCCATTTCAACATACTTCTGGCATTCTGGATACTTGTTAATATCGTAGTTTGGAACCGGGAACAATTTCCCCCAATCAACTCCAAGTGTCTCTAAAGCTTTGGCAAACGCATTTTGATGAGCATTATCCCGCACAATCAAAAAAGCCAACGTTTCCCGGAATGTTTTGTTCGAGCTCATTTCGTAAATTCGGGATTTTTGCAGAACCCCTGTAGATTCGAGTACGAGATTATCAAGCAAATCACTAATCAGATTGCCGTGGGAATAAACATAACTACCTAGCCAAGGATTTCCACTTGCATCAACAGGTAAGGAACTTTGAGCTCCCATAATAAAATGATGAGGATTTGCGTGTTTTATCGCCTCATCTAATGGAGCATGATCAATTCCAGCATCACCGGCTTGGTCTGCGCCTGAGCCAGTCAGAAGTTGATTTATAGTATGTTGGACCAGTTCAACATGACTAAGCTCCTCTAGAAAAACTCCCCGTATCAAATCCCTATACTGCACAGCATTACCCCGAAAATTATTACTTTGAAAGAAAAACTGCATCATGGTACGCATTTCTCCGAATCGACCACCTAATACTTCTTGAATCACTTTAGCAGCAGTAGGGTCGGGCTTATCAGGTACTATTAAGTTAATTAATTAAATCTTCTTTATAAAAATACAATGCAAAAAACCTCCTTAGACTTTCATACTAAAGTGAAACATATGCTTCCCTCCTTAATAATTTTTATACAAACCTAACAAACAGAAAGTTAAATATAAAGACTCCTATTAGATTGTTGTTATGCTGATCCTCGTTTTATTACATCTTGAAAAGGTTAAATACAGTTAGAATTCACTAAGCTGCTTTAATTATAGGAGGAGTAATTATGTTTAGACATCAAAAAGAGTTGCAGTTTGAAGTGAAAGTAGAGCGTCCTGATCCTCTTTTTGCCCGGCAGGTACAAGAAGTTTTGGGAGGGCAATTTGGAGAAATGACCGTGATGATGCAATATTTATTTCAAGGGTTTAACTGTCGTGGTGAGGAAAAATATAAAGATATGCTAATGGACATTGGAACTGAAGAAGTAGGGCATGTGGAGATGCTGTGTGCTTTAATTAGTCAACTACTTGATGGAGCTAAACCAGAAGATCAAGAACAAGCTGCAAAAGACCCTGTTACAGCTGCCATAATGGGGGGAATTAACCCGCAGCACTTGCTGGTCAGCGGTCTTGGCGGATTACCTAGTAATTCAAATGGAGTTCCATGGAACGGCTCTTATATCGTCGCAAGTGGTAACCTTTTAGCGGATATGCGGTCCAATTTGCACGCAGAGAGTCAGGGTCGATTGCAGGTAGCAAGGCTATATCATATGACACAAGATGAAAGCGTCAGAGCTACACTACGGAAAATGCTAGCACGTGACCGCTATCACCAGTATCAATGGATGGCGGCAATCCAAGAATTAGAAGAAAAAAACGGTGTTGTGGTCCCGGCTTCTTTTCCTCCTGAAGCAGAGCAAGAGTCTCAGCCTGAAGCTTATGAGTTTTGGAATTTGTCTGAAGGCGAAGAATCTAGTGAAGGTTTGTGGGCAACAGGAAGTGCACCGGATGGAAGCGGGAGCTATGTATACATCTCCAAGCCTGTTGCTAAAGGACAAATCTATAGTGCCAAAATACCAGCAACCGAATTACATCATGACTTGGACCATAAAACTTCAGATAAATAAACAAGTAGCAGACGAGTCTTCCCAACATTAAAGATTGCTTATTGGGTGACACTGACCATAAAAATGAAACAAAAAATATATACTTAAAATCCGAATAAGGCGGCTTATCATGAGGCATAAAATCATAGCCGGTCATAAATCAAGAAGTACAGAATCAATGTAAGACTAAAAAGCCCTGCCGACCCATTATGGTTAGCAGAGCTTTTTGATTTATTTCGAGTAATTTACACATCACCAAAAAATCGAAGACGATGCTCTCATTCTTTATGAGCAGATGTCTATAACAATCATTTGTGTTACCTCAGCTTCGGTCAAACCACCGTTCATTAAATAAGAGGTGCCTGAATCAATGTTGCAAAATTAAACTGGTGTACATGACCATCATTTAATGTAGTTTGGCCCGTAACAAAATGTACGTGTTTTCCATTTCCGACTGGGATAGCTGGTCCTGTTCTAATTTTTTTCAGATTATGAAAGTGGTTCACGAAATCAGTTTTTGTAAGATCGATTTCATGGACATGACTTCTTCCAACTCGAATCGCTTGCCCAGTAACACCTGCAAAGCGATGGTTATGTCGGTCTGCGCCTTCTTCAGCCAGTTTGGTACTACCTTCAAATTCATGTACATGCCTCTGTGTCTGTTTAGAAGAGAGGGTTTTCTTCTTCACTCCCGTTTTATTCTTCTGCATCTGTTGGTATGCCTCCTTATGTTTATGTCACTCACAACATCCTATTAAGCAAACATACATAAGTGCTAGGCAACTATCTGCGGTCCAAGCATAAATTTTTTTATGTAGCAGAAAGAAGGCTTATGGACTTAGGCATCACAGAAAAAATAAAAGAAGACGAACTTAAAAAGTTCGCCTTCTATACGAGCAGGAAATCGGAGTCGGCACAAATCGGCACGACTCCGATTTAACAGCTTTAATTACCTCAAAAACCTTGTCACACCAAGGATTACTGCGTTTTAACCGATGGAACCTTCCATTTCGAACTTGATCAAACGATTCATCTCTACCGCATATTCCATCGGCAGTTCTTTGGTGAACGGCTCAATAAAGCCCATAACGATCATTTGCGTTGCCTCTGCTTCAGTCAAACCACGGCTCATCAGATAGAACAGCTGATCTTCCGATACCTTGGAAACTGTTGCTTCGTGCTCAAGCGTGATGTCGTCATTCATGATTTCATTATAAGGAATAGTATCTGAAGTTGATTGATTATCCAAAATCAACGTATCACATTTGATATTCGATTTTGCACCTTGAGCCTGACGACCGAATGAAGCTAATCCGCGATACGTTACTTTACCGCCGTGCTTACTGATCGACTTGGATACAATGGTGGACGTGGTGTCTGGTGCCAAGTGGATCATCTTCGCACCTGCATCCTGATGCTGGCCTTTGCCTGCAACAGCGATAGACAGGACCATCCCTTTCGCTCCACGGCCTTTCAATACAACGGCTGGATACTTCATCGTCAACTTGGAACCGATGTTACCATCGACCCATTCCATCGTTGCATTTTCTTCCGCAACCGCACGTTTGGTTACCAGGTTATAGATGTTTGGTGCCCAGTTCTGGATCGTTGTATAACGAACACGTGCGTTCTTCTTACAAATAATTTCGACCACCGCACTATGCAGCGAGTTCGTGCTGTAAATTGGAGCCGTACAGCCTTCTACATAATGCACAAAGCTGTCTTCATCAGCAATAATGAGCGTACGCTCGAATTGACCCATGTTTTCCGAGTTGATACGGAAGTAAGCCTGCAATGGAACTTCACATTTCACACCTTTTGGTACATAGATGAAGCTTCCGCCTGACCATACCGCACTGTTCAGTGCTGCAAACTTATTGTCCGCAGGAGGTACAACTGTTGCAAAATACTCTTTCAGAATCTCAGGATGCTCACGCAACGCCGTATCGGTATCCATGAAAATAACGCCCTGATCTTCCAGATCCTTTTGCATACTGTGGTAGACAACCTCGGATTCATACTGTGCAGATACACCAGCCAAAAACTTTTGCTCCGCCTCAGGAATACCCAGTTTATCAAAGGTTTCTTTAATTTCCGTCGGAACTTCTTCCCATGTCTTCCCTTGTTTCTCGGAAGGTCTTACATAGTACTGGATATCGTTGAAATCCAGTTCATCCATATCTCCGCCCCAGTTTGGCATTGGCATTTTTTCAAACTGCTTCAGTGCCTTCAGGCGGAACTCCAGCATCCACTCTGGCTCATCCTTAATTTTGGAGATTTCCTTTACGATTTCCGGAGTGAGACCCTTACCTGTTTGGAAAATGGACTTGTGCTCGTCACGAAAGCCGTATTTATACTCTTCCATTTCCGGTGCTTTCTTGGCCATGTTTCTCAAACCTCCTCTGTTCTATTTTAATTATTGATCTTCATCAATCCCTTTGCGCAGCGCGTTCCAAGCCAATGTCGCACATTTGATGCGGGCCGGGAACTTATTTACGCCTGACAAAGCTTCCAATTCTTCATAATCATCAAATTCGACGGCTTCTCCCTTCATTAAAGAAGAGAAGCGGCTCGCCATATCCAGTGCCTGATCAATCGTTTTTCCTTTGACTGCTTCTGTCATCATCGAAGCTGAGGACATACTAATCGAGCAGCCTTCGCCAGTAAAACGGGCATCTTCGACCACGCCGTCTTTCGTTTTGAGTTGAAGGGAAATTCGGTCACCACACGTAGGATTATTCAAATCCACCGTAACGGCATCGTCCTCAAAACGTCCGCGATTGCGCGGATTTTTATAATGATCCATAATCACGCGTCGGTACAAGTCATCAAGTTGCATCGCCAAAATACTCCTTTGTTTGGATTAAGGCGCTGACCAGAGCGTCGACTTCTTCTTCCGTGTTATAGAGATAAAAGCTAGCACGTGCAGTTGCACTGGCTTTCAGCCAGCGCATTAACGGCTGGCAGCAATGATGCCCCGCACGTATAGCTACCCCTTTGCTATCCAGTACAGTAGCTACATCATGCGGATGCACATCATCCAGGTTAAAGGTTACGAGCCCGACATGACGTTCTGCAGGTCCGTAAATTGTCAACCCCTCCACTTCACGGAGACGTTTGAGGGCATAGTTGGACAGACGGCTTTCATGCTGCGCAATGGCGTCCAGTCCGATGCTTTCCAGAAAATCAATGGCAGCTCCCAAGCCAACAGCTCCGGCGATAATCGGAGTTCCACCTTCGAATTTCCAAGGCAGCTCCTTCCATGTGGATTCATACAATCCCACATCGTCGATCATTTCCCCGCCGAACTCAATGGGCTCCATATCCTCCAGCAGCGCCTTCTTGCCGTACAGTGCCCCGATCCCAGTAGGAGCACACATTTTGTGACCCGAAAAGGCATAAAAGTCAGCATCGATGTCTTGCACGTCTACTTTCATATGCGGTGTGCTTTGTGCACCGTCTACAACGATAACTGCCCCTTTGCGATGCGCAATAGCTGCAATCTCTTTAACAGGGTTCACAACACCAAGCACATTGGAGACATGCGCAATCGCTACAATTTTCGTGTTTTCTGTAATGGTATTCTCCACATCAGCAAGATCAACGCTACCATCCTCTTGAAGTGGAATATATTTCAAAGTCGCGCCTGTGGCTTTGGCTACCTGTTGCCACGGAATCAGATTACTGTGATGCTCCATTTGTGTGATGACAATTTCATCACCCTCCTTACAGTTAGCTCTACCGTAGGAAGAAGCGACCAGATTCAGCGCCGTTGTTGTTCCGCGTGTAAAAATAATTTCCTGACTGCGCTTGGCATTCAGAAAGCGGGCTACCTTCTCCCGCGCACCTTCATAAGCATCCGTTGCGCGGCTACCCAAGGTATGCACACCACGGTGAACATTCGAATTATCATATTCGTAGTAGTGCTTGATCGCTTCGATGACCGCCAGTGGTTTTTGCGAAGTGGCCGCATTATCCAAATAAACCAGCGGATGACCGTTGATCTCCTGATGTAAAATCGGGAATTGTTCACGGATCAATGCAGTATTCATTGGCCTAACTTCCTTTCAACAAGGCTTTGCAGCTGATGTTGAAGTCCTTCGAGCGGAATTTCAGATACGACAGGTGCCAGGAAGCCATAAATAATCAAACGTTCAGCTTCTGCACGGCTAATCCCGCGGGACATCAAGTAATACACTTGTTCACGGTTTACCTGACCAACCGATGCTGCGTGACCTGCCGTTACATCATCTTCATCAATCAGCAGGATCGGGTTAGCGTCACCACGCGCTTTCGGGCTGAGCATCAGAACACGTTCTGTTTGCTGACCGTCTGCTTTGGTAGCACCTTTTTCAATTTTTGTAATTCCGTTAATGATGGAAGACGCTTCTTCACGCATTACTGCGCGTGTAATCATCTGACTAGCGGAATTTTTACCAAAATGCTGTGCTTGTGTCGTATAGTTCAGCTTTTGTGAGCCAGAACCTACAGCAATGATCTTGGCATCCGAATTGGAGCCATTGCCTTTGAGCACGGACATGGTATTGCTTGCTGTATTACCGTTGTTCATTTCGCCCACAATCCATTCGATAGCTGCGTCATTTCCCAACGTAGCACGACGAATCGAAATATCCGTTACTTGCTCTCCAAACTGATGGACTGTCGCATAACGTACTTTAGCTCCTGCATTTGCAACAACTTCTACCGCACCGTTATGAAGAACAGGTGCCGCCAAATCCGCAGATACATAATTATCTACGTACGTCACGGAACTGTGGCTTTCGACAATGAGCAGCACATGGGGCGCAAACGTTGCAGTCGCATCGTCCGTCAGGAATACAGCTTGAAGCGGGACGTTCAGTTCTACATTTTTAGGCACATAAGCAAATACTCCACCGTTCCAGAGTGCTGCGTGCAATGCAGATAATGAATTTTCTTCAGCCTTAACAACTGTGTTCAGATGAGCTTTAACCAAATCAGCATGCTCTTTAACCGCTGTTTGTAAATCCGTGAAAATGACGCCTTGCGCCGCCAATTCCTCGCTCAGCTTCACATATACCGCGCCGGAGTTGCGCTGAATAATCAGACCGCCCTCCTGTTGCTCTTTGACAAGATCAGCAATGGCTGCAGGAACCTGCCCTACCGATGCAATGACCTCGCTCTGTTTATGTTGACCGTAATCGTTTAATTTCCAACGTTCGATTTTTGTTTTTTCAAATACCGGAAGCTCCAGTTTGCCTGCAAGCTCAAGTGCTTTTTGTCTGTCTTCGGCCAACCAAGATGGTTCGCCGTTACGTTCGGACAGAACACGCAGTTGCTCGGAATCTACCGGAAGGATTGTTTGTGTAGTCATTAGTTTTCCTCCTCGCTTCCGGCTTACGCCTCTTGTCCTACAGTTTCATCAACGATACCCAGCTCTTCCTTGATCCAGTCGTAACCGTCTGCTTCCAGACGCTCAGCAAGCTCAGGACCACCGGATTTAACGATACGTCCTTGCATCATCACATGTACATAATCTGGTTTAACGTAGTTTAACAGACGTTGATAGTGAGTAATGATAAGGAAACCACGCTCTTCAGAACGCATAGCGTTGACACCGCTAGCCACGATTCTCAAAGCATCGATATCCAGACCGGAGTCGATTTCATCAAGAATGACAATTTTCGGATCAATCATCATCATTTGCAAAATTTCATTCCGTTTTTTCTCACCGCCAGAGAAGCCTTCGTTCAGGTAACGGTGAGCAAACTCAGGGTTCATTTCAAGCTCTTTCATTTTGCTTTCCATTTGACGGATAAACTTAATCAGGGAGATTTCTTGTCCTTCTTCACGGCGCGCGTTGATCGCACTACGCAAAAAGTCGGAGTTCGTTACCCCTGCAATTTCACTCGGATACTGCATCGCCAAGAACAATCCTGCACGTGCACGCTCATCCACTTCCATATCCAGCACGTCTTCTCCATCCAATGTTACTTTGCCATCTGTGACTTCATATTTAGGATGACCCATCAAAGCAGACGCGAGTGTACTTTTACCCGTACCGTTAGGACCCATGATGGCATGGATTTCTCCGCCCTTCATTTCGAGGTTAATACCTTTCAAAATTTCCTTGCCTTCAATGGTCGCTTTGAGACCTTCAATCTTAAAGTTTGTAGCCATATTCGCAATACCCTCCAAAAAATGTAGTGTGGTGTCGAAATCAGAAAGTATATTTAAACAGGGGAGCCCCCTGATTTCAAGTAATATTTAAAAATTTATTTATAATCATTCTAAACTGATTCTCAATGATTCTCAAGTTATTTTATAATAAATATCTTTAAGGGTGCAACCAACAGACACACGTTATCCAACTTTCTTCATAAAATGTTCACCCTACCAGGCACACAAATAGCAAAATACACCCTGCAAATGTTTATATATTTTTAAATTTGTACAAAAACATGAGATGCATGATCTCTTTTCAGCCATAAAAACGCTACTGACAGCATGACGTCAGTAGCGTTTTACATGTAGAGAGTTTATTTCAGAGCGTAACCCCATCACTATGGAGTGGAATTAAATTCACCGAACTAGGCATTGAGTGATGGACCGAAATTCTGCCAATTAGCCCAAATAAGATCGAAGCATCCACATATGTTTCTCCAGATCCGCTTTATAACCAATCAGCAAATCTGCAGTTGGCTGGTCGGAATTGCTTTCCGCCAGTTCGATACCTTCCTGAAACTCCTCGCATACCGTTGCAAAATCCTCGATCAAGGTTTGTACCATCTTAGGAGCATCTTCGTTGCCGGTTGCTTCCTGAATCGACGACAGCTCCAGGTATTCTTTCAACGTTGCGGAAGGAGAACCTTTCAACGCGAGCAGACGCTCGGCAATCTCATCCATTTTCAATGTCACTTCATTGTATAACTCTTCAAATTTAACATGGAGTGTGTAGAAACTAGAGCCTTTCACATACCAGTGATAGTTATGAATTTTGACATATAACACATTGAGGTTAGCGACTTGACGGTTTAAAAGTTCCTCCACCGATTTGGTTTGCGTATTTTTCGAGTTACTTGTTGTTCTAGCCATCATAATCCCTTCCTTTTTCATCAAATTGATTTTCAGGAACGTTTACGTATCCATCACCGT
The DNA here is from genome assembly GCF_036252815.1 of Paenibacillus sp. LX16. Lineage (NCBI taxonomy): Bacteria > Bacillati > Bacillota > Bacilli > Caryophanales > Paenibacillaceae > Paenibacillus > Paenibacillus sp. LX16. The sequence goes on along the minus strand of NZ_CP141152.1, from coordinate 1,776,869 downwards.
CATTACTGACGGTAAGACGCCAGCGGGCATCCTAATATCACCTGCCGGACGTCTGTTTCATATTTACCCTCTCTATACGGAGACGAAACAAAAAAAGAGTACTCCTTTCTTCCTCTTTCAATCCCCATAAAAAAAATGTACAAAACTTCAATGATTTTCGTTATACTTTCTCTATCCTATCAAAATACTTGGTTTAATATTGTGATATTTTTCAAACTATTTACATGCGCACATTTTATGGAGGTGACTTCGTTGTCCCAATATCATCCTTTAACGACTGAAGAAGCAATCGAATTCGTAAAGAACATCCCCGGATTTTTTAGTCAGGAAGCCCGTCTGGAATGCCGAGAAATCGGTGATGGTAACTTAAATCTGGTTTTTCATATTACGGATTCTGAATCTAACAAGAGTATCATTGCCAAGCAGGCACTTCCCTATGTAAAAATTGTGGGTGAATCCTGGCCGCTTTCACTGGATCGTGCCCGTATTGAACGTGAGGCACTTCAGCAGGAACACCACATTTGCCCCGAATTGGTTCCTGCGGTACTGGCGTATGACGATGAGCTTGCGTTGACCGTGATGGAGGATCTTAGCTCACACACCATCATGCGCAAGGGACTAATAGAAGGAAACACATATCCATATTTCGCTAATCATATTGGGGAGTTTCTGGCACGCACGCTCTTCTTCACCTCAGATTTGGGCATGAATCAGCAGGATAAAAAAGACCTGGTTAAACGCTTTATCAACCCAGATCTCTGCAAAATAACTGAGGATCTGATTCTGGATGAACCGTATCGGTTTTCAGATAATAACAACTATGGTGCGTACATCGAAGACGAAGCAGAGACACTACGTACAGATCAGGTGCTTCACCTGGAAGTGGCCTTGCTGCGAGAAAAGTTTTTGACACGAACCGAAGCGCTTCTGCACGGTGACCTTCATACTGGTAGCATTTTTGTAACGACCGAATCGACTAAAGTCATTGACCCTGAATTTGCCTACTACGGACCTATGGGCTTTGATATCGGAGCGGTGATCGCCAATCTGCTATTAAACTACGCAGCACAACCCGGATGGACCTCTGGCGAGAAGGCATTAAATGAAAGACGTGACTGGGTTCTGGAGACCGCCATTCAGGTATGGGAGCAGTTTGAGCGTAGGTTCCGCAAACTGTGGGACGAGCATGTCACCGATCATATGGCACGTACAGCGGGATATCAGGACTTGTATCTCCAGAAAGTACTGCAAGATACGATTGGTTTTGCAGGGTGCAAAGTGATTCGCCGTATCATCAGCCTGTCGCATGTGGCAGATATCGACACCATTGCCGATCCTGCTATCAAGGAAGCTGCGGAACGTCTGGCGTTATCTATCGGTAAATCCTTGGTTCTTCGCAATCGCGAGCTTCATTCGATTCGGGAACTGGGAGACATTGTTCGGACAGCAACAGCTGCCCAAACTAAAGGAGCTTAATGAATATGAGTGAAAAGAAAGAATCGGCGCCCGTAACCTCTGGGAAAGCTGCAGTGTCCAGTCAGGCTCTATCTTCGCTGGTGTGGAAAGGCAACCACTTGTCCATGCTGGATCAGCGTCTGCTACCCGAAACGATTGTCATGCTGGATTTATTCACGGCTGATGAAGTTTGGGATGGCATACATGCCATGAAGGTACGCGGTGCGCCCGCCATCGGGATGGCTGCGGCCTACGGCGTTGTGCTAGGAGCTACCGCCTACGACGGCACCGACGCTGCTGGGTGGCTGCAGCATGTACACGCCGTGTGCGGACATTTGGCTACTTCACGACCGACAGCCGTGAACCTCTTCTGGGCCCTGGACCGCATGAAGAAGCGGGCTGAGGAACTCATCGTTGAAGCTAGCGGAGGCCAGATCGAAGACTGGAATGCCGGGCTGGAGCGTGAAGCCATAGCCATTCAGGCAGAGGATGAAGAAGTATGTCGCCAGATCGGCATCCATGCTTTACCTCTGTTCGAGGACGGGATGGGCGTACTCACTCACTGCAATGCAGGCGGATTGGCGACAGCCAAATACGGAACAGCGCTCGCGCCGATGTACCTTGCGCAGGAGAACGGCATCCACCTCAAAGTATTTGCCGACGAAACTCGCCCCGTGCTGCAAGGTGCGCGCCTGACTGCTTTCGAGCTTCAGCAGGCAGGCATTGATGTCACCCTGCTCTGCGACAATATGGCGGGCATGGTGATGTCCAAAGGATGGGTACAGGCCGTTATTGTCGGCACAGATAGAGTCGCTGCTAATGGCGATGTCGCAAACAAAATCGGTACTTACAGCCTAGCTGTGCTAGCGAAGGCGCATGGCATTCCTTTTTATGTCGCTTCTCCACTATCTACCATTGATTTGCAGACCGCAACAGGCGCAGATATTCCGATCGAGGAGCGTTCTGCCGAGGAAGTTACCGAAAGCTTTGGTAAAAGGACCGCCCCGCAGGGCATCAAAGTCTACAACCCAGCTTTCGACGTTACACCTCATGAGTACATTACCGCCATCATTACCGAAAAAGGAATTGTACAAGCACCCTTTAGCGAGAACCTGACCAATTTGTTTGCCGATTAATCGTTCTTGCAGGTTATATAGTTCGTATATAAGTCAAATAACTCTACTCGATAGAATAAAACTATTTATAGAAAAAAACCGGACCCAAAAAGTCCGGTTTTTTTCGTTTCTTGTTCCTCTACTTTTATACAACATGTCACATAGGCTTCATTACACCAGTTTCAAAAGTGCTTCGTATCCTGGCATACCTGGCTTAATCCCCAGTTGCTCCGCTTCTGTCGTTACCGATTCCATCGGCGCTTCCAACAATTCTTTCAGCGTTTTTACTCCCACAGCTCGTGCAGCAAGAATTTTCCGATCCGCCAGCCGCTCATTGAGCAGTCCAACATCCAGTGCACCACACATGATGTAACCACGGGAGTTGGAGATAGTCAACAGCGTTGTTTTAGGCAGTTTGACCTCGACTCCGATAAATGTATGCTCACCCACTTGTACGGATTCCATGTGTATCATGGTTATTACATGCACCTCCTCTTAGTTCACCCGGGATATTTTATGCGGCATTTGCGGGTAAGTGTGGACACTCGTGGATACATTCAAAATATCCTGGTGAATAACTACAGTTGGAGGGGCCTCTTAACTTTGGCAAAAATCAGTACAATTTCTTTTTCGCTTTTGCTGTTAATTTTTTTGTAGGCGTATGTTCTTTGTTTATATTTAGAACACTATAAGTAAAGATAGGAGTATGCGATTCGCATACTCCACTTTTTCAGATGCCTTAATTTATTTTATGAAAATCGCAATACATCATAGATCTATAGTAATTGCACTACTTGTGTTCCCTTTTTTATATCTTTAATATTTTCTGAATCCTTTACACTAATACCAATGAGTGGAAGGTTAGCAATGGAAAAAGAAAGGCTAATATCCAATACGTCCAGTTCACATTTCGTCCCATCCACCTTATCTACTTGTATTTTTGAACCTACCAAACTTTTTAAATTCGTATGATCCTGCTTATCTAATCCAATATTTGTTCCAATTAAAATGATTCCTTTATTGGGTGTTTTAATAATATCGTCTAACTTCATAATCTCCAAAAGAACATCTCCATTCTAACTAACGTTCATGTATGAACAGTATATCTTTAACTTCCCTAATTTTGATCCCTTCGTTTTTTAATCTAGTAATTCCATCTCTTAAAAGCATGATTCTTTCTAATTGAGTCAAGTCAGGAGCAAATCTTGCAGCTCGGATACTTGCTTGAGCTTCGTCAAGTGCAAAGTTCCTAGTTATAACATTAAATTCAGCATCCATAACTTGAAAGGATTTTCCGGCTAGTCCTGCTTCATAATGCCCGACAACTTCATGAGCTATTGTTCCATGACCAGTAATCCGGCTATTAGCTGCTAATTTACCTGTGGCATTAGAAGGAAGTACATCATTATTTATATTGAGAATCGTATCGAATAATAATCCTGTAGGAGAAGTATCATTAGGCCCCGCTACACGGATATTTTCTTCTGGCATTCCTATTTTTTTTGCATACTGAGTTAAACTTCCAATTTGTGCTTCAGTTAAAGGCACTTCATTACGCAGACCATTAGTATCTATAATTTTTCTTGTATTGTCCGCACCTTCTATTATTCGGGTAGTTCCATCTTTTAACGGAGTATATTTTACAGACCCCGATAACCCAATTTTAGGCTTGATTACTGAACTAACTCCTCCAAATAGTCCAGCTGTACCGATCATATTAGCCCAGTGTTCCTTTGACCAGGCATTGTTTGGATTAAATGCCCCTTGAATCATACCTGTTACTCCAAATGTACCGAAATTGAGCATGTCATTCCATGAATCGTTTTGTTTAGCTGCCCGTTCCATGTACCCTTGGTACATTCCTTTTGGAATACCATATGACATATAATCGAGGAAGCTCCAGACTGAATCAAACTTTTTCTCATAGCGTACTGAGTTAGCGTCTACAAAATCCTGACCTAGTTCAGTTAAGCTATCTACTGATTTTTGGAACGCATTCCGTGTATCTGGAGCAGGAACAGCACATGAATTAGGTGGAGGTGGTAAACAACTTGCGTCAATGTTACCTGCTTCCATCAGATCTGCTAATCTGAATTTATCTGCATGGTGACGTAATTCCCTAGCAATAGAATCCGTCAAGGTAACAAAGTCATTCATATTCTTCTGAGAGGTTTGGAAGGAATAGTAAAAGTGCTCTTTAGTCAGTCCTTCCCACAATTGCCCCATAGATGAAATTTGTTGTACTAAATTACTATTCATTTGAGTTGCCGTTTGCTGTGCTAACTCAAACTGTTTGGAGGCAGTCATAAGCTGCTCAGGTGTCACTTTAATTGTTGTCATAATATACCTCTGTTTGAGTTGGTTATGACATAGTAACATTATTCCGATTTATGGAAAACGAACTTAATTCCTAATTGTTATGTGAAATAAGATAACTTTATACCTATGACCAAAAGCTTATAGTCATCGCTTTCAACTCCTGATCTTCAATCATATCATGTAACTCAGGAATCAACTTTAGGAGTTTTTTATAGTTATGTAGCTGTTGTTTCGTGATACCGAGTTCCTTAACAATATCGGTAATATCTTTTTAGATGGGCATTTTGTTCATCTGCTTGATTCCCTTATCCTAGCTCAACAACTTGTAATGTTTGATATTGGAGCATGGTAATTTGAATTTGACGCACTTCGTTTGAAGCAAGGTGTTTGTAAATGTCATCCTCTTTATTCAGATTGACTAACCATGTAAAAGGCCCACTCCCGTTTTTATTATTAAGGAGTAGGCTCAAATTGTACTTTTTCAAATGTCTATGTTATCCCACAACTCTAAAATAGTCTTATCATCAATCTTCCCAAGAATAAACAACTCTCTTGCTGATTCAAACGACTGCGAAAAACTGTCTCTTTCACGAGTAAGAAAGTACCCTTCTTCATTCTGGCTAATCCAATAGCTATCATTTTTATAGGAGAACTGAAACTCTTCCCCCATTTCAAAACGTTCCACCAATTCATTGTATTCCAAAACAGTCCCTCCTAATTCTTGTTAACTCTTTTAAATGTCCCATCTTCTTTCCATTCAAAAACATGTTCATGAGGCCACTCTGGATGCTGCTTTGAATTTCCATGATTCGTGTAGTCTACATCACGTGTAGCTCTTCCATTTTCATCATAATATCTTCTTGTTTTTATCTCACCTGTATTTTTATCCAGAATATCAATTGATGAGTTAGGTTCACCTTTAGCTGGATGTGGATTCGTTGTCGTACTTGTATGATTAGATGAAGGAGTAACATCTATCGACGTTCCCTTGTTGGAAGTAAGTGTCTGTTTAGCTGAACCTCCACCTTCTCCCTTCATCATCTGCCACAATTCCGTTGAGCTCTTCCCTATTCCGCTTGCACTTTTAACTGCGGTTGTACCTCCATGTGCCGCTAAAGCTGCTGAGCCAATCAATCCAGGTATTCCGATAATACTACCAACTCCCGTGGATGAAACAGCAACTGATAATCCTTCTCCACCTGTTCCAACGATTACCTCACCAGCTCCCTGCAATGTTGTAGCTACGTGACCAAGAATTTCACCTACTTTAGCTGCCATTGGATGATCATAGTCACGGTCTTTGTCAGGCAGCATCCCCAAGGTTAAATCTTCCTGAATAGCACCTTTCGCTCCCTGAGCAGTATCCCACAGAATTTCTCCTTGAAGCTTGCTAGCTTCCATCTGAGCTTCAGCCTTGGTGATCTCAGCTTGTCCAACCTGTTCAAAAATCTTATGTAACCAACCTTCACCGCTTGATGCCGTTTTAACAGGCACACCATTCCCCGGCACATCCAGTACGACTTTTTCTCCATCCACCTGTGTAAAGTTTTTTGAAATAAAAATGAGTTCTTGTGCAACCGTAGAAAGTCGTTCAAGCGTCACGCCCATGGATTGTCTAGAGACCTGAAAATCTTGGAAAAACCTCTCTCGGGTAGCACCAGACCAACCTTGTTGGACAAAATCAATTCTTCCATTCAGTAAATTCAACATACGTTCCATTTCGTGTTTACCATGCAAGAACTGGTCAGCCACTTCCATTAGCTTATCAGGTGGAACCAATATTCTCCCCAATTGATCACGTCCATTTTAATTTAGATGGAAATAATCTTATCAGAAGGAGATGTTTAGGGATATCCACCTGTTACCTGAAATTTCCTTTTATATTATGTGACAAATGGACTGATATAAACGGATTTACTATGTCAAAAGTATTGTATAAATGCCTCTTTTTAATATAAACGAAAATATCAGTATTAAATTTTTTTCAAATATTGTGGGGGCACAAAATCGGCAAGCCAAACACCATTATTAGCGATATAGAACTTTACATTATTAGCCAGCGATTTTACTGTATCGACTTCAAGAATGACTAATTCACCACGTCTCTTACCTGCCAATGTTGCAAATTCAAGTGTCTCAGATAGATGAACATACTTTCTCCCCATTGGTTTAATGCCCTCGGTAATAATTTTATCAACTACTTTGCTATTTGTTCCGTGATAAAGAGCAGTTGGTGGAATGGATTCTTTGTAATCTAATCTTCCTGTACTGTGCCCGTAGTTCGCTCGTATGTATCCATTTACCATGTGGTATCGCTTCTTTGGACAATTAGTTACGACTTGATCAATTCCTGCTTCTCCTATATCCGACCATCTATTCTCTGATTTAATGGCTGAAATTAAGTCTTGCACGTGGCAATAACCTTCATGATCCAACTTAATTCCAAACTGTTCTGGTGTATGCCTAAGAATTTTACTCATAAATTTACTAAGGCTCTCTTCTTGTTTTGGTGATAACATCATATACTCCTTCTAATGTAATATTTGTTTTATCTATAGTAACCAATCTGATGATTCATAGCGTCTTGTGAAGTAAAGCACCAATCCCCCGATAAGGAAACATGTAGCTCCAATTAAAAAAAACCTTAGACTATATCTGCTATAAGCCTCCAATAATACTGCAACTCCCAGCCCACAAGGGAAATACCCGAAAATACCTCTTATCAAAGCCATGATAAAAAACTTACGATTCATAAATTTTTCTCCTCACTAATCGTACTTCATTATATAAAAACGAACAAATTTATTTCATCCATATATCCTCTTTGTCCCCATTCCACAGCAATCCAAAGTCTCCAACAATAACTTCCATTCTAAGCCTAAATTAAAAAGACAACAGGTGATACCTGCTGCCTCTACTCGCCATTATTCAGCTTCCGTCAACATTTTTAAAATGCCAGTAAATGAGCCGTCAATCGACATAATATCTCCATTAACTTGTTTGCTAAATTGAGACTCAGTAAGTTTATCTTTTCCTGCTGTGTGATTCTTAATGAATTTTATAAGGTCTGCTTTCTGATTTGCAATATCCTTTAATGCTTGTTCACTTTCTTTTTTGTAATTTTTAACTGTTTTATTTAGTTCCACTTTAGCCACGCTGAGCTGCTTCTTTAATTTATCGCAGTCAGCCTTGGATTGAGCTATTACCGCTTTACTAGACTTATTTTTCACTTCATTTTTATAACGTGCAGATGCTTGGTTTAATCTCTGAGTTAGCTCACGAACTTCTGCCCCCAGAGCAACATTAAGTTTTTTTTGTGCAACTTTAATTTCTTTTACACGATCTTTGTAATTCTCAAAGTATAATTTTTCGATTTCGCTTGTTGACATTGCTTTTGTAGATGTTGCTGCCAATACTTGTGATGGAATTAAAACAACAATCATTAATAATAGTAGAATTGCTTTCTTCATATGTATCCCCTTGTCTGGTAATAGTACAATTATCATAAGGGAAATGAAGGGAATAGGCAATATGTCTTATTTTATTATCATGATATTTCTAGGGAAGCGTTAGAATGATTATAGTAGAAATGCAAAACAAATAATAATCAAAATCCATTAAATACTTTTGCAAGCATTTGGAACTTAGCTCTGAACTCTCACATATTAGTTTATTTTAAATGGAACCTCTATATCTTCACCAATTTCATCTACAGTTTCCTCGATGATTTCCCTTACATCTTCATCCAAATCTTTGTTTAAAGATTCTTTCATCAAGTTATAGCTATTTTTTAAGTTCAGATTAACAACAACTGAAGAATATACATCTACTATCTCTGAAGATGTATCATTCCATATTTTCTGGAGAAAGCTGTCTAATCTTTTTCTCAACGAATCACTTAACAATTCGTAAGTATAAGTCTTCCTGTCAGCAAATTCCGAAAAACATTCCAACGTTTCAAGAATATTTAATTTCTCTAAATTTTCAATGGAGTCTAAATATTGAATAATATATGACTCTAACTGTTCTTTAGACATAACATCAGGCAATTGTTTAATTTCATTCAAATTCATGTTTACTTCCCAAGATCCACTGGTATATGGGTAATATTTTGCTGATTGTTCCTATACAAATTCCTGTCAGTACCCAAATACTTTCTTCCTATTTTAATTTGTGCGCTCTATCCGTTATAGGAGTTGCTTGTAGCAAGCTCAGATGGAGAAAGCTTACTCCCATTTTTATTGTTAAGGAAGCAAGCTCAAAAATAAATTATTTTGTAACATTAATTATCTTTTCAGCGATTAACCGACATTCTTCAATACTTTTATCGAATTCCTTTTTAAAAGATTGAGCGAATACAAAATGAATCTGCTCTGCTAATTCTTCAACAGAGTTTGTTTCCTTACTTTTTTCATGGATTCTACGTATTTCTGAATAATATTCATCTTCTAATAGAGGATATATTTCGACTGGGTTCCATTCATTAATCATTTGTACAATATCATCGTTCATTTCTATACACTCCTACTCTCCAAATAACGATTTAGATAGTGCTTTATATGCATCATCATACTTACTCTTAGGAATAACTGTAACAAGTGTCCCATCGTTAGCAACTACAGCAGCACCTTCTTTTGAAAAAAACAAATGCTTACTACCATTATTCTGGGAAAGGGCCTTCCCATTTTCCACCCAAGAATCTGCCATTTCTTTTGTTACGCCTCGCTCTTGCATTCTTTCTAAAGCATGATTTGAAGAATTAGACCAATTTATTTGTGTTCCCGGATTCTCAACCAGTGTCCCTGACTTTCCAAAAGTGTCACCAATCTGTGCAGTTTCACCTTTTCCCTGAGTGTGAGGTATACTTTCTGCCTTAGCTCCCGAAGAAGGAGTGGATTTTGATGAGCCTCCACCTTCTCCCTTCGCCATCTGCCACAATTCTGCTGAGCTTTCTCCTACTCCTTTTGCACTTTTAACCGCAGTTGTAGCTCCATGCGCCGCCAAAGCTGCCGATCCAATTAATCCGGGTACTCCGATTATACTCCCTACACCTGTAGATGAAACAGCAACTGATAATCCTTCTCCACCTAATCCAGCTACTACCTCACCAGCTCCCTGCAATGTCGTAGCTACGTGACCGAGAATTTCACCTACTTTAGCTGCCATGGGATGATCATAGTGACGGTCTTTATCTGGCAGCATCCCCAATGTCAAATTTCCCTGAATAGCTCCTTTTGCTCCCTGTGCAGTATCCCAAAGGATTTCTCCTTGAAGTTTGCTAGCTTCCAATTGAGCTTCAGCCTTGGTGATCTCAGCTTTTCCAATTTGTTCAAAGATTTTATGTAACCAACCTTCACCTGTGGATGCCGTTTTAACAGGAGCTCCTAGCCACGGCACATCCAGTACGACTTTCTCCCCGTCCACCTGTGTAAAGTTTTTTGAAATAAAAATAAGTTCTTGTGCTACTGTCGATAGTCGTTCAATTGTCACACTCATGGATTGTCGAGAAACCTGAAATTCCTGAAAAAATCTCTCTTGAGTGGCTCCAGACCAGCCTTGTTGGACAAAATCAATTCGTCCACTCAAAAAATTCAGCATACGTACGTTCCATTTCATGCTTTCCGTGTAAGAACTGATCAGCAACTTCCATCAGTTTGTCAGGTGGAACTAATATTTTCCCCATTCTACCACGCCCACTTTAATTTTGATGGAAATAATCTTATCAGAAGGGGTGATTTAGGGAAATCCATCTGCTATCCTGTTATTTACTTTTAATCCATGTGACATTTGAACTGAAATAAACAGACTTTTATATCTAAAGTATCATAGTCCCTTGTTATAAGATACATGGGCCAACGTAGCACTATTAGCTTTCAATTCCCTAACCTGACCATACCCTGTAACCCAGGAATCCGTGCCAGGAGTTTCTTGTAATTATGTAGCTGTATTTTGTGATGCCAAGTTCCTGAATGATATCAGCTTGTGTTCTGGCAAAGAGATTAAAGTTATTTACCTCCCTATCATCGTCTGGTTATTTCTATTTTTGATTACCATAAATCCTTTCTAGCTCAACAATGCACTTATAAATATTATATATATTAAAAAGGCTAGACGGATCATTCCATCTAACCTTTTTGAGAATAGTTTAATCAGCTTACTCTTCATCTTCGTTAACCGCTTTAATCAGATTTCCATAGACTTCCTTCGTGTGAGCAGATGCATGTTCTTTAAAATGTGTAAACAACCTCATACATCTAATTGCTTGTATTCTATTATTAGCTTCAGCAGACTTTTCCAAACAGCTACACAAAAATGTGAAGCCTTCTGAAAACTTCCCTTTACGCAAATGATAGATTGCCAATCCCCTTGATAAATGAGTAAAACGTTCTGAACTAATTTGTTGAGTATATACGCCTACCTGATTTTGTTCATTCAAAAAAGATTGAATTTCTGTTTCAAACAATTCAAGGATGTGATCTACATTAATATTATATCGATTAGCCGCCTCGATTATATTATCTATTGCAGGGAGTATTTCATCTTTCTTTGAAGAGAAATAAGCAACATAATCAGGAATTACACTTAAGTCGCCTGACATAAGCCTATTCACATAAATATTAGCAGTTGCCCATTCTTTAAATTGATTTTTCCATTCTAGAGTTGTTTCATCTTTCTCTTCTACCCAGCTTAAATCGGCATATCTCTGAATATGTTGGAGTGCTGTCTCATAATCTTTATGAGCATCACAAACTTCAGCACGTATTAAATGCGAAAATGCCCAGTAGACAAATGGAGGGTAAAGCGGCTTCTTTGTGTGTTCATTATTTTCATGATGCTGTTGATCAATTTTGTATTGTATTTTAGCTTTATTCCCTAACGCTTTGGCGAAGTCATCCAATTTAGCCCATTTTCGTAAAGAACGATATGTATTCACCAACGCTCTTAGTGCATCAAGCTGATCTACCTCATCTAACCGCTCAATGTAAGGCTCAAATTGAATGGCTGCATCATAGTTTTTCTCTTGATCGTCTCCAATACGAATCGTAAACAATCGATACTGGCAAACCGCCAATCGTTCTGAATACCGATACTTTTCCCCTTCTGACACGTTTTCATAAAGGAACGCCGCTGCTCCAGTATTACCCTTTTTAAAAGAATCCTCGGCTACTTCAAAAAGTGAAGGAAGGTAAACAGGATTATCTAGCAACATACCTACAACTCTTCGCAAGCAATCAAGTCGTCCTAGCTCCACGCAGCGGTATAAAAAAGGACTGATTCTTCGCCAGTTGAGCGGTTCTTCCTCAATACATTCATCAATATAACGTTCATAAAAATAATCCGGTGGTAAATCCATTCCCATAGTGATACGATCTAGCTGGTGAACAGAAATAGACCGGTTGCCCGTCACAATGCCACTAACTGTTCCTACATTCAAATCAATCATGTGGCCAAACTCGGTCATGGTTAAGCTTTTTCTTATCAGATAGGTTTGAACTTCTGCTCTAATCGTAGGTGTGATCTCCATAGATAAACCACCCTTTCAACGTAGACTCGGCATATGATACATAATTAAACCATGTAATGAGAAACAGTTAGTAAAATTACTTTATAACCCGTAATTGTACCTGTCTTTTAGAACAAAGCCATACACCCTTCAGTTGTTACAACAACACACATTACATTTTTGCACTTTTTACATATATTTCTCAAAAGAAGATTTCCTCATATTGCTTATATACAGCAAAATACGCAATAAAAAGGCTAGACGGATCATTCCATCTAACCACTTAATAATAGTATATTTTTAGGTTCTATTGTGTCCTATACTGGAGACCTTTTTATTCTCACATTCCTCCGTGTTGTCCAGTGGGCTCATAAATAGACCCTTTGTCTTGATACTGAAGATGGGGAACTACTACTACTAGTATAAAACTAGTAACTAGAAAAGATAGAATTACTTTACGTTTCATCATTATCCACCTCATTAATTATATTTCTATATGCTGTCTTCGTCTCAGATGCTGCACACTCCTGGTAGAACTCATACAGTTTTACACACTTAATTATATACGACTTATTATTGATTGATGTAGATTTTTCCAAACAATTTAACAAAAAAGTAAAGCCATTTGCAAAATTACTTTTGTTAAAGTAGTAAACCGCTAATTCATGTGTGAAATGGACATAACGTTCTATAACTAATTGATGATTGTACGTACCTACACACTCAGGTATATCCAGCAAAGCTAAAATTTCGGTTTGAAATTGATTTAGAATATTATCAACATTTAAATGATATCGGTTAGCAGCTTCAAGTATGTTATCTAGTCCCGAAAGTAACTCTTCTTTCCTCGAAGAAAAAAATGTTACATAATCAGCCAGAACACCAATTTCACCAGCGTGAAGTTTATTTACATAAGTATTGGCTTTAGACCATTCTTTATATCTCATTTTCCATTCTGAAGTGACTTCATCGGTTTCTTTCACCCAACTTAAATCACCATATTTGTACGTATGTTGAAGTGCCTTCTGATAATCTTTATGAGCTTCACAAACTTCTGCACGAAGTAAATGAGAAAAAGCCCAATAAGCAAACAGAGGAAAGCTTGGTTTCTTTGCATTTTCTTTCTTGGAAGGATGCCGTTGTTGCTCCATGTTATATTGAATTTTTGCCTTGTCTCCCAGAGCTTTAGCGAATAATTCTACTTTGTCCCATTTTCGTAATGAACGGTATGTATTCGCCAGATCTTTTAATGCATCTAACTGTTCTATCTCATCTAGTCGATCAACGTATATTTCAAATTGAACGGCTGCTTCATAGTTTTTCTCTTGATTATCTCCTTGCCTTGTATGGAACAAACGGTACTGACACATAGCCAGACGTTCTGAATATTGCTTTTTCTCACTTACAGCCACATTTTCATAAAGTATGGTTGCCGCTTGATACATTTTTTCATGAAATAGTTCTTCCGCAAGCTCAAATAAAGATTCTGAATAGCCTAACTTATCCATCAATAAATTAACAACTTCATGAATACAGTCCAGTTTATTCAATTTTGCACAATTATGTATGAAAGGACTCATACGACGCCAGTTCGGATTAGCCTCTGCTAAATACTCAGACACATAGCGTTCATAGTAGTAACCAACGGGGTAGCCCATCGCTTGTGTAATTCGATCTAACTGATCCACTGAAAGTGTGCGGTTCCCATTAATAATACTGCTCATGGTGCCCGGATTCATTTCCGCTGCTCTAGCTAAATCACTTAGGATTAAATCATTATCTCTCATATGTTTTGCTATCTCTGTGAGTATCGTGGTTGTTGTGTTGTACAAAGTAACCACCCCTTATCAGGAACTTATTAGGATATCAGCTCATTAAAAAAGGACTATTGCAATCCAATGATTGTATAGCCTTTCCGCAATTCATTGTACCATCTTTTGGCACAATATCATATACCTTTCAGAACCTTACTTAAGATACCTTTGAAGGGTTTGCAAAGAAAATTAGGCTCTATAAATCCTGAGACATACGAATCATATCTCTACACTGTATGCCATTTTCATAAATTTCTTCTAGATAGTTATGTCTGACAAAGAAATCTAGATCTACACCCACAATTCTGAAACCACATTTTTGGTAGAGAGCTAATTGTCCAATGCTAGAGTTTCCTGTACCAATTTCTAACGTTTTATAGCCTTGTGTCCGGGCTGTTTCAATGGCATGGGTTACTAATTGTCTCCCAATCCTTTTACCATGCATGACTTCCGCTACTGCAATATTCACCACCTCAATTGTTTCGGGTCTTGTAGGTAAAAGAACATAGACTCCCACAATTTGATGGTCAATTTCTGCTACATAACACTGCCCTCTTTTTAAATATTCCTCAACAAGTTGGTGCGAAGGATCAGCTAGTAACAAGAGCTCTATTGGATATTTTTCTTTTGAATTAAGTAGTCTAATATTCATATATTATCTCCTGAATGTATTATGGCCCCGGATTTCCCCCTTGTGTAGGCTTTATTCCAGAAATCCGGGGAAGCCCTAAATCAGTTTGATCTCAATTCATACAAACCATTGTGAAGCGAAAGACGGGCAGAGCATGGAGCTTCAATCAAGACACGGATGCTGAACACGCTTGGAAGTCTATCATCAGGAAACCAAGGCCGCTGTTTGTCTATGATAATAAAGGAACCTTCCACATCCCCTAGCGGCGCGAATTCCTGTCCAGCCCCTCCCCATGAATCAAGTTGGAACGTTTCGGTGATTATCCTAGATACTTCGGAGACATCATCGACAGGAAGACCGATCTCGCTTATACGAAGTAGAGAGTGGGGCCCGAAAGCTTCAGTGACTGCGTTGTTGAGTGTATGGTGAGCGATGAACTCGACAAGGTTATGATCCGGATCATAGAAGTAAAGCGCTGTTGCATTCCAGTTTTCGAAAAAAAACTCATCTTCTTGGGGTCTTGAAATCAATGAAATCCCACGGTCGATGGCCCACTGTTTTGCTTCTATGAATTTATTCGTTGGAATCGTAAAGGCAATATGGTAAAACTCATTTTCCATGTGGGAGGATTCCTGAAAAGCAAGAACCGATTCCCCTACTTGAAACGACAACCGCGAAGGACCTTCCTCCACAACCTGCAAACCCAAGAGAGAGGCGTAAAAAGCTTTCATTGCTTCGAAACTGTGGGTGCCTAAGAGCACTTCTTTTAATTTCAATGCATTGATCCTCCCCATAAATAATATTGAAGCCCATTAGTCCGTCGTATCCAGATCAGCATTTTATCTCAGACTGTATGAGGTCATTACATTGGTTATTAATTATCCTTTAAATCGCTTAGAAGTTTGGCATTCACATCCAATGCCTTAAATCGAAGTAATATATCCTGTTCATCCAGAGCTTTACTTTTTGCCATTTCGAGATAAAGCTTGGGCTGGTCCCGAAATGCTCTTGCACTTCCAATCAAGTATGCCTTCTGGAGATATTTATGAGCTAATACAGGATTGCTCTGATGAAGAAGTGTTTCCGCCATCTGAATATAAGGTTCAGCATGTATAATTCGGTGCCCTGTACCTTCCAAATCTAAAATCTCCTCATTTAAAAGCTCTACTGATCGCTGAGTATGCCCGTTATAATTGAGAATTTGAACGTATTGATGCAAGGTTACACCTGTGATGCCCCATGTATGCTTAGGCTCGGGTATTAGATCCCAAGCCCTCTGTGCCTTTTCTTCGGCCAAGTTGCTATCTAATGGGAGTGTATGAGCAGCTTCCTCTCCAAGAGTCCAAATTTCCTCTTCCAATGGAGCCTCCAGATCGTGATACATTCGAATACTCATCTATTCCTCCCAGTTAGATAATATAAATTCAACACATAGAGATGTCTACTCCCTCATTGCGATCAGCGAAAACGCTTAATTAAGGATATCACTCCCCAGATGAGCAACGCCAAGATCCCGCTAACGATTACGAATGTCATTAAGATCGAAGTCCATACGATATGCAATCAACATCACCCCATGCATCATTTTATGGTCATCTTGTAGAGTACTTTTCTAATGTCTCTCCATATTTTAACGCACGCTGGCTTCCGCTGCATTCGAATTGAACATTTTTATTTTTATAATCATAGATACGAACGCTAGCAGTGCAAACATCAGTCCGCTCCAGATGAGCTGGTGTATTCCCAAGTGAGAGATAAACCACCCGCCTATAGCAGCTCCCATCGTAATACCTAGATTAGAAAATGAGACAAACAGGCTATTACCAAACTCTGGAGCTTCCTTCGCTTCCGTGGTTAACCATGTTTGACTAATAATAAGCCCCCCAGAATGCACGGCCCCCCAAATGAGCACAACCACAATCATCGGTAGGAAAGAAGCACCCAGAGCATAAGTGAATGCGTAAATGACCATATATAGCAAAGGAAACATGATAACGGTCTTTGTCAGATTTTTATGTAATAATCCTCCAAATAAAAAGTTTCCAAAAATCATAATGATTCCAAATACCATCAACATCATACTGATCCATGACCCGTTCATAAGAGTTACTTGTCCAAGATATTCGGCAAAGTAGCTATACACCGAAAACATAGCTGCAAAGATAAAAATAACAGTCACAATGTTGAACCACAATTGAGGTTTACGTAATATACCAAGCTGTTTGCCATAAGACATCTTTTCCTGAACGGGCAGGGAAGGAAGCCATACGAGTATTCCTACAAATGCAATCATGCTTACGACAGCACCAAATAAGAAAGCAGCTTCTAACGATATCTTTTCAGCAAGATAGGAAGTCAAAGGCACGCCAAACGCAAATCCTACCGTAATTCCAGCGAAAACCTTGGTGACGGCTTTACTACTCTTTTCAGGGGGGACAAGATGCGATGCAGTCACGAGAGCGACCGAAAAAAAGACAGGATGAAAGATAGCAGGAAGAACACGAAAAATGAGCATGACCTCAAAATGGGTGGTATAGGCATAGACTATATTGGAGATGACAAAACTGAATACAGCGGTTAATAGAATGACTTTACGATTCATGCCGGAAACGAGTAAGGTCAAGAACGGACCTGAAAGGGCAACAACTAAAGAAAATATACTAACGAGCCAACCCGCCTGGGCAGCTGATACATTGAATTTTTGAGTTACTTGAGGAAGAACGCCTATAATCCCCATTTCCGTTGTAATAATGCCGAATACGCCTAAAGCCAGAATGATAATAAGTAACGGGTTAACCTTTTTCATTTTAAGTATAAGCCTCCAATTTAATTATATATACAGATTTGTAGATATGTAATGTGAAAAAAAACCTCCTTTCTGTTTATAGTTCCTTTTGAACGTACTCGGCAAATTCCCGGATTGTTTTTTCATTCCGACGATAGTACGTCCACTTCCCAATACGCTCAGACTCTAACAAACCGGATTTTTGCATCGTTAATAAATAACTTGAAATCACAGACTGCGCAAGTCCTGCTTTAGCCTGAATATCTCCCACACATACACCAATTTGAAAATTAAGCCCTTGTTTTAGATAAGCTTGTTCATCAAAAAACTCTTCTGGTTTTTTTAACCACAACATAATTAGACGACGAGTTTCGTTTGACAATGCTTTATAAATCAATGACGGTTCCATATAAAACATTATATCTATTTTATTAGATTTGTAAATATAAAGTCCAATGATTACGTTGAAAAATTAATAATAAAGGCTGCTTCCCCACGGAAAATCCGCTGGGAAACAGCCTGTTTAAGTACATATTCAACTACACTGACTTACTCTTATTGGAGCGATACATCAAGTACAGGAAATACGGTGCACCAATCAGTGCGATCAGCAATCCGGAAGGAATTTCGGTCGGCGCAAGCACTGTCCGGCCAATCGTATCAGCCAGCACCAGCATTACTGCTCCCAAGATGCTCGACAGAACAATGGAGCGGCGTACATGGTGCCCAATCAACGTACGCACGATATGCGGAGCAATCAGCCCGATGAAACCAATTGTACCTACACAGGCTACCGCTCCGCCCGCCAGCAGCACACCCACTGCCATCGCCAGCAGCCGGGTGCGACGCACCGGAAGTCCCAGTCCCATGGCGCTGCTATCGTCAAATACCAAAAGATCGAAGCGGCGAGCTAGCCACCAGGCTATTGGCAACAACACGAGCAGAAAGGCCAGAATCGTCATTACCTGCCCCCAGTTTCGAGCGTAGGTACTACCCGTCAGCCAAATATAGCCTGTACTGCCCCAAAGCGAGCCTTGGATAATCAGTACCTGAATGCCGGCTGCTCCGATTGCTGATACGGCAATCCCAAGTAGGATGACCACAGACGGGTTTAGGTGCTTGTTCCATGATAAAAAGAAGATCACCGCCGCCGACACCGTCGCTCCGGCAATCGCCGCGATGGGCAGCATATAAACAGGCAGCCCAGGCCAAACGATAATCACTGCAAGCGCGCCAAAGCCAGCCCCTGAAGAAACACCAATGATCGAGGCATCCGCCAAGGGATTACGAACGGCTAATTGAATCAAGACACCACTGACCGCAAGCGCGATACCAGCCCCGGCTGCCACCAGCGTGCGCGGAATTCTAAACTGCAGCAAGGCCAAATTTGCGCTCTCACCGCCGAACAGGCCGGACAATAGATCGCCGACAGGAATTCGCATCCCTCCAAACATCAGGCTGAATATGATCAACAGCACGGCACCGCACCCAAACAACGTGACCAGCCTGCCAAACGGTAATTTCCGAGAGCGCACACCTATGTTCATGGAAGATTGCCCACTAATACCAGAAGGCAGCTTCATCTTCCAAAGAATCAGCCAAATTAACCAAGGAGCCCCAATCAAGGCCATCACTGCTCCGGTCGGCAGATCCATGCTTGATTGGTGGACCATTTTCGCCAGCACGTCAGCACCCGTCAACAGCAATGCCCCCCACAGGAAGGAACCGGGCAGCACCCAACGATGCATTTTTAGACCGCTTAAGCGCACCAAATGCGGAGCTACCAAACCCACAAAACCAATGGGTCCAATGACGCTGACTGTAATGGTCGACAGCAGGACAGCCAATACAATTCCCACCGCCCGGGTCAAACTAACCTTCTGTCCGAGTGACGTGGATGTGGACTCATCCAGATCCAGGACATCAAACTGCCTTGACAGCAGAACGGCAATGACCGAGAGTCCTACAACCCAGGGCCAGGCGTAAGTCGTCCCGCTCCAGTCGTTTTGCACAAGCGAGCCAGAACCCCAGAGAAAAAGTCCCTGGGTTTCAAATGAATAAAAGATATGCAAAGCTCCGGTAAACGAACCGAGAACCATGGATACAATCAAGCCGGCAAGCGCCAACCGGATCGGACTTCCAGCTCGTCCCCCGCCCATGAAGTAAGCGAGTACCGCTGCCAGCAGGCCGCCGACAGCAGCAAATAGAAACGGCGCCTGATGCAGCAATCCGGGAAACATCACCGCGCCAAGGACGACTACAAAGTAGGCACCAGCGTTAATTCCTAGTGTATCAGAAGCCGCCAGCGGATTTTTGGTGATGGCCTGGAGCAAAGCACCAGCGATGGCCAGCGCACCACCAGCCAGGATTCCAATGACCGTACGCGGCATCCGGAGATCCCACACCATGTTATGTTCAAGCGTATCCTGACGCTGGGTCAACGCCTCAATTACCGTGTGAAGCGGGATCAAAGCCTCTCCATAACACAAGCTTACAAAAAAAAGCACGATGAGGACGAGCAATCCGCCCCCAAAGATGCTTCCTACACGCCAAGTCTTCGATAAACCCGTTGTGCCTGCTCGGGTCATTTCGTCAGAGCTCCGACTACCTGATCAACCAGTACTTTGGATGAGATAGGACCGCCGAACGTCCATGTTGTACCGTCCAGTGGGTAGGTCCGTTTTTCTTTGACAAAGTTCAGCCCGTTCCATACCGAGTTGTTCTTCATCGCGGCTCCAAATACATCGTCCGTCTTTTGCGTAATATAGATAAAATTGCTGTCCTGCACAGTTGGAAGAGCTTCAATGCCAACGGTGCTAAACCCGTATTTCTCGGTCTTGTCCGACTTCCAGTCGTTCACCATGCCGATTTTCGCAAGCGTTCCCACTACAACCGAATTTTCTTTGAACATTCGCAAACTGGCAGCATTTTGAGCTGTAAAGGCCTGTGTCAGCGCATAGTGAAAGTCTGCTTTGCCCGCCTTCTCCAATGTAGTCTTTGCATCTACATAGTGCTGGTCAAGTTCGCTTAGGACCTTATCAGCCTGTTCCGTTTTTCCGGTAGCCACAGCGACTTGCTTGAAAATTTCGACCATACGGTCGTAATCATAGCCGTTCCCCTTGTAAGGATCGAATTCTATTGTCGGTGCTATCCCCTTAAGCTGTGCATAGATCGCTGCATTGTTATCGGCGTTGGAGATAATAAGATCCGGCTTAAGCGCCGCAATCGCTTCTAGATTCGGTTCGCCCCGTGTGCCGATATCAGTTACGGTATCAGCCAGCTTCGCCTCCGGTGTTACCCACAGCTTGTAGTTTTCATTGTCTGCATTGCCGACCGGCTGTACGCCAAGTGCAATGAGGTCCTCGGTAAACGTCCATTCGAGTACCACGACACGTTCCGCTGGCTTGTCCAGTTTGACTTCCCCGTGGTCGTCCTTAACCGTAACCGGACCAGCCGTTGTGGATGTCTGCTCAGACCCTGCAGTACCTTCCGTCTTCGAGCTATCCCCAGCTGCACCGCAGCCCGCCAATACAATAGTAAAAACTACAAATAATAATAGGCTATTCAACATCTTTTTCATTTCTCTCAATCACCCCTGTATGTATATTGCATCGGAAAATGATAATCATTATCAGTAAAAGATTATAGGGGTTAGTGACTTTTGTCAATACGGATAAATCTAAAATTGAATCACAAATAGGTTCCGTATATGATAGCTTTATCATTGTTTAAGGGAGGCACATTTACGTGGCAGTATTAATCAACGAGCAAATTAAAGCTGATGAAGTGGTACTCACTGGACTCGCGGGAGAGAAGCTCGGCGTTGTCTCCAAGTCAGAAGCCTTGGCTATGGCCCGATCCCAAGGGGTGGACCTGGTCTGCACCTCACTCATGAGCAGTCCACCGCCCTGTAGCTTGGTCGCAAAGGGCAAAGGAAAAGCGCTGGCGCAAAAAGAAACCGCAGCAAGCAAAAATGTCGGCCGAGCCGCAAAAAACAGCGGCAAAGAAAAGGTCAAGGAGCTTCGCTTCACTGCTCATATTGAGGAACATGATTACGACACGAAGCTGCGTCAGGCAGACAAACATCTGCGTTCCGGCAAACCGGTGCAGTTGGTCGTTAAAGCGTCTGGAGCAAAAGAAGCCCCCGTCGCCAAAGCGGTATTAGAGCGGCTACTAGTTGATCTGAAGGAAGCCGGGATGAAGGAAACTGGAATCCAGACGGGCGGCAAGGGCTCGCAAGTGAAATTAAACCCGCGCTAAATGGCGAATCCGTAAATTGGACAAGTCACTTAGACCGTAAGAAACAGAGGGAGATCACTAATGGATATGAATGGACCTGTCAACATTTCTCGAAGTGAGAGACTTCAGACTTGCCACGAAATAGCTGCGAGGTTACATGAAGTATACAGAGACAAAATTCTGGCTATAGGGGTCTATGGATCTGTTGCCAAAGGTACTGACGGCCCTTTCTCGGATATTGAAATGTTTTGTGTACTGAGTGAATCAAACGGCCCCGTAGAATTTAGTCATGAATGGTCGGCGGGCCCCTGGAAGGCTGAGGTGAACGTCTGTAGTTCAGACATTCTTCTTAAAATTGCCTCTACTGTTGAGGGCGATTGGCCGTTGACACATGGACCCTTCTTTTCCCCACTTCGTCTGTATGATCCTAAAGGCTTTTTTTCTATATTAAAGGAAGCGGCCGAATCCCCAACAAAGGAAGATTTCAGGCATGCCATCAACGAAGTGCTTGTAGGTGAAATGTACGAGTTTATAGGAAAGCTTAGAAATATCCGTGTACATGGTCCTCATACCTACTTACCGTATCTGGTAATGCAGTTTGCCCAATATGGGGCTATGTTAGTTGGGTTGCACAATCAGAAGCTTTTCTCAACGGGTTCAATGGTTCTACCGGAGGCCCTGGAACTGCCGAGTCGTCCAGAAGGATTTGATCATATCGTTAAGCTGGTCATGTCTGGAGATTTAGCTGAACCAGCGACGATCATTTCAGCCTGTGAAGATTTCTGGAGTGGTCTTGTGAGTTGGGCATTCGAACATGACTACCTTATTCAATCACAACGAATCCCCTTTTAATCGAAATTAAAATTTGCTTTAATTGCGCTTACTATAATTTATCATGTTTTTGATAGGCCAAGTCCCCCTTTCATTAAGGGGGATTTTACTTTTCTTCTGGATGGATGAGACTGCTTCGTTATATTTTCCCATTGTAATATATTTAAAATTTAAATTACTTGATTTCACCCCCTCCCTCCTTTATTCTCTGTATATGTAGCTCTGGCTTGCTTATCTATATCCGATGCTCACATACTGTCCTCATTCGTGTGCACATGCAAAAATGTACAATTCCAGTGTACTCTGAGAAAATTTTACGCATAGGGCTTTATATAGATTTTATTTTTGTTAATATCCAACAACAGGGCCTTAGGCACTATGATAGATTACGTTTTAATGATATATTGATAGGTACTATAAAAGACTAATTACCCATGGCTTGGGCTGGAGGATGTATGAAAAAGGAATCAAATCAAGACGAAACCAGTTATTTATTTAATGTAGATGTATTAGTTAAAGGCCGTTCGAACGTTGAGGCCCTTCAGTTCCTGCTTAATCTCTTGAGCCAAAATGAACAAATTGCGGATAGCCGGATTCAATCCGGTATCGAACTTGGCAATTTAATTGAAGCTGCACTGTACCTAAAAAAACAGTCAGCCGTGAATAGCCCATCTGATGCAGCCGCTACGCTCGCGGAAAAATTCTCTAAAAAGAAATCAGCCGCAATTACGAACAAGCCACCAGTCGTTCAAGAGATCAAACAATCCCACGTACAGCCAAAGCCTGCAACACAACAAGACCTTAGTACGTATGAATGGATCAAACGCTATATACATGATAATACGCTTGTACGGTTAATCGTGAACCGCTATGGCGGACAGCGCAGCATTCCTTGCCGCATCCTCAACCTGGATCATGATAATAGCCTGCTGAGTGTGTATCATGTAGATGAGAAGCAAGTGTACTCCTTTAAAATGAATGAGATCGATGAAATCACATCGTAAATGTAAATACTTCACAAAAAAACGAAGCATGAAAAAAGAGAACGGTCAGGAAAAACATACGTCTTTCTTGTCCATTCTCTTTTTTTGCATTATCCGAAAAGAGCTCTAATCCTCTTTCTTAAGACCCATGGCAGCCCATGCCAGCAATATCCATCCTGCAATAAAACACACGCCTCCTAGAGGGGTAATAGCCCCCAGCACACGGATTCCGGTCAAACTTAGCACATACAAGCTACCAGAAAACAAAATGATACCCGTCAATAACAGACGCGCTGCCCATCTTAAACGGTTGGAAGGACCCCACTGTCCGGCAGCCAACGCAATGATCAGCAAACCGACAGCGTGAATCATATGATATTTCACACCTGTTTCATACACGGCCAAAGCATCCGCGTCGATCCGGGCTTTCACAATATGTGCCCCGAACGCTCCAATGGCTACCGCCAACATCATCATTATAGAACCCATAAATATCCATTTTCGTTGCATGTTTGTGTACTCCTTTTCATCTCATCCTTTTAGCCGAATGTTCTTCTTATTTTATCGAAACCGTATGAAGTTTACCAGCCAGCGTGTGTGAACAGACCGCATACAGAATTGGATGATTAGACCCTATCTTTTGAAGGGTAATGTGTAGGGTGGCTTGCTTTTTTGTTTATTTTGTGGAAAATTAGTACCTGTTCGGACTATGTTCAAGGAGTTGAAAAAATGAGTTACCAAGATCCTAATTTGCAAAAACCTGCTGCGTCTGAGGAGCACCCTGTTTTTTCAGAAACTCCTGTGTTCCAGCCTCCGGTCAAGCTCAAACATTCTGGTCCCGGAATTGCTTCTTTTATTATGTCGCTTGTCAGCCTGATCGGATATATTATTCTGGCTATTATGGTTATTAATCTGCTGGCTCATTTCGGCCAATACCAAACGATGAACCCTGAAGTCGCTCTGCAGCAAACCGGAACGGTACTGCTTCCTTTTATTTTTTTAGGCAGCCTGTTGCTGAATTGTAGCGGACTTGTGGTCGGTATCATTGGAATTGCGTTAAAAAACCGTAAGAAAACCTTCGCTATTACAGGCTTAATCATTAATGCACTTATTATTGTGGGCTTTATTGCACTTCTTGCCATCGGTCTTTCCGTTCCGAATAGCACAGCGGATATCTATCCTTCCTCCGTGCAATCTTTATAATTTTTCTGCATCACACAGAGAGGATTCAATGTATGAACAAAATTAAAATTTTTGCCGACAGTACCAGTGATATTCCTGCTCACTGGCGCCAACAGTACGATATTAGCATTGTGCCATTGTATACAGTATTTGGTGATGAAGCATTGCAGGATGGTGTAAACATTCACCCAGAACAATTATTTCAACGTGTAAGCCGCGAGGGACATTTACCGCGTACCGCCGCACCTTCTCCGTCGGATTTTATTCAAGCCTTTGCGCCCTACATAGAACAAGGGGACGACATTTTATATATCAGTCTGTCTTCCGAGCTATCATCGACGTACCAGAATGCGCTACTCGCTGCCTCCGAATTTCCGGAAGGCCGCATTACGGTTTTTGATTCCTTGAATTTGTCGTGCGGCTTTGGCCTGCTTGTGATGAAAGCTGCTCGTGCGGCAGCCAACGGCAATACGATAGAGCAGATTGTAGACATGTTGACAAAAACCAGGCCTTTAATAGACACGGAATTTGTCATTGATACACTTGAATACCTGTATAAAGGCGGAAGATGCTCAGGCATGCAAAACCTGATCGGCAGTCTGCTCAAAATTCGTCCGGTGATCAAAGTGATTGACGGAAAAATGACGCCTGCCTACAAAGTCCGCGGCAAACGTGAAAAAGCACTGGATCAGATGCTGCAAAACGCTCTGAATCAACGAGATCAGATGGATAACGATATCATTATTGTCGTGCACGCTTTGGCCGAGGAAGATGCGCTGATGCTGCAAGCTCGTTTGAAAGAAGAAACGAACGCACAAGAGGTACTGCTAACGACAGCAGGCTGTGTCATTTCCAGTCATTGTGGTCCACAGACTATCGGTATTATGTATGCCAAAAAAGCATAGTTTATCCAATATCAAACCCGTTGCCGCATAGGTAGCGGGTTTTTTGGTGTTTTTCCAGCAATTTAGCAATGAATAACTTTCCTCTTTTTGATAGTATTATTCGTCGAGTAACAATATATGAATCTACAATCTATCATAAAAAAGAAGGTTATTTGGTATGAGTTCCAAACGATCACGTTGGTTAACCAGGCTCACCCTTTCAGCAACTGCAGCCATCACAATATTCACAACATTCACTTCATACTTAGCTGCTCCGGCAGCAGCATCTGGCGCTGCATTCCAAGATATTGCACACAGCTATGCCTATCAGTCTATTATTTCCCTGCACGCTAAAGGAATTTTGAACGGTACACAACCTGGTTACTTCTCTCCTAAAAAGGCCGTTACCAGAGCCGAATGGGTTACCGCACTGGACCGCACACTTGGTCTGGAGCCTGTACAAGCGGCCGTTTCCTCCTACCGAGATGTTGCCAAAAAGACGTGGTACTATGGATGGATTGAAGCGGCTTCTCAACTCAATATCGTTCAGGGGGGAACTTCTGCCACATTCCAACCTAATAGTCCTATAACCCGACAAGAAGCGGCCTTAATGATCGCACGTCTCATCCGCTCTTCGGACGGATCAGGAGATGCTACTTCCTCCTTCACAGATACTGGGGAAATTGCAGATTGGGCTCTTGATGCGGTAACCACCGTAAATCGTTACGGCTTTATGAAAGGTGAAAGTAACTATTTTCGTCCAGCATCCTCTCTAACCCGCGAAGAAACAGCGGCATTGCTGGAGCGTCTGCTAACGTATTCAACTAAGCATGCTAACCAAACTGCTTCCACTGCTTCTTCCATCCGACTAGGCTGGCAATATGATCAAACCGTTCAGCAGTTTGAAAATACGGTGCTCCAATCCAACATCAACACCCTGTCACCACGTTGGTTTTTTCTAAATGAAACAGGTAGTATAAGCGACTATACCAATTCTTCGCTGCTCACCTGGGCCAAACAGCATCATAAAAATATCTGGGCTATGGTAGGCAACCGTTCCAACCTGGTGCTGACGCACCAAATTCTATCCAGTGAGGTTCTACGGAATAAAACTATAACTCAGCTTGCCAACGCCGTATCTGTTTACGGTTTGAACGGACTTGTCATTGATTTTGAAAATGTAGATGGTCAGGATCGTGCCAATTTAACATTGTTCGTCCAACAATTAAAAGCTAAGTTGAAGAGTCAGAATGCGGTACTGGCGATTTGTGTATCTCCTGATTACGGAACGGACTGGACTGCCGCCTTTGATTATAAACAGCTTGGTGCTGCGGCAGACTATCTGATCCTGATGGGATATGACGAGCATTGGGGAGGTAGCTCGATCCCCGGCTCTGTGTCCTCACTGCCATGGCTTCGTGAAAGCGTGCGGCGTTTTGTACAAACCACCTATCCGGAGAAAGCGATCTTGGCGTTGCCATTATTTACACGGAACTGGACGCTTAACGCTAGCGGACATTCAATCGCTTCCTCTGATATATCACTAGATCAGCAAAACCAGCTAGTATCCCGTTCCGTCTCCAAACCAATCTGGAATGAGGATATTCAGCAGTATACCGTGTCTTACAAAGACACACAGCTTCATAAGCTTTGGCTTGAGGAAGGACGATCCTTCACTCGTAAGTATCGCTTGGGGCAGGATGCTGGGTTTGCTGGCTTCGCCTACTGGTATCCGGGCGGAGCAAGCTCTGATCTGTGGTCCAGTGTAAAAAACGCAGACCGATTTATACAGCGTGGTTTATAAAATACAAAGCCTTCAACCTCACATGAAAAGTGAAGTTGAAGGCTTTTGGCATACATACTTATCACCAGCCTATGACCGATATGCAACTTTCCCGTTTACAACTGTCATTCGTACCTTAACGTCAAGTAAAGCTTGCGGGCTTTCCGATACACCACGGTCAATGACTGTAAAGTCAGCGGCTTTCCCTTCAGCTATCGTCCCTCTTTCATCAGCTTCACCGGCTGCTACTGCGCTTCCCGTGGTAAACAAACGAATGGCTTCATGTACATCCAGCTTTTCAGCGGGAAGATAGCCCTCATGCATTTTTTCCGGCTTGGCGCGAGTCACTGCCGCATGAATACCAAGAAAAGGGTTTAACGGCTCAATCGGCGCGTCACTACCTCCAGCACATGGAATGCCTGCTTCCAGCAGCTTTTTCCAGGCATATAAATATTCAGTCCGTTCTTTCCCGACCCGATCCAGTACCCAAGGGAAGTCACTTGCGACAAAACGGGGCTGGATGTCCGCAATCAGCGGCAACTTCGCCATTCTCTTGACCAAATCCCTCCTAAGCACCTGTCCATGGATCAGGCGATCTGGCAAACCGCTTTCCTCCGTGAGCACATGGGCCTCCATCGCCGTCAAAATCATGTGCGCTGCCCCATCCCCTATAGCATGTACAGCCACCGGAAAGCCTGCGGCCCTGGCAGCTGCGACCATCTGATTCAGCTCTGGCTGCGGTTGAATCGCCATTCCGCAGGTATGTGGAGCATCACTATAAGGTTCAGACAATAATGCCGTTCTTCCACCAATAGCGCCATCGGCAAACATTTTAATCGCACCGATTTTAAACCACTCATTTCCGGTACCTGCACGCAGCCCTTGCACTTTCGCTTCTTCCATAAATGGATGATAGATGAGCTGGTGTGTGCGAAAAGCAAGACCTTCTTCCCTCAACTCCCTATAAATTCGTTGCATCGTCTCCACGCTGCCTAAAAAACGTAAATCTTCCGTGTGTGCAGCAGTCAGACCAAGCCGTAGCGCATCCAGGCAAGCCCGCCGAATCGTGTCCTTCTTAACCGAATAATCCGGCTCTGGCTGCACGCTAGTAAAGGCAAAGGATGCTTCCTCATAAATTAATCCGTTCAACCGTCCATCTGCGTCTCGTCCATAGGCTCCCGAAGCCGGGTCAGGGGTGTCCTCGCTAATACCTGCACGCCGAAATGCCTCTGAATTGGCCAAGAACGTATGAAAGCACGTACGAGTGAGATATACCGGATGCTGATCTGTAATGGCATCCAGCTCGGCTATATCCGGTATTTCAACAGGAATAAACGCATTTTCATTCCAGTTGAGTCCTAAAATCCATTCTCCCGGCGGTGTTACAGCGACCCGTTTGCGCAGCATAGCCAGCATCTCTTCCTTGGAGGTAGCTGATGTTAAATCCAGCATAGCCAGCTTCATACCATGCATAGACAAATGCATATGTGAATCGGTTAAGCCTGGCAGTACATAGGCGTCTTCCCAATCCACAGTTTCATATTCCTTACCGGACAACTGTAATTCAAGCTCCCGAGCATACCCGATGGCCTGTATCCGTCCATGCTGTACAACGATGGAGTCTCCTTTGGAAGCCCACTCCCCATACAACCGGCCGTGCTTGAACAAAACGAATGTCAACGCCACTCATCTCCTTTTTTCAACTATACGCATATCCACTTCATAATTACGCCTATGTTGCCACTTCCAAGCGTAGTGTATTTATATCTATCTGCTGCACCTGCTGGGCAAATTGGTCATGAGCTGCACAGACAGCCATTTTATAATCCTGATCCAGCTCATACTGCTTAAAATGACAATACTCGGTGGTAAAGCCCTCTGTCGTGAAGTCTATGAATGGCTGTGCCTTTAGCTCAAATGAAAAAGACTTCAACGGTAGGGTTAGTCCCTGCCCCTCGGCCTTCACAAAGCTTTCCTTAAGCGTCCATAGATCGTAAAAATACGATAAGCGGCTGTCTGCGTCCTGACGCATTAACGTATCATACTCTGTGTCTGAAAAGCACACTCTACCTACCTCAAAATCAATAGGACGGAGCTGTTCAATGTCGATTCCAAGCGGGTGATCATCAATAGCGCATACCACCCATTTTCCCGAGTGAGAAACATTAAAATGGAATGCGGGTGCATTGATCAAGGAAGGCTTACCGAATGCATTGTATGTAAATTGAAGACTGGCATTAGATACCTTCAATTGCCGGCAGGCCAACCATCTCAGCAGCACATCGGCATATAACCCCCTCAAAGCATCTTCCCGATGTAAAAAACGATCTAACTTGTGCTGTTTTTCCAGCGAAACCTGATTTAACAGTGATTCGTAATGCTCCTCAGCCTCCGGCTTGCTCGTATCAATCGCGTATATTTTCATGGTTGCCTCCTGTATACCTAATGAATATCAGCCAGTTTGTAACACTCACCGTTCGATGGAAGTCTGTTAGATATGGATGGCGTGTGCCGTGTACATGGTCAATATACTACTCTAGCACTTTCAATTCAATATGGATACAATTGGGATAAGTAGCTCTATTAAAACTGCTTCGTAGAGTCCGTTAATGAAAACGCTTTAAAATAACACATACAGGGGAGGACGAAACAATGAAATATGATTTTGCCCGCTTGCTGTGTATTATGCTCTCTATTTTGCTGACGTTGAGCATTTTTCAGATGTTTTCACCTAAGATCGCTTCAGCCGCTTCAGCGAATGTTGTGAATGGCATTCAGTTTAAAGATACAGATGGAAACGTGGTCCATGCCCATGGGGGTGGTATGATTAAAGTAGACGGTTACTATTATTGGTTTGGCGAAAATCGTAATCCCAACGGCACGTTCAAGGCGGTATCCGCCTACCGTTCCTCTGATTTAAAAAACTGGGAGTTTCGTAAAAACGTACTGACCAGCAGTTCCGCCGTAGAGTTGAATGTTTCGAATATTGAACGTCCGAAAGTGATTTACAACGAAAAAACACGTAAATACGTATTATGGATGCATAAGGAGAATGGGGTTAATTACAACGAGGCCCGAGTGGCTGTCGCCTCTTCCGATACCGTGGACGGCGATTACACGTATCAGGGCAGCTTCCGTCCTCTGGATTACGATTCGCGCGATATGACCGTATATAACGATAACGGTACAGCTTACCTCATTTCGGCTACCCGGGTAAACGCGGATCTCAACATTTATCGTCTGACACCGGATTTTCTGCAAGTTGAATCGCTGGTGACTACACTTTGGCCTGGACAATATCGTGAAGCTCCGGCGATGTTCAAAAAAGGAGGCGTCTACTTCCTGATTACATCCGGGGCTACCGGCTGGAATCCCAATCAAGCCAAGTATGCTACCGCATCCAGCATTGAAGGAACCTGGAGTAATACGATAAACTTTGGGGACGGTACGACTTATGGTTCACAGTCGGCTTACGTGATTCCTGTTGAAGGTGCCCAGACAACTTCATACCTGTATTTGGGTGACCGTTGGGCAGGTGCGTGGAGCGGTCCTGTGCAGGATTCTCAATATGTATGGTTGCCACTGCGTTTTCCAACAGCGACTTCATTAGCCATGGATTGGTTCGACAGCATTAATATTGACACCGCCAGTGGTGTGGTCGAGGGGATAACGACGCCAATTGCCATTGATCCGGATGCCTATTATCAGCTAGTGAATCGCAAGAGCAATAAGCCACTAAGCATTATTGGCAATGCAACGACGGACGGCGCAGACCTGGAGCAGCGTGCAGATTCCGGGGCAGCAAACCAGCAATGGCAGCTCAAAGATGCAGGCAGCGGATATTATAAAATTGTGAACCGCAACAGCGGAAAGCTAATTGGTGTTGAAAGCGGTACGACAACAGACGGTACAGTTATTGAGCAGTGGAGTGACGGAAGCTGGTCCAGTCAGCATTGGCAATTAGTATCCGTAACCGGTGGTTATTACAAGCTGAAAAATCGGGCAACCGGCAAGCTGATCGATATTTCTGAAGGCGCCACCGCCGATGGAGCCAAAGCCATTCAATGGGGCGATAATGGTGGGACAAATCAGCATTTCCGTGTAGTTAAAGTAGAATAGCTCAAGTTATTTTCAAAAGGAGCCGTATTCCGAGCAGATCATGGTCGACTGCTAACGGAAAAGACGGCTCCTTTTTACGTAAAACGATGAAGTTGATAATCTCTAGTACGTTACAATTCCCACGGATAATCTGTTGTCAGAAAACTAGCCAGCTGCTTGCTTTCTTCCCTCCGCTGACGCCGTATGGCTGCGCGTGATGGAGCCGTCTGGTGCAATTGTAACTGCTCTTCTGTTTCTGGAATCACCTGCGGCACGGTCACTTTACGGTTGTTCTCGTCCAATGCCACAAAGGTCAGGAAGGCGGTGGCTGCGATTTTTCGGTCGCCAGTCATCAGTCCTTCACGAATTACCTTTACGAACACCTCCATCGAGCTACGGCCTGTCCAGGTTACGAACGCTTCCAGCGTGACAGAATCACTCGGATGGATAGGTAGCAAAAAATCCACCGAATCCGTAGAGGCTGTAACTGTGTTCGTACGACACAGCTTAGCAGCTGCAATAGATGCGATATCGTCGATATACGACATCAATCGGCCGCCGAAGAGCGTGTTATGATTGTTGATATCGTTGGGAAATACTCGGGACGTCTTGAAGCAGTAGGTTTCTCGGATGTACTTGCTTTCCATGGGTTCTTTCCTCTCTTTTCCTCGTTGCTCTCTTTTTATATCTCAGGATTTTGCAAAATCCTGATGTGGAAGCCTGTTTTAGACTATGCTAATCATCCCACTAATCCGCATAATAAATCAATACATAAAAATCGGCATCCTCTTCCGAATCATTGCGGTAGGTATGTATGTCAGATACTTGAAATTGCACGGCATCCCCTGCACTCAGCTTAAGCTGTTGCCCCTGCATTTCAAAGTACATCTCCCCACGGATCATGAGAATCGTTTCCTCTCCCAGATGCTTCTCTGCCTGGTGTGTAAAGCCTGGCTTCAGACTTACCGTGAACACCTCAAACTTCTTTTCAGCGTGATACGGGAATACAGGGTAAACAAAGTAGTTACCGTCCTCATCAATAACTGGATGCAGGTCTTCCCTCCGAATCTTCGTGATTTGCGGCGGGTCTTCTTTGAGAAAGGTGGAGAAGGATACATGCAAACCGTTCGCAATTTTCCAAAGGGTTGTTACCGTAGGATTAGATTTCCCCTTCTCAATCTGAGCCAGCATCCCTTTGCTGACCCCTGTCAGTTCAGCCACCTTATCCAAACTTAATCCTCTAGTCTTCCTGATTTGAGCCAAATTAGAGCCAATAATATGCTGCATTGAATCCACGGACGATGCCTCCTTGTATCCAAAAGTCTATATAAGAAGAATACACAATTTAATCGAGAGAGGTTCATTCGAAAATGAATCTACAACTAAGTCTTGACAGACCTATTGCTATCTAGCTTACACAAACTCATTATCTTATCCAATATAAAAAAGTGTCAAATTGAAAAATCAATTTGACACTCGCTACTCAATGAGTTCCTTCGTGAGATAATTAAAATTTGAATGATATCAATAGTTAACGTCTAAACATTCTCATTTCCCCAAATGCTTACCAGATCATTGATCTGAAGCGACACGACCCTTAGTTCTCCACCAATGGCGTAGAGTTCTAGACCCTTACTTTCGAAGTCCGGGAAAATCATGTCCGAAATGATTGTTTTTCCATGATTTCCGAAGACTTCGACACTTGACCAATCCAGATAAATGCTCAACTGTATCCTCTCATGCTCTGGCTTCATAGTGGCCTTGTGTATTGCTGTGAAATCGGAATGAAAATCAGTGGCGCTCGACTTCGTCCGATCGACGAACAATTCCTCATTCGAGATATTATATCCGATGATCGTCTCCTGATTGGAAGATTTCCGCACTTTGAACCCGAATTCCACGGCAGTGTTAATTTCAAATTCTACAATAATTTCTGCCTTTGCAGCAGAAATATCAGACAACACGTTCATACCTGGCTTAATCGTCAAGTCTTGCAGAGACAAAATCGGTTTTCTTAGCTGACTTAATTCACTTATGGGTGCTTGGATTAAGTGAAGTCCCTCTGGATAAGTCCTAAGCTGTAGCTCACGGGGAATTGACATCTTGCCACGCCATTCCTCTGAAGGTAGCGTGGTACCATAACGCCAATTGTTCATCCAGCCGACCCAAATCTTTCGTCCGTCCTCGTTTGGAATCCCATTCCATGTCACGGCCGCGTAAAAGTCTGATCCGTAGTCTACCCATTTAATAGCATCGATAGTTTTCAGCGCTTCATCCAGAGCAAATGCCTTACCGTCAAAGTTGCCTACAAAATACATCATGCCAGAACCGCCTGCCGGTGGTTCCGGATCGTCTGGATTCACACCATTTCTATCCCCGACGCTTAGCATCAGAATCCACTTCGTGATATTAGGATCCTCATCCACTTGGATTCGAAATATATCAGGACATTCAAATATCCCTCGGTGGATATGTGGAATGTCGGAACCGAATTCGCTTGCAAAAGACCATTCTTTCAAGTTTGGAGATGTGTAAAATTCTACACGGTCCCTTACGGCAAGAACCATGATCCACATTGATGATTCATCATGCCAAATCACCTTCGGATCACGAAAGTCTAGCGTGTCCGTTGGAAATAAAACCGGGTTACCTTCATATTTTGTCCAGGTTCGACCCTTATCCTTGCTGTAAGCAATGCTTTGCACCTGCGGCTTTCCAGGCTGAGCCTTGTTGCCCTCATTTGTATAAATGGCAACTAATCCTGATCCTTCCTCGTCGAAAAATCCGCTGGTATTGTTCTTATCCACCACCGCACTCCCCGAGAAGATCGCTCCGTCCTCCCCAGGTGTAATCGCCGGTGGAAGCTCAGTCCAATGCACTAGATCCTTGCTTACCGCATGCCCCCAATGCATGTTGCCAAAATCAGGCTGCGTATCATGGGGCGTATGCTGGTAGAACAAGTGGTACTCTCCTTCAAAGTAAACCATGCCGTTGGGATCGTTCATCCAATTTTTCTCCGGTGAATAATGAAATTGAGGCCTGTACGTCTCACTGTAGTTACTTTTTCTCTTTCTGCCGCTATAGTCGTCCGTTAGGTTTAATTCTTTCATAGTATCCGCTCTCCTCTTGATTGTTGATAAGGCATTTAACACCCCAACCACCTTTTAAATGTTTCAGCCTTGATCTTTAAGATATCTGTCATAGCCTTTTTGTTTGATTTCCAGCCATTTGTCCAGTCCCAGTCTGGAAAGCTCGGCTTTATAATCAGCCCATTCTTCTTCCACTTTGCCTGTTTTGATCCATTCCGCCCGTTTGCGGTTAACGTAGGCAAATAAGTCTGTTTCCAAGGTAGAGATCTGCTTCTGATCCTCCAGCGAGAAGAAGACTTTAGGGAAATTGTGGTCAGCCTTCATATAAGGAACGAGTCTTTCTTTCATGAGCTTAAGCCGTCCCACGGCATCATCGGGCTTGGTCGTTACTTTTCCGTAATACTCGTCAAGAATTGCCAATGGACCGCCGATATTCGTTTTTTGCCGCAGCTCGACAGGGGCCGTTCCCTTAAGCGGAAGATGCTTCAGCATATGACTCGCTTCATCGTATTCAAAAATGTTCTGCTGAGTTTTGTCGCCGTAGGTGCCCCAGTTGTCCTGTACGGACTGGATAGGATCATACAGTTGGTCAATCCATTTTGCCGTAAGCTCAAGATTTTTGTTGTCACTGGTAATTACCATTCTCCCCCGGTCAAAGCCGAGATTGTTCGTGCGGGTCACATTGACTTCACCGCTTGGTCCGGCGAGCGGATTCATCAATTCATATTTATCGTTATCTCCTGAGATGTTCGCCTTATCCCATTGAAAGTAGAGACCATATTTTTCATTCTGGCCTTTGGCCAGATACGTATTGTAATCCTGCTCGAATGACTCTTCGTCGATCAGGTTCAGTTTATACAGCTCATTAAGATATTTAATCCCCTCTTTATAACCATCCTGATCGGCAGTGAAGACCACTTTCCCCTCATTGGTCACTACCGTATGATCGCCGTTGTCCCCAAGTCCGAATGATCCGAACAGAAAATTCAGGTCCTCATTGCCGTTATTGAGTATAAAGGACAGCGGGATTTCATCCGCTTGGCCATTTCCGTTAGGGTCGCCATTTTTAAATGCGAGCAGAACTTTTTTTAAATCCTCGGTGGTTTTTGGCATTTTAAGTCCCAGCTTTTTCAGCCACTCCACATTGATCCATGGCATGTCGTTTACAGAATGAATGCTATCCTTCTCAGAACCCAGTTCTTCAATCCAAGGAAAAGCATAAATATGCCCGTCCTGTGCAGTTATCATGGATTTGTACTCAGGTGCTTCCTTCAATACCTTCTGCAGATTCGGCATATATTTTTGAATCAAATCCTCTAAAGGGATAATAGTTCCATCCTTTCCGAGGTTCAACAAATCGTAATCGGAATATCCGGCATCCAGTATGGCATCTGGAAGATCTCCACTGGCAACAGCAAGGTTTCTTTTTTCAATGAAGGAATCGGAGGTGAAGTTGGTAAAATCGATATGCACCCCTGTTTTTTCTTCCAGTCTTTTATAAATCAACTTTTCATTTGGATCGGAAGGTGCCAGCGGCGAGCTTTGAGTCATAAAATGCAAAGTAACTTTCTCTTTAAGCGGCAGAGTAACATTTTCCAGCTTGTAATCTTCGGATGCCGCAGAATTATTCCCCGAACCGCCACATCCGGCAAGCAGTGAAGTAGAAAGTACCAACACAGACAAGGTTAGTAATGTTTTTTTCATCTCTATTCCCCCGGTTTGTTATTTGATCGAACCTACCATGACACCCTTTTCGAAATACTTCTGGAAGAATGGATACATGACAATCAAAGGCAGACTTGATATGACAATGGCAGAGTATTTAATCATTTCAGACAATTTCTTAAGCTCCGCTTGTGCCATCGCATCGGCAATCATGCCGGGCTGAACCTGGTTCTGTATCAAAATGGAGCGCAGTACCAGTTGAAGCGGAAACAGCTTCGGATCATCCAGATAAATCATGGCGTCGAAATAAGAATTCCACTGTCCGACAAAAGCGTATAAAGCTAGAACAAAAATAATAGGCTTGGAAAGCGGCAGGACGATTTTAAAGAAAATACTGAGCTCGGAAGCTCCGTCTATACTCGCCGCCTGGAACAGCTCTTTGGGAAGTCCCTGGAAATAAGTCTTTGCCAGAATAATATTGAATACGCTGATCGAGCCGGGTAGAATAATGGCCCACACCGTATTCAACATGCCTAAATCCTTAATCACCAGATAGGTAGGAATCAGACCGCCACCGAAAAACATCGTTATCAGGAAAAAGATCATAATGGACCGTTTCCCTACCAACTCTTCAATCGCAAGCGGATAAGCCGCGAAGACGGAAAATAATACGGTTGCGAACGCAAAGGCTGCTGAATAAAAAATAGCATTAAAAAAACCGCGAATCATGGCACTGTTGCTTAGGATTTTGGCATATCCCGTGAGTGTCCAGTCTGATGATGTAATGGCAAACCCTTTGGTAATCAGAGTATTTGGAGTTAAAAAGGACGAAAGCACCACATAAACCAGCGGTAACAGAATAGCGAGAACAAACAAACCAAGCAGAATATAATTGATGATGAGCAGAATCCGGTCCTTCCCGGTGTAATGAATATCCATGAATACCTCCTTCTTTAATACAGCCCTTCTCCTTCGTTCAGCTTCTTGACGACGGTATTTACGAAAATCAACAGCAATACATTAATTACGGAATTGAACAACCCGATTGCCGTAGAATAAGCATAATCGCCGGATTGCAACCCCACCTTGTATACGTAAGTCGCGATGATTTCCGAGGTTGGTGTGTTCAGGGCCGTCTGCATCAAGTAAGCCTTTTCATAGCCGATCGACATAATACCTCCTGCAGCGAGAATGAACAGGACGGCCATGACGGGTTTAAGAGCTGGCAGATCAATGTGGAAGATTCTCTTCATCAATGAAGCGCCATCAATTGTTGCAGCGTCATGCAACTGCGGGTCCACATTGGCTAAGGTGGCCACATAAATGATAGAGGACCAGCCCGCTGTTTGCCATATACCGGACAAAATATACACCGTTCGGAAATAGGCGGGATCAGTCATAAAAGAAATCGGCTTGCCGGTGAAGGTTGTTACCAAAGCGTTCACTATTCCAGCCGGCGATAGAAAAACAAATAGCATGCCGGCAACAACAACAACCGAGATGAAGTTAGGTGCGTATACAATAAGCTGAATATTCTTCTTGAGCTTCGCTCCTCTGACCAGATTTAGCATTAAGGCCAGAATGATTGGTACTGGGAAACCAAGAATAAGACCGTAAGCGCTTAATTTAAGCGTATTCATTAAAATGTCATAAAAATTTGGTGATGAAAGAAACCGCTGAAAATGTTCAAATCCAACCCATTCGCTGCCGAGGATGCCTTTTCTTGGGCTGAAATTTTTAAATGCAATGATCGAGCCGTACATGGGAACATACTTGAAAATGACGGTAAGAATTATGGACGGAAGCAGAAACAAATACAATATATAGTTTCGAACCATATAGCTTAACCAGTTGTTTCTTTTTTTTGTTTCTGAAGCCTTTAGTCCCCTTTTTTGAACGATCAAATTTGCCAATATTTTCCCTCCTACTGTTCACGGCTTGTTATACGACACAAAATATAAGCCATGTTATGTCATCTCTCTGACATAATTAACCAAGATGTTTTTCAAACACTTGCTTGTAATATCCACACCTCCAACAGAATGAGAATTTTACACATTTCCAAAATGAATGGGCTTACAATTTACATTTGAACATATTTTACTCTTACAATTTATCAGATGTACATTTAATTAGTCAATATATTTCGGATGAAAAATCCATTCAAAAAGCGCATTTCAAGATAATTATAATATTTTTAGCAAAAATATATCGAAAATACACAATATAAATAAACAAACGTAAAATTTTATTGTTCATTTGAATAAATACATTGTTAAAAACATGAAAATACTATATATTTAGAAATATGAAGAATCTTAATTCGGAGAATAAGGTGAACAATATGACGAGAAAGTCAAAGGTTACGATACAAGATATCGCTGATGCCTTGGGGATTTCCAGAAACACTGCCTCCAAGGCGCTTAATGGAGTGGAGAGTATTCCCGCCGTTACTAGGGACAAGGTGGTCAAAAAAGCAATGGAGCTTAAATACAAACAATTTTCTTATATGGAAACAGCTTCTGAAAAACAAGGCAATATCGCACTTTTGACCTGTAATCTTCCTAATAGCTCACACTTTGGATCTTTGTTGATCAGCGGACTGGAGAAGGAAATCAGCAAACAGGGCTATACTTTATCTATTTATTTTGTTCGTGAGAATGATATCAATTCAATGACCCTACCCGGCAATTTTGAACCTTCGAATGTGGCTGGCATCTTCTGCATCGAAATGTTCAGCAAGGAATACAGCAAGCTGATCACAGATCTTTGCATCCCAACCATTTTTATTGATTGCGCTGCGGATATAATGTATCCAGAATTGAAGGCGGATCTGGTATTAATGGAAAATGAACACAGCACATACTGTGTTACCCGGAAATTGATCGATCATGGCTATGAAAGCTTCGGTTTTGTAGGCGATTACAATCATTGCAAAAGCTTTAATGAACGCTGGACCGGATTTAATAAGGCCTTAGCAGAAGCAGGAATCGCCGTAGATCCTGCCCTTAGCATTGTAGCGCCTGACCGCAACTTCTTTATAGAGGAGAACTGGATGGAACAGCAGTTAGATGCCCTGAGGGAGTGTCCATCCGTCTTTATTTGCGCCAATGATTTCATTGCCATCAGCGTGATCAAATCTTTGAAAAACAAAGGGATTAAAGTCCCGGAAGATGTTGCTGTTTGCGGGTTCGATGATGCTTCGGAATCCCGGGTTGTCGAGCCTCATCTTACAACCGTGCATATTTATAGTAGTCAGATGGGTATTATTTCAGCCGAAATGTTATTGTC
This sequence comes from Paenibacillus sp. LX16, assembly GCF_036252815.1. Taxonomy (NCBI): domain Bacteria; kingdom Bacillati; phylum Bacillota; class Bacilli; order Caryophanales; family Paenibacillaceae; genus Paenibacillus; species Paenibacillus sp. LX16. The sequence continues at coordinate 1,737,201 of NZ_CP141152.1, read as the reverse complement.
CAGAATCAAAGACAATACCATGCCATACCGAGTGACTCATGTTGCAACGGATATCGTATACCGGGACTCGACCCCTGTTCTAAACTAAATCTACCAAGAGGTGAATCAAAGTGAAAAATGACAGAACGGTTCTTTGTGTGGGCGAGTTGCTCATTGATTTTTTCTGCACGGATATTGATGTTAATCTTGCCAAGGGTCAGCATTTCTCAAAGCAGGCCGGCGGCGCTCCGGCAAATGTAAGCGCAGCCGTAGCCAAGCTCGGAGGAAAAGCGTCATTCTTGGGGAAAGTCGGGGCTGATCCCTTTGGCATGTACCTGAAGCAAACGTTGGATGAGCAGCATGTGGATACGTCCATGCTCCTTTTTGATCCGTCAACGCCGACTACACTGGCCTTTGTTTCCCTTGCCGCTAACGGTGAACGGGATTTCGTGTTCAACCGCGGAGCTGACCGTCAACTGTCTCTACAGGACATTGATAGAGAATGGGTCCAGCAGGCTGCCATTCTGCATTTTGGCTCGGCAACGGCCTTGCTCACCGATCCATTCCGGGAAACGTATTTGTCTTTATTGGACGAAGCGAAGGCTAATGGGCAGTTCACCTCCTTTGATCCCAATTATCGGGGGAACCTTTGGGAGGACAGGCTGGCGGAATTTATCGCACTGTCCAGAAGGGGAATACACAATGCGGATTTGGTAAAGGTAAGCGAAGAGGAATTAAACATCATTACAGGGCTGGCTGACCGCGATGCTTCATTGGATCTTTTGCATGGGTTGGGAGCGAAGACGGTGGCAGTTACCTTGGGGAAAGAAGGAACCCTCATCTCAAGTGGTGCTTCCCGTTCGTTAATCGGCAGTATCGCTGTCAAATCGATCGACTCTACTGGTGCCGGAGATGCCTTTGTCGGAGCAATGCTGTATCAAATCAGCCAGCTGAGTCAGCCTAAGGCATTTACCTCCAACTGGGAGCAGCAGCAGGAATTTGTGACACTTGCCAATCAAGTCGGCGCCATTGTGTGCACTAAAGTTGGAGCGATTGCAGCCTTGCCGTCGTTGGAAGAAGTTAATCGTTTCGTAGCACTAGGTTGAATCAAGGAATGAAGCGTAAGAACAGCAAAAGGTGTCCGACGATCTCTAAGGTCGCTGGACACCTTTTTATGTAGAGATCCGTCATTCATTGGAAAGATGCTACTGATCGGGGCAAACTTTCAATGAATGACGGGAAGCTTGGTAAATATTTAAACTTATTATTTATGATGCGGATCTCTATTAGTCTCGATTAATAAAATGAAGCGAGAGCATCGCGTCCTTATAGTTGATAGGGTGATGAAAGTGACTGAAGGAAGGTAAGAATATATTTATTCACAGGTATCGTCTTCGATCATAACCGCTTCTGCAAATTTCCTGCTTAAGCTTGGCTTTTATTAGGATAGTTTTGCTTGGAAACTTTGTGTCGCTGTGCGGCGACACAAACTAAACTCATAGAGATACAAAAATCATTATTTACTCAACTTTAATCATTCATCTTTATGTTTTAGTTTCACTTTAACTTCATTAAAAAAGGCCGTTGTATCCCATACATTGAGACCAAAGCGTCCTTCCTTATAAGTTTGATCTTTTGTGTCGATAACTAACTTATTGTTCAAATAAACCTTAGTGATATCGTCTTGTACTTCTACTTTGAGATGATAATCTGTATTTGGCTGTAAATCCAGTTTTTCATCATTGTTATATGTCGCAATTTCATATCCGGTTCCATCAACAAATTTAATTAATTTTACAATATTATTTTTTATATCCACATTTGCTGCATACAAATTCTTTGCTGTTAAGTCAGAACGAAAAACCAACGAACCTGCTCCAATGGAGTTGTCTATCAAATCTTTTTCAGAATCACCGGGGTGGGAATCTGTATCTGGCACGTTTATATTGGCTTCATATACAAAATTCCTGCCGGTCACTTTTGATACTATAAAAGCATCTCCCTTACTCTGTCCCTGTTTTCCATGTATGGTGTCGGCCCACTTCCCGTTAACGGCGGTCCAACCTGATAAGTTGGATTTAAAAGAAGAGTCCTTTTCTTTCCATACACTCTTTAGAGGATATAGGTGCAAAGATTTCAGCTTTACATTTCCGTCCTTACTATAAATTGTTAATCCTTTGCTTGCAGAATCTGCGAATATCTGATCGGTAATCACTGTCGTACCATCATCACCGAACACCTCTACAGCTGATCTGTCAACAATAACTTGCAATTTAATCGTGCCGTTCTTAGCATGTAATGGTCCATCATGCTTGCCAACTACATTACTTCCGTAATCAAAATTTCCTGAATGAGTCCGATCAACGAATAATTGCTCGTTGTAGACATCATAACCGACAGTAGTATATTGCTCACTTCCTTCACGGATTTTGAAGCCAAATTCTGTTGCCTTAGTATCCGTTACATCAAACAAAGCGATCATTTCAAATGTATCTTCTGATAAATTAGAAAGAAGACGACTGTTACCCGATATGATTTTATTTGTATACGAAATACGATCCCCTCTGTCGCGAATGCTTTTTAGGGAAATAGGGGTTTGTTTTAAACGTAAACCCTCTGCGGTTTGAGTGAGCTCCATCTTCCGCGGCAGTGTTGTTGAACTTCTCCACGTTGAGGTGGGTGTATCGTTGGCATACTGCCAATTACTCATCCAGCCAAGCCAATATTTCTCACCATTCTTCCCTTCTACTCCACTCCAATCCACAGCAGCATAAAAATCAGCGCCATAGTCAGTCCATAACACTTTATCGGAAGTATTTTCATTTTTAAACGTCTTACCGTCAAAGCTGCCTACAAAATACTGCATGCCCGATCCGCCTGCCGGAGCACCATCATTTATACTTACCTGTAGGACCCACTTTCTTTTTGAAGGGTCGCCATCAACCGGCAATTCGACTAACGTAGGACATTCCCATACTCCTCCGATGCTGCCGTTTGTGGAAGGAATCCACTGTCCAGAAACAGCGGACCAATCTGTGAGGAGTCCGCTTTGTTTCATATCTGTTTTCTCCGGCTCTTTTGCAACCTGGTCAACTTTATTCGATATGGTCCCTTCATTATAAACATTAACATCATCAACATTTATATGACCGTAACCATCTTTGGCATGGTCTACTACCTTGATATATAACACTTCACCAATATATTTGGACGCGTCCCATACGTATTTTGAATATTTTTCTTCATTAAATTTTATATTGGCCTGGCGGATCAATTCTTGATCGTCGGCTGCTCTGACCAATGATACATAGGTATTGTCGCCATCATCGCCTGCTCCTAGTAACAGATTGATTTCACCGGATCCGCTTAATTTAAAATAGGAGGAATGCAGTTCACCTGTTGCTTCATCTCCCTCGTGAAGCTTGGAATATCCCCACAAGTGATAATTCCCCTCATGTCCGAAGGGTCCACCCCAATAAGTCGCTTCACTGGATACATGATCATCCGAAAAAGGATCGCCCTGGGTCACCGTCCATCCGGTTAAATCGCCTGTTTCAAAATCATGATTGGTGATTTCTTTCTCATCGGTCATGATATTTCTACCCAGTTGAACATCCTGAAATATCGCAGAAGAGTGCAAAAGATGTAATCCAAAATGGCCGGACAGGAAGGTTGCATCATCGATATCATGAATGAGATTTCCGTCCAGATACATCTTTATATTTGTTCCAAATGTGCTCACTTTTAAATCATGGCTTTGATAAGTATCCAGCGTTACTGTGGTTTCAGCCAGAACCGTTCTATTCCCGTCTTCCATTTTCACAATTTTCACTTTATCGTTTAAAGCATCGATACTCGCCATATATCCATTTTTCGCATCAGCATCCGTCCGGAAAACAAGTGATCCTGTTTCATCTCCTCCCTCTGACAAATCTATATTCGCATTATATATAAAGTTGTCCCCAGTCTTACCACTTATGATAAAAGCATCATCTGCAGATGTACCGCTTTTCCCCTCCATGGTATCTTCCCACCGGCCGGTTACAGCTGTCCAATTAGATAGATTGGTTGCAAAGTTAGAGGTGTTCTTGAAACTCACATTTCGGAAGGAAGCTGTTGAATTCCAGGCGGTCAGACCGTAATAACCATAATCAAATTCAGTATCCGTTTCTTTAATTACAGACTGATCATCTACAAACACCTGAATGTCATGACCATATACGTCTACCTGCACGTTGTAAGTTGATGAGGTTCCTAGAGTTAAAGACTTGCTTGCAATTTCTGTATTCGATCCATCGACATTCTTATTTAAAGTAACGACATCATTTTTGGCATCCAGGCTGACGACATAACCGTTTTTCGCATTCTTGTCAGCACGAAAAACCAGACCTCCTGAGCCTTCCCGGCCATTCTTTTTATTAAGGGTAATATCTCCCTCATAGGTGAATGAACCACCTTCCTGTGAAGACATAGCGTACGAAGTGGTATCCAGACTATTGGCCTGTATTCCGTTGTCTTCACCAAATTCGCTTGCATAGGTCCACTCTTTTAAATTGGGTGAAGTATACAACATTACTTTATTCGCTGCGGCCAAAGACATCACCCATTGTCTGGAGTCTTCATGCCAGAATACTTTAGGGTCTCGCCAATCCGATATCGGGGGATCCGGCATTACCGGATTTCCTTCATACTTGGTCCAGGTTCTGCCTCTATCTAAGCTGTATGCAATGCTTTGAACCTGGCCGTTATCCCCGGAATGAGTAAAGATCGCAACCATCGCTTCTTTTCCGAACCCTGCAGTATTGTTCCAATCGATCACAGCACTTCCCGAGAAAATCTGACCGTTTTCATCTGGATATAACGCAATCGGTAAATGTTTCCAATGGATAAGGTCTTTGCTCACCGCATGCCCCCAATGAATCGGTCCCCATTTCGTTCCATAAGGATGATACTGGTAAAAAAGATGATATTCACCCTTATAATAAACCATTCCATTCGGGTCGTTCATCCAGTTAGCCTCAGGCGAAAAATGAATCTGATTACGGTAAGGTTCATCGTAATAACCAAGATCAGCTGCAAAGGCGGGAGTTAACGGTAAACTAAATACCATAAAGCAAATAAGCAGCATACTTAACTTCCTCTTCACCATCTTTCACATCCTCTTTTAATATTTTGAACACCTAGTGTTATTCTTAACATCACAAATAAAGCGTTTACATTTATCTCTATAACTCAATATCTTATGTTTACGCTGTTTTGGTCACAAAAACCCGACAAAGTCCGGCCAAGGATGACTCCCTGACCGGCACGTTTTAAGCCAAAACACCAAATGCGTACCCAATAATGCCTACTGCAAATAAAGCAAAAATCAGAGCGATTGCGTTCACTTTCTTTTTCAGTAGCCTCATACATAAGAAGGTCAATAATAGTGGTAAAAGTCCAGGCATCAATTGATCCAAAATCATCTGAACGGTCGTAATAACCTCTTTTCCATCCGTTCCCACATATCTTGATACCACCAGCGGCACATTCAGGGTGGTCCATTTGGAAACAAGTGCGCCCATAACGAAAAGCCCCAGTATGGAGGCTGACTCCGTGAGTTTTTGCAACCGGTTTCCCGACATATCGGAGACAATCTCCGTACCTTTGTGATAACCGTATTTCAGACCGTACCATTTCGTTGCCAAGCGTGCAGTGTTAAAGAGAAGGAAGAAAAGAACCGGTCCGACAAGGCTGCCGGATAAGGCGATTGAGGCTCCGAGTGCAGCCAGAACCGGACGTAAAGTCCCCCAGTAAATGGGGTCACCCACTCCCGCAAGAGGTCCCATTAAACCGACTTTGACTCCACTTATGGTTGCATTGTCAATCGGCTGGCCGCTTGCTTTCTGCTCTTCCATCGCAGCCGTTACACCCATAATAGGCGCCGAGATAAACGGTTGAGTGTTGAAAAATTCCAGATGTCTTTTCAATGCCTCTTTTTGATCTTCTTTCTTGCTGTACAGCCGCTTAATCGCAGGGATCAAGGTGACACAGAAACCGATCGACTGCATTCGCTCAAAATTGAACGAGCCTAACAGGAAGCATGAACGGACAAACATCTTATTTAAATCACTTTTAGTCAGCTTCTTTTCTTTCATAGTGCTCTCCTCTCCCTTCAGGTAGTTACTATAACTCTTCGATTTCTTCCATCTTCTCATTACGCTGGTTGTATTTTGGACTCAGCTGGATGTAAAGCAGAGCCAGAACCGCGCCAATGACCCCAAAACCAACCAGATTAATGCTGGTAAAAGCTGCAATGACAAAGCCCAGAAAGAAGAATGGCATGAGGTATTTGGCTGCCATCATATTAATGACCATCGCATACCCTACGACTACGATAAAGCCGCCCGCAATTTGTAGTCCTCTTGTGATAACCTCCGGAATTGCGTTAAGCATAGCAGTCACCAGGCCTGTTTCTGCGGCAACTGCCACCAAAACAGCGGGCAAAGCAACGCGCAGACCTTGCAAAAGTAAGGCAATAAAGTGACATAGCTCAATTCCTTTGAAATTTGCAGATTCCGCATACTTATCAGCTAAATGCTGGAAGAAGACAGTAATCGTCCTGACAAAAATGGTAAGCACTTGTCCGGCGGCTGCAATTGGAATCGCAACGGCAATTCCGGCGCCGATCGATTGATGGCCGACGATGACCAAAATGGTTGAAACCACGCTGGCTAGAGCAGCATCTGGTGCCATGGATGCTCCTACATTCATCCATCCCAAAGCCATTAATTCCAGAGTACCGCCAAGTATAATGCCAGTTTTGAGATCGCCAAGGACAAGACCAATCAACGTACACGCAATCAGAGGACGATGGGTTTGCCCTTCATCCAGAACGCTACCCATGCCACATATGGCCGCTACCAGTGTTACCATCACAATTTGAAAAACAGTCATTTCTATAACTCCTCTCTAGTTGCCACCTGGTATTTACGATCACAAATCCTGCAGTTTGGTAATCAAGTTGATTTTCGGATCACTGGCTACTTTTCTGATTTCCAGCTCAATGCCTTTTTCATGCAGCTTACGAAATGCATCTACATCCTGTTGGTTTACGGATACCGCCCCGGTAATCTGTGTCTTTCCTTCCTTAAAACACATTCCTCCAACATTCACCGAGCGGATGGGTACTCCCCCTTCCACAACCCGCAGCACATCTGTAGGGTTGGTAAAAAGAAACAATGTTTTAAAATCACTGTATTTGGGGTTATTATAAGCCTCTACCGCTTTGTTAATCGTTACGACATACGCCTTAATTCCAGGCGGCGACACCTGAAGCAATAAGGTTTTGCGTAATGTATCCGCTGCGACTTCATCGCTAACAGCGATAATCTTGTTGCACTTCGCTTCTTTCACCCAAACGGTCGCCACCTGACCGTGAATCAGACGGTCATCAATACGAACTAATGCAATTTCCATTCTATAATTCCTCCTCTGATTGACTGTTTCGAATGGCACGGAAAGACATCATGGAATCGTGCCCCGCATGGATCGCTAGTTTCACCAAATTCTCCACTTGTTCCATTCCTCTGTTTGCAAGAAGGTCAACGATCATTGGCAGGTTTACTCCTGTCACAATATCCATTTTTTCATGGTTAACCGCAATTCGGCTGGCAGCATTATAAGGACTGCCGCCGAATAGATCAACAAGGAAGATAACACCGTCCGTCCAATCCAGCGATGCCAACGCAGCCTTATATTTCTCTACAAGTCCGCTGACACTTTCACCTGGTTCAAACGTAACCCCTGCCACATTATCCAATTGGCCGAAAACCATTTCTGTTGACCTCAGTATTTCTTCAGAAAATTTCCCGTGTGTCCCAACAATTACACCGATCATCTGTCTCACCCCCTTTGTTTCTCTCCACATATATCTATAATGCAAGTTCTGTGCCAAACATCTGTATAGATCAGAGGAAATTTTATAAACAACAAAAAACCCCCGTTGCGTCGGAGGTTTTTTCCAGTCTGAATAGATCATTATTTATCAATCCCCGCTGCTTTCATACACATATGAAAGCGTTTTATACTCTTTGGCCATTACTGTGGAATAAAGTTATATACTTCGCTCAACATTTCGCAAATATAATATTTTTCGTCATCAGAAAGTATAAGATTCATACCAGAGACAAATATGTTGCATGAACGGTTTACCACCTCAAGTATGCGCTGGTCGAGCTTTTTCACTTCCCCCTGATAAACAAGTCCATCGCGAATAACCATGCGTTCCAGCGCATAAGCTGTGTGAGTAGAAATTTGGACTTTTGTTGCATAATCAAATTTGACTCCCAATCCAAGTTCCAGCTCTTGCACAAATCTCATCAGCATTCCCAGAATTTTGTGGGGATTCAAATAAGTCATAAATTCTTTCAGACTTTCCTCGCATAACTCCCTGACGACTACACTTTGATCCACAGCAGGGATCTGTTTGTTATTCAGCAGTAGCTCTCTCAATGTCTGCTCACCGCTTGCTTCAATCAGCTTTTCCAAGGGAATAAACGGAATTTCCGGCTCGCTTGGCCGTTTCACTCCAATCACGGCAAGAATTGTTCGCTTAGACCTCATATCCTGGACCACTTTATCCAACTCCCTTACGTTTGCCGGGACAACCAGTATTTCCTCATCCGTCAAATCGCAGACAATTTTCTCTACAAACTCTTTCAATTTAACCGCTGCACCTTTGCCGGAGGAGCAAACCGTCACAATTGCCTTATGAACTACTTTCACTGCGGCGCTGCTATTGTTATATCCCCTGAAATCCTTTAGCGATTGGTATATCTCCTCTATCCCCATGTCAAAAACACTGGCCTTTCGGACAGCCTCCAGCGTGAGCGGAGTTGAAACCATATCAATGGTCTTTACATTGATTCCAACACGTTCCATAATAGTTTCTTCAAGATTGAGCAAAGAGCCCATATCAACCAGCAGCAACACGCCTCTACCACGGTCAATGCTCTTTACTTTATCGATAATAAGATCCAAAATTTCCCTAGGACTGACATCGAGGGGCATATCAACAGCGCAAAGATTAGAACTGCCCAGCAAGCTGTCTACGACGCCGACGATGCTGCTCGCTGTACTGGTACCGTGTGCTGCCACAATAATTCCCACACTACCCTGTCGTTCCTCCTCGACAGATTTCAGAAGAATCGCCATATAAGTTATTTCGGCCTCCGGTACATGTACACCGAACTTAGATTCGATCAAACTTTTGATAGTCTGGGCCAGTCTGTACTCTTCATCATGGTCATTCATCGGTTCATAGATTCGTGCATCACCGTATTTTTTCTCTCTGGTGCGCTTGAAAAAGGCGCTTAAATGAAGACTGAAAGCATACACGAATCTCTCGCTGTAAATTCGGTTTAGTTCCTTTTTGGCCATTTCCTTAATCTGCTCGGAGAATTCGAGGATGTCTTTGTCCACAATTTTCAGAATTCGTTCCCTGCTCCCCTTGGTGTTATAAAAACGGTTATAAAAGCTTTTAATATGGATATTGACATCCGTAGCAATAAATCTGTGGATGTAGACGTCGTCGAGCCCTTCTTCCTTCAGCATGCCAATCTTGTCTTCAATTAGTTTGTAAAGGTTAAACGGCAGCTCGGAAACAACCTCTTCATCCAAAGCTTTTCTTCCTTCTGGAGTAATGTATAGGCATGAGGAAATACATCCCATTTCCTTCATCTTATATTGCGTTTTATCAATATTAAACAAACCATCTCGGATATTTCCCGGCAGGTTTTTAAAATCAAGTCCTATTTCATCTTTGTTTTCATGTATGCTGTTTAAAAACCCTTTAGCGCATACCAGCTGGATGTTTGACTTTAACTGGCCGATATTGCCGTAGGTGACGCTGCCAATCAGTGCTCTTACTACCTCTGATTCAATCCTAATCGGCTTGTTTACCCTATTGGCCTCGTTAGCAAACAAATGCTTCAAAATCAGCATTTGCTCCTCAATAGCACGTTCCTGAAGGGAAGGGATATTGATTGTGATGGGTATGCGCCTAATGAAGGTTTTCAGCATGGATGATCCGGGATCCTCCGTCGTAGCTCCAATCAATAACACACTCGCATCTCTTTTTCGATCCGTTTCGCCCAATTTGTTATAGGTGTGAGTATCCATGAAATAGAAAATCATTTCCTGGCCTTCCGGGGGTAAACGGTGAATCTCATCTAAAAACAGGATGCCTCCGTCAGCTTTCTCCACCAGCCCTGCTTTTTCATGATCAGCGCCTGTAAACGCCCCTTTAACGTGACCAAAGATGTGGGAAAGTAGCAAGTGGGGGTTATTGAAATAATCAGCGCAGTTAAAAACGATAAATGGCGCATGCTCTGAAAACCGCTTCATATACTTGCCATAATGGTACATCAACCTGGCAAACATAGTTTTTCCAACACCCGTTTGCCCGACTATCAGGGTATGCAGACCTCTAGGAGGATACAGAATCGCTGCCTTCCCCTGCTCAACCTGGTTACGCATGCTGCCCCTGAAACCGATCAAGGCATGGAACGGATCGATCTGTTCGTCAGGCAGCAATACCTCTTTGATGCTTTTGACCTCAATTTGTTTCTCTTTCAGCCGAACCCGAAAGGTGTCCTCGATAATCTGCTTGTGCAGAAATCTGACCGGTCTTCCTTTGATTTTAAGGATTAGATCGTCACGCAGCAGATTATTCAACTCTTTGCTCACATTGTTTCTCAACATCTTTTGATCATCAGCAATTTCCGCAGCCGTAATCCCTTCCCCCGCAAATAAAGCCTCTTTGGAAATTTTCTTGGTGCTTTCGGCAATATACTCTAAAATCTTATCTATTCGTTTCACCTGTATTCCTCCAGCCTGAATCAGTCATTGGAAATTGATTTCAACCTGCTTATTTAGGGAACAGAATATGGTTTTTCAGCGCATGAGCTACTCCATCCTCGTCATTCGAGAGAGTAACGGTGTTGGCAGCAGCTTTGACCTCAAGGGGAGCATTTTCCATGGCAATGCCAAGTCCCGCAAAGGCCAGCATGTCGATATCATTGTAGTTGTCACCCATAGCCAGACAATCGCTTTGTTTCAGTTGGTACTCTTTTAGCAGAATTTGAATGGCTGCCGTTTTGGAAGCCTTTTTTGACATAATTTCCAGATAAGTAGGCTTGGATAAGTAGAGATTTACTTCTTCGCCGTATACGGGTCGCAATACTTGAAGGACGCGTCTGATCTCTTCGGGATCACCCATGCACAAAATTTTACTGGTTCCATCAGTCTCTTCCCTCCAACCATTGGTAAGCTTAGAAAAACTATAAATGCGAGGCTCGATATTGGTGATGTCACGTTCTTGAAGCGCCCATGCATCCAATTGCTCAATATACCACTCATCATCCTTATACAGGCTTACGTGAAGATCATAGGCAGCCAGGCTATCAAGCAAACGCTGTGTCATTTTCTTATCTATATAACGGGTGTTCAGCTTGTTCCCGTGTTTATCTATAACAAGTGCCCCACTGTAGCATATGAGAGGCTCAGAAATACCAAGATGCTTCTGCAATGGAATAATTGCTTTTGGCATTCGCGCAGAGACAAGAACCACTGGAATCTGCTTATCATTTATAACCTGGAGAATGGTTTCTTTGGTTGCTTCCGTGATTTGATGCGCCGAGTTAAGCAGCGTCCCGTCAATATCAATGCAGACAATTTTATAAGTTTCCATAAATGATTCCTCCAGCTCCAGTGTATTTTGTTATTCAATGAATGAGTATACAAGAAAGATAGTGTATATAACCAAAAATACAACACACATAATAACTTGTTACTTATTACGACAAGCTTTGGCTTGTTTATGAATCGTTTCTATCAGATAAAATTACTCGGTAACGTTAACATCTAGGCAGGAGAATTGCATAGGCTTAGAGAAGTAGATCTTTCATAAATGACTGACTGTGAATTTGTACCGGAAATGTACAGAAAAGGAGTTTGAGTAAGTCAATGATACGATATGGATTACAACAGGAACAAGGATTCAAGCTGGTTATGACGCCTGAATTGCGACAAGCAATCACGATCTTGCAATATTCTTCAGCTGATTTAATATCCTTTCTGCATGAACAGGCGAACAATAATCCAGTCATTGATTTGCCGGAGTTTAATATGTCCATAGGCAGTATCAAAGAAGAAGCAGATCGGTTTTCACAGAAAGATCAAGGAGATCTGCTTGAACATTATCGTGGCGGAGAAAAATATCCATCGGTCCAGCGAGCAAACCCCATTACATTTCTGGATTTTGTCCCCAATCCGAATGATACCCTGTTTGAACATCTGAACAGGCAGCTTGGACTGGTATGTGGGCTTACAAATTCACAGCGTATGGTGGCACGGTACCTCATTGGCAATTTGAACGAAATGGGATATTTAGAACTTGATGTTCCAACAGTCGCCTCACTATTGGACGTTCCCATAGCCGAAATTGAGGATATGCTCTTGGTGATACAGAGTTTTGATCCACCGGGGATCGGCTCTTACAGCTTGGAAGAGTGTCTTCTTCTCCAGCTCCAGCTTGCTGGCATGGATGATGAATGCATAGTCAGAATGGTAAGCAACCATCTGGCCGATCTGGCGAATAATCGGATACAAAAAATTGCGGATGCTCTTGAAATCGGTAGGCGAGAGGTTATACAGATGGCCGATCGAATTCGCAAGCTAAATCCATGCCCGGGCGCAGCATTTGCTCATAAAGAGCAGCAATACATCATAGCAGATATAACGGTCGAAAAAGCCAACGGGGAATATCTTGTCCTGATTAATGACATCAGTGCGCCGCGGGTTGAGATCAACCCTTTTTATCGGCAAATGATGCAAGATCTACCGAATAGTGAAACCAAACGTTTTATACATGAGAAGATAAATACGGCAAAATGGCTGGTCAATAGCCTGAAGCAACGTCGGCTGACCCTTCTACGGGTTGCCAAGGCCATTGTGGAAATGCAGCAGGATTTTTTGGAGCATGGCGTGTATCTCCTCAAACCAATCACCCAAAAGGAGATTGCCGATAAGACGGGCTTACACGAATCCACGGTCAGCAGGGCGGTCAGTAATAAATTTATACAGACGCCTCGCGGATTGTTCGAACTCAAATTCTTCTTTACTTCCTCCTTGACGTCAGCCGACGGAGATGCGGCTTCATCGGAGAGTGCAAAAAAGCGTATCAAAAATTTGATAGATGATGAGGATAAGCAAAAACCGTTATCAGATCAGGCTCTTACTACCCTGCTGGGAAAGGAAGGTTTGCATCTATCACGCAGAACCGTGGCGAAATATCGGGAAGAACTGAGATATCTTTCTTCTGCCAAAAGAAAAAAGTTTGAAGTTTGAATGTTTAAGGAATAGTCGCGTTTGATCCGATTTCATATTTTTTAATTTGGCTTGATCCTGAATGATCCGACTCGCTAGTTCTTGAATTCACCATTACATCCCCTTTCTTGAACTAGGAAGTTTTCACTTTTGAAACGCTTCCAATTTGCTATAAGAAAAACGTCAGTTAGTAGATCCATACTATGAATCGACCGGATGAGCTAATATTTTCACAATAAAATCATGTAGTTTCGCCTTGCTTAAAGACAACGGGGAGACGATACACTTGCTGATCTAAAGTTTCACCTTCGATTTTCTTATAAAGCAGTCTGATTGTCATACGTGCCATCTCCTCCACTGGCTGTCTGATTGTAGACAATATCGGATGAAAATAAGGATGGTCCTGAATCCCGTCGTAGCCGATAACCTTTACATCCTCTGGAACGCGAATGCCCTGCCTGCGTGCTCTTTCTATATAGTTGGCGGCTAACATATCGGTAATAGCGAAAATGCCGTCCACATCGCGATGCTCATTTAGGAACTCGTTAAAATAGGCATCGTCGTCCACTATAGGGTCGGGCTTCTCGTAGATTACATAATCGACTCCCAATGTTTGCGCCTCATGAATGAAACCTTTTCTCCGATTCATGGTTTCACTGAAAACGGAAGTGACGCTTCCCATAAAAGCCGGTTTCTGGGCTCCCACTTTAACAAGCTCCCTCAAAGCCAGACGCCCTCCCTCATAATTATCGGAGGTCACACAGGTGATTTTTTTGTTGAAGTGCCTATCAATACTTACAATCGGAATGTCATTGCTTACGCTATTCTCTATATCATTGTAAGTAATGCCGACAATACCAGCCACTTTGTTTTGCCGTAGCATATCCAGATAATACAGTTCCTTTTCGGGCTTGCCGCCGCTATTACATAACATGAGCTTAAAGCCTTCCCGATCCAACTCATCCTCAATGTAATAAGCCAGTTCAGAAAAAAAAGGATGCCAAATACTTGGAAGCAGCAAGGCTACCATCTTGGATTTCCTCATCTTGAAATTTCGAGCGACTTCATTAGGAAAATAATTCAGTTCTTGTATAGCTTCCTCCACTTTTCTGCGTGTATCTGGTTTTACAGAGCCCGAGTTGTTAATAACGCGGGACACCGTTCCCACAGCAACACCAGCTATCTTAGCTACATCTCTAATACTTGGCATTTAACCCCCCCATCTCTCTTATGAGAATTATAATAACACTAAGATGGAAACGTTTCAATTTTGTTGATGCTCTTTTTTCGCAGAAGCTTTTTATCTTCCCTACCGGGCTGAAACGCCAGCGCGGATGCTTGTAGTGCATAATAGACTGCAAGTTTCTTTTTACTATAGAAGGCAGAGTTGTTGGATAAATGACTGAATACTTCCAACCTTTATCATTACAGTAATCTGTGCAGGCTTTATATAAATGTGACATCTTACCTTCTCGAAAAACTAATACATCGGGGACGTGTTCCTTCTTCACTTTAGCAAAATCCTTATTAATTAATTGAAGTTGTATATTAATTGGCTGGCTATAGACATTACTCAATATAACATACAAACGTATAATATATTGATGCTTCACAACTTACGTTATATACTATTATAAAATTTATACACTGGGGGTAAGGTTAAAATGTCCATAGCTTCGGAGTTGAGCGGAACGAAGCCCGATTCACTCAGCTTTTTACATGGGGTTAAAGATTGTATTCCTACATTGCTCGGTTATGTATGTATTGGGTTCGCGGCAGGCATTGTGGGTGCTTCATCAGGGGTTAGCACCATGGAAATTGCCTTCATGTCGGCGCTTGTATACGCCGGAGCCTCTCAGTTTATTATGTGCTCGATGCTGGCTGCAGCGAGTCCTCCATCCGTCATTATTTTAACGACATTCATTGTGAATGCTCGTCATCTGCTGTTAAGTGCGTCACTGGCTCCTTACTTTTCTAAATATTCATTGTGGAAAAACATAGGCATCGGCGCTCTTTTGACGGACGAATCCTTTGGAGTAGCGTCGGATAAATTGGCTAAAGGCGGGCAGGTCAGTGACCGCTGGATGAACGGGCTTAATATTACAGCTTATCTCGCCTGGATTGCATCCTGTGTGGCGGGAGGGGTTCTCGGGAACTGGATATCCCGGCCGGAGGCTTTTGGTCTGGACTTTGCCTTGCCTGCGATGTTCCTTGCCCTGCTTATTTCCCAGCTCCAAAGTGTCCAGACCTCCAAACTCAAGCATCGTCTGCTGCTTGTGCTATGTATGGCTGTTCTGATGTACCTTTTGTCCTGGTGGGTGCCATCACATATCGCCGTCATTGTAGCAACCATGATCACCGCAACGATTGGAGTGTTAACCGACAAATGAGCATTAATCCCAATGTCCTGTATATCATTATCGGTGCTATGATTGTCACAGCCATCCCAAGGATCATTCCCTTTGTCGTGCTGCAAAGGCTGGCGCTTCCCAAACCAGTGCTACAATGGCTTTCCTATATTCCCATCTGCATATTCACGGCCCTCGTGATGGAGAATTTGCTCGTCCGAACCGAATCCTCAGTCACTCTTAATGGGCAAGTGCTTATGGCTGTCTTTCCTACGCTAGTGACCGCCTTGTGGAGCAAAAACCTGCTGGCTACCGTCGTTGTCGGTATTGTGAGTATGGCTGTAGTTCGACTATTGTGGTGAAGATAAAAATACCCTCCTGAAATAGGAGGGTATTTTTATCTTCTTATGACCCACCTGTCGTCCTTACTAACGAGAGCGACAGATCTTCTTCCTCAAAACCACGTTCTCGTTGTGAAAGATACGAGGAGGCTTGAAGCCTGAACATTTCTGCATACACTCCGTCTATATCCATTAAGCGTTCATGGCTACCTACTTCTACAATTCTGCCCTCCTCCATTAAAATAATGGTATCCGCCATACGTGCGGAGGACAATCTGTGTGAAATAAACACTCCAATTTTTTCATGAATAAGCTGATCAAACTTTTGAAAAACCTCTTTCTCCGCATGTGGATCCAAAAAAGAGCTCGGTTCATCCAAGACATATATATCAGCATTTCTCATAAAAGCCCTGGCTATTGCAATACGCTGCCACTGTCCTCCAGATAGCTGCTGTCCATCTTCAAACCATTTTCCAAGCAAGGTATTCATTTTATCAGGCAGGTCGACTATCAAATCTGTAATTCCCGCCTTATCTATAGCTGTCCAAATAGCCTCATCATTTTCTCTGGAAGCCACATTACCAAAGCCTATATTATCCCTAACAGCCATCTCATAATGTACAAAATCCTGAAAAACAACGCCTATCTTTTCTCTAAAAATGTCTTTATCCAATTCATGTATAGAGTGTCCATTAATTAAGATTTCTCCTTCATAATCGGAATACAAATGAGTTAGTAACTTCACGATCGTTGATTTACCCGATCCATTTCTCCCTACAATCGCCAGCTTCTCTCCTTGCTGAAGCTTGAAGCTAACATTAGAAATGGCATTCTCCTCCGTGTTCGGGTATCTAAACGATACATTCCGAAATTCAATACTGTGAATAGCGGACAAAGGCAATTGCTGAACCGTTTTTTGTATTTTTGCCTCTTCCGGCATATCCAAAAAGTCAAATAGCTGCTTGATATACAAATTATTTTGACACAAGCTTAAAATCCCTTGTACAATGCTCTGCGATGTTGACTGGGTTAACGTGATACCCTGAATTAAGCTCACCAAGTTCCCAAAAAAGAATAAAAGGACAAGCATGGAATGAGAAAAATGAATAAGAATGCCCACCATCTCCATGCAATGAGAATCGCACCCGTCGAAAATAAAGTTACAACACTGCTAATAATAGCAAGGATTTGAGTAAATATTTCAAACGGCCTAAAATCTGCCTCTCCCTGAGCACGTTGAAGCATATTTTATTAAGTGTTTCTGAGAGGATTACATCCTCACGCTATCCTAACTACAACCAGTCCCTATTCACAAACATCTTTCTCCCACCATACAGATAGGCTAAAAACGTAAAAATAACAATCAATCCAAGACTGTAAGGCTCAACTCGGGGTGCATAACTCGCTGTTTGCGGCATCATAATATAATAAGGAATCGTAAAAGGAAACCACGCACCTATGGAAGAGTGAAAGCCTGTTATGACAATATTAGGAACCACACAACAAATAGACATTCCCAGAGAAGCTCCAAAATTCCGAATTTTTATCGAGAGCATAAGCTGTAGTGCTGCCAGGGGAAAAATCCCGATCCACCCTCCCAAACCGGTTGAAAGAACGACAGACCAAGGGATTTCTCCTGGAGCACCTGCTATATTTCCGCTTACAAAATAGCCTACTATAAATATAAGCTGATCAAGACCCAGTATGAGAATGAGCAATATATATTTTGCATAATAAATTTGCTGACGAGGATACGGGCTGCTTAATAAAATCTTCCATCCTCCATCCCGATGCTCATACGCACACAAAAGAGAAGCGATAATTCCACAATAGAGCGGATAAAAAAACATAGAGTGAAATTGCGCTGAATACGTATATAAAGTTAACCAGCTGGGCGAAAAAAACTGCTTCAAATCGTTCAGCTCCAGGACTCCCATTAAAGAATTTATGACCGCATCTAATATAATGAGAATCCATACCATGATCCATTGAAGCTTTATCGTCTCTACGCGTAAAATAGAGCCCATGTATCTTCTCCTCTCTATTTGAATTCATGCTTGGTAAACTGTAATGTACCAAGTCCCGTAAAGATGACTCCCGCACTTAAAGCAACGATCACCCAAATCATGTGTTCCTTCATCAGAGGACTTGAGAGTGCAGGGTACGACCAAGGCAATATTTTAATCCACAGAATACTTGTGCGTGCCAAAAACAAGCTTGCAATAGAACCGAATATACCAAACGCTAATGGGAATGCCTGATTAGTGAAAAGCGTAGACAGCCAAAGTTGAATTGCAAGTACTGGTAGGGTAGCCAAGCTTGCATTAATCGGCTGTAACAGCATGATCCGCCAAGGAATGGGTTCGTTTGTATATAACACCCAGATGAGGCTCATACCTGCTACAGTGATCAAGGCGGTACCCAACTGCAGAATCACGATCCATACGATTTTGGATAAATAGATATGGCTTCTGGGAACAGGCATGGCCATAAGCTGCTTCCATGTTTGAGTATCATGCTCTGTACCGGCCATAATGCTCGCCAAAAGTGTACCGCCAAGCAGCATCACAAACGAAAGGAACATAAACATAACGGCAAAACCAGCATAGACACCCCCTGGTCCTTGCCGAAAGTAAAGATACCATTCCACGGCAGTCATGCCTGTAAGTACACACCCCTGTATAAGAGGAATCCACCAGCATATTTTCTTCAGCTTAAGCCCCTCTGCCTTTATAACCCGGAGTATCATAAGCTTCGCTCCTTACCTGTCAGTTCCAGGAATATCTCCTCCAAGGTTTTTTTCTTCTCTGTGACCCGATAAATGGGATGATTGTGCTCCACAAGCACCTTGATCATCTCCGAAGATTGTTGCCGATCTACAATAGGAGTCACGACCTCATTTTGTTCAATCGATTCAGCTCCGGCTGTCCATCCATGCTGAATCAGTGCACCGGCAGCCAGAACAGGATCTGGGGTTTCAATGAATAATTGAGGCTTGCTTTTGGCGGTGAGTTCCTTCATCGTTCCCTGGAAAATCATTTCACCCTGATTAATAATTCCTACATAGGTTGCAATCTGCTCAATTTCGCTTAATAAATGGCTCGAAACCAGTACCGTCATTCCGTAAGCGCCAGGAAGGCTCATAATTAACTCCCGAATTTCCTGAATACCAGACGGGTCCAAACCATTCGTCGGTTCATCTAGTATCAATAATTTGGGGTTGGCAATAAGCGCCATAGCAATCCCCAGTCTTTGTCGCATCCCCAAGGAATATCCCTTTACCGGACGATACGCATCCTTCGTTAATCTCACTAAATCCAGCACTTCATGAATTCTTCGGGTCGGCAGTCCACGCATGGTTGTAACGATTTCCAAATTTCGATATGCGGATAAATGGGCATAATAGGCAGGTGATTCAACCAAGGAGCCAACATCCTTCAATATTTCCATACGCTGATCCTTTAGCTTTTTCCCGAAAATCTCAATTTCTCCGGATGTGGATTTAATCAGCCCAAGTAGCATACGAATCGTGGTTGTTTTACCTGCCCCATTAGGTCCTAAAAATCCATAAATCTGCTGTCCGGGTACCTGGAGATTTATTCGTTTTACAAATTCCCGTTTTCCAAAACGCCTAGTTAGCTGCTGTGTATGTATTACATATTCAGACATTTCCTGATCTCCTCTCGACTTCTAATGCTGAAGCTTAAGTTACACACAGTTTACTAAAGTAAAGTAAACATCAGGTAAACAGTCCCTAAACAACAGGCAAAAAAATCGAGCAAACTGTAAAATGTGAGATTAGATGTTTAGCGGCAGTGAAATCTCCATCCTTGTACCCGCTTTACTGCCTGGAAGGATATGAAGCGTTCCGTTGTGCGCTTCAATAAAGCTTTTGGCAATAGGTATTCCATGCCCTTGGGAGTGAGGTACCTGCATGAACTTATTAGAATTCATTCCTATTCCGTCATCTTCGATAGAAATATGAAGCTTATCGTTCGCTTTGTTTACTTTCATGGAAACGTGTGTACCTGGAGGATTATGAATGATTGCGTTAATCAAAAAATTCTGCAGCGCTCTGCCTAATAACTTGCTATCGAAGGGCATAATACATGCCGCCTCCATGGACGTAAAAGAAAATTCGTATTGCTCGGCCGAAGGATGGTTAGCGATATCTATGACTGCACTACGGAGAAACTCCACAATGTCCTCCTTCTCCAATTGGATTGGCAATGGACTTTCCTTAAGCTGCATAGAAGCATTCAAATCCTGAATCAACTGCTTCATTTCAGTCACTTTCTCACTGATACTCATACTAAAGCTTCTTCTTTCTTCATCAGACCAGTCATACTCTTGAGCAGTTAGCATGGCCGCATATCCTTCAATATAAGATAATGGTGTTTTGAGATCATGGCTTACACCTGCTACCCACTGCTGTTTTCGTTTCTCTATTTCCACTCTCTCTTCCTCATTGCTGCGCAATTGAGCCGATAAGATGTTCATTTGTTCAAAAACTTCTTTATACAATTGATACGGAGGTTTATAACTATTTTTCTGATTTTTTTTGCTCTCCGGCAGTTCCAGTTCACTTAGCGGCGCTTGGAATTCCCCCGTCGCAATATTTCCAATCCATTTAATTACATACACCAAAGGTTTGCCTATATACCATCCGTAGGCAGCTATGAACACAACACTCTGCACGATACCAAGTCCTGTCCAGAATAGATCAATATTTATATTTTGAGATGCTCCAAATATACTTTTCATAAAAATATATAAGATCGTGCAAATAACAAAACATAGGACATAGGCCAGTACAAAGCATAACGTTACTTTCATAAAACGAAAGGACATCTTAACTAGAGAGTTCATTCTTGCTCCCCCATCTTGACTGACATCATTTTATAACCAAGCCCTCTTACATTGATTAAAAATTGCGGGCGCTTGGGATCAGGTTCTATTTTTTTCCGCAAACGGGAGATATGAATCACTACGGTCTTCTCATCACCCAAGAAAGCCTCGCTCCATATCGCCTCGTAAAGCTGCCGTACACTGAAAATACGGTTAGGATGCTTGCACAAAAATACTAGCAGTAGCCATTCACGTGCCGGACACTCGACCTGCTTGTCCCCCACAAACAACACACCGGATTCCAGTTCCAGTCGGAAATATCCAAAATCTAAAGTACGTAAGGTCTGCTTCATGGCCACTGTCGAAACTTTCCGATATTTCATTCGAGCTTTCATACGGGCAACGACTTCCAGCGGGTTAAACGGTTTGGTAATATAATCGTCCCCTCCAATACCAAACCCCATTAATTTGTCCAGATCTGTATCTCTTGCCGTCAAAAAAAGAATAGGAGCATCCGTATATAGACGCATTTGACGACACACCTCAAACCCATCGCTATCAGGCAGCATAACATCAAGTACAATCACATCCATTTGAGATTCCATCACGACTTGCAGCGCTTCCCGACCTGTTGCAGCATGCTTGACTTGAAGGAACCCTTCTTTTTTTAACACCGTTGTCAGCATATCCCGCAACCCCTGCTCATCATCTACTATAAGTACTGCAATTTCTTCCATAACCCAATGTTCTCCATTCTTTTTTTACATTTTTTACTTTCATTATAAAAGCAAACGGGCAGAATTTAAATCGAGTTCCATCACATATCGTTCATCCCCGTGAATATACTTAATAACCAACAAGGCCAAACTGTGCCGTGTATCCACTTGGGGGGTGCCTAATAATGCCGGAACCACGCCAGCCATATTCATTCGTCGTATCCCGCGAAGATTGGTCGCTGCATCGCAAAGGGTACCAGGACCAGCAACGTCATCAGCAGAAGGTCAAAGATGTCATTAAGCAAAATCTACCCGATCTGATAACGGAAGAAAATATTATTATGTCGGACGGTCAACAGATTATTAAAGTGCCGATTCGCAGTCTGGATGAATATCGCTTCATTTATAATTATCAAAAGCAAAAGCATGTAGGCCAAGGGGATGGAGATAGTCAGGTGGGGGATGTCATCGGACGTGATCCTGCCTCCCAGAAGCCTGGTAAAGGTGAGAAAGCCGGCGACCAGCCGGGACACGATATTATGGAAACGGAAGTCAGCATAGAAGAACTGGAAGATATGCTGTTCGAGGAAATGGAATTACCGAATTTACAGCAAAAAGATAAGGATCAAATTGAGGTTGAATCTATCGTGTTCAATGATATACGCAAAAAAGGCATGCAAGCGAACATTGACAAGAAACGAACCATTCTCGAAAATCTGCGCCGCAACGCCCGTGAGGGGAAACCGGGCATTCATCATATTAGTCCGGACGATCTTCGTTACAAAACATGGGAAGAGAAGACTATTCCCCAATCCAACGCGGTGATTATAGCCATGATGGACACATCAGGCTCGATGGGCTCTTTTGAAAAATATTGCGCTCGTAGCTTCTTTTTCTGGATGACCCGCTTTTTGCGCCGTCAGTATGAAAAGGTGGAAATTGTATTTCTCGCGCATCATACCGAGGCTAAAGAGGTTACGGAGGAAGAATTTTTTACCCGCGGAGAAAGTGGCGGCACGATCTGCTCTTCCGCTTATTTGAAAGCCCTAGAGATTATCGACAAACGATATCCTCCATCCAGCTACAATATTTATCCCTTCCATTTCTCAGATGGCGATAACCTGACCTCGGACAATGAGCGGTGTGTGAAGCTAATCGAGGAACTTATAAAGCGAAGCAATATGTTCGGCTATGGAGAAGTGAATCAATATAATCGCAGCAGCACGCTGATGTCAGCCTACAAGAATATTAAAAAGGATCAGTTTATGTACTATGTGATCAAGGAAAAAGGTGAGGTATACCAAGCCTTACGTACCTTTTTTCGTAAACGGGAAGGGGGATCGGTGGGATGAGTACCGACCAGAAGGAGCTAGAATATGCGATATCAGAAATTATGGAAATTGCCGATGGATTCGGGCTCGACTACTACCCGATGCGGTATGAGATTTGTCCGGCGGATATTGTATACACGTTCGGAGCCTATGGTATGCCCACGCGCTTCAGCCACTGGAGTTTCGGAAAAACCTTTCACAAGATGAAAATGCAGTACGATTTTGGATTGAGCAAAATCTATGAGCTGGTCATTAACTCCAATCCCTGCTACGCCTTCCTGCTGGAAGGAAATTCTTTGGTGCAAAATAAACTAATTGTCGCTCATGTACTGGCACACTGTGATTTTTTCAAACACAACGCTCGCTTTTCAGCTTCTAATCGCAATATGGTGGAGAGTATGTCGGCCACAGCAGATCGAATCAACAGCTATGAAATGGAATACGGTTCAAAGGCTGTGGAATCCTTCATTGACTCTGTACTGGCGATACAAGAACATGTGGATCCACAGATCATCAAACCCAGACATCTGGATAAACAACGCTATATGGAGCTCAAAATCCGGGAGCAGAAAGAACCTGGAAAACGCCAGCGCCCTCCTGGGCCTTACGATGATCTATGGTCACTGGAAACAGCGAAGCAGCATGATCCGACCGAGACCGAGGGCGTCAAGGTACGCAAGTTCCCACCGGAACCTGAAAAAGATATCGTCTGGTTTATTCAGGAATTCTCGGAGGTGCTGGAGGACTGGCAGCGAGATATTATGACGATGCTGCGGGACGAAATGCTGTATTTCTGGCCCCAAATGGAGACCAAAATCATGAATGAAGGCTGGGCCTCCTATTGGCACCAGCGGATTGTAAGGGAACTAGATTTGACCGGGGAGGAAACCGTTGAATTTGCGATGCTGAACGCTTCTGTCGTACAGCCTTCCAAGCAAAGCCTGAACCCGTACTATTTGGGTCTGAAAATATTTGAGGATATTGAAAAACGATGGGATAACCCAACCCGTGAGGAGCAAGAGCGACAAGGACGCAAACCGGGCGAGGGTCGAGCTAAAATGTTCGAGGTACGAGAGTTTGACTCAGACACCTCTTTTATACGCAATTACATGACTAAGAAACTGACAGAGGATTTGGATCTGTATGTGTTTGAGAAACGGGGACCCGATTGGAAAATCACCGATAAATCTTGGGAAAACATACGAGATCAGCTCGTGTTTTCACGTGTGAATGGAGGCTCACCTTATATCGTCGTCGAGGATGGAGATTACCTGCATACGGGCGAGTTGAAGCTCAAGCACCAGTACGAAGGCATTGAGCTGGATTTAAAATATATGGAGCGCACACTTCCGTATGTATATCAGCTGTGGGGGCGCACCGTTCATTTGGAAACTTTGATTGAGGGTAAGCTCGCCTTATTCTCATATGATGGTAAAAAACATCATCGCAAGTTTGTATAGTCATACAAAATCAATTGCCAGCCTACATTTAAAAAGGCGCATTCCGAACAAACGGATATGCGCCTTTTACTACTTCCTCTTAAATTCGACGATGTAGCTTTGATTGAGCTGTTTTCCACCTTCCGAAATATTCTGGTACATGGATAAAAACCGTGCGGATGGGCTCCATACCGTTGGGCTGTCATAGGATTGAATATCGGTCGTAACCGGAGTGGTTTTACCCGTGGACTGGTCAAACACATACAGCCCTCTCATGCCTTGCTGATCCTCATCATAAATGGAAAAAGCAAGCTTGGACCCGTCGCTGGACCAGCTTCCACGACTCATTAAAGTACCTTGACCGACGATTCCTTTCTCTTTGCCCTGTTCATCCAAAATGATCATACGGGCTGGTTCGGATGTATTCCATTTCCGCTTTTCAATGGCAATAGACTTACCGTCAGGCGACACGGCAAAGGACATGGCACCCTCTGCAATGGTTATAGCCTGAGGATGATTGAGGGTGAACCGATTCAGCACCGGATACCCTTGTTTATCACTGCCTGTATAAAATATGGCGTTACCCACTTTTTCGACATGAGAAATCAATTCAGAGCGATTCGGATCTTGAAAACTTAATTCTTCAGCTTTGTCGTCCAGACCAATCAGCTGGATTTTACCATCCGGTCTGCCTGTAATGAGATCATTCTCATCGCTCCAGCTCACTTCGTTAGTCATATCCAGCTTGCCAATCGATGTAACCTTACCACTGCTTAGTTCCAAAATGTAGCCCTGGATATCATACTTGCTGCTGGTGCTACCTTCAGTAAAAAAGACATGGCGCTGATCCGGTGATACCACAGCAAGTAACTGTGGAGCCTTACGACCTGGTGTTAAAATCCGCTCCTTGCCTGTCTTTACATTATGAATCAACAGCCTGGTCTGTCTCTCTACAATCAGCTCTTCGTCGCTCAGCCAAGACCTTGCGTAGACATCCCCCAGCCTGTCGATAGACGATACCACCAGCTCGTCCGTTACTTGCTTCTGGGCTGCATCCGTGTCAATCACAGTAAGCTGTTGGCCCGGTTTCATACCGAATGCTGGATTTGTCTCTCCTGCGCTCTTCATGCCGCAACCACTGAGCAATCCCCCAGCGATTAAGCCGGTCATGAGCACCCCCGTGGCTTTCTGTCTAAAAACTCTTGTACGGGAATCTTCGCGATGAGAGGAGCCGTTCTTTTGCCTATAGCTGTCTATGTTTTTCTTTATCATGTACAACGGCCTCCTTGTTAACGATACCCCCAGTTTAATGTCTGAACATCTCATGAATACATCGAATTGTTTCCAAGTTGTAAACAAGACACCATTCTAGCCCTGTGCTAACAATCGGCCGTTTACAGGGAGCTATCGTGAACCAAGAGGGGGAGTCTAAGCGAAAATTCATTACCACTTTCATTCGTATGGCCGTTGCCATTTTCCAACTCACTATGATCTGAAGCTGTAAGCTGCAACTCTCCCCCCATGCGCTCCGCCAATCTGCGCGCCAGAGGAAGACCGAGTCCCGTACCGCTGTCCTGACGAGATCGATCACGACTTAAGGTAGCAAACGGCTCAAAAATCATGTCCCATTGCTCCCTTGGAATCCATGGACCGGAATTGCGTATATACACCATCACAGTATCCTGTTCTACCCGATTCGATAACGTAATCCAGCCTCCGTCCCGATTGTATTTCACTGCATTATCCAGCAAATTCAATACAATATGCATTAGATGCTTAGGATCTCCCCACACCTGGGTAGGAACGGTATCTATCGAAAAATTCAGTCTACGCGCTGCCGCTTTTCCTCGAATACGACTCCCTGCATCTTCCAGTAACGAATGCAGTTCCACAGCCTCCGTATGCAATTCAAAATCATATTTATCCAGCACAGATAGCCGCAGCGAGTCCTCGACAAGCTCGTACAACCGTTTTGTTTCCTTACTGATGCTTTCTCTCGCTTCACGCACCAGTTCAGGATCATCCCCATACATATCGAGTAAATCAGCATAAGCTTGAATAGAGGTTAATGGGGTCTTTAGTTCATGGCTGATATTTCCAATAAAAGATTTTTGCTGCTGCTCTAGCTCTCTCAAGCGCTGAACCGCTTCTTCCAGCCGGAGCTTTTCGTTTTCCAGCGCGGTAATGCTCTTCTGGATCACATGACTCATTTGGAGCATTCCTTCATCCAGTCTTCCCAGCTCATCCTGCCGCCGCAGCAGTCTGGCTTCAGGATAATGCCCTGCTGATATCTGTTCGGAAGCGCGAGTCAGTCGTCCGATGTCCCTTGTCTGGCGGCTGACATAACCTAAACCTAAAATAAAGCTCAATACCAGCACCGCGCCCCCCGTCCATAGAAACAAGTGGGCAATAGCCCGGTAGAACTGCTGCTGCGCTTCTGTTGAGCTGTGAAGCTGTACCACTCCCAGCAAGCCGTCCGGACCTTGAAGTGGAGCTAAATAAGTGATTGCGCTTCCTTCTGTAATATACGCAATTTTGCCTTGGATCGCATAGGAGAGCGCCTGGCTGACATCTGTTCTAAAAGCCAGCGGTAGAGAATTGCCAACCTCATGCCCCTGACCATCATATAAAATAACACGCATATTACTGGATACGCCCAGTTCCACTGCGAGCCCAGGTGCCTGCTTCTTCATAAAGTCTTCAGGTGATTGGCGCATTCCCAACAGGTAAGACTGTTTTACACGCATTTCTACAATTTCGGCCTGACGTTTTAAGCTGCGTTCCATTTGGTCTGTCTGGTTAGCGCGAATACCAGTAAGCACGAGCCAGCTCAGCACACCGACAGTAAACAGCAGCAAAGCCGCCAGTACCAGCGGAAATTTCCAACGCAGGCTCAAGCCTGTAGGTTTGCGTTTGCGCTTCTGTTGGTCGGTGGACCGCAAGCTTCCTTGCTGATGGAGTGAATGATGTTCGTTCACGTCATTTTCTCTGCCTTATAGCCGATACCATACACGGTCTGCAATATCGCCTGGTGTGGCTCAAGCTTCTTGCGCAAACGCTGGATATGAATATCCACCGTACGCGTTCCGCCCACATAATCGAAGCTCCATACCTGCTCCAGCAGCTCGTCCCGTGTATATACCCTCCCGGCATGAGACACCAACAGCGCCAGCACATCAAACTCCTTAGGGGTCAGATCCAGCGCTATGGCTCCAAGTTCAGCCGTTCGGCTGGACGGACGTACCCGTAATGGACCGAAGACCACTTCTGTTCCTTCCGGGGCAGGCGCTCCTTCTCGCTCCAGTCTCCGTACCAATGCTTTAATACGAGCGAGCAGCTCCCTCAGGTCAAACGGTTTGCTCATAAAATCGTCCGCACCCAGCTCCAGCCCGAGTACCTTATCAACGATATCGTTTTTGGCCGTCAGCAGTAAAATACCGATGCCCTTCCGACTTTCCAAACGGCGGCACACCTCATATCCGCCCAGTTTGGGCATCATCACATCCAGTATGAGCACATCCGGATGGAACAAACGCACTTTTTCCAAGGCGTCCTCCCCATCAACGGCGGTTTCCACCAAAAAACCCTCGCGCTTTAACGCATAAGCTAGCGCATTCCGAATGCTCGCCTCATCGTCCGCTATCAGTATTTTTTTATCCATGTCCTGCCCTCCCTGCATAAAAAAAACGCTCCAGCTACTTATGTTCCCGCAAATAATAATGAATCAGACAGGTATGACATATAAACTGCTCACGTGGATCGTTAAGATCAAAATCTGTCATGTCGCGTATCCGTTCCAATCTGTATTTTACTGAGTTACGATGTATAAAAAGATAATTGGCTGTATCTACCAGACTGCCCCTGTTTTCCAAATAATAAAATAACGTTTTGAGTAAGTCACTGCCATGTGAGCGATCATATTGCTGAAGTCTCCCCAGCTTGCGTTCAAATACATTTGAAAACTCCTCTTTGTCCATCGCTTCACCAAGCATATAGTGCATCTCTATATCGCTGTATTTGCATACACGTTTATCAGGATACAGCCGCTGAGCTACAGTAATGGCACGACGTGCTTCATTGTAGCTTTGCAGCAGCTCCCATAACTTTTTGGCACTGCCGATGCCTACATAATAATCGACGGTACCCCAGGCTTTTTCAGTTGACCAGTTTTTCAGCGTCTCACTCCAGGACGTTTCCTGATCAGAGCCAGGTGCGTTCTGATGATCATTCGGCTGAAGAGTCGGCAGAAATAATATCGCACGATTTGAACGGAACTCAATATGAGACACCACACGCCGTCGGGTCGATTCCACACTCAGTAGCCCAGAAAGAATCTCTTCTGGCGGAGCCGCAGCACTTTCCAGTACAGCCACCTCCCAGTCATATTCCGGATTGAATCCCAATTGACGACCTCTCCGCTCAACCTCATGCCGCAACGGCAACGGAGGTGTCATTAGCTCATCTATAAAGTTCCCCCGTAGTCGGCTTTCCGTATCTTCTACCGCCTTTTCACGCATTAATTCCAACGCCATCACCAGCCGTGCCTGCTCAATACCAACCTGCTCCATATCATCCAGCTCATTGCGGGCAATAACCAACTTGGCAACTGTACGTTTATCCACACTAATGGGAAAATGACGAGCATCTTGTACCTTCGCCCACTCCCATTCTTGTGGTGAAGTGACTATGGCTTGACCTCCATTATCAATCAAAGCAACCGGAGCTTTAAAAAGCTCTGCTATATTATCACTTACAGCCTGTATGCCACTGTTCTCCAGCACCATCGTCGTTAACGTTCGATAGATTTCTTCCGAACGTCGCAGCAGCTCTGCCTGTCGGTTCAACACCATATCCATGACACGCTGCGTAATATCCGTATAGGGAATATCGGCTGGAATCTCAATCACAGGAAGGCCGCAGGCATCGCTTTCTTCAAGTGCACTGTGGGGAATTCCCGTGAGAAAGCGGGTAGGCTTGATCACGAGCGCCGCCGCTCCGCCCTGATGCAGTAATTGAATAATTTGACACAATACCTCAGGCTCATGACGGATCGAATAAGCCGTTGTCATCAACAATACACCTTCCCGGACCCAGCCTTTCAGGTCAGGGACTTCCATAATGTCAATAAATCGGACAATCCGGCTTAGCCCTTGTTCTCCGCTTAATACCTTCGCCTCCTTCAACACGGGTATTGCCATGAGCTCTTGAACTGTTACACCCGGTATTTTCATAAAGACAGACCACCCTGCTATTTATTTTGCAAAATCCTTAGTTCATCTAATTTTCAGGATAGTGTACCAAAAAAGTATACAAAACAAAACCTTTTACCGCTTGGTCAAGTCTATCCACACCAGCCCATTCCTATCTTTAGTAGCTCAATGGAACATAAATAAACCGCCCTTTTCTAGAAAAGGCGGTTTATTTTAATTTTCAACTATTTATAATGAGGTTTAAGAACTATCCTGCTTGTCCCCCACACGAAGTGGCTGCTAGCGTACCGAAACGGCTGCACCCAACGCCACAATCGGGTCAATAGCCCGAATCCCTAGTGTACGCTCCAGCTCTGGCGCAAAGTTCATCGTTACAAAACCTGTGCAGGCAAGTACGATGACCTCAGCCCCCTTCTCCTGAAGCCGCAACGCTGCTGCCATAGCCGCCTCTTTACCTTGTGGAGTGTTCAAGTCCAGTGTCGTCTGCACACCTATGGGACGCTCTGTACCGATATAGGAATTGCCCAAAATGTGGCGAATCAGCGGCGGAGCCTCCTCCAAAATGGTCAACACGCCTACACAGCTGGCCGATGTCAAAGCCAAGAGTGCCGCACAGGCCCCCGCCCCGTATACAGGTACAGATACAGCTTGACGAGTTTCTTCTAGCGCCGGATCAGCCGCGCAGCTAATACCGATAGACGTACAGCCTTGTTCAACGAGTTGTTGCGCCGCGAGCACAATTTTAGGCACCGCTTCCCGGTCTGTGATATCATCGTAGATTCCTTTCGGCTGATCGGGAATACATACACTGGTGACAGGCAGCCCGTAGCGCTGCTCAATGACCTGGCCGTGAAGGTCGATAGCTGCTTTGTCCTGCATGGTAAGCACTCTGATCATTCCAAGCATGATAACTTCCTCCCTTTTATCTCTCTAGCAACTGACCAGCCTTCATAATCAGACGATCATCCAGATATACATCCGGTTTTTGTACGACTCCGTCAATATGTACACCCGCAGCGACAGTTCCCCCGAAGGTATTATT
This sequence comes from Paenibacillus sp. LX16, assembly GCF_036252815.1. Taxonomy (NCBI): domain Bacteria; kingdom Bacillati; phylum Bacillota; class Bacilli; order Caryophanales; family Paenibacillaceae; genus Paenibacillus; species Paenibacillus sp. LX16. The sequence continues at coordinate 1,706,579 of NZ_CP141152.1, read as the reverse complement.
GCTGCCAAAAGCGACATGAATCGTGCCATATACTTTCTCGTCCTCTAACACAACACCTGTAATGCGGGCTTTATCATTCGTTCCAATACCAAATTCGGCCAGCATTCTACCATCGCCTTCACCGAGCATATTCAGCAGGGACTGTCCGGCTTCCCCTTCTGCGGCGATCAATCTGCCATTTTGCACTGTCAGCAGCAGCGGGTCTTTTAAGGCACCAATTCCTGCTACAGAACCGTCCACCACAATCTGACCCTGTGCCGTTCCTTCCAGCGGAGCAATATACGCTTCACCGGAAGGCAGGTTGCCCGATTCGCCAGGATTCAAATACATACCTGTGCTGGGAACACCGTTGCGCCCTTCTATGGTAAAGTTCAGGCTATATCCATCCTTTTCAATCCGTACCTGCTTGGCAGCAGTCAGCAATGCGGTCACCTCTTCGGTCAGCGCCTTGACCTTCGGATAATCAGCAGCAATTGCTCCATTCATGAACATATCGTCTGTCATGCCAGGCATGGTCGCTAGGCGTGCTCCAGCAGCTGCGGCTTGCTTACGGGCACTTGTATGTGTCAGCGAATACCGAGTGACACATACAACAACGTTGGAGCGAAGCATGGCTTCGGCAACAGGGGCCGGAGGCTCCTCGCCCGATTTGGAGCGAACCTTCATCGTCAAAATAGCTGCTTCTGCCCCCAGTGCCTTGCCAGCTTCATATATGGACTCGCCCAATTCTTTTTTATCATCGTCGGTTACGACCAGAAGCGTCTCCCCAGCGGTAAGTCCCAAACATTTTTGCAATACATTTTTACTGATTTCAATACGTTGTTGACTCATAGTTCTTACCTCCAATTTTTACTCCTTACACCATTTCCGATACCAGTTTTCCAATCAAGGCATTGGACAATACAACGGGAATCCCTGAGTAATGCGCCGCTAGCTCTCTATGCGTTTCCGTATAGCCCATGCAATCCAGCACGATCAGATCGGCTTGATTCTTGAACTGTCCAGCTGCTCGGCAAAATTCTTCCTCACTGCCACTGTAAGGCGAGGCCGCCACAAACTCTGGATTCAATCCATAAGGACTGAATTTAAGCTTGAGGTTGTTCTTCTGTTCTTCGAGCGGTCCAATGAGACCCAGTCTTCTTCCGCTGGATATGGCCTTTAGTACAGGAGGAAGCACATGATCTGGCTCAATTAGAAAAGCGCTTTGGGTATGCAATCCAGGAAACACACCGGTACAGAGTAGCAAAATAGTACGTATGCCTTGCTCCTCCAAACGTGTGATTTTTTCCTGGAGCAGCGGCTGGATTTTTTCGCGTGAAATGACCACCGACTCCCCGGTCGTCAAGCGCGAGGTTAATACATATTCTCCTGGTGACGGTGATAGATGCTGTTGTATATAGTCCAATGAGAGCCCATCCAGCGCACCGGCCTGTACCAGCTCTGCCCGTCCCTCCAACGCCCTTTCTACGATAGGGGTCACATCTGAGCGGGGGGCTTGCCCAATCGTAATCATCCCAAGCTTATGCATTTTGAATCCCTGCTTTCGCTTCATTTTATTTTACGCTCCTGGCGACAAAGGGCAAGCCCGCGGTCTGCCCTTATTTCGGTTCTGGTGAATAGTTTTAACTTATGTTACTGCAACTTTCCTAACATAAACAATGTTCGTCCTGACCAAAACAAAGGCTTGTTTGTTGTGCACAAAGGATAAAAAAACAAAATCATAGCGCTATTATTACATTTTATCCCTTTTTAATGTCAAGAAATATAACACATTATAAATATCTCTTCCCTCACTGCCGTGCGCTTTGAAGTGTCTTACCTGTCCGTATATGCTAAAATACTTCCGTATCGGCTATTCGCCTACAGGAGGGCATGATCATGAAACAATCTATTTTGATCGTAGAAGACGAAGAAAAGATTGCCCGGCTTCTAGAGATCGAACTTCAATTTGAAGGCTATCAAGTATGTAAAGAAAAAAACGGAATTGATGGGCTGGAGACGTATTGCAAAGGTAATTGGGATTTAGTGTTGCTGGATATTATGATTCCCGGTCTCAATGGCATCGAGCTACTTCGGAGGATTCGTAAGCATGATGCGAACGTTCCTGTCATTTTGCTGACGGCTAAAAGTTCCATTGCAGATAAGGTCGAGGGACTCGATTTGGGAGCCAATGATTATGTTACCAAACCGTTTATGATCGAAGAGCTGCTTGCACGCGTACGGGCCGCACTCAGAGTGGGTGCAGCAAAAGATATGGCTCCACATGTGGTAGACAAATGGCTTAGTGCCGGGGATTTACGTCTCCATGAAGGTACTCGTGAAGTTCTTCGGGGAGAGCACAACATTGAGCTTACACCGCGAGAGTTTGACTTGCTCGTTCATTTACTCCGACATCAGCGGCAGGTACTTAGCCGTGAACAATTACTGGAGAACGTATGGGGCATAGATTATATGGGCGATACCAATGTGGTCGATGTGTATATTCGCTACGTGCGCAATAAAATCGACCCTACGCGCCAGCTCCCTGAGCTGATCCATACTGTACGCGGAATTGGTTATGTTCTGAAGGAATCCTTATGAAGCTACAAAACAAAATCCATACGTATACCTCGTTATTATTCGGGATTTTACTTGTGGCCATTAATTTCTCAGTCTATTTCCTATTCAGCCAACTTTCGATAGACAGTCGAAAAGATCAGGTAGAGGCCACAGCAGAGAACATGATTCGCGGCATTCAACGCGCTCCGGTATCCGTAGCCGCTGAGGATCTTCTCCGGGCCTATGTGCCGCTGGATGGCATGCTTCGGCTGATGAAACCAGAAGGCGACTTTCTTCCCCCTATCACCTCTTCTTCCGAGCAATCTCTTAGCTTGATGAAGGGCGTTTTTGATGAAACACGGCAGGTTCGCATGATTACCTATGAAAGCAACCGTTACATTCTTGTATCGCTCCCCATGATTTGGACCAATGGCGAGGTTGTCAATCTCCAGGTGATCGAAAGTCTGCAACCGACGATGCAGACGCTCCAGGTACTCAGAATCGTACTTGTTGCTGTCACTGGCATTGCGCTCATTCCTGTCGTGGTATCGGGAAGACTGCTCGGCAGACTGATTACACGTCCAATTACATCTATGATTAGTACGATGAAAGAAATTCAGCGCAGCGGGAAATTTAAACGTCTTCCGCTCAATTCATCATCACGCGACGAACTGGTCGAAATGGGGGAAACATTTAATGACATGATTGAACTGCTGGAGCGGAATTTCGTCAGGCAAGAACAATTTGTATCTAATGCGTCCCATGAATTGAAGACACCGCTCACCATTATTGAAAGTTATGCCAGCCTGCTCAAACGGCGGGGGTTGCAGCATCCCAACATTTTCGCCGAATCCGTTGAAGCAATCCATTCCGAGGCGATCCGAATGAAGGACATGGCAGAGCAGCTTCTTCTGTTGGCCAGAAACGAAGAACAGTGGAATGTCGTGCTGAAGCCTGTACGCCTGACTAGGATAGCGACAGAATTAAAGACTACCTTTGAAAATGCGTTCGCCCGACCAATTCAACTGGATGTACAGGCAGACTGCATTGGCTATACCGATGAAAATAAGCTGAAGCAGCTCCTCTTTATCTTTTTGGATAATGCACGCAAATACAGCGACGAGCCGATACACCTGATGATTGATACGGTGGGCGGTACAGCTCAACCCTGCATAAGAATCACAGATCAAGGAATTGGAATCCCGGAAGAAAAGTTATCTAAAGTATTCGACCGCTTCTATCGTGTGGATGAAGCCAGAAGCCGCGAGGAAGGTGGGGCTGGGCTAGGCTTATCATTGGCTACAGGAATTGCACAAGCTATACATGCTCAAATTGGGCTAGAAAGTGTAGAGGGGAGCGGAACAACGGCAATGATCATCCTCCCTACCGTTCTAAAATAATAAGCCAAAGGAGGGAATAACGATGAAAGCCATCTATGTGTGGATGATTGGAGGTACGCTGGCGGCTGTATTGATTACAATTTGTCTTTTACAGTGGCCTTGGGCACGGTCGTTAGCAGCTTCTCCATTGGAAGAAAAGGCCGTCATCCAATCCGTATTGCATCAGTATCCCGGCGAGGTGCTCGAATCCCAACGCTTGGGTGATTTTTATCTGATCAGGCTGGAACGCGCCAAAGGGAAGTACGATATAAAAGCCAATGCCTATGACGGTGTCATCGACTCCATTAAGCGGACACAGGCTTATACAGATGCGAAGCAGGAGCCCCAAGATCACAAGCCGGGTACCTTACCAACCAGAGACACATCGAATCCAGCTAATAAACCTGACCCGGTTTCTCTCGTTATTACAGAGAAAGAAGCAGCCAAGCTTGCTGCCAAAGCAGTTAACGGAACATCCGATGATATTGAGCTTCATCGCAACGACAAAGGCCTCTACTATCTGGTTGAGGTTGAGGTAAAAGATGGGCGTGAAGCAGTAGTACAGGTCAATGCAGTATCGGGCTCTATCGACTCTATAACGTGGGAAAAAGAAAAACAGGAGCACAACGAATCATGACGACTTGATGATCATCTCAGATCATGTTTTCTCATGGTTTTCTCATGCTTCTATTATGTTCCTCTCATGTTCAAGAGATAAGCTGTATTCATGCTTATAGCACAAGGAGGAATGATGTAATGAAAAAAAACTATACATTAGGAATTATGGCAGCCACGGTTCTGCTTGGAGTTACAGTTACGGGTGTCTCAGCGAATGCCGTATGGGCCGCTAAACCTACGGGCCTTATTGGAGCGACCGCCGCTACCAACATTGCCAAGAAGGCTGTGGGGAATAATGCACAAGTTGAAGATGTCGAACTGGAGCGCAAGAACGGAAAAGTCTACTATGAGGTGGATCTCCAGCAAGGGGATAAAGATTGGGATATAGATATTGATGCTTATACTGGGAAAACCATCCGTTCCCATTCTGAGCTTGATCATGACTCGAATAACGAGTCCTCCCTTAACAAGCCAAATCACATCACCCTGACTGAAAAGCAGGCTGGACAAATCGCGCTTAAGCACGTACCCGGGAGTACCCTTTTGTCTTCTAAATTGGATAAGGAAGATGGACAATTCATCTACGAGGTAAAGGTACTCACCAACGAAGGAACCGTTGAGCTTGATATCCATGCATCATCTGGCGCAATCGTGGATACAGACGATGATGATGATGACAACGAATATTAATTACCCAGGTCATAATTAGGGTAACTAAGTACAGAGCTAATTAAAACGGAGCAGCGAACTTTCGCTGCTCCGTTTTTTTAACCAATGTGACACAGGAAAAGAACGAAGATGGCTCCATAAAACTGCACCTATTATTTCTTCATGAATAGACTGATAACTAACAGAGGATTACCTTTTTTCTTCAATCCAAAGTCAAGTGAGGTTCTTATGGCGAAATCCTATACTAAAGCACAGATTCGCAAAATCACCCGTCGTTTCGGCCTGATCCCGTTAAAATCAAGCTTAATCTCATCATTATACCGAAAAAATGCAGTGATCCAGGTGAAAACGAAAAAGGGAACTTATGCATTAAAACCCTTTAGTCGTACAAAGATGGTCCGTTCAAATACGATTCAACAGATGGAACGAGCTGCTAGCCATATCAGGCTTTTGAAAAAGAGAAAGTATACCTACATGCCCGCATGGCTCCCCACTCATTCCGGCAAGTTATGGACTCTATATCAGGGAACGCCATTTTATGTAAGCCAGTGGATCAAAGGACGGGGACTGGAGACCGCTGAAGATTTTGAAAAACTGGGGCGGGCACTTGCCACACTTCACGCCACCTCCACCGGCTTGCATCGGATGGATAAAGGAAAGTCCCCTCCGACCATTCAACAATTGAGGATATGGAAAAACCAGGATCGTCTTTTTCAAAGAAAAATGACAAAAACCAGTCGCCATGATAAAACGTACCGCAACTGGTACAATGCTCACGGTGAAGACTGCAAACGTTTATCCAGACGAGCATGGAAGGATTTGCAGGATGCATCCATTATAAGGCTGCTTCGGATGGAACATCGGCATCCCTCCTTGATACACAGTGATATCACTACCCCGAATGTTATTATTTCGGAAGACGGTCATCTCAAAATCATTGATTGGGATCGGGTTAAGATCGGCTCAGTCTATGCTGATTTGGCAAAGGCCCTTATGAATACGACTCAATTCAACCCTGAATTTGTGCAATCCTTGCTGAAGGGATACCAAAAACGCAAACCGCTAAGCCGTACTGAACGGAAGATTGTTACAGCTTTATATAAACTACCACGAGAAGCCTGGCATGCTTCCCGACACCCGAATCGTTCAAGAGATCGCGAAATCCTGGACAATTGGGATCAGTCGTGGCCTCTTCGATTACAAATCATCCATATTTTGCAAGAGTGGGCTCATGTATAAAAGAAAGTGAGGAGCAAAATGTCGATTTTATCGAACGTTGAGCAGATGTACGGAATCAAAATTCAGCGTAGCCGTCAAATGAAGGACATTCACAAGATTGAGACCGCTAATACGACTTATTGTTTAAAACCCTACAAATTCCCGGAAGAAGAGATCCGTTTTATTACACGTGTCTTGTCCTACTTGGATGAGCGCGGGTTTACACGTAGCCAAAAGGTCTATCCAACAGTACAACAAACGGCTTACATGACCTATGAAGGTGTTTCGTATACATTAACCAATTGGGTTCATGGACTCAGACCAGAATTCACAAAAAGAATAGACTTCAAAAAGGGAATTGCTACTTTAGCCAAATTCCATTCCAGTGCCGTGGGCTTTCCTATCACTGAAGCTCCGCCATCCAGAATCCGTTATGAAGGCTTGAGCGATGAAATAGCTGGATACAAAAAACGCCTCATCCCATATAGAGGCACAGCGCATCTCGTAGCTCTTTGTGAAGAAGTGTCCCATCGCCTACAGCAGCCCAAAGTTAGAGAAGCCATTGCTCAGGAGCAAAAAGCCGCCGCATTTATACACGGCGACTATAATTATCCCAATCTGATTAAAGACAAACAGCTCAAAATCCATTTGATCGACTTTGAAAATTGCTCCCTACATGTAAGGATGAAAGATCTCTCCCATCTTCTTCATCGGAATTGTCTTTGGAATGGGACAAAGATGCTGCGCGCGATAGATTACTATCAACGATATCGTCCATTGAGCACCCATGATTTGCATCTGCTTCACGCACTATTGATCTCTCCCTATCATGTGGTCCGCAATATCAGAATAGGCGGCTTCCGTTCTGCCAAGCGAGTCATTCCGTCGTTCGTGCATTTGAACAAATACCGACGTGAACTTAGATCGTTATTATAATCTGTCAGCTTGGAACTAAACAAAAAAACAGACCCGATAAAACGGTCTGTTTTTTTGTTTTCTGACAACCAACTACAGGAAAAGCGCATGCCGCTAAAGCCAATCGAATTGCTGACTGTGCCGGTACAACCAAAAATTTATAGCATTGTAAACAGCACTCCCCCCTTCTACAATGATGCTAAGACTCAATGCTCAATGGTTTCGAGAAGAGAATTTGGGAAACTAACAATAGAGGTGATTGTACATGTACACCATGACAAAAGAAGAAATAAAAGCTTATTTAAACAGAATCGGAATTCCCGAAATTCAGTCTCCTACCCTTTCCTATCTAGTTGAGCTGCATAAGGCTCATGTAAAACATCTTTCATGGCAAACATTGGACATTTTTGCAAGGAAGCCGGCAGCCATTGGTTTTCAAGAATCCGTTCAACTCATTCTACATGGGAGAAGTGGTTATTGTTTTCATCTGAATGGTGCCTTTAGTGCACTACTATATTCACTAGGGTACAAAGTTTCTCTGCATCGTGCCGGGGTACAACCTCTGGGAGCTGAACCACGCATTAATTCATTTCATCTTGGACTAACAGTGAACTTGCTAAATGAGCAGCAAGAAGATGAAGTATGGATTGTTGATGTCGGGCTGGGCGATATGCCATATGAGCCTCTTCCACTCCGTATGGGGACTTATGAACAAGCCCCTCTTCATTATAAAGTCATGGAATCCGGGGTTGTTACAAAAGGTTGGCGCTTAGAGCATGACTCGCTTGCTTCATTTGTTGGCGTTGATTTTGCTCCTGCGGTTGTTCAGGATTTGGAAGAATTTATGCCGAAACATCATTTCTATAGCCGCTCACCGGAATCTCCATGGTTTAACCTGTTTCTGATTCGGCAAAGGCAAGCATTAGAGGCGAATGAACTCAGAGGATGTATTTGGAAAAAACGCGGGCTAAACGGTTTGGAAAAAATAGAGCTGGATAAGAAGTCGCAGTGGCTGGAAGTGTTGGCAGATGTATTTGGCGAGCCGCTCGTTAACTACAGTCGCCAGGAACGGGACGAGTTATGGAAAAGAGTACTTGCGGCTCATATAGAATGGAAAAAGTCTATGACTGAATCGTTACAATAGTGAAGCCTCTAACGTAAGGATACTCTTCAAGCCACATCTTACACCTTTAGCATTTCCGAGGAGTGCTGCAGCATTTCCAATTCCCTCACCATGTTTTCGATCAGCTTTGTGAACGAAGCCAATTCCTCTGAGCTTATTGCCTGTTGCCGAGCACTGGCTGTTGTGACAGCTGTTTCGGATTGCACACTGTCAAGCATACGGGCAATATCCAGCACCTTGCGCTGAATTTGCTCCTGTGCTTGCTTCGAATTAGATGCAAGCTTTCGCACCTCCTGTGCCACAATTTGAAACCCGCGCCCTGCTTCCTGCGCATGAGCAGCCTCAATCGCCGCATTCAGTCCCAGCAGATGAGTTTGATCGGACAGTTCCCGGATCGTACCGCTCATCTGCTCAATATACTTAATCTCGTCGCTCAAATGCTGTACCAATTTCTCTGTATGTTCCTGCGAAGAAGCAGTGTTGCAGGCACTCTCCGCGATATTATCCGTATTTTCCCTAAGCTCAGCAATCATCCCGGTCAAATTTTGCGCAATTCGGGACACAACGGTCAGCACCTGCGTTTGTTCGTCGGCCAGCTCGTTAATTTGTTCCTTTTCCTTTTCCTGATAAGCTTCCAGTACAAGCTGGGAATCCAGGTTGAACATTTTGGAAAGAGCATGCACAATAGAAAACCAGTCCTCTATCCCCGAACGCTTTAAAATGTCGACTGCAATATCAAGATAAGCAATGTACGTGCCTAAATAATAATCGGAAGACAATCCGATTCGGGAATGTACCTGCCCCACAAAAAGACGGTGTTCGATAAACTGATCATCTATTTTTCCATCTGCGAGAGAAAGCCAGTATTCACGTTGTGTTTGTTTTAGTCGTTCAACATTCGACCATTTGGAAATAATCGACATGAGATGCGGAACCTTTTCTACATGCTTATAAAACCGATCTACCACCTCATTCACAATAGATTGGAATAGTCCCTGATAATGATGCAATAAAGCCAAATCATCATCAGTAATACCAATATATTGTATCTGTTTTAATCTACTCTCCGCGACATGAATCATAAGTTCCTCCAAATAATAGTTTACATAGATTTTACATTACCATATTTATCGGCAACTTTTTAGAAAATGTTAAAAAAGCAGAAGATTGATTATGATTTTTTTCATAGCAATTTCAGAAAAAATATATAAACTCAACTGCTTAATGATACAAAAAAAGAATTCGGCAGCACCTGAAATCCCCTGTGCTTGCCGAATTCCCGCTACGAAACACGTTCATCGGATACCTCACAACCGTATGACACCATCCAGATCAACCCATAGTTTCACCATACTGTACTGGTTTATTATTCGTCTTACCGATTCAGGAGGCTACCTACATACCTTAACAGATCGTTGGCGCTGGCTCCTGTGTAGCCATGCTCCTCAATCAGTCGCTTAATCACCTCATTCATCCGTTTGAGCTGATTAGCGTCAGGCGTTTTGGTTGAAGTCGTAATCTTCACAATATCCTTCAAATCGGCGAACAGCTTCTTCTCAATGGCTTCTCGCAGCCGATCATGATGATGATACTCAAACTTCCGTCCCTTGCGAGAATACGCGGAAATACGGATTAATATTTCTTCACGGAACGCTTTTTTCGCATTTTCCGATACCCCGATTTGCTCCTCAATAGAGCGCATGAGCCGCTCATCCGGGTCGAGTTCCTCATCTGTGAGCGGATCGCGAATTTTCGCCCAATTGCAAAAAGCTTCGATGTTATCCAAATAGTTGTCAAACAGCGTCTTGGCTGATTCCTCGAAAGAGTACACAAAGGCCTTCTGCACTTCTTTTTTCGCCAATTCGTCATATTCCTTACGAGCCACGGAAATGAAATTCAGATAGCGCTCCCGTTCTTCCTTTGTGATGGAGGCATGTTGATCCAGACCATCCTTAATTGCTCGTAAAATGTCCAGGGCATTGATGGATTCCACATTTTGCTTAATCAATGCACTAGAAATACGATTAATGACGTACCGCGGATCTACCCCGGACATACCTTCCTCCAGAAACTCACTTTGCATTTCTTTCAGATCGGCTTCCTTGTATCCTTCGACCTCTTCACCGTCATACATGCGCATCTTTTTGACCAGATCCATCCCTTGTTTCTTCGTCTCCTTCAAGCGGGTAAGCACGGAGAAAATGGCAGCCGTTCGCAGCGCATGAGGAGCAATGTGGATATGTCTCATATCACTTTGATCAATGAGCTTGGCGTAAATCTTTTCTTCCTCAGATACTTTCAGGTTATAAGGAATCGGCATTACAATCATCCGTGATTGCAACGCCTCGTTCTTTTTGTTTGCAATAAAGCTTTTATACTCGGATTCATTGGTGTGAGCCACGATCAGTTCATCTGCACTGATGAGCGCAAACCGCCCAGCCTTAAAATTTCCCTCTTGGGTCAGAGAAAGCAAATTCCACAAAAACTTCTCATCGCATTTCAGCATTTCCTGAAACTCCATCAGTCCACGATTCGCTTTGTTCAATTCTCCGTCAAACCGATACGCACGCGGATCGGATTCCGAACCATACTCTGTAATCGTGGAAAAGTCGATGCTGCCCGTCAAATCAGCAATATCCTGTGACTTCGGATCAGAAGGGCTGAACGTACCAATACCAATCCGGTTTTCTTCCGATATAAATACCCGCTCCACACGGACCTTTTCAATATCACCATCAAATTCCGTGCGCAATCTCATCTGGCAGGATGGGCAGAGATTACCTTCAATCCGTACACCCAGCTCCTTTTCAAAATCGGGACGCAGCTCATGGGGAATCAGATGAAGCGGGTCCTCGTGCATGGGGCAACCTTCAATCGCGTATACGGCTCCCTGATCCGTTCTTGAAAATTTCTCCAGACCACGTTTTAGCAACGTGACCAGTGTCGATTTCCCCCCACTGACAGGTCCCATCAAAAGAAGGATACGCTTGCGCACATCGAGCCGCCTGGCTGAGGAATGGAAATATTCCTCCACCAACTTTTCCAGCGCTCGATCCAGTCCAAAGATCTCCTGCTCAAAAAATTTATATCGCTTATGTCCCCCAACCTCTTCTACACCAAAAGATTCAATCATCTTGTAAACCCGTGCATGAGCTGTCATCGCCGGCGTCGGGTCTTTCTTGAGTATCTCAATATACTCTCTAAAAGTGCCGCTCCAGGCCAGACGGTTGTTTTCCGCCCGGTACTCCGCAACGCGTTCAAAAATATTCATGCTCGGTTCCTCCCATGACTGCGTAATGACTATCCTCCACTCCTGATGATTATGGCTACACTCGTCACGCCTTTCAGGATATGATGCAATCCCCTTAAAAAAAGTGTAATACATACCTATGCAGATTGATTTCAGAATTGACCTATTTTTTGTGACAGGTCTCTCTGCTTTTTCGAAAAAACCAAGGGATACACTGTGCTAAAATATACAACAACGACGCGGACCTGACGCATTATGGTACAATATAAGCTCGGAATAATGGGATAAAGGAGCGGAAGAAGTCATGGCGGTTCGGCATGAGACGGAGCTGTACGCTCCGGTGAAAGCCTTTTTTGAGAACTTGGGATATGAAGTCAAAGGAGAGGTGCGCAACTGCGATTTGGTGGGTATCAAGCCAGGGCAACAGACACCATTGATTGTGGAGATCAAAAAGACGTTTAACCTGGCGCTTGTGCTGCAAGGTATGCAGCGTTTAAAACTAAGCAGCAATGTATATGTAGCTGTAGAACGAAATCGTGCCAAAAAAGGGGCCGTGAATCAACGCTGGAACGAGCTGGTCGGACTGTGCCGCCAGTTGGGACTTGGCTTGCTCACCGTTACCCATTTCAAAACTAAACCGCCGCTCGTTGAGGTACTGTGTAAGCCTGCGGCGCATAGCGACAATGTCCACAACGCAGCAACGGTACGCCACGGCTCGCGCAAGGAAAAGCTGCTGCGGGAATTTCACGCACGCAGCGGTGACCACAATACCGGCGGCAGCACCCGACGCAAGCTGGTCACTGCCTACCGGGAAAAAGCGCTGCGCGTAGCCGCAGCTTTGCAGGGCTTGGGGGAAGCTGCCCCGGCTCAGCTCGCCCGCATAGCAGCCGTCAGCACAGCTGCTGCCGTACTCCAGCACAACTACTACGGCTGGTTTGAACGCGTATCCCGCGGCCGCTATCGACTGACTCCGTTTGGCGAAGCTGCCCTGAACGAGTATGCGGCAGTACTGCAAGAGCATGGCATTAAAACAGCCGCTGAAATAGACGCAGAGCTTGACGAGGACAGTGGACAGCTCCAGATCGCGGAAGCGCCAATCACTTACTCCACCGTTGCTGCGGAAACGGAGGGTGACTGACTTGGGGCAATGGTTTTTGCTAGCTTCGGGCGGTGAACTCACTGATCGTCTCACCGATCAGATTCATGCCCATAAGCAATTGCTCGCGGCCCGGATGGCTAAAATTGAGGCGGATATGGGACGCGCCTTCACTGCCAACCGCACATAGCGCACCTGGCATAAAGGCTACGCCTTTGGGTAACGCCGCCTTTAGCAGCAATGCGCTGTCGAGCCCATCGGGCAACTGCACCCATACATACATGCCACCGGACGGAATATGATACGTCACGTCTTTCCAAAACGGGCGCTTAAGCAGCTCCAAGATTAATTGAAGTCGAGTCGAATATTCCTTGTTCAGCATCGCTAAGTGCTCGTGCCATTGAAAACGCGAGCTGGTCAGCAATTGGAACAGCAGCCGTTGGTTCATCGTACTGGATTGCATATCAGCCAGCTGCTTCAAGGCGTACATTCCTTCTATCAGCGGCGCAGGACCAGCAGCCCAACCCGTTCTCAGCGCAGGAGCAACGGTTTTATTGAACGAACCGATATAGAGCACTTGACCGCCCTGACCCGCATGATCCAGCGCAAATAGTGAGGGGTAAGTCTCTGCAAATTTTCGACTCTGACCATGCAGACTCTTGTCCTGGGACTCATTTTTTTGTTTGAAATGCAATTCACCATAAGAATCATCCTCAACTACTAGTACCTCATGATGCCTGCACAGGTCCAAAATTTCCTGCCGCCTAGCCGCGCTCCACAAGGAGCCCGTCGGATTCGTAAACGTTGGCGTGGCAAAAAAAAGCTTGGGTCGATAACGGATTATTAAAGCTTCAAGCTTATCAGGAATGACACCTTCCCCATCTGATTCTACAGGAACGATCTGCGCGCCCTGCATAGATAGCACTTGTAAACATCCAGGAGATGTAGGGTTTTCGACCAATACCGGATCACGCTCATCCACCATCAGCCTTATGATCAAGTCAATGGCTTGCTGACTGCCTGTCGTGAGAAGGATTTGACCTGGTGGTACTCTTACTCCTTTACGCTGTTCCCACTCTCCCGCAAGCCATGCTCGCAAAGGGAAATAGCCCTCCGGTTCACCATACTGGAGGGCGTCAGGGCCGGAACCAAACACATCATGGGCCGCTTCTTCCAGCAACTTCACCGGAAACAGCTCTTGTGCAGGTAATTCTTCAGCCAGAGATATAAAGGAGTGTCTTCTCGCATTTTCCCGGATATGACGCACTGGAGAAGCCAACATCGCAGCCGTTCGTGAAGCAAAGGAATATTGCATGAACATCCTCCTTCTCCTTAAAAATAGGTCATGATCTCCGGGCTGACGCATCAGGCATATAGCTGCTTCCTCTGACGCGCATATAAGGCATAACGTTCAATCGCCTGCGCCCGGCTAGACACGCCTAATTTTGCATAAATTTTACGTAGATAATTATCAATGGAGCGCCGGCTAACTTCGATCTCGATAGCAATTTTGTCATATGTAATTCCTTGTACAATACGTTCCATAATAAACACTTCGGTTTGTGTCAATTCGTCAAAAGGCTCGGATGCCATTAACGGCATAAAGGGCCAGTTTCCATACCGAATCCAATCCATCGGTAAAGAAGCAAATCCTTCACGTAAACCGTTGATCAGATGGATTAACTGGCTCGGTGATGCCTGTTTGGATAACATTCCATTTGCTCCAAGCGAAATTAGCTGCTGAAATAACGTAATATTATCCTCATCCGTCATAATAACAATATGGCTGTCCGGAGACAAGGCCCGCATTTGTGTTAAAAATGGTTCCGCCGTTCCCTCAGGCAACCTGTAGTCCATTAAAATGATTTCCGGTCGAATGGAGCAAGCCAGCTCCAAGCCTTCCGTTCCGGAGGAAGACATCCCTCTGACAAGCAAATCCTGCTGGTCTTCCAAAATAAGCTTTGTTCCCAGCATACTTGTAGGATGGATATCTATGATAACCACCTGCCATACTTTTCTCATATCTAAACCTCCTGATTTCACAAAAAAATACATAGTTAGTAGCGAAAATAATTCTAAAATTGGTGATTGCATATGTAGAAATTGCGCGAATGTGAACGTATAGGAAGCGAAAAACGTTTAAGGAAATTGTATCCTAGGACTTCCTTCCGATGCAATCTCTTTTTCCAATATTTTTATACAACTATTTCGCTTTTGCGAAATAAATAGGCCCATGATAGAATTGGAACTGCAAATAAAGACTGGAAATTTGACTTTACACGGGAGTTGAAAATCGTATGCAAGCTTCACCTGAACGCCCTCCTGCCGAAGCTCGGCGGAGCAATTCAAGAAAGGGGTTACCCGTAAAGGCTTTTCTGCTATTTTGGTTCATTCTTATTATATTAGGTGCTCTCGCAACCTATCTGTATAGCAATCACTTGAAGCAGCAAATGCTAAACGAGATGCAAATCCATACAGACCAACAGATTCAAGCACTCAAATCTGACTATGAAAAGCAACTGACTGCTCTTTCCAAGGAAGTTAGCGGATTGCAGGGCAAAGTCCAGTCCTTCAATGAACTACTGACCTTTACGAAGGATAATGCAAACAATAAGACCGATAACAGCAATAAACTGTATACCCAATTAAACGAAGTCAAGCAGCAACTCAATACACTTCAGAAAAAAATGGACTTGCTAAAATGAATGTAGACGCAAAACAAGTGAACCGGTTCTTTATGTTGGCCCTTGCTCCTTTTATCGGTTTGTTGGGGTGTATTTTGTTAGTTCATCCCTCATTGAGCTTTCCTGGGTCTACTTCTTCGAGTCTGCAAAAAGCTGAAGTCACTCTACAAACGCAATCAGTAGGGAAGCAGCTTGATGAAGCCAAACAAACGGCAACATACACCTTGTCTACAATTCGCCGGACTTCTGAGCTATACAAGCAAACGACGCAAACGATGAATCAGCTTGTCGTGACTGCCTCTACGCAGTCCAAGCGGCCCGCGGTCATCTATGATCGACGCATCACCGCCAAACTGGGAGTTCCCTATGAGCGGGTAGATAGCAACCGGATTACTATTGAATTGTTTAAGGTAAACCCGGGAATTTATCATGGCTACGCTATGAAGGTCAAACTTAAAGATCCTACTGCTATGAAAATGTCTTTGGGAAGTGACAAATTGGGTGGCTCCGAAACCACCATGCGTGCAGTCTTGAGACACGGAGCTATTGCAGGCATCAATGCAGGCGGCTTTGCGGATGGAGACGGCAAACGCTATCCATTAAGCACTACTGTCTTGAACGGCCACTACCTTACTGGCTTTCAGTCCAGTTTTAAGGATTTGTCCTTCGTCGGACTGAGTAACGATGGCAAGCTTATCGGTGGCAAATTTTACAGTCAAGGTGCTCTTGACAGCTTAAAGCCTGCCTTTGGAGCTACCTTCGTTCCCGTTCTGCTGCAAAGGGGACAAAAAATGCCTATTCCTGACAAATGGAAAGTCTCCCCCAAGCGGGCCCCACGTACGGTCATTGGCAACTATAAAGATGATCAGTTGCTCATCATTGTCGTAGACGGCTACAATGAAAGCGGGGGTTCGGGCGCGACGCTCGAAGAACTGCAAGGAAAAATGTACAATCTAGGTGTTCAAGATGCCTATAACTTGGACGGAGGCGGTTCCTCGTCGCTTATACTTAACGGTCGAGTCGTAAACAAACCGTCAGATGGTAATTTGCGTCCAGTCCCTACTCATTTTTTGTTCTATAAATAGCTATGTGTAGTCTGCTAACAAATTAAATATGCTTGCCGACGTACGGCTCTATCCGAAAAAAAGCATCACGAACGAATGTCGTGATGCTTTTGCCTCATTTAGGAGGAATACTGTGTCATTTCTGTCAGGCATTGAGCACAAATATAACGGTCTTTGAAATCGTTCACTTGTTCTACTGACCCGCAGAATACACATTTTGGACGGTAACGCTCCAAAATAATATGGTCACCCTGAACCAAAATTTCGACAGGATCTCCCTCATTCATTTGATATCTTTTACGCAGTGACTTAGGCAAAACTATTCTTCCCAGCTGATCAACTTTACGTACCACACCGGCAGGTTTCATCGTGATCGTACACCTCTCCTATTGAGTAATAACTTACAAATTTCTTAGCATGCGAAAAACTAGGTACAAAGACACTATTCTTTATGTAGTATTCGCTGTCTTTTTGTCGAATCCTGCTGATCACAGGAAATTTTATTACATTTTTTCATAAAATCATGAACCATATCAAAGTATGGTACAGAATGTCTATAATATTTTTATCGACCGGAAAGCCAATTATCATTAGCCCTCGCTGAGAAATTTCGCAAATTTTTGACCATACAACCTTTATTTAAGTTCCACTATCATGTAGATTTAGCAATATAGGTGAAACTTTTATTACCAACTAAGGTCCTGGTTCTTTATTCGCATTTATACTTGTTCACTCGATGTTCTTTACGATAAACCTGGAAAATCCATTTGTCTCAACGCTTCATATACGATAATCGCAGCGGAATTCGACAAGTTTAGAGATCTTACTTTATCAGACATAGGCATCTTGATACATGTATCTGGATTAGCAGCTAGCAGCTCTGGCGGCAAACCTTTCGTTTCTTTACCAAATACCAAGAAGTCTCCATCTTGAAATGCAATATCACTATATTGCTGATTCGCTTTGGTCGTCGCATAAAAAAAGCGACCTTCCTGATATTTTTCCTGCACTTCAGCAAAAGACTCATGATATTCAATGTGGACAGCATACCAATAATCAAGTCCGGCCCGTTTTAATGTGGCATCGTCGGTACGGAAGCCCAGTGGCTTCACCAGATGCAGATGAGTTCCGGTTGCAGCACACGTTCTGGCAATATTCCCTGTGTTAGCCGGGATTTCCGGCTCGACAAGCACAATATGTAATGGCATCACGTTTCGTTCCCTTCATCTTTAAATTCATCAGACAAATAACCTACAGTTTAACCAAAGTGTATACATTGAAAACATACACATTCTTTTATTTTAACAAAATCAGACAGATTTGAACATCAAACGACAAAAATTTCAACCCACACCACTAAAAGCCTTCCCCTATACACATTCAGGGAAGGCTCTACATTTACTTTTTCGATTTCTAATATCGTGTATCGAAATATATGTCCATGTAATCAACTATTACGTTGCTTGAATCCGTCCATAAACTCGGCTAATGCTTGACAGTTCTCCAGCGGAACAGCATTGTAGATTGAGGCGCGAAGTCCTCCTACACTGCGATGCCCCTTCAGTCCGATAAACCCGGCCTGTTCGGATTCCTTAATAAATTGTTTTTCCAGATCCTCGTTCGCGAGGCGGAAGGTTACATTCATGATAGAGCGATCAGCACTGTCCACACAACCACGATAGAAACCTTCGCTACTGTCAATGCGGTCGTATAGCAAAGCAGCTTTCTGCTGGTTCACACGCTCAATGCCTTCCAAACCGCCTTCTTCCTGAATCCATTTCAGCACTTCATTCACCATGTATATGGCAAAGGATGGGGGAGTATTGTAGAGAGAGTTATTTTTTTCATATGTGCTATAACGCAACATCGTAGGAATATTGTCCGGTGAGGAAGTCAGCAACTCTTCACGGGCAATCACGACCGTCACACCAGAAGGTCCCAGATTTTTTTGTGCGCCAGCATAAATCAATCCAAATTGAGTAACATCAAAAGGCTTGCAAAAAATATCACTGGACATGTCCACAATCAATGGTACGGAACCCGTATCCGGGAATTGCTTAAATTGTGTACCTTCAATCGTTTCGTTGGACGTCATATGCACATAAGCAGTATTCTCAGGCAAGTCCAAGGAATCCACATTCGGAAGACGCATGTACTTCTCATCAGCGGAGGATGCAGCAATATGAGCCTTGCCCAGTAGCTTGGCTTCTTTATATGCCTTGTCCGACCAGCTACCTGTCATTACATAGCTCCCAGTCTGTCCTTCGCGCAAGAAATTTAAAGGCAGCATTGCAAACTGCGTACTTGCGCCCCCTTGTAGGAATAACACCTTGTAGCCTTGTGGATTGCCCAGCAGAGATAACAGACGTTCCTGCGCCTCATTATGAACAGATTCATACACAGCTCCACGGTGTGACATTTCCATGATCGACATCCCTGTTCCCTGGAAATCTACGAATTCAGCTTGTACACGTTCCAGTACTTTGAGCGGCAATGCCGCTGGTCCTGCATTAAAATTGTAGGCTCTCTTACTCAACAAATTCCCATCCCTTCTCTACTCTGGTGTGGATATTATCGCTATGATAGCAGTATTCGTAAATGCGTTCAAGACTTGTATAAAAATGTTTTTAATTTCATTTATGATGTGACAGAGTTGTGAATGTTAACATATTTAACATCTTTATTCTGTGATTTTCACTTTAATATCAAAAGGTCCCCGGCATAAGACCGGAGACCTATTTTGAATAACAACTGTTACTCGTAAGCTAATGCTTGTTATTCAAAGCAGCTATGCTATCGACTTATTAGCAGTCAAAATACAGGCTGTATTCGTGTGGATGAACACGGATGTTCACCGATTTAGCTTCAGAACGTTTGAGCTCTACATAGTTATCAATAAAGTCCTTCGTAAATACGCCGCCTTCAGTCAAGAATTCGTAGTCAGCTTCCAGAGCGTCCAGAGCCTCATCCAATGAACCAGGTACGCTACGGATTTTACCTTTTTCAGCGTCAGACAGCTCGTAGATGTTGCTGTCAAGTGGACCATATCCCAATTCGATTGGGTTCAGTTTGCGCTTGATGCCATCCAGACCCGCCATCAGCATTGCTGAGAAGGCAAGGTAAGGGTTAGCTGTGGAGTCCGGTGTACGGAACTCGATCCGACAGCCTTTAGGAGTAACAGCTGCTACTGGAATACGTACAGCCGCAGAACGGTTACCTTTGGAGAATACCAGATTAACTGGTGCTTCGTAGCCAGGAACGAGACGTTTGAACGAGTTGGTGCTTGGGTTGGTCAAAGCGATCAACGCAGGTGCGTGGTACAGAATACCGCCAATGTAATGAAGAGCCATTTCGCTCAGATTAGCATATCCACCTTTTTCGTAGAACAAAGGAGTGTCCCCATCGAAAATAGATTGGTGAACGTGCATACCGCTTCCGTTATCCCCAAAAATCGGTTTCGGCATGAATGTTGCCACTTTACCATATTGACGAGCTGTGTTGTGTACAATGTATTTATAAACGAGCAGGTTGTCTGCTGTTTTCTTGAGTGTATCAAAACGGAAGTTGATTTCCGCTTGGCCTGCCGTAGCTACCTCATGGTGATGGCGCTCAATTCTCAGACCTGCTTCTTCAAGCAAACGGCACATTTCACTACGGATATCTTGTTGGGTGTCTACTGGCGCTACAGGTACATATCCGCCCTTCACTCCCACTTTAAAGCCCAGGTTGCCGCCTTCTTCCTTACGGTTCGTGTTCCAAGCTGCTTCCTCGGAATCTACGAAGAAGGAGGAGCTGTTCATGCCGCTTTCGTAGCGTACATCATCAAAGATGAAAAACTCGGACTCTGGTGCAAAAAATGCTGCTGTGCCCACTCCTGCCGATTGCAGAAATGCCTCAGCTTTTTTTGCGATGCCGCGAGGATCGCGGTCGTATTTTTCGCCGTCTGGCGTAGCAATGTCACACAGGATATTCAGTGTAGGATGCTGAGTGAAAGGGTCGATAAAAACCGCTTCTGGATCGGGCAGCATAACCATGTCGGATTCCTCAATGCCACGATAGCCGGGAATGGAAGAACCGTCGAAAGCAACACCGTTAACAAATGTCTCTTCATCTACTTCGGAAGCTGGCAATGAAATATGGTGAGCACGACCAGACAAATCTACAAAACGAAAATCTACCCACTCAATATTATTTTCCTGAATTGTTTTCAATACGTTTTCAACGGACATGTCTTCTTCCTCCCAATTTTTCCGAACATTAAGTCTTATACAACCCTGAAATGTTCATGATCGAATGTTTTTTTCTGTCGTCATTATAAATCTCAAACATGACACGGGTCAATAGCTATGTAAGGTATTTTTTAAACTAATGTTAGATATTCTTACGCCCTTGATAACATTTGAATAGCACAAAAAGCCCGAAACATCGGGCTTTTAGGCAATTTAAATCTCATTACTGCGTTGCAGCAAAACTTTTATGCATTAATGTTAAACATTGGTTTTAAGCAATGGTAGTAGGCGTGTGAAATGTTTTCCCCACAGCAGGAGCCAATATTTCCAAATCTTTTAGCAAATCTGAAAATTGATCTGGGAACAGGGATTGTACGCCGTCACCCGTCATCGAGTTGTCAGGGTCTGTATGCATCTCAATAATTAAACCATCCGCTCCGGCAGCTACCGAAGCCTTCGTCATAGGAACAACCAGTTCACGTCTACCTGTGCCATGGCTAGGATCGGAAATGACCGGCAAATGGCTCAACTGTTGCAAAACAGGGATCGCGGACAAGTCGAGTGTATTTCTGGTGTAGGTTTCAAATGTGCGGATACCGCGCTCACACAGCATAACATTCGGATTGCCACCTGCCAGGATGTACTCGGCAGCATTCAAGAACTCGTCATAAGTCGAGCTAAAACCGCGTTTGAGCAACACTGGCTTGCCGCAAGTACCCAACTTGCGCAGCAGATCGAAGTTTTGCATATTACGTGTACCTACTTGCAGGATATCGGCATATTCCGCACAAATGTCTACGTATTCAGGTGTCATGACCTCTGTGATGGTCAAGAGATCGTGCTTTTGCCCCGCCTCAGCCATCATGATTAAACCTTCTACACCCGTTCCTTGGAAGCTGTATGGCCCTGTACGCGGCTTAAAAGCACCCCCACGGAGAACTTGCGCGCCTGCAGTTTTGACCAATCCCGCAATTTCATCTATCTGTGCAGCAGACTCAACAGCACATGGTCCACCCATAATGACAAGCTCGCCCCCGCCGATATTTACACCTTTAATAGAGATAACCGTATTTTCCGGATGAAAATCACGGCTGGCCAGTTTATAGGACTTCGATATTTTAACCACATTTTCTACGCCTTTCATTTGACGCAGATGTTCAGCCAGCTTGGGCTCTACGCTACCGATCAGTCCGATGATCGTGCGATCCGATCCCCTTGATACATGAGCCTGCAGTCCTTCTTTCTCAATAACTTCAACAATAGCTTGAATATGCTCTTCAGGTGTTTGAACACCAGCGATAACGATCATTTTTTTCTTCCTCTCTATGAAACATATTTTATAAACCAACATATAGGTTAATATTATGACACTTAGACGCTTGTTCGCTTTTAAGCTTTTATTCGTTAAAGCAACTATACCTGTTTTAGCTATACTCGTCAAGGCTTAATTATCCCGAATTATTCAATATTCTAACTTAGTGAAGCTAATCGGATAATATCTACAATTTAAAACAATTTAAAAAGCCGCTATCCGGATGGTTGTATCCGAATAACGGCTGTAATCAATCACATACTATTTCGTTGTTTTTGACTTCTCTCGTACAGGAGGCAGCAGTTTTTTCATATCTATGGTTCGCTGAATCTCCCACGTATCCGGGTTAGCCGCATCATACTGCTCCAAATACGTAATAACCTCTTTGGTAATCAGTGTCGGCGTTGAAGCCCCAGAAGTCACAGCCACTTTGGCTACGCCTTCAAGCCACTCCCTCTTCAGCTCAGTTACATCTGAAATACGATAAGCTGTTGTACCAGCAATTTCCTCCGAAACCTGAGCTAATCGGTTTGAATTGTTACTGCGCGGATCACCGACAACGATCACCAGATCCGCCTGTCCAGCCTGCTCAGCTACCGCTTCCTGACGTACCTGTGTCGCCAAACAGATTTCATTGTGTATCTCAGCACCCGGGAACTTCTCCAGCAGCTTCTTCATAATGTGCTTGATGTCCCATTGGCTCATGGTCGTCTGATTCGTGATAAGAATTTTGCCAGCTGGCAACGTAAGACTGTCGATCTCTTCTTCCTTTTCAATCAGATGAACATGATCAGGAGCAATACCGATAGCTCCCTCTGGCTCTGGATGATTCTTTTTGCCAATATAAACAATCTGATAGCCTTCAGCAGACTTCTCCCGAATCAGATCATGCGTCTTTGTGACGTCAGGGCAAGTCGCGTCTACCGTAGTCAGCCCCTTGTCTCGTGCCAGCTTGCGAACCTCTGGTGATACGCCATGAGCAGTGAAGATAACAGTACCGCTCTCTACCTGGCTTAAAATCTCCATACGGTTCGGGCCGTCCAGTGTAATAATCCCTTCGTCTTCAAAGGAATTGGTGACATGACTGTTATGCACAATCATGCCCAATATATAAATAGGCCGGGGTAAGTCCAGATTTCTGGCTGCCTGACGAGCCAATACCATGGCATCGACTACGCCGTAGCAGTAACCCCGGGGCGAAATTCTGAGTACTTCCAAAATGAGCCCCCGCTTTCTTCGACACAGTATACAGCTCCGATAACTCGGTAGCTGTGGGCATCCTAGCCTTTACCGGCCAATTCTATGATGTAGTTGCCTTCCTATTATAGCCTATTCCAAAGGCGCGGAAAAGCTGACCGGAAGCCAGATGACAAATGTCGTTCCTTCTCCTTGTCGCGTAACCACTTCCACAGACCCGTGATGTTCATCAATAATCCACTTGGCAATAGATAGCCCCAACCCAATTCCCTCTGTCACCCCGCGTGACTCATCTGCCCGGTAAAAGCGGTCAAAAATAAAGGGAACCTCACTCTTGTCCATTCCAATGCCCGTATCACTGATCCGTAGCCCCACCTGTCCTTGATAAACAATGGCATCAAATCGGACTGTGCCTTCAGGTGTATATTTGAATGCATTATCAATAAAAATGAATAGCATTTGCTGCAAATAATCCTTGCTGCCATCCATATAAATACCATTCAGCAACGAAAAATCTCCCACATTCCATTCGGCCGTTCGCTCTAAAAACTGAGCACGACGGGCAACCTCACTTACAAGCGGTTCCAGCGCAACGGGAGTCTTATCGAACGTTTTCCCTGTGTCCGCTCTCGCGAGTGACAACATATCACTCACCAAACGGCTCATCCGTTTGCCTTCATCCGCCATGTCATTTAATGCCTCCATAGAAAGCTCGCGAATCATCTCTTCATCCATATTCGGTCGCTCTCCTGGTTCGGTAGTCCACATTTTGAGCAAAAAATCAACGTTGCCACGGATCGTCGTTAGCGGCGTACGAAGCTCATGGGAAGCATCAGCCACAAAACGGCGCTGTGCGCCGTACGCATCTTCCAGCTCCTTGTAAAACACCTCTGTGCGCCCCAGCATGTTGTTAACCGTCCCGATTAATTGACCAATTTCATCTGGTGGTCCGTCATATTCAATCCGAACACTCAAATCATTACTGGATTGAATCTGATTTGCCCCCTCAATGACCTTGACCAGCGGCTTCATAGACTTGCGAGCCAGAAAGAGACCTGAAGTCGCAGCAGCAAGTAATGCAAACAACGAACCATATACAAGCACATTTTGTAACCTGTTCATAAGTCGGTCCTGAGAGCCCGTGAATTGTCCTACCTGTAGCAACCCGACCACCAAGCCCAACTCCTCGGATTTGATCGGCTGTTGATTAATCATAAAGGAATCCCCATTTACGTTCACACGCCGAATCCCCTCATTTTGAACTGCTCCTGCCGCTGTAGATGGAACAGGAAAAGTGATATTAAGGTCTTTCATATTTTGAGTCGTTTTGGTAACACCTGATGTATAATTGTAAATTTGTACATATAGCTGAGAGTCATCAATTCCACGCCCCTGCTCCAATCCCAAATCAAGGTTAGGGACTTCAAACAATCCCCCTTTAATAATAAGGCGTAATTGCTTGTTAATCTGTGGCGCCTGAGTCATAAGCTGACTTTTCACTTCATTATATGTGTAGTAATATACCAGTCCGTAAATAGCCAGACCAAAAATGACAAGTACTATAGCCAAGATGCTTGAATACCAAGCTGTCAGCCGCCACCGAATAGACATATTACACATCACCTCTTAAAATATAGCCAGCTCCCCGAATTGTACGAATGAGTCGTTTACCGCCATCCTGCTCCGTTTTTTGTCGCAGCATGGCAATATATACTTCCAGCACATTCGATTCTCCGCTATAGTCATAGCCCCAAATTTTGTCCATAATCAGATCACGCGAGAGAACACGCTTCGGGTTTTGCATGAACAAATGGAGCAGTTCAAATTCTTTGGCCGTCAGTTCCAAGCGTTTACCGCCACGAACCACTTCACGAGATTCGTTATCCAGTTGTAAATCCTCGAAGGTAAGTCGACTTCCGTTATTGTCCTGTTGTTCGGTTTTACGCCGCAAAAGCGCTCGTACTCGTGCCAGCAGCTCCTCCAAAGCGAACGGCTTGACGAGATAATCATCGGCTCCCAGATCAAGTCCTTTGACCCGGTTCTCCACCTCATCCTTGGCTGTAAGCATCAGGACAGGTACCGTGCTTCCACCCTCCCGCATACGACGGCATACCTCAAAACCATCGACCTGCGGCATCATTACGTCCAGCACGACCACATCAGGCTCAGCTGTTAGCATTTTATTTAATCCCTCTGCTCCATTGGCGGCTGTCAGCACTTCATAGCCTTCAAATGCCAGCCCTCTGCGGAGCATGGAAACAATTTTTTCATCGTCATCAATGATTAGAATAGTAGAACGCATACACGATCGAACTCCTTTATCTCTTCTTTTCCTTCTATTGTAGCAGGAGTAGACGCGTGTAGCATCTGGCTGCTTCTTCATACAGCAAAAACGGAAGGGATCCTCCTTCCGTTTCTTACGTGCACTTGTTCATTTTTGTAGAGTTATCATCTTATTGCTGAAGCGTCGAGCTAAAGTCATTTTTGTTGCCAATTTTCAGCTGAACATCTTTTTTCTGCCCGGCTCGTTCGATGTTAAGTGTCAGTGCTGTACCCACCTTTTGTTTTTGAATGAACTGGATCAGCTCTTGTGATGTGCTATAAGGCGTGCCATTCGCTCCGATAATCACATCGTAAGGACGCAGATCGGCCTGATAAGCTGGTGATTTGTATATAATATCCCGTACAACCGAGCCTTCGGTCAGGGATGTACCCAGTTCTTTGGCTACTTCAGGACTCAAATTTAACAGACTTGCACCAATGAAAGGTACAGGTTCTTTCGGGATAGGCTGGTTATTTTTCAGCTTATCGACGACTTCCAAAATCGTATTGGACGGAATCGCGAATCCGATTCCCTGTGCGTCTGCACTAACAGCTACGTTCATACCGATAACCTGCCCTTGCAGATTTAACAGCGGTCCGCCAGAGTTACCAGGGTTAATGGACGCATCCGTCTGAATGAGATGCTT
Organism: Paenibacillus sp. LX16; assembly: GCF_036252815.1. NCBI lineage: Bacteria > Bacillati > Bacillota > Bacilli > Caryophanales > Paenibacillaceae > Paenibacillus > Paenibacillus sp. LX16. The sequence goes on along the minus strand of NZ_CP141152.1, from coordinate 1,680,318 downwards.
GTATTGCGTCGGTTTTCCAGTCGATTCACTATTAATGGTGATCGTACGTTCTTTCGCACTTAGCACCCCGGCTGTTACCGAATGTTCAAAGCCTTCAGGGTTGCCGATTGCGACCATCCATTCGCCGACTTTAGCGTTATCGGAGTCGCCCAAAGTTACTGTCGGAAAGTTATTTTTGCCTTCAATTTTAAGTACCGCCAAATCAAGATCAGCATTTTTGCCCAAGACTTTGGCTTCGTAAGGCTTATTAGTTCCCTCTACTGTAACCTGAACCACACTCGCGCCTTCAACAACATGGTTGTTGGTTAGGACGTAACCCGATTTATCAAAAATAAAACCGGAACCAATACCAAGCGGAGTCAGCTGCCCGCTGTTGCTACCTTCATTTTCATTACTGTTACCGCTGCTGCCACTGTCACCATACTGATTACCGAAAAAGTATTGATACAGCGGGTCATTATAATAAGGGCTGCTTTGTCTGCCACTACTGCCACTGGTTTGTTTGGCAAGCGTTTCGATTTTGACGACTGCCGGTCCAGCCTTGGCCACAACAGATTGAACATCAGCGGTACCTGAAGGCATCACAGCCGGAACTGCGCTTGGAGTCGAGCTGGTTGTTCCTGAATTAGTCGTTTCTCCGCTTTCAGCTGCCGCCGAAGTCAATGCCGTCTCGGGTGTGAACATATTTGTTCGGTCAGCTGTATACATCAATACCGTAATGACCAGCATCCCGGCCAAAAAAGATAAGAAAATTGTTTTCACTTGCGACTTGGGCTTATTCGGTTTGAATTGCCAGTTACCGCCATTCCGACCCGAACCATCCTGTTGCTCAGGCATAGCCCGATGGTAAGAGGGAGGAAGAGGTCTCACGGCCTGCGGTGGCGTAATCTCAACATCCTTTTCCACCGACTGCCCTTCCTTACGTTGTCCGTCCGATTGAACTGAAGAAAAAGGACCGTAAGAATAATAATATGAGGAACCGTTCGAATCGTTTTGCCGAGTTGCGTTATCGGTATCAACCTGATCGTTGTCGTTCCGGCGTCCGGAGTTATTATTTTTAAATTCGTCCATTGTATATCTCCTCCCAAACCCTATGCTTCAAGGTGGTGTTGTTTAACTGACTTTATTTTGCACTTTAAACCTTAATTCCACCTTAAAAACAATTAAAAAGGAGATAAAACCTTAGACCTATTGTACCTAATCACTTTCATTTAAAACGAAATGCCCCGGATATAATCCGGAGCATTATCGATTGTATATGCTTTTTTATTTCGTGTTAAAGTTTTCGTCGAACTTTTCGTTCGGTGTTTGAGCATTGTTTTGAATTTTGTTGCGACTGGAGTTTTGAACTTTTTGCGCTACTGCACCTATACCGCCTTGATCTGTTGCAAATTCTTCATCATACTTCTCATTTGGTGTCTGGAAGTTGTCTTGAATTTTATTTTGTTCAGACTGCTTTACCTTTTGTGAAACGACACCTACCGTATTGTCTTGTGCAAATTCCGCTTTGAACTGATTTCCTGTGCTTGCCTTGAAGCCTTTGTTCGTGAAAGAACTTCCGCCTTGATTTGGCATAATTCTCAACCTCCCAGTATGTTTTGCGGGATAAGCTCATCCCGCAACATAGTATGTGATGTTGGAAAAAACAATATTCAAGGATTATATGGAAGCATCCAGCGTCGCAGTCGGAATAGTTTTATGCGTTTCTATCGCCTTTTGGAGCGATTTCACCATCTTTTCCGTACATTTTCCGTTCCCTTTTTTAATAATTTGAACATCCACATCTTTCTTGCCCCATTCAGAATACACCTGCCGGGTTGTTTTAAAATACAAGTCAATTTTATTGCCCTTAATCGCAGAACCTGTATCCGCTACAATCCCGTATCCATAACCTGGAATGTACAATATGCTTCCCAAAGGAAACGTTTTGGGATCAGCCGCAATCGTAGACAGTGTATTCTTGTCACGACGCACTTTTACACCGGAATACGTAATACCGTAGCCGGGATGACTTGGCCGTTTGCCAGTCGATTCATAGCCTGCTGTATATCCTGTTGCCGTGACCGTCATGGTCGTAATCACCTGCTCTTCGCGTGGAGCCAAAACAGGTGTGGACTGCCATTTTTTATGCTGGACCGGTTCTTTGTGACCGTAAACTTCATTGCCGGGCAATACCAGACAGGTTGCAATTAACACGGTTCCCAAAATCCGTTTCCATACCAACATGGATCTCATAAAAAACCTCCCCTTGAGGCAAAGGCTTTCCAGAAATCCATTGGTTTATACGAAAAGATTATTATTTTTGAACATCCTGACCTGGATAAAGTCTGCTCAGCTTCACTTTATCTTCAAAAATATGCAGGAGTGTCCGCACTATGGGGGTGTGCTCATCGTCTGTGTGCAATATAATGGAAGCAGGAGAAATCGAAATAAGGGTGCTTACGATTCGATCTTCGACCTCCATTTCTAGTTCAATGCCTGGCATCTCGACAATGATGTCATCTGCATCAGGAGTCGGTATGGGTACCATGGCACTATCCAGAATCGTAAAATTATGTCCGCCTTGGTGAAGTACGTGTACGAGCGGAACTTTGCTTTCCTGAAAAAAAACAAAATATTTAAGCAGCCCCATAAATTCTTCGTATTGCCGATCTGCCCAGAATTCTTCCATGGCATAGTCGACGATTTCTTCAAGCTCTTTTTTATACGCATGGAGCCTAAATTGAATCAGACCTTCCAAATTAATCACACGAAGCTCCTTGAAATCCTTCTCCAGGAGAGTGGTCAGCTTACCATGACGCTTTAAACGACCTCTCGGGCCATCATCATTTAACAGCGAACGAATCATACTACGAATTTGCTCTGTATCCTCTTTCTCCAGCAGCGAACAGGCTTTGGTGAGAATGAGATTGAGCATCCCCCACTCCTTGACTTCGATAATATAATCCGCTATTGCCGAAGACATGATGCTGTATACACAGGGGAGAAAGCTTTCAAACGCCGAATTGCTTTCTGTGCCCTTGCAGGTCCATGCCACTTTGTTGTCCAACTGTCTGAAAGTGAATCGAAATCCGCGCCGTGACATATGTAGTCCCTTTGTTCTACTTTTGACCACTTCGTAAAACCGGTCGGTTTCCTGATCTCCGTCTGTATTGGTCCACACTGTAAACAGTTCCATTGGCTCACTCCTTTCGATCACTGCTTTCAGTATATGGCGGCCTCTGAAGGGTTATACGAAGTGAACGACTGGAAACAGAAAGACATATCCAAAAGAGGATGATCAAGTTTCAAAAAGCCGGTTGGCGTGTTATAAACAATGACTGTGATATAGGAAAATAACGAAAGACGTTTGAATATTTAGGGTGGGGTATGTTAAGGTTATAGTAATATGAATTTTTCACAAGAGGGAGGAGATAAGATGTTAACGATGCTGAACATGCTGCGTACATTCATGATCGTCATATTGAGCCTCGTTCAGATTTTGTCCCTTCCTGTGACGTTTCATGCGGAAGACACCACTCAATCTCTTCAGTTTACTGCGGGATCTTCTGTTGTGCCTCATGCTGATGCTTCCTTGTTAGAAACAGATTCTCACGGTCTGGAGCACCATTCCAAACCAGCTTTACGCAAATCCTCTCCTTTACTTCATCTGGTGATCGCTGCGGCCAAATCACTTCCCTTTGTCATTTTGATAGCGCTTGTGCTGCTATTGAGCATCCCTAAACTACGTCTGCCTTTTATTCCTGTCATTTGCAAACTAAAGAAGCAATTGTACTTGTTCCCCATCAAATTCACCTCTAGTTATGTGGCTTAACCTCCCTTGCATGCAGATCTCCACATTTGCATGTCTATTTGTTAACCTTCCCAATAAGTGTACTACCTAAAGCATATTTACCAATTTTTTTATGTTAATTTATAAAATTTAATACAAAAAGAAAGTTTCCATGTCACTCCCAAAGTATGTGATTTATTTCCCATACCATTCATTTAAATAACGTATTGTACAGGAGGCTTTACAAATGGATATTCGAGAGTCTATTTTGCCAGGAATCGGGATTAAGTATCGAATAGATGCAGAGAGTGGCGACCGAATTGTCATTATTATTCATGATGATGGCAGGCGCGAGTTGTATCACTTTGATTACGAGGATCTGGAACAAAGTATTTCTATGACAACCCTGAATGATCAGGAAGCGCGATTGGTAGCCTCCATCATCGGTGGTATGACATATAAGCCCAAACAGCTTGAAAGTGTAGAAATGACGTTTGACGATTTTATTATCGAATGGTATAGAGTCGAATCCCACTATGCAAGTATCGGCAAATCCATCGGTGAGCTGGATGTAAGGCAAAATTCGGGAGCCACTGTTATTGCCATTGTGGAGAAAAAAGGAAAGAAATATGTAAATCCTGGTCCTGAAGTGATTATTAACGATGATGCCACTGTAGTCGTTGTTGGGGAACGCGATCAGCAAAAACGCTTTAAACAAATCCTTATGAACGGAAGCGGGTGATTGGATGGATCATCTGGTATTTGAGGTTGGATTGGCAATTGCTCTCATCGCTGCAGCCGGACTTATCTCCTCCAAACTGCGCTTCTCGGTCATCCCTTTTTATATCCTGATCGGAATGGCAGTTGGCCCGCATGCGATGGAGCTATGGCATTTTGATTTTCGCTTTATCGAAAGCGCCCCTTTTATTGATTTTATGGGAAGAATCGGAGTGCTGTTTCTTCTCTTCTACTTGGGTCTGGAGTTCTCAGTAGGTCGGTTAATTAAATCAGGCCGTTCCATTGCCGTGGGCGGCACCATTTATATTGGCATCAATTTTACACTGGGGCTGGCTCTTGGCTTCCTGAGCGGCTTTCCTGTAGCAGAGACACTGGTTATCGCCGGAATTACAACCATATCATCCAGTGCTATTGCTGCGAAGGTGCTGGTAGATCTCAAGCGGACTGCCAATGCTGAAACAGAAATGATTTTGGGCATTATTATGTTCGAGGATGTTTTCCTCGCCGTATACATCTCCATCCTCTCCGGATTGGTTCTTAGCGATTCATCCTCGCTCGGGGGTGTGCTGCTATCAGCGCTAATCGCGCTTGGCTTTATGCTTGCAGTCATTATTATCGGCCGTAAGGCCGTCCCTCTGTTAAATCGGATTCTTCGTATTCGCTCCAATGAGGTATTCGGACTTTTTGTTTTTGGTTCTCTGTTTCTGGTGGCAGGTTTTTCGGAAACGATTCATGTGGCGGAAGCTATCGGCGCCCTGTTGGTCGGTCTGGTACTAGCCGAAACGGAACATAACAAACGAATCGAGCATTTAATTGTTCCTTTCCGCGATTTCTTTGGCGCCCTGTTCTTCTTCAGCTTTGGACTATCCATTGATCCACTGTCCCTAGGAGGAAACGCGATATGGCTTGCGCTTGCAGCAGTTGTCCTCACGTTGTTTGGTAACATTTGGGCAGGAATGCTGGCTGGGCGTACGGCCTCCTTATCTCCCAAAGCGTCAGCAAATATCGGCCTGACCATTGTGGCACGGGGTGAATTTTCGATCATCATGGCCAACTTGGGTAAAGAAGGCGGTTTGCTTGATATTGTTCAACCCTTTGCAGCCATCTATGTACTCATACTGGCGATTCTTGGACCACTTCTGACAAAGCAGTCAAAACCTATTTTTAATATGTTAAACAAAATATTTAAGTTCAAGGACCCCCGCCTACGAAAGGAAGAAAGTAACTCAGCATAACTGCAAAAGCTGGATACGACAATCCATAGGAGGGAAGGCTATGCCGCACGCTGTAAAACATGCCGAAACTCTATGAGACGGCTTGTGAAGCCCGCTTCAGGAGATGCGAGCAGGTTCCCTGTCTTTTATACGGTGATTGGTGGAATTACGGCATCCGTCGGTCTGGAATTGTTTTTACATCCGCATGATATGATCGCTGGAGGCGTCACGGGGATCTCCAGACTCATGTCGCTTTATACACAGGAGCATTTTGGGTTACTGCTATTTGTTTTGAACTTGCCACTCATGTTGCTGTATTCTCTGTCTACTCACAAACCCATGCTGCTTCGTGCACTACCCGGCTTGTTCGCCTTTTCAGGCTCAGCCATCATTCTTTCACCTTTTCCGGCAGTGAGTGGCCATCCGGTCGTATGCGCTTTGGGCGGCGGAATCTGTATCGGTCTTGGCGCAGGGCTGGCAGCTCGTCATGGTGGTCTGCTCGATTCACTAGGACTTAACGAATCTGACGATGGCCGTCCATCCACATTGTTGCTAACACACCGCAAGATTCCATTAATACAGATTGTTATGCTGTGTAATGGTCTGCTGCTCATTACAGCTGGCTTTGTGCTAGGCTGGGAGCCAGCTCTCTATTCAGCCTTATCCTGCCTCGCCGCCTATGAAACGACCCGGCTGATGTTTACCGGTCTGACGCGTATGGTTTGTGTTGTCAGCAAGAAGCAGCCAACCGTCGAGGATGCCATATATCGCAGGCTGCGTATACACAGCACGCCTGTTGTAGGCGCTGCCCAGATAGAGGGCAAGATTAAAAGCGAATCTGAGGATAAAAAAGAACAAATGGTCATCGTTTACAGCGTTCATCTATTGGATTTGCAGCGCTTTAAGGCAGTCATCCAAATGGCTGACCCGCAGGCTGAGATCATGTATATGAAACGATGGAAAGCTTAGCAAAGTAACACATCAAAAAACGCTTATCTACACTAATCCTTGTACATAGATTAGTGATGGATAAGCGTTTTGTAATTAACAATATATTAACGGATATTAATTTTGCATGATAAAATCATGTTCAATACTGCTGGCACTGTCAAAAGTACGAATAATATCATAACGGGTATTGCGCTGTGCCGGAATGTGACCCGTTTCGCGGATCAACTGTAAAATGGATTCAATGTTAACCTTATACGTTGCGCCCGCAGCGGAAACTACGTTTTCCTCAATCATGGTGCTACCAAAATCATCGCAACCGTAGTATAACGATTTTTTACCGATTTCCGGTCCCATAGTTACCCATGAGGATTGAATATGCTTGATGTTATCCAATACAAGACGACTGATCGCAACGGTCTTCAGATATTCCTCTGGCGTCTGGCGTTCCTTCTTCAGATTGGTGTTGTCTGGCTGGAAGGTCCAAGGAATAAAGGCCAAAAATCCTTCAGAATTATATTTGTTTTCAATGCATTCGTCCTGAGCATCACGAACACGCAACAAATGCAGCGCACGCTCCTCCATTAACTCGCCAAAGCCGATAACCATCGTAGCAGTTGTGTTCATCCCAACCTTGTGAGCCGTTTGCATGACATCCATCCAATCACGCCAAGAGCCTTTAAGACGGCTAATTTTGCGGCGTGTGCGATCATCCAATATTTCTCCGCCTCCACCTGGCAGCGAATCCAATCCAGCTTCATGAATGGCTCGAATCGTGTCTTCCATGGATAGACCGGATTTTTCCTTCATTTTGTGAATTTCAGCTGGCGAGAAGGAGTGCATCGTAATATCGGGAAAACGCTCCTTGATAGCTTTCAGCAAATCAGTATAATAACTGAATGGCAGATTTGGATTCACACCGCCTTGCATTAGAATTTCGGTGCCACCTACCTCCTGCGTTTCCTTGATCTTCTGAAAGATCACCTCATCCGGCAAAACATAACCTTCATCGGAACCCGGTCTACGGTAAAAAGCGCAGAAGCGACAGTATACGTCACATACGTTCGTATAGTTAATATTTCGTCCGATGACGAAGGTTTTAATGGGATCGGGGTGCATGCGATTCATGACTTTATTCGCCGCGTGACCTATTTTTTCTACCTCGTCTGATTCGAACAAAGCAACGGTATCCTCTAAATTCAGGCGTTCGCCGCGTAGGGCTTTATCTAAAATATGGTCGATTACACTCATGGTGTATCCTCCTTCGCTGTCACAGGGCGACGAAATGAACGACAGGACTTATGAACGAGAATGCTTTCACAAACCTGCGTTCGAACCCTGCCGTAATGTATGTTCATGACTGGCCTTGTATGTTGTCTGTGCTATTTAGCATTGTAAAACCTAATGATAATACTAACATATCTTTAGGTAAGGAACCATACTTATTCCCGCTTCTTTCTGCTTTTCACCTAGGAAAACAGGCAACTGCCAAGCTTATCTCAACATTGCATATAGCCAAGTAATAACAAAACAGGACTGAAAAGTGCCTTTTTTCACACTGTCCTTTATGTCATTCTTATAGAAAACAGCAAGCCTCCTGAAATACTGGAAACTTGCTGTTTAGTACTGTACATATTTGCTCCCGGCGTGAAAACGACAAAGATGCTGCGGATGTGCTAACGCTCTAGCGCAGCGCCTCATCCAGATCATTGATCAGGTCGTCAATATCCTCCAGACCTACGGAGAAACGAAGTAGTCCGTCTGTAATCCCGCGCTCCAATCGTACACTATGGGGCATAGCCGCATGTGACATCATCGCCGGATACGACAAGATGCTTTCCACAGCTCCTAAACTCACGGCTACAATTGGAATACGTACGCGGCTGAGGACTTCTTTTGCACGCTCACCAGAACCCACATCAAACGATATCACTGCACCATAACCGCTGGATTGACGCTCATGAACTTCACGCCCTGGATGATTTTCCAGACCCGGGTAGTATACTGCCTCAATGTCGTTGCGCTCGTTCAGCCAGTTAGCGAGCTTGGCTGCACTCTTTTCGCTGTGAGCCATACGAGCCTCCAGTGTCTTCATACCACGCATGAGCAACCATGACTCCTGCGGAGCCAGCACGGTACCCAGTCCATTTTGGAGCTGCTTGATTTGTCTCCCCAACCATTCGGTACGCGCTACCGCAAGTCCTGCCAGCACATCGCTGTGTCCGCCCAGAAACTTGGTCGCACTGTGCAATACAATATCGACTCCCTGCTCAATCGGACGTTGATAATAAGGTGTCATAAAAGTATTATCCAATAAAGTTAAAAGTCCGTTGTCTTGTGCCCAAGAGGTTATTCCTGCTACATCGGTAATTTTGAGTGTCGGATTGGACGGGGTTTCCATATATACAGCCCTTGTGTTCTCCTGCAACGCCTCTTTCACAAGGTTGAGGTCCGTCATGTCTACGAAGGTCGTTTCGATATTCATCCGTTTCAAAATGGAGGTCAGCAGTCGATATGTTCCTCCATATACGTCCTCGGAAACAATGACATGATCTCCAGCAGACAAGAGCATAAATGTAGTGGAAATGGCAGCCATACCTGACGCAAAGGCAAAGCCGCACGCCCCGCCTTCTAATAAAGCGATATAATCCTCCAAAGCTTGTCGTGTCGGATTACCTGAACGGCTATAGTCATGCTGTGGAGGATTAAAAATATCATGATGGTGAAAGGTAGAAGCTTGATAGATCGGGACGCTCGAGGCACCCGTAACGCTGTCAATTTCAGAACCAAAATGTAGCAGCTTGGTAGCGAACTTCCGCTCTTTGTTCAGATCCTGGCCGATCCTCCTCGCATCCTCTATCATTGCAGCTCTCCTCCTTCTACTTCTTGACGTGCCGCTTCCAACGCCGAACGCAAATCTTCAATTAGGTCGTCTGTATGCTCAATGCCTACGGAGAAACGCAACAGCCTATCATCTACCCCGACTGCATCCCGAATTTCTGCTGGTATGTCCGCATGGGTCTGCACAGCGGGATAGGTCATTAACGATTCCACACCGCCGAGACTTTCCGCAAACGCAATGAGCTTAATGTGACGAAGCAAAGGTTCCACATAACGAGCATCCTTTACTTTAAAGGAGAAGATACCTGTATTTCCGCTGGATTGTTTATTTTGAATCTCACGACCTGGATGGCCTTCGAGAGCTGGATAAAATACTTCCGCCACCGCCGGATGCGTCAGTAAATAGTTAGACAGCACTGTTGCATTATGCTCATGTCGGTCCATACGCAGCGCTAACGTCTTCATGCCCTTCATTAACTGGTAGCAGTCGCTTGGGGAAAGCACGGCCCCTATGGAATTGTGCAGAAAGGCAATTTCAGCTGATAGCTCTTTGCCTTTGGTTACGATCAACCCTGCCAGCACATCGTTGTGTCCACCCAAATATTTGGTTGCGCTATGTACCACAATATCCGCGCCCAGTTCCAATGGTCGCTGGAAATATGGGGTTAGCAGCGTATTATCTACAATGGTAAGCAACTGATGTTGTGATGCCCATTCAGCCACCGCTCGAATATCAGTAATCATCATTAACGGATTTGTAGGTGTTTCTATGAATACAGCTTTGGTATTCGGTCGACATGACTGTTCGAGCGCTTTAAGATCGTTTGTATCCACATAACTGGCTGTTACACCAAATTTAGATAAAATACGCTCCAACAAACGATAGGTCCCGCCATACAGATCCAGCGATACTATGAGATGATCTCCCTGTCCAAACAATGCAAATACCGTTTGCAGCGCCGCCATACCTGAGCTGCATGCAAAGCCTGCATCACCCGATTCAAGTGCAGCAGAAGCCTCTTCCAGTACCTTTCGCGTGGGATTGATCGTCCGAATGTAATCAAATCCTGTGCTTTGACCCAGACGGGGATGGCGGAACGCCGTAGATTGGTAAATCGGGTAATTAACAGCCCCGGTTACTGGCTCCTCTACTGAGCCGATTTGTGCCAATCTGCTTTCGATTTTCCACTGTTTCTCACTCATATGAATCCTCCTGTTAACTTCCATAGTGGGTGCTATAACATATCCTGCAAAAATGGATGTCAAAGACTATACTGCTGCGCTACTGCAAGGTGGTACTGTACAAGGGTAAACTACAAGCCCCTTTTTAAATCTGGGGCCCGATATCATAAGGCGTTTCTTGGTATACATAATAGTTCAGCCAATTCGAGAATAATAAATTGGCGTGTGCCCGCCAGATTGAGGGCGGTGTGCGCTCAGGATCATCATTAGGAAAATAATTTTTGGGAACTTCAATATCCATTCCTTTGGCCACATCGCGGTCATATTCCCATTTCAGTGAAAGCGGGTCATATTCAGAATGTCCAGTTACAAAAATTTGTTTACCGTCAAGCGTGGCTACCAGGTACACTCCAGCTTCCTCGGATTCGGATAAAACTTCTAATTCGGCAATATGATCAATATCTTCTCGCCGAACCTCCGTATGTCTGGAGTGAGGAGCATAAAACAGTTCATCAAAGCCGCGTAGCAATTTTACTTTAGGTTTAATCACGGTGTGTGGAAATACGCCAAAGCATTTGTAATCGAGCCCGTATTTCGGGACATTGAAATGATGGTATAAACCTGCCTGTGAGGCCCAACAAATGTGCATGGTCGAAGTTACATTCGTTTTCGTCCATTCAAAGATTTGCCGGATCTCCTCCCAGTAGTTCACATCCTCAAACTCAAGCTGTTCAACCGGGGCTCCTGTAATGACCATGCCGTCAAAACGACTGTTCTTGATCTCGTCAAACGTTTTATAGAACATGTTCAAATATTCTTGCGATGTATTTTTGGATATATGAGACTTCATGTGCACCAGCGTGACGTCCACTTGCAGCGGCGTATTGCCGACCAAGCGCAACAGTTGGGTTTCCGTCGTTTCCTTTGTAGGCATTAAATTCAAAATGGCGATACGCAATGGACGAATGTCCTGATGATAAGCCAGGCTTTCATCCATTACGAAAATATTTTCGCCCTCCAGCACTTCCTTGGCAGGTAGCGTGTCTGGGATTTTAATCGGCATGTAAACTCACTCCTTGTTCGGTAAGTTTTGCGAAAATCGTCTTGTTGAGATGCCGGGCATATAATAAAAAGACCTTTCTCTGGTTAGAGAAAGGTCATATTTGTATCCATATGCGCCTCTCTCATCTGTCAGGGCGACGCTCTTTGTACAAAGCGCGCGTCCTGCAAGAATTAGCACCGTGCGATTAAAATCGCCGGTTGCCGGGTATCATCGGGCTAGTCCCTCCACCTGCTCTTGATAAGATTTCGCTATATTCATTTTGGGTTCACAAAGTTCTTGTTGTTCACTTTAATGCATCGGCTGGGCTTCGTCAAGATAGGACTTGTAAATTTGTGCCCTGCATTCACATTTTGTCTACCTTTTCCATAGGTTAAATCATATCCTCCTACCGCGGCAGCTCTTGCCACTACTGTCGATTTAGCCCATGATTTTGCGCTTGAAAGGCCGTAGGCCGAGCGTTATACTATACAAGTGCTATTAGGCAAAAATATGGAGCAGTAGTGCAGATTTGAGTGTTTCCTGCGATACTGTGGCAATCTAAAAAAGAACATTTGAGAGGTGAATCCGGAATGGAAGGCGACCCGAGTCCGAATAGGCGGCGATCCCTGAACAACAGCATAGGAATGACTTCAGCTTGCCGAAAGACGGGACGCCAGGCTCTGCATGCTCCAAAAGCCTCCGGCTTTTGATGGAAGTGCACGCTTACCCGCACCGGCTAACTGGCTAACTGAGTCCATTCCTTATGCTTAAGGTAAACGTATTTCCGTTACGACGGAGCATAAGGAGTGACATATATGAAAATCCGTTTGGTCAACAACGGGGTTTTTACCCCTGTCGAAGAAATTGAAATGGCGCTTACTGCACCGGCAGAAGGTTTTTATTGGATTGATGCCGATGTCGATGATTTGGCAGTGCTCCAACCTTTATTTTCCATGCATGATCTTGCAGTAGAAGATTGTTTGAGTGAAGAAGAGCAGCGTCCGAAGATTGAAATTTATGAAAGCCATTATTTTATCGTTGTAAATAGCATTCGTTTTGATGATGAAGAAATATTTTTGCGAGCGTTGAACATTTTTCTCGGCCGCCATTTTATCATTACGGTGACCAAGCAGAAAATCAATGAGCTTCGTACCCTCAAGCCTATGCTGTGGGAGCAAGAAGTCAGCCAGCCTGACCGTTTTATGTATCTGTTGGTCGACTTGATTGTTGACAACTATTTTCTGGTTGGTGACCGGATTGAGGTCCGCATTGAAAAGCTGGAAGAAGATATTCTAATGCATACGAAAAAGTCGCATTTGAACGAAATCATCGGCTTGCGAAGTGAGATTCTGTGGCTGAAAAAAGTGCTGGGTCCACAAAAGGAAGTCATCAATACCCTGAACAAACGGGATTTGCGACTCATCGACGATCAATTACAAAAATATTTCAGCGACATTTATGAAAATGCTGTGAAAATTTCGGAGACTTTTGAAACTTACCGCGACTTGATGGGTAACCTTCGAGAAGCTTATCAATCCAGTATCGCCAATCGTGCCAATGAAATTATGCGTGTGTTTACGGCAATAACGACCGTATTTATGCCATTGACGGTCATTACCGGAATATATGGGATGAACTTCGATAATATGCCTGAGCTTCATACACGTTATGGCTATTTTGTCGTCATTGGTATTATGGTGGCATTAGGTGTCAGTATGTTCTGTATTTTCCGCAAGAAAGACTGGGTTTAAAAAGAAGAGGGTAAGTAAAGTACCGAGTTGGATACTTATTTCGATGTTCAAGCTTGGTCATAAAAAGCAGCAGCCGTGTCCTGTGAGGAACTGGCTGCTGCTTTTTAGTTTGTTGGACCCTGAATGTACTCTAACACTTTAGGTTTATCCAATAAGTTCCATACTATCCAACATGTCGGTCGGGTACCTGCTGATGGCGAAACCGTATACGGATCAGACGCAGACGTTCATAAATTTGATCCAGTCCTGTTTCTGCCGCCTTTTCTTCCCCATACACTTTCAGCATGACGGGCTTGAGCAGCGTATCCCCCAACTCTTCATAAGCAGACCAGATGGCTGCCTGCTCCTCCTCAGATACATTAACCAATTCCTTGCGGATCAGCTTCTCCATATCAATACCATCCCTGTCCAAATGCTCCACAGCTTCAATCATCTCTCTACGATGCAAACCTGTCTTCATCCCGATATGCTCCAATGAAAGACCGTCCGAAATACCTTCGATAATCGTTCTAGTTAGGCTGAATTTATTCAGCTCCTGCCTGTATTGGTTCTCTTTTTGCTTGTATAGCCATGACAAAAATACTTCTTCTTCCAGCGTCTCTGTTACCCAGTTCAACGGAAATGGTGTGGTCCGGTCATTTTGTGTCGTAATAGCCAATAGCTCCGTCCCATATTGCGACACCTTACCCTGACCCATACCAGGCAGCTCCAACAATTCTTCTTCGGTATGGGGAAGATAGACGCTAATGAGCCGAAGCAGCCGATTCGTAGCAATAAAATAAGGCGCTTTTCGTTCCGTTGCTGCTTTTTGCCGTCTCCACATCGTCAACTGCTCATACACTTCATCACGTGGAAACAAATCACTGTAGCAATACAGCTTTTGCAGCGTTTGTCCTCGTCCTGATGATCCTTCTTGCTCATGAAATACGCCATGGATTAAGGGCCTGTAGCCCTCAGCCATTTTGAGCGCTAGCTCATGACGGTATACATGCAGTAATTCCTGCCACAAGCCGCCCTCATACCAAAGGTCGTCTATACTTTCATCCGGGACATGTTGTGTGCTCCAGCCTGCACTCCATCCCCCTTCATGTTGCCCAATCCATACCTGAGCAAAGTCCTCATAGCCCTGTTCATTCCGTTTGGACAAGCGATTTAAAAATACAATCTCCATGATTTCTTCCTCCCTCATATCGTTGAAAGACAGTCCCGCACAACACAAAAACGCAAAAAAAAGCACCTTTCCTGCGTATTCGCAAGAAAGGTGCTTCCCTTTTTGAGCCGTACTATGCTGTTGCCTATATAATAACCGTACCTTGGAGTGCCGTCAACCATAAATTCTAATGATTCAGCTTTTCCTTTGCCAATGCCAGAGCACCGCACAATCCAGCATTGTCACCCAATCCCGGAGATACGATATATTGCTCAATATCTGTTGTCAGACTCGAATGCTGTACGTATCCGTTCAAAAGTTCTTGTAGCTTGGTACGAATGAGCGGGAACAATTGGTCTTGCTTCATCACTCCCCCGCCCATAATAATTTTTTGCGGTGACAGGATTAATACATAGCTCATTAAAGCCTGTGCCAGATAGTACGCTTCCATTTCCCAGGCTGGGTGGTCAACAGAAAGCTCATGTCCTTTAACCTTCCATCTTTTTTCGAGCGCAGGACCTGCTGCCAGTCCCTCCAAACAATCTCCGTGATAAGGACATGTCCCCTCATAAGTATCTTCTGGGTGACGACGTACCAGAATATGCCCCATTTCCGGGTGGGATAATCCATGTATCAGCTTTCCACCAACCAAAGCACCCGCCCCGATGCCTGTACCTATCGTAATATACAGACAGTTGTCCAATCCTTTGGCGGCACCCCAAATAGACTCACCAAGTGCTGCTCCATTCACATCCGTGTCAAACCCCATAGGCACATCAAAATGCTCTTTCAGTTTGCCAATTAGATTGTAATTTCCCCAATGTGGCTTTGGCGTTGTTGTAATATAGCCATATGTATCACTGCCTTCGATAGGATCAATCGGCCCGAACGAGCCTACGCCCAACGCTTCAATGCCCTTGCCTTCAAAAAATGCGATGACATTCTCCATTGTTTCTGCTGGGGTGGTTGTTGGAAAGCTTGCTCGTTCCAGTACCTCCCCATGTTCGTTGCCAATTCCACATACAAATTTGGTACCGCCTGCCTCAATTGCTCCCAATACTGTCATAGTTGCTGTTGTCCCCTTTCAATAATCCGGTTCTCTATCCACTATATTCACCTGAAATGTGCCCGAGGTCAATCCCCTTGTCGCAATTGTATATAATCCTTCACATGACATACAACTCCGTTGACATAACGGTATAAAAATAAGGACACTAACGCACCCAGCGTCAGCATCCCTATAAACTTATTTCACTTAAATTGTCCGTATCAAGCCTAACAAGCTTCATTATGATCCGGTTGCGACACCCATCAATGTACACAAGCTTTTCATTTCAAGCTGCTCAAACTTGTCTACAATTTGCACGTGATCCAGCGTCAGCAGACAGCTATCCAAAGCACATGCTACAGGTACACCGCAGTGAATTTCAGCAAGCTTGCGTGAAAGATGCAGCATATCCAAATCACTCTCAATTTTTTTACGGACCGAGGGTGTTAATTGATCCAAATTCTCCAGAATGCCTTCAATAGAGTCGTATTCCTGCACCAGCTTGAGTGCCGTTTTCTCACCAATACCTCGTACTCCTGGATAATTATCGCTTGCATCCCCCATCAGACCTTTAAGGTCCACCACTTGGCGCGGCTTAAGCCCTTTTTCAGTCAGCAGGGTCTCCGGGGTGTATACCATATAATTGCCGTGCCCTTTTTTCATAATAATGACCCGTGTCCGCTCATCCACCAATTGAAGTAAATCATGATCTCCCGAGAGAATCATTACATCCATGTCCTCATTTTGCGAATAATGGCGTGCAAGCGTACCGATACAATCATCGGCTTCAAAGCCTTCCGCTCCAATGTTGGGAATGCCGAGGCTGTCCGTCACTTCACGAATTAATGTAAATTGGGGAATCAAATCATCTGGTGCGTCGGCTCGGTTTCCCTTATACGCAGCAAAATGTTCCCCACGGAATGTCGTTCCGCCCATATCCCAGCAGCAAATGACATGCGTAGGATTAAACGTTTGGACTGCATCCCAAAAATATCGAATAAAACCATATATGGCGTTCGTTGGCACCCCAGCTTTTGTACGACGGATATAGCCGTTTGCGGCGGTTGCATAATAAGCGCGAAATAGCAGGGCCATGCCGTCAACCAGCATTACGGATTGTTCATTGCGTTGTGTCACAGATTGTATTGCTCCCATTCATCATAATATTTAACCCCCACAGTATAACATATCATGGGGGTAAATTGGGCGTTATTGAGCTCCCCATGTGCCCTCAAATGTTTCCTCTTTGAATCCTACCGTTACTTTGTTACCGTCGGTTACAATCGGGCGTTTGATTAATCTTCCATTCGAGGATAAAAGCGAAATTTGCTCTTCACGGCTCATGTCTCCAAGCTTATCTTTCAGCTTTAACTCTTTGTACACCTCACCGCTTGTATTAAAAAACTTTTTCAGCTCCAGCCCACTTTTGCGAATTAAGTCTTCCAATTCCTCCGGGCCGGGCGGCTGTTCAAAAATAGGAATAAGTTCCGTATCATGTCCCTTGTTTTGCAGCCATTTCACTGCATTACGACAGGTACTGCATTTAGAATACTGATATACTTTCAGTTGGCTCATCGCTAAATTAACCTCCATTTGGTTTTCTCTTAAAAGCTCCTGCATTTCAGCCATATCTTCAGGCAGCGGAGCATAGAATGTCAGCCGCTCCCCGGTTACAGGATGCACCATGGACAGCTCTGAGGCATGTAAGGCTTGTCGAGGCATTCTGGCATCAAGCTGATCATATCGCTCACGTTGCGCAGCATCATCGGGTGTAATCCGGTACATTTTATCTCCGATCAACGGACAACCGATATAAGTCATATGCACTCGAATTTGGTGCGTACGCCCGGATTCCAACTTTAGTCCGATGCGGCTTCCCCCGTTCCACACTTCCTCCAGCTTATACAGCGTAAGGGCAGGATAACCATCCGGGGTCACCATACGTAAATGCGGATCATCCGGGTTGCGGTCAATCGGTCCGTCTACCTTACCTTCCTGCAGCTCAGGGTGCCCATGCACCAGAGCCGTATAGCGCTTATCCACCGTTCCCGCAATCATCTGCTCAGAAATATGCTGGTGTACATACGGATTTTTGGCTACTACCAGCACACCCGTCGTCTCCTGATCAAGACGATGAACAGGACGAAACCGGAACAGCTCTCCCTTGGCCTGCCAATAATGCACAACCCCATTAGCCAGTGTTCCTGTGTAATGTCCGTGAGTCGGATGGACAATCATGCCCGCCGCCTTGTTCACCACTAATAGATGTTCATCCTCAAACAATATCTCAAAAGGAATGGGTTCAGGTAAAATATCATCAGAACGCTCGCGCTCCATACGAATTTCTACTCGATCTCCGGACTTCACCTTTACGCTGATGTACACACGGGTCCCGTTCAGCATAATACCTTGCTCGGTCAGCTTGAGTTTGGATATTAACTTTCGAGAAATGTTCATACGTTTTTGTAAAATAGTCTTCAGCAGCATGCCCTCCTCCTCAGGAGGGATCGTATATACGATAGGTTCATAATACAAGCTCATCACAAATTCCCGGTTGCCTCCTTATTTGCGGAACACTTTTTTGCTGCGCACATATTCGACATCGGGCACACCCTGACGGACATTCGCTGTACGAGCAACGGCAAAGAAATAATCAGAAAGACGGTTCAAATACCGACGTACCGCCGGATTGATGTCTGTATGTTTACCTAGTGTAACAGCACGGCGTTCCGCGCGTCGGCAAACTGTACGGCAAACATGAAGCGTTGAGGATAATGTGCTACCACCCGGTATAATAAAACGCTCCACCTTCGGATTTTCCTCCTGACATGCATCAATCCAGCCTTCCAGCCGTTCTGCCAGTTCGTCTTTCACCTTATATTTGCTTTCATTAATTTTAACAAACGCCAAATCCGAACCACAATCAAACAGCTCCTGCTGTATTTCTTCCAATTGAGTCCGAATATCCGCAAACTCTTCCCCTTCGGCAAAGCTGATCGCTTGTCCTACAAAGCTGTTCAGCTCGTCAATTGTACCGTATGCCTCCACACGATCATCATCTTTGGACACTCGCCCGCCGATCACAGAAGTTTGTCCTTCATCACCTGTTCTGGTATAAATCCCCATTTTATTCTATCTCCTTTATCATTCCGTAAGTGCTTTCAGCACCTTGATGGCTTCTTCCTTATTGCTTGTACGAGGCGGCACGGTAGCAAATAATGTTTTGGAGTTATATTTTAGCTCCTTAAACATCTTCATCTGCTCCACCGGAATTCCGAACAAATGAGTTTCCTTGCTTACATCTGATCCTTCTTCCTCCTGCCCCTTCTTCTTAAATACGCCGCCCTCGAACACGCCCCGAGCGTACGTCTTCTTGTCAAAAGCATCATCTAACGGCAGATTCGAGCCATTCTGTCCATACAGCTTCATGTCTTCTTCCGGCAAAAGAAACAGATCATGCTCCCCGGCCGCATATTCTACAACCAGCTTCTGCTGGTTATACAGCGGACTGACTGAAATTTCAATAGTCGGAGCCTGTTCGCCCAGCTTATCCTTAAGCTTTTGTGCCAGATCTTCACGGATGACTGAAGCATCCCCTTTATCCATAATAAAAATGGAGAAGCTGTCCTTGTCCCGTCCCCCACATCCAGCCAATAATACAAGTGCCAGCATTCCGATGATCCATGGCGCTAGCCTTTTTAGCCCTGCTCTCATATGTACGCCCCCTCTTCCATGCCATTAATATATCATAAGTTGTGAACGCAAAAAAAGAAGGCCCTACGGCCTTCTCCTTACATTTGGCTGACTTCACACGGTTATACCTTGCATTCCGTACCATACAGCTTCATATATTCATTGATTTTCAAATCGAGCTTGCAACTGATCTGGATAACAAGATCGGAGGTGAAGGACTGCTCTTCCTGAAACGTCCGCATCATCTCATTGCGCAGGAACAAAATTTCATCTTCCAGGGAAATGTCGTATCCTATTGAACTAGACGAATTATATCCAACATATGACATGAGCATTCCTCCTACAATTGAAAAATTGAACTTCCTGCTTCCGATTTCAAATTATAGCATAGAAATTTAGAAATAAAATACTATTTTTTATGAATTACCCATAAAAAAAATAATTTTAACCTTCTTTTCTTACTTTTTCTACAAAATGACCAATCCGATCCAGTGCCTCCGTCAGCTGAGCAACAGAAGTCGCGTATGAGCAACGAAGATAGCCTTCGCCTCCCAAACCGAACACATTACCCGGTACAGCCGCAACTTTAGCCTCTGCCAAAAGACGCTGTGCAAACTCATCTGAGCTGAGTCCCGTGCTTTGAATACTAGGGAAAACGTAAAAAGCCCCTCTTGGCTCATGGCACTCCAGGCCGATTTCCCGGAACCCTTCAACCATCAGACGGCGACGCTGATTATAGGCTTCTACCATACGATCCTTCTCACCCAAACCATTCCGCAAGCCTTCCAGTGCTGCAACTTGCCCCATAGAAGGCGCACACATTACGGTGTACTGATGGATTTTGAGCATAGCGGCAATCAGATCTGGATGTCCGCATGTATATCCAATACGCCAGCCTGTCATGGCGAAGGCTTTGGAAAAACCACTGACGAGAATCGTACGATCCATCATACCAGGCATAGCGGCAAAACTGACATGCTTCTCTCCATAATTCAACTCAGCATAAATTTCATCAGAAATGACGATCAAATCATGTTTTTCCACGACTTCGGCAATCGGAAGCCAATCTTCATAAGTCATCGTAGCCCCAGTCGGATTGCTCGGATAGCATAAAATCAGCACCTTGGATTTAGGTGTGATTTTTGCCTCCAGCGCCTCCGCCGTCAGCTTGAATTCATCCTTAGCAAATGTTTCAATACCTACCGGAATCCCGCCTCCAATTGCAGTGATTGGAGAATATGAAATGTAGCACGGCTCGGGCACGAGAATTTCGTCGCCAGGTACAATTAACGCACGCAAAGCAAGATCAATCGCCTCGCTTCCCCCAACGGTTACGATAATCTCATTTTTGGGATCATAACGGACTTCAAATTGCTCATTCAGATAATCACTAATCGCTTCACGCAGTTCTGGCGTTCCCGCATTAGACGTGTAGCTGGTAAAACCTCGCTCCAATGAATAGACACAGGCTTCCCGCATATGCCAAGGGGTTGTAAAATCCGGTTCGCCTACACCAAGGGTAATAATATCCTTGTTGCCACCCACCAAGTCAAAAAACTTACGAATACCCGAAGATGGGATCTCGCGCACCAACGGGGACAAATAGGAACTCATAGCTTTGTTACTGTCGGTAAATGTTTCTGTTTTGAGATTCATCATGATCTTCCTTTACGGCGAAATCATCAGACGATTATCTTCCTGATGGTCCTCAAAGATAATTCCGTCCTGCTTGTATTTTTTAAGCGTAAAATTAGTCTTGGTAGACAAGACCGAATCAATAGGCGACAGTTTTTCCGACACAAAATTAGCGACCTCACGGAGATTGCGGCCTTCAACCTCTACCAGCAAATCGTATGCTCCGGACATGAGATAGACCGATTTAACTTGCGGATACAAATAAATCCGTTCTGCAATCCCTTCAAAGCCTCTTCCACGCTCGGGTGTAATCTGTACTTCGATCAAAGCGGTAACCTTTTCGTCATCGACTTTGTCCCAATTGACTACAGCGGCGTATTTGACGATCACATGTTGGTCTTCGAGCTCTTTAATTGAGGTGCGAACATCCTGCTCGTCAACCCCCAGCATAGTAGCCAATAGAGTCGGTGTTCTTCTAGCATCTTCTTTTAACAATTCCAGTACTTTTAATTTCAATTCATTCAGCTCTGTCATTCTACATAAGGCCTCCATCAAAGAGATTACTATACATCATACAATACGCACTTTAAACCTGCAAAGAAAAACCGTCCACTCCGGTAAACCCGGCAGGTGGACGGCTGTTATGGGAATCTGCTTCAAAAACGGAAAATCCCGTTTACATATAATAAGGGTTGTTTTGATGCGTAGACTGGCCTTGCTGGTGCATAGATTGACCATATACTCCCGCGGATGCCGACTTTTGCTGAATGAACTGTTGGCATTCTTGTTGGGTCTTGCGAGCTTCTTGAATCTGTTTGTCCAAATCGATGCGCAGTGCTTTAGTTGGAGTGGCGTACATATTGTTTTGGCTCATCAGATGATACAAATCACCTTGCAGACGCAATGTATCATTCGTAAGGTCGGTGAACATCTGACGCACGGACGGACAATTGGATTCTGTCGTCGCCGTTGTGTACTCGCGCACCGTACGTTTCATATCAGCAAGAATGGTATAGAGCAAATCTTCTTCGGGCATAAATGACATATTGTTTTGTGAATACATTCTGTCAAACCTCCTTTATTGTAAATCCAAATTACTGCTGCGGTTGCATTGGGGCAAGCTGCTGATGCTGTTGAAGAGCATTAGAAAGCAGATTCAAGTGGTGCTCATGAGTTCTTGCCAGTTGCAAACAGGCTTGTTGGACGGCTGGGTGCTGAATAGAAGCCGCTGTCGCCGCACTTTGTTTGAGTAGTAGTTCTTCATTGGAAATGGAGTCCACGATGTACTCCAGCTCTTTGCCTGACAAGGGTTGCATGTTCGTAGATTGCATAATCTCTGTGCCTCCTTGAATGTTTTGTTGCACGCTGGTTATC
Organism: Paenibacillus sp. LX16; assembly: GCF_036252815.1. Lineage (NCBI taxonomy): Bacteria > Bacillati > Bacillota > Bacilli > Caryophanales > Paenibacillaceae > Paenibacillus > Paenibacillus sp. LX16. Next base: position 1,657,930 of record NZ_CP141152.1, on the reverse strand, counting down.
TTGTCCTTTTGGCGAAATACTATGTACACATAAGAAATACTACATATTACCTTATGAGGAGTGCTATTTATATGGAATTAATAAGCGGGAATACATATTGGCCGAGTACCTTGGAGAAAACATTGGATTTCCCGCCTTTGGCAGAGGATTTAAATTGTGATGTATTGATCATCGGTGGCGGGATGGGTGGATCGATCTGCTCCCGACTGTTGGGAGAACGACAGGTAGACACCGTGGTTATTGACAAACGCAAGCTAGTACATGGAAGTTCTTCGGCCAATACCGGACTGCTGCAATATAGCAATGATAAGACCTTAACCTCCTTCATCAATACGTTTGGTGAAACGAACGGTGTACTGTTTTACCGTATGTGCAAAGATGCTCTGGATCAGTTGGAAAAACTGTCTACCACGCTGGAAACTGATCCGTCTTTTATACGCCGAAGTAGCCTGTACTATGCAAGTACATCGGAGGATGTGCAGACACTTCAGGAAGAGTACAAACAGCTAACTCGGTTTGGATTTCCTGTCGAATACTGGGATGATCAACAGATTGCTGCCCGATTTCCTTTCCGAAAACCAGCAGCCTTATACACACACGAAGATGCCGAGGTTAATCCATTTTTGTTTGCCCAAGAAATGCTGCGATCCGCCAGCCGTCTCGGTGTATGCTTATATGAGCATACGGAAGCCAAGCATTTTGAATTTAACGAAAATGAAGTTGTTTGTCATACCAGCGGTGGCATTATCCGAGCAAAAAAAATCATTTTTGCAACGGGCTATGAAACACAAGAGATTAAAACAGACCGTGGAGCCGTTCTGGAAAGCTCATATGCTATCGCCACCAATCCAATCGGAGATACTCCCTTGTGGCATGAACAGTGTCTCATCTGGGAAACTGCTCGTCCTTATCTATACATGCGCTCCACACCGGAAGGACGCATTATTATTGGTGGTTTAGACGAACCTGTACTGGACGCCAATCAACGTGAAATCAGGCTGCTGCACCAACAGCAAAAGCTGCTACAAACGTTACAGGAATTTTTTCCGGGTATATCATTTCAGATCGACTTTGCATGGGCTGCTGTATTCGGCTCCTCTCATGACGGCTTGCCGTATATTGGTCCACATCCGCGTTTTCCCAACTGCTACTTTTTAGAGGGTTACGGGGGAAATGGAGCAGTCACGAGTATGATGGCCGCACAACTTTTGGCTGATGAACTGACGGGCACACACCGACCTGAAATGGAGCTTTATTCTCTGACCCGTACTACCAAGCCCTCGCCCGAAACAACGGAACCGATGGTTTAACTAGGGCATACAAAAAGAACCTCCTTCCCCTATAAGTGGGTCTGGAGGTCTTTTTTTAATGTATTTTAAACTATTCGGTTTGCTTGTGCCAGCGTTGTGCGTGGGAATGAGACTTGCTCTGCTTTGTCTTTTGTTCCATTTTCAGCACACTTCGCATAAAAAACCATCCGAGCACTGGCATCAATGCCAGTCCAATCAACAACCAGATCATCGCCGTGGGAGCCTTGCTGATACTTAGGACACCCAAGAAAATGAGTGTTCCGGTTAGTCGGCCTACCATTAAGCATAGTTCGCGCAGTACAACCAATTCCACTCTCTGATTGGCATCTCCTTTACTCGTACCCATTAAATCAAAGCTGGCAGAAATCATGGGAATTAAATACAAGGGCATAAATAAAGCGGTGCCGATCCCCATAATCAGTAGTGTGTTATACTCCATACGCCACAATAACGGTAAAAGCGCGATCACCAACAATACGGCACCCAACAGCATACCCGCCGAACGATAGTGTGGCTTGAGCCATTTTCCGACAGCCCAAAAGCTGAAAAATGAAACCGCAGATGTAATAAGTGAAAACTGCGCCAGCTTCCATTCCTGTTGAGTAGCTACATACACGAGCAGTGTAATCAGAAAGGCAAAAACCCCTTCACGGATACCCTGGGCAACAAGCGATAACGACAACGGACGCCACATACTCCCTTTTTGCGACAATCGCTGCTTGGGCTCCTTCCAATTGTAATTTCCTGTCGGCTTACGCTTGCGAAGAAAGAAACTAAGCACCACTCCTACGACATAAAAGGCCAAGGAAATACTGAATATGACGCGGTAACCTGCGTCATCCTCCATACGGGCAATAATCCAACCGGACAGCCAAGGACCCACTATACCGGAAAACGACCCCAGCAGACCGACCCATCCGTTAAAATGATCGCGGCTTGCCTGATCTGTGACTTCGAAAAAAATTACATTAAATGCCAGCCAGAATAAACCTAATGCTGCACCCAACAACATCCCGAGCGGCCATATGTAGTTCACAGCCTGCGGTCCCGTATATAACACGATCAGATAAAATAGGCCGGATAATGCGGTCCCCACGCGCAGGGCATTCATTTTATTATGTTCCTTGACCCACTTTCCAGCCACCCAGACCATAATTCCCAGTGCAATTTGTTGACTGACATTAAACCAACCGATCATCGCGTAATCCTGCCTGCTTTTCCACAAATACACGTTAAGAAATGTGCCTGACAATGCTGCTGCAAACACAAACAATCCATTCAAGCTTAATAGCAGAATGGATTGTCCGTTCAGGTTTGATTTCAATGCAGTTCCCCCTAACCGAAAAATCACCAATCAGCTTATTTCAAGCCAGCTTGTTCAAAGATTTCTTCGATTTAAGATGCCCGTATTGAGCTTGGGCCTATCCGGGGGATTGCTATTTAATTGTTGGAAATACCGCTGAGCTTCTCCAGCATCCGCAGTCGGTCATTCTCTGACAGTGTCTGCTGTACATGGAAGCAGCTAGGACACACATAAACATTCAAGACGAACGGCAAATCCAGAACAGGCTTGCCAAGCGCTGGCGACATCGACGGTTCAAAGCCTTCTCTGGTAACGGTTTGCGAACCCGCATGCAGCATGTACTCTCCACATTGGGAACATTCAAGAACCTCATCTTGTCTGTCGAGTATTTGTTCAGCGCCTTGTTCATAAGCCATCAGATCCGCACCGCTTTCTTCAAATTTTTGCAAAGTATGCAGCACAGGCAGCTTATGAAGCTCATTATCCTGCAACAACGGTGCATCAACCGGTTTTTCAACTACGATTTCATCCTCTGCCTCATATAAAATATCCTGCTCCTCATCATCACCGAGCTGAATACTCAATGTACGATAACCCTTCAGGTCTTCTTTTCCATGAGAGTGGGGCGCCGGGGTTACAGAAATCACATGATCATGTTTCATCTCTTCATGTCCATGCTCATCGGCATGTCTATGAACAGGTGGAGAAACAGACTCATCTTCATCATCAGTGATGTCAGAGTACCCTTTCAGATCATTATGGCAATAAGGACACTCTTCCTCAGGTCCCAATTCTTCATCCCAAATAATTTCCATGTTACACCATGGGCAAATAGTCATTTCCAAGCTTTATCATCCTTCCGTTCCAAGCGTATACCAAGCTCTAGTATACAGGATGTGTCAAGTTACACTGGCACCGATCACATAAGATAACGATATTGAAATAATCATGGAGAACAAGCCGACAGCACGGTTATCCTCTTTAATCTGTTCATCGATAGAAAATACCGGTGTCAGAAACTCAAAAAGAAAGTACGCCGCAAGTAGCAGTAAAAAGCCAACGAACGACCAAATCATCGTATCATACACACTGGATTTGGCTTCCATCGCAAAGCGGAGCACGTTGCAAATACCGAACATTTTCCCTCCCGTAGCCATGGCTACCGAAACATTGCCGCGCTTGATCTCTTCCCAGCATTTATAGCGGGTTACCAGCTCAAAACACGACAAAAATACAATTAGCTCCAGCACGGCCACCGAGAAATAACCCAGCATCATCCCCAACGGATGTGACAGCAATTCATCAATCGCCATCTTCACTTCGTCCCTCCCGTTCTACCAAGCGTTCCCCGGCAAAGCCGGCAACCCATAGCTATTCCAATTCAGCAACTGTTACCCCTGTGCCGCCTTCATTGTAATTACCGATACGGTAGCTTTTCACATGTTTATGCTTGCGAAGGTACTCCTGAATACCAGTTCTCAGGACACCCGTACCTTTGCCATGAATAATGTGTACCTGACCCAGATTGGCCAGAAACGCTTCATCCATGAAGCGGTCCACTTCCATCAAGGCTTCCTCCACGTTCGCCCCCCGAAGATCAAGTTCACTTCGTACGTTATCATCCCGTGTCCGCTTAACGCCAGTCACTGGTTTTTGAACTCTTGGAGTCGTTGTTTGGGCAGGTTGCAGTAGTTCCAGATCATCCAGACTGACTTTCATCTTCATGATCCCCAGTTGAACCACAGCTTCCTTGGTACCGGACAGTTCAACCACGTGGCCTTTTTTATTCAGACTGTGAACGGATACTTCATCGCCAGCCATGATAGAACGAGTACGCGTAGCGGCCGGGCGTTTGACGGTACTTTTCTTGCGTTGCTTCGGTTCAGCCTCATCCAGTTCTCTGCGAGCTGCAATCAGCTTATGCTCCTTAACCGAGGCCCCTTCTTCCTGAGCCAATTTACGCAAATCAGTAATGATTTTCTCTGCTTCACTACGAGCCTTATCCACGAGAACTCTTGCTTCGTCCTCAGCTTTTTCCAGCATACGGTCCCGTTGGGACTCGAGCTTATCCAACTCCGTCTGATGACGGCTACGCAATGCTTCCATTTCCTTACGCAGCTGCTCCGCTTTTTCCCGTTCTTGCTCAGCTGTCAAACGATTCTGCTCCAGTGACGCAATCATGTGCTCAACGCGCTGGTCTTCTTCCGTTACCTCACCACGGGCATAGTCTAAAATACGCCCTGGCAATCCCAATCGTTCGGCAATAGCAAATGCATTACTTCGTCCGGGAACACCGACCAGAAGGCGGTAAGTCGGGCTTAATGTAGCGACATCAAACTCCATGCTTGCATTAATAATTCCTTTACGCTCATAGGCATACGCCTTCAATTCACTATAGTGAGTCGTGGCAACCATACGGCAACCCATGGCATGTATATGCTCCAAAATGGATACAGCTAGAGCCGAGCCTTCCGCGGGATCCGTTCCTGCTCCCACTTCGTCAAGCAATACAAGACTTTTGGGCGTCATATTTTTCAGGATGCTAATGATATTGGTCATGTGACTGGAAAATGTACTCAAGTTTTGCTCAATGCTCTGCTCGTCACCAATATCGGCATAGATTGCATCAAATACACACAGCTGACTTTCATCCTCAACAGGTACAAACAGTCCAGACATCGCCATCAAACTAAGTAGACCGATGGTTTTCAGAGTAACAGTTTTCCCCCCTGTGTTCGGCCCGGTAACGATAATGGAGGTGTATGAATTGCCCAACTCCACATCAATGGGAACAACCTGCTCCAACGGAATTAGGGGATGCCTGCCCTTTTTCAGCTTCAAGTACCCGCGGTCATTCATTAAAGGCAAGGTTGCCTTCATTTCACGGGCGAGACGCGCTTTTGCAAAAATAAAATCAAGATTGCCCAATATGTCCACATCATACAGCAACATATCTGCTTGTTCTGCGACAAGTGCGGTCAACTTTTGTAAAATGACTTCAATTTCACGCTCTTCTCTCAGCCTTGTTTCCCTCAGCTTATTGTTCATGGCTACGATGGATTCAGGCTCGATAAACAATGTTGCACCAGACCCGGATTGATCATGAACAATTCCGCCAAAATATGAACGGTATTCGGCTTTAACCGGGATCACAAACCGATCTCCACGAATCGTAATTAACTGATCTTGAAGCATTTTAGATACAGTTGAGGAACGAATCATGGAATCCAGCTTTTCACGAATACGCACTTCTCCCGAACGCAGCTCCCGACGGATTTGCGAAAGCTCTGTGCTGGCAGAATCCAGCACCTCTGCATTTTCGTCAATACAGCCTTTAATGGAGTTTTCTAAACCTCTCTGCTCTGAAAGCTGCTCGCTCCAATACAGCAATGTTTCGACAGGATTTTCTTCATGCAAACTTGTCACGTATACCTGTATACGGCGTGCGGCCTGAACTGTTGTCCGAATGCCCAGCAACTCCTGCGGGCTTAACGTTCCGCCAATACGAGCACGCTTCACCGCCGGAGTGATATCCACTACTCCGTTAAATGAAGGCACTCCTTTGAGTCGATCAGCAGCATAGGCCTCATCCGTGCCTTTCAGCATTTTCTTGATATGCTCCAAATCATCGCTTGGCTGTAGTCGAAGGGCTGTCTGTTGTCCCGTTGCCGTTTGGGCATAGTGACTTAGTTTATTTAGAATTTTTTGATATTCAAGGGTTTTGAAAATTTTAGAGTCCAACTTCACTACTCCTTTCACATATATCTATATTATACCGAAAGCAGCAAACTTACGCTATTTGCCAACTCTGTTTTACACATAAGAAAGCTCTTCATGCCACACACTAACCTTTGTCTAACCCTGTAAATTCAAAAAACAAAGGAGGTTATTCCGTGAGCATTCTCGGGCACATTGTACGTTTCATCGTTGCTGCTCTGGTGCTGATGGTCGTAAGCTGGATCGTTCCCGGATTTAGTGTAGGCGGCTTTTGGAGCGCACTGATTCTTGCCATTGTCATTGCCTTGGTTGGTTACATCATCGAGGCAGTGTTCGGCCGACGCGTTTCTCCATTTGGACGCGGTATCGTAGGTTTTCTTGTGAGCGCTCTGGTGATCTGGATCGCTCAATATGTCGTCGCTCATGTCAGTGTTTCCGTTCTGGGCGCATTGCTCGCTGCATTGGTTATTGGGATTATCGACCTGTTCATTCCGGTATCGACACCGTTTGAAGCCGGTCGCAAAAACGGGAATTAATTTCAGTAATCGCTTCTGGCAAAGCTGTCCCGAAGCAGAATTCATCTGCCAAAGGACAGCTTTTTGTCATTTACACCTCTGAGTAGATACAATAAACAAACAATCCCCGGCGATGAGCAGCCGGGGATTGCCTTACAATTATAATCCGTATCTACTGATCCTGTTCGATAAGTTCAATCCATTCATTATACTCTGTTTGAAGCTTGGTGTATTCTTCCTGTAATTGACGTAATTCCGTAGAAATCTTCTCCGTATTTTCCCGATCTACGTTCTGTTGTACTTGCAACAGACGAAGCTGATGCGCCGCCATTTCATATTTTTGACCCACTTCGTCCAATTCAGACTGCAAGGCCATTCGTTCCTGCTCTATGGACTGCTGTTCAGCTTTCGCCGTTTTGGCAGCTTCAACCGCCAAACGAGTCTCCTCCTGAAGCTGTTCCTTTTGTTCAACGGTTGCCGCTATTTCCCGTTCCCAAGATGCAAATTCTTCTTTACGGGCAGCATCTTCAGCTTCCAGACGTTCCGCTTCTGCCTTCAACTGATCGTATTTAAGTTGCCACTCTAGAGATTCTTCCTCAGCACGTTCCAGTTTACTCCGTCGTTCGTGATCTTCCTGTTGAAGCTGCTTGATATTTTGCTCCAGCTGTCCAGCTCGGCTCTTCATGCTTCCATATTGCTCCTGAAGCGATTGATACGCCTTAGCTCCCTCTTGCTCACGGACTTTGGCTTTCTCAAGCTCATCCTGAACGCGAATCAGCTCAGGTGAAAGCTCCTTGATTCTCGCTTCGAGTTGAACTAGCCGTTGCTGTTGTGAAGCAAATTTATCATTAATAGCTTCGAGCTCAGCCGCTGCGTGCTGTAATTGCTCCTGTATCGCTTCCTTCTGTTCACGTGCTTCCAGCAGGGAGAGCTCTAGCTCATCAACTGCCAACTGGCGTTTTTCTGCAAGTTTCTTCCATGACTTCTCGCTTTCAGCTAGCGCAGCCAGCTCACTTTGTAGCTTGCGAGAAGATACGTGAGCTTGCTCCAGCAGCTTCTGCATCCGCCGCTGTTCTTCCTCCAGCTTAGCCGTCTGCTGCTGTGTAGCCTTGGCTTCAGCTTCTAATTGATCATATCGGCTTTGCAGTTTTTCACGCGCAAGCGTATCTGCCTGCTCTCGCTCTATCCCAGCCTGTCGCTGTGTTTCCAGCACAGACTCCAGCTCGGACTGTTGTTGCTTCAGTACTCTTGCTTGTTCTTGAGCCTCTCCCAGACGAGAAGCAAGCTCTGTACTGCCTGCCTGTACTTGTTCTAATTGTTCCTGAAGCTCCTCAACCCGAATCTCCTGCTCCAGTGCAGCTTCATCAGCTCGTTTCTGCGCTTCCTGATGCTGGAGCTTTTCTTCATTTAACGCTAATTCAGCCTGTTTACGTTCCTGCTCCAGCTGCTCATTCAGCCCTGAGCACTTGGTCTGCCATTCGCTTACCTTCTTACTATGCTCTTGCTGCAAAGCAGATCGCAGCTTGTCCAGTTCTGTACGCTTTTGCTCCTGATGAGTCTTCTCTGCAGCTGACAGCTTGGCTTCAGCCTGTTTAGCCGCTTCAGCTACTTCCTTCTTCATCTGCTCTTCTATCTGCCGGATACGGGCATTAGCCGCCTCCTGCTGCTCTTTCAGCTTGCGAGAAGCTTCTTGGCGAGACTCCTCCAATTCACGTTTAGCTTGTTTTTGTCCATTTTCAAGTTCAGCCGCTTTTTTCTCCTGCTGTTCCAGCTTTGCCTTCAATTGGGCAATCTCCTTGGCTGATACAGATTCGGTTTCCATCAGCTTCTTCTGCGTTGCTTCCTTTTCTTCCTTTAGTTGAATAAGAGATTGATGCATATCTGTATTTTTTTGCTGCTGTTCCCCCAGAGCCGTCTGGAGTTGCGCCAGATCTCCCCGGAGCTCTGCTCGTTCCGCTGCTAAGCGGTTCATATGACTCTGAATTTCCTGGATTTGTACAGCTTCTTCTGCCATATGAACCGCAGCCAGCACGGCAATTCGGGGCATATCCAGACGCGAATGAGCTTGAGAAATGCTGTGCATACGTTCATCCACGTAATTGGCAACCTGCTTCATATAATCGGTATTGCTGCCGACGAGTTTATAAGAAGTACCGTAGATCTCTACAGTGACGCGAGTACGATCTGGTGTAGTCACAATTATGCCCTCCTTCAATACTACTGTATGTTGATTCTAAGGTGTGTCCGGTACTATGGTAACCCGCCTTCCGTGAAGCGTTCAACCTTATTAGTCCGGCTTCCCCGCAGCGGGTAAATATCAGAGTAAGAGAGCTTCTATGATGATAGGCCAAAAAGCCGTATCGAACCTCTGTCACTAAGATTCGATACGGCTTCCCGCATTTCCTGCTACTTTCTCAATTCCGCTCCAAAAGTTTGTTCCAGAGACGTAACGACAGGAGTATGCGCCGCATTGATCTCTTCATCCGTCAACGTATGTTCCCAATGACGATAGGTCAGAGAGATAGCTACGCTCTTCTTATCTTCACCAAGCTTACTGCCTGTAAATACATCAAACACTCGTGCATCCTGCAACAGCTCTCCGCCTGCAGCGTGAATAACACGAAGCAGTTCACCTGCCTCAACGTCTTTATTCACCACGAGGGCAATGTCACGTTCCACGGATGGGAAGCGAGCCAGCTCTCTGAACTGAATATGAGAGTTTGCGTGTTCAACGACCTGTTGTAACGCAATTTCCGCTACATACGTATCGTTCAACCCATAAGATTGTTGCAGCTCTGGATGTATCTGCCCAATGGTACCGATCCGTTGAGAGTTTCCATTCACATCCAGCCATATTGAAGCGGAACGGCCCGGGTGGTAGCTTTGCGGTTGGTCAGCCACATAACGAATGCTGGCACTCAATCCGAAATAGTCAAACACCGTTTCAAGCGCGCCTTTAATATCAAAGAAATCAACCTTTTCAGCACCAATATTCCATTGTTTTTCACGGCGTACCCCAGTCAGTAGTAGACTAAGCACTTGAATTTCCTGCGGCTGACGGGTTAATGTTTGTTCCTCTGTATAAAATACCGTTCCCATCTCAAAAATCGCCAGATTGTCTTGCTTGCGATTCATGTTGTACACCGCTGTATCCAGCATCTGTGGAATGATACTCGTACGCAAAACACTACGGTCTTCGCTCATAGGCATAGCCAAACGTACCGGATGGCTACCTTCTGTCAGGGCATTAAATAACCCCGTACTTTGCGGATGTACAAAAGAGTAGCTGATCGTCTCCTGCCAACCACCATGAGCCAGCAATCTGCGCAGGGAGCGGCGCAATGATTGCGATGCTGTCAAAGCTCCCGGAGTTGTAGGACCTTCAATCGGCGTGGTCGGGATATTGTCGTAACCATACAGACGAGCTACCTCTTCGATTAAGTCCACGTCAATGGTAATATCTCCACGGCGTGTAGGAACTTGAACTTCCAGTACCCCTTGCTCTGCGTCGCCACATCCAAAATGAAGTCTACCGAAAATCGTTTTCACCTCAAGCAGCGACAGTTCGGTTCCCAAATATCGGTTTATTTTATCTAGCGACAGCTTGATAATGCGGTTTTCAGCTTTTGCAGACGCTGATTCTACGATGCCCTGATGTACAGTGCCTCCCGCATAACGCTGAATCAGCGCAGCTGCACGATTCACAGCAGGCACAACAGCGCCTGGATCAACCTCTTTTTCAAAACGCAGACTTGCTTCTGAACGCAGTCCAAGTTGACGGGATGTTTTGCGAACTGTACCGCCGTCAAACTTCGCAGATTCCAGCGCAATGCTGACCGTCGCATCCGTAACCTCGGAGTTGGCTCCACCCATCACGCCTGCTAATGCAATGGGTTTCACACCGTCTGTAATCAGCAGCATATGCGGCTCCAATTTACGCTCCTGATCGTCAAGTGTAATCAATGTTTCGCCTGCACGAGCGAGTCGAACTTCAATATTTCCATTTTCCAGCTTATCCGCATCAAAAGCATGCAACGGCTGACCGTATTCCAGCATAACGTAGTTCGTAATATCTACGATGTTGTTGATCGGACGAACACCTGCCGCCATCAGACGGTTTTGAATCCATAACGGGGAAGCCCCCACTTTTACACCTGTGATATAACGGGCCGCATAGTGCGTGCACAGTTCAGGAGTATCTACCTTCACAGACAGATGATCTGCCGCTGCATCGCTAATTTCCACCAGATCCTTAGCCGGGTCAGCCAGCGAAATGTCACGTCCCAGAATCGCACTCACTTCATATGCTGCTCCATGCATGCTCAGGCAATCCGAACGGTTGGGTGTGAGATCAAAATCCAGCACCTGATCATCCAGCGCCAGCAGCTTCGTAATTGACATACCAATTTCAGCATCCTCAGGCAGCACCAAAATACCTTCTTGCAATTCCTTTGGAAGCAGCTTATCATTCATGCCCAGTTCTTTGGCCGAGCAGATCATGCCCATGGATACAACACCACGTAGCTTGGCCTTTTTAATGTGGAAATCTCCCGGCAACTTGGCACCTACAACTGCAACAGGAACCTTTTGACCTGCATCCACGTTTTTGGCACCACACACGATTTGCAGATCTTCCTCTTGACCTGCATCGACAATACATACATTCAGCTTATCAGCATCTGGATGCTTTTCCTTGCTTTTAACATAGCCGACAACGACGCCAGTAATCCCTTGATTGCGCTGCTCGACCTCATCAATTTCTATGCCCGAACGGGTGATTTTCTCTGCTAGATCCTCCGCGCTTACCTGATCCAGCGATACATACTCGGACAGCCACTCGAATGATACTTTCATATGGGTTCACTTCCCTTGATATAGTTGTTTATTGACGCGCAAACTGTTTCAGGAACGACAGGTCACTGTTATAAAAATGACGAATATCGTCGATACCGTATTTCAATATAGCAATCCGCTCTACACCCATACCGAATGCAAAGCCGCTGTACACCTCGGGATCAAAACCGCCCATCTCCAGCACTTTCGGATGGACCATGCCACAGCCTAAAATTTCAATCCATACGCGTTCGCCATTTTTCTTCACAAAAGTCACGTCTACTTCAGCACTCGGCTCTGTGAACGGAAAGAAGCTTGGGCGCAAACGGATTTCGGTTGATTCTCCGAACATTTCGCGTGCAAATTGAAGTAAGGTTCCTTTCAAATCACTCATACGAATGTCTTTTCCAATGACAAGCCCTTCAATTTGGTGGAATTGAAAAGAATGCGTTGCATCGTCATCATCACGTCGGAAAACCGTACCCGGACAGATAACCTTAATAGGCGTTTCGCCCTTCATCGCTTCCATCGCACGAATCTGAACTGGTGACGTATGGGTACGCATCAACAGATCCTCGGTCAGGTAAAATGAATCCTGCATATCCCGTGCGGGGTGATTTTTAGGCAGATTCAATGCTTCGAAGTTATAATAATCCGTCTCTGCCTGTGGGCCCTCAGCCACTCGATAGCCCATACCTGTAAAAATATCCTCGATTTGCTCAATCACTTTGTTGAGCGGGTGCAGTCCACCTTGCGGCAACGCGCGTCCAGGCAGTGTAACGTCGATCTTTTCCGCTTGCAAACGCTCATTCGTTTCTGCTTTCGTGAACTCGTCCTGCTTACGGTTAACGACTTCTTCAATCGCCTCGCGCACCTCATTGGCGACCTGTCCAACAACCGGACGCTCTTCCGCGCTCAGCTTGCCCATACCGCGCAAAATTTCAGTCAATGCGCCCTTTTTCCCCGAGTATTTGACCCGTAGATCAGCCAGCTCCTTGGGTGTTGCCACCTTCTCCAATACTTCCAGTGCTTCTTCCTTCAAGGCCAGCAAATGTTCCTTCATTTGGATGGTTTCGCTCATCGCCTGTTCAGTCCCCTTTCTTCATATCCAGCTTTTCAGACAACAAAAAAAGGTCTTTTCTCCCGGTAAGGGACGAAAAGACCGTGGTACCACCCTCGTTAGACAATAAGCTCAGCTCACCTGGCGTTCTGCCTTACGGCACTAGTTACAGGTGATTGTTCATGCTGTGCATCATCGTCTCGCTCTGCACGTTGTAACGGTCGTGAACCGGTATCCCCTACTTGCACATTCGCCATTCACATGGCGCCTGAGGTTCAAGGAACTGCTCCGGAGCGAACTTCAACAGCCCAGTATTTGCAGAAACGCTCTCAATCCTACGGCGCTTCCTCCCTGTTCAATCGGACACTGTCTACTCTTCTCCATCAAGACATTTTCAAAAATTCGAACTATTGTTCATTATTATATGCAAACTACCGCGCTTTGGCAAGCAGGGCATACGTTTCATTCCTTTAGATATCGAGATCATCCAACCGCTCCAGATTTGCACGAATGCACCTGATTTCGTTCAACAACTTCTCATTTTCGTCATTCGTGCCCGTCACTCCCATCAACTCTGTAAGACGCAATTGTAATCGAAGCCGTTCCTCACGCAGCTCCTGATCTTCTGGCTCCCGTTGGCGGCTCTGCTCATCTTCCTGCTTTTCGTCGGCTGTCCCCTCATAAATTTCATATCCGCCTCCCGGCTTCATATCTAGTAACCGGGTTGCCGTGCACCTCACCAGCTCCCGATCATGTGAGACGAGCACCAGTGCTCCATCATAGTTGCGTAAAGAATCCTCTACAATTTCACGGGTTTCAATGTCAAAATAATTCGTGGGTTCATCCAGCACCAGCAGGTTGGCTCCACTAAAGTACAGACGCAGAAAAGCTACCCTGCATTTTTCTCCCATACTGAGTGTCCCGATCCTTTTAAACACGTCCTCTTTCGCAAAAAGAAAGCAGCCCAACACCGTTCTCGCTTCTGTTTGAGTCATCGTCGGGAGTGCAAGCAGACTGTCCAGCAACGTTTGATCCTCCGGAAGCTGCTCCAGCTCCTGTGAAAAATATCCGATGTTTAACTGTGGGTTGGCTGTGATCTTTCCTGTCTGCGGTTCCAGTTGACCCGTTAATAACCGAAGCAGCGTTGTCTTGCCAATTCCATTCGGTCCTCGAACAGCGAGGCGGTCTCCACGTACAATGTTCAAATTGAGACCCTCTACAATGACTCGGTCGTCGTAATTAAAACCAACCTGCTCAGCACGCAGCAAATATTTTGCCTGAAACCCGCTGTCACTTAATTTCATGTGCAAAGACGCAGCCTCACGCGGTTGCTCTACTCTGTTGGCCTCCAGTCGCTCCAGTTCCTTCTCCTTCGCATGGTAACGGGAAATATTTTTTTTAGCCTTGGCCTTATAAAAGCTCTGCGTAACGGCCATCTCAACCTTGGATGCGCCACGATGCGCCTGATGAAACCATTCCCTGTAATTTCGAATCGTTTCCTCCAGCGCCTGTTTCGCCAGCTCTTGCTTGCGATAGCTGGCTTCCTGCTCCCGCAGTTCCCGCTCCTTTTGTGCTTTATATTCCTTATAACCGCCTTTATAGCGCCCAATACCCGTCGATGTGAGCTCAACTATACTTGTAGCCACCCGATCCAAAAAGGCTCTGTCATGCGACACAAACAGCAACGTTCCTGGATACGTGGACAGCCACTGCTCCAGCCAAAGCAAGCTTTCGGCATCCAAATGGTTGGTCGGCTCATCCAGCACCAGCAGCTTCGGCTGCCTGACCATCAGTCCGGCTAACCGCACTCTCGTCTTCTGTCCGCCACTCAGGTCACCATAAGCAATGGACCACGTCTGGGCAGGCATTCCCATTCGAGTGAGCGCCTTTTCCACCTCAGACTCCCAGGCAAAGCCTTGCAGGCGTTCGTATTCATCCATCAGCTCGCCGTAACGCTCCAAATGATGCTCCATATCCTTCCCAGCATCGGCTAGGTCAGCTTCCAGCTGTCCCAACGCTTGCTTGAGGAGCCAATGCCGAGGGCTGGCCTGCTGTGCGGCCTCCAGTGCGGTTCGAGACCAATCCACCGTATCCTGCTGCTTCAGCCAGCCCCGCTCTTCCAGTGGCAAATCATGCTCTACTTGACCAGAGGTTGGCGCTTCATCTCCCAGCAATATTCGCAATAGCGTCGTTTTACCTGCTCCATTTCTTCCAAACAGTGCGAGCCGTTCTCCTTCCATCACATCCAACGACACATTCTCAAATAAAGATGTCCCGTTCCAATCCTTTACTACATTGCGAATACGCAAAATCGTTCTCATACCGATCATCCTTTCCCAGTCCGGTTTTTTGATCCCGGAAGCAATAAAAAAAGCCGCAGAAGGCTGCGGCTTGCATACAAGGAATATAGAATGACTGTTATGAATCGTTTCAGAACATACGCTTATGAAAAATAACACCGTAAACGAATAAGCCAAATCCCGTTCCGGAATAAACGCATACGTCCCTACATTCATTTTCAGACACACTTCTCCCGTTGCAGCTTACAGCCGCCTGCCAGTAACTGTGCAGTTAAGTGGGAAAATCAGTGTGCTTACTTCATCGGACGTATGGTTACCTTCCTTTTCATGGGATACTTACTTGCAGTCAGTATAGCAGATCACAACATTTTTGCAAATAACCCGCGTTATTTTCCAAATACCAAAGTCGTATTGGACGAACCTGCATATTTCGTTACAAACTCTTTAGTATATTCAGGAGTCTGAACCTGATAGCTATAGTTTTTGCTTGGATTCCAGCTGGTTACACGCGATTTTTGGTTGTTGATGGCGGGAAAACTCCCCACATCTTTAAACTCGCCATTGGCTTTATCATCAAGAATACCGCCCTTTTCACTACCTTTTCCAAAGTAGTTGTACTCAGAATAGATTCTTGCATTCGTAGCAATGGTGTAAGCAAGCTGGAAATTATTAATATAATTATTTTTAACATGAAAATATCCATATCTCATGAGTCCTGGGCCACGTACAAGTAGGTTTTCAAAATAATTATTGGCGATCGTGATATGAGGCATGCCATCATAATTTTTATTGCCATCATCAGGGTACCCCAAAATGAGACCATATTTATGATTAGCAAATTTAGAGTTACTAATGGTTACATAATCAGCTGATTGACCTATGTACAAAAGTTTGTCCAGATCCGAGCCATTCGCATTATAAGTGTGACCTGCAAACGTAACATGATCAATCCAATAATTTGTGCCCGCAGTAAGATAAAGTTGGATGTCATCGTTACCGTTAATGTTGGCACTGTGCTCAAAAGTTAAATTTTGAAAGATCACATTTCCTGAATTATTCGTTGTTTTCAAATGAATGTTCACCAGCTTGTTTTGCGCGTAAGAACCAATGAGTGATTTGTTGGAACCAATGTTAACCACGGTTTTAGAGGAGGCAGAAATATTTTTTTCGATTACCAGAATTTTAGGAGTTGAATCCCCTAATTGGTTTTTCAAATCATTTAGATTATTGATATAGATAACCTGACCGTTTTTCCCCCCGGTTGTGGCAGGTTTGGAAGCTCCGTTTTCGCTTTTAGCCTTTCCGGCAAAACCAATCATTCCATTCGTCGACGTATTTGGAAAATCAGCAGCGGCGGACGTAGAACTTGCTGGAAAAGTAAACAGCATAAAAGTTAATGCTAAAAAAAGAAAAGAAATTTTCATCATTGCAGCTACACCATCCTTTTTTATGTTAAATCCCAATAAGGAGACTATACTTATTTTTTATCTAAATGGTAAATAGTTCTTTTTATCTGTTTATTTATAGCATCTAAGCTAAATATTTTACATTTTATTTTGTGCATCAATGTAAAAATGGTTCGTAAGAACGCAAAAAGCCGTGATACCCCATTGGCACCCCGGCTAAAATGTAATTTTCTAGTTCCACACAAAACAAAAACCCTTGCGTACAAGGGTTTCGAACTTCTTAAAACAGTAAGCGGGTGATGGGAATCGAACCCACGCTATCAGCTTGGAAGGCTGAAGTTCTACCATTGAACTACACCCGCATTTTATAACATCTCGATTCTTATGTATGACACGCTTAACATATCGTCAACCAGCTGAATCAGGATGTTATTTAGTATAACTTACCTTTCAGCAAAATGCAAGCATACTACATACTATCCTGAGCCAGCCAATTCATAGGTTTACGTAAAAACAATTTTTCAAAGACTTCTGCAGGAATAGGGCGACTAAAGTAATATCCCTGACCCTCATGACAATCCTGTGCCTGCAAAAAATGAAGCTGCTCCTCATTTTCCACCCCTTCAGCCGTAACCTTCAGCTTCAAATGGTGAGCCATGGAGGCAATAGTAGATACAATTGCCGCATTTTTGCTGTCAACCAGTACCTCATTTACAAAGGAACGGTCAATTTTTAGACGATCAATCGGGAGATTCTTCAAATAATGCAATGAGCTATAGCCAGTTCCAAAATCATCAATACTGATTGCAACACCAATAGCCTTTATTTTTTTCAACTGTTCAAAAGCCCGATCCTTATCAAAAGTCATACTCTCGGTAATTTCCAGCTCTAGATAGCGGGCTTCAAGTTCCGTATAGGTCAAAATGCCCCGAATGACATCCACCAGCTTTTTTTGCTGAAATTGGCGCATGGATAAATTGACCGAAATCGGGATTGGTGGGTACCCGAGCTCCTGCCACTGCTTATTTTGCAGACAGGCCTCCCTTAACACCCATTCCCCCAAGGGCACAATTAAACCACTTTCTTCAGCCACCGGAATAAAATCGCCCGGCATCACCATCCCACGATGAGGATGATTCCATCGCACCAGCGCCTCCAAACTCGTTAGCTCGCCACTTTGCAGGTGGACACGTGGTTGATATACCAATGAAAATTCCTCATTTTCAAGTGCTCGCCGCAGATCGTTTTCCAGCTGGAGTCTTTCATGCGCTCGCATCTGCATCGCACTAGCATACCGCTGAAAATTCACTCCCTGCTCTTTGGCACTATGGACAGCCGTATCCGCCTGCTGAATAAGCTGTTCACTCTGATTCGCATCCAACGGGTACAAAGCTATACCAACGCTCACCGTCACATGATAAGACTCACCATTAATATCGAAAGGCTGATCGAACAGCTTCACCATATCATCAATACGATTTCTCATAGCATCTGTATCTTCGTATCCCGTTAGAAGAAAGGCAAATTCATCTCCGCCCATGCTAAAGACAGCTTCCCCTTCATGGCTAAAATGCCCTAAGCGTTCACCTACTGCATACAGCAAATAATTCCCTGCCGTATGTCCAAGCGAATCATTAATCGCCTTGAAACGATCAATATTTAGTACTAAAAGTGCTACTGTCTCATCCGATTTCAATGATTTGCGCAATATTTTATCTAAGCGTTGGGAAAGGCGGCGACGATTGGGGAGTCCTGTTATATCATCATTATAAGCAATGTGATTAAACTCAGATTCTGCTGCCTGCTTTTCGCGATAAGGAACCAGTACCATCAGCCGGACCAGACCGCTCAACATGTTATAAAATGCTACCGCGTTGGTCAAAAGTCCCAAAAGGTGATTAATATCGCTCATTTGCTCAGAAAATAAATAGAACAACTGACTCACAACACATAGCCCAATCCCATGAACAATAAGTAACATGCCCAACTCCGCCGGGAGGGCTTTCCGATATTTTCGCACCCCGAAAATAAAAGTGAACACAAGTAGTAACATGACAGCCAAATTTAACGTCCAGCCCAGGTTGCCTATTTCGTATCGTATACGTAGATCAGGTAAACCTGCACCAAATGTCTTAATAACTCCTAGAATCAGCAAAGTGCAGCCTATCCCTGCCCACAAAGCCACTGTCTTGTATTCAGACTTCGTCTTTCTAAACGGAAGGAAACAAACACATAAGAGCAAGACAGAAGTAAAGGCACGATTTATAAATAGCAGCCATAACGAAATGCCCGGAGACAAAGCAAAGTCCGTCAGGCTTACGAAACTAAACGAAACAATATGAACAAGGTAAAGCAGACCAGCCACCAAAAACGTAGGGGCAATAAGAAGTCTCTGCAAGGATAACTGTTCCAGCAAAACGGACCAGGATTGATAAAAAATAGAAAAACAAATCGCTGCACAGGAAAACCCTATAATCGGATATAACAAGAAAAAAACATTATGGGAGTATATCTTATTCAAAGTTACGTGAAATAACTGAACCAAGACAAACAAAACTATCGAAGCAATGCCGATACCTATCGTTTTTTTTACTTCCAGCCGTATACTCATTCAGCCTCTTCAGCCCCCTGCATATCGGAGATTCCGATTATCTAAGACGTTTGACAGCTTTGGAAGCCGTTGTTTAAGTCTATAGTATCAAAAATAATGTTGTATTCTGGTATATAATAGCATTTAATCTGTGAAAGGTGAATCATTTTTTTGTCTTAAATTCATGAATTCATTTTCGCATTTACGCAAATAACCGAGCTTACAGCACCAAAAAAGCGCATCATCTTGTCAGATTATGCGCTTCAGATAACCTTTTCCAAAAAGGTGATACCTATACCCCAACGCTGCACAACATAAAAGAAATAAGTATGTACAGGACCCCTCTGCGAAAAACTCCCATATTAAACTACAGGAAGTGTGATTTTGAATTGTGTGCCACTTCCATGTTTACTGTCTACATGTATGAAGCCTCCGTGATTTTTGATAATTCGATAGCTCACAGCCAATCCCAATCCGGTTCCACTTTCTTTTGTTGTAAAAAAAGGATCAAATAAACGCGCCAATGTATTGTGATCCATACCTAATCCGTTATCTTCAATGCAAATGTGGACATAATTACCCTCAAGCACTGTATGGATATCGATGCAGCCCTCTCGTTCCCCACCGATGCTTTCAATGGCATCCATCGCATTTTTAATCATATTGAGGATAACCTGCTTAATCTGCTTCACATCAATGGAAACCTTCATGAGCTCATCATTTTCGTCCAATGCAATCTGGCAACCCTTCATTAATGCTTCGCTTTCTGTCAGCATCACTACCTCTTTCAGCAGCCCCATCACAGATACAGCCGTTTTTTGCGGAGCCGAAGGCTTGGACGAATTTAAGAACTCATAAATAATGTCGTTCGCACGATCAATTTCTGTTAATATAATGCGGGCATACTCATCCCTGCCCAACTCCACCAAATGTGGCCGAAGCAATTGAATAAAGCCCCGAATTGCGGTAAGCGGGTTACGGATTTCATGGGCGATAGAAGCCGAGATGCGTCCCAGCATCGCCAGCTTATCATTTTGATACGCCGTCTGCTCAATCTGCTTATAATCCGACACATCCTTGACGCTAAACAAAAAATCCCCATCCATCTGATCACCATAGGTCACTGTTATCAACCAATGCCGACCATACTCATCAATCAACTCATGATAGCGCTTTCTATGAAAGATAGTTTCTTTATAAATCCGCATGATTTTCTTCTTCTTAAACCGACTTAACTCAGGATGATGCAAAATTTGCATCAAATTGCGACCTGCTAGCGAACTCCGTGGTAGCTCCAGCAATTTCGCCATTTGCACGTTAATAAAGGTCAGTACCCCGTCACTGTCAAACAGCATGATACCACTATCCAGGTTCTCCAGCACATTTTCATACTTGTTATTGGCGATCTGTGTGGAAGGACAAGCTCCCACGGTATCAAGCAAGGCTTCTTGGAATTCACTGATCATGCCAGGCTTCCCCCTTGTTTCGGAATGACAAACTGGCCGTTTCGGACGCGTAATAATCTTGAAGAAGAGAAAGGCATCTATCGACTACCTTTCAATGGTGTAGAAAACAGTTTCACAGAAATCCGACCATCTCTTTCCAATTCGAGTCTTATTTTATGATAGACAAGATTAAGGATCGCAGTCAATCGGAAAAAGTGTCGAATCCAAATTTTTATCCTGTTTTCTTTCGTCATAATATCTGCGCAACATTACCAAAATGAAGGATTACGTTAGGGACAAGCGCCCTACACACCAAAGAAGCTCTCCAGAATTGAGAGCTTCTTTGGTGTGTAGGATGTCAACTGCCGCTCTTATTATGTTGAAGCCGGGATCGTCTTTGGCTCATAACGGCCAGTCTTCTCTTAAGCTCTCCCTGCCATTTTTCATCATTCATCTGTTTGGCTACCATCAATAAATCCAGGGATATATCAATTTGACGCTTCACAATTTCAAAGGCATCTTCACTTTCACGATTCACACAATTTTCAAATATCGTATCATCGTCTTCCATGACATAATCCTGAAAATCAATCTCGGTTGCCCCATCTCCATGTGCATATTCAGCCAGAATTTCATACTCATTTTCGACTTTATAATGAACTTCAATGCGACGACATACCGGGCAAAACAGCAAAGGAACATTATGAACTTGGGTGCGGTAATGCTTCAGCGTTCCCTTGGTTCCTACCATGCTTGCTCCACAGCAATAACTCATCCGGGCTCAGCCTCCTCTGAACAAAACCTGTTCTGCCTTGTTTATCTTCTACAATACCTTATTCGCTTTCATCAGGCAAAATTCCTCCAGAACACAACAACATTTCCATAATTATTTGTTACTTCACTCTATATTGCCTCATTTAAACAGGATATCCTCACATCTTGCGCTGCACAGAGCAGGCAAGCAAGCCCCCAATAACGGTAGAGTAACCGCTAGTTGGGGGCTTGCTTGATTAATTTCAACTTGTGAAGCTTATATTACAGATTTTGATCGCCTGGTTTCCAGTTCATTGGGCACAAGCCACCGGATTGCAAAGCTTGCAGTACACGCAAAGTTTCTTCCACACTGCGGCCTACGTCGTTGTGGTTAACCACTTGATATTTCAATTCGCCTTCTGGATCAATGATGAACAAGCCGCGCAATGCAACGCCTTCTTCTTCGATCAGAACGCCATAATCGCTTGCTGTTTTTTTCGTGATGTCAGAAGCCAATGGGAAGTTCAGTTTGCCCAGACCGTTGTTTTCTTTAGCTGTGTTAATCCATGCTTTGTGGCTGTGCACGGAGTCTACACTGATACCCAGAATTTCAGTATCCAGCTCTTTGAATTGGTCAGCAGCATCGCTCAACGCTGTAATTTCCGTAGGGCACACAAAAGTGAAATCCAGTGGATAGAAGAAAAATACGAGCCACTTGCCACGGTAATCGGAAAGCTTCACCGAACCGAATTCTTGACCATCTCCAGTCACTGTTTCCAATGCAAAATCAGGGGCGGGTCTTCCTACCAATCTTTCTGCCATAATAATGAAATCCTCCTTTAAAATATGTAAGAAAAACACCGAATGTGCTTTCCTCAATCATCTGTATTGTAATGAACAACTTACTTGATAAATGTTATCATTCGCTGAAATCAAAGTCAATATTGTAACCATTACTTTTTTATAATTATTTTAAACTAGCTTAAAAATTCACAGTTTATTCACATTTTGAACTTTCGAATATACAAGTAGCTCCTGATTGCTCAGGAGCTACTGTGCTAAACATTTGTCGAAAAGGCTGTACTGTATAACCTTACTATATAATAGGAAGCTTTTTTTTAGAACAGGTGATTTACGGAGCTTTTAACGAATAGCTGCTGCGATCAGATCGCCCATTTGAGTTGTCGAGATCGCTTGAGATTTATCCACCGCAATATCCGCCGTACGGTGCCCTGCATCCAATACCTCAGCTACCGCTTTCTCAATGGCATCAGCTGCCTTCTCGTATCCAAAGGTGAGACGGAACATCAAAGCAACGGACAAAATCGTTGCAATGGGATTCGCCAGCCCTTGACCTGCAATGTCAGGCGCCGAGCCATGTACCGGCTCGTATAGGCCGAAGCTGCCTTCTCCAAGTGATGCGGAGGAGAGCATGCCGATGGATCCGGTCAGCATAGCCGCTTCATCACTGAGAATGTCACCAAACATATTTTCCGTCACGATGACGTCAAAGCTAGATGGACGACGCAGCAATTGCATGGCGCAGTTATCAACCAATACATGCTCCAGCTCGACATCTGGGTAGTCTACAGCAACCCGGTTCACTACTTCACGCCATAAACGAGAGGTTTCCAGTACATTAGCCTTATCCACCGATGCAAGTTTCTTGCGACGTTTTTGTGCAATTTCGAAAGATTGGCGCACTATACGCTCTACTTCTGTTACATTATATGCACAAGTATCGACTGCTTCCTCACCCTGAGGACTTTCTCGTCTGAACTTCTCGCCGAAATAAATGCCGCCCGTCAGTTCGCGCACCACGATCAGGTCCGTTCCTTCCAAAACTTCCGGTTTCAATGTAGACGCGTCCTTGAGACAGTCAAAGACGACAGCAGGACGAAGATTCGAAAACAGACCGAGCTCTTTACGAATGCCCAGCAGTCCGGTTTCAGGACGAAGTTCCTTTGGATTGTTGTCCCATTGTGGTCCTCCTACCGCTCCCAGCAGAACGGCATCTGCAGATTGACATACTGCCAGTGTTTCTTCCGGCAATGGTGTGCCTTTCTTATCAATGGCAATCCCGCCGAACAGCGCATGCTCCGTTTCAAATGAAAGGCCGAACACTTCTTCCGTACGTTTCAAAATTTTCTCTGCCTCTGCGACCACTTCAGGTCCAATTCCATCTCCCGCTATTACCGCAATCTTTTTAACGTCTGCCATCACGTACACTCCTCTTGTTATACAGCTATACAACCGTATTTTTCATACCTTCTTTGTAACATACATGGCAGGGCTTTGACCAAGATATAGAATCTATCAATTCAATAGGCACAGCCTATAAGCTGATTTTTTCATCAGAGAAAAAGAAAACAGGACCGGAAACATCCGATCCTGTATATATCCAACTCTTAAGTCCGCATAAAATTAAGATTTATAATCTACGCGGTTACTGTAATTTTTACGCTTGTCGATCAAACCATTTAGCGCATCTACGTAAGCCCGAGCACTTGCTTCCAGAATATCGGTACTTACCCCGCGCCCCTGCACAGACAGTCCGTTTTGCGTCAGCACTACATGGACTTCACCCAGAGCGTCCTTGCCATGGGTAACAGACTTGATGGAGTAATCTGAAAGTACAACGCTCTCGCCGCTGGCTTGGTCAATCGAATTATAGATCGCATCGACTGAACCATTTCCTTCAGCTTCTGTCTCGATAACCTGACCTTCATCGTTAACCAGACGTACTTGTGCGGAAGGCGTAGCCTTGTTCCCGTAGGTAACAAAAATGGTTTCCAGCTTGAAGACTTCAGGTGCATCGGCCAATTTTTCTTCCAGCAATGCCAAAATATCATCGTCCGAAACTTCCTTCTTCTTATCAGCCAAATCCTTGAACTGCCCAAAAGCGCGATTCAGATCTTCTTCGTTCAATTCGTAGCCCAACTCGATCAAACGCTCACGGAAAGCATGACGACCTGAGTGCTTACCGAGTACCAGCTTGCTTTCTTTCAGACCGATACTTTCTGGTGTCATGATTTCATAGGTCGTTTTCTCTTTCAGCATACCGTCTTGATGAATACCTGATTCGTGCGCAAAAGCATTGGCCCCAACAATCGCCTTGTTGCCCGGCACTACCATCCCCGTCAAACGGCTAACCAAACGGCTCGTGCGCGCAATTTCAGACAATTGCAGAGACGTTTTGGCCTGAAAAAATTCCTGTCTCGTCTCCAGTGCCATGGCGATTTCCTCAATGGCCGTGTTTCCAGCGCGTTCACCAATACCGTTAATGGTTCCCTCGATCTGATCCGCCCCGTTCAGGATGGCAGCAAGTGTATTGGCCGTAGCCATTCCCAGATCATTGTGGCAATGTGCACTCAATTGAATCTTCTCCACATCGACCACATTTTCCTTAACGTGTTTGAATATATTTCCATACTCGTATGGTGTCAAGTAACCTACCGTATCTGGAATGTTGACGACAGAAGCCCCTTCTTGTACAGCCATGGTGACCATTTCAACCACAAAATCAAGCTCTGTACGACCTGCATCCTCCAAAGAAAACTCCACTTTAGGCAAATATTTCAACCCATAGCGTATGGCAGCACGAGCAGTTTCCAATACCTGTGCCTTCTCCATCCGCAGCTTATGCTGCCGGTGAATAGGAGAAGTTGCCAAGAAGATATGGATACACGGGTCCTGAGCTCCCTTGAGTGCCTCGCGGACCGCATCAATATCCTGTTCCCTTGCACGCGAAAGACCAATAACCGTCGAATTTTTCACAGCTTTTGCTACTGCATTAACAGCAGCCAGATCACCCGGAGAAGCAGCCGGGAACCCAGCCTCCATACGATCGATGCCCAGCTTCTCCAACTGATGAGCGATCTCCACTTTCTCACGAGTGTTCAAGTTCACGCCAGGTGACTGTTCTCCGTCTCTCAACGTTGTGTCAAATATATATATTTTGCGCAACCTAACGCACCTCCTCAGGATTAGGACCCTTAAATTACAATGCGGCTCACGCAATAAGCAGGGCCGCATTGTAATTAATATTTATAAATAATTCATGTTGTCGAGTTCATAGTACAAAAAATTATTACTTTTTGATCCAATGCATCATTTCACGCAATTGTCCGCCCACCACTTCAATCGGATGGTTAGCTTCATTACGACGAGTAGCCGTCAGGAATGCACGTCCAGATTGATTTTCAAGGATGAAGTCACGAGCAAATTTACCTTGTTGAATGTCAGTCAATACATCCTTCATGGCTTTCTTCGTATCTTCCGTTACCACGCGTGGTCCAGTTACATAATCGCCATATTCCGCTGTATTACTGATGGAATCACGCATCGTTGCCAATCCACCTTCATACATCAGGTCAACGATCAGCTTAAGCTCATGCAAGCATTCAAAGTATGCCATCTCAGGAGCATAACCTGCTTCAGTCAATGTTTCAAAGCCCGCTTTTACAAGTGCGCTCACGCCGCCACACAATACCGCCTGCTCACCGAACAGATCCGTCTCCGTTTCTTCACGGAAGGAGGTTTCAATTACGCCCGCACGTGTACAGCCAATGCCTTTTGCGTAAGCAAGACCGATTTCTTTGGCTTGACCCGTTGCGTCCTGCTCAATTGCGATCAACCCCGGTACCCCAAACCCTTCTACATAGGTACGACGTACCATATGTCCTGGGGATTTTGGAGCAACCAGCAATACATCGCTATCTTTAGGAGCTACGATTTGTCCAAAATGAACGTTGAAACCATGGGAGAACAAAAGAGCTGCGCCTTTTTTCAGGTTAGGTTCAATTTCATTTTTGTACACAGAAGCTTGAGTTTCATCAGGTAACAAAATTTGAACCACGTCTGCACGGCTTGTTGCATCAGCTACGTTCAGAACTTCAAAACCGTCGTTTCTTGCGACATCAGCTGATTTGCCTTCACGCAAACCAATAACAACATTCACACCACTGTCACGCAAGTTTTGTGCTTGAGCATGTCCTTGGCTACCGTAACCAATAACGGCCACTGTCTTTCCTTTCAATACGCTGAGTTCTGCATCTTTTTCGTAGTACGTTGTAACTGCCATGGTTAATTTCCTCCTTTTAATTGGACCCTTCATAATGAGCGGGTACTCCAAGAGACTTTCCCTCGTGATTAGTATCTAAAATCTCTTCGAGCCCCCGCTCTTATGCGGGCGGTTCTTTATTGATGTAATGCGCTATAAGCGGTAATTCGTTAAAGCTCCATATTAAGCATTGCCACGTATCATAGCTGTAACCCCGGTTCGAGTCAACTCCCGAATACCGTAAGGCTTCAACAACTCGATCATGGCATCAATTTTTTCTGTATCGCCAATGACCTGTACGATCAAGCTCGTCGTTCCAACATCAATTACAGCTGCTCTGAATGTTTCTACCACGCCCATGATCTCTGGCCGTTGAGGCGGTTCTGCCTTTACCTTTATCATCGCCAATTCCCGAGCTACCATCGGCTTGGAACTGAGATCAATGACCTTGATCACATCAACCAGCTTGTAAAGCTGCTTTTCAATTTGCTCCAGGTTGTTCTCATCCCCTACAGTCACAATGACCATACGGGATAATCCAGCTTCTTCCGATTGTCCCACAGTTATGCTCTCAATGTTAAAGCCTCGGCGACCGAACAGGCCGGACACACGTTGCAAAACGCCGGGTTGATCATTTACCAGTACAGCAATGGTATTTTTTGTTGTCATTTTACTCGTCCCCCATCAGCATTTGATCAATTGTCGAACCTTGCGTCACCATCGGATATACATTCTCTTCCTTGCTGACTACAAACTCGACAACGACCGGTCCGGGTGTATCAAGCGCCTCCTGCCAAGCCCGACGTGCCTCTTCCTTATTCGTAGCACGCAGTCCTTTGACTCCGTATGCTTCGGCAAGTTTCACAAAATCCGGACTTCCAGCCAGGTCAATGTGACTATACCGATTGTCATAGATCAATTCCTGCCATTGGCGAACCATTCCAAGCACCTGGTTGTTGATAATAACGATTTTAACCGGAATGTTATTGATTGCACAGATGGCTAATTCCTGCGAACACATCTGCATACCGCCGTCCCCGTTAATCGATATTACCAATCTGTCAGGATTGGCCATCTGAGCACCGATTGCAGAAGGGAAACCAAATCCCATCGTACCGAGTCCACCAGAGGTGACCCAGGAGCGTGGCTGATTGAATTTGTAATACTGCGCTGCCCACATTTGATGCTGTCCCACATCCGTCGTTACGATTGCGCCGCCCTTGGTCGTTTCATCCAACAACTCAACAACCCATTGTGGTTTAAGCACCGTTTCAGAATCCTTATAAGAATAAGGTTTCTCATTCTTCCAATGCTGAATTTGTGCTCTCCATGCATCAGCTCGATCCGCGCGTTTCACATCCTGATTCAGCAATTCCAGCACTGCCTTCACGTCACCCACGATAGGAATATCTGCTGCAACATTTTTTCCAATCTCAGCAGGGTCGATATCAATGTGGACGATTTTAGCTTGAGGAGCAAACCCATCCAACTTGCCTGTTACCCGATCATCGAAGCGGGCTCCGATACAGATCAACAGATCTGACTGTTGAATCGCCTGATTGGAGGTGTATGTTCCATGCATCCCCGGCATCCCCGTCCACAGCTCATGTCCACTTGGGAAACCACCCAATCCGAGCAATGTTGTCGTAATAGGAATTTCCGTTTTACGAACAAACTCGTAAAGTGCTTCATGTCCACCGGAGTATACAACTCCTCCACCTGCCAGAATGAATGGACGTTCTGCTTCGGAAATAGCTTGAGTTAGCTTGTCTAGTTGAATTTTGTTGGGCAGCACTTTCGGGTTATAACCCCGCATGGTCACTGGTCCCGTTTGTGGAACGAACAACGTCTGGGCTGCGGAAATATCCTTCGGAATATCAATCAGCACCGGTCCCTTCCGCCCTGTGTTGGCAATATGAAATGCTTCATGGATGATTCGCGGCAGATCCTCTACATCTCTTACCAGATAGCTGTGCTTCGTAATCGGCATTGTAATTCCCGTGATATCGGCTTCTTGGAAAGCATCCGTACCGATCAGGGAAGATATAACGTTACCCGTGATGACCACCAACGGCACCGAATCCATAAAAGCCGTCGCAATACCAGTTACCAGGTTTGTCGCTCCAGGTCCGGAAGTCGCGATACATACGCCCACTTTACCGCTCGCCCGTGCATAACCATCTGCCGCATGAATAGCTCCCTGCTCGTGACGAGTGAGGACATGCTTGAAATCCTTAAAGCCATACATGGCATCATAGATATAAAGCACTGCACCACCAGGATATCCGAAGACACAATCTACTCCCTCCAGCAACAGGCTACGGAGTAAAATTTCCGAACCTGTAATCACTTCAGGCTTCATCCACTTTTCACGTAATTCATTGGTTGACCTAACTTCAGGAATTTGTGCACTCATTGGTCATCCTCCTTTACAAAATTTACATACATCTGACATTTGTAAAAACAAAAAAACCTTTCATCCCTAGAACAGACTTGCTGTTACTGAGGGACGAAAGGCTGTAGCTTCCGTGGTACCACCCGTGTTTGCCCGATATTTCGCAATATCGAACCTTGGCAGGTACAGAAATCACAAAGGATCTCCATATCTGGCGTCTGTAACGTAGACCGTACGATTTTCCCTAATAGGTGATTCAGCGCACCGTGTTAATATCATCGGGCCCAAATACTTTTCAGGAAAACAGCTCCAAGGTGAGCTCGTTAAAAAGGGATTTTGGTGAAGCTTGCAGCTAATGCCTCACTCTCTGAACAAAAGAGCCCTAATCACTTCGTCCTCTTCATTGCCGTTGAGTTCATGTCATTCTTTCAAATGTTTAGACACATTATATGTCTCCCATCTGGGATAGTCAATACCCATATTTCATAAAAATTTATGTTTCTTTTCTGAAGCACCTCAGAGTCGCACGCTTGTAAGAGGTACCCGCATATTATAAAAAAGACCACACGGTGAGACAGTGCACTCCTCCAAAGCCACGTCTTATCTTGTTAAAAGGGTAAAAAAGGAGGCCCGTTTATGATTCGAAAACGCAGCTCTCAAGATGACACCATCATCTTTCGTCTCATCGAGCAAGAGCTTGTCCCCCTATCGCATTTAAGTGCCCAAGAAATGGAGCAAATACGCAAAGAATTACCCCGGCGCTTAAACCGGGGCATCACTTTTGTAGCTTGCAGACCGGATAATGCACAGGTTGTTGGCTTCATTCATGTTATGCTGCATGGCGAACTATTATACATTGATTTGATCGCAATCT
The DNA here is from genome assembly GCF_036252815.1 of Paenibacillus sp. LX16. Classification (NCBI taxonomy): domain Bacteria; kingdom Bacillati; phylum Bacillota; class Bacilli; order Caryophanales; family Paenibacillaceae; genus Paenibacillus; species Paenibacillus sp. LX16. The sequence continues at coordinate 1,628,367 of NZ_CP141152.1, read as the reverse complement.
CTTCGGCTCATCAAGGTATGCGATACGGAAAAAAACTGCTGGAGCATGCCGAACACTACGGACGACTGCGTCGCTGCAAGCGGGCTAAAGTTATGGTGGACGAAGACAATATCAGGGGGATCCATTTTTATCTGCGTCATCAATATCAAATGCTGCGATACGTAGCTCTGAGCCGATGCCACGAACTCGAAAAGTCACTGTAATAAGTATCTTTTTCGAGCTCAAGATTTTGTATGACTAAAATAAATTAGGGTAATACGGATATCCTACTCCGGGGTACCCCCCGTCTGTATACGGGCCTGGCTGCGGACCATATCCTGGTCCTCCATAACCCGGACCGTAGCCCCCATATCCCCCACCATAGGCACCAATGTATGGAGCTGTGCCGATGGCAAGCAAGTCAAACAGCACCAGAGGAATAATCGCCTTCGTGTTTACTTTTTTCTTGCGGTTTGGTTGAAGAACCAGTCGGTTACCCGAAATGCGAATCAGCTTGCCGCTGACCTGGGAACCATCCTTGCGAGTAGCAAAGATGACTTTGCCGACAAGCTTCTCCACCTGCTTTCTGGTTACTGCCTGTTTCATCGTATTTCCTCCTTCTTTCTCAACGGATGGACAGATTGAACGGCTCCTTGATAGCTCATCACCACCACAAAATAGACCGGAGCTGACAGGGGCCGAGCGTCCCGTCCAATCTGCATAGCACAGTCTATTCCATTCATGCCAGTGGCGTATGTTTAAATGCCTGCACAATATAAAAAAATCTGGTACCTGCACATGCAGATACCAGATTTTATACACCAATGTACATTTTCAAAACATACACATCAGCTGTTTATAAATTTTAACGCTTGCTTGGATCATAAAGTTGACCCAAAGCGGCTGGAGCACGTGAACGTCCGACAGCCGCTACCAGTACAATAATCGTCAGGAGATACGGCAACATAAAAATAATTTCCTGGGGAATACTTTGCGACCATGCGAACAGCTGCACATAGTTGCGAATCGCTTGTGAAAAACCAAAAAACACTGCTGCGCCAAAAGCGCCGAGCGGATTCCATTTACCGAAAATCATAGCGGCAATAGCAATATACCCCTGCCCCGAAACTGTATTGTGCGAGAACATGTTGGTTGTAGTCAGAGTGATTGTAGCTCCACCAATACCAGCCAACGCCCCACTGATCATAACACCAATATAACGAAGGCGATTTACTTTAATACCCACTGTATCGGCCGCTCCTGGATGCTCCCCAACGGAACGCAAACGCAAGCCAAACGGTGTTTTATACAAAGTAAAATAGCCAATAATAACTAATAGAATGGCTAAGTATGTCGTTGGGTAGGCTTGGAAAAAGGCTTTTCCTGCAATCGGGATATCCACAAGGTAAGGGATGGATATTTCGTTGAAACCCTGAATCCGACCCGTGTCACCATCACCCTCAAATAAAAGCTTGACCATGTACAGTGTACTACCTGCTGCCAGAAAGTTAATAACTATACCGCTTATTACCTGATCGGCTTTAAATGTAATAGAGGCTACAGCATGAATTAGCGAAACCAAAATACCGAACACTGCAGCTGAAAGCACACCTACCCAAGCCGCAGAGGTGCCTCCTAGTCCAGCTTGCTCGGCATAAAATCCGCCAACACCCGCTGCAAACGCTCCAAATACCATAAGCCCTTCCAACCCGAGGTTCGTTACACCGGATTTTTCCGAAAAAACTCCGCCGAGAGACGCAAAAATAATCGCCGTCGCAAAAACGAGCGTTGTATGGATTAATTCACCAAGTGTTAACCAACTCATTTTACAACACCTTCTCTTTCTTCCGCTTGGAGTAGAGCGGCTTCACAACCCAACGTACAATACCTTGGGCCGCAATGAAGAAAATAATCGAGCCAATGACAACCCGGATAATTTCGGGCGGTACATCTGCGCTAAAGCTCATCCCCGCAGAACCATACGTAAGCGTTCCGAACAAAACAGAACCGAGCAGCACACCGAATGGGTTATTCATCCCAATCAGAGCTACAGCGATACCATCAAAGCCGGTTCCCGGTGATCCTGCCATGACAGATTGATAATGGAATACTCCCAGCACTTCAAAGGCGCCTGCCAATCCGGCAAAAACCCCACTAATGAACATCGCTTTTATGATATTACGATTTACATTCATACCTGCATAGCGGGATGCATCCTGATTAAATCCGACAGCCCGAAGCTCATAGCCCTGCTTTGTTTTCCACATGAAAATGTAGAAAAAGACTGCCGCCAGCACAGCAATAACTGTGCCCCAATGTACCCGAGCATTCCCCATCATCTGGGACAGCCATTCGATGGAAATTGAAGCAGAAGGCTGAATATCCACAGAACGATTTTCACCATCCATAAGTGCGAACTGATTGATCACCAAATTAGCCAAATACAGACCAATCCAGTTCATCATAATACATGTAATAACTTCATTCACGCCTCGTTTGGCCTTCAAATAGCCAGCAATTGCAGCCCACAGACCTCCGAAAACTGCACCTGCAATCACAGCCAACGGTGCATGAATGATAGCTGGCAACCCATGGAGTTTAATGCCCACAATCGAAGCAGCTGTCATACCTACCAGAAACTGACCTTCGCCGCCGATATTAAACAATCCGGCGCGGGCCGCAAAAGCAAATGCCAACCCCGTTAAAACCAGCGGAGTCATCTCACGGATAGCCTCTCCAAAGTTATAAGAATCTCCGTATACACGGCTAAACAAAGCAGAATAGGCCACAATAGGGTCATACCCGCCAATCAGCATCACAATAGCACCCAGAAGGAGACCCAAAATAATAGAGACCAGCGCCAGTACAAAGGAGTCTTTTGTGAATATTTTCAATAGATTAGCCATTCTCTACTCCTTTCTTCACTGCACTTCCTGCCATCATCAGTCCCAGTTCCTGGTCATTCGTTTCTTCTGGCAGCACTTCCCCGACAATCTTGCCCTCATAGATGACAGCAATTCGGTCGGATACATTCATAATCTCATCCAGTTCAAAAGATATGAGCAACACAGCTTTACCTTGGTCCCGTTGGGCAATCAGTTGTTTCTGGACAAATTCAATAGCTCCGACATCCAGACCGCGTGTAGGCTGTGCTGCAATGAGAAGGTCTGGATTTTTATCAATTTCGCGCGCAATGATAGCCTTCTGCTGGTTCCCACCAGATAATGCTCTTGCCTTCGTGTGAATATCCGGTGTTCTTACATCAAACTTTTCGATAAGACTTTTGGCCTGTTTCTCTATAGCATCTTTGTTCAAGAAGCCATTTTTACTGTAAGGCGCCTGGTAATACGTCTCCAGCACCATATTTTCACTCATAGAAAAATCGAGCACCAACCCATGCTTATGACGGTCCTCCGGTATATGTGAAACGCCTGCCTCGGAAATTTTGCGTGGTGACTGATTGGCCACCTCTTGTCCGAGCAAACGAATGCTCCCGCCATCCACCTTGCGTAAGCCTGTCAAAGCTTCGATCAGTTCACTCTGTCCATTGCCATCTACTCCGGCAATCCCCAAAATCTCGCCCGCCTTGACCTGCAGGTTCAACTCATTTAGAACGTTAATGCCATCCTTGTTTTTAGAAATTACATTGTTCATTTCTAGTACCGTTTGTCCTGGTTGCGCAAGCTGCTTGTCCACTTTAAAGGACACACGACGGCCTACCATTTTCTCAGCCAGTTCATTTGGTGTTGTTTCAGACGTCTTGACCGTATCAATAACCTGACCTCGGCGAATGATCGTAACCGTATCTGCAATTTGCATGATTTCTTTAAGTTTATGAGTAATAAGAATAATTGATTTGCCTTCAGCGACCAAGCGCTTCATAATGTCCAGCAACTCAGTGATCTCCTGTGGTGTCAGCACAGCTGTAGGCTCATCGAAAATCAGAATATCTGCACCACGATAGAGCGTTTTGATAATTTCTACACGTTGCTGCATACCAACAGATATATCCTCAATTTTGGCATTCGGATTTACCTGAAGACCGTACTGCTCAGACAACCGCTGTACTTCTGCGGCAGCCTTTTTATAATTGATTTTCAGACCCTTACGTGGCTCCGAGCCCAGGACAATATTTTCGGTAACGGTAAACGGCTGTACGAGTTTAAAATGCTGATGCACCATGCCAATCCCCAGATCAATCGCCTTATTAGGGCTATCAATCTGTACGGGTTTACCTCCGATTTCAATGGTCCCTTCATCCGGCTGATACAGTCCGAAAAGAATATTCATAAGCGTAGATTTACCCGCGCCATTCTCACCCAAAAGGGCATGAATTTCTCCCTTATGCAGCTTGATGCTGATGGAGTCGTTGGCAACGATGCCGGGGAATCGTTTTGTAATTTGCTTTAACTCAACGACGGGGGTCGCTGCATCCATGAGATCACCCTTATACACTTTATAGTATGTGCTCCAATGAGCTGATTTTGCCCGTTATAATCGATATAACTCCAGACGTAAGAACAAGGCTAGTCTTATGAACCAGCCTTGTCGCCACCTATATGTTCTTCAAGCCAAACTTATTTCGAAGGAACTGTAATTTCGCCCTTAATAATTTTTTGCTTGTATTGTTCTACAAGATCAAGCACGTCTTTAGGCACGTTTTTCGTTGATGTGTCTGCCAAACCAATTCCATTATCCTTCAAAGCCAGTGTTTCGACACCGCCCTTAAATTTACCGTCAATTACTTCTTTAGATACGCGTTTTACAGCTTCATCTACACGTTTTACCATCGAAGTCAATGTTACGTCGTCACCAAACTCAAGCGATTGGTCTTTATCTACGCCAATAACCCATACTTGCTGACCTTGTTGCTTACGTGCGAGTGCTTCGTTAAAGACACCTGTACCAGATCCGCCAGCTGCATGGAAAATAATATCCGCACCGCTGTTATAGATCGTCGCAGCTGCTGCTTTACCCAGGTCCGGCTTATCAAATGCACCTGTGTAGTTAACTTCCAATTTTGCATTTGGATTTACAGCTTTAATTCCTGCTTCGAATCCTTTTTCAAAACGTTTGATCAACGGGCTGTCTTGTCCACCCACAAAACCAATTTTGTTTGTTTTGGTAAGCTTACCAGCTACAACCCCCACCAAGAAGGAACCTTCATTTTCAGCAAAAACAACCGATTTTACGTTAGGCGCATCCACGACACTGTCAATGATCGCCAAATTCTTGCTTGGGTTGTCTTTCGCTACTTGTCCAATCGCATTCGCCAGATTAAAACCGATTCCCCAAGTCAGGTTAAAATCACCCTTAACAAATTGGTTCAGGTTAGGAATATAATCTTGATCAGATTTACTTTGCAGGTATTTAACTTTAACGCCCGATTCTTTCTCAGTGGCTTGTAGTGCCTCCCAAGCAGATTGGTTAAACGATTTGTCGTTTACTCCACCCACATCTGTAACCATGCCGATTTGGACATTCGATGTTTTGGCAGAACCACCTGTGTCTCCACCATTTGCGTTGGACGCACCTTGATTTTTGTTACCGCAGCCTGCGAGAATGACCGAGATCGCCAGCAGCATAACCAAAGACATACTGAACATTTTCTTCATGCTGATACTGTTCCCCCTTAGTGTTAGATCCCTGGACTGTCTCTTTTCTTTGAACATGTACATGCTCATGCATGTCATTTACTGACGAGACAGATCGTACAGAAGACTTACTTTAGAGATTATACAATTATGATCGGCTAAAATCTAGACAATTAATAACCTTGGGTCAATTTTTTTTTGAAATTTCATCAATGTAAGCGCTACAAAATCAAAAAAAACATACATTCTTCCATCTCGCGTCATATTTATTCGTATTTTGGAGAAAACGAAGTCTTTTCCGTAACATTGAGTATGTACAAAAAAAGGCATCCCTACACAGCGTACTGCTTGGGATACCTTTTTTACCGCTTTCGCGGTTTCCACGCCTTCATTATTAATAATTAAGCGTTGATTTTGCCTTTAGCAACAGTTGCCAAAGAGTTGAATGCATTAATATCATTGACTGCAAGATCAGCCAAGATTTTGCGGTTAATGTCCACACCAGCCAATTTCAGGCCGTGCATCAATTTGCTGTAAGACAAACCGTTCAAACGAGCTGCTGCGTTGATACGCACGATCCACAGTCTGCGGAAGTTACGTTTCGTCTGACGACGGTCACGGTATGCGTAAACAAGCGATTTCATTACCTGCTCGTTAGCTGTTTTAAAAATGCGGTGTTTGGAACCAAAATAACCTTTAGCAAGCTTCAATACTTTTTTATGACGACGACGAACGACGAATCCGCCCTTTACTCTTGCCATATCAATAGACCTCCCAAATAATGTTTATACTTCATTCATTGCAGTGCTAGTGCTATTTCAGGTTAGCAAGACCTTGTTTCAGACGCTTAACGTCCCCAGGTGCCATCTCAGGGTTAGTACCCAGAACGCGTTTTGCACGTTTGGATTTGTGGGAAAGCAAATGGTTTTTGTAAGCTTTGTAACGCATTACTTTACCAGTACCGGTAATTTTGAAGCGGCCTTTAAGGCTGCTATGTGTTTTCATTTTAGGCATTGAACTTCCTCCTTAATTTGTCATTGACTCTTTGGAGCCAATATCATAATCATGCTGCGTCCTTCGAGCTTGGGTTGGCGCTCCACGGTACAAAGATCAGCAACTTCCAATTTCACACGTTCGAGAATTTTTTGACCCACATTAGCATGGGTAATTTCACGACCGCGGAAACGAACGGAGCATTTCACCTTGTCCCCTTCATTCAGGAACTTTACCACATTACGAAACTTGGTTTGGTAGTCATGTTCCTCGATGTTGGAACGGAACCATACCTCTTTGATGTCAACGATCTTCTGGTTTTTACGGGCTTCCTTTTCTTTCTTCTGTTGCTCATAGCGGAATTTACCGTAATCCATAATCCGACACACGGGCGGCTTCGCTTGAGGCGCCACGTTTACGAGATCCAAGTTTGCGTCAATCGCCATTTGCAAAGCTTCACGCGTCGGTGTAATCCCGATTTGTTCCCCATTCGCACCAACTAGACGTACTTCTCTCACCCGAATCTCATCATTGATCATATGTTCCTTACTAATAACCCTCCACCTCCAGAACCTGTTATTGTTGTATTGTGTTTAAGCACAAAAAAGGGATGACGACTATACAGCCGACATCCCTGTCTGATACTCAATTCATCATGAAAGTTCAATTCACAAATCATTGGATCATGACCAGCCGGCAATACCGGGCAGGTGAGAAGTCGGACCTTCTACTTGTTAATCCATACTTTTCAATTAACATACTCAAATATCTTATCACGGTGTAATCGAGGTGTCAACACTTTAATAAAAATCGATGGCACCGATCTTCAGTCTATTCACCGTCCAATTAGCCTTGCTTACTCTGAACCTCTTCCAAGCGAACGACACGCGTATGCTGGGTATGGCTCCATTGCTTATTGTTCTGTGTAAAGAACGCATAGAACGTAATCGGATACCATGAAATCAGATAGACCGGGAACAGCAATAGGTACAGATAGACTTTTTTGAATGTGACCTTTTCCAAAATCATCGCGATCACAAACGTAGCAATATTCAGACCAACAGCTATAACACCGGTCCAAGCTGGTAACTGTACATAAATGTTCTCGATATTAGGTCCACCAAAGAAGGCGATATCTACCCACATTGCTGCTGTCATCAAGAAGGTGAACAGTACGATGTACACGTTCAGACCGTAAAGAGCCATATCGAATTTAATCAGGCTTCTATGCTTGATACTTTGCCACAGCAACGGGAAGAAATAACGACGAGCGACCGTAAAGTGACCTTGCATCCAGCGCAGACGCTGTCTTGACGAGGCCTTGAATGTCAACGGCTTTTCATCATATACCTTGGCATCGTAATTAAATCTTGGATATACGTTGCGCTGTGTGCAGCGCATGGTGAATTCCAGATCCTCTACCAGACTTGTCGCACCCCAGCCCATTTCCTTAAGCAGATTTGTTTCAAAGCACATGCCTGTACCACCGAGGAAATTAGCCATGTTCAAATTGTGACGTGACAGTTGCCACAAACGGTTGATGTACCAATAAGATACCCCGTATGCCGCTGTAATCCAAGAATCCTCAGGATTCTTAGTATCAATGTACCCTTGGATAACACGGGCACCTGTACACAGATCATTGTTCATTTCACTCAAGAAATTGGTATGCGCCAAATTGTCAGCATCAAACATGACAATGGCATCATATTGACGCGGCATAGCCCATAGTTCCTTGAGCATCCACTCAATAGCGTAGCCTTTACCACGCAGATTCGGATTCGTACGTTCACAAGCATTCATGCCGTGAGCGCGAACAATGTCCGCAGTCTTATCTGTACAGTTATCACAGATTACGAACACATCGTAAAGTTCCTTCGGATAATCAAGTTGCTTCAAATTCTCCATCAATGCTCCGACAACCTGTTCTTCATTGTGGGCAGCGACTAAAATGGCAAATGTTTTTTCTGGAGCCGCGTGCTCTTTCCTTTTCTTGCGAACCAATCCGAACAAGGAGAATGCAAACTGATAGACTGCGATCACCGCCAGTATGATCTGGAGCGTCACGAAAATAGCGTCTAACATGATCTCTTGTTACCCCCTTTTTATACCCCTTAAAATCTTGCGTTTGTTTGTTTTCTATCTGTGTAGCGCAAGTTGCGGCGCTTTGCGCGCCTTTTCTGTAGTTTTTGACCCGACCCTTGCTTTCTTCATTGGCTGTGCGCAGCCCCTTTTGGCTGACACAGGAATGCCATTACGATTTTCGTTGGTTTTCAATCTTTTGTCAAAGCCCTTAAATCGGTCTCAGCAGCAAAAAAACACAACAAACTCCCGTTTGAACCGAGAATGCGGCGCTGGACTTCTCATTCATGACGCTTAGGTCTTATTTTCATCCATTTGCTAACTTTTTATTTCTTTGGTCCCTCCTTTTTGTGGGCCAATTAGCAACCACTTCTAAACACTCTATCTTATTAGACGGATGAACGCAAAGAAAGTTATACAATTCAGCTTATATTCCATTAACATTTTTGTGTAGAATTGAACCAAGTAAGTTATGAATCTTTAGTGATTCTTGAAATGAACAGCGTTTAAAAATATGATGAGAGCAAGAGAATAATTACTTATGGTCTGATTATGTCAAAATGACTCAAAATATTTGCCGACTGACCTGAACCGGCAACCGGAGGAAACCAAATGCAACGTCTAGTCGTAAAACTTGTAAATCTGGAGCAGCAGTTGTTCAAATGGATCAACGGACGCTTACACAACCGTTTTTTGAACTTCTGGCTTTATTATCTCACACATTTAGGCGGGGCTACCTTTACTATAGCCTCTACACTCCTTATTTGGTGGCTCGCTCCGAATCCGTGGAAAGATTCCAGTATGAAGGGAGCCATCGCTCTCGGGGTCAGTCACATCCCCGTAGCTATCGTTAAAAAGCTGTACCCGCGGATTCGCCCGTATTTAGCGCTACCAGGTACAAATACATTCCGCAACCCCTTGTCGGACCATTCTTTTCCCTCAGGGCACACGACCGCTATTTTTTCAGCTACCGTGCCTTTTATGCTACAATCACCGATGCTAACATTGCTGCTGTTGCCTGTAGCGACAATTGTAGGTTTTTCTCGGATTTATCTGGGTCTTCACTACCCAACGGATGTACTCGCAGGAGCGGTCATCGGAACGTCTGCAGCAATAGGAACGGTTGCATTCTGGCCTTAAAGCCGATATGGTATGATTGAGAACATCCCAGCAGGAACAGGTGAAATGAGAGTGGCTAAAAAACGAGTGTTATTATTATCGGAAGGTTTCGGTGCCGGACATACTCAAGCTGCCTACGCGCTCTCAAGCAGTTTGCGGAAGCTTTCTCCGAATGTGCAGACAAGAGTGCTGGAGCTGGGGAGTTTTTTGAATCCAAGAATGGCCCCGCTTATTATTACAGCATACAAGAAGACTGTTGTATCGCAGCCTCGCCTAGTCGGATTGGTTTACCGTCATCAGTACAAAAAATCATTAAACCGTCTTACAACGCTCGCTTTGCACCGTCTGTTCTACACGCAGACCCGAAACATTCTCCGGCAGCTTCGTCCCGATTTGGTGGTATGTACTCACCCCATCCCAAGCGCGGTAATTTCACGTTTGAAGCGCTTAGGCTTACATGTTCCGCTTTGTACTGTCATTACAGACTACGATGCACATGGAACATGGATTAGTCCCGAGGTTGACCGGTACTTTGTATCTACGCCTGAAGTCATGCGTAAGCTGCGCGCACGCGGAGTACCCGTCTCGAAAATCCAGGTGACCGGCATTCCCGTTCATCCAAATTTTTGGGAACATCCTGGGCACGATGAAATTAGAGAACAATTTGGACTTAAACCCATCCCGACCGTACTCGTTATGGGTGGCGGCTGGGGCCTCATGAATGACGAAGTCATACATCGTTCGCTTACTCAGTGGAGAGATAACATTCAATTTATTTTTTGTTTGGGGCATAATGATAAAATTCGTCGTAAAATGCAGGTGGATCCCAGGTTTAATCATCCAAATATTCATATCTTCGGATTTACACGGGAAATCGACAAATTAATGGAGGTATCGAATCTGCTCATCACCAAACCTGGCGGAATGACATGCACCGAGGGATTGGCCAAAGGGATTCCGATGCTGTTTCACAAACCTCTCCCTGGACAGGAGGAGGAAAATTGTCAATACTTTACGGCTCAAGGCTACGGAGAACCGATTACTTCGCTGGATGTTGTCGTGAAATGGATGAACCGACTGCTACACGATTTTCCAGAAATCGTCCGCAAGCGACAGGAGCACGTTCATAATGTAGCGCGATATTATCCTCTTCAGAGCGCACAGAGTATTTTGGATATACTGGAACCGAACAGGGTGCTTTCCTAAAAGGAAGCACCCTGTCTTATTTTATCCATTTGATCTGTTTTTTATTTCCCGTACTTTTCAAGGCGTGTTTTTCCGTACTCTTCCAAAGTATCGTTGCCGATCAGCACCTCGACTCGATGAATATTCATACCCTTGCCCATGAACTTTTGTTCGTATTCCGTCATGACATGCTCCTCGTTAATCCCCTCACGATGAAGGTTTAACGAAATATTCGTCATCTGCAAACCACTATCGGCAAACGAATTCAAAGAAAACTCAAACAGTGTCTCCGAATCGGTCTTAAAATGAATTTGTCCTTTGCTGTTCAAAAGCTGACGATACTTGTCCAAAAAACGCGGATGCGTCAAACGACGACGTGCATGCTTGGCTTTAGGCCAGGGATCACTAAAATTCAGATAAATGCGTTCAATTTCTCCTGGTTCAAAAACATTCTCAATCTGTTCAATGTTTGCCAGCGCCAATTTAATATTAGGTGGCGTATCAACCTCTGAATTACTCCAGGCCAGACGAGACTTTTCTGTTGCACGGCGAACCAACTCATCATACATATCAAAGCCAATATAGTTAACCTCCGGATTCCGGAAGCTCATTTGGCTTATAAATTGCCCTTTACCCATACCGAACTCTACATGAATGGGACGATCATTACCAAAAAGCTGCTGCCATTTCCCCTTATACTGTGCTGGCTCTAAGATGACTAGGTCCTGCTGTTCTTCCAGACTTTCACGAATTCCTTTTCTTCCGCGTAAACGCATGTTACTCCTCCATATACTCTGTTATCAAGGAAAAAGGAATTTCACCCCCGCTTGAAGATACGGAAATGAAATTCCTTTTTCAATATATTTGGATTGGGGTCCAACTAATTTAATTGTTCATAGTCTACCCCATCAGCAGGTGAAAAATCAATTGTCTTTTGGCAAGCCGCTCTGATTTTTTGACGTGCGGTCGTTCCAATCTGACGATCCTGCCCAAAACGGACACCAGTCAATGCCAACGCCTCATCAAAGGTTAACTCAACAGTAACTTTATCCATACGCGTCTTATCCTGCGCATTCATAAAAGATCACCTCACGGGTTATTTGTGATGGAACCGACGTGCACTTACCCTAAAACAGGCGATAGAAACAGCATAGCTGCCTCCCTGAAGAATAGTCATTAGCACGGATAACTTTTATCTTCAGGATCGAAAACAGTCCTTTTATTGTATGTCTGGTACCGCTTACAATATAACACATTGTGTAACCTTTTTCAATCCGCAACGCCATAAAATCCGCACATTTTATTGACTTGTTCGGTCAAATGATTCCCAATGAAGACTGATTTTTGTTACAATAGGATGATCGTAAAAAAAGGAGTACACCCATGAAAACAGATTTATTGCCTGCTCCTCTCCTGTGGGGAGATAAACGGTTCCATACTTGGAATTACGAAATGCGTGAGCAATTTCAAAATAAAGTGTTCAAAGTCATGTTGGATGCGGGTTTTACCTGTCCGAATCGCGATGGCTCCATCGCTAAAGGGGGTTGCACCTTTTGTAGCGCACGCGGATCGGGTGATTTTGCCGGGCGTCGTCGTGATGATCTGGTCACCCAGTTCAATACGATTCGGGATCGGCAGCATCTAAAATGGCCAAACGCCAAATATATTGGCTATTTTCAAGCCTACACGAATACGTATGCCCCAGTTGAGGAACTGCGAGAATACTTTGAGGTTATTTTGGAGCAGCCTGGTGTTGTCGGTCTGTCCATCGCTACACGTCCTGATTGCCTGCCTGACGATGTAGTGGATTACCTTGCCGAGCTAAACGAACGCACGTACTTGTGGGTCGAAATGGGTTTGCAAACTGTCCATGAATCGACCTCAGAGCTGATTAACCGCGCTCATGATACTCAATGCTATCTGGAGGCGGTGGAAAAGCTACGCAAGCGGAATATACGTGTATGCGCCCACATTATTTATGGTCTGCCCCAAGAGACGCATGAAATGATGCTTGATACGGGGCGTGCAGTAGCGGCTATGGATGTGCAGGGCATCAAAATCCACCTGCTGCATCTCATGCGTAAAACGCCCATGGTCAAGCAGTATGAAGCGGGATTGCTACGCTTTCTCGAAAAGGACGAATACATTAAGCTGATTGTTGATACGCTGGAATTTTTACCTCCCGAAATGATCGTTCATCGGCTGACCGGAGATGCACCACGCGATTTGCTAGTGGGACCTATGTGGTCGCTTAAAAAATGGGAAGTGCTTAACTCCATAGATAATGAACTGAAGTCACGTGAAACGTGGCAAGGAAAATACTGGAGGCAGCCTTAAATGGGGTTCCTATCCGTCCTGAGCTACGCTCATCAATTGGTGGCTGCGCGGGTCCAGCCTGGCGATACTGCTATAGACGCTACTGTCGGCACAGGAGCAGATACGTTATTTCTGGCAAAAGCCGCTGGCAAACGGGGTCGTGTCTACGGCTTCGATATCCAGCAAGAAGCACTGCATTGCGCCCGTCGTCGGCTGGAAGAAAACGCTTCGCCTTCATTAGCAGAAGTATCGCTACTGCTACAAGGTCATGAGCAAATGCGGGAGGCCGTTCCGGATATGCTGCATGGCAAAGTCGCTGCGGTCATGTTTAACCTCGGCTACTTGCCATCCGAAGGCGCCGATCCTACGGTCATCACGCATACGGACAGTACGCTCGTCGCGCTTGATGCTGCCTTACAATTGCTGCGACCACGCGGCATTCTGACTGCCGTACTCTATCCAGGGCATGCTGGAGGCATTGAAGAAGCAGATGCCGTTCTTCAATGGGCTTCTGCTCTCCCGGTCTCCAGCGGTCAAAGCATTATTTATCGTCAATTACAACGAGCCGCTTCGCCTTACGTAGTGGCAGTTGAAAAGAAATAATGTTGGATTTTAAACTCAGGTTATGAGCGGCTTTTTTAGCCGCCTTACATATATCATTTTTTTAGCTCGTTTGGGCGCTATTCATCCCAGTTTATTGCCCCAGCGGCACGTTATTGATTTCCCTATTCTGTTAGGTCGCACTCATTACTCATTATGGAGGAGAGAAATTATGCTAAAGCCATACCCGCTGCAATTTCAACCTGAGTTCAAAGAGAGAGTTTGGGGAGGACGGGCCTTAGAGCAATTTGGTCTAACCCCACCAGAAGGACATATCGGGGAAGGATGGATGATTGCCGATCATCCAAACGGAACAACAACGGTCATCAATGGTGAGCTGGCAGGCAAAGGACTGGATGAAATCCGCGAGACCTACGGGCAAGATTGGCTCGGGGCCAAGGGTGTATCGGAAAAAGGCGGGCGATTCCCACTTTTGATCAAACTACTGGATTGTAATGATGACTTATCCGTTCAGGTGCATCCGACAGATGATTACGCAGGACTTCCAGCCGGAGAATTAGGAAAAACTGAAATGTGGTACGTGCTTGATGCCAAGCCAGATGCCAAGATTATTTATGGTCTGACCGAAGGTGTAACCCGCGAGAGTCTGCGCACAGCTCTTGAAAGTGGGGATATCCTCGGCAGTTTGCGCCAGGTTCCAGTCGAAGCAGGCGATACGTTCTTCATCCCCGCTGGAACCGTACATGCACTGTGTGCAGGCGTTGTCGTTGCTGAAATCCAGCAAAATTCGGATACTACCTATCGATTATATGACTACAACCGCCCCGGACTGGATGGCAAGCCTCGTGAGTTGCATATCGAGGATTCCCTCAATGTAACCTCCTACGAAGGTGCAGGGGCAACAACGATGAAAACGGACGGCTTACGGCCTGGAAAATGGCTCCAGCTGGCAGCCTGTGAGTATTTTATTGTGGAAAAGGGTATCGTAGATGGAAGTTGGGCACTTTCTACAACGGAAGACAGCTTCACCATTCTCGTGATTTGTGAAGGCAGTGGGTCCATAGCATGGAACCATAATACGGAGTCTCTTTCCTGTAAAGCTGGAGATTGCTTCCTGCTGCCGGCTAACCTGAACGGTTACACGCTGAATGGCGGAATGACCGTACTTAGATCTTATCTTCCTTAAGGCTTAAAGGATGTGATGTCTAATTATGCGGGAATACACCTTCACCATCGCTGAAAATGACGGAACAGAGCTTTTTGCCTACCGCTGGCTGCCTGATCAGAATTTGCCCATTAAGGGGATTGTTCAAATTTCGCATGGTATGTGCGAGACGTCCTATCGCTACATCCGACTGGCCGAAAAGCTTACAGCTTGCGGTTATGGTGTGTATGCCAACGATCATATCGGTCACGGGCGCACGGCTGGTGATCCTGATAAGCTGGGTAGGCCGGGAGCCAATGCGTTTAATCGAATGGCAAACGGCATGCTGGAGCTAGGCGAAATTGCGGCTAAGGAATTCCCTGATCAGTCTCGTTTTTTGCTGGGTCACAGCATGGGGTCCTTTTTAACCCAGAAAATTATGTATGATGATCGGCAGACGTATCACGGGTTTATTTTATCGGGAACCAACGGACGACGTGGTCTTCTAAAACTCGGAGAGCAAGTTGCTCTACTGCAAGCCAAGCTGCAAGGAATGGATCATCGCAGCATGCTTCTTAACGCTATGGTCTTTGGCGGCTTTAACCGCGCCTTTCGTCCGGTGCGTACGGCGTTTGACTGGCTGTCCCGTGATCCTGAGGAAGTAGATCAGTTCGTACACGACCCATTATGCGGAGCTATTTGCACGACAGGCTTTTTTCTGGATTTTTTCAGGCTATTGCAAGAAATCCACTTGCCTTCCTCGCTGAAACACATCAATCCCAAACTGCCAGTTTATATTTTTGCCGGGGATCGTGATCCAGTGGGTTTGTTCGGTAAAGGTGTGTTGTCACTAGTGGAAATGTATCGAAGCCTAGAGCTTCAGGACATCGAATATCGCCTCTACCCTGACGGTCGCCATGAGATGCTTCATGAAACAAACCGCGACGAGGTGATGAGTGACATCGTAGACTGGCTCGATCGTCATGTTAACACAGGGGTGACCTCCGTTTCCGCATTGTCTGGAGACTCCGAGGCACCCGGACAATCAAACTCGCCCAAGTCATCAGCCTTATGAGGAAATAAGAAAAGAAACCTTTAAAACCACGATTAAAGTGGGATTAAAGGTTTCTTTTCTATTCCGTTATATTCATCTGGGTATAATTTTAAAAATCACCATGCATTTCGTTCTCTCAGGGAAGTAATATGAGCTGTGTGATGCTTGCCATGCCAAGCATAGATGCCGATGTTTCGTTCCAGGCGGATCGTCTGGCCCGATTCAGGATGAATAAATGTTCGGTGTAGCTGATCCTCTCCCAACGATCGTAACACGGTCACCCACCGTTCATGCAGTCCTTCCAGCAATTGCAACGAAGGTTCCAGTGGAAGCTCCCTGGCGTCTGGTATTTCGGCCCAACGCCCCTCATCATATGGCTTGATCGTTGGTGTATCCTCCGTCAGCGCCAGCTTAAAACGGATATAGCTGTTCATATGGCTGTCTGCCACATGATGAACGACCTGCCGAATCGTCCAGCCCCCTTCGCGATAAGGCGTATTTAGCTGCTGCTCGTTCAGTCCTTCGACCGCCTGACGCAGCTGTGCAGGCAATTCAGCAATGTCGTGAATCCATGCGATAAGCTGTTCTTCTGTAATGGTGTCTGGAACAACGAATGATCCTATCGGATAGCGCAAGTCTTTGTCCAAAACAGTTCCCGCCCTTCTCTACATCTACTGCCTATAATATCAGTTGCCTTATGTTATAACTATGCAGGAAAAAAAGCAGACTCGCAAGAGTCTGCTTTTGCCCGATTTATTTTATCCTTCCAATAACAATGATTCTGGATCTTCCAGCAATTCTTTGACCGTTACCAGGAAACGAACCGCCTCGCTACCGTCAATAATCCGGTGATCGTAGGATAAGGCGATATACATCATAGGACGATTTTCCATACGTTCCTCGTCGATGGCAATCGGACGAAGTTGGATTTTATGCATTCCCAAAATACCCACTTGCGGCGTATTGAGAATGGGCGTAGACAGCAGGGAACCAAAAATACCTCCATTGGTTATGGTAAAAGTTCCTCCTTGCAAGTCGGCCAGAGAAAGCGAATTGGAGCGTGCTTTGCCAGCCAAATCTGCAATACTCTTCTCGATCTCAGCAAAGCCGAGACGATCGGCATCCCGTACAACTGGCACGACCAAACCTTCCTTGGCAGATACAGCGATCCCGATATCATAGTATTTTTTCAGTACGATATCATCGCCGTTAATTTCTGCATTCACGGTAGGGAAGCGCTTGAGTGCGCCAACCACTGCCTTTGTAAAGAAGGACATAAAACCCAAGCCTACATCATGTTTTTCCTTAAATTTATCTTTACGGCGTTTACGCACATCGAGAATGGCGGTCATATCTACTTCATTAAAAGTGGTGAGCATAGCAGCTGTTTGCTGTGCTTCAACAAGACGCTTCGCGATCGTCGCTCTGCGTCGAGACATCCGCTGGCGTTCCACAGGCTTGCTGTACTCCGTTTGTGCTGGAGACGGAGGCGCAGGCTTGCTAGTAGCGGGAGACGCAGGTACAGATGCTGCACGTGACACTTCAGCGCTGTTATGCGTTTTTACGTCCTCCTGGAAAACACGTCCGAGCGGGTCCTTTCCCTGTACCTGCTCAAGATCAATCCCGCGCTCACGCGCCAACTTCCGGGCGGATGGTGATGCCGTCTGGCCATTCCCGTCGCCATTCGATGAAATAGGCGGTGCAGACTTTTCTTCTGCTTTAAGGGCGCCTCCTACGGAAGACGGTGAAGTCGCTACGGACGGTGCTTCTGGCGCTTGAGTCGCTGCTACTTCTCCAGCACCGGTTGATTCCGCACCACCACTGCCGCTTCCGATCAAGCCAACAGCTTCACCGATGACTACAGTATCTCCCTCCTGACGAAGGATTTTCTGAACCACACCTGCTTCTTCCGCACTAATTTCCAGATTGACCTTATCGGTTTCCAGCTCCAGTAGAACATCTCCCTGTCCTACGGAATCCCCTTCCTTCACAAGCCATTTGGAGATTGTTCCTTCCGTGATGGATTCTCCCATTGCTGGCACTATAATATCGCTCACAGCCGCTACCTCCCAAGTGTAATATTGTTTTTGGAATCCTGCTTCAACGCCGATTGAATAATTCGCTGTTGTTCTAGGCTGTGTACTTGCTGATAACCGCTGGCCGGGCTTGAAAGATCTGGTCTGCCTGCGTAACGAATTTCCGCTCCCTGTGGCACTACATTCCGCAGACGAGGTTCAATGTAACTCCAAGCCCCCATATTTTTAGGTTCTTCCTGAGCCCATACGAACTCCTTAACATGCGGGAAGCGGCCGAAAATATTTCGAATTTCCTCTTCTGGGAAAGGGTATAACTGCTCCACACGAATAATATGCAGACGCTCTTCTGCCTCATTCTTATCCTTTTCCAATGCTTCTTCGAGATCAATGGCAATCTTGCCACTGCATAGTACAATGCGCTCTACACGATCTGGACGTGCACCCAGACCAGGCTGCTCCAACACAGGACGGAATGCTCCTTCGCTGAATTCAGAAGCAGGCGAAGCGACACGATTATTACGAATCAGGCTCTTCGGCGACATCATCACAAGCGGACGGGCTTCCTCACTTTCGCTTAATGCAGCCTGACGGCGCAGCAGATGGAAATACTGTGAGGCACTGCTCAAATTAGCGACAGTCCAGTTATTTTGTGCGGACAACTGGAGAAAACGCTCCAGACGTGCGCTCGTGTGCTCTGGTCCTTGTCCTTCGCTACCATGCGGTAACAGCATCACCAGACTCGATTTCTGTCTCCATTTGGCACGGCCTGCGGAAATGAATTGGTCAAAAATAACCTGTGCACAGTTGGCAAAATCGCCGAATTGTGCTTCCCAAATCACTAACGTTTCAGGAGAATACACGTTATAACCGTATTCAAAGCCGAGGACAGATGCCTCAGACAATGGACTGTTATGAATACTGAATGAAGCACGTGCTTCCGGCAATGTATGCAACGGGCAATGTGTACGGCCTGTTTCAGGCTCATGCAGCACAAGGTTACGGTGAGCAAATGTAGCTCGCTCCGCATCCTGACCTGTCATACGAATAGGCTTGCCATCTGCGAGAATGGTGGCCAAAGCCAGCGTCTCCGCCAAGCTCCAATCTACCTTTTCCCCTTCGTTCAGAGCGGTTTTTCTACGCTGTAAAATTCGATCCAGCTTCGGATATACATGAAAAGCCTGTGGCCATTTGAGTAAGTTTTCATTGATTTGGCGCAGTTTTTTCAATTCCACTGCAGTACGTACCATAGAACTCTCATTCTTTTTAGCCTTCACAGGAGTCATTTCCGGTTCTTTTTCCGGTTGATTCTTCACATGCTCATGCGCTTCCTTCAGTCTGTTTTGGACCTTTTCAATGAGGTCGGCACTAAACGCTTCATCCACAATCCCCTGCTTCATCAGCTTTTGAGCATACAATTTGCTCACCGTCGGATGATTCTTCACCTTACGATATACCAGCGGTTGTGTTGTTTCCGGGTCATCGGATTCATTGTGACCATAACGACGGTAACCAATCAGATCAATCAAAAAATCCTTCTTGAAACGATTGCGATATTCACCAGCCATACGTGCCGCTGCAATGCAGGCCTCAGGATTATCCGCGTTCACATGCACAATTGGAATTTCATAGCCTTTAGCCAAATCACTGGCATAACGGGTCGAACGCGAATCGACACTCTCTGTCGTAAAGCCCAAACGATTATTCACAATAATATGGACCGTTCCGCCATTACGGAAGCCACGCAAATTCGTGAAATTAAGTGATTCTGCCACGATACCTTCACCTGGGAAAGCCGCATCACCATGCATAATAATGGTAGCTGCCTTGCTCACATCCAGCTTCGGATATCCAGCCTCACTGCGGTCTTCCTGTGCAGCTCGTGAAAATCCTTGTACCACCGGATTTACATATTCCAGGTGACTCGGGTTATTCGCCAATGTCAGACGGGCCTGCACCGCTCCCCCATCTTTTACAAAACGATCAGCACCCAGATGATATTTCACATCGCCAGTCCAGCCGTAGTTAATTCCTGTGGAACCTTCCGACGGGATCAAATCCTTATTCGGCGAATGATGAAATTCAGAGAAAATTTTACTGTAAGGCTTGCCCAGCACATGAGCTAGTACATTCAAACGGCCGCGATGCGCCATACCCATCAGGACATGACTTGCTCCTGCATTTGTCGTTAGACGAATAATCTCGTCGAGAACAGGGACAAGCACATCATTACCCTCGATGGAAAAACGTTTCTGTCCGACGAATGTTTTATGCAAAAACTCTTCGAACTGTTCTACTTCTACCAATCTGCCCAGCAACGACTTGCGCTCCTGTGTTGTGAGTGGCTTGGAGGACCAGCCGGATTCTGCATAGCTGTTCAGCCAGCGGCGTTCCTCCTCGTTATGAATATGGCTAAATTCATAGGCAATCGGACCTGTGTATGCTACACGTAACCGTTGAATGGCTTCCCATCCGTTAAGTGTTCCCGCAGGAGCGTTATCCCATATTAAAGAGGCTGGAAAAGCCTTCAAGTCTTGTTCAGTTAAACCGTAGGATGCTGGATTAAGCAAGCGTGTATCCTGCTCTGCATCCAGTTCTAGCGGATCGATCTGGGCGGCTAAATGTCCGTATTCACGGATATTCCACACCATTTTCCCCGCTGTAACCGCTTTCTGTAATGTGTTCGAATCAAGGTGCCCCAAAGCACTTGTGGGGGGGCCTTGCAATTTGTTGTCTATCATGGAAGCAGCCGAGTATTCGGATTGTGGCGGCTCACCCCATTGATCAAATAGCTCGCGGTAAGCCGGGTCAACCGTTCCGGGGTCCGCTACATACTTTTCATACTGGTCCTGCACATAACCTAGATTAGGTCCGTAATACGCCTGCCAAGGTACCTGTCTGCTGCTCTCTTCCATTGTCATCTCGTTCCCTCCGTCAAATTTTGAAATTCATAGCTGGACGGAAATCATTTTCATTTTTTTATTAATCTTCAATTTAAGTTGTTCACAATATGCTCACATTATATGAAATCCTTCATCAAAAGTCGAATTTCACAGTTCTTATTCCTCTTCCATTGTATAAAGTTTTCTAGCTATGAGCATTTCCTTTTTCTCAACATATCCATGCGTAAATGAGATGAATCGGGTCATTCTGTAATTCTCCCCCCCATTATAGACGATTACCGTATGGATTATTTCAGATAACATATCGGACAATTAAAAGAAGCCGTTCTACAAAAAGAAGAAAAGCTTTGACTTATAGAAAGGTAATCACTCCAAATGGCGAGGATTTAGCTTGATTGGAGACTGACGCCCATTTGTGAGTCAGGAATCAAACACCTGGCAACTTAAATAACCAGCCGTCGGATATCAACTGACGGCTGGTTATTTAAGTTATGTTGCACATCCTACTACACTAAACCATTTTAAAAACAACTTCCCAGTCCACCCTGCTATGATTTTCGTTAACAGCAGAATTTAGAAGGCAGAGGGTCCGATACGATGCAAATTCAAACTTAAAGTGACATTAAAGTCACTTTTCTGTACAATATTCCTACTTTTCACTATTATTTTAATTAGGCATCTAAAAACCGCTTTGAAAGCGAAAGGGATGGAACTGTGACTGGATTAAAACAAGTACTCAGAAACAAGAATTATGTCAGGTTTTTTCTGGCAACCTTCGCCTCACAAATGGGAGGAATTATCGGGGTTACTGCATTCATGTTTTATTTGTTGAAACGGTTTACAAACCAGCCATACTATGCAACGCTTGCCGAGTTAATGTATTCGCTCCCGATGCTGGTAGTATTTCTCGTGGTAGGAGTGCTGGCAGATCGGATGGACCGACAAAAAATTGCTGTTAATTGTGATTGGATCAGCGCTTTTTTATCCTTATGTTTGCTTATTTTTATTTGGATCGATTCGATTCCTTTGATATTTGCCCTCCTCTTTATCCGTAGTGCTGCCTCCAAATTTTTCTTCCCAGCTGAAAGTGCCATTATACAGGGGATATTAAGCGAAGATGATTACACCATTGCCGCAGGCCTCAATCAAATGATGGGGAGTCTTTTCATGTTATTTGGAGGAACTCTGGGGGCCGTCGTTTACTGGCACTTTGGAATTACTGGAGCCATCCTAATTGATGCTATTTCTTTTATTGTATCTGCACTGCTTATTCGTTCCTGCAAAATTCCAAAGGAAGTACGCCTTCCGAACGGGGCACATCAATTTAAACAATTAAAATTCAAACTTGTCATGATCGATTTTAAACAAGGGTTTCTTTACATATTACGCAACAGACTATTGCTTTGGTTGGTTTCAGGCTTTTTTATGTTCGGTATTTTAAATGGTGGTTTTAGCGTTTTACCGATGTTTATTCTTAAATATAAGCTAGCTCCAGGCAACTATGAGCAGTATATGGTTTGGACAGGTATTATTTTTGGAGCTGGTGTGTTGCTTGGTACCCTAATCGCTTCTCTCATCTCCGCCAAGCTAAAGCTACACCAAATGATTGCAGCGGGAGTTCTGGTAGCCGGAATAGGTATGTGCATACTTGGATTTGTTAACCACCTCTATGCTTTTCTGATTATCAATTTTGTCATTGCACTGATACTTCCGTTCATTAACATTGGCATAGGAGGATGGCTTCCTCGTATTGTAGATCCTCAAATGATGGGACGTGTGCAAGGCTTGATTAATCCGTTAATGATGCTGTCCCAATCTCTTACATTAGGTTTCATTGCTATAAGCTTTCCTTCATTTATTTCAATTGAGTTCTTGTTTTTATTAGTTGGGGTCTGTACCGTTATTGTAGGAATATACTACACTATTGTGCTTCCCCGTTATGCTGATTACAGCACTTCTTCTAAGGCCCTTCAGGGATCTTTATAGGCAAATTAAAAAAAGTCATACAGCAGACCATTCCGCCAGTGATTGTTGAATTGCCACTTCTGCCTCCGAATCCAGTGCAGAAGTGGCTTCATCATATCTCCTCTCAAATGCTCCACAAGTACATGCATTCGTTGCATACGACTAGCTCATCAAAATCCAGTTGAGACAAAGACCGATAGGGTATGTAATATTCAAAAAAAAACGCCCGGCAGACGCATTAGCTGCATCAGCAGGACATTTTGATTGAAATCGGAGTAGCGGGATTCGAACCCACGACCTCACCCACCCCAAGGGTGCGCGCTACCTAGCTGCGCTATACCCCGATAACCCAGTGTATGTAGATCGATGCTGTTATTTACCATTATATTCTGGTCATAAAATCCTGTAAAGGGATTATTTCCTCATTCTTTCGTTGCATTTTTAAGTTGTTTTCTTTATGGTAGATACAAAAGTTAAGAAGTCAAAAACAGAGATCATAGGAGCTAACCATGCAAAGCAAAAAATTACTTATACCCATTGCATTACTTCTTTTAATACAGTTAAGTGTTCCTATCTGCTATACCTTTGCACAGGATAACCTTGTCATAGATCATGAAACGACAGAGAGAATCAAAGAACAATATGGCTTGGAAGAACCTCAGTCACCTATATTAGAGCAGCAGCAAAACATTTTATTCGGAGGTGATTGGGGCTTTAGTCCTTCTGCCGATGCTGTGATGCTGGAATTGACCATATTGATTCGATATCCGCTCATTTCCATCAGTCAACAACTGGTACATTCACTGAAATCATAATTTTTTTTCTACAAGTTCCATGATATAGAGCATAAGAATCATTTATTTCGTAGCAAGTTGTCTGCCACTTGGGGTCATTTCATCCTTCTTATTGAAAAGGTTTAATTCAATGGGTCCCCTACCATGTAGCCACAGCAGTTCATCGAATAAAAATGCCAGTCCATCCTTAGCGCGTAAGCGTTCGATGATCTCCGTGACAACTTGCATAACTTCCCCTTGTACACCCTCTGCCAGTTGCAAGCCTCCGCTCTCTCCATCCAGATAAAGATGCGTATGAAATGATTGCTCCACCTTCTTCACATGGCGCAAACACAGTATGCCATTCTGTTCTTTGTATAATATTTAAAATACTTTTTTACCGATCTTCCCGCTCAATTAGATTTGACACCGTAATCCCTTTCTATTTCCTTAGTCAAACCAGTGACGCTAACATACGACTTGGGTTTCTGAATGATCCTTTTCTAACTCCAAAGCACTTTTACTTTGAATCTGTACATTCCCTAGATACCTTCCCAAATATCTATATGCAAAAAGGTGGTTGCATTAATTTATATCCATTTCAAAATCCCCTTCTTGCTTTGCTATCTTATTCGAAAAAAAATTCACGGTAACACCACCTGATACTAAGATCGTTAAAAGATCCATAAAATATTGCTGTGGTGAAAATCCATAACATCTCTCTTCTTGATCCCATTCTTCCTCGAATCTTTCCAAGAAATAATGTGCGTTTTTCCAATGGATCGTGAACGGTCCTACTGTTCCAAAACCTCCACAGAGACAGTCCGATATACTGTCCAAGCTAAATCCATAGTACCCTCCGGGTCCATTAATCGCTTCACCAAGTGCTATAAAAAATGTTGTAAAATCAGATATGTATTCGCCGTCTAAGGTGTAGACTTCTCCTCGTTTATCCAGTCTGACAAAATGATTAGATGCAGAATGTATTCTAGTCACGTTTAGCCAGCCGGACCGTTCTTCTTTAGAAAAGTCTTGCCATATATTATTTTCAAGCGACTGAGCGCCCTTTAAAAACTCCCATAATCTTAATTCCACAGGGGAGGGCTTCGTTTCAAGTATACCTGTTAACTCCAGATTGAAGTTTCCTTTATTGTGGTTTAGTTTATGGATTATGTAGGATTCAGGTAGATGATAATGATAGCTTCCAATCACTGTTTCTTCATCATTTAAAATAGCAATGTACAAGTTGTATACAGATTGTTTTGTCTTTGTTATATTTTCTATGAATTCTTCGTTAAATACAAATTGCTCAAAAATGACCTTTTCATATGTTTCGACAATGATATCACCCGTTAAACCAACCACATCTCTACAATAGCCAACTGTGAGCCCACTTTCATCGTCAATGAAAGCAAATCTATATTTCATATCATATCTCCTCACAATAATTTTAAGGAATGTAGCATTTAGCATTTCGGAATAGAGCAATAATCAATTAATTTGAAGCCAATAAGGTTTAAAGTCATCTACACTTTTTATTTTTTTTAGATCTTCTGCAGGTATTGCAAAATAAATTTTCTCCTTCTCGGACTTAAATGTTAACGAAGCATCATACTTCTTTTCAACAATCCACTGCTTTATTTCCAACATCTCTTGCAGATAATGAATGGTTGAGAAGTTACCCTTAATATAAATCGAAGCTTCTGAGGAGAGTTTCTGACTAACCATAGAATAGCTTGGGACCTTATCATGGTATGTTATACCATACTCTCTAATAAGATTAACATTTACGATGACTTCGGCATCTGAACCTGTAACTTCCTTTGTTTTTTGTGTTACAGCTTTTTTTAGCTCATCCCTCCACACAGAAGAGGCGTAGTTATCCATCATTTGCCCATAATAGTCTTCATCCACCAAAAAAGAAATCCCTGCGCCAGAGATCACATTAGCTATAAATTTATCATTCTTAAGGTCATAATCTACTGAGTCAATTTTCCAGTTCATAGTGTATGTTTTATGTAGGTAGTCAGTAACGTTGCTCCGAAATTGGACTCTTTCAATTGGACTTCCTGTTGTAATGGATACAACTATATATGCAATGACAATGATGATCACGAATAAAACAGCTTTTTTTACCACTCCAACCAAACCTCTCTAATAAAAGAATCATGTAAAAAGCTCTAAAGATTCCAGCAAAAAGTCACGCTTATGTTTGTTTTTATGATCGGTCAGCTTTCTTCTTATCATTTGTCTACATATGTCCTTTTGAGCCTCAGAGATTTTATCTTGCACGTTACTTATCAATTGATAAGAATGTCTACTTGCTTCAAAGGTATCATCCAGTAAATCTACCAACATCACAACATGAGTTGATACATGAAAAAATTCTAAAGCATATAACAGTGTTCCTCTATTCCCCTTGGTCTTTGGATCTCTTAACAAGTCGATAAGAAGCAACACCGCTTCACTGTCTCCTAGATCAGCTAACGTAATGGCGATTACATTTCTTAGCAATACACTATCCGTTGTTGCTAAATATCTCAATAATATTGGAGTGAATGTATGATCCAGCTTTTCACCTATCTCCTCTATAATCTTTACCGCTTCCTTTAAATCTCCACTTTCTATGACTTCTTCTAATCGTATTTTGTTCATAGTTTACCAACCCACTTTATTACAATATATAGAAACTATCCAGTCTTAAATGTAATTCAATAATTTACATATGATAACAATCTGATGTCTCTTTTGTATATAGCGAACATTGTCGAAACCCTAAAGAGATATCCACTCATTGATTTAAAATAAACAAAATGTTATATTGTCTATAAAATAATCATCATTTAATTGAGGTGTTTGCTAAAATGGATCATTCCGAACTGTTCTGGAATGCTGGAATCGAAGAACTGAAGCGAGGATATATTCGCCAAGAAGAGCAGGTAATTTGCCTGCTGGACGGACAGCGATTTGAGCAAGGCATCATATATCAGGATCAAGGGGTATTTTATGACGCGGAGAGGTACATGCGACTTCATATTGAGCGGACGTACGGATCGGTGTTTGACTATTTGATCGGCCTGGACAAAAAGTTAACCGGACTGACGGATCATCAGAATCGGTTGCTTCAGTTATTTTATCAAGGCATGGGCGATGCGGATATTCAAAAGGAAACCGGAATCGGTAGCGCATCCACCATACGCAATCATCGCTTTGGTCTCAAAGAAAAAGAACGACAGGCCAAGGTTTTTCTCACATTAATGGAGCTGTTAAAGGAGAAAGATCGGCACGCTCCTGCCATTGTAGAAGTACCAGTACAAGCACGGATGGTGGACGAACGCTACAACATTACGGAAAACGAGCGGCAAAAGGTACTCACGAAGTATTTTCCGAATGGGACAGACGGACGCCTAAAGACCTTTAAAATGCAAGAAAAGCACAAGCTGATTGTGCTGCGTGAAATTGCGGGCCGTTTTGTAAAGGGACAAATATATCATGAGAAAGATATCAATGCGATTTTACAGGAAGTATATGACGATTATGTCACGGTGCGAAGATATATGATTGAATACAATCTATTGGATCGTAAGCCGGATGGCAGTGAATATTGGTTGAAGGAATCTTGAATCTCAACGTTTATACAATAGGAGGATTCGACAATGAATCGAAGAAAAGAATTGGTGCAGCAGTACATGGAGATGAAGACAGAGGCAGGAATCTATTGCATTCGCAATACACGTAATGGGAAAATTTTCGTCTCTTCCACGCCGAATTTAAAGTCGCTGAATGGACGGCGTTTTGAGCTGAACATGGGTGGATTTAAGAATAAACAACTGCAACAGGAATGGAATGAGTATGGCGAAGATTCGTTTGAATTTGAAGTGCTGGACGTTTTGAAGAAAAAGGATTCAGCGTTCTTTGATGTCAAAGATGCACTGACAAAGCTGGAGCAGACCTGGCTTGATCGACTCCAGCCATACGGAGACAAGGGATATTTGTAAACTTACCGATCCACGGAAAACTCCTTCCGAAGGTAGCCAAAAATAACAGCGTCGACAAACTGACCTTTTTCATAAAAATAGTCTCTCAGGTGACCTTCTTTAGTAAAGCCACTTTTGAGCAGTAGCCGTCTGGAGCCTTCGTTATCTGGATCAATGAAGGCTTCTATACGGTGAACCTGCGGCAAACGAAAGCCATAATTCACGACCACCCTCATTGCTTCTGTCATCAGACCTTGCCGCCAATATTCCGGTGCCAGCTCATACCCAATTTCAATACGGGAGTGCTCCTTGTGCCAGTTATGGAATCCAATTGTCCCCACGATCCGCTCAGGAGCTTCTTTTAACGTAATCCCCCAACGAAAGCCCTCTTGCTTCTCATATCTGGTTAGCATCGAACGAATAAATTTTTCGGCTTGCTCTACCTCTGTAAAGCTTTCCAAGTCATAATATTGTGTGACCTCATCCTTGGAGAAATAGCCGAACACATCCTCCGCATCCCCTACTGTAAGCTGTCTTAAACGAAGCCTATCAGTTTCTAAAATCGGAAACGTTTCCATTGACATTATCCATCTCCTCCTTCACATCGAAGAACCTATCTTATCAGCCACCAGCCAATCCCAACCATCACTCCATTTATGAAGAATAACACAATACATGCTCTCCACTTGTTGATTTCACTTGTTTGAAAAAAACCTGTCACTTTACTACGACACATGAACAATGTAAACAACAAATTCCAAATAATACGCATACCATATTTTACGTAGTATAGAGCAGGGTTTAGCTGTACACCGCCCAACGTTGGAGGGACATCTGGAATAAACAGAATTGCACACGTATAACGCATGGTCTCATATGTAAAATAAAATACTGCCAGCCACCAAGCCCACTTCTTACCAAATAACATACCGACACCGGCAGTCGCCCCTGCCAAACCGAGTAACGCGATAAATCCTTGAAACATGCCCCTACAAATGCCTACTAACGTAGAAGCCTCATTTAATGCATTAAGCGTCAATAGCTGGGTCACCAACAGAAGTGCTCCATTAAAGATCAATAAAATGGCTGAAATGCTTACACCTAAAGGTCGTTCGAAAACCACGTTCGTTACATAATCTTCTACTTCTTTTTTCGTATACAGATCTGACACTTCTTCTACTCTCCTAACCCAAATTATATACTTCCATTTTCGGGCGGGTATAATAACAGTATGTTCTCGCCTCATTCCCATATATCGGCTTTTAGGAAAATATGATTTAATCTTTCCTGAAAATTCCGCTATCCGTAAGCTAATCATTATTATTCAGTGCAGCCATGCTGCTAATGATTCTCCAATGGTGTCAAATTAGCGTCATGAGAATCTTTATCATTAACAGAATCCCAAATAGAGTAATATCTATCCTTATACTACCATTCCAAGAATGAATCTGACAAATGAATGGACTACTACTCGCGCTTATAAATGTATACGCGTTATTTTCGTGGCCCTGTAACCTTCAGATGACTGGATATACTCTACTTGATAACCCATTCGGGCATCCAAAAGCTCTTCCATAAACGGAAGGCACGGACTGTAAATAAAACTCCCTCCTGGCCGAATGGCTCTAAGCAATTCCATATATTTGCGAGCGTACTCATGAATATTACCATCTGCCTTCAGATGATGATGTATAAAATGATTGGAGAATGCCATATGTGAAATGATCGTCCCCCATGCACTTTCTCCAAAGGTGGTCTCTAACCAATCTCCTCGATTGACACAACCTTCTGTTTCAGCCAACCGATCTGTTCCGTAAGCCTCAATTCCACAGGCACGTAAATAAGTAACCAACCGTGCCTCAGTTCCGCAACCAACATCTAGAACAGGCTCTTGCAAACGAGCAATGTCCAATCCTAGTAGATTGGCTTGCAACTCCGGCGTATATTCCTCACAAGGTATCCAAAAGGTATACTCACACTCTGCATACTTAGCAAACATTTCACGTCCGTTGGTACGAGTTAAAAAATCTCTCAAATGCCCATAATGCTGCTGAAGCAGCAAGTCCAGGGTTGCTCTATCTATAAATTTCTTCTGGAACAGTTTTTCAATCCGGGTGAAGAGTCGATCATACAGCTCCGTAAGCTCCCTCGCATGATCTGTGTGAAAATGTAGATACTGATTGGTATTTACAAACTGGGACAGTATTTTAGCTGCTACATCCGTCACAAAAGCGTTATACGTATGCTGGCGCTTCAAGCTTTGAAGCATGCGGATCAGTTCCGAGCTTCTCTGCGTCAGCCAGTACGTCATTTCTGTTGAGGGTCCTAACAGAACAGAACCCTCGCGCATATAAAATAAACTCCGATGCTGATTGTACAGGAGTTGACCGTTAATAAGATTATGAAGTTGAGCGACTGTCATTCTCGCTTCCTCCTTAAGATCCAGAACATTAAAGCCCTACCCAAGCCTAAACAATGCTATCTTTGGGTAGGGCCAGCTTATTTTCTAAGTATACCATGACTATGGAAATAATGTTTTATTGCAAATCTTCCGCCTGTACATAAGAGGATAAAGAAATATTCAGTTCACGTATTCCCTGAGCTACCAGCCGAGCTATTTGCTCCGCACCGTATTCCTGAAAATGTGTATCATCCTTCACTCCATCAGGAAATGCAGGATAGACCCCTGGCTCCAAGTGTAAAAATAACGGGAGTGTTCCTTCCAGACCAAGTGTATCATAGTACGCTACACTCAAGCGGCTAAGATCGACCAGCGCAACATCTGTCTCCGATGCTGTTTCCTTCATGGCCTGCACATATTCCGGGAAACTAATCCGAAACGAGGCACTTGCCGCATCATAATCCCGGCGGCCAACAGGAGTAATTAGCACAGGTGTTGCACCGCGTTGGATGGCTCCTTGGATGTAGGTTTTTAAGTAAACTTTGTAATCCGCGGGTGAAACATAACGCTCTTGGTTGTTGATCGCGGCATCATTATGCCCAAACTGTATGAGCAGATAATCTCCTGGACGGATATTGCGTAAAATATCATCTAACCGCCCTTGTACCAGAAAGGTTTTCGTGCTTCGTCCACCAATAGAACGGTTCACAAAAATAGGCTCATCTGTGAAGAACGGAGCAATCTTTTGCCCCCAGCCCGCCTGAGGCTTCATCGCGGATTTATAGGT
Source organism: Paenibacillus sp. LX16 (assembly GCF_036252815.1). Lineage (NCBI taxonomy): Bacteria > Bacillati > Bacillota > Bacilli > Caryophanales > Paenibacillaceae > Paenibacillus > Paenibacillus sp. LX16. The sequence goes on along the minus strand of NZ_CP141152.1, from coordinate 1,597,501 downwards.
TTGAACCGTAGAATCTCCCGCAAGGTATACCGAAGGGTGTTCTCCAGCCGTTCGAGCATCCTTTGGAGTAATAACCAAAGCGTTAATCTTCGCTTCATTACCTGAGAAATACAATTCGAGCTGACCATCGATGAGTGCAAGTTCAAATCCAGCCTCGACAAATTGTCCTGCTGTTTTGGCAGTAGGTTCTACCTTGACGATGGACTCGGCTTTAACCGTAATGTCTGTGTTTCCGGCAGTATCTCCGGCAATCAGGGAAAGCGTGTAATCCGCAGGTGGTAAATTGACAACAAATGATGATCCTTGAACACGAACAAAATCTGAGCGTATAGCATCACTTCCACCACGATCCTCTTCATTCACTTTGGAAAGATCGGTAAATCCATAGCCTCGCTCAGGCGTGTAAACATCCTTGGCAGTGACTTGGGTGTAGCCGTCAGCTACGTTCCCAGGGCCAAAGTCAAATCGAAGAGGCGCCGCAAGCTGTCTTTCGGCCAGTGCCTGCCCTGGGATAAGTATGGTTGCAAACAACAAGCTGAACCCTGCGCATAATCCAATCATCTTACCGAACAACCTGTGACGCTTTCCCTTTTGTTTCAAGCACAACCCTCGCTTTTCAGGTTATTTGAGTGGTTTGTCATTGTCTATACGTGTATTGATCCCCGCCAGCTTTTGACAGCCTTGGTCCAGCGCCCAGGATACCACAATGCCAACTGTGTACCTGATCAGATCCGCGGTCAGGAACCCTTTCCCAAGCACCAAGCCGCCCAGCGTCGTTGCCCGAATATGGTTAATCCAGGGAGCCTGGTACATCTGGCTGAACTCAATGGCGAAGCAAAACAGTAAGCTGCCCCACAGGGCTACAGACAATTGACGATTCACCCACAACATTCTCAGCCCAAAATAAATCATGCACGCCCACAAGGCATCCCCAAAGTGATCAGCAACGAATTCAGGCAAACGGGAGGAGTAAACCCGGCTTCCCAAACCCAACAAAATCGTGACCAGCACAGCAATTAGGTACGCAGCGCGAGCCTTCCAGCGGAATTCCGCCTTTATTTCCCGATTGGCCTTCCTGATGACGCTCTTACGAACGCTCCTCATGCTACATCACCTGTCCTAATGCTGGGACATCTCCGCCAAGCTGCTGGAAATTCGTAAAGCATCCTCCCTTGGATAGCGCTTGCAAGATTGCTGAGCCTTTTGCTGATGTCATATTGTATGCACACCAGCTTGTCTGTATTTTTCATAATATAATTAATCATAATAAGCCTCCGTAATATCGTACAAACGTATAGCAACTTCCAAACTGTTCGTGTGAGGATGCTAAAATTCAATACCACGCACCTTGGCAAAAACCATTTGGTGTACCATGCTTCCCTCTTCATCATACTCGACGTTTCTTAAAATCCCCTCCAGTGTAAAACCTGCACGTTCCGCTACCTTGGCACTGCGCGTGTTTCTGGAATCACAACGAATCTCCACCCGATTGGCATGCAAATGCTGTATGGCAAAATCCGTAATACCGTGCACGGCCTCTGTGATAATGCCTTTTCCGGTCCATGATGTTCTGAGCCAATACCCAATTTCAAATCTTCGTGCATCCCAATCAATACGATGCAGACCGCTGCTGGCTACAAATTCTCCCGAAACCGTATCAAATATATACAACATCATATCAGACCGATCCAGAAATTTAAGTCTGGCTTGGCGCGAACGGATTTCAGATTCCTCTGCCGTAGGAAGATTTCTTGCAAACGGAAGCCAAGGCCGCAGTTCATTCGCACTCTCTCGCATCGCCTCGTTGACTGCTGCCCCATCCCCCCACTGCGGAGCGCGTATGGTCAATCGTTCCGTCTGGAATTGGTCAGGGAACGATAAGAGAATGGGATTCGGTTGCTGCTCCATACTCATGATGCACCCTCCTCCTTATTCGTTGAATAACTGCGACGATCCAGCCAACCTGTGATTTCACGCAAACTCCCAATCTGATAGTCTGGTACAATGCCCGTTTCCTGCCACGTCAGAAAGCCTTCCAGCCAGATGGTATGCAATCCTGCACTTTGTGCACCACGAATATCATTTGTCGGGTGATCGCCTACATAGCAGGCATGGCCGGGATCGACAATGTCCAGCTCATTCAGAGCCAACTCGAAAATTCGAGGATTAGGCTTCTGGATGTTGACGCCGCCCGATACGATAATAGAATCCACATAATCCCTCAGCATAACTCGGTCGATTTTCGCTTGCTGCGTACGGAGTGAGCCGTTGGTAATAATACCAAGCTTCAAGCCACGCGACCGCAGTTCGGACAGCACTTCCTTGGCCCCGTCCATCAACACCGTAAACTTATGAAATTCACCATACCAAAAGCCCAGCATCTCTTGTACTGACGTATCAGGATTTTTCAGTTCCAAGTCTGCATGTAGCTCGGTGTACAGTTCCCTCTTATCCCGATATCCGTCCTGATCCGCCAAACGTATCTGTTCAACGACAGCCGCGCGGATCGCAGGTTCTTCTGCCACAATAAATCGTTCTATAAAGCGCTCTGTATATGCCGCAAACGCCTGTTTACGATGAATAAGAGTATTATCCAGATCAAAAATAATCGCTTCTATGGACATAAATAGCTCCCTTCCTTCATCCTCTTGCACCGATTAGGTTGAAACAAATTGAATAATTCCTATTAGAAATAAAAGAAAAAAAATAGACAAGAAAATGATGATCATGTACTTCAAGATTCTCTTGGAGGTCGACTTTTGTTCCAGTTTGGTCTCGATCTGGGTCAACCTTTCTTTGATTTCTTCCAAATCCTGCTCCACCTTCACATCATGCTCCCCTTCCTTCGTTTCGACTTATTCATCTTCCGGACACTCACTCACACAAGTTGCTCCAAAAACGCACCTTTTTTACGGCATTAAAATCAATTTGTTCATAAGGCTTCTCCCCAAATTCCAGTTTGAAATACTCCTGCAAACATTCCCCATACACGATAATATCCGTTTGATATACGGAAAATACCGGATTTCCTTCTTCAGATGGATGCTCTGAGATATATCGATGTCCGTTGATCGGGATTAGCTTGGGCACACGTAAAAACTCACGTTTACATATATCAACGGCTTCCGCCGAATCTGTCGGTTTTTCGCCCCATTCGGGAGGCCAGAATATATGCTGCTCTACATCAAAAATCATACCTTCCAGCGGCCAATTCAACCTTTGCCGAATTACACCCATCCGCTGTGGTGACGTATCTCTCCAAGGGATAAAGCCTTTACCGATGGGAAGAACACTCATCAGAAGCTCCCTCAAATCGGGCGGGAAGTGAATATCATACCTGCCTTCGACGTCGGTAACCTCTTGCATGGATAATCCTGGAGCTAAGGTCACATCGTGTTTACGTAATAAATCTATGATATAAGCGATATCCATCTCTTATCGACTCCTCAGCAGCTAGCTAGTTGACCGGATTGGTCAAGAGGCCTACCAGGCTTGTAACTTCAACTTCACCAACACGGCGCGGGCCTTCCATAAAATATCCCCTTAGGTCTTTTCCAAAAATATGTACTTCTTTCTAGTGTAATTCAATAGGAAAAGAAATCCAAGACTTATCCGCAATACATTGCTGAATAAGCTTGGATTATATGAGAGTCCTTTATTAGAATGTATGACTTCTATACTTGCTGTCCGTTCACCTGAATATCTACGGCTACTTGCTGCCCCAACCAAGCCTGCATGCGATTCCACGAAAAAACCTGCTCCATGTGAAATACACCATATGGAAGTTCTGAACGGTACAGGGCGAGCGCTGCAAAGACGGCCGCTTTAGCGGTTAAATCAGACTGATGGTGCCCCCTTAGCCGGCATTCGACCTTCGTCTCCTTGCCATTGAGAGTTCCTCGAGCATCTACCTTGACCGCTACAGCATTCCCTCCTAGATGTACCTTGCCAAAGCTGCGAACCACTGCATCACGCACGGTTTGCTGTCGGAGTAAACCTGATACTCCTATCGTCCGAAGACCTGCCAGAAGCCGGGTGGTCAAGCGCGAATCAAAGCAAAGGCGTGTGCTAACGGTAGGAACTTTGAGCGTACGAGGAAGTGTCTGCTGATCCGAAAAAGGAAATCGATACGCCCGATGACGCCCCACTCCTGCACCAAAGTCTGCCACTATGCCGTCGGTAAAGCTTTTTCGAGTCACAGGGCGTCCCTGTTCTATAACCTCCAAATCGGCATGAATCTGATCTACTGTCCACTCAATGGCAGCCTGACCATGTTCATCTCCCAAGCCTAGCATCAAAGATATGTTCAACTCATCTGTCTGATCCATGAGCTGTGTCGCTTGCAGTGCTAACAAATTGGTCAGTCCCGGAGCTAATCCTACACTTAACAGGGCTGTGGTCTGATAAGCTCGGGCCTCTTGATGACACTGCTCCACCTGACTCAAAAAGTCCGCATTCGCGGTAATATCCATGTAATGCACCCCATGTTGAAGACAAGCACGTACCAAGGCCGTATTGTCCTGATCCAGACACATGATTACCAATTTGGCTTGCTCTAATATCGACGGGTCCACCGGCTCATGAATATTAAGCTGCAAGGGCCGTATCTTACCATTCGATTGTTGGCTAAATTCAGTGGCCCGCTCCAGGCTACGACCTGCGGCAAATACCTTGCCGGGAAACATCTCACTTAATTCCGTGCATATAATTTTTCCAACATGGCCATACCCGCCAATGATGATGATGTTATCCTTTGTCATAAGTCGTCTCTCCCTCTTTAACCGCAAACCATGCATTTACTAAAAAAGCACCATAATACCGGGTGATGTGGGTAAAGCCTGCATCTATCAACAGTTCCTGTATTGCCGCATTGGACACCGGGTTTGACTCACGACCGATGGAAGCAGCGAATCGTTCCCAATCCTCCAGTGAAATGCCCTGACTCAGCATATGACCTTTCCACGCCTGCATTTGGAGGGAAAAAGAAGGCTCCTGCGGATTCCCATTAATAGAAGCTAGACAAAGAGGCGCACCCGGCTTGAGTCGAGCGGATATCTGGCGTAGCAATGCCTGTTTACTTTCCAAGCTCTGAAGAAAATGAAGCACCAGCAGGCAGGTAGCAGCGTCATAGATCGGTTCTCTGCATGACTCTTCGCCGTGCTTTTCGTGCTGTTCTTCAGGCTGTTCTCCAGACAACTCTTCCAACGTACCTGCAACAAACGATATTTTTGAACTGATGCCCGCATGTGTCACACGCTTACGTGCCAAATCCAGCATGTGCTCAGAGGGATCAACTGCCGTAAAGGACCATGCTTCATGGCGCCCTCCGAGCGTTATCAATTCCTGACCGCCTCCAGCACCGACAATTAGCACATTAGGATCTATATTTCTAGTATGAGCTTGTGCCTCAAGCTGTGCGGTTATCAAACAGTCTGTCATCTCATACAAATGAGCATATCCAGGTATTTTTAAAGCAATCGTATCCGCGTACTTATGCACATTCGGATGATTCCAGCTCATCGGTTGGTTTGAGTCCGTATTTCCAATAGGGGTATGTCTCATATGTGCTTTCCTCCAAACATTTAGCCTTGATCTTCTCAGGCCATTCGTTTATTGTTGATTTAATTAAGAATCATTCTCAATTATAAAGACAATACGAATATCCACCATCCCATAAATGTGGGATTTAAATAAGCGCGCTTGAGAATCTCCAGCTTTCACGATAGGAGTAAATGATGAACGCACACTACACGCAATTTGCACAGCTTAAGGACGCCCGACAGCAAATCATTGATCTGGGGAAAAAAGCACCTTCATCCCTAACGTACAAGCACACCCTAATCGACCGCTTGCGTACTCAGATTGCTTTCGATGCGGCGTGCTGCACCTCAGTAGATCCGCGTACGCTGCTTTCCACGGGGGCATTTACAGAGTCGGGTGTGGAGGACATTCATAACAAACTGCTGGAATACGAATATCTGCACGACGATATGATGAAATATGATCAGTTGGTGCGAGAAGGACAGTCTGTAGCGACGCTACATGGGTCTACACAAGGCCAACCGGATCGGAGCACACGATATAGAGATGTTTTGCAACCCGCCGGATTCGGGGATGAGCTACGCGTTCCGTTTATGTACAAAGGGAGCTGTTGGGGATTTCTTACGTTGTTCCGTCATCATGGAAAGCCTGTATTCAGCGAGGAAGAGCAACAACTGCTTGAAGCATTAGCTCCGTCCATAGCCTACCATCTGCGTCAGGCCAGTGTCGGTTTATCTCCAGCCCCTGCCATGATCACGGAAAATGAACTTGAGCCAGGGATTCTCATGCTTTCCGATAAGCTAGAACCGATCTCGTCCAATACAGTAGCAGAGCAGTGGCTACAGCTGCTTCGGCAGCAGGAGGGAATCTATGAAGACAGCCTTCCGGCTCCTGTCCGGGCGGTATGCTTGCGAGCGCTATCCACTACCACTGCACCAGCTCGACTATGTATCCCTTCCGCAGACGCAGGAACCCCATGGGTAACCATCAGAGCCACCCTTCTGCAAGGCGGCCAGAAGCATACAGGCCAGAAGCAGCTAGCCGTATGGTTTGAGGCTGCTAAAGCAACTGACATGCTACCGCTTATGGCCGAGGTGTACTCATGGTCCGAACGAGAGAGACAAATTGTCCAACTCATTGTTCAGGGCTTTTCGACCAAGGAGCTGGCCAGCGCACTTCATATTACTGCCTACACGGTGCAGGATCATCTGAAAGCGATTTTCTTGAAAACAGATGTAAGCAGCCGCCGTGAGCTAGTATGGAAGGTATATTCTAGATTCAATTAACCTATGTAAAGAAGACAGATGACCCGATTAGGGGTCATCTGTCTTTGCATCACTGCTCTATTTGGATGCAAGAGCCTTATTTCTTCGAAGAGGATTTCGTATCATCGTATGACACTGGTGAGGGCTTCGCAATCCATTCATCAGCCTCAGGCTCGATATCCACGCCATTTTCCAGCTTCGTTTTCTCCATCAAGGAATCTCCGTCCTCGTCCTTCTTGTTGCGGATTTTCGCTTCGTCTTGAGTGTGGTCGCTCATGTTGATTCCTCCTTTTTTAATTTCATCTGATGGTTGTACCTTACTCATAATTACCCATTGCCGTCCTGTACAAACCTCTACACGACCAGATGCCCTTTTTTCTCCGCGGGTTCAATGGTCGCCTCAATGCCAGCATTAAACTCCAGAAAGTCGCTTTCCACTCCATCGCTGAAAATAACTCCATTTTCCGGCATCTGCGATGCAATCCGTAACGGTTTTTCGGCTGCTACCTGACCAAACACGAGATCCGCAGCAGTCGTTCGACTGGGGAAGGGTTCTCTCACCGTAAAATAAAGCGATGGCGAACTCCAGGTTGCACGATGATCATGACTCGTTCCGTCTGCTGCCCCTTCCTGAGTGAAGGCTGCACCTGGCATCAGCTGGCCTGGAGTCAGCGAGATTGGATGCCGTGTAGCACTGCCGACAATTCCGGCCGCTCCAGCCAGCACGCTGGTCAGCCAGCCTGTCGCTCCCAATCCGGTTGAAACGATAATGCCGCTGGAGGATTGTTGCTCTACCTGATCCTCCAGTCTTAGCTCATATCTCGCGGAAACATGAGTTTTGCGCCCAATGAACAAATCATTTACAGCATACAAGGATTGGCCATCATTTAATTGGGCCTTAGCCAGCGTAACTTCCTTAATTGGCCGTCTGTGCACGAACACATCCGGCACCACCCAGCGCAGGTCGGATACAGTAAACGGCAGCAATACCCCGTCCCAGCGCAATGGATCTGGATTCACACCGATAAGCGGTTGCTCGGTCAAATATTTTAACGTGTTGGCTACCAGTCCATCCTGACCCAGCACCACCACTGTATCCTGCTCACCAAAAATAAAGTTCGGCACATGCTCCCGCTCCACAATCTGAACTCGACCCAAGGCCGTTAACTCCGACGTTGCCGTTGCCACCGCCCTGCGGTAATTTTCATCCTCCAGCACATAATCACTGAAATCCGCACCCAGCCGTTCCATAAAAAAGCGAGCCTGCTGCACCGTATTGTATCGGACAATCAGTTCTTCCAGTCGCGTTTTACGTTTCACCAAAATGATCTTCTGCTCTGTCATTCGGCTGCTCATCGTGTTCTTCCTCCAGACCCTCTCGATCCTGCTGATCCGCTTGCTCCTGTATCTGACATGAGACCTTGCAGCAGATCCGGCGTAATATTCAGCTGACCGATTTTCCCTGCATTTTCTGCAAGCTCCTGGAATGCTATCGCAATTAGCTTATCCGGACTCATATCCATGTTGGCCATAGCTTGAAGTACGTTCGGCTCAACATCCTGCAACGATTTCATGACTGCTGTCAGCTCGTAGGCCTTGGCATCGGCTTCTGCCTTTTTATTCGTTACGGTCAGCTCAATCAGCTCGCGCTTTTTCTCCTCCAAGGCCGTGTCAAATCGTAGCTGCTCCTCTTTCATCTCGCTTTGCTTTTGCTTCACAGAACGCTCGGCATCGAGTTGAGTTTCGCGGATTTGTTTCTTTTTCGTCTCCACTGCAATCTCGGTGTTCAGCTCGTTTTCCTTCACACGCCGCTCTTGCTCAATAGATGCATTACGACGCTCATACAACGCGTGATCCGCGTTGCGAAGAATCTCTTCCCTCGCTTGAGCCTCCAGCGCTCTCATCGTCTCCTTATTGGGTAGAATCGCCAAAATCGACAGCCCCATAACCTCAATGCCGAGCTTTTCCATTTCCGTATGCTGAGCAATATCCTTCGTCATGTTTTGGGCCAGACGTTCACTGGACTGAACAGCTTCTTTGAGCGGGACACGCTCCAAATACTTTTTGGTAAGCACCTTGGCGATGTTAATCACCCGTTGGGCCAGTTTGCCCGGATCATCCGAAATATAGCGTCGTTCCTTCAAGTCATACGTATAGTTTAAAATCTGCGTCGTTCTCCGATAATCCACAATTCGATAAGTCAGTTGCCCCTGCACCGTCACTGCCTGAAAATCATTCGTCATATCCTCAAACATGAACGGTACATCAATGGAAGAGACAGGCACGACAACAACCGAGGTGGTCGGGGCATAGTAATAAAAAGATAATCCAACACCCTCCCGAACCACCTTCCCGTTTTTCACCTTCATCACATATTCACTGGGCTGAAATTTAACAAAATTAAATCCAAACATAGCCGCTTCCTCGCTTTCTTTATAGTTTATATTATTTTGTTATTATCAATTTATTATTAACAATAAAATAACACACTTTTTCGATAATATCAATATGACATTTATAAAAAAATAAAGGCCGCTTCCCCCTCCGATACGCTCGGTTAGAGAAAACAGCCTTATTAAATCACCCTATTTATCATCCACATTCCATTCTCTATAAAATTGCTCCAAGTACATCTCCATCCATTGATGACGGACCTCCGCCAGCTCTTGAGCATAAGCGGTATTCATAAGATCTTTGAGTTTTAGCAGCTTTTCGTAAAAATGGTATATGGCGCTTTTACCTGCAGCACGATATTCATGCTGCGAAAAGTCTTTATCCGGGTGATGCATCATACTGCCTTTTGAGCCCGCATACATAAAGGTTCTTGCAATCCCAATCGCTCCAAGAGCATCCAACCGATCCGCATCCTGCACCACTTGACCTTCCAGCGTCTCCATAGGCGGGTTTTGTCCCCCATTGTAGGACATCGTAGCTATAATAGTCATTACGTGCGCGATTATATCCAGATCATTTACATGCAGAAGCAGCCACTGCTCTACTTTATCCAGCCCGGCTTGTTTGGAATCATTTAATTTTTCATCCGCTACATCATGCAGTAGTGCTGCCAGTTCACAAATAAACGAATCTGCGCCCTCTTTGGCAGCAATTTTAAGGGACAGCTTTCTCACCCGGTCTATATGCCACCAATCGTGACCACTATGATCATGCTCCAACTGCTGCTGTACAAAGGGCTCCGCCTTTTGGATAATATCTGCCAAAATCGCTTCCTGTTGCTCCGTTCGTCTCTTCATATGTCACCTTTCAATCCCGTCCATACTTTCTATGGTAGGTTCGTTTAATTTTTTAATGCTTGTCCATTTGCTTACTACGAATCATTCTTCATTTTATTCTATAGGGTGTATGCTATCCAACCTTTAGAACGAGAAGTCAGTAACCTGACAAAAAAAGAACCTCCAAAACCACATCAATCGTAGTCGCGGAAGTTCTTTTACATTTCCCCTACCCTATCTCTAATCCTATATAACTTAATTCCGTATCTTACTCTACTCCACGACACCAAGCTCGCGGTTCTTCTCCTTAAAGCGGCTGTTATGAGAAGAAACATATGCCGCTTTGTCAGCTGCCGGATCAATATACAGCTTCGCGCTGTTCAGCGCAAGGGCGGCATCTGTGAACGCACCGGCAATCAGATACAGCTTACTTCCGTACTCGACAAAATCGCCTGCCGCGAAAATCCCCGGCAGATTCGTTTCCAGCTTTTCGCTCACTCGGGCATGCCACTCACCCATATCCAGCCCCCAATCCCGAAGCGGACCGAAATCGGATTTTAGTCCATGATTTACGATGACTGCATCGACATTCAACACCTGTATTTCGTCCGTATCTACATGACTGATCGTCACCTGTTCAATCGTCTCTCCATTGTTGCTATGTAGCTGGCTCACCGCGTATGGTGTGAGAACACGGACCGAAGATGATTTCATACGCGCTACATTTTTCTCATGTCCGCCAAAGTGATCCCGACGATGTACGACGGTCACACTCGCCGCAATAGACTCCAGCTCATTCGCCCAATCCACTGCTGAGTCGCCCCCACCGGAAATCAGGACGTGCTTGCCCCGAAATGGCTCTAGCTCTTGTACAGTATAATGCAGGTTCGTAACCTCATAGCGGTCCGCCCCCTCAATCTCCAGCTTAGCCATTTTGAGAATACCATAGCCTACTGCCAGAACGATCGTGCGTGTCCAATGCTGTTCCCCTGTGGCAGAAGTTAGCAGGAACGTGCCATCCTCTTGCCGATCCAAACCAGTGATCTGCTGTCCCAGCACAATGGTAGGCTCGAACGTCCGCGCCTGCTGCTCCAGCTGATCAATCAGCTTTTCACATAAAACCGGGGTAACCCCCCCGACATCCCAAATCATCTTCTCCGGATATATACGCATCCGTCCGCCCAGCTCATGCTTGGCTTCGATCAGCTTGGTTTTCATATCTCTCATTCCACTGTAAAATGCGGTATACATACCGGCAGGACCACCGCCGATGATCGTTACATCATATAATTCCAAGGACACTGTCACTCTGCAACTCTCCCTATCATAACGTAATATGTCTGCTCCTATTATAAGTGATAATAATTATCAATATCAATTAAGAAATAAAAACATGGCCATTAGAGAGATTTTTGTGACCTTAGAACTATATTTTATAGGTTTATAAAGCTATCCTCCATTCCTTGCTTGTATGTAATCGTCGGATCCATGAGCTTGGCTGCGTTTCTGCGCACATGTACCATGATATGGGTGATGATCCCACCAATACTGTTCGTTTCCGCCTCACCCACGCGCCATAGCACCTGTTCATCCAAAAGCACAATGCATGCCCGCAACTTTACTAAATATTGATCGTACATTCTGTGCTTGGATATGATTTTAAACTCATGCATGGAAGCATCCATATAATCATTTCCTCCTTCGTCCTATCAAGTGAATGTTTCAAAAAAATCACTTCCATCGATCATCCAATACTGTTCAGGTGAAGGTACCTCGTTCAAAAAGTTTTGATATTCCCCTTTCCACCCCGCTGGGACATAGTGTTCAAACGAAGCTGGCTCAGGAAATAGCGAATAGAGAACTTTCTCGTCAAAGTTAACATACAGAGCAGGAAAGAACTCCAACACTTCATCCTGATGCTGAATAGCCTCACCCAGCAACTGGAGCATTGAATTTAGTTCCCCTGTAGCCACCTTATATTCACAGATGCGATCCAAAAATGCTCCCGCTGTGGTTTCATCCAAAATAGGGATACCAAACCGTTCCTCCATCTCGGTATTCAAAAACCAATACTCTCTTTCCGTCACATACCAATTCCATTTCCCTTCAAAAATAACACCAACAATGATGTTTTGTGCATATTCAGGCCATAATTTCATGAGCTTCTCGCATTCCCCTCTTTCTCACTCACAGTTCGATCCAAAACCGGTTTACACGGTTTCCGTCTTCCTCTATGTAATCCTTGTCCGGCGTTCCGCCGTTTTGTATGATTGTTTTTTTGGAGGCAATATTATCGGAGTCGCATACGATCAGAGCTCGGGAAATCCCCAGTTCTTTTGCTTTTTCTAACGCCAAGGCCAGCATTGTAACAGCGTACCTGTTCCCTCGTGCAGAAGGACGGATACCGTAACCGATATGACCTCCGGCATTCATTAGGTGTTCGTTAAGGTCATGCCTGATATTCACTGCTCCCACAACCTGCTCATTCGCATTCACAAGCCAGTATGTTGAGCTTTTGACCCAGCCTTCAGACAGGTTCATTCCATTTTCCTGATTACTTAAAACCGTCAGCATACCTTCAAAATCGTACGGCTCTATAGAGATCACCCAAGGTACCATTTGCTCCTGACTCTTTTTCCATTCCTCATAAAATGAAAGATAAGCTTCCTTCCAGTCCTGATCCGGTTTTACCAATCTGACGGTCTGCATCCACTCACGGCCTCCTCTTTAAGTGCTCAATTTGTCTGCTATTGCTTATGTACCTCAATATCCATGAATTTTTGCGCCCAATCTGCAAAAGATAGCTTATCATCCCAAGTGACTTGCTTCATCGCTTTGGCACATCCCCAGTTTAGAATCTGCTGATGCAGCATATGCACCCGGAAACGCTCAGTAAATCCTTCTTTGGCTTCCATCCCTTGTGAGTAAGCAGTAAGAAACCCTTTTGCCAACTCTTCTTCGCCGTTCTCCAGATACATGGTGGTTATTTTCGGAAGATCTGCAACCCCATCCCCAAAATAGGCTGTCGTAAAATCAAAAAGACCACTGACTTTCCAGCCCTTATCCCCATTCTGCATAAGAAAATTTTGCGGTTTAAAATCCCCCATCACAAAAGTGGCAGCTTCCAGCTGATCGAAGGCTTGAAGGGAGCCTTCCAATATTTCCTCTACCCATTCCATATCCTGTACAGAAATGTTCGAGTATTTTTTGGCATCCTCTAGCCAATATCGAATTCGCCCATACAACCATACTCGATAAGAAAATTCAAAAGGACGAATGGCTAGAGTTGTTGTATCCAGCTCTCCACTGTTCTTAACCTTCCAGCTATGAAGCTCCAACAGAACATTAGCAAGCATTTCAGCCATTTGCTGTTTATCCAGCGAGGTCAGCTTTGCTTGCAACTCAGGTGTATGTATATGCTGACCGTATAGACGGGGCATAACTGCATAGCTCCAGCCAAAAATGTCCTCCGTATGATCCACAAGATACGGTGTTGGCACGGGAATTGGAGTCCGTGTCTGTATTTGCTCCACCATAAACTTTTCTTCTATCCATTGCCCTGGAAAAAGCGGGTTCCCCTTCAGCACAAACTGCCCAGCCGTTGAGGAAACATAGAGGGTTTGCCCTAGGACACCTTCTGCCGTTTTTTCGTAAGACAGCAAACGTCCCAAATCAAAACGATTCAGCATCCTTTGCATTTGGTCATTTGTTACCTCGCCTAGCCGATTAGACGAAAAATAAATGGTCGTCGTCATCTCTACACACCATAGCTCTTAATCGTTGCTTCCAGGGTTTCATCCGTATCTGCCAGCCAAACGAAACTAACCTCAAACGTTCCCGGCTCGAAAAACAATGGAAATCTCCGCTTAAACCAATCCTGCATCGGCAGATTTAACGCCTCCTTCATATCCACCCACAGCAATTCTCCCTCAGGGGGATTTTTTAATAGTTCACCTTCAGTGGCTGTAGCCAAATAGTTAAAGACCATATATCTCAGCCCTTGACTTGGGTCACAATATTCGTCGATTCCTTTAAATACAATTTCCGTAACGGTTAAGCCTGTTTCTTCCTTTACTTCACGAATGGCCCCATTCACAATGCTCTCTGGAAACTCTACTTTTCCTCCTGGAGCAATATAACCCGGAAACCCCTTTCGATTGGGTCTATTCATAAGCAATACCTTGCTTCCGTCTTGAATCATACACATGGTATATATTTTGTGTGTCACTTCTGTTGTCAATCCGATCATACCTTTCTTTATTCACGATTCACTATGATCTAGCTTTTAACTTTCTCACCGACATATTGTGGTTAAATATGGTATTCACCATACTTTAACGTGTTATTTTGTAGAGCGCAATAACTCTAACCATAGACTAGATTAGAAAACTCATGCCTAAGTCGGTCAAAATTAGCAAAAAAAAGACCGCCTTTCTGCAGAGCCGTTGGTACTACCAAGCGACTCCAGAAAGGAACGGTCTTATCCTAAACTTAATCATCATGCCAATACTCAGTTTTCTAGGCACGCCCTGGATAACGAGAACCTGCCGCGAAACCTTTGGGCGAAATACGCTCGCTCTCTTGAAGCTCTGCTTCCGACAAGGAGACCTGTAGAGCACCAAGATTTTCACGCACTCTTTCCAGTCTCTTCGTTCCCGGAATCGGAACGATATAGTCGCCTTGCGCCAGCAGCCATGCCAGCCCCAACTGAGCAGAAGTACAGCCTTTTTGGGCAGCCAGTTTTCGATCAGGAGGACAACTTCTAGATTTTTGTTGAAATTCTCGCCTTGAAAGCGTGGGAAATGACGGCGGTAATCATCCTCTGGCAGATCGTCAAATTTCTTGATCTGTCCCGTGAGGAAACCTCGACCCAGTGGACTGTAGGGTACGAAGCCGATTCCCAATTCGTTCAGAAGTGGAAGAACTTCATCTTCCACTTCTCTGCTCCACAAGGAATATTCGGTTTCTACCGCGGTAATTGGATGCACCGCATGCGCGCGGCGGATCTGTTCAGCCGACGCTTCCGACAAGCCGATATAGCGGATTTTCCCTTCCTTAACCAAATCGGCCATCGTTCCGACAGTCTCTTCAATCGGAGTATTGGGATCGACTCGATGCTGATAATACAGGTCGATATAATCGATTCCCAGATGAAATAGACTGGCATCCACGGATTTTTTAATATATGCCGGATCTCTCTTGGGTCCCTGAGTGTGCGTGATCCCGAATTTAGTGGCAATCACTGCCTCCTCCCGACGACCCTTGAGCGCACGTCCAACCAGCTTCTCATTGCCGCCGAACTTCTGCTGTGCGTATTCCTCACCATAAAGATCTGCTGTATCAAACTTGTTACACCAAGGGCCAGCGCTCCCTGAAGTGTACGCACCGACTCCTCGTTGTTCGGCATCATCATCGTGCCAAGGCCCAGAGCTGATACCTCCAGCCCTTCATGTCCCAATTTCCTTTTCAGCATATCATGGTTGCCTCTTTTCTTTGGGTAAATGGATGGAATGAACATGTACTCATTCTAATGGACCTATATGGAGGCAACCACAGTACGTTTATACTAGTAACAAGATTACCAGGCAGAGGATTGGCTTACTGGCGTGTAGATACAAAAGTGCAGACCCGGTTGGTCCGTAATACTTGCTAAAGAATTAATATCATAGGAAACTGCTTCCACAGCGCCAGGGATTTGAAGGGAAACCCGATTCACTTTTTTGAGCTGGATATGATGCTGCTTCCACATGGTGTCAAACTCCATACTTTCCACACGCAGTCGTTCTACCGTCTCCTCAAACCAAGGATCTCCTAAATACTTGTCATAATAGGTTCTAAAAACAGCTACCGAATAGGACGCAAATTCTTCCCAGTTAACTATTCGACGACGTAATTCGGAATCCACGAACAATAAACGAATCATGACACGTTCAGAAACGGACAGGGAAGAAAAATCGGTAATGACCTCATTCGCTGTGCTATTCCAAGCAAGCACTTCCGCTTTCTCATTGCTGATGAAGGAAGGATAGGACAACTGATCAATAATATGTTGCCACTGTGGATTCAGCCTTGTATGGATGGGCGAAATAGCAACCGCCTCATTGGGATTCCACAATTGAATTAGATGTGCTCTCTCATCATGAGTTAATTGTAGAGCTTCTCCTATACTTTCGATAATCTCCTTAGATGCTGTTACTTCTCTACCTTGTTCCAGCCATGTGTAATACGTCGCACTGACACCTGCCAGCATAGCAACTTCTTCTCGGCGAAGCCCCGGTGTTCTTCGCTGACCCTGTGAAAGTCTAAGACCTGCCTGCTCTGGTTGAAGTCGATTTCTACGTGATTTCAGAAAAGCACCCAACGTTTTCGATTTACTATAATCATTAGACATGTGTCACCTCTTTTCCAATCAATCGCCATAGAACGATCACAGTCCCTCGTCAAACAACTGTAGGCCTATGATTTCAAAGGCGACACCTTCACCCGCTTTAACGTTGACATCACCATTCATTTCTTCAGAATCCAAAATAAACGTAGTGTCTCCTACTACAATCTCCAGACATTCTATCTCGTCTGCTTCGCCTTGCATCACTTGATGTATCGTTCCTTGAATCCAATAGTCGCCTAGCTTTGGTTGAGGTCGAAAAATCCCTGTCTCTTCAGTAGGCTTCAGCCTCCTGAACCCCTCTATACTGGATTGAGAAGTCTCGACCGAAATTACACAACCGGGAATCATCTTATTCAAGCTTTGTTCATACGGGACAACATACGCATATCCAGAAGTCAGTTCATGCCAAAAATATGTCCAGTAGCCGCATACTTTTTCCTCGCCAATACTACGAATGATGATATGCTGATCTTTATTTATTTCCTTGATCTGTACGCGCATATATAGAATCCTCAGTAGATACTTTTCTTATAATAATAGTGTTTAAAGCCTCTCGGAGCATCGTCAATGACACCAACGACTTCATACCCCTGCTTTTCATAGAATTCGGGCGCTTGAAAAGTAAAGGTATTAAGTTGTATAAAATTACACCCTTTTTCTTTAGCAATTTGTTCGATTTCACCAAGCAGTTGTGAACCGTAGCCCTTTCCTCTGTAGCTCTGATCTACCCACAAAATATCAACCTCCACCCAGTTCCAACATAGTACACTTAGGAGACCGCCCATAACCTGACCGTCTTCATCTTTGAGCGTAAGATTAATCTCTTCGTATCGGGTTCGAATATCTGCTGGAACGTGTTTCGCATTAAACTCAATCAACCTGTTTCTGACTAAACGCGCTTCATCCCTACTACTTCGACTCATCTGAGGTTCCAGCGTCATGGCATAAATCCTCCAATTTGAAATGAATAATAACACCTTCCTAATTCAAATATATAAAACACTATGATTAGAATGCTTTTATCTTTCTACTGTTATATATTGTATATATTTTTCTATGTTTAGTCACATGATTCAATTTAGATGGACAGAATTATTCTAATCTATATATCGCTGATTAAAGTCGCTCCCTGGATTCATGCAAAATACTGAATGTAAACGTAAAAACAGTTGCTGGTTTAATAGACCAGCAACTGTTTTTTATTCCTATGGATTTAATTGAAATGATTTTATCGTCTTGCTGCCTATGAAGCACTGGCTGGAGGAGCTTGCCGCCGCCAGAGAAAGTAATTGTCCCCCGTTCAACCAGTTATTTGCACTCTCACCGCGTCATAATAAATAGTGTGTCCATTATCAACGATGTTCGAGAGTTCAGCATCACTGTCTGTGAGAGTAGGTTTAGAGTAATCCTTAGACCAAGCGGATCAATCTGCCGGCCCCATTCCGATGAAAACAGATTTGCTTAGACAACAAGCGTCAGCAACTTATCTTGTGCCAAAACCGATGAGTTTGTTGTTTCAATAACATCCAAATAATCGCTGGTATTCGAGATTATAATAGGTGTGATCGGATTGTATCCGGCCTCCTTAATCTTCTCAAGATCAAAATCAATTAATAGATCTCCTTTGCGGATCTGATCTCCTGCCTTCACTCGAGGCGTGAAGTATTGCCCTTTTAATTGAACGGTATTGATTCCAATGTGAATCAATATTTCTGCGCCATTCTCGGACAGTATAATTACAGCATGACCTGACTTAAGTACAGTACTAATCGTACCGTTCACTGGCGAGAAAGCTTGTCCAACACTCGGGATTATTGCAATACCTTTCCCCATAGCACCTTCTGCAAAGGTAGGATCGGGAACTTCAATCAAGGATTTCACATCACCTGTTAATGGGCTGATCAGTACCTCTTTCTTTAAGCTCGGCGAACCAGCAATAACATTGACACTTGCTTCTGGCTGAATAGCCTTTGTTTCTACAGTAGGAGCTACATCAATTGGTTCAGTTACTGTTACAGCTTTTTTATCCATGTATCCGAAAAGAATCGTCAGAATCAAACCAATACCCATGGCAGCTGCAATTCCTATTAAATAATGCCCAATAGGTTCAAATGCACCGATCGAAAAAATATTTTGGAAGACAAATGCTGTAGCATACGTATGGAAACCGCCATTAATTGCCCCTCCGATAGCTCCAGCAATAATAACATAGGGAATCGTGCGCTTGTAACGTAGCAATATCCCGTAGACAGTCGGCTCAGAGACACCTGCTAACAACAGACTTAATGTAGAGGAACCAGCAATTGATTTCAAAGACTTTTCTTTGGATTTAATGAAAACAGCCAGTGCCACCCCGGCCATCGCGAAGTTAGAGGCTGCCCACATCGCAAGGATTGGATCGGTTCCATTCGTAAGATTTGCCAGAACGATCGGAATAATACCCCAATGAAGGCCAAAAACAACAAGGAAAAAGATTAACCCGCCAATGACAGCTCCTGTCAACAGCCCGCTTACTCCCATGAGATAATTAATGGCATCTGCTATCGCGTTTCCGATATATACTCCAAATGGACCAAAGATCATAACAGTGAGCGGTACAATGATGACTAAGGACAATAACGGAACCAAAAACGTCTGCAGCTCTTTATAGATGATTTTCTTTAGATATTTCTCCACGTAAGAGAATATCCAAATAGCTACGAACACCGGAAAGACGGTTGACGAATAATCCATTAGGACTACAGGAATGCCTAGAAATGAAGAAGTATCTCCATTGGCCAATAACCCCGTAAAATTCGGCTCCAATAATGCTGCACCGATAACTCCACCTACATAAGGATTGGCGCCAAATTTGATCGCTGCAGAGACGCCCAGGAATATAGGCAGGAAATAGAAAACGGCATTTGCTGCTGCAGCCAGGATTAGGTAAGTTCCACTTTCCGCAGAGATCCATTCAAAAGTTGTGAATAAGGTTAAGAAAGCTTTAAGTATCCCCGCCCCCGCCATAGCAGGCAACAGGGGAGATAAACTTCCAGAAATCACCGCAAAAATTCTGGACATGATCTTCTCCTTAGGTTTATCTCCATCCTCGGATGCAGTATTGCCCGCCCCTAGTTTGCTGGTTTTCATAATCTCTTGATACACGTGTGCAACGTCATTTCCGATAACCACTTGGAATTGACCACCACTTTCTACGACCGTTAGCACTCCTTCTAAGCTTTTTAGCTTCTCTTTGTCGGGTACATGATTGTCTTTTAAATTAAATCTCAACCGGGTTGCACAATGGACAAGATTCGTAACATTCTCCTCTCCCCCAATGTTCTGCACGATATCTTTGGCTAATCTTTCGTACTTCATTTATTCTCGCTCCTTTAGACCTCATTCTTTTAATATGAAACAAAAAAACCTGAACAGGTGATAAAGCACACTGAAAACCAGTACACTCATCACTTATCCAGGCTTTGCCCAACTAATGGTAACAACCCTGCTATTATTGTAATAGGCTAATCTCTGCTGGTCACACGCCTAATATGGAGCATGAAATAAACCATTTCACCTTCGGTTGTCTCAACTTGATACTCTTCCCGTAAATATGCTCTTACCTTCTCACTGCAGGCAAAAGCTTCAGGATACTTAACAATGACTTGTTCGTAGAGCTCATCATCCTCAAAAGGAATCGATTCATGACGCATGGTGCGATAAGAAAAATATTTTAAGTGAGTCACAAAGCGGCTATAATTTAACGAATTCTCATCTAGCTCAATCCCATAATGAAGTGTTACTATATTAAGAATTTCTTGAACCATCTGGGTTACCATTAAAGTCTGTTCCATTTCCTGACCATCCTGCTGGCCATTCACAAAATGCATTGCAATAAAGCCAGCTTCATCTACAGGTAATCTAATTCCTGTTTCCTTTTCAATTAAGTGTAATGCGTGCATTGCCGTGTGATATTCTTTCGGATAAAACTTCTGTATCTCCCAGAGCAGCGCATTCTTGAGACTCAATCCCTGTGCAGCACGCGTAATTGCATAACTAATGTGATCTGTAAGAGCCAGGTAGATATTATTGCTAAAGGAAGTGTTGAGATCCTTTACTGCATAACGGATAATTTGATCTGTCAATTCTAGATGCTTTGTAGGAATTTCACTCAGTAATGTAGATAGCCGCTCAGATAATTCTTTAGTCTCCATCACGAAAGTCTTCTCAATTCTGGATGGATCTATATTTTCACCTGGATTTTTCTGATAGGCTAGTCCCTTTCCAATAACAATTATCTCGGATCGATTTGGTCCTTCAACCAATGCAACATTATTGTTGAATACTTTTTTAATCCTCATGAGTTCGCCCACTTTGTATTTTTTACTAACAAAAAAAACCTAAACTAATCCAAAACTAAACATAATTTAGTACGGATTGGTTTAGGCTTTGCCTGCATTGCAGTAACAACCCTAATATTAATTATGTAGTTATTATATAGGATGGAGATAGCGTTTTCAACAAAAAAATAATCTCAAATCTGGATTTCAACACCTGTCGCTTAAATTAGTAATTGCATAGCTAAATTATCACTTGAGCGAGGTTTAGCTGTAAAGTATGAATAGACACAGTCGCCTCTTTTTGCTTTTCCAGACTAACTGTATCGTTGGTACAGGATGAAGATGAAGTGCTTGCAATAGATATTGAACTGCTGGATGTGGATGAAATGTTCATATGAGATTTCCCCTTTATAAAAGTATGAGTTTTACACGTGTGGGCTAACCGGTTCTAAGCTATGGTGTTGCACTTTAATGACTATGACTACGATGATACAGATTGTTCAAAAATCTTAGCGATTTTATCGAATAAGGCCGATATTTCTTCATCTGTGGCATTCGTAGGAAGCGGAGCCTGCATTCCTCCCGTGTATTCCATGAATTCCTTACTCAATTCGAGTGAATCGTTAGATTTCTTGTGTGTGGTATGCCCCGTGGTATTTAGTCCATTCTCATTTGACTTCACCGTATTCGATTGATCATAGGGAGTCGCGATGAGACGCCTGTTAATGGATAGTGACAAAGTAGATCCCCTCTCAGTGTACATAATGTTTTTAGCTGCCCACCTACCTTTCATCGGTAGCAAATCTGAATGTAACCTGAGGGTATGCTGAATGATAACTGAATAAATACAGACTCACTAATACCGTAATCCTTTTTTATTTCCTAGACCATAGTCAAGGAAAATCCCCTCCGCAGGACGGGGGGATCAACCCTACTTGAGACAGGAGTAAGTAAAGGGATAATTTGTTACTCTTAGCAAAGAATAAATGAACGTATTTTAAAAATTGAAAGTAGGGAAATGATGTATGATCCGTATTAGCCATTTGGTTCACGAGAGACTTATGTTCCTAGTCAAATTTTTGTACTCGCCTGCATACGTGGGTAGTGTAACACCAAGTTCCAGATTTTTAGCTAAAAATATGATAGAATCCATTCCATGGAGTGAAGTTCATGCTGTTGCCGAGCTTGGTGCTGGCACGGGGGCAATTACCCAATACATCCCGTCTGCTGCTGAATTTCAACCCAAGGTTTTACTCTTTGAAAAGGATCAGACCATGCAGCAGAGTTTAAAAAGGAGATTCCCGAATTATCTGTGCTATTCCGACTCACGTGAGCTTCAGCTTGCTATGAAAAATGCCCAAATAGAACAGCTTGACTGCATAATCAGCGGGCTGCCATTTTTCAATTTTCCACAAGCGATGCGGAATCAAATTTTAGAACAAATTCATCTATCGCTCAGGGATGGAGGAATGTTTGTGGCCTTTCAATACTCTAAACAGATGAAACAACAGTTAGGTGAATGGTTTGATATTGAAGAAATTAAGTTTGTGCCTATGAATGTTCCACCCGCATTCGTGTATGTATGCCGAAAGAAAGCATAAGAAAGGAGTATAGGTATGGACGTGGAATATTTAATTTCCATCATCGAACAATACGGCTATGCAGCATTATTCTTTTCTCTATGGCTTGGGATTGTGGGTCTGCCTATCCCAGACGAAGTCATTGTGATGACTGGCGGGGCTGTAACAGGCATGGGCATACTTCACCCGTTACCCGCTTTTTTAATTGTATATCTTGGGGTTATATCAGGCTTGTCCTTAGGTTATGTATTGGGGAGAACCGTGGGTACACCGATTCTAGAACGTTTGCGCCGGAAGAAAAAAATGGACAAGTACATTACGTTTTCGGAAAAATTGATACATAAGTATGGAAACTTCACTATTTGCATCAGTTATTTGCTGCCGATCGTTCGTCACATTATCCCTTATATTGTCGGAATCAATAAAATGAGTTTCAAGCGCTATGCCCTCTTCTCTTATTCAACGGGTTTGATCTGGACGCTGATCTTCTTTCTGCTCGGACGTATCTTTGGCGATCATGTACAAGCAGTAGGAGAACTAATCCATCGTTATGGCTTGCAGATGGCATTGCTTCTCATCATGCTGACAATTATATTTTTTATAATGAAATTTGTATGGGGAAAGAAAACGACGGAAGAGTAAAGGTAGAACACGAGTGGCACTAAGATAACTTTTAAATTTGCTTATATTATGAACATACGTAGACGGATAGTGCTTCCCATCGCCACTGCCCCCGGATATCTGAAATAAAGTCTTCAACAGTAGAAATCCGGGGAGGTGATGCTTCCGACTGCGCAGTGGCACGACAGGTAACTTTTTAGTTCAGGTTTGTCCTTTTTAGCAATACTATCCATATGATATACTATAAACTAACAACAGAATGGCTTAGATGGGCGGTCGGCTAATCTCCTGCAAAGGAGGTGATGCCTGTGGAGGTTAAAGATACATTAATGTTGATGATTCAATTTGCAACGTTGGTGATCTTGATTCTTTCCTTCAACAAAAAGAAATAGACCGCCCTCTGGAAAAGGTTAGCGGTCTATTTTACTAATCCAACCCTACAGCCACCGCCCTTATAAGCGGCTGTTGTAAAAGAGTGAGGATGTTGGCAGCATCCTTACTCTTTTTCAGTATATACTTATTAGCTTTAGTTTATCACAGGAAAAACCATATTGCCAATATGGCAAATCTTATTAAGGGGCAGCTTTCCTTTCACACCACGTTACTTCTTTAATTGAAGCAACTTTACTAACTTGTCATGAATAGCAGTATTCGGATAATTCCCGCTAAACTGAGAAGAGCCGGGGCCCATTGCGGTTAACGCCACATCAACAGATGTATGTCCTCCCGTGGTCCAGTCGATATAAAACTTCTCATCGGAGCCTTTTACAGTAAAAGGACCATCCTCTTTAGAAATGCCTTCACCGGATTCATCCTCCGCATCTTCGCCTTCAATCGCCAAACCACCCGTTTCATGATCTGCCGTCACCAACACTAATGTATCTGGATGCGCTTTGGCATACTCTTTAGCTACTTTAACGGCTTTATCGAGCTGTTGCCCAGCCTTAATCGTTAACTCCCCTTCATTGTCATGCGCCATCTCATCCGTTCCTTCTTCCTCTACCATCAGGAAAAAACCTTTTTGGTTTTTGGAAAGAACATCAATCGCTTTAGCCGTCATATCCGGTAGAGAAACCGTTGGGTTGTAAGAGTTACCCAGCTTGTTGTGAGCTTGAAACATCTCTTCATTGGCGAACAGCCCTAGCAACTTAGAACCTTTGGCTGCTTTCATTCCTGCCTGATCCGTCACATAGCTATAACCCAGCTTCTTCGCTTGTTCTACCAAATTTCCTTGAGTTCCCTTACTAGCTTCCTCAGGATCTTCTGCCGGAGCATCTAGATGTTTGCCTACTGTTCCGGCAGGATACCAGAAATCCTCACCACCGCCCAGAATAACATCCAGCTTGCTTTTCTCCAGATACTGCTTGGCAATCTCGCTTTGAGCGGATCGTTTTTCAACATGCGCACCAAAGGCGGCCCCCGTTGCGTCTGTCACTTGGCTTGTCGTCACCACACCTGTAGACATGCCTGCTTTTTTGGCCAGCTCCATAATCGTTGTCACTGGTTTTTTATTCAAATCCATTCCGATCGCGCCGTTATACGTTTTCACACCTGTTGCAATGGCAGTCGCAGCGGCGGCAGAATCCGTAACCAGGTTATCCCCTGAACTTGTGCTAACCAGGCCAGTTACAGGCATGTTGTCCATTTCAAGTAATCCTGATTTCCCTACCGTCGCCAAGCGAATCGCATTGCGACTTGCTTCTCCCATACCATCGCCGATAAAAAGAATGACATTTTTAGGAGCATCGACTTTCGCTGACGAAGTTTTCAGTCCTTTGGATACCTGTGCGGTTGTAGACTTGGTATTAGATGAGGCTGCAAAAGCGTTAGGGATATTAGCTGATAACAATGGCGCACTCAAAACGGTAATGGCACCTAAAGCAAGGATACTCTTTTTCATCGAACGCTTTTTCACAAGGTCACACTCCAATAAATTTGATATTCATATATGATAAAGTAATCATATATCTGCTTTGTAAAGCATCGTAAAGCAATAGATTATGCGAATGTAAAATTTGGAATGAGCGCCTATTTATTTATAGACAAAAGAAGACACCGACTCTTGGTATATCAAGGTCGATGCCCTCTGGCGTTTATATTTAAATGGCGGCGATATTTTTGCCGATCGGCATGGTGTAGTAGAGCGGCTTTTGCTGTCCATTTTGCTGATAGACTACAAGCAGAAGCGTGCGGCCTTCGGCAGTCAATGGGCTCCCCCCACTCAGGATATGATCCAGACTGAACGGCAGTACATCCAGCACAGCGTGCTTTTGCAGTTCTTTCTCACTCAGCTTCAAGGAAGCAAAGGCTGGAATAATCTCGCGGTATGGCTGCGGCTGTTGACTGCCTACATCCGTCCCACCTGTACTCTCCTTGCTCGCATCTGCCACAAAATCTGCAACCACAGGTGACAACAGCGCATCCGGATGCTGGAGAACCATTTTCATATAGCTGGACCAATCATTCTTCTCCAAGGCATGCTCCCACCAAATTTTACGCGGCTTATATTTATGGTTAAGGAAATAATCAAGCTTCATCAGTCCAAGCACCATATCCATTCGCTTTGTTCCACGCGATTCTAGAAAGGACTGGAGACGCGTGAACAAGTCTTCGAGCTGATGCCCGATTTTTTGCCAGCCCTGTCCTTCCCAGTAGTCTCCGAATTCCTGAAAGAAATCAAAGGCGGACGAGAATTCACGCTCAATCAGATAGTTGACTGTATGATCCATACGATGAGAATTCCAGTACTTTTCCAATACATCTTCCAAGCGCTTGAGCCGGACGATATCGGCAAAGGAAAGGACGTCATTGCTCAGCATTTCATACGGCGCAACATCCATATACGTATAGTTATACTTGTCTGCGTCGATACGCAGTCCGGTGCCACGCAGCATTTTGAGGAAGCCAAGTTGAAGCTCTTCCGGGCCGAGCGCAAAAACGTCATTAAACGTTTTACGGAATGTGTTGTAGTCCTCCAAGGGCAATCCAGCGATCAAATCCAAATGCTGGTCGATTTTACCGCTTTGTTTGACCTTTGTAACAGTACGGGAAAGTTTGGTAAAGTTCTGGCGACGCTTAACCAACTCATTGGTAGGATCATTCGTTGATTGGACGCCGATTTCAAAACGAAATACGCCCGGCGGCGCGTTTTCCGCCAAGTAATCCAACACCTCGGGACGCATAATATCTGCCGTAATCTCAAACTGGAAGACGCAACCACGGTGATTTTCAATCAAAAATTTAAACATTTCCAGCGCATAATCGCGTTTAATGTTAAACGTCCGATCCACGAACTTGATTAGGTTGGCTCCATTGTCGATCAGATACAGAATATCCGACTTTGTACGCTCGATATCGTAATAGCGCACCCCAACTTCGATGCTCGACAGACAAAACTGGCAACTGAACGGACAGCCTCGGCTCGTTTCAAAATAAACAACCCGTTTCCCAAGTTCCGGTATATCTTCTGCAAAACGATAGGGCGACGGCAGCTCGTTCAAGTCCGCTTTCGGGCGACCGGGCATCTGAATGACCTCTTCTCCCTTACGGTAAGCCAGTCCATACACAAAATGGAACTTGCGATCCCCTTCCAGCTCCTGCAGCAGTTGATGGAATGTTTCCTCTCCTTCACCAACCACGATAAAATCCACATTCGCCAAACGCTTCATCCAGTGATCCGTATCGTAGGATACCTCCGGGCCACCCAGAACAATTTTGACCTCGGGCATAATCTTTTTCAACACATCAATGACTTTAATCGTCTCTTCAATGTTCCAAATATAACAGGAAAAGCCGATAACATCTGCCCCGCGTTGAAACAAGTCGGATACGATGTTCATCACCGGGTCCTTAATCGTGTACTCCGCCAGCTCGATATCAAAGTCCTTTTCACTGTAGGCTTTGAGGCATCGAATGGCCAGCGAGGTATGAATATATTTTGCATTTAACGTTGATAAAATGACTTTCATAGGTCACAACCTTCTATAGTTTGCATGAACTTTTATATCCTTATCTTAGTATGGCTATTCAAAATCCTCGTACACATCGTCTGTATAAATCTCGTCCTCGCTTATCGTTCCTCCGATATTCCCTTGATTTTGAAAAAAATCAAGAAACGGCTTGCCGTACTTGCGGAACTTCACTTCGCCGACACCCTTGATCCGCAGCATGTCTGCCTCGGATTGCGGGCTCGCTACGCTCATCTCACGCAGTGTCGCATCATTGAAAATGATATAAGACGGTACATGCTCCTGAGCGGCCAGATCGCGGCGGATCAGGCGCAATTGCTCGAACACGGTTTCGTTGACTGCAGCCGGGTATGCATCGCGCCCCTGTCGTCCGCGTGAACCTGCTCCACCTGCAAAAGCCGTGGCATGTCGCACCACCCGCTGCATGACTTCTCGCTGGCCTTTCAGCACTTCAGCCGCAAGCTGCTGCAAGCGTACGACCGGATATTGCCCCTCGGACAACATCAGATAGCCTTCCGAAACAAGAACATTGATAATTTCGGCAATTTCTTTTTCCGTCCGGTTACCCATCACGCCATAGGTTGGCAGGCTGTCAAAACCATACTGCAGCACTTTTTTGTTACGCGAGCCTTTCAACACCGAGGCGACCATCGAGACCCCATAACGTTCCCGCATGCGATGAATGCACGAAAAAATCTTTTGCGCATCTATGGTCATATCAACCAATTCCCGCTCATCTGTACATGAACTGCATATGCCGCAAGCTTCATGCTCCTCCGCTTCTCCGAAATACTCAAGCTGTGCCGTACGTAGGCAACGAGTCGTGTAGCAATAATCAACCATTTGCTGGAGCTTGCGGTAGTCGTTGCGCTTGCGGTCTTCATCCTGTGGATTTTGCTCAATCAGGAACTTCTGCGTCACAATATCTTGCGGTCCGAACAGCAAAATACATTGACTTGGGTCGCCATCACGTCCTGCGCGTCCCGCCTCTTGTACGTAAGCCTCCATATTTTTAGGCATGTTGTAGTGAATGACATAGCGTACGTTCGATTTATCTATCCCCATGCCGAAGGCATTGGTTGCTACAATGACACGGATATCATCGTACAGAAACCCTTCCTGGCTATCTGCACGTTCCTGATCTGTCATCCCGGCATGATAGCGTCCAGCCGCCATGCCTGCGTCACGTAGCCGTTGGTACAAATCGTCCACGTCCTTACGTGTCGCCGCATAAATAATGCCCGATTCACCCTCATGCTCACGGGTATAATTCAGTAAAAAGCTGCGTTTGTCTTCCCCGCGCAGCACACTGAACGCCAAATTGGGCCGTCCGAGGCCTGTAACAAACGTTTCCGGTGAGCGCAGACGAAGCAGGCGCACGATGTCATCCATGACCTGCGGTGTCGCCGTTGCCGTAAACGCAGCCACGATTGGGCGTTCATACAGCCCGTCCACGAATGGAGCCACAGCCAAGTAGCTGGTACGGAAATCATGGCCCCACTGGGATACGCAGTGAGCCTCATCTACCGCAACGCAGGAAATCGGCAACTGAGCCATTTCATCGCGAAACCAGTCCAGTTCCAGTCGTTCTGGTGCGACATATAGTAACTTCAAGTCACCATTCCGTGCGGCTCGTATGCGATCATTCACTTCTCGACCACTCAACGTACTATTGATGTAGGCAGCAGCAATCCCCATTGTGGTCAGCGCATCCACCTGGTCCTTCATCAGCGAGATGAGCGGTGACACGACAATGGTCAGCCCCTCATGCAACAACGCAGGGATCTGGTAGCATATCGATTTTCCGCCCCCTGTCGGCATGATGCCCAACGTATCGTTGCCCTCCAGCATACTGGCCACAATTTTCTTTTGTCCCTCCCGGAAATCGGGATAGCCATAAAATTTTTGCAGCAAGTCCTGCGCCCTTTCCAATGTTGGTGCTTGTACACTCATAGTTTCAAAACTCCTCATATTTCTAGCGTCCTTGACGCATATCGGCTTTTCTTTCGTTACCTTTAGTTTACCGGGGTTCAGAGTAATGTTCAACCGCTAGAAGACTGCCAATCTGGCTTAGTGCCTTATGGCGTTCGCTGTTTTCTCATGATATAGTGAACACGGTGCCGCAAATTTGTCCATAATTATGAAGAGACACGGTTCCAAGAAGGAGAAAGAACCCATGAACACTCGGAAACCCCAACAGAAAAATCATACAAAATCTACGTCAAACGCAAGCCATTCCAAACGCAGTCATAAACCTGCCGGAAGATCTGGCTCCCATAGACCGGAAGCTCAACGGAGAACGAATGCTTTTGATAAAGCCCCTGCCAAAACATACATCGTCCAGGAGCCTGCCGAGCTGTTAAGCTTTTTAGTAGAGCATGTGACTGGCATGGGTCGTAACTCCATTAAATCAGCACTGGCTCGTGGGCAGGTGTCCGTCAACGGCATTCCGCGTACCGTGCATAATTTTCCACTGGAGCAAGGTCAGACTGTCGCTCTTTCCAAGGAAAAAGTAACTCCCGTCGTACCACTGACTGGGCTACGTATTTTGCATGAGGATGAAGCCATTATCGTTATCCATAAGGATGCCGGGTTGCTGTCCGTGGCTTCAGCGCAGGAGCAGGAAGTAACAGCCTATCGCCAGCTTACGGCCCATGTGAGACGCGAACATCCGTACAATCGTATTTTTGTACTGCATCGTTTGGATCGTGATACATCAGGAGTGATGATGTTTGCAAAAAGCGAAGCCATACAGCAGGAAATGCAAAAAGCGTGGAAGGAAGTTGTGTATGAACGAACATACATTGCTCTTGTAGAAGGACAGGTTAAAAAAGCTGAGGGTACAATCACCTCATGGCTGAAAGAAAGCAAGACGCTAAAAATGTATTCCAGTCCTTATCCGAATGACGGACAGCACGCAGTCACTCACTACAAGCTGCTCCAAGCCAATCGGCATTTTTCTTTGCTGGAAGTACGTTTGGAAACCGGACGCAAAAATCAAATCCGCGTACATATGGAGGATATCGGTCATCCAATTGTTGGAGATAAAAAATACGGTTCCAAATCCAAGTCGATTGGGCGCCTTGGCCTACATGCGAGGGTATTGTCATTTGTTCATCCCGTCACCGGAGTATTGCTGCGTTTTGAATCCGACATTCCTAAAACCTTTTTGAATCCGTTTCGGGAGTAGAATTGAGCAAAGCATACGGAGATTAGATGGAAAAATATAAGAGGAAATGAGGGGGCTGTAGAAAACAGCACCCTTTTTTGATTGATTAAGCGGTATACCTCCGAACACCATCAGCCATTTTCATCAACTCATCCCATATATATATGGGCGTATTACACACTGGACAATCTAGCCAACCGATTAAATAGGGTAATTGAGCAAGAAGCTTGTTCTCTTCAATTTTTTGGGCATATTCGTGTAACCACTGTATATTAGCACCTTTATGGTCCAATGAACGGGGGCGGATCAGATAGGGAACCAGATTATCTGAATTTACTGGATCCTTATCATAGACAACCAGGGTGTCATTCTGTTCATCAGGCCAAATATAGAGCGGGGTACCGCAATGCGGACAATCCAGCGTATATTCGTCACCTGTATCGAAGCTTTGTAGCATATAAGCTATGCTGCGATAACCCTGAAAAGCGGCACCCGCAGCCAGAACATAGCGTTTACCGACATCTCCTTCGTGTTCTCTCGCATAGAGCATCATTTCTTCAGTCAATTCTGCAAGTCGGACAATGGCACACCGATATTGCGCATAAATATATTCAGCCACACTAGAATCCACTTTCACCTGATCCCTTGTAAATTCCAATGGAACTTTGGTATGTAAGGGATTGTTATTCTTCGCTTCGAATATTCCGCAAATGTTATATATATCTGCACGAATCCCTATATCGGAACTTTTTAACGCAATGTCTACAAGGTAAGGAACAGCCGCAAATGTACAAGTATACAATGTATTTTGGTGATACAGTTCCTCCCAATACAAGGTGTCAGCCATTTCGCCGTCATATCCGGCTTGGAGCTGTTTCAACATTTCTGGGACGTATTGAGAGGAACCGTAAGGGCCTTGGAGCAGAGCCCAGGCCGGATCGGACAAAGCCAGCATCTTGATACTCCTTCCACCGTTTTTAAAATTCATTTTAACTTCATAATTCTCAGCTTGTTACGTTTATTTTATTATACGCATATTATTAGCTGAAGTTGTTTTTCTCGATTTTCGCAATATACAAAATCACTATTTTTTCGGGTCTATAATCATATTCGGTTAAGCTTTCGGCATTGTGAAGGTGAAACACATTAAATTAATGAATTACTAACTCGGTTCTTATGTCTTACTACGAGTCCTCAGTCAATCCAGTTCCTTCTTCGTATACATAGTTCATATTATAAGTCCTGTTACTTAAAAATTGCTGAGTAAGAAATAAAGTATATATACATTAAAATTTCCATACATGTAAAAACAAAGCCACTCCCCTACCTGTTTTTAATTATGCTAAACGGGTAAGACATACTTGTTCAAGCCTTTAATCTAACAGTTACAGAACTGATTTTATGAATCGGTATATGAAAAGGTGTGTTGGGAATATTATGTATGAATACTGCGACTATAAGGGGAAATAGCCTATGACCATAACACCGGAACAGCGGATTACCCTACACGGATTTAACAACCTAACCAAATCATTGAGCTTCAATATGTACGATATTTGTTACACCAAAACCAAAGAAGAACGCGAGGCGTATATTGAATATATTGATGAACAATACAACTCAGATCGACTAACAGCTATTTTAAAAAATGTATCTGACATTATCGGCGCCCACGTGCTCAACGTAGCCCAGCAGGATTATGTTCCTCAAGGAGCCAGCGTGACAGTACTTATATCAGAAGGACCCATTGTGGAGGTACCGACTGAATCTTATGCCGAGTCACCAGGCCCCCTACCTGAATCTGTCGTGATACAGCTGGATAAAAGCCACATTACGGTTCACACCTACCCGGAATATCATCCAGACGAGGGGATCAGTACGTTTCGAGCAGATATTGATGTCTCTACCTGTGGGGAAATCTCCCCGCTCAAGGCACTCCACTATTTGACTCATTCTTTCGACACCGACATTATGACGATTGATTATCGGGTGCGCGGCTTCACACGTGATACGAATGGACATAAGCTTTTCATCGACCATGATATCGCCTCCATTCAAAACTATATTCCGGACGAAGTGCGCAGTCAGTATGACATGATCGACGTGAATGTGTATCAGGAAAATATTTTCCATACCAAATGTAAGCTAAAACAATTCGATCTGGACAATTACCTGTTCGGCTACACCAAGGAAAGCCTGAGTGAAAAAGAGCAACAAAATATATCAACACGTCTCAAAATTGAAATGGACGAAATTTACTACGGTAAAAATATGACGTAACAGATCGAATGCGTAAAAATAAAATAGATCATTTCATTGAAAAATAGGATGATCGCTTGGACTGGAATATAGCCGGGCTTTCGTCCTTTTTTAAATACAAAATAATAGATATTATTCAACTTGATCTGTACAAGCGAGAGATTGTTCACTATGATAGGGGAAGAAACCACTAATTTAAAATAACAGCATAGATTTTACACCTGCTTCCCATTGTAAGCGCAATCAATTGATCCTACGTATGATTTTGTTATGGAAGACAAAGGAGGAATTTGTATGCAAGGCGGTATTGGCGGTAAAAACATCATTTTACGATTGGAAATTTCCACCGGGCACATCCAATTTGGTCAATTGATTACGCTGGTAAACGAACATGGCGGAGATGTGATTGCCATTGACGTCATTAGCACCTCTGAGAAGGTCACTGTGAGGGATATTACGGTGACCATTGCCGATCCAGCAGAAATCGACCGTATGATTGCCCGAATTAAAAAAGCACAAGGTGTTAAGGTATTATCCATCTCTGATCGCACCTTCCTATTACACCTCGGGGGCAAAATTGAAATGCAGCCCAAAGTCCCAATTCAAAACCGCGATGATTTATCCCGGGTATATACCCCCGATGTGGCACGCGTATGCATGGCGATTCACGAGGAACCCGACAAAGCTTTCCGTTTGACGATCAAGCGCAACACGGTCGCTGTCGTCTCTGACGGAAGCGCTGTCCTCGGGCTAGGTAACATCGGTCCCTATGCAGCCATGCCGGTTATGGAAGGCAAAGCCATGCTGTTCAAGCAGCTCGGCTCCGTCGATGCCTTTCCAATCTGTCTGGATACGCAGGACACCGAAGAGATCATTAAGGCCATTAAGCAAATGGCCCCAGCTTTTGGCGGTATTAACCTGGAGGATATTTCATCGCCACGATGCTTTGAGATTGAACAGCGGTTACGTAAAGAGCTGGACATACCTGTTTTTCATGACGATCAGCACGGTACAGCTGTCGTTTTATACGCAGGGCTGATCAATGCGCTCAAGGTTGTCGGCAAAGCCCTGTCTGACGTCAAAATTGTCGTCTGTGGTATTGGGGCTGCAGGTGTGGCTTGTACCAAAATTTTGCTATCTGCAGGAGCTGTCAACATCATTGGCGTAGACCGCCATGGAGCTCTTACGGCTGATGAAACATACGAGCATCCGATGTGGAACTGGTATGCGCAGCATACCAACCCTGAACGGCTGTCGGGCACGCTGTCAGAGGTTCTGAAGGACGCTGACGTGTTTATCGGTCTGTCGGCAGGTGGAATACTGCAACGAGAAGACGTGAAACGTATGAAAGCAGCCCCGGTGCTGTTCACTATGGCTAACCCGGTTCCTGAAATTGCGCCAGAGGACGTCGAGGACATTTCAGGTGTCATCGCCACCGGACGTTCGGATTATCCTAACCAAATTAACAATGTGCTTTGTTTCCCTGGCATCTTTCGAGCGGCGCTCGACTGCCGTGCCCGTGAAATCAACGAAGAGATGAAGCTGGCGGCCGCAGAGGCCATCGCAGGCACGATCCGTCCTGAAGAACTAAACAAGTTGTATATTATCCCAGGTGTATTTAACGAGAGTGCGGTTCAACGGGTACGTGAAAAGGTAATTCAAGCCGCGATTGCGAGCGGTACAGCCAGAAGAGTGCCTCGGGATTTCAGATAAAAGAAAAGGATTGCTCCCCTAATGCGGGTGCAATCCTTTTTGCTATCGAAAGATCAAGCTTCATATCCGTTATCTTTACAGCGGTTATGACCTCCATTTAGAGAACAATTGACTGGCACGCTGAGCAAACTCCTCCAGATTAAAGTTGGAGTTATCCAGCTTGTAGTACCATTTTTTAATCGTATCCAAAATCCATGAGGGAACCTTAACCTCCGAGATACCGGAATAAAACGTATGATACGCCCACACCAAATGCTCCCAGCGCTTGTCATCGCCTTCCTTCACGTATTCAGATACGTCCAATACCTTGGCACGCCCGTCTTGCATAAGTACATTCTTAAGGTGAATATCACGGGGATTCAGCCCCTTGGACCGGACAAATTCCCTCGCCTTTTCCACATCCAGAATGACCTGCTCTGGCACAGGAATTCCTTGCAGCAGACAATCCAGCAGCGTAATACCGGATTCATAACTTATGACAATATACTTGTCGCCTTTTCCGTAATAATGAGGGAAAAAGTCAGACCCTCGCAAACGCTCATATACGTCGGCCTCCGCATCTTTTTTCTCGATCGCCATGTCTGAGTACACCTTGAACGCGTAGCCTGGCAACGTATCGAGCGTAAATACGGCCGCATCTGTCCCGATGCCAATACAGCGGACGTCTTGAGTGGCTGTTTTAATGGTAACCGGATCATTATCCTCCGTACTGTATACGGTCACTTGACTTATGATGTCTTCTGCCTGCCTCCATTGTTCTACCATGCGCGATCCCCTCCTTCTCTGTTCTAAACCATTACCAATGAAGTTAGTTCTATAACAGATAAATAGTATTACGGGTTATCTTTTGGAATGGCTTCAAAATAGGTTGATTCTTTTAAAAAATACGGTATGTCCCGTGTCTAACGAGCGTCCGGCAGCAGCAACCTTCTTAACTCTGCATAGCTTGCTGCTGTTTTATAGATCCCCAGCACGTCAGTCTCCGGGGGAGCGTTCCTGTGATTGAACCAGATCACCTGCCAATTCGCAGCTATAGCTCCTGTCACGTCATTACGCCAGGAATCCCCAATATAGCAGCAGTGCTCTGCTAACGTTCCTGTCCGTTCGTTCACTACTTCAAAAATGCGCGGATCAGGCTTGGCATAGCCAACGGTCCCAGATACAAAGATATGCTCTGCTGCAACATGATTTTCTAGTGCCATGGCCTTGATCTTGCTCATCTGGTGTTCTTCAAGACCGTTTGTAATTAATCCAACTAAAAAGCCAGCCGAGCTCAAATCATTTATTAACGAGGTAGCCCCCTCAAAAGGCTCAATTCGGTACTGACGATCCAAGTATTCTTGTTGAACATGTACTGCCTGCTCACGGGTAACTTCTATCCCGAATTCTTGTAAAGCCAGAATGAAACGGCCTTCCCTCATCTCATCCAGTTCATCTGGCCCTGCCTTCCCCTCCAATAGTCCTCCTTTAGCCGACAGTACATCGCTGTAATAGCGAATACGATGGTAGGCTTTCTCATAAGGAAAACGCTCACTCAATCCTAATACTGTACGCAATGCATCGCGTGTAGGGTGCAAATGATCGTACATCGTATCATCTACATCAAAAAAAATAGCCTTCTTTTGCAAGTTCATATGCCCACTTCTTTCTGTTAAATCTTCGGATGACGCTCCTTTTCACCTTGTCCTGATATTATACCCGTTGGCCTGTTACGTTGCACCCTGTCCTTCACACCGCGCATCCTGCAATCACACTTCACGGTTGCTAGCATACACTGAAAAGACCGCATTTTCGCAAACCCACTTTACTTCTCTACCGAGCTAACATAGGTATCTTGTCCTGCTTTGCCCGAAAGCGTTTTATTTGACAACACACGGGTAAAAGGTCACATTTTTGAAAAGATTCGTCATACAGGTTTACATTTCGTGTAAAATCACGTACCTTTTAGGGATGAACGCTTTATGGATGTATTGGATAAGGGAGGCATACACGATGGATTCCGGTTCTAACCTAACCTATGGATCAGCTACACCTTTGATTGAGGCACTTATAGAATTTGAAAAGGAGCTCGAAGCGAACCGGCATTCTCTGAGTTTTGATTTGGGATTGATTATGGAGCAGGGCCGCGCGCCACGATATATGGCTACACCACCAGATGTTATTCCTTTTGCCCACGCAGGAGTGGACGGAATACATTATGGCTTTTTAACGGATTTTGGTCTTGAAAAGGACCTTTCACAGGCCCCTATCGTATGCGTATCTCCCGTCGATTGGACGGGTGTATGGGTGGTTGCCCGTCATTTGCAGGATTTTTTAAGCGTTGTTTATACAGAGAACAGTTCATTAAAACGATACTACGCCAGCGGAGACGACTATTCTGGACATGCAGGTCAGCGACTGCCTCAGCTTGTAGATGAACGCACCGCGTTTGTACGCGAATGCTTTCGGGAACGATTTGGTATCGAACCGATTCAGAATATGGCTGCCTATATCGACAGCTTGCGAGCAGAACGGAAGCACAATGAAGCAGCTCCTACGCTGAACGGCTTGGGCATTCAGGTATCTTCTTCCGCGAAGCATAGCTCTTCTATGGAAAGTACCCTCTTGACCGTAACGGAGCCTTTCCTTTGGGAACAACAAGGCGAAGCTGTGCGTGAATTGTTCTATAACGGTTCGCGTGAAGCCAGACTGGCCTTTATTCGGGATGCCCAGACACGGCATCTGTTCACCCATTCTGCCCTTCGTGCTTTTGTAGCTGGACAGCTTAAGCTGATGGGTCTATCTGAGGCCGCAACATATCTGGAAGAGTCTTACTATACCGTTATTCCCGATATGATAGAATCTTGACGAAATCCTTCGGTTCCCCCTAACATAACCGCCTCTGAAAAGGCGGCTTTTTGTGCTACAATAAATGAAAATAATAGGGTCGAACGGCCCGGTACGAATGAAAGAGAGCGAGTATGAATAATCATTCCTATCCTACTCCTGAAATCATTGAGGTTTGTCTGTTGGCGGGCAAACTGATGATGCAAAATGGAGCCGAAACCTATCGTGTTGAAGACACGATGTCCCGAATTGCTTCGGCCTATGGCATATCCCAGTCCCATAGCTATGTAACACCAACTGGGATTTTTTTTGCCATTAATGACTCGGAGCCTGCCAAGCTCATCCGCATCGTAGAGCGGACCACTGATTTGCACAAGGTGACAGAGGTCAATTCCATTTCACGTAAAATCAGCACAGGTGATTTGTCTCCTCGCGCTGCCGTCAAGGAGCTTTCGGAGATTGAACGCGGCCCCCTTCGCTATTCCAACCGTGTACAGCTGATGGCTGCTGCGTTGGCCAGTGGTTGCTTTATGATCATGTTTGGTGGAGTTTGGCGGGATTTCCCCGCAGCTGTGTTATGCGGAGGTATCGGATTTGCAGCTGTACAGTATTTTCACAGGCTCGTTAAGGTTAAGTTTTTCTCAGAGTTTTCTGCATCTTTTCTAATCGGCTTGCTGGCGGCTCTATTAACGATAGTAGGCTGGGGACAGATGATGGATAAAATTATTATTGGCTCCGTCATGCCACTGGTTCCAGGCTTGTTAATTACAAATGCCATTCGTGATTTAATGTCCGGGCACCTTGTTTCGGGTCTTTCCAAGGGAGCCGATGCTTGCCTGACGTCTTTCGGCATTGGAGCTGGCGTTGCAGTTATCATTTCTTATATGTGATTCGGAGGAGATTCAAGTCTATGCTTGCACAATTATTCACAAGCTTTATTGCCACCGCTGGTTTTGGCATACTCTTCCACGCTCCCCGACGCTCCCTGCTACAATGCGGTTTTGTCGGGATGTTGGGCTGGCTTGTTTATTATTCAACCACGGACAGCATGGGACCTGTGAGCGCCAGCCTTTTGGCAACGATCCTCATCGGCATCGTCAGTCAAGGCTTTGCGCGGCTGTACAAAATGCCTGTGATTATTTTCAGTGTGGCAGGCATGATTCCGCTCGTTCCAGGGGGAATGGCCTATAATGCCATGCGCCAGTTCGTACAACAACATTATCCTCAGGCTCTGGAGCTGGCCATGAGCACGCTGAT
Organism: Paenibacillus sp. LX16; assembly: GCF_036252815.1. Classification (NCBI taxonomy): domain Bacteria; kingdom Bacillati; phylum Bacillota; class Bacilli; order Caryophanales; family Paenibacillaceae; genus Paenibacillus; species Paenibacillus sp. LX16. The sequence continues at coordinate 1,559,365 of NZ_CP141152.1, read as the reverse complement.
GATCTCAGGAGCTATTGCTGTCGGTTTGGTGCTGTCTGAGGTCCTTAATCAAATTTTCCACAGTATACGTTTTAAACCACAGCGCTAAAAGTGATGAAAATAGCAAAGTAAAAGAGGCTGCTCCCAAAATCATCTGCAGTGTATGAGACGATTTTGGAAACAGCCTTTTTCTGTACACATTACAAAGAATATTTATATGCCATAAGCTATTATTCATCCACTCGCTTACCCAATATCGCTAAATCTCGCTCTATGCCGTCCAGCACAGCTACACGTGGATAGTATCCCCATTGCTCAAAACCAAACTTCCGCAGCAGCCCAATACTTGGCTCATTATGACCAAAAACAAATCCCAACAACGTGGTAATCCCCAGTCTCGGACATTCATTTAGCAAGTGCTGTACCAGACGACTTCCTGTCCCGGTTCCACGAGAATCCTCATGGACGTAAATGCTAATTTCTGCTGTACCGTTATAAGCTGGACGCCCATAAAAGGACTGAAGGCTGGCCCAACCGGCAATTGTTCCCTTTTGTTTTAATACCCATAAAGGCCGGTGGTTTTCCTGATGAGCCTCAAACCATGGAATGCGGCTCTCCACTGTCACTGGTTCCAAATCTGCCGTGACCATTCGTCCTGCAATCGTAGAATTATAAATATCCACAATATCGGAAAGATCCTCTCTGCACGCAAATTCAATGGAAAAAGATTGGTCCTTATTCATTATTCGTATCCGCCTCCTATTGTGTGATTTATTTATTGTACAAGACAAGTGCCCGATCAGCCATATCGAGTTGTTTTGCGGATTAGTCCCAAAGGGTTTTATAATAGAGCTTGAAGACAAAGAGAAATAAAAACGGGATAGGCGATTTAACACCATGAGACGGGAGGTATGTTTCGGAGTCAAGGATTCTGAAGCAGCTTAATATGAATATTGGAACTCAACTCTTGATTTTGAAAGTACCTATGGAATCTTTTTTTGGAAAAACGACCATTTATCCTGTACTGCTCAAGGACGAAGATGGACTTACACTGATTGATACGGGAATGCTCGGCCAATTGGAGCCATTACGCAAGGCTATTTCAGATGTGGGTGAGGATATCAGCCGCCTGAAAAGAATTATTTTAACACATCAGGATATTGACCATATCGGAAATGTTCATGCACTGCTGGACCTGCTGCCGAATACTGCCCTGTTAGCCCATAAGGATGACGTTCCTTACATGACAGGAGAGCGACCGTTTGTGAAGCTGACGTCGGAACGGATTAAACAGATGGATACTGTGCTCAAGCAGCAGGCAGAGGATATGATTCGCCGTCTGCCAGATTTGCGCTTTGCCCATATTCTTGATGACGGTGAGTATCTACCCTATGGTGGAGGAATACAGATTATTCATACACCCGGCCACACGCCCGGGCATATCAGCTTGTATGTGCCCGCACAAAAGCTGCTGTTGGCAGCAGATGAACTGCTGGTAGTCGAAGGTGAACTGGTCGGTCCCGCTGAGTCGGCTACGCCGGATATGCCATTGGCTCTGAAGAGCCTCGAAAAGCTGACGGTATTGGATATTGAAAAGGTAATCTGCTACCATGGCGGCTACTATGATCAGAACGTACAAGCACGTCTGCAAACATTAAGTCAGGCAAGAGAATAAGCCATTCAAAGCTATAAATTAAGATGTAATAAGAGCTATAATGAATACATGGACAGAAAGGAATGAGACTCTATGAATGATAAAATTACAAGATTATATGATGAACTGAAATCACAATCTTGGGATGGCCTGCTTGTGACCGATCCCAAACATATTTACTACCTGACGGGCTTTGCCAGTGATCCGCATGAGCGTTTTCTTGGTCTCGTGCTGCTTCGTGACCAAGAACCAGAACTGATCGTACCCGCCCTAGATGCAGAAGCCGCCCAAGCTGCTTCTTCTGTGACTCGTATATCCACCCACACCGATACGGACAATCCATATGATCTGTTGCGTCAACGTACAGGCACCGGAGTGAAAACATTCGCGCTGGAAAAGGAGCACGTCTCCGTCCTCCGTTATGAACAGCTACATACTGCTATTGGCGCCGCTCAATATGTGGATCTGGGTCCTGTGCTTCAAGAAATGCGTGTGAGAAAAACTCCTGAGGAAGTACAACGTCTGAAACATGCAGCTCGTTTGGTGGAAGATGCTCTTCGCCACGGCCTCACCCATGTGCGCGAAGGAGTGACGGAAGTCGAGCTAGTGGCCGAAATCGAATATCAGATGAAAAAAATCGGCGCAGATGGCCCATCCTTTGACACAACAGTGCTGTCTGGACCCAAAACAGCCTTGCCTCATGGTATTCCAGGCACCCGCAAGCTACAGCATGGCGATCTGCTCATGTTTGATATGGGCGTATATTCCGATGGATATGCTTCGGATATTACACGTACTTTTGCTTTTGGAAAGTTATCGACTGAGCTGGAAACGATTTATAATACGGTTCTTCGCTCGAACGAAGCGGGAATTGCCGCCATTCGCCCGGGAGTTTCCTGCGCATCCGTAGATCAGGCAGCACGAGCTGTTGTTGAAGCCGCCGGATACGGCCCTGCCTTTAACCATCGAGTTGGACACGGCCTTGGCATGAGTGTTCACGAATATCCATCTGTACACGGAGGCAATAGCGATCTACTTCATGAAGGCTTCGTGTTCACAATCGAACCCGGCATCTATGTGCCAGGCCTCGGCGGTGTACGGATTGAAGATGACGTTTTGGTCACCTCTGATGGTGTTGAAGTGCTTACCTCTTTTCCAAAAGAACTGACAGTGCTGGGATAACCCCAACGCTATTCATTATATTGGTATGTAAAAAAGTATGAAAAGAGGAGGGGCAACCCCAAGCCATCATGGCTTGAGGGTTTGCCCCTCCTCTTCTATAAAGCGGAAATTGCGTGCGATGTACAAAATGGGTGTACCCGCCGCGGTCAGTACAAATTTTAAGATGTAGGTGGTGAATAATATCTCAAGCCATATTCCCCACGCATAACCGTAAAAAGCAATAGTACAGAAAATGAGCGTATCTATAAACGAGCTGATCATCGTGCTGCCATTGCCGCGAATCCAGAGCTGATGACGTTCCGGGAAGAACTTGCGAATCCAGGCGTACAGACGCACGTCCAGCAATTGACTGACCGCATAGGCTGTCAAGCTGGCAAGCGCAAGCCTTGGCAACAATCCAAACAGCTGTTGCATCGGTGTCTGGGCAAAATCCGTTGCAGTAGGCTCGAATTGCAGCACCATTTGCATCGTGATCGTCGTCATAATCAGAGTGAAAAAGCCGAACCACACAGCTTTACGCGCCTCTTTAGGCCCATATTTTTCATTCAGTAAGTCGCTGGCCATATACATAGAAACATACATCGTATTTCCCAATGTCGTGGTGATGCCCACCAGATCAATCGTTTTGGTTACCTGAATGTTGGCTAGTACAGTAGCAACGCCAATCCAGGCGTACAGCCCTTTTTTACCGAACAACCGATAACATAACAAAAAGAACATAAAATTGACGAGGACAAAAGCTGCCCCCCATAACAGATTAAACATGAAATCCTCCTAGTTTTGATAGCGCGGGATGGTTGCGAACCGCGGTTCATCCGAAGCAAGCCGGAAAAACATTATTTTAATGTATCATAGATTAGGATTTGTGAACAGCAATATTTTACACTGCCATAAGCCTAATATAAAGAGCCGACCTTAAGGTCGGCTCTTTATATTGAGTACACACTGTACGTCTGTTATATAGGCTACAGATGCGCTATGAGACTGCATCTTATCATTTACTTAAGAGTGCGCCGTTGCATCCAAATCCATACCTTGATTGTTGAACACGTCTTGATCGTTCTCCTTGAGCACCTTGCCTGAAATGAGGCCTGCGGTAATAGAATCATTGACATTTAACGCTGTGCGTCCCATATCAATCAGCGGTTCGACTGAAATGAGTAATCCTGCTAATGCCACTGGAAGATTCATGGTGGAAAGCACAATCAGGGAAGCGAAAGTGGCACCACCGCCTACACCCGCCACGCCGAACGAGCTGACCGTAACGACCAGAATAAGCGTGAGGATAAAATCCCAGCTCGTTGGATCAATACCCACGGTTGGGGCAATCATGACCGCCAGCATTGCCGGATAAATACCAGCACAGCCGTTTTGCCCAATAGTCGCTCCCAAGGTCGCAGACAGATTCGCGATGCCGTCGGACACACCCAGCTTTTTCGTTTGTGTTTCAACATTTAACGGAATGGTCGCCGCACTGGAACGAGAAGTAAAAGCAAAAACCAGTGTAGGCAATACCTTTTTCACATACGTCACCGGATTGTAGCCGAACAAGGCCAGCAAAATAAGATGAATGATAAACATGACCAACAGAGCCACATAAGAAGCGAGCACAAACTTGATTAGCTTCAAAATTTCATCTGGATTGGTCGTAGCTACTACTTTAGTGATCAGTGCTAAAATACCGTAAGGTGTCAATCTCAGCACCAGCGTTACAATCCGCATCACTACAGCGTACACTGCATCAATCACTTTACGGAAGGTTTGCGCCTGTTCCGGTTTTTTACGATCCAATCCGAGCACAGCCACCCCGATAAAGGCCGAGAATATTACCACCGCCAGCGTCGACGTACGACGTGCTCCCGTCATATCCTCAAAAGGATTTGAAGGAATAAATTCCAGCACCTGCTGTGGAATGGTCATGTCCTGAATTGTTCCAAGGCGCTCTTCCATCTTCAAGCCCTGTGCTTGTTCCTTTTCCCCACCTTGAATCTCAATTGCCTTTAGGTCAAACGACAGGCTAGTTACAATGCTAACTGAAGCAGCAATTGCCGTTGTAATCAGTAGTACTGCAATAATGGACACGCTGATTTTGCCAAGGTTCTGTCTTCCCTTCAAATTCATAATAGCCGAAATAATCGACACCATGATAAGCGGAATAACGACCATTTGCAGCAAACGGACATAACCGTTACCTGCGAGGTTGAACCAATCAACCGATTTTGTAATGACGTCTGAGCCTGCCCCATAGGCATATTGTAGAACAGCCCCGTAGATCAGTCCGAAGCCAAGTCCGGCAAATACTCTTTTTGTAAAGGAGATGTGCTTTTTCTGCATCCAGACCAATACGCCTAGCAGCAAAAGCAGCACGATTACATTTAAAATAATAAAGAAGGTATCCATGTATTATTTCCTCCAAACTTATACTTAATATGTTTTATAAGGTGATCCTTCAATCCGAAGATTACTATATCACAAAACCAACTATTTTTGTAGGTTTTATAACAATAAAATAGTTAAGCCGCTTCAACTTTGGGTTTTATTAAAAATGCCAAACAGCAAGCCTTCATCTTTCGAAGGCTTGCTGTTTTTTGTCCTGAACACAACGACACGTATTCAACTTAGGCGTAAATTTTTATTCAGCCGTTAGACGATCACTGTGTATAACAGTTCCTGTTCCTTAACCACTTTATGCTGATTACCAGCGGACTCCAACTCGCTAAACTGAGCTACATTCGTAACAATAACAGGCGTTATCGTTTCATAACCAGCCTTGCGGATTTCCACCAGGTCAAACTCCAGCACGAGGTCTCCTACCTTAACACGATCTCCTGCTTTAAGATGAGGCGTAAAATGAAGTCCTTTTAGCTTAACCGTATCCATCCCAACGTGAATGAGCATTTCAAGTCCTGAATCACTCACCAATCCAACAGCATGCCCACTTTTGGAAATGGAGAACACTGTGCCATCAACTGGGGAAACAACCCGGCCTTCGGATGGTTCAATAGCCCAGCCTCTACCCATGATTTCTTGAGAAAATGCAGGGTCATTGACTTCACTGAGCGGCTTAACTTCACCCATAATCGGGCTGTATACCGGGATTTTCTCACCTTTGGGCAGTGAGGATACAGCAGATTGTGCTATTTCATCAGTAGAGATGTCTCCGGTAGCGCCCGTTGTTGCTTGTGGTGCTTCTTCGTTCTTTTCATCTGTAAAGCCGATCAAATAGGTAACAATCGTAGCAACTACAAATGCAATAATCAGACCAAGGATTGCGTACAAGAAAGTCGGTCCAATAAACATCGCCAGTCCAGGCACACCAACAAGTCCACCCATAACATACGCTTTTGTGCCAAACAAGCTCATAAAGCCCCCGCCGACAGCTCCGCCGATCAACGCAGCAGTAAATGGTTTTTTAAACCGCATATTCACACCATACATTGCAGGCTCAGTTACACCCATAATAGCCGTCAAGCTCGTCGAGAAAGCCACTGTTTTGACTTTGGCATTTTTGGATTTTAAGAATACACCCAGTGCAGCACCAGCCTGTGCCAGGTTAGCCGCTCCCATAATCGGAATCATGTAGTCAAAGCCCAACGTTGCAATAGAACCAATCATAATAGGAACCAACGCGTAGTGCATACCTGTCATAATGATCAGGGAGAAGGTACCGCCTAGCAGTAGGCCTGCAAGTGCACCTGTATTTTCAAACAACCAAGAGATACCACCCGACAGGCCATTACCAATAATAGAGCCTAACGGTCCTACAGCAATCAATGTCAAAGGTACAATAATCAATAGAGTCAGTGTTGGGACAACAAGCAATTTCAATGATGCATGAGTATACTTATCAATGAATTTTTCAACATAGGACGCCAGCCAGATAGCGATAACGATTGGAATAACGGTCGACGAATACGTGGCCGCTGTCACCGGAAGGCCAATAAAGCTAACCTTCACATTAGATGCCAGTAATGCTGTAATGTCCGGATGTAAAATAGAAGCTCCTACCGCCGCCGCGATAAACATATTACTGCCGAGTTTTCTAGCCGCACTGACAGCTAGAATAATAGGCAGGAAGTAGAACGCACCGTCACCTATTGCCGCTAAAATCGTATAGGTTTGACTCTTGTCAGACATCCAGTGCATAGCTACCAATAGGGCAATGATCCCTTTGATCATACCTGCACCGGTGATCGCCGGCAAAATCGGTGTAAACATACCTGCAATAAAGTCGAACAGTTTGCTGATCGGGTTTTGTTTTTTCTTAGATGCAGTGCTTGCTCCTGAGTCACTTTGCGGAGCCTTGGACATGTTGCTTACCAACGATTTGTACACGTTAGCTACATCATTACCGATAATAACCTGAAACTGGCCGCCACTCTCCATGACTCCCATGACGCCATCCGTTTTTTGCAACTGCTCTTTCCGAGCTTTCTTATCATCATGAAGGTTGAAGCGCAAGCGGGTCATGCAGTGAATGACCTGCTCTACGTTTTCTTCACCACCAACCAGTGTAAGTATCTCTTTGGATAATTGATTTCGATCCATGAGGTGTTCCTCTTTTCTTTTAAGGTATAAAATAAAATGCGAAAATGGGCAATAAAAAAACCTGAATACAGAAAGCAGACAGCTTATAAAAAGCCAATCTTCTTTCAGCATTCAGGTTTTGCCTTCTGGGTTAGAAGTAGCAATCCTAAATCCCTGATCCTACATGAAATCATTGATTTTTAATGATACGCTCGATATGAATGGTGAGATACAACATCTCATCCTGGGACAAGCTTCGACCATAGATTTTAGTCGTATAATCTCTTATTTTTTCCGCGCAGGCGTAAGCATTCTTATACTGAACCTTAACCATATCATGAAGGGAATTATCTGTATTTTGTACAGGAGTCCCGTTCATTACCCGTTGAGCAAAAAATTTGAGATGTGTAATAAAGCGGTAATAGCTTAACGACTCTTCATCCAGATCCATTACAAAAAAGCGACTTACAATATTTATGATATCCTTGACAATGTTCGTCAGGGTTATCGTTTCGCGCATTTCACTGTTAAGCTGTGCATTCACCAAATGTAAGGCGATAAATGCTCCTTCATCATCCGGAAGTGTGACTCCTAGCTTATCCTGAATCATGTGCAATGCTTTGGTCCCAATCGTGAATTCCTTGCGGTACATCCGCTTAATTTCCCAGTAAAGTGCATTTTTGATATCCATACCCAAACGATAGCGCTCTATGGCAAAATGGATATGATCCGTCAGCGAAATATAGATGCTGTCATGCAACTCTACACCAAGTATCGTTTTAGCATATTGGATGATTTCATCAGAAATTTCAACATACTCAATAGGGATATCAGACATCAGGGTCATGAGTTTGCGGGAAACCTCGGTACTTTCAAGTTTGAAAATTTTCTCGATTTTCTCTTCTTCAATCTCATCGCCTGTGTTTTTTTTAAAAGCAATTCCTCTACCCATAATGACTAATTCTTTCTGCTGTTCATCAATGACCGTTACGACGTTATTATTCAGCACCTTTGCTATCTTCATTCCATCACCTTAAGCCGCTTGGAGTAGTAAAAAAAGCAAAACCAAAACTGACACATAGTGCCTGCTTATGGTTTTGCCCGATATGCTCAGTAACAATCCACGATTGTGCAGTTTTGAATAACTGCTCCCATAGTATCATATAAACACTGAGCTGACAATATTTTTTTGTAAACACTTTCATGGAGCTTTGGGTCGTTGGCGTTGCATCTTAACTATTAGAACTCTTTTCCACAACCGAGTTCGGAGAAGCATTCATGTCAGAAGTAGAAACTACTTGCGAATGCTCATCTTTTTCATCCACAAAGCCCATAAAATACGTAATTACGCCAGCCGTAACAAACGAAATTAGTATACCCACAATACCGTAAATAAGCGTGGGTTCAGAAAATAAAGGTAAGCTGAGCAGCCCAGCAGAGACACCAATACTAGTAAGCTCCGTTTCAAACAGACACATACATGTCCCACCAACAGCTCCACCGATCATAACTGCTATTAACGGTTTTTTGAAACGGACATTGACACCATACATGGCCGGTTCAATGATTCCCAGCATGGCTAACAAACCTGTGGACGCAGCCAGCGTTTTGACTTTGGGATTTTTGGATTTAACACATACGCCAAATGTTGCGCCAGCCTGAGCGAAAGCCGCTGCAATGACCACGGGAAAAACATGATCATACCCCAATGTTGTAAGCGAGCTGAGCATAATCGGTAGCATTATATATTGCATACCTGCAATAATAAGCAAAGACATCGTGCCTCCGAGCAACAACCCTGTAAACACTTCTGCATTGTCAAACAACCAGCCTAGTCCATCGGATACATGTTGGCCGAGATAACTCCACAGTGGCCCGAAAGCGAACACCATTAAAGGTATAGTGATCATCAGTGTCAACGTCGGGACAACTATTAATTTAAGTGAATAAGGGATATACCTGTCTAACCATTTTTCGACATACGATGCTATCCAAACGACAACAAGTATGAGTACTATAGATGAAGCAGCTTGTGGGTCTATAACTGGCAGACCGGCAAAACGTACCTCCTCACTTGACTGGAATAAACTTGTTAGTTGGGGATGGAATACGGATACTGCGATGGCTGCCGCAACAAATACATTGCTGCGCAGCCTTCTTGCCGCACTTGCCGCAACAAAAATAGGTAGAAAGTAATATACCCCATCGCTGATAGCCATTAAAATAGTATATACCTGCGGATCAGACAACAATAAACCGAAGGACATTAAAACTAATATAATTACCTTGATCATTCCCGCACCAATCATTGCCGGCAAGATCGAAGTAAATACGCCTGATACATAATCTAATAGTCGACTTATCGGATTTCTTCCTGTGGCAGCTCTATAACTGCCGGAAGTCAGCTCCTGTGTATCTTCTCCTCTGACCTGCGAAATCACTTCTTTGGAAAGTAAATCCCGATTCATAACAACCTTTTCCCCTTTTATATGTATATTGAAGACCACTTTCGAACTTACAAACCAAGCTTAGAAGAATATTGTCATAAAAGCGGTATTCCTTATGCTACTTATATTACTTCTTTTTTACAATAGTTTTAAAGAAGGAGTAATCTATTCGTTTTTATGCACCGATTATTTACATCAAACTTACATCTAAACACCTAAGACCATAGTTATATATTTTTTGTTTGTTTTTGGGCAAATATGACTATTCAACCGCCTGTTAATTATGTAAAATAGGTCTAACCTACTTTTTAGTAAATCATGGATTACTTCCCTTTCACATTCTTGTTCCTTGAATACAGCTGAAATATACATAGAATCCGAACATTTTCAGTATTTTCTTCAAGCAAGGAGAGGAAAACAAGTAGATCATGGCGTGTCTAGCATCTTATTAGACAAGCGGACTACATCAAGCAGGGGAATTCGTGACTTTATTACCATCATGTGAGAGGAGAATTTTCATGAAGAGTTTTAATCGTTCCATTGGCGCGAAATTACGAATTATGTTTTTGCTGATTCAGCTCTTTGCATCCCTTTTGTTTAGCATCAGTTTCTATGCAATATCCATGAGTATCATTAATAACAGTGTCATGCCTCAGGTAGACCAATTGCTAGAAATTGGAGCTAAAAATGTATATCAGGATCTCAATATTTCCTTAGCTGTTCAGGCTGGGCAAGGAAGCGGTTCTGATTCCGGCTCCGCTATACAGATGGAATCCTATCTTCAGGACAAGGTCGATACCCTCAAATTAGAATCGGCATATATCGCGGTAGTGAAGGATGGTAAAGCCGAAGTCGTCGCACGGAATGTAAAATCAGTATACAAGGTCAAGAATGCACTCATTCCTGTAGAGGATATTAAAAAAGCAAAACAAGGCGAGATGAATATCAGTGAAATTTACAGTGATTCGTACGGAGTACACAAAACTGCCTTCTTTGCTATATCGGGTAGTAATCTAGTTCTGGGTGTGAACGAAGATGTCGGATTCGTACAGGAAAAATCCCAACAAATTTTATGGATTTGCATAGGTATTACAGTGGCAACGCTCCTGCTGGGCGGAATTATTTCTACCCTCGTGATACGTAAAGTTGTAGAACCCATTGCTGAATTGGTTCGTCATAGCGAAAAAATTGCTCAAGGTGATCTTTCACAAGAAGCGAAGGTTCATGGGGTTAATGAAATTGCCCAACTTGCCCGTAGCTTCCAATCCATGTCTCATAACTTGAAAGAAATGATCGGCCATGTGCTTTCTACATCCGGTGCGGTTGTTGAAGGATCGGACGAGCTGCTTCGTCGGACTGAGGCTATGAGTGTAAAAGTGCAGGACTCTACAGTTGCCGCAGAGGAAGTAGCGAAGGGCAGTACCAGCATAGCTACAGCTGCTGCTGAAAATGCACAGGCTATGGAGGAAATCGCTCAAGGTGTTCAGCACATCGCCTCCTCTGCCAATGATGTATCCGATCAAATCAGTGAAGCGACGAAAGAAACGGTTAACGGTAATACGCTCGCTCAAAAAGCTGTAGCTCAAATGTCACAGGTAGGACATGCTGCCGATGAATCGCTTCGATACATCCATAGTATGAATGAGCGCTCAGAAGCCATTGGCAGTATCGTTTCGGCTATTTTCGATATTACGAAACAAATTCAAATGTTGTCCCTGAATGCCTCCATTGAAGCTGCCCGTGCGGGCGAACATGGACGGGGCTTTGCCGTAGTAGCCGGAGAAGTACGCAAGCTTGCCGAGCAATCTAAAGAAGCCACACAAGAAATTTCCGACTATTTGGTTACCATTCAAGAAGTATCGCAACAATCTGTGGACTCTGTGACCCAGGTGAGCCGTGAAATTCATTCGGGAACGGAAATGGTTCAACAAGCGAGCTCAGCCTTTAACCAGCTAAGTGAGCTTATGCAAAAGATCAATGCTACGATTCAAACGGTATCTGCAGCAACGGAGCAAGTATCCGCCAGCTCGGAGGAAGTATCTGCTTCCGTGGAAGAGACAGCTCTCATCGCTGCCAATGCACAGCATATGATTCAAGAAATCGGTTTAAATGCCGATGAGCAACTGAATGAAATGGAAAGCCACAGCGAGGTTGTTCGCCAATTAAGCAAACAAGCAACCGAACTGCAAAAGGCTGTCCAAAAATTTAAAATTACGTAAGCCAATATAATACAAAGAGGTATCTCACAGTCTTGAAAATGGCTGTAGAGATACCTCTTTATTTTTTTAAAGCGATTTTAATAATCATCCATGAAGTTTATGAATTCATTCCCATAATACGATAAATTTGCTCCATATCTAAATGAGCCCGTACCACCTCTGCGACACGGTCAAACTCTCGTTCCTTGGCTTCACGTACAGTAAAAGTGCTTTCTAAAGGTGCCAAGCCCTTGGCTTGTCGCAATCCATCCAGCCAGCACCGGCGAAAACGGTCATTATCAAACACACCATGTAAATAGGTTCCCCATACTTTACCATCTGTCGTACCCCAGCCTTCCTCAAAAGCTGTTCCTTCGCCACGCCGGATATGGAATATCCTTTTCATTTCGCTTAGGTTTAAAGTTCTATCTGTAGGTGCGAATGGTTCCGTAACATACTCCGTAACGCCCATATGTATTTCATAGCCTTCAATGCTAGGCTTGGAGGCAGAACCCGAATCAGGCGCAGTGCTAAGCAAAAGCGGGCAATAATTAGACAGGGTTCCCTGTACGCGTACGGTTTGCTTTTCCTTTAAAAAGGTCGTGGATAGAGCCAGCCAACCTAACCCTTCTGCCTGCTGCGGCAACCCAGATTCGACGGCTTCGGGATCAAATAGTGCGGTACCCAGCATCTGATAACCTCCACAAATGCCAACTAGCTGTGTGCATCCGGTATTCATAGCCTGCCGAATGTCTTTCTCCAGACCTCTCTCACGCAATTCCAGCAGGTCTCCAATGGTGTCTTTGGTCCCCGGTAAGATAATGGCGTCCGGTACGCCCAACTGTCCGGCTTCTGTGACATAACGAACACTCACATCCGGCTCTGCGGCCAGAGCATCCGTGTCTGTAAAATTGGAAATCCGCGGATATCGTATCACCGCAATATCCAGTTCTTTATCCTTTGCAGATTGCTTGGGCTTCTTATCCAATACTACCGAATCCTCTGCTTCAATGCGAATGTCTGGCAGATAGGGCAATACACCGAGTACAGGAATGCCTGTCCGTTCTTCCAGCCAGTCTAATCCTGGTTGAAGCAGAGACAGATCACCTCTGAATTTATTGATGATAAATCCGCGGATACGCTGTACTTCATGGGGTTCCAGTAATTCGATAGTTCCTACGAGAGAGGCAAAAACACCGCCCCGGTCGATATCTGAAATAAGCAACACTGGAGCATCCGCCCAACCTGCCAGATTCATATTTACGATATCGCGGTCCTTCAAATTAATCTCTGCCGGGCTGCCCGCCCCTTCCATAAGGACAATATCATAGGTATCACGCAACCGATTCAGAGCATCCATGACGGTCTGTTTGGCTTTTGGCAAAAAATCCTTCCGGTAATCGGAGGCGCTCATATAGGCATAAGGTACACCGTGTACAACAATTTGTGAGTGCATATCTTTGACCGGCTTAATCAGAATCGGATTCATATCAGTTGTGGCCTCAATACCGCAGGCCTCAGCCTGCACCCCCTGAGCTCGTCCAATTTCCTTGCCGTCCTCGGTAACATAAGAGTTTAATGCCATATTTTGCGACTTAAACGGTGCGGGACGATATCCGTCCTGCGTAAAAATACGGCAAAGCGCAGTCGTCACCACGCTTTTGCCCACATCCGACGCTGTTCCTTGAAGCATCAATACGGCTGCCGGGTTTGTGTAGGACGGTTCGAAAGTTGACAATTGCCTCTTCCCCTTTAACGAATTCATTTCAAATCTGGTCACAACCCGTACAAAATGACAATAAACAACAATAAAACAGTCTCCAGCAATTCGTTTAAAGTTCCGTATATATCTCCCGTAAGTCCACCCAAGCGGCGGTTAATACGGTTTGCCGTGAAGGTTCCAACACCGTAAGCCAAGACCGGAAGCAACACAAAACCTAGCGAGATTGGAAGGCTCTCAGAATACGAAAGGAACGGCTGTAAGTATGATCCTGCCAACAACAGATTCCCAGTCCCCCTTGTTGCTGTAGCCAAACCTGCCAGAAGATATTGTCCTACGGCAGCACTCAGGGTCACTAATACTGCCCAGAATACGGCCAACCCTAGGCGGCCACCACTCATATCAGCGAAACGCGCAGCCAGCCCATCATCATTACGGGCTTTAGGCCAGCGCTTCATTGCATGTACCATAAACCAGCGGCTCCAAACCATCGGAAGCAGCAGCAAGCCAGACACATTCCGTTCAACCAGCACCGTATACAGCAAAGAAGCCTTGAGCATGAGTAGCAACACACAAGCAATAACGCCCATTGCCCCTACACGGCTATCTTTCATAATCTCCAGCATCCGCTCACGAGATCGGTAGCTGAACAAGGCATCGGCCGCATCCATCCACCCGTCCAAATGCAATCCGCCCGTCAACCAAACCCAGACAACAAGCGTAAGAATCGCACACGGCAACGGCGGCAATATCATAGAAGTAAGCGCCGCAAAGCCCCAGACAATGATGCCAATAACCACTCCCACCAGCGGATAATAACTTGCACTGCGTTTAAGCAAATCCGGGGAAAAATCTATTTCCGCCTTCACCGGAAGACGCGTTAAAAATTGAAAAGCCGCAGCAACAGCCTGACGTTCGCGGCTCATAGCTTATATTCCAACTGTTTGAGTTCTACAGGAATGCCCGCCGTCACCAAAAATACTTCATCACAAAGACGGGCAATCCGCTGATTCATAACCCCACTCAAATCCCGATACAGCCGACCAAGCGGATATTCAGGCACAATACCGTCACCAACCTCGTTAGTCACGATGACGAGCTGCCCCGGATACTGCTCCACAGCTGCCGCCAGTTCATTAATGGCAGCTCTGGACGTAGCTTCGCCGTCCTCGCCTGCGGCCAGTAGCACGTTCGACAGCCACAGGGTCAGGCAGTCGACTAGCACCATAGGCGAGGATGATGGCTGCGACGCTTGATCGCCGCCAAGCCGTCGCAGCAGCTCAGGCAGCGCCTGCGCTTCCTCCAGCGTCTGCCAGTCGTACCCGGCAGACTCGCGCTGGACCCGATGAAGGGCGATGCGCTCCTTCATCTCCATGTCATAGGCTTGCGCCGTTGCAATGTAGCAGGCGCCAGGCGCGCGCGACATGCATAATCGCTCGGCAAAGTCGCTTTTCCCGCTGCGTGCCCCGCCGGTCACGAGCGCTTTCATCGCTGCGCGGCTCCCTGACCGTCCGATACGCCTGCATCGGCAAAGGTCGCCATTTCGCGCATAATGCGGCACGCCGCATCAATCAGGTGCAAGCTAAGCGCACCTCCTGTGCCCTCCCCGAGCCGCATGTCCAAATGAAGCATGGGCTCCAGCTTGAGCTGGCGGAGCACCGCCGCGTGCCCGCGCTCGTCCGAAGCGTGCGAAGCAAGCATGTACGCAGCGCTTGCAGGCGCAAGTGCACGCGCTGCGAGGGCAGCTGCGCCTGAAATAAAGCCGTCCAGCACAACTGGACAGCGATGTGCGGCTGCGCCGAGGATGACTCCTGCCAAGGCGGCAATCTCCAGACCGCCGACCTTAGTGAGCACGTCGAGCGCATCATTTGCATCGGGCTGGTTCACGTCCAATGCGCGGCAGACAACCGATATTTTACGGGTAAGCCCAGCCATATCTACACCCGTTCCCCGGCCTACGATAACTTCCGGCTCCAGTCCGGTGAGAGCACATACGACTGCAGCGCTGGCTGTCGTATTCCCGATGCCCAGCTCTCCGGTAACGAATAGCCGTGTGCCTCCTTTGACTGCTTCTGCTACGGCTTCTGCTCCGGCCAAAACCGCCTGTTCCGCTTCCGTACGCAACATCGCTGGCCCTTTAGCTATATTCGAAGTACCCATGCGTACCTTACGGTCCACCAGATTCGCGTGAGCGACATCCGCATTCACGCCAACATCTACCACCTTGACATCTGCGCCCGCATGACGTGCCAGCACATTAATTGCCGCGCCACCTGACAGCATGTTATACAGCATTTGCTGTGTAACCTCAGCCGGAAAGGCACTGACTCCCTCTTCACACACCCCGTGATCCGCAGCCATAACCATAACCGTTTTATGCTCAAATTCAGGCTTGTCCACTCCTGTAATTCCTGCTAGCTGAATGGCCACACTTTCCAACTTTCCAAGACTTCCCGGTGGCTTCGTTAATTGGTCCAAATGGGCTGAAGCTGCCGAGGCCGCCACCCCATTCGGCTGGGCAATGCTATCGATCAGCTGACGCAGCTTGTTGTTCATACCTTCCACTCCCTGCTCTTTTTAAGTGTGTTTCATCGTTTATTTAATCTGCTGTGTCCGAAGCACTTCTGCGCAGCAAGAGCTGCGGCACACCGCTATCGGGATGCGGAAGCATCACAGGCTCAACACCATATACACGGCGAATCCGATCCTCGGTTAATAACTTCGATGAAGCTCCCAATCCTTCAACCATTCCATCTTTGAGTACAAGCAAATCTTCGCAAAATTGGGCTGTCAAGTTAAGATCATGCAAGACCGCAATGATCGTCACACCCGTTTCTTGGCGCCAATCTGCCAGCAGTTCCATAAATTCAAGCTGATAGCGCAAGTCCAGATAGGTCGTAGGCTCGTCCAGCAGCAATATTCGTGGCTCCTGCACCATTACTTTTGCCAAAGCTACACGCTGTCGCTGTCCCCCACTCAAGCGGTCCAATGCTCTGTCCGCCAACGTGGTAAGACCCAATCGCTCCAGCACGCGATCCGTGATCGCCTCCACATCAACACCCTTTTCCCTGCCTAACCAGTCCTGATGAGGAAAACGTCCCATTTCTACGACTTCTCTGACGGTGTATCCCACTGGAGGAAGCCCTTCCTGTTGGAGTACGGCTATGAGTCGGGAAAGCTCTTTTCTGCTGTAGCTACCGACCTTTTTGCCATAGATATGAACGTTTCCCGATGTTGGCTGATCTACACCCGAAAGCAGATGCAGCAAGGTCGATTTTCCACTGCCGTTCGGACCAATAATCCCCCACCAAGTTCCTTCGTCGACGCTCCAGCTTATATTCTTTAACGCATGGAACTCTCCATAGGCACGTGTCAGACCCGCTACCTCTAATGCCCGATCACGCACTTTCTGTGATTCACTTTGTTCTGTCACAGCAGTTCCCCCCTGCGCAGCTTCTTGTTCCGATACAGGAGATATGCGAAGAACGGTGCCCCAACAAAGGCCGTCATCACGCCCAGAGGAATTTCCGTGGGGGCTAACAACGTGCGAGCCGCCGTATCTGCCCAAGCCATAAAAATGGCTCCACCGAGCGCAGATAATGGAACAATCATCCGGTAATCAGGACCTGTCACCAGACGAATGATATGCGGTACAACAAGTCCCACGAAGCCAATCACTCCACATACCGAGACAGCGGCAGCTGTCAGCAGCGTGGAAATGATCAGAACAGATAGCTTCGTCGCATCTACATGAACTCCCATGTGAGCCGCCTGACGTTCACCCAAAGCCAAAATATTCAGCACCCGTGCCCGGTTCCATAGAAATACCAGTCCTATGACCACATAAGGTAAAAGGATTCCTGTATATGACCAACCGCGCAGACTAAGACTTCCCATCGTCCAGTACAATATTTCATTGACCGTCTCCTTCGACATGGCTGTCAGAAAGGAAACAACCGCTCCCAGAAAGGATTGCATCACCACACCCGACAAAATGAGACTTTGTGTCGGAATTTTTCCACCTTCCCGTGCCAACGTCAGCACCATCCACAGCGTCAGCATTCCGGTCGTAAATGCCACTAGCGGCAGCGTCCATATGCCAACAAATGAAAATTGAAGGCCCCAATAGATCAGTACTGCCGCTCCTACCGAAGCCCCCGAGGATACCCCCAGTGTATACGGATCAGCCAAAGGATTACGCAGCACACCCTGAAATCCGGCTCCCGCCAGCGCCAGCGCTGCTCCTACCAACATTCCCAGTAACACTCGTGGCAATCTGACCTTCAAAATAATCTGCTCTGAGGATGTATTCCAATCCGGTGTAAACGTATCGCCTAACCACGGAAGGTGGTTAACCAGAATGCCCGTGATCTGGCTAACCGGAAGCTTGGCCGAGCCGATGCCAAGACAGAGCAGCAGCGTCAGCAACAGCAGGACAAGACCTGTCCCTCCAAAGCCGATCAGTTTACGGTTCATTTGAAAATTTCAGGATACACGCCCTTGGCCACTTCCTTGAGACCTTCCGTTACGCGTGGACCCGGACGACTGATCAAATTATCATCCACGGCAAACACCCGGTTGTGGCGAACAGCCGATATTTGATCCCATCCACTGCGAGCTTTAATGATTTCGCCGAGCGTTTGACCAGTTTTGTCGTCCTTGACACTTTTGCTGTACAAAATCACGTCAGGGTTCGCAGCAATAATATTTTCCTCACTAATTTGGTACCACCCCTTCTGCGTGGCACCTACATTTTCACCGCCCGCCAACGTAATCAGCTCGTCCATAAACTCGCCTTTACCAACTGTCCAGCCTGGTGAAAACTCGACGTATACCCGCAGCTTCTGCCCTTTACCGATATTTTTAACTCCTTCTTTCACTTCCGCTACATCTGCTCTCATCTTGTCAGTCACCGCTCTCGCTTCTTTCTGATGATCGGTGATTTCCCCATACAATTCGATGTTAGCTATGACATCTTCAACTGTCTTCGGTTCCGTTTTAAAAATCATAATTCCCATGTCGCGCAGCTTGGTCGTAGCCTGTTCACTAAGTGATATCCCTGCAAAAACGACTTCCGGGTTCGCAGCAATGATCGCCTCTTCGTTCGGTTTCATAATACCGCCCACTTTAGGCTTTTTCGTAGCTGCTTCCGGGTAATCAGAGTAGTCGGAGACGCCAACTATTTCCTTATCCAGCCCGATGGAGAACAGCGCCTCGGTTTCTGCCGGGGAGACGGAAACGATTTTATCCGGCGCTTTTTTGAATGTAAATTCCTGTCCTGTTGCATCCTTAACTGTGAGTGGGTAAACTGTTTTGCCCGGAGGCTCTTGTGCGGTTACGGTCTTTCCTGGCTGCTGTGAAGAAGTCTGGTTCTCTTTATTTTCAGCATTTTTCCCATTAGCTCCACATGCACTCAGCACAACTGCCAAAATCAGAACCAATAGACCTGTTGTCCAAACCTTTATTTTTTTTCCTGCCATGATTTGCACCCCTTCATAAAAAAATCGTTAAGAGCGTTACTTGAGCATCATCAGATATCTTCTAAATCCAGCCTTCTTTTCCTATCAAAAAAACCCCGCATCCTCATATCAGGACACAGGGGTCACGTTAGCGCAGATCGTGCGCAGGCGGCAGCTTCTTTCCGCACGGACAGTCACTGCGAACACGTCATCCTTTCCTCGAAGGATTATGGTGACAGGCAAACGGGCAGGTATCCTGACTTATGGTAAGATGCATGTCCTGAAATTCCTTCATATGCTTAGTAGCACATAAAGCAGGACTAACCGGCATGTTTCCATTTACAGTGGCGGGACCGCGCCGGACTTACACCGACTTCCCTTTTAACAGCGCAGGCAAGGGAAACCATAGTTTCATCACACTGCGCCGACCTCGTCTGCTGGATATTTGATGTAGTGGTAGTCAAGCCGTTCTTTTACTTGATGATTATAGGTTAAAATGAGGCGGCTTACAACCCAAACAGCCTCTTTATCCGCTGGTGTCTAACCTAATGAGGGAGCATTTCCGCTATGTAATTGTGCGGTCCTGCCAGCCTCAATTGAATCCTAAATGCTTCTCCCGGCTTCGGATTCAGACTCCAAAAATCATGGCCCGGTATCAGCATGCAAGCTAGCTGACGAATTACGCCACCATGCGTAACGACCAAAACAGAGGGCGGCGCAGCAGTCAAATCCATGGGTTGAACTTCCATAGCAACACGCCATTCATACAGAGAGTCAAGAAATTTCCGCAAGCGATTCACAAAATCTGTCCAAGACTCTCCTCCAGGAGGGGTTATCCGTTGCGGCTCATCAATCCAAGCGCAATACAACGACACATCCTTGAGCATGTCATACGTTTTTCCATCCCACTCGCCAAAATGAAGCTCTCGCAGACGTGGTTCCATCATAGGAGACATAATAGATAGGGAACCTCCAGACGTCAATTCTGATTCCGGCACAATGATCTGCAAGGTCTGGCGACATCGCATTAAATCGCTGCAATAGATTCGAGCAAAGGACTGCCCTTGCAATTTTTCTTGCAAAGGCTTTAATTCCTGTTCTGCTCCCGGTAGCAAACCTAAGTCGGAGTGTCCCAGATATCGACGTTCCTTATTCCATAAGGTTGTACCGTGACGAACTAACACGAGTTCCATGTCCCAATGCAGATCTTCTTTAGCATCATACGGCACCTTATCCTCCTGTGAGTTCGGACTTTGTGCGTATTCTACTGTCCTTTTTACTGCTATATCTTGTTTCAAGATCATGTCACTTCCTGCTCGATCATTATTCAGTGTGTCACTCCTCACCGCACCCATCCCAAGGCAAAACAACCTGCAGCTCCTAACAAACACAATCCTACAAACATACTGGACACGGCGAACATCAGCTGGATTGTATGCCGTATATCTTTCGACTCTAGCGGTCGTATCCAATCGCCCATGTATGCACGAAAGGAGCGCACGCCATGATACACATTATAGCCTCCAAGACGAATCCCCAGTGCACCAGCAACAGCCGATTCCGGGAAGCCACTGTTCGGGCTTGGGTGCAGACGAGCGTCTCGCTTGACTGTGCGCCAGCTTCTTGCAGCATCTCGCTTGTACATCCACGCCGCTACCACAAGCATTGCCGCTGTCAGGCGTGCCGGAATGTAGTTAGCTACATCATCCAGACGTGCTGAAGCCCAGCCTAAATGCAGATACTTTTCATTTTTATAGCCAACCATGGAATCGAGCGTATTCACGGCACGATAAGCCAGCGCCAAGGGTGCTCCCCCGATCAGGGCATAAAAAAGCGGGGAAATAATCGCGTCCACGATATTTTCAGCGACCGTTTCAACCGTACCGCGTACAATCTCAGGCTCATCAAGCTGTTGCGTATCCCGCCCGACAATCATGCCCAGCTCCCGTCGTGCTGCAGCCAGGTCATCCGCCTGCAACGCTCGGTATACTGCCATTCCTGCATCCTTTAGTCCTTTAGAAGCAATCGTGGTCGCAATCAGCACCATTTCTGCGCCGACAGATAACCATGGATGAATCCAGGCAAGCAAGTGCAACAGCGCCCAGGCGAGCGCAAAGGAGCCTCCCGCCACAATAAGTGGAAGCAGTATACCCGCACGTTTCAGCCCCCAGTCACTTCGGACCTGGCGGCGAATCACTTTTTCCAATGCCGAAATGGCATGTCCCATACCGATGACTGGATGCGGCAACCACCTCGGGTCACCGATCAGCCTGTCCAAAAGATAGGCTGCCAGGATAATCAAGCTAACTGTCACGCCGCTGCTCCTCCTCCAGCACTTCACCCAATACAGACAGCAGCCTGTCGTTGGCTTCCGCGTCCTTGACCGCAATCCGAAAATGGCTCGTCGTCAGCCCCGGATACATAGCACAGCTACGTATAAGAATTCCGCGTTGTCCAAGCGCCTGCTGAATCGCCGATGCGCTCCACGTACCCGGCGCCCTTGCCAGCACGTAATTGGCTTCGCCGGGAACGACACCGCAGCCCCATTCCGCCAAGGCGGTCAACAGGCGGTTGCGCTCCGTAGCAATCAGCTCCTGTGTTTGGCGCTCATATGCTTGCCCACTTCTCAAACACGCCTCCCCAGCCAGCAACGCCAATCCATTCACACTCCAGGTCACCTGTTTGGCCGTCATTCGCCGGATATAGTCCGGATGAGCAATCGCATAGCCCAATCGTAAGCCAGGAATGGCATAAAATTTGGTCATTGACCGGATCAAAATCACATGAGGATAACGATCCAGTACAGGCAGCAGTGAGATTCGCCGTTCCAGCGGGATAAAATCAATGAATGCTTCATCCACCACCAGCACGGTACCCGTTGTGCCAGCCGCCTCTGCCAGCTCGCACAACTCCTGCTCACCATATTGCACACCGTTTGGATTATTCGGCTGCCCAAGGAACAAAACATCTACCTGCTCCATGAGCTGAAGGATGTCCTCCACGTCCGCCTTCCATTGAAGCGAGGCCTTTCCGTACACCCGGTTGACCTCAGCTCCAAATTTGCCAGCCAGCTCCGCATATTCTGAAAAACACGGCTCTACTGCACCCACACGCTTAGGAGCTAGTCCCAATAGTAGGAGCGCCATACTTTCAGCCGCTCCGTTTCCGATACTTAGCGACTCCGGTGGAACATGCAGTCGCCGTGCGAGCATATTTTTAAAATTCCGATGCCCAGGGTCTGGATAGCGAATCACAGTGTCAAATGAGTGTTGCAGCGCCTCAAGCACCTCTGGTGGTGGACCAAGCGGATTAATATTTGCACTAAAATCTACAAAATCCGCAGCAGCTCCGCCAAATGTCGCCGCAGCTGTTTCCCTGTCCCCGCCATGACCGTAAACCTCTATCATTGCCTCTCATCCTTTCCGGCCGTTCCCAATCATTTAGCTCCATTATGAGGCTGCTTTTTGCGTCCCGTCAATGCAAATGAGCTTTTGTGTACATGGCTCACTTGGGTTACAATAGATGGAGGCACACATAAAATTACACAGTTTGTATATACGGAGGAATGGACATGCTGTTCATCGACAACCAGGGCATACACGATCCAGCCATTAATCTTGCCATTGAGGAGTACGCGCTCAAGCATCTTCCGCTTGACGACAGCTATCTGCTGTTTTATATTAATCAGCCTTCTATTATTATAGGCAAGCACCAAAATACCATTGAAGAAATCAACGCCGAGTTTGTCAGAGATAACAATATTCAAGTGGTTCGTCGCCTGTCCGGCGGCGGTGCTGTATATCATGACCTCGGTAATTTAAATTTCAGCTTTATTACCAAGGATAACGGGGAGTCCTTTCATAATTTCCTCAAATTTACGCAACCCGTTATTGATGCTCTGCGCCAAATGGGAGTAGAAGCTGAAATGACAGGCCGCAACGATCTGCAGGTCGGAGAACGTAAAATTTCAGGAAACGCCCAATTTGCCACACGCGGACGGATGTTCAGCCACGGTACATTGATGTTTAACCTGAATCTGGACAATGTGGCTGCATCGTTGCATGCCAATCCCGAAAAATTCAAATCCAAAAGCACTAAATCCGTCCGCAGTCGCGTGGCTAACATCAGCGAACTGATGGACCGTGAGATGACCATAGAGCAATTTCGCGAGGAACTGCTGCGTTTCATATTCGGTGCAGAATTGGATCAGGTACCTCAATATAAGCTCACCGATACCGATTGGGCCAAAATCCATGAAATATCCAAAGAACGCTACCAATCGTGGGATTGGAACTACGGTCTATCCCCCGAGAGCAATATCAAGCACACACGTAAATTTCCGGTCGGCATTATTGATATCCGCATGGATCTTAAGGAAGGCTATATCCGTGATATTAAAATCTATGGGGATTTCTTCGGCGTGGGTGACGTTGCTGATATTGAAAATATCCTGCGTGGCAAGCGCTATGATGAAGGTGAGGTCCGTCAAGCCTTATCCTCTCTCGATTTGAAGCACTATTTTGGTAATATTGAGCTGGACGATTTTGTTGGACTTGTATTTTTGGAAGACTAACCGTTACTTTTTTCCATCGTTTCAAGCCAATACTTCAGTGGTTATAAGGGGACAGGCTCTTATAGGGGCCATCCCCTTTTCATTGCGATATTGTCATTTTGAATATTATAAGATACAATTTTAACATTGCCCCATGATAGAGATAAAGGAGAGAATACCGATATGTATAAATTAATTGCCATTGATATTGATGATACACTCATTAACGACCAGAAAGAAGTTACACCGGCGACACAACAGGCATTAGAAGCTGCTGTAGCTAAAGGTGTGGTGGTTACCCTCGCTACTGGACGAGCTTATGCCTCCGCACACAAAATTGCTCGCCAAACTGGTTTGAACGTGCCGATCATTACGTACCAAGGAGCTTTGGTTAAAAACCTGCTGGACGAAAACGTGCTGTATGAGCGTTATGTTCCACTCGTGGCTGCGCGTCGTCTGTATGAATTCTGCGTGGAACGCAATCTGCATCTGCAAACGTATATTGATGACAAATTGTACACACGTGAAGATAATCAGAAAATCAAAGATTACACGGAGCTGAACAACACGGAATATTTTGTAGAGCCTGTATTCAGTAAAGTTATAGAGCAGCCGGCTCCTAAATTGCTGATTATCGACGAGCCTGAAGTATTGGATGAATTAATTCCTGAACTTCGCGAACTGCTTGGCAATGAAGTGCACATTACAAAATCTAAGCCTCATTTTCTGGAAATTATGCATCATGAAGGCACCAAGGGTCACGCGCTTACCTTCCTTGCAAACCATTTTGGTTGTGAACTGTCGGAAACGATTGCCATCGGCGACTCTTGGAACGACCATGAAATGCTTGAATGCGCTGGTCTCGGCATAGCGATGGAGAATGCCATTCCTGATTTGAAAAAGCTAGCTGATTACATCACTCGCAGCAATAACGAAGACGGTGTTAAGCACGCCATCGACAAATTCGTACTCAATGTTGAATAAGCAAAAAGTGCCTGCTTCCATAATTTTTAAATGAAGTAATACAACAACAAAGCCTCCAAACTGTCGCATGATCAGTAACATACGACAGTTTGGAGGCCTTTTCTGTCAGATCATATAATAACCTGACCGCTATACAATATCAGGCAGCAGAACGTACCTTGCGCCTGTTCACCAGACGGATAATTCCATTGTTCATAAGGATTAGTCCGGTCACAATGAGCAGCACCCCAGCCAGCATCCACCAGCTTACATGCTCTCCATACAACAACGCTCCCAAGCCCACCGCAATCGGCGGTGATATATACAACCACGTCGTCGGAAACAGGGGATTTGTACGCTCCATGAGCCAGTAGAA
This sequence comes from Paenibacillus sp. LX16, assembly GCF_036252815.1. NCBI lineage: Bacteria > Bacillati > Bacillota > Bacilli > Caryophanales > Paenibacillaceae > Paenibacillus > Paenibacillus sp. LX16. Next base: position 1,534,308 of record NZ_CP141152.1, on the reverse strand, counting down.
CAGTGTATGTGCAATCATCGAACCAAACAGGATCAGATAAAGTAAAGACCCCATGGCAGGAAGGTACTGCCACCCCTCAGAACTCCACGGTTCCGTGATCGCAGACAGTAACAGCAGCATCCATCCCCCATGGATCATTTGCGCCGCATTCAGGGCAATCGGGTTCGTTTCACGAAATACATCCATCACTCGCTTGGAATAAAGAGCTCCCCCGGAATAACACAGCTCTCCCAGCAAAATGACAAGGCATCCCGCCAGCCACAGACCACTGATCTGAACCGCCAATCCGGGCAGCACAACCAGCACCACACCAAGAAAGCTGATCATGCAGCCAACGACCGTAATCCGTGACGTTTTTTGCCGTAGCAGTACAGATTGCAAAATGACGATCATCATCGGCCCAGTAGCTGACAAAATAGCTCCGATCCCCGAGCTGACATATTGCTCTGCCCAATACAAGGCTGAAAATGTACCGAAGGTCGTTCCTGCTCCAATCAGCAACATTTCCTTACGCCATAATAACGACCATCGTACTTTTCCGGTCAGCTTCATAGCAATGAACAATATCGCCCCTGCCGCGAAAAAACGTACACCTGCCGATAGGAATGGCGGAAGCCCAGCTTCCACTCCCACTTTTATGGCCAAAAACGTTGTGCCAAAAATAAGACACATTACTGTAAACGCGATCCCAATCATGATACGTCCCTCTCCCTTCAGTTGCTTTTAAGCATACAGGGAGACGAACAGAACAGTTGTATAACTACAGAACAGTTGTATACGTTTTTGAAGTGCTATATAGTACAATACACACAAAGGAGCGTGGATAGCATGGGTAAGAACAACAGCGAACTACTTTTTCCAGCCGATCATGCCTTAAAGCTGTATGAGCAGGTTATCCATTATGTAACTGTGCGGATCGATCGCGGGGATTGGCAAACAGACATGAAGCTGCCGTCCGTACGAAGCTTGGCTCAGGAGCTGGGTGTACATCGGCTAACTGTTTTCCGGGCATATCAGGAGTTGAAGCAACGGGGACTGGTCTATGTAAAGGACAAATCAGGGTATTACGTTCATGCTTCCCAAGCGACTGGGCATGCAAAATATGCTGGCTACTCGGGACATTCGTCCATTGACCTCACGATTCACTCCGAATCTGCCCATGCGGCAGATGATCCGTCAATTTCAGCCTGGAGAGGAATGGATGGACTTAGCCGCGTTCAATCGGTAAATGCGAATTTCCAGTTTTCCAAAGCGCTGATTGACCCCTCTCTCCTGCCCAACCGATTTTGGGGAGAACTGATGATGCAGGTATTTGAAAAGCATCCAAAAGTAGCGGCCACCTATTCCTCTGTACAGGGTGATGCCGAGCTTCGGGAGGCCATGGCGCAGCATTTTAGCGTGGATAAGCATTTTGCTTTATCACCGGATGAAGTGCTGATTACCTCTGGAGCACAGCAAGCCATTGATTTAATTGCCCGATCTCTGCTGCGTACAGGAGACCGTGTACTGATCGAACGCCCTGCCTATGGCCCCGCTATGGAAATATTCCGTAGACTAGGCGCACGTCTGACTATGACTGATATTCGACCAGAAGGTTATGATATGGACCAGATTGAGTGGTGCATGAAAACAGAAAAACCACGCCTCTTTTATATGAATCCAACATTCCACAACCCGACGGGCTTTACGGTCCCCGATGAGCAGCGCAAACGACTGCCAGAACTAGCCGAGCGCTACGGCTGTCTCATTGTTGAGGATGACAGCACCTATGACATCAGCTTTGGGCAAAAGCCCCCTTCTCCGATTTTCGCCTATGATGTTTCGGGAAGCGTCGTCTACATTCGAAGTTACAGTAAATATGTTGCACCCGGTCTACGAATCGCAGCCGTGACCTGCCGACCACAGCTCATGAACAGCCTGCTGAACGTCAAAGCGTTGGTGGACAATGGATCGCCACTGCTGAATCAAAAGCTGTTTTTACAATACTTTCAATCTCCACGTATGCAGCAGCATATTAAAAAGCTATGTATCGCGCTCCAGATTCGTAAGGAAACGATGGAAGACAGTCTCCGCGATTCCGGTTGGACATGGACCAGCCCGGCGGGGGGGCTCAACCTGTGGCTCCAGCTGCCTTCTACGTTGAGACCCAATGAACTACTTTCCAGAAGTGTACATGAGTCCGTTTCCTTTGTCCCGGGCAATGTGTTTGATCCCATCGGTGCAGAAGGTAAAACGCATGTACGGCTGTCCTATTCATACGCCAACGAGCTACAAATCAAAGAAGGAATCTCTACCCTTCTACGTATCAGTCGAACGATGTAAAGGTAAAGGGCACCTTTATTCTAACGGTAAACTCATGCCGGTATGTGCCAAGCTAATCCCTTCCAGAAGCCCATAGTTGCGTGTGACATCCACATCATGGGACATATGTGTAAACACTGTGCTTTGGGGTTTAAGCCTTCCTATAAGCTCCTGAGCCTCCAGCATGTCATATACGGAACGGGTGGCATACTCGGCCTCCTCATGATAAAAACTCGTTCCCAGGACGAGCAAATTCAGATTGTGCAAGGGCAGAATTTCTGCCTCATTCAATCCAATCGAATCCGAACAGTAAGCCCACGAGAAGCCGTCCTTTTCCAGACGATAAGCGTAGGCATATCCGTTTTTCCCGTGATTCACACGCCATCCCCGAATATTCCACCCGCCAAGTTGGGCTCCCTGGTCTACTGGAATAAGATCCAAGTTTCCAGAGAGCCAGGAAAATTGACGCAAGATCGTGTCAATCACTTCCTGTGGCGCGTACAAGCGACCTCTGTTGCCAGTCCAGCGACAGGCATCTGCCCATTCTGGTAATCCTCCAATATGGTCAAAATGTGCATGTGTCACAAGGATTGTAGGGATAAAACGCAGACCGCGTAATTCTAGCTGTTTGCGCCAGTCGGGACCACAATCAATCATAAAGTCCTCCGTCTCGCTTTCGATCAGCACAGACGATCTCAATCTTTCATTCGCCCCTGTCGTGCGAGCTTCTGAGCATACGGGACAATCACAATATACACGCGGAACCCCCATTGCATCCCCCGTGCCAAGAAAAATAAGCCGATTCATGGTTTAACTCCTATCTATCTGGGTCTTTTTACTACTATTATAACGAACAGACCGATTCTACGTAAATCATCTGCGTAAATCCTTCCAGCGTCCAACGCCAAAAGGAGCATGCCCAAAGCCGTGAAATCAGGCTCGACATCCCCTCATGCGTGATCGTATTTATTTTTAAATGATGATAGGCATTGGATCTTCCTTCAGGCGGTTTTCCACCATCCAGCTGGACTGGTCATTATAAAGATAGGCTCGATGCACCAACACTCGCACCTGCTGACCAGTTTCCAGCGTAGATTTCTCCAGCGAGCGGTATGTCATGAGACGATGATCCCCAACCTGTACTTCAACCATCCACTCACTTCCACGAAAATGCAAATGCTTCACTATGCCTTCCTCGGTCGCCGACAGGAGCGTAAATTCCTCGCTTGGCCCGACATCAATATACTCCGGACGGATCAAGGCACGTGTTCCCACTCCAGCAGCTTCTTCGAAGCCTGTGAGACTGCCTGCCTGCTCAATCACCGTAGATTCCCCAATAAAGGAAGCCACGAACGGAGTACCCGGTTTTTTATAAATATCCCAAGGTGTTCCCTTCTGCTCCAGTCGTCCCTGATTAATCACCATAATTTCATCCGCTACTTCAATCGCCTCATCCTGATCATGGGTGACAAAAATTGAAGTAATACCCACCCGCTCAATCAACTCTCTCAGCCAGGTGCGCAGCTCCTGACGAATCTTGGCATCAATAGCTGCAAAAGGCTCATCCAACAGCAGCAATTGAGGCTCTGGTGCCAAAGCACGCGCAAAGGCAACCCGCTGTCGCTGTCCACCTGACAACTGATGCGGATAACGATGCTCAAATCCTTTGAGCCCCGTTAGTTCGACCAACTCTGTGACCCGTTCCTTGATGCGGGTTTTGGAGCTTTTTTTCACTTTCAGACCAAAGGCAATATTGTCGTAGACGCTCATGTGCTTGAACAAAGCATAGTTTTGAAATACAAATCCGATTCCACGTTCCTGCGGGGACAGCTCGTTTACCCTTTTTCCATGAAAATGAATTTCTCCCGCATCCGGTTGCTCCAGACCCGCCAAAATGCGAAGAATGGAGGTTTTTCCCCCACCACTTGGACCGAGTAAGCCAATAAGATGGCCCGCCTGAATATCAAAAGATACATCCTTTACTGCATGAAAATTACCGAAATGCTTGTTTAACCCTCTTACTTCCACATGCATATCCGTACACTTCCTTTCCGCTTCTGGACCTGTTCAGGAACAGCAGCAGCCTTGCTTACCGCAAAGCACGTACCTCATTTGAAACCATTTAATTATTCCAATGCATATACTATGTTTTTTCTTATGTGATACTTTATCAAAGGAAAGTAATTTTCGTCAACTCTATATATTATATTAGGAATTAAAAGGGTAAAGTATTAGGAAGAAAGGAGATGGAGTTATTGTTGCATACTTTAGAATTATCCACTACACGGCGAGATGAAATTCGCGATATTACACGAGAGGTTGCTTCATTGATCGAAAAAAGCGGGGTGCAACAAGGAACCGCACTTGTTTATTGTCCACACACGACAGCCGGCATCGCCATTAATGAAAATGTAGACCCAGATGTCAAACATGATGTGATGTTAAGACTAGATGAAGTCTATCCGTGGGAGCATCCCCAATATCGCCATATGGAGGGAAATACAGCGTCCCACCTAAAATCCATCACGACAGGCCCCTCACAAACGATCATCATCCATGACGGAAAGCTGTTGCTCGGACGATGGCAGGGACTTTATTTTTGTGAATTCGACGGACCACGCAGACGCCAATACCATGTAAAGATCATGAAGGGCTGACTGAAACGGGTAAAAAAACAGACCATGATGTTTTCCTACTGGATGCATCATCGTCTGTTAAATTCTTAGTCGCTTTCGCAAAGTACCGTAATGATAAGTCACCGTCATGAAGTGCATACACCCAGAAAAACGCCCTACATGTTCATGGCTGCAGTGTGTGAATGCAGGTACGATCATAGGTGTCTGCACAGCAGCTTTACATGTGCTAAAGCAGCGGGCCTAATTTCTTCAAATGTTAAACCGTCCTGAATATAAAATGATACAAAGCCATGCATGGATAAAAACAGGCTTTTCGGTACCCTAGAGCAATCTTCCTCCGAATGCCCCTGACCACTCAATTCTTGACGGATCATGGACGCAAATAGTTCCACACAACGGTTTTGCTCTGTGCGACAGTATGCAAATAGTTCTTCATCGTGCATCATGAACATAATTTCGTACTGATATGGATTTTCCAAACCAAAACGGATAAATTCCAGCATCAAGTACTCCAGCCTGCTCAAGCCATTATCAGGCGTACCTGTTGCTGCTTGCAGTAGAATCCCACGCAATGTATTAAAATCTTCAATCACAATAGCATAGAACAGTTCAGCCTTCTCTTTAAAATGATAATATAACGAACCATGACTGTACCCCAGATGCTGGCCAATGCTGCGCATTGAAATCGCGCGGTAGCCCTTGGTAATAAACAAGTGCCTGGCCGCTTCCAGAATCCGCCCTCTTGACAACTCCTGTTCTACTGCTCTTCTAGCCATATTATTTATTCCCCTTCAATAAAGTAAAGCTGCTCTCCCTCCGACACAAGCGATTGCCCCTGCGTCAAGTCTGTTATCCAGTTGCTGAAGGATTCCGCATCACCAGCCAGCGGCAGACAGGTTAAGGTAACTTTATCCGTAAACATTGTTTCTCCAGTGCGGATGCTGCGATTGCGTAATTCATTTTCCACTTTGCCCAACCAGGTATAATCCAATTCTACAAAAACTTCACGATGCAGCACACGTGTAATTGCATCCCCTGCCTCGATTGCTGCAACAGCACCATCTGAATACGCGCGAATCAGACCGCCTGCTCCCAACAAAATCCCACCAAAGTAACGGGTAACAACAATAGCGACATTTTTCAGCTTCTGGTTGCGGATCACCTCCAAAATAGGCTTTCCAGCCGTACCACTCGGTTCTCCGTCATCCGATTGCTTTTGGATTTCGTCTCTTTCCCCAATCATGTAAGCAGAACAATTATGGGTAGCGTTCCAATGCTCTTTTTTGATGCGCTCTATGAAAGCAACTGCTTCTTCCTCAGTTTGAACAGGCTGAATATGGCCGATAAAACGGGATTTTCGGATTACAATTTCCTTGTTGCCGGCACCGCGTACGGTTCGGTATTGTTCCAACATACACGTATAACCTTCCTTACTTCATTTTACAAGAAAGCAGTCCCCCGCTTTTGGCAGCTGGTGAACTGCTTTCCTGTACTTTAATTGCTGCTATACACTATAACACTTCTGACCGAAATCCTGTTTCGCATCAGAGATTACAGCACTCTTATTCAGACAATCTCGCTTCAAGCTCAGCTTTTTCTTTTTCGAAGCCTGGTTTACCGAGCAGCGCAAACATGTTCTTCTTGTAAGCTTCTACGCCCGGTTGATCGAACGGATTTACACCCAACAGGTAGCCGCTGATGCCGCAAGCTTTTTCGAAGAAATAAGCAAGGTAGCCGAAAGAGTAAGGGCTCAAGTCAGGAATATTTACAATCAGGTTCGGTACTTGTCCGTCTGTGTGAGCCAGCAATGTACCTTGGAATGCTTTTTTGTTTACAAAATCCACAGTTTTGCCTGCCAGGAAATTCAGTCCGTCCAGATCATCCTCATCTGCTTCGATGGTGATGTGACTAGGTACATTTTCTACTTGGATTACCGTTTCGAAAATGTTGCGGCTGCCTTCCTGAATGAATTGTCCCATGGAGTGCAGGTCTGTCGAGAAATCAACAGAAGCAGGATAAATGCCTTTGTAATCCTTACCTTCGCTTTCTCCGTACAACTGTTTCCACCACTCGGATACAAAATGAAGAGACGGCTCATAGTTTACGAGAATTTCAATTGCTTTACCTTTGCGGTACAAAGCGTTACGAACGGCTGCATATTGATAAGCCTCGTTCTCAGCTACATTCGGGTTGCTGTACTCTTTGGAAGCGTCTGCCGCCCCCTGCATCATTTCCTCGATGTTAATGCCTGCAGTAGCAATCGGCAACAAGCCTACTGCTGTCAGCACGGAGTAACGACCACCCACATCATCAGGAATAATGAAGGATTCGTAGCCTTCTTCGTTAGCCAGTTTTTTCAAAGCGCCACGTTCTTTATCCGTCGTTGCATAAATACGCTTGCGTGCTTCTTCTTTACCGTATTTTTTCTCCAGAGCTGCACGGAATACGCGGAATGCGATCGCTGGCTCTGTTGTCGTACCTGATTTGGAAATGACGTTCACAGAGAAGTCTTTACCTTCAATCAGTTCCAACAGATGATTCACATATGTAGAGCTGATGTTATTACCAGCAAAATAGATAGCTGGACCCTTGCGTTGATCTTTAGGCAGCGCATTGTAGAAAGAATGCGACAGCATTTCGATCGCAGCACGTGCTCCAAGGTAAGAACCACCGATACCGATTACGATCAATACTTCGGAATCGCTTTGAATTTTAGCAGCAGCCTTTTGGATGCGCGCAAACTCTTCTTTATCATAATTAGTAGGCAGGTCAATCCAACCCAAGAAATCGGACCCTACACCGGTTTGGTTGTGCAGTTGCTCATGAGCCAGCTTGATGGGCTCTGCAAAATAATCAATTTCGTGCTGACCTACAAAGGAGAGCGCTTTAGTGTAATCAAAATTAACTTTTTTAGACATGTTTGGAACCTCCTGTTTGGTATTACTAAGACCATGAATACGAACATAAGGACTTAGGAATAGGATACTTTAATTTGCGGGGCCTGACAAGCTTGCGTTACCTGTGTATCCTGTGCTTGACAGCCCCTCCTGTAGATAGGGTAGCATGCCCATGCTACAATTAACTGAGATCAACCTGTTTTATATTCATTTCAAGCCGAACGCGCAATCTGCATCGGACGGCAACTTCCAACAAGAAAGGTGATTAGCAATGAAAAACATCGGATTTATCGGACTGGGCACCATGGGCGCCCCGATGGCATCCAATCTGCTAAAGCAGGGATTCGGAGTCACTGTTTATAATCGTACCGCTTCGCGCTGCGAACCACTGGCAGAGCAAGGTGCACGTACAGCTTCAACTCCTCGTGAAGCAGCTGAAGGTCAGCACTTGGTCATTACCATGGTCAGCGATGATCACTCCATTCGTGACATCTATTATGGCGATGACGGCGTGTTTGCCGGACTTACGGCTGGCATGACCGTGATGGACAACAGTACGATTTCACCTGAACTGGTCAAGCAACTGGCCGCCGAAGCGGACAAGCTGGGCTGCTCTTTCATTGATGCACCCGTAACAGGCAGTAAGCCTGCTGCTGTAGACGGTACACTTGTGTTCATGGTTGGCGGTAATGCAGAAGCCATTGCGGCACAATCAGATGTTTTTGATACCCTGGGCAAAAAGGTACTTCATATGGGACCTAATGGCAGCGGGGCCGTAGCCAAGCTCGCTCATAATACGATGGTGGGTATTCATAACCTCGCTCTGGCTGAAGGCTTTGCTATCGCGGCTAAATCCGGCATCCCGGCAGACAGCTTCCTTGAATTGGTACAACTCGGATCGGCAGGCAGCAAGGCCGCTGACCTGAAAGGGCGCAAAATCATTGAACATGATTTTAGTAACCAGTTCTCACTTGCCTTGATGCTTAAGGACTTGAAGCTTGCTTCCTCACTAACAGACAGCTTGTCCATCCCTGCACCTATGTTATCCATTGCCAAAAGCCTGTTTCAAGCCGGGCAAACACAAGGCTACGGCGATGAAGACCTCTCCGCTGTCGTGAAGACATACGAAGCATGGATTGGCCACACCATTGGTGGTCAACCTCTCGAATAAGCTGCACCTTTCTTTGTAACCATACGGCTGTGCTTGTGTACATATGGCATAGCTTTAGGGTAAGCACACTTGGCTTGAAGGCTGAGTGTGCTTACCCGTTTTAGCTTATTATTCGGGATAAGAACAGCAATAATCAGTTACACTTCGTACTTCCAGCTTGAATGAAGACTTTGCAGGTACGTGAAAGGTTGCCGTCCCTTGTATTTCTAGCCATTCCTCAGTATCTGGAAGCAACACTCTCAAATCCCCTGCCAAAATCTCCATGATCTCACGGGAATCCGTGCCGAACTCATACGTTCCTGGCAGCATAATACCCAGTGTAACCTTACTGCCGTCACCCAGGATGACTGTACGGCTTGTAACCTGACCATCGTAATAAACGTTTGCTTTTTTAACTACGCTTACTCCATCGAACTGTGTCATTCGTTATCCCCTCATCTGCTCTCAATGGTTGAATGAATATTGGTGCATCATAACATAGATTTGATTCCAGCTTCAGTATGAAAATACACACTGTATCACCGCATCCTATAGATTGGAATTTAATAGTGATTTCATTGCAAAGCATCAACTGTATGAAACAAACAGCCGTAAGCCTTTCTCAGGTTACGACTGTCTGTTTTAGATGCTCAGTGTTTTATTTCAACAAAGCTTTCACACGGCTAACAACATTCTCTACTGTAAAGCCGTATTCCTTAATCACACGGTCGCCAGGTGCGGATGCGCCGAATGTGCTGATACCGAGAATGTCGCCTTGGTCGCCAACATATTTTTCCCAGCCCAGTGGATACGCCATTTCTACAGCCAAACGAGCTTTCACTTCTGGCAGCAGAACGGAATCTTTGTATGCTTTGTCTTGTTTTTCGAACAGATCCCAGCTTGGGAAGCTGATAACACGTACTTGAATACCTTGTTCTGCCAGTGCTTCCTGAGCTTTAACAGCCAATTGTACTTCGGAGCCTGTAGCCAGAATTTGAGCAACCGGTTTGCCGTCTGTTGCATCTGCAACCACATAAGCACCACGTTTGATACCTTCGCGTGCATGCTCAGCACTAGCAGCCAGGATTGGCAGGTTTTGACGAGTCAATACCAGAGCAACCGGGTTTTTCTTGTTTTCCAGCGTATAAGCCCAAGCAGCAGAAGTTTCATTACCGTCCGCTGGACGAATTACTGTCAAGTTCGGGATAATACGCAGGGAAGCCAATTGTTCGATCGGCTCATGAGTCGGACCATCTTCACCTACAGCAATACTGTCGTGAGTCAGAACGTAGGTTACAGGCAATCCCATCAGAGCTGCCAGACGAACGGCTGGACGCAGATAGTCTGTAAATACGAAGAATGTACCGCCGAATACTTTTACACCTTGGTGCAACGCCATACCGTTCATCGCAGCAGCCATACCAAATTCACGGATACCGAAATAGATGTTACGGCCGGCGTAGTCTTCTGGCGTAAAGTTCGTCAGGTTGTTCAAATGTGTCATCGTGGAGCTCTCCAGATCGGCAGATCCGCCTGTCAGGAAAGGTACGTTTGGAGCCAATCCGTTCAGAGCATTACCAGAAGCTACACGAGTCGAAACGGCTTTGTCTCCAGTCGTGTATTTCGGAAGATCACGATCCCATCCTTCTGGAAGATCACCGTTTACAGCTGTTTCGAACTGAGCTGCCAAATCAGGGTGAGCTGCTTTGTATTTCGCGAACTGTTCATCCCATGCTTTGTTCGCCGCGATACCGCGCTCTTTTACTTTAGCAAAATGCTCGCGAACCTCTTGTGGTACGTGGAAGTCCTCTTCGTATACCCATTTGTAGAATTCTTTAGTCAGCTTGGCTTCTTCTGATCCCAGCGGGGAACCATGAGTACCACCGTGTCCGCCTTTACCTTGTTTGTTCGGGCTTCCGTAGCCGATAACTGTCTTCACTTCAATCAGCGTAGGGCGTGTCGAGTCGCCTTGCGCTTCTTCAATGGCTTTTTGGATGGCTGGAAGATCGTTACCATCTTCTACACGCAGTACTTGCCAGTTGTAACCTTCAAAACGTTTGGCAACACTCTCGGAAGAGGACAGATTAAGCTTGCCGTCCAGTGTAATATCATTGGAATCAAACAATACAATCAGCTTGCCCAGTTGTAAGCGACCAGCCAACGAAGCAGCCTCGTGGGAAATACCCTCCATCAGATCGCCATCGCCGCAGATTGCATACGTGAAGTGATCTACAACTTTAAATTCGTCTTTATTATATGTTGCACCCAGTTGAGCTTCAGCCATTGCCATACCTACGGACATTGCGAGACCTTGTCCCAGAGGTCCAGTTGTAGCATCTACACCAGCAGTGTGCCCAAACTCAGGGTGGCCCGGTGTAAGGCTGCCCCATTGACGGAATTGCTTCAGTTCTTCCATAGGAAGATCATAGCCGCTCAGGTGCAGAAGGCTGTATAGCAACATGGAACCGTGTCCTGCGGACAATACAAAACGGTCACGGTTAACCCACGTAGGTTGATCGGGATTATGATTCATCGTTTTAGCAAAAAGTTGGTATCCCATTGGCGCGGAGCCCATCGGCATACCAGGATGTCCCGAGTTTGCTTTCTCGATGGCGTCAATTGCCAACGTACGAATAGTTGTGATGGACAAATTGTCGATCGTGGAGTTTTCATCCTTTTGAATCGCTTGATTCTGGTCAGTCATGGTTTGCCTCCTCATATTGTATAAAGTATGTCAATTGCATTCGGTCATACTCTCCAACACCACCGTCCGATATAGAAACGATGTCTATTGAAGTGAGTGAATCTGCTTGAATGTTTCAATATGACTTATACATTCTTAAGTATTGTACCATTTGCCGTGAAAGTTTGCCAGATCGTTTATAAAGATGATTGTGGAAATGTTGTACCGAGTCCTCATATAAATATACCCGTAATGTATTAACCTCATTTAAAAAATTATAAAATCACAAAAAATATTATGTACTGACCGTTTATAAGGCAAATAGCTCACATGAGGATTTTTCAAAAATCCCATAAGCGACTTCCAATGAACAAGATATAGATCGAAATGGTTTAGTTCGTCTATATCTTGCACTTCGGAGCGACTGGAATCGAATTTTGCAAAATCCTTACATAAAAAAACAATGCCCGTTATGCGACGGGCTTTGTTTAACAAAAAATATATATTCACAATTTTTTTCTAAAATTTTAAGATTAGTTAAAAACGACCGTTTTGTTCTCATGAACCAGAATACGATCCTCTGCATGCCATTTCACGGCTCTTGCCAAAACGACCCGCTCTATGGTGCGACCGATCCGCTTTAGCTCATTTACATCATCTCCGTGGCTTACCCGCTGCACGTCCTGCTCAATGATCGGGCCGCCGTCCAATTCTTCAGTTACATAATGCGCAGTAGCACCAATAATTTTCACACCGCGATTATAGGCTTGGGCATATGGCTTCCCACCCACGAATGCAGGCAGAAAGGAATGATGGATATTGATAATTCGGTTGCGATAATGCTCAATAAACTTGGGAGAAATAATCTGCATGTAACGGGCCAAAATGATAACGTCAATGTCTTCGCCAATGACCTCTAGTTGACGGCGCTCCGCCTCCGGTTTAGTATCGGCGGTTACCGGAATATGGTGATATGGGATGCCAAACGATTCCACATACTCCTTCATATCCGGATGATTACTAACCACCAATGAAATATCCGCGTCCAGATCTCCTGCCTGCCATTGCCACAGCAGTTCTACCAAACAGTGATCTTCTTTGGAAACGAAAATAGCCAGTTTTTTCTTGCGGCTAACCGCAGAAATCGTCCACTCCATACGGAATTGCTCAGCAACAGCGGCAAAATCCTGCTCCAACTGTGGTTGGGTTGCACTCAAATTCGGTAGATCAAATTCAATACGCATAAAAAACATACCGCCGGACGGGTCCATTGTATATTGATCAGATTGAACAATATTGGCCCCATGCTCGTACAAAAAACGGGACACGGCCGCTACAATACCTGGTCCGTCTGGACAAGATACAAGCATACGCGCGCGGTTTTCATGGGCTGATAGAGTGCTATTTTGCTGATGTTTTACGTGAATTTCCATGTGGCTATTAATCCCCCTTAGCTTATACCGTCACTGGCAAATGACTGCCGGCAAACCAGGCAATCAACCGTTGATTAATGTGTTCTTCGCTCAAATCTGGAAATAGTGCTGCTTCCGTTATCATGTCATACAGACGCTCCAACGGCTCACGTGGATCGGCTTTTCTTGCTTTGGCATCATTTTTCAGCAGAGCCCAGGTGTCCAGCACAAATTTACGGACATCCACATCCTGTTTTTTGAAAAACGAATGCAATTGCTCTACCTGACCCAAAAACTCATCCCCAAAGCGCTCCTTTACATTTCCGCGAAGCAGGGCAATTTCAACCTCATACATCGGACGCTGAGTTTTGGCTTCCTTACCAATCCATGGCGTCTCCAAAATAAACGGACGTCCTTGAAGTGCTTCATGATGCACCACATTATGAATAGTCTGATAGCCAATCCAGCCTGATCCGATCGGAGTATGTCGGTCTTTATGAGCGCCAACTGGATTTTTACTATCATTGATGTGAACAACTGCGATGCGATTCAAGCCGACAATACGGTCGAATTGCTCCAATACACCGTCCAAATCATTTACGATATCATAACCCGCATCGTGAATGTGACAGGTGTCCATACAAACCGTAAGACGCTCGTTATGCTCTACTTTATCAATAATGGAGGCAATCTCCTCAAAGCTACGACCCATTTCCGTTCCTTTGCCTGCCATCGTTTCAAGCGCAATGTTAACATCTGTCTCCTTCACGCCGTTTAGTACCTCGTTCAAACCATCAGCAATACGCCCAATTCCGTATTCTGCATCCTTATCGGTAAAAGCGCCTGGATGCAGCACGATATTTTTCACACCAATCGCGTGTGTGCGTCGAATTTCCTCCTGAAGAAAGCTGACCGCAAGCTCATAGGTATTTTCTTTGTAAGAGCCAAGGTTGATGATATACGGGGCATGCACCACGATATCTTCCATTCCCTTCTCAGCCATTAACTGCTTGCCTTCCTCCAAATACATGGACTCCATCGGCTTACGGCGCGTGTTTTGCGGTGCCCCCGTGTATATCATAAAGGAGCTGGACCCGTAAGAAGACGCTTCTTTTGTAGCGCTGAGCAGACCCTTGTCCGAGAAGGACACATGAGAACCAATTTTCAGCATGATCCTGATTCATCCCCTTATCCTGTTATGCTTGTCTTATTTTAATTTAATCATTTTAACGTGATTATTGAAATCAAACAACATAGCTTTTATGGCAGCTTTCTTAAATGACTCTATTAAGGGAATACGTAGATAAAGTACACATCAGAATATATGTTAGTCAAACGAGGGTAAATAAAATCATGGATTGACATCCTTAACCGTATAAAGGTACATTCATATGAAGTTTTTTTCTCGAAAAGGGTTATATTCTATAACAGATGTATTTTTTTGTGAATCGGAAGGAGAGCTGGCTCCATGAACATCATCGTATGTGGAGGAACTGGATTGGTGGGGAGTGCACTGGTCAAAAGCTTGCTAGACGACGGATACACCGTGAAAGTCGTTACCCGCAAGCCACTGGTAGGACACGAAGCGAGCCCCCGTTTACAATATATGAGTTGGAACGAATTAAAACAAAGGCCTGAAGTACTGGAAGGCACAGATGCGGTCGTTAATTTAGCAGGCGAAACGCTGAATCAGCGCTGGACGGATAAGTCCAAACAAAGAATTCTTCAATCTCGACTGCTGTCTGTTGCACGGTTGGCTCAAGCATTGAATGCTCTACAAAAAAAGCCGAAAGTTATCATTCAGGCTTCGGCTGTTGCCGCCTATGGTACATCCCTGACCGAAACATTCGACGAAACGAGCCCGCGTCGTTCGGAAGGTTTTCTGTCTCAGGTGGTTGAGCAATGGGAGGAAGCCGCCAATGCCTACCCTTCTGATGCCCGTTTAATTAAGTTACGCATTAGCCTTGTGCTGGACAGAAAAAAAGGGGCATTCCCACTCATGAAGATGCCTTATAGCTTCGGATTTGGCGGCAAAATAGGCAGTGGTCATCAATGGATGAGCTGGATTCATATTGAAGATATCGTTCGTCTGATCACGTACTGCATCCATACGACGGAAATCGTCGGGGCAGTGAATGCTTCATCACCACATCCCTTGACGAACGACCAGTTTGGGAGGACAGTAGCTACCGTATATCACCGTCCGCACTGGTTTCCCGTCCCCAGCATTCTCGTTTCAAAGTTAGTTGGTGAGATGAGCACGCTTGTATTGGATGGTCAAAAGGTAATACCGCGCAAAGCGCTGGAGCATGGATTTAAGTTTAACTATCCTTCACTGAAGGACGCTCTAGAGGAACTCCATTTTTCCCAAAAACAGCATTGAATTTAAAAAGAGGAACTCCAGGCTGGTAGGTTAGTGTTACTACCAGCTTAGGGTTCATTTTTTTAGTCAGAAACAATCTATCAAGCAGACCGCAAGTTTTTAAGATGCCCATTTTATTCCTATGAATAGTCCACTATTCATAAAGAAAGAAGCCCTGAACAGAACAGGCCTCTTCTTGACACATATCCATATAACCTTCATTTATGATGCATTGGAGGATTTAAAAGAGTCCAACCGATAAGTATAAGATACTCCGGCGATTTTAAAAGTGTCTCCATCCTTCATTGTGTACTCCTTATAAGGCACCATAGGCTCTCCATTCAGAACAGTTCCATTCGTCGAGGACAAATCTTTAACAATGTGGCTATGTCCTCCGGTAACTATGCAAAGCTCAATATGAGAACGGGAAGCTCCATCCGTATGCTCTACATACTGGACCAATTGCGGATCTCTTCCGATGATGAAGCTGCCTGCAACGAATTGGTCTGGCTGCAACCGGATGCGCTCGGTTTCTCCACTCCCTGGTGGCTTACGATCTAGGCAAGAAATCGGTGATTGCTGAACAGGTAAACTCTGTACCTCTTGATCCGGACGAAGTAGCACGGTTTCCTGCTTAGATACAGTATTTAGTAGCTCCGTTACCCCGGACAAGGACTTATAATAAGCCTCACTGGTATCACTGGCTTCCAATTCATTTGCCCGTTCCGCACCTCTCCTCGATGGCTCGTGTAAGTCATAATTTGCTGAAGTTTTCTCCCTATCTTCCGTAACTCGGTTTCCCACACTTTTAGATTCTGAGTTTGGAAAAGTCCATCGCCAGCTCTCCTGCCCTTGATCACTTGAATCGGAAGGTCGCTTGTCTTGATGATGACGTCCCGCTACAAATCCAGTCAGCTTATCTACCTGATAGCGGTCATTTTTTCGCTGTGCTGGGGAAGCAGTTCCTAACCATTCCGAATCCAATACAGGTACTGAATCGCTGTATATATGAGATGAAGCTCGATTGCGCTCCCATTTCCCCGTCCAGCTTATATAAGCAACGGAGGCAAGTACCAAGGTCAGCACCACTGAAATGATCAACGGTACCGTCTCTGGATGATCCAGATAAATATAACGCCACACGATGGCCGAAGCGAGCAGACATCCGAGAGCAATGTATGTTTTATATTTTCGCAATCCAGACTCCACATCTTCCATTTCGAATTCGGCTCCTACCTCAGCATTGTCCTCTGGTTTCACAGACTGCTTGAGCCGATTGATCCGTTTAAGCTCCTGAATCTCCTGCAGAGTCTCCCGATGCTCTTGCCCGTACGTTCCACGATCTGTATAGTTACCCTGTGAGGTATGAGCAGATATGATAGGGTCTGCTAATGAGAATGATTTCTCGTGTGCAGTTTGTGAACGTAATCCATCACGCTCTCCTTGAGCCTCTATTGGAGTATAGGGATCTCTATTCCTCCCTTTCATACTTTCTCCCTGCACACTAGCATGCTCTGTTCCAGCCGTCATTCCTTGCAATAGCAGTTCCTTTAGCAATCCCAATTCAAACTCATTTCTATCACACAGATCGAGTATGCGTTGTATATATTCTCCCTGAAAGTGGGCCACACGAGTCATTAAACGAATAACCATCTGCTTAAATTGACTGCCTGTTTGCTCTGCATGCTGTACACTGCGTAAAGGAACATAGGTTAAACTGGAGGTTTCCCTTGTACCTGAACCACTTAGAAAAATATAATCCTCGTGCAAAATAAACTGGCGGATATCTAACATATATTGCGGGCTGCGATGGAGGACATCTGCCACTTCAAAAAGAATCCGGTAGAAATCCGAAGTCGACACGCCCCCACCTTTCCATAACTGGGAAAGCATGCGTTGTCCCGAAATGTCATAATGTAACTCAATCTGAAAATCGACTTCCTTTATTCTAAGTTCCAGCAGACCGGGAATCCGATTACCAGTCATCATTCCGGTCTGTACGGAATTTAAATCATCGGTCTTGAGCCCATCTTCCTTGTTTAGAATCATAAATGTCCCGCCGTTCCGGGCAAAATCCCTGCTTAAACCAAACAATTCATGACCTCCTTAACAATTTCCTATCTCCGTGAGGTAGCATGATCTCCCCCAGCGGACATGTCATGGCAAGAAGTAAAGATAAGCACTGATCGCTCCAGGAATGACTGCCGTCATAAAGGGAAACCTGAGGTGCGCTTCATTCCCACTGGTCAGCGCTTTGCCGCTGCGAAATAGAAAAAATCCTCCTAAATTAAAAGCCACGCGTCGCAGTCTCATGATGGTTTCCCTCTTCCATAGCAAAACCCCTATGCCAATAATACCTGCAAAAAAAATCGAATATAAAGCTGACTGCCATGCAAAAGCGGCACCTGTCCATGCTCCAATCAAGCCGAACAGCTTTACATCTCCTGCACCAACAGCTCCCATCCAGTACAAAATCAGCATGAACCCAAATCCGGTACCTAGTCCAGCAACAGCAAATAAAAAACCGTGCCAGCCTCCAAACAGAGTATTAAACAGTAAGCCTACCGCTATGCCGGGCACTGTAAGCTTATTAGGGATTTTCATGCTACGTAAATCCGTAACTAACGCAATCGCCAGTAGGACTCCGCATACAATATACATCCACGTCAATGCGATCTTCCCCCTTTTATAAAAATAGAAATAGCAGACTGCCAAATCATTTTCCATCGTAGCTATCCCTACACGTCTATATCCATCCTATCCATCAGCTGGCTTTTCCACGGTAAACGGAACCTCGATACGTTGACCATCCTCCGTTTCAATTACAAAGCTCCATTGACCGGGTGTTGTGTTCGTTCCCACAAACCAGTTCCATTCAATAATTCCATCCGCATTGGCAGAGGTCCAGCCCAAGTGCTGAGCTGTGCTTTCACCCGACTTATAAAGTACAGAAAGGTTAGCAGTCGTCCCAGGCTCAACCTTAGCCTTGATCAAATTGTACACACCCTTCACAGCAGGTTCAGGCTTAACGAGCAACTGTATGGAATGCTCCGCATCCTTATCCCCTGTCGCATTTCCTGTACCTGCTCCTTCCCCTGTGTCGCCAATCCAAAGACGTTCCTCTGCCGCCGCCTGAAGCACAATGCTGCGATACAGAAAGGGGACCTTCATCGGCAATTCATACGACAGCTCTACTCTAAAATAAGGGTCCTTAGTTTCTGTAAGAGCAGGTACATGTACGCTCGTTATATGAATACGGTCATACTCCAGAATGCTTTCCTCCATAAAAGGCTTTAGCATCGGCTTCAGAACAGGATCGAGTGTAGCTTCCGTAAATCGCCCCCGCAGCTCCTCCATCGGCTTTTGACCGCCCTGAACAGCGCTTTCTACCCAATCACCAATTGGAGGTGGCAACTGGGCAGCGAATTGGCTTGCATATTCACTCACAGATAACTTGGGCAATTCATCCAGCGGTTCACGGACTGCATCTATTTTCGCGGACGCCGCCTTCACGGCTAGAGAAACTGGGTAGATTTTAGTCGAAACCTGCTTAACCGCTTCTGAAGCGGTGTTCTGCAAGGCTGTGGATACCAGCGTCATCTGAACCATATAAATGAGAAAAATAATAAAAAACAGAAACATTGGCAACACCAGTGCCGCTTCTAAAACAATACTTCCTTGTTCACATTGCTTCTGCCCACAAACTTTCCGTAAACACCGATTAATAGGAAAAATGCGCTGTTTTCGTGACATAGTACACACTTCCCTTAATGCTCTCGCCTTCTTTTGAGGCGGTCCCGAGCATCTTCATTACCCCAGGTAGAAACCACAGCCTCATCCCATTCTTGACTTCACCCGTTGCATACGTTTGCCGCTCAGCAGGATTGACATCTGTATTCAGGCGGATCAGAGCAAGCATACGGGACATTTTTCGTTCATTATTGCTATGAAGCATTAGGAACAATCGCAAATGATCCTTGTATGTCATTCGAAATTTCAGAAAATCAGACAATGGCACGTCCCCCTTTTGTGCCAGCATAATCATATCTTCTATCGCTTTTTCTACTCCATATAACAAAGCTGCCGCCAAAACGACCAGCGGATTACCTTTTGAGCTGTTTTTAACCAATCCCTCCATTGTTCGAATGGCAAGTCTCATAGCAAAAATTTCTCCATAGGCGGATGCCAGATTACCCGTCGGATTATGGAACCCATACAGGATGTACTCAACTTCCTGATTATTCACCTCCAGCTGATCTCCCAAAATCTGTGCAGCATTTCCCACATTTCCACCCGATCCGGCCAAGCTGCCAAAACGGCTAAAATCCACATGATGGAAGTAAGAAAGTGCATATTCATTCTGGTAAAACTCGTCTCCCAGTTGAGTCAGTAAATTAGATGCCGACCCGTATAGACCATCCATACTATCCATGGAAGCTCCCGCTGCATCATAGGTGTCATAGGGCAAATCAGCGGATACAGATGGACTGGATGTAGACTGGTTAAACGAAATACTTTCCTTGTAATACCGTTCCAAATTTTGGAATTGTCCTGCACTTTGTTTACCTTTGGAAAGAACCTCAATGATCCGATAGGCTTGTTTGAGCTTGTTTTTCGCCTCTTTTTCCATTTTCTTGCGTTCTTTGTCCGGTCCACGTCGCGTATCCATCATTTTGGCTTCACCGTCGAGTACATTGGCAGGTCCCGCCCAAGCATACGCATTCAAGTATTTATCTATCTCTTTGAGCGTTGATGCGACTTCTTGCTTGAGCATGTCTGCATTCAAAAATGGATCTGTATAAAAAGATAAGGTACGCATCATGCTCGTTATTCTATTGTTAGCAGTATTTATAGAAGTCCGTTGCTTTTCGATTTCTGCTTCCCATTGCTCAAATTCCTTGTCTGGAATCAACAAATCCTCTGCTTTTTGCCGTGCGCTTCCTACCGACGGATCTGCGTTGGAGCCTGCTCCGCTTGGAGTAGGGGCTGCTGAAACCTCATCGTAGCCTGCATTGGCCGCCCTCTGCTTATATTGGACTATGACTTTGCGCATCTCTTCATTAATCTGTCGGGCCTCATTTAACGGTTCCTTGGCTTCCAGAAGCAGCTTATCATGTTCTTCTCCAGCCTGAACCATGATCTGACGCAGGCGATCAAGCGCTGCCCTCGCTCTACGTGCATATTTTTCCATCTGCATGATTTTAACGTCGTCCACACTCTTCTTATTGTCTTCATATACATGTACGTAATGCTTATATTGAGCGGCAATATCGGCTACAACCTCAAGCGGGTCCCATATATATTGATTGGGCATATAGGTGCCCCTCTGTTTAATAATCCGCTTGCGAACCTCTTCCATATAAGCTCCTGCCTTACGTTGCTTCTCCAGCATGTCATCCAGTTTGGCCTCTCGTCTGTCGTACAGCTTTTGTAGACGTTTCAGCAAATCTACCGTATGAGAAGCCTCTTTCATATTTTGAGAGAGCGGCTTTAGCTTTTCGAGCACTTCAAACGTAAAATCGACAGGTGCTTTATACTTCATCTCTTCCCGGATCTGTTCGTTAAATATGGCATATTTACCAAGCTCTCTTTCCATTTGCAGGGAACTTGAATCCAGCTTCGTATTCATCAGCGGGAGTGTATCCGCGCGTGCCGTACGCCGCGCGCTGTCATTCAGCACTTTGACCATAATTTGTTCTCCGCCGCCTTCGCCATAAGCAAACAAACCGTACTCCTGTTGTAATGTTGGATCATAAGCAGACATCACTGAACGAACCGCCGCATGGGTCAGCCGTTCGGTCTGCACATGCAATGCAGCAATTCTCGCGTAATCAATAAATACAGCAATAAAACCGAACATGACCGCCAAAATTAGAATTAAAAAGACCGTGACAGCACCTGATTCTCCGTCCTTTGTATTGTGTCCCTTACCAAACACCTGCTTCCTCCTTTCCAGTTACATTCCCGTTACTTACTTCTCACTGACCGTTTTGACCATATTGCATCAGTACTTTCCCTACAACTGCCAAATCTACCTTTTCACCTGATCCTCTGCCCATAAACTTCGCACCATAATAACGGACCAACTCCACCGTACGAATCCATTCCACAGGTTCGACCACGCCAGAGCTCATTTCCCCTTGCAAATCTGTCTGATCTAAAAACTGATTCAACAAAGGTACCTTCACTATCTTATTTAACTTTGTGGTCACCTTACGGTGAATCATACTGTTCTCATATGTCATCTGCCCCTGCATGCCCGCAGGCATTCTATTTTCTGCATTGGACAGCTTCTGAGCAGGTAACGAGCCTCCCCCATTGCCGCCCGGCACCTGTACACTTTCCTGATTGTTGGCTCCGGTCCAGCCAAATAGGGCTCCCAGCATAACATCATCCTTCAGGCGCCAATAGAGAGAATCCCGTTGCCCTTGTGTAAATGCTCCCGTACGTGGGCCCTTGAAGCTGTTATCCCAACTGTAAGCGGCCCTTTCCGAAGCAGTAGCAGCGACCTGCACCAATATAGATTTTTGATATATGTACAGGCAAAAAAATAACATCACAAAAATAACCAGCAGTAGAATGGGAAAGACGAGAGAAGCTTCCAAAGAGAAGCTCCCGTCCTCTTTTTGTGCCAATTTGCGCAGCATTATGAATCCATAAAATCGTTACTTTTTTTATCAGCCTTTTTCAAAAGCCCTTCTACAATTTTCTTGATCTGATCCTTGAAAATAATTGCCACCGCAATCAGAATGGCAATGATCAGGATCATTTCTAACGTACCCAGACCATCCTCATCCTTGTACAACTTACGAATACTGTCTGTTACTAATGTCATCATCGTTGTATTCCTCCTACATATTCATCATCATTAAAGCCGGAGCGCCCACCAGCACAATTACCGTTAGCAAAATCAGCGCCATCGGGAATACTAGCTTAGATGAAGCCTGCTCCCCTCTTGTGCGGCTAATTGAAGTCCGCTTGCCCCATAACGTCTGGGATAACTCACGTAAAGCCATCACGAAATCGCTCCCGCCGCGCCTCATATTCAACAAAACTGTCGTCGTAAATACTGTCATTTCCTGAATACCACAACGTTTGCTCAGGTGCTCAAATGCCTGTTGAAAGGAAAAACCACTTTCCCATTCCGCCACCGTCTGCCTCAGTTCTCGATACAACGGATGTTCCGTATCCGCTCCTTTACGTTCCACGCAATGTAGCAATGCCCGTTGTACCGTCTCACCTGCACCTACTAAAAGCATCATTTTACTCAACAGTTCAGGCAGTTCCATTAAAATTTGCTGATCCCGCTTCTGTACTTTCCCATGCAAATCCTTGATCAGCGCGATGGGTACCAGAATACCAAGTCCCAATCCGAGTACCAGCCCGGTCGCATCCCCACCCATCAAAAGCGATATTATAGCTCCACCAGCAGCCATCATATATCCGTAACCCAACATTTCTGCCAGAAAAAGCATCGTTTTTTCTCCGCTGTTGCGCATACCATACAGCTTCTGCACCGAACACTGGAGCTTGAACATCAGCAAAGGCAGCCGGTGAGTAGCACGTGAAGCATGAATCATGTGTACAAATGGGACTGAAAGTCTTTGCAGCCGCAGTCCCTCCAGCTTCATATGGCGAAAATGCGCATACTTAGCACCATGCATCTGGTTCAGCACCACCCAGCCTCCCACTTGCAGAACCAGCATGACCAGACAAACCAACATCACCACACCCATCTCTCCTTACACTTCAATCTTCATAATGTGGTTGATCCACACAAGACACCCACCAAGCACCAACAAACAAAAGGTTGATAAAATCATACCTGTACCGCTGTATAAGGGCATCATGTAATCACCCGCTGTCATTGTCATAAACAATACAAACAAAAAAGGCGCCGCAAACATAACCCTTGATTCAAAACGTTTCTGCGCAATCATTACACCAATCTCCTGCTGAATTTCCAGCTTCTCACCAATGACACTTGAAGCTCGTCGTACGACTTCCACCAGATCACCTCCGGTTCGTTTGCAAGCCGCAAATACGTCCGCAAAATTCGTAATATCCTCCATCTGCGCCCGACGGGCCAAATCCTGCAAAGCAGCCTCTACAGGCTGTCCGATTTCGAGACAGGCGGTAATGATGTTAAATTCAAAAATCAGGTCGTGATCTCCATCTGGACTAAGCAATCTCAAATCCTCTACAGCCTCACGAAAACCATTCTCCACCGACCTCCCCGCTGAAAGAGAAGACGAGAGCGAATATAAAGCCTGCTTGAATTGGATGCTTAGAGCAGACCTGCGTCGTTGCAGCAAAATTTTCCTAAAATAACGAGGCGTCACCACAGCCCCGGCAGCGCACAGCAACGATAATATCCATTGGTGATAAAATAGATAGCCGATCATCGCAAACAGCACGCCACTTAACAATATGCACAGACTTTTTTGTACTGTCGATAATGTATATACCGTATAATCTGGCAGAGAAGGGACCTCACGTGATACTTGCTTGACAGTCGTTTTTCCTGACTTCACGCTGATACTCCTCCCCTGTGCCAGCTTTCCGGATTGATCCCGGCCATTTGCAGCTTCAAAGTATGTTGCAGACCCTCGCCACAACGTTCCAGACCTCCTACGATTCGCCCCTTACTTTCTCCTCGTTCCTGAAAACGATAAAGAGGATTAAGCGTCACCTCACCGTTTTCAAAACCAATCACTTCGCTAATTTCCAGTACTCGTCTGGATTTGTCGCGCATCCGTGACAGATGAACGAATATATCAATGGCTGAGCTAATCTGCTGCCGTACTACTCCAAGCGGAAGCTCTGCCCCTCCGAGCACCATCGTTTCCAGCCGGCTGACCATATCGCGGATATTATTTGCGTGGCCAGTTGACAAGCTTCCATCATGGCCAGTATTCATCGCTTGCAGCATATCCAATGCCTCACTTCCCCGGACCTCACCCACCACGATGCGGTTGGGCCGCATACGCAGGGAGGAACGAATCAGATCGCGAATTGTGATTTCTCCCTTTCCCTCGGTGTTGGCATTCCTTGTTTCCATGGAAACCAGATTAGGGACCGTCACAATTTGCAGCTCTGCTGAGTCTTCAATGGTAATAATCCGTTCAGACGACGGGATAAACTGGGATAATGCATTCAGAAAGGTAGTTTTACCTGAACCCGTTCCGCCGCTTATAAAAATATTGTACTTGCTACGTACCAAGTCCTTGAGCATAGCGACGGCTTCTGCATCCAGCGCACCCATTCGTATCAAGTCATCCATCGTCATAGGACGCTCGGGAAACTTCCGTATTGTCATCGTCGGACCCTTGAGAGCAACTGGAGGCAGCACAATATTTACGCGTGACCCATCCTTTAAACGGGCATCCACAATGGGGGAAGCCTCATTCACAATTCGGTTCACCCCGGCTACAATCGTCTGGATTAAATCCTCCAGTCGCTCGCGGGACTCAAATTGATCGGGTACCTGCATCACCTCACCAGCCCGCTCCACAAAGATTTCCCGGTGACTGTTGATCATAATTTCCGTAACGGTCGGGTCGTCAATTAATGGCTGGAGTACATCTAGCCCACGGAAAGAGTTGAAAATCTTGCGGACAAGTGCGTGCTTCTCACGGGAAGTTAAGCCCGCCAGCTCTACATCGTGTAAAATTCGATTTTCAATATGCCGTACCAGATCGGCATCCTTTACCGAAGACGTTACGTCCAGCCCGTTTCGGATATCTGCTCGCAATGCCTTAAACCGTTCCTCATTCATGTTCATCAGCCCCTTTTAAGACCAAACGGCGGACGGATGTGTTACACCGTCCACATTCAGCAGCTCACGACACAGATGACGAATTTCTCGCTGATAAATCGGTGAACTAAGCAGTAGCTCACGGTGCTGCATCTGCTTCCATGAAGGTATATAGGGTAACGCTCCGTTTAGCTCCATGAAGTCACGAGGTAATGAGTTGATCATAGTTCCCATATAGCGGTTCACCACAAAGCTGGTTTTGCATATCATATCTTCAAGCCTTTCAGGCTGCGTGGTTTCTAAAACATCCAGCCATAATCCGCACTTGTGCATGCTCATTAAATCGTCTGCCAGCAACCAGATCAGCTTATGACTAGCTTCAAGCACGGCTTGAGCCCGATTACCTTTTTCAGAATCGCCATCTACGATCACTACATCATACTGTCCGCTTTCGGCAACCGTTCGAATCAGCTCTTTCGCTTCATCACAAGTCATGTCCGTCAGCTCCTTGCGATTATAGACAGGCTGAAAAGTATCCGCCTGAATTTCAGGGCGACGAACACAATAGGAAGCCATGGATAACGGAGTCTCCTCGCTCCCTTCTGCCTTGAGATCATAGAGCAGCCTGGACAGCCCTTCTCCTTCTGCTCCGCTAACACTGCCTGAACCAGTGAACAATGAGCTTGAATCCACCGTCTCCAGATTCAGATAGAATACCGAATATCCCTCGTTCCCCAGTTGTTTGGACATATTGAGTGCGGCCGTTGTCTTGCCCAGTCCACCGGAAGCTGCTACCATGCCGATAATCATTCCACCTTCCCGGCTGTTTACACTTTTCCGACCGTTCGATCTCTCTCTCGCCGTTTCCAAAATAAAACCGACCAGCTCAGATAAAGGCTGATATTTTAATAAAGGCTGTCCATATTCGCTCACTTGCTCTCCCTCATGCAATACCAAACAAGGAATACCAGCAGCTTCCTTGTCTGTCCATAGATTCAAAAAAGCCGCTTCACCAACCACCACGTCCGGTCTTTTCATTCCGCTGGTTTCCATCATGTATTGATGAAATGCCTCCGGTTGCGAAAAAGCCGTTATTCTCAGCCTTCTGGCGTACTCGCTTCCGTGAACATAATTCAGCAGCGGCTCAATATAATCCCGGCCCTCTACAGCCAATACCACTTTCACTGGAACCATAACGCTCATCCCTTTCCCCAATACAACAACGCAAAAAAGCACCGTTCATCCATCCGTAAGTACATACGGTTGGTGAACGGTGCTTCCGTCACGTGCAATCTATTTACTGGTAGAATAGCATAGCGCTTATATTAGAGCAAGTATTTTTTGTGCAAGTATCTTCCAAAATCCTCGTACTAGGAGAAGGCGGGCAGTCTAGCCCCGCCTCCTAGCATCTTCATCTTAGTAGAATTTGTGGTGACGACGATGACAGTCATGATGGCGATGATGGCGACGTTTCCGGCAATGACATTTCTTATCAAAATCTTCATGTTTCCAGTGATCACGTTTAAATTTAGGTTTAAACTTAATGACAGTCACCTTAATGATCTTCTTAAAGACACGTTTTTTTGGCTTTGGAAAATGACAATCATGCTTACGATGTTTATACATTCAAATTCGCCTCCATTTCTTTGAGATAGAATATACTATGGAAGCAGCGAACCATCGGTAACCAGCATATGACTATTTATGAATTTACTGGGCTAATTAATGATCTACCTCTAGCTTAATATCCGGATCATAATCCGCCACAATTAGAACATCCATATGACGTGCTTGACGAAGAATCCTTGGCACAACCGCAGACTTACCCCAACGGCTACTTCGGGAAGACTGCCCCACGATGAGCTGTGTACCTGAATATCCTTCCACCGGAGCAATCAAAATGTCGGCAATCTCGCGTCGGCTGGAAACAAGCCGCATCTCAAAGGTCCCCCCCAGTCGGTGGGTCAGTAGCTTTAGTTGTTCCAGACGAGGGCTCAGCCTCTCAGGTATACGCTCACCGACATGAGCATAAGTCACAATCCACACAGCCTTCAGACGAAAGGCGATACGAAAACCACGGCGAATCAACCTTTCAGCATTTTCGCTTAGCGTCACGCCTACGAAGATCACTTCCTCCCTGCGCCACGGTCCCCGAAGTGATTCGTGTCGATCCCAGGATTCCAGCCGCTCATCTACGTCATCTGCCAATTCCCGCAAAGCAAGTTCACGCAACGCAATCAGATTGCCCAGTTTAAAAAAGTGGCTAAGTGCCTGTTCCACCTTCGCAGGATCGTATATTTTGCCCTCACGCATACGCTGCTGCAACGATTTGGGAGCCACATCAACAAGCTGCACTTCATCGGCCAGACGCATCATATGGTCGGGAACAGTCTCTCTCACTCGTATGCCAGTAATCTGTTCTACCGCATCATTTAAGCTCTCCAGATGCTGTACATTCATTGTGGATATCACAGAAATCCCTTGTTCCAAAATGGCGAGCACATCCTCATAGCGCTTGGATCTCAGACTTCCAGGGACGTTGGTATGAGCCAGCTCATCAATTAGCACCACCTCGGGATTGCGCCTGAGAATAGCTTCGGTGTCCATTTCTTCCAAGTGTGCACCATGACGCTCAATGGACTGACGAGGGATCATCTCCAGAGAGCCTACCTGGGCCAATGTTTCTGCTCTTCCGTGCGTTTCCAGCAATCCGATAACTACATCGATCCCGCTCTCCAGCAGATCGTTTCCCTCTCTCAGCATCGTGTATGTTTTGCCGACCCCCGGAGCAGCGCCAATGTATACCTTGAGCTTGCCTCGCAGGATTTTGGCTGCCTCAGCCTGTGCTTCCTCAACGCTCAAACGATGATACGGGTCATTCTCTTCTACCTCCTGTCTCATCGTTGGTAAAATTCGCTCACCCTCCTGCTCGGCTCGATCCGCAATCAGCAGTAGATCCATATTTTTCATTCGTTTTAAAATCCCGTTCACCAGCGATCCTTTTATCAGCTCCTGCCACGGAGTCTGCCGAGAATGTCCCATAACAATACGGGTAACATTGTGCTTCACCGCATAATGAATCAGTTGACGAGGCAACCTTCTGCGGGAAAAAAGCGGGATTTCTTCAAATGTTGATCCGATCTTGTCAGCCAATTGCTCAATTGAGCGCTTAAAGGCTGCTGATTCCTTGGACAGCTTGCGATTCGAGCTGACAAAGGAGACTACTAGCATATCTCCACCCAACCGCTTGGCGACCTGTTCCCCCCTGCGTACATAAATGGACCCATTCCAATGATATTGGACAGGTACCAAAATACGCTCTGCGGCTCCTGACGCCCCGTGCAAGCCTAACTCCTCCCGGTGCCGTTCCAGCGAATCATTCACATCCTCTGCTACCAATCGCAAGGCAAGCTCACGCAATTTACCCAGATTTCCCCGGTGAAACATCTCAGGATTGGGCGTATGCATGTAGCCTTTCGCCAGCCGTTCCAAAATCATCTCCGGGGTGGCATCAATCAGACGAATTTCATCCGCCAGCTCCAGTGTATCAACCGGAACCGTATATTCCGCTTCAAAGCCTGTCAGCTGATATACCCACTCCGTAATTCCTTCGAGTTCATAAACATTGACCGTCGTAATGACGCTAATTCCCTGCTCCAGCAAATACCGAATATCCTCCAGCCGTGTTGGGAATGGAGCGTCTTTCCGGTTATGATGTGCCAGATGATCTACCAGTACCACCTCGGGATTTCGCGCCACCAAAGCTTCCACATTCAGATCCTTTTGCTCCTCACCATCTTTTATCCAATGAATACTAGGCACGCGCTCCAACGTGCCGACCTGTTCGACGGTCACAGGCCGCTGCATGGTTGAGACCGCACAAATCACAACATCAATACCTTCATGCTGCAGCGATTGTCCCTCCTGCAGCATATGATACGTCTTGCCCGAGCCACTGACCGCACCCATGTATATTTTGAGTCTGCCTCGATGCAGCTTGTTAATCGAATCCAGTATTTCCTCTGGTGATTTACGTTTGAAGCTCTCCACTTTCGTTCCTCCCCACAGCGTGCTTGTTTGTTCCGTCCATTCTTATATGGTTGTAATGAATGTACTCCCGTGTCCCAATCAATTCAAGATGATCAATCAAGCTTGCCCCCAAAAAAGCCGCACAGGGCAGTATAAGCGCAAAAAACGTGCATTCAGGTCTCTTATGCCTGAATGCACGCTATTTTGGGTAACTCATATGGGATCACTTCCTACAATCACTTGCTATCTTCGCCAACGATCCCCCGTTGTTGAAATAACTTTTGCCATACCACACCGTGAGACGGGGAAAAGAGAAAAGCCAAAAGCAGCAACACACCTGATATACACAGCATACATGCCGCAATAGAAGCATCCAATACACTTGCTGTGTAAAAGCCTACGACCGAACTGATGGCTCCAAATCCGACGCTGTATACAATCATACGGGACAACTTCTCCGTCAGCAAATAAGCGGTAAGAGGCGGTACAACGAGCATGCCAACCACCAGAATTGCACCCACGCTCTCAAATGACGCCACCGTCGTTAACGAGACGAGACTCATCAGCAGATAATGAAAAAAAACAACTGGAATGCCTAATGAAGCTGCCAGGGCGGGGTCGAAGGAAGTGATTTTAAATTGCTTGAAAAAGCCCCCTATCACGAGCAAATTGATCAAAAACATCGCGCCCGTAATCCACACAGCCCTCGGACCGACATCGAAGCCGGCAATCTCGAACGTATTCCATGGCACATAAGCAATTTCCCCATACAAAACGTGATCCATGTCCAGATGGGCATTGGAAGCAAACACACTGATCAGCAAAACACCGATAGCAAACAATGTCGTAAACACCACGCCAATGGCAGCATCACTTTGCAGACCGCTTTGTTGGAATAGCTGAATTAGGCACACCGTTAGAAGACCCAGCACAGCCGCACCAAACATCATCCACACCGAATCCCTCGATCCGCTGATGAGAAAGGCAATGACAATCCCCGGCAATACCGCATGACTGATTGCATCACCGATCATAGCCATTTTTCGAAGCACGAGAAAGCACCCAACGATACTACATCCCCCTGCCACTAACATTCCCGTCAAAATTACATAAAATGAACTCATAGGGCACGCTCCTCCTTTGGCTGTGTTCCGACTGTCTGCTCCAGATTTTTTCTGGCGTTCAACCGAACGATAGCCTTGGAGATCATCCCGCGCTGCGGCGCAAAAATCAAGCTCATTCCAAACACCACAGTCGCACACAACACACATAACGGTCCTGTAGGCAGATTTTGCCCCAGAGAGCTAATGAGCGTCCCACCAAGGCCTGCTATAGCACCAAACAAGCCTGATAGGCATACCATGACACCCAGCTTCTCTGCCCAGTATCTTGCCGACACGGCCGGGGTAATCAGCAGGGCAGCCATCATAATGACTCCCACGGCCTGAATGCCAGCAACCACCGCAATGACAATCAATAGCATCAACAACTTATCCAGCAAACCTGCCGGAAAACCAAGTCCGCGGGCAAAGCCGGGATCAAAGCTGAGCAGCTTAAATTCCTTGAAAAATAATATACATATTCCGATGAGTACCATCGAAATTACCGCCATCGTATAGACATCAGACAATACCATTGCCGCAGCTTGACCAAATAGAAATTTATCCAACCCGCTTTGGTTTCCTGCGCCACTATGCTGAATTTCGGTCAATAACATAATGCCGAAGCCAAAAAATACCGACAGCACCGCTGCAATCGCCGAATCGCTTTTAATTCGCGAATACCGGGTTAACGCACTGATAGCAAAGGTCGCAACAATCCCTGCAATGGCGGCCCCCATCATAAATCCAAACACGGATTTTGTACCTGTGATCATAAAAGCCACACATACCCCTGGCAAAGCCGCATGTGCCAAAGCATCTCCCATGAGCGACTGCTTGCGCAAATACATAAAACTGCCAATTACCCCGCTGCTTAAACCGAGCAAAATGCAGCCCAGCAAAATCCACTGCATGTTCGGGTCGGTCAAAAGCGTTGCCAAGCTTTCCATATTGCTCACCTCACTCCGAGTATCGTGCCGGAATCCGGGCCTGTTTTGAGTATACTCAGACGCCCGCCATACGTACGCTGCAGATTTTCCTCGGTAAAAATATCTGTCGTCTCTCCAAACGCCATAAGATGCCCGTTCAACAGCATAACCTGATCAAAATAATCCGTGACTGTAGATAAATCATGATGAACGACAAGCACGGTTTTACCCTGCTGTTTCAAATCGTTGAGCAATGAAATAATGGCTTTTTCTGTTGCAGCGTCCACACCGACGAACGGTTCATCCATAAAATAAAGCTGAGCGTCCTGCGCGAGTGCTCTGGCTAAAAAAACACGTTGTTGCTGGCCGCCAGACAATTGACTAATCTGTCTGTCTGCATATTGGCTCATTCCAACTTTGTCCAAACTCTCCATTGCAGCCTGACGATCTGCTGCTCCCGGACGCTTAAACCAGCCCAATCTGCCATACCGTCCCATCATAACCACATCCAGCGCATTCGTCGGAAAATCCCAGTCCACCGACTCCCGCTGCGGTACATAGCCAACCTTGAGCAGCTGTTGCTTATAGGGCTTGCCGTAAACTAGCACCTCGCCCCTAAGCTTTGGAATCAATCCAAGCGTTGCCTTGATCAGTGTAGATTTCCCAGCCCCGTTCGGGCCGATAATACCAATCAGCTTGCCTTCCGGCACCTCAAAGGAAACATCGAACAAAACGGGCTTTTTTTGATAAGCTACCGATAAATCACGAATGACAAGTGGTGAATGCCCCATGTATCTCTGCCTCCTTATTTAAGAGCTTTAACAATCGTATTGACGTTATGCTTGACCATTCCGATATATGTTCCATTTTCTGTGCCCTCTTCACCCATGGCATCCGAATACAGCTCGCCACCAACCTCAATTGTATGACCTTGCTGAGCGGCCCCCTGAATAACCGCATCTATGGCCTTTCTCGGAACACTAGATTCTACGAATATAGCCTTGATTTTATGCTCCACCAAATAATCTCGCAGCTTGGTCACATCTTGAGAACCCGCTTCTGACTCTGTGCTCATACCTTGAAGTCCTCTCACTTGAATGTGGTAGGCATCTCCGAAATAGCCGAAAGCATCATGTGCTGTGATAAGCACGCGCTGGGCTTCCGGTATACTGGAAATCTGCTCTCTCGTGTAATCATCTAGCTCTCGCAGCTCAGTAAGATAGGCTTCTGCGTTGGCCTTATATTCCTCCGCATGAACAGCGTCTAGCGCCGATAATTCATCTCTGACGGTTTCTACCGCAGACATCCAATTCTGTACGTTAAACCAAATATGTGGATCATGCTCAGATCCCATTTCCGGGCTACCTGCACGCAACTGATCCTGAGTGATATTTTTGGACACGGGTATGACGGGTTTTTGCTTGCTGATTTTCTCCAGAATGTCCTGCATTTTACCTTCCAGATGCAACCCGTTATAAAAAATAACGTCGGCCTGATCCAGCTTGCGCATATCTCCCTGAGAAGCCTTGTACAAATGCGGGTCAACGCCTGACTTCATAATTCCTGTGACCTTCACATGATTACCGCCGACCTTGCCGACAATGTCAGAGATCATACCGATGGTAGCCGTAGCCTTTATTTTTTGTCCCGCCTCTCTCGCAGTTCCCTGCTCCTTCTTCTTAGCATCGGTACATGCAGTCGCTAGAACCAGAGCTAGAGACAATACTCCAACCGTCGCTACCCATCGCGGCAAAGCCTTCTTAAACTGCTTGTTCATGTTTTAAAATCCTCCTTTGAATATTCGTTTTGGGACAAACTATTTCCTTTAGTCAATTATTTTTTATCAATACTATATTTTAGAGTATACACTAAAGTTTTTACCTAGGGAAACATTTTATAAAATATAATTCTTATGTATTTCGTTATACCGTTCGATTTTCGTTCTCCCAATGTGTAATATATAGAAGATATCCAGTCGTTAAACCAAAGAATACATATAAAGAGGTGCAGGTCATGGAGCCAACAGGATACAGCCCTTATCGGAACAAATGTCGGCAAGTTCGGATACGAAAAATACTGCTTATTTTTATACTGGTGTGCTGTCTGCTTGTCCTAACTTCCTGTGCTCGAGGTGACATCCATGTAGAGGTTCATCTCGATCAAAGTGTAGATATGGATGCAACGTTCAGTGTAAACAACCAGACACTGATGATGTTGGACAATCCCGGGCTGCT
The DNA here is from genome assembly GCF_036252815.1 of Paenibacillus sp. LX16. NCBI lineage: Bacteria > Bacillati > Bacillota > Bacilli > Caryophanales > Paenibacillaceae > Paenibacillus > Paenibacillus sp. LX16. Next base: position 1,500,818 of record NZ_CP141152.1, on the reverse strand, counting down.
AGATCGATTAGTCAAGCGTATTCAAAGCAACAATGTAGATGTACAGCCGCTAGCTGAACAGGGAAGAAAGGGATATCAAATCAAGGGACATTATCAAGGAGATTGGAGCACAAACAAAAAAAATCCCAGTCAGGAATTAAATCTACCTGAGGGATTAGAAATAAAGCGCGCTGTGAGTCAACATTTTTTCACAACGAATATTGATCTTACCATGAAGCTCGATCTACCACGGATGCTTCCTGAAGAAGCTCAAGGACTGAGTGACAAATTTGAGCAAATGAATGTGTTTGCGCGCAAATTACTGGAGCGGCAGCTGGATCTTAATTTCAGCCTATCCTTACCCATCCAACCTGCTACCAATAATGCGGACCGTGTGTCGGAAGACGGAAAAACACTGTATTGGGACATTGCTCCATTGGAATCTAACGAGCTAAAATTGTCTGTTAACGTACCCAATGTACGACATATCGTGTATGTAGCTGTTACGAGCCTGATACTGATCGTGATCGCTGTGATCTTACTAATTCGTAGACATCGCTCCAAAAAAGAAACTTAAAAAAGCAACTAAAAAAATCGTTGTCTAATTTCTGGTGGGGGGATCTGACATTGATCCTCTTCATCCTTGCCAAACCAACGATATCGGTTACGCGCCACCCAGTTATAGACTGCATTGCGCACAAAGCGGGGAACCAGGATGAACATATAGGCCAGCGGGTATGGAAAACGAAGACGTTTGGCAATTCGCAAAGCTGCGGTTGACCTTGTATAATACGTACCGTCTTCAATCAGCACGAACGTATCCAGTTGATCTGTAGATAGTCCTCCTGCACGTAAAAGTTCTTGTCCTGCCTCGGATTGCAGGGAACCAAAATGAAATGTTCCCTTAGGGTCACGCTTGATAATAAAGCGGGCCGCTCCCTGACAAAAGTGGCATACCCCATCCACCAACACAATGGAATGATCTGAACGAGCATGATCAGACTGGTTCATAAATGCATTTCACCTCCACAGAAAATCAACGGCATGAATACCAGCAACGCAACCATATGAATATAAACAAAAAAACGCCGAAAGTATCCGACGCTTGTTTAGAAATGTATAGTCTTTACCTGTTCGAAAACTAGCTCAATGCTTTCTCAAACAGCTGTTTCGTATTAATTTGCTCTAAAAACTCCTCATGAAACTTATCCATACACTTGCAGATAAAATCCTTATGGCATACCGGGCAAGGCGTCGTTAGCAGTCGACTAATATTCGTCAAGGTCCACTCCGGATTACGTTGAGAAAAAACGCGGCACTCCGTTCCATCGGCCAAACTCATTTTAAACTCATAAAGCCCTTCTTTTTCGTTGCTGCCAGCCAGCGTGAAATTAACAATATTCGGTCTGTAAGACATCATATCACCCGTATTTTTCAAATTTGTTTCGTACCTGATGACCAGAATCACCTAAGCCATCTTAATGAATTTTGGCGATGATGTCAAATGGTCGCAAATCTCAGCGAATCAAGATCTATGTGCAAAAGCCACCGATAAATCGGCGGCAGAGTGTAAAAGTTATAGAAATGCAGTTAAATGACATTAAGCTCGACATCAATGTTACCACGTGTTGCTTTGGAATACGGACAAAAATCATGCGCTTGGCGTGCCAGATCTTCGGCCTGGGCGCGTTCAATACCGGGTATTTTCACATCCAGACGTACCGCCAGCTGGAAGCCGCCATCGCTTGGGTCCTTGCCGATAGATACGTGGCTGGTAACCTCAACATTGTCCACCTTCACCTTAGCCTTTCGGGCCACATTAGCCAATGCGCTCTCATAGCAGGCACCATAACCTGCCGCAAACAATTGCTCCGGATTCGTAGCTTCTCCACCTGCGCCACCCAGTTCCTTCGGCGTGCTGAGCTTATGCTTCAAAACTCCATCGGATGAAGCGACTGAACCGTCTCTTCCACCATGTACCGTTGCCGATGCTGTGTATAATGCTTCCATGATTTCATCTCTCCTTCTTCCATCTTATTGGCATTCCGCAGGAATCCTCGTCATGTTAATACATGATTTCCTTCTCGTATGTACTTTAAACGAGCCACGCAAAATGAATCATTTAAAAAGGGATGATAACCCGTTTATTTACCGTATTATTTACCGTTTAGTTCCACCTCTTTTGTGTTTACACTATATGTTATAAGCCCCTAACCCTAACTTGATGGGCCGCCTGCATTTAGAAAATCCAAAACAACCAAGCTGCCCCTTGAGAGCAATATAGCTTGGTTTTTTCCATTGTTTAGTTTTAATTAAGATGGTCAATTGCTTCAAAAATACGATGATTTTGCTTGACCACACAAAAGTTGCACTAGACAAAAACTATTGTGGGTGTACAATAGGGATAACGCAATCGCTATGTCACTAATAATATATTTCAATATGAACAAAGAAGGTGAAGCGTATGAAAAATTCAAAGGGCAACTTCGCGGAAATCGCTTCACTATCAGAAGTGAATCGTTCCTTGAGCGTCCCGAAAGACGGGACCTGGTTTCGGAAGTTTCTTGCCTTTGCTGGACCCGGCTATATGGTCGCAGTCGGCTATATGGACCCCGGCAACTGGGCCACAGACATCGCTGGCGGATCAAAATTCGGCTACACACTACTTAGTGTCATTCTAATCTCCAACCTGATGGCTATTCTGCTGCAAGCCTTATCTGGCAAGCTCGGTATTGCTACAGGTAAAGATTTGGCTCAAATGTGCCGGGATGCCTACAGTCGTCCTGTCGCGATCGGCTTATGGCTTTTATGCGAAATTGCCATTGCAGCCATGGATTTAGCCGAGGTCATCGGTTCTGCCATTGCGCTGAAGTTGCTGTTTGGTCTACCGTTACTATACGGAGTTATCATTACCGCATTTGATGTTATGCTCATTTTACTGCTGCAAAACAAAGGCTTTCGGGCATTGGAAACCCTCGTCATTGTACTGATGGCGACGATTGCCGGCTGTTTTGGCATTAATCTCATTTTGGCACAACCGGAATGGGGCGGCGTATTGGGTGGCTTTGTACCAGACTCGCAAATTTTGACGAATCCAAGCATGCTATATATTGCTATCGGTATTATGGGTGCTACCGTAATGCCGCATAACCTGTATCTGCATTCTTCTATTGTACAAACTCGCAAATTTGAGCAGACTTCAGCAGGTAAACGGGAAGCTATTACATTTGCAACTTGGGACTCCAGTATAGCGCTGATGTTCGCATTATTTATTAATGCCGCCATCTTGATCGTGGCTGCTGCTGTATTCCATACAGCAGGAAGAACAGATGTAGCCGAAATTAGTGATGCCTATTATCTGCTTTCGCCACTACTGGGAACCACACTGGCGAGCATACTATTTGGGGTAGCCTTACTCGCCTCAGGGCAAAATTCAACCGTAACAGGCACTTTAGCCGGGCAAATCGTGATGGAGGGCTTTTTGAATCTTCGTCTTTCACCTTGGTTGCGTCGTCTGGTGACCCGCCTCATCGCGATCATTCCAGCGGTCATCGTCACTGCTATCGCAGGTGAAAAAGGTGCAGAGGAACTGCTTGTGTTGAGCCAGGTCATCCTGTCCATCCAGCTTCCCTTTGCCATCATTCCATTACTGCTCTTTACCAGCGACAAAAAGATTATGGGTGAATTTGCGAATAAAATGTGGCAAAAAGTACTAACCTGGATCGTGACCGCTATCATCATTATCTTGAATGTAGTGCTCATTGTACAAACGATATCAGGTTGACAGACCGTTTGGATACAACCATTAAAAAGAGGTATTCCACAGGCCGAAATAGCCATGGAATACCTCTTTTTATTATTATTTATTTCTCCAATATGCTTAGAATCAACTCTGCATTCTGTTCAACAAATGTAGCATCAAGCATGCTTTCATGATCCCCATACCCATCACAAATGGAATACTCCCCAATTGTAGAATGCTCCCACATTCGGATATCTCCACGGATATGTTTACTTTGACTCTGAAGAGATTTAATAACATGAATATGAGCCGCAACTTGTCCGGAATTCATTAAATTATCCAGATAAGCATAGTATCTCTGTATCTTCTCTCCAACATGGAGATAAAAAAATTCTCCTTCACTTTGTAATTGTGGGTATTTTTTCAACATAAGGTCTACTGTTTCTTTCGCATATTTACGACTCTCTTCCGTTGTAAGCCGCTCTGAATTTATTTCTGTAATGTAAAATGAGTCCAATAAAATGAGCTGGCCGACCTTATCTCCCTGTTTTTCAAGGGCCTTTGTAATCTCAAAAGCCAAATTTCCTCCTGCTGAAATCCCCAGAAATACGTAAGGCCCCTCAGGCTGAACTTCTTTTATAAGGCGGATATATTCTGCTATGAGACGGTCCTGTTCAATCTCAAGAAAATTAAAACTATACAATCGATAGGAACCAAGGAATTCCGCAAGCCTTTGATATACAACCCCTAATGCAACTACAGGAGGGAAGCAAAATATGTTTCGGTCTCTTTCTCCCTGTGGATTAAACAACATTCTTTCGTTAGAAAGGTCACTAATCTGTGTCTCAGATGAAGAAACTAGGGATGCCAATTCTCGAATAGTCGGTGTCACAAAAATTTGTCGAATTGGAAGTTCTATTCCGTTCCCTGTAGTTAGTCTCGCCACAAATTTAATTACACTTGTCGAATCCACCCCTAATTCAAATAAAGAATCGTCCACGCTAATGGAACTATACTCCAAAATCTCTTCCCAGATTCGTACCATAAGGCACTCCATCTCCGTCACTGGAGCTTCATATTTCTTTTGAAATATTGTTTTAGCTGATGGCTCTGGCAGTGCTTTTCGGTCTAATTTTCCATTAGGTGTTAAAGGAATTTGTTCAAGACAAATAAAATGGGTGGGCACCATGTAATTTGGCAATGCACGACTAATACCTTCTTTAATATCCTGAATGCTCAAACTTGGTTGGGCCACAATATACGCACACAGTACTTTATTTCCTTTTGAATCAGGAGTATACAAGACCACTGCTTCTTTTACTCCAATAATTTGAAGAATTTGATTTTCAATTTCGCCAAGCTCTACACGATAACCACGGATTTTTACTTGCTGATCGTTACGTCCCAAAAATTCAATATATCCTTTTGAATTCAGGATTCCCTGGTCTCCAGTGCGATACAATCTGCCAAAATTCGGATGATTAAAGAATGAAAATGCCGTTTTTTCTTCTTCATGCAGATAACCTTTCGCTAGGCCAACACCTCCAATGTATAGCTCACCTTTTACACCTACTGGACAAAGTTCCTGATCATAATTCAATACATAATAAGTTTGGTTGGCTAGTGGCATTCCGTAAGGTATGGAGGCCCAATCTTCATGGACTTCATATACAGGATAATAAATGGACCAAATAGAAGCCTCTGTTGCCCCACCCATACTTACTACATTCGCGTGAAAATATTGTCTGCGAATTTTATCCGGTAGACTGAGAGGTATCCAATCTCCACTAAGAATGACCAAACGCAAAGAAGTGTTTTTCTTACGTGCTCCAGACGAGCGATACTTACTATCCCAGTAATAGCCGCTTTCCTCTTCTTCTCCCAGCACATGATTCAACATCAAGTCCATTATAGCTGGCACGGAGTTCCAAATTGTAATTTTATGTTCCTCCAGTGTCTTGGCGACTTCTGTAATATTACGTTGATCATCAATAAGCACTAAAGCCGCTCCAACCGCTAACGCTCCAAATAGATCATAAACCGATAAATCGAAACACATGGATGATAATCCAATAATACGGTCCTGCTCATTCACATTGAATTTACGATTTATATCCTGCACCGTGTTCGCTACCGCCCCATGTGTAACAATGACTCCTTTAGGCTGGCCTGTACTGCCTGAAGTATAAATCACATAGGCTACATCATCAGGATCATGTTCGACCTGAAGAGCTTCACCAGAATAAACGGCTAATTCTTTCTTAACGTATAGATCCGGTTCCAACATTAATTTACAACCACTGTGATCCCTAATATATTCACGACGTTCCTCCGGATAATCAGGATCAATCGGTACATAAGCCGCTCCGGCCTTCAATATACCTATAATATTCACAATGGTTTCAATACTCCGATTGGCTAATACACTAATAAAATCACCACGGCATACGCCATATTCCTGTAAATAGCGAGCCACCCTATTCGAGCGTTCATTTAATTCCTGATAAGTGATATGGCTATTTTTATAAATCACTGCAATTGCCTCTGGCCAGCGAACGACCTGCTGTTCAAACAAGGAATGGAGTGTAGTCCTTGGAATTTCTTCACAAGTATGATTAAAGGCTGAGATCAGAAGATGATTTTCATGTCCCCAAGGAAAACGATTTCCGGCATCTGAGCTTAAGGAAAATTCCAGCAGCATACAGTACTGGTCAAACATCGTTTTAATGAATTCTGAATCAAACAGTTGTTCAACATAATCCCATGTGATCGTGAGTCCACCATCTACTTCCAGGACCTGATAATCTAAAAAAACTTGAGAGGTTTGAGAAACCGCTGTTTTTACATCACCCATATAATAAACAGAATCATCAGTACCTTTCCCTGTATCCAGTAACATGCTTGTGAATACAATGGGCATCGCTGCCTTATGAGTTTCAGCACCACGTTGACGTATTATTTCCCTGATGAATTGAATTCCGTCGTAGTGCCTATGTTCGAGCGCCTCCATCAACACGTTTTGCACGGATTCAGTCTGTTCCCAGAAAGATTTCCCTCCTTCAAGCGTGATGTCAAGTAACATAACGGATGTAAAGTCCCCTATCATCTTATATACATCTTTATGAAATGGATAACGATTAAAAATAGTACAATTGAGCGCCAATTGGGATTGATTACTCCAGTATGACAACACTTTGGCAAATACAGTACACAGCACTGCAGTTGGTGTCACGTGATTTTTTTGTGAAACTTGCTTTAGCTTTTCGTAAAGCTCCCTATTGCAATGTTTGGTTACCCTTTTGAATCGCGGTTGTACAATCAGGCTCGGTGAGGAAACATACGGTAAAGCAGGAGGATCAGGAAAACATTCCAGTTTATCCGTCCAATATTGCCGATCCCTTTTATATATTTCCGAGGATTTGAAACCCGTATAAGCCATCATGTAGTCTCTGAAAGTAATGTCCACACCTTCCAAATCTAAATCTGGATCATGATAAAATTTCATAATTTCCTGATGAATGAATTGAAAGCTTGCCCCATCCGTTATTAACATGTCATAACCGATAAAAAGGTAAAACCTTTCTGCAGAACATTGATAAGCCTTATACTCAAATAGAGGCCACTGATCGGTCTTGAAAATGTAGTGAGACATGCGCTCTCTTTCCATCAGTATTTTCTTTTCCTGGGCTTCCTTGGAGAGATCCTGTATCGGGATAACCTCAATATGATATTCCGGAACATAATCTAATATTTGTTGTTGTCCGCTCGGCAGGATAATCGTTCGCAACATAGCATGACGTTCAATAACTTTTTGCAGTGCTCGATTAAACCGATCCATATCCAATGAAGTTTCCAACTCAATATATACATGTGTCGACACTCCGCCCATTTCAAAATGGTCCTCGCGTCCCATCAGATAAGCCATCTGCACATCCGTTAACGGAAACGGTTCATACATATGTTCCGGATCAGGTATTAACTCCGGATACACGATGGCCTCTTGTGTATCTACACCTTCCTTGATCCGTTCCGACAGCTTCGCTATAGTATAATGCTGCAGGAAGTCTCGTAGATTCAAATCGATTCCCATTTCCCTGCTTATTCTGGTTCGGATTTGTACCATCAGAATCGAATTTCCACCTAGTTCAAAGAAATGATCATGGATTCCTATTCGTTCGACGCCCAATACCTCTTTCCATATTTCCGTCAGTTTCTGCTCTGTTTCATTACGTGCTTCTTCGTATTTCGTATCCATTTGCTGCTCCACATCCGGGATCGGCAGCTCTCTTCGATTCACCTTCCCATTAGGAGACAACGGTAGTTTCTCAAGTTCCATATAATGCGACGGCACCATATAACTCGGCAGTTCCCGTTGTAAATATATTCGCAGCTCCTCTGGGGTTACTTCCTCCTCATCTGGAACATAGTACGCACATAGAAATACGTGATTGCGATGATCCCTTTGTTCCATTACCACTGCACTTTGGATGAATTCATGTGCCAGCAGACGTCCTTCAATTTCCCCCAGCTCTACCCGGTACCCTCGGATCTTGACCTGCTGATCCTTCCGTCCCTGAAATTCGATATAACCTGCCGGACGCCATATGCCATAATCTCCCGTTCGGTACAATCGACCCAGCTCTGGATGTTCCACAAACGATTCACGGGTTTTCTGTTCATCATTCAGATAACCTACCGCAAGCCCCATCCCGCCAATATACAGTTCCCCTTGTACATTCGCCGGGCAAGGCTTCAGTTCATAATTCAGCACATACATCTGCTGGTTCGCCAGCGGTCTGCCATAAGGTATCGAGGTGGTCTGACCATCCCATTCCCTGATTGGATAATAGATGGACCAAATCGAGGCTTCTGTCGCTCCTCCCAGGCTAATCACTTCTGCATGTGGGCAATGTCGTTTGATTTTCTCAGGCAGCTGTAATGGTATCCAGTCCCCGCTAAGCAACACTGTTCGAATTCCATCATTGTAAAAGTCATCCGTGGCACTGGCGAGCACCATTTCCATAATTGCCGGTACGGAATTCCATACGGTGATGCCTTGATGCTCTATCGTGTAGATTACATCTTCCACATCCCGCTGATCATCAATCAATACCAAGGCCGCTCCGGCTGCCAAGGCACCAAACAGATCATATACAGACAGATCGAAACACATGGAGGATAAACCTATCATCCGGTCGTGCTCATGGACGCCGAATTTATGATTTATATCCTGAATTGTATTGGCTGCTGCTCCGTGTGTGGTGATTACGCCCTTGGGGCGGCCTGTGCTGCCGGATGTATAGATTACGTACGCCACATCGTCCGGATGATAATTCAGTGGAAGTGCTTCGTCAGAATATCCTGATACGTCAGCCGTATCATACAACTCCGGTCCTACAGTCAGCTTACATTGACTGTGCTCGTGGATGTAGTGGCGACGTTCTTCTGGATAGTCTGGATCCACCGGTACATAAGCTGCTCCAGCCTTCAAAATACCTATGACATTAGAAACAGTTGCAATGCTCCGGCTTGCCAATACGCTGACATAATCACCACGGCATACTCCCTGCTCTTGCAAATAGCGGGCAATTTGATTCGAACGTTTCTGCAGTTCTCCATACGTGAGGCTTTCATTCTTATACATTAGCGCCACTGCTTCTGGACTACGCCCTGCCTGCTCCTCGAACAACCTGTGCAAGGTGCTGTATGGTATCGGTTTCTCTGTATTATTGTAGCTTTCCAGCAATTTCATTTCTTGTTCAGTAATTTTGATGCAATTAGTATGCAGAGTTAATGCATCTATATATTGCTTGAACATTGTACGAATTACATTTTCATCAAATAGTTGCTCAACGTAGTCCCAAACGAGTCTTAACGAACCGTTATCTTCAAAAAGTTGGTGGTCCAAATACACTTGAGATGTCTGCCCAGCACCCATTTGTATTTCTCCCAATTCATACCAACTAACTTCACCTCTTTCTTTGGTCCCCAGCAGCATGCTTGTAAAAACAATAGGCATAACAGCACGATTACCATAATTATGATATTTGGATATTTCTCGTATCAACTCAATTCCATCATAATGCCGATGTTCAAGTGATTCTAAAAGACGTTCTTGGATCTGTTTTGCTCTCTCCCAATATCCCTTTTCAGATCTAAAATCAATTTCTATAAGGATTACAGAAGTAAAATCTCCAACCATGTCGTTCACATCTTGATGAAACGGCAGTCTGTTGAAAACAGTCAAACTTACAGCTAAATGAGGCTGATTACTCCAAAAGGCCACCACTTCTGCATAAGCGGCAAGAAGAGCCGCTGTAGGCGTTATATTGTACTTATACGCCTGCTTTTTAATTCTCTCCCAGGTTTCTCTATCAATCTCTTGCTCCAGACGACGAAAACGAGGCTCAGTCACACCGGAAGGCTCTGTTTTCAAAGGAAGCTCTGGAGCTGCAGGGAAATCCTCCAATTTATTCAACCAATATAGTTTGTCCTTCTTATAGGTTTCCGAATTTTTAAAATGCTGCAATGCCAGAATGTAGTCCCGAAATGTGCTCTGCAACTGTGATGGCATCCAATTGGGCTCATGATAGAATTTAACCAGCAGCTTGCCTATCAGTTGAATACTTGCTCCATCCGTAATCAACATGTCGTAGCTGATAAACAAATAATGAATTCCTTCAGATAATTTAAAAGCTTTATATTCAAAGAGCGGCCACTGGTCTGTTGGAAATACATAATGAGACATTCGCTCTCTTTCTGACACTATCCGTTCTTGCTGCTCAGATGAACTCATATGGGTAAGGTCAAGCACTGTTATTCGATATTCCGGTACGTTCTCCAGAATAACCTGCTCCCCGGTAGGAAATACGACTGCGCGCATCATGGGCTGATATTGAATAACCTGTTGTAATGCAAAATTAAGCCGGTCTATATCAAAGTCAGTTTTAATTTCCGTATATCCATGAGTCGATACTCCGCCCATTTCAAAATGGTCTTCGCGTCCCATCAGATAAGCCATCTGCACATCCGTTAGCGGAAATGGTTCATACATATGCTCCGGATCAGGTGTTAACTCTGGATACACAATGGCCTCTTGTGTATCTACACCTTCCTTGATCCGTTCCGACAGCTTCGCTATAGTATAATGCTGCAGGAAGTCTCGTAGATTCAAATCGATTCCCATTTCCCTACTTATTCTGGTTCGGATTTGCACCATCAGAATCGAATTTCCACCTAGTTCAAAGAAATGATCATGGATTCCTATTCGTTCGACGCCCAATACCTCTTTCCATATTTCCGTCAGTTTCTGCTCTGTTTCATTACGTGCTTCTTCGTATTTCGTATCCATTTGCTGCTCCACATCCGGGATCGGCAGCTCTCTTCGATTCACCTTCCCATTAGGAGACAACGGTAGTTTCTCAAGTTCCATATAATGCGACGGCACCATATAACTCGGCAGTTCCCGTTGTAAATATATTCGCAGCTCCTCTGGGGTTACTTCCTCCTCATCTGGAACATAGTACGCACATAGAAATACGTGATTGCGATGATCCCTTTGTTCCATTACCACTGCACTTTGGATGAATTCATGTGCCAGCAGACGTCCTTCAATTTCCCCCAGCTCTACCCGGTACCCTCGGATCTTGACCTGCTGATCCTTCCGTCCCTGAAATTCGATATAACCTGCCGGACGCCATATGCCATAATCTCCCGTTCGGTACAATCGACCCAGCTCTGGATGTTCCACAAACGATTCACGGGTTTTCTGTTCATCATTCAGATAACCTGCCGCAAGCCCCATCCCGCCAATATACAGTTCCCCTTGTACATTCGCCGGGCAAGGCTTCAGTTCATAATTCAGCACATACATCTGCTGGTTCGCCAGCGGTCTGCCATAAGGTATCGAGGTGGTCTGACCATCCCATTCCCTGATTGGATAATAGATGGACCAAATCGAGGCTTCTGTCGCTCCTCCCAGGCTAATCACTTCTGCATGTGGGCAATGTCGTTTGATTTTCTCAGGCAGCTGTAATGGTATCCAGTCCCCGCTAAGCAACACTGTTCGAATTCCATCATTGTAAAAGTCATCCGTGGCACTGGCGAGCACCATTTCCATAATTGCCGGTACGGAATTCCATACGGTGATGCCTTGATGCTCTATCGTGTAGATCACATCTTCCACATCCCGCTGATCATCAATCAATACCAAGGCCGCTCCGGCTGCCAAGGCACCAAACAGATCATATACAGACAGATCGAAACACATGGAGGATAAACCTATCATCCGGTCGTGCTCATGGACGCCGAATTTATGATTTATATCCTGAATTGTATTGGCTGCTGCTCCGTGTGTGGTGATTACGCCCTTGGGGCGGCCTGTGCTGCCGGATGTATAGATTACGTACGCCACATCGTCCGGATGATAATTCAGTGGAAGTGCTTCGTCAGAATATCCTGATACGTCAGCCGTATCATACAACTCCGGTCCTACAGTCAGCTTACATTGACTGTGCTCGTGGATGTAGTGGCGACGTTCTTCTGGATAGTCTGGATCCACCGGTACATAAGCTGCTCCAGCCTTCAAAATACCTATGACATTAGCAACAGTTGCAATGCTCCGGCTTGCCGATACGCTGACATAATCACCACGGCATACCCCCTGCTCTTGCAAATAGCGGGCAATTTGATTCGAACGTTTCTGCAGTTCTCCATACGTAAGGCATTCATCCTTATGCATTAACGCCACTGCTTCTGGAGTACGTGCTGCCCGCTCCTCAAACAAACCGTGCAAGGTGCTAGACGGTATAGTCTTGTTCGTATTATTGTATAACCGGTTAGCTTCCTCATTTTCTACTTTAATTTCCAGATTTGAAGAATGCATAGCATCTAACAAAAGAGAATCAATGATTTGCGTAAACTGTCTGAACATGCCTTCAATCATTTCTAGTGAAAACAATTCCTCTACATAATCCCAAAATAGCCATAATTCATCTGCTACTAATGTAGCCTGAAAATCAATATAGACCTGTGAGGTTTGCGTTATTCCCGTTTTCAAGTTTCCTAATTGTTCAAGACCAGGTGTGCGCTCTGTGTTATTTTCAGAAAGCACAGAGGTAAAAACGTACGGAATTACAGCCTTTCCATGTCTAATCCCATGATGTCTCACAATATCTCTAATAAACTCAACACCCTCATAGTGGCGGTGCTCCAACGCATCAATTAAGACAAACTGAACGGCCCTGGCCTTTTCCCAGAATGACATACCCGGTTTAAATGAGATACCAAGCAGAAGGTTTGATGTAAAGTCACCTACTATATGCTCTACCTGCTCATGAAAAGGGTAACGATTGAAGACCGTAAGATTAATGGACAAGTTCTCTTGATTGCCCCATATGGAAAGAAGATATGAATAAATAGTCGCAAGCAAAGCGGATGGAGTCACTCCATTTTGTAAAGCCAACTGTTTTAAAGAAATCCACTGTTGCTGATTGTATATCTTCTCTTTTCTTTGGAATTTTGGTGTTTTTATTTGTTCTGGATCACATTGTAAAGGAAGAACAGGCGCTAATGGAAAATCTTCTACTTTATTAAGCCAGTATTTGCGATCCAGCTCATGTATTTCAGATTGCTTCAAATCTAAATAAGCAAGAATATAATCGCGGAAGCTGAAGTCCAATTTGGGCAATTCGGCATTTGGATTGTGATAGAAATACATCAGATCACGACCGATAATATCCATACTTGCTGCATCAGCAATGAGCAAATCTCTGCCCATACACAATAGATACTTATCATTCTCAAGCAGGAAAGCCTTAAATTCGAACATCGGCCACTGTTCAGGAACAAACACATGGTGTGACATCCGGCTTCGCTCCAGATGAATTCGTTCCTCTTGTTCTCTTCTTTTCAGGAATCGAAGGTCTTCTATAACCATTTGATACTCAGGCACATCTTTAAGAATAACCTGCTCGCCGCTTGGCATGATAATCGCCCTTAGCATCGGGTGTCTCTGAATGACTTTATTCAAGCATTCATTAAAACGCACCATGTCAACGTCAGTCTCCACCTCGGTATATACATGAGTGGAAACGCCGCCCATTTCAAGTTCATCATTTCGACCTAGAAAATATGCCATCTGAATATCAGTTAATGCAAAAGGAGCGTTTAATTGTTCTAAATCGGGAAGCACTATCGGGTATATTTTTTCACTAACCTCTCTTGTTCCACATGTTGCGCAATGATTGATAATTTCCAAGAGATGATTTTTAAAATTTAGGGCAACTTCGGCCAGGGTATCTTCATCATACTCATACTCATTGTATATAAAAGAAACTTTCAGCTCGTCTTCCATGACTGCTGCCGTTATATCAATGGAGTAACTTCGCTCTGATTGTGGATCAAGCATTTGGCCCTGAGGCATATCAGAAAGCGTAAAAACTTCCTGATCTATACTTTGGGAAAATTCCCCTAAATAGTTAAAGCAAACTTCTGGATTGAGTTTCCACTTCATTGATTTTTTGTGTTCCAGAGCAGTAATATATTTTAACAGACCATATCCGATCCCTTTTTTTGGGATTTGGCGTAATGTTTGTTTTACATGTTGAACAATATCCTGAACAGAACAAGATGGCGGAAGATCAATTACTACAGGATACATCGTTGTAAACCAACCGATCGTCCGGGAGACATTAATATCAGAAACTATGTCTTCTCTCCCATGCCCCTCTAAACCGATAAGAATCTGAGTATGATGTGTCCAATCTCGGAATGCACTCCCTAATGCAGCTAACAATAAGTCATTAATTTCCGTATTGTAAGCCTGATTGGAATGACGAAGCAGATTGTCTGTGTCCTGCTTGGATAGTTGAATATTTATCGATCTCGTATCCTTGATAAAGTTGGTTGGACATGTGTGATCCTTAGGTAGAGGCTCAAAATACCGCTGATCTATATTCATCCAGTATGGAATCTCATCAAGTAATATCGGACTATTCGCATACTCCTCCAGTGTGCTAGCCCAGCTCTTATAGGAAGTAGTCTTATACGGTAATGAAGGCTTTTCTCCAGAACTAAGCTGTTTATAAACCTGTGTGATATCTTCTAGCAATATCCTCCAAGAAACACCATCTATTACCAAATGATGCACAACCATAAGGAGGTAATCTCCTTCTATGGTTTGAAATACCCCTGCTTTCAGTAGAGGACCTGTAGTTAAATCCATACTCTTTTGAATCTCTTCTGAAAAATTTGCGATACGCTCCCTTACATCTAGTTCACTTGATAGATCCATAACCTGCAACCAAGCCGACTTTTTCATGCCCTGATTTGTTTGTACAATAGAGTCATGCTCGCTTGAATACACTATACGCAGAGCGTCATGATGATAAATAATATAATTCATCGTTTCTTGAAGAGTCTCAGGTTCAAAACCTTCTTTTCTATACAACATAAAAGACTGATTCCAATGATGACGTTGTATCCCCTGATGTTCAAAAAACCACTTTTGAATTGGGGTAAGCGGAACGATCCCCTCAACAACACTCTGATCTACAACTTTTGTTTGTATAGCTAACACCTGATTTAATTGTGCAATCGTCGGATTCGCGAAAATATCTTTGATCCCGATATGCACATGATGACGTTGTAAACGTGACGACACTTGAATGGCTTTGATAGAATCTCCCCCGAGTGCAAAAAAATGGTCATGGATGCCCACTTTTTCTACCCCCAGCACTTCTTCCCATATCTCTGAAGTCACGGTTTCAATATGATTTCTTGGCGGTGTGTAGCTAGCATATACCTTTACTTTGATGTCCGGTATTGGTAAATTCCTACGATCAATCTTTCCGCTTTGCGATAGAGGAAATCTATCTAACTTTATAAAACAAGACGGCACCATATAATCTGGTACGTGTTGGATAAGATATTTTTTTATGGCATCTTCATCAATAGATCGGGACTCCATAATATATGCGCATAAATGTCCATTATTTTCGGCATCCATATATACTGTGACTAATGCCTGCTGTATACCTGGATATTGATGTAGAACGTTTTCTATTTCTCCAATCTCAATTCGATATCCACGTATCTTAATTTGAAAGTCTTTTCTCCCCATGTACTCAATATTCCCATCACTCATCCATCTTGCTAAATCGCCTGTTTTATACATTTTTTGACCCGCTCTAAATGGATCTCTTACAAATTTCTCTTCAGTTGCTTCTGGAAGATTCACATATCCTGCTGCTACACCTGTACCCGAAATACATAATTCTCCTGCTACACCAATTGGCTGTAATTGACCATCCTGGTCTATTATATGCATTTGAATATTATCGATCGGCTTGCCGATTGGTATGGAATCCCTCTCAAAATCAGAAGGGCAATCAAAATAAGAATCATGTATAGTGCCTTCAGTCGGTCCATATAGATTAGAGAAAACAATGTTTTTATCTCTTCTCCATCCATCGTTAAACCGTTGAACATGCCAGCATGTCAGTGCTTCACCACTAGTAAATACTTTTTGTATAGACAATAAACGCTGAATATGTCCCTCTCCATATTCTAAATAGTCTAAAAATGCATGTAACATAGATGGAACAAAGTGGATTACAGTTACTTTTTGTTGTTCAACTGTGCGGATTATGCTCTCAGGATCTTTTTCAGCTCCAGGCTCCAATAAACATAGGGTAGCAGCGCCCTGAAAATACCACCAGCACAATTCAAGCACAGACACATCAAAAGTATAAGCTGTTTTTTGCATGATAATGTCTGCTTCTGTGATCGAATACTTTCGTTGCATCCATAACATATTGTTGACAACGGACCGATGCTGAACTATAACCCCTTTTGGTTTGCCAGTAGAACCTGATGTGTACATAATGTAAGCCATATCCTCAGGTTTATTAACACAATTTAGATTGGTGTCATCCTCGTTATCAGACAAACTTACATCCATAAGCAAGATTTCTGTTTCAAAACCTGAGAGGCATTCCTTCCAATTTGTCTTTGTTAAGACAAGGTTAGTTACGCTGTCATGTAGCATATAGCGAACCCGCTCCTTGGGATAAGCGGGATCGATAGGTATATAAGCCCCACCAGCCTTATGAGTCGCCAGTATAGCTATGATCATTTCAAATGATCTTTCAACCATTATTCCAACGGTCCGGTTACTACCTACCCCCTTGCGTCGTAGTATTCTGGCTAGCTGATTGGCACGTTTGTTAACCTCTTCATAACTCATATTTTGTTCACCCAAGATGAGGGCAGTTTTATTAGGATAAGCTATAACTCTATCTTCAAAGTATTCGTGTAAATATTTTTGACCAGAAAAAGCTTGGTCCGTGTTGTTGAATTCTGTTAATATACGTTCTTTTTCATCTGGCGTGAGAATTGAAATGTTTCTAACAAGTATGTGTGGATTTTCAGTGATGGAAGTAGTGACCGCACGAATATGTCCGGCAACCTTTTGCATATCTTCATGCGAATAGCAAAATGCATTATACTTTAAACATACAGATATTTCTTCGGAGGGGATGATAATGATATTGAAATCATAGTTTGTTTGGTCCTTTAATTCAAAATCATAAATTTTCAACTCACGGACATGCTGTCCGTCTAATAAATTGAATTCCAAAGGCACATTTTCAAAAACTACAATATGATTGATTAAATTCTCTTTCAATGGCGTAGCCGCTTGTATCTTCATCAGGGGATAATGACTATGCTCTTGGGAATCAATCATTTGCTTATGGATGAGTATCAACAGATCTTCAAAATGGATATCTTGTTCAAATTTTATTCTTACTGGATTGGTATTGATCAATATTCCGATCATTTGGTCGATTCCGGAAACCGCTGCATGCCTTCCTGAAACGACTGTTCCAAAAACCACATCATTGGTATCATTATATCTTTTTAGCACAATACTCCAGATTGCTTGAATAACAGCATTCATCGTTACACGATAGGCAAGTGCCAATTCCTTAAGTTTTTTAGTCATTTCCCGATCGAAGGTAAACTTAACTTGTTCCTGCAAGTAGCCTTCCCTTTTCTGTTTGGGTTGCCATGGTAGAGCAGTGGACTGTTCAATCCCCTCTAAATATTGGTTCCAGTATAAACTTGCAGAATTTTGATCCTGATGTTTAAGCCATTCGATATAATTTTGAAAAGAGTGAATTTCCCTTAGATCAGGAGATCTTTGCGCAGATAAGGCACTATATATTTCAAAAAGCTCTTGTACAATCGCGCTCAAGCTCCAACCATCTACAATAATATGATGAAAGCTTAGAAGTAATCGAAAATGTTGTAGATTCGTCTGGAATACAGCAAGCCGAACAAGCATTTCAGCAGTTACATCGAAGCCTCTCATTTTTTCTTCATCGGCATAATGAGAGATATATTCCATTTGGCAATCATGATTTTTTTCAGTTAAATCCTGAAAAACAATTTTATGTTCCAAATGGTCTACGACTATTTGAATGGGTCGCTTCGCTTTATCGACATTAAAAAGCGTACGAAAAACTTCATGTCGCTGTACAAGCAATTGCATACTCTTATTCATAATATCTAGTGAGAGAGGCCCTTCCACACTGAAAAAAAGCTGAACTATAAAATTCCCCTGATTTTCTTCACGCAATGTATGGTATAGAATTCCTTCTTGCATCGGTGTTAGCGAATAAATCTTTTGTAAAAGTTGTTTAGACGACATGACTAGTTCCCCCTGTTAATTGATCTTGGAATTCAACTCTGTTTGAAGTTCGTGCAGATCACTTGCGGAAATCCCTAATTCGTCATAGCCATTTTGGATCACAGTAGTATTCACAGACTGGGCCTGCTTGGATTGTCCCTTTATAATAAAGGTGCTTAAATCCGCTACGCTTGGATACTGGAATATATCTTTGGTAGTCACTGTAATATCTTTCACTCGAAGTTGCGCCGAAATTTGAATTGCTTTTATTGAATCTCCTCCCAATGTATAAAAGTCCTCGACTACACTTATGTTTTCAATCCCCAACACCGTTTCCCATACATGGGCTATCGTCTCTTCAATGCTGTTCCTTGGATGTATCGCTTGATTCTGAAAAAGCTGGCTTGTATCAGGTATTGGTAGTTTTTTATGATCCACTTTGCCATTTGCATTTAGAGGCAACTTATTTACCTTTACAAAATAGGCAGGAATCATGTAGTTTGGCAACCTTTCGGAAACCCATTGCCTGATTTTTTCGGTATTCATTTCTTGATCTGCAGCAAAATACGCACATAAGCGCTTATCCCCTTGTTTATCTGTCTGCTCCATGATGAATACTTCTTTAATGGCCTGATTTTCAAGGATACACTTTTCAATTTCACCTAATTCAACTCGGAATCCCCTAATCTTTACCTGATGGTCATTACGTCCTAGAAATTCAATTTCTCCGTTTTCAAGTCGTCGCCCTAAGTCACCTGACTTATATAATCGTTTATCATGCAGATAGAAAAATTTCTCTTGAGTTAATTGGTGATTGTTGAGATAACCTCGTGCGAGACCTTCTCCAGCAATACACAGTTCCCCAATTGCCCCAATTGGCTGCTGCTGATTATCCGAATTAAGAACAAGCACCTCCGTATTCTTAATGGGTCGGCCGATCGGGATCGTAAACATCTCCTCATTAACTTCTTGAACTTCATGATACATCGCATAAACGGTACTCTCTGTGGGGCCATACATATGAATAATTTTCCCTTTACCCATCAACTGAAAAGCTTTATTTACATGTACTATGGATACTCGCTCGCCACCAAAAAGTACCTTTCTTACATTGGCCAAGCAATGAATTTCAAGGTCTACGAGTGTATTAAAAAGAGCCGTTGTCACAAAAAAAACGGAGACATTCTCTTTTAAAATCAACTGAGCTAACTCAGATACATTAAGCATTGTCTCTTTGTCTATTAAAACAAGTCTTGCTCCATTCAAAAGACTCCCAAATATATCAAAAATAGAACCATCAAAAGCAAAGTTGGACAATTGGAGAATGGTATCTTGTGGTGTAATTTGTACATAATCTGAACCCTTCACAACTCTCATTACATTGATATGTTCAATCATGATTCCTTTAGGTATACCGGTCGAGCCAGAAGTATACATTACATAAGCCAAATGGTTAGCCTCTGATAGGCGTAGTGGATTACTCTTATCACGATCATTTGTTTGTTCCAGCACGTCCTCAAGAACCAAAATCCGACGTCTTTCGGAACCTTCCAGTTGTGCTATTAGCTTTGTAATTAAAGAAACCTTTGATCGCGAAACTACAATGATTGATAAGTTCGCATCCTGCACAATAACCTTTAACCTCTCACTTGTATTTTCCGGATCAAGAGGAGTATAGCCTGCATTAGATTTCAAAATGCCTAGTATCCCAATAATCATCTCTGGTGAACGCTCAGTAAGCAGTCCAATTAGTTGATCAGGTTGAACACCTATATCTTGCAAAACATAGGCAAGCTTGTTGGCTTGCCTATTTAACTCACCATAGGATATATGAGTTTCTCCATAGGTAAGGGCCGTTGCAAATGGCGCAATTTCAACTTGTCTTTCAAATAAATCTGCAAGTGTTTCTGTACCGCTATGCTCCATACTCTTTGAGCTTCTCAGTGCAATAAGTTCGATTTCCTCATCAGCACTCAAAATACAGATATTTTTCAAGCAAGCAGAAGGTTCACTGTAGATTTTCATTGCGACATTATATATATGATTTGCCATTCTTCTCACAGTATCTTCAGAATAGATATTGGAATTATAGATAAATGTTATGTTTGTTTCATCTCCCGGAAGCACTGTAATACTTAAGTCATAATTAGTATGTTCTATAACATTAACGTCCTTGATGTGTACATTTACTTCTGTTAATTGATGTTTCCATGAGGAATTTAAAGGCGTATTATCAAACACATAAATATGATCAAACAGGCTTTGTCCAATCGACTGATTTTGAATCTGTGAAAGGGACAAATGCTCGTAGGGCTTAGAATTCAAATTTAGATGATGAATTTGCTGTATTAGTGAAGTAAAGGTTAAGTCTCCTGCTGATTGTATACGTAAGGGAACTGTATTAATAAACAACCCTATCATTCGCTCAACTGCTGGGATCTCTGGTGGTCTTCCTGCAACAACTGAGCCAAATACAACATCGTTACTATTATTATATTTTTGCAGCACAACCCCCCACAGACTCTGATAGACCGCGTTTAATGTGACTTGGTTGTTTCGGGCCAATTCTTTTAAAAAATTGGACAGCCGACGCTCTAATTGAATAGAATGTTTACCCAAGCTATAATCTTGAATTAATTTGTTTCCATTAGTATGTGTCTGACCTGGCATGATTGAGCACTCTTCAAAACCGCTTAAATAATCTTTCCAGTATTCAAGCGCACTATCTTGGTCTTGTTTTGCCAAAAATTCTATATACTGACTATAAGGCTGCTCCATACAAATGGTTTGGCTTTGTCCTTTAACTAAACCAGTATAGATTTCGAATAATTCGCAAAGGATTAAATCAGAGCACCAGCCATCCATTAAAATATGGTGAAAAGTGAGTATACAAGTACTTTCACTAGAGCTTGTCTGGAGCACGGACAGCCTAATGAGCGGATCTACCGTTAGATTGAATCCTTGCTGACGATCCTTTTGTAAATAATGCTGAATCCACTGTTTTTTATCCAGATTTGATATATCAGCTCTGCTTTTATAAACAAATTGAAGAGGTCTTTCCGTCAGCACTACCTGAAGTGGCTGCTTGACCTTTTCCAATAAAAAAGTAGTTCTTAATACATTGTGCCGTTGGATAAGTGTCGAAAAACTTTGCTTCATAAGTTCAGCATTAAGATGACCTTCCATGGTTAGGATTAGCTGTACTATATAAGTGTTGGGATCTGTATCTGAGAGAGAATGATATAATATGCCTTCTTGCATAGGGGACAGCGCATATATATCCTGAATTTGTCCTTTCGAAAACGGGTTCACTCTACTCACCTGCCTAATCTAGTGTTTAGAATTCAAGGAACTGAGAAGTACATCATAAATCATATCTAAATCCTCTTCCTTTAAATTTTTTAATGTAAAATCACTTGGAGTGCGCAACTGCTCCTTCTTGTCTATGCAATGCTGAATAATCCTGATAAGCTGCTTTTCATATCCTTCCGCCAAATGCTGGATTTCTTGTCCACTAATTCGTGCACTATCATAGCCGATAGAAAGATGCAATTGATCTCCCGTGATATATCCTGTTATTTCAAGTGCATAACACAGTTCATTATTAGGGCTGATATTCCCTAATCCCTCGGGTCCAAAGGAAGCTGCACTACTGTAAGAAGAGAGTTGGAAATATGGAGAACTTGAGATTGGGTCAAGTTGACCTAAATAATTGAAATTAATTTCTGGTTCAATAGAAAATACCAAAGGCGCCCTCAAACTTTCCGTGCTAAGATATTTGAGTACCTCATAGTCCAAACCTTTATTCGGAATAGTTCTAAGATTCTCTTTGGTTTTTATAATCCAATCAGGCAAATTGTCAGGCTCATACATACATAGAAGTACGGGGCACTGAGATGTGAACCAGCCGACTGTACGTGTAATATTCATATCAGGTAAAATATCTGTACGGCCATGGGATTCCATATTGATTACAACTTGTTTGACTTCAAGCCAGTCATACAGAGCTATCCCTAAAGCAGTTATCAAAACATCATTTATATCGGTGTTATATGCATGATGAACTTGACCAAGAACCCATTTTGTGTTTTCTTTTGACAGAGCAAATTTTAAATTACGTTTGTTCCTTTGTGTTGACACCTGCACTTGGTCATTCTTCCACAGTAATAATTCCTGATTAACTTTTGCATTAAAATTCAGCCAATAAGGGATGTGTTTTACTATTTCCTTACTATATGAATAATTCTTCAATGCTTCAGCCCATTTTTGGTATGAATCTGTTTTTCCTTGCAGTATAACCTTTCTGCCTTTAATAATTTGCTCATAGGACTTTGAGAAATCTTCGATTAATATACGTAAGGAAATTCCGTCCATCACTAAATGATGTATCGACAACAGCAAATGATCTCCCGACTTGGATCTGAACAGTCCTAAATGTACTAATGGACCCTTCTCCAAACTTTTACTCCCTTGAATCTCTGAAATTTGGTCAATAATAAATTTTTCTTCATCCTCATGCGGCACGTCGAATACATTGAAGCCGAATACCTCGGGACTCACGTCCATGTTCACCTGCTTTAAAATACTTCCCTCCATCTGGTAAGTCATTCTAAGCGCGTCGTGGTGCTCAACCAATGTTTTCAAAACTCTGAGCAATGCTTCTGTTTCATACCGTTCCGGATTATAAAACAGAACAGATTGATTCCAATGATGCTTATCAGTTAACTTTTTTGTAAAAAACCAATGCTGAATAGGGGTAAGGGGGACATTCCCCAAAATTTTGCCTTGGTCACTCTTACGGTGAATCTGTTGAATGGACTGGCCAAATTGTGCAATAGTAGGTTGTTTTAAAAGATGATGACTACCGAGCTTTAGATTATGGGAGTTCAACTTTGCAGATAATTGAATGGCTTTAATTGAATCACCACCCAAATCATAAAAGTTATCATATATTCCCACCTGCCCTACGCCAAGAACCTCGCTCATTAGTAGGCATAAAAGTTCTTCTAAATTAGTGCGAGGCTGATGATGATTAGATTGCTCCGATAAATCCCTGGTTGGCATAGGAAGGGCTTTTCGATCCACTTTTCCATTAATGGTCATAGGAAGTTCAGATAAATAAACAAAATAGGTTGGCATCATATAAATCGGTAATTCTTGCCTGATAAACTGACGCAACTCCGTTGTGCTAATCGTATTTTGAGCTACATAATACGCGCACAACTGCAGCTGATCCTGCTCATCCCGAATAGCCTGCACCACTACTTCTGTGATTTCTTTATATTTAAGAAGAATCGCTTCAATTTCTTCCAATTCGATCCGATGTCCACGTATTTTTACTTGCTGATCCATCCTCCCACGATATTCCAAATTCCCGTCAGGAAGCATCCGAACTAAATCACCAGTTCTATATATTGTTATTTCCGGAATTCTTGGATGTTGGATGAATTTTTGTTCTGTAAGCTCTGGACGATTCAAATAGCCTCTTGCCAGCCCACAGCCGCTTATGAAAAGTTCCCCGATTTCTCCAGCATCAACAGGGTTTAGTTGCTCATCAAAAATAAAAAAATGCGTATTCGGCAATGACAAGCCTATAGGAACTGAATTACCTTCAAAATATGCTGAAGGAGCCACCCATAAAGAAGCACATATGCTCGCTTCTGTGGGCCCGTATGCATTCACATAAGTTGTACACGGACTCCATTGATTCACCAAATTACTGGATGATGACGATCCGGCTGTTATCAGCAACCTTAAATCCGAAATATGTGAAGCTTCCAGGTACACTGCATAACTTGGAGGCAGTGTTAAGACGGTAATCATATTTTCTGAAACATAGGATTCAAAATCGATGGGATCATGTATTATTTTCTGAGGAATAATATATAAGGTCGCCCCATTAAAAAGTGCCATGAAAAGTTCCCATACAGAGGCATCAAATGAAAAGCTGGCGAACTGACCGATTCGATCTTTTGAAGTAATATGGAAATTATTTGCCCAAATTGACTGCAAATTTTCAATTCCCTTATGTTCTAATAAGGTTCCTTTAGGCTGCCCTGTTGAACCTGAGGTATAGATTAAATAGGCGAGATCGCTTGAGCAAACATTCCGCTCCAAATTATCAGTCGAGCGATTACAATACAGCTGTTCAGTCATTATTA
The DNA here is from genome assembly GCF_036252815.1 of Paenibacillus sp. LX16. Lineage (NCBI taxonomy): Bacteria > Bacillati > Bacillota > Bacilli > Caryophanales > Paenibacillaceae > Paenibacillus > Paenibacillus sp. LX16. Next base: position 1,476,244 of record NZ_CP141152.1, on the reverse strand, counting down.
ATTTACTTAATCCTGGATGATTAGGAGTTTTCAAATGCTGTTGTGTAAGCAGCAACTTTACGTTACTGTCACTTAGCATGAATCTAATTCTCTCCTCAGGGTAACCTGGATCAACTGCCAAATAAGCTCCTCCAGATTTAAGGACCGCTAATACTGCAATGATCATATCGACGGAGCGTTCCATCATAATTCCAACAATACAACCAGTACAAACATTATGCTCAACCAGTACTTCAGCTAATTGATTGGATTTTTCATTTAATTCGCGATAGGTTAGGTATTTTTCACAACTGACAACAGCGGGATGATCTGAATTAGCTACTACTTGCTTTTCAAATAGACTGTGGATAGTCATATTGTTATTCCTCCCTGCCGAGTTTCCATCGTTCTATTCACTTGAGTCCAACTTCAATGGAGTGCAGCATAACCTGACTGGAATTTAGTTTGAAATATTTTTTAATTTTCCGGAAATTCATATCACCAATAGAACACAACCCCACCTGTTCCAGTTCAGCTACTTGAGTAAACAGTTGCACCATAATTCCACAGTCGATAGCGGCATACAAATAGCCCATTCCTCCATATTTCGGCATCGTTACCTCACTGTTATAAACCATAAACACAGAAAAAGCTGATGTGCTAAATATTTCTTGATTTTGGGCATAATGAGCTTCTTGTGTGATAACACAAGCGCTGCTTACCATTTGTAGCATATTACGTACAGGATTATAGTAATATAAGCCTGCCTTTACCTTTTCTACACGGGCGTCCTTAACATAAATGAATATATCGATTGGATATAATCCACCATCGGTTGCGTAAAAATAGCGAATCTCCCCATTCGTTATCGTCTGCTTAAAAACAGAGATTAGTTTTGAAAATGTTTTAAATGGAAGTTTAAGATTTATATCAAAATTACGAAAAGATCTGCGATTTACAATCTCTTCTGTGAAAGAAACATCCTCTAGAGGAAGTTCGTACTCCATAACATTCGAAAATGAGCGTTCAAGCTGTTTTTGTTTGAAGTAATTGTAACGTTCCGGATCAATGAAAGTGTCATCGTGGTGAGGATTGTGTACAAGATAATTATGCGGATAAAGGAGCTCTTGAGGGGATAAAATAGAATTTACTAATATACGTTCATTAATTAAGTGTTTAATAAAATCAACAAATAGTCCCTGATCTAAATGAGAATAATGCTCGATAAGAGATTCCAGCTTTATGCCTTTTTGCGTTATGTAGTACAATTCAGGAAATAATTCAAGTGCTATACCAGAGAATATGGATTGCTCAATTTCAACAGCATCCTCTGTTTTGCACCAACGAACGGATGGAGACCAGAAATACTCCGCTTCATCATGGATTAATTTGGATAATTTCACAGGGACTTGCTTATGCATAATAGTTCCTCCTCTAAATATGATCATTTAAGATATCTGACCACTGACTTATTATGCTGGTTGTTTTTTATGAAAGAATACCCGTTCCATTTCACTATGCCTGCCGAAACACCGACAACTGTACAATTAGCAGGTACATTTTTTAACACAACTGCGCCTGCTCCTATTTTGGAGTAATCGCCAATTGTAATAGGGCCCAATACTTTGGCTCCCGCCCCTATAACAACCCTGTTTCCAATAGTAGGGTGCCGTTTCCCCACATCTTTCCCAGTGCCCCCTAAAGTAACATTCTGATATATCGTCACATTGCTCCCAATTACAGTAGTTTCACCTATTACAACTCCAATACCATGATCTATAAAAATCCCATCTCCCATCTTCGCACCCGGATGTATATCTATTCCCGTAAAAAATCGTCCCCAATTAGATAACATTCGTGCAAATAAATACAAATGAGCCTCAAAAAGGAAATGAGATAATCGATAGAATATCAAAGCATGAAAACCTGGATAACATAATAGTATTTCTAGCCAACTATTTGCCGCTGGGTCCATTTCTCTAATAAACCGGATATCCTTGATCAACTTGCTTAACATTTCGGATCACTCCCCTTGCAGAAGTATCTTTCCGATGTAAATGTAAGCATCATTATAGACTGTTCATATATACCCACCTCTCTAATAGCATAGAAAACATTAATAACTATACATTTTTTAAAAAATATAAAATACTAAATATTTAGTATGTTACACAAGAAATATTCTACCTCCATATTTTCGTAAAGTAAATATTGAATTAATGTTTTTCAGGTTAAATTTATAATTACAAACTATATAAAATCTATCAACTTAATGGTAAAAAGCTTTCCCTTAAACAAAGGGATTATGAGGTGCTTATCTAAGGATACCTTTCTCCATTTAATACTATTGATCAGTAACCAACCGAATGGTATTTAAAAGACAACAAAGCTCACGTACTCCGATGTTGAGGTCAGCCATCGTGTCTCTAGGGATAAAACCGATTAATTTCTTAGTACGGCTTCTTTTGAAGAAGCACAGTGAGAAACGCATGTAGGCAATAAACCTTTACATCATTGGATTGTAATGATATAATCCGACTATAATCCTTTACTAAATATTTAGTATAAAACATTTAGCAATAAAGTTATGGAGGAGATATCATCTTGAGTACAACACGTGTGATGGTTCTTGGGCTCTTGCTGCAATATGGAGCAATGTCAGGATACGAAATACAACAGAAAATGCAATCAGCACAAACGGATAAATGGGCTTATGTGCAACCAGCTTCCATATATCATGCCTTAAAAAAAATGGATTCAGAAGGAATTGTACAGTTAGAAACGTTAGAACAGACAGGGAACCGGTCCAAAGCTATATATGCTATCACGGAGGCTGGAAAAAGTGAGTTTAGTCGGCTTTTAATCGAATCATTTAAGGAATCTTCTGTTGTATTTCCAACAGCACTGTACACAGCTTTAACTTTTATGAATGAGGCTGGGCTCCATGAAATTGAGGAAGCTTTAAGTTTCCAGCAGCAAGCCATCGAAAAAATCTATAAAGAAATGAAATTAGGGCAAGAACAAAAAGCTGAACTTATGGATATCCCTGTAAACGTTATGTTAATTTTCAGAAATATTTATGATCAATGTGAGCTTCAATTAAAATTTGTTAAACAAATTAAAGAGGAAATAAGAAGAAATTTATGAGGAGGATGTAATAATGAAACTGAGTAAAGGAGTACAAAATAAGCAAAAAGCTGCACTAATTGTTGTCGGATTAGCTGTATTCATTGATATGTTAATCTATGGATTAGTCGTTCCCATTTTGCCGAGGTATGCAAATTCTCTGGGCGCAACTCAAACTGAAATCGGATTTTTATTCAGCAGTTATGCAATCGCATTATTTATAGCTACACCTGTTTTTGGCCTATTAACGGATCGGATTGGGAGAAAGACACCTCTATTATGGGGGTTAATTGGACTCATAGCCTCCACTTTTATGTTTGCCATAGCCCACACTTTCTGGCTACTTATAGTGGCACGCGCTCTTCAGGGAATCGCAGCCGCAATGACCTGGACAGCAGGACTCGCTCTCTTGGCTGATCTATACCCTTCTGAAGAACGTGGTAAAGCTATGGGCTTGGCATTATCCGGTCAAGCCGCCGGAACCCTTCTCGGACCGACAATTGGCGGTTGGTTGTATCAATGGGGAAGTTACCAGCTTCCTTTTTACTTTGCCATCTCCTTGGCCGTCATCGATGCTGTACTTCGACTAATTCTCCTGCATGATATTCCGGAAGCGAAAAATGAAAAGTATATTTCCCCTTTCTCGTTCATGAAAAATAAAGATTTGCTTTTGGTTATTGGAGTGGTGATTATCGGCGCATCCATCCCAAGCGTACTTGAGCCAACATTACCGTTACACCTACAGCACAAATTTAGCGCTAACCCAGGAATTATTGGATTATTATTTGCTATTCCCACGCTTGCTTATGGCCTGGCAACACCTTTTATAGGACAGTTTTCTAGTAAAATCGGCTATAAAAATGGAATTCTCCTCGGTCTACTTATGGTATCCATCGCACTTCCTCTAACTGCACTTCCAGCAATATTATCGCTTCAAGCTGTTATTTTAGCTATTTTAGGGGTTAGCATGGGTATGGTCCTTGCTCCCTGCTTACCTCAACTTGCTGATATCTCTCAACGAAGTGGAATTCATTCTTATGGAATTACTTTTGCACTCTATAACACGGCATACTCGATTGGCCTAATGATCGGCCCTATTTTGAGCAGTACTCTCACGGATCTAATGAATATTAAGTTCTCTTATTTAATCATAGGCATTATTGTATTTATATACATGTTCGTACTCGCTTCAGCCTTAAGGAAAACCAAAAATTCATCAAGCAATGTAAAGCTAAGTAAATAAGTGAACAAAAATTCATATCCACATAAATGATAAAACATTTTATTGCATATTTTCCATTATACAGAATTTCAACTCCTGAAAAAAGGTATTCCTCAAGCTTATCGCTCAGGAATACCTTTTTTTGATCCATTTATGGCTTGGCAGGCTCTACCTTCATTTGCGCCTCAAGCGCGAGATTCAGCTTGAGCACGTTCACACGCGGCTCGCCGAATACCCCGGCGCTGCGGCCTTCTGTCTGCTCCTGCACCAGTGCTCTCAGTTGATCCTGCGGGATACCCGTCAAGCCGCTAATGCGCGGAATTTGCACCTGTGCCGCCTGTGGCGAGATGTGCGGGTCCAGACCGGAGCCGGAGTTCGTAATCAGGTCCACCGGAACCTGACTGACAGGTACATCCGGGTTATGCTTCTGCCAATCCGCAATAGAATCCTTGACTCGCTGCATCAAGGCCGGATTCGACGGTGCGTAGTTACTAGAGCCTGAACCAGCCCCATTGTAATCAACGCTCGATACCCGACCTTGGAAAAACGCCGAATCGGCAAAGGACTGCCCAATCAATTCGGAGCCGACCACCCGCCCCTCTGCGTCACGGATCATACTACCGTTTGCTTGCTGCGGAAACAGAACCTGCGCTACTCCTGTACTGACTAGCGGATATGCCAAACCGCACAAGAGAATCATCAGCACCGATGTTCGCAAAGCCACTCCAATAACTGTACTTCCTCGCATCTCTTGTCTCTCCGGTTGTCCTTCCGACACTGTCCCGGTCCCTGTACGTTTGTTATGACCTTGCCCGCCAGATTCGGCTTTTTCGTGCGCAGCAAATCTGCGTCCAGACATCATCCGATAAAAACCACTCATGTCATTCACCCTTTCTGCGCTAAATCCACAAATGCACCAGCAAATCAATGGCCTTAATGCCGATAAACGGTACGACCATACCGCCCAGACCGTAAATCAGCAAATTCCGTCCCAGTAGGCGATCCGAGCTCATCGGTTTATACTTCACGCCCTTCATGGCCAGCGGAATCAGAAGCGGAATAATAACCGCGTTAAAGATCAGCGCCGACAAAATAGCGGACAGCGGGGAGCCAAGCCCCATGACGTTCAAAGCGCCCATTTGGGGAATGGCCAGCATGAACATCGCCGGGATGATGGCAAAATATTTGGCAACATCATTCGCAATGCTGAACGTTGTCAATGCTCCGCGCGTCATAAGCAGCTGCTTGCCGATCGCGACCACCTCAATAATTTTGGACGGATCGGAATCCAGGTCCACCATATTAGCCGCTTCTTTGGCTGCGACTGTGCCGCTATTCATGGCAAGACCGACATCCGCTTGCGCCAGCGCAGGTGCATCATTCGTGCCGTCTCCGGTCATGGCAACCAGCTTCCCCTGTTCCTGCTCACGTCGGATAACCGCGATTTTGTCCTCCGGCTTGCTCTCAGCTACAAAGTCGTCCACACCCGCTTCTCGTGCAATGGTAGCTGCTGTCAGCGGATTATCTCCCGTACACATGATCGTACGGATACCCATTTCCCGGAGCTGATCAAACCGTTCCTTCATGCCTGGCTTCACTGTATCTTTCAAATAAATAATGCCGTATATCTGATCATCCAGCGCGACTGCCAGCGGTGTACCTCCTTCAGAGGCTACCTGATTCGCTTTTTCCTCCAGATCGGCTGGAACACTGCCGTTTTGCGATACGATCCATTGCCGAACAGAATCCACCGCACCCTTGCGTACCTTTCGTCCATCGGCCAGATCCAGACCACTCATCCGGGTCTCCGCCTTGAATTCGATAAAGGTTCCATCTGCTGCCAAGGATGCATCCAACGTATGCTCCTGTTTGCGCATCAATTCGAGAACCGAGCGACCCTCTGGCGTCTCATCCTTCATTGAGCTAATCGCGGACCACTTCACTAACTCTGCCTTCTCCACGCCCTCTACAGGCACGAATTCACTCGCCATCCGGTTTCCGAAGGTGATTGTACCTGTTTTATCCAGAATCATCGTGTTGATATCTCCAGAAGCTTCTACCGCCTTACCTGACATGGCCAGCACGTTAAACTGGGTGACCCGGTCCATACCGGCAATCCCGATGGCTGACAGCAGCCCTCCAATCGTGGTCGGAATCAGACAGACTAGCAACGAAATCAGCACAGGAACAGGCAAATCAATGTTAAAATGACGGGCAATCGGCGCTAGCGTAACCACCACAATTAGAAAGATAATCGTCAAGCTAATCAGCAAAGTGTTCAGTGCAATCTCATTTGGCGTTTTTTGCCGCTGTGCGCCTTCCACGAGCGAAATCATTTTATCAATAAATGTCTCGCCCGGCTCTGTAGTAATCCGCACCTTAATCCGGTCACTGACCACTCGCGTCCCGCCAGTTACCGAGCAAAAGTCACCACCCGATTCCTTGATGACCGGAGCCGATTCTCCCGTAATTGCAGATTCATCCACCGAAGCCAGACCTTCAATGACCTCACCATCGCTTGGAATCATTTCGCCCTGGGAGACAATAACCACGTCCCCCTTACGCAATTCGGTTGAGCTAACCACCTGAATGTCATTTCCGATGAGCTTGTTAGCTTGTGTATCCTGCTTGGATTTTTTTAAAGAGGCAGCTTGTGCCTTACCCCGCCCCTCCGCGAGCGCTTCGGCAAAGTTGGCAAAAAGCAACGTAAACAACAGAATAACAAACACGGCCAGGTTAAAGCCCATTTCCTTGCCAGTTCCAAAATAACCGGGAAACAGTAACATTAGCAGCACGACCAATGTACCGATCTCCACGACGAACATGACAGGATTCTTCATCATGATCATCGGATTTAATTTTATAAAGCTATCCTTGATCGCATGCTTCAAGATGCTTCTGTCCAGCATGTGTTTGCGTTGTTCCTTCATGATCAAACACCCCGTTCATCCATTCTCATTTTCTTCTTCACATGGTCAAAAATTCAGCAACAGGTCCCAATACGATGACGGGTAAAAAGGTCAACGCACCAATCAGCAGCACGACCCCGATCAGAATGGCTCCAAATAACTTGTTGTCCGTGCGCAGTGTCCCCGTCGTCACCGGAGTCGGTGCTTTGGCATTCAACGAAGCCGCCACAGCCAACAATGCAATCATAGATACATATCGTCCGAAGAACATAACCATCCCCGTTGTCATGTTCCAGAATACGTTGTTATCCGAAAGACCTTCAAACCCCGAACCATTATTTGCGGCAGATGACGCATATTCATAGAGCACCTGAGTCAACCCATGATAGCCAGGGTTAGTGACCGCATCGTATCCCCAATGACTCATAAATGCAAGTGCAGTTGGGGCGAGAATGAGAAACGGATGTACCAAAATGGCAATCGCGATCAGCTTCATTTCCTTGCCTTCAATTTTCCTTCCCATAAATTCCGGAGTTCTCCCGACCATCAGTCCGCATATAAACACACCCAGAATCGCATACATCAGCATATTCATCAGCCCGACACCCTTGCCGCCAAAAATGACGTTTAGCATCATTTCTCCCAAAGCAGCCATACCACCCAGTGGGGTTAGTGTATCATGCATATTATTGACCGAACCTGTCGTTGCCGCTGTTGTGACCGCAGTGAATAAAGCCGATTGTCCAATGCCGAAACGAACCTCTTTCCCTTCCATGCTTCCCTGAGAAGCATCCACACCCAGTGTCTGGATTAACGGATTACCTGTCTTTTCAGACACGTACGTAATGGATAGAAAAATAAGAAACAATACCATCATGGAGCTAAAAATAATCCAGCCCTGCTTACGATTACGGGCAAACAATCCAAAGGTATACGGCAACGAAGCCGGCATTACCCACATTGCCAAAATTTCCAGCACGTTCGTCCAAGGACTTGGATTTTCAAAAGGATGCGCAGAGTTAGCTCCCGCATAACCGCCCCCGTTTGTCCCCAAATGCTTGATGGACTCCAGGGAAGCAATAGGTCCCATAGAAATCTGCTGCTGTGTTCCGCTCAGCGTCGTAAGATCCGCCGTAGGCTGTAGCGTCTGGGGTACCTTCAATCCAACCAGCACCAGCGTAAGCACAAAGGCCAGCGGCAGGAAAATTCTTATAATGGCTTTAATAAAATCTTGAAAGAAATTGCCCATTCCTTCACCGCGCCGCGTCAATCCTCTCATAAAAGCCGCTGCAACCGCAAAACCGGAAGCAGCCGAAGTGAACATCATCATCGTGACGAACGCCATCTGTGTCAGATACGTAAGCCCGCTTTCTCCACTATAATGTTGGAGATTCGTATTCGTCATAAAGCTGATTACCGTATTAAAAGCTAGTGATGCTTCCATATTACTGTTTCCTGCCGGATTACCGGGAAGCATTCCCTGTAAACGCAACAGCAAGTAGCTGATCGCCACAAGCACGACATTCGTAGCAATGAAACTCATAACATACGTAGTCCAACGCATGCTCTCCAGCTTCTTCAATCCTACTACTTTATAAATCAGCTTTTCTGTTCCGCCAAAAATCCGATCCGTCCGATTCGGTTCATTCGAGAATACATGATACATATATGTACCCATTGGCTTTACCAAGAGCAGCAATATAAGGATCACAATTCCAATTTGAAGCAGCTCCATCCTCTATTCCTCCTTCAAAATGCTCCTGCGTTTGGAACAACAGACCCGATTCAGACCATCTATGGAGTGCACACGTTTGCGAAAACCTGCTACCTATGATGCTTAATATTCAGATCTGTTGTTCCCGCCCGCTCTATCCCCTATAGCTGACTAGAACTTTTCAGGGTTCAGGAGTGCGTAGATTAAATACATAAACACAATAGCCGTAAGCCCAAGTATAACGATCATCCTCTTCGTCCTCCTTTAGAGGTCTGCGCATCACACCAGCGTACAAACAGCAATATCACTCCATAACTCACAGCCATGACGAGCAGCATGTATATATCCATCATGTTCATAACCTCCGTATCGGTCCTCAGATCGCCATTCTTATTTCATCATAAAATCATAAAACAACTATGTTATAAGTGCTTATCCGTTCAGTAGAAAACCCACCTCTCCGTTCAATGTGTAGATCACATGGTCCGCTCCCAATCCCCGATAAATTCCTTGTGGATTACAGCCGTGCGTAATAACATAGATCGATTCCGATGTTAGTGGCCGACATATTTGCAGGAAACGGCAAGTCAGATTCAAGCTGTTCTCGAACAAATACACACTACCAATTTCTTTTTTTGGAAAATTCCATTTTCCCGCTTGCATGGTATTGATGCGGACAATGTGCTCCACACCCATTTTTTTGAGCTGTCGTTCCTCCTGGGCGCTATTCGTGAGAACTGCAAACGCCAATTTTTTGAACATAAGCAATTTCACAAAACTTCTGCCCGCTTCATTCGGTGCAGTGACAATAATTAACCGACCTTCCATCAGTAGCTCCTCTCCCGGTATAAAAAGACAACAAAAAGAAGCCGAAGGAAAAAGGCTTTCCTCCGGCTTCTTACATATCCATGATAAAATAAACCATGGCTGCACACGGCGGTTTGTTGCCTCTCCCTGTACGCTTACGAGGTTAGCTGTCGGATTCGGACGTGAGAGTCGCCCTATTTCTGGTACTTGACCGGAAAATTCACCCCATGAGACACACGGCTTCCGAAGCCGTACAGTCTCGATTGGTTCCCCCGCTTTTGCAACTGCAAAATTCAGCGCTATAGACATTTCGTTGTTGCTTCATTCAAGTTAATTTGAAATTACGTCTTGAATCATACACCCGCGCATGGAAGACTGTAAAGCTCAACTGCGGGGTTATAAATCGGCCTTTAGAGCCTAGTATATTAATAATAGCGCTTACAATACAACTATGCTTCTCACAGCTCCTTCAATCTCTGTTTTTCATCCCTTTTCGAAAATGACAAGCATGTCAATATTGGCGTAGGGTAGAGCGTTTTTGGCCTTTTTTTGTAAAAAGAGAAGAAAATACGCTATATGTACCAGCTAAACACCGATTGAACCCGCTTTTATAAGAAGAAACACCTTAATTCGCTCCATTTGCGGTGCGATTTACTGTTTTGAACAAAATACGATTTTACAGCGGCTAAAGGCTTGATACAGCTTTTCCAAACTTGCAACCTCGCTTTTAATTGCTTACAATTTAATTGCTGAATATTGAATAAGGAGAGATACTATGACCGTTTATGAATATGATGCGCAAACCCTGCAAGGGAAACAAATTCCGTTATCCACATATGAAGGGAACGTTCTGCTTATCGTGAACACTGCCAGCAAATGTGGGTTAACCCCCCAATACAAAGCGCTACAAGAGCTATATGACCAGTACCATGAACAGGGGCTCGAAATTTTGGGATTTCCCAGCAACCAGTTTGCCAAACAAGAGCCAGGTTCTAGCGAGGAGATTTCCGAATTTTGCCAGATCAATTATGGTGTTACCTTTCCGATGTTCGCCAAAACAGATGTCAATGGAGATCAAGCGCACCCCTTATTTCGCTACCTTACCCAAACAGCTCCGGGGGTATTAGGATCCAAAGCGATCAAATGGAATTTTACTAAATTCTTAATTACACGAGAAGGTAACGTATTTAAGCGCTATGCACCGCAAACCACTCCAGATAAGCTGGCGGGAGATATAGAGAAGCTTTTGCAGCAAAACTGACATTCTTCTTAATCACAGTTATTAAACAACCTGTTGTCTACCGTTGCTTCTGTGGCTAAAGGATATAACGAAAAATGCTTAACAAAAAAAAAAGCATCCCTTCACGTAAAACGTGTCAGGATGCTTTTTTTAACTGGGTCTTGCATATAATGCGGTCGAGAGGACTCGAACCTCCACGGGCGTACGCCCACTACCCCCTCAAGATAGCGTGTCTGCCATTCCACCACGACCGCAAATCATAATGTAATGAGGCAACAGATTTATTATACTCTCTCATCAACTATTTGTAAACAAAAATATAATAATTATTTTGTGTGTTATTTTTTCTAACATATATAAGCGATAATAATATTTAATTTGACACAAAGGCTACTAAAATGTAAATATATATTACATATATTTCGAATTTTTTTGTTATCCCCAAGTGCAGAGTAAAATAATATAACATAATAATTCACTTCGAGGAGGCGAACCACCCTGCATAAAGGCAACCGCTTGCTGAACTATGCTTTATTGTTGGACCCTTCCCTACCTATTGGTGGCTTCACCCGTTTTAACGGACTAGAGAAACTATTCCGCAACAGACATTTGAACAGTCTACAAGACCTGGAACATTACATGTTGGATGATTTGTATCCTCAATTTACAACCGTTGATGGCATGGCTATCAAAAGTCTGTATGTCGCCATCCAGCAGAATGACGGTTGGCGGATCGCTCTCATTGATAAGATGCTGCATACCCAACGTCCCTCCTTGCAGCATGTGAAGGAGTTGCGTCTATCCGGTCAGCGTCTACTCAAGCTCGCTAAGGCTCTTTATCCTTGGCTTGAATTTGACCAGTTGGAATCCATACTCATTCAATACAATGCGATTGGCACACTCGCTACCGTTCACACCTGGATTAACCTCCTCCTCGGAAACGATGTAGAACAGACCGTTCACGGCTATCTTGGCGCAGCGGTGTCCTTCTGTGTGGAAGATGCCTTCAAACTACTCAATCCTCCTTATGAGGAAAAGAACCCTTTTATGGAGCGTATGACCAGCGAGCTGCTCTCTGCATGGAAGAAGCTTAACGAACCTGAGCCAACCGCATTTCAGCGTCGTCTTCTTCACAGACACTGGTCCAGCTCCTACATCACTCTACCTCTTTATATGAGCCATAATAGCCAATTGGATGAACCTAGACTGTTTTCCTCTCCTCAGGTCTATTCAAACGCCTTCCAGCATCCCCCTGATGCGTCGTTTCGCTAATGTGGCAGCAACACCAAAAACACTCTGTCCCTTTCCTCAGGTGGCAGAGTGTTTTTTATCCACATATAATCGAAATTCACACCATTAGCAGACTCTAGACGGATTATCAGAACCATCTAGCACTTAATTAAGTAATTAATTCAATAAAATGACGCATTTACGATTGTAAAAACACGTATAAAAGTGTATCATAGTTTTAGATGGTTAATTCTAACATGTTTACTGATGATTATTATAACACACCAATTATTCCGCAAGAATCCGTAAGGGGCGATTTCTCTTGAACAACAAAATGCCTGTCACCTCCTTCGGGTGGGCCATCAAACAACGGCTTGTCGAACTTCGACTGGATCAGAAAACATTTTGTGAGACACACAATATTCCACCTTCACGCTTGTCCAATCTGATTCACGGCACCCGCAAAGCACAAAGGTACAGAAAACAAGTTGCTGCAATTCTGAACATCGACGATAACGATTATAAGGAGGCACCGCCACTCTAAACCCAACAAGCATTCCAGTTACATATAGGTCATTCCATACCACCAAGAAACCAAATAAACCCGTAAAGCGAACTGAAGTGCACCCCTTAGAATAGACATTGGAATAAACCCCTGGTTTATCCGATGAAATCTAAGGGGTGCATTTTTTATGCCGGCGAAAAAGGGAACAAAGTTTAACGAGTATACGTTTGAAACCAAGGTAGAGGCCATACGACTCCATATTGAAGAAGGTTGGACGTATCGTAGACTCATGGAGAAGTTTGGGATCGCAGATCGACATCGATTAAAAGAATGGATGCGCAAATACAAGCAACTCGGTGAATTCGGGCTCATGGACCAGCGAGGACGGCGTAAGGAGTATATCGATCAGGATAGGTATGTACAGAAGCTGAGACGGGAAAATGATATGCTAAAAAAGTGTTTGGAAATCTGGATACAGGAGATGAAGCACACAAATATATAACCATTGAGAAAGCTGCGAAAGACTATCCTATTAGCAAACTGTGTACGCTTTTCAAAGTCTCCAGAAGTGGATATTACGCCTTCTTAAAGCGTAGAGGAGCAGATCGAGATCGGGACGCGAAAGCACTTGTGAAGAAAGTGTATGAGCAGTATAACGGGGTCTACGGCTATCGCCAAATTCAACTATTTTTGCAGCACGATCATGGAGTCTGGATGAACCATAAAAAGGTACTCCGGCTCATGCAGGTCTTGGGAATCCGCTCACAAATTCGCCGGAAACATCGCTGCAACTATGCTTCCTCTACGAAAGGTCGTGTGGCGAAAAATCTGCTAAAACAGGATTTCAAGGCGGACAAACCTAATCAAAAATGGGTCACAGATATCACGCAATATCGTGTGGGGGATTGCTGGCTATATCTGTCTGCGATTAAAGACTTGTTCAATAACGAAATTATCGCGTACCAGATGAGCCATAGAAATGATAACGAACTGGTTTTACAGACGTTTCGACAAGCCTTTAAACAGCAAAAAGACGTGACTGGCCTCATCGTTCACAGCGACCAGGGATTCCAGTACACGTCCCATGCGTACCATGACATGTTGCCAAAGGTTGGCGCCCGGATCAGCATGTCTCGCCGAGGCAATTGTTATGATAATGCCTCGATGGAGAGCTTCTTCTCGCATCTCAAAACGGAAGGGCTCTACCCATATGATATCCGAAATATGGACGGGGCACAAAGGAGAATAGAAGAATATATTCGATTTTACAACCAATGTCGACCACAACGAAAGTTAAATAAGCTGCCTCCGAAAGAGTATCGGAAGCAGCTTATAGCCTAGGGTCTTTTTTCAGTGTCTATAAAATGGGGTCTTGACCAGAACCTCTCCAGTTCGTTTACGGGTTTTCAACCCAGACGATCTTTAGCTAAAAAATTATTCCGGCTTTGTTTTATCCTTCTCACTTTTTTGCTTACGGTATTTCGCAAATTCAACATATTCTAAAATAAAATTCTGTTCTTCCGTCTCAAGATCTTCTGCCTGGCAATTGAGTGGCCCCATCACTCCAAAAAAATAAGCAGCCTTCTGCTCCTGAAGTACGCCTTCTCCTGGCTTAATCCCTTTCATTAACCAATCAAGCGATACATTAAAAAAGTCTGAAATCTGAATCAAATGGGCGGTACCCGGCGTTGTTTTACCTCTTCTCCAATCACCAAGATTCCCTGAACTGATTTTAAGTTTTTCACAAAATGCCTTCTTGGTCATTCCACGATCCTTAATCAAAGCTTCAATCCGCTGATAAATAGTTTGATCTCCCAAAATGTTTCCCCTCCGACACAGTAACTTTTTCTGAAATAATTTTCATTTTTCAGCCTTACTCATTAGTAATCCCCATCAAATCCTAAGCAACCATTACCCCATAGTAGAATTGCGCTGGTTTTTCTCTTTACGAAAGCGGGTAAATTCAATATACTCAAGTATAAAATTTCTTTCCGCCTCACTAAGCGGTTCCCCCTGGTAATTCAGTTGCCCTGAAGCGTCAAAAAAATAAGGGTCTTGCGACTCCTTTAGCACCTCACCCTGTACATCTCGACCCAGCATAATCCAATCCAGACTGGCATCAAAAAAAGAAGCGATTTCAATGAGTTTATTCGTGCCTGGCGTCGTTTTTCCTCTTTTCCAATCCCCGAAGTTCCCTGTACTAATGCCTAACTGCTGGCAGAACGCCTTTTTCGTCATTCCCCGTTCCTTGATGAGTTCCTCGATGCGATGGTAAATAGATTGCATAGAAGTTCCTTCCTCCCTAGCAGGCTCTCAAATAACGATATCATGTTCTCCGTTCCCATTTCAAAGATCACGTATGCTAAAATTACCGAATTATGTATGTTGGTTCCCATTATACCACAACACGCAACAAAAACCGCCTGTTTTCCAAAGAAAGGGCGGTTTTTAAGCCAGTTCACTTACGCCAATCACGTAGCAGAGTTGTCGATTTTAAGTAAAATATGCTTCAATTCATTCAAAGTTTCACTCAGATGCAATAAATCTTCTTCTGGCAGATACACCAGTCTTTCTTGAATTTTATTGGAGAAGGTATGAAATACCTGTTCACAAAAAGCATCGCCTTCCTGTGTAATCGCTACATTCACGACTCTGCGATCCGAATCACACGACTGGCGGTCAGCCAACCCATGCTCCACCAGTTTGTCCAGAAGAGGAGTCATGTTCGGACGTGAGACATTGAGCTGTTTGGATAAATCAGATACCGTAGACGAACGTACTTCACGCAGGAGCATTAGCACCTGAAAGTTATTAGGCGACAAGTGTAATGGGAAATCGAGCGGACCGTAGGTGAAAAATTTCTTCTTCACAATCGGAAACAAGCCCAAAATATTTTCTGATATATTTCCTAACAGTTGAGTGTCCATATTTTTCACCGTCACTTCATAAGTTTATACTTATCATTCTATAACATTATGGCGTTATATTATACTATGGAATCATTATTTCATCATAATCATTACTTTATTACATCATTACACAAATAAAAAAAGCCTCTACCGCGAGAGACTTTTCCGTTCATTCCATTGATGCGGTCGAGAGGACTCGAACCTCCACGAGCGTACGCTCACTACCCCCTCAAGATAGCGTGTCTGCCATTCCACCACGACCGCATAACAAAATATAAATGGTGAGCCATGAAGGACTCGAACCTTCGACACCCTGATTAAAAGTCAGGTGCTCTACCAACTGAGCTAATGGCTCATGCTGTTCATCCAAGCTGTCCGCCATTAGACCAGACCTCAGGAATTTCCCTTAAGCATGCAACATGTAGTCTATAAAGACAACAATGACCCGTAGGGGATTCGAACCCCTGTTACCTCCGTGAAAGGGAGGTGTCTTAACCCCTTGACCAACGGGCCTTATTATTATGCGCCAACTTAGCGACAAGAAAGAGTATATCAAATAGAATAACGAATGGCAATACTTATTTCTAAAATTTTTAAAAAAGCAGTTTTTATAAGTACAAAATGCATATTAACTTACAATCCCTTATCTTAAATCACTAAAATCCTGAAAAAAGCGATAAATGATTGCAATATCACTTATATTTACTTATAATCACTTACAAGATACCGAAATAATTATACATCAGAGGAGCTTTCTATGTATCAGGAAGAACGAATGTTAAAAATCGTTGATTACTTACAGCTTCATAAGCGTATTTCGGTGGATGATATTTGTGAATTTTTTAATGTTTCACGAGATACGGCGCGTCGAGACCTCGTAAAACTTGAAGAACATCAAAAAATTATTCGCACCCGTGGCGGCGCTCTTCTCCCTACACTTCATCACGATCCAATTGGAAATTATAACGAAAGACTACTTACTGTATCCGAGGAGAAACAAGTGATCGGACAACTTGCTGCCAGCATGGTACGAGATAAGGATCGTATTATATTGGATTCCTCTACCACCGTGCAGGCGTGTGCAGAAAGACTGAATGTGCAGGAATGTTCGGTCATCACCAATTCAATCAATCAGGCTGACGTGCTATCTGGAAAAGACGGTGTCTCCATACATCTGTTGGGAGGCCGCCTGCAAAAAGAACACCGATATGTATATGGCTCCTCCGTGATCGCCACTTTGTCTCACTATTTTGTAGACAAAGCCTTTATCGGGATTGGTGGTATATCTGCCCACGGACTAAGCCTGATTCATGAAGAAGACGGTATGCTGAAGCATCAGATGATGAAGCAGGCAGATCAGGTGATCATCCTTGCGGACCATTCGAAATTCGGAATCAATTTTCCATATCGTTTTGCCGATCTGTCTGAAGTTAATATCGTGATCACCGACAGATTGCCAGAACCAGCGATGCTGGAAATTTTGCAACATTATGATGTTGAAGTTGTTGTACCCTCATAAAATATGAAACTGCTTAGCTAGAACTCAAGATTTATCACAGAGATATCGAAAGACAGGAGTTGGAGAGAAATGAAACTGTTTGCGATTGATATGGATGGAACACTGCTGAACGAGGAAGGAAAAATAAGCAAAGTGAACGCGGAGGCTATACGCCAAGCACAGCAGCAAGGCGTTCAGGTGACAATCGCCACTGGTAGAGCCGCTTATGACGCCTGGACGAAGCTAGAGGAAGCAGAGCTTATAACTCCAGTCATTGGAGCAAACGGTGCAACCGTACATGATGTGCATCGTCGTCAGTTAACCTCTACTCCTATGGGCCGCAGTGAAACGTTTGAAGTGCTGAGCTGGCTGCATGACAACGACTTTTACTATGAGGTCATGACAGACCGCGCTATTTATTCTCCACAAAACGGTCATCAGCTACTTGCTGTTGAAATGGACCGCTTGCTGAGTGCCAACCCGGATATTTCGCTGGATACTTTATTACATGCAGCTGAAAAACAATATGAACAGACTGGACATACCCGGATCGCTTCATATGAGGACATTCCACTGGATGTAGAGATTTATAACGTGCTCTGTTTCTCCTTTGATCAAGCCAAATTGGAGCGGGGCCGTGAGCGTTACCGAGGTTTTCAGGGCCTGAACATGGTCATCTCTTCAGACCGTAACTTTGAAGTCGAGCATAGGGATGCGTCTAAAGGTAATGCATTGCGTTATCTGGCGAATCATCTGAGCATTCCCATGCAGGAAGCCGTAGCGATTGGGGACAGCTACAACGATATCTCCATGCTGACGATGGCAGGAACAGGCATTGCCATGGGCAATGCAAAAGACGACATCAAGGCCGTCTGCTCCCAAGTGACTCTGACTAATGCGGAAGATGGCGTCGCTCATGCTCTGTTGAACATACTCAAGACAGTCGAGGCTGACACCGTGAAATAGACGTCATTGGCTGCGTACAAGACAGGCTAGCGCCGCTTCATGCTGTACGCAGCACGTCCACTCTCCATTTAAACGATTTCAGTCCTCCGTTATTCTCAAAGCAGATATAGACGAAAAGGACGCTCGCAAGCATCATTACAATGCATACGAGCGTCCTTTTTCTGCTTAAAATACCAACGGAGAGAGAGGGATTCGAACCCTCGCACCGCTTTCGCAGCCTAACCCCTTAGCAGAGGGTCCCCTTATAGCCACTTGGGTACCTCTCCATGGCTCCCCGAACAGGACTCGAACCTGTGACAACTCGATTAACAGTCGAGTGCTCTACCAACTGAGCTATCAGGGAACATTACTGTAAATTATCTTACAGTATGGTTAATTTACCATGATTCAGGGGGTGCCGTCAAGTGCCAACAGGCGTAGCTTACCTCCACATTTCCCACAGCGATACCGCTGAGGATTCATCTTGCGCTTGCGCATATACTCCTGTTTACAGGAAACGCATACTAGCTTGTAACGATAAGGCTGAGGCTCACGTTCTTTTCTTCCCGGCAGAGTCTGACAATGCCTGCTTCCTCCTACACGGGCCAGCCATGCTTTGAAGTCAGCATCTCGATGCTGATAGCCCATCCCGCGCAAATGCAAATGATAATGGCACAGCTCATGCTTAATAATTTTCTCCACCTCAGAACGTCCGTAAGCTGCGAGTTGATGTGGATTAATTTCAATATGATGACTTTTCATAAAATACCTACCACCTGTGGAAGACAGGCGCGCATTAAAGGTGGCTTGATGTCGAAACGGCACGCCGAAGCTCTCCAGCGAAATGCGCTCTACCCATTCTTGAAGCTCTTCATTACTCATAGAACGGCTCATTGAATGGTTCATTGAATTGCTCAGGGACTTGGACTCCATCCTCACGGTCTCTCCTCCTTCGCTCCTTACTGACAAGCATATTATAAAATAACGACCGAAGTCTAACCCCCAATTCATAAGCACACTTTAGGTACCCACCCCATATGCTAAACATACAGATGTAACACAGAGGAGGAGATCGGCTTGCCTCAATGGCTCAGCAACCAGCTCATGCGGGCCTTTTACAAAAAGGACCGGCGCCAAATTAAGCTGTTGAACGATTGTTGGTTTTTTTATCATAAAGCACCTGGCGTGGAGTTCGATGCCAACAACGGGTAAAAGCTAAAGGCATCCAAAAATGAAAGCCGGAATCTCCGATACAGTTCGGAGATTCCGGCTTTTATTATACCTGCACAAGAAGGTTGTACAGCTTTATTTAAAGTATTATGCCTGCGATTGCGCCTCTGCAGGAGGTTTCATCGTCAGACCAACCCTGCCTTTTTTCAAATCAACATTCAACACCCACACCGTTACGTTATCACCGACAGATACGACATCCATCGGATGCTTTACGAAGCCACTGCGCAGCTGTGAAATATGAACCAACCCGTCACTTTTAATACCGATATCGACAAACGCACCAAAATCAATGACATTGCGGACGGTTCCCTGAAGCTCCATACCCGGTGCCAGATCCTCGATCTTCAGCACATCCTTGCGGAATACAGGCAACGGCAGCTCGTCACGCGGGTCACGGCCCGGACGCTGGAGGCTTTCCAGAATATCCTTCAGTGTCGGCACGCCGACTTCCAGCTTCGCAGCCAATTCGTCAATGTTGGACACGCTCAGTGCTTCCATTGCAGTCTTAGTACCCAGATCGTGAGCGCTAATGTTCAATTCCGCCAACAGGCGGTCTACGACAGCATAAGATTCAGGGTGAATCGGTGTGCGGTCCAGCGGATTTTCTCCACCCGGTATACGTATAAAGCCTACAGATTGCTCGTAGGTTTTTGCACCAAGACGCGGCACCTTCTGCAACTGACGACGGTTGCTGAATTTTCCGTTTTCCTCACGGTACTTAACAATGTTTTTGGCAATCGTCGCATTGATCCCTGCTACATAGGATAACAGCGCAGAGGAAGCCGTGTTCACATCCACACCGACATGGTTAACGGCTGATTCGACAACGTCCTTTAAGCTTTCATCCAGATGTTTCTGCGACACATCATGCTGGTATTGGCCTACACCAATAGCCTTCGGCTCAATTTTGACCAGCTCAGCCAGTGGGTCCTGCACACGACGTGCGATGGAAGCCGCACTGCGCTCGGCCACGTCCAAATCGGGAAATTCCTCCTGTGCCAGCTTGGAGGCAGAGTATACGCTCGCGCCCGCCTCATTGACGATCAGATACGCTAGACTGCTGTCACCAATGTCCGCGATGACTTCCGCTACAAATTGCTCTGTCTCGCGCGAAGCGGTTCCGTTACCAATGACAATCAATTCGATACCGTATTGGGCAATCAGCTGCTTGAACTTCTCAGCAGCCTCGCGCTTCTTGTTGTTCGGCGGTGTCGGATACGTCACAGCCACTTCCAGCAGCTTGCCTGTGTCATCGACAACCGCCAGCTTACAGCCTGTCCGATAGGCCGGATCGACACCGAGCACACGGCGGCCCTTGATCGGAGCCTGTAGCAACAGGCTGCGCAAGTTGCCTGCAAAGATGGAGATGGCCTGCTGCTCGCCCTTCTCCGTCATTTCAGCGCGCACTTCGCGCTCAATGGATGGCGCGATAAGTCTTTTATACGCATCCTCAATGACATTGCGCAGCAGCTCTTCTACGACAGACGATCCTTTAATCACTTGACCTGCCACGTAATTGTAAATGGAATCTGGCACTACCTCCAGACCGACCTTAAGAATACCTTCCCGCTCGCCGCGGTTAATCGCCAGAATACGGTGAGGCGGCATTTTCTTAGCCAGCTCACGATAGCTATAGTAGTTCTCATATACGGACTCTTGCTCTGCGTCCTTCGCTTCGGAGGTCAACATACCATGGTCCAGCGTATATCGGCGTACCCATTGGCGAATAGCTGCATCATCCGCTATATTTTCAGCTAAAATATCCAAGGCTCCTTGGATGGCCGCCTCAGCGCTATCCACTCCGAGTTCCACATTTACATAAGACTCGGCTTCTTTCAGAGCATCGCCCTGCTTCGGCTGGCTCCAGATCCAGATGGAGAGCGGTTCCAGTCCCCGTTCCTTTGCTACACTGGCGCGAGTCTTGCGTTTTTGCCGATACGGACGATACAGATCCTCCACTTCCTGAAGTTTAACCGCAGAGGTGATAGCAGCCTGCAGGTCTTCCGTCAGCTTACCCTGCTCATCAATAATGCGGATGACCTCTACCTTACGATCCTCCAGATTACGTAAATACAGCACACGATCTTCAATTTCACGCAGCTGATTTTCATCCAGCTCTCCTGTCATTTCCTTTCGATAACGCGCGATAAAAGGAATTGTATTCCCTTCATCCAACAAACTGATCGTTGTCCGGATTTGCTTGAGTGCCAGCGACAGCTCTCTCGCCACTTGTTTGACAATCCGCTCTTGGCGTTCTGCTTCGTTCGGCTCCTGCCGGATTTCCGTCTTCGTTTCCTCGTTAGACAAACCTATCCCTTCTTCCTCACAGCTCTTGTCATACACCATGTCTTTCATTATCACAAAAAATGATTCAAAGCGCCAGCAGGTGACGTTAAAGCAAGCTCTACCTGCATTTTCATTGGACACGCAAAAGGACAGCGCCCAAGCGCTGCCCTTTTCCCGTTTCACTCGTTGTTCCATCACGCTAAAAATCAATCAAACCGAGACTGATTTGTAGCGAATCGCTCACTTTGCGCATGGTTTCTTCATCTAAATGGGTGATTTTGTCGGTAAGCCTTTGCTTGTCGATCGTCCGAATTTGCTCCAGAAGAACAACAGAATCACGATCAAAGCCATGCGTCGCCGCGTCGATTTCCACGTGTGTAGGCAGCTTTGCCTTCTGAATCTGGGCGGTGATGGCCGCTACGATCACAGTAGGACTAAACCGGTTGCCGATATCATTTTGAATGATCAGCACAGGTCTGACGCCACCTTGCTCGGAACCGACTACGGGTGAAAGGTCTGCAAAAAAAACGTCGCCGCGCTTTACGATCAATATGGATTACACCCCGCTAACTGTACGGCCCAAGGTGCTGTTTGCATCTTCCTCCGCGTGAAAGGCTTCGGATGCCATGGTTAAGTTAATTTTAGCCATTTCCATGTATCCACGCTGCATAGCTTCACGAATGTAACGTTTTTTACGTTCGCCTACATACAGCTTCATGGCCTGCCTGATAAATTCACTGCGGTTGGAATTTTCCATAGCTACGATCCCGTCCACTTCCTGCAAGAGATGATCTGGCAAACTGATCATTATTCTTTTGGTGTTCTGCAAATTAGCCAACTTCTCTTCCACCCCCAAAACCTTGTCGCCATTGTACCATTATAACGTTATTCCCGGTAATTTATTCAAACGGAATACAAGAGAATGTATATGATATTCGTATATCATCTATGCTGCATTCCATTATAAACTACGCAGTTCGTTTTCGTACAGGCGTTTGATCCCCGAAATACAAGTGTCAGCGGAGCCTGATGCGTCTTTTGACAGTTATAGCGCTCTTTTCTTTCCTTTGTACATATTTCGGGACGTTCTGCGAAAACTCCTGCTTTTATTCGGTAATTTGCGTTATGAAATTAATTCCAGCGGGTTGGGAGAAGCGAGTTCACTCGAACAACAGGAACATGATCTCGTGTGTATACACGCGGTACCCTGTCTGCGATCATGCAGATTACCTCATAGTGGATCGTACCAAGCTTGGATGCCAGCTCATCCGCCGCGATAGTTTCGCCGGACTGCTGGCCGATGAGAACAACCTCTTCGCCGGTTTGGATTTCTTCCGCATCTTCTGCGAAAGATTGTAAGGATACCATACACTGGTCCATGCAAATCGTACCGAGTACCGGGACGCGGCGACCGCGTATCAACACTTCGATCTTCCCACTCAGCATGCGGGAGTATCCATCCGCATAGCCGATTGGCAGTGTACCGATCCGTTCTTCACTGGAGGTCACGTACCGGGTGCCATAGCTAACTCCCCAGCCGGGAGGAAGCGTCTTGGTATAAACCACTGCCGTCTTTAATGACAACACAGGCAACAGTTCAATGGCTTGCCGGTTAACCTCATCAGACGGGTACAGACCGTATATACTGATACCAATCCGCACCATATTGGGGGAAAGAGAAGGGGTATCAATGGTGGCGGCGCTGTTGCCCGTATGTATAATGGGAATGGTGATACCTTGTTCCCTTAGCGCTTCCGCCACGCCCCGAAACCGATCATATTGTAGCAGTGTATAGCTTTTGTCTTCTTCATCCGCGCGGGCAAAATGGGTGTACATGCCTTCCAGCAGCACTTGCTCTAATTCGTTAGCCTGCCGGACAAAAGCCATAGCCTCTTCTCCAGGCAACAAACCCAGTCTTCCCATGCCGCTGTCTATTTTGATGTGCACCTTCAGCTTGCGTTCGTTTCCTTGGCGGTCCAGTCTGCGGATACCCTCCAGCACTTCCTCACTGAACACTGTCAATGAGATATCATGCTCCCAAGCCGTTTGTACAGCTTCCGGTGAGGTATAACCGAGTACTAGAATTGGTAGCTGAACCCCCGCATGACGAAGCTCCAACGCTTCATCCAGAAAAGCGACGCTCAAATAATCCGCACCAAGGCGTTCCAATTCCTTTGAAATTTCCACGGCACCGTGTCCGTAGGCATTTGCCTTGACACAGACCAGCATCAGCTTATCCGCTGGCAATGCCTTGCGAAAAGCTTCATAGTTGGCGCCAAGGAGATCCAGGTTGATTTCGGCCCGGGTCGATCTGTATTGTGCTTGCAAAATCCAGTCACCTTCTTCAATTGTTAGCCTGTAACATAACCTTTACCATTCGGAGTGTGGCACATACCTTACTTCCAAAGGTTAATGGTAATGTTCAGAAACGTGGCTGTCAATGGCAGGGGGCGTTTGCCAGCATCCTCTACAATGAACACGACTTACAAGCGATGCATATCCTAGACCGCGAATGAACAAAAGACGGATACGGGCGGCAGCAGAGTAATTTACACTCTAGACCGTCTGCATCCGTCTATAAAGTTTTATTTACCCGATTGATCCTGTATAGAAGCGGCAATTTGTATCATTTCGCTCACAGGCAGGTCAGCACTGGTGATTCTGAACTCGATTCCGTCATTCATCCAGGTCATCGTCTGCTGTTCGCTTCCGGTCAGAACGGCGAAGCTTCCTCCAATATCAACCAGTTCACCTGCGGCCAGTGCGACCGCCCGATCTTTTGGACGTGCCTCCACAATGGTATAATTATACGTTCCACTATACCGCAGCATCACGGCATGTGTCCCATTATCCTCCAGCTCCGGCGTATCCTTGATCTGTACTCCGGCTGGCGTGTAGGACGGTTCGATCAAGCCGAACTCACCCATCACTGCTTCTGCTGCATCTGTTCCCGCTGACGTTCCGTTTGCGGCATCCGATGTGCCTGGTGTTTGTTGCTGTGCCTCTGTATTGGCTGCTGCATCCGGTTTGGACGTATCATTTGTGGCAGTACCATCCACCTTCGCTTCCCCTGACGGCTGCTGGACTGCATCCCCTGCTGTTCCCTGTTCTTGTCCGGGTTCGCCAGACGTCACGCCAGTCGTCCCATCCATCGCACTGGAAGGTTCAAGCTGACCGCTGGGATCCACTGCTCCGGAAGATGGCGCCCCTTCGCTACCCGTACTCGTCTTACCTGAAGCCATATTCCGCTCCATATCAAAAGAGTCCTTGTCAAACTTCGTATCAAAAGCAAATTGATCGAATTTCAGATCAACAACTACCTTGGCATTCGCATCAGACACCTGTACCTGAGTGGGTGCATAGTCATTTTTGGACAGCCATATCTTTTGTCTCACCAGCGCATGGCTGTTGTAATTCGCTGCCACATCAAACACATAGGATTTATCGTCGGTAGCCAACTGACGGGAGGCATCGCCGATAATGCTGCGAACCAACGTTTCATATAAATATACTTGACCCTGATTGTTTGGCCAGTCGCTTTTGAAACGGAAGCTTTTGTTCAGACTGGGTGTCAGTACAAATACACCCTCATCATTACGAAGCACAATTTGCGTAACATCCTTTTTCTCATTCGTCATGGCAATTCGGTAATAGGACGGCTTGCGGTAGGAAATATCCACCTTGTATTCCTGCGGCGTGTCGCCGGTATGCAGCGTCATCAAAGCTGTACCGTGGTAGCTGTTCAGGTCGCTCACCACGTCACTCAAATCTTTAACCACATCGTCCGCGCTCTTCTTGCCGCACCCGGCCAGCAGCAGCGTTACACACATGACCATGGCGAGCATCCATGAAATCCGGCGCATGTCATCAACCCCTTCAGCACATGTTTTAAATGAATTAGTATATGTCTATGAAGGACTTGTTCGATTTATGCAGACTGGCATGACAAGCTTGAACTTATCCTAATGATTTCGCCTTTTTCTCTCCTTCTAGCGCAATATCATGATCTGCATTTTTAATGCTGTCGTACCCCACGTAGCACAAAAATATAGCTCCAATGAGCCACATGATCACCTGTACAACAGATAATGACAAAACAGAGGCCAGACCAAAATATAAACCAATGATTAATAACAAATCGACGGTCATCCCCCCAAGGCCCACAATCCATCCATGCATGAATCCATTCTTTAGCCCTTGCTTCGTCATTTCAACCGTAATTGTACCTACAGGTAGTGCTATAGAGAAACCTAGTAAAACATATGTAATAAAAAATGCCATTTCAAAACCCCTTTCAAATGTAAAAAAATGATATTCTATACCATAAAAAATGACAAATCAATAAAATTTGAAGAATGAAATGAGCTAAGAACACATGAGACTTATTTTGTACAAAATCGGATTCATTGACCAAGTTTGTCCATTGAGTATTGAGGGTCTAGCGCTTATCATAGCTTTTGTGATAATAATTCTCATTTGCAAAATTCTGAATAATTCTATTATACGGGGGTTACTATGACCAACAAGAGCTCGACAATCAACAAAAAATCTACTCGACCATACACTGCTCTCATCTGCCTATTCTTTCTTATGGGGGCATTGCTGCTGGGATGCGGCGCATCTGACAATCAGAGTGCAAGCAGCAACAGAACAGCACCTACAAAAACATCGGAAGCTGCCACAACTCGTGAATACACAGACTATAAGGGACATCCAGTGAATATTCCCACGACTCCTCGGCGCATTGCTTACTTTGGAGAAAACTATGGGGATTTATTGGTTTTAGGCGTACAAGCTGTAGGTACATCAACTTCTATGATTGAAGGCAAGGTTTACGAAAAGCAGGTTCAGAACGTGGCTGATCTGGGGTTCCCGATTAATTTGGAAAAAGCCTTGGAACTACAGCCTGACCTGATCATTACCGCCGATACAGATGAAAAGCAATACGCAGCGTTAACAAAAATTGCACCTACAATTATGTTCGATACCTTTGCTCCGTTAAACGAACGTTTGCAACATCTCGGAGACATTGTGAACAAGAAAAAGGACGCTGAAGATTGGCTTACCCAATATAAAATAAAGGAAGCGGAGATGTGGACCAAACTTCACGCAGAAGGTGTTAAGGCGGGGGAAACTGCTTCAGTCTTTACCTACTATCCAGGTGACCGTTTATTCGCAATGGGACGGACAGGACTGTCACAAATACTGTATGAAAAGAATGGTTTCAAACCTACCCCTCCTATCCAGAAAGCACTGGATGAAGACAAAGGATTTGTACAAATATCTCAGGAAGTGATCGGACAATACGCTGGAGATCGGATTTTCATACTAAGAACACCAAGTTCAGAAGCCGAACAATCCACCGAACAGTTAATGAAAACCAAGCTGTGGCTCCAGCTCCCTGCTGTCAAACAGGGTCGTGTGTACACTCAGGATATTGGCAAAACTGAAAGTGATGCTTCCACTCGAGAATGGCTGCTGGAGGAATTGCCCAAGCTCATCAAATAAAATTGGAGAAGCTTATCGACACTTGTTGATAGGCTTCTTTTTTGTTGAACCTAAAGGAGGTATACTCATATATACATGATAACCATTCTCAATAAAAGGAGCAATACCGTGAACCAGTCTCCGTCGTCCGTATATCCTCCTCCGTTCAGCTCACTGCTTTTTCATTTTAAGGAAATTGCGTTGATTGGTGAGCCTACCGATGAATTATTATCACGTCCCAATTCATATCACTGTCTGCTTATGTTCATCAGTGGGACAGGGATGGTGGACATTGGCCCAGAGCAGTATCTATTCCATACAGGCCATGGGTATTGGCTAGCTCCAGGTGAATCCTATCAAATCGCTCCCCTGAATGGAACTGTACCTAAATACTACAAAATCTCGTTTGAGGTCATCACTTTGACGTCAGAACCACAAGCGGACATGGCCTTGGCTGAACACGCAGCGTGTATGCCATCCCTATATCATGGACCTGTCCTGCCGGGACCGCGCGAATACATCGTCTCCTCTTCTTCCTCCAAACTTATTCAGTCGACTGAAGAGTTATTTTATAGTGCCCAACAAACGGTACAGCCGCATAACCAAACATCCGTATTACGGCAGCAAATCATGTTTCAAGAGTTGCTCTTGTTGTGGCAGGAAGACCACACCGATATTGATCAAAACAATACCTCTAATCCGGCATTGCCAGCATCGGTAGAAGGCACTCTCTCATATATGGAAAACAACTATGAAAAGCCCATTACCGTCAAGCAGCTTGCCGAGCAGGCGAACGTTTCCATATGGCAATACTCGCAAATGTTTCGTAAAATTACAGGCAAAAAGCCGCTGCATTACCTCACTGAGCTGCGCTTGAATCATGCCAAGCGGCTGCTGCTGGATTGCAAACGGCCTTTACGTGAAATTGCCCGTCAAGTTGGTTTCTCTGACGAATATTATTTTAATCGACGGTTTAGGCAAATGACCGGGATTCCCCCTGGCAAGTACGCACTTTCTGTCTCCGGTTCTGTGCGCGTCAAGGATTGGACGGGTCACCATATTCATATTCCGCGCCGAGCAAGCCGCATCATCTATCATGGAGAAACGATGGGCGATCTATTGGCATTAGGGACCAAAGCCATCGGCGGAAGTCTGCAACTCAGTGAATACAGTGTCTATAAACATCGTCTTGTGAATGTTGCCGATGTGGGCCTTCCACTGGATGCCCGCTTGACCAGTGCTCTTGATCCTGATCTAATTATCATCGCCAATTCGGACGAACAGGAATATAAGCGCATTGCCAGCATCGCCCCCACCGTCACCTTCAACTCCTTCGCCACGCTGGAGGAACGGATGCGTACACTTGGCGCCTGGCTCGGTAAGGAGCGGGAGGCCGAACGCTGGTTGTCTACCTTCACAGCCCGTAATCTGGCAATGTGGCAGCAGCTCGGCACGCAAATCACAGCCAGAGAAACGGCCTCCGTCTTCATCTTCGATCATGGTGATCGGCTCTTTGTCATGGGTATGTCCGGATTCTCATCGGCCCTCTACCACCCCCAGGGCTTTCAGCCCGTTGAGCCGATCCAAAAGGTGCTCGACGAGGGACACGGCTTCGCGGAAATAGATCCGAACGAATTGCCTGATTACGCCGGGGACCGCATTTTTATGCTTGTCCCAACAGCACCAGAATCCAAACGTACGCTGGAACGCATGATCAGCAGCCCTCTCTGGCGCAGCCTCCCTGCTGTACGTCAAGGTCGGGTATATTTCGTAGAAGCTGAACGTTGGAACTGGAGCGATGCCATAACCCGGCAAAAACTGCTTACTGCACTGCCCAAACTGCTTGGAACTTCATCCTGAGAAGCTGCCATTTTCTAAAGATACTACATTAGACCTTGAATGCTTCCATCTGCCTCCAGCGACATATGCTCAGCTGCTGGGGATTTGGGCAATCCTGGCATCGTCATAGTATTGCCTGTTTCCACGACCACAAAGCCTGCCCCTGCGGACAAAGCAACGCTGGACACGTGAATGGTAAAACCCTCCGGTGCACCTAGCAGAGAAGGTTGATCTGAGAAAGAATACGGCGTTTTGGCCATGCATACAGGCAGTTGTCCAAAACCAAGCTGCTCCATACCGGCCAACGCCCGTTTGGCCGCAGGAGTGTAAGCTACCTCTGCCGCACCGTAAAGCTCCTTCGCAATGACACTAATTTTCGCTTGCAAATCAAGTGTATGCTCATACAATGGTGCAAAATGGGCTTTGTTCTCCTGAAGCAGGTTGAGCAGGCTTTGGGCCAGCTTCTCTCCACCTTGGCTTCCCTGTGCCCACACCTGTGACAGTTCTACGGGTACTCCCAGCTTGCGGCATTCCGAGAAAATCAGTTCCAGCTCGGCATCGCTATCTGTTACAAAATGGTTGACTGCTACCAGTACTGGCACGCCAAACTTTTGCAAATTCCGTACATGCCGATTCATGTTGACTAATCCAAGTTGCAATTGCTCCAGATTTTCTGCGTCCAGCTCATTTTTAGCTACACCGCCGTTATATTTCAGCGCTTTGGCGGTTACGACCAACAGAGCCGCATCTGGCTGCAAACCGGATTGACGGCACTTGATGTCAAAAAATTTTTCCGCTCCCAGCTCGGCCCCGAATCCAGCCTCCGTGACGACCACCTCTCCCAGCTTCAGGGCCAGCTTCGTACCGATCAAACTACTGCATCCATGCGCAATATTCGCAAAAGGTCCGCCATGCACAATAACTGGAGTTCCCTCCAACGTTTGCACCAGATTGGGTTTCAATGCTTCCCGAAGCAGCACAGCCATACCTTCCACCGCATGTAGTTCCTCAGCTGTTACCGTTTCGCCATCTTCGTTATAACCAATCACCATCCGACCCAATCGCACTTTAAGATCGTCCATATCTTCACTTAAACATAATACTGCCATCACTTCTGAAGCCGAGGTAATCAGAAAGCCACTTTCTCTCACCGCTCCATTACCTGACCCCAATCCGGTCACAATATTCCGTAAACTCCGGTCATTCATATCGACAGCGCGTTTCCACACGATCCGCTCCGGTTTCAACCGCAAAGCATTTCCATGAAACAAATGGTTATCGATCATCGCTGCCAGCAAATTATGCGCAGCTGAAATCGCGTGAATATCACCTGTAAAATGCAGGTTAATGTCTTCTGCAGGAACAATCTGGGCTTGTCCTCCCCCGGTTGCTCCTCCTTTCATGCCGAAGCAAGGGCCAAGGGACGGCTCACGCAACGCAGCAACGGTTTTATGCCCCAGCGCATTCAGCGCCTGTGACAGCCCGATGGTTGTCAGCGTTTTCCCTTCTCCCGCTGGCGTGGGATTCATCGCTGTAACCAGCACCAGCTTTCCATTCGGGCGATCCTTTAACTGCTCCCACAGGGACGGATTCAGCTTCGCTTTATATTTTCCATACGTCTCCAGATGTTCTTCTTCAATTCCTGCTTCTTTGGCTATATCAATAATCCTCTTCATCTTTCGTTATGTACCCCCCGTTTTATAAGTCTGACCGATGGTGCCAAACCCTGTATCGTTTTATTTTACCAAAGTCTGCCGCTTATTGCGCTATGATTCATTTCATCGCAAGCGTTGCTATCATGTGAGTTATAAAAAAAGAGCATTCCCCGGCCGCATGGACTTCGGTGAATGCTCTTTTGACACGTCTCGTTTTAACAAGCAGCTCTCAAATTAACCTGCAAAGTTAGCAGCGTAATTTTCAGCAATAAATCCCTTAGAAATCAGGATAGCTTGGGATTTCTTAGTAGCAGGACCATAGCCTTGGGTCAGCAGGTCATTAATATGTAAGCGGTTATATATGAAGCAAAATACAAAGTTGGACGCCCCACTCGTAAGGATCGATACCAGAAAAATAATAACAGCCCACTTCCAATCCCCTCTAAACAACGCAGGGAAAAAACCGAAAAAGAGCGTAGTCCATGAAAAACCTACTTTGCGTTCCTTGATCATTCCCGTTTTATTTCTCAATTTAATCTTCATTTACCCCTTACCTCTCTTTATATAGTCTTTTAGAACTATATTAGATTATATAGGACAGAGGGAATAAATGGAACTCATTTCGTAAAATCATAAATTTCTCAAATACTCTCTAGTTTATAATGCTTTTCTAGCATTTCTTTAAAAACATCAACAGGATACTTGTATTCTACAGTTTTGAAAACAATCCGGTTATTCCACTGGTTTTTTTCCAGCTCGCACCCATGCTCCATATCCAGTTCCTTCATGATAAAAATAATCTCATCCAAGGTTCCTATTACACTATGACTATTCGTCGTCGTAGCCAGCATCTGCTCGCCTTCCTGTGTGTATGCCTTTACAATCTGCTCATCAAAGCCTTCACTGATCATTAATTCCTTCAAAGCTTGCACAAAAAGAACTGGCAGGTTGTTGTACTGCGATTTTTTGATCCCAAAAAGCGTGATGCTTAAGCGGGATATATCATGCATAAACACTATATTTTTTCTTCGATTAAGTAAAAACAAGCTGGCATGCCAACTATTCAAAGGCGGATAAATATCAACTTGAAGTGGTTCGGTCTCCCATTCCTTCAGCAGTTTTTGTGTTCCTCGTATAACTAACATCGTTGCTCTCCTTTATTGACGGTCCTGTGCCGTAGCTCGTGATTAGACATACCTGATTTCTTGTATAAAGCATGTCACGTATATCATAACATCGTATTCCAAACACCGGATTATAAACTCTTTCAGTATAATAGAGGAAAGATATATTGCCAGACACAGC
Organism: Paenibacillus sp. LX16; assembly: GCF_036252815.1. NCBI lineage: Bacteria > Bacillati > Bacillota > Bacilli > Caryophanales > Paenibacillaceae > Paenibacillus > Paenibacillus sp. LX16. The sequence goes on along the minus strand of NZ_CP141152.1, from coordinate 1,444,355 downwards.
TGATTACGTAACTCCCTGGGACGATCCAGGGAGTTTTCATTTTTTCTTTGGATAATTTTTATGGAAATCCCCTCCACTGCTCTATATAATTCAGGTACAGTTCGTCACGCGAGCTTAATCTAAAAATTAGGGGTGTTCCACACCTATGTCACAGCATATTTTACTTATTGAAGACGATCTATTCATTGCCGAAATGCTACTTAAAGCACTCACCAAGGAAGGTTACACTTTAACCACCGCCTATGACGGGGAAGAGGGACTTCTTGCCTTTGAACGTCATACCTATGATCTGGTACTGGTGGATTTGATGATGCCGAAGGTGGACGGTATGGAGGTGATCCGCCGAATCCGTACCCACAGCGCCGTACCTATTCTGATTATGTCAGCCAAGGACAGCGACGTGGATAAAGCGCTTGGACTGGGCTTTGGGGCAGACGATTATGTTGCCAAACCTTTTTCAATGCTCGAAATGACGGCTCGTATTCAGTCCGCGATCCGCAGATCTACTACATATGCCCGTCAGCAACAACAGGAGGAACAGCCGCAAGCACAAGTTTTGACCTACGGCAGTCTGCGCATTGATTTTGATCATTTTACAGTCATACGCAATGAAAATGAAATTCAGCTAACAGCCAAAGAGTCCGATATTTTGAAGCTATTTGTAGCCAATCCGAACCGGGTATTTACAAAAGCACAATTATACGGATTTATTTGGAAAGACGATTATATGGGCGATGAGAACGTGATTAACGTCCACATTCGCCGCCTGCGTGAGAAAATCGAAGAAGATCCCTCTCATCCTCTCCACATTAAAACGCTATGGGGCATTGGCTACAAATGGGAGAATGGCTGATATGAACATCGAAAACATTTCTGAGTGGATTGTCGGCCTCATCATGTCAGTCGTTATAGTATGGCTTTGGCAGGAGCGTATGGCCTATAAGCGCAAAATAAAAGATATACGAGCGCTACTAGAGCGGATTGTGACGGTGAATCATGCGGAAAAGCTGCTATATGTCACAGGTGACGTTGAACTGCAACGACTCATGACGGAAATTAATCGACTGCTGGACTTGAATCTCAGAGTGTCTGCAGATTACAACCGTAGCCAAATTGCTATGCGCAAAATGATTTCGAACATTTCACACGATCTCAAGACCCCGCTTACGGTTGTGCTTGGATATGCCGAGATGCTGGATGGCGATCCGACTATTTTGCCGGAAGAACGTATAAAGCTGCTATCCAAAATTCATCAAAAGACAAGCGAAGCGATTGAGTTGATCGCAAGCTTTTTTAATTTGGCGAAACTGGAAGCTAATGATACGGATATTCCGTTGACCCGACTGGAGATAGGAGAACTGTGCAGACGCAGCATTTTGGAGTATTATGACCTGCTGACTGCACAGGGATTTACTGTGCATATTGAGATCCCCGAGTACCCCATTCATGCCTTGGGGAACGAAGGAGCCATTGGGCGGGTGCTGAATAATCTGATCTCGAATGCCGTTCGCTACGGGGCAGATGGACGGACGCTAGGCCTGACACTGTCAGAACAGCAGGATACAGTGCATATAGAGGTATGGGATCGTGGGAAAGGCATACAGGAATCTGAGCAAGATAAAGTTTTTGAACGCATGTACACACTGGAGGACTCCCGCAATAAGGCGGTACAAGGCAGCGGACTGGGCCTTACGATTGCCAAACGTCTGGTTGAAACGATGAACGGAGAAGTTCAATTGACCAGTAGACCTTATGAGCGGACAGTCTTCTCTTTTACATTGAAGAAAATCAACTATTAATCGTACTCAACATGCTCAACTTAATAAATTTGTAAGAATCACGAAAGAAAAATGAACATTTCGCCCTGTATCCTTGAATTATCAGCAGTATACGAAGGGAGAACACCCATGACTTACGTAATACGTACACATCAGTTGACCAAGGCCCTGAAGGGCAACGAAATTGTAGCGGGAGTCAGTATGAATGTGCGCAAGGGAGAAACCTATGGCTTTCTCGGCCCTAACGGGGCAGGCAAGACGACGATGATGAAAATGATTACGAATTTACTCAAGCCGACATCGGGTGAAATTGAATTATTCGGTGAGAAATTAACGCCAAAATCGTATCATCTGCTCGGACGGATGGGTTCGATTATTGAATACCCGATTTTTTATGACAGGCTAACGGCGCAGCAAAATCTCGAACTTCATTGTGAATACATGGGCTACTATAATAAGCAGGCTGTCCGGGATGCCCTGGAATTAGTGAACTTGCAGAATGCGGGTGACAAGTCGGTAAAAGACTTTTCACTGGGAATGAAACAGCGTCTCGGGATTGCCCGCGCTATTGCGACTAAGCCAGAGCTACTCATTTTGGATGAACCGATTAATGGTCTGGACCCCGTGGGAATCAAGGAAATCCGCCAATTATTCCATATGCTATGCAAGGAATATGGGATGACCCTGCTCGTGTCCAGTCATATTTTAGCGGAAATAGAGCAGATTGCGGATACGGTAGGCGTGATTAATCACGGAAGGCTGATTGAGGAAGTGTCGATGGAACAGGTGCGAGAAACCAATACGGAATATATCGAATTTACGACCAACGATTGTAAAAAAGCGACCTACGTCCTCTCCCATCATCTGAATCTGAATAATATAAGGGTACTAAATGAACAGAGTATACGTATTTACGATTCAAATGTACCGCAGAAACAAATTACGAAAACGCTCATTTTAAATGATATAGAGGTGGATTCCATTCATCAGAAAAGCAGCACGCTGGAAGACTACTTTTTACGGCTGTTAAACGGAGGTGATCTCCATGCTTAAATTGATGCAGTTGGAGCTGAAAAAATTTCATCTCGCGGGTTATATCCGATCAGCACTGATCGCCAATGCATGCATTCTTGGGCTGATCTGTATTATCGCACTGGACAGTCAAAGTGAAGGAATACCTGAATTTACACAGTACACTCAACTTTTGGATATAATAGACATTTTTGTAAGAGCCACATTTATTGTGTTTTCCTCCGTTTTGCTATGCCGCTTTATCGTCGGAGAATTTAAATCCAAATCGATTACGATCTTGTTCATGTATCCGATTCACCGTCAAAAGTTGATGATCGCCAAGCTCTTGGTTGTGCTGCTGTTTACGTTCTTGTCTATTATTATATCTGAAATAATCATTACGGCTGCTATTCATCTGCTCAACCAGTTTGTCTTGATTGTACCGGATAACCTTACTCTTTCGATACTGGGTCAACAATCAGCACGGACGTTAATCAATGCCGTTGCTGCCAGCTTTATGGGATTGGTTCCGCTGTATATGGGGATGCGAAGATACTCTGTACCCACCACCATTGTGACCTCAATCCTGATTGTAGCATTGCTTTTCTCCAATAATAACGGCGCTACACTTAGCTCCATAGCCCCCGTGCAAATTGGCTTCTCTATACTGGGAATGCTTGTGGCTTATGCGGCGATTCGACGTATTGAGTATAAGGATATTACCTCGTAATATGTAATTTCGTAGAGCGCTTTCGAAAAACAGATGAAAATCATTGTTAGATATACACACATTTTTCACTGGACTTCATTCTAAAACAGGTATATCCTATAGGAGAAATTAAAAACGGAATAAGGATCTTCGGGGTAGGGTGTGATTCCCAACCGGCGGTATGGCTCATGGAGCTAAGCCCGCGACTCTGTATCTGGCAACAGGATACGGACTGATTTGGTGAGATGCCAAAGCCGACGGTAAAGTCCGGATGGAAGAAGATCGAAATATCAACATGCCGCGAAGTGGATGAATACTGCGTTATTGGTTTTGCAGTAACTTCATTTAACTTGCATAAAGCGGCAAGTTTATTTGATCACCCCCGTCTTGCATGGCCTTTCGCCATGGACGGGGGTTTTTGTGCCACCGGTCCTGTATTCGCAAGGAGCTAATTGAGTATGAGTCAATCTTCTACTGTACTAACATCCAAAGGTTTTGATCGTAGCTCGCACATGAAAAACGGTTTTTGGCTGGTCGCAATTGGAGCGGCCTTGTGGGGCGCTGACCCGCTGTTTCGTATTATTTTGCTAAAATCATTTACTTCAACACAAATTGTACTTATGGAGCATATGCTGCTTTTCCTCGCTCTGACACCGATGTTGTGGAAGCATCGTGAGGAACTCAAAGCGGTACGGCTTCGTCAAGTTTTCGCTATTTTGTTCGTCTCGTGGGGCGGCTCGGCTCTGGCCAGCGTGATTTTTACCATGGCGCTCAGCAATGGTGATTTGAATGCTGTACTCTTGCTCCAGAAGCTTCAACCGCTGGTCGCTATTGTTCTAGCCCGTATTATTTTGAAGGAAATGTTGCCGCGTCATTTTGGATTATTAATTGTCGTCGCTCTGTTCGGGACGTATCTTCTGACCTTCGGTTGGTCGCTCCCCTTCGGGCATGTTCGTGATTTTGTCCAGGTCGGTAGTCTGCTTGCACTCGGTGCAGCAGTTCTATGGGGTGGTTCGACAGTCATGGGAAGTTACTTGCTTCGTTCAATGAAATATGAAACGGTAACCTCCCTCCGCTTCATGGTGGCGCTTCCTCTGCTGATTGTCCTCACCTCTGTAGAGCATGCGCCATGGAATATGCCTGCCGGTACATGGGTAGGCGCAGCTGTGATTATCAACTTGCTATTGCAGGCATTGCTTCCGGGTCTTCTTAGCTTATTGCTGTATTACAAAGGCTTAAGTACGACCAAAGCGTCTTATGCTACGATGGCAGAATTGAGCTTTCCCATGGTGGGTGTCGTGATTAATTGGATCGCATTTCAGCAAATCGTTACTGTAGCGCAATTGACTGGTTTTATGCTTATCTGGATTACGCTCTTTATGATTTCACGTCAGCAAAAAAATTAACAGTTCAATGTCCCTTTCATGACTCACCCAAGCCAAATTGTGAAGATGCTTTTGCATCTCCGATTTGGCTTTTTTATGTATTCGTATCCATATAAAATATAGTTCTTTAGACCCGTTTTTCAAAAAAAGTGTCTAAAACATGCTACTATTCCTCGTTTCCCAATGATTACATCTATAAAATTCGTCGGTTTATGTCGAATAAAACAATGTAGTGATCATCAGACACAGAGGAGAAAGAACTATGACTAAAGCAAAACAAACAGCTCCGTGGTGGAGCAGGTTTCTCAAGCAGTTTTATTTAATGAGGACAAAATTAATAATATCTTTTTTAGCTGTGTTATTGATTCCGAGCGTGCTTATTGGTTACTTTTCCTATCAGGGGGCTACGACACAGCTCAGCCAGCAAATGGGCGGTTCCGTATACACGAATCTGTTTCTGATCCGAAGCAATGTCAATCAGTATGTAGCACCTATTATGAAAGACGTGGACGTTCTTACCACTGAAATCGAATCTAATTCCATTGATTCCAACGAAGAGGCCCTTCAGAAAAAGTTGGATGTCATCGTCAAAGCTCATCCTGAGTTAGATGCTGCGCTCCTCGGCAATGCGGAAGGACAATACATTCGTACGCCGAAAAAAAAGGAGGCTGATTATGATCCAAGGGAGAGAAAATGGTACAAAAACGCGATGCAGGAGAAGGGTAAAGTAGCCGTTAGTGTTCCAGCTGTCAGCGTCACGACAGGGAATTTAGTGGTTAATGTATCAAAAACGCTGGAGGACGGTCAAGGAGCTGTTGCCCTGGCTTTGAACCTGGACAAAATGAGTGAAAGTCTGCAGTCTGTTAAGATTGGTGAACGCGGAGGACTCATTATTGTTGATTCTGATCATAAAATTGTGGCTGGAGCTGGAACAGCCTTTAAAAATACAGGCAAAAAACCAACAGACATCATAGAGGGACTTCCCGAAGTGGCGAAAACCGCCGAAAATGATACTCCTTCCATATCACAAATTCAATTCATGAATCGGGACGTGCTGGCTTTTACAATCCAGGACCCTCTCACCGGCTGGAACATTATCGCACTGTCGGATCTGGAGGATTACAGTGATGCTGCCCAACCGATTTTGAAGCAAAGCCTGATTGTAATTGTTATTTCCATACTGGCCGCTGCGATCATCATTGTGCTTATGGTCCGCTCGTTCCTAATTCCGCTGCGCAAGCTGCAAGCAGGAACACGCATCGTCCGTGACGGAAATCTGACCGAACGTGTTAATCTATCCAGCAAGGATGAGTTCGGCGAACTGGCACAGAATTTTGACCAGATGACGCATTCCTTGCATACGATGGTTTCCGAGGTCAATCAAACGTCCTCCCGACTTGCTTCCTCTTCTTTGATGATTAAGGAAAGCACAGAGCAAACGACGGAGTCCGTACAACACGTAGCGGAAACGGTTATGGAATCCGCGGAAAATGCAGCCACCAGCGCCGAAGCATCCGAGCAAACCGCTAATGCCGTTGAAGAAATGGCGAAGGGTGTCAGCACCATTGCCGAATCAGCAAGCTCCATCGTGGATTCAGCAGGACAAACCGAGCATGATGTAGCTCAAGGCAGTCAAATGATCAGCCATGTGCGGACACAAATGGACCGTATTCTGGAAGCTGTAAGCCAAACGGCTAGCCTGATGGATGAGCTATCCCAGCTCTCGGACGATGCAAAGCAGATGAATACAGCTATTGCCGCCATTGCCAAGCAAACCAATTTGTTGTCTCTGAACGCGTCTATTGAAGCTTCCAGAGCTGGCGAAGCCGGGCGAGGATTTGCCGTGGTCGCTATAGAGGTACGCAAGCTGTCTGAGCAATCCAAGGAAAGCGCGGATTCCATCAGTCAGATCATTACTCAGATGCTCGATTTGATTCAACGCTCCACTGCTACCATGAACGGTAATGTTCGCAACCAGGTAGGTGAAGGATTACGTATTAGCCAAGATGCAGAAGGTGCATTTACGAATATTGAACGCTCTACATCTCATATCGTGGAACAAATTCAAAGTGTATCCGCTGCGGCTGAACAAATCTCAGCCAGTACAGAGGAAGTTTCGGCTACTGTCACCCATTTGGCAAGTCTGTCTCGCAATTCGGCGGACAGTTCGCAGACAACATCTGCTGCCGCTCAGGAGCAAATGGCGGCCATGGAGGAAATCGCATCTTCGTCTCAGGAGTTGTCCAACATGGCGCAGGATTTGCAACAGCTGGTTAAGCGATTTAAGATTTAACTTACTACTAACAAAAGCCTTCGTCCGTATACAAAACGGGCGAAGGTTTTTTACATTTGAGTTCTTAAGATGCTCTCTCTCTTGTTTACTTATAGGGTCATCTGACCGGTTAGCTGACGGCGTCTATCTCCTTCGGGGTCGTGCTCTACCTTAATATCCTGATGGAAAATAGCTGTAGTCCGCTCTTCCCTGTCGTACATCGGCCAAGCCCCCTCAGACAGCACAGGCTTCCCATCACGTGCAAAAGCAACCCACGCCTGCTGCATAGCTTGAGCCAGCTTCTGCATCGACGGTTGAATCTCTAATCCAAGCTTACCTAGCAGCTCCAGATTATCGAAAACAAACGCAATTTCGGCACCGTGAACCGCTTGTCCAAAGGTAGGATGACCCGGCAATGTCCAATCAAAACGATACATCCATACAGGCGCATGCGCCGACTGCGCAACAGCAAGAGCCAATGCAGGACGCCAAAAAAATAGATCAGTCAACATTTGCGCCTGTCCCTCAATCGTAACCGGAAATGGTTCTATCAGGTCGCCGATGTCTGACATGCCCGTCATCATTTCCAATGCCTGACTCGCTGTTGACTTGTTCATTAGATGGGATTCTTTTCGGATGAAATAGGCCCCCTCATGCAAGTTCGTTCCAATCAAAACGGATACCTGCTTTGCTGAACCTTGCGCGATTGAAGACAGCGGTACATCTGGCAAGGTCACACCGTCCACAACGGGTTGATAGATCATCGCCATCCCTGGTCCGATGACTTCATGCGTCTTCGCCATAGCTAGCATCAGCGCATCTGTCGGCAGCGTAAACAACCGTTCTGGATGCTGAGTGTCCACACCCAACTGCTGCAGATACACAGCCGTCACTTGTTCGGCCTGTGAAGTTGGCAATACCTGCGACGCACCGCTCTGTAAAATTGCACGCTGGAACAGTCCCTCAGCGGCTGGCATTGCCAATAAAGCGGCAATACTCATCGCGCCTGCTGATTCACCGAACACCGTTACTTCGTCCGGGTTACCGCCAAAGGCAGAGATGTGATCCCTAACCCATTTCAGCGCAGCGATCTGATCCAGCAGTCCCGCATTAGAGGTCAGGCCAACTCCCTTTGGAGTCAGATGCAAAAATCCTAACGGCCCCAATCGATAATTGATCGTAACAACCACAACATCGCCATTCTTCGCCATGCGTTCCCCGTCATATAAAGGTATAATCCCGGACCCCGTGACAAAGGCACCGCCATGAATCCACACCATCACCGGACGTCCCTTCTCAGGAGCCTTCGAAGCAGGTGTCCAAATGTTCAGGTATAAGCAATCCTCTGACTGCTCAGGCGGTTCCACCAGATTTCCAGTCATACTTTCAGCGGATGGCATAGGTTGCGGACAGATTGGCCCAAAACTCGTCGCAGCCCGTACACCCTCCCAAGACTCCAAAGGCTGGGGCGCGTGAAAACGTAGTTTTCCAACAGGAGGCTGTGCATATGGGATACCTTTCCATACATGATATCCATTCCCCGTTTCCCCACGTAATTGACCTAAACGAGTATGTACTGTAATACTCTCCATCATGAAGCCTCCTTTATTTCGTATGTTCAACACAACGGTATAATATCAATCTTTACATATCTCTATTATACCCTTTGCACACGGCCAAACCAAAAAATACCGGAAGCACTTTTGCGCTCCGGCATTTTTATAAACAAGATAGGGAAATAGCGATTAATCACGAACTTCTTCTTTGGGAATCAGCTTGTAAATTTCTTCGCTTTCCATAGAGTCAATTAGTCGGTCTAGCCACTTGTAATAAGCGACGGCCTGCTTCATTTTCATACGATCTTGCTGAAGAATCGCCTTAAATTCCTCGTACTCTTCACCCTGAGTCATCAATCTGTCCAGCTCATCAATGGCTTTGCGCAACACCAGTAAATTTGTTTCTACCGCTTTTCTCCATTTAATAGCGAAGAAGTCAGTGAAGGTTTGATGCCAGTCATATTCGACTTCATACAAGTCTTTGCGTGAGCCCTTGCTCCATACCTTATTTACCATTTTCAAATCTAATAATGTTCGAACTCCTGTACTCATGCTCGTTTTGCTCATTTCCATTTCACGGCCCATCTCGTCCAGCGTCATCGGTTTATCCGCAAAGAAAAGCAAACCGTATAAATGCCCCGCAGACAAAGTAATCCCATACAGGTCCATGTTTTTACCTATAGCTTCTATGACACGTTTGCGAATTTTTTGCAGCGAAGCTTGCTGCTCATCACCTAACTGGTACAAGCTCATGCTTGCAACCTCCTAATTTTAGAGCATTTTGCACAACCTAGTATGAACGACTTACCCGTAAAGGATTAGCTTTGACGCAATATATGAAATCTTTCAATAATAAATGAAATGTTTCAAAAGCAAAGCTTCTGTCTATATTACAACAGCATGGTCGTTCAAAATCATAATTCGCAAAATTGCTAATGATAGTAGATTTTTAAAATTATGGATATACATAAATCTTTTTCTTATGGTTATATTTCATTGTCTATTTTAAAAAAAGCACTATCAGTTGTAAAGTTCCGCATGTTTGAGCATTCTAAAGAACGAAGGAGCATATTGAAGGAAACTTTGTACAGTTTTTTCTGTACGTACTTTATGAACAGTTTTTTTGTTTGAAATGTAAGCAATGCTTCTGTTACAATTAATTTTGTCATTAACCGTTCAGGATGTTCAGAATTATGATTTTTATACTCAATCCTTAATGCAACATGGGGTTAATACCAAGCAAAGTATAGAAAGAAGAGGTGTATGTATGACGATTTTGGAAGTCAAAAATGTCAGCAAACTCTTTGGTCCTCACGCAGAGCAAGGTGTTCCGCTCCTGGAGCAAGGCTGGGGCAAGGAAAAGTTGGCCAAAGAAAAACAGATTACTGTTGGTGTCAATAAGGCCAACATGGAAATTAAGCAAGGTGAAATTTTCGTAATTATGGGGCTATCGGGCAGTGGCAAGTCCACTTTGGTGCGAATGCTAAATCGCTTGATTGAGCCTACCTCCGGTGAAATTCTGGTCCACGGCAAAGATCTCCGTAAGATGAACAAAGAACAACTTCGCGAAGTTCGTCGAAAAACCATCAGCATGGTTTTTCAAAAATTCGCCCTGTTCCCACATCGGACTGTATTAGAAAATGTAGAATATGGTCTTGAAATTCAAAAGGTAGAAAAATCAAAGCGTCAGGAAAAGGCGCAACAAGCGCTGGAACTGGTTGGTCTTAAAAACTGGGGCGATAAAATGCCCGATGAATTGAGTGGCGGTATGCAGCAGCGTGTCGGCCTGGCACGGGCGCTGGCTAATGACCCTGAAGTGCTCCTGATGGATGAAGCGTTCAGTGCATTGGACCCTCTCATTCGCCGTGACATGCAGGATGAGCTGTTGGAACTTCAAGATAAAATGAAGAAAACAATTGTATTTATCACCCATGATCTGGATGAAGCGTTGCGGATTGGTGACCGGATTGCCTTGATGCGAGACGGTGCGGTCGTACAAATCGGTACACCGGAAGAAATTATGATCCAACCGGCTAACTCTTATGTAGCCCGCTTCGTCGAGGATGTGGATCTGTCCAAGGTATTGACGGCTGCTCATGTCATGCTTCGTCCAGAAACCATCACCATGGATCGTGGTCCGCGTGTGGCTCTGGAATTGATGCGGGAGCGTGGAATTTCCAATTTGTTCGTCATTGACCGCACTAAAAAGCTACTGGGTGTTATTAACGCCGAGGATGCTGTTCATGCACTGCGCAATAATTTGAAAATTGAAGATATTTTGATTACTGACGGACCGCAGGTTGCTGCCGAGACTGTCATTAATGATTTGTTTGAAATTACAAGCTCGTCCAAGGTGCCGCTGGCTGTGGTCGATGACAATCAAAAGTTACTGGGCGTTATCGTCCGTGGAGCATTGCTCGGCGCACTTGGTGGAGATGTTACCACTACAAAGGAGGTGAATGCCCATGATACCGAAACTGCCAATCGCTGAGTGGATTCAATCCATTGTCGACTGGATGGGTATTCATCTGGCTGGATTGTTTAATGTTATTTCTTCTATTATAGAAGCTGTAGTAGGCTTTTTCTCAGGCCTGTTCATGCTTCCGCATCCTCTGGTGTTCATCGTGATCATCGGGATTATCGCCTTTATGATCGGGCGGGTTCAGCTTACGCTGTTTACTGTCATCGGCTTCCTGCTGATTGATAATCTCGGCTATTGGAGTGAAACAATGAATACGCTCGGACTGGTCATCACGTCTGCGCTCGTATCCATTGTTATCGGGATTCCCATCGGGATCTGGTGTGCATACAGTAAATCCGCATCCCGCATTATCACGCCTTTACTTGATTTTATGCAGACGATGCCTGCGTTCGTGTACTTGCTCCCAGCGGTTACCTTTTTCAGCTTGGGTGTTGTACCTGGTGTTATCGCATCTGTTATCTTTGCTATCCCCCCAACCATTCGCATGACTAACTTGGGGATTATGCAAGTATCAGGTGAGCTGATCGAAGCCTCAGATGCTTTCGGTTCAACATCTGCGCAAAAGCTGTTCAAAGTTCAGCTTCCACTGGCATTGCCTACCTTAATGGCTGGTATTAACCAGACGATTATGCTGTCACTGTCCATGGTTGTCATTGCTTCCATGATCGGTGCAGAAGGCATCGGTGCTGTTGTGTACCGTGCTGTGACACAGCTGCAAATCGGTAAAGGTTTTGAAGCCGGCTTAGCTGTTGTCGTTCTGGCTATTGTGCTTGATCGTTTTACGCAAAACCTGTTTAAACCTACGCAAAAAGGCAAAAGCCGCGTATCCAGCAAGCAAAAAGTTTGGATTACTTCTGCAGTTACAGCTGTCATTTTGATCGCTGGTGCATCCCAATATTTTGTTGGAACGGATCATTCCGCATCTGGCAAAGGTAACGCTGCTGCCAACCCGGTTGGCGAAGAAGTCGGTTACAAAATTATCGGTATTGATGCCGGGGCAGGCATTATGAAATCGACTGCCAAAGCAATTCAAGACTACAATTTGTCTGATTGGAAGCTGGTTGAAGGTTCCGGTGCAGCTATGACGGCCACACTGGACAAAGCCATTAAAGCGAAAAAACCGATCATTATTACAGGTTGGACTCCTCACTGGATGTTCAACAAGTATGATCTCAAATATTTGGAAGACCCTAAGAAGTCTTATGGTGAAGCCGAGGGTATTCATACGATTGCCCGTAAAGGCTTGCAGCAGGATGCTCCTATCGCTTATGAGTTTCTAAAACGTTTCAAATGGACACCTGAAGATATGGGTGAAATGATGGTTGCCATTCAAGCTGGAACCAGTCCTGAACAAGCTGCCCAGGATTGGGCGGAGAAACATGCCGACAAGGTTCAGGAATGGACTAAAGGACTGCAACCTGTCAATGGCGACACGTTCAAGCTGAGTTATGTGGCTTGGGATTCCGAAATTGCCAGTACGAATTTGCTAAGTTATATTTTGGAGAACAAACTGGGTTACAAAGTAACCGCACTTCAAGTCGAAGCAGGTCCTATGTGGACGGGTGTCGCTAGTGGTGATGTAGATGCTTCACCGGCTGCATGGCTGCCGTTAACACATGCGGATTACTGGGCTAAATACAAGGATAAGCTCGACGATCTTGGGGCTAATATGAGCGGTGTTAAAACCGGATTGGTCGTTCCAGCTTACATGGATGTTAAATCGATTACTGATTTGCAGGATAACGGAGCCGAAGCGGCTCCGGCTTCCGCCACAACTGAGGACTTTGGCAAAGAGGTCGGCTACCGCATTGTCGGTACCGACCCTGGCGCCGGACTAATGAAGCTGACCGCTAAAGCTATGAATGACTATGGCTTATCCGACTGGAAGCTGCTTGAAAGCTCTGGAGCTGCTATGACCGCTACACTGGATAAAGCTATCAAAGCCAAGCAGCCTATCGTCGTAACAGGTTGGACTCCTCACTGGATGTTTAACAAATATGATTTGAAATACTTGAAAGATCCTAAAAAAGCGTACGGTGATAAGGAAGAAATTCATACAATCGCCCGTAAAGGTTTGAAGCAGGATGCTCCTGTGGCTTATGAATTTCTAAGCCGCTTTAAGTGGACTGCTGAGGATATGGGTGAAGTGATGATCGCGATTCAGGACGGTACTGCCCCACAGCAGGCTGCCAAGAACTGGGCTGATAAACATCCTGACAAGGTTCAGGCATGGATCAAGAGCCTACAGCCCGTCAACGGCGATCCTTTGAAGCTGAGCTACGCTGCTTGGGATTCTGAAATTGCCAGTACGAATGTATTGAAATATGTACTGGAACAAAAATTGGGCTATAAAGTAACAGCCCTGCAAGTGGAAATCGGCCCAATGTGGACTGGCGTGGCCGGCGGAAGTGTAGATGCTACCGCTGCCGCTTGGCTTCCATTGACGCATGCTGATTATTGGGCTCAATACAAGGATAAGGTGGATGACATCGGAACCAGCATGACTGGCGTTATGTCCGGGCTTGTCGTTCCGTCCTATGTGCCGATTGATTCTATCGAGGATCTTAAAGCGCCGCAATAATATTTTTTCCGCTTTTAAACCATACGAATAAGTAAAAGGCAGATCAGGGTTAACTCCTGATCTGCCTTTTTATGATATCCATTTTTAAAGGTGCTCTCAGCCTTTTAGCGTGAATCCTTCTTGAGCGGGCACATCGGCATGCTGCCCTGTTGTCTGGTGCTGTCTAAAGAATAACGGATAGATCGCAAAGGACACCAGCAGACTCACACAACCAATGACGCCCAGAGCAATCATATCTTTGAAGATGTAGGTGATATCCAATCCTTTGAGCGTGATGTTCCGTACAGCATCCAGGTAATACGTCAGTGGCAATATTTCAGCAAGCCCCCGCAAGAAGCCGGGCATTGCCTCTAATGGCCACGTATAGCCTGATAGCATAAAGGAAGGAACAGCAATCAGCATCAGCGTTTGGGTTGCATCCACTCTGGTCTTGGAAAAGAGACTGAACAGGAAGCCTAATCCGCACAAGGCAAAGTTAAAGACCAGCGACACCAAAATTAACGGCAGTACCTGTCCCCTAAACGGAATATCAAAGCATAAAGCGCTGATACTGAATACAGTCAGCACATTGAAAGCTCCGGCCGCATAATACGGTGCCAACTTGGCAATTGCTAGGCGCCAAGGGGTATTTTTCCACGCACCAAACCTTCCCCAGGTCCCTGCTTCCTTATCACGCGTGCAGGACAACGCAATACCAAGCAGCAAACACTGCTGGAGAGCCGCAGAAATAACACCCAGCGGCATGAAAAGCTTATAATCATATACCGGGTTAAATAGCACTCTGGATCGGAACGGGATGGTAGTCAGCGTCGACGCGGCCTGATCGGCGTTCATTCCCTTTTGCTTCATGGAATTGACCGATACTCCAGCGCTCACGCTGCTAATGACCTGATTCGCAATCCGACTGGCACTATTGGAATACATCATATTACTGCCGTCAATCAGCGTGAGCACGGGTGGATTCTCCCCATGCTTAAGCCGAGTCGTAAAGTTGTCAGGAATGACGATTCCGACCTTAGCTTCCCCAGTCTCCACCTGACGGACTACATCATCCTGATTGTTTGCTTGCCGTGTAACGGCAAATGAGTCGGTCGAATCAAACGCCTGAATGATCTGGCGACTGAGCTGCGAATTATCTCCGTCATACACCGTGACAGGCATCTCGGTAATTCGCTGATGTGAATACAGGAAGCCGAATAGTATCGTATACACAATCGGCGTAATCAGCAGAATAGCCATAAAGCGGCGGTCCCGGAAGATGCTCAGCCATTCCTCGCGAAACACATCGCGGATACGAAGTCTTTCCTGTGAATCCTGCATATTACTGCGCCCCTTTGCCTGTAAACAGAACCGTGGAGCCTGTTGGAACCGAAGCAGGAAGGTCTGGCAATGCTACTTTAACACCGAAGGAACGGACATCCTTGTCACCGGAGCTTTGGCTTGGTTTTTGAATGGCAAAGTCCGCAGCCGATTCTAACAGAATGACTTTACCCTTCAGCTCCTTGCCGCCTGACAGCAACTTAATTTGGACTGTATCCCCTGCTTGAAGACCGTTCAGAGACGTTTCAGGTACATAGAATTTAGCCCAACGTTGTGTCGAAGTTTCAATGGTATAGACCGGGAACCCTGCGCTAGCCATCTCACCTAAGCTAAGCGACTTGGATTTTACGATTCCATCCTCGGACGCACGCAGCGTAGTGTAGCTCAAATAGGTCTGAGCCTCTTGAAGCGCGGCTTCTGCTTGGGCTACCTGTGCATTGGCACCTGCAACCGCAGATTGTGCCTGCTCAACTGTGGATTGCGCCGCCTTCACAGCTGATTGTGCTTGCTCTATCGAAGCCTGAGCAGCTTTGACATCTTCCTGTTGCACTGCAACTTTGCCCGCTCCTGCCTGTGCTTCCTTCACCGCAGCCAAGGCTTGACGGTATTGAGCTTCAGCCGCCGTAATTTCCTCCTTGCGGCTTCCCTCCCGTGCCATATCTAATTTTTGCGACTCTGCATTATACTTGGCCACTGCCTGTTGATGTTCCAATGTCGCTTGATCCAAAGATGCCTGGGTTGCTGCTCCGGCTTCCTGAAGCTTTTTGGCACGCTCCAGATTTTTAACGGTCAGGTCCAGCGTTTCCTTGGCTATCTTCACAGATACTTGCAATTGCTCAAGCTCCTGCGGTCTTGCCCCGCTCTTGAGCGCATCCAGTTTTGCCTTGGCGGCGTTCGCAGCCGCTTTGGCCTGTTCAATCTGGCTGGAGGAAGCCTCAGCGGTTACACTGACCGCTGTCGTGCCTTGGCTCTTCTTGGCCTGAGCGGCGCTCACAGTAGCTTGTGCCTGGCCTACTCCCGCTTGAGCCTGCAATACACCGGCTTTTGCTTTGGAGACATTACTCTTAGCTGCCAGTAATGCCGCCTGTGCCTGCTTCACCTTATCTTCCAGCTCACGACTTTCCAGATGGGCTAACACCTGCCCCTTTTTCACCTGATCGCCTTCTTTGACGAGCATCTGGTCAATCCGTCCTGCCATTTTAAAGCTGGCATTGAGGGTATCCGACTCCACATAAGCCGTAGGAATGGAAGAAGACTGATCCGCAGACAAGCTGCTCCCACCCCGTGGGAAAGCAGTCAAGGCATAAATTCCTACCGCGATTAAAATAATAAGTACGACGTAAATCGTATATTTTTTAGCTTTCATGTTTTCATCACTCCATCTGTCTATTAATGTTGCATGCCCAATGCATTACACACAAATACTTCAATACTTTCTCGAACCTCTTGCAGATTCATCGTTTCGCCCCAAACCATTGACCGCATCGGAGCGAAAATGTAAATTCCGAATAGGCAATTGGCTGTCGTTTTGGCATCCAGCTTACTTGAAATTTTCCCATATAACTTACCGGAATCGATCTCCGCCTCCATAAAATCAAAATAGTCTGCCAGCACCTGCCTAATATTAAAATGCTGCTCTTGCGAAACCCATCCCTTGCTAACCAGTAAACGACAAAAATCCGGCTCTCTCCCAATGAACTCAATATGTACTTGGATCAGCTTGCGAACCCTCAGTTCTACCTGATCCATAGGAACCTGAGCCATCGCTTCATGGATATCCAGCACAAATCGCTCCATCCCCATCTTCAAAATGTAAATGTACAATTCTTGCTTGTTTTTAAAATTGTAGTACAGGGTTCCTTTGGCTATGCCACAAACCTTGGCAATTTCTTCCATGTTTGTTTCATTAAATCCTCGTTCGGAAAAAGCTTTGAGTGCGCCGTTAAAAATAATTTCCTTCGTTTGCTGTTTCATGCTTCCTCCTTTTTTGAACTGACCGTCCAGTACAAAAATTATGTATTTATTATAAGCCCATCTTTAGTTACCCAGCAATAGGAAAAATGAAAATAATCCATTTTAGACATTTCGTCTAAACGCTTATTCTAAAAAAATGAAAATGCAAAAACGGATCGAATAAGTGAGGGGGTCACTCATTCGATCCGTATGTCATAAAATCGGATGATAAGGGGGCCATTCTACAGATTATCAACCGATTTTAAGGGAAGGCCGACTATTTTTTCACCGTTTGATTGTATTGCGCAATTTTGCCTGTAATTTCTTGTGCAGCTTGATCCAATGCCTGTTTTGGCTGTAGTTGGCCACTCAGAACGGCCTCGATTGCACCTTCGACGATTTGGCGTGCTTCTGGGAATACGCCCATCACTGCGCCCTGTGTAGCGGTGGATTGTGCCGATGCGTGCAATTGGTCAACCGCCGTCTGGAATTGCGGATATTTTATCATATTGTCTTTGAGTACCTTCTCGTCATAAGCTGCTTTCGTGATCGGGAAGTACCCGGTATTTACACTCCATTGTGCCTGCACAGCTGGGGAAGCGACGAATTTAATGAATTCCCATGCTGCCTTCTGCTGGGCTTCAGGCTTGTTGTTCATAATGTACAAGCTTGCGCCGCCTACAACCACGCCGCCTTCTTTAGCTTCATTGGCTCTTGGCAGGAATCCTGTGCCTACTTCAAATTTATCGCCAACCTGCTCCACAATATTACGCAGCGAAGCGGTGGAATCCAGCGTCATCGCAATTTGTCCTGCGGAAAAAGCCTTTGCCGTATCGTCCGAGTTACGCCCCAGATTGGATACAACCTTTTCATCGATCATTTTCTTCCACCACGTCAGCGTTTTTACACCGGCATCTGAATTCAGCATGGATTCCGTTGCCGCTTGGTCACGACCATTGCCATTATTCACATAATCCGCGTTCTGATTGGCAAACAGTTGCTCCATAAACCAGCCGTAGATGGCAATGGAAGCACCGGATTTACCATCCTTGCTCAAGGCTTTTGCAGCCTTTTCGAACTCATCATACGTTTTCGGGGGATTAGCTGGATCAAGTCCTGCGGCTTTGAATGCATCCTTGTTGTAATATAAAATCGGGTTTGACGTATTGAACGGCATCGCGTTCAATTTACCATCAATCGTGTAATATCGTGTAATATTCGGCTCTAGCTGCGACAGATCGAACTTGTCTGCATCAATAAATTGTTGTACAGGTGTGATCATTTTGGAGTCGATCATGAATTTACTACCGATTTCGTATACCTGAATGATGTCCGGGCCGCTATTGGAACCAAGCGACGCTTTCAGCTTATTCAAGCTGTCATCATATTTGCCTTGATATACTGGCTCTACCTGAATATCCTTATGACTGGCGTTAAAGTCAGCAGCGATCTGCTTGATTGCTTTTTCACCGTTACCGGACATCGAATGCCACCAAGTCAGCTTCACTGGGGAAGCCGCTGCTGCCCCATCACTACCATTACTCGGCTTCTCTGCAGCAGTATTATTGCTACAACCTGCTGCAACCACCATGGCAGTCAGAATAAGCAGGGTCAATGCGCTTTTCAGACGAAAAAGTCTCATAATCTCTCTTCTCTCCCTTTGATTAAATGATTCTTGAATTGGCATTCTCTTGCGATATTCTTGTGTGTTGAAGCTCTGTATATGGGCTGCTTGCGCAGGTGTTGCTTTTCATTTGACATATGTGGTCAGCCTTTAAGCGCGCCCGCTGCCATTCCACGAACCAATTGTTTTAGTCCAAAGATCAGCAGGAGCAGAGACGGCAAAATGACAAGGGCCGTACCCGCAAATACCAAATTCCATGAAGTCGATTCCTGAAATTCGAGCATGGATATTCCGATCTGTACCGTACGCATATTCTCGCTATTGGTGATCAGTAAAGGCCAGAGGTACGAATTGTACATATTCAGGAACGAATACACAGCCAGTGTTCCAAGCGCAGGGCGCGATAACGGAAGCACATGGAACAGAAAGTAACGGATATGTCCGCACCCATCCATTCGAGCCGCCTCAAACAATTCCTTGGGAAGCTGGAGAAAAAATTGCCTTAACAGGAATGTTCCGAATGCCGTCGCCAGAAAAGGAACCGTCAATCCTTGATATGTATCAAGCCAGTTCCAGCTTCGTACCGTCAGGTAGTTCGGAATAATGGTCACTTCCCAAGGGATCATCATCGTCGCTACAAACAAGCTGAAAATGAAGTTTTTTCCCTTGAATTCCATTTTGGCAAAGGCGTAGGCCGCCAAGCTCGCTGTAATCAACTGCCCAATCATCGTCAGACCCGAAATGAGAAATGTATTTCCAATAAAGGCTGCAATCGGAACAATTTCAAACACTTCAGTGAAATTCGCCATATGAAAAGAATGTGGAAGAAAGCTTGGTGGATAAGCACTTGCTTCCTCCGGCGACATGACTGCCATAAAAAACGTATATATAACCGGGTACAAAATGAGAGCAGCTGCAATCGTAAGCAGCACATACAGCAGTGTTGAATTTAGGTGTCGTTTCATTGGTAATGCACCTTTCTTTCCACCCATTTGAACTGAATCATCGTGAGCAGCAGAATGACAGCAAACAAGACAATCGCCTGCGCGCTCCCCGTTCCGAACCGGAAATTAACGAAAGCTTCCTGATAGATGGAATACACGAATACATTCGTACTGTTCACCGGACCGCCTTTGGTCAAAATGTTAATTTGAGCAAAAGACTGGAAGGCTCCAATGATGGAAACTACGGTTACAAAAAAGATCGTCGGTGATAACAGTGGCATGGAGATACGCCAGAACGTGACGAGCGGGCCAGCTCCGTCCATTTTGGCACTTTCATACATGTCATCTGGAATCCCTTGAAGTCCGCTCGATAAGATAATGTAATTGAAGCCTAGATTCATCCAGATGGTCATCATGGCTACTGAGAACAGCGCCCAATCCGGGCTGGTCAGCCATGGAACCGGATTGATATGTAGCAGGGAAAGCACATAGTTGAACATCCCTAGTGTCGGATGAAAAAGAAATTTCCAAATGACCGCAGATGAACCGACCGACAACACCATCGGCAGCGAAAAGGCAAACTGGAAGATACGCATTCCCCGTAATTTACTGTGTGTAAGTGCAGCCAGTACCAGCGCCAATAAAATACCTACTGGTACGGTTAGCAGTGCAAACAGGAGTGTCACCTTAATCCCTTGCAGAAACAGTCCCGAGCTGAAAAGTGTAGTGAAATTATCTAACCCCACATAAGCTGCAACGTTTCCTGCGGGATCTGTAGAATGCAGGCTGAGATAAACGGACTTGATCATCGGATAAAACATAAATACAGCAAACAAAATAAGCGATGGAGCCAAAAAGGTATACGCCAGCGCGTTTTCGCGCAGTCTTTGAATTTTTAGCGAACCCGTGCGTATGCGGGCTTTAGACGAAGTCTGTTGCTGACTCCTCGTCCCCAGTCCCATAGATTTGTTAAGCTCACCCAAAACAGAACGCCCCTTTCTTTTCAAACCAACCTCAGTAAGTGTATCGTTCTGATGTAAAGGGAACGTCAAGTGGGCTGGAGTAAAATGTTAATGTTTTTTCTTTTTGTAAAAGCAACTCTCTATAGGTATAAGCACAAGGGCGTAGACTCCTGCATATAATGCATCATTACATGGTATGGAGGTTAGAGGCGAATGCCATACAACACTGTAAGTCCACAAACTTTATATCAAGCTAGACCGGAATTACAGGCTGAACTCAAAAATATCCGCGATCATTTGCATTATCAATTAAGCCCCTACATGAATCACACGGTTAGGGTACAAACGATGGATCATCAAGTATATGAAGGGACGATTGTACACATCGATGCGGATCATTTGTATTTAAGAGTCCCTCAGCAATATCACTCACCCTTCTCAGGCACCACCACCCCTGATCGCTCCTATGCCTACAACAATGTCATTCTGCCGTTGGTGTTATATAATTTATTGGTTATAACTCTGTTGAGCTGACGCTCGATCCATATACCTCTCTAATTAAAAGACAAAAAACCTCCAAATTCTGTAAGGAGCCTACCCTTGGCACATTACGAAGTTGGAGGTTTTAGTTATTTGTTTTCCATAATTATTAGTTCTCACAAGAGATACCTGCTTCTTGCTCTAGTACAGCTACAAACCTTTCTATACAATCTCCATTCGGCAGGGGGTGAACACCTCGTTCACACCCTGATTGATCAGCGTGATGTTCCCCCTAGAATCTGACAAATCCTTATCCAGCTTAGCCAGTGAAATATGGTGATAATTGATGAACTTGACCCAAGGAGTACCCATAGTGTAGGAATAAAAGATGATTCGTTGGGACGTCACTGCCAGCGTTCCATGATGCGATATCTTCTGGGAGCTCTGTTGCAAATTATACGTACACCCCATACATGATCGGATGTGTTCGCCCGCTTCTAACGTCAGACTAATAGCTCGCAACTCGTTTTCATTTGTTTGCATCCCGTCGCAGCTCCTTGACCTCAGATCAGCTTTTGCGGCTTGTCCCGTAGACCTCTTCATTTTTCGTCAGATTAAGACTCTCACGAACTGGACAATGACCTACCTCAACTGCACATTGAAACCAAGGATGGATATGTACAACTTAACATGGGTACAGGATGTTATCAACAAGCAAGCTATCACTATTATTTGCCTAACTCCGTAAGCTGCGCATTGCTGAAGAAGCAATTAGATCTAATTTTAAGTGATTGGAATTGATGAATTTCAGAAACGAGGAATGGTATACGCTTCTTCTTGGCAAGCTAATGTGAGAATACGTTAGAACGGAGAAGAAGCCTTATGAAATATAACCGTTTGCTGTGCGCTGGAATCGCTGTTTCTTTACTGTGTATCAGCTCTTGTCCCACTCCATCTACCAATGCACAAGCCCCATCATACGCCTCCCCTACTCCTACAAAGGGAAGGGCCTACTACGAAGAACGGGGCGACATTGTATGGGAAGTTCCTACCCGTCGTAAGCTTATCGCTCTCACATTCGATGACGGACCGGACGAAAGCAATACGCCTGCCATTTTGGATTTGCTTAAAGAATACAATGCTAAAGCAACCTTTTTTGTCGTCGGCAGCCGTGTAGAAAAGCTTCCTAATATTGTGAAACGAGAACGAGCAGAAGGGCATGAAGTGGGCAATCATACCTTTTATCATTCATCTTTTCAGTATATTTCCCGTAACAAAGCTCTGACAGAATTGGATCAAGGCCAAGCGAGCATCGTTCAAGCAACTGGTGCGGGAACCCATCTTTTTAGGCCCCCCGGCGGCTCCTATACCGATTCGTTAGTCAAGCTCTCCAAGGAGAAGGGGCTGAAGATTATTTTATGGTCCTGGCATCAGGACACCTTAGATTGGCGAAAACCTGGTGTACATCGTATCGCTAATAAGGTCCTTCGCAACGCCCGTAATGGTGACATTGTCCTCATGCACGATTATGTACATCAAAGTACACAAACCGTCGAAGCCCTGAAAATCATTTTACCGGAGCTCAAGAAGAGAGGGTTTACCTTCGTAACGGTATCCGAATTACTCTCTAATCGTGAAAAACCGGATGGGCTCATTGAAGTGAATAAGTGAAAGAGAGCAATTAAAGAGCGTTTTCGAAGAACAGCGTGAAACTGTTAAAGGATATTTTTAAAAAAGGCTCCCCACAAGTTTATCGAACTCGTGAGAAGCCTTTTTCTATTTCAATGTTAGTATTTAGCTATTTGTATCATTCGTTTGTCGAACCTGCTCAAGTACAATCGGTCCATATTCGCCTGATTTGTAATCCAATAACCCTTTCATTTATATAGCTATACCTTTCAGTCCAATGTTTTGGAGGCTAGCCATTGCATCATCGTTATTTTCTTTCCGTTAATCACCTTCGATACTTCGTTGTTATAGACGTAAATCCAAGACCAGTGGCCATTGTATTCATACGGTGTTTGGTCGCTCTTTTTGTACAAACCAGAGGTATCTACTACGTTATCAAATAACGACATATGAACATCCTTTGCTCCAGCATTCACTAAACGGTTGTAGGTCGGAATCGTATAATCGTTGGGCGGAACCACAGTGTCAGTTTTGGCAGCCACAAACCAGATCGGCAGCTCCTTCATTTCATTAATCTGTTCGTCGGTTATAAGACTATCCTTCAAGGCTTCACATGCGACCACAGCTGCTGCAAAATAATCTTTATAGTCACGGATCATCAGCATAGTCATGTAACCACCATTGGAGTCTCCGCCAATGTAGATTCGATCTGTATCAATGTCTTTGTTTTGGGCCACGTAATCCTTAATTAAGGACATCAATGCTTGCTCGTATTTGGAGGTGCCGTCTCCGAAGCCTGTAAAACCATCCATCCAGTAGGTTGGAGTCTGAGGTGCCAGCACATAAGCCCCTTCAAAATAGGATTGAATATCTTTAGATGCAAAATTCGCTGCATTATTTCCGGAAATCGGAATCGTCGGATCTGTACCTCCCTCACCCATACCATGCAGCCAGATCACCAAGGGGTTTTTCACTTTGTCTTTTGACGGTGCATAGTCCGCATAGGTTAAAGTAATCCCGTCGAAAGTAGCTTTGCCGGTTGTAAATTGATCAACCAGCTTCCGTATCTCTCCTGCGGAAGTATCAATCTTCAAGCCGGAAATCGTTCCTGATTTGGTTTTAATAGCTTTTTGCTGCGTGATCGTGTATTTGTTATCATTCCATGCATTAAACCCGGAGCCTGCCGCATCATAATGAATAGCGGAGCTTAGTGTTAAGGCCGGGCCGACTTCCATTTCTAATACGACATAGCTTCCGGTTTTATTTACAGGGTTGCCACTTTTGTCCGATACATAGGCCTTGGTGATTTTCCGGTTGCCACTCTCAATAAAGGGATTTACCAGCCTGTTGTCGCTTCTTCCCACATACACCTTAAATGTATCCTTTGTTATCGCATCTTTAGGTACTGGCTTACCCAGGTTAACAATGACCTTCGTAATAGCTGCTCCCCAATCCTTAACCTCCGCAACCGTCCGGTATGAGGTGGGCTGTATCTTTACATCCTTGGCCCATGCACCGGAACTGAAAGCAAGGGTCGTACCGATAGCTAAAGTGAATAACATAGTTGTTTTAGCAGCCTTTTGAAATCGTTTAAACATGATGTCTTACCTCCCAGGTCCATTAATAAAACGCTTACATTATTTATTTTAATGATTTTTTTATTTGTATCCTGTCTTTTATTAGCCTAATTCAGGTCAATTACTGACTCCTTGCTCCAGAATACCTCTTGTTCTCTTTTCGATATTGATGCGGTGTTGCCTGATAAACCTTTTTAAATACCCTGGCAAAAGACTTCTCGTTCGGAAATCCATGCTCCAGCGCAATTTGTATGATGGAATGATCCGTATTCATAAGAACACGATAAGATCTCTCCAGGCGGATGGCATTGATATATTGAAATAGAGTCATCCCTACATGCTTCACAAAAAAACGGGACAAATATTCGGGAGACAACCCAAAAACCTGAGCTATCGAATCCAAGGATAAACTTTGATCGTAATTCTTTTTGATATAATCGGTTATCAACGTCAGCCGCTCCAAATATTTATCGGAGTTAAAGCCACGGATAGATTCATTATCCATTTTAAAATGCATTAATAACAGATACACCAGTTTATAAGATAGCGATGTTAAATGGATATGTGCTAAAGAGTCATTATGCTGGTTGAGATAAGCCACAAATAAGGTGTTTAACAAATCACGCAGCTCCGCAAAATGCTGTAATTTCTGCTCGTTGGTTTCGAAAATGGATATACAGTCAAATGAAATGGGGTTACTGCCGTTAACATTTGCTCTAATAAATTCAGAAGGAATCAGAACCGTTATAGCCTCTCTCCCTTTTCCCTTAGCCACAGAAAAGGAATGAATAGCATTCGAATTAATGAGCACAATATCTCCTTCTTTGGAGCTATAACTCGCACCATCAATATAGATATTGTCAATTCTTCCTGAAAGTACATAGGATATTTCGATGCTATCGTGCCAATGCCCAGGTATGTATGCTGGTTCATTGGAGGAATGAACTATAATTTTTAACGGAAAATGATTGTCTGCCTGGACCAGCTCATATTTGTATTCCAAGTTTGTCGCTCCTCTCAGATGTGAACTCATAAATAGAAGAAAATGGCTTCAGCAGAGTGCCGAAACCACTTGTATTTAACCTTCCTCTCTCTATAAACAAAAAAACCTAAGTATAACAAAATACATAAGATCCTTGGATCTTAACATTTTGTTCCTTAGGTTTTGCCTGCGTAACAGTAACAATCCTAGTGCTATTCATTTTACTAAGCTAAGTATATAGTGGGTTAAAATCCATGTCAACGCTTTCATTTAAGCGTAATGAAATGAAAAAACCTTATAGATCATGTGTAAATCTATATATAACACTGCATTTTGGATCATTAAAAAAGGCTGATTATGAGAGTGTCCATAATCAGCCTTTTGTTTTACACTATGTGGTCAAACAGGGCGTCTAATCATAGAAGCCCTTGATGCATAAGTTTTTTTGCCCCCAACATAATTCATTCTAATCAACAACTTCCTTACAATTGTATAATGGGGTATACAAAGTAGCATTGATATTTCTGAGAATTTAATTTTCTAAAATATTTCACCTTCTCTTGGCGGCATAGGTATGCTCTATCCCGCTCCCAACTCTCCAGAATGACGATATCTCGTAGTGTAGACTTATCCGGCCCCATAATATAGTTATTTTGCTCAAAAGCAAGCAACTAACTTTTAAGCTTTCTGTACACCTCCGCGTCTTTATCTCCAGATCTAATATATTACGGCAATCTGCTGAAAAGTTGTAGACTGGACGGCGATGTTAAGCTAACGTGGCAGGTTAACCTAACAAGCAGACTGCCAATTACGTTTGAAAATACCCAAACGTGCTGCCGGGTTGACATTCAGAACTGGCCTTGTGAATCTGGTGGAGTTAAAGGGAGTGCTAGTTGTGTCTCATCTATTATTTTGAACAAGCATTGTATTGAAGAGCCAGCGAAAATTCCATCTGAAATACTGAGCTAGATGCCAATCTTCATAGCCATTTAATACACCTTCATTTAACCAGTAAGACTCTGGTTTTCCGCTCGTCGCAGCTTCAGACACATAAGCGATCGTTTTTTCTAAAAAGCGAATGACATCTAGGATTCTATCTGGAGTGGACACATCTCCATGCCCGGGAATGACAGTATCTACCTTCAGATCTCTTTGAATGCGTCTAAGGATGC
This sequence comes from Paenibacillus sp. LX16, assembly GCF_036252815.1. Classification (NCBI taxonomy): domain Bacteria; kingdom Bacillati; phylum Bacillota; class Bacilli; order Caryophanales; family Paenibacillaceae; genus Paenibacillus; species Paenibacillus sp. LX16. The sequence goes on along the minus strand of NZ_CP141152.1, from coordinate 1,417,938 downwards.
GTATCCAAGCGTAGGGATTACCGTATGGCATGACCGGAATCGTCTTGTTGGTTATTAAATCACCAGCAATCAAGGTTCGTTCTTCAGGCACGTAAATAACGGCATCGCTTAAAGAATGGCCGCCTCCGTAGGATAAAACTTCGACAGTGCGTTTTGCTCCTTTTATAACTAGTTTATCGTCAAAAGTTATCGTGGGTATCACCCTACGAAGGGAAGGGATAGCATCATACAGGGCTCTCTGCACGGAAAGATCATAGCCGATTTCGGTTAAGATGTGCGGATTTTTTTCTTGTGAACGTACTTGATGTAGGCTATTTATTAACTTCTGAATGTTTTGTTGCATAAGATCAATATTCACTTTACCCATTTCAGATAGCAAATCTCTTGTCCAAACGGTAGATATAAAATCACTTTCCATGAATTCCTGATTGCCGTTGACATGATCTCCATGGAAATGAGTATTGATCACATATTTAATTGGTTTATTCGTTAATTGTTCTGCGGTTTGACGTAACAAAGCACCAGAATGCGGTAGGTTAGTTGTGTCCACAACAACGGTCAAATCCCCAATGTCAATAATTGCCGCATTCCCCAGCGAACCACTACCAGGTACCGAAATAGCACCCCAGATACCTTCCGCTGCTTGTTGAATCGTGAAATATTTGTTGTTCATTGTTTATGCCTCCATCAAAATAAGTTTGACACCATTTCCTTTTATCTTTAGTTTTTTTATGTTTCATGTATATCAATTAGCAACTTTAGCTTACAAGTTAGAGTCAACTAGAAATCAAGCACAAATTTTTGAAATGAAGTTTGAGGTGCAAATATCGACTTCGAGTTGACTTAAAGATGTATAATAGTTTTAAATTTTGGTTTAGAAAAAAGGAGTGACATAAAAAAGCAATGCTTACTATAAGTCAAGTATCAGAAAGAACGGGGTTAACTCCTTATACGATTCGCTATTATGAAAAAATTGGAGTGCTACAGGAACCAAATCGAAGAAATGGAAGGACACGCATTTATACCGAAAGTGAGGTTTCATATATACAATGTTTAATTAGATTAAAAAAATTGGGATTGTCGCTTGAGGAGATTACGGAATTTACTCGTGACGGATGTGTACTGGATAAAATTCAAAAAGGGGAAGAAGTTGCTAATTTTACTCCTGCCTTACACATACGGATAGAAATTCTTGAAAAGCATCTGGTGGAACTGGAATCCAAGCGGCAGGAACTTGAGTGCATGATTTCCCTTGCTAACGAGAAGATAGCCCTGTACCAAAAACTTACGAAAGACGATATAGTAATGTAGAAGACCTGGTTCACCACCAGCATATACGATGGCAACAGAATTGATTGAACTAACGGGAAACGTTAGTTTAATGAAATAGTGATAGTCTAGGGCTTTATTTTCCCGTCCTAGGCTACCATTGTTTCTTTTGTTGTAGTTATCAACAACATTTAAAAAGTAGACTCATACCAGTTACCCAGTTGAGCCCTTTACATCTACTCTAAATTCAAACTGATTCCTCATGAAAAAGGTTCCGTTAATCTTAACCGACTCCGGTGTAATATTCTCCACTGCTCCACTGTAATCCACAATATCTATCAAACCCTCATTCAACGGCTGAACCATATATACTCTTGCCTGGCTTAATGCAGCAGCAAATAGTTCTAAATCCGATTTTAACACTTTATATGTATGGTTCATGCTGATCACCTCAGAAATAGATATTCGGGTAAATCGTGTGGTAATTCCTACACTGAAGAAAGCTCTGCCGACCATAAGGTTAGCAGAGCTTTTTAATGACGATTAAGAACCTCCAACCTGTACAAGAATCTGGATACCAGGTACGGTTATAAAAACCAAAAAGCTACTCACAACAATTAACAGTCCCATTTTTCTCAACATTACCTATCCACACCTTTTCAATTAGATTGGAGAACTCTGTTTTGATTTCAGGAGTCGCACAGACTTGGAAACGCATAAACAGGCCAATACAATTTATAAAGTAAGTCTCATTATTTATTATATGTGACTTTACCATTGCAAATAACAATTGTTTAAAACCATCACTGTACCTTTCTCTGTTTAAATAATAGTAGGCCATTTCGTAACCAAACCATGCAATGTAGTCGGGTACTACTTGTTGGCTGTACATATCAGTAGATGTCGGGCGTTGAGTAAAGGCATCAATCTCTTTTTTAAACCTTAAAAGTTCATCATCAACATCCAAATTATATTGATTAGCAGCTATCATAACGTTTAACAACTTTGAAAGTTTCTCACCTTCCATGATATCTGCTGTTTCGGCTATGTATTCAACATAATCTGAGAGCACGCTGACATCTCCAGACAGGAGCTTATTTACATAAATATTGCATCGTGCCCAATCTTGATACATTTCTACCCAATAGAGGGTATCATCATCAGTCTCTCTGACCCAATCCAAGTCCGCATAGGCGTATGTATATTGTAGAGCTTGTTGGTAATCGCCTCGGGCATCACAGACACTCGCACATAGTAAGTCGGCATACGTGATGTACACAAACATCGGACGACTTAGTTTCTTAGCAGCCTCATTGCGTTCTTGGTTCTTCTGTTGATGTTTCCAATTGTATTGGATTTCAGCCTTAGCTCTCATCACCCTCGCTATTTCATCAACCTTGTCCCATTTACGCAAAGACCTGTACACATTAGCCAAATCCTTTAACGCATCAAGTTGTTCTAAATCATCTAGGCGCTCGACATAAGGCTCAAATAGTATAGCTGCCTTGTGATTGCGGCTTTGATCGTCTCCAACTTGAATCGTAAATATACGATATTGACAGACTGCTAATCGTTCTGAATGTTGATATTTCTCCGCTTCAGCTACCCCCTCATAGAGCAGCAATGCAGCCGCATGTCGTTCCTGCGACAACAATTCTTCTGCAATGTCAAATAGTTTGGGCGAATAAAGTAGATTGTCCATGATGGCTCCCACCACTCGACGGATTGCATCCAGCTTGTCCAACTCCGCACAGCGATATAAAAATGGCTCGATTCGCCTCATATTCGGAGGATGGTCGATGATGTAGTTTTCTATGAATAAGTCATAAAAGTGACCTTCCGGTAAACCCATAGCCTCAGTAATTCGATCCAGTTGGTTAACAGACAAAGGCTTGTTTCCTGTCACGATAGCACTTACTGCTCCCCTATTCATATCCGCAATATGACCAAATTGTGTTAAACTCAATCCTTCTTGTTGTAGGAATCTGTCTAATTCTGCTCTAATCGTAGGTGTATGCTTCATGTCATATCCACCTTCTACACAGAAATTCCAAAACTTTTTATTATTGCATTCTATTGTTGTCCATAATTAACCATCTGTCAATAAGTTTTGAAATATTTGTCATGCAATATTCAAATGAAATATGTATTTTCGAATATTAATGATTTTTACCATTTTGTTAATAATAATGTACATTTTATTCCTTTTTCTGCGGTATGATTGGTCAGTAGTACAAATTATACCATTCGAGAGGACGATTTTTGATGAAGTTTAAAAACACAGCAATTATCCTTACAAGTGCTTTGGCTCTAATGGCAGTAGCTCCTGTAGCTGCTTCTGCCGCACCAGTTACGGGGATTACATTCTCGAAGGATCATGGAGGTATAGTTATCCAAAGAACTGGCCAAGAGGTACATGAGGTTCTTGGTGGGACAAGTCCAACGATGGACTTAACCGTTGAGAAAGGTTATGGACATGTAAGGATTAGAGTTCAGAATACAGGAACATCAAATCTCACTTGGAGCTTGCAGGGTAACGGGAAAGAATACATCTTTAAAACTGTTGGCAAACGAGACTCATTAACGTGGACTAGCGTTAATTCATTCCCTAATGGAATGCCTTCAGGGAAATATGTAATTCAATTCAGAGCGGACGGTAACAACGTTGAAGGCGAAGCTTGGGGTACTACTGGTCAGTACACAGGAGACATTAACTAACCGTTACTACAAGCAGGGGAGCGCCTTGGAGATAAATCCAAGGCGCTTTAAGTATTCAATGTTGCCATACTCAGTGTCTAACAAAATACTGCCGACCAATTAAAGGTTAGCGGGGATTTACTATTTAACGATAAATTCAACTTTTGTTCCGTCTGCATATTCATCCAACTTGTGACCTACCCACGATCCAGCTCCACGGTTATCCTTTGGACTTATGTATTTAATGTCTGCACCCTCGCCACCTTCGGAGCACATAGCCCATAAAGTTGAGTCTTGTGCTCTTCGAAAATCTAAATACATTATCATACTTATATTTGAATATATAGACATTAAGGTTTAGACATCCCTTTTTCGTTTTTGTATGATTACTGAGCAAATAAACAAAAAGGGGATTTATACATGAAAAGAAAGCTCAATTTAATTTTATGCTTCACTTTACTTATTACTATTTTCCTCCCATTATCATCAGTGAGCGCGTACACTGGTGGGTATGCCAACGGCAAGAATGTTGTTGCAATGATATCTGACAGTTATTTTATAGGTAGACCGCATGCAAGCAAAAAAAACACAACGCTTATTACAGATAACTATGAAGAAACAAGCTATTTACTTCCTAAAGGTAATATGATTATGATTGATTTAGGTACAAATAGAACAATTGATTCATATAAGCTTAAAAGTGATTCTAAAAATTTAAGGATCATCTTTTACGACCAAGACACCGGTTGGTTAGACGCTTTAGAAACCAACGTAGGTAATGGAGAACTGACAAAGCTTCCAAAGGAAAAAAAGTAGATCGTGTTAGATTCATCACTCTTTATTCACTTAGTGCTGAAGATTTAAATATAAGCGAACTTGACTTTTTCTACAGTAAAGATGCAGTACCGACACCGGAACCTTCTCCAACACCAGATCCTAAACCGACACCTGAACCAACACCAACACCGACGCCGACTCCAACACCAAGTCCTGAGCCTAATCCTTCTGAACCTACGGAGCCAACTGAACCATCCGAACCATCACAACCTACTGGTGACCGTGCTATTCTGACTGTAACAATGGACAATGGATTTGATAAAGAATTCGATCTAAGTAAAAAAGAACTCAGTGCATTCATTGCTTGGTATGACGCTAAAGATGCTGGTAGAGGCCCTTCATTCTTTGCCATCGATAAACACAATAACAACAAAGGTCCATTCAACAACCGTAAAGACTATGTAATATTCAATAAAATCCTTACGTTTGAAGTAAGCGAGTATTCAACTAAATAAACAATAAAGAGGACTCCATACTGGTTACATACCAGTGGAGTCCTTTTTCACATCTACTCTAAATTCAAACTGATTACGAAAGAAATAAGATCCGTTAATCCTAATTGACTCTGGTGTAATCTTCTCCACTGCGCCACCGTAGTCTACTATATCTATCAAATCCTCACCCAGCGACTGTACCACATTACTCTTACCTGGTTTAATGCAGCAGCAAATAGTTTGATATCCGACTTTAACACTTTATATGTATGGTTAATGCAGATCACCTATTGTTGTAATACGCTCGATTTTTTCTGAAGTACCTTGGGTTATTACTTTAACCTCATCTCCAACGATTAAAATGCCATATTCATTTTCCTGTACTCTGACTTCTTTCCGATCCGATCCTTCAAATTGGCATGTTATAAAATATTTTTTCGTTGAAGAATTTTCCACCCAGTCTACTCTTTTATCAATTACTTTTGCGATTCGTTCAATTTTGGGTTGTTTTAAATTTCTCGCATGTTCTCGGTTTGAAGATATTATAATAGGCACAAAAACAACCAATATTAAACCGATCATGGTAAGAAAGATTTGAAAAGCTTCGAGCATATTTTATTCACTCCTTAAGATTCTATTAATGAATTTTACTATATTCCAAAACATAAAAACACCCCACCAGCGTATGCCAGCAGGGTACCACCGATGCTTTCGGATTACACAACCGTGCTTCCGTATGTGTTGTTATCAGTATAAAAGGGTTGGGTGATTCTGTAAATATCCTGATGACCTTACGTTACTACACGTTCTACCCAGTCCCAAGTACCTTGACTTGTTACTTTAATTTTATCTCCTACAACAAAAAGTCCGTATTTATCGTCTCTAACTGTAATTTCTTTGCGCTCATTGTTTTCGAACTCGCAGGTTATGTAGAATGTTTTGGAAGACGATCCTTCGGTCCAATTAACTCGTTTATCAACCACTTCACCTATCCGTTCTATTTTCGGTTGTTTACGATTTTTTCTGGCTGTAATATCCGCACCTATGATCGCTGAAAGAATGAGTCCCACGACCAAAGCTGAAAGAATCCAAAAGACCATCTATAATCCTCCTAAGTATTCATTAGTTAGTAATTATGATATCGGCTTTTCAACTGTTTATTTTGATATCCAATGAAAAATGAATACAAAAACACCCCACTAGCTTAGCCAGTAGGGTGTCACCGATGTTTTCAGATTGAAGAGCGTTGTTTTCTTACGTGTTAAATTGTTTATAAACGAAAATAAGAGTTATTAGATACAATATTAGTATTTAATTTTAAGCGTTACTGTTTCCACTTCATCACCAAATCTATCAACAACCGATATCTCACCAGCATATGCTCCAAAATACGAAATATTTTCTGGGTTTGGAAATATTTCAATAAGCCCTCTTGAGGATACTGTAAAATCCTTTGATTTTCCACTCCCCGTGTAGTACCAATAACCTGGACCATATCCTAATTGATAAGTCTCATTCGGATGAAGAGTAACTGTATACCTAAGCGCTTTTGCATCAGCAACTGATGTAAAAGAAGAGAAGCTTGATACAGATAAACCAGTTGTTATAAGCACTCCTAAAAATAATGAAATAAACATTTTCTTCATAATAAGTCCCCTTTTCTCAGATATAGGCTTACTATAATTTACCACAGATGAATTCGTCAAGAATTTTCTGGAAAATAAATTTAAGACTTCATAAATAAAAGACACCCCACCAACTTGAGTCAGTAAAGTGCCCCTATGGGTTTGGATTGCACAACGGTGCTTCCGTATGTGTTGTTATAAGCGTAATTCATTTGGTCTATTTTGTGAATATATAGAAAAATATTCCTAGGACTGATAGACTATCTTAAAATAAAACTGAGGTGAATAATCGAATGTCAATATCGTTTTAAAAATATGTATTGCAATTTTTACAGTAATCATTTTTTGTTCATTCGTTCTTCCTGGCGTATATGCTCAAAAACCTTACGAAAATTACACTACTATAGGTGATTGGACGCTAGGCTCCGCCTTTTCCGATCTACAACCAAAGTTCAAAAACATGAAAATAGAAACGGAATATTATCAGATCGCATACAGTGGAAATGTTGCTTTTTTTGATAACAATCAGTACCTTCATTTCCATAAGGGAATTCTTGAATATGTAAGTGTTTACCAAAAGGGAAAAGGTATCAAACGCAAGGTCGTGGTGGATGATACAGTAAAAAAAGTTGTGGAAAAGCTAGGCAATCCATTGAATCAAATGAACGCATCCGAATCAATTTATTATTCTTATGGTACTGATTAAACCGATCCTGAGTTAACGGTAGAGATCAAAAACGGAAAAGTTTTCTCCGTCCAGCTAGAAAAATTCACAGAAGGGTTCCCGGACGAAAACAGGGCAGTTCAATACTATCTGAATAAAAACAAAGATAAAATTAGTTTCACAAAATGAATGAACCCCGGAGCAATCCAGGGTTTTAATATTCCGTATAGTACCTATTAGCGCTTCCTGGGGGCGTTGGCGGCGTAGTAACCTTTGGATCTCTATCCCAGTCCTCCAGGATTACAATGTGTCGCGTGTCCGTTTTGTTTTCCCACAAGATATAGTTATCCTGCTCCAAGGCTAGCAAACCCGCCTTTATGTCCTCTGCACGCCTCCCTGTCTTAATCTCCAGATCTAACATATTACGGCGGCCTGCTGAAAAGTTGTAGACTGAACGGCGACGTTAAGCTAACGGGCAGGATAGTTCCAACATTCTTGTATTTACAAACTCAATAGGTATTTGGTAAAATTACACAAATGCAATGACGAGAAGAGTAAATAAGGCTTACTTTAACAGAGAACTCTGGTAGCTGAAAAGGAGTAAAGGAGATCTTATTGAATCAAGTCTCTGAGCATCACATCGAAACTTGAACTAGTTCGGGGGATGGTGTGACAGGAGCTCCTGTTACAGAGCTAGAGTATAAGCATGTGTTGGCATGCCGTACTCGATGAGGCTAATCTGAAGACAGATTAGCGAACTGGGGTGGTACCACGACGAGATCTCGTCCCCAAGACTTCGTTCTTGGAGGTGGGATTTTTTATCTTTTTGGAGAAGTAGAAAGCCAATTAGCATTAATAATCATGGGGAGGCCTTTCAAGCAAAATGAAGGTTATTATGGAAAGGAGATATGAATTCAATGATGAAAGCTTATTTGAAATATTTCTTATACATCCTTAATCACAAATTGAATGTTCTCATTGAATGTTGGAAGGAAGGCTTGTATATTCAGGGGATTATTCATGATTGGTCGAAATTTTCACCGGCTGAGTTCTTTCCCTACGCAAAAAAATTTCACTCTGGAAAACCTTTGAATTTAGAAGATGAGTTGAATTGGAAATACGCATGGCTTCGTCACCAACGTAAAAACAAGCATCATTGGGAATATTGGGTTGTTAATCCCGACACCAAAGAGGTATTACCCATGCCGAGGAAGTATGTCGTCGAGATGGTATGTGATTGGCGCTCCTTTTCAAGGAGATGGGGGAGAAAGGTAAAAGAATCTACCCTAAACCTTACAGATAGCATAGTTGTTCATCCTGCAACGAAAAGAGAACTTGAGCTTCTAACATCCCTCAAGGGAAAGATAAACCATTGAGCTAACGGGAAACGTTAGTTCAATGAAACAACGACAGTCTAGGACTTTATTTTCCCCTTCCTCGCCTACCGTTGTTTCTTTTATTGTAGTTGGCAAAACTTTTATTTTCAATGAACATTTAAAAAGTGGCCTTATACCAGTTCCACCTAGAAATATCCGTCTGTAAGCAGTTCTTCAACTAAAAATCCCCGCCGACCAATTAAGGTTAGCGGGGATTGCTGTACTGACGTTTAGGAACCTCCAACTTGCACAAGGATTTAGATACCAGGTACAGTCATGAAAACTAAAAAGCTACTCGCAACAATTAACAGTCCTACACCTTTTCAATTAGATTGGAGAACTCTGTTTTGATTTCAGGAGTCGCATAGACTTGGAAACGCATAAACAGGCCAATACAATTTATAAAGTAAGTCTCATTATTTATTATATGTGACTTTACCATTGTAAATGCTGTTTCGGCTATGTATTCAACATATGAAAAAGGATGCTAATGAGAAAATAAGAATTCACTTTGCAGATATATTGAACTTCAATTTCACGAAAGATCATCTCCCTTTGCAAGAAATGTGATTTTTTCGTGATTTAACGAAGAAAGGCTCCCTCGCGGGAGCCCTTTAAATAGCGGTATTACAGGGTTTTTATACCCTTTGTTACATCATGCCGCCCATCCGATGGAAAGTTGTGCAACATGTGCAAACCGTGAAATGACAGTGTTTTTAAGAATTTGACTTTGTGCATTATACGCTAAAAATACTCTATATGAAATACTTTTATGGGCTAATTATGGGCAAGCTGTAGATAAGCAAACTAATGCGCTTGAAAGGAGACTTCCCAATGCAAAAAAAAGCCACTATTAAAGCGACTGTTAAGCTTGTGCCTCATCCAGAACCAAAGAAGCTCGTTGACCTTTGGTATCGTATTGTCTTAAATGAAATCTATCGCAGAGATACTAAAAGGTGAACTTACACTATTAAAAACTACTATATAGAAGAATATTCCTAAATCTGATAGAATATCGAGGTAAAGATCGTCAGATTTAGGGGGATAATTAATGAAACCCGCAATAAAAACGAGTATGTATTTACTTATATGCATAATGACTCTTCTTCTTGTCGCATGTAACGCACCAGCTACGTCCCAAGAAAATCCCACATCTGAAAAGCTTAAAGACAAACAGGGCGATATCGTATATGTTGATGAAGAAACGGAGCGCGTATAGCTTTGGCTCTGAGTATGGCGAGAACTCGTGTTAGCGAAAAAGACACAGACTATCAGGAAGAACTTGCAGGAATCGTGGAGGATGCAGGGGACACTTTTAAAGGAGATGTGAGCGAGAAATTTAAGGAAGTGGCTAAATATATCCGACTTGGTGATAAAGAACAAGTTCGGAAATTGTGCGATGAAATAGAAGCAGAGTATGTAACCAAATATAGTTGGAAACGCGATTCGTAAAAAAGCCCCGGAGCAATCCGGGGTTTTAATATTTGACTATAGGCAACAAAGGCAATTACATTGCCTGTATAGTTTCAGTGTGGTAACATAAGAATATAAATAAGGGGAATCGCTACACTCCCCCTGAACAACGATGTGCCTCACGGCGCGCATATATTACTGTGAAGACAGCAAAACCCACCGTAGGCTACCAACCATTAGCGGTGGGTTTTGCGCTTGTTACGTCTACGTCTGATCCATCGAAAAAGCTTGCGAGAACTAAACCAAAGGCTTAGTACCGTAGCAGTTACTTTCAAGAGCAGATAAAGCGTACCAAGTGCAGTCATGGCGTCAATCACCTCCTTTACAGAAGGCTGCGCCGTGACCCCCACCCGTTGTCCAATCCAGATTATACCACAAGTCCTCATGTTGAGGGCTTTTTTTGTTCATTAAGAAGAGCAGGAAGGTGTTATTCCTCCTGCTCCTTTACGTGTTCAATCACATCATTGGGTGTACACCCCATGTAAGTACATATCTTGTCGATTACCTCTAGTGACACATACTCCCCTTTTCCCATCTTAGCAATTGTGTTCCTTCCAAGGCTCAGGGCTTGCCTCAAGTCCTCTTTCTTCATGTCTTTATCAAGCAGCAACTTGAACAGCGGTTTATATGAAAACGGCATATACGCACCAACTTCCTTTTATTCCGATAGTGGAATATTATTTTCTATAAACAGAATACAATATTCCGAAAATGGTTGCAATAGTGTGCAGGATATGGTATATTATATTCAGGAAGTGAAACATTAACTTCCGAAAGAGGTGTAAGAAATTTGAGAGCAATAGATTGGGTCTTGCTCTCCACAGCACTCACAAACCTGATAACTGCAATTATCGGATTGGTCAAGGTGCTGAATGAGAGCAAGAAAAAAAAAGGAACCAATAAACGACGCGTGCGGCGCAGACGTTAAGGTTTCCTTCCGAGGTGGCGGCTAGTATAGCGCCATCTCCACCCAATCTTAACATATTGGCAGTTGAGTTTCTACTAATTGATTGGAGGGATTGGAAATGTGCAAAGAAACAGGACTAGAATTGGTAAAATTGCTTGCAGAACGATATGAGGAAGTAAAACGTATACGCGAATCCTTATCAGAGGAAACAGATAAAAATGAGTATCGGCAAAGAGCTGGTGAAATGGTCGGGCTTGATTCTGCATCTCGGATAATTCGTAATGCGGTGGGAATTAGCTTTGAGGAATATATAGCTGCTACAGCACACATTTAAACGGGACCTTTGGCCCTTCAATCTGGCGGCGGCCTTACGCGGGAGGTACGGGAATGGAAAAAGCAAAATATGTGGTGACAGTGGATAAAGGGTACTGGAGCCAAACGGATGCATACACAATGAAGGATGTTCACGCCATTGTCGCGGGGGCTATTCGTGATGCAAAGGAAATGGGACGCAGCTCGGTCAAGTTCACTATAGAAATTAAATAACACGGGGCTTCGGCCCCTCTATAGGAGGTAACAATATGTATGATGTAATCTTATGGACCATATCCGTAACAGGATGGATAATAAGTCTTGCTTCACTGTTGTTAAGTATCCGCAATTACTTTGAATAAAAAAATAACCCCGCCGACCAGTTAAGGTGAGCGGGGATTTTCACAGTTCAAAAATTAATTCCCAAGTTCCTAAGTTCTGTATCCATTCTACTGTTTATAAACTCTTGCTCAGTAAAAATTGTTGGATTGGACGACATAATCATCGACTTTCGTTTTTGTGGATCAGTAAGCAAGCTATCCACTTGATTTTTTGAATACCTTGATCCAAAAATTTTTGCTTGAGAATCAATATAATTAGGATAACTTTTTATAATGTGTACACAAGAAAAAAAGACCATTTTTAATTTAAACCACATGCTCAACTTAAATTTTGATTCTAAACGTTCCTTATAAATCTTGTTCACCTCAATCTCTCTTTCACTAATTCTTTGGAGGACCACTTTAGAACTGTAAATCGGCAATATTACAATAGAGAGAAATATGGTTACAGGAGCCATTAAGAAGAGATAATGTGAAACATTGTACATGTACATCTTAATAATTAAACCAATGGTAAGTGCCATAAAAACAATGAACAGAAGAGATATTATAATAAATTTGAGGCTCATTAATCATCCTCCTATTCCTGTATTAGAAGTTACAATCTCCAGTGGTTTTGTTTCAGTCTCATTACAATTACGATTTTCGATGTATTCAGTGACCCAATCAACTACTGTCATAAATACAGTTATACCTGTAATCAACCAATACCATTTGACATCGAAGGCCATACCTTTGAAAAAAGGAAATGATACTACTACTAAATACATTTTTTCATTAACAGTAACAGCTCCAAATGAAGCTAACAGATTAAAAACTATTAGTACTGTCGCAATAGAACCTCCAACATTCTTTGCAATAGCCCTAGGTCTCGTTACGGGCTTAAATTTGGCATAATCAAATAAAAGACCAAACCCAAGCATGAATAAACCAACGAAAATACTATTTCCGGGAGAAAGTGTGATCCCTAATACAACCCACGTTACTGTGTTATATGCTACTCTCCAGCCTGGATGAGAAAAAATTGTAGGCTCATTGTCTAACCTTTCCATTACTTATAATCCCCACTCGTATAAGGTATTTTTCTCTTAAGTTCAGTTTAATTATATTCTTTATGGGCAATTATGTAAATACAACATTCCTACACACCTTAATACTGTATTACTGGGTCAGATCAAACAATGGTTCAATACATTTCATATTAACTTGAATGCCCCTTACTGGTTAGACCAGTAAGGGGCTATATTTATTTTATTACTGTAGCCGTATTGGTTTTGTCGTTCCAATTCACCGTTGCACCCATTACTTCCCCGACTGACCGCAGCGGAACGTAGGTTGTACCGTTAATTAGTACAACATCCTCAATTCTCTTGCCATTTACGATTACTCTTGCTTTATCCATTTTTTCATCATCTTTTGCTGCTTTGTTATACAAGTCCATCTCTGCCTCTCTACGCCGCACCAGCCCAGCCAGCACCTTGCCGCTCGACTTATTGTATTTGGTGATATTTTCAGCAATCTGAGCAACTGTGCGGCCTTTGCAGAGCGCCTTGAGGTTACCCGCACCGCAGTTGTAGCAAAAACTTGTAAGTGCGTCGAACTGGTTTTGCGTAAGCTGATCCGTAACTGGGACGTAGGCCGGGTTATTAACGTTAGCTTCGTATTTGGATAAATCCTCCACCAGCATAGCATCGGCCTTGGCTTGTGTTATGGTCATGCCTGCTTTAACGTCAGGTCCGTAATGGCCCCACCCAATGGTGAACCACTGTTCTGTCGGGACAGGTTTATAAGCTGCCAATCGGCAGCCCTCAAAATTCTTGATTAGACTAAGGCCCGCTTTCGATATTTTACGCGCCATAACTACTCAGCCCCCTTCTTTGTCTGCTTGACCAATTGGTTGCCGTAGACAGCAAAAGCACCAGCCAGGACACCCTGGATAACTGCCTGCGGCCCCCATCCTTGCATCCATACTGTAAGCAGCACAGCAACCGCAGTGACGATATACACAATGCTCCAGTCCGGAACTTTAGGCGTTTGCTTGATCCCTATACCAATAACCCAACAAACAGCTACAACGATTAACAATTTAGGGTCGATTAACGACCATACTGTATTCCAATCTATTGTTAAATTCCTCCCGTTTCTTCTTTTCGATCAAGTCGTTTATGAGCCTGTTTCGCTGATTCTTCAACCCGCGTAACCCGTTCGGATAAGGCATCAATCCTTTGCCCCTGCACCCGCTGTTCGAGCCGAATGTCGTCCACGCCGCGCTTGATGTAATCAACATCCGCACGCTGCAAAGCTTCCGCTCCCGCCTCTTGAATGATGTCTTGCCGCATTGACCTGCTGCGCCCAGCCCAACCTAAAATAATCCCACTAATCGCAGCAATTAACGAAAAAACAACTGTAATATCCATCATGTTCCCCCGTATCTGCTCAGGAAAATTGCCCTGGCCTGAATATAAAAGCCCCCGGAGTGGTCGGGGGCATAAAAAAACACGCCTCACATTGAGCGTGTCGGTTAAACTTTATTCGTAGGCAAACCATTCGTAAGCCCAAATTTTAGATATCGGAGAGCCGCCAGCATACGCGTCTATTTTGCTACCTTCGATGGTCACGTTAAATCCTCCTGATTGTTGATTCAAACGGGAGACGGATATGCTATTACCTCTCCAGCCGTAAATGGTGTCTTGGGTGGATGTGCTGGTACGTGCGAAACCTTCTACCTGCCGGAAGCCGTCCGATTCAGTTAGCTTAACTCTTATAAATACACTCGAAGGAGTGAAAGAAAGACCCCCGACAGAAACAGGCATGGATATGGACATTCCCCAACTACTGGCCTGAGCATTTTGGCCGTTGAACGTACCAGATGCAAAACGTTTGACTGGAAGGTTGGTGATTGCTGCCGCTAATTCTGGAAAAGTGTTGCTGGCTGTTACATTGCCACCTTTGCCGTTAATGGCGCCAGCAACGACACCCTTACCGTTAACGACAGATTGCTTTAAATTGCTTATCTCGTCTCTCAACACTTTCCAGGTACCATCTGCCTCGTAATACTTAAAAACCCCATCAGACAAAGCAGCGACCTTTGAATTGTTTGAGTAAAAGTCAACCCCACCGTCACCGTACCAATTAAGACCTGTATCTCCATCACCTATTGGCAAGGATAGAGAGGATGATGAACCGAATTGCGTGTTTTTGGCAACCCACAGTTGACCGGATGTTTCGACCTTCCCGGTTAGCGCTGTAGTCGCGGCTTGGATAGTGATTTTACCGTTACCAGTGGCAGTTGTGCCGCCTTCAGCAATAATTCGCGAGTCGTAATCAATCGCGTTTCCGCTCGTATGAAAATCGAAGAATGCCGGGCCAACTCCTGCAACGTCCGCGCCGAACTCGACTGCTCTTTCTAGTCTCAAATTCCTTTGGGCGTATGTCTTGCTGGCTAATCCATCCCAAGGCAACCACGTCCCAGCTACTGTTCTTACACGGTTATAAATTCCGCCAGTATCATCTACGTACTTTTGGGTGAGGGCTAGTCCTTCCGTTACATTGACACTCGAAACAAAAAGGACACCTTTGGGATTTGCACCCGGCGGGCTGTGGTCGACGGCAGGATTAAATGAAGACCTATCAACCCTCCATGCACCCGGAGAAAGCAAAAAATTAAAATCATCCATGAACACTTTGCCTTTGTCAGCCATTGAAGCGGTATACAAGTCCGAAAGAGCCTTACTATTCGGCACAGTCGCAGAAGATGTAGACTTGTAATCTGCACTTAGTCTGACGATACCTTTTTCTGTTAAACTTGCATCCGGGATATGGATGTTATCAATTTCTGTGAATGCATCTTCAATCCCCTGTTCAATACGGTTCATATCATTTTCGGTGACCGTATCACTGTATTTCCAATCTGTTTTACCGTTGTAAGGCATGTTAGACCTCCTTTATAGGCAGCGTGTGCAGCAACAATGTATCTGAGGTGATCGGCACATGAACATTGTTATCTGTGAGCGTTTCATCTGCGCTCGATTTCAGCTTTATATTGGTTACCAAGGATACACTTGAAGCGGGAATGATGTATTGCATGGCCACGGTAGAACCATCAACCCGCTTGACGCTGAAATCGGTTAGTTCTACAGCATCATTAAGTACAACTTTAGCAATCTTACCGTTTACAACCTCTGCTAAATCAGTCAGTAGTGTTGCTGAAATCATTTAATGATCACCTCCGGTCCTGGATCTGCAAATGGAATCGTTCCGACACCCCACGAGCCTAATTTTGTGCGTCGTGTCAACGCACGGTACGACATGCGTTCTTCTACTGTTATCGCGTCTTCTATCGATGTTTGCTGCTGATACGCCATGTTAGCCGGCTTGATTACTGACACAGTCCTCTCCACCTCACTGAAGACCGGCGCATTGTCAATGTTGGCCGTGATAGTGAGGACACGGCTTGCATAGTCAACCGTGACGATGGTTAATCCCTCGCCTACCAGCTTATCCAGTTGCTGTTGCAAATACCGGACTGTAAACGGCGGCTTGGTGCTCATTCGGTTGATCAAACGGATCTTCCTAAAATCTAGTGATTCTGTCGTGGGGTCCGCCTGTATGCCTAGCCTTTGTTCGCGGCGTTTAATGGCCTGAGCATCGGACGTCATAATAAATTGGTTATTCCTGATTTGAGTCACCATATCAATGAGCTTCTGCATCTGTGGTAACTCCGCTTCCGTAATGACTTGAAATTCTTCAATCTCCTGGAGCTCAGGTGGCAAGGACTCCAATAACTCATTACTCACTCAGCGTCACCGCCCCCATTACTGGAATCTGGTCGCTCATAAGCGTCAGGTTGTCTGTGGAACCGTTGATCCGCGTATCGGTTACATCTATGATGCCTTTGACATCCAACATCCTGGCATCAATCTGAGCCGTCCTCACGATGATCGGAGCCAAGTCTGCCCACGTTTTTCTTAAGGCTAGTAAATAATCAGCAATCGTAGCTTCGACATCAGGCTGCACGGAGCCGATGGTTGATCCAGCTTCCAATGTAATAATCGATGAAACGTTTATCGTAACTTCTGACACGCCAGCTATAGTGACCTTATGATCGATAGGAGCAAGACCCATCCCCTGGCCGCTGTTGACGATCGGATCAATGATGGTTTGTACATCATCCACAAGTGCTGCAGAAGGTGCGTTATAGTCAGATGCGATGATCGTACATTTTACTGTTCCGCCGCCTTGCCAGACCGGATAGACTTTTGTTGCACCGACTCCAGGTAAAGCGTTAACCCGTTGTTTATAATCCGCCACATTTCCCCCAAAAGCTGGTTCGTTCATTGCATCGTAGTACCTGTTACGCAATACCTCATCCACTTCTGCCTCCTCGCCGGGAACAAGCACATCAGACAATTCAGCCCGAACCAAACCCGATACGTAAGTAACGGGAATGAGCTGCCCAAACTCCTGATTGCCGATGACTCCAGGAGTCTCACATTCTAAGCGATATACGCCAGTGGATATTTTTTGCACAGCCACATAGGTAGCCTCGTTACTGGAATTGCTCAATGCATACCGAGTTTGCAGCGGAATATCAACGAGTACATCACCAGAACCGTAGAACGTGCCCATGCGGATTGCTTTGGTTGCTTGCTGACGGTTAACACCGTATTCTGCTGTACGACGTGAGAGGTAACCCCCTGTGGACGTATCAGCAAAAAAGAGATTCACGTCTATACTGAACTCATAAAATACTTCAGCTAGCTTTTTGGCCACTGGAGCCAAAGCATTATAGATAATGCTTCCCTCACGCTTATCGTATCTGTCATCGACGGTGGCAAGCATTTCCGCCATGATGTTATCGAAGGTTCGATCATCGTACATTATTGAATGTCGCCTCCTGTTCAAAATTACCGAATTCCGTCACAACGGTAAAGGTGGCTAATACTTCATCTCCGTTAAATGACAGCCGGAAGTTAATCACCCCGGATATTCGGTCATCCTGCAGTAACGCCTCTGTCACGCATCTTTGCAGCTCTGATCGGACAATGGCCTGTGATGCTCCTACGATGGGGATACGTTCCATGCCATAGTCCACCGTATAGATGAAATACTGGAAGCGGTCCGTGGACAATATTAAAATAACGGCCTGCTTCACTGCCTCCAGACCGTCAACGTGATCGCTTATTCGTTTATTTGCAAAATCGACTTGATAGGTATAACTTGGCTGCTGCTGTTCTGTGATATGCTCTTCAGTGAGTGCCGCACCCGTCGGAATCATTCAGAATCGACCTCCCCCAAAACAATATACTGATTACCGCCTTGAGCTCTCAGCAGGACAACGGAATCGCCTGCTTTGAAACTTGCACCCTTGAGCAGTACCAGCGCCTCCTTGGGCAAAGGTAGCTTCTGGTCGATCAAGATGGACAACGGATCAGCGGTTGTCACGGTGCCGTAATATACACCCACGGGACTCCCGGCCTCATTCGTCGCTTTGCTCAACGATTTTAATGTGTCAGAAAGTGCCATCAAACCACCACCAATTTAAGCTTCATCGTGTGTACTGCTCCTTCGAAACTATGAGAGCACTCGTCTACGCAGAAATACTGGCTCAAGCCAAGCTCCTCGATCACAACAGGGATAAAGGAACCGGCTCGAATGCCAGGCACGCCTATGGCTGTGAGCGACAGACTACGCGTCTCGCGGTTTTTGAGCTGGGCCAACTGACTCAGCAATTGATTGATTTGTGCCGCATTCTGTTTTTCATCAGCTACCTGGTACAGTTGCAACTGCCCCCATCGGGCTGAATTGGCACTGTCCTGAGCGATGTAAACGTCACGTTTCCCGGTTTTCTTGTTGTTCTGAACGATCTTGATTTTGGTGTAGGTGTCCGTGTCGATGGATCTGGTATACTCAAAATCGGTCATCAAGCTTTCGTCACCAATACCAATATTCACCTTCAGCTCCGATAGCCTTCGAACCATAAGCTTGCCGAAGTCATCAAAGAAAATAAAGTTCTGTCCCGAGTGGATTAGCGTAAGATCGAGAGCCTTCCAGATGGTATCGAGCAGCTTTTTGTTATCCTCAATCATCACAGGGATGACATACCCCGTGTCCTGTAGCGTTCCTGTCTTTAGGCCAAAATCATCAGCAATCCGCCTCACGACATCGCTGGCCTTGATCCCCTTGAATACATAAGTGTCATTGCTCATCAGATAGCGGATCTGATCGTAACATTTCACCTTCACACTCTCGTCCCTGCTCTCGTTAATCTCAAATACATAGCCGTAAAAAATGTTCCAGTCTCCGTCCCGTACCCGGATCACGTCGCCGTTATTGATTACAAAAGACGGGTCTTGGTAGATCCCGCCTTTAATCATGGTAAATTCAAACGATGAAGCCGCGCCTATTCGCTTCGTAGTCCATGTTGCATCCGAAACGATCTGAGACACATCCCACACACGCCCGTTTTTGTTATCCAGTAATATCTCCATAGGTTTCCTCCTTACTACGTCGGCATTTTCAATACTTTGCCCACGGGCAGCGACTTGAGCTGCGCATCCGTGAGGCTGTTTGCCGCTTGAATGGCACGCCATTTGGAATCATCACCAAGCACCTTACGGGCAATGCCGATTAAAGTATCTCCCGGCTTCAAAGTGTACGTCTTCAGCTTGTTCCGGCTGTCGGCGCGTGTCTTTTTCTTGGCTACAGCAGTATTGCTTCCTGCACGGGTAGCTGTCGTCTGCTGTACCACGACCTTTTGAGCAGAGTAAAACTTGTACTCCTTCAGCTTCAGGCTGAAAAAGATGTCACCAACTGCGCCACTTTGTTCCGACCAGTCGAATTGCTCTATACTGGCAGGTGTGTTGATCTCAAAGGTCGAGCCAACAAAAATAAAGCGGATAGGGCGTTTGGTCCCCATCCACTTCTCGATTAAGTCTTTATAAAACGACGGCTCAAATACCGTGCCGCTTGTAAATGGCATCGGGCTGGCTGGGAAGAAGCTCTCAAAGCTGTATTCCTTCAGCGCTGGGTCTTTAATCACATTGATCTCGCCCAGCTTGGACACGTCATAGGTGCTTCCTTTGCCTCCGCTACTGATTTCAATTTTGCCTGGCACAATGGGGAGCTGGAATCCTTCCTCCTGATTGTTATAGCTTAGATAAATACCATACTCAGCCAACGCCATACACCCCCGATGCGTTAGACGCCAGTTCCGTTTGAAGATATTCATCGATACGGCTAATGACCGTGTCTACGTCATAGCCGCTGTTGTAGTTATTTGCACCCGTAAATTGGATGGACGGCTGCAAGGTAACGAAATTCCGAATATCCTTCATTTCGGCCAACTCGCGCATTGTCTTCAAGTCTTCAGAAGATACATCTACAGTGTCTTTTATCTTCCCGACCTCTCCGACTTTGTCGATACTATTCAATTTTCCGTTACCTGCACCTATACCGGCTCCAGTTCCTGCTCCAGCAGCTGCCTCTTTCGCAGCAGCCTTTGCTGCGGCATTAGCAGCCGATCCACCACTGTCTGCTCCTAAACCAGCACCCCAATTATAGCCGGTGTTCCACGACTTACCGTAGTCAAATCTGCCCAGGTCTCCGACAATACTGTCAATGTCCAGGTCTTTGACTTTTTCTTCGTACTTTCCATTTCCGTATTTCTTCATTGCCACGGTAGTCATGGAGGAGAGACTTCCCCGCCATCCAGCTACAGTATCGGCCATGTTGCTGCCGAAGATCGTATCCATTGCTTTAGCGATACGCTCCAATACTCCCAGGACATTGTCCGCCAAATCGCCAAACAATTTGATTACCGCCCCAATTGGATCGTTGAACACATTCCCGAGGAAGTTGGCAATGGCCTGAAACCAGCCATACCAAAACTCGATGACGCCGAACACTATTTGCAGCAATCCAAGAAATAGATTGGCTATAAAGGCTCCAGCAACGGCCAACGCTCCGACGATCATTCCCGTCGCCGATAAAGATGTACCCGCCCATTTATTAATGGCTGCAATCACAAGATAAAACAGCGCGATCAGGGCCACAATAGCGAGTATGATCCAGGTGATAGGACTCGCCAGCAATGCTGCGTTCAGGCCCCACTGTGCTGCTGTGGCAGCAGCTGTGGCGCTAACTGAAGCTAATGTCGCTCCTGTAAAGGCTGCCTTTGCAGCTGCCGAAACAAGTTCTGTCGCAGCTAGAAATCCAGTTTTAAGAGCCGCGCCTGCAAGAGCAATTTGGTATAAAGTGAGTGCACCAACCATTGCTAAAACAATCGGGGCGATCAACGGCCAGTTTTCTAGAATAATTCCCGCAAGAAACATAGCAGCACCAGCAATTTTAGAAATGACATCGAGTCCCGTGGCGAGAGAGTCAAAAAACGGCTGAAACCTCCCAGACTCGAACGCTTGATTCAGCCAGGCTATAGCCGGTGCGATTGCTTCAGCAGCAGCGCCACCTGCTCCAGCTAACGCCAATGCAAAATTCCGCTTTAATTGCTCAAACTGGAATCCAAAATTATTTTGCAGTGCTTCAGCTGCACGAGCTGTCGCCCCTTCAAAGCCTTCCAGACCTTTCTCTCCGGCCTTCATTGCCAGAACTACACGATCTCCCATGTCCTCCCACTGCGTTCCGAAGAGCTCGACGCCGATTGTATTACGGTCCAAATCGCTGCCCAAATTTCCAAGGGCAAGGAGAGTAGCTTGAAATGCTTGGTTTGCCTTATCTCCGCCAGCAGCGATATTCGCAGCCATTTTATTAGCATCAAGTCCAAGGGCTTTGAAAGCGCCTGTGCTTGTATCCGATAGGTCTTGCATCCGAATAAAGCTCTCTTTGACCGAGTCGCCTACCTTGTCCAGATTCCATGCTCCTTGTTGGCTTCCCGCAATAAGCGTGGCGAACATTTGCTCAGCGCTCATGCCAAGTCCGGCAAAATGGACACCGTATTCATTGACTGTATCCAGCAGATCATTAGCGTAGTTCCCGCCCTTTTGAAATCCAGTCGTAATCAGATCAAGCGCCTGCGTTTCACCAAGCCCGTTGAAGTTGGCCATGAGCGTACGCGTAACTTTGGACAACTCGCTGATTTCCGTCTGTCCTTTGGCTACTCGCTCTACAGCATACGCCGACTGTGTGAAAGCTGTCGCCGCATCTTGAGACAAGCCATTCAGGTTCTGCCGGACGGTTGCCATGTCATTACTTATACCAGTAAGGGTTTCGCCCCAGCCAGCAGCATAGATGCTGTTTACATCCTGCATCATGGCAGCGGCTTGTCCCTGATCCACACCTGTTTGAGCTTGTATGCTGCCCTGCATCTGCTGCTGTCGTGCAGCCCCTCCTACAGTGCCGTTGACTAGAGCTGCGCCGCCGAATAGTCCAGCCGCCAGACCCATCAACTTGCCAAAGCCTCCAAAAATGAGCCCGCCGTCCCCACCGCCCCCGGGACCAGGACCTGGGCCTCCTCCACTCTGGAGTGTCGCTATGAGCGTCTGCACTTCAAGGCGCAGCCGCTCCATAGTCGAGTCCAAACTACCCATAGCTCCTGTTAGCTGAGCATTTACCTGCAACTCTACACGCGCCGTAATCCCTCTGAGATGAGATTCGATTTGACCGCGGATTCGAGATGCGGTACGTAAAGCATCGGAGTCGTCAACATGAACCTTTATGTTGAGATTTCTCACGGGGCGTTCCACTAAGCGGCGCATACGCTCCAAGCTGCTAATTGCAGTCTGAACTTGGTTATTAACACGCCGCAGCGGAGCACTGAATCTGTCCATCATCTGTATCGTTGCAGCTACTGTAGGCAATCAATTCACCTCTTTCACACAAAAAGAAGCCGCCACTCGGGCGACTTCGTTTTTTACAATTCGTATGTTTGTTTTTCCAGGACTGGGAGCAGGGGGCGTAAATTATCAATAAACCTTGCTGCTTCCAGAGATTTTGCTTCATCTGAAAATAGCAATGACGCCAATTCTCCGTTGGATTTATGATAATTCAAGATTAAATAACCCGTTACTGCTCTTTTCTCTTTGCTGCTTGGCATAGATCCAATAATCGCGCCAACTGGACCGAAAAGCAAACCTCCAGCCACCCCTTTTAAGGCGCTACTTTCAACAATTTGTGATATTTCCACATCCATTTTATAATCAGCTGCCCTGAGCTGATTCAAATTCAATTTGAATTCAGAGCTACCGCTGACAATAGTCAGTTTGTCAGATACCACATTTAATTGACAAATTGTGTTTTCTGCTAAAGGTAAGCCAATCACATGATACAGCGTTGCTGTGAATCGATCCGCTTTTTTCCTTCGAAACAATCCCATCTGCCGAAGCCCTCCTGATCCGTTTTTCCTACATTCTACCACAGGGTAAATTTCTCAGGAGATTATTTTTTCTTCCCTTTTGGCTTCGGCTTGTTCCGTTCCCGCTTCTCCTTCTCAACTTTTTCATTGATGGCCGCAATCACAAAAGCCTTCTCCCGGATCGGCAGATTCATAAATTCACTAGGCCATTTTTTTAATTGGTGGAGGACATAGTACGCATAACTGGCGTCAGAGTCCTCCTTAATTAGTTTTTTGCCTCATCGACTAAATCTTCCATCTCAATATCAAATCCGCTGAGCGAGCTAATCTTCTGTGACAAGGTGGCAATCTCCCCTGCCAGCAAGACCTTCTGTACATATTCTTCTACGCTAGCGCAACCGAGCTTCTTCAAACTCTCAGCGTCCCGGAAATTCGGATTCACCGTGTGCCGAATAACCGTCTGCAGGTTGAATCGCTGTGAACGAATTCAACCTTACGTCCCTTCTTGATCGCTGTGCAGGCTTTACGCAGATCGTTAAATTCCACATCCGTCATGGCCTTGATCGTGAACAAAAGGGGCTTCTTATCCTTGTCCACAAAACGGTACGAAACGGGCACATCATCGGTGATCCCATCCACCGGATTAGCATTCAGAAACTCTTGTAAACTCATAATTTTATCCTCCTAGGGTGAGGCGCCAATTAGGCGCCCGTAATGGTATTAAATTCATCTGGCATGTCCACATCACCAAAAGTAAACGGCAATTCTTCATCCAGCATATCGTCGGTCGTGGCATCAAACTTCGCGATCAACAGGGAATCCAAATTGCATTCCTTAACAATCACGGTTTGTTTCCCGGTAGCTGATCCGGGCTGTTCGTTAGTAATCATCAGATCAAACCAAAAGTCCTGACCGGTCTTAATGTATCTCAGCATCAATTTTCGAAAAACAGACGTTACATAATACACGGTCATTGTTCCGTTTCCTGACCATCCAGACCCCCGTTGAGGGGTGTTGGTTTTGCCGAGGATCGGAACATCCACTTTATTTTTTTCTACTGTTGCTTCCCCGGTTTTGGCGTAGAAAAGCTCGTGCACTTCACCTTCAATAGTTGCGTGGGCAGTGGCCATTTTTCCGCTAATCGCGTCTTCGACATTCATGAACATTTAGATTTTCCCTCCTTTAGCTGACCGTAATTTCAAAATAGAACTTCTCTGCGCTGTCAACTGGTTGAATGGCTTGTTTAATAAGAACCGCATCAGATTCGTCACCTTTAATTACTGCGATATCTGATTGAGCATCAAAATTTTGAACAGCCTCGATATCTTGAAGATCTTCCATATAATTCACGCATTCATTTTTAAATAGATTACGGCCAATGTCGTTATTGTTGACCTTGCCAACATAGAACTTACTGAAGATAGTTTGATAGTCAATCCCTATTGCATCCAGAACGCGTATCACACGATTTTTGCGGAAGAGTTTACCTTTTTTCGGTGTGAAGCTCGTCAAGGTATTAATATCGTACAAGACGATTACCGTACCATCTGGTCTTGTTGTGAAGACAAACTCACCAGCATCAGCCGCAGCTTCAAGTTGGATTCTGGTGTACTTTGTTACTACATCAGCAGCGTCCTCATACGCCTTGTTTGTCAGGGATTCATTAACGTTGGCCCCCGCTGTTGCCCCGGCTACCCATGCGCAAACTTCTGCCGCCGTTAGTGTAGTACCATC
Source organism: Paenibacillus sp. LX16 (assembly GCF_036252815.1). Lineage (NCBI taxonomy): Bacteria > Bacillati > Bacillota > Bacilli > Caryophanales > Paenibacillaceae > Paenibacillus > Paenibacillus sp. LX16. Next base: position 1,392,961 of record NZ_CP141152.1, on the reverse strand, counting down.
AGTTAACGCCACGCCATTTTTAACGCTAATTACGCCCTCATAGTCGGCCTTAGGGTATTCAGGCAAGACTACCTGAATGTATTTGCCCTCATCGTCTCTCAGGCGCTTTGCAAATGCGACATAAACGGATTTAAGGGTTGCGTCCGTAGAAGTAAGACCAATCGTATTGAAGTTTTGAACCTCAATTTTAGTCAAATATTCGGTATGGTCACCATTTGCAACCGTACCATCCGCGCCACCTACAAGCGGCGCGCCTGCTGTTTCGGCTAATGCACCAGCAGTCCCGCTGAAGGTTACCCAATTGTTCGCTACCAGTTCGCCAGCCGTGCCTACCGTTTGACGATCCATTTCTGTACCGCTCAAAATAGTAACGACATCAAACTTAGATGTATTATCTACATTAGCCTCAATCACTACAGTAATGTCATTGCCTCTAACTCCTCCATAAAGGGCTGTAGCGGTCAATACACCCGCCGTTACGGTTGCCTTTGTCCCTGTGTTCAACCGGTATAACAGAACACGGCTAGCATTTTTAAATGCCTCTTTAATCAAGATCAATTTAGGATCTGTAATGTCGTATCCAAGGACGTCAAATACATTAGCACCAGCATCAATAGCAACAAGTGTTTTAGATGGCCCCCAGCTTAAAGAAAGTGGAAGGCTGACAACGCCTCGATCACCCAAGGTTCCAAGCGGGGCGGCTTCTGACACAAAGTTCATATATATGCCTGGTATCTTTTTATTTTGTACTGTCCAAGTGCCTCCAGCCATCATTTAGCCTCCTTCGCGTTAAAAATCTTTATCCTTTTTTCCACCTCAGCGATGGAATACTTTGCCTCATCATCCAGGATGGCTGCAAGTACATCCTTGTCCACGCGCTCGAAGCGCTTGGCTGTCAGCAGCTGCGTTTTGCTGTATGCAGGCTCCTTCTTGGGTTCGACGCCTTTAACAACTCTTTCCTCACTCATTTCAGACTTCCCTCCTGTCTCAATCTCCGCATCTTCGGATCATCCGGCTCTTGCCCACACACCAGCAGCGAGTAAGTAACCATGAAGTTCAGCACCTCGTCGACGATCTGATAGTGCATGCTCTGCCCTGGGTATCTCCGTCCGTTAATGTCGATCCACGCCAGCGCACCTGTCAGTTGCTCTGCCATGTCGTACATGTCTTCATTTGCACGTTCAGGGGCAAAATACCGGATCACAAAGGGATGGTCGCGGCGATAACGCCGCCCCAACTCCTGCGTGTGTGCAGGCTCCAGAAGCCGCACAAAAAAGCGAGGTGGATCAAGATTCTGCTTGATCTCCTCGCCGCTTATCGGGATGTCAGGGAAGGTCGAGTCCAGCGCTGCATGCACTGCATACCGCACTGTGTTAAAAGTGATTTGCACGGCACTACCTCCCTAAGTATCTCGTGATAAAACGCTCCAGACGCCTCTCCACAATCGCCGGCAGCTCACGCTCCAGTTCCGGCGTAGAGAGCGTCAGCATGAATTGACCTTCAACCCAGCCTACCTTCAGCCTCTTCCCGATGGCTGGCACGAATCTGCCTATAGTCTGCCTGTGGCCATACTCCACATAAGCTGCGTACAGCACTGAATTAAAAACCTCAATCTCAGCGCCTGTCGATGTCATGTTAATCTGGCTAATGGTCCAGCCACGGCGCAGGTCACCATCTCGGACGGGTGTCCGCAGAACGGCTTTGGCTAGCAGCCGGTTCGCCAGCTCCTCAGTGCATTCTTTCAAAAATTTCGGCCAGGCACGCTCCATAGCTTTGAGGTCATCGCCGAATTTTTGAAACTCGCTAAAATCAAAAGTACCCAATCCTGCCATTAGGCCCACTCCTTGTATGTCAAGTTGACCTCCTGGTGCGTTAGGTACGGCGGAAAGGGTTCCCCTGCCACGAAACGTTCAGGCACATCGAGACGCGCCCTTCGCGTCACAAGGATCATGTCCCCCTGTTGTATATCCACTTCAGGGTTCAGGAATAGCTTGGCGTCATACTGCGTATCGTTCTGCGCATCTGACTGACCGTTTTTAGCCAGACCTGTCTGGGATAGTCGGCAAGCCAGTGACTCATAAATCATGATCGCTGTCTGCTTCGTCTCCCTGCTGACTGGGTCCTTGGCATCCTGATAGCGATACACAGCGCATGAATCCTCATAGGTGAGCTCCAGTGCAGCACGGTAACGGTCGTAATTAATCACCCCTGCCACCCCATTCGCCGATAACGACGCAACTCAGGAGCGTAACTGGTCACAATCGTTTCAACCGCAACGCTTCCTGTGCTACCCAGCTTTACCGATGTGTCGCCGATCTTGACCTCTACGGCGTCTTTGCCCAGCAGCGCTGCTACTTCTGGCAAAGCAAAATCACGGACCTTCAGCAGATCAATGACCATATTCGACCAGGTGTATTTGAGACCTGCCGGAATCGCTAGTTGATGGGTATAGTTGATAATCCGCTGCTTAATCTCGTCCATGTACATCTCGATCGTACTATCCAATACAGTGTTATCTGGAGGTAACTTCAGCCTTCGCCGAATCAACTCAAAAACCTCGTCTTCAAGCTTCATAACGGCCCTCCTTAATTGGCCGCAGCAGCCGCCTTGATTTTCTCCAGGATGTCATCCTTCTTCGTAGCCTCACCAAGATCAATTCTCAGCTTCTCAGCATGAGCTCGTAGCTCAGGCACCGTCATTTCGTCAATGTCCTTATCTGGATCTGCTGCAGGCTCGTCTTCTTCATCCAGCACGATAACGTGCGCCTTAATGCGCTCATACTGATTAGCCGGCAATGAAAAAGACGCTCCCTTTTCGTAGAGCGTCCCATTATGTCGTACCTGAATTTCCTTTACCTCAACCAACATTGTCGATCACCCCTTTACAATACTTGCGCCTGGAAGACGTTGTCCGCTTCCGGGAAGCTTGGCAGCGCAGTTGCTACGGCCTTCGTCCAGGTACTCACTGGGTCTTTACCTTCCTCGTAGACCATCGCCAATACATTGCCAATCGTCTGTGTCTGGATGGAAGGATCACGAGTCAGGCGAACTTCTTCAGCAGTCGGACCGTAGATTGTATCGCCCAACTTGTCAGGACCAAACAATGAGATTTTATTTTCCGGGAAGTATCGGTTAGTGGTGTACGTGCCGTTCGCTCCCTGCTTCTTGTACTTGCCATCGTAGATTGCGATCTGCGGCAGTTCAAGCTGCTGCAGATAGCTGTTCAGTTCTGCACGGCTGGCCATACGGCTGCTGCCGTTGACCCCGTACAAGGCATCGACTACCTTCGGGTGTTTTACCATCGCACTAAGTACCTTAGTGGAAGTAAGGGCCCGCGTCGGCTTCTCATCCAGAGTTGCCGACATCTCTGCAAGGATTTCAATAGGGTCGGATGCGGGATCAGACCAAAGATCAGTACCACTCAGCACCAGCTTGTGAGCCGATGGAACGCCGTAATCAATTGTTGCAGAAAGATTATTTTCATCCAGCGTCACAGTACCGTTTGCCAACACTTCCATACGCATGGCTTCGGCACGAGCGCGAACACCAGCGACCAGAATGTCTATATCGTTGAATACTTGACTCATAAGGTATTGCCTTTCTGCTTCATTACGCGGGGATTCCAGGGCGATGATTTCCTTCTCTCCCATTCTCAGCTTACGCTTGATCAGCGCCAACTCCAGCATCATCTTGCCTGCTTCACGGCTCCCGATCTCTGATTCAGTATCAAATCCGTGTATTGAGGCGATCACGGGAATACGGTTAGCGCCGACAATAGCGTCGAATTCCAACGACTGCCTTTTAATCTCCGGGAACAGCGTCTCCCCCAGGAGTGCCGGGTACTGCCTGTTCTTAAGATAGTTCAGGATCTCCTTCTGTGCGAACAATTCCAATACTGTAGACATATTTGAATATCCTCCCTCTCGGTCGATTACACGACCTTTTTAAATTTAATGCCCTTCATGGCCGTCTTGGCTTCCGCTGCTGGTGGTACAGGCAAGCGTGCCTCCAGGACCCATGCTTCCACAAGTACAGAGCCTGGTTGTGGTCCCGTCGATACATCCACATCATTGAGCAACAGGCCGATGGCTGTCTCATCATTAGCTGGGTAGACCGTACCTGCAGACACGATTTTGCGCCCCTTGCTGTCCGCCGTTACTCCGGCAGCCTCAATCTGGTACGTAAACGCCGTGTATTTCTGACTTGCCAAAAAATTCGGCTGCGATACACTTTCTCTTTTCACATATGGCATACTAATTCTCCTTTCTTAGCCCCAAGGATTAGGCGCGGCTGCGGGGGCTTTACCACTCTCATTTGCCGCTTTTGCAAAACCAGCTCCAGCACTTGCTTCTCCACCGCCGCCGTGTGGGTCTCCACCTTCTGGCGGTTTGGCGCCTTTGAATCTAGGCTTATTGCCGTCTTCTGGAACAAACAAAAAGCCTCTGTTCTCACGCAGGGCTTTTACCTGGTCATCCAGCCCACCTTTTACGGTTCCACTGTCATCCAGCTCAATCTTCGTTTTGTCCAGAAGCCCAGTAACGATGTCCAAGTCATGAGCTTGGCCAGTCAGTGCCAGCTTAATAGCCGTTGTCAGCTGCAGGTCTTTTACCTTCGCCTCATACTGCTCCTTAGCCGTCTTGTTATCACCTTGCAGCTTCGTAATTTGATCCTTCAGCGCCTGATTATCGCCGGCAGATTTCTTCAGGTCCTCAAGTTGGCCGGATACTTTGTCTCGGTCCTGTTCAGCTTGCTTCTTGGCGTCGTTCACTTCGTCGAATCGTACTTTCGGAATGAACCCCTTCAGCTCCTCCGTAGAAGCAGCCGCCGCTTTCGTCGCCAACTCATCAGTCAGACCCAACCCAATAAATTGATCTTTGTTCATGGTTGATCCCTCCATTTTCATCTTCGCTTGGTATCCCGGTCGCGTCCGGTGATGTCCCGTTATTCGCGTCGTGGGAAACGACGAAGGCCCTAGCAGTCTCTGCTAAGGCCCAATTATTCGGTTTCAGCCAATTCGTATTCGGCTTCTAGTACCTCACGGGTACAAATCCGCAGTGTTCCGTCACTCTCTTTGACTATGCACTCGCCCTGTTTGGCGACCAGAACACTGTAAGCACCTCGGATGACTCGCAGTTGTACGCCGTCGCTGGTGTACTCGACGCTGATCGGCAGACCAGCAAAGTCAATAATCGCCTTATGATTCTCAGCTGTATTCGTAAATTCAATGACGTCGACGAAAACTTTCTTCATATATCGCTGTGGCATTGTGACCTCCTCCTCCTGCACATAAAAAAGCACCCTCGCCGCAGCGTGAGTGCTTCAATCCTTATTTTTGTCCTTTAGAACACCAATTTTTCGAAGGTGCTCCTGAAACTGTGCTTGATTTTCCTTCTGTTCTGTCTTCGGGATTTCCCTGTGCCCAATTACCTTTGGTCTCCCTAAATCGTTCCATCTTGGATCAGTATAGGATTTATCCTTGCTCATTTCCTCAACTCCCTCAACAGAATATGATACACCCCGTTAATCAACTCAACACTGACGACCTCGAAGGGATAATCCCTGCCGTACAGTACCTCAAGCTCCCCTGGATTGTAGGACCTTAGATCGGCACCCATAGAGGCGTTCAGAATGTAATAGTGAATCTGAGCTTTTGGGTTATACATGGCCCCGGCAGTCGTTGATACATATTGAGGATATTGTATCACGGCTCCAGGGGTGATGTCCTGCATGAATTCCTCAACATCCGCAATCGAAGCTAAGTATATCGAGCGTGTAAGATCGCCCGTGAATCGCGGAACTTTATTCAGCGCACTGTCTAACTGCTGAACCCACTGCATTTCATCACTGCTCAGTGGTTTACCTTCCCGTAGTTTTTCATTCAGCACATACGACTCGCCGCCGATATACCGGGACACAGCCGCCTCTTCTGGTTCGGAAAGCTTCGGAGGAATCGGCACTCCCTGCTGCGGTGATCCAGGGACGTCGATTTCTTCAAAATCAGGTTCTGACGGAGTCGTCGTTCTGACTGCAGGCGGCGTAACCGGATCAGGCACCATTACGGGTTGCTGATCGGTACGTCTCGGCGGTATAGGAGTGCCTGGCGTTTCCGGAATTTCGATTTCGCTGAATTTAAGCTCCCTTGCCGCTTGAGGCTCAGGAACGTCATCCTTCGGTACATGCTTGGCTGACCACTCTTTATAGGAGATGTCCGTAGGCACTCTATAGGTCTTGCCATCTGTACCGCGTGCTGCACGCTCATGAGGCTGCTCCTCCGAATCCTCTGCCTCGTCATCAAACACAGGGATCGTCGTAGATCGACAATAGGCATGCAGCGGAGGATAGTTAGCACCTGGCTGGGCCTCACTGATCGGTATGACCTCCCCGTCCATCTCACGGCAGGGTGCTGACGTCCTGCTGTCCAGTGTGGCAACGAATCTATAGTTCTTGACTCCTTGGGTCTTATAGCCATCCATACGGGATTGACCGCTGAAATAAGCAGCCTCCGTCAGTATCAGCCGCTCCGCATTACGTTTACTTACGCCCATCCGTTCTGCAAAAGCGGATATGACTGGATCTGACTGCTCGCCACGAATCAGGTTCTGCGTCAGCGTTGTCTGTAGCTCTGCCAGCAGCTTATCCCTATCGCCCCATATCCGGGCCGAGAAGTTACGTCCATCTGGCGCCCAAGGCTTGGCTAGCACCTTGTCGAGCTGCTTCCCATCCAACTGCGCAAAAGGAATACCCTTGCCAGCTCCGCGCTGCACCTCATAAATGCCTTTGTAATACCCATCCTCGTATATATCACTGAGGACGGCAGTCGTACCTTTTACCTGGCGAGCTGTCATCAGTTCAACTTCCTGCCTGATCTTCAGCTGCAGCTCCTCCAGCCGCGTGATGTGCACCTTGGCGCTGGCATTCTCAAGCTCTTTCACCCAGCGCTGATCCACGGCATTCTCTCGACCGGCTTTAATGTAGTCCTCGACGGACCAGTGAAATTCCTTCAGCTCATTCGCTGTTATAAACTTACGGGCTTCAGCCATGCTGATATCATTGTTCTTCGCAAGGCGGGCGTACCAGGTTTCTGTCTCCTTGCGGATCCGGGCCATAGCCTTGTCATACTCAGCACTCTGGGCCTTGATGTAATCCTCGCCCTTCTTCAGCTCAGCCTCGTTGAGCGATTCCATCCGCTTAGACCAGTATTCCTCCGACTTCATTCATCGTCACCGCTCTCTACAGGAGCACTGGGCGGCATGCCTCCATATGCAGCCATATTCGCTGATGCGGCATCCTTCTCCGTCTCGATCTGCTTGAGCTCATCATCCGTATTTGTCGTCCACGGGTGGTTAGCCACGATGGTCCGGTTACTGATGACCCCTACGCTATTTTTAGCATTGGTGACGGCCTCAGTTTCGTTAATGACGATATCACGGTTGAAGATGAATTCGACATCCTTCTCGGAATAGTCATCGCCGCCTGTATTTTCGATATGGGTATCGACGAACCAGAGAAGCTGCTCCAAGGCAGCCTGGAACTCGGACTCCATGTCGTTCATATCCATGTCGAGATCCGCATACAGGAATTTCAACGCAATACCGGAGGCGTTGCCCATCTCCTGCCGCTGCGTATCGACGCCCCGGCCGAATTCGTAGATATTCTTACGGAGCTCATCCATGTGATTCTTGTAGGCTTCAGTATCGATGGATAAGCTGATCGTCTCAACCCCGCCTTCGTTGTCCACGAACGCCACACGATACAGCGCGATATTCTTGCGGAATTCTCCGGCACCCGTACCGTTGAAATTATTAACCACGTAGATACTGTTAGGCAGATCCTCCAAGTTGTTGGCATTGCCTGACTTCTGCTTGTCATAGTCATCCACCTGCTGCTTTATCAAATCCAGCAGCGGCTGCTCCTCGTCATTGTACTTGAAGCAAATAAACGGCAGGCGTTCCCAGGTCATCGGCTCTACATTTTCACCGTCGATATAGGAAAAGTGTGACGCCGTTTCGATCAGCTTCAGCTGTCCGTCATCCTCAAAAAGCTTCATACCGTCTTGATCCCACCACTGGATTCGGCGGATAATCCGTTTGGTCTTGGCGACGTAGACTTCCACGTCATAGACACGAATGAACGCCGCCAGCTCCGTATGAGCTGAGTCTTGCCAGATCGGCAGGCACTCCTCTGACGGGAGCCTCATAAATGACAGCTCTCCTGCCTCATTATAGTAGACCTGCATCCAGCCTTTTCCGCAATTAACGGCGTCCTTGCCCACATTCTTCAACGTGCGCCTGAACTCTTTACCGAAATAGCCGTCCAGTTCCTTCTGATAGGCCTTGTCCTCCGTCTTGACCACGAAAGGCCGGGCCAACAAATAGCCGGTCTTCTGATCAACCAGTTTGCGAACAAACCCGTGCGGAATCCGATTATCGGCCAGATTATGCACATCCATCAGACGACCATCATCACCAATCGTCTGCCGGCGGCGATCAAGGATGTCATTCTTAACGCGGTAGTAACGCTTCCCTTCTAGCATCCGTTTACGTTCGTCCGACGCCATCCAGGCACTGACTTCCTCCCTGATGATTTCGGGCAGCGACAGCGGTGCATTAGCGTCCAGATTGTCCAGAATCTCCTGCAGTGTACTCATAATCTCCCTCCTCTCATCGTCGGAATGATACCCCAGCGCCTTTCAGGTCTGCGACCTCGTAATCATCCAGGGCATACCAAATAGCCGAGAAGGTATGAGGGTCAATGTTAAACTGGTCCTCAATAATCTCACCGGCTTTGTCTACTGCATATGTCAGCTCCTTCAGCTCATTGACCGTGTTGGGGCAATTGCTGGAGCATATGATCTTCTTGAACCGCTTCACCTTCTTGGTGTATTGCAATCGTGAGCCTGCAAACTTCTTGGCGGCCCTCATACGGAAACCCATCTGCTTGAAGAACTGAATAGTCTTTGGCTCAGCGCTATCAGCCCGTATCAGCTCACCCGCCTCTTTGAACTCGGCAATGTCCTCAGCGGTCCGGTCGTCTGTCATTTGGTTACAGTAATACTCCCAATGGATATAGAGTATCTTGACCTCATGATCCACGGTAACCCTAAGCAACGCATTATAGGACTCTTCAAATCCGAAGTCCATACCTGCCCGATCTATCGGGTGACGGATACGCTGTAAGGCTTCCATGACAGCGTCATGCGGCCACTCTTCGAACTGCGGTAGGACAATCTTACCGTTGACTCCAAAGCGCCCCTTACGCGCCACACGGTACAAGTCAGGATCATGCTGCTTCAGTTCTTCCAACTGCTCAATGTATGACGGCGGCAGGAATAGGTTATCGTCTGCTACGGAATGGTGATACATCGTGTCATTGACCACCACAACCCGATCCTTGTATAGCTGCTCGTCATCCAGGGCAAGTATGTTCTTCTTCCGGTCCCGAAAAAAGAACTTATAGCACCAGTTGGCCGTACTAACCGGATTGGTGGACAAGATCATATGCAGCTTGAGTGTTGGGTGACGGAGACGGCCTATCAGCTCCTTGAAGCCCTCATACTTCACTTCGCTGCATTCCTCAATCCAGATGATACTGACGTTGTGAATGGACTTGAGCTTAGCCGGCTTATCCATCCCCTTGAATATGATCTTGCTGCCATTCGGGAATCGGATCTGCATGGGTGAGGTGATGAATTTAATTCTGTCATCCAAGCCCATCTCCGTACATATATCCTCGAACAAAGCAAAACAAGAATCCCGAATCGTGTCATATACCTCGCGGACTACCAGAGCCGTGCGCTTCTCTTCCAGCAGTTTAAGAATGAGCTTCAAGGCGACGTGATAGCTCTTACTTGAGCCATACCCGCCAACCAGAAAATAATACTTGTGCCGCCAATCGAACAGAAAGTCCTCAAAGTGCGGGTTAACCTCTTTCTCAATCATGAGCTGTCACCCTTACGCTTGATCAGGATCTCGATTGGCTTATCCTCGTCACTGTCCACTTTTTTATTCAGCAGAGCCACTTCACCCTTCAGCTTCTGGAGCCGTAGCTGTTGTTCCTGATCAGCTTTGCCCTGGCGGCACATTTCCTCGTACTGCCGAATGGAGCTCCGCAGTTCGGACATAGCCCGGCTCTGGGCCTGTAAGAAGGTCGCTTGCTTATCCCAGGCCTGCTGCACTTCCCACTTCTGACCAAAGACATTGCCGTCTTTCTCTTCGACCAGCGTTTTCGTCATATCCTTCTGGTCTCGGACATACATAATCTGCTGGGCTCGGATAATGGCCGTATACTGAATCATGATATTGTCCCAAAGCATATCCAGCGGTGACCTCTCTTGCAGCTGCTCCATGATCGCTAGCGTTTCGACCGGCAGATACTTAGTAAACAGCCCGTGAGTCACAGCGTTCTGATTGCCAGGTGGAGCTGCACCGCCTTTATTGCCTTTAGCATTCTGATTGCCAGGAGGTGCACCCGGACGTTTTGGGTGCACCCCTTTTGTTTTGGGTGCACCCTTTTCTCTTATCCAGCCATGACGCCTCTTCCAGCTCTTGACTGTGTTCGGGGATACGTCGTACTTCTCCGCAATATCTTTATATTTTAGGCCATTCAGGTAATCCTGCTCGGCCAGTACGTGCTTGTCTGCCATTTACATCATCACCACCCCCGCGATTGTGTTTGTTTTGACGAAAATTAATTGGGATATCATATCCAATAAAACGATAATATACCAATTAATTTTATTGTTTTATTGGACATGATATTTTTGTACCAAAAAACTAAATGGAGGGATTACTATGCAAGATTGTTCTTTATTTTCTGAAGAAATTAAAGCCTTCACGAATACCATATCGGAGGCGATCAATAATAAGACAGAACCAATAAAATCTGAAACTGAAGCTGAGGCGGATAAAATCTCTCGTGAGAATCCAATGGAGACAGGTATTTTTTTTAAAATAGAAGTAACTTGGAATGAAAAACCAGTCAGTTTTGATGTACCCTCTGTTACTGTGAGAGATACCCCCATTTCATTTGATGTTCCTACAATGACAATGCGTGACAAAGATATTATCTTTCACCTTCCTGAGTGTCGAATGGAAAGAAGGGTTGTCGGGCGTTATCCAGAATTTCACGGTCCAAGAATAGTTTGGCGTGATATCATTACAGAGGTTCCCGTTTGCGATATGAAAGAACAACGAATTGTTATGGGAATTCCTGAAATCGAAATGAAAAGGCAAGATATGATCTTAGGTATACCTGTTTTTGATATGCAGCGCGTAGAAATAAAAATGAAATATCCAGAATTTAAATTTGTTAATGTAAGTGTTGAATTAAAAGAAAAAGGCAACAAGTTACAAACTGACACTGAAGAGAAAATAGAAACCAGTATGTCAGAAGTCAAGTCTGAATTAATTGCACAGTTTACGGAAAAACACACAAAACTTTTTGACTGCTACAGATCAAATATTTTGGAGAACATGAACACAGCACTTCCAGAAATTGATGCTACAATTAGTGGACTTAATGCTTCAATTTCCTCAATGAAAGAAAAAAATGTTCCTGCTGACAATGAATTTTTAGTTCAATCAGAAACACGGTTAAAGGAAATGGTTGCAATGAGGTCGGAAATTGAAGAGAAATTTAAACCGGCCCTTGATGCATTAAATGAGTCACAAAAAAAATCTCTTGAAGAATTCGTGCAAAAATTTAATTTAAAAGTGACTGAACCAGTTCCGGTTTGATAACAGCAAGCCACATTTGTCTAACAAAAAGATAGTGTAAGTTAGCTTTTTCATATACCGAAACACAAAAAGAGTCCTCCATACCGGAGGACTCGCTTATAGACAGACTTATAGTAGGTTTATTGTGCGACACAGTGTACGACAGTACGTGCGACACAGCTCACAAAAAATCCTTAGAAATTTTGGTTTTGGCTCGGTCTACATACATACGTACCGTACTCTTAGATAGATTCAATCTAACCGATATTTCTTGCAAAGTCAAGCCTTGAGCCATATGCAGCAAAAAGCAAGTCCGTTCTCGATCACTCAGCGTTAATAGTGCATCTACCAAACTTAACTTGTCAGACTCGTTCAAACCAGTTCCAGATAGTTTAATATAAATTTCCCGTTGGCGGTACACATCTGTTCGTTCAGCACCTTTACGGCTCCCTGGTCTTCTCCCTCTACGTAACCATGTTAAAGCGTATCTCATGTCGCTTAACATCCCTGATACTGTGTTGAACTCTTCTTCTACCAACAAACAATCCGATAGCTTTAGTGAATCTCTATAGTGTTCTAATACATGCGTCTCTGTGGTATATTGCCTAATCATCTCCTCAATCCAGGTTGCGCTCATTTATTCTCACCCTCCTGAATCATGCGGTCCAGATACCACCGTGCTTTTTGTAAATCCTCTTTCCCACCTTTGTGCTTATAACGGCTGCAATACTTGATTACATTCCCTACGCAATAATCTCTGAAACCTTCTGTACCAAGCTTGGCCTGAATAAAATCTATCGTTTCAATTCCACCAGCAGTATAATGTTCTGGCGAATTTACCATGTCTTTTTTCATGATCCTTTCACCCTCTCAATTCTCGCTTTAACCGCTGCCATCAAAGCATCTTGTCCAACTGCCTTGCTATCCAGTGCGGCCATAACATCTTCATCCATCGTTCCTTCTGTGACTAGGTGGTGAACAATCACGCTACGCTGTTGCCCTTGTCGATGCAGACGCGCATTAGCCTGTTGGTATAGCTCCAGACTCCAGTTAAGCCCAAACCATACGATCAGGTTCCCGCCGTCTTGCAAGTTGAGCCCATGCCCTGCGGATGCAGGATGAACCGCCAATAGTGGAATATTCCCGGCGTTCCAGTCTGCGATGTCCTTTATACCCTCTGACCCTTTGCGCAGTGTGCGCACCTGCTTAAATCGTTCTTGGATACGATCAAGGTCATGCTTGTACGCATAGAACAACAGCACCGGATGCCCATTTGCTGCCTCCATGATATCTTCCAATGCGTCCAGCTTGGCTTCGTGAATTTCACGGACACCCCGCGTTTCGTCATATACGGCCCCATTCGCCATCTGTAAAAGCTTGTTGCTCAAGACCGCTGCTGTATTGGCGACAACATCCCCACCAAGGAAGGGTAACAACAAATCCTCTTCTAGCTGCTCGTATTGCGAACGGGATTTATCATCCAATTTTACAGGAACAACCCGGTCTATCCGCTCCGGCATATCCAGCCAATCTTCGGCCTTCATACTCACGGCAATGTCCTCAATTTTGGCATATACGGTGTCCTCCGCTTCTGGCTTCGGCTTCCAGTCGTAAACGACATTTCCGTTATTCCGGTCACGCTGTCCTGGTGAAAGGTAACGATCTCGAAAACCCGTAATCGTCTTACCAAGCCTATCACCCTGGTCAATCAAGTATATCTGTGACCACAAATCCTCTAAACCATTTGGTGTTGGTGTACCAGTCAAGCCAATAATCCGTTGCATCATCGGTCGTACTTTACGAAGCGCCCTGAACCGCTGCGACTTGCTGGATTTAAAACTGGATAGCTCGTCAATAACCACCGTATCGAACGGCCAATGCTTTCCGGTCTGTGCCACCAACCAAGGAACATTCTCCCGGTTGATGATATATAAATCAGCATCAGCTTCAAGGGCCTTTTTGCGTTTAGTGGCTGTACCCAGGATTTTGCTGATCCGTAGATGTTTTAAGTGATCCCATTTTTCCGACTCCCGCGCCCATGTGTCGTCCGCGACCCGCAACGGGGCTATAACCAATATTTTATTAGCGTCAAAATAATCATTTTTCAAGGCTTCCAGGGCTGTCAAGGTAATCACTGTTTTCCCAAGACCCATTTCAAGCAGGAGCGCGATACCTGGGGTTTCGCAAATCCGTTGTATCGCATATTCCTGATACTTGTGAGGCTTAAACTTCATCAGGCATCACCTCTTGTACAAAAGCGTCAACGCCTTCCAAAGTGTCAAACACTCGAACATCAAAACCCAAAGCTGTCAATTTATCATGCCACCAAGCTTGCAACGGTTCGGGCTTTGCGCCTGGCCGTTTCAGTTCCACGAATACCATCCGTCCACCGGGAAGCAGTACCAGTCTGTCCGGTACGCCTCTCCGACCGGGGGAAACAAATTTAAGGGCTAAACCTCCACGTTTTTTGATTTTCTCTTGTAGCCGTTTCTCGATCCGACTTTCCAACATGGTTTTCTACCTCCGAATGCCCCGGTATGCAGATATACTCGCGCACGCGTACCTACGCAAAACGTGCGTTAGCATACGTATACGCCTCGCGCATGCGTTAAATATATATGCTATTTACTATATTTCTCTCTATATAGTATTATCTGCTTACTCTGCATACCCGGTTGGTTAAAATCCCGCCGCAATGGGCTTTTTGAGGTAAGCAGACAATCATTTTCTCTGCTTACCATCTGCTTACTCTGCTTACTTCTCCCAAATTCTTCCGCTTACTCGACATACCGATTTTCTACGTGTCTGCTTACTCGCTGCGGACGAATACTTTCTGTAATCCGTATCCTGGCACTTTGGCCTGTCCTCGATTGTTCGGGTAAGGCTCCCAACCTGGTATCCTGGTCAGTAAACCGATGATTGCCCGTGATTCCCAATTCGGGATACGCCCACGTTCTCGTAGGCACTCTGTCCATATCTCGATCGCGCTGACCCGATCACGGGAAACATCCCCTGTCGGCTGGTCATAGTAATTACGGCGGTCGTATTCGTCCTTATCTGCCCAATCTTCCGTAATAGGTGTGTCAAGATACTCCTGAATCAGCCCCATGCGTGGATCAATCTCCATATGGTTTTCCTGCCGTTCCTTGGCAATAGCATCAGCAGCAGCCGACAAACGAACCGATTCACCTTTCCGGTACGCATGCAGGGCCTCTGCCCATAGCTGGTGCAGCACATCGTCAGTGAGGCTTTCAAAGTGATTCAATTTACGGGCTGCTGGGTCTACGACAATCGGCCAAAAACGCCGCCCACCCGTAGAATCCCGAAGAAAGTCGAAGGTGTTTGTTGTACCAAAGAATACGCATTTACGTGGAAACTCCGACACTACCCGGTCATAGGCAACGCGGTAACGGTCCTCCGTCTTTGATAGAAACGCTTTGACTTCTTCCAGCTCAGACTTTTTAAGCGCTGACAGCTCTCCAAGCTCCACGATCCACGCTTTTTGCAACTGCTCTCCAGCCTCTTTGTTGTCCAAATTCTTGATGCTGTCACTGAACCAAGGGCCCCCCAATCGTGCAAGCAGACTACTTTTATGTGAGCCCTGTGGACCTACAAGCACCATCATTTCATCAAATTTACACCCCGGCTCATACAGCCGTTTACAGGCAGCAATCATGATTTTTCGTGTGGCTTCACGTTCATACAGCCCATCGGGGCACCCCAGGTAATCAATAAAAAGGGTGTCCAGTCGCTTCACACCGTCCCATTTAATAGACTGAATAAAGTCCTTAATAGGGTGAAACTTATTCATATGGGTGACTTCCGTAAAAGCGTTCTGAATGACTGTAGCTGACTTGATATTGAATACCTTATTGAAATAATGCTGCATACGCTTATCATCAGCACCCAGCCAAGGCTCATAGTCGGTATAGGGCCGCTCTTTCTCCCTCCAGGGCAACGGACGGCGTATAACCTCTGTATTACCAAAAGCGTCATACGCCAGCGTGTCCTTAAAAGGGCCATTTTGTAGGATCAATTCAACGTTGCCGCCCATAGGTAGGATAATTTTAGGATTCTTCGGATGGGTCTTGAGCTTGTCACGCCAGGAACCAGCCTCCCCAGGCTCGTCCTCCATATCGCCAAACTCTTCATTGAATACCGCCCGTTTGACCTCTGAATCCGAAGCAGCAAATTCCAACATAGCCTGATATGAGGGGTATTTTGTGGCATTCGTTTTGTCCTTTACGCCCTCGTCCAGATCACCAAATTTATGAATACGAATAAGATCGAAAATATTATGGCAATGACCGTCATTAGCCGGATCGCTTTGATGTTCCGAATAAGCCCACCAATCGTCGTAAACACGCATGCCGCCGACTGAGCTGCCTCCGGTATAAGTCCACCGATCATCGGCCGCAGTCGGTTCATAAACACCAGCCAAGAACTTTTCAATGCCCTCTGTCATGCTGTATACATTACAGAACGCACCGATTACGCCGGGCTTCTCTGTGGGGTCACCCAGCTTCCCGACCTTTAGGGCTAATTCCCGTTCTTCGCCAGGATGCCGGGGCCACTCCATCGGATCCCGCCAGTCTGTATACCGCTCCAGCACTTCATCCACGGAAATAGATCCGCCTTCGGACACCTCAAATATAGGCGTAGCATCCTTGGAACAACTCGGCATGTACATGAGCCGATGAACGTCGAAAGTCGTTTTGTCGAACAGCTCCATGCCGATTTCCGATGCTAGGCGACGGCTGACTGCCGCATACTCGTCCGGCAGCATTTCCCGATCAGTCGGCACAACCAAACGGTATTTAGGGCGATTGTCCCGGTGACTGTGTGTGGAGTAGATCAGATAGGCGGAACCACCTAAAATTAGGTCCACCATAAAGGAAAAATCCTCCCCGGCATCGTCCGCATCAAGCGTAATCAGCCAACGACTTTCCACATTCTCTTTCTTCCGGCGACCACCCCGGATCAATCCGCCGACAAAGGCGGGGCCGTCCTTGATCTTGCCTTTGTCGGCATTGTTCATCCGGTCATATTCGGCCATTGTCTCCGTAGTTCTGCGTACCTTCCGCAGCCGATCTACAAACTCTGACCACTCCAGATAATCCGGTTTCCAATTTGTATCCGTCCGGCTGCGGCCGAACGATATTTCCAGTTGATTGTCTTCAGTCATTGTTCGGCCAACACCTTTCAAATTTTAAAATAGTCTTTTGGGTTCCAAGTCGGTTTAACTCTTCTTGGATCAGGCTCGGGCAATTACATGTACACCTCTCCAACCACGCTACCTAAATCATTTGTGACGATATCCCAAGGTATGTCTTGAAAATAAGGATCAGCTTTTTCCACCCGTTCAATTACCCTCTTTCTATCAGGTGAGAATACAAAATATTATTCTTCTACCAGGAAATATTTGCTGGTATAATATACCTACTATTTGCCAACGGGAGGCCCATTATGCCAAATGATGAAAAGACTCTAAAAATTGGTTTAGTTATGCCTATATCTCCAATAGAAGATTGCTCAGCTGAACATTGGGCAGATGTAAAAAGTATTTTGACTGAATCTGTCCAAACTATCGAAAAATATAAGGTTCAAGTAACTTTAGTTAGTGATGCAGATGATACAGGCGTCATTCAAAAACGGATTGTCCAAAATATTTACAACTCAGATGTTGTTATCTGCGATGTTAGCTGTAAAAACGCTAATGTAATGTTCGAACTAGGAATGAGACTAGCATTTGATAAACCTACAATTATTGTAAAAGACGACATTACAGGCTATTCATTTGACACCCAAGTAATAGAACATCTATCCTACCCAAGAGATTTGAGATTTACGAAAATTAATGATTTCCAAATAGCCCTTTCAAGAAAAGTTGTCGCTACCTATGAGAAATCACTAAGTGATCCCGATCACTCGACATTTCTTAAGAATTTTGGACAGTTCAAAGTAGCTGAATTATCGGAAACATCTATTTCATCTGATAAACTAATTCTAGAAACACTAAATGATATGCAATATCAATTATCCTCTTTGAATTACAAAACGAGTTCAATAATGCCAGTTGGAAAACAGTCAGCATTAAGTTATTTTGAACCGCGCATGACTTCAGATCGGGCAAAAAAGTACGAAGAAGCAATTAGAACTTTCTTAGTTTTCAATTACGGAGCTGATGTAACTCTTGAAGAAATACAAAAACACGAATTATATACATTTTTAATAGAGCAAATCGAATACGGAAAACTTGATCCTATATCAATAGATCGCTTGGAACGATTCGTACTGAGATTTTTGAATGGGTATCTTAATAGTAAAACTGAAGAACAAGAGTAATTTTTGACCCACTAAATACCGAGGAGCTTTACTATTAAATTAGTCGATCAAAATCTATCAATCCTTTCTATAATAAGCAGTCTCGTACCCATCAGCTCTGAGGGGCAGCCCCGGGGCCCATGGAATCGGCTGACCCATGATTTCCACCACTTGGTCCAAATCAAAACTACCATTAGGGCTATATTCACCCGGTACATCCAGAACAGCTTCATCGTGAACGTGCATAACAGTCTTGTATCCGGCATCATCCAGCTTTATGAGAGATTCCGCCAAGCAGTCCCGGCTGATCGCTTGAACAATGTTCTCCACCAGTTTGGGCCCGTAGGTATCAATGCGGGTCCAAATCTTTTTGACCTGATCCATGCCCTCATATGTCAGTGCTGGCTTATCAAATTTACCGGGTTTAATCTGCGGATTCACATACGCTAAACGCCGTCCGGACGGAAGTTGAATGAACAAAGAGCCATCTTCCATAAAGAACGTAAGGCCGTATTGCAGCTCAACGCGCCGATGCTCTTCGACAGCAGCCATTGCCGCCGCGTCCACATCCCACCACAGCTTTGTGATTTTCTTATTGGCTTTGCGCCAGGCATTAACCAGCGGTTTCAGCTCGTCCGACTCCAGCCCCATCTTGAGCGCACCCATTTGTTCCAAAGCCCCTACGCTGCCGCCGTACCCCAAAGCCAGCTCCGCAATCTTGCCTTTCTGTCGCAGCGGGTTACCCTTCCCAATCTCTTCAATCGGAACTTTGAACATCTGAGAAGCAGAAGCTTCATATATCTTCCCGTGCGTCCTGAATACCTCCATGCGCCATTCCTCTTTCGCCAGCCAAGCAATTACCCGTGCTTCAATGGCGCTAAAGTCAGAAACGATGAAGCGACAACCCGGTGAAGGTATGAACGCAGTACGGACAAGCTGACTAAGGACCCCTGGAACACTGGCGTATAGCAGCTCCAGTAATTCGTATTCACCCTCCAGCAGTAAAGTCCGCGCCAAATCCAAATCGGTCAGTTTGTTCTGCGGTAGGTTCTGAACTTGCACCAAGCGACCAGCCCAACGGCCTGTCCGGTTCGCGCCATAGAATTGAAGTAATCCGCGTACCCGATTATCAGTACAACGTGCCCGTTGCATGGCCTCATACTTCTTAACTGACGTTTTGGAAGTCTCTTGACGCAACTTTAGTACGGCCTTTGCGTCAGCCAATCCTAATTCGTCCGCTTGCTCGATCAGAACCGGAATGCTGTCTTTGGTCAGACCACCTACAGTCAATCCCTGAACCTCCAACCAGCCCTTGAGCTGGGCTACACTTTTGGGATTATCCAAGCCCGTAATTTCTGCGGCCTCTGCCAATTTCCGGGCTTGAAACGCTTCATCACAAGCTATTGCATGCTGTACCAATTCCGGGTTAATCTGAATACCGCCGTCATTAATCCGTTGATCCAACGCCCATAACTGCTGTTCAAATTCGGAAGGTTTGCGGGCAATCAGCCTGCGGCGTAAATCTCGTTCCGTTTCCACGTCCTGACCACAATAATCCTTATACTGTTGCCACTTCTCCGGTGCATGCCAGGGCATGTTACGGGTTCGCCCACCGTTAACCTTCGTCGGCTTGCATGGGGTGCTGAAATACTTGATTAAGGCCTTGCCTGCGCTGTCCTTTTGCTCCTGTAACTTGAGCGCCTTGGCGACCTGATCCAAAGAGCCAGGCAAACCAAGCGTAAGAGCAAGCACCGCTGAGCATTGCCATTGTTCTGGGGGCATTGGCTGGTTAAAATGTTTCGCCAATGCCGTGCGTTCAAAGCCAGCATTGAAAGCTGTCTTGAGTACACCCGAATCAGAAAGTGCCTCCTGAACATCTGCCGGAATATCCTCAAAGTCAGTTAGGTCCAGAACCCTAACAGGCTCTTGGTTGAATGCATAAGCAAAAAGCAATATTTCAAAGTCCGGTGATTTAACATAGGGGTAAACACCTGAATCCTTAATATTCACACTACTGAATGTCTCAAGGTCAATTGATAAAACATCCACCATTAAATCACCTTGCCGCCAT
Source organism: Paenibacillus sp. LX16 (assembly GCF_036252815.1). Taxonomy (NCBI): domain Bacteria; kingdom Bacillati; phylum Bacillota; class Bacilli; order Caryophanales; family Paenibacillaceae; genus Paenibacillus; species Paenibacillus sp. LX16. The sequence goes on along the minus strand of NZ_CP141152.1, from coordinate 1,372,853 downwards.
GTTTGTGTGGCCGTGATTCGTTGTAAGCCATCTTTTCAGCAAGAGCTGCTTCGAGGTCAATTCCGACATGGCCGCAGAAGTCGAATATACGCAACAATGTATCAGCCAGTTCAATTGGAATGCCACATGGTTTTTCCCCCTCGTAATAAATTTCTTTCAAGCCGCGCCCATCCCGGTAATCCTCTAAAGCTTCCGACAGCTCTGCATGGGTTAAAGCAATCACGTCACCAAAGCTGCGAGGTTCTTCATACCAACCTTTATTTACTGCGTTCTCATGCGCCTTTTTAACCAAATATTGTATACTCATATGAAAACCTCCTGAATTTTTGGTAAAGAAAAAGGGGACCCAAAGAATCCCCTTACCATCACGTCAGAACTGCTTTAATCCAAGAAACTATCTTCATCCTCAAAGTCGTCGTCAAAATCGTCTTCCGCACGGGAACGACCACCCAGGTATTCCCCATCGGCTACCTTTTGTAGATTGTTCAATCCGGCTGCAATACCTTTGTTACCGTTCGTATTGAAGGCATAGAAGTTGAGACTTACACGGGCATAGCAACCACTGTATACTTCCGTAGAATCGGTAATCTCGATCTTGTCCAGGTCAATAATTCCGGGTTTATTTTTGCTGGAGGCATTCAGGAAGTAATGACCAGCGTATGCCGGATCGTCTTCCCGTTCCTCGTCACCATCCCGAAGCGGTGTTTTCAGGTTCGCTGGAACCTTACCACCCCATTTACTTTTTCCCGCCTCTGTTGCAGCTGCAATAGCAGCTTTGATCTTCTTCAAAGTGACCTTATCGGACTTTGGAATGAGAATGGAACTGCTGTATTTTGGCTCTCCACCATCAATAGCATTAGGTTCAAAGACATGAACGTAAGAGAGACGAACCTTTCCTGTTACTACCTTTGTATCGTTGTTAGTTGTAGTCATTTTGCATTTCTCCTTCATGATTGGTTTTATTTTTTCTGGCTTCAAAACGCCATTTGTAAGCGTCTTTGCCGATCTTCTTATACAGTTCTTTCCGGGCAACCTTGGCTGACGGCGCGGAAATACCGAAACAAAATTTTTTCGACCAACAGCTCCAGATACCCCATTGATCATTCATCTGTAAAATCTGCTACCGCCGATGCTGCCGAAGACAACTCAGGCCGTTTGTCCGATTCTTGAACCAGCGTCGGCTTACCAGCAGGCTTGATAATAAGGCCGTCCGCAAGGACCGCAAACTGTTTCTTGCCTGTGATCTTCTCCATTGCTGTCAGGCCAAGCAATGAGCGCGGGGCAATAACGTCCAGATCGTACCCAGCGGATACCACCTTGTCCTGAATTGCCACAGGATCGGCATATTTCCGGTTGCTTCTTCCTTCAACCAACTTCCAGCCAGGGAACTTGGCACCATGCTTCTCCGCCTGCTCCAAGGCATAACCTTGTACGTCTGTAGCCCAGGCTTTCAGGTCATCAGCCTGTTTCAATATGCTGCCAATCTCTTCATGAGAAAGTAAAGCAGGGTCGGTAAATTCATGTTTTGCCAGCTCCAAATTTGCCTCTGCTCGCGCCCGGCAGTTGAATCGGGCACGGCAGAACTTGCAATGGTCACCTGCGGCATACTCCCCTTCACCCGCAGCGGCCATATCAGCCAAGGGCTTAACATGCATATCCCCCCAGGCCACCAGTTCGTCTGCGTACATCTCTTCGGTCGATACACTATCCAGACGGGGTTGAACAATGGTCATGCGTACCCCTTGAATGTCGTAAAGGAAGCCGAACGTATCCAATGCACCAAGACCATACAGCCGCATCTGACTGTTGCCCCCCGCTGATACAGGTACACCCTTGCCATATTTCAGGTCGATTACTTCCATAGTGCCGTCAGCAATAATCAACACGTCACCTGTACCAAAACCATCCGGTACCCATGCGCTAAAATCCAAACGTTGCTCCAGCAAAATTTCAGCGTCACGGGACCGCTTCCGTGCTTCGGCTACCCGCTCCAAAACAATGGTCACGTACTCATGTACGTAATCCTCCATTTCCTGCGAGTAGTACGGCCCTTCCTTGAGCTTGTCCAGCGCCTTCTTATGCTGAACAGGACTCATGGCGGTTAGATACTTAGTTAGGTGCAGTTCTGCTAGCTCATGCGCCGCTGTGCCCTCTTCGGCAAACGTGCTGGTAGCCTCTTCAAACTGCTGTTCAAGCTTGGCGCTCGGCGTACAGGTCAGCCAACGCTTAGAGCCAGATGCGGACAGTTTTGCATGGGCACGGTTTGCATGCCCTGCGGTCATTCTGCTTCCTCAAGCGCCGTCAATTTCTCCAGCGCTTCTGCCAGTTTGTCTTTCGGAATTTTAGAAAGGTTAGGAACATCGAAGCTGTTAATTACCTCTTTCACTCCGGCCTGTTTACCTGCTTTTGACAGCTCCGCAGCCTTGGCCCGGACTTCTTCCAGTTTTACGGTAGGCTGATCATCGCCCTTAGCATCTTTTTGCACATCTTCACTCACCTTGTCCGGCTTTGGTTCTTCCTCTGGCTTCGACGTTGTGGCACGACTGCGTTTTGGCTTTTCCTCTTGTGGTGTAGGTTGAACCGGAGCAGCAGCCGGAGTCTGAGTACCAATAAAAGCAGCAGATAAAACGGAAAATTCCTTAATGGCTTGGTTGGCGTCTTCGCCAGTAATGTTAATTTGAACAGGCATGTATAAGTCCTCCTAATTGATATAAAATTAAAATCCGTATTCCTCAGCAGGCAGCGCCGAACTATGAAGCTTGTCTTGCTCTCTCGTAATGAGGTCCACACATCCGGTGCAGACCAGCTTTTCTGGATACAACTTGACAAGCTTTCTACCTGAAAGACCACAAAGAGAGCATCCAGGCGCATACTTGCGAAAGCTTACATAATTACCATCTGTAAAAATCTCCAGTGGGTCACCCGCCTCAATACTGAGTACCCTTCTAATCTCTTTGGGAATAACAACACGGCCCAAATCATCAATGCGTCTTACAATTCCAGTCGCCTTCATGTTTTCATCCTTTCAGCTTCATGTTATAATGAAGCCACCTAATAGTTTTTTGTGCTGAACCCCTCAGGCTCCTACCCCTGTTGGGTTCTTTTCGTATACCGCTTTGTACAAAAGGCCGCGATATTTACGGTACTGCTTACGGTAATGTTTAATAAGTCTGAAACGTTTATTACGGCGTGCTTTTGCTTCACAATCCAAATAAAAGGCGCACACGCTGGCGAAATGGCGAGATGTTTGTAATGGCAAGTTATTCACCTCCTTTTCTAATCCTTGAATGTTCTACCCTCCGATTTTGTCAGTTCCCACCACTGGAGAAATTCAGCACGATCAGCAAGAATAGATTTTGAGCCAACTCGAAAACTTGGAATGCCTCCGTGATTCGGATGTGTCGTCATAAGGGTATATACTCTTCGTTTAGAAATACTCGTGAATGCAGCTATATGTTTGGCGGTCAAGTGCGGTGGTAATTGATTGGCGATACTCATTGTAGAAAATCCCAATCGGATCCAGTCCGAATTGCCATTTCTTTAACAATGGCAAGATATACTTCTGTAAGTCGAGCATCTTCTGCAATAACATCCATCCGGTTAACCTTGTCCACTCTTGACTTTGAAGTACCTTCTTCCAACATCCGTCTACGCTTATTAGTCAAACGTGTAGATAAATCGCATTTGGCCCTCGCTTCCAGCAATTCGTAGCTTTCATTCCGTACGTCCCGATGTGCGTCATATCCTCCGCGTTCTTTGGCGATGCCGTTAAGCAGAGACGTTACTTTCTTTCTCCACTCTGTGGGATTAAGAGCTAAGATTTCAGCTTGATTATCAAGTTGCTTCTTCACGGCGGTTACATCACTCTGTAATTTCGATTGCTCTAATTCCATCCGAGCCACCGAATTAAAAATCTGACTGAACATTTGTAATTCTGGTGATAATTGTTGAGTATTGAGAGTCAATTCATTCCGCATACGGTTGAACTCACCAATATACATTTCTTTAAAGCGTGCTGCTTCTTTTCCTGTATACCCCATTGCCAAGAAGGAAAAGCCATCTTGAGTAAGGATATATTTTGGTAAAGCCTTGTTCTGAGCGGACTGATAAGACGTCAGTCCAAAATTGGACTCTCTAAACTCAACACTACATTCCATATTGTTGATATCACGGATAACGTGCTTATGTTCTTTTCCGAATACCTGAGCCACAATCAGGCTGTCTGTTACCATCTTTCCATTTTCGATGAACACTAATTTATTCAAATAGCTCTCCCTCTTTCGTAATTTATAGGCTGATCTTATTTTGCAATCAGCTTCACTGAAAAAAAATCCTCTAAATTATTGAGCTTTTTTCTGTATAAACTTGATTTCAAGTTCAAGCACATTACACGCTTTGGAAATTGTAGTCTCATTCCAGCGCCGATTACCTGCGAGTAGATCATGGATATATTGAGGGGTATAACCAGTTAATCTTGCAAGATCAGAAGCTGAGAAACCTTTGTATTTCAAAGCCTCCTTTATCGTACTTGAGAAATGCATGTTAGCCGCCTCCTTTCTGCTTAAATATTAAGCTTAAAAATATACATTTACAACAAGCAAAAACGTGCAAAAACGACTATTTTCTATTAAATAATAGGAAATAGCTCGGTATAACTCCATATTTCTTAATTAAGCTTAATAATTAAGCATAATTAAGCTAAACGAACATTGAGTTTTTAAGCTTAAATTGATATCATGTAATCAGCAAATAGATGAAAGGTGATTAAAAATGGAGTCCACTCGAATAAGGAAAATCCGAAGGGAAAGAGACCTAAGTGGCACAGAAATAGCAGAAAAACTTGGTATTTCAGCGCAGTATTATTACGATATTGAAAGAGGAAAACGAAACTTAAGTCCCAATATGGCTCGTAAATTAGCAAATATTCTTAGTGTTAAACCTGAGTATTTATTAGGTGATCTTGAAGAAACAGTTAAACAAGAAGAGAGCGAACCGGATAATATAAATGACGATTACTACAAAATAGAAAGATTTGCAAGAAAGGTAAGCCCGAAAGATAGAAAAAAAGCTATTACAATTCTCGAAGCAGCTTTTGAGGATGCGTTTGATGAAGACGATGAAGATGACGACAATATATAAAGCTAACTACAATCGAGCTGAGAATGCAGCTTATGAACTTTTGAAAACAAAGAAAATAACCTCACTTCCAGTAAAGGTTAAACTTCTCAGCAAGAAATTCCCTAACTTTAGAATTAAGACCTATACATGGTTTAGCGTAAAATACGGTATGACTATTGAGGATGTATGTGATTTTGCTGATAGTAATGAGGGTTGTTGCTATTACCAAAAATCAAAACATCAATACTTAATTCTATACAATGATACGGTGGACAATGTGGGGAGAGTTAGGTGGACAATTGCTCATGAACTAGGTCACTTTATATTAAAGCATAATGAGATATCAGCTAAAACCATAATAGCAAGAAATTCATTAACAAAAAAAGAATATATAGCATTTGAAAGTGAAGCAAACTGTTTTGCTAGAACATTATTAGCCCCACCTAAGGTAATTTCAGCATTAGGAAGGCTGGACGCCTCAATTCTGTCTGAGTTATGCCAAATATCTTTTGAAGCAGCCTCCAATGTTTTAAATTTTCTAAACAGAGGGATTGAAATGGGCAGAAACTACACCTCTAAAACTTGGTCGGCATTCTTTAAGAACTTTATTTGGGAATACAAGTATGGCACTCAATGTTTAAATTGTAATCATTATTTTGTTCAAAAAGATGTAAGTTTTTGCCCAACATGCGGAGGCAATAACCTAGCAAGAGGGAAAGGAAGCGTTACGATGATTTATACTAAAATTGAACTTGATGAATTGAATAGAGCCTGTCAATGCCCTAGGTGCAACAATGAGAGTGTAGTAGGTGAATATTGTCAGATTTGTGGGACTTACTTAGTAAATAAATGTACAGGCTTTTCTGGTTCAGATATAGAGAATCCATTTAATGGATCATGGCATGACTTAGAGCAAGGTTGTGGTGAATATCTAGATGGAGATTCTAGATTTTGCACTAAATGCGGGTCAACTTCTACGTTTTACGAAAGTGGGTTACTTCAAAGCTGGGAAAAGAATAATCAACAGTCTAAGCCGAACTCTTCAGATGATTCTTTTACTTTACCTTTTTAGCTAAGCAATTAGTATAATAACCGCTTCCAAAGCGGTTTTAATTTTAAAAAAAACAGAACATACGTTCTAGGGAGGCTTTCTAATTATGCCAGGTTCTTTTAGAAGAAGGGGCTGTACATGCCCTGAAACCCAAAAAAAATGTACTTGTGGGGCCACATGGTCTTTCCGCTTGAGTGCGGGAAAAAATCCGAAAACAGGAAAATATGATTATGTGGAACGGAATGGGTTTAAGACAAAACGCGAGGCGGAACTTGCAGCAGCTAAACTATACGCTGAACTCAAAGAAGGCACGTACGTGAAAGAAAATAACTCAACCTTTGAGGAATTTTCAAGAGAATGGCTATCTATGTATAAAGCAACCGGGAAGGTTAAAATAAGCACGGTTAGGGTTCGAGAGCATGAAATAGATAAACTGTCACCTTACTTTGCTAAGTTACGCATGAAAGATATAACCAAAAAAAGATATCAGAATGCGCTTAATGATTTAAAAGAAACAAAGGGGTTTGCAGATAATACTCTTGATGGCATACACCGTACAGGAAGAATGATTTTCAAAAAAGCTGCGGAAATGGATGTAATTAAAATTGATCCTACTCAATACGCACATGTACCGAAGGTGCAGAAAACAGTTGAGGAATTAGAGAAGGAAGAAGCCACGGTAAAATATTTAGAGAAAGAAGAATTAGCTCTATTTTTAAAAACCGCCAAAGACAAGGGTTTGGATCGTGATTACCTCATATTCAAAACTCTTGCTTACACAGGTATGCGTATCGGTGAATTATGTGCTTTGAAATGGGCAGATATTGATTTTGAGGAACATACCCTTTCTATTTCAAAAACATACTACAATCCGATTAACAAAACTACAGAGTATACGTTGTTAACCCCTAAAACAAAGAGTGCAAGAAGAACAATCGAATTAGATGTAACTCTCCTGGAAGAGCTAAAGAGTTACCAAGAGGTTCAGAAATCAATCCAACTTTCCAACCTAGACACCTATCATAACAAAGACTTTGTTTTCGCTAAAACCAAAAAGAATCCAGGATATCCTGAATTAATTAAGGTTATCCAAATTAGGATGGCTCGATTGTTAAAGCTCGCAGACCTAAATGAAAATTTGACTCCGCACTCACTCCGACATACTCATACATCATTGCTTGCAGAAGCTGGAGTCGGTCTACAAGAAATTATGGACAGATTGGGTCATAAAGACGATGATACGACAAAGCATGTTTACCTTCACGTAACTAAGCCAAAGAAAAAAGAGGCTTCCCAAAAGTTCAGCGAACTAATGGAAAGCCTCTAATTATCAAAACTTTTATGGGCAAATTATGGGCAAATAAAATGTTTTCGACCTCAAACCCTTGTTACAGCAAGGATTTTCGGCTTTATTACATCATGCCGCCCATTCCACCCATGCCGCCCATGTCAGGCATTGCAGCCTTTTCTGGTTCTGGCTTGTCAGCGATAACCGCTTCGGTAGTCAGGAACATTGCTGCTACGGAAGCAGCGTTTTGCAATGCATAACGAGTTACTTTCGCAGGGTCCACGATACCAGCTTCGATCATGTTTACCCAGTCGCCAGTAGCTGCGTTAAAGCCTACGCCAACTTCTTCGCGTTTCAGACGCTCAACGATTACAGAGCCTTCTTCACCAGCGTTAGCAGCGATGGTGCGGATTGGAGCTTCCAGAGCGCGCAACACGATGTTCACGCCTGTTTGCTCGTCGCCTTGCAGTTCAACAGCTGCAACTGCTTTGTATACGTTCAGAAGCGCTACACCACCACCGGATACGATACCTTCTTCAACCGCAGCACGGGTTGCGTTCAGGGCATCTTCGATGCGCAGTTTGCGTTCTTTCAATTCTGTTTCAGTAGCCGCACCGACTTTGATGACTGCTACGCCGCCGGACAATTTAGCCAGACGCTCTTGCAGTTTCTCTTTGTCGAACTCGGAAGTGGTTTCTTCCAGTTGCGTACGGATTTGGCTAACACGAGCGTCGATGTCGGCTTTGTTTCCAGCACCGTCAACCACAATCGTATTTTCTTTTGTGATACGCACTTGACGTGCTGTACCCAGTTGGTCTACGGAAGCTGTTTTCAGGTCCAGACCCAGTTCTTCTGTAATCACTTGACCGCCTGTCAGGGCAGCGATATCTTGCAGCATTGCTTTACGACGGTCACCAAAGCCTGGAGCTTTAACAGCTACAGCGTTGAATGTACCACGCAGTTTGTTAACAACGAGCATAGCCAGCGCTTCGCCTTCGATGTCTTCAGCGATCAGAACGAGTGGTTTGCCTTGTTGTACGATTTTTTCAAGCAATGGCAGGATTTCTTGTGTGTTTGTGATTTTTTTGTCTGTGATCAGGATATACGGATTGTCCAGTACAGCTTCCATTTTGTCCGTATCTGTAATCATGTACGGGGAAATGTAGCCACGGTCAAATTGCATACCTTCAACCACTTCCAGCTCTGTTGCAAAACCGCGGGATTCTTCAACAGTGATTACACCGTCTTTGCCCACTTTTTCCATAGCTTCAGCGATCAGTTCGCCTACTTCGTCATCAGCAGCAGAAATACCGGCTACTTGAGCAATGGATTGTTTGCTTTCGATTGGTTTGGAGATGGCTTGCAGTTCAGCGACAGCCGCTTTAACCGCTTTGTCGATCCCTTTACGGATACCGATTGGGCTTGCGCCAGCAGTTACGTTTTTCAGGCCTTCTGTGATGAGGGCTTGAGCCAAAACAGTAGCAGTAGTCGTACCATCACCTGCTACATCGTTCGTTTTGGTTGCTACTTCTTTAACCAGTTGAGCGCCCATGTTTTCGAACGCGTCTTCCAGCTCGATTTCTTTTGCAATCGTTACACCGTCATTGGTGATGAGCGGGCTACCGAATTTTTTCTCCAGTACAACGTTACGGCCTTTCGGTCCGAGTGTTACTTTTACAGCATTAGCCAATGCGTCAACCCCGCGCAGCATGGAGCGACGAGCGTCTTCACTGAATTTAATATCTTTAGCCATTTGTGATAAACCTCCCTATGGATTATGAATGATTTGTTTCAATTCCTATATTCAGGTCTTGTCCGGGTTCCGGTTAACCGATAATCGCGTGGATATCGCTTTCTTTCATAATCAAATATTCTTTACCTTCATATTTGATTTCCGTTCCAGCGTATTTAGAGAAAATGACACGGTCGCCTTCTTTTACTTCCAGAGGAATACGGGCACCGTCTTTCAATGCGCCTGCGCCAACCGCGATAATTTTGCCTTCTTGCGGCTTTTCCTTGGCAGAGTCAGGAAGTACGATCCCGAAGGAAGTCGTTGTCTCTTGCTCAATTGCTTCCACCAATACGCGTTCACCCAAAGGTTTGATCATGAAAAAATAGCCTCCTTATTAAGTGTTTTATCCTGTAATTTGGTTGTTATGTTGTATGTATTAGCACTCGACAGTCGTCAGTGCTAACAACCAACTTTATGATACTCAACTTGGGATTGAATTTCAAGTCCCTAATGTATTTTTTATGGGAATTTTTATGGACAGCCCTTCCCGATTATATCCATCTATCTGAAAAATAACCGTTAACCCAAGGCTAATGGTTATTTTTAAGGCAGCTAAGCTGCTGCTGTTATGCTCTATAAATAGTCATGATATACAAATGCCATTCATCATCTGCAAGTTGCCATGTAGCTAGCGGACCCAAATTAATTGTTTACTGAGCCATTCAGGTCCTGCCTTATTATTCCGAAGCTACACGCAATTGGGCCTCACGTTCCTCCTGTGCACGCAGCTGCCTGCGGTACACGACCGAAGACAAATACACGCTCACTTCATATAGCACCAGCAACGGAATCGCCACCAAAAAATCGGAAATAAAGTCCGGCGGGGTAATGACAACCGCAACGAACACAAGCAGAAAATAAGAAATCTTCCGCCATTTGCGAAGCCGCATTGGTGTTAAAACATGTATCCCCGTCAGAAACATGATAAGCAGGGGGAGCTCAAACAGCAGTGCTACAGGCAGTACAATATTAAACATAAAGGTGAAATATTGTGCGATTCCGTACGTTTCCTGTAATCCCATACTTTTGGTGACCGACGATGTAAACTGAATCGCCATTGGGAAAATAATGAAATAAGCAAAAGCTGTCCCAATGATGAACAAAAGCAGCACATAAGGCACATACCGCAAAGTCGCACTCCGTTCTTGCGGTCTTAAGCCCGGGCTGACAAACTTCCACAGTTGGTAGCAAGCAAACGGTAGCGCCACCGCAATCCCGATGATCATGGCGATCTTCATGTAGATACCAATCCCGTCCCAAAAGGAAAACGCGTTTAACTGAAAAGCTCGCGCCGAACCGGAGCGAATAAGCCAGTCATAGACAGAACCCGCCGCGAACAGACCACCAGCCAGTGCCAATACAAATACAATTAGCACATAGATCATTCTGCGGCGAAGCTCTCCCAGATGTTCCATAAGCGGCATTTCATGCTCTGATGGGGTCAAGTCCACTCCTCCTTTCTGAACGGAACGCAGCAGCGCCTCCTAAAAAATAAAGCCCTTCACTGAAGAAGAGGCTTTTGTTTATTGTACAAGATCAAGAATCGATCACTAAATCTATGACAAGCGTTTATCCTCAGGCTGAGGTTGAACTTCTGAAGACGTCGTTTGTGATGCTTTGACCACACTATCTTTGCTGTCTTTACGCTCAGTCCGTTCATCTTCTGATAAAATATCGCGTGCCCCGTTTTTAAACTCACGGAATGTACGCCCTACAGCTCGACCCAGCTCAGGCAGCTTGTTCGGACCAAATAGCAGCAGCGCCAGAATAATTAACAAAATATAACCCGGTGCTCCAATATTGGGCATGTGCAGTAATCCTCCTTATGTTGACGGACAAAATAAGCATCTTTGCCCGTATACGGCCTTATAAATTCTTATAGGTATCATACCACACACGATGTGCTGCCTTCTACCGGAACTGACCTGTCACCATAAGCAACGCTTCTGGAAGTTGGTCCATTATCGCTGCCAAATTTTCATGCACACCTTTGGGCGTTCCTGGTAAATTGACGATCAGTGTACGTCCGCGTATTCCCACGATTCCACGGAATAGCATAGCCGCTGGATTTTTCTGCATCACGATCATTCTCATAGCTTCCGCCATGCCTGGCACTTCCCGTTCCACAACCCGCCTAGTCGCCTCCGGTGTCACATCACGGATCGCCAGCTCGGTTCCACCCGTAGTTAGTACCAGGTCTGCATGAAAATAATCGGTCATTTCGATTAAAGCTGCAATAATTTCATCCGGTTCATCGGGAACGATCCGGTATTCCACAATCTCTCCGCCCAGTTCTTCTTCGATGAGTTCCCGGATGACCTGTGCGCTTGTATCCTCACGCTCTCCCCTTGCCCCTTTATCACTGGCTGTTAGGATCGCCGTTTTCCACACCATAAGATCACCCTTCTCCTATCATGAAAGAATACTTTCTCTTCTGAAAATCAGAAACAGCCACGCTGCATCCTGCATCACATCACAGTACCCTCTCGGCGACAATGTTGTCTATGTCAAGGTTCCCGGTGGTCCTCCCTTTGAAAATCCCCATGCTTGCCACCTGTTTTGGATTGCAGCATGGTAGGGCCGATGATCATATCTTTTTGCAGCGCCTTGCACATATCATACACGGTTAACGCTGCGGCTGAAGCCGCTGTCAAAGCTTCCATTTCTACACCTGTCTTACCTTCGGTCTTCACTTCAACTTCAATATGAAGCACATCATGTCCATTATCGGAAAAAGTAATGTTCACGCCTGTCAGGGCCAGTGGATGACACATCGGTATCCAGTCTGACGTTTTTTTCGCGCCTTGAATCCCTGCGACCTGGGCCACAGCAAGAACATCACCCTTGCCGATTCTTCCTTCTTTTACAGCCGTCAATGTAGCCGGATTCATCGTAATCTGAGTCACGGCAACTGCTGTACGAATCGTAGACGTTTTACCCGAAATATCTACCATCCGAGCCCGTCCCTGTTCGTTAAAATGAGTAAAGGAATCCACGACTCCCTCACAGCTCCTTTCACATACCCAACTTTACTTCATACATCATTTGTCAATAATCACAATCTAAGCGTCCATCCAGAGTAAACAGCACGTCCACTCGCAAATCCCTTGGCTCCATGGGCACCTGTGTCAGCAATTGTCCCGGCAGCAGCAGCGAGACATACAGCGGACCTACGTGGCTGTTGTTACGCTTCTCTGCCTCTACCTGTACGGTAAAGCGGTCATAATAGCCTCCGCCGTAGCCGATCCTGCCCCCACGACGATCAAAGGCCAATCCGGGCACAACAACCCAGTCAATTCCCGTCCACATTTCAGGCGACCATTCCTTGCATGTCAAAGCAGGCTCAGGGATGTTCCAGATGCCGGGTACAATATCTCCGTACTGATCCATCTCCCTCACCTCCATAGTCCGAGCTACCGGATCCACTCTTGGGGCAAGGACACGATCTCCCTGTGACCAGCAATGCTCAATGAGGGGAGTCGTCGAAATCTCGCTGCCAAAAGAGAGATAACTAAATAATGTTAGCTTATCTCCGTTTCTGTCTATTCTAAGCTGCTCCCATGCCTCGATTGCATGCCGACAGGCCACAGCTGATGCCTTCTGCCTTGTCAGCGGGTCCATGGATTCACGCGCTTTCCGTTGCTGCAAACGCAGCGCGTTCTTCACATTACAGACATCCATCACATCCGCCCTCCCGCACAATCGTCGATAATCTTTAAAACGTTACTATTGTCCCATTTGTCAGTAAGTGCTGTACGTTGCAAGTTTTTTTCATTCTTTTTCACTTCTCGTTTAAGTTTATCATTGTTTATACAAATTGACTACACGCGGCTCAAGGGTTTACAGGGTGAAAGCAGTGCAATAGTGGGTAATTTCATGTAAACTGGAAGGAAGGTACCTGCGAAGAAAGCAGGTAGAACTGTGCAAAATGTAATGGAGGAACGATACGCTATGCTATTGCAAGTAACCGGAATTACTAAATCTTATGGGATTGAGCCCGTTCTGGACGGGATTAACCTTCAAATATTGGAACGTGAACGTATTGGACTCGTAGGTGTGAACGGTGCAGGCAAATCAACCCTGCTCAAAATCATTGCTGGTGAAATATCCTATGACAGTGGACAAATTTTCAAGGCGAAGGAGACCAGCATCGGTTATCTGGCGCAAAACAGCGGTTTGAATTCTGACCGGTCTATCTGGGGAGAAATGATGCTGGTGTTCACTCCTCTGATTGAAGCGGAACGGGAACTGCGGCAAATGGAACAGGACATCGCTGACCTGGCCAATGCTCAAAACGAAAAACGCTACGCAGATCTGCTGGAACGCTATGCACGTCGTTCAGACTGGTTCAAGGATCACGGAGGTTATGAAATGGAGACCCGTATTCGCAGCGTGCTGCACGGTATGGGCTTTGGATCATTTGCACCTGAGACGCCTGTAGCTACTCTGAGCGGAGGACAGAAAACCCGGCTTGCGCTAGCGCGCATCCTACTGCTCGCCCCAGATGTCCTTATGCTCGATGAGCCTACCAACTATCTGGATATTCAAACACTGACCTGGTTGGAGGACTATTTGCGCGGCTACTCCGGTTCTCTGCTGGTTGTATCACATGACCGTTATTTTCTGGACCGACTGGTAACGACGATTATTGAAATTGAACGCCATCGTTCTACTCGATATACAGGCAACTACAGCCGCTACATGGAGCTGAAGGCCGCCGAGTACGAAACGAATCTTAAACATTACGAAAAGCAGCAAGGAGAAATTGCCCGTTTAGAAGCATTCGTACAACGTAATATCGTGCGGGCTTCCACAACCAAACGCGCTCAAAGTCGGCGCAAGCAGCTAGATAAAATGGAGCGTATGGATCGGCCCATGGGAGACTTGAAAAAGGCTCATTTTTCCTTTGAAACAGCCCATATGTCAGGTAAGGAAGTACTGGAGGTACGTGACCTCTCTGTGGGATATGAAGGTAAAAAGCCTTTATTCCAGCACGCATCGTTCGACTTAAAACGTGGTGATACCGTGGCACTGATTGGTCCGAACGGGATCGGAAAATCGACGTTGCTCAAATGTCTGACCGGATCACTTAAACCTGCTGCTGGCTCCATCCACTGGGGCACGAAAATAAAAATCGGCCTGTATGACCAGGAGCAGACGAACCTGAACCCCGCCAATACCGTACTGGAGGAGTTGTGGAGCGAGTACCCTCATATGGAAGAAGCACGTATTCGTACAGTGCTGGGTAATTTCCTGTTTAGCGGTGACGATGTACTAAAAAAGGTAGCTGCATTAAGCGGAGGGGAAAAAGCCCGCGTTTCTCTGGCCAAGCTCATGCTGCGCGAAGCCAACGTATTAATTCTAGATGAGCCTACCAACCATCTGGATCTGTTTAGCAAGGAAGTGCTGGAAGCTGCTTTGATGGACTATGACGGTACGCTGCTGTTCATTTCCCATGACCGTTATTTCCTGAACAAAATGGCGGAACGTGTCATCGAGCTTCATCCTGGGGGGATAGAACATTTCCTGGGGAATTATGATGACTATGTAGCCAAAAAGCAGGAGTTAGAGGAAATTGCGCAGGAAGCTCTGGAGGCAAATCAGGCCACACGTGGCAAAACATCGGCTGCCTCTGCATCCGTGACAGACGAGACCACATCCAAATCACGCGCCGCCACCTATGCGGCAGACAAACAAGCCAAAAGCGAGGAACGTAGCCGTCAACGCAAGCTGGAGGCATTGGAAAACCAGATCAAAACGCTGGAAGAACAAATTTTAGGGCTGGAGGAACAAATGACCCTGCCTGAGATTTATCAGGATTACACAGCGCTTCAGAATATTCAGGCACAACTCGACACCCATAAACAGGAATTGACTGAAACCTATACCTCTTGGGAAGAACTGTTAGAAGAATAAACACTACTGCATAAAATCTTAGCCTTAAAAATTTCACATTTTCCTCTTCTATATTTTTGTACACAAGATTATCCACAGCTTATGTGTATGAATGAGATTGAAAAATGGCCTTTTAGGTCATTTTTTTATTGATAAAGAGCCATTTTCAAATGAAAACCAAATTTATCCACCCTTTTATCCACATTATCCACAGATTTCACAAGAACTAAAGGTGTTACATATCCCCCAACTTGCTATCTCCAAAAAGTCTTAGCCTGCTTGCTTCGGACTCGGTTATCCACATTCGAAGCGGTATATGTGGATAACTTTGTTCACAACTTGACAAATCACATCATTATTCGGGCAATATCAAAATCCCAGATTTTTTTGATGGATCATGAAAAATCGTGAACAATTGTGACGAATCATGCGAGTGATTGAGATGCTGCCATTCATTTGCTCAAACTCCTGTATTTTTTCCTCTTGAATTTATATTTTTATGATCGTTATGGAGCGGAACAAAAAAGACACGACTCAACTGTGCCGTGTCTTGCTCATTCATCTTCAATTAAGTTTGGACAGACCATTCTTCCAGAGACAGCCCTGGATCAGCCTTCATATCCAATGAGGTAAATTCCCCGCGCTTCCATTTGGCGTAGGCCGCAGCGCCGATCATCGCTGCATTATCTGTGCAAAATTTCATCGATGGTACAAGCAGCTCGATTCCTTCGCGCTCACTGCGCTCCCGCAATGCTGTACGCAGTCCGCGATTAGCAGCCACACCGCCACAAAGCAGGAGCTGCTTCGCACCGTATTCACGCATGGCACGAATCGCCTTTTCCACCAGCACCTCGACGACCGACTCTTGAAAGCCTCTTGCGATCGCTCCGACATGAACGGTTTCTCCGCGCATTTTCGTCTGGTTAATTACATTCAGCACCGCAGATTTCAAACCGCTAAAGCTAAAATCATAAGAATCCGGCTCCAGCCATGCACGCGGCAAAGTAACCACTTCCTCCGATTCATGAGCCACACGATCCACATGCGGGCCACCGGGATACGGAAACCCAATGGCTCTCGCTACTTTGTCGTAGGCTTCCCCAACCGCATCATCCCTTGTACGACCAATGAGTTGAAAATGACCTTCGGACTCCATCAGCACCAGCTCTGTATGTCCTCCTGACACCACGAGAGCAATGCACGGATATACGATATCATGCTCCAGCTGATTGGCATAAATATGTCCTGCGATATGATGCGTCCCGATTAATGGCTTGCCGAACGCCAAGGCAGCACTCTTGGCAGCGACAATTCCAACCAACAATGCGCCAACCAGTCCTGGTCCTTGTGTCACGGCAACCGCCGAAATCTCACGAGGGGTAATTCCTGATGTTTGCATGGCCTCGTCCAACATGTAGGTGATGCTCTCCACATGCTTGCGTGAAGCCACCTCTGGCACAACACCACCAAAGGCTTTGTGTGTTTCAATCTGACTGGAAATCAAATTTGAGAGCACCTCTGTGCCATTTTTCACGACAGAAACAGCCGTCTCATCACAACTCGTTTCCACTGCCAGTATATAGCAAGGCTCGCCGGAGGCGGAGCCTATACCTGCTTTTTCCTCTTGCGTCATTGCTTCTGCACGCTTCCTTCCTGTTCACCGGATGCCCCATGCGCGGGAAGATCCGCCCACATGATCACGGCATCCTCGTTATTATCCGAATAATAGCCTTTGCGCACACCTGCGGGCTTAAAGCCTTTTTTCTCATACAAGCCCTGAGCGATCCGGTTCGTTACCCGCACCTCCAACGTCATACGTTCCATCCCTAAATAAGAGGCGGTCTGCATCAGCTCATTCAACAGCTTGTCTCCAAGTTTGCGTCCGCGATAAGCCTCACGAATCGCAATATTCGTAATATGGGCCTCATCCATAATCGTCCACATGCCTGCGTAACCAATGGCTCGTCCGTCTAGTTCCATAATCATATATTTAGCAAAATGATTCATCGTCAGCTCATTGCGGAATGCTTCCTCTGTCCACGGTAGCGTGAACGCTTCATGCTCAATCTCCAGCACATCGGGAATATCATCCAGTTGCATCAAGCGAAACTCAAGTTTCTCTTCCCGCTGTATGTTCTTTGCCATGTTGTTCACCGCTCTCTTCAGCGCTGACGAAGCAGATTGGCTTCCGCCTCCGCCAGCTGGGTATAATTAGGAACCAGCGTATGTAGCTCGTCATGTTCCTGACGAAGCAGCTTATCCGCCCCAAGGCGGCCAACCCATCTTCCTTCCAGCTCATAAGGTACGATACGAAGCTCGCTCCATGCACGCAGGCGCTCGGCTGTTTCGGCGTGAACCGCCGTTTCACCGACTAGCCAAATGACCGGAGGACGCTCTTCAGAGGGCAAAGCCTCCAGCCGTTGCAGCAGGTCATCGGTCCAAGCAGTCATCAAGCGAATTGCATCTGGCTCCAGCCGTTGCGGACTCTCGACGTCGTCAACTGTATTCACAGCGAACAGCCCCGTGTAAACCTGACCGCGGCGCGCATCCAGCACAGGCACAATCCAGTCTGCTGCCTGCGCTCCGGACGAACCGTTATTCACAAACTCATTTTTATCTTCTTGTCTCTTCATCTCGATGCCGCGATTCCAGCCACCCCACGCCAAAGCATGCAAAGTGGATATGGACGTCACCGGGATACCCCAGGCCCAAGCGAGTGTTTTGGCTGCGGTCACCGCAATCCGGATACCGGTATAAGACCCCGGTCCAACACCAACTGCAATACCATCTACATCATCTCGTGTCAGCCCTTCTTCACTCAGCAGTCGTTCCAGTTCGGTAATCACATGCACGGAGTGATTACGTTCGCCATAGACGTTGCTTTCTCCCAGCAATTTCCTTCCGTTCATCAGAGCGGCCGCCATCACGGTCGTCGCTGTATCTAACGTCAAAAACCGCTCACGCGGCTTTACATTCACATCTGTATGCTCTCTTTGCATGGTTCAAACTCCATTCTCCCGCAAACTGCGGCACCATTGTTCATAAGGCTCGCCGTACCCGGTCAGGTGAATCAAGCGCTCCCCCACATCCGTTGTTTCTATATACATGTGAAGCCGCTGCTCCGGTAATATATCCGGTATAATACTACCCCATTCCACCAGACATACTCCTGTCCCGTAAAAATATTCGTCCAGCCCGAGATCCTCCGCCTCGTCCTGGGAAATCCGGTACACATCCATATGATACAAAGGCAATCGGCCCTCGTACTCCTTAATGAGGGTAAAGGTTGGACTATTTACGATACCCGGCACACCTAAATGGCTGGCAAAAGCCTTGGAAAAAGCAGTTTTGCCCGCTCCCAGATCTCCATCCAGCACAATCACCGTTCCGGGAACCGCTTTGGCTGCCAAAAAACCTGCCAATGACCCGGTCTGTGCCTCTGAGACAGAACGGAACGTAAACTGCTCCTGCGATATTGTCATATATTTTAATCACCTTTCGTCCGAATCGGACCGTTCCAACTTGTTCTTTATTATATAGTTCACCTTATGTCGCCGCAAGGCATGAAGACATGCTATTGTATGTTAGATGATACACACAGGGAGGGATCGAAACGATGGGACAAACCGTTTTACTCTTGATTGATGTTCAGCAGGCGATGTTCATGTATGATGAGAAGCTGTATCGTGAGCAGGAAGTTGTAGCGCATTTGCAGCAGCTTTTGGACAATGCCAGAGCTACAGGTACACCCGTGATTTTTGTACAGCATACCGATGAAGCGGATGAGGATTTCCGAGAAAACAGTGTAGGCTGGGCCATCGCCGACGTGGTGCGCCCTCTTCCTCATGAACGAATTGTCCGTAAATCATCCTGGGACAGCTTCTACCAAACCGAATTGGGCCATGTACTGAAGGAACTGGGGGCCGATCAACTCGTAATCGCGGGGATGCAGACCGAGTTTTGCCTCGACACGACTTGCCGAAGCGCCTATAGTCTGGGATACCAGAAGAACGTGCTCGTATTGGATGCACATAGTACATTTGATAGCAAGGTGCTGAGCAGTGAACAAATTGTAGCTCATCACAATGCGGTGCTAGGTAATCGTTTTGCGCGTTTGCTCACGACGGCAGACGTACATTTTTCATGAGCTGTTGAAGTTTTATGTTCCAAGCCGATTGCTTTCAAGCAAGTCGGCTTCTTTTTTAGTTTATGCCAAAAAACCGCACTTTCGAGTGACACCTTTAACAAGAAGCAAGCTGGCACAATAGGACGAAGTCATGAATATTGAATGGCAAAGCCGTCTTCAGAAAATTCTGGAGGCTTTTTTTATTTCCCAGCGATGAGTTAGATGATATTGGCGAAGAAAACTTTTTCACGTATAGATTGGAACTTTCATTTTTAACATAAAATTCAATTTATGATCATGATTTTCAGAAAAAATAAGAAATTAACAGAAAACGTTAGAATGACCTAATTTTTGTGGAGTATATGGCCCTATAAACATCTGTACATAGAAATGTGTAAATATTTGGACATTGAGCAAAATCTGCATTAGAACTATGATAAAAATGGTTTTAATTTCCAATGAGAGAAGGCGATCGAACCGTCACACTCACTGTCTTAGGCACCATGATATGCCCGCATGTAAATGTATCTTGCAGTCGCTGCGTCTCGTAGGTTAAGAGCGGAAATTACCAATTGAAGTGCAATCATGGATGTATTGTGTCTTGAACACAGCGAAAGGAATGTGAGTTTTTAATGAAAAAAGTAGCTTTAGTAAGCCCGTTGAGAACAGCGGTCGGCTCTTTTAACAAAACCCTTGCGCCTCTAAGCGCTTCCGAACTGGGAGCAACTGTGATGACAGCATGCCTTCAGCAAAGTAAATTAGAGCCTTCTTTGATTGATCAGATTTATTTGGGAAATGTTCTTCAGGCGGGCAATGGACAAAATCCTGCCAGACAGGCGGCATTAAAAGCCGGTATCCCTATTGATGTACCCGAAACAACGATAAACACGGTTTGCGGTTCAGGACTTCATGCCGTTGCTTTAGCTTACAATTCAATATTGGCTGAACAAGGCAACATCGTCTTGGCCGGAGGCATGGAGAGCATGTCGAATGCCCCTTACCTGCTAAGGAATGCAAGAAACGGCTACAAACTTGGCAACGGTGAGTTGGTAGACTCCCTAGTGGCCGACGGCCTTACGTGCCCGATCAACCATTACCATATGGGAATTACCGCAGAAAATGTTGCCGAGAAATATGAAATTTCAAGACTTGAACAGGACGAATTTGCCTATCAAAGCCAGCTAAAAGCCGTAGAAGCAAAAAACAAAAAGCTTTTTGAAGAGCAAATTGTTCCGGTCATGATCAAAACCAAAAAAGAAACTATTTCTTTCACAGAGGACGAACACATAAGAGGAAATACAACGCAAGAAAAACTTTCTCAATTAAAACCTGCGTTTAAGGAGAACGGGACGGTTACCGCCGGAAATGCTTCAGGAATCAATGATGGCGCGGCCGCCGTGCTTGTAGTGTCGGAAGACAAATGCAAGGAACATGTATTAAAGCCATTGGCATATATCAAAGGTTATTCACTTGTAGGCGTTGACCCTGCATATATGGGAATGGGGCCAGTGAAAGCCATTTCGACACTTCTTAAGCAGCAAGGTATATCCATCGATGCCATTGATCTTTTTGAAATTAATGAAGCGTTTGCCTCACAAGCATTAGCGGTAGTGAAAGAGCTAGGGGTCAGTCCGGAGAAGGTGAATGTCAATGGCGGCGCAATCGCGATCGGGCATCCTGTCGGTGCCAGCGGTGCTAGGATATTGACTACGTTGGTTCACGAAATGGTGCGAAGATCTTCACGCTACGGCATCGCCTCGTTATGCATCGGAACAGGAATGGGAATAGCGATGCTGGTTGAAAATGCGCTCATTTAAAGTGCGTGTTCAGGATGAATTTTAGAACTATCTCTTAAAAGGAAGGGAGATCGCTATGAATCAAAAAGATGTACTTTCACTCCAATCTATGCCTGCGGCTAGCGGCAGCTACGGGCGCCCACCATACCGCTTCATCAACCGGGAATTTTTTATCATTACCTATGAGACCGATCCCGCTGCGATTAGACAGGCGGTCCCAGAACCTCTTGAGCCGGATGGAAGCAATACGGTCTCCTATGAATGGATCAAGATGCCCGATTCTTCCGGTTTAGGATGCTATGAGGAAAGTGGCATTGTCATTCCGTGTACTTTTCATGGAGAACCCTGCAATTTTGTTGCCCAAATGTATTTGGATAACGCGCCTGCTATTCTGGGGGGACGTGAAGTCTGGGGATTTCCGAAAAAATGGGCAAAGCCTCGCCTGAGTGTGGAGGAAACGGAGACACTAACGGGTACATTGCATTATAATCACGTCCTGGTGGCCACGGGAACTATGCCTTTCAAATATAACATTCTTGATGAAAAAGAAACGGCTAAAGCCATCGCAAAAACACAAGTTAATTTGAAATTAATTCCTGATGTTGACGGTACCCCCAAAATCGCTCAGTTAGTAGCGTATAATCTCGAGAACATTACTGTAAAAGGCGCCTGGTCAGGGCCTGCCAGGTTAAGCCTGATCCCCCATGTCAACGCTCCTGTGGCAGATTTGCCGGTTAAAGCTTATATTGGCGGAAAACATTTTATTGCTGATTTAACGCTCCCATATGGAAGAGTACTCTACGATTATCTCCAATAAAGTTTGCCTTCCTAAAATATATATAAGGAGAAGGAACCATGAATAACAAAGTAATCTCCGCTGAAGAAGCAGTTAAGAAGGTCAAAAACGGAAACACGGTGATGGTCGGAGGTTTTCTGCAAGGAGGCTTTCCGGAGGAGCTGGTGCGTGCGCTTGTCGACACAAATTCCGCCGACAATCTTACGATTATTTCCAATGATACAGGCACACCGGAATTATCTATCTATAGACTTGTTAAAAGCGGCAGAGTAAAGCGAATTTTTGCATCCTATATCGGCTCCAATC
Source organism: Paenibacillus sp. LX16 (assembly GCF_036252815.1). Lineage (NCBI taxonomy): Bacteria > Bacillati > Bacillota > Bacilli > Caryophanales > Paenibacillaceae > Paenibacillus > Paenibacillus sp. LX16. The sequence continues at coordinate 1,350,685 of NZ_CP141152.1, read as the reverse complement.
CGGAAACGGGAAGACTCCTGATGACGAAAGAAGCGGAGGTTCAACTCTTCCCGCAAGGCACGCTTGCTGAAAAAATACGTGCAGGAGGAGCCGGGCTGGGCGGTATTTTAACTCCTGTAGGTGTAGGCACCATTGTAGAGGAAGGAAAACAGAAAATCAAAATTGATGAAAAGGAATACTTGCTCGAACTGCCGCTCAAAGCCGATGTGGCATTAATTAGAGCCCATAAGGCTGATGAAGCGGGGAACCTTGTCATCAACGGCTCATCACGCAACTTCAATATGGTTATGGCTACCGCAGCCGAATATGTAGTTGCTCAGATAGACGAATACGTAAAGACGGGAGATATTGACCCCAATCATATCAACGTTCCCGGAATATTTGTTGATGCGATTGTAAAGGTAGGTGGAGACCATGAATAACAGAGAATTAATTATTCGAAGAATAGCCCAAGAATTCAAGGATGGCGAAGTGGTCAACCTTGGTATTGGATTGCCTACCATGGCGGTGGACTACATCCCTGATAACGTTAATATTATGCTGCAGGCGGAGAACGGAATTGTCGGCGTTGGCCCCAAAGCTGCTCCGGGAAAAGAAAGACTCGATTGTATAGATTCAGGCGGAAACTACGTTACTACCGTGAAAGGAGCCTGCTTTCTTGACAGTTCGCTTTCATTTTCCATCATCCGCGGAGGGCATGTGGACATCACCGTTCTGGGTGCTCTGGAGGTCGATGAGAATGGCAACCTTGCAAACTGGATGATCCCAGGGAAAAAGGTGCCAGGCATGGGAGGAGCCATGGATTTGGTTGTCGGAGCCAAGAGAGTGATTGTAGCCATGGAACATGTGAACAAAAGTGGAGCGCCCAAAATACTGAAGCAATGCAAATTGCCCCTGACCGCTGTAAATGTTGTAAAGACCATCGTAACTGATAAGGCTGTCATTGATGTTATACCGGGTAAAGGGCTGATGCTAAAGGAAATTGCTCCGGGGTTGTCGGTGGAAGACGTTCAAATGGCCACAGAGGCTGAGCTGATAGTTTCACCACATTTGAAGACCATTGCAGTGTAAAGGTCATAGAAAGAAACCCGTTGCACCTTCAAATTAACTTGTCTGGCGTTTAGCATGCCCCCTGGACTGCATTTATTATTACAAATAAGGTTCGCTAATTGCTCATTGAGCAATTGCGAGCCTTTTAGGATTGGAGCGGGACCATTCAAGCAGCATTCTACGATGAAAGCCTATAGCTGTCCAAGATCTTTCTAAAGCTATACCCCATACTATGGAAAAAAATCTGTTTTGGTGCCCCTCTTCTATTGTTCTTCCAGACGATCCACACGGACGGTTTGGGTATTGGTGGGTCTGCTGCCCACCTGTACAGTGGCCATACCGTTCGCTTCGTCTACATGCTCAATCCAGATCGGTTTTCCATCCATTTGTACGGCAATGGTATCGGGCGAATCGTAAATCGCTTTTGCTCGTTCCACGTTCATGCTATTCTTCCCTTCCTGATTGTTTTTGTGTTTGTGTATTCATTTAGAAATATAGGTGACCTAGTCCTCATCTATAATCCGTTCAACGTCTAATGAAGGGATACTATGAGAAGGCGAAGTTGAAACTACAGCCTCCAAATCCACATGAGCCACAGCTATGGGAAAAGGCGGTTGGATTCCATGGGAAAGGGCAAACTCTGGCGGCAATGCATCCTGTTCGCCTGCGGCGGGTCCCCGAAAGGCGACATGGTTTTGACCCACACGATGCCTGATTTGCCGAGGATAGGATTTTCCGGACATAAATTGTGTACCTCCTTTTGAATCGGATATGCCTTACTATGCACCAAAATTGCTGTAACCATGCGCAAACAGAAGTAATTCGCAGCCTTCATTTGCACCTCATACAATCACTTGTACGAAGCATACTAAGTGAAAAATCATATGCTCATATCCCGGGGTGACCGGAATCGAAGGATGCAAAATGCGGTTTTAAGAAAAGGGGGACTGGCGTATGCATACGGTCTGGAAAGGCGCGATCAGCTTCGGGCTGGTTCATGTGCCCGTTAAAATGTTTTCAGCTACGGAGGATAAGGACATTTCCATGCGTTATATTCACAAGGAGTGTGGAAGCCCACTTAGCTATGTACGAAAGTGTCCCGTTTGTGACAAGGAGGTCGAATGGGAGGAAATTGGAAAAGGCTACGAATATGAAAAAGGAAAATTTGTCATGTTCGACAAGGAGGAACTGGAGCAAGTTAGCGGACAAGCGGATAAAAATATTGTCATTTTGGATTTTGTGGATTTGCAGGAAATTGATCCGATTTACTTTCAGAAAACGTATTATTTGTCCCCAGATCAAGCTGGATCTAATGCCTATAAGCTACTCATGAATGCGATGAAGGACACCGGGAAAATCGGGATTGCCCAAATCTCCATCCGCTCTAAAAGCAGCCTGGCGGCTATTCGGGTGTTGGATGAATGTTTGGCCGTTGAGACGATGTTTTACCCCGATGAAATTCGCCCCATTGCTCAAGTTCCTAACTTACCGGGGCAGGAGGAGGTTAAAGAGAAGGAGCTGACCATGGCAAAAATGCTGATCGAGCAGCTATCTACACCTTTTGATGCGGCAAAGTATACGGATCAGTACCGCGAGCGTCTGCTGTATCTCATTCAACATAAAGTGGCTGGTGAAGAGGTGCGAATCGCCCCAACACAGCCTCAGACCAATGTAGTAGATTTAATGGCCGCCCTTCAGGCCAGCATCGAGGCAGTGCAACCTGTCGTTACCGATCCCGGCCCTGCTGCGAAAAAACGCCCTGCGCGTAAACCAGCAGCCCCAACAGCACAGCAGGCTGTTGCAGGCGAGAACATCTCTCCGACTCCAGTCAAAAAGAAAAGAAGCACTACCAAACGTAAAGAAACTTAAGCTGAGTTACAGAAAAGTCTGGCTAAGGGGTGGCGGTGAGACTGCTTTGATACGATAGTAGCTGACTGAACGCCCCCCGCTCCTCTTGTTCCAGTTGGTGGTAGTTCCCCTGCTGTATGACCTCGCCTTGATCCAGTACAACAATTTGATCCGCATGTCTGATGGTTGACAGGCGGTGAGCGATGACGATCAACGTCATTTGACCTTTCATCCGTTCCAGTGCTGCCTGAATTGCGGCTTCATGCTCACCATCCAGCGCACTTGTCGCTTCATCTAGTATAAGTACCGGAGGATGATGCAAGACAGCCCGTGCTAATACTAGCCGTTGACGTTCTCCTCCAGACAGACGAATCCCGCGATCTCCAATGACCGTGTCCAGCCCTTCGGGCAGTCTGGATACAAAGCTGTCTGCGGCTGCAAAATGTAACGCCTGCCATAGCTGCTGCTCACTAGCATCCTTATCTGCCAGCATCAAATTTTCGCGGACAGTCGCGTGAAATAAAAATGGGTCTTGTGACACGTAGCCAAACGACTGCCGCCACTGGGGCAACAATTCGTCGTCCAGAACAAGCCCGTCTATTGTGATCTGCCCCCCAGTTGGACGTAAAAAACCCATCAGGACATCGACCATTGTACTTTTACCTGATCCCGATTTCCCTACAATGGCTGTCATTCCCCGGGCGGGTATGAACAAATTGATATGACGAAGCGCAGGCTCCGCTGCACCATCGTAGCAATAATCCAGATGGCTGCATTCAATCCCATGACGAAGGGACAGGGGTTGCCGTACAGCTGCAGACGATAGATTGAATACCGATGGATCGGAGAAAGCTTCGCACTCCTGCTGCACCTTGGTGACACTTTCAAAAGCGGAGATCATAGACATGATATATTCCAGACTCGCTTGAATAAGAGCAAATCGGGGCCATAAGCGGGAAAATATAAGAATCAGCACAATCAGTTTTTCAGGTGTAACATGCAGCCACTGCAGCGATATAAATATGACACAAGCGACAAAAACAGCTGCCGCTGTACGATGAAAAAACTGTGTGGTCGCATTTTGCCGGACAAATTGGGTCGTATTATCCTCCATGCGTTGCGTCAGGGAGCGAAACCAATGGATATTCGCCGCTTCCAGCAGATTGCTTTTAATATCTTTCATGCCGTTCATGTGATCCGTAATTCCAGCAAAATAAACCTGCGACAGCTCAGTCGTACGATCACCTAATTGTTTGGCATTTCGAATGGAGCGGCGGAACACCACAAACAGCCCCAATCCACTCAGAAATACCAGTCCGGTTAAAGAGGGGGATAACCAAAAAGCCAGCGCAATCTGGATCAGCGTAAACATGACGGCTGTAGTCAGTTGAAGAAGCAAATTCGTTCCCTGACTGACACGCGCCAGCTCGGTCGTCATCACATGGCTAAAATCAGATTTACGCTGACGCAAATAAAAAGCCCACTGCGCCTTCATAAAGGAAGTGTACACGTCTATTCGCAGAGAACGCATAAAACGCTGCTGAATCCGCGAATTCAGGATGGATTGGTAACGCTGAAGCCAAGCCTGCCCTGTAAGCAGCACTACAAAAACCATCAATATCCCCGGTAACAGCCAGCTTTTAGGAATGAACGGCAAAAAATGATCCAATCCATCAGACAGAAATGGCATCCCTGAATGACCGACAAATACGCCGATGGCCGCCAGCATAGGAACAAGCATATAAATGCCAAAACCCTCCAGCAGGCTGACAATGATCATACATCCAATATTGAGAAATAACGCACCGCCGTTCACGCTATACAGCTTTGTCATATATAATCGCAGGTGAACCATAATGCACACTCCTTATCCAGTATTTTGCAAAATTCGATTTCAGTCGCTCCAAAGTGCAATATATAGACGAACTAGACCATTTCGATCTATATATTGTTCATTGAAAGTCGCTTATTGGATTTTTGCAAAATCCTCTATCGAGTCAGTGCTTTGAAAATCGCCGCTTCAGCCAAAGAAATGGACGTAAAGGGATATACAAAAAATGCAGCTGGCGAGGCAGTGGAAAAACGGTCGAATCCCCCGTAGAAGGAAACAAACGGCTGATGAGGTACCATAGTCTGTGTCTTGGCTCTTTTAAGGAAAGCAAGTAAGTGCGGCTGACCGGCTGATGGGCAGCCCTGTTTTGGGTCATGACTTGGCTGGAGGCGACAGCTGGAGTAATGGGGGCACAACTGGTAGCGGTGCTCATCGGGCTATAGTCGTCGTTACTGGCATCTTCCGTGATGCTAGCAACGCCACGGATGGCAAGCATGCCAGCTTTGCTTGTGGCACCGCCTACTGAAGCAACGCCGCCCCAAGGGGCGGCCTCCCCTTGGTCCGCCAAAGCTCTGCTGTGCAGCAGCTCTGATGGAGCAATCCTACCTGTACCCGACCCGTGGGCAATCGGGTACGGTGCGGGAACGCTGGCCTGCATGAAGGCCAGCGCGCTCAGCGCGAGCCTGTGCGCCTGCCGGGTAGCCGATACCGGACGCATCGGCTCCGGTATCGGCGTACCCAATAGCGCAGCGGCGAGTGCCCAAGCCTGCCCGCCAGCAGGCAGGCCCCCGTAGCGGCGCATCATTGGCAGTAGCGCCTCCCAATCGACAGCACATACCGCAAGCCTGTCGATGTCAACCAGCCAGCGCAGCCTGAACCATCCGTGACGCGCACCATGCGCACTCAAGTACAGAAATTGATGCTCGCTGCCAAGCGTATACATACAGGACGTCATCGCAGTCCTGTTGTCGGCAGGTGCCAACGGTGCCATCCGACTGGCTCCTGTAGCTTTACCCGTTTGCCGACAGCTCCACAGCTCGTCAAATGAGGGTTCCCCACCCCCATCCGGGTGAAGACGCCAATGCAACTCCATCTCTATCCGTTTTTGCGGATGTAGGTAGGATGCATGATGGTCCTTCCATTTCCAACTGCCAAGGACACGCACTTCTCCGCTCTTGGACGCATATCCGGCTTCCTTCATCCAATGCTCAGCCTCATCCATATCGTCAGGGGCAATGAGTAAATCGATGTCTTTGGAGGTACGCAGAGAAACATCCCCGTACAATTGCTGCGCCAGAGCAGGACCCTTCAGCATAAGCACACGAATTCCATGAGCTATGAGCAGCCTGGTCAGACGCCCGGCTTCTGCTTGAAGATGGAGCATGCGAAGCGTGTTTCGATGATATTGCGCCTGAAGGTTTCGCAACAATTCTGTGGGAATGCACGGATGATTCAATGTTTTCAGTTGGAGATACACCGTAGGTACCACTCGATGGTGCTCGGTCAGACGTAAAAAGCGGACCCAATCCATCTCACGCAGCTGGGTAGCAGCAGTCTTATCCTGCCAATGAGAAACGTCTTTCCCCAATAGAGAGAGTAACAACGTTAATTCCTGATCCTCATTCCAATTCGCAAGTTCCAAAACAGACTTGGTGGGCATTCATTCTTCTCCTTCTTGTCTCATCGCATTAAAGCAAAGAACTACCTTTATTTTCTATGTTTGTATTTGTATCCGTCACAGCACGTCTCCCGAATATTCCCACCACCGTAAATGCTTCCATCTCCCGTTTCCCCGTAACATAAATCGGTCCGCTACGTACCCATGCATGTGCGGCCAAGCGTCCCGCGGCATTTTTGGCTGTGCCCAAATACAGCGTGCAGTCCAGTTTTCTGCGCCCCAGCAACGTCATCGCCGCAGCGGCTTGTACAAGACAACTACTGCGCCAAGGAGTATAACGGCTTGCCAGCTCCACAGCGTGCGAAATCTGCTGAATGGACTTCTCCTGCCTGACATCACACTGCCATGGAGTTTCTTCCATACATATGCCCCAAACCCTTGAGTAATCCCCAAAAGAACGACGCTGGCGCAGCCTCGCCCATCCCAGCTCCAGCCAGGCTTCCGGCAACAATCTCCTGACCTCTGGAGACAGCAGAAGAAGCCGTTGTATCCGCATATTATACCGACTCCCGTAGAAGCTTTAACAATCCTTCCCGCTCCAACTCAGCCACAAAGGTATGTACCTGCTGTCTGCACTGTTCCTCGTCCACCTCATATTCGTTCGTCAGGACAGTTACGATATCGCCAATTGAAGGACCAGATTCTGCCAGTTCCCAGATTCGTCCTCCTGTGAAGCCTAAGTTGTAATATTTACCAGTGTTAATACTCATCATCACTTTTTCCCCGTCCATATCACTGACGTAGACCTCTTCACCGTATATGACGCGATAATGGTCTTTAGCTGGATTAGTGGCTGCCATAACTCTTTTCCTCCTTACGAATTAGTTCAAGTACCCGTTGTACAACCTCGGACGCAGTAAAGATGGAACTATCCCTCAGCAGCCGCCAGCCCTCTACTTTACGAGCCATCCTAGCCGCTGTATCAAACGACCATTCACTCAAACCCATTCGCGGAATAATCACCCTACGATATGTATGTTGTAGTAATGTATGCAAGCACTCCAGAACGTTCAAGGGCTGTTCCGTTACTGCCACTAGCTCCCCTTCGCGCATCAACGCACGGATTGGAGAATCTGCCACAAGCTCGAATACGCCCCCTAAGGGCAGCGGATCGTTAAAAAATTCATCTACGGCGGGTACGGCATATTTATTTAGCTCACCTGCAAGCATACGCAGATCTGTGTATTGTAGCATTACAGAATTGCGTGCATGCTTGTTCTCCCGTAAAGCCTCCAGTTGGAGCAAGCTATCTAGCCCCAGCTTTTGCTGCGGATAAGCCGGATACACGATGGCTGAGGAAGCCGTAGCTTTTACAGCAATCACGTCATCACTAACCATCTGATAACCTGCCTGTCTAAAAGCAGCAGCCAGTGTCGATTTCCCCGTACCCGATTCCCCCACAAATGCGTAGGCCCTCCCCCCGATGACGACCGCACTTCCGTGAATAGGTAATATTCGTCTTTGCATCAGCAGAACACCCATGCATGTACCCAGCACAAATAGCCGTACGGTGTCAGGATCGGCCCCGGGGAATATGCTTACCTCGATTTCCTTGCCTTCCCTGACGGCATAAATGGCCGTGCCTGGTATTTGGAACATAAATCGTTCATCCAGCATCACAAAATTGGCCTGTTCCAGCTGACCACTCCATGCAGTCAAATCAGCCTGTCGAATGACTACATCCTCTACTGCTTCCAGTGCTGCCAGGAGCAGCTCAGGCAGATTCAGTTCACTGGCAATCCTGAGTCCAAAGGCTGTATATTTCGTCCAACTGACATTTGCACTCCTGTCATGCACGGTAGGACTCACTCCTCTGTCCTTAAAAATCCCGTCTTTATTTCTTGGGCAAAAGCTCTAACCCGAAAGAAATAAAGACGGCTCTGTATTGGATACGAGTCCAATGGATTATGCTATTTTCGTTCATTCAATCGTTATCGGCCGAGCTGTCTGGCTTCCAGTCCAACATCGGCTGCATGTATAACCATCTATTAGCTTGGATTATAAATATCGGCATCGTGGTCGGACACCCAATCAATCTGTCTCCAGCCTTTCCCCGCCATGGTCTGACTAATATCCAGCACCTCTATCGTCGGTTCCTGCCATTCTTTTTTACTCATTTCATCACCTCCCCTCTCACGAATGACGAACTGTCCGCCCAGATCAATCTGAATCAGTTCAATCCACAGAGAAAACGGTACACGATCAGGCTATGCATGAGTAGTCGTATATTTGGATCAGACGCCTGTTCAGGGCGGGGGTGGCAAAGTTTCGTCATAGACATCTTTATTAACTCAATATTGAGATATTCAGCCGCTCGTGAATCATGACACATCAGTTGAAGCTCCCCCATAAACGTATCCCAGCAAGGAAGCATACGATGTAGCCAATCTGCAGGCTGCACGCCGCGTACCCGCTGGTTCAACCGAACATCATCAGGTAGATGATCACGCATGGCTTTACGAATGAGGGCACGGTCCCGACCGTTTTGCACATACTGCTCAAAAGGCACCGATAAGCAAAAACGAATTACCCGGCTGTCCCCGGTCGGATCACGTTCCCATAGGCCATAACGTAGTGAAAGTTTGGTCGCGACCACACCATTTTTGTTGGCAATCGCCAAATTTGAGAACTTCTCTTTTCTCGTCTGATCGGCATTTTTAATCCAACCTGTTCCGCTCAATACAGGAATATCTTCTACATGCATCCGTTTGGCAAACTCCGGGTGAATCAGTGAAGGAACGGGACTTCGATTGCTACGCCGCAACCATGAATGAGATTCAAGTGAAGTCGCTTTTTTCAACATTACAGGGAGTAGATGTGACATGCGCCTGCCCGTAAGCTTGCTGTACCGCCACAATCCCTGAAAGGATTGCAACCAGTGCAAACGACGAAACTGCCGGGCATAATAGTCTAGTGCAGGGCCCCACGATACGGTAAAGTTGCCTCGTGCCCCAGTCAACAGTACACCGACATTGTGCTCCTGTGCTTTTTCGTAAAAACCTCTGATCCAGAAGGAGTTTTCAAAATATTTGTAGGGTGCTTCCATGAGTTCCAGCCAAATATCAATTTCTGAAAACGGACTTTTCCCCTCAAAATCCATATAATTTTCGTGAATGTTGCCCACATAGCGAGCCGTAGACTGAATATAGCTTCGTTCGTTCGCCAGCAATGTAGGCGGTGTCCAGTCTGTAAAATCTTGAACAGGCACATAGCTGTAGGCATGCAGCGGCTTTTGTTGCAAGTGCAGCGATGGCGCGGCAAAGCTGGCAACCGCTCCAGAATCCAGCCCCCCGCTTAAGGCAGCCCCTACAGCGCGATGCGTCCGTAGTCGGGCAGTGACCGCCTGTGTGAACACCTCACGGAAAGCTTCTATGTACTCGCCCCCTGTTTTGAGCCGCAGTGGCTCTACCTCATCCAGACATGCATATTTATGAAGGGTTCGCTTTCCCTCCTCCATAGTGAACCAATGTGCAGGAGGAAGCTGGTTGATATACTTGTATGCGGTCGTTCCGATATCGACGGATTCCTGCATGGCGCGGATGGACAAAAATTCGGCCAGCCATGGCTCATGCAGTTCTTTTCGCAGAGAGGACAGAGCCAAAAGCGGAGCGACTACCGTGCTAAACGCGAATCCTCGGTCATGCTGGTAGATGTACAACGTACGATTGCCTGTCATATCTCGAGCACCATATAATCGATGTTCCTTGGCATCCCAAATAACAAAGGCAAAATCACCTATCAGATAACGGGCTGCATCCACTCCCCATTTGTCATATACCAGCAAAATCAGCTCGCTGTCCGTGATATCTTGTCGCCGTTCCTGCTCAACTCCCAGCCGTTCAAACAGTTCGGAACGATTGTCAATAATTGCATCCGCTGTGATTGCCAAATCTCTTAGCTCATCATGAAAGGGAAGACGCTCATGAACAGATTCCGGGGTCACATGCTGGGCATGACAACCCAAAAAAATAGAGCCTTCACACCAAGCGCATACGCGGTCAGCGGGATATTTTCGCAGGGCTTGCATCATTTTCCCGCCTTCTTCGGTGCATACGGACTCATGCCCAAAGCTATAGATTCCGGCAATCGCACTCACGTTCTTCCCCCTTTTTCTTTTGCTATACTTGATAACACTACAGACGCCAAGCGCCCGAGCTTACGGGCAAAGAGGTTGCGATATCGGAGACCTTGATTTGGGTGTTGATAGCTTTGGAGCTGAGCGATAAGACGGTTCCGCTCCTCATAGCTATGTGCCAACCTGTTTTCCAGTGATTGAATCCGCCGATCGTTCACGATCTGGTCCACCTGCATCCTTGCCGGATCTTGAGGTGCAGCATGACGTGTTGCATTTATCACGAGTTCTCTGTTATCTGCATCCTGTTCTTCCAGCATCCGATAAGCTGCCTTCCATTCAAAGCCGCTTTGCTGGAGGAATTGTTGTGTACGTCGACTCACCAACTCTATATCCGGCTCATCTTCAAAGCGGACTCCAGTCATCTGTTCAGCCTGCTCCAGCGCTTCCGGGTAACCAAGCTGCTTAAACATGCGGGACCCAATGCTTCTGCAATACAGCTCAATTTCCGTTTTACTCAACAAGTGTTGCCAGCTATGTACCGAATCTTGATGCGCCTGCCCATGCTCTCCTACGAAGGGATCACCCGCTCCCATACTATAAAAAAGACTGGATTTGGGCGTATCCGCAAAGTCCCCATACTTTTCCATCCCCAGCTCATACTTGATTCCCAGAAAACTGCACAGCTTCTCGATCTCCATCGTTGGATTGGATACGAGTTGTTCATACCTAAGCGGGTATGCAAGTGGATGAGGTGTAGCAAAATAATGAGCATAACGGAACAAACCAACCGTAATATCCGTCATTTTCATATTAAAATGTGGACTCCCTAGTTCCTCCAGCAGTTGAAAACGTCCATTTCGTAGCTGATTAACCTTTTTGAATGAGGCTACAATGGCCAAAGGATTCCGGATAAGCCACAGCCTGCGGGAAGCAGGGAATAAACGGTCTATAAATTCCAAAACCGTATAGTAACGCGGGGATTTGTCGATAAGCATATCTGCTGTTGTTCCTTGAAGCAGACCATTATATATTTCAAGTGCATACGAACGGGAGGCCTGCTCCAATACGTCGGAGGGGACCATACCTTTAAAAAATTGCCGAAGTATCCCTGTTCCTCCATATGGCCGTGCATGTGACTGAGGAAGATCATATAAACTGAGCAGAAACCACATTTCCTGTGTGGCAAACAGGCGGGAATGGTTTTGCAAAATGGCGGTAAGCAGCGAGCTTCCACTCCGAGGGACACTTAACAGGAATACCAGCCCTCCGCCTTGCTTTTCAATCAAGCAAACTCCTCCTCTACCTCTGCTCAAGACACTTTAATAGATACATACCGTATTTTTATTATAAATTTATGATACATAGTGTATCTTGTCAATCCCTTTGATGGATAAATTCAGCACTTCACGTTCATGTTAAACCATATGTAGATCTATAAGCTCAACAATCAGCCTGTAATTAAAGATTTTGCTGCATATTAGCCAAAGGAGGATAGCACTATGGGACAAGCTGTTAAAGGTACAATTACCATTGAAGGTCAGGAAATTCCTATCACAAACCCAGATAAACCGCTGTGGCCTGAAGCAGGCGTGACTAAAGCGCTATATCTTCGCAAGCTCGCGGTATTGGCTCCCTTCCTGCTCAAATATTGCCATCATCGTCTGCTGACCGTCATCCGCTGGCCACATGGGATTCATGGTGATTTTTTTTATCAAAAAAATGCCCCACGTCCTCGGCCGGACTATATTGAAACCACTCTGCATGATGGTATTGAATATATCGTGCTCGGAAAATTGCCACAACTCCTCTGGCTTGGTAATCAAGCTGCGTTGGAATTCCACCCCTCTCTGCATGAAGCGGGAAGCAAGCTGCCCTGTGAATGGATGATTGACCTTGATCCATCCAGAGAGGTGGAGCCACGTATTATGGAGGCAGCCTCTATTGTCGGTGAAGTACTGGCTTCACTTGGTTTGGATTCCGTACCCAAAACATCCGGGGCCACAGGTGTACAAATTATCGTTCCAATCCGTACAGGCATAACCTTCGACGAACTTCGCAGCATCGGGCTATTAGTTGGACAGTTTGTGACAGAAAAATACCCGCATCTGTTCACACTCGAACGGTTAAAGAAGGATCGTGGAACAGCCATCTATTTTGATTATTTGCAGCATTATCAGGGGAAAACCCTGGCCGCTCCTTATACCCCGCGGGCACGCCCCGGCGCTACGGTCTCCACTCCGCTAACCTGGGAAGAGGTACGGCAAGATGTATCACCACTTGACTACCATTTGCTGAATATTGAGGAACGACTAAACCAGGTAGGCGACTTGATCGACAAGGTTCCTCCCCAGCCCGTAGAGGATGTCCTCAAGCATATGCGCACCAAGACACATCCATCCTGACCACTGCTTTGTAGAACAAAAAAGGGGACGAACCCCGCAGCCATTAGGCTGAGAAATTGTCCCCTTGCGCTAGTGTATTCCTTTTTTCTTAAAACGTCCGCCCTTCACATCGTGAATGTTACCGATCGCGATGAAGGCGTGCGGGTCCCAATCTTCAACGATGCTCTTCAGCTTCGCTTCCTCCAGACGGGTAATGACGACGAAAATCACTTTCTTGCTTTCGCCCGTAAAGCCGCCTTCACCTTCCAGATAAGTGACGCCCCGTCCAAGACGGTCCGTCAGTGCATCCCCGATATCACGGTATTTGTCACTAATAATCCAGACTGATTTGGACTGATCCAGACCCTCAATCGTAATATCAATCATTTTCATCGCAATATAATAAGCAATCATGGAATACAGGGCATTTGGCCAACCGAACACAAAACCTGCACTTCCCAGAATGAAGATATTAACGAACAGTACGATCTCACCGACCGAAAAAGGAGTTTTTTCACTGACGAGAATAGCTACGATCTCTGTTCCATCCAGCGAGCCGCCAGACCGAATCACAAGACCTACCCCAACGCCGAGAATGACGCCCCCAAAGATAGCGCCGAGCAGCGGTTCGCCAGGAGTCAATGCACTTACATTGTGAAGTAATGCGGTTCCGATGGACATAACGACGATGCCGAATAATGTGGATAAAGCGAAGGTTTTACCGATTTGTTTGTAGCCGATAAGTAAAAATGGAAGGTTCAACAGGGTCAGGAAAATGCCGAGCGGATAACCAGTAATCTTGGAGGCCATAATGGAAATACCTGTGACGCCTCCGTCGATAACGCCATTAGGAACCAGGAATATTTCCAGGCCCACTGCCATGAGCGCCGCTCCAAAAATAATCATGGCGGCACGCTGGAATAGGCGTTTTGCTTTATTTTTAGGATTAGCTGGTATTTTGCTGATCTTGGTCAACTCTCCGGTCACATCTGTGATCTCAGACAGATTTTGGACTTCCTTGCTCACTACACTCATATATAAATCCCCCCGTTACAGTATGGTATATTGGACCGAAAAAGGGGCTGCGATCCGCAGTCCCCTCTCCTTTACGGCTCTTAATTATATGAATAGTATACCATAAAACTGTGATTTTGCGCAAAAAAGTTAGCAAAGAGCACATAAATCACAATAAAGCGGGATTATATCGATAAAAACGTCGAAAATCGCCTTTAAAGGAGTGGAGAGAGCATGCGAGTTAGAATTTCAGCTGTTTTCTGAGATCGAGGCCGTCTGCGGAACACGTTCAAATCTATGCGTGAAGAGTTGGAAATGTCCTCTACAAAATCTGCCGAAAGCCGTTCCAGCGCTGAATTGGCAAAAACTACAGCGGTCAACTCAAAATTATAGAAAAAGCTGCGCATGTCCATATTGGCGGTCCCGACCGAGCCGAGTAAATCATCAACAATCACCACTTTGGCGTGAATAAATCCTTTTCGATATTGGTAGAACTCCACCCCTGTCTCCAACAGTTCTTGCACATAGGATAAAGACGCCAGATGAACCAGCTTCGAATCAGATTGGTAGGGAATAATAATTTTCACATCTACGCCACTGACTGCTGCCAGCTTGAGCGCCTCATAAATCCCCGGATCGGGAATAAAATACGGCGTCGTAATCCAAATCCGCTTTTTGGCAACCGTGAGCGCACCAAAACACATTTCCTGAATCGTATCCCATACCTGGTCGGGACCGCTGCTCAAAATCTGTACTTCCTCATCCCCGGTGCAGGTATGTGGAGGAAATAAGTTCACATCCATCAATCTCTCCCCTGAGGCCAGCTTCCAGTCGCTAAGAAATGCATTTTGCAGAAAATAGACGCTATCTCCTTCAATCTGCAAATGCGTATCCCTCCAAAATCCCACTTTGGGGTATTTTCCGAGATAATCGTCGCCTACATTAATCCCTCCTACAAATCCAATCATGCCGTCCACCACCACGATTTTCCTGTGATTGCGATAGTTAATCCGGCGGTCCAGCGTGGCGAAAAACGGAGGTAGAAAATAATGGAATTCCACTCCCGCCTCACTACAGGTCCGAATAAAGGAATAAGGCAAATTGTAGCTTCCTACACCGTCCACAATGAATCGTACCTTTACTCCCTCACGTGCCTTGCGGATCATGACCTCTTGAAACTTTCTTCCGATTTCGTCGGACCGAAATATGTAAAACTCCACATGGATATGATGTTGTGCATGTTCCATCGCTGTCAGCATAGCCTCGAAGGTTTCCTCACCATTTGTCAACACACGTGTGCGATTACATCCAGTCAACGGGTTTTCCGACATACGAATTAACTGGTTAAACAGACGCTCCTGATGCTTGAAATGAGGATTATGCATTTGCTCCACATGTTCAATCACTTTGGATTGCGCCCACAGACGCTCGCGAAATTCACGAAACAGCTGCGATCCCCCTTTTCGAACCATTTTGCGCTTCTGATAATCCTGTGCAACAAAGTAGTACACGACAAAGCCAATGAGCGGGAAGCAAAACAAAATAAAGAGCCAGGCTACCGCTTTGGACGGCTTGCGAAATTCAAAGAGCAGGATCGTCCCGGTCTGAAAAATAAAAACAATTAAAACCAACAGCAACCACAGCATGTCTAAGCCTCCTTATATATCTCAGGATTTTGCAAAATCCTCATCTACGTTTTATACTAAGCTCCAATTTTTTTGACATGTTTGCCTCTTAAGCTGAATAGATAGTAACCAAGCACTATAGGAGCGATGTCCGGAAAGGAGCGATTATGAAAAAAGGAAGCCTAAATCGCCGGATGACCCTGCTTGTTATTCGGGATGCACAGCAACCGCCCAAGCAGCTACAATGCTCTACAGCCGCTGTCATTCTCGTCCCGACTCTTGTGATCGCGTCTATCTCTACACTCGTGATCGGGCTGCAAATCCGTTCTTCCCATATTATCTCCCAAATGGAAACGAATCTTGCTGTCCAGAGTTTGCAGATGGAGGTCACGGTAGCGGACAAGGATGCAGCCATTGGGCGACTACGGCAGGAAGTCATGGAGCTGACGAATCAAGCCACCAATATTCGTGAACGCCTTCAGCGCGTAACAGAGCTGGAACAACAAATGCAGCAATTCATTCGTAAACACGGAAACTCATCTGCCACAAGTAACCATAAACAGACCATGACGCCGCTCTCCTGGGATGCTTCCGGCCATATCGGGGGCGAACTGATCGCAGTGCATGAAAATACTGCCCTCCTAACCCGCCAGGCAATAGATGATTTTCAGGAGATCGAATCTCTGTTGGACACGGTGGAACGTACGGTTCCCCGCTCTATTCAGCAAGCAAATGCCGTACAGCAGAACCTAGAGCGCAAACAAGCCGCACAGCTACTCCAGACCCGTAGGATGGCTCTTGCCGAACAAGGGAATCCCTCCGTTTGGCCTGTAGGTTCACGGCGAATGACCTCCAGTTTCGGCTATCGCAGCGACCCTTTTACGGGTAGATCTGCCTTTCATTCAGGCGTGGACATTGCCGGACAAACCGGTGATCCTGTCTATGCAGCAGGAGCAGGCACCGTCTTGGAGGCTGCTTCTAGCGGAGCCCGCGGCAAGTGCATCATCATCCAGCATCCTGACGGACTCCAGAGCTGGTATATGCACCTAAGCGGCATGCAGGTGGCTCCGGGAGATCGTGTCCACAAAGGACAGACCATCGGTCTGTTAGGAAGTACCGGGAGAAGCACAGGACCTCATCTTCATTTTCAGATCGTCAAGCATAACCAACCTGTCGATCCATTACTGTATGTACAATGAGGACTTTTCAAAATCCTTACAATAAAAGATTGGGGGAAAACCATCATGTTCAAGGAATCAAAAAAAAAGCTCTCCGCCCCAGCTATGGATACACTGCTCGCTAATGGCACCAGCTTTGAAGGTACAGTTGAGGCAGAGGCCAATATTCGGATTGACGGTCATTTTCATGGCGATATCCGCAGCACTCGTACTGTCGTCATTGGAGAATCTGCTGTGGTACGTTCGGATATCATCGCACAAGACGTCATTCTTGCCGGTAAGGTGTTCGGCAGCATTACTACAGAAGGACGACTGACCATTACGCCGACAGGTAAACTGTACGGAAATACGACGACCGCTGCATTGGTCATTTCTGAAGGCGGTGTACTGGACGGCACAAGTCAAATGAACCGAACAAAGGATGTAGAGTTGTCAACTTCTACGGATGAGTCAAACGACGAAACCCAATCTAGTTTCAGCAAAGACAGGGAGGACAGCCCAGCCGATCTGCAATCCGAAGCAGGATAAAATCAGTATATACTCCTTTAAATCCAGTGCATTCTCCATTCATTCCATAATATCCTCCACTCTGCGTTCCAAAAATAACTGGTACACCTTGCGTATGACGATTTTTCCGCACATATACAATGGAATCACCAAAATAATACCCAGAATCCCGAGCAGGTCGCCACCAACTAACAGTAAAATAACGACAGTCAACGGATGAATATCCAGCTGCTTGCCAAAAACAATAGGTGACAGCCAATTATCCTGAATTTGCTGTGCAGCAATCACCACGACCAGCGACCAGAGCGCCATCGAAGGTGATTCGAGAAATCCAATGATAACCACAGGTATAGAAGCAGCCACTGCCCCCACATAGGGAATAAAATTAAGAAAAATCGAAATAACGGCGAGCAGCAAGGCATAAGGCAAACCAATAATTAAAAATCCAAGGAACATCATCACACCCAACGCGACATTGATCAGCACCCGACTGACGATAAAGCTGCTGAGTGCACTATCGATATCTTCCATAACCTCCAATGCGTCCTTGTGATATTTTTTAGGAAAGAAGTTTAGCATTTTAGGACCAAACTTGCTCCCTTCCTTCAGCATGTAATAGAGCAATATGGGAAAGGTAGCCAATACGATAAAAAAGTAGGACACGAACGATACCAGCTTTACCGAATAATCAGACAGTGCCGAAAAAGCTTCGTTCAATGTATCTGACAGTTGTGACAGCGGGTCTTCACCCGGAGGCAGCACTTGTCTCAAGGATTGATTATGCCGCCATTGGCTCAATTGATCAACCAGACTTTTAATGAGCTTCGGCGCATTTTCAAATAAATTGGTTACCTGCTCACGCAGCGTAGGCCACACACCCCATGAGAAAACAAACAATAACACTCCAATAACCAAATAAATCAGCAAGATGGAGATAGATCGTTTGATTTTTCTCCGTTCCATTACATCTACAATCGGCCTCAATAAATAATAGAGGAAAAAAGATAGCATTAACGGTACCACCAGCAAGCTGACCAAGGATACGAGAGGACTAAATATAAAACTTACTTTGGTACCCAAGTAAATGATGAGTAATAGCATGACGATACCTGTAGTTACACGAAAAAAACGATTATTTTGCAGCATACCATGCGGCCCCCTCTGTTCTGTTTCTCTCTACCTCTTTAAACGCAAAATGACCCTATTGATTGATTCTTGCTGAAAATAGATTACAATATACCCCTGTACGCAGAATGTGTAGCAAAAATGACCTAGTTACAGGATAAAATAGTGTTATATGAGGATTTTGCAAAATCCTGAAATAACAAAAGGACGTCCAAATGCTAGGCATTTGAACGTCCTTTGTATTACTCTGAGGTACTTCGATTTAGGTTGAAACATCCCGTTTTACGAAAACCACCCAGGCAATGGCGATAAATATCACATAATAGGCGGCCAGCACGGTGAGCGAAAAGGTTAGACTGGAACTTACTGTACCCGGCGGCATATCTAAATATTTTTTCAGATCCATATGCGTAAATAGTACGTATTTGGTCCATTCAAAACGATCTGTGCTGAACAAGCCAATAGAGTTATAGACTGTTTTGGTGAACATCATGAACAGCGACAGCCCAATCGCCAAGGCACTGGAACGGAAAACAGCGGATAGCATAAAAGCAAAGGCCATCGTCACGAACAAGGCGATATAGCTATACAAGAAGTTCAGCGTTACGTAAGATATCGGATCACTGAGCAGCGGAACAGAACCCGCTGGTGCATCCTTGGATAACATCAGCCATGAGGACAGCGTAACCATCAAGATCAAAATGATCGTTCCGAGCAAACTGAACAAAATCACGGATATATACTTGGACAACAATATTTTGCTGCGAGTCCAAGGTCGGATGAGCAGCAGCTTAATCGTTCCCCAAGTAAATTCACCAGCCACCGAATCAGCAGCTACAATGACCGTAAACGTCGTATTGAGGAAAAATGTAAACAACGTCGTCAACGCAATTCCATCCCACACACTGACCTGATCGGAAACCAGGGAAATCAACATCGGAATCGCAGCGGTGATGACTGCCAGCAACCCCAGCATAATCCATGTGCGCACACGCAGGTAAATTTTCAGATTTTCATTATGTACCAACTTGAAAAAATCAGCCAATGAACCCGCCTCCCGTCACTTCCAAAAATTGATCTTCCAGCGTACGGGCAACCGGGCGAATCGCATATACTTTAATTCCGTTTGCAGCCAGCAGGCTGTTCATCTCTGCGATTTGTTCCCGCTCCAGGTGAAGCAGCAGTTGATTACCTTCGACGCGCCCTGCTCCAGCAAGCGCATAAGCTTGTTCGGCATCATTTACCTCAAAAGCAATTTCCGCCTTTTGCACTTCCTCCCCTGTATTCTTCAGTTGCTTGATATCAACCAGCCGTCCACTCTGAATAATAGCTACACGGTCGCACATCAGCTCCATCTCGGACAACAAATGGCTTGATACGAATACGGTAATTCCTTCCTTACGGGCCAATTGACGCAAATAATCCCGCAGTTCTCGAATACCCTGCGGGTCCAAGCCGTTGGTCGGCTCGTCCAGCACGAGCAGCTTCGGTCGATGCAAAATCGCCTGAGCTACCCCAAGTCGCTGCCGCATCCCGAGCGAGTAGGTTTTTACCTTATCGTGAATTCGGTTTCCGAGTCCCACCAGACGAATCGCTTCCTCCACGCGCTCTTGAGTCACCCCAGGAGACATTCGCGCAAAATGCTGCAAATTTTGATAGCCTGTCAAAAACTTGTACATCTCCGGGTTCTCAACAATCGCGCCGACATGGGAAACGGCCTTTTCAAAATCAGTATTAATGCTGTCTCCACAAATATGAATATCGCCCTTGCTGATCGAAATCAGGCCAACCATCATACGGATGGTGGTCGTTTTTCCCGCACCATTGGGTCCGAGGAAACCAAATACCTGTCCCGCCGGAACCTCCAGCGTCAGATCATCCACGATCGCTTTTGAGGAAATGATTTTACTCACACCCTCCATACGTATGACGGGAACCTGTCCTGTCGCTTGCTGCATGCTATGAAACTCCTTCCATCCGGAGTGAAGCTGTTATCCATTTTACTGTACATTTCCGGTTTTGGAAGTATTGTACCATATTTAACCTTTTAGAAACACCACGCAACCTCTATACCTTGTCCTTGTATATCCAAAGCACCCGCCATTTCTCATCTTCCTGCGTCACATAACAAGGCTGTACGATATCAAAATTACCGAATCGGGTCTTGTAATGCTGAGTGACCGTAATACGGTAAACCTTCCCTAACTCTTCTCCATTCTGATCGGTACGAATGTCGTATTCAACCTGCGGCTCCCCCAGTTCAAACGTGAACGTATCCGTCCCCATATCCTGCATAAAAACGTGCGCACGCTGCTGTACATACGTAGATTTCTCGAATTTCTTTTTCATTTGCGAATGGAAAAACTCCCATGAGCCTCCGAAATTTCCCGATTGCTCCATAGTGTAGAACTCATTCAGTGCTTCTACCGCTTGATCGCCCTCGCCTGTAGACATCACCCCACGCAGACCCAGCCACAGCAGCCATAACAATCCACATATAATGGCAAAATATAATAGCTTACGGACGAACGCCGAAGCCGCTCTCCTTCTAAACAGCACACATTGCCCCTCCCTCTGTTAAACTATACCGAATTCTCTACAGATGTATGTGGGACAAGCCTTGTTTAGAAGACTTTAGAAGAAAATAACGGGTGACCTCCCCATAGGGCACCCGCCTGCATAAGGCTGCCTAAGGCGATATGGCAGTGGTAAGCAAATGCTTCTCCATCACTCCATGGATACGCTGGCGTTCCTGCTCATCCACAATGTAATAATACACACCGTTGATTTTACGCCCATGTCCCTTCAGTTCAACGGTATCCGTCTGCTTGAGGGACGGACCGATCCGGGTCAGGAAGGTCGTCATATCGTCAAAGGTAATGTCTGTGCGAATCTGCTCCCCCGCTGCCTCCAGTATCGGCTTTACCCTCAACAGCCCTTTCTTGCTGATGGACTGGGCAAGAATTTGCTTGAGTAGCTCCCGCTGGCGGGCATTTCTTCCGAGATCCCCACGTGGATCATCGAATCGCATACGGGCGTAGGCCAACGCCTCAGCCCCGTTCAAGTTCAAATTACCCTGCGCAAAATGATGGCCCTCATATTGAAAATCAAGTGGATTATGAACCTCGACTCCCCCCATAAGGTCCACCATTTTCGCAAACCCTTCCATGTTCATCTGTACATAGTAATCTATCGGATGGTTCAAAAAATGCTCTACCGTACGAATCGACATATCCACGCCCCCAAAAGCAAAAGCGTGATTGATTTTGTCCTCACGCCCCCTGCCGATCAACTCTGTTCGCGTATCACGCGGAATGTTGAACATCAACATAGAGCCTTCGGCAGGGTTAACAGACAAGACGATCATCGTATCCGATCGTCCTGGATCGTGAGGCCGCCGATCTACCCCCAGGACCAGCACGGTGAACGGCTTGAACTGGGAGATGGCTGCCGGATTGGGTGTACTTGATCTAGAGTCTGTATCTACGGATCGCCCTGCTCCGCCCGTTGCAAGGGTAGAAACCGCCCCAGGCTGAACGATGCTGCGCGGATGATACATCGCATTCGCCGCTGTTTTAAAGGAATGATACACATAAGCGGTGTAGGCAGTAGCCCCTACGACCAATAACGCCGCAGCCCCCAATGTCACCTTCAGCCATCGTTTCATACGCAGCCTCCCCTTTACGGATTCACTACAGACTGATGACGATCTACATCCAGATTGTTCATCTGTGGCCTACCGACAGAATAGTATGCAAAGGCGGATTGTCTGATTTGCTCTTCGTTGTACACATTGCGTCCGTCAATCATAATTGGATACTTCATAAGCTCATTCAGCTCACCCAACCCGATATCACCAAACTCTTCCCATTCCGTCAATAGACACAGTGCGTCACATCCCTCTGCCGCTTCTCGTGCGCTATCTGCCCACGTTACTTCCGAGCTGTCCAGCAGTCTGCGGAAGTTAGCCGTAGCGATCGGGTCATATGCACGAATTTGCGCCCCTGCCTCCAGCAGCGACTGCATGATATCCAGCGCTGGGGCATCTCTTACGTCATCTGTATTCGGTTTAAAGGCCAGTCCCCATATACCAATCGTAGCTCCTTCCAGATCACCCAGCGCCTCTTTCAGCTTACGAATCACGTTAAAACGTTGCCCCTGATTCACTTCTACCACAGATTTTAGCAGCTTGAATTCATAGTCCACGTTGCCTGCAATTTGGATCAGAGCTTGTGTATCCTTGGGAAAACAGGAACCCCCATAGCCGATACCAGCAGACAAAAAGGAGGAACCGATCCGCTGATCCAGTCCCATACCGTGTGCCACGCGTGTAACGTCTGCGCCCACCTTTTCGCAAATATTTGCAATCTCATTAATAAACGAAATTTTGGTCGCCAAAAAAGCATTCGACGCGTACTTGATCATCTCCGCCGAACGGATATCCGTGGTTACGATATTTGTCGTCAACGGCTCGTGCAGTGTAGTCAGCACAGCGGACACATGCGGATCGGAAGCTCCGATGATGATTCGATCTGGCTGTAGGGTGTCTATGACTGCTGAACCTTCACGTAAAAATTCAGGAACCGAAGCCACACCAAACGGATAGTTTGTGCGGCTCGCAATCCAATTTTGAATACGTTCGTTCGTTCCGACAGGCACCGTGCTTTTGGTGGCAATTACTTTGTAGCCATTCATGGCGTCTGCCACCTCGCAGGCGGCTTCTTCAATATAGGACAGGTTCGCTTCTCCGCCTGGCAGCGAAGGCGTGCCGACCGCCAAAATAACAATTTCAGCTGCCTCCACCGAAGCAGCCGTATCTGTTGTAAAGCTTAGTCGGCCTTGTTCTACATTATCTTTAATTAGAGCCTTTAATCCCGGTTCATAAATCGGCACTCCACCTGCACGTAGGTGATGAATTTTATCCTCATTCTGATCTACACAGACGACGGTATTCCCGAGTGCGGCAAAACAGACCCCCGACACCAGCCCGACATACCCTGCACCAATTACACATAGCTTCAAAGCAACTCCCCCTTTTACATGCTGTCTCATTGCATCCTGCCTTTACCGACTTCATTTCTCTATATCTCTTCCTGCAAGCCGATTATGATAAAGCGTAAGCCGTTTGTTTTGCCGATAAGATTTTAGAAAACGGTATACATACATTGGATTGTTATAGGCATACCTCTTCCATAATCGCTTCGGTTCACAGATCAGACGGTACAGCCACTCCAAGCCCAGCTTTTGTACCGCTAGCGGCGGTCTACGAACCTTTCCAGTGATATAGTCAAAGGCCGCCCCTACTCCAATCATCACACCACGGATGCGGTCTTTGTTTCGATGCATCCATATTTCCTGCTTCGGGCAGCCTAAGCTGACGAATATGATATGCGCGCCGGACGCATTGATTTCATCAATGATCCGCTCCTCCTCATCTGGTTGAAGCTCACGAAATGGCGGTGAAAAGCTGCCCGCGATGCGGATTCCGGGGTAATCCTGTCTTACTCTTTCTTTTAAGCTATCCAGCGTATCCGGCGTACTGCCGTAAAAATATATACTTACCTTCGTTTGTGGCGCACGTTCGCACAACTTGAGCATCAGACTGGGACCATCTACCCGATCCTGACGCTCAAATCCGTACAGCTTGAGCGCCCATACCAACGGCATACCATCGGGTGTACACAAATCGGCTTGAGTGAGCGCTTCGTGGAACTCGGAATGATTCCCGGCTGTGACAATGGAATGCGTGTTGCAAATACAAACATAGCCGTCCTTTCGTTCGACTGCCCATTGTTCCAGCATGTGTACCGTCTCCTGAAACGTAAGTGCTGCAATATCTGCTTCCGCAATCCTTCCGACTCTATATTGGGGCAGCTGCTTCATAATCACGCTCCTCCATCGCCTCGCTATATATCGCCATCAGCTGCTTCACATTCACTTCCTCCGTATAGCGTGCAGCGTAGTTTTCCGACACCTTCTGTCTCATAGCTGCATAGTTTTCATAGGCTACTGCACAGCGAATCACAGTCTTTATATTTTCCAAATCATCATGTTGAAAATGGAAACCCGTCACCCCGTCCTCCACGACTTCCTCCAGTGCACCGAGCCGGCTGCATAATACCGGAGTTCCAACAGAAAAAGACTCTACAATGGTCATGGGAAATCCTTCATACCAAATGGAAGGCACCATGACATACATGGCCCGGCTCATGCAATCCAGTACCGTGTCTCCATCCTGCTTACCGAGAAACCGAACATCTTCCTGCGGATAAGCAGCGGTCAATTCAGCCTTTTCCGGACCATCCCCAATGATGACCAGTCTCAATCCCCCCCGATCTTCCAACTGTGACCAAGCTTGCAGCAGATTGCCAACCCCTTTTTCAGCTGAAATCCGCCCCACAAACAATAAATAACGATCATTCGGGTCATACTGGGTTTTCACTGTTTTATGATGGGTAAAATTCGGCTTTACCGCGATACGATCCAGCGGAATACCGCTTTCAGCAAATTTGTCCCGTGCAAATTCCGTCAGCGCAATATAGCGACTTACCTTGTGCTGCCATGTGCCGATCAGATCGTTGAACTTAATCATCGCCGCTACCGGAATCGTCTGAAGCTGTGAACCTCGATAGCATCCATGACGGATGGAATGCAGCAGCGTGCCGTGCAGGCATTTTTCACAAACCTTATTCCCTCGCATAAAGGTTGCCGCCGGACAAATCAGCCTGTAATTATGCAGTGTCTGGACAACTGGAATCCCCAGCCGTTCACAAGCATGATAGACCGAAGGGGATATAACCGGGAAAAAATTATGCACATGCACCACATCTGGCTTCACCTGTAAAAGCAGCTTCTTGATTCTTTTGAATTCCGGCAGGGACCATGCCGCCTCTACCGCCAGCTTTGCCATGTTCGCTAGCCCTCTGCTTTGAATGCTGTCGTTGTGCACATAGTAATGCTCTGTCTCTATTCCTCTGGAACGCAGCATAGCTGATTCTTGCTCGACAACCTTGTCTTCTCCCCCGCTTTGCTGATAAAAGTTATGGATGATCAGCACCTTGCTTACAGGAGGGTTCATCTGTCTGGTGACCTGTTGGCTCACGTGGTTGCCCCTCTTTCCTGCGTTGATTGCACAGCGTGGTTAGAACTTCTGGGCTTGATCCCTTGATGGCTTACTATCTCATCCGCAATGCGATCCCACGACATACGCTCGACCGTAAGGAAGGCCTTCTCCGCCATACTTCGTCTCAGCTCAGCATCATCCAGCAAAGCGCCTATTCGACCAGACCATTCCTCTTCTGAAAAGCTTCTCAGCATCACTCCACTCACTCCGTCTTCAATCAAGGTAACCGAGCCCCCGTTTACCGAAGAGATAATCGGAATGCGAAACAGCATGCTTTCCAGCAGCACCATACCAAAAATATCGTATTGGGTCGGAAACAGCATCACATCCGCCGCTCCGTAAACCTGCCACAGATGACGTTGCTCCACTCTTGAAAAATGTATAATACTGTCCGTTAGCCCCAGTTCATGAGCATATGTCCAGTAGCGATCTGTGTCTGTCTTCCGTCCATCCCCGACCATTAACAAAAGGCAACTAGGATGCTTTTGGAGTACCCTTTTGAACGTACTCAACATAAAACGTATATTTCTCCGTTCCTCCAGTACACCAACATACAGTAACACCGGGCGATCTCCGATTCGACGCAGCTCATTCGCGACCTCACGGTTTTCCTCACGTTCTCCGCTTATGTCTTCACCGTTGTTACTGGTGTCACTGTCGAATGCTCTCTCTACGTTACTGCGATCCAGCCCGACTCCAATCGTAACCACGTTGTCAAAACCTTTATTCTCCAAATAGCGCTTGGCAAGATCGGATTTGACATAGGTACGGTGTAGAGATTTTGCTACCTTCGGCAGCAGCATAATATCGTACAGTTTGCGGATCAGCGCGTGCGTGTTATCTCGGTATGGGCCGTGATACAACGCCAGCTTATCAGGACATTTGCGGGAAAGCAGATAGGTCATGATCTGGTTGTATTCTGTAGTAATGACCAGACCATAAGCATCCAGAAAAGAATCTTTGAGAACATCTCTGTAGATGCTGTTGCTTAGGAACTTAAACCCGTGGAGCCAGATAATACGCAAGGTGCATCCTTCGTGACGGTAGACCTGTTCCAGATGGGTTTCTTTATGATCGTTGTAGTAAACAATATCGCAATCATAGCCTTTTCGAACGAGTGCTTTGCCCAAACCGACTTCCTGTAAATTGTATGAGTCCCCGTTCACTTTGCTGGCAAAATTGCGGAGATACAATATTTTTTGAATCATCATCAGGGCTCCTGCCATTTCATATTGGATGAGTTATGGAGCACGGAGGGTTCAGAGAACGCTGCGCGTTCCATTTGATCTTCCGATCGCTGTTGCAGTGGGATTCCTGGATATATAAAACATTCCGCGGTAAGAATCCCACTGCAAAGGCGAACGCTAGCGCTTCTTCAGATTCAAATGGACCGCTCCGCTGCTGACCACCGTTTCCATAAAGTCACCCCATTTTAAAAAAGGGAATGCTGCGCATGAAGTGCCCCGCTGCGCGGATATACGCGAGCGAATGCATGCAGGGCGAGAAGTTCGAGGCGATAGGGCGAAGCTATCGCCGGACGGCTCTTACCTTCCCCCCTAGGGGCTGGGGGAAATTCTTTTTGGCGGTGGTGGGTAGCGGAGGGTAGGATTTGAATCTGGAGAAGCGTAGCGTTCGCCTTTGACGAGGGATTCCGCCCTTTTAAAGGGCCTATTCAATCTAGGGAATCCCTCGTCAACAGCGATCGGAAGATCAAATCCGTCCCGCAGCGGACTTCCATCCACAAAAGTCGCTCCAGGATCAAACCCGTCCCGAAGCGGCCTCCCCCCTCCAAACCGAATGTTCCCCCTGCCGCTGCCTTTCCTCCGTCATCTGCATATTAAAATGATCTGCCCCTTTGAGCTGGGCAGCTGCCATATCTGCCACTAGAGTCACACTCGATTCCATCGGCACAAAGCGGTATTTGTAGGCTGTAAGCCGATGATCCGTTTCGTGAAATAAAATATCCTGAGCGTAATTCCCCCATCGGTCCTTGGGCATCAAATCAATGGTCATGCTGGCATGCGCAGAGGGCAGCAGCATATTAGAGCCGTGGATGCCGATTACTAATTGGCTGGCTGCGTATACCTCGCAGACCCGCAGCTCACTTTCTCGGTCGAAGCGTGTGACACGCTCATCCGAAATCCATGCCGGGAAGCTCCCGGTACGCCCAAGTCCAGCGACTGTAAAACGATGATCTGGGAAGCTTTCTCTTAGCCTGCGGAACAGCCGTATGATTTTACTGCGCTGATGATAAATTAGCGGTTTTAGCCCACGTTTGAGCTGCGGAAATTTCTGTACCGCTCTTGCGATATGATGGCTGCCGCTCCACAAGCGATCTTCCCTCCATACGAAGGTAATGCGCGGCTCCGACTCACGCCCCTCGTCATAGCGGGAGACACCTGTAAACTGCTCAATATCAAACTGATTGGGATGTGAATATGCCGGGCTGACATACACCTCATCAAAACGCATCAGTTCCTCAATCATCCGATGATGTAGTACAGGATAAAAGTTTCGTGCCCTGCTGAACGGCACATCAACCGTCCAAATTTCAGACACGTATGCCGGCACCATCCACTCCAGTGACTTTTGCACAATGACGATGATGCCCAGGTCCGGGGATTGCTCGTATTCGCGTTGCACATTGAGCAGCTTGAGCAACGCATGACCATACAAATAATCCATAGTGTTGACGATGATTACACGTGTAGAAGCTTTCATTTTATGCACGGTCATGCCGACTGCTAAGTCATAGGAAGGATTCATCAACGATTGCCGCAAAGGCTCTCCGAGCCATTTTCTCGACTTCGCATCACCGGTCAGAATATAGTCAGGCATTTCTACACGATAAGGTGAATACGTGGCATGACCGACCCTCATGTCCTCGAGATATTCGCGACCGCACCCCTCACACGCAGTGCTGACACATACATGGATTCCCTGCCACAGCACCTCTCCACCACGTACCTTACCTCCACAATGCGGGCACTGTTCCTCATGCCGAACAAACGGTTTAATGGGTATCATGATTGTTCTCTCCAACTTTCGGTACTGTAATATGAACACGCCAAAAGGTCAGGATGGACTTTATCATCCAACCTAAATTGGCTTTAACTTCCTTAAACAGCAAATCTAATAGAAATACAGATATCGTAAAGGACAAGATCGTCGCCACTAACGACCCTCGGACACCAAGCAACGGGATTAGCGCGTAATTGAAAGCGATATTCGTAACCGCCCCTACCACCGAGGTCAGCAGCGTGTATCTGAACAAATTTTCATTGGTAATAAACAAGCTTTTAGCAACACTGAAGTTAGTGAAAAACAGACGAATCGCAAACAGAGACAACAGCGAACCTGCTTCGGTAAATTCTCTCCCATACAGCACAACCACTACCCATTGGGATAGAAAAAATAAAGGTACCGAAGTCACAAGAAAGCATATAAACATCAGCCGATACACCTTAGACATTGTCTGTCTGTATTCGTCGCTTCCTTTCTGCTTGGAACGCGTCACCACCGGAGCATAAGCCGTTGTCAGAACGACCGGAATGAAGCCCAGCACTTCGATGAGTCGGAGTGCAACGGAGTATTGCCCGACCGCAGCGTTCCCCAGTAGTTCACCGATAATGACTTGATCGATCCGTGCCTGTACATATACAGCGGAGGATGACAATATAAGCGGCCAGCTGTGATTCATGATTCGCCGAGCTGTGGTTAAGCGGAACGTCCATCGTTTCACACGTCGTCCTTCCTTATGGAAGAAATACAGCAGCAGCAGGCTCCCCAACAGAAACTCTCCATGAGCACACAACGCCACCCACCATATCGGAACACCGGACAACAACAGAATGATTTTGATGGTGGAGCCGAGAACAAAGGCGGTATTCTTGGCAACGACCGTGTATTTGGACAGCATCTGCGCACGAAACCAGTAGTCGATGATATCAAACAATTGAAATATCGAGGCCGTAGCCAGGATCATATTGATCAATCGCACCGAACTGTCTTCCGGTCTGAGCAGTGAAATGAAGGAATAGGACAGTACAATGGCTATCAGAGTACCTACCAATTTCAGCAGAACCGCCGTCCCCAATAGCTCATGCTCATCCTTGGGGTCTTTGACAAGATCGCGTACTAATATAGAATCAAAGCCAAGGGTCGTGAAAATCAGAAACATGCCGAAAAAGGATTCCGCATAATTCCACTTTCCCAGTTCCTCTGGTCCCAACACTCTCGCCATGATGATGCTGACTGCCAGGCCGAACACCATGCGAATCATTTTGTCACCGAACAGCCAGGATGTATTCACCAGCAAACTTCTGCGCGGTTTGGCGCGTTTTTTGACTAATGTCATAGGTTTTACTCCATCTTAAAAAATGACCTTGCGCACAGCCTTATAACCTGCTGTTCTGTCAATGCAGCTGCAATCATGTACAGCGAAGAGACCCCCCGCCCAGGCGGGTGGCCTCTCCATCTCTTACACGACGACAGAAGCAGAAGCTTCAACTGCAGCCTGCCTTTTTACCCGCTCCAAGTCTGTATCCACCATCATATGAATGAGTTGCTCGAAGCCTACTTCCAATCGCCAGCCTAGCTTTTCTTTCGCCTTGGCACAATCGCCGAGCAATAAATCTACCTCTGCCGGACGGACAAATTGAGGATCGATCACGACGTAATCCTCATAATTTAAACCTACATGGGAAAAGGCAATTTGCAGCAGTTCACGTACAGAATGCATTTCTCCCGTGGAAATGACGTAATCATCCGGTTGATCCTGCTGAAGCATCAGCCACATCGCCTTTACATAATCCCCTGCAAAACCCCAGTCTCGCAGTGAATCCAAATTTCCCATGCGCAGCTCCTGCTGCAACCCTAGCTTGATACGAGCTACCGCATCCGACACTTTACGCGTTACAAATTCCAGTCCTCGGCGTGGTGATTCGTGATTGAACAGAATGCCAGAGCAAGCAAACATATCAAAGCTTTCGCGATAGTTCACTGTAATCCAATGGCCGTACACTTTGGCGACACCGTAGGGACTACGTGGGTAAAATGGAGTCGTTTCTGTCTGGGGTGTTTCCAGCACCTTACCGAACATCTCGCTGCTTGACGCCTGATAAAAGCGCGCTTCCGGTTTGGCAATTCGAACCGCCTCCAGCATATTGGTGACAGATAGCGCTGTAATCTGCCCTGTAGCCAACGGCTGCGGCCACGAGGCCGCTACGAAGGATTGAGCAGCCAAGTTGTAGACCTCATCCGGGTCGGACTGACGAACGGCTTCGATCAGTGAAGCCAGATCGGTCATATCACCGGAAAGCCAATGGATGTCATTCTGGATATGCGCTACATTTTCAAAGTTCGGTGTGCTGGTTCGTCTGCGCACCCCGTAAACCTCATAATCCTTGGACAGCAGCAACTCAGCCAGATAAGACCCGTCTTGTCCGGTAATCCCTGTGATCAGCGCTTTTTTCATTCCAATTCCCCCACTGTTTTTTTATTGTTCAACCAGATCCAGGCCTTGAAATGCCTGATACACAGACTTTAATCCCTCTTCTAGTGAAATACGCGCCGACCAGCCCAGCCCGGAAATTCGGGATACATCTACCAACTTACGCGGCGTTCCATCAGGAGCGGAGGTGTTAAAGGTAATTTCTCCCTCATAGCCGACTACATTCTTCACTCGTTCAGCCAGCTCACGAATGGAGATATCCTCACCTACGCCGATATTTACAATTTCATTTCCCTCATAATTGTTCATCAGGAACAGACAGGCTTCAGCCAGATCATCAGAATGAAGAAATTCTCGGCGCGGCGTACCAGAGCCCCATACTTCTACAGTAGGAGATTGATTCAGCTTGGCTTCATGAAACTTACGGATGAGCGCAGGCAGCACATGAGAGGTCTGGAGATCAAAATTGTCGCCAGGACCGTATAAATTCGTCGGCATCACAGAAATAAACCGAGTTCCATACTGACGGTTGTAAGACTGACACATTTTAATCCCGGCAATTTTAGCAATCGCATAGGCCTCATTAGTAGGCTCCAGTTCACCCGTAAGTAGATATTCTTCTCGCAACGGCTGCGGAGCAAATTTAGGGTAGATACAGGTAGAGCCGAGGAATAACAGCTTGCCTACATTCGCCCGGTATGCCGCATCAATCACATTCGTTTGTATAAGCAGATTGTCACGGATAAAATCAGCCGGATATTCGTTATTCGCCAAAATCCCACCAACCTTGGCCGCTGCCAGAAATACATAATCCACAGGCTCTGTTTCAAAAAAATGATCTACTGCCTCTTTATTGCGTAGATCCAGCTCACGGCTTGTGCGAGTAATAATATGACGGTAACCCGCATCCTGAAGCGCTCGGACAATAGCGGAACCCACCAGTCCGTTATGCCCTGCTACATATATGTTGGAATGAAGATCCATACTTATCCCCTACCTTCTTCGTGAAAATGAAAGACTTTAATACGCATCCTTGGAGCCTAGCAGCACACGAAATGTTTTCAGCATAATGATCATATCTGTGCGGAAACTGCGTCTGGATATGTACTCCAAATCCAGTTCTACCATCTGGTTAAAGCTTAGATGATTACGACCGCTGATCTGCCATAGACCGGTGCAGCCTGGTGTAACCGTCAGACGCAGCTTATCCCTCACTGTGTAATTATGGACTTCTCTTGGCAACGGGGGTCTGGGTCCTACCAGACTCATCTGCCCACGCAGTACATTGAACAGTTGTGGCAGCTCGTCGATGCTTGTTCTGCGAAGAAAGCGACCCACACGGGTAATTCGGGGATCATCCCGCATTTTGAACATCGCACCCTCAATTTCATTTTCCATCAGCAGTGCAGACAATCTCGCCTCGGCATCAGACACCATGGAACGAAATTTGATCATGCGAA
The DNA here is from genome assembly GCF_036252815.1 of Paenibacillus sp. LX16. NCBI lineage: Bacteria > Bacillati > Bacillota > Bacilli > Caryophanales > Paenibacillaceae > Paenibacillus > Paenibacillus sp. LX16. Next base: position 1,318,338 of record NZ_CP141152.1, on the reverse strand, counting down.
ACGGCCGTTCATTTTTCCCAATACGTACTTGATAAAATATTGCACTTCCTTTTGGGTCCTCCAGCTTAATCAGCAAAATGACAAGCAGAAATACCGGGCATAGCACGATGATTCCAATGAAAGACAATATAATATCCATGCTTCGCTTCACGAACGGGTATACGTTCCATCCTTGCCGCCGTTCAAGCCCATGAGCGACCGAATAAACATCCACTGACGCGCCCAGCACTTCGGCCTCGTTCGAGCGGGAAGAAGACACGTCTCATCACCTCGCTCCTTATTGATAAGTATTATTTATACATTGTTAAGAGAATTTTATATACTCTCATTTTCCTCCTTTTATTCATGTCAGATTGCGTTCCTCCATCCCCCGCTCGGCGCGGGTATTCGAACGCTTCACATTATTAAGTACTACACCCAGTATGCGCGCCTTTACTCTTTCCAAATTCGCTTTTGCTTTCTTGACAACATCCTTTTTGACCTTCCCTGCCTGCACCACCAGAATGACTCCGTCACACATAGCGCTTATAATTAAGCCATCCGGAAAGGACAGCAACGGCGGCGTATCCATTAAGATCACGTCATAATGTTCTTTTAGCTCAACCAGCAGAGCATTCATTCTGCGGGAACTGAGCATCTCGGACGGATTGGGCGGGTTCGGTCCGGCTGTAATTGCATGCAGATGGTCAATCCCGGTTTCCTGAACCACATCCTGCCATGCCTGTTGATTGGCAAGCACCCGTGTCAGTCCTGTATGATTACGCAAACCAAACATATGGTGCAAAGAGGAACGACGCAGATCCATATCCATAATCAGCACCTTTTTCCCCTCTTGCGCATAGGTTACAGCCAAATTGCTAATCGTGACCGTTCTGCCTTCACCCGCCTGAGCGGACGCCACCATCATAACCTCAATCGGCTCGTCTATAGAAGAAAACTGGATGTTAGTGCGAAGCATGCGGTACTCCTCTGAAACGGAAGACTGAGCATGTAGGGATGTAACGAGCTGATTATTGATTAATCGCGGCATATTGCCCTTCACCTACCTGTTTAGGAGTTGTAGTGGAGCTGTCAGAGCGTTTATCTTCTTTTTTCATTTTCGTAATCAGGGATAGGGTAGGCAGACCGAGTTCTTTTTCAATATCCTCTTCATTCTTAAATGTATCATCCAGTACCTCCAGCAAAAACGCCAAGCCTATTCCCAACAATAAAGAGGTAGCAAAAGCAATAAATATCTGTATAGCGGGATTACTGTTGACGGGAACTGCTGGATCTTTCAGACTGGCTTCGCTTAGGATGGTGACATTGTCCATTTTCATGATAGAGGGAATTTGCCGTTTGAATACTTTGGCTACCGCATTGACGGTTTTCACAGCCTTCGTATACGATAAATCGCGGATTGTTACATCCATAACCTGTGAATCACCTGCGGTGTTCACTCTTAATTTTTGCGCCAAAGCTGACGGAGTGACCTTAAGGTCGGGGAAGCTGGCGACCACCTGATCCATAATCGCCGAGGAGATCATAATTTGCTTATAGGAGTTCGTTAAGGCTATATTCGTTTGAACTACACTGTAATCAACGACACCTGCACGATCCGGTCGTGGCGTCTGGTTGATAATGAGCTTTGCGGTAGCTTCATAAATCTGCGGGGTAAAATATACATTTTTTATGCCCACTACAGTACATACCAGCAGTACGATGCTACCAATCAACCACATTCTTTTACGGATCAAACGGATGTACTCTTTCAACTGCACAAGACCAGTCCTCCCTGATTGACTTGTTTTCGATGCAATAACGCTTGTACTGATCCTCTGCATAACGGGGAAAAGAACGATGCATGACCCTCTAATCTATAGTAAAATGTTGTATAATAACGCATAGAAGGTCTAGCCAGCGAATAAGCACAAAATGCTCAATAATCGGTGGCCTCTTAGGGTATATAAACGAAGACATAAGTGAAAACTATGAAATAAAGATACGCTATGTAACTTACATAACTAATTTATGATACAAAACGTATCTTGTCAAGCGTAAAATTGCTTTTTTACCTTTCTTAACCTTGCCTTCAGGAGGAAAAACAGATGAACTATGGCACCCGCATCGCTGAATTACGAGAACATAAGGGATTAAAACAAGAGGAACTAGCGCAATCCCTCGGAATTACGCGGGCAGCTCTTTCTCACTATGAAAAAAATAGGCGCAAGCCAGATTTTGAGATCCTGACCAAGCTCGCTGATATTTTCGGGGTAACGATTGACTACTTGGTGGGACGTACGAGCCATCCGGCAGCGATATTGGATTCAGATGTGAGGGAATTTGTGGACCAGCTTGAACTGTCCGACGAGGATATTCTGCAACGTTTCAACCTGACCATTGACGGACGCACCTTGTCTGAGGAAGAAGCCAAACGTTTTATTGCATTTGTCCGAATGGAACGAATGATGGAATAAAGAAAGCGGCCGACTGCTTCAAGTCTTGCTCAAGTAGGACCAGCCGGTGGAATTTACACGCGCTTGTCCTTCCGGTATGTGGTTCCATCAGCGTCGTTTTCTAGCCATTCTGGCATCGTGAACCCACATTGAAGCAAAATGTCCCGGATGTCCAAGTCGATAGCGGCTTTGTCTACTTTCCGTACGTTGTTTTGAAAAAGAGGGTTGTTCACCCCTAATTCTGTCTCCTTGTTCATTCAGCACTAACCTCGCTTTATTATTCTTGGTCACCGGAAAGAGATTTCCCACAAAACCATGTATGTATAGTCATGAACAAAACTATTATATATGAATACATACCTGCAATGTTGTCGTCTTATGACGAGAATATAAAAGGATTTTCTTATTTTTTTCTTCATTATACGTAAAGTATTGGCAAATCAGAACGATTTTCCAACAAAAAAGAACCTGTCAGGTCCTATTTTCTCCTGATAGGTTCTTTTTTGTTTTATTTCGAAATGATGTTAGGTATTCATTAACTAAGGTCCTATATACATTCCGATCTGTTATTAAGCGACCTCGGCTGCCTGGGAAACCTCAGTGCCTCCGGTCGCTCGGACTTTGTAGACATAGTGGCCTCCGGCTTTTACTGTGCGGTCTGTATATGTGCTTCCGGCTACTTGCGAGGCAATCACCTGATAAGCCCCGTCGGTCCCGTCAGCACGCAGCACATCATAGGAAGATACGCCTTCTGCCTGAAGCCAATTAATCTTTACCGTCCCATCCTGAACAGAGGCAGCCTTCACCCCTGTTGGGGCTGAGGCTGCGGTCTGATCTGTACTTTTTAATTCCAAAATATATTGGACCGCTTCACCAGGACCCAGCTTTTCTTCAAAATCAAGGGCAGGAGAAGCCTTGAGCCCTGATATGGAACGCTGTGCCTGACTGTAAGTAGAACCCGCTCCAAAACGTTCACCCGTGTACAAACCGGCTTTCGGCATCGTTACCCGTACACGAACTGTCTGCGGGGTAGCTTCGAAATTCACTAGATTCACAAGCAATTTGTCTGAAGTAGCGCCGCTACCTGCCAGCGGTTTAAGCTTGGACGTATCCACCGCACGAACATAGACCATCTTATCCTTGGTATCCTCTGGATTCAGCACTGTATAAGTCAGAGGTTTTCCATGGGTGGCATAGGCTAGGCTCAAGCGTCTCATGATCTTAACGCGGGTGTCCTGTCCTTGCCCGAACGGATAAATTTCTGTGTTGGCCGGGTTATGACTTTGCAGATCGAAGCCTGTTTTAAACAGCGTATAATCTTTATAAAAAGCAGCATGCTGGATAAACATATCGGCAAACCCAATTTGCGAACGCATAATCCGGTCGAATGCGGCTGCTTGTGGCTGACTAGCCCCATAATCAGGATTATCTCGATGTGTATCATTGGTGCCGAACTCTGTGTTCAGCATCTTCTTCGCCAGTCCATTACTCGAACCGCCGAAGGTTTTCAAATTTTGGACGAAGCTCCCCCCGCCCTCTTCATTATACGATTCACCATAGGCGTGTCCATTGGTCAGGTCGGTGACTTCCTCCAGCTGTTTACGTTGCGCCGGGTCCCGTTCCCATCCATCTGGGTCACCGCATTTTTGCGTACCACTGGTTTGATTTTTGCACGCTTTGGTAGAGTACGTTGGCCAGTAGGCCCAGCCGGGTGCTACGGTTTTGAGATGCGGTGCCAATTGCTTGCCTTCCGTATTCAACCACTTGGCCACAGCCAGATTTACCGCCTTGGAGCGATTAAATAATCCAGGTTCGTTATCTACTTCATAATATTGAAGATAAGAACCGTATTTTTTTACATAATCGCGCAACTTTTGCTTGGCCGTCTCTGGCAGAGAACCATCTTTTTGCAGCTTAATATCACCTGTATATAAATACAAAGCAGACGATTGCATATTATACTGCTTTAACGTTTGATAGTAATCATCCACGTCTGTACATGCCTTGCCCACATTACTGGCACAGGTGACCCTCATGACGTTGCCACTATAAGCAATTCCCAGCCATTTGAGAACGTATGGTAAATGCTTAACTGCACCCTGATCATAATAAAATTCTTTATTGTTCACATTTGTTCCGGTCAGTATATATTTACCGTGTACCGGTTCGGTCGCAGGTGAAGCTAACGTCTCCAAGCTCAAGTCATCCCAAGTCCACCACACATTTTTATCTTCTGCAGAGGAGCAGTATAGGCAGCGCGCTGTCTTTAGCTTGAGTACGTTAACACCGCTTTGCAATTGCTCTTTGGGTATATACAACTCGTAGTTGTTTTTGAAATTATAAGCACTCCCAGTACCGGATACCCCGGCAATCTGAATAATACCGGACAGCTGATGATTTGAAAATACAGCCATTTGCGGGACTGCTTTGCCCGCATCCAAAATCCGAACACGGAATATCATACCATTGGGAGGAATCTGATTCAGCTTATACTGGAGTGTCAATTCAGGGTTCGTGGACGCATTCAAACCGGGAGGAATATCTCCACTGCTGAGCAATACCGGAACTGTTGTACTCTCTGCTACCGACAACGCTGACATTGCTCCTTTAGCAGATGATTCGGTAGAGGCAGCTGCTGTAGAAATGTCGATATTATCCCTACCGACCACACCTTTGAATTCCGCTGAAGAGTCATCCCTCTGACCCAGCTTCCATACTGGACTGGCAGCTGCTACTTTATCCGTCTGCAATTCTGCGCTTCTTGAAGGCGTGTATATAAACCAAGCGATCATCGCTATAGCTACGATCGCTAGTAGTCCAGATAAAACTACTGTATACCTATGGGATAACCATTTTTTTATCATATGATCGACCCTCTCTCCTCAAATTTTTGGACCGGGAAAGAGTATTAATCAAGGAAGAAACAAAGCGTTTCCGGGAATCACCGCTTTCGCTTCATGCTGACTTTCCCACATTAGACGTGCCATCGCGTCGCCTTTTTCATCATAGTATTCTACTTTTAAATCTACCATTTTGCCTGCTTCCAAAGTCATACTGCCTTTACGCTCTGTCCAGCTTTGTTTGAACCAGCTGTCAATCACCAATTTGCCGTCTACCCATACACGGATACCATCATCGGATATCGTGGTGAACGTATAGGTCTCGCTATATTGCGGTTTGATTTTACCCGTCCAGCGAACCGAGAACTGATCGGCATTCACCTTAGGGTCAGCTGCATTGGCACGCCAGTTGTAGTCCAGCTTGCTATCTGTACGGATCAAAACAGGACTTCCATTCAAATTCATATTGTTAAAATATTCGCCACGCAACCCGTTCACATATACCACATCAGGAACAGAAGGAGGAGTCGGAGCTGGGGGAACGATCACTACTGGCGGAGCCGGGATAGGCTCACTTTGTCCCTCGTCCGGTAAGGTCGGTATATCTGTCCCAGGTGGTTGAATCGTTTCCAATCCATTCTTCACATCATCCCGCGTCAAACTCCTCGAATCATTCATATAATCCTGAATTTGATTTGTTGTGTTATTCTCAGTCAGCATTTTGCCCCAAGTCATGGAATATACCCATTTAGGTTGAGCCTGCAACACCTCAGAACTCGGCATCTCACCGTGCTCCCCAATGGCAATCGGCTTATTCCGTGCCAGCCCAAGTAGACCTTCGTAATGACTTTGCTTAAAATCATTGTTGTAAATGTCTACTGCCAAGATGTCCACTTTGTCATCCCCGGGGTATTTCGGGGTATACGGGACAGTATACGAATTGGGCGCATTCGGACTCCATACCCATAGCAGATTGTTCAATTGATGTGTGTTTGTAAAACGGTCGTACATGATATTCCATAGCTGATTGAAATTAGTTTTGTTTCCCCACCAGAACCAGTCACCATTCATTTCGTGGTAAGGTCTCCACAAAACCGGAACCCCTGCATCACGAAGCTGCTTTAACGAAGCAGCGACCTTATCCAGATCGGCAATGAGGAGGTTATACTGCGTAGTACCTGGGGTCACGTATTTGTTGAACTCTGCCTGACTTACTTTCGCCTGTACATTGGCCCAAGTCAGTGGCCTACCCGGTAGCGCTTCATGAAAAGTCATCGTCACAATACCACCGGATCTGCTCCAACGGATAGCACTATCGACGACATTTTTACGTTGTGCTGCTTCCGTAGCGTCAGATTGACCAGAGATAGCTCCCATCTCATAGCCGTGTACACCCACATATGCCTGACTGATTTTTTGGACCTTGTTACTTAATTCATCCGGACTTTCCAAATAATCATGCTGACCGGTGACTATTTTTTTCCCTGAGATGTTGAGTAAATAGCTGTATAGTTCACGGGCCTGAGTAGAAGCGTCCGAATTAACAGGTTGTAATGAAGCGGCATTCGCCACAGACAGAGAATCACCAAAACCGACGGGCAACAATGAAAAAAGCATAATAACGGGGAGTACATGACGTATCAGTCGATACAGAGGAATAAAATTGAATCTCACTTTCGCTCTTCCTTTCGGTAGCCAGGCTGCCATCCTTGTGGAAGGCCCTTTAGCTTTGCGTACCTGCCTTTCGACAGGGCTGCGTTTATCGTTGGAAGGAGTTTGGATTCCTTCTTACCCTAAGTATCGACTTTTTTTTACCAAAATTTAATAGGTCATGTTCATGAATTTACAGGTTTTCGTCCAATTTCGACAGTTTAGGCTATGAATTTTCATGAATTCGTCTTTTTTTCGTTTTTACGAAAATAATTATGAGATAAATTGGTGACGGGAAATTTCATTCCAATCCATACAAAAGCGGACAATATCCTCTTCAACCAATTCAGAGCCAGTCTGCACCTCAATAAAGTCCACATCGGTCACAGCCAAAATGCTATGCTTCGTTCCTTCAGGAATGCGAACTACATCACCAGCTTTTACTTTGTGCAGCTTCTCATTCAAAATAATTTCCGCCTCACCACTAATAATGGTCCAAATTTCACTCCGTTTAAAATGAAGCTGATAGCTGATATTTTTGCCTTTCCGTACGCGGATTCGTTTGGTCAATACCTCGTTACCCTCGTCATACTTGACATAATCCACAACCCGATACTGCCCCCAACGACGTTCTTCATACATTGGACGCTGATCATGAGCCTTAAGCACTTCCTTAATGCGAGGACTTTCAGCCTTATTGGTCACAAGAATACCATCCGGGCTAGCGGCTACAATCAGATCATTCGTTCCAATGATCGCCACAGGAATGTCTAACTCGTTAATAAGACTCGTATTGACGCAATCCTCCGTTACTACACCTCTGCCCACTTGTTGATTAGACATTTCTTCTGTGAGCGTATTCCAGGTGCCCAAATCCTTCCAAAAACCATCGTACGGAAGAACGACAATGTCCTTCTCCTTCTCGACTACTTCATAGTCAAAGCTGATTTTTTCCAGAGATGCGTATTGCTTTTGCATTTCTTCATAATTCAGCGGCAAACCCTTGGATGCCAAGATATCCAGCAAATAACTTAATTTGAATGCAAAAACCCCGCAGTTCCATAGAGCATTGCGTTCAATCAGACGCTCCGCCTGCTCCCGGTCGGGTTTCTCTTGAAAATGGCTCACTTCGCGGTAGCCTGTGCTACCTTGGGTGGCATCGTTTTTCGGAATAATGTAACCATATTTCTCTGAAGGATAGGAAGGGACAACCCCGATTAAAGCAAGCTTGCCTTCACTCTCCTGAAGCGTATGTTCCAGCTGGGCTACGGAAGCGAAGAAAGCATCCTCAACATAAGGATCTACAGGCAATATAGCTATAATTTCATCAGGGGAAACACCAGCAATGGAATATAGATAAGTCGCTGTCAGCGCAATCGCAGGAAAGGTGTCTCTGCGTTCCGGCTCAACAATGATGCGCGTATTCGGCCCGACCTGACTCTGGATCATTTCGACCTGTGCTCTCCCTGTCGCAATAAACGAGGATTCTGATAATCCGTTGTCTCCCAATTGTCTCCATACCCGCTGTACCATGGATTCCGAAATCCCCTCCGGGCTCTCCAGTACCTTCAAAAATTGTTTGGAACGGGAATCGTTGGACAAAGGCCATAATCTTTTACCGGAACCACCAGACAAAAGTACGAGCTTCATAACTCTCCACTTCCTCTCTATATTGGTTGGATGATCGGATGGGGCAAAGTTGAGTAGCCCGCTACGGGCTGGATTTGATCTTACGATCGCTGTTGGACCGGGATTCACTTGATTATATAAAATCGTATATAGGTTTGAATCCCGATCCAAAGGCGAACGCTCCGCTTCTCCAGATTCAAATCCACCCCTGCGCTACTCAAAAATGCATCATATCGATCATACCTTGTGGTGCAAAAGGCACGACCGGACATTATTAAGTCCGGTCAGCCTGTAAAAATCTCACGCCTTCGGCAACCGCAATGGCGTACTTGATCGGAAGGAGCGGCTTCAACCGCGCCGCTCCTTCCGATACGCCCTTCCTACTCCCACCCCATAAGGTGGGAGATTAAAAATCGTGACTCCACGGCGGAAAGCAGCGGAGCGGGCAGAATTGTTCTGAAGAAGCGCAGCGTTTGCCTTTACCCCCGGATTTTAACCTTTGAATGTTTTACACAATCCAAAAATCCGGGGGTAACAGCAATCGGAAGAACAATCTGCACGTGTAGCGTCTCCACACCCGCCACAGTCATTTTTTAAACTTCCACTTTATCTCTGTTCCACCCACTCATCCGCGGACGTCCCACGGAGTAGTATTCCAGCCCGGAGCCTTGAATCTGTTCCTCAGCGAATACGTTACGACCGTCAATGAGAACCGGCTTGCGCAAAATGGAGGCCAGTTGTACGAGATCGACCTTTTTGAACTCTTCCCAATCGGTCAACAGGCACACAGCGTCGCTACCTTCGGCGGCTTGCTGTGGGGATGAGCACCACACAATATTCGGGTGATCTACTCGCTCCTTGAATTTATCCATCGCAATAGGATCATACAGTTTGACAATAGCGCCTGCCTGAATGAGCGTTTCTACGATTTCCAGTGCTGGAGCTTCGCGGATGTCATCTGTATTTGGCTTGAAGGCGAGGCCCCAAATGCCAATCGACACACCATTCAGTTGACCCAGCGATTCGCGCAGCTTGGATACAATCATAAAGCGCTGATCAGTATTCACCTCGACCACTGATTTCAACAACTTAAATTCATAGTCTACATTACCCGCAATTTGAATAAGCGCATTTGTGTCTTTTGGAAAGCAAGAGCCACCATACCCGATCCCTGCTTGTAGGAAAGAGGAGCCAATCCGTTTGTCCATACCCATACCGTCAGCCACACAGGTTACATCGGCGCCAACCTTTTCGCAAATATTAGCGATTTCGTTAATGAACGAAATTTTAGTTGCCAGAAACGCATTGGACGCGTATTTGATCATTTCAGCACTACGGATATCCGTCACATAGATTTTATCCGTGAACACCTGATGCAGAGTGACCATGGTTTCACGCAATCCTGTATTGTCCAAACCAATAATGATGCGATCCGGATGAAGCGTATCATTGATGGCTGAGCCTTCTCTCAGGAACTCCGGCGCGGAGACGATATCGAAAGACAAACTCGTGTGACGAGCCAACACGTCCTTAATCTTTTCGTTCGTTCCGACAGGTACAGTACTCTTGGTCATAATAATCTTATACCCGTTCATGGCTTTCCCTACATCAGCGGCCGCCTGTTCAATGTACGACAAATTCGCCTCGCCGTTAGCCAGAGAAGGCGTACCTACCGCCAAAATTACGATATCCGAGCGGCGAACCGCATCGGCCAAATCCGAGGTGAATTCCAAACGGCCGGCTTCCAGATTCAACGCGATTAATTCCTCAATACCCGGTTCATAAATTGGAGATTCCGCCCGATTCAACATGTCGATTTTGTACTGCTCCAGATCGACACAAATCACCTCATTACCTTTTTGCGCAAAACATACACCCGAGACGAGCCCAACGTATCCAGTACCGATTACAGCCAGCTTCATTCCGTTCATCCTCCTTTTAGAAAGTTCACATAGGCTTGTTCTACATACTTTTTTAATTGATCCTTGAAGTTTTCTTCATCAAATTTGCGCGCATGGGTAATGATATCGTCCACATTCCATGCATGTTGCTCAACCTTTTCGACAGCCTCCAGCACATCCTCTACTTGATGCTTGCGGAAAAATACGCCGTTCACATGAGGAACAATCGTATCCAGCGCTCCCCCGCCCTGAAAAGCGATGACAGGCCGTCCGGCCGCATTCGCCTCCAAAGGCGTAATACCGAAGTCCTCTTCACCCGGAAAAACGAGCGCTCGGCATTCTGCCATCAGCTTGTTAACCTCTTCGTCCTCAAGCCTGCCGAGGAACTCAATGTTCGGGGCGGCCATACTTTCGAGTCGTTTACGATCCGGTCCTTCACCCACAATGCGCAGCTTGAGACCGTTACGTTTGAATGCTTCGATCGCGAGATCGATGCGCTTGTAGGACACCAATCGGGATACGATCAGGTAATAGTCACCGATGTTTGTAGCGCGTTTAAAACGGGATGTGTTAATAGGTGGGAAAATCACATCCGAATCCCTTTGGTAATAGTGCAAAATTCTTCGTTTAACAACTGAAGAGTTGGCGACAAACTGGTCTACGTTGCGAGAAGTTTTGGCATCCCATGTTTTCAACCGGTTCATGTACAGCTTGAGCATGTTTTTGAGCAGGTTGGATTTGGACTGCCGGGCCATATATGTATCGTAATCCCAGGCAAACCGCATCGGTGTGTGACAATAACAAATGTGAAACGTATGTTTGGGTACCTGGATGCTTTTCATAAATGCACTGCTGGAGCTTAAAACAATGTCGAAATCCCTAAAATCAAAATCACGGATAGCGATGGGATACAGCGGCAGCACTCCTTTGAAGTTGTCCTTCACTCCTGGGACTTTTTGTAGCCAAGTGGCTCTAATATCCGCATCCTTCAAGTTACGCGACAGGCGGTCGTCGCTGAACACCGTTGTGAAGATAGGAGCCTCCGGATACATATCGTGGAATACCTCTACTACCCTTTCCGCTCCGCCCATTTGGATTAAGTAATCGTGTGCTATCGCTATTTTCATCTGAATCATCCTTTAACGCGAATGTCGGTCAGACTCCTGCCAACAAACCCTTATAGTAATGAACTATATCCTTAACTGTGTTCTCGATGACAAAATGCTTCTTGACCCGTTCCATCCCTCTCTCACCCATCTGCTGACGTTCTTGTGGATGCTCCAACATCCAGCGGATGGCTTCTTCCAGCTTAGCCGGATCACCCGGTTCAATAAGCAGCCCGGTTTCATGGGGTACCACCGTTTCCTTGGGCCCACCCTCATTGGAAGCAATCACTGGGAGACCCGCAGCCATGCCTTCAATAATGACCTGACCGAATGGTTCTGGTGTAATAGAGGTATGAATCAGCAAATCACAACGCTGCATCAGGCCTTGAATGTCATCGACGTGTCCCAGCAGATTGACGTTAGCCAACCCGTATTCGCGCATCGTGGACTCTAATCGTTGCTTGTATTCCTCTTCTCCGAACAACGCATCTCCAGCCAGCCAGAATTTCACGCGCTGATCCGGTAAAAAGGAGCGTGCTGCTTCCAGTAAAATATGCTGTCCCTTCCATTCCGCCAATCTACCGACCAATACGACGTTAAACGAGTCATCACCACGTAAATGCGCAGCCGTGTCACGTGCTGTAATTGCTTTGGCAAAAGCGGAATATACGACAAGCGTCTTTTTGTCCGGGGGTAACTCCAACGCACTCAGCGTGGACTTGGAATTAGCAATCACTCCGTTGGGCAAAAAGCGAGACATCAGCCGAATCCCTTTGGCTACAATCGGCTTCAGATATGGCGGACCGATGTGGTCACGGATATGCCAGATCAAGGGCAGCTTCGCCGATTTGGCGGCTACTGTACCATACAGTGCAGACTTGAGCGAGTTCGTATGAACGCACACGACCTTTTCCTCACGCAGCAAGGGCGCAAGTTTTCTACCGTAAGCCAGCAAACGAAAAGCTGCTGCAGGCGCACCTAGATTCACGGCATTCCGTCCCCGATTACGAATCGAATCGTCCAATGGAACGATGCGCACATCAATATCACGCTGCCGAAGCCGATCTGCCAAATCGCCCTCCTCTGCCAAAATAACGAGCGGGTCGATATGTTCCCCGATATTCGTCAGTATGTTGTACAAAGCGACTTCACCGCCGCTCCATCTTGCCGTATGGTCAATATAAGCTACTCTCATCATTTCGCCGCCGCCTTTCTATCAAGGACCTGTCGGAACACCTCTTCCACCTGCTCCGCTACATGTCCCCATGTATATCTGCTCAGGACATGGTCCCGGCATTCCCTTGCATTCGGTAGAAGTTCACGATGATCCAGCACACGCAGCAACCCTTCAGCAATGGCTTCACTATCCGTTCCCTTGAACAAAAGCTCGGGACGGAATCCTCTTAAAATCTCCTTGTTGCCACCCACAGGAGTCGCCAGCACCGGCAGTCCCGAGGCCATCGCCTCCACTGTGATCAGACCGAAACCTTCCAGTGCCTGTGTGGGTACAACGAACAAATTCGATGCTTGATGGTACAATGGAAGCTCCTCATCCGACACATAACCGAGCAGCCTTACATGGTTATGAAGATTGTATTCCGCCACCTTGGAAGCCAATTCCTCCATCAAGGGGCCCTTCCCTCCAATCAGCAACACATGATCAGGATGACGCTCGGTTACTCGTCGCCATGCTTCCAGTAGCTGTAGAAGTCCCATTCGATTAACAAGACGACGAACGGTTAGCACAATCGTCGCATTTTGCGGCAAATTCAGGCGCTTCCGCACGGCTTCTTGATCCTCTGCCGGGTGGAACCTTTCTACATTCGCCGCACCAGGAATAATATGAATTTTGCTGAGTGGAACCTTATAGTGCTCATGCAAAATATCCCGAAAAGTCTCGCTTAGCACTATAAATTTATCCGACAGACCGTAGGCCTTCATTTCAATGGATTTAGCCAACGTCGTTTTTAGAAAATGCTTAATACCCTGTCCTTCAATCTTCATTTCCTCCGTCCACGGTCCGTGAAAGGTGGTAACTACCGGGATCCCTCTTTTTTTCGCCTCCAGCGCCGGTCCAACACCATAGGGAGCAAAATGGGAATACAGTACATCTATCGGTTGCTTGTCGAACAGCCCTGCTGCATATTTTTGCATTAGTTCTCGGCGCTTCCAGATGGATTGCTGCTTGCTGCCAATCGAATGAATCCGAATACGATCGGGTACCTGCGGCTGCTCGTCACTACAGATTAGAGCATCCAGCGTATTGCGCTCTAACGTAAGCTGCTCACAAATGGATTTGAAATATGTGTTGAGACCTCCTGGCTGCAAAGACGGCCAGCTAAGCCCCGTTGCCGCAATACGAAATCCGTTATTGTACGACATAGCTGGTTTCTCCTTTCTGCTCGGTATGTCCATCATCCACGATTTCTAACTTTTTTCGCCGCTTGGTTAGCTCATAATGCTTGAAGCAGACGAGAAACTCATACATCACCCAGAATACTGCTACGGCAAAACCCGCCAATCCCTTGCGGTATAAGCCTTGGACAAAATACTTCTGCACAAAGCGGGCAGGAGGCCGCCACAACAGTCTGGTCATCCGAAAGGATCTTCCTTTGTTAAATGCCGTCTCTGCTTCCAGATCTGTATATTTGTTAAAACGGGTCATATGATCACTGATGCTGCGGAAGCCGTAGTGCCATAACACGCCCTCCAGATTGACAATCTGGGAAGAGGCTACATCCGGCATTTCATGAACAAGACTATTCGTAATGCCATAAATACGCCGATTGTACAAACGAACCAGGTACTCGCCTTTGTTCATCCATTTGCCAAGAAAATCTCCAATCCGAAATACGGAATATGCTTTGGCCGGATCGTGGAGTGTTTCCTTAACTTTCAACAAGTCTCCAAGCAACTCTGCATCCACTACTTCGTCCGTATCAATCAGGAATATCCAATCAAATTCCGCTTTTTCAACACCAAACATGCGCTGCTTGGCATAACCGGGCCACGGGTTAGAAAACACCCGACAGCCCAAGGATTCAGCTACCTGAATCGTATTGTCCTTGCTCCCTCCGTCAATGACGACGATATCGTCCGCAAAGGGCTTGCAGGATTTAATGGCGGCTGTGATTCGAGTGCCATCATCCTGAGCGATAATAACTACGGATATCCGGTTGTCCGCGGGAACGCTAGACATGTGGTTCATTAGCGGGTGCCTCCTTCTTTATCTAACCGTTAACTGGCTTTTTCCGGATGTAGTGTGACATCGTTGATCGGAGCCATTGAAAATCTTGTTTGGAAATAAGCAGTCTTGGAATCTTCATTTTCAGAACGAATTTAACATTACATAAAATGAAAATGAACCGTAGAATCCCCGAAGACAGCATTGCTATCCCTGCACCCGTCAATCCATATCTCGGCACGAGTATGGACAGCAATGGAATGACGAGCGCCAATCCGACACCCTGTAGAATGGTAACCAGCTTGGGCTTACCCAACGCCATAAATTGTTGTGCCAGCACCATGGTCCCTCCACTGATAGCAACCTCAAGCACCAGGAACCGGAATACCGTAAGTGCTTGTTTAAACTCTTGACCATATAACAATGTAAATACGAATGGAGCAATCAGCATCAGCATCACCGCAGCCAGAAAGGTTGCCGTTGATGTCACTCGAAATGCCCGAAATGTTATGGCCACCGCCTCTTCCTTATTCAGACCGGAGGCTTTGGGAAACAGCACGACAATGATCGAGGTGGAAAATACATTCACCATCCTGGCCAAGCTGACCGCTACTGCATATAAACCGAGATCAGCGGGTCTGAGCAGACCCGCAATCAAAATCTGATCAATATAAGTGGAAACCTGCCCCATGAGATCATTTCCGTATGAACCCATACCATAGGTAAAGAGATTTTTAAATTGCGTCCAGCTGTTCTTTACCTTTGGTTTGTACAGTCGAATCATTCGTATCGTGACACCGATATAAATCGGCAAGCCTGGCAGTAAATAGGCCAATGCCGAGGTGTACGGATTCATATTTCCGGTTAAGATCAGAATCGCCAGACCCAGCAGTGTACTTAGCGGAACCAGATACCGGAATAAATTGTACTGCTTATATTCCGAGCGAACTTGAAGCAATGCATTATTGATCTGTGAAATCGCTATGAGCGGACACATCATCATGGAGCACTGCGCGAAAAGTATGACCGATGAAGAAAAAGAGCGCAGCCAATAAGGAATTAGAAAAACTCCGACGAGTGTCGCCAAGCCCCCGAACATGGTAGCCAGCAGCAAGGCCAGACCATACAGCTTGCCCGTTTCCTCCGGTTTCCTTTTCGCATTGTAAATCAATGCAGACGGGACACCGAAGCTCATGCAGAAGGCGAGAAATTGGGACCAGTTCACCATCGCTGTCTGTTCCCCGCGTCCAGTAGGACCCAGGAATCGTGCCGTTAGCACACCAGTCAGCATATTCACGACGAGAATCAGCATACTGAATATCATCGTTTTTACTGCTGCAGAGCTGTTATCCTTGCTTTTGGCAAACCGAATCACTGTGGACCATAGTGTCCGGACAGGTGCGGATAATGCTTGTAAGTTTTGCACAGCCTTTACCTTCTTTCCGCGATGACATCTTTTGCCCATAGTCCTATTCCGATCATCATCCAGATCAGATAGCCGCGCATACCAGGGAAACCATTATCCGATATGAGACTGGCTACAGCTCCGGCCCACGTAGCCAACGCTAGTCTGATATAAGGTTGACTGGAATCTCGTTCGGCAATACGGACAAGAAGGCGCTTGATGATAACGAACAGACCACCGAAGAAAAAGAATGCTCCGAAAATACCGAAGGTGAGGAAAATGGCAATATATCCATTATCCATAATCCCAAGTTCGCCGAGATCGCCGCCGTTATCAAGCTTGGTTCCGATTCCTACACTCCCGATCCCCTGCCCGACCGGATTGCCAGCAATCGCCGGAAGCATCGTATGCAGTAAATCCAAACGTTCATTGTACGAATGATCCTGCTGAATATCCGTCAGCGTCTGCATGCGAGCCACCAAACCTTCTGCCCCTGGAAGTTTTGGAACAATGATGTAGAGAAGAAGGCCAACTATAGCTAGTTGAAACAAGGTTTTCCACTTTCCCTTGGAAGATGAACTGAGAATGTAAGCCAGCAACATGACGAATGCAATTAGCCAGGCTGAACGTACCAGCGTGATTAAGAGACAAACGACCGTCAGCAGGATTCCGATCCATCCCAAAGTGCCACGCCAACGTTTTTCCATTAGCATGGGTACAAGTGCCATCGCCAGGAAAATAGCGCAGGGACCGGGCGAGTTCATGGAAGAAAATACTCTGATTTGAAGTGGTTCTGGAACACCAATGGAATTCATTTCTACATGATTCATCCAAAATGCATCCCACGGAGGCACCGTCAAGTACTGGATAATGCCGTAAATTGCCACAAGAACAGCAATGTTGGCATATGAATACAACAGTCGGTCCAGCTCCTTCGCCTTCATGGGCTTAATCGCAAGATAAGGCAACAGGATCAAAGGAACCACATAATTGGCTAAATCATAAGCAAAAACAATACCATTTTTGAATAACCCGACCACACTTCCGTAGGCCAATTCTATGCCGAAAAATACAGCAATTCGGGTCAAGGGTTTTTCCGCCTGATGAATGCCTCGCAACACAGGAATAATCAACATACTGCTTACCAGCAGCGGTGCCACGCTCAACAAGGAAACCGAGTGATATGTTCCCTCCATCCAATCCGCAATGCGGCGGATTTCCGGGCCTACTGCCCACACTGCCAGTGTGTAAGGAATCAGTAGCCGCGATTGCAGGATCGCCAGCAGGAAGGCCGGAAAAACGAGCGCCAGCAATATGGCTCCCTGCTGGCTCATGGTGGGATTCATCTTGGCGCTGACAAATCCGATGGCGAGTGGCAACATACAAGCCAGCAACCCCATGCCGATCATGCCGATTCCACGCCGATTTCCTAGCCAAACGGAAATCTGCTGATCTGCCAACCGACTCATGTTTCTCACCCCTGACCTCCCTTCATCCGCTTCCGCTTGAACATCTCCTTAAACAGCAGAACGAGAAATTGGGAATCCTCAATCAAATATCTTTTCCACAATCGTTTAGGCTCCTGAGACAACCTCCAGAACCATTCAAATCCCGTCTTCTGCATCAGCTCCGGTGCTCTTTTCACATTTCCCGACAGGAAATCAAAGGTCGCTCCCACCCCAATTGAAATCGGAGCGCGGTAAGTCTCATAATATCTGTAAATCCATTTTTCCTGTTTAGGTGCGCCTACACCTACAAAAACGATGTCCGGGCGAGCCTCTTGAAGCAGTTGGATAATGTGCCTATTCTCCTCCTCGTTTTTCTCAAAACCATAAGAAGGAGAGTAACAGCCCACCACATTCATGTTCGGATAAGATTCCTGGAGATTGAGCATAGCCTTCTCAGGAATACCGTCAGCTGCACCCAGAAAAAATAAACGATAGCCTCGATCCTCAAAAGCCTCTCCCAGCCGAGTGAACAAATCTGACCCGGACACCTTTTGTTTGAGGGGTTTTTTCAGTAACTTGGACGCCCATATGATAGGCATTCCATCGGCCACTACAGCTCCGGCATCCGAATACACCTTGCGGAATTCATCATCCTTGCGAAGCTTGATCACATGATCGACATTACAGGTCAAAATGTAGGAATGACGCTGATGTTCAATAGAAGTATCTATAAATTCGAGTAGATCATTAAAATCGTAATTATCAAAGTTGACATCGAACATGTTCACTCTGCTCATCGTATCACTTCTCTTTGCGAAAATCGGTTTGAGTAGATGTCTGGTATAACGCGTTTAAATACCAGCAAAATGGAATAATCATCTGAACCGTCGACAACGTATTATCTGAAAACGAGTAGATCAGAAAGCCTGCAATTAAGCTTGCAAAATAAGGTTTGATAGACTTGGCAAGCGACCGGTAAATGAGAGCGAACACGATCAGCAATGAAAGCATTAATAGCCCGCAACCGATATATCCCGTGTCAAAATAAAAGCGTATATACTCGTTATGCGGTACAACAAAGCCATTGAATAATGTCCCGTCGTTCGCGACCGTTACCGCGCCAAGACCTCTCCCTGACCAAGGGTAATCATGTACTCTGTTCAAAAAATATTCCCATGCCTCCGAGCGTCCCGACAGGTCAATGCCTGTATCGGTCTCCCGTTCGAAGGAGCGTTTTTTTAAATTGTTCCATTGCAGGGCCACCGCCCCCAGAGCAACCAAAAACGATCCGGCCAGCGGTAGCAAATAATTGACTTTCCCCTTGAGGTACTGACGGGCAATATCAAACAGATACACAGCAAACATTAATAACAATGCCAGAATCGGTCCACGTGTACCGGTGGCGATCAGAATCAGAAAGTTCAGTGCCAACACCGTGTAATAAAAAGCGGCTTGCTTGGGTCTGCGCTTGACCTCAATTAGAGAGACGGCAATTCCGAGAAAGGAGAGCATTGCCAGATGCGGCGGTATATTCGCTCCTTGTACTCTGACTGCGCCCGTAAATTCTACATCCGTAAACGAATGCAGCCCTAGAACCTGCAAACCCAGTCCAATGACCACACTAATAATGGGCAACAGACTGATCAGTCGGATATGCTTTTCTGCTACATCCTTTTTCCACTGGATCAGTAAAAAAAAGAAAGGGAGTGATAAACCGACGAACGCCTTGACGGCAATCGAGGTCGTTAACAAAGGCAGCCATGCTGAAAATCCAAATGTGATCCCCAGCATGATCACCAATGCCCAGACCGGATAGCTGAACTTGAGACGTATGCCATACACAAGCATGCACGGCACCAGCAGAGCCAAAATGCCCAATTTGTACAATGACAAAATCTCAATACCGAACACGCCACCCTGATACAGAGAATCGACTGAGACTGCTGTACTTAGCAAAACAGCGTAGCTGATGCGCTCTGGATGATGGATAGAAACAGCCAGCAAGAGCAGTAAACATACCGCCGCAATACTGACCACCGGCTGATAGGTAGCCGCAATTCCTACAGCAAGAGCGCCCAGTAGAAAAATAAAAACATGCTGTATGGTGTTTATTCTAGTAGTCCAAGGATAGTTACTCATGTTCCATCTTTCACCCCGCAGCTGACTCGCTTTTCCGGTTGCGCAGTGTATCCAGCGTCCCACGGATACTTTCAAGCCTGCACCGGTTCAACAGCTTCCTGCCCTCACTACGCGCCAGCAGGGAATCCACAGTGATGTATAACACTTTGGCTGCCGTCTTCGCCATCAGCATCGCGTTGCCGCGCAGACCTACGGCCTGAGCAGCGTTAGACATGCCCTGACAATAGTAGCGGTTCATGATCCATTCTTTCGTTAACCGTGAAGCCGGCACAAAATGTTCCACAGACATGTGTGGATGATACATAATCGTTCCACCATTTTTACGGATTTGCTCGAATACCCACGATTCTTCACCAGATAGAAGGATATCTCCCTTTCTGCCTAGATGAAGCGGGAACATAACGGCAGCAAAAGCCGTTTTGCGCATCGCCATATTCGCTCCAAATGGATTCAGTCCCGACGGATATTCACGAACGGCTTTGCCCAGATCAATAATCGTGTAAGGCAGTTCAAGCGGGCCTGTCAGCCAACCCGGTCGTTCCGTCTCAAACATAGGGTCGATTTTCCCACCCATAGCCGTCAGCTCAGGATTGTTCCCGAATGCTGACATAATCGTTTGCAACCATGTAACACACGGAATTGCATCATCATCGAGAAAAGCAATGACTTCCGCTCTTGATAACGTAATGCCTGCATTACGAGCAGCAGACAGTCCTTGTTCGCGCTCATAATGATATCGGAGATGGATATTCTGACCATGGGCGACGGTGAACCTTTTGATCGTCGCTGCTGTATGATCGGTGGATCGGTTATCGACCACAATGATCTCAGCCAGTGCAAGGTCTTCCAGCTCCAGCAGGGACATTAACGTTTTCTCCAGCAGGTCCGCCCGGTTATAGGTGCAAATAACGACGGACACTGCGGGACATCGCTTGAATGCATCCATCAGTAAGCATCCTTGGAGAACAGCATTTTAACGCCTGTTTTCATGATGATTTTCAAATCGAGCCACGTATTGCGAACATGAATATACTTCAAATCCATTTGCACCATTTCTTCGAAGCCTACACTGTTACGTGCGCTCACCTGCCAGTAACCCGTACATCCCGGTGTTACAATCAGGCGTTGCTTATCATAATCGGAATATTGCTCGACCTCGCTGGGCAACGGCGGACGCGGACCGACTAAAGTCATGTCGCCGACCAACACGTTCCACAGCTGTGGAATCTCATCAATACTCGTCTTGCGCAGAAAACTGCCAATTTTCGTGATCCGAGGATCGTTTTTAATTTTGAACATGGCGCCGCTCACTTCATTCAGCTCCATCAAGTCCTTTTTCAGTTCCTCAGCATTGGACACCATTGAACGGAATTTATACATATCGAATAACTTCTCATTCTTGCCCACCCGAGTTTGCTTGAAAAACACGCTTCCCTTTGGGTCTTCGAGCTTAATCAAAACGCCTACCACTACAAACAGCGGAAGCAAGACGATCAAGCCCACGAACGACAGCAGCATATCAAGGAGGCGTTTTGTGACCAGGTAGGACGTTTTATCCTGAATTTGTGTATTTCCGTATGGCATGTAAAACGCTTTACCTGACATGACAGCCTCGCCGTCCTCCGGTAAATTTTCCATGCTCATGCTGACGTACCCCCTCTCAACCTGCCGTGGTTGCTTTCTCGGTCTTTTTCAACCATTCATTCATGGCCTCCATAACCGGATACTTCAAATCATCGCTGGCAAGTGCAAATTCAAGTGTGGTTAAAATATATCCAAGACGCTCACCTACGTCATAACGTGTGCCTTCAAAATCATAGGCGTACACACGCTCACTCTGATTCAGCTTTTGGATTGCATCCGTCAACTGAATTTCGCCGCCAGCTCCTTTTTCCTGAAGATCAAGATATTTGAAAATTTTCGGCGAGAACACGTAGCGACCCATAATAGCCAAATCGGATGGCGCTGTGCCTGGAGCCGGTTTTTCTATAAAATTATTCACTCGGTACAAGCGTCCGTCCTGCTGATCCGGTTCAATGATGCCATACCGGTTCGTAAATTCCTGCGGTACCCGCTGCACACCGATAACCGAATTTTGAGTTTCCTCATACTGATCCATCAGCTGGCGCAGGCAAGGCTTCTGACCTGTTACGATATCATCACCCAGCAGCACACCAAACGGCTCGTCCCCGATAAAGCGTCTTGCGCACCATACCGCATGTCCAAGACCTTTGGGTTCTTTTTGGCGAATGTAGTGAATTTCCACTCCCGAAGAACGCTGTACTTCCTCCAGAAGCTTCAGCTTACCGTCCTCGAGCAGTTTGGATTCCAGCTCAAATGCGTTGTCAAAGTGGTCCTCAATGGCACGTTTGCCTTTACCCGTAACGATAATAATGTCCTCAATACCAGAAGCAATCGCTTCTTCCACGATATATTGAATCGTAGGCTTATTGATAATTGGAAGCATTTCCTTAGGCATCGCTTTTGTGGCAGGGAGGAAGCGCGTACCTAACCCTGCTGCTGGAATAATGGCCTTTTTCACTCTTTTCGTCATCGCACTCATTCTCCTTGCTTCATCGAATTTTGGTGTTGCTTACTTCACCTGATTCATCACAATTCCAACCAGCGTCGCACTGGCCTGCTCCATGAGTTGCTTTGTTTTGCGTAGATCTTCCCGTTTGGTACGACCATGTCTAGCAACGAGAATCACACCATCCGTTAAGCCTGCAATCAGGCGAGCATCCGTATAATTCAGCGCCGGAGCCGAATCGAGTAAAATGATGTCATATTCACGTTTGAGCTCTTCCAGTAGCTCAGCCATACGTTCGCTACCGAGCAGATCTGCTGCGTTGTACAGGGTGTCTCCACCGGGAACAACCGATAGCTCCAGTCCACCATGCCTAACGATAGACTTGGAAGAAGCCCCGCCGCGCAAATAAGCCGATAGACCTCCGGTATTCTCCATTCCGAATATCTCATGCAGCGCTGGTTTATGCAGATTACAATCCACCAGAGCTACCTTCTTGCCTTCTTGTGCAAAGGAAACTCCGATGTTGGCGAGCAGTGTTGTTTTACCCGCTCCGCTTTCCGGCGAGGTTAACAATAGAACCGTCCCACGGTCCTTTTGCCCAATCACCTGCTGCCGGATGTATGTACGGAGGGATCGAAATGATTCCGAGATATACGATGATGGATTACTTTCTGTAATCAACATGTCATTCAATCGCAGCATATTTACGCTCCCCTACCCGTTCTTTGGAATTTCCGGCTGCTCCATCGACGTCCTTCTTGCGAATGACTGGAATCGATGCAATTACCGGAATACCGATGTCCGCGTCCGCTTCTTTCTCCGAGCGCAGCGTACCGTTAATGCTTTCCAGGAACACAATCGTGCCCAATGCAATCATCAGCGATACGAGAAAACTAATCGCAATATTCATGAGCGGGTTCCCATTAATCGGGTCAGGATTGGCCTGAGGGTCCGCTTCATTTAAAATTTTCACATTATTCAATTCCATCAATCCCGGAACTGTCTGTACGAATTTCTGGGTTACCGCGTTTACAACCGCTGCGGCCTGTGGATAGCTCCCTGCCTCAAACGTCAAGCCGATAACCTGACTTTTATCCGAGGATTTAATCTGCAGCTTCTCTGCCAACTTCTGCTGCGTCAAACCGAACTCGGGATGAGTCGCTACAACAGCGTCCATAATTTTAGGCGAAGTGAGAATTTGCTTGTAGCTTTCCACCAAATTAAGACTTGTGTTGACGTCGTTCAGATTGTTGCTCCCCTGCTTGGCGGAAATATGATTAACCAGCAGTTGGCTTGAAGCGGAGTAGACTGGCTTCACGACATTGTCGCTCACAATGTATGTTGTTACACATGAGAGAATGACAAAAATCGCAATCAGCCACAATCTTCTTTTAATCAGGACTAGATAATCCAAAATGGTTTTCTCCACAAAAATCCTCCCTCCTATACAATTTCTCTTCATATTTAAGTATGACTTTATTGTAACAATTGGCTCTATGAACGACATGGAACCGAATGGCACTTTCTCCCTCACTACAGGGGGAGGGGAATGTATACTTTCGGATACGGCATGGTATACTTTTGTACCATACATTGTCGATTATGGAAAAAGAAATCGAAAAAAGCCTC
The DNA here is from genome assembly GCF_036252815.1 of Paenibacillus sp. LX16. Lineage (NCBI taxonomy): Bacteria > Bacillati > Bacillota > Bacilli > Caryophanales > Paenibacillaceae > Paenibacillus > Paenibacillus sp. LX16. Next base: position 1,294,442 of record NZ_CP141152.1, on the reverse strand, counting down.
AAAACCACCAAGGTTGGTGATTTTGAGGCTTTTCCTACCACTCACACATAAAAGTGCAGCGTAGCTTATAGAGTCAGCTCATCATACGATATTTGTTGGCTGGTACTTCGCCAGACCAATGGCATTGGCATACAATGCTGCCTGCGTACGATCCGCCAGCCGCAGCTTGGCCAAGATCTGACTGACATGCTTTTTGACTGTGAACTCACTGATAAATAACCGGGATGCAATTTCACGATTGCAAGCTCCTTGTCCCAGCTCGACCAGCACTTCCTTTTCCTTTGGCGTCAGGTCGTCGGTCAGATTGCCCGCATCTTCACGCAGCTTGTTTTCGAGAATAGCCGGATCATAATATTTGCGTCCTTTGTTGACAAGATGAATCGCGTAAATTAGTTCCTCAGGCAATGCTTCCTTAAGCACATAACCGTCCACGGAAGCTTCCTCTGCTTTCAGAAAATCTTCACGTGTTGCGGAAGAGGTCAGCAAAATAAATTTACTTCTGAAACCACGTCCGCGTGCTATCTTGATAATATCCAGCCCCGATTCATCAGCTAGTTTCAAATCCAGCAGCACCAGATCCGGGTCCGTTTCCTCAATCACCACAAGTGCTTCCTGTTGATTCTGGGCCTCTCCCGCAAACTGAACATTGGGCTGCATGGATATAACCGCAGCGAGTCCTTTCCGTACTAAAGGATGATCATCGACAATGACAATTTTCATGATTCGGCCTCCTGTCTACAGTTCAGGATTTGCATAATCCCTATGTATCCGATTGTTACCGCAGATTTTGTATTGCAGAATGTTCACACATTTTATTCGAGGATTTTGCAAAATCCTCATTCATAAGCATTTACCGGAATGGACAATCGGATCTGTGTTCCCTCTCCGATTCGACTTGAAATATCAAATTCGCCTCCCATCGATTGAGCTAAATATTCCATATTCATCATGCCCAGGCCCCCGCCTGCACTGACCGCCTCACCTCCTGCTACCATTCTCGCCGTCTCAAACCCTACTCCGTCGTCATGAATAGACAGTCTAATCACTTGGGGCGTCAATTTTAACTTCACATCAATTCGCTTGGCCAATCCATGACGGATTGCGTTCCCCGCCGCTTCGGAAATGATGCGGAACAAAGCCTTTTGGTACAAATACGGAAGTGAATAATGATCACCATGAATGTCAAAATCAATTTGTACATGATTCAGCTTGGAGAGTGTATGCAGATGACTTTTCACCGTCCCTAACCAAGTTGAGCCTCCGCTTTTTTTCGAGCTTAAACTATGAATCGCCCCTTTCAGCTCTCTAACCGCTTGGTTGGCTGATTGCTGAATTAGATCAATTTGCTCCTCCACCTGCTCCTTTGGCTGATGACACCAGGTTTGCCGGAGAGAATGCGTTGCGTACACAATACCAAAAAGACTTTGAGAAACATTGTCATGCATTTCATTTGCAATCCGGTTCTGCTCATTCGTCACAATCAGCTGATTCTCAATACGCTCCAGCTCATAGCGCTCCAGGAACACAGCACTCAACTCAGCTAAGAATATCAGTTGTTGCACGAGCCAGCGTCTTCCTGTCAGACTTTGATCCGGTCCCAGCTTGAGGCCGATGGTCGCTACAAAACGGGTCGTCATCGGTACGGTGATCATGAGAAAGTCGCCCCATTCCGGCAAATGTCTGAAAAATGGTTCGCGCTCTTCCCTGAACTCCTCCCGGTAATTCTCCAGTTCCTCGAATAGCTGCTCCTCTTCCTCTACCGTCCAGCCTGTCTGGCTACTTGCCGGTGCATCTTCCTCCTGACTATCCAGCCAGAAAAATGCACGGCTCTGCTTGGTTAGCTTGACAGTGTAATCCGAGATGACCTGGCCGAGATTTAAGGCCTCATTATGGCTGGTCGTCTCCATGATGTGGTAAATCGACTTGATATGATCCATCGTCTCATTGGCTTGTTCTTTAGCCACCTTCAGTTCGTCCTTCATGACGCCGATAACCTGCATTGCCATCGTGGTTACGATCAATACCAGAAACAAATTAATGTTCTGCAATATAAGATCCCACAAAAAATATTGACCTGGTGTAAAAAAGATATAACAAAATGTGAGCACCAAACCGATATAAGAAAGTAGGAGTGTCCAGCTGTACCTCATAGATAGATGAGCACAAGCTACCAGCATGGGAGTAATCACATACCATTTGAACGGGCTATTTATCCCTCCAGTCGGGAATAACAACAAAATGATCCCTGCTGTTTCTAGTGCAATGCTGCATTTCAATACCATATCATGAAGTCTGTATTTACGGTAAATCCAAGTAAATGCTGTAACGGATAAAAATAGAAAACCAATCAGTAACAGCTTCTGCCACACGACTAATCTAGATGATTCGAACAGAAAAACAAGTGACGTTAAAGATAGTGATACATAACGGTATAAAAAAATCATTTTGTCTTCTGCTGACTTTCTCAACTTCATCCTGTCACCCTATTCTGTGTTTTGAAGGGACGATGGGCATATTAGGTTTGTTTGTGTACTCTAAAAAATCATAACCAATCCAAAAATAAATAACAAGACATAAACTCTTACGTAAACGGTTACATTCCAAAAAATTTGGTACTTTTTATAACATATTTACCGTTTCAGGAAAACATTTTGGGGGTAATGTCAGAATTTATGACGTTTGTCAAGGGAATAAATCACAATTCAGTAACCTAAAAAAGACTTGCTGGTACCACTGTAATTTAACAGCGGTATTCAGCGAGTCCTTTTTTAGTGAATCTGGTAGTCTACATTTTAGCCCCCAGCACGCGCTAATTCACGCATATTGGCTTCAAATGCTGCCAACAGAGCTTCATCTCCGCTCAAACCAGTTGCCTCTTCTTTTTGGATCTGTTCAACCATACGCTTGTAATCCTTTGGAATCACTCGTACAAACTGTTGAATCGCAGTCTGCCAATCATCCAAAATACGTTGTCCCGCTTCACTACCCGTGTAAGTGACATGGCGTTGAATCAAGCCGCGCAACTCCGCTGCTTCTGCAGGATCTTCCACACCTTCCAGCAACACCATTTCCAGATTACAACGGCTCAGGAACGTCCCCTCAGGGTCATAGACATATGCAATACCTCCGGACATTCCGGCTCCAAAATTCCGTCCGGTTCCACCCAATACAGCTACACGCCCGCCCGTCATATATTCGCAACCATGATCCCCAACGCCCTCAACTACAATACGTGCGCCGGAGTTCCGAACGGCAAAGCGCTCGCCTGCGATTCCGCTAATGTAAGCTTCACCGCTGGTCGCTCCATACAAGGCTGTATTTCCGATAATAATGTTCTCTTCTGCCTTAAAGGTCGCTTTATGAGACTTTTTCACAATAACCTTACCGCCAGATAGCCCTTTACCGACATAGTCATTGCTATCGCCTTCCACGCTCAACGTGATGCCTTTCGGAATAAATGCCCCGAAGCTCTGACCTGCCGATCCAATAAAGTTAAAGCGAATCGTATCCTCAGGCAGACCCGCCGCTCCATACTTACGGGTGACCTCGCTGCCCAGAATCGTCCCTACCGCCCGATTCACGTTTGTAATAGGTAAGGTACCCTCAACAGGCGTTCCGTTCTCCAGCGCTTCCGCAGCCATCGGTACGAGCTGCTGCATGTCGAGTGTTTCTTCCAGACCGTGATTTTGGCGTTGTACGCGGTAACGTACACTACCTTCTTCCAACTCAGGAACATGCAACAGCAAGCTCAGGTCTACGCCCTTCTTCTTCCAGTGCGAATCGGCGTTCACGGTATCCAGACAATCCGTACGTCCAATCATTTCCTGGATCGTACGGAAGCCCAATTCCGCCATAATTTCACGGACATCTTCTGCGATGAAACGCATAAAATTCACCACATGGGCAGGATCGCCCATATAATTTTTGCGTAGCTCCGGATTCTGCGTAGCCACACCAACCGGACACGTATCCATTTGGCATACCCGCATCATAATACAACCCAACGCTACGAGCGGCGCTGTAGAGAAGCCGTATTCTTCCGCGCCCAACAGGGCAGCTACTACCAAATCGCGGCCAGACAGCATCTTGCCGTCTGTCTCCAATACTACGCGGTCGCGCAGGTTGTTTAACATCAGCGTCTGATGCGTCTCCGCCAGACCCAGCTCCCAAGGCATACCCGCATGGCGGATGGAGCCTTGCGGGGAAGCGCCTGTACCACCGTCGTAACCGCTGACCAGAATAATGTCAGCACGGCCTTTTGCTACCCCTGTAGCAATCGTGCCTACGCCTACTTCCGACACCAGTTTCACGTTAATGTCAGCACGCGGATTGGCGTTTTTGAGATCATAGATGAGCTCTGCCAAATCCTCGATAGAATAAATATCGTGATGCGGCGGTGGTGAAATCAAACCTACGCCTGGCGTAGAACCACGTACCTCAGCGACCCAAGGGTATACCTTACGTCCTGGCAGTTGTCCACCTTCGCCCGGCTTAGCGCCTTGCGCCATTTTGATCTGAATTTCGTCGGCATTCACCAAGTAATTCGATGTTACACCGAATCGGCCCGACGCTACCTGCTTAATCGAACTGCGACGAGAATCGCCATTGGCATCCGGTATGAAACGTGCAGGGTTCTCCCCACCTTCACCCGTATTGCTCTTGCCACCGATCCGATTCATTGCAATCGCCATATCTTCATGCGCTTCCTGACTGATCGAGCCAAAGGACATGGCTCCTGTCTTGAAGCGACGCATAATGGATGCAGCCGATTCCACTTCTTCCAGCGGCACAGGCTCACCCGTAGGCTTCAACTGAAGCATGGAGCGGATCGTTAAATGCTGTTCCGTTTCGCCCTGCACCAGCTTGGCGTATTTCTTGTACAACTTGTAGTCTCCAGAGCGAACCGACTGCTGGAGCAAATGCACCGTTTGCGGGTTAAACAAATGCTCTTCCCCGTCGTTACGCCATTGATAGTCGCCGCCCGAATCCAGCACTTTGTCGTTGCCGTCCTTGTCGGTGAAAGCACGGTTATGATGAACCAGCGCTTCCGTAGTCACTTCCTCCAGACCGATACCGCCAATGCGGGAAGGTGTCCAGGTGAAATAACGGTCAACAAAATCCTGCTTCAGACCTACAGCCTCAAAAATTTGTGCTCCACGGTACGACTGAATCGTGGAAATACCCATTTTGGACAATATTTTAACGACACCCTTTGTTGCCGCTTTAATATAATTTTTAACTGCCTTTTCGTGCGAGATGCCGCGCAGCAAGCCCTGCTGAATCATGACATCCAGCGTTTCAAAAGCCAGATACGGATTAACCGCGCTCACACCGTAGCCAAGCAGCACCGCATAATGGTGAATATCCCTTGGCTCCCCAGACTCCAGCAAAATGCTCACACGTGTGCGTGTACCCTGCTTAATCAGATGGTGATGCAGGCTGGAAACAGCTAGCAACGCTGGAATGGCCGCATTTTCAGCATCCACTCCACGGTCGGACAAAATCAGGATGTTATGACCTTTGTCAATGACACGGTCAGCCGCCTCAAACAATCCTTCCAGCGCCTTGCGTAAGCCCTCAGCACCTTCCTTCGCTTCAAAGAAGATCGGAATTGTCATTGATTTGAAGCCAGGACGGTGTACGTGGCGAATTTTGGCAAACTCCTCATTCGATAGCACCGGCGAATCCAAACGAATCTGGCGACAGCTTTCCGGTTCTGGATGCAGCAAATTGCGCTCTGGTCCAATCGTAGTTGCGGTTGACGTTACAATCTCTTCACGAATGGCGTCAATCGGCGGGTTCGTGACTTGGGCGAACATTTGTTTAAAGTAATTGTACAAACGTTGCGGACGGTCAGACAGCACCGCCAATGGTGCATCGTACCCCATTGAGCCAATCGGTTCTGCACCTGTAAGTGCCATCGGCTCCAGAATTTTGCGCAGTTCTTCAAACGTATACCCAAAAGCAAGCTGAAGCTGATTTACATTTTCATGTTTAGGCTCCGGCTGTTCTAGTGCTTCCGGCAGCTCATCCAGATCAACCAAGTGCTCATCCAGCCATTGCTGATAAGGTTCCTCGGAAGCGATACGTTCCTTTAACTCTTCGTCAGAAACGATACGGCCTTCTTGGGTATCAACCAACAGCATACGACCCGGACGGAGACGATCCTTATAGAGCACATTTTCAGGAGCAATATCCAATACACCCGCCTCTGAAGACAGTGCGATCAGATCATCCTTGGTCACATAGTAACGTGCAGGACGCAGACCGTTACGGTCGAGAATCGCCCCGATTTGGATACCATCTGTAAACGCCATCGCAGCAGGTCCGTCCCACGGCTCCATCATGGTGCTGTGATATTCATAAAATGCCCGTTTCTTCGGATCCATGGTTTCATGCTTGTTCCAAGGCTCCGGCACCATCATCATGGCTACATGAGGAAGGGAACGTCCGCTCAGATACAGAAACTCCAGCGTATTATCAAACATGGCTGTATCTGAGCCATCTGGGTTAATGACGGGTTTTACCTTCTTGATATCTCCGCCAAACGCTTCGCTTTCAAACTGCGCCTGGCGAGCATGCATCCAGTTCACGTTGCCGCGCATCGTATTAATTTCACCGTTGTGAATCATAAAACGATAAGGATGCGCACGGTCCCAGCTCGGGAACGTATTCGTGCTAAAACGGGAATGGACCAGCGCGATCGCCGATGTCACCCGATCATCCTGCAAATCCAGATAAAATTTGCCTACCTGCTCGGTTGTGAGCATTCCTTTGTATACAACCTTGCGACATGACAAACTTGGAATATAGAACGACTCACCATTCTCATCCTCTTGGTTATAGCGAATAGCAAGCTCTGCACGTTTGCGAATGACATACAGCTTCCGTTCGAAGTCCAGCTCTTCCTTCAGATCGCTACTGCGACCGATGAATACCTGACGCACGCCCGGTTTAGCTGCTTTTGCCGATTTACCCAGCATTTCGTCATAAGTTGGAACATCGCGAAAACCCAAACAATTTTGACCTTCGTCCACGATGATATCTCTTAGCTTCTGCTCATGCACCTCACGAACTTTGGGATCATTGGATACAAAAAGCATACCCACGCCATAATGTCCGGCCTTTGGCAATTTGAAACCCAATCGCTCCGCTTCCTCTTGAAAAAACAGATGAGGGACCTGAATCATAATCCCTGCTCCGTCACCGGAGTTTGGTTCACTTCCCTGACCGCCCCGATGCTCCATATTCACGAGCATGGTCAAAGCCTGACTTACAATATCGTGCGATGGTTTTCCCTTGATGTGGGCAACAAAGCCCATGCCGCAGGCGTCTTTTTCGAATTGGGGATCATATAGTCCCTGTTTGGGTGGTAAACCTGTCTGTCTCATGGAACGCAACCTTTCTGTTATAAAGTCATGCTGGCCTGAAATACAGGCGGCCGAATAGAAGACAGTGGCAACAAGAGGTAACTCAAAGAACAACTACGAGGAATGGGGGACAAAACATGTGACGTATTCAAGGCGGTACGGTCCGCTGAATGCGTATGTTTTTCAATAATTATGCAATGGCTTGACTTGAAAAATACGTCGATTCCACTGATGAATCTAATTAGTTCTATCATTTTATCATTGACCTATCATGTTAGCAATTCAAAGTTTTTATGATTGTGATAATAAATCTTTTACATTACAGCTTCAACGTATCAATGCAAAAATATCTCATTTTTATGTATAAATATTCACTTTTAAAAAACAGCCTTTCCTATTCCTCTAAGGAACAGAAAAGGCTGACAAAGGAGATTTGATGAGTTTATAGACCATCAAGTGTATTCTCGCAAATTAGATATCCGTATTAAAATTCGAGACTTTCGCCGGGCTTCAATGCTTTCCCTTCAATGCCTTCTTTGTGCAGACGATCACAGAAGCCGTCTCCGTCCTGCTCAATACCCGGGAACGTATTGTAATGCACCGGTATTACGCGGCTTGCACGCAGCCATTTTGCTGCCAGCAGTGCATCCTCCGGTCCCATCGTATAACCATCTCCGATCGGCAATACCGCAGCATCAATGGAGTTAGTTTCCCCAATGAGACGCATGTCGCCAAACAGGCCAGTATCCCCTGCATGAAAAAAGGTTTGGCCTCCCATGGTCAATAAAATCCCCGCAGGCTCTCCCATGTAAATGGGTTTTCCGTCCACCGTCAAAGATGAGCTGTGGAACGCAAGTGTGAATTTCACATGGAAACCGTCAAAGTGGTGCCCCCCACCCAGATTCATACCGTGAGCTTTGGCCCCCAAGGATAAACAATATTCGGCCAGTTCCGCGACCGCGATTACTGGACAATCATTGCGCTTGGCAATTTCAACAGCATCTCCAAAATGATCGGCATGACCGTGTGTCAACAGTACGGCATCCACCTGAATATCCTCGGCTTGTACGGTTGCTTTAGGATTTCCCGTCAAAAAAGGATCAATAATAATCCGTTTCCCCTCTGCCTCTACCAGTACAACTGAATGTCCATAATATGTGATTTTCATATCATCTACGCCTCCTTTGTCACTTTCATTATTTTGGTTACTTTCCTTTACCTATTATACCTCTTTTGCATACTGGCTTCACCTGTACCACAAAATCCGTTCACAAAGCTGAACCCTATTGTTTAGAAAGGGCTGTTATTTGTAGAAGGCTACCTTTATTTATAAAAGGTATGATGACCGATGGTTTTCACCTTGGTACGGGAATGATGAACTGTAAGGTCCTGGGCCAACGTAAGCGACAGGAAAAAACAGGTGTTATCAGGCACGGCTTTATGGCCGTTCAAAGCAGCAGTAACCGCACGAATGCTGTCCTGGTTGGGCTGAACACGACGAAGACGCCCGTTCGCGACCGGACTAAATTGCGCTTTTTGATAAATCACTGCCTGAATCGTATCGGGAAATGGGGCTGACCGCAGCCGGTTTAAGACAACGTTGGCAACTGCCACTTTGCCTTCGTACGGTTCGCCTTCTGCTTCTGCCATCACTATTTTTTGCAGCAGGAGCAGTTCTTTAGCGGAGACAGGATAGCTCCAGGTAGACAACGCCTTGTCATCCTGCGTGAGCATTTTTGTCTTCGTAAAGTAGATGGTTGTAGGAGGGGTTAGGATTGCGGACTTGCTATGCTGGACCTCAGGCTTTTTCTTACCTGTAGCAACGTTATTCCGAGCTTGTTCCGCCTGCTTCATCTGGGAAGCGGGTAACGGAGTCGGCATGATTTCCTTCCAGCTTGACTGCCCATGAGCAGCGACAAAGATGGGGCTTGTCCTATTTGACCCGTTATGGATCCCCATCCTGTCGCCATATGTAGGAGACGAGGAGTTCCCTGACCAGCTCAGAGATTGCATAGGTGTATTTTTATGATTTTTCTGTGTTTGCTGAACCTCAGCGTAGAGGCCTATCCCCAATATACAAACAAGCAGCACACTCAATAGAGGTGCAAACCAACGATGTTCTTTAACAATTTCCATAATGTTCCTCCCGTTAACTTTAAGCACATTCCTCAGATATGTAACCCAAAATGCGCCTTTTGAATAACGCTGAAACACTATATCACTAAATTCGCTGATAGATCAAGGCTTTCACCTCATTAATGGGAATGTTTGAATTATTTGGTACATTGGTTTTTGACCCATTCGGGTTGCGTATAAAACAAATTCCCCCACTTCCCACAGCTCGCTGCATCGGTCATTTGGCTGCCAAATAGACGGTGGAATAGGCTGTTCTCCTGTGTACGAACGTGCTAGGGTGATATGAGGTCGATAAGGTCGCTCCTCGGGTTTAAAACCCAGCGGTTCGGTAGCCTGGAGTATGGACTGGTACAGTTGATCCAGTGAATCACGCTGCCCGGTCACTCCCCTCCACAGTACACGCGGAAATTCTTCACGGCCAAAAAAACCTGCTTCTCCAATGCCGAGTGTGAACGGGTCATGCTCAGCTGCAGCTTGAACTAAAACCTGCTCAAGTTTCGGTATAACCGAGGTCTCCACATCACCCAAAAACTGAAGTGTCACGTGGTAATCTCTGAAATCACTCCATTTGCGAAAAGTCAGGTCTTTTAAATCATGCTCCACCCAATAATGTAACTTCTTCTTATGCTCATTTGGGAGAGCAATAGCTGTAAAAAGTCTTTGCGATTCATTTTTCATCAACATATACTTCCTTTTCTAATAGATATTTGTGGATATCTCAAAAAGTAGCTGTTTGGATTGTCCCTGATCAGGGTAAAGCCATTTGTTGTTATATATAGTGACACTGCGAGCTCGTTTTTACCCTTCTTATGCAATTTTTTCGGCAATCTGTTATTCTTGAAAGGATGGTTCGCCAGAATATATTGGAAACTCCAAGGGATCAAAAATCGAGGAGGCTATGAACTATGGGAAACATTTTAAGCTTACATCAACTTACGGAAGAGCAAAAAAAACAAGTTCGTGCAGCGGCTCCGGGCTACGAGTTGATTATTGGCAAAGCTCAGGAATTGGAGTCTAAACAAATCCGGGAGGCCGAGGTTATTCTAGGCTGGTCCAAGCATATTGCCGAGGAGGCATTACATCCAGACAGCAAGCTGAAGTGGATACAAACCTGGTCGGCTGGGATTGATAAGCTACCGCTTACCGAATTGGAGAAGCGTAACATTTTACTAACGAATACAAGTGGTGTGCATGCAATTCCAATTACAGAGCAGATCTTTGGAATGCTGCTATCGCATACACGTTATTTACAGCAAGCAGCTCTCTTGCAACGTCAGAAAACATGGCAGCCACCGAAAGGCCAACTGACGGAATTACGTGGTAAAACGCTATTGATTACAGGCGTTGGCGAAATTGGCCGCGAAACAGCACGGATTGCAGAAGCTTTTGGCATGCGGGTGATCGGAGTCCGCCGTTCTGGCAAGGAAGCTCCCCATGTAGAGCACATGTATACTAACGAACAACTACACGAAGCATTGGGAGCAGCGGATATCGTGGTAAATATATTGCCATTCACCGAGGAAACCCATCACTTCTTTGACGAAAAAGCATTTGCAGCTATGCGTAAGGGAGCCTTCTTCATTAATGTAGGTCGCGGTGGCACCGTTCATACGGATGCGCTTGTACGCTCTTTGGAACAAAAGCATATTGCCTTTGCCGGACTGGATGTATTCGAGGAAGAACCGCTACCTGCTTCACATCCGCTATGGAGTCTGGACCATGTCTTGATCACACCGCATATTGCAGGCGATACGGACAAATATGCCGAACGGGCGGTGGATATTTTTCTTACTAATTTGAATGCCTATGCCGCTGATCAGGAGTTACCGCTGAATTTGGTTAACTACAAAACTCAGTATTAATACACTACTTACAGATCCAGATTTCCCGACTCATACCTGTCTTATGTATGCGGCATTGCTCCGTAAGGGTCCAGCCTGACTCGGATAACAATGTTTCCATCGGCTCCGTGCTCACGACCACTGCCCGCGCGGCCAAGCGTCTCAGACTGCGCAGCATCTTCTTTTGTTCATCAGCCGGGAGCACGGAGCACAGGTTATAGGGCATATCCAATATGGCCGCATCGTATGTGCCTTCGAGCATATTCATATCCCCGAGCTTCACTAGATCTTCTTCATATCCAAAATGACGCAAATTCACTCGTGCCCCACGCACCGCCAACGGGTTGATGTCACAACCCCGAATATCCTTTCCCATACTCAATGCCTCAATCATTACATTGCCCATACCACAACACGGGTCTAGCAGTTTCAATGAGCCTGACTTTCCCTTTGCTGCTGTTAGATCCGTTGCTGCCAAATTCACAAGTGCTCTGGCTACTAGAACAGGTAGTCCAGTAGAATAATTTTGCGGCTTCTGACGACGCTCCTGCCACGATCTGTCGCTATACTGACACATGCCCAGTAGCCACCGTTCTCCTATCCGAATAACACCAAGGGTGATATCTGGTGTCTTCATTTGCGCCTGGCCATGAATGCGTGCACCAATTCGGCGTTCGATCCCGCGCCGCTCATCATAGTCGGCCTCATGGTCACCTTCTTTAAGGCACAACACCTTGAAAGTCTTTTCTTCCTCAAGTTGTAACATAGAGGCTGCTTCGCACAGCTCTTCCAGTGTTCCCGCATCTGTCATTACATCCAGCCGAAGATGAATAAACGGGCTGGTCCCCGGTTCCAGCCGCCGATGGGACAACAGGATGGAATCCTGTACGGGCGGCTGACCGAACAAGCATTTCAATTCCAAAAGACATAACTCACGCTCTGTTTCATGACACGCATAGGTATATATGTAGCTTGGTTTCATTTCATCGATATTCGTTTTCTGTTTATTCATGTCATATCTCTTTTCATTTGGAATCAAGGCTAGAATTTACAGCCTCCGCTATTAGACGGTAGGAGTGCAGCCGCTGCTCATAATCGGGAATCGGTGTGACCAACAGAAACTCATCATTATCATATTTGATCTGCAAGCCGCGTAACCGTTCGGCAATATCCGACGGCGTTCCCACTAGCCAGCTGGCTCGCGTTGCCGGGTCGCCCAATGAAATCTGAGCAGCCCATTGCTGCGCCAGCTCATTCGTCAAGGCACATACTGCGCCTACAGCAACCATGGTACGTGGCTTGTCTATCCGATTGGATGGCTGAAAGCTGGAGCGGTAAATGCTTAGCATCTCTTCCGTTTGCTGTTCACTCATAAACTGACCGAATACATAGCCTGTTGAATACTGGGCGGCATATTCGGCACTTTTTCGGTTTGTACCCAGCATCCACACTGCTGGCGGCTGTTCAGGCATCGGCCGAGCAAACACAGGCACCTGTTCATATTCGTAAGTACCTTCCAGCAAAGCCAGTAGAGCTTCCATCGTCTGTGGCAGCTCCGTCACATGTTGAAGAAAATTGCCGCTCAGTGCCATCGAAGCATGAGGTCCCCCACCAGGTGCTCTCCCCAGACCCAATTCGACTCTGCCAGGATATAGAGCGGCCAGCAGATGAAACCATTCCGCGACCTTGACTGGACTATAATGCGGGAGCAAAATAGCACCTGCACCCAGTTTGATTGTCTTCGTCACCGCCCCGATATGCGACAGCAGTACTTCCGGGCTGGAGGAAGCCAGCCCCTCCATATCATGGTGCTCCGAGGTCCAGTAGCGTGTATATCCCCATGCTTCTGCCTGTCTCGCTAGTTCACCAGCTCGTTGAACCGCCTGCTCTGGACGGTTACCGGGCAGCAACGGCACCATATCGAGCACACCGAGATTCAACCTTTTTATAGATAAAGACCGAGATGGCACAGACACATTCCTCCCTCCTGCTATCCGCTACAAACCAGTTCCTTCTACTATATAGGGGTAATTTAAAGGTCAATCCAGATCATAAATGGAACCCACCTTCAGACCGTATAACTCATTATAAATTTTTTCAGCAAAAGCATCGGTCATGCCTGCAATATAGTCTATGACCATATGCTCCCATGTCCAGATCGGTTTCGCCTTGGCTTGGTCGCGCTCATAGCGCTGGAGCCAGTCGCTTGGAATAATAGATTTGGACGTTTCCGGGTCTAGAAAAGCTAACCACAGCCGTCTGAGCATCCACTCACTCCGTTTTTGCAGTCGCTGTACGCGCAGATCGCGGATCATCGTAACCCAAGCAAAGCTTTTCAACACACTCACAGTGCGCAGCATATCCAAATCTTCGTTTCCTTCCCGTACGAAGGTCACCTTTTTCCAATTTCCATCATCAATTACACCCAAGCTGCTGACAAACAGGCTGACCCAGTATGCCTTCACTTCACGGCGGGTACGGGAATAATCGTGTTCACACATCGGCATCTTGCCGTTCCACACCTTCAAAAATTCGCTCAGCACAGCCGCTACCTTCTGCTCAATCTGAGCCAGTTGCCAGCCTTGCCAGAAGCTATCCTCCAACGTGGTGATTTTCTCCGTAATCAGACGAATTAAATACGGATCATATAAGAAGTGCTCGTGTACCTCGATTTTCCCAGCCTTAATCCCATCCTCCAGATCATGCGCAGAATAAGCGATATCGTCGCACAGGTCCATAAGCTGGGCTTCCAGCGTCTTTTTACCATCAGGGATACCCCAATCCTCGCGGATGGAACGTATGTATTCCCACTCATGCAGGTACAACCCTTTTTTGTTCAGAATCCCCGGGTACGGGTATTTGTTGATCCCCAATAACACAGCGTCCGACAAATTCAAACCATCCACGTTCTCACGCTTTTCCAAAAACATAATCAGCCGGAAATTGTGCGCGTTCCCTTCAAAATGCTCATAAATTCGTCGCTCACGCGCATAGGCCTCCTGTCCGCGCTTAGACTCCGGTGTGAAGCCTCCGGCAGAGGATATCTTTTCTACCTTTGTTTCAATCAGTTGATCCAAAATCCCGTCCAGCACCTCTTCTCCCTTGTGTCCGAACGGTGGATGCCCAAAGTCATGTGCAATGGAAGCACATTCTACCACCTCAGGGTCAATGATCAGTCCTGCGTTATCTGCCTGTTCCAGCTCTACTTCGGGATGGCGGCGCAGCAAGCTTCGTGATGCTTCACGCGCAATTTGCGCTACCTCCAAAGAATGCGTCAGTCGTGTGCGGTAATAATCGCCCGTGCCTGCGCCAAACACCTGTGATTTACCCTGCAACCGACGGAAAGTCGGTGAATGGATCAAACGGGAGTAGTCCCGTTCATATGCGGCCCGTGAAGCGTCGCTTCGTGTCTGTTCCGCAAATTGCCGATGCTCTCTCTTGTCCTGCCATGTCATAAAGCCCACTCCCTACGTACTCAATTGGAGTGATTATACATTTTTTTCGCGCCTCAGGAAAGTTCACATGACTTTCAGCTGTAAAAGTTACTTTTAGCGCCACTGCGCAGTCGGATGGTGCTTTCTACTCCAACACGAAAAATGTCATATAAAAAAGTGTTCCCCAGCCATTTGCTTCAGGCCAGAGAACACCTCTTTACTCAACTGTATATACCTCACCACTTTTGCTCTAACGCTTCGCCCTCGGGTCCAATACATCCCTCAGGCCGTCCCCCATCAGGTTAAAGCCCAATACGGTCAGCATGATAGATATCCCCGGAAAGATAACTGTCCACGGCGCGTTCTGGATATATTGCCGCGAATCGGACAACATTTTACCCCACTCTGGCTCAGGAGGTTGTGCACCCAAGCCCAGAAATCCAAGCGCTGCCGCTTCAATGATGGCCGTTCCGATCCCCAACGTTCCCTGTACGATGATTGGTGTCAGGCTGTTAGGCAAAATATAGCGGAGGATAATTCGTGTATTATTGGCTCCAAGCGCTCTAGCAGAAGTGATATACTCCTCCGTTTTGACACTCAGCACCTTAGAGCGAACTAACCGTCCATACGTTGGTACATTGACAATGGCAATGGCGTACAACGCATTTTCCAATGAAGGCCCTAGAATGGCCACAATAGCAATGGCCAGCAAAATCCCCGGAAATGCCAGTAAAATGTCGAATAGCCGCGAGATGGCCATATCTGCCCATTTTCCGTAAAATCCTGCGATTAAACCTAAGGCTGTTCCTACAATCATTGAACCAATAACAGACAAGAAACCGACCCACAACGAGATTCTAGCTCCATACAGCGTGCGAGTCAGTAAATCTCGACCGAGATCATCTGTACCGAACCAATGCTCCGCAGAAGGAGGCTGCAAACGGCTCACCAAATTTTGCTCTTTATAGTCAAAAGGTGCAATCCACGGCGCGATCAAAGCAATGATGACAAAGAAGATAATAATGCTCAGGCCGACGAACGCCATTTTATTGTGACGAAAAGCCCTCCATGCGTCTCTCCAAGGGCCAGTCACGACAGGCAAATGCGCCAATGTGCTGCGTGTCGTCGGTATGTTGTTGGGTTCCATTGAAAATTGTGACATCGGACAAGCTCCCCCTTGAACAATTGACGACTTGATTACTGATAACGGATACGCCGGTCGAGCACCGCGTACAGCAAATCGACAATCAGATTAATGATGACGAACAGGAACGCAATGATCAGAATTCCGCTTTGAATAACCGGATAGTCACGCGAGCTGATCGCTTCAAAAATGTACCGTCCGATGCCAGGCCAGGCAAAAATGGTTTCTGTCAGTACCGCGCCTCCCAGTAGTGAGCCAGTCTGAAGACCGATGACAGTAAGTACGGGGATCGCAGCATTTTTAAGCGCATGTTTGTACACGACTTGAAAAGATGCCAGCCCCTTCGCCCGAGCCGTACGGATATAGTCCGCATCCATAACCTCCAGCATGCTGGAACGGGTAATGCGCGCAATGACCGCCATTGGAATCGTTCCAAGTGCGATACTGGGCAGGATCAAATGCTTGATGACGGTCCACACCTGATCCATACGCCCACCTATGAATGCATCAATCACGGCTAAATGTGTCACAGCTTCCACCGGATCACGGGAATTCATGCGTCCGATGGAAGGAAGCCAATGCAGTTTATTTGCAAAGATCCACTGCTCCATCAAGCCCAGCCAAAAAATCGGCATCGATACTCCGACCAGTGCAATGACCATGCTGACATAGTCAAACCAGGAATTTCGCTTCCAGGCACTCACGATGCCGGCATTCATTCCGACTACAACGGCAAAAAACATGCTTGCTACTGTCAACTCCAGCGTAGCCGCCAGATAAGGGACCATTTCCCGGGCAATCGGCTGCTTGGTGCGAATGGAATCGCCCAAGTCCCCTTGTGCCAGCTCACCTAAATAGGTCCCATATTGCTGTAACCACGGCTTATTCAGCCCCAATTGCTCACGTAGCGCCTGCTTGGACTGTTCCGTAGCCTTATCTCCCAGTATGGTTTCCGCCGGATCTCCCGGAATAGCATGAATAATGGAAAAAACGATGAGCGTCATGCCCAGTAATACAGGAATCAATATGGCCAGTCTTTTTACAATATATGAGTTCATATCCTATTCACCGCCTGCTTGCGTTTGGGCTATTCAAAATAAATATTTCCATACGCTTCCATACCTGCTGGAGAAGGTACAAAACCCTTGAGGTTCGCTTTACCTGCCATCAGCGGTGTGCTGTGAACCAATGGAATCCACGGCGCATCCTGTTTAATAATCACTTGTGCTTCTTTATACAGTTCCGCACGCTTGCCCTGATCGACCTCAACCTGCGCCTTCACCAATATTTTGTGGAGTTCCTCATTCACATAAAAACTACGGTTATTGCCTGGAAACGTATCCTTGTCCAGCAATGTATAAAGGAAATTATCCGGGTCACCATTATCCCCGTTCCATCCCAGCATATACAGATCATCCTTTTTCCCCGCCTTAACATCATCCAGATACGTAGCCCATTCCGGGGATTGGATGTTTACTTTGACGCCTATTTTTTCAAAATCGGCTTGAATGGCCTCTGCCACCTTTTTGCCGTCAGGCATATAAGGACGAGATACGGGCATTGCATAGAAGGTTAACGGCTCGGGAAGCCCGTTAGGAAAGCCCGCTTCCGCCAGCAAAGATTTAGCCTTATCCAGATCATAGGCGTAGTCCTGGATACTATCGTTGTACCCCCATAACGTAGGTGGCATCGGATTGACCGCAGGCTTGGCCTGCCCTGCAAACAATGCATCAATAATAGCCTGCTTGTTCACTGCGTGATTCAGTGCCTGCCGCACCTTGGGATTATTGAATGTCTTTTTCTTCAAATTAAATCCAATGTACGCCACATTAAAGGAGGGACGTTCAATTTTCACCAACTCGTTGTTACCTTCTAACTGCTTCGCATCATCCGGGTTCAAATCCTCCATCAGGTCAATTTCCCCGTTTTGCAGAGCATTAAATCGCGCAGTATTGTCGGGTATGGAACGAACAATGATCTTTGCCAGCTTCGGCTGCCCCTCTTTCCAATAGTTTGGATTCTTCTCCAAGGTAATGGTATCGTTCCGTTTCCATTCCTTAAATACAAAAGGTCCCGTGCCGACCGGATTACTCTTGAAATCAGCCTTTTTCTCCTGAATAGCCTTGGGACTAGCAATACTAAAGGATGGCATGGCGATATTTTGTAAAAACGGCGCCTGCGGCTTGTTTAGTGTAAACTGGACGCTGTTCGCATCTACCGCTTTAACCTCCTTAATCACCCTACTTCCTTCAGGACCGAACATAGAATCATAATAGTCAAACGAGTCACCTTCAAATTTGTATGGACTTTTCGGATCAGCCCAGCGGTCAAAGTTAAACACAACCGCTTCTGCGTTAAAGTCACTTCCGTCATGGAATTTTACACCCTGACGCAGCTTGAACGTATAGACCAGTCCATCCGGTGATACTTCCCAGCTCTCTGCAAGCCCCGGTTGGATCTCCGTTGTATTTTCCTTATATTCCAACAGTGTGTCGAACACTTGCATTCCGATTTTTAGCGACTCGCTTTCAGTCACAATGGCAGGATCTAGCGCCACGGAATCTCCGCCGCGTCCATAAATGAGCGTGTCCTGCACGCCCTCTCCTGCTCCACTTGGTGTTTTCCCTGCCTCTGGCTTTGCTCCTTCACTTGATCCCCCACAACCGGAAAGCGCCAAAACAGCTCCTAGCGCAAGCACCAGCAGAACGGTCCAGATTTTGTGTTTTGCATACTTTTTGCTCATGCAGCAAACCCCTTTCACACCTTATATATTGTTAATTCGTTGATACCGGGTGAATGCCAATTCCTTTGGATTGACATGACAAGCTTGTCCTCAAGCTGTGGTCCCAAGTTCCGAGTTCATCAAATAGGTGTAGTAGGACAGAAGTGTTCATAATCTAGTGGTGTAAGAGATGCTGTAGGGTAATGAATAGATGTGATGTAATAAATAGAAAGAGGAGTATGTTAGGTCGTGGTGAAAGTGTGATATATACTCACAAACAGTGAATATTATGCTCAAACAAAGTTGATTATTGGATACTTTACTATAAAATCTGGAAGCAGACAAGGGGGTTTTTCATACATTCCGATATGTTTTTATTCATCATGTCAATTAATATTACAAACCAACTTACACGATCATATTAAATAAATGCTCCTGCTTAGGGTCTTCAACCTCCAAGCAGGAGCATAATCTTACCTCAAAAATGTATTCAGCATCAAACCTACATCCTTTATATCCTAATCCCCAGGTATCTTCTGAAATAAACAAACATACAGGGGCCTTTACAGCTCGATCGGGCTGGTAGACATGCTGCATTTTCACCCAATGATTCACACTTTTAAAGCGTTCGAGTTCAGCTTATGTAGAAATTATGAAGAACATTACTTTACAATAAATGCAGGCGGTTGCCTTTGAACCGCCTGTCAATTTACGTTTCAGGTATATGGTTTGCATCACATGAAAATAATCCCTTCCGGGCATAAGATTTGCAAAAGATCATTTGGTTGTTTTAAACACACCCAGACGGTTCAGTACCACCAGTAAGCGATAAAAATCATAACTACTTGGCAGTTTCGCATCCACAATCGGGCTAGCTGGATTAAATGCAACGGCGGCAGCCATCGCTTCCTTCGCCCATGCCGGTACAGGCATAGCCTGACGCGCCTCCAGTTCAGCGACCCGCTGATCCATCTTTTTAATATAAGCGCTTTGTTCATTCAACGTCTGCTTGAGCACATCTTTGCTGTTTTCAAGGACGGCGACCTGCTGCTGCAGGGCCTTAAATGCCGCTTTTTCCTCTGCTGTCATTGGCTCATCCCCCTCTTCTCCTGCAAATGCTTGGCGTAGCTCGGCCTCTGTTCCGGCGTATACATTCAGGTCAACCGGTCCTTGAATTCCATCAACCCGTCCACTATCGCTGTATTGCCAAAAGTCCCAGCTCTTCCATGCCGTGGTGTCGCTGGGCACCCGTGTGCTATAATGCGCAATCCACAGCTTATAACTACCTAATGGCGCTTTGAAATGGGCTGCAAAAGCATTCCCTGTATATACCATCGGCTTACGGCCGCTTACCCGTTCAAATTCCGTTACAAATGCCAACGCAATCTCATGAATCGCGGCCGAGCTAAGCCCTCCCGGATTATTTTCGTAATCCATCACCGCTGGCAAGTCCAGCGCTTTCGCACCACCCACCTGATCCAGCACCTCGGCGAAATGCCTGGCTTCCGCTTTTGCTGCGTTTACACTGGTGGCATCTACAAAATGGTAAGCTCCCAGCAAGAGCCCGGCTGCCTTGATCCCTTTTGCATTCGTGATAAATGTCGGATCGACGTAACGCTGTCCTTGACTCGCTTTAATAAAGGCAAACGATTTACCATCGGCTCGTACACGTTTCCAATCAATTGTTCCCTGATATCGGGACACGTCAATGCCTTCGGCAGCGTTAGGGCTGCGATTCTGCATAAGGCGTTCCCTCCTTATCATTCATAATGTTGTAGCTCACTCTGTCTCTGTTATCCATATGCTTGGACCATCCATACGGTCTGGGCTTTTCCACTTTTATACCGAAAAAAGGGCAAAAAGGTAGTCTGCCTATTTTGGTAGTGGCTACTGGTGGCACTTTATGAAGCTTTATTTTCTTTGTCAGAAGGGTCGGTTGGCTTTATTTTTTCTCCACTCGACTTGGACTCAAAAATGGCTACTGCATTCCGCAAAATATCCGGCATCGGCACTCCCATTCTGCCCACATTTTCAATAATGGACAACAGCTCGTTCGCTAAATAAAAGAAAACGACGGCATCCCGGAAGTAATGTGCATCCCCGAGAATACCGTCGATTAGATGAGCTACCGTAATGAGCAAAAACACGGTAACCTTGCGAAAAATACCGTAATACCCCTGGCGGCTTTTTAGCTCCCCATTAATCCAGGCCGCTGCCCATCCGGTGAAAAAGTCGATCACGACCATCCACCACAGCAACGTCAACATTGTAGTCCACCCCCCAAAAAAATAACCGATCAAGGTCCCCGTGGAAAGCCCCAGCCAAATCTGATCGATCTTTTCATGCATGTTTGTTCCCCCTTTTGAACCTAGGTGTAAAGTGAATGCCCTTGGTTAATCCAAGGGCATAAAAACAATGATTTTTGTTTTGTTCTCTTATACTGTTTTCTTACGGAAAATAGAGTTATACCATTTAACCGTTTCTTCCTGTTCATTCAGAGCATCAGTTGATGATGAATCATCTACGTTGCCAGCTACTAGATCAGAATGCTTGGATAAAATAATCTTCATTACTTGTTCACGTTGTTCTTCATCTAAAGCGTAGCTCCCCAAGATCGTTGCTATATCGCCCTCTCCTCGCTCATAGCGGGTGATGCAAGCATGAGCACAAATACGCATTTGAGCCTCTGTTAAAGCGGTCATAGTTATGACTTCACCTCTTTTATATAAAAATTTCTGCTATATATAATAGTCTGTACACGTTATTTTCCTGTGCTACCAAGCATGAGCTGGGTCAGCGTCACTTCGAGATCTGCAATACGCTGCTTCAGTTGATCTGTCTCACTCGGCTGTTGCTCTGCCTTTTGTGTCAGTTCCTTAATCGCTTCGGCACTTAATCCTTCACTCCAGAACGTCGTTGGGTCTCTTCGTACTGGAGCCGTGAATGTCTGAGCAAAATATACAGGTTCATCCCCGCGTTCGTTTTCCGGCTTGTTTCGCCATTCATCACGCAGCTTCTGAAATGCTGCCTGAGCCTCCTTGCTAAGTTGCTCGTATTCGTTTTGTGCTCCTATCACCTTTTGATTATATTCCGCTTCATAGGTCAGCCAGCCTTGGATATCAAAATGAGGCTGGTATAGACCGGGTGGTACTGGAATTCCTACTGTGTAACCAGCAAGGATGCTTTCTGAACTTGTTCCATTTATGGTACCAGAGCTACTGTCAATAAGCTGATAGGTGTCTAGCTGCTGGTTTGTATCAGATAGCGTGGGCGAAGATGGAGTATAAAAAGGGACGACACCTGAAAAGGCATCGTCCACCAGCTCGTCCTCCAGATAGAGGCCGTTTGTATTTACTTTAGGTACTACTTTCATGTTGTGACCTCCTTATTTTTCTGCTATGAATGGCGGGAAAAGAAGGCTCACTGAGGTGCTATCTTTTGCCCCTCCACCACCAAAACAAACTCTTCCATCTGGAAAAATATCAAAAGGTACAAAAACAGGCCCGCTAGGCCCGTAACCGTAAGAAACAGGGCCTTGTATGCTGATAGGTCTGTAACCTTGCGGCAGAGTAAACAGCGCTGACCCTCCGGTTGTCAAACCGTTTGTAATTAACCCCCTGATATGGACGAAACCGTTACTATCCTTCATTATCCCCACGGGTCTATTTGCAGACCAGCCATTAAGCAACGTCGGGTAAAACCATGCAGGACTATCTTTGTCGGCCTTCTTGTTCTCTACTACAGACAGACGCGTGTTTGCTTGTTGTACGCTGTCCACCAAGTCTGACAGCAGCGTCTTTTCGTTGGCTGCGTATGAGCCTGTAAACGGTACGACTGGCGATGGTGCAAGCATAAAGTATGTGACGCTATAAGCAGATTCTGGCAAGTACCTTGACGGATAAATAGCTATCGCCATCCCATTATCTTCACCATTAAACGTTCCCCAACCACTTTGCACAGCTCGGTTATCTTGATAAAGATTCAGGTATGACTTAACTGCGTGTCGTGTGGCGTTCCCTCTAGTTAGACCCGTGTTGATATCAACGTTAGAAAATTTAGTAGGATTCGCTCTCTCTCGCAGTACAATCCCTGTACCTACTTCAACCTGATTGTCTCCTTCGTTAAACGTAAGTTGACCCTCGGATACAATAGGCTCAACGGTAGGCGTTGCAAGTTGGTATACAAGTTTGTACGGCTCCCAATATACGAACCTGCCGTCTTTACTCAATCCAGGATCTATTTGCGTTGTTGGCAAGGTGGAGGTGGTAGCCCCATGATTGTTTATTTTTCTCCAACTTTTAGGACCTTGATTATTGTATAATTCGGCAGAAGTACCGTTCCAGTAATACATATTCCACCCTAGGAAATACGCTTTAATCTCGTCCTGTGTTGGTGTGTATCCGTCTGCCCATCCACTGTCCGCGACAGAGATTGATAGGCCCACAATGCCGGATTCAGGGCTAAGGTGAGATTGATCCGGCCCGCTTAACGGGAAAACATGCTGAATCAACTTGCCATCAAACTTTGTTATCCTCTCACTGTCAACCACTCCATTAGTAACAGGAATCCTCACGACTTTGTAGCCCGTTCCTGACGCGAAGTAAATCCACGCTAAATTACCATCAAGCGTCAGCCCTTGCCACTTCTTCGACTTGTAGTATTGCCCGTCACGTTCAAAAACTGTATCTGCATTCGCCCCCGTAACAGGGTCGGCGTACAGGTCTGTTTGCAATGCCAACATAGAATCCTCACGCGGTTTGAATGGTTTGGCTGTGCTGCCGATGTTGAGCATTAATTCGGAAAACGTAAACGTCCCGGTCGAAGTGTTCCCATTGTCTATTGTCACTCGTAATCTACTTGCATTAGCTGGAGCTGTGAATGTTAAAGGCAGAGGCGTTGAAGTCGTGTTCCCTCCGCCCACCACGTTTCCATTGGCATCCTCGAAAGCCATGTACAAAATCCCTGTTACCTCTCCGCTAATTGTGTATGCTTTTCCTATCACGACAGGAACGTACACATTTGCCGCCTGAAAAGACGCTGTAGCGGCGAGTGATAAGGAATAAGGGCCTGCCGCTTTCATATTGGCGTGTAGCCCCCATTCATAGAAGCTCGGCAAAAGGTTTTCCCCGTACATAATCGCATACGGATTACGTACAGGCATTACGCTGTCTACATATGGATATTTGGCAGCTACCTGTTCGGCGGTCATGCTATCCAGCGCAACATATTCTGAGGCGCTAATTTCATAGAGACGAATCGCGTCTGCATAAAAAGCTTGACCCGTTGCTGTTGAAATCGATGAAACTTCCAAGTTTATCGCAGTATCGTTTGCTGGTGCACATTTTGTATAGATTGTTACAAATTGACTCTTATCTATGGACTGCTTGAGCGCCTTATTACCACCCGTAGAAAAGTTTACATAAATATTGTTTGAAGCATTGACGTTTTTAACATCAGCCAGGGCGATATAGTACCTTCCGCCAGTAAGCTTTAATCCGCTACTGTACACGTTATACACGCCGGTAGCGTTCTTTGCAGTGACCTTGATAGATCCCGCACCCTGCGCCTTATTAGATGTATCAACTGCAAGATCAGCTTCCCAACCTAAAAGGCTACCGATTTGATCGCCAGAGCCTGCGCGCCCAAGTAGGTTAACCAGCATTCGTCCGGTTATTCCGGACAAAGAAAATGGAGCCGCCTTAACAGCGTTAAGTATCTGTACTCCGGGTTCGAGAGTCACCGCCTTACGCTCCGTCGTATCCAGACGCTTCTTGATCTCATTTACACCATCATTCACGTCACCTGCGAAATCATCTACAGCGCGCCAGTTTTGATCCAAATACTTCTCCAGATCAAAATACGTGGTTTTGGGCGATGTGCGGTCAATTTGATTTAGACCAAGATTCGGTGTTTTTTCGCTTGCCATGTTACGCGCCACCTCCTAAATATCTATCCTGTGTTGTATGTTCATTTTCATAGAGGGTCATAGACTCAACTTCGGCAATGGTCAGGTAGCGTAATTTGTACTCTACTGCCATGTGAGCGGGCTTGATCTCCTCAATGGCTGCTTTAAGATCCTCCACGTTGGGCGGAATCCCAATGGTATCTATAAATTTGACCGTAAATCCCCATTCGGCAGGGTGAAAAATAACATCTACCGTACCTCCGTCATACGCCTCTGCTACATTTTTGACAAGCCGGCCGGAAAAAGTTCCTGCCCCTCGCAGCTTCGATTCCACCACCGCACGCCGTTGGTCCAATGGCTTCGCCAGATCGGTTTCAATCCCTAGCTCCATTTCCCAGCGTTCCAACCCCCATGTGGCGGTACGCACGAAAAACTGTCCCACCGTTGCATCCATTGCAAGATACAAGGCGTCCAATTCGCTTCCTTTAGCATCCATATCGGAACGCATCACACGTGAGGTTTCATAATAGGCAGGCAAATAGGAAAGCAGCTCGCGTCCCCGCTCGCTGCTCATTTGGCCCACTGTATCTCCCGCTATCGTTACCCGATTAACAAAAGTGCCACTACGATTTGTACGTTTTCCCTCGTCTGAGTTATCCAAAAGCTCTTCAAAACTGTTCGTTCCATTGTTACTCACTGACGCTCACCGTCCCCAGCACTGCCACCTGACCTGATCCAATCTCAATATTCTGATTGCTCTGTCCATTGATTTTCAGTTCAGAGAAATCAATAATGATCGGAATGTCCAGCAGCACAGCAGAAATCCGGGTGTACCGTACCAACGGGTCTTCCTTGTAAAAAGCAAGCTGCTTCAAATACGTCCGCACACCGCTTTCGATCAGCTTTTTGATTTCATCCAGTGTGGACGGCTTCTCTTTGGTACGTTGTACCTTGACCGAAATGTTAATCTCAACTTCTGCCGCTGGCATAACCGTCACCACAGGGCCCGCTGGTGCCAGCCCTTCTCCTTGCCCATCCTGGGTCGGATCAATGTACTTCTGCACCGCAGCCACGATATCTGGACTGGCCGCGCGTTTATCCGTGTCCAGCACATATAACCCTACTGTTCCTGGCCCTTTCCAGAGCGGAACAACTTCCACGCCACCCACACCAGCAATCTCATTCGCCCACTGGGTATACTGCGCCTTGTTGCCGCTGGTGCCCTGATTCCGCACCTTGGCATAAAAACGCTCCAGCAACAGCTGGTCGCTTTCAACGTCTGTGCCGCTTTTGGTCTCCTCCTTATTGATCACAGAAGCAACCCCGCTAACCGGGGTTGCCATCACTTGGATGACACCCGCAGGCACATTGCCGCTACGCCCGGGATTGACCGCCCGAATAGCCGCTTCCCCGGCACCTTGTTCATCCAGCGTGACCGAAGCCGTGGTCGCATACTCAATGGAGGCTTCCCCGGATACATCATCTGCCGGGGTCGCCACCAACGTTCCCGCCGGGACGGTCGTTCCCGCTGTGCCCGTGAACGTGACCATACCCGAGGCAGCAACCGCTTCTCGCCGTGTCACCCCATGCTCTGCTGTCCGCAAATCCAGCTCCGGCGAGCGAAAATCCGGGTTGTCGCTGGCTGCTGTGCTGGCAAAGCCACGTCGCAGTAGCTCCTGCGCCCAGATTGCCGCTTCGGATAGCATAAACGCTACTGGCGCCTGTGCATCCCAAATAAAAGAGCCCTCAGACTTATCTATGTCCGAAGGCACTTTTTCCAGCATCCGATTTAAAATTTCCTCTTCCGTCTGGTCTACCAAATATTCCGGCAAGTCTGCCATTAGATCACCACACTTTCCACAATTTCCGTTTCATCTCGCACGTTCGTAATCTGGCAGCTAAAATGGCACGCCTCACCTTCCCAGCGAAACGTGAATTGGTCCACACTAGCTGTACGCGCATCTGCCAGCAACGCCTCCGTGACCATGCGTTTAATTTCACTTTCCTGCACACCGTGCCCATAGCTGCTGCCAATCAGCTCCTCCAGCTCACTCCCATAGTCAGGTGAATAGATCACATGCCGGTAGCGAGGAGTGCGAATCGCTTTTTCACACCATTGTACCCAGGCTTCTTTCTCGCCTGTAGTCACGATTTTACGGCTAGGGCTCATAACAAACTCACCAGCTTCAAAATCAAACCGCCAGCTTCGCCCAAATACAGCCCGATTATCCTCCAGTACATCCGGGTCGGTCATATCCGTGTCTGTCCAGATCATATCATCTGTTTCGGGAAATAAATTAGCCACGTCCACTCACCACCTTGCACACGACCACCACATCGTTGCCGCTATTCACCCGAACCGCAAGTACACGATCTCCAGGCTTGAGTCCTTCGTTCAAACTGAGACTCACATCCTCCAGCTCGTCTTCCCCGATATAAAAGGAAGTTTTCAGCTCTTTGCCTTCCCAATTTTCCGATTCCACTGCGGTTGAGGTGCCTTTATACATATGACGTGGTACAGACAGCCGCCCCGGCAGCTCGGCGACCAGATAATCCTGAAGCTCATGTTTAAAATCGTCCAGCTTGAGTCCCGTGGAGGTGATCGTGCCTAGTACCGCGCCCACTCCACTCAGCGCTTGCTTGGTATGCTTATGAAATGAAGATTGCAGCGCAGTAGCCAAATGCCCATAGGGGTCCTTATTCAAGGTAAAACCTCCTTTTTACATCGTCATACGTTCCGAGCTCCAGCGACATACTGCCGGGGTTACCTAATTCCCTGCTCACTGAAATGACCAACAGCTTAATGGAACCTAACATTACCGCGTCTCCTGCTCGGATCGTGTTCATATCCGGTGCATTTACCGATATCGTTTGCTGTATGCCTCTCAGCTTACTTTTGGCCAACTCACGTGCTGCTGCACCAGACTTAACCTCGTCATCCTGCACGATCACCTGAAGGGTTCCATATTTGGCAATGTCCTTTTCTTCAAGCGCCATCACCTTGGACGGTACCTCATTGCCTGATTCACTGGCAGCCGTAGCCAGTACCTTCACTCTCGTGGCCGCGCCTTCCAGCGTACGGGACTGTGTCGTATCAGTCACTCTCTCCAAAATATACACATCTTTGTTCGTTCCCAGCTCGTACAGCTCCAGCCCGGAAGAAATCATCCGTGGATGATACAGCTTCCCCCCCGCCTTTGCCGTTTCGCGCAGATCTCCCAGCATCATAGAATAGATGGACTGTGTGCGGTATACGGCGCGTCCCAGCGTTTTTTTCGTATCTGGCAATGAAGCGATTTTCAGCTTCCAGTCCCTAGCATACTTCTGAAAACGCTGAGTAGCCGTCTGCTTAGCAGGGAGTAAATATTCATCCTCTGACTTGTCTAAATACACCGTACGGTCATATAGCGTCAGCGTCATACGCTTGAGCCCGTTGTTAGATGTTTCTACTTCCCAGATCACCGCTGGAGACAACAAGGGAACATAATCTTTTTTGCCATAAGGAATTCCGCTAACCCGAATGGACATCCCAGGGGAAATGGCGGGCATATCCGGCGTAACGACCAGATTGACCGTGCCCTGATAGGCGATTTGCTCCAGCGAATCCCTCAAATTAATGTTTTCCACAAGCGGCGACAAATCATATTTATCCTGTAAAATGACTTTATAGCTCATGACAACACCAGCTTTTGCCCCGGTTTAATTGCATTCGGATTTTGCCCAATGACCTTTTTATTAAGCTGATAAATACGACTCCATTGCGAACTGTCCCCCAGCTCCAGCTTGGCAATTTTGGACAAGGAATCCCCGGACTTAACCGTATATGTTTTTTTCTTTTCTTTCATATCTGTGCGGGGCTTTTTGTTGACCGCAGCAGCCTTGCTTCCTGTGACACCAGCTTTTTTGGCAACTTTCATATCACTCCAGGTCCGCAGTGACAGATCAAAATTCACATCCCCATACTCGCCGCCGCGAAAGGTAGAATTATGAGATGCCACAATTACTGGCACATTCACGGCTGTCTCCGTAATAATAAAACGTAGCGGGTTCTTGGATAACAAAAAGCCATTCAACGTGTTCATGGCCTCCTGTGGATCAGGGATATCTTCGTATGTGCAATACGCTGGATTGTATTCTTTCGGAAAAAATGAAGAGAAGGAGATTTCCTTCACCTTCTCCCCTTGTGGGAAGTCAAACTCCCCATAGGATAAAATCGTCGTTGTATCAAATCCCTTTTGCCGTGAGATCGTCACTTCCTCAGGATTTACTGGAAATTGAAACTTTTTTCCTTTACCATCCGTCAAACTAAATTCCATCTCTTTCCTCCTTCCCCATGGCTACCATCTACTCCATTACATAGCTCCAGCGCCTGCTGGCTTGGTATTCTGCGTTGCACGCAAAATTTCAGCTTTGAGACGGTAGCCAATTTGCGTAATAAGCCCATCCACATCCAGCTTGTTCTCATGTACAGTGACCTGTACAGCCCCCGCAGGAAGATTGAATTGGTTGGTGGTTTCCGTTTTAAAATCCTTCAAAAAGCCAGACAGTGTTCCCATTTGTTCAGGACTGATCTGTACTACTTGAGGAGTTGGATTGCCATTGGCCTTGCCTTTAGCTTTGGTACCATTGTTCGCATGAGCCGCAGTATTCAGTAGTGGGTTTGGATTGACTCCCTGGTTAGCTATAGCCATCGGTCCGTAAGGATTAGGAACACCTTTTACGCCTGGTTGCGGAGGTACGTTTGCAACTGCACTAGCACTATAATTTATAGCCATAGGCGTTAAGGGCTCAAATGACTTACCTAAATTCGAATGAGGTGGGATTGCTGGTTTAGAGGTTGCTGGTTTAGGAGCTTCAGGTGGCTTAGCTGGCTCTTTCTTAGGTTCATCTTTTTTACCAAAAGAAAAGAAATCAGAAAAGCCTTTACCAAAATCTCCAGCCTTATCAGAAAGCCAGCCTGTAACCTGGGAAGCTTTTTCTCCAAGGAATTTACCAGCGGACTTCGCTTTGTCCATCATGGCTGGACCATAATCTGAGACTAATCCACCAATTTTCCCACCGACAAAGTCTCCCGCCATACCCCCAAGTGTAGAACCAACCACAGTACCAATACCCGGAAGCAAAAATGAACCTATAGCTCCGCCTAATGCAGAACCAGCAGTCCCACCAACTGTGGAACCGATAGCTTCTGCACGTTCTTTACCAGAGGTAGCCTTCGCGATGTTCACAATATCCATTCCATAGCTTAAAGGTCCCAACAGTTTTTTCGCTCCACCTTTTAGAAGGTTTTTGAATAAGCCTGATCCGGCTTCCTCAGCTGCACCAGCAGTACTTGGGTTTATAATACTAGAAGCGGCGCTAGAAACTGCATCTATAGCAGCACTGCCGCCGCTTTTGATATTCCCAACTATTCCACCGCCGCCTTTAAAAACATCCATCACCCCTTCTAACATGTCTCCAGTGCCACCGAAACTTTCAAGAACTTCACCACCAGCCTTCCCCAATGCAGCCCTATTTTCCCACATTTTCCTTGCACCATTAGCTAATTTTTGCCTTCTTGTAGTTCCTCCTGCTGATTTAACTTTATCCCACTCAGCTCTAAATACTCCTCTTTTTTCCTTTAATTCAGAAAATCCCTTCATTCCTTCGCCAAACTTTTTGACACCCCCGAGGGTGTCTTTGAGATTTTCAAAAAAACCCTTTGGCTCTTCTTCTTTCGTCCCACCACCGATCTTCAGAGAGCCTAACTTAGTACTTAAATCCGCAATAGCGGCCGTATTGGCCTCTACAGCAGTAGTATTTGCTTTCAAAACCGTACTCAGATTGTTATCGGTCTTCGGGGAGCCTGAGCCAGATTGGGAGTTTACCTTCACATTTACATTCCCCGAGGCGTTAATAATCTGGGATTTGACCCGATTAATCTTGTTCAACAGATTATCCAATCCTTTGGAAGCCATATCGTTCAGCACAATCTCAGGAGCCATGCGGGTACGTCCAATTTTCAAAACACGGCCCTGAATCCGCTCAAAATAGCGTTCCATTGCACGCAACTCTCTGTTCGCCTTAATGACGTTTTTAGGATCAATCACAAGGTTCATGCGGTAATTTAATGCTTCTGCCATCTATCATGTTCACCTCCTTGTTTATGCTTTTGAAGCTGCTATGCTATCCATTTCCTGCTCGGCAAACGCCAGCAGCAGCATGCGCTCACCGCGGGGAAGCCGCCAAAAGTCTCCGGGGCGGAGGTGGTGCCGGACCCACAAGTGGTACAGCATCGTCGTCATTCCCCCGGAGCCGATTAGTTTTTTAGGTCAGCAATCTCAACGCCAAAACCGGACAGTTCCAGCACCTTATCCCCTACTGCATCCAGCTCACCCGCCAGCAGCATACGGCGGACGGACTGTTCGCCACCGGACAGCTTCAAACGGCTTGTAATCCGCGGATCGCCCCAACCGTTAAGGGACAAGCCCTTCACTTCCAGCTTGCCGGTAGCTTCCGAAATCAACAAGGCGTTGAACGTTTCAGTATCTACTTTTTCATCTACAGCACCCTTCACGGTTCGGCG
This sequence comes from Paenibacillus sp. LX16, assembly GCF_036252815.1. NCBI lineage: Bacteria > Bacillati > Bacillota > Bacilli > Caryophanales > Paenibacillaceae > Paenibacillus > Paenibacillus sp. LX16. The sequence goes on along the minus strand of NZ_CP141152.1, from coordinate 1,263,325 downwards.
AATCGTGCAGCGTTCACGAATGCTGTCCACCTTACTGGAGGTCAGGCCGTGCAGCACAATTTTCATATCGAGACGCTTGATACGTACCGTTTCCTCCGGCAGTTTTTCAGCAGCTTCAAACAGGCTGTCCAAAATTTGTTCTTCTGTCATATTCTCATTCAAGCTCATAAGTCATTCTCCCTTATTGTTTATTTGTATTTGGGGAACGGAACGCCTCACAGCATCCCATCCCCCGTTTTCCAATTTAGTTTGCTACAATCGGATCTAGCAGCTCATAGCCTTCAAAGGTGAAGGTCGTTTCTTCCTGTACTTCTTCACCTGCTGTCCAGTTGGCCAGTTGGATTTTGTCAGCAGTGCAACGAATGAGACGAATACTTTCATGTCCGAAAGCTTCTGGATCATCCAATTTAGTAATAATCTCAAAACGGTTAAAACCGCGACGAATCATATCGGATGTGACCTTGTAGCCACTCATTGTTCCCGTTCCCTTTTTGATACCGCGCTTGTGTACCTTCCACTCGTTGCCCACGAGATTCAGCTCGCGTTTTTCCATTTCCACGCTGGCTTCCAGCTTATTGATATTCGTCTGCCACACCCCATCCACATGCGCCTGACCATACGTACCTAAAATGACTCTTGAAGCATCCAACATTTCTTTTTCCTCCTCAAAATGATCCATAATATAGTTCGGGATTTCACAAAATCCTCGTTGTTAACAAGCTACTTCATTTCTGCTGATTGTCTGCGAATTCCTTATACACGTAAAATGCTTATTTATTGCACGTAAAATGTGCCGAACAGTTGCTCCATCACGTCGGTGAGCTTCACGTTCCATTGCAGGAACACTTGATCCGGCTCCGGTTTGATTACTGGCGCATCGCCATAGTAAGCCGGGTCGAGAATGACATCGTAGCCATCTGCTTCGATGACGTTGCTCAGCGACAGCTGTGCCAGGTATTCTTTGATTGCACCGATAAGCGCCAGACGACCTTCCACCGTGTTGTTGATTTTGCCAATGTAAGTCTCTTCGGCTGCACGCTGCAAGTCAGCATTAATAGCATCCATGACACGGATGGAACGAATTTTCTTCCATGCATTGTTTTGTCCGGCAGACGGGTTCACCAAGCTGTTGATGCCACGCAGCGCTTTGACCTGACGGCCATCGAAGAACAATAGGAAGACACCGTTACGGACTGCCTGCTCCTGCTCGGAACGTGTCCAGCGGCGGGTTACATCCTCAAAAGGCGTAACCGCATACGTCGCCGATTGATTCAGACGTTGGCCTGCAATCAGCCCGGCTACATAAGCAGCCGTTTGGGCGGAACTGTAGTCCGTACCTGCCAGACGTACGCCTGTACCGACGTTCACGATACCTTCATGGTTCAGCGCCAGGGAACGTGCAGAGGCCAAGCTGACGGCTGTTTTGGACACATCATCTGCCGCAGAACCGCCGAATACAGCGATTACGCCTTTACCTTCGTTGCGGACACGCTTGATCCAGGCAGCAAAGCTTTGCAGCAATGCCAGATCAGCTGCATAATCCAGGGCCAAGACATTAAATTCCTGTCCTTCAAGTGCCTCCTGCATCGCGATGTAATCGGCATTAACCAGCTTGCTATTGCCGCTGTTGCCGCCAGTAAGGTGTACGCCGCTGACATCCACCGGAATGCCGCCGTCGCCAACAACCTCGGCCTTCACCCATACGTTTTCACTGTTCTCGTTCATGGCCTTGGCAATAGAAGCTGCTGTACCGTCACTGCCTTTGTACGTGCCGAGTAGCTTGGTTCCTTCATAGAGGCGCACCTCACGAGCTTGGTCATCACCCAAAGTTGGCTGTACAGTCACAGCGAAACCATTACCGCGGCTACCTGTGTACAAAGCCTTCAGACGCAGCACATCCGCCGGGGTCGCACCGCCGCTTTTCAGCGTCACAGATGCTTCAGCAGCTGTATCATCTGCCAAACGGTAGGCTAGCAGCTTTTTCGGACCGCCCAGCAAAGCCAGATACAGCGTCGAATACGCGGTCGCACCGTCCAGACTGTCACCGGAAAAGATTTGGCTGATTGCCGTTTCACTGCCGATCTCTACAAACTCACGTACAGGGCCCCAATTCGCCTTAACGGGTACAACGACCGTACCACGCGACCCACCTTGAATTGCTGAAGCTGCTGCTGCCTGAAAATTCATATACAAACCCGGCAATACCGGTTTATTCGTGTTTTCCCATGTTCCGCCTGCCATAATTAGTCCACCTTCGCTTTCATAAATTGTTCGATTTTAGTGTGTGCTTCTGCTACCGTAAACAGCTTGTCCTGTGTGCCAAAAAAGGCGCCTGCCAGCACTTCTTCTTTCACGGAAAACAATTGTTCTGCGTGTTCCTTTAGCTCCTCCAGCGTATAGCGAGGGCCACTTGCTTCCTGCCCGGCATATACCGGGGCATTCTCATGGTTTTCCAAGGTCACTCGGACCACCTCATTTCAAAATAGGATGAATTTCCACTCTGCGAATCAACGCCGCTTCCTCAGCCGGGCGCATACGCCGCTGTACTAGCATCAGCCGAAGCTGACCATCTAAAATGGCATCCGCCTGCAAATCGGCTGAAGCTTCAGCTGTAGACATATAACGGCCTTTGTCCTGATCCAGAGGAAGCTGGATTTGAGCGGCAAAGCCCTCGATCAGTGTGGAAGCTGCGCGGTTTTCTTCAGTGGTGTCCGAGGCGGTAATATGCCCGATGAACCGTTTGCGCAGCTCATACATGGAGGCTCCCGCCATCCTAGTTTCGCAGCCGCTCATCCGCCATAGTACCGCTTGCCGCCCCGGCTGTGCGGGCCATGCGTCGGCGTATACCGACCACGTTTCACCCAGTTGCTTCTGCGTCCAGCGGACCAGCGCGGCCAGCCACTCTTCCGGCTGTGTAGCACCGTTTGCTGGAGCGGGTGAACCACCTTCCGACTCAGGCACATACACGCCAAAACGCAGCGTTCTATAGGCCTTGCCCGTAACAGTGTCCAGCTTTTCTGCATCCCGCACGCCCAAATAGTGCGCGGTAAAAGCCGATGTGTCCTCACCTGCACCTGTCACTGGTTCCCGGTGCAGCCCAGCAATCAGGGCATTCGCCCATACATCAGCCTGCGCCAGCCCGGCTTGTCCTGCGTACAACTTGATGCGAACAACCTGCCGATAGCCAGCCCAGGAAGACTTCCAGATTTCCTCGCCCAGCGCCATAACAGCATACGGCTCCTCTGCCGTCTGCGACGGTGGCTGAACATCGTATACACGCCCTTGCAGCGCTGGAATAATTTCAATGAGCTTTTGCTTAAAGGCTTGTCTCATTCTGCGGCATGCCACCTTTGCGTACCCTGCGTGCGCATGTTGTGGCTATTCAGCCAGGCTTTTTTCCACTTCCGTGTTCTCATCCGGCGTAGCCTCGTACTCATGCATTGCAGCATCCCTTGCTTAGGCAACACGACTCCTCCTTTCTATTCAACGAATTCCCGGGAACCGACAGAGACGATCACCGCATGAAAAAACCGGCCCTAATGGCCGGCTAACGTTTGACTGTGTGTGTCTTCGGTATGTCCTCTTGTCTTGATTCCCGATGATATAATCTTACACCCTAATAACGAATGCGTTGCCGGGGAAATGGACGATAAAAGCAGAGACTAGGGATGATGTCGGGAGGTTTTTAGAGAACGTGTGTTCCTATTACAAAAAAAGGCCTTGATCCCTGTTATTACAGGAAATCAAAGCCTTTAGGAAATGATATTAAATTATAAACGAGAACAGATGGATAATTATTACATTAACCCGATTTTCGATCCGCGCCCTTCTGCAAGCCTGCCAAATTTAAAACGCCTTGGTCCGCCAGCGCAAGCGCCATTTTGTAAAAAGCACGCGTGCGAAGCTTCGTATACGTATCCTTGCTGACTGGCGGGTCTAACACATAATTGTAAACCTTGTAATCAAACACATCGTCATCCTTTAAATAACGTTCACGGATGAGCAGCTGTTCGCGTTCATTCAAGCGACTCACTACGGCATCCACCATTTCGCAGTAGGCCAAGCGGGCGGCAGGAGCATCTACATTATATACGGCTGTCCGGGCCGTTGGATCGCTTGTTACATTCGTGGGGCCGTTCGGGCGATCCGTATAGCCAGCAGTAATAAAGCTCTCCCGATCCATAAAAGTAATCGTTTTATAAATCCGGTATTTCTCAAACACACCCTCCAATGCATTCTGCGTTTTGCGACGGTCCAATTCGGGTAAGTTATTTCTCATGTAAAGCAACACTCCTTATCTTATGCCTTTTGACAATGATGTATTTTAAATGAGGATTTTGCACTTCGAAGCGACTGGAATCGAATTTTGCAAAATCCTGAAATAGAAAAACGCTCTTGTTTACAATCTGTTCCCCTTTTGTTCGTATCTTGAGTATAACATAACATTATTTAGGATAGGTATCCATCGTCAAAAAAAGCAGTATACCTCCAAAAACAGGATATTCGCTTCATTTTCCTATGCCTTTTGGCATATTACGTGCTTTTACTATTTACCTAATGGTATAATAAAACTAATATCTATGATTCTCTTGCAGAAAGGAGCCCCCATTGTGGAACAGCCAGCATTCGGAACTTACTTAAAACAGCAGCGTGAGCACAAACAATGGAGCATCAACCAATTGGCAGATGCTGCAGGTATTAGCAATTCACAAATTTCCCGCATTGAAAATGGACTGCGCGGAATCCCCAAACCTTCCACTCTCCGCAAAATAGCGGATGCGCTTAGCGTATCCTATACCGAAATGATGAAGGCCGCCGGATATTGGGGAGACGATGATTCAATGGAGCAAAATCAACATGAACTTTATCGTTCTACTGTGCCAGAATGGGCAACCTCCAAAGACCGCCGGGATTTTAAAAAAATGCTGGAGGAAGACGACGAATTAATGTTCGATGGTATTCCGCTGGATGAAAAAGATCGTCAACGGATCAAGGACGTGCTGACAGGTCTGTTCTGGGAAGCCAAGCAGATGAACAAACATAAAAAGCCCAAAGAGCCCCGAACGGGCAAAGATCAGGGATAGCAGGTGAGCGTATGAACGAACTCATTCACAAACTTGTCCGAAAATACCGTACCAACTGCCCCTTCGATATTGCGAAAGCCCTGGGTATCCATATCCGATTCTGCGATCTAGGCCCCACAACCAAAGGGCTGTATTACCACAAGCTGCGTAGAAGATTTATCGTCATCCACAATGGCCTCACACCCGAATGGGAACGGTTCGTCTGTGCGCATGAATTGGGACATGACCGACTGCATAAAGGCATCAGCCGCTTTTTTATGGAGGAGCATTCCTACTTTTCCCCAGGAAAGTTTGAACAGCAGGCCAATCGGTTTGCCGTGCTTTTGCTGAGTGAAGGAAAACCGCCACTAGCTGACGAAACGTTGGATCACTATTTACCCCGCATCGGGCTGCCCAAAGAGACTGCCCTTTTTTTTGATCACAAAACAGAACGTTAGTTCCTATTCTATGAGTTACTGTTGATTACTTCCTCTATAATATAGGTAACTAGACGATGGGTTTAACAACCGATATATCAAAAAATTTTAATGCTTTGATATAAAATAGAAGTTATTTTTACAATCATCTGATAAAATGTGGTCGTAAGCGGTTTCTCTAATTCATTCATTTTATGGGAGGTTGAAGGAACAACATGAACTCATGGAAAAAACTCTCGTCGATCCTGACGACTGCCGCGCTTCTACTTGGGTGTCTCGGTACAGCAGCAGCAGACCCAGCAACCAATGTGGGAACAGCGGGAACGGCAACGACTCCAGTCAGCGGTAAACACATCACCATCCTACATACGAACGATACCCATGCCCACGTGGTCGCGAACGACAAGGAAATGGGATTCGCCAAGCTGGCGGGTATCATTGATCAGTACCGGGCTTCCAATCCCAATACACTGCTGCTAGATGACGGGGATACCGTTCATGGAACGACCTTCGCTACTTTGGTTAGCGGTGAGAGCATTGTGAAAGTGATTAACAAGCTGCGTTATGATGCTATGGTTCCGGGTAACCACGAGTTTAATTATGGTTGGAAGCATCTTGTTGAGCTAAGTAAGGAGATTCAGTTCCCTGTGCTCAGCGCCAATATTAAACAAACAGACGGAACACGTTTGTTCAAACCCTATGTTATTAAAGAAGTGGACGGCGTTAAAATCGGTATTATCGGTCTGACTACGCCAGAAACAGCATATAAGACTAATCCCAAAAATGTGGAGGGTATTCAATTCACCGACCCTGCGGCTGAGGCCAAAGCGGCTGTTGATGAAATCCGCAGCAAAGTAGATGTGGTTGTTGTTCTTGGTCACCTGGGGCAGGATGCGTCTAGTAAGGACACCAGCCTCAAGGTTGTTAAGGAAGTGCCTGGCATTGATATTTTCATCGATGGACACAGCCATACCGTACTGGAAAAAGGCTTGGTTAGTGACAATGGTACATTGATCGCTAGCGCAGGTGAATACACCAAGTATCTGGGTGTTGTGGACTTATGGGTCGACGGCGGTAAGGTTACGCAAAAGCAAGCCAAGCTGATTGATTCGACTCAAGCAGTCGACGTTCAGCCCAACGCTGAGATTGCTGCATTGATCGCCTCCATTCAAAAGGACCAGGAACCTATTCTTAAAGAGGTTGTAACGCAAACGAGTGTGGATCTGGAAGGAGCACGCGAAAAGGTACGTGCAAGTGAAACCAATCTCGGTGACCTGCTCACCGATGCTATGCGTGACATTTCGGGAGCAGACGTAGCTTTAACGAATGGTGGCGGCATCCGGGCTTCCATCAAGACAGGGACAGTAACCAAGGGAGACATCATCACTGTGCTGCCCTTCGGCAACCAGATCGTTACCCTGAAAGTGAAGGGCTCTGACATTCAGGCCGCACTGGAAAATGGTACAGCCTCCTATCCAGAGCCAAGCGGAGGTTTCCCACAGGTATCAGGTATCACGTTCAAAATAGACACGTCAGCAGCCAAAGGCAGCCGTGTTCATTCCATTCTGATCGGCGGAAAGCCACTTGATCCTGAGGCAACATACACACTGGCCACCAATGATTTTACTGCCGTAGGTGGTGACCAATATACGATGTTCGCTAAATATCCACAAGCAGGTATGTTCGGCTCGCTTGATGAGGCGTTAATCCGCTATATGCAAAAGGTGGGCTCCGCTAGCCTGCAAGTGCAAGCGGACGGTCGTATTCAAGAAGCCAAGGCTGATGGTAAAACTTCTGTCCCTGCCACACAAGCTGCGCCATCTGCTTCAACCGCAGCACCTGCACCTGTGCAGGAAAAGCCGCAATCCGTTCCTACACCGGCTGCGAAACCAGCACCCGCAAAACCGGCGCCGGCAAAGTCTCAAACAGCCGAGCCACAGCAGACATCGAATTCTGCACAAGTTACAAATAGCCATGTATATGTTGTAAAATCCGGGGATACGCTGTATGACATTTCCCGCAAACATGGTACCACCTGGCAACATCTTCAGCAGTTGAATAAGTTGAAGAATCCTCACCGCATTTATCCGGGGCAAAAGTTAGACCTCCCGGCCTAATTCAATAGCTAGCAAAAGCAGCGTCCGGAATCCTAGTGGTTTCGGATGCTGCTGTATGTCAGGCGTTTTTAGATATGCGATAGTCCAAGCTCCTTTGGACATCGCATATTTTTTTTAAAAGCAAACCTTTTAACCGCTGACAAGTTGTGAACCGAGAGGTATGATGGAGAAGAGTCATTCGGGCAAGAACATTCGTCCCGATCCCCATCGGGATCAGTTATATGTGTGGAAGGAGTCCAGAAATGCAATACATTATTTACGATCTTGAATTTACCGTTAGTCGTAACGCCAGATATTCCTCCGAAATCATTGATATCGGTGCCGTCAAAGTTGTTCAGGGAGACGGTGGCCTATACGTTGCGGATACGTTTCACAGTTTTGTAAGACCCTCAAATCGACCTGTACTCTCTACTGATACCGTTCAGTTCACGGGTATTACTCAACGAGACATTGATGCCGCTCCACTATTTCCTGAAGCTGTGAAGGAGTTCATAGCCTGGCTCGGTACGGATTCCCCTTATTATTTATGCGCATGGGGCCCGGATGACCGTCAGAAGCTGGTCTCCCATTGTCGTACCCATCATGTAGATCTCGGATGGATTCATAATACAAATGATATACAGAAGCAGATTTCCCGTCTGTTTGGTTCCAATGGAAAGTACCGTCAGTTGAGCCTGTCTCAGGCGCTGGAATTGTGCAACATTGACTTTGATGGTCAACAACACCGGGCACTGGATGATGCCGTGAACACCGCTCAGGTTTTCATGTACCATTTTGATCGTATTACATTAGTTCATAATGCTGCTGACGATGAGGAAAGCCGTGGATCGAAGCTCGTCTACTCCTCACCAGAAGAAGAGCAGGAACAGTACAGTCCTTTTGGCAATCTCGCCAACCTGTTTAAGGACCGTTAAGCGGATAGCTCCCCGGCCCGTTCCGGGGGATCTCCCCCTGTTATTCTTAATTTCCTGCCTTTTTATCGAAATAGAATGCCCCCCAGGTCCGCAGCATTTCTTGCATTCGTTTGCGGTACCGTAAAGGCTCCAGGATCTCGGCCTCAGCTCCATAGGAAGTGAGCCAATCCAAAAATTCACGGTCATGATTGACCGTCACCTCAAACAACAAACTTCCATCCGGCAAATCCTTAAGATAAGGCTTGATGAACAGCTCCTCTTCTTTGACCCGATATACAGACTCGGCAGAAAAACGTACCACAAACCGGATATTCTGATTTCCTTTGGTCACCGACCAGGTCCCTTTAAAAAACATTTCCATTTCAGTTTTATTTTTTTGAAACGTATACGGCAAAATTCTCATGTTCCGAAATCGGCTGATCCGAAAGGTTCTCATCGCGGATTGCTTGTGACAAAAACCAAGCATATAGAATCGCCGATCCTGCGGAACCAAACAATAAGGATCCACCTGAACTAGTGAAACATCTTCATTTTGAGGCGAGCTGTATTCCGCTTCAATGGTCTGCTGCGTAAGACTCGCTAAAACAATCAGCCTGAGCAGATAGGGCTGGTTTTCCCGATCAAGTGTCGAGCCGAGCCGGACAATATTTTTCATTTCCTGCGCGAAGCTCGTCTGTTCCATCTTTTTTTTCTGACTAGAGGCCATCACTTTCTCATAAGCACTTTCAAAAGCTGGCGGTAAAAGAGGCTTTACCGTTTCCATAATCTCTCCCAGCTTAGTAAAAGCTTCTGCCTCTTCTTCCGTCCAATTCAGAGGATACAAAGCAAAATTGCTAATAAAAATGTACCCCTTGCCATGCCCCATATTCGCAATCGGTATATGCATAGCGCTTAGCGCCTCCATATCTCGGTATATGGTACGTTCTGATGTTTCACAACGTTCGGCAAGCTCTCTTGCCAATATCCCTGGATTTGCCTGAACAATAGTAATAATCCGCATTAAACGTATCAACCGATCAGTCAAGGAAGTCTCTCCTTTACAAAAAGATAGTAAATTAGACTCACTATATTACACAAATAAACTAGCATAATTGCCTATCTCAAAGTATCATTTTCAGTAAAACGAACATCTTCTAGCGATATCGCCTTATTGAAAAAGACTTTAGAACTATACGATGTAAATGATACAAAAGTACCACTCCATTTATTACGTATAGCCAGAAGCAACTCGGCTTCCTGCAGATAGTCCATATCATCGCTTCTTGCTGCACGTATAAGTAATTCATCTGCTTGTCTGGTAAGGATGAACGCCCCTTGCTCATATTCCCCTTTCTCGTACATACGCAATGCCTTTTTTACAATAGGGGACGTCTCATTCAGCTTTATGTATTTTTCCACCTTCGGGTTGGATGGAATGCTCAGCAGACCAAGATGATGCGTAAAATGGATGTAGAGCTGGTCTGTCCGGATCAGCGTTCGCTTTTCCTGCGATGGCTTGCGCCAGCTCCACTCCATCATTCCAATCGTATGTCTTCCGGACGAGTGAGCCGGTATAGAAAACGTCAAAATAGCCTGTCTATATTTTCCCCGCCGTACATCACCACAGTGAACAAACATGCTATCTCCGTTTTCCGAGCGTTTAAAACCGAGCTTTACCCCTTCAGCTTTTAATAGACTTACCCCGTTTTCTGGAATGAACTGGAGTTGAAGGTCACATCCCGCTGCTTTCGGTATTAGATTTCCTTTTCTTTTACGTATAGCTCCATAGCCCCATTCTATCAGTAGATTTACTTGTTTGGACCCATTCGCAGATATAGACTCTTTGTCCCATGTGTACGTTACATTGAGCATTGACTTCACCACTGGTAAATTCCCCCTAAAAGAACATGTAACTCTAAATTAACAGTGTTATCTGACACTATATTGTCAGGGAACGTATGTTTGATTGTGAAAATTATACATGGGAATCTTTATGAAGGGGGGCCTAGTTTGGTAAATAACATTTTAAACCATTTGAATTACATGAATGCGCAAAAATAGCCCGGCGTATGCCGGGCCATATTATAGTCTACTTCTATATTTAAACTTATGAGATTGTAGTTTCTGTTAAAGAAGCATTCGTTTTTGTGCAAATATCAGATATTGGGGCAAAAGTGGTACTATCTACGACGAGATCCTTTGATAACGGCTTTCCATTTACAGTGATTTTTAAAGTTTTATAGTTTTGTTCTCTCTTATTCATCTTGCAAAATCTCCTTTTATATCAATTTTTAATACATTTCAGTTCATATATTCATATTTAAGACCTGATCAGGTGCGGATCGTTCTTTACTCGTATGCTGGAAAAAATGCCGGAATGTTGCCGCTTCCTTGATATACCCGTTTTAAGGTACACTTAAACTCATATATCGACTTTTTTTGAGAACATTTTCTTCATATTTGTCGTCCGTTCATTCTAAAATCTGCATCCGAATCGTTATATTATACGTAACCATGTCATATGGGTAATGATCTATATCATCTAACATCTTGGTTTATCAAAAGGGGGAACATCTCTTGGCACGAACAACGTATCGTTTTGCTTTGTACCGCCGCATTGTCTGCGCTGCTATAGCACTTTTGTTTATTTTTGGGATAACTCGTGTACCCGAAGTACATGCTGCTTACTGGGATGATGTGTACCAAGGCTTCGAGCAATTTTCGCGGTTGCCCGGTGATGTATATCAGCTCAAGGAAAGCTACCGACAAACACAGGAGGATCTGAAAAAGGCCCGTAACAGCTTAGAAGCCTATCAAGAGCAAAACGCCCAATTACTGGAGCAAAACCGCAAGCTGACTGACACTGTCACAGAATTAAAAAATCTTCAAACCCAGCGCGATCAGGCTTCACACCGAAATAAAATGCTCATCATCACAGCTATAATTCTGCTGGCCGGTTATTTTATCGGTATCCGACTGTTGCGTTACGGGATGCGTCGACGTTCGGGAAGATACTAACTGCCTGAAAGGATGAAAGGTCTGAATGGACATACAAGCAGGACAACACCATGATGAAAGCGTCGGTTCGGTCGTAACGCTCGATCTGGCAGAAGGAGAAAAGCTGCACGTTCTGCATCCGCAGCAAATCATCGCATACCGCGGACCCAGCTCAGGCCGCAGTGATAAACTGATGAATATTAAGGGCATGTATCGCAAACACAAACTGATTCAGGCCGATTTCACAGGAGCTTGTCGCCTAATTGCCGCACTTCCACCTGGCTTTAGTCTAAAAATGATTAAGCTTGAAGGAAGCGATGATCTGTTATACGATTTTCGCAACCTGTTCTGGTACAGCTCCGGTATCCAAATGCGTACCAAGCTGCTAAGCATGAAAAACATGTTGTTTAGCCGCGATGTTATAAAAATGAAATTTGATGGTGTGGGTCAAATCGGCCTTTTGACGCAGGGATTGGTATGTCAAGAACAGCTTCATCCGACCGAGCCGATCTATGTGGATGCGAGCAGCGTCATTGCCTATCCCGAAAACGCCAAACTGGAGTTGACCGTGTACGGCAACCATCTGGCCAGCCAACATATGAATTATCATTTTAAAATGACCGGACAGGGTACCGTACTATTTCATGCCGGGGAACATCATCGGCGGCTCCAACAGGATATGAACGACGATGGCGTGATCAAGCGATTTTTACGGGAAGTCATTCCATTTGGTGGAGTGTTTATCAAATAGCCCTGCCATGCTATAATGACAATGCTAACGTCGTCTGTCCTCGTGGCAGATACTAATGAAGAAAATCCATGTGTCATGCATGGGAGAGGTTCGCGAACTCCCTCTATAAAAAACTAACGATGCTTTGTCCTCCGCAAGAAAAATGAATTCGCGGGGCAAGGCCTGTTTTTTGTTGAAGTCGGTTCAAGAACTCTCCTTCTTCCAAGTGACAAGACTCCGTGTCTTGCACCATTCCAAGAAGATCGAGAGGTTTTTTTATGTTTGCAAACGAAAAAGCAGTCGTCGTATTCAGCGGCGGCCAAGACAGCACAACCTGTTTATTTTGGGCAAAAAAACATTTTGCTGAAGTAGAAACCGTGACGTTCGATTACGGTCAACGCCACAAGCAGGAAATCGAAGTAGCCGCTGGAATCGCCAGCGAGCTGGGTGTTCCGCAAACGGTACTGGATATGAGCCTGCTTAATCAACTAGCCCCTAATGCCCTCACACGTACCGACATTGATATTACTCAACAGGAAGGCGAACTGCCTAGCACCTTTGTAGACGGTCGCAACCTATTGTTCCTGAGCTTTGCAGCGGTTCTCGCCAAGCAAAAAGGAGCGCGCCACATCATTACAGGCGTATGTGAGACGGATTTCAGCGGCTATCCCGATTGCCGGGATTCCTTTATCAAATCGCTGAACGTCACACTGAACCTTTCGATGGACTATCCCTTTGTGATTCATACCCCGCTCATGTGGTTGAACAAGGCCGAAACCTGGCATATGGCCGATGAGCTGAAAGCTTTTGAATTTGTAAGAACACGTACACTAACGTGCTATAACGGCGTCATTGGCGACGGCTGTGGCGAATGCCCTGCTTGCAAACTTCGCCGTGCCGGACTCGAGCAGTATCTCGCAGTGCGCAGAACTTCATCCCAAGGAGTTAAAAGTCATGCGTGAGCCAGGTACCTTTCGTATTGTCGACAAGCTCCAGCAGTTCGGGACAGACATTGAGCACTCTCAGCTGCGTTATCACCGCAAACGTATACTGGTCAGCAAACAATTTACGTTCGATGCCGCACATCATTTGCACTGCTACGAAGGCAAATGCAAAAATCTGCACGGTCATACCTATATCGTCGTGTTTGGCATAAGCGGTATACCGGGCGAAACGGGTCTAACGCTGGATTTTGGTGACATCAAAACGATCTGGAAAGAGCGGATTGAGCCTTTTCTGGATCACCGTTACTTGAATGAGACGCTTCCTCCAATGAATACAACGGCGGAAAATATGGTCGTCTGGATCTTTGAACAAATGGAGTCAGCCTTAACCTCGGATGCATACTGCAACCGTGTCGAAGGTGGACGTACCGAGTTTGTACGGTTGTTCGAGACACCTACCAGCTACGCCGAGTTCCGACGGGAGTGGATGCTTGATGAGTAATACCGTGACGACTCACCAACCCATGGCAGCCTCCCACGGCACAAAAATAGCCCCTATTCCCGTACTGGAGGTGTTTGGTCCCACCGTTCAGGGCGAAGGTATGGTCATTGGTCGTAAAACGATGTTTGTTCGTACCGCAGGCTGCGATTACCGTTGCTCGTGGTGTGACTCCGCCTTTACATGGGACGGTAGCGCCAAGGATCAGATCCGTCGTCTGAGTGCCTCAGACATTTGGCAGGAGCTGAAGGCCATCGGTGGCGAACGGTTTTCGCATGTGACTCTTTCTGGAGGCAATCCTGCCCTGCTACCGCAGCTTGGGGAGCTAATCACCCTGCTGCGCAGTCAAGGCATTGCCACCGCCGTCGAAACACAGGGTTCCCGTTGGCAGGAATGGCTGTACGATATCGATGAGGTAACCCTATCCCCGAAACCGCCCAGCTCTGGTATGACGACCAACTGGGATGTGCTGGATGATATCGTCGACCGTCTGTCGAACCGGAAGAGGGCTCGTGAACCCCGAGCTACGTCCAACGTCCCAACCGCAACAGGCTTGAAGGAACCCGCTAATGAATCTGCGCGGCTCTATACCGGAGCTTGCAGCTTGAAGGTCGTCATCTTCGATGACACCGATCTTGCCTACGCCCGCACCGTTCACGAGCGCTATCCACACGTACCGCTGTTCCTCCAGACGGGTAATCCAGATGTGAACACGGAGAACACCGGACAGATTGCGGAGTCCCTACTCCATCGTTATGAATGGCTTATCGACCGTGTCATGGACGATTCCCAACTAAACGACGTAAGAGTACTCCCGCAGCTCCACACCCTCGTATGGGGTAACAAACGCGGCGTATAACACTTATATGTAATATATGCCGTATGAGCTGTATGTGATACACAAAGGAGAGCATTATTCACTTCTATCCCAACCTATATGTAAAAGAATAGGGACTTTAAGGTGGTGACGGCGGTCGGCAGCGGAGCGGAGGATTTGAAGCTGGAGAAGCGTTAGCGTTCGCCTTTGAAATGGGATTCTAACCTATACATCTTTCAACTATCAGAAAGAATCCCATTTCAACAGCGATCGGAAGCTCAAATCCTTCGCGGAGCGACCTCTCCCCACCACCATAACTCTCTATCTCTTTTACCAAACCAAACTAAACTTAAGGAGCCCCATCCAATGACCGGAAGAACACCCGAAGAAATGACCGACGTTACCCTACTTGGCAATCAAGGCACACAATACACGTTCGCCTATGATCCCTCCATTCTCGAAAGCTTTGATAATAAACATCCGTATCGGGATTATTTTGTAAAGTTCAATTGCCCGGAGTTCACCAGCCTGTGCCCGATTACAGGACAGCCTGATTTTGCAACCATCTACATCAGCTACATTCCCGATATTAAAATGGTAGAAAGCAAGTCCCTTAAGCTGTACCTGTTCAGCTTCCGTAATCACGGCGATTTCCATGAAGACTGCGTCAATATCATCATGAATGACTTGATTAAGCTGATGGACCCTCGCTACATTGAAGTATGGGGCAAATTCACGCCACGCGGCGGCATCTCTATCGACCCGTACACCAACTACGGCAAGCCAGGAACGAAGTATGAACAGATAGCGGAGCACCGCATGATGAACCATGATATGTACCCGGAAAAGATCGATAACCGTTAAGCTAATAACTCTTCTGACATAGCGTAAATATCAAGGGGTTGTCCTAAAGTCATCAAATGACAAGGGACAGCCCCTTGGTTGTACTGAAAGGATGCTGTGCATGCTCGTGGCGTTACACATCCAGATCAAATCTTGATTTTTTATATTCATACGGTGTTTTACCCATAACTTCTCTAAAAGCTTTTCTGAAAGATTTCTCGTTTGGAAACCCGACCTCGTAAGAAATTTCTGTAAGTGACTTATTGGTTGAATCCAGTAAATCAATCGCCTTCTCCAAACAAAGAATTTGCTTGTATTCGGTAAACGTCTGGCCTGTATATTCATGAAACATTCGCGACAAATAAGCCTCCGAATAACCGCAGATCCGGGCCGTTTTGGCCAGGCTAATATTTTCAGTATAATGCTCTTTAATAAAGTCCATGATTGTCTTTATCTTTCGTTGCTTTTCACTAAATACTTCCGGTGGAATGTCTGTTGCCTGACTAAAATGATTGACAAGCAAATATTTCAGTTCAATAATTCGGCTTTGCTCTAAAATGTAGTCGTATTTGCTTTTGGAAATATGTAGATCATATATATCCATAAACAATCCTCTTAATTTAGAGATTATAGTATCTTCAACTTGTTTCTCTTGCGTGTTTAATTGGATGATTACTTGTTCATTGGCAAAGAAAGTGTCTGGAAATTGCAGCACAATGACTTGGTTCTCCGTAATGCTCTGCGTGGAATGCGGAACATTGCTGTTAATGAATAGCGCATCCTTTTCCATCAAAATAGTTATTTTTCCTTCATGCCACACCTTTAGACTTCCACTTGTACAGTAGATCAACTCCATATTGCTGTGAAAATGCATAGGAATGACTCTTTCTGTATCTCTGGATTGGAACATAAAAAGGTTAATCATTTTTTTTCTGTCTATTTCGATATGTTCATATATTTTTTTCATCACCACACCTCATCAGCCAGCCATGAGTGATCCATCTGTATTCTATATTAAGCAATAAACTCTTATACTAATACTCATACTATACCGATAGTAAAATGCCCGGACAAGCAGAATCTATTCAACGGACCAAAATAAAAAAGAAGGCAGTTCTTCCCGTAAACGGGATAATGAACAGCCTTCCTTAGCCTGCTTGCAACTCGGCAAGCAAAAAATGTTACCCTACACATTCCTGCAACTGATACATTCTAACTTCACCTACATTGTCTCCTGCCTCAAACAATACATTGCGTTGGTCTGCATCTTCTATGAAATAACGCAGGGAAAACACTTCTTCGCCCTCGTTAACAAATAATTCCAAACTTGAGCTTTCAATGAATATTTGCATTTCTGCAAGCTTATTATTTAATGTTGCTTTTCTGTACTCCCTCTCGCCAGTCAACCAGTTTGTTCTCCAAACTGTCAGACTATTTTGTTCCCAATCATAGTCAATTTGTACAGCATCCCTAATGATCATTTTAAAGTTTTCTGTGAGTAAGGAAAAATGAACAATGAGCTCCGCTTGTGTAGAAGGCAGTAACCACTCACTGTTATTTTGAATTTCCCCTTTGTAATGCATGTCATCCAGTCTTAACAATTGTAATTCCGGCAATGGTTTCTGGTACAACACACCGTTCATCAATACCACTTCTCTAGGAAGTGTCAATGCATGAATCCAGCCCTCCTGAATGGTCGGGACAGCTCTCTCCGCTTCCTCATTCATGGCGCTCATCCATCCGAACATAATGGTTCTGTCATTAACCTTAAATGATTGTGGCGCGTAAAAATCAAATCCTCGATCAAGCTCTTTAAAATCGGAAAGGTTGCCGTTGAATTTGCCTGTATTCGATAATTTGCCAACAATATAACCCGATTGATTAGGATTTTTATAATATTCGCCTCTCTCCGGTAAACCCTGAGGAGAGAAAACAAAAACATCATTTTCGGCAAAATGAAGTACATCTGGACATTCCCACATATATCCAAATTGATGATCGTGATCAACAAATGATCCTTGGCATTCCCATTCGGACAAATTTTTAGATTTGTAGATAAGCGTATCTCCAGTCAAATCTTCTCTCTGAGCACCAACAATCAACCACCAGTTCCCGTGTTGGTCTCTCCATACTTTCGGATCTCGAACATGCCTGGTATAACCTTTGGGGTGCTCAAACAATGGACCGATTTTTTGGAAATACTCGCCATCCTCCGAAATCGCGGCGCATTGATAGCTTTCTTTTACTCCATCATCTCGGATTACATTTCCTGTATAAAACAGATACAGCTTTTCATGATGAACAATGCCCCCGCCCGAATAGATGCCATCCTTGTCATACCATTCCGAAGGCTCCAGCGCGACACTTTTCCTTTGCCAGTGCACCAGATCGCTGGAAACAACATGGCCCCAGCATTTATTTTTATGCTCAGTTCCTTTTGGATTCCACTGATAGAACACATGATATTGATGATTGAAATAGGCAAGTCCATTAGGGTCATTGAGCAAACCGTAAGGAGGAGTAATATGATATTTCAGGTTATAAGCGTCGCTTTTATTCATGCTCATCCTCCGGTAAAAAAACAAAACTAAAACTCAGCAAAATTTCCTGCGAGCTTGACCCGATATAAATATCAAATTCGCCGGGTTCACTTTTGTATTGCATTTCACGATCATAAAATTTAAGCATCTCTTCATGAATAGAAAATTCGATATTTTGGGTCTCGCCACTTTGCAAAAAAACTTTTTTAAAGTCTTTTAATTCTTTCACAGGCCTTGCAACACTTGCAAATTTATCGCGGATGTATAATTGGATCGTTTCCTTTCCATCATAAATTCCAGTGTTGGTAATAGAAATACGGATATCAACTGACTCATTTTTTTTCATTTCTTTTTGGCTAATTGTTAATAGGCTGTATTCAAATGAGGTATAGGATTTACCATAGCCAAACGGATACAAGGGTTCATTCACTTCATCAATATATCGAGACGCAAACCGATAAGAACCATTTTCCTTTAAATTGGGTCTTCCTGTATTCAACTCATTGTAGGATATCGGAATTTGTCCAACGCTTCGTGGAAAGGTCATGGCTAATTTCCCCGATGGATTGACTTCCCCATACAGTATATTGGCCAGTGCTTCTCCGCCCATCGTTCCTGGATACCAGGCTTGAACAATAGCGTCAACTTTTCCGGCTACTTCGGTAAGAATCAAAGGTCTTCCGCTATAAACGATCAGAACCATCTTTTTGCCCAGTAAACTTAATTCATGGAGCAGTTTCATTTGCGGCTTAGGAAGCGTCGGGTTCGTTCGCGATCCCCCTTCTCCGCTCTGATAAATACTTTCTCCCAAGGCGAGGACAATGACATCCGCTTCGTTAGCATTCCGGATCGCTTCGCGCAGCAGGGCCTCCTCATCGACTGTTTCAACAGCCAGCTTGTCCGCATATTTGCCAAGGGCTTCTCTCGCATTAGCGGGGAGCATGTGCGCCCCATTGCAAACCGAGAGATTGTCGGGATCAACATGCTCTAATAATCCCATTTTCAAATTGACGGTATCCGCCTCATCCCCCTTAATGGCCCACATGCCCAGGGTGGAGTTTTCATCTGCGTAAGGACCGATTAAAGCTACTTTGGTATGTTTAGACAATGGCAGCAGTTGATTTTCATTTTTCAGCAAGACTACGGATTCTTCAGCCAAGGACAGCGCGGCTTTTTTATGTTCATCTGACAGAACGCTGTTTCTCGACCGCTGAACGGTTTCCTGTAATCCACGGAACGGGTCCTCAAAAAGCCCCAAATCATTTTTCAGCTTTAAAATACGGTATACCGCTTCATTCAACAGCTCCAGCATATGCTCGTTATCAGATACTACTTTCTCCAATTGATTGGCGTATACTGCTGTCTTCATATCCACATCAACACCAGCCAACAATGCCAGCCTTGCGGCGGAAGCCTCATCTTCGGCATAACCGTGCATGATCAGTTCTTCTATAGCGGCGTAATCCGAGATCAACACACCATTAAAATTCATTTCTCGTCTTAGCACGTCGCGGTTAAGCCACTCGTTTCCTGTCGCAGGGACGCCATTCAGGGTATTAAAGGCCGTCATAACAAGCTTTGCCCCCGCTTCGATTGCAGCTTGATACCCTGGCAAATAATATTCTCGCAGCGTGTGCTCCGACATATCCACGGCGTTATACTCACGTCCAGCGACAGGTGCCCCATAAGCGGCAAAATGCTTGACGCAAGCGGCAATTTTATTCGCTGGTATGATTCCTTCCAAGTTTCTCCCCTGGATCCCCTGAACCAGGCTTTCAGCATATTTCTTCGCTAGCAAAGTATCCTCTCCAGGTGATTCCATCACCCGCCCCCAACGGGGATCTCTAACGATATCTACCATGGGGGAAAAGGTCACGTGAACACCTTCGTCGTAACATTCCTGGGCAGCAATCGAACCTGCATGTTCTATACCCTCATAATTCCAACTACATGCTTGTGCAATCGGAATCGGGAAGATGGTTCGATACCCATAGATAATATCTGCCATGAACAACAGCGGAATTTTATGAATCGATTTTTCCAAATAATCCGTTTGCAGTTGGATAATTTTTTCTGGATTAGTGATGTTCAATATGGAGCCTGTGTTATATATATTGTAACCGGCGTTTAACCCTAATTTTTTTAAAGGCCCTGTCACAACAGTGTCTATATCCCCTTCAAAAAAATCACCGGTCAGTTGGATAAGCTGGCCTATTTTCTCTTCTATTGAAAGGCAGTCCAATTTCTTAAGCAGTGTGTTGTTGTCCATGATTCTCCCCACATCATTTTATTTGTGATCTATTTTTTCTTTAAACCCAAAGATCCACGTTAATGCAAATGCCACAGCAAAGCCAATTACACAAACTAAGATATATATGAATATCTGATTGTTCAGGTACAATAACATTCCCGGTAGGGCTGTGATTGACATGCCTGTTGCTTGAACATTAAATATACGTGCGAAGAAACCGCCAACCGCTCCGCCAATCAAGCCCATCAAGAACGGTTTGCCATATCGAATGTTCACCCCAAAGATAGCGGGTTCTGTAATACCCAATAACGCAGACAAGGTAGAAGGATACGCAATGGATTTGGTTTTTACATTTTTGGATTTTAGACCGACAGCCAGCGCAGCACCTGCTTGTGCGCAAATCGATGCTGAACTGATCGGGTTTACCATATTCCAACCGCTGCCCACTAACATCTGTATTTCAATCAGGTTTAAGGCATGGTGTAGTCCGGTAACTACAATAATCTGATTGATGCCACCGTAAATAAATCCGCCGATTCCGTATGGTAATTTCAAAATGGCGGTAACAGCCATTAATATTAAAGTTTCCACCTCGTGAAAAATGGGACCAATTACGAACAATCCCAGTACCAGTGTTATTAATAATGTCAAAAACGGTGTTAGAATTAAGTCCAATGCATCGGGGACTGATTTTCTGATTTTCTTCTCCAGCATTGCCCCCACGACACCTATTATGAAAGCAGGCAGAACCGAGCCCTGATAGCCTGCAATTTTAATGAATCCGAAAAACACTAGTGGTTCCTGAACTTTTTGGGCGACATCCCAGGATGTAGGCAACGAAGGACTCACTAACATTAATCCAATCAAAATCCCCAATAGTGGCGATCCACCAAACACCCGGAATGCCGACCAACATACCAATACAGGTAAAAATGCAAAAGCCGTATCGGTCAATATTTGCGTAAACAGTATGAAATTCGCAGAAATATGATCAGGTGTAAGCCCAAATAACTGAAGCAGTGCAGGCTGAGTTACCAAGCCTCTAACTCCCATAAATAATCCTGTAGCTACCAATGCAGGCATAATCGGAACAAATACATCCCCGAAAACTCGGATCATTCTTTTGAACCGATTATCATCTTGGGTAGAGGCCATTTCTTTCAAATCAGCCTTTGATGTAGCAGATATGCTTTGACCAACCATGGCATCGTATACTTTATTTACAGTACCGGTTCCAAAAATAATTTGATATTGCCCAGAGGTAAAGAAAACGCCCTTGGCCTTATCAATATTCTCAATAAATTCATCATCAATAATTTCTCTATCTTTTACAATCAGCCTCAGCCGTGTGGCACAATGTGCCATGGAAATAATATTATCTTCTCCGCCAAGCCCTTTAATGACATCTTGGGCTATTTTAACGTATTCTTTTTCAAGACTCATCAGTCTCTTCCTTTCCTCTGTTCCTCTTAGTTAGTCTGAATCCTTTAAAACTTTGATCAAATATGCTTCTTAAGAATATCATGACTGCGCTTTCAAACAGCGGGATTATTTTACTACATTAAGGTCAAATTTTGACCTTTTTATATCCTTGATTAATTATGATGAAACAATAAAGTGCACCCCTAGAATACACACTGGAATAACCTTCTGGCTTATCCCCATGTATTTTAAAGGTGCACTTCAATTGTTATATAGCGAGCTAATTATGTTTTACTTAGTGACTTTCAACTGAGCACTGTCAGCTGTATAGATAACCTTCACTTTATAATTGCTTGGTAAACCTACCGTTTCAATCGAAGAAAATGCTCCATTCCGTTTACCATAAGTTAAGATCGTAGCACCATTAGCCGGTACATATTTGTTAGAAAAATTCAGACGTAATTTTCCGCTGAGTATGGCTGTTCCCTTCATTTTGAGCACATCATTTTTACTGCGCAGGTTAAGCTCAAGTGTTCCCTTGGCAGATTGTCTGTAATTACCGCCAATAATCAGCTTTCCAGAAGCATTTTTAAGAAGAGTTCCCCCGTTATTCGTAATTCCACCACTTCCGAAAGCCGTTTCCGTAGTTCCCTCCAGAGTACCTTGGTCGATCTGTGTACCGCCGGAATACGTATTGTTGCCCATTAGCTTCAACGTACCTGTTCCCTTTTTAGTCAGCTTTCCAACACCAGTGATATTGTTGCGCCAGCGATCCAATGCATTGAAACCGCCTTTGGAAGCGTCCATATTCACCGTCACATTATTGGTGAAAGCACCGTAGCCATCCGCGGCGGAAAACAGGTTCAATCGTCCCCATCCCTCAGCATCATCAAGTACAGGATAGCCGGAAGGAATCCCCGTGGTAGCCAAAACCCAACGACGTTGTGTGCTATCCAGGTAAGGCAAGCGTGTCTCCAATAGTACCTCAGCTCCCTTAGGCACTGTCATTGGCGTGGTAGTTGGATTAACCTGACTGAATCCGTATGTTAATCGTTGATTATAATTTTTTTTGTTCGTGGCATAATTGCTGAACCGATCTGGAGCTGAACCCTTTTGGGACAGCAGTTGTTTGCGAGCATCCTGATAAGCCGCTTTCTTCAAGCTGCTATTGGCCGGATCAGACAGGATAGCAGCAGCCATCGCCGTTGCCATGACACGCCCTCCCATAACATCAAGCGGGGAATGCATACCGGCAACAACACGGTTATTGCCCAGCTCTGAAGCTCGCGTCAGCAGTTCTTGATAACGCTCCGGCACGGCATAGGCCATAGCAATAGAACTGAGATACGCAGCATTGGTATGACCGCTAGGAAAACCGCCATCGCTAGTAGCATCGGCTTTGAGAGCGGGAATAAGGCTCGGAACAACTACTGAGTTATCGCTCCAGCGAAACGGGCGAGGATAGCTAAAGTAAGACTTAGCCGGGTTCGTCGTAGAGTATTCTCCACGCAAGGTATTTACCAGATTTACGATGTTGCCGAGATTGGAGCTTGTACTCCCAGCATTCGTTCCCTCATCTTCGTATTTCTTAGTCAAGGCATCTGCCGGAATATCGTTGATCGTTGTCGTGGCACCTGCATTCTTACGATATACATCAGTGAGCGAACCCAGCCCGTCGATCACACTGTAGCTCTGGTTTCTGCGATCATCCAAATAAGCCGCATCGGCCTCACTGGAAGTGCGCCGGGCAGCTATATCAATCACCTTTTGAATATTGGCGTCCAGCACGCTGCTGTTTAGCTTGGTACCTGTATCCCAGGTAGCGCCGGGAGTCCAAAGCTTATTAAATTCGGAGAGCAACCCGAGGGTCGGATTAGAGCTTTCCGTCTTATTTGCAGAACTATTATTTTTATAATGATCTACGAAATATCCCCACGACGGTTCTGTTGGAGTTACCGTTGTTGGTAGAGTTGCCGCACTCGCATAACTTCCACCCAGGGAACCTAGAAGTAGTGGTAAAGATAGTAGTGCAACTGATAATGGTTTCCTTAGCGATTTCATTCTCAAATCAGATCCTCTCTTCTCTTGTGCTCTTCATACTTTCTCTACGGAGCTATTATCTATATAACAAGATGTATGACATAAAGAATCATATCTTAAGTTTGTTAAATCAAGAGCTTAGTTTTGTTAAATGAAAAAAAGGCATCCCAAGAGCCGTATATACGACTCTGAAGACACCTCGTTCAAACCGTTATAGAAAAAACACTACCCTACAGCCATACTTCTATGACTTTGCCATTCACGAAAGCTACCGCCTTGAAATAAAGACTACGGTTGCCGTATACCCAGGCTTCGACTTGAGTTCCGTTTGAAGCAGCCCCCTTTTCTCTGACTGTTGGGTTTCCCCATGCGAACTGCACCTGTGTCGTATTCATGCCCAAACTTACCTCATTATTTTTAATCTTGTTCCAGATGGCTTGCGACCATTGGTATTTCTTGTACGGATCGTAAGTCAGAAATTGATCGGAGTCAGACAGCATCTGTGGAATGCGTGAAGCTCCGATGATGGAAAACGTGTCATAAGTTTCGCCATTGGCCCCCTGGAAAATAACTTCGTAAGATTTAACACCGTTCGGGTCCGTGCTGACTTCGATATCTTTAACTGTTACCTTGCCAAATCGCTCTCCAGCGTTATAGAAGTTATTGACCCAATAGGTTCTGCCAATTAATTTGGACAGACTACCCAGATCAATGGCTCTGATAATTTTAGCCGTTTCCGGCGTCTCAATGACCAACTTGGTAGCGCCCACAGATAATTCGCCTTGCTGACGGTCACGATTCCATTTGAATCCGCCCAACTTCAGATCGGTCAGTAATGTTCCCGGGAATACAACCTGTCCGTTAACCGTTTGAACCTTGCCCTTCAGTGCAACAGGTTTACCATTCACTATCGCGGTGGAACTCCCTTTTTGGAGTACGATATTGTTTTTACCCAGCTTGATCGTAAAGGCCTGGTTTGCCACGGTAACAGATCCACCCAGCGTCTTGAACACAGACTGCACAGGCAAATACACACTCCCGTTCAGTATAGCCGCCCCGGTCAAGGTTTGGTCAGACGATACCTTTAGTGTAAAAGAAGAGGGTATACCTTCGTTCCGCAGAGATACGGCTGTGCTGCCAATGCCCCGTACTTTGAGTTTGCCTGAGCCGTTCTGCTGTAGCTCGGCAACCTGGGGCTTCTCTACTTCAATTTCACTAGCTTCGGGATGCCGTGTGAGTCGATAGCCATTGGAATACGTCTCCTGTACATTCAATTGAATACTGTCACCGATCGCAGCCTCTTTGGAGGTCGTCAACAAGGACATACCCGTTAATGTAGGCAAGCTCAGCGCAGTCGTGATCCCATCCTTATAGCCGACCCAAGAGCCATCCTTTAATTGTGCAAAAAGCTCGTCAGGCGAATCAACCAACCGTGCAACATTAGATAACCCGCTAAGCTGCACAGCTGGATATTTCTTCATTCGGTCATAGCTCCATACAGTCCCATCATGATGTACAGTAATCAAGACATGTGTACCTTTTTTCCATAAAATCGAAGCAATATCACTTCCCACTTCGCGCGGTGGTTCATTCGTCAGCATATCCAGCATCGTGACATGACCATCTTCCTTAAGCACTGCAGCATACGCCGTACTCATTTTGATGTCCAACGCATGGTCTACATGTCCAATCTTACGAGGCTTTGACTCTTCGTATCCAGTGGAGTACCATACATCACCTGACTGAGTAAGAACGGTAAAGTAAGTACTCACTCTATCACCGTCGATTGCATTAGATATCCCCTCGACCTGCCCTCTTCCCCAAGAGACCGTTCCATCGGTTTTAATAGCTAAACCCTCACCTGTGATCTCTTTTACTCCTGAGGATTGAGCCGTCACTTTTGGGTCGGAATTATCATCCCAGATGGCTACCTTCCCGTCCTCAGTCCAACCATAATAACCTTGACTCTTGTCTTTACTGCCTGTTATGCCCTTCAAATTCAATTTCTCAATAACCGGGCCATCTATACTCTTTCTCCATAAAGAACCGTCATCCAGTATGTAGTTATTCCGGTCGATCACGTCTATAATTTTAGCGTTTTTCCAAGTGTTGTTCGTCGTTACAATTGCCGCTACTGCTGTTTCTCCAGTGTTTAACGTAGTTCCCACCACCGCTCCACATACTATGGATACTGCCAGCAAAATCTTCGTTGCTATTCTCATCGTGGTTCCCCTTTTCTATCTCTATTTCCATATCAGTAACTTGCATAATTCCATTCCCAACGCTCAAAAGTACAATATATAGACGAACTGGATCGCTTCGATCTCTATATTGCTGATTTGAAAGCCTCTTGGGATTGATACAAAATACTCACATATATATCGGTTTTGAGGATGGTAAATGTTTGAATTTAGATATGCCATTTTAGTAATTCTAACTAAATGGAGCAATAAAGAGTATCCAGCAGGATGGGCAAGCAGTAATGAGTAAAGGTGGCCTTTATCCCACTTTCAGCCATTTGCTGCAAACGGATCGCTTCCTATATCTTAAAATATACATACATATTCGGAGGTTGCCATGACTAGTAAATCTGCTACAAAAAATGAAACGGGCCAATCGCTCCCCCTCCCGGGTCCACAAGCGAAAGGCACCGTTTTTGCGATACTGATTGCGATCAGTTTCGTCCATCTGTTCAATGACTCGATTCAATCGGTCATTCCAGCGATCTTTCCGATCTTAAAGGAATCTATGAGCCTGAACTACACGCAGATCGGCTGGATTTCATTCGCGATCAATTTTACAGCTTCAATCATGCAGCCTGTGATTGGCTTGTTTTCAGACAAACGCCCTACGCCCGCTATCCTTCCCATCGGCATGGGCTTTACGCTGACTGGCATGCTGTTGCTCGCCTATGCTGCCGATTATAAAGCGGTGCTGATCGCAGTCATCTTTGTGGGCCTGGGTTCGGCTGCCTTTCACCCTGAAGGCTCACGCGTATCCCATATGGCGGCCGGGCCGCGTCGGGGATTGGCACAATCCATTTTTCAAGTTGGCGGCAATGCGGGCCAATCGCTGGCGCCGATGCTCACGAGCTGGATTTTTATCCCGTTAGGACAATTTGGCGCGATCTGGTTCACAGGTATTGCGGCAGCGGGAATTGTGGTGCAATCGTTCATCGCCCGCTGGTACGGTAACGTCCTACGTACAGAAGGCATTGCGCGCAAAAAAGCGGTGGCACGCCGCATGAAGCCCGAAGTGCGTAACCGCGTTATGTTTGCCATGATTGTCCTCATTCTACTGGTATTCGTCCGTTCGTGGTACTCGACCTCGATCGGAAGCTACTATTCGTTTTACCTGATGGAAGTATTTAAAATGCCATTGGCTGATGCACAGCTGTACATTTTCCTGTTCCTCGGAGCTGGAGCGCTGGGCACCTTCTTTGGCGGTCCGCTGGCGGACCGTTTTGGTAAACGCAATATGATTTTTCTGTCCATGGTATTAGCTGCACCACTCGCGCTGGCACTACCTTATGCCAACCAATTCTGGACGGCAATCCTGCTGGCGATTATCGGATTTATTATGCTGTCTAGCTTTTCGGTCACAGTCGTATATGCACAGATGCTTGTGCCTGGTAAAATCGGGACCGTGTCCGGTCTCATTACGGGCCTGGCTTTTGGCCTTGGTGGTGTGGGCGCACTCGTGCTCGGCAACTGGATCGACAAAGTAGGCATCACCCACATCATGTTCCTATGTGGCTTTTTGCCACTGCTCGGCATCTTAACCTTCCTGCTTCCTACAGATAAAACCCTGAACCACTGGGCGGAAGAAAATGGAGCCGAAGTGTAACAGGCAAACGTGTGGCGGCCATCTTGGCCGCTGCACACCTTTATACCCAACTAACGTATTTCCTCACAAAAAAGAATATCCCCGCTTACACCAAAGTTGTAATCAATTCTCTACTTCTGCCAAACGCATCAAAATCCGACGCTTCCGATACAGCATTTTCCCTGCTTCAGCTACGTCACTAATAGCGCTTCGATTCGCAATGGAGCCAAACAAAATACCCGCAATCGGGACCATTTGAAGCAGCTTTTTCCATCCAAACTGATCACGATAGGTGTTAATGACCTCTCTCCATCCCTGCATCTGGGAAAAAACCTGTGCCTGACGTGAAGGATCATCGAACAAAGCCAACTCCTCTAATACAGCCTTTTTACCCACAATATCGGATGAAGCGAATTGCATACATTTAATAATAAAAATGCGTTCCTGCTTATCATGGGGATTAAAGCCATAGCACAAGGCTATTTCCTGAAGCACTTTGAGTGACAAGCCGAGCAAAAGAGGAATATCCGCCGCAATCGTAAACACACCGCCAATCCCCGTTGTTGCTCCCTGAGCAGTAGCAAAGGTAATGCGACCCGACGTCATATCGTCAGCAGTCCGATCCATGATTGTTAGCGGGAGCTTAGCCGCCTGCTTCAACTCCCACGTAGGTTCGGCACTATGTTCCGAATCAGCGTTTTCCCCGGCACGAGGCAGGTCCTGCGTATCCGAAGCGAAATCTGCACCATTTTGCTGAATTACATGTTCATGGGCCGTCTTTTTCAGCCTGTTCAGAACCGTTTCTTCCTTCACCAAATATTTGCCGCCGTTCTGAATGAAGCTGCCCATCTCGTTAAGCAGCTGCTCCAGCTTGTCTTTAATGACTTTGGGCGTCAGCCGATCCAGCAACATAAAAGGCCATCTGCCGATTTTTTCCCAGAAAAAAATGTCCTTCTGTTCCTTCTCCCATTTTTCAATATTCTTCAGCTCATGACGCAATACGTCCTGGCTTTCCCGATATTCTGTAAGCTGCTTCATAATCGTAGACGTCTCCTTTTGACTATGCTAGTTTATGTATGGGTAATACGTAAGCAAGGCGAGTTCAGGTTTCTTTTTTTAGCAAACTAGATGATATAGTAAGTTAACAATTCGTACAGATCGGAGTGTAATGATGAATAATGTAGAGCTTGTCCCTTACCATTGTGGGCATGATGCCATTTTACATACCTTCTACTTGCCTGAGGAGCAGAAGCAGTTTACTGGAATGCCGGATGAAATGCTGACACTGGCCAAGGAAGATCCGCACCGCCATCCTGTCGTGATTACGGCTACTAGAAGACCCGTTGGATTTTTCATTTTATACGATGGGGATGAATTAGCGGACTATACGAATACTTCTGAGGCACTGCTGCTGCGCGCGTTCTCTATTCATTACGCAGATCAGGGACAAGGATTCGCTAAGAAAGGGCTGCTTCTACTACCACAGTTCATCGCCAGACACTTCCCACATATTCGCGAGATTGTACTGGGCGTCAATGCCCGTAATCTATCTGCCCAAAGTCTGTATCGCAAATGCGGCTTTATCGATGAAGGCAACACTAAAATGGGACAACACGGCTTGCAGCATATTTTAAAAATGAGCCTATAACGTTGACCTCATAGCCCTCGCCCAAATAAAAAAGCTTTCGGCACAAACGCCGAAAGCTTTTATCGTTAAATCTCACCAATGGAAAAACTCAATTTGTAATTACCAAACTTCGTAAGCTCATCCAGCATGGTATTTAACTCTGCCTGTGATGACATGCGCAAGCGCATCCAATAACAGCCTTCCCCACTCACTCGATGGATTTCGACAATATAGGGATGCTCCCGTGCAAAAGCCTGGAAAGTACTGTGAGTTGTTCCTGAATTCAAAAAAACCGTAATAAAGGCATGAATCGTCTGCCCTATTTTTTCAGGGTTCCAGCGCAGTGTATAGCCCTCGATAATGCCCGCATCCTGCATTTTTCGAACACGCGCCCCTACTGCTTGGCCCGTCAAGTGAACAAGCTGACCGATCTCCTTGTGCGATAAAGAGCTGTCTTCAATTAAATGATGAAGAATGCGCAAATCGGTGTCATCAGGTACGAATAGTTCCATAGTTATTTTTCCTTTCATGATGAAACGATAATGCTGGTTTTCCTTTCAGCAGGCCGTAGCCTGTAGCTCCTTGCGTCAGATATGATTGTAACAGAAACAAAGAACCATCGAAAATACACCCTGTCAAAAAACATTCACTACCAAAGGAGCTTCCATAGATGAAAATCACACTAATCCGCAACGCAACCTTATGGATCGAATACGCTGGGGTAAAATTTCTGATTGATCCAATGTTGAGTGATGCTGGCGCAAATCCGCCGGTGCCCAATACGGAAAATGCCCGCCGTAATCCGCTGGTTCCCTTGCCGCCTCAGTGGCAGGCACTCGGACAGCCTGACGTTGTGATCGTCACACATTTGCATCCCGATCATTGGGACCCGGCAGCAGTACGCTGGTTGGACAAACAAATTCCCGTCTTCTGCCAGCCCGGAAATGAAGAACAAATTACTGTTGACGGTTTTACACGGGTTACTCCGATTTCGGTGGCTGGCTCCGTGGGAGAAATTGAGATCATCCGTACTACCGGGCATCACGGCACCGGAGAAATCGGGGAACAGATGGGACCCGTATCCGGCTTTGTGTTTCAGGCTCCAGATGAGCCTGTCGTCTATTTGGCCGGGGATACGATCTGGTGCAGTGAAGTCGCGGAAGCACTAGATAAATACCGTCCTGAGTGGACAATTGTGAACGCTGGAGGAGCACGGTTTACGATTGGTGATCCTATCATTATGACTGCCCAAGATGTAACAGCTGTTGCGCAGCATGCCTCTTATACACAAATCGTGGCTGTCCATATGGAAGCAATTAACCATTGTGTACTGACTCGCTCCGAGCTTACGGAACATATCAACCGTGAAGGTTTGAAGGAACGCGTCCATATTCCGGCAGATGGAGCGACGATTTCGGCATAAGGCGATAATCCAGAGTCACCGCTTGCGCCCATTTTGAATATATTGGATTTCAAAACGCTTAAAGAAGGGATTATCAATGAATTGGCAATATCCTTATTATGGTACAGAAACCCAATGTAAAGAAGTTCCGATAGCTTTTCCTCCCCAGCATCAGTATAGACAGCCGGGGTTGGAATACCTGATGGTTCCACGCCCTATTTATGATAATCCAAAGTATATCGGCACCGGAAAGCTTCTGGATCGGGTTGCTATTATTAGTGGTGGAGACAGCGGTATTGGTCGTGCGGTTGCTGTGGCTTTTGCCAAAGAAGGGGCCGATGTGGTCATTGCCTATCTCGATGAGCATCGAGATGCTATGGAAACCCGTGATGTCATTCACAGGCTTGGCAGACGTTGTTTGTTAATTCCCGGCGATCTAAGGCTAAAAATCAACTGCTGTCTGGTTGTTCAAAAAACGATGGACACCTTCGGTCGCATTGATATCCTCATTAATAACATGGGTGTTCAGTTTGTACGCGAATCGTATCTGGATATCAGCGAACAGCAGCTACGTGACACGTTTGACACGAATATAATTTCCTTCTTTCATATGACCACAGAAGCACTGCCATATATGCGTGCTGGGGCCAGCATCGTCAATACGGCATCGGTTACAGCCTATGTTGGGCAAAAGAACCTAATTGACTATTCAGCTAGCAAAGGAGCCATTGTCAGCTTTACCCGCGCTTTGGCTAATAATCTGGTTGATCAGGGTATTCGTGTGAATGCCATTGCTCCCGGTCCGATCTGGACTCCGCTGAATCCGGCCACACAGTCGCCTGAAGTCATTCGCACCTTTGGCACCAATACGCCGATGAAGCGTGCCGGGCAGCCTTATGAATTGGCCCCCGCCTATGTGCTGCTGGCTTCGGATGATGGTTCCTACATTACGGGCCAAACCCTGCATGTGAACGGCGGACAAATGGTGACGACTTAGTTGGGTTGGCTAATAGCAACAAGACCTAACAAGCAAGAAAACCTCCAGCATCCACATTTCTAGTGGAACTGGAGGTTTTCTTGTTTTACGATATCGAATCTGAGCTTAAGCTGATCTTTTGTTTTTGTTGTAAATATCGAAGGCAACTGCCAGCAGAAGTACTAAGCCCTTGATGCCTTGCTGCCAGTCAATACCCAGACCGATCAGAGACATACCGTTATTCAGTACGCCCATAACCAAACCACCGATAATGGCTCCAAAAACGGTTCCGATCCCGCCGGATGCCGAAGCACCGCCGATAAAGCAAGCTGCGATGGCATCCAGCTCAAAGTTCGTACCTGCTCTCGGCGTAGCCGCGTTCAGACGTGCAGCAAATATCAGACCGGAAATGGCGGCCAGCACGCCCATATTGACGAATACCCAGAACGTTACTTTTTTCGTTTTGACACCGGACAGACCCGCTGCCTTTTCATTTCCACCCAACGCATACACATGACGGCCCATAATCGTGCGGTTCATGACGAAGGAGTATACAACGATCAGTATGAACAGCAGCACGAGAATGTTAGGTATCCCCGCGTAGCTCGCGAGCATGAAGGTGAACAAATTGATGACAGCAGCTACCACAATCAACTTGAGTACAAATAAAGTCTGTGACGGAACCTCGAATCCATATTTAAGCTGAGAACGGCGTTCACGAATTTCGTTCACGATAAACCATACCGTGAGTGCAATGCCGACAATGATGGATACCAGGTTATACCCGGTAGATGAAAAATCCGGCAGGAAGCCTGAACTGATTTTCTGGAATCCCCCTGGAAATGGAGAGATAGATTGGCCTTCCAGCACGATCATTGTCAATCCGCGAAAGAGCAGCATTCCCGCCAATGTAACGATAAATGCCGGAATCCGTACATAAGCGACCCAGAACCCTTGCCATGCGCCGATTAACGCCCCGACCAGCAAAGATGCAATCACAGCGATCCATGCTGGAAGCTGCCAGTCGACCATCATTATGGCGGCAACCGCACCGACAAAAGCGGCTATGGAGCCGACGGACAAATCAATATGTCCAGTGATGATGACCAGCACCATCCCAATGGCCAGCACGAGAATATAGCTGTTTTGCAGAATCAGATTGGTAATATTAATCGGCTTCAACAGCAGGCCGCCCGTCAGCACCTCGAACAAAATCATAATGACGACCAGCGCAATCATCATGCCATATTGGCGGATGTTATTTTTAAATAGTTTAGTTATGCTTTCCATGCTTCACGCCTCCTGACTTGGTCATATATCTCATCAACGTTTCCTGCGACGCGTCCTCACGGCTAACCTCTCCAGTGATCCGTCCAGCATTCATGACATAAATCCGGTCACACAAGCCTAGTACCTCTGGCAGCTCGGACGAAATGACCAGCACTCCCTTGCCTTCAGCGGCAAGTCGATGAATAATCGTGTAAATTTCATATTTGGCGCCCACATCAATGCCGCGTGTCGGTTCATCCAGAATCAGAATATCCGGTCCGGCGAAAATCCATTTGCTCAGCACTACCTTCTGCTGATTGCCGCCACTCAGATTACCCGTTTTCTGTAAAATGCTCGGCGCTTTGATGTTCATGCTTTTTTTCATCTCCTCTGCAACGACGACTTCCTCCTGCTCATTGACGACAGCGCCCTTCGTCAGCTTGTTCAAGCCAGTCAGCGAAATATTACGCTTGATGTCATCCATCAGAATGAGGCCATACTCCTTGCGATCCTCTGTCACATAGGCAAAGCCGTTGTTGATCGCGTCCGTAACCGTGTTGTTCTGGATCGGCTTGCCGTCTTTAATCAGCTGACCGGAAATGTTGCGTCCATACGACTTGCCAAAGATACTCATCGCCAGCTCGGTTCGTCCCGCCCCCATCAGCCCGGCAATCCCGACAATTTCACCGCGACGGATGTTCAAATTCACCTGATCCAGCACCTTGCGGTCTGCATGATGCTCGTGATACACCGTCCAATCCTTCACTTCCAGAACGACTTTGCCAATCTCGGCATGACGCTCTGGATAACGGCTGGTCAGATCACGTCCAACCATCCCACTGATGATCCGATCCTCCGTGACCTCATCCTTTTTCATATCCAGTGTCTCAATCGTCTTCCCGTCCCGCAAAATCGTAATTGAATCCGACACCTTTGCGACTTCATTCAGCTTGTGGGAGATGAGAATGCAGGAAATGCCCTGTTTTTTAAATTCCAGCATCAAATTAAGCAGATTTTCACTATCATCCTCATTCAACGCCGCTGTCGGTTCATCGAGAATAAGCAGCTTCACCTTTTTAGAGAGCGCTTTCGCAATTTCGACTAGTTGTTGCTTCCCGACCCCGATGTTCGTAACTAATGTATTGGGATTCTCACTCAAACCGACCTTGGACAGCAGATCGCGTGTACCCACAAAAGTCTCTTTCCAATCAATCACACCGCCACTGGCGCGTTCGTTGCCCAGATAAATATTTTCCGCAATCGAGAGATACGGGATTAGCGCCAACTCCTGATGGATAATGACAATGCCCAATTCCTCGCTCTGCTTGATATCCTTGAACTCACACGTTTTGCCCTGGAAAACAATATCCCCTTCATAGGTTCCATGCGGATATACACCGCTTAGTACCTTCATCAGCGTCGATTTGCCCGCACCGTTCTCACCGCACAAGGAATGGATTTCGCCTTCCTTGACCTTGAGATTTACATTTTCCAATGCCTTCACGCCGGGAAAGGTTTTGGTAATTCCTTTCATTTCCAAAATGATTCCAGTCATGGGTTACGCTCCTTTCGGTTGGATTCTTACTCTTATTTCAATCCGATTTGCTCTTTGGTGTAATAGTGACTGCCGACAATATCCTTTTCCACATTCGTCCGATCCACCGAGATTGGATCAAGCAAGTAAGCAGGAATGACCTTTTTACCGTTGTTATAGGATTCGGTGTCATTCACTTCCGCTTGTTTGCCCTGTAAAATGCTGTTGGCCATTACGACCGTTTGCTCAGCCAGCTTGCGAGTATCCTTAAATACAGTTTGCGTCTGCTCCCCAGCCACAATGGACTTGATGGAAGCCAGCTCCGCATCCTGCCCTGTAATGATCGGCAGCGGCTTGTTCGCTGATCCATATCCGACCCCTTTTAGGGATGAAATGATACCGATACTAATTCCATCATAAGGGGATAGTACCGCGTCCAGATTAGCCCCCGAATAGTACGCACTCAGCAGATTATCCATTCTCGACTGGGCCAAAGCTCCGTCCCACCGCAGTGTAGCGATCTGCGCCATCGTCATCTGCTTGCTGCGCACGACCAGTTTGCCGGAATCCACGTACGGTTTAAGTACAGACATCGCACCATTAAAGAAGAAATAAGCGTTATTGTCATCCGGTGAACCACCGAACAGCTCGATATTGAAAGGGCCTTTGCCTTCCTTGAGTCCCAACTTTTTCTCAATATATGCCGCCTGTAGCACGCCCACCTTAAAGTTATCGAAGGTCGCATAATACGTCAGATACGGTGTGTTGCGAATCAGACGGTCGTAAGAAATGACCTGAATGCCTCGGTCGTGTGCCTTCTGAATCACATCCGTCAGCGTGTTTCCGTCGACCGAAGCGATCACCATAACATTGACACCCTTGGTGATCATATTTTCGATTTGGGAGATTTGGTTTTCCACCACGTCCTCGGCGTACTGTAAATCCGTTTTATAGCCTTGCTCCTGAAACAACCGGACCATATTCTCTCCGTCCCCTACCCAACGCTCGGACGATTTGGTGGGCATGGAAATGCCCACATAGCCTTTTTCCTTGCTACCCGTTCCACTCTCCGCCAGATTACAGGCCGAAAGCATCAGGGCCAAAACCAGAAGCCATACGACAACAGCTCCTTTTTTCATATGAAGTTCCCCTTTCCTCATGTGATGCGGGTCAATTTGAAGGTAAGGATTTTGTAAAATCCTCAGGTTAGTGCTGATTAGAGTCGAAATGAGATAGCGCTTACATAAGTGAGGCAGGAAGTGCCTCTCCTTTTTTTATGTGCAAACACATGGTATCATTCCAGGCCAGGAAAGGTCTTTGCTGGTTTTGAACTTTTTTTATAAAATTTTAACCTTTGTGATGGGGGAGGAGACGGGATTGGATTAAAAAAACACAAAAAAGCTTTGCCAGTTTGTAGCGCTGGCAAAGCTAATCAAAAACTCAACTCTGTACAAAAATATTAATTGGGTTCCCTATAAGATTTTTTTAAGATTCTAAATCGGAAATCAAAAAATTAATCAAATGGACTGATTATTATGATAAGTGTAACAATCCACCTTGTGTATTAAACTTCTATAGTTTCGAATATTTGTTGCTTTTTAAATCTTAGCAAGAATTTTGCACATGAAGTGTCCTTACTACGCTAATACAATTGGTCCTGTAGAACATTATAGTAAATAAAGCTTTCTTCGCCAAACAATAATTTAGCTCTATGAATGCTTTCTTCGGACAATTTAGATAGAACAACAATAGCCAAATTATATTTTGCACGTGAACATATCACATAAAATAAATTTTTAGTTTTGCTATATCTCTGATTTTGATCCTTATCGACCTCACTAAGATAACCATCCAAGCTATAACTGCTTTTCCAGTCATTATCGTTTATAAAGCATACCACATTATTAAACTCAGCACCTTTTGTTCCATGATTGGTGGAAAAAGGAGAAGAATCTTTTACTGTATAGTATAAACGTTGGAATTGGACATATTCCAAATTCATTAAATCGTAAAAAAACGAATCCTTCAATACCTCAAATTCATAGTATTTCTTTAGTTTTTGAGGGACTTCCAATAAATTATTCTGAATTACAAAGTTAAAAATTTCGCTAATTTTACTTTCAGCTGATTTTTGTATTAATTCATTCAGAAGACTATTTAAGTTTATTTTATCTTGTAATTTAGAAATTTTAAATGAAGTCTTACTCAAGAGTGACTGAATCTTGTTCTGTTGATACAGCTCAACCATTTCTTCAATAGCGAATAAAAAATTAGCAAACGGACAGTCTCTGTTATCTTTATTTTTCAAAATAAAGTCTTTCTTTTTCTCTCTTCTTCCTTCTGCTCGACCGTATATTGATAAATGATCAACAAAATACCTTTCCAACAAGCGACGATTAATTATAGGAAACGCTAATTCTAATCTATTTAATTCCTGAACATCATTTTCAAAAATTTCAAGAGCATTAAACTTTTTTGATTTTATTACTTTTTCATTTATTTCTTTTAGAAAGTTTTCGTCATTACTTGAAAGAATTCCGTTATTGAGTGAATTTTGTAATTCAGATGAAAGCATTCCATAAATCTCTTCTGCCACTTTATTTTTCAGACGAGCCTCTGGAAGAAGTCTATGAACAAAACTCTGTTTAATTTGCCCTACTTTAAAAGTTGCTTTATCATCCTCATCATACAATTCATGTAATTCTAAGTAGTTATTTTTCTTAGCAATTGCCTTAGTAACCAAATACAATTTTTTAATATTATACGGATCTGAAATCGAAAATTTGGATAAAAGATTATGATTAATAAAATCTTCTGTATCTAAATTCACATCGTCAACATAATAAAACAGACACTTTCCATTCTTTGAATCTCCTGCTTGCTTCTGCTCTAGTTGATCGTCTCTCAATTTATTAAGTAGATTAATTACTTCTTGAGAACATCTGAAATTTTCCGTTTTTTCAATTGTTTTTAATCCATAGAGTAGTGGGTCAATTTTACCTATACTTTTCTCATAAATCTGTTGGTGGTAGTCTCCAAATAATCCAAACAGTATGTTAGTGTCAACTTTCAGTTGGTCTAATAATACTTGAGCTGTATCTTCTTTAGTATCCTGATACTCATCAATAAAAATAACAGGATAAGTGTCCTGAATAAGTTTTTTGAGTACTTTATTCTGCTTAATAAGTTGATTAGCGATTTCAAGCATTACATCGTGAGATATAATACCCTTTTTATAATTAGCATTTTCTTTGTACTGTATTTTATCTGTTAGTTTACCTAAAGCTTCAATCCGCTCAAGATTTTTAATTTTAGCTTCTTCAGCCTTTTTATATGCTACACTCTTTACTTTGGAGGAGTTTAGCGTTTCATTACCTTTATCTATCCTATCTTGTAAATAAGCAATAAGTTTATCTTTCAACTCTCTATGGAATGGTTTGATAATTCCCCATAAAAAATCATGAATTGTTTTGACTTCTACTAATTCATTACCCTGGATTCTATCAATAATTTCTTCTTTGGCAACCCTTGTATAAGTGATACAAGCAATCCTCTTATTCGCCTTTCGATACTCGTTCGCTTTTTTACTAATAATATAATTCAATGCTTGTACCAGAGTCCATGTTTTACCACTTCCAGCTCCAGCTTCAATAATAAAACTTTCTTCTTGATCAATACATCTGTAAACCTGCTGTTCTACTTCGCCAACCATAACAGTCCCTCCTTAATATAGGATGGTACTTGCCAGCCTTTCAAATACATCAGATCAAAAGCAAAATTAGATTTTTTATCATATTTATCTATATATTCATAAATAGAGTAGGAATTATCGAATATTTCTTTATCATTAGTATATTTTTTAATTTTATTATATATACTACTTAATTCTCCTTTATTTTCTAAAATATACTTTGTATTTTCTATCAGAAAAGCTTCTTCAAATGTCCTTCCACACTTTATTCCAATCTTATGCTCATCTTGAGCATAATAATTTGTTTGATAAGCCACTCCCACATTTTCTTGAAACTTCTTTTCATTTGGCATTCCAATCAATTCCTTAATGAGTCTTGTTTGGGGTATCCAGTTTATGAGTGTAGGATTAGTGGTGATCAATTCATTTATCTCGTCACTCTTAATTTCATATTTACCAGGATATTTTCTAATTTCTCCATTAACATCTAATTTTTCATTTAATTTGCAACAATCAATATCGGTAATAATTAATGTTTTAACTCCTAGAAACTCTAAAAATTCTTTGAATTTATGCATATAAGCACCACTAACTTCTATTAAAGAAATATATTGTTCTTCCAAAATTTTAATTGGTACTTTTTTTCTTTGTAGTAAAGCAATTTCGTTATCAACTTCCTTTATGAATAGGGGCATAAGTAAACGTTCGCATAATCCCTCGACCATAATAATCTTGTCAGCAAAAAACATGTCACATTTTACCAACGTTATATATCTTTTCAAGAATTTAAGAGTATCTATATCATAACTATTTTCTTGATCATCTTGAACTGTAGTGTTCTCGGTGATTGTGAATTTCTTCATATCCTTAACTATTAATTGTTTATTGAACCGACAAAAATACCTTATGCTATCAAAAGAAGAGTTAGAAACAATATGAGATGAATGGGTAGTGATAATGACTTGGGCGTTAATTTCATTTTGATTTAAAAATACATTAATTCTTTGCACAAGTACACTTTGTAATTGTGGATGCATATGAGCTTCAGGCTCTTCTATAAAAATAAGATTTAAATCAGTGCCATTGTCTTTTATAGTAGATTTAAAACTAAGAATTTCTGAGATGATATAAATTAAATTACTATATCCTAAACCGTTATATTTTTCGGGAAGCAAATGCTCATTATCTTTATAGAATAATTTTATGCCAGTGAATAGATTACTAACTGTCACGTTAGACTTTAAAGTCAAAGTCGTATCATCTAAATTGGGATAACCAAATGTCGAATAAGAACGTATAAAATCTTCAAAAAAGGAACCTAATTTAATATCAATACCTTTATTAGCCTTGTATATTTCTTCATTTAATGATTCTATTTCTATTTCTGTCTGTTTATTGCTTGGGCTTTTATCTGATCTATTCTTATACTCCTTTTGAAAAACACTTGATAATTTAGAATTACTCCTAGAATTCCCATCATCTACTTCTCTTTGAGCAGCTATGAAACAAGTACCAAAAATTTTGTTTATATCAGTGGGACTAATTTTTTCTACTTCCACATCATCTGATACAGGTTTAATAGACAACTTAAAATATTTATTATAAAGGCCTTTAATATGACTAATGATATCTTTTTGTGAATTTTTCACATACTCTTTGTGTAAATATTCAAAAAATATATTTATTTGTTCCAATCCATATTTAAAAGAAATCTTCAAGCTATTTGATTCGTCCAATGTTGTCAACAAAGGCTTTATATTACTCCAATTATCTTGATCGGTGTACTCAACCGTCAAGATCAACTCAATAGAAGGAAGATCATCAACACATGTTTGAAAAAAATCTTCCTTTTTCTTCTCATCCTCCTTTGCTAAAAGATAATTTTGAAAAACACTTCTAAAGTTATTATGGCACTCAGAAGAAAAATCCTCCCATTCAAATTTTCTATCTTTCAGAAACCTTTCAAATACGTGTGTAAAAGAGGTCTTTCCAGAATTGTTTTTACCTACAATTAGAGTTGTGTTCATATCTATATGAACATTGTTGTCACCTGTAATATTTTTTAATAACCTATAATTCTTCACTTCGACGTCTTTTAATCTCATTGTCCATCCCCCTAAGTCCTAGGACCTACTTTTGTATAGAACCAGAAAAAAATAGCATTCTATACCTATAGACAATAGTACCATGGAATGTTAATAGATACCAAAAAAAATATACTTTCCCTATGACTAAGAAGCTTATATGCTAACTAATTTTTTATGCTTATGTATACTTTAAGTAATATTGAGAAAGTCAATATTGTATGCCAGCAATAAGATCATGGGGAAAAGTAGATGATGTGACCAACAATAAAATAACGATTTAATTGAACGAATTTTCTTTATAAATAGATGGATACCGCTTAGACGGATCAGCTACGATCCGCTGTGACAGAGACTCTAGAATAGAGTCCGTTTTATAAAGCAACTTGTCTACTTCCTCCTGTCTCATCGTCTCCTCGGATGCTTCATCCTCTCCCGAAACCAGATAATGTACCGTACCGATAAACAGGACCATATCTAAATTGGGCTCAGCATCTGTGTGAATTAAAGGGAATAGGTCAGTCATGGATCGAATGTACGATGGAATGATTTGGTTTCGATGAACATACATGGCCTTAGCCATAGAAAACATCGCTCGATCACAAAGAATGAGGCAGTTTTGAAACTGATTATGGTCACGCATCATCTGTGCAAGCTTGATCTGGTATTCGGCAAGCTTTTGAAAATCCATCATGCAATTGAATATGTAGGTGTCGCTGTACTTAGGCAATTTGAAATCAGAATCACTATGTAGTTGGGGACTTAAGGAGTAATGTTTCATGGGGAATCAACTCCTGAATTAAAATTTCATAAATAAGGGTTTTGCAAAATCCTGAAACAATGTGAGCAACGTAGCACAATTATGTAACCATCAAGATGTATAATTTTCTAGCTACCGGACAAGCTTCATAATAAATATTACTATATAGTAGTTTTTAATTCAATTTACTTACTAACACTTATTAATTAGATGTAACTCTTTCTCTACACTTCTAACTAGAGGATTTTGCAAAATCCAACAAGCGACTTCCAATAATAATATATAGGTCGAGATGATCTAGTTCCTCTATATATTGCACTTTGGAGCGATTGGAATCGATTTTGTAGAACCCTTACTATAGAGAGGTGTATTCATGTCAGAACTTTTGGAATTAGTCGGTACACGTATTCGAGATATTCGAAAGTCTAAAGGGCTTTCCCAAGAAGCTTTAGCCGAAAAAGCAGGATTCAATTCGAGTTATATTGGATTCATTGAGCGAGCGGAGAGAAATATATCTTTGAAAAATCTGGAGAAAATAGCGAAGGCATTGAACGTGGGCGTCTATCAGTTGCTTACATATGTGAAGGACAATGATGAGCTTACCGAAGAAGATTCGAGTATAAAAACCATTTTGACTCTCCTAAGAACTCGTGAATCCAAAGATACTGAGCTGGCATTAAAGATTCTTACGGACATCTTTATAAGAATCGATGAACGATGAAACAAAAAAAGGAACTGCGCTTTGCAGTTCCCCACCAACCTCTTACGACAACGCCAACATCGCTTTCATATCTTCCTCTGCGGTAGTAATTAGCTTCAAGCCAAACATCTCCACCAGTACATCCAGCACGCCAGAAGAAATGAACTCAGGCGGCTTCGGTCCAATGCGAATATCCTGGATGCCAAGGCTGAACAAGCCTAGCAGGATGGCGACCGCTTTTTGCTCAAACCAGGACAGTACAATGCTGACAGGTAGCTCGTTCACCGTACAACCGAAAGCATCCGCTAATGCCAGAGCGATTTTCACAGTAGAACCCGAATTGTTGCATTGCCCCAAATCAATATAACGCGGAATGCCGGTATCTCCAACGGTGCCATAATCCACGTCATTAAAGCGGAATTTACCACAGGACGTGGTCAGAATGACCGTATCATTCGGCAAGGATGTAGCTAGCTCGCGATAATAGTTGCCGCCTTTGCCCGGTGCGTCGCAGCCTGCAATAACGAAGAAACGGCGGATATGTCCGTCTTTAACGGCCTGAATAATCTCAGGAGCCAGCCCGATGACCGTCTCGTGATGGTATCCCGTCGTAAGCACCTGCTCCGAATCTACATCTGCGGCTGGCAGTGCTAAAGCACGCTCGATCAATGGTGAAAAGTCGTCGTCCATGATCTTGGCTACTCCCTCCAGCCCGGCTACTTCATAAGAGAAGAAGCGGTCTGCATACGTGCCTTTAATCGGCATAACACAATTCGTCGTGGCGAGAATCGCACCCGGGAACTCCTCGAACAGTCTACGCTGATCGTACCAGGCCTTACCGATATTCCCTTTGAGATGTGCATATTTCTTCAATGCTGGATAACCGTGAGCAGGCAGCATTTCTGAGTGGGTATAGATGTTGATGCCCTTACCCTCCGTCTGGCGCA
Source organism: Paenibacillus sp. LX16 (assembly GCF_036252815.1). Taxonomy (NCBI): domain Bacteria; kingdom Bacillati; phylum Bacillota; class Bacilli; order Caryophanales; family Paenibacillaceae; genus Paenibacillus; species Paenibacillus sp. LX16. The sequence continues at coordinate 1,220,917 of NZ_CP141152.1, read as the reverse complement.
GTAATTCCTCCAGCGCATACAGATTATGCCCGGTCACGACGATGCATTGGCCTTCGATTTTATTTTGGCTGACAGTAATCGGCTGCGGAATGCCAAAACGATCCGTATGCGCACGATCCAGCACATCCATGATCCGTACAGCTGCATTTCCGACCTTCATCGCCATTTCCAAATGCTCTTGTACATTAAAGTTAGAATTGGTTAAGGTCATATATAACGCTTCATGCGTGATGCGATCTACCTCAGGATCGGTATAGCCCAACTGACGAGCATGTGTCGCATAGGCAGCAATCCCTTTTAATGCAAAAATCATCGTATCCTGCAAGCTCGCTATCGTCTCATCCTTCCCGCACACCCCAACTACTTTACACCCGCCACTCGGCGTCTGTTCACACTGATAACAAAACATATCGTTTTCCTCCAAATATTGATAGATATTTATTCGTTATCCCCAGCGTAACAAACCCCTGAATGCGTAGGTGTGATTACACACACATTTTTTCTTACAGTTTATTATTAGACAGTGTGGGACTCATCCCCCATTTCAATCCTTCCTACTCTACCGTGTTTTCTTGAATTCCCCCGCCTTTACGGTACTGCACAGGGGACACGCCCATAGTCTTTTTAAAAGCGGTGCTAAAATAGTGCTGACTGTCGTAACCCGTACGTTCTGCTATATCATAGATAGACAACGTTGTGGAATCCAGCAGCTGCACTGCTTTACGGATACGGGCACGGGTGACGAGGGTCACGAAGCTGTCGTTGAGCTCCTTTTTGAGCACGCGGCTGAGATATACGGCGGATACTTGTAGCCGCGAAGCAAGGGCTTCCAGCGTTAATTCCCGATCGGCGTAACCTTCCTGAATGAGCTGCCGGGCCCGACGTACGATGGGAGACAGCTGCGATTCGCCATACACTCGATCCCGACTCACCCGGTACGCGTCAATTGCACCTTCTAGTCCACCCGCGTTGGACTCCACATGCGTATGAACCGCTATATTCAGGTAGCGTCCAATCGCCTGTTCCATGGAAGCGCCTATCGTCTCGGGTGCCTCCTGCCACAGGCATATGCCGATCAGCCCGTTCGCATCGCGGAACAACACATGCGGTCGGTCCTCCAGCAGTTCGCCAATAATATTTTCAGCAGCAAAAAGAAATAACTGGCGGTCATTCTCGCGCATAATCGTCTGCCGGGCCTCTGCCGCAGGCCACCGTACGACACCGATCTGAGCAGGCGGCCGCGATGGAAGCCGTAAAAACGCCAACTGCTCCATGATGTCTTTTCCCGTGTGTTGCCCTTCCAGCCATTCCAGGCAAAACCGCTGGCGCAGCAGCGGAATATTCCGTTCAATCTGTCCGGCGGCTTGTTCTACATAGGCGGCACGCTTGTGCTCTTCGTCCATTCGCTGACGAAGCCGCAACAACGCAGCATGAAGCTGATCCGCATCTACCGGCTTCAAAATATAATCCTCTACGCCAAGTCGGACAGCCTCCTGCGCATAAGCAAACTCATCATGCCCGGAAATGATCAGACAGCGGCATTCCGGACGTTCTTCCCGCAGCCGCCGAATCAGTTCAATGCCGTCCATGAACGGCATATTCATATCGACCAGCACGATGTCGATATGAAGCTGACCCACCAGCTCCAGCGCTTCTTCTCCGTCCTCCGCCTCTGCTGCAACCTCCATGCCCAGAGCCGCCCAGTCTATGCAATCTCGTATCCCCTCTCGGATGATCGGCTCATCATCTGCGATCAATACTTGGTAACGTTTTGCCGTCCCTATGGTCACTTCCGTTATGGCCTGGTCAATCAGACTCACCGTTGTCGAGTTGTCTGTGGCCTGTGATTTCGTCATCCTGACCCTCTCCTTTTTCATAAGGCTTCTTCAGTTGTGCCATATCCAGCAGCAACGGTTGAGTGATCGTAACGCAGGTACCTGTCCCTTCTTTGCTCTCCAGTACAATTCCATATTCCTCGCCAAAAGACAACCGGATACGCGCTTGTACATTCAGCATGCCATAGCTTCTGCCATGGGTACTAACTCCCTTTTGCTTCTGCTTTCCTTCCATCGCCTCCAGGGGTATTTCCAGCCATTCACGCAGTTCACGCAGACGGTCCGCCGTCATTCCTGCGCCATCGTCACGTACCGTTAGCAGCAGCTTGTCGCCCTCGGCTTTAGCTTCTATCCAAATCGTGCCTGGGCCTCGTCTGGCCTTGATGCCGTGATAAATCGCATTTTCCACTACAGGCTGAAGCATTAACTTCAACACGAACAGATCCTTTAGCTCGTCAGGTACATTCAATTCCCAGCGAAGTCGATCACGATAGCGGGTTTGCTGGATTTGCATATAGCTCGATATATGCTCAATCTCGGAGCGCAGCGGAATAAAGTCATCCCCCTTGCTCAGCCCGAGACGGAACAATCTCGATAGCGCCCCCACCATGTCGGACACGTCGTCTGCTCCATTTTTTCGAGCCATCCAGTGAATGGTATCTAGCGTATTGTATAAAAAATGCGGCTTAATATGCTCCTGAAGGCTGCGCAGCTCGGCATCCCGTTTTTGTCGTTCCCTCAGTTCGCTAAGTGACATGAGACGACGAATTTGCTCCAGCATCCGGTTAAAGCTCCGCCCCAGCATTCCAACTTCATCCCCACGGTCACTCCATTGGCGAACTGTAAGATCCCCTGTCTCTGCCGTCCGCATATAGGACATCAGACGGAAAATCGGCTGCGCAATGGAACCCGACAATCGCAAGGATGCCGTTAAGCCAAATAGACATACAATGAAAACAAAACAGACGACATAGAATTGAATTTGCCGCACTTCCAGTGTAGATTCGCGTGCCGGGAATACCCCCACTGTTCTCCAGCCCGTGAATTCGGAAGCCCTGAACATGAACAGCAATTCTCTGCCCCCAGCTTCACGGGTAAACTTCCCGCTGTCACTTGCCCCGAACCATTGCGGCGGAATGCGCTCAATCAAAGGCATATCTGGTCTGTACACGCTACGTCCCTCAGCATCTGTCACCATTAAATACCCGCTTTTGCCCAAGGTTACGTCCCTGGCGGCCTGCGACACAGCCCTCAGCTTGAGGTCAATCATAATCACGCCTAACACATGTCCGGTTTCCGAATCCGTAACCGAACGGACGACGGAGACAATTTCACTATCCTTGTACCGGACATGAGTCGTTACATTACGGTGGCTCGGCTGTCCTAGCACAGTGAATATGCCTGCATGCTGCGCCGCCTGTTGGTACCAGCCTTCTTCCGTCAGGCTACGTGTGCTTCTAGCGTACATTTCGTTGCTGATATAGTCGCCTTTTTCGTTTACGATCAGAATCCCTGCAATTTCAGGATATAACGTGGTATAGCCCTGCAAAAATTGCTTCATTTTATACAGCGTATCCTGCTCCTGTACAGAACTTAATGCCTGTTTGGAAGTGAAGGCCTGATTTTGCACCGAGTTCTGTGTTCGCTCCCCCTGGTTTTCCGGCGTTACGATACTTGCATGACCCGCGTGGCCGTCAGCCAACGTCTTCCCTTTCCAGAACTCCCCGATATCGGGGTTAAAAGCAATCAGATACGTCATGTTTTGCAAATTTTCCATTTTGGTATCCAGCGCTTCGTTCACCTTGCCAATCAACTGCATCGTATGATCTTCCACCTGCCGCTCAATAATCCGTTCCACCGTCCAATTGACCAGCAGACCTAATCCCAGCGAAGGCACAATGCCAAACAACAGGAACAGCAGCATGAGCTGATAACGTAAAGGCATATTGCGCAAGCGTAACCGTGGTATCGTTTGGCGCACCCCTAATTGGATACGCTCCCAAAATTTATTTCGCATAATAATCATCTACATTCGCCCGGGTGACCACGGAAATCCCAGTATCTACTCGCACGGGCAGCGGAGTGTTGTCTCCAGAGGAAGAAGGTGCAGGAATCGTCAAATGATGATGCAGATGGAACAAATATTGAAGCGACCAATAACCCATATTCCATGTTCCCTGGGCAATCGTTGCCGAGATCGTCCCACCACGAATCATATCCAATGTCGCTTTATTCGTATCAAAAGAAATGATTTTCAGCGGATGGCTGTTTTTTTGGCTCAGTACCGCTTCACCCACACCTGCCCCTCCCGTTGCATCGGTCACAAAAATGCCCGCCAGTTTCGGATAAGCTTTCATCAGCCTTTGCGACTCATCCCGGGAGACCATCGCGTCTGCGCGGCCATCTGCGACTTCCACCACCTTCATCGCAGGATACTGTCGTTGAATGGTATCGCGAAAGCCACGCGAGCGTTCCTCATGATTTTGCTGTCCAGGCAGCGTCAGAACAGCGACCTGACCTTCTCGTCCCAACAGCTCTGCCATTTTATCCGCAGCGGTCACGCCCGCCTTATAATTATCCGTGCCCAAAAAGGAATACGCCCGGCTCCCCGGCGCTTCGGCATCAAACAGCACCACAGGAATGCCCGCATCCAGCGCCTTATTAATCACCGGAATCAAAGAGTGAGGATCAATCGCGGAAATCGCAATCCCTGCGGGTTTACGAGCAATTGCTTGCTCAATAACAGTTGTCTGCTCCTGCGCATCATAACGGGTAGCTCCCCGATACTCCACAGTCACCCCCAAAGCATCCCCGGCATCCTCGAAGCCCTTAAGCCCGCTTTTCCAATACTCCAAACCAGACTGGAAGGTAATCATCATATAAGTTTCTCCGATGCTGCCTCGCAGCCCCTTATCCTCCCAAGTGCCATTCAACGGGCCCGTTTGTTCATACCTGAACACATAGAGAGCAAAGGCCGCAATCAACAGCATATATACCAGCAGCGTTTTTTTCATCCTTCCTCCCTCTTCCTGTGTGTATCCTTAAGTTATAAATTCACTTTAATTTATTCTGGTTTTACTTAGATTGTAAACGCAATCATATCAAATTGGAACTACTTCACTCTTCTTACTTTCAGGTGGCGTTAATCCTGCACTAATGTTTCTACGTTACAATACCTACAATTGTGCTAGGAAAAACATGTGCGTATCTTGAGGAAAAGGAGTGATATGGATGAGTAAGCCGCGTATCGCGGAGTGGACAGAACTACGGGGCCTTGCCTACCTCGCTGTCGTGCTTCAGCATTGCATTGGCGAATATATTTATCGCAGCGACATCCAACAGCCAGATTCCGTTATGCTCGCAATGCTGTATCATTTGACACGTTTTGGCACACCGACGTTCGTTTTCCTGTCTGCGGCGCTGCTTTTTTATAATGGCAACAAACCGATTGGCTATCCTCGCTATATTGGCAGGCGGTTTCGAGATATTTATGTTCCTTTCCTTTGCTGGACTGTTATTTATTGGGTATGTACTCAAAACTGGTCAACGGCGCAGTGGGGAAATATTTACTTTTACAAAGGTATGTTCGAGGAAATGATCATCCCCGTCAGCGGATATCATCTATGGTTTGTAGTGATGATCTTTCAGTTTTATATTTTGTTTCCTTTATTTGCAAAGGCAGCCGGGCAGGTTCAAGCGTTTCTACGTCGTTACAGCACGAAAAGACGCAAACAGCTTATTTTGGCTATTATGCTGATTGCCGCTACGGCTTATGCTTTGCTGTTACAATGGTCCTACTATGACATGTCTGCATGGAGCACTGGGTTGCCGTCCTTTTGGCAGACCCTGCTGGATTATCGCACCTACAACTTTGTCATGTACTTTTTCTATTTTATGCTGGGCGCAGTGTGCGCCTATATGACGGACACCTGGCGGGGATTGGCCCAACAGACGTTGCCGTGGAATGTATTTGTCTTTATTGGTTTGTTCATGCTTATGGGTCACACAATGCTGATCCAGTCGGGTGATACGATCAATCTCAATATTTCTACTTATCTGAAACCAAGCACCTTCGTGCTGATTGTCTCGCAGTTGCTTTTATTGTACGGACTGCTGCTTCATTTGCAAAAAGATACGCGATCTGAGCCGTTTCGCCGTATGCTGAACTGGATCGGACGTTATTCTTTTGGAGGATATCTGGCCCATGCGCTCGTGCTGTCCTTCATATCCTACTACACCCGCCCACTTGCACTGGGCGATCATCATTTTACAGCTACGCTCATTACGTTTGTCGTCGTGGCAAGTGTTTCTCTGGGCATCAGCTGGCTCTTGGCCCATCTGCCCGGCGGCAACTGGATTGTTGGCTCCAAAGGCAGACAGCGATTGAACTGGCATTCGTTTCGTTTCCAGTTCCTTTCCTCCAAACGCGCTTCCAAAAGCACGCAGGAGCTTGGATAATAAAAAAAGGGATGCTACAGCACTAAAAAAGGACACTCCCGATTCATTCGGGAGTGTCCTTCTTTAAGCTAAATTAAAAACAATTATCATATTACCTAAAGCTTTTATACAACAAGGATTCCAGACTAATGCGTTTATCATTTGATATTATTGAGGCCCCAACTAGAAACATCCTATCTATCAGCTCCAATAAGAAGACGGAATGATTAATTAGCCTTGGTGATATTTACATACAGAGTCTCATCTTTCTTACTACTGTCTACAGTAGCACCGATAACTTCGGAAACAAATCTGAGTGGCACCATGACACGGTTAGGAGATATCGGCATTACAGGAGCGCTAGGCAGTATTTTCTGCTGTTCGTTCACATAAGCAACTTTGCTTCCAATTGTCAAGCGCACTGTCTTACCATCTTCCGAACGGATTGTAACCTCTTGCTTTTCTCTGTTCCAGTTTACAGTTTCACCTAGATTTTCTGATACAAATCTAATGGGAACATAAGTAGTATTCGTCGCTCTTTCAATATAAGGATTAGCATCGGATGTAACCTCAACATTGTTGACTTTAATCACAAGATTATACAAGTATTTAGGAAGAGCTGCATTGGCCTGATCTACTGTCAAAAAGAAGATTAAGGAAAAAAGTAATGTGTTAACTGCCTTTTTTAACATAACGCATCAATCCTTTTCTAATCGAATTACATTCATTGTTTGTAAAAAGTATACTTCTCTACATGATTTGAATCCTTGACATAATCAATTCGTCCACCATGATTCCAAACATTTTATTGCCTTAGTATGCCGTCCCCTCAAAAAGATGATTAACATTTTATGACATGAATATGTATTTTATTTTAAAATAAGTCATTATATAGAATAATCATAAACGTTACGTGGGAGAAGTCACAGTTTTGCATAAAAAGAAAGGGGAGGATGGACTGAACATAATATCGTCGTTGTTAATAATCTGATCCAAAACATGGTGAGGCTGCTTTCTGGTCTGAAACATACGGTTGTACTGATTAATCAGTTCATCCAAAAGCATAGACTGTTCAAGTACACAAGCATGTCCGAAGCCATACTCTTCGTAAAGATCATGCAAGTGTTGTCTAGCATTTTCCATTTGTTGAATTAACGTTAACATGTCATCTCTGTTCATCCTGCATACCTCCTATTGAATCTTATTTTAAGGAGGGATGTCCAACTACTTCAGAACTTTTTTTGAACCAAAAAAATACAAAATAATACAAAAAAAGACCAGCAGTAAGCTGGTCCAGTGGTAAACTTTCGAATTATGCACCGCCGATAATTCCAGTTGTAGAAATCGTTCCATGACCTTGAGGCAAGCCTTGGATTGGTACTGCGAATACCAACAATAAGCTAGTCATTGCCAAAAGCAAAGCCATCTTTTTGATCATTTTTTTCCCACACCTCCTGTGACAATTTTTCGTACTGATCCAGTATTTCAGGATCGGCACAAGCTCTGAAACGATCAAATAAACCTGCGCAAGTATGAGAGAGCTGTGCATTATTTATCTTATCAGATTTTTCCAATGCGTCTATTAAACATTTGAAACCATATGGATATCTACCTTTATTTAGGTTGTACTTAGCTAACTTGTACCAAAACCGCGCAGCTTCCTCAGGCAAGACTTGCTGAGTATACATATCAGCAGACATTGGTTCCTTATAGGTTGCAATTTGAGGCTCAAAGTGTTTCAGGATATGATCTATATCAATATTATACCGATTGGCTGCTTCTACGATATTTAAGAGTTCGGCAAAAATTTCATCTTTGCCTTCCATATACTCTACGTATTCCGGCAAAACAGTAGCATCACCTGCCATCAGCCGATTTACACATGTATTGATTTTTCCCCATCCTTGAAACAAACCGATCCAATGTTGTGTTTCAGGATCACTTTCCTTTACCCAACTTAAATCGGCGTGAGCCTGGATGTATTTAAGACCTTGTACGTAATCTCCCTGAGCATGACAAACGGCTGCGCACAACAGGTCTGCGTAAGCAATATATACAAAAAGCGGCCTGCTTGGTTTCTTTTGTTTGTCACAGTCACGATTCAATTTGTACTGTATTTTTGCTCTACGCCCCATTTCCTGAGCTAACTCATATACAGTGTCCCAATGATTCAATGAACGATGTATGTTCGCTAAATCTTTTAAAGCATCTAATTGCTCTATCTCGTCTAAACGATCCACAAAAGGGGCAAATTCAATGGCAGCTTGAAGATTTACAGCTCTATCTTGTCCAATATTGATTTGGAACAAACGATACTGGCAGATCGCCAATCGCTCTGAATGCTGCTGTTTCTCACTTTCAGCCACCTTTTTGTAAAGGTATGCCGCTGCTTCATTGTAACCGTCTTTGTATACATTTTCGGCTACTTCAAAGAGTGATGGCGGATAATTAGGGTTATCCAATAATAAAATTACCACTCGCTGCAAGCAGTCCAGTCGTCCTAGCTCAATGCATCGGTATAGGAAAGGGCTGATTTTTTTCCAGTTTAGCGGAGATTCTTCAATGCATTCTTCAATATAACGTTCGTAAAAATAATCCGGTGGTAAATTCATTCCCGCAGTAATACTATCCAGTTGGTGAACAGAAATAGATCGGTTACCGGTCACAATGCTACTAACTGTACCTACATTCAAATCAATTGTGTGACCAAACTTGGTCATAGTTAAACCTTTTCGTTTCAGATAAGTTTGAATTTCTGCCTGTATCGTAGGTGTGATTTCCATGGACAAACCACCCTTTCAGCATTTTCATAGAATTTCAATTTCAATAAACAATATAGTTTGGAAACTAATAGTATAATTATTGATTTTCCTTCACGATAATACCATCTTTTGGAACAAACATAAATGCTTTTACTTTATTGATTTTTATATTTTTATTAGGGGATCATTGGATGTTGGACAATGGAAGGAGAAGATCATTTGAAAAATACAGGCATGACACGCCCCTTGGATACGTTAGGCCGGATTGTTATCCCTAAGGAGTTGCGAACCTCTATGGGTATTCAAGCTGGTGAGTCTTTAGAATTTTATTTAGATGTTGAAACAGGATTATTGAGTATGCGGAAGTATATTGGAGTCTGCTGTCACTTATGCTATTCGATTCAGGACTTAAGCTATTTCAGGGATTCATTTTTATGTAAAAAATGCATAAACGATCTGAAGGGAAATATAGGTGTGAGTCCATTACCTGTTCCTGTTGTAAAGAAACCTGCGTACAAAGAAAAAAGTAACCATCGGTCGTCTTCACAACATTTAGTTGAAAATCTAAGAAAACTCATGCGCGAGCATCCAACAGCCAAGCAAGGCGAATATGCTGAATGGCTCGGCGTATCCCAAGGCCGTATTTCCCAGCTTAAAAAGCTGTTATAGGTATCGCTCAACTCATATTCTAGCCATGCTAAATAACCAGTCGCTGGTTGATTTCGCGCGACTGGTTATTTCAACTTTTCATTAGTAGGAAGGACTACAGGGGATAAATCATGATAGACCGACAGAACTGACTGCTGTGACAAATATCGCTTACAAAACCTACCACTTTTGAGATGGTGTAGATACACGAAACAGTACACGAATGGAGAACTTATGAAAACGACAGGAAAGAATAAGAAATCTTCGCAGGAGCGATCAGCCTCAGTCTGTACCTGCATCAATCTGCGCCGTTCCTCGATGGCTATTACAGGACTGTATGACCGGTATCTGGCCCCGAGCGGACTCAATATTAGCCAATTCTCGCTGCTCAAGCACTTAACTGCACTGGGCCCCGCAAGTGTAAGTGAATTGGCGCTGGAGATGCGGCTCGACCGGACCACGATTGTTCGCAATTTGAAAGCGCTGGAGCATAACGGGTATGTGGAGGATACATCTGCTGAGGGCAGTCGCAACCGCTGCCTTACTCTGACGGAGAGGGGAAGAACGGTATACAATGACGCAGCAGGGCTTTGGGAGGAGGCGCAACGTTTTTTGCAGGAGTCATTGGGAAACGGGAATCTGCAGATACTGACCTCACTCTTATCCAAGATTGAAAATTTGGATGGATATTAGACGGCTCCTCATCCAGGTGGAGTTGTGTTCAATTCGTGTATATACACGAAAAAGATCGAAATGTTTATTGCGGTATCAAGGCTAGAGATGTCTTTAAAATGCTATTATAGCGATCGCATTGCATTTGATCACCACTGCGGGTCATCGGAGAAGTACTTCCAGCTGTAGTAAGAGGTCAGTGATATACCTTAGCCCGCCACAAGACTTCTGAAGGGAAGCTTTACTGTGAACAATAACCACGGAGAGGGATGTGGATAGGATGGTTGAATCCGTACCGGATATGAGAGAAAACATCGTAGCCGAGATGAAAACCTATGTGAGCGAAGACAAAGGCAATGTTTGTGAAGAACTACAGAGTCCTTATTACGAGGAGCCGATTATTCAATTTGCCGCGGGCCATGATCCTTTGTTTGAGGAGTACAAAAGAGTGGTCGGGCCCGACCACTCCACGCCGCAGGAAGCATTTGAACGTTCCTTTGGAATGGGGAGTTTTGATGGAGGTACCGTTATCAGCGTTGTGCTGCCGATCAGCGAGACGATCCGCAAGGCTAATCGGGCGCAAAAAGATAGAGCCTCAAGGGAATGGGCGCTGCTGCGGACCTTTGGCGATGAATATTTTGTACAGTCTGCAAGGCGGCATTTGGCGGGATACTTAACAGGCCTTGGTTACCGTGCAGTTGCACCGCTGGATACGGATTGGTACAGCATCCATGGCGCCGAGGGGGGGCCGATCTCCAACTGGTCGGAGCGCCACATTGCATATGCTGCGGGTCTTGGCACCTTCAGTATCAACGACGGCTTCATCACCGAAAAAGGAATTGCCATCCGCCTGCTGTCCGTGGTGACCGATCTCAAGGTGCCGCCTGATGCCAGAGCATCTTCAGTCACAGGCCATACCGGAAACTGCCTGCTGTGCAGCAAGGGCATCTGCGGTGTGTGCATTACCCGCTGCCCTGTGCAAGCCATCAGCAAGGACGGCGGACATGACAAAATCGCCTGCATGAATTTTGTGTACGGACAGGCCTCACGGGACTTTGCGGTTCTAAACGGCGGCGAGGCCAAATCGGGTGCTGGCTGCGGACTGTGCCAGACCAAGGTACCCTGCGAGAGCAGGAATCCGATGCGTACTGCCCGGTGAATATGGAAACCTTGAGGACCGCCATTCTCAAGGTTTTTTAGTGCAAAAAGATACATTTAGTTTTCGTTAGTCGAGGTTGAGGGCGTCCCTGCCTCATGTTTTAATTGAGCTTCATTCGAAGCCCCGGACTTACGATCGAATGTAATCGGGCCTTTACGGTTCACAAGCCGTTTCAAATCCACGGTCATTTCATTCTTCAATTTATCAATGAGCTGGTCTTCTTGGATGCCTTTGCTTTTAGCAACCTCGGCCAATGACTTCCCTTGTCCCAGTTCTTTCTCTAATTGGACAGGAGTGATGCCCAGCAGCTTGGCTACTTTCTCGTTGAGATGGTGATTCAAGCCGCCAGGCCGTTTGCCGTGTCTATGTCTGTGAACATGCCCATGCCCGTGGTCGTCCTGTGGTTCAGCATTCCATTGGCGGGCTGCCCCTTGGATAGAGTCGTTGGGAGTGAGAGTTTGCAACGAATTACTCGGTTCCGTCCCAGAAGCTCCAGCTGCACCCGCAGTGCCATACATCATCACTCCTCCATACAGAATAGCAGCGGTCAATTTCCATTGTTTTTTCATGTTGCAGACCCTTCTTTCATCCTTTTTAAAATAATATTTTCTTTTCCTGCTATTTTTATTCATATTTTCGCCTGTTAAGTAACCATAAGACGGGAAAAAAGAAATTATGAACATTGCTATCACAATTACACCCAACCTTCGATCTACACGCGCTCCTTGGGAACCCTATCCTGTAGAGTGAGCAAGAATGAATAACTATACTTTCTACAATATAACTTGAAATTTTTCAAGTTATATATTAAGGAAAATATGATAAAATCAAATTGTAAACGTTTACAATTTGATTTTTGGAAAGACATGTTGCATCAAGCTACTACAGAATGCACTGCATCATAGTGAGGCTACAGGAGAAAAGTCCAATGAAACAAAAAAATAAGGTTATTTTTATGGACATCCAAACGCACGAGCAAAACCATATCGGTCAGCGAGCACTTCAAAAAGTGGGAAGACATGGACAAGATGTATGAAGCTTCACTTACTGTAGAGGGATACCAAAGCAGTCGGAGTGCCAATGTAACTAGTAATACAATTACGATTGGCGGCAATAATGGCACCAGAAACCAAGAGATCGAGCTCGTTGTAACAGCCGATGACGGGACATGGGATGCTTATATTGACTATTTGGAGATCGACTAAAATTTCAAATCTAGTAAAGAGTTGAATCGGTTCGGAGTATCGGAACATCCATACTATATTAAAATAGCTAGGAGGTAGACCCATGTTTATAGCTAAAGCAGGAAAATGGACGGCGATTATGTCAATCACCTTGTCTTTATTCACAGGCTCGCTGGTGATCTCGAGCAACCAGGCGCTTGCGGCTGATTGCTCGAGCGGTTATGTAGCGTTAACCTTCGACGATGGTCCCAATCCCTCTAACACCAAAGCGCTGCTTAGTGCTCTGAAGCAAAACGGTTTACGCGCGACGCTCTTTAATCTTGGACAAAACGCGCAGAATAATCCTTCGCTTGTACGTGACCAGCAAGCAGCAGGCATGTGGATCGGTAATCATTCATGGTCACATCCGCATATGACACAACTGAGCACATCGCAGATGTCATCGGAAATTACACGCACGCAGCAAACGATACAGTCCATTACTGGCACGGCACCAAAGTTGTTCCGTCCTCCGTATGGCGAGACCAACGCAACCCTCAAATCCATTGAGACCCAAAACGGTCTTACCGAAGTATTGTGGAACGTTGACTCCCAAGACTGGAACGGCGCCTCCACCGCACAGATCGTAGCTGCTGCGGGCAAACTTAAAAACGGCGATGTGATCCTGATGCATGATCAGTACCAGACTACACTCCAAGCTATTCCACAAATTGCACAGAACCTCAAAAAACGTAACCTTTGCTCTGGTATGATCTCACCAAGCAATGGCCGGGCGGTAGCGCCTGATGGCGGAAACGGCGAAACGCCGCCAAACAAAGGCACAAAAGTGGAAGCAGAGAATATGACCAAAGGCGGTCAGTATACTTCAAATATCAGCTCGCCGTTCAACGGAGTGGCTTTATACTCCAACAATGATTCAGTGAAATTCACACAGAATTTTACCAGCGGCACCCATAGTTTTTCACTCCGTGGTGCTTCAAATAATTCCAACATGGCCAAAGTTGACTTGAAAATTGGTGGACAAACGAAGGGTACCTTCTACTACGGCGGGAGCAGTCCTGCGGTCTATACTTTAAACAATGTCAGCCATGGAACCGGAAATCAAGAGATTGAGCTTGTTGTAACAGCCGATAATGGGACATGGGATGCTTATATTGACTATTTAGAGATCATCTAATTTTAAAAAAACAAAATCCCGGCGGGATCTTCCCAGCCGGGATTTTTGTCGATATCCTTTTTACAACATTCTCAATGTAAAAATAACAAAATCTTGAAAATTGCAATCTGTTGTATAATGGCGGGTAACAACTAGAAATCGCTATAAAAATATTCATAAGAGATGCAGGTGATGGCGATGGAATGGTATTTTGCATACAAAGACGAATTGGAAAAAGTATTTCGTCAAGCGGAGGAACGGACGTCCACGTTTCCAGCTCCCTTTCAGCAAGAGGGTTTGGACTTTCTGGCGCGTTTTAATCCGTTGCGGGAAGACAGCACGCGTAATTACATATGCTATTTGCTTCCATTTTGGCTGCAAGAACTCACCGGACTGCCCCCCGAGACATGCCGCAAGCTGTCACTTGGCAACGTGTTCGTCATGGCTCACTATTTAATTCAAGACGATGTGATGGACACAGCAGCAGACAACCGTAAAACGCAACTCGCCTTAAGCCAGCTATTCTATACTGAGTGTCTAAGCGTATATCGGGACCTTTTTCCTGCAACCTCTCCTTTTTGGTCATATGCCCGAGCGTATGTTGATGAATGGGCCGTTAGTGTGATATCCGAAGGAACAGAGGACTATTTTCAAGGAGAAAGAAATAAGGTCGCGCTGAAAGCAAGTCCATTAAAAATGGCTGGAACGGGTGCTTTACTGCTTGCAGGCCGTGCCGATCTGATCCAGATCATTACAGATATGACGGACTTGGCGCTACTCGTGCTTCAAATGTCGGATGATTGGGCGGACTGGGCAGAAGATTTGGTGGAGGATAGCTATAACTGTCTTTTGTCCCATATCAGTGCCGAACAGAAGACGGCTTACTGTGAAGGATTGGGACCCAAACAGATTCAGGAAGCGATTTATGTACGCGGCACGCTCGCCACCTATGTGAACATTGCCGATCAAGTAGTCCAACAGTTAGAGACCCTGGAGCCTTCTATCCACGGCCTACGTAGCTTTGCACATTCTATCACAGCAGAACTGGGCGAAGTGGCGGCGGAAATTGAAGCCGGACGCTCGCATTTGAGAAGAGGCGGACTTGATTACTGGCTCTCCAAAAATATGAAATAATGCTAGATTTTTCTGAGTCTTTCGTGGTATACTGACTAGGTAAATATAACCAATTGAATGAGAGGGTGATTTTTGATGGCTACTGAAGTTCTTCAAACACAAGTCATTCAAAAAGCTTGGGAGGATGCCAGTTTTAGAGAAAAGCTGATGACAGATCCCAAATCTGCAATTCGTGATGTGTTAGGAGTCGTGATCCCCGATCATATCCAAATCAAAACGTTAGAGGAAACACCTGATCAGTTTTATCTGGTAATCCCCCCAGACCCCTCCGGCGTGCTCGCTGCATCCCAGAAACCTCGCTCGATGTGGTAAATTAGTTGTTAATGCTTATTTAATCTATATTCCTTAATCTCATGTGGGTGGGCTCAGCAAGCTTCCCTCCGTTTTCTCCGAATGCAAAAAAGCCGGATATTATCCGGCTACGGGGAAGCGGATGGTCGCTTCTGTTCCCACCCCTTTTGCACTTGTAAAAGTTATTTTGCCATTCATCGTTTCAATAATCCGAAAAGTCACCATCATCCCCAAACCCGTGCCCTTTGTCTTATTCGAGAAATAAGGCTCACCTAGTCTGGATAAAGTCTGAGCATCCATCCCTTCACCATTATCCCGAATATGAATGACCGCCTCTCCGTTGTCCACATAAGCCCATATATGAATATGACCCTGGTCGCGCAGCGCTTCTATGCTATTTTTGATGATATTGATGAACGCCTGCTTGAACTTGGAGGAATTCCCGCGTACTTTGATTTCCTGGGGAATATCCAGTGAAATTTTCCCACCTTGCAAATTAGCCATTGGACTGATGATTCCTTCAATATGTTTGAATTCGTCCAATATGGTCAACGTTTTGGTTTGGTCAAACTCTGGCTTGGCAAAAGTCAGAAAATCTGTAATAATCGCGGAAGCTCGATCCAGCTCCTCCAGAGCGATATGTAGATAGTCTTTATTTTTACCATCCTCCTGCTTGCTCATCAACTGAAGAAATCCACGTGTAACCTGAAGGGGATTACGTACCTCATGAGCTACAGATGCAGCCAAATCGCTAATAATCTCCATTTTCTCCGAACGTTGAAGCTCATTATTGAACATCTCCAGTTCCCTGGAGTACCGAACCACCTGCTTGTGCTTTTCTGCCAGCCTTCTGCCCAAAATCGCGATCAACGCCAGTACAAAACCGAACACGCCCCATTTCCACAAAAACATATTGTAGTGTCCGTCCAGAATGAAGAACCAGCTCAGTTCCCCGATAGAGATGACTGCAAAAAATGCAAAGCCTGTCGATAAAATGATCGCTTCGTGATCACCCTTAAGTGCCATGCGAACCGAAGCAAATACCAGCAGTATCATTAAGGCGACGAGTAATATACCCAGGATGACTACACTAAAAAAATAATATATATCGTTCAACCGCTCCTGTGCTCCTAAATTCACAATCATCATGATAAAGCAGAACAAAGAGTATGCGGTTAAAAACTTTCTGAATTTGCGAATCAGTATAATCGAATTGATATTTTGTTCAAAAAAGAAAGCTAATGAAGGCAGCAGAATAAATAGTGCCACATCAAAAAGTTGTAAGTACAGCTTGCCATAGCCGCGATAGAATGTATACAAGAATGGTGAATACGTTACGATCATCAGACCAATAGACAATACAATCGCACTTAGGGACAGCCACATGGCCATACTCGGACGGAACAGGAAAAATGAGCAGATCAGTAGTACCAGGGCGATAAAGATAAACGTACTGCCCAGTACAATATCTAAAACATCCATTCTGACCAAGGTCCCCAACAAATCACGATAATCACCGGTCATCACATTGCCGATAATGCCCAGTCTATTCTTACTGCTTTCCGTCCATATGTATAATGTTTTACCGCTGTCTTCCGGCTTCAGCGGAATCAGAATACGATTATTCTCATAATTGTACCCACGGTAGGATTCGTAAAAATTGGTCCCATCTTTATACAGCGTAATATGCCTGCCATAAATATTTTCAAAAAGTACCGCTGGCGTTTCATCATTTAGCGAAGGTAACTTAATACGAATCCAAGCAGATCCTTTATTACCGGGCTGCCTAAGCAGTTGTGTATCATCTTCAATATGCATCCAGACCTTGCTGGGATCCTTTACCTCATCTAAAGAGCCATCCTCGTTTACCGCTCCCCATCTCATATCCCAGGAGGGTATTTTATAATCCCTTTCCGGGGTCATTTTAGCCGCATAGGTGGAGTGACCCAGCGACAACAGTATCACAATGACCGCTAGCAGGGCGGCGACAGCTTTGGGCACATGCCTCATATTAAGCACCTCAAAGTTACATAGTAGGATTTACAAGATTGTATACGTTTTAACATTTTTTACGTCCTGAAATTATATTATTCTATACGATGATGTGCATACCTTCTTCATAAGAAGGGTATCATGTTCTTTTTACTCATTTTTTGTAAAATCTTCATATTGATTAATGATCATTTCCTGTTCGCGCCGCTCCTTCTGCTCTCTAAGCCCCAACCATGGTTCAGAATCTTCATCTTCATAGATCGTCCAAATATCGGAAAATAAGTAATCGCGTATTTCTACTATTTTTCCAGCCTGTCCGCCATCTGTCCAGTATAAGCCTTCCGGGCGCCGAATGAGGGTGCGGGAAAATCCCGGGGTAGATGCCTTTTGACCTACTCGGATACGACTAATCATCGGACCAAACATGTACCATTCCAATTCATATCCCTCCCTATCTTCTTTATCATATCACAGCAGTTACCAAAAAAACGCTAATTGAGAATGGGCATATCCCTATTCGCATGATTTTAACTTCCTACAGACACACTAACTCAAGGTTTAGCCGTTCTTCTGTTTGGGTAAGGTCGGAATAAGCAACAAAAAGTAAAGGAGCTGAGTAACATGGCCAATCGTGATGATCGAACTACTGAGCTACATGACAATGATTTTGAGCCTTCTCTGCAAAATGCAGAAACCAACTGGGAGAATCTGACGGAAGGGCCAGATACTCCTCTGGAGGACGTCCCAGATGCCGATGAACTGACACCGAACAGTCCTGTTGATCCTTCTGCTCCTGCCGAATTCCTGCATGGTACCGATTTGTTGAATGGTACCGATGGGGATGAAGAAGAGCAACTGGACAGCGACGATATGCTGGATTAACATTAACCACTTCATTTTATCAGGTGAAAGAAAACGGTTACCAATTCTGGTATGCGGGTAATGAAGTGTATAACAGAAAGGAGTTGACTGATCTCCTATGTATAAAGATCCGATGTCTCAGGCCGATATGGAGTATAAGCGCTACAAAACCTTGAATCCTGTGGAAGCAGACGAACGTAGGACCGCGGACAAGACAATTACGGACGATATTTCGGCCGAAGATAACCCACGAGGAGTCGCATCTGCGAAGCCCGAACCCAGGGATCAAGGAAAATGAAAGGACCGATAGGGAAATGCAAAAAAGGTGCAACCTAAGCCACGCAGATGATACGTGGCTTGAGTGCACCCTTTTTGTACTTCATATGTTTACAATGGCAGCAATACTACTGTCGATTTGGCTTCCAATCCCTCTACCATTTCGTTCCAGGCAGCAGGCTTGTTCGGCAATACTGTATAGTAACGACGCAGGAAAGCTGCCACCAATTCGGCGCTCACTTCTTCCACGCTATCATCCTCAGGCATAAAGCCTAAATTCAGCCCTTCTACTGCTACTCCATCGTTATTCCAGGACGGATGTACATAGTCCAGGTCCAATCGCTTATAGCCCAGATGAGATAGCACCTCACGTCGCACGTACGGGTCCATTGGCTTGACACCACCAAAGGTATGCTCGTTGCCACGGTAAGGGTCATAGATTTCAGCAAACATCCCCTGCAACTGCTGTCCACTGGCCTGAGCAAGCGCGTGCAAGTCATTCTGACGTCGTGTCCAAAGAAAACGGCCAATGCCCAGTCCCGGTTGTCCGATGATCGTAAAATCTGTCATAGCTACATTAAAGTCCTCATAATAACGATACTCTGTTGCACCGACTACCTTATCGTCCTGTACCGCAACAAAGACACGAATACCCGGGTCTTCCAGTGGTTCCTTCCACAGGCTGTACTCCAGCACTTCCTCTGGTGGAAATACTTCCTGCATTAGCTGATGCATGCTCGCAAACAAGGGGTCTTCAATATGAGTAATGCGATGATATTCCATAGGACACACTCCTCTTCAATTAGTGATGGGTATGAAACGGATTTCGCCATTCCATGAGGGCAGCATAATTACGCGATTGTTCATCATCCAAATAATTCGGCAGGATGCAGACAGGCACCCGTCCGCAACGAAGTAGAAAAGTTAATACCGGGTCCTTCAGTTCACCAGACACTACGGCATCCACATACGCTTCTGCGCTCAATTGGTCGGCATGATGCTGATAACCAGGCATACGGCCCGCGCCCAGCAAACGATCCAGTCTCCGTTCAATCACAAGATGATATAAGGAAAAAATCAGCCATTTACCCAGACCCAATCTGCGGTAAGCAGGACGTACCGCTAAGTCAATCACATACAGCGCCTTAGCGTCCTCACAGTGTGTACGAATATAACCGTCGTCCGCAACTTCCTCCCATGTATGCTGAGGATGTTCGGGGTTATAATGCATCAGCAGGCTGGTTACCGAACCCGCCAGTTCCCCCTCAATTTCCACACACAGCGCTCCATCTGCAAAATGCTCTATCTGGCTGGCAATCTGCTCCCGGCTCCATAACAGCTCCTGCGGATAAGGTGGCGGGAAGCTCTCCAGCTGAATACGCAGCAATCCCTCATAATCGGCTGTAGAATAATTACGAATCACCGCCCGAAGCGGTCGATCGCCGTCAAAGATGAACCATTCTTTGCGATACATGGCTTATTTCCTTTCATTAGCTCCAGTCTGTGTACAAATCTGTTCTACGATCACGCCAGGTTGTCACCGAGCCACGCTCGCGTACATCGTACAACAGCTGCAAATCGAGATCTGCTGTCACAATCATATCGTTGTTCAGTTCACCCTCCACCATAATGCCGCGTGGCGGAAAAGGAATGTCATTGGGTGTAATGACTGCGGCTTGCCCATAATTGGCACGCATAAAATCAACCGTAGGCAAAGAGCCGACAGTCCCCGTCGAAACGACATACACCTGATTTTCAACCGCTCTGGCGTGGCTTGTATACCGTACCCGGTAAAATCCGTGACGATCGTCCGTACAGGAAGGGCAGAAAATAATATCTGCTCCCTTCGCCTTCGCCATGCGAACGATTTCGGGAAACTCAATATCATAGCAGGTCAGCATCGCTATGGTGCCCTTGGACGTCTCAAACACATTTAGTCCCTCACCGGGAGCCATATTCCATTCATGCACCTCAGTCGGTGTAATGTGAATTTTGTCCTGGGTGGCCACGCGTCCGTCCGGGTAAAACAAATGTGCCGTATTATATAAACGTTCGTTTCGCCTAATTACATGAGTGCCGCCAATAATATGCATCCCGGTTCGACGGGCGAACGAAGTGAATAATTCAAGGTACCGGTCGGTAAAATCCGGCAGGTCGTTGATCGTCAAAGCTTTGCCTTTACTCTCACCGATCGACATAAGCTGGGTCGTAAAAAACTCGGGAAACAGGACAAATTCCGCGCCAAATTCCTCGGCTGTTTTAATATAATGCTCCGATTGCAGGGCAAATTGCTCGAATGAGTCAATCGTATGCAGATGATATTGAACCGCCGATACTCTGATTTTGCTCATAATTCCTCCTCGGACATCACGTCTTTTAGATTGCAAGGGGGTCCCGTTGCTGTTCACATTATAACCGATTCAAAACGGTGCGAAAACTGAACCTGATAATCAGGGCTTGCCTTCTGCACCTACTTTGTTTAAAATAAGGTCAAATCTTTTGAATACCATGAACAAAGACAGCGACGGAGACAAGTAAACGTCTAACGGATTCCCACAGAAAGGTACGAATTGCTGAGAGCGTACCGCAATCCCGCGTTGAAATTCACTCCCGAGTCGAGCCTTGAACCGACAGAAGGATTCATTCCTTTGTCCGCAGTAGAGGTTTCCGGAAGCCCCCGTTACGGGCATCAAGCTCAGAAGTTACTGCCGTCGACTGAACGACGTTGACGATTCGTATGTATACTTCTGTAATTAGGGTGGTACCACGGCATTCGTCCCTTGCGACGAGTGCCTTTTTGTGTTATTTTCTGCAAAAAAGTCTATGGGCTGACAGAAAAAAACAAATTTAAATTCGGGAAGGGTGTACTGTATGTCTACAAATGAAAATTCTTTGGAGCTGCTGCGTGAACAGCTCGATGCTACAAATTTGCAATTGCTGGAGCTGCTGTCCCAACGCGCTGAACTGGCGGGACAACTTGGAAAATTGAAGGAAGCTCAAGGGGTACCTGACTTTGATCCGGTACGTGAGCAACAAATGCTGGACAAGCTGATCGCGGCTAACCGTGGGCCTTTTGACGATGCTACGATTCGCCAGCTGTTCAAAAATATTTTCAAGGCTTCTTTGAACTATCAAAAAGAAGAACACAAAAAACATCTGATCGTCAGCCGCAAAAATCAACCGGATAGCACTGTTATTAAGGTTAAAGATACGCTGGTGGGCGGCAAAGCCTCCATCATGGTCGCAGGTCCCTGCTCGGTAGAAAGCTACCAGCAAACTCGTGAAGTAGGTGCGGCTCTCAAGGAAGCCGGTGTGCCGATTCTTCGTGGTGGCGCGTTCAAACCACGTACGTCTCCGTACGATTTCCAAGGACTGGGCGTGGAAGGACTGCAAATTCTCAAACGTGTAGGCGACGAGTTCGGGCTGGCTACAATCAGTGAAATCGTCGATCCAAGACATTTGGAGGAAGCGATCCAATACATCGACATTATTCAAATTGGTGCGCGCAACATGCACAACTTTGAGTTGCTCAAAGCTGCGGGTGAAACCAGAACTCCGGTTCTGCTCAAACGCGGACTGGCTGCCACTATGGAAGAGTTCCTTCATGCTGCTGAATACATCGTTTCCCGTGGTAACACGCAAGTCATGCTGATTGAACGCGGTATCCGTACGTACGAAAAATGGACGCGTAACACGCTGGATATTTCTGCTGTTCCGATTTTGAAAAAGGAAAGCCATCTGCCTGTATTGGTGGACGTGACTCACTCCACAGGACGTAAGGACATCCTGGCCCCTTGCGCCAAAGCTGCCTTGGCTGCTGGAGCCGACGGTATCATGGTGGAAGTCCATCCGAACCCAGCAGTCGCTTTGTCCGATGCTCAGCAACAGCTGAACATTCCTGAGTTCCACAACTTCCTGTCTGAAGTCAAAGAATCCGGTTTATTCAAAGCGTAAAACTAATTTTATGCCGGGATTCATAAACCGCTTTCATTTTCTCGGATTATGTTGTAGAATCTAAACAGGATTGTGACTGATCATGCAGGCAAAACCTAGATATATGTATGCGCCATTTCTATGGATGCATATATGTATTTAGGTTTTTTTTATATCTTGAATCATGAATAAAAAGGATGCCCGCATGGTTATAATCCTAAAACATCCTGGAAACGTTCAGAGAGGGGAACAGAAATGAGAGAAAGAAAAGGGTTAAGCATTTTTTTATTAGCCATGATATGTATTTTGATCATCAGTGGTTGCAGCGGCGGAAAAGCTCCTGCTGTTGCAAAGGATGAAAGCGCTGCTCCAGCAAAAGAACAAGTGGACAATAAAGTAGAAACTAAAGCGACGAAGGCCAGAACGGTTATTACAACCGATGGAGAAGTCGATGATATGAATTCGGTTATTCGCTTCCTCCTCTATTCTAATGAAATGGACTTGTCTGGTATCGTATTGACCAGTTCCGTGTATCATTATGCAGGTGATGAAAAGGCCGGCATCAAGCCATTTAGATGGACTGGAACTCAATGGGTAACGGATATGATCGATGCTTATGGAGAAATTTACCCTAATCTAACTAAACAAGCCGAAGGATA
This sequence comes from Paenibacillus sp. LX16, assembly GCF_036252815.1. Taxonomy (NCBI): domain Bacteria; kingdom Bacillati; phylum Bacillota; class Bacilli; order Caryophanales; family Paenibacillaceae; genus Paenibacillus; species Paenibacillus sp. LX16. The sequence continues at coordinate 1,197,918 of NZ_CP141152.1, read as the reverse complement.
TCCAAAGCCTGAATATATTAAAAGCGTTACCAAGATAGGCAATATTTCATACAAAGGTGAGATGGACAAAGAAACAGAAGGATCTAATTTCCTTAAAAATCTCTTCCTGGATGATGACAAAAGAGATTTATATGTACAAACCTGGGGTGGCACAAATACTACAGCCAAAGCTTTAAAATCTATTGAGGACGAATACAAAAATACAGCTCAATGGGCTGATATCCAAAAAAAGGTGAGCGATAAGCTCGTTCTATATATCATTTTGGATCAGGATGACAGCTACAATAAGTACATCGCAAAGAATTGGCCAGACATCAGAATTATTAATGATCAATCTAACTTCTGGCATTTCGCTTATGCTTGGAAAATGCATACAGAAGAAGTAAACAGCAAGTTGCACGGGGAATGGAACTTCAAAAATATTAAAGATGGTCATGGGAAGTTGCTCAATATGTATGCCTTGATGGGCGATGGCAATATCATCAAAGGCGAGTTGGATGAAGAACAAAGAGGCAGTGAAGCCTACTTAAAGAAAAATCCACAATACGACAAGTATGACTTTATTTCTGAAGGTGATTCTCCATCCTTCTTCTATTTAATTGATAACGGATTGCGGAGTATGGAAAACCCATCCTATGGTGGCTGGGGAGGTCGTTTCGGTGTCGTTAACGATAAATTATTTAGAAATACCGTGTTAGATTATGATGTGCATACGAAAAAATTCGAAGCAGAATATTCTCTGATGCGTTGGTTTGATGATATTCAAAATGACTTTGCTGCTCGTGCAGATTGGGCTATTGCATCCGACTACAAAGATGCCAACCATAATCCAACGTTGACCATTAAAGAAGGATTAGACCTAACCGCTAGTCCAGGGGAGAAAATAACCCTGCATGCAGAAGGTTCAGATCCCGACGGTAATCAATTGACCTATAAATGGTGGAGATATTTTGAAGCAGACACGTATGAGGATTCTAAAGTAAAACCAGCACAAGTTAAACCTGAATTGCTGGGGGAAATGCAGCTTGGGCTTCATCGAGAAGTAGCTAAAGGCGAGAAAGTAAACACGATTGACTTGCAAGGTAGTGATACGAATGCAGTTAGTTTCACAGTTCCTGCAGATGCTAAGTCAGGGAATACGCTTCATATCATTGCAGAAGTACAGGACAATGGAAAACATCCTTTAAAGCATTATCAACGTGTGATTGTAACCGTAAAATAATTGAACACAACATCCAATAAAATTAGGCCCATGGAATAACACTCCATGGGCCTGTTTATTTTTGCACATCGGACCTCAGACAATCTCTATACACGTTTAATGCTTTTTTCAGTCAAAGGAACATAATATCCTTTGCCATTCGGACCCATAGCAAATTTATTGCGAAGATGGATTAGATTAGGGCCGAATTTCGCCTCTAATTGTTCACGGAACTCATATAGGATTTCCATGATATAAATATCATGAATAATCACTTCTGTAATCGGCATCACCAGACCCGGATGTAACGTCCATGCAGCGCGGCTGTCATCACCAAGTGAAAGTATGCCAGCTACGACCTCCCGGTCGTCTACGCTAAGTACAATCCACCGACCACCAATTTCAGACGTAATCTCCTCACTCATATCATGGCGGTAAACATTAGCGAAATCAAAGTTAAGCTCCCCATACGCTACAATGATCACTTCAATTCCTTGTTGAGCGACTTGCTCTAAGGCATCTCGGAACACCTCGGCATCCTCTTTCCAAATTTCCAATAAAATTCGGTGTTTTGCTCCCTTTACCCCTTCATTTATACGATTGATAATGGCTTCATACCCCGAGATATTCCAAATATTCTCTCTGTTTTGAAATGATGCTGTGTACTGCTCCAAACTCTCTTGCGCCACATTGAAAATCTGCTCTGCTTTGCGTTTTCTCTGGGCAATCAATTCATGCGGCGGAAGCGGCACATACAGAGGCGTATTTTCTTGACTGACCATAATATCCCCACGGTTAACCATTCCAGACAAAACCTCATAAATTTTGGATCTCGGTACCCCGGAATTCAATGAAACGGCGTATCCCGAAAGTGGAGAGCTTTCCAATAAGGTCACATAAGCCTTGGCTTCATATTCACTAAAATTCAAATCCCGTAGAATTTCTAATATATTTGGTTTTGGTTTCATGACGTCTTCTCCTCAATTCGTGTTCATCCTTACTATATCACTTCCCCTTGACAAAAACTGATATACACACTATCTTTTTAGTAACGTTTTTATAGTAGTCACTATAGTAGCAACTATTGTATTTCACAGGGGATTACCTCAGGGAGGATTTAACTTGAACAAAGTCATAGCTCATCACAGCGAAAGCAACAGGATTTACTACGGTTCTACGATCCTGGCCCTATTGATCTGGAGTACATCGTTTATTGCCACCAAAGCAGCCTACACGACGTTCCCCCCTCTTACCTTGGGTCTGTCGAGATTTATTATAGCTTCCGTTGTGCTAGGTATCGTTTTGCTGATTAAAAAAGAACATGTCAAAGTAAAGCCAAAAGATTTGGCTACGATTTCGTTTAGTGGTGTTTTGGGAATCACTCTCTATTTTTCAATGGAGAATATAGGGGTTAGCCTGACTACCGCTTCCAACGCAGCATTAATTGTTGCATCATATCCCGCAATTACATCGCTGCTTGAACTTATTTTGTATAAAGTGAAAATATCCAAATATAAAATTTGCGGCATAGCATTGGCCATGATCGGGGTATATTTCTTGACTTCAGTTGGCGAAAGTTCGGATAGTAAGAATCAACTCATCGGAAATTTAATATTAATCGGGACGGGTTTTGCGTGGGCGTTTTACATTTTCATGACGCGTAAGGTTGTGGACAAATATCCACCCGTGACGTTATCTTTTTATCAAACCGTTGCAGGAAGTATCTTTTTTATACCGTTGGCTCTATTAGAAAAGGATCGTTGGCAGGTTCCGACAACAGGATCGTTTATGTTGTTAGTATATCTGGGTGTATTCTGCTCCGTTATCGCGTTTTTGCTATATAATTACGGATTAATCAAGCTGTCACCGAGCAGTTCCGTTTCTCTGATGAATTTGGTTCCGATATTTGGAGTCTTATTTTCTGTTTTGCTTTTGCAAGAAACGATTACATGGCGCCAAATCATTGGCGGTTTGGTCGTTATTATCGGTGTTTTACTGAGTGCACATCAAACGAACCGTACCTAAAATGATAGATTGCACACTAGTTATAAAAGTTAAGATAAGCATCGTTGTTATAGGTATTAGCGCTACAGCAAGGGCGAGTGACCTCACCAAAAGTTTCTCGCCCAGTCGGTTGCATTTATGCAGTTGGCTTTTTTTCTTTTATATAAAAAAGGTGGTTATATTGATTGATGAGGTTATCCATAATTACAGACTGTCTGAGCACACTGGCATGATTAAAACCATGTTTTGCTTGCAAAATATACAGCTTTTGGCGAGCTTTCTCAAGCTGTTGACGCAAAATGTCGTCTCTTATCATAATATATCCCTCCTTGTCATATTATCAGTGTAGAGGGTTATGAATAAGTATACTAAAAGTAAAGGTTTGGGATAATTATCTAATCGCGCAAAAAAAGACCTGCTCTAGGAGCCTTAAGCTTATGCCATTAGACAATCTGCTGTCATTCGCCTATCCGGCAGAATGAATATCCTGATCCGTGACGTTCTTCTTGGCTGAAACCGGGAACACGTTTTTCCCCTTTACCCCTAGCAACAACGCTGCAAGCAGCAATATACCACCGTTTAACACAAAGATCCAGCGGATCGGCATCCAACTGCCAAGCATGCCGCCAATCAACGGCCCCGCCATTGTCGCGAGTTGAGTGGCTGATTGGCTCAAGCTAAAGGCTCGTCCGCGAAACTCCGGCTTGGTGACCTCCACAGTCATCGCGTTGATAGCAGGCATGACGGACGCATAAAACAATCCATATCCAAACCGAAGCGCACCAAAACCAATAAAGTTGGTTACATAAAATTGTAGGATATTCCCGATTCCCGAACCGATCAGCCCAATCAGCAGCACGTGTGCAAATCCGGTTCGTCCTCCAATCCGTCCCCATCGGGGAGCCATCAGCACCGCCGCAATGCCTACGGCTGAGAATACAATCCCGGAACTTAGAGATGCTTGGCTGCGGTCAACTCCCATTTCAAGCACATATACCGTAATTAACGGTTCCAGTATCATAACGGAAAAGGTACTTAATCCCGCTAGAATAAGCAAAAAGTACAAAGGCCGATTAGCAATAGCCTCCTTGATATCATCACGAACATGCGAGCGGGTACTGGTTCCCTTGAAGCTGTCCTCTCTAGCGCCAAAGGTCGCAATTAACGCAGATACCAGTACAAGAGCCGCAGAGAAAAAAAAGGCATTCCGATTGCCATAATAATGGCTCACCACACCGCCAATCAACGGACCTATAATGCTGCCTGTCGCCCCAGCGGTCGCCATAATACCGAGTGCATAGCCGGTTTTCTCCTCAGGTGAACCCGTTCCGACCAGCGCAATCGCAGCAGGAATAAACCCGGATAGAAGGCCTTGAAACAACCGTACTCCTACGAACACATATGGATCTGTCACCAAAGCACATATCAGGTACAACACCGCCAGGCTAAAGCCTGAACGAATCAGCATCGGTTTGCGTCCATACTTATCCGCAAGCGAACCCCAAAATGGGGCAATCAGCGCGCTGGCTAAAAAAGTAACTCCAAAGGCAATCCCCGACCACAGTTCCAGATGATCATTTACGCCCATTTCCGTATTCAGAAATATAGGTAAAAACGGAATTGACACGGAATAGGCCATGCTGCAAAACAATACTCCAATCCACAAAATGACCAGGTTTCGCTTCCAATATAGATGCATGATGCCACACGTCCCTTCTGCTCATTCCATTATTACCCTCTAAATTAGAAAAGTCTACCGCCCCCTCATCCTTCAATCGTGGAACAACCGTGAAGAAGCTGATATAATCGAATGGAATGGAGTTGATGACATGGCTAAGAAGAGAAATTCGCCTTCCCCTGCTCCTGCGGCTCAGGACAAACCTGCTACGTTAAAAGATCTGTTGAGTCAGGACGTGCTGAATAAACTTAAGGCTCAAGCCAATGAAGCCCAAGCAGAACAGGACAAACGTAAAGAAGACGAACGGCAGCGTGCCGTCGAAGCAAAAAAAGCTGAACAGAAGAAGCTGGATAACAACTTTGAGCATCTGCTGAATAACAGCAATTTGGACTGGCACAAATACAAATAAGCCAAAACCACAACGGTTTTGGCCTATCTTTACGATTTATGTTATAGCCAGTCACGAAAATGTTGTACTGAGTACAGCACCCCTACCCAAACCGGCAGACTGAACGCCATACCCCATATGAGACCTTTTGCCAGCTTTTTGTCTACCTCCATCATGATCCTGCCCCTTTCCTTGGGAATAGCAGCAGTATGGGTCAAGAATACGGCTTTCAAACCCGTATTTCCTTATCCCCAGCAAAAAAGGTATGATAGAAAATGGAAAAGTGTTCTGCGCTGCCCCCAAACTTTAAATTAGGATGTTACACCATCCAACCTTTCAGGAGGAATATCAATGAACCGAAAAACGATACGCCCATGGTACACGCTGTGCCTACTGGCCATCATGCTCGTGCTGGTTGCTGGATGCGGTACAAAAGCGGCCGATGTGGAAGCCGCCAGCCGGACAAGCACTACAACTCCTGCTGCGACTAAAGACAAGAACAAGGCTGTTTCCCATCCGATTGTCACGATTGTCATGAATGATGGCAAGAAAATTAAGCTTGAGCTGTATCCGGAAGTAGCACCGAACACGGTTAACAATTTCATTTCTTTAGTGCAAAAGGGAGCCTATAACGGTACCATTTTCCACCGTGTTATCCCAGGCTTTATGATTCAGGGTGGTGATCCGCAAGGTAACGGTACAGGTGGCCCCGGCTACAGTATCAAAGGCGAATTCAAGAGCAATGGTGTTAACAATACACTCAAACATACACGTGGCGTATTATCCATGGCCCGCTCAGCGGATCTGGATTCGGCTGGATCGCAATTTTTCATCATGGTTGCCGATGCGGACTACCTCGACGGTCAATATGCCGCTTTCGGTAAAGTAACGTCCGGGTTGGATGTGGTCGATGCTATCGTCAATTCCAAACGGGATAGCAATGACAAACCGATCCAACCGGCTACGATGAAAAAAGTCACTGTGGATACGCTGGGTAAAAAATATCCAGCTCCCGTCAAAGTAAAATAATATCTGGATGATAACAACGGCCCTGTGCATATGCATGGGGTCTTTGTTTGGCTACTGCCTCTGTGATGTAGTAAGAGTATATACACAAAAGGAAGCGTTTTCAATCATTATTTTTAAAGTTTTTTTCCGTTATAAAAGCCGCCAGCGTTCGACAAAAAAGCTACTGTGTGAGCAGTAAATTCGTCTAATTGGACTTGGTCTCGACTGAACGAATACCTTCCATCTCTTGAAGCAGTGACAGCAGTTCCTCCACTCCCTCTGACCGGGACAGCTTTAAAAGCATATGAATAACCAACTGCTCACCGTTATTGATGCGCTCGACGTGAAAGCTGTGAATCGTCAGCTTCTTGTGTTCCAGCAGTTCTTTGATCCGATTCAGTACGCCCGGCTCATTGTCGACCTGAACAATCACTTGTCGCGTAGACGGAGTAGCCATCTGATAAAAACGACTATGGAGCAAGGACTGAGCCGCTAGAATAAACAGCGTTACACCTGCACCAAGCCCATACATCCCTGCGCCTGCAGCAATACCAATTCCGGCGGTAGTCCAGATGCCCGCGGCAGTGGTCAGCCCTTTGATTCTATTTTTTTGTGTGAAAATCATCCCTGCTCCGATAAAACCGACTCCACTTATAACCTGTGCTGCTATTCTGGAAGGGTCTAGCGACAGGTTCGACCAGACGGCTTGATCCTGAAAACCATATTTGGATACCACCATCATGAGCGCTGCGCCAATACCGACAATGAAATGCGTGCGAATGCCCGCCTCCTTCATCCGACTTTTGCGCTCATAGCCGATTAATGCGCCGCATAATCCTGCAAACATGACCCGAATCAGGTAATCCCAATCCCACATACTTTTTTCACTCCACTATAGTTTATGTTTTGAAAGATGTTGCCTCAAAGTATACAATTCAAAAATGCTACGGCAAATGAGCCATTTATACAGCTGTTATTTTGTTATTACCCAAATTTTAAGGAACCCTCACTTCATCCTCTGGCAGATTGCGATGTGCCTTCCTTCCCTTGAGCAGCCATAGCTCCGGTGTATCCTGCACACCATCAAGGCGCAAGCTGAACGCCTCCGCTGGTAAATTGCGTATACGCAGCAATAGACGGTTTCCGTCTGCTACGGCATCCACAAGCTCCAGCAACGTTAGTGAATCGTTCCTTAGGTGGCGGCTCAGGTCGCGTGTTGTACCTGCTCTGTCCTCCCGGCTCCAAATACGCAACTCATCTACAGACGGTGTGGCAATTCGCTTGCTGAAAGAAATAACCACCTCATCTTCGGCTGAACGTTCCGCTCTAAGCGGTTTGGGCGGCTCATGGTACATGTAACCACCCACATGGTATTCATAGGCGGTCCAGGCGTCGTAGTCGCCCTCCAGGGCGGTAGCCCCGAACCGCCGCGTCCACTCGCGATCTCGAACCATCCGCGCGAGCGAACCGATATCCGCCTGCACCCCGAGGGGCAGGCCCGGATAAGCGGTGCGAATCAACTGCGCGATGCGGGCGTAGCCGCGAATATACTGTGGCGGCAGACGGCGGCGCATCCAGTCCGGCCAATGGGTCTGGAGTACGTGCATATCCGGGGCGACGCACCCGATCATGGCTACCGCGTCCAGACCCTGCCATTCCCGCAGCTGGCCGGGAACATCGCCGCGCCCGCTCACAGCAAGCGACCATGTCGCCACGCAGATGTCCGGCCGGACATCACGCACACCGCCTGCGCCGTTCACCAGCTCGCTGATCAGGCCGTTCACGGCGTCCACACGCAGATCAACCCACTGCGCGTACAGGTTCGGAACCTTCCGGTAGTAATTTCGCGCATGCTTGTCGCGGAAATCCGGAATGTTCTCACCACTGCGCTCGCGAAAGACACGCTGTGCATGCGGCCCAATATCCCCGTACACTCCACTGCGCAGCCCGTTCCATTCGGGGAAATAAGGCTCCGCCACCTCGAACCCGTCGAACGGAATGTCGGTGACGAGCCGGGCAGCGGCGTTTTTTTTCCATTCCACATACTCCTGGGCAAAATGCGAAAGCCGCTGAAATCCGTCGTTCGGTTCGCGCAGCAGCTCCATGCGCCATTCTTTCCACTCCGGCGGTAGCTGGGACACGCCAAAAGAGCCGTTGCCTAGCACCATTGCCCACACCGCTATGCCTCTGCGTTGAAAAGCAGCAACAAGCGCTCCATCCACTTCATTTTCACGCACGACAAAATAATGAACGGTCTGGTAGCCCGCAAGGGCGATCTCATCTGCTATACTGTCCCGCGAACGGTTGGCGTAATAGGGAAACAACGGATCGATTTGAATACTGGGGCCGCTTAGTGCCCACGGTTTCATTTTTCCGGTCAGTGCTATAGCGTCTGTCGATCCGGGTTGGTCATTTGCGTTATAGCTCAATTCGATCCACCTCCGTCACTCGGTCTTCTCCATACTTGTTCCTGCTATATATTTTTGCTACAAGTTCCTGCTGGTTCGCCTATGTTACCATATTTCGCAAATGGGATAAAATCCAGCTGTGACTGTTTCACCCTCAACGTCCAGAGGTATGGAATAACGAGTCAGGTTTAGTTTATGAACGGAATGGGAGGAATAGTCAATGGCAGAGCAGAGATTGCAAGGAAAGATAGCAGTGGTCAGTGGTGGAGGTTCAGGAATTGGCAAGGCGACCGCGATCCGTTTTGCAGAACAAGGCGCCAAGGTGGTCATGCTGGATCGGACACCCAAGCATGCAGAGGAGACCAAAGCAATCATCGAGCAGGCTGGCGGCGAGGCGCTTGTACTGGAATGTGATATATCCAAGCCGGATATGATTCAGCAGGGGTTCGCTAAAGTCGTGGAAACGTACGGAAAGCTGGATATTGTGTTCGCCAACGCAGGCATTAACGGCACAATGGCCCCTATCGAGACACTGGAACTGGAGGAATGGGACCGCACGATGAACATTAATCTTCGCGGCACCTTTGCTACCGTTAAATATGCCGTCCCTTACCTGAAAGAACACGGTGGCAGCATTATCATTACCAGCTCCATCAACGGTAATCGAACCTTTTCGGGTATTGGATTCTCAGCCTACGCCTCCAGCAAGGCAGCTCAGGTTGCTTTTATGAAAATGGCAGCGCTGGAGCTGGCACGTTACAAAATTCGGGTCAACGCGATATGCCCGGGAGCCATCGACACAAAAATTGACGATAACACGTACCCTTCGGAAGACTTGAAGAAGGTACAAATTCCAGTCGAATTTCCGAAGGGCGGAGAGCATCCGCTAGAGGATGCCCCTGGTGAGCCAGAGCAGGTTGCCAATCTGGTCCTGTTTCTCGCCTCAGACGAGTCATCTCATGTATCGGGTACGGAAATTTATGTAGACGGAGCAGAATCACTACTGCGTTAAGTATTAAAATGGGGAACGTTATCCCCAGACGTACTACTGTTTAGGCATTCTTAGCAGCCTTATCCCTAGTTATATACTTGTGGAAAAGGCTGCTTTTATATGGCTTTACAACGACTTTATGTCGACCTGTCAGCACTATGCACAGCTCCTTTACGCGAGCGGACATACAGCCTGCCTCCCGGAAGCACCTCGAACAATAGCATCAGAAGAGAAAAGAACAGCAGTGCAATGAACTCTTCTGCCAGAATGTACAGAGGATATGGCCCCAAAACATCCAATATCGACGGTGTCGACGGCTTTCCGGCTAGAAACATGTAGTTAGCACCGAGAGCATCGTCTACCATCCACACCATCAGCGCCAGGCCATTCAGAAAAAGCATCACTCCTCCCACACTCTTCCACGTCGGTCGGAGTCCTTCTATCCAGGTCATATACAAGGCTGCCAAAATAATAGCACTATGAGCTATGAAAAAATGGATAAAACGATAATGCGGAAATGCGTATGCCAAATTAGGCGTGAGTACGGCTTGAAGCGCCCCTCCAATTCCGGCAAAAAGGATGATTGGATATAACGATCGGCTTCGAAAAATGAGCATCAGGATAGACAGCAGCAGTGTCACACTGCACAGTTCTAATGGCAGTGAGGTCTGGACATCCCAAATATGCTGCATCACATACCAAATATTCAGAGTCACCTCTGACAGAATGAGGACTGTAATTAACAACCAGCGAATTCCCTCGCTTATAGGCTTGTTCGACCGAATCCATCCCCGAGTCAGCCACAGCATCAAAGCGCATACAATGAGTCCCAATATAGCCAACCCATGTGACGGAGTAAAAGCCTCGAACCCTTCTGGCGCGTTGGCATCGAACCAAGGCCCTGACCACGACCTATCCATAGCTAGCCCCCTTTGATCTCTTTCTCTCTTCGTTGCATTCTATTCTATACCCAATAGCCGATGATGTTCTAGCCGTGTTTCTTGCTTGTTCCATACCTTACCTTTATGATAAAAGATATTATATTCAAAGGAGAACCCTCATGGCCATTAATCGCCGATTAATTACAGATCAGGATTTCAGCGAGGCACTGGAACGTCATCTGCGTGTCCGGGTATTTCAGGATGACCAATTGATTGGCTCTGGCGGAATCATAATCCGTTTTGACGATCAAACCATCGTCGTGCAATCCAGCGTCAGTGATCTGGCTTACCACCCCAGAAAACAATGTGAGTTTTTTGAAATTAAAAAATAGCCACTATACACCGGGGAACCATTTTGCTGCGTTTTCCGGTGTATAGCGGCTATATTTTGTTTGATGTATATATCATGCCTCACATGAGGGTTCTGTTATAGTTGCATTCCACGTGTTTTCATCATGAGTTTATTCGTAAGCACTTTCAAATCCTCGGAAGAAGACGAAATTTCCTGCATAATTGCTGTCTCCTCATGAGCAGCTGTATAAATTTTGTGAGCTCCTTCAGAGAAGGCCCCTGACATTTGCTGAATACGATGGATCTGCTCAAAGGTTTGATCTACCCGATTCGTCTGCTCCGTCACGGCTTCTTCCATTAAGCGGATGCTCTCGACAAATTCACGTACAATAGCGTTCAAACGGTTCAGCGTCTGATCCACAGAGCTTGTCCGTTCCGCCTCAGCACTGACCAACGACGTCTGCTGATGCATCAATTGCACTGTCTCTACGATTTGCGACTGCACACGGCTAACGATGGCATTAATTTCCTGCACAGACTCCGTACTTTGGGCGGCAAGTGCGCGAATTTGGTGAGCCACTACAGCAAATCCGTTCCCTTCTTCTCCCGCACGCGCCGCTTCTATAGAAGCATTCAACGCCAGCAGATGGGTCTGTTCGGCAATATCCTTCACGGTGCTTGTAATCGCTTCAATTTGGGAAGCTTCTTTTTCCAGTCGTGCAATCACCTGCTGCGAACGACCATGTGATGCTGTCAGCTCTCCCATTCCATCCATCAGGGATGAAAATACAGCCTGCGTCGAATCTACTGAATGCTCCATATGGCCTGACAGTTCCAGCATATGCCCCGATTTGCTACGCATCATCTTAAAATCGCCCAGCATTCGGTCTGCTGTTTTAATAGATTGGGCAGATGCTTGCTTTTGCTGCTCTACGCCATTCAATATATCTTCTACCACCGAAGACATGGACTCAATTTGTGTAGTAGCCTGCACAATAGCCAAGCTCAGATTTTCCGCACTTTGCGAAGTTGTTCTGGTGCTATACGAGATCTCATTGAACATATCTTTAATGTTCAGCATCATATGCCGAAATGCATCATACAGGACTTTGATTTCATCCTCCGAACGACGTTCAGGAATTACAACAGACAGGTTCCCCGCCGAAGCTTCCTCTGCCGCCTTTGCCAACCTAACAATTGGCCGTGTGAGTAATTTTGAGATCAACCAGCCCAAAATGCCACTCCACAGGACACCCAATAACAGAATGATCGAAGTGTACACCCATTCTTGTGTACCTTGAGCAAGCCAGTCCTTGAGTACAAAAATAAAAAAAGCGCTTGTTCCATAGGTTATTGCAGAAATTGAGACAAATGCAGTAACCATTTTCGTACCTAGTGACATCTTCATGTACTGTAGCCCACCCCAAAAAACTCAAATTTGATTCCATTTTACCATAAAATTGCTACATTTCTAGTAGTATTTTTCATAGACAGATATATTTATGAGCATAAAGATACAGAGTTTTAAGTCCCCTACCCTAACTACTGTTACCAGGCAGCAGCTTGCATCTTAAAATGGACGAATCGCGCTGCTACAAGCTTTACAGGCCATTCTTCACATTTTAAGCGAGCTGTTGCTTCACAAAGTCATTTTCCATTATTAAAAATCATTGTCATTTTTCTGTTCAACGGTTACTTTCTTAATCGCCTCAATTGTGTCTATTTGGTGACTGTTTTTTTCCAGTACAGTAAACTCCCATAAACCCATGGTCAGCTTGTCTCCTTGCTGGATATCAAAACGCTCTGAAAGCATCCATCCACCAATCGTATATACGTCCCCGGCCTCAATATCCGTCTCCAAGCGCCGATTGACCTCATGAATGAGCGCCTGTGATTTGAGTATGTAGCGATGATCATCTTTTTTTGTAATGAGTGGAGTTAACGCTGCGGGGGTTTCGGTGTCGGTATAGGAAGGAATGTCTCCAACAATCTCCTCCATAATATCCTCCAGTGTGACAAGTCCAGATGTTCCACCATATTCGTCCACCAGCACCGCTACTGGAATGCGTCGCTTTTGCATCTGAACCAGTAGATCCCGAGCCTGAACCGTCTCAATAACCTGAAGCACCGGGTGAATATAAGAAGCCATCGTCGTATTCCCTGTGCTATGCCCACGTGCCAAATCATGCAGGGCTTCCTTGACGCGAATCATCCCGATAATACGATCCCGGTCTCCATGTTCAGCTACAGGTAGAAAATTATAAACTTTGTCCTCGATCAGCTCCATAAACTCGGCCACTGTTGCCTGGTGGGAGATGGAACGGATGTGGATGCGCGGTACCATAATCTCCTGCGCTGCACGGTCGTCAAAATCAAATACATTGTTCAGATATCGATATTCTGTCGGTGTAATTTCACCACTACGAAAGCCCTCAGATAACGCCAAACGAAGCTCAGCTTCACTGAGTGCTGCATCTTCTTCAGATACCTTTTTGAGCCCGAAGAGACCCGTAATGACACGCGATGAACGACTGAGCACCCAATTCAGGGGATAGGTCATTTTATAAAATATCGTGATCGGACGGGCAAAAAACAATGCCATTGGTTCAGCAATCTGTATGGCGAATGTTTTCGGTACCAGCTCCCCAATGACCACCTCGAAATAGGTCAAGATCAGAAAAGCCAGCAAAAAGGAGAGCACTCCCGTCAGACCAGCCGGAATATGAGCCAACACAAACAGGGGATGTAGCAGATGTTCAACAGTAGATTCCCCTAGCCAGCCTAACGCCATTGAGGTTAATGTGGTTCCGAGCTGACAAGCAGATAAATACTCGTCCAACCGAGACAGAATGTTTTTAACAGCTTTCGCATTTTTGTTGCCTTCAGAGGCCAATTGATTGATGCGAGATACCCGCACACGAATGATGGAATACTCCGAGGCCACAAAAAAAGCAGTTAATGCGATAAGTAATATAACCAGAATGATATTTATCGTTTCCATAGCCCTCTCTTACTCCGTTCATAACGAAGCAAGAAGCACCCCCTTTGACATTCATTTTTGGATGGAACCATAACATAAGTAATGATGTCCATAATCGTGTATTACCCAAAAATGACAAGGAGTAGACTATGCATGACCCTGTTAGCGAATCGCCAGCGGACTCTTTTGTACGATATCTATCCATTGATCAGCTATCAACTGATGCCCAACCGCTGTCGGATGAACCCCGTCATGCAGCCAATAGGAGGCGTCCGCCTGGGTAGCGGCTTCGTTCAACATGCTCTGGAGCGGCACAAATACGGCGCCATATTCGTCTGCAAGCTGACGTACAATACGCTGATATCCCGTTATTTTTTCTTGCCAAATATCCCATCGCGCCTCGGTAGCTCCCGTTTTCAAAATAAACGGTTCACACAACACCAGCCCGATATCGGGCATCACTTCACGCGTTTCTTCCAGAAGGTGGCGATACGCTCGTTCAAATCGGTCCGTCACTCCGGACGGCTCCTGCTCCACGATCCGCCAGGCGTCGTTCACTCCGATTAGAATACTGAGCAGGTCTGGCTTCAGGCTAAACATGTCCTCATTCCAGCGTGCATACAAATCCGAAACTCGATCCCCCGAAATTCCCCGGTTCACAAATTCTGGCTGCGTGGTAGTCAAACGGCTCCCCAATGCACCTGCGATCAGATACACATAGCTCTGACCCAGCCAATGGTTCGCGTCCTCATTTCGTCCCCTTCCTCCGTCTGTTATAGAATCTCCCTGAAAAAGAATACGTGCGTGTTCTGTACTCGTCATCTTCCTAACTTCCTCCTTCGCATTTTCCAATAATACCCTTATCATACCTCGCATCTTCTAAATTATAAAGCGGTTTCAAAATATAGAAGAATTATAGATTTGCCATATGGCCGGATTCACTAGCTTTAAGTATGGTAGGAATCCGGGGGCAAAGGCGATCAAGTCATTTCACACCGCTCGGTACTTACACACCTCACGAAAATTACAGCCTCCGCACGCTCTGCGTGAAGGCATCGGAGTGAAGAAAGACTCGGGCTTGGGGCGGTTATAGTAATCGTCATCGAGACAGGACTTCATTTCATCGATGTATCGGCCGACATTACCAACCACTTTGTCGATATCCTCTTGCGCGGGACGATATACCTCATGCTCTCCTGTCATCAAATACTCCACACGTACCTCAATCTTCTCCAAAGGAAGCTGATAGTGCTCCTGCACGTAGGAAGCATACAAAAAAAGTTGGTCGGAAAAATCGCCTTCCTTGCCTGTTTTCCAATCCACGATGACCATGTCTCCATTGTCTCTACGGTAGAGCAAATCCATTTTGACATACACTTTCGTCTCATGAAGGAGCATCGTATCCCACTTCTCCACTTCGACAATTCGGGCCTTTCCCTGTTGCAGTTCACGCCAAACCGCAGTACGGTACAAATTGTGTATCACCGCGTGCTGCCGCTCCTTAATAAGGGCGATCCGTTCCGGAAGCACCTCGTCGTCGTAATAAACCTCCGCCAGCATGACGCGATTTTTCGGATCTTGTAGCCATAGCTCACGGTGCAGCGATTCCTTATAGCTGTCATTCAACATGTTCTTCATCGCTGTCTCGAGGTATGCTGTGCGCGGGATAGCCCCTTTTTCCATCCATCCACGTATGACTGATTCACACATTTGATGCGTGATATTCCCGAATAAAATATATAAGTTGCTCAGTTGCTTAAGCCGGTACAACGTAACTTGCTCTTCAGTGCCCTGCGCCGAATTCCAGCCATTATGCGAGCCGTAATAATGATAATAGTATTTGCGTTAGCATTCATCGAACGTTTGAGCCCTCGATTGCGAATAGGACCAGGACGGGTATATAGCCATGACAGGCCCTCCTTCATTAAAACTATCATCTCTTTATTATAACGCAAACCTCAGCTGTATCGGCGATAAAAAGGACGAAGACTTTAACCCATGGGTTAAAGTCTTCTACTGACTGACTAGTTTGTAGACTCGCAATGAGTCCGTTCAACATTGATCAAAGCACTAACATTAACGGCACCATCCTCACGGACGTTGACAACAAGTACCGGAGTTCCCAGCATTCCGCTGATCCACTCCTTATAATCATCCACATGATCATTCGGAAGAATCGTCAAGATGACACCAGCGAAGCCACCACCATGTACCCTGCATGCGCTGTTATCTATTGATTTTAAATACATTTCAGTTAAAGCCAGTGCAACCGATACGTCTTGTTCCCGCGCAATCCCACTTCTATATACGTTTTGGAGCCATTTCCATGAGGAATTACCAGATTCGGTAACGAGCCTCAGGAAATCAGTAAAGCGCCCCTCCTCCAGTGATTTCACCTGTTCATCCACACGTCTATTTTCTTCAAAAAAATGCAACGCCCGCAGTACTGCACGGTCTCCTGCTTTTTCCCTGACCATTTTAAGGTTGGCATATAGATCCTCTGGCAATAAGTCACGGCAAACCGAAGCGTCTAAAGACTGAGCCACTGTAAACATTTCGTTGGGCACCGCCGCATAATCATCCGTTAAATCAGCATGATTTCCGCCTGTATTGACAATAACGAGGGAATATCCGTTTTGTTCAAAATTCCAATGAACAGGATTTATGATCGGTTCCTTGGGATTTTCAAAGTCAATGGAAATCAAGCCGCCATACGCACAAGCCATCTGATCGAGCAGTCCCGACGGCTTGTTCCAATAGCCATTTTCCGCATACTGACCAATTTTGGATTTAGCAACAGCATCTAACGCTCCCTCGTTATAAAAATGATTTAATATCGTACATATCAACATTTCAAAAGAAGCGGAAGAGCTTAAACCTGAAGCAGAGAACACATTGCTTGATATATAAGCTTGGAATCCCCCGATACGGTATCCGAATTCAAGTAGACCAGCGGCAATACCACGGACCAGAAGCATCGTACTGTCATCCTCCGGTTTTGGCGACAAGTCGGTTAAATCGATGACGTACTTCGTCTTATAGCCTTCAGAAAAGAATGTAATTACAGACTCCTCCACTTTAGCAGCTACAGCGATGGTATCAAGGGTAATACTGCCTGCTAGCACTTTCCCGTGATTGTGGTCTGTATGATTTCCGCCAATTTCGCAGCGTCCCGGAGCACTAAACAGTTCAATGTCCCCTACACCAAAATGCTCCCGATACGCCTGTATAAGTGATTCATATCGAGTCGTTTGCTCAGAAATTTGCTGTTGACCATACATTCGGGCAAGCACCATTTGCCCCTTTCTGGAATTCAATAGTTCCATATCTTTCATTGTATATCCCCCTAATTGTATGTGTTTTACTATGCTGGAATGATACTATCATTATCTCAATTTTCCCTGTATAAAAGTATGGCACTTTTAAAATTTGTAAGCGCTTATTTTAATCGCTTTACTGAGCATTTTATCAATATAACTAAAAAAGAACCAGCCCCTAATTGGGCCGGTTCCTTGAATTTCTTTTTAGTCGCGTTTCAGTACATATTCTCCATCACTGTTACGAGTTACTGTGGCGCCAAGCGCCTCGGCAACTGATTTGAAAGGAACATACAATGTGCCATATTCATCCGTATATGGAGCTTGTGGCAGCGTCAATGTGCTTCCTTCCAATACAGCCTGTTTGGAGCCACTTTTCAGCTTAATCGTCTTACCTGTAATATCATCAATTACAGTAGTCTGTTTGGCAGCTGCATCCCATTTTAACTCGGAGCTCAGTTCGCTCGTCAGTTCACGCAATGGAATAAAGGCAGTACCACCACGATTCTCCAAGACGTAGTAATCGTCTTTAGGATCGAAAGTTGTTTCTACTTTTGTAATTTCCAAATCATTTTTTAAAATGTTATAGATCGGAGAATTCGCTTCAAAATTGCGCAGCGTCGCTCCCGGAGTTAATTCAGCTTGTTTATTCAAGTCAATAACACCGTTAGAAATATCCACTTTATCAGCCGTCACACTACCATTGACGTTCCAAGATTGAGTTTCGGTCAGAATTGTGAAGGACTTCACCGGAAGACCATCCACATCTGGCAAAGCAACCGTCAGGTCTGTTGCCGCTTTGCGAACATTTCCTTTTTCATCAAAATACATGTCGCTTTTCAAAACCGTGTTAGCACTCAGAACCGTTTTGATTTCAGGGGACTCTGTATACATGGTGCTAACTCCTACATCATACTGATCAACAGCTAGATCCAAATACTTTTTAACTTCGGTATAAGCCTCATTGACCATTTTTTCTTTGTTGGCACTCAGTTCCGCTGTTACTTTATCACTACCTTCAATATTCATGCCGGAAGCGATTGTCTTCGTCATATCAATGGCTTGCCCGATCAGCTCTTTCAAGCCTGCTTCATCCTTGGCCAGATTCGCCAGGAACGGTTTTACCAATGTTACCAGCTCATCACCACGAAGTTCAGCATGCAGATGGGTCAGTTTCACTTTGTCTTTTTCACCGTATACTTCCTCGGTTACAGACGTTGCAGAAATGGTCGAAGGGTTAGGCGCATGCTTGAGCATAAGTGCAGCGGCTGTTTTCGTCAGCTCTCTCACGTCTTTGGAATATACATACGGATCAAATCCAGCAGGCAGACCGCTCAAACTCTCTTGCGAGTTCAAAGATATGTAATAAGGTTTTTTGGCACCTTCCAGTTGAATAGCCAAACCTTGGCGGTCTAAAGCAAGTTCAAACGGCAAATTATACTTATCGATGTGCAATGTACCTTTGGCAGAGACAAGTTCCTCCGATTGTACTTTGGCTTCATCCACAGTGACGGAAATCGAATTAATCAAATCTACGATTTCTTTATCTCCTTGCGTGATTCCTTCTCTGGGAGTCAATTTAAGAGAGATTTTCTCCGTTGTCTGCTGGGATTTCACATCAAGTGTTCCCAATAAATTTTTACTTACATCAAATCCACCTACTGCCTGGCAACCTGTCAAAGCTACCATCAACAGAATAAGAGGGACGGCGATCCATTTTTTTATATTCATATTAATCCCCTTTCAAGATATTTCCGTAATCTCTTCTATTATCTCAGTGTTAACACGCATTGTAAATGAGTAGAATGGAAAATAGAACTAGTTATTTAGGATCAATTTTCAGCCTGAAGCATCCGGTAAGCCAGTAGTGCCATCTCCAGGCAACGACGTTTGTCAGGGTCTGCCAGATTTCCCTCTATGATTTCATTAATTTTATCCAGCCGATTATAAAGGGTCTGTCTGTGAATGTACAAAATTCCGGCGGTATCACGCTTGGAGCCATGGGATTGAAAATAGGCATCCAGTGTATCCAGAAGCTGCATATGGTGCTCACGATCATGCGCAATCAGCTCGCCCAAATGGTCCTCTACGAATTCTTGTAGAAAAGGAATGCGGGGCACCGCCTTCAACAACTGATAGATTCCTATGCTGTCGTAAAATAACCGATCCTTCATGACTGGGACGCTTCGTGCCACTTCAATGACCTCATATGCCTCTTCAAAACTGCGGTCCGTCCCCGTCATGCGATGCCTCACTTTACCAAAGCCTGCATGAATGCGCACCTTATCAAGCTGTCCTGCGGCATAGTTCTGAATATATTGAACTGTATGGGCAAGCACTTTTTTCATTTGCGCTGCGGAACGCAGTGTTAATTCCTCCTTGGCACAAAGGATGTAGCATTGACTTCCCTTCATCATCAGCAGGTTGTGCAACGTTTCCTTTTTCAACAATGAACGAAGCAGCACTAGCACATCCTGATTGATGGATTCCTTGCGTACCTGACTGGCATCCTTGTCCTGATGTTCTACCTCAATGACCCCTGCCCAAAATAAATACTGCCCCTTCGATAACAATCGCAGGCCCATCCGGGTCTGAGCCTGTTCTTCACTGGGAAGCTGTCCGCTCAGCACATCCTGAATCAATTCATTTTGATTACGCAGCAACCGGTCTTCAAGAAACTGTGTTCTCAGCACCAATGTAGCGGCTGCCTTGGCAGTGTAATCGAGTAGCAGTGACATTTCTTCCGTCGGCATTTCACTATGCAGCACCAAACCTACTGCGGAAAACACCTGACCGAAGCATACAACGGGCTGGAACAAGACGGCAGTGGATTCATTCAGGTGAAACAGCAGATGCCCCTCCCGATCGGCGGTCATACTAGATTCCACTTCATTGGCATAAAAATCTGCAATACGGTCTGCTAGATCCGGCTGGACGGAAGGTACGAATCGATTGGTTTCAATGGAAGACATGTAGATGACCTGCCGGGCTGCATAGTCATGAAGCACACGCAAAAGGGCGTTCATATCAGTGCTGCGTAAGGTTTCCTGCTGAAGCTGACGTGAAAATCGCTCTAGATCTTTTAGAAGTTCATGATGTCGGTTAATAAGTAGGGAATGAATATCTTGTGTAATTTCAACAAAACGCACTGGCTGCTCAAATACGATGACCGGGAAGTGATGTCGTTCCGCCAACTCCAGAATTTCAGAGGGGATTTCATGAATGCTCGTGCCCAGCTCCACACACAATCCTGCGGCTTCCGAGCGGATCAGTTGCTGCATATACTCGGCACGCTCTTCCCCCTTCCGGGTGAGCCACAGGCCGGTCGTCAAAATCAAGTCATGACGGCTCACAAACGGAGAAACATTTGTGATTTCTAGCACATGGACCCAACCCACACGGCGATGTACGCCCTGTTCCCCCGCCGCCAGCTTCGCCCGCCGGAAAACGGGACGTTCTAGCACATCCGCAATGGTAAATGTTTTTTTACCGTTCATCGGCATTCTCCTTATGTCTATGTCTTTATGTCATTTTATATGACATATATTCATCAAAAAGTCGAGCCTTTAAGTCAGATAATCCGACAAAATGTATGATGTCAAGGAGCTTCACCCCTTGTAAACTGTACCTAATCTAACATGAATTGCATTTATCGGCTTGAGTCCATGTAACTAATCGGCAGGGCTGCGCAAAAATGATAGTGTAATTTTCTTAACAATTATTTTTAGGAGAGGTGAATGAAATGAAAATTGGGGTTCCGAAAGAGATTAAAAACAATGAAAATCGTGTCGCTCTAACGCCAGCAGGTGCAGCTCAAATGATTCAACACGGACATCACGTATTTGTGGAAAGCCGTGCAGGTGTTGAAAGCGGATTTACGGATGGAGATTATGCCACTGCGGGTGCGACTCTTGTGCAGCAAGCTGCGGACGTGTGGTCCCAGGCGGATCTGATTATCAAGGTAAAAGAGCCTCTCCCCTCAGAATACGGGTATTTTCGACCAGGGTTGATTTTGTTCACCTATCTGCATTTGGCTGCCGAGCCAGCACTGGCCCGCGCTTTAACAGACAACGGCGTAGCCGCCATTTCCTATGAGACGCTCGATGTTGAAGGCAGCCTCCCGCTGCTTACTCCGATGAGTGAGGTTGCTGGTCGAATGGCTGTACAAATTGGAGCACAACTGCTGGAAAAACCAAAGGGTGGCAAGGGCATCCTGCTGGCAGGGGTACCGGGGGTCAAACGCGGTAAAGTGACCATTATTGGCGGAGGGGTGGTCGGCACCAATGCTGCCAAGGTCGCCATCGGTCTCGGGGCAGATGTGACACTAATCGACCTGAGCCTGCAAAGACTGCGCCAGCTGGATGATATTTTTGGCAATCAGCTCCATACACTGGTGTCCACCCCGTCCAACATTGCTGAAGCCGTGGCGCAAAGTGATTTGCTGATCGGTGCTGTCCTGATCACTGGTGCCAAAGCTCCGCGGCTCGTAACGGAAGCCATGGTACAGACGATGCAGCCCGGCTCTGTGATTGTGGATGTCGCCATCGACCAGGGCGGCATAGTCGAGACGATTGACCACATCACCACACACGATCAGCCTACCTATGTGAAGCATGGCGTCATTCACTATGCGGTAGCAAACATGCCGGGCGCGGTACCGCAAACCTCGACGCTCGCATTGACGAACGCGACGCTCCCCTTTGCTCTCCAGCTCGCAGATCTGGGTGTGCAGGAGGCGCTTCGCAGAAGCAAGCCGCTGCTTAGCGGCACCAATGTCCTGAACGGACATATTACCTACGCAGCCGTCGCACGTGATTTGGGATATCCTTATGTTCCCGTGGAACAGGCATGGCAGGCAAAAGCCTTACAATAGAATAGAAACAGCTCAAAGAACCACACGCTCTTCCCAGCAGGGACTGAAGCGTGTGGTTCTTTTTGTGCTAGCTGTATCCACCGTACTTACTGCATTTCAGACGATTTCTGACGAAAGGAACGTTTGGAGATGGCGATAAATACCTGTGATTTCTTCCAGCGACATGCGCACCAGTCCGCTAGACGAAGGTGCCACAAATTCATACATCTCAGGAATGAGCGGTTCAGGCTGAAATCCCCAATTTACTTTGGATTTTTTACTGTATTCGGTGTACACGCCTTTGCCGACAAAGCAAGCAACCTTCGGACGGTATTCCTGTAGCTTCGCATACAGCTTCAGACGTCCTTCGGCGTATTCCTCGCGTGCAATATCCTCTACTCCCCTCGTGGGACGGGAAACAATGTTCGTAAAGCCGAAGCCCAGCTTCAGCAGCTCCCGATCTTCCGATGGATCGTACAAGCGAGGTGTCAAGCCTGCTCCCTCCAGTATGCGCCAAAATCGGTTGCGCGGGTTCGCATAATGATGTCCTACCTCGCCTGATTTCAAGCTGGGATTAAAGCCGATGAATACAACGGATAATCCATAATCCAGATGATCATCTACCTCATGCAGTTCTATCTCTCGCTCTGTCATGGGCTCCTCCTTCCTCAAATCATATCCAGCGGCTGCTTCCGCGTTGGCGGAGGAAAAGCTTCGTCTATTTGTTGAAGTTGTTCAGGAGTGAGCCGAATACTTGCTGCCGCTGCATTTTCTCGTACGTGCGGTTCCTGCACCGCCTTCGGAATTGCCCAGACATCACCGTCCCGTATGACCCACGCAAGTGCAATTTGGGATGGAGTTACCTCGTGGCTAGCAGCAATGTCTATCATAACGGGATGCTCCAGCAGCCCCCGTCGCAGGCGGCCACCTTGGGCAATCGGGCAATAGGCCATCACAGGCACCCCATGCGTACGGCTCCAAGGTAGCAGATCATATTCGATGCCCCGCGAAGCCGCGTGATACAGCACTTGGTTGACAGCGCAGGCTTCGCCTCCACTTATGCTCCATAGCTCCTCCATGTCGGACTTGTCCAGATTGGACACTCCCCAGCTACGAATTTTGCCCTGCTCACGCAGTTTTTCCATGCCTTGTATCGTCTCTTCCAGCGGAATATTCCCACGCCAATGCAACAAATACATGTCCACGTACTCCGTTCCCATTCGGGTTAGGCTCGCTTCGCACGCTTGAGCCAGTCCTTGACGGTCCGCATGATGAGGATACGCCTTGCTAACAAGATAGACATCGTCCCGGCGACCCCGAATGGCCTCTCCGACGATCTTTTCTGCGCCGCCCTCCGCATACATTTCAGCCGTGTCCACCAGCGTCATGCCCAGCTCCAAGCCAAGTTGAAGCGCGCGAACCTCTTCCTGCCGGAGTGACGCTTTTTCACCCATATGCCACGTGCCCTGCCCGATGAGCGGCACTTCACGACCGTCAGTCCAGGTAATCACACTTTTCTTATGTTGGCTCATATGCCATTCCCTCCTTAGGAGCCTGATGCCACAGGCTTGTCAAATACATGGCTCTGCGTCCAATGCTGTCCACCATCTGAGGTAGTATACATGACTGGGGCCTGCTCTGAATCTGAGAAAATAGCCCAGCCTTCCTTGGCATTGGCCATCCCGATTTGCTGACCACCATAACCGTCAAAACCTTGCTTGCCATTATTCCACGTCTTGCCGCCGTCAGTCGTCCAGCCGATGGTATTGGGCTTGTCGCACGGTGCGCAGTAACCGCCCATCCATGCGCTACTGCTATTAATCGCATAGAGCATACCAGGTGCAGCCCCTTCATTTTTGGGAACCTGGTTGTCTTGCTGGCTAATACCTGGTGCCGGACCGCCACCAGCAGTGGTATTCGCCAGCACAGCACGCCAGCTTTGTCCACTATCGGCAGTATGCCAAAGCGAATACGACGTCTGATTCATCCCCGTATCTCCAACCAGCTCGATCCATGCGTTGCCGCGTTCTACCGAACGAATAATGGCTCCATTTAGAGGCGCCTCCGTTGTGCGTGACATGACAGTAGTCCACTTTTGGCCCCCGTCAACAGTGTGTAAAATTTGAAACGAACGGTCTGTGTCCTGCGTAACTGCCCAGCCGTTTTGCCGATCATGGTAATATGGCTGTCCTACCAAGTGGCCGGGCACGGGGAGCGAAGACCAGCTTTGCCCGCCATCCTTCGTATATTGCTTGCCACTGAACCCTTCCTTGGATGATACAAAGTGTAAAAAGCCCGTTTGCCCTTGCTCAGGTACAGTCCCGACAACCTCCCAGCGTTTGCCGCCATCGCGAGTGGCCAGCAGCGATCCGCTGTCTGCCATAACAGCCCAGCCTTGCTGCCCGTTCAAGGCAAAAATCTGCTGAACCGTACCTTGGCCCTGATATTGCACATTCCACGTCGATCCGACTGAACCGGATGCAGCCGCGTCCGTTCGGGCAATCCAGCCATTTCCGCCGATCCAGCCGGATTGGCCGTCGATCAAACGCAACGCGGTAATATTGTCCATGCGGACTTTCGCTATAGTAGTGTCTGTGGTTGCTTGTCCTCCTGTTTTCGGTGTATCTACAGTCGCTCCCGAACCATTCGCTTGTGCCGAGACGGCACCCTTTTGCTCATTTTGAGCCGTTTGTCCTGTTTGCGAACTTGTTTGTGAGCCTGTTTCACACCCCGCTGTCACTATGGCTACGGCGAGTAAAAGCACCCAGACCGATGTTTTTTTCTTCATTTTCGTTCATCCCCTTATGTTGGTGATATACATGGCTGTGCGGGTATTGTATTCACAGCCATGTATATTCTATGTATTACCCTGCTGTCTTCGTTTCACTCTTAAGGTGAATATACGGAATGGACTGAATGCAAACCAGCGTTACAGGATTACGAGTTTACAGGAACAAAGCCGCCTTTTTCGATGGCCCGAGTTCCTTCTTCACTTTGCAGCCATTCGAGTAATCGTTGCATCGAAGGGCTTGGTTTCTCGCCTTCCCGTGTGACTACAAACAGTTGAGCTGTGAATGGATATTGCTTCGAGCGGATGTGCTCTTTGTTCGGCTTCACTCCATCAATAGACAAAAATTTGACCTCTTGACGATTATGCATCACATTTGCAAAATAATAAAATGAATATCCGAGCGCGTTGTGATCCTTGTTAAAATCTGCGACTGCATTAATCATACCACCCATAATGCCAATTTGTAGTTCACGTGGCGGGTCAGCCATCTCATGGCCTGCCATCACTTTCTTTTGCATGTATGTCTGACTGCCTGAATTTTCTTCTCGCTGGTAAGCAATGATCGGCTGATCCTTGCCCCCTACTTCATTCCAATTGTGGATAGCCCCTTCATATATGCGACGAACCTGCTCCGAAGAAAGTCCGTCAACCGGATTGTCTTGATGTACGAGAAAAATAAACGCATCCCACCCAATGGGTGTGAGCTTCATTTGAATTCCCCGGCTTTTTGCCAGACGCAGTTCCTCATCGGAAGGACCAGCCACCAGAATCAGATCCGCCTTCTTTTCAATCAAATTGACATATGCCTGATGGGTCGTGTTGAATCTCAGTTCATGCGCCGCTCGCGCCTTGCTCATTCCGGTCAGTTCATGCAGCATATCCTGCGCAAAAGGAATGGCCGCCGTAGCCCCGTCTACTACCGGAAAATCCCTCTCTGCAATGTACGGGCGTTGAGGAAGCATCAGTGTAATCGTCAGCACAATGACGAGCGCAGCAGATATCGCGGCAACAATCCATTGCCATCTATGATCCACCTTACCATTCTTGTCGGTTAGCGCTGGATAACGATTCACCCCAACTCCTACTACCATGCCAGCTATCGGCAGCAGTGCTGCCAGTAGAAACCAAACTTCACCATGCTGTGTATATGGCCCCAATACCTCTAACACAGGCTCCGCCCAAGCGTGATAGAGTGAAAAGAGCTCCCACGCCCCTCCCCACACTTCAGCAGGTTGGCCACCAGACCCTTGTATGCCTACAATCCACAACCACAGTCCACATAATAATGATAATAGCCCGGTCATCATCAGCGAAAGCTTGCCCATGCTGGACATACGCGCACTCAAGGCACCATAAGCTGCAAAGATGAGACCGATAATCCATGCATATAGAAGCAGTATTACAATCACAGTTGTATCCGTCACACCTTCATGCCTCAGTAGAAGCTGCACTTGGGGTGCCACAACCATACTCCAAACTACATTAAACATGACTGAAAACAATCCAAACATAAACGTACCGCCCAGCCATGGCCAAAACCATGCTATCCGCACAGACTCGTCCTTTTCCGGCTTGGTTATAACTCCCTTTGGATCAGACATGTACATCCCCCTATATCTAATGAATGAAATGAAACTGTAAGCCATTGCTTCTTCATTGTACAATTATGGTAAAGATTAGTATACGAGAGGAGGATAAAAATGTCCTTATCCGATCATCCCAGCGATGAATTACTCAAGCTGAGTATGGCAAAAAAGGCCTCCCCTACGGGAAAGGCCTTTTTGTCATCGAATCTTCTTTATATTGCTCTGGCATGGATCAAAAAACGGTGCTGCTTCACGTCCCAATACCCATCACGTTGAATATCCAAATACAGACCATACAGCTGTTCTATATATTTCTCTGGCTGAAAATCTGCAATCTGCCATTCAATGGCTTTTAAATAGTAGACAAGTGCTCCAATATCGTAAAAACGCTGTATCGGAAACTGCTCCTGCTGCTCTACGATTTCGAAGCCATTGCTTTTCAAACCTGCAAGTGCTTGAGAAAGGGTCCAGTCCGCATACTCGTAATTAGGTGCTCCCAAACGGTCGTTGATGCCCGCACAATCCAGGCCCCCTACCTGTTGAGTCAAAAACGTCCCACCTGGTCGCAAAATACGCCGTACCTCCGTTGGCGAAAATGACTCATGCTTATTCAGCACGAGGTCGAACCCGGCATCGCCAAACGGAAGGGAATCGTCATCCTGTATAGCCATAACGCGCACACCCAGCGGCTCCAACCTTTCCTTGGCGATAGGAACATTCGGTGCATATGCTTCTGTCGCACATACGATCTCTGGAAAAGGGCCTAGCCGAGATAATAGCTCTCCCCCGCCTGTTCCCATATCCAGCATCGCCTTGGATGAATGAATAAACTTCATAGCTTTGCTGACATAAGACCAGTCCAATGGCTCGCTCGCCACACGTCCTGTATCCGAGATGAATGAAAAATCCCATCCAGAAAATGACTGCTTATGATGCTCCAAGAACTGTAGAAATTCACGATCTTCTGTATATTTCATATTATTTTTGCTCCTCCACCATTGAACTGGACATAATTGAACTCTTCTCTCTGTATGTTCTACGTTGTATCTCTCTGTGCCTTTATTATGTCAGCCCTAATGTGGAGGAGCTCTTACCCGTCGATAAGGTTGTTATATGTCGTGTCCGAACCATCCCATGTTCATCTACCTCCGTCCATATGCTATCCAAACCAGATACTGTCCTTCGTAAGAGCTTAAGGAACTGCTGGTAATGCCTTGGCAAGCTCCGGTGTCATATCGTTCGGAGTAAAATAGTAATAGCGTGTATGGGGATCTGAACTAAATAAAGGTTTGATCTTGACCTGAACCAGGTAAGTGCCTTTCGTCATATTTGGAGTATAGCTATTAGATCTACGCTTTTCCAGTACAGTGCTCCACAGCTTCGGGTCTTCAATCGTTATTGCTTTATGCTTCTGTTGGATGCTTTTAAATAGCTTATAGTCTTCAATATACTGATTGGGTTGATAAGGTTCAAGCTCTTCAGTAATAATAGGAACAGCCCGTATCGAAAAAATATCCTTGGCATCAATGATCACCTTATCCGCATACCCCTTTTGCTCTAGCCAACCTGTAAGCTTGTGATATGAAGCCGGCCAATCAAATGAAATTTCACGCTTCCAGCTCGGTTCGTTATTGGTAAAGGATGACTCTTTGTTTGTAATAGAAATACTCCCTAGGGGATATCGATGTGATTGCATTTCGCTATAACTCATATTTAATACTTCTTCTCTGAGTATATCTTCAAATTCACGTGCTTCTTTGGGATTGGTTAAAACCACTCGTCTTTCATTATCATCTACGGATTGGATATTAATCGTCTCTGCTTTTCCTTGCAGCTTATCCAACTTGTACCTCACCGTTTTGTAAGGCTCTGCTTCCATCACTTTAGTCAGTTCTGTCCGGAAGGGCTTCTCAGGGAATGTATAGCGGCGAGTCATGGTGGAACCATCATCCAGACGGTAGACTATGACTGCCGATTCGACGGCCAGGTTTTTGGACAACGTTTTCTCGCCAGCTGCATGTGCACGTACAAGTTCACGATGTAAATTTAGCACAGAGGCGATATAAGCCCTGTCTTGGGAGTAATAAGCTTCTGTTTGTGCATCTCCCCCTAGAGGCTCCTCTTGCCCCACATAAACTTTTTCTACGGAGTGTGCTGTTGGAATCCGTCCCTCATAACCCAACCAACCTGAAATCGGGATATATAGTACTAGCCCCATGATCACACCGTAAACGACCATTTCTATCAAAGCGCGAACGCGCACAATTTGCCACGTTTTGCGGATGACCATCTCTACAATGATATAACCTAAAATAGCTCCAAGTGCATACCCAAAAATCGACCAATTAGCTCCTCTTGTACCTGCATTATAAAAATAATCGCCTAGTACAAGCATAGCGCATAGTATAACCCCTGCTTTGAACAAAGGTTGAAAGAAAGAGAAAGCCATTGCCTGAGTCGCCTTCTCGACTAAGCGTTTACGATACAAACCATAACTCAAGGCGACAAACAGCAGGGAGATACCTATATAGGCAAGCAGCTCCATGTAAGAAAAGGCGCGATTCGGCAAATTGTCCATAATGCGTACAAACGGCGATAAGTTTTCCCAAATATTATTATTGCTGCGAAACTCCGAACCGTTAATATATTGGACAATGGTTTCTTGCACCCGCACATATCCGTATAAATTACGCTCCAGAAAACGCCCCATCATCATGAATAGAAACTGAGGCAATAGCAATAAAACATACACTACTACGGTCTGTAGCAACGATTGTCCCACACAAATACCTACAAACACGGTAAAGGTAAAAAAGAAAATCGTAAGGACGGATACGACCAGTGCCCATGAACCAATATCATGGATATGAAAAATATAAGGCAGTTCGACTGACGTGTTAACCCAGGCAGTTACTCCCGCAGTCAGCCATACAGGTACAAGTAAAAGAATAAGACCGCTAATTAAATGTGCCGTTAATAGATGCTCTCTACGCAAAGGCAGGCTATGATACAAATCGGATGGCCCCTGTCGCTGAATAAAACGAAGCAGCATCACACCTGCCAGCACCGGTACGGTCACTAAAATTAATTTTTGCAATTCATTACCTGAGCTTGTGCTATCGAACAAGCTTTTTAAAACCACTCGTGGTTGTTCATCACCAATGCTCATAAACAATGGCAGCAGTACTGTAAATAGCAATCCTGCCAAGTACAATAGACCGATCCAGCCATGCTGTCTCAGGCATTGGCGAATTACGCCGCCGCTACAGAAGAATCGGTTGGATGTCATAACCTGCGTCCTCCATTTCATAAATGAAAATTTCTTCAAGCGTCAACGGCAGCAAATCGAGCACATGCGGCTCATACGCTTCAATCGTCTCTGCAATCCGCTCTCGCTCACCCCGGATTATAAGCAGCAGAACACTGCCCCTCCGCTCCTTATGTACAACCGAAAGTTGTCCACAGACGGCTTCCTCATGCATGCTGTCCCGAAAAGCAACCTGCACCTTATGCGTATCGGATTTGAGGTCGTCGACCTCTTTTTCCAACAGCATCCGCCCTTGGTGCATAATGCCGACATGATCACACATGTCTTCAATCTCACGCAAATTATGAGACGAGATCACGACAGTCATCTCACGTGCTGCGGTTTCTTGGAACAAGAGATTTTTGATCATCCGCCGCATCACAGGGTCCAGTCCGTCGATCGGCTCATCCAGAATCAGCAGCTCTGGCATGCAGCTCAAGGCAAGCAAAAAAGCGGCCTGACGCTTCATCCCCTTGGAAAAACGGTGAAGCTTTCGTTTAGGATCTAGCTTGAAAATCTCGGTAAGCTGTGTGTAGCGTTCCTCACTCCAAGTTGGATAAATGGAGCGGTAAAACCTGGCCATCTGACGAATTGTCGCTTGCGGAAAAAAATAGGGGGTATCCGGCAAAAACAGAATGTGCTGCTTAACTTCAGGCTGCTCATACACCGGCTGTCCACTGATTAGCACCTTGCCAGCATCGGGTCGGTAAATCCCGGCAATGATTTTGAGCAGTGTTGTTTTCCCTGCCCCGTTCGAGCCCAAAAGTCCAAAAATAGAGCCTTTCTTCACCTTAAGGGCGAGCTGATCGACAGCCTTTTCTTCTGTAAATGTTTTTGTGACTTCCCTTAATTCAATCAAGGGACATCCCCCTTTCCTTCAATTGCGTAGCTTCCACGTATAAGGCGTCCACTTCCTGCTGCGTAAAACCGAAATGGACAGCTTCGATCATCTGCTTCAACAGCGCCGCCCGAATCTCATCCCGCTTCATTTGCTGCGGCTGATGCTCGGCAGGGGTGACAAAGCTGCCCTTGCCTTGGACGGAATAGATGTATCCTTCGCGTTCCAGCTCTCGATACGCCTTCTGAATCGTATTGGGATTCACCGTAAGCTGAGCGGATAAAACCCGTACAGAAGGCAATTGCTCATCCGGCTGAAGCGATCCGTATACGATCATTTCCTTTACCTTCTCTATTAACTGTTCGTAGATCGGCTTACGACTGCGGATATCCAGCTCGAACATGGACTTCCTCCTTTCAAGACTTGATCAGATTCATCTGCATCCTTTCAGCTGTTCTAACTGTACTATTATTAATAATACAGTTAGAACAGTTTGTCAATCATTTATTTGGGGATTTCTTACAGAAAAAAAGACCAACTCAGAAAGCTGGTCTTGAAATCAACGTTAACCTGTAATGATTTCGGCAAAAGTTTGTTACATATTTTTTGACTTCGTATGTATCCCAAAAAACATAGATTTAAGGATAATACACACAAGAGACAATATAACAAAAAGTAGGCCACTCCAAACAACATCCCCTGTTCCTAATTGAGAAATAAACCAGCCTCCCATCGCTGTCCCTATGGTGACACCCAAATTTGAAAAAGAAACATACAGGCTATTCGCAAATTCCGGGGCTTCTGGAGCCTCCGAGGTAAGCCAAATTTGACTTACAATCAATCCACTCGTATGAACAGCTCCCCAGACAATAATAATCCCACTTGTGAGAAGAAGAGTTGCACCCACATATTGAAGCAGTAAATAACAAACCCCTAAAGCAACAGGATAAAGCAACACCGTTTTCAACATATGATGGTTTAACATCTTTCCCGAGTACCAGTTACCAGCCACACCACTAATCCCGAAAAGCACAAGCATCGTGCTAATCCATTCTCCACTCATGTGCGTTTTCTCTCCTAGATACTCCGCAAAATAACTATATACAGAAAACATCGCAGCAAATATGAAGCATGCCGTACCGATATTCAACCACAATGTGGGTTTTCTCAATATTTTAAGCTGGTTCCTGACAGGTACTTCCTTCTGCTCCAATCTGGAAGGAACCATGAGCCCTATTCCAACACACGCAATAATATTCACAACAGCAGAGAACAGAAATGAAGTGCCAAGAGAGAATTGATCAGCAATATAAGAAGTAAGCGGAACTCCCAATACCATCCCCACACTAACTCCAAGAAATACCTTTGCACTTGCTTTAGCAGCCTCTTCTTTCTTCGATAATGCAACAGCTAGTACGAAGGCAATGGAGAAATACAATGGATGAAAAAAGGCGGGGAATATTCGGAATACGACAAGTGTATAAAAGTTCGGTGCAAAAGCTGATATCACATTCGAGATGGAAAAAATAATCATGATGCTCATCAGCAACCATTTACGATTCCATTTTGAAAATAGCAGAGTTACCCATGGCCCAAAAATGGCAATAGTGAGTGCAAAAAGACTGACCAGTATTCCAGCTTGTGGTGCAGTAACGTTATACTTATCCATGACCATTGGCAAAATCCCAACGACTCCAAGCTCCGTATTTATAATGCCAAATATACCTAGTGCAATAAAAAATAATGGACTGTTTCTGTTCACGATTTTCATCTCCTTGACCTTATAATCTATATATTCTAAAATCTATATTTATAGATATGATATACAAAAAAAAGTAGGTAACTTTGTTCATTATTTTGTGGCTACCTACATTTCATTCTTGATATATTCAGCGAATTTACAAATATTCTCTTCATTTCTTCGGTAATAGGTCCACTGTCCAAATCGCCTGGATTCCAAAAGCCCAGCCTTCTTCATGAGCGTTAAGTAACTGGAAATAACAGATTGTGCTAAGCCTGTTTTTTCCTGAATGCTACCTACACAAATCCCTCCTTTAAAGTTAGCATCCGTTGGTAAAAACAATTGCGGTCCGAAATTTTCATCTGAATTTTTTAACCAATCCAAAATTTGCAGGCGTGTATCATTCGACAAAGCTTTAAAAATCATTAGAGTATCCATAAACCTCATTATATCTCTTATTTTAGATATGTAAATATCTATTTCAATAATATAGCATCGACTGTTGTGTGTTGTGCCATTCTTTCATACACTCCACTTGAACATAAAAATAGCCGTGATGCGTTAAGCACCACGGCTGGCTATTTCTTTTAGCATTCCGTCGATTCGTAAGGCTCGTCACGGCTTATATTCGCAGGTGCTTCCCCTTCCGGTAGCATAAGATCTAGCTGAAACCGGAACGTGGCTCCTCTGGCCTCGTCACTATCCACACCAATGGAGCCGCCCATCAGACTGACCAGGTTTTTGCAGATGGATAATCCCAGTCCTGTCCCTCCATATTTTCGGTTCAGTGCCGGATGAAGCTGGGAAAAAGGCTGAAACAATAGATGCTGGCGGTCTGCTGGAATACCGATTCCAGTATCCGTTACACTGAACTCAATCAGGCATCTATTTTTACGACGGCTGTAAGCCTTTCTCTCCACAAAGATATTTACACGCCCTCGCTCCGTAAATTTGATCGCATTGCTCACCAAATTTACCAGCACCTGTCGAATACGCACATGATCACCGACCAGCATCCCCGGCATTTCCTGATCCACATGCCATTCCAGCTCAATGCCTTTTTCCATAGCCTGCGTCATGAATAGGTCAGCCACACTGCCCACCACATCATCTAGCACAAAGGACTCGTGCAGCAAAGACATTTTGCCAGCTTCGATTTTGCTCAAATCCAGTATCTCATTCAATATCTGCATTAAAGCACCGCTGCTGCTGGTAATAATGTCTATATAGCTACGCTGCTCCTCATCCAATTCAGTATCTGCCAATAACCCTGCCATGCCTATAATGCCGTTCATCGGTGTACGGAGCTCATGACTCATCACAGAGAGAAACTCTGACTTGGCCCGATCGGCGCGTTCGGCAGACTCCTTGGCCCGAATGATCTCCTTTTCATTCGTCCTGTCTACAAAAACCATCACAGCCCCTTTTCGCTCGCCATTATCCATCAAAGGGCTGATTCGATAGGAGGCCAGAAAGCTGGACCCGCCTTTTTTCCAAAATACAGCTTCCTCTGCCTGATAAGAGGCTCCACTTCGAATCGCTTGAAGAATAGAGGACTGTTCGTCCGGAAAATGACTGCCAATTTCGTCAGCATGGCGGATCATGTCTATGCATGCGCCATTCAGCGGTTTGGCCGATCCTACGCCGAACATCTCGACAGCTGCCGGGTTCATAAAGCGGACATGTCCTTCGGTACTTAAACCCACAATTCCTTCGGATACAGCATTCAAAATAAGCGAATGCTCATTACTGAGCTTCTCAATTTGAGCAATGTAGCTTTTAAGAGGAGTAACATTTTCTATAATCCCGTAGCAGCCTACAATTTCCTCTTGCACGAAAATCGGGATATTCGTCATCTTGATGAATAGACGCTCCCCCTCCTTATGTATAAATTCCGATTCATAGGTTTGCGTCTCACCCTGCTTGGCCAGCTCCATGTGACGCTTGATTTTGTCCTGTTCCTCAGAGGAAGCCATGATAAGTATGTCAGCCCCAAGCAACTCATCCTTCGTATAACCCGTAAGCTCCTCCAAGCTCGGATTCACGCTCAAGATATGACCTTCCATATTCACGGCGCATATCCCGAGTGGATTATGTTGAAATAGTGACTTATAGCGGTTTTCACTTTCACGCAGGCGCTGCTCCATTTCCCGGTGCTCTGTAACATCCTGAATCATACCGACCACCTGAACAGGCATGCCTGCATGTTCGTCCATTTCAGATTCCCAGATTGAACGCAGCACTTTTTGTTCCCCATTCGGCAATACAATTCGGTAAAAGGTCTCTTCGTGTATTCCCTTCAATATGACGTTGGTGATAATCTGTTTCATGCGCTCTGTATCTTCTGGATGAACAGCCGCCATGAAGGCGTCAATACTTGTTTCAACCGGCTTGACACAATAGCCAAAAATGCTGCGAAATTCCTTGGAGAAATGCATAACATTGTTAACCAGATCCCAGTCCCATGAGCCGAACATCGCCAACCGCTGAGCTTTTGCCAAATTCTCCTCGCTCTTCTGGCGCTCTGTGATGTTGCGTCCGATGGACAGCACTCGCTTGATTCTGCCCTGTTCATCCCGAATAATGCGGTACGATACTTCCAGCCACAAATAGTGCCCGTCCTTATGACGAACACGCCGCTTCATGATGCCTGTTTCCTTGAAGAGTCCATGTACACGCATATAATCGGCATCTTCAATATGGTAGAATTGGAGCCGCTTTTTGCCGAGCATTTCCTGCTTTGTATAGCCTAGGAGTTTTTCCACCGATGGAGAAATATATTGGAGTATGCCGTCTGCCGTGCTGTAAGAGATGACATCCGGCGTATTTTCGGTAATCAGCATGTACAGATCCTCATTGTCCGAAAGCACCTGCTCCATGTCCTTTTTCTCCGTGATGTCCATTGCATACGCAATCAAATAAGATTGTTCGGTAGCCTCATCATCAAATATGGTTAATTCCAGCGATAGCCAGACGGATGTTCCCCTTTTATGTTTTAAACGTAGCTCTGTCTTATAGACTTGATCCGTAGCCTGTAGCCAACCTGCATAAGCCTCCCTCAACCCTCGCTGATCCTGAGCCTCTTTATATAAGAGATGGTAATATCGGATATCCAGTAATTCCTCCTGCTCATATCCGACCATTTTGCAAAAGGCGGGATTGACGTACAGGCACTTCCCTTCCCTCGACAAAATCACGATTCCTGTCGGGGCATGATTATACATATGTTCCAGCAAAGGTAGTCGTCGAGCAGCAGAAAACACAATCAATCTCCTCCTCTGTAATCTGGCAGTTTTATCCAATTGTACATATTATAACATGATGTGGGATTTTTATAGCGGTGAGTCCACCTCTAGATGAAAGCCCTTAAAACATGTATGCACAAAAGATTGCCGATGCAGATTCATCGGCAATCTTTGAATTATTTTTTTATACCACCCGGCTAATTTATACCACCCGGCTAAGAAAATGACGCAAAAATCGCTCCGCATCGACTTTAAGTGCCACATCAACCGTAGTCAGTGCTTGAGCTTCGTTCTCATTTTGCATCTCACGGGTGCGACCAACCTCGGCGGAATCGCCCACCTCAACGGCAATGTGCATTGGACGTGTCTCCACAAAACTAGAATCAATAGCCAACCCTACGGCTAAAGGATCATGCAAAGCACAGCCTGCAATACCAGGTCTGAAATTGCGATAAGCTTCCATATAAAAGTCCGTCATATCTGCCATAAACGCGCCCAGCTCGGTCCCTTGCTCACGCCATTTGTCCACATCCTGCTGTGGAAGCAGGGTTTGCATCGTGACGTCCAGCCCAACGAGCGTAAGCGGAAAGCCCGCTCCCAGCACATAGGCTGCGGCTTCTGGATCGGCATAAATATTCGCTTCAGCCGTCGGAGTTACATTGCCTTTTACTGTGACCGCGCCGCCCATAATGATCAGGCGGTCAAGCAATTGGGGCAATTCGGGACAGCGATCCAATGCAATCGCAAGATTGGTTAGCGGTCCCACAGCTACCAGGGTAAGTTTGCCTTCATAGCGACGAGCCTGTCCGATTATAAAATCAGCGGCATTCCCAGACGCAGCCTGACGGGAAGGTGCTCCTTTCAACTGATTGCCAATACCGTCTTCGCCGTGAATATGCCGGGAATAAGGTTTGAACAGCTCACGAGCATACGGTTTGTGAGCGCCAGACACGACCGGAGCCTCTACCCCCAGTTTTTCCAGCAGAATCAGTGAGTTACGTGTTGCCTCCTCTACCGAGATATTACCAAAGGTGGTTGTAATACCGAGTATGTCCAATTCCGGCGAATGGACCGCGTACGCAATAGCAAGCGCGTCGTCAATGCCAGTATCTACATCTAAGATTAACTTTTTGCTCATGATGACCCTCCACAGTAGAACAGCATTCTTTTTTTCATTATACACAATTTCAATGCTTATTCCCTTGGTCATCAAATTCTTTATTCGAAGACGTAAAAAAAGACTACGACAGCTATGCCGTAGCCTTCTTTTAATACTTTTCAATCACTCAAGGGCACTTGTTCTGGCTAAATCCTAAGGCTCGATTCCCCACACCAGCTTATCATTGTGGAACAACGTTACTTTGTTCCATTCTTCATAAGAAGTTTTAGTTGGATCGAAGGAGTAATCATTGGATTCGTTCAGGTTAGACCAGTCGCTATTGTTCATGCGGATCTGAATATCACCTGTTTGCGCTCCAGCAGCAAGCGTGCCGGCAGCAGCACTGAAACCAATTTCAATATAGTTGTCTTTAATGGTACGCAGCACGTTATCATTACCTACTTGCGCCCAGTCTACTGCAGATTGCAGCTCTTGGCTGCCATCTTTCGTGAAGTAATAGCGGACTTTGAGCTCACTCAGCTTCACAGGTGTTGTCCCTTTATTTTTCAGGTTAAAGAAAGGCTTAGCAGCGTTATTCGCTGGATCGGTGTCCCCGGCCCGGTACATTACAACCAGATCACCCGCTGGTTCTGTAGGGTCTGTTGGATCAGTCGGTGTACCTTTTGGTTCAGCACTTACCGTTGCAGAATCCTTACTTGTTCCTTTCGCATTTGTAGCACTTACAACATAGAAGTAAGTTGTTCCGTTCGTCAGTCCCTTATCTGTGTACTCTCTTTCCGTTACAAGAGGCGCAACGGCTGTAAAAGGACCTGCTTCGCTAGTGGCACGTTTGACTGTGTAGCTATCGGCACCCGTAGACGCATTCCAAGTCAGCGTTACTTGAGCATTGCCCACAACAGCCTTTAAGCCTGACGGTACAGCTGGAGCTGTAGGCGCTGGGTCCACACCACCAGTGGAAGGCACGATTGCAGGGTACGCATTTTGTACCAGCATCACAAACTGATCATGGAACCATGCTCCTGAAATAGGTGCATTCGGTAAAGCATCTGTTAATGTGCCATCCTTGGTTGTATAGGTAGGATCACACATACGGTCAAAGCCTTTACCCTCATCGTTCGGAATGAGTGAGCTGGAACCATCGGAATCACCCGGAGGTTTCGCCCATACATAGGCATCAATATGGCCAGCTGGAGCCGTTTGTGGCGGTGTTCCCATACCTGCTCCGCTGTTATTACACCAGTTACCACGGTGCGAGCGTTTGTCAACACGGCCTGAGTTTACATAGGAGTTAATATCATTGCCGACTGCGGAAGTCGGACGGTTAGGTCCGCCCCATCCGTTACGGCCTGTATCAATTAACATACCGAGTGAGCTCGGCCAGCCTGCGCTGACAAAATCTCTATGCAATGACTCTGCGAAATCCGATTCATCGAAATTAGGATTCCATTCGTAGTACTTGGACGATTTGATCGGTTGTCCGCCGACATTCAGATTTGGATCAGGCAAATTAGGTTCTGTCAGCGGTGAAGTATTGGCTGTATTCGTGATAAAGCCATCTACACTGGACAGACCTTTGCTAGTGTCTTTGAAGATAGTTGTAAACAGGGATACCGTTGCTGCACGGTTGTTATCCCAACCTAACCAGCCAGAGTGACCGATATCTACGTATTTGTACACATTCGGAATCTCGTTCAGCTTATTCATTGTGTACTTAACGCCAGCTTCATAGATTCCTGTAGACTTGGCTTGCGCACATTTAGGATCATCCAGATTGGTTACCAGGTTTGGCAAACTATCTGGTTCAATGATCGCTACGATACGAATATCCTTATATTTGGGATTTGAAAAAATAGAAGCAATTTTGTCAATATAATCCTTTTTATAAGTTTCCAAACCTGCCTGAGTCAGCGGCAATTCACCATTGGAAGCCAAGGCATGACAATCCCGTCCGGGCAGATCATACACAATAAATTCTGCCGTAATCGGTGTGTTGCCTTTCTTTTGCGCCAATACTTGGTCCAAATGCGCTTCCAGGCCAAGCTTGCCCCCACCGCCGTTAATAGCAGCGATACGATCAAGCCATACGGCTGTCGGAAATGTTTTGACCGTTTGCATTTTTGCCTTTAAATTGGCATCCGTAATCTTGGCAATCGATGTGTCGACACTAGCCGCATAATCAGGACTAACATATTTTGTCGCCCCTTGGTAAGGATTATCCACATGGGATTCTGCATGTATTTTATCCGTAAATCCTGCACCTGGTAGAAAGCTGCTTGCGACGAGTGATAGCGCAAAAGCATACTTCATGCTTTTACGAAGCACTTGCTTTGTTTTCAATTGCTTCACCTATCTTTCCGTGGATTTTGTTGAATCTTCCTATGTCGGCACCTGATTGTTACATGATTAAATGTGAGTTACGCCTACTCTCCAAAAAAAATCGGCGTTCATAGTTGCGAAAGGTAAGCGCTTTCTATTTGTCCATGCGCTCACATTTTCCCCTTTTTGTCACCTCCTATGTTAGATTATAGTGAGCTGGAAATCTGCTGTAAATTGAATAAATTAAGGACTACATTATTAATTAGGCATATGAATTGCCACTTTAACGGTCCGTCGTGGCACCTCTTTTTCTGAAACCGGTTCCTTCATTTGTTGAACTTCCCTGCTATGACAAGCTCTCAGGAGATTTAGGATCGACAGCAAAAGAGCGAATTCAGAAAAAGCAAGACTGTATTCTTTAATTTCCGTCAGCCTAAATCGACAATGATAAACTCCAGAACGCCAACTATGCCAAATCGTTATATCTATCGACAGCAAAAGGGTGTTTTCAGGCCCTCAAGACCATGAAAACACCCTTTAATTGTTGTGAAGACAATCTCTGCTCTTGTTGTTCTACACTTTTTCGCGATCCTTGCCTTTGTCGGATTGCCCTGCATTTTTATTGGCGGCATCCCGATCCAGCTGCATTTCTTCAACTGTCTTCACCTTAAGTCGTGCTGCTCCCTCATAAGGTCGGGTTGGAATCAGATCGCCTGCAGCCAGACGTTGACGCGCCTCGGCAATCGCTACTCCGTATTGCGGCAGCCATGCTTCCTGCGCCACCAGCATTTCATCAACCATCTGCCAAATTTCTTTCGGATTACACACCGCGCCTACTAGCGGATCCATCATAAATGCTTGTCGCAGCAGCTTATCATCTCCGTGTACAGCCGCTTCAACAGCCAAACGCTGGACGGAAATACTTACATTACAGACGGCAGCAAGACCAAGCGGAAGGTCTCCTACATGTGGCATGGAGATACCATTCCGATCCACATATCCAGGTGCTTCAATAATCGCGTCGTCTGGCAAATTGGAAATCACACCGTTATTTACGACATTAAAATGCCCCCGGTATACACGTCCGGTTTCCAAACCTTCGATAATGTATGAACCATGCTCTTCACCGCGATTTTCCGCCTTGTACTCCAATGGATCTTCTTTCATCCAGTTAGGGAAATCTGTTTCAAACCAATTACGTCCTTCTGTACATACACGCAGATAACCGCCTGTTTCTCCGTTGATCCAGCTGCCTAGATCAATCCAGTCCAGAATTTCATTCGGACGCTTCCGGTACCAAGGTACATATTCACTTAGATGACCATTCGACTCTGTGCTGTAATAGCCAAAACGACGAAGCATGTCGATGCGCACCTTTTCGGTGCGACTATATTCAGGATGTTTTTCAAAAGCCTCCAGCAGCCCGGATGTCAGATCCTTGCCTTCATGTGACGCCTGAATGTACCACGTCTGGTGATTGATTCCGGCGCACACAATGTCCACCTCCTGCTTCTCCAGACCATACACCTCGGCAATTTGGTGATGCCCATGCTGGACGCCGTGGCATAGACCGATTGTACGCACACCGCTGTATTTATTGCAGGCCCACGTAATCATCGCCATGGGGTTCGAATAGTTCAGCAGCAATACATCCGGTGCACTTAGCTCGCGGATATCCTTGCAGATGGCCAGCATTTCAGCAATACCACGCTGACCATACATAATCCCTCCTGCACACAGGGTATCGCCAACGCATTGATCCACGCCATATTTCAGCGGAATATCCACATCGGTTGCAAAGCCCTCCAGCCCGCCAACCCGGATCGTACAAATGACGTATTTGGCATCCTTTAAAGCTATCTTTCGGTCCGTAGAGGACTGTATTTGTATGGATAAACTGTTCTCCCGAATATCCCGTTGGCACAGCTCAGTGACCATATCCAGATTGTGCTGACTGATGTCCGTAAAAGCCACTTCAATATCATTAAATTCCGGTACCGATAACAGATCTCGCAAAATTCCACGGGTAAAACCGATGCTTCCTGCTCCAATAAAAGCTACTTTAAATGACACGGCATTCAACCTCCGGTAATTAGAATTGGTATATACCGTCATTGTAGCAATAGGCCTATGGAAAGCGTTATCAAAATCATGACCAGTTTCGTACTTAGGTGTCAAAAATCCTAACTTTCGCGTTAACAAATGGTTGTCCATTTCCATTTTGCTCCATCCCGTTTCTCTCTTTCTATGTAGTGTTTTTTCAGTTCAATATGTACTTTAAGTGCGGTAAATGTAGTAACATAAAAGAAAACATTGGAGAGCAAGGAGCAGCCTAAGATGAACAAAAAGATTATCTTTTTAGATATAGATGGAACGCTAGTGGATGATGATGGTATGATTCCCGAATCTGCAAAAGCAGCATGTATCGAAGCGAGAAAGAATGGACATCTGATTTATTTATGCACTGGCCGATCCAAAGCGGAGATTTATGATTTTATCATGGAGGTCGGTTTTGACGGGATCATCGGAGCTGGCGGGGGCTTTGTAGAAATCGAAGGCGAGATGTTATATCACCACAAAGTATCGGATGAAGATGTTAAACATATGGTCGATTACTTTGATGAACATGATTTGGACTTTTATTTGGAATCGAACGGGGGACTGTTTGCGAGTAAAAACTTTTTGCCCCATGTGGAGCGGCTTATCTATGGGGATGTGGACAATGATCCCGTAGCCAGAGAAAAAAAAGAACAACGTCCGCATCCTTTTATCACTGGCCTAACTATAGGAGAGGACAACCTGTATCGTAGTGACGTGAACAAAGCATGTTTTTTGGAAAACAAAAATGTTCCTTTCGAACAGATCAAAAAGGAATTTGCAGGGAAATTTGAGGTTATTCAATGTACTGTATCTGCTTTCGGGCAAGACAGCGGCGAGCTAATGGTTCCCGGTATTCACAAAGCCGTAGCTATTGAAAAGCTTATTGAACATTTGGGAAGATCCCAAGAAGACACCATTGCTATCGGAGACGGGATGAACGATGCTGAAATGATTGAATATTGTGCGCTAGGAATTGCCATGGGAAATGCCAAACCGGGCCTCAAAGCCATTGCAGATGACATTACGGATGCTGTGGATGAAGATGGACTGTTTCACAGCTTTAAAAAGCATGGTCTGATTTAGTGAGGTTATTTTTTTATACTTAAGCCCCTGCAGTAGTTTCTGGACTTAAAAATGTCCTAATCCTACTGGTAGAGGCCTATCTCCAATGCTATCTTTCCACGGAATTCACTTAGTGCTTGCTCGGCTTCCATCTCCTCAATAACCGCGCTTATGCTGACGATGGCTGCGTGCGGTTGTTTTGTTGCTGTATAATGAATTGAGTCTGTAAATATTTACAAAGGAGCAAGACATGTCAAACCGTAAATGGACATTTATCCTTATCCCCGTCTTCCTGCTATTTGCCTGGCTGCTCTTCCAGTTCACGCTGTCTTCTTTTCAAATTCACCAATTTGCAGAGTTATTGAAGACGGTTTCTCCAAAAGACGGGGTTTCCGATACAAAAGTCGTACTGATATCACAGGAGTTGGATAATTATTACTGGCGGTCAATCGAACAAGGAGCCCGAAAGGAAGCGGAACAGTACGGTATGCGGCTCGATTATATCGGGCCGGACCGCATTAATCCGTCCGAGCAGGTCAAACTGCTGGATAAAGCGATCGCCAGTAAGGCGGATGCAATTCTGGTTCAAGGGATAAATGATCCAGAGTATCGCCGATTAATCGACAAAGCAGCCGGACTTGGCATCCCCGTCATCACGATCGATACGGATGAACCAGACTCCCGTAGACTAGCTTACGTGGGAACGGATAACGAAGGAGCAGGAAAACGGATGGGCGCGCTGTTAGCGAAAGCTTCTGGAGAGCGTGGCGACATTGGAGTTATGATCAGTAGCGAGCGCGTCGAGAATCAGCGACTCAGGCTTGCTGGATTTCGTTCCGTGATCGGTCGCTATCCCAAGCTCCGCATTGTGGAGATTCGCTCCTCAAATATTTCACGACTTCAGGCAGCACAGCAAGCTCAGAACATGCTCACCCGGTATCCGCAGATACGCTACATGGTCGGATTCAGTGCGCTGGACGGCCTTGGCATTCTGGAAGCCTCGGAGCGACGCGGAGCGCGGAGTTTGCAGATTTTCGCTTTTGACGATATGGCCGAGACGTTGGAAGCTATCAGAGATTGCAAAATCGAACTGACCATTGTTCAACAGCCAGAGGAAATGGGGGCTAAGTCCATAAAATTGCTGAATGATTATCTAAAGGGGAATACCCCCCAGGAATTAACATACACCAGGATATATGAGATGCATGCGGACACTCCCGACAACATGCCCGGAGATGACAGACGATGACGATCAGAACGAAGCTGCTTCTGTTCATCCCTCTTCTAGTTGTGTTCGCCAATATCATCGCTTATTTTGTATTCCAAAGCGGAAAGGTCGTACAACAGAGCTACGATGAAATGCTTGGCCGAATTCTTCTCATCGAGCAAACCTCCGAATCGGCGGAGAGCAACTTAAATCTCCTATATGCCTATCTGCTTAATCCAAGAGGCGATAAGGCTGTGCAGGGCCCGACAGAATACCAATTGATGCAGTTAAAAGGCAGAATTCAGGAAGTCTCCGACTCGACCGACCCTTCCTTCGCCGAGGAGGACTACGTGAATCTGTTGGCCACATTTCTTAAAGAGAAACAAGCCGCAGTTCTGGATGCAAAGGCACAAGATCCTCAATCGGCTTTTGAACATTATATTGAAGCGGAGAAAACCGTCAGCTATATTCATGAGGAGGGTCAGCAACTGATCGATGATGAACTGGCTTATTACCGACCAATCATTGAGAACATCCGGAACAAGAATGAGCGAATGAATGGATGGGGAGTGGCGTTGTTCGGCATGAACGCGCTGATGGGGGTTTTGCTTGCAATCTGGGTCTCGCGCAGTATTACTGGCCCTGTCGGCAGACTTGTCGGACTGGCGAAGCGAATCGCCACAGGGGATCTGAATATCAAGCCCCAACCGCGACGGGATGACGAGCTAGGCGTACTGTCGGACGCCATTTCGCAAATGTCCACCGATTTGAGTATCCTTATCGAGAAGGATAAACAGAGTCTGGAAATGCGGCGGCTTGTGAAGGAACTGGAGCTTCTGGCTCTGCAAAATCAAATTAACCCGCACTTTTTATTCAATACCTTAAATGTGCTCTCCAAGCTGGCGATCCTGGAAGGGGCGGAGAAAACCAGCGACCTGATCGTTTCGCTATCCAATCTGTTACGGTACAGCCTGCAGAAGCTGGACAAACCCGTAACTCTCCAGGAGGAACTGGATCATATCCGCGAATACGTAACCATCCAGCAGGCGCGCTTCAGGGACAGAATTCGCTTTGATCTTCACTTTGACGCTTCCGTACTTCAGCAGCAAATTCCGGCCCTGACGATCCAGCCATTTATTGAA
The DNA here is from genome assembly GCF_036252815.1 of Paenibacillus sp. LX16. Lineage (NCBI taxonomy): Bacteria > Bacillati > Bacillota > Bacilli > Caryophanales > Paenibacillaceae > Paenibacillus > Paenibacillus sp. LX16. The sequence goes on along the minus strand of NZ_CP141152.1, from coordinate 1,153,404 downwards.
AACGCTTTTCTTCATGGTGTGGCAGATATGGAAGACGGAGCCATTATCGTGTTAACGCTGTCGAGAGCAAACGAAGATGTACAAATTGAAATTTCGGACAACGGAAAGGGCATGACGGAGGAAACCCGACTGTCCGTACTCCGTCTTAAAGGCGAGGCCGAAAGCGGCAGTTCAACAGGACTTGGAATGCAAAATGTGTTTAGGCGGCTGCAGTTGTTCTACGGAAAGGAAGGAATGGTTGAAATTAATAGCAATATCGGACGAGGTACTACCATAACCATACGAATTCCAGTCAAGAAGGAGAGTGAGCAGACTGATGTATCGGTTGTTGATCGCGGATGACGAGGCTTTGGAGAGAGAAGGACTGGAATTGACAGTGGAACGGGCGATGCCGGGGATATTTCGGTTTATTCATGCCGGCAACGGCCGCATGGCGATTGAATGCGCGGAAGAGCACCGTCCCCATATTGCCATTCTGGATATCAATATGCCTGGAATCGACGGGCTTGCGGCGCTTCGTGAATTAAAGGAGCGTCTTCCCGATACCCGATTCGTGCTCGTCACTGCCTATGATTATTTTGCCTATGCCCGGGAGGCGCTCTCTTTGGGTGTAAAAGAATATATTCTGAAGCCGGCGAAGCGAGAACTGATCATCGGTACACTGAAACGACTGATTGAAGAAATTGAGTGCGAGAAGCGGGCACGTACGGAAGAATTGGAGCTTAGGCATAAAATCTCACAGTTAATGCCGCTCGCAGAAAATGAGCTGGCTTTAATGCTTATGGTCGACCAGACCGTGGATTCGAGCGCTTCCCAGCTATCAGAATGGCTGGACTTTCCTCTTGATCAGGGAAGCGCCATCATTGCCGCCTTTGACGGATATACGGACGAGCAAGATAAAAAGAAAATTTACGATCATTTCCGAAGCTATGTAAAAACGCATGGTCCGAATGCCATTGTAAGCTCTTTGATTGACCATCATGTAGCCACTTTTTTACGCAAGCCGCCTGCCACCGGCGAAAACGACTGGCGGCAGTTGGTTAATCACCTTGTTCAGCAGCTTTCCGAGCTTGCCCAGCAGCAACTTGGTATAAAGACAGCCATTGGAATCGGATCGCTGCATAACGGCGAGGAAGGACTTCGCAAGTCCTATTTCGAAGCCGTTTTTGCCTCCACCCTACGCAAACGGGATGGAGGTTACTGCCACTTTGACGAATTGAAGTCGTCAGAGGCTGGAAACGACTCTGTGCTGGCCGTCAAAGCGGAGAATGGAATGCTTCAGCAGACGTACGTCATGTCAGCACTGCAACGGATACGCGAACAGCGGGAGGTTCAAACACTGACTATGCTGGGCAGAGCAAAAATGTATATCGAGGAACGATTCAACGATGAGCTTTCGTTGGAAGAAGTGGCTGATTTCGTCCATTTGAATCCCCACTACTTCAGTAAAATTTTCAAACAGGAATACGGAGAGACGTTCATCGACTTCGTAACCCGGCTACGGATTGATAAAGCTATTTCTCTGATCAAGGAGGGCAACCTTGCTCTGAAGGAAATCAGCTTTGAAGTGGGTTATAAGGACCCAAACTATTTTAGCCGCGTCTTTAAGAAGATAACAGGCGTTCCTCCCACTGAGTTCAAAGGCCAAAAATAGTAGAGATTCATCCATGCCGACTATCGGCATGGATTTTTTTAAGCTCGAATGACAAGGTAATGCTAGGTTCAGCCCCTCCATCTCCGATTCGGGAATCGAAGCCAAAATCGTGCATGAAAAGGTCCGTTTAATGAAGACGATAACCGACCTTTCTTTTATAAGCGCATGTTATACTTCTCCTCGAAGAACGGAATGAGGTTCCAGAGATCTGGAGGGGAGATGATCATATGGCAGTAATCATCAATAATGAAAGCGCTCAACAGAAAGCGCTTCAATCAGAAAAACCCAATATGCTTTTTGTGACGTTGGTATCCATCGTAGCTGCGCTCGGAGGTATCCTGTTCGGTTTTGATATCGCGGTTGTTTCGGGAGCCGTTGAATTTCTACAGCAGCGTTTTTCGCTGAGCGAATTTCAGGTTGGTTGGGCGGTGTCGAGTCTGATTGTAGGGAGTATCACGGGAGCGGCTCTCTCCGGCTACATGAGTGAAAGGATCGGCAGAAAAAAGGTATTACTGGCTGCCGGATTTTTATTCGTCGTCGGCTCAATCTGCTCTGCGCTTCAAGACACGTTCACCGGGTATGTTATCTTCCGCATGATCGGCGGCATTGGCATAGGAATCACTTCCACCGTTTGTCCGGTGTACAACGCGGAGATCGCTCCCGCCAAATACCGAGGCCGTTTGGTTGCTTTAAATCAGTTGGCGATCGTAACAGGGATTTTCCTGGTTTATTTTCAGAATTCGTGGATCGTCAGCATGGGGGATGAAGCCTGGGGTGTCTCAACAGCCTGGCGCTGGATGTTCGGAGTGGGAGCCGTTCCCGGACTGATCTTTATGCTCTTGATGCTCTTCATACCCGAAAGCCCGCGATGGCTTATTAAACAAAATCGGCCTTATGAAGCGCTGCCGATTTTGCTGAAAATTCACGGTGAAGAAGCCGCTAAGCAGGAAGTGCTTGATATCAAGGAATCATTCAAAAATGAGAACAACTCATTGAAGCAATTGTTTGCTCCCGGTATTCGGGTCGCTCTCTTTATCGGTGTCATGCTCGCCATTATGCAGCATATTACCGGCATCAATGCCATTTTGTATTACGCGCCGGTTATCTTTAAAGGAATGGGACTCGGTACGGACGCATCTTTGACCCAAACCATTTGGATCGGGTTGATCAATGTGTTGTTCACCATCGTATCCGTATGGCTGATCGACAAAGCGGGACGAAAAGTCCTGCTGATCATCGGCACCTCGTTGATGACCTGCTGTTTGGTCATTATTGGAGCCGCATTCAAAATGGGTTTGACCACCGGACCGCTCGTACTCATCCTAATATTGATCTACGTGGCCTCCTATGCTATATCGCTTGGACCGATCGTATGGGTTATGATCTCGGAGATCTTTCCGAACCGCATTCGCGGCAAAGCGGTAGCCATCGCTTCGATGGCATTGTGGGCCGGCGATTATCTGGTATCGCAGGCCTTCCCTCCTCTGCTGAGTTCAGCCGGCCCGTCCAATACCTTCTGGCTATTCGGAGCCATCTCGTTGTTCGTCGTAGTCTTTATATGGCGCAAGGTTCCCGAAACCAAGGGGAGATCACTTGAACAGATGGAAAATATGTGGCTTGGGAAATGACCCAACTTTAGCCACGCCCTCTGAGTCATACCGACCTAAATCGGCAATGGTTCAGAGGCTTCTTATTATCAGCTCCCATCCTCCTCCGCATAGTTCCTCACATTGCGCTCCACAGCTGAGCGGTATTCTACAGGCGTCTTGCCTGTGTGCTTTTTGAACAACATATGAAAATACTGCCTGCTGGCCACACCTACATAATCGGCAATTTCTTGAATGGGAATGTCCGTCTGCTGAAGAAGCATACGGGCCTTGTCCATTCGCAGCATCGTTAAATACGCGGTGAGCGTTAGCCCAGTATGTTTTTTGAAAATACGGTGCAAATAACCTGGGTGCAGATTCACGGCTGCCGCCATGTCCTTAACCACAATATCTCGGTCATAGTTCAGATGGAGAAATTCAATGCACCGTTTGATGTACATATCCGTTTGCTGCGTGTTGCTGCGCTCTGCTTCTTCCCGTAGACGTGCAATTCGTACTAGCAATTGCATAAAAAGCATCTCGGCCATTGCACCCGGCTGTTCTTTTCGTTGGTCCAGCTCCAGCACGAGACTTTTCAGCGCATAATATACCTCTTCCGGGTCCGATAGTACCAAATACGGGAACGGACGTGACATGAGCGTCGTGACCTCCTGCTCCTCTGCTGCCATTTGTCGGATAGACGGTCCTACTCTCACTCCCTCCGAAAAACCAAACTCTACATTTAGCATCCGGCACGGTTGTTCTCCTTCCACCACCAGTCGATGCGGTACACATGCGTCTAGCATAATAAACTCGCCTTTACGCAGCGTGATGCTTTCTTCCACATTTTCTCCCGTTTGTACATCTACCCTGCAAAAGCCGGAAATCATGTACATAATTTCGGTAGAATGATGATCGTGGTAAGACATGGTATAGTCATGCCATTGCTTGTAATAGTAAGCAAAAAAACGGGGAATATAATCCCCGTCACGCAGCCGTGGCTCAAACAGACTTCCGTTCATCCCCGCACCTCCACAAAATAGATAAGGCTAACACGACAAAGTATCTGCAACCGCTCTATTTTCACAGTTTAACAGACTGAGCCCTGTACTTCTATTTCACTCCGTCGGACGATCTGGAATCCTTTGGATTACGGCAGGGGACTCCTGCCTAAAAGGTTGGGGATTTATCACTTTCTGGACTTAAATACTGAATCAACATTCCCACAAATCGGTTAGCAATTTCTATATTCTCAAGTTCGTTATTCCAATCATCCTTGGACGTCAGACTCATTTTCTGGAGTATACCCATCATAGACGTGAAGATAAAATGAGCGGTCTTTAAGGATTCCGTGTCAGACTTCAATGATCCATCTTGGAATCCAGCTTCCAGAGCATCCATCAGGAAATGTCGTTCCTTTTCCCGACTAACAAAATTTTCGTACTGTTCTTTGAGTTCTTGATTTGAATCATAGGCTCCATAATGCAGATCGAATAAAAGAATAAACTTGATGTATTCCGGATGTTGCCAAGCGTAATCAATCCATGCATCAAGCATCGAAGTAAGCATCTTCTTACCGCTCATTTCGGCTGAAGGTGCCCTTCTCACAAATTCGGTCATGCTCTCCAGGATTTCCATCTGAACCTCAAAGATCAGTTCGTTCATGGACTGAAAGTGCTTATAGAATGTGACCCGGCTTACACCAGCCACGTTGCATACATCCTTAATATTAACTTTGAGAAAGCTTTGCTTCATAAAAAGTTCCTTCGCAGCAGCAATGAGCTCTTCCCGATTTTTGTTTTTCAAATTCTGGTGCCAGTTCTCAGTCATTAGCAACCATCCGTTTCTCATTTTTTGGTTTTTGTAAGGTTAAGAAAAGGGCAGATGCAAGGATAAGTGCACCAAAAATATAAGGAATATGAATATGTTTGTCAAACAACAAACCTGCTAAAATGGGTCCCAATATATTGCCTAGGCTGGTATACGTCGTATTTAATCCGGCGGCATATCCTTGACGATCACCAGCTGAGTTCGCGATCATTGTACTTACGGTTGGCCTTAGGAAGGCATTAAAAGCAAAAAACAGAGCCGATACTGCCAGCAGATAACCTAAATTGATCTTAATGATCATTAACAGTAAAGCGACGGCTGTCATGATCAAAGAGAGACGTATAAGCTTCATCTCACCAAGCCTCTTGATGAGATAATCAAGTAGCCATATCTGCACAACGATGCCTATAATTGCACCAACCGTAATGATCATTGAGATTTTAGTGGCATCAAAACCATATTTTCGTTCCACAAATAGAGCATACACCGTTTCATAATTCATCAAACCTAATGTCATGATCAGAATGAGGAGAAGATAACGAAAATAGGATGTTCGAAATGAATTTAGGATTTGGCTGCGAATTGGCTCCCGGCGGCCCCATTGGCTAGCGGGTTTTCGTTTTTCCTTGGGTAATGTCTCTGGCATATACAAGCTAAGCAGCGTAGCTACAAGTCCAAGTCCACCAGCAAAAAAATAGGGCACCCTGATGCCAAACTCAGCGATCATACCGCCTAACCCCGGACCAAGCACCATACCTAAATTCATGGAGGCACCCAAGTATCCCATTCCTTTAGCTCGGGTTTCAGAAGTGGTAATATCAGCGACGTAGGCCATATTGGAAGGAACCATTAATCCAATACCTATCCCCCCGATAAATCGGGCAATATATAGAAGAGGCAATGTCGTAGAAACAGCAAACATTAGATCCGAGATGACGGTTAAAAACAGACCCGTTATGATCATGGATTTTCGACCCCATCTATCCGAAAGCTGCCCACCTAGGGGCGAAAAAATAAACTGTGCTGCTCCAAAAGCGGCAATAAGATAGCCAGCAGCAGCTCCTGCCGCATTAAATTGTTTCAGATATTCAGGCAGAATGGGAATCACCATACCTTGACCCAATAAAGCAATAAACAAATTCAGCATCAGAATGAAAAGTGGAAATGTAGCAGACTTAGGTAAGCTGCTCATGTTTGTAACCCCCTCCAACCATTTACACTATGTAATCCTTTACTATGTGTAAACTATACTAGTTGAAATAGGGGCCCTTGTAAATAAAAATACAAACCTATTGAGCCTAGCTAATACCGAAAAGATATCTTGTTATTCTTGATTTACACATGAGGCTCCCTTTTTGCAAACTCTTTTAACATACCTCTTATTTGTTCTACCAATATAGCAGGTGCTTTCTTGGGTGAACCCGTGTCAAACGGAGGCTGAGGATCGTATTCCAAAATCAGCTGAACTCCTTTACTCATATCTTCTCCCAATTCCCATGCCAATAGCTGGAGTGCCATATCAATACCAGAGGAGACACCGGCTGCTGTAACGATTTTGCCCTGACGAACCACTCTCTCATCTGTTGGAATGGCTCCAAGAGATTGGAGCAGGTCTAAGGAACCCCAATGACTGGTGGCTACGGTTCCATTTAACAAGCCTGCGGCGCTCAAAATCAAAGAGCCGTTACAAACCGACGTGGTCCATTTCGTAGTTTCATGTATTTGGCGAATCCAATTTAATGTTTCTTCGTCATTCATTGGCGTTTTATAATTTGGCGGACTGCAACCTGGAACAACAAGAATATCAGCTGAACTAACTTCAGAAAAACTGTAATCAGCATGCAAATAACCCATATTTGAGTCCAGCTTGATTAAGCCTTTTTTCTTAGCGACAAACTTCACTTCACATTTCAGTGTAGCAGCAAATACATCGTATGGACCCATTGCATCTAATGCCGTAATTCCATCGAAAAGCATGATTGCGATTTTCATGATGACTCTCCTTTGAAGTGGGATTTTATTCATGCACACCCATACTAACATACATATACGGGGTATGGGTATATTTTTATTGTGAAAGCAGTATCTTCATTTCAAACGCCTGTTTAATAGTACTTACCTGTAAAAAGGCATACTTAAAAAGAGCCACCCCCAGGGTAGTCCTTTTAAGTATGCCTGGAAATCTGTTAATCGCGAGCCGGCTTAAGAGCTTTGCTTACTCAATTGACCATAATATAAATCACTGTAAAAGCCTTTGTGAGCCAGCAGTTCATCATGAGAACCATGCTCCTCCAGACGGCCATCCTTCAAGACTAGAATCCGGTCAGCCTGACGAATGGTATTCAGCCGATGCGCGATGACGAAACTTGTTCGACCCTGCATGAGCCGCTCCAGTCCTTCTTGTATCTTCATCTCTGTAATGGTGTCGATGCTGCTGGTTGCCTCGTCGAGTACAAGGATGGAAGGGTTGGCCAAAATAGCACGGGCAATAGCCAGCAGTTGTTTTTGCCCTTGACTAATGCCACTGCCGTTCGCTTCCAGCACCTTGTCGTATCCGTCCTTCATCCGCATGATAAAGGAATGGGCGTTGGCCAGTTTCGATGCTTGTTCAACCTCCTCATCGGTGGCGTCCAGTCTGCCGAAGCGGATATTTTCACGAATCGTCCCCTGAAACAGGAAGGAGTCCTGTAGCACAAATGCCATGCGGGAGCGCAAGCTTTCACGCTGTATGGTGGTGATATCGCGCCCGTCCAGCGTAATCATTCCCTTGTCGGGGCTATAAAATCTGGAAAGGAGCTGGATCAGTGTCGTTTTTCCTGCCCCGGTCGGACCAACCAGCGCGATCATTTCACCGGGTTTGGCTTCAAAAGAGATACCTTCCAGCGTAGCGCTTCCCTCATCATAACCGAAGGAAACATCCGTAAACCGCACCGCCCCCTCCACATGCTCTACCTCCACTGCGCCGCGTTCATCCTTGGACTCTTCATCTTCATCCAATATTTCAAATACACGCTCAGCTCCGGCAATGGCGGACAGCAGGGTGTTCCACTGGTTAGCCAAATCGTTCAGCGGTCTGGTGAACTGGCGGGCATATTCTACGAATACAATAATTGTACCTATAGTGATGGAACCGCGAATGGCCAAAATCCCACCGATCCCCGCTACAATAGCAAAGCTGAGATTATTCAGTCCGTTCATCAGCTTCGGTATAAAGCCTGAAATCGTTTGGGCCCAGAAGCCCGACAGCCGAATACGGTCATTACGCTCGCCAAAACCACGGATGACTCTCTTTTCCTGCGAAAATGCTTTAATAATCTGCTGTCCAGACAGTGTTTCTTCGATGTATCCGTTCAGTTCGCCCACATTCTTCTGGCGTTCCTTATATAAAGGCCCGGTGCGACGTGTAATCCAGCGCATCCCGGCAGCCATTAGCGGTACCACGATAAAGGTCAACAGGGTCATCAGCGGGCTTAACCACAGCATCACCGTGAGTGTACCGATTAGCGTCAATATGCTTGAAAAAATCTGAATGGCGGAGCTGTTAAGCGTAGAACTGACATTTTCGATATCATTGGTCAGACGACTCATAATCTCTCCCTGCTGACGTTTGCCGTAGAAAGGAATCGGTAGTCGATGCAAATGTGAAAACAGATCGAAACGCATGCGGTACACCGTCTCTTGGGCAATCTCGATCATCCAGATATTTTGCAGCCAGGAGGTCAGCGAGTTGAGCAGATATACAGCTCCTAATCCGATGAGAAAATAAATCCACGTGCGTCCACCCGGACCTTCGAGAAAATCATCTACCGCTACGCCGACCAGATATGGACCCAGCAGAGCCAGCCCGGAGCTGAGCAGTACCATGAACAGTACCAGCATCAGTTTGGCCTTACGGCGGGCCAGATAAGCCCATATCCGTCCTAACGTGCCAGACCAATTCTTCGCTTTGGCCTTGCGGCGTCCTTCAGCTCCCGCCGGATTTCGCAGCACACCGGACGGCGGTGTAGGCTGACGGAACGGTTCAATGAGTTCCTTGAACATGCGACTCCTCCTTTCCGTATTGTGATTCATAGATACGCCGATATAGATCCGAGCTATCCATGAGATGCTCATGACTTCCACTTGCCATCAGGCGACCCTCATCCAGCAGTAAAATCTGATCTGCCGATGCGGTCGAGCTGATCTTCTGCGTAATGAGAAATGTCGTGCAGGACAGGCCATCGAGTGCGTTCAGTAGTGCTGCTTCTGTCCCTACATCCAATGCACTTGTGCTGTCGTCCAAAATCAGCACTGTCGGCTGGCGCACCAGTGCGCGGGCAATCGAAAGCCGCTGTTTCTGTCCGCCAGACAGATTGACACCACGCTGCCCGAGCATCGTGTCATAGCCTTGCGGCAAGCGTTCAATCATATTATGGATTTGCGCCATGCGTGCGGCTTCCTTAATTTGCTCCAGGCTGGCATTCTCCAGCCCCCAAGCAATATTATCCCGAATCGAGCCGGTGAATAGCAGTACCTCCTGAGGGACATAGCCAATAGCTTCTCGCAATATGGACGCATCCAGTTCACGAGCGTCCTTTCCGTCAAAGCGCACATGACCTTCATCTTCTTCATACAGACGCGTAATCAACTGAACAAGTGAGGATTTGCCCGAGCCAGTGGCCCCCATAATAGCTATCCGCTCGCCTGATCGCGCCTTAAAAGATATATCCTTTAGGACAGCCAGATCACTGCCCGGATAATGAAAGCTCACCCGGTCCATTTCCACCTGTCCCTCAATCCGTGTATGATGCGTTGAAACAGGCTCCAGTTCTTGCTCATTTTCATTAGATGTTTCCAATACCTCTCGAATCCGCCCGGTAGATGCAGTTGCCCGGGAAAATACAACAACGATACCCGATAAGGCAGACAAGGCTCCAATCGTCCGCAGTGAATAATTGACGACTGCGACAACCTGTCCTACACTGGCATCCCCAGTGGAAATTTGGCCGCGTCCGAACCATAGTACTGCAATAATCCCTGCGTTCATCGTAAACAAAATGAACGGCATCGTCGTTTCTGTCCAGCGTAGAGCGGACACCGTCCCTTTCATCAATTCCCCTCCGTAATGGGCAAAACGTTCGATTTCATGCCGCATCCGCACAAAAACCCGGATGAGACGGATGCCTGTCAGGTTCTCCTGGATTACTCCGTTAACGTCATCCAAGCGTCGCTGGACACCCTTAAACAAAGTGACCGTTCGCCGCATCATCACTAGCACAAACAAGAACAGCACCGGAGCCATAACCGCCAATAGCAGCCCAAGCCTGAAATGCACAACCAGTGCCATCACAATACTGCCGATGACTACAAGCGGAACCCGTGTCATAAACCGCAGGCTCATAAACACCGTATCCTGTACTTGCGTGACATCCCCGGTCAGGCGCGTAATCAGCGACGAAGTGGCAAAACGTTTAAACACAGGATACGAAAAGGATTGCACTTTACGGTACAGCTTTTCCCGCAAATCATAGCCGAAGCTCTGACTTGCATGTGAAGCAAAAAAAGAGCTGGATATACCCGCCATAAAAGCGATAACAGCACTCCCCACCAGTACACTGCCCCATAACCAGACGACAGACAAATCCTGCTGTCGGATGCCCTCATCAATGATTTTAGAGATCAAATATGGCTGTGATAGCTCTACCGTCAATTCCAGCAACATCATCACGAGCGCTGCGATGGCTGGAACCCGATATTTTTTTAGAAAAGAAAACATCATTCCCACAAGCATTCCTCCAATTGCCCATAGCCGTCCTTCCAGATCAGCGTGTAATGGTTATATGAATCAAGACCTGCTGTAAAACCATAAATACGCACTTTATACAGCACTATATTTTATTATACCCTTCTGAACGGCTTCGTTTAACCAGCAAATTGGAGACTCTGGTTGTGAAATTAAAAGATACGCAAGAAAGCGTTCCAGTCACGGTCACACTTACCGGACGGGAACGCTTTTCGGTTATTTCGGCAGCTCTGCCGGATAATACTGTAGCCAGCGCCTTAAATCCTCGCTATGGATGACACGCTTGGGATCTTCACCGACTAGGCGAAGCCGCTCCAGCAGGAACTTGATTTCACCGGAGCCTGCCTCGATTCCTTCCTGCTCCAGCATATATTGAACTGCACTTCTGCCCGAATGCTCGCCGAGTCCAGCATGATGGCAATTTAAGTGTGTCAAATTTTACGTTAGGTAAGATGTCACACCCTTTACATGTGCGCGGTTACATTTCATATTCTCAATAACATCAAGACGTAAAAAAAGAGAGTCCGTAAATACGGCTCTCCTTTTGAGATAAGAAATTCAAATTGGCTCGATCCTTACATGTTGGTAAAATGCCTGCCCTCCAAATACATTCACACCCACATGTCCCTCGGCGAACGTACTATCTTCCAGGTCGATGACCTGCTCACCGTCTACATCAATGCAAATGCGCCGGCCCTCCGCCACGATTTTAATATGATGAAACATTTCCGGCAAAACGAATCTTGGAACCTTGGCAAGCACCTGCTGCTCCTCGAAACGGCCGTCTTTTTTATAGAACAGGCGAATCGATTTCAGATTGGGGTCCAAATTCAGATAATAGCCACTCGATCCGTCAGCATTGGCGCGGAAAATCATGGATCCAGCACTTCCATTTCCATGCAGCTTCATATCAGCCTCATACGTAAAATCTTCCGCCTGCTCAGTAGCCATATAATTCGCATCGCTGATATAGCTTCCTCGCATCCCATCCGTTGTCACAATCCACCGCGATGCGGAAACATCCGGCTTCCAACCTGTAAGGTTGGTATGAAACACCCCGTCGTTCACCTTAACCAAGGTACTGTCACGCACCTTATCCTCCGGGTCGGAAGCCGTAACAACAGCTTCTCCTGGGGCAATCGCCTCCATTAGCACACTCCCGTCCTTGGACGCAGTGATCTTTACAATCTCAGGATTGTTAGAAACCCAAATCAGCGAGTTTTCTTTTTCTCCAGACTCATCCTCCACACTCGCGTACAGACGCTTCGTCTGCTCCCTCGCAAGCTCCACATAAGTGTGATCCATGATCACTCTGGTGGACGAAGCTTCTGGTATCCTCCAGCTGTTCCGCAAGGCATAAACATGGAGGGAAACAACTTTCACCTCACCCCCCTGGGTGTAAAAGCCCATCCCTCTTCGCGCCGAATCGGGCAAAATAATCTCCGAAAATACGACTTCTCCATCATTCCCAAACACCTCAACCGAGGATTCGTCCACAAATATACGCATTTGAATTCGATTTTCAATAGGTGCAAGTGATGCTTTATGAAGCGTTGAAAACAGAGTAGAGAAATCAGTAAGTCCTGAATCAGCACGGTTTACAAATATTTGTTGTACATCTGTTTTATAGCCGACTGCCGTTCTTTGCTCACCGCCATCCCGCACGTAAAACCCGAATGTCGAGGCAGCCCCAACAGAAGACAGTTCGAACTCCGCCTCAATCTCATAGGCACCTGCATTCAAACCTTCCAGTATATTCGGAGAAGATTCCGTGACACTTTGATTTTCTATCGAAAATAAACGGGAACGCAGCAAAGTCAGCTCGGATATCGGATGCTGTATCAAACGGATGCCTTCACGGGTTGTTTTTAGCGATAACTCTCTTGGGATGCTAAACTGTCCCTTCCAGGGAGAAGTCGGAAAGCTGAACGGATAGTCCCAATTCGTCATCCATGCCAGGATGATACGCCGCCCGTCGGGTACATTAGAGAAGGACATTGAGGCATAGAATTCCTTGCCCCAATCGGTTTTCAACACCTTCCCCGGTGAATGATCATTTTGAAATTTGCCATCAGGCGTCAGTTCACCGATAAAATATTCCGCATCCGAGCCTTGAGTATTCGCGCTGGCTCCAGTGCTAATCATCAGCACCCATTTAGAAGTGTTACCATCGTCTAACGGAAGCTGAAATAGATCCGGGCATTCCCATACTCCACCACGTATATAATCACCATAGCCAAAGTTATCCGTCCAGCGCCAATCCAATAGGTTGGTGGAGGTAAAAAAACGGATATGATCGCCTCCCGACACTACCATAATCCAGCGCTGATAGGCTTCATCCCACACTACTTTAGGATCACGGAAATCCCAATTGCCAGGATCATTTTCACTTTGGCCCGGGTTCTCTATTACAATTGGACGGTCTTTCGGGTATTGCCATGTGCGCCCCCGGTCTGTGCTGTAAGCAAGGCCGATTCTCTGGTTTCCCTTGGGCTGATCGGGATTGAAGGAAGTGTAATAGGCAATCAGCCCTGTTCCTCCATAGTCACCGAACAAGCCGGAAGTATTGGTTAGATCAGCTACAGCCGAGCCGGACCAGATATGGCCAAGATCATTCCACTCCAATGCAAACGGAAGCCTTTTCCAATCCAGCAAGTTCTGGCTGACCGCATGCGCCCATTGTCCACCATCCTGATGGAACAGGTGGTACTCCCCCTCGAAATAAACTAATCCGTTCGGATCGCTCGCGGAACCTCTAGCAGGGGAATAATGATACTGCGGGCGATATTTTTCTGTATAGTAATTCGAGACAGAGGTAAGGTAGAAATCCTGAAAATAAGCGATTCCTCCGGTTACTTTCAAGCCTGTAAAGCCGTTGGTATAGCTGCTATCCATGCTATCAATTGCCGCAGGCGTATAGCCATCTATAAACACCTGAATCCGCCCTCCATGAGCGATGATTTCCAAGTGGTGTTTGCCGCTGAACCCACCCGGATATGTCTGCGCCGACCTTGTAATCAACGTTCCGTCCGCCTTCTTCAGTTGTACGCGAACCTGATTGCCTTCGCCTTGCACAGAAGCAACATATCCATCCTTCCCATCCTGACTCCCTCTGAAAAATAGTCCTGCTTCCATTCCCGGTTCAGAAGGATTCAGCGTCACACCGCCTTCCAGCACCAGGTCAGCAGCTGCGGGTCCATATATTTTCAATGCACCCTCTGTACTTACTCCCTCCGCCCTTAGCCCCCGCAGGTCAGGTTGCCATTTTCCACGGATCAGGAGCGGTCCGCTTAGATTCGTATCCATATCACTGACTTGAATGTTCTGAAATAACGCCGATCCATTCCAAACATTCAGCCCCAAATATCCTGATGTATAAGTCGTATCGAACACATCTATAATCGGGTTATATCCCTTATCCCAGAACACCTTAAAATGGGAGCCCTCTACGCTCACCTTGAGATGATAAATAGCTCCTTTTTTTAAATTGGCCTGACGTTCCTCTTTCAGTTTTCCAATATCCCCGGCAGCATCCCGCAGCCGCAACAATCCGGCAGCTGGTACGATCTGGAGCATATAGGAAGACAACCCGTCCTCACTGGAACGGAATACTAGCGTAGCATCCGCCTGTGTGTCAGTGACCATCACATCCGCCTCAAAAGTAAAATCCTGAGACGTTGTTCCGGACATAGCCATCACATTTTCCTGTGGCTCCGACCTCAGCAAAAGTCCCTGGATGTTATCTTCTATGTGCCCTTGTCCTTTAATCTGCCAGCCGGTCAGGTTCGTTCGCGTGTTTGCCAACTCCATCTCCATTCCCAACCTCCTGCCTTCCAGTACGGATTAACACTGCGCTTCCACTACAAAACAACAGGGAAATCACTGTATAGGTCATCATGAAGAAAATCTCATTTCAGCGCATAAAGCTCCAGCGAAAACAACGTGATCTGCTCTTCCGCTGTGAATTTTTCAAGACCCCTAGATTCTGCATCAGGAAATATTAAATCGGTAATTACCACCTGCCCGTGGTTAAAAAACACTTCAATGGACGAACGATCCACATAGATATGAAGGTCCAATCGGTTTTCTGCCGTTTCCAGTGGGACTGCGTGTCTCCCTGCAAATTCCTCATGAAAATCCGAACAGCCTGACCTTGTCCGGTCTACATATACTTCCTGTGATTCGGAAGCATAGCCGACGAGCGTCTCCTGTTCTTCTGATACTTGCAATCCCCCCCAATCTGTAATAAATCGTCTGTACAACAAATTTGAAAAGGCTTACATTTTCCATCTTCAATTTACCAAATCGAAATGTCATTCGTCAATTATTTTTGTAAAAAATTCATTTACATTTGACTAAATGTGGCATTAATAAATTATGCTTTTGCAAGAAGAAATGATAACAGTCATAGTATATAATCCAACTTTGAAAGTTACCCATTAACAATGACCGCTTTACTTATACAGCATGGATCTGTCCTCTCTGTTTCCCATGCGCACTTTTTTTTGTCCAGCTTATATAAGATTGAATTCAAATTCATTTGTCGATCCGATGGAGTTAAATAAAAGTTATCAAATAAACCTTACAAATGTAAATATTATTTGTTCATTTGCAAGGTAAACATTGCTATTTTATGCGAACTATTATACATTTAAGGTCTGAACGAAGAGCCGTAAGAGGAAATTGTACCTCTCAGGCAATCCATTTTTTATTGAAGGTGGAACCTGTCTATGAAGAAAGAAAAAGTCACTATTCAAGACATTGCCGACGCTTTGGGAATCTCCCGAAATACCGCGTCCAAAGCAATTAACGGTAATGATAGCATCCCGGTTGATACTCGGAACAAGGTCATTAAAAAAGCGATAGAACTTAAATATAAGCAATTTGCCTATGTGGAAACGGAGAGTATCATCCCGAAAAATCAAGGTAACATTGCCCTGGTCACATGCAATCTGCCGAACAGCTCACATTTTGGCTCCTTACTCATCAGTGGTTTGGAGAAAAGAATAAGCGCAGAAGGGTATAATCTGTCGATTCATATTGTGCGGGAAAATGAAATCCATGCAGGAACGCTTCCTAATAATTTTGAAGCCTCCAAGGTGGATGGAATTATTTGTATTGAAATGTTTGATCCACAATATAGTGAGCTTATTACGGATTTGGGACTGCCCACGATCTTTATTGATTGTTCTGTGGACATTTTTTACCCTGATTTGAAAGCGGATTTATTGTTGATGGAAAATGAACATAGCATTTATTCTGTCACCAAAAGCCTGATTCGTCGTGGATTTACGCGGATCGGTTTTGCTGGGGATTATAAGCATTGCAAAAGCTTCAACGAGCGGTGGGTTGGATATAACAGAGCTTTAATCGAAGCAGGTCTGAATGTGGATTTATCTTGCTGTATCGTCGATCAGGACCGAAATTTTTTCTCCGAATCGGATTGGATGGATAAACAATTGGACGGCATGAGCGTGTTACCTTCTGCGTTCGTGTGCGCCAATGATTTTATTGCCGTCAGTGTCATGAAAGCGCTCAAAAATAAAAACTTGAAAATTCCTGACGATATTGCCGTGTTTGGGTTTGATAACGCTCCTGAATCCCGGATTGTGGAACCTCATTTATCCACCGTGCATATCTACAACAACGAAATGGGCATTACGGCGGCTGAGATGCTATTGGCGCGGGTCAAAGATCCTTCCAGACCTTATCAAATCACGCATATCAGAACAGAACCGATATTTAGAGAGTCAACTCCGACATTGCGATAGAAGGTGAGAGTAAAAGAGGTGTTCTTACGACGCTCCGCGAACGGAACGTTGCTCCAATCGCTGTTGTATCCGGATTTTATTAAATAGCCTAGTGGTAAAAATCCGAATACAAAGGCGACCACTCACGCTTTTTCGCAATCGCTCCGTCCTCTCCGCTGCTTTCAGCGTTTCCCTCATTATTAAGGATTTTCTAACCATCAAAATAGACCTTGGATAGAGCTACCTCTACTGTGAAAGCTCTAAGAAAGCAAAAAGACAAGCCTCTAAATAATCCAGAGACTTGCCTTTTTTCTAAATCCATTAACTAATTTATACGCCGAAATAGATCTTAGTCTTCAGCTATTGGTTTATAAATCCTCTGCTGGAACTACAGGAACTACTGGGACTGCTGACTCTCCCTCTATTTCCTTCGTATCTATTTCCGCACCATCGACTTTCGTTTCATCGATTTTCATTTCATCGACTTCTTTTTCATCCACCTCCGTTGCCTCTACTTCATCCGCTTCGTCGCTGCTATCTCCATCCATCAAGGCTTTTGGCGTGTAGAGCTTGGGAATCGGTACATTCGCCCAATCCATATCGGATGCAAAGTAAAAGCTTGTATAGGACGGCTGGTTATACCCAGTATTTTGACGCGCCACATCCGTGCGATACTGCGGATCATGCATTAACGTGTACAATTTATGCGTCGTAGGTTCTGTGCTCAGATAGATACGGATTGCTGAGCTATCCGCTGTGCGGACGAGCATTTCCTCCCGCCAATCTCCGAAAATGTCGGCTACCAGCGATGGAGTTCCTTTCGTATAGTTGTTCGTTTTGGTTCCAGTAGCGGTCAACAATGTACCTCGTTTCCAATCCTCAATGGTTGGGGTTACATCAATTGCGCCGTTTACGATTTGTGTGGTCATATCAGCTGCCCATTTGATACTCATATTGGTACCCGGCATCTTCGTATCCAGCTGTTTCCCCGCTGCGGTCCACAGGCCTATGGCCCACGTCTCCAGACCTCGCTGATCCGGGTCTATGTCACCGACCATTCCCCGACCTGTATCCTTGCCGGAATATGCGCCGTAAATGATTTCACCTGTTTTGGCATCCCGCAAAGAATAGCCATATGGAGCGTAGGTGCCACCTTCATGTACCATAAAGATTTCTTTGCCGGGGCGATCCGGGTCAATATCGGTTACATGCAGCGCATCGCCATGTCCCAATCTGGCGGTTTGACCCGGAGTTGCGCTTTCAGGAGGCATGACATCAAATGAGCTGTACAACAGGCTGCCATCATGGTCAATCGTGGCGGAACCGTATACGATTTCATCCTTGCCGTCACCGTCCACATCCACCACGCTCAAAGAATGCGCTCCCTGTGTGGTCAAGGTGCCAAATTTCGGGTCCGTTCCATCACGCCCGTGCGGACTATCGTTAAATGGATTGGTCATTGGTGTCCAGCCACTGTCCACCATCCAATGTTTTTGGAGATGGCGGCCATCCCATGTGTAGGTGGCCAAGGTGGAACGCGTATAATAGCCGCGTGCAAATACGGCGTACGGCTTGCGTCCGTCCAGGTAAGCCACACCTGCCAGGAAGCGGTCTACACGGTTGGCGGGTTCAATTCGGGCCATAGCGTAGTCGCCCCACATGAGGCCATCGTCATGACGCTCCGGCTCATAGCGGATGGTATCCAGCTCAGCACCCGTTTTCCCCTTGAAAATCGTCAAATACTCCGGTCCATCGACAATAAAGCCCTCGAACTCTCTCAGCTTGTTTTTGTCGCTCCGTGATGGTGCATATACATCCATAAAGTAGTCTGTCAGGCTTTCCGCATCCTTTCGGGATAACGGATAACTGTACTTCGGAGCGATGCCAAAGCATTCCTCCAGCGTAGCAGGCCATTGTCCCTTGACCACTTCTTCATGTTTCGTCCAGTTCATGAACATGTTCACCACATGCTCATAATAATCCGAGCGGCTCAAACGGTAATCGTCCTCATGTGTAATCCCTGCTTTGCGATCCTCACGTGGCAGAGTAATATACTTTTCTTTTTTCGGCTTGCCCTTCTTATCAAAAGAAATCGTTTTGGTCCCTGGAGCCGTTTTGAACATCAGCTCGGCTTTACCATCGCCGTCAAAATCGTAAACCATCATCTGTGTATAATGCGCACCAGATCGAATATTCACGCCCAGGTCGATCCGATACAACAGTTTGCCTTCGGCCGTATACGCATCAACATACGTATTTCCGGTGTACCCCTTCTGAGATACATCCTTGGAGTTCGAAGGGTCCCATTTTACAAAAAATTCATATTGTCCGTCTCCATCCACATCCCCCACACTCATATCGTTGGCCGAATAAGTATAGGATTCACCCGCTGGTGTTACACCATCGGCAGGCTTTTGAAGAGGAAGCTCATAGTAACCCTGCTGCCATGGCTTCACTTTGGCGCTACGATCCTTTTCTTTGCCTTTTACGACTGAAGCTACTCTGTACACCGCATTTCCGGTTCCTTCCTTATCCACATAGTTGGTGCTGTCGGTCACCGTCGCGATCTTCTTACCGTCACGGTATACGTTAAAGTCCGCTCCTGTCAGCCCCGTTGAACCGTAGCCGTTCACTTCTTGAGCCAATAACCGCCAGCTTAAAAATACCCCCTCCTGCGTCACCGCAGCTACCAGTCCGCGATCCAGCTTTTCCAGCTGAATGCTGCTGCTACGGTTCTGTTCAACTGCAATGGCTGATTCCGCCTGTAGTGTCGGTTCGGACAAATCTTCTGCAGCCACTCCTCCAGTCGTGCCCGTCATCGCCAGCATGATTGCCAGCGCAGCGGTCAAGGTTCCCTTTCGCCATGCGCCTTTCCTTTGAGCCATTCAAGTCGTCCTCCTCAATTGTATTGTGATGACAAGCAAGTACGCCAAAATGATTGCGCTTACATAAATTAAATTCCCTATTATTATAGTTTTGCCATTCCCCCAAACGCGTTTAAATATCCGAGGATTTCTCTACACAAATCCGTGTTGTTTACTCATTCCAAATAAAACAGCCCTCACCAAGCCTGTATGAAAACGGCATGCTAAGGGCTGAACACCGCCAAACTCCCCATGAAGGTAGAGGAAGTAGGCAAAATCATATTCGCATAAACTCAAAAGGAAATATAAAAAAACGGACAGTGGATTGTTCCCATTGTCCGTTTTCGTATTTTTCGCGCTAGTTATGGATTAGGATTCGTCTTGATTACTACAAGCTAGTGAGGGACAAATGAACTGAAATCGTCCCGACTGGACTGATCTGCATGATAAAATACTACATCCCCGTCCTGTAAATGAAAGATATGCCCGTAAGGGTCTTTAATCTCTCGGCGGTAACCCTCCAGTTGCCACTGGTTCAATAGCGGACCATTTATATACTGTAAATGCGGATGCTCAGCGTCCCCCTGACGCAGTGACTCCACATTAAAGCGGACGACGATAAAACCCGTTTTCTTGAATATATCTGTATGCTCGTTTAGCTCCTGACGGCGACTGACCTCGCGCAAATCCGTATCTTTGGTGACTGCGTAAACATCAGCAGGCAGGCTATATTCGCCATACCAGCGCTGAATCGAGGCATTAGCGCGATCCACGTTGACCCCATTGGGCAGGTCTGTCTTCGGACCAATCAAGGTACGCACAGCCGCAGGCAGCACCAGCCAGTCGTAACGTCCAATCCAGCTCTTGCTGCGTGCAATACGGTGGGCATACAGGGAAACATAACGTTCCAGTGTTAACTGGCTTTGCTGTGCTTCACTCAGCTCATGCTTGTATTGGTAGGCTGCCGCGTCCTGCATTTCCTCCATCGGCACATTGCGTAGCCGTTCATTCAAAATAACATATCGCTTTTCCCGGTCCTCCGCCGATCCCAAACGGATAAATTTTCGACTGCCGGCATGTGTATACAGATCCACCTCTTCCCGCTGTCGCCCATCTTTGCTCACCCAATAGAACGATGGCGTGATGCGAATACCGTCCTTGGCACTAAACATATTGCCTTTTGTTTTGAGGTCAAACTTGAAATGATAGCCTGTCTTGACCGCCACATTTGCATAACCTTCATATGGGTGACTGCCGGGGCGAACGGGCAAGGTGAATGGCTCCGGGTTCCCTCTAGGCAACCCGTCAATATTGCCAAGCCCCGTCCAATAGGACAGGCCACTATGCGTGGGGCTTCCTTTTCGCTGCCGAAACACCCGCTCCCAATGGTAATCGGCAATATCCGTGATATGAAAATCATACATCCGTCCGATGACCTCTATATTTACCACATCATTGGCAACATGATGGGCAATATCTGTGTTGGCATGGCGCTGTTCGGTGAAACCGTCCGGTGCATTCTCGGCAATGGTACGGAACTCTACTGTATAGTTACCTTCATCCACCCATACGGGCAAATAAAAGTCTGCGTCGAGCTGCAGCACCGGAATGTCGATCCAGGTACCTCGTGGATAAAATAGTGTCTTTCCTTTGTCGTAAACATCGAACGGAAATCGCACCTGCTTGGTTCGTACATATTTGGCATACTCCCGATCACCATAGCCGGGAATGTTCAAATGTGGGCCTGCTGTCGAGATCGTCACCCGGAAAGGGCGCTCCAAAATAAGCGCCGATCGTCCCTTCGTAGGTTGGGTTTTCTGATTATGAGCAGCATCGTCCGACACACTAGACAGATTCACTACGGGAGTGTGGACAGTCACCGTATTAATTCCCTGTATTGGGAACGTTTTATCCTCACCTCCATTGATATTTCCTTTGAGAATAGCGTAAGTGATGTCACCGCTGCTAGGCGTATTGGACTTATTTACCTTATGCTTATCAATCACATGATCCGGGCTGTACAGCACATCCGGCCCAATCGCTCCGGAAGAGGGTATAACGCCTGGCCTAGGGCCATTCACCTTAACGCGCTCCGGATTCATAATGATTTTATTTTCAAAGGTCAGAGTATCGTTCTCCACTTCGATTTCCTTAACGGCCCCCTCTGCCTTGGATTTCAGTACACTGCGGTCATCAGGCACACTTGGCTTGCTGCTGCCACCGTTTTTGCTACGGCTGCCGCCATCCACTGTCCCGGGTGCAGGGGGCGGATAAAAATAGCCCTGAGTCGCTGCAACATAGGAAGGAGGTGTATAGGATTGCGGATGCAGGGTGATTGTTTCATTAGGTAACGCATAATTTCGGAGCGCAGCCTCCTTGATGCCATACACCTCCAAATTATCTATCGTCCAATAAGAATACGGACGGACGATTTGATAAGTATAGGTTCGCTTCACAGTTTCTCTCCTCGTAGATTTTTTCTTGGGCCGCCAGCTTAACCGATATTCCCGTTTTACATTCACCGTATATGTACACTGGCCTGTCATGTTCACAAACTTATGTTGAAAAAGGTATCTCTTCGCTTGCACATGACCGTATAGGCTTTCAGATGTAGGAATACCTTTGGATACGTCAAATCGTTCCCGACCACGCTGGTCCGCTTTGATAACAGCAGATACTGTCGGGTCCAATTCGGCAGTTTCCAAGCGCAGACCTGGAACGGGGCGGGAGCAGACAACACCTTTTGTTGGCTGTTCATTATCTTGGCAATCTGAGGGTGCCCCCTCTTGGCTTTCTCCAGGCTTAGGACAGCCCTGAGCTTCTTTGTAATACAAATAAGCGGTAAACTGCTCAAAAGAACCGTCATAGGTAAATCCGGGTACAATTCCCGGTAAAATATCTCCGCTTGGCGGTTTACCTGTCGTGCTTTTCTTATAACCCACATACTCATATTTCGGGTTGGTTGGCGGGGTAAAATCATACGGTTGATCAGCTTTTAGTTCATCTTCTATTGGTGTAAATACGTTGTTAAGTGATTTTCCATCAGTGGTAAAATGCTTGACGATTAAACCACTATCCAGTTCGATTTTGAATAAAATGGGCTGATAGATACGCCAGGCTTCTACTTCCTTTGCGCAGGTAGGGCAACTCTCTTCCTTGATATCTTTGGCTATGACTTCCGCATTAAGCATCATGTTTACTGTAATTGGAATAATGGTGGAGTCCGTTCCAACCCCCTCTAATTGATAGGAACGAATATCGTCCTTCACTGTGCCTTTACTTATGTAACGTACGTATTCTTCATAGCTATCAGAACGAGATTTCTCAAAATATTTGATATAGTCAGGGTTCAGTTTGTTGTTCTCATCATTAGGTTTATAAAGTGATGCTTCAACACTTTTTATTTTTCTACCCGGGAAACTAAATTTGTAAGTAAAAGTAGCCTCACCATGCATCCCTTTTCCAGGCTGTTTACCACCGTTTGTGACCCACGTCCCTGCGATATTCTTCCACATAT
Organism: Paenibacillus sp. LX16; assembly: GCF_036252815.1. Classification (NCBI taxonomy): domain Bacteria; kingdom Bacillati; phylum Bacillota; class Bacilli; order Caryophanales; family Paenibacillaceae; genus Paenibacillus; species Paenibacillus sp. LX16. The sequence continues at coordinate 1,130,421 of NZ_CP141152.1, read as the reverse complement.
CGAAATACATCATACCGACAAAGTAACGATTATTCTTGTCTGCATAGTAGGACAGCGGAGTAATTTCTGTATCGGCTGCCGCCTTATCGATGGGAAAAGAAAAAGGTGGGAGCTGCAACAAAAGCAGTACCCCCACCAGCAATACGGCCAGAATGCGTTCAGTTTTCCCCATGTCTTAATTACCTTTCCACGGGTTAACCATTATTGGGATGTAGTCTCTCGACGCGAGATCAAAACCAATATACTCAATGTCTTGCAGCTTAAAAGTTTTATAATCCTTGTTGCCATAAAGGTTAGCGTCAGCGTACGAATATATTTTGTAATAGAGCATCTTTGTACCGTCTCCATTATCTTGCGTCATTTCATCTAGTGCAGGGCGAAGGCGCACATCCTTATTTTTAGTCAAGTAAAAAAGGCTGCCTGCTGTAGATTTTGTTTTGGCCCGCACTTTCAGGTATGGAACTCCCTTTGGACTCGTATAAGGCTCGACTGAATAAATATCGCGCAACAACTTAATAGGCAAGTCGGACAGTTTAAAGATCACTACTTTGTCATACGGCTGACCGACAACATTGTTTAGAAGACCAGGCATTGTGCCAATCGCCTTCTTATACGGCTCAATACTCACTGCCTGATGCCCTGTATCCTCCAGCGCAGCAATTTCCTTCTTCCCAATCCAGACCCAGCGGCTAACCTTATCCCACTCCACCGTCTGTCCCAGGCCTTCACTTACCAACCGCAGCGGCACAAAAGTACGGTTCTGCTTCAAAATAATCTTCGTTTCATACGTTTTGGTCTGCCCATCCACGGTAGCGGTGTTTTGACCCACTGTCATGTTAACAGCATGGGCATCATTTTTAATCGACACAGCCAATTGGCCGCCTGTTTTCTCCCAGCCTACCTTAGCCCCTAGCGCTTCGGATACAAAACGAATGGGAACCATCACATAATCGTTACTATCCTGAAAAGGTTTAGCATCTGGAAACTGTATTTTTTTCGCGTTTAACAAAACTTCAATGGGTTTGGTGCTGCTTGCTGCCTCCGTCGTTGGAATCGTACTTGTCGCCCCCCATAGCAACGTGACTGCGGTCAAACTCAACATCCATTTTTTCATACTCATCTCTCTATCCCCTTTGTCAGCTTAAACTTTAAACTATGTATATCATCTCTAATCTCATAAACTTATCGCATCCCCACTTTCGGAAAATACTGGATACAACTTATATATTATAGGGTTTCCCTATTACAAAATCTATAAGAAAAACTTCTAATATAAAGTATTCCAAAAAATAGACTCTATTGAGCAATCCCCCCCCTAAATCATAGAGCTGACTCCTTAAAAAAGTTATATTTCTGAAAATCCCAACAAAAAAGGGCTGCCTCTCCCCTATGAAGGAAGAAACAGCCCGTGTGCTTCACGCGCAACAAAACTATGAATATATCAGCTCATACCACCATATGGATTATTCCAGCATCATCCAATATTTCTTACATCATAAATCATACCGGACTAAAAATCAAACGTTACTTTTTTCTGACGAAATATTACAAAGATCATTCATGTATACCTGAACTTCCAGCTTGATAGAGTTGCTCATACACGTCCTTGTTGACCATCCTCAGCCCAAACAATCTGCGAATACGCTGTCCCGGCTTGGCCTTGAAGGTCACCGTCGCTTGATCCTTCCCCTCCAGATATGCAGCCGGAATAGCGGCATTAACGTTGTAAAACTTATCGGCCTCATCAAAACCTTCACTAAAATGCTCAAGCGGATGACCATTAATCAAAATATCAAAACCGCAGTTAGGCATTTCCAGTGTAGCTGTGTAGGTAATGACCAACAGCATCGGAGCAGACGGATCTGTATTCAGATCAAAAGAAAACCAGCCGTCAATTCCCGCATTCCGGTAAGGTCGGTTGTTCACATATCCGGTGCGAGTCGAAGCATCTCCCTGGAAGTTATGATCCCGCTCCGGCTGCATTTCTCCGGGTTGGGCAAAGTCAATCGTACACTGCTCCAGAATCGCCAGCTTTTCGCGTGCCGCTGTGTATTCCTGTTCCGCCTCCTGCCACGCTTCCTTCGTAAAAATGTCCCAGTATACGGAATACGTACGGTCATGCATTTTATACAGAGGAGACAATTCCACATCCCGGGGATGCCCTGCATTCAAGGTACGAAACGTATTGGTCTTGCCTTCCACGGGCTGTATCCAGGCATCCAGCTTTTCCGTTTGGGGGATGAATACCGGTGTGTACAGAAACTCCTTGGCTTTAGGATCTTCTAAGGGTCCCAGGTCGCCTGCCAGCACCAGCGGTCCATACATAACAGCCACCCGATCCGGGTTATCCGGCATCTGCTCCAGTCTCAGCGACATCGGAATTGTCACCTCTACAACATCACCATCAATCCACGTTCTGGCGATAGAGACAAAGCTGCCCGGTTCCGATACAACCGATTGCTCCTTGCCATTTACACGAATGATAATTCCTTTTTCAGCCCAATATGGATAGCGGATGAGTAGCATAAATGAGGCAGGTTGATCGCATTGAATCTCCAGCGTCGTATGATCCGTTTCTGGATAGGAAGTATTCTGTTTTAGCGTAACGCCTGTGTCCTTCCATTCCAGCGTGGAAGCAATGAACTGATTGACATACAGCTTATCGTGATCGTGAAAATAAATGCTGCTGCCGTAGCTCGCATGGTTTTCCATTCCTGTGCCGACACAGCACGTAAAATCGTCAAATTTGCTTTCAAAATGCTTGTGCCCGCCCATCGCCAGCGACAGAAAATATGTTACGCCCCCGTAAACCGGGTCCTGCGAAGCCAAAATATGATTGAATAGACCTCGCTCATAAAAGTCTGCTTCCTTGGCGGAAACATTCCATTGAAACAGATGATTAGTCAGCTTGAGCATGTTATAGGTATTGCACGTCTCCGTCGTATGAGGCCCGATGCGATCATTCAAGCCATCTGGCGCTCCAAAATATTCTCCAAAGCTATTCCCGCCAATGACATACGAATGATGATCCACCACCCGCTCCCAAAAAAACTCCACCGTTGCCCGGCGTTTCGTATCATTGGTCAGCTCGTATTCCTTGGCAAGCCCGATCAGCTTCGGAATTTGTGTATTGGCATGAATGCCCTGCAAACAGTCTTCCTGCGTGCTAAGCGGGTCCAGCACCAGCTTGTGCCAGAAGCACTCAGCCAGCCACAAGTAGCGCTCTTCCCCGGTATCCGCATACAAATCGGCCAATACCTCATTCATGCCTCCATATTCGCAAAACATCATCTGCTGCATCTGCTCATCGCTCATCGGCTTCATAATTCCTTCGAGCCAGTCCGCCAGCTTGCGCTCTACATCTAATGCCTTATCACAGCCTGTCAAATGGTACGCATCCCGCAGGCCAGCGAATAACTTGTGCAGTGTATACAAGGGGGCCCAGGCACCGTTCAGGTCAAAGCCCTTCGAGCGAATATTTCCAGCAGACACCTCTTCAAAAAGTTCCTTTCCCCCTGGAATACCGGATACATATCCGTCACCATGCGCCGCCTGACAAACGTCTAGTTCATCCGTAATGTAATGTGCAATTTCTTTAAAACGCTCATCGCCCGTCGAAGCATACATCATAGAGCAAGCGGACAAATAATGTCCCAGTGTATGACCGGAAATAGTCATCGCTTCCCAGCCTTCATATTGGGGTGCTTTGGGCGTAAGTCCGGCATATTCCCGAAAACGCGCCAGCAGGCGGTCTGGTTGAAGCTCCAACAGATAAGATCGGTTCAGCTCCATCGCCTGTTTGAAGGGACCTTCAGCCAATACCACCTCGTTCAGTGCAAACGGCCTTGCTTTCATATGGGCTTTTGCTTTAAGAGTCACTTTCCGTTCCTCCTTTAAGGCGAGTTTAGGATAAAAAAACGCATATCAAACACAACGAGCCGTTACGCGCCACTGCCAGAGGTTTGCCCCCACTGCTGGTACAGCTGCGTTCTCGCCTCTGTAATGCCGGGATGAAACTGAATCAGCGCATGCTTGCGTGCAAAATGGACCTCACGGATCGCCTCCTGTACCCGCTGTTCCCCGCCTGCTCCGCCGAGTCCAGCGGCATGGAGCATGGAAGCGGCGGCTAGTCGACCTTGGGCCATCGCGACCAGCCCGCTTTCGATGCCGGTAATATTGCCGGCAACGTACAGCCCTTTGAGCGAGGTTTCCATTCGCTCACCATGCAGTGGAACATGCCCGCCTAGCTCAGGGCTGTACACGAATTTGCACCCGGCTACCGCCGCCAGCTCAGCGAGCGGATACAAGCCGCCGCTCAGCGCCACGAAGTCGGCGGGTTCGACGCGCTCGCTGCCGGGAATAGGCGAGCCGTCCGGTTTAACGTGGACCAGGGTCACGGATTCGACCCGGTCCTGCCCGTTGACGGACAACACCGCCGTCCGCAAACGGATCGGGATATCCCACAGACGGAAGCCTCTGTGGGGATAGCAGCACGCGATGAGTTTCTCCATCCGCATCGCAGCTGCCAGCCTGCCGCCTGCACGCATCCAGGCGGCAGGGGCCAGCCCCGACAGCTGAAGCAGCAGCTTCGCGGAGGCTGTCGGATCTGCCGCCGCACCAGCCAGCGGATTGGCGCACGGCAGTGTAATCGCCGCCACCTTCACCCCGGCGACGGACAGCTCGCGGGCAATCGCCATCGACAATACGTTCATGCCTACGATGATGCCGCGTTCTCCCGGCTTGACGTAATGAACGTTGGTCATCACCTGCGCGGCCCCGATGGACATTACGCCGGGCAGCGTCCAGCCATCCAGCGGAACGGGAATTTCGGCAGCTCCAGTCGCTAGTAATACGTAATCCGCAGTGAACAATCCACAGGAAGTGAAAATTTCCCACGTCGTCGTATATTCCATACCATGCACGGAAACGCCGCAGCGAATGTCCACCCCAAGCTCTCCGCAATGGGTAATCAGCTCATCCGAAACGTGTTTTCCAACCCACCAGCCTTGACTGCCTTCCTCATGATATTGCCCGGGCATGCGTCCACCCGGCTCTGTAAACTCATCCAGTACCGTGACTGGCAATCCTTGCTCAGCAGCCGATACCGCTGCGGACAATCCGGCGGGACCCGCCCCAATGACGATGAGATGCGCCATTTCATTCATGTCACAATTCTCCCTGTGATTTCATTCGAAAGCTGCCGTCCGGTTTCCACCACCATGCCTTCCTCCAGCTTGGTCAGGCAGGAACGGACGGTACCGAACGGATGAACCGTCAGGCGGCATTCGTTACAATGCCCAATGGCGCAGTATACACCTCTGGCCGTACCGGATTCCTCATGCCTTCTCAGCAGACGGACCCCGCTGGCTAGCAGCGCTGCTGCCAATGGCTCTCCAGCCAATCCCTGCATGGGACGACCGTCAAAAATAAAAGATACCTGACGCCGTTCCGGCTTTGGTCCCAAAATAGGATGATTTACAATACGCATGCGGCTCATAAAGAACCTCCCTCTGCCAGCTGCCCGAACGTTATGGGACGCACGGGAGGCCTTTGGGATAACAGCTCCGCCTCCCGGCGGGCGGCAGGATACTGATTGTAAAACCATGACTCCACCAATTGTCGGCATACCCTACCCTGACATGCCCCCATCGTCACCCGTGTAGCCATTTTAAGCTGGCGAACGGTGTCCACGCCCATGCGGCAGGCCTGCTCCATCTGTGCGATACTCACTTCTTCACAGCGACATACGAGCAAATGACCTGATGCGCTTCCAACCGTCTCACTTCGTCCCGTCGCCCGCTTACTCATAGCTGATCGCACAGGTTTTAATCGCTGAATAAAAATCCAGCGCCGCCTGGCCCTGTTCCCGGGTATGTGAGCTGGATTGCTTCAGACCGCCAAACGGAGCCTGGTATTCAACACCAGCCGTCTCCTGATTAACCCGGACCATACCGGCGTTCGCCTCATCCAGAAACCGGTGAGCCAGCCGCAAATCGCGGGTGAATAGAGAGGCGCTTAATCCATAAATAGAATCATTGCACAGTCGAATCGCATCCTCGAAGTCGTCCGCCTGCACTACCCCCATCAGAGGTCCAAAAATCTCCTCCTGAATCAAAGGATGGGACGAATTCAGTCCAGTCACCACCAGTGGGCGCACATAATACCCGTTCTCCGTCCCGGCGTTGGCTCCACCTTCGGCCAAAATGTGAGCCTCCCGGCGGGCGAGTGATGCATAGGACATGACCTTCTCATACTGGCCTGCGGATGCCACAGGTCCAAGATACGCACTGGGGTCAAGCGCCGGAGCGATCTGTATTTTTTCCACCGCTTGGCGTAAGGCTTCCGTGAACGTCTCATAGACAGACTGTTCCACAATCACCCGGCTGGTGGCCGTGCATTTTTGCCCGGCTGAACGGAAAGCTCCGCTAACAATCATCGCTACTGCTTGCGCCACATCCGCGTCCTTCAGCACTACAGCGGCATTTTTACCGCCCATCTCGGTCTGGTACTTGATATTACGGCGTGCGCACCGTCCCGCAATGCCCAAACCTGTAGCAGTAGAACCCGTGAAGCTTACCGCATCCAGTACCGGATGCTCCAGTAAGGCATCGCCGATGTGGCTACCTTGCCCAACGACGAGATTCAATACGCCGGGCGGAAGCTGCACCGCCTCGAATAGCTCGGCAACCCGCACTGCAGTTAATGAAGCATGTTCGGCAGGCTTCCAGATGACCGTGTTTCCGCACAAGAGTGCAGGGGCGATTTTCCATAGCGGAATAGCTACCGGAAAATTCCACGGCGTAATGACAGCCGTTACCCCCAGCGGAATGCGCTTCGTGTATTGGAGCACTCCCGGCTCATTGGAAGGAATGACTGTACCGATGGAACGTACGCCTTCTGCCGCATAGTAGCGGAGCAGATGGACACCTCGCATGACCTCTCCGCGCATCTCGGTAATCGGCTTACCCATCTCACGGCTGGCCAGCTCAGCCAATTCAGGTAATGCTGCTTCTAGTAACCCGGCTGCTTTGAACAGATAAACTCCCCGCGCTGCGGGACTTAAAGCGGCCCAGCCCGCCTGAGCCAGCCGTGCCGCATCCCCGGCCTGTGTAATATCGCCCGTTTCTGAAAAATGGACGACTCCCACCTCCTCCTTTAAGGCTGAAGGATTGTGAACCACCATTTCCTCGCCGGAAGGGCTCAGCCACTCACCACCGATCCAATTTCGGCTCTCCATCGTCTTCACCTCCATTCAGGATGATACTTCGCTTGGACGAACCGCCACCTCAAATGCTTCGCGAATGCGGTCATAATCCGCCTGCGGCAGCGCAAGTCTGGGCGGACGTGTCGGACCGACCGGAAATCCAGCCAGCTCCATCATATATTTGATGGACTGTACTAATTGTGGGCTGGCATCATAGTGGAACAGCGGCAGCAGCTTGCGATACAACGCGGACGCTTCTGCCATATTTCCCGCCTGCGCAAGTCGGAACAGCTCTACCCCTTCCTTGGGCAATGCATTAGGCACCCCCGAAATCCAGCCTGTCGCGCCGAACAATGCCCCCTCCATCGCTAGATTATCTACTCCGACCATGACCTCCAGCTCTGTCTGATCCAAAATAGCGTGAATACGCCGTACATCACCGGAAAATTCCTTGACTGCTACGATATTTTCAATTCGCGACAAGTCCGCAAGAATATCTGGAGTCAAGTCAACCTTGTAATCATGGGGGTTGTTATACGCAATGATCGGCAAGCCCACCTCCGATAATGCTTCATAATGGGCCGTTACCTCGTGAGGCAGTGGATTGTAATTAATGGGCGGCAGTGCCATAACACCCGCAGCCCCGGCATCCTTCGCATGCTGAATCCAATGCACCGCCTGTTTGGTGGACGGAGCCGCCGAACCGACAACAACCGGGACACGCCCTGCCGCAGCGTCAATTACGGTATGCACAACCTGCGACCGTTCCTCCGGGGACAAAGCCGCATATTCTCCCAGCGATCCCGTAGGAACCAGTCCGCTAATGCCGCTTGCAATCAGATGCTCGCACAGCTCGATCAGACGCTTATGGTCTACCTCCAGCTCTGCCGTGAACGGTGTAACCAAGGCCACATATACACCTTCAAAACGTGCCATATGCTCACCAACCCTTTCCCATCTTTATTTTCATACTCAGCATTCGGGAATGATGCAAAATGCTCACATCAGCAAAAAACCTTCTTTAAGCGGGTCCTCGGGGTCCAACACAAATTGATGATGTCCCGTCACCCAAGCCGAGCCTGTAATTTGTGGAATGACTGCCGGATAAGGACCTATCTGCGTCTCGCCCACGATTTCAGCCCGAAACATGGAACCTGTGATGCTTTCATGTACAAACGGCTCATTGAAGCCCAGTTTTCCCTTGGCGTGCAGCACCGCTACCTTGGCCGAGGTTCCTGTGCCACAAGGAGAACGATCGATACCTCCCGGTGGGATGACGACGACATTGCGGCAATCGGCCTGTGGAGCCACAGGCTCCCCATAAAATTCAATATGCGTCAATCCTTGAATAACCGGATTTTCAGGATGTACTACCTCAACAACAGCATTCACTGCCTCCCGAATCTGCACTGCTGTTCGTACAATTTTTGCCCCATTGCTCTGCTCCAGTGCAAGACCGATGGAAGCCGCCTCTACAATGCCGTAAAAGTTGCCTCCATACGCAATATCCAGCGTGACTTGACCGATATCCTCTACCTGGACCTCAACCTCACGGCGGTACACAAAAGAAGGGATGTTTGTGAACGTTACTTGTCGCACCTTGCCCGCATCCACCTCCAGCCGCACTTGAACCGGGCCTGCCGGAGTGTCCAGCAATATTGATTTTTTATCCGCAGCAATCAGCCCGCCTTCCATCAGCGCCGTACATACTCCAATCGTATCGTGACCGCACATCGGTAAATAGCCGCCAGTCTCTATAAAGACCACACCCATATCTGCACCTGGATGACAAGGTTCTGTTAAAATGCAGCCCGACATCACCTCATGCCCTCGCGGCTCGAACATCAGCAGACGGCGAAAATCGTCATGATGTGCTGCCATATAAGTCATTTTTTCCAGCATCGTACGACCTACCAGCTTAGGCGCACCGTGAATAACCGTCCGCGTCGGATTGCCTCCCGTATGAGTATCAATGGTAGTAATTCTGCTCGGTACACTCATCCGGTTACCTCCCCATGAACCTCGTGGCTGGTAAAAGCCTCCCCAAATCGGTCATATCGCAGCGGTTCCACCGGAATACAAGTGGATTCACCGCGTACCATTTCGGTCACCAGCTTACCCGTCACCGCCGCAAGACTAATGCCATCTCCCTCATGGCCAGAAGCGATATACAGCCCCGGTACTTCGTCCACCGCTGATACAATTGGCAAATGATCAGGTGTCCATGGACGCAAGCCGGTATACGCCCGCATCAGTGGTACATTGGCTAAAGCAGGAAAAAAGCGAATGGCTCTGCGGGCGATTAAGCGAATCACCTGCTGATCGACACGTGTGTCCATACCGACGAACTGACGGCTGCTGCCGATCAGAATGTTTTGGGATGCGGTTGGCTCGAATACCAGCGCTACACCGTATTTTTCATAAAGCTCATCCACACTCCGCTGACCTCCAAACTTGCTCATCAGATAGCCGAACTCCATTACCTTGCGGTTCCCAATGGAAGGCATTCGGGCAGATACCAGTATATGTCCTTTGCGCGGTATAATCGGAAGGTCCAAACCGAGTGAATGACCGATGCTGCGTGTCCACACACCTGCCGCCAACACAACTGCCCCAGCACGGATAACGCCATTGGTTGTCTCTACCCCGCGGACGTTTCCCTCTTCGTCCTTAAGAACAGATTGTATCGGTGTGCGGGGCAGTAGCCTCGCTCCCATCCGACGCGCGGCCTCGGCCAGTGCATACGTCATCAACACCGGATTCACAGTGGAATCTGTCGCACACTCCAGTCCGCCCGGCAAATCTTTGGCTAAATGCGGCCATTCCTCTCGCAAATCCTGATGACCCAGCATGCGAAACGGAAGTCCTTCCTGCTGCTGACGGGTTACCCACTGCTCAGCCCCTTGCATCTCCTGATCGTTTTCACAGACCAGAATACTGCCAGGCGCACGATACTCAAACTCATCCTCCAATTCCCTAGCCAGCTCTGCCACCAGTTCCTGCGATACCAACGACATTCGACTGTCAAAACCGGGCTCTTTATCAATTGCCAATATATTTCCATCACAACGGGACGAAGTGCCTCCAGCAATCTCCCCTCGCTCAGCCAGCACGACCTTCATACCGGACTTAGCCGCATAATAAGCGATGGCTGTACCGATGATTCCGCCGCCTACAATGACCAGATCCGCGGCATCATGTTTCATTCGCTTCCCTCCCTTCGACCGTTTTAATCTGTTTGTGAGGTATTCTTTACAGCTTGAGCGTAAAGCTTTGTTTCACAGGCTTGCTCAGCTCATCATAATCCCGCAGCTGTACGGTGAACGTATACGTCTTGTTGCCTGCTCCGCTGCCTGCTGTTCCGCTAATCGTTCCTGTAAAGCGGTCCAGTGTGAACCCTGCGGGCAGTTGACCGCCTGTCACCGTCCAATCGTAAAATGGAACGCCTCCCTTGGCCTCCAGCTTGGCCGTGTAGTACGCTTTGCCTTTGACAGGTGCTGGCAATTCCTTCGTCATGATTTCTGGCGCGAGGAAAGGAGTCAGGTCCTTACGCAGCGGCCAGCCTGCTTTTTCTGCTACCAGCAGCGAAAGCTTCGTGTTCATCCAGCGCCGGGTCGGGAACAGATGGCGCCAGCCTCCATTTTGACCGCTCAATCTGTCGACTTCTGCAAGCTCTCCGGAGAGATGATAGCTGTCGTCCAATGCAGCTGGTCTGTGCTGATAAGCCATAATATCCGGGTCATTGCCCGCCGCTTCCTTCAATGCTTTGACACCCGGGAATGTGTCGCTGAACACAATCGCATGACCGAATTCATGCATGATCAGCCCATGCACATCCGTCACCTTGGACAGATCGGATTGATACCATTCTTCATCGTCCACGGATGTGAATGGAATCGCATCATCATAGAAATCCAGAATCAAACTATAGGAACGGTTCAGGTTCCCCGGGACGGTCACACCGTTACGTGTATGATAATTGCCGTTCGTGGCTGGAAAGCCCGTAGAATAAGGCCCGTTCAGCCCTCTCATAAACACCCACATGCCTTTGTAGGGCTTATCATTTGTCACCTGTATTTCATTTTGCCAGTCGTCTCCTGGCAGATGGTTTACCTCCGCGTTGGCAGGAACCTCATCGAAAGGAGCCAGATCAAAGAAATAGAACCAGTCCTTTACCGCCAGTTCTGCGGCTTTTTTGGTAGCCGCATCATTGAAATAAGGCATGATCGTATCGAATCTGTAGTCAAAATGGAGAGGGACTGTGGGCTCTTTATTATCGTCCTGATCCAACACGCGAATTGGAATGGACTGAGTAGTCGTGTGACCATCATTTCCAGCAACGGACATAGACAGCGTATAGTCCTCTATTTCACCGTTTCCTCCAATCCGGTCAGGATGGATGGCTAACCGAAAATCTTTTTCCTCCTGTGCATTGGCAAAAGTCAGCGTTTTGCTTGCACCTTGCGCCGACAACGTACTTGGCAGATCCATCATCAGCCGGGACGTGCCCTGCGCATTTAACGTAACCGTTAACGGAAAAGCGGCATCCGCTGGCGGCTTCACTTTTAGCTTCACATACGGGTTCGCCAGATATCCTTGCCAATCAACCAGATCTATACCATAATCGTTCACCGTCCGACTAAAGATGTCGATGACTTTTACATCCGACTCCGCCTCGGCATAAGCCTGTTGACCCGGAATAGCTGGTGTCAAAGCCACAATGAGAGAAGCCGCCAGCGCAGTCAGCCATATTTTGGTGTGTCTTTTATGCGTGTTCATTTGATCCCCTCCATCTCGTTTTTTGGGATGACTTGCAAACTATGGATAGTTACCTATAACGCCACTGCGTTTTATAATAAAAGCAGTTCCTTAGGTGAAGAGGTCAGTACCTTGACACCGTCATCTGTGATCAGCACATCGTCCTCAATCCGAACCCCGCCGAAGCCTGGAATATAAATGCCCGGTTCCACAGTAATGACGTGACCCGGTACGAGCACCGACTTACTTTCGCGGGACAGCCGTACCTGCTCGTGAATTTCCAGACCAAAGCCGTGGCCCAGCCCGTGACCAAACTGCTCCCCATAGCCGTAAGAAGCAATCACATCCCGCCCCAGACTGTCTCCCTCCCGACCGCTTATGCCGGGGCGAAGCCCTGCAATCGTCTTCATATTTGCCTCCAGCACAATGGCATACAATTTCTCATGTCGTTCTGAGGGCTGGCCTACGAATACGGTACGCGTGATATCGGATAGATAACCACGCACATTTGCGCCAAAATCCATTGTGACGAACTCGTTCTGACCAATTTCCTTGTCACTGGCCAGTCCGTGCGGCAGCGCCGAACGCTCACCTGAAGCGACAATGAACGCAAAACCGCCTGATTCCGCGCCTGCGAGCCGAAGCTGATATTCCAGTTCCGCCGCAATCCGCCGCTCTGTAACTCCAGGCTTAATACAATTCAGCACCTCCGTGAAGGCAGCATCGGTAATACGCGCAGCTTCGCCAATGGTGCGAATCTCTTCTTCGTCTTTCACATCGCGCAGCCGTTCAATGACATCCTCCGTTTGCACGTACTCCAACGAGCCCAGCGCGACTTGAAGCTGTCCCGACTGTTGAAGTGAGACATGACGGCTCTCCAAACCTAGCCTGTGGACACCCAATTTACTTGTGAGATCAGCCACGGTTTGGAAGATTTGCGCCTCATGCCGAATCACTGAATATTCCACTGCCTGATCTGTTGCCTGCATCATATAGCGGAAATCCGTCACCAAAAAAGCCTCTTCCTTCGTAACAAGCGCGATTCCAGCCGAGCCTGTAAATCCGGTCATATAACGTCGATTGGGTCCATGTGTGATAAGCAGTGCATCTATCCCTAGAGCCGGGAATTCCGAGCGTAACCGGGCCAGTCTGCCTGGAACACCCTGTAACGGTTTTGTCTTTTGACTCTCTTCCTCTTTCACTCGTACGCCTCCTTATTCCACATCTCTTTTCAAGGCATATACCAGGCATATACCTTAGAACACACTTTCCACTTGCTTTTGAACACATGTATGCTCTTCTCGCTGCCGCATTCCCGTAAGTCCTGCGCCCAATTCTCCGCCTCTTTTCAAGCACATCAGCGCGTCCCAGCTTCCTTTAGCCTTTAATCCCTGTCAATGTGATGCCTTCGATAAAATAGCGTTGTCCGATAAAAAATATCAGGACGATCGGTGCCAAAATCGTGCTGGAAGCCGCCATCAGGTAAGGCCAGTTGGTATTGTTCAATCCCCGAAAAGTCGCTAGCCCCAGCGCTAGCGTAAAATGCTTTTCGTCACTTAAGTAAATAATCGGACCCAAAAAATCGTTCCACACATCAATAAATGTAAATATTCCGATCACGATCAATGCAGGTGAAGATAAAGGAATAATGACGCGCCATAGTACAGTCAGAGGCGTACCTCCGTCCATATAAGCCGCTTCGTCCAAATCGCGTGGAATCGTCAGCATGAATTGTCGCATCAAGAAGATGTTAAACGCCCCTCCACCAAACCATGCAGGAACAATCAGCGGCAGAAATGTATTCAGACCGCCCAGCTCACGCCACATCACGAAAGTGGGAATTAGCGTCACCGCGTAAGGCAGCATCATCGACCCGATCAGCAGGGAAAAAATCAGATTACGTCCAGGCCAGCGCAGGCGGGCAAAGGTAAACGCCGATACAATCGAGGTCAACATCACTCCTGCCAGCACACATACCTCAATCATGAACGTATTCATAAAATACCTGCCGAACGGTACTGAAGTCAGCGCTTCGGGGTAATTGCTCCATTGAAAAGGAGAGGGTATCCACTCTGGCGGGAACACGAAAATTTGCGATGTCCCCATCAGAGAACTGCGAATGAGCCATGCAAATGGCAACAGCATTAAAACACTGCCTATAATTAAAACGACATACAGTACAACACGGCTGATTGGGAATGGTTTGGAACGGGTGGCGGTAGCAGGACTTCGGGAGCGTTCAGGCTGTGGAAGCGGATGTTGCGGTGTTTCAGAAGGATTGACAGAAGAAGTGACCTGATTCATGAACGTTCCCCTCCTTCATAGTGAACCCACTTTTTGGATGTGGAGAAAATCAGGACGGTTAGCACCATGATGACGAAAAATAAGATCCAGGCCAGAGCTGAGGCGTAGCCGATTTTAGTCTCCGTAAAGGCCGTACGCCACAAGTAGAACACATAGAACAACGTTGAATTGTTAGGTCCCCCGTTGGTCATAACATATGCCTGATTGAATGCCTGAAAGGTGCTGATTAAAGACATGACCAGATTGAAGAAAATGGTTGGTGTCATCGACGGAATGGTAATGTGAAAAAATTTATGCCACCTATTGCCGCCGTCTACCTCAGCTGCTTCATACAGATGAGTGGGAACCGACTGAAGTCCTGCCAAAAAGATAATGACCGTGTTCCCGATCCCCCAGGTGCTCATCATGATCAGCGAGGGTATTGCAGTGTTCTCGTCATAAATCCATTTGCTCCCCGGCAGTCCAACGCCCTCCAGCAGCGAATTTAACAGACCAAAATCCGGGTTGAACATCCATAGCCACAGCATCGTGTTGGCAATACTCGGTACAATGGTAGGTAAATAATAAATCGTGCGGAACACCGACAAACCCTTCACCTTTTGATTTAATAACAGCGCAATGATAAAAGCTGCCGCCAAGCCTAGAGGTACGCTGCTCAGTGCATAATATGTGGTCACGAACATGGATTGGGAAAAGGTAGCATCCTCGGTCAAAATAGTTCGGTAATTGTCCAATCCGATAAAGGTCATCTGTCCACCAATCGTCCAATCGGTTAAGCTGAATACGAACGAGGCCGCGATCGGTCCAATTGTAAATATCATTAATCCGAGGATGGCAGGAAGCGCGAATAGCAGACCCCAGTTTCGCTCCATGCGCATCATTCCTGATTTTGGTCGCTTCATGGGCCGTTCTCCTTCCGCAGCTGTCCCGCCGCATTATTCATCCGGGTATACACCTTGAAGCAATGGCTGAATGATGGGCTCCAGTTCATCCAGCGCCTGCTGCGGCGTCTTCTTGTTCGTCCAGATCAGATCCAGCCCCGGAGTCAGCTTGGAACCGATATCAGGCCAGTTGCGAAGGGTCGAAGTTGACGGCTTGATCGCATAATCTCTGGCATACTCAATGCCAGCCTTTTGAAATTCCGGTGGATGTGCGGCATTGTTCGTCCATGACTGGATGGCCTGCTCATCGGTATAGTATTTTTCCTCGATAGGCATCCAAAGACCGGACTTGAACAGATCCACCTTTTCGGGGTTGTTATGGTACAAATAGAATTCGAGCGCTTCCTTCGGGTGCTTGGTGCTCTGGAAAATGACTGTGGCTCCCGCAACAATCATCGTTTTGGGCTCTTTTAGCTTCGGCAGAACGCCGATACTCCATTGCAGCTGCTTGTTGTTCGAAAAATCGAGCAGGGACCAGGTTCCGTCTACCACCATCGCGACCTTCCTCGTCTGCAGCCGAATCGTATTAGACGGCATGTCCTGCTGCTGGATCAAATCAGGAGAAACATGCTCCTTGAACACCAGATCCTGCAGCTTCTGAAAAACCTCCACCGACTCAGGACTGTTCAGGGTGTACTTCTTGCCTGTTTTGTCGGTCAAACCTCCACCGTTGCTCGCTAAAAGCGGTCCCCAGGAGCTGCGGTCATTGCCGAAGGCAAAGCCATATTGCACAATATTTTTCGGATCAAATCCACTGTCTCCCGGATGCTTGCCGTTCTGATCCTTGGTCAGCTTTTTGGCAATTTCGAGAAATTCATCCCATGTCCACGCTTTTTCAGGATCAGCCGGAGGGACGGGTACCCCTGCTTCTGTAAACAACTCCTTGTTGTAAAATAACTGCATCACTTCCAATGCGGTGTAATTTCCGATAGACTTGCCGGGTTCGCTGTAGAGATAGGAGGATTTGAGCTTGTTTTTTAATTCGGGATATTCGTCATAATAAGAGGATAAATCCAGGAGTCTGCCTTCACTTGCCCATTTCATTGTGAGGGAATCGCCCAGGTAGGCGATATCAGGAAGCTGATTGGCAGCCATTAACGTGTTAATTTTCGTCGTGTAGTCACCAGGGACATGCTCGCCCTTCACCCGGATGTTCGGGTGGGATGCATTAAAGCTTTGGACCATTTTTTCCATCGCCTGCTTCTCGTCATTGCTTCCCCAGTACATGAACTTGAGTTCGACCGCATTGGGATTAGCCGGTTCGCCAGTGCTACCACTGCAAGCCGTCAGCCCTGTCAACATCGCCGTCATCACGAGAGCCATCCATGTCCGTAACCTTCGTTTCAGCAAATCAACCGGCCCCTTCCTGAACTGGTTTCTCCTTACAAGCCTATTATGCGCCGAGAGCCCAGAGTCGACCACCCAACGACTCCAGACTCTCTTTGTTTTGGTATGATTTTTTTAACAGCGCGTTTACAAAAATGTTTTACGGAACTCCGTCGGGGTCAGTCCGGTATGCTTTTTAAAGGCAATGCTAAAATAGTTCGTATCTGTGAATCCCACAACCTCCGCTACCTCTGCCACCTTGCGATTCGGGTCCAGCAACAGTTCTCGGGCTCGCTCAAAGCGAACACGCGTCTGGTAGTCTGCGAAGCTTTCACCTGTAACCTGCTTGAAACGGGCACTCAAATACTTGGGGCTCATATTCATGTACTCTGCAAGACGGTTCAGCCCGCCATCCTCCTGAAGATGCTCGCGAATCCACTCCTTGGCGCGTTGGAATTTGCGTGGAATGCCCTTCTCGCGTGATTCTCGGACATGGCGACCCACTCGGACAAAATAGCGCGATACATAATCAATCATCTCGGGTCCATGCCGTAATCGGGACAGCTCCAACAACGGGTCCTGCTCCTGCATGGACGTTTGTCCTACGAATGCATCACTCTGAACGATCCGCATGACGAACAGCACGAGCTGAGTGACAATCATTTTCACCTGCTTGACAGGCAACCCTGCCAACTGTCCTGACCATTCCTGTAAAATTGCATGTACGGCAGCATCATTACCGGCTCGAATTTCCGTAATCATCAGCAGTTCCTTCTCCAGTAATTGACTGCTGTTCGGCTCGGCCGCCTGAATGCTCTCATAGGGGATGATCTGGCTATAGCCCACCCAACCCCGATGCTCTGCTGCTTGCACAGCTTCCTCATACGCTTCGGGAAGTTGCTCCATCCGTTTTACGGGACGGCTAATCCCGATGGACACGCCCTGGCTCAATTGTTCCTGCACGGCCTGCCGAATCTGCTGTGCCGTCCGCTCCGCCGCCCTGCAAGATGCCGTCGCCAGCAGCACAACACGCCGATCGCGCGAAACCGCTGCACTGTGTGCCTTCGCCCCAGCTGCTGCCGCAGCCTCCCCAGCCAGCTCGGCGAATACATGGCTGCTTTTATGCATGGAACCGTGTGGCTTGCTAGTGGCGGCTGCCTCCTGGTGCGACGCCTCCTCCAGCTCGCAGCACAGCACGGTATAAGGCGGCCCGCTCGTCTCACTGAAAAATCCAGGCCCGTCCATCTCCCGGATGACCTCGGCTGCAGGACGCCGTTGCTGGAGCAAATCCAGCAGTAGATGCTCCCTGTACAATGGCTCCAATGAACGATGGCGGTGAATGGCATCCTCCTCGCTTCTTCGCCATTGCGCAATGCGATCCTCAGCCCGGCTCAATGCCGCTTCGAAATCCTCGCTGGTCACCGGCTTGAGCAAATAATCGACCGCTTGAAGCGAGACTGCCTGACGAATATACGTCATAGATTCGTACCCCGTCAGGAATAATAACGGGGTCTGCTGATCCTTTTCCCGAATAGTTTTGGCTACATCCAGTCCACTCATATCTGGTAAATTAATATCCAGTAAAATCATGTCCGGTCGCCGCTCCGTATACAAACGCAATGCCGTTGTGCCATCCTCCGCCACATCACTGACTTCCACGGACAGGTCACTTTCCGCCACCATCAGCTTCAGTCCTTCCCGAATATGATATTCGTCGTCCACAATCAGCAGCCGGTGCATGCCATCCTCCCCTTTCTTATTCGGTTCGAATGGGTGCCAGTAAGGTAACCGAGGTGTACTGACCCGGCTCGCTTGTCAGGGATAGTCCATATTGCGGACCATAATGCCGAAGACGTTCATGCACATTGCGCAACCCAAAGCCAATAGCATTCCCCCGTTCCGCATCCAGCGATTTCCGGATATCGTCCAGACGCTCGGCTCCAATACCGTCCCCATCATCACTGACCGTCAAACGCAACATATCCCCTTCCCTTGTACCGGATAACATGATATAGCCACGGTCGGTGCGTCCTTTTAAGCCGTGGTAAATGGCATTTTCGACAAGCGGCTGGAGAATTAGTTTGGGTACATAAAATCCGCAAATATCCTCCTCTACCTCGCAAATCCATTCGAACGAATCCCTAAACCTGAACTGCTGCACCTTCACATAGGCGCTTACATGCTCGACTTCCTGTCCCAAACTGATTTGCTCTCGGCCATAACTTAGCGAAATGCGAAAACATTTACCGAAGGCACCGATTACCTCTGCCATATCCCGTTGCCCATTCGTCAATGCCATTCCCTTCAGTGACTCTAGCGTGTTGTACAAAAAATGCGGATTAATCTGCGCCTGAAGCGCGCGGAACTCAGCCTGCTTACGCGACAACAATGCTTCGTAGACCTGACCGTACAGTTCATGATTTTTTTGCATCATATGAAGAAAACGCTCCCCGATCTGCCCTACCTCATCCTTAGGATTAAAAACAACGGAAGTAGGAGCTTCGAAAGCTTGGGCTGAGCCTGTAGGATTCACACTCCCATCGACCGCCATTAATCGGCTCAATTGAAGCAGGGGGCGACGAATCGTGTCACTTAGCCGATAAGACAGCATCCAGCCCAGCATCAATGCAATCAAAAAAGTCCAGATGGTCCAGGCGCCGATTTTCCGCGCATCCTCGAACAGCACGGACTGATCGACTTTTTGCAGCAGCGTCCATTGTCCTTCATTTAACGGGCCGTAAGAGATCATCGTCTGGCGGCCGTTCCAGTTTCTCCAGTCCTTCGTAAGCACAGGCCTATCCACAGCCGATTTGGCAATCTGCCGCAATAGCGCTTGGTCCGCAACACCCTGCTCCGGCAATCGGTATACAGGCTCGCCCTCCTGATCCAGCACCCACATCTGGGTATTGCCGTCTGTCTCATGAAAAGCAAGCCCCCGAAACAGACTGGCCTTGTCGATTTCCAGCAGCAAAAATCCGAGTGGTGCATAATCTCCAGTCGTTTTTCGAAGCAGCTTCCCCACATATATGCGATCCTCCGCCATCCCGCGTCCTGATTCAAACGGCGAACGAGCCATCCACATCATGGGCCGCTCGGCGAGTAGGCGGCGATAGTACACACGTGCTTCCTCTAATGTAGGAAGGCCGCCAAAACGGACCGAAACATTCCCCTGATAGAGAGAATGCTTGAGCCCGCCATTGGCGGCATATATGAGAGAGGACGTGATATACGGCTTGGTCTGGGTTTGCGTACGGACCACCATACTGAGTGTTTCATCACTCCGTAAATATTCATAATCATCTTCCGGCTTGGTCTCCAGCGTAGACTGCACGTCAGGATTGCTGAGAATGGCATTGGTCAGGTCATTCAAATCGGAGAGCGTCGCATTGACGTAATTTTCACTCATTTGCCGAGACTGCATAGCCAGCGCTTCCGACTTCTCACCAAGGGAATGGGCCGCGATCCGGTAAAAGGTAAAGGTCAGTACCACCATCGGAATGACGGTGAGTACCAGCGTCAGTACAATGAATTTCCCACGGATTGTAGGAATCCCGGCGAACTTTTGACGACCCCGGCCTCCCATTCATCTGCCTCCCTTACACATAGGCTGGGAGCCATGTTCCGTGGGCTGCAATCAGGTCATCACACAGAGAAACAATATCATCCATGGACAGCTCTGCGGACGTGTGCGGGTCCAGCATAGCGGCATGATAAATGTGCTCCTTTTTCCCGGTGATTGCAGCTTCAATCGTTAACAGCTGGGTATTAATATTCGTCCGGTTCAGCGCTGCGCATTGGGGTGGCAAATCCCCGACAAAGGTTGGCGTAACCCCGCTACGATTCACCAGACAAGGTACCTCCACACAGGCTTCCTTCGGCAGATTGGTAATTAAGCCTGTGTTCATCACATTGCCGCCAATGGCAAAAGGCTGATTCGTTTCGATCGCCTCAAATATATAAGAGGCATACTCATTTGACCGTTCATGACGCAGATCCTGATTACCCAAAAGCTCCTCACGCATCGTTTCCCATCGTGCAATCTGGTTCACGCAGCGGCGCGGGTATTCATCCAAAGGAATATTGAAGCGCTCAATCAGCTCAGGGTATGCCCGTTTGATAAAATACGGATGATACTCCGCATTATGCTCGGACGATTCCGTAATGTAATAGCCGAATTTCAGCATCATTTCAAAGCGCACCATATCATGATGCTTTTCCTGCTGCTTAGCGGCGGCTCGTTTTTTAATCTCAGGATATAAATCTACACCATCCTTGCTCACTTCGAGCAGCCACGCCATATGATTGATGCCTGCGATTTTTGCCTTTACACCTTCCTGCTCCAGCTCGAGGCTTTTGAACAGCTCCGGTATACACGCCTGCACGCTATGACACAGCCCTACCGTACGGATACCGCCATAAACGTTCATCACATTCGTCAGCACAGCCATCGGATTCGTGTAGTTGAGAAACCATGCATCCGGGCACACTTCGCGCACATCTGCCGCAAAATCGAGCATCACCGGAATCGTGCGTAAATTGCGGAAAATACCGCCAATGCCGACCGTATCGGCAATGGTTTGGCGTAGGCCGTATTTTTTGGGAATTTCAAAATCCGTAATTGTACACGGATCATAGCCGCCTACCTGGATGGCGTTTACCACATAGTTCGCCCCACGCAGCGCTTCCTTGCGATCAGTATAGGAGCGAATCACACAGGTGCTCCCTGTTGTTTTTTTCAAATTGGATAAAATATTTTCTGAATCTTTCAGCCTTACGAGGTCAATATCGAACAACGCTAGCTCAAAGCCCTGCAAAGCAGGCGTCAACATACAATCCCCAAGCACATTTTTAGCAAATACCGTACTGCCTGCACCCAGAAATGTAATCTTGCTCATACTTTTTCCCCCATTCACCTTTTTGTTCGCGGTTTTGCACCTCAAATGCAAGGATACCCACCGCCACTCTCCCCTTTATAGGAAGAAAGTGACGATGGGAAAGGTTACTCATGACTATGCGTTGTTGCCTCCCATTCAGGATACCCCCGCTGATTTAGCGGAGCTGACAGACCGAGGCGGTAAGGCAGATGTTACTGGGGATGTCGTAGTTGGCGGGGTTACTGAATTCTTCGGACTAACCGGTGTTACCGATGAATCCGCAGCCCCAGCCTCAATCACGGTTACCTTCGCAATTGCCTTTAACTCTGTCCCTTCTACTTTGCCCTTCAACTCAAACGAACCTGGAGCAGCATATTGTGCAGGGTCTATATCCTCCCATTCCACAGCCACCCATTTGGTGGAGCCTTCTCCATACGTAGCTTCCACTACGCTTGGCAGTTCGGGTTTTTCACCCGTACGAGTCGTAACGTTTACTTCTTTTAAAGCCGTGATTTTCTCGGCTCCCGTTAAGCTCTGTGCTGTACCGGAGACCAGACCTGCCACCTCGGTTGCATTCAAAGCACGGCTGTAGATACGGAATTCATCCACTAGACCATTGAAGTACGGATCAGGGTACTGAGATTTGCCGATAAAATTATTTTTGGTCTGACCCAGACTGGTAGGATTCAATGTTAGGTTGGTATTGCGTCCCACTTCTTTTCCATCCACGTACAAAATACCTGTGGAACCCGAAAGCGTGACCGCAACATGTTTCCATACGCCTGTCGGCAGTACAGGGCCTTCAATCGTCTGCTCCTGTCCCTGCCCGTTGCCTTGGTTGGTAATGGCAAACAGCATGGTATTTCCTGCTTTAGGCGTCAGGAACATATATTCATTCGTCCCGGAGCCGAAGTCAAAAATCCGCACATAATCGCTCAGGCTGTTCGCTTTGACCCAGCCGGATACGGTCAATTGCTGTGTCCGACTGACAATACCCGCCGGAAGCTGCACATAGCTGTCCTTGCCGTTCAGGCTGACAGCATTGCCTGTTTTACCCGCAGCCCATGCAGCCGTTCCCTTCACGGCAGCATCATTGCCACTGTCCGATGAATCCGCAACTACAGAACCGCTTGTTTCATCAAACTTGTAAACTGCAAGCTGTTCAAGTAACGGAGCCGCCGGTTCAGCTATCACCGTTACTTTAGCCTCCGCTGACAACTGAGAATCGGTGGCTGTCAGCTTGAACACATACGTTCCTGGCTCGGAAACGTCCACCTTCGTGCGCAGCGATGTTTTGTTACTGAATGTGACCTTCGCGTCCTGTGGTCCTTCGACCAGACTCCATTCGTTTGTCACCTTTCCTTGCGGAAGCCCATCATCCGTAGCCGTGCCTTTCAGAATGATCTGATCCGGCAGCTTTACCTTCGAATCTTTGCCAGCATCCACGATAGGTGCTTTGTTCGGATCAGGTGTGGTCGGTGTCAGCTCTACCGTATAGGAGGATGCTGTACCAATCTCCAATTTAAGTTTGTTGGTGGTCGCATACGCATTAAACTTTCCTTGCGATTGACCGCCCACTTTAACCAGATACGTTCCTTTCTTCAAACCGTCAAATGTAACGTACGTGGAATGGGCTTGGCCCGGCGTTTGATTTTTCAGTTGGAGCCATACGTAATCCTTGGATGTTGCCAACTTGGCTTCTGTATATTGGTCCTTTTCCAGCTCGATATACAGCTTTTCCGTGATCAGATTGACCCGCTTGAAGAGACCGTCCAGCGGCTTGATTGTATACACGTTGCCGCTTTTGCTCACCTCTGCACCGTAGCCCGTCAATCCGAAAATAGGATCAATCGTGATATCAGCACTTAATGTTTTGAGCGCACCGAACAATCCGAGATCAGCCTCACCGCTCATGCCGCGCCAGCCGTTAAAGAGCGGAACATTTTTACCGCCGCCAGTGCCGTTCGTGCCGTTATTGCCTTTTTCCGCTTGATACGTCCATGCGACCGCCCCGATGTTCTCAGGGTCCGAGCTGATTTGCCCGGAGTTAATCGCTCCAACATTGGCAATTTTAGCTGCATAGGACAACCGTTGTTGTTCCTCACGGTGATTGTCCTCATGATGGCGAATCCAGTCATCCATCGCATATCCAGCAAGCGAAGTCGTGTACTGGAAGTTAAACCAGTTCTCCCCGGTAATCGTCACCGGATCGGTGTAGTAGTACCATACGGGCATGTGACCGCGTGCCGCACGGGTTTTGGCATTAATTTTACTCATCATTTCCAGGGCTTTACTTTGCTCGCCCTCTGTATCTATATTCTGCTTGGCTAACGTATATACAGCCTCTTCCCCTGTATTGTCATAGCTATATTCAGAACCGTAAGGATACTTTGTATTTTTAAAATTGTTATATTTACGATCCATTTTTTCCTTGAGATCATTCGCTTCATCATCATAGCCTTCATCATGAAGTGCCTGAATAATATCCGGTGTGGTCAGTTCGCCCATCAAGCCTGTTTCCCAGTTGTATGCGACTGGCCCTTCATACAATGCTTTGAAAATGTTATACGCCCGCAGCAAATAGGTTTCCTTTGGATGCTTGTAAGTGACAAGATCCGGGTATTCCTTGGCAATCTTGTACATGCTGAAATACGTGTTGTATACGTGCGGATACGCATACCCTCGATAGGTCGGTGTATCGTTAGGCTCCGGCATCAAGAAATCATGAATTAAATAATCCTCATGATGTCCGTTCATCAGATTTGTCCAGATCGCCGTCTCCAAATAATCGTCTACTGCCCGCACCTCTTTGGCGACTGGAGACAGTGTGTTTTTCTCAGCCAGGAACTGTCCGTGGGTCAGACCCCAATCGTCTCCCCAGCCCCAATAGCCGTTGAAAATGTTGCGTTTGGATTTGGTATGCATCATCCAATCGTCAAATACCTTGTCGCGCAGATCACCCGGCACATTCCACTGGGTTTTGTCGACCACAAATGTAGCATGCCGTTGCAACGCCTGATCAATCGGCTCGATGGCATAGAACTGTAACACCGTTTTGTTGCCGTTGCCGTATTCTACCGTTATAAAGTTCGGGCCCAGCTTAGTAAATTTCAGTTCATAAATGTAATGTCCTCCGGCTTTGCTATCCGTTTGCGGAATAACGGTTCCATCTGGATAGGTTACTTTGCTGATCGCCTGCTTGGAGCGCAGGTCCACCTTCGCTTTTTGATTCGTAGGCACGATCATGCCAGGTACGACTGTTGTATCCACCAAGTTTTCTTGGTACAACGTATCTTTTACATCATGCTCGTCCTTCACCGCCAGAAACTTGAAGCCATAGTTTTTGCTTTGACCAGGATTCAGGATCAGGCTTGTATTGGGCAAATACCCCCGATTGGTGGACTTGATGACATTGGAATGAATATAAAATACATTGAGTCCTTCCAGCCATTTGCCTTCGTTGGCTGGGTTCCAGGCCCATTTGCTGCCTGGATGCTCCTCATCCCGCCAGTGATCCTGATACTCAAAGCCCGCACCCGTTGTGGAATCGGGAATCAGCAGCAGGGAAGAACCAATGCCGCTGGGACGCCCAGCTGTAATATAGGAGCTGTTATTGCCGACAAAGGAATGCGTCACCACTCTAGTTTCGTAGATCGCATCACCGTTGGTCCACTGCTCATTAAAAGGCAGAGGCAAACCGAAATCGCCAATCTCCAATTTTTTTCCACTTGTATTCTGCACCTGTATATTCCACAACACCGAACCATTCGACTCTGCCGAATACGTTTCAATGACTTTAAAATTGCGTATGCCTTCTGCATTAGTAGAATTCTCGTACGTGACAGTGACACGGTTACCACTGGTTGTGATCTTACGTGCGTCTGCCGACTTGTTCGTCCATGCCTTCGTCCAGCTGCCTCCATCCAATCGGTACGTGAACATCAGCTCCCCTAGCCATTGATGATCTGCGGTGTTCTGCTCAGGTGTAACCGTTGCGTTCATCACATATTCAGTCGGAAAAGCATCTCCTTTGATACGTATTGATGAAATTTCTCCATGCTCGCCTGTCTGAATCGTCAGCTTGTCATTAGATAGTTCATGGGCCTCTGCCGTATGCGTCCCAAACAACACAGACGCTGTGGTTAATAACAAAAATGCCGCCAATATTCCCTTAAATTTCATCAACACGGCCTCCTTTTGGATCTCGGGGTCCTGATTTGCTTGCCAATCACCTGAAGTCTCTTCATTTCGCCGCAACCTCCTTGGAAATGTAAGCGCTACAACTCTATTGTACAAATCCTTGTCCATTGGTAAAATCAACATTTTCAACCGATTTATATAGGATTTCAACCTTTCGAGACCACCGCTTTATCATTGAACTATCGTTTCCCGTTAGTTCAATGTTTTAATTCTACTTTAGTCCCAAAAATTTAATTTAAGTAATTATATGTTTCGTGCTGAGGGTGCTTCTCCATAGACTGGATTACAAAACGAACTTCTACTTTGATGCGAAATCCATTCTTGGCTAGATCGATACCTTGACGGAGACGATGCTGGAGCAGACAAGTAAATAAGTTTACTAAGGAAACCGTAGAATGCATGACAGGAATGTCATACCTTGCGGTTTCTTTTATAAGATTCGCTTCTGCTGCCAGAAGTAGAGTATAGTAGGAGTAGTTGAAAATATATTCCAGGAGGCTACAGCCATGTCACAGGAGATCTGGATTAACCTGCCGGTCAAAGATGTTGAGAGGTCAACTGCCTTTTTCAATGAGATTGGATTCCATGCGGTGAGCGTTGGTAACGAGAGATCCAAGCTTGCCATAGGCCAAACAACGATTCTGCTGTTCCCGGATGCGGCGTTTGAGAAATTTACAGGTTCAAAAACCGCAGATACTTCCCATACCGCAGAAGTAATATTTTCCATTGGCGCTGAAAGCAGAGAAGAAGTAGATGCCTTTATTCAAAAAGTAGAGTTTGCCGGAGGAAACATCTTTGGCAAGCCGAGTGAAATTGACGGCTGGATGTACGGCGCAGGATTTGCCGACCTGGATGGTCACCGCTGGAACCTGCTGTACATGGATGAGAGCAAAATGCCGAAACGCTAATATGAAAACGCCGGTCACCTGCTTAAGGTCACCGGCGTTTTTTACACCCCCTATAATCTCATATCTGTAATTCAAATCAAAATAGTTGCTTAGAAGGAAAAATTCGTGGGTTAAACTTATACAAAATCACCTGGATTAGCCCGTATTAATTTATTGGTCTTACATAAATAATCAATATTAACACATATTTGAACTAACCTGCCCGTTAGTTTAATAAAAAGAGCAGATTGTAACGCCTGCTCAACAATGCGTGATATTCTATTCAACTACCGTGTCCCCTTAACTCAAATTTGCTTAGAGAGACTCGATTCCCCATTCTTTATATAAGTCGTTAAGCTCATGTGATGTCTTTGTAACAAAACTCTTAATCAAATCTTCTTTTAAATAAATTGCGGTAATCTGGGGTTCATTGTCCTTATTGCGTAGCCACTGTAGTTTTATATCTCGGTATTGGCTTACTTCAATTTGAGTTAGCAATGGTTCAATACTATAGGCATTTCCTACATAGAGCTTGTTGAGAACGGCTTCAGCCCATTCTTTTCTCCTAATTAAATTAAAAATTCGAATAAGCTGTTTCCGTCCATCTTATGTCCGCATAGATATGAGCAAAATACCCCAGTATGTAATCTTTCCAGTTAGTCTCATCATTTAGGTTTAAGTAATACTGGCATCTTTCCTTAAGTACTTCAATACTAGGAAATCTTTCTTCACAAACAAAATGTGTAATACCCTTTTCACTTCTTGTCACATTCCCTCTTACATGGACAACATCTGGAGCAATACTCCCAATTAAGAAACTATACCTCGATTACTTTAAAGTGCTTATGTCACTTTATAGTGCGTACTTCCTATGTATGGTTAGTTGATGCAAAATAATGTTGTACAAAGAATGTACAGAAGGAGCTGAAACACTATGAATAATGAATCTACAACAACACGCAAAGTCGCCTTGGTCGTAGGTGCGAATGGTGTTATCGGTCGCAACCTCATTGATCACCTCATCTCTCTTCCTGATTGGGACGTGATCGGCGTATCGCGTCGCGGTGGAAAATCTAGCAACCATGTTCGATATGTAGCTGCGGATCTACTCAATATAGACGATCTTCACGAGAAGTTAAGCGATTTAACTGGGGTAACACACATTTTTTATGCTGCTTACCAAGACCGTCAAACTTGGGCTGAACTTGTTCCACCGAACCTCGCCATGTTAGTGAACATCGTAGAAGTGATCGAACCAATCGCGTCGGGCTTGAAACATGTCAGTCTGATGCAGGGATATAAGGTATACGGCGCACATCTCGGCCCGTTCAAAACTCCTGCTCGTGAGACAGACGCTAACCACATGCCTCCTGAGTTCAATATTGATCAACAAGATTTCTTAGAACAACGGCAAATAGGTAAGGCTTGGACTTGGTCTGCACTCCGTCCTTCTGTAGTCTGTGGCTTCTCGCTTGGAAATCCGATGAACCTCGCAATGGTCATAGCGATTTACGCTTCAATTTCGAAGGAACTTGGAATACCTTTGCGGTTTCCAGGTAAGTCGGGAGCTTACAACAGCCTCTTGGAGATGACAGACGCTGGGCTTCTCGCAAAGGCAACAGTATGGGCGGCGACCGACGAGCGCTGTGCGAATCAGGCATTCAACATTACGAACGGCGATCTGTTCCGTTGGAATGAGTTATGGCCGAAGATCGCTCAATACTTTGGTATGGAAACAGCGCCTCCGTTGCAGATGTCTCTGGACGTTGTCATGGAGGACAAGGAGCAGCTTTGGAACAAAATGGTTGAGAAGCATGGGCTTGCTCGGAATTCCTATAAAGACGTATCATCTTGGCTATTCGGCGATTTCGTGTTTGCATGGGATTACGATTTTTTTGCCGACGGAACTAAGGCTCGTCGTTTAGGCTTTCACGAATTCGTCGATACCGAGGCAATGTTTATGAACATCTTCAACGACTTCCGCAAGCGTAAAGTCATCCCGTAAACTACCGTATAAAATAAGAAAGCCGACCTTGTATTGGGTCGGTTTCTTAACTGTTATTTACGTCTGTAAGCATTGGATTAGCCAGAACAGTAGCCTTTCCCTCGTACTTTCTCTCTATATGCGAATCCCCCCAACGGCACATCAGATGTAGGAGTTCCTTTAGACTCCAGCCGTAGTCTGTCAACTCATACTCAACTCTAGGTGGTACCTGATTATAGGAAATACGTAAGATGACGCCCTCTTCTTCAAGCTCCCGAAGGTGCTGCGTTAACATCTTTTGAGTAATTGCGGGAATTAAGCTCTTAAATTCATTATTACGTTTCTTACCGAATGTCAAATGAAAGAGAATAACAGGTTTCCATTTTCCACCAATTACCTCTAAAGTTGCCTCAACTGCAGTGTTGTAAATTTTTTCAGTCTTTTTCACACAACTTGCCCCTTTTCGAATATTTCGACACTGGTCATTGGTAACTCCTGATGAATTGGAGCCATTAAATGTCCCTATTAAACATTATAACGACAACCAAAATATTAGGCTATCCTGCCCGTTACTTCAATGAAACAGGGAGCATTTGCCGCAGCGGTATGCTTCCTGTTCTAAATTCAACTATCGTTTCCCGTTAGTTGAACCCCGAATTAAATTAAGTTTTGCTTACATTCCGTAAAAGTATTTCCCTTCCCTTAACTGGTTTCGTTATATTTTGAACCTTTTTATGCTTTTAGACGCTTTTAGAGTCGCGTATGAAAACTAATGACGGAATGGCTGTAGCGTGAACACCATCGGTTTCTGCATAACATTTAATCATTTTGGCACGTTCATTTTGCTGCTTAGTGATTATTTCAGACATTTGATCCTTCCCGTTCCGTCATTCCTTATTAGTTTGATTATAGTCCATATTTATCTGTTAAATAGGTGGTAGTAAGAGGATTAGGCAATCATTTGGCACGAACGGGATAACGATCGCTTTGTCATCTGGTGCATAATAAGGATGTGAAGTGGGTGTCTGTTATGAATATGGATTGTAGTTGATTTACATATAATAATTAAAAATACTGGAGGATTTTATATGCAAAAAGTAACTTTGAACAATGGGGTCGAGATGCCCATACTCGGTTTTGGTGTTTATCAGATCCAAGATGCAAATGAATGTGAACAAAGCGTTTATGACGCTATTATGGCAGGCTATCGGCTGATAGATACCGCTGCCTCTTATTTAAATGAAGAAGCAGTTGGCAGAGCGATCGAACGTAGTGGCGTGACAAGAGAGGAGTTATTTATCACTACGAAACTTTGGGTTCAGGATACGGGTTATGAGCGTACAAAAAAGGCATTTGAAAAATCACTGGAAAGATTGCAGTTGGATTATTTGGATTTGTATTTAATTCACCAGCCATATGGAGATGTGTTTGGTTCTTGGCGCGCTATGGAGGAGTTGTATCGGGAAGGAAAGGTTCGCGCAATCGGCGTTAGTAACTTCCATGAGGATCGCCTGATCGATTTGATTATTCATAATGAAGTAGTTCCTGCCGTAAACCAGGTTGAAACGCACCCATTCAACCAGCAAATTGAAAATGCAAAATTCATGAAAGAGAATAATGTTCAGATCGAATCCTGGGCGCCTTTTGCTGAAGGGAAAAATAACTTGTTCCAGCATGAAATATTGGTATCCATAGCTGAA
This sequence comes from Paenibacillus sp. LX16, assembly GCF_036252815.1. Lineage (NCBI taxonomy): Bacteria > Bacillati > Bacillota > Bacilli > Caryophanales > Paenibacillaceae > Paenibacillus > Paenibacillus sp. LX16. The sequence continues at coordinate 1,100,243 of NZ_CP141152.1, read as the reverse complement.
AAGTATAATAAATCCGTTGCTCAGGTGGTTTTACGCTGGTTGACACAAAGAGAAGTTGTTGTGATTCCAAAGTCTGTTCGTAAAGAGAGAATTATCGAAAACTTCGATATCTTTGACTTTGAGTTAAGCCAAGAGGATATGGAGTCGATTACTACGTTAGATACAAAACAGAGCCTGTTCTTTTCACATCGCGATCCTGACATGGTGAAATGGATCGGTAGCCGTAAACTCGATATCTAACCATCTTTCAAAAGATCACCCGTAGGTTTTGATTACGCCAAAAGAACCAACAATTTAACATTAACGTTAAAAGCATGGAGTAGATGCCCTAAGGAAATCTACTCCTCTTTTTCGTTTACGGTATCAATGTATTTATTAAGCTAATCTGCTCGTTAGTTGAGAAAACGACAGCCACTTTATCGTCTGCCGTCTCCTCGTGTTTATTGAACTATCGTTGATATTGGCATTATTATCGAAAAATACTGCATTTCTTTCCCTCTATGCAACCTGCGTAATAACAAGGTGCGCGGAAACTGGTCTTGTTCCTCCAGCTAATGGAGTGATCGTGAGTGCCGCGGCATTGCCAGCAGGATTTCGCACTGTGAGTACTGAATTAATGACCGTTGTTTGCACAAGAGCCATTCCTACTATTTGAGAAGTACCTGTTGCACGCCCGACCACCGTATAAGCCAGGTCAGCGCCGTTGAGTGTTAAAATGAGTTGACCCGGTTCGTTTACACCTACTTGAAACAAAACCTGATAAGTGCCAATTGTAGCCAAGTTAAAAGAGCTCGCATTTATACGGGTAATTGCAGTCCCACTGATTGGACCATCTTGCGGAAAGCTTACGTCCGTGTCGGGAGCAACAGTTGCTGCATTATCAGGAGGCATCAAGGCAAAAAAGTCTGCAAAGCCTAATACTCCACCTGCCGGCCCTGCGGGTCCCGCTGGACCTGTTGCTCCTGCTGCTCCTACTGGTCCCGCTGGTCCTACCGGTCCTGCTGGTCCTGCTGGTCCTGCTGGTCCTGCTGCTCCTGTTGGTCCTGCCAATCCAGCTGCACCAATTGCTCCTGCAATCCCTGCAAGTCCCTGGGGTCCAAGTGCTCCTGCAAGTCCTTCGGGGCCAAGTGCGCCAATTGCTCCTGCAATCCCTGCCAATCCTTGGGGGCCAAGTGCTCCTGCAAGTCCCTCGGGGCCAAGTGCGCCTATCGCTCCTGCAATCCCTGCCAATCCTTGGGGGCCAAGTGCTCCTGCAAGTCCCTCGGGGCCAAGTGCGCCAATTGCTCCTGCAATCCCTGCAAGTCCTTGGGGGCCAAGTGCTCCTGCAAGTCCTTCGGGACCAAGTGCGCCTATCGCTCCTGCGAGCCCTGCCAATCCTTGGGGGCCAAGTGCTCCTGCAAGTCCTTCGGGACCAAGTGCGCCTATCGCTCCTGCAAGCCCTGCCAATCCTTGGGGGCCAAGTGCTCCTACAAGTCCTTCGGGACCAAGTGCGCCTATCGCTCCTGCAAGCCCTGCCAATCCTTGGGGGCCAAGTGCTCCTACAAGTCCTTGAGGTCCAGCTTCTGCAATTGCTCCCGCAAGTCCTTGAAGTAATTGCTGACCTTTAGGTGGAGGACACGGTACCCGCACTATTTTTTTAATAACTAGAAGACGTCGTTTCTTTTTTTTCCCTTTTGGATGGCAAACAATTGCGGTTTTCTTTTTGCACGATTTTTTTTTATCCAGAAAACTCAACAGTTTCTTTTTTCTTTTCTTTTGGATGGCAAACAATTGTGGTTTTCTTTTTGCACGTTTTTTTTTATCCGGACAACTCAACAACGACACCTCCCTATAAATATGGTTCAGTGTACGTGAGTTGTTTATTTTAGGCATGGACGAATAGCCGGTTATTCGCTAGACTAAAATCCATTTTTAGAATATTGGGTGTTTAGTAGGGTGATGTTATACCACAAACCACACCACTCTTTCAGTATAATTACATAATTTAAATCGTCCTTCACTGCGTCAACCAAAATCACATTTGGTTCTTTTTTTGTACCTCACAGTGGCAGTATGCTCCCTGTTCTAAATTCAAGTATCGTTCCCGTTAATTGAATCATTTCTGTGATAATACAACAAAGCGTACGACTCCGTAATATTTTTCTCCTAGGCTCACTATCCTGAAACCAATCCTGCTCACATCTTGATCCACCTTGTAGATTCTTCTGGTAAGCGCCTGGTCATCATCGGTCCATGATATTTGGAGCTGTTTGCGGGTTTTTGAGTGCAGGCAGTAGAATACCATCGATTAGCGCTGTAAAGAAAGGCTTGTCGAACGGTTTGCGCTGGATGAGTCCGCGAAAAGAAGCCATTGAAGTAATGACCTGGCAAGCCATCTCAATGTCCGCGTGAGCAGGAATTTCACCGCGGACGACGGCTCGGTTCATAAGCTCGCGGTTTACAACAACCCATGGCTCGAAAATCCCGGCTGTTCCTGCTTCGGCAAATTCCGGATGCTGCAAAAAGGAGCCTAGGCCCGCTAGGACTCGAAATTTGCGTTCTTCTTCCGCGATCGATTGCGGCTTCAAAAGCACGAGGAGATCTTCGCGCAAGGTTCCTGTATCAGGCAAGCTTTCGAGCTCAAGATGATTCCGATTCATCCATGCCAAGGCGTCTCGGACTAACTCCGCCTTGGAAGACCAGCGGCGGTAAACCGTCGCCTTCCCAGCCTTTGCTCGAGCCGCGACCATGTCCATTGTCATACCATCGAAACTCGTATCGGCGAGGATGGCGATTGCCGCCTCAAGGATTTTATCATCCCGCGTGTGATCTCGCTTGCGGCCCAATGTTTGCGCAGGCTTTTCTGCCACAACCTCAGATAATTCGCCCCTCTCAGACAATTTCTTTTTTATTTTACTCATAAACTTAGCTCCTTTTAAAATATATATTTAAGGGAACTTATCAGTTCCGGAACTTTACAGTTTCGTTTTTGTGTGATTTAATATCATTATCCCACATCCAACGGGAAATATATAGATGGTACCCCATACCAAAAAGGAGTTTACGACCATGCAGGACAAACCCGTAGCCTTGATCACCGGTGCCAATAAAGGAATAGGTTTACAAATTGCGAAGGATCTAGCGGAACACGGCTTCACCGTGCTCGTCGGATCACGCAGCCTCGAGAATGGAGAAACTGCCTCCAAAAGCATCGGTTCGGATGCGCACGCTCTCCAGCTCGACGTTACCGATCAGGACTCCATTGTTGCTGCAGCAGAGCGTATTCGGAACGAATTTGGTCGTCTTGATGTACTGGTGAACAATGCGGCCATATCACATGCAGGTAAAGCGGGCGATCCGTTTCCGAGCAGTGGCGCGACGAGCGGTCTTTTGACCGTTGCTTCGCTCGAAGACATTCGTTCGGTTTATGAAACTAATGTTTTTGGTGTCATTGCTGTCACCCAGGCCATGTTGCCACTTTTACGTGAGGCTTCGGCAGCACGCATCGTCAACATGGGCAGCACCGGCGGCTCCCTTAGCTGGAACTCCATTCCGGAAAACTCACATCGTGCGATGTTTGGGGCCTATTCGGCATCAAAATCGGCTGTTCATGCGGTCACACTTGCCTTTGCCTTTGCGCTTGAATCGACAAACATCAAGGTCAATGCGGCATGTCCAGGTTTTACATCGACTGCGCTCAATAATTTTGCTGGCACTCGTAGTGTTGAACAAGGGGCGCGTGAAGCGGTCCGGCTTGCGATGATTGGTGCGGACGGTCCAACAGGAACGTTTTCAGATGAGGATGGACCCATCGCGTGGTAATTATAATTTATACAAACAATGATTAGTAGCTTAAGGGGGATTTCATGATGCGTGTTTTCGTAACAGGAGCAACAGGTTACATCGGTTCCACTGTCGTCCGTGAACTCATTGATGCGGGTCATCAGGTCGTCGGTCTTGTGCGCTCAGACAATAGCGCTGCGAAACTAAAAGAGGCCGGGGCCGAAGTACACCGCGGTGACATCGACGATCTCGACAGCCTTCGTAGTGGTGCGGCTGCTGCGGATGGCATTATTCATCTGGCATTCAATCACGACTTCTCGAACTTCGCCAGGGCACTCACAGCAGATCTGCACGCCGTCGAAGCAATGGGGACGGCGCTGGAAGGGTCCGGGAAGCCGTTCGTGATCACCACGCACGCCAATGGAGTGGCAGCAGAAAACGTAATGTTATTGCTGGCTGAGCGCGGAGTGCGGACATCGATCGTAGAGCTTTGTCCTTCGGTACACGGTGAGGGGGACACAGGATTTGTGCCGAGACTGATCAACATTGCCAAAACGAAGGGCTTCTCAGCCTATGTGGAAGAGGGGAGCAACCGCTGGCCGGCTGTGCACCGCCTTGACGCCGCACATCTATACCGCCTTGCGTTAGAAAAGGCACCCGCAGGTTCACGACTAAATGGGGTCGCAGATGAAGGCGTGCCATTTCGCGACATCGCAAGTGTTATCGGTAAACACCTGAACGTGCCTGTAGTCAGCATTTCACGTGAAGAAGCAGACGCCCACTTCGGCTTCCTCAGCACACTTGCAGCGCTCGATATCCCGAGATCAAGCGTTGCAACTCAGGAACTTCTGGGATGGCGGCCTGTGCAACCTGCACTGATCCACGACCTTGAACAGTCTCACTACTTCAACAACTGATTGGAGACGAGACCGAGAATCGATCTTGGGCCGCTTAATAAAGCACTTGAGAAAAGCGAAGCAAGACATGGACTAACAACAACATGTATAAAATAGAAGTTTGCATATTAAAACGAGATCAACACAAGTGCATACCACACTAAGTGTTGTTATCTTCATTCGCATCAAACTATTCTGGCTAATCGTATTGTTAGGTCACTTCCCACAAGAAAATTTCTTCACTTATGGTATGGTTCACCGCGTTGGCTGAAGGGGCAAGTTTTCAAAAAAATAGTCTCCTTATCAGAGACTACACGTGATCTTCCTGTTTGGTAATCATACGATAAGCGGTAGCTTTTCCTCTTCTTTCTAGAATTTTCTCAATCAAAATTGCTTTTCATCATTCTTTCAAAAAAGGGCCATCCTTTTGCGGGATAGCCCTTTCTTTAATTTCACATTTTTTGCAAAGAGAATGAGGGACTGGATTCCTCTATTTGCGCTTTTGCTTACTTTAATATTGTCCTTTAATTACAAAAAACGAGCCCCGAATTGTTCCAGCTAGTTTAGACTTCTGCCTAGCAAACTTAAACTTCCCTTCTAACTCTTTTGGTACCTCCATCCCCTCAGAAAGCTTAAAACCAACGGCCCGCTTTTTAGGGTCATCCACCGTATACATGACATTGATTGCAAGACCATCCTCATAAAAAACGTAGGTAAATTGGATATTTTCCACTTGAAAACGCGACGTTTCTAAAGGTTTAGCCGCAAACACAATATCACGTTCTTCTATCAAAATTCGGTTCACATAATCAAGGCTCTCCTGGCTTTCACTAGCTGGTACAACCGTAAATTCATGCTTGTATTTGTTCATAAAATAACGGGCTTCATTAGCACGTAAACCAGCAAGCGCTTCTGCTACAGGTGAAGACTCTAAACCAACCGTAGATACATCTTTAAAATCAACGAGATACGACATTTCCATTCCTCCTCTTCTCTCTTTACGCCCTAACAGCTTCCGCATTTCACCAAAATCGAATTCATTTCTCAAGTTGTTGTAGACACACACTTATAGCCAGACTTCAAATTAATTCTCTTATCTACCACATAGTATACCAAAATTGATTCAAGAGAAGATTTTGAATGGCGAATTTGTTAGTTTGTTAAATAGTGTTCACATAGACTGGTATTCACAAACACCGCTTTAAATATTCGACCAGCGAGACAAATACGAGTTCCTCTAGGTCGGGAAATTAAGGACTCAGAGTATGTCCTACCAAAAAAGTCTCGGCCTGTGCCCTATACTTCCATTAAGGAGGTTCAGATTCACAAGCCAAGATATTTTCATTCATGATGGTGGCCGTTAGGCCATGTTTATTTGGAAAGCCCCTCTACATGGAAGGGGAGTACCCGCATACGTAAACCAAATGAGTACGATGCCTATCTATCATGAAAATATAGATACATAGCTGAAGAATCATATCGTGCCTGTAATTGCGCTAAACTTTGTAACGGTTATACACGAGCGCCAAATGAAAAAAAATCGCCGGAGACGACAAGTTGTTGCGGAGATGAGCGCGGCTATGGACGAAGGCTTTCGCGTGTTAGAGGCCTTACGATATCCGCTAACGCCGGCCGCGCAAGCTTCACTAATCCGCAAACGACCGGCGTTGATGCGCCTTTTTATGAAAATTTATCATAGGATGCCGATCAGTCGGCTGGTTGACGGACCCGTAGGGGAAATCGTAGCTTTGAGCCGCGTGTTTCACCTTTGGAAGGAACAGACCCGGGTCCCTACCCCCAACTGGGTCGATTTGGAAAATCGTTTTGAAGCCAAGGTAAACCGTTCATAACTTTTACCCGAGGAGTAATCAACCGATGATGATCCTAGTTCTACAAAGAAGACTTTGAGCATTATAAAACAAGGGGCGTAATACTATATTTTTATCAGACACCGGCTTTCAGAACGGCATCAGAGGTCGGGAATTAAATATAGAAATAGCGGTAGCCTTGGACTGAAAAAGAGGAAAGTCCTAGACTACCGCTGTTCTTTATTTAACTAACGTTTCCCGTTAGCTTAAGTACATTAATTCACTATCTTATTCTCCAGACCGTGACATTTAAAGTTATAGTTAGGATTTTTCATAACCTCTTCTTTCTGAAGTTCATACATGGCAATTTTATAGTTTATTTCTTCCAAGTGTTTAAAACTTTCGTCAATTTTCTTCTGTACTTCCAATTTATGTTGAATCAACATTTCCTCTCTTTTCAAAAAGGTACTATTTCCCGATTCATAAAGTTCCTTGTAATCTTTTATTTTTGAAAGAGGCATTCCTGTCTCTTTGAGACAACGAATAAAAGAAATCCAATCTAATTGTTGTTCGTTATAAACTCTACGGCCTTTTTCGTCACGAGATATATTTGGTAATATCCCTTGCTCTTCATAAAACCTAAGTGTCTTTGCAGATACATTTAAATTCTCCACTACATATGTCATTGAATACAACATCTACTTGTCCCACCTTTAGTTACAGTTACTGTAACTAAATATATATCATAAAGAGAATGACAACAACAACAATTCTATATGTAATCATATAAAAATAAACCCTTGACTTACCGTAACGGCAACCAATTAAACTGAAATAGAAAAGAAAATATGAGAGCGAGGTTAATGAAATGAATCAGAAATACAGTAGGTTATTTGAATCCTTCACATTCAAAAATGGAATAACAATTAAGAATAGTATCGTTATGGCACCTATGACAACCTGGTCAAGTAATGACGATCTTACCATTTCGGATGACGAAGTAAAGTATTACAAACAAAGAGTGAATGGAGTAGGACTCGTCATTACAGGGTGTACTCATGTTACACCTAATGGGCAGGGTTTTACAAATGAATTCGCTGGGTATAATGATGAATTTACTCCAAGTTTACGAAAATTAGCTGAGGCAGCGAAAAGTGGAGGCGCTCCTGCGATCCTACAGATTTTCCATGCTGGCAATAAAGCCGTGCCTGGATTGGATGCAGTTAGTGCGAGTGCATTGCAACCCGAAGTTACTAATTTAGGTTCAACTTCAGAAACAAGAGAACTATCACATGAGGAGATCTTGTCGATTGTACGTGCTTTTGGAGACACAACAAGACGAGCAATTGAGGCCGGATTTGATGGCGTCGAAATCCATGGGGCTCATGGATTTTTAATTCAGAATTTTTGGTCGCCAGCGACAAATCAACGGACGGACCAATGGGGAGGATCACTTGAAAATCGCTTGCGTTTTCCATTGGCAATTATTAGAGAAATCAAAAATGTCATTGAAAAACATGCTACAAAACCTTTCATTTTAGGATTCCGATTCTCCCCTGAAGAATCCTCCAAAGTGGACGGATTACGTATGAAAGACACGTATGAATTAATTGATATTCTTGTTGAACAGGATTTAGATTATATACATGCTTCATTAGATAATGTGTCTTCAAAGCCAGTAGATAGTCAAGATGAAAAAACACGGCTTGAATTAATTCTTGAAAGAGCAAACGGTAAGGTACCTGTGATGGCTGCTGGTTCCATAATAACACCGGATGATGCTCTTAAAGCTATGGAATTAGGTTTGCCGCTCGTCGCCATTGGGCATGCGTTAATTATGGATCCTAACTGGGTTGAAAAGGTCGCAAATGGACGTGAAGCCGAGGTTGATTCTGAATTGATCGTTTCGAAACCCGACCAGCTTAATATTCCAGAAAAACTTTGGAATGTAATTCAAGCAATGCCAGGTTGGTTTAATATTAGTAAATAGAGAGTAGTCCTAAAGGCTACTCAGATTGACGAGAAACCCAAGTCTTTTATGAGACTTCGGGTTTCTTTTGCTGATTCTAAGGTGCTCCGTCCATCCGTAGTTCGGTAGGGCAATTCTTGCTGTTGCGGACACACATACTGCGTATGTTTCGATCTTGAAGGCCTTTGCAAATAGGGGGCGTTAAATAACCTGAATCTAAGACTACCGCTCCAGAATATTGTACGTTAACCTGCCCGTTAGTTTAATAAAAAGAGCAGACTTGAAGCGCCTGCTCAACATTGTGTGTTTAACTATCGTGGTCACCAGATCCAGTTGCTTCTCTCGCCGATACCAGAGTTAGGTTGCGGGGTGCTGGAGGCGGGGCAATTTCTGATGAGGTTTTCTGTCTGCATGCTGATATTGCCTTGGGGTTTCTACTGGCTGTCATATCGATAGAAATAGTTTAAAAGTAAAAAAGGAGAGATGGCATAAAAATAAGCCATCTCTCCTTTTTCATCTATATAAAGCGGTTAATGGGAATCGAACCCACGCTACCAGCTTGGAAGGCTGAGTTCTACCACTGAGCTACTTCCCGAAAAAGATGCCGGTGAGAGGACTCGAACCTCCACGGTTTCCCTCACGATTTTGAGTCGCGCGCGTCTGCCAATTCCGCCACACCGGCTTATGAAGTTAATGGCGTCCCCTGAGAGATTCGAACTCCCGACCTTTTGATTCGTAGTCAAACGCTCTATCCAGCTGAGCTAAGGGGACTAATAAATGGAGCGGACGACGGGAATCGAACCCGCGACCCTCGCCTTGGCAAGGCGATGCTCTACCGCTGAGCCACGTCCGCAAATACAAGATGCGCGTGGAGGGACTTGAACCCCCACGTCAAAGACGCTAGATCCTAAGTCTAGTGCGTCTGCCAATTCCGCCACACGCGCATACAATGATAATGGTGAGCCATGAAGGACTCGAACCTTCGACACCCTGATTAAAAGTCAGGTGCTCTACCAACTGAGCTAATGGCTCGTAAAACTGGTGGAGGATGATGGATTCGAACCACCGAACCCGTAAGGGAGCAGATTTACAGTCTGATGCGTTTGGCCACTTCGCTAATCCTCCAAAATGGTGCCGGCGAGAGGACTTGAACCCCCAACCTACTGATTACAAGTCAGTTGCTCTACCAGTTGAGCTACACCGGCATATTAAGTTAAATGGCGGAACCGACGGGATTCGAACCCGCGATCTCCTGCGTGACAGGCAGGCATGTTGGGCCTCTACACCACGGTTCCAGAGGAAACTTTCTTAGATGAAGTAATTGCGGGGGCAGGATTTGAACCTGCGACCTTCGGGTTATGAGCCCGACGAGCTACCGAACTGCTCCACCCCGCGACATAAAATATGGTGGAGGCTGAGGGGATCGAACCCCCGACCCTCTGCTTGTAAGGCAGATGCTCTCCCAGCTGAGCTAAGCCTCCGAATTACTATGACCCGTAGGGGATTCGAACCCCTGTTACCTCCGTGAAAGGGAGGTGTCTTAACCCCTTGACCAACGGGCCATATATCTATTATTAAGAGCTGGCGGAGAGAGAGGGATTCGAACCCTCGAGACGCTTTTGGCGCCTACACGATTTCCAATCGTGCTCCTTCGGCCAACTCGGACACCTCTCCACATGGCTCCCCGAACAGGACTCGAACCTGTGACAACTCGATTAACAGTCGAGTGCTCTACCAACTGAGCTATCAGGGAATATTGGTGGAGCCAAGGGGGATCGAACCCCTGACCTCCTGCGTGCAAGGCAGGCGCTCTCCCAGCTGAGCTATAGCCCCATCTAAAAATTCAATTTTGTATGTATAATCAATAGCATGATAGGCGAAAAAAAATCCCCATTATGGGGTTGCTTGGCGACGTCCTACTCTCCCAGGACCCTGCGGTCCAAGTACCATCGGCGCTGGAGGGCTTAACGGTCGTGTTCGGGATGGGTACGTGTGGAACCCCTCCGCTATCGCCACCAAACATGAATTTGCTGAGCAAATTCTTCCGTACGGTTATTCGGTTCATCACTTATCGTGTGAATGAATAGCCATGCGCTTGTTGTATGTATTTCTACATACCTTCAAGGTTACACCCTGAAAACTGGATCCGAAACTCATTTGCGTTTTATTTTAGGATAAGCCCTCGACCGATTAGTATTGGTCAGCTCCATGCATTACTGCACTTCCACCCCCAACCTATCTACCTCGTCGTCTTCAAGGGGTCTTACTAATTGGGAAATCTCATCTTGAGGGGGGCTTCACGCTTAGATGCTTTCAGCGCTTATCCCTTCCGTACATAGCTACCCAGCGGTGCTCCTGGCGGAACAACTGGTACACCAGCGGTACGTCCATCCCGGTCCTCTCGTACTAAGGACAGCTCCTCTCAAATTTCCTACGCCCACGACAGATAGGGACCGAACTGTCTCACGACGTTCTGAACCCAGCTCGCGTACCGCTTTAATGGGCGAACAGCCCAACCCTTGGGACCTACTTCAGCCCCAGGATGCGATGAGCCGACATCGAGGTGCCAAACCTCCCCGTCGATGTGGACTCTTGGGGGAGATAAGCCTGTTATCCCCAGGGTAGCTTTTATCCGTTGAGCGATGGCCCTTCCATGCGGTACCACCGGATCACTAAGCCCGACTTTCGTCCCTGCTCGACTTGTAGGTCTCGCAGTCAAGCTCCCTTCTGCCTTTGCACTCTTCGAATGATTTCCAACCATTCTGAGGGAACCTTGGGGCGCCTCCGTTACTCTTTAGGAGGCGACCGCCCCAGTCAAACTGCCCACCTGACACTGTCCTCGTACCGGATCACGGTACCAAGTTAGAACCTAGATACGATCAGGGTGGTATCCCAAGGATGCCTCCTCTCAAGCTGGCGCTCAAGATTCAACGGCTCCCACCTATCCTGTACAGATCGTACCCAAATTCAATATCAAGCTGCAGTAAAGCTCCATGGGGTCTTTCCGTCTTGTCGCGGGTAACCTGCATCTTCACAGGTATTAAAATTTCACCGGATCTCTCGTTGAGACAGCGCCCAAGTCGTTACGCCATTCGTGCGGGTCAGAATTTACCTGACAAGGAATTTCGCTACCTTAGGACCGTTATAGTTACGGCCGCCGTTTACTGGGGCTTCGGTTCATAGCTTCGCCCCGAAGGGCTTACCACTCCCCTTAACCTTCCAGCACCGGGCAGGCGTCAGCCCGTATACTTCGCCTTGCGGCTTCGCACAGACCTGTGTTTTTGCTAAACAGTCGCTTGGGCCTTTTCACTGCGGCCCCCTCGGGCTATTCACCCTACCGAGGCACCCCTTCTCCCGAAGTTACGGGGTCATTTTGCCGAGTTCCTTAACGAGAGTTCTTCCGCGCGCCTTAGAATTCTCTTCTCGCCTACCTGTGTCGGTTTGCGGTACGGGCACCTTCTCCTGGCTAGAGGCTTTTCTTGGCAGTCTGAGATCATGACCTTCGCTACTATAATTTTCGCTCCCCATCACAGCCCAGCCTTACGATGTGCGGATTTGCCTACACATCAGCCTCACTGCTTAGACGGACATCCATCAGTCCGCGTCACTACCCTACTGCGTCACCCCATTGCTCATAACGGATTACGGTGGTACAGGAATTTCGACCTGTTGTCCTTCGACTACGCCTATCGGCCTCGCCTTAGGTCCCGACTTACCCTGAGCGGACGAACCTTCCTCAGGAACCCTTAGGCTTTCGGCGGATCTGATTCTCACAGATCTTTTCGTTACTCATACCGGCATTCTCACTTGAATGCAGTCCAGCGCTCCTTACGGTACACCTTCAACCCGCATTCAACGCTCCCCTACCCCTGATGCAAGCATCAAGCCATAGCTTCGGTGGTGTGTTTAGCCCCGTTACATTTTCGGCGCAGAGTCACTCGACCAGTGAGCTATTACGCACTCTTTCAATGGTGGCTGCTTCTAAGCCAACATCCTGGTTGTCTGTGCAACTCCACATCCTTTCCCACTTAACACACACTTGGGGACCTTAGCTGATGGTCTGGGCTGTTTCCCTTTCGACAATGGATCTTAGCACTCACTGTCTGACTCCCGGAACTAAATCTATGGCATTCGGAGTTTGACTGAGCTTGGTAACCCTTGCGGGCCCCGCACCCAATCAGTGCTCTACCTCCACGATTCTATTTCCGAGGCTAGCCCTAAAGCTATTTCGGGGAGAACCAGCTATCTCCGGGTTCGATTGGAATTTCTCCGCTACCCCCACCTCATCCCCGCATTTTTCAACATGCG
>NZ_CP141152.1:185000-1082500 GCF_036252815.1 Paenibacillus sp. LX16 | reverse complement strand
GATGGCTGATGGCATGGTCAATGTGGGGCAGCTGCTGCGGGAGGATCCGGAACATCGTGTGTTTGCCGTTGGTTTCGGGACCTATCATGGCGAGGTACTAGCTGGAAGAGCTTGGGGAGCTCCGGTTGAGAAAATGACCGTGCCGCCCGGACAGCCAGGAAGCTGGGAGTATTGCATGCACCGGGCGGGAGACGGCCGGAATGGCATGGTAATACTCTCCGATGCATCTTCCATGCTGCATACGGTCATTGGCCACCGTGCCATCGGTGTGGTATATGAGCCTGCTCATGAGCGGTTCGGCAATTACGTGCCTTCCAGCATGGCGGATCGCTATGATGCGTTTGTTCATCTCGACCGGACCACCGCCCTTCAGCCACTGCCTATCCTTCAGCCGGTTGCAACGGATGCTTTATTTTCAGAATAACTGCTCGCAAGAACCGTCTGTGGGATGTAGGGTAGCTGGGTATAGTTTACCGTCAGGCTCCGGATAATAATTATAAGGCTGGCTCCAATATAAAACAGCGGCAGGCTCGGACTTTGTTTTTATCAGTCTGAGCCTGCCGCTGTTTTATTGAGGTAACGTGCACCAAGATGTTTCTTCCGGGTTGCTCTTTAAGGTTCAAAACTTCTTCCTTGAGATCCCCTTGGATGAGGGTTGCGTTCCAATTCATCTGGTGTTGCGTTTTCTTTCTTTAAAATGATTCGAGCAAAGAATCCAGTTTCAGAAGTGAAAACTTCTTAACACCCCATTATAATACTTTGATTCAAGGGATACCCAATCTATTCACGTATGGTTCTCACCTGTGACAAACTGTCGGATGCTATTAGCTAGTTCCTCCGCATGAGTAAGGACAAGCATATGATCGGCCCCTTCGATCTCGGCAAACCTAATTGCAGGTACACGTTTGAAGTGCTCGGCGATATTGTACATATCCGGCCATTCTATTGTTCCTTGTATAAATAACGTACTCGCTGCAATTTTTTCTAAACGTTCAATTGAAGGCGGCTCTGGCCAAAGGACCTCAAAGCTTTTCCACTCGGTGAATACCCTTGTCATGTAGTGAGTATGCATTTCAAAGTTCCACCTTGTTACCCTCCCCAATATGGTAATATTTTCTTGATTACCATTTTAATCATGACTGAACAAGCAGTCCATATTAAAAAAGATATTCACGTTTGAATAACTGCCCGTTAGCTTAATTAATGCCTCGTCATCTTGTGTATAGAGAACGAGAACTGCTGGGATTATGCGAAAAGTGATGAACAAACATGGCGGAGACATAGCTTGGACCATCTTCTACTCAACAGCCCAAAATATTTTTTTGCCTCTAAATCCCTCTCTTTGTCAGCAGAAATAAAGTATTAGACTGGCTCTTTAAATTGGACAGCGACAGCCAAGGACAAAAAAATAATATTTAGCTTCTGTCTTTTAAGACGATATAATATCATCATTGAAATCGCACTGGATGTGGGTATCCAGTCCATTTCTTATTTAGTAACCATAGGAGTTTTAGTCCTACTACTCATTTTTTTAAATAGTAAGATGGCAAGAAGTAAAGCTATGCATACAGCGGCAAAACCCAGCCAATTTAAGTACAGGACAGATGTACGACGGATGACAAGCCCGCCTAATCCAGATCCCAGTGCAAAACCAAATTGAATGAAAGACGTATTTACGCTAAAAGCAATGTCCGGATTTCGAGGCGCCAGAGTAACCAGATATAGTTGCTGGGCCGGGGAGATACTCCACGTTGCTAACATAAAAATCATTAAAATCAAAATTAATACCAAGAGATGGACACCGGCTAGTGCGAATAAAAGAAGCGTCACCCCCTGTAACAGAAGCCCGAGAAGAATGGTAAATTTCGAACCCTTTGCATCTGCCAATTGTCCGCCCACTCTTGACCCCACAAAGCTACAAATGCCTGCCAGGAACAGAACACCGCTAATTTCGGTCATGGAAAGAGAGGATGTCTCTTGCAAGAAAGGTGTAATATAAGTAAACAGTGTAGCATAGCCCCCGACATAAAATAACGTAATAACCAAGGCTATCAGAATGGTTGGATTTTTCAGAATGGAGAGTTGCATGCTGAGGGTAACCTTTTCTTCTTCTTTGATTGCCGGAACCTTTTTATAGATGATAAGTAATGGAAGAACACTTAATATACCGATTAAAATAAATAGAACTCTCCAGCCAAACACCTCACTAAAAAATGTGCCTATGGGAACACCGAGCACTAGCGAACTGCTAAGCCCCATCAAAATGATACCGATGGCATTGCCCCTTTTTTCTTTCTCAACCAGTCGCGTCGCTACGGCCATGGATACAACGGTAGCCATTCCTCCACTAGCTCCCTGGATTACTCGTAGCCATAGCAATGTTTCATAAGCAAGATCTGCAAACATTATACCGTTGCTGACAATAAACACACCAAGGGTGGTCATAAGTAGCTTCTTGCGATCTGCATTGATCGTAAGTGTGATCAAAATCGGAGAGGCAATGGCCGCAGCGAGAGCAAACACCGTCACTAGTAACCCAGCTTCGGAAGTAGATACCCCCAAGTCCAAAGCGATCATTTCAATGACTCCTGTAATAATATATTCAATGGTTCCGATCAAAAAAACTGCCAGTGCCAAGACGTAGATGATCCCTTTATTTTTCAATTCACTCCACTCTACCTTCTTCAGTTATCTATTTAGTATTGGAATTTGTATTTCGATGAATTGTGCATCTCGTTCTGGAGATAACGGTAAATACAGTTCCCTACCCGATTCGTTTTCTTTGATCTGATAGTTATTTTTCTCAATCCATTTCGCTAAATGAATACAGGCCGCACCATCAAATTTTGAATTTGAATGAAAAGCCATTGTGGCCATCATCGGTTCAGGAGGAAGAATCCGTAGCTGAAATGGCTCTGGAGATGATTGCAGCTCACAGGTTAAAAAATAACCGACTTCAAACTCAAACTCATCCTCTTTTCCGTCGATGTCTTTCCACAAAACAACCTGAGGGCCTTGGATCAGCTGGCGAATTTCCGTTGTTAATAACAAATCCAATTGACGAAATAACTCTGGAATGCCTTCTTCTCTTCCGTATGCTTTTTGAAAAAGAAATGTTTGAGCACCTCCTGCTTTGATTCTGATCTCTTGGCCCGTTTCGAATTGCCCCTCTCTTTCTATAAGCTGCATACGCTCCTCAATCCTGACAAGTTTGGCTTGTTCCGTATCGATAATTTGCTGGATTTCGCTTCGTTTCAGCTTAAACATACCTTGAATATTCTCCAATGTAATATCTTCCTGGAGCAGCTGTGTAATTTGGGGCAATGTAAAGCCCAATTCCTTATAAATTAAAATTCGGTTGAGCTCAAGAAGCTGATCTGCGGAATAGTACCGGTAGCCCGTATCTTGATCTACTTTTCTCGGCTTAAGTATGCCAATCTGGTCGTAATAACGCAGTGTTTTTAGGGAGACCTTGCTTAGCCTGGAAAATGCACTGATTTTGAACAAAATATCATCTCCAATCCATAACATAATGTGAGTATACAGTTTCCCGTGCAGGGGAAAGTCAAGGAGTGGATGCTGCTTCCACGCATTTTTTAATTTGTCAGTATTCTGACTGACTATTATATCGCCCTTTCTTAGGATTCTGTCCGTTCAAGCCTTAGTAATTAAGTTAATCTATCTATTGAAATATCCTTCCAAAAGATGCTTTTACTTATTTGAGAAATTTCTCTCATGCAGAATGTAGCACTAGCTATGTCCTAACTGTCCTTTAGCGAACAAAAGGATGCCACTTATCACGGCATCCTCTAGATATTCATTAATCGAGTTGAACAAAGCAGCCGATCACAAAGACCGGCTGCCCTTCTTGTTTCTATTAAGCTATCGTTTCTCGTTAGCGTAAAGACCAATTATGCTTAGAGATTCTTGTTCAAATACTCTTCGACTCTCCACCATTGTTTTTCTTTCCCTAGAATCGTTGCTACAGCATTATCCGCGTTCCATTCGCGGATAATGGCTTGTTCGTCACCAGAACTCCGTATTTGTTTTCGCAGCCCCTATCATTAGATACGCTTAATTTATTTCATTATATCGTTCGACTGCCTTGCTTAGCTTATAATTGAAATTCTCAGGTGTGCCATCCGTAGTGTTCAGGAACTGGCCGTTCAGGTCAGAATCAGATACAGGTTCCTTCTTATTGATGCGTTCAATGATTTTCGAAGCGGCCGCTTTTGCCTCAGTGGCTGAATCAATATAGTTCTTGATACTGAAGCTGTTAATCCCTTCTTTTTGAACTCGATTCTTGTCTTTTGAGATTGTCATGAGCGCACTCAGATCTGCGGTCATAATGTCGTATTTGGCTTTAAACTTCGTCATATCAAGCTGCAGCACATTGTCGGCGGTGATACCCTGCTCATCCATCTCAATGGCCGTAGCCTCGGCATCTATCATGAACTTCAAGGCATTATACCTGATCTGCTGATCTGAATCCTTGAGTTTTTGCAGTTCAGCCAGACGCTGCTCGTTACCCAATTTTTGCATAGCCGTGAAGTATTGTTTGGAGACAGTCTCGTAAGCGAGATTGGCACTTACCAGCTTGGTATGCAGCTGTTTTCCTTTTGCGAAATCATCATCCACGTAGCCTTTTGTATCATAGTAGGCTTTCATCTCGTCCAGGACGGACAACAGATCATTGATGACCGGTGTCAGTTTGATCACTACGGGGTCTGCGTTCGCAAAAGCAGGTTGGCTTGCGGTATAGCCGTTCGCTTTATCAACAACTTCCCGCTCAGTTTCAGCAACGCCGAGCATGATGAAGCTGAAGTTCTTCTCAATTACAGGCTGTGTATCAACTCCGAACTTCTCGAAATAATGAACCAGAACCTCATTGATTCTGCCTGTCATCAAGTTATTCAGCCTCACATACGCATTGTATTTTTCGATTTCTTTGCTCTCGCTGGACGTAACGCCTGCAGGCGCTTGATCCACGGTGGATGTAATGGCAGAACAAGCGGACAACATTGCACCTAACATGATAATGGCAATAAAGAATGATAGCTTTCTCAAAATAGTGATTCCTCCGACTGAGTAATTTAACATGCTTTTCTTTTGTAAAGATGTCTGAATAAGAGAGAGAACAACTGACCTCTTCTGGTCGATTAAATTCCCTCTTCGCCGCATATCAATGTTGATTGTGAAATAATCTACTCAATTTTAAATTTATTTGGTGAATAGGTCTTGAGACTTGAGAAGCATAATTTAAAATTTCTTTGTCGACACTTTAAAGAAGATGTAACATGAGTATGATAAGGCGACAAAGTGAAATAGCAAGTCGGAGTCAAAATCACCGCTCAATGTCAAGAACTTGATCTCATACATCAAAAAAAGCCGCATAATATGCGACTTTCAATAGGACGAAATACTATCGTTCTCCGTTAGCTTAGAAACATGTACGTGTGGATTACTCAACTGTGATCTTCAATCAATGAGATTTTTCCTTCCTTAATCTCGAAATTCGACCTTCTTTTTAATTGAACTTATTCCCAATTTTTACTCCGTTGGGAAAACCCACAGCAAGAATACCTTCATAATCGATTCCAATCTCTACTTTGTCATTTATTACACTATAATTGGTAATAGTCTGGCGACGACTGGAGAACATCATTGACGACTTTTCTGCCAACTCCTTAAATGATTGTATTCCTCTTGTTTCCGTAGTTTTTTCTCCAGTGGTTACCACACCGTTACGTTAGAGCTCCCGCTACTCTGATACCCCTCTGTCGCCAACACCTGGTAAGACCAGTTACTTCCCAGATTCATTCCTTTGCTCGCCCATGCTTTCACGTGGTTGCTGAAAGTGATCGTGGAGTTGCCCCCGGTCGGTCTCTTCGACTGTCGAACACTCCAGTACTGAATAAACGTCGTTTTTTGGCCTTCAATGGAAGGTGCGTCGTATCGCATTGTTGTGTAGATGTCATATGTGCCCCCATCACTGGTCACCGTACCTTTATACGTTCCGGTAGGTCGATAAGTCCCCCAGCTATCAACGACGTAATATTCGATGAGTGAGTTTCTCGTCCACCCGTAGAGAGCCAAATATCCATTACCGGACGGCGCCCAGACACCGGCATTGTAGTTAATCGTTCTGTTTGGCGATCCAGTAGTCCAGCCTTTGCCGACAACAAAATTCCCGGTATCCTTCCATGTTACGCTGTAATTACCGCCTGATCCATTAACAGCATTGACCGTCCCACCGCCATCGGTCCAATTTTGCCAATAGTCTGTCGCTGCACTTGAGGTTGTAGCAAATAACCCAAAACTCATGGAAGCTGCAAGAACTACCGTCATCATTTTCTTACTAAACTTAAACATACTCTACCTCCTAAAATTTTTGTGTTTGTTCCATATACCTGCTTGTTAGTTGATTCTCTTTACAGCACATCTCTTATACGTGCCATATCCCGTTTTTTACTTTTACCTCCTTTCTGTGTAAATTATAGAATAATAGCGTTTGCATATAAACCTAGCAAATTAAAGCTTTAACTCTATTATGTTTAGCTTTCTTTGAATCTTATAGAATAATTCCAGTATTACAGCGATGGGGAGCACCATCCGCCCCGCAGTGTCGCTTCATGTACATTTTCTAGCTTATAACTAAAAAACAAGGATAAACACTTAACTTTTCATAGGGAGGCATGATGAAAATGATTTTGGAGGATATGTATTATGGGAAATGGCGTCCTAGTGAACAGATAAATTCAAGCGACCCTGAGTCTCAAAAAGTGAAACAAAAAATTAGTGATCTCATGAAGTTGTTGAAAAGCAAATTATCAGCAGTCGAGTTTGATTCAATTGAAGTCATTGAAGTATTTAGCGAGGACAAAGAAATTGTTGATCGTAATAGATAGATGATGGAGAAGTTATGGTGGTGAGTCCGTTACGCATGCAGATTGTTCTTCCGATCGCTGTTATCCCTAGATTTTCCCTCAGTAAATATAAAATTAAAGGTAAAATCCAGGAATAACAAAACGAATGGAGGGGCTCCCTAGCCTCTGCCTGCGCCCAGCGCATTCATCAAGAACTCGTAAATTTCCAGTTCGTTGATTTTATCGCCATCTGTCACTATGTTATGCTGAACTTGCAGTCCGTTCTTGAACACGGTGAACATCCGAGCTGTCCTGTCCGCATCGATTGAAACAGGGATAGCTCCATTCTGCTGTCCGACTTCGATCCACGTTTTGGCAGTGAGGATAGATGCTTCATGATAACGTTTCAGAATGCCAGCCACGGCGGGCTTATCCTGTTGGCTGAGTAGATAGATAAAAATCAGGCTGGCAGCGCTGTCCCCACTACCGATGTTACGAAGCCGTTCAGTTAAGGTGTTAAGTGGGGACTTGATTCCTTCTGGTCCTGCGGGAGTCCGGGCAACAGATTCAAAAAAACGCTGATTGGTTTTCTCCATTCCCGCCTCCAGAATCATACCGAACAATTCATCTTTGCTTTTGACATAATGGTAAATGGCTCCTTTAGTCAGTCCGCTGCGATCCGCAATATCCTGTAGTGTCGTCGCCCGACAGCCTTTCTCCATAATCATCTTTTCGGCAATCTCAAGCAGCTTTTTTAGACTGTCGTTCATCGCTTTGTCTTGCATAATCTTTTACCTCCCGTTTGTCTGTCTTTTTATTCGTCTAATGAAGCTCATATTCCACCAAATCGTCAATCCAATAAGCCCATAGGTGAAGAATGGCGATACGACCAGAAAGGTCGGTATCGACATCGAATATACCAGCACTACTTTGATGAAGGCTTCCAGCAGCAGGCTGAACCCCCACACCGCCGTTATCAGGCGGAAGTTAAAGCGGTATCGCGGAAGTCCCTCCCATTTATCGTTCATCTGAGGATCATGGCCTGTAAATCTCTCGGCAAAATAATAAATCAATGGTCGGCCAAAAAACAGCGAGCCTAGAAACACCATTCCCATAATACCAGTTACATAAGACTCACGCAGCAAAATGAAGCGTTCATCGCCGCCCAAGAGAACGGCCACGACGCCAAGAATCAGGCCGAGAAAGATGAAACCGGAGAACGCATCCGCCTTGCACGTCCGTATAAGGCTGTAGAGCGAGTCGCATAGCGGTACGAGGGCAGCGATGGACAGAGCGATCAGACTGCTTGTGTGCGGAATTAACAAACGGTAAGCCAGATAAGGCAGTAAAATATTGATGATTAACGTAAAGATGATTTCGTTGCGAGATTTATTCATGGTCGATTCATCCTCTCATCGTTCAAAACCTACCTTCGGTAGGTATCTTTTATTTTACATACCTTCGGTAGGTATGTAAAGATTAAATAATCTCTATCCTCATAGCTGTTCCTATCATTCATTGCATTGTTACCATATGTAATCTTTAAGGCTTTCTACCCCTTGTTAAGTCAGCTTTTTCAGAGCTTACATTCTGTCTATATTTCCTCATGTTGCTACATGTTTCGCATACCCCACAACTACAAAAAGGGAGATGGCACTTGCCATCTCCCTTGCTTTTATTCTTCCCCATACTTCCTGCTTAAAAACATATTTCTTGCACAAGTGGTCGGTGAGCGAAGCGGGCAGAATTGTTCTGAAGAAGCTTGAGCGATCGGAAGAACAATCTGTACGCGCAGCGCCTTCCCTGAGAACAACTATATTTTTAAGCCTCTACCCGATTCAAAAACACCTTCGTCCGCTCCAGCTGCGGATTGCCAAAAATCTGCTCTGGTGTACCGGATTCTGCAATTTCTCCATTATCCATAAAAATGACACGATCCGCCACATCTCTCGCAAAGTTCATCTCGTGGGTCACGATGACCATCGTCATATGTTCCTCAGCCAGCTTTTTGATAACTCGCAGCACCTCGCCCGTCAGCTCGGGATCTAGGGCTGAGGTCGGTTCGTCAAACAGTAAAATATCAGGGTTCATCATCATTGCCCGGGCAATCGCCACACGTTGCTTCTGTCCTCCCGATAGTCGGGATGGATACGCATCTGCTTTATCTGCCAATCCGACTTTAGCCAGTAACTCAGCGCTTTGGCGACGTAGCTCAGCCTTGCTCACCTTTTTCACCAGCTTCGGAGCCAGCTCCAGGTTATCCTGCACCGTCAAGTGAGGGAACAGATTAAAATGCTGAAACACCATGCCCATACCGGTGGTAATGCCTTTAATGTCACCTGCCGGAGCGTACTGACCGTTTTCCACCAGTGCTTTATCATGAATGCGGATCGTCCCGCCCGTCACATCTTCCAGGTGTACCAAACTACGGAGCATGGTACTTTTTCCTGAACCTGAAGGACCGATGACGGCTACAACCTCGCCTGCTTTAACGTTAAAGCTCACTCTTTTCAGAACGTCGAGCTTGCCGAACGATTTTTTCAAATCGATAACTTCTATTGCATTAATATTCATATCCCGACATTCCTTTTACTCGAATTTAAAACGTTTTTCCAGCGCTCTGAAGAACAACGTCAGCACCAAAGCTAACAACAAATAAATAACCGCTGCTACAACATAAGGTACGATCGTAAAGTCACGGTTCACAGCCGTATTGGAAAAATGCAGCAGTTCCGGTACCGCTACTGCATACAGCAGTGCCGTATCTTTCACCAGTGTTGTCGCCTCATTGGTTACCGCGGGCAGAGCAATCCGTACCATTTGTGGCACAATGACTCTAATCAACGTCTGCGACTTGCTCAAGCCCAGCACTTGCGAAGCCTCGTATTGCCCTTTATCAATCGACAACATCCCGCCTCTAAAAATTTCTGCAAAATAAGCCGCATAATTCAGTACAAATGCCAGCACCGCAGCCGTTGTCCGATCCATTACCAGATACTCCCCAATGACAGGCAACATCGGCAGACCAAAACAAAAGAACAATAATTGCAGCAAAAGCGGCGTGCCGCGTATAACATAAATGTACGTATGCATTAGCCAGGCGATAGGCTTAATCCGGCTTTTTGCCAGTAACGTAACGATAAAACCCAGTGGAATAGACAAGATGAGCGTGATGAAAAATAAAATAACCGTCATCTGTGCCCCTTCAAGCATCGGCTTCATAATTCGTAAAATATACTCCATACTCATGACCTTCGACTCCTAAACCCTTAGTTCAATACACTACGTGTTAATTTAATACTTTATCTTCACCGAACCACTTTTTCGAAATTTCAGCAGCTTTTCCGTTCTTGTGCAGCTCATCCAAAGCGGATTGCAGCTGCGTCAACAGCTCTTCATTTCCTTTTTTCACACCGATGCCGTATTCCTCAGGGGCCAGTGCTTCATCAAGCAGCTTATACGTCCCTTGTTCCTTCGACATATAGTATTTGGCAACGACCTCATCAATGACAACCGCATCCAGACGTCCAGTTTTCAGATCCGTCAAAGCAAGAACATTATCCGGGAACTCGGACACTTGCTTTAATTTACCTTTGATCGGATTTGCATCCAATGCATCGGCTGCTGAGGACAGCGTTTGGAGACCCACGGTTTTGCCCGCCAGATCAGTCAGTTTGGAAAGACTAGAAGTAGCTGGAACGACAATCACCTGACTGTTTTTCAGATATGGCTTCGTGAACAGCACTTTTTCTTTACGCTCATCCGTAATGGTGTATCCATTCCAAATGAGATCAATACGTCCGCTGTTCAGCTCGGATTCTTTAGCAGACCAGTCAATTGGCTGGAATTCCACCTGTTTGCCCATTTGTTCCCCGGCCGCTTTCGCATAATCAATATCAAAGCCGGTCAGCTCGTTATTTTCATCTCTAAAGCCCATCGGGGCGAATTTATCATCAATTCCAATAATCAATTTACTGTCATCCTTACCGCCGGAACATCCGGCCAACACGATCATCATCAATCCAATTAACATCGTAAACATGGCTGCTTTTCTCATCTTATTCCCCTCCAACAATGGTGACCCCCGTATCCAAGAACAGGTGGCAAACACTTTAGTTCGTTAACACGTTATCAGAGTATCATCATAACACACCGCAGGATACTCGTCGAGAGGAATGAGCGGAATCTTAGCCTTATATAAATGGAAAACCTGTGACGAAAATTTGACCTGTGTTCTATAATGTAAAACCTTACCTTGACATGTCACCTAAACCGTCTTATTATTTCCTAGTATTCTTATATACTTTTATTTATTTTAAAATTTCAGCAGCCATAGTATGTAAATCAGCTTGATAGACAGGAGAAATAACGCCCCATGTACATTTTAAAGCGTCTTTTTACGATGTTCATTACGTTGTGGATTATCGTCACTTTAACGTTTATCATCATGCACATCATCCCAGGTGATCCGTTCTCGAATGATTCCAAAACGATTCCAGAAGCGGTATTACAGAACATGCGTGCCAGGTACAATCTGGACAAGCCACTCGCTGTGCAGTATGTGCTGTATCTAAAAAATCTGCTAGTGCTGGATATGGGCCCGTCTATTCAATCGAAAACGACGGACGTCAATATGCTCATCGCCCGAGGTTTTCCACCTTCTGCATTGCTGGGTATTCAATCCATCGTGGTCGCGATTATTGCCGGCATTTCGCTCGGAACGCTGGCTGCTCTACACCATAATCGACCACTGGATTATATCTCGATGTTTATCGCCATTGTTGGTATTTCCGTACCCAGCTTCATATTGGCACCGCTGCTAATCAAGTATGTTGCCGTCCAATGGCACCTGCTTCCGGTCGCATCATGGGGAACCTGGCAGCATACGGTACTTCCGTCGTTGGCTCTCGCGGTTTCACCGCTTGCCGTTATCGCCCGCTTTATGCGGACGAGTATGCTGGAAGTCATGCATGAGGAGTACATACGCACCGCCAAAGCGAAAGGGTTGTCCTCTTGGGCGGTAGTCCTTCGTCACGGATTACGCAATGCGTTGATTCCGGTGCTTTCCTTTATCGGGCCGCTATTCGCTTCCGTCATTACAGGTACCTTTGTCGCAGAAAAAATATTCGCCATTCCCGGCATCGGTAAATACTTCGTAGACAGTATCTTTAACCGGGATTATCCAGTCATTATGGGTACGACCATTTTCTACAGTGCCATTCTGGTCGTTACTTTATTTTTAATTGATATTTCCTATCGCCTTGTCGATCCACGAATCAAATTAGTCAGCAAAGGAGATTAACATGAAAGCAGCACCTACTGTCGAAAAAGACAGCCTGTTCAGTCTTGTAGATCGTAGCCAGATCCCCACCCCCACGTTGACCAGACCCAAAGAATCACCCTGGCGGGATCGGCTACGCAGACTTTTTAACAACAAGCTTGCTCTGTTGGGGCTTTCCCTACTCATCATTATTATTGTGCTGGCGATTGTTGGACCTTCCATGGTTCCCTATGCACCCAGTGATCAATCCCTTTTGAAAACGAATCTCTCTCCTTCGAAAGAGCATTGGTTTGGTACGGATGATCTGGGAAGAGACGTATGGGCACGGACATGGGCTGGAGCTAGAATCTCACTCATGATCGGCTTTGCCGCTGCCGCCATTGATTTGGTACTTGGTATTCTCGTCGGCTGCATTGCTGGCTATTGTGCTGGGCACGGCAAAATGGGCGACAGGATCGATAGCATTCTCATGCGTATTATTGAGATTTTGTATAGCATTCCTTATCTACTGGTCATCATTTTGCTGCTCGTCATTATGAAGCCAGGCCTGCTCACGATGATTATTGCATTATCTATTACTGGCTGGGTCGGTATGGCCCGTGTAGTACGTGGGCAAATCTTACAGCTGAAGCAGCAAGAATATGTGTTAGCAGCCCGTAGCTTGGGGACATCTCATTCGCGTATTATCTTCAGACATTTGCTACCAAACGCAGCGGCAATCATTATCGTGAATTTGACGTTCACTATTCCGTCAGCTATTTTTGCCGAATCGTTCCTGAGCTTTCTCGGTCTGGGGATTCAGTCTCCTTCGGCCAGCTGGGGGACGATGGCTAACGATTCACTTGGCGTTATTTTAAGCGGTCAATGGTGGCGCCTATTCTTCCCCGGGCTGATGATATCGCTCACCATGCTGGCGTTCAATACACTTGGAGACGGGCTTCAGGATGCACTTGACCCGCGCTCACAACATTAACAACAGAGAGATCCAAATTGGACAAGGAGGGGTGTCACCATGATCCGCAGCTTCTCGCCTAACCACAGGAAAAACGGCTGTTCCTTTATCGAAGTGCGCACACGCGGCATACCTGCGGGAAAGGAGGATGAATAAATCCCGGTACGGTGTACCTTATTTTTGGCATAACTAATCACAGTAATGGAGGAAAACCACGATGAAAAAAATGCATTGGATGACGATCATCCTACTTTTGGCCGTAACGGCTTTGGCTGGATGCTCTGGTACTACGGACAAAACAGCAAGCAACGACCCGTCCGCTGCGCCTCAAGCGGATATCCCGCAAGAAATTACTGCCAATCTGGCAGGTGGAGAGCCTTATACGCTGGACCCTGCTTTCGCATCAGATACAACGTCCTACTTTGTGATTGATAACTTGTACGAAGGGCTGTATACATACGATAAGGCCGGTAAAATCGTAGAAGGCGCTGCCAGCAAAGTAGATGTATCTCCTGACGGAAAAACCTACACCTTTACTATCCGTGACGGTGCAAAATGGTCGAATGGTGACACGCTGACAGCTAAGGATTTTGAATACTCCTGGAAACGGGTACTGAATCCGAAAACAGCTGCCTACGATCCTTCTGCCCTCTACTACATCAAAGGTGCCGAAGCGTACAACACAGGCAAAGGTAAAATTGAAGACGTGGGTGTTACAGCTAAAGATGATAAAACTCTTGTAGTTGAGCTGAAATCACCGCTAAGCTTCTTCCCAACGATCGCAGTGGGTCATGCTTATCTGCCAGTAAACCAATCGGTTGTTGAGAAAAATGACAAATGGGCAGCAGAAGCGGGCACAATTGTCGGCAACGGTGCGTATGTAGCCAAGGAATGGAAACATAACGAACAAATTACGCTGGCGAAAAACGATCAATTTTGGAACAAAGATGCCATTACAATGGCAACGATTAATTTTAAAATGGTCCAAGACTCCACAACTTATTATCAAATGTACAAAACGGGCGATCTGGATCTGATTTTGAGCCTTCCCGTAGATACCCTGGATCAGGAAAAGAGCAACAAGGAATTCCTGTCGCATCCATCTTTCAGTGTGTATACCTATTCTTTTAACGTAAAACAAAAGCCGTTTGACAATAAAAAAATCAGACAGGCCATCGCCTACGCGATTGACCGCGAAGCACTGGCTACCAGCGTAACCAAAGGTGGCGAAACTCCCGCTTACGGTTATGTTCCATACGGAACAACAACGCCATTCGGCAAGGACTTCCGTGACGAAGCACCGAAAAAATACTATGAGTTTGACGCTGCGAAAGCGAAACAATTGCTGGCCGAAGGTCTGAAAGAAGAAGGTTTGACACAGCTGCCACCGATCACCTTTAAATACAACACTTCTGACAAGCATAAAAAAGTAGCTGAAGCGATTCAGGAAATGCTGAAAACGAACTTGGGCGTTGCAGTGACGCTGGAGAATCAGGAATGGAAAACGTACATTGATACCTTTAAACAAAAGAACTTCCAGATCGCTCGTATGGGCTGGGAAGGAAACTTCCTGGATCCACTCGGCGTATTGGGGCATTATACTTCCAAAAATTCGAACAACTTTACCAACTGGAGCAACCCGGAGTATGACAAACTGATCGAATCCTCAACCTTTGAGCTTGATCCGGCTAAACGCTTTGAACAGCTCCATCAGGCGGAAGACGTATTGATGGAAGATCTGCCAATTATTCCGATCCAGTTCTCTGCGGACACCGCATTAATCAGCCCTAAGATTCAAGGTATCGTATTTGATGCTCGTTCGAACCCAGACCTGCGCTTTGCGAAACGGGTCGAAAAATAATGATTTTACGTTTCGGGCTCACTGCCCTGATTGTCGGTACTTTAGGATTTCTGTACGCCATCCCCCATCTCTTGTATGGTCGTGAAAACATGGCTACTGCAAATCTGCTATTCCTGTTGGGGTTGCTGGGCTTGGTGATCGGTGCAATCTTCCACGTTCTGCAAAGCGGTTTTCTAACCCTCTTCCTGCGGGGATTTGCCGACATCAGACAGTTGTTCATTCGTCAATCCAAGGCATTGCAGGAGGAAAATGAACGTTTGCGTTCCGATGAATCTCTGTCAGCCTGGAAAACATCCATGTTCCGCCACCTCAAGGTATATACTTCGGGGTGCGGGGCGGGGCTTATCCTTTGCTCGATGATATTAATGGGGATAAGTTAGTTAGGGCGTATGAAAGCTTTCTTGCGGTTGGTGGGCGCTACGCGTGCAGATTGTTCTTCCGATCGCTTCGCTTCTTCAGAACAATTCTGTCCGCTCCGCTGGCAATCGCCGTAGAGCTTCTATACGTTTTAGAGTAGGTGTAGGGGTGAAGCAGACCAGAGTAAATCACTTGGCCTTCCTTGCTTTGTAACTCAGGTACACAAAAAAGGTAGAGTTCCGTGGAGTTTATTCACGGGACTCTATCTTTTTTTATTCAATAAATCTACCATCTGCGTCGTTCGTCGCCTCTCAGGGGAAAGTCGCTCAATTCTCCGAGTTGGTCATGTGCAGCCTTATAAATACGGAGGATAGCTTGCACTTTGTTAAAATCATTGTCTTCCGGGCCGAATCCTTCCATATACATCTTTTGAATAATGTTTTGGAAGAAATCCATACGTTCGCGGACGGAATCCTGCTCGATTTGCAGTACCTCTTCAAAGCTGTGTGTCTCAGCAAAATCAGACAGCTCATCAAATTCCTGTTCCTGGTATCGTCCTCCCCGAGTTTCGGGATTGAGATCAATAGAGGTACGCAAGGTTGATAATAAAATATTTTCGCGTGCCAGCATGACATGAAAATCTTTGTTCTTAAACAGATCCGTAACGATCAGACGGCACATTTCCTTGTTCTGCAGCAGAATCCCGTCAAAAGGATGCAGCGTCCACACACCGTAGTTAAAAAATAAATTAAAATTGAAGCTGCTGCTTCCATACTGATATACAATGTTAATTTTCGATTCGTCGATGATTTCAAATGAAAATTCCAGCATGCATTCTCCTTTGGGATTCCAATATTTAACTCTATCCTATCAGAAAATGCATGATTTTCAATAAAAAATTTTATTTCACAGAATCATTTAACTCCAAAATTGAATCTGCTTTTTCGCTACTGGCAGCCACGAGTAAATAGACAATCACACACCCTAAAATAAAGGACATCATACGCTCGCTCTCTCCTTTTGTCATTCGCTTTTTAAGAGTTTATGCACGAGAATGCTATGTATGTTCATCATGTCCTTTATTGGCTGCTGCCAAACCAAAAAAAGACGCCTTTTGGAGTCACTCCGGCGTCTTTTTCATAGATTGGGTCTATTATTCTACATTGTTATCAGTTCAAAAACGAGCTTAGACCCTCAGAAGAATTGCTATCCTTCAGCGGTTTGGATGGTTCTTTCCCTTCAATCCCCAAACGTTGGCTCAGGTTGGCATTGATTGCTGTCATTTTACTTGTATAATCATGGCAGCTTTCAATAATCCGACGGTTTGATTTTTCAGACAGATCCAAAGCAGATACCAAATCCCCAATCGCCTGATTCACAGCCTCCAGTGACATAGAAGGCTTGCTAAGCAGATCTGTCGTTCTCTCGGTCGTCGTTTTGAGAAGCTTCGCATTTTCCTTGAATTGATCTTCAATCGTACGGTTGGTCGCATCGACGGCTGAAATAATTTTATCCTGATCCGCCAGCGCCATTGCGATCATAGCCGATACAGTGATCAGATTCGATGTTTTATCAATCGCATTATTTACAGAATCAATCAGTTTATCATTGTTATCATTAATAATATCGGTTGCTGCAATCGCCTGATTATATAACAAAATCATTTCAGTCATCGACTGCGTACGAGTAACCACCTTGCGCAATCCCCGCTCCAGATGAGGCTTGCGGTTTTCATTTTCCGGCTTGGCAATCTCGGTCTCAAACAGTTCTTTCAAGCGATTACCAAAGGCAATCTTCGTCTGTAAATTGTAGATTTCTTCAATGGAAGCCTTCTTCAACTGTCTCATGCTGACGATGTTTTCTTCCAGATTATCCTTACCATCTCTCAAGGCAGTAATGATTTTCTCGATGTTCGTCTTCACCGACTGATACTTGTAAATGTAGTTTTTTAACGGGCTTTTACGCAGAAGCTTGCCAAAAAAACTCACATTTTTGCTCTGCTGGAGCGTTTCGCATTCATCACGCAGCTTTAAGATCATATTGGATACCTCAGCCCGATCGCCGGACATGAGGTCGTTTACCGGACGATCCAGCATTTTAAGGGTCTGCCCCGCACGTTCCTGCGTTTTAACCCCCAGCTTACCGATATCATCCATTAAGGTATCCAAGCTCATGACATCGCTTTGTGATACCTTCTGAATCAGCTGTGAAGCCTCCTCAGTCACCTTTTGTTCATCTTCTTTTTTCAATTCAGCCCATGGGGTCGCCATACGCTACCTCCTATTCTGAAAACAACTGTCACCCAAGTCTAATCGTTGTTATTCAGAGCAGCTATTCAGCTGTTTTTTTATTTTCTCAAAAAATCGCCTACAATTCGGAACTGCTATATCGCTGGTGAATAAGCTCCGCTTTGCTCTGTAATTCCAGCAGATCCTTATGCTCCATCGTGGACACAATTACTGATATTTTGCTGTCCACATCCCGTAATCCGTTTAATAACGTCCTCCGGTTGGTTCGCTTTGCATCGCCGCTGAGCCGAAGAAACGGATTAATCAGTCCGTTCAAATCCTTCAAAATCAATCTCCGAACCGTATGATTCACTTCGCTGTTGTTCAGTTCATGCAGAAGTGGAATGACCCGCTGCAATCGTGCAAATAGAGCCAGCGCCTTCTCGACAATCTCGTTATCAAGCGCATCCTTCTGTCCCTCGGAGATCACCATATCCTCCAGTACCTCCAAATACTCCATCACCTGAGCAAATTCACTGCTCACCTGATCTGGTTGACGTACTTGTCCTGTCATAGACTCGGGTCGAACGGCAGCTTCCTTTTCATGCTGCTGTGTCTCACCGACCTGCTCCTGCACCACCGGAATCACGGAACCGGTCAGATTGGGGCGAGGATGGCGAACAGCCATGAGGGCGCTGTATCCTCCCAAACCAATGATCGGAATCGCCAAACACACAAACAATGGCAACCAAAAACTTAGTAAAAGCGCAATCAGGTAGCTAACCACAGCAATCGTGGCACCCCACATTTTTGACGTCATAGCTTGTACCTCCTGACGTAAACCCTTACCATATTGTAGAAAACAATATTTGTGTGTGTCAATGTACGGATTTACGTATGGTGATTGGCTGCTCGATATGACTGGCTAAAATGTCGTATTGCGGATGAAGTGAACCGATCTCATGACCCAAAGCCGATTTCACCGCTAGATAAGGAAAATTGATACCGGACAAACATGATACATGAAGTCCTCCGGACATCCGCGGATTGATCTCTAACAACTTGGCATGCTCGCCGTTATATTTTATCTGAATGTTATAATTGTACGGAATGTGATACGCCTCAGCGACCTTCTGTGCCACCTCCAACAGCTCGGAATGCTGCTCCAGCAGCCGTAATCGTCCTCCTGCCTTCCTACGCGGAACTGCCGCTAGCAGCTTTCCGTTCCGATCGGCCAGACAGTCAATACTGTATTCGTATCCCTCCAGCAGCTCCATCACCATCAGATTGGGAAATGATTCTGTGGATGACAATACGCGGTGTGCTTCCTCGAACGAAATATGATTCAGCGCATGGCCGAACAGTTCCTCCAGCGGATTACGTTCATTGTCGATGATACGAAAGCCCATTCCGCCTTCTGCATTACATGGCTTGAAGCATACCTTATGTCCAAGTGCTATTAACGACTCATAAGCCTGTTTAAACTGCTCGGCATTGCTGGCAATGGCATAATCGGGAATCGTGACAATATTCTTTTGACGAATGGATTCATAAAACAGATCCTTTTCCATCAGTTGCTCCAGCAGTTCGGTATCTTGGCATACCATTACTTTTGTCCCAATATCGTCGAACAAATAAAGATGCTTGCTAATATCGAGCATATTCCACCGTGGGATAAAGACATCAATTCCGTGCCGCCTGCAAAAATCAGCGCAAAACCGTGCGTACTCCACACCACTGGTGCGAGGCTCTACTTCAGCTACATCACTGGCCTGTAACGCCATATGCTGCGGATCAGAGTGCGTCGCATAGATCTCGAACGGAATACCGTCCTCATTGTTTCGAATAGCATTCATATAATGATACGCCACTGAAAACCAACGGTTAAAATACACTTTGACCTTCTTCACAGAGCCACGTCCCCTATCTATTCTGAAAATGAAGTTTGAGCTGCGAACACACTCCGGTGTATCTCATGAACATACGCCATGATTTCGTCCGCTGCATAAACTCCCGACACTTCTGTAAAACGGTAATTGACCTCCAGCTTATCCCGCAGCTGTTCCCGATACAATTCACCATGACGCGGAGCAATCGCATAATCGGCATAGTCCAGCAGACAACGGTCCAGCAAAGAGTCACCGGACGCAACCACAGCCCCTCCATTCGTGAGATTACGGATGTGCTCCACGGCTGCCTGTTTATTCACCGCCGCAGGTACCAGATACACCTTACGACCTTGAATGGATACCTCCCAGCCCATTTCACGCATGATTCGCGCCTTCTCCAGCACCTGTTCCAGCGGCATACGATCCCGTTCAATCATGAAAGCATAGAATAACTCGTCGCAAAAGCGTTCGTTTACCACCCAGTCTTCATGCAGCACCTGTCCGAACACCTGACGTGCTTCTTCCGCATGAGCACCATCACGGCGTACTTGTTCATGAATACGCCGATTCCACTCTCGATCCACCTCACCTCCGACGATGATGTTTCCACCATTACTCGTCACGGCATATGCGGGAACCAACTCCGTCTGAAACACGGTGATTCGTCTATACTGTTCTATCGTCCGAGTCGTCACGGGCATAAACATCACATCTTCAGGCAGTGTCTTTAGCAATTGCAGGGCTTGTTCAGAAATAAAAGCCGACGTCGCCCCGTCTATCTGTTCCGCAGGCAACAGACCAGGGGACTCCAGCGGTACGCCAAGCGAACGCATGGAGTAAATCAGTGTCTGATCTAGATCACTTGCGTAGATCATTCTTGTCCCCCCTTGAGCGGCTTGATAATTCCACAGCAGGAATAAGTCAATCCTTCAAATACCTCTACAGGCACTCCTCGATCCTTTGCCAACAGCATAATATGCTGAAGATTCGGATTATCTTCGCGGTCAATCAGAATTTTCCACGGCACTCTACGCAGCAGTACACGAGTCGTCTCCCCCACTCCGGGCTTGACCAGATTGATATCCCGAATACCAAATGCCTGCTGAATCGCCTCAATATCCCGTAAGCCCTGCCATGTCACCGCAGGCGGATTCAATGTCATTTGTTCAGCATATGCAACAGCCGTTTCAGCCACGTCTTGAAAGTACCCGGATACCGTATCCACAAACGTATTGGACTGATCCACTGACCGCCAGGATTCATAAAATTTGGCCCCATGGAAATCGTCAGGGCCTATAAGATCGTCGCGCAATACCGTCCGACTCATCAAACCTGATACTGTCGAATTCAGACAAGCACTTGGGATCAAATAATCTTCTCGTGTACCAAAGGTTTCTGAACATCTGCCCGGATCGGCCAGCACCGCCAGATCATCATTTAGACGCAACCCGTAATCCGCGTTCATCTCACGGCAGGCCTCGATCAACACCTGGCGAATCGCCCCTTTCCCCGTCCAGCCATCGACAAACTGAAGTTCAATTCCCAGGCCATGCTGCTGTAAAATGTATAAAATCGCATTCCGGTCAATGCCTTTGCCACGAATAATAGAAATGCTGTAATGCGGCAAGGATACGCCATACTTCCAGTCAATATAACGCTTGATCAGGATACCAATGGGCGTTCCTGCTCTGGCAAGAGAAACAATCGCCGTGTTCAGGCCTCTTTTTCTCACAATCATCTCAGCCACAGAAGCTGCCGCTAATGCAACCTTTTTGGCAGATTGGGCAAGCGTTTCGTGAAACAATGCAATATACTCTGCTGTAGGCTCGTATTCTACTGGCAGCATTTCTGAATAATGGACTCCCGACTGAATCGCCTCTTCACGATCCTCCGTCCCTTTTTCCAACGTAACCCGGCTCAAATCCTTCAATAAAAAAGTGACATCCGAGGCAGGATAACTGCCCAGCGGTTCGGGCGGATGAATGTTCTTCTGCTGTATTTGCTCCATGAGTGCTTGCTTCATATCCGCGCTCCTTTACTCTCCTGTCTAGTTAAACCGTTAAAATAAACGACATGCACTTTATCGCAGCCCAGACGGGTCAAAGCCTCCAGCATGGGGTTCATCCGCTCTGGGTCCGACTCCCTTTCCATCAAAACGAATATTTCGTCATACTGACCGGGGTCTACATTATAAATAAAATTGCGTACCGTACTGTCCTCAGGCGAAGGATATGTCACGCCACAAGCGACGCCATACCCTTCTTCTCGGTGGGGATACACCGGGCTGCGTGTCGTCGATTGAAAATACACATCCGGGCCTAACTCTGCTGCAATCCGCATTGGAATGTACATGAATTCTCCCGTGCCCATAACCAGCGTGCGTTGCCCAGAACGAAGTTGGTTCAGTCGTTCAGCTGTACGCGTGATTTCTGCATCCAAGGCTGAATTGTCAGCGGATTGTAGACCAAAACGGCCTGTATATTTCAGATAAGGAGCTGTATTGGCGTACCCGTCTGTTGACATGGAGCTGTGCACTACCCGTTCAAAGCCGGAAGTATCCTTTTCAAAACGGTGGTCAATTACTCCAGAAGCGTCTTTATTAACCTCTGCCATGCTAGTGGCTGCATGTTCTGAGTGCCCAGCCTGTCCGGCATATTCTGCGTGATCCAGGATCGGTACTCCCTGTACCTCAATCTTTCCTTTGAGCAAGCTTAAAGGCGTAATCGTAATGCCTAGCTCTGCCTCCAGATCAGTGAAAGCCTGCTCATCGCTGTCTGTTCGCCAATCTAATAACGAAGCAATCACATACTGTTTACGCGGAAAATGCTCCTGAATATCCCGTATGATATTAAGCGTTGTTTTCCCCGTCGTAATTTCATCATCTACCAGCACAATCGGGCCATCACCCGCAAAAGCACCTTCATCCAGTGCATAGCAACGATGATCAACAGCGTGCGAATGCTCTTCTTCAAACCGAATAATCGGCCGAAGGCCCGGAATATCCTCGCGCGTCGTATGAATATACGAGGCTCCGTCGTCAAACAGCCGATACATGCTGTGTCCCAGTGCTGTAGCCGTCTCGGCAAAACCAACAAACTTGATCGGCTCCGTAAATGCAAAAGCTAAACGTTCATCCATCAGCTTTCGGTAGGCCTCTTTCGCATAGTCCGGGTCAAGAAGTCCTCTCACGGCCTCTCCTATCAGTTCGTCCATCTGTTGTCCCGCTTGTGGGACAAGCTCCTTATATAGTAGAATCGCCAGCGCCGCACCACTGAGTAGAGAAGTGTATGGGTTTACCGGAATATGCTTGCCCAGCACTTTACTGACAAATAAAAACGAACGCTTTTTATTGACCCGTGCCGCCATCGCAAACAGCTTGTCCACAGGAAGGCGGAATGGATTATGTGTCTCCGTAATTTTAACGCTGAACTGCTCCAGGATTGGCA
The DNA here is from genome assembly GCF_036252815.1 of Paenibacillus sp. LX16. Classification (NCBI taxonomy): domain Bacteria; kingdom Bacillati; phylum Bacillota; class Bacilli; order Caryophanales; family Paenibacillaceae; genus Paenibacillus; species Paenibacillus sp. LX16. The sequence goes on along the minus strand of NZ_CP141152.1, from coordinate 1,059,620 downwards.
GCAGATGTGTTTTCGTGGTTGGGTAAGAGACTGACAAAATGTTGTTGTTCATGTAACACCCCGTATACTTTTGATCTATTGATAATACGATAAGCCCAATTCAAATGCGGCTTAATTTCATTCATTTTGTTGGCATAGGTACTTTTGAATACACCCAGACTACCGTCGTTACGCTCAACAATTTCAAGTGCATCCATATACTCTTCATGTGTCACCGCATACATGGCTTGTACCGGTTTAATATGGGAGGGATGAATAATTGTTTTGCCAATAATCCCATTCTCTTTGTCCATCATGACTTCTCGAATCAGTCCATCTACGGCATCTGAGATGAAGTCCATCCGCAAGTGTCGTCCCGGCTTTCCAAGTGTATCTTCGAAAGGAGACACTCTTAATTGAGGTTTAAAGACACGTTCTCGGTGAGAGAAATATTCCCATACAGGACCGGAAATGACATAATTTGAGCCCACGCGTCCAAACAAGTTAATAATATCTGCGATGCAATCCCGAATGACGGCAATTTCATAAATCGTAATATCCGGGCTGCGTCTCAGTCCATATAGGCTTGAGAAATCAGTTGCCCCAATTCGTACATTGAGCACATATTCCTGGTACTCGTCTAAAATTTCTTTAATCGACAGTAGCTCTTTCCAGCGGGATTCCCGATAAATGATTTTGGAGCTTTCAAGAATCGGTAACCCGTACAGCACAGGCATGTTGTTTTCGTTTCCTGCCCCTGTATGCATACTCCGGTTATATTCTGCAATGAGTGCAAAATACGCTCGTCCATTATCAGAAGAGAACTTGGGTAAGACAAAGCCCGTGAGCAGCGACAAAGATTCACCCAAACCGTTCAGTAGTCGTTCCAACTGCTCCACAGAGCGCACACGCACAAATAACAAAGGTAATTGCTGTTCACTCATCATCCCCGTCCGTACATAGGACAATAGTTGAAACAGCTGCTGCGCCAGCGATTGTTCCGCCTGCCCGACCTGCTGATCCCCTATAGCATCCTCCAAATCTAAAATGACCGTTGTTAGCCCTTCATGTTTTCCATTTTTGATCTCTTCCGCTACTTCCGAGCGGGTCGCTGGCATATACAAAGCCGCTCCTATCGCATAAGCCAATATACTTTTGGGAGAACGGTTATGAAACTCCGATGGTGGAGTATAAAAGATCGCTTCTACTTCCTCAGAGGTTAAATCATTAAAATATTTCAGGGCTCTTCCCCTCCTCTTACTCTTTCTTGCCTGACTGAAGCCCTGTGCTTCGGGTATAAAAGAAATCCCCCCTTAGTTTCAGGAGGGATTTCGCTATACTTTGTACATTAAGCCTCTTTGTCGGCCTTTTTCTTTCTTTTCGCCGAGCTGATAACCATTGTGCCTACAAAGACAGCAATCAAAATGCCGAAGAATAAAACCTGCGACATATGAAAGCCAAAAGCAGCAGCCAGCATTTTACCCCCGATAATGGCGATCATAATAAAGGCTGTCTGTTCCAGTTCCGGAAATTTATCAATGAGCTTGAGGAACACTTGAGCAACACCACGCATCATCAGAACGCCGAGAATACCACCCAGGAATAGAACCCACACTTTCTCGCTCACACCGAAAGCGGCAATGACGCTGTCAATACTGAAGGCAATATCCATCAGTTCGACCATTAATACGGTTTTCCAAAAAGAAGTAGGTTTGTTTTTCACTTCTCCATCACCTTCGGACTTGAATAAGCCCTTATAAGCGATATAGAGCAGATAAGCCGCACCCAGTACCTTAATCAGGGTGAACTTAATCAGGAATGTACCCAAGCCGATAGCCAGAAACCTGAATATATACGCACCCAAAATCCCGTAAAATAAGGCTCTCTTCTGTTGTTCCTTAGGTAAGTGTTTAACCATAACTGCGAGAACCAAGGCGTTATCCGCCGATAAAAGTCCTTCCAGCAAAATGAGAGTTCCTATAATCCCCCAACTCACTGGATCAGTAAGCGTAGCTACAACATCACTCCATGAAAAGAAATGGCCGTAGTTTTCGCTGATATTTTTAAACAAATCATTCAACATGAAAAGAGTGCCTCCGATAATTCAATTTATTTGCTACCCTGCGACCAGCGCATGCCCCAGTTATAGGCCCGATCCAACTCACGATGACCGCCATAGAACTGCACGAGTCTTTCAATGCTGAACGTTTCATCGTTTACATTTTGGATCATAGCAATCGCACACATCCCTTTGCGATTGTCATGTTCATTCATGTGAACGATAATGTCAGGCCCATCCTTCTGGTACAGCGTAACTACCCCGTCCGCTTGTGACCAGTTCGTGACTCCTTCATAGATGAAGGTGAACACCAAAATTCGTTTAATTTCAGAAATTTTAGCACCATTAATGCGAAGATTTTCTCCTGTTTTCACAGAGCCCGTACGATCGTCGCCATCCAGAGCAATGTACGGGAAGCGATTTAGAGAACCGAAAACTTCCCCGAGCGCCTGCACAACGCCTTTATCTCCGTTCTTCATCTCATACAAGCAGCCCAGATCCAGATCGACACCCTTGGAACCGCGATTGAAAAAGCCCTTGCTTTGCTGCACCTGATTCCAGTTTAGATTGATCAGGATTTCACCCAATCCGCCTGAGCCTTTTTTCAGGTTGATAGTGTCGCCCTTCTTCTTCAGCTCAATTTTCCGCAGATTCAGATTCACCGGTGTTGCAGATGGCTCTGGCTTCGGAGCAGGTGGTACTGGTGGTGGTGTTGGTGCTGGTCGAGGCGCTGGTGGTGGTGTAGGCACTGGCGTGGGAGGAGCCGGATTATTTTCCACTTCAATCCCAAAATTAACGCACAACGCATCCAATCCACCGGAAAAGCCTGCGCCAATCGCATTGAATTTCCATTCCCCGTTATGGCGGTACAGTTCACCAATGACAATCGCCGTTTCCACTGTAAATCCACTGTCCAAGTTAAACCGCAAAACCTCTCCGCTAACCGGATGAGCAAAACGAATGAACCCACCTTGAACCTGTCCAAAATTTTGCCGTTTCTGATCCGCATCATAAATCGTCAGCGTAAACGCAATCTTCTCGATGTTTGCAGGAATTCGTGTCAGATCAAGGGCAAATTGCTTTTTGTCATCGGACTGTTGTCCGTCTGAATAGGTGATAAAGGGCGTGGTCGGATTGTTATAAAAAATTAAGTCCTCATCGCCCGATACTTTTCCTCCAGGACCCAGCAAAAATGCCGAAGTATCCAGCTCCAGAGACGCTGGGGACTCCCAGCCAATCCCTACGTTGACATGGGTCAGGCCCGGATTTGTTTTCGTCAAATCCGCCTTCTGTCCCTTTACTACGATAACAGCCATGATTGTGTCACCTTTCTGTCCGTTTGTCATGTGTCAGCGTACGCTAATGTAATAGCTTAAAAAGAAAGGGTAGCGCCCTATGGACACCACCCCAAGTGGATATTATTGAGCGTCCAAGCCATAGTTTTTAGCGAGCGCACCCAATCCACCAGCAAAGCCACTACCGATAGCCTGGAATTTCCAGTCCGCATTCTGACGGTAAAATTCACAGAATACGACGGCCGTTTCGGTGGAGAAATCTTCTCCCAAATCGTAGCGTAGCACTTCACGATCTGTTGCCGCATCTACCACACGTACAAAAGCATTGGATACTTGCCCAAAGTTTTGCGCGCGTGCCTCGTAATCATAAATGGTAACCGTGATCCCGATACGGTGGATGTTCGCAGGAATCTTCGAGAAATCAACGATGATTTGCTCGTCATCCCCATCGCCCTCACCTGTGCGGTTATCGCCCGTATGAGTAACCGATCCTGCTCCGCCTGTCGGGTTGTTGTAAAATACAAAATCATCCGCTGCTTTGGCTTTACCGTCTTCATAAAGTAGGAAAGCCGAAGCATCCAGGTCAAAGTCCGCGCCACCACTATATTTATTCGTATCCCATCCAAGACCTACAACGACACGAGTCAAGCCAGGATTCGTTTTGGTCAGATCAATACGTTGTCCTTTGGAAAGGCTAATGGTCATTCCGCATACCCGCTTTCGTTGTATAGATTTTTTTATGCCAAACCGTAATCGCGCGTCAATCCTGCAAGACCATCTTGGTAGCCGCTACCAATGGCATTGAACTTCCACTCACCGCTATGACGATACAGTTCGCCTACAACAACGCCTGTTTCGATCGAGAAATCTTCTCCCAGATCAAAGCGGACCAATTCTTCATTGTTTGCTTCGTTTACGATACGAGCATAAGCACGGGACACTTGTCCAAAGTTTTGGCTGCGTTCTTGTGCTTCATAGATTGTAATCGTAAAAGCGATCTTTTCAACGTTAGCTGGCACGCTGCCCAGATCAATTTTAATTTGCTCGTCATCTCCGTCGCCGTCACCTGTGCGGTTATCCCCTGTATGAACGACAGAACCGTTCTCATTTTGTGGGTTATTAAAAAAGACAAAGTTCTTATCGGATTCTACTTTACCTTCCGCATTAGCCAAAAATACGGATACGTCCAGGTCAAAATCTTTACCGCCATCGTATTTGTTTGTGTCCCAACCGAGACCAACCATAATTTTGGACAAACCTGGATTTGTTTTCGTCAAATCAATTTTTTGACCTTTGGATAAGTTAATTGCCATGAGTAAGAACCCCTTTTCACATTAAGTTTTGTATGAGTAACTAAAATTACATATAACGCTGAGCCAGCACATCAATATGTACGGCATGGGTTCCTTCACCAATTGCAGCAAACTTCCATTCGTTGTTATGACGATAGAGTTCTCCACATACCAGTGCGGTCAGCCCTTCATAATTATCAGATAAATTAAACGTAACCAGCTCCTTGGAATTAGCACCGTCCAGAATGCGGATATACGCCTTCTCGATCATGCCGAAATCCTGTTTCCGGTTTACGCAATCATATATATTCACAACAACAAGCACTTTGTCGACATTGGCAGGAATACGTGCCAGGTCAATCGCAATTTGTTCATCATCACCGTTGCCTTGTCCGGTCAGATTATCACCGGAATGAACGACTGAGCCGCATGGGCTTTTTTTATTATGGAAACACACTACGTTATCTGACTGAGTCAGTTTCCCGTTTGCGTCCAGCAAAATGGCAGAAGCATCACAATCAATGTTCGGTTGCTTCTTGATGCCAAAAAATCCTTTGGACTGCACTGGGTCCCATCCCAATCCAGCTATAACCTTGGTTAGTCCTGTGTTGCCTTTGGTCAAATCAATTTTCTGGCCCTTGACCAGATTAATTACAGCCACTGATTAACACACCTCCCTTCCGTAAAATTTACAGACTAAATTCAGACGGATTCAAACCAAGCGCGCCACAAATTTCAGCCACAATTCGCTGTTCATTGGCATCAAAGTCACCGTCAGCTGCACCAATGGCACTACATACGCCAACAACGAGTCGGCCTACTTCAGGCTTGCCATTCAATTTACCAATCGCCTTCAGTGCTTCCTGTTTACCGATTTGAGGTGAAAATTCAAAGTTCGCTACATAGTGATTGAAACGGTTGATGACCTCACCCATATCAAACACTTTCAATTCTTCACTGATATTTATGTATCCGGCCATTTTTGTTTTCTCTTCCGGACTAATCGTACCGTCAGCAAATGCTACTAATGCACAGCCTGCAACAACAGCTTCCATAAAATCTTTATTCTTAAACTTCTTAACTTGGTCTCCAAGTCCTTTTTTAGTTGTATTCAACCAATTTTTAAATGTACTCATGGTTACCTCCACAATTACGTATTTGAGTAAAATGCATCCTAGTTAATTTCTTCCTTTACTATAACCTGAATTACGATCTTTTTCTACAATAATATACAAAAATACGGTAAATACGATCTATTTATTATTGGTATCCTCTCTATCTTTAGCCCTATTTTCTACATAAAAGGCCCTCTTCTATCATCCATCATTTGGTACCCCAATTGCAAGTCTGTGAAATGGTAGAGTTCATAGAAAGGCACAGCCTTCCAATTCAACAGAAGCACTGTGCCTTTACCATAATCCACGGTTCACCACCGCTTTTTTTAAATTGGTATAGAACGCTTCAAGATCCGTGTGCTCAGGCAGTCCCGAAACTTGTCCATCTCCTAATTCTATAATAATCCATTGCCCTGCTTGTGTACGAGCAATATCCATTGTGAAAAACGGACTTTGGATTTGACGTGCAATCTGAATAAATTCATTCAGATCTGTAGGAACTGTTTCATATGCCGCCTCATCCCAGTAATTAACCGTAAAAACAGGCTCTCCGAACATAAAGAAAAGACGATATTCTTTAGACAAGGGCATACCACTTTTGGGATGAAGGGTAAGAAATTCTAAAGGTACGAACTCCCTTAACACAATTCCTCCATTCAATTCCTTTCCCTGAAGTTCAACAAAACGACGAATCACACGTTCCACATGCACCTGATCAGACGCATCTGGGATATAACAAGCGTCCAGCCAATCATGTTTCCGTGATTTAACGAAATCCTTGACCATTATTGCTGTCTTTCCAAAAGGCATGACCGCCTTTCGAATATACTCCGCATCCAATTGGTCCCGCTCCAGCCATACACTTCGAGGCGTAAAGTTTTGAATTAACGAGTATGAATCAGGAAAATAATGACAATTCCTATAACTCTCAGCACTTGTCAGCATCCTGATTCGATCGGCCTCCAAGGCTGCAGTCCAAGCATCATACACTTTGGGCCTTAACATCCATCCTCGGTATAGCGCGTTCACGTACTCGTTTCCCTGTTTAGCAACATACTCTCGCATATTCTTAGAAACAATATATGGGTTAGACCCTGATTCTCCCCGTTCATCCTCAATCAGATTATCGAAATTGACCAACCCTGTATCAAAACCAAGACTCCGTGCAACCTCGCACTCTTCACGGTAATCCATATCCACATTTTTAGAATTCAGAGGATCGCTACAAAATAGAAGATACATATGAGTTCCTCCTTTTAACAACCGTATTAGGCATCAATTAAATTTACTAGAAATACAATCATTTTCTATTTAATTTGCTCATCTTGTCTATAAATTTATAATCCCATCTCTCTGATCCGATCTGGGTTTTCAACATTTCTTTGAATTGTCGGCCCTCCAGTCTACTAGAAAAAACCCGTTTGGGAATCAATATAAACTTATGATCAGGCAACAATATATAAAAGGCAGTCAGCGTATTAATGCCCCCCTTTACTTCATCCCAGTTGTAACCCGCAGAGTACGTAAAATGAAGCCCCTCCTTTGAAAACTCATAATCTTTTTCAATAGGCCATTGTGGGTGATTTAGGTAGTTAGCTTTCACTTCTTTAATAGTAAAGAAAGGAATAATTACAAAAACTAAGAATGGAAAGAAGAACATCGCTATCGTATTAGGATCTACTTCATTATCTACTATAAGCTTGTATGTAGCCATAATGACCAACAGAAACTGGATTGATGCCATCAACTTAAGCCCAGTAGACTTCTGATACTTCAAACAAAAATTAAATAACATGATATCTTTCAATGTTAGCCTGTACTTGTACAGTAATGTCTCTGATTGTTGCATATAGTAACTCCTCTCCCTATGCTGGCTCTTTTTTTCATTTACTATTTCTCCCTCTAAAACTAGTACTTTAATCTTTTTCGAATATTCATTTAAAATAACTTGAATATGTATTCTATCTATTTAATATATCGGAATTCAGAAAAAATTGGTAAACAAAAAAATCTACAGACTTCTTCAGCTAGCGAGTTTACGGTTTCCACCTGCCGCTCACCTGTTCCAGAAAAAAAGACTGTAGATTTTATAGATACTCCTATTCACGTTGCTATCGTTCACGGCTCAAGACTTAGTTATAATCCTCCCAATAGCGATACTCCATTTCATTCTCACCTTTGGTGACGATGATCATGTTCTCGATATGTCCGGTTTCTTTATTCGTTCGGTAGATCATGGTACGGGTTTCGTCCTCATCGGGTACAGAGAAGAGTACTTTGTCACTGAGCATGCCGCCGCCAATGCCGACGACGTGTTCCCCCCACCCGGAGGCTGCGCCAGAACCGATGCCCGAACCTGCCCCACTAACTCCAGCCCCGCGCGACAAAATAAGACCTATTCCATATCCGGTGACGGTCTGGGCCGTTTTACCTAGAGCGTGCTCTCCGGAGGATTGGGTATGCTTTTGGACCCAGTAATCGTATTTATCCGTATTTTGCTCATAACTCACAACATTCCCTTTTTTATCTATAGATATATCCGTCTTGCTTCCGTCTTTACCTGTCAGTTCGGTGACGGCGACAAGGGAATCGGATGTGATCTTGGAGGTCTCTCCTGTATTGTAATCTGTACGGGTAACTGAGTCTTCATATTGCAGCCGCAGGACATTCATCTGATCGTGAATTTTCTGCATAACCTGCTTGTCGCCGATGGCCTCGGCGTTTTTTAGTAGTTCCTCATATTGATGATATTTATCCGCGTCTGCCTGATCCCATTCGTCTATGTTTTTGGGCTGCTTGGCAATTTCTCCACCAGCATCTCTAGCCTCTCCACTGCCCGCCAGCGCTGCACTAGCGTTCATTGCCGCTGCCAGGGCAGTCCAGAAGCCACGTGTGCTTTCACCATCCGCATTTCTAAACTTCGAAGCGATGCTTTTCAGCTCAATTTCAATGGATTGAACCTTATTTAATACAGAAGAAAGTGTATATTTAGCCGTACGATAGTCATTATAAAAACGGTTCCTCTCCATACCATCCCACTGGCTGTGAAGGCGGTTCATTGTGCTATCCAGGCCGTTTAACTGGTTATACAGTGTGCCGTGGGCATTGGCAAATTGGGAGGCCACGCTGTCCAGCTGCTCCGGTGTGACTTGGATTTTTGTCATGGTGATCACATCCCATCTAAGAAAATAGGAGATAGAAATTATATTTTACAGTAATCCTTATTTCATATTGTAAGCTATAGAGGTCGGACATTCATGAGGATTTATACGTATTTGTGTATTCAGAAGCAGTTCCTTTGATATAATGAATCCATATGAGTTCATTTCGACAATACATTATTGAAAGTCAGGTGTATGGACATGTCAGACAAAAAAATTATCTTTTTTGATATCGACGGTACGTTACTGGACGATGACAAGAAAATGCCGTTAACGGCAGAAAAGGCCGTCTTTGCTTTGAAAGAGCTGGGACATGAGGTGGCCATCGCAACCGGCCGTGCGCCTTTTATGTTCAAAGATATCCGCGAGCAGTTGGAAATTGACTCCTACGTCAGCTTTAATGGGCAATATGTCGTGCTTCGCGGGGAAGTGGTCGCTACCAATCCGTTGAACAGAGAAGCCTTGCAAGCGATGACCGATCTGGCCCTCACACATAATCATGCTCTCGTATATATGGATCATATGGACATGAAGGCCAATATTCCTAACGATGAGCTTGTGGAGAAATCGGTCCAAACGCTTAAGGCCAAGATTTCAGTTGGATACGATCCGCTCTATTTCCAGGGAAGAGATATTTATCAGACGCTGTTGATGTGTACAGCAGAAGAAGAGCCTTTCTATGAAGCGGTATTCAAGGCGTTTGACTTTGTACGCTGGCATCCGAGTTCTGTGGACGTTGTTCCTCATGCTGGCTCCAAAGCGAAGGGCATCCGCGAAATTACGTCCAGACTGGGCATTGCCGATGAAAATCAATACGCCTTTGGCGATGGCTTAAATGATGTGGAGATGCTAACAGCTATACATAACAGCGTGGCGATGGGCAACGGCTGTGATGAAGCCAAAGCCGCAGCTAAAATGGTCACAAAACGCGCAGATGAAGACGGTATTTTGTACGGACTGCAAAAGCTTGGTTTGTTAAGCTAACAGGATTGCTGACAGACTGGACATGTTTCGGGAAAAATAAAGTCTGTTTAAAGACTTACATATGAGAAAATAGGAGGTTGTCCTTAAATATGGAGACGGAAGGCTTACGCAATGTCGAACAGCTAGCTATGAAGAAGTACAAAATTTACAAGCAGAGCCTACTCCGGTATTTGGCACGTTCCATGCTGGCGAGTATGTTCATCGGGTTCGGCGTTATTGTAGCCTTCAAGACGGGCAACTTTTTTTACATGGAGCATTCTCCATTCACTTATCCCATGGCGGCACTTACGTTCGGAGCTGCCATCATTCTGATCGCTTACGGCGGCGGGGATTTGTTTACAGGTAACACCTTCTATTACACTTATGCTGCGCTCCGTAAAAAGCTGCGCTGGGGGCAGGTGCTTCGATTATGGGCTGCCAGCTATGGCGGTAATTTACTGGGTGCGGGGGTATTTGCACTCCTTATTTACTTGACCGGGCTGTTTGACTCCTCCAGCGTGAACAGCTTTCTACTGAACGTGGTTGAGCATAAAATGGAAGCGCCTGCAATGCAGCTATTCTTCCGAGCTATTTTGTGTAATTGGCTCGTCTGTCTTGCCTTTTTCGTTCCCATGTTTATGAAGGAAAATGGCGCAAAGATGTTTGCCATGATGCTGTTTGTGTTCTGCTTTTTCATTTCGGGATATGAGCATAGTGTGGCTAATATGTGTACTTTCGCCATTGCGCTCGTGTTGGACCATCCGGGTACGGTTTCTGTCGCTGGGGTGATCCATAATCTCGTTCCGGTGACACTCGGAAATCTGGTTGGCGGCGTGCTGCTTATGGGGGTTATGTACTATTCGGTGAATCTCCCGTTTTTGGACGAGGAAGAACACTAAAAAAAGAAGCCGTGGGACTTAGGTTCCACGGCTTCTTTGCGTTATTTTCATAATAGAGTATGCAGTGTTCACAGGTGATTCCTTGCCGTTTATTCGGCTTGAGCAGGAAAATGAATAAATTCCTCCAACTCCTTGAACAGCTTCTTGGGATTGACGTTGTCAGGTACAACCAGAGTTAGCGGCTCATCCAGCTTCAGCACATACATGCCTAAAATGGATTTGGCATCTGCCATGCCGCTTTTGCTATGAATCCAGATGTCATAGGTATAATTAGAAACGATTTGATTGATTTTTTCAATATCCTTAACGTCTTTTACCTTGATGGGTGTCATCATTGCACAGCACTCCCCTGCATTGAATTGGGGCTTACGAAACAAGCCTTAACATCACTTTACCCCATATGAAGCCTGTTGCAAAATCTTAATTTAGAAAATGACATGCGGCGCGGAGCTGATTTTCCAGTAGCTACCGACCTTTTCAAAATTCACGGTGATTTTTTCATTCGCCTTCTTGGTTTGTGCCGGATAAGGCACGGTCAGCAAGTAGCTGCGCTTCACCGGAGTCATGGTTACCATTTTCGCCGTAGCCCGACCGAACTCAAGCAAATTGCCACCATCTGCGTTCAACTGAGCTAATCTACCATTAACTTCAACGAAAAATTTACCGACAAATTGCTCACTCGCTTGCTTTGTGTAGGCCTGCGTTAGATAGCTGATCAGCTTGGTCTTCGTGCCGATGTCCTCGGACAGATAGCGATAGCTTTTGCCGTTCAACTGGAACGACTCACCCACCGAGCTGCCACCACTGATCGCATATTGATAACGAGATTGCGCCTCCAGCACAAGCGGAACCGCACTCTCGTGGTTCAGCTTGTCCAGCTGCGTCGGTTTCACGCTGGTAGCCGCGGCGGCTGGCGCCGAAGTGGACGGCTGCTGCGGCTTAGACGGCTTCGCAGTCGACGGTACGGTCGGAGCAGCCGCGGGTGCTACTGATGTAGATGGACGCTGTGCTGGTGCAGACGGAGCTACTGGTGAAGCGGCTTTGGCAGAACCTGCGGCTGCAGCCGGGGTCGAGGCTGCTGGAACCGACGGCGCTTGCGCCGGGGCTGGGGTCGTAGCCGACGCAGACGCTGCTGGTGCTGGCACCTGGGTCGGAGCGGATGCGGCCGGATTGGATGCGGCCGGATTGGCAACGCTCGGCTGCGTCGCTTCCGCTGGAGCGGTCACAGCAGGCGCGGCTGCAGCGGCCTGTGCCACGCTCATAAGTGTGGCCGCAATGCACAGTGCGGATAGCTTCGTATTTATTTTCATACTTATATACACCTCCATAATCATATGTCTGCATAAACTGCACACGTTTCTATTATAAGAATTTCGCTTCTCGATTGGGTTGCTAAATTGTTTCTATTTGCCTTTTTTTATTCATTCTGCACGAAGTTTGTCCGTATTTGCCGGGGATGGTTGTTCTGACTGTTTCAACTGCTTTGCCTCCATCTCTTCCAAGGATAGCGACAGTTGCTTAACAGATCGGTCCAGCTCCTCCAATCTGCGACTCAAAGTGACGAGGATGTATTTTAACAGAATCAGACTTAATGCAGCAGGGAATCCGACATTAGTTACGAGCTCGATCATGCCTTCAGTCGTTAAAGAACTCACAGAATCCGCCTCCTTTTTCATACATATATTCCATCGATAAGAACTAATGTTCCCGTTTTTATAGAAAGCATACGTTATCTCTTGGGCTCTCATGACAGAGAGAGCTCCAATTAGCTTGGAGCCCTCTCTGTTTTTGTTCATTCTATTTGCTTTCAAACCACTACCGAACGACATATCAAGGAGTATATATATTCGGCTGCTGGGGCTTGGGCATCCCTTCTCCCAGATAAAACCCGGTGTGCGGCGGCTGATTATAAGCTACGTTCTGCCAGGCAATACTCAGGCGATACACTGGATCATGCATTAGCGTGTAAAATCGATGTTCTGACTCGTATGGTGTTGTGTAGATACGCAGCGCTGAATTATCACTTTTACGCCAAATGACTTCCTCACGCCAGTCACCGAACAGATCGGCCTGCAAGGACGGCGTTCCTTTGGTTCCGTTATTGGAACTCGTTCCTGTTGCCGTAAGCAAGTTGGAAGTAGTCGAGTTCGTATAGTTCCACTTGTCTATCTTTCCAGCGCTTGATGAGGTATGATCCAGCAGTTCACGGAGGAGATCCCCATCCCACCAGATGCCAAAATTAATGGGAGACGGTAGCGTGTTGGTGATGAGCTGCCCCTTGGCTGAACGTAACCCAATACCCGGTGCCCACTGCTCGTTCCCTTTGGTCCGCGGGTCAATGTCTGCTGACATGCCTCTTCCAGTATCCTTACCTGTATTTACGCCCCATAAAATATTACCATTACGCGGGTCGTACATGGCAGCTCCGTAGGTGGCACTTTTGTCCTCGTTCACCTTGAACACTTCATAGCCTGAACGGTCGGGGTCCAGATCGCCAACATGAAGTGCATCTCCATGTCCCATCCCCGTGTTAGCCAGCTTCGCTCCGTTATCGTCTACAACCAGCGAGCCATACACGATCTCATCCTTATCATCTCCATCCACATCTGCCACGCTCAAGCTGTGGTTTCCTTGTCCAGCCGTTCCAGCATTGGTGGAGCTGTTGCTATCAAAGGTCCAGCGTCGGCTCAGGTTGCCGTTCCGCCAATCATATGCGACCAGAACGGTGCGGGTGTAATAACCACGTGCCATCACAATGCTCGGTCTCACGCCATCCAGATAAGCAACCCCGGCGAGAAAACGATCCACACGGTTACCATAATTATCTCCCCAGCTCGATACCGTTCCGCGCGGCGGCACATAGTCAATCGTACTAAGAGCCTTGCCTGTATTACCTGAGAACACAGTTAGAAACTCGGGACCTTTCAAAATATATCCGCTCGCGTTTCGATGATCAACCGAAGCGTCGCCAATCTTTACTCCTGTACCATCTACCGTGCCGTCTGCTGTTTTACATACGATCTCTGCTTTACCATCTCCATCAAAATCGTAGACGAGAAATTGTGTGTAGTGGGCTCCAGCCCGTATGTTACGTCCCAGGTCGATCCGCCATTTGCGTGTTCCATCCAGCTCGTAGCCATCCAAAAATACATTTCCCGTATAACCAGATTGCGAATTATCCTTGGCATTGGAAGGGTCCCATTTTAACACAATCTCATACTCGCCATCACCATCGAGATCCCCTACGCTGGCATCATTGGCATGGTACGTGTAGTTCACATTATCCGGAGTTGTGCCTCCTGCGGGCTGCTGGATCGGAACATCCAGATAGTTGTTGTTCCATACCTTCACCGCAGGGGAAGCGGCCTGCTCTGCTCCATTGACCACGGCACGAACGGTGTACGAAGATGAGGTCGTACCTGCCTTGTCCAAAAAGTTGGTTCTCGATGTAATCGGCGCATCGTTTACCTTGCTTGTCCCTCTGTACAAATTAAAGCCGACCGAATCCGCTTCCGTGCCGAGCAAGCGCCAGCTCACCAGCACACCCTCAGGCACCTTAACAGCGACGGCTCCACGGTTCAGCTTTTCCATTTGCCTCGTAGAGGCAGCAGAGACCTGGCTATCCATCGGGGGGACCACTCCACTCAACATGGCACCGAGACAGAGCAACGCAGCATACCGAAACCTTTTGTTCATCTGAATCATTAGCTCCTTTCATGGTTTGTATTTTCAATAAATTTATTTTATGTGACTGATAAGTTATTGTTGTTTAAATTTTATGATAGCGCTTACAAAAATGTAAAGGGACGAATACGTCCTTTTTGTTCAAAAATCCGGGCTAATGCTTTAAAAATCAGAGGTCCATGAATAATCGTTCTTCGTCAGCTATACTTTGGATATCCTCCGAACTGATGCTAATATACTGATAGCCCTCTGCCTGTTGTTTTTTCAATGCAAGTTCCTTCATAAAACGTGGGCTGCCCTCTCCGGCATCCTCATCGTAAACAAGCAATAAACCGTCTGTTTTGCGGAAAAGGAGTTCATCCCGTGCCTTGAGTTGCCATATTCCCTGATAGGGCTGACGGCTGATTACTCCCACATAGTCAACTTCCGCACAAATCTGCTGAAAATATTCCTTTTTGTCCTCTTTCCATTTTTCCTCCATATTTTGATAAGCCATCATAATAGAGCATCTTAGGTGGGGATATTGCTGTTTTAGTGCAGTAACGACCTCACAGGCCCACAAGTCCACCCCGTATTGACCGGGGGTAATCACCCATTCCAGCCCTTCTTCGATCAGGGGAATAAGCCTGCCTGCAATCGCCTTTTTAATATATGGAATGCCTTCGTGCTTCTGACTGAAAATATTCAGCTCATGGGCACGATAGCCCGAAACGAGCAAGTTTTTCATTTTCTCAACGTCCTTCTCCGATTATCATAAAGGTTATTGTACCACTTCAGAGCTGGCCACTAAACACTTCATTTTTTGGAGGAACGAATTGAATATAACGCAAAAGACAAACCTCTTCCAATGGGGCTGGATTAGGTTCGTCTTTTGGAGTTTGGCGTTCATTCAGAACTGCTTTCTTGGTGCTTAATGAATCGCTATTACCTATTCTGAGCATAATCCTCGCTTGTATTTTCGTTAAAACGACATACTGGCTGGACGTAGTATCTGCGCCGTTGCGATAAGCAAAATGCTCGTCCCCGGTGATATCACTCCTCAGACGACTTTATGCGTACATCTTTAATTCTAATGTTGCTACTAAATATACCGGCATCACTGCTTAGCTTGAATGACGGGTAACTAGGGTCTGCCTCAAGCCGCATTCTGCTATCGAACTGTTGCTCCTGCTGGCGATCTACCCAAAAAGAATAAGGCTCAGACTGAACTACTTTATCAGTTGCATTCGGCGTAGTGACAACCAAGATGACAAGTACGCCATTGCATCCGCAATCCTCGGTGTCATAAAACAACTTGAACATTCCCGGTCGTCCTGAAAGGGCCATTTCTAGCCTTTCAACGGACAAGGAATCCAATTCTAAATGTATGCTCATGAGATGAATTCTCTCCTTTATAAATGAGATGTTTGGAGCCGTCAGCTCCATAAAGACTAAATTTTAACTATGTGTTCATTATAGTCATGTTTTTGTATGTGTCTATGTGACTGCACTCACTGCTATCAATGAACTCTTACCTAAAAAAGGCAACCCGATTACACCGGGTCACCTCCGTCATCGCTCATCTTATCTAAACCAACATTCTTGTCACAACTTCTATCCTTTGTAAAAAGGATTATGACCTGTGCCTTTGCCCGATGGCATCGCCCCAGGCACCCCGTCCGCTTCAAGCAGCGGACGGATTATGAGCTTCACTGGCCACTCCCTACTCTCGAATACCGCTTGGAACAGCTCGGCCCGGTCAGCTTCGGGAAGCGGCACCACCCGTAGCGCTTCCTTCCATGCCTGCTCGGTGATATCCCATAACTTCGCTTCCGGGATAGAATACACCTCGCTTAGCGCTTCCATAATCGCAGCCAAATTCACCTGCGTGCCCAGCGACTGCACGTAGAAGATCAGCTTGCGGATCGTCTCATTATACAAGCTGTTCGAGTATCCTGGCCGGATATGATAACCCGGGTCCGCAATGCCGTGTTTGTCCAGATACGGCTGATGCAAACGTACGGAGTCGTGGTCACGGAATAACAGGCCGTTCACCTGTCCGTCCCGCAGGACCACACAGCAGTTCTGACCATGAATTTCGGGTACAACGCCTACCTTGAACAGCCGCATCACCACATCATAGAATAACGCCGTCAGATCGGTGTAGAATCCTATAACCTCTTCACTGGTTAACTCTCTGCCCAGCAGGTCAGATAACATATGGCGACCTTCCAGCGTCACCCCAAGCGCAGCCATGGGAATGACCTGCACACCTTCTTCCAGTAACTTTGGCGGATAAATGCGAATCTGGGCGGCCAGATGGCGAGGATGATCATCGAACAATCCCATGGATTCCGGCATGTATCCCCACCAGTTCCGTTCCTCACAGAGCCACACTTTACCAGTGAGTGATTCATCACAGGCCACCGCCTGTCGTAACATCTTCTCCCCAGCCAGACCATTCAGCAACTTCACCACCGGGAGATAGCGGGCGGCCCCGAGAGACAACACACTGACCGGAAGCTTGAGCATCTGTGTGGATTCCTCCATCGGAGCCATCGAGCGCAGGGACGATGTCGCCTGAACCTCTCCCAATTCGATATCCAGTACAATGATGGTGCCGTCCGCGATCTCTCCGGTAAAACGCGGCAAGATGATATGCTCCATCTGCCACGGATGTACTGGCATGGGCATATATTCTTGCAAATTCAGGTCTTTCCGGGCCAATTCTGCTTCCAGCCTGCTCCGCTGTTCTTCATCCAGTACATCCAGTGTGGACAGCCCTTCCTCACATCCCTGTTGTACGGCATCCCAACGCACCGCCACCCATCGCAGCGGGATCTCCTTCCTGAATTCCGCTGCATACCGGGTCACATCCGCTTCCGTGAATCCCACCTTGGCCTTGGAGGTGGGGTGAAATGGACGATCTCGCAGCGCTGCCACCTGCTCTCCCTTGATAAACCAATCGTATGCATTGAACGGAACTTGTTCTCCCAGTCCTTGCACCTGCTGGAGTCCCAGTGCCAATTGCTCGGTGGCTATTTCCACGCCTGCCAAGAATTCCGCAACCCCGGGATGCGCGTATGCTTCATCGGAAAGCGCCATCCGAAGCACAGCCTGTCCTACGACTGCTGGAGATTCAAGAAGCTTCCAGCCTCCATCCGGTGTCTCTCCATAGAAAGGTGAACCTTGTACCCATTGATATCCCTGCCTTTTGCCTGCTTCCACCAGAAACAAAATCCCTTTCAGATGCAGCATAAGCTGTCCACTATGCCTACCTGTTCCATTACCATCCCCCAGAAACATTCGGCGGAACGGTTCTGGGGAAGTAGAGAGTTCAATGAACGGATGCCCTTCCAGCGGAAGCAATTGCTCGGCCAGAAATGCATTGATCAGATCCTCCATAATCCGGCGCTCAGCGTCTTGCAGACTGGCACGCTTCATCACTGTTGACATAGTTGTTGTCCTCCGTCAAATAATAGAATACAGGGTGCGGATGACCCAGAAAATCATGATGCGAGATGGTCCAGCAATAGGCTCCCGACTTCTCGAACACAACAATATCGCCTACACGTAGCCGCTCTACTTCCGCATCTGAATGCATACGATCCTTGGGTGTGCACAGTTCTCCGACCACGTGAACTTTGTTGTCCCGTACCTCTGGTCTTGCAAACGAATGCCCCCAACGGTCCGTAGACATAATGTGAAACGGATGGTTGTGTCCCCATGATGCGGGCAAACGATTATGATGTGTACCTCCTCTCAACACGGCAAAATGCTGACCATGCGATGTTTTGATATCCGTAACCTCTGCCACATAATAACCGTGGTCAGCGACAAGCATGCGACCCGGCTCGAAATACAACTGTATGCCGCGTGAAGCAAGGCGCCCTCTAGCTTCACTTCGCTCAATCAGGGATGTGAACAGGGACCAGTCGAACCCGGGGCTACCATCATATGTGACACCAAACCCGCCTCCAGCGTTAATTACTTCAAGATGCAGGTCATATGTCTGCTGCCACATCTCCGCCTTTTGCAAATACAGCTCGATCATCTCGGCATGCAGTCTTGCGTCCACATTGTTTGATAACGAGTGAAAATGAAATCCGCATAAACGCACCGAACCCGCACCTTCCTCACGAATGACCCGGACTGCTTCCTCCACGCTCTCCTCATCCATACCGAATGGACTCGGACCACCGCCCATTACAATCCGGGTCCGTGGCAATGTGCTACTTCTCAGATTGATCCGCAGCAGAATGCGAACTTCCTCTCCTCTCCTTGTAGCAATGGCGATGACACGCCGCAGTTCCAGCAGGCTCTCCACATGAATAAAACGCACCTGATGCTCGATAGCCTGCTTCAACTCATTTTCTTTTTTCCCCGGACCGCCAAACAGGATTGGAACCTCGCTACTTACGCTCCTCACCTTGAGCAACTCGCCAATGGAAGCTACCTCGAACCCGTGAACCCAGGGCAGTAAAGCCTCAATAATTCGAGAATCCGGATTGGCCTTTATGGCATAGAACAACCGTATGCCTCCAGGCAGCGTGTGCAGCATGTGACGGACCTGCTCCTGAATACCAGCCAGATCGTAGACATAAGCACACACCGGGTCTTCACTATCTCTTTGCAGTTCATGGATCATATTCCATACGCTTGATTTCATATTAGTCCACCCGCATTTCCATAGTCATTCCGTTTCTGTTCGTATGCCCGAAAAGCCGTATTCCGGTCATCGCCCAACACGTATATGTATACCCCCCGTTCCGCCCACAGCGCCATGCCTTCCTTGCTTCTGGCCACCGTTGCATACGGTACCTGGCACTGCTTCGCGGCTTCATGTAATGCACCTAGCGAACGTTGCACGTCTGGATGTTCCGTCTGCCACGGTACGCCAAGTGATTGCGACAGGTCTGCCGCCCCCTCTAATACCCAGCTCACCTGGGGATGAGATAGAATGCTCGCACTTTGCCGGACGCCCTCCACACTTTCAATCATCGGTACAACCATCACCTGTTCATTCGCTTCCTGAATATACCCGGTGAGTGGATACTTGCCGAATACCCCCGATCGCCCACTGTTCAGACTCCGCATGCCAAGCGGATGATAATACGCATGACGAACCGCTTCCTCCACCTGCTCCCGCTGTTCCACATGAGGTATGACGATGCCTTGTGCGCCGCAGTCCAATACCTTTAGAATCTCTGCTCGCTCTACCTTCGAGATGCGTACCAGCGGGGTCATCCCTGCCAGTTCCGCAGCACGAACCAGCTCTTCCACCGATTCCATATTCGTTGCGGCATGTTCCAGGTCGATAATTACAAAATCATACTCCGCATGTCCAATCATCTCGATGATGACTGGATGCGGGATAGAGACAAAAAGGCCGAACACTGGCTGTTTACGTTCAATTTTCTCCTTCAGCGTGTTGGTTCTCATCCGGAAACGTCCTTCGCCAACTTCAGCGGATTGCTGACCTTACGGAAATACAGCTCCCCGTCCCCATACAGGCGGCGCTTGGTCATCTCTTCAATCAGCGCATCCTCGGCAAAAAGATCAAACCAGTCGAACCGCTCCTCATACTCCGGATGCTCCCGCTGGTAGTCCATAATCGTAGCCGCGCACAGTTGCCAGAACGCTTCTTCCGTCAGACCGAACTTCTCCAGCGTCAGCGCAATATCCGTCATGCAGATAAAAAAGAACGCATCATACGTATAGTCCCGGACTTCCGACACATCACTTGCGTAGATAAAGGAATACCGATTGAACTTGCGATGGGTCTCCGGTTCGGGGTGCAGCTTCGGGGCTCTTTCTGGGTTCAGCAACTTCTCGGGTACATAGCGGACACCATCGTGAAGATCCTTGATGATGATCCGTTTCGGCAGATCATTTTCCAGCACCAGAATGATATTCTGGGCATGCGATTCCAGCGCAATGCCGTGTGCATAGAGCAGATGAATAATGGGCAGCGATACCGTTCGAATGAGGGCTTCACTCCACTTCTGAATGCCATGACGCTCAACTGCACTCTGGATAAACGGTATCCCGTTCGACTGTACTAGCATAAGTGCATTTAAGGGCCAAGCTGTCTCGCCTTCTTGCAGATGAACAGATACATTTTCACGCCAGATCGCCCCGATTGTGCCATACGCTCGTCCATACTGGATTGCAGGCAAGTTCTCGTACCGGAGCGTGAGTCCCATGATTTCTTTCAGAATGGCAAACTGTTCCCGTTGCAGCAACTCATCCTCCCGAATGAGTGCTTCCAGCCAGTCGCTGATCAGCGGTGCGTTCTGGGTTGTGTGTTGTGCGAGAATACGTGTACTGGACGTATTGGTAATACTCAGTGCCAGCTTGAGATAAGGCGCTTCTGGATTCATTCGGTTCGACAGGGAACGAATGGACTGCTGAGCGCGATAAGCTGATGCCGAAGGGCCGAGAAAAACGATATCTCTGTCCATTCGTTGCCGGGCAAACACCGATTCCAGCTGGTGTTCCCATTGCCATGGATGAACAGGAATGAATATATAGCGATTCCCCTCCGTGTCTTCCGACTGAAGAATCCGATTAAACCGGCTGATATCCGCCTCTGTGAGATGTTGTCTCACCAACTGTTCTGACGTGTAGCCTGTGGAGAGAGCCATTTGCACAAGACCTTCTTTCACGGCAATCCAGAATACGGTCACATCCGAGTTAAACTCTGGACCATAGGCAAGATTGTCTTTTAGGGTGAAGCCAAGCCTCGACTTGTAGCTTGGATGGTAAAGATGACCATCGCTCATATGGCTTTCGAGGGCATCATAGTGCCGGTCTTTATCCGGAATCTTCTCAGGCAGCAAAGCCCGGCACTGGCTGTCCTTCGCCATCGTCTCCAGCAATTCCTGAATGAAGGCCGTCACATTCACACCCTCCAGAAGGTTCAGTACCATTTCCTCCAGAAACAGATCCAGATCGGTGCAGGGCACGCCCTCTCTTCGAATCGAGCCCTTCGCCACCTTCACTCGGCCAAATGAAAATTTCTGCTCCGCCTCACAGCTGTATGTCACAGCCTGCCCTGACGTATTCCGCCCCACAGCGCACCATTCGTTCCCATCCACCTTACAGTCAAGGATACCCTCGAACCACATGGCTTCCAGCGTTTGCCGCATGATCCGTTCCTGTACATCCGTGTATACTGCCGTCTTGTGACCTTTCTCAGCCCTATACCCTATGAACCCCACGCCACTTCACTCCCTATTCGGTTCATTATATTGCTCACCGGCACATACGCCGGGGTCTGACTGATCCCCCTGAGACAGCTCACCAGATTTTGTTTCGCCAGAAAACTGTCCGCGGTCAGCAAATGCTGCACATACACGTTTCCAGTTCGATCTAGTTCCTTCACCAGCACTTCGCGGACCTTTGCCCAGAAATGCTCCTCCGGTACGTTCACATCCCTTGCCATCGCATGAATGAGGGAACCCAGATGATTGATGATAAAGTAATAGGATGTCCTCGCCCAAGCCTTGTCCCGTGGATAAAACAGCAATCTGGAGGGATCGGTATCCTCCTCATGGATCAGCTCCGCATCGACACTGACTCCTTCCAAGTCACGCACGATAAATGCCTCAGGCATTCCGTCTCTTAGCGTCACGAGAGTATTTTGCAAATGAGCTTCAAAGTGAATACCTCGCTCTCCGGCCGCTCGTACAATGGGCAGCAAAGACAAGGTCAGATAACGTGAAAACCAGCGCTCGGCTTCAGCACGTACGCCACCCAGCATCGTCATGAGTCGTGATCGCATTCCCGGCAAGGGGGCTTCTACCAGACTCGACAGGACATATGTACATTCCGGGTCAAACTCAATCGGTCTGTATGCGACGGTAAACAGACTCGTTAATTCCCCCTCCTGAAAATCACAAGTGGCTACACCTGTCTCATAGGCAATCTGTGTATGCTGATCTACACCGAAGCAATTCTGCTGCCTGACGTACCTGGAGGCATCCAGCGTCCTTCGCATCTGCTCCACACTATTGGTGCGAATCATGTTGGTAATCTGTATGTTCAGCGACAGCTTGATATTGCAATTTAGCTCTGGAATATAGACGGTGCGTACCGAGGAGGTCGGGTAGGCCTTCGGCCCGCCGCTGCCCATCGGAATGAGTTTCTTGTCCAGAATATACTGCTGGACCTCGGACAAGCCCAACACGTACGCATACTGCCAGGGATGGATAGGCAGTAGTTCATACTCATCCCCATGCTCACCGCACTCTGCTTCCCAAGCTTGTTCCATATGCCCGTGCAGGCTGGCATGCAGATTGATCCTAGTGTGATCATCCACCCATTCCTGCATATACACATCCTTCCTCACAGCAACGTAACAGAGTTGGAACGAGGTACGCAGTTCCGGGCTGTACATCCGTACGTCGTGTTCAGTGAAACCTTTGGAGTTTTTTGGAAACGGGTGAAAGGGATGCCCATATACCAGAGACTGTTCGGAAGTACAGTAATCATATATGCCAAGTCCAGCAGCCTGCTCGATATACAGCGCAAGATTATTCACGCTGTTATCTACCTTTTCCGCAAAATCACGCACAGCAACCGCACGGGTCAACCTGCCTTGCTCATGCCGACTGTTTCCATACGCCGTGTCTTCACTCAGCTCCCGGGTGATCCAGCGAACCAGGTCCTGATAATGCACCGCTTGCCCGCGCTGTTGTATGCTTCGGTACTCATGCTCACCCATAGCCGAGTAATAAGCTAATTGTCCGGTTATTCTCACCCCGCTGGTCTGAAAAGCGACTGCGTACGTCATCGCATCCGGATTAATCCGAATGTCGCCCTCCTTCTCCACCGCAAGCTCCCGGATATAACAATTGAGCAGCAGCTTGCAAGAGTGTATATTCGCCTGCTGCTCTGCTTCAGACCTGAGCCTGTTTTCCATCTCGAACAATGTTGCCAACCTTCTTTCGGGTTATAAATAAAACGAGGGACAAGGTCACAGGATGGCACAGCCGAGAGCCTACTAATCTCTTTCAGTGCCGCCCATCTGGCCATATTGGCTGGTGTTCCGATCCCGGCAAGTCATTAGCAGACCCATCATCCAGAGACCTACACTGCTGACCAGCAGCAGAATGCTGGATGGATGCCACTGCTTGCGGCGAGTGGGCACGCACATTCGAATATACCGACCACACCATAGGAGAGAGAACAAAGTAAGCGGGACATTGAGCCACAACATGAATTGCCCTTATTCTGCAATCGACTTTTCGAAATGATGTTCCATCTGAAAAAGATACTCCAGGTACAATCGGACGACATCACGTGTGGTCCCCCCAAAGGGGAAGACATGGTGCGTCAGGTCTGGCAATGCGTTGACTTCCAGAATGCCTCCCTGATCTGCTGTCAGCGGCTGGCGGATATCCTCACAACGGATATCAATGCCAGCCACATCAATTTGGAGAGCTCCTGCGGCTTTAATTGCCATTTGTGCATTATCAGGAAACATCGCTTCCGTACAGTCCACATAAAACTCACTGATGTTTCCGGCGGCCGAGTTGCGAAGATCATATAGCTCGATCTCTCTTCCTGCCGCAGGTACCTCCTCCAGCGTGATTCCCTGTCCAAGCAGAACCTTTCGCAAAGGCTCTGCGTCTTCATCAATCTTGGGAAAGGCCTCGAACTTCCCTATACTGGTCTGCTGGATTCGCTGCTGATTCAACATTCGAATCAACGCCCGGATGGTTGAGGTGCCGTCCCCTTCTACAAAGACAGGCCGATACTCATTTACTGCTGCCACTTCCCCGTTAATGATCAGTACCCTATAATCCAAACCCGTTATGAATTGCTGTAGCATGATGCTGTTACTATGGGTACCCGCCCGGGCAATAGCCGCTTCCAGTTCCTCGTTTGTTCGAACGTCCAGTGTCACACCTGCACTGCCGCTTGCGTCCAGCGGCTTCACTACAATGGAATGATGCAGTTTCAGAAACTGCGCTGCCTTGTCACCCATTGCCTCGATAACGATAAACGGTGGCACAGGCATTCCCCGCTTATGCAGTAGCATATTACATACCTGCTTGTTCTTAGCGAGCAGTCCAGCGATCAAGGGTAGACGATGCGATCTGGTTTTATTAATGACTCTGCGCTTGTCTCCATAGGACAATTCCAGAAAATCTTCACATTCTGCGAGAAGTGGCTCGCAGGTCATTCCCATTTCTCTTGCTTTGCTTATGATGAGTCGGTTTTGCAGATTATGAATTCCTTTCGGAAACAATGAAAATCCTCCCCGACCGAATGAAGGCGTTCGCTCCTGGTTGTGCTTTCATCGGATTGATTTGATGGAAATAATATTGATAATGATTATCAGTTTCAAACAAAATCTATTTTATGGCAATTTCAGTCACCTTGTCAATAATAAGCTTTTTAGGAAAAATAAGATGTTTTTTTGCAGGGAGAGAATCCCTAAATGAAGGAAAGTTCATGGAACAATGGACACAACAAATAAGGCAAGCTCTGAATTTCGTTATGTCATAAGCTTGCCTGTGCTATTCGCTGTATGAGATGCAATGAAGTATAGGCTGGGGATGTGGATGATAATCATCGGTATTAATGCTTTAATTTGGGGCAGGTGGGGCAGTAATCTTCTGGATCATCTGCGGCGAGATAATAGAAACAACAGGTTCTGCGTACACGAATAGGTGTATCTGAGACAGCTGTTGCCCGCTTGGGCGTGTTAAACTGCTTGAGCGGGTTACGGGATTCACCAAAGAGATGCGCAGGTGCATCACGAATTAGATAATGGAAGTCCTCTTCGACACGCTGCTTTTCTTCAGGCGTGGCTCCTTCGGCAAACTTGTTCTCATAGAGCCAGTATACGTAAATGGCCGTGTTCTCCCACAGGACTGAACGGGAAATCCGGGTTGCCTTGGACAGCGATTGCCATACCTTGGACAGATTGCCGGCGAACATCTGTTCAATCACCTGATCTCTCCATACGTCACGCTGATCCGCCCCTGGTGAGGTCGTCTGCCAATCAGTCAGCCGAGCCTTGGGAAGCCATGCCTCTCCCAGATAACTGGATTCAATCGTGCCGTTGGCAATCTCATAATTCAGGCCTTTGTTGAAGCGTGACATGGCATAGAGACCCGAAGCTGTGATCAAGTAAGCATACCGTTTAGCAAAGAGCGATACAGTAGCCGTTTCGGAGTCCGTCTCAAAGATGCCTCTCACCCCTTGCAAATAGTTTAGGCTTTTGGACGGGTCCAGCAAGTCCGTAAATGGCATCGAAAATGTGCGATCTGTCGAAGGCTCCCAGGTCAGACGGTATTCGGCAGCCAAGGCCTGCATCTCTTGATCATCAAGCCAAGTGGCTGTAGCGTGTGGTTTCATTTAACTTCCTTCCCTTCCCGTGTGGAATGCACATTGGTGTGCCAAACAGCGGATCAACCGCAATGTCGCACTCCATCTGGAAGACCGCGCGGACCATGTCCTGCGTAACAATGTCTTCCGGTTTTCCTTCCGCGTAGATGGACTTGTTGTGGACAGCCACAATATGGTGAGCATAGCGACACGCAAGATTCAGATCATGAAGAACCAT
Organism: Paenibacillus sp. LX16; assembly: GCF_036252815.1. Lineage (NCBI taxonomy): Bacteria > Bacillati > Bacillota > Bacilli > Caryophanales > Paenibacillaceae > Paenibacillus > Paenibacillus sp. LX16. The sequence continues at coordinate 1,033,613 of NZ_CP141152.1, read as the reverse complement.
CACTATCGTGCGTCCCTCCTGTTCATTCAAATCGAACAGCAGATCCAGAATATCAATCTGATGGGTCATATCCAGATAAGTCGTTGGTTCATCTAGCAGCAGGGTTTCTGTTCCCTGTGCGAGTGTCATCGCAATCCAGGCGCGCTGGCGTTGTCCGCCTGATAATGCGTCCACGGGCCGATCAGCCAGAGCAGTCAGATGTGTGGATTCCAGCGCGAGCCTGACCATGCGTTCGTCCTCACAGGACCACTGTTTCAGCCATGTCTGGTGTGGGTACCGTCCTTGCCGAACCAATTGGTTCACTGTCAGTCCCTCTGGAGCAGAAGGGCCTTGCGGCAGAATGGACATACGTCTTGAAATTTCCTTGGTAGGCAACTTCGCAATCTCCTCGCCATCCAGCAGCACCGAGCCTGAACTGGACTTCAGCAGTCGCGCCATCGTTCGCAGCAAGGTGGACTTCCCGCAACCGTTGCTGCCAATCAGGACAGTAGTTTTCCCCTTGGGAATAGTCAGGTTTAAATTCTCAATAATAGGCTCTGCGCCATAGGCGATCGTAAGGTCCTTGGCTTCCAGAATACTCACAGCATTCTCCTCCTCAAAACTGATTTCGATTCTTGAACAACAGATACAGGAAAAACGGTGCTCCTACCCCGGCGGTAAATACCCCTGCCGGAACATCGAGCGGCAGAAATACCGTACGGGCAATCAGATCAGCAGCAAATACAAGCAGGGCACCGACCAGTCCCGAAACAATGAGCATACTGCCAAACATGCGCCCTACCAGCTTCCGGGCAATATGCGGCGCAATCAGACCGACAAAACCAATCGTCCCTGCGACAGCAACAGCTCCCCCTGCCAGCAATACACTGCACAGTAGCAGTACCGAACGATGACGCTGTACAGTGACCCCCAGCCCGGTGGCCAGATCATCCCCGAATTCCTGTGCGTTCAGACTGCGGGCAAACCAGATCGCCAACGGAAGCACGATTACAATCACCGGGATGATCGTTCTAACATCGGCCCACGATGCGCCATACACACTCCCCGTCAGCCAGATATACGCCTGACCAGCCGTATAGAATGGACTAAGGATCAGCATGAACGTCGTCCCGGCCCCCGTAATGGCTGACACTCCGATTCCGATCAACACCAGTCGAATCGGGCTAACTCCTTTTTTCCAGGCAAGAAGATAGATGATGATTGCGGTGATCATCGCCCCCACAATGGCAAACAACGGCAACAGCTTGATACTGATGGTTCCACCCAGCAGGGTGACAAAACCTACAGCGGCAACGGCAGCTCCTCCCGTTATCCCGATCACATCTGGTGAAGCGAGCGGATTACGGATAATCCCCTGCAAGAGGGCACCGGACATGCCTAGTGCTGCACCAACGAGCAACGATAACAGCACACGCGGCAGCCTTAGCGTCAACACGACAAAGTCATGATCGCCTGCGCCCAGACCGAAAATCGTCTGCAGCACATTCAGCGGAGATATGAAATCATTACCCACACTGGTTCCTAGAATGGATGCAATCAATACCAAAACCATACAGATTCCGATGATGAACAGCGATTTGCGCTCCATTTGCAAGGATAACGTATCTTTTTTATTGCGAAAAGTAATCATCTTCCTCATATCTTCGTCCCCCCCTTGCGGGCAATATAGACGAAGAAGGGACCACCAATGAGCGCTGTCATAACGCCAAGCGGAACCTCCTGCGGCATGATGATCAGCCGTGCAACAACATCCGCCGCCAATAACAAAATGGCGCCACCCAGAATGCAGTAGGGAACAAGCCAGCGGTAGTCGTTGCCAACAAACGCCCGCATGATATGCGGTACGACTAATCCTACCAGACCAATCGAACCAGCCACCGCAACAGAACCACCGGCCAGCAATACCGTAACGACTCCCATAAGCACCTTAACCAGTAGCACGTTCTGTCCCATGCCTTTGGCGATATCATCACCGGTCAAGAGCAGATTGATCGCCCGGCCCATAAACAGGGATATCACAGCGGCAACCGTCATATATGGCAGTACAGGATACAGCATGTCGAGTGTCCGACCGCTTACTGAACCTGCAAGCCAGAACAACACGTCCTGTAATCCCGTTCCATCCAGCACCAGGATTGCCTGTGTGAACGAAGCAAAAAGTGCAGAGATAGCGGTACCCGCAAGCACAATCTTGATGGGAGTCAGACCATCACGACCGATGGACCCAAGCGCGTACACAATCACTGTTGCAATGGTTGCCCCGGCAAAACCAAACCACATCATCGTACTGAGCGAGGACACCGACAGCACCACGATGGCAATAACGATAAAAAAGATGGCGCCCGCATTGATCCCAAACACACTTGGTGAAGCGAGCGGATTACGAGTTAGCGCTTGCATGAGTCCTCCCGCCACCGCCAAACTTGCACCAACAACAGCGGCAATAATTGTGCGTGGCAAACGTTCCGTCAGAAGTACGACGTGCTCCACTGAGCTTTCGTCATAGTGTTGTAGTGCATCCACTGCTATTTGAAATGTTATGTGTGTGCGTCCCAGTATCATGCTGGCTACACAGGCGAGTAATAGCAAAATGAATAAGCCGGATAGTCCATAAATCTTCGTACTTGCCTTCGTAAAAAGGGGAAACATATTCTCACTCTTTCATCCGTGAAATGCAAAAAGACCTGCCTGCCCATACGCTTCGTATACGAATGTCTTGGTGCATGGCAGGTCTTGCTCCCATTAGTTCAGATTGAACTGCTTGTATAGGTCGTCCAGCATCATGTTGGCCGATGTGTATCCGCCCCCCATGTTCCAGGCCACTTCATCAACCTGTACCAGCTGGTTATTCTTCACCGCATCGAGATTTTTCCAGAGCGGACTGCTGGTCCAATCCTTATAATTTTTCTCAATAGCTTCTGTTTCCGTACCTGAATTGAAGTTGAAGATCATATCTGCGTTCATATCCGGGATGTTCTCTTTCGAAGTCAGCTCCACCCCCCAGGTGTCTTCATCATGTCCAGGCGGTCTGGTAAATCCAAGCTCTTTCAAAATTTTCCCGGCGTATCCCATATAGAAAATGCGAACCTGATCGGCTCTAAAATTCGTAATAGTCGCTTCAATGGGAAGACGGTCACCCATTTTGTCTTTGAAATCCGCTACCCTTGCATCCCAATCGGCAAGCAACTTGTCCGACTGTTCCTTCATATTCATCGCTTCACCAGCCGTCTTTACCGTCTCTTTCCAGTCAAACAACGTCTCGGTAACTACTGTTGGAGCAATCTGGGACAGTTGATCATAGATATCCTCATGTCTTGTTTTGGTGGCAATGATTAGATCCGGCTTCAATTTGTTGATCTCTTCCAGGTTCGGCTGTGATTCCTGACCTACTTGCGTCACACCATCCAGATCATCTCTCAAATATTTATATACGGGTTGCTGAACCCAGGACTCCACAACACCCGTTGGCTTAACACCAAGTGCAACAACAACATCATTGGCACCCTGGAACAAGGTTACAATCCTCTTCGGAGTTCCCTTAACTGTCGTTTCACCCATGGCATGTTTGATAACTCTGGTCTGCTCGTCCGCACCACTGCCTGCTGCATTGCTCTCATTACCACTTGCAGACTTACTTGAAGAGTCTGTTGTCCCTGTAGTTCCACCAGAGGCACAGCCAGCCAGCACCGATATCATCAGAATAAGTGCTATATAAATATGTAGCTTTTTGGTCAATCCAAACATGTAGTCCAACTCCCCCTTTTCATCCTAATTGATATTAAAAATCATTATCAATTGTATTGTAATTCAGTTGAGTACATTGTTCAAGCATATTGATACTGCTGCGGAAGAACTCCCCATGCCCCTGGTTTCATGTTGAAAACATCCTTGTACAGTAAAGGCTTGGATGAATACAAAATGCTCAGTATACAAAAAGGTGTAACCCACGATAGTTGATGGGTTACACCTTTATAAGAATTCATGACCTGTCTTCAAAAGACAGTGAGCTCAGACAAACACACCGATTAAGGTGTATGCCTGCCTACAAATTGATAAGTACCTTTCGGGTATGCAATCCACTCATCCTGCTGATTAAAAATGGGCGAGCCGCACGATATACCTTGTTTACGAACAAATGTCCCGCCTTGAGGAAACAATTGATCCTGCGAATGAGGCTCTCCAAGCACATCTACCACAGTTTCATGATATTTGAGTACATATGCGACCGTATTAAATTCATTTGGATTATAGAAATGATCCTCCTGATTAAAATAGGCAACATTCGTGACATCCATGAAATCGTAAAAGGAGCTATTTATGATCAGATACGGTATTACTGGATTAACCGGATATAGCGCTATGCTGGATACGTTCATACGGTTCGTGTTTTTCATGAATTGGTGAACCTCCAGCTCATATCCTTCTATCTTGTGAGAGAAGTCACATTCTCGATTGTAAAACAATTGCAGCACGATGCGACCCGTCGATACGAGAAAGGATACCCGTCCGTTCACCCGATTGGAACACATTCACCAGAAGGGCTGCCAAACGGTTCATTCTTGTTATTAGTGAAAAGATCTTATCATTTGTCTCTGAACCAATTCTGAACAATAATAAAAATTTTTTTCGCAGTCTGGATTTTGTAGCAAATGAAAAAAGAACGCTCAGCCAGATGGGCTAAGCGCTCTAAAACTTCTATAAAACGTTGATGTACAGGCCGTGTCAGGAAGCCGTAGGATTCCATTGAAAGGTTGCCGCGGACTTGGATGGAAGGGTAGATTTGAAAACCTTATTTCCCTGCCGAACCTTAAATGTCTTTGTGTTCTCTCCCGTATTGGCGGCAATCAGGACAAGCGTACCGTCGGGGTTGCGATAGGCGACCGTTTCAATACTTCCACTATAATGTGTAGAATCAATACGTACCGCACCTGGACGGACGAATTTGCTGGCGTGTCCAATCGCATAGTATTCCACATTCTTCGTAACTGCACCGCTTAACGGATCGATGGTCACTACACCTCTACAGTTGGCGCACCCCCCATTGGTCGGCCCCCCCGATGGGTCAAGTGCGATATTCCAAAAGAGGACATTTTGCGACCAGTTTCGGGGTGCACCAATGATCAGCTTGGACATGTCCCAGCTCAAATCATCTCCAAAGCCCGGACTCCACGCTCCCCCACTACATTCTGTCATATATACAGGCTTATCAGGGAAAGCATGATGCACATCTGTCATCGCTGTGGGACCTCCTTTGTAGCAATGAAAGGCCGTTCCATGCGTATAGTTACGAGCCTCTTCATCTCCCAACACAGTCTTGGCATATTCGCTCCCTGTATCCCAGTTATGGTCAAAGGCAATAATGTGAGTAGAGAAATGGTTTCGATTTAGGGTGGGACCCAGATATTGTTTAATAAAATTCGCCTGTTCTGCTGCTCCCATACTCATGCTGGGATACTTGGACGTCGTGAATTCTGGCTCATTTTGAATGGAAATCGCCTGAATTGGAATCCCCTCGTTCGCATAAGCCTGTAGATAACGAACAAAATAGTCAGCATACGCCTGGTAGACGCGCGGATCGGTATAGTCCAAATACCAGCCATTATAAATCTGCTCCCCATATTTCATCCAGGGCGGAGCTGTCCATGGGGTTCCCATAATCTTTAAATCCTGGTTTCTTCTCAGGATTTGCTTCAGCACATCGATCACATCCCGATCCTTGGCGATGGAGAAATGATTCAGCTCATAGTCCTTGCCTGTTGCCACATCGTCATAGGTATAGCTGCCAGGCTGTCCCTGTTCATCTACGGAATAATCTGAGGCTCCAATGGTATGGCGAATATAACTTAGTTGAATGCCACTGGCTGTAAACAAATCATTTAGCAACTGATCACGCTGATTGGCAGACATGCCATGATTCATCAGGTATGCGGACGAACCGGACACCGCTGCGCCAAATCCCTCCATTGTCTGATAATGAATATCTGGCTTAATCTCAATCGTCAGTGTATCCTCATTCGCTGCATTTTCTTTACTGTTATCCTTATCCCAACGGATCGGGGTTTGTTGGGTTAGGCGATTCGCCGGATCGGGTGTTGTTAGCCACATGTTGACGTTATTTTCTGCTTTCGGCCCCGGAACATTCCGTATAGCCATACTGGCCAGGACCGCACAGATCAAAATGGCCACTGCTATAAGCAGCCAGATGTCAGTACGTCGTTGCTTTTGGAGTTTTTCCATCTAATATCCTCCTCTCCCCATCATTAGCCTGTCCTCATCCTCCCTACTATTTCAGCTTTCACTTGGGTTTCCCTTTGCATACATATGGCAAAAAGAGAGCCGGTGCTTGTGCCCGTGCTCTCTTGAATATAACCATTTTAAAACAAATGTAACGGGATTACTTTTTTGCTTTTTCTGTAGAGGTTGCCGGAATCGTAACACTTCCTGTCAGTCGTAAATCCTGTGAGGAGCTGCCCACATAAATGGACACTTCACCCGCTGGCATAACCCATGCTTTGGACTTTTCATCCCAATAAGAGAAAGCTTTCGGGTCGAGCTCAATGCGTACCTTCTTCTCTTGACCCGGCTTTAACTCTACCTTGGACCAGCCTGCCAGTTGACGGGATGGAGTCTCTACGTTTGTCGGAAGCTTACCGCTGTACACCTGTACAACCTCAGCTCCGGCTGTTTTGCCCGTGTTCTTCAATTTTAGCGAAACTTCGACGGAACTCGTACGATCGGATTTTTTTCCACTCGCATGCTGTTTTGTTTTCAGATCGCTATATCCGAATGTTGTATAGGATAAACCGTGTCCAAAGGAGAACGCCGGTTGAATACCCGATTTCTCATACCCACGATAGCCTACAAAAATACCATCTGAATAGTCACCTATACCGTTCACACCTGGAAACTTCTCTGGTGAGGATACAGGTGTAGACTGCTCGTTAACCGGGAAGGTTACCGGCAATTTACCAGAAGGATTCACATCCCCGAATAAAACGCGCGCTATAGCATTCCCTTGCTCTTGTCCAGCAAACCATGCTTGTACGATGGAAGGGACTTTGTCCTGCCATGTATCCATTTGCACGGCTCTGCCACTCATTTGTACAACAATGGTTTTCGGATTTGCAGCCGCAACCGCACGGATCAGCCGATCCTGATTGTTCGGCAGTTCCATATCGGAACGCTCAACATATCCTTCGCTCTCATACGTACGCGTTACAACAATCGCAACATCCGATTTTTTCGCCAATTTCACAGCGTTGTCAATCAACTTATCTGACGTATCTGCTGGAGGTTCCCAGCCCAGACGAACCATACCACCGGAATCACGACCATTTGTCGGATAATCGGCGCGGTATTCAATACGTATTTTGTGCTTTTCACCCGCTTTAAGGGAGATGTTTTTCTTCGTAGTGCCCAGCTTTTCACCTTGATTATCCACGAATAGCTTATCGTCGAGATACAGCTTGCTTGATCCCAAACTGGTTAATGACAATGCATAGTCACCATCTTTGGGAGCTGCAATTGCTCCTGTCCAGCGTGCAGATATCAAACCGTTCAGTGTCGTTGGTGTATTTGGAACTTTAGGGGACTTCGCATTGAAGCCCTGATAATTATAAAATCCAAGGTTCATATTGACTTGGTCATCATTGCGTACAAGAATCGGATTGCCTTCCATCTTGTTATTCTTCCAGTATTCGCCTCGAAGCCCCTGTTCGCCATCTCCATAAGTCGCATATCCAACACTGATATCCTCTTTCTGATCGGATGTAGTCAACAGTGAAGACGGAACAGCAGATGGCCCTGGCATAATGTCTCCTGCAGAGATCGGGTCTGTGCCCGGTGCATATTGGACGGTAACTCCTTTGCCGACACGATTGCGGATGCCCTCTAACGGACTCACGGTATACGTCGGGTTCACCAACGAACTGCCTCCGCCTGCCACAGTGCCGTTATCTGCATCGGGGCCAATCACAGCAATGGACTTGAGTTTATCTTTAGACAACGGTAATGCATTGTTTTTATTTTGAAGCAGTACCATACTTTCCTCAGCCAATTGACGGGCTGTTTTGCCATGGTCACGGGCATCAATTTGATTATTTTGAGCCGGGTGATCGAATAAACCTTTGCTGAACATTTGCACCAGAATGCGTCCAGCCTTATTATCAATCGTTTTTTCACTTACCTTGCCATTCTTAACAGCCGCCAGCAGCTGATCTCCCCATTTACCAAATGGTGTACCCGGTGTTTCCAGGTCCAATCCGCTATTTGCTGATTCGACTGTACTCAGGTTCGCACCGTAATCACTCATCACGAAGCCCTTGAATTGCAGTTCCTTCTTCAAGAGGTCCGTCAAAAGAGTTTTGTTCTCACAAGCAGACTCGCCGTTGACCTTGTTAAAGGAGCACATGGCCCCTCCCAAATCTGCCTTGGCGATGACTTCTTGGAACGGGCGTATGTAAATCTCATGCAACGCACGGTCACTGACTTTGACATTCGTCGTGAAGCGCTCTGTTTCCTGATTATTCATAAGATAATGTTTCGCAGTCGCCAAAACAGGGTGGCTTTGTATACCTTTGACATAAGCGGTCGCCATTTGCGATTGCAGTAGCGGGTCCTCACCCATAGATTCAAAGTTTCGCGATCCCCATGGAATACGGGCAATATCCATCCCCGGTCCAAGCGCAACATTATGAGTTGTATTAAAAGCCTCGTCTCCGATCAAATCACCATACTGTTTGGCAGCTTGGGTATCCCACGTTGCAGCCAACGCAATTGGAGCAGGCAACGCAGTAGATTGCTTGTCCTGCACATCTGGATTGGCGATGCGCACACCCGCAGGTCCATCTGCCATCGTCAGCGCCGGAATACCCAACCGCTCCATCGAATTATTATAAAATCCATAGTAATTGTTGACCTTACCAGTCACCAAATCTATTTTTTCTTCCAGCGTCATTTCTTGCAGCAGCAATGCTGTCCGTTTCGCAGCCGACAGAGCCGTGTTCATCCAAGGCCGATCTGTCTGGCTTCCTGCCGCTCCTGCAATATTCATAGGTCCGATCACAACAGCCGCGATAACTGTCATCATCACCATACGGAACAACCATGTTGATTTCACTTTCACGTTTGTAATTCCTCCTTGATGTTAGGTCATGAGGTGAATGCCTATTCAACTCTCACAGGCTTGCAAAGGCTCTCGATCCTGCGAGCTCCGACAAGAATCCAGAGCCACGGGATAAGCAAGCAAGTCAGCAAAAGCCGCAATGGCTCAAGTGACACGTTTACCACCCTACCGTACATTTTCAAAAATTTCATTGAAAGTTTTTGGAAGTACAGCACTAGGACCTTCATTCTTCTCCATAAAAAGAGAGCGCTAACAATTCAGTTAACTGATAATAAAATTACACTTTTGTAACTTTTTAATGACGGTTTTTTAACTAATTTAAATCACAAAAAATGATTCATATGTCCCACTCTTGACTTACTCATATGGCGTTACCTAGCGTGCGACCAAAGTCGCTATTTGGGAATTGGAAATACTTATGTATGAGGATTTTTCAAAATCCTAGTATAAAAAATAACGCTCACAAACAAAAAAAATCCCAGAGAACCTGAAAGGTCCCTGGAATTAATGCGATTATTCAAACGGATACCGAAGCCCCCACTGTGAACGAATCTGATCCATCAGTTTCATAATTCCTAATGATTCATCCAAAGAAATAGTAGAACTTTCGAGCAAGCCTTCGATCAAGCAACGCCCGACTTCTTCTGCTTCAAAGGCATAGCCTGTAGAGGATCGGTCATCCTGAAAGTTTTGCGCCTCTTCACCGTCCACAACTAAAGTAGCCGATGTGCTGTTCAGGAATGACGGAATGTGGATATAGCCCTTTGTTCCATGGATGTATGCCTCATTCGTCAATCCGAGACGGACTGCCCCGTTAAGCATAGCCGTGCGTCCTTTTCCATAATCCAGCAAGATCGAAAATGTCTCGTCAACGCCTGTCTCCCCGATATGAGCAGTGCTCCATACATGCTCAGGTTCAGGACCGAAGACCATTGAAGCAAAAGAAACCGGATAAATTCCTGCATCTAATAGAGCACCTCCGCCCAGCTCAGGGTTCAAAAGCCGCCCCTCCGGGTTCCAATCTACTCGAAAACCAAATTCCGCCTTAACCAGCTTTACCTCGCCAATGTGTCCCGCATGTATCCACTTCCGCACTTGGCGAATCGGAGGCAAAAAACGTGTCCACATTGCTTCCATCAGGAATAGCTTACGCTCACGTGCAAAGCCGATCAGTTCCTCCAATTCTTTGCTATTGACGGTGAAGGGTTTCTCACACAAGACTGCTTTGCCCGCCCGAAGAGCCGTCAGAACATTTTCTTTATGAAAAGGATGAGGAGTCCCTATGTAAATAGCATCTACCTCGGGATCTTGTGCTAATTCCTCATAGCTCCCGTAAGCCCGTGATATTTGATGCTTAGCTGCAAATTCGGTAGCGCTTTCAATAGTGCGTGATCCAACGGCATACCCTTCTCCATTCGTAACATGCGCCAAATCCGCTACAAATTGATCTGAGATCCAGCCTGTACCGACAATTCCCCATTTAATCTTTTTGCTCATACTTGTGTCCCTCCCAGCAATTTGGTTAACGTTGACTTACAACATACCCTTTTATTCTAGCAAACGCCTGTCCTAAACAAAACAAACATTTTCTAGACGACGGTTTCTTTTGTGACCCAGCAGCATCTTCATTTATACCCATTATTGAATGACGTATCTGTAAAACTTTTTATCTACTTTCATGACTGGAAAACCAATCGGCAATTCTCCTGGAGCTATACTAACAAAGCCGTTCTTCTCATAGAAACGATGAGCTGCTACGAATTGTGGTGTTGTTCCAAGATAGATTTCTTCAATAGACCTTTCCCTGGCCCATCCTATGGCATGATGCAATAATTGATTCGAAACATTGAATGTTTTACCTCTATAATTTTGTTTTACAAACATTTTTCTGAGTGCTGTCTTACGGTTCCCAATATCTAACAAAGCTATAGTCCCTACTACGGTTCCTTCACTAAGAGCCACCCAGAAGTTGCCGTTACCACGCTGATAAAAGTTTTCAATATCAAGCAAATCAGGCTGATCTTCTTTGGTTATGGCAATATTATATTCATCTTTTTGAATATGTAAAATTAAATCGACAACTTGTGATTGATACTCGGTTGAGTACTCTTTTAGAAAGTTACTATTAAACATCGTTGTGTTCTCCTATTATCGTCAATTGTTATACTGTTAGATTCCCATCAAACCACAGAACCTAAAATATTACCCATATCTCCTTATTGGCGCTTGATAGACGCTCAATATTAAATAACTCAACCTCCGCAACTAAACTAAGTTTCCACCTACACAGTAGAGGGTTTGAAACCATTGTCCAGGTGCGAACGTTGAGTTCATTATAAATCTATATATATCAGAATTCTATTCTACGCTTGAAGCTGTGTAAGAATTTGCGGGTCCTTGATCTTCTGATCCTCGGCCAACAACACAATTTTGGATAGAATCTCAGCTGTTCTTGGGTCCTCGTCCAGAAACGGCAGGAAGATGCGTCCACGATGCTGCGAATGCACCGGGATAATATGCAGTGCTCCCTTCGCTTGCTTATAGACACCCCCGCTTCCCAGATGCACAGCATATTCGCCAAGAGTCCCATCTACACGTGCATAATTCCCATCCAAGCGTACATTGCTAATTTTCAGCAAGCGAAGTGATTCCTGCACAATCACCCTACGCATTTCAATGGTCGTTAGACTGGCCTCTGGATCAACGCCGCCTACATGGGCAACACTGACGACCAGATCCACGTCCCGCATAACTTCGGAGAACAGAACAGGAGGAACTTCGTCCAACGGTACGCTCTTATACGTTGTCCGATCAAAGAACTGTACTGTCTCCAGCGTAGGAGCCTCGGTATCCGCTGGTGAGAACCAGTCTGCCATGGCATACAGGTTCGCAATCAGATTCTCGGCATAGTACACCTTCTGGAGTCCGTCCTCATAGCTGACTGTCCATTGGCGACCTTTCAATAGGGATACCGTTTTATTCGGCTGTACCTGGTGTCCCGCATATCGACGGGAAACTGTCGCGTTTGCACGTTCATCAGCATTCAGCAAGTACAGCTCACGGAACACCTGCTTAAATGGCTGGCGTATCTGGCGGTCGAATAAGTCCTTCTGGAAGTCGCTCCAACGACCACTTTCGAACAAATGAAGGGGATGAGCGATAATCAGCTTGTCCTCTTCTCCTATAGTATGCTGTTCAGCAAAAGGAGCCGTCAATACCAACGTTTCCTCATTAAAATATCCGAGGTGATCATTAGCCTTGAAAACCAGTGTTCGCACCAACGGAGCAAGCACAGGATTACCCAGCAGTCCTTTCAATTCCTTCACCATAAAGGTCGTACCAGACTCCATAGAGCGTTCCAATTCTTTGCGAGCTCTGCGGTACTGATCCACTAGATCTCCTTTAAGCTCCTTCAGCGACGTAACATACTCATCCTTCTTGAAACGAGCCGGAATGGATTTCAGCGTCTTGCCTTTGCTGACAATTTCAATATCTGCCGCTCCTTCAGTATCAATGACGAGCTGCACCGTTGTAGCCTCGTCCAAAGCATGTGGCTCAAAATAAGACCGAAGATCATCCAGCTTACGAGCTTCCATGTCCCAGACGAGACGGGTTACATCATCATAACCTGCGTTACGTGCCAAATTTCCGAGCGCAATCCGTGAAACGAGTGCCTCACTGGCCTTACGCTGTGCCCCGAATTTTTTGCTTTGTTCCAGAAACCTCTGGATAAAATCATAACGTTCGCGTACATCTGGTTCAGGCGGCTGAGCAAGTGGAATCAGACTGTAGGTCAGCAAATGGTCTTTGTTTCGCTTGTCCTCCACTGATCTTTCCATTTCACTCCGTTTGAGCTTACCCAGCGTCGCATCCGCAAACAACTGGGATCGACGATGATTGGCTCCAGCCGAAATATACTTGGCACAATCGTACAGCAGATCAAATCGTTCCTCGCCCAACGTCTCATAGGCCTCATGAAACCAGTGAATATCGAAGGCACCATCATTAAAATCTTGCGGAGCAATCGGCGAGTAATGAGCTACAATCGTTTCCTTCTCGGCCGAAAAACCTTCATTGATATGTGCATGGAAATACCATGCCGCACTGCGAAGCCCTTCCCAACCGAGATATTCTGCTACAATCTCAATCCACTGTGGAGCATACATAGCAGCCTCCAGCAGACGTTTATCCGTAATTTTAGTGTTTTTCAGCTTTTCCTTGAGCAACGTGGCATTCTCGCCATCACTCGGATAACATGCTTTGAGCAAGTGGCTGAACGATTCTTTTTTGGTAATACGATCACCGTAGCCGTACACATAACCACGCACGAACGTTTCCTTGTCGAGTCCCTCCAGAATACGGATGAAATAATCCATACCTTCAATCTGGCTCAAGCCCATAACCTTTGACGTAGCCTCGGTAGGCAAATCGCCTCGAACCAATTCAACCTCTAACAGTCGATCAATAACCGTGCGACGTATTTCCAAAAATTCCAGTTTGCTGGAAATCCATGCATTGCGAGCATTGGTTAAGGTACTCATATGTCTTCTGCTTTCACTACCGGCGAGTAGTTCCCGATACACTTCCCCTACACCGATCAACCCTTTTTCATATGCTTTGAAATAATCCTCCAGATCCAGCGGAGAATAAAAACGATTTTCCGCTCCTGGCAGTTCTGCGTAGTTCACAAAGGTATGGAAAAAGCGCTTAAAGGACTCATCATCATGGACCTGCCCCTTCTCCAGGGCCACCCACGGGCCAGACAATAGATGGAGCATTCCCATATCCTCTTCAGGTCTGTCCTTAGGCATGCCTTGCATTAGTGAATTTAAAGCAAGGTCAATTACGTCAAATGTTTGGTCACCGGCTGTGTCCATAAAATAAGCATTAACTAATGTGCTTACCTGATCGGAATAGGTCAGTTCTGCCATCCACTTCTGTACCTCGTTAATGCGATCCAAAGGATACATTTGCTCAGCGAAATCTTTACGCCATCCTTCCAGCAGCTTGTGCTTGCTTTGTTCTGAATAGTCCATGTTAAAAGAAAAGTATCGATAATAGCGATCCAACGTTCGGTCCATAGGCTCCAATCGGTCATAAAAAACAAGCTCCAGCAGTTCACGCGCTTCCATGCCGCTTTCCTGCAAATAACGGTCCCACTCCTCATATAGAGGATATAAAGACAGTCTGGAATCTACTTCTTCATCGACCTGAACCAGCCGTAGAGGACGAAGGTTCGTCCCAATAAGCAATGTATCTTTGTAGCCCGAATAATACTCCGCAGTATATTCCACATCACGATGATGATGAACAAGCTCATCCAGTCCGCTCAAGAACTGCTTGAGCTTCTCCAATGGACTAACAAAAACATCGGACAATCGAAAATCACCCAGATCAACTTTCTCTTCCAACCAAGTTTCCTTGACATTCGGATCGTACAGGCCAAAACCGTTAGCCCCTGTATAAGCATCCTCCTGTCCCAGCTTGGACAGCAGTTGCTCCTCTTTGGCTGTGGGTTGCTGAATGATATCCGCCAAAACCCGCAGGCTTTCATACTGTTCGGCACGATCCGGGTCTGCATATATCTTCGTCAATACTTCCAGTCCACCCAATCGTTGTAGCTCCGCTTTAGCACGAAGCAAGCGTTCCAATGAGCCAGCCAGCGGCCCTTCCGATTGTGAGAGCAACACACCAATGACACTTTGTCGCAATGATCCCGTCTTGAGCTTTAATAAGGCTTCCATTTGTTGCATTTCTGGTTCCGACAGCGTCAGCTTACGCGCCTTGGCCACAGCGAACTCACGGATACTCATACTTTTGTCAGACAAACTGGAAAAAATAAAATCACGTTGTACCGTATCCTCAGGGCTTTGCACAAAATGGTTCAACAGTTCGCCACGCAGATTAGGGCTAATCTGTTCCTTTAAGGCTATGATTTCCCCAATCCAGGAAGCGTCCATATCATAACCAGCGAGATACAGCATTTTTTGAATAGGTGCATCTGAGCGGTGATACAGATTTACAAAATCCAGCACCTTGGAGGGCTCGGTGGACTCACCCTTTTTCATATGTACAAACAGGTTATGAAGTCGTTCAAAATCTTTACGCCGCTCCTCTTTGCTCTCCAGCAAAGGAGTGCGCACCACTTTAACGATCCGATCCGCGACCGTCCCGCCTTCTATCCATTCATAAAAATAATTGCTTGTATAGTTCGTCAGTATCCAATATTGAAGCTCCGGGTCCCTTTCATCCAGATATTCTCTCGCAATTCCGAGGCGCACATCCTTGTTGTCACTGTTAGACAGTACATACAGTGCTACGATCTTCTGGTAAGGTGCTCCCTGCTCCATGAGTTTCCGAACCTGTCCATACAGATCACGTTCCTCATGTACTGCGGTAGCCCACAGACTCATATATACTTCATTAGCATTTGAGCTGGTCAGCCATTCCTGGCGTAGTTCACTTCGAGTCAATGCTTCATATGCCTGCTCGATCAGTTGGCGAACGACCCGCTGATTGGCGGATTCCAAACCCATTCCCGTCCATACTGCAAGCGCCCGCACTACCGAGCTGTAACGAATGAAGCCTTGCTCAATAATCACCTTCAACAGATAGACAAGTGCCTCTGGAGTGCCTTCATCCATTTGTTCCACGATACTTTGGCGCAATCCCTCCTGGAGTTTGGCGGCTGCCAAGAGCTCGCCGATCATGCGATAATTCTCCTCCTGATGACTCAGGAGCATGCCTTTAATCATATTGCGCGTAAGTAACGCCGCCTGATTATCCCCATAAATAATAGCTTTTAACGCCTCAAGCACCTGCGAATTACCGTTATCCAGCTCATAAGCAATCCAGTCACCAATCGTTTCCTGAATCCGGTAATCCCTGCCTGGTTCATAATCCTTTTTTGTTAAATAATCCATTACGGAGAACCCGATACAGTCCATTCGAATCAACTGCACCATTCTTTTATAAATCCGGGAAGCATGGGCCGTAATATCCGAAGTGCGAAACGGTTTTCGCGCATACCCTGTGCTGTATGGATATTCAGTCACATGCTCTGTTAGATGTGCGAATACGTCGCCCGCTGTTTGTCCAATTAGAGCACGTAATACCTCTGTCAGTGGCTTAAACAGCGGTTCTCCGCTTTCCGTCGCCCGTTCTTTTAATATTCGCTGACATTCGTTAAATGGCTCCTCGTTCTCCTGTATGTAATGAAGCTTACCCAGTTCCACAACATACTGAGCCAATTCCTGTTGTTGTCCATCCAGTTGCGCCGCGCGCTCCTTCAGTGTGGTGAAATATTCTTGCTCATTGTTCTCTTGATGCATATTTCGTTTCCCCCTCTACCATAGGCCTCCAGCCAGCATTGTGAAGCGTATAAATACAATCTCATTCCCATCCTTAAGTGACAAAGGAGCATCCAGTTCAATAGTTTCCTCGTCACACACAAAAACCCTGTATAAACCATCTTCAAAAGCCTGCATCGCCGTGTTCACGGTATCCTTAATATCCGGGACACCCTCATTATATATGGAACCGAATCCTACTTTGCCTATCTCGCCTTGTGCCTGAACTTCTTCTCCCGTGAGGAACGGAATCAGCGCGACACTTTCCTGCTTTTCCCGTAGCTTTTGAACATTCAGAGCAACCGTTGCAGTGATCAAATCTCGTAATGTTCCTGGAGCAGGACTCAGCTCTAATTCCTGTCGTGCGAGTGCGGGCTTGCGCTTTCCCAGACTTTTTACAGTTACAAACAGCTTCATGTCATTCCCCTTCCTTTTTATTCACGCTTTTGGCCCGTTGTCAGCTGAATTTTTTGACCCATATAAAAACACCGTTAACGAAATCGAAAACGAATGTTTGTTCGTATATTTATTTTAATATGTTCTTTATCATTACTCCATCGCCCTTTATGACCAAAATTCGCAGCGGTGTAACACCCTGAATTCTTAAAAAATAAGACTTTTTACCCTGTTTTCGATAAATTTTATCCATATTAAGGATGGAAAAGAAAAAGACCTGCACAAGGGAGACTATCTGCTCTTCACAGACTTCCTTCCATTATACAGGTCGTATTTCATCATAAAACGATGTTTCAACATACTTATTTATTTAAAATGCTGGAACAACGCTGTCCTTGTAATTGTCCTCAAAAAATTTACGTACTTCCGGTCCAGTCATTCGCTTCGCCAGCTTTTGAATAGCATCGGAATCTGCATTATCCTTACGCGCTACCAGATTAATGGCAAAGTGTGTATCGTCTTTTTCGGTAATCAGCGCGTCCTTCTTCGGTGTCAGACCGAGCGGCTTGGCATATGCGGGATACATGGCAGCCATGTCCACATCATCCAGTGAGCGCGCCAGCATCAACAAATCCACCTCTTTAAACACAAACTTTTTCTTATTTTCAATAATATCAGCCTGTGTAGCATTATAGCCTACGCCTTCTTTAAGCTTGATCAAACCGTTTTGCTCCATCATTACTAAAGAACGTCCAGTATTGGCCGGGTCATTGGCAATGGCAATAGTCGCACCTTCGGGCAGGTCTTTAACGTTCTTGTATTTTTTGGAGTACGCGCCGTAAATGGCGTTATAAATTGGTTTTATCGCTACCAAATCAGACTTGTTGCTTTCATTATATTGTTGCATAAAAGGAGCATGCTGAAAGAAGTTAGCATCCACTTCATGGCTTGCCAATGCGTTGTTCGGTTGGATATTGTCTGAAAGCACGACGATTTCCAGATTGACTCCGTCCTGTTTGAGCAGCGGCTTCACGATATCCAGCACATCTGTCATCGGCGGGATTAGCGTCGCTACTTTCAAGGTCACTTCTTTTTGGGAAGTTGCTTCTTTAGACTGTGTTTCTTGAGCAGCCTGCTTTTGACCACCGCATCCAGCAACCAGTAGCATAACGACAGCAAATAGTGTAAGTAATTTCAAGTTCGTTTTCATGTTGTTTTTCCGACTCATTCGATGTGGAACCTCCAAAATTAGTTGTGATCGGGAAGATAAAAATGAGTTACAATACAGCCGCTTCGCGTGCAGATTGTTCTTCCGATCGCTGTTGAAATGGGATTCTCTCTGATTTATAACACAATTTATAGGTTAGAATCCCATTTCAAAGGCGAACGCTGACGCTTCTACAGAACAATTCTGCCCGCTCCGCTTTTGAGATACTGTAAAGTCATTTTTATTTCCCATGGTGTGTGTTGCAAGTGTAGCGAATAGTTACATTTCTGCCTTATCGCTTATCGATCCGGCGGGATATGGTGCTTCCGGTGAACTGGATCGTTTGTACGAAAATAATCATGACGACGATGGTGAATGCCATCAAGCCTGTTTCAAAACGCTGGTAACCGTAGCGGATGGCAAAATCGCCTACCCCGCCGCCGCCCACAATGCCCATCACCGTGGAGTAGGAGATGAAGCTAATGGTGGACGTGGTCAAACCCAGTGCAAGCCCGGAACGAGCTTCCACGTACAGAAATTTAAAAATAAGCTGGAGGGTGGATGCCCCCATAGAAGTAGCAGCTTCAATTACACCCTTGGGCACCTCAAGCAATGATTGCTCCACCAGCCTCGAATAATAGGCGATGGCCACTACTGACAAGGGAACCGTTGCAGCCATCGTGCCCAGCGCCGTCCCTACGACCAGACGTGTAAATGGAATCATAAACACGACGAGCAGCAAAAACGGGAACGAGCGGATGACATTGACCACACTGTTCAATAGGGTGAACAGCAGTCGATTTTCATATTTTTGCCCTTTGCCGCACAAATACAAAATCGTTCCTGCCGGAAGCCCTAACAGTACAGCTGCTGCGATGGAAATCCCCACCATGATAAATGTCTCTCCGATGGCTTTCCATATCTCAGACTGATATTGCGCAATGATGCTCAGCATTTCATTCATCAGCTTCACCTGCTCCCGCTGTTGAACCTACCGCAGTGTCAGCTACACGTTGCGTTGAAAGCAGCTGCCCATCCCGCATTTCTGATACACGGGTACAAATATTGCGTACCACGTCCATATCGTGCGTTACGATTACAATGGTAACTCCCAGTTCACGGTTGATCTCCCGTAACACGCCCAGAATATCCGCGGTCGTCTGCGGATCAAGCGCCGAGGTTGGCTCATCACACAGCAGCACTGCAGGTCGATTCGCCAGCGCTCTGGCGATCGCTACACGTTGCTTTTGGCCTCCGCTCAGTTGTGCCGGATACTGTTCTGCTTTATCAGCTAAACCGACGAATTGCAGGCATTCACGCACACGTTCCGCTCTCTCTTTTTTCGCGACACCTGCCAGTTCCAACGGCATTGCCACATTTCCACTGACCGTCCGATTGTGAACAAGATGATAATGCTGAAAAATCATCCCTATGGATCGCCGCGCTTCACGGAGACGTTTTTCCGGCATGCGAGTCAGATCTTCCCCGTTCACAACCACGTTTCCCTCATCCGGCCTTTCCAATACATTCATCAACCGGAGCAACGTAGACTTACCGGCACCGCTGGCACCTATGATACCGTGAATTTCCCCCTCCTCCACTTGAAGGGACACGGATTGAACCGCATGAAATTGGCCGCTTGAGGTGGTATAATGCTTGCTTACCTGATGCAGCGTAATCATGAAACCTGGCCTCCTGATGATCCATTTCTCAGGGAAAATGTAATAAGCCCGCCAGCCCAGGCGGGTCTGTACGAGCCGTCAATTCCCATTGCATTAATATACCACAGAGCAGAAAACGGGCAAAGCCTTTTGACAACAATTAACGTACATCCCACACCCCCACATAAGGAAAGCAGATACCGAGTCCCCAAGCCAGCGTAAGCATGACAACAAAATAGAATATGAATACAATATCTACAGCCGAATAGCCGATCGCATAATAATACGTTCGCTTGGCTTCATTAGCAAAACCCTTGGCTTCCATGGCAATAGCAATTCGCTGTGCACGCCGGATACTTTGAGCGAGCAGCGGAATCGCATACCTGCGAAGCGTGGCATACATATTCCATTTGGACACATGCTGATGTAAACCTCGAATACGGTGGGCTTGTCTCAATGCCTGGAATTCCTCCACCATCATGGGCATCAGCCGCATGGCTGCCAAAAAGCTATACGCATACTTCGGAGGGAGCCTCCATTGCTGCATCAGTGAATAAAAAAGGTCCACCGGACGAGTCGTTAAGCCAAACAGCAACCCTACCGCAGCCATACTCAGCGCACGAAAGCCCAAATGCATGCCCCGATAAAAGCTTTCCTGTGTAATATGGATCAGGCCCCATGTCCACCAGGTCGTCACCCCTTTGCCGAACATCATCATGCCCGTTGAGGTTGAAATAAACACCAATATAAAGGGAGATCCGTACAGCAGCAGCCGCTTCCATGGATGGCCTGACCAGACAAGCAGCAGCAGCATAGCACACGCAACATTAAACATGACATTCGGATCATGAATGACTATAACGACCACAAACAGTATGGAAAACATAACGAGCTTTAAGCCCGGATTCACGCGATGCAGCCATGTTTTATGATGGGGAAAGGACAGGTTCATACTGTAGTTCCCCTTTCTGAATCCGCCATATATCGGTACAATATCGACGGATAATTTCCGGGTCATGCGTGACCATCACAATGGCCGTGCCTGCCGCTCTCAGCTGCTCCAACATATCCAGCATGACAAAGGTATTTTGCGCATCCTGCCCAAAAGTCGGTTCATCCAGTAGCAACACTTCCGGCTTACGGATCATAGCCGTAGCAATACTCAACCGCCTTTTTTGGCCTAACGAAAGCTGATACGGATGACGCTCGTCCAGCCGCTCTAATCCGAACTGTACGAGCATCCGATCCACCCGCTCCCGGCACTGTTCAGCACTAAACAAGCTCTTAGGTAACGAATACTCTAGTTCCTTTCGTACGGTGTGTGCTACGAATTGCAGCTCGGGATTTTGAAACGCGAACCCGATACGCTCTGCCAGTTGTTCCGTACTGCCTGCCTCAATTCCGCACACGCTATAACGTCCCTGTGTGCGAAGTAAGCGCATCATGGAGAGCAGCAGCGAGCTTTTGCCAGCTCCGTTTTCACCGACCACGCCAATCCAGTCGCCAGGCTTCACCTGCGCATGCTCCACATAAATCACTGAACTTAAACTGCGGAGGCCGCTAAAATGTTCCAGCTCCAGCAAATCAGTCCCCGCACCATTCTGTTGCGTCACTGATTCACTCCAACGTGGCGAAGACGATTCATTCCATACTCCCGGGTACCACACGCCGTACTCGGACAATGCCTGCCGATGCATATGAAATACTTCTTCCGCCCTTCCATCCACAATGATCTCCCCTTGAGCAGAAAGCACCACAATCCGGTCCACATCATGGACAATTTCATTAATTTTATGCTCTACGATCACCAGTGTCTGCTCTACCGAAATGTTGCGAATGGTATCCCATACCTGTGTAGTGCCTTCCTCGTCCAACAAAGCCGTGGGCTCATCCAGAAAAAGCACTTCTGGCTCCATAGCCAGCACAGACGCAATCGCCAGCCGCTGCTTCATTCCCTGTGACATGTTGCCAATGGGCATGTGTATATCATCCGTCGATAGACCAACCTGTATCAGCAGCTCGCGAATACGGGATTGCATCTGCTCCCGGGGAACCTGATTATTTTCCAACACAAAAGCCAGTTCCTCGTCTGCATATGACATACAGAACTGCGTATCAGGATCTTGAAATACAATACCTGAGACACTTGGAATTACAGCAGCATCGTATTTCATGGGCACTTCTATCGTGCGTGGAATCAGACCGCTTAACACTTGGAGCAGCGTTGATTTACCGCATCCACTCGGTCCCAGTAGCAGCAGCTTTTCCCCCTTGTGGACAGACAAAGACATATTGTGAAAAAGCAGCTCTTGCTCACCGGGGAATTTCAACCGTAGACGGGTGATCGAAGCCACCACATCTTCGGTTGCCCGGCTCATCAATCCAGCCCCTTATAATCTTGTTCCGTTGCAGGTCTCAAACTTCGTGTAACTCCGGTTACCTCCAATGCCTTAGCCAGATAGAACGCGAATACCCCGGCAATCACAATACTGCCAATCATCCGAAATCCAATATACAAAACATAGTTCCAGGTCGATAGCTGATCAATATACCCGTAGCTGAAGTCTAAAATCAGAGAAGTGACAGCCGCCCCGGCCGCAGCTAGCGAAGCAACCCCCAGGTTTGCGTTCCGATACAGAAAAGCCGCAAAAAACAGCTCCGCTCCCAAGCCTTGCAGCAGGCCATAGTACAAGGTGGACATCCCCCATTCGCTTCCCAAAAAAGCGCTGACCGTTGCCGCTGCCACCTCTGCCAAAATCGCAACACCCGGCTTGCGAATGATGAGATAAGCAAACGTGCCTGCCATAAACCACATGCCATACATCAGTTGCTCGGCGTGCAGACCCAATGGTTTCATCAAATCATAGGCAGGCCCCCATATTTTATAGACCAAACCGAACACAACAGCGATCACAATCGTGACCAAAATATCAGTCAGCTTCAACCCTTTGGACGCTCTTACAGTAGTATTCATTATTGCGTGCTCCCCTTTTTCCTATAATTGGCCTCTTGGCCATAAAAAAAAGCTTGTCTGGAGCTGAATCTCCAGGCAAGCTTTATGCGCAGTAAAAGGTGAAGCACCATACAAAACGTCATTCGTCGATATGCCTTATATAACCAGTAGTCTAAGCTATTACACTGATACCAAGCCAAAGCCAAGGTCAAAGCAAAATGCTAGGACATACATTTAATCTATCGACAACCGCAAAACAAGCGGCATTCCTGTATAGTGTTCTTGGTTTCTCTACGCTGGCATTACCCAGATCAGATTTCACGGTCAGTGGCAAGGGCCACCCTCTCAGCCTGACTTTCTCAAGCTCCCGACAATGCTTTTTAATTCACTATAATATATACCACATCTATGGCTTTGACAATCCTATAATCCGAAGAAACGTCTGGCCGTCTCCGTCGTCGCGATTTCAATCTCCATCATACTTCGGCCTGCACATTCGGCTACCGTAGCAGCAATATGAGCGAGATACATCGGCTCATTACGCCCCTCTTTGGGCTTCACGGGTAGATTACGCGGGGGCAAAAATGGAGCATCCGTTTCAATCATCAGACGGTCCAAGGGAATATCTCTGACTAGTTCACGCAGATGTTTGCCACGCCGTTCGTCGCAAATCCAGCCGGTGATCCCGATGTACAGTCCCATTTCTACATACGTATGCAATTCCTGTTCCGTGCCGGTAAAACAATGCACTACCGCTTTATCGACAAGCCCTTGATGCTCCCGCAGCATAGCGACAAAATCCTCATGCGCATCTCGTTCATGCAGAAATAACGGCATATTCAGCTCACCCACCAGTTGGATTTGCTCGCCAAACCATCGGCGCTGCACATCACGTGGCGAAAAATCACGGTTATAGTCCAATCCGCATTCCCCTATGGATACGACCTGCGGCTGACCCGCCAACTGGCGGAGCTGCTGAATCGTGTCTGCGCTGCAGTCTTTGGCATCATGGGGATGCACGCCAGCTGTCGCATACAGCTTGCCCGGATAACGTGCTGCATACTGAGAAGCCTCCCGACTGCTGCGGACACTGGTCCCGGTAATAATCAGCGGTGAAATCCCTACAGCCGCGGCTCTCTCTACCACCTGTTCCCGATCTGCATGAAACGAACGGTGCATCAAGTTCACACCAATATCAATTAACGGTGTACCCCTTTCCATCTCAATCCCTCCTTCGCTAACTACAATCTCGGATCAATCGGCTCCGATTCCAGCGATAGCGCGGCAAGGACGCATTCATGAATACGATCTACCGTATCCTTGCGGACAAAACGTTCCACGCCTTCCATACCTAGCGCTCCTTCCATCAGGGCATGACGTTCCTTTTTGTTCGTTCGACGCTGCTTCAGACGCTTTAAATTCTCAGGGGCAAGATAATCCATACCGTAAATGATGTGCAAATACTTCCGGCCTCTCACCTTGATTGCAGGCTGAATCATCTTGTCCCGATTTTTCATCAAAAAGCATTCTGGCTTGATCACAATCCCCTCATGACCATCCTCTGTCATCTCGTTCCACCAGCGAATGACCTCTTCCTCGCTTGCTTCGTCCGTGATCACGCGATACTCTGTCTCCATAAACAGGGAAGACAGCCCAGCCAGCTCCCGGTTTTGCTCCATATGCCAAATATGAGAATGGTCGAAAAAAGTCTTTCCACTGTGTGCCAGCGTATGGAACGGTGCGATACGAATTTCATCCAGACCGTCCACATCCCAGCAATATTTTTGAAAAGCCTCTTGAAACGTTACGGCATTCGCGTACTTCTGTTCCATTTCCCCCAACCAGTCTCCAACCTCTCGGCCTGCAACCTTCGCCTGCTTCAGCTTGTCTACCAGCTTACTGCGATCCAGCAGAGCTGCTTCACCCACATGCGCATACTGTGCAGCAATCAGTTCCCGAGCCTTGAGATTCCACGGTACAATTTCCGCATCCAGCAACACAAAATCCGTCTGGTTCCGTTCAAAATATCCGGCATCCACTAGATCCGCATTCAGTTTCTCCAGCACCTGCTTCCCAAAGCCTAACTCAAAGAAAGGTCGTCCGCTTCGGGTGTAGATCGTGCCCAATGTCGGGTAGCCGACATACTCGACAGCGGCCTGTTCGTTTTTGAATAATAGTAGAATAGCCCGGCTACCCATATGTTTTTTCTCGGCCACCATCGTTTGTACTCCTTGCCCGCGATAATAAGCCAGTGCCTCACGTGGATGCTCCAGATATCCTGCCTCTGCAGACACCGTTGGAGCAGGACTCATGGTTGGTGGAATATACACCAGCTCCTCCATGGGTACAGTCACATGTGACACGGTATCTATAGCGGATTTGATCCATTCTCCTTGCACGCGCACTTCGCCATACGATTCCGTCAACACACTATAACCGGCGATGAGCTTGCGTAAATTCGGCGGGGAAAACCGTTTTCTCTGCCACCGGACAAGTGGGCTATCGGGATCATTCGCATAATTCTCATGTGCCAGAACGCTGACAAATTCCTTTTCCGGATAACGATAAGCGGTCAGCATACCGCCAAATACCACGCCTTGATCAATATTCACCGTCTGGTTCACAAGGGTAGGCTGCGGTCTCGGATCATGTCCCCATACTACTATTTCTCCCGATTCATGGTCTACGAACCAATCCTTACGGATCGGTTTTCCGTTCGCATCCTGTCCTTCCGTATCTCCATAGCGGCAATAATCAGAAATACGTGCCGACTGTTTGCCAATAAAATGATCCTTAATCCCGGCATGAGCCACAACCACGTGTCGCAATCCATTTCTGCCAAAAATTAAATGAGAGGGTGCATGTAACAGAAAATCCCTTAACTCGCTTTTAAGCTGTTCCGCTGCTGCCTTGCCCGCTTTTTGTTCATATTGGGCCAGTTCCTCTGCAAATTGTTCATCCCCATGACTGAGAGTCACCTTTCTCCCATCGAGGTAACGGCCGATTTTCCATCCATGATTGCTGTCAATCATATACGCTAGTCCGGCATCCACGTGCTTTTTCCAGAACTGCACCGCTTGTAACGATTCTGGGCCACGGCTCATCACATCCCCGACAGATACCAGTCTTCTGCCATCTGGATGATAGTATAGCCCTTCCGTATCTTCCGTATATCCTAGCCGCTCTATCACTTCCAGCATCTCACGGTAGCACCCATGGATATCACCAATGATGTCAATACCTGAGCCAATCTCATGAAACAGTGGCTGCGCACGGCGAACAAAGTTCATTTCTTCTACATTCTTAAGGATGTAGCAAGCGTTAAAGCCTTCCTCACGGATACCACGCAGGTTCCGCTTTAACAGCTGTGCCTGCTGCTTGACCCGTTGGCGGCCACGCGGATGCTCCCTGCCTAAATCCCGTTCCAGCAGCACAGCCTCGGGTACATCCAGTACCAAAGCCATCACAGGAACATGCGCCTTGGCTGCCAGCTGTACATATTTTTGACGGTCCTCAGTATACAAATGGGTGGCATCCACAACCGTCAGTTTATTCAAGCGACAGCGCATAGCCAAAATCGTATCCATCGCCTCAAATGCCTTGGCTGACATCTGCTGATACTCATAGAACAGTACGTCCGATTCCAGCCTTGGAAGTCCAGTCCAGTCTATAAATTCCGTATCTCCGACCAGCTTGCGAAAATGATCTGAGGATACCACTTCTGTCTCCAGTAGAACCCCTTCGCTCACCAGCCTGTCCAATAATGTGGTTTTGCCACTGTTGGAGGCCCCCACCAACACAACCAGTCCAGCATGCGGTAAATGAATCGTACGTTTAGATGAATTGCTCATGCTTCCTTCTGCTCCTTTCTGCGCGTAAATATAGCCATTTGGGTCGGTTGTCCAAAGCCTTCGACCTCTTCTCCGATCCCCTTTTGCGCTACCGAATAAGGAGCTTCCGCAATCCACTGCTCACATCGTTCCTGAAACTCGCTTCTACTCCATTCAAAACGGTGATCGCCATGCCGCAGCTCTTGCTGATTCATACGATACACTTCATTATATTCACGATTGGGAGTCGTCACGATCAGCACGCCCGGCTGATACTCCGTCACAATCGTCTTCATCACCTGGTTCAGACGATGCTCATCCACGTGCTCAATGACCTCACATAGAATCATCACATCTTTGCCCCGCAATTGTTCATCATAATAAAAGAGAGAGCCCATCATGGGTGTAGGACTGATCGCGTCGGCATGCCTTTCCAGCTTGGCAAAACGCTCCATGGCTCTCACCTGTGCATACGCAGACGGCTCCACCGCCCAAATCTCTTCAACGCCCGTCATTCGAGCCAGCCGAGCCGAAAGCTTCCCTTCCCCTGAACCAAAATCTACGATTTTCTGTCTGTGAGGCAACTTGCGAATTACGTCCATAATGGCTTGATATCGCAGCTCATTTAGCCGTACTGTAGGCTGTTGCTTCCCTTCTTCCTGTGGCTGTTCTGGCTGTTGAATCTGTTCGTGCTTATCCTTTTGAGCTTGGACAGTATCCTTTTCAATATGTTTTTTTGTGCCTGTTGTTTTAGCAGAATCAGATTGCTCAAATTGCTCAATCAGATTGGTAAAACGAAGCGTGCGTCGAATGATAAGCTCGCGAAGTGGATGCTCTGGCAGCCAGCCTTCACCGTAACGTCTCAGCTTGTCAAACTCTTCTTCACTGATGTAGTAGTGCTTATAATTATCCAGCACCGGAATCAACAGTAATAACTGACGCAACGCATACTGCACCGTCTGATGACCACTTAACGTGACATATCTGACGGTGCTTCGATTTTTCAGCTGAAAAGAATAGTCCGCTTCCCCTCGTTCTATAGCCACTTGATAGCCCAGCGGAGCAAATAGTCCCTCCACCACAGAATCCGGCAAATCCGAAGCAACGGGCCCAAACGATAACTCCAGCGCAAAAGGGTGCGTCACCCATCCTGCATAGTCTTCCTTGGGTTTACCGTTCAGGGCCGTGCCAAGCGAGCCACGAATATAGGTGCAAAATAAGCTGCTGGTTACAAACTCCCGGTCATTAATATATTGTGTAATGTCATAGCTGTCTGGACTGTTTTTGACCAAATCAATCGAATCTGGCGAAGCCTGAATGACGATCTCAGCCTCTTCCTCGGTAAAAACGGTGTACACCATGCGTACACGTGCGCCTTTTTCTGTGCGATCATACGTATTGTAAGGATTCTTAGCAAGCAAATGCGAAATCATCCCTGCATGGGTTCCGGTTGCTTTTAGCGTGATGTGCATACTCCACTTCTCCTTCCCAGTCTTATGCTTTCCATACTTCATTCACCGTAGCGCGGAACAAATCATCCAACTGCTGATCACGTCCACTCTCCATATGCTGAAGCAAGGGCGCCTTCTGTTCAAAATAAGCAATTTGCTGCTGTATAAAATCATTCACCACCGAAAGCCGTGGCTCCATATCCAGTTCCTCACCCGCTTTTTTACGTTGCAGCAAATGCCCGATCACCTGATAAAGTTCTGTATCGGCCGGAATTAATTCCTCTAGCAAGTCTACGAATTCCATCGGAGGCATGCTGTTGTAACGTTCAATCCAGCCACAGGCCAGCAGTGGGCGCAGCACGTAAAAATACTTTTTAATTTTCACCTGTTCACCTTGCAAATAATCCCGATAGTTTCCACGCGCCATATTCAGATAATGGTACATACAGGACTTCGGAGAGAAGGTTAACGGCGATATCGCACGAATCTGGTCAGCTACTGAATACTGCTCCAAATAGGGAATCGGAGATTGCAGCCATTCCAGCAAAGGCGGATTAGACTTGCGAAACAAATGGAGCGCCTTTTTCAAATCCCAGCCGTTTATATCCAGCAAATCGCTGATTGGCCGCTCAATTACATCCCGCTTATCAAAAATAGATAAATACCATTCTATGGGTCTTACATAAATAAATCGTACATCATAGTCACTGTCCTGTGAAGGAAACCCCCATGCCCGACTGCCTGATTCACAGGCGTATACAATGCGCACCTGCTCCTCCTGCTCCAAGGCGCGCAGCTCACGCAAAATCGTTTCGCGCATTTCCGGTTGAATCAAACCCTGCCCATGCTTCACATCTGTCATGTTGTTCCCTCCCTTATCATTAAAGTATTTCCCGAATCTGTTCTCTAATCGACTCCTCCGTTTCGGCTACCGATAAGCGGCGAAGGCGCTCTGTCGTTTTCTCTCCCCACATCTCAGAAGGCCATACCTTGAGTACATGAAGCGCTGCACGGCGATTGGAGGTCAACGGACTCCAAAGTCCGGCAGCAACTAGCTCTTGTCCCATTCCTTCGTAAGAAGCCAATAGTTGCAACAGCATACCCAGACATTGATGCGCTTCATACTCCGGTCCAAAGCCCGGCACATCAGCAGGACCGGAAGCAATCTCTCCCAGAGGCAAGTGCTTTTCTGCAAAAGCCATCAGCTTACGAGCCCGCTGTTCATCCTCTGTCTTGATGAGTTCAAAGTACAGATTAGGCTTGACTGGGTATTTGCTTAATTGATCAAATAGCACAGGCCATACATCTAGTGCTAGCATTCTAGCTACGCGAATGGCACAGTGGAGATGCGGTGAATCTGCATGCTGCAGTTCCTGCTCTACCAGCTTCACCCACTGCGGATCGTTCATCATCTGCTGGCAAATCGACGCATAACGTTTACGTAATTCCGGCGTCCATTCATACTCATAACGTGCCTCCCATGAATCGTCCTCTTCACCCAGAAAATCTGCAATATCCATGATGATCGTAAAATGCTTCACAGTCGTACACATAGCCTTAGCATGACGAAGGTAGTTGCCTATGACCATAGCGGCATGCTCATAATCGTCTATACTTTCCGCAGGTCCGCCTGCTGCTAATAAAGCCGACAGAATTTCGCCTGCTCCGTCAAACAACTCCTGATCAATCTGCGGTACAGCCATGGCTGTATGCAGCTCGCCTTTATGAGCGCACTCATAAGCAAGATACTCATACATGACATTGTTGCGGAATCCTTCCCGTAATAACCAGTCACGTATTTCCTGCTGTGCAGGCTCCAGCCGTTCTACGACGTGAATACGTCCCCAACCATGTACCTGTGAGGCTAACCTATACAACTGCTCATTGGCTTGCTCCGAAATATTACGGATTGCCACAGCCGCATATAGCGTGAATTCATCATGCTTGGCTAGCGTTAAAATAAGCTCGTGATGCTGCTCTGTCTCCAGCAATCCGAGCAGCGCAATACCGACCTTCACCACATTGCGATGTGCTCCGTGTTCAGCCAGCCAACGCGCTTCCTCATACAATCGATCAGGCTGAATTGCTGGATGCTCGCGCACCGCATCTAGCAGCGGATCAATCAGGCTGAGTGCATTTTCCTCCATTAAGCGTACATACGTCTCACGTCTTGTCTTCATCCCTGGCTTGCGGCATTGTCTGGACAACAACTGCGCCAGATCCTTAATTTTGTCAGTCTCTCCATCTCCGCCAGCGCCATGATGCCCAAATGCTCCATCCAATCCTCCTGCCACCCAACGCATCGTGTGCCCTGCCCAGTATTCTTCATCATCCGGTAAATGATCATCAGTAAGCCTGCCCTGAGTATCCATTCCCTGTATAATCGTTTCATAAATCGAAAGCTTGCCTACCCATGGATATAACATTTCATTTTTGCGTCGTCCAAACATGTTGCATCACCCTTCTGTTATGTATTGCTTCTTATTTCATCGTGCTATCTTATACTCCTATGATGCTTTATTTTGGAAGTCGTGAACATGGTGAAAGTATTACAAAGATGAATAATTTCCCTTTTTCCTGCATCCCTTCCCTGTTAGAATAAAGGGATACTTGCTTTCGGAGAACGGCAACAGAAACGGGGAATGCATCATGGCGAGAGAGAGTTTTGATAAAGAAATTCAATTCCTGCGCATGCTCACACTGACCAGCGGCGCTTATAATCGGCAGCAATTTGCAGACAGACTGGGCATTTCAGTGCATACCTTTGATAAAACAATCCGGCGTCTCAAGGAAATCGTCCAATCCGTACAACAGCAGTTGCCTGCGGAACAGGGACATGATTTTAATGAGATGCTGCGCTTTAATTATTACGAATCAGCTGATCCATTATTGTTATTTCTGTTTCGGGCCAAATCGCTCAAGGAATCGGAAAGCGTCCGCTTATCCCTTCTGCTGACAGCGCTACAGTCACAGCCTATGACCACCATGGAACTATTGGATGCTTGCTGCAACGGGCTGCCTTCCGACAGTTCACTGCCGGATGAGAAAACGATTCGTTCCGATCTGAAATATCTGGTCGAAGTCGGCGTGGTTCGTAAAGAGTCCGGCGGCAGACCTTACCGCTATGCTGTCCGCAACGATCTGGTGACAGAACTGACGGACGAGGAATTACTGGACCTATATGATTTTGTGGACATTATGGCCAACACCCAGCTCCCCTCTGTACAGGGATATCTGTTACGAGATCATCTTAAAAAAGCCATGCGCCGTCAGCTCGGAGATCGGGAGATGGCCGAGCCTTTTTTATATAAATACCATTATTATTCACGTATTCTGGACGAAGCCCATATTCATCCGCTTCTACACGCCATTCGGCAACGTCGCTGTGTAACTTTTTTATATTTTTCGGCGTCCAAACGAAGCATGTACGGGTCACAGAACACAAACCCACTGTTTGAAAAAGAGACGGAAGGCCGTGAACATACCATTCTGCCCCTGCAAGTCATCTATGACCATCAATATGGACGTTGGTATGTTCTGGGTCATGTAGGTGGTAAAGGAATCATGAAGTTTCGTATGGAGGGGATGACTCAATTGGTGGAGGGTAAGCCTGTCCCCGAGCAGTTTCATGCCGACCTGTTAGCGGTATTGGAAGAAAAAATGCGGTACAGCTGGCTTGTTGATACCGGTCGTCCCGTGAAGGTACGTGTACGTTTTTTTAATCCTGAGGGTGCGAAGCGCAACTTTATTCGGGAACGTGTGTTATCACAGGGACAATGGGGTACGATCGCGGAGGAAGAAAGTGAATCCTTTATCTATGAAATCACAGTGAATGGAATCACCGAGATTAAACCGTGGATTCGCAGCTTCGGATCAAGCTGTGAGGTATTGGAGCCTCAGCGGCTACGGAAGGAATTCAGACAGGAATGGAAGGAGCTGCAAGCCTATTATGAGCCTGTTCGAGAAAATATTTAACTACCAGATCGTCTCTCGGCTGGATGAATCGGGCGCCTTTGCTACCACATCGCAGGAAAGAGTCTGGCTCCAATCTATGCTGGCGGATTCGGCAGCGACAGAGGCTTTTACCCCGGCTACACTTGATAAGCTTCGGCAATTACTTGCAGACGACGAGCCTCTGGAGGCCGATGGCAGCCTACGCGAAAAGGCAGGGGTTCCTGCTGCTTCGGTTTATCATCCACTCTTGCGTGAATTGCGTCCTATTCTGCGATCCCGTTCAGGCATCTGTATAACCTACAAACTGCGCAACGGACGCATGCATGAGCGAATGTCCGGTTTTCCATATAAGCTGGAGTTCTCCATGGTCAAAAAAGAATGGAGCCTGCTGTGGTATAACCGCAGACACCGCGCGCTCATGTCTACCAAGCTGTCTAATATCGTGAACATCACGGAAGATGAGCTTCTACCCGAAGAGGCCGAAAAATTCACCCAACGTATACTCGGTATACTGGAGTCGCGCAAAGAGCAGGGCATCATCGAAATTATTCCCATATACAACGGTGAAATGTCTCGTATTTTATATGCTTTTTCCTGCTTTGAAAAAGAGGTCGAATATGTTCAGGAAGCAGATACCTATCGTATTACACTCACCTTCCAGGCAGACGAATGTGAATATGTGCTATCCAAAATCCGTTTCCTGGGCAAACGTGTCAAGGTCGTCCAAGGCTCACGGCTGATCTCACGAATGAAAGAAACAACCGCCAAGGCCCTCGCACGATACGAAGAGGAATAGCTGCTGAGGCAATATGAGATGCATTCATGTAAATAGGCCCTTCCTCCGTCTGTTAATGAGACGAAGGGAGGGCCTTATTAAACTACAGTTCGTATAAACAAGGTCATACACTTACATCCACATACGCCTGCTGTAACAAACAGGTTCGCAGTACGAGTTACGGCAAGGCTTGTCCGCGCGCACTGACATACAATTCATACCATTCCTCACGGGTCATCAGCTCGCTCTGGCGTTCCGCATCCTGACATGCCTTGATTCGTTCAGGATTGGCGCTGCCAAGGACTGGCTGAATCCGTGCCGGATGTTTCATAAGCCAGCCAAGGACGATCGCTTCACGTGTCGTTTCCTTTTCAGAAGCTAGCTTCTGCACCAGTTCTGCCGTCTTAACGACATGCTCAGGTTGCCCTTCCAAAGGACCTCCGCTAAAACGTCCCTGCGCCAGCGGTCCCCAGGCTTGGAGCTGAATATTCTCGGTTTGGCAATATTCCAGCAAACCTTCGCCAAAATGTACATTTGTCCCTGCCTGCTGGTTCACATGTACTGTCTGATCTACAAAATGCAGATGGGCCAGGCTCATTTCCAGCTGATTAGCGATCAGCGGCTCCGTTAGGCTCCGTTCCAGAAACCGAATTTGGCTTACATTCATATTGGAAACGCCAAAATTCCTTACTTTTCCAGATGTCTTAAGCTCGCTGAACGCCTTCGCTACTTCTTCCGGCTCTACCAGCGGATCGGGACGATGCAGCAGCAGGATGTCCAAATATTCCGTACCCAGACGCTTCAGAATCCCGTCCACAGACTCCATAATATGAGCATATGAGAAATCAAAACGGCCAGGAAGCGTACCATCCGGCAGAAAAATGCCGCATTTGGACTGAATTACGATTTGTTCGCGCAAACCCGGCTGTCCCTTTAAAATCCGGCCGAAAATCTCTTCCGCTTTCCCCATACGATAGATATCCGCATGATCGAACATCGTAATCCCAATGGATTGTGCAGCTTCTACAGCTCTTTCCGCTTCAACGACATGCTCCTGCGTAAACGGTGCATGGCTCCATTCTCCACCAAAAGGCATGCACCCGAGCGCCAGCCGACTATCGGAGATTCCACGTTTCTGTAAAGGCATAATCTTCATGCTGCTCCTCCTTTAACCCTCAAAGTATTCCTTGCTTCATCAGCATTCGAATAGTTTGTGAAACCGCAAAAATTAGACGGAAAACATGTCGTTTCCCGTCCATTTTTTTATTTTAGTTACTTATTAGACAGCCCTTCTTATATGTAATAATCAATAGCCAACTTCAGCAGATAGAGCGCGAGCAAATGCAGCGGATAAAACAAATAGAAGAAGGTTCGTGAGCCTTTTCCCCTCTCTCCGTTATATCGGGATAGCAGAGGGAGGGCAAAAATACAGGCCCCGCCGATCGCAAACGGATAAAGATATTCGTTCATTGTGCTGGCGTTGATGCCCAGGATGCTGAGCGAATCGGGAACAGCCCATATAATGATGACTCCGAAAATGAACATAAGCGCAATTATTGCAATAATCCACCCATTGTAAATCTTCTGTTGTTTGCGAGCCACATAGAAAGCCAGAACCAGGAACACTCCAACTACACTCCAGTCTCCCAAAAAAGAGACTACGCAAAGAGCCGAAATCGCCAAGTATTTAAGTACAGGATTGGTCGTGTTGTCATAGAACCATATTGCCAGTAGGCCCATCAACAACGTTAGCATGATGTTTCCCGAACTATACCAATCTTTAAATACCAATCCATAAGGCACCACACTGGCCAGCCCGGTTACAGCAAGGCGCATTGTATATTTTTTGAAGCTTCTGGTATGGATATATCCTTCGGCTACAAAAAAAGCCATGATAGGCAATGTAATTCTGCCTACCACCTGAAAGCCCAAAAAATCGGCAAAAAATAGCCCTCCAATATGATCAATTAGCATTGCCAATATTGCAATTAATTTTAAACTGGTGGCATCAATGCCTTTCACCTCTGCTTGAACGGATAACCTTTGTTCCATATTCCTCCCCTTTTCTTCCCGAAGGACTATGCCCTCCGTATCTATTCTATTCGTAAACAGGTCTGTTCAGGAGGCTCCGGTCTCCCATCTTATCTAGGAGGTGCTTCAACAATTGGCGGGAAACGGGAATAATGCGCCTTGCTTCTCCGGAATTCTGATTGGGTTGAAAAATGATCTCCTTCTTGCTCTTATCTATAGATTCCACCTTCATCAGGTTTACGATAAATGCCCGATGACACCGGAACAACCTTGGGTCCTTAGCCTCAATATCTTTCAGGTCGCCGTAAAACTCAAGAGTTCTGTTTTCGGAAACCAGACGGATTTTGTGGGGAACACCGGTTGTTTCAAAGTAATAAATGCTGGAGAAGGAAATTTGAAATTTCGTAAATTTATTGTCGAGTATAAACCAATCGTTGACATCCAACACAGACTTTCTTTGATGGGCAACAGCAAGAACTTCTCTGACCTTTTTTTCCATTTCATCCTGAGTAGCATCCTTGATAATGAAATCAAGAGCTGCTACCTTGTATTGGAAGGTAAGCGGAGACAGATGACCGTGGGTAGTAACAAAGACAATATGCCCATACATATCATATTTTCTGATTTCCTGGGCAACTTCCAGTCCCTTCATCTGGCAACCCGAGATTTCAATATCAAGGAAATACAAGTTATTCGCACAAGCTTTTGATTCAAAAAGCAGGAGATCCGGCTTACTGGTGACAATGAGATTGCTGCAGCAGATGCCAAGTTCCTCGCAGCTTTTACGGACCATCTTTTCCATTATGCGCTGCTGGATAAACTGATCTTCCAGGATAAAAATATTCATGATGTCGCTCTCTTTATAATTAATGTTTGCGTGAAAAAATCCGGTTCCTTTTTGGTATCCAAAGTGACATACTTGTTGCTGCGCAGCACCTTTGCTATATTGTACAAGCCAAGACCCCGATTGTCCGCTTTCGTTGAAAAGTTTCGTTTGTAGAGATCATTCACCTTAATCCCGTCAAGTGCAGACTGATTATAAGAGTTTCGTATCGTCACCGTCTGAATATCGTCTTCATGGATCAGCACAATAGTTATGGACGGATTGCAGGTCTCTAGTGCCGCATCGATTGCATTGTCCAGGAAACAAGAGATTACTCTGCAAAGGTCTATAATATCCATATACATTTCACTGATACCGCTCTCAATTTCAAGTTTTACGTCAACTCCACGCTTCTTTGCCACCAGCATCTTGGATGTAATAATACTCTTGAGCTCACTTACGTCCAGATTAATCAGGTTATCCAGACTATAGGAATATCCGTTCAACTGTGAGGCAGTAGGTTGGATAGAACTCTCATATATCCGCCTGATCATTGCCAAATCCCCAGTTCTGATCCCCTCGTCCAGCATTAACAGGATATTGGTATAGTCATGTCTGAAGCCGCGGATGTCTTCGTACATTTTTTCAATCTCCATAATATAAGCCTCCAGCTGCAGGTATTGTTCCGTCTTGTTCTTCTCTAGCTCACGTTCACGCAGGAAGCGATACAGCCAATTGATCGTCATCAGGAAGATGGAGGTCAAGCCGATCAGCATCAACACAATCTTTAATCTGCTTGGATACGGATTGTTGCTTTCACACTCCGAATAGATAATGAGTCCGAGTCCGATGATCCCCAAGACCAAGATTAAAGAAGCTCCGACGATAAGCTTAATCCGATATAGCTTCAAAAGCCTGACCGCCGGAGTAGGAAACAAATAAGACACAAGCTTTCGGAGCGCCAAGTAGATCAGCGGAGGTGAACAAGCGGTTAGGAAGGGCGCCGTCCATTTGTTTTTATATTCATAAGGAACCGCATAGCTGATCACCGTTATGAAATAACCCAGCAGTGTCGTAATAAAGATGGTAAGGATGGCGTAGAAGCCTATGACCCACAAGGATTCATATTTGTCGGTCAACCACCCGTATAATGCCAGTAGCACAAATAGAAATAGGTAAACAATCAGTCCGAAGTTATCCAGAGCTGTTATTCCGATAAAATAATACATGACCAAAAACAGCAGCAGCTTATAATTCATACGGAAAACGCTTAGACCATTGCCGCTGACCATATGATATATTACAAGATAGCTGGTGTATTGCAAAAAATAAATGCCGGATGTAATCATTTTTTGATCAATTTCCGAACTTTTGGATTGACTGGTTCATAGAACAACCCGAAACAAATCCCTCCTCCTTCACCTCTTTTACTCATATGCTCCAGTAGCTTAGCCTTGAGTCTCTGGGTATGGTTGTTTCTGTGTTCTTTAATATTCTTGATATTGTTCATAATTGGCATAACTCCTTCTCATTATGGAATAGAATACTGGTGTGATGACAACTGCTTCAAGAAACAACCCGAATATTAACCAAGGATAAAAATCTAGTGCGATGGCCACGAAAACAAACACTATACTTAAAAAGATAGCTTGTAATCTGCATGCTCTTCTGAACTTCGGATCCACCAATGGATTGCACTCCGTATCGGCCGGAGCGTATCTGGCAATCAGAATGACAGAAAGCAGACAGAGCGTCGCCAAAAAAATGCGGTTCCATTCTACTTCCTTTAAGAGCCAGGGAACAAACACAAAGGTCAGTAGACTGACCCAGGTGCAATGATGCGACTTTCGAGCATGCCAGCCAAAAGACTTTCGCCGGACCACTGTATAGGAAAGCAGAATCGCAGCCGTTTCGGCTAATACACTGAGCAAACAGGCACTGACCAATACAAGAAGTATTTTTTCTGTACCAGCTAGTATGTTCTCCAGATAATAAAGCACATAAGCACGCTTCTCCGCTTCCAATTCTTCGTCTTGAAAGTATTTATCAACGATCCACGTTGACAATTGATGATACAACGCCACCGCCCCTCCCTAACTTAATTGTGCGGGAAGCTGGAATTGAACATAATCACGATATTTATCATGCCAGCTCATTAATTCGTGATGCGTGCCTACCCCCGTTACTTCTCCTTTATCCAAAAAGATAATCTGGTCGGCTTTGTAGATGGTTGACAAACGATGAGCGATAACAATGGTCATTTTATTCTTGGAGAGAAGCTTGATTACATCATGGACAAGCTGCTCTGACTCGCTATCCAGGTTGGCGGTAGCTTCGTCAAACAGCAGAATCTCATGGTCTGAAAGCAAGCATCTGGCAATCTGGATTCGCTGCTTCTGTCCCCCCGATAATTTGACTCCCCTTTCTCCAACAAAGGTATCCAAACCACCCGGTAATTGATGAATTACCTCCTTCAAGCCTACTGTATCAAGAGCCGCATAAATCTCATGGTCATCCGCGTCTCTGTTTAGGCCATATACCAGATTGTCTCTCACTGATCCTACCAGTAAGTCACTATCCTGCATAACATAGGATATTTTGCGACGCCATTCTTCCGTCCTAATCTTATCCAAATATACATTATTGTAATAGATTTCTCCATTATATTCTGAGTAAAATTTCTCTATTAAAGAAAATATTGTTGTTTTTCCCGAGCCGGAAGGCCCTACGATCGCTGTAGTGGTACAGCCTCTGAAGGCTAACTCCACGTTGGATAATACCGGTTGGCCCTGGTTGTACGAGAAAGAAACATTGGCAAAATGCAGGATATCCGAATTCTGATCATGACTTTTCATGTCCGGCACATTGCCTAATTCTTCTTGCTTCTCATCCTGCTGGTTATATATGGTATGAATTTCCTTGCTTGCTCCCTTGGCCTTCTGATACTGCGAGAAAAAACTGCTGAGCTGGGTCAGAGGCGAAACCATTGTAAACAAATAAAAGATCATGGATACCAGAGTACCTGTAGTGATATGCCCAGCAGCAATGCCGGCGCTTCCATACCAAAACATTCCTACCAAAGCTAGCATGATGACAATTGTGACAATCGGCTCAATGACAGCTGACAATATTCCCTCTTTGATGTTCAAGCGAAAGATACGTCCAAGTATCTCTCGAGTATATTTCATTTCAAGCTGTTCCGACGTCGTCGCTTTAATGAATCTGATGTTATAGAGAATTTTGGCTAACTCACCGGAAAAATCTGCGGCTGCATCCTGTGCCTCAACCGCTACCCTATTCATCCTTCTTCCAATGGGATAGATCAGTAGCGCCGTTATAGGAATCAGAGCAATGAGTACACTCATTAATCTCCAATCCAACACAAATAACATGATGATGCAACCAGTGACCATCAGGACATCAGCCAGAATAGAAGGCAGAGTGATAGCCAGAAAATTACTTACAATAGCAAGGTCGTTCGTCATTCTGCTGATGATTTTGCCGTTCTCGTTGTTATCAAAATAATTAACCGGCAAATGGATAATTTTTTCCCAAATTTTCAGTCGCAGCTCCTGAAAAAACTTGCTCCCCACATATCTGAGGAGCAGAGAAGACACGGCGTTTAAAATCCCTCCGGCCAGAAACAGCAAAATAAGCACAGCTGCGGTCTGGATCGTCAGCTCCATAGCTGAGATCTTATCGACAAGCTTACCTGTAATGATCGGCAATACTAATGAAAAAGCGGCGGAAATCAGTGTAAATATGATGCTCCAAGCAAGCGCAAGCTTGGGCCATCTCGCAATTTTGATTAACTCCAGCAAGGAATGGGCCGTTTGTTGTTCTTCACCGATCTTTTTATATGCCGTGCTCTCCATATTCAATTCCATTATGGCTTAATCACCTATTTCTCTTTGTGATTTTCGTATTCTAGCAAAAACTTCATTGCCATTGTATAGACACCTGCGGCTATCGCTACCATGACAATATAGGAGAGCGACAGCTTGGTTCCTATCCAGTCCGTTTGATTGCTTAACTGGAACAGTAAGAAGCACACGGCGCTTCCGGCAAGAAACTCCAAAGAGTAGGAGAATTTCCGCCCTCTCTTCAACCTATCAAGTATAATATCCACAATAATTACAGCGGATGTAAGCATAAAAGAAATTTTATACAGCATAATCTTATCTTCAGCAACAATCTGCTGATCCTCAAAACTTGCAAAGTATCTGGCCAAAATTGTACCGATTACTAGGTATAATACGACAACTAGCACATTGATTCCGACACATTCGGCTGTGCTGTAGGTAATAGTCCCTTCGCTTCGTTGAACCAGGGTCGCTGCCAAGCTTGAAATAAACAGGACCAGAAACCAAATATAAAAATATGCATCCAGTTGAAAAGAGAGAAAGTCGGTAATCAGTCCCACCATGACTGTAATAATTTCTTTTAATAAAATGAACATTACCGTCTCCTCCTGTTAGCTAAATACCAGCATCTGCTTCCATGTACTCAAGTTCTCATTATCACAGGTCAGCAGTGTCAGCAATACACCTGCACATCCATCGAGTAGCCCTACTTTATCGAGAGATAACGGATCATCGACGCTTCCCTCAAGGTCTATAAAAGGTACTTCCTCACCAGTATTTCGATATGATAACAAACGATGCAAAAATTCATCCTTAAACGGCATGGCTGCCGCACGGCTGAAATGGTGCTGAATCAGGACCAAGCCTGCATAGCCGTGACAGATCGTCGGTGAAATTACCTTTCTTAGCGAATCTGGTCTGGAGTAGACGGTATTGAACAATTGCAGAGCCTGCTGCTGCAGCGCTTTGTCCTTCAGGGCCAATCCCAGCCGGAACATAGCCACAGAAGCTCCCGGTGTGCCGTAACACCATGCATCTCTGTGATAACCTGGATTCCGACTAGTCTCTGCGGATTCATTCGGTGTGAACATATTAGGTATGACAAGGGTGCCGTTCCACTCCCTGATACTTCCGAGCAGAAAAGTCTTGGCAACTTCCAGTACTTCTCTCAATCCGTTTAACGAGTAGCGGCGGAGATGTGCAACGGCCAGCAGATTAATGGCTCCTGTAATTCCGTGCGCCATGCCAAGATTATAATAAATGGTCTGTTCGGGAAGTTCCCCGAAATGTCTCAGCTTGCCTACAGCATCCGTAATCAGTTGAAGGATCTTAAGGAGCACTGCATCCAGCTTCCCAGCGTATCTGTCCTGGCGTTCCTTAACCTCCATTAATGCAGCTGCAATCCCCGTCCAGCCTGAAATCAAATCCAAGTCGCTATCCTCAATCAAAGAGTCTTCCAATTTCCCCCTTGTCTCCTCATAGAATTCCCCGTAGCTGCTAAGAAACATATCCAGCGTCTGCGAGAGCACATTCGTATATCTTGTTGAACCTCTTGAACACTCGTTGAACAGATAAATAACGCCTGCTAATCCGGTATACAGTGACAATGAATGGAACGGTATATTACCGATTAAACGCACAATCTCCTGATTGTACTTGAAAGCAAGCGCAGCCCACCCTTCCCCCGGGTAAACTTCATCTAGTTTATCCAGAAGAAGGCTGATTCCGGGGTATCCTGAAGCCAGCGATATCAGCTCCATTTCAGGGTAATCATGCATGGCGTGCTTCTTGATTAGCAGGGTTACAGTATCTATATCTTTGTAAATTTCTGCGCTTTGCCTGACTATTTCAGATAAATTTCCCGGGACTTGTTTGACCGCCATAAACTCCTCCTCAATAGGCAACATGATATTTGCTTACCTGTAAATAATCTTCCAAACTGTAGTAGCACAGGTGTAGGGCAAGCTCTTCTTTTTCCCGGTCCAGGCCGAACACTCTGTTGCAGAACATGTGCATGATGCTGAACATAATATCATCGTAGTAATTGGTTCTGTCGTCAGCTTCCCGGATAGCGGTGAAATATGCAGCGTATTGCCGCAACCTGTCGTCTTTATCGCTTGCTGGCAAGGATATGGAACGGGTCTGTTGAATCCTTTGGAATAGCGCTTCTTTGTGTTCCCGATACTCCTGCCTGAATTTCTTCGGATCAATAATCGCAGCCATAGCCTTCAATTGATCTTCTGCCAGCGGATACGCGCAGTTCACAACCTCAAAAAGTCCGGTGCAGCAAAATAACATCTGATCGGTTGCATTAATTGACCTCTTGCCTGCATAATAGCCTGAAACTAGATAAGAATCGATAGCAAATAACCTCTCCGCTTGTTCAATGAAGGCTGCGCCGCCATACCGCAAAATTTCAGGCCGGTAAGGAACAACCGAATAGGAACTAACCAATCCGGACGAGGTTACAGTATTCAGGAAATCAAAAACATAGTTCAAGGCCGTGAAACGCTGATGCTGTACGCTTCCCGACATTTTGCACCTTAGCCTGATATGCGGCTCCTTATCTGCATACTGGACAAAAAATACCTGGTCAATGAAGTACTCGGCGCTATTGTCCATGAATGTCTTAAATGCACTGCCCAGCAAATCGGTTAGCAGTTCCTGATTGTAATACACCTGCAGGGATATCCAATCCGAACCTGGATAATAAACGGCATTCACCGAAGAACTCAGCACTTTATTTAAGCTTTTATCGGTAGCCTGTGCAGACAATCTGTCTATCGGCAAGTACTGAAACATCGGGCTTTTGCAAAAAAATACGCACTCCTCCATATACCGGTTAACGGAAGCGAACAGTTCTTTCTCCGTCTCCATAATAACAGCCGCCTTGCCTTCCGGATTCCGGGTATATTCTTTGTGCAAAAGCTTTCGATGATGATGGCGATCCAAATCCAGCAACAGCTTATTGTCCAGCTCCACCAAATATACATATCGCGGAATGTTATACTTTATGATCCAATCCTCCAGAAAGGCCAAAAACTGTTCTTCGCTCTGGAGCCGTTTATCCGCATATAATGTCCATTTTTTAGGGCAGATGATGATATTTTTATAGGTTACTCTCGGTGTAAAAGAAGAATCATAGAGATACTCCTCCAGATGGGACCATCCGGTCTGATACTGTAGATTAATATCATTCAGAAACCGGATCAGATAAGGCGCCAGCTCTGTATTGTACATGCTGCTTAGTTTGGGAAATACCAGTTCGCCTGTTTCCCTGTGCTTCAGATAAAAGTATCCCGAATCCTCCACCCCTACCAGTAGTTGGGAAATGTCCAAATTCCGATTCTTGGGGAACGTGGCCATATCCATGGATTGATCCGGTGTTGGGCCTGCCGTCATAATATTAGTTATTTTGGGGCTGAATGGATAAAATGAGATTTCAGCGGCGCTCTTCCCTGCTTTCTGATCCTTCGGGTTCCTGACAAAACGGAAGATTTCATCACGGCTATCCTTGTCAAACATGTAGGCAAATCTTCCGAAGCTCTGACACGCTTCCAATGATCCGGCTCTGTTGTTTAAATAAAACGTAACTTCACCTTGCTCATTCTCCATGCAGGAATAATACAAATCGAACGAGACATAGACATTCTCCAGACTCAATTCAGACAGCTGTTGGATTTTGGCCTCGTCAAGCACGATATCCGAATGATTGGCAAGCGCTTCAGTCTGCCACTCCGCAATTAGCGCCTTGAGCTGTCGGAACCTGCCTTCATCCTTATGCCTGTACTTATCTCCGTTCTGGTAGTGGCTCTTGTACTCTTCAGGTTTGCCGAGCCCCAACGTCTTACTGAACAACTGCAATAAGGGAACTTCTTCATATACTCCGTACTTCTCAGTAAATTGCTGACGATAGTCGGAAAGTGTATCCTCTTTCCTGTACGTAGAAAGCATGCTCAATATTGAAGCTACTTGGGCCAACGCTTGCCTATCGCTGTCCGACAAGTGAATTTCATTTGCCTGATTCAGCCTTACGTCTATTTTGACCAAGTCGCCCTGATAATCGGGAAGGATAAGCTGGACTAGTTTTCGGACAGCCTCAATGCCTTCGCGTTTGACCTCAGCAACTGTGATGTCCTGAATGGCATGTCCAACTCTCTCCAAAATATCTGCGTAATATGCTGCCTTGGGAGCAGCAAGCAGCTTTAGTGTACGGATCAGATGCTCCAGAGGAGCGCTATCCCGAGGATTGGGAATCATCTCACTCACCAAAAAGCCTTGTTCTATCAATTGCTGCAAAAAATCTGTGCTGATCGTGTCATCCACGCCGAAGGCATCTTTTATAGCTTGCATAAGCTGCAGAAAAGTCTGCTGCTCTTTATCAAGGATCTTCATGATGAAATCTATGA
Organism: Paenibacillus sp. LX16; assembly: GCF_036252815.1. Lineage (NCBI taxonomy): Bacteria > Bacillati > Bacillota > Bacilli > Caryophanales > Paenibacillaceae > Paenibacillus > Paenibacillus sp. LX16. Next base: position 989,787 of record NZ_CP141152.1, on the reverse strand, counting down.
CCGGGGTTTTGAGAATAGATATATTTTCAGTGCTTCGTTCCTCCTGATCTGCTGCAAACAGAGTCTGATAAGAGATGACGAGCCTGTGATGGTCAATGTAAGAGGTGTTATTTACACTCAGTCTCAATTCATTGCGGACATCCGCATCCCCATGGAAAAGCCCTATTAAGCGGTAAATTAGGCTATAATCCGGAGTTGCCCAGACGACATGTTCTCCAGCGCCTCCCGTGTTTCCAAATCGGGAAATGCCTACTCCCGCGAACAGTCCAAACGGTGTTGGTCTACAAATTGCCCGCGAAATGAACTTGCTTAGACTGAGGATAAGATTCCGCTTTTTTTTGGACTTCAATGTTCTGCCTTGTTCCAGGCTTTGCAGTGCAGCGTAGGTCGAGGGGCTGGAGACATAAATGGAATCCATCAACCCCTGCTGCTGAACGAACCGTACAAGTCTGTCAAGATATTCATCATCATCTAGTTGTTCATGATCAAATATCCGCGTATAATACTCCATGCCAAGCAACGTCTTCCGGTACATGTAATTTTCCGAGATTTCAAAGTTTTCCAACATGCAATCAACCTCTCATCTGTCTTAAAGCACGAATTGAACCGGCAAGGCTTACTTCATAATAATTCCGCTGAACATCAATCAGTCTCGCGCCTTGACGGAGCAGACACTCCATTTCTGTGCGCCCGGCATTCATCCCCTGCGCGATAAGCTCTCCGCTAAGAGAGGCAACAACTCCGCTGAATAAGGCGCTGGCAATACTCGTACCGATACCTACTGTGTATGCTTTGTCAAATCCCAGCACTTCGTATAAATAATCCTCTGTGTCGAAGCTTGATTTGGCAATCATTACCCAATCATTGTTGTAATTGATTTCATACTCATCACCACTCGGCGCAAAAAATTGGCCGCTGAGCGTATTGCTGAACCCGGAGATATCCCCGTTCTTATTAGTTGATCCAATTGGGTATACTCCCTTTAAATTCGCAGGCACTCTGTACTCCTGCGTAATATCGCGTCCATCGTTTCCTGCGGAACAGACTACCCAGATGCCTTGCGCATTGGCGCAGTCAACCAAAGCCTGAAACCGATTGAACTCGAATAAGTCGACCTCATATTCTGTACGATAGCTGATGTTGATAATCGGATATCCTTTAGCAATACCCTCTTCCAGTGCTCTATACAACCATTCAAGCTTGCTTATTCCTTTTTTGTCCGTAATTTTGTAGACAACAACCCGAGCGAAAGGGCATATCCCCTTCAATATATATTTGCCGGTAACAGAGCTAACCATTTGTGTACCATGCCCGACGTAATCGCTTAGACAAGGCTCATAAGGTACAAATGACTTGCATTCTGCCTCAACTAAATTACCTTGGATCTCTGAGTGGGATTTATCGACGCCTGTATCAATAAACAGGATAGTAAGCGGCTGACCAACAGTTGCACCACAACTAAAATGATCGGTCAGCCGGGCTACATGCCAATTGTATATATTAGGTTTTATCATGCAATCTCCATAATGTAAGTAGGGGTAGCCCATTTCACTACCCCTGACTTACGAATCGCTTATGAATTATTTACAATTGGAACAAGAACCGGTACAGATACAGGTAAGAGTTTTACATACTGCTTTGGATACCTTAATGGTTGTCTTGATGATTGAAGCTTGTGGGCTAAGCTCACTGGCCTCATAGCTCTTTCTTAAATCAAGGTCAAACATTTGATCTACTTTCATTTTCCTCTTCCTCTCTGAATTAAATTCTAATAAACATGATTTCAATGGTACCCCTAAATCACGTTTATTGTGAGTGACCGTATGTCATATCTTGCTGTCGATGAATAAAGAATATATCTAATTCTCCCGTTTTTTATACTTTATTCCTGAAAGGTATTCCAAACCTCCTAAATTGCAGTCATTGATAAAAGGCACCTGCTCAAAGCATGTAGATTTAGACAAAATGTCGACGACTAAAGTCGTAACGTAAGATTCAAGTTCTTTTGAAACTCTATATGCACAATCGTACTGGAACTCCGACTAAAACTCGTTCTCAATTCTGAAACTTTCGTTCTTTTCCTCTGTGAATTGATTGACAATATAGTTTTTCATTTCTTCGGTTACCGCCTCTACTGTTGCGCAGTAATATCCCTCTGACCCGCCTCCAATGTAAGGCTTATGGGTCTTCAACATCATATAAATGATCGTCAGGCTGAAGAGACAAATAAGATCGAAGAACGGAATATGAACCGTAAGACTTTTTAAATTCTCACGAATATAAGCTATAATCGACAATTAATAAGCCACAACCTTATGGATTGTGGCTTATTAATTGTCAGGAGTGAAATTAACCTATAAATTATGACAAGGATGTATTCAATGTCTATGTTCCTCCATTGAAAAAGAATCTACTATATCGCTCCCATCATCCTTTATTCTTTCAAAGATAATATTTCAAGGTCGAGCTATAATAGGCTAGTGAAGAAGTAGGCGCTTCAGGAGTCATCCTGTTATACTTGTGTATTCTTGATTGCCATATCGCCAATCACTTTTGTTACTTCGCTTAATGAGGCTGGATCTTACATATAAATGAGTCGAATCTCTTTGCCCTCATTCCGCGTCTTTTTATCCGAATATCCCCATGCTCAGATAACGCTCTCCGGTATCCGGGGCAATGCAAAGTACCCGTTTGCCTGCTCCCAAACGCCGAGCTTCCTGAATCGCCGTCCATATCGTAGCTCCGCTAGAGGGGCCAACCAGAATCCCTTCCTGGGCAGCAATCGCCCGTGTCATTGCAATCGCATCCTCATCGGAAACCTGCACGATTTCGTCATACACTTCCGTATTCAGTACGGTGGGAACAAAGCCTGGACTGGTGCCAACCAGCTTATGTGGACCGGGTTTTCCTCCAGATAGCACTGGCGAGCCCTTCGGCTCAACTACAACAATCCGCAGATCCGGCAAATGCTGACGCAGCACTTCACCTGTTCCCGTAATGGTACCGCCCGTTCCCGAAGAAGCGACGAACACATCCAGCTTCCCTTCCGTCTGTTCCAAAATTTCCAGTGCCGTCGTCGTACGGTGGATATCGGGATTTGCCTCATTTTCAAATTGATGCGGGATAAAGCTCCCTTCAATTTCTGCCCCCAGTTCGAGTGCCTTGCGAATCGCTCCTGGCATCCGTTCTTCCGCTGGTGTCAGTACGACCTCTGCCCCGTAGGCTTTTAAAATATTGATCCGTTCCTTCGTCATATTCGAAGGCATCACCAAAATTGCACGGTAACCTCGGGCTGCCGCATTCATCGCAAGACCAATTCCCGTGTTGCCACTCGTCGGCTCAATAATGGTGCCTCCCGGCTTTAGATGTCCTGCCTTTTCCGCCTCGGCAATCAGGTTGCCCGCCGCTCGATCTTTAACACTGCCGCTTGGATTAAAATACTCCAGCTTCACATACACTTCCGCATCCTGCGGCCCTGTGAGCCGTTGGAGTCTTACACAAGGTGTATCTCCTATTAAATCTGTAATACTATGTACCACTTTAGGTGTCATCGTTGTATCCTCCTTAGATTGTTTCTTACAGCGTTATTTACGATCTTCATATCATATTACCAAAATAACATACTTGGCTCCTTCCTACCTGTCGCTTTTGTAAATTACATAAAACTTATCAACTTAGTATGTAAAATTCTTGCAAAATGGGTCGCCAGATATCACCTATAATGATATACTCGCATTACTATTTTTTCAGGAGGATACAAGACACTTATGAGTAATCAAGAAAATATGACAGCAAATCGCTTCCCCCCCTCCTTGCTATGGTTGACCCTTGGTGCCTTCGCCATCGGCATGACCGAATTCGTCATTATGGGACTTCTGCCCAATGTAGCCCATGATCTTCATGTTACGATTCCGCAAGCCGGGCAGTTAATCACCAGTTACGCGCTTGGTGTAGCCATTGGTGCGCCTGTGCTTACTGTATTAACCCATAAGGTTCCGCAGAAAAAGCTGCTATGCCTCCTAATGACTATATTCATTTTAGGTAATCTTTTTTCCGTTATTGCTCCCAATTACGAACTTCTGATTGCGGCCCGTATGGCTACTGCATTATCGCACGGAACCTTTTTGGGAGCTGGTTCCCTGATCGCTGCCCGACTGGTTCGTCCTGACAAGCGCGCGGGTGCCATTTCTATGGTGCTGACCGGTTTGACCGTGGCGAACATTATTGGGGTGCCCTTTGGTACTTTTATCGGACAACAACTCGGCTGGCGTGCTTCCTTTGGAGCCATTGTGGTCATCGGCTTGATTTCTTTGTTTGGTATCATTCGTTACATTCCGGTGATTCATCAGGACAAGCCTTCCAGTCTCAAACAAGAAGTCAAAAGCCTGTTTAATCCAAAAGTGCTGCTGATGCTGCTCACAGGTGCAGTCGGTTGTGGCAGTCTGTTCACTGTCTTTACGTACATTACGCCTTTGCTTACGGACATTAGCGGCTTTGCCGAGCATAGCATTACCTGGATTCTCGTCCTCTTTGGCTTAGGGGTAACGATCGGCAACATCGTTGGCGGCAAGCTCGCAGATTGGAAACTGCTTCCATCCCTGATCGCAAACTATGCTGTACTGGCTATTATTTTGGCCATTCTGACATTTACGCTTCAAAGCAAGGTATTGGCCGTCATCACAGTCTTTATCTGGGGCATTGCTGCGTTCGGCATCATGCCGGGTATTCAGGTTCGCATCATGAATCTGGCCTATGAGGCTCCTTTGCTTGCCTCTACCTCCAGCCATTCCGCATTAAATCTGGGTAACGCAGGCGGCGCTTTTATCGGGGGAGTCGTTATTAATCAAATGGGGCTAGCCGCTATTCCATGGGTTGCATCGCTAATTACTGTCGGCGGTCTGCTACTCATGTTAGTTAGCTACATTGTGGATCGCAAGACGGCTCATCCTGAAGCGATAGCGGAGATACAGTCATAGAATCGTTTAGCAAGTTGGACGTAAACGAATGGTTCATTTTTCATAGATTGAGAGATATTGTCCAGTCTCTCCTTCTACATTCCTCATAGTATGGCATTGAAATACCAATTTATGAGGAAAGAAGTGTGTATGATGAGCCTTTATTTTACTAACAGCACGAGTAACACGATCTATGCTGCCTATGCTTATCCTGATTCCGACTGTCATCCCATGAATTATTCTAAAATGGGCTGGTATCGGATAGAGCCTGGTAGTACGAGGGAAGTATGGAGCGGTTCTGTAGGGGGAACCACATTCTACTATTATGCTGAAGATCACTCCAATAGGTGGCGTGGTACGTACCGCACACGGCTTCCGAGAAGTACTGACCATGATTTTCATTGGTGTTGGAACTATAGCAGCGGATCATCCAGACGAGTGGGGATGCGTAGACTACCCATTGACGATTCTATAGTCAATTTCACCCTCGAGTTCATCACCAGTACAAGTAAAAGCAAACCGGCATCAAAGAAAACTCGTACGGCGTTACCTTCCAAATCCGCAGAATCCAGCATTCGCAGAATTCCGAGAAGACCGGTTCGCTTTAAAAAAGGAACCCCAGTTCCAGTAAAGTCCAAAAGATAAGTCGAAGAACCGTAACCCGCAAGATGGACATTTTGAAAAAAAGTGACCCCCTTGCGGGTTATTTTTATTTCACTCTGGACATTCAGACGCTTATTGCAACCACAGTATTTTGCCTCGCCGTTCAGCTTAACCAATGATCAAAAAAGTCCCGATAGCCCTGCTTCATCACCTGACTTGAAAACTGTTCCATAGCGTATGCCTGATTTTCTGTAGAAACCCGGCGCGGTGAGGCGGCAGCCATATTGACCAGCTCGAACCAGTTTTTCTCATTCCCTGAAAAAGAATGCGTAGAGCTGATATGTCCATAGCAAGGATGCTCTGGTTTCACGACGATTTTACCCATAGCCAGCGCTTCGGTCAGTGGCATCGCGAACGTATCGAATTTGGAGCAGCTCCAATACACCTTTGCCGTGTTCATCAGTGCAAACACCTCATCTTGCGTCAACGCAAATTGAAGTTTAACATTGTCCGGGATATCGTACTTCTTCATACTTTCCTTGTAGCGTTCACCGCCAAATACCATATATACATCCTTGTCAGGATTATGCCTCGCATACTCCAGCACCAAATCCGGACGTCGGTTCTCCTCATCTCTACCAATCCACATCACCCGGTTCTCTACCACTTGCGAGGGATCAAAATGCTTTTCCACCAGCCGCTCATTAAATCCGATCGGGATGACTGTCACATCGGTTACGCCAAACTTCGAAGCCATCTCCTGCTTGAGAAAGGCCGTCTGTACGATAGCCTTGTCCACGATCTGATAAAAAGGCTTCATCATCTCATAGCCTGTAAGTGCCGGATCAGGAAAACTATGCGGAAAAAGTACGCTGTTTTTAAAAAACATGTTCAAATAGGTAAAGCCAGATACCGTATAAATAACGTGCTCAATCTGCTGCTCATGGAGTTGGTCCAGTACGACGTCATAGTTGACCAGGTCGCCCTTTTCGTGCTCATAGCCCGGAAGCCAGTCATGGCTGCTCACATGGCGCTCCGGTGATACAAATACGATGTCCACCCCCAATTCCAACCCGATCTGCTTCAGACGCTCTGCAAAAATACGTGGACCCTGCGCTTCAGCAAATTGTATTTTTCTCATGACTAAACCGACTTTTTTCATGGATTTATTTCCCACCTTCTTTTGCTAACTAAATACAGTCTATGTCTTAAGCTACTATCTACATTGTTGGGCTTGTCCCCAATCCATCATCGCTGCACATTGGTTCAAACAGGCTAACGTTTCATCCAACTGGGACTCTAATTGCTCTTTTGACCATTTATCGCCGTTTCTATGCAGGTTCGTTCCAATCCTTTGCAAATCACTTGTGATTAACAACAGCATCCAGAGCGAAAATACCACCGCAAACATGCTATATTCCAGCATAAATGCCGTTCGATCCACTCTTATCCCCAACAGCTCCAGCTGCTCCACGTATGTGTCCAGCATACGAATACGCAATTCGGACGTCATGCGTCGGGGAAACAACGGATGGGACATGTCGATCAGGTGATATACATCCCACAGCGGTGTGTTCAGATGAGCATGCTCCCAATCCAGTACCATAAGCCGTTCCCCGCTCAGCGCATAGTTCCCCGGATGAAGATCACCATGAGACAGTACAAGCTGCTGTGAAAAAGATAAATGCTCCAGCTGTACATACATACGCTGCATCTGTTGCTTAGATAATCCCAGTGAGCTGCAAAGCTTTAACACATCCGGCTTGCGCGTGTATAGCTCGGAAACCATCTCCTGAATGAGTGGCTTTGGTCCTCGCAGCGGCATCCCAGCAAAACGATCCGTCGGCAAAGCATGCCACCATGCAACAAGTCCAACAGCTCGTAATAGAGTTTCGTCTGCGTGTAGATGATGTAACGGACCAAGGTCCTCAAAAACCATCCATTCTCCTCCGCCATCCGCACCTGCATCAGACCAGGCTAGCAATCGGGGATAGATCGGTGATAACGCAGGAAGCACATGCTCATACACCCATCTCTCCCGCCCCTCCTGATCATCGTTGGTTAGCGGTTTGAATATATAACTTTCAGAGGAAGACACGTAAAAACGTTCCACATGCCGACCATTCGTACCTGTATATAAAATTTCACGATTCCGCACCAGCGTATCATTCAAGGTGCCGTCAACATTCACATATTGATGAAAAGGATTCATAGCCACCCAACTTTTTTGTATAAAATGTAATAGCACGATCATATCACAGTCCTCGTTTCGAACGAAGCCCAGATCATCTTTGGGTAACTCGACGTACCAAAAAAGGGGCTTGTCCAATCAGATCCACACGATCTGTTGGACAGCCCCTTTTCATATCCGTACTCCTATCCTACTCTCCGATTAATATTTAGTATTACCGGATTCACTTGTATTACTGGATTTAAAACCTTTGAACAATTGTTTCACATTGTGGTAACGAGTGTTCGTAATTTTAGCTTTGCTGTTAGGACCATCCGATCTCAGGATCGAGTCCTTTACATTGGAAATATCCGAGTTATCCAAAGTCATATTCACTCTGAATGTAGAGCCCCCAAGTTGGCGAACCAATTTTCCGATATCATCGGCTCTAAAGTTTTTAATGTTAATTGTGCCTTCGGCATTAATTTGGAATACTTTATCGTACGCATGGAACGCTCCACCGCCCGTAATGTTTACCGTGCCTGGTTCTTTAAGCGTCAAGGCATCTTCACCTACATCCTCCCATGTTACGTTGGAAATTGTGCCGTTGCCATATACATGCACACCATCCGCAGCAGGGGCAGCGATGATCACATTTTTCAAAGTTGCATTATTTTCAAGCTTGAAAATAGGCTTTTGAGCCTCTTTCTGGCTTCCGTCTCCCAAGGTATCGGGATCAGCTACTACAGTCTTGCCCTTACCATCGTATACTTCTCCGGCTTTAACAAGTATGGTCTTATGAACGACTTCTGGAGCTGCATGAGCAGAATAATTGCCGACAAATAAAGCGACCAACATTCCTGATAAAGCGATACTGATTCCCTTTTTCAATACTTTAGCTGTGTTTGTTTTCATTTCAATTCATCCCTCTCGTAGATATTTTTTTATTGTTCCAATTCTTCGTTGACTAGAACGCGTAGACCGTATCACCACCTTCTCACAATGAAACCATTGACCGATACATGTCTATAAAGCATTATTCAACTATTTACATATGTATACTTGGTTTTTGGTTCAAAGCAATTTTGTCTCCTAATTAATATAAAGCACAAATTGTAAATAGAGCGATTACATTTACAATTTGCATAACTCTATTATAATCATACTTCCAGTAATTTCAATATATTTTCCGCCAAAATATGTCCTTTTTTTCAATTAAGTACACAATATTGCCTCTTTTATACTTGTACAAGTTTATTTTTTGACAATTTACGCATCAAATCTCTGAGTATCTAGTCTCGAATGCGTGCTCTATGTCACTACAATGGTAATCAGAACCTTATTTCGTTCTATACCTCATTTTTGATGTAATCTATACTATTGAATGACACGTTTGATGAACGTATAATGTATTTAGTGCTTTGAAGCGTCACATCTCAACATTACTGGTGAGAAAAGAGTGGTTATGGTGCAAAACAATAGTGAGATTCCATTAAAAGAACAAAATATTGTGCTCATCGGCTTTATGGGTGTAGGCAAAACAACGATCGGTTCCCATCTAGCGCGCAAGCTGTATCGCGATTTCGTGGATATTGACCAGGAGATTGAACGAGAATACAACATGCCAACAACAGAGATTTTCAAAACTTATGGAGAGAAGCGTTTCCGTGAGATTGAAAAAGAGCATATTTTGAAGCTGTGCAGCAACACACGCCTTAAAATCATTTCCGTTGGCGGTGGTGCATTTTTACAGGAAGAGGTGAAGCAAGCTTGTTTGGCTTCATCGATTGTTTTCTTCTTGGATTTAAATTGGGATTCCTGGAAAGATCGGCTCAAGATGCTGATTGACACCCGTCCCAATCTACAAAACAAGACTTTAGGGGAAATTGAGGATCTCTTCCGTTCCAGACAGGACATTTACGCGGTGAATCACTCCAAGATCGATACGGATCAGTTGGATGCGGAAGAAGTCGCAGACTATATTATTCAAACGCTGAATCTAGGTTGGGAGTTGTATGAACCTACTCGGGGATTGAATTAAGAGTTACACAAAAAGGAGGGCTCCAGCATGCTTACCGCATGGGGGCCTTCCTTTTTGGTTCACTGCGGATATATTACTGACTAGCGAGTAATACCATCCATCTTTTAAGAATGGCTATGCAGCACCGTCAATATCTCTCTCAGTTCAGTGACAGGAATCTGCCCCGGAGCGGAAGCTTTCTTAGCAGCACCAAAGGTCAGAGCGGAACCAAACAGTTCTCCGGTCAGGCGGCTCACGACACCTTTCCCTGCCATCGACATCGTAATAATCGGCCGATCTGCATGCTCTTCTGCCATGGTACGAGTGGCATCCAGCAAAGTGAGTACATCGGCTGTATTGGTTGGCATCACTGCTATCTTAGGCAGATCGCCTCCCAATTCCTGCGCCTTACGTAACCGGGACACAATCTCCTCCTTCGACGGCGTCTTATGAAAATCATGATTAGATATAATCACATATACGTTATGCTTATGTGCTGCTTCTACCAGCGTCTTCACATCAGCTTCCTCATTAAAAAGCTCTACATCAATAAGTTCGACTTGCCCCGTTTCGGCTACTGTACGGTTCAATTCCACATAACTCGCTGCACTGATTTCCTTTTCTCCGCCTTCCCGAGCGCTACGGAACGTAAATACGAGCGGAACATTTGCTAAAATAGACCGAATTTCATGTAAGGCAGCTTTAACCTTTTCCAGATCCTCCACATGCTCGAAAAAATCGACTCTCCACTCCACGATATCCAGGTCGAGCGTACGTAAATAAGTGGCCTCTTCCTTCAACTGCTCCAACGTTTCTCCCACCATTGGCACACAAATTTTTGGCGCTCCTTCACCGATCAGAACATCTTTCACCTTTACGATTTTAGCCATCTCTATCTCACTCCCAAATTACAGTTTCAAGTCGAACATGTACAATAATTCATAGTATAACGCATTCTGAATAAGCATGCAGATGATTAGGTCCAGTCGTCATTTATTTGGGTTCAAGTACGATTTTAGGGGACAATTTGCGACTTGCTGGAAAAACTAAACTGTACCGAAAATTAACAAACACCGCTAGTACGATCCCTAGCACATTCACAATAATAGCTAGCATAAAAACACTCGATATCTGAGAATGTTTCAAAAGAAAGCCTGTAAACACGGGAATGACCGTGTATGACAGCGAGGTTGCTGTATACACAAACCCGGTAATCTGTCCTTTTCGTTGACTAAAAAATTCACTCATTACGGTTAATGTCAGCTGAAGTACACCTGATATCGAAAACCCGATGACACTCGCACAAATAATGGCCGCCGCCCCTGACTTGAAAAGGAGAAGTGCTCCAAAAGCCAAGAGAGAAATACATGGATAAATAAGAATAATGTGAACAGGTTTAACCCATTTTCTTAACACAATTACCAATACAAACACGGAAATCAGCGAACCGACATTGTAATAAACTAATAATCTGAGAGACTCTGATTCGGTCATACCGATAAACTGTTGTCCAAAAGTAGGCAACCATAATTGCACAATATAAAGCAAAGTCGGTCCGGTAAATCCGAGCAAGATTAGGCATACCCCTTCCTGCCAAAACCGCGGCTTACTCCGATCATTTGCCTCCAATTTTCCCGCTTGCTCAACGCTTGATACAGAAGTATCACCAACTGGCTCCTTGGGTGACTGAACCCGCATGTCTGGAAACTTCATTCTGAACAAGTAGATTGCATTCAAAGTAAATATGAGGGCTGGTAAAAAGAAAGAGAATCCGTAGAAAATGTCGTGATTCATAAAAAAGATAATCATTAACGGTAAAAATGCCGCCCCGATGGATATAAAACCTCTTACCAAAACTGTAGCCGAACCAGAGGATTGGGGAAAAGCTTCGATCAGCGCTGGATAAGTACCTGAATCAAGAAAAGAATTCGCTACACCTGCCAGCACAGCCAGTACGATCGCCATCTCAAAGCTGGGACTCAGCGGTATACCGACCAAGAATACAGCCATCAGTAGCCCTGCTACCACAATAAACGGCTTACGACCATAACGGTCGGAGAGCACCCCGGATATGTACAGGGTAAACAGCCTGCCAAATCCCATCGCAGAAACCAAGAGACTGATGCCCGCCTGATCTGTATGCAAATGCTCTGTTAAAAAGGACATGTGGGACGCCAGCATAATATTAAACATGCCGAACAAAAGATAGTTTACATAAAGCCCTGTCGCCACTGGAAAAGAAGAACGTTTCATCATGAATTCACCTGCTTTTGTAAGTAAGTCTTGTAGTATTAAAAATGTGAATCATTTCACATTACCTGTGTCGATGATGAAGTATAGAACACATTTTAAGATTTATCAAGTTTAAATATTGCGGGACCCCAGCCTAGACGCGCTGATGCGTTTTCAGATAAAACTCCTTACCGTAGCTTAGTGCAAAGTTCCGAAAGTCCACTACTGCCGGGGATAAATATCTATTTTTGATGCTGGCCAGGTAGATAAAACGCTCGTATTCTGGATTTACAATAGGTAATGTTTTGACGTTAAAATAATCTAACGATGAAATGCGAGGCATAACCCCAATTCCGTAATTGACAGACACCAGTCCTGCCATTGCTGTATCCTCTTCAATCTCGCAAATAATCTGTGGCGTAACACCCGCTTTGGCGAACAAATTTTCAATAATGGGCCGGACCCCACTCTTTTTGTTGAAGAAGATCACCGGATAATCGGCTGTATCCTTGAGATCAATTTGGTTTAGAGACGCCAGTGGATGATCAGGCGAAACAATGACAACCAGTTCCTGCTGAGCCAACGGAATAAACTCCACATCCGGTTCATTTTCCATGTGAGAGCAGAACGCCACATCATAATGTTCCTGCTTCAGCCCCTGGATAATATCGTTCGTATTCCCTTGGTGAAACGAAAAGGAGATATCTTTACGGGCATCTAGAGCTGAAAAGGCTTGAATGATCGCTGGAATGAAGTGTGAGCCTAAAGTGTAAATGAATGCCAAATCTATATTTCCATGGCTTGGACTCACCAGCTCCCGTAAATTGTGTTCTCCCTTTTCTAATTCATCCATCGCGTGCTCCACATACTTCAGGAAAAATCGTCCGTATTTGTTTAACCGAATATTTCTCCCCTGCTTCTCAAACAGATGAACTCCCAAATCTTTTTCTAATTCTGAAATGGCATGACTTAAACTGGGTTGAGTAATACATAGCCGCACAGCTGCCTGGGTAAAATGCTCCATCTCTGCAAGTACACGAAAATATTGTAAGTGCTTCAGGTTCATAATTATGTACTCTCCTTCTTTAATTCATATTTTAAATTATAGACACAAACTATGAAAAACGATAGAAATATGCATTGGATTTATAATAACACTCCTTATATAATAATGACATAGAAAGAATGTGAATAATTTCACTTATCTGTAGGCGTAATGTAATACCGCTGGACGATGCCTACCTAGGCCATTGATCTAAAATTTAAGTTGGGAGTTACACTTATGAAAAATCCTTATATCAGAATGGCAGCAGGGCTTTACATCAACTATTTTCTTCTGGGTATGATCAATGTTATTCTATCGTCGAATATGAGCTTCCTGACCGTTCAATTGAACACGGATAAAGCAGCCATCGGCTATCTGGTGTCCGCGATTGGGATCGGTAAGCTGCTCGCTCTCGGGGTAGCCGGAAAAATGTCAGACAAATACGGAAGAAAACCACTCATTGTTATTGCATCATTTGCTTATTTAATCTTTCTGATCGGCATTCCACTTGCCCCCAGCTATACGTTGGCATTCGTGTTTGCCATTATCGCAGGGCTTTGCAACTCTATGATGGATGCGGGAACGTATCCTGCACTAATTGAAGGTTTCGGAAAAAAAGCCGGGTCTGCAACGGTACTGGTCAAAGCATCCATCTCAATCGGTGCCATTGTGATTCCGTTCATGATTGCATTCTTTATTAATCACGACATGTTCTATGGATACTCCTTCTTTATTCCAGCAGGGATTTATCTGCTGAACGGTATCTTCTTGTCGATGACAGCTTTCCCCAACCACAAAGCTGAGGAACAAAAGGCTTCAAACGAGGCTGCCCAATCCACCGATACTTTCCGCAGCGAGCCTAAGTTTTGGCAAGAAGGTTTATCTCTAATTATTATCGGTTTTACTTCTACTGTATTGTTCATGATCGTGCAGCTATGGCTTCCTACCTTTGGACAAGAGGCCCTGGGCATGGACAAAGCCAGTGCCATTAAACTACTGAGCTACTATAGTATAGGTTCATTGGTTTCCGTTATTTTGTTAGCTGTGGTACTTGGTAGATTCATTAAACCGATTACTGTCATGATTGTATATCCGTTTATTGCTCTACTTTCTTTGCTAGCTTTAATTACATGGCACAATCCTGTCGCTACTTTGATCAGTTCATTCCTGATCGGCTTGTCTACCGCAGGCATATTCCAAATTGCCCTCACGGTTATGACGGAGTTTTTCCGCAAGAACAAAGGCACTACGACTTCTCTCGTGAACATAGCAGCCAGTCTATCGTTCATCCTGATGCCTTTGGCTACCGGGGGCATGTCCAAAAGTTTGGGAATTACCTCAGTATTCATTCTAGATATTGCGATTGCTGTAGTCAGTATTTTGCTGGCCGTGTTTGTTGCTTATCGATATAAAAAAGTATTTCATTAAAATACACAGATTACTTGGAGGCTTATATCATGAAAAATGCTGGACGTATTGACGGAAGAACACAACTAATCGGACTGCTTGCTACACCAATCGGACACTCTTTGTCCCCGGCTATGCATAATCTTGCGTTTGAGAAACTGGGGCTAAATAACGTGTATATGGCCTTTGAAGTAGGAAATGAACAGCTTGAAGAAGTGGTACGGGGGATGCGCGCTCTGAACATACGCGGTTATAACGTGTCCATGCCTAACAAAACAGCTATATTGCAGTACCTTGACGAACTGGACGACAGTGCTAAATTTACAGGTGCCGTCAACACCGTCGTAAACACAGATGGTAAACTGAAAGGCTACAGTACAGATGGATCTGGTTATGTTCGTAACTTGCGTGAACACGGCATTGACCTAAAAGGTAAGAAAATGACACTTGTCGGCTCTGGCGGCGCAGCTACACCGATTGCTATTGAAGCGGCTCAAGCTGGTCTGGCTGAAATTTCAATCTTTGCCCGTAACGATCAGTTCTTTGCTCGTGCAGAAGAGAATGTCCGTATTATTAATGAAGATATGAAACACACCCAAGTTAAGGCGAACATCTATCCATTGGAAAATCAAGAACAGCTACGTGAAGAGATCCGCACAAGTCACATTCTCGCTAACGGTACAGGTGTTGGTATGAAACCACTGGAAGGCAAAAGTGTGATTGAAGATGTGTCCATGCTTCGTTCCGACCTGATCGTAACCGATGTAGTGTACAGCCCAGCTAAATCCAAGCTGATGGAACAAGCCGAATCCGTAGGTGCAACCGCCATTAATGGTCTGGGCATGATGCTGTGGCAGGGCGCACTGGCCTTCGAACTGTGGACAGGCCAAGAGATGCCAGTCGCTTACATTAAAGAACAGCTTTTTGCTGATAAGCTGTAAGATTTAGAGGCACTACGTAACTTGAACTGGAAATGTACATGATGCGCCACTACGCAGGCGGATGATGTTTCCCATGTGACTTTTTTAGTTCAACTTATATAGCGCACGTATGATCCAATGAAATACTTCTATTCATACTCAGAAGGACTATGCCCGACGAATGATCATTCCTGTCGGGTATAGTCTCTTTTTATTATTAAATCATCTCATTAGTCCTTGTAAGGGTCAAACTCATTGGCCCCAGCCATGCACACCCCAATAGGTTTCAGCTCATGCAAAACTTCCACAGTCTCCGAATGAGCGTCCAGTACCTCGTGCAGTTGACGATAGACGAACGGGCTTTCATCTGTACCGGCTCCGCGCAGCTCGACACCATAGTTCCGAACGGCCTCCTTCATCTGTACGTCCGTGATTTGTCCACCACTCCGTGTGCGGGTTTTCCAATTCATTTTACCGGCTGCCTGGGTACGACTCATAATACGACCTGCGCCATGGACTGTACTATAGTAGGAATCCCGATTTTCTACCGAATCTTTTCCACGTACAATCAACGAGATATCGCCCATGCTTCCTCCAATAAAGCCCATTTGACCAGGGGCCGAGGGAGTGGCGCCTTTACGGACCACAATGGTGTCACGCCCATCATGCTGTTCCTTCCATGCGTAATTATGGTGGTTATGCACCGTAAAATCCGCTTCGGTCCCCATAATACCAAGCACTTGTTCTATCACATAGTCACGTCCCGCATACGCATAGCGTCCGGCAAGGCGCATCGCACGGTAGTACATATCCCCCAACTCACTGTCTATATCTAGCAGCACAGGCGGCTGATCCATATGTTCTCCCGGCGCCTTTCCGAGAAACTCTCGTCCAGCGGCCAAGTTTAGAAACCCACTTGCTGTTTTGTGTCCAAAGCCCCGACTGCCGAAATGATTGGCAATCCAGACCTGCCCTGTCGCTTCCTCCACGAATACATCAACAAAATGATTACCACTCCCTACTGTACCCAGCTGTTCCCTCGCCAAGGACTTCAGTTTGTCATGTTCTTGTTTCCCAATCGCCGCATATACTGCCCAATCCGGGTCATCGAACAGCTCATGGTCTACCTGGACCGCATTCACACGACCTACACCAAACGAAATATGACGTGCAATCTCATCCATCACGGCTGAAATACGCGGCATAATATCTGCTGCAAACAGCTTCGTTCTTACCGCCTTATTCCCGCAGCCGATATCATACCCGACACCGGAAGGCGAAATTTGCCCATCATACACCATCACACCGCCAATCGGCTGACTGTAGCCTTTATGATGATCTGCCATCAGCAGCGCTTGAATCACATTACCGTTTTCGGCACATGTACGGGCTTGAGATAATGCTCCTGGATCAGGCGCTCCCCATACTCGTACTCCATTGATTTCTTGATAAGCCATCGTTTTATCCCTCCATATTTTGCAAGAAAATTTCTATATGTAAAATTGACTACTTTTAAACTTTGGGTCTCTTAATAGCATTATGTACGTTTTACCAGCTTCCGAACAGGGCGTAAGTATTACAAGTACAATAGTAGATATCCCCTAAGAAAATGAAAAAGGATATCCATGCAGCCAACCAGACTGTAGGATATCTTTTTATGATCAATTAGAAACCATTAAATCAATTATACTAATATTTTTTGGTGATTCCGAATTGATCCACAATAAAAGGTTTGGCATCATTTTTGTTTTGATCAATTTCATACGTTACGGCTGTAAGTTTATTTTCGTCTACGGTGATGCCAACAAAATTCTGTACCTGGCCTCGTGTAGGTCTACGATTGTCACTCGGATCTGGGCCATATACTGCCGCATGATTCTCTTCAGCTAGTTCAAAGAGATTATAGTACTTATCTCCAAGTTTTTCACTCGGGTTCTTGTATTAGACTTTGGGGCCAGCGGTTGCTGGGATGACATAGGTACTTCCATCTGGATTCACACTATATTCAATCGTCTTATCATTTAATGTATCTTTTAATTTTGTTGGCGTTGTTGCTTTACCCTCTTGGTTGATTGGTTTCGTACGAGCGTAAATATGATCGTGCCCCTGCACGACAAAGTCGATATCAAGTTTGGCCATTAGTGGAGCGATTTGGTTACGAACTCCATTCTTATCCATGATGTCAGAATCTGTTGCATGATTAGAGGTAGTGTAAGGACCCTTATGAATGTTAACAATGATCCACTTTGCACCTGCCTTTTTGGCTGCCGCAGCATCTTTCTTTAACCATTCGACTTGATCTTCAGAAAAATTGGCATATTTCTCTGAGTCCTCATTGGAGTTCAGTACGATAAAGTGAGCACTGCTGTAATCAAAGGAGTAGTACGCTCCTGTTTTAGTAGCAGAACCAGGTGGTTGATTAATATTAAAGTGATCATAAAAAGCGTAGTTCTCATCCTCGTGATTACCTGCTGAAGGAACAATAGTTGTATTCAAAAGACTTTTTTGTGAATGCCCCAACAACCAGTCCCACTGTTCTTCTTTGGTACCCGTGTCTACGATATCTCCGTTGTGG
Source organism: Paenibacillus sp. LX16 (assembly GCF_036252815.1). NCBI lineage: Bacteria > Bacillati > Bacillota > Bacilli > Caryophanales > Paenibacillaceae > Paenibacillus > Paenibacillus sp. LX16. Next base: position 971,860 of record NZ_CP141152.1, on the reverse strand, counting down.
ACTACAAACCGAGCATTACCTACAGTTTGAAGTGCTTTTTCGAGCGTCTGTGAAGACAATATGGCTTCATCTTCGCTCTTTGCTTGTGTATCAGCTAGATCAATGAAGGTAAATTCACCGCTCTTAGGAGCCGTTTGAAACGTACCTGTTTCGCTCCATATCCCGCGCGCTGCATCACCCACACGATAATAATAAGCTGTGTCCGCTTGAAAACCTGTAGCTACGGCTTTATGGACAAGCTCTTCTGCAGAATTGGTCGATGGAGAGGAAGTGCCTTCAAATGTAAGAGCACTCGTAAAATCAGCTTCTGAATCCGTTTTCTTTATTACTTGAACAGTGCTGTTCGTGAGAAGTTTTGAAGTATACCAGGTAAACCCTTTGGAGCCTTTAGTGTCTCCATAAAATGTAGCTGTAACTTTACTAATGCCATCTGTGTTCCCTGATGATTCAGCATAGACAGGCAAAGCAGACGGACCAGTAATCAAACCTAGCATAAGAGCAATAGACATAGATGTTACTGACCATTTTTGAAACTTCTTAAACATGTGTACACTCCTCTTTGCAGTTAATATGTAAAAGTTATAACTATAATCATAACAATCAAATGTTAGTACGTTGTTTTGGAAATATAGTACTTTGTAAAAATGAGGTTATGAGGGACCTAGCGATTGAGGAGCAAGGATAGCAGCTTATAAGAAAATGAAAAAGGATATCCATGCAGCCAAACAGACTGTAGGATATCCTCTTGAACTATAACATTCATATTAGGTGGCTCTGCTATGCCATGTGTGGACTTGGCTTATTGTGCCGCTGAATGCGTACGCTTAAAATCTTCCTTCACCGCAACCAGTAGTGTTTCATTCACCAGTAGCTCCAAGCCTGACAAGGCTAACGCTTTGGCTCCAGTCACTAAGGCTTCCTCACCCTTCTCAGAGCCAGCCGCTTCTCTGAATTCCACCGTATGAGCGATGAGATCATCCGGACCGATCTTAATGTAAGCATGTGCAGTCGGGATAACATGACTCACATTTCCCGCATCCGTCGAACCCAGTCCGGCACGAGGGCCATGATCCAGCTGTTCTCCCAGCGCTTCCAGTTCACGACCTACTACCTCATCCAGGGTATCGTTCAGAATGAAATCACGCACTTCATTTTGAAAACGTTCGATTTTCACAGTGGCTCCTGTTGCCAAAGCAGCAGCATCTGCGATATGGCGAACTTTCGTGGAAACCTCCTCTGTGCGCTGCCAAGTACTTGCCCGAATGAAAAAGCGTGCCGACGCATAGTCCGGAATGATATTGGGCGCGTCCCCTCCATGCGTAATGATGCCATGAATACGCACATCGGTCGGCAGTTGCTGACGCAAAGCATTGATACCGCTGAACAACTGCAGTACCGCATCGAGCGCATTTATTCCCTGTTCTGGTGATCCTGCGGCATGAGCCGCTTTGCCGTAAAAATGAAAATCTAGCGGGTCAACTGCCAGACTTGGTGAGGTCAGCCGGGTCACACCGGATGGATGAACCATCAGTGCAGCATCAATCCCTTCGAACAGCCCATGCTTCACGAAGCTGCCTTTTGCACTGCCATTAGGACCGCCTTCTTCCGCTGGTGTACCGAACACATACACCTCACCTCCCGTTTCGTCGATCACCTGCGCCAAGGCGATGGCTGCTGCCGTGCTTGCGGTTCCGATAATATTGTGGCCACAAGCATGGCCCAGACCGGGCAATGCATCATATTCAGCCAAGTATCCGATTTTCGGACCTGGTCTAGCAGAAGCCTTACGGGCAACAAATCCGGTTTCGTGTCCCGCTACATTACGAGTTACCTCAAACCCCGCTTGCTCCAAAATACCCGTCAGTGCCTGGGAAGCTTGAAATTCTTGATTGCCGATTTCGGGATTAGCATGAATAAACCGGCTCGTTTCCGTGTAAAGCTGACGAGACTCCTCAATTTCCTCAATAATCCGCTGTCTATGTGTATCGACCGTATTCGTTGTACTCATCGCAATCTCTCCTCGTTTCGAAAATAGATTAGTATGCTTCCAACCCTACTTCTGTTCAACATTCTTATTTCTTTTGCGCTTTAACATCTGCTACCAGCTTATCCAATGTGGCCTGTAGCTCTTCGGCAGACTGGTCTACCACGACGTTAGCTCCTTTGGAATCCTGTTTTACCGCCTCGGCTACATCAGCATCATGGTACAAATCCACGATCGTTTTGTAAGTCGCATTATCCTTATCATCCGCACGGGCAGCAAACACGTTCACATATGGCTTTGCTTCTTCGCTGCTTGCATCATCCTTGTAGATGGCTCCGTCCAGCTTGAGCCCAGCATCCGTAGCAACACCGCTGTTCACAGCTGAGGCGGCTACATCAGACAAGACGCGCGGCGTCTGCTGGGCAACAACTGGGACAATCTCCAGCTTTTTAGGATTACCTTCTATTTCATCCGTGGTTGGATACAGGCCCGCATCCTGCTTCAACTTAATCAGCCCTGCAGACTGGAGCAGTTTTAAAGCCCGTCCCTGATTGGAGGGATCATCCGGTATAGCAATTTTGGAGCCGTCAGGAATATCCGATACGTTTTTGAATTTTTCAGAGTACAGCGCCATCGGAGCGATAATCGTTGCACCAATAGGGACGATATTCACATCATTTTCTACATTAAACTGACTGAGAAAGGCCAAATGTTGAAAGGAATTCAAATCTACCTCTTTATTGGCGAGCGCCTTATTGGGTAATGTATAATCCGAGAAACTGATCAGCTCAATTTCAATATTTTTGGCCTCTGCTTTCTTCTTGAGCACATCCCAATACGTGTCTTCAGATCCTGAAACCCCGATTTTAACATGTACTTTTTCATTTGCATTTGAGCCCGAACCGTTAGCTGAGCAAGCAGATAGAACCGCTACACTAAGAATAGCCAGTAAACCCAAGCGAAATATTTTTTTCATTTTCATTTCCCCTTTAATCGTTATGTATAATACTCTGTTCCCATTAGCGCCGTAGAAATTTACGAGACAAGTAGTTCCCCGCATATTGGGCGACCTGTACAAAAAGGATCAGCAAAACAATCGTGACAATCATGACCGAAGTATCGAATCGTTGATAACCATAGGTCATTGCCAGATTCCCCAGACCACCTCCGCCCACCGTACCAGCCATGGCAGAGAAATCAATCAAGGCCACGGTAATAAACGTCAATCCTAGAATCAAAGGTCCCAGTGCTTCCCGAATCAACACACCCGTGATGATTTGAAATGGAGTCGCACCCAGTGCCTTGGCAGCTTCTATCATGCCCGGATCTATGGAGACCAGATTATTTTCCACAATTCTCGCTACAGCAAAGGCCGCTACAATAGTCATTGGGAAAATAGCCGCCGAGGTTCCAATCGTGGTTCCCATGATTAAACGCGTAAACGGGCTAATCGCCACTAAAAAAATGATAAACGGAATCGGGCGAATGATATTAATCAGCAAATTCAGAAACATAAACACAAATTTGTTTTCAAACAAGCTCCCTTTACGTGTCACATATAGTACTAAACCAATCATAAGCCCCAGAATACTGGCAAAAATCAGCGTGACAACAACCATCAAAAGCGTTTCCCCTGTAGCCTCCACTACCTTGAGCCAAAATGTATCCCAATTAACTCTCATGATCGACGACCTCCCTGACTTCCACCGTCGTTCGTAGTTCCTCCACGACCTTGTTAACTTCATCGTCTGCGCCGATTAACTCGACAATTAAGCTTCCGAACAGCGCTCCCTGTAGCTCATTAATACTTCCATATACAATGTTATAATCCAGATTATGCTTCCTTGTCGCTCTAGAAAGCACCGGTTCACTGGTCGCCCCACCCCGAAAAACAAGTCTGTACAATCGGCCAGCGTGATGCTCCCGAATCTTGCTCAGCAGTTTGGGTGAAAGCTGATCATTTAGTACAGAGCGAATAAAATTTTTCGTCGTCTTCGTCTGTGGATTGGCAAATACATCGAACACACTGCCCTGCTCAATCACCCTACCATTCTCCATCACCGCCACACGGTCACAAATACTGCGAATCACATTCATTTCATGGGTAATGAGCAAGATCGTAATCTGGTACTCTTCATTTACTTTTTTCAGCAGCCTCAATATGTCTTCTGTCGTTTCCGGATCGAGGGCCGAGGTCGCTTCATCACAGATGAGAATATCGGGCGAATTCGCCAGTGCTCTGGCAATGCCGACCCGTTGCTTTTGCCCGCCAGATAACTGCTCCGGATAGGAATCCGCTTTATCCTCCAATCCAACAAATTGCAGTAGCTCCTTAACACGAGCATCTATCTGTGCCTTGGGCAGTTTAGCCAGTTTTAGAGGATAAGCCAGATTCCCATATACAGTACGAGAGTTAAACAAATTAAAGGTTTGGAATACCATCCCGATCCGTCTTCTTAAATTTCTTAGTTCCTTGGGTCGTATCTGAGTAACATCCTGATCATTAACGACAATTCGTCCCTCTGAGGGGCGTTCTAGTAAATTGACAAGCCGGAGCAGCGTACTTTTACCTGCACCGCTAAAGCCAATCACGCCGAAAATTTCTCCTTTTTCAACCGATAACGAAACCTCTTCGAGTGCATTTACCTTACGATTGGGTAAGGTAAATATTTTGCTAACTTGTTCAAACTTTATCAAACTGCTTCCTCCTTACGTCTACAATGTATGTATTCCTCCATCCCATTTTAGTAATCCGGTGGATTTAATCGGATTTATACCCTAAAAAAATTCCCTAATCTTCGTTTGAACGAAGGTGGGATTATTTAACTGTATATTGCATTGTTAACACCTTAAGACAAGAAGGAGAATCTGTCAATAAAAAATGAATATAGCTTTCTGACTCCTGTCATCACAATTGCTTACACTTTTAGGGCTACAAAGCCAAATAAGGCTAACCGTATATTTGCAAACCGGCAGCCCTTTGTGCATTGTAATCTCGATCATTCCACTGACTAATGTGCAGAAGTATTTTTCAAATCTGCTTCATAACGAAGGCCGAATTGTTGTCTTGCCTCCTCCATCACTTCAGCGACTGTAAGTGAACACTCCAAGGAGTTAATGGAACTGTTGCGTTCACCACTCTTGATCAAATCAATAAATTCCTGAATTTCGTAATACATTGGCTCGCGCGTCTGAGCTTTGGTCAGATCCTCAATCGTGCCGTCCCGATAATGAATTTTCACCTCATAGGGCTGACTGATTTTGTCGATCACCATCGTTCCATTCTCACCCTGAATTTCAGCAGGCAGATAGGAATCTGTAATTTTGGAATACATGACGATAGCATCCATATCAGGGTACTTCATCACGATACTGCCCTCGCCATCGACACCAGAGGATAAAAGTACACCAACCGCCCGAACCTCCTCAGGTTTGCCGAACAAAGTCACCATAGGATACAAACAATACACTCCAAGGTCCATCAAGGAACCATTGGAAAAGGCCGGATTAAACGCATTCAATACCTTACCTTGCTTAAAAGCATCAAAACGTGAGGAGTATTGACAATAGCTTGCAAAATAACGCCGAACCCGGCCTATTTTATACATATGATCCTTTATTATTTTAAAGTTAGGCATAAGTGTGGATTTAACGGCCTCCATCAGCAGAACATCGTTGTTGCGCGCGGCTTCGATCATGCTCTTCACCTCTGCTGCATTAGACGCAAAGGGTTTCTCACACAACACGTGCTTTCCGTGATTCATACATAAGATCGCCTGCTCCGCATGTAAGGAATTGGGGCTGGCAATATATACGGCATCGACCTGATCACTTGCGGCCATTTGCGCCAGGTCTGTAAAAACCTCCGGCTGGCTGTTATATTTGTCAGCAAAAGCTTTGCCCTTATCCTCTGTGCGTGAGTATACCGCCGTCAGGGAAAATTCGTCCGTCTCCATCGCAGCTTGAATAAACCTTTCAGTTATCCAGTTGGTTCCAACAATACCAAAACGCATCACAGTATCCCATCCTTCCCGTGAGTCATTACAATTCATATGTACCTATTCTCGCATTCCAGCCTAATCTTGTCCACTATACCGTTAGTCATATCTCGTGCCTCAACATGTTCATTCGACAAAAAAAGACTGCGGTCTATCAGCTTAATTTATACTGATTGTACCACAGTCCTTATTATTTATTTGGGGTTATAACTCTACTTTTTTGATATTACTTTTCCTACTTCTTCCAAAATAGCATCCATGGAAGCAGGGTCATGTACATCATACTCATCAATGTTCAGACGCAGTACAGGACAGGCATCAAATTCGTTGATCCAATTGGAATATCTGCGATGCATTTGCTCCCAATAAGAACGCTCGGTCTGGATCTCCATCTCGCGACCGCGCTCCTCAATCCGACTCAGAATGGAGGGCAAACTGCCTTCCAGATAAATCAGCACATCAGGGTGAGGGAAAAACGGTGTCATCACCATCGCCTCAAACAGGCTAGTATACGTTTCATAATCGGTAGGATTCATCGTTCCCTGATCGGCATGCATTTTCGCAAAAATGCCTGTGTCCTCATAAATAGAACGATCCTGCACAAAGCCTCCACCGGACAGGAAAATATTCTTTTGTTCCTTGAAGCGTTCCGCGAGAAAATAAATTTGCAAATGAAAGCTCCATCTTTCGAAATCGTGATAAAATTTCTCCAGATAGGGATTATGATCGACCTGCTCCAAAGAGGTTTTAAAACCAAGGCGTCCGGCCAAAGCACCAGTCAGCGTGGATTTACCTACACCCACTGTGCCCGCTACCGTAATCAGGGCATTCGCAGGAATGTTGTAATTATTCACTATATAAGCTCCTTTACATCGGAAACAATTTGTTTAAATTGTGCCTGGTTTTCTACAAAATCAATTTCATTCCCATTCACGGTCAATATACGAGGGGAAGGGGGCTGTTCAGCGAGAAACTGCATGCCTTTATCATAATCTATGATCAATTGCTCCAGATAGGCGGGGTCCATCTCCTGTTCAAAAGAGCGTGCACGCTTGCGAATTCTCCCCAGCAAGGTATCCAAATCTGCTCTAATATAAATGATAATGTCCGGCTTAGGCATATCATCTGTGAGCAAATGATAGATTTGACGATATTTTTCGAGCTTCACACCCTTAAGCGTACGTTCAGCAAAAATCAAATTCTTGTAGATATGGTAATCAGAAATAACGGGCTGAGCTTTCTCGATATATTGCAGACCAGTATCCTCCAGTTGCTTGTACCGATTGCAGAGAAAGAACATTTCCAGCTGAAAACTCCACTCATCTATATTTTGATAAAATTTATCGAGAAATGGGTTCTCCTCGACAATCTCTTTGATTATCGGCAAATGTAGCTCGGTTGAAAGCATCGAAGCTAACGTCGTTTTACCTGCTCCGATTGGCCCTTCAACGGCTATAAATGGGGCTTGTTTCATGGGGTTCTGCTCCTCCTTGTACTCCAGTCCATCCTGTGGACAACTATCCTATTGTATCACAAGGTAGTACGCTAAAGGCATACCAAATCTATGGATAAAACAAAAAAAACAGAGCGCTATATTTTGCTTCATAGCGTCTCTGTTTCTCATTTAAACCAACCTTTTTCATTAAAACGGGTAATTGCCTCGATCCGGTTACTGACACCCAACTTATCGAGAATGACTGAAATATAATTGCGCACCGTCCCTGTCGTTAAATACAGTTCACCAGCAATCTCTTTTGTGTTCTTTCCGTCAGCAATGAGCGCCAAAACGGTTTTTTCACGCTCTGTTAGCGGGTTGACTTCGGCATAAGCATCATCGACCAGTTCCGGAGCATAGATACGCCGACCTGCCATAATACTTCGAATGGATGAAGCCAGCTCTTCACTGGGACTGTCCTTGAGCAGATAACCGTGTGTCCCCGCCTTGATCGCTCGTTCAAAATACCCGGGGCGAGCAAACGTAGTTAAAATCAGCACCTTGCAGTTCAAACCTTTGAGTTCCTCAGCCGCATCCAATCCGCTCTTGATCGGCATTTCGATGTCCATAATGCATATATCGGGCTGATGCAGCTTCACCAGCTCTAAAGCTTCTTCCCCGTTGCTAGCTTTTCCGACTACTTTCATGTCCTCTTCCAAGTCCAGCAGGGAGGCTAGAGCACCCAGTAGCATACGCTGGTCCTCCGCGATAACAATTCGAATCATGGCCCCACCTCCTCATTCGGCTTTTCAGTGATATTGGGCACTTTAATGACCAAGGTCGTTCCCTGATCTGAACGCAGCTCCATACACCCGTTCACGAATTCGAGCCTTTCCTTCATGCCTTGCAGGCCATTTCCCCGAAAGGCCCCATTTTCCCCCGTAGCGCCGACTCCATTATCCTGAATCCGAAGGGTTAATTCCTTACGAGACGGCTCAATGGTGATGGAACAAGCGGTGGCTCTACTGTGCTTAACCACATTTGTCACTGCTTCCTTCATACACATACTAAGTACATTTTCATTCATTAATGACGTATGTTCCAGCTTCGGGTCGCCCTCTAGAGTCAATTCAATGTGAGCAGCCTTTAAAATCTGCCGAATACGTAGCAGTTCATCCTCTAGTCGCATACCGCGCATTTGAGTAACCATTTCCCGCACCTCTTTTAACGCGCTTCTCGCTGTGAGACGAACATCGTTAATTTCGACATGAGCACGCTCCGGGTACTGATCCATCAGTTTGCCCGCCAAATCGCTCTTCAGCCCAATGAGTGACAGCTTCTGACCTAAGGTATCGTGCAGGTCGCGCGCAATTCTTTGCCGTTCCTCCAGCTTAATCAATTCCGATATTTTCTTATTGGCATCCTCTAATTGGACTTGGAGCCGATCGCTTTTGTTGCGATTAAAATTCGTAATCGGAAGGAGAATCACACCGATCAGATTGAGCAGGATAAAAGGAATCTGTTTAATAAAAACGGGATTCTGAGATACAAAACCGTAATTGATCAATCCAATCGTAATAACCATTAAAATGATATACAGCGTCGTAAATGCAGCCTTACTTTTAATATTACCGATCAAATAGGCGATAAATATGGAAAAATACATATAGCTAAACAGCAGTGTCATGGTAATCGATATGGCAATCTGTACACTGGTCCAAAAGTATATGAGCCAGCCTTTTGAGACAAAAGCCAGTACATAACATGCAAAAAACACCAAAATAATAGCAGTACCCAGAATAATATGACTTGTAGATGAAGAGCTAAAGTAGTAAAAGGGCAGGATATAAAAGACGACCCACACATAAGGGCTAAGCCCGGTATTTCTTTGGAAAATCTGATACCATTTTTGCATCCTGCCCACCCTCTTCTACTTCACATGACTTATATCCCTTATCTTATCATACCAAGTTTTGTACAACGTTATTTTCTTTCTGTGCTTACAACAGGTGTAGGGATGGGTTTCGTAACTGCAACACGTTTGCTGAGGAGCGGCTTCACTTGTTTAAAGGTCAAAAAGGTTTTCGTATTTTCATCCCAAAGTCGGAACTTCAACGATTGCAGACTGCTACTCACTGTGATCGTGGTCGCCTTTTGAAGTAACGGTGTCGCTTCATGCGCTTTCTCCAAATTATAATTTGGCACTTTGGGACTCAGGTGATGAACGTGATGAAATCCGATATTGCCCGTAATCCATTGCAATACTTTAGGAAGCTTGTAGTAAGAACTGCCTTCTACGGCTGCATTAATATAACTCCACTCTTCATCGTGCTCAAAATACGAATCCTCAAATTGATGTTGTACATAGAACAACCAGATTCCCAACATACCGGATACAAAAAAGATAGGTGCCTGTACGAGAAGGAAGGCCTGCCATCCAATAGCCCAGCACAACAGTGCATACAATGCAACGATGGATATATTCGTCACATGAGTGTTCATTTTTTCCTTGCGTTTGGCTGTCTTGATATTAAAGCGATAGGAAATCAAAAAAGTATAGATCGGACCTAGTCCGAACATAACCCAAGGATTTCGATATATGCGATAGGCCAACCGTGTCCATGTGGAAGCCTCTGTGTACTCTTCTACCGTAAGCACCCACATGTCACCTGTGCCTCTTTTATCCAGATTACTGCTGGTTGCATGGTGGATCGCGTGACTATTTTTCCATTGATGATAAGGACAGAGCGTAATAATACCTGTAATCGTTCCCACAATGTCATTCAGCTTGCGGCTTTTGAAGAAGGATTGATGACCACAATCATGAAAAATAATAAACGTCCGTACCACAAACCCCGATGCAACAATGGCAATGGGAAGCGTCAGCCAGTACGAAACCGACAGACTAAGATAAGCAGCATACCACAATAGGATCAGTGGCCCCAAGGTATTGATGAGTTGCAGAACGCTGGATTTTGTGTTTATTTTCTCATAGGGAGCCATATTTTTTTTCAATTGGGCTAATGGGAGTTGTGTCATACTCATTATGATCCTCCTTTAAAATGACGCCTATACCTTGATCCTGTTAGGCGTACATGTTGATCTAATCTCAGTATAAGGTAAAGCCTCTAGGCGCTGTAGTCATAAACGTCAGCTCGGGTATATGACATTTGTCATATAGACAAGTAACACAACCCGTTTTCCAAATGTTCGCGGGTTTCTTTTCTGATGATTATTTGTTAAAATATAAGCTATAATAACGCTGTATGTGACTGGCGAAGTCAGTGGAATGAACCACGAGGGAGCATACAAAAAAAGCGTACCGTTCGCCTGGGAGAAGTATTTGCAGAGGATTCGTCTGTCTTGACGGCCTTGTGCAAATACTTTTTTTCGTTTTTACAAGACCATGACACCCTGTTGATAAATCATGCGATAAATTCAGAGGAGGCTCGGACTATGGCTATTATCATGAAATCCAAAGAAGCAGCTGAGCAAGTATATGCAACGATCCGTTCACAGGTAGAAGAAATGAAGCAGCAAGGACACCGTCCCCATCTGGCGACCCTATTGGTAGAAGGTGATCCGGCATCTGCCTACTATGCCCGGACCAAGCAAAAAATAGCGGAGAAGCTGGGCATCTCATTTCATCTCCATACTTTTGATCGTCATGTTAGTGAAGCCGAGCTACTGCACCTGATCGGCAGTCTGAACGATGCATCCCATGTACATGGCATTATGCTGGAACTGCCGCTTCCCCAACATCTTTCTGCCTCCGTTATTAAACAATCCATCGCCCCCTACAAGGATATTGATGGGATTACACCTGATAACAAACTGGCTACCGTAACAGGTGACACCGGACTATATCCCGCAACACCTCAAGCCTGTATCGAGCTGCTCAAGCATTACGGTCACACATTGGCAGGCAAAAATGTTACTCTCGTGGGCATCGGACAAACAGTGGGACTTCCCCTTTTCCACATGTTGCAAAGAGAAAATGCCACCGTTACCGCCTGTCATGCAGGTACACGCGATATTGCAGAGCATCTGAGCCATGCAGACATTGCCTTCGTCGCAGTCGGATGCCCTGATGTGATTACACAGGATATGGTTCATCCCGGTCTGATTTTGGTAGATGCGGGAATTAATGAGACGCTAGAGGGAAAAATAGTGGGGGATGCCGCTTTAGACGTTGGGGAAAAGGTCCATGCCATTTCTCCGGTTCCCGGCGGCGTTGGCACCTTGACGACTGCGATTTTGTACAAAAATCTGCTCAAAGCAATACATCTGCAACACTACTCCAGAGAGGTGGTCTACTCATGAGTGAACTGTCGTGGAACAATTCCATCGGGCATTTTCTGAAAGAGGCTGCAAGTGCAGCGCCTACCCCCGGCGGAGGAAGTGTATCCGCACTGGCTGCGGCACTAGGCGCGGCTATGACCTCCATGACCGCCAACCTTTCACAAGGAGAAAAATATGTGCACATCCATGAACAAATCACGGATGTCATTAGTAGCATGGAAAGATTGTCTACACATTGTGAGGAACTAATGGTCGCAGACATCCAATCCTTTGAACAGTACATGACCGCACTGCGCTTGCCCAAGGAAACAGACGAAGAAAAGCGCTATCGTACCCATTCCTTACAGACAGCGGTGATCGCTGCCATTGAGGTACCCATGCGCCTGCTGGAAGTATGCCGGGACGGATTGTCGCAAGCCTACAACATTGTGGAAATGTCCAATAAAAATGTGATTTCGGATCTTGGCATCGGCGCGATCCTGTTCGAAGCAGCAGCTCAATCTGCCCTGCTTACCGTCGACATTAACCTTGCTTCACTGAAAGACTTGGATGTCAAATACTCCTATGAGACCAAGACAGCCGCACTCATCCGTGAAATCGGACAAATCAAAGAACAAACCTTGTTGATGGTGCGCAGTCGAATAGCGAATTAGTCTGCTCATAACCGTGTTTAACCTGTTCGAACCAACATATTCTGCTTACTCGTTAAAAGAAATAGCCTCCAAATCCATCTCTAATCGTGGGTTTGGAGGTTATTTTATTGAAATTCATACATTCTGGAAAACTTTTCTATATGATCTACGTCTATGGATAGGGGGATATTCTCCAAACTATCATTTTTTATTTTATACACATTGATCAAGAAATGAGGAAAATCGTATGAAAAGACGGGCTCTATTACTCAGTATAATCACGTTATTACTGCTCAGTACAAGTGTATGGGCGGCCGGAGATAACTCCACATCCCATATTCGCTCCTATGATTCCGGGAGTCTGATTCAATCCGATGGAAGCTTGTGGTGTGGGGTTATAATCAGTCCGTACCGACTCGTGTAGAGGGTAAGCCGGACGTTGAAAAAACATTTTCTAATATCATCAACGAGGGCGATCTAGTATTTACCTTACAAGACCACTCTGCTTGGTATGTGCCTAGAAATAATATTGCTGAATCCGTGAAATTCGTTCCTCTGGAAGGATTACAGAACCTCGCAGCTGTAAGTAATTTGAATGATCATGTGCTCGCTCTGAGCAGCGAAGGCAGCATATCTTCCGCTGAACGGCTCGACAATGGAAACATCTCTAGTCCTTTTCAAACCCTATCTGGCATCGACGAGGTTGCCAATATAGATAGTTACTATGAGGAAAGACCGGATTATGAGGAACGCTGGATATTTCTAAAGAAAGACGGCAGTGTATGGAAAAATACAAAAGCCTTGCAGGGCTTCGAACCTATTTCATCATTAAAGGATATTACGGCAATCGCTAAAAACATAGCCTTAAAAAAAGATGGCACCGTGTGGACGTGGCCCAAAGAATTTGATAAAAATGCAACTAAGTCCGAAACTCTATCCGTATCGCAAATTCAAGCCTTATCGGATATCGAGACAATCAAGGCCAATAGGTATTCCAATCTCGCGATTGATCAGCAAGGTCGGCTATGGTTCTGGGGTGCTACAGTTACAGGTTACTCAGATAATACAACCTATCACAATGAAAATACCCCTGTACTATTATCAGGAGTAAAGGATGTTAAAGACGCCTTTTTCGCCGAACGCTCCATACTCGCCCTCACCACAGCTGGGAATGTATATGTTGCGTCTCTAGATGGTGAAAAGTTACCATCCAATGCCCCCTTTACATTACTTGCTAAAAATATTCAAAGCATCAAAGCAGGTCCACGGCACGTAATCATGCAAAAAGCAGATGGGGCCCTATGGGGCTGGGGTGTCAACAAACACGCGCAGCTCGGTATAGGAGACTATGAGTTTCTGTATAGTTCACCAGTTCCTGTACAAAAACCGATTCTTGTCCGTCTCAATGGTTCGCCTGTCTCTCTGAGTAATGGTGTCATTACCCGCAACGGGCAAGCGTTTATTCCCCTTCGTTCTGTTTTTGACAAACTGGGGGCTGAGATCGCTTATGATTTCAACAGCAAAATAGCGAAAATGAATCAGTCTAAGACAGAAGATCATCCTGTCTCTCTAGAAGTAAATTTCAAAACCAGCCAAACAAAAGTGAACGGTAAAGCCGTAAAACTCACCAATCCGCCCTTCATGGTGAATGGAATTGGTTATCTTCCACTAAGACTACTCAGCGAAATGCTGGGGGCCAAGGTAGATTGGATACAAAAAGAAGATACTATTGAAATTACGACGAAATAGTAAATAAAAACCAGTCCAAACATGATTCATGTTGGACTGGTTTTTTATAGATAACCCCTACATATCTGCTAATAAGTCAGGCAGAACTTTATAATTTCTAGCAAGCCAGTTCATTTCTTTAGCAAATCGGATAGGCACAGAATGTTCATCTATGTTGGCGTTGATCCACCAAACACTTTCCATATACCACAGCCATTGTAATGATCTTGTTAAACACCCCCCTACCATCGTATGCTCTTCCCTGTACCCCGCCATAAATGCTGAAACAAGGGGAAGTTTTAACTGCTTATCCCAGGCAAAAGACATGACTGCTCGGGCAATATCCAAATGTGGATAGTCATAATCTAGTCGGTCAAAATCCAGAATTGCACTGAGCTTATCATCATTGAATAGAACATTGTCCGCCCAAAGGTCACGATGGGCCCAACCGGGTGGAGGTGCATCCATCATCTCGATATGTATCATTTCTGTTGCTTTGCGCTGGGTTTCGATATCAGCCAAAAGCTCTTTTTTATCGGCTTCCTCCGCTTGTTTCCATACTGAATCCCAATGGGCTAAACGTTCCTCACGGCTGGAAAGCACAAGTTTCGTTGTACTTTTGCTCCTGAGCGTCCCGTCGTTTAACCAGCGATGCATTTTTCCGGTTGCCTTGCCTAGTTCATATAATTGGTAAACATTAGCTTCTCCTGGTGAGACCAACGTCCCTGGGCAAAATTCCATCACTAGGAAGCGTTCTCTACGATCAGATTCCATAAAGACTTGCCCCTCATGATTAAATAACCGTGGACACGCCAGACCAAGCCCATGCAATCTTTCTTGTTGATAAAACGCTCTCAAAAGATCATCAAAATTATAATCCTTATATCTTTGTTTATTATATTGTTTCAATAAATAAGTCCCATTGTTCGTGGTGATTTTCCATTTTAGATTTAACCACCCTCGTTGGATGGGAACAGATTCAATTATATTTAAACCGAAAAATCGATGAAATGCTTCCATTAGGTCAGCCTGAATGATTTCATTTGTCGAGGATGTTTCCACTAGACTCACTCCTTGCTAATCTGCGCATGATTACTCACTTGAATAAGATAGAATCACATATTAGTCTATTTTACTTCATATTGTCATTTATTTGTTATTCAGTTATTCAGTAATTCAACAAAAAAGCACCTCACCCCGGTCAGCTGTCCGTGTAGTGAAATGCTTATCCATGTGAATCTCACACCTATTGTTTAGCTTTATTCTCTTTTTCTCTTTCGACCAGCATATCTACGATCATATCAATCTGTCCTGTAATAGCGATTGGATCATAGCGATAATACGTATCAAAATCGTTAAAGAACACTCTATTGTTCTTCACCGCAGGAAGATTCCCCCACACAGCGGACGACTTTAGTTGCTTGAGCGCGTCACCCTTTTTCTCGGGGTCATACGTAGTCAGGAACATATAATCTGCGTCATACTGTGGCAATACCTCCATCGAAAGCTGCACCGTTTGTTCCTTGGAGTTCACTGTTTTCTTTGGCATGTTCAGTTTAAGGGCATTGTAGACAGCTTGTCCGCCGCGACCCGCATTGTCGCCAAAGATCCAAAGTGCGTGCTTGTCCGTCAGCTCATACAGACCAAAAGTTGCCTTTTCGTCAATCACACCTTTAAGACGTGCGCGACCTTCAGCGGCCTTTTTATCAAATGCAGCAATAAATTGCTCAGCCTTCTCCTTTTCCCCGGTGATATCGCCGAACAGCTTGACCGTATCATAAATATTAGTCGTCGTGCCGTACGGAATATACAGGGTAGGTGCAATTTTAGACAAAGCCTCATAATTCGTATCCTTCATAACCACGATCAGATCGGGTTTGAGTTCCAGCGTCTTTTCTAAATTGGTCGGATCCCCCACCTCTTTGGTTCCTTTTTCCTTCAGCAGATCGGTCAGAAAAGGATTTTGAAACGCAGTCGGCTCCACACCCACCACGTTAGCACCTACGGACAGCAGTTCTCCGCCGTAAAAATCCGTTACAATACGCTGGGGCTTAGCAGGAATTTGAATATCCCCCTTAACCGTTTTAAAGCTCTTAGTCTCTCCAGTAGTAGCCGACTCTTGCTTATCTCCTGAAGATGAAGCCGGATTACTTCCATTATTATTTCCGCCGCAAGCGCTGATGAATACAGACAATACAAGTAACATAGCTGTCATCATAAAATACGATTTTCTTTTCAACTGATTAGCCCCCTATATATTGTGAAGATGATCTTCCCGATACACATGATAATGATTATCAATATCGTAAGAAATATATCAAGCGTCGTCCTTGCTGTCAACTGAAAAACGAACTTTGTACATTCCTCCTTAATAAATCAAAAGACCTGCCAAAATGATGGTCAGGTCTTTTTCGTGGAGCCGTCTTCAAAAACCTACACATTGGGGCTAGGTTGCTGAAGGCTGCTTTCTGGTGATCGCTGTTTTGTTTTATATTCTTCTCCCCAATCCTTCATCAAGTTAATAATCGGGATGAGCGTTTTTCCGAATTCGGTGAGAGAGTATTCGACCTTAGGAGGAACCTGTTGGTAGACTTCACGGTGAACGACTCCGTCCTCTTCCAGCTCACGCAATTGGAGTGTCAGCATACGCTGAGTAATTCCCGGACAGATCCGCCGAAAATCACTAAATCGCTTAGTCCCATACATGAGATGATATAAAATAATCCCTTTCCATTTGCCCCCAATCACGTCCAGCGTGAACTCAACTGGACACGCCTGATCATTTCCAGCGGTACATTCCCCAAAGCCGCCTTTCCGATTACGCATAGGCTTTTCTCCTCCTTAGTATCATTTTATATACTACAGCACATTAATGTGCGTACTTCAAAAACGGTCATGTATATTCTAATATTAAGCATGTCACTTGGTAAGCGTCAATTTTAATTACATCCATAAGGAGTGGAATAACGATGGAAACCTTAGCTACTACTAAAGATCAAATCTTATCTGCATACGAGTTCAGACATGCAACGAAGGAATTTGATAGTCATAAGAAAATTAGCGATTCCGATTTTGATTTTATTCTTGAAACCGGTCGTTTATCTCCAAGCTCGTTTGGCTTTGAACCCTGGAAATTTGTTGTCGTTCAGAGTAAAGCTATGCGTGAGAAGCTGCTGCCTTACTCTTGGGGGGCACAAAAACAACTGCCAACAGCCAGCCATTTTGTACTCATCCTCTCTAGACTTCCTGAAGATATGGTAGCCTCCTCCGATTATATCAAGAGTATGATGGAGAACGTGCAGCAATTACCTGCTGAAGTGATGCAAGGCAAAGAGAAAGTATATGACACCTTCCTAAAATCAGATTTTGCGCTGGAGGAAAATAAAAGAGCCTTGTTCGAATGGGGTTGCCGGCAAACCTACATCGCACTGGGCAACATGATGACTGCCGCAGCTCAAATCGGCATTGATTCCTGTCCTATCGAAGGTTTTAATAAACAGGAAATCGAACGCATCCTCTCCGAAGAAGGCATTATGGATGCCGAGCATTTCGGTATTTCCTGTATGGTGGCATTTGGATACCGCCTGAACGAGCCGCGTGGCAAAACCCGGCGATCTGTAGATCAGGTTATTGAATGGGTGTAAAACGCGGAATATCCTTCTTTAAAGCAAAGGGCGCTCCAAGCCATTTCCATGGCTAGGGGCGCCCTCTTTACATAAAACTCAGTTCCTAAAAGTGTTGTCACTTCATAACGCCTACTGATAGTTCACTTCTTCCAAGAAATAGATTTCCTTCAAACGGGTTTTCACACGCTGAATTTCATCCGCTGTTAAAGGAGCCATTGGACATAGCTTGAAGTTCCTTCCGGTGACATAGCTTACGTCCGTGTGACCATCCGAGTTGTAGTCCATCTTCGG
Organism: Paenibacillus sp. LX16; assembly: GCF_036252815.1. Taxonomy (NCBI): domain Bacteria; kingdom Bacillati; phylum Bacillota; class Bacilli; order Caryophanales; family Paenibacillaceae; genus Paenibacillus; species Paenibacillus sp. LX16. The sequence goes on along the minus strand of NZ_CP141152.1, from coordinate 953,864 downwards.
AACCGGTTTTCGGGTATAATCGGTAAAGTCAATAATGGACCATGCCGCATCTCCATCCTCTTTGGATAAAATAATCCGCTGTGAGGCATTTTCGGTCCACAAATAGCGCAGATTCGCTGGTGAATTATTGGAATCCATAGCCGTCTTAATACCTGAGCCTCTAAACATGAGCGTAAACTCCGTATGATCATTATTGGATCCCGCTACCGATTCATAAATCTGTTTCAGCCCGTCCACGCCTACAATCTCAACCTTGCGATCAACAGGGAAGTGGTTCACAAAATTCTCCCATATTGGAGCCATGTTATGTGTGTTAGCAAGTGCGTTGATGTCCAAAATAATGGACAAGTAGTTTACCGTATTTATACGTTGATAAGGGTTATCCAAATATTGCTGTACTATATACAGTTGTGGTGCTGCATCTGTCTCAGTCACATATGGGTCAAGCGGATGAAGAGTCCAGCGTGAGGAATCTTTCGTATAGCGTGATCCAATCGGATCAATCGTAACCGAGTTCATGAATACGGTACCGCTATTATCTGCAAGTCCCTGTGCGGGAACAATCGGATTGTCCTTATGGGACCAGTAAGGCATCAATGGAGAGCCCTCACCATACATACCGTTGACATTATATTGTGTAGCCGACCATCCCATCGCGGATGTAATCCGATAGTGATCTTCTAGCCATTGAGTCTGTTCGGGATTCACCGTAAAGCTGGTCAATGATTTCGGCAGATACTTCCGATATTGGTCTGTATCCATGCTTTCAAACACAGATGGTGATCCCATTGTACCGGATTGATGTAGCTCATTGAATGCATTGTAACGATACATGTATAGCCACTCATCCATCTTTGCTTCCCAAACTGGAAGCCCGGGCTCGGTCTGGTTCGGGTACCCCGCCAGAATTCCGACTTCATCTCCATACTGATCGACGAATTCCAGAACCTGTTTAAGCTGCGGTCGATTCGTTTCTAAAAAAACAAAACCGTTTTGCATGGCCCACGTCACTTTGATATTGGGACCAAAGTGGTCCATCAGCAATTGACGAGATTGCTTGATTTGATCTACCGTAGTCGCGCTTCCTTGCAGCATGATGGAGACAGCAAAGTATTGCTTTTTGCGTTCTCCCGGTACTACTGTTAATTCCGCATCGGATGTGAAGAGAATCCCTTGCGATGGTGACTCAACCGTGATCTTTAATGGAATGACCGAATTTACTACCGGAATCAAATGCAGGTTGGCAATCTTTCCATCCTCGTCAAATATTCCTCTGGAATCCTCTACCCGAAGTATCAAGTCTGACGGCAGCAATTCAGGAGCTATAACCTCTCCTTTAGCATTATGAAATACGTAGGACATATTCCAAGCAGCAGGATCTAAAGTAGCAGCCTCTGAAATAGTATACGTGGCCAAGTATACAGACCTGATTACGTTCGGTGGCTCTGCCGGCGGAGTCTTCCCTTTCACGATCAGCTTGGTCTGAGCTGTAAGAACCTGATAAGGTTTGGCAATAGTGACCTTCATTTCTACAGGAATGAAGCTGTCCGTAGCCGGAATATTTTCGGAATGTGCGATTTTCCCTTGTTCATCAAAAATACCTAACCCATCACTAAATGTGTATGTAACACTTGTGACGCTGGCAGCAGGAATGCTTACGGGTCGCCCTTTATTATAGAGCTGAAAGGATAACTGATATGCAGGGTACGTTTCCGGTTGATTTACCAGCTCCTGTGCCTTGATTACGACCTCATCTACCAGAAAATCCGAAGAATGATCCGGTGGAAGCACTGGTGGATCTGCCGGAATTACTGGTGGTTTGGGGTTAGGTCCCGATGGTGTAACTGGCGGTTTCGGCTTTGGCTCCGATGGTGTCACCGGCGACTCCGATGAATCAGGGCTTGGGCGATGCCTTTTAGGCTCCTCGACTTCCGAATTCACAGGTTGTTGACTAATTTCCGGTGTCACATCGTTCTCGATCTTCTTCGATTCTTGTTGGCTGGTCGTCTGAGGCATCGTTGCAGTTCCATCTCCTAATGACCCTAGCAAACGCTTGGCACGTTCTCTCAGACCGTCACCGCCTAACCATATTCGATAAGCAACCAGCGTGGCATCCTGGCGTCTCACCGACTCTTTAGGATGGAAATAGTGATTCGTATCTCCCTCGATCAGTTCCAGCCGTTCCATCAGCCAAACGCTCGTTTGTGCATAATCCGATATATCAGATTGATCCACAAAACTGGATATACCAGCAGATCGGGTATCTTCAGTAACACCAAAATAGCGGGCATACCAAACGGCCATATCCTGACGAGTCATATTGTGCTTGGCACCGAATAATTGATCACTAATTCCTTTCGTAATGCTCTCTTCCTGTAAGGCCTGTACATAAGGTAGAGCCCATGGTGACACATCACGAAAAGAAGTTATGCCTCTGTTATTCGATGTTCGCTTTAAGGTTTTAGCGAAAATGCTTGCCCATTCCTGTCGCGAGATAAAATGTAAAGGTCGAAAGCTCCCATCCTGATAACCCGTAACATAACCTTGAGCAGCCATGGCCTCAATCGCATCAGCTGCATAGGAATGTTCGATATCGTTAAAGGCTCTGTCCGCAAAAACAGGCGCACTATGTATACAGAACAACCAGACAGCCAGTAAACCAACCATGTAATGCCTAATTTGTTTTAACTTTTTTTCACAGTTCATTATTCGAAATCATTACACCTCCTTTACGCGATAGCACTGAGCCACTTTCGCCTGTACCTTCATATCAACTTTGAAAATTAATCTCTCTTGTTTTCAAATGGTTTTTCATTACTGTTAACACCAAACTGTATATACTTGAATATCGGAATAATCTCCCTAGGATTGAATAAAGCCATCAAAAAAAGTGGTTTTGGCAATCTACTGTCCTGTTTATTCACCATGTTTTCTTAAGCCGTAATTCCCTATCACTAAACAATGGTTTTCATTGGTAATTTAATATTTATCACCTTTTTGGGCTACTATGTTGATCCCGTATACAAATAAAAAAAGAGATAACATCTGTATCCGCATTCGCTTGGAGAATACAAAATGTTACCTCGTTCTCGTGTACATATATACTTATTAAATCCTGTCTGTTCTTTTAATTCTCTTTAAACTCAGAACCCTTATAAACATAAAAGTAGCCGTTTAAAGCTCCATTTTGTGGATAGGCAGCAGGATCCTTGCCTTTTATTTGACCAACCAACTCTCGATTTATAAACGCAGGGGGGCCTTCCTCAACTAGCGCTTCAGCAGACATTCCAGTAATTGATTTTACTGTGTTGGACCAGAATGTAACTAAGTAGACATCGTCAGCATTAAAATGATATCGTCCTTCACTTGGAGTTCCCTCATAAAACAGCTCTGCCAAAGAAGCTGCCTCAGATCCTCTCATAAAAATTCGAATCTCATCGGTTCCGTTCCATGTATGAGGAATTCCGCCTTTTGGATTAACGTATTCTACAGTTTCTGGCTCCCTATCGCTAATAAAATCAACAACTGCATATTGATAAACCTCATCCGTTACACTCTTGGTTGCAAATTCAGTTGTTTTCTCTGTTCGATAGCCACTGAACTTTCCATACACATTCGGGGTTATGCCAATAGCAGCTAAGGCCTTTTCCTGATCCATAAATCCAGCTCTTCCAGCTACTGGTGTCAGCCTGTAGGTCTTGACTTCAGTCCCCTTGTACTGATCCCAAGTGTATTCGTAATAATATTTCGCATAAGATACTCCACTGTTCCAGCCTACGGATAACAGCATGAGAATACCTATCATGAATACTAACGGCCATTTTTTCAACTTCATACCCTCACCCTCTTTTCTCCAAGTACACTCAAATCATCATTAGCATTATAGCTTTTCAATAAATCTATCAACAGTTAAATATTAGAAGAAAGTATGGATAAATTATGTCCTTTCCATATTAGCCTGTTCTCAAGATAATTTGAGCTTTCTCTCTCGGATGGGGTACGTATGGGCATTATTGCAAAAGATGATTTAAACTATTTGACTGTATTCTGCTGATCGGTTGCTGCTATATAATGGGCAAATTGCCCGTTGACTTTCAGAATACTTGATCCTCGGTACTACTCCTGCCTGTTCAAGTTACATCATATTTGGTTCCTAGTTTTCTAAAACCGATCGTGCTGTTTTAAATCAGTAGGTTGTAGTAATCGAATATTACAAACGAAAGCACCTGTAATTCATATAGAAATGGATGAATTACAGATGCTTTTCTATTAGTGAGTAATGAGACTCCCTATTTTATTGTTTTTATGAATATTTTCCGTTCCGGCTTTCAATGCAGTTTTGTAATATGAGCATTTATGTTCAATAACTTCCATTGTTTTTTTAAGCTCTTCCATTTGTGCTTCTACAGTAGCTTTTCGTTCCATAAACATGTCATATCTTTGTTGTAGTGTGGAATCCCCACCAGAACACCAATCAATAAAATTTTTAATTTCTTTGATCGGCATCCCGGTGGATTTTAGACATTCAATTATTTTTAAAGCGTCGATATCGGATTCTTTAAATAATCTTGTTCCACTAGATGTCCGTTCTACAAAAGGCATAAGTCCTTCCTTATCGTAGTAACGTAAGGTATATGCTGTAAGATTCAATTCTTTTGCAACTTCGCTGATAGAATATGTCTTCATCATGTATCTCCTATTCTTAATGACATAGACTTCGAGTTAACTCTAGTATATAAGGGGGATTCTATCAAGTTACTTGTTGAATGTCAAAGTCCCCTAGCAGAAACTTTCAAAAGAAATATAAACCTGCGCTTGACTTAGAGTTAACTATAAGGAATAACATTGATTTGCAAGAGAAAAAGTATAAATGGAAATGAATGAAGGGGAACTTCAACCGACTTCAGCTAGTTTTCAATTTATACCGATATAACTTCATTCTCTTGAAAAATACAAATAATAGGAGGCTGTTTATGATAACTGCTAAAGCACGAGCTGTCGATGGCCCAGACAAACCGTTTCGATCGGCTGAAATTAAACGACGGGATCTTGATTCACACGATGTTCTGATTGAAATTAAATATGCCGGCATATGCCATTCTGACATCCACACTGCTCACGGCGAATGGGGGCCAGTAAACTACCCTCTCGTACCGGGACATGAAATTGCAGGGATTGTCACGGAGGTAGGATCAGAGGTTACAAAGTACAGCGTTGGTGACCGGGTAGGGGTTGGCTGCATGGTTGATTCCTGTGGCGAATGTGAGAACTGTCGTAAAGGAGAGGAACAATACTGCCTTAAAGGAAATGTCCCTACCTATGCTGGTGTTGACAAATACGGCGAGCCTACACAAGGCGGATATTCTACCCACATTGTCGTAACTGAGGATTTTGTAGTAAAAATTCCAGATAACATTGAGCTTGATGTGGCTGCTCCATTACTTTGTGCAGGTATTACGACTTATTCACCGTTGAACCGCTGGGGTGCTGGTCCAGATAAGAAGGTAGCCGTTGTGGGCATGGGAGGCCTTGGCCATATGGCTGTCAAGATTGCACATGCTATGGGTGCTGAGGTAACTGTTCTATCACAAACATTAAAGAAAAAGGAGGATGGCTTGCAATTTGGTGCGGACCACTATTATGCTACAAGCGAACCAGAAACATTTGAAAAACTTGCTGGGCACTTTGATTTGATTATTAACACGGTAAGTGCTGCCATCGATATGGATGCTTATTTTGCACTACTCAATCTAGATGGAACTTTGGTGAATGTCGGTGCCCCTGGAGAGCCGTTGTCACTAAATGTGATGTCCCTTATCGGACACCGCCGTTCATTTGCTGGTTCAATGATAGGAGGCATCCGTGAGACACAGGAAATGTTGGATTTCTGTGCAAAACACAATATTGTTCCTAAAATTGAAGTGATATCGGCCGACCAGATTGACGAAGCCTACAAACGAGTGTTAGCTTCTGATGTGAAGTATAGATTCGTGATTGACATTAGCACAATGTAAGCTATGTAAATCATAAGTTGTACAAGTAATTTTAATTTTGAAGGTGTCCCCAAAGTATTAACTTGGGACACCTTCACTTTATTCTGTCTACCATCCTATTGTCCATTTCCTCTTTTTTGTATTTATTTGTAATCCAAAGATTCCTCCCTTAGAATACAATAGGTATATATAGGAAGGGAGAACTTGTCTATGTTCAAGAAAATGGATATTTACAAAATCCTCACTTTAGTATTTGCATTAGTTGTTATGATCTCTTCCTCTTTATCACTCGCATACCCAGACACCTATAGGGACTCATACAAAATCGCGCAATTTTTTCTAGGGTTTATATTTTTATTTTCTGGAATTACAGAGTTTAAGGCTAACCGTAAGAGTATAGCAATAATCAACTTCTCAATTTTCGTTCTCACTTTTTTTGTATCTATATTTACACTTGTAGTGCGAACAGGATAACCACACGGTTCTATACCTCAGTAACAAACCTTCCATAGCCCCTCCCTCGTCATGTAAAAGAAAAGCCGAGCGAACTCAGGTCATCTGAATTGCGCTCGGCAAATGTTACGTATTTAGCAATCTTTTAGTTTTCCTCTAATTCTTCAATTCTCTGCCGCTTTCCTATGCCAAAGACAAAATATCCAATAATGACGATCGCCATGAATGTTGCCCCAACAATCAACGACAAGCGTGTGTCTGGATTAAACCACATTCCAACGATCACCAGCAACAAAAAGATAATGGTGATGTAATTACTGATCGGAAAAAAACGAGACTTAAAGGTGTGATCCTTCATTTCGTCCTTCCACTTTTTTCTGAATTTAAATTGACTGATGGCTAATGCAAACCACGGTACCATGCCTGGAAGAACACTGGCGCTGTAAATATACAGAAACAGTTTGGAATCAGGCATTAAATAGTTAAATAACACCCCTACCAGCAGCAAGGAAATGGTCGTTATTATACTATTTCTAGGGACGCCGCTTGGAGAAACTTTCCCGAAAAACTTGGGAGCTTGTCCGTTCTTAGCCAACGTGTATAACATTCTTCCCGCGCTGTAAATACCACTGTTGCAGCCGGACATCGCTGCTGTAAGAACAACAAAGTTAATGATACCCGCAGCGGCCACAATTCCTACCTTGGCAAAAGTCAGAACAAATGGACTACCGATCTCGCCTATTTGGTTCCAAGGATAAATCGTAACAATGACAAAGATTGCACCCACGTAGAAAATCAGAATACGCCAGATGATGTTTTTAATGGCTTTTCGCAGTGTCGTTTTTGGATTTTCAGCTTCACCTGCCGTAATACCCACCATCTCTATCCCTTGGTAAGCCGCTGTTACAATGCAGAGTGCAAATAGAAACCCTTTCAAACCACCTGCAAAGAAGCCGCCATGGCTGTACAGATTGGATAGACCTATCGGTTGTCCACCGTTACCGAGTCCAAAGAAGATCATCCCCGTACCAACTACTAACATGAAGATAATGGCGACAATCTTAATCATCGCAAACCAAAACTCAAATTCCCCATAAAATTTCACAGCCGCCAAATTGGCCAATGCAATAATAATTACACCTGCCAAAGCCGGCAACCATTGCGGGATATCTGGGAACCAGTAGCCCACATATACCCCAATCGCAGTGACTTCCGCCATCCCTACGGTAACCCACAAAAACCAATAGCTCCAGGCGGTCAAGAAACCGGCTAAAGGGCTGATATATTTATGAGCAAATGTAGCGAATGAGCCTGTCACCGGTTCAAGAATCAGCATTTCCCCCATGATCCGCATGACAAAAAACATAATAATCCCAGCTAAGAGATAAGCCAGCAGCACTGAGGGACCTGCCCATTTTATCGTACTTGCCGATCCCATAAACAAACCGACGCCAATCGTACCTCCAAGCGCAATCAACTCAACGTGCCGTGGCTTTAGCCCTCTCGTTAATTGTTTCGATTCCAAAAGAACGCTCCCCTTCGTATATGTTCATCATCAAACGCTAATGATCCGGAAAACTGTCCCCAAACATTATTAACTTTTCAGACTGACGTGGTCGTGAGTGAACGACTACAAAGTAGTTCCACGATTCGTAAATATACAAGAAAACCACGTCCTATTTACCGTCCAAACCTTACTGTTTCCTAAGACCGAGTCCGTAGCATTAGATGCATTGTATGACAAAAAACGCCTAAATACAACTGCTAATTAGCAGACATTTTTATGCATGAAATGGAAAGGAAGGCTATTCATATTTTCTGAACAATGGTCAATTTAATGCAATGCATTAGAGTGATAAACATACATATTTTTTCAATGATAAATGTCACGATATTAAGCCTATGTATTTATTTGAGACTTTTTATAAAATTTTTTTGATCCTTGGTAAACATATAGCCACGTCTTTCGTAGAACCTGTGAGCCTGTATCCGACTTGGATGAGATAACAGTTTGATTCCGGAAAATCCATGGGACTTCCCCCACTGTTCAAGACGCTCAATCAACATGCTACCTACACCTTGATTTCTATACTTTTCTTTAACAACAAATCCTAGTACATTTACCAAAGATTCAGAAAAAAGTAACTCATATGGACTTCCATGAATATATCCTAACACCTCGTTATTTCCTTCATAAACAAAGATCACATCTTTTGATTTCTTTATAATCATTTCAATCTTCTCTTTTACTTTTTCTTCAGGAAATAAATATAGATTGGGGTTAAAATCTTGGTTCAACAAATAAATATCATGATAATCAGATACTCTAATTTCCCTAACATTTTTTTCTTTCACTTTTGAAATGCCTCCTTTTTTCATCATACGATGCTTTATGTTGAATCATTAATCCTCGCAATCATACCCATTAAAACACTTCAGCATCTCGATAAACGCTTCAAGTTTGGAATCCTCCCATGTTGAAATGCGTTGATAAAACTCAGTTTCTTTTTCTTTTAAAGCCTCCAGAGCTTTTTCACAACCATTAGCTGTCAGGGATATCAACACCCCCCGACGATCCTCAGGATGAGTTTCACTTTTTACATAATTCAAGTGTTTAAGCTGAGTAACAAGCCGGCTGACAGAGCTTCGATCCATAGCGGTGGATTCCGCCAAAAATGTAGCGCTTGCCGGGCCGTACGAAAGAAGACAGCGTACGATCAGAAAAGCCGCAGGTTGTAATGATGGATCGAAAAGTGCTGCAGTTCTTACATTGAGTGCATGTGACGCACTTATAAGTGCATTAAGTTGTTCACCAAGATTCAGTTCTAATTGCTCTCTTGTAGAATTTGGATGTTGAGTTTTATTATCCATATGTCTCCACCTTATTTGAATGAGTTCGAATATATTTGACATATATCAATCAAAATACATATACTTGATATATGTCAATCATATTTTCAGCTTTAAGTAAGTGTCAAGCAGAATATCTACAGTATAAAGCATCCACAACCGTAAAGCGTAGAAATGAATATGGATGTAATTGGATCAAGAATTTGGAGGATGATCTATATGTCGACATACCCGATTATTGTAATCACTGGTGCTACTAACGGTCTTGGACAATGGGTAGCAATTGAATTAGCCCGACGCGGGGCACATCTAGTCTTAACAGCCAGAAATGAAAAACGTGCTGAAACGACTAAAAATATTTTAAAAGATCTGGCGCCAAGTACAAAGGTAGACTTTTTTTTCGGGGACCTGTCTCTTATGAAAGATGTCAAACGTATTGGGGATGAAATTAAAGCTAATTATCCAAAGATTGATGTATTAGTGAACAATGCTGGATTACATGGATTTGAACAGCGAATAACCTCAGAGGGTTTGGCAGAAATGATAGCCGTAAACTATCTTGCCCCGTGGCTGTTAACGCATACACTACTCAATTCACTAATGGAATCCACAAATGCTAGGATCGTCAATGTGGCTTCTGAAGCATCACGCAACCATGGTGAATTAAAATTACCGGAGGATTTAACAGATACATCTGCATTTACCGCAAGAGGTTCATCTAAGATATACGGAAAGACCAAGCTTCTTAATATCATGTTTACAGAAGAACTTGGACGCCAACTGGATGGAACTGGAATCGTAGTTAACGCACTTAATCCAGGCTTTAACGTTACCGGCCTTGGTCGCGAGTTAGGATTTTCTTCGATACTTGCAAAGATATTGAACGCTTTGCATATCGGAGACCCACGGAGAGGAGCGGACATCATTATTCGTTTAGCAACAGAATCCCAATATCAAGAAGTGACAGGCGGATATTTTAATGTTGGTACTGGTAAGCCGATTGTGCCGACATATCCTGGTGGGGATATCAAGATGCAACGCCTACTTTGGAGTACTACAACCGAATTATTACGGCAAAAAGGCGTTATGGAATGAAATAGAATCTAATATCGAACAATGCTCCTTCAACGAATGGTTCATTTTGTAAACTAAATCTCTCTTTTAACCGATAAATACATATGTTGGTTCTGTACTTAAATATCTCCTCTCATCTTTACATATTCAAGTACAAACGCGTATTTTTCCTAAAAGGGGGCTTTCTATGAACTATCTAGACGAGCATATACTTAGCCTCAAAGCTAAAATGGTGGATCAGAAGACAGCTAATAACGATAATGTGAAATCCATCCCAGCTCAAACTCAGAAATCGGAACAGGACGGTTCCATGTTTGAAGAAACAAAGCTACTTCATGTTGAAAATGATTATCTCACGTTGGAGCCCATTACAATACTACACGGAGAGATTGGTTTCTACATCCCCAAGTCCTTTACTCCTATGCCAATGGAGCAAGCTATAATCAAATATCCTTCAGAGCATCGACCAAAGGTCATTTATACCTCATCTGAGGAGACCATCAATATCACTTTTAATCCTACAGATTCCGCTCTGGAAGCGGAAGAACTGCCCGATTTTGTAGAGCAAATGGCGGATATTCTACGGTCTGTACAACCGATTCGCAACTGGTTAGGTACGGAAATGGTCACCAACTGTTCCGGACTTTCAGTTGGACAGATTCGTTTTGTGGCGGCGGGGATCGACGGTAATCTATACAACGAAATGCTGCTCTTCATCCACAATGGACGAGTTGTCATAGGCTCCTTTAGCTGTCTGGAGGCAGATCTCGAAGTCTGGTTACCTGTAGCAGAATACTGGGTTCAATCCCTTACTGTCCTTCCACCCTCCATCTATTCTACAAATGAGAAAGGAATGACTACACCATGAGTCTGGGATACGATCAAATTCAAATTCACCCTTATGAACAAATTGATCTGGAGGAGCTTACCTTAACGAAAAAAATTAACGAGCATACTCGGCTTTATTTTACAGGTATTATCCCCGATGACTTGCAAGACAGTTACGTGGAAACGACAGAAAAAAATACCATCATTGAAGTCAGTCAACAAGATGAATCTGGAGCAAGCAAGCCGCTATTTAGTGGGATTGCCCTTTCGGTCGAGGTAAAAGTCGTGCGAGGTGTGTACTATCTGGAGGTGGAAGCTATTTCCCATACTTACCGGATGGACATGAAGCAGCGTACTCGTTCTTTTCAGTATACGAAAATGACGATTCCTCAAATGCTGGAGCACATAGGTAAGGACTATGAAGGACTGGATGTGATCGACGGGGCTACTGGCGGAGAAGCCATCGGGCGGCTTGCCATTCAGTATCAGGAGACAGACTGGGCATTTTTAAGACGCATAGCCTCCCGTTATCATACGAGTCTGATGCCTGTAGCCCGTTTTGACAGTCCCAAATTTTATTTTGGTATTGAGGACAGCCCTGCACAGGCGATACTGGATCATACCCGTTATACCGTACGTAAGCAGTTGCTACCTTTTCGTTATTTTCAGGAGAATGAGCAAACCAAGCTGAGTGAACACGATTTTATTTTTTATGAGGTAGAAACGGATGAGGTACTCGACTTGGGCGCTCAGTTGAATTTTCAGGGGCATAATCTGTATGTGATGGAAGCCTACACCGCCATGAGTCAAGGACTGCTGCGGCATCAGTATGTGCTGGGTTCTTACCAGGGATTTCGGCAAAAAAGCTACTACCAGGATAAGCTGGCAGGAGCCTCATTAAGCGGTATTGTGCTGGACGTACGTCAGGATCAGGTGCGCATTCATCTGGATTGTGATGAACAACAGGACACAAACCAAGCACACTGGTTCAACTATTCTACCGTGTACAGTGGCGGTGGCCATACCGGCTGGTACGTCATGCCAGAGAAAGGCGATTCAGTTTCCCTCTATTTCCCCGGTAGTCGGGAAGAAGATGGCGTGGCAGGTAGTGCCGTGAGACGGGCAGATCGCAAGAGTACGCATAACCATTTTTCCAATCCACAAATGAAAATATGGCGTACCCCGCATGGCAAGGAAATTCGACTGGGACCGGATGAACTGGTCGTTACAGGGAAGGACGGCGCTATTTATATCAAACTGGACGATAAAGAAGGCATTCATATTGCGAGCAGCAAACAGGTGAATATTACGGCGGGAGGCAATCTCAGCCTGTCTGCGGGGAAGACGATGAGTCTGTCCGCAGGTAGTCAGCTCCGTATGGATTGTAATGGCAGTCATATTGAATTAAGCGGATCGGCGGATATGAAAGGCAGCGAAGTGAAGTCGAATTAAGGATGATTAGAAATGGAAAAGCAAACAGATGTGTTAGATCAGCAACAAGCGGCTCTTCAACAGGCTTGGTCTCTTATTCGCAAAGAATGGGCGTTGAAATGTAAATCAACACAAACACAACGATTACAGCATATAGTAGAACATTTTCGGGCCTTTTGTGAGCTGATTCGGCAAAAGCAACTCACAGATCGTAAAGGTCATATCGGTTACATCACCTACTCCATGCTGCGCACCACATGGCTTGAAGAGAAGCCCGTTTATCTTGTTGAAGCTACGGATGCCTTATGGATGCTTGATGCTGAGCCCGTTCAGTTGGAGTACGATGCAAGTTGGATTTTTCCCTATTGGACTCAATTACGTGAACAACTTGGGGCTGAAACTTTGAAGCAGCAAGTCTCCCTTTCCGTACTTGAATTGGAACAGATCATGCTGGAAGCAGCGGGATATCTTCATACGATGATCGTTAGTCTGGTTCGTCAGGCTATGAAGCAAGCAGTCGACCTACCAGAGTTTGAAGCGTTGGATCGTGAAGAAGCTTTTGAGATTCGCGTCGGAGAGTATATGGATCATAGTGTCTCTGTGTATCGGGAAGATCGAAGACCCATGGATGCAAACATCATAAAGTCTTGGCTGGAGGAAAAAGAAGAATCGGCCTACAGCTACCAAGCACTGTCTCAAGTTCAACTGTCGGATGGAGATTACAGTTCCTTGGATTTTCGCTATACAGTCTTTCGCCAGATCGAGATGCAACAAAGTCGATTGCATCAGTGTATCCTCGTAGGCACGGTATGGCAAGAAGCTCAGCTAGATGGAATCGACTTTTCGCACAGCCTGCTTCACGGAGCCGATTTCAGTGGCTGTTCCCTGCAAGAGGCTGTACTGGACGAAGTTATAAGCAATAGCGAATATGGATCGGATGCTTGGCTGGATTGGGAACCGTTAGGATTGGATGGAGTGAATTTTACAAGAGCTAATTTACAGGGAGCTAGTTTTCAACATGCACAGCTTCAAGGAGCTACTTTCCAAGATGCCGCGCTGCAAAGAGCTTTATTTAACGGCGCGGATCTAACAGGTGCCTGCTTTGTAGGAACCGATGTTACTGGCGCTTCGTTTATAGGTGCATGTTTAGTAAACGCTAATTTTACAGGAGCAAAACTACACCGGGCAATCTTTACAGATATCCAACTAAGCGAAGCTATTGGCCTTGCTGCTGTAGAAGCACCCCTGGTTACACAGGTAACAGATACAGTGAGTAAAGGAGAGTGGGGGTAAATGAGATATTTTCGACTCATGGTGGACGAGCGCGTCAAGTATCGGGTGGAGCCTGCTTCCCTGTCTCCCTTGCAGGTGGAAGAACTCCTTGCGGATCACAGAATCCAGACGGAGGACACTCCCCTGTTTTTAGCTGTACATACAGATTCACGAACCGTATATCCGGATTTTCTGGAGTTCCCTTTGCCGCTGGTTTCAGACTCCATGAAAGCCCTGTTGGAAAAATATATGCCGGAGCTGGAATGGAAGGCCGCTATACTTACCGATTTTCAGAAAGCCAGGCAGGATGTGTACTGGATACTGCGTCCACCTGTGGTGGATTGTCTTTCCTCACAAACCGAGTGGTATCCCGACCACACCTTAAAGCAATTGGTACTTAAACACGGGAAAATCGAATCGCCTATATTTCGGATTGCCGGCATGTTGGAAGCACATGTCTATATCAATCTCGCGGTAGCGGAAAGTCTGCTGCGTCGTCCATTTACAGGTGTTCGTGTGCAAAAAGTGGAGATGGCCACAAAGGAGGAATAATCCGTATGGAAGAAGCAAGTGTGCAGCCTGGAACAGGTGCGAAAAAAAGCTATGTCGTGGCAGGTGCGATTTTAAGCTGTAGTTACGGTACACAGCCTACGCGTTTGAAGCGACCTTTTAGCCATGGGGTGTATGTTAAAAATAAAGCACAGATGAATATTGGAGATTATGTACCTGGAGTGAACATAAAATCTTTTGGAAATTGCTCCAGTCCGCTGAATCCGGCTGTGCAAGCCAGTGAGATGGTCGATATTTATGGGGTGAAAAAGGCCCCGTGTATTCCTGTCCTTACGATGCCTTGGCTGAACGGAAAAAGCGACATGCGCATCGAGGGCCGGCCTGCTCTTACGCAGAACTGTACGCATCAATGTCTTTATTGCGGGCACATACAGATCGAAAATGACGGTCAGGAACTGGATTAATCAGGTGCAACCTACCCCTATAAAAACAAAATGCGTTGGTGAGAGACTGGCTATCTTCTCCACCAACGCATGATATAGGTTATCTTCAAATAGTTCGCTCCACATCAGGTACCACAAAAGGTTCGGTAAGGACAGGTGGATTCCTCAGGCAATGTAGAGTACATTTCCTGTTCGGTAGAGTAGGCATAAGGGTTCGAAAGAACTTCAAGAAGCTGCTCCATCACACGGTAGTCTTCTCGTTCCACCGCAGCTTCCAGTGCTTCTTCTACCCGGTGGTTGCGTGGAATGATTGCAGGATTGCTGCTGCGCATCAGCTGATACGAGGAGGCTTGTGATTCCTGCTGTCTGCCCAGTCTCGCCTGCCATTGCTCGTGCCACTGGGTGAATTCCGCTGTGCTGAACAGAACCGTATCCTCCAACTTGTTCAAAGTTAGGGCACGGAAGGTATTGGTGTAGTCGGCACGATGCTTCTGCATAATACTCAGAAGATCCTCAATAAGAGATTCATCCTCCTGCTCTTCGTTAAAGATCCCCAGCTTCGCCCGCATTCCTGCAAGCCAATGATGGTGAAACATTTTTACAAAATCTGAAATTGCATCCTCGGCCAGTGTGACAGCCTGCTCCCTGTTGTCATGCAGCAGTGGCAAGAGCGTCTCAGCGAATCTCGCGAGATTCCACGCAGCAATATGCGGCTGATTGGCATAAGCATAGCGGCCCTGCCTATCGATGGAACTGAACACCGTCTCGGGATTATAGGTATCCATGAAGGCGCAAGGACCATAATCAATGGTTTCTCCGCTAAGGGTCATATTGTCAGTATTCATCACCCCATGAATAAAACCAACCAACTGCCATTTGGCAATCAGTTCGGCCTGTCGCTTAATCACTTCCTGAAGCAGTGAAAGGTAACGGTTTTCGTCATTGGCAACTTCCGGGTAGTGTCTTTCCAAGGTATAATCAGCCAGAGCACGGAGATCTTGGGACGTGCCCCATGCTGAGACGTATTGAAAGGTTCCGACGCGAAGATGACTGGCAGCCACACGGGTCAGAATGGCTCCGGGCTGCTCGGTTTCCCGGATGATCGACTCACCCGTGGATACCACCGCCAAGCTGCGGGTGGTAGCAATACCTAGCGCATGCATCGCCTCACTGATGATGTATTCGCGAAGCATCGGACCAAGTGCCGCACGGCCGTCACCACCACGGGAGTATGGCGTTCTGCCTGAGCCCTTGAGCTGAATATCAACCCGTTCACCCAAGGGAGTGATCTGTTCGCCAAGCAGCAGAGCACGCCCGTCTCCTAACATGTTAAAATGCCCGAATTGATGCCCTGCGTAAGCTTGAGCAAGAGGTACGGCTCCTTCTGGAACCTGGTTTCCAGCCAGCTCCGCTACGCCATCATTCCTTTGCAGCGCTGTACCGTTCAACCCCAGTGATGCTGCCAACGGATGATTAAGTATAATCAGCTTGGGTGAGCGGACAGGAGTCAGTTTAAGCTTTGTAAACAATGATTCCGGCAAACGAGAATAACTGTTGTCGAAGTTCCACCCTATTTGATCTGCTATTTCTTTTTTCTCCGTCATAGTGTCTCCTTTTCTGCTGCGGTATCTTAGGTTTTTCCATTTTAGTTTTTACTTCTGCCCATTTATTATCCAATTATGAAACATGGAACATTCTTTTTTATTATAATCGATTATCAAACATTAATTGTATTTGAATACCGAATGGATCTTCAATAATACCGTAGGCTTCGCTAAACACATTGTTAGATAAAGGAACAATAATTTTCACGTGATCATCTGTAATTAAGCTATTATAAAAATGTTTAATTTCTTCTAGGTCCGCACTTTGAATACATAATGAAGTGTTATTACCCACTGTATATTTTTCGCTGGGATTCATTGTATCTTCTGCTATCATTACTTTTGTTTTTCCGATGGATAAGACTGAATGAGAAACATAATTTTTATTTTCATCAGTAAGCTGTATGGAGCTGTCACGTTCGGCCATGTCTTGATAGGTAACCAGAAACAATTCCTTTGCGTTGAAGTGTTTTTTGTAAAAATGTATAGCTTCTTTTGCCTTTCCGTTCATAGATAAGAAAATAGCTACTTCCAGTGTTGTACTCATGGTATCAATCTCCTTTTATATGTGTAGAATTTTATGAATTTGATATATTCCCTTGAACTTATTATCATATATAAAGGTATCAAAATATGACACCTTTATAAGGAGATTTAAATGAAGAAATCGGAAAGATTAAATGATATGATCAGATACTTAAACAGTCGAGAATTCTTTAATTTAAATGACCTAATGGATAAATACCATATTTCAAAAAGCACAGCTCTACGTGATATTCATTCATTAGAACAATTAGGTATGCCTATTTTTTCGGAACATGGCCGACATGGACGATATGGTATCTTAAAAAATAGATTGTTATCCCCCATTATTTTCACAATGGATGAGGTATATGCTCTGTACTTTGCAATGTTGACGTTAGAAGCTTATCAATCTACCCCCTTTCATTTAAGTGTTAATCAACTCAATGAAAAGTTTGAACACTGTCTTTCTAAAATACAAATAAACCAGATTCATAAAATGAAAAAGGTTCTACAATTTGAAATATATCAGCATAATCATGTTAGTCGTTATTTAGATAAAATTCTAACAAGCATTCTTAATGAGAGTATCTGTAAAGTTAAATATGTTAAAAATAATCAGAAAAAAAGTTACTATGTTCAATTTTTCAAAATTTCCGCTAAGTTTGGTCAATGGTATGCTACTGGAATAGAGTTACATACGAATAAATATAGAGTTTTCAGATGTGATCGAATCACCTCTATAGAAGAAGAGGCGAGCAATTCTCGCTTTTCTATAGATGAACTCCTTAGTCGTTCATTAGAAATGTATCAATCCGAGAAGAGCATTGACTTTGAAGTAGAGATTTTAGAACAAGCCAAGGATATTTTTTATAAAGAACATTATCCTTCTATGAAAATAGAAAATGGTGATAAGACAGTAATTAAGGGATTTTATAATCCTGGAGAAGAGGAGTTTATCGCTCAATATTTTATGAGATATGGTCATTATGTAATATCAGTGAGGCCTGAATCATTAAGACAAATGATCCAAGATAAAGTAAAGAATCTCTTATATCACTATCAAAAATTATAAGATCATCGAAGGTTTGTTCAAAATTTTCTCTACATTCTTGTAAAGAAAAGGAACCTTCAAGCTCCTTTTCTTTACTAGCTATGACATTTGAATTATGGCTTCCGTTTGGCGATAACAGCATAGGATACCGTTCTTGTGAATCCAGATGGATTCCATGCAGTAAATACCCATCTGTCTTCAGCCGCGGAATAATTATTGAGAAGAAACCCTTGTTCATTACCAGAGAAAGTCCATGCACCGCTAATCAGATTGTAGGCGTTACCGTTAATCGTAGTGCTTCTAAAGCTATTAGGAGAAATAGTGATCGGTGCGAAAGTGAATCGTGCGAATCCATCTCCAAGTTGAGTTACACGAATGGCTTTTTTAAGATTCATAATCACGTGACTATTTTTTTTCAGTTTTTTTCCCAACTTTGCTTCTGTCTTTTTAATTTTCATTAAGGTTGCCTTTCTCAAAGAAATCATCTCCTTAATTGTTTTACTTATAGTTAATGATGGAGTAGATACTTTTGAATGGACAAAATCCCCGGTAAATTGGCTTGATTTTCTGGAGGTGCTGAAACAAAAAGCCCTTCCTTAAAATAAAGGAGGGCTTGATACCGCTACTTCTCAAATTTTCCGTTCCTATACCGATTTTGTTAAGCCGATATGGGTGATCATGGTGTCATACGGATCTAATTCCATGGTTTGTTTGCCATATTCCGTTTCAATCGTGGTTCTTTGAAGTTGATCACTATTGTTAATAACAACCAATATTTTACTTTCTGGATAATAAGCACACTCTGTATATAGGTTATCCGTAATGTACTTCGTTTCATGTAACTCATTGCCCGCAAACCGAATCATATTCAGCAGCAACCTTGTGTTTTCCCAGCTGAATTCGAAAGAAGGAAGGTAGATCCCCTTTCCTTTACCGAAGGCATGAGTAGACAGTGTTATCATACCACTCGTTTCATCCACTACCCCAGCTGACCCATCGGTAAGATAAATGCTATTCTTTGGCGTTATACTGGCTCCTTCAGGCACCAAACCATGCTCATCCCTAACCTGGTATGCCCATCTTCCATGACCTACTCTGGAGCCTGTATCCTCATCCAGTCCAAGAACATGTGCCATTCTGAAAAAGCTGTCGTGGCCTTCGACCGCAGAAGGCTGGTTGATGCCAATAAAGGTACCACCCTCATAAACCCATTTGGTCAGTAAGTCCACGCACTTGTTGTCATTCCAGTACTCCCCACCACTCCATGCTGAACCAGCAGAGCCGGCATTGATCACTACATCACAATCCTGTAGAATTCCCTGACGGATATCTTCAAAATCAATGAATTTCACTTCAATCGGCAATCCGGATAAAGCCTCATTGACATGAATCAAATCATGCATATACGTTTCATGGAAATGTCCGGACAATGTCCACGATCTCAATTTTCCCCAGCTATGCAGAATAGCTACCTTCGTCTTCATGTGATAGGGCTTGCCTTCATGGTGCAGTTCCTTAATTTCTCTGAATTCATTGGCAATCTTTTCGATGTAATCGCAAAAATCCGGGTAAGGCTCTACAAGGTGCAAATATCCGCCCAATCCAATCCGGTCAATAGGCTCCCGCAGCAAGGCGCGCCGGATATTAATCCAATACTTTTTGGCATCCAGCGTGGGGTTTCCCCCTTCCATAAAGGTAGGAAGCCCTCCTAAACCAACCGGAAATAAATATGGATGCAGTCGAATCTCATGCGTATTCACTTTTACACCTGAACAGAGCCTCGCCTCGTAACCGGAGAACACACATTTAATCAACCCGTCAAAACCAAACTCTTGAAAACGGTCATTGTAAGGCTCCATGCCAACCCAACTGTCATCATAGAAAACATAGGCCAGCTTGTCGTGCCTATGCACAATGTCAATTAATTTCTTGCCAAATTCGATTACAAAATCATTGATAAATGCCATCCAATCCAGCTTGCGCTGCTTAGCCGGGATATGACTGACGCGGTATTTCCCGCCATTCACAAAATCCTCGGCAGTCATCGAATACCCGTATTTCTTGGCAAACAGATCAAGCGCTCTTGAACTTACCGTAAAATCATATGAACCCCAGTCAGAGAACAGATGGCGATTGCGCTCATCGCTGCCCCAGATCCAGGCGAAATTATAAAATAAGGAGGTAAACCGAACAACCGTGGTTTCCTG
The DNA here is from genome assembly GCF_036252815.1 of Paenibacillus sp. LX16. Taxonomy (NCBI): domain Bacteria; kingdom Bacillati; phylum Bacillota; class Bacilli; order Caryophanales; family Paenibacillaceae; genus Paenibacillus; species Paenibacillus sp. LX16. The sequence goes on along the minus strand of NZ_CP141152.1, from coordinate 933,623 downwards.
ATGATGGAGACACCAATCTTCCATCCAATCCAGCAGATATTGTTGCGTTTCTGCATAGATAGGATCAATCTGCATCAAATGCTCTTTGTCCCAATGATTCGTTGTGTGATTGTACATGGAAATCTCTTCCCAGATCCGGTAGGCCATGAAGCTTACCGTGTATTTATGCCAAGGAACAATTCCGGTAATGACCACATTTCCGGATTCCCTTTCATAATTCCACTGTTCTCTTGGAACTTCCTCTCCAGTCGTTCTGTCAAAAACTTGCCAATAGTTAAACGCCTCTTTGGAATCATTCACTTTGAATTGTTCAGCAAAAAAATCCTCCATCAGATAGATGGATACATAATCTTGTACAGCTACCTTCGGATTAGTAATTAAAAAACACTGCTGTAGCTTATCCAGATGGTGGGACGCCCACTCATTATGATCTCTGATGATACAGATTGTCGAATATATGCCGTACCCAGCGTTAATAATCTCATCGGACAATTGCGTGCCGTCACTATCACGGATGACATCGGCACCCCACCGTTCAGCTAATTTCAGGGTCAGCGCCTCATAACCGGATTCTCCCGGTAGTGTAAAGGCCCCCGTAGTTTGTTTGGACAACTTGGTTCCCTCCTAATTCAACATATCAGACAGAAAGGCCAATGCCAGGCCTTGACCCCAGCCCTGAATCCAGTCTTTTGGAATATTCCGATACCCATCCCGATCTTTCATAACCGCTGTGCCGCCCGACACACCTAGTACCCGTCCGTCCTCGCTAATATGGTTCAAGATGCCCTCCAATGCCTTTTGCACGTATTTGGTATGCAGCGGATTGCCATTATTGATCATGGCCGCCGCGATACCGCAAGATGCAGACACTTCTTCGTAGGACTCCTCGTCATCCAGTACCGTCCGCCACAGGCCGTTCTCCGTTTGAACCCCCTTCAGTGCCGCTAGTTGATCCCGAAGCGAACACTCCACGTCCATGCACTGCGGATATAAATACCAGTCTTTCAAATGAATTTTAACTTGCGACATGGTATAGGCTCCCCAAGCATTTGCTCTCCCCCAGAAAAATCCGGACATGTGATCCTGCTTGACATTATTGTAGCCATGGTACCAGAAACCGCTACTAGGGTCTTGCAGGTATTTGATATGCCAGTAATATTGGTTTAAGGCGTCCTGGATCATTTCCTCATCCTTTAATTTGGTTCCTACACGCAGCAGAAAAAATGCCGCCATAAACAACGTATCCGCCCATGCCTGTTCTGGAAAATCATTAGCAACGGATACGGTATGCTGCAGAACATTGTCTCCGAACCTGAGAGCATGGTTCCGAATATAATCCACCTTGCTCATCACAATATCCCAATATTTCTGGTCCCCTGTTTCTTCATACAATGTGATCAGCATATGGCCCATAGCACATGTGTTTACCGTCCAGTGCGGCAGGCCCAGCTCGATATATTCATCCGCCCACTGCACAAGCATATTCAAATACTCTTTATTTCCTGTTTTGGTATAGGCCGTGGATACACCATAATAAGCCACACCGCAAGGCCAGTCCCACGTCAAATCCATCGCCATTGTTTTTCTGACGACTTTGTCGATAACTTTTACTATCTCTTCCTTGTCACAAATCAATTGAAGCATCTTTATTCCCCTCTCCTAGCGCACACGCCCCCAAAGGCGCTTGAGAGCTGTTTGTCGCCGTTTTGAAAACGCTTTACTTACTCCATTGTACGCAGTAAAATAGTCTCCATCTAAGCATATTCGCAACAAAACTGCGCAATTCCAATCATTTATGTGAGGATTTTGCAAAAATCCAATAAGCGACTTCCAATAAACAATATATAGATCGAAATGGTCTAGTTCGTCTATATATTGCACCTATGAGCCATTGGAATCGAATTTTGCAAAATCCTGATGTATATCTGCTGGTTAAAACCAAAGTCATGGGGGTATTGATTATGCCCAGAAAAAAGAAGCCCGTCATAGAATATCGGCACTACAGCTTGCCCATAAATTTCCCTGTCTTGCTATTAAGCGGTGAGCGTTGGAAGATTTCAGATATTAAAAGTGAACATCTCCATTTCCATAACCATTTGGAGATTGGTATATGCTATTCAGATAGTGGCATCATGGAGATCAAAGGAGAATCTATTCCCTTCAAAGCCGGAGACGTCACCTTCATCCCCAGGTATCTTCCTCATACCACGTACAGTTCACCAAATACAGCCAGTCTTTGGTCTTATATCTTTTTTTCGCCAGAGGACCTTTTTCAACATTCATTTAAAAGCGCTTACAGTAACTTCGAGCCGAATTTGTGGGTGGTAAAAGGCGTGAACTGTATATTGAATAAGGAGCAACATCCCAAGGTTTATACACTTGCGACTTCAATCGTAGAGGAATTAAAACAGCAGAATCCTTACTATCAGGAAAGTGCCTACGGCTTATTGCTATCCCTATATATAGAACTCCTTAGAATTCATTCCAGAAATGAACTGTTGGCAGATCAAGAAACAGAGCATAGCCTGAAAAGCGATTTTGTCATTTCTCCAGTTCTGGAGTACATCACGAAAAACTATATGAACCCCATTACGATGGATTTTTTGGCCGACCTGTGCCATTTAAGTACAACTCATTTTCGAAGAAAATTCCATGAAATTATGGGGACGTCGCCTCTTGATTTTCTAAACAGCACCCGAATCGAAGAGGCTTGCAAGCAGTTAAAAAGCACGGAGGATTCTATTCTTTCGATCTCTGAACAAGTCGGTTTTCACTCCATTTCCAGCTTCAACCGTTGCTTCTCCAGGCTTATGGGAAAGCCGCCAAAAGAATGGCGTAAAGGGGCACAATCCGAAGCGCAATCTGCGAAAGCGTCTATACTGGAGTTTACGGGGTGGGTTTAATTTTACCAAACGGAATCAAGCAGCTCGTCCACTTCCCGCCAAATATCATAGTGGGTGACGTAGGACATTGCGGCATCCGTTCCAACCCCAATTTTGATATTATGTTCCACAGCCTGTCGCAGTCCCTTCAGCATGGAGTCGTACACAAGCCGGGAATTTCCCTTAACAGTCTCATTCACCTTCTTTAGGCCCGTGTCCAATTTTGCAGTGGGATACGCAGCCTGCATCGTAGGAATCAAGGCGGTATAGCCCTTTAATGCCCTAGGATTGTTTTTGTACAGACTTATGATCTCCTCATCCATCTCCGCACCGTGTTCAATGCTATCCACCCCGCCCTTTAGAGCGATTCTTACGCCTTCGGTACTTTCCACATGGGCCGCTACACGCATACCGATTTTATGGGCTTCCTCGCAGATGGCGGCTACCTCTTCCTCCGTAATTTGCAAGCGGCCTGCTTCGCCGACCATGTTGGCATCGGTAACCCCGCCAGTCACGCATATTTTGATTAGATCTACTCCGCTTTTCACATTAATTCTTACATTTTTTCTCGCTTCCCATGGCGAATCGCCGATCAAAGTCAAATAGGGTGCCCCATGACCACCTGTTACGCTCAGGAAATACCCAGACACCAAAAGATTGGGGCCAACAAACCGGTTTGCATTAATTTCATCTCGGAGCTGTACATCAGTATAAAAAAATTCACCGACGCTGCGCATCGTGGTTACACCGGAATGCAGTGCCGTCAGTGCATTTTTCTTCACCCGTCAAAAAAATGATAGACCGTCCCGCAAGTAATCATCCCTACTTGTCGACATTATTCATTCAAGCTTTTTAGTCCATGCAGCCTGTATAGACTAAGTGCCTCAAAAATCCGTTTCCGGCTATCGGCGCTCATATCCCTCTTCAATAAATCCAAAGTCATATGGATGACATTATTGGCAATGATGTTCAGCAAAATCATATTCTCATCAGTTCCGATTTCATACCTTTTATAAGTGTTTCTCAAATAAGGCTTCTTGGTTTCAATCATCAAATCGACCAGTTCGTTTTTTGCATTGCTGTAAATCGTCCCTTTATTTTTTTCGAAAATAATGACGATCTGCATGCTATATTGAGTTAATAGGTTGATTTGCTCCTGAACAATGACCGATTTTTTTTCGTTATTGGTTTCTTCAAAAAAAGTCTGGTTATCGATATGAATGCTTTCTACTAACACATTCTTCAAATAATCCACTAAAGACGGCGGAACAACCGAATAAAATAACTCCTTTTTATTTTTAAAATAAGTATAAATATTTCCGACAGAAATTTGGATTTCATCCGCAATATCGCTCATTTTGGCATCTACAAAGCCTTTTCGAAAAAATACCTTTAAAGCGGCGGATTCAATTTCTTTTTTCACTTCATCTTTTTTTGCCTGTATAATAAACACCCTCAATCAAAAATGAATAAATCATTCACTTTTAGTGTAGTTCGGTGGTTTAGGTTTGTCAAACCCGAGCAAGACAACAGAAACCTTGACAGCTACCATAGGTGATAATTCCATTGTATAGCCGAATATAAAAAACAAGGAAAAGACATGACGGAAGCGGGTTGCCCCGTTCTCCATTCAACCTTTTCCCCGATTTTTTTCAAGTCTTATTCATGTCTTCAGCACAGTTTATCACAAGCCCTGATACGACGTGCCCCCATCAATGAAAGTTATTTATTTTCATAATGTACTACGCCGTAGTTCATAAAAATACTGCACAATTGGATGCTTTAACTTCATCTTCTCGGTCATGTTTAATATTCGCTTTTTTCCTACTCGTCTGTCCACTAAAGCTAGAATATTCAATAAGATATCATTACTCTCTAAGCTGTCCTCTATAGAAGTAGTTAAAAATTTATTAGCTACAACATTAAAATTAGACTTGCTTAATGAGGCCTGCGCTGACAAAAGCTCCTTTGCATGCTCTGATATTTTTCTACCTCTTGCAATTACTTGTAGACGATTCTCCGGAACATTCCCATTAGTATCTTTTCTGATCGCTTCAATTTCTTCATTGCTGATAGGAACTTGGATATCTGGATCATTCTTGATTTCCAACTCCGTCTGATACCATTTGATTGGACTAGTGATATCATTCATATTGAGTATGTTCTTCTTGTCTACAGTTATATAACAAATTCCAGATTTATCAGGTAAATAACGGTAACTGGTCGCTCGGTATTCGACCCTTCCGTCTAACGCAGGACAGCGGAAGCTCTCCAGTTGTTGCTTCAATTTACTCCAGGACATATATCCTCCTATGTTTTCAATGCCTACTAACAGCCCGTCCCCCAACTTGGCAATTTAATTTCCACGTTCCTCTACCTCATCATGCTCCTTGCTTCCAAACTCATCAAGCAATGTACGCACTTCACTTGTTGATTTGGCGTTCATTAAGCTGTTTCTGAGTTCACTTGCCCCTCGGAATCCACGGACATATATTTTGAAGAAGCGGGCGAGAGGGCTGAATGAACGTGGCTCCTGCGCTGAATAATGATCATGGAGATCTAGATGAAGCCGCAGCAGTTCAAGCAATTCTTCACTGCTGTGTTCCTTCGGCTCCTTCTCAAACGCAAATGGATTCTGGAAAATACCACGCCCAATCATAATGCCATCCACTCCATATTGCTCAGCGAGCTTCAAGCCGGTCTGACGGTCCGGAATATCTCCGTTAATGGTCAGCAGTGTATCTGGTGCCACCTCATCACGAAGTTTCTTAATCTCCGGAATCAGTTCCCAGTGAGCGTCTACTTTGCTCATTTCCTCTCTTGTCCGCAGATGAATGGACAAATTCACAATGTCTTGTTTCAAAATATGGGTCAACCAGTCGCGCCATTCGTCTACGGTAGTGAAACCGAGCCTTGTTTTTACACTGACGGGCAGTCCCCCGGCTTTGGTGGCCTGAATGATATCCGCTGCGATTTCGGGACGGCAGATCAGGCCGCTTCCCTTCCCATTCTCGGCTACATTCGCTACGGGACAACCCATATTAATATCGATGCCTTTGAAGCCTTCTTTCGCCATACCGATGCTCATTTCACGGAAATATTCCGGCTTATCTCCCCAGATATGGGCCACCATGGGCTGTTCATCCTCTGTAAAAGTCAAACGCCCGCGTACACTTTTGTTCCCCTCCGGGTGACAATAACTCTCTGTATTCGCAAACTCCGTAAAAAACACATCCGGTCTGGCTGCTTCACTTACGACATGGCGAAACACAACATCCGTCACATCTTCCATCGGTGCCAGTATAAAAAAAGGTCGTGGCAAATCACGCCAAAAATTATTCGTCATATCAAAAACTCCTCTATAAATACCAGGACAAATATTTGGTCCCAAAATGGTAAGGCTAACCTGTTCATGTCCTTGCTTCTTCTTCACATATAACATGCTTAAGCAACGTAGTTCAAACGGCAGTATATGTTAAGCATAGACATCTAAATGAGTATATCATACTCAATAGAGGAGCATACTCCCCAAAAGACTCGCAAAAAAGGAAGAGCGCCGCCCCTCCTTGCCATTTTCTATAACCTACTGCGCCGCAGTTCATAGAAATACTGCACGGCATAACTTCCCCCAGCTTACGCCGTTCCCATGCGAATGGCTTAAAAAAAGAGCCGAGGAATAATATCCTTGACCCTTTTCGTCAATTTCTACACATGAATACCCAAAATTTTCAGATGTTCATTGATTTTGGCTTCAAGTTCTGCGATTTCTTGTTTATCTTGCTCTAATAGCTTATTTACTTCGGCAAGGTCAATGACTTGCTCTTCTTCAAACGTATCCACATAGCGAGGAATATTTAAGTTAAACTCGTTTTCTTTGATTTCTTCAAGTGATGCCACGTGAGCATATTTATCAACATCTACACGATTTCGGTACGTTTCGATAATCTTATTGATGTTTTTATCAGTAAGTTTGTTTTGATTTTTACCTTTTTCAAACGCCAATACACCTTAATTATTAGTCTTTCCTGACCAATAGTGAACAGCACTCCACATGCACCGTATGCGGAAACATATCTACGGGCTGCACTTCCACAGTACTATACCCGCCATCCTCCAATATCCTTAAATCCCGCGCCAGTGTGCTTGGATTACAGGATACATACACCACACGCTCTGGCTTCATTTCCAGAATGGTGTCGAGCAGGCGTGGATCGCAGCCCTTGCGAGGCGGATCAACGACGATAATGTCAGCGGTGATGCCTTGCTCTTTCCATGCAGGAATGACGTCCTCGGACGCGCCTACCTCAAATTTCACATTGCACATTTCGTTCAACAGCGCATTACTCCGTGCATCGTCGATGGCTTCTTTCACGATCTCGACCCCATACACTTGGTCCGCATGCTGAGCGAGGAACAAAGAAATTGTGCCGATGCCGCAATACGCATCAATAACCGTTTCTTTACCCGTGAGCCCGGCGTATTCGACGGTTTTGCTATACAGCACTTCCGTTTGTACGGGATTTACCTGATAAAAGGATCTCGCGGAAATCGCAAACTGTACGTTTCCAATGTAGTCGTAGATCACGTCACGCCCCCACAGTACGCGAGTTTCGTCACCAAAAATAACATTCGTTCGCTTGGTGTTCACGTTCTGGCATATGCTTGCCACGTGTGGGATATGCTCACGGATACTACCGATCCACGCATCTGCATGCGGAATATCTCGCCCATTCGTCACGAGCACCAGCATCATTTCACCCGTGCGAAAAGCAGTCTTTACAACGACATGGCGCAGCAGCCCGCGTCCAGTTTCTTCATTATATGCGCTGATGCCCAGCATTCGGCCAATCTCTTTCACATGTGCGACAACTTCGTCATTACGCTCATCCTGAATGAGACAGGTGTTCATATCCACAATTCGATGGCTGCCACGTGCGTAGAAACCGCCGACAAGCCCACCCTCGGTGACACCAATCGGCACCTGGGCTTTGTTGCGGTATCGCCAAGGCTCACTCATACCGAGTGTAGGATGCACGACTACGCCATGTACACGCGACATGCTGTCGGCATTTCCATCCGCATTCATGGCCGAATCAGCAGTCGTGACTGTATCGGCCTTACCATCTGTATCCGCAGAAGCAGCCAAAACCTGTGCAGTATGCTCACTGGGCTCTGTAGCCACACTCAGCTTCCCGATACGCTCCAGCACATCCACGACATGCTGGCGTTTCCAGCTGAGCTGCGCTTCGTAGCTCATATGCTGGATCTGACAACCGCCGCATTGATCGTAGATGGCGCATGGAGCTGCGATCCGGTCAGGGCTAGCCTGCACGATATCCAGCAGCTTGGCATAGCCATACTGCTTTTTCGTTTTCAACACCTTTACTCGAACCTTTTCACCCGGTAACGCACCTGGAACGAACAGCGTAAAACCCTCGACACGTCCTACACCCTCGCCATCGTGGTTCATACCGATGATGTCTATCACGGCCTCATCGTTCTTTTGTACAGGCAGATCGCTACGCTCTACACTGGATCGAATACGATTGGATGGAGTTGCTGTTGCTGCATTCCGGCGGCTTTTTCCACGTCCGCTACGATTATTCGTCATGATCGTCACTTCTTTCTGATCTTCTTTTCATACGGTACATACAATACTAACGTCATCTAAACATACAAACATCAACTCGAAAATGCCGTTACTCCCTACGGAGAACGGCAAGAACCAATATGTTCACAAAAACAACTACCTACTCTTCACTCCATATACTATATTGCGTTGCCGCCCGGAAGCAGAAGTATTTCCTCATCATTCCTCACCGGAAAACATTCAAATGATGCGGCAGATTCCGGAACGTCGCTGGCAAGGTGCCCCCCAGTTCGCCATCCAGATTAAGCTGGACGTAGCCCGGTGAGGTCACTTCCATGTAATCTGTTTTAAAATAAACAATCTTTTTGTCCTGCAAATGCTCACCACGCAGCGCAAGTGTTACCAATCGGATCATTTCCGCCAGATTACATTTCCGTACAGCGATGACGTCGAGCAGTCCATCATCTATTGTCGCCCCGGGAGCAAGCTTTTCAAACCCGCCCACCGAATTCGTATTCGCAATCAGGAAGAGCATAAACTCGTCGTGAATCACTTCCTGACCCGATGCCTTGATGATCAGCTCCTGTGGAGCAAGGCTGACCATCTTCTCCATACCTTTAAAATAATACGCCAACTGGCCAATCATCGTTTTTAGCTTGCTCGGAACTTCATACGTAAGCTCGGTTAAAGTCCCCCCGCCTGCAATGTTGATAAAGTAGCGGTCGTTCGCTTTTCCGATATCCAGTGGCTTCGGATTTTGACGAATAACGAGGTCGCAATAATCCTCCCAGTGCTTGGGGATGCCCAGTGCTCTGGCGAAATCATTCGTCGTCCCCAGAGGAAACACACCTAGGGGCGGGCGGTTTTCTCTTTCAGCCATCCCGTTAATGACCTCATACAATGTACCGTCGCCACCAGCGGCGATAATCATGTCATACCCACGCTCAATGGCCTCTATTGCGGCACGTGTTGCGTCCCCTTCACCCGTAGTTGCATGGCAAGAGGCTTCAATACCCCCTTCATCCAGGCGCTGCAAAACATCCGCAAGACGACGCTTCATTTCCTCACGCCCAGAGGTCGGATTATAGATTAATCTAGCTCTTTTCATTCCGTTACGCCACCCGTATATTTAATGATATTTATATTCACATCGCAGTTCATCACATTCAGTCTGTACAAAATATCATCATACTGGAAAAAGACCTCTTTTACAATAAAAGAAGCCAGACTTTGCCCAAATAAGGAAATTTAAGGCTAAGATGACGCTATAGCCGAACCAGACTACCTATGACTTGACCTTGCTTGCTTCTGCACACTTTGCAATAATTCACGAATTTGTCTATCCATCCAGCTTGTGAGTAAAGGATGCGGTAATAAGGGGTCTCCTGAATAACGGTATTCGAGTCCCTGCAAGCGTTTAGGAATCATACGACTTGTAAAATATCCCGAACTCAAAAATAGCGGTGCCACAATAACATCATGACCCCGCTCCTGATTCCAATACGCTGCCTTGTCGTACACACTCTCGGGATTTAGCAAAGCGTGGTCCGTGATGATACCGCTCACGCTTTGCACCGTACGGGCGAGCGAAGAAATCCCCTGCTCCCAGCGCTGAAAAAAGCCGTTGTGTACACTGCCGTGACCTACGAGTAAAATAACCTCTCTCGCAGGGTCGGCTGATAGCGGGCGAACCTTGTCCCACACCATGCGGGCAACATCTTCTCCGTCATCCAGCGGGCTGCCAAAATGCACTTGCGCCTTCAGTTGAAACGGCTCCAAATCTGTTTCTTTGTCCGGCGCATCTTTGACACCCAGCGCATAGCTAATCTCATCTACATGCGTACTGCCTGATGACACAAACAAAGGTATAACCAATATATCTGTTACACCCAAGGCTTCCAAACGGTCAATACCATCTTGAATCAATCTTTCTTTAACCGTTTCCAAAAATGAAACCTCTACCGGTATTTCCTCCGGCAATTGAAGCTTTGCAACTGCCTGATCCACCTGTTCCACCCAATATGGCTCCCTAGAGCCATGGCTGATTACCAGTATCCCAGGGCTCCGCATTAGCGTCCCAGACGTTCCAGAGTCATTTTATACCCGTCATTACCATAGTTCAGACAACGTTTAACACGTGAAATGGTAGCTGTACTGGCCCCTGTCTCTGCTTCAATCTGATTATATGTGCTGCCTTTGCCTAGCATACGGGCAACCTCTAGACGTTGGGAGAGGGATTGAATTTCATTAATCGTGCACAGATCATCAAAAAATACATAGCACTCTTCCAAATTTTTAAGAGTTAAAATAGCTTCGAACAATTGATCAATACTTTTATCATTAAGCTTTTTAAGCTGCATGGATTATCATCTCCCAAGGTTACGATCTCTCCTCATTGTACCCGAGGAATAGTCGGTTTTTCAAGCATTAACGGTTTCACGCATTACAGAACAACATTATGACCATAGAAACGTACCGTACGAATGCCCAAATCCGCTTTTATACCTGATTTCGGGACACGCGCCTAAACCCACTGTGCGTTTGTAACATACAGTAGAGTATCAACCTGCAAAGGAATGTGATCTCATGCCTGGACATTACTATCATCGGAGAACGCAAACGCGTTCCATTTCCGATCCGTATAGTTCAACTCCCTATCCTGGACTCGATCCATACAGCGAGGTTCCACAAGTCGATTCCTCCGCACTGGTTCCTTACGAGGCGCCAGCGAGTATAACAGACTCTGCCGTGGTTACACCAGACCCCGCCCCTGCCAAAGGAGGACTGCTTGGCGGCCTTGGCAATCTTGGTAATCTCAACGATATTAAAGGTATTATTGACCGTATGGGCGGTATTGACGGGATTGTTGCTACGGTCGGCAAGGTACAAAAGATCATGTCTAGCGTGCAGCAATTTGCTCCGATGGCAAAACTGATTATGGGCTCGCTCCCAGCATTCAACAAAAACGCAAGCAAAAAATCTACAACACAAATTACTGAGGAACTGGATGAATATACACCACCACGCCGACGCCGAAAAAAGACACAGCGCAAAAGTACCACTACCCCGCGCAGACGTCCGCGCAAACGCACAAGAAAGTAGACTATACTATTTGAACCAGCCTCGGCGCATAAACCAGACCACCATTGCAACACTCAACAAAAACATGAAGAACAGTACGCCAAAATATCCATATTTCCAGCCCAACTCGGGCATATACGAAAAATTCATACCATAGATTCCTGCAATCAGCGTCAAGGGCATAAAAACGGTCGTAATCACGGTCAGCGTCTTCATAATTGAATTCATGCGATTGGAATTGAGCGATATATAACTGTCCCTCAGGTCGGCTGTCATCTCGCGGTCGGCCTCCAGCATGTCTGTCAGCTTCAATAAATGATCATATATATCGGTAAAATAAGCCATATGATCTCCTTGGCCCTGCACATGCTGCGAATTCAAAACTCGGTACATCAGATCACGCATGGGTACGATGGTACGGCGTAGCTTGAGCAGCCTGCCACGCAGGTCAAACACCTGCTTCATTAATTCCTCTACGGATTCGCGACCGCCCAAGCCCTCCAGCTCGGCCAATTCATCCTCAATCATAAAAAGGCTCGGAAAATAGTTATCTACCAGCTTGTCCATCACCGTGTAGGCTGCAGACAGCGGTCCTCGCGACCATATTTTGCGTTCATTCGCATGCTGGACAATCCGCTCCCAGGCTTGATCCAGCTCCTCTAACTCATGATGGTGATATGTAACCAAAAAACGACTGCTAATAAACATATCCACTTCTTCCGCAGCTAACGTATCTACATCAAGCGCATGCACGACCAGAAACTGCACATCCTCGTAATAATCCAATTTGGGACGTTGCAGAACATGCATACAATCCTCCACAGCCAATGGGTGAAAATGAAAATAACTCGTCAGCAGCTCCGTCTCGCGATCTGTAGGCTCGCTAAAATCTACCCACATCCATATGTAATCCTCCATGACGATCTGATCCAATGGTTTTCCCACTGTTACCTGATGATCATGGCCTATAGCCAAAGTACGTATCACCGTACGTCCCCCTCGCTTACACTTCCGTCTGATATGTTATTTATATTTTATATAAGCCAATCAGCATTATACAAATCTCAAGTCCTGTATTCCTTTTAATAAAGAAAAGGATATCTCCGGGCCAACATGCCTCCCAAGATATCCTTTATCCTCGTGCAGAGCAGTTCTTATCTTCAAAGCAAGCCTTCCACTTACGAAAATAAGCATCATAAAAGAAAAATCACTCACGTTCATTAAAGATGCACACGAAAAGCCACTAAGCGGTCGGATGCTTACCTCGCTATATCCCCCTCGGCGCAGCAAGCAAAGCGCTGCGCCAATTCCTTCTGCCTATACCCACCCATTTAAAATGGGGCAGGCTTTTGCGAAGAAAGGAGCGCTCAGCAAGTAGTAGCGGAGCGCTCCATTTGAATCTGGAGAAGCGGAGCGTTCGCCTTTGCCCCTGAATTTTCACCTTATAAGGTCTTTTATAATCGAAAAAATTCAAGGGCAACAGCGATCGAAAGATCAAATGGAACGCGGAGCGGTCTCACACGACGTCCTCACCTGCACTCACGGCAAACCTTGCCCACTTACAATACTTTTTCCAAGAAACTAATGGTCCGCTCGTTTTTCGGATTACCAAATACCTCTTGTGGCGTTCCTTCTTCTACGATGTAACCACCGTCCATAAACACAACACGGTCGCTTACTTCGCGTGCAAAACCCATCTCATGCGTTACGATCATCATCGTCATGCCTTCGCGAGCCAGATCATTCATTACACCCAGCACTTCTCCAACCATTTCAGGATCAAGCGCCGAGGTCGGCTCGTCGAACAGCATAATGTCCGGATTCATTGCCAGCGCACGTGCAATCGCCACACGCTGCTTCTGACCGCCGGAAAGCTGTCCTGGCAGTGCATCTGCCTTATCGGCCAAACCTACACGATCCAGCAGCTTCATAGCCGTTTCTCGGGCCTCTGCCTTGGACTGTTTACCCAGTTCAGTCGGCGCGAACATAATGTTCTTGAGCACGGTCATATGCGGAAACAGATTAAAGTGTTGAAATACCATACCTATATTTTCACGGACTTTGTTAATATCCACGTTTTTGTCACTCAAGTTGTAGTCATCGACAATGACCTCACCTGCGGTAATTTCTTCAAGCATGTTCATACAACGCAAAAACGTACTTTTTCCCGAACCAGAGGGGCCAATGACACACACAACCTCGCCTTCACGTACTTGCATGTCGATGCCCTTTAGCACTTGATTACTACCATAGCTTTTTTTCAGGTTTTTAACGATAATTTTACCCACGGCGAACTCTCCCTTCAAGACGGTTGGAAATTTTGGTCAGGACTGTAATGACGATAAGATACATCACCGCTACTACCAGCCAAATATCAAAGGATTGGAATGTCCGCGCAATAATGATCTTACCCGATTGGGTCAACTCGACCAGACCGATAACAGACAAAATGGACGTATCCTTCAACGTAATAACCAACTGATTGATAAACGACGGGATCATGATTTTCACAGCTTGTGGCAAAATGATTTTAAGCATAGCCGTCCGATAGGGTAGACCAAGCGAACGAGCTGCTTCCATTTGTCCCGGATCAATGGACTGAATACCACCACGGATAATCTCAGTTACATACGCACCCGCATTCAGGGATAACGTCAGTACAGCCGCAACAAAAAGCGGCATTTTGAAATCCAGTGCCTGTGGAATACCAAAGTAAATAAAGAAAGCAAGCACGATCAGCGGAATACCGCGGAATATATCGACGAAAACAGTTGCAATACCACGAAACACCTTGTTATGGCTTACTTTCATAAAGCCAAACACCAACCCTAAGATAAAGGCTACGAGTAAAGATACAAGTGTGTACAGCAACGTATTTCCCATGCCCTTAATCAGCGAAGGCAGCGACGCGGAAATCAGTCCCCAGCGGCTGGTCTCTACAGGCGCCACACCTTTGCCCGATTCGCCAAGGTATTTAGCCAAAATTTTATCGTATTCCCCGCTATTGCGCAGATTAACAAGCCCTGCATTAAATTTTTCCAGCAACTCCTGGTTCTTGCCTTGGTTAACAGCAAACCCGTAAGAAGCACCTTTTTCCTTATCTGTTACCAGCTTAAGGCCGTTATTCTGGTTTACACCATATGCCAGTACCGGATAGTCATCAAAGCAGGCAACCGAATTACCTGTTTTAACTTCATCATACATTTGAGAAGAATCATCGAACGGAACTGTAGTAAAGCCGTATTTGGCCTTAATCGATTCTGCGAATGTGTAACCTTCCGTTCCTGTTTTGACAGCGACACGCTGCCCTTTCAAGTCCTCATAGCGTTTAACCGTATCATTATCCTTGCGGACCGCCATGACGACGCCTGAATCAAAATAAGGCTCGGAAAAATCAAATTTCCGCTTACGTTCATCGGTAATACTCATCCCGGCAATGACACCATCCACTTGATTCGTTTCAAGGGCCTGCACTGCCGCATTAAAGCCAAGAGGCTTAATGGTATATTCAAAATTCTGATCCTTGGCAATAGCTGCCAGCAAATCCATGTCGATTCCGACAAATTTACCATCTACATCTTCAAACTCAAAAGGCGCGAACGTTGTATCCGTGCCGATATCATACTTTGTTTTATTTTCTGCATGTGCCACTACTCCGAAATTACCGGCCAGGGCAACCACAAAAAACAAACAAATCATGAGTGCTATTAGTTTTCTAGATTTTTGCATAATTTCCTCCAGTCAGTTGAACGGTTCAAAGTTTTCTGTTTATTCTACAGGAGTTATTAAAAATTGACTACTTTGATGTCAGGTATTTTTGAAAAACGTTTCATGGAACTATCTGGAGGTGTAAACTTTGAAGAAGCCGTTTTGCCCCAGAATGCCAATAAGCCCCTGCCGCAAAAAGCGGACGGAAGCTTATTGTGTATTCTATAGTGTGTACCTATTTTTCAAGAAATAATAATGAACTAGAAAAGAATTTTGAAAATCAATCCAGATAACAGCGCCGCAATCGGTATCGTTATCACCCAAGTAATAATAATTCGACCGGCCAGCGACCAACGCACAGCGGAAAAACGCTTCGCAGAACCCACACCCAAAATAGCCGAAGTAATGGCATGAGTGGTACTTACGGGCAAATGAAGCAATGTAGCTGTGAAAATAACAGAGGCTCCCGAAATGTCGGCTGCGAATCCGTTAATTGGCTCGATTTTAAAAATCTTGGTTCCCATCGTCTTGATGATTTTCCAGCCCCCGATAGATGTACCCAGCGCCATGGCTGTTGCGGCTGAAATTTTTACCCACATGGGTACTTCCAAATGGTCCTGATACCCCGCCGAAACGAGTGCGAATGTAATGATCCCCATCGCCTTTTGAGCATCATTCGTACCATGCGTGAACGACTGAAGCGCTGCCGTAATGACCTGCATTGTACGAAACCCTTTGTTTACCGTATGCGGACTACGACGAGCGAAGATGTATTTTAAAATTATCATCACGATGTAACCGACAACAAAAGCAATCAACGGGGAGAAAATAAGTCCTTCGACAATCCCGATGAAGCCGCTCCAGTTTAATTTATCCGATCCCGCACCTACATACACCGCTCCAGCCAATGCACCAATTAGTGCATGAGAAGAGGATGAAGGAATACCGAACCACCAGGTTAAGAGGTTCCAGATAATCGCAGCGATCAGCGTCGCAATGACGATATCAATTCCATTCGTAAGCTTGGTTGGATCAGCGACACTTCCACCAATGGTCTTCGCAACGCCTGTAAACAATATTGCCCCGAGAAAGTTCATGACCGCAGCCATAATAATCGCACGTCGCGGGGTCAATGCACGGGTCGATACCGAAGTTGCAATCGCGTTCGCCGTATCATGAAAACCATTAATAAAATCAAATGCCAGAGCAAGAAAAATAACAATACCCAATACCAGTAAACTTGTATCCATGTAAAAGGACTCCCTTACGAGTTACGCATAATGATGGATTCCAGCATATTTGCAACATCCTCGCATGAATCCGTTGTCGTTTCAAGGCGTTCGTACAATTCTTTGCGTTTAATCAGTTCAATAGGGTCAGTTACAGTTGCAAACAGGTTTTTGATGCAAATACGCAACAATTCATCCCCCTGATTTTCCAAATCATTCAGGCGAATAGTGTATTCACGTATGGCCAGCAATTTTTTCTGTGAAAGCAAATGTACAGCTTTCTGAATTTCGTAAGCTGATTGACGCAGAATATCAGCGAACTGCACAATATACTCGTCCGGCTCCGTAATGTTGTACATATAAAAACGGGAAGCCGTCGCTTCAAGACCGTCCAACACATCATCCATGGTTGTTGTCAGTTCCATGATGTCGTCGCGTTCCAACGGCGTAATGAAGGTCTTGTTCAGCTCAGTAATAATCGTGTGTGTGTAATCATCACACTTATTTTCATACTTCTTCATTTCATTTGTAAACAAAGTCACATCTTGAAGATTTGAAGTATGTTGGGCAAAATAATCGGCTGCTTGCACGATCGTATCTGCCATATTTTCCAACGTCTCGAAGAATATATCCTTTTTCTTCAATCTCATAACGATTACCCCTTTACGAAAATATCCGCAACCTGTTTCGACTGCAATAGACAACCTTTGCTATCTTATCACACTCATCAATGTTTTTGTAATGTTTGTAAAAGCAAATTTCATGACATACGTATACAGTGCCCGACATGGAAGGTCATTATCCGACAATTTTTTCCTAAAAAGGTGTATTTCGTTTTCTAATTTGCTTCTATGGTTACATGTTCCTTTAGTGAAGTATCTGCAGGTACCACATGTATATAGGATGTACCTGGCGTTAACGGGATTTCAACCCCATTTTTCATAAAACGAATCGCATCGCCTGGTGTATGCTGCCACTCAGCCTGTATTAACTGTCCTTGTTGAAACACCATGGCCTCTCCGCTACCGTCCAGCTCAACACTTAATCTGCCTACATCATCCAGCGTTCGATGTCTAGCGCTCATTACAATAACATTGGCTGCTGAGAGCTGTTGGTTATTATTTTGATCCACATGTGACTTTTCGTTCACAAAACGCTTATATTGTTGATTTGCTGGATCATAGGTATAAGATACCCGATAGCTTTTAAGCAAAAACCGGATTTGTAAAGATGCTGCTGTCTCGTCCACCATAACTGGGGTTTCACCGGATTTAAGGTAAGAATATACTGGAACGTCCGTCTGCTTGGCATACCCTTTACTATCGCTTCCTTTGCGCACTCTGTTCACGTCTGTGTATAAATTATGTGGAGGACGACGATCTTTGCTTCGCCAGAAGTAAGCCCCTCCATTTGAAATCTCATCCAGATGTTCCTTCCGCTGCTGCTGTAAAATCGCATAGGCATCTGTGCTTCCCCCTGCGTGTATCGGCAACGCACCATAGGTTTCGCCCAGCTCAATCAAATACGGCCGAATGCTACGGACCGGTCCGATCTTTACATCTCCGCCATGACTTTGGAAAAAAGCGACCAGACGTGTAATCCCGCCTTCTGCAAGAACTTCATATACCATGTCTGCTTGGCTAAGTCCTGCCTGTGGACGTGCAGCCGGAGCATTATTGATCATGACAGCGAGCGGTCGCTCCAAAACTGGCTGCTCCACCGGAAGACCGGTGAGCGGAGCTGTAAATGCCGGAATAGACTGCTCCTTCGGCGGTTCAAGTGCCTCCTTCTCTGTTTCTTGCTTGGTCAGTTGGGGAACGGATTCAGATTCACCCGTATTGGACATAGCAGAACAAGACATCAGCGTCATGCATAACAGAGCTGAGGCCATCACACGAAACCAATGATTTCGTTGGGAAATGGGCCCGGACAAGTTCATCCCTCCACTTAGTTATTTTTCTCATTATAAGCTTTATTTCCTGTTTTTGTCTTGATTGAAGCATGACCACTCTATAGAATACTTATCTGAAGACATTAAAATTTAAAAAATATTTAGACTTTGTGATTTTTATCACAAATAACTGTAACTGAACCTACTACAATAAAGGTGTAGCAAAGATGATCATCCCCAACAAAATGAAATACAACCAACATTATAGATTAAGAAAGAGGAGTGGTTTGAATGTTTAACAGCTGGTTACGTGAAAACAAAGTCGCAATGTGGTTGCTGACTGTAGTACGGGTTTATCTAGGGTATGAATGGATGACCCACGGACTTGAAAAGCTGACAGGTGGATTCGATGCAGGCGGATTTATCTCGGGGGCCATTGCTAAAACAGGTGGAGACCATCCCGCTGTACAAGGCTGGTGGGGATCGTTCCTGGAAGCCTTTGCCCTGCCAAATGTAGGTTTGTTCAACGTCCTGATCCCATTGGGTGAGTTCTTGGTCGGGGTTGGCCTGCTTCTCGGTACATTGACTACACTGGCTGCTTTGATGGCCATGGTTATGAACTTCTCGTTCCTGTTCTCGGGTACAGTAAGTACCAATGCAATCTACCTGCTGTTTGAAATCTTCCTTGTAGTTGCTGGTGCAAATGCCGGAAGAATTGGCTTTGACCGTTGGGTACTGCCCCTCCTGCGTGGACTGTTTGGTAAAAATAAAGATACCTTTCCAGCGGACCCTAGTCGAAAAATAGCTTAAACTGGCTAAAAAGAACGTGCCTTCTAATTAATTGAAGACGCAAAATACACAAAAGAACTTCCATTCCCACACCATGTGGATTCGGAAGTTCTTTTTTTACATTTACGTATCACTTTCTTGACCAAAAGCCCAACAATTGAGACTTAACGAGCCAAGGACATACGATTGAAAAAGCTTACGCGCGGAGCGCTCATGATCCGCAGCCCCCATCGCATAAAACAAAGGTGAAAAATGCTCTATTCCATAAGAAGGTACCGCCTGTTTGGCATATGGAGCCTTCTTGTCATATTGGAATAGGTGACGCAAATTCCAGTCTTGAAGCTGCTGTGCAATCCAGTCATCATATTGAACGGCCCAATCAGCTGGCTCACTCGTCTGCTTGAGTGTCCGCAAGTTGTGGACCAATCCACCGCTACCGATAATCAAAATCCCTTGTTCTCGCAACGGCGCCAACATCCGTCCAATCTCGTATTGCTCCTGGGGAGCGCGCCGAGAATCAATGGATAAGGGTACGACCGGTATGTCCGCATCAGGATATATATGCCGCAAAACCACCCATGCTCCATGATCCAGTCCTCGGTTCCGAACCGGCTGGTGGAACAAGTTATGCTGACTGAACAGATGCTCTATCTCCTCATACAGCTTTGGATCGCCTGGTGCAGGGTAATCGATTGAGTACATTTCTTCGGGAAAGCCATAGAAATCGTGCAACGCTGCATGCTGATCATCCGCGCCAATACATTGATCGGGGCTATCCCAATGTGCGGAAAAAATGACAATTCCTTTGGGTCGGGGCAGGCTCGCGCCCAGCTTTGCAAGAAAGCTGGTATATGCGTTATTTTCTACAGCCAGTGTCGGTGAACCATGCGCAACAAAAATTGAGGGTAATGTCATCGCTGCCAACCTCCACACGCCAGTATAGTGTTACTCTTCCATTTTACTCCGGCGGAGGCGCAATTTCCAATACAATCCGTTACACACTGAAATCAGATCATCCAGTGCTGCCAATCCCGTTGAATATTTTCCTGTTCATCCAGCCATTCAAGTGTTCGATCAATCAGCCGTTGCCGCTCTTTACCTGACGAGAAAGTGTGATCTCCCTGGAAAATAATCTCTTTATCACAGCGTCCCTCTGGACGCATCCAGAATATCTTTTGAAACAGAAATGCATAATCCACAGGAATAATATCATCCGAGGTGCCATGAACAACGAGCACATCTCCGTTAAATTTAACGGCCTCCTGGAACGGCTGAAATTGAGCTAACGACTCAAAATAAGCAGGCGTAAACTTATAGCCCAAATAGTCGGCATGACCGGTTTTAACAGACTCATCGTACACGCTTCGCTCCGTAATTTTGACGATGTCGTTGAACGGATAGCCCACTGCTGACCAAAGAACCAGATTTTGTACTCTCTTGTCCCGTACGGCTGTGAGAAGGGCAACTGCGCCCCCCAGACTGTGACCGATCAGCGTCACCTTGGTCGGGTCAATGTCCGCGCAATTGACGGCGTAATCCAACACGGTACGTGTCTGATTAATCATGGACTCAAGCCCCTGCTTGCCGTATTCACCTGTGCTCTCCCCACAACCGGCAAAATCAAAGCGCAGGACAAAGTATCCCCCTTCGGCCAGTTCACGCGCAGTCTTGACGAATAATCGATCTACGCCGATACGATTGCCTACAAAACCGTGACATATAACAACGAGAGGAACCCTTCTCTGACGATCTCCCTCATTTGTACGGTTTGGATAATGAATTGTTGCGGCCAGTTCTTCATGTTCAAAGCGAATTCCAATTTGCCGTTCCATCCTGATTCCCCCTGTTTCAAGCTTCACTACACATTTATGAAATCAAACTCATATAGTAACGTGGAATATCCATCCAGGACATTCATTCACTTTAATTCCGATAAGTTTAATAAGTATTATAGTAAAGTCAGTCTATCATTGCCCTGCTTCCTTGTCAACCTGTCAGTTCACATCGTTAAAAAAGTAAACAAATAGCGCTCCCCGATGCGATTCCGGAGAACGCTATACTACACTTATTAGAGTGAATCCACTACATTAAAGTAGACATTCGTTATTCGTAGCTGTTCCTAAACATTTGGTGGGTCTCCGTTCGTCCCTCCCACTCCAGCTTACAAGAGGCACCGTTGTGTTCATCCTCATGCCACAGGCTGCGGTAGTTCTGTGCACCCAGTTCACCCGCAAATTCTGTATCCTCAGCCACTTCGATATCGTCCAGTATACGGTACGTTGGAGATGATCTCTGAACGCTCCGGTGACTCACATTTGTAGACGAGGCCACCCCGCTATTCCCGTTCGAAGCGTTTGCCAGTCGTTTTTGGACTGAATAATCTGCCTGGTTCTCCAGTTTCATGATGCCACACCCTCTTAACGTTTATATTCAGGTTGCTCTATGTGCTCACCCTGTATCCAGTTTGAGGAGAATGCAGCGGTAATATACATTTTATAGATAAAGTCTTTTGCCATCCGACGCTTCCTCACGTATACTGTCTTTGTTACGAAATGGCGGTTCCATCAGCCCGGGATACGCTCATAAAGCAGGAGGAAGAAATGAATAAAGCAAAAAATTATACGCTTATTGCATGGATTGCCTTGTCTATGTTTTTTTTGACACAGGCAATTATCGGATGGTTTGTCACCTTTACAGGCGGGGATATCAGACCCTTTGAAAAAATCAGCCTATCCACCCTTATCATCATCGCCGCAGGAGCCATTCTACTCGTTGAAGCCCTGATGAATTTTATGGACCGTCCCGAAGAAGGCGAGGAGACACAACAGCCAGACCATGCCCCTGTAAAGCCCCAGATGAATCTTAAATCCATCTTGATGTATGTTGTGCTAGTTGTCGTGATTCTTGTCGCCGGACTAGCGCTGCGCAGTGTACTGCCGGTATTCAGGATCTCCCCTTGGGTAAATTTAATTCTCGCCGCCATCGGCTTTATTGGACTCAAACCGATTTTTCTGCGTAAAAAACGTTCATAGCCCGCAATTCTCATTATATGGAGCTGCCTCATTTTGGATCATAGCAGCTCCTTTTCATTTCGATCAGGCAACCGACTTACAGCTTGGGTGTGCGCCAAAAAGCCGTATTCCTGGCCTGCAAGAAGCTGCAAGGGGGAATACGGCTTGATATACTTTAGAACTTATTTGGAAAATAGTTGTTCTGCATTATCCAGAGCAATTTTATGTCCCATCGCGGAATAGTCCAGCCAAGGCTGTCCGTCCAACATGTAGACATGCCCTTGCTTCACCGCTTTGAGACCTTGCCATACTGTATTTCCTTCCAGCTGTTTGTATACCTTTTGGGCATCCGCGCCTTTACTGATGATAACAAGGATCGCATCGGCATCATAATCCGGTAAAACCTCTTGGGAAACAACCTGATAAGCCTTATTGATCTTTTCTACACCCTTGGCTGGCTTTAAACCCAAGTCCTGATACAACAGCGGTCCTACGGGACGCTTCATCCCCATAACACGAACCTCTTTCGCCGTCACACGTACAGCCATAACCGTTCCGTCCCCAATTTTTGAATGAATCAGCTTTTTGACTCGTTCCTTCTGTGTATCATAATCTTTTAGAAATGCGTCTGCCTGTGCTTCATGTTTGACCATAACGGCTATTTTTTTCAATTGATCCTTCCATGTGCCTTCATCCAGATCAAAAACTTCGATCGGCGCAATTTTTTCAAACTTGGCCACATCGGTTCCCGAATATTTTTTGTCCAAGAAAATATGATCAGGTTGAAGTTCCAATACCGCTTCCATATCCGGGTCTGTGACAACACCTAGCTTACGGGTACTTTGAAGACGATCTTTTACATGGGGAAGAAAATCCTTCACATCTCCACCAATGACCGAACCAGCCGGAGTAATGCCCAATGCCAGCAGGTTGTTCGTCAAATGAATAGACATCGAAGCAATACGCGAATCCGCACTAATGGTTGTCTGCGCACTGCCAGCCGCTTTCGTATCGGTAGCCTGTTTGTCGGCTGCTTGTCCGCAAGCGGACAGCATGATCATGCATACAACAAGAGTTGTGACTACCCATGAACGTTTAAAACCTGAACCCTCAAATTTGTGCTTTCTCATGATTACTCTCTCCTATGCTACAGAAACTCTACATTATAATGATCAATATAGAAGGCTTCTGCTTAGTTATTAAATTCAGCGGCTTGTATCATTTGCATCATATGATTTCATATGTACCTATTCCTTCTGTCATTTTGTTCGGGACAGCAGGAATAAAAAATACGGAGCTCCTACCACAGCAACCACCACACCTGCGGGAATCGCATTCGGCTGAAACACCGAACGCCCAATCGTGTCGGCGGTGACCAGAATGACGACCCCGACCAAACAGGCTACTGGCAGCAAATGCTGGTACATCGGCCCAACCAGACGGCGAGCCAGATGAGGTGCAATCAGCCCAATAAAACCGATGCCTCCGGCCATGGATACGCTGGCACTGGATAGAGCCACGGCTGCGCCCAGCAGTAATAGGCGCTGGCGCTTCACACTTGTGCCGATTCCAGCTGCGGTCTCGTCGCCCAACGACAGATTGTTCAGACTACGCGTCTGCGACAGAACGAAGGGTAAAACAATGACTATCCAAGGCAGCAAAGACGCTGCATGTATCCAGTCCCGGCCCCAAACACTGCCAGCCAACCAACGTGCAGTAAATGCGTACGTATCTTCATCCAGCCGCAACGACCAATACAGCGTTATGGCGCTAAGGCCCGATGCTACACCGATGCCGGACAAAATCAGACGCACGGGCACGATTCCTCTGCTGCGACTATAGGACAACAAAACAATCAGCACCGCCGCAATGACACCTCCTGCAAAGGTAAACAAGGGGATTAGCACAGCTGCCGATCCGTCCAAGTCGCGAAAAAAGCTAACGAACATCACCAGTCCCAACGCAGCCCCTGCGTGAAGCCCCAGAACTCCAGGGTCAGCGAGCGCGTTTCGTGACAAACCTTGCATGACCGCTCCGGCTGCGCCCAGACCCGCTCCAGCCAGCACCGTTACAGCAATACGAGGCAGACGATACTCGAACAGAACGATATGATCACGTCCACTGCCACCACCAAACAACGTATCCAGCACACGTAGCGGTGGAATACGAATCGTTCCGGTATTCAAACCCAAAACAAGGACGACAAAGCTGATCCCCGCCAATACCAAACAAACGAGCCAAGCCCTTGTCGTCCTTGTATCCCCGGTCCCTAAAGAGCGTCTCACTATAAGTCCCTCCTTTCCTTACGGGCGAGAAAGAGGAAAAAGGGTACTCCGATAAAAGACACCATAATTCCGATAGCTAGCTCCTCTGGCGGATTTGCCATTCTCGCTCCCAAATCTGCCAGCACCAGTAACACGGCTCCCAATAACGCAGACAGCGGCACGATCTGGCGATAATCCACACCGATTAGCTTGCGAGCGATATGTGGGATAACCAAACCTACAAAGCTGATGGCTCCGGCAGCCGATACAGAGAGTCCGGCCAGTACCACTACAGTCAGCAGACCCAAAAGCCGGATACGCCTGAGATTCAACCCAAGGTTTAATGCCACCTCATCGCCCATCGAAATCAGCGAAATGGAACGTGCCAGCCCCATAGACCAGGCGATCACAGTAAGTAAAATCGGTGCAAGGATCTCAAGCTGCGACCATTTAATCCCGGCTACACCACCCGCATACCAGAAGGCTAAATCCTGACTTAGATCAAAATAAATCGCAATCCCCGAAGTCATGGAACCTAACAAGGCAGCCGTCACAGCTCCAGACACCGTCAATCTCATAGGTGTCAATCCTCCCGGTGCAGATGCTCCCAGACCAAATACTAGTAAGGTACTCATCAGCGCCCCCAGGAACGACAATACAATTAACGTCCCATAAGGTAGATTGGGGAAAAAGGCAAAACTCACAGCAACTACAAACATCGCTCCTGCGTTAATGCCCAGCACACCTGTATCTCCCAGCGGGTTGCGTGTAATACCCTGAATCAGAGAGCCTGCCACCGCCAGCGCAGCTCCAATAACAGCTGCACCCAGTACACGCGGTAATCTCAGCTCGTGAATGATCTGATGTGTCATCAGCGAACGATCATAATGAAATACTGCCGACCACACGGTCTTTACGGTCAGGTCCTTGGCTCCGAGAGAAATGGCGGCGAATATGGCCAAAGCCAACAATACAGCCGAAGCTGTGAACAACAACGCCTGCCGAATCCTACCCGCTCGAAGCACTGGGCGTGCTGTTATGACTACTTCAGGAACTGCCCTCTCTGTCAGAGCTGTATGTTTGTCCATGCTGTCTTTAGACTGCATTTGGTGAGGTCACTCCCTCCGTACCTGAAAATCATCACGTCTCTCATACGATAATGATAATTATTATCAACTTGATACATAATAGCATGTTTCTATGACATTGCAAGCCAAAAACTGTTCCCCTTAGGAGGAACAGTTTTTGAATATAACTATATAATTTTACTACACAGGTGACTCCAAACGGTCCTCTCTTTAGTACGTAGGCCAGCCTGCCGAATCCCATTTCAAATCACTAATCAGAAGCTTTGGATTTCCACCATCAGTGGCATCATAGGCATGACGTGCAATCACACTGTTGTTATAGACAGATTGTCCACCCGGTCCCTTCCAACGGTCATTCCCCGCATCCAGTATCGTTCCACCGCCGTCCATCAGGCTTTTACCGCTCTTGTCCACATACGGTCCGGTAATACTAGTAGAACGACCGTAAATAATCTTATAATTACTGTCTACGCCTTTGCAGCAGTTATCAATGGAAGCAAACAGATAATAATAGCCGTTGCGGTATGTAACATGTGGCGCTTCCAAACCACCAGCCGTACGCTTGGCGATAGAATAGATCTGCCCCGTAGGCTTCATCGTATTCTTGTCCAATCGAGTCACTTTCAAGCCTGAATTCCATGAACCAAAGGAAAGCCACGGGTTACCGGAAGCGTCAATGACGAGATTCGGGTCAATCGCATTATAATCGTTAGCATCCGTCGTACGCAGCACTAGTCCATCATCTCTCCAGCTTCCCGCGCCAATGCTTGTTGCTGAAGTCAATCCAATGGCCGAAGTGCGTGACCCAAAAGTAGAAATGGAATAGTAAACCCACACACGTCCATTGTACTTTTGGGCATCCGGTGCCCATACATCGTTAGTCTTTTGCTTAGGTACATACGATTTCCACCATGATGGTGGCGACAGGAATATTTGCGGCAATCTGTAAAAATTACGTCCGTCATCCGATCTTTGAACCTGTATCCCCTGCCCTGTGGAAAAAATATACCATGCGTTGCCTTCCTTCGTAATAGACGGATCATGCACTGCCACATCGCCAGTTAACGCCCAGTGCTCTGCGGATGCAGATGGCATCACTGACAGCATTAAAGCAGCCGAGGTTACGGCAGCAAATGCCGTTCTGATCAATTTACTCTGTACTGATTTTTTCCATGCTTTCAACATTCCTTCGCACCTCCGAATGAGTATCTTATAATGAAATTCAAGTGTCACACCTATTACATTAGTGTTTATACTTATGAAGTTACCCATATGTTAACCTATTACATTCAGTTTTGTAAACGCTTTATTTCAAATAAAAAGAAATTCATAAACTACGCATACCGCTATACATATGAGGATTTTGCAAAATTTTGATACAAAAAAGGAGCCTGTAGGCTCCTCTTCAAATTAGCATATTAAATAGATTTTCGTTTTTGTTCAGTTCCGTATATTTAAGTCCCTTGCGGTTCATTCGTTCAATTAAAGGAAGATAGTCTTCCTTATGAAACAGCTCAATACCGACCAGAGCTGGTCCATTTTCCTTATCATTCTTTTTCGTATATTCAAACCTAGTAATATCGTCGTCCGGTCCAAGCACATCCTGTAGAAACTCACGCAGCGCCCCAGCTCTTTGCGGGAAATTCACCATAAAATAATGCTTCAGTCCTTCGTAAATTAGGGACCGTTCCTTAATCTCCTGCATTCGATCTATATCATTGTTACCACCGCTGACAATACAGACAACCGTTTTGCCTTGAATCTGCTCGCGATACAGATCAAGTGCTGCCACAGGCAGTGAACCCGCAGGCTCCACAACAATCGCATTTTCATTATACAACTCCAGAATCGCGGTACATGCTTTGCCTTCCGGTACCTTCACAATATCGTCCAAGGTATGTTTACAAATATCGTATGTCAGCTGACCCACACGCTTCACTGCAGCTCCGTCAACAAACTTGTCTATTTGATCCAGTGTAACGACCTTGTGCAAACGCATCGCTTCCGTCATCGACGCCGCGCCAAGGGGTTCCACACCAATTACCTTGGTGGATGGACTCACGGTTTTAACATACGTACCTACGCCTGCCGCCAAACCGCCGCCGCCAATTGTCACGAACACATAGTCCATAGGTGTATCTAGGCTCTCCATCACTTCCATCGCAATCGTACCATTGCCCGCAATAATTTTCGGCTGATCGAACGGATGGATGAAGGTCATTGCCTGCTCGCTGCACACCTTCATGGCCTCGTCATAGGCATCGTCAAACGTGTCTCCGGTCAGAATGACCTCTACACTGTTACCGCCAAAGCGACGAACCTGCTTGACCTTCTGATTGGGCGTTGTACTCGGCATAAATATTTTACCGTGGATACCAAGTGCATTACATGAAAAAGCCACACCTTGCGCATGATTCCCTGCACTCGCACACACGATGCCTTTTTCCATTTGCTCAGGGGTCAAGCTACGGATCATGTTGTAAGCTCCACGGATTTTAAAGGACCGCACGACTTGGAGATCCTCTCTTTTCAGATACACATTACAGTTATATTTGGCCGATAGGACAGCATCCCTCTGTAAAGGTGTACGTACAATCACCTCACGCAGCATATGATGCGCCCGTACAATATCCTCCATGCCAACGGTTGACGCCATGGCCGGGTCGGTTTTCTGGGTTTCTGTTGGTTCCATAGGTTCTCCACGCTCCGCCTGAATATTTCTGTATTGAGCAATTTGCATAAATCCCAAAAGCGATTTCAAATTAGCAATATATAGATCGAAACGGTTTAGTTCGTCTATACATTGTACTTTTGAGCGTTAGGAATCGAATGATGCAAAGTGCTGTATTTGAAATCTTTCAAATATCATACCACGTTTACCCATAGCTTGTGCAGATGATAGTCATGAAAATGAGAATGAAAATCAATCGAACACTAAAAAAGGCAGACCGGGACAATGCCCGATCAGCCTTTTCTGACGTTGCACATTTCTTGTACTCCATTGCTCTATTAAATACCTTTGCGATTATCCTTTTACACCGCCTGCCGTCATCCCTTCAATAAAGTAACGCTGGAAGAACAGGAACACAACGAGAATCGGTAAAATAGCCAAAACGGAACCCGCGATCAGCACATCATAATTGTTGCCATATGGCGTCAGCAGACTGGACAGTCCAATTGGCAGTGTCAGCATGTCGTTGGTACGCAGTACAATCATCGGCCACAGGAAGTTATTCCAACTGTTCATCGCCTGCAAAATAGCCATTGCCGCAAATGCAGGTGCCATCAGAGGCATCATAATCCGTACGAAAATGCCATATTCTGAACAACCGTCAACCCGCGCAGCATCCATGAAGTCCTTAGGAACACCACTCAAATATTGACGGAAGAAAAAGATCGGGATCGGCGCGACGACGAAGGGTAGAATTACACCCCATACTGTATTAATCAGCTTCATGCCAATCATTAGCTTGTAGAGCGGCAGCATGATAATTTCTACCGGGATCATCATCACAACCAGCACCAGTGTGAAAATCACATTTTTCAATCTAAAACGGTACATCTCCAGACCGTAGCCTACCATCGCGGACAATATCAGACATAACACCGTAAACAAAACGGTAATGACAATACTGTTCCAGTACCATTGAAAATAATCCGTCGTCCCCTGAAAGATGAACGCATAGTTTTTCAGGGACATGATGTCCCACTCCAGTTTAAGATTCAATCCGTAGCGCAACAGCTCCGTCGATGGCTTGAACGAGGCAAGCGTCACGGCAAATAGCGGAAATAGGGCAAACCCGGCAAACAGAATGAACAGGACAACGAGCAATGCGGATAACGAGCCTTTTTGTTTCTGAGCCATCGCTTAATCCTCCTTCCGGAACATGCCGAAAAATTTGAGCTGGATCAGGTTCAGCACGAGTGTAAATACGAGCAAAACAATGCCCACTGCAGCTCCGAAGCCCATACTGTTCTGCTCCAGACCTTGGCGATAGAGATAGCCAACAATCGTTAAACCAATATCGTTCGGGGAGTTATTTCCGTTCCACAACATGTAGCTCTCCGTGAACATGGACAACCCCGCATAAATGCTAATCGTAAATACGTAGATCGTTACTGGTTTCAGCATAGGAATCGTAATCCGCCAAAATGAATCGAAACGACTGGCTCCATCAATCTGCGCAGCTTCATACAACTCGGGAGGAATGTTCTGGAGTCCCGACATGTAGTACAGCATATTTACGCCCAACCATCTCCACAAGGCCAGCACGATCAACGCTAAAAAGCCGGTGTTCGCGTTCATTAGCCATTTGTAAGGCTCCAGACCGAATACCCCCAACAGGGAGTTCATCAGCGAACCATCCAATTCACCGAACATGAGTCGGAAGATCGTTCCTGCTACCACCACCGAGGTTAGTGCAGGTATAAACATCACGGAGCGAAACAACCCTCTGCCCGGCATTTTAGGCGAATTCAGCAATACCGCCAGTACCAGTGGCAGAGGAATCAGCACGACCAGTGTAAGCAGCGTATACAGTACGCTGTTCAATATCGCTTTTCCAAACGTAGGATTGATTAAGTCCTTATAATTTTCCAGTCCAACATAAGTTGTTATCCCTGGCAGGACTTCCTGAAAGCTCATAATGACCGTCGAGATGACCGGATAGGCAAAAAATAGCGCAAAGGACAGTAAAAATGGAAGGACAAACACATACGGTGCCGTACGACTGGAATGAATAAAGCGACTCCATCGGCTTCTGGTCGGACGCTGAGGTTGTGGCGGCTGACCTGTCGGTACATTAGCGTTCGTATGAACGGGCTTTGCCATGAATCTCACTCCCTTTCCTGTTGGGGTCTATCTCAGTTCATCTGCCAGCTCATGTAGCACCGTGGCTGGATCTTCGCCATTCTGTAGTGTCCGATAAAGTATTTTATTGCGCACAGCACTGGCAATATCAGGTGTTTTCGGTCCGATATGCACCGCATTGATTTCATCTTTGACTTCGATGAGCGTGTCAAAAATATTCGTTCCGAAATACTCCGTAAATTTATTCTTGGCTTTGGCTTCCGGCATGGTCCACACTTCACTGCGGATGGGATCAAAACCAAGCTGCTTCCAGATCTCCACATTCCCTTGCTTGGATAGCTTGGCAAAGGCTAGAAAGCGCATCGCCAGATCCTGGTGCTCTGATTGGTTCGTGACTACTGTTCCGGTTCCGCCCATACCCGCTGAGCGAAAACCGCCTTTTTCCCACGCTGGCATGGGTCTGATGATAATTTTACCTTTCAGGTCAGGCATGTAATCCGTAAAACGCCCCATGTACCACATCGGCATCCATACCGAAGCGGCCCCACCTTTGTTCATAAACCCGTAGTATTCCTCCATGTGATGCCCGCCGCCCGGTGCGGGAATAGCAATTTTGTCTTTTATCATCTGTTGAAGAAACTCGAGTGTTTTAATATTGGTTTCGTTATCCAACGTCAACTCGCCCTTATCATCCAGAAAATCTGAATTTTGCTGGGAGATCATCGGCCAATAGCTCCATAGGTCATTCGTTTCTAAGGTCGCCATTGGCTTGCCTGTTTTCGCCAGTACTTGCTTGCCTGCAGCAGCATAGTCTGCCCAGGTGACGATGGAATCCGGGTTTACCCCCGCCTGATCCATAATCTCTTTATTGTAATACATCACTTCGGCCCCAACGTGGAAGTCAATGCCGTAATACTTACCGTCTTTGCCGTAAATCTGTACTCTGGAAGGCACAATGTTATTGATCTCGGGGTCAATCACCGGATTGAGCGGGACCAGCTGCGGTATCCCTTTGAGGAAATTACCGATCTTGTTCACCTCGATATCCGCGATATCCGGCGCTCCCACCCCCGATTGCAGCGCAATCGACAGCTTGCTGTGATGGTTATCATAAGGAAATGTATTCGCTTTCAAATTAATCAATTCATCAGGGTGCTGTTGGTTCCATTGGTCAGCCATTTGCAGAAAAAACTTCTCATGCAGTTCATTGAACGTCCATAATACAAGTTCAGTTCCCGGCCCATCCTTTTCATCGGTCTTGAAAGAACAGCCTTGCAGCAGTCCAGCCATCAAAACTACCGCCATAAGCATCAAAGCCATGCTTTTTCTTCGCAGCAGCATATCCTTCCCCCTTCGCATGATGAAATCCTAATTCGTAAATGATTGCGCTTTCTTTTATTATTTAACATCAATACAAATTAGTTTACAACAATATTATTTATAAAATATTTTTTTCAACGCCGATTAGCGTCTCCATTGCATTATAGGGGGCAAATGAATTGAATGCGGTTATGATGATTTTTGCATAAAAAAGAGGCCCCACTCGAATTGAAACTCGAAGTTGGGCCTCGTTCTTTTAACTATTCTTGGGAATGAGCTGCTTCGTCCTTCACTTCTTCCCGAAATGATCTAATACTTTCTTTACGACGATTATTTTTTTCTTCGATCTGCTTACGCTCCTCGTTGCTGATTTCAGAGGAAAATTCGTTCAGATATCCTTCAGCTTCATGCAGGTTCTGCTGTGTGTTCTGAATACTTTGTTGCAAATGTTCAACATTGTCGGCTCGATTATCTGGTTTTGCCATTCGTTTGTCGCCTCCTCATCATGGGGTCGCTCAGTAGAGCGCTAATCCGTAGCTTGATCGCTATCGGATCATTTTATGCATTCCTGAGCCAAATTAATAAAATGGAGTAATTTAGATTACATTATTCAGTTATATTAAAGTTAGAAGAAATGAGAAAAGGAGCCCCGTTTATGGAAACGAATAAGCAAGAGCCGCTAAGGGGACAATTAGCCACTCTTCTTCAAGTGCTGGGGGTGTCCGCAAAATTAGGACTCACTTCCTTTGGAGGACCGATTGCACATATAGGATACTTCCATGATGAATACATACGTCGCCGAAAGTGGATGGATGAAGCAAGTTACGCCGATCTTGTAGCCCTCTGCCAGTTTCTCCCTGGTCCCTCCAGCAGTCAGGTTGGCATTGGAATTGGAGTTGTAAGAGCAGGATTACTTGGAGGACTTGCTGCCTGGATTGGTTTCACACTGCCGTCGTTTCTTGTGTTAGTTGCGTTTGCTTTCTTGCTTCAAGGATACGATATAGCGAGTGCGGGGTGGATTCACGGATTAAAGATCGTAGCTGTTGCGATTGTGGCCCATGCTATTCTAGGTATGGGACAGAAGCTGACGCCTGATCGGGATAGGGCGACAATTGCCGTGATTTCCGCCGTGATTACGTTGTCCTGGCATACAGCTTACAGTCAAATTCTAATCATTGTTGCTGCTGGTGTTATCGGGTTATGGCTTTTTCGAAAGCAAGAGGCGGAGATTACGTCCAATCTTCAAATTGCGATTAGCCGAACTTTTGCGGTCTGCTCCTTGATTGTATTTGTTGCAATGCTTGTGGCACTTCCGCTTCTTAGATCCTCAGAGGAAGTGGGATGGTTAACGCTGTTCGATAGCTTTTTTCGTTCAGGCTCTTTGGTATTTGGTGGGGGACACGTGGTATTGCCGCTTTTGGAGAGGGAAGTTGTTCCAACTGGATGGGTTAGCCGAGAGAATTTCTTGGCTGGTTACGGAGCTACGCAAGCCGTTCCAGGGCCGTTATTCACCTTTGCAGGTTACCTTGGAGCTATGGCCTGGGGGTTACCAGGAGCGATGATTGCTACTCTCGCCATTTTTTTGCCAGCATTTCTTCTTGTTGTCGGTGTACTTCCGTTCTGGAATAAATTAAGAAACAGTCCGAAAATCCAAAGGGCTTTGGTAGGAGTGAATGCGGCTGTGGTTGGTATTTTGCTGGCTGCGCTGTATGATCCGCTTTGGACTACCGCCATCCTGAAGCCAATAGACTTTGCTCTGGCGGTCATTTTGTTTGTGATGCTGGTTTTTTGGAAGCTTCCGCCTTGGGTGGTTGTTCTTGCGGGCGCAGCGGGAGGAATGTTACTGGGGTAAGTGTAAGCCCAATAGGAGGCATGGCGGGCAAAAGTATCCGGGTCAATAGATCCGACCTTCTATGTGCGAGTGAAAAAGCCGACTGCTTGAAAGCAATCGGCTCTCTGTAGAGAAACCTTAGCCAGGTCACTCGCCCTATTCCCCACATTTTTATATTTAGTGCTTATACCTGCTCTCCACTCAGGTTAAAATGCTCCCCAAACCATTTCCCTGCGGCTTCGGCTTCTGTACGAGTCAATTGATGACCATTGCGTTCCCAATATGCTTTCACCTGAGCTCCGGCTCCTTCCAGTAAAGCGTGCAGCTCACGGGATTCCGTGACCGGAACGATCGGGTCATTTTCACCGGAAGACAGAAATACAGGGATACCGTTTAAATCAGGCAAATTCAGCCCACGCAGCGGCACCATCGCATGGTGTAAAATAGCTCCACGTAACGCTTTTGCATCGTGAAAGAGCATGCTGGCGGCTATGTTTGCACCATTGGAATAGCCAAGAGCCACCACGTTATTACGGTCAAAATCGTATTGCTCTGCTGCCGTGTCCACAAATTCGCTCAGTTCTTTGGTGCGAAATACGAGATCCTCGATGTCGAACACTCCTTCTGCCAAACGGCGAAAGAAACGCGGCATCCCGTTTTCCAGCACGTTTCCTCTCACGCCTAACACAGAAGCTCCCGGTGCTACCATCTCAGCCAAAGGTATCAGGTCTTGTTCGTTCCCGCCTGTACCATGCAACAGCAAAATAACCGGGGCTTGCGGATGATTTCCTTTACGAAATACGTGTTTCATTTATATTTCCTCCTCATTTTTTCTTTAAATTAAGATTCTTATTTTTGGTATAAATTAATTATAGCCAACTTCGCTGCCTTTTACAAACCTAATTAGCCTGATCTACATCTTTTTTCTAAAATGATGCCTTGTTCCATTGACATGTAGTATAGCTCTACTTTACTATGGTGTTAGATATTTAGAATATGATCTAAATATCTAAAGGAGGAAATGTATTTTGAACGATGCCTTCAAAGCTTTGGCTGATCCGACCCGGCGTACAATCTTACAGCTTTTAAAGGAGAAAAGTATGAGCGCAGGTGAAGTGGCTGAACATTTTCAAATTAGTAAGCCCAGCATCTCCCACCATCTCAATATCCTGAAGCAGGCTGGGCTGGTGCTGGATGAACGACAGGGGCAAAACATTATCTACACCCTGCATACAACGGTTGTGGCGGATGTCATCGGTTGGATGTTCAGCATCGCCCACTCCGATACCCCTGCCCAGAAAAATGTGAATCATATCAAGGATACGGAGGGATCTGAATGAAATTGCGAACACCTTGGGGCTTTACGGATGTTTTGACGACTTTGATTGCCTTATCACCCGCTATAGGCGCTATACTGCTGTACGACCGACTTCCCAATGTTCTAGCCTCGCATTTTGGCTTTGACAATACAGCAGACGGGTATATGGGCAAAAGTGGTTCTATTATCATGCTCGTGCTGTTGGGTCTAGTACCGCTGGTCATTCGATTGGCACGCTACATGGACCCCAACAGAGCTAATTATGAGAAATTTTCAAAAGCCTATGAAGTTACGCGTGCAGGTATTTCTTTGGTTCTCGCTGTAGCTGGATGGGGGATGCTGCTGTATAACCTGAACATACGACTGCAAATGAATACTATAATTTTGGGGGTAATAGGCCTGCTGCTGCTGGTGATGGGTAATTATATGACTCAGGTGCAGCCGAACTATACTTTCGGTATCCGCACGCCGTGGACTCTGTCCAACCCGGAGGTATGGCGTAAAACGCACCGTTTCGGTGGACCTATGATGATGCTCGGTGGTGCTTCGGGTTTGGTGGCGGCATGGGTCGATGGAGTGGCGGGAACGGTCATTTTTCTATCCGTGCTGACCATATCCGT
Organism: Paenibacillus sp. LX16; assembly: GCF_036252815.1. NCBI lineage: Bacteria > Bacillati > Bacillota > Bacilli > Caryophanales > Paenibacillaceae > Paenibacillus > Paenibacillus sp. LX16. The sequence continues at coordinate 898,191 of NZ_CP141152.1, read as the reverse complement.
CATCTCTCCCATACTCTATTCTCTCTTGTTGTATCGTAAGCTAAACCAGTAAGCAGACAAAGCCAATCCTGAACCTAAAAAAGGAACCTCCCAATCCACGATAAACGTAGAATAGGAGGTTCTTTGTACATTTAATCTTTAATATTAGAACAACAGCTTATCGGGATGCGTGCCTACACGCTCATCAAGATGAAGACCATTGATTCGTTCAATATCCTCAGTCGTCAATTCAAAGTCGAATAAATCAGCATTTTCGCGAATACGATGCGCGGTTACAGATTTGGGAATCGTCACAATCCCCCGATCCAGATGCCAACGCAAAATAACCTGCGAAGAGGTTTTACCGTATTTGGCAGCAATCTCAACGATGTCCGCTTGCTCGGTTAATTTCCCCTTCATCAGCGGACTCCACGATTCAAGCTGAATCTGGTGCTCCCGGCAGTATTGATGCAGCTCTTGTTGAGTCAGACGAGGGTGAAGCTCCACTTGGTTGATGACAGGAACCATGTTGCTGTCTTTGAGGAGGTCTTCGAGATGGTGAACTTGGAAGTTACTAACTCCGATAGCGCGTACGCTTCCTTCTTCATACAGTCGTTCGAATGCCTTCCAGGTTTCCTTGTACTTATCCTTGCCAGGCCAATGAATGAGATACAGATCAATGATATCCAGACCCAGCCGCTTACGGCTTTCCTCAAAGGCACGCAGTGTTGAATCGTAGCCTTGATCCTGATTCCATAGCTTGGTAGTTACAAACAGGTTTTCTCTAGCCGCCCCACTATCACGAATGGCTTGTCCAACCAGTTCCTCGTTGCCGTAGATCGCCGCTGTATCAATGTGACGGTAACCGACCTCAATAGCTGTTTTGACCGCTTCGTAGACCTCATTGCCTTCCGCCTTGTAAGTGCCGAAACCAAGCCAAGGCATCTGAACTCCGTTATTCAGTACAGTTGTATCCGCAATGTTCCCCATGTCTATTCCTCCTGTTCCTGATTATGAATTATCCAACGGGATGATTACAGTTTAGTTGCATCCTGAAAAGCATTCACTTGAAGCGGAGCAGCCAACAATTCTTTAGCCGCAGCAACAAATGCTTGGAAATGGGCAGAATTATTATGGAAATCTACAGCAGCAGCATCTTTCCACTCTTCAACCATCGTAAATGCGTTGGGATCATTCAGATCCTGCATTAACGTGTAACGTACATTGCCTTCTTCAGCTTGGGATGCGCTGATCAGCCCTTGGGTTTGTTGCAGAAAAGTCTCTCTTTTTTCAGGTAAAACTTTCATATCGGCATGAATAATAATCATATTATGTTCCTCCTCGTATTATGTAACTATTTCTATTATAGACCATTCTTTCGACAGAATAAAAGTGCAGGCGTTTCTGTAATACAGTAAAATGGATCGTATGGGGGAGAAGATCGGCTGATCCGTTCCTCCTATATTTTGTTTAACGGCGGTGAAGGCATGTGCGTTTTCAGACAAAACTAATGGTATTTATATCCCTTTTAGTACTGGTAGTTACCGGGCTGTTGGGATTATCCTTTCGATATATGATCACCTCCGCTCTATATGATGAAATCGGAAAAAGGGCACTAACCGTCGCCAATACCCTCGCCGTAGATGCGCAGGTCAGAGACGCTCTGGAGCAGACCGAGACGACGCAATTGCGTTCGCGTATCAACGAGGCCATAAAGCCCGTCCAAGCCAGCAGCGGCGCTGATTTTATTACTATTGCTGATCGTCATCTCATCCGGCAGTGGCATGTAAACCCGGAACGCATCGGCACGCCTATGATAGACCCCATGAATGATAAGGTACTGCAAGGGCAGTCCTTCATCACTGAATCGACGGGCTCTCTTGGACCCTCACTACGCGCCAAAACTGCCGTTTATGATCAGCAAGGTAAGGCCATCGGGCTCGTCTCTGTAGGTTTTTTAATGACAGATGTGCAGCAAAATATTCGTACATACACATATGCGTGGCTCTGGTTTATGGTGGGCGCGCTGATGATCGGCATATTGGGAAGCCTGGTTATAGCACAACGGGTTCGACGCGCACTGCATGGACTGGAACCAGTGGAGATCGGACGGCTGTACCAGGAAAAGCAAGCCATTATTGAGTCCATCGGCGAAGGGATTATCGCGGTTAATAGTCACGGACAAATCACACTTGCCAATCCACAAGCGGCTCGTTTGATCGGACTCCCCCCGGAAACCTCTATATACGGATGCGACCTTCGTCACTTGACGGGTGTCCCGGGTGTACTGGTTGATATGCTTGTTGCCGATTATACAGTGGAGCATGCAACGATGGGGCTAGATCAGGGACAGCTCGTATGGAATGAGGAAATTGAGGTCCAGCAGCGAATTGTAGTCGTCAGCCGTGTACCGATCCAGGATCGTTCCGGTCGCATCATGGGCACGGTTGCCAGTCTGCGTGACAAGACCGAACTGCTCCACATGACACAACAGTTGACAGAGGTCAAAGATTACGCGGAAGTACTGCGATCACAAACACACGAATACGCCAATCGGCTGTATCTCATATCCGGCCTGATTCAGTTGGAGTGTTATGACGAAGCGGTGGACTTTATCACCCAGGAATCAGAGGAATATCGTGTACACAGGCCGATTGCCACAGCTCTCCTGCCCGATTCAATCATCGCCAGCCTACTGATCGGTAAGAAGAAACAGGCGCTGGAAAAAGGGGTTTTACTCCATTCTGATATTAAAGGAGCATTCTCAACCCAGTCTCCTACGTTGGAGTGGTCCTTTCTCGCTTCCATAGCCGGAAACCTGCTGGACAATGCCATGGAAGCTGTTGCGATGTCCTCCATCTCTGACGGACAGGTCTGGTTCCGGCTTGAAGAAACGACTGAAGCCATCATCGTCGAAGTTGCGGATAACGGATCGGGAATTTCGGACGATATCCAAGAAAAGTTGTTTGTCAGAGGAGCTTCGACCAAAGCAGAAGCAGGACATGGATATGGCCTTGCTCTCGTGCTGGAGTACACTGAACGAATGGGCGGCTCTATAGAAGTGCACGAACGTTCTGGTGGAGGAAGTATTTTTGAGGTATACATTCCTTTGCATAGAACAGATACGAGTAATGATGCAAAAGGAGGTTATGCCCATGAATGAGCGGGTTTTATCGGACATTGAGGTTCTTATTATTGAAGACGATCCGCGAATTGCGGAGATTAACCGCCGATTTATTGAAAAGGTGGACGGGTTCACCGTATGTGCAATCGCGACGAACGAATTTGAGGCAAAACTTCAACTGGACGTGCTCCGTCCTCCTCTAGTCGTGCTGGATGTTTATTTTCCTGATACGGATGGTCTAACCCTGCTATCGTTCATCAAGCAACACTATCCGGGTACAGATGTTATTATGCTGACTGCCGCCAAAGAAGCTGAAACAGTGGTACAAGCCGTTCGAGCAGGCGTGTTTGATTTTATCGTAAAGCCGCTTATATTCGAGAGATTGCGTGCGACCTTGGAGGAATATGCCCGGTTTCGGCGACAAATCACAACATGGCAAGAGGAACAATCCACAGTGGAGCAATCTGAAATTGACAGTTTGCTTCAAAGCGCGGGCACCGGTCGGATGGCGGGGAGCGGAGTCGGAGAACTATGGGCCAAAGGCATCGATAAAGTAACTTGCGACAAAGTGCTAGATCTCCTGAATCGACGGGGTGAGGTGACTACAGGTACAGTGGGAATTGAGCTGGGTATGAGCCGTTCTACAGCCAGAAGGTATCTGGAGTATTTAGTGGAAAGTGGCGACGCGCACCACGATCAGGTGTACGGAACCGTCGGCAGACCGGAGCGTATCTATCGCCGACAGCGGAGGGATGCATAAACCACCCAACTCTGATGTCCTGGTACTTTCCCCTCCTCCTATTCATAATTTTATTGAATTTAATTCACATAATCGATCAAAACGGTTTAAATGACCACATTATTTACGTCCTCCTTCCCGATTGCTAGAATGATCAACAGTTAGTTAATTGATAATGATTATCAGTTTCTCTGATAGCATACTGGAACGGGGGATAACATATGGCAACACCGAAACAACCACTGCGCACAGGCATGCTGCTTGCAGCGATCCTGGCACTACTTACGGTCATTATGGCGGGATGTGGAAGCCAGTCACAAGATAACAGCACAGCAGCACCTCAAGCAACAGGCGACACTCGAATGATTAAACATGAGATGGGAGAAACCAAAGTTACAGGCACACCCAAAAGAATCGTAACCCTGGAATTCTCTTTTGTCGATGCCACAACCCAACTGGGCGTTACTCCTGTCGGCATAGCTCAGGAAAATGACGATGATATTGATGGGCTGCTCGGTAAGAAAATCAACTTCACACCAGTAGGCACGCGCAAACAGCCAAACCTGGAAACGATCAGCTCCTTGAAGCCGGATTTGATTATTGCCGATCTGAATCGTCATAAAAGCATATACAAAGAACTAAGTGAGATTGCTCCGACCATTGTTCTAAAGAGCCGAAATTCCTCCTATGAACAAAACTTGGCATCCTTCGGTGTCATCGCCGATGCGTTGGGTGAGAAGGAAAAAGGCGAGCAAATTCTCGCTACGCATAAAGCTACAATGGAAAAGTTGAAAGAAGGCATCAAAGCTGGTGAGCCACGCAGCGTATTGCTAGGGGTATTTCGTTCTGATTCACTATCGGCTCACGGCGCTTCATCCTTTGATGGACAACTACTGGAGCAAGCGGGTATCCACAATGCCCTTCAAAATACAAGCGAGCCTACCGTTAAGCTGACACTGGAACAGATTTCACAAGCGGATCCTGATGTGATCTTTTTGGTGGAAGCCGATGAGAAGCTGATTGCGGAATGGAAGCAAAACCCGCTTTGGCAAAACATTACAGCCGTCAAAAAAGGGGAAGTTTACGAAGTGAACCGGGCACTGTGGACCCGGTACCGTGGACTCGGCTCAGCCGAAAAAATACTGGAGCAAGCCATTTCGCTTCTGTATCCCGCGCAAAGTAAAGGAGACGGCTCCCGTTGATCGGACAAGCCTCACGCGACCGGCTGAATAAGCCGGTCTTCTTTGCACTTATCGCTGCGTTGCTGGCTGGATTTCTGCTCAGCGTGGCGATTGGCCCAGTCAGGATGGACATCCCCACCATGCTGACTGCGCTGTTCACCGAGCATTCGTCTAAGGATCAGCTCATTGTCTTGACGGTACGCCTACCGCGTGCCGTTATTGGCCTAATCGTCGGGGCCGGGCTTGCCGTGGCTGGAGCCCTGATGCAGGCCATCACGCGCAACCCGCTGGCTTCGCCGCAGGTATTCGGGGTCAGCTCAGGCGCTTCGCTGGCTGTCGTGCTGTCCGTCGTGCTGCTGCCGAATATCGGATCGTCCGGCAGCATTTATTTTGCTTTTGCCGGGGCCATCGCAGGCGGCTCCTTCGTATACGCGCTGGCCGGAACGGCGGGCATGACGCCGGTCAAGCTGGCCCTTGCCGGGATGGCCGTGCATCTGTTGCTGGCCTCCGTCACCCAAGGACTGCTCGTGTTCAACGAGCAAATATCTGATGTGCTGTATTGGCTCGCCGGAGCCATCGACGGGTCGACTTGGGCCGACACGCGTCTGGTGCTGCCATGGTTCGCCGTGGGTATGATCCTTGCGCTGGCGTTGGCCCCCTCGCTATCTGTACTGAGCCTCGGGACGGAGGTCGCACAGGGATTGGGACAAAACGTACGTCTTGTCCGTCTACTGGCCTCGACCTCAGTGATTATGCTGGCAGGCTCTGCCATAGCGGTAGCCGGGTCCATCGGCTTTGTGGGCCTAATGGTACCGAATATCATCAAGATGTTTACAGGCGACAATTACAAACGGGTCATTCCCCTGTCTGCAATCTGCGGAGCTCTGCTGCTGACATATGCAGATGTGCTTGGACGATTCATTGCATTTCCTTATGAATCGCCCGTTGGCATTGTAACCGCGCTGGTGGGTGCGCCCTTCTTTTTATATCTGGCGCATAAGAACGGGAGGGCTTCACGATGAAAAAACTGTGGATTTTACTCGCGCTCATGCTGGGTTTAGCTTTTATAGCTATAGGCGTGGGCAGCACCTACATTACGCCCTCTGAGCTGATCAAGGCTCTGACGGACCGGAATGCCTCTTCCTGGTTCATCGTGCATCACTATCGGCTGCCACGCGGTCTGCTGGCCATCATGGCCGGAGCTGGGCTGGCAGTAGCCGGTGTTCTGCTGCAAGGCATGATCCGCAACCCGCTAGCCTCGCCAGATGTGGTAGGTGTATCCAAAGGGGCCGGCTTTGCAGCGGTTCTCGTCATCGTGCTGCTGCCCTCATCCCCAGTGGCGCTGCTGCCTGTAGCCGCCTTTGTCGGAGCGGGACTAGCTGCACTGTTGCTCGTACAGCTTTCGATGAAGGGAGGCATGCGTCCCAATATGCTAGCCTTGACCGGACTGGCGGTGGGCGCTATTTTTCAGGCTGCGACCGATTTTATACTGGTCAAGTATCCACTCGAAGCCAGCGACACGCTCACTTGGCTAGCTGGAAGTCTGTGGGGCAAAGGCTGGGACGAAGTGTATGGGCTACTGCCGTGGTTAATCGTGTTGCTGCCTCTCGCCTATGCCCTACAGCGCAAGCTGGATATTATGAGCCTAGATGAGGAAAGCTCTGCTGGGCTGGGTCTTAGCGTGAAGCGTGTGCGTACAGGACTGCTAGCCGTGTCAGTCGCCTTGGCTGCCTCCTGTGTCGCTGCCATCGGCTCCATCGGCTTTATCGGACTGCTGGCACCGCATCTGGCACGGCGGTTATTTGGCAATCGCCACCGCTATCTATTGCCCGGTTCGGCGATGATCGGCGCCCTGATTCTCGTCCTCGCCGACGCGCTCGGACGGGGTCTGAAACCGCCGCTCGAAATTCCCGCTGGTATCGTGACAGCCGTCATTGGCGCGCCATATTTTTTATATCTATTGCTGCGGGAACGCAAACAAAAAGGCAGCGGATAGGATTAGAATAAGGAGTTGCGCAGAGCAGCTAAGCGTTGCACTATACCCTAGCGTTTAGCTGCTCTACCTCTCCACCTGTACACCGATACGACGATTAACTTCTTTTCTAAACGATTCATCATGCAGTAGCCTCTTTTTAAAATCATTTATCATTTCGGGAAAGCTGGCATTTGTGCTTGGGTCCAAATCGTTAAAAAAGACAGCTAGCTCTGTCGTATGCCCTTCCTTATCTGTCGCATACATGGCCAGTGTCAAAACATAAGCCGTGGAGCCACCTTTTTGCCCAGTATGTTTCAGGGATTGCTGGTTTTCAGGAAGAACCATAAATGGTTCCTCCAAGACCTCGGACAATAACTTTTGCTCAGCTTTTGTGACCCCTTGACGACGATTCAGCTTACTCATTAAAGAGGCATAATCGGCTGTCGTTGAAGCTATAAAGCGATCCGTATTGATACGATCATAATCCTGATCATACCAAGTCTTAATATCTGCGTTTCTCTTGTAAGAACCACTCACATCACGGCGCAGCTTGTTATGAATCACGCGGGCATATCGGCGAAATTCCGTATCAGACATCGCCTGGATGGCTTCTTTGGCAGAAATATTATTCTTTGTATTATTCCAATTCTCACCTTGTCTCTCCTTCATCCATTCGTAGGGAATCAAAATGGAGGATACAAACGGATAAATGGGATCATGATTTTGCAGCCCCATTTTGGCTCTCGTCCGATTGATCGCTTCCAACCCTAATTTGTCCATTAAATACTCCGCATTGGCGTTGGAACTGAATTGAATCATTCCCTTGGCAACGTCACGTACAGATACAGTTTCATTCTGTATTCGCCCTTTAGCCTCCATATTCTGTAGCCACGCCGTATGAGCACCACCATCCAAACCCGGTAAATAAAACCTTTCCAGCGAAATCAGCTTCACTCTTGCGTCCGGGTTAATCTTATCCACCGCCGCTTGCTTGGCATATTCGATCGCAATAATTGTTTTGACGGTGCTTGCCAAAGGCATCATCCGGTTTTCCTCTTGGCCTGCCAGCTTTTTTCCATCTCTCAGAATCGTAGTCGAAACTTTTTCTGCATTCTCCTCTACAAAATGAAGTAAACGCCGAGCAGCATCCTGTTCCTTCGTTTCTTCCTTAACGTCAGCTGCAATCGCAGTTGTGGGCCTTACGGTATTCGGGGAATTAGCCACTTGATCCTGAATGAAAGATAGTAATCCTATTACCACACCCATAACGATGAGCACTATAGCCACAATAGTTGCTACTATGATAAGGCACTTTCGTTTCACTATTACCTCCCTCCGTATGCACTTCACACACAGGTTTATTTTCCCATTTTTATATTTCAATTTCTATTTTAAACGAAAACACAGTACAAAAAGTTTCATTACGTGTCATATTTTCAAATAACATAAAAAAGAGAGCCTCCTGTATATAACACAGGCTGACTCTCTTTCACTATCCCTCGACACTTATGCTGGATAGGGTACTTCGGTTCCATTCAATATGAGGTGCATCCGAATTTCCGCTTTTAAGGAGTCGGATACCGCACAATATTTTTCCTTACCCATCTGAATCGCTTTCCATACGCGGTAATCAGGAATATCGCCATCTACGTGGAATGTCAGATCAATCGCTGTAAAGCCTGTCGGCATTTCTTCCTTGCGCGTACCTTCTGCGTCAATATCAATGCGAGTGATGTCCGACAAGAAACGATCCAAAATCATCGTAATATCAATGCCCATACATCCCGCCAGACCCGCCAACAGCAGTTCCATGGGTGTCATCCCTTTACCATCACCGCCATAAGCCGCCGTAGCATCCATCCCTACAGAATAACCGGATGGTCCCTCCGAAGTAAACGCGCGTTTGCCGTGCCAAGTTGTAGATACTTTCATGTTCAAAGGCCTTCTTTCCATCTTAATAATCTATGATTCATCCTCGATTTTACTTTAAAATTCACTGATTTGGCGTAAAAATTTCTGTGTTCTCTCATGCTGGGGAGTGTCAAAAAACGCCTGTGGCGCTGCCTCCTCCAAAATGATACCATCTGCCATAAATACGACTTTGTCCGCCACCTCGCGAGCAAATTTCATCTCATGAGTAACGACGACCATCGTCATTCCGTCTTGAGCCAACTCTCGCATAACACCCAGTACTTCCCCTACCAGCTCGGGATCGAGCGCCGATGTCGGCTCGTCAAACAGCATAATCGCCGGGTCCATCGCCAGCGCACGCGCAATGGCTACTCGTTGCTGTTGTCCACCGGACAGACGTGAAGGATGTACATCCTGCTTGTCCGATAATCCCACCCGCTCCAACAACCGTTGTCCGATGGACATAGCCTTGTCGCGCGGCATTTTTTTTACTGTCAGCAGTCCTTCAATGACATTGCCGATTGCGGTTTTGTGCGGATACAGATTGAATTGCTGGAACACCATCCCTGTCTGTTTGCGAATATCACGAATGGCTGCTTGGCGGACACGAACGGGAGCCGCAGCATCGACCTCAATCCCATTCACCTCAAACTTGCCGGTAGACAGCTCTTCCAGACCGTTCAGGCACCGCAGCAAGGTACTTTTACCTGAACCGCTCGGGCCGAGTAATACGACGATTTCACGAGCGGCAACCTGAAAATCAATGCTTTTCAGAACCTCTACCTGTCCGAATCGTTTACCTAATCCGTTTGTTGTTATCATCATCTATCATCTCCACCTTAATAAGCTCGAGCCAGACGCTTTTCCACCCGCTCCAGTATAGCGGAGAATCCAATGCTCATGATCCAGTACATCAGGCCAATTTCGAGCAGAAAAGGCATGTAGAGCAAATACTGCGCCTGTAAAAGCTGTGCCTGCCGCATCAATTCACTGACCCCGATCACCGACACCAGCGACGTTTCTTTAAGCATACCTACAAATGTATTCCCCATCGGTGCAATTGCGATCCGTACCGCCTGAGGAAGAATAATACGCCACATCGTTTGACCGGCCGACATTCCCGTTGCATAAGCTGCCTCGGTCTGTCCCTGGGGTACGGCCAAAATAGCTCCACGGAACGTCTCCGATAAGTACGCCCCTGTATTAATACTGAGTGCCAGACAAGCAGCTGTCAGCGATCCGAATGATATTCCATAATCATCCAGTCCATAATAAATGACCGCAATCTGCACCAAAACCGGCGTCCCCCGAATGATCGATACATACATGCGCGCCAGCCATCGCACGGGTCGATTCCCCTTCAACCGGGCCACAGCAACAACCAAACCAATAATTAGGCCAAAAAACATAGAGACAATCGTAATATATAGCGTATAATAAGCACCCTTTAATAAAAAAGGGACGTTCTCCCACATTAATTCAAGCATCGGTTATATTCCCTTCTTTCAGACGAGTGGCCCCATGTCAGCATAAAAGCCAAGACTGGAGCCAGACGCCTCTAACAGGCTTACGTTATTCTTTTGGCTCCTCGCCAAACCATTTTTTGAAAATTGTTTTGTAAGTGCCGTCTTCCTTCATTTCCTTCAAAGCCTTGTTCAAGGCTTCTTTGAGCTCAGGAGTTTTCTGGTTAATGGCTACACCCGCTTGATCCGATTTAATCGGCTCGCCTACGGCTTTAATTTGGAACCCGTTTTTATCGATAATGGGCTTGAGAGCATACAGATTGTTGATTGTTGCGTCAATACGACCAGAGTTTAGATCCTTTAAGGAAGTAATGACATCATCATACGTTTTAATCTCAAAATCGCCTACCTTCGGCAGTACTTCATTCCGCAGATAAGATTCATCATTCGTTCCCAAGCCGACACCAATGGTTTTGCCTTTAAAGTCTTCCAGCTTGGTAATATCATTTGTTTTGCTGTTTACGATAATGTTTACATTGTTTGTGATATAAGGCTCTGTGAAGTCAATAGCCTTCTTACGATCCTCTGTAATCGTCACCTGACTAATCACTGCATCGAATTTTTTCTTTTGCAAACTTGGAACCAGTCCCGAGAATTCTTGTGCCGTGAACTCCGGCTTCACTCCAATCCGCTTCGCCAATTCTTTGGCGATATCCACATCAAATCCGTCCAATTCCTTGTTATCGTTCAAGAAATTGTACGGCGGATAGGTGCCCATCATGCCTACCTTGATTACACCAGCCTTCTTGATTGCTTCGAGCTGGTTACTCGCTGCCACATTACTGCTACCCGCTCCATTGCTAGTATTAGAAGCTTCTGGCTTAGTACCGCAAGCGCTCAGCACAAGGCTGAACAATGCCAGAGCCATGAGTGTAGTTACCAAGAACCCTTTTTTACGTGTTTTCATGTATCCTTCTCTCCTGTCTGGATGTAAATGATTGAGTTCATATATGTGATTTGGCTATATTATTTGTTGCCAACTACCCATTCATGCGATGTTGACCCTCTAGCTTTGACCTAATAGTCCATAAAACTCAAAATTAGCCGCCTCTGCTGCCAATCTTTTAGCAGTTATCTGCGTGATGTGGTCATGTGTTCCCTCTGAACCGAATAGCCAGCGTGTAATGACACCTTCGATCATACTCATGAGTAGTGCCGCCCTTAACTCGACATCCAATTCAGCAGGCAACATGTGCAGCTCGATCGCTCTTTCCATATTGCGCCGGAATGCCAGCTCCATCGCGGCCCTTGTCTCTCGGATACTCTGGCGCACCGGTTCATCGACACCGCTGCCGATCAGCAGCAAACCCATCAGATAGCGGTTCTCTAATGCAAAATCAAATAACCGAACAAACAGCACCTCCGATGCCTTAACCATATCAGCCAGCGTTCCCGCATCACGGCGATATCCCTGTCCAATCGCTGACAGCAGTTGTTCACGACCGGTAGCGATAATCTCCAGCGCCAGTGCCTCTTTACTTTTAAAATGCCAATAAAACGTGCCTTGGGCTACTCCCGCCTCTACCACGATATCTGAAATCTTCGTTTGATGGTAACCCTGCTCGGCGAACCGCTTCAATGCAATGTGAAGAAGCTGTGTTCTGCGGTCTGTTTCTTCCCCCGCATGCTCAGCAGGTTGGTCATTTGAGACGGTCTCGGACTGCTTCGCCTTTCGTGGCTGCAATGGGTTTCCTCCTCCCGATTGATCAGTCAGTCAGTTTTGTATTTTTAATCCTATAGGATAAGTATACTTTTGTCAAAGAAAAAAGTGTCAGAAGAAAATAAAGTTTTGCTGCTCCAAGCGGCTTTTAAATTTTAAAAACCGACAGATCCCATAAAATAAGTATTAGACTGGCGACAACAAAAAAGACAGCGGCAGTCTTAGACTACCGCTGTTTTATTAAACTAACGTTCTCCTTTAGCGTAATCAGCCAAATGCTACGAAGCGTGAATGTGGTGTTATGCCAAGGCACCTTTCGAGCGTATTTCCAAAATTCATATATCCTCTCCTTAGAAGGTTACTATCACTTTTCCTTCGGAGTGGCCAGTAGAAACTTTATTTAAAGCCATGTTAATGTCATCAAAATTATAAACTGAATCTATAGCGGGCTTAATATCTTCATCCTCAACTAGTTTCGTCAGTTTTTGTAATTGCCTGCCATTAGCGGGCACGAATAAGAAGCGATATTCTTTATTCTGTTTAACTGCTAATCGATCTAAACGAGCACCTACTAAACCAAACAATAGCTTTTTCCATATTGGAAAGTTATTTTCAGCAGCAAAGCGGTAATTGGGTAAAGCCTTCAATGATACCAATTTCCCTTGGGGTTTGAGAATAGCAAGTTCCGTTTTAATTTCTTTTGCCCCCAATGTATCGATAACATAATCGATATTAGATAGCAAATCAAAATAATTTTCCTCTTTATAGTTAATGAATTGATCAGCGCCGATGGACAGTGTTCGTGATCTCCCTCTTTCACTGCCGCTCGTAATCACATATAACCCCATCGATTTGGCAATCGGGATAGCCATCGTACCAAAGCCGCCGGTTCCTCCAGAAATAAATAGTTTTTTATCGGGTTGAACATGAAGTACATCATGCAAGGCTTGATATGCAGTCAAAGCCGTGAGGGGTACCGCGGCGGCCTCAATAAAAGAAAGATTTTTAGGCATAACGGAAATCGCATCCTCATGGACTGCCGCATACTCAGCAAAAGCTCCGATTTTATTTATTGGCAGCCTCGTATAAACGGGATCTCCAACCTTGAATTTCACAACATCTTTTCCAACAGCCTCAATAACGCCGGATAGTTCGTTTCCTAAAGTTAAAGGGAAGTCATAATCGGCAATCATGCGAATACTACCATTTAAAATACTAAGGGATTTACACCTGCAGCTTTTACTTTGATAAGAACCTCATGGTTATTGATTTCCGGTATTTTTATATTGTTTATTTCTAATTGGATTTGTTTTGAATATTTTTGCATTTGCGCAGCTTTCAATTCTTCATCTTCTCCTTTTCTCATTTATCTTAATTCCACATTTGTTTATTGGAAAAATTGATGGCGTACTTTAACTTGTACGCCATCATAAAGCAATATCCATGTTATTCTTTACTGATGTTGAGATTGAAGTTCTTTCATCGTAGGATAATCTGTGTAACCCTCGCTTCCGTTACCAGAGTACAATGTTTTACGATCTGCTTCATTCAAAGGAAAGCCTTCTTTAAGACGTTCAACTAAGTCCGGATTAGCTAATGACCATACCCCGACTGGCGCCATATCAGCAAGGCCATTATCAATATCTACACTAAGATCTTCTAGAGCCCGTCCAGCTCTATTGACTAATAATGGATTTGGCCAGATGTTGCGAATTTCACGGAGCAGTGTTTCGTTCCCTAAATGCATAACATGGAGGTAAGCTAAATTATATTGAGCTAATTCTTTTACAAGGTGAAGATAAACTTCAAGACCGTGTTCGCCCTCATCAATTCCGTTAAGAGGTGTTCCCGGCGAAATACGGAAGCCTGTTCGTTCTGCTCCAATTTCTTCAACGATTGCTTTCGTTACTTCAATTGCAAAGCGAGCACGGTTCTCTATCGATCCACCGTATTTATCCGATCGTATATTAGAATTCTCCCCAATAAATTGATTAATCAGATAACCATTTGCTCCATGAATTTCAACGCCGTCGGCTCCTGCTTTAATAGCTGCCGCTGCTGCTTTCCGGAAGTCTGCAATTGTCGTCTGGATATTTTCTTCACTTAACTCTCTTGGAACGGGTATTTCCTGCATCCCTTTAGCCGTAAACATTTCTACACCGGGTGCGATCGCAGATGGTGCAACGGGTTGACGATGATGTGGTGTATTGTCGGGGTGCGAAACACGACCGACATGCATTAATTGGATAAATATAAATCCACCTTCTTCATGTACCGCATCCGTAACCTTTTTCCAACCTTCAATATGCTTTTCCGTATAGATGCCCGGTGACCTTAAGTAACCTTGACCATCATCAGAAGGTTGTGTGCCTTCAGTAATAATTAAACCCATCGATGCTCTTTGAGCATAATAATGGGAAGTTAGCTCTCCCGGCGTACCATCCTCTTGCGCTCTACTACGTGTCATTGGTGCCATCGCTAACCGATGGGGTAATTCCAGGTTGCCAATTTTCGTTTTGCTCCACAGTTTTTCCATTTTAAAACCCCCTCTTTGAATTGAGTTTATTAACTCCAATGTCTTTCGATTATCGCTCCACTTTAGCCTGTGCGGATCTGACCGCATTTGTCATGAGCTTGCGAGGCAGCAACCGCGGCAAGAACGCCATGAACTTGTTGCGCCCCCCTGTTATGATTAAAGTCTTGCCCCGCAAGAATTCGCGATATCCTATGTCAGCCACCTGCCCAACCTCCATGACGCCGCTTCTAAACAGCTTTGAGGTGGCTAGCCCAGCACGATCGACAAAGCCAGTCGCTGTCGCTCCCGGACAGAGTGCGGACACAGTCACGCCTGTGCCGCGCAGCTCATTCTCCAAAGCCTCAGTGAACGATAGTACGTACGCTTTTGTCGCATAGTAAACTGCCATCAGTGGTCCAGGAAAAAAAGCCACCAACGAAGCCACATTCAGCACGCCCCCTTGCTGCCTTTTGACCATATCCGGTAAGAACACCTTAGTCATTACAGTCAGAGCCTTGATATTAATGTCGATCATATTCATCTCTTGCTCCAACTGTGTCTCCAAGAATTCCCCGTACAAGCCGAAGCCCGCATTATTAACAAGAAAGTCGACGGTGATCCCTTTTTCTTTAAGCTCCCTGTAGATTTCCTCTGCCACGCCAGGTAATGCAACATCTTTGGCGATGTATGTCGTTTGGACACGGTACTTTTTCCGATATTCCCTCGCGAGATCCACGAGCTTGTCCTCGCTGCGTGCGACCAGCACCAAATCGTATCCGTCTTTGGCGAAACGATTCGCCAGCTCTTTTCCAATTCCGCCCGACGCTCCGGTAATTAGTACAGTTTTGCTCATCATTTAAGCTGTGGGTAAATAGCAGCTACACCGCCAGCGAGAGCACGCTGGAGTTGACGGCTCGGTTCATCAGCAAGAATTTCAAAGCTATCGGACTCTATTCCATCAATTGCAATTTTTGCAATATCAGCAGGGTTGGACTTCGGAGCTTCAACGCCTGACGTCATGTCTGTATCCATAAAGCCCACATGCAAGCCAGCTACTCTCACATTTTGAGGATACAGATTTAAGCGCAACTCGTTCGTCATTGCCCACGCAGCCGCCTTTGCAGCCGAATAAGCGCCTTCACTCCCGCCACTACTGAACCATGATAATGCGGAAAGGATATTCAGTATGGATCCCCCACCATTATTAATAAGAATAGGTGCGAAATTGCGAATCATGGATAATGTGCCAAAGAAGTGCGTATTAAATTCCAACTGTATTTGATCGAGATCACCGTCAAGCAAAGTAGCTCCTGTAGCCGAGCCTGCATTATTGATCAGAAGCGTAACATCTTGAGCGGCCATAGCAGCTGCCGCTACCTCTTGAGGGTTCGTAATATCAAGCTTTACAGGAATTGCACCGGGAATGTCAATGGACTGCGGATTTCTTGCTCCGGCATACACCTTAGCCCCTCTGGATAGAAGTTCAAGGGCAAGATGGCGACCAAAACCTCGGTTCGCGCCAGTGACAAATGCAACTTGTTGAGAAATATTCATTTTCATGTGCTCCTTTTATTGTATTTTGTTTATGAAATTGTTTTCTTGAAGCTATTTGGTCTGCGTTTTGATACGTAGTAATTACGGTAAGCGAGTTTTACTCGATACTTGTTTTCTAATGAGAACGGTCACTCTCAAAATCGTTAAAAAAAATGCTGAGTGCCTTACTCTGTTGTTTTTATGTGTTGTGTTGTTTGTTGTTTTAACTGCGCTGATAAACTTCATTGTAAACTATGCTTTAGAGCTTCTTTCGGCGTTTTTAGAATGTTCATTCTAAATTAGGCGTAAGATAACTCGATCGCAAAGAGCATGGATTAGCAGAAGGGACACTTCACATCTGAACTGACTACCACAATTACCCTTATTATTCCAGGAGCTTCATCGAAATATGAGTAATACGGTGAAGCTTTTCTCTGGAAGCCGAGGTTCTTGCCATTACCCTTAACCCAATCCATACATTATGCAGGTATTCCGCCAATTCCTCAGCATTGTATGTGGAGGTGAATTCACCGTCACGTTGTCCCCAAAGAATAATCTCCCTGAGCAATTGCTCTGCTGTCGTGAATGCTTTCGTGGACTTGTTGTCCACCTCGACGTCACGCGCCGCCAATTCTACGGCCGAATTCACCATTAAGCAGCCGGCTGGCGAGTCCTCATCCCCGTCGATCATGAAACCAAAAGTAAACTGTAATGCCTCCGATGCGGTCTTGGATCCTTTAACCCCTCCTGCAAGCACGGCGCTGATTTTGTCGTCAAACCGATCCATCGCTTTCAGGAACAGATTATGCTTATCTCCAAAAGTATCATACAAGCTTCTTCGATGAATACCCATATGCTCAACCAACTCGGTCATGGACGTTTTCTCGTATCCCTGCTCCCAAAAGAGCCGCATCGCCTTATCCAAGACTTCTTTCTCTTCAAACTCCTTGCTTCTCGCCATTCCAATCTCCCTCCCTCAATTAATATAACATATTGAGAACGATCAGTAAAGAATCGTTATGCTCTTTTTGAATGACATATTTCCATCGAGTTGGTTATCCTACAATTCTACATATTGTAACTCCCCTGCCCGTTAGCTTAAACAAGTACCGGCAGTCTAATGTAGTGCTTATGAAAAGTAAATAAGCCCATAACCGTATTTGGAAGCAAATTAATTTTCCAATTTATAAGGGTATGGGCTCTCTTTGATCCTAAATAAGGCAGTGTAGGTTCTTATCACTTATAAAATATCATCGTCTGCTAATATACATTAGCATATTGTTCTTATATGGTAAAAGCAATTTGTTGAGCTATCGTACCCGTCGTTCAATGCCAATCCCACCCCGAGTAATGGTGATTATTAGGCCCTGTTAGAGCCTCGCGAACGTGATGTAATCGACTTGGACAGGCTCTGCCGATTCGATCCGAAGCGCCCGGTTGATCTGTCCCCGGTGATATTGCCCATGTAAGAGGACCTGCGACAGGATGTCCCGGACGGACGTTCGGAACGGAACCCCGCTCTGGTTCGCATAGTCGATCATCTCGTCCAACTCGGATTCCTCAAGCCCTTCGATATAGACGCGATATTGTTCGGCGTTTTCTTCGAACATCGTCCGGATCGCCGTCAGGTCTTCTGCTTCCTCCCACAATGAATATTGCGCGCTACCCTTGCCCTGCAATCGGGACAGCCAGACTCGTTCCGCGACCGCGACGTGCCGAACCAGCTTCAAAAGGTCCTTGTTCTTCGTCTCACTCTCCTCGAGCGCGTCCAAGATGCGTCCGTCCGCCCAGTACAGGTGGTCCATCATGCACTTGATCGTCTTCATTTCGGTTTCCCCCTCTTCGTCTCATCGATTACTTGAACCTACTATTAACCGTTAGTTTAATCATTTGAATGAACTAAAACAACCTTTTTTGGGTGAATTCCTTGTTGCTGTAATAGCACTAAGAAAACGCTTTATTTTCTCAGTATACAACTTTATTTTCTTTGAACAAAAAGAGAACCTCCACAGAGGTTCTCTTTATCTTTATATCGCTGCTACAGCAATGCTTTTGCCGCAATGTCCGTACGGTTTTGTTTACCTTCAAAGGTAATACGATCCGCCTGTTCGTAAGCTTTGTTCCGTGCCCCGGCAATATCACGTCCCAAGCCGACCACACCTAATACACGTCCGCCGTTCGTTACCCACTCACCCTGTTCATTGATGCCCGTTCCAGCATGGAACACGATAGCTTCGTCTACCTGTTCCAATCCGTGGATAGGTACACCTTTGGCGTAAGCTCCAGGATAACCTCCAGATGCCAGCACCACACATACCGCCGCTTCATCCTTCCACTCGATCTCCACCTGATCCAGCGTGCCATTTACAGCAGCAAGAAAAATATCGAGCAGATCGGATTTTAAACGAGGCAGAACCACTTGAGTTTCCGGATCACCGAAACGTGCATTAAACTCAATGGTCTTTGGCTTGCCGTCCGGCGAAATCATCAATCCAGCAAATAATACACCTCGGAACGGGCGCCCTTCAGCAACCATGGCCTTGGCCGTCGGCTTAATAATCGTCTCAATAGCTTCCTCAATAATGGAATTGGCTATGTGAGGCAACGGAGAATACGTACCCATGCCACCTGTATTCGGCCCTTTATCACCATCAAAAATGGGCTTGTGGTCTTGCGCCGCAGCCATCGGACGAACCGTTTCACCGTCGACAAAGGAGAGAATCGACATTTCCTGACCAGCCAGAAACTCCTCGATCACGACTTGTGCCCCGGCTTCACCAAACACCTTGGTCACCATAATGTCAGAGAGAGCCTTTTCCGCTTCCTCCATCGAGTAAGCCACCGTTACGCCTTTGCCTGCCGCCAATCCGTCTGCCTTGATGACGACCGGGATCGGTTGGTCCTTCAAGTAAGCATGTGCTTCCTCGTAAGTATAAAACTTGCGATAGGTTGCTGTCGGAATATGATATTTGTGCAGCAAATCCTTCATGAAGATTTTGCTACCTTCAATTTCCGCTGCATTTTTACGCGGTCCGAATACTGGAATGCCTTTCGCTTCAAATGCATCCACAATACCATCTGCCAGCGGATCATCGGGGCCAACCACAACAAGTCCTACCTTTTTGGATTCCGCCAGCTCTGTCAGCGCGTCAAAGTCACTCACCGGAATCGGCACACACTCCGCTAACTGTCCGATACCAGCATTGCCTGGTGCGCAATAGATTTGTCCGGCCTTGGGGCTTTTCTTCAGCGCCCATACAATTGCATGTTCGCGGCCGCCCCCTCCGATAACCAAAATATCCATTCAGGTGATTCCTCCCGCTCCCATTAAGATTGTTCAGGTGAAAATGCTGCTGCATCCTCAACTCATACAAGTTAGTGCTTGAAATGACGTACGCCTGTAAAGACCATGGCAATGCCGTATTCGTTAGCAACTTTGATGGACTCTTCGTCTTTGATGGAGCCGCCCGGCTGAATAACTGCTGTGATGCCTGCTTTAGCTGCCAACTCCAACGTATCACCCATCGGGAAAAATGCATCGGATGCCAGTACGGCACCTTTTGCTTTGTCACCGGCCTGCTCGATAGCAATCTTGGCCGCACCGACACGGTTCATTTGTCCTGCGCCTACGCCAATGGTCATATTATCTGCCGCCAGTACGATGGCGTTGGATTTCACATGCTTAACCACTTTCCAGCTAAACAAAAGCTGTTTCAGTTCTTCCTCGGATGGTGCCCGCTCCGTTACAACTGTTAGTGCATCCGAGTCTACAGCGTGAATGTCATTTTGCTGAACGACCATACCACCTTCAATGGAAGTCACGACGAAACGGCTCTCTGCCTGTTCAGACCGGGAAAGCTCACCCAGATCAAGCAAACGAATATTTTTCTTTTTCGTTAAAATCTCCAATGCTTCTTTCGTAAATCCCGGTGCCAGTACAATTTCCAAAAAGATCTCACTCAGCTTATTCGCTGTATCACCATCAATAATCCGGTTAGCCGCTACGATGCCACCGAAAATCGAGGTTGGATCAGCTGCATACGCCTTGCTGTACGCTTCATAAATACTTCCGCCAATTCCCACACCGCAAGGATTCATATGCTTAACTGCTACTACGGTAGGTTCGCTGAATTCTTTGACAATTTGCAAAGCGGCATTAGCATCATTGATGTTATTGTAAGACAGCTCTTTGCCGTGAAGTTGTTTCGCTGTTGTCAGTGTACCCTTTGCCGCCAATGGCTCACGGTAAAATGCCGCCTGCTGATGCGGATTTTCGCCATAACGCAAATCCTGAATTTTTTCATAGGTTACAGTGTATCGCTCAGGCAACGGCTCGCCTGTCACATTCGACAAATAATCGGATATCAAAGCGTCGTATGACGCCGTATGACGGAAAACTTTTGCGGCCAAACGCTTACGGGTATTCAGCTCCGTATCGCCATCCTTACGGATTTCCTCCAACACTGTGCTATAGTCATCAGCATCGACTACCACACTGACAAAAGCATGATTTTTTGCCGCAGAACGAAGCATCGTTGGACCGCCGATGTCGATATTTTCAATCGCGTCCTCATAAGTTACACCGGGTTTGGCAATCGTTTCCGCAAAAGGATACAGATTCACAACGACCAGATCAATATAACCCAATCCAAGTTCTTTCATCTGACGCTGATGCTCTTCATTATCCCGAACAGCCAGCAAGCCGCTGTGTACCGCAGGGTGGAGTGTTTTAACACGTCCATCCATAATTTCAGGAAAACCCGTTACCTCTGAAATGCCGATGACGGGAATGCCCTCCTTCGACAACAAGCTGCTCGTTCCCCCTGTCGAAACGATCTCCACACCCAATTTGGACAACTCGCGGCAAAATTCCACGATCCCCCGCTTATCCGATACGCTGACGAGCGCTCTTTTAATACTCACCCTGTCTCCTCCTTTAGCTCTTTCAGAATTTTGCAAAATTCTCTTTTATCATTTTATTTCCCGAGAAATATCGGAAAATGCCTGTACAGCATCCTTGATATGACAATGATATGACAAATTACAATCATTCTTAGAGAAGTGAAATCACTTTGCGACCATTTAATTGGATTTTACCCTGGGCCAATTTGCCAACTACCTCTGGATATAGCTGACGTTCCACGGATTGAATGGCTGCGGATAAGGATTCCGCTGTATCATGGTCATCAACTTGCACGACACGCTGGGCAATAATGGCCCCCGTATCCATGCCCCCGTCCACAAAATGAACGGTGACGCCACTTACCTTGACCCCATAGGTCAATGCCTGTCCAACAGCATCTTTCCCTGGAAATGCCGGAAGTAGTGACGGATGAATATTAATGATTTTTCCTGCGTAGGCATCGACCATGACGCTGGATAGCAAACGCATGTAGCCAGCTAACACGATGAGATCAATCGATTTCTGCTCCAGTAAAGTCACCAGTTCACGCTCATAGTCTTCTCGAGAAGGATATTCCTTGGGTCGAAAAGTATGGCACGCAATTCCGGCTTTCTGTGCTCTAGCTACGGCAGGAGCTGCAGGCTTGTCACAGATGAGCAGTTCTACCGAGGCGCCGCCCAGTTCTCCACGCGCAGCCGCATCCACCAATGACTGAAAATTCGTCCCTTCGCCTGATGCAAAAACAGCAATTCGGTACTCGTTCATTACACCTCGGCTCCCGTAAAGGTCACGATAGAACTGCCTTCCGTTACTTTTCCGATCACATATGCGGCTTCGCCCTGTTCCTTCAGAACTTCCAGTGCAGTCTGTGCATGCTCTTCGCCTACAACGATTACCATCCCAATTCCCATATTAAAGGTTGTGAACATGTCTTTGTTGGAGATTGCGCCTTTTTCCTGCATGAGCTGGAAGATTGGCAAAATCGGCCAAGTGCCGTATTCTATATCCACATTGACGTGATCCGGTAACACTCTAGGGATATTTTCAATAAAACCGCCACCTGTGATATGCGCCATACCTTTTACTTTTACCTTGTCCAGCAATGCCAAAACGGATTTCACGTAAATTTTCGTCGGCTCCAGCAGTACATCGCCCAGTTTGCCGTTCAAGCCTTCGATTTCTTCATGCAAATCATAGCCCTGCTGTTCCAATAACAGCTTGCGCACCAGTGAGAAGCCATTACTGTGAACTCCGCTGGAGGCCAGTCCGATCACTGTATCTCCGGGAGCAATGGAGCTACCGTTGATGATTTTGCTTTTATCTACAATCCCTACCGTGAATCCGGCAATATCATATTCACCCTCGCTGTACATCCCTGGCATTTCTGCGGTTTCACCGCCGACCAGCGCACAGCCCGATTGATGGCAACCCTCTGCGATTCCAGCGACTATAGCTTCAATTTTCTCGGGTACAACCTTGTCACAAGCGAGGTAATCCAGAAAAAAGAGTGGCTCCGCGCCCCCGACGATAATGTCGTTTACACACATCGCAACCGCGTCAATACCAATGGTGTCATGACGATCCATTGCGAAAGCAAGCTTCAGCTTCGTGCCGACACCATCGGTACCGGAAACGAGTACAGGCTCCTCGTACTTATCCTTATTCAGGCCAAACAACGCACCGAATCCGCCCAAGTCCGTCAGCACTTCGGGACGGAAGGTACGTTTAACGTGCTTTTTCATCCGTTCTACTGCTTCATTACCGGCAGCGATATCTACCCCTGCGTTTTTGTATGCTTCGGACATTCATGAACACTCCTTCAAATGATTGACCCTCCTAAGTCCTCCCTAACAGGGAGGATTCCATGGGGCTGCTCCCCCTGGACCCCTCAAGAGTCGGTCAGATGTGTAAGGTTGGGTGCTGCTTGGTGGTGGTTCGTGCTGTGAGTCGCGTGTTTTCCATTGTCATTTTTGCGGGCCATTCCCGCAAATGACAAGGACACGCTTTGGTGCGTTGCCGCCTTCACGGCGGCGGGCACGTCCCGGGCTGTTTGCTTCGCAAAGGCGGGGACGTGCCGGGCAAAGAAGTGAGCGGCGCTTACGAGCGGCTCACTTCTTTGCCCTTTGAAGCAGGCAGCTTCGCCTTGCCTGCTTTTGAGCTTCGCTTCGCTTGCTCAACCTTATAAGAGCAGGGTGACTTTTTATGAATCACCGCTCCGTTAAAAACTCATGGCATAAAATAGTTATGCCATGAGTTTTTAACGACCTTACCTATCCTCTTCCCGGTGGGAACCAAAGAGGTACAGGCACTGCTGAAAATGATGCACACCTGAGAAACGCAGCAGGTGGAAGGATTCTGGAGAAGCGAAAGCGTTCGCCTTTACCGCTGGATTCCAACCCTGTAAGGGGTTTTATTTCAATCCAGGAATCCCGCGGCAACAGCGATCGGAAGAACCTTCCACACGCGGAGTGGTCCCCTCAGAAACGCCATCCCCATTCCTGCCATGCACCACTGTGCCTCTTTTGTTCCCTTTTCTCAACAACTACATCCGGACTTTTCTTCACCTTTGAAATCTACCTGAGTTGGGTAATCATTATCGAAACAGGCTAGGCACAAGCCGCCTTTGTAATCTTGTTCGTTATATCCGCCTACAGCGGCAATCAAACCCTCGGCGCTCATAAAGTAGAGCGAATCGGCGTTAATTTCCTCACGTATTTCCTCGACGGTTTTGGACGAAGCGATCAGCTCCCGGCGATCCGGCGTATCAATACCATAGAAGCACGGGTTTTTGAAAGGCGGCGAGGTAATACGTACATGTACCTCCAACGCGCCCGCATCACGCAGCATATTCACGATTCGGCGGGAAGTAGTGCCCCGGACGATAGAATCGTCGATCATAATGACTCGTTTACCTTCAACAACACGTCGTACAGCGCTCAGCTTCATTTTCACACCCTGCTCGCGTAGCTCCTGACTCGGCTGAATGAAGGTACGTCCAGTGTATTTATTTTTAATCATACCCAGCTCATAAGGAATACCTGTCTGCTCTGCATAACCAATCGCAGCCGAAATACTGGAGTCCGGTACACCGGTAACCAAATCTGCATCAACAAAAGCTTCCAGCGCCATCTGGCTGCCCATTCTTTTGCGTGCAGCATGAAGATTAGAACCATTCAAGTCACTGTCAGGCCGGGCAAAATAAATATATTCCATTGCACATAGCGCTTTACGGTGCTTTTCTTCCGTGTAACGATCTTCATGCAGTCCATTTTTGTCCAACACCAACAGCTCACCCGGCTCGATATCGCGCAGCAGCTCTGCGCCAATCGTTTCCAAAGCACAGGACTCGGATGCAAACAAGTATGCATCACCTAATCTGCCCATCGTCAACGGGCGCAAGCCGTTGGGATCAGAAGCAACCAGCAGTTTATCGTTGGTCATAATGAGAAAAGCAAATCCACCGACAATACGCTTCAATGCATCTTTCGCGGCCTCCACCAAATCCTTGGACGACCTTGCGATCAAATGCGCAACTACTTCGGTATCGCTGGTCGTTTGAAAAATAGACCCGCCTTGCTCCAGCTCATGCCGAATTTGCAAAGCATTTACAATATTCCCGTTCGTAGCTACCGCTAGATCGCCATCACGATACTTGAACACTAAAGGCTGTGCATTCGTTAGCTTACTGTCTCCACTTGTCGAGTAGCGCACATGTCCTATGGCAATATCGCCTGTCAGCGAAGCCATCAAATCTTTATTGAATACTTCTTTTACAAGCCCCATTCCACGATGATAATGGAACTCGTCGCCACTGCTCACACAGATGCCTGCACTTTCCTCCCCGCGATGCTGGAGTGCATGCAATCCGTAATAGGCTAGGGAAGCGGCATCGGAGTGTCTATACACACCGAATACGCCGCATTCCTCTTTTAATTTATCAAACAGCCCCTCTTTACCAGAGCCTTCATTATAATAATCTCCAGTCCACAACGTCCGTGCTGTTATTTCATCAGACATGGAATGACATCCTCCCAGATTTGCTTCAAACTAGCGACTGCCTCGTTCAAAGCGGGTTGTCCGTTCACCTCAACTGTCAATTGTGATCCTTCAACTTTTCCTAATACAGTAACTGGCACTTCCAAACCACGCAGATGTGCTTCCAGAGCAGACGCTTTATCCGGCGATGCAGATAACAAAATACGGGATTGGCTTTCGCTAAACAAA
The DNA here is from genome assembly GCF_036252815.1 of Paenibacillus sp. LX16. NCBI lineage: Bacteria > Bacillati > Bacillota > Bacilli > Caryophanales > Paenibacillaceae > Paenibacillus > Paenibacillus sp. LX16. The sequence continues at coordinate 872,924 of NZ_CP141152.1, read as the reverse complement.
GCATGGTCAGGACGCAAACTCGTTTCTACGTTGACCTGTGCTCCCAATCCGCCGCTAATCCCGGATTCCGCAAGCGCTACAGCCAATCCGCCCTCTGCCAAATCATGCGCAGATTGTACCAATCCGCCCTGAATCGCTCCCAGTACCGCAGTCAGCAGTTTTTTCTCTACGTTCAAATCCAGCTCAGGCGGGCGTCCCTCGGATACACCGTGTACGACAGCTTGGAACTCACTGCCTCCCAGCTCGGCCTTTGTTTCCCCCACTAGGAAAATTACATCGCCTTCGGCTTTGAAGCCTTGTGTCGTAATATGATCTGTATCATGTACCAAACCTACCATACCGACAACAGGCGTCGGATAGATGGAGCCTTTAGCATTTTCATTGTACAAGCTGACATTGCCCCCGATGACAGGTGTATCCAGTATACGGCAAGCTTCTGCCATACCATCCACGGCTTTTTCCATTTGCCAGAAAATATCCGGCTTTTCAGGGTTACCGAAGTTCAGGTTATCCGTAATTGCCAACGGCTCGCCGCCGGAGCATACAATGTTACGCGCTGCTTCGCTGACTGCAATCCGTCCGCCTACCTCTGGATCAAGGTATACATAACGTCCGTTACAATCAGTCGTCATGGCGAGTCCCTTACGAGTTCCGTGTACGGTCACTACAGCTGCATCCGATCCCGGACGAACGGCTGTACTCGTGCGAACCATGTAGTCATACTGCTCGTATACCCATTTCTTACTGGCTACACTTGGTGATGACAGCACCTTTTTCAGCGCACCGTTCAAATCCGTCACTTCTGCATAACGAAGTGTGTCAATAGCAGCATTTTGCTCATAATAAGCAGGGACTTCGGAAGGCTTGTCATAAATCGGACACTCGTCGACCAGCGCCGTCACTGGCATATCCCCGACCACTTCATTGTGATGGAACAAACGCAAGCGACCGTCATCCGTCACTTTACCAACCTTGGCACAAATGACACCCCAACGCTCGAAAATTTCCAGTGCCTGTGCTTCATCCTTAGGCTCTACTACGAACAGCATCCGTTCCTGTGATTCGGACAGCATCATTTCATAAGGTGTCATGCCCTCTTCACGCTGCGGTACCTGATCCAGATACAGCTCCAGACCGTTGCCAGCCTTACTCGCCATCTCCGCGCTGGAGCAGGTAAGTCCCGCGGCACCCATATCCTGAATACCCAGCACAATACCGCTGTCGATCAATTCCAGACAGGATTCCATAACCAGCTTCTCCATAAAAGGATCGCCTACTTGAACCGCAGTCCGGTTCGCTTCAGATTCCTCTGTCAGCTCAACCGATGCGAATGTCGCTCCATGAATCCCATCACGACCTGTCGGCGGGCCCACATAGAACACCGGGTTACCGACCCCTTTAGCAACACCACGCTGGATTTTATCATGGTCAATCAGTCCGACACACATTGCATTGACGAGCGGATTACCTTCGTAGCTTTCATCAAATACAACCTCGCCACCTACAGTCGGAATACCGATACAGTTTCCGTATCCCGCAATACCAGATACCACATGCTCAAACAAATATTTCACACGGTCACTCTCCAGCTTGCCAAAACGCAGAGAGTTCAACACCGCGACAGGTCTTGCACCCATGGAGAAAATATCACGGATGATACCGCCTACCCCAGTCGCTGCCCCTTGAAAAGGCTCCACAGCTGACGGATGGTTATGGCTTTCGATTTTAAATACAACCGCTTGGTTGTCACCAATATCTACAATGCCTGCGCCCTCACCGGGTCCCATCAGAACTCGCGGACCGCTCGTTGGAAAACGACGCAGCAACGGCTTGGAGTTTTTGTAAGCACAATGCTCTGACCACATGACACTGAATACGCCAATCTCCGTATAATTTGGCTGACGTCCCATGAATTCACAGATCAACGCATATTCACTGTCCGATACACCCATCTGCTGATACAGTTTATGTTCGGCAACCTGCTCTGCCGTCGGTTCCTTAGCGGACACTTGCTGCGCCATGTCGATCCCTCCAAGCGTTCAAAATAGATGTAAACATACGTTTGCCGTCATCTGTCCCAAGCAATGCGTCCACCGCGCGTTCCGGGTGGGGCATCATGCCCAGCACATTACCTTGCTCATTACAAATCCCTGCAATATCCGTCATGGAACCATTAGGATTATCTTTATACTTAAATACAATCTGATTGTTCGCCTGCAAACGAGCCAGCGTCTCATCATCACAGTAATAGTTGCCTTCACCGTGGGCGATCGGAATAATGATCTCTTCACCAGCAGCATAATCTCTTGTAAAAGGTGTTTGGTTATTCGCAACCTGCAACACCGTATCCCGGCATAGGAATTTCATCGACAGATTACGGCGTAAAGCCCCTGGCAACAACCCGGCTTCAGTCAGAATTTGAAATCCGTTGCAAATCCCTAAAATATATTTGCCCTCGGCAGCCGCTTTGGCAACTTCCTTCATCACGGGAGCAAACCGGGAAATCGCGCCGCAACGCAGGTAATCCCCGTAGGAGAAGCCTCCTGGAACAAGAATACAATCATAAGACGACAGATCCGTCGCAGTATGCCAAACATAATCGACAGGTTCACCGACCGTGTCCTCTACCGCCTTATAGCAGTCAATATCACAGTTGGAGCCCGGAAAAACCAGAACTGCAAATTTCATGGAATCAGCCCTCCAGTTCGTAGCGGTAGTCTTCAATGACCGTGTTGGCCAACAGCTTTTCGCACATCTCAATGATGCGCTTTTCAGCACTCTCGCGGTCTGTTGTATCCAGATTCAATTCCATATACTTACCAATTCTGACGCTGTCCACTTCTCCGAAACCCATAGAATGCAGTGCGCCTTGCACCGCAACCCCCTGCGGGTCCAAAACGCTTTGCTTAATCGTGACATAGACTGTTGCTTTCATCATGTTCCTTCAGTTCCTCCTCCGAATGAGTGAATCCTATTGGTTGAATTATGATTACTATTTACTGTGCCGTCAGACGCCGCCAAATATCCGTATATCTTGCAGTTGTTTCTTCTACGACCTCAGCAGGCAATGGATCGGGCTTGCTATTCTTGTCCCAACCAGATGATGCCAAATAGCTTCGTACCGGCTCCTTGTCCATGCTGTCAATCTCAACATCCAGCTCATACTTTTCCTGGGCCCAAAAACGGGATGAATCTGGCGTGAAAATCTCGTCAATCAGAATCACCTTACCGTTAACAAGACCAAACTCAAACTTGCAATCGGCTAAAATAATCCCCCGCTTCTCGCAAAAAGCACGTGCAAATTCGTACAACGCCAAGCTCTTTTCCTCAAGCTCACCTGTTAGTTCAACCCCGACCAGTTCTTTCATTTGGTGAAGGGAAATGTCCTCGTCGTGTCCAACATCATTTTTTGCAGCCGGTGTAAATAAAGGCTTGGGAAAGCGCTCATTTTTACGCAGCCCCTCTGGCAATGGAATGCCGTTCACCTCACCGTTCTGCTCATACTGACGCCAGCCGCCTCCGGTAATATATCCGCGCACCACACACTCAATGTCGATGCGTTCAGCCTTCAGCGTGACCATGATCCGGTCTTTCAGCAACTCTTTATTCTGTTCGTCGATCACATGCCCGAGCTTGTTCACATCGGTATGCACGACATGGTTTTCCAATAAGTCTTTTGTCTGCTCAAACCAGAAAGCGCTGAGCTTATTCAGCACATTCCCCTTTTCGGGCACGGGCGGCTCTAACACATAATCAAAAGCCGAAATTCGGTCCGTCACGACAATCAGAAAATGCTCTCCGAGATCATACAGTTCACGCACCTTGCCTTTGTACAAGAGCGGCGCATGGATCAGACCTTCGGCAGTAGACAATGACATTTCATTACACCTCTTTCAAAGAAGTTTGCCCCTCCTAAATCAACCTTTGCCCCTCCTAAATCCTCCCCTCAGGGAGGACCCCCAGGGCTGCTGCCCTCGGGACTCCCGCAAGGGTTGGCTGGTGAGCGGGATGAGGGCGTTTATTATGGCTAGAGAGGTGTGAGCGCGTTTCGCTGGATGAAGGCTTGTTCGCACAACCTTTCATCCAGCAACGCTTTTACGCCGGTACAAAATAACGTTTTTACGTGCATGTCGCCGCAATACCATTCGGCCCGTGGCCGTAGCACGGCATGCCGTGCAGCGAGCATTGGGCTTCGCCCAGTTGTGCGCATGTGTTACGCTGCGCACGGATACGGTGGTTCAAGGCTTCGCTTCTTGAGCCTGCGCGTTCTCGGGAGGGCAGCGGGCTGTTTGCTACGCAATTCGGCAGCCCTCACGAGAACGTGGCCTGCGATAGAAAAGCAGTGGAACACGCTTTTCCATCGCCCTTGGGGAGGGCGGCATCTTATGTGCCGCACCTCCCCTTTTCCTGCTCCCACATGAAGGGTGGTGCTGGAAGCAGCGGAGCGGACGGAATCTTTCTGGAGAAGCGTTAGCGCTTGCCTTTGCCTCTGGATTCCAACCTCTACGGGTTTATTCCATCCAGGAATCCAGGGGCAACAGCAATCGGAAGAATGATCCGTTCGCGCAGCGGCCTCACCACGCAGCAACCTTCCCTCCTACTCCCCTAATCCCAGCTTTTTGAAGATCGTATCCACGTTCTTCAGATGCCAGGCTGGGTTAAACGCATCCTCGATTTCGTCTGCGCTGAGCACGGCAGTAATTTCCGGGGTCGCCTCGACGATTTCGCGGAATTGGCGTTGCTCTTCCCACGCCTGCATAGCACGCGGCTGCACAGTATCGTAAGCTTTTTCACGACTAAAGCCTTTGTCGATCAGCTTCGTCATAATACGACCGGAGAACGGTACACCGTACGTACGGGCCATATTACGCTTCATATTTTCAGGGAAGACCGTCAGATTTTTTACGATATTGCCAAAACGGTTCAGCATGTAGTTCAACAGCATTGTTGCATCCGGCAGGATAATACGTTCTACAGAAGAATGTGAGATATCGCGTTCATGCCACAGAGTTACGTTCTCATACGCCGATACCATATGCCCACGAATCACGCGTGCCAGACCGGAGATGTTTTCACTTCCGATCGGATTGCGTTTATGCGGCATCGCGGAAGATCCTTTTTGACCCTTGGCAAAGGCTTCCTCCACCTCACGGAATTCACTCTTTTGCAGAGCACGGACTTCTGTAGCAAATTTGTCCAACGATGTGGCGATCAATGCTAATGTTGCCATGTATTCGGCATGACGGTCGCGCTGAAGCGTCTGTGTAGAAATCGGTGCAGGCTTGGTGCCCAGCTTGCGGCATACAAATTCTTCTACAGCCGGGTCAATGTTGGCATATGTCCCAACTGCACCGGACATTTTACCGTATTGGACTTGATCAGCCGCAAAACGAAAGCGTTCCAGATTGCGCTTCATTTCCTCGTACCACAATCCCATCTTCAGTCCGAATGTGGTCGGCTCGGCATGCACTCCATGTGTACGTCCCATCATCGGTGTATGCTTGTAAGCCAATGCCTTTTCCTTCAAAATTTCAATAAAATTCAAAATATCACGTTCCAGGATTTCATTCGCCTGTTTTAACAGGTAGCCCAGTGCCGTATCAACTACGTCTGTGGAGGTCAAACCATAATGTACCCATTTGCGCTCGTCTCCAAGACTTTCGGACACCGTGCGGGTAAAAGCAATGACATCATGTCTTGTCTCCTGCTCAATTTCATAGATCCGTTCAATATCAAAACTTGCATTCTTACGTAGAGCCACGGTATCCTCTTTTGGAATAACCCCTAATTCCGCCCAAGCTTCACAGGCACACAGTTCTACTTCCAGCCACGCTTTAAATTTATTTTCTTCCGTCCAAATCGCTCTCATTTCCGGTCTGCTATAGCGTTCGATCATGACTATTTATTCCCCCAAATATTGGTTTGTTCAATCCATTCCAGCGCTTGTTCCGCATCCTGGCACAATAGATTAATATGTCCCATCTTTCGGCCTGGCTTGGCTTCACTTTTTCCATACAAATGCAGCTTGGGTACAACATCCAATCTTTCAGCTTCAACATCCGATTGCGCAAACCGCCGAACCACGTCCTCCAAATGCTCACCTAGCACATTAACCATCACGACGGAAGTCAGCAGCTTCGTGCTGCCCAAGGGTAAACCGCAAATCGCACGTATGTGCTGCTCGAATTGCGAAGTCGCGCATCCCTCCATCGTGTAATGACCGGAGTTATGCGGTCGTGGTGCTAACTCATTAACGTACAATTGTCCGTCTTCGGTGACAAACATCTCCACAGCGAGCAGTCCCACCGCACCCAGCGACTCTGCCACAGCCAGCGCCAACTTGCGTGCTTCCTCCTGGACTGGTTCTGGCACACGCGCAGGCACAATCGACGTGTGCAAAATATTGTTCACGTGAATGTTTTCCGCAGGTGGAAAGGCTTCGGCTTCACCGTTCGTGCTGCGAGCTACAATCACCGAGATTTCGCAGCGAAAACGAATGAACTGTTCCAATACCAGTTCCGCACCGCCTCCTGCCAGTTGTTCGTAAGCAGCCGTGGCTTGCTCCGGTTGGCGAATGACCACTTGTCCCTTGCCATCATAACCACCGACTGCTGTCTTGAGCACACACGGTACACCCAGTTCAGCTACCGCTTGAACCATATCAGCAAGACTACTGATTTCACGATACGGAGCGACAGGAACACCCGCAGCTTCAATAGAACGCTTTTCTCTCAGACGGTGCTGTGTTGTGTACAAAAGACTGCTGCCTTGCGGCACACTGGATTCCTGTTCCAAAAGTGCAGCCACACCTGCGTCCACATTTTCAAACTCATACGTGATCACATCGCACCGCTCAGCCAGCTCTCTGGCCGCATGCTCATCATCATAGGCAGCGCGGATTTGTTCAGATACCTGTCCACAGGGGCTATCCGGTACAGGGTCCAGTGTCACAAAGCGATATCCTAGATTGGTTCCGGCCAGCACAAGCATTCTTCCTAATTGCCCGCCTCCTAAAAGTCCAATCGTTGTACCAGGAGGTCGGATACGGCCTGCGGGTTCACTTGCCCCATTCATAGCGAGTCACTGCCTTCCAGCACCTCATCACGAATACGGTCGCGTCTTGCCAAAACCCGTTGGCTTATCTTTTCGTCAAAAGCGCCTAATATTTGTGCTGCCAGCAGCCCTGCATTTGTAGCGCCTGCCTTACCAATTGCCACAGTGGCAACCGGAATACCACCCGGCATCTGCACAATGGAGAGCAGGGAGTCCAGACCGTTCAGAGCCTTCGACTGAACAGGCACACCAATGACCGGCAATGCTGTCTTCGCAGCCACCATTCCTGGCAGATGCGCAGCCCCACCCGCTCCAGCAATAATGACCTTTAGTCCACGCCCAGCGGCCTCTTCGGCAAAACGAAACATTAAATCCGGTGTACGATGGGCTGAAACTACTTTTTTCTCATATCCGATTTCAAGCTCGTCCAGCACAGCACATGCATGCTGCATGGTGTCCCAGTCTGATGTGCTGCCCATAATGACAGCGACCTGCACTGACATGTCCTTCACTCCCTGTTTATCAATAAGCGCCAAAAATCCGGCACTCGAAAATAACGTTATTTTCAAGACACCGGACTACGAAAAAACAAACGACAGAGCCTCTTAAAGGCATGCCAAAAGCAAGCCTCTTCCACCGCATCCAATGCGGCTTTAGCCGTATGTCTCCCGTAGTCCGGAAATTTAAGGTTTCCAGGTAGAAACTTCCGGGCCATATCCCCGGCATTATACGAGTTAGCATTGTGCCTATTCCATCCCAATCGATATTCTTTACAAGTATGATCGTGGTTTGTTTCGGCTCAAACACGTGTACCTTATTAAATTGCACCTTAAGTTCATTTTTTATCGACAATACACTTCCTAGTTTAACAATTCCCTACACCTTATGTCAACTTGAAAACGAACATTAGAATAATCATACAATAGAATGTTCGTGTTTAGTGAAATCAGTACCCTTATATACCCACAGGTCAGGACTATTGTATTATATTTAGCTAACGCTCCCCTCCCCTGATAACAGCGAGCGCAACGCATCCCACTGAAAAAAAATAAAAGTCGGCACTCCCTATACAGGCAGTAAACCGACTTTTACTTTTTTATTCAGTTATTTTACGACCAGCACAGGAATGCGCGCATGCTGCACCACATTGTGACTCACACTACCTAATACAAATTCACGAATACCGCCCAAGCCGCGGCTGCCGATCACAATCGCATCGAAGCCATTCTCATTGGCATAATCCAAAATGACTTCGGCTGGAGAACCTTGAATCAGTTCCACCTTGGCATCTACACCCTGCTCAGCAAGTCGTTTTTTAACTTCATCCGTAGTTTGTTCGGCCAAATCGTAATATTCTTTATTTATTGAAGCCGGAATTGGAGCCAAACCTTCGCCCATAAAGATCCGAGGAAAATCGAATGCCGTTACCACCTCAAGCTTCGAGGACGGTGATGCCTTGACCAATTCAGCAGCCTTTAACAAAGCCTTGTTGGATGCATCCGAACCGTCATAAGCAAGCAATACTTTTGAAAATATCATAATATGCACCTCTTCCTAATTCAGTTTATTGATTCAAAGCCTGAAATATGTATTCCTGTGGTTGTTCATTCCATGTCACCGGATGGCTGAAATAGTCTTTTCACTCATCATTAAACTTCCCTATGAGAACCTAAACCCCCAGCCTTACCGTAAAAAATAACCAAACAGCAATGCGTTGATGAATAGCAACGCAGGAATACCTAGTCTGAAGCTCATATGCCGTGTTTTATGGCGTTTGCGATACATCGCAATGAGCACACCCAACGCTCCCCCGATCAGGGCCAGCAAGAACAATGTCCGTTCAGGTACACGATCACGGTGTTTACGTGCTCTCTTTTTATCTTCCGACATTACCAGATAGCCTACTGCATTGATAAACAGCAGCCACACCAACAAGCCTGTCTGCAATGTCTCTCCTCCTTTTGCACACCGTATCAAGTTCAGGCATTAGGCCTTATATAGCGCTCTCTCCCTCATTATAACCCCACCCCTTTTACAGAAACAACGCCTACTCTGACTTGGATAGCACTTTTGCGGAAATAGTAAGGTGGCATGAAGGCAATCCCTGAGTGCATCTATTTTGTTTAAAGGAGGGACTGCGATGGAAAGCACCCATGAATACGTTGAAAAGCTGCGAGAAAATGCAAAAAAGGCAGAACGCAACCGTAAACGGGGAAAAGGAACTCCCAGCGCCAGCTTGCCGACAAAACAGCATTCCAAAAATCCTTGATCAAGGAATCTGCATTAAGCTGTATAGCTGCGTTATTAACGTAAAGTATCAACTTAACCTTGCAGCCTTTTATGTGAATTGATTACAGGGTAAACTCTGTTGTTTAGCTTCCACAATAACAGCAAGCAGACTCCTTATGAGAAATCTGCTTGTTGTTTTGCAAATATTTTTTTGAAATCGATTACATTTATAATAAATAAGTTCTAAAGTCATATTTCCTAACATAAGTGTTGACTAAAAACAATTTTACACCCTATAATTCGTGATATTAACGTAATTCGACAAAATATTTGTCAGTTAATCTATCATTAATATTAGGTTTAAGATTGGAGAGGAGCTTTATATGACTAACATGAAAAAAATGACGATGATTCCCCTGTTGGCTAGCTTTATTCTCGGAAGTACCTTATGGAGTGGTGGATTTACCACCAACGCTGCGGCAGCAGCTACAACCAGTACAACTGCCCCTACTTCTACCACTACAATGTCGGACAAATCCGAAAATCCTCAAACCAATCATTTACCCAATATTAAAATACTTGCCACTGGAGGGACCATTGCAGGATCATCTGCCGTCAACACGGATACAACCGGCTACAAAGCAGGCGCGTTGGGTGTGGAAACCTTGATCAATGCCGTTCCTGAGATGAAAAGTATTGCAAATGTCAGTGGTGAGCAAGTTGTTAATGTAGGTAGCCCCGACGTTAATAATGAGATCCTCTTAAAACTTGCCAAACGCACCAATGAACTGCTTGCCAAAGACGATGTAGATGGCATTGTCATTACACATGGTACAGATACATTAGAAGAAACAGCTTATTTCCTCAATCTTGTTATCAAAAGCGATAAGCCTGTGGTTGTCGTTGGCTCTATGCGCCCAGCTACTGCCATCAGTGCCGATGGTCCCTTCAACCTTTATAATGCAGTGAAAGTCGCCGGGGCTTCCGCCTCTAAAGGTCAGGGCGTACTCGTCCTGCTGAACGACCGTATCGGTGCAGCAAGATACATCACCAAAACGAACACAACAGCAGTCGATACGTTCAAGTCTGTGGAGCAGGGATACCTTGGAGCTGTTGTGGGCGATCAAGTGTACTACTACAACAAATCCACACACAAGCATACGACTTCTTCTGTATTCGACATCTCTAACCTGACTCAACTGCCACAAGTAGATATTTTATACGAATATCAAAACAATGGTCGCTATCTGTATGATGCAGCCGTAGCAGCTGGTGCCAAGGGTATTGTCGTAGCTGGTTCCGGTAATGGTTCCTTGTCCAAGACCTCCTCAGAAGGCGCAGAGGCCGCAGGTAAAAAAGGAGTGATCATTGCCCGCTCCAGCCGAGTGGGAAGTGGAGTAGTGTCCCCGTCAACAAAAGACGCAGCTTCAAACTTTGTATCAACCGATTCGCTTAATCCACAAAAAGCAAGAATTTTGCTCATGCTTGCTTTGACCCAAACGCACGATGTAAACCAAATTCAATCCTTCTTTAATGAATACTAAAAGTAGTCATCCCAAATCAAATAAATACATCATCCTTATTATGAAAAAGAAGCAGCAGTGACGGTTGACCACCGTAACTGCTGCTTCTTTTTTGCGAGACAGGTCTAGCATTAGTAACTACTTCATCTGATATCCAATCGTCTTGGTTCTATACAGTAATTCGTTGTCCCTCCCACGCAGCATCAAGACTGCTGTTTGGGAATCCCATTCAAGCTTGGAGGATATTTCGCTTGCTTCTCTGGATGAGCAGCAATTTCCTCCTCCAGTATGCTTGATTTATTTTGCTGATTATTGATTTTAAGCGGTTTATGTTTGGGCATAAATACTCACCTCCTCGGCTTACCATGCCAAGGAGTGATCGTTTTTATACCGACGTATACCTGCTGATTATGTTGACTGCAGCACTTTTGGTCATCCGTTATTTGCCCTGCTTTTGTTCCATCGCTGCTTTTAACAAATCACCCAAACTGGAGCCAAAAGATTCCTGCTTTTCAAATTGTCTTACTAGCTTTTGCTGTTCCCGTTTGTTTACCCGTTGCTTGTCCTTATCCAACGTCTCGGTAATGCCGCAGGGCAGGCATCTTACATACAATCCTGCTTTGCCTTCTTTCATTTCCATTTTCTTATGACACTGCGGGCAACGTCGATTAGACAAACGTTTTTCTCCTGAACGACGGTATCCGCAATCCGCACTTGGACATACAAGGAACTTGCCTTTCTTGCCCTTCTTCTCCAACAGCTTTGTACCACAATCTGGGCAATGACTATTCGTCACATTATGGGGCTTGTACTCCGCACTGCTATTTTTCACAGTGGAAACCAGCTCTTTTGCCATAGCACGAATAGAATTCAAAAACGGTTCCGGTTGTCCTTGACCACGAGCAATCCGTTCCAGCTCCGCTTCCCAACGTGCCGTCAATTCGGGCGTTCGAAGCTGTGGAGCTGCCAGTTCAATCAATTGTTTACCTTTCCCGGTTGGATGCATCACGTTCCCCTGACGCTCAATCGTATCCGAGCTGACAAGCTTCTCAATCAGATCGGCACGGGTAGCAGGAGTACCCAGTCCATGTTTTTCCATCTGAGCGAGCAGGGCTGCTTCTGTATACCGCTTCGGCGGCATCGTTCGCCCAGCTCGTACAAGACAACGCTGTAACCGGACGGAATCTCCTTTTTGCAGCTCAGGTAAAATAACGCCCCGTCCATTGTTTTCCCGATCCTCTGCTTCTTCATCATCCATATCATAATGGTTCGCGTCATATACAGCACGCCATCCGCTATCTTTTACTGTTGTGCCTTTTACCTGAAACGTCTCCTGCTCCACCGTAACTGATACGGCTACAGCATCATAACGTGCAGGTGGATAGAATAGACTGATAAACCGTCGTGCAATCAGATCATACAGCTTACGTTCCTCTGGGCTCAACTGATTAAGCAATAATGTCTGCTCAGTAGGAATAATCGCATGATGATCCGTGACTTTACTGTCATCCACAATTCGCTTTGTGATTGGTAGGTTGTTACGCAATAACGGCCGTGCCAAGGAAGCATACGGACCTACTGCTACACTACTGAGCCTTTCCTTAAGTGTGTCCACCATATCGGATGTCAGATAACGGCTGTCTGTACGTGGATAGGTCACCAGCTTATGCTGCTCATACAGACGCTGAAGCAGATTAGACGTCTGTTTAGCCGAAAAGCCATAGCGCTGATTAGCATCTCTTTGTAGTTCCGTTAAATCATACGCTAGCGGGTGAGGCTCGTTCTTTTCGCTCTTTTTAACACTGGCAACTGTGCCTTTGGCTCCCTCAAGTCTACGGCGCGAAGCCTCTGCTTGAGTGCGGTCAAACATGCGTGAATCCCCGCTTTCTGGCCGCCAATTTGCCTGAAAATCGCCAAAATCCGCCGTCAAAGTATCATATTCCTGAGAACGGAATTCGGTAATTTCTTTCTCACGCTCCATAATCATCCCCAGCGTTGGTGTTTGCACTCTTCCAGCCGAAAGTTGGGCGTTATAACGACAAGTCAACGCGCGAGTTACATTGAGACCAATCATCCAGTCTGCTTCAGCTCTACAGCGAGCCGATTCATATAAACGATCAAACTGCTGACCAGGCAACAGCTTTGCGAAACCTGCTTTAATCGCCTTGTCCGTCTGCGAAGAGATCCATAAGCGCCGGAAGGGCTTTTTCCAGTTTGCCATTTGGATGATCCAGCGTGCCAACAATTCTCCTTCGCGAGCAGCATCTGTTGCCACGATAAGCTCTCCAATGTCCTGCCGCTTCATGAGCTGCTGCACAGCTTTGAACTGATGATTACTTTCGCGCAGCACCTTTAACTTTGAACTCTTCGGAAGAATAGGCAGGTCCTCCAAATTCCAGGTCGTATACTTAGAATCGTAATCCTCAGGCTCTGCTAAGCCGACCAAATGTCCCAGTGCCCACGTCACCACGTACTGGGGCCCTTCTATATAACTTTTATGCTTCTCGCGGCTACCCATCACACGTGCAATCTCTCGGGCCACGGACGGTTTTTCTGCCAATACCAATACCTTCATGTTACGCTCCTTTCTCTCATAGTGTTAATTATACCATCCTGCCATCTTACGATAAATTCTAATGCCAACGGCTCTTATTAACATGATCATACATACTAGTGCTATTGCTTCTACATGGGTTAGGATAACTTACAAATCAGGCACACTCCATTTTAATAGCAGGCCCGCATAGGTGAGGCCTCCCCCAAATCCATATAACAACACATGTTGTCCATACCGTAAACGTCCATCATCCAAACCACACTGCAAAGCCAACGGGATGGATGCCGCCGATGTATTCCCGTACAATTCTACGCTGGTCAGCGTTTTTTCCAAAGGTACTGTACTTCTTTCACATATGGACTCGATCATTCTCAAATTAGCACTATGAGGTACAAACCAGTCAAGATCCTCCTTCTTCATATTTGCCTTATCCAATAATCGTTCGATTCCCGTTGGAACAGAGCGAACAGCCCATTTATAAACCTCACGCCCATTCTGCGCAATAAAACCATGGTCTTGCAGCTTCTCTCCATCCAAATGATCAGATAATCCCACACGGTAAAGATGTGCTCCTCCATGCCCATAAGTACCTATATCTGAAGTTAAAAATGATCCTTCATCCTCGTCATATTCAACAAGTGCAACTCCTGCACCATCTCCAAAAAGTATACACGTCGTCCGATCCGTATAATCTGTAATTTTGGACAACGTTTCGGCTCCCACTACTAGCACCTTACGATGCAGACCACTTGTAATAAGGCCATTTGCCAAATGAAGTCCATAGGAAAAACCTGCACATGCTGCACTAACATCCATTGACCCCGTGTTTGGAATATCAAAATAAGCCTGAATACGTGAAGCCGTACTTGGAAAGTAGTAATCAGGTGTACTCGTCGCTACAATGATCATGTCAACATCGTTTATATTTACGTCATACAGGTTAATCATACGTGTAATAGCTTGTATACATAAATCAGATACATATTGATCTTCAGCCGCAATGCGTCTTTCATGCATACCCGTTCTCTGTACAATCCACTCGTTACTCGTGTCCACAAGCTTCTCCAAGTCAGCGTTCGTCAAAATCCGTTCAGGTACATAAGTACCAAAGGCCGTAAGCTTAGCTTTTGAATTCAACAATCTGATCACTCTCCTTTATTTGTAATCCTTATTCACATTATAACACCAGATACTAATACCTGGTACTAAATTATTTTAAAAACGTCTTCTTATTTACTAGTTAATATCCACTTATCCAGTTGAACTTATAACAAGCTCAATTTAAATAAAATCCCACTGCCTTTTAACGCAAAAAAAGACCATGATCTTCAAAAGATCATGGTCTTTTTTACTTGTTGCTTGGCGACGTCCTACTCTCCCAGGACCCTGCGGTCCAAGTACCATCGGCGCTGGAGGGCTTAACGGTCGTGTTCGGGATGGGTACGTGTGGAACCCCTCCGCTATCGCCACCAAACATGAATTTGCTATGCAAATTCTTCCGTACGGTTATTCGGTTCATCACTTATCGTGTGAATGAATAGCCATGCGCTTGTTGTATGTCACTTGTACATACCTTCAAGGTTACACCCTGAAAACTGGATCCGAAACTCATTTACGTTTTATTTTAGGATAAGCCCTCGACCGATTAGTATTGGTCAGCTCCATGCATTACTGCACTTCCACCCCCAACCTATCTACCTCGTCGTCTTCAAGGGGTCTTACATACTGGGAAATCTCATCTTGAGGGGGGCTTCACGCTTAGATGCTTTCAGCGCTTATCCCTTCCGTACATAGCTACCCAGCGGTGCTCCTGGCGGAACAACTGGTACACCAGCGGTACGTCCATCCCGGTCCTCTCGTACTAAGGACAGCTCCTCTCAAATTTCCTACGCCCACGACAGATAGGGACCGAACTGTCTCACGACGTTCTGAACCCAGCTCGCGTACCGCTTTAATGGGCGAACAGCCCAACCCTTGGGACCTACTTCAGCCCCAGGATGCGATGAGCCGACATCGAGGTGCCAAACCTCCCCGTCGATGTGGACTCTTGGGGGAGATAAGCCTGTTATCCCCAGGGTAGCTTTTATCCGTTGAGCGATGGCCCTTCCATGCGGTACCACCGGATCACTAAGCCCGACTTTCGTCCCTGCTCGACTTGTAGGTCTCGCAGTCAAGCTCCCTTCTGCCTTTGCACTCTTCGAATGATTTCCAACCATTCTGAGGGAACCTTGGGGCGCCTCCGTTACTCTTTAGGAGGCGACCGCCCCAGTCAAACTGCCCACCTGACACTGTCCTCGTACCGGATTACGGTACCAAGTTAGAACCTAGATACGATCAGGGTGGTATCCCAAGGATGCCTCCTCTCAAGCTGGCGCTCAAGATTCAACGGCTCCCACCTATCCTGTACAGATCGTACCCAAATTCAATATCAAGCTGCAGTAAAGCTCCATGGGGTCTTTCCGTCTTGTCGCGGGTAACCTGCATCTTCACAGGTATTAAAATTTCACCGGATCTCTCGTTGAGACAGCGCCCAAGTCGTTACGCCATTCGTGCGGGTCAGAATTTACCTGACAAGGAATTTCGCTACCTTAGGACCGTTATAGTTACGGCCGCCGTTTACTGGGGCTTCGGTTCATAGCTTCGCCCGAAGGCTTACCACTCCCCTTAACCTTCCAGCACCGGGCAGGCGTCAGCCCGTATACTTCGCCTTGCGGCTTCGCACAGACCTGTGTTTTTGCTAAACAGTCGCTTGGGCCTTTTCACTGCGGCCCCCTCGGGCTATTCACCCTACCGAGGCACCCCTTCTCCCGAAGTTACGGGGTCATTTTGCCGAGTTCCTTAACGAGAGTTCTTCCGCGCGCCTTAGAATTCTCTTCTCGCCTACCTGTGTCGGTTTGCGGTACGGGCACCTTCTCCTGGCTAGAGGCTTTTCTTGGCAGTCTGAGATCATGACCTTCGCTACTATAATTTTCGCTCCCCATCACAGCCCAGCCTTACGATGTGCGGATTTGCCTACACACCAGCCTCACTGCTTAGACGGACATCCATCAGTCCGCGTCACTACCCTACTGCGTCACCCCATTGCTCATAACGGATTACGGTGGTACAGGAATTTCGACCTGTTGTCCTTCGACTACGCCTATCGGCCTCGCCTTAGGTCCCGACTTACCCTGAGCGGACGAACCTTCCTCAGGAACCCTTAGGCTTTCGGCGGATCTGATTCTCACAGATCTTTTCGTTACTCATACCGGCATTCTCACTTGAATGCAGTCCAGCGCTCCTTACGGTACACCTTCAACCCGCATTCAACGCTCCCCTACCCCTGATGCAAGCATCAAGCCATAGCTTCGGTGGTGTGTTTAGCCCCGTTACATTTTCGGCGCAGAGTCACTCGACCAGTGAGCTATTACGCACTCTTTCAATGGTGGCTGCTTCTAAGCCAACATCCTGGTTGTCTGTGCAACTCCACATCCTTTCCCACTTAACACACACTTGGGGACCTTAGCTGATGGTCTGGGCTGTTTCCCTTTCGACAATGGATCTTAGCACTCACTGTCTGACTCCCGGAACTAAATCTATGGCATTCGGAGTTTGACTGAGCTTGGTAACCCTTGCGGGCCCCGCACCCAATCAGTGCTCTACCTCCACGATTCTTTTTTCCGAGGCTAGCCCTAAAGCTATTTCGGGGAGAACCAGCTATCTCCGGGTTCGATTGGAATTTCTCCGCTACCCCCACCTCATCCCCGCATTTTTCAACATGCGTGGGTTCGGGCCTCCAGTGCGTGTTACCGCACCTTCACCCTGGACAGGGGTAGATCACCCGGTTTCGGGTCTACGTCCACGTACTCATTCGCCCTATTCAGACTCGCTTTCGCTGCGGCTTCAGCTCTTCACCTTAACCTTGCACGGGAACGTAACTCGCCGGTTCATTCTACAAAAGGCACGCCATCACCCATAGATCGGGCTCTGACTTCTTGTAAGCACACGGTTTCAGGATCTATTTCACTCCCCTTCCGGGGTGCTTTTCACCTTTCCCTCACGGTACTGCTTCACTATCGGTCGCCAGGGAGTATTTAGCCTTGGCAGATGGTCCTGCCGGATTCATACGGGGTTTCACGTGCCCCGCACTACTCGGGATCCGTCTCGGAGGGAACAAGTTTTGAACTACAGGGCTTTTACCTTCTCTGGCGGGCCTTTCCAGACCTCTTCATCTAACCGGTTCCTTTGTAACTCCATGTGAGACGTCCCACAACCCCAAGGAGCAAGCTCCTTGGTTTGGGCTAATCCGCGTTCGCTCGCCGCTACTGACGGAATCACTATTGTTTTCTCTTCCTCAGGGTACTTAGATGTTTCAGTTCCCCTGGTCTGCCTCTATTCTGCCTATGTATTCAGCAGAAAGTGACTGTCGATGAAGACAGCCGGGTTTCCCCATTCGGACATCCCCGGATCAAAGCTTGCTTACAGCTCCCCGAGGCCTTATCGTTGTTCGCCACGTCCTTCGTCGGCTCCTGGCGCCTAGGCATCCTCCGTGTGCTCTTTGTAGCTTAACCTAGTATTTACATCGTAAATACGATTTGCTTTGATTTTCGGTTCAACACGAATGTGTGAATGAAATTCAAGGCAGCTACCTTTATTTCACTTGTTTACACAAGATCAGCTTAAAGGAATATTCTAAAACGCAATTTCGTTTCGGTATCCAGTTTTCAAGGTGCAAAGCTGTAAACAACCAACTTTTTTGAGAGTTTGAGCTCTCAAAACTGAGCAACGAGTGAGTAGTTTTTGAAGCATACGCTTCATATTTGAATGTTTCCGTTGCAGGAAACGATTCTCCATAGAAAGGAGGTGATCCAGCCGCACCTTCCGATACGGCTACCTTGTTACGACTTCACCCCAATCATCTACCCCACCTTCGGCGGCTGGCTCCCTTGCGGGTTACCCCACCGACTTCGGGTGTTGTAAACTCTCGTGGTGTGACGGGCGGTGTGTACAAGACCCGGGAACGTATTCACCGCGGCATGCTGATCCGCGATTACTAGCAATTCCGACTTCATGTAGGCGAGTTGCAGCCTACAATCCGAACTGAGACCGGCTTTTCTAGGATTGGCTCCACCTCGCGATTTCGCTTCCCGTTGTACCGGCCATTGTAGTACGTGTGTAGCCCAGGTCATAAGGGGCATGATGATTTGACGTCATCCCCACCTTCCTCCGGTTTGTCACCGGCAGTCTGCTTAGAGTGCCCAGCTTGACCTGCTGGCAACTAAGCATAAGGGTTGCGCTCGTTGCGGGACTTAACCCAACATCTCACGACACGAGCTGACGACAACCATGCACCACCTGTCTCCTCTGTCCCGAAGGAAAGGTCTATCTCTAGACCGGTCAGAGGGATGTCAAGACCTGGTAAGGTTCTTCGCGTTGCTTCGAATTAAACCACATACTCCACTGCTTGTGCGGGTCCCCGTCAATTCCTTTGAGTTTCAGTCTTGCGACCGTACTCCCCAGGCGGAATGCTTAATGTGTTAACTTCGGCACCAAGGGTATCGAAACCCCTAACACCTAGCATTCATCGTTTACGGCGTGGACTACCAGGGTATCTAATCCTGTTTGCTCCCCACGCTTTCGCGCCTCAGCGTCAGTTACAGCCCAGAGAGTCGCCTTCGCCACTGGTGTTCCTCCACATCTCTACGCATTTCACCGCTACACGTGGAATTCCACTCTCCTCTTCTGCACTCAAGCTCCCCAGTTTCCAGTGCGACCCGAAGTTGAGCCTCGGGATTAAACACCAGACTTAAAGAGCCGCCTGCGCGCGCTTTACGCCCAATAATTCCGGACAACGCTTGCCCCCTACGTATTACCGCGGCTGCTGGCACGTAGTTAGCCGGGGCTTTCTTCTCAGGTACCGTCACTCTTGTAGCAGTTACTCTACAAGACGTTCTTCCCTGGCAACAGAGCTTTACGATCCGAAAACCTTCATCACTCACGCGGCGTTGCTCCGTCAGGCTTTCGCCCATTGCGGAAGATTCCCTACTGCTGCCTCCCGTAGGAGTCTGGGCCGTGTCTCAGTCCCAGTGTGGCCGATCACCCTCTCAGGTCGGCTACGCATCGTCGCCTTGGTAGGCCTTTACCCCACCAACTAGCTAATGCGCCGCAGGCCCATCCACAAGCGACAGATTGCTCCGTCTTTCCTCCTTCTCCCATGCAGGAAAAGGATGTATCGGGTATTAGCTACCGTTTCCGGTAGTTATCCCTGTCTTGTGGGCAGGTTGCCTACGTGTTACTCACCCGTCCGCCGCTAGGTTATTTAGAAGCAAGCTTCTAAATAACCCCGCTCGACTTGCATGTATTAGGCACGCCGCCAGCGTTCGTCCTGAGCCAGGATCAAACTCTCCATTAAAGACCAACCGAAGTTGGTTTATAGAAAGAGCGATAAGCTCATGTTGAAACTGACGAGATAAAAATATCTCTTGTTTGATTTTGCGAACAAAATCGTTTTACTCACTCGTTGTTCAGTTTTCAAAGATCAAACCTGCATTTTGTTGATTCAACTTTTCGCCTCATCAACTCTTATATCATATCATGTCCGAACCAACTTTGCAAGCACTTTTTTTAGAATCTTTTTTTGTAACACTCGCTCGCAACATTGTATTTCTTGGCCGGAATTAGAATATACCATATGCATATCCCTATTGCAAGCATTTATTAGATAAGATTTCACAATGCTTTATTTATTATTCGTTTTCCTTCTATATAATAGCTCCTTTGTATCTATCTGCGTCTAACTACAAAAAAAAGAACCTCTTCCCTTAAGCAACAGGAAAGAGGTTCTGTGTTCTATATCTACTGATTATTCAGAGCCCATAAAGGCAAAGCGGATCACTACAATAATAGCAAGCACCCACATGAGCCAGTGAATTTTAACTTTATTGCTGGTAAACAGATTACTGAACACAGCCAGCACAACGTAAGACAGAATACCAGCAGAGATACCATTCGCGATTCCACCTGTGAAAGGCATTAGCACGATGGTCAAAAATGCAGGAAACGCCAATAGGAAGTTATCCCAGTCGATGTTGCGAACCTGACTCATCATTAGGACCCCAACGATAATCAGAGCTGGAGCAGTAGCGGCAGAAGGCACAACCAGAGCTAATGGTGCAATAAACAGGGCCAACAAGAACAGAACACCTGTCGTTACAGCAGTCAGTCCGGTACGTCCGCCTTCTTCTACCCCTGCGGAGCTTTCTACGAATGCTGTAATCGTACTTGTACCCAATACTGCGCCGGTACTTACACCAACAGCATCCACCAGCATCGCTTTACCGATAATTTTCTCGCCTTTTTTCTTATCTTTCATTATACCCGCGCGTGTAGCTGTACCTACCAAGGTACCAAACGTATCAAACAACTCTACAAATGTGAAAATGAAAATGATATCAAACAGACCAATATGCAAAGCTGCTTTCAAGTCTAACTGACCTACAGCCAAATTACTGAAATCAGGAATCCAGTTGCCTGTTGTCAAGCTACTCAGATTTGTTACTCCCATCGGAATACCGATTAATGTAGTAGCTACGATCCCAATCAGCAATGCACCTTTGACCCGAACGACCATCAGTGCTGCGATAATAAGCAATCCGATTAGCGCCAGCAGTGCATCCTTTTGATGTACCAGACTTCCCAGAATCAAATTAAAAGAATGACCCGGAACCGGTTGACCGACATCTGTCCCTGGAACGATGCTCACCATAACCAGATTACAAAGCTTGAAG
This sequence comes from Paenibacillus sp. LX16, assembly GCF_036252815.1. Classification (NCBI taxonomy): domain Bacteria; kingdom Bacillati; phylum Bacillota; class Bacilli; order Caryophanales; family Paenibacillaceae; genus Paenibacillus; species Paenibacillus sp. LX16. The sequence continues at coordinate 851,796 of NZ_CP141152.1, read as the reverse complement.
CCGACAATCGTAATAAACAAGCCGATACCCACTGTAATGGCTGTCTTTAAATTTTCCGGAACCGCAACAAGCAGCATCTGTCTTACTCGTGTCACGGTTAAAATCAGAAAGACGATACCGGATATAAATACAGCGCCAAGTGCCGCTTGCCAAGTAATCATGCCATTGGAACTCAGGACTACAGTCATAAAATATGCATTCAGGCCCATACCCGGCGCCATGCCGATCGGCACATTAACGAATAACCCCATCAGTATAGTAACCAAACCTGCACCTACCGCCGTGGCAAAAAAGACAGCTTCACTGGGCATACCTGCTCCAGTCGGACCTAAAAAGGTATTGTTGACCACCAGAATATAAGCCATGGTCATAAAAGTAGTAATCCCCGCAATAATCTCTGTGCGGACGTTCGTGCCATGTTCCTTTAATTTAAAGAAACGCTCCATGAGTCGTAATTCCTCCTACGCAAAGCATACTCGTATTGTTGTCGTTCGTTTGAAGTAATATTCGCATTCATATGCGCTATATTATTACATTCGTTATTTTAGGCTCTCACCTACTGCTTGTCAACAGAAAAAGCGAATGTTACAAATTGAACACATATGCATTGTTCGGAAAACAAAAAAAACCGCAAGCTATTATGCAGCTGACGGGTTATCATTTAGAGGAATCAGATATTTTTGTACTTATCAAAGGCATTCGCTGTGTCCGGTATATTTTCCAGATAAACGATAGATCATAGTAGTGAAAATAATCTTCTAAAATCTTCATCGTGTGCAATTCCTTTCGTGCTGTATATGTGTATGTGTCCTTATGAGAAGATTATTGCAATTTTACCGACAGCGTGGTGGGTTTCGCTTAAAGCGTGTGCGTCATACAAACCTTTTTGTGAAAAAGGAAACGTAGCTCCTACTACCGATCTTACTTTCTTTTGCTCCAACAGATCGGCAATTTCCTGTAGTTGCTGTCCGTTGGGCTCCAGCCATATATTTTTGGCCGTTACGTTGTACTCCTTCACCAGCTCTTCGTCAAAATTGCTAACAATGGATATGATCCGTCCGGTATCCCTTTTCATTACCTTAAAGCTGTTCTTCTGAACATCCCCACCCATCGTATCGAACACCACGTCCACATCAGATAAAACTTCCTCAAAACGAGTTGTACGATAGTCAATGATTTGGTCGGCACCCAATGAAGCAAGCAATTCATGATTACGCTCACTGGCTGTAGTAATGACATAGGCTCCGGCTTGTTTGGCAAACTGGATAGCAAACATACCTACGCCACCTGCACCTGCGTGGATTAATACTTTTTCTCCTTTGGTCAGTTGACCATGTGTAAAGAGCGCCTGCCAAGCAGTCAACCCCGCCAAAGGTACAGAAGCGGCTTCCTCCCAAGAAATTGAGGCGGGTTTACGTGCCAGCAGATGATCATCCACCAAGGTATACTCGGCATAAGTACCGAACCGTGTGGTGTCCGGGCGTGCAAACACTTCATCTCCCACTTTCCAATCGGTAACCTCGCTGCCTACTTCGGAAATAGTGCCGGCGACATCCCAGCCTAAAATAATCGGGAACTCCCAATCCATCATTTGTTTTAAGTAACCTTCACGCAGCTTCCAGTCAATTGGATTGATGGAGGTAGCCGCCACTTTGACTACAACCTGATGAGCCTGTGGTGTAGGAGTAGCCACTTCTCTTTCTTTCAATTCATCCTTGCTTCCATACTGATCTATAACGATGGCTTTCATATTCATTTCCTCCTCGCACATTTACATATTCTTTACATTGCTAGACATACGCTGTAGCACATCTGTCAAAGCCACAATTTCCTCATCTGTAAACTTACATAGCAGCTTTTCCTGAAAGGCTTGTCTTTGCTCTGACAAAACTTGCAGCTCTTGAACCCCTAATTCGGTCAAACGTATATAGGTCACACGCTTATCCTGCTCTTTTTTACTACGTAAAATCAGACCTTCCTCTTCCAGCCTTCTCAGATGTCGGGTCACTGCTGCACCATCCAGAACGAGCAGATGTTGGAGCTCCAGCTGACTTAGTTCCTGACGATGATCAATATGATACAAAATTTCGACCTTGGTAAAACTGGTTTTTAACTGTGCTTCAAAAGCGTTATTCATTTCTTTACACAAAAGATGCATGCGATAAAACAACTGGCTTCTTTCAGAGCAACGTTCGATGACAAACCCTCTTCCCAATGCTTGACTTATCAATTGATATATCAAGTATTATACACCCTCACTAAAAATAAACAAGCCCTGAGACAAGTCTATATATACAAATCCTACAATCAGAAAAAAATGCTCAAGCTAAACGAATAGCCTGAGCATTCTAGAATTTGTAGTTAGTAGGGTCATTCGATAAAACGATGAAATGGTCCAAATTACAGTGTATTCATAAATCCCATAATACGGGCCGCCATCCGCTCGTGGCCTGCCTGATTCGGGTGCAGGCCGTCAGGAACACCATTTTCCCCTGTAAAGTACATCTGTTTATGTACAGGCAATAGTGGTTGAATTCCGGCGATATTCCACAGATCACAGCACGGGAAAGAATAAAGTGAGGCCACTTCTCTCACGGCCTGTGCATACGCGCTATAGACTTGACCAGTAATGGCATTAGGCAGATGCTCAGGAACCGTATCACTTGATCCGTGAGGCGGAGTCAAAAAGACGATCAGCTTGTCCGGGTAACGGTTAATTAGTCCTTCGGCAATATGCTTGAGCGCACCATAAAACGTACTCGTTTCTGTCGATGGCGTATCTAAGCTACCGAACGGTATTTCTCCCATCGAAAAATCGTTTCTTCCCCCCATAAAAAAGATCACGTCCGCATGAGGGTTCATTTTCTCATAACGCTCACACATCGGTTCAAAACCGCCGCTGGCTACACTGCTGCCGGATATGCCGTGATTCTCAAAGGTTAGGAATCCCAGTGCGTCGCTCACAAGGTGGGGGTAAGGCTTTTCTCCATCACGCAATTCATATCCAAACGTAATGCTATCACCCAGAAATACAGCATGGCTGCCTTGGTATTTGCCTTGATTGATTGTCATTCGATGTCTCTCCTATCTATTAGATCGTATTGTTGATTTCGATAAATTTATGTTCAATCGCTGACATTTCGTGATTTGGCCGGGTTATTAAATATGTATCCATGTAGCCAAAGGTTGGGGGAGCGGGCAAATAGGATGTTACTTTGAATTGCCGCGCAAGCCTTTTAGACATAAGGGTGATTCCCATTCCCATCAAGGCAAATTCCACCATCGTATCAAACACACCGACCTCCACAACCTCGCCATGGGTCAATTGCATGTCCTGATACATCTTCTTTAAATGCGTTAGGTACAGGCAGCCATCCGACAATATGATAATAGACGCTCCTTGGAGTACCTGTTTGAGATCTGAGCCTTCATGTATGCCTTTCCCCACCAGCACCAGCTCTTCACGGCATATTTTTTGATAATGAATATACGGGTTGGCGGGATACCCTGTAACAAAAGCAATATCGAGTTCGCCGTCAAGGATCAACCGCTCCATTTCCGTCGTGGTTCCGGTTTTTAATGTAACCGAAGCCTGCGGATACAGCTCATATACCTTCGTGAGCGCCCTCGTTGTTTCGCCCGCCACGATGGACTGCATGGTACCGATGCGCAGCTTTTCCTCCTGCGGTCTCATTTTCATCTCCGTGTCTTGCCATAGCAACAACATTTGCTTGAACTGAGCATACAAGGTTTCTCCTGCGGGTGTCAGCTCCATACCACGGGGTTTTCGATAAAATAACGCTGTGCCGTAATGGGCCTCCAGCTTCTTTATTTTGGCCGTCATATTCGATTGCAGGTGATTCAACTTTTGTGCTGCTTCTGTCAGGCTTCTCAGCTCTGCCACCGAAACAAATGCCTGCATATTTTCAATATCCATCCCTTCACTTCCCATCAAATAAAATGATACCTATATCATAAACAAGCATTATTATTTATGAGTTAAGTGTATTATATTGGCCTTGGATGCTATTTTCCACCCTCATTTTAAAAAGCAGGAGGTATGGCAACATGATCAAAAAGAAGATTCGTGTAGGTATCGTAGGAGGTTCGATGAATAATAAATGGGCCAGTCAAACGCATATTCCGGCTTTGCTCAAGCACTCCAACCTGGATATCACTGCCGTCGGTACTTCTCGTATGGAGAGTGCGCGACAAAGCGCAGAAGAAGTAGGTGCGGCACTGGCTTTTGATGATGCCAAAAAGCTCGCAGCTTCCGAGGATGTGGACATGGTTGTGGTGAGCATAAAAGTTCCCCATCATTACGAGGCGGTGATGGCGGCAATTCAAGAGGGAAAACATATTTTTTGTGAATGGCCCTTGGGGGCAAACACTGCGGAAGCTGCTGAAATGGCCAAGGCGGCGGAACTGGCAGGCATTCATCATACCGTCGGCTTGCAGGCACGGCAGGATCTTGAAGTGCAAACGATGAAAAAGCTCGTGGAGGGCGGAGAGATTGGTGAAATTATATCCTGTCATATGCAAGTAGCTACTCCCGGCAAAGGAGGACAAGTAAATCAGGATACTGCTTATTTGCTGAATAGAGCCAATGGGGCTAATCTGCTCACGATTAATGGCGGTCATTCCCTGGATGCGCTGCAATACATCGTTGGCGAATTCCGCGAGCTATCGGCCATCACATCATCCCGCTATAACCAAGCCACTATTCAGGAAACGGGTGAAGTCATTTCCAAGGATACAGCCGATCAGATTCTGATTCACGGACTATTAGAAAAAGGAGCACCGGTATCCGTTCACATTCAAGGTGGAGTGAGTTCTAAGTTTGAGATAGAGATTCAAGGGAAAAAGGGCCTTTTGCGTTTGTCACAGAATCCTTCGCTTGGGCATGTTCAATTCGGGAATCTAACGCTCGAAAAACTTGTGTACGATCCAAGCAGTACGCAGAGTCATGGTCCTAATGGCGCTTTTGAACAAATAAGTATAACTAGAGAGCCTAATATAGAAATGGATTTCCCAAAAGAAGGGGTAACCCTGAATGTAGCCAAGGCTCATTATGTTTTTGCCGAGGATATTTTGACACATACCCGTCTCGCTCCTGATTTCAACCATGCCTTAAAGCTGCATCAGCTACTGGACCGCATTGAGGAATCGGCTGCAACTGGGAAAAAGATCGTATGGTAAGGTAGAATTATAAAAAAAGAACCTTTAACACCACGATAGATGTGGAGTTAAAGGTTCTTGATCTTTTAAAATCATGCATTCTCGACCTTTATACTGTCACTTTCAACCAGAATAACTTCCGCGTTGCTGATTGGATATAAATTTAATCGGCTGCCATATTCCTCAATGATGTTCTCCACCGCTTTTTTAAACGGGATGTTCGTATGATGGGGGACTGGATAGAATTCAATGACCCCTAGCGCAGCAAAGGAATCCAAAGCTGGCGCCTCCTCCACATTGTCCATAAGTCGGGCATATTCGATATTCGGTGATAAAATCATCGAACCTGCCGATTCGCCTATATATAACTTCCCTGCATTAACTTCATCAGCAATGATTTTGTCAGCCCCGGTTCTTCTTAACTCTTGAAGTAAATAAAATGTGTTGCCTCCGGTAATATAAATATAGTCATTCCCTCTAATTTTACTCGCTATTTCATCCCAGGTTGCTGTGCTTATTTCGATTTCATCCACGACCAATCCTAAATTCTCTAATGCTTTTTTTCCTGATTCCACATAAAACTTAACTTTCTCTGGAATACTTGCGGTTGGGATGAAGGTGACTTTTTTTCCTTCCAAGTTTTCACCGGCGAAATGGATTAACCATGGTGCAACATCCTTAAATGAGGACGACAAAAATAATTTTTTCACCTCTTTATTCTCCTTAGAACAGCGTTTAATAAAACGAGATATGCAACACTTTAATCTAGGTACATTATAAAATATATTAGTATCAAAACATGACACCATTAGAGCATGACATGAAAAAGAAGTGAACGTTTAATTTCATACTTGATTTAAGCTATTTATAGCTTGAATCTAATAAAACCATATAAAAAAAGGAGACATTAACATTGAATAATATCTCCTTTTTTCAGCTTCATATTCCGTTTTGCAACAATAAATGACTTCATATCTCCGCCGCATGAGGCAATGCTGTTCGCCTTCAGCTAACCCCCGTCGATTGAGGTTGCCGTACAGTAAACTTTCCCGAGCAAAGGTTCGACCTTGCCCCTGAAAAAAAAGACTCCAACCGCATAGCGATATTTCGCCGATACGGAGGAGTCCTGATGCTGTATTGGTAAATCTTAAAGGATTGATGGTTACGGCGCGGGAGTCTCCGCGTTTATTCCCACTCGATCGTTGCTGGTGGTTTGGAGGTGATATCGTACACGATGCGATTCACGTTATCCACTTCGTTTACGATACGTACCGAAATTTTCTCCAGCACATCCCAAGGGATACGTGCCCAGTCGGCGGTCATACCGTCGATGGAGGTTACTGCACGAATACCTACAGTGTAAGAATACGTACGAGCATCGCCCATAACGCCAACACTCTTCATATTCGGCAAAGCGGTGAAGTATTGCCAGATTTCCCGATCCAGACCGGCTTTAGCAATCTCCTCGCGCAAAATGTAATCCGACTCACGAACAATCGTTAGCTTGTCCTCTGTCACTTCGCCCAGCACACGAATGGCAAGACCCGGACCTGGGAATGGTTGACGCCATACAATCTCAGCTGGCAATCCACATTCTTCGCCGACTTTACGCACTTCGTCCTTGAACAGGGCATTCAACGGCTCGATCAGCTTGAACTTCATGTTCTCTGGCAAACCACCCACATTATGATGGGATTTAATGGTCTGTGCCGTTGCTGTTCCGCTCTCTACAATATCCGTATACAGCGTACCTTGTGCCAGGAAAGTAAAATCGTCAAATTGAGAAGATTCTTCCTCGAACACATAGATAAACTCGTTACCGATGATTTTACGTTTTTGTTCTGGATCATCGACTCCTGCCAGCTTGGACAAGAAGCGCTCACGTGCGTCAATTTTGACAACTTTCATATCAAATTTACCAACGAACGTCTCCATTACACTTTCGGCTTCACCTTTGCGCAGCAATCCATGGTCAATGAACATACACGTCAGTTGGTCACCGATCGCTTTGTGAATGAGCATCGCTACAACGGAAGAATCAACGCCACCGCTTAAGGCACACAATACTTTCTTGTCGCCTACCTGTTGACGAATCTCACGAATCTGATCTTCGATAAACGATTCCATGGTCCAGTTGCCTTCACAACCGCACACTTCATAAAGGAAGTTGCTGATCATCTCGTTACCTTGAACGGAATGACGTACCTCCGGATGAAATTGCACCGCATACAGATTCCGCTCCAGGTTACTCATCGCGGCAATCGGCGCACTCTCTGTTCCTGCATCCAGTGCAAAGCCGGTTGGCAGATCTGTAACGTGATCCCCATGGCTCATCCATACGGTTTGACGAGAATCCAATCCTTTAGCCAAGCGGGCATCCTGATTGAATTGCACATCTGCTTTGCCATACTCACGCTTGCCCGCACGTTCTACCTTACCATCCAGTTGGTGAGCCATCAGCTGCATGCCATAACAAATACCAAAGATAGGGATGCCAAGATCATAAATTGCCCGATCCACCTGAGGAGCATTGTCTGTATATACGCTGGAAGGTCCGCCTGAGAAAACAATCCCTTTTGGCGCCAGCTCTCTCAGCTTCTCCGCAGGCGTATTGTATGGAAGGAGCTCGCTATATACACCGAGATCCCGAATTCTTCTTGCGATTAACTGGTTGTATTGTCCTCCAAAATCGAGAACTACAACGATTTCATTAGGCTTATTCATTACCGTGCCTCCCTCAATTGTTCGTTTCATTATACGCAACGATAAAACAAGACGTCAAGAAATCAACCGGAGTTGAGTGGGCATGAAAAGATTGTTAAAATGAATTGATTCTAAAATACTCAATCTGTTCGTAGGAGTGTAAACGATGGATGTGCTGAAGTGGATCGCGCAATTGTTCGAAGAATACGGCTACGGCGTCCTTTTTTTCGGCTTGCTGCTTGAGTTTATTGCTTTACCATTTCCCGGGGAAACCACAATGGCTTATGCGGGATATCTCTCCTATGCCGGTACCCTGGATTTCGGTAAACTGGTGCTGCTAGCTTTCTTGGGCACAACCCTCGGTATGACTATTACCTACTTTATTGGAAGATGGGCTGGGCTCCCCTTTATTCAGAAATACGGTAAATGGATTTTGTTATCGCCGGACAAGCTTCAGAAAACACAAAAATGGTTCCAACGATATGGATACTGGCTTATCTTCCTTGGATATTTCATCCCCGGTGTCAGGCATTTTACCGGTTATTTTGCCGGGATTATTGCTCTTTCTTTCCGTAAATTTGTCTTGTATGCTTACAGCGGCGCTTTATTCTGGGTCATCCTCTTTCTAAGCATCGGCAAGCTGTTTGGTCCCCAATGGGATGCCATTTTCCATTTGGTAGAGCTGTATGCACTGCGAATTGCGGGAGTCGTTGGGTTCATGATCCTGCTGTATATTATTTACCGGTGGAGAAACTTCCTGTTTAGCTCGCTACGCAAATCCGAAAAATCGGTGAAAACCAGCAACAAGGATGACATGAAGTAGTCAACCCCCGCACCTCCAGCCAAACCCAACATACGCGGCTCCATCATTTCAATCGCCGCCCCTGCTCCAAACATAGACAGTCCGATGATACCTTGGCTCCACGCCGTCAGCATGCCCAACAATGGACCCTGTAAATACAATGGGGTCTCCCGCATTAATAATGTATCCAGACAAATGTCCCCTATCCCGCCAGCCAACTACCGCTTAATCCATAAGTAAAATCCCCAGCAACAAAAGACATACCAGTCCTCCCTTCACCGGAGCAAATCGCGAATGTCAGACTGTATTCGTTTCTATAATCGTCAAGGCATAAATTCATATATTCAGAGCATACTAAGCCAACAAACTCCAATATCGGAGGATTTTACGTATGCCAAATCAAAATAAAAGTTGTCCACTTACTCATGTGTCCTCGAACTTGAGGGATAATGTAAACCATATTGAAAACTCCTTTGGAAACAGCGGAGATGTAATCATTAAAGAGCTATTATGGATGCAAAAATGGCCAGCAGCTTTGTTTTATATCGATGGTCTGATTAACACTCAATTGCTCCATGATTCCGTTCTGCGTTCATTAATGCGGGTAAACGAACATCATGTACCGGAGGGTGCGGAACCGTTCGACTATTTAAAGGATCAAGTTTTGATTGCAGGTAACTCAGGTAGTGTGGACGAAATGGATGCCTTATTCAACCAGATGCTATCTGGCGGTATTATCATTTTGCTGGACGGATACGCCAAGGGCATATGGATTGATGCGGTCGGTTGGGAGGATCGCAGTGTCAGCGAACCCCAATCCCAAAGTGTCGTACGGGGTTCAATGGAGGCTTTTACCGAAAATTTACGTACCAATACCGCTCTAATTCGTAGGCGAATCCGCGATCCGCGCCTGTGGATGGAAACAAGACAGATCGGTCAAGTCACTCATACCAATGTGTCCGTGATGTATATCAAAGGAATTGCTGACGAAGGAGTTATTCAGGAACTGAGAGAACGTTTGGACCGAATTGATATTGACGGAATTTTGGAAGGGGGTTACATCGAAGAGGAAATTCAGGATGAATCCTTTACCCCATTTCCCACCATTTATAACAGCGAGCGTCCGGATTCGGTCGCTGCCAGCCTACTGGAGGGCCGAATCGCTATCTTGGTGGACGGGACCCCCTTTGTTCTGTTGATTCCTGCGCTATTCGTGCAATTTTTCCAGTCGGCGGAGGACTATTACCAGCGTGCTGACATCAGTACTTTGCTGCGTTTGCTGCGTTTCTTTTCCTTTTTTATCGCTTTGCTTGCACCAGCAGTTTATATCGCGGTAACTACCTTTCATCAAGAGATGATTCCTACAAACTTATTGGTCAGTCTCGCTGCACAAAGGGAAGGCGTACCGTTTCCAGCCTTTGTCGAGGCGATGCTCATGGAAATTACTTATGAAATTTTGCGTGAAGCAGGAGTCCGAATTCCGAGGACAGTCGGACAGGCTGTATCTATTGTAGGCACACTGGTCATTGGGCAAGCAGCAGTGGATGCGGGGGTTGTCTCGGCGGCTATGGTCATTATCGTATCAATCACCGCCATCTCCAGCTATGTTATTCCAGAAAACGGCCTGTCGATAGCGGTTCGTATTATACGCTTCGCCTTAATGATGCTAGCCGCAGCCTTTGGACTTCTTGGAATATTGATGGGGTTAATCGTAGTTTTGCTGCACTTGACCAGTCTGAGATCGTTTGGAGTATCTTACATGAGTCCGTTTGGCCCCTATGTGGAAAGCGATATGAAAGATACGCTGTTTCGCTTACCCTGGCCTCATATGACGAAACGTCCTCAATCCATCTCTATCCAAAATACGATCCGCCAAAAAACGAAAAAAAGACGGATCGGCAATAAATCGAAAACCAGAAGGGATCAACCATGAAGCAGACCATACATTTGTTCTTCGTCTGGGGACTGATCGCATTACTATTGGGTGGTTGCTGGGATCGCAAAGAATTAAATGAGCTGGGCATCGCTATTGGGATCGGGATAGATATGGAAGGAGACCAGTATCAGGTAACCGCTCAGGTGGTCATTCCTTCTGCAGTGGCTTCAAAATCTTCACCAAGTGCAGGCTCTCCAGTGGTTACTTATGAGGCCACAGCGCCCACGATTCAAGAGGCCATTCAAAAAATGACAGCTACAAGTCCGCGCTCCATTTATTTATCTCATATTCGTATGCTAATTTTAGGTGAGGAGTATGCGAGAAAAGGAATTGCTGATGCGATTGAAGCCATGATGCGAGAGCCTTTTACCAGAAGTGACTTTTATATTGCGATAGCCAAGAATAACAAGGCTTCTACGATGTTAAAGATACCAACTCCACTGGAAAAGTTGCCGGCCAATAAATTATTTGCTTCGTTAGACACCTTAACCAAAACCTGGGCTCCTGCCAACAAAGTAACCATGGATCAACTACTTAGCAATCTGGTTAATCCCGACATCCAGTCCACTCTGCCCGCTTTGGAAGCTGTGGGAGATATAGAATCGTCCAATGAAAAAGGTATGGATGCCACCAAAAGCATATCGCCTGGAACCATATTGAGGTTTTCCGGTATTGGTGTATTCAAAAAAGACCGATTGCTGGGATGGATCAATGATCAAGACAGCAAAGGGTTCAGTTACATCAGAGATAAAGTGGAGTCTACAACGGGACACACCGATTGTCAGGGTGGGGGTAATATTGCCCTATTAACCTTAAGTAGCGACACTCAAAAAAAAGTAATCATTCGTGATGGAGAGCCTGTTATCTCCATATCCGTTACCAACGACAGCACTGTACGAGAGGTCAATTGTAAGCATATGAAGTTAAGCAGTATGGCTGATATTAAAGAAATTGAGGCTGCAAGCAATGAAAAAATCGTTGAAATTATGAAACATTCCGTAGAGACCGTTCGGCATGAGTTTAAGTCAGACATTTTCGGCTTTGGTCAGCTGATCCACCAGTCCAAACCTGAACTTTGGAAAAAATTAAAAGAAGAAACAGAAAATCCATTTATGGACTTACAGATTGAATATAAGGCAAAAACTACAGTCAAAAAAATTGGCTCTTTGTTTGAATCGTTTCAAAAAGAAATGAAGGAGTGAGCTGGGTGGAGGAGAAAGGGCGTATCAGCATTACAAATATAGCCGTACTCGTATTTTTGAGTATTATCGGAGACTGCGTATTGGTGTATCCCTCCCTCATTACTAGTATATCCAAGCAGGATGCCTGGATCAGCTCATTCCTAAGCATCCCAGCAGGATTGGCTGTATTACTGCTACTCCTGCGGGTACATCAGCTATATCCTGATCTCACATTTATTCAACTCTGCCAGCGGATTTTGGGTCCGTGGCTAGGCGCCCTTATCTCAGTATGGTATTTATTCCATTTATTAATGAATTCCGCGATTTATTTAAGAGAAGTCGGAGATTTTATGAACAACCAGACCTATGTGATGACGCCCCTTCCCGTTATCAATTTACTTTTAATCCTTGTGCTTATGTGGGGGATGTATATGGGATTGGAGCCTATTGCGCGTACGGCTCAAATTTTATTTCCATTGTGCTTGACTTTCACTTTGTTTTTAATCCTGTGCTTGCTTCCCCAATGTGAAAGTCAGCAGCTTAAGCCTATGATGGAGCAAGGTATTCCTAAGATTATGGAAGGCAGCATATTTGCGCTCTCCTACCCATTCGGAGAATTAGCTTTTTTACTCATGATTTTTCCCTATGTGAGCAAAAAACCGGGTCTAAAAAAATCGGTTTTACTATCTGGACTTGGTGCCAGTGTTTTGTTAAGCGTACTACTTCTGGTTTCTCTCATGGTTCTAGGCCCTTTTGTGACCGAACATAGCGTGTATACCTCTTATACGCTATCTAAAAAAATCAACATAGGTAATTTCTTACAGAGGGTTGAATCCCTGATGAGCACAGCCTGGATTATCACTACCTTTGTTAAAACCATTCTACACTTCTATGCCTTTACCTTAGGAATGGCTCAGCTACTGCGATTAGACAATGTGCGGACCTTTCTGGGCCCTAGCTTTATGATCCTATTTGGTCTAATTATCCTGTCGGCACCCAACATTACTTATTATCTGGATACGATCGTTCACGCCTGGATTTATTGGGATTTGACTGATTCCGTTGTCCTGCCTTTGCTGCTGCTTGTCGTATACAAGTTAAGATTGAAAGGCCGTCACGGCCTGGGACCTGGTTGACCCTCACTCTTAACGAAAGGAGCCTTAACATGCTAATTACCACTATTATTATCTGTATCGCTCTAGCCATTGCTGCCAAAGATTTGCCAGGCTTGTACCGAAAGCATCGCTTTAAGGATATGTTCGTGTACATCATTATGCTCGGATTAGGCACATGGCTTAGTATCCTTGCGGCCAAATCAGAGGTTACGCCAAGCCCGCTGGTTCTGATTGAAATCATCTATAACCCTGTTAACGCTTTTGTGTCACATGTATTTGGCTTTTAGAAGGGAGGCAGCCACAAATGTCAAAAAAAGAACGTATCAGTGTTCGGCAAGTGACTGTCCTTATGTTTATGTGTTTAATCGGGGATATGCTCTTAATTTATCCGACTATGATTACACATATTGCTCATCAGGATGCCTGGATCAGCTCTATACTGTCCATACCGTTAGGTTTAATTATTATTTACGTGCTCATTCGTGTTCATGAACTCTACCCGGGCCTTACACTTATTGAAGCGATCCGTAAAATTTTCGGGCCCGTATTCGGAACCATTGTCTCCTGCTGGTATTTGTTTTATTTTTTAATGAACACCGCTCTTATTGCTAGAGAGGTAGGCGATTTCCTGAATAATCAGTTATTTGTACAAACCCCTCTGCGTGTCCTGCTCGCTATGGGAATATCCCTAATGGTGCTTACTGCGCTAATGGGAATTGAAGCTTTCGGTCGTGTTAGCGAGATGCTATTACCAGCATATATATTAATCTTCTCTGGTCTGACCCTTGGACTCCTGCCACAAATCCAGCTTTCTAATGTACGGCCTGTTTTGGAAAACGGGTTAGCTCCTGTTGCTAAAGGAATGGTTCCAGGCACGGCAATGCCTTTTGCCGGAATGTCTATTATGCTCATGGTTTTTCCTTATGTAAACAAAAAAGCCCATTTTAAAAAGGACATGTTGCTTGCTTCCCTTATAGGCGGAATCGTGATTAGCCTGTTTCTGCTGCTCTCCCTTCTTGTGATTGGGCCCTTTGTGACCAATTACAGTCCATACATTTCTTCTGTACTCACGACAAAAATTAATGAATTGAATTATATTACACGCGTTGAATCGCTTGTTGCTTTAACCTGGGCACTGGCTGCCTATTTCAAAGGTGTTCTTTTCTTTTACGCGTTTACTTTCGGAACAACCCAGCTATTCCGAATTTCTAATATCCGCCCCTTTGTCATCCCCGCAGGAGCGCTTGTGTTTGGCATGACCATTTTGATATCGCCAAATGTCTTCTATTATGTAAGAACTCTTGTTTATCCCATGTCTACCTGGCATTATACAAACGGCTTGATCATTCCGCTTGTTTTATGGGGTGTTTATCTCTGCAAGCAAAAATGGAAGCATCGACAGAACGTATCCAAAAATTAACAAAAACCTTTTGAAACCGATACGCTGTAAGCACGATCCGGTTTCAAAAGGTTTTCTTTGGTTCTTCACTTACGCCATATCCTGAATGTATGCCAGCGCAGCATCAATATGTCCTTTTACTCTTAAACCACGCCATTCATGAACTAAGATACCATTTTCATCAATAAGGAACGTAGACCGAACAATGCCCATGTACTGCTTGCCGTACATCTGTTTTTGCTGCCATACCCTATACGTCTCAGCGACCTGATGCTCTTCATCAGATAACAACTGAAAAGGGAGTCCGTACTTGGCAATAAACTTGTCATGCTGTTTGAGTGGATCTGGGCTTATTCCCAGAATCACCGTGTTCAAACCTTCAAACTCCGTATGTTTATCCCGAAAATCACAAGCCTGTGTCGAGCAGCTAGAGGTTAAATCCTTGGGATAGAAATACAGCAACACCCTACTGCCTCGATAATCTGACAGCTTAACATGCTTTCCCTCACTGCCAGGCAATTCAAAATCTGGTGCTGCTTGCCCAATAACGGTAAATGCCGCGGACATCTCATCATCTCCTATCTTGTGGGGATTCTTATATAACCTGACCTATGAGCCAGCCCCTCTGTAACGGCGAATTCCCCAGTTCCATGCCAGTAAGCCCAAGGTCAGAAAGACAATCCCCATCACAGGAGTTAAGAGAGCCATATGGCGCATGTCCTCTCGGTGGAGGAATAGGGAGGCTGGATATACACCAACAAAAGCAAAAGGTAGTATCCAAGTCAGCACAACCTGAATGGCTCGGTTATAGATCGTCACTGGATAACGTCCGTAGCCCTGAATATTGTACATGAGCGGGATAATTCCTGTGGGCGCATCCGAAAAGAACGAAATGGAAGTCAATATGGTGTAAATACCCGTATAAATGGCTACGGCACTTAGGCTCAAAATGATCAGCGCCGGTATGAACCACCACTCCATAGCCAAGTCCATCTGTGCCCCGCTGATCCCCATAATAATCAGACCGATCACTGAGCCGACCAGTGCGGGCGGGTCCACATTTTCAAGGAAAATCTGGAACAGATTATACGCAGGACGAGTCATTACCCGGTCGAGTTCACCTTTTACAATATAACGCTCGCTAAAGTTCCAAAGGTTGACGAAACAGCTGAATAGTCCGTAAGGAACCATGAAAAATCCATAAACGAACACGACTTCATTTTCACTCCAGCCACCCAAACTGTCTGTATGCATAAAAATAACCAGGATAAAAATAAGATTCGTGGCCTGAAACAGCAGATCTGAAATCACTTCTACCCAAAAGTCGGCCCGATAGGTGAGCCGTGATTTCATGTAATTTTTCAAATATTCGCTAATGAGACCCAAATAGTACATCATCGGCTTACCCTCCCTGCACGAACAGACGTCTGCGCGCCAGTCGCCAAATGATGATCATCGGCACGAGCAGAACGACCAGCCAAATGATTTGGATACCCAGTACATTCCAGATGCCAACGCCTTTTACACGTCCCGTAAATACAGAACCCGGCAAATAGGTAATCGCCTGAAACGGCATCCATTGGGCGATCGTCGCCAGCCAGCCTGGAAACAAACTGATTGGCAAAATCAACCCAGAAAACAGATCTACAACTACGCGCTTCATACGCATCATGCCCTCATTATTTTCGATAAAAAAGGCCGTTAATCCCGTAATAATATTAATCTGAGTGTTGATCATAAAGCTAAAAAACAGCATGACCAGAAAACCAACCCAGGCTACCGGATCCGTGGGAAGCTTCACCGGAAATAGCAGCATCGCAATCGCCATGCCTGGAATCATAAACAACAGAAAACGGAACATTCCTTCGCCGAGTCCTTGCATAAATTTAACAAGTACATAGTTATAAGGTCGGATCATCTGAATTGCAATGCTTCCATCACGTATATCCGTCGAGATCTCACGATCCAGATTGTTAAAATAAAAGGCCCTCGCCATCCACGATACTGCTACATACGTCGTCATCTGAGCAGCGGTAAAACCTCCAATGCTACCCGCATCGCCATATATCGCTTTGTATGTGAAATAATACACGCCAATATTCATGCAATAAATAAGGATTCCTGAATAATAGTTCACACGATAAGCCAGCATCGTGAGAAATCGGATACGAATAAAATCGGTGTATACGCTAAGCATGAACTTTGGCCTCCACTACCGGATTGCCCTGGCGTTCCGCCGAGCCAGACTGATAGATACTGCGGACGATATCATCCGTGTTGGTTTCAATGATTTTGATATCCGTAATGTCCGTGCGACCGACTACGCTTGCGAGCACATCCGATACATTAATATGAAGAGGAATCCATACTTTGGCAGCCAAATCATTATCCATCGTCCAAGCCAATGGCATATCAGCAGTCCATGCCTGTAATTGCTCCAATTGGGTCGATGTGCCGAACTGAAACCTTACTTCTCGACCTGTACCCCAACGCGCCTTCAGATCCTCAAGACCACCATCATAAATGATATTCCCATCATCCAGCATAATGACGCGCGAGCACAGCGCTTCAATATCCTGCAAATCATGGGTCGTCAGCAAAATAGTCGTACCGTAATCCCGGTTCATGTCCTTTAGAAACTCACGGATTTCGGACTTTACCATAATATCGAGCCCAATGGTCGGCTCGTCCAGAAAAACAATGGACGGATTGTGCAGCAAGGCTGCTACTAACTCACAGCGCATCCGTTGCCCCAGACTAAGCTTGCGTACCGGGCGGCTTAGCAGATCCTGCAATTGCAGTCTCTCTACCAGCTCATCCAGCCTACGTTTGAAGTCCGTAGCCGGAACCTGATATACTTTCCGCAGTAGTTGAAAAGACTCGATCACACCGATGTCCCACCAAAGCTGGCTACGTTGACCGAAAACAACACCAATGTTGCCTACAAATTTCTCGCGCTCCTCATAGGGGACATAACCGCCCACCTTGAGATGTCCCGATGTCGGCACGAGAATACCTGTCAGCATCTTAATCGTGGTGGACTTTCCAGCGCCGTTCTCACCGATATAACCGCATATTTCTCCTTGCGGAATACGGAAGGAGATATCTTTGACCGCGGCCACCTCGTTGTATTCGCGGGCGAATAAATCAAGGAAGGCACCTTTTAGGCCCTCGCGATTTTTTTGAACCTTAAATGTTTTGCGCAGATCCTGCACATCAATTGCCAGCATGTTATACCTCTCAATCAGGATTTGTAAAATCCATAGTTAAATTGATTGTGCTCCAAAAAGAAATTATAATGTAATGAACTGAAAAGCGAAAGGGAGAGCATCCATGACAAGCAGAACCAAAAGGACGATATGGTCGGTTCTAGCCGTGGTAATCGTCGCGATTGTCGGCTTTGCCGTGTACTATTTTACATCCATTTATAATCAGCTGGATAATCTGCATAAAGAGGGTGCTAACTCCCCCTTCAAAAATGTAAAGCAGGTCGATCAGGTTCGTACACCAGAACCGCCCAAGTGGGAAGGTACCGATATGGTTAACATTTTACTGATGGGTGTCGATGGGCGCGGTATCCAGAAAGGGGAAGTTCCCCGATCAGACAGCATGATGGTTGTATCACTGGACCCCGTTAAGAAAAAAATCCACCTGTTCTCTATTTTGCGTGATACGTACGTGGATATTCCCGGCTACGGAAAAAATCGAATTAACACTGCCATTACTCACGGACCCAACACGGCCATGAAGACGGCTGGCGATCTGTTAGGCATCCCAGTGCAATATTATGTGTACACGGATTTCCAGGGCTTTATCAAACTGGTGGATGCCGTAGGCGGGATTGATTTTGAAGTGGAAAAGGATATGCATTATACAAGTAATGCGGATAAACATCAGTACGATATTGATTTGAAAAAGGGCATGCAGCATCTGGATGGCAACACGGCGCTTCAATATGTGCGGTTCCGCCACGATGCAATGTCCGACTTCTCCCGATCAGGACGGCAACGCGCATTTTTGGAGGCCGTAGCCCAGAAAATGCAGACCACGACTTCCATCGCCAACCTGCCGAACATTTTAGAGCAGGTTAACCCATACATCGACACGAATCTCAGTGTTAACGATATGTGGAAGCTGGCGAATGTGGGGTACCAAAGCAACTTTGCAGGCAGCGAACAGGTTCCACCGATGAAGATGCTCGGAGAAGAGAATGTGGGCGGCGCGGCAGTTCTTACTGTCCGCGATCCGGAAGAACTGAAAACGTATGTGCAGGATATTTTTAATAATCCACCCACACAAACACAGGAACAAAATAAGGATCAGAACGAAACGAAACAGCCAGACAGTGCATCGTCTACCAAGACGGATAAAGCTTCTTTTACAGGGGGCAGTAAAACCAGTAATGAGGATGCCTCTACACAATCAACAACAAAGACAGGTCAAAAAGAGCTATAATGATGTATGCAGGGGCAGCCGTGAACGCTGCCCTTTGGCGTGTGTATACCCTATTTTAATGAACGGAAAGGAAGTTTTTGATGATGAAACGGGAAAACTCCGAAGCACTATATAAAGAAGCCCTGGAGCATATTGTCGGGGGCGTTAACAGCCCTTCACGCTCCTTTAAAGCTGTGGGCGGCGGCGCTCCAGTATTCATGAAACGCGCTAAAGGTGCTCATTTCTGGGATGAGGATGATAATCGGTATATCGACTATTTGGCGGCTTATGGCCCTATTATTACCGGACATGCCCATCCCCATATTACTAAGGCCATCAGCGAAGCGGCCGCAAACGGCGTATTATACGGAACCTCAACGGTATTGGAAATCAAACTGGCCAAGATGCTGAAGGAAGCTATTCCTTCTATGGACAAGGTCCGGTTTGTGAATTCCGGCACAGAAGCAGTCATGACAACGATTCGTGTGGCACGGGCTTATACTGGGCGGAACAAGATCATCAAATTTGCCGGCTGCTACCACGGTCACTCGGATCTGGTACTTGTAGCCGCAGGCTCCGGCCCTTCCACACTGGGCATACCGGACAGTGCAGGCATTACGACCAACATTGCGAGTGAGGTTATTACCGTGCCATTCAATGATCTCGATGCGTTGCGCCAAGCCTTGGAGCGTTGGAGCGACGATGTGGCGGCAGTCATGGTCGAGCCCATTGTCGGTAATTTCGGCATGGTCATGCCGCAGCCCGGTTATTTGGAAGGTTTGTGCTCCATGGCGCGTGCGAACGGCTCACTCGTCATTTATGACGAGGTCATTACCGCATTCCGATTCCACTTCGGTTCCACCCAAACGTATGCAGGTTTGGACAACCATGATGCAATTCAGCCAGATTTGACCGCGCTGGGCAAAATCATGGGTGGTGGTCTGCCAATTGGTGCCTACGGTGGCAGCAAGCAGATCATGGAGCAGGTTGCCCCACTCGGCCCGGCTTATCAGGCGGGTACGATGGCCGGCAACCCGGCTTCCATCTCGTCAGGCATCGCCTGCCTTGAAGTCCTTCAAGGGGAAGGCGTGTACGAAGAGATGGAACGTCTGGCCGTGAGACTGACGGACGGTATTCAGTCCTCTGCTGAACGCTACGGCGTACCATTGACGATCAACCGTATTCGTGGAGCGTTCTCGACGCATTTCTGTGATCATCCGATCACGAATTACGCACAGGCGCAGGATACGGATAGCGAAGCATTCGCATCCTTCTTCCGTCACATGCTGGATCGCGGTATTCATCTGGCACCATCCAAGTACGAAGCCTGGTTCCTCACAACAGCGCATACGGACGAAGATGTGGATGCTACGCTGGAAGCGGCGGACGATTCGTTCCGGGCGATGTCACAAGGTAAGTAAACCTAGCAGTAAGTGATAGAATTTGACTAGAATATGAATAGGATAAGAGCTGGAAGTAGTCTTAGGGGAGGGTATTCGACTCTGGGACTTCGTTCCGGCTTTTTTTTATTTCACAACTGTACCCGTACAGTTGCAGGTTTTGTGGATTGTATCAGGTTATGCCATCCGGGTATATTGAGAGAACCACAGGTTAAGGTCATTATTACGGAGGTTTATTATGAACAGTCGTTCCAGAAATGGAGCCGCCTATCTGGCAGCTCTCAGCTATGCAGCTATACTTGGATTTTCATTTTTATTTGTAAAATTGACAGTCACAGAGGCGAGCCCGCTGGATGTGATCGCCCACCGCTTTGCGCTGTCATTTATCGCTTTGACCATTCCCGTGTTGCTCGGTTGGATCAAGATCAACATCAAGTTACGTGACATTTTGCGCATTTTACCACTGGCGCTGCTCTCGCCATTAGTGTATTTTCCACTGCAAGCCTTCGGGCTGATGAGCACTTCTTCATCGGAAGGTGGAATTATTCAAGCAACCGTTCCTATTTTTACGCTGCTGTTAGCTTCCTATTTTATTAAAGAGCGTACAACGGTAGTCCAAAAAATTTCCTTACTGCTCTCTGTCTTTGGCGTGGTTTTTATATTTGTGATGAAAAGCGGAGCACCGCTAGCATCCAATAGCTATGGCGGTATTCTTCTGCTCGTGCTTTCTGCAATATGCCTATCCGGCTATAATGTGCTGGCACGACCATTAACACAAAAGTACAACCCCATGGAATTGACCTACGTTACCTCTATTTTGGGATGTATCGTTTTTAACGTGGTGGCACTGGGATATCATGCCATAGACGGTTCCATGAGCGCCTATACCGCTCCACTGGTGAAGCCTGATTATTGGATGGCACTGATTTATCTGGGCATTCTGTCTACCCTCGTCACCTCGCTGTTATCGAGCTTTGCCTTGAAGTGGATCGAAGCCTCCAAAATGAGTGTGATCGGCAATTTATCCACCCTCATTTCCATGATTGCTGGTGCTTACATTTTGAAGGAGCAGCTCGCTTACTATCACATTGTTGGGGCTGTGATGATCATTATCGGCGTGCTGGGTACCAATTTCGGAGGGCAAAAAAACTTCACGCCGATCAAAACAACTTCGGCAAAATCATAAAAAATGGGCTAAAAATAGACATTCATTTGCCTGCAAAAAAAGAAATCTCCCAGCTGCGCAATTCCAGCCTGGAGATTTCTTTTTTCACTTCTTAGTCCTCGTCGGACTAGACCGGATACGCCATGACACTCATTAACGCCAATTCCGGCTGTGTCGTGTCCAATCTGCTATATTGTACGATGATGGGCACATCGCTAGTGACCGTAATTGCGTAAGGAATGCCTGTCGGAATCCGTTCGCCGGATTTCTCCAACGAGGCTGTTCGGATATGACGGGTTCGTCTTCCTTCCACCACCTCGATCAATCCCTCCAATGGCTCGCGGTCTTCAAAATAGATGTCTATACTTAGATTTGCCACACGGCTCCCACAATTCAGCACGCATATACTCTCATGACTGAGCAGCTCTCCCCGGCTTTCCGGTGGAATATACCCATCGGGGATGACCCAGAATAGGCTGCCTCGCGGCTGATTAGCCACCTTTTCCTGAGAACGTTCAGCATTTCCCATACTATTAGCCTCCTTTACCCATAATACTTTTTGGCGCTTATACCACTTCTTCTAGCCGTACGGATTCTCCTTGGTACGCAACAGTTGAGCCAGAAAAGCAAGCGCCAATCCCTGACCCCAGCCCTGAATGCGTTTGTATGGAACGTTTCGATAGCCGTCAATATCGTTCATTACAGCAGTTCCAGCGGATACCCCCGTTACTGTGCCGTCGTCCTTAATGCGGGAAAGAATACCGTCGATCGCCTTTTGGGTGTATTTGTTAAACAATCTTCCTTGCATAAGCAAGGCAGTCGCAATTCCTGCCGAGCCCGAGGTTTCCAGATAAGAGGTATCATCGTTCAGCACCGTATGCCACAGCCCTTCCGGGGATTGCAGCCGCACCAGCGCATTGAGCTGGTCACGCAGCGAGCCGTCGATGATCATATAAGATGGATGCTGCACCTCCACAAATTTCAGCGCTTTTGCCATCGTGAGAGCTGCCCATGAATTGCCGCGCGCCCAATATATTCCTGACATCCGGCTTTGATTCGCATGATCCCATCCGTGATAATACAGATTCGTATCCGGGTCCTGCAAAAATTCTTCATGCCCGTGATATTGACGAACCCCATCCTCCCAATACTCCTTGTTGCCTAACAGATGACCGATGCGCAGCAAGTAATAACCGGCCATAAACATCGTATCCACCCATGCTTGCTGCGGAAATACATCATGAAGTGAGTTCACCGTATGCTGGAAAATGCCGTCGGCAAACCGCTCCGCTTTTTTGGCCAAAAATTCTGCCATCTCGATGGCAATATCAAGGTATTTTTGCTCACCTGTGGCCTGATAAAGCGTCAACAAACAGTGCCCAACAGAAACGCCATTCACCGAGAGAGATGGAAGTCCATCCTCGATATTTTCGTCAACCCATTCTTTCAGCTTGGTCAAATACCTTTCGTTCCCTGTCGCTTCATACGCTTCGCATACTCCGTAAAAGGCGACTCCACCCGGCCAATCCCAGCTGTAGTGCATTTGAAATGTGCGTTCTACGACCCGGTCGATCACCTGCTTAACTTGTTCTTCATCAAAAATCAATGCAGGCATTTCCACGTCTCCTCCTTTGGTAAGCTTCACGTGAGTTACCCCCTTAACGCCCGTACATAAAAAGGTCGTCTTTCAACGTAAATACATGCGCAGCGGTTGCAAATCCAATTCCCTCACAGCATCCACCACCATGTCTGCAATACGAACCGCACCATTCTCATGAAAATGTGTGTTATCCTCTAAGCCGCCGGAAAAGTTCATGTATTCACCAGGCAGCAGCCACATAAAAAGCTCTTTACTCTCTTCGGGACCCAACTGCTCATATAACTCCTGCGTGCGGGCAGACAAATCAATCAGTGGTGCATTTGCTTCTTCCGCCAGCTCACGAACCGCTGTTACATAGTCACCATGTGTGTCAGATAGCGTACCATCCTCGTTAAAATAGCGACGATGTACGGGCGTGACCAGTACCGGGGTTGCCCCATGGCTTCTTGCGCCGTCGATGTAGAGGCGAAGATGCTCCTTGTAGGTTGTAAAAGGCTCTGTAGCCCGCTCCGGATCAGGCTTCTGATCATTATGACCGAACTGGATGAACAGGAAATCTCCTGCCTTTATTTCGCCCAAAATGGCATCCAGCCGCCCTTCGTCCACGAAGCTTTTGGAGCTTCGTCCCGATACGGCATGATTATCCACGCAGACATCATGCTTGAACAGGGCGGGCAAAGCCTGGCCCCAGCCAGTATACGGATAGCCGGATGCGTCCTGATCCGTAACCGTGGAATCTCCGGCTAGGAATAGCCGGAGGGTCTGTGGCGCTGGCGCAATCTCCAGCGCATTGAGCCGTGGCGCGGTGCCTGACACGGTGAGGCGTAGTTTGCCACCCCGGACAGGCACCGCAAACAGGGCTTCGGTGAACTGACCCGGCAGCGTGTGTACTGGGGGAAGCATGTGCTTGCCTTCACCAGCCTTGAATCGCGTGAGCGTTTCCGCCTGCGAATCGCCAACCAGTATAGTGACGAGATACATCCCGTCCGGCACCTCTGCAACAAATGCAGCGTTCAGTGGAATACAAAAGCTGCTTCGCAGCCGCGTGCGTGCATCCTTGGCTGCACTCTGCCTTTTTCGACCGTACACATGCTCCGTAGTCTCGAAGCCATAGCCCTGTTCAGTTGTATATAAGCAATCCGGTGGCACTCCTTTGTAGCCATCCGCAGGCTCCCCCGGACCAAAATCAAACTTCCACAATTTCCTCACCTCTCAGCCATCGCCCTCAAATCCCGTCCATTTAATCGTACAAACCCGGATGCCTTCCATTTCCACCCGTAAGCTTCATATCCTCACGCTATGGATTTTGGATCTTACCCCTTCAAGCCACTCGTACTCATTCCTTCTACAATTTGCTTCTGGAATGCGAAGAATACAGCGATAACTGGAAGCAAGCTTAGGATAGACATCGCGAACATTCCTCCCCAGTTGGAAGCCGACTCGCTGTCGAGGAACATCTTGAGTGCAATAGATACGGTATATTTCTCCGGCGAATTCAGATACAGTACCGGACCAAGTAAATCCTCCCACTTCCAGTAGAAAGAGAAGATTGCCGCTGTAGCCAACGACGATTTGAGTAAGGGTAAAATAATTCTGAAATACAGCCGGAACTTGCCGCATCCGTCAATCGTCGCCGCTTCATCCAACTCTCCTGGAATCGTTCGTATAAACTGCACCATCAGGAAGATGAAGAACGGCATCCCGAAAAAGGAGGGTACCACCAACGGTAAGATCGTATTGATCCAACCGAGCTTGGTGAAAATAATATATTGCGGTACCAGTACCACATCCCCTGGTAGCATAAGCGTCACCATCATCAAAGCAAACCACAAGTTACGCCCTTTGAATTTCAAGCGTGCGAAGCCAAATGCGATCAATGAGGAGGAAAGCACGGCTCCAATCGTTGAAATCACCACGATCGTGAGCGAGTTCAGAATGTACGTGCCAAAGTTGTAACCAGTCGTCCCTTTCCAGCCTGTTACATAGTTTTGCCAGATCCATTCTGTAGGGAAAAGCGAGGATGCCGTGACGAATATCGTCCGACTTTCTTTAAACGAGCTGAACAGCATCCAAAACACGGGATACAGCATCAGGAGCGCCAGTGCAGCAACCAGTATGTGATAAATTGGCCATTTGACCGTTTTCCATGCCATCGGTATCAGCGCCCCTTTTCCGTTTCATAAAATACCCAGTATCTGGAGGTTATAAATAAAATCGCTGTCAGTATCCCAATCATAATGAGCATGACCCAAGCCATGGCTGCCGCATATCCCATGTTGCTGAACATAAACGCCTGCCGGAACAGATACAGTGAATGCAGCATCGTTCCATCCATCGGGCCTCCTTCGCCCTTAGAAATAACATAAGCCGGGACGAAGGTCATAAAGGCACTGATCGTCTGCATAATCAGATTAAATAGAATAATGGGGCTAAGCAACGGTAGCGTAATACTGAAAAATTTTCGTACTGGCTTAGCGCCATCTACACTGGACGCCTCGTACAATTCAACAGGAATGTTCTTCAAACCTGCCAGAAAAATCAGCATGGAGGAGCCAAATTGCCATACGGACAGGGTGATCAGCATCGTAAGCGAAGCATCCGGATCACCAAACCATTTCACCGGAGTCGCCCCTAGGGTCGAAAGCAGGCTGTTCACTATGCCGTTATTACTGAAAATGTTCCGCCACATAATGGATACCGCAACGCTACCTCCGATAATGGACGGTAGATAGTACATCGTCCGATAGGTGCCGACCATGCGCGATTTGGTATTCAAAATCATAGCCACAAACAGCGCGAAAATCAGTCGCAACGGTACACCGACCAATACGTACGTAAACGTGACCCTGATCGAATTCCAGTATTTCGGGTCGCCTGTGAACATCTTTTCGAAGTTACCCAGACCAATCCATTTGGGCGGGGTGAACAGGTTGTAGGTGGTAAAGGACAGATACAGCGAAATAAACATTGGAATTAACGTAAATGCCAGAAAGCCCACAATAAACGGGCTGATAAACGCATATCCGGTCATATTGGCTTTCAAGCTCTGATGATTTCGCAAGCTCATCAAGCCTCCCTTCTGTTGCATTTAAAGAATTAGCAAAACATTAAAGTGTTAATAATTCGTTGTTATACGAATATTATTATGATGTCTGCAAAGGGTGCTTATGCAGTTGGTTCGTCGAATCAACCGTGCGCAATCATGCTTTGGACTACGCACGGTTAACTTAACGAAACGTTCCTTCGATCTTGTCGTTCTTATGCTAAAACGATGTCAGATATCCTAAAGGTCTCATTGCGCTCATTATTGCTTGTTATTCGCAAGGATAGTATTCGCATCAGCCCGGAATTTGGCCGCTGCGTCTTCAGCCGTCATCTGTCCGAAATTGACCTGCTCAATATAATCGGTAAGAGTCGCAATCACTTCTGGCGATCCGACTGGTGGCGGCGGGCTCATTGGAGAAGCCTTCGGCTCCATAGAAGCTACAAATTCAAACACCTGCTTCGTAGGCTCGCTTAACTCTGGTGCAACAGCCTCCTTGATTTTGGAGGAAATCGGCACGCCACGTTCGCCTTTAATCAATTTATTCGCTTCTACATCATTCATCCAGAAATCAATAAACTTTGCGGCCTCATCCTTCACCTGTGAACGGGAAGCAACCGTCCAGTACATCGTAGGCTGCATGTATACGCCTTTTTCCATATTCGGCCCAAACATTGGAGCCAGTGCCATTGGGCGGTTAACAACCTGCTGTAAGCCCACATACTGATTGGACCACTGCCAAATGCCGATGCCTGTTCCTTTTACGATATCAGATTCCTCAAGAATCCCCTTAGTCTGGTTCATGATTTCAGGAGGCGGGGTCGCTCCCTTTTTAATCAGATCAGCCAATCCGCTGAAGAAGTCAACAAACAGCTTATCATCGTCATACCCCAGTCCTGTTCCTTCCGCATTGTAGAGAGTCTTTCCTTGCGTACGCAAATAGTAGTGGAAGAAAATATCGGCAGCCATCGAGCTGTCAAAGTATACTTTATTGGAACCAGCCTTTAAAGCCAGTGCTTTGTATTGATCCCATGTCCAGTTGTCAGGAATTTTGTCTATACCTGCTTTTTTGAGCAGCGCCGGATCATACTGGAAACCCAGAACATTGACACCTGTTGGAATACCATATTGCTTTCCTGCTATTACACCGGTACTGAGTACATTTTCGTTCACATCTGCAACCTGAATTTTCTGATTCAAGTAAGGCGCGAGATCCTCCAGTTGACCATTTTTCGCATATTGGCTAATGTACGAAATGTCCATTTGCACGATATCCGGCAGCTGATTAGCCGCAGCCTGCGGGGCGAGCTTTTTCCAATAGTCATCAAAAGAGGCATATTCCACATCAATCGTTACATTAGGATTTTTCTGCTTATACAAATCAACGACCTTCTGCGTGTATTCATGACGCGTATCCGATCCCCACCAAGCGATACGTAACTTTACTTTCCCGTCTGCACTTGTGCCCGAATTGCTGCCGCCGTCCGCTCCGCTACATGCCGTCGTCAAAACGAGCAGCATAGCTATGATCAGAAACCATCCCTTTTTGCCCACCTATCTCTCCCCTTTTCGCTGTTCTAGAAAGGAGCCAAATTACAAGTGACAACGTATTTACGCAGTTTTGATAGCGTTTACATTAGCTCCTGTTGTTATTTTCCCAAAAGCAGAGAAACATTGGAATACACAAATCAGGTTTCCTGGGTTTAAAAAACAGAGGGGCTTGCTTGTACCTATATAAGCCGAACTTAAAAGTTTCTTATCGTGCCACTACGCAGTTGGATAGTGCTTCCCATCGCCACCGCCCCCGGATTTCTGGAATTAAGCATATGATCAAGGTAGAAATCCGGGGACAAAAGCGACCGCTTCGCTTGTACAGCACCATTCCACCTACTCCGTTTATAAGCCCCCGTTATTCTGAACCATTAGTGGAAATGGGTATATTATGCTTTAGGCATTTTGTCTTCCTTAACAATCTACCGATATATAATAATAAGGAGGATGAATTACATGAAATTCAAAGCTGGTTCTGCTGGAAGACATATCAGATTAGAGTACGGTGCAAACGGACATTTTATGGCTCTGGGAAGCATCTCTCTTGAAACCTTTCGTAAGGTTAGAAAAAAACTGGTTAATGAAGCTACTATAGAAGAAATAAGGGACTTGAGAGCGGGTATTGCATCACAAGTAAAGTTTTCTCAACAACTTACCTTGATTCTAGCCATTACTTCCTTTATATTAACATTTGCATTATCCCCAATAACTTTTTATCTACAACAGTTCTCTAAAACAATAGATTGGACCCATGAGTACATAGTTATATTGCATAAAGAAAAGCTACAAAATATGAATAGTATTGAGGCGAAAGAACAATATTTGATTGATGAGTTGAAGAAAGAGAAAACAAATTACAATGCTGAATTAAGTAAATTACAAGATGCACACCTTGAAGAAATATCTAAAATAATAGCACCTTTGGTACTTATATTTGCAGCATTAATTTATAGAAACAAATGGCTATATAGTTTAGAACAATGTATTAACGAAGCATTTGTAGAAAAATCAGAGCTACTAAAAAAAACAAAAGAACAAAGGGAGAAGGTATTGCAAGAACGCAAAAATTCACGGTATAAAATCTGAATATCCACTTGTTATTTGATATCGTCCGCATACTTAAAAAACTTGCACTTACACAACGTGATGTAGCTTAGAAAGCTAATATCACTCGAGCCCAAGCGACGAGACTAGGAACTTCAACGTCTGTATCCTCTATGGAGACTATAATGAAAGTAGTACTTGCTTTGGGCTTCAAAC
The DNA here is from genome assembly GCF_036252815.1 of Paenibacillus sp. LX16. NCBI lineage: Bacteria > Bacillati > Bacillota > Bacilli > Caryophanales > Paenibacillaceae > Paenibacillus > Paenibacillus sp. LX16. Next base: position 823,029 of record NZ_CP141152.1, on the reverse strand, counting down.
CTGGGTTTGAAGAATCAACTAATGAACAAGCTGCATATAAATTGTCCCACGTGTAAACTTTAACGTTAATATGATGTATACCTGAAAGTTTAAGGGAGCCGTGAGCTCCTTTTTTCTTTTTTAGGAAGGAAGTTAGAACTAGACTTGCCCGCTCATCCCCGTTCATGTGATTTAATGTACTCGGAAGGCGTCATACCCGCCCATTTTTTGAACACCTGGCTAAAATATTGCGCGTTCCCGCCGAAGCCGAACCATTCGGCCAGCTCAAACACCTTTACATCTCCTGTCTCTCGAATATGCTCAGCCGCACGTTCGATCCGATAACGATTGACGTAGTGTGAGAAGTTTTCCCCAGTCACCTTTTTGAAAATCTTCCCTAAATAGTCGGAATTCATATACAGCATTTGGCCTGCCACTCCGTTCAGCGACAAATCGGATTTTCTGTAGTTTTGCTCAATAATAGTGATCATTTTATCAACGGTAGAAGATTGGCGATACACATTACTTTTATAATAGATTGCGGTCATTCGTTCGGCAGCTTCCTGTACAAAAGATTTGAGACATGCCAGCGTTTTTTGCTCTGCCAGCACCACCATTCGGCTCGTAAACGCCGCACGCTCTTCTTCAGGGCATATACGGATCATAGCGGCATAGAGCTGAAGCACATAGGAGCGGGTCACGGAGATTTCCAGCTTCATCCGAGACAAAATACCGAATAACCGATCCACTTCCTGTGCAACCTCCACCGTATTTCCAGCCTTGATTAGCAGACCGAACTTCTCCTCGTCCAGCTCCAAATCTGCCATCTCCCGGGTATCCTCAGCCGCTAAGTCCTCCTTCGTAATCAGACTACCCTCCCCGGTGTAAAAACGGTGATTCATACAATGCAGTGTCTCCCGGTACATCCCCCGTGAATGCTGCATACTATCCGACTCACTAACTGCGACCGTTACCTCCAGCTTGTAAAAGCGATGAAATGTCGCACGTACCGCTTCAATCTGTTTCATAAATCGTGACGTGTCATCCTCACTTTCCAGCACGATGAGCAATTGCCCCTGCATGGTCGTACTGAGCAAGACATCATCCATCAAATCTGCCGCTATATTTTGCAATGCAAACAAATGCTCCGGCTCATGGGATTCCTCCACCCGCAGCAGCAACATTCGAACCTGCTTATCTTGCAATTCAATTCCAAATAACCGCTCATAAAATGCGATATCGCGGCTACCGTAAGTTTTATAGGAAATAAACTCCTTCAAAAAGTGTTCCTTCACATGAGGCAGCATACGCTGAAAATCTAGCTTCATCCGGTTTACAAACTGCTTGCGTTCTTCCTGCTCCTCCCGCTCCTGCCCCAACTCGGTCAGAGCCTCATGAATTTGCCGCTCATTGCAGGGCTTCAACAAGTAGTGCTTCACCCCGTATTGCATGGCCCGACAGGCATAGTCGAAATCTTTGTAACCAGACAACAGAATGAAACGGACGTCTGGAAAATGCTCCGTCGTTTTGGCAACCAGTCCGATACCGTCTAGTCCTGGCATAGAGATGTCGCTAATCACAAAATCAGGTGGGCTGGCCTGAATCTGATCATAAGCCTCAATCCCGTTACGTGCCGTACCAACCAATCTCGTGCCCGCTTTCCCCCAATCAACCACCTGTGATATGCCTTCCAAAATCATACGCTCATCATCAACCAGTAGCACCTTGTACACGACCCTGATCCCCTTTCACATATGGAATACAGACATGAATCGACGTTCCTGTTCCTGACTCGCTATGCAGCTCTATCCCCCAAGGTGTACCAAATGTCAGGTTAATCCGTTCCTGAATATTCGTAAGTCCAATGCCCTGCCCACGAGTCGTAACCTGCCCGCTTCGCAGCTTTTCCAAGAAATCCGGCGTCATTCCCGGTCCGTCATCTTCAACTCGCAGAAATAGAGCCCCCTCGCTTTCTCTCGCAATAATAGCAATCTGACAGGGTTCAATTCGCGGCTCCAGCGCATAATGAATGGCATTCTCCACCAAGGGCTGAAGCGTTAGCTTCGGAATTTGTGCATCCATCAGTTCTTCCGGGATATCCAGATGGAAAACCAGACGTTCATCAAAACGTGTTTTTTGGATCGTTACATAGCTCCTTACAATATCCAGTTCTTTTCGAAGCGGAATCAGCTGCTCTTCAAAACTGACCGCACTACGCAATAGAAAAGCAAGTGCTTCTACCATCTCTGAAATCCGATCCTGCTTATTGACTTTGGCGAGCCAGTTCACGGATTCCAGCGTGTTGTATAAAAAATGTGGATTAATCTGTGCCTGTAGTGCCTTTAGCTCTGTTTCCCGCAGTAATAGCTGCTTGGCAACATTCTCATTAATGAGCTCACGAATGCGGCGAATCATTTTCTTATATGTCCGATGTAACAAGCCTACCTCATCCTGTGTGGAAAGGGGGACCGCGCCAAGTGCTTCTTCTTCCAAACGGTCGAGATCGCCTTTTTCTATTTTACGCATGTTCTGGATTAATTGAACAATCGGTTTCGTAATGCTCCCTGACAACCTAGCCCCCAGTGCCAATGCGATAAGAAGCATAATTACAAAAATAGCGCTTACAACTTCTTTAATGATCGTAATACTGCGAAACATATCATCGAAGGGGGTCATATGCAAATACGTCCACCCCGTATAAGAGGATTTGATTTGAGCAGCGAAAAAGGTTCCTCCTGAGTAGGTCGCAATCCCGTAAGGCTGTTTTCGGCCAAGCTCCGCCTGGATATCACTCTCACTCAAAAGTGGTGTTTCGGGATAAATCATCCGTCTTCCATCTGTAATCATCAGTTGTCCGTCACGGCCGGAGGTCTGCACACGATCCGCTACAATCCGGTCAATTCGCACACGAATCGCAAGCGTTCCGAGCCCATTCAGTGTAAAATTGGAATCGGTAAAGGATTTGAACTGCCGAGCTGCCAGCAAGGAGGAATGACCTGCCGCATACCATGCATTGGAACCGTCATGTTCGTCTGCCAGCTCCGACAGGGTGGATCGAAGCTCTTGGGGAATACCTTCGCGGTTGCCCGCACTCATGACCTGTCCCTCTTTGTCGATGACCATCATAGAATAGACATAGGTTTCAGAGCCAGCAAAGGCGACAAGCCTATTCGTTATTTTTTTACGCAGCACCATTTTGGCATAAGGTGACGTTTCCTTTTCCAATTGCAGCAAATAACGTTGAAGCTGCTCGTCCGTTGTTACCTTGAAAGTAACTTTTTCCACATCCTTCAGCTCATTTTCTATGCCGATTGAAGAAATATTGAGTACTTCGGATGTTTTTTTGTACATTTGATTATCATAGATATGAAATACGTACTTAAGTATGACTGCAACTACTGCAAAATTAACCAGCATAAGTACCGTAATCAGTAGTACCATTTTATGATGGATTCCAGCATTTTTGTAAGCGCTTTTAAAGTAGGTAATCAGTGAATGTCGCCTCCTTTATAACATACAAAATACCCCATGCCTTGGTCATTCGGCAAGAGGTATTTGTATTTGCTTAGCGTTGATCGGTTGGTTTCGATTTGTCCGCCTTGCTCATATATTCGTCGTATCGGTCATCAAGTTCACGTGCCATACTCCGGTATTTACGCGTCTCCTCAACAATGGGATCGATATGAGTCTGAACCCGCACCTCATATTTAGGGCTGAGCCGTTCCCGCTTTTTGGCCTCATTCTCACGAATTTCGCCTTCCGTCAGCAGTTCACTGAGCTGGCGTTCCAATTCTTCGGATTGGCTCATCGCGATTTCCTCCTTCAGGATGATGGTCTACGTAGAATTATAACCCGGTTGCGTCTGCTTCTTTCAGCACTTGAATAAGTTGAGAATGAATAGCTGTATTCGTAGCTGCAATATGCCGTACACTCAGGTCATAAGGTCTACCCAATGTATCGGTGATGGTGCCGCCTGATTCCTGTACCAACAAAGCGCCCGCTGCTACATCCCACGCATTCAAACCAATTTCGCAATAAGCCGACAGCCGTCCTGACGCTACATAAGCCAGATGCAATGCTGCCGAGCCCAGCGCCCGAATGCCACGTACTTGAGGTGTAAGAACCTGCGTAATTTTCATATTTAGCGGTTGTGCATACGTACGGTCCGGTGGGAAACCGATGCAGACCAGACTATCTCCCAGTGTTTCTTCTCTCGATGCTTGCATGCGATTGCCATGTACATATGCGCCTTTTCCTTTTTCCGCTACAAACATTTCATCACGGGACGGATCATAAATGACCCCGACAATCAACTCTCCACGATGGGCCAAGGCAATAGACACACTGTAATACGGCAGACTGTGCACAAAATTGGTAGTCCCATCTACCGGGTCAATGATCCATAAATATTCCTCTTCACGGGCAGCCTCTAATGCACGGGCCGAAGCTTCGGCTCCCGGCTCTACACTCTCTTCACCCAAAATGGCATGATCGGGAAAATGGGTCAGAATCAGTCTGCGAATCATCTGCTCTGCACCTTTATCTACCTCGGTCACTAGATCCGTAGGAGACTGTTTGGTATTCAAATGTTCAACAGTTCCCAGTCTGCTCTTAATCCATTCCCCGGCTTTGGATGCCGCATTAATAGCCACGGCAGTATAGCTTTTTCCTGATACGATATAGGGAACCTTTTCGTTTTCATGTTCGTTCAACGTGTTCACTCTACTTTCTATATCATTGTTACGTGGTTTACGAAGCTGCTCTACAACACAGTCTCTTAACCATCTCTGTTTCAGTACAAGTTTGCTAGTTTACACATTCTAGTATACACAATAAACTGCATAAAGTTTCTCTAAATGGGAGCTTTATCCGCGAAATGCTACTTTCTAAGGCATAATTTCTATGGAAGCCCCATCCAGCACCTTAACCCCATTATCTTCCTGAAGGCGCAGTTCATTCATCAATCCGAATAACGCTTCATCCTTAAGTTTGGCTTCAAGCATGACATCAATCCGATCCGTATATCCGGCAATATTGCGCAAAAAGGTAAGCAACGGCTCCACTAGAACACCGTCAGCATGGCCCCGAGGATCTTTTTCACTTTTGGGGCTGGACGCATGGATTTTGGGCGGCAATGGATGATCCACAGAAGATCCGGCTTGGGCCAATTCCCCTTTCCAGGTATCCAAAATATCCGGCCATAGCTCCCACGGCTTTTCCCCCTCATTATTCACCCATTGATGATGAATATCGAGAACCATCGGCAATCCCGTCAACTTGCAAGCCTCCAGCGTTTCCACCGCATTGAATGTTTTATCATCATTTTCCAGCGTTAACCGTTCTCTTAACGAAAGATCCAGAGCACTAACCTGCTCTACAAAACGCTGGCCTGAGGTCACCTTATCTCCGTATGCACCACCAATATGAATGTTGTTCTTGGCTTCGGCACCGAGCCCCATGGCCTCCAGCATCGCTTTGTGGTACTTCAGATCATTAATGGAGCTCTCTAACACCTCAGGACGGGGAGTGCTTAACACTGTAAAATGATCGGGGTGAAACGATACCCTCATCCTATTCGCCTTGACATAGTTCCCAACCTCTGCAAAGTCAGCAGCAAGCGCCTGAAAAGGGTCCCAATCCCGCAGATCCTGATGGGTCGCGAGCGGAATCAGCTTGGATGAGAAACGATAGACCTGGATATCACTCGCGCGATTATGGCGCAGCAGTCTCAATGTATTATGGAGATTTTCGGCTGCTATCCGTTCTAGCTTGCGGATCGCAGCTTCTCGGTCTCCAATCTTGTTAAAGCTGGCCATCGTCATGGTTTTAGAGGGGGATGCATTTTGCACGGTAACCGACATGGCTACATAACCAAACCTTACGATCATAGGGAGTCTTCCTTTCAGCAGTCCAGTAGAGGATAAGGCCGCTTTCGTTCTGTGACCTAAAACCCTTTTCTACTGATCATACCCGGAAAAGCACCTGCTGATTCGGTGTTATCGCACAAATTGCAAGAAGGAAACAGCTAGGATTGCTGTTGTGCTCCAAAAAACATTTCATCCGCCAACGCGGTCTGAATTCTTGATTCCTCATCATTCAGCTTACGAATGAGGATCATTTCAACTTCGGTCACTTCATCGCCTTGGAAATTAATTTCGGCGATACAGCCCACAATTTGCACGATGGCTACTGCCACGTTGTCCACGTTGTAAGCGATGACCTTCTGGCCTGTCGGAAACACGCGCAGCCCGGATTTAACCATTTTGCCACGTCCGTATTCCAGGAGTTCGTAAAGTTCTTGCTCGCTCTTGAATTTGCACACGGAGTTAAATTCAGTTTGAAATCCCATGTGTAGCCGCCACCTTTCATCATTAAGGGTTTAGTGAAATGCTCAAGTATGTGCCATATATATGAACAAAAAGGAGAGTGATCAGCTCCCCTTTGTTTCGTTTATGAGTTCTCGTAGTGCAGTGCGGATCTGCGCTCATAACGCTCCAGTGCAAGAGCAATCATGCGGTCCAGCAGACTTGCATAGGATACGCCTGTTTCTCTCCACAGTAATGGATACATACTGAACGGTGTAAAACCAGGCATCGTATTCACTTCATTAATAAGGATATGTCCGTCCGAGCGTCTGACGAAGAAATCGGCACGGGAAATCCCGCAGCCTTCCAGAGCGCGGAATGCTTGCAATGCGGCTTCACGAATACGATCTGCCACTTCCTCATCCAACGGTGCCGGAATGAGCATTTCCGATTGGCCATCCGTATATTTGGCAGCATAATCGTAATAATCACTCGAAGATACAATTTCACCCGGTACCGATGCAATCGGCTCGTCATTGCCAAGTACGCTGACCTCAATCTCACGGGCATCGACGTACTCCTCGACAATCACCTTCAGGTCAAATTGCAAAGCCAGATCTACAGCCTTTTCCAGCTCTTCTCGGTTGCTGGCTTTGGAAATACCGACACTTGATCCCAGATTGGCCGGTTTGACAAAGCAAGGGTAACCTAGCTCGGTTTCCATGTTACGCACCAGATCATGACTGGTTTGGGCCCACTGTGTACTATTAAAATAACAGTATTTCACTTGCGGCAATCCTGCATGCTCAAACAGCTTCTTCATGACGCCTTTATCCATACCCGCTGCCGAAGCAAGCACTCCTGCACCGACATAAGGCATATCTGCCATTTCGAACAGACCCTGAATCGTTCCGTCCTCGCCAAAGGTGCCGTGCAGCAACGGAAACAGCACATCCAGCGTCTGCTCTCCGTATAGCTTGCCGAACAACGTATCTAATGCCGCCTTGGTGCCGCCCTCTGCGCGTTCCAGCTTCAATTGCTCTACAGAAGCCAGAGGAGCGCTTAATAGCGCCCCTCTACGCCAATCGCCAGCCTTCGTAATATAAAAAGGAATAATCTCGTATTTCTCATAGTTAAAAGCGTTCATTACCGCATACGCCGTTTGCAGCGAAACCTCATGTTCGCCCGATTTGCCACCGTACACCAGCCCTACGGTCAATTTTTGATTTGCCATGCCTATCCTCCGCTTTCTTGCTTTCGTCATTGTGACTGATTTGCATCACTGTACCTGTTATCCATCATCTCATTCAAAAATAGTCGGCGATGTGATAAAAGCGATATACCGTGTTGTCGGTCCACGCATACGAATTTTTATAGTCCCAATAACGATGTCTGGAGCTTACCGTATGTGCATTGACTAGCGGCATGCCACCCGCATCAAAGGCCGTTACCACCGTGCTGTGCTGAAAGGTTCCGTCACCATCCCAATCGTAAAAAATGACGTCCCCCAGCATGAGCTGCTCTGGGCGACTCACCTGCTCAGCAGTCAACCCCCATGAACTGGAGCCCAAATACCGCTCCAGACTGTTGGAAACTGCCCAACTGTAGCTCCACAGCTCACGTCCGGCGACCCGTCCTTTATACCACCAGCCCGATTCTCTTTTACCAGTATAGTGGATCGGTGCTCCCCCTGCAAAGAGGCATTGCGAGATATAATTGGTGCAATCCACATCAAAACCTTCAAACTCTGGATTGAAGCTATCCCACCACTGATCTGCATAGGCCGCTGCTTCTTCGCGGCGATATCGGCTGGGACGTGCTGATGAACCAAAGCCCAGCACACCGCGATTCAACAGCGGCAGATTTCCTCCTTGATTAAACGAGGCCTGTTCAAAAGGAACCTCTCCCCCCGCTGGCTTCCTTTCTGCCGGATCGCGCTCAATTCTCGCTACCTGCCAGGCTTCACCCTCGCGTGTGAACGTCAGACGCTCCCGTTCAATCCGATCCTCCCGGTGAGTCATTCCACCCTTCTCATAAAAGAGTCGGACATGCAGTTGTACATCTACCACAGCCTCATCCGGGGTATCCTGCACCATTCGTAGCGGCTTGGCGCGTGTCTCGCTGCGTAGGGGAACAGCATCCCGTTCGTTGTACCACTGCTCCAATCTGGCCGCACGTACTGCTCGTTCCATCCGCTGACCCACCTCCAGATACTCATCCGGATGCGGTACACCATTCACTTCACTGCGATTGTATTGATTCACGTAAGCAAAAAGGGCCTGTTTCCATTCCCGCTCCCCCATCCCAATCCCTCCATATTCGTCCCGCTATCCTTTTCCCGGGATAACCGGAATGATGTATAACTTCCTTTCTTCCCTCTCTGGTCTGATATGCTCTCTATACTATAAGTATGAATCTCTAAAGCTTGGTATGAACATCGAAACGCGAGGGAGCGGAACGTTTTATTTTCCAATCTGCAATGCATCTTTTAGGCCAAAAAAACTTTACGGAACTGCCTGAAAACGGTATACTTAATCCAAAAGCAATCATTTTGAAATCATGTTTCATCTAATGAAACAAATTACATTGATCGCAACCTCTAACACGTAATGAACCACTGAAGCTGTAATTGAGAACGCAACCAATTTAAACCAACTGTTCAAGACGTCGAAAAAACGACATCCCTATTTTCCCCCAAGCATCCACTTCAAGGAGGTAATACTTATGTCAGGAAAAGATCAATTCTCCATTGCCCGTAGTCTCGAAGTTAACGGTAAGCCTTATCGCTACTATAGTCTTAAGGCACTGGAGGAACAAGGAAAGAGCGGTATTGCCAAGCTGCCTTTCTCCATTAAAGTCTTGCTGGAAGCTGCGGTTCGCCAATTTGACGGACGCGCCATCACTGAAGAACATGTACAGCAGCTGACAGGCTGGGCTGAGGATCGGGACACCAACAAGGAGATTCCATTCATTCCTGCACGCATCGTGCTTCAGGATTTTACCGGCGTCCCGGTGGTTGTCGATTTGGCTGCCATGCGTGATACGGTGAAAAAAGCGGGCGGTGATCCGAAACAAATCAATCCACTCGTTCCTGTCGATCTCGTTATCGACCATTCGGTCATGGTCGATGCTTTCGGTACCAGTGATGCGCTGGATTACAATATTAATGTGGAGTTTGAACGCAACGAGGAGCGGTACCGTTTTCTGCGTTGGGCGCAAACGGCATTCAACAACTTCCGCGCCGTTCCGCCATCCACCGGTATCGTCCATCAGGTCAATCTGGAGTATCTCGCCTCCGTGGCCGCCACCAAAACCATTGACGGCGAAACGGTCGTCTTCCCGGATTCCCTCGTGGGAACAGACTCCCATACTACAATGATTAACGGCCTTGGTGTTGTTGGCTGGGGTGTCGGCGGGATTGAGGCAGAGGCGGGTATGCTGGGGCAACCGCTGTATTTTGTCACTCCCGATGTGATTGGCTTCAAGCTGACAGGCAGTCTGACGGAAGGCTCTACCGCCACCGATCTCGCGCTCACTGTAACGCAAATGCTGCGTAAAAAAGGCGTAGTCGGCAAATTCGTAGAATTTTACGGGCCTGGTCTGGCTAACATCAGCTTGGCTGATCGGGCGACGGTTGCCAACATGGCACCGGAATACGGCGCAACGATTGGCTTCTTCCCGGTCGATGCGGAAACGCTGGCCTACCTGCGCAGCACCGGACGTTCTGATGAGCAAGTAAGCCTCGTAGAGGAATATTACAAAGCCCAAGGCATGTTCCGCACATCCGATACGCCGGACCCTGTGTTCAGCGATACGATTGAGCTGGATCTGGCTTCGGTTGTACCGAGTCTCGCCGGACCCAAACGTCCGCAGGACCGTGTTGAGCTTAGCCGCATGAAAGAAACGTTTGAAGGCATTATCCGTACCCCAGTGGACAAGGGCGGCTATGGACTGAGCGATGAAAAAATCGCACAGAAGATTCCGCTGACCCATCCGGACGGCTCCACCAGCGAGTTGGGTACAGGAGCAGTCGTTATTGCAGCTATCACAAGCTGCACGAATACCTCAAATCCAAGCGTTATGCTCGGTGCGGGCTTGCTGGCCAAAAAAGCAGTGCAGCGCGGGCTCAAAAAGCCGGGCTATGTTAAAACCAGCTTGACACCGGGTTCCCTCGTCGTGACGGAGTACCTGCAAAAAGCCGGACTGATCGGACCGCTCGAAGCCCTCGGCTTCCATGTGGCAGGTTACGGCTGCGCGACCTGTATCGGTAACTCCGGGCCACTTCCTGACGAAGTGAGTCAAGCCATCACAGACCATGATTTGACGGTTGGAGCAGTCATTTCCGGCAACCGGAACTTTGAAGGTCGTGTGCATGCGCAGGTCAAAGCCAATTATCTCGGCTCACCGCCACTGGTTGTCGCTTATGCGCTGGCAGGCACAGTGAACATTGATTTGGTGAATGATCCTCTTGGTTACGATCAGGACAATCAGCCTGTCTACCTGAAAGATATCTGGCCAACCTCCGAGGAGATCAAGGAAGCCATCAGCCTGTCTCTCAGCCCGGATATGTTCCGTCGTAAATATGAGAATGTATTTACTGCCAACGAAAAATGGAACTCCATTCCGGTTCCTGAAGGCGAACTATATGAATGGGATGAAAAATCAACTTATATTCAAAATCCACCATTCTTTGAAAAACTTCAGGATGGCGTGCAGGATATCAAGGAAATCCGTAATGCCCGTGTGCTTGCCCTGTTGAATGATTCGGTCACAACGGACCATATCTCACCAGCAGGCAACATTGCTCCTTCCAGCCCGGCAGGACTGTACTTGAAGGAGCATGGCGTGGAACGCAAGGACTTCAACTCCTACGGCTCTCGTCGCGGTAACCACGAGGTCATGATGCGCGGTACATTCGCCAACATCCGTATCCGCAACAATGTGGCTCCAGGTACTGAAGGCGGCGTGACCAAATACTTGCCAACGGATGAGGAAATGTCCATCTATGATGCATCCATGAAATATCAGGCAGCCGATCAGAACCTGATCGTTATTGCTGGTAAGGAGTACGGCACAGGCAGCTCTCGTGACTGGGCGGCCAAAGGTACGCTTTTGTTGGGCGTTAAGGCTGTCATTGCCGAAAGCTTCGAGCGGATTCACCGCAGTAATCTGGTCGGCATGGGTGTACTGCCTCTGCAATTCCAGGAGGGCTATGGCTGGTCCAGCCTGGGTCTGAACGGTCGTGAAACGTTTGACATTCTTGGCATCGACAATGACGTGAAGCCTGGTCAAGAGCTTACAGTGGTGGCTAAACGCGAGGATGGCACAAAGTTCGAATTCCCGGTAATTGCCCGTCTAGACAGCACCGTCGATATCGACTACTACCACAACGGTGGTATTCTGCAAACCGTATTGCGTCAAATGATTCAAGAGTAAAGAGCGTATAAATAACAAAATCCCCTCCAAATGCAGTGGAAACTGCACATTGAGAGGGGATTTTTTACATGCTTCAAGCCTTTAAAAGAAAACATATACTCAGGATTGCAAATACGAGGGTTATAAGAAGTGTGAAGAGACCAGGCAGGCTTTCCATGATTGCAGAGCCTTCTTCGCTCTTGAACTGACGACTGAAATAGGGTTGGAGCATAAGCATAATCATAAAAGAGATGAGGCTAATTCCACACAACAACCATACCTCAGGGGAGGATTTGTCAACAAAACGGTCAGCCACATCATTGAAATTGTAGTGGATTGCTACATTCCTAGGCATTCTCGGATACATGAAAAGGTAGATAATGAAAGGCAAAACAGAAATAAGAAAAGACAATACATTAGGAAAATTTAATTTACTTCTCATGGAAATCCTCCTAATAAGCTAAATCGATTCGCATTATACAGATATCAGCAGTCTATATTTTTATACTTATGGCTTAGAAAGAGAGAAGTAACAAAACTAATCATCGTCGGTAAATAAGAAGCGAGCACCATATACACATTAACTTCTTGTCCTAATCCTATAGCGATCCCGAATAAGCCAAAGGCTATCCAAATATAAGCAGAGATACGATGCGTCTTCTTCCATGCCATTTCATTCGAAAGTAGCCAAGGGAACTTCAAACCAATTAGACGGTTAGGTGTTATTGTAGCAAAAGATATTCCCACCGCTAAATGCAAAATTGCCGATAAAAATAAAGCTAATTTTAGCGTGCTGAACAGAAATTCGCCCGAATATTTGAACATGAGTGCAAGGAAAATCAAATCAAGTACAATAAATACACTTGCACAAATCTTACGATAGGAAGCCAACATATGCTCAGAAAAGGATTCTCTATGCTTAGAATACCTTGGATTCAATACTACGATTGCTAATGTAATAATCATAGTAACTAATGGAAAATATAACAATGCTATACGATCCTTAGTGGAATGAAGTGAGGAGGAAAATAAAGCAAAATTCATAACATGCAACATGATAAAAAAAATAGACACATGCGTCCACGGCTTCTTGAATTCTTCTTTTACATCATAATTACCCTTATTCTCCATCCCGCCAAACCCTCCATATAACAGAAATTGAGTGACTCCTCTTTATTATGCATATTTTCCAATACCAAAAATGGAAAAAACATCACAAAAACAAAAAGTCGATCCCTCAGGACCGACTTCCAACTATGTTCTCTTATAACCTGACCTTCGCACCACCAGCTACTTCGAAATATCCAAAAAGCCTTCCCCGAACACATCCCGCACGTCATGAATGGTGATAAATGCTGCTGTGTCGATGGCTTTCACTATCTTTTTAAGCGCTGACACCTCTTGTTTACTAATGACGATATACAGCACTTCTTTTGGATTTTTAGTGTAATAGCCGTGGCCTGACAGGACAGTAACTCCACGATCCATTTTCGTAATAACCATCTCGGCAATTTTATCTTGGTGCTCCGAAATGATCATGACTGCTTTTTTCGGGTTCAGTCCTTCGATCATGAAGTCCATCACCTTCGTACCAACGTACAAAATAACGATAGTTAGCATCAATTTTTCAGGGCCAATAATAAAATAGGAAGAGAACGCGACAATCAAATCAAAAAACAGCAGGCCATAGCTGATATTCCAATCCAGATACTTGTTGGCGATCCGGGCTAAAATAACCGTTCCCGCCGTAGTGCCACCTACCCGTACGATTAAGCCAATGCCGACCCCCACCAAAACTCCGGCAAATACAGCATTAATCGTCGGCTCATGCGAATCGATCCGCCAGTTGACCGTTAAATGTAAAAACAGCGAGTTAAAAGCGACCGCAATTATAGTGTACAGGGTCGTTCTCTTGTCCAAAAATTTATATCCGACAATTAGCAGCAAGCCATTAATCACCAGATTGACGATCGAGGGAGACCACTGAAACAGGTAGTACAGGATAATCGTGACCCCTGTAACACCCCCCTCGCCAAACTCATTCGGAATCACAAACAGATTAACAGCTAGCGCGAAAAAAAACGCACCCAGAATAATAAATGCGATATCTGCAATACTTTTTTTCATATATACTCTAATCCTTTCTCTAACATTTCAAAGGATGAATCGCCAGATGGATTGGCTGACTCTTGTTGTCAAAATACGCTGACAACCAGTTCATGGTATCTACTACCAAACATAAAGTCAATACAACTTTGACACTTTAATTCGCCACCAGACTGCCTCAATCCTGACTTGGATTTCGCAAAATTCTCCTTTTACAAGGTTATTCGACAAAAAAAATACAATCCCGACTACTAAACTAAGAAAACGGGCCTCTAGCCCTTGTTTTAGACCTAGGCACATTTTCCTCTAAAACGACCATCCTCCTAATCGGCATTTTGGACACATATGACCATCTTCCTGTTTTATGTCAAAAGCGTTTTACTTTGAAAAAATGTGGGTATAATGATTGAAACATTACCAAGCAACCTACACGGTATTACGACATCAAGTACATACGAATAGTCCTATATAGACGTCCTAAGCAACTCAATCTGAATTTGACAATATGGAATTGGAGGAATGAACCACATGAATACAATGAACTTAACCGTCCACACCCTGATGCCCTTTCACCACCAATACCAACGTGCCAACGCGGTGAGTATGCAGAAGAAAGAAGATAGCTCGGAGAAGAAGCTCAGCTTTCAGGACATTTTGAATGAAAAAATGGGTAAAAAATAAGGCGCTGTTTATCCGGTTTGCATGATCCGCTTTACATAAGTTAAAAAGCCGTGGTTTCCTACACCGACTGTAGAGAACCACGGCTTTTTTTAATTCATTTGTTCCTAAACTCACACGTTCGTTTTACTGACCTCCATCCCGATACTGCTCTGCCTTCTCACGCATCCCGGCAGCTACTGCTTCTTGAGTGTTCAGACCCTTATCCGCTGCATAGGCGCGAATGTCCTGCGTGATACGCATACTACAAAATTTGGGACCACACATCGAGCAAAAATGTGCTTCCTTGGCGCCCTCTGCCGGTAGCGTTTCATCATGGTAGGACAAGGCCCGCTCGGGATCAAGCGACAGATTGAACTGATCCCGCCAGCGGAACTCAAAGCGTGCCTTGGACAAAGCATCATCCCGCTGCTGCGCCCGTGGATGACCTTTCGCCAGATCAGCAGCATGTGCCGCAATTTTGTAGGTAATGACACCCTCACGGACATCATCCTTATTCGGCAGACCCAAATGCTCCTTAGGCGTAACATAGCACAGCATGGACGTCCCGAACCAACCGATCATCGCCGCCCCGATGGCTGAGGTAATATGATCATATCCGGGGGCAATATCCGTCGTGAGCGGTCCCAAGGTATAGAAAGGAGCTTCCTTACAAATCTCCATTTGTAAATCCACATTCTCTTTGATTTTATGCATAGGGACATGTCCTGGCCCTTCAATCATGACCTGAACATCATGATTCCATGCGATTTGCGTTAGCTCGCCCAACGTTTCCAGCTCTGCAAACTGTGCTTCATCATTCGCATCATAGATACTACCTGGACGTAGACCATCCCCGAGAGAAAAGGCCACATCATAGGCTTTCATAATTTCGCAGATTTCTTCAAAATGTGTATACAAAAAATTCTCCTGATGGTGCGCAAGGCACCAGGCTGCCATGATCGACCCGCCACGGGACACAATTCCCGTCATTCTATTCGCCGTCATCGGTATATACCGCAGCAATACACCCGCATGAATTGTAAAATAGTCCACTCCCTGCTCCGCCTGCTCAATCAGCGTATCGCGATACAACTCCCACGTCAGCGCTTCTGCTTCACCGTTCACCTTTTCAAGTGCTTGATACAGCGGCACAGTCCCAATCGGTACAGGAGAATTCCGAATGATCCATTCACGTGTGGTATGGATATTACGGCCTGTAGACAGGTCCATAACCGTATCCGAGCCCCAACGCACAGCCCAAGTCATTTTCTCCACTTCCTCCTCGATGGAGGAGGTAACCGCAGAATTACCAATGTTCGCATTGATCTTCACGTGAAAATGACGCCCAATGACCATTGGCTCACTTTCCGGGTGATTGATATTCGAAGGCAAAATGGCTCGTCCAGCCGCCAACTCCTGCCGTACAAACTCAGGCTCCACCCCTTCGCGGATCGCCGCAAATTCCATTTCGGGCGTAATGATCCCTTGCCGCGCATAATGCATTTGTGTCACTGTACGACCTTGCGAAGCACGAAGCGGACGGTTGGTCACGCCGGGAAATTCCACTGTCTCCCGTTTCGAGCCAGGTTTCAGTCCATTATCCTCCGGCTGGACGGCGCGTCCCTCGTAAGCCTCCACATCGCCCCGTTCCAGTGCCCAAGCTCGCCGTAATGGAGGCAGGCCCTGACGGATATCGACCTGATAGGATTCGTCGGTCATGGGACCGCTCGTATCATATACACGCAATGGCTCATGATGCTCCGTGCCCTGCGGCGTATGTGTAGGATGAAGAGCAATTTCGCGCTCTGGCACGGCAATGTCCGGCCGCGAGCCTTGAATATATACCTTACGGCTTCCCGGAAAGGGTTTTACCCCACTGGCTTGCTCCCCGTTTGTCTTCTCTACCTCAACTTCTTTTGTTCCTTCTGCTTCTGTCGGCTTCATTGTCCATTCCTCCCGTTTCGATGAAATGACACACCGATCCGGAACCATTCCCAGGGTGGCGCTGATCTATGCAAAAAAGCCGGTTCCCCAGGGAACCGGCTAATCTAACGAGGCAGCTATCCAGACAATGCGCATATGGAATAATCCTATTCCAATGCGTCACCGTAGACAGCAGCCGCGTATACATTTCAATGGCCGATTACTTCCCTACGCTGGTATGATCCAGATCAGGTGCAAAGGGTCCGGAATCTTGCACGATTCCATCTCAGCCCGGCATTACAGGCTCCCCCAGTAACTGTGATACTTCTATTCACATGAGGCGGATATAACAGACATCCCGCCTTCCTTACCAGACTACTTTAAATTTATGGCTTTGGCAACCCTTTTAGGTTCCCTTTACCAAGGAGACGTTCCCCATCAAATCACTCTGCTTGCTTCAACTGTGTTCATTCTTGTTACGGAAGCATAAGCCCCATTTCCTTCGCCGCTTCGATCAAAATCGGAGCAAAGTCATGTAGCGTCTCGGGTGCAAGTCGACTAACCGGGCCAGATACAGATAAAGCCGCAGTGACCTGTCCCTTCCGGTTCACAATTGGCGCTGCTACAGCAGCAGCCCCTGGCTCCCGTTCTTCATAGCTGGTCGCATAGCCCTTCTCGCGAATGTCCTGTAGCTGGGCTTTATAGACCTCCGGGTCTACCGAGAGCGGCCATTCATCCCCGCTTAGCAGGGCTTCCAGCTCCTGCGGCGGCATAAAGGCCGCCAGCACCTTGCTGGAGGCCCCTACAGCCAGCGGCATACGCGCACCTACAGGCGCGACCCTGCGGATCGCCTGATTGCTCTGCACGGCTTGTATGCGAATACGCATGCTACCGTCCCGTAAGTACAAGCTGACCGTCTCGCCCAAACGGTCACGTAGTCCTTCCATTGCAGGCTGCAACAGCACTGCCGGCTCGTCACTTTGGGACAAATGCGTGGATAGCTCCCAAATGCGGAAGCCAAGTCGATATTTTTCCGTTTCGGCATTCCGAACGACAAAGCCCCGATCCTCCAACGTAGTCAGCAGCCGATGAACCGTGCTTTTATGTAGACCAATTTTGGAGGCAATCTCCGTCAGGCCAAGATCCGAATTTGCAGTAAAACACAGCAGTATATCAAGTGCACGCTCTACAGCGCGAACGGTTAATTTACGGTCTTCCATCGTGAACCGCTCCTCTTGTATCCATATTCGTTTCACACTATGAAACATGGTTACATAAATTATATAGAATAGTCGCGGCTACTGTAAACCGATGTTTTTGTGACAACCATATTACAGAACGAGAACAAACATCGACAATTCTTTGCATCATTTTTACTTTTCCGGTTCAGGCGTTGACTTTGGATAATCCCCATCATACGATAATAGGTATCTATACGGATCTACACTACTATTTTCAAGTGGAATTATACCTAAATTCTATGAAACGAAGATCAATTTTATATAAGGAGGCTCTTACATGATTTCGACATCCCAGCGCAACGCTCAGCTACAGACCGCTGTTCAGGAGCCGTCCACCCCACTCTTTAATCCCCGTCTGCTGCGGTTCAAGCACGTTGTGATTGCTCTGCTGCTGTCGGTCGTCTTTTTTCTGTTGTTTTGTTTTATTGCCTTGCATGCTTACATCGCTTGGGTACTTACGAATCCCACCGTTGCACCGCTGTACTCTAATCCGATGCAGGCCAAAAGCATGCCTTATGAGGAAGTCAGCTTCCCTGCCAAGGATGGTAGCCGCATGGTACAAGGCTGGTATATCCCGGCGGATCAATCGCGGAAAACGATTATTTTCAGCCATGGTTATGGGGCTAACCGCGAAGAAAGCTGGATTCCCATGTATGATCTGGCGCATTATGCCCACAGTTTGAACTTTAATGTAGTCATGTTCGATTATGGATTTGCGTCACAAAACAGCAAAGCAGTCGCAACCGGAGGCAAAGCAGAATCCCAACAGCTCCTCGGAGCAATTCAGCTTGCGAAGCAACGCGGCTCGTCGGAGATTATCGTATGGGGCTTCTCCATGGGGGCAGGAACCGCTCTTCAGGCGGGCTTGCAAACCAAGGATGTGGACGCAATGATTTTGGATAGCACCTTTCTGCTGGAACCGGATACGCTGTACCATAACATTCACAATCAAATTAATCTGCCAAGACATCCGTCTTTGGAAATTCTGGAGTTGCTGTTTCCAGTTTTGAACGGCACCAGCTTGCATCAGATTCCATATCAGGAGGTTAAAAAGGAAAATTACCCGTTCCCGATCATGTTTGTGCATGGTACACAGGATGAAAAAGCTCCTTATCCTATTGCGGAAAAGCTCGCTGCCAATCAAACCAACCCGCTTTCCAGTGTATGGATTGTTAAAAACGGGATACATGAGCTTATTTTCAGAGAGCACCCTCGTGAATATCTGCGACGGGTATCGACGTTTCTAAGCAGTGTACAGGAGCTAGAGGATAAGAAAACCGTCGCTGATGCCCACAAACAAACGACTACGAAGTAAAAAATTATTTTTCGAAGAACTGTATTCTATTCTTTCCCTTGAAGAAGCCTGTCTATGGACACTTAACCCGTGCCGTAGCTGGGCTTCTTTTTCGTTTTCCATGGGTATTCATTGTTTTACGTAACAGATGTGACCGGATTAAGGGAGTTCATAGACATATTCCTGATGAGACAGCGAATATACTGGGTACGTATGCATCCAGGGCCGATCTGCCAGATCGGCCGGATAGCCATAGCGGGATACGGGAGGTAAAAAACGATGCTGAGTACTTATGGGTCTTTCCTGCCCTTACGTGTGCTGGAGGAAATTCGGCATTGGAAGCAGCAGGAAAGTTGGCATGTGGAAGTGATTAAATCCGCTACCGAGGGACTGGAGCCTACTTATGTACGGCTGCTGGATGATTGGCGGACTGTATTCGAACAGACGGAACGCACCGCCATAGAGCTGCTTGAAGAGCAACGGAGCGCACTCGATCCGGCAGATCAGGCGTGGCATCAGGAATGGAAACAGATGTCGGCTGCTCCACAAGCACATACACACGAATTCACTGAACATTCAAAACAGTCAAGGGGATTAGACGCATCATCATCTGTAAAGATGCCGTTGTCAGAGTCAGCATTAAACGCTCAGCCTGACTCACAAGAATTAAATCGTCGACTGGACGATTTGCTGCAAACCGCAAACCGTCAGTCACAGGAGTATGTACGGCAGCTCGGTCTGCTAAGCGAGCACAGTCATGCATTGCGTCAGCAGCCAAAAGCCGCCGGAGTTGTATTACACGCGGCACATGAAAGCCAATATTTCCTGATCTCGACAACCCCCTTTCAAGAACCTGGCTCCATCGCAAGGGCTGCTAGGTTGTATCATGTAGCGGCAGAGGGTGAGAATTACCCAGAGGAAGCGTTTCGAGAACGGCAGGCAGGCATACGGGGAGAAGGCGCATGGACGACTAAAGGCGTCAAGTCCAGCCAGGCGCAACCTTCAGCAACGGAAAAAACCTCAATCGGCCGGCCTGTTCCTATTGGGGGACATCGGTTACCGCCGCTTCCTTACCCTTATAATGCACTTGAACCGTACATTGATGAAAAAACGATGCGTATTCACCATGACAAGCATCATTTAAGCTATGTGAATGACCTGAATAAAGCGGAAAAGAAGCTGGAGGAAGCCCGAAAAACAGGTGATTTTGACCTCGTAAAACATTGGGAACGGGAACTGGCATTCAACGGCGCAGGCCATTACCTGCATACTCTTTTTTGGACGATCATGAGTCCTCAAGGTGGTGGAAACCCAAGCGGACCGCTGGCTGAACAGATTAAAAAAGATTTTGGCAGCTACGATGCATTCAAAAAACAATTCAGTTCGGCAGCCGAAAAGGTCGAGGGTGGCGGCTGGGCGATCCTGGTATGGAGTCCGCGCGCGGGACGGCTTGAAATTTTGCAGGCCGAAAAGCACCAGAATCTGACTCAATGGGAGTCCATTCCGCTGCTGGCGATAGATGTATGGGAACATGCATATTACTTAAAGCATCAAAACGAGCGCAACAAATACATTGAAGATTGGTGGCATGTCGTTAACTGGCCAGAGGTAGAAGCACGCTACGCTCAAGCCTCCAAACTGAGATGGCAACCCTTCTAAGCTTCTAAAGACAAACTTTACACCTGCAAATCATATCGCTCTCTGAGCGCTACCATTTGTTCGGTCCATCCTTCCGGTTGTACCAGCCAGCCGTCGGCAGGTAAAATGGCTGCCCGGCTCTCGACGACACGGCGCAAAGATGCCGTGTAAGCCTCAACAGACGGCACTCCAGCCAGCTCTGCCAGGCTACCCATCGTTGCCGGATCCACCCGGGGGTAATCCTGCTGCTGCACGCCTGCCGACGTATCTCCGGCTGCCTCCCTATAGAACTGCTGCACCGCCTGTGCACGCTCTGCACCGCTGCCCTCAATCATCACGAAGGCTGTGATGATATACGCCTTGGCTTGGCGCCGCTGTGCAATGCCGCAAAACTTACGGCCCCGGACGCTGACATCGTAATCCCCGGGACAGAAGGACCCGGGGATTTCTCCGGTCTGCGCCTCGCCAGACCACGGAACCAGCGCATCGGCAATTAGCGCTGCCATGAGCCGGAAATCCTCATGCAGGCTGATGGCCCGCTGTGGATTCGGCAGGATCAAGGACAGGTTCAGCACCCCCCTGTCCAGCATGACAGCTGCTCCACCCGAGGGGCGTACGCATACCGAGGTTCCCGTGCTGCGCACTCGCTCCATCGCCTGTGGGGCGTAGGGAAGCCTGCGGTCCCGGTGACCGATCACAAGCGCTGACGGATGCCGCCATAGATGCAAAATGGGTGTAGCTCCTTTCCCTACTTGCCGACAGGCCAGCTCCTCCCAAGCCAGCGGAGACAAAACGTCCTCCTGAGTGGCCGCGAGTGGCGCTTCAAACCACTGCAACTCAGGCAAAGCTGTTGTTTTTTCTGTTGATCTATGTACATTCTCCATACGTTATCCCCTATCTGTAAAAATAACTGTTATCCATAGGCTAATTATTTTAAGGCGGCTATCCCGTCGTCTCTATTTCTGATGTTAACAAAAAAAGGTGGCTACGCCTATGCGTAAACCACCCTTTTTTTGTTCATCACATAAACGTCTTGCGATGTTCGATCAATCCTTGAGCAGCGACAGAAATTCTGCGCGCTGCGCTGCATCATCACGAAACGTACCGCGTACCGCAGACGTTACTGTTTTGCTACCAGGCTTTTTGACACCTCTTGCACACATGCACAGGTGCTCGCCTTCCACGACCACCATAACCCCGTGAGCGGAGACTGCTTCATTTAAAATATCAGCGATCTGTGATGTAATACGCTCCTGTACCTGCAATCGGCGAGTCACTGCCTCTACCAGACGTGCAAGCTTGCTCAATCCTACAATTTTGCCGCTGGGTACATAGCCGATATGCACTTTTCCGAAGAAAGGAGCCATATGGTGCTCACACTGGCTGTAATAAACGATGTCCTTCACGATCACAAGCTCCTCGTGATTCTCGTCAAATGTCACACCCAACGCATCCCGGGGATCAACCTCATAACCCGCAAATATTTCCTCATACATGCGCGCTACGCGTGCCGGTGTTTCCAATAACCCTTCACGCTTGGGGTCCTCACCGATCAGTTGTAAAATCTGCTCCACATGGTATTCGATTTTATCCCGGTTATCCGCAGCTTTGCGGTTAATATAATCTTTTACGCCAGCCACAGTAATCCTCCTCTATGCAGCAACCTCATGCGGCATCCGTGCTCACGTTGCTCATTATTTCCGACGGCCCTGATTTTTACGCGGACCAGGCTGATTTTTGGAGAACTGTTGGTTCTTCATCATCTGCTGGGCTTTTTGCATTTGTTTCCCATTCAGGTTGTAACCCATCTGTTTGGCCATTTTTTGCAGCGTTTCAGGGTCGTTTTGCATCTTTTCAAGCTGTTTACGAAGATAATAAGCACCGATGAAAAATCCCCCAACCAAACCAGCAATCAGGGTAATAATCGGAATGACAATATTCCACACCACGAAGTCGTCACCTCTGTATATTTATATGAAACATCTTGAATTGCACGAACCTATCATAGCAAAACATGGGACAGCTAGCAAATCACTTTTTGCAAACATATGTCCTTATTGTTTCTCCAAATCCAGCAGCTTCGTCTTGACTGGCAAGCCTCCAGCATAACCGACCAAACTTCCGTTTTCACCCGATACCCGATGACATGGAAACAGGATGGGTAACGGATTTTTATTATTTGCTTCCCCAACAGCACGTACCGCCTTGGCTCGGCCGATCGATTCCGCAATATCTTTGTAGGACACACTTTGCCCGTACGGAATATTTTGCAGTGCACGCCATACCTGTTCTTGAAAAGGAGTCCCTCTCAAATCATAGGCTATACTAAATTCCCGTCGTTCTCCCGCAAAATATTCACGCAGTTGATCTGCGGCTTCGCGCAGTTTGTCAGGTTCCTGCACATAGACATATTCCCCAATCCATGTCCGGGCCCATTGCTGAAGCAGTGCTTCCCTCGCATGAAAAACGCCATAGTCTATTCGGCACAGCCCCCGATCTGTAGCGCACAGCGTCAAAGTGCCCACAGGTGTCTCCATTTCATCATAATAAATCGTAGTTGGACCCTGCGAGTCCTTGATCATTAATTCAGAATCCTTTTGCTGTTCTGTCTGCTCTTGTTCCCCTAGTTTGGAATGCGCTTGCGCGATCATTTCGCGTACTTGCTCATGTTGTTCCTTCTCTGATGCTTGCTTGATCGCTGTCATAGCGTTTTCCCCTCCTATTCGACTCAAAGCCCACGCCGCCGTGCCTCGCAGCTCGGGACGCGGATCATCCAATAAAACCTCCGTTAATTTGGGCACCGCGCTGATATCCTTGAAATTGCCGAGTCCAATGACCGCATTGCGTTGAATCGGCTTCTTCCCCCGCCAAGCCGCCGCACTTTGACCAAATCGGTCTTTGAATTCACGATTGCTCAAATCCAGTAACGGCAGCAGCAACGGCTTCACAATTTCGGGATCGGGTGTAAGCTCGGGATGGTGATCCCAGTTGAGACCCCGATTTTTGGGGCATACCATTTGGCAGGTATCACATCCGTACAGCCGATTCCCTATCTTCCGCATAAACTCCTCATCCAGAAAGCCCTTCGTTTGCGTCAAAAAGGACACACACCGCTGGGCATTCAGCTGTCCAGGACCTACAAGCGCGCCCGTAGGACAAGCATCCAAACATTTGGTACACTCGCCGCAACCATCCGTTACCGGTTCATCTGGCTGGAAAGGAATGTTCGTCAACAGCTCACCTAGATAAATCCAGGATCCCAGCGTCGGTGAAATCATCATCGTATTTTTGCCGCTAAAACCAATCCCTGCGCGTTCCGCAACGGCTCGATCCGACAGTTCTCCGGTATCCACCATGTTTTTCAATATGGCATCAGGCACCCGCTCACTTATAAAATCCTCAAGCTTTTCCATCGCTTCGCGTAGTACCAGATGATAATCTTTCCCCCAGGCTGAACGTGCCAAAATACCACGGTACTTCCCCTTGTCCGACTTCGGCGGGTCCTTCATTTTGGAAGGGTATGCCACCGCAATAGCAATTAGAGATGCAGGCTGTGAGCCATACAGCTCCGGGTAGATCCGCTTATCAATATCTGGCTCCTCAAAGCCGGATTCATAGCCTTTCGCACGATGCTCTTCCAATATAGCTTTCAGAGACAGAAAGGGATCGGCGGATGCGAACCCGATGGAATCGATACCCAGCCCTGGAGCTGCCTCAATAATTTCCTGCTTGAGCGCAGCCCAAGTCGAAGCGGTTCCGGCAGCCGCCTGAGTCAATCCACGTTGCATCCGATACTCACCTCTCTTCCACTTTTTATCATTACGGATATGAGGAATTGCAAAATTCTCATATCTCAAATTTCAACAGAAAATAGCAGCAGATGCTACCGTAAATTTTTAACAGCACTGGTTGCCAGAAAATCACAGCGATTATTCAGTTCGTTGTCACTGTGCCCTTTAACCTTCACATATTCAACCTCATGCTTACCCATCAGTTCCCACAGTTCTTCCCATAGTTCCTTGTTCTCCACTGGCTGATTTTTACTGTTACGCCAGCCATTACGAAGCCAATTTTTAATCCAGCCCTGTTTGAAGCAATTGACGACATAGGCAGAGTCACTGTGTACTTTCACATGACAAGGCTCCTTGAGCAGCTTCAGTGCTTCAATCACGGACTTGATCTCCATACGGTTGTTTGTCGTCATTTTCTCGGCACCTGACAGCTCCTTACGATGCTCCCCATATAGCAAAACGATCCCCCAGCCCCCAGGACCCGGATTTCCCGAACAAGCACCGTCGGTATATACCATCACTTCTTTCATCATCCTCTTCCTTTCCTCATCGGTAACCGCCTGCTCCGTCATGGTCCTGATCGGTTCGGACGTGTTCCGCATTAATTTCAAACTATAGTTGCTCTATAGCCATTTCCACTCAGATATCGGCCAAAATATAAATTCTGCACGTCCCAGTAAATCTTGAGATTTAATGCTGCCAAAATAGCGGCTATCCTTGCTTGCAGCAGTATGGCGATTATCTCCCATGACAAAAAAGTGCTCCGGCTCCACCGTAAAAGGACCATAATCACCATCCTCCACGTCCGAGTTGGTGTAAGGTTCATTTAGCAGTTCACCGTTCACATACAAATGATTATGTTCAACTCGGATTACATCTCCCGGAATACCTATGACTCTTTTCACTAAAAATCTTGGGCTCGACAGTTTGGAATCGGGATCTTTTAAAATCACAATGTCCCCCCTGCCCGGATCATGAAAATTATAAACCAGCTTGTTAACGAACAAATGCTGGCTTTCCATTAGCGTCGGCTGCATCGAATGTCCTCTGACCGTGGACAAATTAAATACGAACAGGTTCAGAAGCAGCAATACGACCATGCCGATCAGCAGGGTGACTAACCAATCGCGTATGTAACCAGAGCGGCCTGCTTGTTTGGACGTTTCCGGCGAGGGAAGCGGGCCTGACGAAGGAGCCAAAGCGTCCATAATTAAACCTCCTCAACCCTGTTATAAATAGAAAAGCATATCCCGTACCCGATTGCAACGGTTACTCAGATATGCTCTAAATGTAAATATTATACTTAATGTTATTCAATTCTCTTTATTTCGATTCCCGATTAATGAGGCGCCAAAATACTCAGCTTCTGAAAAGCCTGTAAAATCTGGCTTGCTCCATAGCCCATCGCTTCGTACAAAGGCATGGCCGCACTGTTATGCTTGTCCCCTGCTACCCAAATACGGCTAACCTTACGTTGCTGAAAACGCTGCTCCATGGACTCCACAAGCGATTTGCCGATTCCCATCCGACGATGATCCGGGTGAATAGCGATACGATAGTAACAACCATCATTCTGATCGATCGTGCCGATCAAAGCACCAACGATCTCACCCTCTTCTTCTGCAACGATGATCAAACCGGAATCCCACGAAAGCTGACGGGCAAACGCACTCACCGTCTCTTTGTAGCACTCCTCTGACAAGGCAATTTGCATGAGTTCCGTTACTGAGTTCACATCACTTAATTGAAAGGAACGAACGTGCATAAGTAATATCTCCCTTTTCGTAAGCATAATAAAAAAATTGAGACAGCACCGTCATTTTTACATAAATCCTTAAATTTCTTATCATGGTGTTAATCACAAGGCATTATGATAAAAATGCATACGATCTGCTATATATGAAATGAAGAACAGGAAAAGGGTGTATGCCCTCAAGTTCGTCATGTCATAGACATGACAGATTATAGCAGACGACAAAAAAGCCGAAATTTCTGCTTCCTTGACCATTAAACCACACTTTTTGATGGAATACATCCCTTTTTCTCATGTAAGCGCTATATATAAAGCGTTTACATTTTAAAGTTCACAATTTACCTCTTATTACCTATGTATTGTGTATTCCAATCGGGTTTTTGGACATGCTAGCTAGCAGGCCGTATTGCCCAGTTTGCTATTTTACAAACAAAAATGTTGATAAAATAGGCTGAATGCGGTTTAATATAACTATCGAGGGTATTATTACATAGGAACACTTACCCAAGCATATAACCAGGAGGGATTTTATTATGGCATTTCAATTACCAGAACTTCCTTACGCAAAAGACGCACTGGAACCGCATATTGATGCACTGACAGTAGAAATTCACCATGATCGTCACCATAACACATATGTAACGAACTTAAACGCAGCTTTGGAGAGCGCTCCTGAACTGCAAAGCAAAAGCCTGGAGGATCTGATCTCCAATCTGGACAGCGTTCCTGAAAGCATCCGCACTGCGGTTCGCAATAACGGCGGTGGACACCATAACCACAGCCTGTTCTGGGAAGTTATCGGTCCTAACGGCGGCGGACAACCGACAGGTGCTATTGCTGAAGCAATCAGCAACGAGCTGGGTGGCTACGACAAATTTAAAGAAGACTTCACTAAAGCAGCTACAACACGTTTTGGTAGCGGCTGGGCTTGGTTGGTTGTCGGCAAAGACGGCAAACTGGCGATCACTAGCACTCCAAACCAGGATAGCCCGCTGTCTGAAGGTCTGACTCCGGTACTTGGACTGGACGTTTGGGAGCATGCTTACTACCTGAAATATCAAAACAAACGCCCAGATTACATTGCAGCATTCTACAATGTAATCAACTGGGATGAAGTAAACAAACGTTACGCGGCTGCAAAGAAATAAGCCAGTAACAACATCTCTATCCTATAATAAAGGGCTGTCTCAAAAGTAGATCTTCTACGAATGAGACAGCCCTTTTGGCATTCCATGGTAAACTGGTGGAGATGATTCTCAAATACAGCTCTGGAGGTTGATGGATGCAGACTTTTTTTCGTTACAACTGGATGATTCGGGAACAATGGTACCGCTGGTGTGAAGAGGTGTCGCAGGAGGAATTACTGAAACAACGCGTCGGCGGAGTCGGCGGCATTCTAAAGACACTCTTTCATATCGTTGATGTGGAGTGGAGCTGGATTCAAACGATTCAGGGCAAACCCGACTTTCAGGAGGACTTCTCTCTCTATGATACGCTCGACAAAGTCCGTGAGCTGGATGCAAAGTTTCGACTCGATGTCGAGCCGTTCGTGCTCGCCTGGCATGATGGTCTGGAACGGAAAAGGTTTGAAGATCACCTCCCGGACGGCAGAATTGTAATTGATGCCTGGGGCGAGGTGATGCGCCATATCATTGCCCACCAAATCCACCATATTGGGCAGTTGTCCATATGGTCTCGGGAGCTCGGCAAGCCTCCGGTTTCGGCCAATGTAATTGGCAAAGGGCTGATTGAAAGCGATGATGGCATCGATTAGCTTTAACGAATGTACATGCAAACCCATGTAAATTTAAGGCTGTCCTCGGTCGTTTTTAACGACTGAGGACGGCCCTTTTACTTTTTCATCTATGCTCTCTTGTCTATTCCACGCATATTCTCTTCTTTTAACCGTTTTCATAAAAGCTTGATTGTAACTGATTAAGTTTTTTCAACCTAATCAATATTCTCTTGGTTCAGACTGTTGACCCCTTGCTCTTGAAAGCACCGTAAGCCAATGTAAATAATGCTCCACATAACAGGGCAATAAGATGAGCGATAAGATAATTCATATGACCATGGTTCTCTGACGCTGCAATTGCAAAGCCGGGAAGAGCCGTGGTTCCGAATCCTATGGCTGTCAGCTTGCTTAAATATACATATGCTCCCGCAATCATTCCTCCAAGGCATCCAGCAACCAAGGGGAACTTATACTTTAAAGTGACCCCGAAGATCGCTGGTTCCGAGATTCCAAAAAGTACAGACCCGAATGCAGAGTAACCCATTTCTTTAACCTTGGTGTCTTTGCGATTCAAAAGAATATACCCCAAAACGGCGCCCCCTTGAGCCATCAAAGCTACTGATGCCAACGGGTTGATAAAATTTCTGCCTGTATCGGTTAACAGCTGCGCTTCTACCGCACCCATAACATGATGTAAGCCTGTAATAACAATGATCTGCTGAATGCCTGCAAAAAACATAAAACCGAATATTCCTAGGTTTTGCGTCATCCAAAGCAGCGAAACAGTCACCAGACTAGCTAACTCTCGCCCAAGAGGGCCGATAATGGTAAACAATAGCAGGGAAGAAACAAAGACCGTCAGCAACGGTGCCAAAAATAGTTTAATCA
Organism: Paenibacillus sp. LX16; assembly: GCF_036252815.1. Classification (NCBI taxonomy): domain Bacteria; kingdom Bacillati; phylum Bacillota; class Bacilli; order Caryophanales; family Paenibacillaceae; genus Paenibacillus; species Paenibacillus sp. LX16. Next base: position 794,301 of record NZ_CP141152.1, on the reverse strand, counting down.
TGTCCGGAACCTTTTTGTTAAAAAACTGATCCAACTTGGCTACCACATATCCCATCATTAGAGCAATAATAATACCACCCTGAAATCCAACCAACTGTACGGGAAGGCCGAAAAGACTGATCGATTCCGGGTTTTGACTCCCTTTAGCTACCTCAAAGGCATCCGCCAGGGCTGGATGAAGCATAATTGCACCCAGCACAAGCCCCAGAATCGGACGACCGCCATATCTCTTGGTTGCAGAATAAACAACAAGCAGCGGCAGGATGGTGAAAATACCCGTAGAAACGATTTGAACGAAGCGATTGATCCCTTGAAAAATTGGATACATCTCCACAATCGATTTAGGACCGAATAACCCCTTCTGACCTAATAGTCCGGTTATCCCCATTAACAATGCGGCGGCAAGAATTCCCGGCATGATCTCAATGAAGACATCTGACAGCGATTTAATGGCTTTTTGAAAAGGATTTTGCCTTTGTGCGGACTTCGTTTTGACATCACTTAATGACATATCTTCCGTTCCGGTCAGTTTGGAAAATACGGCATAGATATTATTGACCAACCCTGCTCCAAAAATGATCTGTAGTTGATCCCCCGCTATGAAAACGCCTTTAACCAGATCAATATCTTCAATCTTTTTTAATTCCGCTTTTTCATTGTCCTCAAGTACAATTCTTAATCTTGTGGCACAATGGGCCACACCGATAATGTTGTCTTCACCACCGATATATTTTAAAATTTCTTGAGAAATTTGCTTATACTGCTTTTCTTTTGCTTCCATCTAGTAAAACCCCCTCTAGCTGAATCAGATGTCTTCTTTAACAAATCTCCAGAACATGCCTAAAAAGTCCTGCTTTACCCTGGCAAGCGTTATGCCGACATGCATTAATTCATCACCGCCGAACAGCTCACCGGTTTCTACATTTCTATAAACGTAGTCTGGATTCAAACCTTTGAATTTTAACGTTTTAATCGCGGCTGCGGGTTGGGATAAAACCTTGAAATAGCTGGCCGCCATTTCCGTTTGATCTTCCGACACAAAGTTCCATGCGGCTTCATTTTCATCAAACGGATTAATTATTCTGTAAAACTTCCCAAATTGAATGAGCGATCTAATTTCTTTATATAGAGCTATCTGTTTTTTTACTATTTCTTTTTCCTCAACGGTTAATGTCGTCAGATCCAGCTCATATCCAAAATTACCGGCCATGGCGACATAACCTCTTGTCTCCAAGGGAGTTATTCTACCCACTTGATGGTTGGGTACCGTGGAGACGTGTGCCCCCATAGTAATCGGAGGGTAGACAAGACTTGTTCCCCATTGAATCTTCAGTCGGCAAATGGCATCCGTATTGTCACTCGTCCAGGTCTGAGGCATGTAATAGAGCATGCCGGCATCAAAACGGCCTCCTCCACTAGAACAGCTCTCAAATAAGACATGGGGAAATCTTGATGTAAGCTCTTCCATAACACTATAGAGTCCCAGGATATAACGATGCGCAGTCTCCCTCTGTCTCTCAGGTGGCAAGGCTGCCGAACCCACATCCGTCATGTGACGATTCATGTCCCATTTTACATAAGTAATTGGAACGTCCGATAAAATATCGGAAACCGACTTAATAATGTACTCACACACTTCCTTCCTTGATAAATCCAACATCAGCTGATTTCTTCCCAACGTATACGGACGATCGGGGACATGGATACACCAATCGGGATGCTTTCTGTATAAATCGCTGTCTATGGATACCATTTCAGGTTCAAACCACAAACCAAACTCCATACCCAGATTTCGTATGCGGTTTGCAAGATCCAGCAATCCATCTGGAAGTTTGCGACGATCCACCACCCAATCGCCTAATGAAGTATTGTCATCATCCCGTTTTCCAAACCACCCATCATCCAATACAAACAGTTCCACTCCTACACTTTGAGCTTCCTTCGCCAACTGCTCAATCTTGTCGGCATCGAAGTTAAAGTAAGTGGCTTCCCAGTTATTAATCAGGATCGGCCGCTCTTTGTCACGATAAGGCCCACGACATAATCCATTCCTGTATAATTCATGATAAATTCTCGACATGCCGCCCAAGCCGTTTTCGGTGTATACCATGACCACTTCAGGCGTTTGGAACGATTCCTCAGGTTCAAGCAGCCATGTAAAATCAAAAGGATTAATCCCCATCGTGACTCTTGTGTTCCGATAGGAATCTACCTGAGCCTGGGCCGTAAAGTTCCCACTGTACACCAGATTAAAGGCGTACACTTCACCCTGTTCTTCATCTGTTCCTTCTCTTACAAGTGCCATAAAGGGTGCCTGTTGAGGGCTGCTGGCTCCACGGCAGCTATCTACCATTTGAATTCCAGGTAAAATTTTTCGCTTTGCTATATTTTTTTCATTATTATGCGCACCGTACAAGGTAATGAGTTCATATTCATCATCACGAAAATCCACACTAGCACTTAACGCTCTAAGCAGTTTTAGCTGTTGCCGACCTTCATTCTCGAAACGGACTGAACGGGTAATGACATCCCGCTTTTGATATAGGCTATAGGATAGTACGACCTTTACATCAATTAATGGATCTTCAAGGACGATTTCCAGTGTTTCTACTTCGCCATCATTCTCCGCATAAGTAGAAGGAAGCCCTTTCAATTTTGGTTTGCCTTGGAAAACCCGATGTTCTTTATACCGGAAATCAGTCACGGTAGAACCATTCTCCAATTGAAGCTGATACGCAGGAATCCTGAAATCACTATTCCCAAATGACGGATATTCTTGCGGGACGTTATCCAGTGAAAAGGCTCGATCCTCGCCATCGGGATTGGGTGAAAATCCTCTATCCATAAAGATGATTTTATTGCTCCCCCGATAGTTCTGAATTTTCTTTCCCCAATACAGATGGGATAAATAACCACCTCGTATAACCTGCATGACATAACTTGTATTGCTGCCTTGTAAATGGAATAAAAGCTTCTCTTTATCGATGTATATAGCCATAGCAACCCCCTTATAGCGCTAATAGTACGATTTCCCAAAATTATAAATTATGTTGTTTGCTTATCGTTTACAGTCTAATAATAATTGAATAGTTTTAATAATTATATGGAATAATGTAGACTCTATATGAAACAGTGTGATAATATGCAGAGATGAATTAAGAGGTGAAACCAAATGAGTTCGCATTTTTCCAATCATTCCTATAACAATCTGGATCTCAATCTATACACATGTGGCAAAGAGAGCTGTACCAGCAAACACTCTTATGGTCCAGCCATTCGAAGCGGGTATATGGTGCATTTTATTTTAAAAGGAAAAGGGATCTTTAAAGTCAACGATAAAATCTATCATTTGGAGAAAAACGATGCTTTCTTTATTGAACCGAAGGTTTTAATTTACTACGAAGCGGATGAAGTCGACCCATGGGAATATATCTGGATTGGTTTTAATGGGGTGCAAGCAAAAGAATATCTAAGCCGGACCTGTATCAATAGGGACAATCCCATTTTCTGGTTTGAAGCAGAGGGCAGCCTTGCCCGCTGTATGGAAAGCATCGTCGTTTCTTCTACACTGAAATCCAACAAAGACCTGCTGCTTGCATCCAAGCTGTATGAATTTCTGTATCTGATGTTTGAACATTACCCTAATCAGGAAGTCAACCATGAAGTAAGACAGCAGCGGTATATTAAAGAAGCGCTTCTCTTCATTCAGCAAAACTATTCACACTTCATTACCGTAAGTGAAATTGCCAAGTACATTTCAATTGACCGTTCGTATTTGCATCGTTTATTTAAACAGCAACTAAATAAGTCACCGCAGGAATTTTTATTACATTTGAGGATTGAAAAATCGTGCTCCCTACTAAGAAATACTTCCCTTAAAATCGGAGATATTGCGCGGTCTGTAGGGTATAAAGATGTACTCCTATTCTCCAAAATGTTCAAAACGGTCAACAAGGTGACTCCATCCGAATACCGAAAAAATCCCCAGGAATAACACGCTTCGTTCGCAACTAAATTAGGCATATTCATTCCAGAAACAAAAAATAGCGGTAGTATGGAGCAACCTCATGTCCATACTGCCGCTATTGTCAAAAGAAAATAAAGTTCTAGACTGAAAAATAAAGTTCTAGACTGATATTGTTTTTCGCTCTACATCCAATCCCTCAAAAATTCGATCAAGCCCAACTGGTAATCGTATCTACTGGTAAACGGTAGGATGGATGGCCTTCTTTACTCGCTTTACCAATCGAAAGCAGCATGACCGGCTGGAAGCGCTCTTTGTTCATGTTAAAAACCTCCGCGATTCGTTCCTTGTCGTAACCCGCCATTGGATTGGTGTCATAGCCGTGGGCACGAGCTACAAGCATCAGCTGCATCGAAACAAGACCAGAGTCTAGCATGTTTATGTCGCGCAAAGCAGATGGAGTCAGGCTCGCATAATACGACCTGGTCTGCTGCAATTGCATGTCCTTGATGTCCTGCGGCATGTAGCCAAGTTCTACTGCTTTATAGAAAATCTCGTCCATATATGCAACATTGTTAGCGTCATAAAATACCGCAATGATAGCCGAAGATGTCAAAACTTGTGTCTGGTTGAAGGAGGCTAGTGGCGCAAGTTTTTCTTTTCCTTCGTCGCTGTCGATCACAAGGAAACGCCAGGGTTGCATGTTTATGGCAGATGGGGCACGGGAAGCTTCCGCTAAAATTTCGCTCATTTCCTCCCGACTGATTTTTACTTCGGGATCGTAGACTTTAACGGAACGACGTTCCAAAACAATTTTGTTGAAGTCGTTTGTTTTGTGGTAGTTTCCTGTATGGATACTCATGCAGTTTTCTCTCCTTTTTCGGTTGAGTTTGGAAATGATGTTACTCATCATTACTAGCAAGATGGTAAACTATAAAGTATACTTTATAGCAAGCGCTAAAAACGGGGTGATGGTTATGAAGATAAGTGAAGTAGCAAGAAGTATTGATCTTCCGATTTCAACGATCCGTTATTATGAGCAAATAGGCATTATCACGGATGAATACGTATTAAGGGATCAAAATAATTATCGGGTTTATACTTCAGACATCATTCATCATTTGAACGTTGTTAAACATTGTTTGGCAGTTGGCTTTTCGATTAGGGATATCCAATCCATGATCTCGAAAAACGGAATATCGAAGGATGAGCATGTAAAGCTGATACAAAAAAAAATTTCGGAGATTGAAGCCGTTCAACAAAAATTAGATGAATCCAAGCAAAACCTGTATGACATTCTCACGTCGGATATTACTTGCGAAAAAGGGTTTGGGAAATATTAATGTTAGGACACATATATTGAGGTCAAGCCTCTGGAAGGTCCTACTATTGGACTTATCATAAAACGACGGCAGCCAACATAGAATCGGTTGCCGTCGTTCTGCTAACGGGCAGGCGATAATACTTTGAGGAGGCGACTTTATGGTTCGAGGAGTAATTATCGATTGGTTATCTAGCGCAGGAAAAACATCAGTATTTTCCGCAGGAAAGAGATTACATAGTCAAACACACCACGCTGAAAAAACGTCTAGTAAGACTGAATGAAAATGTATACTCTTAACCTTTGTCAGCAGATGTAGTTGAGTCCAGATTTATTGAAAGTCGAAGCGAAGCGTGGAAATCGTATGTGCTAAAAAAATCATTCCACGGTAAAGGAAGCGTGTTTACAGTACTTAGAGGATCAGGAAAAATTCCGTGACACTGCGAAACAGTCATCTATTCCCACTGTAGAGTGGGATTCTTACGCAAATCAAATACTGATGGAATTGAACTAGGAAACGATAACCCAATGAAATCACGAAAGCAGCCGATCACGTCGATCGGCTGCTTTTGTTCAATGTTTTCCGACGACGATTTGAGCTGTAGTAAAGAGAATTTTTATCGAGGAATAAAGTGTAGTACTTCAATTATAAACGAGGAACTATAGGTCAATAATAGAAGATGTTATTACTGAAAGAAACTTTGACGGGGATCATATGAGCGTAGTTTCGTCACTGTTTGTTGGCCCCATTTCCAAACGGAACTTGGTTCGTTGACTTACCTCCATGTTTGCATCCATATTGTTTCTTAGAAATTTAGAGTAAGTCACCTCCAAGCTAGACGTTCTGACATTAGGTCGCTAGCGTGGAGGGCAAAGTGGGTTACCTCTTTATCAACAGTTTTAAAATTTCAAACTGAATCACCTTGAATTAACCCCTTTATTGACGATATTCCCCTCGTTTCTATAATTCCATCCTCGACCAGATGTTCTATTGTAATGCCTGACAATTCGTTTTCCATGGTCGCTTGCACTTGAGAGTATACTCCATCTAATAAATGAGGCATTTTACTTCCCACCGGACACGTGGGATTTGTATTTTGGTGAATGATAAAAAACTCTTGATGATCTTCAACAGTAGCACGGTATACATCCAATAGTGTAATGTCATTTGCATTTTTTGCAAGCCGTATCGCTGCATTGGTTTCAAGCGTGGATGTAATAAGACCTGTTTTAGTTAGTTTTCTCATAATTCTGCGAATAACTGCCGAATTCGCGTTCACACTCATCGCAAGTAATTCCGATGTGGTTCGTCCGTTTTTATTGAATTCAAGAAAGCATAAGATATGAACGGCTACAGAGAACTGTTGGCTTCGATTTCCCATTTTTGCACGGTCCTTCTTTCTTATTCATGCTTATTTTAGTGTATTGATTTTCAAGAGCCAAATCAAACTAAAAATGTTACAAGAAAATTGACATTTAATTGATGACCTGATACTTTAAGGAGTGATTTTGATGTTCTATCATGTAAATGGACTCGATCTTCATGTTGAAGAGCAAGGACAAGGAGATACCGCGCTTGTGTTTTTGCACTTTTACGGAGGGTCAACACGAACCTGGAGTAAAATGATTGACGTTTTAAAAGAAGAACACCGTTGTATAGCTTATGACCAACGCGGATGGGGGAGCTCTGATAAGTCTGCTACATCTTATACGATTGAAGACCTGGCTGATAATGCACATGCTCTTATTCAAGAGCTTGGTTTGAAACGTTATGTGCTTGTTGGACATTCCATGGGTGGCAAAGCAGCACAGTTATTGGCCTCGCGTAATCCTTCTGGTTTAGAAGCCTTAATCTTAGTTGCACCATCTCCTCCAAGTCCTCAAAATATGCCACAAGAACTAAGGAATGCAATGGTGCATTTTTATGATAATCGTGAGGGGGCAGAGATTGCTCTTAGTAATCTTGCGTTACTGCCTTTAGAAGAACATATTCGCGAAATGGTGCTTGAAGATATGCAAAACAGTGCACCGTTAGCTCGTGCAGCATGGCCAAAAACTGCCATGCAAGAGGACATATCTGCAGAAGTGAAAAACATCAATGTACCCACACTAGTTCTAGCAGGAGAATCTGATCCCATGGATCGATTAGAAAGTATGACAAGTGAATTATTGCCACGTATACCTCATGCAGAACTACATGTTATTTCTCAAACCGGCCATTTTTCTCCTTTGGAAGTACCTGACCGCCTCTGTGAGAAAATTTCCAGATTTCTATCCGAGTGATCCTTAAAGTGTTTTAGTCAAGACTTCTAGAGTCTTAGAATCAAGGGATATGGGCTTGGCCTACCTGATAGGAATGGAATGAATCAGCGCATTTCAGTTCACAGCAGATCGTCGATAGATATCTTCCGTTCCTTCGTGATGACTCGGACACTTTTCCCCTGTTGGTGTAGGAACCTTCATTTTACACGAATCCGGCCAGGGCTCTTTTTTTCTTTCAAGCAGGTGTTACACTTCATATTACAATCCGTCATGAGAAAAAGAAAAAGGGTTAAGTGTAATCTCATTAAGCTAACGGGAAACGTTAGTTCAATGGAAACAGCGACAGTCTAGGACTTTATTTTCTCGTCCTTGGTTGTCGCTGTTTCCATTTTCTAGGCTCAGTCTAATACTTTATTTTTTGGCTGACAGCTATTCAATTAACATCAGTTCCCTTTTTGCTTCGTATAATACTCGGTGATCAGATCAAGGAACACCTTGGGAAACGCCAAGGTGGCCATATCCGCTTCGCTGATCCAGCGGTACCCCGCTGGCAGCGCATTGCGCGTGTGCTCCGCCTGCTCAGCCAGCGCAATCAACGCACCCGGCTTCGCTCCGGTGCTATAGCTGGCCCGCTGTTCGGCAGCCAGCGGATGTCCTCCCGCCTCCCCGGCAGGGGCGGCGACCTCTTCACACTGGAACACACGCAGGTTCCAGTGAATGTGGCTGAACGTGTGCTCCGCCTCACGTACAAACCGCACCGGGCGCGCAAGTACGCCCTCTGCCAGCAAATGAGCCGCCAGATGGTCCATGGCGGGCTCATCCGGCACCGGGCCGTTGTAGCCCTCCGGCCCGGCAAGCTCATGCGGCAGCTCCCACATGCGGGCCAACAGGCCCTTGGCTGGCCGCTGTCGTACGAGCAGGCAGCCTGCGTTCGCGCCGCTGCCCTCGATGAGGGCTACGGAACGTGGCTCCAGCCGAGGCGGCTTCGCCTTGGTCTTGACTGGCAGTGTCTCCTCGCGGCCTGCCAACCTGCCCGAGCAATGCTCCATGACCGGGCAGGTCAGACAATGAGGCGACTTCGGCGTGCAGACCAGCGCCCCCAGCTCCATCAGAGCCTGATTAAAATCAGAGGCCCTTCCTTCGGGAATCAGCTCCCGTACCAGACTTTCCATATGCGCCCGCGTGCTGCCCTTCATAATATCCTCTTCAATGAGAAAATAACGCGACAGCACACGCATCACATTTCCGTCCACAGCAGGCTCTGGTCGATTGAAGGCGATACTCATAATCGCCCCCGTCGTATACGGGCCTACTCCTTTCAGTGCAGCGACAGCCTGTGTATCATCCGGCACCTGCCCGCCGTGAAGCTCAACTACTTGTTTTGCCGCAGTTTGCAAATTCCGGGCCCGCGAATAATAACCCAGCCCTTCCCACAGCTTAAGCACATCCTCCTCGGGTGCTTCCGCCAACGCTTCAATTGTAGGAAAACGTGCAATAAAGCGATTAAAATACGGAATGACCGTATCCACACGCGTCTGCTGAAGCATAATTTCCGAGATCCAGATATAAAAAGGATTCCGATGGCGGCGCCATGGCAAATCGCGCTTGTTACGTGTATACCAATTCAACAGTTCAAAGCTGAAATAACGCTTTTGTTCCAATGTATTTGTAGTCATCACATCACATCTCCTTATATTCGACAATCACAAAAGCAGAGGCAATGTTAGGCTGATGTGTAATACTCAAGTGAATACTGTAATTCGAGTCACCTGTAGACGGCAATCTCAGTCTATCCCACGCGGATGAAGACAAATAAACTGCTGGCTTCCCCCCAGGTTCCGGTAAAATATCCATATCGCCGAACCCTATGATTTGCCCAATTCCGCAACCGAAGGCTTTCGTTATCGCTTCCTTGGCGGCAAAGCGCCCTGCTACGAACTCCGTTAGTCTACCCTTGCGTTCCACAGCAAGCTCACGTTCTGCCGGGGTCAGCACCCGATCCAAAAACGCATCTGCATATTTACCTGCCAAAATATGAGCTATACGGCTTATTTCCAGCACATCATGTCCAATTCCGTAGATCATTTGGGTATTCCCCGTCCTTTTTACTTTACTGGATCTATTGTAACAGTGCGTCCACACCCTGGCGAGTCACAAAGGCGTAAAAGCGGCACCAAAATATGTTAAAATAAGAAAGGCTATAGGTGAATGTTTTGAAATTCAGCTGATATACCCATTTAAAAAAATTCCCGTAGAAAGGAAGGATAGGATGTCAGAAACCATTATTGTTGAAGCAGGTACCGAAGCAGGAACAGATGCGGTGATCCGGGCTTCCTGGTTTCCCGCTAAAAATACAGCCAAAAGCCTGCTCATTATCGCTCACGGCTACAAAGGATTTAAGGATTGGGGCATGTTCCCCTATATAGCAGAAGCATTGAGTATGGATAACCATGTTGTGACCTTCAACTTTTCACATAATGGCATAGGTGAGGATCTAGAGAATTTTACCGAACTGGAAAAGTTCGCACGCAACACCTATAGCCGCGAACAAGAGGATTTGGAACTATTGCTATCCAATCTGAGAGCACGTCATGAGTTCAGAGAATTGCCGTTGTTTCTGTTAGGACATAGCCGAGGCGCGGGAAGCTGCTTTGTATATGCTCTAGATCATCCCGGCGAGATTGCTGGCGTCATTTCATGGAATGGCGTGACAGATCTTGATTTGTTTACTTTACCGCAAAAAGAAGAAATGCGCGCCAAGGGGCGCAGCTATGTGGAGAACGCTAGAACCGGACAACAGCTTCCGCTGGATGCTGTCATTCTGGAAGACCTGGAACAAAATCGACAGCGTTTTGCCATTGTAGACAGACTTGCCAACAGCCAGCTCCCAGCTGTACTGATCCAGGGAACCGAAGATTCCAAACGTCTACGGGAAGGCTCTGCCCTGCTCACATCCGTTCGTCCCGACATCGAATGGGTACAAATTCAAGGCGGCAATCATACCTTTAATACCGTTCATCCATTCCAGGGAGGTAGCCTTCCACTGGATCAAGCGATTACCGAAACCCGCCGCTTCATTGAGTGGATCGCCAATTAAATGATTGCCCCTTCAATACAAACGGCGATCCGCCGGGCGGATCGCCGCATTTATTTACTTCAGGATTTTGCAAAATTCGATTCCAGTCGCTCCAAATGCAATATATAGACGAACTAGACCATTTCGATCTATATATTGTTTATTGAAAATCGCTTATTGGATTTTTGCAAAATCCTCACTTGAGCATTTTACAATTCCATAATGATTAATGCTTACACTCCTGGGATGCTTGTCCGCTTATGCGCTGTACGTGTAAAGAAGCTTTCCAGCTTTTCGCGTGCCGCCGGGTCAATTTCCTTACCTTCCAGGTAGTCGCTGTTTGCTTCGTAGGAGATCCCCAGTTCTTTTTCATCCGTCTGGCCTTCCCACAATCCTGCTGTAGGCGCTTTGTCCAAAATGGCCTGCGGAACTCCGAGATAGCTGGCCAGCAAGCGCACCTGACGTTTGTTAAGCGTACTAAGTGGCGTAATATCGACTGCACCATCGCCCCATTTGGTATAAAAGCCTGTGATGGCTTCTGAAGCGTGATCTGTGCCAACGACAAGCAGATTCAGCTCATTCGCGAGTGCGTACTGAACCACCATACGTGTTCTTGCCTTTACATTCCCTCTCACTTGCGGAGTAATGGAACGCTCCAGACCGATATCCTTTAACGTATGCTCCACTTCCACGGCAACCTTGTCCACGGCTTCCTTAATGTTCGTTTCCCCAGCATATTTCAGGTCGAAGGCTTTGGCTACCGCGTAGCTATGCTCGATATCTTCCTGTTGGCCATATGGCTGGAATACACCCAGCGTTTTGTATTCGTCTCCTTGTTCCTGCGTCAATTCATCTGTAGCCCGCTTGCACAAAGCGGCTGCTACGGCACTGTCAATCCCGCCACTGATGGCGATCAACAGCCCTTTGCTTCCCGTTTTCGTTACATACGACTTGAGGAAATCCACACGCTTACGGACCTCCGCCTCTACGTTAATCGTAGGCTGTACTCCCAATTCAGCAATAATCTGTTCCTGCAAACTCATCAGATAAGCACCTCTTTTTTAGGAATTTCCTTCACAAGCCAACATGCAAAAGCCCCGGCAAGTTTCGCAGGCGAAAAATGCGGGGCATAGCTTGAGCAGTCTTACCGACAAAAACGATCAAATGCACTGGTCAAATCAGCAGCGATCTGATCTGCCGAACGATCCTCCACTTGATGACGCTCGATGAAGTGAACCAGCTCGCCGTCTTTCAACAGCGCGATAGAAGGAGATGATGGTGGGTAAGGTGCGAAAAATTCGCGAGCCTTTGCTGTTGCTTCCTTGTCCTGTCCGGCAAAAACCGAATACAGATGATCTGGCGTAATATCATGCTTCAGTGCTTCAGCCACACCCGGGCGGCATTGACCTGCGGCACAACCACATACCGAGTTCACAACAACCAACACTGTCCCTTTAGCATTAGGCAGCTTGGCCTCCACATCTTCAGAAGTACGCAGTTCCTGAATCCCAAGATTCGTCAGTTCATCGCGCATGGGCTGAACTGAATCTCTCATATATTGATCGAAAGACATAGACATATTCTTTCACTCCTTTTTCAAAAATCATGTATACTACGTTTCTAATTTCATCCTTTGCCGTAGTAAAGGCATGGACATCTAAAGTTCATTATACAATCTTTTTCACGTAATTTGCAAAAATCCGGCTATATATTTGCACGATTATTTCTGTATCGAATTTATGACAGGAGGCTCAGCATGATCCCGGTAAGTCGGGACGGTTCTGCGCAATCGGACTTTAAACTGCGTGCCCATTCCCTCCACCGAATCTACGGCAATCGTACCGTGATGACGCTCCACTATACTTTGACATAAGGCCAGCCCCAGACCTGTACCTTTCGTTTTGGTGGTGTAAAAAGGTTGGAACAGCTTTTCAAGCTGTTTTTGTGGAATTCCCGGACCTGTATCCTTTACTTCCAGTTCCACGAAATCCCCTTCCTCATGAGTCGAAATGGTCAGCACCCCCTTTTCCCCCATAGCTTCCATCGCATTACGTGATAAATTAAGCAGCAACTGCTTCATTTCCTTAGGGTTTAAATGGAGCATCGTCACATGTTCCTCCAGCTTTAGCTCAATCGTCTGCCCCCTCAGATTCGCATCTGCCCACAGTAAAGGCGTCAGTTCGCGAATAATATCATGCAGATGACATTGCTCCTTCTCGACAATCCGATTCTGAGCCAGTGAAAGAAAATCGTTAATAATCCCGTTCGCCCGATCGAGTTCCTCCATCACAATGCGGTAGTAATGGTTGAGAGATTCTGGACTTTTCTCACGCATAAGCTGTAAAAAACCACGCACAACCGCCATCGGATTACGTATTTCATGAGTAATGCCCGCTGCCATCTGTCCGACCAGACTGAGCCTTTCAAAATTGCCTAGCTCACTGCGCAGCGTCTCCAGCTCTGTAATATCTTGCAAGGCGATAATGACGCCTGTCGTTTGGTTTACATGTTTATCCCGAATAGGAAGGAAACTTGAGAAGAATACTTTGGGAGTAACATTTATAAAATCAGCACCCGCCTCTCCTTCCAACGCTTTTGCAACTCGTTCATTAACCACAGGCAAAGCGCTAAAACCATATAACGAGGTCAATGGACGGCCTACTACCTCAGGCAGTGTAATGTAGGGATCGAAGTCCTGGTAGAGTTCCAGCATCGTTTTGTTCATATGTATAACTCGTTCTTCGCTGTCCAGAGTAACAAGAGATAACGGCATCAAATCCATAACTTGACGCAACTTATCCACTTCAATCAAGTATTTGCTCGTAAACTCAGTCACATCACGCCGCAGCGCCAGCTTCTCAAAGGCATTATGCATCAGACTCACGACCGTAAAACTTGCCAGCACCCCTGCACCAATATTCCAAAACGTTGCAAGTAAGTCAGGAATGTATACCGCAATATCCTGTTTGCCCCACAGTAGCGGAAATATCGCCTTAAACAGCATATCAGCCACAACATATGCGGAGATCAGGAGCTTTTTGTCCAACAAGGTTCCTCTTTGAAAAAACTTAACATGCAGCAGCATAAAAGGAAAAAGGATAAAACCCGTGCCCACATACATCGGGGACATTTCTGTCGACTGGGCTATAATCAGGACACCCATCAGTGCGGAAGCGGCGAGCACGAAGGCAGTGCGACGTCTACCGTACATGATGCCAACAGCAAGGGGAATAATACCGAGATTGGAAGGTAGACCATACGGAGACTGATATTGAAAGAGTGTACATAGCAATATGGCTGGCAAGCAACACAGATACAGTATTCCTTGATTGGGTCCAGGAAGCAGATTGCCACCCCAAACCTTTTTCTTATCCCCATAATCCGTTAATATAGAGAAAAAACCCGCCGATATAACGGCAAGGAGAACTTGGAGCACACTTTCCTTCAACGCAATTAACAAGGACTTCTCCCCCTCATCATCTTTCCTTGACGCCGTTAGTTGAATTAAAGCACAGGCTACAATATATTACAATATATGTGTTAAAATCCCGGTGTAGAACGACAAAATCTGCTAAATACCAGATGTATATAAGAGGAACGTTTTTACGTGTTATAAATTCTTGAAAATTGAAATATATACGTGTTTACTGTGCTCTAAGGCTATCTAAAGCGACGGTATTACGATATGATGAAAAATCGGTTACACCATTCTGAATTTTTTGAAAATTTGTCGACGAAAAGGAAGAGGTTTATGACTTACGACGTTATTGTGATCGGAGGCGGCTCAGCCGGATTAATGGCTGCTGCCGCTGCCAGCGGTGAGGGCGCCAAGGTGCTTTTGCTGGAAAAAGGAAATAAGCTCGGGCGAAAGCTGGGGATCTCTGGTGGAGGCCGTTGCAATGTCACGAATGCCAAAGAGCTGGACGAACTCATTCGGCACATTCCCGGCAATGGCCGTTTTCTGCACAGTGCACTGGCGGCTTTCGGCAATCGGGATATCATTGCCTTTTTTGAACAGCTGGGTATAGCCTTAAAGGAAGAAGATAATGGGCGTATGTTTCCAGTGACGGACAAAGCCAAAACAGTTGTCGATGCTTTGATCAACAAGGTACGCTCTCAAGGAGTCGAGATTCGGACAAGCTGTCCTGTTCAAGAGGTTATTTACAATGAAGGTCATACGGCTGGGGTGCGGCTGCGTTCCGGTGAAATCCTACAAAGCCGTAATGTCATTGTAGCCGTTGGCGGCAAATCCGTCCCGCATACAGGCTCGGAAGGTGACGGCTATGCATGGGCAGAACAAGCAGGGCATACAATTACGGAACTGTATCCAACAGAGGTGCCGTTGACCTCAGGCGAGACGTTCATCCAGACGAAAGAGCTTCAGGGACTATCCTTACGTGATATCAGTCTGACCGTATGGAATGCGAAGCAAAAGAAAGTTGTCGTCCATGAAGGAGATATGATTTTTACACATTTCGGTCTATCTGGCCCAACTGCTTTGCGGTGCAGTCAGTTTGTCGTCAAGGGAATGAAAAAGGATAAGGTAAACACGGTGTTGTTGACTCTCGATTTGCAGCCTCACAAACATGCCGATGAAATCTACCGTGAGACGCTGGAATTGGCATCGGTCGATGCTAAAAAAGCGATCAAAAATGTGCTTAAACCTTATTTACCGGAACGCTTGATTCCATTGTTGCTCCAGCAAGCCGAACTGCGTGAGGACTTGACCTATGATCATATTCCCAAGCAGCAATGGCAAGAACTTGCTCATCGCATTAAGGCGTTTCCAATCCGTGTGAACGGTACGCTCTCTCTGAAGGAAGCATTTGTTACCGGGGGCGGTGTGAATTTGAAGGAAATTAATCCGAAAACAATGGAGTCCAAGCTGATGCCTGGATTGTTCTTCTGCGGTGAGATTCTCGATATTCACGGTTACACAGGTGGTTATAATATTACAGCGGCGTTTACAACAGGGCATACAGCAGGAACCCAGGCGGCTGTAAGCGATTAAGACGCTGCGCGTAGGCTTTGATCTTACGATCGCTGTTGCTTCTCCAGATTCAAATCCTCCGCTGCGCTGCAACCGCCATTACATCCGCATTCTTATAGGAAAAGTAGGAAGGAAATCAAAAAGACTTAAATCAGTTGTATTGCTGATTTAAGTCTTTTTTTGAGTAATCGCGTATTGAACAAGATCCATCTTGTTTTGACGTTTGCCGCTATTCCTAAACCTCAATAATGATAGGTAAAATCATGGGTCTTCTCTTCGTCTGACTGTAAATAAACCGGCCAACATCATCTTTTAACATCTGCTTAATCAGTCCCCACTGACTCATTTCGATTTCTGTTAACTCGTTCACTGTGGACATAATCGTGTCGTGGATCTGACTCATGAGCTCTTCGGAATCCTTAACATATACAAAGCCTCTTGAAATGACCTCTGGCGTTGCGAGCATTTGCTTCTCGTTTTTGCTCAACGTCATCACAATAATCAGCATTCCGTCTGAAGAAAGCTTTTTACGGTCTCGTAGTACAATATTACCTACGTCACCAGTTACTAACCCGTCTACCAAGCTATTACCGGCTGGTACTTTGGGCCCCAGGGATGCCCTTCCCTCTTCAATTTGAATCGTGTCACCGTTATGGACGATAAATACATTCTCCATCGGAATCCCCACAGACTCCGCTAGCTGACGATGCTGATACAACATCCTGAATTCACCGTGTATAGGAATCAAATACTGTGGTTTCATCAAAGTCATCATTAATTTCAGTTCTTCCTGGCTACCATGACCGGATACGTGCATCCCTGTAGAGCTGCCTGATCCATAAATAACCTGGGCACCCAGCACATACAGGTTGTCAATGACCTGGGAAAGGTTTCGCTCATTCCCCGGTATGGCTCCCGCAGCAATGATGACCGTATCACCAGGCAAAATTTCGATTTTGGGATGCAGAGAATTGGCTAAACGTGACAATGCGGCCATTGGCTCTCCCTGGCTACCGGTACATAAAACTGCAATTTCTTCTGCGGGAAACCGCTCTGTTTCCCCCGGCTCAATCAACAAATCCTCAGGCATATGCAAGAAGCCCAGCTCCTTGGCCACCGAAACCACATTTATCATACTGCGTCCGAGTAAAACCAGTTTGCGACCTGTTTCCACAGCCGCGTCAATGACTTGTTGGACACGGTTCACATTGGATGCAAATGTAGAAATAAATACTTGCTGTTTGGCTCTGGCGAAAGCATCCAAAATATGTCCGCCAACCAAACGTTCTGAAGGAGTAAATCCTGGCCTTTCCGCATTTGTACTTTCGGAGAGCAGCACTTTTACCCCCTTCTTTCCTATTTCAGCCATTCGATGAAGATCGGGAAAAGGTCCACTGACGGGAGACATATCGAATTTGAAATCTCCGGTATGGACCACATTTCCTTCCGGTGTCTGAAAAAAGACACCCAGGCAATCCGGGATACTGTGGACCGTGGTGAAAAAGGATGCCTGAATCGTTCCCGCTTGAACGGTTGAATCTGCATCTATAAGATGAAGCTCAGCATCACGTAAAAGGTTGTGCTCCCTTAACTTAATCTTAATTAATTCGATGGTGAGCTTTGTCCCATACACAGGCATATTAATCTGCTTCAGCAAATAGGGAATACCTCCGATGTGATCCTCATGCCCATGTGTCACAATGAGCGCTCTGACTTTATCCTGATTTTCCAGCAGATAGGTGACATCGGGCACAATAAGGTCAATACCAGGCAAGTTCTCATCAGGAAACTTGGAGCCACAATCGATAACGACAATATCTTGATCGTATTGGATGAAATACATGTTTTTCCCGATTTCATTAACACCGCCTAGAGCAGCAATGAGTAATCTATTATCAGCATGCATCAAATTTTATTTCCTCCTTAGGAAAATGCTATCCATATTATTCATTAATCACGTAAACTTATGCACAAAAAGAACCCTTGTCTCTAAAAGACAAGGGTTCTCACTTGATTTATTAGATACCCACCGCAGCCGAAATCGCAGCAAAAATAGCAGCAACTAACCACAGAATGGGGAATAGCTTGAAGATTACCCTCAGCCACTGTCCAAAGCTGATCCGGGCAATGGCCAATCCCGCCAGTAGCACTCCACCTGTCGGTGAAATTAGGTTGGTTAACCCGTTACCGAATTGGTACGCTGTGACTACTGCTTCACGATTGATACCTACAAGATCGCCAAGCGGTGCAAGTACAGGCATTGTTAGTGCAGCTTCCCCTGAAGAAGATGGAACCAGGAAAGTAATAATATTATGTGCAACCAACATAATGGTAGTGAACAAGTAACTTGGCAATCCTTCCAGAATGCTTGCGAGTGCATTCAATACGGTATCGATGATCATACCCTGCTCGGCGATGATCAGAATTCCGCGGGCGAGACCTATGATCACTGCAGCGTAGATGAATTCTCCACACCCTATTACAAAATTCTCAGCTATTTCCTTCTGGCTCATCCTGGTAACTATCCCGACAAAAAGACCGAGTGCGAAGAAAAGGGCGCCGATTTCAGTCATATACCAGCCTTTGGCCAAAATTCCCCAGACAATTGCTCCAAGCGTTACAATAAATCCACCTATAATTAATTTGTCCCGAAACGTGAAGACGACGTCCTCACCTGTATTTTCTTTTATAAACTGCTCGCGATTTATAATATCACTCTGAAAAACAATGGATTTCTCCGGATTTCTCTTAACCCGGTGCGCATACCACATCGTAAAGGCAATAGAAATCATAGTAAATACAAGCCATTCAATAAATCTCAGCCAGAGCTGAGGATTCCCCTCCACTCCTGCGATCCCCTGGGCGATCAATACTGAAAATGGATTAACAGTCGAACCAACATAGCCAATTTGCGTTCCCAGAAATAGAATGAGAATAGCAGTCATAGAATCGAATCCTAGGGCAAACATTAATGGAATAAAAATCGCATAAAGCGGAATAATTTCTTCGCTCATCCCAAAGGTAGAGCCGCCGAGACTGAATATAACCATGGCAATTGGAATAAGCAAAATCCCCTTATTCTTCAGTCGCCTGGCAAGAGCCGTCAGAGCACGATCGATGGCTCCCGTCTGCAGTATAATCCCGAAGGAGCCGCCCACGATAAGAACAAAAGAGACCACATCGGCGGCATTGATAATCCCTTCAATCGGAGCGCTAAGGATTTGGGGGATTCCCTGTCTTAAATCACCGTTCTCACCAGTTTTGGGTACAGTGTGATAGGTTCCCGAAACGATCGCCGTTTTGGTTACACCGTTTACTGTTACTTCATGACGCTCAAATTGTCCGCTGGGCACAATCCATGTCAATGCGGCGACTGTAATAATAATCAAAAATATTAAAGTATAGCTATGGGGCAAGGATAATTTCCATTTCATATTCTTGATGTTCATGTTTATCCCTCATTCCAAGAATGGTTATACGTAACCTTCCCTCCCATAATGGTCAATATCACTTGGGCGTCCCTGATGTCACCAGCGGATGCGTTAAGGAGGTCGCGATCAAAAACGGCGATGTCAGCATATTTTCCAGCCTCCAGCGTACCTGTAACCTCTTCCATATAACAATGTTTGGCTCCATTAATGGTCCATGCCTTTAAAACTTCGAATGGCGGCATCCCTTGGTCAGGATACCAGCCTCCTGCAGGCGAGCCATCCGGGAATAATCGGTGAGAGGCTGCATATAGCGAATCGGGAACACTGGTGATAAATAAAGGCAGATCAGTACCTATGGTGACCGGCACGTTAGCTTCCAGCATGGATTTATAATTATAAAAGCGGTTTTCATTACCTTTGCCTACCACAGCAGACATATAAGCATCTTCGTAGGAAGGATTCAGTAGCAGGATTTGGGCGTAGACTTCGGCAAAAATTTCGTTTTTGCCCATTCTGATCAAATCATCTGGATGAGGATACTCTAGATCACTGATAGAATGTCTGATAAGATTATTACCTTGTTGTTCGCGGCATTTTTCAATCATGGATACCGCTTGGCGAATTGCAGCATCCCCTTCTGCAGTTAGGCAGCATTTGATACCTTGGCTGTCCGCTTCCAGAACTGAGGCTTCAATTTTTTCATAATCAACCGTTCTTAAATTCGTGACTTCAGGCATATCTGCGTAAGGCTCCAACATATCCCCTGTATGATCGGCTACAACGCCGTCAAGCATCAGCTTGTATCCTTGAAAACGAATAAGGTCCCCATTATAAAGTGCTTTATACTTCATACCGGTGCCAATATCAAGCGATTCAACAACGGGTTCAAGCGAAAAATGAAATCGGAGTGGCAGTTCTCCTGCTTCTTTCAATTCTTCTAGAATCGGCAGTAGCTCGCTATGCCGGTCAAAGCCAATATCCTTTATGGAAGTAACTCCTCGTGCAGCTAGTATGCGGCAAAACTCCATAAATTCTTGTTTGACAAGGCTGTAGTCCTGCATCATAGCTTGGAGCAGCAAAGCGCGTGCCTCAGCACTGCATTGATCCGGCAAAAATTGATATTTCTCCTGAGCCAGTCGGTTCATCCAGCAGTAGCTTTTATTTAGGTTAATGGCAATTACCGCCCGATCAGGGAACAGCTCGTCCAACAAGCTTTGCTCAGGCAGCTTGCCCCATCTTTCCTCGCTCCACCCGTAAGCGGTTACATCTTTCCCTGGCGGAAGATTGTTTGCCGCTTGTAGCATGGATTCCATTGCTTCTTCAATCGAGGCTGCATGAGTCAAATCCACGCCCCGATGCATCGACATATATCCGGTAAAAAATACATGGTTGTCATGAACTCCTGGCATGATAAAAGCATCACCCAAATCACAGACAACCGTTCCCGCTCCTATCCAAGTTTGTGCCTCCTCGGGACGCCCCACTGCTGCAATACATTCTCCCCGCAGTGCAATAAACCCAGGCGAGGCTTCATTTTCTAAGCCATTAAAAATAGCATTTGACAGTAAAACTTTGTCCGCTAATGTGTCATTCTTCCCTTGCACAATTTCACCCCCTCATTTTTTATTCGCCCCATAACATAACGTAATATAACGTTATAATGTCGCTTCTGCTTCTCTCATGGAGTGGAAGCAGAAGCTGCGCCGTACCTGAATAACAACATTACATAACAGGCAAACGGATTTATATTGAGAATTGATAACGATCTCCAATGATGTACTGTTTACCTACATGAACGGGGCTTCCATGCTGATCATAAATAATCGTGTGCATGTAGAACAACGCCTGTCCGATGGCCGTCTCCAGCAGCTTTGCCTGGTATTCATCCGCCAAAGAGATTTGTAATATCGTCTCTCCCGGTTGGTTAGGATCAATGCTGTATTTATGACGCAACAGTTCGTATACAGAGCCCTCCAACTGCTCTTCCATTAGAAAAGAAAATCGGTCATAAGGATAAAAATTATTCTCCAGCATTAGCGGTCGATCACCGGCGTATCTTTTGCGCTGAATATATAACACTTTTTCTCCTTGTGGCAGCTGCAACTGATGTGCAATTTCCTCATCTGCTTCTATGATTCCACGTTCTGTGACCACACTGTGTGAAGAGAGGCCGTTGGATTTGCAGGCAGCCGTAAAGCTGATAACATGTTCAATCTTCCGCCCAATTTTGGGTACATTGACAAAGGTACCTTTTCCTTGACGTTTGGTCAGATAACCTTCATGAACCAATTCGGCAATGGCTTTTCTTACAGTAATTCGACTTACATTGTAGGTCTCGCTTAGCTCAGTTTCGGTCGGTATACGACTTCCCTGCGTAAATGTTCCATTATGAATAGCGGTTTTGACTGCTTTTTGTAACTGAATATATAATGGCTCTGCTTGGTCTGAATTCAACATAATGTGCCCTCACTTGTCATATAACGTTATATTACTCCCACTTAGAGTATCAAATGTTACATATTCTTACAAGTGAAGATATTTGAACATAATTTTTTAGTAACGGACGCCGTATCCGAAAGAACCTTCTACCAGACAGCTCTGGGCGGCAACCCTCGATCCCTCTGCCATAGCGTCCTGAATGTTACCATTTTTCAAAAAGCTCAGTAAAAAGGCGGTTATATAAGAGTCTCCTGCCCCCATCGTATCCACAGCGTCAACGGAATCAGGCATTTGAAAATAGAACTTAATACCATCATAGGCAATAGATCTATCTCCGCCGCGTGTGGCTACCAGGATTTGCCCCTCCTTTTTTCGCTTGGAGCGGATATAGTTCTGTGTCTCTTCATCCGTCATATGGCTGCAAGAGAAGAAAGCGAAATCGGTGTACGCAATATATTTCTCCACCTGTGCATCTACGAAATCATCCGAAAAGTCAAAAGAAAGAGGGATTCCCAGCATCTCCAATTCAGGCAGCAAGTGCCCTGTATGACTGTACAAGCCGGTGTGAATAAGGTCGAATCCGCCAACATAGGCCTTGTCATCTTCACTCAGCTCCAGCGGATAGAGACGTGTAACTCCTCCCTCATTGCTGCCCAGAAATACTCTGTCTCCGTCTTCCAGGGTTACACGTGCGCAGCCGTTCTCACCGCTGTGATATCTGCACCGTGAAATGTCGATTTCCAGCTCACAGAGAATGTGTTCTACATGCTGTGCTTCATTATCATCTCCGAATACTCCTATAAAGGCTGCATCTACTCCCGCTTTTTTGGCAAACACACTGAAATTAAGCGCATTGCCGCCAGGATACATCATGCGCAGATGAACATATTTATCTACCACATTATCACCAATGCCTAGAACTTTCATGATGGTTTTCCTCCTGTTGGTAAGTGCGCTTAGTAAGCTACTTTGCCCATATAACGACGAGTTTCCAGTGGGTGATTGCGTACATTTGCGAGTGCTTCACGATAAACACATACAATGCTGTAAAATAAAACCGGGTTAAAAAATTCGACGACCTCGTCGGCAATGGTTCCGATTCCAAGCTCCTTCGCATCGATCACTTCCACTTTCTCGGCATATTGATTCAGGAAAGTCTGTGCCCGCTCATCCAATGCCCGTGTGCGTCCTTCGTTGATCATCAGAATAAATGGAGTTTCTTTATCTGTTACTTCAAACGGTCCGTGGAAAAATTCACCGGAATGGATTGAAGCCGCATGAAGCCATTGCATTTCCATCAGAGAACAGATAGCAAATCCGTACGCATGTCCATAAGAAGCTCCGCTGGTCAGGATATAGAAGAGATCTTCATTGCGATATTTGTCAGCGAATACACTGGCACGCGGTTCAACTTGTATTTTTGCCCGGTTAATAATTCCATTGATTGCTCCCAAGCCGTTCTGGAAAGCTTGATAATGCACATAGCCTTCAGCGATTTGAAGCAGCTCAACAGTAAGCTCCAAAATAATAGCCATCGGGTTATTTTTGACATCGCTCTCATCTCCCCACTCGTAGAGGAATGAATAATCAGAATAATTGAGCAGTGTCGCTTCACTATTGTGGGTTAAGCCGATGGTGTAAGCGCCTTTCTCTTTGGCTGATTTAGCGGCCGCAACCGATTCCGGCGTGTTTCCTCCATGGGAACAAACGATGACTACAGCGTTTTTACCTAATCGTTTTGGCAGTGCGTGCACAAACTCATTCGCCGTATACATCCCTGCTACCAGCTTCTTTGCTTCACT
The DNA here is from genome assembly GCF_036252815.1 of Paenibacillus sp. LX16. Taxonomy (NCBI): domain Bacteria; kingdom Bacillati; phylum Bacillota; class Bacilli; order Caryophanales; family Paenibacillaceae; genus Paenibacillus; species Paenibacillus sp. LX16. The sequence continues at coordinate 771,016 of NZ_CP141152.1, read as the reverse complement.
ATCCAGAAAATATTTTGAGGGATACATATCGACTAATGAGCCCCCACAGGCTACTAAATACACCTCGGAAATCTCTCCACTTGCTTGTTCATAAATCGTCTGAACCGTCTGTTGTACATTCATTTTTACCTCTCCTTTTTATATAACGTTATATAACGTATTGTTCATGAGATAAATATAAGCGCTTTCAATAAAAGTGTCAACCCCAATTATTCGATCAAATAAACTTTTTTTATAACCTGTCATTAAAAAAGCTCTAATCCTTGTGTGAACAGAATTAGAGCTCCTTTTTTTAGATTTAATTCATTGATAGGTGGTTGGCAATAACGAGGCTCCTCCTACAATATACGCACAAAAAATATGGTCTTACAAATGGGTTTGTCCGAATAAACTTAAATAGACAAATACATAACAGCCAATAAAAAATCAAGGAGGAAAACACCATTAATACATTTATCAGTTATATTTTTCTAGGTCTGTCACTTTCCGCTCCCATTGGACCGATTAATGCCGCACAGTTGGATCGAGGTATCAAGAATGGTTTTTGGCACGCCTGGTTTATTGGGCTTGGTGCAATAACCGCAGACATTATCTATATGCTGCTTGTTTATTTGGGAATGATTCACCTTCTTAATGCTCCGTTTGTCAAAGCTTTTCTATGGCTATTTGGTTTTTTCGTACTTGTGTATACAGGTATTGAAAGCATCAAAAATGCAGGTGTGATTTCAGAATCCGAATTCAGGGGAAATGGTAATACATTAAGTAACTCATTTATGTCCGGTTTTCTAATGTCATTATTTAATCCTCTCTCCATCCTTTTTTGGCTTGGCATTTACGGGTCTATACTCGCAAACGTCGCTAATACATATCCAGTACAACAACTAATGATCTATAGCGGAGCGATTGTATTAGGCGTGTTACTCTGGGATGTGACCATGGCAGCCGCTTCAAGTATTTTCCGGAGGTTCCTAAAAACCGGCTTGCTTAAAACCATCTCTTGGATGTCTGGATTATCTCTTATTGGTTTTGGCTTTTATTTTGGCGTACAAGCATTTCAATTACTTTTTTTACGCTAACGCTTAACTCACTGACAACGTTAACGAGATTCCTTGGCGTGCTTTCGGCGAACCCATTGTACAATGAGGTCACATATTGCAATTAACAAGACAAGTAGTAAGCTGATGTACACTCCAGGGCGGCTAAGTTTATGAAAAAAGGCTCCGACCACGGCCATAGCGATCAACAATAATCCAACCCAGCGTTTAATGTTGCTAGATGTGCTCGATTCCAGTAGCTTACCTGAAGACAGCAAAATAAAGCACCAATTATACAACAGCATTAAACCCGCTGCAGTAGTGATATATTCATATACTTTTCCCGGTAGTAGCAACGACATTACGATGGCTGAGATTAATCCAACGGAGATCAAACTAAGTGCATAAAGAGGATATTTGCCCTTCCACTTCCGTGAAAACAATGTGGGCGCATCTCCTTCCTGTGCAAGCGTAAGCATCATAGATGTCTCTGCATATAGAGATGCTGTCATCGTTGAGAACCCTGCAATAATAAGCACTCCATTAAATAAATGAGGCACAAAAACCAGATGATCGCTGCTAAGCGCAAGCACAAAAGGACTTTCTTTCGGGTTAAAGGCACTTAATGGCACCATAGACACAGCCAGACCAATCGAAAGCACATACACAACAACCAGTGTAATCAGCATTACCTTGCCTGCTTTAGGTGCATCCTCCGGTTTTTGAAGCCGATTGGACATAATTCCGAGCACTTCAATACCTCCGTATGCATAAAAGGCAAAAATGAAAGATGACCACAATCCTATGCCCCCAGTCGGAAAAAATTCTTTGTAACTGATGGGGAACTTTGGATTATATTTTCCTCCTCCGATCCAGCCTGCCAAAAGAGCAACGGCCAAGACCAGAAACATAACAATAGCTGCCATCTTAATGATGGCCAGTACATTTTCAACTCGATCAAAACCCTTATTGCCAAAAAAAACAATCACAAGCCCTAAAATTCCGAAGCCTGCTGCAAATATCCACATCGGTACCTGAGGAAACCAAAAGCGTGAGAATATAGATAGCGCGGTTAGTTGACTCCCATTGATAAGCAATTCTGAGAACCAATACACCCATCCACTGCCGAATCCTGCCCAACTTCCAAATGCTTTTTGGGCATAGGAACGGAAAGAACCCTGTTCAGGGTGATCTGCCGTCATGCGCGAAAGGGCATCGAACACTACATATGTTCCCACTGCTGCAAAAAAGTATGCAATCAGTACGGCTGGACCACCTATGGAGATCGCTAAGCCAGACCCGAGGAAATATCCTGTACCGATGGTACCTGCAACTCCTAACAAGCTTAGTTGCCACCATTTTAGTTTTTTTTCTTTTTGCATATCTGACGGTTTGTCCATTTAAAAAATCACCCTAATCCTGAATTTTGGGACAGATCTCTCCCCATTCTTTAGATTGCCCTCTCCAATATATTTCATGTGAATGAGTCTTCTTTATCAAAAAAGAAGCACCAGCAAACCCCGCTCAAGGTTTACTGGTGCTTCTTACTTCATAAAACATTTTTAGAACTAAGAAACAACCACCTAATCGACATTGCGTCATCAATTGGGTCAAATATGGATGCTTCCAGAAAATCCATCCACTTCGTCCTCAGGTTGTTGATCAGAGCTGACGTTGTGCTCCTCCGTCGTGTTAGTGTACGTTTGAGAGGAGCCATTTTTATAAGCTTCGCTCCAGTCTTCGTTGATCGTGTGTGCCGGGATAATCCAATCTTCGGGGCTATAACCTGGATTATGTACACCTATATTTCCTTGCAAACCGGGATATTCATCCGGTTTAGAGAAAAGAGTCCCTACCTCAATCATGCTTCCTTCATAGGCTTGGCAAATTTCCAATGCAGACAGCACATCCTGGTTCTCAATATGAACACTGAGACCTGTGTCACCATTTGTGCTGGCGGAGTATCCAATTTCCTTTAATGTTTCACAGGCTTGGGCGGCTTGCTGTGGATCACGAAATTGAAAACGGAAAGAACCTGTATCCATGTGTTTCATCTCCTCTGAAGTAGCTTATTTGGTTAATTGGGGTTCATCAAGCTAGGTATGTTATTTTTAATATAACCAACCAGAACAGTATTTTTACATTCAAAACCTTTACTTTTCAAAAATTTACTTTAAAGCTTTGAAATTAAATAGTTAAAAAAGCAGCTACTGTGACAAATCGCATGTTTTCACTACGTAAATCCCTTTATGCTAGTAACAAGGGTATGGTTGCCCGGTCATCCGAGCCGAGCGGTCAAAGGATGCCCAAATCCATACATAAAGGCGGAATGAAGATGATAGATTACCGAACATTGGTGACACAGCAATCCATGCATTTGTATAGCGTGTTTGCCAAGTCATTCAAAAGTGTAAACGAACATGCGGTTGCTGGCATCAAAACGGTGGGCTTCAACCCAACGGCCTTCGCCGTGATGGAAGTTTTATATCACAAGGGCGCGCAGCCAATCCAACAAATTGGAGCAAAGCTGCTTCTGCAAAGCGGAAATGTCACTTATGTTATCGACAAACTGGAAAGCCGCGGTTATTTGCACCGTCACCCGTGCGACCAAGATCGTCGGATTATATATGCAGAATTGACGGACGAAGGACAACGTGTCATGGACGAAATTTATCCTGATTATACACGTCAAATTGAACGTGCCTTTAGCGGAATCAGTGAAACCGAAAGAGATCAACTCATCGGCTTGCTCAAAAAATTGGGCCGTAGCGCTGATAACTTGTCACCTTATCACAAATAGAATGAATAGTAATTTTAGCAACTAATCGTTTGTGAATAAACGAACAATCTTATAGCTGTGCTAAAACGAAAATTTAGATTTACACAGAAAAGTCCACCCTTATATTCATGGGTGGACTTTTTATATACCAGAATAGAGCGAAATATGCCCAAGCTTACGAATAGCATAAGTACCTGCTATCGGCTAAAATGTTTGACCACTACATTGTTAAACACAGCCGGACCGCCATCGGAAAAAAGAGTAATTTTCTGATCCTCTAACCGTGGAAATATTAAAGAGGAATAAGCTACTTCTCCACCATCTACAAACACTTCAATGCTGGTTTTATCGACGAGAATGTTCAGGTGGACCTTTTTCTTATTAGCATCAAAAGGCGCCTTGCTCTCTACATATTTTCCACTCTGATCCGGCTGCCCGGTGTTGGCTCTATTTACGTAGGAGTATTGACCGTCCACTGAGACACCCACATCGACATGACGCTTGCCATCCGTCGACTCTCGAAGCCTCAATCCTACATTTTTAATCGTGGACCAAGATACATCCGCCTCTAACTGATAGGCATCGCCTGCTACCGGAAGCCGGTGAGCACCCTCTACTTTAATCGTTCCTAATGATTCTTTGGATGTTTGGAATCGCTCCAAATTGGGTACCGGCTGTGAAACCAAACGATATCCACCATCTGCCGTATGTTTCAGTCGAATTTGGCGAACAATCGAATCCATTCCATTGAAGCCTTCCTTCAGGGTAGGCGTGTTATTGGCATAATCCCAATTGTTCATCCAGGCCAGAGCATAACGGTGACTGTATTTATCTTTGTCTTTTCCTTCCTCAAACGTAACTGCACCATACCAGTCAAACCCGTAATCCAGCCACTCAGGTTCACTGTGATCAGGGAGAAATGCTTCTCCATTAAAATCTCCCGTCCAATAGGCATACGTGTTGGGTCCGCCTGTTGGTTTGCTATTGGCGCTCGCGCCCAGAATCCATTGATAGGTTCCATCATCCGCCCGCATCCGGTAAAGGTCAGGACATTCCACAAGCCCGATATTTTCCGTTTGAAAGCCGCTCGTAAATTGCCAATCCTTTAAATTTTTAGACTTATAAAAGCCAATCTTCGTTCCCTCTGCCATGACCATCATCCATTGATTACGTTGAGTATCTCGGATGATTTTAGGATCTCTAAAGTCCTTTGTACCGGGGTTGGACATCACAGGCTTGTTACGGTAAGAAGTAAACGTCTTGCCTTTGTCTTTACTGTACCACAAAAATTGTTCCTGCTTTCCGCCATCTGCTGAGGGCTGTGTGACAATGGCTACCAGCGTGCCTTTTCCAAAACCTGCGGTATTATTATTATCGATCACGACCGAACCGGACCAAGGATCTCCATTCGGGTTCGTATATTTGGGAATCGCCACCCCTTCATCTTTCCAATGAACCAGGTCGGTTGATGTGGCATGTCGCCATTCTGTACCGTTCTTTTTGGGATAGTCACGATTATATAAATAGTAATAATGATATTTTTCATCGAAATAAATGGGCCGTTGGGGGTCATTCTTCCACTTATCCGGAACGGTAAAATGATAGGCTGACCGATAGGTCGGTGTTGTATGCTTACTTTGATTCGCTTGATTTTTTGGAGTTGCAGCAGATTTTGGGGGTTCGGCTGTATCCTGTTGGTACATACTCCAACCCATAGCTATGAATATAGTTAAGCCTGTGATGACTACAACGGATCGTATCCAAATGCTCTTGGGAGCTTTTTTTCTCATTATGACGATCCTCCTTACCTCTCATTGCATCGTTATGTATCGTCCGAGGAACGACTGATTGGTAAGCTACCAAGCCGCCGTCTTCGGACATACTGCATATACCTACTTATTTCTTGCCATACTCATTTGGGGATTCTTTTTTGTCATTCGCTGGATCAACCGTGATTTGCCCTTGCTCCAAAATACCATTTTTCACAACAGACGTTTTCGAGCCTTTAATATTCAGCAGGAAGCTTGGCGCGAAAGTAGATTTGTGATCCGGGAAAAGCCCACGATTGGTCATATAACTCGACACGACTACGTTATTGCCTTTGCCTTGCGGGATAGCAAAATGGGCATACGTCCAGGTAACATCATCACGATCCAGATCCTGATGAAGAACGAGACCGGTTCCATTCAGCGGTTTATAAGGCCCTGTCAAGGAAGTAGAAACATAACCCAGCATGTAAATATCATCGTCACCGATCGCATCTACAGTCACCTTGGAACCTCTTGTACTCGTAAATAAATACCACAAACCGTTCATTTTGAACACATTCGCCCGTTCAATTTCATCTGTTACCAGATTGGATGCAATCAAAGGAGGCATTACATTTTTCAACGTATAATCATCATTCAATTCCACGATACCCAGTGCGCCGTTCGCCAGCTCAGCTCCCTTTTTCTTAGGGCTTTGCAGCAGGTTTTGTTGCTCTTCCGTGAAAAATTTCTTATTGCCGCCATAATAAGCTGGGTTTTGAATCGAATCTTCGCCCTGATAGCCTGTTTCTGTCCCTGTGTTCGCTTCAAATATAATATATTTGTGGCCTTGATCCTCGACATAGTGAGGGTCTCTAAACGTATGGTTATCCATATCTACACCGACGCTTTGCTGAACATTTTGATAGGTTTTCCCATCTCCACCGTCATAGATCGATTTCAAATCCTCGACTCCATCTATTTTCAGTGTCTTATCATCAGGCTGAGAGACATTAATTTGAGCCGTGCTCAAGGTTTGCTTGCCGTATAATTTGTTATTCGGATCATAGGGCTGTCTGCTGGTATAGAATAAACGTACTTGTCCATCAGCGGTTAAGGTAGCTGAACCTGACCATTCTTCTGACTGATTTTTTAGAATCGGATCGTTGGCAAGCAGTTTATCATTGTCTTTAAATACTCTGCCAGCGTTTTTCCAGCCGCTCAGTGAAGTATTGCCCGCTTTTTGATAGAACAGGTATATGAATGTATCCTCGCCTCTTTTAGGATCGCCTGCCAGTCCAAAAACGATATTGTACCCCTTGTAATTGGCTACTGTGCCATCGGCATTTTGTAACGGCCAAGAGTCCCAGACATCGAAATCAATCAGCTTGCCTGAGCTGTCGCGACCAATAGCAGAAGGAATATTTTTAATTGTAGACGCATCGAAGGACGGAACCTCATATTTCTCTTTGCCTTGCTGTTTGAAAATATTCAGCATGTCATTACGCGTAATTTGCGTAAATGCATTGTCTGTTTTGAGATCAGATGCATCATTTTCCTCGGCAAAAGCCTGAACGCCGCCTCCTAACAGCAAGGTAGTTGCTACTGTTGCAGTGGCTGCTTTACTGAACCATTTGTTAAACTTCAAGTACTCCATCTCCCTTAATCTAATTATGCTTCTAGATTTGAAATCCAACTTTTTGGTTGGTAGGGCCATTTTATATGGTATGTCAAACGATTGATATAGACTGAAAAGCCCTATTATGTGTGGTAAGAAAACAGGTTCCTCTATGAATTTCATCCTCATATTTTCCTAGTAATTTTCTGAAAATTCCTATTTTTTCATTCCTATTACATTCAGAAAAATTTGCTACTTGATTTTTTTCCGTGTCCCATTTTACTAGGTTGGTTGCTTCATTCACATGCAAAATCGTTCTAAAATAAATCATACAAAGCCCAATTTGTAAGCGGGTTCAAAAAAATAGTTCCTTAGTACCCTATAGTTCAATGCAGAAACAGATTTTTAGTTACAATTTTTTAAGACTTTTTTACCACTTTGTAACCTATAACATATGAATATATCGCAATCTCTAGGGGATTTTTATTTACTTTTTGTATATTGGGGAATTTATCGGTCCTATACGAGGTGGCTTTTTGCTGAATCCGTAGGAGGAGAGACCTTAGATATAAAGAAACAGCCCGGCCACTTATTGGTGTACCGGACTGTCTCTTTATCATGAAAGATTTATATTATTTTTTATGCGTGTTCTCTTTGGGGTGTCTTTACGCGCTGATCTGCCTCTTCTTCCGTACCTGGCGGACGGTTCCGCAGTCCGAGGACGACAAACCAGCTAATCACTGCAATAACGACCATGATCACGAACAGGGAATGCAGACTGTTTTCCAGTACAGAACGAAGCAATCCGGCAACCTTGTCACTTAGACTCTGTGAAGCATGAGGTGCAAGCAGACCGTTAATATCCTCCTGCGTAACCCCTTGCTGTGTAAGCTGTCCGTCTGCTGTCTGGGCAGCAATGCGATAATTCAACAATGAACCGAAGGCTGCAACCCCGATCGTTTGCCCCAACGTACGCAGGAACGTATTCAGTGCTGTAGACGCGCCACGCAGTTGGAATCCGACCGAGGACTGGGCAATAATCGTAAACACGGTTATCGAGAAGCCGAATCCCAGTCCATACAACAATGTAGACAGGAATAGCAGCCAGATCGGAGCCGTTTGGCCCATCAAGGTCATGACGAAGGCACCCAATACAATCAGGGTCAGCCCGATCAAAGAGGTTCGACGCGAGCCCAGCGTCAGCAAAATGCGTCCTCCGATCATAGAGCCAAATAGCCAGCCTACGGACATTGGAGCCAGCGCGAGACCCGATGAAGCGGCATCTCCACCGTGTACACCTTGAATCCATAGTGGAAGATAGCTAGTCAGTCCGATCAGCAGGGTGCTGACTAACAGTGCTGCAGCGCAGGAAAAGGCGATATCCCGTATCCGAAATAGCTTTAGTGGCACCATCGGTTCCTGAGCGCGTTTTTCAATAACCAAAAACAGAATCAGGAACAAAATGGCTACCGCAGCCAAGGCCAGCAATTCAGGAGAAGCCCAACCGATATACTGCCCGCCCAGTGCCAATACGAGCAAGAGAGCCGTCATCCCGATGGTAAAGGTAACCGCTCCCGGTACGTCGATACGCGCGGTACGCTTGCTTACCTGTTCACGCAAGTAACGGGCGATGAAGAACATAGCCAGCAATCCAAAAGGAACGTTAAAACCGAAAATCCACTCCCAACCAAAATAGGTGACCACATAACCGCCCAAGAGTGGCCCGATCAGGGAAGAAATTCCCCATACTGAGCTGATCATGCCTTGGACTTTGCCACGTTCCTCCATTTTGTATATATCACCGATGATGGTAAAGGTAACGGGAATGACACCACCCGCACCAATCCCCTGAATGGCCCGGTAGATAATAAGCTGCTCCATAGTACCAGCTATCATACAAAGTAAAGAGCCAAGTACAAACAACGAACAGCCGATTAAAAAAATGGGTTTTCGGCCAAACAAATCGCTAAGCTTTCCGAAAATAGGTGTGGTCACAGCCATCGTCAGTAAATATGCCGTAAAAATCCAGCTGAGCAAATTCACGCTGCCCAGTTCACTAACAATCGTCGGTCCCGCTGGACCGATAACCGTTCCTTCAATTGCGGCCAAAAAAGTGGCCAATAGAACACCTGTCAGCACGAGTCCGCGCTTCATAGGTTTATCGTCTCCCAAGCAAATCACAAATCCTTTCCTTATAAAAACTGTGTTGTATCTGTGCGGCAAGCCTTTCCTGAATGGATTATAACCCTCACTGCATAATCGTAAACAGGCGGCCTATATAGGCCGCCTGTTTTGTACGATGTATATATAATATTGTCTACATATCGTTAATTTTTGTCAACTGTAATCGTATGATCATTCCAGCTATTTTCCGTTTTATAGAGATACCCCTCTTCCATACGAAGAACATGGCTGGCAAAGCGTTCAGCTATCTGCAAATCGTGGGTGATGAACAGAAAAGCCGCGCCTTCAGCAGACTGCTCTGTGCACATATGGAGCAGGATGTTTGCCCCTTCGTAATCCGTTCCCGCAGTCGGCTCATCCAAGATGTAAAGCTTTTTGGGGAGGATGAACTGTGCCGCAACGCTCAAAAGCCTTTTTTCACCTCCACTTAGCAGGTACGGCGAGACCTCCAGTCGGTGATCCAGCCTGGCGGCTGTCAGTAAGCGATGCGCCCGTTCCACATATGCGGCGGGAACCGGCTCCCCGGTCCGTAAACCAAGCTTGGCGCGAACGCTGTACAAGCACTCCTCCCACACCGTTGCAGCTGCAAACTGATGCTCTGGCTGCTGGAACACATAGCCGATTCCGGTAGCTAGCTGGTGAATGGGCAGCTTCGCCATATCCTGCCCCTCCCACCACATGCACCCCTTCGGTGCAGGGAGTAGGCCCATGAGCAACTTACCGAGCGTGGTTTTACCCGAGCCGTTCTCACCCAGCAGCACGGCTCGTTCGCCAGGTGCAAGGGCAAGACTCACGCCCTTGAGCGCCGGGCGCTGGCTGCCGGGGTAGGTGAAGGGCAATCCCTTCACCTCCAGCAACGGCTGTCCAGCGCGGTCCGCCGCTGAGCCGGGATTCACCCCCGGCTCACGCAGCATGTCTCCCCTCCCTGCCGGAGAGGGGAGCAGCCCCAAGGCGGCCAGCTGCGCACCATGTTCGCGCAGCAGCGTTTCGGGCGGACCCTGCAGCTGCACGGTCCCGCCCTTCAGGACGATGATGCGCTGCGCTGCACGCGCATCATCGTCTATACGGCCGGACGCAGTGACCACCGTCCGGCCTTCGGCATGGAGCCGCCGACATAACAGGGCGAAGTCGCGTACAGCCGGCGGGTCCAACTGCGCAGCTGCGTCGTCGAACACGACCAGCGGCGCTTCCAACGCCAGTACCGCAGCAATCGCGGTACGTTGGCGCTGGCCTCCCGAGAGGCGCCGCACGAAGGAGTCGCGCTCGGGAGCTAGGCCGACGGCCTCCAGCGCAGCGGCAATGCGCTGCGCTATTTCTGCCGGAGGCACGCGCAGGTTCTCCGGCCCAAAAGCAATCTCGTCTTCGACGATTCCCTGCACCAGCTGGGCATCTGGGTCCTGAAGCACGACGCCGACAGTGGTGGCGACAGTAGCCAAATCAGCGGTATCGGGGTCCATCCCGTACACGGTCAGCTCCCCCGTCCGTTCGCCTTCACCGGAACGGGACAACCCGCCATGAAGTAGCTGACAAAGCGTAGACTTTCCACTCCCACTAGCTCCAACAATGGCTACATGCTCGCCCACCGCAATGTCCAGTGTCAGACCATATAAAGCTGGCTCCACCTGATCATCATACCGATAGCCAAAATTCTTCAAGGATATAGCTATTTTACTGCTAGAGTTATCATCGTTATGTTCATTCATAATTGAAATATCCTCGATCCCCATTGTTGAAGATATAACCACATGTATAGCCACGGCTATGCACGTGAAGCGCGTCCCAGTTCAAAACGTTTTAACAGTCCCGTACGATTTAAGGCATCGCCCAGCACTTTCGTCAGCAGACCGCACAGGACAATGCCGCTCAGGATTCGAACGACCAGTGCTATGGTCAGCACCTTCCACCCCCAATGCATATAGCCAAACATATTGGCTGCGACAATAAACCACAGCGGAACCATAGCCCCACCCACTAGCATCAGCGAAACTGCGTTCCAGCGTCGATACCGCAACAAGGCAAATACCAACTCAGCCGCAATCATATAGCAGACAGCCGCCGCGATAATAGAAGCAATTCCATAGGCAGAGCCCATAAAGGATTGCACCACCGCGCCAAATGCATAAGCAATAACCGCCGTACCCGGCTTACGAATAATATAATAAGCCAACAAGCCGTATATCATGTACAGCCCGACAATAGCGGAAGTTGCGATAGGCCCTCCCAGACTGTTTAATGTTTTGTTAATGAGCGACAAATACACGGTCATGACGCCGTTCAACGTGGCCAGCATCGCCATGAGCACGATATCCAGCGTTGTTAACTTTGCAAACATACGAGATTCCTTCATATGTATTTCTTGACTCCTCTCCCTATCTAATCTATAAGATTACAGCTCTGATCCTTGTACAAGCTGCTACTGTATAAATGTATTCATCTGCGGCCTTATTGTCAACCTAATTATATTTTACAGGTTGACAATAAGGCCGAAAATAAGAGGCTTCACTTTATAAGCTCCACCATAAAACAGCCGTAGCTACTACAGCAGTCATAGCACATAAGTTGCCTACACGCCCATTGTTCAGTGTACGAAGATATGTCCGTTCTGCATAAGCGCCGAAACCTTTGCCCTCCATAGCCAACGCCGTCTGCTGAACCCGCCTTACAGCATTCACCAACACGGCAGCCGCATACCCGCTCCACCATGATAACCGATTGCTCCACCCTCGTGGTGGTTCCTGTCCACGAACACGCCGTGCTGCCATAATTGTTCGCCCTTCTTCCTCCAATAAGGGGAGAAACGTCAGTGCCACTGAAATACCGAACGCAAACCGATAAGGAACACGCAAGCGCAGATTCAATGCCTGCACAAAATCTCGGGGATCGGTCGTCGAGAGATAGATATAAGATGCCAAAAACAACACAAAAATCCGCAACGTTAACGCCCCTGCGATATCCAGTCCCTCTGCTGTAATGACAATGGGTCCCCATGAAGCCACGGTATGTCCTTCTCGAATCGCTAGGATAGACAGTAAAAAATACGGGATGCCTAACCCAATCAGGAATGACATAGCCCGAAGCTGGCGTGCTAAGGTCAAACGTGCGCCCAAGCCAGCCACAGCAATCAGTACAGCCAAGAGAGCTGCTTCCCGCAGCGTCGAATCCCAAGCCATCGACAGGAGGCTAAAGCATCCCACCCATATTAGCTTACTTAACGGCCCTAGCCTGTGCAGTGGTGATGAACCGCCGTTATACTGAAACAGCATTTCGTTGTGCCTCCAGTCTGAGCCATTCTTCATGCAGTAAAGAATACATCAGCATATCCTTAAAGCCTGTAGATGTATGCTGTACCTGCCGCAACAGTCCTTCCTGTGTCCAGCCCATCGAGGACAGCAGAGCTTGCGAGCCTGTATTGCGCGGGTCCACCAGCGCTTCGATCCGATTCAACCGAATCGTGTTATACCCGAATAACAGCACCAAGCGTAGCGCCTCGGTCATGTAACCCTGTCGCCAATAAGGCTTGGCTATCTCATAACCAATCTCAGCTTTATAAGCTCCCTCTGTCTGCCAATAATTAAAACCACAGCTTCCAATTAACTTTCCGCTCTCCTTCAACTCTATTCCCCAGCGCAACGCATCCTCCGTCTTCGCCAGCTCATTCAACAGCTCAATCACATCCTCTGCGTCCTCACGCCCTGACATACCAGAAAGGTTCATATAACGGTGAACCTCCGGGTCAGACCAGCAAGCGAACATCGTAGCCGCATCCCCGCTTTCCATCCTTCGCAGCCGAAGACGCGAACTTTCCAGCGGTGGTATATGCCCCTTACATGCATATGCACACATGTTCCATCATCCTTCCAGCATTAAAATGACAATAAATATACGCTACATTTAAGCATACACCTTCAACAAACACAACCTATTTAAAGCTGAGAAGCTTATATATAAAAATAGCCCTCCTGTTCCTTGAAGTGCACCCCTTAGAATAGACATTGGAATAAACCCCTGGTTTATCCGATGAAATCTAAGGGGTGCATTTTTTATGCCGGCGAAAAAGGGAACAAAGTTTAACGAGTATACGTTTGAAACCAAGGTAGAGGCCATACGACTCCATATTGAAGAAGGTTGGACGTATCGTAGACTCATGGAGAAGTTTGGGATCGCAGATCGACATCGATTAAAAGAATGGATGCGCAAATACAAGCAACTCGGTGAATTCGGGCTCATGGACCAGCGAGGACGGCGTAAGGAGTATATCGATCAGGATAGGTATGTACAGAAGCTGAGACGGGAAAATGATATGCTAAAAAAGTGTTTGGAAATCTGGATACAGGAGATGAAGCACACAAATATATAACCATTGAGAAAGCTGCGAAAGACTATCCTATTAGCAAACTGTGTACGCTTTTCAAAGTCTCCAGAAGTGGATATTACGCCTTCTTAAAGCGTAGAGGAGCAGATCGAGATCGGGACGCGAAAGCACTTGTGAAGAAAGTGTATGAGCAGTATAACGGGGTCTACGGCTATCGCCAAATTCAACTATTTTTGCAGCACGATCATGGAGTCTGGATGAACCATAAAAAGGTACTCCGGCTCATGCAGGTCTTGGGAATCCGCTCACAAATTCGCCGGAAACATCGCTGCAACTATGCTTCCTCTACGAAAGGTCGTGTGGCGAAAAATCTGCTAAAACAGGATTTCAAGGCGGACAAACCTAATCAAAAATGGGTCACAGATATCACGCAATATCGTGTGGGGGATTGCTGGCTATATCTGTCTGCGATTAAAGACTTGTTCAATAACGAAATTATCGCGTACCAGATGAGCCATAGAAATGATAACGAACTGGTTTTACAGACGTTTCGACAAGCCTTTAAACAGCAAAAAGACGTGACTGGCCTCATCGTTCACAGCGACCAGGGATTCCAGTACACGTCCCATGCGTACCATGACATGTTGCCAAAGGTTGGCGCCCGGATCAGCATGTCTCGCCGAGGCAATTGTTATGATAATGCCTCGATGGAGAGCTTCTTCTCGCATCTCAAAACGGAAGGGCTCTACCCATATGATATCCGAAATATGGACGGGGCACAAAGGAGAATAGAAGAATATATTCGATTTTACAACCAATGTCGACCACAACGAAAGTTAAATAAGCTGCCTCCGAAAGAGTATCGGAAGCAGCTTATAGCCTAGGGTCTTTTTTCAGTGTCTATAAAATGGGGTCTTGACCACCTAGGATTAGGAATTAGAAGGGCATCTTCTATATTATAAGAGATTAAACCGTGGTGCGAGTCGGTTTCTTCACAACATCCTTGTACAGTATGCCCAGCATCGACTGAATTTCCTGTAATTCATCGATCCCTGCGCCGGTAATGCTGAACATATCATCATGCGGTGTCAGAAAGTTTTCCTGCGTCAGGTTTTCAAGCTCCTGCTTGACCTCACGTTCTCCTACACGGTAACCGCGCTCTTCCAACACAGGTTGAATATCTCTTATCGTGAGATCGTTCTGATGTGCATAAGAAAGCATCTGTATACGGATAAACAAGTTCTGAACATCTGCATGCATAATTGTAACTCCTCCCTGGCCTAGGCCAACCATGTTACACTGTTTTTACCCATAGAGGATAAGCTGGAAACAGATGAGGACAACCCTTGCTGAATTACTTTCTATATTGTTTGCCCCGCTAAAACGTATAGCCTTCTCCTTCCTAGAATGATTCTGTACAGAGGTTAGTGTACGGAGAATACCGAAAGGTTACAGAGTGATTTTCCACTTGACTGAATATATACAATCGTTATATCTTAAATTAATTAACCAATGGTAAAAGCCAATTGCATAATTACCTATTTTTGGCGATATATACAACCCTTAATGTGAAAATTTAATGTTAGGAGCGTGAACTCTACATGTTTCAAGCTATACCTTACGAAGGCACACGTCATGAACAATTCGAATCGGTTCTCGGACAACTCCGGGCACTTATTCATGATGAATCCAATACCATTGCCAATTTGGCAAATGCTTCAGCATTACTTGGTCATTTCCTTCCAGATATTAATTGGAGCGGCTTCTATCTTTATGATGGCACAGAGCTTGTACTTGGTCCTTTCCAGGGCTTACCTGCATGTATACGGATTCCATTGGGACGTGGCGTATGCGGTACCGCAGCAGCAGAACAACGAACGCTTGTTATAGATGATGTTCATGCGTTTCCAGGACATATTGCCTGTGACGCTGCTTCCAATAGTGAAATCGTTATTCCCCTTGTCAAGAATGGGGAGCTGATTGGAGTGCTGGACATTGACAGCCCACTAAAAGGCCGCTTTGATCACGAAGATCGCGTATTCCTAGAGGAATTTACGGCTATTCTGGTAGCCAGCCTATAACCAAAAATAGCGCATATATATCGTCTTCCTTCGCCACAATATAGGAGGGTCTGAAACCCAAAACTATCCGGCGAAGGAGATTGATGATTCATGTACAACAACATGGCTCCACAACAACAACTTCATCAATGTGAACAAATCATGCAACAATTGGTACAACAAACACAGCAAGGAACTGCCATGTATCAGCAGTTGCTGCAACAAGAACAACAAAATGCATCCAGTCTTGAAAGCCTGGTGCAACGTGAACGAAGCGCAGCTCAAATGATCCAAACTGCAATTCAGCATCACCAGCAGGCTATGCAGCAATACCAGCAAGTGATTCAACTGTGTAGTCAGTTGGAAAACTCCATCCGTTCCAGCAGTCAAATGACTCAGCCCGGATTTGGCGATAGCTTTGCTTCCCGCAGTATGCAACCAACCTCCTTTAATACAGGAAGCCACATGAATCACAGCTTTCCGCAACATATGGGAACGACTGGACAGCATTTCGCAAGCAGTGGCATGCAACATTACGGAAACAGCAGCCAGCAAGGCATGAGAACAGCACAAAGCAGCATGTAAGCTGCTTTACACACAAAAAGGGTAAACAACAAGCCATCGGAATTGGCTTGTTGTTCACCCTTTGTTAATTTAATTCCCGTTCGGCTAGAACCTTCATCCCGTCTCGCAAATACTCAGCCAGTCCGGGGCGATAGCCTTCATACATCTTATTGAAATCCTCATGCTCCACATACAAATCTCCCAGCCCGCTATAAATTTCTGCTGTAGGGGTATAGAATCGGCTTACCCATTGAAGATGACGGCGGATTAGCGCCTGTACTTCTTCACTGTTATGCTTCAATCCTTTATTCATGGCTTCTGCCAGCCGCCGATGAATCTGATCAGCCTCTGCCTGCGAATCCAAATAATCCTCTTTGCTCCAGTTCTTCGTCGCCGTCTTGCTCTCCTGAATTGTTTCCTGAGCCTCTTGACCATAACGGTCTGTCAAATCCCGTTCATACATTTCCTGCTTTTCCGGATTAAATCCTTGGTACAAGTGCTCTGGTTTCATTGCTTGTTCCCCTTTCAAATGAGCCACCGTTTCGTCGATGGTCTGTAGGAGAGTATGCAAGCGGAAGACTTTGGCCTCAACCTTGGCTCGATGCTCTTGCAAAACCTCGGCTTTTTGTTCCTTGGTTTGCTCCAGCACATTTCCAATTTCAGATAAAGGCAAATCCAGTTCCCTGTACACCATGATTTGCTGAAGCCTCAACAGTTGTTCCTGTTCGTAATAGCGATATCCATTATTTCCAATATGATGCGGTTTCAGCAATCCGATTTCATCATAATAATGCAAAGTTCGTACGCTGATTCCCGACAGATTAGACACTTCCTTCACCGTATAAGCCATTCCGCTTCACCTCCCTTGCTTGACAGTCTACAGTCTCACGTGGCGTGAGAGTCAACACCCCCACTTGCCCACCTTGGTACTACACTTTTACCCTATAAGCGCGTTGTGAACCGCCCATTTTCAATACTTACGACCTAGAATCTGCATCTTTAGATATCTATGCAAAAAAGCCCTCCAGCGTATTGCAAATATGCCGTGGGCTCCATATATTCGATTTGACTTTACCACTATTTACAGATCAAACGATACCTAAGAGAGACTTTTCCCCATAACCACATGATCATAAAAAGCTATCTTTTGAATAATTTTCTCCAAATTGTGCTGCGTTTGTGCCACATGTTCTTCTACTTTCCTTTTGTGGGCTACAAGGAAATCTCTTCTCTCTTGGATTGTGGCTTCTCCTTTTACATTTAGCTCAAGGTATGCCTTAATTTCTTCAATAGTCATCCCTGTATCTTTCATAGCCATAAGGAACCTAATCCAATCGATTTGTTTTTCAGTATATACCCTTCTTCCACCTTCATCCCGACCCACATCAGGTAATATGCCTTCTTTTTCATAATAACGAAGGGTAGATGCGGGCAATCCGCTCTTCATTTGAACCTCTTTAATGGAGTACATGGTTATTCCCCTCCTCGTTCTTTTATTTTCTCTTCAAGTCAGCTTTAACGATAAGTATAAGTTTTCATAGTAAAGAGTGCAAAATTAGGTTGTTCCCTGTAATAATGTAATGCACAGCTCCTTATCCCGTGTTACTAAAAATTTCATTGCCACCTAGAATATTCTTTATGAATATATATCGGAAATTCTTTATAATCTCCTCAACACGTTTCTTTCAATAACAAAACATATTTTGGCAATTACTTGTATACTTTTCAACAGTTTACTAAATATATGCGATTGCTTCTCTAAGCCTATTCTTTTTTATCATAACTATTTAGTATTATAAGGATATAAAAAAAGGAGGTTATCATTTGAAAAGTACAGGTATGACACGTCCCCTAGATGCGTTAGGCCGCATCGTTATTCCCAAAGAAATGCGAATTTCCATGGATTATAATGTGGGTGATCCTGTTGAGATTTTTGCAGATGAGGAAACTGGTATTCTCGCCTTTCGAAAATATACTGGGGTGACGTGTAAAATGTGTGGTTCAACAGAACAATTAACTTATTTTAGAGACAGCTTTATTTGCGGGGAATGTATTGAAAGTTTAAAGAAGGGGATAAATTTCAGCCCTATCCTAAGACCAGCCAAATCAGCTTTATCCAACTCACAACGATCTAATAAAGAGTCCAAACGTCTACGGCGATCGACACAACAGATGATCGAAAGTCTAAAAGAATTAATGCAAAAACACCCCAATGCTGCACAGCACGAATATGCCAAAATACTTGAGGTTTCCCAAGCCCGTATATCCCAGCTCAAAAAAATGCTCTAACTACAGCTTGATACCCTACATAGATATACACCAGAGATTTCATCATGTGCAGCTACTTTTGAACCGTGATACGCAGCATCATAGCTAACCGACAAAATGCCTAAACGTCCATGCGGAAATTCCAAACCAGGTATAAAGAACCACTGCATGACTTGCAAGCGAGAACGCCTATAAGCAGAAGGCTATGCTACATTTAATAATGGTTCCTGAATTAAAAAATGACCTTCTTTAATTAGAGAAGGTCATTTCATTTATTTATTCATTTTTCTATAGTAAACCACCGCACACTTCTAATGTTATTTTTCAATTAATCCACTTTAACCCCAAAAATGTAAAAAATATTTTACAACTATGATTTATCACCAAAAAAAGTAAAACTGTTTTTACATATGGTTGTAAATAAGGACGGGTGAATCTAATATGAACAAACCTGCTCAAATTATTTCTATTCTTATACTTTCCATAAGTGTAAGTGTGTTTGCTGGTTGTGGAAAGCAAGAAACAACGGATACATCTACCAATGGAACAATACCAACAACCTCAGGTACGGTAGTAAAAGAAGGAACAGATCAACCAGTCGCCATGCAAAACTTGGACGAGATCAAATGGAATGATGTTGAAGACCCTCTAATTGAGGATGCCATGATAGCAAAACTCAAAGCAGCAATAGCTGCCTTCGTGTCAAAAGATTTGGATCAATTCCATGCTGCGCTCGGTCCAGACGTTGGAACAGGTCACGATTACCTCTTCGATCATCCGGTGAAGTTTACTGGTATTGCTGAAGCTATGAAAGAAAATAATCGGATATTGATACCCATTGTAGGGGAACGGCTGAATAATGAAGAAGGATATTCACCCGATATACGATATACCTTTTACTTTGAAAAAGATAAATATGGCGCATGGCAAATTGTTTCAATTGATTAATTAAATTCTCTAAGATGCATTTATCTCGATTTATAGCAATATTGCCCATTCCAATCAGTACGTTTGCACATATGATGTCACAAAATTCAATCTAAAGGAGAGATACACACCTTGTCTAAACATTCTTCTCATCGTTCGATGGGGCCGTTACAACCACATTTCGCGACCAACTACTGAAGTGAGTAATTTTGTTAATCTATGGGGAATATTTACTGTGAATGGTCAACAGATCGTTGCTTTCGTAAAAAGCGTAGATCCCGCTAACAAATCTATGTTAGTGCTATATCCTAATGGCACACAGTCTTATATAGATGTTACTCAAATCAGTCAGGCTCAGGGCCCTTATCCAAGCATGCCATCTATTGCAGGACAAAGCGGTGGTCAAGGCGGTGGATCGCATTGGCCTCCTCATAATCAAGGCGGCGGTCATCAGGGTGGTGGCTCACAATGGTGGCCTCCTCATGGTCAAAGCGGTGGTCAAGGTGGTGGGTCACAGTGGCCTTCCAGTGGATCTCGTAGCGTCAATCGGAAAAATCGGAAAAACTAATGCCTAACCCTTAGTATGGCAAATTGATGCTTGCCATGAGCGAGTGTCGATTGGAACACATTTAATATTGGACCAACCCAAAAGGCATCGCCTGGAGATGCACGCGATGCCTTTTGGGTTAGCCACTGGCTACTTCGATTCCCCTAATGCTTAATCCTCTGTCCCTAAAACATATTTCCATTAGGCTTTGCTGGCCATGTCTGCAATCTGGCGAAGCCACTTCTTACGCGTATCTTCATCAGATTGAGGTACCGACTCGAAAAATAGATGATACATGATATCAAGTCCACAATATTCAAATATGCCTTTGTCAGACGTCAAGCGAAGGGCTTGATCCATACCATTGCTGGCATATTCCGCATGTGATTTTCCTTGTGTATTGAGGATAATGGCTTTCTTTCCCTTGAGTAATCCCATCTGCACTCCATTTACATATTTATAAGCAAATCCGTAAGAGAATACGCGGTCTATATACCCTTTCATAATGGCTGGCATCCCGGTCCACCAAATCGGATAAATAAAGGTGATCACCTCTGCCCATTGCAAAAACTGCTGTTCCCGCACAATATCTTCTCCGATTCCTCCAATAATCTCGCTACTGCTGACTACAGGTTGAAAGCCGATATCATACAGATCACGAACCACCACATCATGTCCTTTTTGCTTTAGCCCCTCCACTGCAGTGGTCAATATTGCATGATTAAAGCTTCCCTCAGATGGATGCGCGTAAATAATAAGATGTTTCATCTTTTTCTCCTCCATTTACAAATAAAATGAGTGATTGATCAATTACTTAACTTCATACTTCTTCATCTAACTGAATCTTTATCAATCCATAGTTCCAATAAAGATACGTTTAGTAAACTTGAAGCAGTATCTTACTCAGCTCATGAATGTTACCTCGTTGCTTGATAATCAATTAGTAATTGATCAATCACTAATTAACTGGCCTTAGTATAGTTTATTCCTTTTTATTTTGCAAGTGCTTTTGGTTCAACTTTATATAAAAGATTGTAAAAAGATCTGATCCAAGGCAGTGTTATTATCGCTGTCCAAAGAAAATAAAGTCCCCCAGTTGCTGTCCATTAAGGTGTGATGTCAATAATCACTTAATATGACTTTATAATGTCATGTTATAAGGTGTATGCTACCGAGAGAGGTGAAGCGTATGCCGTTAAGCAGACATTTTGAAATCGTTTATATGTTACTCCATAAGAAAAAAGTGACTGCTAATGAATTGGCAGAGTATTTTGAGGTTTCCACACGAACGATTTATCGGGACATAGATGCCTTAAGCGCAGCTGGGATTCCCATCTACAGCAGTAGAGGCAAGGGGGGCGGAATATCATTGATGGAGGGTTATGTCTTTAACACCTCTTTACTGTCCGAGCAGGAACAAGATGATATCTTAATGGCCCTTCAGAGTGTGGCTACAGCTACCATCCCACAGGTAGAAGAAGTGCTGAACAAATTAAGTAGGCTTTTTAAAAAAGACATGGGTAACTGGATCGAGGTAGATTTTTCGCCATGGGGAAGCCAAAACAGCCAGAGACAGCTATTCACTCTTATACGCAACGCAATAATCACAAACCATGTTATAAAGTTCCGCTATTATAACGTCGCCGGGGAACAGAGTTATCGTAGCGTCGAACCTGCCAAGCTCTTGTTTAAAGATAAATCCTGGTATGTGGAAGGTTACTGTTTAAATACCGAAAGTTATCGTGTATTTAAGATTAGCCGAATGAAAGAGATTGCAGTTACCGAAATTAGTTATGAGCCAAGAACAGTCGTAGCATCTACAGATACAAAGATGAACGACTTGCTTCATACCATTGAAGTAACTCTTCACATTTCAGCTCAAGGAGCTTACCGCGTATACGATGAATTTGCTGAGAAAACAATTACTCAGAGGGAAGACGGATCTTATACCGTCACGGCACAATTTCCTGTAGGCAATTGGCTGGACAGTTATCTGCTATCCTTTGGTCCCCTCCTTATAGAGGTTAGCCCCGAACAAGTACGTACAAGAATATTGTCTCATTTAGAAACGATGAAAAGAAATTTAAATGATCCTCTATAATATGACACCATGTAGTCATATTATTACTGCTATGATGAATTTGAAGTTATCGCTCACAACATACTCACCATAGGAGGTTAAGAATCAATGAATCCACATAGATCCATGCCACCAGCAGTAGAAACTTACTTTACATCAGCGAACAAATCCCGGCTTGAAGCATTTACTTCCGCTTTCGATAAAGATGCGTTGATCTTGGATAACCATCGCGAAATCAAAGGTATGGAAGCCATAAAATCATGGTGTGAAGCAGAAATATTGGAGCCGAATGTCACCTTTGAGATCGTGGATATGGATGACATTAATAATACCATCGTCGTAATTGCGAAAGTAGACGGAGACTTTGATAAATCGAATCTTCCTGACCCACTCCTACTTAAACATCAATTTCTAGTAAACAACAATAAAATTAAAGAACTGATTATTACACTTCCATAAAGAAATTTTAAAAAAAGAAAGGGAAAACGTATATGCCCGCTTATGTTGTTTTTATACGTGAACAGAGTACCGATCAAACTGAACTCCAACTCTATTCTGAGTTGGCACCGGCAGGTTTGGCGGGACATTCCGTCAACCCCCTAGCAATGTATGGCGCATACCAAGTCCTCGAAGGACCCGATATTGAAGGGCTGGCCATCTTGGAATTCCCCACTTTTGAGGAAGCACAAGCTTGGTACTTTAGTCCAGCCTATCAAAAAGCCCTAAAGCATCGACTGCGCGGAGGGCGGTACCGGGGTGTCATTGTCGAAAGTTTGTAAGGTTCGCAAGACAAGTGAACTCGGAGTGGAGATACCTAGAGGTATTTCTCAACCACATTGTAAAATTTAGGAGGAATTATTCGCATGAGTTTTCAATTAGAAAGCATTTTAAGTGAGTTTAAAGGCAAAAGAGCCTTGGTCACAGGCGGTACCAAAGGAATGGGAGAGGCTATTGCTAAGAGACTTACGGCTGCAGGTGCTACCGTAATAACTACGGCTCGAACGACTCCAGTTAATTTAGAAAATCCAGACCTGTTTATTCCAGCCGATATTAGTACGCCTGAAGGTGTAGATCAAGTAGTAAACAGTGTTCTTGAGCGCCTAGGCGGTGTAGATATTCTTGTCAACAATGTTGGAGGCTCGTCAGCCCCATCCGGGGGAGCTCTTATCTTGACAGACGAGCATTGGCAGCAAACTTTTAACGCCAATCTGTTTGCTGCCGTCCGTTTAGACCGTGGATTGCTGCCGGCTATGGTGGAAAAGGGTTCCGGTGTTATTATTCATATTTCATCCATTCAACGTCGCTTGCCGCTATATGATGCAACGTTGGCTTATGCTGCGGCCAAAGCAGCTTTAACTACTTACAGCAAAGGGCTATCCAAGCAGTTTTCACCTCAAGGCATTCGTATTAATACAGTTGCGCCAGGCTTTATCGAAACGAAGGCAGCACAAAGTTTGATTGATCGGATTGCTGAGACGACAGGTGACCGAGAAAGTGCATTAAAGCAACTGATGGACTCGTTGGGAGGAATTCCAATTGGTCGTCCAGGACTACCAGAAGAAGTCGCTGAGCTTGTTGCTTTTCTAGTATCCGACCGGGCTGCTTCAATTACAGGAAGTGAATATAATATTGACGGTGGAACAGTTCCAACGGTCTAAAACTCAAGTTAATCACGCTTTATCCAAATATTTTCAGTCTAATACTTTATTTTCATCTGACAATCGCGCAAAAGGTGAAAAAAAGCCCATCTAATGAGCAGACATACGCAAAACGTACTATCTATGTTCATCAGATAGGCTTTTATATAACTACTATCGTTTAATTACGATCAGCTTTGTCTCCAGCATTTCTTCCATGGCGTACTTTACGCCTTCGCGTCCGGTGCCGCTTTGCTTCACACCGCCATACGGCATATGGTCGACACGGAAGCTTGGAATGTCATTGATCACCACGCCGCCAACCTCAAGCTTGTCCGCTGCATCCAGTGCAGTCGTGATATCATGTGTGTAAATTCCCGCTTGCAGGCCATAAATCGAATTATTCACATGGTTTACGGCTTCATCTATAGAGCTAACAGAATGAATCAGCACAAGCGGGGCAAACACTTCACGACAGGACACCTTGGAAGTCGGGTCCACATTAAGCAAAACCGTCGGCTCCAGAATACCTCCCTTGGCTTGACCACCCAGAGCGATCCTCGCACCTGCTTGAACCGCTTCTTCCAGCCACTCACGGACACGTTCGACATCCTTGGCTGAAATAAGCGCGGATACATCCGTGTCCGGCTCTAGCGGATCTCCAACTTTTAAACGTTGAGTTGCTTCTATAAATCGGGATACAAAGGTATCATACAATTCATCAGCAACGTAAATACGCTGAACCGAGATACATACCTGCCCCTGATTGGCAAAGGCTCCGCTCACACAACGGTCGATGACCGCGTCCACATCCGTATCACGGTCGATAATAACGGCCGCGTTGGAACCCAGTTCCAGCGTGACCCGCTTCAAGCCAGCTTTGGAGCGAATTTCTGTACCGACCGCCGGGCTACCGGTAAAAGTGATATAGCTGACGCGCGGATCAGTGACAAGTACGTCGCCAATGGTTTTACCATCGCCGCTGACCACGTTAAGAGCGCCCGCAGGCAATCCAGCCTGCTCCAGCAGCTCTGCGATCAGGTAAGCCGACAACGGCGTCTGCTCCGCAGGCTTTAATACGACCGTATTGCCTGCTGCCAGCGCGGGACCCACTTTATGAGCGACCAGGTTCATCGGGAAGTTAAATGGTGTAATAGCTCCGACTACCCCTACAGGTTCTTTGAGCGTGTAGGCCATACGGCCCTCGCCGCCCGGTGCGGCATCCAGGGGAATGGTTTCCCCGTGAATCCGTTTGGCTTCTTCAGCTGCGAACTTGTAGGTTTGCACCGTCCGGTCAACCTCCGCCAGCGCAGCTTTCCATGGTTTTGAGGCTTCACGTGCAATGATGCGCGCTGCATCCTCACGCCGCTCTTCCAGCAGGTCAGCCAGCTTCTCCAAAATGGTTGACCGCTGGTGCGCTGGCATGGCCCGCATCTCCGAGCGTGCATTAGAGGCCGCTTGAATAGCAGCCTTGGCATCCTCTGACGTGGCCTCTGCCACCTCAGCAATGATTTCCCCGGAATACGGTGATTTCAACGTCGCGTACGATGAAGCTGTTTTCCATGCTCCACCAATAAATAAATGCTGCTGCATGCTTTTCCCTCCTTCTCTTGATATCAACGTTCCTTTTACCATCTATTTTACCGTCAACACCGGACAAGGTGCATGCTGAATCACATGATGGCTCACGCTGCCCAGTATCATTTCGGAAACAAGTCCTTTTCCCCGTGTTCCCATAATGATCAGATCCACCTTTTCCTGATCTGCAATTTCACAAATGATACTCGCTGGATTACCATGACCCGCTAGCATACGGCAAGGGATGTCCGCGTCCTTTAAATAGTCAGATGCAGGTTCTAAGATATGACGCCCCTCCTCTTCGATCCGTTCATCCACATCCACCCCAATCGGGGGCTCATTCATGGATAGAGCTGGGTTTACATGCAATACAGTCAGATGCGGATTCCCCTGAAGCTGTTTAGACAACGTTTTGGCTGTCTCCAGCGCCTTCATAGCGTGTTCCGAACCATCAATCGCGACCAGAATATGTTTGTACTCGCTCATACTCTTTTCCTCCTCAGAAGTTCAATCTTAGTGTGCATCCACTTGAATATCCTGCATATGTCGACGACGTACGATCAGCACAGCTACACCAATCAGTACCATCAATGCTCCAAAATAAAACGGGGTTTCTGCTGAGTACCACTCTGACAGCTTCCCTGCAAGCCACGGCGAAATTGCCCCGCCCAAAAAACGCATGAAGCTGTAGGCCGCAGATGCTGTCGAGCGCTCCACTGGAGCAGCCTGCATAACAGCAGTTGTAATCAATGTATTGTTAATCCCCAGAAAAATACCAGCTACAATGACGGCGACAATGACAGTCGTTGGCGAGCCAGCTACCGTCCCAATCGCCATAACACCTAAATCAATGGCAAATAGCGTCAGCATGATACTAATGGAAGATACCACGCTCAAGCGTGCTTGAATCTTTGGTGCTACAAACACCGAGGTAAAGGCCAGCATAATTCCCCAGCCAAAAAATACATAACCTAAACCATGCTCGTCCAGATGCATTACATATGGAGAATACGCCATCAACGTAAAAAATCCAAAGTTATATAACAACGCTACAATGCCGAGCGTGAGTAAAGCTGGATAACTAAGCGCTTTGAACGGATCGGCAATGGAACCGCGTTTTTTGGGCTTTGGAATCGAAGGCAGCATAAACGTAATGAACAAAAATCCCACTACCATCAGTCCGGCTACACCGAAAAACGGACCACGCCAGGAAATGGAGCCTAACTCACCGCCCAGTAGCGGACCCACTGAAATCCCGAGGCCCAAGGCCGCTTCATACAAAATAATTGCTTTAGCTGTTCCAGAAGTAGACAGACCTACAATCGCAGATAACGCTGTTGCGATAAACAAAGCGTTCCCCAAACCCCAGCCTGCTCGGTAGCCTACAATTCCGCCAACTGTATTGGCCGTGCCGCCCAATCCGGCAAACACAATAATAAATAAAATCCCGGTTAATAGCGTCCATTTGACACCCAATCGACTTGATACGACGCCCGTAATCAGCATCGCAACGCCTGTCACCAGATTATAGCTGGTAAACAGCAATGACACTTGGCTTTTCGTAGCATGAAGCTGATCGGCAATGGCCGGAAGAATCGGATCGACTAATCCCAGACCCATAAATGAAATAACACAAGCAAAGGCGACCGCCCATACGGCTTTAGGTTGAGACAGCAAGCCTGAGCGTTCTTTTAACTCTTCAGGTAATACATGTTGTGAACTCATATTATGATGTTACCTCCACATCTGAATGTAAATGTTCTTGTTATGATGGGTCGTGATCAAGTTCCTCATCCAGAAGAACCTTGCGTTCACGCACCCTGACCCGCAACCCCTCCAGCTCAGTCTGGATCATACGGATACTGTTGATTTTCCCCTCCATTAATTCCAACTGTTCGTTCAGTGTACCTTCCATATCCTCCAACATGGCCCGTCGTTCGTTCGGTTGCAAATGCTCTGTTCGCTCGCGATATTCCTCCCGCTGACCTTTGAGCATTTCCGCTGCGGACATGTAACGCTGAAGCTCTTGCAAGGAGAATCCAAGTACTTCCTTGGCACTCACTATTTTTTTTAATAAATCTACATCCTCCTGCGTATACAGCCGCATATTTCCTTCACTACGCTGCGGGGAGGGCAATAAGCCAATTTCCTCATAATAACGAATGGTTCGCTTCGTCAGACCACTCTGTTTGGCGACCTCATCAATTTTATACGTAACCATGACACCCACCTTATGAAAAAGATTATATATAAATACTACGCCTATATAACGTTAACGTCAACGTTAACTTTAATATATAAAGAAACCGCCTCTGTTAGAGACGGTTTCTGGTTTGACCTACACGGTCATAGACCCGAAGCATCGGTGCTCAAGCCCATGAATATAGCTTTAGATGAAACAAGTACGAGTGATGATAACCAGTAAAATGAAGAGAACCAGAATAACACCAGTGGAGGTAAACATGTTACAACCGCCACAACCTCTATCTACTTCACCCATCTTAAGTTCCTCCTCCCTATTGATTACAGCAATTCGCCCGAATTTAAATTCTTAAGCTACGAATTAGATGATAAATGCTTTGGAAATAATAACGAGCAGAATGAAAAGTACCAGAATCGCTCCTGTAGATGTAAAAGCTCCATAACCAGCGCCTACTCCAGACATGGTGATTCCTCCCTTCATGGTTTACAAGAGCATCTTATGCTTATGCCATCATTCATGATAGGGACAAATGCCGCACCTGCCGCCCAAATCTAGGTTGGGATTGTATAGTCCTGTTATTCTTCGGAACCGAGCATGCCGTGATACAGGAGATTTCGTGCCTGCTTGGCAAGCACAGACGGACTTTCACGTCCAGGTAGCAATTTAGTTAACGTCAGCCGTTCAATCAAGCCGATCACGCATTCTGCTGTCAGTTCAGGGTCCAGTTCCTCACGGCAGGAGCCCCATCGTTGCGCCGCCAGCAGATGCTTTTTGATATGCTCGGCCATTTCCGCCTTAATGCGCACCGAGTCTGCCGCCTGGTAAAATCCGACACGAGTGATCGCCGGATTGTTAGACAACACGCGAAAAATAGCTTCCAGAAACAATTGTCCCCGTCTCAAAATTTCAGCCTCGCTTAGGTCTGGGCCAATCTTCATGCTTTGTACCGTTTCATTCACCAAAGTACGAAAGCTCTCCACAAGCTCCTCATACATTTGTTCCTTGCTTTCAAAATGAATATAAAAATCCGGCTGTGTCAATCCTGCACGTGCCGCGATCGAACTTACCTTAGTCTGATAAAACCCCGTCTGAGCGAACTCTTCAGCCCCCGCTTCCAGTAACAACCTTCGACTTTCCCGACTTCTGACTCCTGCTCTCATCACGGTCTTGCCCCCTTACGCCACAAATCTATCGTATTATAAAGTTCCTTTGCAGTAAGAACAACGGGCTTGAGGATGATATATACCTGTCCTTCAAAAGTCCTAATACAGAAGGACTGAAAGTTTTGGAAAATCAAGGGCATCTCCCTACAAGGTATAATTAACCAATCTGACGGTGAGCGAGCAGGAATTTATTACGCTCAGTGATGAGGACAATATTTGCGCATCATCTCAATCGTTGTCAGATCATCATCCAGCCCCCGTTGTTGCAAGCCGTCGATAATCTGCTGACGTTCCTGATCTTTGACATTTTGACCGAATTTAAACTTGGCAGTCCATTCCTCTGGTACAATTTTGATCAGAGCGACCCCTTTCAAGCGTGAAGCATACCGAGAGTCGCTGGCATCAATCGTGTCATACCCGCCTTCCGGTTGCAGCTTACTCATAAAAATGGAAAAGGCCGATGCTTTTTCTTCCAAATCCACTACATGCTCCGCATGACCACGCACGGTAATACTTTTAAAAAATGATGTCGCAGGACATGCCATATGTCCATCCGTAAAATAAGACGGAATGAGCGCATACTCTTTAGCGGCTGAAAAAGTAACCCGATTATCCTCTTTCATCCGCTCCATCTTTTCTCCAGCACGGCTGCCATGAATATAAAAAACTCCGTTTCCATAAGCGAAATTCAAGGGAACCACACGCGGAAAACCATCCTCGCTGTTCAAGCCTAAAAATCCGAAACTGACCTCGCTCAGAAACTGCTCTATTTCCTCTTGTTCTGCCACCGTAAATTCTTTTCTTCTCACAGGGAACTCTCCTTCCATCTATTGACCAATAATACATTTCAGATTATGTTGAAAATGGATTCATAAAAAGATCCAATATGAACGAAAATGAGTGGTCCAATCAAAGGAGAAGAGTATGGATATTACGATTGCTTATCAGCGTGCGCTTCAAAAATATCATTTAAAATATTTGGCATTGTATCATGCTCTTCGTGAGGGAATCCTCAATGGTTCCCTGGCCAGTGGTATGCGTCTGCCTTCCACTCGTGATCTGGCTGTGATGTATAGAATTTCGCGAGGGAGCGTTAAAGAGGCATACGATATGCTGTTGGCAGAAGGATATGTAGACTCAGCAGTAGGCAGAGGAACCTTTGTTATGCAACAGACAGCGACGCTGCCCGACAAATCTCTAATCAACCAGCAGAACCAAAATTCACCTGTTGCAAAACAAAAAGCCCCTGCTCTGTCAGCATGGGGACAACGAATCATGCAGATCGAAAGGGAACGAAACTTACAATCGACTCCTGCTTCTGCTACAGATAGAGACAGTGCGCAACAGCCTTTGATTTCTTTTCAGGCAGGAGAAGTGGTGTTGGAGGGCAATTCACTGATTGCATGGAAAAGCGCTATGACTGCCGCTGGAAAAGATATGCAAAAGCCCTCGGCTGACGCGACGACTGCACCAGTGAGCGGTGATGAATGGCTGCGTGAAGCGATTTGCCATCATGTTGGCAGAACACGCGGAATTACGGCCACGCCGGATCAAGTCGTATTATGCAGTGGTTCCATGGAAGTGATCACGTTATTAAGTCAGTTGCTTATTCATGAACAAGATCGAATTGTATTGGAGAATCCCTGTTATACCGGAATCTACCGTGCAGTTACTGCTTCAGGCGGACAGATACATGCTGCTGAAATGGATCAATATGGAATTGTCCCACAGGATTGGGATTCCAAGCTCCTATTTGTTACGCCGGGGCGTCAGTTTCCAACCGGTGCAGTGTTGCCATTAACACGCCGTCAACACATTTTGCAATGGGCAGCATCCAAGGGAGCGTGGATCATTGAGGACGATTATGACAGTGAATTCCGCTGGGCAGGACGACCCATTGAACCATTAAAAGCACTGGATCACACAGAATGTGTCATCTATGTCGGCTCCTTTTCCAAAAGCATGTTCAGCAGCCTTCGACTCGGGTTTGCAATCCTGCCCGTTGAATTAGCCCAAGCGCTGAAAGCTGCCAAACGACTATACGATCCCCTGCCGCCTGCCCGATTAGAACAGCGAGCACTGGCACGTTTTATGATGCGTGGCGACTACGTTCGTCATGTGCGTCGGATGACTCGAATATACAGATCACGCTACGACGTGTTTCAGCGTGAAATACAGCAGTTAAGTGAACTGTTTCACTGGCATCAGAACGATTGTGGACTACATGCCTATGCCATCTGGAAGCATGAGTCTGACCAGTATCATCATTTGATGCAGACAGCACGATTTTACGGAGTCACATGGCGTGATGCCGCCGATTACCAACTGACACCGGGGCGTCCATCTGCCTGCTTTATCTTTGCCCATTTAACGGAGCAACAAATTATTGAAGGGTTTAACCGTCTGCGCCAGGCTTGGGACCATATTAAAAATCAGTGAGGAGTTCCCTTATTTAATCACTAGCCCCAACAGCCCTACAAATGATGAAGCCTGATGCGGTGAGATGATGCAGCCATTCAAATCTTCTATATCCACCTGCAACCCATCAAATTCGCAATCGCTCAGATCAATCCCTTTGAGCTTGGACCCGGATAGCATCGCTTGATCCAGATTGCAACGGTTAAAAAAGGTTTTTTGTAGTGTTAAATGATACAGATCGGCACTTATCAACGAACAATCCTCAAAACCAACTTGCTTAAAATTAGCAAAACGGAACATCGAATAATCCCCTAAGCAATCCGAAAAATGAACGTTTTGGAGCCTGCTTCTGGAAAAGTCTGTTCCAAGCAATTTGCAGTTCCTGAACTCTACCCGATGGATAAAGGAACCGGAAAAATGAACATTAGACAGATCGCATTTATCAAAAATGACGTCTGTCCATTCACTTTCTGGCAATGACGATTCCATGATCGTTACATTTTTAAAAGTCATCTTCTCTAATGAAACCTTAACCGCTTCCACATTATCCAAAATCATATCCTCTACAGACCCCATACGATATTCGCCTTTGGATCGTAAGGAATACATTTCTTCGTTTAATATGGGCAAGTCGGCTGGAATCTTTGGCAACTCCATTTTAATTTTCATAATACCTCTACCTCCACGATTGAGAGACCTGTAGGACATCTATATGAATCTATTTTCTATCAATTCTCATACATAGGGTAGCAAAAGTATTTCTCACACATATATTAACGTTGTGAGCATGCTCACGAACCTTTGTTAGGAGGTTGATAACATGGCAGTACAGCTATCTAATCAAGTGTTCTCCATCTCTGTCGGAGATTACGGGGATCTCTCTTCCTTGCGACTGGTAGGGGACACTTTTAATACCAACTATGTTATGAACAGCTCCAACGCACCTAAACAGAATACGTCGGATCATCAGTGGCTGGGTGAACTCATGTTCACCTATCGTCTCGGCAACGGAGCGTGGACTCGGGCATGGACAAGCAATTCTGCTGATGCGCGCCAGATCACCTCTTCTGGAAACAGTGTCCAAGTGACCTATCAGAATTCATCAAACAATCAGGGAATACGTAATTTCATTTTACATGAAACTTATTCGTTGGTTAACGATTATTTGCATTGGCAAATGAAAGTAACGAACACTTCTAATCAAACGCTGGAGATCGGAGATTGGGGACTGCCGCTTCCGTTTAACGAGTACTGGTCCGGTGGCAATAATGAACAAATTTATGAAACCAGAGTACTCTCACACTCCTTTGTAGGCCATAATAGCTCCTTTATTACCGCCGGACGACCTAGCGGCATCGGACCGTATGTACTGCTAATCCCTGATGCCTCAACGGGTGCGGGTCTCGAATATCAGGACCATTGGAGAACTGAGGAGCATCCCGGCAGCACTTGGGCTATGGAGCAAGGTGGCTGGTCCGAAGGACTGAATGTGTTCTATATCCACTCCAATGTCATCAAGAGCACCAACCGTGGCTATCTCGGAAGCACCAGTCTGTCGCTGGCTCCTGGTGAAAGCAAAACGTATGCCTTTAAATTTTATAAGGTAGCGGACGAGCAGGCTGTAAAGGACAGGCTGTACAGTGAGGGACATGTGGATGTGACCGTGGTTCCAGGTATGATTTTCCCGACCAATCTCAAGGCAAAATTCGATCTGCATACCAGTAAATCCATTACCTCTGTCACAGCGCAATATCCGTCCGAAACGACCATCAGCTATCTGGAAACAGCCCCTACAAACCATAAAATATATGAACTTACACTGGGAAGACTGGGACATAACAATATTACGGTAAACTATGGTAACGGCGAAAAAACCGTTCTCCAGTTCTATGCCATCGAGCCAGTCGAAGCTGCACTTCAGCGTCACTCTACCTTCATGGTCAACAGCACCCAATGGAACGTGCCGGGCGACCTGAGGGACAAGGTCTTTGATGACTGGATGATGCAATACAAGGCCAAACGCAACAGCTTTGCTGGCTACTGGGGCTGGGGTGATGATTGGGGACTCACTCACGGCCAGTTTCTGGCGGAGAAAAACGTTCAGAAACCCGTAGCATCTGAAATCAAGGCAGTCGATGATTATTTGGAGGTGGCCATCTGGACGAATTTGATGGAAGGCCATCATACTGATTATCTGGTTCCTGATTTCCTGATGCCGCAGCCTAATACAACACCAACGTACCGGGGCTATGCCTATCCGCACATTTATAATACATTTTTTAGCATGTATAAACTTGCCAAGCTGTATCCCAACCTGATCAGCTATCGCAATAGCAAAAACACATATTTGCTACGTGCTTATCGTATTTTTAAAGCGTTGTATGAAGGCCCTGTTGCTTATAACTGGAACACGGGACTCATGGGTGAGCTAACTACACCTGATATTATTAAAGCGCTTCAGGAAGAAGGCTTGACCACCGAGGCTAACGACCTGATTGCCAAAATGGCTACCAAGTACAACAATTTCAAAAACACCACCTATCCTTATGGCTCTGAGTATAACTATGACAATACAGGTGAAGAAGCCGTATATACACTCGCCAAAATGAACAACAACACGACAATGATGAGCAAAATCAACGCCAAAACGCGTGCTGCACGCGGTCATATGCCTGTCTGGTACTATTACGCCGATCCGGTCACCATCACCGGAGAGAATTGGTGGAACTTCCAGTACACCACTTCACTGGCCGGCTATGCGATGGATGACTGGACACGTCGGCATTCGTCCAAGCCCGAAGTGGATCAGCGTCTGTCCTATGCCGCCAAGCTGGCGAACATCGGGGCGATTAACTCGGGACAGATCAGCTCTGATCCTGCCAATATCGGGGCGGTATCGTGGACATATCAGGCGGGCAAGGGCAATTATGGCGCACTCGGTCTGGACGGCGGCCCCCTCTTTAACGGATGGCGCGGGATGTCCGGGGAAGCCGACCTAGGGCTATTTGGAGCCATTAAAATCCTAAGCTCGGATGTTGCTGTAGATCCCATATTCGGCTTGTTTGGCTATGGCTGTGACGTTACAGAAAGCAGTAACAGCTACGCGATCACTCCAAAGGACGGTGTATTCCAGCGACTGCAGCTGATCACCCAAAAGCTGAGTTTGGAGCTGAATCGGGACCAATATAGCTCGGCCATCGTGTCCAAGTCCAAGAATAGCATCCGCCTGACACTGAAAAATATGACCCCAGGCACGACTCATACCACCGTTATGAGCTTGACCGGCCTTGCGGCAGGTACGTATGACGTGCTCGTAGACGGCACAAAAACCGGATCAGTCACGGCTGCTAACAGCTCTACGACCACGGTCAGACTGAATATCGGTACGGCAGCCAACTATGATATCCGTATCCAGTCGAGTACAGACAACCCGTCTCCCGCCGGAGACATTGTAGCCCGTTATGAATTTGACGAAACGGCCGGATCTACCGCAGCCGATTCGTCAGGTTATGGACAGCAGGCCAGTGTAAATGGAGGCGCGTGGGGAGCCGGACGGAAAGGCAATGCCCTGCACTTTAACGGTACAGACGCCTATGCTAGCCTGCCCGGTGGTATCGTTAGCAGCCTAAATGACTTTACGATTGCCGCGTGGGTACGGGTGAACACGCATAACGGCTGGGCACGCCTGTTTGATTTTGGAGCAGGCACGAATCGGTATATGTTTTTGACACCCAAAGCCGAGGGAACCGGTATGCGCTTTGCTATCACCGTCTCGGGGAACGGGGAGGAACAACAGTTGAATGCGCCGGAGCTGGCAACAGGGGTTTGGAAGCATGTCGCCGTGACTTTGTCGGGCAATACTGGAACGATGTATGTGGACGGTGTAGAGGGGACGCGTAACACGAACATGACGCTGAAGCCTTCCAGCCTTGGACTGACAGACCGGAA
This sequence comes from Paenibacillus sp. LX16, assembly GCF_036252815.1. Lineage (NCBI taxonomy): Bacteria > Bacillati > Bacillota > Bacilli > Caryophanales > Paenibacillaceae > Paenibacillus > Paenibacillus sp. LX16. Next base: position 735,948 of record NZ_CP141152.1, on the reverse strand, counting down.
CTATATTGGGAAATCCCAGTTTGATGATCCCTACCTGAACGGTGCAGTGGATGAACTGATTATTTACAACAGAGCCCTGACCGCTCAGGAAATCCGGGGCTTGGCCTCGGCAAGCAGCACCATTACAGCCCATGATGTGGGAGCCCATTCATATGCTGAAGGAGCAGATTAGAATACATTGCATTCATTCATGCCATTAACGTTTTAGATTATGAATGATTTGTACCGTGAATGATTTGCGTCGTGAATCATTTTCGTTGTAAATGATTGGTATCGTGAATGATTCTTGCTATATTAGCTCCACCACCGGATTTCTTAAGTTAAGTCTGTAATCAGGGGGGAAATCCGGGGAGATGATGCTTCCGAAGCAAGCAGTCCTTCGAAAAGCTTTTAAAGCGACCGCTTTACCGGGACGATCAGCGGCAGCTTTTCCATCTGTAGGGCGTTTAGCTCCGTCTAATGCGTGTCGTTCTTGGTCTTAAGCGAACCAGCTCCTCACTGGTGAGCTGCCTAGTATAGGAGCGAGGGGAAGATCCTGTATCTACCCTGAGCACCCTGCCTGCCCCGTTGGGGCGGGCTACCCGTGTGTTGAATACCTGCATGAACCACTGCACCGGAAAGGCTATGGATAAGCGACCATCTGCCGTGCCTGCATAGTTAACCGCAGCTGCATAATTATCTGACTGTCTGAGCCATACAGAGCCAGAATCCCCAGGTAGTGATACGGGAGTCGTACCTCTAATAACCGTCTGATCTTCAAAGGTCAGCAGGCCCAACTCTCCGCCATAATTGATTTGCAGGTCCGTATAGACGGACTCTACCGTGCCATTGACTCGTCCGGTCGTACGCCCAACCTTCTTCAATCTTTCTCCTATGCGATATGCGGTAACATGACCTGGAATCGCTCCTACCGTAGCATAACGCGGATTGAGCAGGTTGTTACGGGTCGGAAGCGAAAGCGCCGCATCAATCAGGTTTGTACCGGTGGGATTCAAGCGTACGTAACGATACAGCCTTCCTATACGATCCTGAGTAACCGTCCCCCCATCGGCTCCGCCTGGCTGTATTGTAGCCTCCCGATTGTCTGTATTGGAGGGATTGAGAACATGGTTATTGCTAAAAAGATAACGCGTCGCCGGCGCTCCAGTTGGGGCAACGATGAGTCCAGTTGAACCGGAGCCTTCAATCGTCCCGACACTGTAGCCGGCGATGACCGGGCGTATGCGCACTTTGTAGTCCGTGGCATTGGCTCTGATCTTTCCAGTCTTTACAATTCGGACTGGAACGTTCGTTTTCTTTCCTAATGCGGTGGCCGACAGGAGTCCAGTAGAGGCCGACGCTAGACGGTCCGTATACACAATGACAGCGGCTCCCCTTTTGGGATGGGCAGGGTCCCTGTATCCTACGCCAATGCCGTGGACACCGGACATTTTTAAGACTCGCTTGGCCATCCGCTTTTTCACTTGAAGCGCGGCCGAGAAGGTAGCCAACATAATCATCTCCTTTTACATTCAGATGAAATATTGTATGGCTAGAGACGCTTCGCGTTCCATTTGATCATACGATCGCTGTATTGAAAGGCATATGAAAACATTCCATAAAATGGTATACTCATTCCCGAAATTGACATCTTATCATTTAATTCTGATGTTCAAGGAGGTACTTCATGTTTTCAATCATGTTGACTTACAGCATACAAGCAATTGTAATTACCCTAATTATCTTTGAATTGTTGAGAAAAAACGAAAAGAAAATAGGTTGGGGATCGTTTTCACTGCTGTTATCTCTTCTTGGCATGGCTGTTTCTTTCGAATTTGGCAATTACGTATTGGGAGACCAGTTGCTTTCCTTTTTAGGATTGCCCGCCTGGTCTAACAGTGTTGATAATACTAGGTTTCACTACACCATTTTTCTATTCAGTATTTTTTTTATTCCCAGTTTAATCATTGGATATAAAAATCCTAAAGAGTTTGGAGCTACAATCGGAAAACGGATTTCTAGTATATATCTAACTTTGATCATCATTTCGCTTTTATTTTTTATTGTAAGTATTTTCTCGAAGTAACGTTGGATGTGCGTCGTTCCAAAACAAAAGCCTTCCTCAGCGGAGGGTTTCTGTTTTATCACATTAATTCCGAACAATCCTGGGTGGGTAATTAGATCAAGGAGCTGATATTATCTATAATTCATTTACCTCCATATTTTTTGCTGCGTTAACTGCAATCACCCTCATAACGCTGCCAAAATTAGAAGCTAGGGTGAGTAAGAGAACAATGTTGAAAGTGAGAATTTCCATAATAACAACAGTTCTGCTGATCGGAGTCGTGTTGTATATCATTGACCCTCAGTGGTGGATCATTGTAGCCTTTGCAATTTTGTTTGTAACCCTTCCTATCTTTTTATTGAAACGTTGGCGCGAAAAAAGCTGAATCAGAGAAAAAGCCTTCCTTATTGATAGGAAGGCTTTCCACCTTATCCCTTAACCGCTCCCTCAGCGATACCCTCCATGATGAATTTCTGGAAGAAGGCATAGATCAGGATAACCGGGATGGAGGTCAGTACGAGTGCGGCCAGAATAAGCGACCAATCCTTGTTGTACTCTCCAAACAGCATATTGGTCGAGAGAATCAGGGTGTAATGGTTCACATCCGTCAGCATCAACAATGGAAGCAAAAAGTCATTCCAAATCCACAGAAAATCCAAAATCGCGATGGTAACAGTGATCGGCAGCAGCAATGGAAATATAATGCGAAAGAACGTTTGGAACTCATTACAGCCGTCCATTTGTGCGGATTCTTCCAGCTCACGCGGGATGGATTTGACGAATCCATGATACAAAAAGATCGCCATGTTCACGCCCAAACCGATATAGATCAGGGCCAAGCCGTACGTACTGCCTTGAACGGACAAATCTTTTGCCATTCGTGTAAGTGGTATCATAATAGAGTGAAACGGCACCAACATCGACGCGACAAACAGGAAGAAAATCGCACTGCTCAGTTTTCCCTGTGTTCGAGACAACTTGTAGCCTGCCAGTGCCGAACAGATCACAATGCCACCAATGCCGATAAAAGAAATAATCGTGGAATTAAGGGCACTGTTCAGCAAATGAGTCTGATGAAAAGCCTGACTGTAATTTTCAAAGTGAAGCTTCGTCGGCAGCGCCGTAAAGGATGCAAACATCTCACCCTGTGTTTTAAACGAGTTAATTACTGCCATGTAGATTGGGAAGAAGGACACGACAGCGCCCACGCACAGAATCAGCGTAATCAGCAAGGAATTGGCTTTCTTCAGCCTCATGCCTCCACCTCCCTCTTCTTCATGACACGTAGCTGGATCAGAGTAAAGATTAGCACAATGGCGAACAAAATAACGGATTTGGCGCTCGCATACCCATAACGGAAGTTGTTGGAAAACGCCTCCTCATAAATGTTCATTGTAATCACCTGTGTACTGCGCCCCGGTCCCCCGCCAGTCAGTCCGTATACGACCTCATACACCTTGAAGGCACCATTCAACGTCAGGAAGAAACAGATCGTAATCGCATGAGTAATCATCGGCATCGTTACGCTTCGCAATGTCTGAAATGCGTTCGCCCCGTCAATAATAGCAGCCTCCTTCAAGCTTTGTGGTACACCTTGAAGCGCCGCCAGATAGATGATCATCATATAGCCGACCCCATTCCAGAGCGACACAATAATGATAGAGAAGAAAGATACTTTCGGATCGCCCAGCCACGATTGGCCCAAAAAGGCGATAGCCGTCTTTTCGGCGATCTGTGGCAGCACGGAAGAAAAAACGAATGTCCACATAAATGCGCTAATAATGGTACTGATCATATTGGGCATAAAAAATATTGTCCGGAAAAATCCTTTGGTGCGTGTACGCGACTCAATCAACACGGCCAGAGCCAGTGCCAGTGCATTTTGCAGTACAATCATGACTAATACGTATTTAAGGGTAAACCAAAGGGAATTGAGAAAATCGGGGTCTTCCTTCAACGATTCCACAAAGTTCCCCAAGCCGATAAAGCTGTAATTGGGATTCAATCCGTTCCAGTCTGTAAAGCTGTAGTACATGCCGCTGATCGTTGGAATGAGCAGGAAGATAGCATAAAAGATCAGCGCCGGGGCTGTAAACGCCAGTAGCATGACGTATTTTTTATAGATTTTAAAAGGCATGGAGTCTCTCCCTCCTGGTGTAATTCTATAAGTTACCGTTACTTGTTCACTTTGTTATACGATTTCCATGCCTTATCCAGCGCCTTAATGACATCATCCTGCGAGAGCTGACCAGCATAATAGGATTGTAGCGATTTGCCTGCCTCGTCCTTGACCGCTTGCGGGATAGATGGATCTTGGTACGACTTGCCTGCTTTCACATATTCGGTAGCGTCATTAACCCAAGGATAGCTTTTAAACGTATGCACTTTGGAGATCGGGTTAAATTTCAATGCTTCATAGAACGCGCTAGAATCCTTGTCATCCAGCACATAGTTAACAAAATCGAGCGCAACCTCCTTATTCTTGCTTGTAGAGGATACAGCCAGCGAAGTCGAAGTAGACAAATTGATCAGTGTCGCATTGGGATCGTCATTGATCGGCAGCGGGGCTACCCCAAAGTCCATCTTCGGATCAGATTTTAAAATCGTTTCCGCAAACCACGGTCCCTGAACCCACATCGCCGCTTTACCCGAAGCAAACGCAGCCGATCCATCATCCCCGCCGATTTCCAGCGCCTTGTCTGTGCCGTTGCTGTTTACCAAATCGATAATGTCGAACATACTCTTCATTTCAGCAAAAGAGCCTTTATCCTGATTCATCCGGTCGATAAAATCCTTATTCTGCGTGTTCATCATCGCACCCGCTGTCAAAGGCACGAACAGCTGTGGAATCCAAGATTCCTTGTAGGACAACAGGAACGGTTTCACATTATTCGCTTTCAGCTTCTCGACCACAGCCTTCATTTCGGTCAACGTTCCCGGCGGCTGCAAGTCCAAATCCTTAAATATCTTTTTATTGTACAAATAGCCCCATGAGATCGTCTCCAAAGGAACCGCTACGACCTTGCCGTCTTTGGTTGTCACCGAAGGCTTCACACTATCCATCAATTTGTTAACAAAAGGCTGACCGGACAAATCCTCCAAATAGCCCGCTTTATAAAACGGAGGAATTTCATTCACCGCGTGCAATGCAAATACGTCCGGCGCATCGTTGGATGCGAGTCTTGTCTTCAAAATTTGTGCGGCGTTGTCAGCAGGCGGCATCTCCAGTTGAACCGTAACGTCGATATTTTTATCTTTCTTCTCTTTCGCTACGAACGCATTAATGTATTTATCGTAGTGCTCCTTCAAACGGGGCTGAGCAATAAACATTTTGAGATTCACCGTTTTGCCGTCTCCACCGGAACCGCTGCTGTCACTGCCTGAAGAATTCGCTCCACACCCGGCCAATAACGTGCCAACCAGCATCGTGCTCAATACACATTTCCACATTTTCATGAAAAATGACCTCCCCTATTTTGAAAATAACCGTTGCCCATCGGCAAATCAGTTGTTATTCAAAGCAGCTATGCCGCCGGTCTTCAACCTCTATTCAGCTCTGTGCGAACTTCATAAAGGTCAAATTCCTTTGTACTGCTCGTTTTGTATACGCTTTCATTATAGAATGAGAGATCACTTCTGCCATTGGACGCCCTTAGCTTATTGGATTGGACTTTTTTAAACTTCCTTCCTCATTTCACCGGGTGCCATGCCAAAATGCTTTTTAAATACCCGATAGAAATAAGACACATCCTCATATCCTGCCATCTCCGCAACTGCTTTGATTGAAATCTGTTTATTGACCAGCCATTCCCGCGCCTTTTCCATTCTTCGCTCTACGATGTAGTCCGTTACATTTTGACCATACTCCTGCTTAAATACCTTACTCATATACTCTTTACTCACAAAAAAGTTTTTTGCCAACTGCTCCAGTGTAATCGGCCCAGCAAAGTGACTGTCGATATATCGCCGTACCTCTTCTAAATTCAGTTTGTTTTTGTATTTCCGCTGCCGAATGAGCTGATCCAGTTCCTGAACATAGCACGACGATACGAATTCCAGCGCATGTTCTACAGAGGATACGGCATCCTGCGACAGTGGGAATCCTGCCTTTGCCGTAGAAGTATCTAGCCCGTTATCCGCTGCGAGCTCTTTTAGCAGGGAAAGAAGCTCCTGCACCAGTCTGCCCAGCATATGTGGACTTGGTGCTCCATAACTCTCCAGCTCCTGCATAACCTGCCTACAAGTTATATTCACCCCGTGACGGTTCAACTCATTAAAATAAAGACGCAGCAGTTGCTTATACCGGGTCAGCTTGTGAAAAAACTCATAATCCAGCTCCGTCGCTTCTTGCTGCTGTTCAGCAGCCTTGACCTCCAGATCGTTTTTGCATTTGAGCAACACTGCATTCAGCTCTGCAGGATTGACTGGCTTTAACAAATAATCGACGGCCTTGTAACGGATGGCATGTTTGGCATACGCAAAGTCATCATATCCGCTCACGACAATGATTTTTACATCAGGACAATGGTTATTTAGCGCTTGCAGCAGTTCCACTCCGTCCGCACCCGGCATGTGCATATCAGTAATCACAATATGGGGAGCTAACTCCCCGACCAGCCTGAACGCCTCGTCTCCGTCTTCAGCCTCACCCACTACCAACATTCCAAGTTTTTCCCATGTGCCAAATGTCTTTAGAATATCGCGGTTCCACGGCTCATCGTCCACAATTAATACTCTGATCATACTTTTCCCTCCTCTGCTGAGGTAAATGGAATGCGGATAGTGACACTTGTACCGACTCCCTGCTCACTATCTATCGTCACTCCGTAGCGCACTCCAAAATTCATCCGTATGCGTGAAGACACATTGCTCAATCCGATATGACTACCCTGCGCCCAGATCGGTTCCTCCGACGCGTTTTCCAGCTTTGCCCGTACTTTTTCCAGCTTGTCCGGGGCCATGCCGTTTCCATTATCGCAAACCGTAATACACACATCTTCTTTCATAATCTCCACCCGAATTCCCATTCTCCATGCCCCCGCCTTTCGGTCAAGACCGTGCTGAAACGCGTTTTCCAACAATGGCTGAAGCGATAGCTTAGGTAATCGAATATCCATCGCCTGTTCTTCCGTCTCCACCTGAAACACCAATCTTTGTGGAAATCGCCGCTGTTGGATGCGCATATAGTGTCCCACATGGTCGAGCTCTGCGCGTAAAGAGGCCAAATCCTGAGGTTCCCGTACCACGTAACGGAACATCTCACTCAGCGACCGAATGACTTCATAGGTGTCCTCCGGCTTTTGAGAAAATACCATACTTCCGATCATTTGCAGCGTATTTTGCAGAAAATGTGGATGAATCTGCGCTTGGAGCGCTTTCAATTCAGCCGTCTTTTTTTGCAAATTTATACTGTATTCCGCCTGAATATGCTCGCGAATTCGGCCTGCCATCCCATGCAGACTTCTTTCCAGCAGCCCAATCTCATCCGGGCGTGTACTTGGCTGTCCAATCGGTCCTTTGATCATATCCAACTCCTGTACGGAACGCGCCAAATGAACAATCGGACGTGCAGTCCGCCATGCGATGAAAACGGCAATGCAGATGGAAACCAAGATTGAAATCACGCCGACGATAATACCATACAGCATCGTTGAAAAAGCGCTGTGGTTAATGGAGGAAGTGGGTACGATTTTGACCAGCTTCAGCCCAACTACATCCAGATCATTATAGAACACATAATGTTCAGCAGTTTGAATCATCCCGAGACCCGGCTTAACGTCACGAAGAGCTGACAGCACACTTGCAGGAGGAGGCGACTGCCGAGCCTGTTCTGGATACATTACTCCGCCATCTGCATCTGTAATAAGCACCTGATGCTGATCCCCTCGTCCCAGCAAGCCCAGCGTCTGATCGAATTGCGACCACAATACATCCAATGAAATAGCTCCCATCTGCTTCTGGTCTTCAAAACGCCGAATACTGCGCGTCAAAATAAAGCGTTCCGGGTCAGCAAAGCTTGGACGAATCGAATAATCCTTATTCGCTTGCCACATCTCGGCATACTGTGGGGGAATACCGCTCACTGTCGTAATTTCATTTTGCATACTATTGAAGGTAAACAAGGTTTGCGATTGCTTCAAATAAAGCTGGATGCCGATCACATGACTTCCGGCCGAATAATACACATTCGCCATCGTATTCAGCATTTTTCGCTGGGCATTAAATTGGCTTGAAAGATTGTCAGGCTCGCGCTCATTCAAATAATCGCTCAGATCAGGGCTGATCTGAATACTGTAAATCAGATGATTCAGACGATCTAACTGGTCGCTGATATAGATCCCCGTCCATTTCATATTGGACATGTTCGTCTCCACCACTTCAGCTTCCATGGAAGCTCTACTTTTTTCCGCAGCCAGCACCGTGACAGCAATGACCGGCAGCACAGATAGAACAATCATCGTCAAGATCAGCTTGAGCTGAATGCTGCGTCGATACGGGGCCGTCAGCGCCCGGAACCAGCGGACTGCTCGGGTTGTCATAGCGATGCACTCCTCTATTCAGCCATATGCGAAAACGCCCCGCAATTCGCAGGGGCGCTTCATGTACCGGATACTCCCGGGGAATACCTATATGATATTATTCGTGAGTCGGTTGTGGCTCACTATTCATCATTTACGCTTCTTCGATAATTATAACACCCCAAGGCTCTAATGTAAGCGTTTGTCCTTGGGTAACCGCATGCTCCCCAATCAGCTCCTTGCCGTCTCCATGCGGATATACCACCGAGCCTGCTTGTTCGGAATAGTTAAAATAGTACCGGATTGTCCGTCCCAGCTCATTCGTGCCGGATTTAACAATGATCGGATAAGACGCTTCCTGATCCAGTCCCCATACTCCTGCCTTTTTGGCTACAGAGCTGAATAATTCGCGGATAACCGCCGGGCTAACGATACAGCCGATGTAGGTCGCTGTTCCCTGACCATAGCAGTTTTGCGTAATCGCGGCATATTTGCCCCAATGCGGGTGATCGTAATAGGCTAATACTTCGGCGGTCGTCGGGGTAATTAGCTCCATCCACGTATCTACCTGGTTGTCCTCTGGTGCCACCTCAAAAGGATTATTTTTGAGCGTCACCTTCTTCGGCTCCACGAACAAGCTGTAATGAATGCCGCAGGCTTCGCTAATTACACCCGGCTGTCGGGACGTTCTCACCTGCACATGCTCGTCGGTAAATCCGCTTCGGAATGTGTATACTACATGACCACCTTTTTCCACATATCGGTTCAGCTTCTCCAGTAGTGCATCTGGGGCAGAATAGAGGACCGGGACGATCAAGAGATCATAGTCGTCAAACGATTCTGTACCTGGATGAACAATGTCCGTCCCGATATTCAGTTTATACAACTCGTCATACAAACGACGTACGATGTCATTGTAATTTAACGGACTACTCATATTAAATTTAAACCAGTCAATCGACGTCAATGCTTCGTTGCTGACCAGAATCGCCGTTTTATTTTTCTTTTTCAGGTTGACCAAATGCGGAGACAATCTTGCAAAATCCTTCCCTATGGTCTGTGCTTCCTCATACACAGGATTCGGTTCAAAATCATGGCTGAGCAGACCCTTCCAGTAGGTTTCGAAGGAATTATGGATGGAATGCCAGTGCCAGTATGCCACCATATTGGCCCCAGAAGCCAGATGGCTGAACGCTTGCAGACGCAATTGCCCCGGATAGGGAACCCAGTGGGTAAAAGCCTGCGCTTCCGTTTCTAGCACTAGATAGTTGTTATTTTTCGTCGAACGTGCCACATCGCCACCGAAGGAAATTTCAATACCAGTCAGGTCATCCTGTGATGGATGGTAAATATCCACCCCAGTCACATCAAAGGCTTGCGATGCCGCAAAGTGATCCACGTCTGGCTGAACACCAAAGGAATGACCTCTCCATTCAAAATCAAAGTTTTGCGTAATAAATTGGTCCTCCCGCTTATATTCCTTCACCAGCGCGACCTGCCATGCCAGAAAGTCCGTCACCAGCTTGCGCTGGAATTGGGAAAAGGCTGCGCCCAAACTTCCATTAATCGTTCCGACCACCGAAGGAAAGTCCTCCCAGCTATTGATGCGATTACTCCAGTAGTCCAGTCCAAATTTGCGGTTTAGCTCCTCCAGCGATTCGAACCGCTCCCGCAGATACTTTACAAATTGCAATTGCACATTGGGCCCGCTTGTGTTGTAATGCTTCGTCTCGTTATCCGTCTGAAAGCCAATAACCGCCGGATGCTGTCTCACCCGCCCAATCAGCTTGCGTATGATTCGCTCGGCATGGAACAGGTAGACCGGGTTCGTAATGTCCATAATCTGACGAGCACCATATTGGCCCGGCCCTTGAGGCGTTGTCGCCAATACATCAGGATGCTCCTTCACCAGCCATGTAGGTACGGCATAGGTGGGCGTCCCCACAATGACTTCAATACCAGCCTTATGCATGGCATCCAGCACCCGATCCACAGAAGTAAAATCAAATACGCCATTTTGCGGTTCATGCGTGCTCCAAGTGGATTCCGCAATCCGCACCACGTTGATACCCGCATCCTTCATCATTTGGATATCTTGGTCTAAACGGTCATATGGCATATATTCATCATAATAAGCAACACCGTATAGTAGCTTTTTCATCAAGTCGTCCTCCAATTAGGTTCATCAGGATTTTGCAAAATTCGATTCCAGTCGCTCCGAAGTGCAAGAGATAATAGAAACAGATATGCATCACCGCAAGCGCTTTCTTTTATATAAAAGCTTATACTATAGCATTTGTAAACGCTCTTTTATTATAGTTAAATGTTAGATACAATGAGATTGTCTAAGCGGTGTAAAATTTGCCCTAATCGAAGGTGATCTGATGATATTAAATCCTGATGTTGATCCAGCTCTATTTCATGATTGCCAATGGCTGCCCATTATTGACTGGAATGTGAAATTTTTTGGCGCCCATATTCACCGGGTCAAAGCAGATTGGTGCATGCCAGAGGAGTCTCATATCGGTTTTGAAATTGCACTCATTTTAGAAGGTCGTCAGGAAACGATCATGGAAAATAACATATATTCGGTTGGGGAAGGTGATATTTTAATTATTCCGCCGGGTTTTAAGCATGTGAGTCAGTGTGTTTCCCCAAACGGCATGTACTATTTTAGCTCTCATTTTAATGTCGATGATCCATTGTTCCGTCAGGAAATGATTAAGAGCAATCAGCTCTTTTTCCCAGCGGGTACTGAAACGAATGCCAAGCTGCAAAAGGTTGTCCATAGCTGGATTGGCATGGTGCAGGAAAGCGGAGAATATACGACAGCAGACCGTTTTCGCATGCAGATTGCCTTATTTGAGCTATTCGGGATATTTTCGCAAATGATATCTACCGGTTTGGAGCCCAGAATTGCACCTTCATCCGTTCAATATGCCAAGGCTATCATGGAAGCCATTCAATCAAGGTTTAAGCCTTATCGTGAAGATGAATCTGGCGAGCAAACGTTCCGTCTTGAAGATGTGGCGGCTTCCCTCGGGATCAGTCCCGGCTATGCCCAGGAAGTGTTCCGCAAGGTATACGGCTATTCTCCACGTCACTATCTATCGGAGACCAAGCTGCATGAGGCTAAGGTGCTGATCCAACAGCCCAATCTGCCACTCAACAAGGTAGCTTCCCTGCTGGGATACTCCAGTCTGGCTCATTTCAGCAGACAGTTCAAGCGCTGGACAGGCACCAGCCCACTTAAATACCGCCAGACGTTAAAACCGATTACTGATGAACAAAGAATTAAGATATAAGAACGGATAGCAAAAGCTCCACTGTGTTATTCAACCAAAAAAAGAGCGTGACACCGAATATCGCGGTTGTCGCGCTCTTTTGTCTCTATTTTCTATAAGCTGTACCGTTGCCTTAATGATCTAAAATCTTGACCAAGCACTCATTATTCAGATCACAGCCTAATATCCCCTATATGCTGGTGCACCACATACATCATCCCCATCAGGAATACGGCCAAAGCTAAGTAACTGATGCCAAATTTCCAGCGCAATGATGCGGGCACTTCGTAATATTTATCATTTTCAAACGGAATGTAATCAATCCCACACAGCAATCTGAGCTGGTACGCATCCGGCGTCGGTATATGTTCCACACCGTTCAGCCATACATGCTGGACAAGACACTGCTGTGGCAGCAGAAGCGTCTGCTCCACATCCAAACTTTCCATATACACCGTCACATATTGCTGCCCCTCTAAATCCGAGTAGGTATTAAAGGATAATCTGCGCGTGTGCTCCGGTCCGGGCAGTGGATATCCTTGCTCATACAGATGCTGTACGTTCACCAGCGGCTTTTGCAAAAAGGATTGGATCTTAACCTCTTCTTTATTGCGCTTAACATATTTTTTGTACAAATCGTAGGCAAAGAACGCCCATATCAAGAAAAATAAAAAGGATTTTAAATATACTACGACTACAATTCCACCCAATAGGCCCACCAGCCACAGCCAACGCGTCACTGCCGTGGAAATCCGTCCTCCGTCGAGCGGATGAATCGGCAGCAGGTTGATCAGGTTCAGAAAAAAGCCGACATACGAGAGCGCATACAACAGGGGACTGTCTGTTGCATAGGCTCCTGCGTATACCGCCATAGCCCCAACCGTCCCCAGTAACGGGCCGCCCATGGCTACATAAGCCTCTGTCTGCGCATCCAAAGGTTGCCGTTTCATTGTGATCAGCGCACCGAGAAAAGGAATAAATAACGGTGCTGACACGGGAAGCCCCTTGCGCTTGGCGGCCAATACATGTCCCAGCTCATGCACAAACAACAGCAACACGAATCCGACCGCAAATCCCCACGGGTAAATGATCGCATATGTGCCAATCGTTATCGCCATAGATATCAGCGCACCGCCAAATTTACTGAATTTTAAAAGGGCGAGTAACGACTTACCTTTCAGAAGAAGCAATGCTGCTGCACTACCAAGGTACCATTTGGATGAGCCGGATTTGGAATCGGCCTTTTTCTCTTCATTTTGCAAAAGCATCCGTCTCCTTTCTTTAACACTTCCATTGTATCCTGCTATGTGCAGCTTGTAAAAACTTCTCTAACCCACAGATAAGCACCCAAGTGTCCATCCTCCTGTCTGTTCTGTTATCATGTAAGAAAACGGAATAACTCAGGAAAGGATTACGAATCATGAGTTTTGAACTTACCCGGCGAGCCATCAGACAACTATGCAGTCAAGCTGCTTATGACGACGGGGATGCCTATTACCGGGCCAAAAGAGTGGCCTTTACACAAATAGATCATGATGAAGGGGTATACGAAGCTACGGTCAAAGGAAGCAGCTTTTATGCTGTTGCGGCGATGATCCGCCCCAATGGAAGTATCCGAGCAGAATGCACCTGTAGCACATTTCAGAACACCGGACGATATTGTAAACATATCGCAGCTGTTCTCCTTAACGCCCATGATATACGCCGTGGAAAAAGTCTGTCTGTGCGCTCCTATGCCTCCAGGCTTCATCCCGGTAATGCCCCAGATACAGCAGGAAGCATGGATTCAGACGGGATGTACACATCTACAGATGCTCCATATGATCACACTGCTAGAACGGCACGATCCTCTGACATCACACAAGGGGATCTCCAGCTGACCGACAGTATGTTAAAACTATTTGACCGCAAGCGACCGCTTCGCAGCACACCAACCCTGCTGGATACTCGCGCGGTCTTGGATTTTCAGTTCGTGATCCGGCCTTTTGCCTACGGTTACCAAAAGTATATGTTTGGTGTAGAAATGAAGGCTGGACCCAAACGATTATATATCGTGCAGAAAATTCGTCCGTTTCTGGATAGTATTGACCGTGGGGATAGCTACATGTTCACGAAAAGCTTCTCGTACGAGCCTGAGTTGTACCGCTTCCGACCTGAACATGACGCTATTCTCCAGCAATTATCCCAGGTGTGCCACCATGAGCGTATGATTCGGGAAACTTCAGGTACGTATTCATCTTCCGGTAGTCATATGAGCGGCGAGCGAATGCTCCTCATTCCGCCTGCGGCTTGGGAAAAGCTGCTCCCCTTGCTGACAACAGCACAGGGCGTCTACTTTGAAATTCACGGAAACATGAGCGAGGGTATTCCCCAGTCCAACCTGATGCTTCCACTGCAATTTGAATTTGATGAGGCCGGGACCGAAACCGAAGGCTACCAGCTAAGCATACAAGGATTGGATGACTTGACCATCATGGAAGACTATGGTGTCGTCATTGCCGATGGCAAGCTTGTCAAACAGAAAGCCGACCCCTTACGGCGTTTGTCCGAGCTAAAGCGGATGGTAGAGGTACACCACAGGCGAAAAGTTCAGATTGCGCCAGAGCAGATGGAATCTTTTATGGATAAGGTCGTACCCGGGTTAATGAAGCTCGGACGTGTTCATATGACTCGGTCCGTCTCAGATCGGGTCACACAGCTGCCATTGAAGGCAAAGCTATATCTGGACCGGGTAAGAGACAAGCTGCTGGCAGGGCTGGAGTTCCAATATGGGGATATCATCATCAACCCGCTGGAAACAGATGCACGAACTCCTGGCAACGACCGAATTCTGATACGTGATGGGGAACAGGAGCAGCGGATTTTGGAGCTGATGGAGCATAGCTCCTTTGCCAGAACAGACAGCGGATATTTTATGGAAGATGAAGATGCAGAGTATGATTTTTTGTACCATACGGTTCCGCAACTGGAAAAGCTGCTGGATGTCTATGCTACAGGTGCAGTCAAAGCAAAAATAAACAATACTCTGCCAACCCCAAGGATACGCGCGGAGTGGGATGAACGTACGGATTGGCTTGAATTTAAATTTGATATGGAGGGCATACCGGAACCGGAAATTCGCAAACTGCTCAAATCGTTAGAGGAAAAACAGAGATATCACCGTCTGCCGAATGGTGCCTTGCTGCCGCTGGAAACAGAGGAGTACAAGGAATTGATTCGGTTCATGAATGAAACAGGTATCCGCAAAAGCGATCTGGATGCAGCGCAAATTCGTGTTCCCGTCACGCAAGGACTGTACTTAATTGATCCTCACGATCATGGGAAAAACCTGACTTTGGGTAAAACCTTTCGCCAGCTGCTGGAAAATATACGTAACCCAGACCATCTCGACTTTCCAGTTCCAGACATGCTTGCCCCAATCTTGAGAGATTATCAGGTTTACGGCTTTCAATGGCTTAAAACATTGGCGCATTACCGTTTTGGGGGCATTTTGGCAGATGATATGGGGCTGGGTAAAACACTGCAAAGTATCGCCTTTCTCGTCTCAGTATTGCCGGAGATTCGCAGCCAGCAGCTTCCAGCCATGATCGTGTCCCCTGCATCACTGGTGTACAACTGGCGGAATGAGCTGGAGAAATTTGCTCCACACGTCCGCGTCACTATCGCAGATGGCAGCCCGGAAGAACGCGGCCGGATCATACGGGATGCCGCCAGTTATGACGTCGTCATTACGTCCTACCCGCTGCTACGACGCGATGCAGATGTGTACAGCAAGCCATCGTTTCATACGCTCATTCTGGACGAGGCACAGGCTTTCAAAAATCATGCCACCCAGACGGCACAGGCTGTTAAGGATGTAAAAGCCCGTTACCGTTTTGCCCTGACAGGAACGCCAGTAGAAAATACGTTGGAAGAGCTGTGGTCCATCTTTGACGTTGTATTTCCTGCGTTATTTCCCGGCGGGAAAAGAGCGTTTCACAACCTCCCTCGAAATGTGATTGCCAAGCGGGTTCGTCCGTTTTTGCTGCGCCGTCTTAAGAGTGATGTCCTCAAGGAGCTGCCGGAAAAAATCGAATCTGTGCAGGTATCCCGGCTTCTGCCAGATCAGAAAAAGCTGTATACGGCCTATCTGGCCAAGCTCCAGCATGAAACGTTGAAGCATCTCAACGAGGAAGGATTTCAGAAAAATCGGATCAAAATTCTCGCAGGTCTAACACGGCTTCGTCAGCTCTGCTGTCATCCGGGCTTGTTCATCGAAGGATATACGGGAAGCTCCGCCAAATTTGAACAGCTGTTGGAGATCATTACGGAATGTCTCAGCTCCGGGAAACGGATGCTCATTTTTTCACAGTTCACCACGATGCTTCAAATGATCGGACGCGAGCTTGCTCGAGAAGGGGTGTCTTACTTTTACCTGGACGGGCAGACTCCCGCTCCGGAACGAGTCGAGCTGTGCAGTCGCTTCAACGAAGGAGAACGCGAGCTGTTCCTGATTTCCCTAAAGGCAGGAGGCACTGGCCTGAACCTCACCGGCGCAGATACAGTCATTCTGTATGACCTGTGGTGGAATCCCGCTGTAGAGGAGCAGGCTACCAACCGCGCACACCGAATGGGCCAGAAAAAAGTCGTGCAGGTTATTCGTCTCGTCGCCCAAGGCACGGTAGAGGATAAAATGTATGAGCTGCAACAAAAAAAGAAAAACATGATCGACCAGGTCATCCAGCCGGGGCAAGAAACCCTTTCGGCACTGACCGAGCTGGAGATTCGCGAACTGCTCATGATCTAGCCAACTCCACACGCAAAAAAGGTCCAATCACGGTAGGAATCTTCCCGTATTGGACCTTTTTGCTTCTAAATATGATTGTTTGGATCGAGCAGATTAATCCTGTTTTAATACTCTAGGTTCAATGGGAACCAGGTTAGACTCAATCTGGGTGCGCTGAGGCTCATACCATTCAGGCAGCATCAGCTTGTGCCCCAACTCATTCAATTCCTCATCCACGGTAAATCCGGGTGGATCGGTTGCGATCTCGAATAAAATACCGCCCCGCTCGCGGAAGTATACGGCATTAAAGTATTGGCGATCTACAATACCACTGGTCCCAAAACCATGCTGATGAACCCATTCGTTCCACGCTTGATGCTCCGTATCGTCCTGCGCGCGCCAGGCAATATGGTGAACCGTACCGGCGCCGCCATTCCCCCACGGGACATCTTTGACCGGAATGTCGATCAGGTTGCCCAAATCACCTGTCGTCTGATAGCGGATGTAGCCTGCATTTGCGTCTTCTCCGATGGGAGTCATCCCCAAGACGTTCTCCAACACCTCTTGCGTATGCTTGGAATCCGCACTGTACAGTACCGCCCCGCCAAAGCCCTTGATAGCTTTATCCGTAGGCACGCCGCCTGCTGTCCACGTGTTTACCGGGCCATCTTCCCGCTCCACCAGCTCCAGATGCAAGCCCTCGTTGTCTCGGAACTGGATGAATGACTCGCCAAAACGAGTAGCCTTTGTGAAAGATACCTTCAAGCTGTGCAGACGGTTTTCCCAGTATTCCAAAGCACCGGACGGCACGACATACGTCGTAATCCCGACCTGTCCGCCTCCAATCTTACCCTTGCGTGTACCCGGAGCTGGAAAAAAGGTAATGATCGTTCCCGGGCTGCCCTCTTCATTACCAAAGTACAAATGGTATACTTCTGGAGCATCAAAGTTGATCGTCTTTTTAATCAATCGCAAACCAAGTACGCCTGCGTAAAAATCAACGTTGCCCTGCGGGTCTCCTGCAAAGGACGTGATATGGTGAATTCCAGCGGTTTTCAATGACATCTTTATCACTCCTTCATTAACATGTTGATTTATTTACACAAATGATTTACAAATTTCAAAACCCATTGTAGCTGACAAATTGTCCAACCGGCTTGCGATATCCCCGTGCCCGCTGACCCGATTCGTCCTCTTTACCCAAGGTAATCATCATCACGGGTACAAATTGCTCTGGAATATTCAGTACTTCCTGCACCTTCGCCGGATCAAAACCGATCATCGGGCAAGTATCCCAGCCTTTGTCCTTGGCAATCAACATCAATTGCATAGCCGACAGGCTGGCATTACGGATCGCTTCTTCTCTCTGAAAGACAGGTCCCCGCTCGCGATAAAACTGAGTCACCGATTCCACTGTACTATCATATTCCTGCTTGCTCAGGACACCCAAATTCAGGAATCCTTCGTTGAGGTCAGCTACCTTGGTATAAGCTTCTGTATCCCCCAGCACTATAATGGTCGCCGAAGCCGTTAATATTTTATACTGCTTACTTGCCTCATCATGCAGTCTTTGTTTGGTATCAGCATCCTGTACTACGATATAACGCGCATGCTGTAAATTAAAAGCTGATGGAGCAAACTTCACCAGCTGAAATATTTCTTCTAGTTCTTTTGCATCTATAGTAACATCAGGAATAAATTTAGAAGCCGATCTTCTCTCTTGAATAATATTCACCAGTTCGCTCATGTTAAGTTCCACTCCTTGATATTATTTTCAAATGAATTATCTTTAAATTAAGAATATATCTATTCGTGATTTCTGTCAAGTAAAACTATAATCATGTTAGTAAGTATTTCTGAATACAAACTAAGGGCTTCACCAGCCCTTTACAAATCCGTTGCCCGTATTCTCATCGTAATCGCTTCGCGTTGCGCTTTGGTTAAGCTCTTGAAGACCAGCTCATACGAATGGTCGATCATGCTGTACAAATCCTCCAGTGGGAAGGTAGCATCAACCTCAATCGTATTCCAATGCTTTTTATTTAAATGATAGCCTGGCTTAATCGCCTTGTTTTGTTCACGCAGATTTACCGCAATGACTGGATCACATTTCAAGGATACGTGGCAAATGTCATCCTTTTCAGTTAGAAGTGCAAACATCTTGCCCCCTACTTTTAGTACCAGGGGATCAGCTCCGAATGGATAATCCTTAACAGCTTCTTTTTGGCTCAGACCATACACTACAATTTGTTCATACACCTGTCTTCTCTCCTCTGCTTGAGTCATCATCTATGAAACGATTTGTGCCCTATTATATCACGCTCTCCACATACAATAGTCCCATGCTACAATTAGAATTCTACCGAGAGGGTCAATCCTTTCTATATGAATTTATCCACCGTCCGTGACCTCATACACGTCCTGATGATTTAGCAATATTTCATTTAGTGTATCTGCCAAGCTGATAGCCCTTTTACTTCCGAATAGGAAGTTGGAGGAGCTTGTTTTGTTCATATAGTAGAGAATGTTATGCAACAGCCCTATATTTTGGTATACTTCCGTGAGAGGCTGTATCGATACATTCGAACGGTACTCTAGTTAGTGTAATTCAATATGTAGATGTGTGAGCCTATGGAGGTGAACTCGTTGGATTTTGCTCTGATCCGCAAGGACCGAGACAAAAGAACGGTCGCAAATTGACTCTTTTTTTGCCTTTCGGACCTTTTCAGCCATGTGCTGAAAGGTTTTTTTTGTGATCTAAAATAAAGGTAGGAAAGGATTTGAATGCAACCATGGCAACCTCGAAAGCACTTCATATTTTGCAATTGAAGAAAATGAAAAAAGAAGGTTCACCCATAAGTATGATTACGGCGTATGACTATCCATCTGCTCGTTTGGCTGAGGAAGCCGGGATCGATATCATCCTTGTCGGTGATTCCGTAGGTAATGTGTTATCTAATTATAACTCCACACTGCCCGTCACTATGGATGATATGGTCTATCATACACGGTCTGTCGTGCGCGGTGCGGAACATACTTTTATTGTCGCGGATATGCCATTTATGACGTACCACGGGAGTAGTGAAGAAGCCCTTACTAATGTGCGCAGGCTCATGCAAGAGGGACATGCCCATGCCGTGAAACTAGAAGGGGGTATGGAAATTTGCGACACCGTGAAGCGAATTGTTCAATCCGGCGTTCCCCTGCTGGGGCATATCGGACTTACACCACAGTCTGTGCATCAAATCGGCGGATACTTCATTCAAGGTAAAAACTCACAGGCCGCTGAGCGCCTTCTAAATGATGCCCGGGCCCTGGAGCAAGCGGGAGCTTTTGCCATCGTGCTGGAGCTGGTGACAGAGGAAGTGGCGAAGAGCATCACCCAAGAGATATCTATTCCGGTCATTGGCATCGGTGCGGGGAGATACTGTGATGGCCAGGTTTTGGTGTATCATGACATGTTACAATATTCAGCTCCTTACCGGGAGAAAAAGTTCGTAAAAACCTATTCGGATATAGGTGCTTTGATTCGTAACAGCATCGGGCAATATGTCGAAGACGTGAAGAATCGTTCTTTTCCAGGCGAGGAGCATGTTTTTAAGGCAGATGAGAACGTAGTAGAAGGATTATACGGGAATGCAAAAGTAAAGGCAGGGACCTTATAATGCGATTTCTGATTGTAGGTGCAGGGGCGATTGGAGGTTATTTTGGGGGACTTCTTGTTCAAAAAGGAGAAGACGTGACCTTCTTCGTACGCCCTTCAAAAAAATCTCAGTTGGCAGAAGACGGTCTGATTGTTAGAAGTGTTCATGGAGATTTCCAGACGCCAATCCGTGTTATTACAAACGGTGAAGCTGCCGATCCGTTCGACTGTATTATCATTTCGGTCAAAGCATATCATCTTCCCCAATTGCAATTCGATCTTGAGCCTTATGTTGGTGATCATACCATGATTCTTCCGTTACTTAATGGTTACGAACATTTTGACTTTTTGCGCAAACAATTCGGTTCTGAAAAAGTGCTGGGCGGACTTTGTTATATTGAAACTACGTTGGATCATGATGGTTCTATTGTTCAGACAAGTCCGTTCCACCGTATCGTCTTCGGTGAATGGAACGGAGTGCAATCAGAGCGTACACAACTGCTGCTGAATCATCTTGATCATGCAGGCTTCACAGTGGCACGAAGTCACGATATCCAGCGTGAAGTTTGGCAGAAATATATATTCGTTGCCAGCTTGAGTGCAATTACAACATTGATGGATGCCTCGGTTGGGACTATACTTGCCACGGCAGAGTCACGAGCTATATACGAAAAGCTGCTGCATGAGATTGTCACACTTGCTCGCAACGCGGGGATGCCGATTGATTCAGAGATGGAAGCTCATACACTGAAAACGATGGAATCCTTACGACCTGAGATGATGTCATCCATGCAACGCGATATGCATAAAAAGCTTCCGATTGAAGCCAGTCATCTACATGGTTCACTGCTTGCATTGGCTTCAACCAGTAATACTGTTTACCCCATACTCGAAACGGTATATGCCCGATTAAAGGTATACGAGAGCTTATTGGACACTGTCTAACATTTAAACTTTAAAATCAATTAAAAGAGGAAGCGGCAGCTTCGAAGGTGATAATGAAATCTTAGACTGCCGCTGCTTTTCCTTGATTAAACTTCAAAAGTCTAAAGAGTTCCTGTGCTTGTGCAAGCCTGCTCAAGCCCTTGAAGTAATGCTTCTAGCTCCTGCCTAGTTTCAGCGTTTGTAATTTTCCCTTCCTGATTTAACTTCAATGTGATATGCGGAATAATGACCTTTCCATTCTCCACAATCTCTGCATTGATCATTTGCAATGTGAGCAGCAGCGAGGCATGCGCCAGGTGGCCGCCCATAGGAGACGGTGACGCGCTAATGACCGCTGTAGGTTTATTTACAAATTCACCTGAAGATACGAGCCAATCCAAGGCATTTTTCAAAGCACCCGGCACCCCATTCCCATATTCCGGTGTACAGATCAGCACTCCATCCACTTGTTTCAATTGTTCCCGTAGCTCTCTTACGGAAGCTGACCCCTCATCTACATCCAAGTCAGGGTTAAAATGCGGAAGATCCCCCAATCCATCATAAACTGTGAATATCATATTTTCAGAAGCCAGCTCAATAGTAGCCTTCATAAGCGCTGTATTGGAGGACTTTTGACGAAGGCTACCCGATATAGCCAATACCTTAATTTTCTGTTCCATCCGATCATCTCATTTCTTTTAACTTGATCTAATCTTGCATATTCAGTGTACTATAGCTAACCAGAGAATAAAAAAGTAAGTGAAAATTCATTAGATAATGGGTAAAAACAATAGATACGAGAAGGAGGAGATGTACACATGACTCCAAAACAACATCCCACACGCGGAATCGACCATATTGGAATCACGGTACCTGACGTGGAACAGGCGACGACCTTTTTACAGGACGCTTTCGGGGCCGACATCTGCTACGATGCCCTCAACAAGCAGCAGCCTCCGCAAGAAGGAAAACAAGCCGAACAGCAATTAGGGCTCAAACGAGACGCACGCATCATTCACATTCGTCTGCTTCGCATCCATGAAGGACCGGGTATTGAGCTGTTTCAGTTGGAAAATACCCCGCAAGCCCCTGCTACCCAATTAGCAGACTATGGTCTGCAGCATTTTGCTATCTACGTGGATGACATGGAAGTGGCAGCAGCACGTTTTCAACAAGCCGGAGGAACACTCTTGTCGCGTCCACATGCGCTAACCGGAATTGAAGCAGGAGCACGTAACCAGTTTGTATATGGAAGATCACCCTGGGGAATGATTATCGAGCTGATTAGTTACCCTGACGGCATTCATTATCCCCAAGAAAGCGAAGTGTACCGTTG
The DNA here is from genome assembly GCF_036252815.1 of Paenibacillus sp. LX16. NCBI lineage: Bacteria > Bacillati > Bacillota > Bacilli > Caryophanales > Paenibacillaceae > Paenibacillus > Paenibacillus sp. LX16. The sequence goes on along the minus strand of NZ_CP141152.1, from coordinate 713,434 downwards.
GACACCTCCTGCATGATGATGAACGTCAGCGATTCTTCCTATGAACAAAAGGGCAATAAAAAAATGCCTGCGGCTTCGCAGGCATTTGTGATACATCAATAGTCACTATACTAGGGTGGAATCTGTAGTGCTGAATCAAGTATCCTTCTCTTGCTTGCGTTTTATCCCAATCAGATCAAGGAAGAAAACAAACAACGGAATACCTACAATCAAGCCCCAAATTCCAATCAGATGCTCAGAGAAAATAAGTACGACAAAGGTAAAGAAGATCGGTAAATTCGTTTTGGATGACATCAGCTTCGGATTTAAGAAATAGGCTTCAATCGCATGAATAACTACGATCAGAATAACCAAGTAAATCACATAATTGATTCCCCCGACGCTAAAAGCGATCAGGCCGAGGGGTGCCAGTGAGATAAACACACCTGCCACCGGAACCAATCCCAGTACGAAAATGATGAGTGCAAGACCGAGCAGATTAGGGAAGCCCATAATCCAGAGCGCAATCGTGGTCAATATACAGTTAATAAGTGAAATCAGCAGTTGAGCCTCCAATACCTTCCCGAACGTACCCAGAAACATATGGCCAAAATGACCCACTTCCTTAAAAAACCAACCCAGCTTGCTATCTACAAACGTAGCTGTAAAACGTGTAATATAGGATTTTTCCATCAGGAAGAACAAGCTCAAAATAATCGACACCAGAAGCTGTGTTCCCAATTGACTGACCTTCATCACTGCACTCAGGCCAGGCTCAAATAGCCGCTGAACATTCAGCGTGTCCATAAATTCGATAATCGTTTCGTTCCATTGATTACGATCAGGATACATATACGCTTGCTGTATCATGAGATACACCTGCTTGACCTGTACAATGATTAGCGGCACCATTCGGTAAACGCCCCACACCATAATCAGAATTAGCAACCCGTAGACCAGTAGTAGCACGATCATTGACGGCACATTGACGAACCGCTTGACCAGCTTATTTACTCCGTTATATATACTACCAATCAAGATCGTAAGCAGCAGTGTTAACAACATAATATTCATCATGCTTCTTAACATAAACAACAGCAAAACGATTATCGCAAGGACGGCTACCCGCCTGACGCCCGCATGATTCATCCAGTTTCTTACCATTCGTCTTTATTCCCTCTCTCCCACTTGACTGTCAACTTTGCAATCTTCCTGAGCATCAACTTTCTCTTTTTAACAATTTACTGTTAGCGATCAATAGAGAACCTACCATGACTAGGATAGCAATAGACCACCAGAATGTATTTTTAGCATCATCATGATCTACAATAATGAGCCTGATGACAGCCGTGATCCCAATATAGATAAAATAACGTAATGGAAAATGAAAATTGGTTTTAAAGTACTTAACTATTAATGCTATGAATTCAAAATACAAAAAGAATACAAGCAACTCTTCCGTGAATTCATAGTAATTTTTGTCGGCCTCTGTGTACAAAAAAACATAAGAAAAAATGGACCATGTTTCTTTTAGAAGTAAGAAGCTTAAAATCAGCCCGACCAGAAATAGCGAGATATTCAAGATCATTTGCAGAAAACCAGGTAACTTTTCAATATACTTCATTAATGCATTCAATACAGATCCCCTCACTGGTTGTACCCTATCATCTTTATTTATATTATCGGTGGTATACGTGAAAAATGCTACATTACTTTTGGAGTCACCTTAATGAAAGTTTATATTCGCCCCTGCAATATAACCAATGGAAATAAAAATAAGCGTCCATATCAGAGAACCTGCGCTTGCCACCAGCATATATTTTCGGACAGGCATCGCACTAATGCCCGACAAATAGCTTGTCGCATGTCTGACTCCTGGGATAAAATAACCAAACAAAATGGTCCACAACCCAAAGCGCGCAAACCACCCCTTAACTTTTGCAAATCGCTTCGGTGTCAATCCAACCCACTTTCCGTGCTTATCCACCAAGGGCTGACCCAGCTTTTTGCCTAGCGTGTAGCTGATCATCATCCCTGTCATTGCACCGATGAAGCTGACTAATATAGAGACCGAGTAATTCAGTACCATAATAGAAGATAAATAGCCGACAAACACCATAATAATTTCATCTGGAACCGGTAGGCCAATAATCCCAAGAGCAAGAAGAGCAAAAATAGCGATATACCCGTATTGTGTAATCATGCTGATGACCCATTCCATAGGGGCGCCACCTCCTGACCGATTATTTTTTGAAGGACGGAAAAGGAATACGGCTAACCATCAGGAATGACAGCACTACCATTAACGTAAGCAACAACCCCGGCTTCAAATGCTCACTCCATAAAAACATAAAGGACAAAATCACACCCGCAGCTGTGATCGGCATGCCTACAAAGCCTTTGCTAAAGGCCAGCAGGTTGAATCTCGCCAATCTCACCGCACCACATATGACAAACAAAACAGCTACAAGCGGTCCTATCCAATGGGTATCTCCCAGCTTGTATAACAAGATCAAGAAAGCAGGAGCAACACCAAACGAGACCACATCCGCCAGCGAATCGAGCTGCTTGCCAAAATCACTGGAGCAATGCATCAGCCTTGCCAGCAAACCGTCTAATACATCCCATAAAGCAGCCACCACCACGAGAATAAAGGCGGTCATGTATTGCTCATGAATCGTGAAATACAGGGATAAGACCCCTGCCCCCAGGTTTGCAATCGTGCATAGTGAGGGCAACCAATTCCATTTCATACTCTTAACTCCTTTGCCGTAGCTTAGCCTCCGAATATAACAACAAAACGGACGCCGTCAGTGGTATTCTCCGCCTTATAGCGGAATTCGTGCAAATCTAAAATTCGTTTGACGATCGACAGCCCGAGCCCTGTCCCACCTGTCTGACGGCTTCGGGACAGCTCGGCCCGGTAAAAGCGATCCCATATCTGCTCCAGCTGATCGTCAGGAATGGTCTCACCTTTATTTTCAATGGAAAACGTATTGATCTCTCCGGTGCCTTCAATTCGAATCGTGATCGAGCTTCCTTCCTCAGCATGCCGTATGGCGTTGACAACAAAGTTGATAATCACCTGTTCCATCCATCCTATATCGGCATGAGTCGGCAGCTCATTGGCAGGGATAATGACCACTTCCAGTTTCTTCTCCTTCAACAAATGGAATAGTTTATCCACAACCTCCTCGACCAGCTCACTCAATATAAAAGTCGCCTTGCGAAGCTTGAGGGTTCCAGATTCCAATTTGGCGAGGTCCAGCATGTCCTTGACCAATCGCTCCATTTTGTCCGCTTCCTCTATGATGACTTTCATATAATGATCCTGCTTCCCTGCGCTAACTCCATCTTGTAGCCCCTCTGCGAAGCCTTTGATGATACTCAGCGGGGTTTTCAGCTCATGAGAAGCGTTGGCAAAAAAGTCTTGTTGCACAGCCTCCATCCTCTGCTTCTGTTCCATGTCCTCCACCAATTGCTGGTTGGCCTCCTGAAGCTCGCGCAAAGCCGTGTCCAGGTTCTGAGATAGGGTATACATGCTGTAGGACAGGCTGCCCAGCTCATCATTTTGCCGAATTGGTGTATGGGCTGTAAAATCGAGCTTGGCCATCCGCTTGGCGGTATTATTCAAAGCAATGAGCGGACGCGTCACCATTCGGGAATAGAACAGGGACAAAATCAGAATGAGTGCAAATCCCCCGATTCCCAGGTACAGATAAAACCAACGCAGAGCTTCATTCGTCTCACTGATTTCCTGCAATGATGTCACTGTAAACAGAAGGTCGATCTCGCCTGTGCTCTGACGAACAGGATGGACTATGACTGCATTACGTACCCCTGTCCAAGGTTCCGTCCACTCTTCCTCCAACACTTCGAAATTCTTAAGTTTCTCCAGATGATCCTGGGATAAAGGAAACCATTCCTCCAGCGCACTATACAGTAGACCTTGTCGCTGACTCCATGTTTTTAGATCCGGCAGTACAATCTCTGTCACCGTACCGGACAACCTTACACTGTCCTCTGTGCTTGCTTGTTCCGAAGTCGATCCTATACTTTTGAAGCCAAACTTCTGTATACCGGTTGGATAAATTAAATTGGCGGAAGAGATGCCGTCTGTTCCCAACACCTCACCCTCAACAGTGACCTGATCACCGGGCTGAATCCGGGCAGCTCTCAGCTCATCTCCATACTCGTTCATAAATAGAGACAGCGATATTTTAACGATTTTACCATCCGTTTCTCTAAGATTGATATGAAACGCATCATCCAGCTTTACTTTGCCGTCCAGCGTTACAATCGCCAACTGGTTTTTATTCTGAAGCATAAAGCGTGCTGCCTCACGCGAAACCCTGCCCGATCCCCAAGCCTCCTGGACATAACTTTGACCGAAGCTTTGCAAGCGGCTTTCTACACGACCAATCTTTTGTTTCTGATAAAAATTTTCAAAAAACAGAAATTGACTTAAAATCACCATACCGTAAAAACACAGAAAAAACACAACTGTCATAATGAACAACTTAAAGGTAACTCCCCGTTTGTTCATTCTTCCTCCTCGAACCTGTAGCCTGTACCAAAAACCGTGCGAATATGGCGTGATTCACGACCCAGCTTATTTCTCAGCTTTTTGATATGCGTATCGACAACTCGTGTGTCTCCTTCAAAGTCGATGCCCCACACCCGGTTCAGTATCGCATCCCGTGAAATGACTATGCCTTTATTATGTATAAGCAGCCGCAGCAGCTCATACTCCTTGGGCGCCAGTTCGACTTCCGCCTGATCTACTTCAAGCCGATGAGCCATTGTGTTGAGCATAGCACTGCCGAACCGCAAAATATGCGACTCCGGCTGTACATGTCCCTCCACCCGTTTCATCAGCGCGTTCGCGCGGGCTATCAGTACCTTGGGGCTGAAAGGTTTAGTCACATAGTCATCTGCCCCCAGCTCAAAGCCCAATATTTTATCATCATCACCGGATTTGGCCGTCAACAAAATAATCGGCACCCCTGAATGGCTACGTACCTGACGGCATACTTCCCAACCATCCAGCTCCGGCATCATAATATCGAGTATAATCAGGTCCGGCTGCACCGAATCAAACCAGATGAGTGCATCTTTCCCATTGCCTGCTTCATAGACTTCCCAATTATTTTGTTTAAAATAATCCGCGATCACTTCACGAATACGTATTTCATCCTCGACGAGAAGAACCCTTTTCTTCAATCGACTTCCCTCTTTCGGTCATTCTAGGACACCAGCATATCAAAGACATGTGTACTTTATGTGTTCTTGACACTTCTTATCAGCAGGAGTTTTCATCCACAAATTCAACCTTGGATTAGGGCAAATTTGTCTTGGCTTAGACCATCTCATCTCCTATGATCCTACCCTATAATAAGAAGAGATACAAAAAGATTGAACAGGAGGGTAATACATGAGTAATCAAACCATTCAGTGGTTTTCCACTTCCAAAGCTAATGCTTGGCAATCCCAAGCTCATCATTTGACCCATACCCAAGAGAGTGCCAACCTAACCCTTACGGGAGAAATACATCAGCTTGTCGAAGGCTTTGGTGGCTGTTTTAATGAATTAGGTTATGTGGCCCTGAACCATTTGGACAAGGACGAACGAGATCGGGTGCTCCATTCTCTCTTTCACCCGGAGGGCGAGCACAAATTTTCCATTTGCCGACTTCCTATTGGAGCGAGTGACTACGCGCTGGAGTGGTACAGCCACAATGAAACAGACGGTGACGTGGAGATGAAGCATTTTTCCATCGAACGTGATCAGCAGTATCTCATTCCTTTTATTCGGGAAGCGTTAAAACTCAATCCGGACTTGAAGCTGTTCGCTTCACCTTGGAGTCCGCCGACATGGATGAAATCACCGAAAGCCTACAATTACGGCACGCTGCGCTGGGAAAAGGATATTTTGAAAGCGTATGCATTTTACTTTGTCAAATTTGTTCAGGCTTATCGAGAGGCAGGTATTACAATTCATCAGATTCATGTCCAAAATGAAGTCATTGCCGATCAAAAATTCCCTTCCTGTGTATGGACCGGAGAGCAGCTGCGTGAATTTATTCGCGACTATTTGGGCCCTGCTTTTGAAGAACACGGACTGGATACGGAAATCTGGCTGGGCACCATTAATGCCCCCGATCCGTGGGAGGAATTAATAAAGAAGACTTCGACCGGATTTGATGAGTATGCCCATACCGTGTTAAGTGACCCGGAGGCCTACAAATATATTAAAGGCGTAGGCTACCAGTGGGCAGGCAAAAATGCCATTCAGCGCACCGTAGCCAGCTATCCTGAACTTCGTTACATGCAAACCGAAAATGAATGCGGTAACGGAGAAAACTCATGGGACTACGCTAAATATGTATATAATCTGTACCAGCACTACTTCACCAATGGTGTGAATGCTTATATTTACTGGAATATGGTTTTGGAACCGAAAGGCAAGAGCACATGGGGCTGGGAGCAAAATTCGATGATTACCGTTGATCCAGCGGATCGAAAACCTATCCTGAATCCAGAGTATTATGTCATGAAGCATTTTTCTCATTTTGTATTACCGGGTGCCCGACGCATCGGACTTCGCGGCTCATGGACTGGAAATGCGGTTGCTTTTCAAAATACAGACGGGCAAAGGGTGGTAGTCATCGCCAATCCGTTCAAGGAATCGCGTGTGCTGAATCTGTCTCTCGGCGAAACAACACACCGCTTGGAGCTGGAGCCGGAGTCCTTTAATACGATCGTGATTCCTTCTTAGCGCCTCAGTTTTCTGGAATTATGCATATTAGGGAATGTTACAGTCCTGTTTTCCGGTCCTGCGTAATCATCATGCTTCACTGTCCGGTCTATCTGTACCCAAGCGTAGGCATAGTTTCCAAAATGGATGTATATCCTTTTGCGTATAGTAGCTATAAATAGTATACTTGGAATAACTACGGACAGGAGGTCGATGAATATCACTACTGTAAAAGACCGGATTGATTTGAAGCTGATTAATTGTGATAAGGAATTGACTCTCGCGGTCATCGGTGGAAAATGGAAGTTGATTATTTTGTGGCATCTCGGTATGGAAGGCACCAAGCGGTTCGGTGAATTGAAGAAGCTGATCCCCCATATTACGCAAAAAATGCTGACCAACCAATTACGCGAACTGGAAGAAGATAAACTCATTCTGCGTAAAGTCTATCCCGTCGTCCCTCCGCATGTGGAATATTCACTGACAGAGCATGGCGAAAGCCTGATTCCGGTATTGAGAGCAATGTACGATTGGGGATCAAACTATCGCGAGAACGTGATCTGGAAAGAAGAAGACGCGATTCAGGACGTCACACCCGTGTGACCAGCAAAACAAGCATTTTGTGAAGTGCAAAACTATATTTCTCGTAGAGGCGACCCTGGGGAGATCCGGGGTTGTTTTTTGTGATATAAAGACGCTCCCCAAGATAATAAAAGATATGGATGCAAGTATCCGTTTCCATTGGCATTAAAGCTCGTTTTCCGCTACATATCCTCATTTTACACTTGTATTCGTGATTTACATTACATCCGCTGTGACGTATGATTCTTCCATCCCTATTTACAGTGAACCCGAGAAGGAGGCCATTCTAGCATGAGCATGACGCTTGCCCAGCCCACAACGTCCCAAGCGACTCAATTACGCATTGGTTCCATGGAAATGATTCAATACGACTATCGTCAATTTCCTGACTCGAAACCCTATCAACACCATTGCTGTGGCTTGCTTACTATGTTGTGTAACGGCGCTCAAGGTCTGGCGGAATATGAGTTACCTGAAGTTAAAGGCGCCTTTGACCTCGTACGCTGGGCTTCCGTATTTACCTCGCTCAAAGGTCTGTCCTTAACCGAGGCTGAGCAATATATTCAGCACCACGCTGATCACTGGGGACCTGATAAAACAGAACTGGCTCTATCTGCCTTATCCGATCTGACTACCCATGCGAACCTGCACATTCTCTCCCCATCAGCGACCCTCCTCCCCCCTCGGATTAGTCGTTCGTATCTCATCGAGCATGGCCTGGTCTACTATTCATTCTAAATATCGTCCACCACTCCATTAGCAATCTACTTTCCAGTTCACGTAAAAAAGCCTGAGACTGTTTATCACAGGCCAGGCTTTTACACTTTTAGCACAGAGTTAATTACACTTGCAGTTTACCTGCACGAATATCGTCTGTCATTCCTTCATAAGGTGCTTGGGAAATTAATTGTTCGTTGTTCACACCCGCATTTTCGATGAATGTAATATCTGCAAATTCAGGAACCACATACTTCGGATACGTTTCATACTTTTCACGTGATTCCTCCATCAGTGGAATAAAATCGTTTTGATAGCGCACAGTGATTTCCGGATGCTCATGAACCCATTTAGGGAAGAAAATAATGCCGTGCATACGTTTTTCCTCAGGCATAAAGTTCAGAGAAACGTCAGTGCCTGTTGGTTCGGTCCACGATACTTTATACACATTTTCCACCAGCTTCACCAGATTGACCTTCTGATCACGTACCCAGCGTCCGCCTACCATTCCACTATGAATGCGATAATCAATCGTATCTTCATTTTTAATATAAATTTCGTACTCCCAACCATTCTCATAGGTGTAGATCATGTGGCTACCGATAAACTTGTCCATCTTGCATCCTTCTTTCCTAAATTTTAAGTTTTCATGAATTAAATAAGAGAACAAAGTAAATAAATAATCAACTTATAACATGTAAATATAAACATGTTTTTAAATACATATAAATTGTAGCACTGTGGTATACTAGTGTCAAATACCGTTTTACGAGGAGAGCTACGTTGAAACGCACATTAAAATATGCTATTTTAGGCCTGGTTCATAAAGAGGAAATGAGCGGCTACGATATTACGAGTCAATTCAAGCAGGAAATTGGACAATTTTGGAGCGCCAAACACAGTCAGATTTATCCCGAGTTAAAAAGGCTGACCGAAGAGGAGCTTATTGAATATCGCACCTCCATTACAGGAGCCAAGCTGGAAAAAAAGCTGTACTGCATTACCCCCAAAGGAACCCAAGAACTGACCGAATGGCTTCTGAGTCCCAAAGAGTTACCAGAAACGGAAAAGGATGAGTTTATGCTCATGCTGTATTTTTCAGCGGCTATCCCCAAAGAAGAGAACAAGCGATTGTTCGAGGACCAGATAACCAAACGTAAAGAGAAGCTGGAGTATCTGTACGAAAGTAAGAAATCCCTCCAACGGCTGGACGAGAACCTTCAAGCCCCCGGTTCTAATCAATTCGGGCATTATCTGGTGCTGAGCCGTGCCATTAATCGGGAAGAAAGTTATATTACATGGCTGGAAGAAACACTGTCCCTGTTTGAATAGCCTAAAAAACCTTCAACGCCACGTAGATTCGTGGTATTGAAGGTTTTTCTAAATAGGTGCAAACTAGTCTGCCGTCGTAATCGAAGAGCCATAATCTTCAATATGGATATCTGTGCTAAAACGTACAGGAATGGTGCTAAAAGTGGTATCCCAATCCTCTTTAACCTTACGCCAAACTTTAGGATGTTGAATCCTCAACGCTTCTCCGAAACCTCCAACATCAGCCTGCAGCTTTTGCATTTTGGCTACAGTTTGTTCAGCTAATGAATTCACTCTCTCCTGAAAGATACTCTCTTCTTGTCCGAGCACATCATTGCTACGCAAATTTTCTTTCTTGTTAAAAACCTCGGAAACACGTCCCTCTGAGGTCATTTTTACTTGGAAGGAAATGTCGTCCCCCTGAACGTTGGCCTTGATCCTGCTTTTCACCGCTTTGATCTCATAAGCTATATTTTTACCGGTTTGGGGATCACTACTTTTCAGCACGCCTCCAGCCAGTTGGCCTTTGATCCACATGAGACCCTCAACCTCTGACTCCTTCAGATAACCACCGTAGGTTTGTGTCTTTCCCTTGATGATTCCCGCACCTGCGAGCTTGATTTCATTCTCCGCCGTAATGACATTAGGTAATATAAAGCTTCTTTCACCCTTCATGGGTCCGATCACTTTAGCCAAAGCCACGGGCTTTATCAACCGTGCGTTCCGTTTACGGTTTTGGAATATATCCTTTAAAATATAAGCAGGAATCTGACCAGGAATTTTCTCCTGAAGCGTATTCCCCGCCTTGTCTGTACTAATCAGCAACTGTACGCTGAGCCGAATATCATTATCCCCCAAGGAAAAGTCCAGCAACTCATACAAAGGAATCTTTTGAAGCAGACTGGAGCTGATAATAATGGTTTTCAAATGTTGCCCGATGGGAGGACGATTGGTCCGTAATGAAATTTCTCTGATCATTTCAAAAATGGAATCTCCCGTTTCCGTAATATTAAAAAATTTTTTAGCTTGTGGAGAAGAAGTGTTGGAGCCACCGCTTTCTTCTGGAATGATAAATTGAAAGGTTCCTGTAATTAACTCCTTCTTTGGATAATCTCCTCCTTTTCGATTAATTTGTTCTTCTTGCAAAGATTCTTCCGCTATATCCATAGCAATGCCTGTCTCCAGATTCAGATCCTCCACCGGTGAACTGCTCCAGCAGCCTGAAAGTGTACAGCATAATAGGAGTGCCGTCATTCCGAGTAACCCTGACCGAGCCTTTATCATGACCGCACCTTCCTCCAGCGAGAAATAAGCAGCAGTGGCAGTGGAAGCAGAGCGAACAAAACAAAAGCTGCATTCCCGATGACCGATCCAAAAGAAAATAGCTCATTCAGGTTTTTCGGAATTTGGGACAGGAAGTAGATGATCGGAAGCAAAATGAACAGCGTCTTGGAATAAGAGCTATTCAAAATTTGAGAAACTCCGAGCGAAGCGCAATAAAAAGCAATACTAAATGTGGAAAAAATTTGCATGATCCAAATGGTCAACAATAAGGATTCGAACCGTTCCAATAACAGGTACTCCACTTCAAAACTGCGAGCCAAATCTAAAAATGGCCAGGTTCTGCTCAATACTCCTTCGAACGAAAAAGCGCCAATGCACAGGATCAGCGTAGCTGTATAAAAACAGACCGCGATCCCGATCGCCAGTCCGATTGCCTTGGTTGCTTTCTCGGGTTTTTCCATCCGACAAAGAATAATCAGCAAGGACTCTGTCCCCGTTAATGTCAGGATTGTAGTCTTGAGCGTTCTAACCACGGGCATCATCCCCTCCGACAAGACAGGACGCAAATTATTCAATTCGAAAATATTTAAACTCAGCAAGCATATCAACAAAAAGATAGCTGCCGTAATGGGGAATATTAATTGGCATATTTTCCCCAATGAGCCCACCCCTCCCATGCATAGGTACAGAGAGAGCCACATAAAAGGTGCTGAAATCGCCCACGCCGGAGTGCCTTCAAGCAGAAAGAACGACGTTACTTCCTCCACAGATCGGATTTCAAATGCGGCTATACAAACAAAATAAATAACAATCAGCATACCAATCCCTTTGCCAATGACTTTGCCTGTTATCCGCTGAACATACTGATAAAAGGTACTTTCTGGAAACCTTGAACTTAGTTTGATCATAATCCATCCGAACAGGAAAGTGCCCGCCCCTGCTAAAATGACAGATATCCACGCATCCGGTGTTTTTGCAACTTCAGTTGCTACTCTGGGAAGGGTAAGCAACCCGGCAGCCAGCATAAAGGAAACCACAATTGCCGTTGTCTGCAACGTTGTAATTTTATCCGCTTTTTTCCCACGGGCCATCTTGCTCCCTCCTGTGTCGAGCTCATCCTTGTCGCTTAGGATCTTTATGCTTCAATAGAATGGGTCTGTTTTTCATAAATTGTATCGGTGCTCGTATGAAGTAATCTTTCCAGTCTTTCAACGAACGGGGGGTCGTCAGACTCAGGAACGGCACACCGAAGCTGTGTAATTTAACCATATGAATGCTCAACATCAGGAAAAACATGATCACGCCATACAACCCGAAGGTGGCCGCCGTGAACATGGCCCCAAAGCGCATGACACGCATGGAAATCCCAGCGCTGTATACAGGGGCTGAAAAGGAAGAAATCGCCGTAACAGCCACCACAATAACGAGAATCGGGCTTACAATCCCAGCGTCAACAGCGGCCTGTCCGATAATCAAACCGCCGACGATGCCCATCGCTGGACCGATGGGTTTGGGGAGCCGAAGTCCCGCCTCACGTAAAATTTCGATAGAAATCTCCATAATCAGGGCCTCAACCAGCGTCGAAAACGGAACCCCCTGTCTTGCACTGATAATGGAAATGACCAGCTTGGTTGGAATCAATCCGGGATGAAAAGAGATAAAGGAGATATAGAGCGCCGGGGCGAACAGCGATATGAAAGTTGCCATAAAACGAAGGAATCGAATAAGCGAACCCGGTATCCATCGTTCATAATAATCTTCGGGGGACTGGAGCATCATCCCGTACGTTACAGGCATAAGAAGCGCAAAAGGTGTACCGTCCAGCAGAATCGCCACACGTCCCTCCAGCAATGCAGCCATGACCCGATCCGGTCTCTCCGTATTTTGAATTTGCAGAAAGGGGCTAAGAAAATTATCCTCAATAAGCTGCTCCACATAGCCCGACTCTAATACCTCATCCATATCGATGGTTTTGACCCGCCGCTTCACCTCATCCACAAGCTCCGGGTCGGCAATGTCTCTGAAATACACCACCATTAGCTGTTTTTCCACTCTTTTTCCAACTTTGAAGGACGACATGGCCAGTTCTGTACTTTCTCCATGTCTGCGCAGCATTGCCGTATTATCGCTGAGGGTCTCGGTAAAACCCACTCGCGGTCCTCGCAGCACCGATTCCGATATAGGATCTTCCACCCCTCGTGTATTCCCTCTGGGTGTACCCAGCACAAAAGCGCCGGGTATACCCTGAATTATGAGTATGACAGAACCGAACAGCACCTTTTGCAAGGAGAACTGCACCTCTAACGTATACTCTGTCTCCGATACCAGCATGACCTGACGAAAAAACATATCCCGAAGCTCTTTTCCTCTCGGAAGATCCTCCCCGCCTTGTCCTGAGTTACCCCAATCCATCAGTGGCTTTAAAATGTTCTGATCCATGCCAACCTTGTCCGTTAATCCATCCACAAAAAAAAGTGTACCTACAGCGTTCAGTTTTCCCAGAAAAATAGATCGTTCGTTCACATCCGACATATCCGCGACGGCTTGTCTGATTTTCGCTACATTGGCTTCATAATCTTCAGTAAAGGTCCCCTTTGCCTTCTCTGCCTCACTTACAGACGGATTACGATCTGCCTGCTCCGAACGATCTTCTTCTTCTAAAAGCTTTAATCGTTCCATACGTCTGCTCTCTCGACCATCCAGCGCTTTAAGTTGTCGTACTGTCAGGAAAATAATCAAAGGGATGATGAACAAAGAGAAGGCTTCTATCCACACGGTCCATTTGGGCACATGAGTTCCGATGACCTGCCACACATTCTTTCCTCCCTCACTTCAATAGGATTTGTATATAGATTTACCTGGATTAGAAAAAAGATGCATGAAAGATGGACCAGATGGAATAAATTTCTTTACTCACAAAAGGAATAAAAAGGTGAATTTGATAGATGAACTGTATTGCAAAAGTGGAAATCCATGATAATATCTATTCATTCTATGACTAATGTCACAAATTTGTTGAATTCGTGGGCCATTATTCGAATCTAAAAAGGAGTTGTAGGTATGAAGAATCATTTTTGGAAGAAAGCCGCCGTATTGAGTCTGCTGGCGGTCATTTTGTTAGGAGGAACGGCAATCAGCCCTAAACAGGCTCAAGCATCGCCCGAGCCTTATATAGGGGAAATTACGATGTATCCTTACATGTTCGCTCCTAAGGGATGGCTAAAATGCGAGGGCCAGATTTTGAGCATTTCTCAGAATACTACATTATTCAGTCTGCTGGGCGCTAATTTTGGCGGCGATGGAATGAACACATTTGCATTGCCTGACTTGCGTGGGGCTTCCCCGTTGCCAAATGTAAACTACTACATCGCAACCGAAGGGGCATACCCGTCCCGCCCATAATATGAATACGCTCAATAGTGTGCTATTTAATAAAGAAGAGGTGATAGCGTGCTCGAAGGAAATAACTTCACACGCAACAAATTAAAACCCTACCGTGTGCTGATTCCACTGCTGCCATTCATCGGCGGTGCGTTCCTGCTCATAGGGACGAATGAGGCCCATGCTGCCGGTTGGGAAAATGTGGTACTTAATAAACCAACCACATCCAGTGGCTATAGCCAGCCCTATGATCCCTCCAGAGCTGTGGATGGGTCAATCGGGCCGACAAGCCGCTGGTATCAAGCCAGCGACGGTGAGAAATGGATTCAGGTAGACTTGAGAGATTGGTATATCGTAGATCGATACGTTGTTACAGGTATGGGTGTCCATTATGGATGGAACGATCAACGTGATCCATACAGTTTCCGATTGCAAACAAGCAGCAACGGAAGTAATTGGGTGACTGTTGATACCGTCCAGAATAATGAGAGCTCTAATGTTGAAAAGAGCATTACTCCTGTAACTACACGATACTTGAGATTAACTATTGATCAAGGAAATGCGAGAAACAATCAATGGGCTTCCATCATGGAATTCGCAGCTTATGGCGAGCGATTGCCCGTTCCACAGGCTCCGGGTCATTTTACAGGAACCAAAAATGGAAACACAGTGGAATTAAGCTGGGATGCTGTTCCTTATGCAACTTCATACAAAGTCATACGAGATGGTATAACGCTCTACACAGGCAGCTTAACTCAATTCATAGACACTTCAGCATTGCCACCAGGTGAAGCCCTTTACACGGTTCAGGCCGTAAATGCTAAGGGGGAGAGCACTCCCTCAGAGGTTAAAGTGAACATACTTACCGATGCCGAGAGAGTTGCACAGGCAAAAGCTGCTCTTGCATTAGGCTTCGCACCTGGAGATACAGCTGATTCGGTATCCCAAAAGCTGACGCTGCCACTCGCTGGGTTGAATGATACGACGGTGAGCTGGAGTTCGGATACTCCTAACATCATTACGAACGAGGGGGCTGTCACACGCCCGCAGTATGATCTGGGTGACCGAAAAGTAAAACTGACTGCAACGATTGCGAAGGGAAGCGCCTCAGATACCCAAACTTTTGAGGTTACCGTATCGAAGATCACTGCTCAAGATACATTGAATCAAGCAGCAGACACCCTCTCGCTTGGCGATTTGTCTGCGCTAACAGAAAATATTTCTCTCCCTTTATCCGGTAATGGTGGAGCGCAGATCGAATGGTCCTCGTCCAAACCTCTTGTCATTGCAGCAGATGGAACACTCACCAGACCCTCCTATAACAGTGGAGATACGGATGTTACCCTAACGGCTACCCTGCAACTTGCAGGATTAACGAAAACAAAGGATTTTACTGCACACGTACTCCGTCTGCCGATGAGCGACACTGAAGCCGTAGACGCAGCATACAAAGCACTTGAACTGCCGATGACGACAGTAACGGGAGACGTATATTTGCCAAAAGATGCTCTGAATGGTGTTCAGGTGTCATGGTCATCGAATCAACCCCAGTTCTTGGATCATACTGGGCATGTAACATTCCCAAGCTATGTACAGGGCGATCAGACCATCACGCTGGAAGCAGTTGTATCACGAGGCGCGATTGAGCTACGAAAAACATTCAGCCTGCTCGTGCCCGCACTGCCTGTAAGCGCTGATGAAGCCGTAAATTTGGCAGCAAATACACTGAATCTGGATTATCCGCAAGGGATTAAGGATTCCATCGCTCTGCCTCTTACAGGAGCATTTGACACCCAGATCGACTGGTCTTCGGATCAACCAGATATCCTCAGCAACAGTGGTCAGGTAAATCGGCCTAAATATACAGACGGTGATGTGAATGTACAATTAATTGCCATTATTTCTAAAGGTGCAGCTTCTGTACAAAGAACATTCACGATCACAGTGCTGAAGGCATTACCGAATACACCTTACGTACGATTGAACGGCAGTAATCCAATTGTTCTGGAAACCGGCGATAGCTTCACTGATCCAGGAGCCAGCGTACTGGACAGCGTATACGGCAATATCCTGATCCCTGAGCTTTCAGGTAGTGGGAATGTTGATACAAATGTACCTGGCGTATACGTATTGAACTATGCTTATAGCGACAATGGGGGCTGGACGGCAGAACCGGCAGAACGCCGTATAAACGTGCTGCCTCGTGCTGTTACAGCTGCAGCAGGCAATGAGGATATAGCCTCATTGATCGTTACAGGCGCGTTGCCGAGCGCAAGGCTTGAGCTGTACAATGCCCAGCAGGAGCTTATAGCGGAAGGAATTGCTTCGGGAGAGGGAAGATATACATTTACACCTGTTCCTGAAGGAGCCAGCTACTATGTGCTGCAGAACGTAAATGGTATGAAAAGCGCTCCGTCAGGGCTAGTGTATCCGCAAGGGTTAACCGCGCAGCGTGTTGCGGATTCCATCACAAGCATAGCAACTCCTACAACAAGTGATACACTGCTCAGGTTGCCTATCGTACCTGATGGTTTCCGTGTGACCATCAGCAGCAGTAGCCAGCCAGACATCGTGCGTACAGACGGAACTATTGTTCAAGCAGATACTCCTTCCGTTGTAACTATCATGCTGGATGTTATGAGGGTAAGCGATGGTTCTCATGCTTTGACGCAAGCCATAGAAGTCACCGTCCCTGCCAAAGTAATTGCGAACACAGGCAAATCTAACAAAGATAAGAATGAGGAGCTATCTGCTTTCGTACCACAGATCGGATTTTCCGAACAAGGGAAAGAGTTCTCCCTCTTTGTTCCTTCGCCGGCATTCCTGGATGAGCAGATCCAACAAGCACTTCGCGAAGGCAAAGCATACGCAGACATTCGTTTGGAGCAGGAGAAGCAACTGAGTCGTGTTATCCTTTCTCATTCTTTACTGAATAAATGGGATAAGATTGGTGCATCGGTAATATCCCGATATGGAACACTGTTGATATCCAGTGACACCTTAACCAGCATGGCCTCAGGCCAGCAGGACGTTACATTGTCATTCCAGCAGGTAGATGTACAACGTGCACAGCAGATCCGCGATTGGGCCGAGCAACAATCCAGCCTGACGCTGATGGGTCCGGTTACAGACATCAAAGCCAATGTGACAGGGACCTCGTCGATCATTCTACCGCTGGATAACGAATCCCTAGGTGATTTACACAATGCAGAGCCCCAGTTCTCCATTCTTGTTATTCATGAGAATGGCGAGCGTGAGATTCTAAAAGGTAATGCTGTAATGGATTCAAAAGGGATTTTGTCGGGTGTGAGTCTGAATACGACCGAGCTAGGTACCTTTGCCGTCGCCACAGACGCAAAGTCTCAAACCGATCATACCAGTGTGCAAAATGACCAAATCAATTCGTCAGATTCGCAAGAGCTAGCTCAGGTATGGCCGGATGTACAAGGCCATTGGGCAGCGAAGTCCCTGCAATCTCTTGCAGACAAAGGCTGGATACAAGGCTATAAAGACGGCAACATACGCCCTGAGCGCGCTGTAAGCCGTGCAGAATTTGTAGCCATACTGACCAGAGCATTGGGAACTGCTGGAGATGAGAGCCGTTCTGCCTCATTTACAGATATGAAGGGACACTGGGCTGGATCAGCTGTGGATTCTGCTCACCGTCAGGGATGGATTCAAGGGCTAACCGCTCAAACTTTCGGACCTGATGAGAGCCTTACCCGTGAACAGGCGATGGAGATCCTGTCACACGCGATGCAGAATCAGACATCCATTTCCAGCACTACTGCACTGCAATCCTACAAGGATGAGCAGCAGATTTCAGCATGGGCCTCCGCAGCATTCCAAAATGCGGTATCCTCCGGCTGGATCAGCGGTTATCCAGATGGAACACTCAAGCCAAAAGCGGCCATCAGCAGAGGTGAGATGGCTGAACTGCTGGTACGTATGCTTAAATAAGACTTTTCAAGCTTCATAGATCAGATGAGTATAGCCAATACAACACGGCCTCCAAGCTTTTCGGGGGCCGTATTTTTTTATGTATATTTTATGTACAAGCCTTCAACAATCATTTTTGCTTGTTTATTCACCCTTTTCGCTTCAGTAAATATATTATGAATATCTGCGAAGCGGGGCGATGAACCACTGTCACCTCTACAGTAGGAAGATTGATGAGGAGGAGATATTTGAGCATGAAACATAAAAAACCGTTCAGGTTCAGTGGTGCTTCAAAAAAAGACGAAGATTGTAAACCAACAAGAACAAATAGAAGTATAGAAGATCTTCTCAGACAGATTAATGAATTGACTGCAATCATCCCCATCGTGTTCGCAAACCCCTCTGCGGCTAATGTATCTTCCTTGCAACAGGTTTTAAGACGTTTGTTGTCTCTGGCGAAAAGCTTAAGACTTAGAGGTGGGGTTAAGGCAGACTTACTGGCAGCGCTGGAGCTTGCTATTGTTGCGTTAGAAGCTACACCCTTCTCTCCGATCGGCGTAGGTACTACACTGCAACAATTGCTGGATGCCCTATTGTCCATCGTTTTACAAGAATCCCTCGATCCTGCTCTTAAAGACAGCTTAATCAGCGCGATCAGAATCGCTGGAACGACGGTTAGCAACGTATTAGGTGAAACATACTTGTCAGGGGAGCCCGGTGCACAAGGACCCCCAGGGCATCCAGGGCTTCCAGGACCTGTGGGACCCGGTGGTGCGCCTGGGCCAGCAGGTGGACCAGGGCCACAAGGGCCTCCCGGACCTATCGGGGCGGCTGGACCTGTTGGCCCTGCCGGTCCTGCGGGGCCAGTTGGGGCGGCTGGACCTGTCGGCGCCGCTGGGCCTATCGGGGCCGCCGGACCGGAAGGCCCTGCCGGACCTGTCGGCGCTACAGGTGCTGTCGGACCTGCCGGGGCCACGGGTGTTACGGGCGTTACGGGCGTTACAGGAGTTACGGGAGCCACCGGCTCGGGGGCAATCATCCCGTTTGCTTCGGGCGGACCTGCTATACTGACAACCGTTCTTGGCGGATTGGTAGGGACTACAAGTTTAATCGGCTTTGGAAGCTCAGCAACAGGTATTAGCCTCGTAGGCGATACCATTGACCTCACAGGCACACTTGTAGGACCTCTGATTAACTTTGCTTTTTCCATACCACGGGATGGCGTAATTACATCTATTTCTGGTTACTTCAGTACAACGGCTGCACTGACCCTTTTAGCATCATCCGTTAGCATTACTGCCCAGTTGTTTAGTTCCCCCACACCTAATAACATCTTTACAGCGGTTCCCGGAGCTACCGTTACATTGGCTCCCCCGCTGGCTGGCATCATTGCTCTAGGAACGATCTCTAGTGGTATTACTACCGGGTTGGCTATACCGGTAACCGCACAGACTCGTCTGCTCCTTGTCTTCTCTGCAACTGCTACGGGACTTTCCCTCGTAAACACTATCGTAGGTTATGCAAGTGCAGGCGTTACCATTACCTGATCCAAGACGAAAAAAGGGCCCCACAGGATTGTTCCTGTCGAGCCCTTTTTTATTTGTATTCCATCAGACGAACTAAACCGTTTCGAGCGAAATTTTCACTTTTTCTCCCTCTTCACAAACGGCGAACGTTTTAATTTGTCCGTGATCAGGCTCTTGAACGATGCCCGTCTGCAGATCAATTTTCCAGTCATATAAAGGATCATAGATATAATGACCAGATACTATCGCCTCTGTAAGAGGACCTCTTTTGGGATGAGGACTGACATTTTCAACGGCATAAAGCTCATTCTCCGAAGTGCGGAAAACAGCAATTTCGGCACCTTTGATATGGATGGTACGTCCTATTCTGATCGGAAAATCCTTACTGTGACCGACGACAAGCCATTCGGCATTTTTGATCATTTGCTTGATCGCTCCCTTCCTCAGGCATTTTAGATACAATTACACAATAGACGGAGTGACAACCTCAAATAGATTTTTGCGTGTATCCTCATCATTGATAATCTTTTTCCACGGGTCTTCGACCTGTTGTAGTGCAAATTCGATTCGTTCTACTAAAGCTTGTCGATTATCTGTATCCTGAACGACAGCCTTCTGAATCTCTTCCAGACCGATCCGTTCCACCCACTCCGACGTACGCTCCAGGTATTGTCCTGTTTCCCGGTAAAGTTGCATTACGCTGCCTACAATATCAATCAACTCGGCGTCGGTTTTCACTTTACAGAGTGAATCAGCCAACCGTGCTTTAATACCGCCATTACCACCGATAAAGATCTCCCAGCCCCCATCATTACCTACGATTCCGATATCTTTGGTACATGATTCCGCACAGTTGCGTGGACATCCATTAACCGCTAATTTGAATTTTGCTGGGAAATCCAGTCGTTCGAATTTTCGTTCCAACACTTCTCCCATTCCCATCGAGTCTTGTGTGCCAAACCGGCAGAATTGCGATCCAACACAGGTTTTAACCGTACGAAGTGACTTCGCGTAGGCATACCCCGACGGCATATCGAGTTCTTCCCATACTTTAGGCAGATCCTCTTTACGGACACCGATCAAATCAAGCCGCTGTCCTCCTGTTACTTTAACGACCTTAACGTTGTATTTAAGAGAAACATCTGCTATCTTCTTCAAATCTTCTGGGGTCGTTACACCGCCGTACATTCTAGGAACAACTGTAAACGTTCCATCCTTTTGAATGTTTGCGTGCAATCGCTCATTTACAAAACGGGAATCCCCCTCATTTTCATAGGTATCCGGGTTAATCATTCCCAGATAGTAATTCAGCGCCGGCCGGCATTTGGAGCAACCTTCATCATTATGCCAACCCAGTACATTCATAACTTCACGTGTTGTTGTCAGCCCTTTGGTTTTGATCGCTTCCACAATCTCGTCCCGGCTCAATGTTGTGCAGCCACATATTCCTTGTTTGGCTGACGTCTTGAAGCTGTCTCCAAGAACATATTGTAGAATCTGCTCCACGACCGGCTTACATCCTCCACAGGAGCGCGTTGCTCCGGTACATGCTTTAATTTCATCGACTGTAGTCAGTCCATTTTCATTAATTGCATCAACAATGGCCTTTTTAGTTACACCGTTACAGCCACACACAATTTCATCATCGGCCATCGTTTCAGCGGATGATGTTTTCGACCCGTGATTGCTGCATCCAGTACCCATGAGCTGTCCATATATTTCATCTGTCATCAATGTTTGCTGACGCACATATTTTTGAAGACTAGCAGATTCGCTCACATCGCCAAACAGTACAGTTCCAACAATCTTATTTTCACGAAGCAGCACTTTTTTGTAGGTGCGCTTCCACTCATCCTTTGCAACAATCACCGTATGTTCAGGCTGGGTTATGAATTCGCCAGCTGAGAAAACATCCACCCCTGAAATTTTGAGCTTGGTGGAAACCACCGATCCCATATAACCTTCAGTTTCCGCGCCTGCCAAATGTTTGGCAATGACACTTCCCTGCTCAAACAGCGGAGCTACCAGACCATAACAGATTCCGCGGTGTTCAACACATTCCCCTACAGCATATACATCCGGCACAGAGGTTCTCATCAAATCATCGACTACAATACCACGGTTCGTTTCCATACCACTTTGCACAGCTACCTGAATATTAGGCTTGATCCCAACTGCCATAACGACCAAATCCGCTTCCAGCTCGCTTCCGTTTGAAAACCGCAATCCTTGTACCCGATCTTGACCGTACACCTCCAAAGTTTGCATTTGCATAGCAAACTTGATTCCCTGGCGTTCTAGTTCTGCTTTTAGCATCGCAGAGGCTTCCCGGTCCAGCTGACGTTCCATCAAATCCTCCATTAAATGAACGACCGTAACATCCATACCCAGGTTGACCAAGCCTTTAGCTGCTTCCAGCCCTAACAGACCTCCACCAATTACAGCTGCCTTTTTAAAGGTCTTCGCCGCCTCAAGCATTGTCGAGCAATCGGCGATATCTCGGAAACCAATGACACCCGGTAATTCTTTACCCGGAATAGGCAGAATAAACGATTGTGAGCCAGTAGCCACCAAAGCCACATCATAATCAATTTCCAGTCCGTCTTCGGTGTGAATCTTCTTGTTCTCACCGTCGATGCTTTTCACCATTTTTCCTGTATATAAAGTAATCCCTTGATCCGCGTACCATTGCAAATCGTTCAGTATGATATCATCAATCGTTTTACTACCTTCCAATACATAAGAGAGCATGATCCTGTTATAGTTCGGATGCGGCTCATTTCCCAAGACTGTAATTTCATACTTATCCGTTAATTTTAAAATTTGTTCGACCGTATTGATACCAGCCATCCCGTTCCCTATAACCACAAGTTTCTGTTTACTGTTTATCATATACCGGTTCCTCCATTCATTCGACGATACTTCCTATCCGACGACATCTCCTACGTTCCTATGAATACTGCTTATGCTTCTATTCTAATACAGCAGATAGAGCTATATGTGACTAGAATCACAATGTAGTTAAAATTAAGAATGTTTAGGGATTTCCCTATTCCGTTTCAAGGGATAACGGTATGAGCAAGAAATCAAATTTCATAATATTAAATACATCACTTGCCCTATTCATCGAACGAATCTTTCCAATTCATGTGTAAATACAGCCTTTATAAGGAATACTTTATGGACAAGTTGCTTCTGAAGGGGAAATGAATTGAATCGTTTGGAGGTGGTCGTCATGTGGTCTAAAATAATTTCTTATATTCCAAGCTGGAGTACGCTCTTTCAAGCAGGCCTCGCGTTGATTATTCCTTTAGGGATTTATTATATAAACACCTCGATTTATTCGTTTGTTGGCAGTAAGGGGGCACAATCCAAACATTCTTCTGATCGTCCGCTTTCCGACGAACAAAACGAAGGCCACGCTGATCAGCAGCATGCACCAAGCTCCAAAATTACAGGGAATTTTGATTCCGATTTAAAGTCGATCCGAGAGGCTATAGGCGAAAATAGTGATGTGCATTTTCGTGAGTTTGTAGTAAAGAAATATCATGTTCGGTCCGTGTTAGTCTTCATAGAAGGTATGCAGGATGAAAAGCTTATGAGCAAGCAGGTATTGGAGGTCTTGATGTACGAGGGCCAGCAGGACCCACAGCGCCCACAGGAACAGCAGGAAAGTATAAGTAACACCTTTATAAAAGAAAACTTGATGCCACTTACGCAAATTAGTGAAGTTGCTGATATGGAGGACCTGCAGGAGTCTATACTTTTAGGCCATACTGCCTTATTAATTGAAGGAATGAAGGGAGCACTGCTGGTGGGCTCGCCCAATGGCGCCATTCGCTCCGTCAATGAACCAACCTCTGAAGCATTGCTTCGGGGGCCCCGAATCGGTTTTACGGAGGTATTAAGTGAAAATACTTCGATGCTTCGACGCCAGGGCTTAAACAAAAGTTTGGAGATGAAGAAATTCCAAGTGGGAAGCCGAATCAAAAAAGATCTGATTGTCGCGTATATAAAGGATATTGTGAATCCAGATCTCCTCGAAGAAGTAAACCGCAGAATTTCAAAGATAGACATGGATTTTTTGGCTGAATCCGGTTATGTGGAGCAACTCATTGAAGACAATTATTTAAGTCCGTTCCAGCAGGTTCACAACACAGAGCGACCCGACCGTGTCATTAATGCATTGTTGGAAGGAAGAATAGCCATTTTGCTGGACGGGACTCCCTTTGCACTTATTGTCCCGGTGACCTTCAGTATGCTGCTTCAATCTCCCGAAGACTATTATGAGCGCTGGATTCCAGGTTCACTTTTACGTCTTCTGCGATTTTTTGGAGCTTTCATAGCGCTGATGGGTCCTGCTTTGTATATCTCTTTTATATCGTTTCATCCCGGTTTGATTCCAACCAAGCTGGTCATTAGCATCATTCAGACTCGTCAAGGCGTCCCTTTTCCATCCGTCATTGAAGTTATGATTCTGGAAATTTCGATCGAAATCCTGCGGGAAGCCGGCATTCGCTTGCCCAAACCCATTGGTCCTGCGATGGGCATTGTGGGAGGCTTGGTTATCGGCGACGCTGCTGTAAATGCGGGTATCGTTAGCCCCTTCCTGGTGATTGTGGTTGCGGTAACTGCCATTTCTTCATTTTCGATACCGACATACAGTGCAGGTATTACCTTGCGCCTACTGCGTTTCGTCGGCATGCTCTTTGCAGCAATCCTGGGGATGCTCGGAACCATATTGTTCTTTCTGTTGATTTGTATCCATCTGACGAAATTGAAAAGCTTCGGCGTCCCATATGTGACTCCCTTTTCCCCCATGCGTCTAAGCGACTTGAAAGATTTGTACATCCGAGCTCCTATATCTCTAATGAAACGAAGACCTGTTATGATGAAAACGCAGCAAAAAAGGCGCAGACCATGATGCCAAGACGAAGGAGGAGCCACTGTGTTTAGACGCTCTGATGATAAGATCACAACTAAGCAGGCGGCTGTATTCCTGACCAATACCGTATTGGGCGCAGGAATTTTGACACTGCCGAGGGGTGTAACTGAACAAGTACAGACTCCTGATGCATGGCTTTCTGTCCTCATCGGTGGAGGTATTGTCATATTCGTCGTCTGGGTCATGGTGAAATTAAGTCAACAGTTTCCCGGAAACACCATATACCAATACTCCAGAAGAATTGTAGGCACTGTTCCGGGAGGAATCTTAAGCGTGCTATTAATTATATACTTTATAATCATCGCCGGCTTTGAAATACGTGTGTTAGCTGAAGTGACCATGTTTTTTCTGCTCGAAGGCACACCCATCTGGGCGATTGTGATTCCATTTATCTGGGTAGGGAGTTATTTAGTTTTTGGAGGCATTAATCCCATCGCGCGACTGTACCAGATTGTACTTCCAATCAGTCTTTTCTTTCTGCTTTTTTGTTTTCTCTTTAGCTTAAGGATTTTTGAAATTGATCATCTTCGTCCCGTATTGAGTGAAGGGGTTTTACCCGTCATCAAGGGGCTGAAATCAACTATCCTTGTTTTCAGTGGATGTGAAGTCGTCATGACACTGGTCGCTTTTATGCAGCACCCCGAGAAAGCATTTAAGGCCATGGTAGTGGGGATCAGTATCCCTTTAATTTTGTACTTTTTGACCGTAGTTATGGTGATCGGCGGGCTATCGGTAGATTCCACTGTGACAAGTACTTGGCCTACCATTAATTTGATGCGCAGTTTTGAAATCCCCGGATTTCTTTTTGAACGTCTAGAGTTTCCACTGCTAGTGATCTGGATGATGCAAATGTTTTGTAATTCCTGCAGTTTTTTCTTCAATGCATCCTTAGGTGTTTCACAGGTGTTTGGTTTTAAATATCGTTATGCGGTTTTCGGTTTAATCCCGCTAATCTTTATCTCCACAATGACTCCTGTTCGTATGATGGAAGTGTTTAGCCTGGGCGATGCGATCGGATATATGGGAATCCTATTATTTATTTTGATTCCGGTATTTCTCTCCATTGTGTTCATGATCAGGAAGAAGGGAATGAAGCAAAATGTGTAGACGACCTATCCTATCTGTACTGCTTGCCTTTATTCTTCTGGTGACTCAAGTCGGTTGTTGGAGCAGCAAAGAAGTAGAGGAACTTAGCATATATACAGGAATTTCTCTGGATAAGGGGGAGCTCACTCCATTGGAACAGGATCTGGAGAAGAAAGGCAGCCGTTACTTCAAGAAAAATAAAATTACGGCCAGCGTACAAATCGTCCCCAAAAAATCATCTGGAAGCCCAAACCAACAAGGCGGAGGAGGGGGACAAGAGCCAAACTATAACAACATAACTGGCACAGGAGATTCTTTGCTTGAAATCTTCCGCCAACTCTCTCTCCGTTTGGATCGCCCCGTTATTGGTCACCATCTAAAGGTCATGGTGGTTTCCACCGATTTGGCAAAAGAACAGACGATGCAGCAATTAATGGATTTTGTGCTTCGTGATAATGATATTCGCCCGAGTTGTTTGGTCTTTTTAAGCAAGGGACGAGCAGCTAGTACTTTAGTTACCAAATATAAGGAAGAAGTCCCATCCATTCATATTCTGTATATGCTTCGTAACCATTTCAGAACCAGCAAGGTAATGAGGGGGGTCAATTTGTCTGAATTGGATGGGATGATGCATTCCAAAAAAAGCTATATATTGCAAAACATCACTGAATCCGATGGGGAATTGGAATTTTCAGGTGCTGGTATTATTAAAGGAGATACCGGTCACTGGATAGGCAGTTTGGACCAACAAGACGTGGAGAGTATTGGATGGATTACAGGTGATGTTAAGGGCGGAGCTGTAAAAACATATGACAAGCGGAATGAAGCTATCACTTACGAAATCAAATCGGTAAAAAGCAAGATAATAACGAAGGTGACCGAGAGCAACGATATCTCGTTTCACGTAAAAATTGAATCCAAAGGACGTTTAATCGAAAACTGGGATGATAAAGCGGACCCGACTGAGACACAAAACATGAAGGAGGCTGAGAAAGAGTTTGAAAAACAAGTGACTCGCAGGATTAAGTCTCTTATGCACAAATTACAGTCAGAATATAAAGTCGATGTTGCCGGTTTTGGTGACCATTTGCATATTGAGAAACCGCAGGTGTGGAAAAAAGTAAAGGAGGATTGGGATTATAAATTCAGCAAAATACCCGTAACCTTCGATATAAAATTATCCATTACGGATTTAGGCTCATCTGCTGAATGAAAAAGTCGAATTGGCCTTATATAAAAGCCAATTCGACTTAAGATTCGCGGTTGTCCTCATAACCTTCCAACGCTGCAACGGTCGCTCCTGAATTTCCAGAAGCGGCTACATGCTTAATTCAAATTGATTTTAAATACATCCCCTGCATTGCCACCCAAAACGATCAAGCCACCTTTGGGCAGTACAACCGAATTGTTATTGCTAGCAGTTGAAAATTGTACAACCGCTCCGTTTTCATCATAGACAGCGAAACCTCCGCTTTTTGGAAAATCAACGGTCATCGTTTTATTGGCTGAGTTTTTATCTATTTTATACCATGTGGCTTGGCCATTAGATGGTATAGTGTACACTGATTTTCCTCCCAAGATAGGTTTAACAGCATCTTCGCTGATATAGGATTGTCCATCTATGGTTAAATACTCCGAACCATCCTTGGCATAAAAATTCAGATCAAATGCATCTCTTCCACTCATAACAGGAATCTCAACGGCATTTACTGCTTTATTCTCATCCACAATTTTAGTACCACTTGCATATCCATCATGATCAACGGATATTTTTTTCGTTATAAATGAGGGGGCCAGATAAAATATGGAAGATATCTTTTCATCCAAAGCATAATAATTTTTCCCGTTTCTGTTTTCCCATGCCTTTTTAACTGTAGGATTTACAGGATTGGCATCTAGCTTTTGATATTCATAAGTCACCATAACCATTTGACCTAATCCCGGAAAGTTTAAATAGAAGTTAGCCTTAATATACGTTTTCCCGTTTTTTTGTTTGTCAAAGCTTATGGCTACACTGCCATCACTGCTTTTGAATTGTCCATTGCCTGTATACACATATTTTTGCGCCGGGACGAATCCATCCAGAAAAGCTGGTAACTCAAACTCTCCGTTTTTAATCTCTACATTGATGGTTGTACCCACCGAACCGTATAATCCCGAATAAGCAAGTAAATCAGACGGCATTTCTACTTTTACAGGAGGCTCAAATGTTTTATCCGGTAGGATGTCTTTAATGATGCCCTTATCTTTTAAAACTTCTAATAAAACGTTAGAAGCAAAAATACTATCTAAGATGGAAGATCCCCCAGATGAAAGCACAGTCATAGAAAGCTGATGCTCTGGTATGGTGATCAAGACAGAGTGATACAAAACAGTATCCCCACCCTTGGATAACGCAGTTATTCCGTAATCACTAAACGGTGCCAACTGAACCGCATCCCAACCAAGCCCATAATTAAAGCTGTTTGTCTCTTCAGGTACCCATACTCCATTTCGATATTCATGACTTTGCATGGACTTTGCTGATTGTGCAGATAAAACATCGGGTCTGTTCCCCGTTAATACTTCTGAAAACTTAGCCACCTCTTCTGCGGTGGAGTATAAGCCTCCTGTCCCGATGACATTGGCATTTTCAACCGGTAAGGCCCCCTCAATCCCAGGAAAATAAGTTTTGGACAGCTTTTGTCTATCAAATCGGTCGAGAGGTGTTTTGGTAGATTTCAAACCCAAAGGGGTATTCATATGCTTTGCCAGAAAATCGGTGTAACTTAGACCGCTCACCCGCTCAACCAATATTTCAAGCAATTGAAATCCATCATTGGTATATACGGAATATTCACCAGGGTTTGATTTTAAGGTTTCTGATTGCAACCTTAGCAAGAGTTCATCATGATTTTCTGTATCATTGTCATTAAATAACATACTATTTTTATAGTGAGCACCGTAAAGACCTGACGAATGATTTAACAGCATACGCGGTGTAATTTGTTTGTATCTTTCATCAGACATTTTAAAGTCCTTAATGTATGTTGTTAGCGGCTGATCAATATCTACCTTATGGGCATCCACCAGCATCATCGTTGCAGCCGATACATACATTTTGCTTGTAGAGCCTATACCGAACATCGTATCTTTGGTGATCGGCTCGTTGGTTGCTTTATTCTTTACACCCACGCTATCCGATAATACGATGTTTCCATGGTCCATAATGGCATACTGCACACCGCTAGCACCGTATTTGGATACCAGCTCCGAGGCCAGACTGCGAGCCTTTTCCTTGATGGGTTCAGGAGTACCTTGAGCAAAAGTATTCGTCATCGGCAGTACAAAAAGTATAGCAGAAACGACCCCTGCTATTATTTTCTTCATTCTATATATCCTCCTCTTATAGCTTCACCAGATTTTATTACTGACCTGATCATACAATGAACGAGGATTCTATATAAAAAAACACCCTTAAACGAAAAAAACAATCCCTAAACAACATGATGTCTAAGGAATGTCCTTATAAAATGGCAATAAAACCATATTATCGAATACTTTATTTTTCGTTTCAATGGTCATATTCCCACCGTATTTATCACATATTCTAGATATATTGGTTAAGCCAATGCCATGAACATCCGGGTTTGATTTTTGACTATGCAAATGGGCAACTTCATTCTCCACATGATTAAGGATGTGAATGAACAGCGCGGACTCATTGGAATGTATTTTAATAAGAATGTACCTATCATCCGCAATCCTGACCCTTTTAGATGCTTCTATGGCATTATCCAGCATATTGCCCAGAGCGACACATAAGTCATAACGTTCAATATTTACTTTCTGTGAATACAAGTTAAGCTGGGTATCTACCTTGATGCCATTGGCCAGAGCAATATTAAGGCTGTTCGTGACAAGGGCATCTATAACCAGATTACCGGTATTCACTCTTTGATATGCTCCTTCGATTTTATTTAATGTAACCTTAATATGTTCACTCGCCTCAGCCAATTCATTTCTCTTGATACATTCTTCAATATACAAAAACTGTTGGTGTGTATCATGAATGATTCTTTTTATATTTTTGAAGCTGTGAACCGTTTTTTCGTAGTTAGCATCTTGGTAGTCCATCTGATGTTGTAATTGAGCATTTTCATGCATTAATTGAAATTTTTCAATGATATTATCGAAAATATATATGATAAAAACATTTAAGAAAATAAAGCTAATAATAGAACCAAAATAATACATATTTTTTTCACTATAAACAGATAAAACATTGACCTGGTATATACTTATGATGGGAACGATTAAAAATAAAATATAGTAACGATGCTGCAAAGGGAAGGTTCTGCGTTTAGCAAATAGCCGTATAATCTGAATGACAGCAAACATGATAATGCAGCTGAGTAGCATAACCTTAGAGTATATCAAGTGATCTTGTCCACTCAAATGGATAAAGTTACTGATTTTAACGGAGCCTACAGCATATAAAATATAAAGAGATACAAAATTAACGATGGTTATCAATACAGCATAAAGGATCGAAAAAATGATCTTTGTCTTTACTTCCACTGTATACGATTGCGCTAAACTAAATATGACAAGTAATGCTAAAATCGAAGATATCGTAGGAGTCAAATAAACATTTAAATATAAGGAATCCAGCAAGCCAAAAATAATGAAGTACACGAATCTGTTCGGCTTTCGATTGGACTTATCAAAAACCGAGTTAAAGTAAAAATTCACTTGGAAGCACATCACAAGGACAACGCAAAGATTAAGAAGCAGGGAGTTATATTCCATCATATTAATGCATCTTCATGATCATAAATTTGGTATATAGATCTTTAACTTCTTTTATTTTAGAACGCCCAATAGGTAACTTCACATCATTTGACATCAAAACATCACCGCCAGCAAATTTTTTCACATGAATTAAGTTTATAATAATCGAACGATGAATTTGTAGAAAATTATGTTCTTTTAATGCTGAAGCATAGTCCGAAAGAATCCCTTTGCTATCATAGGTTTGAGTAGAGGTTACAAAATGCAGTTTGTTTTTTATGGTTAAGCTTTTGGCCACTTCAATACTAATGATATCATCATATTTTAAAAGCACCTCTTCATAAGCTGACTTGATGATAACGAATTTTTTATCGAGAGATTGAAAATATTGGCACAGCTTTATCATCTTTTCCTCAAAGATATGGGGAGCAATCGGTTTTATTAAATACTGAAATGTGACTACGTCAAAACTTTCCACCATATATTCAGGGTAGCTCGTTAAAAAAACAATCTGTTCATCCAGGTGATTTAAACTCCTTATTTTTTGAGCGGTTTGAATTCCGTTTATGCCATTCATTTCAACATCCAATATTAAGATATGGAATGGAGATTCATGGTTTTGATAATGAGATACCAGCTGTTCTCCTGAGTCGAATAATTCAACTTTAAATTCTATATTGGTCTTTATCGACAAAGTAATCAGCATATTTTTAACAAGTTCTCTCTGCTTGTGCTCATCATCGCAGATAGCCACTCTATACATAAATAACATACACCTCATTCCCATTGCATTGACATGGAATTGTATTCTAAATAGTATATAACCTTTTAATATTCTATAAACAGCTTTTGGATAAAACGCAAATTCAAATCCCTCAAATGCCAGTATACAAGCTGCTCAGCAGTTGCATCCAAGGTAAAAAAGAAACCCTCGTCTTCAATGGTCAAGACCCCATTTTATAGACACTGAAAAAAGACCCTAGGCTATAAGCTGCTTCCGATACTCTTTCGGAGGCAGCTTATTTAACTTTCGTTGTGGTCGACATTGGTTGTAAAATCGAATATATTCTTCTATTCTCCTTTGTGCCCCGTCCATATTTCGGATATCATATGGGTAGAGCCCTTCCGTTTTGAGATGCGAGAAGAAGCTCTCCATCGAGGCATTATCATAACAATTGCCTCGGCGAGACATGCTGATCCGGGCGCCAACCTTTGGCAACATGTCATGGTACGCATGGGACGTGTACTGGAATCCCTGGTCGCTGTGAACGATGAGGCCAGTCACGTCTTTTTGCTGTTTAAAGGCTTGTCGAAACGTCTGTAAAACCAGTTCGTTATCATTTCTATGGCTCATCTGGTACGCGATAATTTCGTTATTGAACAAGTCTTTAATCGCAGACAGATATAGCCAGCAATCCCCCACACGATATTGCGTGATATCTGTGACCCATTTTTGATTAGGTTTGTCCGCCTTGAAATCCTGTTTTAGCAGATTTTTCGCCACACGACCTTTCGTAGAGGAAGCATAGTTGCAGCGATGTTTCCGGCGAATTTGTGAGCGGATTCCCAAGACCTGCATGAGCCGGAGTACCTTTTTATGGTTCATCCAGACTCCATGATCGTGCTGCAAAAATAGTTGAATTTGGCGATAGCCGTAGACCCCGTTATACTGCTCATACACTTTCTTCACAAGTGCTTTCGCGTCCCGATCTCGATCTGCTCCTCTACGCTTTAAGAAGGCGTAATATCCACTTCTGGAGACTTTGAAAAGCGTACACAGTTTGCTAATAGGATAGTCTTTCGCAGCTTTCTCAATGGTTATATATTTGTGTGCTTCATCTCCTGTATCCAGATTTCCAAACACTTTTTTAGCATATCATTTTCCCGTCTCAGCTTCTGTACATACCTATCCTGATCGATATACTCCTTACGCCGTCCTCGCTGGTCCATGAGCCCGAATTCACCGAGTTGCTTGTATTTGCGCATCCATTCTTTTAATCGATGTCGATCTGCGATCCCAAACTTCTCCATGAGTCTACGATACGTCCAACCTTCTTCAATATGGAGTCGTATGGCCTCTACCTTGGTTTCAAACGTATACTCGTTAAACTTTGTTCCCTTTTTCGCCGGCATAAAAAATGCACCCCTTAGATTTCATCGGATAAACCAGGGGTTTATTCCAATGTCTATTCTAAGGGGTGCACTTCATCAAAAGACGGGGTTTCTTAACTGTTTTATTGATGGTTATTTAAAAAATCTGCTCTCTTGTCTCCACCGTGGGAACGTCTGGCAAAGTCGATAAATTGGAATTTGTCTAGCCGATGCCTTGACTCGGTATACTGGAACAACGTGGTGTCCTCCAGATAAACATAGTTACGTACTACGACCACATGAGTGTAGTTCTGAAGGTCCATCAGCCTATGATCTTCTTCGTCTGCATTTTCTACGGAAACGACCTTTTTGGCATAACTGATTTGAAGATGGAGCTCTCCCTCCAAATATTCGTAGATGGACCCCCGACTAATTTCCTCGGTAAGCACAGGTACAATGTCTGATCGAAAGTAATCTTTATCCAGTATGACGCATTCACCTTCAATCTCACGCGCACGAATAACTTTCCAGACCAAATACTTGTCTTTGTCAATCTCAAGATGCTTGGCGATGTCATCTGGAACTGGAATTAGTTGATTTTCATGTACAATTGTTCGTGATGTACGCCCAATTCGTTCAGACATTTCCTTGAAACTGACCAGTCCTCCTATAGGAAAATCCATCCGTCCAATATCCAGAACAAAAGATCCTTTAGCTTTTATTTTATGGATATACCCATTTTGTGCAAGCAAGTGAAGTGCTTTACGTACGGTTTCGCGAGAAGTGTTATACTCTCGGGCCAGTTCATTTTCAGATGGCATTTTCGTGCCTGGAGCCAATTCGCCTGTCTGGATTCGTCCCGAGTACTCCTGATAAATTTGCAAAAATATATTCTTTGTCAATTTTCATCACCACGTTCATTGTAGCATTCTTTCACTTGCCTGTTCACTAAAATAGGCTGTGCGAATGAATTTGACTTAATTCGTATGGTCTGATGAAGAATTCAAATGAATTCTCATTAAGGTATACTGCAAATCGTCTGCCTCCCCTGGCAGTTCCTCAACCGATTTAATCATACTCTGACCATCCGGAACAATGACTGGTGTAATGATGGGATATCCGGATTTCTGAATCAGATCACGGTCAAATTCCATCAATAGTTGCCCTTGCTCCACAGTTTGATCTGTCTCCACATGCATGGTGAATCCTTCACCCTTCAGTGACACCGTATTGACTCCCACATGTACCAGAATCTGCACACCTGTCGGATGCTCCAAAATCAAAGCATGCTTGCTTTTCATCATGATATGAATAACTTTTCCCCTGAATGGGGCAAGAATCCGACCATCCTTCGGTTCCACTGCAATACCTTGCCCCATCTGCCGTTCGGCAAAAGCCGGGTCAGGGACCTGTTCCAATGGCACAACATGGCCCAGTACCGGAGTCTTTACTTCAAGCACATCCAGTGCAGAATCCTGGCGACCCGAATCTTTTCGTACGGAGTCGTTAGCTGGTGCAGCTGGAGTCTGACGGCGCTTATTTAGCAGTTTCCCATACATGAAGGTTAAAGCGAACGGCACAATCAATACGATCGCCATCCCGATGAAGAATACACCCCAGTTGTTTGGGAAAATAGACAAGAAGCCTGGAATCCCGCCCACACCAATGGAAGAAGCCATCACATGATTTACGGTGAGCAGTATACCTGCAATACCGGAACCGATCATTCCGAATACAAACGGATATTTATATCGGATGTTCACCCCGAATATGGCAGGCTCGGTTACACCCAGAAAAGCAGACACGGAAGAGGTAAGAGCCAATCCTTTTCCCTTTTGCTCCTTCAATACCAGCATCATTGCCAGTGCTCCGGCACCCTGAGCGATATTGGACAGCGCCAGCATCGGCCATAGGAACGTTCCACCCTGCGTACCAATTAATTGCACGTCCACCGCCAGGAAAGTATGGTGCATTCCCGTAATCACGAGCAAGGAGTACAAGCCTCCATAGATCAAGCCTCCCACCGCAGGAGCCCAATCGAAAACGTATACAAGACCAGACGTAATAGCATTACCAATCATAAAAGTAACCGGACCGATCACTGTAAAAGCCAGAAATCCCGTTATTAATAATGTAATCGGTGCCACGAGTAACAGCTTAAATGAATCCGCTATCTTTTTATTTAGGAATTTCTCAATTTGTGCAAGTACGTAAGCGGATACTAAAACAGGTAAAACCTGTCCTTGATAACCAATCTTGTTCACTTCCCACCCAAACAAATTCCAAACCGGAACGGTTCCTTTGGTAACGGCATCCGCATAACCGTATGCACTTAATAGATCTGGATGAACCAGAATCAGACCCAGTACAATCCCGAGTAAAGGACTGCCGCCAAACCGGACAACGGCCGACCATCCAATTAAGGCAGGTAGGAATGCAAAAGCGGTGCTGGCAATGGTGTTAATGATACCAGCAAAGTCAGTCCATTGAGGATAGACCTGAACCAGAGCCATACCTTCGAAGAAAATCCCCTTGCCTGTCAAAATATTATTTATTCCAAGTAATAAACCTGCAGTCACGATTGCGGGCAAGATGGGGATAAAAATATCTGCCAGCGTCTTGATGGCACGCTGAATTGGATTTTGTTTTTTGCTTGCTGCATTTTTGACATCGTCTTTAGAAGCCCGACTACCTCCTGTAATGGAGATCATTTCGCTATATACCTTATCCACCAGGCCTGGACCAATCACGACCTGATACTGTCCTTGCGAAGAAAATTGGCCTTTGACCAAATCATTTTGTTCAAGTGCATCTTTATCTACCAGCTTATCATCATAAAGGGCAAATCGCAGACGAGTTACGCAATGCGTAGAGGCCTCTATGTTGTCTTTGCCACCAACGGCTTTTATAATGTCTTCCACCTGTGCTCTTTCAATCGCCATCTAGTCCACTCCCTCGACGTTTGCTCATTTTTAAAGTAGCACCCCCGGCTTAAAAATAAATGTACGACCGGGGTACTACTAGATGTTTCCATACTATTCACTAAGGTTAACGAACAATCCACATATATGAAGCATATGGGGTTAAAGAGATCACTTGTTTTAGCTCTGGGGCGTGCTGGGTATTACCAATTAAGAGCTCAGCCGCATCCAACGCTTGATTTTTTAATCGTGAATAAAATGAATCCGGTATACGGAATTGCGTATCCTGTTCGCTAAAATTAGAGATGACGATCAGAGTCTCCTGTTCATTGCTGCGTTGATAGGCGTAGACCTGAGGATGGGCTTCGTCCAAGCGTTGATACATCCCATCGGTAAGGACCTGCACCGTCTTACGCAGATGAATTAGCTTACGGTAATGGTGGTAGATAGAGTTCGGGTCTTCTAACTGAGCCTGAACATTAATCTGTGGATATCGTTCATCTACCTTAATCCAAGGAGTGCCTGTAGTGAAGCCCGCATTGCGAGTGCCATCCCACTGCATCGGTGTTCTCGAATTATCGCGAGACCGCTCTCGAATGATATTCAATGCTTCTTCTGCACTTTTGCCTTGCTCCTGCAAGATACGATACATATTCAGAGATTCAACATCCCGAAACTCTTCAATATCTGCCCACTGCGGGTTGGCCATCCCAATTTCTTCACCTTGAAATATATAAGGTGTTCCTTGAAGGCCATGTAGCGTGGTTGCCAGTAGCTTGGCGCTTTCCTCATGGTATTCACCATCATCCAAAAAGCGAGAGATCGCTCTTGGCTGATCATGATTATTAAAAAACAATGCACTCCAGCCGCCACCCTGTTGCATGCCCGTTTGCCAATCCGAGAATAGCTTTTTCAGCATTTCAAAATCAAATGGCATCAATTCCCACTTTTGTCCATTTGGATAATCCACCTTCAGATGATGAAAATTAAAGGTCATGGATAATTCTTTTCTCTCTGGATTGGAATAACGGATACAGTGATCCAGTGAGGTGGAGGACATCTCCCCTACAGTGACACTGTTATACGCTGAGAATACTTTCTCATGTAACTCATGAATGTATTCATGCACATGCGGACCGTCCGTATAGTACCTACGCCCATCCCCAGGAGACGTGCTTCCATCGTCGTTCGAGAATTGCTGATCTTTGGAGATCAAATTAATGACGTCGAGTCGGAAGCCACTAACTCCCTTCTCAGCCCAAAATTCCAGCAGGTTGACAACTTCCTGACGGACTTTGGGATTTTCCCAGTTTAGATCCGCCTGAGTCTTATCAAATAGTGTCAGGAAATATTGACCTGTTGCCTCGTCATATTGCCAAGCTGGTCCACCAAATTTGGAAACCCAATTGTTTGGTGGTCCACCATCGGGGGCTGGATCACGCCAGATATAGTAGTCCCTATACTCACTATCCTTAGAAAGCCGTGCTTCCTGAAACCAAGCATGTTCTGTGGAAGAATGGTTAACCACGATGTCGATCATTAAGTACATCCCACGTGCCCGGATTCCCTCGCTTAATTCATCAAAATCCTGCATTGTTCCATAATCAGGATTAATCTGGCAATAATCGGCTACATCATACCCGTTATCGCGTTGTGGTGAGACATATACAGGCTGCAACCAGACAATATCGACACCCAGTTTCTTTAAATAATCCAGTTTTTGCGTCAGTCCTCTTATATCACCGGTTCCTTTGCCCGTCGTATCGTTAAAACTTTTGGGATAAACCTGATAGACTACTGATTTGCGCCACCAGTCCTTATCTTGAGGAATTAAAGTCTTGTTCATTGCTTGCATTCATGCTCATTCCTTTCTTGCGAAATGAAGTAGCGTAAAAAATAATATAACGCTTTCAATATCTTGTATATACAAGATTAAGTCATGTATATACAAGTTGTCAACAGCTTTATTTATTAAGGTAATACCCGTTTTGCAGCTAAATGATCAGGAGACTCATCCATTCTGTCCGATTGTATGTTATGACTCGTAGAATAAGCTCAATTCACACGAGAAAAAAAGGCTCCTGCCTACAGTCAGGAACCTCCCTTTTCTATGATGGATCCGGTATTCATTTACATCCATATCGATAGTGCACTATAAATCAGTAATAAGGCCATTATAATATTGAAGGAGCGCTCATACTTGTTCAAGAAACGCTGAAACATAGCCCCAAAAACCGCCCAGCACACTACAGCTACAAAACCAATACAGGTCAGGAGTAATGAAATCGTAATAAGCTCTATATACGATACATCATAAGGCATAACAAACGTTGAAATGACCGTAATACCATACAAAATGACTTTTAAATTGATAAATTGCAGCAGCAATCCTGACTTGAAGGTATATCCTTCATTGTGATCATTATTTTTCGCAGAAGGTTTGCTCTTAGCTATTTTTACTGCCAGATAAAGCATGTACAGACTACCCAGTACATTCATCCAGATTTTAACCCGTGGCAAAAAATGATACAAAGCAAGATTAAAATAGCAGGCTAACAGCATAATAGCGAAACAGCCAGCCGTTACTCCCAGCAAGAATGGGAATGCTTTTTTCAAACCTAACCGCCTGGCACTGTCTAAAGACATAATATTGTTGGGACCTGGCGTAAAGCTGGTAACGAGTGCATAAGAAAGAAACGGAATAAACGGCATACAATAATCAACTCCAGTGTGTTATAATCGAATAAAATGTACGTTGAAACGCACGTTTGTACTTCATGATTGTACGTTATGTTCTTTATATAGCACAATAGGGAGCGAAGAATTATGGAGAATATTAATCTAATTTTAAGTAAAAATCTAAAACATCTAAGAAATGAAAGAAAATTGAGTTTAGATAAATTAGCTGATCTGACGGGGATCAGTAAAACGATGCTCGGTCAGATTGAGCGGGGAGAATCTAATCCCTCGATTACAACCGTATGGAAAATTGCGAACGGCTTGAAAATCTCTTTCACTGCTCTGATTAACGAACCACCTGCAGATGCGGTAGTCGTTCCTAAAAGCAAAGTACACGTGCTTGAAGAAAGCAATCACTATCGCTTGTATCCGTTTTTCCCCTATGAAGGAAACAGAAATTTCGAGGTCTACACCGTAGAGATTGAAGCAGGCGGGGAACTAAGTTCAGCGCCGCACCGTGAAGGTACAGAAGAATTTATTACGGTATTTGAGGGTGAGATGGTGGTAAAAATCAGCGAAGAAATGTACACGGTTAAAGCTGGAGATTCAATCCGCTTTAAAGCAGACCGCCCACATATTTACTATAATCTAGGAGAAACACTAGTACGGATGAACATGATCATTTATTACCCTGTATAATTCAATATTGAAGACCATAAGTGTACAAGTCTTTAAATTAAATGATCCTATTAAAATTAGGAGCTCTTTTAATAGGATCATCGGTACAAATATTAAATGATTAGCCTGTATGCTGTTTAGGAGATTTCAATTTGTTTAATTATTCGCGCTGGATTTCCAGCTACAACCACATTATCTGGAACATCCTTGGTTACTACTGCTCCTGATGCCACTACGACATTATTACCTATCGTAACACCAGGATTGATCACTGCTCTCCCGCCGATCCATACATTGTTGCCAATCTTAACAGGCTTTCCATACTCTGGGCCAGCGATTCGTTCAAACGGATCTATGGGGTGAGTTGCTGTGTAAATATGGACTCCTGGAGCCAGGAAACAATTATCTCCAATGCGCACTTCGCAAACATCCAAAATGGTACAGTCAAAGTTGGCATAGAAGTTATTTCCAACATGGATGTTGTATCCGTAGTCACAACGTATGTTGGGTTCCATGCCTATATTTTCACCAGTTGATCCGAAAAGCTCCTTAAGTAACTTTTCACGGTACTCACGATCCGTCTCTGCCGTCTGATTAAAGAGACGTACACATTTTCTCGCATACTCTCTTTCTTGCGTTAATTGAGGATCAGCAGCTACATACAGTTCCCCATCCATCATCTTTTGTTTTTCCGTTTTCATAGTCATTGAACAATCCCCTTTATATTTTAATCTGATTTCTTTTCTTTCACCTCAATAGGTTGGGCTGCACCGGATATCAAACCAGCAACAATAACGCCAACAAGCACTACAATCAAGGCATGCAGAAGTCCAATATGTTCACCTAAAAACCCTAATCCTGGGGGACCTACTAAAAAGGCAATGTAACCGATCGTGGCTACGGCTCCAACCCGGATAGCTGCACCACGAGGGTCATCTCCGGCAGCAGATAAGCCCACAGGAAAACCAAGTGAGGCTCCAAGCCCCCATAATACGACGCCCAATCCGGCTATGAGGTAATGCTGTCCCCAGATCACTAGAATGATACCGATAGCAGCCAGGACAGCACTTCCTTTCAACACAGGGACACGGCCGTATTTATCCAGTATAAATCCGCCAGTAAAACGTCCAATGGTCATCGCTGCCACAAATAGTCCATACATATAGGAACCTGTTAAAGAATCCACGCCATAACCATCTACCATCGTTAGCGGTAGCCAGTCATTCGCAGACCCTTCTGCAAACGCCATACCTAACACGATGATACCGATCAATAAAATTCGTCTTTCTTTCCATACAGCAAGCTGCGCCCTGAGATTAGATCCAACCTTTTGAGTAGGAACTTCTTTCTCTATACCTGTATCGTGGGGCAGAAAACGATAAAAATAGAAAGTTACCCCTGCAATCATGGCAGCCATAGCTCCAAAATGGACCACAACAGGTATATGTAGTGCTGCTGCTCCAGAACCGATGACTGCACCTACAAGTGTCCCCATACTAAATGAACCGTGGAAAGCCGGCAAAAGCGTTTTTTGCAATTGATTTTCTACCGCAGAACCTTCGACATTAAGAGCTACTTCTGCTGTCCCATAGCCACCTCCAAAGATGATCAAACCAGCAAACACGATGCTCGCGAGCGAAGATGCAGTTCCCAACCCTACAATGACAAAACCGCTTACAATCAAAATCGCACTTCCCAGAATGACCGCCCGTCCACCTATACGAGAAATCATATTGCCTGCACTGAGTAGTCCCACTAAAGAACCTGCAGCTAATCCAAAAATAATGATTCCCATTTCGGCAGTCGAGACATGCAAAATATCCCGTATAATAGGCGTTCGAGACACCCAGGAAGCAAAAGCTACACCTGGTAAAGCGAATAACAAAAACAAAATATTACGAATTACCCGAGGATTCATGGAGGGTTCTAATAGCATTTACTTATCTCCTCATCATCACTTTTTATCAACCTTTTAATAAGTTATATTATAATTAGTCATTCTATTCGTATCCAAACTATTTGTCAAAAAGAGAATTATAGTCATAGACCGTTATTGACCGTCAGTTGTCAACATATTAAAAAAGGCCTGAGCAGGTAGAGCATAAGCATTCACCACCTATTCAGACCTTTTTAATTAAACCCTACAAGCTCTATACTCAATCAACCCTGAATTGTCATTTGTGTTCTTGTTCTATTTTCAGTCTGGTTTCTCCCAGCAACCCTCCATCTCCTGACGCTTGAAGCAACAACTCACCAGCCACATAACCGGATTGTACAACAACGAGACACCTTCCTCTGTGTGTTCGTCTCTCATTCCCCTTGAAGGATTCATCGCTGGTGAGATCCCCATTGTCTATTCCAAGGATACGACCATCACCCTGTAGTTTAAAGGTTAAATCAAAATCCTGGTTAGGTACAATGATCCCGTTTGGGTCTATGATGGTTACTTCCACATGTGATATCTCATGCCCATCAGCAGGTAGAATTACCCGATCAGCCTCCAACTTTAGAGCATAAGGGAGCCCGGCAGTGGTTAACTCATGCTCACAAACCTTCTCGTTTCCATTACGACCCACAGCCCGGATTTTGCCCGGTGTATAGGGAAGCTCCCATAGGATTAAATGATTAGGATAGTCCACTAACTTCCTCTCACCGTATGATTCATCATTTACGATCAATTCCACGCCCTCACAATTGGTGAAGGTAACCAACCGTATCAATTTTCCACCGTATTCAGGAAATGTCCAGTGATCTTCCATGGCCGGAGATTTCCAGTGCATCGTCCATGTCGGATTAAATTCCGATTTCATATGTTCGTTAAATGCGGCTATGTGCACAACAGGCTGATTAGACCATAAACTTTGTTGGAGATAAGATACCGGTTTGCGGAATCCGCAAGTATCAATCAGGCCCGAAGACCACCCTTTGGAGGGATAGCTCGTTTCTCCCAAATAGTCAATTCCACTCCACACAAATTGACCGATCACATAATCATGATTAGCGACATCAAACCAGGGATTTAGGGGCAAATAACCTTTAACACGGTTATCCTTACCCCGATAGTACGGGAACGTCTCGGTTCCAAGGATAAGCGTATCCGGCATG
Source organism: Paenibacillus sp. LX16 (assembly GCF_036252815.1). Lineage (NCBI taxonomy): Bacteria > Bacillati > Bacillota > Bacilli > Caryophanales > Paenibacillaceae > Paenibacillus > Paenibacillus sp. LX16. The sequence continues at coordinate 671,680 of NZ_CP141152.1, read as the reverse complement.
GCCGCTCTATAGTGCTCATACCACTGCTCCTGATAGTTTAACCCCAGAACATCCACTCGTTGTGCCAGCTGTTTGGTATGCTCCACTTTGGCCTCAATTGAACCCTCACGCAAGCTGATCGGTGTATTATGCGGCTCAAGCGCACACGTAACCGGTCGGGTTGGGTCTTTTTCGTGGCAGAAACCCACGAGCTGCTCCAACATTTTGAGCATGGATGGCTGACCTTGGTTTTCCACTTCATTCCCAACGCTCCACATGAAAACACTGGGATGGTTCCTGTCTCTGAGCAGCATTGCTTCCAAGTCCTTTTCCCACCACTCATCATATAAATGCTCATAGGAAAGAGATTTCCATTTGTCAAAAGCCTCATCAACCACCAAGAACCCCATCTGATCACAAAGATCTAATAATTCGGGCGCCATCGGGTTATGAGCAAAACGGATGGAGTTACAGCCCATTTCCTTCAGCTTTTGCAGTCTTCTTTTCATGGCTGTATCATGGTAAGCAGCCCCCAGACAGCCTAAATCATGGTGAATGCACACTCCCTTTAGCTTTAAGCTGTCCCCATTCAGAAATAAACCTTTTTGAGTGTCCAGCTTCACTTCTCTTATGCCAAAAGGGGTACAATAACGATCCATCTCTGTATTGTCACAATAGATCGTCGTCTGGGCTTCGTAGAGCACTGGGTTGTCCGGTGACCATAGTTCTGGGTCTAAAACTCGCGTTTTTTGCTCTATTTCCCCCGTTTCACAGCCCGAAAGAGTTACTCGGTTTTCCACTTTTCCTTTGATCTGTCCCTGTGGGTCGAGCATTTCAGTCATAATTGTACACTCTACGACATGCGCGTGATGATTAATGACCTGGATTCTGGCAGTGACCTTGGCTTCATCTGGCGAAATTTCAGGTGTGGTAATGTAAGTCCCCCATTCGGTTATATGAATATAATCCGTACAAATCAGCCAGACATTACGATAAATACCGGCCCCCGAATACCATCTGTCAGGTGAAAGAATCGTATTATCCACTTTGACGGCAATCACATTCTCCTCATCCCACTGAATATATGGAGTCAAATCATATTGAAAGCTAACATATCCATAGGGCCGCTTGCCCACAAAATGTCCATTGATCCAAACCTCACTGTTACTGTGAATGCCATCAAATTGTATGTATACGCGCTGTTTTGGTGAGGAGGGCTTCACATTAAAATGCTTTCTGTACCATCCGACAGACCATCTCGGCAAATAAGCTTGATTGCCACCATACAGCATATGTGGATCAAAGGACTTCTCAATGCTCCAATCATGAGGGACTTGAAGGAGCCGCCAGTGCTCATCGTTGTAGTCCATTTTCTCAGCACCTGCATAATTACCTTCTACAAATTTCCAGTCCGTTTTGAACGGCAAAATCACTCTGCTTCCCATCATCTTGCCTCCATTTCATAAAGTGGATGAACGGATATAACAGCAGTGCTGGATGATCATCACAAAAGACGTGTTCTCATTACAATATTTGAAACACCGGGCGATCTTCAATAAAGTGTACGGGGAGCATTGGAAATTGGGCGGAAAGTACATCTGCGAGATATTTCATCCCAGGTGCTTCACTTTCAGCATGTCCCAGCATGATCAGTGCTTTACTTTGCCCTTGATAGACAGCATCTTTCACATATTCTGGTGTTTCCCATTCTGGGCCTTCACCGGCAATGACTAAATCTACATTTTCATTTAGAAATAATGGAATGGCTAGATCACCGCCTCCCCTGTATCCTACTGAGATTCCCACTCGTTCACATGGCATGGAAACTTCGCCAGCCACCCGTACATAACGAATATGTAGTTTGGCTTTGATATATTCAGCGATCTCCTTAACTTCCATAGCCGGAATAGCCAAAATGGCGGCCGTCGACTGCTGTTTCACAATGTAGTTGTGCCAGTCAAGCGCCTGAAGAAGCCCAACCATCACTCCATCCGGTTGATAACGATGTATGGCGTCATGAAACCGATAAATGCCTATACCTGCATCGGCTATTAAGCGAGATTTTTGCAAAAAAACAGGATCATGTAGTAAACATTCATGCATCCTCTGATGACTATAAAAGATGCCTTCATGCGTAATGATAAAATTTGCACCTAGAGAAATAGCTTGTTCTATCACATACTGCGAAGCAGAGAAAGCGGTTACAATTCCGTGTACCTCAGTATCTATAGATCCTGGGTCCAGCAGATCTACGGTGGTGTTGGGTATGCTTATTCCCTTGGTCAGATAATTCACAATCTGACCCATAGTCATGGTCATACACGTTCCCTCCTCATGGATAAGTCATATCAATTGTAGGAGTCAGCTGTTTTATGAATGGTTCTATTCTTTATACAGAACTCCTAAAATGGAGTCGATTCGTTCTTTTGCGCCTTGCCAGGATGTCATGACGGGGAACTCATATTGCTCTCTTGCTCTCAGATTCCATGGATGAGGAATGCAAAGCACCTTTTTCCCCTCCTCTAGCGCAGGCACTAAATTATGAGGACCATCATCAATCAGGAGATCGTAGTTAATCAGGTTCTTTCGTTTACATGGGAAAAAGTTCTCAATCGGAATGAATGGCATATGTCTTTGAAGCCAGTTCCATTTCTCCACGACGGTCTTGGGTTCTGCCGCTGTCACAATAATGACATCAAAAGCATTGCAAAGCTTCTCCATTTCTTCTACAACATACTCGTCAAATAGTTCAAGTTCCTCAAACAAACCCGGTCGTCCATAAAATACATCAAGCGTGCTCTTTGGATGACGTAGATGATCGGTGTTCCAATCTAACATTTCTTCATACCGAAGCGGATGAGTGGGAAATTCACTATTGTTATGGTATATGGCTCGTTTGACGAGATGACAGATGGTATCGTCCATATCGACTGCAATGATTGGTTTTCTCATCAGCTTGCCCCTATTCACTCTGGTAAAATTTTTCATAAGAATATCATACTATAATTTAATATCGCGGTGAAGCTTAGGTATTGCTGTACGATAGATCTCACCTTTGTTCAAGATAATCAGCCAAGTAGAACGTTAGGTTCATCTAAATGTCGAAGGTATACACCTTAATAGAAACAATAAGCACAATAAAATCATAGAAAAATCACACAGAAATAAGTAAACTATGTGTCTCCATTTCAAAAGCAAAAAATGTTTGGGGGATTCTTCTCCAAGGCACAAGCTGCTTCAGGATTTTATGTAAGCGGTACCAAATTGTATGATTCTGCAGGCAAGCCGTTTGTTATGAGAGGCGTCAATCATGCTCACACTTGGTACAAAAACGATCTTTATACAGCTATCCCGGCAATTGCCCAGACAGGTTACACTTCCTGGGTTATACGGTGATTCGGATTTCATACACAGGCACGATGCTGACTGCGCCAATATCCGCGATTCGTTCCTCCGTAGACTCTTTCCAGCCAGCCATGGTTGTATTGCTGTTGAGAACCTTACCTTTTCGAATGGGGGAAACATATACGTACAACTCTTGCTCGATGAGCCGATGTTCAAATGCTTTCAAGCCTATTTCCCAGGTCGTATGGTTGCAGAAATTATCATTGATCAGTTCGCCATCCATAAAAGCATAACCGATATCTCCAGTATAATCGATACGCAGCAGAGCTTCCTTGATTCCATGAAACGCATCTGTTTCGAAATCAATAGTAAATTTATCTTTATTTACCCTTTTCAAATTGAACTGGATTTCTTTCTTAGGAGCCTTTAAAAGATACGTTTTGAATAATTCACTTTCTGTTATTTCAAGCAGCTCTCCACCGGAAATAAATGTGAATGAGGCGTCAAAATCCGGGAATACACTCAGGGTTACCATTTCTTGGCCCGTCGATTCCAGCCTTAGATCGCCCTCAGATACAAGTAGATTGGCATTTGTCAAAATGACTCTGTCCCGGCCTTGCATGTTTACCTTCCAAAATGTAAGACTTTGCTCATCAGTCATCGTGTAGATGGCAACTTTTTGGCCACTTTCAGAAACCAGACGGATGAGACTATCCTCCTTTTCAGCAACCTTAATGATCGTGTTTCCATCGAATTGCTCTATCGAACCTTTGTCGATTGTGGCACTGATCATATCTTGTGACTCCATTGCATACGTTCCTTTCATGCCCTCTGGTACAAAGAAAAAATAATATACTTCTCCATCTTCTTCTATCCTTGTTATCAGCTGTGCCGTAGCATATTTGAGCTTCATTCCATCTAAATTGAAGTTAAATGGCAATATGGCGAAACTATTACGTCCTAACGTCAGTTCACCTTGACTAGGGATTACAATCGTTTCCTCAGGCAGCTCAATGCTCACATTAAAATCGCACAGGTCGTCATTTTCGACATGGTCTTGGAAATTATTTAGAAACAGGTAACCCGATCCGGCACTGGATCGCACTGCATATCGTAACGTGTCCACATCATAAGGGTCCATCTGGGACGTATCCCCTGGCAGAATAGTCTTTGTTAGTGAGAATTGCTTTTGGAACGTTGAAAAAAAGTAATGCTGCAGCTTTGTTCTTTGGTATGATTCCCTTACTTGACCGAATTCGCCGATCATGGCGTTGAAATCATAGGAGATTTTAGGGGTGGCTAGATCATTGGTGAACGGGTTAACCTTACCTTGAGGATTGGACCCCCCATGATACATGTAGTATCCGATCAGGTTACAGCCCTCTGCAACCTTCATGACAGTCATCGCTGGAACACTGCGGTAGGGAAAGGCGAACCGATATTTATAAAACTGAACCATGCCGCCACCCATTTCACAGCAAGCGTACGGATAGTCTTCAGGGGCGTATTGAGGCTCGAAATTGTAGCTCTTTGGAATCTTGTTATTATGCTTGTCTCGGAAAATGTATTCCGGTGTCGCTGGATGCTCGTTCATCCCCTCCAAACGTCCCTCTTCGTAGTAGATCCATGGCCAATAGGCATACCCGCCCCATAATGGCAGCATATCAGGGACAGGAGTTGTTGCTCCTCCCCATCCTGTGCACGTATAGATCGGGGTATCAATCCCCGCTTCCAGAGCTATTCCTTTAAGTTTTAACATATGCGAGTTACCGTCACTTCCGCTGTTTAGCCACATGTCATTAATTCCTACAGTCAATGCCCACTGGGCAGATGAATGATGATGCTCGTTTTCGATTTGGGTGCCGATAATCGGCCCTCCCTCCTTATATAGCAGCCCTTTAACCTGGGCACCGATCTCGTTATATAATCTTCTCGTATAGAACAGATATCCCTCATCATTAGAACGAACCTCAAATGGTCGACCAAATAACCAATCTGGCATACCGCCGTTTCGGATTTCCCCATGATTGAACGGTCCAATCCGAATGATGGAGTATACCTGATGTTTGCCGCACAACTCGATGAAACGACGAAGATCCTTGTTCCCACTCCAATTAAAAATACCTTCAACTTCTTCATGTAGATTCCAAAAAATATAAGTGGAAATGATATTTACGCCGCCCATTTTTATTTTAATGATTTCGTCTTCCCAATAGCGTTCATCATAACGGGCATAATGGAATTCACCACAAATACCGAAAAAGGGCTCTCCGTCCTTCTCCATAAAATAGTTGGTGAATCCGATTTCCTCTCCTTTTGGATTGGTGCCGCCAAGTTTGATATGTCCTTTAACAATATGCTTTTGATCATCTTTGACTGTAACTCGATAGTTTCTCATGGAGTTCACTCCCCTCACTCGTTAATCTGAATTCAGAATAAATTGATTCCACTTGCGCTGCCAAGCGATATCATTCCAGAATGGATGATGGGGAGCACAGTTAGAGCAGAGGGTCATTCCCCAGAACCCAAGTGCCATTCCTTTTCGCAACACATATTCAGCGATAAATTTACCAACTGGGCCTTCTTCAAATTGGGCATACAGCGGCGTGTAGCCTACATAACCTTCTCCTATGACAATTGGAATACCGGAATGACGAGTCCATTCATGAATCTCTTCCAATCGGGTGTCAGCCTTCTGCAACATGGCCATTTTATGATCACCATACCGATCGTACAAAAATAAATCCCATTGATCGGGATCTACCCAGTCGTGCAAATAAATAAGCCTCATACCGACTGGATTGCCTTCCATCCGCCAATTCTGCTCTGGAGGCAGGGTCCACTCTGCAAATGGAGGAGCGTCTTCTCTTAATAGGGATTGGACGAATGGATTGGGGAACGACGACAACTCATCATCAAGCCCTGCCGCTTCCATAAGCTCATTGAGTACCCCTTTAATATAGAGGTGAAAATGGGCCACCTGCATATTGCGCGCGACGTAAGCCTTGGGGTAGGCTTCATTTAACGTATAACTGGCCGTCATCATCATATCAGGATGACATTGGCGAAGATATTCTATCGCTTCTTCTACGTAGGGCTGCATGGCTTCAATAAGCGCTGGTACATTCGTTTCCGCTATGCCTTCAGACGTTCCGACGGCGTTTAACTGCCCAAATTCCACTTCGTTATGCAGCTCTGTATAGATAATCTGGTTCCTATAGCCTTCTGCTGTGACGAAACGGATCAACTGATTCATTGATTTTGCAATGGCCATGAATCTCTCCTCAGGAGGAATTGCAGCTAATTCATCTCTAAGCTCAGCATGAGCCAGAAAGCTGGGACTCTGCTGATATTCCCAAGAGGATAACATAATGTAACAGTTATGAGCCTTTGCTTGTTTAAACAGTTCAAGTAAATGAGCATGCCCGTCCAGCACTGCGCGGCCACGACAGTTATACCAACGCGTACGCTGGCCTACTTTCCCAAGGTTCGCAAACTCCAAGGGTCCGGGGCGTTTGCCATCCGCTGTAAACAACATGAATGGCATAGCACATATTCGGATCGTATTGTAACCTCTTTCGACCGCTTCTTTAAAACGGGCTTCCAGATCGCTGTAGGGCTCACCTTCCTGTGTCATGGTATACCAAGAAAAGTCCCACATGGTGATCGTCAATTTGCGCGGTACATTTCTCATAATTTTATTCATTTGACTTCCCCTCCCAGCTCCAGTCCATATGGTTCAATGCTCCTTGATGGTTAGCTTCCAGCTTAAGCACCAATTCAAAATGTAAGATAGCTTCGTCCTGTCGTCCTAATCCAAGCAAACCAAGTGCTTTCATATAAGTACAATGAACCTGATTACGAATATTCAGGTCATCTTCAAAGATGAGAAAGTCGGGTAACGAGACCGCGAAATAATCCATTTTCACGGGTTCAAATAAGTGTCTTTCGGCGTAATCAATGAGCTTGTTGAACCGACGCATGCCTTCCTTCGCATAACCAAGTTTCTGCCAAGCCAATCCTTGGTAAAATATCATATCTGGCTGTTGATCGTTATAATACATGGCGTTAATGGGTTCCCCCAATCCTTGAGAGGCCGTGGAAAAGGCCTGTCTTGCCTCATCTGTTAAATTCAATAGCTCATACGCGCAGCCCAAATAATAATAGATATCGTTATCTTGGGAACCCTCTAGTTTGCCTTCGCCAAGATTCTCTGGATACACTAATGCCTCCCGCAGCCCTTTTACAGCCTGTTCAATCCGTCCAGACCTCATGTCGGACTTGGCAAGCTCTACCTTGGCCAGCCTATACTGTCCAGTTACCTTCCCCTCTCCGCCTTCCCATGGATGAAATATTCTTCCTGTCAGCAAGGTCAACGCTATCTTATGCTGCTTCATCATATTGTGAACGGTTACATATTCCAAAAACAAATCATCGCGAAGCTTTATGATTCCCGGATAACTCTCCATTAGGTTCAATCTGTCGTTGGGCCTGATGTTCAGCTTCTTATACAGCTGGTCAAGCTCATAAAGAACACGTGCGTCTGAAGTATTGCACGCAAAGGCCTGCTCTAACGAATGGCGAGCCTTCTCTACTTGACCTTGTTTGTTAAAATATCCAAGAGCAAGATTACGGTGAACAACGGGGTAAGTATCGTCAATGGAACGAGACGTTTCCCAGCTGGAAATAGCATCCCGATGCCGTTTCTTATCATAGAGTAAATTACCTAAGTAATAATGCGCCTTGTCATCCTCCGGTCTTGTTCGAATTGCAAATTGTAACACATCCAACTCCAACAGACTGTTAGGAAAGCAGTAGTCGGGAACTGCAACTGCGGCCTGCGCGAGAGCATTATTCACCTGCTTATGCTTGCCGATTTTAGCATAGCAGAAGGCCTGAACGTAATACAGCATAGGGTATGTTTTCGCCTGCTCTGGAGCTTCTTCCAGCACACATGCTGCATCCTCATAAAGTCCCGCCGCCGCATAGTCCGATGCTACCGCTATATAATTATGCACATCTCCACGCATCCATTTTTCCAGCTCTTCGAGGACCGTTTTAGCATCATCTCGTAACCCGAGAGCCTCTAAAGATAATGCCTGCTCACGGTAAGCTCCAAAATCGGCGATATCGAGCTTCATCGTTTCCTTGGAAAAGGCTATTGCTGCTTCGTAGCTGCCAAGCTTACGAAGAATAGCCGACTTCAGGTTGCGTGCTTTGTAGTTGCGAGCATTTCGGATTGTCGAGCGCTCCACGAGTTCCAATGCTTCTTCATAGTTCCCTTGTTCTGTCGCAATCTGTGCCAGTGAAAAATACCCGCTGTCTTGCCATGCCGCACTCCATACTGATTTATAAAATGCAGCGAACGCCTCATCCATCCGCTCTTGGTGTTTTAGCGACAAACCAAGCTGGTAGTAGGCCTCACCATCATAGGGATTAGAGTTACGCCAGGTTACCCGCGAGATAGCTTTACGAAAGCACTCTTCACTTTCTGAATACAATCCTCTACGAAGAAGCAACGTACCATATGCCACATTTATGCGGCTATCATTTTTATCTCTTTTCAGGCCCTCAAGATAGTACGCCTCTGGTTCAAAGGTAGCATGACGGTATTGCTCCAAGTGTTGTCCTGCTAAATACAATTCTTCGCTCGTTCTTAATTCCTCCGGTTCCGGTAGGGGGGCGGCGGCAGCCGGCATCTGTTCAACTTCCTTTTTTTTCGGCTGGTAGCTAATCAGCTCCCTTCCGGTCGCGTCTTTGACGGTTAAGCATAGTTCATAATCCTCATCCTCAGCCAAAATAACTGTCTTCTGTATAAAGGCCTTATTAGGTGTCAGATCTAAGGTTTCTTGGATATAAACTTTCCGCTGACTACTTAATTCCACAACAGCCTCACGAAATGACGAAGTTACATAGACTCCAATCTGTGCTGTCCCTTCGTTGCGATTTAATTCCAAATTAACGGTTGCGTCAATTGAAGCATTTTTGACCATACCAATATGTTTGTAAGGCATAAAATACTGCGAGAACGATTTTTCTTCATACGGCTGAAGCCAAGTGAAATCTGGTTGGTTATCGGTATATACCCCCGTCATCAACTCGATGTAGGGGCCGTCTTCGTCTGTTAGATTCCGGTCCCATGCTTGGCCGAATTCGCCATTTCCCCATGTCCATTGCTTTTTTCCGGGAGAGATGTGATGGTTAGCCACATGCAAAAGCCCGGCTTGTTTCATATGGTCGTAACCACCTATGAAATTGTAATCCGATTTATAGGCCATATATGAAGTGGGGACAGGAATATTTTTATATCGGGAGATATCTACGCCTTCAGAATAATCCATTTTATAATAAGTGCCTGTAGCAATCGGGAAACGGGATACATCTCGCTTTCCATGGTCGAACACGGCTGATACGTCTGGAGGAAAAACAGATTGTGTGTGCTCATGTACCGCTACGGCTGGATTGGCCCACCATAGAAACGTTTGAGGCTCGGCAGTCCGGTTGTATAGCTGTGCCCCAACTTTAAGGTATGCTTTATCCGGTTGAAGTGTAAAACCAGCTGTTACTTTCGTGCCGAACATACGATCAATTTCGCTCACCCATACCGTTGCACTTCCGTCCTCATGTTCTTCCAACTTGTATTCGACGGGTCCGTAAGTGTTGGGACGGTGATGCTGCGGCCAGTTGAACTCAATCCCTCCAGATATCCACGGCCCCAATAAGCCCACAAGCGCTGGTTTGATGACCCTGTTATAATAAACAAAATCGTAACCGTTGGTCTTGTCGACCGCACGATAAATGCGTCCTCCCAGCTCTGGCATGATCTCAATGCGCAAGTATTTATTTTCCAGAAAAATCAACTGGTAATTTTCAAGTTTCTTCTCATCCTCAATTTTATCAATGATTGGATGCGGGTACACTCGACCGGAGCTTCCCTGGTAGACACGTTTCTCCAGAAATATTGGATTTTTGTCGGGTTTGCCAATTCCATACGTGGGGATCTGCACGGTTTCCTCCCACACGCGTGCCTTAGCGTCGAAGATGCTCAATTCCATCACTCCCTCATAGTCGCTCTTATATTCAGAGCTTACAAGTAAGCGACAGTACAGACAATTGACAATCCACTGTTTATGATGGACTATATACGTATTTCATCATTAGAGCCGCCTAAGGCTAGGAGATGGATAGATTATGAATAAGAAAGCTGATGGATTTGAGGGTGAAAAGTTATATGTCCTTCCACCCTATATGCTGGATAAATTAAATATGAATCCGCTTACGAAAAATCTATATATTACGGATATAGGCTGCTTCAGCCATGCCCGCCATCATTTTCGTGAAAGAATGCACGGATGTGACTCTCATATATTCATCTACTGTACCAGCGGAAAAGGTTGGATACGAACAAAGGATAACCTAACGATTGACATGACGGAGCGAAGCTTTGTGTACATTCCCAGGGACATGCCGCATGCTTATGGGGCTGACGATGGAGATCCTTGGACGATTTACTGGTTTCATCTTAAAGGGGACCAAGCTGATGATTTTATAGCATTATTTGAGCCTTTTAAAACGTATATTTCGATGGCCGCTAGTGATGAAGTCAAACTACTGGAGCTATTTCATCAGTGTTACGACCTTTTACTGAACAAATCATACTCCATCATACATTTAGTTCAAGTATCGCAAACTTTCCGTTATCTGCTGAGTTTTGTTGTATCGGTTGCATTTCGCAAGGAAGACAGTACGTACCAGAGTCATGTGGATAAGGCAACACGCTATATGAGTGAACAATTGGAATCCACCCTTTCGCTTGAGGAGCTTAGTCGGCATGTTCAGGTATCCAAGCAGCATCTGAACTTGATATTCAAGCAATCCACCGGCTACTCTCCTGTCGATTACTATTTAAGAATGAAGATACAGAGGGCCAGTCAGCTTTTGGATTTGACGAATGCTTCTATTAAAGAAATTAGCATACAACTCGGTTTTAGGGACCCTTACTACTTCTCCAGACTATTCAAAAAAATAATGGGCTGCTCTCCTTTGGAATATCGAAATAATTTGAAGGGTTAATCTATGTTCATCAGGAGCGTTCAAATTTGCTTCTATCGGGCTACCGCAAGGTCACAGATCATTTACGAATTGGGGGTGCAAGGTCTATACTTAAGGTTAAAAAAGGAAGTTTTGTATGCTCCTCACGTTGAATCGAAGACTAAATGCAGCTATGCCGCTAATTACACCAATCAGCATTCTAATTGGCGTCCTAATCGGTACGCCGTTGTCAGAATATACCGAACTCTCTCCCTGGCTGTTTGCATTCATGACCTTCGCGGGCAGCATCAGTATGGGGTTTAAGGATTTTGTCCATGTGATAAAGCATCCTGGTCCGCTGATCGCCTGTCTGTTTATTCTTCATCTGGCCATGCCGCTTCTCGCTATGATGCTGGGGCATCTGGCCTTCAATGATGATCCTTATACGATCACTGGACTTATTCTTGGTGCAGCTATCCCTACGGGCATTTCCAGCTTCGTGTGGGTCAACATCTATAAAGGCAATACGGCGCTGACATTGGCGATTATTTTAATTGATACGATTTTGGCCCCATTTGCCGTTCCGGGCATCATGTCCCTACTGATCGGAGCGGATGTGCAGCTTGATACCTGGGCGATGATGCAGAGCCTGTTCTGGATGATTGTCGTCCCTTCGCTAATCGGCATGGTGTTGAACGAGTGGACCAAAGGGAAGATCAAGCAGGTATGGGGACCTCGGCTGGGCCCATTCTCCAAGCTGGCTATGGCTCTTGTCGTAATGATTAACGGATCTGTCATCGCGCCTTATCTGGTCGATTTTAATCTTAAGCTTGTCGGGGTATGCCTATCCATAATCGTCCTTGCTTCCACTGGATATGCGATCGGCTATCTGATATCAGGACTGATGCGGTGGAATAATGCAGATCGTACGGCGCTTGTCTTTAACGGCGGCATGCGCAATATTAGCGCAGGAGCCGTGCTTGCCATCACCTATTTCCCGGCCCCGGTAGCACTGCCTGTTGTACTCGGGATGATTTTCCAGCAATCCACGGCATCTCTGGTCGGATTTCTGCTGAGTCGTCGCGACCGCGGCAATGCCAAGGAAAAACGCAATACGGCCTCTGTTTCTTAAGCAAAGAGGGCTCGCGGTGGTTCCAGAGGATAAAACTCCTCCTTATGAGGAGGAGTTTCGGAAGGGCGTTTCTATACGTACATGGTTGGAAGCCTGATGAAAACATGCATGCGCAATCATGCAAATGGTTACTTTTCAATTATAACATTTCTATTGAATCGTGTAGGGTAATAAACTAAGCCCCTGTAAAGAGCCTTTCGTGGCACAACGTTCAAGCCACATATTACCCTAAGGAAACTAAGAACGATATACACAGGTCGCAAAGTCTAAAACAGCTTTTGCGTAAGATTTTGAAATTGTGACTTCACTCCATCTTTCTGAAGTTCTGATTGTAAAACCTGATTAAAGGTTTGAAGTGCACGCTGGAATTTATTTTCACCTAATTCCGTAATCCGAGTATACACACCTCGTCGATCATCTTCGCATGTATGTCTTTGTAAGGCCCCGCAGTTTTTGGCTTCCATTCTCACTACGAGTCTCGATGTCGCACTTTGACTTAATCCCACCAATTCTTGAAGTTGCTGCAATCGTAATTTTTTTTCCTCAGAATTGAATATAAAACCCAAAACATAAAACTCCTTCAAGGATAGATCATAATTTTGTAGCAGAGCTTGTTCTAATTTATCATTTAAAGTGGAATGGATGTGAGACAAAGACAACCATACATCCAAAAGTTCGTTTTCATGTTGCAAGTTTAGACCACACCATTCTATATTGAAGTATCTCCACTTAGTTTAACCTATTGTATCAAGCTTAATTAGAATGGTCAAAACCCATACAATAATAACAATATGAAAGTAATTCTGTTTACGGAAAGAACCATAACTGTGTTCAATGGAAAATGGGCGGGTTCACAATCGAACCCACCCTTTCGGAGAAATTAAGTATTAATATTTTCTTCTATTATTTTCATTATTAGTTTCTCTTTTTCAATTCTGTTCAATGATCATCTTATAGCTCTTATCTGGTATCTTTTTTGATCAGTCCGTTTACTTTTGTGAGCCTGGTTGGGGAGGGCTGAACAATCGGTCAAAGCGGAGCATCAATCCTTCAAGCGGACCAACAGGACGCTGAGCAATCAATAACCCCAGCAGCAGTGTTGCAACTGCGATCATTACGTCGCCGAACGGCACTCCCTCCAGACTATGCCCAATCTTTGTCAGATCGAGAATCCACACCACTACAAACTGAAAGGCATACATGGTCAAGGCCACACGTCCGACTGCTGCGAAAGGCATTAATACAGCGGAAGCCTTTTTGGATACGAGGCACGCAACTCCCATTACCAGAAATGAAGCCCCTAATCCTATCATCGTCTGGAATGTCGAAGCGGTGTGCGGAGCCGTTCCCAAAAGGAGCTGCCACATCGGTGCCTCCGTATTAAGAGGCCAAATTGCGTACTCATCCGTCGGTTGTACAGGAACAACTCCTTGCACACTTATCAGCCATTGTTCAAAGTGAAGATTCCATTCGGAAGTACAAAAGCGGCCAGCGCTTTGCCAATAACAAGCATAACGATACCACTGCCTGCGAGTAAGAGAGCTGTGCGTAATCTGGTGAGATCAAATCGGCCAATGGCCATACCAGCAACAAACGCAGGAGTCAAGGCGAGAGCAGACATCGGACCTCCCGCGATATCACCTTCTCTTCGACTCTTCTACAGAGCTTCGAGAAGGAATATCGGTTTGTGTACCGTCGTAGGTTGAATTGGATATACCTGCTGTATCTACTGCTTTTTCATCCAATTTATTAGCAACCGTCTTTTCATTTACTTGATTTTCATTCAACTGGCTGTTTACGGAAAAAGCTCGGTTTTTAATCTTTGTCTCTTCCTCATACTCTCTGACGGATCTGCTCATCAGTTTAATACTGCTTAGCAACTTGCATTCCTCCCTGAAAATCCTGAACTCGCATTTTTCATCAACCCGCATGTTCAGGATTGATGTTACGCTGTAGTCCAATATAGCCTGCAGATGTCGCTAAAGTTTGATCAAGTTGCAAACAAAATGTCACAACGGACGAAACTGGTTTATCACAAAAAAACAACCTTATTCGCAGTTGATCACTGGAATAAGGTTGTTTTCAATATCATTAAAATTCACTCACGATTTGCCAGGGACGGTATTAAAAATTGAATTGGCCAGCAAACGGAATTGCTGCTGCGAATGAGCGCCATTGGTTAGATCATTAGAAAAAACAGTAAGATCCTTTTTGTTTTCCTTATAGGTGAAGGCCATGATCTTTCCTTTTGCAGCATCGTGACCTGACCACCAGCCCGCTTTGAAGAAGTTTTCTTTATTACTAATGGTTGCAAGAACTTTTGCGGCTTTAGGTAGTTTCGTAATGTAAGAACCTGTAACGGTGTAGAAGTACTCTTCGTTATCGTAAGGGGCTGTAATCGCATTATCCTGTTTGACATTCGCCAGGAAGACCCCTTCGTATCTTTTCCATGTTGGTCCAGCAAACGCAAATTGAGGAATCCAGTTTTTTACATTAACCATCCCCATATTTCCATAAGCAGTGTAAGGCTTCCCTTTCTCGACAAGTTTATCGGAATCGAATGTATTCACAAGCACATCGGCATGCTGCTGATCATCGGTCACTTTAAAACCGAGATTTTTGAGCGCATAAGCCGGTTCGCCGAGAGCAGCTACCGTAGAAGGTTTAAGAACTTTGCCAACGGGTTGGTTATTGCCTAATGCCGTTACATCAAGATCGTATTTTGAGGCCAGCGGGTGCAGATCGTCATAGGCGACTGCAAAGTCACCCGCTTCATATCCTGTTCCGCTTTTTGATAGCATCGTGACCACTTTGCCGGATTTAAGCAATTCATTAACGGTTTTGATGGCATCGTTATTGGTGTTTCGAATTAAAACATAGGCAGAATGATTCGGCATTTGTGTTGCCGGAATCGATACGGAAGTCACCGGAGAGGTTTGGCCCTCAAACACTTCAGCTTCTCTAACCACATCACATTCAAATCCTCGTAGGACTGGAAAATCCTGCACAATCCCGCCAGCTACGGAAGCATAATCTGAGACGTTAATACCATCATATAAAACCATGTTTGCAATGCCGTGTTTTGCCTGGTGCATATTTATGATAAATGAACCTGCAGGGTAGGTCTTGCCAGCAGCTGCTTTACTCATTGAAGTTCCGAACGTCACAGCGATAGAAGGTAATGAGGGGCTAAAGATCGTTTCACTAATTTGTGGGAAGCCTACTCAAACAATCAGTAATAATAAGCTTGGCTTTTTGTTTCCGATGTTTTTCTTCAAAGAAATCCTCTCCTAGATCATAATAGGTTGGAAGAAAAACATCGTAGCTTGGGAAATGGCGGCTTCACGAGCTTAATTTTATCTAAATCACTCATGAATTCACTCTTCCTTTGAACATACGAAGAAAATTGTACTTTTTTTAATACCTATTCAATAATACCCTATGCTTTTAAACCATGTGAATTAAACTACACTGCCCGTTAGTTCAATGGATTCATATACAACTAAAATCCAAACTCTGTTACTCTTTCAAGCCACTCACGCATAAGTGACTCAAATAATAGAGCCTGTTCAATCTGAAGATTATGGCCTGCTCGATCTAGAACGGCAAAGGTTGCTCTAGGATAATTGTCTAAAATTCTAAAAGCATCTATGTAACCAACAACTGCATCTTGTCGCCCAAGAGTAAATACTGTTGGTTTATCGAAAACTAATTCATCTATATTGGTGGAAAATCCATAGTTTCTTTGAATCTTGCTAAGAAAATCGTAGTCAGCGATCTTACAACCTGCCACGATCTCTTCAGAATACCTTTTCCAATTATATTCATTGAGAACAACTTGATTTGCGCTAAAATCACTTATTTGCTCTTCACTTAAGGTGTCCATAAACTCGCGATCACAATGAACAACAAAATGCTCGGGAAGTATTCTTCTTTTGTGTTCAGGAATAATTAATGGACAAATCAGTGCAGCTCCACCAATACGATCCTTATGTCTATTAATTATTCCTCTTGTAATATAACCACCGTATGATTCGCCTGCTATGAGATAATCTTGGTTTGGGACAAGAGTTTCAATAAAATTTATAACTGCTTCTAGCATATCATCTGAATTACATATTTGATCGTAATCCTTTGTTTGTCCCATTCCAGGTAGATCAAGATAGATACGACGCCAACCGGGGATATCTTCAAATATCGGTTCCATACACCCACTCATTAACCGATGGTCTGGTGTAAAACCATGGATCATTATAATCGGTTTGCCTTTACCAATTTCCTCGTAATATATATTGGCATTCTTGAGTTTACAATATGGCATACAGACTCCTCCAATTGATTTATTTATAATGTGCTTATACTAAAAAAAAATCTACATTGCTTTATCTAGCACACCAGATCTCCGTTTCCGTTTCGTTTTGATTATATACGCATATATAATATATGTAAAGAACACTTGTTCGCCATTCTTATTTCCGGAGTCAAACTAACCTGCCTGTTTTATTATTCATCACCATATAAAGTAGAAAAACCTTGATTCATCAGTGTTTCTGACGAATCAAGGTCCTCACTCTGTCTCAAACATGTATGCAAAAAATCTCATCTATTAATTACCTTTGTCTCAACTATAATGGTTACTCACATGTGTGGTGTCATAATTAATGAGAAAACAACAAGTTGAATATATGATAATTCAACGATCATTTTCATAATTAGTGAGAACTCATTGACTCGAATTTATTCGGTCCACCCTAATTTTTCAAAATTTTATGAGAATATACGCAACTCTAAAAAGGCGTATTTATACAATCAGTAAGAAGTTGTACTACTTCTTCATTGTCAATTGTTAGCGAATAATACTGTTTTAGACTAAACAATAAAGAACTAGACTGAGATAATAAAGTTATAGACTGGCGACGCGTGGCCCGCATGCGCAACTGCAGCTTGCTCTCCCGGCTCTTCCGGAATGAAGTCCAGCTTTGCAATCGGCGCGCTAGCGACGGCGGCCGGTGTAATTAGAAAATATAGTCTTAGACTGGAAAATAAAGTATTAAAGATATAAACTACGAATATGCTTTTTTCTTGAGCCCTCTCATATGATGAGAGTAATTCAGTATTCGAGGAGATGATCTTGATGAACAAGAACATAGGGATTAAGGATATTTTGGTAAGGTTCGACGAGATTTCGAAGCATTATGTTCGGGAGCTGGACAAGTATAGTCTGGCGGAACTGTGTCGCAAGCCAAGCGAGAACGAATGGTCGCTTGGGCAAATGTACCTGCATCTGCCTCATTCCACGCTGAACTTGCAGCTCCTTCTTGCGGAGCAGTGCATGGCGCTCGGTGGCGGCAGCGAGGAGGGCGGCGGGAAGACGGAGGCCGGCCATGCCGTGTTTGAGCAAGGGAGCTTCCCACCGGTTCGCATTCAGGTACCGGCCGACTTGCTATATACGCCTCCTCAGCCAGAGAGCAAGGAGCAGCTTGTCGCCAAGCTGGAGGAAGCAAGGCGCCGCATGCATGAGATTGGGGCGTCGCTGCAGAACATAGACCCAGAGCGGCTGCAGCGAAAGGCGACTCATCCGGCCGTAGCCTTCGGCGCGTTAAACGCGGTCGAATGGTTCACGATGGTGGAGATGCATTACCGTCATCATCTTCTTCAAAAGGAGCGGCTGGACGCTTTCTTACAAACTGCAGAGTTATTAGGCTAACAGAACACGATAGTTGAATGTTGACCACAACAGCGGCCAGTCTAGGATTTTATTTTCGCGTCCTTATCTGCCGCTGTTGCATTTGTCGGATCAGTCTAAAACTTTATTTTCTTCGGGCAATAAAGTTTTAGACTGAAATCCAATATTTGTAATTTTGATTCTTTTATCAATATATAAAAATATGTACGTTAAAATGGGGTAATACCAGCGAATTTGATACAAACCGCAATTTGTTTCCTCTAAGCTTTTAGAGGCTGATCGTTTGGACTGCTTACATCAACATAAACACGAACATATTCACTGTTTCTGTTCTGATAAGCCTTTGAACGCTTCAGCACTCTGTAGTAGTCCTCGAAGTGCTCCAAAAACTGATCAATCTCTTCAGGTATTCCTTCAACCCGTATTTTTAGCATCCTCTTTTACAACTCTTCTTTTAGCGATGAGCTTGGAGCATTTTCAACCATTTCGTTTGTGATTCCGTGGATGGCGGTGCTTCTTCTGGAATGAGGGATACCGGTTTGATTAACGTTTCAAAAAGAGGATTTTCGTCAAGATCAATAATTGTAATCTCTACGATCTCAGAGTCGCCATCTAAACCGGTGGTTTCCACATCTAAAATGATAATTCTGATTTTCTTTCGATCCAGCTGTTGAACAATGTGAAGGCCGTATCACTACACTGGTCAAGATACACCTGTTTTCGGCAAAATTCGCATAAACCTTGTCTTAATAATTCCTGTTTTGGAACAGTTACTTCACATCGTTTACATATTCGCTTGGCCAACTGAACAGTTCGAGCTTTTTGTATTGTTGCTAGTTGTTTCTCTTATTTTCACAAAAAAACCAAGCTGACGATTATAAGATGGACTTTTTCTTGTACAAAAAAGAGTCTGCCCTTGGGCAGACCCGATACAAATGAACAGACTCGTGCAAGTTGTGCTCAGTCAGATTGAACCTGCAGGATAGAGGCTGTTTCAATTCGGATTTATTTTGTTAACTTGATGATAATGTGCTTCTACCCAACATCGTCTCTAATTCGAAAAAATTTATTCCATCTAATGATCTTTTAATGGAATAACCTAGCTGACATTTTTAAACACCTCTATTGACACTTAACACTATCATCAATACAACACTTCGTTAAACCACATTATTACAAATTTATTGATGTAGTTGAGATGGACTCACTTTTTGAATTTGAACAAGTATATCAAACGTTTTACCTAATGATATATCAACAGTTTTTGGTATAGCAGGGCCTTCTTTAGTTATTCCAGCGAAAATTTGATGTTGTTCGTTTAACCAAGTTTTTGTCACTCCGTTCGCCTTACGTAAATCAATAAAAAATTGATCTTTTTTGACCTGTCCAAAAATGTAATTATAACTGTTTGGATCATCTAATTTTAATATTCCATATGGGCCAAATTCACCATCATTATTATAAACATTATATTGTCCTTTATAAACTGATGTTCCAATAGATACATACCGTTTTCCATAATATTCTGCTAAATGCTGCCCAGCTACTTTAGGGTATATAAATGGAATCATATTTGTTTTCGAAACGTGTCCATTATGTCCCCAAACTATGGTTTTCCCTAAATGTTCTTCAGTCCACTTCGCATTTTCATACATTGCAATATCATGTTTCAAATAAAAATCCGATGGTTTATCAGGGGATGTTCCTCCTAACATTGTAGTAAACTGTTCAATAATACGAGCATTTTGTTTTATCCATGCGAACTCTTTGGATTTTCCGTTCAGATAACTTTTATTTTGTTCTAATAAAGCACTGATTTGTTTAGCATCTGAAATATACTTTTCTTTTTCTTCTTTTGTAAGGCTCTCAAAAGTAGTCATATCCTTTGTTACAGGAATGAGACCTTTTATCTTCTCTTCTACTCTAGGCACAAGATCTGAATTGTTTCTTTTTATATATTCTATTATATTATTATAAACATTCTCGTTTACTGATTGAATGTCCATCCCAATGATACGCACTTTAGATTTATGTTCTGGATTAGCATTATATTGTCGAATCCAACTAAGTAGATCTAACATTTCTTTTGTGTTAAATACAGGTGATAGATGTTGGCTTGGGTTTCCCTTACCAGTAAGAACATATCGATCAAGCTCCAAAGCTCTGTCCCATCCCTCTTCTAAAACTAAGTTGATGAATCCCTTTTCAGATACTAAATAATTAACAATGCGTTGTTTCATTGTAAAAACTTCATGAGCCCCATGCGTAGCTTCACCTAAACCTACAATTGAAGCTGAACCTACCATATTCTTAAGTGGTTTTAAATCATTAAAAGATGCAGTTGGATTAGTTGTTTTTAAAGGCTTTGCATGCATTTCTAACCATTCCGTTATTTGATTTGTATTGTAGGGAGCTGTAACAGAAACTCCTGTTTTCGAGTCTGCATAAGTACTTCCTACAAAATTAGTCAGTATTATAGCAAAAACACCAAGTGCAATAATCATTTTCTTTTTCATAATACCCTCCTAAAATACTTACTTGTTAGTTTTTTTGACATGCTCTAAGGAGCCCAGTTTAAACCATTGTTTTCCTTTTTTCCTACTTGCTAAATTCAGCAAGTAAAATATTTTTAAATGGATCAGGACTATCAGCTTTAAAGCTGTTCAAATTGACGACCAATGTATGCTTGCCTCCAAGTGTGCCACCAGCAAAAGTGGTAAACCCTAGAACTCTACCTTTGTGTCCCCATATCGAGACACCGTTTGGAAGCTTAGTTTCAAAGATCCCAAGACCATATCCGGTTCCTTCTCTATCTGTAGGAACTGTAGTAAGCATTTGTTTTAGTTGCTGTTCCTTCAGTAATTTACCACTGAGTAAGTAAGAGAAGAATTTGTTTAAATCGTCAGCAGTAGAAATCATATCTCCATCCGAGCTACCTGGGTTAATATAAGTAACGTCTTTTAGCTCACTTGCTCCGTCTAGTTGGAAATAGCCACGGGCATGCTTGGTGCCTGGAATCACGCTTGAATTGCCAGGTAGGAATGTATTTGACAAATCAAGCGGTTCAATAATCCGATTTTCAACCTCTTCCGCATAGCTGTTTCCAGTTACTTTTTCAATAAGGATCCCCAGTATTACGTATCCTGTGTTTGAATAAGACCAACCCTTTCCTGGGGCAAAGTCTGGGGGAAGAGAAATCCCCATCTTTACGAATTCTTCAGCCGTATACGATTTTTTTGTATCCGTATAATCAAAGTCTTTTGAATTTACATAGTCAGCGATACCACTTGTATGATTCAATATCTGCCGGATAGTAATTTGGTTACCATCATATCCGTTTCCTTGAATGACACCAGGCAACCATTTTTCAATGGGGTCGTCTAAATTCAAGCGGTTCTCTTCAGATAATTGAAGTAGAACTGTTGCAATGAATGTCTTCGTTACACTACCAATGCGAAAGCGAAAATCTGTTTTCATTGGTTTCTTGGTGCTCAGGTCCGCTAACCCAGCGGCATAACTCCATGTTTTTCCACCCTCAGAAGTTTTAGCAAGTATCCCAGGATATCCAAGTTGCAATGTATCCCGCATTGCCTCTTTGACGGAATTACGTTCACTTTGAGTGCTTGTTTGTAACGGACTAGATACATTTTGAATGGACTCCGCTTTTACAATTGAGGTTGGTGTTGTGTATAACAGAGAACTTCCAGCCATTAAAAGGACTAAACCTGTAGATGCAATTTGACAATGCTTTTTCATAAAGATATTCCTCTCCTCTATTCATATTGTATCGGTAGTTATTTGCTGTTTTAGGGCAAGAGTGGATTTGCAATTATCTTTACTCATTATTATTTTCACAAACGCTATTGTGTCCTAACAAACGGTAAATTCCTTTTTTCCACATGTATGTTAACCCTAGAAATTACTTATTTTCCTTAAAACACTCTTGTTACTGGTTTGTTTTTCATAAATAGGTCATACCTGTTTCCCCTTTCACGCCTCGTTAAATTTTTATCATACACAATGAAAATCTCCCCTCCTCATTTATTGTTAATGTGTTAAAACTTCCTCTGTGATTCTAAGTATTTTTCTGTCACATACGGTAGTGTCAAAATGTCACACTATTAAAAATCCTAATATTATTCGGAGTGAATATCTCAATCCAGATGTCGCTGTCAGTGAAGCTGGTGATTTGGCTGTGTCTTATTCGTATTCCCAGTTGCTCCATAACCTCTCTTACCGGAACTCTTGCCAATCTCAATTCAATCGCTTGCATTTTTCTAAGGGGTAACTCACTCTCGTTGCCAACGTAAAAACACCTCCAAGGTTATCTCCATATCTTACGACATGGCTTGATTCTCTTGAAGGTGTTTTGATTTGTCTCACGTTATGGGGTCAGTCCCCTTGATCTACAGTCGAAAAAGGTTCTTTATCTAACTTTACCAATCGATCAAAAACCTTAATTTCAAATCCCGATTCATTTCTCAACACTTCAAACCGGATGTTCTCCTCTACCGCTGGATTGATGGCTGAACCGAAACATTGTTATCTCCTGACTACAATCAATCATTTTAAGCCCATTATCTTCAAACAGGCATTCAGCATATCCTTGTTTTTATAGATTACAACAGTAATCTTCTGTCGTGCTCTCGTTAGCATTTGGTACAAACGCAGCCCCGTTGTTTCTTTGCACTCCACCTAGGCGACATTCTTTAGCTTGGCGTATTGTTGCAGGTGTAAGGCTTTTGCCGAAGCCCAACCGCCGATGACAAATTGACATCGGACAATCTGTCCGATATAATCAAAACAAAGCGGACAAACTGTCCGAATTTATAATATGAAGGGTGAAACTGGGATGAATATCAAAAAGTTGTATTTTTTACCTGTAGGTGAATGTTTCCTAGATCAATCGGCAGTTAATCGAACCCTTGCCCCCGGGAAATTAGTCGGAATGCCTGTGTGGTCTTTTCTATTGGAAACGACCAGCGGGCCGATACTCATCGATACGGGAATGCCCGACGCTTTTATCAACAATCCCGATTACTACAAGGGGACTAGACGTGAAGGGCGCGTCGTCCCCAACATGTCTGACGGCGACTCGATCGTAAATGTGTTAAAGCGTGTCGGTTATCGACCTGACGATATTCAAATGGTCATTAGCTCCCATTTACACTTGGATCATTCTGGGGGAAACGGGCATTTCCGCAATACGCCGATCCTTATTCAAAGGGCAGAGTATGATGCGGCCATAAACAATGAGGATTACTCTCCATTAGAGTGCAGGCTGCCCGATTTACAATATCAAATCATTGAGGGTGACCATGAATTGATTCCGGGGGTTCAAATTTTATTCACTCCGGGTCATTCCCCTGGCCATCAATCAGTCCTTGTCACAACGGAAAAGTCGGGTCCAGTGCTACTGACAATTGATGTTGCTTATACTCGAGAGAACTTCGAGAATAGCGTACCGTTCTTGACATTCGATCAAGAGATGGCTGCCAAATCGATTACTCGCATGCAGGAGTTAATTCAGGATGTTCGGCCGTCCTATGTTTTCTTGGGACACGATAGAGATCAGGCGCAAAAATGCCGTACCTTTCCTGACTTCCTGTAATGGAGGGACAGGCTATGGATACTCAATCAATGGCTTTATCCGGCAATGAGCGGAAATTAATGGGGACACTTTGCTTGCTCATTATTTTCGGAAACATCAATATGACTATGTTTAATTTGTCTATACCTTCGATTTCCGCTGACTTTGCCCTGACCTCCTCGCAGGTGAGCTGGGTTATGGTCGGTTACAGCATTTTGATGGCTATCGGCGCCGGTACTTACGGCAAGTTAACGGAGTCCTTTTCCTTTCGCCAGCTGTATGTCATTGGTTTAATCCTTTTAGCTTTCGGCTCTATGATCGGCTTTTTTGCAGCTTCATACTTGCAAGTCATCATTGGAAGACTGCTGCAGGCAGCAGGGGCCTCATCCATCTCTCCCCTGTCTTATGCGGCAGTAACCCTGTATTTTAAGCCTACAGTCAAGGGACGGGTGCTGGGAACCTTATCCGCCACAATTGCCTTTGCTTCCGGCTTCGGGCCTGTGTTCGGCGGTTTCGTGGAGCAATACTTTGGCTGGCGTGCTTTGTTCATCGTGTCCAGTCTGAGCCTATTTGTTATCCCTTTGATATTCAAGTATGTTCCTGACAAGAAACACGACCGCGGTTCATTCGATTTTCTCGGAGCTGTTTTGTTCTCCGCGGGACTGGCGTTGGTATTGCTAGGGGTTACGAACTATTGGTTTATGCTCATTGCAGGAGCAGCAGTTCTTCTATGGTTCGGTACTCATATTCAGAAAAAAGAACATCCATTTATCGATGCATCTTTCATGAAAAATGCTCCTTACCGACGAATTTTAGGGATTGGATTCCTTACCTTCGTATGCAACACGGGGTTAACCTTTACTCTTCCTGTCATGATGAAAAATTCCTTTCATTTACCAACTAGTAAAATCGGTCTGCTGATGCTTCCCGGTGCCGCCTGTGCAGCCTTGCTCGGATCCCGGATCGGAGGTTGGACAGATCGTTTCGGAAGCTCCCGCGTGCTTGTCATATCGCAAAGTCTCGTCATCAGCGGATTTATACTACTGGGGGTATCCGTACATTTGCCGCCATGGATCGACGCTTTATTGATCATTATCCTTATGATTGGATTCAACGGTGTCCTCACCTCTAGCAGCAATTTAGTTTCGACGACACTCCGTTCGGCTGAGCTGGGTGTGGGGATGGGTATTTTCACACTGGCCTATCTCCTAGGCGGAGCATTCGGCCCTGCGCTGGTCGGCCGACTGATTGATCTAAAGATGCCTTTTTCTGTTGTTTATTTTACCATTTCCCTGTTGGCAATCCTGACATACTTATTCGCAAGAAAAGCAAATCCTAGCGGAAGCTATGGTAATTAGTTTGGTAGACTTACGACATGTCCGAAAGATACGGAGGATGAATAGATGAGTAAATTAAATTCCCAACTGTCCTTTGCTGCTATTCATGAGCTGGCCGAGGGGATCCGAACAAGGGAAATATCCCCGGTAGAGATTACAGAACATGCGCTTCACCGCATCGAACGTTTGAATCCGAAACTGAACGTTTTCGTTACCCAAACGTCCGAACTGGCGATTGAACAAGCGAAGCAATCGGAACGCGATATTATGCATGGTCGGTACAAAGGGCCCCTTCACGGGATTCCCATCGTTCATAAGGATCTATATTACACTAAAGGGATCCGAACAACTGCCGGTTCAAAAATATTGAACAGCTTCGTCCCCGATTACGATTCGACGGTTGCAGCTAAGCTACATGAGGCTGGAACAGTTCTGCTAGGCAAAGTACAGACTCACGAGTTCGCTGCGGGATTGACAACAACTAGCCCGCACTTCGGTCCTTGCCTCAATCCGTGGAACACTGAACTTGTAACGGGAGGTTCAAGCGGCGGTTCGGCTTCTGCTTTAGCAGCTGGACTTACTTATCTGGGCACAGGCTCGGATACCGGAGGTTCGATCCGCATACCCGCTGCTTTGTGCGGTGTCGTAGGGATGAAGCCGACGTACGGTCGGGTCAGTCGGTATGGTATCATTCCAATGGCCTGGTCATTGGACCACTCGGGTCCGTTGACCCGCTGTGTCATGGATGCGTCCCTGTGCTTGGATGTGATGTCTGGCTTCGATCCAAAGGATGAATCGACTGTCGATCTGCCTGCGCCAGGTATCAAGATGTATCCGAATGGTCTCAGGGGTGTGCGTATCGGATTGCCGACAAGCTACTATTACGAGGATTTGATGCCGGAAGTGGAAGCTGCGATGAAGGCCGCTATCAATAAATTCCGAGAACTG
The DNA here is from genome assembly GCF_036252815.1 of Paenibacillus sp. LX16. Lineage (NCBI taxonomy): Bacteria > Bacillati > Bacillota > Bacilli > Caryophanales > Paenibacillaceae > Paenibacillus > Paenibacillus sp. LX16. The sequence goes on along the minus strand of NZ_CP141152.1, from coordinate 645,632 downwards.
GGAGCAGAAATCATCGAAGTTAGCCTGCCCCTGATCAAACATGTTAGAAGTGCGACGATGGCCATTATGATGACGGAAATGTACTCGAACCACGAGAAGTGGCTTGAGACAGAATTGGAACAGTATGGACCGGACGTCCGAATGTTTCTTGAAAGCAGTAGAGATATTCCGGCTTCCATTTACCTTCAGTCTCAGCGGGCCCGGCAACTAATTGTCAATGATTTTTTGAATGCATTGTCCGGAATCGACATCTTGTTGACGCCGGCAACACCGATCACTGCGCCGCGTGCAGATGATGATGCTAGTGTATTCAGATTGAACTCATTTACGGTTCCGACCAATTTGACTGGCTTGCCTAGCCTGAGCATGCCTTGCGGCTTCTCACCTTCCGGTCTGCCGATTAATATGCAATTGATTGGCCGCCCCTTCGAAGAAGCGACAGTACTAGGTATCGGCAATACTTATGAAATGAATACAGACTGGCACAAGAGACATCCGGATTTGTAAGCCTGACTATATTTGATGGAGGGTAATCTATGGATCAAAAGCAACTTAACTTTGAAGTTAGCAGGAAAGCATCAACCGAAACCGGAACAGATACGACGAGCGACAAGAAAAAAGCATACGAGCAGTTTATTCATACGATCGCAAGTTTAAAGGAACTGGACCTATCGGGCATTGAACCGCATTTGCCTCCAATTTACAAAAAGCACTATACCAAGAAATAAAAAAAGCTCATCGGTCACCCAAATGAATGTATTTTTAATTTTTCACGAAATGTATTATAATATGAAGACGGACAACATGTCCTATACACGAAAAACGGACATATTGTCCGTTTTTCGTGTTAAATAACAGTTAAATTAATGATGAAGGGAGATGTTTATGATGAATTCAGAATCGCAATCTGTCTCTCTGAAAATTCCCAGAGAGGAGTTAAACCGAAGACGAATTTTGGCGGCGGCTAGAGAACTTTTCATCAAAAACGGTGTTGACAATGTCAATATGCATCAGATTGCGAAGACTGCTGGAGTAGGACAAGCAAGCCTATACCGCCGCTACTCGGATAAGGGCGACATATGTCAGGAGATCGCGTATGAAGAATACCAACCTTTGTTTGATGAAGTTCAAGCATTTCTTGATCAATCCCCAGAAACCGCTGCCTTGGACCGGCTTTACCATGTAATCGTAAGATATGTCTCTTTTTTAGAGGCGAAAGTTCCTTGGCTCTGTGAGGTCAGCCGGGCCTCAACCGGGCATCGTCCGTTACAATCTCCGTTATGTCAATGGATGCGCAATATAAGCAGAAATCTGCTAAATGAGGCCGTTGAACAGGGAGACGTATCCGGGGTGGACATTTCATATACTATTGAAGCTCTGCTGGCCGTGCTTCACAATATCGATTACCATCTCCAAGATGAAGGCTTTACAAGCCAACGAGTTCTTGATGGATTACACCGCATATTTATTGAAGGTTTAAGAGCTAATAGGCATTAATTGAGGGGCTGGCCACAAAGCCACATAACATGGATGAGGGATAGTCCTGCGTAACTCTCTTTTTATCTCATAATGGTATATTGAATGTACAAAGAAACCATATCCTTTCAAATGGTCGGGTGGTACCTCCATTTTACCCAGGAACGGTTTCTTATTGTTTTACAATTGGAGAACAGGACGTCCCTAGTCATTTTTATGACTTATGGGACAACCCTTTTTTTCTGCCAATGGCTGCTACGCGAATTGTCCGGATCGGACTTCCATGGCACGCTCTCCTTATTCGGTCTTCTTATCATCAGCAGCGCTCTTTCGACTACTTCCTGTAGGCTTCGTAGCAGCAGGCTTAGTAGCCTGAGAATCCATGGAGAACAAGCAGGTTTTCATCTTATGTATTCCAAAATTGCAGTTGAAGAGATTTGTACAGCACTTGGGGATTTTATTAACTCATCTTCCAAACTCCACGTCCAACTTCTCCAATCCATAACCAAACCACCTTTACGAAAAGTATCAATTATGATCGTAATTTGGATTCGATATCGATAATACCATATGTTAACATATATAGAATATATAGAAACACAAAAAACCAATAGAAACAAGGGGCTTTGTTTCTACTGGTTTAAAAATGTCTCAAACATATACCCAAAAATGTCTCGGTTATCAACCAAATCAGTCTCAATTTTTACCGTTACTCATGTGTATTGCTAAAAATTTAAATCTTGTAAGCCTTCATAGCTTTTCTTAGCTCTTTGAACGAAGGACGTTTACCATACATTAAGACACCCGTACGGTAGATCTTGGCGGCCAGCCAACCGAACAGCAAAATGGAGGCGACCAGAATACCAAGTGACAGCCAGATTTCCAGCAGGCTCGCCCGTTCCAGACCAATCCGCAGCAGCATGACGGTTGGCGAGAAAAATGGGATGTACCCGGCAACCTTTACGAAAATCGTATCAGATGCGGCGATATTGAAGATACCGATATAAAAGGCTGCTAGTGACAGCACGGTAATCGGCATGATCGCCTGTCCCAACTCCTCGGTACGGCTAACAATGGAGCCCACCGCGGCGAACAGTACTGCGTAGAGAAAGTAGCCGAGGATGTAGAATACCAGACCATAACCCAACACCGCGATATTCAGTTGCGACAGATCCAGCCCGGCTGAGCTAAGAATGACATTATTATGCGGCAGCATAAGGTTGGCACATACAACGGCTGCAAAGACAGCAATTTGCAGCAGGCCGACCAGGAAAATGCCGATAATTTTTCCGAACATCTGGGTCAACGGCGATACGCTTGTGATGAGAATCTCCATGATACGTGAGCTTTTTTCCGATGTCACCTCTGCAGCAATCATATTCCCCGTCATCATGGAGGAGGTGAAGAATAAAATCATCAGTACGTAGACCAAACCATAGTTAATCATAGAGGTCTCTTTTTTCTCTGTCCCCACGGCTCCCCCTGCCTCAGACGGACCGTCTACTTCCCTGCTATCCACCAATACAGGTGTGCTAATTTCACGAATTTGATCGCTGGTCAATGCATTGCCGCCCATAATGGCTTTGACCTTAGCTTCCTGAAGTCCCGTCTGCAACAATGTAATTACAGCAGGAGATGGCTCTTTTTCTACAGAGACGTACTCCACTTTAGGAAACGCGTCTCCCTTGGCGGCAGGCTCCGTGAACTGCACGTAACCTTGCAGCTCCCCGTTTTTCAAGGCTTGTTGCATTGCCGGCGTTTGTACGCTGTCATAACGCACCCAGAAGGCTGCCGGGTTGGATTGCTCCTTGGTGAATTGCTCCAGCTGATTCGCCACTTCTATCCGGCTCCCAGCAATCAGTCCCAAGCGATGATGCTCGGCTGCCGTTGTGCCCGAACCTCCTACCCCATCTCCTTTAAACAAAGAAATCAAATACGGCAGATTCATACCAATCGTAATGAGCAAGGCCAGTACCAGCGTTGTAATGATAAAAGATTTGGTTCTCGCCTTCTGACGAAACGTAAAACCGATCACCGTACCCAGTCTATTCATGGGAATCACCCACCTCTCTTATGAAAATCTCGTTCAGCGTAGGTTCCTTGATCTCAAAATGCTCTACATCCGTTTGCTCCAACGCCGTTTGTAATACCAACTTTGCCGCATTCGGCTGCTCAATATGCAGCATCCAGCCGCGATCCATAGGCTCTACACGGCGCACGCCGGGCAGCTGCTCCAGTCCGTTCACTTCACCTGTAGTGATGAGACGAACTTTTTCACGTGGATAACGGCCCTTAATCTCCTGCACACTTCCCTGCACTACGGTATTTGAGCGATGCAAAATCGTAATATGGCGGCACAGTTCCTCCACATGCTCCATGCGGTGGGTCGAGAATAAAATCGCAGCCCCATCGTCCCGCAGCTCCTTCACCGTATCCTTAAGCAATTCAACATTTACCGGATCAAGCCCACTAAAGGCCTCATCCAAAATGAGCAGCGTTGGGCGATGCACGACGGCAGCAATAAAGCCCATTTTCTGCTGATTCCCCTTGGATAGCTCCTCAATCCGCTTGTCGTAATATTCCGGCACTCCAAAGCGCTCCAGCCAGTAGCGTAGACTTTTGTCCGCCTCCTTGGCCGACATGCCGCGCAGCCTGCCCAAATAGTTAATTTGCTCGCTCACCTTCACCTTAGGATACAACCCGCGCTCCTCGGGCAAATAGCCCATCGTCCGCTGAAGCTCCTTGCTGTAGGGCTTGCCCTCATATTGAATGTTACCTCCATCAGGGTAAATCAGACCGAGCACCATGCGCATCGTTGTCGTTTTGCCTGCTCCATTGCCTCCCAGTAGTCCGTAAATCTCTCCACCGTTCACATTCAGCGAAATTCCGTTCACCGCCGTGTGGTTCCCATATTGCTTTACGACCTCTTTCAATTGCAGCATGCTCATGATTACTCCGCTCCTTTTTTATGCGTGTATATCTCCGCATCTTCTGATAGTTGTCCCGCAGACCAATATACTAAAATATCATCCAGCTCCAAACGCCGCACACGGATGGGCCGAATGCCCGCTTGTTCCAATATGGCGCTGGTCTCTCCGGCTGCCAACGTTACAATTCGCTGCAATCCGCCTTCGCTCTCCATCTCTACAACACCCGGAAGCTCCGATGCCTCCTCCGGTGTGCCTTCAAACCACATTTCTTTGCTATTTTCGAGCAAATGGTCTTTTTCCAGCTTGCCGAGCAGCCTGCCATCATGCATCAGGACAATATAATCCGCCAAGCGTTTGATTTCGTCTATGATATGAGTAGCAATAATGACCGTCGTTTTGCCGTTCTCCATACAATCCCGCAGTTCCTCCAGCATGATCTTCCAGGCAAAAGGGTCCAAACCCGACGAAGGTTCATCCAACAACAACAATCGAGGATGAGGCGCCAAGGCAGCTGCTAACTCAAACTTACGACGTTCTCCCTTGGACATGCCCGATAATTTCGTATGCTGAGGAACCTGAAATCGTTCCATCAGACGCTGAAAACGTGTTTCATCCCAGCCGGGATACCATAAGGCTCGAAAAGCCGCTGCTGCTTCTGCCGTGAGCCGATCTTCCTCACGGGTCGGCTGCTCTGACAGATACCCAACCCATTGTCGTGTATCTGCTGGCATGCCGTCTGGATACGATTGACCGAACCAACGAATTTCACCGGAATCCGGGTGGATAAGCTGAGTCAGCAGATGAATCAATGTACTTTTGCCTGATCCGTTATGTCCAGTCAAAGCGACCACATACCCCGGTTCAACGGTCAGATTAATCGGTCCAATTACCCGGTTACCTCGGGTTTTATAGACTTGGCTCATCTCAATAATCGGTGTTTTTATCTGTATCTTCACGGGCGTCACTCCTTCACTTGGACTTCATACCTTCTCTTCACCATTTCTGCGAAAAGCTCCAACAATTCCTGTTCTGTCATCTGCACAGCGATGCCTGTGTCAATCGCGGTTTCCAACGCCTCAGTCACTGCTTTAAGGCGGTAACCTGAGCGCTTATCGTCCTCGACCAGAGCTACGAAGGTGCCCGTCCCCTGCCGGGTACGAAGCAAGCCCTCGTTCTCCAAATCCTGATAGACCCGCCGGACGGTGATGACGCTGCAGCGGAGCGTCCCTGCGAACTCCCGAATGGAGGGAAGCAGCGTTCCCGCTGCAATCTGTCCAGTTACAATGAGTGAACGAAGTTGCTTTTCAATCTGCGCATACAGTGGTTCCGCGCTATTCTCATCAATTTGCACTGGTATATTCACCTGCTTCTCCCCCCTTTTTATCTATCTTTGTACACATACCGCTAAGTTAAATCCCGTTTCATAAGCTTACGCTGTGTCACCCTGTAGGACATCCACATACCCAGAGCTCCTGCCAGCAGCGCTCCCCACATCACCGGAGACAGCAGCTGCCATTCCTTGCTGTAAAATGCCGTTATCGATACCAGATTGGCCCCACATACTCGAACTATAATCGTAACTATCCCACAAATTAGCATGATGACAATGGATAGCCAAAAGTAGGATTTTCCTTTTTTAAGAAATTCCAAATGAATATAAATGGCTTGAATCAGCATTCCGTAGCCTATCCAGGTAAGTGCAAACGATACAAAGAAACCTGTACTGGCATATACCCGAAACGTAGCTGACAACGTAAACAAGAGCGTAAAAAATATCACACTATTCGCAACAAACGCCAAAAGCGCCTGTTGAATTCGACTCATAATCACCGCATTCATCGGTATAGGCAAGGTGCGGAAAAAGGCTAGCATATGCGTATAGGAATCTTCCTGAAGATATTTAAATGCACGGCGGTTATAAATGTATCCGAGAAACGGAATCAACACCAGCATGATAAAATCGGCTACCGGACTCAAGTTTCCACGTTCATCCCAATGCACACTTACAGCAAAACTCATGGTAAATCCCAAATACGCAATAAACAGCAATGTCCACAGCACAACATATGGATTGTTGCGAAAATCCTGCCGGGTAATCTTCCATGCCTGCTTGATGATTGTCATTTTCTTATCCTGATCCCTTCTGCACTGCCTGTAATGACGACCTCGTTCTCTCTTCATACGAAGTTATTATTAAAGTAATCAGTGTTATTACTGTATATATCTTTATACACAGTATATAAACCATGAATTACAACTGTCAACACCTGAATGTAAATTGTGCGTACAATCACAATAGCTCGTCAGGACCTATGCTACTCTGTAAATGATAAACGTTCTCAATCAAAGGATGAACAGATGGATAAGATACTGCACTGGGATGAGCCGATATTTAACCTTGTTAACCGTTATCCCGAAGTGAAGGACATTATGGTAGAGCTAGGTTTTCATGATATCGCCAAGCCTGGCATGTTACAAACCGCAGGTCGTTTTATGACACTGTCCAAAGGTATTGCATTGAAAAAAGTAGCTATGGAAACCGTGGAACGCACGTTTTTGCAACATGGTTTTACCATTCAAAAATAAAGGAGCTAACGATCATGAGCGAGCTAATTAACAACCGTGAACATACAACACAGGAATTAACGGAGCGCCAACAAACGCTAAAGGAAATTATAAAAGAATTACATGCTGGGAAAAGCGTGGAGGAAGTCAAAGCGCGTTTCGCAGAGGCTGTTGGCGGAGTAAGCGTGGCGGAAATTTCAGCTATGGAGCATGCATTGATGACTGAGGAGGGGATTCCCGTATCGGAAGTGCAGCGTCTTTGTTCTGTGCATACATCGATATTCAAGGGTTCCATTGAGGATATTCACCGTCCTTCAGGACCAGAGGAACAACCGGGACATCCTGTTCATACCTTCAAGCTTGAAAATCGGGAGATCGAACGACTAGTCAACTTCAAGTTGTCATTGCATGCGGACCAATTTCAAAAGGACGACAGTCCCAAAATTATCTACAAGCTACTGGAAGATTTAAGTCTGCTGCTCGATCTCGATAAGCACTATAGTCGCAAAGAAAATCTGGTCTTTCCTTATCTAGAACGCTATGGGATTTTTGGTCCAACCAAAGTCATGTGGGGTGTGGACGACAGCATTCGTGCCGCAATCAAGGAAGCGAAGAGTCTGCTCACCGAATATAACGGAGATCGTGAACAGATTGGGAATGCGCTTGCCCATATCATGAGCGAAGTGAATGAAATGATATTCAAGGAAGAGAATATTTTGCTGCCGATGGCACTCAGTAAGCTGACAGAGGATGAGTGGCTGAAAATAGCCCGGGAAAGCGAGGAAATCGGGTTCTGCCTGACTGCTCCTGAACGTGAATGGATACCCGAACGGGCAGAGGAACCTGCGGAAGCCCTTGAGCAAACAGAAGGCACATCCGGAACACCGCAAGGGTTCGTGCGATTCGAGACAGGGATTATATCTGTACAACAATTGGAACTACTGTTGAATCATCTACCCGTTGACCTGACCTTTATAGATGAAAATGATGTTGTTCGCTATTTTTCCCATGGTAAAGAACGAATCTTCGCGCGCACAAAAGCCGTCATTGGTCGTACCGTACAGAATTGCCACCCGCCCCAAAGCGTGCATGTCGTTGAGAAGCTACTGGAAGATTTTAAGGCAGGTCGCAAGGATGTTGAGGATTTTTGGATTCCAATCAAGGACAAATTTGTCTACATCCGTTATTTTGCCATCCGTGATGCAGAGGGCCGCTATCTGGGAACGTTGGAATTTACGCAAAATATCGCACCAATTCGTGCCTTGGAAGGACAAAAGCGTATTCTATCCGAATAGTATCCAACCGTAAGCCACCATGTTCAGGTTTTTGCCACCCAAACTTATAATATGTTGTTCTACTATAAGTTTGGCCCCTAGCTTTTCATAAAAAGTACATGCTGGGTTATCTGCTAGCACCCATACGATTACAGAGTGAATATCCATACTATTAAAATGTTGAAGCAGACGTAAAAATAGTCTCTTCCCCAAGCCTAAACTATGGTATTCACTCAAAACGTAAATAGCCGTTATTTCTCCCCCATACGGGGGATATTCGCCTGACTTTTCCGGCCCCCCACTCACAAACCCGATGATTTCCCCCTTCTCATTTTCAGCAACATATACCCGACGACCGTCTTCACTGGTTAGATTCGCATTCCACAGTTCTGTTCTTTGCTCATAGGAAAGCCGTTCAAGAACCTCGGCAGGCATTATATCTTTGTACGTCGTCCTCCAGCAATCTACGTGCACCTTGGCGATGTCCTCGGCATCTGATATCGTTGCTTCCCTGATGTTCATGTGTGTTCCACTCCTAGTTTCCAATATTATGCTTTCTATAATACCGATGATCCAAATCTTGTTCTATAATAAGAATATTCAATGCTACTCATTCATTACTGGAGGATTCGACTTGAATAAAATCGTTTCATTCTATGTGCCGCTGGGCATTTCGTCATTGATCGCTGCACTAACGCATGTCATCGTCAATGCCGTGCTCGCTCGTTCGGAACATCCTTCGTTTACATTAAGCAGCTATGCGGTCGCCGTCAGCTTGTGCCTGCTGTTGGAAACTCCATTAACCGCTGTACGGCAGATGACCACGAAATTCGGTTATGATCGCAAGTCCGTTCATTCTATCGGTATTTTATGTACGTTCGTGGCGGTGGCAGTATTGATCATAGGCTGGAGTATCGGGTTGACGCCCGTAGGCAATCTGGTCTTTCAATATGTATTTGGTGTGTCCCCAGTATTGATCGAACCCACCAAGAACGTATTTCAGGTTCTTACTTTACTATACATATTAGTAGCTGTCCGTAACATATATCAGGGACTTATTATTAACAAGCACCGAACGGCATGGATGACGTTCAGCTCGTCCATACGTATTCTTGTGATGCTAATTGCTTCATGGTTTTTGATCCGTGCTGGCTGGACGAATGACGGACGAGTCGGTGCCGCCATTTTTATTGGAGGTATTCTCATAGAGCTCGTCGTTACTTTTTTAGAAGGCCGGGTTCTCAAAAGAATGCTGCCTCCTGACAATGGGGAGCAAACCATCCATCACGCGAAGCATCTCCTACCTTTTTACCTTCCTTTGCTATATTCTGCGCTGGTGCTGGTTATCTTGAATCCTTCCATTCAAGCTGCGCTGAACAATACAACTGATCCACTGTTGGCCGTGGCATCCTTTTCTGTAGCACTGCAAATCCTAAATCTATTTGTCTGGTTTTGCAGCTCTTTGCATCAAATTGTCATTCAATTTTATACGACCAAGCGCAGGGAAGTGCTAATATTTTTGGGCTTTTTGTCCACCCTGTCGCCGCTGCTACTACTGTTACTCTCCTTCGGATTTGCTGGTGATCCTGTGTTACGGAATGTATTGGGATTGGAAGGAGAACTGTTGCTAGAAACCAGAGGACTGCTTCGCATACTGGCTGTCTATGTTGCATTTTATCCTTGGGTGGAATATTTTATTGGACGGTCGATATTAATCGGCAATACTAAACCTATCTTTATCGGCAGGCTGTTTTCTGTGAGCTTTGCAATTCTCGCGCTTATTCTGTGTATCTGCTTTTTTCCAGGACTGGACGGCAAAATGGCGGGAATTGTGATGGCCGTTTCCTCGCCTGTCGAGCTGGGGATTTATCTGTTGCTTTATCGAAAAATCTCTACAGCCACGATGAATGCGTCATCCTGAAAAAACTTACCTAGAGAGCCTTATGCAAAGGACCCGCACATTGACTCCCTATGGCACAACTCGCCTTTACGAGGTCAAAATATAAGGGCCGTTCTTTGTAATCGCAATCGTGTGCTCGTATTGTGCACCCCAGCTGCCGTCTGCTGTGCTGATGGTCCAGCCATCGTCCCCCCAGAGCACGGCCCCCTCGGTTCCGAGGGTAAATACAGGCTCGATGGTAATGACCATCCCTTCGCGCAGCGGTAATCCCGTTTTGGGACGACCGTAGTGCAGAACGTCCGGCGGCTCATGCATTTGGCGGCCAATACCATGCCCGATCAGAGGCTTGACGTTGCCGAATCGACGCCAGCCTGCTGCTTCTTTTTCCACAGCATGCCCGATATCCCCCAATGTCCTCCCCGGGCGGGCAACCTCGATACCACGCACCAGTGCCTTATGGGTCTGCCGCAACAGTCGTGCTACCGGGCGGCTAATGTTACCTACCGCATAGGTCCATCCTCGGTCAGCAAGCCAACCGTCCTTGTTAACCACAATGTCGATGGTCACAATATCCCCATCATGAAGCACCCGCTCCGAGGGAAAGCCATGACATACCACCTCATTAACCGAAGCACAGGTGGCATAAGGGAAACCTTTATAGCCCTTTTGTTCAGGCGTGGCTCCGCGCTTGCTTAAAAACAACTCCACCCAAGCATCGATTTCAAGCGTTGTGATTCCCGGAAGAATACGACTTTCCAGCGCACGATGGCAATCTGCCAAAATACGTCCGGCCTCCCTCATGTAGCCGATTTCCTCCGGTGTTCGTATCGCTATCTCTATTGGAATCCGCCTCCTTTGAGCATACAAATACACTAAACCTATCCCATTGTATGCAGGGCAGACACAAAAAAACCGTCTCCTCTGTGGATAGACGGTTTATAAAAGTCGTATTTCTAGTTTTTCGGGTAATCGAACCCTTTAAGATACTGAAGAATTTATGCGACCGAGTTCGTTTTCCACCACCATGGTCAACTCTTCCTCATACCCTCCTGTAATCCGGTATTTTCGCACATATTCCTTTACAAATTTTTTGGGATCCTTAGGCCGGAAAATTCGAGTCATTTCCCGCAGACTTTCCTTAACTTCATTGTGACCTTTCGTTGCCATGTAACTCCCTCCCAAAACGTTGAAAATAAGTGCTCCGTTGAAGAGAATGCCGAAAAGTATTGATGTCCTTATGCAGTGAAGTAGTATGTCTAATTGCAGCTTAGGTCGGGAACACCTTATACAAGGCATGTACCTGACACTATTATTAACCGATTTTCTTTTGGCTGAATCACTACCCCATTATAACATATTCAGATACAGCTTTCAGCTTTCCAGTAAATTTACATTGATTTTACCTATCTTTTACGCATCATGTCATTTGGGGTACTCAATCAGCTGTTGCACAGAGGATATACCTTATTTATCGGTTTTTGGAGTGTATGTGTTTGGGGTAAAATAAATAAACATAACAAGGAGGGAAAAGGATGAGCCGCTTTGCTCCGCTGTTCACTGCACCTGTTGCCCGTATGTCTGCCCTGAACATAGGAACTTGTGAAGAGGAGGGCATCAATGTCTCCCTACTTGATCAGGCAGACCGTGAAATCCAAGCCAAGTTTCCTAAAATGCACAGCTTCCTACTGTTGCGCCACGGCAAGCTGATCTGGGAACGCTATTACAATGGTCATGAAGCAAGCTCTCTGAACGATTTGCGATCCGCGACCAAAAGCTTCACTTCCACGCTCATCGGCATTGCCATGGCTCGCGGTGATATGCCCGGGCTAGAGACTGCTGTGCATAAGCTGTTGCCGGAGTATTTACCTAGACGGAAGGAAACACTGCTAGAGCAGATTACGATTCGCCATCTGCTGACCATGACATCCGGCTTGTATTGGCAGACGGGTAAAAAGCTCGGAGAAGCTTTTATCCACCGTTTTCATCGCAGCAAAAGCTGGCCGTCCTTTGCCCTGCGCTTACCTGTACAGGAGGATCAACTCGGTGTATTCCAATATCGTAGTGTTGATTCGCACCTGTTGTCCGTGCTGCTGACCCATTGTTGTGGGATTGACGCCTATACGTACGCTCTCCAGCATCTGTTTGAACCCTTAGGTTTCGGGAGAAGTGGTTGGGCACAAGATCCAGAGGGCTACACTATGGGACACATCGGGCTATATCTGACATCGCGTGACATGGCTAAATTCGGCGACTGCTGCCTTCATCAAGGCAGCTGGAACGGAAAAGAATTGATTCCGGCCGATTGGCTACATCAGGCGACACAACGACAGGTTGAAGGCTATCCAGAATTCGGGGATTACGGATTCCAATGGTGGACAGGACGACTCCACGGCATTAACTACGCGTGTGCGCACGGACATGGAGGACAGCAAATTTATCTTGTGCCAGAAGCGAACGCAGTCGCGGTATTCACAGCAGACAGCAAGGTGAGCCGTTGGAAAAATCCGCGAACACTGCTGGAGCGCTACGTTTTGCCAGCCGTATCCTCCCTCAACTTGGAACGTTCCTGAAATGAACTTCATGTGCTTATTGAATATAGGAGGCTAAATAATCATGGAAGTCTCAGCACCAAAAATTCTAATATTATACGCCAGTTACGGGGAAGGCCATGTACAGGCGGCCCGGGCAATTAAGGACAGTTTGCGAAGACTCGGACGCTGCGAGGTACAACTACTTGACCTGATGGCTGAATCTCATCCCTGGTTGAACGGTCTGACCAAATTTGTATATATGCAAAGCTTCAAAACCATTCCTCAGCTTTACGGCTGGGTCTATAACATCACGCGCGGTATGCAGGCTAAATCGGCCTTCGGCCATGTGTTGCATTCATTCGGAATGCGTCAACTTACGCTCACACTGAAGAAGGAGTTGCCGGATCTCGTGATACATACGTTCCCGCAGCTCGCGCTCCCGGCGTTACGCCGCAAAATGGGAATGAATTTGCCTATTGTCAACGTAGTTACAGATTTCGATCTGCATGGGCGCTGGCTGCATCCCGATATTGACCGCTACTATGTAGCCACTGAGGATATCCAGCAGGAAGCCGCCCAGCGGGGAATACCTATCGAACGCATTATCGCTACGGGTATTCCGATTCACGCTTCTTTTTATAACATGTCTGCTAACGAAGTTCCTGTTCAGGAACAGGTAATTCCATCACTACAGTCTGAGACTACTACTCTACTCATAATGGCTGGCGCCTATGGTGTGCTATCCGGCATACTGGATATCTGTCGGCAATTAAGCCAGCTGCCGCAACTGCGGCTACTCATCGTCTGCGGACGTAACCAGCAACTGAAAGCAGAATTGGATGCGCTGTATGCAGACCACCCGGACATTTACACCTATGGATTCGTGGACTTTGTTCCAGCACTTATGCGTGCGAGCAATCTGGTGATTACGAAGCCCGGCGGCATTACACTCTCGGAAAGCATTGCATCCGGTTTGCCTATTCTTGTGTTCAAGCCCGTACCCGGTCAGGAGCTAAATAATGCTCTGTATTTGCAGCAAAAAGGAGCTGCCCGTATTGCTCGCACTACGGAGGAGCTGATTCAGCATTGTCTCGACCTGATTTCCATCCCCTCTCTTGCCGAAGAGATGACGCAGGCGATTAAGCTACTTCGCAAACCTCATCCCGCAGACCAGATTGCCGAGGATATTTTGCATCAGCTTGTGGATAAAAGAACCTCCGTCCGGACAAATTAACGAAGAATAAGCCAGACGGAGGGGATACCAATGGAACGTAAAGGAAAGGATTTACTCCCACTAACGGGTGAAAAGGTAGAAGTGGATGGTATTTATGTTGATGAGGATGGACATGAGCAGCATTTGCACAGAGGCCAGCACTTTCCCGCTGATGTAGTTCTGGGTACTTCCGAGTGGAAAATGACCGAATATGCCTTTGATAATCATCACGAAGGACGTACCGATGAAAGACTTATCCCCAAAGAGGACGACGAGAATAAAATGGGTAAAATCACACATCCGCGCCGCCGTTTACAACGTGGTGACCGATAATTAAGGAAGTATATCCACAATTACTCTCAATATGTTGATATTTTGTGGACAACCTGTGTGCAAAGTATGTGTTATCGTTATATTGTCTACAGTTTGTGCACAATTTGTGTATAACCTATGTTTATTTTGTGGGCAAATAGCAGGATACAGTGGATAAAATGCGCACAACATGTGCAAAACCTGTGTATAACCCTGTGAATGGCTGAGCGAATTCTTTTCGTTCAGCCTTTTTCATATTTTTATACACATTTCCTAATTGAACTTTTTCTGGCGTTTCGGGCATATCTTTAATTCCTGTCCTCATAGCTTGTATAGTACGGATAACTTATAAAGGGGGATTGGCCTGACATGTCAGTCTATAAGTCTTCCACAGGATTGGATGAAAATATAGCAGCTGTCCTGTGCTATTTGTTCGCCTTTATTGGCGCGCTGGCCTTTGTCATGCTGGAAAAGAAAAGCCGATTCGTATTATTTCACGCACTGCAATCCATACTTCTTTTTGTAGCCCTCATGATCGGACATGTGCTGGTCGGATTCATTCCGCTACTCGGTCCTTTCCTCGCTTCCCTGCTAACGCTGGCAAGCCTTGCCTTGTGGATTATCTTGTTAATTCGTGCGGGCCAAGGAAAGTGGCTCAAGCTTCCCTGGGTAGGCGATCTGGCTCTTCATCAAGCCCGGCAGTTGTGAAAACAACAAAAAAAACCTTGATCCTTAGCAGGATTCAAGGTTTTTGCTGTTTCGATGATTACTTTTTATCGCATGTTTGCTTCTTCTGTCCTATATGAATGTATCCCAACTTATCTGGGTTGACCATTAAATAAAAACTCTGAATATGCTCCCCGTCCGGTGTCAGTATGAGGCATAAGGTTTCTCTCACTTTTCCGTCTTCCAGAAATGCCAGCTGGACCTCGCCATTGATGACGGTGTGGAACACATCTCTTTCTCGTAAAACGGTTAATACCCGACGAGAAGTCAACAGGGCAAGAACACCTTTGCGTACAACCATCGGTCTCATCACCGTATGCACATTACCTCCGCCATCTGACACGAATACAGGTTGTTCAGCCAGTAGTTCCAGCATAGCAGTCACATCGTAGGCAAGAAAGGCGGTTGTAAAACGTTCTAGTAGTTTTATTCGGGAAGAGTTATTCACATTGCGACTGGACTGAGCCTCAAGGGCAGATTCTCCCGAAGATAGAATACGACGGGAGCGACTGAACAACTGACGACAGTTGCTCTCAGTCTTCCCTAGCAATTCCGCAATATCTTTGTAATCATATTGAAAAGCTTCCCTCAGCACAAAAACAGCCCGCTCTATCGGCTTTAGCTGCTCCAGCAAAACCAGAAAAGCGTAAGATATCATGTCTTTACGCTCTAACCAATCCGCAGGAAGATCTGCACTTTCACCCAACGGCTCCGGCAGCCACTGTCCTACATATGTCTCTCTTTGCTTGCGTGCAGAGTTCAACAGATTTAGACACCGATTCATCGTCATTTTGGCTACATAGGCTTTGGGATTGTGTAAATCATCCAGGGGCTTATTCTTCAGCTCGACAAAGCAGTCTTGAACTACATCCTCGGCATCTGTAACCGTTCCAAGCATGCGATAAGCAATGGCAAAAGAATATTTGCGATATCTTTGATACAGCTCCTCCAGATTTAAATCCACCGATTGTTGTTCAATTCTATGTTCTTTGCCAGACAAAGCATAGCCCCCTGTTCATTAAAGAATGCCCGGATACATCCCCGTTGCAATTGCAATCCGGTTCCAACTATTAATCACGTTAACTGCGGTTATCAAATCTACGTATTCTTCCTCTGTAAACTGTTCTCTGACCCTATTGTACAAATCCGTAGGTACCCCTTGTTCAGAAATACGGGTGACCGCTTCAGCTAATTCAAGCATAACACGTTCTTTTTCCGTGAACAAAGGAACCTCCCGCCATAAGGCTAGCTGCAAAATGTGGTCAGCATAATCCCCCAGCTTGAGCAAATCCTTCGCATGCATATCCAGACAATAGGAACATCCATTGATTTGGGATACTCTAATTTTCAGTAGTTCGTACAATACTTTGTCTGTAAAACGACCGGAAATATATTTTTCCATCTCCATCATTGCCTTGAACGTGCTAGGACTCACTGCTCTGTGATTGAATCTTAAACTCACGATACATCGCCTCCATTATTGGTTTACATATAGAAGACAAATGAACATGTGATTTTGTGACAAAGTGCAATACATCAATTTGGAATTGCCCTCAATTGACATAGCATGTATTATAGATAAATGATTTTATGCAAAGAAGGTGAGCACTCACATGAGCGGAAAAGGTATTATAAAAGAATTTAAAGAATTCGCTGTACGGGGTAACGTGATTGACCTCGCGGTCGGTGTTATCATCGGTGGAGCGTTTGGCAAGATTGTCACTTCTGTGGTAAACGATATTATCATGCCTCCGATTGGTAAACTTCTGGGCGGCATGAATTTTCCAGACTTGTATGTAGCTTTACAAAATGCCGGTCCTTTAAATGCTGACGGTACACGCATGACTTTGGCACAGGCCAAAGAAGCAGGGATTGCGGTCCTCGCCTATGGTCAGTTCATTAACGTCCTGCTGGACTTCCTGATCGTGGCCTTCTGTGTGTTCATGCTGGTCAAAGGGATTAACATGCTGAAACGCAAAGAGGAAGAAAAACCTCCTCAGGAAAAAACGATCAAGGAATGTCCTCATTGCCTATCCGAAATTCCTGTAGCCGCTACCCGTTGCGCACATTGCACTTCCAAGCTGGAAGGGTACGTGGAAGCACGCTGACTCAACCCATTTATATGACTACAATAAACGGCTTAAGACGGTGTATCGTCTTAAGCCGTTTTGGCATGGTATAAAAAATCCAATTAGTTGAAATTGGTGATAATGCCACGGGGTCTGACGGGCAAGCCCTCAGCGTACAGATGGGAAACATCACCGAAGCCGATGCAACGGGGAACTGCCCATTCTTGGGAGCGCTCATCAAACAAGATCGTGGTTACGGAGCTAGGCGGCATCCAAAAACCGGACCAGACCAAGGGCAATGGCAGCTCCAACAGATGAGCAAGCCAGGTCAGCCCGAAGCCGCCATGACAAAATACCGCCACCTGATCTTCAGTGTGCTTCAGAATCCGGTACCTGCCCTCCACCCGCTCAAAGCCTTGCCGTTTCAGGAACTCATCGGAATGAAGCTTCAGCCGCTCGAAGGTTTCAGGGCTTTGCGTTCCCTGATAATAGGAAATCTCCTGCCAAGAGTCATGAGTGGGCAGGGGCAACTCGGAACGGATCACTTCACCAGGCAAATCCCAATGGGAAAGACGGCCGTATGGGGTTTCCTCCAGCTTTAGAGCCAGCTCCTGCGTCCAGTGTTCTACTTCATGAGTCATACCCAGAGAGTCGGCGGTGTAGCGCATCGTATCCAAAGCCCTCCCCAAAGGAGAGGCATAAATTCGATCCAGTCCGTGACTGGAAAGCCGCTTGGCTAGTGCCTGGGCTTCCAAATGTCCCTCCGGTGTGATGGTGTTATTGGGGTAATCGGGGTCAGCGTGTCGGATAATATACAATCTCATCATTGTTCTCCGTTCCTATGAATGGCGACAGGATCGCTCTATCTCATTTCATCGATTAGTTCTCCTGATCTTTAACGTTTATTCAGCAAAGTTTCCAAAATCGCGCGCAAATCCCTATCTTCCTGGTAGACTTCCTCACCCGTATCCAGCTCAATCACCCGGATATATGTATAATTGGCTCTGACATCGACTGGTTTAAAAATCAATTCGTCCGGATTGTCTGGGCGGACATCATAGCCCATATTTTTGAACATATCCGTGATTTGATCAATCCCCGGCTTGCCCCCACTTTCCAGCATAATTAACCCACGAAGTTCCTTGGGTTCCTCCGGATGCATGACTCGAAAATGTACTATACATTCCATGTAAAATCGCTCCTTTCAATCATAAACCTGTGTAATGTTGCAAATCCTTATGTTCCCAGCATACCCCAAATGCCACTCCACATTCCACACCCGCCTTCATATCGTCAGGACAGAAAACACGTTATACTGTAAAGTAGACCTTTGAATTTCTGCTTACTATAGGAGGAACCACGATGACTAGCGAGCTTCTAGATATCTACGATGATGAAGACAACTCTCTTGGCACAGCCTCGCGACAAGACGCACATGCCAAGGGATACTGGCACCATACCTTTCACTGCTGGCTAGCACGAGACACTTCGACAGGCCGTCGCTTGCTGTTCCAACAGCGTCAGGATACGAAGGACACCTTCCCCGGATGCTACGATATTACAGCAGCCGGTCACTTGACGGCAGGCGAAGATATGTCTCAGGCGGCTCGTGAGCTGGAGGAAGAACTGGGTATTCATGTTCCCTTTACCTCATTAACACCGCTGATGACCGTTCGGTATGAAAGCAAAGGTACCGCACAAGGCACCTCTTTTTGGGACCGGGAGGTTAGCTCGGTGTTTGGACTGCTATCGAACCAGCCATTGGAAGCTTATCACCTCCAGCAAGAAGAAGTAGCCGGACTGTACGAAGCAGATCTTGACCAAGCACTGGCCCTTTTTGAAGGCCATATTCCCTTTATCGAAGCCCAAGGCATTACGTCAGGGCCGAACCCAGAAAAAACTCGCCGCCTGATTACATCGGATCAATTCGTGCCTCATAAGGCGGGCTATATTACATCTATATGCCGGGCACTGATGGAACTTCCTAACCGGTAATCTTTAGCTATTCTCCAGCTGACATATATTTGCCGATAATGCCTTCATACCGCCAGCCATACCGGGTCGACAGCTCTCTGCCCATATCATGCTCCAGCTCATACAGAATAAGATCCTGAGCAAAATGATTAAGCAGCAGACCTGTCATTACCGGATGCTCGGTAATAAGCGCCTGTGTCAGGCAATTCTCTCCCCGCATACCCAGCATGCACCAACGCCGATCAATAACAAAAGAAAACTTGCGTCCTGCTGGTTCCTGTCCGTCTGTACCAGACCTAAGCGGTAACCACGGTCCCATCATGCTTTCCCCGTTATCGCAGGACCAGAGCAGACGCACACCTCGACTCTCGGCTTTCTCCAACTCTGTCCGCAGCAGTTCGGCTTCCTCGCGCCACAAATCCAACACAATCTCATGCTCTGCCCGTTCCAATTCACGTGTCAGACTTTCCAGCACCTTCCGATCGCCTTCCGCATTATAAAAGGTCGGCTTGGTTGGTTCTGTTCGTGGCATTTCCTTCTCCACCGCACGCAGGGACTCCTGCATTTGTCCTTCGATCATCCGGGTCAATTCACCCGGTGGCAGCATGCTGTAACGAACAGGCTCTCCAGCACTGGTTCTGAGGTATCCCTGCCCGGCCAAACGCTGTAAAGCCGCGTACACGTTGGAACGCGATGCACCCAGACGCTTAGCCACTTCATAGCCGGAAGCCGCATTTTGCCTCGAAAGCTCGACCATAACCTTGGCTTCCATTTCCGTAAAACCCAGATTCCGCAGATGATGCAGCAAACGCTCCATATATTCTGTTCCCCCTATGCTGCCCGGCGTTATGTCTGTGTCCTGCAGCAGCCTGTTCGGCTGCGTCAAATCTGTTCAGCTCCGCAACGCGGGCACCATTTGGACCCTTTGGGTAGTTCTGCAGTACAGATTTGGCATTTTACATTTTCACGTACTTGTGCAGACGGCGTTGCCGGCTTATCAGCCCCGGAGTTGTTGGCCTTCCAATATCGAATCCGCTCGTCCAGCTCTTCCTGACGCTCACGCTCACGTGCCAGTTCTTCAAGACGACGGTGTTCTTTTTCCAGCTCTTCCTGACGACGGCGCTCCCACTCAGCGTCGAATGCCGCTTTTTCTTCCGGTGTAAAATCAGACACTGTGTAATCGCGGTCTAGTCCCGCTGGTTCGTGTGTTTCATACCGCTCATCCTGTTCCTGTTCATGCCGATCGACTACTTCATGTTCTGCATACTCCGTGTAAGCAGGTGCAGCATCCTTCACTACCTCTGGCTTGCGCAGATCAAAAGAATAGACGTCCGTTGGCACCTCTTCACGCACAGCAGCCACTTGTTTGGAAGCAGCCTGTCCTTCATTGAGCTTGCGTCCGCATTTGGGGCAAAAGTTCGCATCCAGAGGCACAACCGCTCCACAGGTGCATAAATGAGCGTTTTTCAATTCTGCAATTCTACTGCGCAGCTCGTCAATTTCATCCTGAAGCTCATCACATGCGGTGGATAGCTGTGTCATCTCGGTTTCTGCCACCGACATGTCGGATGCTCGGTAGCCTTCGTAAAAGATCTGACCCATTCGTAAGAAATGAACATCCATTTCCTGCTGAATCGTTGTAATTTGTGAATTGATCTTACTAATCTCGACAGCATGCTGCGCCTTTTCTGTGGCGCGATTAGCGCCTTCCTTTATACGTTGAATCAGCTTCATCGTTATTTCCTCCCCATATCCAGCCGGATTTCACTGTACCGTCCGTATATCCCAAAGTTTTTTTCTGTTGGCTAACCTCGAACTCCTGTATAATGGAATGCGGTCATATCGCCTGGTTGAAGGCTATAGGCATTAGCGTCAACGTATTGACGTTCTGTCGCTCCGGCAAGATCCGCATGAATTTCAGCATTATTTTAGTCCATCGCCTTGTTCTTATCGTCAGCTAAAGCTGACTAGAACTCTATCATACCAAAAACTACCCCCATTTGTGAAAATGGAAGATTTTAAGAACGAAAGGGGTTTCAGGATTATGGACCCAAATCCTTCTTTTTACCCCCGACCCATCGGGGTTCCTTATTCAACGTCGAGCCCTCAGGCACGTCGTGCTTCCATGGATACCAGTATGACGCTGGTGCCCGACACCGACCAAGACTCTGCCTATTTTCGTGCTTTAGAGAACGCCGGCATTCACCTGAACCGCCCGCAGATCCAGGCCGTTCGCCACGGCAAAGGCCCCCTTCTGACCCTTGCAGGGGCGGGCTGCGGCAAAACCACAGTGCTGGCTGCCCGCGCAGGCTACCTCATGGCGATGCGGGATGTCCCTGCATCGTCCATTCTACTGGTGACCTTCACCAGCAAGGCAGCTGCCGAAATGAAATTGCGCATCGCAGGATTACCCGGTGTGCGCCCTGCCGCTGCACGTGCAGTTCAGGCACGCACGTTTCACTCATTCGCTTTGGCGATGCTGCGTCATCGCGGCGTGCAAGATGAAGTGTTCGGTGAAACGCAGGCCCAGCATACCGTCATGAAAATGATGCTGCGTCAGCTTGGGCTCAGCGAGGCTTTCCAGCCGGAAAGCCTGCTGTCTGCCCTCTCCGCCTGGAAAGCGGAAGGCCGCAGCGCGGACGAGCTGCCGGAAAGCGTGCGCGAGGAATCGGATGCCAAGCGTGCCATGCTCGCCTATGAAGCGTGGAAACAGGAGCGCAATAAAATGGATTTTGACGATATTCTGCTGCGTGCCTCCGCACTGCTGCGTGACCCGGATGTGCTTCAGCCGCTTCAGCGGCGTTTTTCACATATCATGGTCGATGAATTTCAGGATACGAATGCCCTGCAATATGAGATGGTGCAGCGGTTGGCTGCCCGACATCGCAATCTGATGGTTGTGGGAGATGATGATCAGACGATCTATACCTTTAATGGGGCACGCCAGGAATCCATTCTGGAATTTGACAAGGTCTATAAGGATGCAAAGGTCATTACCCTGGATATTAATTATCGCAGCGATGCGCGGATTTTAGGGCTTGGTTCTAACATTGTCGCCAAAAATGTTCATCGACGCTCCAAGCGTCTTTCAGCTGCCGGGCGTGAAGGCTTGCCGCCGCAGTTTGCCACCCCATCCGGACCCGAGGAGGAAGCGGGGCATATTGTTACCCATCTACTCGGACAGGTAGAGGAAGGTCGGCTGCGCTACCGGGATATCGCTATTTTGCACCGGACAGCCAGCGGAAGCCGATCTATTTTTGAGCAATTAATTATGCGGGATGTCCCATTTATTCAGTACGGAGCAGGGGCTGTATTTTATGATCAGTCCCTGATTCGTCCCTTAATGGATCACCTGCGCTTGTCGCTGAATCCCCGGCGTATGGAATCCATTCCGAGCACCCTTGGGCCGCTGTACGTCTCCCGTGAGGCGGGGATGGAATGGATTATGCGCGAGGAGAAACAGCAGGCTAAAAAATACCCGCTGATTCATCTCAGCCGCTGGGATCGACTACGTGATTTTCAGCGTGAACAGGTAAAAGAACGTATTCGTCTGATTCGCAGTCTCACTACAATGAAACCTGCCTATGCCATTCAAGAAATGCGGCGCGTCTTTTATGACAAATATTTGGAAAGCGGAGATACGGGCGCGTGGACTCATTATAAGGAAACGATGCAAGAAAGTCTGGAGGAGCTCGAAACGGCAGCCAAGCGGTTTGACACCGTGGAGGCGTTCGTCAGCTTTGCGGACGAGCTTTCCGAGCGTCACCGCCAAATGGAATCGCTGCGCAGAGAAGAAGACAGCGATGCAGTTCGGCTCATGACGATCCACCGCGCCAAAGGGCTGGAATTCCCTTGCGTATATTGGATCGGAGCCAGCGAAGGCATTCTGCCGCACAGCTCGGCGCTGCACAGCGAGCTTCCGGAGGATCGGCGGGCAGGCGCCGCCCCGACTACCGCTGTGGATAACGATGCAGCGCTTGAAGAAGAGCGCCGCCTCGCTTATGTGGCCGTCACCCGGGCGAAGGAGTTGCTATACATCACCTCTCCCGCCTCTAATCATGGCAAGCCTGCCGCCGTGTCACGCTTCCTGCTGGAAGCCTATGGGGTCGCCCCTGAGGCTTCCAAGCCGGAAGCACGCCGCAGCAGCTTCGGCCAACCGAAGGGTGCTTCCGGGTATAGCAACCGTGCTGGTGCTGGATCGCCAGCGGCTGGCACAGCGACCCGCGTAAGCAGCAGGCCGGGACCAGGCAGCGCTACGACACGGACGACCTCGTCGGTGACAGGGTCTCCGGCGGAGCCACGCATCAACGTGCCCGTGTGGAAATGCACCGACGGTGCCTGCAAAGCGTGGATGCGGCGCGACACAACAAGCGGACGCCGTACAAGCGCGGCTAGCACAGGCACGCCGCCGGTGTGCCCGCTCTGCGCCTCCCCGATGACAGAGGGGACACGCAGCATCCCAGCCAGATAGGTATAAGGCGTATAGCTGGTATTGGAGAACTGTGCTTTTACTGGACTGGTGACACTCGTGATTTCCAGCCTAACTGTTGCAGATTTTAATGAATCAAATAAGCTTTAGACAGACCAATAAAAGAAAAAGCGGCAGACTAGGACGTGAAAATAAAGTCCTAGTCTGCCGCTATCTATTTCAACTTGCTATTGAAGAATCGTATCCCGTTAGTTCAATGACTTGCCTGTTGTGAAGTTATATATTTTAATGATTAAACAAGCGCTCTATCACCCAATAGGTGTTCCGTTAGGTAGTTTGATATCCGGTTTCAATAGAACCACATCCCCCTTTTCAGGAATTCCTCCAAGGACCAATACCTCTGACTTAAAGCCTGCTATCCGTCGAGGTGGAAAGTTGACTACACCTATGATTTGTTCCCCTATAATATCTTCAGCCACATATCTTTTTGTAATTTGTGCACTCGAAGCTTTTATTCCGATATCTTGTCCAAAATCAATTTCAAGTTTAATAGCAGGTACTTTTGCTTCTGCAAAGAATTCAGCTTTAATTATGGTTCCAACTCGAATATCTAGTTTCAAAAAATCATCAATCGTTGCCATCTAAACATTCTCCTCATCTATTGTTTTATTCAATTTCGCGATAATGAATTTCAAATTTAATATTTTGCAACCGTAGTATACTTTAAAGATTTTGCCCAAAAGTACATCCCCATACCGAATAAAGTCATGATTCCACCTATGAATTGAAATGCAGAGATTATTTCTCCCAAGAATAAGTAGGCGAGAATTATGGCAAGAACAGGCTCTCCAATAATACCAACTGAGACCGTAGTTGCACCCATTGATTTCAACAACAGATTAAAAATATATTGTCCAAAAATAGTTGGAATTACTGCAAGTAAAAAGAAATACACCCAATCCGACGAGTCATATTCGATCAAGGCATAATGATTCAACAAATTGTAGACCAGCATGACGCTGCCACCAATAAAAAAAACAATAACACTATATACATTTGCATTTATTTTGTGGCTTACTTTCTGTCCTGCCAACATATATGCTGAAACCAAAATTGTTCCTACTAAAGATAATCCATCTCCGATTAATGCCTCTCTCGAAATCCCAATGTCTCCCCAAGCTATAATGATTGAACCGACAAGAGCGGCGATCAAACAAAGAATGGTCAATATGTTTGCTCGTTCTCTGAACATAAAGTATGAACCCATCATTACAAATAAAGGCTGTAACGATAGAATGACCATGGAGCTCGCAACTGAGGTATATACTAAAGATTCCATCCAGAATAAGAAATATAACCCGAGAAAAAGACCCGCAATGAAAACGGTACTCCAATCTTTTTTGTTCATTTCTAAGGAACGGAACATTTTCCAAGGTACAAAAGGAAGCATTATGAGTACTGACATATACAATCTGTACATCCCAGCCACAGAGGTTGGAGTATCAGAGGATTTTATCATGATGGATGAGATAGAAACAGACAATATGCTGATTAAAAGCAAAATATACGGATGAAACGGTAACGACGATTGATTTATTTTCACATGTACGCCTCCAAGATGTCTTATCCAATCGCCTGTGCACAGGATTGTAATGATAAGCCGAAGATCTGGTATAATAATATCACCACTTTTATTTTATTTGTGTAACTATATCTTTAATTTATATAGAAATATCGTCATCAGAAGGGACCTCGCTAAAATGGAAAAACAATTGCATGAGACCATTCTATATCCCGATGTTTCATTTCCATACATCATGTACACCCATACTATTCATGCAAGTAATCCTGAAGGTAGAGGGTTCAACGATTTACATTGGCATGAGGAACTACAAATCACTTTGGTTACCAAAGGAAAGCTAGTGATACAAGTTAACGGGATTGATCATGAATTAGAAACAGGTCAGGCCATTTTAATTAATAAGGGTGTTCTTCACGTTACTACACACCTTACACATAACGGTCAATATGTCAGTTTTAATTTCCCTGAGAAGCTGTTGGCCTTTTATGCAGATAGTGCGATGGAAAAAAATTATGTACTGCCTTATACAAACTCTCTCTTATTGTCATTCGTAATCAAAGGAGATGTTGAATGGCAAATTCAAATACTGCAAATGCTTTGGGATATGAAACAGAAATTTGATATGAAAAAAAAATGGGGCTGGGAATACGAGGTTTCCATCAAAACGGTACAATTATGGTTAGTCTTAATATCTAATATTTCGCTGTCTTCTGAGGAAGCACCTAAATACATGAAATTGCAACAGGAGCGACTTCAATTGATGCTCAGCTTTATCCATCAAAACTACTCAGACAATATAACACTGCAAGAAATTGCTGCTATAGCACATTTAAGTATTTCAGAATGCACTCGTAGTTTTAAGAGAACTATTCATATGACACCTTACGACTACTTAATTAAGTACCGTATCAAGAAAAGCAGCGAGTTATTAATTTCAACAGATTCTACAATAACTGAAATAGCCCACAGAGTGGGGTTCAATCATGTAAATCACTTCATTCAGTCTTTTAAGAAACATCAAAAAAAAACACCTAAAGAATTCCGTAAATTTAGAAATGAATTCATCAATTAAGGAAGAATTCGTTCAGCAAATTTCGCCCAGACAAATTCAGAAGATATGAAGTTTGTTTACCATCGGAGTTAAAAATCCATAATTTAAGGATGATTTCTTCCGAAATTCATTGTATGGTTCCTGCCTTGCCTCTAATTTATGATGAAATTAAAGCGAGGTGATGAACTAAAAAACTTAAAAGGAAATATTGAAAACGCATACAAATAAAGATGGGATTATGGAAGCAGTTGTTTATTATTTAATTTTTTCATTTTTGAAAACGATTTCTTCAAGCTGCGCCGCAGGACAATTAAGACGGTAACATCTAATTCAAGGAGTGAGTCATATGCCAGATCCGTGGAAAAGAAGGTTTTTTGGTATTCTTAGTTTTGTTCTCTTATGTTTTTTGTTGGTATCTCTCGATTTAATTCCAAGCTTAGCAAAAGCAGAATCAACTAACTTGGTCACCGAAGTTGAAGATGAAACGACGATGGGTGCAAGTCAAGATTTATCCACTAATGGCAAATCTCCTCCTACAGTTGTCAGCTCCAAGGATGCAATTATTCAAGGTTACGGCGTAGAAAAACGGGATACTCCCTATACAGGCGATACACTTTATAAAGGCGACGGCTATGTATCCTTCTTTTATGATTATGACCCAAATTCGGGCAAGTCTGACGGGACGGCTACGTTTAAAGTGAATGTGCCGACAGCAGGTCTATATAAGCTGAGCCTCGGTTACTATATTCTGGCGAACACCGGCTCCAAGGATACCAGCTTCGAGGTCAATGGTACAATGGCTGAAAGCATAACGCTGGTTCCCCCTCCGGGAGGTGCGGTTGTAAACGAGAAGTTGGTAAGCAAGATCATGTTGAATGCCGGTACAAACGAGGTTACTTTTTCAAGAGGCTGGGGATATTACGGGATCGAATACGTGAAGGTTGAATTCGCCAGTTTACCTGCTACAAACAGCAAAATTGAAGCTGAAGACGGAGTCATTACTGGTGAGGTCAGCACCGAAACCGCCAGCACGGGCTATTCTGGTACCGGCTACGCAGCCTTTAAAGGCACAGGGTCGTTAACCCTTGCCTATGACGCAGCTTCAAGTGGCCTTTACAATCTTGCAATCGGTTACAGTAATCCTAATAGTGACAAAAAGACCCATATGGTGGTCAACGGTCAGACAAGCGAAATATCCCTTCCGACAACAGCAAGCAATACCGAGGTATCCGGCGGTAAACTCATGCTGAATTCGGGAAACAATACAATACAGTTCAATGTCGACTTGGGCCAGTATCATATCGACTACATCAAGCTGTCAGCAGTGCTCCCCCTGAAACTGCATCAGATTGAGAAAAAGCCGGTAAACCCGGATGCGACTATGGAAACCGAGGCACTCATGGGTTATCTCGTGGATGTTTACGGGGACAAAATTCTTTCCGGTCAGCACACTCTTGAGGATGCCCAGTGGATTAAAGACCAGACTGGAAAGTATCCTGCGATGTTGTCAACGGACATGATGGATTACTCCCCCTCTCGCGTCGAGCATGGTGCCACCTCAACTGAGGTGGACAAGGCGATCCAATGGGCCAAAGAAGGTGGAATTGTCACGTTTGTATGGCACTGGAATGCCCCTAAGGGTCTACATGACATTCCAGGCAAAGAATGGTACCGCGGATTTTACACCGAGGCGACTACATTCGACGTTCAATATGCGCTTAATCATCCCGAGTCGGAAGAATATCAGCTTATCCTGCGGGACATTGATGCCATTGCCGCTCAGTTGAAACGTCTTCAAGACGCTCACGTTCCGGTGCTGTGGAGACCACTGCACGAGGCGGAAGGCAGATGGTTTTGGTGGGGCGCCCAAGGGCCAGACTCCGCAAAGCAGCTGTACCGTATCATGTACGACCGTCTAACACACTACCATCACCTAAACAATCTGATCTGGGTATGGAACTCCGAGAGCCCCGAATGGTATCCGGGGGACGATGTCGTCGATATTGTAAGTGTGGATATCTACAACCCGGCGGCTAATTACGGTCCAAGTATCGGCAAGTATGACAGCTTGGTAAATCTCGTGCAAGACAAGAAGCTGGTTGGTCTGTCCGAAAACGGCCCAATTGGCGATCCTGAATTGCTTCAAGCATATTCAGCGCATTGGCTCTTTTTCACCACATGGACGGGCGATTTCGTCCGCAACGGACAATATAATTCCCTGGATCATCTCATAAAAGTGTTCAACAGCGATTACGTGATCACGAGAGATGAGCTGCCTCAAGACCTATTTACTTCCTCCAAGAATGAAGCGGAGTAAGGCGCTCCTACGGGACTCACCTTATCACGGAAGGTAGCAGATTTTCGGACTTTGGGTATGTGGCTGGATTCTGATAACAACGTCGACAAATTGGTAATTACTTTGAACGTGCCCGCAACTTTACCGTCCCACCCAGCACCAAAGTAACGCATAAGCCTGCCCCTAACGAACAGTGGCCACCTCAGAAAATAACCGAGGCGGCCGCTGTTGGTTTGTTACTTGAACGAATGCAATCTATAGCAAACCTTAATGAAAAAGGACCGTCTCCTCTCCAATTGGAAAGTGGAAACGGCCCCGTTCTTTTATGCAAAACGAATTAATTGGTGGACCATAGCTTAATCCGGTTTTGAATATGTTTGGTAAAGGATTGTTCCATTTCTTGTACTCCGGCTTTCTCCAGCTCTGCCATATAGGTATCCCAAACCTTATCGAAGTTTTCCGGCTTGGTCATGACAGCTTCCGGAATTCGTTTCCATGTAATATCCTTCATCTTGGCTCCGAGAATAACAGCCGGATCGTCATTGGGGAGAGACATCGTGTAGGCTGCTCCGTATGCTCTCGGTTGGAATTCTTCTTCTTTTGGGAATAGATCTTTCCAATGATCAATCTTATAGGCCTTTAGGACTTCCTTCTCCGACTTGTTATAAGTTGCTGTCAGCATCTCCGGATAACTACGAGTAAAGTAGTTGCCGGTGGAGTCCTTGATGCCATCACCATAATGGACCGACAAGTTCCAATATAGACCGATTCCAGATTCTTTTTGGAAAGCTGCATTGTCATTGTTCATCCGTTCCAGCACAGCCGGAATAATCGTCCGTTTGCCGTCTTTAATCGTGTAATGCTTTCCTTCAATTCCCCAGTTATTCAGGACTTGCCCTTCTTCCGATGCTAGAAAGTCGAGAAACTGGATAGCGCGTACCGGATCCTTGCACTTACTAGAGATTGAGATTCCGTACCCCCCATCAAAGCCAGGAAGCCAGAAATTGGTATCCTTATACTCCTTGCTCATGGTGACTGGATAATGACCGTATGTTTGGTCGAATTTGCCCTCCGCTTTCAGCGCATTTTGTCCGTCGCCATAGTCCCACTCTGGATCGGCCAAGCCCAGTACACGTCCTGAAGCTATCTTCGCTTTAAACTGGTCTGTCTTCTGTACGAAGCTTTCTGGGTCCAGCAATCCAATGGAGTTCATGTGATTCAACCAGCGGAAATATTCCTTTTCTTCCGGTCGGCGGAAATGATAAGTCGCTTGGTGTGTTTTTTGATCGATGTAGTATTCGCCATCGTCTGGCCCCCCGGTCGTTTGGAATCCTGAGTTCGTTACCTGGTACATATGCCAATCGTCCGCATTTAGGGACAGTCCAATATTTTTGTTGCCATTTTCGTCCGTCGGATGCTTGGTGATATAGTCCTTAATGACTTTTTCAAAATCCTGTACCGTACGAATGCCGGGGTATCCCGCTTCCTTGACGACACGATGCTGGAGTTTAAATCCTACGTCGGGTTTAATTTTTTTCTCCTCGACAGCGGACCAGGTCGGAATCACATAGATCGATGGGTCGTCCAAACTGTACTTTGTCCGAACAAGCTTGTCACCCAGCATTTTTTTGATGTTCGGTGCGTGCTTGTCGATCAAATCCGTCAAATCAATGATTGCGCCAGCATCGACAAGTTTGCCGACATCCGCCTTAGCAGCGATCAAATCAGGATAGTTTCCTGTGGCTGCAATCAACGAAATCTTTTGGACCGGGTCTCCGACAGCGAATTCAGCATCTAGAGTTACTCCGGTTTTTTCAGCGATGACCTTACCGACTTCATCCTTCATGCTATTCCAATTTGTGCTGGAGTCTTCCGAGAAATAAGTAAGTGTGATGTCTCCTGTTGTTACGGCCTTGGTAGCCTCAGACGGATTATTACCGCTGCACCCTGCAAGGGTCGCGACTAAAGTCAGTGACATTACGAAAGATACGACCATTCTATTTTTTCTTGGCTTCATGGAGCAAAACCTCCCATTATAATGAATGTTGCCTCGTGTTAGCTTTTTACCGCCCCGAGCGTCATACCTTTAACAAAATATTTTTGTAGAAAAGGATAGACGATAAGAATTGGCACAGTAACAATGATGGTGATTGCCATTTTGACCGATTCCGGGGATACCTGTGCCATACGCTCGGCCATATTGGCAGCGTCCTGGGAATTGGTTGCGCTTGTTGTCGTACTTTGCAGAATTTTCATCAATTCATATTGCAGAGTCGTCAACGATTCGTTAGACCCATTAAACAGATAAGTATCGAACCAAGAGTTCCATTGCCCAACTGCCAAGAAGAGCGCTACGGTCGCTAATGCCGGTTTGCAAAGAGGAAGAATAACGCGCCAGTAGATCGTGAAATCGTTGGCACCATCCAGCTTGGCTGATTCCTGTAACGCATAAGGCAGACCATCAATGAAGGAACGAATAATGAAGACATTAAACGCACTTACAAGACCTGGTAAAATATAGACGGCAAATGTATCAATTAAATGCAATTCCTTCATCAGGATAAAACCTGGAATCAACCCTCCAGAAACATACATGGTGACGGCCAGAAAGATGGAGATGAACCTTCTAGCTTGAAAATCACTTCGTGCAAGCGTATAGGCAAGCATCGAGCCGCTGACCAAGCCCGCTACGGTGCCAATGACGGTTCGCAGAAAGGAGATTTTGAATCCAGTGATTAACCCCTCATAGGTGAAAATCAAGTCGTAATTCTTCAAAGTAAATTGCCTTGGCCAGATGGTGATCCCACCTCTAATGGTGTCTACCGAATCGTTAAAAGAGATAGCTAGCACATTTAAGAACGGGTAGATCGTCAGAACGGTGACCACAATCATGAAAACATAAACAACTATCCCCAGGATTCGGTCTTGTGGTGATTTCGCCTGAAGCTTGTTGTTTAATCCGCCGACCGGCGTAGTGCTTTTGACAGCCTCCATGTCCATTCTCCTCCTTACATAATGCTCTCGTTGGTATAGCGCTTAAAGATTCCATTAGCCGCAAACAATAGGATCAGGCTTATCACCGAATTAAAAATATTAATGGCCGTTCCGAAAGAGTAACGTCCCATTGCCAGACCATAATTAAGCGCATATAAATCAAGTACTTCAGAGTAATCAATGACCAGGTGATTGCCCAGCAGAAATTGTTTCTCGAATCCTGTACCGAGCAGATGACCAATAGACATAATTAGGAGAATGATAATAGTCGGCCGGATCCCCGGCAGCGTGATATGCCACATTTGCTGTAATCGGCTAGCGCCGTCCACCCGCGCAGCCTCGTATAATTCAGGACCAATACCGGCGATGGCAGCCAGATAAATAATGGCGTTCCACCCCGTTTCCTTCCAGATGTCTCCGAAAGTTACAACCCACCAAAATAATTTACCTTGGGCCATAAACTGGACTGGCTGATCGATGATGCCTAGACCCATGAGCATATCGTTTACGACACCGCCATCCGCTGAAAGCATTTTGGTGACAATGCCTGCAGCAACCACCCATGAAACAAAGTGCGGCAGATAAGATACGGTTTGAACAAATCGTTTTATCACTTGTATGCGGACCTCGTTGAGCAATAGAGCAAAGACAACGGGTACAATAAAACCAGCGACCAGTCCCATAAGGCTCATAGCCAGCGTGTTCCGCAGTACTTGGTAGAAATGATCATCTTGGAACAAAGTACGAAAATGCTCCAAGCCCACCCACTTCTGTTCAAAAAAACTCAAACCGGGTCTGTATTTCTGAAATGCCATTGTCCAGCCCCATAGCGGCAAATACTGAAAGATAAAGACCCAGATCACAAACGGAATGGACATATAATAAAGATACCTTTGGCTTTTAAATACCTTCCAAGCATTCCGCTTCGGTTTTTTGTATACGTTTTCCGAATTTGCTGTTACCGCTTTCATTTTTTCATCCCCTCTCTTAAAACCAATCATAAAACAGAGGAGAGTCAGAACCCATACAACGGATTTCGGAAAAAATCATCCACAAATTATGGATTTCTATATTCCGACGGTGAACGGCCTTCGTATCTTTTGAATTTGCTGTAAAAGTAGTTGACGCTTGTATAGCCGACGCTTTCAGCGACTTCGTAAACTTTCATTCCCTGGTCCAGCAACTCCTTTGCCTTGTGGATACGGACTCTGTCCAGATAGGTGTTAAAGTACTCCCCAGTCTTGTTCTTGAATAGCTGGCCTAAATAGGCAGTACTATAGTTTAGTAGTCCAGCCAGCGTTTCCAGCTTCAGGTTGTCTGTATAATGACTGTGAATGAAGTCGATCATTTTTTTGAATTCCTGCTCCTTTCCACGAGGTTCGGAGTCTTTCGCCAAAGCTAGCAGGAAACGGTAGGTCTCTTCCAAAAGATCATGTAAATGATCATGCTGGTATATCCCATTCAAAAAACGGGAAACTTCCTCCGTCTCTTTCAACTCGATACAGAAACCCGCGGTCAGCTTATGAATGACCGCATTGGACATAAAAAAGAACGACTCTTTGATTGACTTCTCATCTTGCCCCTGTTGGAGAAAAAATGCAGCCGCCTCGTTCAATAATGACAGTATTGCGGTTTGGTTTCCTACTTCCAGACTGTAATACAGGCGGAAGATGAATTCCTCCATCGTTTCCTCAGCTTTATCAGCAGATAATCGGGGGGAATCCAGCGCAGGAGAAAAGAAAGGATACGGACCTAGCAGTCGGTTCTTCTCACTGAAAAAGGATTGCTTTACCGCTTCCTGGGCCTTTAAAAAAGATTTACAAATATCTTCAGGAGCAGATACTGCCCCTCCGGTTGCAGCGACGAACCTAACATTATCCGCAGCATTACGAATCTCATTGTGCAGAATTTCACGCCGTTCTCTTCCACGCAACGGCGCGTTGAGCAACAGGACTGTATACGGTGGGATTACTGTGACAAGCCCCATCATCTGCCCCTCGATCTTTGCCTTCAATCCATTCGAAAGCTGGTATGCGACATCAGAACGGTCCACTTCAGAAACACGCGGGTAGACGACCACGACTTCGTAGTTGCTCCACAACAAATCCGCTTCTATTGCCTTACTTCTCAACTTGGCCGGATCTTCAGTTCTCTCTTGAGGGACGAGCAGGCTATGCAGGTATAAATCCCGATTTATAACCTCTCTCTTACGCCACTCCCCTTGAAGACGCTCCTCTTCGATCCGCTCGCGTATCCGTTTTAAACTGGACGACATTTCATCAATGTCGACCGGTTTAACGAGATAGCCGAATACCCCATATTTGATCGCTTGTTTGGCATACTCAAAGTCGGCATATCCACTGAGGATCATAAAGTGCAAATGATGACCGTTGGATCTCAAGTGCTCAATCAACTGTAGGCCATCCATAACCGGCATGCGGATATCGACGATTACGACATCAGGGGCTTTTTCCTCGATGACTTCCAGTGCTTCTTTTCCATTGGCTGCCGTAGCTGTAACGATAAATCCGAGGCTTTCCCATGGGATCAGCGTTTGAAGCCCTTGACGAAGCTTCGGCTCATCGTCAACGATGACTACCTTAATCATTTGGATTCACCTCCAGGTATGAAAAACTGAATACAAGTGCCTTTCCCAGGCTCGCTCTCAATATGTAAAGCACTTGAGGTCCCATACAGTAAGACTAAACGATCATTTACGTTTCGTAGTCCAATTCGCTGGACCTCCTGTTCATGTACGGATGCAGCAAGCTCTGCTTGTACTAGGGCGAGACGATCGGCCGTGAAACCAGCGCCGTTGTCACATACCATAACTCGAACCCCCTCCGGGATTTCCTTAACTTTCACTTCAATGACAGCTCCTTCTGCTTGATTATCCAGACCATGTACAATGGAATTTTCCACCAATGGTTGGATAATCAGAGGTGGAACCAACATTTTCTCCAAATTTGGATCAACGGTTAAGCGATACTCCAAACGGTCTTCATACCGAAACTTTTGAAGATCGAGATAACAGCACACTTGCTCAAGCTCTTTACGCAGTGGAATCTTGTCGTTACCAGCCTCCAGACTGCTGCGCAACAACGCGCTCAACTGCCAGACTGCTTTAGCGATATCGTCCTGTTGGCGAATGTGGGCCTCCATTCTGATAGACTCCAAAGAATTGAAGAGAAAATGCGGATTGATCTGGCTTGCCAGCATTTTGAACTTGATCTCGTTTTGTCTTTGCTCCACGAGACTTTTCTGGCGATTCGTCTCTTGAACCTCCTGAACCAAATCGTTCACGCTACTGACGAGCGCGTTAAATTCCCTCGATAATAGCCCCACTTCATCTTTCCCATCGATATGGAGATAGGTTTCCCATGAGCCCGCCCCTACTTGGGTCATATGCTTGCTCAAGCGAAGAAGCCTTCTGGATAATAGCGAAGCAGAAGCATAGATAAGCAAGGCTGCAAATATCAGGCTGGCTGTGATCGCGATTCCGCCAAGCCATATCACTTGATTAGCATCTCGGGTAATCTCAGAAACGGAAAAAATGGAAATAATGCGAAGTCCATTCCAGCTGTTCTGTGGAGTTAGATTTGCGATCACCACTTTCGATGCTTTTCCGTTAATGAGTGTGTTGTAACTTCCTTCCTGTTGGAAAAGTATATTTTCGTCGGCATGAATTTCAGAAAGATTCTTCCCAAACAACTCTGCTTCATTGGACGCGACAATCTGATTCCGGTTATCCACGATTAAGGTAGGGAACGATTCCTGATTCAGGATTGAATTTAATTGGCGCTGGTTAACATTTATGACCAGAATCCCTTTTCGCCCTGGTGAATCCACTGAAAATGAACGAATCAAGCTGAGATAATCAGCATCGTCCCTCTCATCCTTGATTAAATTCCAGCCGGCCAATCCTTTCTGCGCGATGGCCTCCTTGTACCAATCTGCGGTTGTGATTCTTTCGTCCGGCTGGATAAATTCCCAATTATTAAGTGCTCCAGGATTAGGGACATAGACACGGATGCCGGATATCTCTTTGTACAATTGGAGGTAGTCACGAATACCTGTATACTCCCGGTAGGCCTGAATGACTTCGATGTAGCTGTCATACTTTTGGCTGGCTACCATTTTCATCCGATTGTCATTGGTTAGCCGATACGAGATGTCCAGCGGCACTTTGATCAGTTCTTCTGTACGATTTCGGACCCGCTCGACATTGTTGGACACTTGCATAAAGGCGTCCTTAATGACGGACTCTCGAAGCTTCCCCGTCAGAAACAGGCCACATAACAGCAAGGGAAGAACAGCTACCGAAATGAATGTAAGCGTCATCTTCTTTCTCAGTTTCATGTCATTCATCATTCGTATAAAAAACATGGCTTGCCCCTCCCCGATCAGTACGGCTGCTGCGCGCAAAATGCCCCTTTTATACAAAAAGGGGCATGCATAACTCAATCGATTGTTTTTTATCTTTTGCCAATTGTACTGTTGTACTGATCCTTTAAGCCTTAAGCCTTGTTGGACCTTAATGCCCGAAGCCTGAACCATCCACTTTCATAGTCTTTTTGTCTGTAGAGAAGAGGGAGGCCCAACTTCATAAGCCGATCCCCCCCATGGATAGACTTTTGCCCGCTATTTCCTGACTTAACTTCATATTCGAGCTCTGGATTTAGTCCGTCAAGACGCAGGGCTCGCCAAGGCGCGTTCGGGACAGCCATCACTTGGAAATAGTAGACGATGGCATCCTCTTGGTCTTCAGAAACAAACATCCAAGCCGATTCGTTATCTTCAAACGGGTTCTTTAAGCGATACAAGTCACCTTTCTGTACTAAGCCACGTATCTGCTTGTATACTGCGATTTGGCGTTTGACCGTCTCTTTTTCCTCATAGGTGAATTTCGTGAGATCAAGCTCATATCCAAAATTTCCTGACATGGCCACATCACCTCGAAAATCAAGGGGTGTTATGCGTCCAACTTGATGGTTCGGAACTGCCGACACATGCGCTCCCGTTGCACTTACAGGATAGACAAGGCTAGTTCCATATTGAATCTTCAGGCGTTCTACCGCATCGGTATTATCACTAGTCCAGACTTGAGGCATGTAGTGAAGCATGCCTGGATCAAAGCGTCCTCCACCACTTGAACAGCTCTCGAAAAGAATATGCGGAAATTCGGTGGTGACGCGCTCCAGCAGCTCATACAATCCAAGAACATAGCGATGGGCAGTCTCAGATTGGCGCTCCGGCGGCAGAGCTGCGGAACCGATTTCCGTCAGGCAGCGATTCATATCCCATTTCACGTAAGAAACTGGGGCGCTGGAGAAAATGGCAGCCAGCGAATCGTAGATGTAATCGCGTACTTCCTTGCGAGTATAGTCCAGCACCAACTGCCATCTGGCTTCACTGCGTCGCCGTCCTGGAACGTGAAGGCACCAATCTGGATGCTCCCGGTACAACTCGCTGTCTGGAGAGATCATCTCTGGCTCAAACCAGAGCCCGAACTTAAGGCCCAGCCGATTGATACGGTTCGCGACATCCGCGAGTCCGTCTGGCAGCTTCCGACGATCCTCGTACCAATCGCCGAGAGACGAATTGTCGGAATCCCGTTTTCCGAACCAACCGTCATCTAAGACAAAAAGCTCGATGCCTAGCTCTGCCCCCTCCTTCGCTATCGATACCAACTTATCTGCATTGAAGTCAAAATAGGTAGCTTCCCAGTTATTGACCAGAATAGGGCGTTCTTCATCCCGATATTTCCCTCGGCAAAGACGAGTCCGATACAAGCGATGATATGTACGCGACATTTCTCCCAGCCCTTGACCAGAGTAAACCATAACGGCTTCTGGCGTTTGGAAGCTCTCACCTGGGCTCAGTAACCACGAAAAATCAAAGGAGTTCACGCCGATGCTAAACCGTGTAGAGCCGAATGAATCTATTTCTGCTCCCGCCTCAAAGCCCCCACTGTAGACGAGGCTAAAGCCGAATACCTCACCATAGCATTCCGTTGTTCCCCGAGTGACCAATGCAGCAAAAGGGTTGAGTTGATGGCTGCTCATGCCCCTTTTACTATCAATTCGGGTTTCACCTTGAAGAATCGGTTTGCGGGTAATATTCCCCTCCCGAGCCCATGCTCCCGAAAGATACATGAACTCTAAATCGCTTTTACCTGAAAAATCGACACTGGCACTTAGAGCACGGAGAAGCCGAAGGTTCTTGGCTCCCGCATTACTCAAACGAGCCGAACGAGCGATTACATTTCGATCCGTGAAGACGGTATAAAGAAGAACAACTTTAAGGCCTGAAAAATCATCTTGTAACTCCAGTTCCAGCGTATCCGCTTCGTCTTCGTTTTCGGTATATACGGCCGGAAGCCCGGTTAATGATGGCTTTCCCTTAGTGATCCGGTAGCCAATATACTTTAACTCCGTGATACGAGTTCCATCCTCAAGCTCTACTTGATATGCCGGGTTACGGAAGTCCCCGCTCCCATACTGCGGATATTCTTGCGGTAGCCGATCCAATCCAGCCGTCGCGGGAGTGTGAAGCAATAGGTCAGCCATGGGTTCGCGGTGCTTCAACCTGTCTCCCCAGTATACATGCACAGGAAATCCATCCACAATCTGAATAATATAACTCATGCCCGACGACTGCAAATGAAACAGCCCTGTTTGCTCTTGAACAATGATACCCATTGGGAAAATAACCCCTCTCATAGATAATAATCATCGGAGTTCCACACCAAAAAGACACTCAGAAGAAGCATTTTGTAACAGCCATCAACTAAGTTCACATGGTGTAAAGCTTGATAATCTCGTTATAATAATCGGAATAGGTTCTATAGAAATGATATATTAATTTTAGATATGAAGTACATGGCATGGTGCTCACTATTTATGTTATAATGCTTGATAATTTACATAAGGAGATTTAGCGTGATAGAATATTTGCCGCGTAGTAAACAGCATTCTGAATTGTATCTAACTCAGTTTGGCATAGAGGAATGCATACCGAGTCACTTTTTTGGACCTGCGATAAGAGATCACTATCTGCTCCATTATATTTTGGACGGAGAAGGTACCTTCGAGGTCGGTGGGTTCAGTTATCGCTTGCGGAAAGGACAGTGGTTTCTAATCTGCCCCCAGGTCATTACTTATTATCAAGCCGATGTAGTGAATCCTTGGTCTTATTGCTGGTTTGGTTTTAACGGGGCACTGGCAGAAACACTCCTCAAGCAAGCAGGCCTAACGATGTCGCGTCCAATTCTCGACTTTGAAGGAGACCATTTGATTTATCAGTATTTGCAGCGAATGAATGAATCAAGTGCATGCCATAAAGCTCGGGAAACCAGACTGACCGGTCTGCTTTGCTTAATGTTATCGGAGCTTATAGAGCTCGGTCCGGTAACACCTTCCGAACAAAAGGAAAGCCGGGCGGAAATTTACGTGGAAAAAGTGAAGGATTTTATCGAAATGAATTATGCTCTGAAAATTACTATTGAGCACATTGCAAATTTTATCGGACTCAATCGAAGCTATTTATGTTCGTTATTCAAACAACAAGTGAACACAAGCATTCAGGATTATTTGGTTCGCTATAGGATCAACAAAGCATGTGAAATGATGGGAAACGCCGAACTTTCGATCGGTGATATTTCCCGTTCAGTCGGCTATAACGACCCTTTACTCTTCTCGAAAATTTTTAAAAAGGTAAAGGGACTCTCCCCCAAACATTATCGAACCGAAACCCATACTCAAACTCAAGCCGATTACTAAAAATACAATCGCTGACTCATTTGGAAGCTGGGAGACATCAACTCAACGTTTGTCACCTATTCGGTGTGGACTCTAAGGGCAGAGATGACGTTCTACCCGGCTACCGGTACGAGGCCTCTTACGAACAAAAGAGGTCAACCAGAAAAACTGGCTGACCTCTTTTGTTTATTTTGTAGTTTGTCCTTCCAAATAAGAAACCGGCTCTTTAACCTCTACTTTGGTGCCGCCAAATTCATCTTTAATGTATTTTTGAGTATCCTCGTTATGATAGAGATCCGCTAACTTTTGCAGCCCTTTGTCATTCGCCTTATCAGATGAAGTAACCAGGACGTTAATATTATTTTTGGTTGCCTGACTGATTTCCTCATGGAACAAGGAATCTTTCAGTACATTCAGGCCCCCTTCTAAAGCAATCGTATTCCCAATCAGCACCAAGCCAACATCTTGAATCACTCGTGGTCCTGTTTTATCATCAATGAGTTCAAATTTCAGGTTTTTAGGATTGCTAGTAATATCATTGACTGTACCCAAGGCATCATTAAAGTCAGCCTTAAGCTTAATCAAACCGGATGCTTCCAATAACTTTAAACCTCTTGCCGTATTCGCCGGGTTATCTGCCAAAGCTACCAGAGCCCCGTCAGTCACTTCATCGATGCTTTTGAATTTTTGCGAATAAATCCCCATAGGCTCCAGATAGGTTGTGGCTATAGCCTTCAAATCGGCTTTGCTCTCTTTGTTATAGCTAACCAGGTACGCCCACGATTGGAATGCATTCACGTCTACTTCGCCTTCTTTGGTTGCATTGTTCGTTTCGATTCCGCCGTTAATTTCTTTCACTTCAATGTCCAGCTTGGCATCCTTGGCGGCCTGGGACTGGGCAATATGCTTCCATATCTGGGCGTCAGAGCCCATGGAGCCGATGACTACTTTTTGCGTTTCCGAACCGGAAGCGGCGCTGGAGCCATTGCTGTCTGAACTTTTATTACCGCATCCTGCGGCAACTAATAATAAACTAATCCCTAATAGTAAAACGAACGATTTTCTCATGTTGTTTTCCCCCAGATCATGCTAGTATGCTAGTGCATCGTCATTCCACCTGTAACATTAATCGCTTGTCCTGTCATATATGCAGAGAGCGGACTTGCCAGAAACAGCACCACATTGGCAACATCCTCCACCTCGGCCGTTCTCCCCAAAGGTACCTGCGAACAATCTTCTTCGTATATTTCTTGAGCAGTCATTCCGCGAATGACGCCCCCTTCAATCCGTTCACGATGCTTCATCGGCGTTTCTACAATGCCGGGGCAGACCGCATTTACCAAAATATTTTGCCGGGCAAGCTCAATAGCCATCACCTTGGTCAAGCCAAGAACCGCATGTTTGGAAGCACAGTATCCGCCCATGGCCCGATATCCATTTTTTCCAGCCTGCGAAGCAATTTGAATAATTCGTCCTGATTTACGAGCTGCCACCATTTCTTTGGCAAAACGTTTGGACGTTACATATAATCCGGTTGAATTGATCGAAAATACTTTCTCCCAATCAGCTAACTCACTATCAATGACATAATCCATCGTAGAAGTACCCGCGCAGTTCACCAATATATCAGGAACTCCCGCTTCGCTGATTAGTAGATCGCACCATCTTTCGATATCATCCGGTTTGGATATGTCCAATTGAGTTTCAACCAACTGTGGATTGACCACTCTATACGGCTCTTCATAAGAAATATCAGCAGAAATCACTTTAGCTCCGCTTTGAATGAAAAGCTCTACAATTCCCTTGCCTATGCCTGACTTGCCGCCTGTCACTACCGCTGTCTGATGAGATAGGTCAATCGAAATCATAGATTTTAAAGTACTCTTTCGAAAGGATCGCGGCTAATACCAGCTTCCAATACAATCTTCACATATTCCTGCGCGGAAAAAAGAGAGTGGTCCTTGTAGTTCCCGCATTCCAAAGCAGTAACAGCCGGAACCTCTGTCGTTTCCAGAATTCTTTTCAAGGTTTTTTCCAAAGCGAGTGCAATTTCCTCAGGCTCATGTTCATTCCATAAAATCAAGTAGAACCCCGTTCTGCATCCCATAGGAGAGATATCAATAATTCCTTTGATTTCATCTCTCAGATACGTTGCTAATAAATGCTCCAGCGTATGTACGGCAGCTGTAGGAAGTGCATCTTCATTGGGTTGCAAAAATCTCAAGTCATACTTTTGTACTGTGCTTCCTTTTTCGTCATGCTCTACTCCAGCTGCTCTTACATAAGGAGCCTTTACAATCGTGTGATCTAATTGAAAACTTTCTACTTTTGCCATTTTTCTTTTCCTCTTTTCGGTAATTTATATTTTTAATCTAATGATGGATACTCTACATTTGTGATTTTTTTAAAGAATTAAATGCTCCAAATCAGCATTTTTGTAATTATACATCGGATTACTCGGTTTTACCACTATAATTCTTGTCGTATTTCTTTTTTTCTTTGATCGTCTCTCCTTTGCCTGTAGGTTTTGACATAGTGTACAATGTATACGATAATGCATTTTTACGAAAAAGATCGAGGACATCATAAGCCTCATTTAGGAGAATGCTCTGTGAATGAACCGGATTGGAAGCACCTGAATGCTGTCCCATTACCCTTGCAGGAATTTCAGCTACAGCTGGATCAAAACAGTGTTGACGCCAAGCAACTAGAGGAGTGGAGAAAGATTCCCGTCCTTTATCAGCTGGCTCTGGAGGAATTAAAGAATAAAATTAAGCTGATCCAGACGGAATGGAAGCTGTTAGACGGTTTTAGCCCGATTGAGCATATTAAAACCCGGATCAAAGAGCCCCACAGCATCGTGGAAAAGGTTCGGCGCAAAGGGCATGAAGTGACCTTGGACAATATATTGCGTGAAATTCATGATATCGCTGGAATGCGCGTGGTATGCGCTTTTGTGAAAGATATTTATCGTCTGATGGATCATCTTCACACACGGGAAGACATTCGTATTCTGGAGGTCAAGGACTATATAGCCCATCCTAAGCCCAACGGCTATCAGAGCCTGCATGTCATTGTGGAAATTCCGCTGATCCTGTTTGAGGGCACACGCTGGATCAAGGTTGAAATTCAATTGCGCACATTGGCTATGGATTTCTGGGCCAGTATGGAGCATATTTTGTACTATAAGTTCGATAAGAAAGTGCCTGAACATGTCGTTAATGGATTGACCGAAGCTGCACGTGCAACTTACGAGCTGGATCAGAAAATGCTGAAGTTGCGCGGCGAAATTTTATCGCTTAGCGAGGAACAGGATGCGGAAGAATCCCCGGCGAAACCATCCGAAGAGTCGTCCTTGAAGACACTCTCCCTCCCTGCAGATCACGCCACTTCACGGCCACAAACCTGCTAAGTTTTTGTGTACAAGATAACTTAAGAATTCAGTCGAGGCTGCAAAAACGTTGGTTCAATCTCAAGCTGGATTCTTATGTATTGGGTATAAATAAAGAGCCATCAAAACCACGTTCATCATGGTTTTGATGGCTCTTTTACACATTTTTTCGATCAAATATTATTTTTTCTCACGAATCTCTGTGCTGATTTTCTCAACGATATCCGCAATGCTGAGTGATCCCAGATCGCCTTCGCCGCGTTTACGAACCGCTACAGTACCGGTTGTTTTTTCATTTTCCCCGATAACGAACATATATGGAACCTTCTCCAATTGCGCCTCGCGGATTTTATAACCAAGCTTCTCATTGCGAGTATCCACTTCGACACGCAGACCTGCTTTCAGCAACGCATCCTGTATCTCATTGGCAGTCTCAATATAGTTCTCGGATACTGGCAACAGCTTTGCATGAACAGGAGCCAACCACAATGGGAATGCACCTGTAAAATGCTCAGTCAGGATGCCCATGAAGCGGTCAATCGAACCATAGATGGCACGGTGAATAACGACTGGACGGTGCTTCTGGTTGTCCTCGCCCACATAAGTGAGGTCGAATTTTTCAGGCATTTGGAAGTCCAATTGGATCGTTCCGCACTGCCAGCTGCGTTTGAGCGCATCGAGAATGTGGAAGTCAATTTTCGGGCCATAAAATGCTCCATCTCCCGCATTAATACGGTAGTTGATGCCCAGGTGATCCAGCACGTTTTGCAGAGCTTGTTCCGCTTGATCCCACAGCGCTGGCTCGCCCATAAAGTCATCTGGACGTGTGGACAATTCCACTGTGAAGTCAAAGCCAAACACACTATACATTTCGTTAATCAGCTTAATCACGTCTGTAATCTCTTGTTCAATCTGACCTGGTGTGACAAAAATATGTGCATCATCCTGACAGAATGTACGAACACGCATCATACCGTTCAACGCACCGGACAGCTCATGGCGATGCACTTGTCCAAATTCGGCTATACGAATTGGCAGATCGCGATAAGAATGAAGCTCATTTTTAAATACAAGCATATGACCTGGGCAGTTCATCGGTTTCAGAGCAAATGTAGTTTCATCCACTTCGGAGAAGTACATGTTTTCCTTGTAATGCTCATAGTGTCCCGATTGTTCCCACAGACGGTTGTTCATCATCAGCGGCGTACGTACTTCCTCATAGCCATGCAGACGTTGAATGTCACGGGAGTAATCTTCCAATGCAGTGCGGACAACCATACCTTTAGGCAGGTAGAACGGCATGCCGGGTGCTTCTTCGGAGAACATGAACAGTTCCAGCTCTTTACCCAGCTTGCGATGGTCGCGTTTTTTCGCTTCTTCCAGCAAATGCAGGTGCTCATCCAGTTGTGCTTTTTTCGGGAATGCTGTTCCGTAGATACGTTGCAGCATCTTGTTGTTGGAATCGCCTCTCCAGTATGCGCCCGCTACACTCAACAGTTTAAAAGCTTTGATGCGGCCAGTAGATGGCAAATGCGGGCCACGACACAGGTCAAAAAATTCGCCTTGATCATAGATCGTAATTTCCGCTTCTTCCGGCAAATCACGAATCAGTTCCAGCTTCAATGGATCTTCCAATTCACCAAAAATACGAGTGGCTTCCTCACGGCTGACCACACGACGTGTAATCGGCAGATTTTCCTGTGCGATCTTCGTCATTTCCTTCTCGATCTTGGCCAAGTCGTCAACGGACAATGGGTTTTCAATATCAATGTCATAGTAGAAGCCGCTGTCGATGACCGGACCGATACCCAGCTTCACGTTTTTCTCACCGTAAATGCGTTTGAGCGCCTGAGCGAGCAAATGCGCTGTACTGTGGCGATAAATTTCCAGACCATCTGCACCGTCCAGCGTAATGATTTCAAGGTCAACGTTCTTATCCAAAACAGTGTTCAGATCTACAGCCTTCCCGTTCACTTTACCTGCTACTGCGTTCTTTTTCAGCCCGGAGCTGATTGAACCCGCCACGTCGGCGATCGATACGCCCTGCTCGTACTCGCGTACGGCTCCATCCGGCAATTTCACTTGAATACTCACGATTAAAGCCTCCATTTCAAATTGTGTGCTATATCAAAATTGAACGCAAAAAAACGCCTCTCTCCCTCAAGGGACGAGTGCGTTCAGCTCGTGGTTCCACCCTAGTTCGGCCCGCTCCTGTGCGTACATTTATGTTCATCGGAACATGCTCATGCACGACATGCGTGACCCTCCATTGGTATCCGTTAACGGGGATAAAGCGGTGGGCGCTTACTGATGTTACTGCCAGATTGCACAGCTACATGTTCAACGTCACGGCTACAAAGGGGTAACTTCACATGCGGTTGCCGGAAAAGCTCTCAGCCTCGTCTTTTCTCTCTGAACGGCCCTTCAAGGAAATCATGTCTTTGGTCAACGCCTTGAATATCACTATATGCTACAGCATTATAGAGCAAATTCGCGGGTAT
Organism: Paenibacillus sp. LX16; assembly: GCF_036252815.1. NCBI lineage: Bacteria > Bacillati > Bacillota > Bacilli > Caryophanales > Paenibacillaceae > Paenibacillus > Paenibacillus sp. LX16. Next base: position 600,658 of record NZ_CP141152.1, on the reverse strand, counting down.
TTCAAGTGGGCGTTTATGCAAGTTGATGCCTCCTATGCATGCCTAAAATTATTGTCACAGAAGAACAATGGATTCAGAAAGGAATCGAACGTTTTGAACAGGGTGGAATTGATCAACTCGTAGTTGAAAAAATGGCCGTTTCTTTAGGGTGCAGTAAGAGCAGTTTTTATTGGTATTTTAACAATCGCAGCAGCTACATTAGACAGATTGTGGAGACATGGAAGGAACAGACGACACAACAGGTTATTGCCGCGTCCATCATCCATGCTGCTGCAGATGAGCGGATCAGAGAGTTGTTAACCCAGATGTTCGGGAAGACGAAACGGGGAGATTTTCTGTTTTATCTGCGCAAGCTGTCATTGAAGGATGATAGTTACCATTCCCTGCTCAATGAAGTCGAACAGATGAGAATGGAGTTTATGAAAGAGCTTTTAATACAGAAGGGAATGCAGCCAGAGAAAGCCTTTCAGAGATCATGGATGTTGTACCATTACTACTTAGGCTGGTATGAGCGTCACAAGCAAGAGACGTTAAGTGACGAGGCCATCCAGCAGCATATTCACATGATTTGGACAGAATGGATTTCGAATTAAGGAGGATGAAATATTTTGGAATTACTTACATGGGCAGTTGGCGGAATTCTATTTGTACTGAGCGGTATGCATCTATATTGGGTATTTGGCGGACAAAAAGGCGCTAAGGCAGCGATCCCAAGCACGGGAACGGCTATGCTCTTTGAGCCCTCCAAAATAGGGACATCAATTGTAGCTATTCTACTAGCTTTAGCCGCTTGGTTCGTCCTAGAACTAGGTGGAGTTACACAATTCCTGTTTTTCAGTTCCTTTTATTCCTACGGTGCAGGCTTGTTGTCATGTTTATTTATTTTACGTTCTATAGGAGATTTCAAATGGGTAGGGTTTTTCAAGAGAAAAAAAGGAACCGTTTTTGCAAAGTGGGACACTGTGCTCTACTCACCCCTTTGTTTTCTCTTGGGAACTGCCATTTTAATCATTATGTTTTTGCGTACGGCATAGCTTAAAGCTGACCTCTATTAGGTGGTTTGTTTCTTTCGCACGTCTCCACTCGTTTCTTTCTCAGTGAAAAAGTACAGCAAAGCCAGCACAGGCAGGACGACTCCAATCAGAGCACTGAAATTCCAACCACCTAACGCATACGACCAACCCCCTAATGATGATCCAATCGCTCCGCCTATGAAAAAAATAGACATGAATAATCCGTTCAAACGCCCTCTCGCCTCACTTCCCAAGGAGTAAATCACACGCTGTCCAAGTACAAGATTTCCCGATACAGCCATATCCAGTGTAATCGCTGAAATAAAGAGAAGTACGAGCGCAACCGTCGAATGACTTTGAAAAAGATAGATGAGCAAAAAAGACAAGGCTGCAATGATCATAGCTAACCCGGTTAAACCTTTGCTCCAGCCTTTATCAGCCAATCTCCCGGCAATCGGAGCAGCTACTGCGCCGCCTACGCCTACTAAAGCAAACAATGCAATCCCTTGTTGAGACATTCCGAAATCATCCGCCAAACGTAGAGGAACAACAGTCCAAAATAGGCTGAAGGCACCAAATAGGCAGGCTTGATACAGGGCACGGCGGCGCAGTGCAGGCGTTTGTTTTAAAAGAGTGCCTAGCGAGAAAATTAATTTACTGTAAGATACCGTAGGCACAGGCTTGCGCTCTGGAAGAGCTCGTGAGAGCAGAATCGTCAACAGCGTCAAGACAATGGCTGACAAAATAAATACGGCTTGCCATCCCCAAATACTGGTGATAAAGCTTGCTACTGGCCGTGCGAACATAATGCCTAGCAAGAGTCCGCTCATGACATTCCCAACAACGCGGCCGCGCTGCTCTTCGGATGCTAAATAGGTAGCGTACGGTACCAGTATTTGGGCTACCACAGATCCAATTCCAATGAACAAGGATGAAGTCAGGAACAACGGGGCATTGGTAGCAAAAGCGGCAACAACCAATGCACAGACTGTGATGATTAGCGATATGACCATAAGCCGTCGATTTTCAATAATGTCGCTGAGCGGTACGATAAATAGCAATCCCACCACATAACCGATTTGAGTTAAGGTGACAATGAAGCCCGCTGCTGTAGAAGAAAGACCCATAGCAACGTGAATAGGTCCTACAAGGGTTTGAGCATAGTACAGGTTGGCAACAATAAGGCCGCATGCGGCTGCCAACAAAAACATCATCCAATTTGAGATACGGTTACTTTTTAAAGCTTGTTGTTCTCTTTGCATGATAATCCTCCTCATTAATTTAAATACTAAACGTATAGTTCATTAATTCGATAATCAAATGATATACTGAACGTTTCGTTTTGTAAATAGGCAAAATCAACTTTTTTATTTCACATGATATTTGATATACTGAACGTATAGTTTATTTTTCGCGTACTTATATCTGTTAAGAAGGTGAGCATTCCAGTGCAGAGCAAAAGAGGACGTCCACGTAATGTCGAGACGCAAAAATCTATCCTTAACGCTTCCTATGATCTACTGTTGGAGCAAGGCTTTGGGGCGGTTACGGTAGAAAAAATCGCTGAGCGAGCGAAAGTTAGCAAAGCCACCATTTATAAATGGTGGCCTAACAAAGCTGCAGTAGTAATGGATGGTTTCCTGTCAGCCACCATAGCAAGATTGCCCGTGCCCGACACGGGTTGTGTATTAGATGACATTCTCATTCATGCCACGAATTTAGTGCGGTTCTTAATAAGCCGAGAGGGTAAAATCATTACGGAGTTAATAGGCGAAGGGCAACTTGATTCAGGATTGTCAGAGGCATACCGGACCCGATATTTCCACCCTCGGCGACTTGAGGCCAGGCTTCTTATTGAGCGCGGAATAGAGCGCGGAGAATTGAAGGAAAATCTCGATATTGAATTATGTATTGATCTCATTTATGGGCCGGTTTTTTATCGATTGCTGGTAACCGGTTATCCATTAGACGATTCCTATGTGCGACAATTAGTCACGAATGCGTTCAAAGGAATTGGCTTGGACTGAATGACGTGGTATCAAGCAGCCCTCACAGAGTATCCTCTGTGAGGGCTGCTTTTTCTTTTACCTGCCACGATCCTCTGGCTAACTCCTTATTTATTTATTTGTTTATTCGTCAGGGTCTATACTAATCTTTTGCAGTAAGTCGATAAGAAGATCCTCTTCCTCTTCGGATAGTTTATGGACAAGGCTGACATTGAGCTCATCCAATATTCCTTGTAAGACAGGGGCAAACTCTAACGCCTTGGCCGTGGGAGATACAAGATAGGAACGGCGGTCATTTGGGTCCGTTTTCCGTTCAATATAGCCTGATTCCTCCAATTGTTTTACAGAGCGTGCCGTGGTTGCCTTGTCAAATTTAAGTTCATTCGTCAACTGCTCTTGTGTAATGCCTGGCCGCTGCAAAATGAGCTTTAAAAAGCTGTGTTGTCCTCCACTGCCGATTCCGTAAGGGGCCAGTTTTTTGGACAGTATTTTTTGATTTCGACGGTACAAGTGGGAAATTAGCTTTCCAATCGGTTTTTTTCTCATCAACTACACCTCATTGGCTTGAAAATGGCAAATCCCCAGTTGGGACCAAAGCAAAGTTTACAACAATATTGTTGCGCACGCAACTAATTTGCTGTACACTAGAACCGTTCATTTAGTTGCGCGTGCAACTAAATAGAAATTGTTAACGATAACGAGGTGTAATGATGAGTTCAACTGCTACAACCTATCAAGAGAATATCGAAGTCCAGAAGAAACGTTGGCTAATTTTAATTGTTTTGAATCTGTTTACATTTATGTCCACATTGGATGGAAGCATCGTCAATATCGCTCTTCCTGTGTTGTCTCGCACGTTACATTTACCCGTGGCACAGATTGAATGGGTGACAACCGCCTATTTAATGGCGATATGTACCGCTATCTTATTTTTTGGCAAGCTTGGAGATATCGTCGGTAAAATCAAAATATTCAAAATCGGCACAATCGTATTCATTCTTGGCTCCCTATTCTGCGGTCTTAGCTCTTCGCTCTCTATGCTGCTGATTTCCCGCATTATTCAAGCATTTGGAGCGTCCATGACCATGGCGAACAGCCAGGGGATCGTGACAGATATCTTCCCGTCCAATGAACGGGGCAAAGCACTTGGCCTCATTGGAACCTTCGTTTCTCTGGGCAGTATCGCCGGGCCAAGCCTGGGCGGTATTATTGTCTCGTCGCTGGGCTGGCAGTACATTTTCTGGGTCAATGTACCGGTAGGGCTGGTCGCTGTCTTTCTTGGCTGGAAGCTTCTGCCGAAGGATTTGATCAAGGTGAAAGATAAAATTGACGTTCCCGGTAGCTTGGTATTTGCTATTTTTATTCTCACTTTGTTCGTCGGATTGTTGCTGGGACAGCAGGTCGGGTATGGCGACAAACGTATCGTTGCTTCGCTGGTGGTGGCAGTAGTTGCTTTTGCCATGTTCATTAGATTGGAGCTTCGTCGTCCTGGGCCGCTGTTACAGCTCGCGCTATTCAAAAATCCGTTATTTTCGCTCAGTATTTTGTGTGCTTTTCTGGTGTTCGTCGCTAACTTTTGCTTTAACATCATTTCGCCTTTCTATGCGCAGAATATGCTGAACTTGTCGCCTTTTCATGCCGGGTTCCTGCTGATGCTGCTCCCCATCTCGATGGTTATTGTGGCCCCTCTCAGCGGTGCGCTTTCCGATAAAATCGGATCTGAACTGCTTACATTCGCCGGGCTAGTCGTTATGGTTATTGCCCAGATTGGATTGGCCCAATTGCATGCAGGCAGCTCCATCCCGCTCGTGGGTCTGTGGATTGCCATGCTGGGCATTGGCAGTGGTTTATTCCAATCGCCGAACAACTCGCTGATTATGTCTACAGTACCCCGCACACAGCTTGGCTCAGCCGGGAGTGTCAATTCGCTGGTTCGCAACGTCGGTATGGTTGTGGGGATTACTTTGGCCACATCGATCCTCTTTTATATTATGAGTAAAGAGGCTGGTTATCGGGTCACCGGCTTGGTCCCGGGTCATCCAGAAATTTTTCTGGCAGGCATGCATGTAGTCTTTATGACGTCCGCGTCCATCTGTCTTGTGGCGGCATTGTTAACAGGCTGGCGGCTGATCGGGGCTAGACGGGCAAGAACGCAGCAAGAAAAGGGATAAAGAGCAACATTTCCAATTTTAAAAATGGGATACAAGGGTGGAGCTTACATGAAATATTGCTATGAATGCGGAACAAAATTGATGGTGAAGGAGTGTGAAGGCGAAGGCCCTATCCCCTTTTGTCATACATGCCAGCTCTTTCGTTTCCCGATATTCAGCACTGCGATCAGTACCGCTGTATTGAATAGTCAGAGAGATAAGGTGCTGCTCATACAGCAGTACAATATTCAGGCCTTCATTTTATTGGTAGGTTATGTGAACAAGGGTGAATCCGCCGAGCAGACATTGGTGCGTGAAGTGAAGGAAGAAGTAGGCTTACAAGTCGATGAGTATCAATATATGCGCAGCGAGTATTTTGAACGAAGCAATACACTGATGCTGAATTTTGTATCCATTGTGAATGACGATCAGTTGGATGTTCTTAGTACGGAGGTAGATCAAGCACGTTGGTTTACACTGGAGGAAGCCAAGCAAGCTATTTTGAAAAACAGCTTAGCTGAATCCTTCTTACTGACCATTATTGAAAAGATTGAGGCAGGATTCATTTGAAGTGATATAAGCGTGGCGATGCGAACATGATGAAAAAGATGTCTTTACAGATATATTGAATTGCTAAACCGCAAGATGGCCGCTCTTTCCAAGGAACCCTCTTGCGGGGAACAGCATGTTTATACTTTTTGTCATTGCTGGAATTTCAGCGACTCCCCTCACATCCCTACATTTCTACTAAACGTCCATTTTCTTTCCAGGATTGCAGTATTTTTTCAAGTACCCACTGGTTTTTGTAGCCGTCCTCGAACATGGGAGCTCGATCCACAGACTTTCCCCTTGCCAGCTCAACAAAATCTCCATAGGCCGTATGATTATAGATTGCAGGGACAGCCCAAGTCTCGTATTCGGCACCCGGATGTTCCAGATCACGCAGTACGATTCGGATACTTTCCGGATTATTGAGGCTGGCGTGTAGCGTACCAAGTTCTCCATAGATATCGACTTCGATATCGTGCCGTATGCCGATGGCATTTTTATGAGTAATGAAGGTTCCCACGGTATTATCGCCTACGATGCCATGAAAGGCAGCGAGATCTTCCACATCCACTTTTACAGGCAGGCCCGTGATCGGATCGAGCCGCTCGGGTGTAATGGTATGTAGCAGCGCTGCGACACTTTTGAATTCACCCACCAAAAAACGGGCCAGATCAATGATATGTGAGGCTGTATCCCCCACTACTCCAGAACCAGCCTTGGCTAAATTGTGACGCCATGTATACGGATGCTGACGATACGGCGCAAATGCATCCATTAGATAACGAAATTGAATGTTATAGATTTTACCCAGCTTTTGCTCATCCAGCAGTTGCTTGGTATATTGGAAGGCCGCGCCGTAGCGATGCTTATAGTGAACCAGCAAAGGCACCGGATTCGCTGTATATAGCTTTTTCAACCGATTCGCTTCCTCCCATGTGAGAGTCAATGGTTTTTCTGCCAGTACAGCTTTGTGTTCTTCCAGCGCAATACGAATAATGTCAAAATGCACATCATTGGGTGTCAGCGACAGAATCGCATCTACCTCTGGGTCACGGATTAATGCTTCATAATGGGAGTACCGCTTGGAAGCAGGCAGTTGCAATTGTTCTCCGATGGCTTGAAGGCGATGGGGATTCACATCACTAACGGCCACAATAGATACCCCAGAGATGGTGTGCAGTGATCTTATGTGATATTCAGCGATAAGACCCAGGCCAATGATACCCATCCGAATTTGTTTGGTTGGGGCAGTGGAGGTACTCATATGTTCAGAATTCCCTTCCCTTCTCTTCTATTTGGTTTGAGCTCTGTAGCAAATTCCTTTTGCTATGCAGTATCACCCGTTGCTTTATAGAATAGTCCCCACAGGAAGTGATCGTTGCAACCTTCAAATCAACATTCTGATGCCGGGCAGTGAATACAATGTTCCATAAAAAAAGGATCTGCAGCTCCGTTGTCCGGTATTGCAGATCCTTGGTATTCCTTCTCTATGTCGACTACATCAAAAATGTACCTACCACAAAAGACACCCCGACGATGACCGAGCGCAGCAGCTGTGCCAGAGCTACATTGCCTTTGGCAATTTCCTCGCACACCTTGGTACGCGGCGTCACCAGATCAAAAATCACATAGACCAGACACAGCACTACAATGCCCACAGCTGACCAGGTCAGCATATCTAGCCATGAATGACTGCTGTACGACACCATCCCCACGATGATACACAGACCTAGCAGCTTTGCACCCATATAGATGCCTGCCGCCTCATTGCCGCGTGCGATTTCTTGATTATCGTTATAACGTGTCAGCAAGCTGAACACAAAATAACCTACGATTAAGATGGCAAACAGGATAAGCAGGCCGATACCTACATTGCCCAATGCGTTGCCCAAACTGATATGAGATTCCAATTTTCTTCCTCCTTATGCTGCTTCAGGATTTTGCAAAATCCTCACTTGTGAAAATGAACAGATATGTTCGAATATTGTACATTTTTTAATTCAGCTTATATAACGTGCGGATCAGGAGGTGCGGTGGCAACGGCGGCGGCGCAATAGTAGGCCATATCACCTGTCACCTTTTCACCGATTCGCGGCAGGACACCCGCAAAACGCCCCCCAATCACGAATATGCCTGTTAGCACATAGCCGTGGAATAGTCCTTCGTCGGTCTGTACCTTTGCGCTCTGCATCGGCCACAGCCGCTGATAAATCTTAGGCTGTCCCTCGTAATAAGCAGCGATATGTGCAGCTTCCTCCTGCTCAGGCATTCGTGGAGCGTCAGCTTGGTGAAGCGGATCAAGGTTCTCAGTCTCCGCAGGTTCAACCTCTCCCAAGGTGCCTTTCAGCATCTCCTCGGATTGAGGATGTTCAATCAAGTGCGTCCCTTTACCCTCCCGACCCCATATACCTTTGGCCACATAAGGCTCTTTGTTTTGCATAAACACCGAGGGTTCAAAATACGTAGGCAGCAGGTAGGTTCGTATCACCTCCAGCTCGCGATCGTCAAACAAACGAAAGCCACAGAACTCTGGTGTCTGCTCATTGCGCTCATACAGTGACCACACGGTTGCGGTGAACCCTTTGCTCTGGGTAATGATATGCTGCGGCGGGTTGATTAATCCTATTTTCCCGTCTGCCACCATATCCATTAGCACCTGCCCCACCTCAAGCCCCGTATTCTCCTCCCGGTCATCAATTAGATACTCCAGCGGATACAGGCGATAGAGAATGTGGATCTCCTCTCCCCGGTGATACAATCCTTCATTCGGGATAATCTCCAATTCTTCCAAAGGCGCATAAACGACTTCAAACCCGGCTTGTTCACATAAACGCATGATATATTTGGTGTTCGTCTGATCCTCGATGTGCCAGTCATAGCAAGCAAAATACACCTTTGTCCCTAATCCCTTGCGGCTATAAAAATGAATGAGCTCCGTCAAGGCAGACTGAATCGCCTCGTCCATTCCAGATGAGGGTCCATGTAGTGCATTGTCATCCTCCGACATTCCATTCCTACTCAGCACCTCCAGCAGCTTTCCTTCGAGATAAGCCACCTCGGGTATCCCGGTTGGGGTATCGGTGTTATTCTCAATGCACTTGATACCCGCTTCCCCCACAATCCAGTCCTGGCGGGTAATCCCATCCGGCTCGGCCTCCATACGTGCAGCACGCAGCAAGCCCGGATGAATCCCCAACCGTTCCACCAGGTATTCATCCGGCATATAGCGCTGAACGAATTGCTGAACCTTGCGATAAATACGATGTACCGCCTCAGAAGCAACCTGAAGCTCTGCCAGCTCGCTTTCCCGATATACCGTTAAGGCCGGCACGCAATAAGACTTGCCATACATGCGGTGATACGGGATGATACGGCTGATTTCACCCTTAAAAAGCTCATCATGTTCATAAGGCAATTGCCTAATCGTACGCATGCTCATTTTAACCCCCAGAGAAAAAGCCGCTGCGTGAGCCGCTACTGCCAAAACCGCTGTGTGAGCTGGAAGATGAGGATGAACTTTTGCGGTATGAGCTGGAAGATGAACGACTGCTATGGTATGAGGAGCCCCCACTATAATAAGTCGATCCGCCATAGTAATACCCGCTGCTGCCTGAATCCCGACACGCCGTTTGCTCCGATACAGGAAGCTCATCGCAGTCATAATACTCGTCGTCACCGCAACCCGTCAGAGCAGCCGGGACAGCCAACATCAGAGCAAAGGCCGCCATCCGTGTACGAGAGCCTGGTTTGGATTTCATTTTTTCCCAAGAATGCTCCATCACAGATCGACCTCCTTCACAAACAGATGTACCTTTTTCAGCTGAGGGTCCAGTACCGAATATATAAATTCATAGGTTTTGCCACCCAGTACTGTATAGTGATCTAATAGCCGTTGGGCTAGCTCCAAAGTAAATACCGAGCCTTCCCGTTGATCCATACTACGGAATGCAGGTTCATGCCATATCCAATACATTGCACTGTATGTGGAAGTGTAACCTCCCTCACTGGCAAGCACGAGGTCTGTGATGGACGCACCGTAAGGCTTTGCCCGTTCCCCTGTAAATTCAGTCACATAGACGGAATGATCCGTATGTTCCTCACTTTCATTCGATATATGCGACCATAGTTTGTCATGGAGACGCGTAGCGTCTACAAGCTTGCGTAGAAACAGCTCATCTCCCGATACGGATTCCCGTGTCAGGCTGCGCAGTTCCTTTTGAGTGTCTTCCGACCATTCGCGATACGTCAATGAATAATAAATGATGATTCCCTTCCCTTCCTGTACGCTTCTGCCATGAGGTTTGCAACAAATCAAAGCGCTTCTGTCGTCGTTCACTATACGAGATTCTACCTTGAAAAGGTTCAATTTGGAAGAAAAACACGACAAAAAGCCGCAATCTCTAGGATTACGGCTTGGTTTTCACTGCTACAGCTTGATATTGTTCTCGTCGAAATATTCCTCCAGCGTCATCCCCTGCTTGGCTACATCCTCCGCAATGTCTATTCCCACATAACGGATATGCCAAGGCTCGTACACATAGCCGGTCACATCTTCCTTACCCTTCATATAACGAATAATAAATCCGTATTCCGGTGCATGTTTATCCAACCATTCGCCTTCCTTGGAAGCTCCGAAGGATTGCTCCAGCGCATTACCTACGCTTGGGCTGGATACATCAATGGACAAACCTGTCTGATGCTCACTCGTACCCGGTACAGCGCTAACTTTAGAGGCATACTCCTGCCCCTTTGTCTTTACATTGTTGTTGAAAATAGATACCTGACGCTTATAGGAACGGTATCCCGATACCGCACGCAGCTCAATGCCGTCTTTTTCCGCACCGTCGAACAGCTTCTCCAGTGCCTCTGCCGCTTCCTTACGCAAATGCCGCTTTTCATGCGGTCCCTCGAAGGAAAAAGGCACCTGCGGCTCCACCAGGTCATCGGGGACATAGCCTACAGGCAAGCTGCGCTTTTTGTTCACAACGACTGTATCAGAAGTCGCATTGGTGACGATCGCGGTTCCATCCTCTTCCTTAACCGTGGCTTGCAGTGCACTCTGGCTTCGCAACGCCATCACAGGGTCGGCCTGTCCACTTTCTGTACCCGCAGAGGCTTGTCCAGCGCTAGTGCTGCCATTGCCCGCATCCGGCTGGGCGGAAGGCTGTACATTCTCCTGCACCGCTGTAGATGACTTCAACGGCTCGCTTTCCTGTCCACCTGATCCTCCCTGCTGGCAGGCTGCCAGTAATAGCCCTGGCAGGATCAGCCCCGGAATGAGCGCTTTGGTCCAGCGCTTAGATGCTCGCGTCTGTTGTATATGTCGTTTCATGCTGGTATCTCCTCCAATAATGCATTTGATGCATGACTTGCTGTGACTTTTCCGTTTCCCCATTGTAACTGAACTTTTGGCACTCTTCGAAGCCGTTATCCCGTTCGATGAAGGCGAATAGACTCGAAAAAGGAAGTATATACTCGAATTGTTACGGAGTATGACGTTTTTGTGGGATTACAGCTCGGGCCCGCTCGGCTACTCGTTCACGTATGAGTTTCAACGCCTCTTCCGCACGGGGTAAACCCGGCAGCAAAGCTGTAATATCCGCTTCCTTCTTAGAAGCAAGCTTCTGCGGCAGACGAATCTCAATCGCATGAAAGCCCGCACCGGGACGATGCAATGCTCCTTCCGCCGCAGACTCTGCAATCCATTCGCTAATCGCTGCCGATCCGCTACGTCCGCCCTCTGGCCGCGAGGTAGACTCAAGCGCGGGGGATGTCCCCTGCACATGGGATAACTCTCCGGCCCAAGCACTGAATACGTACTCCAGCAGCTCTTCCCGTGTCATTCCGATCAGTTCTAGACAGGTCTGCGGCTCGCTTTCCAGACCGGTTTGAAGAGCTTTCTTCACATCGTCGACTACACCCACGCCATCCTCCATGCTGGAAGTGGCTGTCTCAGCTGCTAGCTGAACGATCTCATCCAGCGATAGACAGGTTTCCCCTTGCAAAAAACGGTAGATGTCCAAAGGATCTGCTTTTAGCTGCTCCAGCCATGCCTTTCGCTGTTCGGGGTTCAGTACAGGCGCTGGGCCAGTCCATTGGACAGTATGTGTGGAAGATACACCCGTTGATTCGCCTTCCAGCCCATGTCCGTCTAATTCCGCTATCCATTGACCGTCAGTTACTTTCAGCTTCACTCGCGGCCTCGTCATCGCCTTCATCCTTTCTCTGCTCACTCAATCCATACATCATTTTGTAACGCAATCAGACCGCGCAATTCATCATCAGACATTTCGGTGAGCCAATGTTCACCGGAGCCGACAACCTGCTCGGAAAGTGCCTTTTTGCTCTCGATCAGCTCGTCAATCCGCTCCTCCAGTGTACCTTGGCAAATCAGCTTGTGCACTTGTACATTGCGGCTTTGACCAATACGGAATACACGGTCCGTCGCCTGATTTTCCACTGCTGGATTCCACCAGCGGTCATAGTGAATGACATGGCTGGCACGTGTCAGGTTCAGACCCACGCCACCTGCACGCAGGGAAAGTACGAATATATTCGGGCCTCCCCCCTGCTGGAAGTTGTGAACAATTTCATCCCGTCTGGTTTTCGCCAGTCCTCCATGCAGAAAATACGGCTCTTCCCCGAAGATTTTGGCCAACCGTGAGACCAGCAATTCTCCCATCGACACATATTGGGTGAATATCAGCGCCGATTCGCCGTTCTCGCGAATCGTCTCTACCAATTCCAGCAGTCGCTCCATTTTGCCCGAATTTTCCGTTTTACCACTATCAGCCCGACCCGGAATGATCAGACCCGGGTGGTCACAAATCTGCTTCAACTTGGTCAGTGAAGACAGAACAAGCCCTTTGCGAGCCATACCGATCTGCCCATCCAGTGTTCCCAATAATTGATCCACCACGCCCCGATACAATCCGGCCTGTTCTGGTGTCAGTACACAGTAGGATTTCAACTCCAGCTTCTCTGGCAAATCCTTGCGGATATCTGGGTCGCTTTTGAGTCGACGCAGCATGAACGGGGAGACGAGGCGATGAAGCTCACGCAACGCGGACCCCCGCTCTTCTCCCGCCAGACTGTAACGCTGGCGGAACGAAGACGCCGTACCGAGGTAACCTGGATTCAGGAATTGAAAAATAGACCACAGCTCGCTCAGGCGATTTTCTACCGGGGTACCTGTCATGGCAATCCGGTGTGGAGCAGACAGCTTCATGACGCTTTGTGCTTGCTTTGTTCGTGCATTTTTTATATATTGCGCCTCATCCAACACGATAGAGGACCAGTATACCGCAGATAAATCGCTGCCGTCCCGGCCCGCCAAATGATAGGTAGTGAGGACGATATCATACTCACGTACACTTTCCTGAAACAGCTCGCCGTGGAGTCGCTGGTTGCCATGGTGAATATACAGTGACAAATCCGGTGAAAAGCGCTTCAACTCGCGCTGCCAGTTGCCGAGCAAGGACGTCGGACAGATGATCAACGCCGGACGTTGATCATCTGCGCCGATGCCACCGTCGAGCAGGCAGGTGATAACCTGAATCGTTTTACCAAGCCCCATGTCGTCCGCAAGGCAGACGCCAAAGCCCAATCCGCGCATCGCAGCCAGCCATTGAAAGCCGCGCTCTTGATAGGGCCGTAATGCGCCGTGCAGTGTCTCCGGCACAGGCCGCGGCTCTACCGAACGGAGTACGCCGCCCTCAGCCAAAGACGCAAGCAATCCGGCCGATTCCGCGCCAAAGATGGACAAGCCTTTCCATGAGGCCTCGCCTGCACTTTCATTTTCTGCAGCCAGATGCATCCATTCGGACAAGCTCATCTCACCGTTTTCCCCGCGCTTGATAAAGCGCAGCACCTGACGGATTTCCTTGGGATCGACCTCGATCCATTCCCCTCCTAGACGCACATACGGCAAATTGGCTGCGACGATGCTTTCCAGTTCCTCCATCGTCAAAGTCGTATCACCCAGCACAGCCTCGGCATCAAACGAAATCATGCGGTTAATGCCGACAGACGATGTATCGGCAATCACACCATCTGGCTTGGCACCCTGCTCTGTCGAACGCATTTTGAGCCGCAAGCCTGCACGTCTTCGGCCCTCCCGGCTCCAGCGTGAAGGCATTTGCACGGTGATACCGTTCTTTTGTAATGCGGGAACGGCTTCCGTCAGGAAGCGGAAGAACAACTCTGGCTCCAGTGTCAGCCCCTCGGGATAAGGACGGTTCAACGCTTCTTGCAATATAGGTGCCGCTTCAGCCGCCTGTCCGAGCCTCATTAGCAGTTGCGCCTGCACTTGACGATATACAATTCCGCCGCGAACCAGATCACGTTCAGGATGCGCCCACAGTGCCAGAGCAGGCAGTCTCAACCCCGGCTCAGCATCGCTTTCTGCCCAAAAGGTAATGTGCCAATCCTTGACACTCTCTTCCAGGGAAGGCTCCAAACGAAGGCACAACCGCAGTTGCCCTTCTATCGGCTCCTTGTCTTCCCGTTCCGTGACAGGCATTGCGCTTCCCTCAAGAGAGGACGCTTGAATGACCAGCTCCTCCATCTCCGCGGGCGTTCCCTGAATCGCCACCGGCCGGGAACCTGTCAGCAGACTGTTCCACCATAGCTCCGCCAGCGGCGATCCTCCGCGCCGATACTCTGCGCGATATCGACCCAGCTCACGGTCTGATGCTGCCAGCACCGCGGTCGTTTCGGCATGGATGACCGCACACAAGAAGGAGTACAGCACGATTCCGGCTGCATCCTCGCGTGTTTCAGGCTCCTTACCCGCGAACACGGCCGGAGCCGCCATACAAACAGCTGGCATCGCAGCAGCCAGCTCATGAAAGCGGCGTATGTCCTCCTCTTGACACAGTCGAGGAATCCACACCCCGACAGCCGCTTCCGGACCACGACGACGCGGTCCCGATGGACGCGCCTCTGTAAGCGATGGCGCAATTTCGCCCCGTTGCATCAGCTCTAGCGCGAAATAAGCGGCTTTTTGCCAATATTGCATTTCCTCGCCCAGCGTAATGCCCGATGCCGCACAGCCCTTCTCGTCCATGCGGGTCAGCAGCGCCATCGTCTCGCGCGGTTCCAGCGCCAAACCCTCCAATGTACGCCCCAGCATGGAACGTCTTTTGCCACCTCTGCCCGCGGTTTCCACACGAGCAGTGTTCGGTATCCGTACCTCAGCAAGACGCAACGCAGCCTGCCGAAACGGCCGAAGGTCCCCCTTTAGCGTCAGCTTGCGGATTACACTGCTCCACGCATCGATACGTGGTTCCGACGTCTCACCAGAAAAGCAAAAAAACACATCTCCGAGCCATATTCCATAAAGCGGTTGATTCATATCTGTCTCCCGTCCAGCCTTTTGAATTATTACTCTTCATCATATACGAAAACGGGCTCTTTTCAAAACTTTATCACAAAAATAAATGGAAAGTCATAAGTTAATAACCTTAAATATTCATGTGGTTAACTATAAATAAGAGAATCAATTTACAGGATTAATTGTCTTTTTCTTCATCATCTGCTTTTGCATCCTTCAGATAAGGGTTCAGGCTGTCTTGCAGCAATTCCTTGACCCTCATCCGCAGCTCTTTCGGATATATGACCTCGGCCTCTGGCCCGTACTTTAGCAAAAGTCGGGACACATATCTAAACTCTTCGACCGGAATATATCCGTGCCATTCCTGATCCTGCCCTTCTTGATGGAAAACATTTTGGAAGAGGGCATCTGATCCGGCCAGCCTGGCACCCAATGCGGTAAATTTTATTTTGGACGGAATTCCTATACGAGAATCCTCCGAAGCCAACCATTCCTGAAGTGTGGGAAGGCTGTCCAAGGTTTCGTCCAGCATCGTTATTGTAATCACCCGATCTGAACGGTACAGAATGATGCGGTCTCTGCTATGCGCAGGCATGTACCAATATCCGTGATCAAAATACAGTCCAATCGGATATACTTCAGTCCACTTTTCACCGGAAGCGGAGCGGTAATGCATGTTCACCCGGCGCTTATTCAGCGCAGCCTCCAAAATGATTGAGGTGTAGGGTGACTCTGCGTGAGTGGGTAGCATACGAAAAGAAATGTACTCCTTTAATTGATCAATACTGTCCTGCACATCCTGTGGAAGCTCGGCATAATAATGCTCGGATAAATGTCCACGAACCGAGCCAAAAGGGATATCTGGAATGTTCTCCAACAGTTGCAGCATGAGGAAAAGACCCAGAGCCTCGTCGCGAGCAAGATGAAGGGGAGGAAGAAGCCGATTGGGGAGTGCCCGATACCCGCCATGAGGACCCATTTCGGTATAAAGAGGTAACCCGGTCTGCTGTAAATAGTCGAGATCTCTTTGTATCGTCCTGACGGAGACACCAAAACGTTCAGCCAGCTCACGCGCTGTATATTTTTTTTGGGAATCCAGTATCCTCATAAGAGCAATTCTGCGTTCGTTCATAAGGTACCCCTCGAATCAAAAATTAATTTAAAATGACCGTTTAACTACGACATACTATGTCATAAATACATTGTAACATTAGGAAATAGAAAGGAGTGAATGAACTATGGAGGATTTGAAATCAAACGCAGTTGTGCTGTATATTGCCATGAGTCTCGACGGGTATATCGCTTTGCCGGACGGTTCGGTGGACTGGCTGTATGATGTTAAAGGGGATGGCGGGGACAATGGATATGCCGACTTTTACGACACCGTAGATACAGTGCTGATGGGCAGGCTGACGTATGAGGAAGTATTGAAGCTCTCAGATGATTTCCCTTATGCTGGCAAGCCATGCTATGTGCTCACACGAGCATTAACGGAGCAACAGCAAGCGCCACATGTTACATTTACGGACGAAGCTCTGACTGAACTGGTTCCACGTCTACAAGAACAATCGGAAGGTGCGGTATGGCTAGTCGGTGGAGGCCAGTTAGTCCAGGCCTTCTTACAAGCTGGACTGCTGGAGAAAGCTATCATTGCGATCATTCCCAAGGTGCTTGGACAAGGAATACCGTTATTTCCAGAAGGAACGCTACCAAGTACGTTTAAGCTCAAAGAAATAGAACGCCGCGGGGATATCGCTCTGCTCCATTACCATTTATAATTTTGTTTACAGAAAAGCCTTCATATTTCAGGATCATGCAATCTCCCAGAAATATGAAGGCTTTATCGCGTGCTTTTGTTCATTATTTGGTCTTCAAATTATCCCATGTTCTCTGGAAATCCTCGAATAGCTTCCCGGCATCCGATTTACCTGCCACATAGGCTTGCATCTGACTTCCGAATTCTTGCTGTGCTCCTTCAGGATAGCGGCTAAAGAACCAGCCCAACAGTTTGTTTTCCTTACTGTATTTCACCACTTCCGCACCCAGTTGGCCCATATCAGCCTCTGCCCCTTCGATACTCTTGAACGCTGGAATAAACTTGAATTCCTTGGTGATATACTTTTTACCCTGCTCGGATGTCACCATCCAGTTTAAGAACTCCTTCGCCTCGGGTTTGACAGTCGAATTTTTATTAACCACCCAGTTGTTAGCGACACCTACAAACAGCTTATCTCCGGCTGTTGCGTCTTCACCAATCGGCATAGGCAAAATACCCAGATTCAGCTTCGGATTAATTCCGTCAATTTGGACCTGAGTCCAGTTCCCTTGCTGCATCATGGCAGCCTTTCCAGTGGCGAAGTTCGTTACCTGCGTGTTGTAATCGGTCGTGAGCGGCTTCGAATTGCCATACTTCAGTGTCAGATCGAACAGCTTAACCCACTCGGCGAATACAGCGTTGCCCGGAATCTTTGCTGTTCCATCATTTAGTCCTTTGACGAAGGCCGAAGGGTCCGGCTGATTGGCAAATGCCACGTTCAGCAAATGATTGCCCAGCACCCAAAACTCCTGATATCCATTAGAAAATGGAGTAATCCCTGCGGCTTGGAGCTTTTGCGCAGCTCCCTCCAGTTCGGACAATGTTTTAGGGGTCTCCGTAATCCCCGCCTTCTTGAACAAATCCTTGTTATAAATAAAGCCGTACCCCTCCAGATTCATCGGCTGGCCATACAGCTTGCCGTCTTTGGTCATCGGTTCTTTGGCGACATCGACCACATCGCCAACCCAAGGCTGGTCAGACAGGTCCTCCAAATATTCCAGCCACGTATCCAGCTCGCGGTAACCTCCTACGTTAAAAATATCCGGCTGCTCCCCGGAGGCGAACTTCGCCTTTAACGCCGCACCATAGTCACTGCCCCCGCCCACGGTTTGAATATCGAGCTTGATGCCCGGATGAGATGCTTCGTATTCCGCTTTCATGCGATTCAGCGCTTCTGCAATCTCTACCTTAAACTGAAAAATGTGAATTGTTTTTTCCTTCACTTCCTCTTTGCCTGCGTTTTGTCCGCCACTGCTGTTACAACCTGCCAAAACCAGAGCAAAGGCCGAGAGAAGCAAGATTAGTGCTTGAGCTTTCTTTTTAAAAGTATGCGTTTTCATTTTTATGTTCCTTTCTATTCTAAATTCATATCAGATGAACTCGAAAAATTCATGTGGAAACGGAGCAAACGGAATGTTGCTGAACAAGCGATAGCGCTCGCCTTTGTCTCTAGATTCCCACCTTTATTCGTTTATTCAGGGGAATCTGGAGGCAACAGCGATGGTAAGCACCACCCGTTTGCGGAGTGGCACACCGTGTACATTTTCAGCTCATCGCCACACTCAACCTTTGACCGAACCAGCCATAATACCTTGTATAATATATTTTTGCATGGCCAGAAAGAATACAATGACTGGCAAGATGCCCAGCACCAGAGCAGGCAAAGCCAAATCCCACTGCTTCGTGTATTGTCCAAAAAAGGCATAGGTCGCAATCGGAATCGTGCGTAGTTCAGCCTTTTGCAGTACCAGAGAAGGCAGGAGATAATCATTCCAAATCCAGAGCGTATTTAAAATAATAACAGTTACCATCATCGGCAGCATCAACGGATACACAATTCGGAAAAACACTCCGTAAGGCGTACAGCCGTCCACCGTAGCTGCTTCTTCCACCTCGACTGGCACACCTTTGACGAATCCATGAAAGAGGAAGATTGACATAGGGGCTCCGAATCCCAGATAACAGATTACCAGACCACTTATACTGTTCATTAAATCCAGTGTACTTACAACCTTGACCAAAGGAATCATCACCGATTGAAAAGGAATGACCATAGCAGCTACGAACAGGCTGAACAACACTCGATTATAACGCGTCGGACGCCGGACCATTCGGTAAGCAGCCATTGAGCTGATCAGTACGAGCAGTAGATTACTAACTACCGTAACTACAAATGAATTCCATAAAGCTTCGGGAAAACGCGTGATGCTCCACGCTCTAGCGTAGTTGCTCCATACAAAGGTTTGTGGCCAGGCCGCGGAATCAGTGAGCAGGTCACCAAAGCTTTTGACCGAATTCACGAATAAAAAGTAAAACGGGACGAGGAATAACAATGCGACGAGGATCATCACCATCTCGGTCGCCCATGTTCCAAAGCGGTAGCGTTTGCTTGTTTCCATTTACGCTTCCACCTCCCGACTTTTCGTCAGTCGTACCTGAAGGCTCGTAACCAGAGCAACAATGATAAAGAAAATGAGTGCTTTAGCTGTTCCCAGCCCATAACGATTATTCACAAACGCTTCATTGTAAATATTGAGTGCAACCGACTCTGTGGACCCGAAGGGACCGCCTTTGGTCAGTGACAAATTGAGATCGAACATTTTGAATGACCATGATATCGCCAGGAAAAGACATACTGTAACGGCAGGCATGATCAAAGGAAGTATAATCGACCGCAAAATTTGCATCCGGCTTGCTCCGTCAATTTCGGCTGCTTCCAGCATATCGCGGGGCACATTGGTCAGGGAAGAGATATAAATAACCATCAAATACCCGGCAGTTTGCCAGATAAACACGATTACAATGCCCCAGAAGGCCGTGATCTCATCTCCCAACCAGGACAGGTTGAAGAAAGACAAGTTCGTGCTCTCTCCGATTGCTGCAAATCCCTTGACGAAAATAAACTGCCAGATAAAGCCCAGCAACAGACCTCCGATCACATTAGGCATAAAAAAGATGGTCCTTAGTACATTTTTTGTTTTCAGCGGTTTGGTTAGAAAATACGCCAGCAGAAAGCCAAAAATATTCGCAGCCACCACTCCTACCACCGTAAAACGGACCGTAAACCAGAACGCTGTCCCAAATTTGTCATCATTCCATAAAATGTGACTGAAATTATCCAGCCCGACCCACTTTGCCTCATTGGCTACCCCATTCCACTCTGTAAAAGAATAGTACATTCCGAGCATAAAAGGGATTACAATAATGATAACGAAAAATAACGTCGACGGCCCTACAAAAATGCATTGCTGGAGCCATTGCGACGACTTGGCGCGATTCAATCCGATCCCCCCCTTTTGTTGTCTGTTGGTGTCTGGAACGCTCCCTTACGGCTTTCTTTCAGCAGCATGATGCTTGGGCCGTACGGATATGCGATTCACATGTTCATTATGTCGAATAAGCGCTCTGGAGAACACGTAGGATCGTGAACCATTAGGGGGGAAAATATTGACCTCTGGCTTGCCTTGAATTGTGAAAGGAGCTCACTGCATGAAATTTCACAGTATTCGTTCCCGCCTGATCTGGTTTTTGCTCATTGCGGTCACTCTACCGCTGCTGCTGTCGATGACTATGACCTTCGTTCTCACCAAGCAATCCTTGCGGGAGCAGGCCACACAAGAAAATGAACGGCTTATTTTTCAGGGAATTACGAATCTGGATAACTATTTACAGGGACTGAATCGCGCGTCCATCGGAGTCTATAATGACCCCCATTTTCTGCGTAATCTGGCCAAAATTCCAGATGATTACCGGGCCGTCGCTGAAATTTACACCACCCTGCAAACGATGATGAATGCTTCGTCAGGCATTGACCAAGTGTATTTGCATTCTTTTGAGGCTGGGCAATCCACGTTGATTACCAGTACAGTCCCGCTACGGGAATTCCGACTGGAGCCCTTTACTGGTTCTATTCATTACGGCCCTTCCGGACTATTCATACAGCCTTCGCACATGAAGCATTTGTACGGCTTTTCGGCGGTTGCCTATGCGGAGCACAGCACAAAGCGGCAGGTATTTACACTTCATCGGGCGATTCGGAACATTCCTGCCTCAGAGACGCTTGGGGTACTGGCTATAGATGTTGATCTGGAGCCGCTGCGCAGTATTTGCCGTCAATTGTATGATGCGGATACAGAGGAGCTGTTTTTGATCGATCGGAACGGAACAATCATATATAGCGGAAAAGAAGCAGCGATTGGAACACACTGGAAGGAATCTGACCTGCTCAATCGAATTTCTAAAGAAGGCGAGCACGGAGTGATTGAGGATGATACGGCACTGCACGTGTACGGCAAGCTGGATGCCAACCTATCAGGCTGGACGCTCGTCAAGAAAATTCCACATCGTACGCTGTATTTACGGGCTACCCGCCTGACTCAGATCAATGCGGTCATTACAGGTGCAGCGTTGCTACTTGTCATTGTTGCCACGTTATGGATTTCGATAAAAATCACGGAACCTATTAAGCGACTGACTCGCTACATAAACCAGATTCAGTCCGGTCAGCTGGATGTAGACATTCGGGCCATGAGTAACGATGAGATCGGAGTGCTGTCGCGCCGTTTCAGACAGATGATGGATACCATCAATAACCTCATTTTGCAGGAATACAAGCTGGAGCTGGCTAACAAGACACACCAATTGAAAGCGCTTCAAGCACAGATTAATCCTCACTTTTTATATAATACGCTACAGTCTATTGGAACCCTGGCTCTACAGCATGAGGTGCCGCGAATTTATTCTCTACTCTCTTCCCTTGCCAAAATGCTACGCTATAACATGCGGGACCATACGGTCGTTACACTTAAGGAAGAAGCCGAACATGTAAAACAATATCTTGATTTACAAAAGGAACGCTTCGGTGAGCAATTAGAGGTCACTTACCAGTGGGAAGATGAGGTCCTGAATGATCGGGTGCCTAAAATGATTCTCCAACCATTGGTGGAAAACTACTTTAAACACGGTGCCGATCCTCGGCTGGGGCCCGGTGAAATTCGCATTACAGGCAGCCGAATCCGGGAAGCCATTGTGAAAATAACCGTGGAAAACAACGGAACTTCCATTCCACAGGCCGAATTGGAGCAGCTCCAGCATATGTTAAAACGTCCGCTGAAAGCCTACGAAGAGCCGGACACTAGCGAGCAGGATTCCATTGGCCTTCGTAATGTTCTATTGCGTATTCAGCTTCACTCGGAGGATGGTTCTAACACCCTGTGCGTAGACAACATCCTGCCTCATGGTGTCCGTTTTACACTCGAAATTCGCACTGAAGCCCCTGCAGAAATTCATATTAAGGGAGAGTGATCTGTCAATGAAAGTCCTGATTGTGGATGATGAGAAGCATGTACGCCATGCCATTCGGATGCTCGTGCATTGGGAAGCGTGCGGTGTGAGCGAGGTAATTGAAGCTGAGTCGGGCGATCAGGCGATTGAGGTCATTACCGCCCTTTCCCCACCCGTTGTACTTACGGATATGCGGATGCCCGGCAAGGATGGAGTAGCACTGATGGAGTGGATTCAAGTGAATTCCCCAGCAACCAGAGTTGTGGTGGTCAGTGGCTATGATGATTTTGATTTGGTTCGACAGGTCATCCGCCGGGGAGGCATGGACTATATTCTTAAGCCCGTAGATCCAGTGGAGATTAACGAGGCTCTAAATAAAGCCACTCAAGCCTGGCGGACAGCGGAGCAAGACCGGAACAGGCAAACGATGCAGGCCATGGAGGTCAACCGGATGAGGCCGCACTATGCTGATAAGCTCCTGACTGAGATCGTTTCCGGTATAGCGAGTACCCCTCTTTCCATTACACCCTTACGTGAGGAGTTACGTCTTCCCGCAGCTATTCAGATATGTAATGCAGCTGTGATGAGTACCACGCAGCTGGATGCCGATATACTGGACAAATATAAAACGCGTCGTGCGCTTTTGAGCTTTTCCCTGATTAACATCTGCAACGAATTTCTTGGAACTTCTCAAACTGGAATTGCATTCCGTCATCTGGAGCGTATGGACGAAATTATTCTGCTATATTGGGGCGAGCCATCTCGTTGGCCGCTGCTCTTGCAGGATATTCACACAGGGATCAAAACGGCTTTGCGGTGTTACATGCACATCGGGGTTGGCTCTTATGGCTCTTTTGGCGCTTTTCCCATAGCGGCAGCCACTGCCTACCAAGAGGCACGGCAAGCGTTGTGGAAACGGGATGTGTTGCAAACCGCCGACTGGATGCACCAGAGTTCCCAGACACGGCAGAACATTCGTCTTCCCCAGTTGCCTGAGATGGAAGAGGAGCTACGGCTTAGTGCGCTCAGCTGTAATGCCAATCGTGTGTCGATAGCGGTAGGCCACTGGATAGCAGCTGTAGCCGAGCTGCCTTCGGTGACAGCAGAGCAGCTAGCCAGTTGGAATCAGGAGTTGGACTGGATGCTGGCCCGCTGGCTGAATGACAGACCCGGAGATACCGATGGCGAGGAACTGGCAGATGAGTCCGGCTCCATTCATGCATTGCCGATCGACAACCGTGGCATGCTTTCCCTGCCCTTATGGCAAAGACAGGTTGAAAACCGACTGCTGGCAGCCGGTCAGGCACTTACACCAAGCCATAGCCCAAACAACCCGACCATCCGTGATATTGCCCGCTATCTGGATGCACACTATGACGAGGACATTTCTCTACAGGATATGGCGAGCCGCTTTTATCTCAGTCGGGAATATATTTCACGTAAATTCAAGCAGGAGTACGGGGTTAATCTGTCGGACTATTTGTGTCAGATCAGGATGAGCAAGGCAAAGCTATTGCTGCTGAATGACAAGCTGCGCCTTCATCATATTGCCGGTATGGTCGGGTATCAGGATGAAAAATATTTTGGCAAGGTGTTCAAAAAACTGGAGGGGGTCACGCCTGGCGAATTCAGAAGACGCCATTCTGCAAATCCTCAGCTGTGACCGCATACAACATGTGATCTTCCCACACACCATTAATCTTCAAATAGTTGAGAGCCAACCCTTCGCGGCGAAATCCTGCCTTTTCCATCACTCGATTGGAAGGCGTATTTCTTGGCATTACTCCAGCTTGAATACGGTGTAATTCCAACTCATTCAGGGCGTAGCGTACAATATCCTTCACTGCGGAAGTGGCATAGCCTTGTCCGTGGTATGCAGGATCTACAAAGTAGCCCAGATTGGCGTTTTGAAAGGGGCCTCTAGCGACACCCGACAGCTCCATTCTGCCAATCAGCTTATTATTTTCCGGCAAAAAAAGTCCAAACGTATATCCCTGTCCAGCTTGTGCCGCTTCCAAACCGTTGGAAATCAGACGCGCCTGTTCTTCCAGCGTAAAGTAAATTTCAGGTCGTTCTGGCTCGAACGGTTTGAAGAAATCAAAATTTTCACGTCTGATCTCTAATAAACGTTCTGCATCACTTACTTGTAACAGTCGAATCTGTAGCCCCGGATGGGTGGACTTTATCAAAATCGCGTCATTAGCTTTATGTAACATTGTCATTTTCCTTCTTTCTGAGTTATTCCTATATTATTGTTCACGTTCACAGGACAGGAAAATACCCCAGGTGCATGAGAGCAGCCTAGGGTATCTCCATCATTCAAAATTTAGTCCGTAACAGGCATCCAGCCTGGAAGGGTCGTCAACGCACCCCACAAGTAGTCAGGAATGACTAGCTCCTGCTGGGCTTGCTTGGATAATGTCGTGCGAATGGTATCTTCTGTGCCGTTTTGCACCTTCTGAACCCATTGTGGCTCCATCAAAAGCGGACGTCCCAGCGATACAAGCGGTACACCTGTCTCCAGTGCTGCAAGCGCTTCGTCCGGTGTATTCAGCGACCCGACTCCCATAATCGGCACACGGTTACCTACCTTCTCATGGATAAGAACGGTACGTGACCGTTCGTCACTGCGGTCACGGAACGAACCACCGAAGAAATGATTTACGGAAATGTGCAGGTAATCCAGCCCTTGATCCGCCAGACGGTCTACAAGCACCATCGTATCATCCAGCGTAATGCCTGGTGTGTGTCCTTCCTCAGGAGACAAGCGGTATCCAAAGATGAATGGCCGCTTTGCATGTTCTGCGATTACTTTCTTCACTTCGTGAACAACCGCCAGCGGGAAGGTCAGTCTTTTTTCAACACTTCCTCCCCATTCATCGGTACGACGGTTGGAGTGCGGGGAGAAGAACTGTTGCACCAGGTAACCGTTCGCTCCGTGAAGCTCCACACCATCATAGCCTGCTTCAATCGCACGACGAGTTGCTTCGCCATAGGCACGGATGACGCGGTGGATATCATCGGATGTCATTTCACGCGGTACAGGCGCGCCTTCTTTTTCCTCGGCTACTGCGCTTGCACTGATCGGCTGTCCATCTGGAATTTGATCCGGTGGACACAGGCGGCCACCATGATAAATTTGCAGGATCGCTTTTGCGCCCTCTTGATGAATCGTATCCGCCAGACGACGCAGGCTCGGAATCATTTCATCCTTGTCCGCACCGAACTCATTGACAAAGCCTTTGCCATCTGGAGTTACATACACACAAGCGGTAATAACCGCGCCCACACCACCGGAGCGTTCACGGTAGTATGCCAGTTCCTCGTCACTGACTTCACCATTTTCGTGGGAAGCAAAGTTAGTCATAGGTGCCATGGTAATACGGTTCTTCAACGTAACACCAGATGGCAGGGTAAAAGCTTCAAATAGAGAATTATATTTTGGGTTCATTCGTTCTCTCTCCTTCAGTTTAAATCAGATCAGATAATATAAGGCTGTTAAGCATGAAGCCGAATATGAATTCGATGCAGTTTTCCTTCCACAACGAACTCAAACTACTGTTGCTTACTTAAATACAGTGGTTATAATAACCACAGTATAATGATCCGCAACTATAAAGTCAAATCTATCCTTTCTGACCTTCCCTAAACTGTTCGAAAAAGCTGAACCGCAGCCACTTGTCACAAGCCACTGACAAAGCTTAATGGTTCCCGGATGTGCTGTTCTTCTCCTCCCGGCGGGAAAACCAGGTCGCGAGCAACGAGCCGGAAATATTATGCCACACGCTAAAAATCGCACTCGGTACAGCAGCAATCGGATTAAAATGAGCTGCTGCCAGCGCAGCGCCCAGTCCGGAATTCTGCATTCCCGTTTCCAGCGTAACAGCTTTACGCTTGGAAAGATTCATACCGAATAGCTTGGCAAACCAATATCCGAGCAGGAACCCGATACCGTTATGCAAAATAACCACACCAAAAATAATCGGACCTGTCTCCAAAATCTTGCCTTTGCTGCCTGCAATCACAATAGCCACGATGAGCATAATCACCAGTGTTGATATAAGCGGCAGCGCCTGGACACTGGCTTCTGCCTGTTTGCGAAATAGCGATTTGACGATAACACCCAGCACAATGGGGACAATAACCACGATGAGAATATCCATGATCAGCGACTTCGCATTAATATTCATCCAACGTCCAGCAAGCAGGTTAATCATGGCCGGAGTAGCCAGTGGAGCAATCAGCGTCGACACCGAAGCAATCGATACTCCCAATGCCACGTCGCCTTTGGATAAGAGCGTCATTACGTTGGACGCGGTTCCACTCGGGCAACAGCCTACCAAAATGACACCTACCGCAATATCCGGTGGCAGCTGCAATACTAATGCCAATCCAAAGGCCAGAAACGGCATAATCAGATAATGCCCGACCACACCAATAGCCACATCCACTGGACGCCGGAATACTTCACGAAAGTCAGCCGCAGATAAAGTTAACCCCATCCCGAACATGACAATGCCCAGAAATAACTGTATGTATCCTTTTAACCCTGTAAACGCCGCAGGAAAGAAAAATCCCAAGCATGCAAATAAAAGTACCCAGATGGAAAAGGTTCCTCCTACAAATTTCCCTACTTTCTCCAAGCCATTCATTCTACTTATCTCCTTACTTCCATATAAGTTGAACTTGAGGAATTTCAGCTTATATAGTGCTTAAAATTTTCACCATTGTACTACATATGACTGCATATACATACAACTTTTTATGATTATACCGGGATCAAGAAACTTTTTCCCGTTAGGACATATTCGAAAGCAAAGTGGGTATATTCATAATAGAAGATTGTGACCAGTCGGTCATTTTGGGTCAGCATTCGTTGAGGAGGAGATATCCCTATGTCACGAAGCCATCCGTATAAATGGTGGAATATTATTGCATTTATCGCTGTCGTTCTCGTTAACATTCTGGCTTCTACACTTCCTATCGGCGGCAGAAGCACTGCTGCTGTATCCAACATGTACCCAACCTTAATCACACCAGCGGGTTACGCTTTTTCCATCTGGTCCGTCATCTACGTACTGCTCGCCTGCTTTGTCGTGTACCAAGCTACACCTACAGGGCAAGCCAAGACAAGCGTTCAGTCCATCGGTATTTTTTTCATTCTAAGCTGTCTCTTCAATATCATCTGGATTTTCCTCTGGCAGTATGTATACGTAGAGCTGTGCGTCATCGTCATTATTCTATACTTGCTTTCCTTGAGCGTCGTGTATGTACGTACCCGCACGCCGCAGCCAACCCGCGGAGAAATGTGGTTCGTCAAGCTAACGTTCAGCCTCAACCTCGGTTGGGTATCCGTTGCTACTATTATCAACATTGCAGTGGCACTGGAAAAGAATGAATGGAGTGGCTGGGGACTGAGTGATACGACATGGGCGATCATTATCCTGCTCATCGGCACCGTATTGGCCATCATGGTCAGCTTCCCTTATCGCGACAGCATTTATCCTCTCGTATTTGTATGGGCCTATGTCGCCATCGCCGTCGAGCATCCGAACAATGAAAATGTACGGCTGGCTGCATGGATCTTGGCGGTAATCATTCTGGTGTACGCGCTATGTCTATTCTTTGCCCGTAATCGAGATCGGGATTAAAGAAACTATTGTTATCTACTAGCAAAAGCAAGCGAGTTGGGTCTGAATTATCTAGCCCAAGCTCGCTTGCTTTGTTTATTCATTTTAACTATGTGATTAGGTATAGACTTTAATCAAATCTATAAGCTTGCTTGTCGAGTGATCTGCATTTATTTTCTTCATATTGATAATATAATCCGACCTTTTTTCATACAAACGAAGAATCATGTCAACAAATCGTTCAGATTCCAAACAAAACACATTAAATTTGAGCAACCGGGTGCCTCTATTTAATAGGGACACCCGGTTGCCATACAAACTTTTTATTTTATGAACGGACCTTTCAGACTATTCGCCCTTCAATGCAATGACTTCAATCTCCACCAGTGCATCCTTAGGCAGACGAGCTACCTCCACCGCACTGCGTGCTGGATAGGGTTGCTCAAAGAAAGAACTGTACACCTCATTGACGCTGACAAAATCGTTCATGTCCTTCAGGAATACAGTCGCTTTCACAACCTGGTTCATGTTGCTGCCTGCCGCCTCCAGAATGGCTTGTACGTTGCTCAAGGACAGGCGTGCCTGCTCCTGTACATCCTTACCGAACTCACCTGTTGCCGGATTCAGCCCAAGCTGTCCCGAGGTGTAAATAAACCCGCCTGCCTCTACCGCTTGGCTATAAGGGCCGATAGCACCAGGTGCTTTTTCAGTAGCAATTGTTTTTTTCATAAGGGTTGGATTCTCCTTCCTGATACTGGTTCACCGTATTATAGCATGTGAAGTCCAAAGCCACTATTCCGTGCGACGGAATAACGCAGTGGGTTTCCTTTAATACATCATTTTGCGACAGTACTATATTTTTTATTTATTTCCGCTGTAACCTTTAGCCCCTATGTATCATCTAACTCCTGTAACCTGCTACATAAATTCTACAAATCCAGATACAGGTACAATGACCATAGCTAGTATAGACGGGAAAGGAGCACCATCCTTTGAATCTCGGAACAAACCTAAACCAAGCAAGGCAGGGGGACCGCAAGGCATTCGTCGCCTTGATGAAACATATGGAATCCGATATGTACGGCATGGCGCGTTCCATTCTTCGCAGCAATGAAGATTGCGCGGACGCGATGCAAGAGGCAATGCTCAAGGCATACCAGTCTCTGGGCGAGCTGCGTGAACCTCGCTATTTTAAAACATGGTTGCTTCGCATCCTCATTAATGAGTGCCATCAGATTATCCGCAAGCAAAAACGGATCGTCCCCGTGGCGGAATTTATAAAGGAACCCTCCACCTCGGGCGAATATGAAAAAATCGAACTGCGCGAGGCCATCGACCACTTGGAGGAATCCATGCGAACCGTAATTTCCCTGCACTATTTGCGGGATATGCCGATCAGAGAAATATCAGAGGTACTGGATGTATCAGAGGGGGCCGTCAAAACACGATTGCACCGTGCTCGCAGAATATTAATGGACCTGCTACAAAATCGTGGAGAAAGGAAGGTGACCTTTCAATGAGCCCTTCAGAGATTGAGAAACAGAATCAAGAGCTGGATCGGAAATTACAATCAGAAAAAGAAAACTTGAACGCAGACACGGTAATGATTCCCGATTTGGTAAGAGCACGCTTAGATGCATTTTACACACAAATGGAATCGGATGTGGAGCCGTTATCCAAGTATCCTTCCTTACATCGACCGGGCAAAAAATTTCTTCGGGGGACCGCAATTGCCGCTGCTTCTGCGGCTGTCATTAGCGTTATGATCATTGGTAGCGCCTTTGTTTCGCCTACAATGGCAGAATCATTGAAACAGGTTCCCCTTGTAGACAGCGTGTTCAAGCTTGCTGGGGATCTCGGGCTGCAAACCGCTGATCAGAAAGGGTTGGCAACTTCCTCGAATCTCAGTGTTACCCATAGCGGTATTACATTAAAGGTACCACAAATCATATTTGACGGGATACGCTTGGTCGTCGCGTTGGAAAAGAGCGGCGGAGATTCACAACATCAAACCCTATATCCGGCGATCCAAACGCAAGGACAGCCCGAAGAGGACATTCTGGAGAAAGTGGACCTGTTCATCAATGGGACATCGGTCAATAGCAATAATGGCGCCTTTAATTTCATGTATGGCCGCCCAGGCAAAGATAGTAATTCTATGCTGATTGCGTATATGCGTGACCCTGCCAGTGGTAAACCCGCCTTACCAGATCAGTTTGAGCTAGAGGTATATGCCAAGTTAAAAGGTGTAGCCGAGTCGTTTCGCATACAAGCCACAGTTCATAAAACTAAAATAAATAACAAGTTACTTCAGCTGCAATTGAGTATATCTAATCCGTATCTTGCATTTACGGCAGAAAAGGTAGAAATCACACCCATCACGACCAAGATCACAACGTCGTTTAAAATGCTGACCGATATTGCACATATGCCGGATGAGTACACCGTGGAGCGAGAGTACAATGACATCAAAAATGGACAAACGATCCAGTACACCAAAAAAGAATTGGATATGCTTGATTATGCGGTATTCGACGAGCAGGGAAGAGAACTCCAACTCCTAAGCGGTTCTGGAGTTCCCCTTACTAAAGAACGTGAGAGCAAAATGATCACCCTATTTACTCCTTTTGTGGACACTCCCCAGAAGATCATCTTCAAGCCTTATATATTGCCAACACAACCAGGAGGCAGTGCCCTACTCGATGCTAATGGCAACTGGACACGCCATTACATTGATGAATTAGAGATTACGATAGATGTGCCGCAACATACAAACCACCAATAAAACACAAATAACGCCACTGCAACCCGAATCATCGGGCAACATTGGCGTTATTGTCATTTTTAACCCTAGCTGTGGTTTTACACATTCTCATCAGGAGCTGTTCCAGTAACAGGTTCCTCATCATCGGAAGTTAGTTCAGCTCCGATGACCCGAATGATGTCGTTCGGATAAATATGTACGCCGCTCGCCTGTGCGAGAGCAATTCGTACCATGGCTCGTGCAATGACTGGGGCCGGGATGGCGCGGTAGGAAGCGAGCTTGCCCGTCATCAGACCGTCCAGCGCTTTCATGACAACAGCGGCAGCGGCTTCACCCAAACGTCGTTCAGGTCTCGCGCCCAAAATCAGCGACGGACGGAACAAATGCAGCGCAGGCAATCCGACAGCAGCAAGCGCCTCTTCAGCCTCACCCTTGGTGCGATTATAAAACACGCGTGAATCCGGATCGGCGCCCATCGCAGAGACCGTAAGCATCTGTACCGCTCCAGCTTCTTTGCCCAACTGGGCTGTCAGCACCGGGTAGTCCAGATCCACCAGACGGAACTGCTCCTTGGAGCCCGCCTTTTTCATCGTTGTCCCAAGGCAGCAAAAAACATCATCCACCCCTTCGAAGGCGAGCGCAGCTTTCTGAGGCTGTTCCCAATCGATGAGCGCCTGCTCCAGCTTGGGATGCTTGATGTCCAATGGACGTCTGCCCATAACCATGACGCGGTTGTATTCCTTTTGCACCAGCAGCTCTCGTACAACATAACCCCCGACAAGCCCTGTTGCACCCACAACGACCGCTTTGCGTTCCATGATAGACCTCCTTTGTGCCATAGCGCTCCTGCTCCTACAAATTGCGATTAGGTTAATTTAAACGGCTGTTCGTCCGCCTCCTTGCTTTTGGACGGACACATCGGTAGGTACAGGGAAAATGTACTTCCATGGCCCTCCTCACTCTCCAGACGGATAAACCCGCCCAACAAGCGGGAAAAATCACGGCTGATGGACAATCCCAACCCAGTTCCTCCATATTTACGATTAATGGAACCGTTCGCCTGCTGGAATGCCTCAAAAATAACGTGTTGCTGAAGCTTGGAAATGCCGATGCCCGTATCTTTTACAGCAAATACAACCCAATCTCCCTCCTGTCCCTTTCGATCCAGATGTTGTGTACTGATTTCCAGCAATACACGTCCTTTATGAGTGAACTTAAAGGCATTGGACAATAGATTACGCAAAATTTGCTGTACGCGTTTGGAATCAGACCGGATTTCGTTCGGTATAGGCCCATGCTCCTTCAAGCTGAATTCCAGATTTTTATCCTTCGCTGTGACTTCAAAATGCATCATCATCACCTGCGCAATCTCACGTACACTGACTGGCTCACTTACGATTTCCATGTGCCCAGCCTCGACCTTGGATAGGTCCAGAATGTCGTTGATCAATTGGAGCAAATCATGCCCTGAGGCATAAATTAGATCACTATACTGGTCTAGCTCGTCCTCATCCAGCTCTTTTCCCTGCTCGTTGATAATTTGCGCCAGATTAATGATACTGTTAAGAGGTGTACGTAACTCATGCGACATCGTTGCCATAAAATCGGATTTATATTGGGAAGCCATCATCAGTTGCTTGGCACGTTCCTCTAGAATGACCTTTGCCTTCTGCAACTCATCTCGCTGCTCTGATAACAACTCATTCGCCTGCTTAATCTGATGATTCCGCTGTTGCTCCATCTGAAAGTCCCGTAAAATCAGAGCAAATAAAAAACTGAGTACGATGCCGATAGGCAGTGTAAGAGGAACAACCTCCGCTACATAATAGCGCCAAGGAATGACGCCCAGAAAGGCGATATTTAACGTATTTACGATATTAACTGCTAAAATGGTCACTGATGCCTTGATAATCAAACGCCAGGTGGAACGACGCATCCAGTAGTTCAATCCGGCGCACAGTACGCCCAGAATGCTCATATTCAAAAAGCCGACCCACGCCGCCGTATGCAAACCGAAGGTAAATCTCGTAAGTCCGATTGCGACCCCAATAATAATAAGCGTATAGGAGCGGGGATACACCAACGCCGCGATAATCAGCGGTACGAAACGCAGATCAAAAATAACTGTTTCACTAAAGTTAAAACCAAAGCAAGAGCTGACCCATCCGCCAAATATCACTAGCAGCACCGAGCTGACATATTTGAACCGCGAAGAGGTACGACTCAAACCATATTTATAAATCACGTTCGCCACATAGGCAACGGCAATCAGCATCCCTAAATTCATTAAAAACATCATTGAAAATTGCATGGACTCACACTCCCATAGCGCAAAAAATTGGATGCCAGGCCTATGTTAACCGCGTTTGCCTTTCTTGTACATCATAACATGAAGCCCCATCTTTCGACATGTCAAAAGGTCTTACATCCGTATATAAAAAAAGCGAACCTCAATGGCTCGCCCTAGTGCTGATACCTATAGAGTCAGCTTGTGATGCCTTTGTTCCGGCGCCACTCTTTGACAAATAATTCGGCAAAATAAGGGTCCCATTGGGTTCCCTTTCCCTCTTCCAATATCATAACCGCCTTCTCTTCCTTCATACCTTGCCGATAGGGACGATCAGACGTCATCGCATCATAAGCATCCGCTACAGCAATGATTCGCCCAAATAAGGGGATATCTTCCCCAGCGAGCTGATCAGGATATCCCTTGCCATCATAACGCTCATGGTGCGAGCGCACGCCAGGCAAATAAGGGGCCATAGCATAAGCCGGTTCAACTTGCCGGAGAATGCTCTCTCCCATAACCGGGTGCATTTTAATCTGATCAAACTCCTCGTCCGTCAGCTTGCCGTCCTTGAGCAACACAGCGTCAGCCACGCCGATTTTACCGATATCATGCAGCAAGGCTGTTTTGCGCAGCAAGTCGAGGTCCGTCTCATTCAAACCTCCCTTGCGCCCAATGAGTACGGAGTATTCAGCTACACGCAAAGAATGTCCTGCGGTATAGGCATCTCGCGCATCCAGTGCTGCCGCCAAGGTGGCGAAGTAACTGTCCAATAGCTGACCGTTCTTTTCTTCCCGTTCCTTCAGGCCCTCGATCATCATGTTAAATCCTTCGACCAGCTCCGCAAATTCGTCCGAATACAAATCGCTGGCATTACTGTTCAGGCGACCTTCCTTCACTTCATTCATTTTTTCCAGCAGATGGTGGATCGGTTGTTCGATCTCACGGGTCAGCAACCTGCCGCCCAGATAAGCAAAGGCTACACCAAAAATTAAAATCGTACCCGCCCAAGCCCAATAGGAGCTAGAATCCGTCGCCTCCAAACGTTCCAGGCGAATCTGTGTAGCTAAACAAAATAAAAATAAAGGAAAAGCACCAATGAGCGTCGCGCTTAACTGAAATTTATGCCGAAGCGATAGCAGGACTCTTCCTCGCAGGGACAGGTTTAATCCATATTGCTGGTAGGTTCGATCACGAATTTCCTCCAGCAGAGGTTTGATTGCTCTCATTGTCAGGAAAAATTCAACCAGTGCGTGCATGGAAGCGACCAGACAAGCTCCTATACAGGCGATTCCTACATAATAAAAGGGAAAAGTAAGTTGTCCAGTATGTATCATCCATAAAGCAATAACGGTTGCCGGGATAGAGAAGCCTAACAAATGCGGTCCAACAATACGTAAAACTGACAAATTAGGCAGATGATGAACCCGGATATACACCGCTTCTACATCCTTAAGCGTTTCCTGGTTACCTAGAAAAAAACGATGAACGGGTCTCAAATGCATTCGAAACACTATGGTTTCACAAGCAATCATAATAACGCTGGAAAATGCAATAATTTTAACAAGACCCAGAATTTCATAGTGGGCTACATTTAACGTGGAAAATACAAAAATCATACCTACCAACAATACAGCGATAAACGAACCTATAATATAGTTCAGGATAACATGCTGAATAAAGCGCTTATAGGTCGGCAAATTGCTACCCCTCTTTTCATCCGTACACTCTAAAATATCTTGTGTATTCAATATCGGAGTCCAACCATCAAAAGTTTACCTTCTTGTTCGAGCATTTTACATAAATACGAGGACGGCTTTTAATCTGCAATTTATAGATGGAAAATCATCTTATTCTTAATTAAGAAACTCGCGAGGGAAGGACATTTTAGCCAACATTTTTTCCAGTCAATCATCAAAAAACCAAAAATGACTTGTGTTTTATAATCATTCTTGCTATACTATTGAAATATGTATTAACCCCATAAGATTCCACGCAACAAGCTATTACTCCTAATCACCGTATGGAGCTTCTCCAAATTTTATGTATAACCCTAATGTAGAATTTTGAGCTTTTGCCGAAGATTTTCACATTCACACTGGCGCGGTCATCGGAGCCGCAAGGACGAAAGAGAGGTAGGGCTTTTGTCGTTTGGAAAATGAATAGTGGAATCACACTGCCCCTTACGAACATGCTGACCATATAATGCAAGGTAGCAGGGGTTGAATATATATTATGCCATCAAACGTTGTAGTTTGAGCAGGCCGTGCAGTATATGCAAACTGCACCATCCTCCGGATGATCCCCGGGGGATTTTTCATATACGGAAAGCATATCTATGAACAAAAAAGTGGCCCTGCCGATACATCGGCAGGGCCTATAGCTTGATCAAAAAGGGGTTAATAGGGTCATTATAGTCTCGCTTTCTTAAAACTAAATGATATGCACCTTAAAAACTCATTAATTTTCCAGTTTTATATACCTTCTAATAATTCGTCCAATATTCTGTACCATCGGACGGCATTGTTTGCGTAGTGGAACGTCTTGTTTCCGCTTGGGTGCGCCTTTGGGTCGAGGGACGTTCCCACCCTTCCAGTAAAACAACATGCTGGGTACCCGAATTGTTTTCCCAAGTGATGTAACGCTCCTGTTCCATATGTCGCAAGGCGACTGTAATTTCAGCGTCTCGCTTGCCCGTTTTTACGGTCAATTCCGCCATTGTGGGCATGTGGCGATGCTGAGCGAAATAATTATACAAAATACGTAGCAGCTTTCGTTCCAAATCTGGCAACATCGTCTTCCCTCCTACATAGAACATATGTTCTCATTATAACACATAAAAATGCACCCTCCTACTGGAAGATGCATTCGGGCTTGTATGCCCATGCTGAATTTAGTTTTTTTCCTTCTCCTGACGACCGACAGAGCGCAGCCACCAGGCGATTCCACCAACACTTCCAAGTGCCAGAACCGTTAAGAAAATAATATAGAACAAATGAAATGCACGATCACTCATGGCAATCGCCTCCTTACTTTATGTATACACTTTCCAGCTAAGCCTGTAAACCTCTTTTTAGTCCCACATTCTAATTTTTCCCAGGTAATCAACAATAAATACTTGCTTGAGATTCATCGGTACATACTAACTAAAAGTGGTTAATACCAAATATGAGACAGACCAAGGAGGTTATTGAATATGAAATTCCTATTGATCGTGATCATCGTCGTGCTGATCGTTGTATTGCTTATGAGAAGACGCAGATAAGCAGAGACATCCTGTATCGTAAAAAAATACAAAAAAAGGCTTTCGGCACATCACCGAAAGCCTTTATCCATCTGAGGTTAAGGCTAAATTACGCCTTGTTCTTCTTGTTATATTTAATAAAAGCAATTACAAGCGCTACAGCAAACAATATTCCGCTGACCACCCATGTTGTCAGAAATGCCATACCCAAACCGACATTAGACCCCATCGTCGGGTGATTCATGGCAGTAAACACTGATCCCTGCATCATAAATATGGTACAGAACAAAACAACGGGCGCTAAAATAATCGTGCTTGCTGTCTTCCGAGTACCAGATACTGCGATCACGCACAGAGCGGAAATCACCAAGATCACCCAATATATAACTGCTTCCCAAATCACTGAAGTGCCCACCTGTTCAACCTCTTTTCTATCCATTCGTATATGCCTATTCTATTGTAACAGACGTCACACAGTGAACCAAGCCATAATTTGATCAGAAAAGGGGTAAACCCTGCGGATAACGTAAATAATGTACAGTAGCGATCCTACACCAAAGACATGAAAGGAAATGATCCCATGAGAAGTGCAAGTCCTTTTGTCATTGTAAACGATGTGCAGCAGTCAATTGATTATTACCAGTCTGTCTTAGGCGGGAAAATCAAAGTGCTAAACAAGCAGGAAGGCAGACTCTTGCACGCTGAACTTCACCTGGGTAGCAGTCATATCCATTTTTCGGATTCCTACGGTAAGCCGCTGAAAGCACAGCATGTACAAATCATTCTCGACTGTGAAAGTGAGGACGAGCTTAAGCAGGCTTACCGCGCACTAGCAGAAAAAGGTACCGTTACCGTGGAGCTACAAGATACTTTCTTTGGTGCGCTGCACGGCGAAGTAACAGATCACCTCAACCAGATTGGATGGGTGATGAACTATTTTAAGAGATGAACACGTTCAGCCATAACCGAATACGTCTTATAGCCACCATCAACGTTCCTCACCCGATAACCGTTTTGAGTCAAAATTCGGGCCGCAATATAGCCTCGCAGGCCGACTTGGCAGGATACCGCGATCTCCAGTTCACGAGGGATTTCTGCCATCCGCTCTCTAATCTCGGCCAGCGGAATATGAATCGAACCTGGAATGGTTCCTGCCTGTAGCTCCATTGCATCCCTAACATCAATAATAAGACCACCATTGCGGTGAAAATCATCAACTTCATGCCACTGTATCGTTTGGACCAGCCCGTCCATGATATTCGAAGCCACGTAGCCCGCCATATTCACAGGGTCTTTTGCTGACGAATATGGCGGTGCGTAAGCAAGTTCAATATCAGCCAGTTCACGGACGTTCAAATGGCCACGAATAGCGGTTGCAATGACATCAATCCTTTTGTCTGCTCCATCAGATCCAACAGCCTGCGCCCCATAGATCATCCCGTTCTCGGGATTAAAGAGCAGCTTCATAGCGATGGGTGATGCGCCAGGGTAATAGCCGGCATGCGAACCAGGATGAATATGAACAGCCTGATAAGGAACGCCCAGCCGCTGTAATGTTTTTTCATTATTACCTGTAGAAGCTGAAGTCAATGCAAAGGTCTTAATTACGGATGTTCCAAGCGCCCCATCATAAGAAATGGCTTGACCGTTAATATGATCCGCTACCAAACGCCCCTGACGATTGGCTCCCCAAGCTAGTGATACCATCGTTGCAAACCCATGATTGCGGTCTTTGACCTGGATGGCATCCCCCACCGCATAAATGGCCGGATCGCTGGTTTGCAGTTGGGCGTTGACCTGAATGGCGCCGCGAAAACCAATTTCCAATCCGCTTTGCTTGGCCAACTCATTTTCAGGAACAACACCGATCGCCAGAATAACCATGTCCGTATGAAGCACACCCCCGGAGGTCAATCGAAGTTGTGTCCCCTGCTCTTCAAAAGCCGTGACTCCTTCCTCTAAACGCACCCCCACCCCGTTCAGCCTCATATGCTGTTCTACCCATTTGGCCATTTCAGGGTCCAGCGGATTCAATAATTGTTGACCCATATCAATAATAGTTACTGCAAGTCCACGCTCCCGCAAATTCTCGGCCATCTCCAGCCCAATAAATCCGGCCCCGATCACCGTGACATGCTGGGGATGTCTTTCATCTACATATGCTTTAATGACGTCCGTGTCATGAATGTTTCTTAATGTAAATACATTCACAGCTTCATGTAATCCGGGAATGTCCGGTATCATCGGTTTGGCTCCCGGCGACAATACCACAATATCGTACGGCTGCTCATCTGTTTCCCCTGTAATCATATCGCGGAAGCGGACGAGCTTCTGCTCGCGGTCTATTTGTATCACTTCTTTCAGTACCCTTACATCTATATTAAAACGGTCTCTTATCCCTTGAGGCGTCTGGAGAAACAACTTCTCCCGCGCATGGATTGTCCCGCCAATATAGTAGGGAAGGCCACAGTTCGCAAAAGAAACATGCTCTCCGCGTTCAAACAGAATAATCTCGTCTTCCTCATTCCATCTACGCAATCTCGCAGCAGCAGAAGCTCCACCTGCTACCCCGCCAATAATAACTATTTTCCTACCCATTTCTTCCCCTCCTTATATACCCTATGGGGTATAATATATACCTATGGGGGTATGGTGTCAACACGCAAAAAAAGACGGAGGTTGCCCCCCGCCTGATAAACATTGAACGAATACTGATCTGGGTCGAAAAATCACTTGCGATGCTACACGAATGCTCTGTCACACTTAGTCTAAGAAGAGTCTACTGCTACTACTGCTGGCTGGCCGCGATCGCCTGCTCCAGATCGTACAATATATCGTCTATCGCTTCTGTCCCGACAGATAGGCGTAACAGCTCTGGTTTGACTCCGGCAGCAACCTGTTCTTCCACATTCAACTGCTGGTGCGTTGTGCTTGCCGGGTGAATAATTAAAGACTTGGAATCACCCACATTCGCCAAATGGGAAAACAGCTTCACATTCGCAATCAGCTTGCTTCCCGCCTGGCTTCCACCTTTAATACCAAAGGTCAGGATTGCTCCTTGTCCTTTCGGCAAATACTTTTGAGCTAATTCATAGGACGGATGGCTCGGCAACCCGGTGTAGCTGACCCACTCCACATCCTTGTGGCCTTCGAGATATTGCGCTACCTTCAAGGCATTCTGACTATGTCTTTCCAACCGCAGATGAAGTGTCTCCAAGCCCTGAAGCAGCAGCCATGAATTGAACGGAGAAATGGCCGCTCCCAAGTCCCGCAGCAATTGCACCCTTGCCTTGATAATATATGCGATAGGCCCCACCGCCTCGGTGTAAACAACTCCGTGGTAGCTCGGGTCCGGCTCAGTCAGTCCTGGGAAACGACCACTCGCTTTCCAGTCAAACTTGCCGCTGTCCACGATCACCCCACCAATAGACGTACCGTGCCCGCCAATAAACTTCGTTGCCGAATGCACAACAATGTCTGCTCCGTATTCAATAGGACGCAACAAGTAAGGACTTGGGAACGTGTTATCCACAATCAGCGGAATACCATATTCGTGCGCAATCGCCGCTACAGCTTCCACATCCAGCACATTGCCCTGTGGGTTGCCAATCGTTTCGGCAAATAATGCCTTCGTCTTATCCGTAATGGCTTTGCGGAAGTTCTCTGGGTCATCCGAATCGACAAAATGTACTTTAATGCCCAATTTCGGCAGGGTTGTAGAAAATAGATTATAGGTACCGCCATACAGACTGGAGGCCGACACAATTTCATCCCCAGCTCCAGCAATGTTCAGGATGGAGAAGGAAATCGCCGCCGCTCCCGAAGCCGTTGCCAACGCGCCAGCCCCGCCTTCCAGTGCTGCGATCCGTTGCTCGAATACATCCGTGGTCGGATTCATCAGACGCGTATAAATGTTGCCGAATTCTTTCAGCGAGAACAAATCAGCCGCATGCTCCGCATCCCGAAATCCATATGAAGTGGTTTGATACAACGGAACGGCACGGGCAAAGGTAGTAGGATCAATTTGTTGTCCAGCATGGACAGCGAGAGTTTCAAATGACAGCTTGCGTTCTTCTGACATGATTATTTCCTCCCTTGTTATACGTGCTGTATGAATCGTCTCTTCCTGTATGCGTACTCATGGATGATTTTTCAATCATTCTCGCACAAAAAGAACGATTTGGGAAGATAATTCTTATTATTCAGGTAGGATATTATTATTTTGTCGAAATATCAGGTTTCGGATCGGAAGGTTTTGCCCAAATACTCACCCAGACCAAAGTAATGACGGAAATTATAGATGAGTGGGCTCCACTTTGTCGGATCAATATGGTTCTCACCGAGGATGATATCCTGATGAACATGCACCTGTATGGCTTGAGTTTCGACGATCACAAAATAAGGAGAATGGTTAGGGATTCTCACATCCTTCACCTTAGCTTCAATTTGAATAGGGCACTCCCTGATTCGGGCGGGCTTGACCCTATTCGACTCAATCGAAGTTAGTCCGCTGATCTCATACTTATTTTTATGGTACATAAATCCATGTTCCTTCTTTTCAGCTGGAACAGGATTCTTGCCTGTATAAGGGGCTAAACGTTCTACATTTTCCCACATTGAAGGCCCCGGGACGTTGATTACACATTCGGGATGTCGCTTCATATTTTCAAATGCTTTCCCACCTATTCCAATGCCTAGTACCACACAATCTCCTAATGCCCACGAAGAGGAAATGGGGCTAATATTGGTCGTTCCATCCTCATTCAGCGTATTGAGTAAAATCACAGGGGTTCCGTAATATAAAATGCTAGGGTTAATCGTTTTAACGTCTGAACTATAATTCATCTCATTCATCTGATTTATTGGGTTCATTATCTCTTCTCCTTCTATTCAGATCTGCCTCCCTATTGTAAAATATAAATATTTCAACCTTCATCGAAGTATGGATTACAAAGGGGGATAACCGTGCCATGAGCACCAAGTCAAATGTAGCCATGATTGCTTCTCTTGTTAGCGAGCCTTCCCGTGCAGCTATACTCACCGCTTTATTAGACGGCAGGTTCCACACGGCAAGTGAATTGGCCCATATGGCAGGCATCAAACCGCAAACGGCCAGCTTCCATCTGGCTAAAATGACCGAGGCACAAGTCGTTACTGTAGAAAAACAAGGGCGTCACCGTTACTATGGCATTCAAGACCCCGAAGTTGCCCGGGTGATGGAATCATTTTTATCCATAGCTCCGTCTGTCCCCATCCATTCATTCAAACATGCCTCCGAA
This sequence comes from Paenibacillus sp. LX16, assembly GCF_036252815.1. Classification (NCBI taxonomy): domain Bacteria; kingdom Bacillati; phylum Bacillota; class Bacilli; order Caryophanales; family Paenibacillaceae; genus Paenibacillus; species Paenibacillus sp. LX16. The sequence goes on along the minus strand of NZ_CP141152.1, from coordinate 559,303 downwards.
AACGAGGCCCTACGGTTGGCAAGAACTTGCTACGATCATGTTGCGGGTCAATTAGGCGTGCAGCTCATGAGTTTTTTCATTCAAAAGGGTATTCTTTCCGAGGATCGGGACGGGCTTCATATCACGGAACAAGGAGAGGCTTTCTTCACTGACTTTCAGATTGACCTTACAAAAACAAGACAAAAGCGCCGCTCCTTTTCACATAAATGCCTGGATTGGAGTGAACGACGCCATCACCTTGCAGGTGCTTTAGGAAATGCACTTCTGGACAGATTATTCGAATTAAATTGGATCGAGCGTCTGCCCACAACCCGCGCGATACGTATTACAGCCGATGGTAAAAGAGGTTTTAAAGAGATATTTTCGATAGAGGTCGACTAAATCATCAGGGTCCTTTTATTATTTCGCATTACCTCAAATTAAGAAGCTTTCCCGCTCTGATCCGCCGCTTTTGCCCCATCTGCCGGAGAAGGTTGTATGGTATTATGAAAAAAAGGTAGCCACAGCCATATACGTCTCCTTTTCATAGTCAATGATGTGTATACATATGACTAATCCGCATATCAAGACTGTGCGTTTCCCCAGAGTAATGAAACAGGTGTGGGCTGGATGAAGCTGTTCATTGATCAACCTCTCTTGAAGAACTCTACCGTTTCGTTAAATGATTGCTGAGCCGAATGTACGTTATATCGGGGAGAGTACGGATCACTGAATCCGTGCTGTCCGCTGAATTTATGTACCCGGATATTACGGTTATCTAAAATTGAAATGAGCTCATCCACATTAAATGATGGTTCTTCCTGTGGGAAAAAAAGCAGTGTTGGACAATGTGGAGTTATTTCTAAATAATTCCTAATACGAGAGCCATAGTATCCTACAATTCCATCAACATACTTTTCTTGACTACACAGCCAGGCAATCGTTGCCCCTATGCTAAATCCAACGATAAATACCTTTTTATAACGAGCTCGAGTACTTAATAATAAACTTTCAATATAATAGGAAGAGCGTTCAAATCCTATATTTTCTATAAAATTGGTATAGGCACTTTCCTCTTGCGAATAGTCATAAGGCGTTTCTTTGCCTAGTAAATTTGGACAAATGACGTCATAACCCTGATCTGATAATAGGCTACAAAAATTTTGTATATGCTGGTTAATCCCATAAATCTCATGCAGCACAACAATTAAGGTGCCCGACTTTTTATCTATTCTTATCATATTGTCCCCCTAACCAGTTTTGAATATGGGAAAATAATTCATCCGGATACGCGTATTTATACTTAGCTGCCACTTCCGAGGATAATCGTTTAAACAACTCAAAGGATACGATCAGTGCTTCCCAACTATGATTGGGTCGTATTCCCCAAAAGATTTTTTCAAATCAGTAACAACATCTTGATCAGCCCATTCATTCATGAATTTCCCTGCATGCCAAGTATCATATTCCGATCCATGTACAGCTTTTGCATGCCACTCTATCATTTGCAGCAATAATTGTTTACAGTCCGTATCTCTTTGCTTAGCTACCCACAGATCATTGCGCAAAATCTGTTTAGCCACATATAGAGAGGCGAAGCAATACATGTTAACAACCTGTAGATAAGCACCTTCAGATATTGGAGGAGTATCCGGGATCGTTGTGGTTTGAGAAATGATTTGATTTCCATTCCCCGTCTTATCGAGCAGCATCCTGACCCCCCGCTGAAACCCTTCAGGAATACGTCCATTTTTGATTATATGATCCAGATCAGAAGCATGACGGAATAGAAAATCAACCTCAGCCCCTTGGTCAAAGAGAACGAGAATATATCCTCCTTTTTTAGAAAACATTATATCCAATCCAATAATTACGGTATATATTTTTAGTTAACATTCAAAGGAATGATGCCTGATATACACCAATCATCAAATCAATTTCCCAATCTTCAGCCTGTGATATAATTCTTTCAATATTACAGTTTGGAAGGATGGTGCAGATGTCGGAGCAGCGAGTATACATCCGGTTCTCTGAGGAGACGGACGCCGCAGAGTTGGCAGCAATGTACAAGCGTAATCAGGAGTTCTTTGATAAGTTTTCGCCAAACAACCAAGAGAAGTACTATACGGAAGAGTACCAGCTACAGACGATTATTAAGAGCAAGGCCGACATGATGGAGGATCGGAAATATTCCTTTGTGGTATGCCACAAGGAGGATGACCGGATTATAGGCAGCATAGGTCTATCTTTTGTGGTGAGAGGACCGCTTCAGAGCTGTATGATCGGATACAGCCTAGATCAAGCATATAACGGCAAGGGCTATATGACGGAGGCGGTGAAGCAAGTGGTTCGCTATGCTTTCGATGAGCTAAAGTTTCACCGGATCTTCGGGGAAGCCTCTCCTCGGAATCCAGGATCCATCCGTGTGCTTGAGAAGGCTGGCTTTCACAAAGAAGGCATCTCTCGAAGCAACGTAAAGATCAACGGAAAGTGGGAGGATCACCAGGTACTGGCGATTATAAATCCGTCAGAGGATATCTAGTTTAAAAGGAGGGTATTATGAAGTATCAATCAATCAAACTGCATGAAAAGTTATCTAAGTTTAGTGATCATTGGTCTCCGAAAGTTATTGGTGAAATGAATGACTATCAATTTAAATTGGTGAAAATAGTTGGGGATTTTGTATGGCATGATCATCAGGATACCGACGAGGTCTTTATTGTACTTGAAGGTGAGATGTTCATTGATTTTAGAGATGGACGGGTACAAGTTTCTCAGGGAGAGATGTTTATTGTACCTAAGGGGGTCGAACATAAACCTTTCGCCCATGAGGAGTGCCATATCATGCTAGTAGAGCCGAGGGGCGTAGTAAATACTGGAGGAGCAGAGTCAGAATTAACGGCAGCCAATGATACTTGGATTTGAATATATAGCAATAATTAGAAGTGAACAAGAAAAATTGAAGCTGATCGGAGATGGGGCGTATGCACTCCGTAGCTTTCTATTATTGCATTAAGCGACGGGCAGGGGGATAGTTAAACAAAAATTTCGAGAAAGGAAGAGTATAGTGGATGATAAGAAACGCAGAATTTAAGAATAGTTATGCAGGATGGCGAGAAGTAGAAATAAAGGATTCCTCTCTAGGCATTACATTTCCCATGATGGTAATGTATCCAACGGACGAACCCGAACAAATAGAGCGATTGGGTCCATACCAGTTAGAGTTGGCGAGAGAGGCAGAGCCATCGGAAGGAAGGTTCCCTTTGGTTATCATCTCTCACGGTACTGGCAGTACACCGCTTGTGTATCGGATTTTGGCGCAGTATTTAGCACGTAATGGTTTTATTGTCGGCATTCCAGAGCATCCATTTAACAATCGAAATGATAATAGTCTGGAAGGGACTGCCCAGAATCTTATCTATAGACCTAGACATCTTAATATGGCCACCGATTGGTTTTTCGATAGTATGCTGTTCAAGGACAATTTGATACAGAATGCTGTGTCGCTCATTGGACATTCCATGGGTGGTTATACGGTATTAGCAGCGGCAGGTGGCGTGCCGACTTCTTTTCCTCACGAGACCTCGGACGGAAAGCCCCAGTTTATAGAGGTTACACCAGATTACCGAGTAAAATGCCTCGTTTTACTAGCGCCAGCGTCGGTCTGGTTTCAAGCTGAAGATAGCTTGCGTACGGTTAATCTACCTATCTTAATGATGGATGCAGAGAAGGATCAGTACACTCCTTCTTTACACGCGCGTATAATATTGGATGGCGTGCTGGACCCTAAGAAGGTACAATACAAAACAGTAAAAAACGCCGGACATTTCTCCTTTCTGAGTCCTTTCCCGAAATCGATGAGGACTCGAGCCTTTCTCCCATCGCAAGACCCTCCCGGCTTTGATCGCGAACATTTCCATAGGGGACTTAATGCTGACATATTGGATTTTCTATATGCTCATACACGTTAGTTGGATGACAACAGCGGCTGCCTAAGACTTTATTTTTCAAGTCTTGGTCTGCCGCTGTTTGATTTTTGTTCAGTCTAAAGCTTTATTTCCACTGGACATTTTAAAGAAACTGTATTCGTTTTGCAGGACTCTCTTTTCAGCACCCCTTTGTCTCCATAAATGTAATTTAAGTATATCTATCACCATGACGGTCGATGACCACAAATAGAACCAGCTGGCCCTATTTCATCGACATTCTGTGTGTTATTCTCTAAAGACACAAATTTACCATCAATAATTCTCACATAAGTCATATCCCCGTATGTCGGTTTGTTCTTGTCTGTTTCAGGTGAAACGAACGTAATGAATACATTGCACAGACGAGAACCGCTACTTAACCTCATATCGACAGCTTGATTTATAAATTTCGACACCTGATTAGGATTCAAAATATATGGTCTTGGCGTACCTGTTGGGTAATACTGTGTCCCGGACTGATTGTAAGGATTAAAATACATTAACATCTCTCCTCAGAAAATTTTCATTTCCTGATAACCTATGCACACAAAATTCAAATGGTTAAATGTACACCTTTTTTTCTCTAAACGTTAAATTATTTTATTCCATACAACACGGTCTCTCAGTGCATGATTTCTCTCTTATTCACCTTAACACCTGATAAGGATTGATCGAACATATCGAGAATAAAAAGGAACCTCTCAGCTTCACGAAATACATGATCGGCTAATAAAGGATGGATAATGCTTTTTATTCGGCACTCGTCGATTAAATCACGCGCTGTTTTCTTAAAATCACGCAAGGACTTCACAGAGACACGGTTTTCATCAACAAATTGACTCAGCAGTGGAACGGTCTGTGACTGTGGCCGCATATGACTTAAATCAATCGCTTGAAACATTAGCATATCAAAATCATTACTAAACTCCCTAGCTTGTTCAACCAGTTTACGTTCGGATGGATCAAGCAAATGGCCTATAAATTTTGCGTGATCAGCCATGATTTTTAAGAAAAATACATTTTCGTCAATAATAGCATCAGGTAAGGGTTCAAGTGTTCCTGAATTGAGTTCTCCTAAACGATTTCTGAAATAATTTGCTTCCCGGCTTACGTGATCTACCAGTAAAGGAAAATTGGTTTGTCCAGGAAGCTTACATTGTAATATAAGGCCCAGTACCATCCTCTTAAATGCCCAAATATTCGTCGCTGCATTCTGAACTTCCGTATTAAACTCTTTGATTGTATAAGAATCTGTCTTGTTATTAAATTCATGCGACCTTTTCTCGATATCCTCAAAAATGGCGTAAAACTGATTGGCTTCTGTTTTAAGTTGAGTATCTTCCGCTCTAAAACCTAACCCCAGAAAAAAGGAATGCTCCTTCATAATCCTCGACCAAAATCGTATTTCATCTAATGAGCGCGAAACGAATGCATCCAATCATATCCCTCCTCTATGTGAGCAAAAAAGCACTTACTTAGTCATATGGGATATGCCAGGTCATTATGAATAATGAAGTTCCAAATCTCATACAAATCTAACTTTGAAGTTGAGCTATTGTGACTCGTAACTCTGTTGCCTTATTTATGTACGTGAAATTTTTCTCTATACTGGCTATTGACCGTCAAAGTTATTAGATCATTTAGGGTTTTCTCCTTTTCATACTTTCGACGACCTACGTTCCCCTGAAACAAATTAAATTCCATAATAATACTCATATTTGAATTTATATCATTTAATGTTTGGACATTTCTCCCAATCTAGTTCTATAATTCACTTGTTATTTCATATATTTAGGAGGAAGTCATGAACAATATTATATTCAAAAAACTAGGAACAATAGTGTTAGCCCTTCTTATTGGAGCTTCGGTGTTCTCATTGTTCCCTACCGTTACAAAAGCAGAGACTACAAATGTGACCTGGTCAGATGGATCTTTAACAAAAACAATTCCTGAATGGAATCAAACCGATATTGCTAATGTAGGTAAAAGCTCAGGGAAATGGTATTGGGAAGTAACCCTTAATAAAGGAAGCGGCGATATTGGAATCGCAAATTCAGACAAGAAAAAACAAATCAGGTACACTGGTTCTCATGGAGACAGTCATGGTCCTACGAGCCAATCTTTTGGCACAGGAAATTATAATTACGGGGCCGTTTATACAGTAAATGATGTCATTTCGGTCGCTTTAGATCTAAGTAATAACACAATAACCTTTTACAAAAATGGAGTTTCACAAGGTATTTCTAAGTACACTCCTTCTTTATTAGGCGATACTGTATATCCCTACATAAGAAACGATCAATTAAATGGCTCTGTTGTATATACTGCTAATTTTGGAGCAAGTGATTTTAAATATCCTATTCCTGAAGGATTTTTACCTTATCAAGATTCGGATACATCTACAACACCGGATCCATCTACTAAGCCCGATCCGTCTACTACACCGGATCCGTCCACTAAGCCCGATCCGTCTACTACACCGGATCCATCCACTAAGCCCGATCCGTCTACTACACCGGATCCGTCCACTAAGCCCGATCCGTCGGATACAGATGGGGCCTCCCAACCAACTGGTGATCGTGCCATTCTCACTGTAACCATGGAAAATGGGTTTGATAAAGAATTCGATTTGAGTAAAAAAGAACTGAATGCCTTCATCGCTTGGTATGACGCTAAAGATGCTGGTAGAGGTGCTTCTTTCTTTGCCATTGACAAGCACAATAACAACAAAGGTCCATTCAGCAATCGCAAAGACTACGTAATCTTCAACAAAATTCTCACATTTGAAGTAAGCGAATATTCAACTAAATAAACATATGAAGGGCTTCATGTCGGCTAACATGCCGATGAAGTCCTTCTTTACATTTACTCTAATCTCGAGATCACGCCTAAACTGCTATACTGGACGATACATTTTTTCTAGACTAAAAGTTTGCAAATCGTTTTTTAAACAAAAAAAGCACGGCTTCCAAAAAGCCTGGAAGCTGTGCTTGGCTTATTTATTCAACACTAATATTCGATAATAAAGGTAACAAGATAAAATGAGCAACTACCTCAACCGATGAGGATACTCACAGGAGAATTCGTCATGTTAAAAAAAGTTCTATCCATTGCTCTACTTTCTGTAGCTCTAACAGCTTGTGGAAGCAACTTTAAAGAAACAACGACAAGGTCTGGGTCTTCAAGTACATCCTTTGCTACTGAACAAACAGCAAGCAATGAAAATACTGCTCAGCAATCTACTACAAATGAGGTCACAGATAAACAATATGTATTTGCCGAATTCATGAAAGATGGGACACCCGTTTTAACAGAAGATCAAGCTTCTATGGAACAAACATCTTATGACTTCATTGTTAAAAACAGTGACTTATTTCCTTCCACAGACAAAAGCAAAGTCATTAATCTAGTAGACAAATCCGTAACAACAAAACACTTAAATAAAAATCTGAACTTATACTTAAACAAATTTGTAAAAATAAGCGGCGATGTAATAGATATAGAAGAAGATAACATTCCTATAGGCACAACGGCTATCGTTTATATTAGTGATGAAAATGATAATACAGTAATGGCAGTTTATCCGGGAGCAAGTGGAGAAATTTTTGAAGGAGACGTTGCTTCAGTTATTGGAGTTCCTATCGCTAATTTTTCATATGAAAATGTTTCAGGTGGCTATACGAATACTACACTGTTAGCAGCTTCTTTTCTCTCGAAGGAAAATCAATAAATTTTAATGTGCTTGAGTTTCATAGAATGCTGATGAAGGGAATTGAACCCCTACGTATTACGAGTGCGTCGAAATAGAGTCAATAACAATAAGCTTGCGGGAGAACGTATTTCGGTTCGACATACCGACTGCATTCATAGTTGTATTAACGATTCATTAAATCGATAAAAAAGCTTTCTATACCACTCTTTGGGGTGATTATAGAAAGCTAATCTTCTTTGCAGCGTCTATAGCGCTCACTTAAAATTTTTCAGGAACTGTTTGACAATGCCTTCTGTCAAGATGTCCGCTAAATGAATCACATGGATCTCGTTTTTGTCTGTTGCTGCAATATCCGCTTTCCAATCTCCTTTGATACAGTCAAGGACTATTTCCGTAATCAACTGAAGGTGCGTATACAGCATATCTTGTAGCGCTTTAAACTCCCAGTTAGGATTCGCTGAACTTAAAAATTTGGCGATATCGTCGGCGTTGTATGCCAATCCGCCTCTAGCTTTTTCACATCCGCCTGATTACCCGCTTTGGCAGCCGCTACAATTTTGCCTGCGATCAGAATATGCTCCCTCAGAAGATCAGCCAGCTTATTACCAGCGGCTTCCCCATAATAAGGCTTGATCATATTGCCTATGTCCTGCTGTTCCGTAAAAGCCGGTCCAATACGTCCTTCTGATCTTGACGAATAAATATGGCGCTAGACAATATAGCTTCTCGTCCATATTGTATGATCGATTCATACCTTCTGCATATCGCCTTTCATTTGCACCATTTTGGAACTTAGGCAAGCAGAATCCTTCTCCTCGCTTACCTTCGCTTGCACGACTACTAACGGAGTCATGACGTTGCACATTAGCATTTAACCATCCTGCCCGTTAGCTTAATGGTCCATTGTTAGTCTACTTTTTCTCCGTCTTAATCTTTATTTTCTGTCTAAAGACATAATTCGAATAAAAACAATCCCCGCCGACCAAGTATGGTTAGCGGGGATTGTTAAGTTGTTTTTGAGTTGTTATTTACGATTATCTTTTTTTGTGGTTTTCAGGCTCGCGACGTTTTAAACCCGCCAACCCAATTAACCCCAACAGACCAAGCCATCCCCAATTATCATTATCGTCATCATTATTAGTAGTCAGCATTTGTGTTCTACCATTGTCGTTTGTGCCCATATTGGTTTCACCATTTTTAGCAAATGCTACTGCCGCTCCAAAACTTGATATCATTAATGCAACAACAACCATTATCTTCATTTTTTTCAACATACCTAAACCACTCCTTTAAATTTGTGTTTGTAATCAATTCTTTAATGTTTTTAGCATGCCCCGTAGAACTTATTTCATATACACACATTAAATCTTCACTACTGGGAATCATAAATTTGTACATCATTAAAATAAAAAAGGAGTGGTTTTTATAATGGGTATCCTAAGCGGGAATCCAAAAGACGAGCCCATGCATTACGGAGAAATTTATAGTGTGTGGCAGTTTTCAGCGTTAGCGAAAGGTAGCGTTTCATTTTACCAAGCATGTTTAAACCACGCAGGTGACAAAGAACTCAAAAAAATACTGGATGATCTTATTGATCAAGCTAAACTGGAAATCCAAGAATGCGACGCAATGCTAACTGATAATGGTATTGCCCCAGCTCCTATTTTGCCTGAAAGACCCCCTGTGAAACTTGAGGATATCCCGGTTGGTGCAAGGTTTACTGATCCCGAAATCGCAGCTAAAATCGCATTAGATACCTCTGTAGGATTGACATCTTGCAGCCAAGCTATGGGTCAATCCATTAGAGAAGACATCGGGGCTTTATTTGCGAAGTATCATCTAACTAAGACTGCTTTGGGAGTCCGTATTCTAAAAATGAACAAAGAAAAGGGTTGGCTAATACCTCCCCCTCTTCAATTAAAAAGACCTGAACCAGTTAAAGCCTAAATTTCCTGTACGAATCTTCAGCACATTGTTCCTTAGATTGTTCAACAAAAATCCCCGCCGACCAGTTAAGGTTAGCGGGGATTTGTTTTGCTTACGTTTAAGCACCTCCGATGGTAACGTAAGGTTGAATACTATTGTGGTGGTTAAGGGCTTGATCCGGCACAGTAACAATAAACAAAAAGCTAGCCGCAATGATCAGCAGTACCATTTTTTTCAACATTGGTCATCCACACCTTTTCGATAAAATTTAAAAACGCTGCTTTGGTTTCAGGAACCGCATAATCCCGAAAATGTAAAAACAAACCCATACAGTTTATAAAATAAGTCTCATTATTTAATGTATGATAACTTACCAATGCATACATCAAATGTTTAAAACCATCAATGTAAGAGCCTCGATGTAAATAATAATAAGCTAACTCGTAACCAAACCAAGCGATATAATCCGGTATCACTTGTTGGGTATACATATCATCTGATGATGGTTGCTGTTGTGCAAAAGCGTTTATTTCCGCTTCAAATTGCTGAAGTATACCTTCCACATCTATGTTATATTGGTTTGCTGAAATTATAACATTCAACAGTTTTGAGATTTTCTCATTCTCGTTAGTGGCTGATGTTGCTGCAATATATTCAACATAATCTTGAAGCACACTTATATCTCCTGACAACAGTTTATATACGTAAGTATTACCTTCTGCCCAACTTTTAAACAAGCTAACCCAGTGTTGAGTGTCGTCGTCAGTCTCTTTGACCCAATCTAGATTAGCGTAGGTGTATGTATAATCTAGAGCTTGTTGATAGTCGCCTTGGGCTTCACAGACACTTGCACACAATAAATCAGCATAGGAAATGTACACAAATAAGGGACGACTTAGCTGCTTATTAGTCTCATCACACTCTCGATTCTTCTGTTGATGTTTCAACGAATATTGAGCTTTCGCTTTTTGCTTCATTTTTTTCGCTGTTTCATCAACCTTATCCCATTTACGCAATGAACGATACACGTTAGCCAAATCCTTCAATGCGTCAAGTTGGTCTATTTCATCTAGGCGCTCAACAAAAGCTTCAAATATCGTAGCTGCACTGAGATTGCGGCTTTGATCGTCTCCAACTTGAATCGTGAATATGCGATATTGACAGATGGCTAAGCGCTCAGAATGTTGGTACTTCTCCGTTTCAGCTACACCCTCATAGAGCAGCAACGCAGCATCATGTCGTCCCTGTGCTAATAACGCTTCTGCCATATCAAATAGTTTAGGCGAATAGAGTAGGTTGTCCATAATGGTTCCCACCACTCGACGGATCGCATCCAGCTTGTCCAACTCCGCACAGCGATACAAAAACGGCTCGATTCGCCTCATATTCGGTGGAGTGTCGATGATGTAGTTTTCTATAAATAGATCATAAAAATAGCCTTCTGGTAAACCCATAGCCTCAGTAATGCGATCTATCTGGTTAACAGACATAGATTTATTTCCTGACACTATGCTACTTACTATCCCCCTGTTCATGCCTGCTATATGCCCGAATTGCGTTAGACTCATGCTCTCTTGTTTTAAGTATCTGTCTAATTCTGCTCGTATCGTAGGTGTATGCTTCATGCCATAGCCACCCTTCGCATAAACTTTCCATAATTTTTAAAATCATACTTCATTTTTCACCAAAATTAACCACCTGTCAATATACTATGCAACTAATGTAAGAATTCGATCTTTAGCATGAAACGAAACAAAAAATTAATTATGTATAGCATAATAATCCTACTAAAAAGACCTCAACGTAGAAGATTGTCCAGAATCACAAAAAAAACGCGTCCTCCAAAAAGCTTGGAAGCCGCGCTGTGCTTGAGTTTATAGCTATGCTGGTGAAGGGAATTGAACCCCCGGCCTACGCATTACGAGTGCGTTGCTCTACCCCTGAGCTACACCAGCAGGTCAGTGTAACTGACAACAAAAACTATTATACTCTTAGTTACATAAAAATCAATCACTTACATCAACTTTTTCAACTAGGATTTGGATTTAGTTCGGTAACATTTCCTGTCGCGGTGCCAGATAGTTTCTCTGCGACGGAACGGAGCTTTTGGTGACTGGAAGAAGGCTTGTCACGGCGATCATCAATTTTGACCGAAGTGGAAACACGCTTGGCTCCAGACAGGAATGGCGCTTCGTGCAGCGCAGCAATAGCGGTGAACACATCGTCCAACGAACCTTCAATAATCGTACTCATGGAGGTAAGCTCATAGGTAATTCCTTTTTGCGTCTTCAACACTTTTTGCATCTGGGCAACGTAGTCGCTCAGGCTTGTACTCCCCGTTCCAATCGGGATCACTGTCACTTCTGCAATAGCCATCGCCAAGTTCCTCCTTAATTTAAAATCGTCGCTTCTTTAAAAATCTAAACTCAGTCCGATAGTGTGAGTAACCCGATTTCATAAAAAAAGTTCATATGTATGCTGCTTGTTTCTGTAGGAAACAACTCTATCATTCATTGTACCGTTCAAACTGCCTCAATTCAAATACAGCGCGCGACTTCTCTGCATATTTTGATTTTCCATTCCTTTTCCTTTACGTATGGCTTTGAATGTTGCTATAATACTCCTTGCACTTATTTGAAATTTTAAGTTTATACACACAATATGTTGGGTTAAATATTCATAACACGTCTAAATATAGTGATGTAGCCGATAAATCGTACGGGAACCATCTTTTCCCCCTTCATTGGCAGGTGCATCGCTATTTCTATGTTATTGGATTACATACAGCCCCCAAATGCTGTCTGACCATCGCATTTTTCGCCATTATCTTCTCATCATGATCATTTTCATGCCTATTCCCAAGTATGATTCCAAATCAGGAAAGCGAGGAATTAATCCTATGCCACAACTCGTAACCAAACCAAACAATCGCCAGTTGGCTTTTGATGAAATACGCATTTCCGTATATGCCGACCGTGTACTCAGCGGGCTGGACAAGCTGGATAAAGATCGGCTCATCCGCGGTGTAATTAGTAAGCTGCGCCGGGACGAAGTCACGGGGGATGACATCAGCAACGCGTTTGCGATGGCTGCCCTTGAATTGGTTAGTAAGGAAGAACCAGACTGGAAATTTGCCGCTGCACGTGCTTTGCTCACTTCCTTATATAAAAAAGCAGCTACTCACCGACGTTACAAATCCTATGCAGACGAGCCTTACGGCGCTTTTTATCCACTGATCACTGATTTGGTTCAAAAAGGAATTTACCGTCAAGAACTGCTCGACTACTATACTAAGGAGCAGATTGATGAGTTGGGCGATTCCATATTGCCGCAAAATGATCTGTTGTTCGATTATATTGGGCTGTTAACGCTGTCTGAGCGCTATTTGGCCAATGATTTTGACGGACGCGTAATGGAACTGCCGCAGGAACGCTACATGATCATCGCGATGTATCTGATGCACCAAGAGCCTGCCGACAAGCGTATGGAGCTGGTCAAGGAAGCATACTGGGCGATGAGCAACATGTACATGACAGCAGCTACACCAACCATGTCCAATGCCGGAAAAAAGGTGGCCGGACAGCTCTCCAGCTGCTTTATCGACACCGTAGACGACTCGCTGGAAGGCATTTTCGACTCCAATACGGATGTAGCCCGTCTTAGCAAAATGGGCGGCGGCATCGGCGTATACCTCGGTAAAGTACGGGCGCGCGGCTCCGATATCCGTGGACATAAAAATACAAGTTCCGGCGTCATTCCGTGGATTCGCCAGTTGAACAATACAGCTGTTAGCGTAGACCAATTGGGTACTCGCAAAGGTGCAATTGCCGTTTATCTGGACGTATTCCACAAGGACATTCTCGCGTTCCTTGACCTGAAGCTGAACAACGGTGACGAGCGGATGCGTGCACATGACGTGTTTCACGGCGTATGTCTGCCCGATCTGTTCATGGAGCGGGTCGAAGCCCGGGGCGAATGGAATCTGTTCTGTCCGCATGAAGTGAAGAAGGTGATGGGCTGGAAAGATGACAAGGGTCGTCCACTGGGTCTGGAAGATTTTTATGATGAAACCTTCGGTTCGGGTACCTTCCGCGAGAAGTATGAGGAGGCGTCACAGCATCCCATTCTCTCTCGTATTACAGTGCCTGCCATCGACATTATGAAGCGCCTGATGAAGTCACAACTGGAAACAGGTACACCGTACATGTTCTACCGTGATACGGTAAACCGGGCCAACCCGAACCGCGCCCATGGTATGGTATATTCCTCCAACCTGTGTACGGAAATTATGCAAAACCAATCTGCAACTGTAGTGGAAAAAGAGGAACTGGTCACCAAGGACGGACAAACACGCATTGTTATTTCCAAAATTCCTGGCGACTTTGTTGTGTGCAACCTGAACTCCATCCATCTGGCTCGTGCGGTTCCGGCAGGTGTGCTGGATCGCCTCGTACCGATTCAGGTACGTATGCTGGATAATGTTATTGATATCAACAACATTGAAGTGCTGCAAGCACAATATACGAACAGCCAATATCGCGCTGTCGGTCTGGGTACATTCGGACTGCATCATCTACTCGCACTGGAAGGTATCCGTTGGGAATCCGATGAAGCGGTAACCTATAACGATCATTTGTATGAAAAGATTAACTACCTGGCAGTTAAATCCAGCATGGAGCTAGCGAAAGAAAAAGGCCGTTATGCGAAATTCGAGGGTTCTGACTGGTCTACCGGGCATTATTTCACTTCACGTGGTTATACGGACGGTACACGCGAAGGCAAATTTGTCACTACGTCCGAGTGGAGCGAACTTGCGGAAGAAGTCAAACAAAACGGTGTCCGCAACGCATGGCTGTTCGCCATCGCGCCTAACGGTTCCACGTCTATCATCGCAGGCTCTACCGCTAGCATTGATCCATTGTACGAGCTGCTTTCTTATGAAGAGAAAACAACTTACAAGATCGCTAACCCTGCACCGGACTTGAACGAAAAAACCATCTGGTACTACAAGACAGCTTTCTTGCTGGATCAACACGCTTCGATCAACATGGCTTCTGCACGTCAGCGTCATATTGACCAAGGCCAAAGCTTTAACCTGTATGTACGTCCCGATATTAAAGCAACTGAATTTTTAGAGCTGCACATCCATGCCTGGAAATCAGGTATGAAATCGACCTATTATGTACGCAGCCGCGCACTGACGATTGAAGAATGTGATAGCTGCGCATCCTAAACTAAAGGAGAGAAGCTCTCATGCAGTTACAGAAGATATTTAACACGGAAGCGCCAAATCGCTCTACCCGTATTATTGAAGGCGAAAGCTCCGGTATTTTGAATTGGAACGATATTCGGATGCCGCATATGTACAAACTGTATAAAGTACTGCTGCTGAACCACTGGATTCCAGATGAAATTCCAATGTCCAAGGATGCGTCCCAGTTCCCTGTGCTGGATGCCGAAGAACAGCGCACCTTCAAAATTAACATCGGCCTGCTGGCTGTGCTGGATTCCATGCAAACCATGTTTGTCGGGGATGTAAAACGCTATTTTACCGATTCCTCACTGGAAGCTATTTCGGCGATTATCGGACAGCAGGAAGTGGTGCATAACCAGTCCTACTCCTACGTTCTGTCTTCTTTGGTGTCAGATCAGGAACAGAAGGAAATTTTTGAATACTGGAAAAACGATCCTGTCCTGCTGGAGCGTAACACATTCATCTCGGATATTTACCAGGAGTTCCGCGATGAGCAGAACCCGCAAACCTTTTTCCAAGCGATGGTAGCCGATTTGATTCTGGAAGGCATTTTCTTCTACAGTACATTTGCTTTCTTCTACAATTTGGCCCGTGATCAGAAAATGATGGCAACCAGCCAAATGATCTCGTATATTCAGCGTGATGAAAATCAGCATTGCTACTTTTTTGCTGAAGTGTTCAAGCAGCTATTGTCTGACTTCCCTGAGCTGAACACCAAGGAAAATACGGACTATGTCTATCGTATGATTAACCGTGCTGTGGAGCTGGAAACGAATTGGGCGCATTATACGCTCAAAGAGGTTCGCGGCATCGACTTGAACGAGCTGAGCGATTATATCAAATACATGGCAAATATGCGCCTGAGATTGCTTGGTATGGACAAAGCATACGAAGGCGTAGATGTAAACTGTATGCCTTGGATTAAACCATTCTCAGACGAAGCGCTGAATGCGACAAAAACGGACTTTTTTGAAGCAAAATCACGCAATTATGGCAAGGTCGGAGATGACAACGGATTTGACGATTTGTAAGTCATAAGATACAGCCTTAGCTCGGTACTTACCGGGCTAAGGCTTTTTTCATGAGAATTTACGCAAATACGCAAAAAAATCATGAAACATCTGAATTACTATTCATATTTTCCTATTTGTACACGATATATATGAAGGTGAAAAAAATATAGTAAGGAGCATATTATGAAAAGCAGCGTTAAAAAAAGAATGGGATTACAATCCAAACTCTACTTCATCTTGCTCATTCCTTTAATAGTGATTGGCATCATTGTTCTGTGGACGACCAATCAATCTATCCAAAATGCTTCTCTATCAACCATGCAGCTAAACAATGAAACGCTGGCAAAGAACACGGCCCAGCTATTGGACAAATCCGCAGTCAAGAGCTTAAATACTGATTCATCTGAGCAAAGCAGCGAGTATAAGCAGCTTCGTAACGAGTTAAATACGCTCAGGTTGCAAACTGGAATCCTGTACATCTATATGTACAATCGTGTTGGAAATGAGTGGAAAATTACGGTGGATGGAGCCGCATGGGACGACAAAGACTACAGTCCATTCGGAACTCCTGTAAGTTTTACCCTTAAAGAAACGGAAGAGAAATTGAAACAAGGGGAAACAGTGACTACAGATATCACAACGGACCCTGAGTGGGGGACGATGTTTTCCTCCTTTACTCCCATTAAGGATACAGATGGAACCATCATTGGTTATTTGGGAATCGACCGATCCCTCTCCTCTGTGACTGAAGTATACGAACATACCTTGCCCGAGGCCTACCGATTAGTTATCCCTGTTATCTCCATCATTCTGATCATCTCAATTGCGGCTATGATGCTGGTAACCCGGCGGATACTGCGTCAGGTGAGATTTATTAAAAATACACTGGAGCAAGTAGCCGACGGCAACCTTACGGTTACATCGTCGCAAGTAACCTATGATCAGTTAGGCGAAATCAGCAAATTGACGAACAAAATGGTGGAAGCCATGTCGAATATGATTGTGGATATTCAAAGCAGTTCAAGCACACTCCAGCACGCATCGGAGAATATTGTCGTGACAACGGAAGGAACACTCCACCAGACTGAGGAACTGTCCCGTACACTCCAGCAAATTGCCGATGTCTCTATTAACCAAGCGGATCAAGCGGTGGAATCGGTTCAACAATCTGATCGATTAGGACAAACGCTGGATGAAGTCGGAAGCCATGTGCAACAATTTACGGATACGGCCCATCATCTCAATGAGGTTCGTAATCAGGTAGCTAGTGAGCATGAACTGTTATTAGAGAAAGGACGAGAAAGCGCCTTGCGTATCAAGCAGATGCAGCGCATGTCACACGCGTTAACCGAAAAATCCCGCGAGGCGGCTAACATCGGTCAGCAGGTACAGGGCATCGTAAAGCAGACGCAGATTTTGTCCTTTAATGCATCTATTGAAGCCTCACGTGCAGGCGAAGCTGGCAAGGGTTTTTCTGTGGTCGCTCATGAAATGGGACAACTTGCCCAACAATCCGCCATATCGATTCGTGAAATCGACGAAATCTTAAAAAGCTTTGTTGAGCAAATTGAGCAAATGGGTGATCAATTTGATGAAAACATAAAGACCGTCAATGAACAAGAAACCCAAATTTCTGTATGTCTACAGTCTGTTGACAAAGTCACCCAGGTTTCACAGGAAGTTCAGGAGTTAGCTGCACATCTGGCTCAATTGACGGCAGAGATGCAAGAGGTACGTCACAGCGTAGATCAACATTTAAATCATACAGCCAGCGCGGCACAGCAGACTGCCGGAATGACAGAAGATGTATCAGCAAGCGCTCAGAAGCAGGCCCTAGCGGTAAAAGAACTATCCGAAGTAGCCCGCAATCTGACCACACTATCAAACAATCTGCAGCGACATGCTGACCAGTTCCGGGTGAAAAACGCTGAATAGTAAAAAAGGGATTACCCATGCATGATGAATTGTGACTCGTAAGATGAACCTTTGAAAAAGCGTTTCTTTTACGGGTCATTTGCGTTTTCAACAGATGAATACAAGATGTGTCTGGAGCGGATCAGTGGCAGATGATCTATGCGTGCGTGTCGACTAAGAGGCACTTCTTTTCTTTACATACTAAACATGCATCTGTGCTGATTGCCCATGATTGGCTATTTGCGGCTTCAGTTCATCCATGATGCATTTAGCCGCTTCCTCGCCAGCCTCGACGCATTCAGGCCATTTTGTAAAATCAAACGCCGCAATATGTCCGACTTCAGGGCGAATAACAGCGTCTGCTAGCCGGAGACTATTATGCTTTCGTTCGGCGGTCATCAAGCTGTAAGAGCGGTATACAACTTCCACCATATTTCGCGGCGGCTTCTTTTCATGTCCCCGTGCCACATCAACAGCAATTACTAAACAATCTGCTTCCCGACTCATCTCTTCTACAGGCAAATTGTTTAATACCCCTCCGTCGACCAGCATCTTGCCTTCATGCATCACAGGAGCGAATAAGCCAGGAAACGCCATCGTAGCCCGCAGTGCTGTCACCAAATCACCTTGTTCAAAAATGAATTGCTTGCCTTCCAGTAAATCGATAGAAACAGCTTCAAAACGGATAAGAAGATCCTCAATCTTCTGCGTATGCTGTCCATACTGCTGCAGTAGCTCATTCACCACCGTATTCATGCTGTTACCGCCAATTAAACCACGATGGCGTATGCCGATATCCAACAGGCGGTATTTAGGTGTATTTTTAATACAATCCAATAGAGCATCCGTAGGAACACCCGCCGCATAAAGTCCGCCAACAATGCCGCCCATACTCGTACCGACGATACAATCGACCTGAATCCCGTGTCTTTCGAACGCTCTCAGTACCCCCAAATGAGCAAGTCCTCTGACTGCTCCCCCACCCAAAACCAATCCTACCTTCGGCATATACGCAACCCCTTTACATGTATTTACTGCATGCGTCCAAACACACAAAAGACCCAAAAACTAAACGTAAGGAGGCCAGCTTCCTCTCCTCACAAATGACTCATTCCTGTTATATTCAAAAATGAAAAGCCTCGCTTAGAAAATCGGAAAGCAACCCTTTTTCCTCGTCAGAAAGATCCGAAATGGATTGCAGAAAACGGGAAACCAGCTCCGTAATTTCAAGGCCTAGTTCATCGTTCATCGTTTGTAAGGCCATACCCAACACAGTGCCAACAAACATGGTCATGCCCATTTCCTTGCTTGGCGCTGTAAGGACAATCCGCTGAATCAAGGGACCTCTTTTACCTCCCAGCTTCTTCAAGTACATCAAAAGCAGCCCTATAATATAGGCGCAAAAATTGATTCTGACACTGGCTTCAGGAATTTCAGCCCAAATTTTTCGGACCGCCTCATTGGGACCTGTATTGTTCAAATCCTTGAGCAGTCCCGAGATATTCTCGACGGTTTTTTTCCAATCCACCAGATCCACTAATTCATTCCGGGACTGGTTGAACAAATCCGAAGCTTTATCTGTAGGTACAAATACAACCTGTGAACGTCCGGTTACCTTGGTATTCACCTCATAGCTGCGCGTAATAAACCCGAGCTTTTCAATTTCTTTCAGCATGTCATAGGCCGTCCACTTACTAACCCCTAATGATTTAGCCAAGGCCTCATAATGAATAGGTAGTTTTGTTTTTTGGTACAGTTCCACTAATGTATGCAAAAATTGCAGTCGGCGTTTAGTAAGTGACACGATAGCGTTGTAACCTCCCTGTGTAATTCTCTATGAATTCGTTTTCGGGTTTTTTGTGTCTAAATATTAGCACTGAATACCCATATAAGCAAGCCTCATAATGATTATTGATTCTCACACAGCGGGCTGCTCTTTTACATATTTCCTTTTTAATTGGCTTGTGTTATATTTTTATCCATATCGTTTTTTGGTTTTTTTGGTCTTTACGGTCTTTTGTGTGATTATTTTATTGGAGGGAAACGTTCATGCAATCAACTCTCAAGCCCAACGGCATTACTATTACGGGTGCAGGATTCTATGTACCGGCATCACTATTCACCAATTTGGAATTAGCCGCATCTCTGGATACATCCGATGAATGGATCACTCAGCGAACAGGTATCCGTCAGCGATATATCGCAGAAGCATCCGCAGAAACCTCTGATCTTGCCGTCCTGGCTGCAACTCATGCTTTACACCGTGCTCAATTATCATCGGAAGATGTGGATCTTATTGTAGTGGCAACGTCCACCCCTGACTATGCTTTCCCTTCCACGGCCATGTTGGTCAAGCAAAAGCTAGGAAGCCGCGCACCTGCATTCGACTTATCGGCAGCCTGCTCCGGTTTTGTATATGCCCTCTCGATCAGCAGTGACATGATGAAGGCGGGTGCATACCACAACGTCCTGGTGATTGGAGCAGACAAGTTCTCCAAAATCGTAGATTGGCAGGACCGTAATACCGCCGTTTTATTTGGAGATGGAGCAGGTGCTGTTGTCCTTCAATCTCATCCCGGTGCTTTCTCGTCTTTTTCCTTGCTTGGCTCGGAAGAACGTGGAGCAGACATGCTGATCTCCCCCGTCACAGGGCCTATTACAATGCATGGACGAGAGGTTTTCAAGTTTGGGGTGCGCATTCTGGAATCTATGCTGACTAAAGTTATGGAGGAATTAAGATTAAGCATAGATGATATTGCTTTGATCATTCCGCATCAGGCCAATATCCGAATCATTGAACATGCGGCAGTTAAGTTGAAAATTCCACTGGATAAGTTCTTTATAAATATCGAAAAATACGGAAATACGTCAGCTGCTTCTATTCCCATTGCGCTCGCGGAAGCTATGGAACAGCAGCGAATTCAAGCTGGTGATATTGTCGTCCTGGCTGGCTTCGGCGCAGGATTAGCCTGGGGTGTTCAAGTTATTCAGATCGCATAAATTCTTCAGTTCAACAGACAAAAAGGAGTGAACTAAAATGGAGCATTCGCTAACGTAGCGAAATGCTCCATTATTATGTTGTGAAAGCCAAGCAGAGTTCACCTTTATCCAGGTACGTGCATACATATAACCTAGAACTAAGCAATCAAAAACTCAGGCCTTTCTAGTCACGATGGTGGCATTAACGCTGTTTTTACCTGCTTCATATAAGAGGGATATCCTCCCGTATGTTGGAGCATTTCAATTTCACGCAAAATACGTGGCAAGTCAGCGACCGAGTTCATCACGATGTGGGCTCCTGCCCTTTTCAAACCATATACACTCTGTCTGCGCCGTTCCTCAGCCACTCTGTCGTCCACTTCATGGCTGGTCGTTTGAGCTGCGGTCGTCACGCTTTCGTTATGGTTCAACACACCAATCGTCCATACGCCGGCGTTCCGTCCCTCTTGCATATCGGCTGCTGTATCTCCTACTTTCACAATATCGCTCAGCGGAAATACCTGCAAGCGATGTGCAATTTCATAGATCATCCACGGATAAGGCCTCCCCTGCGAAACTTCACAAGGGGCAACCATACAATCCAGCGTATAGGGTGACTGTGCAGGCGTAAATACGTGACTGAGCATCTCCATCGGACAGGATGCAGTGGCACCTGACTGAATGCGACGATCCTGCAACTCCTGCAGCGCCCTGTCTATACCGATAGCAGGCTCAGCCCCTTGGATCAAAGAGCGGAGAACAGGGACAAGCTCAAGATAAATATGCTCAATATCCGCTCTGCCGGGATGCGCACCAAAGCACTCCAGCCATTTTCTCCGAACCTCTGAAAGTCCCAGCACATTCGCAATATGATCCCGGATCGGCATTCCTCGCCCATGAGATACCTGTTCTTCAGTTACCTGTATACCTTTCCATCTGAAAATGTCACGCATTCCCTGGGTTAAGCCTCGTCCTCCGGGGTCTAACAATGTACTTTCGAGATTAAAAATAACCGCTTGTATCATGCAATCCCCGCCTTTCCGTACCGCGGCTATCCGCAATCTTTATTTTGCTTAGGAACATGATACACAGCTAACGTAAACTGAAATGTCGTAAACGGTAAGCGGATTGTAATTGAAAATAAATTCCTTGATTGGTTGTGAATACCGAGTGTGATAAGAGGAGGAGTCGCAACATGAGACAGCCTTGGAATGAATTTAATTCCAAAATGCCTTGGCGGATGGAGCTTGGTTGTTATGCGCTGAATAAACTGGCCTGTGGAGGATTGGTTTTTGGTCTCTTATGGGTTTACTGCTATCTGACAGAGGAAATAACAGGAATTCCTTTGACTATAGCAGGCAATAGTGGTGAACTGACCGCGCAGCTGTGGGCCTATGGTTTTGCCCTTCCTGCTGCTCTTGCCGCTGATGCGCTACGCGATCTTTTACCCTGGCTTCGCAAGCCCGAGCGGATCACCCTATACCTCGCTGCAGGATTCAGTGTCTTTCTCCTGCTAGGTTCTTTGATGTCGCCTGCCGGAACGGGCATTTTATGGAGCAACAGCATAGCAGGTGCAGGGATTACACTGCTGTATTATGGAGGAAGGCACTGGCTAAACCGTGAATATGGATTACAGATTATGCTGGCCTTCCTCCTGCCACTGCTGCTATGGCCTATAGGGCTTCAATAATGTCGCCAGCGATCACAGAGGCAGGATGCTGGCGATGACGTGCGGCTGTTTCTCCAGCCGCACCATGCAAATACACGCCAAAGGCTGCTGCCTGCGAAGCATTCAAGCCCTGGGCCAGCAAACCTGCGATGATACCTGTCAGCACATCGCCCGCACCGCCTGTCGCCATCCCAGCATGGCCTGTGGTATTGACGTAGGCCGTTCCGTCGGGACAAGCGATGACAGTGCGCGCTCCTTTGAGCACCAGCGTGACCCCACGTGTCCGGGCGTACTCCCGGGCATGGGTGATACGGTCACGCTGCACCTCTGCTGTCGGTATACCCAGTAGGCGAGCCATTTCACCGGGGTGCGGCGTCAGTACGACCGCCGCACTTCTTGGCTTCCAAGCCTCCAGCTCAGGCCCGGCCGAGGCGAGGATGTTCAAGGCGTCCGCATCAAGCACGAGCGGACCGCCGTATTCCTCCCACAGGCGGCGCAGCCAGCCGGTGTCCCCTGCAAAGCGGCCGAGGCCGGGGCCGACGGCCAGTACATCGCGTGCCTGCGCGAGCTGTAGCAGCTCGTCTGCGGAGTCGGCATTCCATTCGCCGTCTCCGCCTGCTGCCGCGGCAGCGAGCATCAGTTCCGGCGCGGCGCCAATGGCGCGCGGCAACAACGCCTCGGGCACCGCCCACGTGACAAGGCCGCTGCCGATGCGCAGGGCGGCACGTGCGGCCAGCAAGCCCGCGCCGCTCATGCGCAGGCTTCCAGCCGCGACCAGAACGTGGCCGTAGGTGCCCTTGTGCCCATCCGGCACGCGGCTGCGGCTTACATCCACGTCCAGCGCAGCGCGCAGCGTGTCACGGGTCAAGAGCCGCAGCTGCACGCCGCACTCACGGGCAAGGCCGGGTGGAATACCGATGTAGCGTACCACCACATCGCCTGCGGTCCCGGCACCCGGATATTGGACGAGCCCACGCTTCAAGTAAGCGAGGCATACGGTGACGCGCGCACGAATGCACGGCTCGTGCAGCGCACCTGTGTCGGCGTCGAGGCCGCTAGGCACGTCTACCGACACGAGCGGCGCGCCGCTGGCATTGGCCTCGCGGATCAGCGAGGCGTAGGGTTCGCGCGGCGGGCCCTGCGTGCCCGTGCCCAGCAGGGCATCGACGATGCCGGAGGCGCCGCGCAGATCGAAGGTATCCCGGCCATAGAGGATCACCGGGATACCCAGAGCCGCGATGATATCGCGCTGCGCAGCCGCTTCACCGCGCAGCGTGTCTGGCGGCTCGACGTACACAACGGTGACGCGCAGCCCTGCATCGGTCAGATGACGGGCTGCCACCAGTCCGTCACCACCGTTGTTGCCTTTACCTATGAGGATATACCAGTGTTCTCGTTCCCGTAAGTCATGTCGTCCTTGACTCCACGTCTCTGTCCGTATAACACCGCCATGTCCCGGTATATCCCCCGGCCCGGTGTGTGTAACCTCTTCTGTCCACTGCGATCCCAACACTTCAGCACGATCAATCCCACGTGTTAGATCAGCAGTGCCTACTGAGAAGCCGCCGCTATTGCTCTTCCCACTTCTTTCGCCACATAGCTTCAACACCTCGTCAGCTACCGCGCGCCCGGCATTTTCCATCAAGGTAAGGGCCGGGATACCCAGCTTGTCAATTGTATAGCGATCCAATTCTCGCATTTCTTCGGCGGTCACCATATACATGCTTTTCGCCTCCCGTATGGCTATCCCTGCTTATTAATATCCGACTGTAAAACGGGAATTGACAAATTCCCCTTCTACTAACTCATCAATCAGGGCTACCGCATAATCTTCGACCGAGATACGGCTATGGCCTAATTCGTCAACCACCAAATGATCCAAACCAATACGGAACTGTCCTGTACGTTTTCCCGATTCAATCATTCCGGCAGGACTACAATAGGTCCAGTCTACATCCGCAACGCGGTACAGCTCTAGTGCATCTGCATGGGCAGCCGCCAGTGGCTTCACTTCCTCTGGAAACTCGGCGGTATCCATGAGGCGTTCACCGTTTTCTGTTTTCAAGCTTCCCGCTCCGCCCACAACAAGTATGCGCTGCACGCCGGAACGCCGGGTTCCTTCCAGCAAAGAACGAGTCGCTTCGAGCAGTTCTTCCTCTTCTCCAAACTTGGGACCGTACGCGCTAATGATAGCATCGTGCCCTTTGGCCACTTCCGTAACGGAATTCGGATTTAGAATATCTGCTTGAACTACCGTCAAATATTCACTTTGCTCCGTCATACGTTGCGGATCGCGCACCGCCGCCGTCACCTGATACTTACGCTTGATAGCTTCCTTTACTAACGCTTTGCCGATTGTCCCTGTTGCCCCGAAAATAATAACCTTCATATTCACTGCCTTCTTCCTGTCTATAATTTTCTTACTGTTATTTATCCGTTTTATGTTCAACTCAAACTCGTACAGGATTTCAGTTTACAGTCCTCCCGGCTGTCGCCAGTACATCCCTTCTGACCTCGGGCTAACCAACTGGAAGCCGAACTGTGCATACAATTGATCGGCTGGTTTATCCGCAATCAGCGTTGCAAAGCTGCCCGCCGGAACCTCCCGTCTTAAATACTCCATAATCTCTTCCATAAGCTTACGCCCATAACCCTTCCCCTGATGGGAAGGCTTGACTGCAATATCCGTAACCAGAAAAAAGACACCACCATCACCGCTCACCCGGCCCATCCCGATCAATTCCTGTCCTAGCCGCAATGTCACAGCAAATAAACTATTCGGCAGGCCCTTGGCTGCCGCTTCTTCTGTAATTTGAGACAAA
The DNA here is from genome assembly GCF_036252815.1 of Paenibacillus sp. LX16. Taxonomy (NCBI): domain Bacteria; kingdom Bacillati; phylum Bacillota; class Bacilli; order Caryophanales; family Paenibacillaceae; genus Paenibacillus; species Paenibacillus sp. LX16. Next base: position 534,067 of record NZ_CP141152.1, on the reverse strand, counting down.
CCAGCTTCCTTGCGCAAAGCCCGATATTCCTCGACGGATGGAATGGCGTAAGCTACACGAAGAAGCTCATACGGGTGATTCGATGTCTCATGATGTTCTGTTGCATTTACTATATTTTTATTCATGCCGAATCTCCTCTTCCTGCTTGTAATCTTGTCTATTTTACCAAAAAATACTTCATATATCTTGGTCAGAGATATACAAGCCCTTGAAATGCCTGTGTGGTCTGTGCAATAGTGTAGAAAGAACAATGGAAGGAGGGATTGCGGGTGTCCCCGACGGACTTCGCGGCGTTAGCCGCATATATCTCACCCGGTCTGATTGCCTTCCTGCTGGCGTTGTCTTTGATGGTATGGCTGTATGTTCACAGTGCAGCCCAGCTTCGAAATTCGCGTCAGCAGCGGCTGGAAGAATTACAGGAATCGCTGCGTATCTATGGACGATTAGCTGGTTGTCTCCAAACCGCTACCCAGAACGGGTTCAATAACAGCGAAAGGCAGTACCAGAACGGACTCATCCACGCTCTTCAGGAAGCCAAAGCTGCTCCCTATTTGACCCCTCACCTTCAAGAGCAGGTTCAAGCATCCCTCCGGGAATGTGATACGTTCCGCAGAGAATTGCTTCTCAAATCACTGGAGCGTGAAATGAACAAACTCATTGAGGAACGGCGTCTTGTTCTGCTGGAATCTCATGCTCCGGGCTGGGGAACAGCATTGTGGAAGCTATTGCGCCCAGCAGCTGGTCCGTTGGCGCTGGCAGGAATCGTCTGGTTGGTCTCAAGACTGGTTGTGGAACTGATAGCCTCCAGCCATGTCGATGTTAGTCTGCCCGATATTGCACAATCTGCCTCATGGCTCAAAGGGTATGCATGGATGAGATTCGTTTCAGGCCTGATCGCCCTACTGTATGTATATCGACTGATGACCCTTCGCAGGCAAAATGATCTGGACGTGACGGCATCCCATTTTCCAACAAGCCTGTTGTGCTTGGTAATCGCCGCTGTCGCCCTGTTTCAATGGATCGGACCGGAAGCGTCTCCCTACATACTGGCTGTTCAGCTTGTGCTGTTCTTGATCGGCTTCCGACTTACCCGAGGCCGTTCGCGCAGTGATCGTCCTTATGTTGGTCATCCCGGATTGATCAAGGCAGATGCTTCTCAACATCAGGATTTACACACAGCAGATAAAGATAAAACGGCTGACTCTTCTTTGGCAGAAGAACATATCCGGTCCTAAACACCAATGGCACAGGACTCTATCCCGTATCCACCCTGCAAATCACATACCATCACAGGACATCCCAACAACAAAGAAAGAGTTTATGGGGGTGTCCTGTTTTTTGAACAATTTTTGGCTTTTTGAGGGGTTAGGCTTGTGCCAGTGATCAAGGAAAGGGTATATTGTTTATATAAATGTAAATCATATCGTTTTTTATGTATGAATATTGAAAAAAATCCATATATGTTAAACTACCATCAATTTATGATGTACGTTAGAATTGGAGGAACTATGCAACTGGACATTTCTGAAAAATCACTTCCCGTTTATGAAGCGCTGGCCAGTGAGGTTCGGCTAAACATGATTGTTCTGCTTGCGGAGAAGCCTATGAATATACGTGAGCTGGCGGAAGCGTTGGGGCTCAGCAGTGCGATTATGACGATGCATGTCAAGAAACTGGAGAGAGCGTCCATTATTTCGACCAAAATGCTGCCTGGACGAGGCGGGGTACAGAAAGTGTGCTCACTGGCTACAGACAAAATTGAAATCGCCATGCCACGCTACCAGCAGGATGTACGACAATTCCATCAGACGGAGATTTCTGTGGGACACTTTACAGATTTTGAAATACAGGCGACCTGCGGACTGGCTACCGTCGAAAAGATCATTGGTGAATTCGATGAGCCTCGTTCGTTCTTGGACCCTGAGCGCTTCAATTCCAAAATTCTGTGGTTCAGCCAAGGATATATGGATTATAAGGTGCCGAATTTCCTACTGTCCAGCCAAAAAGCTGAGGAACTGGAAATTTCGATGGAACTATCATCCGAGGCCCCTTTTACCAATGATAATTGGCCTTCAGATATCACTTTTTTCCTAAATGATGTGAATTTGGGTACATGGACCAGCCCAGGGGATTTCGGGGATAACCGTGGTAAATACACACCTGCATGGTGGCCTGATTTTATCAATCAATATGGTCTCCTTAAAAGACTTCGCGTTACCTCTGAAGGTACCTTTATGGATGGCAAGCAAATATCTGACGTGACTTTAAGCCAAGTGCTGATTGATCAGAAGCAATGGAAATTCCGTATTGCCATATTGGATGATGCCCAGCATGTTGGGGGGGTTACCCTGTTCGGTACCGGATTCGGTAACTACAATCAGGACATCCTGTTCCGTTTGTACTACAAACCTGCAGAAAATCATACCAAAACAGTAACGGTAGAAGCTGGCGACAGCAGCAAATAGTTTTTAGGCCACTTCAAAACCTGAACACGGCGTTTTGCCCATGCCTTTCATGGGAAACAAAGCGCCGTGTTTTATTTTTTTTATCCACTTGTATCGTACTCTTTTGCCACGTGCTATCCGATTAGCGTACAGGTTCAATACACACAGGTGAAGGAACCTCCAGCACATATCCCGTTCGGGTCAGCCGTCCATCCTCACTATGGATGGCAAAGGAAACGAGGTTGTTTCCATCCTGATTCGCCACTACCAGATAACCGGACAAGATGTTGAAGTTACGAGGTGTGCTGCCGAAGGTTTCCACCCATTCCACCGTCTTCAGCTTGCCGCTGTCCAGGTCGACATGGTATAGCACGATGCTGTCATGGCCGCGGTTTGACACATACAAAAAGCGTCCACAGGGCGTAATCCGAATATCGGCTGCTGTATTTTCTACATCTATAATGCCTTCTGGCAGTGTGGACAGGCTTTGCATCAATGTAAGCTCACCATTACGTTCGTTATAACTAAACACAGCAACTGTATTGTTCAACTCATTGGCGACAAAAGCATATGGACGCGAAGGATGAAAAACCAGATGACGCGGTCCAGAACCAGGTGGCAAATCTGTCTCACGATGGGTCACCAGTTTTCCATCCTCTGTCAAACGGTATACCACAATCTGATCCAGTCCCAGATCACATATCAGGGCATACTGTCCTGAAGGATCTGGAATAATCGAATGCGGATGTGCCGCATCCTGGCGGTCCTGGCGAATACCTGAGCCGGTATGCTGAACTTGCCCCGACATGTCTTCTAACCCTCCAGCTTCCGTCACAGGGAACACAACGGCATTGCCGCCTGAATAGTTAGAAGCCAGTACATATCGTCCATCGGTTGTTACGGAAACATAGCAAGTATGCGCTCCCTCTGTCCCTTTTCGATCCAAAGGATGTAATTGCCCCGTCTGGGTATTCACCTGATACGCATACAGCTCGCCTCCTTCTGTTTCACTGGCAGCATACAGCTTCGTCCCATCCGGGTGTAGTGCTAGAAAAGAAGGTCTCTCGATCCCTTCCACACCTCCAACCATGCGCAGATCACCATTGGTCACATGCAAAGCACATACATATATTCCTCTTTCCTGACGAGACGCATAAGTTCCTGTATAAAATAACTGCTCATTCCGCTCTTCCATCGGCTCTCATCTCCTTCTAGCTGTTTTTCACATATGATCTGGCTTTTAGCTCTACTATTGGTCTTGTTGTAAACTCATCATGCATTATTACCCAAGATTCTGTCGTTTCATTAACGTTTCGCGATGTATGCAAAAAAATAGCCTCCTTCGGTGCCAACTGTGGTTCACAAGAACGTCACAGTTCACACCAAAAGAGACTAAGTTTACGAAAAGAACAACATTAAACCGCTGTGGTTTGCGTATCTCTGTTATTCCATTTTACAGCCAGCCCCAAACTAAGAATGAGAATGGCTGCCCCAAAAATGTACGGTAAATTGATATGCACCTCGAACAATGTACCCGCAAGCGCAGGTCCCAGAATATTACCAATACTCATATAAGCATTGTTCATGCCGGCTGCAACTCCCTGCTCATCCCCCGCCATTTTGGATAAAGCAGTATTAATGGCTGGCCGCAGCAACGACGTAGCGGTAAAGAAGATGAGCGATACCCCGAGTACATAATAAAAGTTGCCGGAGAGCAGCATAAGCACAAGGGAAATCGCTGAAAACAGAAAGGAACCGATAATGACACCTTTTTCGCCAAAACGATTCAACATCGGGCTAATGACCACAGCTTGAATCACGGTTCCGACCAGTGCTCCTACGGTAATAATGATAGCAATATCACGCTCATTGTAATGAAACTTGCCCGTCACGAAGAAAGGAAACATCGTTTCAAAATGCGTCAGTCCAAAGGTTAACGTGAATATCATAATCAGCAGCATAAAGTAAGGCTTGCGAAAAGAAAGGGCAAACTGTTTAATCACATTGTCCCGTTTGACCTTGACATTCCGAAACTTCAACTGTTTCTCCAGCGACAAGGTTTCGGGCAGCATAATCAAGGAAATCAGTGCAGCTACGCCCGATACGGCCGCCGAAACATATAAGGGCGTACGAATCGAGATATCTGCCAGCAAGCCGCCCACACCAGGACCGATCACAAAGCCAAGAGACATGGCGGCACCCAACAGCCCCATTCCTCTACCGCGATTGTGGACCGTTGTAATGTCAGCAATATAGGCCATCATCGGAGGAATCATAAAAGCTGCCCCTGCACCTCCCAGCAAACGTGAGATATACAGCATGGTCAACGATTCCCCAATCGCAAACAATACAGAAGACGCCGTCATGATTACCAAACCGATAATAATCATTTTTTTACGTCCGTATTTATCGGACCATTCTCCCGCTAGCGGCGAAAACAGGAATTGGGTTAAGCCAAACACGGCAACCAAATAACCACCCGTTTCACCACTGCCTCCCAAGGAGCTCATAAACTTGGGAAGGATCGGAATAATGAGGCCAATTCCCAGCATGGCAATAAACATATTAATCATCAAAATGACCAGCGGCCCCATTTTCAACTGTTGTGAATCTGACATGTAGCGTTTTGTCCTCCTCAAATTCTTTATTTCGTATACGAAAATCTTATTTTGCAACCATTCCAGCAAAACTCTTCATTATATTAATAGAGAGAGAGACAAATAACAATCATAAAATACTTCCGATAACCCTGAATCTTTCCTTTGGCAGAACAGCAAAAAGGAACAACCTGAATAGACAGTGTTGTCCCTCTCATAACGAACGACCAGGATGAATTTCTGGAACGGTCTGGCGGTCCCTACGAACTTTATTGTGGATCTTCGAATAGCTCCTGTATCATCTTTTCCCTGTTATTCAGAAATTGTTTCGTAATGATAAAATGATCGGTTTCCTCTAGCGTCCGGGTGTCGATCCCTTCATGTGTCAGATGATACAAGATGGAATCTGGATAAGCCATCAAAATCGGGGAATGAGTAGAAATGATAAACTGTGAGCCCTGCTGCACCAGCTCGTGAATCCGTGCAAGCATGGCCATCTGGCGCAAAGGTGATAACGCTGCCTCCGGTTCATCCAAAATATACAACCCTTGTCCTCCAAACCGATGCACAAAGGCAGCAAAAAAGGACTCACCATGTGACTGCTCATGCAGCGATTTACCCCCATAGGAATCTCGAATCGGTCGCCCTCCTCCTTCGCGATCCAGCTCGTCAATATGAGTCGCCACGTTATAGTAGCTCTCGGCTCGGAAAAAGAAGCCATCCCGCGGCTTATCTATCCCTCTCACCAGCCGGACATACTCATGCAGCGAGGAATGTGTGGCTTGTGTAGAAAAATTGAAATTTTTAGTACCGCCCTCTGGATTAAATCCCCACGCGACCGCGATTGCTTCCATAAGCGTCGATTTACCTACGCCATTTTCTCCAATAATATAGGTGACGGAAGGATGGAATTTCAGTTCGTTCCATTGGTGCAGGGCTTTTAAGTTAAACGGATATTGGCTCTCGTCAGCATCTGGAGGCCATATCAGCTCCAGGCGACGTATGAAAAGATTGCGGTCCCATATACTCATGTCCAGTTCAGCTCCATTGCCAAGCAATTCACTAGGTTTTCCATCATTATATTGGATTTATTTACAGCAATCAATCTGAAATCCCATTTCGTAACCCTTCTGTTGTTATTCAAGCGATTATTGTAGGTATAATGTATAGTAATGTTCATTGGGCATGAATTCTAAGTGTATATCTCATTCTTTTTCAAGCAGGTGAATCTATGAAGTCAAATCACAAACCGATCCAATCCTTTAAAATCGTACAGTTCTTGATGACCATCTACAGGCAGCGATTGACACGTATTTTGCTACCGTTGGCTGTACTGGCTTTTATTATATGGGAGGCAGGACGAGAACTAAATGACTTTAATCTGGCGCGTATGTTTCATGAGCTGCGGCGAATGGATGCCACGTTTCTCATCGAAATTGGCTTGTTCTCACTGGCTGCAGTGGCGGCTATGAGCGCCTACGATTACGTAATTAGGCATCATTTCAAGCTTCAGGTCAAGCCTGGGACGACATTTCGCTACGCCTGGATCTCCAATACCTTCAATAATGTCTTTGGTTTTGCAGGCTTTACAGGGGCGGGACTTCGCACCGTACTGTATAAAAAAAGCGGTGTGCCGTTAGGTGTCATCACCTCTGCCGTCGTATTTCTTTCGCCGGTCGTCATTACCGGACTATCTTTGCTGGCTTGGGGGGCCGTTGTCCATCTGTATCCGGTACAGCCTGTGCTGGATGCTCATCCTTGGCTTCATTGGGCACTGTGGGGAATGGCATTGTACCTGCCGCTATTTCTGATCATGCAGCGCTCCAAACGGTACTCCACATGGTTCAACAAGGGAGAAGGACAGCTTTCCTGGTCCACTATCTCCGCTTCCATTAGTGCTTCCCTGCTGGAATGGCTGCTGGCTGGCCTTACCTTTGCATGGATCGGCTCGCACTTGCTCCATGAACTTCCGATCCATGCTGTGTTCGGCATTTATGTGATAGCCGCGATTGCCGGGTTGATCAGTCTTGCACCCGGAGGGGTCGGGGCATTCGACATCATTGCCCTGCTCGGGCTGCAAATGGCGGGAGCCAACTCAGATCGGGCACTGGCTGTGCTGCTGGTCTTTCGCGTCTTTTATTACATCATCCCGTGGCTCATCGGCTTGGTATTAGCCGCGCTGGAAATGATTCCACGTAACGAGCGCCTGAATCAGCTAGCTGAGACGGGCTGGGATTACTCCCTTAATGCCTGGCAGAAGGTATGGGGCTGGCCTGGTCAATTCCGGTTTTTGGCCGATCTAGGGGTATGGGCGCTTGGTAAGCTGGTACTCATCTCCGGCGTGGTGCTTCTTTTGTCGGCAGCTACGCCCGGTCTGTTATATCGGCTACGTTTTGCTGAGCATTTGCTCAGCCTGCCCGTCATGCGCTTGTCGCATGAAATCTCGGTCATCATCGGGATTATGCTTGTCGTCCTGTCCCACGGAATCTCTCTGCGTATTCGCAGAGCATTGCGGCTGACATTGATACTGCTGCTGACAGGAGCTATTTTCACCTTCACTAAAGGTCTAGATTTTGAAGAAGCCTTATTCCTACTGTTTGTGGCGTTAATGCTATGGATCTCGCGTTCGCGGTTTTATCGGGTCAGTGCACCGCTGAATCGGCACAATATTTTAATATGGGGTGGATTATCTCTACTCGTAACCGGGGCTTACTTTATCATTGGGGCTGGCTCCAACACTCCTTTTATGCGCCATTTGCATGCCAAGGTCCATCTGGACTTTTTTATGAACCGCAGCGATTACGGAGTTACCGCCGTGTTTAGTCTGATTTTGGCATGGGTATTCCTAACGGTATATTTCTTTCTTCGACCTCAGCGTAGCATCGCCAATCTACCCGACGAGCAGGAGCTGGATAAGCTAAAAGAATTTTTGGAACGGCAGGGTGGTAATCTCGTTTCTCATATGCTTTTTCTGGGCGATAAATATCTGTATTGGACCAAGAATGAACAGGTGGTCATTCCCTATGCGCGCAGCCGGGACAAACTGATTGTATTAGGTGACCCACTCGGTCCAAAAGAACATGTGAGTGAAGCCATTCAGGAATTTCAGCGTTTCGCAGATCGGTATGCGTTAACGGCTGTATTTTATCAGGCCTCGCCGGAGTATTTGTCCATTTATCACGAGAACGGCTATCGCTTTTTCAAACTGGGCGAGGAAGCACTGGTGCCGCTGGAATCCTTTACACTGACGGGCAAAAGCAATCAGGCGCTACGCAGCGCCAAAAACCGCTTTGACCGCGAGGGCTACTCGTTCGAAATCATCCAACCACCTTTAGAGGCTTCACTGATTGAGGAGATGCGGCATGTTTCGAATATTTGGCTGGACGGGCGCAAGGAGAAGGGATATTCACTCGGCTGGTTCAAAGAACCCTATCTTCAGTTGGCTCCGATTGCATTGCTAAAGGACTCTGAAGGGAAGGTCATCGCTTTCGCTACGATGGCGCCTGCCTACGATCATGGACGGACGGTCTCCATTGACCTGATGCGCCACTTGCCTGATACGCCAAATGGCACGATGGATTATTTATTCACACGGGTCATTGAGTGGGCCAAGGAGAGTGGATATACGACATTTAATCTGGGAATGGCACCGCTGTCCCAGGTAGGACAAAGCGAAAAGGCATTACGCGAGGAAAAGCTGGCTCGACTTGTTTTCCAATACGGGGGACATTTTTACGGTTTTCAGGGGCTTCGGCGCTTTAAGGATAAGTTCAAGCCCCAATGGGAGCCGCGCTATCTGGCCTATCCGGCTTCTGTCTTTCTACCGATCCTGACGCTGGAGCTGGTTTATCTTGTGTCCAAACGATCGGACTAAACAAAGGGCTGACAACAGAAACTTTAATAGCCTAACACGACGTAAAAAAGGGTGTTCCCCAACCACGAACGGTTGAAGGAACACCCTTTTACATTCACAAATCTTCTTAGAAGCTGCCTTTTACAACAACTTCAGAAAGTGGAAAACGTCCTGATGGACGTGCTGGCACTTGTGCCTTACCTACGCTAATAAGCAGGGTTGGCAGGTAACGTGCTGGAATATTGAATTGCTCGATCAATTGTGCTGGAATGAAACCGCCCATTGCGCAAGTGTCGTAGCCCAGAGATTTAGCAGCCAGCATAATGTTTTGTGCTGCAAAAGCAGAGTTCAGGATGGCGGCATCGCGAGCTACTTGCGGGTTTTGGTACGCGCCGTTGATTTGACCTACCAATGCATCACGGATTTCCGCTGGCAGTGCGCCTGCTTCTACCGCTTGATCATAAATGACGGTGTTGCGGTTCGCTTCCAAATCACCCAATACGGCAATCGTAACGGAACTTTCCGCTACTTGACCCTGATTGTAGGCGATAGGTAGCAATTTTTGTTTGTCCGCTTCGCTTTCGATGACAAGGAATTTCCAATGTTGAAGGTTCCAAGCGGAAGGAGCTTCTATCGCCGCAGTCAAAATAGCCTTCAAATCTTCCTCTGGCAATTTAAAATCCTTAACATAGCTCTTTACCGCGTGTCTTTCACTAATAGTAGATAGAGTTTCATTTTTTGGACTGCTCGACATTCTAGGCACACTCCTAATTTCTTAATATATATCTAACTTGAATCCTCATTAACTTCCCAAACTACTGCAATTATAAAAATGATAGTGAATGATGTCAATATGTTTAAGTATGACCCTGCACTCAAAATACAGTACAATACGGATTAAGACATACATATCGGCAGATGCCTGCCGATGGGACAAGACACGGGTGAGTCATTTTGTTCTCATTTGAATTAAAAAAGGAGCGTTACTATGATTGGATCTTTTAAAAAAACGGATATTGCTTTGTTTGCCGCCTGGGTTGTAGCTTGTGTGGCAACTTTGGGCAGTCTGTATCTCAGCGAGATTTTGGGGTATGAGCCTTGTAAGCTGTGCTGGTTTCAGCGCATTCTGATGTATCCCCTGACCCTTCTACTCGGGATCGCCTATTTTCGAGGGGATTCGGGGATACGTCGTTACGTCATGCCGTTGGCTATCATTGGAGGCGCGATTTCGGCCTATCATTTTATCATTCAGCGCATCCATGCAGCCGCCAAAGCAGCTGCGCAAACTTCAACTTCCTGCGGCAGAGTATCCTGTGAACAGGATTACCTGAACTGGTTCGATTTTATTACCATTCCTTTTCTCGCACTGATCGCCTTTATCCTTATTATTGCAGCCATGGGTTATATCATGCGTCAGGAGAAAAAATCAGCTCAAGGAGAGGTACAAGCAAAGGAACTCGCATAAGTATGAAAGAGACCTAATTATAAGGACCCGTTACCACCAAGAGGCGTATAATCCGCTTGCCAGAGGAAAGACTGTAACTAAATATATCCATTGGATATGTGGTATAATGTAAAAGGTTTGCAGTCTGTCCAATAACGCTTATATTCCTTATAGAGGGGGCCAGTCCATGTTTCATATTAGCACCCCATTGCTGCAATATGGCGCAACCTTCGGTATGATCGTAATCGCTATTTCGGCTATTTTCATCCGTATGAAGACAGGTCATCGCCCGATTAATGCCAAAAAAATCATCATTCCTCCGCTCGGCATGAGCACCGGTTTTATGATGTTTGTGGTGCCGGAAGTACGGGTTCCCTGGCTTTGGGCGCTGGGCGCTTTTCTGGTCGGCTGGTTTATTTTTTCTTACCCGTTGATCCGCAGCACCAAATTTGAATTGCAAGAAGGGCTGGTTTTCGTCCAACGCTCACGTACCTTCTTTTTTATCCTGATCAGCCTACTGATCGTCCGATTGCTGCTGCATGAATTTATTCAGCATTACATCACCATTCCGCAGACAGCAGGGCTATTTTTCATCCTAGCCTTCGGGACCTTGTTACACTGGCGGCTTCGTATGTATTTCCAATATCGTCAGTTCGTTCCGAACGAGACGGAAGTTCGCATCTGACAAACGGTTTTTTAACATGCATGCTCGCATGTTGTTGTATAGACCAAAAAGACACGTTCTCCCAACAGGAACCGTGTCTTTTTGGTCTTTTTGGTCATTTCGGTCTTTTTAGTCTATCGTAAGCTACATTACGCAATTCATTAAGGGTGTGCTTTTGTTGTCGTGATTGAAAACGTCCTACTCTCCTAGGACCCCGCGGTCATCTTGGGGTTAACGCGTTGATGCCGTGCTGCCCGAACGCCAGACACTTACTGGGAGCTCTCCTTTGTAAACAGCGTGCTGCCGTTTGTGTTATTCTGCGGAGCATAAGCGCCGTCCCAGGTGATAAAGAAGCTTGCTCCAGTGTAGATTTCGTTCAGGGCCTTGTTCCAAAGCGAATAATCGAATTCCTTGAGCTGATTATTGTTGCGATCCACATGGTCGCCACCCACGGCTGGTCCAATTTCGCAGAAGCCATAAGTTTTGCCAAGTCCTTTGATGTCATTGTAAGCCATCTTGATTTCATTGTCATTGGACGGATCGTCGCTGTAGGCGTCGATGCCAATCCAGGTGACATAGCTGGAGCCGGGGTAATAAGCAGCCGCGTTGGCTCCTTTATTAGGAGCATAGACAAAATTGACGTTGGACATGCCATTGGTCGTCACGATGTAATTGTACAGATTGATGTACAGGTTCTTATAGTCCGTCGTGTTCTTGTCTCCCCACCAGAACCAGCCTCCGTTCATTTCATGGAAGGGTCTGTAGTAAACGGGGGATGAGTTAAACTTTTGCAGGCCGGTCACGACATTGTCAACCTGGGCCTTATAATTTTGCAGCCATGCGGGGCTGGACGAATTGATAGATGAAATGTCTGTATTGGCCAAGATCTCGAAATCGGAATCAGACATCGGGGCGTTTACATTTCCACCTTGGGGATTGGGCATGTGAGTGGAAACAGTGACGATTTTCCCCAAGTCTTGGATAGCGGAGGCGCTATTGGAGGTAATGGAGGCTGCATCGGTTCCCCCCTGGTTCCAGTTCAGCAGATCATAGGAGACGATGTCAGGGTTGTAGGTCCAGACAGGACTGGTGTTTACACTTCCGTCATAGCCCAGGAACATGCCAGTATAGTTGATATTGCTCTCCGCGCCTGCCGTCATCGGTAGCGATAATAATAATGCAGCCCCGGTCAGGGCGCTGATCAAGCTCTTCGTTTTCTTGAATGAATTCATAATGGTTATCCTCCTGATGTTTATATCTTGCTGTTTTTAATCGCAAGACTTAAGGTGTGTGATGCGGGAAACAAGAAGTTATCAAGAGCCTAGACTCCCTTATTTCCCCAATCTTCCGGTGGCTTATGGTCAATCACTTCATCCAGCAACTTTTATCATTCTTTTTGTCCATAACATAACCTCCGTTTTTCTTTAATTCTGAGTTCCGTAATGAGTCTTTTTTCTAGTACACCGCCTCCTTTTTTTTGATATATAGTTCAACTAAAACAATTGTGATTTGTGACCCTAAATTACATCGACATTATGGAAAAAAGTTGAAATAGTTCTATTAGATCAAAAAAATAATTCATATAACAATGAACAAACAATTTCTGAAAAGTGTAGCAGGGACTAAGTGTGTAATAAAGGGACTTTTTACATTTCATTCTTATGAATTTGGATTCAAATTATTGTTATTTTAGTACTATATAGAAGATTCATAATCACACACTTAACGTATCCCGTTATCGATAGCCTAGAAAATAAGCACACGTGCAGAATAGTTAGCAACGGCGGATCACTAACGTCTATCAGAACTAAGCTGGTCACTCTGAACGCATAGCGTACATTTTCGTTAAAATGTTGGCCTGGCACTCATGAAACGAAAAAAACCGATATTCGCCTTTTGGCCAAAATCGGTTTTTAGAGGTGAAACTATTATTCCCCGCATGTACTAGACTTTTATAGAATGCACGTAGCAAAAGGGACTGTCCCCTGGACAGCCCCTTTTTTGTAATATGTCTAGCCCATTCACCACGGTAGTCTGTATGCTTGCGGTGGATGCCTGCTTTTATTGCTGGGTCAAAATAATCGGACCATCTGCTGTAATGGCCAGCGTATGCTCGTATTGAGCAGACAAGCCGCCGTCCAACGTGCGTGCGGTCCAGCCGTCCGCATCAATTTTACTGCGGTATGTGCCTGTGTTGAGCATCGGCTCAATTGTAATGACCATGCCCTCTTTTAAACGTGGTCCACGGTGCGGAGGTCCGTAATGTGGAACCTGCGGTTGCTCATGCATTTCTTCCCCGATGCCATGCCCAATGAATTCGCGTACGACCGAGAAGCCTTCCGCTTCCGCGTAGGTTTGTATCGCATGGGAAATATCTCCGATCCGGTTACCGATAACGGCTTGCTCAATCCCTTTATACAGTGATTCCTTGGTAACATCCAGCAGCTTTTGCGCCTGCTCAGACACATTACCCACCGCATACGACCAAGCGGAATCTGCCAGCCAGCCATTCAGGTTCACAACCATGTCGATCGTCACGATGTCCCCGTCCTTCAACGGTGTCTTATTCGGAAAGCCGTGGCAAATCACATCGTTAGGTGAGCCACAAGTTGCAAACTGGTAGCCGTTATAACCCTTCTGCTCCGGTGTTGCGCCATGCTTCTTCATAAAGGATTCCGCAAAGGCGTCAATTTCCAGTGTCGTTATGCCTGGCTTGATCATTTTGGCAATTTCCCGGTGGCAAGCAGCCAAAATGTCTCCAGCTTTTTTCATATTTTCAATTTGTTCTTTGGTTTTAATGATAATCATTAAACGGTCTCCTTCTTTTCCGTGTTCGTTCCACTTTTCACTGCTTCTTTTTTCTGCTTCTATTGTAACGCTAAAAGCAGCGAAATGGAACCAATGTCAACTGACACCGTTTACAAGGATCTTAAACGGGGTATATAATATTCCATAACTTGTATACCAGTATGCAAAATTATTTCCAAGTTAGGAGTATCCTATGAAATATCCAACAACCTGGTTACAGGGCGCATCGCTTGGGGAAAGGATTGCTTGTGAACTTCGGCTTCAGATTATACGGGGTATTCAGACGCCAGGCTCGGTTCTATCTGAGAATCAGATTGCTGCCGATTTTGGTACCAGTCGTTCTCCGGTGCGTGAAGCCTTGAAGGCACTCTCGAGCGAAGGACTGATCCGTTTAGAGCGCATGGGTGCGGTTGTCGTTGGCATGACACCCAGTGATATGGAGGAGCTATTCGATGTGCGAATGCTGATTGAGCATTTTGTTGTACAAAGGTATGTACATAGTGATAATGCCACATTGGTGACTGTTTTGAATCAGATGATTGACAAAATGGAAGTCGCTCTCAAGTACAGGGATGTCGTTGAATTTTCTCTTCAGGATTTTAATTTTCATGAGGCTCTGGTTCTGGAAGCAGGCCATACCCGTATTCTTCATACCTGGAACGGTATGAGACAGCTAATCCTGACGGTCATGTTAGCTGCGACAGAACAACGATTTGCGTCTAACATCGAAGAATCACAAGTCACGATTCACAAACATCGAACCTTTGCAAACGCTTTAAGTCAAGGGAATGCTCAGGAGTTATCGGGATTTATTGAGGATCATTACCGAGATACCCGCAACGCGGTTAACGACAGCGTCCTGTCTCCCTACAGAAAGACATCGCCCTAGCCATAACATGCGTGACAAAAAGCCAATGTACCGCGCTTTATGCGTTTCTTGCTGGCGCGGCTCTTTTTTAATTGAAGTTGTCGACAAGTATACATTTAGCTATACATATAAGAATAAGGAGGCATACCTTCATGAACACATTATTCGGCTTGAGCCATAACGTATCCCTGCTCATATGGGCGCTAGTTACCGTCATTCTTTTGATTTTGCTGATTGCCAAATTCAAATGGAATCCCTTCGTTTCACTGCTGCTTTCGTCGGTATTTCTCGGACTGGTTAACGGGATGCCGGGACATGAAGTTACTGCCTCCATCACCAAGGGGCTCGGCAGTACGCTCGGCTCCATCGCCATCGTGATCGGTTTAGGCACCATGCTCGGTAAAATGATGGCAGAATCCGGCGGTGCCGAACGCATCGCGACCACACTGATGGATCGTTTTGGTGAAAAACGCGTTCATTGGGCGATGATGATCGTAGGCTTTATCGTGGGTATTCCAGTATTTTTTGAGGTTGGTATCATTTTATTAATTCCCATTCTGTTCACGGTTGCCCGTAAAATGAATATGTCTCTGCTGAAAATCGGTATTCCGATGCTGGCAGGACTATCGACGGTACACGGCCTTTTGCCACCCCACCCGGCTCCGATGATCGCGATTGAAGCCTTTAACGCCAATATTGGACGCACGATAGGATATGCACTCATTGTGGGCATTCCATCCGCCATTATTGCGGGCCCGGTCTTCGGCGCTTGGATTGGCAAAAGAATCATGGTCAGACCTTCCGAGAGGCTGGACGAGCAGTTCAGAAATACGACGGGACGTTCGTTGCCTCCTTTTTGGATTACTCTGTTCACCATTTTATTACCTGTTATTCTAATGCTTAGCGGATCAGTCGCTGAAATCGTAGACCCGGCCAATACACATCCGCTCACTATATTTTCCAAATTCATTGGTGATGAGGTTATGGCATTGCTGATTGCGGCCGTGTTTTCTTTTTTCTCGCTAGGCTATGCACGTGGTCTAAAGAAAGAGGACTTGTCCCGTTTTACCAGTGAATGTCTGGCACCAACAGCCTCTATTATTTTAATTATCGGGAGCGGCGGTGCATTTAAAACGGTATTGATCGACAGCGGTGTAGGTCAGGCCATTGCAGCGGTCGCTACAGGAGCCCATATGAATGTGATTGTATTTGCTTTTCTGGTCGCTGCGCTCATTCGTGTAGCCACTGGATCAGCGACAGTCGCGATGACGACAGGCTCCGGTATTGTCGCACCTGTACTGGCACTTACACCCGGCGCGAATGTCGAACTGGTCGTCCTTGCTACAGGAGCTGGGTCGCTGATCTTGTCTCATGTGAATGACGCCGGTTTTTGGATGATTAAAGAATTTTTCAATATGACGGTTCCGCAGACTCTAAAATCATGGACCGTTATGGAAACCATCCTCTCCCTGGTCGCTTTCGGTTTGATTATGCTGCTGAGTGTGTTAATTTAACGATAATGAGCTAATAACGGTAAGTGAAGGGGAGATTGAATATGACAGACACCCGATATATGATCGGCGTTGATATCGGTACGACCAGTACCAAAGCGGTGCTTTTTGAAGAAAATGGCAATATTGCCGCCCAGCACCATGTGGGCTATCCGCTCCATACACCTGAGCCGGATGCGGCAGAACAGGACCCGGAAGATATTTTCAAAGCTGTTGTAACGACGGTGCAAGAGGTCATGAAACAAAGCGGAGTGTCAGCCGAGCATGTGCTGTTCGTCTCCTTCAGTTCGGCCATGCACAGCGTACTGGCGGTGGATAAGAACGGCAAACCGCTGACCGCCTCCATCACTTGGGCAGATAACCGTAGCGCCAAATGGGCCGAAGCGCTCAAACATGAATACAACGGACACGATATTTACTTACGCACCGGAACGCCCATTCATCCCATGTCACCGCTAACGAAACTGATGTGGATTACGCGGGATTTACCGGATGTTGCGGCCCAGACGTACAAATTCATTTCCATTAAGGAGTACGTCTTTGCCCGGTTATTCCACCAATATGTCGTGGATCACTCGATCGCCTCCGCAACCGGACTTATGAATTTGCAGCAGCTGGACTGGGACGAGGAAGCACTGCACATTGCAGGTGTAACGAAGGAGCAGCTATCCGAGCTGGTGCCGACAACGCATGTGCTCAAAGGACTGGATGAGACCTATGCGCATGACATGGGCCTACTGAAGACGACGCCTTTTGTGATCGGGGCCAGCGACGGTGTCTTGTCCAACCTCGGTGTGAATGCGATCAAACCTGGAGTTGTCGCTGTTACCATCGGCACCAGCGGAGCCATCCGTACCGTAGTTGATAAGCCGCTCACGGATGCTAAAGGGCGCTTTTTCTGTTACGCCTTGACCGAAAAGCTGTGGGTCATCGGCGGCCCAGTGAACAACGGAGGTATAGTCTTCCGCTGGATCCGGGATGAATTTGCAGCCTCCGAGGTGGAAACGGCCAAGCGACTGGGACTTGATCCATATCATGTGCTAACCCAAATTGCGGAACAGGTACGTCCTGGCTCCGACGGTCTGCTCTTTCTTCCGTACTTATCCGGTGAACGTGCGCCCCTGTGGGACCCGAATGCTCGCGGCTCCTTCTTCGGTCTATCCCTGCGTCACAAAAAAGAGCATATGATTCGCGCCGCTCTGGAGGGTGTGCTGTTCAATTTGTATACCGTCATGCTCGCCATGGAAGAAGTCATCGACAGACCGTCAGTCATTCACGCCACTGGTGGATTTGCACGCTCGGAGCTATGGAGACAGCTTATGGCGGATATTTTCGATCAGGAAGTCATTATCCCTGAAAGTCTGGAAAGCTCATGTCTGGGCGCAGCTATACTGGGCTTGTACGCACTGGGACGGATTGATTCGCTGGATGCTGTGTCCGGTATGATCGGTACCACTCACCAGCACAAACCTGTAGCAGAACACGTGGATATTTATCGCGATTTACTACCGATTTATATCCGCATTTCACGTAAATTCGAAGAAGAGTTCAAGGATATTGCAGAATTTCAGGCCAAGTCCCTACAATCCTAAATTAGTGGAACCTGTTCTAACACTGCTGCGTATTACCGTTTTATAAAAACCTGTCTATGTCAGTTGGGCAGGGTAAGAAGGAGGATTAGACGATGCTCAAAAAATTACTGCACCGCCTGCTACATTCCACCTCTCATTCTCATAAGCGGCGATACAGCAGCTCAGACCGTTATTATGAACGTGAACGTAAACGCCATTCTTCTTCAGACGGTTACAAGAATAGTCACAATGGACACCACTATTACAAGGATAAACGCCGGCATTACTCCAGTTCTTAGCCAAACAACAAGAAGTAGCGACGGAATAGAGCGTAACACAAGAAGCATGCCACAGGCTCCTTCAAACCCTATAAAGCGAAGACCCTTCTCATCTCAAGGGCCTTCGCTTTATTGTTGTGCGCCCTTCGTTATGCAAGGCGACATCTGTGCATTTTACAGGAAATCGGCCAAGACCGAAATTACAGAAACAGGGTTTTAGAGATGATCACCAGCAAAATAAACAGAACCAGAATCGCTCCTACAGAGGTCCATGCTCCTACACCGCAACCCATACCGCCTACTCCACACATATGACTCATTTACAACACTCCCTTCGCTCATTTACAGGATCATTGTATGTAGACCTGGTCAAATGCGTAAGGGGGGCATTCCCCCATTTTTGCGGCGAATGCCTGTTTATTTTTAGGGACTTCCGTTATGGGTTAACCTCAAGCAGCAACAATGCTTCCTCCAGCTCTTGCATAAACTGTCGGCTATTCTCATAACGTGGCCGAATCTGAAAAAGACGCTCCAGCATATGACGCACAGGTGAACTCAGCTTCAATTCTTCCTGCCAGCTTGCCGGCGGTTGATCCGGCTGAGGCTCGTAACTGCTATACAGCATAAAAAGCATTAAATGTCCGACATCGTACAAATCGCTGTAGACGGCGACATCTTGTCGCTCGGGTGCGCGCTTTTCCAGCATGGATTCGGTAAATACATCCTCCTGTCGCTCTCCCACCGCCAGAGCAAGACCAAAGTCGATCAAGTAAGGCTTGCCCTCACGGTGAATCACATTAGGAATGCGGATATCCCGATGGATATAGCCCCGTTCATGCACATGCAGAACTCGCTCCATTAACTCCAAAATGTAGACAACGCATTCCTGTTCTGTAAAGGAACGCTCCTGTTCAAATATAAGCTCCTCCAGCGTCATGCCAGAGATGTATTCCATGACCACAACTATTCCGTTCGAATGTTCAACACTTTCGAGCAGCTTCGGAATATAGGGGTGTTCCATTTGCCGCATAATATGAGCCTCACGCTGCAATAGCTGAACTGCCTTCGCCCGTTTGCTCGGTCTGGGCAATTTTACCGCCACCTCTTGTCCGCTGCGCCGATCCAGACAGAGATAGGTCAGACCATAGCTCCCCATGCCTAAAAGCGAACGAACATCATAACGTCCGCTCAGTAAATCGCCAGGCTGTTTCGGATAATCCATCCATGATTCATATGCGTTCCGCAACCAAGCAAACATACTTATATCCTTTCCTCTACATGCCGCAGCAACGTTCCTTATGCGGCTTGTTCTCGTATTCTTGTATTCCGTTATTATACCATCCACGATAAAAGACCATCAGAACCGGGAAGGTCTGATGGTCTTTATCAGAAAAGATGCTGGTTATGCCTCTCTGCGTCTGCGCGGTGTCAGACCAAGCCAGGACAACAACGAACCGCGCGATTTGCGTTGCCTGCCCTGGTAGGTACGCAAATTAGTGATTAGCTGCCGATCTCGTTCCTCGTCAACCTTTTCTTTCATCCAGCGTTTTTGATCCTCCAGTTGGTTAGACAGGCTGATATTCTTTTCCACCAAACGGCTGTGCTCTGCTTCCAGCTCTTCCAAACGGCTCCGCATTTCCAACAATGCGGTTTGCACCATGTTCTGCATCTGCGCCAGTTCTTGCGGCTCTACGGACTCCTGCGTTTGCACGGATACAGGTGCTTGTTCCAATCTACATTCAATGGTTGGTTCCAAAGTCTGGAACTCCTCCTGCAACTGTAGCTGCATAGGTTCCTCTGACGGTTCCTGAGCATTCATTTCATCCTGTAACTCTGTCAGTTCAACCGTAGCAGCTGCTTGCGCCTGCATGACCGTCTCATCCCTGCCCTCAGCCGCCGCCATTATTTCTTCCCAGGTTGCGGTCAGTGACTCAGCATCCGAGATGGGTGGCAAGCGGAATTCTTCATCCTCCATTTGAAAGGGAGCGGTCACTCTCTCAAGCACCACCTGAACCGCCTGCTCCATCGTCATATGCTGCTCACGCAACGCCCTCCGCATCACCTTCAAACACTCAACATCCTCAGCACTGAACATCCTCGATTGATTCGCGGAACGCTGAAACACATACCCCTGCTCCTCCAGCGCCGCTGCATATTTACGAAGGGTACTCGCCCCGATCCCCAACTGTTTTGCTGCTTCCGTCGTCGATTTGCTTTCTTCCATTTAATCATTACCTCCCCGGATGGTATGGAAAGAAATAAGCTTGTATATGTAGAATTCGCGAAATCCATTGGAAACCCTTTGGCAAAAATGTTCTAATATTGCAGACTGCTAAGAACCTTTGTCATAACGGAATATTTGTAGATATACAAGAAACGACATTGCAGAGAATACTTCCGTTCTGTATGTCCTTGAAACTCTTTAAAGAACGTCACATAAATGTCATACTTTCATTATTTTCATGGCACTTTTCCTTCCATCAATATCGTTCATGTTATAATTTGCACAGAATTCACCTTAAATATAAATTGAAACATGCTCTCCTATCTTCCAGTAAAAGTATTGATAATTCACGTTCATTCTATAATTAATCCTAAAAAACACCTCTATTCACAGTCATTTTTAATTTCCCGGAATGGAGACAAAAAAATGGATATTTTCAAAAGATCAGCAATATGTTATGTTATGTAACGTAAAATGTATTTCAGGCATAATTTGTAGCATATTAACGTTCGCTGGAACGAGGAGGCAACATAGATGAAGGGGAAGGCAAGGAAAGTAGCTATTGTCGGCGCGGGAATGGTCGGTTCGAGCTGTGCCTACTCAATGGTTAATCAGTCCATTTGTGATGAGATCATGATGATTGACCGCACGTATGATCGGGCTTTGGCCCATGCACTGGATCTGTCTCATTGTATGGATTTTACGTCCACACGTACCAAGGTGCGTGCAGGCACGTATGCAGACTGCACGGATATGGACGTTGTGATTATAACGGCTGGAGCCAACCCTAAACCGGGTCAAGACCGCCTATCTGTGCTGGACGACGCAGTGCTTATTACCAGAGAGATTGTAACCGCGATTATGGAGGGTGGCTTCGACGGTATATTTGTCATTGCCGCTAATCCTGTCGACATTGTAACGTATATGGTACAAAGTATATCCGGTCTGCCGCGCAACAAGGTGATCGGCACGGGCACCTCCATTGACTCATCCCGACTCAAGACGTTGCTTTCTGAGGTGTTTTCCATAGATCCACGTAGCGTACAAGGGTATGCGCTTGGCGAGCATGGCGAATCCCAATTCGTCGCTTGGTCACACGTTACGATTGGTGGTAAGCCGCTCTTGCACATTTTGCGTCAGCATAAGGAACGATTCAGCCACGTCGATCTGGACGACATTGCCCGTAAAACCAGGGATGCAGGCTGGGAGATCTTCACCCGCAAAGGCGCCACTTATTTTGGTATTGCCAATGCGCTGGCGTACATTACTCGTTCCATTTTAAATGATGATGGTAAAATTATAGCGATCTCTGCTGTATTGGACGGCGAGTACGGGCACACCGATGTCTGCACGGGCGTTCCGGCGATTATCGGCAGCAGAGGAATTCAAGAGGTCATCGAGCTGGAGCTAAGTCCGGAAGAACAAGCGAAGTTCGACGCCTCTTGCCACCTTATCAGCAATAATATCCGTGCCATTTCAGGCTTAGTATAAACCAATAGCACAGTAAAAAACTCCTTACCCTCATTGAGGATAAGGAGTTTTTGCAGTCCCCGTATTTCGCCCTATATCTCTTTATAACGAAATACTGTCAGTCCCGCCAACGTAAATACGACAAAGCTACCTATTATAACCGTCAACAGTGTGTCAGTTGGCACCATGAACGCCCCGAAGTTGTCTCTTCCACTCGGCATCATCGCCAATAAAGGCTGTGTCCATGGATAGTACGGACCGTAGGTTTGAGAATTGGCGACCAGAATATTCGGCACGGTGAAGACGAAATTCAACGCAAGCGGTGCGGCAAAGCTGGACCACAGGAAGGACACCATCAGCTGCAACGCAGCCAGCGGCAGGCAGGCTACCCAGCCAGCGAGCAAACTTTGAGCGATCACGGCCCAAGGGATTGGCCCGTTCATGTCCTGCACAGCTCCAACACCCAGCAACGCTCCTCCGAACAGTAGCTGGGTCAGTCCAACCAGGGCCATAATGATGGTCAACTTGGCCGCATACAGACTCGTGCGGGACAATGGCAATGACATCAGCTGCTTCCAACCGCCGCCCCCATGCTCGAATCGGCAGACCAGAGATGCAAATACGGCGGTCAGCATCGGCATGAACAGCAGCGCATGAACTGTAAGCATGGCAGACAACAACACCTGCCAGTTCCCTCCCGGATTCGCCAGCAAGCCAATCAAGACGGCAATCGCCGGGCTGACGAGCGCAAGCAGCCAGACGGGCGATTTCGCCATTTTCATACGTTCAACAGAAAGCAACCGTACATATCCTCCGAACATTACGCCACATCCTTTCGGCTAAAATGGGCCGCTGTCAGCAGGCTGAGAAGCACACCCGTTCCGCACCCGACGGACGCAAACATCCACGCTTGAGGTGCAACCCATGCAAATTGAGGCCAGGCCAACGGAAACCATTCGGACATCTGTGAAGCAAACAAGCTGCCGATGCCTAACGTAATACCCAGTGTTACAGGCAGAGCCTGATTATGGAACGTGACCGTTAACCACAACAATAATACGAGCATAGGCAGCGTGCCGCCTAAAGGCCAAAATCCAACCCGCAGTAATTCTCCAATCGGCGCCGGCTCTCCCCCGAAGCCGAGTAGCATGCCCAGTCCCCACGTCCCTACCGTCAGGAGCACACAGGACACACACAGCATCCCGATCGCCAGCGTCAGCTTGGCCATATAGACGCTGAATTTGGAAATCGGCAAGGCCAGTAGCTGCTTCCAGGAATTAGACATATGCTCCACATTCGCCAACATGGAAGCGACCATGGTGGCTCCTAACACCAGCGCAAGGGGGACAAACATAGCGATGTTATCCATCAAGGATTCCCACAAATGGCCCTTGTATCGCGGAATCAGATAGTCATAGCGGAGTCCAAAGTTCAGTCCCTGCATCGCTACCAGCCCTAGGGGACCGAGGAACACCAAGAACCAGATTCCCTTTCTGCGTGCTTTGAGCAGATCCGCCGTGAGTGCTCGCAGCATCATAAGGAAGCCCCTCCTTTGCCCACTACCTGCATGAACATATCCTCCAGCGATTTGCGGCGTTCCTCCACACGGTATACGGCATGCGTATTTTCGACCAATCTTCTGACCAGCAGCGCAACAGCCGCATCATTCATGTTCTCGAAATCCAGCGCCGATCCGTCCTTCACTGAATGGTAGCCCTGCTCACGCGCAATCAACTGGGCTGCTTCCGGTTCCGACACGACGATCCGAATCCCGCCTGCGGATTCCTGACGGAGATTATGAATCGTGTTTTGAAAGACCAGCTCTCCTTCACGGATAATACCCACGGTATTCGCCATATGCTCTACCTCGCTCAACAGATGGCTGGATACCAGTACGGTGATCCCCCGTTGCTTGGGCATCGCCTGAATCAATGTGCGCATTTCCTGAATACCCTCCGGGTCCAAACCATTCGTAGGCTCATCCAAAATGAGCACTTCGGGATTCCCAAGCAGGGCTGCTGCAATACCCAGTCTCTGCTTCATGCCCAGCGAGTAGCCTTTGACTGGACGCTTGGCGTGCTTGGTCAGTCGGACGACCTCTAACACTTCCGCAATGTTTTGTTTGGGTACATTCAAAATACGGCGAATGGCCTCCAGATTTTCAATTGCGTTCAAATGACCATAATACGAAGGATACTCCACCAACGAGCCGACTTTACGTAAAATATCGAGCTTATGTCTGCGAATATCTTTGCCGAATATACGGATCGTTCCTCGAGTTGGGCGAATAAGTCCAAGCAGCATGCGGATCGTTGTCGTTTTCCCCGCTCCATTTGGACCAAGAAATCCGTAAATATCTCCTCGAGCTATTTTCAGGTCCAGCTGATTAACCGCCGCGCGGCCTTTGTATATTTTGCTGAGACTGTTCGTTTCAATAATGTATTCGTTCAAGTTCCTCACCTCGACACCTATCGTAACGTGCCAAGTTTAAAGCCAAGGGAACTCTGAGTTTAAGTTTTGTTTAAAAAACGGATTCGGGTCCCGGCTGATGAACTGATAATCTCCCTCTCCAAATTCATTTCGCGAGCCAGCAGTTCTGTAATCGCCAAACCAATCCCGGCTCCTTTTTCACTAGACTGTTGCTCCATACCGGGCCCTTTATCTACGATAACCAATGCCTCTGTGCCATTATCTTTCTGTACTTGAACACCAATATATCGGCCTGAGGCAGCATGGCGAACTACATTTTGAAAAAGATTGTCCAGCAGACGACGGAAGCCTTGCTCATCGACATTCCACACCATACTATGATCAGGCAGGTCGATATCCACTTCAAAGCCCTCCTTTTCCCACACCGGATACCAGCTGGCTACACACTCTCGCACTAGCCGCAGGATATCACGCGGTGTGTTATTCATAGTGTATTTTCCACTAGCTAGCAGATTATAGGTGAGCAGATTATCGATCAGACTCCCAAGGTCTTTTAGCTTGTTTTCCATTAGTGTAATCGACTGTTTCCCTCTGCTACTCAGATTTTCACCATCTAGTGTATACAGATGGCTACGCACGACCGTAAGCGGCGTCCGAATATCGTGTGACAGATCCGCGACCAGTCTCTTCCGCAGCTCTTCCTCCTGACGCTCACGTCCCCGACTCTCTGCCAACTGCTCGACCATTTGATTAAATGCTTCTTCCAGCTTGCCGATTTCATCCGGGCGTCCAGTGTCAACAAGAATAGGCAAGCCATCCTCTCCTCGCTGCGACATGGCGGCCTGAAGCTGCAACAGTCTACGCCGAATGCCTCCAAAAAACAGAAGAGATACGAATATAAAAGCGCCCAGAATCAATACGATAAAAAAGAGATAGTACATCAACATGCTACTATCTGTAGGTGGCTGTTCAAAGAACGAACGAGGCACTTTTAATACCATATAGCCCTGATTTACATCATTCTTGCCCCCGCCAATAAAGGCTACTACCGTAAACGGCCCCTCATAGCTTGCTTGCTTCATAAAAGCTATAGCCTGCGCAGCGTTCCATTGTTTTGGCATGTTAGGTTGTGTCGGTAGCTCCAACCTTGTTTTACCTGCGGTATCCACCCAAAATATTTGTGAGTTAGGGAACATATCTTGTTGTATTTTGCGCAGATGGGCTGAGATTTGCTCTGGTGTGGCTCCCTTCAAAGCTACAGCTTCGCGATGCCAGCTATTTTCGGTATGGCTAGCAGAGGGATAGTAAGCGTTTTTAGGCTTGAACTCCGCCCCCCAATTCAATAACACGCTATATATCAAGGCTGTAGCAGGCAACACAATGGGCAACAGCATCATAGCAACCACAATAATGACCAGATAACGGAACAACAGTGAACTGCGAAACCGCCCTCCCTGACCTGGCCTAGAGCTGGGGTGCAACCTCCTCCAATTCTTGCGCGTCCTGCTCATTATGCTTTCACCCGATATCCTACACCACGGATCGTCTCAATGATGCGAGGTGACGCAGGATCAATCTCCAGCTTTTCGCGAAGGTGTCGGATGTGGACCATTAAGGTTTTGTCTCCGTCAATATATGGATCTCCCCACACCGCTTCATACATTTGCTCTTTCGTCATAATCTGGCCCAAATGCCGCAGCAAATAAGCAAAAATGTGATATTGCTTGCCTGTCAGCGTAATTTCCTCCCCGGTATCACGGTTCACAATACGGTTATCGGGAGAGAACACAGAGAGATGCCCCAGCTGTAAGGATTCTTCGGGCACGGTTCCTGCTCGGCGCAGCAAAATCTCCATACGTGCGATGAGCTCGTCCGGGTGAAAGGGCTTGGTTACATAATCGTCGGCGAAATCCAGTCCTTGCAGCTTATCGTCAATGGATGTACGGGCAGACAACATGAGAATGGGAAGCTCCGGGTATTCTTTCTTGAGCCGCTTCCCCATGGTGAATCCATCCAGACCGGGTAACATCACATCCAAAATCACGAGTTGGCACGTGCGGGCTGCTTCCACAGCCCCATCCCCGCTGCGAAGCCATACGACAGCGTAATTCCGCTCTTCCAAATACTGATGCGTCCAAGCACCGATATCCTGGTCATCTTCGATGTATAACACATTTGTTTTCATCATGGGCACCTACTTATCGTTTTTCTTTTATGTAATGGGCATTATAGCATTTATGGTACATAACCCACTTAAAAAGGTTAATAACTACCTTATACGACATACGCTTCACATTTTCAAATTTGAATGCTCGTGAAAAAAGGAGGCCTACCCGATGCTGCTGGAAGCGATATACCATCACCCGAAACGCAATTGGGCTTTTGGTTATAATGATGAAACGATATTTCTACGGCTACGTGCGAAGAAAAATGACCTGGACACCGTTCATGCTCTCACCGGAGATAAATACGATTGGGACCGCACCCGACAGCTTGTCCCGATGTCCAAATTTGCTACCGATGGCAGGTTTGATTACTATGAATGCAGTGTAAAACCTACTCATCGTCGGCTGAAATATGGATTTTTGCTAGAAGACGGTGAGGAACGTATGTGGATGAACGAGGACGACTTTACTGCCCAGGAACCCCAAAATGCAGATAAACTATTCCAATACCCTTTTTTGAACCCGATTGATATTCTGAAGCCACCTGCATGGGTGAAGGATGCTGTGTTTTATCAGATTTTCCCGGAACGTTTTGCGAACGGTGACCCCTCCATCAGTCCAGAAGGTGCAGAGACATGGGGCGGAACGCCACAAAGAGACAATTTTTTCGGTGGCGATCTACAGGGGATTCTGGATCATCTGGATCACCTGAACGAGCTAGGGATTAACGCCATATATATGACTCCTGTCTTCAAGGCAACGACCAATCATAAATATGATACAGAGGATTATATGGAGGTGGACCCGCATTTTGGGGACAAAAATACATTAAAAAAACTGGTCGATGCCTGCCACGACCGAGGAATTCGGGTGCTGCTTGATGCGGTGTTCAACCATTCAGGGCGTACGTTTAAACCGTTCGTTGACGTGCAGGAAAAAGGCGAAGCGTCACCTTACAAGGACTGGTTCCATGTACATAGCTTCCCCCTGGAAGTGGTGGATGGCACACCGACGTACGATACATTCGGGCTGGAACCGATGATGCCCAAACTGAATACCGAACATCCTGAGGTGAAAAAGTACCTGCTGGATGTGGCAAAGCACTGGATCGAAGAAATCGGCATCGATGGTTGGCGGTTGGATGTGGCAGACGAGGTGGATCACGCTTTTTGGCGGGAATTCCGCACTACAGTCAAGCAGGCCAATCCGGATGCGTACATTTTGGGTGAAATGTGGAATGAATCGTCCGAATGGCTTCAGGGGGACCAATTCGATGCAACGATGAATTATCCGTTCACCTACGCGGTGAATGATTTTTTCGTCAAAAAAGTGACCGATGCCCAAAGCTTTGCCTACGCCATCGGACGACAACTGGCCCGCTATCCACAGCAAGCATCCGAGGTCGCCTTCAATCTGCTGGATAGCCACGACACACCGCGCCTGCTGACACTGTGCGGGGATGACAAGCGGCTGATGCGACTGGCCGCCCTGTTCCAGTTCACGTACATGGGCGCACCCTGCATCTATTACGGCGATGAGATCGGCCTGGATGGAGATGCCGATCCAGGCTGCCGCAAGTGTATGGAGTGGGACACCGACAAGCAGGACCGCGAGCTGTTCGACTTTTACCACGAGCTGATTGCGCTTCGTAAGGGACACCCGGTCCTCCGTGATCAGGGAAGCATCACCTTTCTGGAGGCACAGCCAGAGGGCACCTCACTTGCCTACGAGCGCCGCAGCGAGGAAGAAGTGCTGCTCGTGCTGCTCAACCGTTCCGATGAGGATCACGTTTTTGAACTGGACATTCCCGAGCAGGAATGGCAATTGGCCTTTGGCGAAAGCCAGTGGTTTGTTAGAGAGAAGGGGTTGCATGCCAAGCTTCCACCCTACGGATACGCTGTACTGAAGGCAGCACCTGCTCAGTCAGTAAAACCTACTTAAGATGGTGGTGTCAAGACGAGAAGAAAAGCATAAGTCTCTATAGGCGGATGCTGATGAAAGTACCTGTCGAATACGGCAAAAAAAGCGAAACCACCGGGAACAAGATAGTTAACTTGTTCCCGGTGGTCTTTTTACGTTGAATATGAGCTTCTATCCAAGTCGATTATTTGTTTTTAACATCTGTTCTTACTACCCCAACATCCGAAGCATTGATCGAAATAGGGTTACCGCCTTGTCCTGTCTGAGCTGAAGAAGATTGTCTGACGTCCACCGAAATTCTTTTATTCTTAAAGCCAGTTCGTCTCGTTCTTCCCAATGCAATACCTCCTTAGATATATACATGATTTCCTTAAACCTTTCAATTACGACTCAAATGCGAAGAGATATGCTATATGAATATGCTGCTGTAGAAAATAAGTATCGGCGAATAGCAGATCATAAAGAAAAGGGGCTCGGTGGTTTACACAAAAAACGAAATTTCCATCTATAAAAAACCGCTCCAAGAGGATATACCCTTGAAGCGGTTTTTGAGCGCTACCTGAGCCCATGCAGCAGTTTACGCAGGTAGCGTCTGTGTTTTCAATTGCACGTACAACTGGTGCGTCACCTGCTGCGGCTCAATACCCAACTCATCTTCCAGTATTCTGACGAAGCTTTCATAATGCTTTTGCGCAGCTGTATAATCGCCCAGTTGGGCATAGGCGGTCAGCAGCAGACCGCAGATATCGTCTGAGTACGGCTCCCGTTGCTGTAGGCTGAGCAAGCGTTGAACAGACTGCCGGGTACGACCTGAGCGAAGCTCTTCACTCGCCAGCTCAGAGGCACATGCCAGATACATACTGCGCAGCTTCTCCCTTTTTGCATACGCCCACGGGTAATCGTGCTCCTCCAGATAGTTGCCACGGTATAGAGCCAACAGGCTCTCAATACGCGGCGTACCGCCGCTACCGGATGCAGCCCATTCGGATATTCCCCGCTCGAATAGCTCCACATCTGTAATCCAGCCATTGCGGTTCAAGCGGTAGCGATCCAGATTGTATTCCAGCTTCGTATCTTGCATCCGTTCTTTCAACGCCTTGCGAATTTGGTAAATGGACGTGTGCAGGTGAACTACGGCCTTGTCCAAATGATATTCAGGCCACAGCGCATCTAGCAATTGTTCTTTGCTCACCCATTCCCCTTCATGGTGTAGTAAAAAGGAAAATAGCTCCTGTGACTTTAATGTGCGCCATTTGAGTGGTTTCGTTCCTACGGCTTCCTGTCCAACCTCCAAAATTTCAAGCTTTTGAAAACAACGCACCTTGGGGGATTGCTCTGCCGCAATTCCCTTGCTGGAAGAGCGGGAATCAGCCAGCGTGGCTGCAATCCGGTCTAACGTTTTGGATAGCCGCCGGGCATGAACGGGCTTTAACAAGTAATCCAGTGCTTGCAGCTCGAACGCTTCAATAGCATATTCCGAGTACGCGGTCACAAAGACGATATGAATATGAGAATCCAGCTGCTGAATCCACTCGGCGGCCTCCAGACCGTTCATCTCTGGCATTCCGATATCTATAAAAACAATATCCGCACGTTCTGCCGCCAGATAATCCAGCCCCGCTTGTGCAGACGTATATTTGCCCATTACCGTTAACCGTCCGTCCGCCTCCAGCAACCGTTCCAAGTAGGTTAATGCCGATCTCTCATCATCAATCAAAATCGCCTTCATTTGTGTCCGTACTCCCTTCCTGCTGCAACCATCCATCATGATGCCCTATTTACATACTATCTGCTTTAACCATACGATTTTTAATTTCTTATATTTTATATATCGTATCATCGTGGACGCGACATTAGCTTTTCCGACAAATGTACTGTACTTTTTTTATTCATCGGTATTCCGGGGTGTGATCGTTTCCGGCACACGGAAGCTTACCGTCGTCCCTTGCATAGGATTACTTTCAATCCGCAACCCTTCTCCATACATATGGATAAGACGGCGATGGATATTACGCAGTCCCACGCTGGAAGATACATGATCCTCCGACAGCAGCTGTTCCAGTCGCTCGGGTGGAATCCCTACGCCGTCATCGGTCACGCTGACCACAAAATCGGTTCCATCCTCCTGTACAACTACTCGCACGGTTCCACCCGTTGCCCGTTGCATCACACCATGCCGTATCGCATTTTCCACGATAGGCTGAATGCTTAATGGCGGGATAAGCGACCGGATGTTCCTCCCTACCTCTATGGTCACCTGCAAACGTTCTTCAAATCGCGCTTTTTCCAGTGCCACATACGATTCTACCAATTCCAACTCCTTGGATAACGGTACCGTATTCTCCCTGTTCTGAAAATCAAAACTGCCCCGCAAATACTGACTCAGCTCCATGAGCAGCTCCGCTGCTTTGTCCGGATCTACGGCTACAGTCGACACAATAACATTCAAGGCATTGTACAGAAAATGCGGCTTGATTTGTGCCTGTAAAAAGGCCATTTCCGAACGCACCGCTTCTTCTGCCGAATGACGCATGTTCAACAGCGTGCGCACACGCGCCTTTAATTCCTCAGCATCAACAGGCTTACGTAGAAAATCATTCGCTCCCGCCATAAAACCTGCGCGGATATCGCCGGGCAGGTCGCGTGCCGTCAGCAGCAGCACCGGTAGCTCGGACAGGGAATACCGTTCCCGTATCCGTCGGCACAGCTCAATACCGGACATTTCCGGCATCATCCAATCCGTAATGACTAGGTCAAATCGGGTACGGCCATTCAGCATGTGAAGTGCCTCCTCGGCATGATCCACAGCCACCACGCTACAACCTGTGGTATATAATAGCTCCTCCAGCACCCGAAGATTAACCTCATCATCATCCACAGCCAGCACTTTGTAAGGAACAGTCTGAACTTGCTCCAGTGCATCCTCTTCATGCAAAATCACATTCTGACCCGACGTCACGCCAGGCTGCAATATAACCGCAGAAGAAACATCTTTTTGAGCTTCATGCACCAACGTTCCAGTCTGCGCTAAGGGCATTGTAAAATAAAAGGTTGAGCCCTTGCCCAATCTAGATTCTACCCGGATATGACCCCCATGCAGTTCCACCAGACGACGGACTATGCCTAATCCAAGCCCTGTCCCACTGTATCCTTCATCCTCAGCATTCGCCCCTCGGTTAAAA
This sequence comes from Paenibacillus sp. LX16, assembly GCF_036252815.1. Lineage (NCBI taxonomy): Bacteria > Bacillati > Bacillota > Bacilli > Caryophanales > Paenibacillaceae > Paenibacillus > Paenibacillus sp. LX16. The sequence goes on along the minus strand of NZ_CP141152.1, from coordinate 502,638 downwards.
GGTTCAAATATATGCGAAAGATGCTCCTGGGCAATACCGGATCCGGTATCCTTCACACTGATTTCCATTTCACGGCTCCCCGCTTTGGCAGAGATTACAATTTCGCCTTCCTCCGTAAATTTGACCGCATTACCCAACAAATTGTACAAAATCTGAATCAGCCGATCCTCATCCGCATCCACTTTGGGCAACGAATGGGGCCATTCTTTGACGAAATGAAGCTTTTTCTTACCCACCGTATGACCCAATACCTCCAGCACGGAATTCACAGCTGCCTGTACATTGGCAGGCCGACGATTTAAGGCTAATCTGCCATTTTTCAAATTAGAAAAATCCAGAATATCGTTAATTAAATAAGAAAGTCTGCGTCCTACATTCGCAATCAAGACCAAATTGTGCTTTTGCGGCTCATTGAATTGTGTCCCGTAGCGGTCTAGCATGGATTGAGCGATATTAATAATTCCATGCAGAGGAGTGCGCAGTTCATGTGACGTGTTCGCCAGAAATTCGTCCTTTAACCCATCCAGTGTGAGCAACCGTCGTGACAGGTTCTCAACCTCCATAAACGAATGTACAAAACGTTTGGCTAGTAGGAGTGTTTGAGCCAATACGAATATGAGCATTTCATAGGCTGTCACCCCACGTACATCTCCCCAGCCCAGAATATACACAAAACTAGTCACTACAATCATAAGAATGCTCATAATACTAATGACTAGCAGTGCAGCGTCATCCGTCTGTTGAAGAAGCCCACGAATCAAGATTAGTAACACGTATCCCACACTGACTACACCAAAAAGAAGAATAAACAATTCAAAGGATGAGAGTACCAGTGTAGGCAAAAATAGCCCCATACCCAGCATCAGTGCAGTTGTAATATGATATAGGCGCAGCACGAACCGATTCATAACAATCTGCGTCGAAAGATGAACATAGCGGATCAGAAAATAGTAGAACAGCGTTGACGAGAACGACTGTATTTTCAGTACCCATTCATAAGGTAAATCCGGTATTCCCCAAACCAGCAGTTTTTCTCCATGTGTCAGAATGTAAAATAATGCCGCGATGCAAAAGCATCCTAAGTAAAGCAGTGCCTTCTCTTTTTTACGTAAAAGGTACAGCATGATAAAAAATACGGTAGGAATAAAAAATCCTGCGATCAGTACGGTGTCCTCTGCCATTGCAACTTCCCGGCTATGCGTAATACTCTCGTAATCCCCAAATAACAGTGGATAAATAATCCCACCAGAGGAATAGCTATAATTAGCCACATGCACGGTAATATCAGCCGAATGTCCATCTACCGCTGCAAACCCAACATAGGGAACATTGCCCTGCTTACCCTTGTCGGCAGAAACAGAGGGAATACCACTCGCTCCGACGTTTCCTCCGTCAATCCATACTTGGCTGGCACTGCGAATGTTTTGCATATAGATGCCATACAGATTTTCCGCTTTTTCAGGCAACAGCACACGAATATGATAGGTGCCATATCCGGTCGCCTGTCCCTCAGGCATCCACTGATTCCATCTACCAGGCACATCCACAATTTTGGCAGAAGATCTCGTTTCCATCCCCATCTCTGAAGAACTCTGATGATTTTCCCAATCCTTATCTTGTATTCCATGAAAGGATGAAGGTTGCACAAACTGATTGGGATAAAATTCCCACTCCCCTCCCAGCTGTACAGGGCCTTCCTTTTCGGGGTCCCAATTACGCAAATCAATAACACCGTTGTGAGCTTTCCAATGACTGTTCCCGGATAAAACACCCGACACTAACGGATACACCGGTAACGCAACCGCAAGCAGAAGTATAATAAAAAATAAAACCCCCTGTTTTTTCATAAATCCCCCGCTCTTTTCAATATCGTCTATCTTTTAGTATCGGTTATTCTAACCAGCTGTATTAGAAGCGCTGCACATGCAAAAAGGGACGCCCGCCGCAGACAAAAATCTGTGCGGAATCGTCCCCTTCTATACACCCTTGTACTTCCTGCATTTCCCTTATTAAGGAATCATAACGTCATCAATACTACCGCCAGGAATCGAGCCTGAATCATCTCCGTTGCTATCGCTTGGTGGCGTTGCTCCACCACTGCTGTCGTCACTTCCTGTTCCGCTGCTATCGCTTGGTGGCGTTGCTCCACCGCTGCTGTCACTGCTTCCTGTTCCGCTGTTGTCGCTTGGTGGTATTGCTCCATCGCTGCTGTCACTGCTTCCTGTTCCGCTGTTGTCGCTTGGTGGAGTTGCTCCACCACTACTGTCACTGCTTCCTGTTCCGCTGCTTTGTTGCTGGCTGGCTACAAAATCTTTATACTCCTGAATCGCATCTTCCAGATTCATATAATTTTTCTTAATTTCCGGCATAGGATAATACTGGTCCAGATGATTATATGCATCCACTACTCTCTGAAAGTAGACCGTCGTAGTATCTGTACCATTTGCTGTGAGCAGATTGTTCGCAATTGTCTTGAGCTCATTGATATCCTGATCAGTTACGATCCATTTGGATTGGTAGTTCGAAAATGCTGTAATCAAATCTGTGTTAGCCTGGTCTACCTGCAGTTGTGTACTATCCGAATTATTAAGCACAAGGCTTGCCTGATTAATTTGTCCTTGAAGTTCTTCGTTATCTTGATCGGTATAATGACGTCCGAACGTCTGAACTTCATTAATAGCTAAATTTATGTTGATATTCAACAACGTGGTATCCACTGCTACTGGTGCAGCATATTGGCTCTGTACCCGTTGCAACTCCTCATATACAGGAACAACGTCTTGCAATTCAAATCTAGGCAAACTTAAGAAAATGGAGGCATGCTCTGCAGCAGAAGACAAGGCTTGCTGGGCTTCAGCGCTTAATGCCCCTGAATTTTGCACCAAAATTCCATTGATCGATGTCTGCATTTCAATGATTTCGTCTCTCAATTGTAGTCTTTTCTCGTTATATTTTTCAATATAGGTCCCTTTAGCCTGACTTAATTGATTATAAGAGATCACCAATTGCTCCTCAGGAGTAAACGGCATAATGAGTGCAAAGTTGGCTTGTCCTGTTTGTTGCTCTAAAGACAGTATTTCCGTATTCAAGTAATTACGAGCAACAGGGTTAGACAGCAGTTTTAAATGAATGTCTTGAATCAACTGTTGCAGTCTTTCCCGAGTTGTAGCAGGTTGAGGGGCAGTGAATTCCGTAAGTCTTTGACTCAGCTCCATGTTCAAGATCAATACGTCCTGCTGCGTCATAGCGGTATGCATCTTCTCTGTATATTCCTGAATGAGGCTGTACAGTGCAGTATTTTGAGCGCTACTCTGATCGTAGATAACCTGCGCTTCTTGTAAAGTATTTTTAAGCACTGAGAAGTCGACTGTTTGCAGTACCAAGAATGATTCTGTGGTAGCTTCTATTTTTCGTGTCCATTCTTCCAACTGCTCCGTTGTAGTTAATGGATTCACATATACGCTTAATCCTTCCCTCACTAAGGAGTTATAACGCGCTTTATCTGTGTTCAAATTCTCCACACGATCCGTTACATCGAGAAAATGCAGATAGGCATCTCTGAGTTTTACTGATGCTTTGTAGACTTCAATTACTCGACGCAAGCTTTTTACTTCCCGATCCACAATATTCTGAGGAGCATTTCCTTCCAACACATTGTTGCCAAATTGAATAGCTTGACTTAGTGAGTCATCCCAAAGAGGCGGGAATTCGTCGCCAACCATTCGGTTTTGTTCAAGGGTAGTCGAAGCTATCTGAATCAGTCTAGTTAATTCTTGTGTTCCAATCACCGGTTCTGTGGCTGAGGCTGTGTACACAGAAACATCCTGTTTCAATGTACTGAGCGCTTGATCTACCTCTGCCTGTGTTGCTGCTGTATTGTTCAGTACCAGCGTAGCTTGATTGATTGCTATGGACAGGCTTTCCTTCGCTGCGGCTGGGTAAAGCGCCTGATCCGATCCACCCTCACCTGCACGCTCCAGCAGTTCTTTGGCTGCATGGACTTCTGTCTCCAGCTGACTGCGGTCTACGCTGATAATGTCACTATCGTGTTTTTTCTTATCTTTACTAGCTGTGTCCGTGACAACCGATCCAGCAGAGGATGAGTTCTTCGTACCATTTACGAGACTAACAGCTTCTTTCATCGCATTATAGTTAATGATAACATCCTGCGGCTGTTTTTGTTCCGGCAGGTTAAGCTGGTTGATTGCAGCCCCCTTAGCCAACGTAATAAAAGGAACGCCCACATATTGAGTTGCATCCAGCAAACCTATACTACCGCTAACCAACAGCTTGCCGAGTCCCTGTTGCAATGAAACACGACTAATCGCGGCATTTCCTTCGGTCACGATCGATGCATCATTTTTCAGCGTTAAGTTGTCAATCTTTGTCGTCCCGCTTGCTGTCAATTGTGCATCTTTAGAGCCAAGCTCCACACCAGACCATGTCGTATTTTCCAAAATGGCCGATACAGGCTGGGTACCTGAGCCTTTGATTTCTAATACGCCTGTGGAGGACATGTTTTTCAAGGTTACCGAACCATTGACGATCAGGCGTCCATCAAAAGACACACCCTTACCGTCAAATACGCCGCCGTCTGCGTTAATTTCCAGCTTATTCACACCTGTCAGTGTACGCAAATTACGGTTAAGGTCGAATTTTGCCCCTTTTAATACAGCTTTGTTATTTTCACCGAACAAACCTTGCAAAGACCCTTCTAACTGGTAAGGGATATTTCCGATTCGAACGGTATTGCCCTCTGATTTCACTTCTCCTACCGGATGATCCAGCAGGCTGACGAATACTTCTGCACCACTCTCCCGGTTCAATGGATTTTTCAAATCCGTTGCAGAAGCATCCTCTGATAACAGACCATAAGAGCGGGCAACCTGAACTGCATTTTGCTGTGCATTCGCTGTGCTGGCATCCTGTAAGTCCATTGCACGTACTAACGATACGATCAGTTCTTCCTTGGTAATGGCATCCCCCGGACGGAACAGTTCCCCGTTGCCTGTCATATACCCGGCTGCACGTACAGCCTCAATATAGGGAGCGCCCCATGCATCGGACGATACATCCATAAAAGAAGTTTGCGGCTGATTGTTAACTTCCAACTGGAACAGACTGCACAAAATTTTAGCCGCTTCTGCGCGGGTCAAATTCTTTTGTGCCATAAAATCGCCCTGCTTACCGCCTGTCATCAAACCCAAGGTGCGAGCTTGTGCTACAAATCCAGTTTCGCTTTGCGTATCTGCTGTCGCTGCAAAAGCAGTCTGGACGCCGCCCACCCAAGGCAGAGATATGATTGAACCTGAAGCAATACCCAATACCATCGCAGATGCAATCCATTTATTTCGATTTACAAGTTTCAACATTTCCACTCCTAGACAATATTTATTGGCATATAACCTGTTTTATCAAAGTCTTTAGTCATGTTTAGTTCTACGGATTATGCAACCAAGGAACTATGCTAAGAGAATTATACGAAGTCCCACTGAACCAATTCTGAACAATTAGACCTATATGAAGGCATCACGCAACAAAATCGCTTGACTTGGAGTGAACTCCAAATGTAATAATATCCGGTGTAAGTAGCTGGAGTAGACTACATTTGAAGAAAACAATATCTAGGAAAGCGAGGTATAATCAAATGGACTATGTGAAACTTGGAAATACCGGCTTGGATGTATCCCGGCTCTGTCTTGGGTGTATGGGCTTTGGGGTTGCAGAACGGTGGATTCACCCATGGATACTAGATGAAGAGCGCAGTCGTCCCATTATAAAAAATGCCCTGGAGCTAGGTATTAATTTTTTTGATACCGCGAATGTATATTCAGATGGAACTAGCGAAGAAATTGTTGGACGGGCTTTAAAGGATTATGCGAATCGAGATGAAATTGTCCTCGCGACCAAGGTTCATTTCCGTATGCATCAAGGCCCGAATGGTGCGGGACTTTCCCGAAAGGCTATCATGAGTGAAATAGATAAGAGCCTTAAGCGACTGGGGACAGATTATGTGGATCTGTACCAAATCCATCGCTGGGATTACAATACCCCTATTGAAGAGACGATGGAAGCATTACATGATGTTGTGAAGGCCGGGAAAGCAAGATATATTGGTGCTTCTGCCATGTACGCATGGCAGTTTCTGAAGGCATTACATGTCGCTGAAAAGAATGGATGGACCCGATTTGTATCAATGCAGAACCATTTAAATCTCTTATATCGGGAAGAGGAGAGAGAGATGCTGCCGCTTTGTAAGGAAGAAAAAATCGGTGTGATTCCATACAGCCCGCTTGCAGGTGGAAGGTTGACGCGTGATGCGCAGGAAACAACACATCGTTCCGAAACCGATCAAGTTGCGAAATCTAAATACGATGCGACTGCAGATACCGATCGATTGATCGTGGAGCAGGTTGCGGCAATCGCAGAAAAACGTGGAGTTCCCCGCGTTCAAATCGCACTTGCCTGGTTGCTACAGAAAGAACCGGTAACAGCTCCGATTATCGGTGCTACGAAAACGTCTCATCTTGAAGATGCAGTAGCTGCTCTTTCGATTACGTTAACACCTGAAGAAATCGCATTGCTGGAAGAGCCGTATGTTCCTCATCCGGTAGTTGGCGCTCAGTAAATATGGATGAAATGACAGTTTCGAAATAAGAAACGACAAGAACGCCCTATCCATTTACATAGGGCGTTTCTTGATCAGAATCAGGAGGTGAAGTCTGCATGTTGATCGCAGAAGTAAGCAAAAAATTTGAACTATCTCAGGATACACTCCGCTATTATGAACGCATCGGACTTATTCCGCGTGTGAACCGTAATAAAAGTGGCATCAGGGATTACACGGAAGAAGATTGCAGATGGGTTGAATATATTAAATGTATGCGAGGCGTAGGACTTCCCATTGAAATTTTGATTGAGTATGTTAGGTTATTCCAGCAAGGTGATGAAACGATGAATGCTAGAAAAGAACTCCTAATAGAGCAGCGCAAGCAGCTCATTGCAAAAATGAAAGATATGGAAAATGTGTTGGAACGCATGGATTATAAAATTACAAGCTATGAACAGACAATAGGTGAAAAAGAAAAACATCTAATTTAGCCCCTGCGTGCTTTACGGGACAACAGGTTCCCCAAGGACTGAACACCTTGTACAAACAAGACTAGAATGATGACGGTAATCAGCATAACCAGCGTATCAAAACGTTGATAGCCATATGCGATCGCCAGATCGCCAATTCCGCCTCCGCCGACCGCACCAGCCATAGCAGTAGCACCAATCAGACCAATGGATGCTGTCGTTAACGACAAAATCAGAGAACTGAATGCCTCAGGAAGCAAAAAGTATCGAATGACCTGGAATGGGGTCGCCCCCATCGCATCTGCTGCCTCCAGTATCCCCGGATTTACCTCCAACAGCGAGTTTTCGACCAGCCTGCCGATATATGGCGCAATATATACAATCAAGGGGACAATTGCCGCACTGGTCCCAATGGATGTATTCACAATCAGGCGGGTTAACGGAATGATCGCAATCAGCAAGATAATAAACGGTAAGGAACGAACAATGTTAATGATCGGATTCAAAATATTGTGCAGCCATTTGTTCTCCAGAATTCCGCCCGGGCGGGTGATGACGAGTAAAATACCGATAGGGATACCGATCAGGGCACCAATAAATAAGGATATGCTGACCATGAGCACGGATTCATACAAAGCTTCCCACAGTTGATCCCAGGTGATCGTGGTTCCTGTAATCATCATAGACTCTCTACCTCCTGAATATGGACTCCTTTGCTCTTGAGAAAATCAACAGCCTGCTGAACGGCATGCTGTCCACCGCGCAGTTGAATCGTCATATAGCCAATCGTCGTTTCTTGAATCTCCGTCATGTTGGCAAACAAAATGTTTACGTGGATATCATGCTGCCGAATCAATTCATGAACCACCGGATCAGAAGCAACCTGCCCTATAAATTCCAGCTTGTATATTCGCTGTGATTCTTGCTGTTCGAACGTTTGCAGCACACTCTCGGGTACCGTATCGTGAATGACCGTGCGTACAAAGCTCTGCGTCGTCGGGTGCTGCGGCTGCCCGAATACCTCCAGGACATTGCCCTGCTCGATGATCTCCCCTTTTTCCATTACGGCTACCTTGTTGCAAATCCGCTGAATCACCGACATCTCATGGGTGATGATCAAAATGGTGATCTTGTATTCCTTATTGATTTTGCGAAGCAAGTCGAGAATTGACTGTGTGGTCTGCGGATCAAGTGCCGAGGTTGCCTCATCACAGAGCAAAATGGACGGGTTACTCGCAAGCGCCCGTGCAATCCCCACACGCTGCTTTTGTCCGCCGGAAAGCTCGCTGGGGTAGCTATTCGCCTTGTCCGACAATCCTATGAACGCCAAGAGCTCTTTTACACGCCCCTCTATTTCCCGTTTGTTGCGCTTAAGCAGCACCAACGGAATTGCAATGTTGTCGAACACTGTTTTCGATTCCAGCAGATTAAAATGCTGAAAAATCATTCCGATCTTCTTCCTTACCTTTCGCAGCCCAGAGGTCGAGTAGGTATTTAACTGTTCCCCCTCAACAAGAACCTCTCCGCTGGTTACTTTCTCCAGACGATTGACCAAACGGATCAGCGTACTTTTCCCTGCGCCACTGAATCCGATAAATCCGAAAATATCTCCTTTATCCACTTTGATATTTATATTTTTTAACGCTTCAATACTTAGACCTTTTCTCACATAGGTTTTGGATACATTCCTAAGTTCAATCATGAGTCCTAACTCCTTCCGTTCTCACAAGTATGTAAGATGTTCTGAGCTGATTGCTTTTCTTTGGCATGAACGATCGAATTAAATCCGAGTATTCTAGTAAGTTTTATAAAGTATACTACTTCGATTTAATATTCATGTCAATATGTGTTTTGAGTCTGGTTAGTTCATGTCCTTGTATAAATCAGCATGATATTGCAGATGGTATGAAATATGCCGAAGCATACACACCTTACCCGAACGGGACGGAAGTGGAGGAACATAGATGAAGCGAATATTTACCTTGTGGCTATGCATTGCAGTTATAGGGATGTTGACAGTTACGGCAGAACCCGCATGGGCTACTCAGACTGTTGACGGACAGCCTTATCATTTTGGGTTTAAAAAAAGTAAGGGAGGGGAGCTACCTTCCATCGCACAAGAAGGCTTTATGCACCTAATCGAAAGGCAAGGTGGTATCTTTCTAGGGGATACGACTAAAAAAGAATTATTTCTCACTTTCGACAACGGCTATGAGAATGGGTATACTCCGAAAGTGCTGGATGTATTGAAGGCTAAAAAGGTTCCAGCCGCCTTTTTTGTGACGGGGCATTTTGTAAAAGACCAGCCTGTTTTGATGCGACGCATGGCAAGTGAGGGTCATATTATCGGAAACCATTCATGGAGCCATCCTGATATGAGCACCATCTCTTCGGCAGAGATCCGGTCTGAGCTGGATCGGGTACGAAATGCATCCGCAGAGCTAACTGGGCAAAAAGAAATGAAATACGTCCGGCCGCCTCGCGGCATTTTTAGTGAAAAAGCATTGGCTTCCTGTCGAGAGGCCGGATATACGAGCGTATTCTGGTCTGTAGCTTATAAGGACTGGGACACAAATATCCAGCAAGGAACGGACTATGCCTATCGTCAAGTCATTCGTCAGCTCCACCCTGGTGCGGTCATTCTGCTCCATTCCGTATCCAAGGACAATGCAGAAGCGCTTGGTTCCATCATCGACGAGGCTCGCAAGCAAGGGTATGAGTTTAAAAGTCTAGACGACCTTAAGGTAAAACATTATCACTAAATAGTAATTGAATTTAATGAGTCGATGCGTTATCAGCCCGATCCACACCTGCCCATGGTAGCCAGTGTGAATCGGGCTTTTTAGTTTACGACCAAGGAAGGTAATGGATATAATGACTCTAAGAAATGAATTGGAAAGCACTATTTTTTGGAGGTACATCATGCATTTTGTATTTGATCTAGATGGAACGATTTGCTTCAAGGGGCAGTGTGTGTCGGATAAGATCGCAAGCTGTCTGGAACAATTGTCCCAAGCGGGACATGAAGTCATTTTTGCCTCGGCACGGCCAATTCGCGACATGCTCCCCGTACTTCCTAAACGCTTTCACACCTATGCTCTGATTGGTGGCAACGGCTCTATGATCTCCCAACAAGGCAGTATAACTCACGTGGAATTCTTTTTACCTGAAGTGAAGAATGCCTTGCTCGCACTACTGGAGGAACACCAAACCACCTACCTGATTGACAGCGAGTGGGATTATGCATACACAGGCGCAGCTGATCATCCTATACTCAACAATGTGGATATCAGCAAGTTGGCGCAAAAAATGCCTTTGGCTTCCCTGAAATCCATTGTAAAAATACTCATTTTAACTGCTGACGATATGGATGGGCTGGCTGCCAAGCTTTCGCCGCTCGGCGTGGTCATCCATCAACACCGTAATGAACAAGTACTGGACATCAGCCCGCAAAATATCCATAAATGGAACGCGCTTCAGAAGCTTGGTGTGCAGCCCTGTCAATTTATCGCCTTCGGCAATGATGCGAATGATATTCCGATGTTCAGGGAGGCACACCATGCCGTCATGATTCATCACCATGCTGAACTGGCTGCCTTCGCGACTGAATCGATCCCTAATGAGGGGGAAAATCAAGAAGACTAGATTATCGCCAAAATACGTGAGTTGGCTGAAACAGTTACCATTTAGCCAAACGCCAAGAAAGGGAAGGTCTCTATGAACCTTCCCTTCCTTTTACCATTCTAAAGATAGCAACGCCTATTGCATGGTTAGCTTATACACCCTGGCTTCATAAGGGCGCAACTTCAAGGCATGCAGTTGTTCCCCTTGAACCAGCTTGTAGTTGGACAGCAGCAGCTCCGCCTTAGCGACAGGAAAGTCCTCCTCGGGCCAGTGGTACACCGGATCACGGTCAAAGAAATTCAAAATGACCAGCAGACGCTCTTCTCCCAACATACGAGTGAATACATACAGCTCCGTATCCAGCGGCAACAGCAGCTTGTATTCGCCATAGACTATGACCTCATGTTGTTTGCGCAGAGCAATCAACTTGCGATAATAGTGGAAAATCGAGTCCGGATTATTTCTTTCTGCCTCTGCATTAATGTGTGTGTAGTTATCGTTAATCTTCATCCACGGCTCTCCATCGGTAAATCCGGCTGAAGGTCCAGCATTCCATTGCATAGGAGTACGCGCATTATCCCGACTTTTCCGCCAGATCTCTGCCATAATCTGTTCCTCAGACTCACCGATCTTCCGTTGTTGCTCATAATAATTCAACGTTTCCACATCCCGATAATCATCAATGGACGGGAATGCAATATTCGTCATCCCAATTTCCTCACCCTGATAAATATAAGGCGTACCCTCTAGCATGTGCGTGAAGGTTGCCAGCATTTTGGCCGACTCCACACGATATTGTCCATCATTCGCAAATCGCGAGAGGGCCCGCGGCTGGTCATGATTGTTCAGATAATTGGCATTCCATCCTTCCTCATGAAGCACTGTCTGCCAGCTGCTCATTATTTTTTTCAGCTCCACCAGTGTCCACGGCTTGGATTTCCATTTTTCTGTCCCTAGCCCTTGGGCATCAATAAACATGTGTTCAAACTGGAAAACCATATTCAGCTCATGCCGCTGGTCCCCCACATAATCAAGCGCCTGTTCCGGTCCTAAACCAGACGTTTCGCCAACTGTCATTAAGGGATAACGCTCCAGTAATTTTTCATTCAGCATCCGTAGAAGCACATGTACCTGTTCTAGATTGGAAAAAAGCTGATAGGCACGTACCAAGGTTCGTTTGTCAGGATTATCGGCATCCGGCAGCCCTTCGGCTTTGACAATATGGGCAATGGCGTCAAAACGGAAGCCATCAACTCCCTTTTTCAGCCACCATTCCACCATGCGGTAGAGCTCGCCCACCATCTCTTCATTTTCCCAGTTCAGATCTGGCTGATGCTCGGAATACAGATGCATGTAATATTCGTCTGTAAGCTTGTCATATTTCCACACTGAACCGGAAAAATACGATTCCCAGTTGTTCGGATATCCGCCATTTTTGCCTGTTCGCCATATGTAGTAGTCCCGCTTCGGATTATCCTTGGACGAGCGTGACTCCGTAAACCACGGATGCTCATCCGATGTATGGTTTAATACCAAATCCATCATGATTTTGATGCCTCGTTCATGCGCCTGGTGAAGCAGTTCGTCAAAATCCTCCATTGTTCCAAACTCATCCATAATGGCATAATAATCACTAATATCATATCCGTTATCGTGATTGGGCGATTTATATACCGGACAAATCCAGATTACATCAATACCCAGCTCACACAAATAATCCAGCCTGGACAAAATACCTCGTAAGTCCCCTTTACCGTCTCCGTCAGAATCCTGAAAACTGATCGGGTAAATCTGATATACAACGGCTTCCTTCCACCATATTTTTCTAGGCATGTTTCCCTCCTGTAGCTTCTCTGTACATCCAATAGCTTATGCTCTTAACATACACGCAATACCTGTCTGCGAATCGTTGGTGTGGGGGAACAAGAGTCTTGTAAGCTTGCTTCGACGCAATAGTAGAGCCTCTATAACCTACGGAGATTTATTTTAAAAAAATATTTTGCAACACAGGTTGTAAAAGTGGACCTGGCGTTACCTATATTTATGAACTGCCCATATACATGTACTCAAAGCGGTGCCACTTTTGAATAAAAGGAGGAATTGACATGAACCATCGACCCAAGAAGCCAAAGGATCTGATTGTGGAAACTGCTGTGATCCCGCCCAATATCCATGTGGACGTGGAGTCAGCCACTGAGGGGGGAACCCGCCGCCTGATGCTTAGCGATAATCCGGAGACGCTTACCCATGTGACGGTACCTACCGAGCAAGCCACACTGTGGCATGACGTGGTTCGCACGACAACCCGAACAGTCAAACATCGCATTTTCGGCTGGCATTATAACAAAATCGGCAGCGCTGTTAAACTGGGCATCACCGTAGAGAACAGAAGCGCTGCTAAACTAGAAGTACGTCATATTGAACGTGCCCTTAAGATTGTGCCAGAGGATGCCAACTGGATTATAGATGTCGGGCAGTCTATTGCCAAAAGCTGTTTGGCAGGTACGATGGAACGTCTGAAGCCAGTAGACCGTCATAAATTCGGCAAAGGCACCGCCCTACTGGAGGAATTTGAGCTGCCCGAAGGAGCGCTGGCCGGATTCATCTATGACCTCACAGTAGAATTTGCTGAAGGCCACGGTACGCTGGATTATGTGATTCGCACCGTGATCAGCAAGGATACGCAGACCGATCTGCGCCAGATTCATATGGATGCGCTTCCTCCCGTACCTCCACCCCAGGCGCATCCACGAGGGGTGTGGTCCTTTTCCGAAACGAATGCGCGGATGCCAGAGTACGTGGTGGGGCAGAGCGCCAACTATCGGGCGTGTGCCACCAAAAAGCTGAACGGCGAGACTCCTGCCGATCTGCTATTTACCGGGGCACGCAGCGAGCTGGGGCCTGCGCTAGATAATCGCGGACAATTCGGAACCATATACAACGCGACCATTCCCATCATTAATGACAGTGACGAGGTACGTATCGTACGAATCTACGCCAATCCACGTGGGGGCGCGTTCGCCGGGTCTGTACGCGTAGATGATCGTGTATATGGTATTCCTCTGCTACGAGATAATACCAAGGTATGCCGATTGGCTGATATCAGCGTCCCTCCCGGCAGATCCAGCTATGATCTGAGCTTCATGGTCGCCGGCAGTGCAACTACGCCGCTAGGTCTGTACGTCATTACACTATAGCTATGCTCACGATGACTGGATAAGCGAACGTGGAGCCAAAATTTTCACAGGATATGGTCTGCTCTATAGTAAATGGAGCTGTCCCAAAGCTGGTTTTAAATTTTATTGGACAGTCACGCTTCGTCATTAGTATAAAAAAGCGCGAGCGCAAGGGTTATTCCCCCCTGTAGCTCGCGCTTTTTAGTTCATGCTCACCCATTTGAGCAGGTTATGGTCAAGCGAAGGCACGTAGTCCTCTTCGCCGCCATACCCGGCATCGTCGATGACCATACCCGGTTATCCGGCTTGTGTCAGAATAAATATTGCTCTATTTGAACCGCTGGACCTGCCTCGAAGGCATAATGGTCAACTCTGGAATATTGACATGCTCCGGCTGCTCTAGTGCATAAAGGGCAGCTTCTGCAACATCATCGGGATGCAGCGGCAAAACGCTCGAAGCAAACGCCCGAATTTCCTGCTCGGGATATCCGGCCACCTGCGAAAATTCCGTCGCCACCGCCCCGGGATGAATTGCAGTTACACGAATTCCTTGCGTACTGGTCTCCAAACGCAATGCAGAGGCTATGGCGCTAACGCCGTACTTGGTAGCGCTGTATAGTCCTCCTCCGGCAACCACTTCCTTCGCTGCAATAGAGGAGACAATGACAACATCCCCCTTGGCCTGTTCCCTCATTGGCTGAAGTCCGTACTTCAGTGTCAGGACAAGACCGTGCACATTCGTCTTGTAAAGCTCCTCCCACCTTTCCAGTTCCACTTCTGCCAGTGGGCTTCGATACCCGAAGCCGGCATTGGCAACGATAATGTCAAGCCGTCCCCAGCGTTCAAGAATGGCGTGGACCGCCTGCTGTACATCTTCAGCTTTTTGGATATCAGCAGGTATTGCCATGACCTCGTACAATTCCTCTTGGTGCAAGTCGCGAACCAATTCATCCAATCGCTCCTGACGGCGTGCCAATACAGCTACATACGCGCCTCGCTTTGCCAGTTTTTTTGCAATCGATGCCCCAATGCCGCTGCTTGCGCCTGTTACCAAAGCTACTTTCCCGGCCAGGCTTTCCTTCGCTTTCCAGGATAATCTCAACTCATCCAATATCATGTTATACCCTCCCCAAGCTTATTTGGTTAAAAGCACACGATGAACACCCTGGCTGCCTCCAGGAGCTGTACCTATATATAAATATCCGTCATGATTTACAGCCGTGGTTACCCCATAAAGCGAGCCTTCAGGATCATGCCAGCTTCCGATGAGTTTACCCTGCGGATTTAGCTCCACAGCAAGCCCATGCTTCACAGGTGCGCTTGCACCGCTGAGCAGCGATTGAGGTAATTTGGCCATCATTCCAGCCAGCCACGGGCTTTCATGCATTTGATCTACAAAGGGAATACGTGTCGTGAAGAGACCGACCCAGAAATGGCCTTGATCATCACGCGTAATGTTATCCGGAAAACCGGCGAGATTATCCACAAAAATATCCGAAGTCCCCTTCTTCGGCCCTTTGAGCCAGTATCGGGTCAATTGGTAGTGATACGACTCTGCCACAAGCACAAAATCTTCGTCTGCAGACAAGGCAACCCCGTTCGCAAAATAAAGGCCTTCCAACAGAACTGTCGTCTGCTTGGTCGCCGGATCATATTTCAGCAAACGTCCATGTGGCTTGTTCTCGGCGATTTCTTTAAAGACTACACTGCCATAATTGGAGGTGTCAGAAAAATAAATGGTACCATCTTTGGCAATATCCAGCTCGTTGGCCAAATAGATCGGTGTGCCGTCCACTTGATTGGCCAACACCGTCACGTTTCCGGAAGGATCTACCGACAGTAGCCCCTTCTTAACATCCGTAACGATCAGATTTCCACTTGCGTCAAACATAAGTCCATTGGGCGTTCCTTTGGTATCTGCATATAGCTGGGCCTTTTGCGGATTGCCCTTAGTATCAAAGGCAACCTTATAAATTTCCCCGTCGGAGTCCCCCGTATATAAATTCCCTTCCTTGTCAAAGGTGATGAATTCCGGAAACTTAGGGGCATCTGTAACAAGCTCTGCGGAGCTGAGTTTGTTGTTTTGTTGCCATGGACCCGCTTGTTCAAAAGAGGGAGCCGAAGGTGCAAGCCATTTTGCAGGCTGCACAGGGGAAGGGATGAGCATAAAAATAGCCACTCCCAGAAGGATTACCGCCAGCAGCGATAAACCGGTTCTGCGTACCCATTTACGCGGTTTCTTATTCTTTCTTCCTTGAGAATCTTTGACAGATAAATCAGATTTACTGGGCATTAGAGTGCCTCCTATGTGATGTGAATAATATTTATAATTGAACGACGATTTTACCGAAATACTGTTTTCCTTCAGCCAAAAGTGCGAAGGCTTCGCCGATTCGGCTGAGCGGGAATACTCGGTCAATGACAGGATGTAAACGATGGTGGGAAATGGCACGATTCATGTTTTCGAAATGTTCCCGGTTACCGACTTGGCTGCCGCGAATCGTCGCAGCCTTCTGCAAAATGCTGGTGACATCGAACTCAGGAATAGTCAAGCCCGATAAGAATCCGACCATGCTCACAGTCCCTCCGGTACGAAGTGCATTGATGGATTGCGCCATTGTTGCCGCTCCCCCTACATCCAGGACATGGTCAACTCCGCCGCCTGTCAGCTCCAGAGCCACCTTATCCCACTCGGGAACTTCCGAATAGTTGATTGTCTGCCATGCGCCGAGATCCTTTGCTCGTTCGAGCTTGTCATTGCTGCTCGATGTGATAATTACCCTTGCTCCCGCCATCAGAGAGAATTGAAGTCCAAAGATGGAAACACCGCCTGTTCCTTGCAAGAGCACCGTATCCCCCGCTCGCAGCCCGCCGGATTCCATCAGCATGCTCCATGCAGTTAATGCCGCAATCGGCAAGGTGGAAGCCTCCTCCCAAGAAAGGTGATCCGGAATGGCGACGACCCCTTCTTCATGAAGAACGATATATTCAGCCGCCACTCCACTGAGCGGGCCTCCCAGACTGTCCTTTAAGACCTCCGCTCTCGTGCTCCCGCCAATGAATTTCTGTTGTAAATTTGCCGCTACCCTTTGTCCAACCTGAAATTTTGTCACCCCTTCGCCCACAGCTACAATTTCACCCGCTCCATCGGATAACGGAATGAAGGGAAATTGAATGCCGATCGGCATTACTCCGTTGATAACTACCAAATCCCGGTAATTAAGAGACACTGCCCTTATGCGGATCAGAACTTCCAGCCGTCCTGGCACCGGTATGTCAAGTTCCGTCAAGGTTAACTCTTCAAAGCCAAAACCATTTTTTAGTTGCACTGCTTTCATTTTGGTTGTCCTCCCTGTAATGCTAACTTTTTACCTAGTATAGATACAGTGTATTGTATAGGAAACACTGTTTCCTATACAATACACTGTATCTAATTATCCTTAAGACGTCAATCTTTACTTTAAAAATAAAAACGGCAAGCATGTCCAAAAAACGCGAGTTGCAGGGGTGAGAAAACCTCTGCAACTCGCGTTTTTTTTTACATTAATGGTGATATAAGCACTGTCCAATAGAATTGGAATTTGCTTATGCCACAGCCTTATTTAAGCTCAAATTTTTATAAAATACGTCTTCTTAAATTTGTTCCTGACTTATATTACGCTACTAAGCATAAAGTTGGAGGGCGGACCGGGCTCCGGCTTGCCAAACAAATAACCCTGAGCCAGTGATACACCTGCTTCACGGCAAAATTCAAAATCCTTCATCTGCTCTACGCCTTCAGCCAACACTTGGCCTCCAAAACGAAAAGCCGATTCCACAATCCCTGTAATTTGCCGCTTCTGATCGCTGTTACTATGACAGCCGTCAATTATACTGCGGTCAATTTTAACATAATCTGGCTGAAGACAATTCATAAGCTCTGTCGTAGAATAACCTGCCCCCACATCGTCAAGGGCTACCGAAACTCCTCGATCGCGATATTGATCAAAGATATGATGCAAAAAATTAAGGTCATCTATCTCTTCCGTTTCTACAACCTCAAATACAAAATCCCTTGTATTCATGGATAACCGATCAATCGTCTCAAAGGTGTGATTCAAGCAATAAGCCGGATTATAAATGGTGGAAGGGAGAAAGTTAATAAAACGTTTAATCCCCGCAGGAAGGCATGTTGCACTTTTTTCAATAGCGGAAATACGAGCCGAGCGATCCAGATGAGCATGCAAGCCAGCTTCACGGGCGATTTCAAACAGTCGGAAAGGCTGAAAAGGTCTCTCCGCATGTGACGGACGCAGTAAAAACTCAAACCCCATAATATCCAGCTTATGGTCAACAATAGGCTGCATATGGCTGGAAAAACTTCGATCCTTAATGATACTCACGATATCCGGATGTTGCAGTCTGGCTTGCAATTGACTAAATAAAAGCCACTCCTCATATCCTTCGACATGATGCAGGCCGGTCACCACAACTTGCATATGGTTCAAGTATTCCTGCGGCAGACGAGCCAGTCCGTTAACGAGCTGTTCCAGCTCTGAACGGCTGTCATAGCGAAACTCTATGTTGTCCTCACGCCCATGTTCCTGCTTCATTTGTTCCGATAGCATACCCAAACCATCTAATGCTGGAGTAAGCGACACCCTGGAATGCCTAATTCTGAGCAATCCTTGATCCTTAATAGGTAATATGATGCTGCAATTGCTGCATGTCATAATGGTCCTCCTCGGAACAATTTTCCGGTTTTTTCACCATTATATCACAAATAACTAGAACAAAAGTACTATATAACTACGTGTTTTTACAAAATACTAGCTTATTCTTAATGATAATTTAGGACTTAAGTACATATTCGACAAATACAATACTACCTTTTTACATTCATAATAATTCGGAGGCTGTTGTTTTTGGCATTAAAAAAGCAGCAAATCTCTTGGTTAAAGAGACTTGCTGCTTCATTCTGATATCGAGTGGAAACTAAAATCCGAAGTTATTTGGACACCTTTGGCTTTGTTGTTTTAGCTGGTTTAACAGCCGCGGGTTTGGTCGTTTTAACAGCTGGCTTTGCTGTTGCTTTCGCGGGAGCCACAGCTTCCTTTACAGGAGTCGTTGCTACACTAGGCTTAGCGCCAGCTTTTAAGCTGTATTTGGCAAAGCCGTCTGCCGCGCTGCTCAAGTATGAAATTTGTTGATTGCCTGCCAGCACGTCTTTGGCTTCAGGTGAGGACTCGAAAGTAACCTTTGCCTGACCAAAAGGAGCAATAGACCAGTTGCCATCCGCCGATGGATTAATCGTTCCATTTGTACGGATATAGTCAATAACGACTTGACGACTTTCATCCGGTGCTGCCATCACAATTCGTTTGCCATCTGGGTTGGCCAAGTTGGACGAGGAAGCACGATAGTTATTGGTGGCTACGATAAATTTCTGCGCAGGGTCAATAGCCTTCCCATTGTATTGCAGGTCCTTGATACGATGCGCTGAAGAATCAATAATAGTTCCCTTGGCATCATATCGTGCAGGCTGAGTTACATCAATCTGGTAATTGACACCGTCAATGACATCAAAATTGTAGGTTGGGAAATCTTTGTTGATCAGCGATTGCTCCTCAGTTTGCTTTGGATCAATGCGGTTGAACTGACCTGCAGACCACTCCAGCCACTCCTGAATTTCAGCACCGGTTACTTCTACAGCATGAACCGTGTTCGGATACACATACAGGTCGGACACGTTTTTAATCGCTATCGTACCTTCAGGAATGTTGGTGTAATACTCGGCTCCGTTTCGACCACCGGCCTTGAATGGAGCGCCTGCCGACAATACGGGAAGTTTTTCGTATTCAGTTCCTTTAAGATGGTTTTGAACATACCATTTCTGTGCATTCGTTACGATTTGAATAGAAGGGTCGTCCTGCACTAATGCAAAATAGCTAGTAATCGGTGCAGTCGTTGTTCCAACAGGTTGACGAATATAATCCAGCGTTCCTGTATGCTCTTCTTTAATCGCATCTGTCAGTTTGTAGTCAGGAGTAAACTGCACAGCCTGGTTTGTGGTACCCACAACCGGACGCACTTGAGACTGAGAGTTAACTACGTTCCACACGCGGTTTCTCTTTTCCAGGCTCAAATCAATAATGCCCAGATCCTTGCCCCATGAAGAAGCTTCCACGGCCGGTACGCCATTAATGGTTCCCTTATCCAGATCTACACCCTTCATATCTTTAAAATCAGGGCCAGGGAAAGATTTATGAGCATGCCCAAACAGAATAGCATTAATTCCGTCCACCTGGCTCAAATATTTAACAGCATTCTCCATCATTGGCGTTTGCGGCACATCCTCATAACCTGTGTGCGCAAGCACAATAATGATGTCAGCACCTTCCGTCTTCATTTGAGGAATAAACTTTTTCGCCGTTTCCACAATATCTTTAGTAACGACTTTATCCTTCAAATTGGCTTCATCCCACTGCATAATTTGAGGTGTGACCAAGCCGATTACACCCACTTTGAGTGCATGCTCTTCACCTTTCTCATCCGTTACTGTTTTATCAAGAATTCGATAAGGGGTAAAATAATTTTTAGTAGCTTGCCCCCCCTTATCAACATAAACATTCGCATTTACGTAAGGAAAATCGGCTCCCTTGAGCGACTTCTCCAGAAAGTCGAGACCATAGTTGAATTCGTGGTTGCCCACTGTCGCCGCATCATAGCCCATCAAGTTCATCATCTTGTAGACCGGATGGACACCGCCTTCTTTCTCGAAGGTTTTGTTTCTGGCCATATAATCGCCTAATGGATTGCCCTGCAACAAATCGCCGTTATCGAACAGCATGCTGTTTCTCGTTTCACTACGCGCCTGTTGGATCACATTGGCAGTGCTAATCAGGCCATATTCGTTGGTTACTTTGTCCGAATAGTAGTCATAGTTCATCAGCGACGCGTGAATATCCGTTGTTTCCAAGATACGCAAATTCACCGTAGCACTATCGCGAGAATCGTTAGCTGCCCAGGATGGAGCGGTTGAAAACACCAGCATGCTACAAGCTACAACTGCTGCTGTAAACCCTTTAAACCAATTTTTACGAAATAACAAAATATACCCCTCCTCATTAAGGTGTATGCTTCATATACATACTTTTGCACATATATGTAAGCCTTGAACCCACCATTTCTATTTTAATCCAACGCCAGACAAAAGAGTAGTCATTTACTTAAATTATTTATGAAAAAATAATTAATTCTCTCAAAAATAAAAAACCAGCAAACCTCCTAAAAAACTCGGAGATTCACTGGTTTATCCATTTATATTCTCATTATTTATTCCACACTTGGCGCTCAGTTTGCTGGCCCACATACTCAATGCGAGTCGGATTCACGTCCAGAATGACATAATCTGGATCATCCGGTCCGGAGAACCATTCCTTCAAGGAATCGTTCCACACTTGTTTGCGCAGCCCCTCATCAGCTGTAATCTGGACGGTAGCCTCCACTTCTACGACTTCCTTCGTACCGCCAACTTCATAACCCAGCAGCAGATAAGCATTCGGATTATCCTTTAGCTCATCCACTTTATGCGTTTTGCGATCTGTCGCCAGATGAATGTTCATTCCATCGTTAAAAAGGGCCATATAGCGTACTTTCGGTTTTCCACCCTCTACCGTACCTAACGAGCAAAATTTGTTGTTATCCAAAGCCTTCACAATGGCTTGTTCTAGTTGGCTACGATCCAATGTTTCCGTTTTACCCACAGTACAACAACTCCTTTTCACGAATTAGAATTCTCTACGGCCATGCCATTTGACACCAGCCCATCTGAATATACCTACGCAGCTGTTCTGAAAATAACATGACCCGATCAGATCGGATTGATTCATGCTCATTTTCAGATCAAAGCTCACAGTAAAAGTGTACCCTGTCGTTCGGCAAATGAACCGTCATCTCTTCCTCCATGCTGGACAGACTCGCATTCAAGGCATATAATCGTCGTAGTAAACCCGAATAAATGAACCCATTAAACCATACAATGCCAGGGGTGCTGGAATCGGCCGGCTGAGAGTGTGTCCCAAGACACTGACCCTTACAACCTGATCTGGGTAATGCCAGCGTAGGAATGCTTAAGCAAGATGTGCCTTTTTTACATAGGACCATCCCTTACTTTGGTATATACAAGCGCAAGCGTCCCGGAAACTCGGGGCGCTTTTTTTGTTGAAGATTAAGTTGTTGGAAAGATCGCGTCCGGCAGATGTTATTTTTATGAAAATGGGGAATATAAGCTGTCTGATTGGACGGATAACGGGTAATTAAAGGAGAGAACACAACGATGAAGCGCATGAAAATGTTAAGCCTGGGACTGATCAGTCTGTGGCTCATGGCCCTGACCCTGACTGCTTGCGGTGGAAGTCCCTCCACATCCCAAGAAGCGGCTCCCGCTACCAACACTCAAACGTCTACTTCGGCAAAGGATCTCAAAGATGTTAAAGTCGTGCTCGACTGGACACCCAATACGAATCATACGGGACTCTATGTTGCCAAGGACAAAGGATATTACGAAAAAGCGGGTTTGAATGTCCAAATTATTCAACCTGGTTCAGGCGGAGCCGATCAAATGGTTGCTTCTAATGCTGCACCTTTTGGTTTCAGCTACCAAGAAGGCGTCACACAGGCTCGTACGCAAGGCGTGCCGCTTGTATCCATCGCTGCGGTGATCCAGCATAATACCTCAGGCTTCGCAGCCCCGGTAGATCGCGGAATTAAGAGCCCGAAAAATTTTGAAGGTAAAAAATACGGCGGTTGGGGCTCTCCCGTAGAAGAAGCGGTCATGAAATCCATCATGGATTCAGACAAAGGCGATGTGAGCAAAGTGAAGATCGTCAACATGGGCAATGCAGACTATTTTACAGCCGTGAAGCGGGATATCGACTTTGCCTGGATTTTCTACGCATGGACCGGAATCGAAGCCCAGCTTCGAGGTGAGCCATTGGATATGCTGTATGTAAAAGATTATTCCAAAAGCCTCGATTACTATACGCCTGTAATTGTGAGCAACGAACAGACGATAAAAAATGATCCTGAGCTGGTCAAAGCGTTCATGGACGCTACCGCACAAGGCTATGAATACACTATCGCCCATCCGGAAGAAGCCGCTGACATCTTAAGCAAAGCTGTACCAGAGCTGGATAAAAAACTGGTGCTCGCCAGCCAAAAATGGCTAAGCCCACGTTATCAGGACGATGCCGCGCAATGGGGCGTGCAAAAAGCGGAGGTATGGCAAAACTATTCGGACTGGATGTACGAACGCAAGCTGCTCAGCAAGCCTTTGGAAGTAGATAAAGCCTTCACAAACGACTTCTTGCCCAAGCGCTGATCATTTGTTAAAACGTTAAATAAGACTGAACTAGAGAAGTGAACGAAGCCCCACTACGCAGTCGGATGGTGCTTCCCATCGCCACCGCCCCCGGATTTCTTAATAAAAACTTATGATTAGTGTAGAAATCCGGGGAGGTTATGCTTCCGAAGCGAGCTTTCCTACGGAAAGCTTTTAAAGCGAACGCTAACGCTTGTACAGCACCATTCCGCCCACTTCGTTCTCGTTCCACTTGGTTTATTCTTTAGTCTCATAGTATCTAAAGCGCAAAAACAGATGCGCTTGTGTGTAAAAATGCCACACAACCTATCAAAAACTAAGGTGCTTTTAGGCGGTTGGCAGCGTAGCGGTTCATTTGAATCTGGAGAAGCGTAGCGCTCGCCTTTGCCGTGGGATTCTTACCTTTTAAAATTCATTCAAAGAACCCCACGGCAACAGCGATCGTAAGATCAAATGAAACGCGAAGCGGTCTCCCCGCCTTAAACCACCCTATTTTCTCAAAACAACTCCACAATAAAGGACAGGTGAATTTTCATGGCTAACACACTACTCAGTATTCAAGTCATCCCTAAAACTCCTAATAACGAGGACTCTTACCCGTATGTAGATAAGGCGATTGAGGTCATTCAGCACTCCGGCGTCAAACATCAGGTGAATCCATTGGATACGACCATGGAGGGCGAGCTCGACGAGTTGCTGAAAGTGGTTAAAGAAATGCACGAGGCTTTGACGGAAGCGGGCAGTCCCAGCGTCATTTCACAGATCAAAATCGCACATAACCCACAAGGCATCAGCATGAACAAGCTGACCGAGAAATATCGCCCATGAATCCGAAAGGCAAGAACGCATCCTGGTGGAAAAGCGTATGGCCGCCCCTTGTGGCGGTCCTCTTCTTTTTAGCGGCCTGGCAGGGGGCGGTTTCCTATTTGCATGTTGAATCCTGGCTATTGCCTGCTCCATCCCTCATCGTACAAGAGGGCATAGCCCAGACGGCGCTGCTTGGTGCCCATACATGGGCTACGATTCGTCTGACACTTGCGGGATTCGCTATAGGGACAGCAACGGGACTGTTGATCGCCATCGTTCTTCATACGATCCCTTTTCTCAAGTCAGCTCTGTATCCGCTGCTTATCCTTAGCCAAAACATTCCGATCATCGCCCTGGGTCCGTTGCTCATGGTGTGGTTTGGTTTTGGCGTGCTGCCCAAGCTCATGGTTATTACTTTAGTATGCTTTTTTCCCGTGGCTGTAGCGGCCATGGACGGGCTGACTCGAACAGACCGTACGATGATGAACTATATGCGGATGTCGGGTGCAAGCCGCATGGCTATTTTTATGAAGCTGGAGCTGCCACATTCCCTGCCGCAAGTCTTTTCTGGCGTTAAAATTGCTGCTACCTATAGTGTAATGGGCGCGATCATTGCCGAATGGATTGGAGCTAGTGAAGGAATTGGATATTATATGTTGCTGCAAAAATCGGCCTATCGCACGGACCTCATTTTTGCTGCCATCGGCATTATTGTTGCACTCAGCTTACTCATGTTTGTGGTTATTTTACTACTGGAGAAATGGTTGGTTCGCTGGAAACCCGATCGAGAGTAGCTTCCTCCTTGAATTAAACTTTGCAAAGAAAGGACGTGGCGCGTATGAGTCTGCATCCGATTGACTTATCATCACACAACGTGGCTAATGAACAACGAGCCGGGGAACAGCAGAGTCCTTCAACTGCTCCTCCTGCTTTGGAATTGGACGAGATCAGCCTCGCCTTCCGCGAAAAGCGAAGCTTACTGCCCGTATTGCAGGATGTATCCCTCACAGTCAAGCCAGGAGAATTCGTTTCCCTCATCGGTCCGTCAGGCAGTGGCAAAAGCACGCTGTTTCACATCATCGGCGGGCTACTCAAACCGCAGCAGGGACGTATCCGTATGCACGGACGGGACATGACTGGTGAACGTGGGCATATCAGCTATATGCCGCAGCAGCCCGCCCTTTTCCCATGGCGTACCACGCTGGACAACGTAATGCTGGGGCAGGAAAATGCTCCAAGTAAAAATACAGCAGTACCCCCTCAGTACGCCAGTGAACACGAGCGTCGCAAAGAAGCCTTGCAATGGCTCGAGCAGGTTGGACTAGGCAAATTCGCCAAGGCGTATCCACATACGCTGTCTGGTGGAATGCAACAGCGCGCAGCCTTTCTTCGCGCACTACTCAGCCCGCAGGAATTAATGCTGCTGGATGAGCCGTTCAGCGCACTCGATGCGCTGACACGTGCAGACATGCAGCAATGGTTATTACGGATGTGGGAAAAGAACCGCCGTTCTGTGCTGTTTATTACCCACAGCATTGAAGAAGCGCTGCTGCTCTCCGACCGCATCTATGTGCTGTCGGCGCGACCTGCTTCGGTGGTGCATGTCGTAGATGTCCCTTTTTCTCGCCCGCGTAGGGAAGAAATCACCCTCGATCCGCTCTTTATGGAATGGAAGCGGACCATGACCAGCTGGATGCGCGAGGAAAAGTACAAACTGGACGGCGACATGGACAATGCTCAGAGCGTCCACAAGAATATCCCGGAAGATGGATTGAATCAACATGAGTGACGTAAAAGTTCGATGTGCATTGAAATGGAACAGCCAAACAAAGCCAGGCTTGGATTTGAGCGCAATTGAACCCGCTCCATTGATCGACGCGCACATTCATGTAGACAGCTACCTGCCTGAACAACAGGAGTTATTACTCGCTTCACTTACCGATAGCAGTGTCCTAGCCGTGATAGCCGTGTCGATGCACCTGGACTCCAGCCGAGCCAATCTACGGTTAGCCGAGCGTTACCCCGGGCTGGTACGACCAGCCTTTGGCTTTCATCCCGAACAGGCTCTACCACCGCAAGCTGAGCTTGACCTCTTGTTCGACTGGATGGACGAACATGTACAGCAGATGGTCGCCGTGGGTGAAGTCGGCTTGCCCTATTACAATCGGCTGGAAGCCTCACGGAGCGGTTCACCTTTTGACCTCGCTCCCTACATAGCGCTGCTGGAGCGTTTTATCCAGTTTGCAAGCAAGCATAACAAGCCCATTGTCCTGCACGCCGTTTATGAGGACGCAGATATTGCCTGTGACCTTCTGGAACGTCACAGCGTCACGCAGGCGCACTTTCACTGGTTCAAAGGCTCTGCCGCCACGACCGAACGTATGGCCCGGAACGGTTATTATATCTCGTTCACACCGGATCTCCTGTACGAAGAAGAGATCCGCAGTTTGGCAAGACAGTATCCGTCTGATCAGATCATGGCAGAGACAGACGGTCCCTGGCCGTTCGAGGGGCCTTTTACCGGACAAGAGACACATCCACGGATGACTGCCGACGTCATTCGCGCGTATAGCAAGCTGACCCATCAAGATGAATCTGCCGTCCGTCAATTATTTTATGAAAATACGAGACGCTTTTACTCACTATCTGATTGATAAAGGCATACCAGCTATTTACTGACTGGAAGGTTTACAACCACAACTTGTAGCCAAAGCAAAGAACCTCCTTATTTCCGCGGGACTCCATCCTACGTAAAAAGGAGGTTCTTGTATTTTGCAGAGTTTTTTTGTCGCTACTCAGCTTTTATTGCTTCAAGAAACCCTTCTGTTCCAAAAACGGCTTCAACTGCAAGCGTGCTGGCTCGGTCAATCTTGCGGCCATTTGCTCAGACCATGGCGTAGAGCGTTGACCGCCCGTACGTTCCTTTAAATATTCGGCTGATGTATGATCGTATGCCTCTACAGCTTTCATCGTCTGATTTTTGTCATAGCCGTTCATATGCAAAACACCGGACAGCGGAAGACGTGGACGCAAGCCCGTTTCCTGATCCGGTACACCAATACACATACCGAACACTGGATACACCAGTTCTGGCAACCCTAACAACTCAGACACCTCTGCTATTTTAGTACGAATGCCGCCAATGTAGACGATGCCCAGGCCCAGTGATTCAGCGGCTACCGCTGCATTTTGTGCAGCTAACGCGGCATCAATGGTCGCAACCGTATAATTTTCGACGGACCCTTCATAGGAAGGCTGACCTGGCTGATGGTGAACTGTGACCTGCTTCAAGCGATACAGGTCTGCGCACCATACCAGAAACGCAGGGCATTGCTCAACGTAAGCCTGCCCCCCTGCCAACTCGGCCAGCTTTGTTTTCAAAGAAGGCTCGGTAACGGCAATGACGGTATATGCCTGCACATTGCTGGACGAGGAAGCCATTTGGCCAGCTGCCACAATAGCTGCGAGCTGCTCGTCGGTAATGGGGTCTGACTTGAATTTTCGCACAGACCGGTGATTCATCAACAAGGAAATCGTATCATTCATGACTGCTTCACTCCTAATCCATAATATAAGCTCTTTATCTACATCAAGCTGTGAGTATACGAAGAAGTTCTTGCATGCTTGCATGGCACTCCTACAAATATTATGAAACTTTCGCGAATGATAAGCAACCTAACGTGATGAAAGTTGAATGGTTTAAAAAAACAAACGCAACAAAAAGCAAGCACGCAGAAAACCAATTGTGCGTACTTGCTCTATACTCAGATACTAACTTTATCTCGCAACAGATGTCCGACAGCACGCTATCCTGCTGATGCATCCATACATTACAGCTTCACCCGTTGGAGACGCAGTGCATTCAGCACAACCGAAACAGAGCTAAATGCCATGGCTGCTCCCGCCAACCATGGAGCAAGGAAGCCCAAAGCGGCAATCGGAATACCGATCACGTTATAACCGAGCGCCCAAAACAGATTTTGCCGTATGTTTGTCATGGTCCGGCGGCTCATTTCGATCGCGTCAGGAATGCTGTTCAGGTTGCCGCGCATGAGGGTAATATCCGCAGCCTCCATGGCCACATCCGTTCCCGTGCCCATCGCCATCCCGATATTGGCAGTAGCCAGAGCAGGCGCATCGTTAATACCATCCCCAACCATAGCTACGATCATGCCTTGTTCCTGAAGCCGTTTCACTTCTTCAGCCTTTCCTTCAGGTAGCACCTCCGCCAGCACTCGTTCAATTCCGGCCTCGGCGGCAACAGCCCGCGCAGTCCGTTCATTGTCACCCGTAATCATGATGACTTCAATGTTCATCGCCCGCAGACGGGCAACGGCCTCCCGTGACGTTTCTTTAATCGTGTCCGCCACGGCCACCAGTCCGGCATAGGAACCGTCCACAGCAACAAGCATCGCGGTTTTCCCTGCGTTTTCCAGCTCATTCATATACTGCTCGGCTGAGTCATCTATCGCGATGCCTTCCCTGCTCATCAATCGGCGTGTACCCGCCAATACCTGCTTACCTTCCACATGCGCCTTCACACCATAACCCGGAATATTTTCAAAATCTGTCGGCCCTACCAACTCAATGCCTCGATCTGCAATCCCCTTTACAATGGCTTCCGCCAGCGGATGCTCCGAGCTTTTTTCTGCCGCACCGAGCAACCGCAGCAAATCGTTTTCAGCCAAGCCGCTTGCACCAACCATAACATCCGTCAGCTCTGGCTTGCCGTTCGTAACTGTTCCTGTCTTATCCAATACCACTGCGTTGACTGAACGGGTCATTTCCAAATGCTCGCCGCCCTTGAACAAAATACCGTATTCAGCGGCACGTCCCGAGCCTGCCATAATGGACGTTGGAGTAGCCAAGCCGAGCGCACAAGGACAAGCAATGACGAGAACTGCAATCATTTTCTCTAGTGAGCCTGCAAAATCAGTCGGTGTCACAAGGAAAAACCAGACAATAAAGGCTAACACAGCAATAGCAACAACAATGGGGACAAAAATACCGGAAATCTGATCCGCAATCCGCTGAATCGGGGCCTTGGAGTTTTGCGCATCTTCCACGACCTTAATAATACGGGACAACGCTGTATCACCACCCACACGCTCGGCCTGAATACGTAATACCCCGTTTTTATTGAGCGTCGCCCCTGTAACAGCGGAACCCGCTTCTTTTTCAACCGGAAGACTCTCACCACTTAACATGGATTCGTCCACTGCCGAACGTCCGTCCACAACCACACCATCGACAGGAATTTTCTCGCCGGGTCGTACAATAAAGATATCCTTCACACGTACCTGTTCGATCGGTATATCAAGCTCTTGTCCATCACGCACTACACGTGCCGTCGTCGCCTGTAGACTCATCAGGCTCTTGATCGCCTCGGATGAACGCCCTTTGGCTACCGCCTCGAACCATTTACCAACCAAAATAAGCGTAATTAGTACCGCGCTTGTCTCGTAATACAGCTCCGGCATGGTCATGACAGGCATTCCTGCCATACCCTCCATGACATCAGACGGACGCAAGGTAAGGTACAAGCTGTAAAAATAAGCCGCAGACGTACCTAGTGCAACTAACACATCCATATTCGAGCTGCCATTGCGAAGCGCTTTATACGCGCCCACATAAAACTGCCATCCGATGACGAACTGAATCGGTGTTGTCAGCACAAGTTGGAACCACGGATTCAAGAACAGTTCCGGCACATAAATCCATGACGTAAAGGAAAAATGAGCCACCATCGCCCACAATAGCGGAAATGACAGCACTGCGGACACAATCCACTTCCATTTTTTACGCCGGATATCCTTACTGCGTACATCCGCAATGTTGTCTTCTGCGCTCTGCGGGATCGCCCCGTAGCCCAGCTGTTCGATCTTGCTCACCAGATCACCGACCGCAATACTCCCCGCGGCATATTCCACATGAGCTGTTTCCATCGCCAAATTTACCGTGGCGCCTGTTACACCCGGCATCCGGTTCAATCCCTTTTCAATCCGGGTTGCACAGGCCGCGCAAGTCATGCCCGTTACATTCAGATTGGCTTCTTCACTTACAGTTCCAAACCCAAGAGAAGCAATTTTGTCGCGAAACTCAGGGATCTCCACCTGCTTGGGATCATAGGATATCGACGCCTGCTCCAAAGCCAAATTCACATTAGCCTGTGCCACACCATCTATTCGATTTAAACCTTTCTCAATACGGCTTGCGCAGGCGGCACAGGACATCCCTGTAATGTGAAGCGTTGTCTGCTTGTCACCGTCGGTCGCACGGTTTTCCATGGTATAACCCTCCTCCTATACCCCAGTGGGGTATATCATATCCAAAAAGAAAAAGCTTCTAATACGGAAGCTTCTCCTTCGAAACAAGTCTTTTCACACATAAAACACCTTCATTACTTAAACAACATCATAGCCTTGGTCTTCAATGGCTGTTTTCAGCGCTTCAACGTTCAGCTTGGACTCGTCATATTCTACATTCACTTGCTTCGTTTCGAGGCTGACCTTGCCAGTAGCGCCAACTTTCTCCAAAGCCCCTTCTACTGCCTTCACGCAATGATTGCAGCTCATGCCTTCTACGTTCAATGTAACTTGTGCCATTTTATTTCCTCCTCAGGGATACTTCTGTACCCATAATGTGTATGAATATTACTCTTAACGGATTAGCTTCTTGACCGTAACCAGCAGCTCGTCAATCACTTCCTGCTCTCCTGCCTGCATGCGCTCAATGACACAGCTTTTCATATGCCCTTCCAACAGCAGCTTACCGACACCATTCAGCGCGGACTGGACAGCAGCGATCTGGTTCAGTACATCGTCACAATAGGTATCCTTCTCAATCAAGCCCTTAATTCCGCGAACCTGACCTTCAATACGGTTCAACCGGGATACGAGGCTGTTCTTGAACTCTGCCGAATGATGACTTTTTCTAACTGTCTTTTCCCCGTCTGTTCCACAGTGATTCTCATGGGCTTCAGTGTGGGAAACAGGTTGCTCCTCAGCCATACATCAGCCTCCTGTGTGTGGATATATGCATTCATGCATTTGTTATAATCCCATCATAATATACCCCCACGGGGTATGTCAACCTTCCAGAAAAATGTCACTTTTTCGCCCTATTTATACTTTTGAGCGTGCTTCCTTAGCAAGTACGACAAAGCTTAATAGTGCACCAACCTCGGCTATAGCTATAACGACCGCCATCGGTACGGGGGTTGTTCCACTCCCCAAGCCTACTAGCGGTGAAGCGATGGAACCCAGCAATAGAGGTAACAAACCAAGCATAGCGGACGCACTGCCTGCGGAGCGCTGCTGACTCTGCATTGCCAATGAAGTCGTTGTTGTGCTCACAATCCCTACGCAGGAAACGACAAAAAACAAAGGAACTAAAACAGCAAATAATTGACCCCCAGTAAAGGCTACAGTAAGCAAGCTTATTCCGGCTACAGCCGCAATTACCAGACCCGACAAGAGTAACTGTCGTTCGCTGAAGCGACCCACAAGTCTACCCGTCAACTGGGAAAACAGTACAATCCCCAAACCATTCACTGCAAAAATGATGCTATACGTCTGAGGGGAAACCCCGAAAATATCCTGAAGCACGAATGGTGAGCCAGCGATATACGCGAACATCGCTCCTGTAATTAGCGCCTGTGAGAGGGCATAGCCCATAAAGCGTCGATCGGCAAACAGATGACCGAGTGTTCCTAGCGTCTGCTTCAGGCCACCGGACGAGCGGCGGTTAGTTGGCAACGTTTCTGGCAAACCCAATACGACGGCAATCAGCATAGCCACGCCGACTACACAAAGCACCATGAATACACCACGCCAGGAAACAAAGTTCAATATGACACCGCCCAGTACCGGTGCAGCAATGGGGGCCACGCCGTTCACCAGCATGAGCAGTGAGAAAAAGCGTGTCAACTCTTTGCCCGAGTAAAGATCACGGGCTACAGCTCTGGAAATTACGATCCCCGCCGAGCCCGTAAGCCCTTGAATAAAGCGAAGCGCAATGAGCATACCGATATTCGGCGCAAACACGCATAACAGCGAAGCAGCAGCGTACAGAATGAGCGAGATCACCAGCGGTCCTCTGCGACCTCTCACATCGCTAAGAGGACCAGCAACGATCTGGCCAACGGCCAGTCCCAACAGACAGGCGGTCAAACTAAGCTGCGCCAGCGAAGTGGTCGTATGCAAATTGTCGGCTAATGTAGGCAGCGACGGCAAATACATATCTATGGACAACGGCCCGAAAGCACTCAATGCACCCAGGACAAAGGCGATCCATAATATTCGCGATTTGGTCATATCTGCGGCAACCATAACAGTATTGGATAACCGGTTCATAATAATAATCATCCTTTTCACAAAAATATAAATAATTACTTCAATACATCATGATATCACTCATTTCGTCTGGCTTCGAATAATTACACGCTAATCCGCAATTTTTTTTTCAAAACTGCTATATATCAGGCAGGAATTTACCAATTTCAGGTCGAATTATACGGTAACCAAAACAAAAATTTGTGGAATCTGGAGAATGATAATGGTCTATGATGGAGTGCTACTGGGTCTCATTGTAGGTCTGTTCAGAGGAGGCTGGCGGCAAGGTCTGATCCGTTTCAGTAAAATTCGCCTTATAGCCGGCTGGATGTTCCCTGTGCTGCTGCTGGTACAATTCATTATT
Source organism: Paenibacillus sp. LX16 (assembly GCF_036252815.1). NCBI lineage: Bacteria > Bacillati > Bacillota > Bacilli > Caryophanales > Paenibacillaceae > Paenibacillus > Paenibacillus sp. LX16. The sequence continues at coordinate 469,893 of NZ_CP141152.1, read as the reverse complement.
TTTTATGCCCAGGAAAAGTGGGCTTGGCTGGCAGCCATTAACGGGTATCTATTTATGGGAGTCTACGTGGTTGGGTTGATATTTCTCTGGTTGAACAGACATCATAAGGGATTCAAACTTATTATAATGGGCGTATTGATGAATTTTATCGTTATGGCGGTGAATGGCGGCAGGATGCCGGTCTCGTTGAGCGCTTCGGAGGTGCTGGGTCCCTATTATACAGATATGCTTAAATCCGGAAGTGTCATCTCAAAACATTACATGATGGATGCGAGCACGCGTCTATCATTGCTTGGTGACATTATTCCTCTCTCCAAGCCCTATCCCCGCACGCAGGTAATTAGTATTGGGGATGTTGTCATGAACTTCGGGATGTTCCTGTTTATCCAAAGCATTATGGTCGTGAAGAGAACTAAGGATAAGCAGCAAGAAACCAATCCCCGCCACGCCTAGTGCACACCTTATTCCAAGGAAGGGAGGGAACCGTATGAAAAACTTGAAATACTCCCGTGTGATTATCAATGCTATTATCGTGGCTTCTGTCATAATTGCTTTGACTTCCGGTTACAAAATCGGGGGCTAGTCACCGATAAGAAAAAAAGGAAGCACAGGCTCAACAAAACAGGCTGGATTCCGGCCTGTTTTTTCATGTGAAATTTTCGATTACAAAATTGTAAATTATCCCATTCACCCCTGGTAGCTTTGACATCAAGATACGACAAGGCAGGAGAAGAAATGATGAGTATAATAAAAAAGCTGCAAGAACGGGTTACCGCGACGGGAATATACGTGTTTTCCATATGTATAGTAGGCGTGATCGTCCTCTTGTATACGAACCAATGGTCCTTTTTGCACTATACGACAACAGAGTGGGTCACGATCTATTCCCTATTGGGAGCCGTTCTGATTCTGGAGCATTTTACATTCCAGCTACCCCCAGCCAGTAACAAGCAGTCCATGGATTCCTCCGTGTATCTGGCTTGTATTTTTGTGCATGGTACCGAAATTGCCATCCTGATTTTGCTGTTAAATGTAATCATCGCTATGTTCCGGCACACTGAGTTGTCCTGGTGGAAGCATACCGTCAATTTTTCCATTTACGCCCTTTCCATTTTCCTGTCTTCAACAGTATTTGAACTAAGCGGCGGAACGCAGGGGGCTTTAAACCAAGATCATTTTGTTTCCTACCTACTGGCGTTGATCTGCTACTTTGCGGTGAACACCATCACACTGGGCATCTACTTTTATATCGCATACAAAGGGTCCTTCAATGAGCTTAAACAGGCTTTTTTGGCTGAATCCCTGCTCGTATACTTATGTACACTCATTCTATCTTTGGTATTGACTACACTAATTTATAACAACGGCATTTTAGGACTTTTGCTGTTCCTTGGGCTAAGCATGCTCCTGTCTCACGCATTCAAGCAAATGTTCACGCTGTATCGGGAAATCGAAGAAAAAGCGAACATGGATCGCAGAACAGGGCTATACAATCACAGCTACTTTGAAAATACACTTGAAGCTGAATTAAATAAATCCAGATCCGAGAATACTCCTCTCAGTCTGGCGCTGATTGATATAGATGATTTCAAAAAATACAATGATCATTTCGGTCATCTCAAAGGCGATCAGCTACTGGGATTTCTCGGTGAGTTTCTTAAAAAGGAGACCTCTGGCACCCACATCACCGTATCCCGCTATGGTGGAGAAGAATTCACCCTGCTAATGCCCGGTCATACCGCTGAACAAGCATATGAAACAGTCAATGCTATTCGAAAAAGATTAAATGATTCGCGTTATGAGGGTGTTGAAATTTTTCCACACGGCTGTCTGTCCTTCTCCGCAGGCATTGCACAAAGCCGCATTGACATCTACGACAAATCACAACTGGTTGATCTGGCGGATAAAGCCCTGTACTACGCCAAGAAACAGGGAAAAAACATCGTTCATACGCACGGAAGTTTAAATGAAGTGGAGCGCGAGGTCGATCTGGGGCAGGATATTCGGGATCTTGAGCAGCAGCTTAATTTGTTCTTGTACAAGGATATTAACACTTTCAAGCATTCCAAACGGGTATTCAGATATGCAGCAGACATGAGCGATGTGCTTCAACTCGGACCAGAGGATAAGCGGCGTTTCATACTAGGTGCCCTCATTCATGACATTGGTAAACTGGAGATTCCCTGGAATATTCTCAATAAAAAAGAGAAGCTGTCTGGTGAGGAATGGCAGATGGTGCAAGCGCATGTCATGTGGGGCAAACGAATTGTCGAAGCCAACGAACGATTCATAGATTTGGTTCCTTTTGTGGAGCTACATCATGAACGTTATGACGGAGGAGGTTATCCGTTTGGCTTTAAGGGCGAGCAAATTCCACGTTTATGTCGGATGCTGACGATCATCGACTCTTTTGATGCGATGACAACCGAGCGCCCCTATCAACCCACCAAAACGTTCGAGGAGGCCATTGAAGAACTACGTGCTTGCTCGGGTAGCCAATTCGATCCCAAACTAACGGCTACTTTTATCCATTATATTCAACATAAGCAACCTGCTTTCACGGATTTCATGGAAACAGGGCTCTAATTCCTTCATAGGTTCTTCCTCTTTGCCCCTAGCGTGGTTGAAATCGTCCTGAATTCAGCCACGCTAGGGGTTTTCATATGATTGGCATTTTGTATAATGCTTATTATTTCAAATTTCATATAAATGTCATAATTCGCTCCATCTATTCACGCTATATGCACTATGATTAAGATAGGAATGGGTTTGTCCGTATAAAATCTTACAAATGGGGATATCCTCGCTTCAAGTAATCGAGAGAAGGTGACTTCACAGGCATGTTCTACCTGTCCAGACCAGCCCGTGTGGCTTGTCTTTTATTGCTGTGTCTCCCCCTTCTGATCCTGTTTCCTCACTCTTCGTGGGCTCATGCATTTGTCATTGAATCCAGTCCGACCGAAAATCAGGTTTTGGACAAGTCGCCTTCTCAGGTGATCATCACCTTCAATGAAGATTTGCAATCTGCCTTCATGTCGATCAAAGTGACCGATGAAACAGGCAAGCGGGTCGACACAGGAAAAGCACAGCTTGACCCGAACCACAAAGCCACCATGGAAATCCAATTGATTCCAGGGATGAAAAATGGAATTTACTCCGTCAATTGGAGAGCTTTATCCGCAGACGGACATCCGGTTAATGGAGTCATTCCATTTCAAGTAGGCAGCGGTTCCAATGCGTCTACCCATCAAGCTATCGCATCTGAAAGCTCAGGGACATCACGAATCGACTTAATCGCTGTCCGTTGGTTTCTTTACATAGGACTATCGCTGCTTTTTGGAGCGATTTGTTTCCGGCTGTTCATCTTACCGAACATAAGCCAAGACAAGAATCAAAGTACACAGCATAAGCATAATCAGCGGCCCTTTGAAACATTGCCCCGCTGGACTAAGTTGCTATGGAGCGGCTACGGCATAACGTCTGCCGCCATTCTGATCAGCCTGCCACTTCAGGCTTCATGGGATGCCGGGGTTTCCATCAGAGAGGGATTCTCCCTCCCGATTCTGGGAGAAGCTCTCCAGTTTACTGGAGCCGGGCAAATTTGGTTTATCCAGATGATTCTCGTGCTGCTCCTAAGCGTAACGCTGATTTACGCGCTGGATTACAGCATTTCGAATCGCCAGCGCCGTCTTTGGGGTTACAGCTCAGCTCTCCTAACGCTATGCCTCATGCTGTCCAAAGCCTTTGTCGGCCATCCTGCAGCGGCTACCCATCCAGCTCCAGCCATTGCGGCGGACTTTGTCCATCTCGCAGCAGCAGCCTTTTGGATCGGCTCACTTGCCGTCATGGTCGTGTGCCTGCCTGTTGCCGGAGCAGAGTTGCCCGTATCCGAGCGGGCAACTCTGCGGCAAGCCGCCCTGCGCCGCTTTGCTGGCTGGGGCATTGCTATGGTGGCAGCGCTACTCGCCACCGGTATATATGGAGCCGTGCTGTACATTCCGGCTCCCTCCATGCTGCTGAACACGTCCTATGGACTCGTTCTGCTCGGCAAGGCAGCGCTGCTGCTAGTCATGCTGGCCTTTGCGGCCAGCCAGTTCCGCAGCGCACGGCAAGCGGCGCCCAGCAAGCAAGCTGCCCGGGGATTGCGTGCCGAGGTTTCCGTCGGCCTGCTCGTGATGCTGTTGACTGCGGTGCTCACTCACCTGTCACCCGGCCAGGCACCTGTTGTTCCGTTTGAGGAGACTCGTACTACGGGCGAATATAACGTTACACTGGCAGTCAGCCCCAATGCTGTGGGCAGCAATGAATTTAAGGTATCCGTTCAGGATAGCAAAGGTGCTGCCGTTTCAGGAATCCAGCAGGTCACATTAACGCTCACTCCAGCAGACCCTGACCAAGATCAACAGGAATTTGTTCTGCCCGTGAAGCAGCAACAGCCATTCCGCAGTCAGGAATTGATGACCTCCGAAGGAACATGGACGGTAAAAGTACATGCTCTGACGGCATCACTCGATGCGGTTGATGCTGAATTCACCCTGCATGTAGGCGGTAAAAAATAATTATTTTACACTTAAAAGGAGCGAAATGAATATGAATATAACGATTCAAACAGCAAAATCCAGATTTTCCAGGTTTGCGACCTCTGTGGGTCTAATTGCAGCTGGTGCCTTACTTTTTGCAGGTATGGCCAGTGCACATGTGACAGTCAAGCCTTCTGTTTCACAACCTAATGCGTGGGAAACGTACACATTGAAAGTACCCGTGGAAAAAAACATTCCAACCACCAAAGTCGCCTTAAAAATTCCGAAAGAGGTCGTTTTCAAACAATACGAGCCTGTACCGGACTGGAAAGTAGCCACCGAAAAAGACAGCTCTGGCAAAGTAACCACCGTGACCTGGACGACTGAAAAAGACGGTATTCAAGCGGGTCAGTATCAGCGTTTCAGCTTTGTAGCGCAAAATGCAGACCAGAATACCGCAGCAGCCTGGGACGCTTTCCAATATTACAGTGACGGAAGTATCGTGGAATGGACCGGCGATGAAGGAAGTAACAATCCTCATTCCATTACCGAAATCACGGCGGATGCCACGTCCGCAACTCCTGCCCCTGCCGCAGACAGCGGACACGATTCGGCGGATACGGCAGCAGGCCACGCGAGCACAGATACGGCTAAAGATAGCAGCAGCCCCGCACCTGCTTCGAACAATGCAGTAGAAGCTGCACCTGCCGCTTCTGTCCCAGCCAGCTCTACTGCACAAACGACAGCACTGGTCCTATCGATCATTGCAGTCGTTCTTGGTGCCGCAGCTATCGGCATTGCACTCAAGCGCCGCAAGTAATCTGGGTTACGAATAAAGGTAAAATCGTTTTAAAAAGAAAAAGCTGACACCTATTTAAAGGAGTCAGCTTTTTTGGTATGGAAAATAACGATTAATATTCAGATCAAATACATACTTAAATTTATCTCATCCTATTTATTTCACATTCACCTTTCTATCATTTTTTTGGTAAAATGATAGATACTTCACGATTCTAACATGATAGCATTGCAATCTATTGAGCATAGGAGATCATAGGATGAAAATCGTAAATAAGGCTCTGTTATCTAGTGCTATTTTTCTGAGTACCGCAGCGGGCTTCTACAGCCCTTTGGCACAAGCAGAGACCGGTAAGGTCAGCATTATGCTGGACGGATATCCGTTACCATTCCCCGTACAACCTGCCATGATGAACGGCACGACCATGGTTCCCTTTCGCGCTATTTCTGAGGCTCTCGGCATTACAGTGAAATGGGATCAAGCTAGCCAAAGCATCATCGCTACCAAAGCGCAAGGCTCTGCTACGAAGCAGGTGGTTCTAAAGATGGGTAGCCGCAATGCCACAGTGGACGGACAAACGGTTCAACTAACAGCCGCTCCGCAAACCGTGCGCGGTAGCACGATGATTCCGCTGGGCTTTTTCGGGCAGCAGTTTGGAGCCACGGTGAACTGGAATCAGGGAACACGGACGGTCTCCATTACATCGCCACGTGAAGCGATGTATACAGTAGGCTTTTATGCGCTGTCTTCCTTTGACCAAAAATCCAAAATACCGGATTTTAACGCAGTTGCCTTCGGCTGGAGTCGAATTGATACGAACGGACAATTTACGACAAACGGCAAAGAATACAAATGGCCTCAAGCCGCTGGAACTGTAACGCCGGAGTCCATTGTGCAGGAGGCAGACAGCCAGGGGACTTCCCCTTATCTGATGGTCTATTCCGGAGATGGCAATCACGAGCTGACCAAAGTTTTGGAAAATGTGCAGCTTCAAGAACAAACCATTTCCCAAATCGTCAGCACCGCCACCGACAAACAATTTAAAGGCATTACGCTAGATCTGGAAGGATTAGGCTGGAGCGGCGATAAAGCCAAAGCGCGTTCAGACTACAACGCCTTTATTAAAAAGCTATCGGCCAAAGCGCATCAGGCCGGGCTCAAGCTCACCGTCGTTCTGCATCCGCTGAACAGCTCTTACTCTGGCTATGACTACAAAACGCTGGGCAATCTGGCGGACGACCTGATCATCATGGCCTATGATTATGGACAAAAGGCTACGCCTGAGCCTTTGGATAAAGTGGATGAAGCCATACAACTGGCCTTGAAGGAAACCTCGCGGGACAAGCTCATTTTGGGGATTTCAATGGGTAGCGAAAAAGACAGTACCGTTAACGCCAAGATCGGTTTAGCCAAACGTTATGACCTCAAAGGAATCGCTATCTGGCGCTTGGGCATCATTGGAGAAACGGCCTGGACGCAGATGAACGAAGCCATCGAGTTTAAATAAGTGTACCTGACCTTATTCCGCCCGCTAATGATTTCTTAGGCGTCTTCTATGAAATCATTTGGCGGGCTTTCTTCATGCCCTTTAACAAAAATGCTTGCCTGATTTGGAAGTTGTCGTCACAGGCTCGCAACCCTGTTCTCCATAGAAGATCCCCCAGTCTCTCATAAAATCCAGCAACGGCCTTAACGTATCTCCCAACGGTGTAAGCGAGTATTCCACACGCGGTGGGTTCTCGTTATAAATCTCACGGTGCACAATACCATCACGCTCCAATTCACGCAACTGCAAGGTTAACATCCGCTGTGTAATATTAGGTAAGGTCCGTCGAATTTCGTTATAGCGCCGCGGTCCTGTGGTCAAATGATACAAGATGACTCCCTTCCATTTACCGCCTATAACCCCAACGGTTTTCGCTACCGGACATCCAAAGTTAACGCTAACCGCATGCTCCATCTCCTGTGCCATGCATACCCCTTCTTTCTGTGGAATGTGTAGACCGATAGGCCGAGACTTATGACAAGGAACAAATATGTGCGTACTTGTTCTCTCAAAAAACTTTCTATATGATGACTATATATTTGATACCAACTCTCATTATAGTAGCAGAAAACAATTAGAGTACCAACTAAACCCATACCCAAAGGAGTACATTATATGTCCAATACATCAGCTAAAAAACAGGAAATTCTGGATGCCTTTCTGTTCAGACATGCCACAAAGGAATTCGATCCCAATCGCATCATACCGGAAGAAGATTTTCAGTTCATTCTCGAAACCGGACGACTTTCTCCGAGCTCCGTCGGTTTTGAACCATGGCAGTTTGTAGTTGTACAAAATCAGGCATTGAGAGAAAAGCTGGCTGCGGTTTCCAGCGGTGGTCAAAAGCAGATTCCTGCGGCTAGCCATGTCGTCCTGATTTTGGCGCGCAAGGATGTCCGTTATGATTCTCCTTACGTGGAGTATATGTATAAAGAGGTTAAAGGTATGTCTGAGGAAGATTTTTCCTCACTGCCGGGTCGCTACAAGATTTTCCAGGGTGAAAATCAACGCCTGCTGGAAAACGAACGTACGTTATTTGACTGGGCTTCCAAGCAAACCTATATTGCCTTAGGCAATATGATGACAGCGGCGGCTCAGATCGGCATTGATTCCTGCCCGATTGAGGGCTTTAACTACGATCAAGTGCATGCCATATTAGAGGAAGAAGGACTACTGGAGAACGGACTGCTGGATATTTCGGTCATTGCCGCCTTCGGTTACCGTGCCCATGAACCCAAGCGGGAAAAATCTAGACAACCGCTGGAAAAGGTCACACGCTGGATTCTGTAACCTGATATCACGAGTCTCTCCCAATACGCTAAATATTGAAGCATCTAAAAAGCGGGCATGCGGCACTTCATCTGAATGATGAACACACCGCAGCCCGCCTTTTTATGTCACTTCAAATCTCTATTAAGATCCCCTTGGAAGCCAGGTTATCCAGGCACTCCTTCATATACTCATCGTCGTGCTCCACATATGCACCCGCGCCTGCCAGTTCCTCACCCAGCTCCTCTTCCCAAGGCTCACACTGCTTACCGCGATACAACGGCTGTTCCCATAGCGGATCAACATTGTACCCTCTGCTTTTCATTTCACCCATAATGAGTCTATGATAGCGCACTAGCAGCATTGGGTGGTAATCGAACACATAATTCACGGTGGCGTGTGGCTTGCCCCACCCATTCCCGCGCAGGGCACAGCACTCACGATGTTGTCCAAGCAGTTGTGGACGGGGTAGCTTGTCGATTAAATGTTCATGCCAAAGCCTCATGCTTCCACAACCCTATCTGTAGCTTTTTCTGATCTATTGGATTAACATACGGATACCTGTCAGCACAATGCCGATCAGGAAGCCTGTAACTGCGCCATTAATACGTATCCACTGCAAATCCTGTCCCAGTTTGTCCTCCATCAGTGCAATCAGGGATTTGTTATCCATTTTGTCTACATTTTCGCGCACCAAGTTACCAATCCGACTATGGTTGGCTTCCACGAGTCCAGTAATACCTTCCACAATTCGCACATTGATCTTGTCCAGCAGCTCGGTATTCCCTCTTAGATCAGTCAGCATCCGATCCAATAGCGGTAAAATATAGGTCTGCACATAACTTCCGTCTTCCATGTAGTCCAATAAGCGTATACGCAGTTCTTCCATTTTGCCCAGCACTAACGCATCGCCTTCACAGGCTTCAACAAGGCTATCCTTCCAGGCGTTCAATCCTTCCTGAACCGTATCTTTCGTCGCCAATCGGGTCACCTGTGTTCTTAGACCATCCAGCACGGCCTGACGGCGCGGGTGCTCTTCCCTTTGCAGTTCTGCCACCTGATTCAGCAGGAAATGACGAATCATTTCACCCATACGCTCTTCGTTCAGATAGCCGAGGAATGCGTTCAAGGCAAACTGCATCAGCCCGCTCACCTGCAAACCGCTGACTGCCTGCATTCCTAAGGTGCCCAGCGTATAGCCCGTTTCAGGACGCAAAAGCCAGGACTCGGCTTGCTCCAGCGTGTAATCCAATGCGCGACGATCATAGCCCTTCTCGCTGGTTTGACGAGCAAGCGCCTCCAGCAACGGTCCGGCGTCAAAGTCAGTCACTTGCCGCTTGAGCTCTGCCACGATGACCGGAGCCAATTCCGCGAGCGGAAGCGACTGGACGAGCCGCTTGGCAAGAACATCTATGGATGCCGCCGCCTCCGGTGTGCGCAATCCTTTTTCCACACCACCCAGCACCAAATCGGCCAAACGAATATCTGCAATTTTAGATGCGATGCTGTCTTTGTTTAGCAGGTTATTTTCCACCGTACTCACCAATGCATTTGTGAGCTTGTCCCTATTTTTAGGAAGCAGCGCCGTATGTGGTATCGGAATGCCTAGCGGATGACGGAACAAAGCAGTGACAGCGAACCAGTCTGCCAGTCCCCCTACAAGTCCTGCCTCAAAAGCGCCAGCTAACAAACGAGCCCAGCCATATTGCTGGAAGGGCAATGTGGCTGCAAAGCCTGCCCCTAGAATAACGAGCGACCACGCCGCTGCGGTTTTCGTATTTTTTGGTTTTCCCATCCTGTAATCCTCCAAACTGACTGTCGAGTAAGTAAAGCACTATACCTGTATTACCCATCATATCATTGCCCGTGTCATTTCCAAAGTTGAAAGCACTCTTGGTGAAACGGGTAAGGGCACTTTTTGCGTAATTTTTTATGCATATATCTCTCTTTTTTACATTCATGTTTGTGAACAAAATCACAGTATTGGGCCCAAACTCTTATTTTCAATACTAAGCCTTACGAACCATTTTATTAGAACCAAGTCCTAATTTTTTTAAAACGAAAGGAGAAGTGAACAAGAAAGTTGAATGGGCATAAGATACCTTTTTTCAGTACCATTTTGGTATTTTACCTCAGAAAGGATTTGAAACCATGGTAACCCCAGATTCTTTCAACAGCATTCGACTTTTTCATATGGATTATCAGGTTAAATATCCATAAAAAGTGAGACTCCCATAAAACTCATACACATAATTTGATATATAGACATATTTGTTGTGATAAAATAAACTTTTATAAATAGGAAATCATGTTTAATCAGCCATTATATATTGGTGAATCGGATCAAGATATGCTAGATAAAATAGCTTTTTTGTAAAGGAATTGAATATGACAACAGACCAAAAAAACAACGTGGGCCTCTGGAATGGCGATCCGGTCGTAATTGTACGCACTCCCTCCGCTTTTGCCAAGCAATCCCTTTTTTATATCCAGGAATTAGGCTACTTCCAAAAAACTTCTGCTTTTACGATAGAAAGGAAAGAACTTGCCTCTTTTTTGCTTGTCTTTACGTTGTCTGGTAAGGGAGAATTACTGTACCGGGACAAGAAATATATCTTAAAACCTCAAGACTTGTTTTTTATTAATTGCGAGGAATATGTTCAATACAGCACCTCCGGTCATGAATCCTGGGAGTTTATCAGCCTGTACCTGTATGGCAACCTGATTGAAAATTTTTACGAACAATTTGCCAAGCATAATAAACCGGTCATTTCCATGCACAATTCGTATATTATATTGGATAAGCTCCATGCTCTGATTTGCGGGCAGTCTGACAGAAGTCTTTCCGCTGAGCTACTAACGTCTAGGCTCATTGGTGAAATACTGATGTGCATTTTACAGCATCCCTATGATCATCCACATGTGAATGCTGAAACCCTCAGCGAAGTACGCCGGGTACAGCAATATTTGGATCAGTCCTACTGTGAGCGAATAACACTGGACTCGCTGGCAGACATGTTTGAATTAAACAAGTTTAATCTGGCTAAAAATTTCAAAAAGCAGATCGGTTTCTCTCCGATTGATTATCTCATTAATGTCCGTATCACAGCCGCTCAAAGCTGGCTTAAAACCAGTGACATGTCCATTGTGGATATCGCAAGGTACGTAGGGATTCCCAATACGAGCCATTTTATTAACCTGTTCAAGGAGCATGTAGGAGAAACACCTCATACCTTCCGCAAAAAATGGGGGAACCGTTCCAAGTTGTAAATGAGAGGTTACATGAACTCAGTTTGATAGATGATAGATGCACAAGCTATTCAAGTTAATGGCAAAACTGTCGAAAGGCAGTGACGCAAAACTATAGGGCCTTCCTATCGGGATGGCAGCCAGCTACCAGATGAACGAGCTTTTTATTATGTCTTTTTTACATAGATCCATCAAAATTGCTATGCCTCTCTCGAAAAAAGCCCTGATCGCTATGATCAGGGCTTTTTTTCTATTGGGATAGTCATGTCAGCCTAGCATGCTGAATATACTAATTTCGAACGAAGCATTGCCACATTACGATGAATAGGAGAATCACTTGGAGCATGGGAACAAAAATAAATGTAATGATCATTGCCTTATTGCTCATTGTCCAAAGCTTTTTCAGCGCAACGCTGGCTTACGCAGATGCTCCAGCCCCAGAACTGCCGCAGAGTGCTGTATCCGATCCTACACATACCGTTACGGATGCTGTATACGGTGTCCCAAACCTTGAACCCCCCAGGGAGATTCCTTCAAACACGCCCCCCTTCGTTCAAGGAGCAGCCAGTTCAAAGTCTCAACATGATGCAGCTCCGCAGAGCATACTAACGAAGTTGAGCCTGACCGACGAATCAGGGCATGTCATTGATGCGGTATATAGTCCCGACAGCCAATTCGACATCGGATCAGCCATCCAACTAGGCTATGAATGGGAGCTTCCTGACAATACCTATAAGTCAGGGGACACCTTCACCTTTCACTTACCAGAACAGTTTGTCATCTACACTGATATCTCATCTCCGTTAGTCACTACCGACGGAACCGTGGGATACTTCACAGTAGATCGTCAGGGCAAGGTTATCATGACCTTTAACCCATATGTAGAGAATCATTCCAATGTCAGCGGCAAACTGCAAATCAAAACTGAGTTTACGAAGGAAACGATGAAAGGTAGTACAGAGATCATCATTGCGATTCCGATCAAAGGCGGGGTGCAAACAGTCATCGTGAATGTAAAACCCCAGTCAGGGCCGACCCTAAGCAAACAAGGGAAACTAGCTGGCACAAATCAGATCGACTGGACCATTGATGTGAACAAACAGCTAAACACCGTAAAGCATGTCCTCATCACCGATCCCATTCCTTCAGGGCTGGAACTCAGAAGAGACTCTATCCGGCTCTATCATCTACAAGTCAATATCGATGGGTCGACCGTTGTTCGAGGTCTAGTGAATACGAGTGAATATGCCATTGAAGCAGATCAAGCCGGGACAGGGTTTGTGATTCGTATTCAAGACGATAGCATTAACACGGCCTATCAGATTCAATATTCCACGCGCATTATTGGCGACGAAACACGTTTTTCCAACACAGCAACGCTTTCAGGAGATGCGATAGAGAACGTAGCTGCTACCGCTACTGTTCAGGTACAACGTGGTGAATTTTTGTCCAAAAAGGTTGAAAAATATGATCATGCCACACAAACACTCTCGTGGGCCATACGATATAACTTCGGCGAGACAAAAATCCCCGAAGCCAAAGCTCTTTTAATTGATCATTTCAACAAAACTCAAGAATTGCTGTCCGGTTCTTTGAAAGTATTTAAGGGGAACACGCTGGAGGAACTTCCATCGTGGGCGTATACTGTCATCCCAGTTGATTATCCGGACCGCAACGGCTTTAAACTTCAATTCAACTTCGACGTAGATTCAGCCTATACCATCCGATACCAGACTCAAGCCAGAGGCCGTGTCTATGAAAATGAAAAAGTTATAAACATCATAACTTCAGATGGAATCCAGAAGATCGTATCGACGGAAATTATAAGCGGAGTTATGACTAAAATGTATGACACACCCAATTACAACACCAAAATCATACCTTGGGTGATTACCATCAATACAGACTTGTACACCATGAAAAACATTGTCATCCAGGATGTGTTTCCAAATGGGGGCTTAGCCTTGTTACCGAACACCCTGAAAATTCAAAGTGTTGACGGAACAACGGAGCTACGTGCGCCTACGGATTATGAGCTGGTTCCGCTATCACAGGACTATAAACAAGGATTTACACTCAAATTTCATAAAACCATTCAGAAAGCTTATACGATCAAGTATTCAACCACCTATAATAATGACTGGAAAACGGATACGACGAAGCCTGAGTTTCGTAATAAATCCATTATAGATTACCAGTTTGAAAACGGAGAAACATCAACTCAATCAGTGGAGTGCCCGATCTGGCCGGACTATATGACACAGCGAAACGGTGCCAAGCAAGGAAGCTATAATGCGACCTCCAAGCTCATTACCTGGGACATTAAAGCCAACTACAATCGCAAGATCCTGAATCACGCGGAAGTGAGGGACCCCTTGTTGCAAGGTCAGAAGTTACTGCCCGCCTCCGTAAAAGTATACGATATGACCTTGCTGGGATGGTGGGATGGCGTACAAAAAGGGGCTGAAATCCCGGCAGATCAATACATCATTATTCCTCCCTCCGAGCAAAATGGGAATGAATTACGTATCCAGTTCAAGGAGCAGATACAGACTCCCTACTGGATTACCTTTCAAACTTCATTGGAAGGAGAACTGATTGAAAAGGAAATCCACAATCAAGCCCTTCTACTCGATGGACAAAAAACAGTCTCCGAATGGGCAGCGCAAGTCACGGTACCTCATGGCGGAGAATATGTATCTAAAGTCGGTACACAAAATGGAAATAAGATTGACTGGAACATCCGCATCAATGAAGGACAGTCATATGTATCCAACGCTAAAATTATAGATCAGCCTAGCAACAATCAAATCTTAATTGAGGATTCCTTTCATTTGTATTCTACAATAATCGCTGCCAACGGAAATACAACCAAGAGCACCGAGTTGATTAGAAACCAAGATTACAAGTTGTATATCAAGACAGACGCTCAAGGCCAGCAAACTTTTGAACTTACTTTTGCCAAGGATATTTCCACTGCTTTTATACTTGAATACCAATCATTCATTCATGCTGAGGACAAAGCCAAAGTGAGTAATAAGGTTGCCTTTGAGGGGGATCGCTTGACGACAGAACTGCGGGAAACCAGCCAGGAAATCATCGTACGAACGTCTTCCGGCTCCGGTTCTGGCGGGGGTGTGACCGAAAGTCTTGAGCTGACCAAGGTAGATCAGGATATGCCTGACAAGGTACTGCCTGGCGCACAGTTTGCGCTCTATGATAAGGGTCAAAAAAGAGCTCCGCTCATTCATACCACCAATGCGGAAGGCAAAATCATCTTTTCCTCCTTGCTTCATGACGATTACATCTTGGAAGAATTGGCAGCACCGGAGGGCTATAAAATCACGGAGAGCAAGCTTGAGATTAAAATAGATGCAACACTGCGACAAAGCTCTGGTGTAAAGAAGATTGTGGTCACCAATCGTAAAGAAAAGAAAAACGAACCAGGAACGCCTACTCATCCAAACCCTTCACCCCCGTCCGGAGGCTCAGGTAAAAAACATGACAAAGATCCAGAAATACCCGATACGCCGTCTATAACCGTTCCTCCGTCATTGCCAAAGTCTCCGGAGGACATAGTCCCTCCACAGGAGGAACCTGCGCCTATACCACCGGAGTCGGAGCCGCCAGCCGTCATGCCTCATCAAGATCCTCCTCCGGTGGATTCGAAAGACGATCCCGAACCCAAGATCCGTGTCAAGGTTCCAGGGAAAGAGCCAGAGGATACACCTGCGGTACATCAGTTGCCCCAAACAGGTGAGAGCAGCCCCGCTCCGTTCTATTTGACAGGCATAGCGTTGGTTATGTGGGGCGTATTGTTGAAATTCAGATGGACAAACAAAAAATAAAATGGATCACCTGCCCTGATCTCCCGGCTTATTCCAATCCCGATTGGAATAAGTCGGGAATGGGGCATTTTTCAAAAAAATATGTATAATCCGTACTTTGCTTAGGGGAGGCGAGATTGCTGAGTCTGCGTAAACTTTCCTACGTATTTATTTTGTTAGGCTTACTTTTTATTTTGTTTCCTAAAGCGACGGAATGGAATGAGAATCGGGAACAAAGCAAGCTATTAAAAGCAGCAGAGCTACCATCAGGAAAAAGCGACGCGCTATGGGCCCTCAGTCTTACAGACAGCTATGCTCGCTTGTCCACTACTCTTACGGAAGTTCCGGTTAGTGAAACACGGCAACATACCTTTCCACCCCCCGCTCCCAATGCCAGCACTAATGAACAAACTCCCATAGCCACTATTAGCATAAGTCGTATTGCTTTAAAGCTCCCTGTGTTGGAAGGCGCAACGAGGATAAATATGAGACACGCGGCTGTACATATGCGGGAAACGGGGATGCTGGGACAAGCGGGAAATGCCGCCATTGCTGCTCATCGAGCCCGTACCTCTGGACGTTTATTTAATCGTCTAAATGAATTGAAGATCGGGGATAAGATTGTTGTTAACACTCGGGGTAACCAATATGTATACAGCGTTTATAGCCTGAAAGTGGTCGATCCTACGGACGTGTCTGTTCTGAAAAGCTTCAAAAAACAAAAGCTGCTCACGCTGATTACATGTGACCCTCTCGTAAACCCCACCCATCGTCTCATTGTTCAGGCGAAACTAAGCACCTAAAGCCATTTTAAAGCGCCTATTTCTATGAGTAAACATAAATCAGGCGGGCCATTCCTGTTCATTTACAGAAATACACCCGCCAATGTTCACATTACGATTCAGTTGGATTCTTGGCAATCAGCTTGAAATCATCAAAGTGGAATCCTGGTGCAACTACACAGGTTACCAGCACGGGCTCATCCCCAAGCGGACGTGCCGTTTGCCATACTGCTCCTGGTACGAGTGCTTGTGGATGCTGTCCTGCCTCCACATCTGCACCGACGATGATGACAGTTTCTTCGCCTGGCTCTTCTCCGCTTCCACCCAATTTCAACTCTACAGGGCTTCCGCTATGATATAGCCACAGCTCATCAGAATGGACCACATGCCACTCGGAGAACTCGCCCGGATGCAGCAAGAAGTACGTCGACGAAGCTGCAAAACGCGGACCGGAATACACATCCGGCAGTACAGGCTTCGGAATTTGAAAATTGGCCTTCCACATCTCTTTGTACCAGCCGCCTTCTGGATGGGGCTCCATGCCCAATGCCGTGACTAGCGGTGAAATAGCTTTCGTCATTGTCTAACCTTCCTTTACCCTAAATTCCTTCTTCCCTACTGTAAAACATAGCGTTGCTTTTGTCACGTTTCTCCCTTGGCATGTCGAGGATTAATATTTTATGTAAAATTTAATAACATAAAATTGCGGATAATTACTTATTCTTCTCATATAAATAACAATTGAATAGTAAAAAACATATCAAAATACATTTCACGTAAAGTTTTATAACATAATATCTTGTTTTTTATTGTAAGCTTATAGTATCATGAGAGAAATTTTTAAATTCTAATAGAGCTTGATCATGTCAATCCGTCTACTAAGCTATGTATCCAAGCCTAAAAGGGGTGAGCTCTCTGATCCAGTTTCGCAATGTCAACAAGCATTACGGTCACTTCCATGTACTCAAAGACATTAATCTTCAGATTAAGGAGGGCGAGGTCGTCGTCATCATCGGTCCCTCCGGGTCGGGTAAAAGCACCCTGCTTCGCTGCATCAATCGTCTGGAAACGATATCGGATGGGGAGCTGATAGTTAACGAGATCCCTGTACATGACAAAAAGATTGATATTAATGCCTTCCGCCGCAACATCGGGATGGTGTTCCAACATTTCAATCTATATCCCCACAAAAAGGTGATTGAAAACATTGTACTGGCACCTATGAAGGTACTGGGCATCTCGAAAGAAGAAGCTACTCAAACAGCCATCACCTATCTAAAGCGCGTCGGAATCGAAGAAAAGGCACAGAGCTACCCCGCCCAATTGTCCGGTGGACAGCAGCAGCGGGTCGCGATCGCCCGCGGGCTCGCGATGAATCCAAAAATTATGTTGTTTGACGAGCCTACTTCAGCTCTTGATCCCGAAACGATCGGAGAGGTACTGGATGTTATGCGCTCGCTCGCCCATCAGGGCATCACAATGGTCATTGTCACTCATGAAATGGGCTTTGCACGTGAAGTGGCGGACCGCGTGATTTTTATGGATAAAGGACAGATTTTGGAAGACAGCCAACCTGCCGAATTTTTTCAGAATCCGGCTGAAGAACGGGCTCGCCTGTTCCTGAGCCGTCTGATTCATCATTAAACAGACTACCAATGTAGCGTAAATCGAAAGGGGAATGTTCTGATGAGAAAAAGATTTCAATGGAGTACTTTGGTGCTGGTAGCTTTATCCTGTCTGCTTGTTTTGGCAGGCTGTGGAGGCAAAGAAGGAGCGGCAACGTCGGGGAATGAGCCGGCAGCAGCCAACGGGCTGGAAGCGATCAAACAGCGTGGCAAACTGGTCGTTGGTGTGAAATACGATACCAAGCTGTTCGGACTGAAAGACCCGGCTAGTGGAAAAGTAGAAGGCTTTGATATCGACATCGCCAAGGCTGTAGCCAAACATATTTTTGGCGATGAAACCAAGCTTGAACTAAAAGAAGTCACGTCCAAAACACGAATCACCTTATTGCAAAACGGGGACATCGACGCCATTATCGCGACGATGACCATTTCGGATGAACGTAAAAAGCAGGTCGATTTCAGCGACGTCTATTTTAACGCCGGGCAATCTCTACTCGTGAAAAAGGGGAGCCCCATCACCGGGCTGGAGTCCCTGACCCCGAATACCAAAGTGCTCGCCGTGAAAGGCTCTACTTCCGCCAAAAATATCCGTGAAAAAGCTCCTGAAGCAACGATATTGGAATTCGAAAACTATCAGGATGCTTTCAACGCCCTCAAAGCAGGTAAAGGAGAAGCGTTAACTACCGATAACTCTATTCTGCTCGGCATGCAGAAGCAAGATCCGAATTATATTCTTGTAGGCGGGAACTTCACAGAGGAACCTTACGGCATTGCAGTGAAGAAGGGACAGCCTGAACTGCTGCAAGCCATTAATGATACGATCAAGGAACTGAAAAGCAACGGTGAATACGATAAGCTCCACGAGCAATGGCTTGGGGTTAAACCCGAATAGTATTCTTGTGAAGGAGCCGCGATTGCGAGCTCCTTCCTTTCTTAGGTCTGGATAAGGAGGTAAATTCGCAGATGCTTACTTTTGATATCAACGTACTTTTCGATCATAGCGACCGTTTCAGAGAAGGCTTGCTACATACCGTTCAAGCTAGTGTCATTGCCTTGATCGGAAGCTTTATTCTGGGGGCTATTATTGCCATCCTCCGAATTGCGCCTTTTAAATGGCTAAACTGGATCGGTACCGTCTATGTAGAGGTCATCCGCAATATCCCCTTGCTGATCGTCGTGTTGTTTTTTTATCTCGGGCTTCCCACTCTGGGCATCCCTTTGGACGGATTCGTATCTGGAACGCTTGGATTGACCGTGTACACAGCCTCCTTTATTGCGGAAGCCATACGTGCCGGCATTCAAGCTGTTCCCAAGGGGCAATTTGAAGCGGCAAGGTCCTCCGGCTTGAGTTACAACCAGGCGATGATCAGCATTATTTTACCGCAAGCGATCAAAGTCGTACTGCCTGCGATCGGCAACCAATTCATCAATCTGGTCAAAAACTCTTCCGTGCTGGCTATTGTGGCTGGACTGGATCTAATGTATTACTCGGACCTCATTAACTCGGATACCTTTCTGCCCATCACAGTCTACGCGATCACGGCGCTGTTGTACCTTATCTTGACGGTTCCGCTTAGCTTTCTTGTACTATATATGGAACGACGTCTGTCCAAAACATCCTAAGGAGGGAAGCCCGTATGGATTTCGGTGGATTGTTTGTGTGGCCTAATGTGCGTTTTATACTGGAGGGCTTCCTGCTCACGCTGGAGGTTGCTATTTATTCTATCGTGTTCAGCTTCGCTCTCGGTATCTTATTCGGCATCCTGCGCTATACCCGCTTACCTGTCATTTCACAGGTTGCTGCCTTTATCATTGATCTCATTCGTAATCTTCCATTATTGCTCATTATTTTCTTCATCGGTATGGTTTTACCCTCCATCGGATTATCGATTTCCCTCAAGTGGGCAGCCATTACTGGCCTGTCGATCTTCGAGGGAGCCATGATCGCCGAGATTGTGCGCAGCGGCCTGAATTCGGTCCATAAAGGACAGGTGGAAGCCGCACGTTCCTCCGGTCTAAGCTACTCTCAAACCTTATGGCATATCATTCTGCCCCAAGCGCTTCGTCGCATGGTGCCCCCGATTGTCAGCCAGTTCATTTCCCTATTCAAGGATACCTCACTGGCTGTCATTATCAGTTTGCCGGAGCTGACGCATAACATTCAAATTGTCGGTGGACAAAATCAATCCTTTGTCATTCCAGCCCTGCTGTTCGCCGCTTTCCTGTACTTTGCTGTCAATTACAGTATGTCACTGATTGCACGCAGGCTGGAAGTTCGTACACATTAAAGCTCGTGATACTCATCAGCGTTGCCACTAGTTGGAACGCACTGTTAGTACAGCTTGTATCTTTTCAATTAATTGCTTCAACGCTTCTCCCTGATAACGGCCAGACCGATAAATCAACTCTAGCTGACTCTGTAGCACGCCGCACAAAATAGGTACAGTGCAAAATTGTGAGCGATCCAATTCTGCCGCAAGGGACTCCGTCTGTAGGGTTACGGCCAGTCCCTCCTGCACCCAGCGCAGGATTGAAGGTAGGGAATTTGTCTCCAAGACGGTTGCAAAGGGATACCCCTGATCACGGAAGTATTGCTCAATCAGCTTCCTGCCGGGATGACACTCTGGCTGCATCGCCCAGGGTACATGCCTCAATTCGTCCAGCGTAATGGAAGGACGGTTGGAAAACACATGCTCTACCGGAACAACAAGACAGTAGTTCTCCGTACGAAGAGGAAGCTGGACAAGCCTTTCATCTGTACCCGAATGCAGCGTAATGCCAACATCCACTCGGTTATCCAGCAGCTGTTCTGTTACATCGAATGATGGATGGATGTGCAGGCTGACTCTAGGAAATGACTGATGAAAATGGATAAGCATCTCTTGCAATGGTTCCTCCAGCTCCGTTAATGCGATACCAATCCGCAAACTCCCGCGTTGCTCGGTGCGCAACTCCTCAATGGAAGCCTTTGCTTGCTGTAAATCCTTGAGCGCATGTGCACTGTGTTGCAGCAACAATTTCCCGGCATCTGTCATTTTAATTTTCTTGCCTGCACGGTCAAAAAGCGTCATGCCCAATTCCTCCTCCAGCGCCTTGATTTGCAGGCTAAGCGTGGGTTGGGAGATTCCGATCTTTTCCGAAGCTTTCGTAAAATGCAGTTCCTCGCATACAGCTATGAAGTATTGAAGCTGACGTATTTCCGTCTTCCTTCTCTCCCTTCGAGAATCCCCAGAATGATTGCATTAAAAGGTCAAAAGAAGCGCAAGATCGGATCAATCCGGTTCGCGCTTCTTCTTCAGGTTATTGCGCTTTTTTGGATTATTGGGCTACTTCGGCTTTTTCCGCAGTCAACGTAATATTCGCAAACGTGTCTGCATCGTACTCCTTGCCACGGGTAATATCGTAGTTGGCCACCCGATTATTCAGAGCTTCCAGTGAGTACCGGAATAACGTTGGTACAATTGGTGCCTCCTCGCTCATATACGCCTGCCACTGATTGTATATATCTTTACGATAATTGTCGTCAAAGGCCTTCACAGACACACCTTCCTGCAGCAGCTTATCATTCTCTTCACTCGTAAAGCGCGAGTAGTTAAAGCTGGCTTCGCGTCCATACAGCCCACTAGGGTTCACATCTGAACCTGTACTCCATGCGCCGCCAAAAATATCAATGCCGGGATCATCCTTCTGCACACGATCATAGAAAGAATTGAACTCAAGCAGTCGACCGTCCACCAGCTCGACATGAAGCCCAACATCCTTCCAATTTTGCAAATAAAACTTAGCCAGCGATTCGGCTGTCGCATCCCCGCTCATTGCTGCATAATGGAGTACCAGTTCCTTGCCTTTAGGGTCCTCACGATATCCATCTCCATTGGTGTCCACATACCCTGCCTCGTCCAGCAGCTTTTTCGCCTTGTCCGGGTCGTACGTGATGCCCTTTGCATTTATATCATGATACCCCTTAAAGGCAGGCGGAATCAGGGACGTTGCTGGAATCCGAAGTCCATGATATAGCTGCTTGCCGACCTGCTCGTTATTCAGCGCATAGCCGAGGGCCTGACGTAATGACTTGTTCGCCAGCTTGGCGTTCGGGTCCATGATATTTAGACTCTTGGCCTGATCGAATTTGCCCATCTTAAAGCCCACATAGCTATAAGATAATTCCTCCTGACCGAGAAACTGTACATTTTTCGGATTGCTGGCCTCATTGTAACGGGTGGTTGGATAGCTGGCCCAGTCAACCTCTCCACTTTTCAGCGCCTCGGTAATGACATTCGGGTTCACAACCTTCAGATGAAGGCCATCTAACTTGGGTACACCGTGAAAATAATCCTCATTTTTGACGAATTCCACAGATTCACCTGTGACCATAGATTTAATTTTGAACGGCCCATAGCCAATCGGATTTTTACGGACAGGATCAGATCCGGCCATATCCTTCACGGGAATGTTTTGAAATACCTTTTTCTCCAGTGGCGTAGACCAGAGTCCCGATTTCACCGAAGGATTGGGTTCTTTGAAATGAATGGTAACCTCTTTCTCATTCAGCACCTTGATGCCAGAAATGGTTTTGGCCTTACCCGCGTGATAATCCTCCATACCCACAATGTTGGTCATAAAGCTATCATAACGCGGACCTTCGTAGTCTTTATGACCGATCACTTCATAGGAAAAAGCATAGTCCTCTGCCGTTACGGGATTACCATCCGTCCAGTTCAGTTTGGGATCAATTTTGACAGTCACGGCTTTATTGTCAGGGGAAAAGGAAATCGTCGCCGCCCCTTTATCGTCAATATTCAGATTGGAGTCAATCGAAAACATAGAAGGGTAGAAAAACTGGAAGACTTCAAAATCAGGATTGCCATCATAAAATACAGGATTTAGAATACCTTCAAATGGGGTATCAGACACGAGTGCATAATTGATGATACCACCCTTAATCGGTGCCTTATCGTTCTTGATCGCCTTCGCCAGCGCTGTCGCATTCACCTGCTTGCTGTCGGACCCTGAGCCGCCTGTACCGTCAGACGATTTTCCTCCATTTGAAGCGGAAGGCGAACCGCTGCATGCGGCCAGTGAAAGTACCAAAATTGCAGATAGAACAGGCAGAATTCCTTTTCTCCAGTGTTTAACCATTGTAAATCCCTCCTTGTCATTGTCCTTATCCTTGAACTTCAGTTAACCCAATCGTTGTCTGGCATCCGTGGCGCGTTTGAGCGCCTGGCCAATAAAGTTAATCGCCAGCATTAGCACCAAAATAAGCAGCGAGGCTGGCAACCACATCCACCAGCTATTCTGCAAAACATCCGGGTCATTCGCATAACTCACCAGTGTACCCAAGCTTGGAGTAGATTCCGGTAAGCCAAAGCCGAGATAAGAAAGCCCGGTCTCAATCCCGATATTTCCCGCGAGGCTGAGGGTCAGGTTGACGATCACGACCGAGCTAAGATTGGGCAGCACGCCAAACCAGATGATTTTCCAATTGGGTGTGCCGAGGGTTTTGGAAGCCTGTACATAGTCCAGTTCGCGCTCTGACAGCACCTTCGCCCGAATCAGACGTGCTTTTCCAATCCATAAAAAGGCGGTCATGATGAAAATAAAGGACCCTATGCCGCTTTTGGGTACAATGCTGACAAATACGATGACCAACATCAAAAACGGAAGCACCAGAATAAAATCAATGATCCGCATGATGATGTTATCGACCAGTCCCCCATAAAAACCAGCCAGCAAACCTAACGTTAAGCCAATAGCGGCGGATAACAATGTAATCGTAAAGCCAATGGTGAAGGAATTGCGGGCTCCAATGACCAGCTGGCCGAAAATATCCCTGCCCGCTCGATCTGTCCCCAGCCAATGCACTGAGCCTGGAGCTTCACGGATCGCGCCCAAATCCACCGTCGTGACAACATCCTGATTTACAAACAGGACAGAGGCATATATAAAGATCAAGAACAGAATTATAAAGCCAATGGAAACCAAGGACATTTTGTCACGCACCAGCTCACGACGCAGTACAGACCAACTGGATGGTGATTTACGAATGATTTCCGGCGTGAAAACCTCCTCCACCTGTATAGACACCATAATCCCTCCCTTTCTCTAGACTTGTTCGCTATTCAATTCGAATGCGGGGATCGACTTTGCTTAGGATAACATCAGATAAAAGAGTTCCTAATAGTGCCAAGAAGCCAGAGATCATGACCAGCGCGTTCACGACTGAAAAATCCCGTTGAGTGATGGACTGGAGAAATAATTGGCCCAAACCCGGATAACCGAAAATAGATTCAAGAAAAATATTGCCTGCAATTACTCCCGTCAGGTCATAGCCCAAAAAGGCAGCAATCGGCAATAGAGAGTTTTTGAAAATATGGCGGGAATAAATTTTACCTTCGGGTACCCCTTTGGAACGCGCTGTTTTCACAAAATCCTTCAGTCTTGTGTCAATGACCTCATTGCGCAAATACTGAATCGTAGCCGTTGTACTGAGCAATGCGCCTGTAACGGCTGGTAAAATGAGATGATACGACTTGTTCACGTAATATGCCCATGTCCCCGGCTCCACGCCTACATCCACACTACCGCTGGTTGGAAACCAGCCGAGCCTAAATCCGAACACGTACAGCAGCAGCAGCGCGAGTATAAATAGAGGTGTCGCAAAGCTGAGATAGGTATAGCCCACGACGGTTTTGTCCAGCAGACTATGCTGATAACGACCGCTGAGTACGCCGAGCGGAATGGCGATCAGATACGTCAGAACCAGAATTACTACGCCCAGAAAGAACGTGTTCCCCAGACGGCTGCCAATCAGATCGGTAACGCTAATTTTATGTACATAAGATTTGCCTAGATCCCCGTGAGCAAGCTGGACGAGCCAGTTCCCATACTGCACCCACACCGGATCATTCAGTCCCAGTCTTTGTCGCTGTTCTTCCAGTGCGGCCGGATTCAGATTGGGTGTCGAGGTAATAAGTCCTGTCAGGGCATCCCCCGGCATGGCCTTAGCTAGGAAAAATATAAGCACGCTCAGTGCAAAAAGTTGAGGGATCATAACCAGTAGCCGACGCAGTGTAAATTTCCACATTTCTGTACCCCCCTTATGGTAGCGCGACTTGATGGGATGGACTTACTGATTTTAGTGCAAACGGTTTTCCACTCGCGTCTAGATGTTTGGGTAGCTCTGTTTTGTAGGAGGATAAAAGCATTCGCCTTTTCTTGGCATTTTCCAGTCGTTTTGTAGGATCAATATTGGGAATGGTTGCAATGAGGCGCTGGGTATACAGATGCTGTGGACGCTCATAAATGTCTTGCTCGCTCCCCTGTTCCACTAGACGTCCCCGGTACATAATACCGATTTGGCCACACATATGGCGGATAATACCCAAGTCATGACTAATGAACAAATACGTTAAATTAAACTCCCGCTGCACATCCTTCATAAAATTAAGCACCTGTGCCTGCACGGAAACGTCCAGCGCCGACACCGGCTCATCTGCAATGATCAGCTTGGGGTTTAATGTCAGCGCACGCGCGATCCCGATCCGCTGCCGCTGCCCCCCGGAAAATTCATGCGGATATTTGTAGGCTGCATCGGCGTTCAAGCCGACCCTTTCCAGCAACGTCTGTACTTTCCTTCGTTCTTCCTCACTGCTCAGCCTTTCAAAATTTCGCAGCGGTTCAGCAATGACATCCAATACGCGCTTACGCGGGTTGAGCGAAGAGTATGGGTCCTGAAAAATCATCTGAATGTCTCTACGCAGTGGATGGCGATTGTTACGGCTCAGAGCTGCAAGGTCCTTTCCTTTAAACAGAATCCGTCCGCTCGTCAGCTTATTTAGACCGATGATCGTCCTGCCTGTCGTCGTTTTTCCACAGCCGGATTCTCCCACCAGCCCGTATGTCTGGCCTGCCTCAATGCTGATCGACACGCCATCCACTGCTTTCACCTGATCGATAACACGCTGGAAGAAACCACCGCGCACCGGATAGTGGACCCTCAAATCATTTAACTCCAGTAGTGCCATGAGCAGCCTCCCCCTTTGCCTCGTCTTCAAAATGAAAATGCTGATAACATGTACAACGGACCCAATGTCCAAGGGAAATTTCATTTAATTGGGGATGGTCTTCATGCACTCTCTGCTGAATCCAGGGAATACGCGGAGCAAAGCGGCAACTATTGCGGGGGATATCTTGTAATGAGGGAACAATGCCGCCGATGACATGCAGTGATTCCCCCTTGGTGTGCGATCCCGGCATAGAAGCAAGCAACGAACGCGTATACGGATGCTGTGGATGCCTGAATAATTCAAAAACATCAGCGCTCTCCACGATTTCTCCGGCATACATGACCACCACGCGGTCGGCTACTTCTGCCACAACACCAAGGTCGTGCGTAATCAGTATAATTCCGCTCCCAGTCTCCTGTTGAAGCTGTTTGAGCAAGTCGAGAATTTGCGATTGGATCGTTACATCGAGCGCAGTCGTCGGCTCATCTGCAATAATAAGAGAAGGTCGGCAAGCTATGGCAATCGCGATCATCACACGCTGCCGCATCCCTCCTGACAGTTCATGCGGATACTGCTCATACACACGCACAGGATTCGGTATATCTACACTTTCCAGCAACTCCAGCACACGTTCCCTTTTTTGCTTCGTAGATAGTGACGTGTGATAATCAAGATTTTCCTCAATCTGCTTGCCAATGCTCATCAACGGGTTGAGTGCTGTCAGCGGGTCCTGAAAGATCATGCCAATGCCCGCTCCGCGGATTTTGTTCATTTGCCCTGAAGAAAGACGGTTCAGGTCCGTGCCTTTAAAAAGGACCTCTCCCTCTACACGCGTGCGTTCCATGTCATGCAGTTGTGCGATTGAAAGCGCCAGCGCGCTTTTGCCACAGCCGGATTCTCCGACTACAGCCAGCACTTCATTGGGGTTGACCGTCAGATCTAGATGGTCGACTGCGGGGTGATATTGATCCTTGATGCGAAAAGATACGGATAATCCTTTAATTTCCAACACAGGTTCGGTATTCAATGCGCGCTTCCTCCATTCTCCATGGTCTTGTCCCGCTTATTCTCACCATGTTTGATGTTTAAAACCTCTCATGAACATTACACACCGTTTTTGTCGGAATAATTTGAATACATCCTATCACCAGTATATGGATATATCAATTAAGATTATGCTATCAACATCATTTAAAAAATCAATGATCCAGGAGTAGCGCGGCCTTTCTGGCACAAAATGTAATGAAATAACCAACCACAGGTTAATTTTCATCACAAAAAAAGTCGCCTGATCCCTCTGCAGGGATCAAACGACTAACTAACACCGGCTCACATTGAGCTCCTGACGATAATTACGAAGCCGCTCCATAGGAGCCAGACTTGAACGTTCTAGGATCATACCATTTGTAGCCTGCTGCCGGAGCAGCCCAAGGCTCAGCCTGCGGTTCCGTGGAAGTCGCAGGCTCCTCGAATGGCAGAAGCTTCGTTGGTTGATCCAGAGTCAAACCTGCCACATCGGACAATTTCGTGTAGTCCTGCTTCCATGCAAGCCATTGGACCGTTTGTACCAGGAAGGTGGAATCATCCACTTCCTTGAAACCATCATATGTCTTCTTCGACTGTCCATTTTCCTCACGCACATATTTCGGTGTAGCATCTTCTACAGGGGAAGAATCACCGATAAACGCTGCCTTGCCTTGACCTACCTTGGAGATAGCGGCATAAGGTCCTTCCGCACGGCCCCCGCCGTTATAAACTCCCTGATCTACAGCATTCCCCCATTTTTTCGTGCCTGAAGGGATATAAGCAATGCCTTTAGCCTTGGTAGGATCAATAATAGCCAGCGTAGATCCTGCATGCATGGCAATCGAGCGCACACCCTTGGTAATGCCGAAAGATTGATCTGCGGCTACAATGTCAGTAGCATTCACGTCACCAAGCGCATTATAACGGAAACGAACGCCAAAGTTGGTCGCCAGCCAATCGGAGCTTGTTAATCCTTGCATCGCCGGTGATGCAGCTTCTTCTGCAGTCATGCCTTTGGCTGGATTAGTATAGGCTCCACGACGGTAGCCATTCATAACTTCGGAGGAATCCCAACGGTTTTTGTTACGGTCCGCATTATAATGATCGGAGATGAAGAATACGCTTCCCCCGTTATTCACGTATTGCAGTAGGGCAGCCTGCTCGGATGCCTTAAAGGCAACATTCGCTTCACCAATAATGAACACATCATATTGGCGCAACTTGTCATATGTTATGGCCTGCTCTCCATAAGTAAAAGGAATGGGACGATTCAATTGGTCTACCGTAAAGCCTACATTACGCAGTCCATTGGCAAAGTCGGAGAAGGCGCCTTCAATGACCCAATCTGCTGCACCAGCGGTCTGTGCGTGCGTATTATCGAACAGCACCTTTTTGCCTTTTCCATCCGGCAGTGTAGTACCGGGTTGACCCGGGTTGCCAGGTTCACCTGGTTCCCCCGGCTCGCTTCCGCTCACCAGTTCAACAGCGCTTGGGCTTTTTACTCCGCCAAAATTATTGTAGGCGCCGAGTGTACCCGTCACACGAATTTTGCTGCCGATCAGCTCAGGATGGCCTGATAACCCATATTGCCCTCTGTACGCTGAAGTCAGCTGTACATCCAATAGATTAGACGTATTACGTTCATTTGCTTGGTCGGCAATCAGTACGTTAAAATCATTCGCGAACGGAGAAGAAAAGTTAGCCGTTTTCGATCCGGTAGCATGTCCGACGATGTAGCCTTCCACCGTCACCGTACCTCCACTGCTTTGGCCCTGAAGTGCTTCGGCTACTGTCAATGCTCCCTCTGCCTTGACCTGACCGAATGGAACGAAGATCCCGATCAGCAGTGATACGATTGCTGCTAGATGTAGTATCCCTTTTAAGCGTGAACCTGTGAACCGCAAGCCTTTTACCATACGTCAATATCCCTCCTATGTTTTCCATAAATGTACTTGTCCTTTATCAGATTAGCCGCCAATCTTCTAATTCCTTCCTGATTTCATCCATAATTATGTAAATTTTAATCTTTTTTATTGGAAACGCACCTGTTTCAGGATTTTGCAAAATTCGATTCCAGTCGCTCCAAAGCGCAATATCTAGACGAACTAGGCCATTTCGATCTATATATTGTTCATTAGAAGTCGCTTATTGGGTTTTTGCAAAATCCTCGTTTATGTAAAAATTGAACCCTGTGATTGACACCGAGCACGGCATACATTACCCTAAGAAAGACATGTAGAACGGTATACGCGAATGAAGATGACGGGAGAGTCTGTCCAGGGAGCCTACACTCTGGCGGCACCGAAGGAGCAAGACGCCAGCACCCGGCTGGCGGATAATCTCTCAGGTCCATGTATCGTCATCTGACGCAACTCTGGAGAGAGCGCAAGCCACCCAAGGGGTAAGGCGGTAAGAACACCGCACGAAACTCTCAGGTAACGAGGACAGAGATAAGGGAAACTTCCTTATCCTGTCCTTTTTTGTGCTCACATTGTGCGTCAGCATTAGGAACCGTCATAACCGCGCAAAGACGCGGAGATACCATATAGTATGGTATTAGAACATACAGGGGGCCACACCATGCGTTTCAAAGATGTATTTTCTATTATCGGCCCGGCCATGACCGGACCTTCCAGTTCACACACCGCAGGCGCGGTGCGACTCGCACGCGTTGCCCGGCACTGGCTCGGGGCGCAGCCTGACCGTGCCCGCATGACATTATACGGCTCCTTTGCTGATACGTATAAAGGACACGGTACAGATCTGGCGCTCATCGCAGGACTGCTTAATTACGATACGGACGATCACCGGATTCCCGATGCCGAGCAATGGGCCGAACAAGCCGGGATGGCCGTGGAATTCGCCGTCAGCGGACTCCCCGCCCCTCATCCGAACACTGTCCGTTTCGAGCTGTGGAAGGGCGAGGATCAGCGCACACTGTTGGGCTCCTCCATCGGCGGCGGCAGCATCCATGTCCAGCAGCTCAACGAATTCCGGGTCAATCTGACCGGGGAACTGCCTACGCTGGTGCTTCTCCACTCAGATAAGCCCGGTACATTGGGCGCGATAACTTCAGCGCTGGGCTTGGCTCACATTAACATTGCCTATATGCACGTAGATCGCAAAGGCCGGGATGGTGAAGCACTCACCGCCATTGAAACGGACAGTTCTGCTCCAGCTGAACTGATTGCGGAACTGCGTTCTTTACCTCATATGTATGAAATTAAGATGATTAATTTGAAAAAAGGAGCTGAATCCGATGCGGTTTAGCCATCTGCATGAAATCAGCGCTTTATGCGCTGAAGAATCCACCACGATTGGCCGCTTGATGATTGAAGAGCAGGTACAAGAAACGAATACAACGGAGGAAGAAGTCTTTCGCCAAATGTCTGATTATTATGAAGTCATGAAGGAAGCCGTTCATCGCGGTCAGACACAAGACACCGTATCCCGCAGTGGATTGACGGGCGGTGATGGCAAGCGCCTAGCGGAGTATCTGCGGGCAGGGGAAACCTGCTCCGGTGATGCCTCCGCGCTCGCCATGGCTTATGCCCTCTCTGTGTCGGAGGTTAATGCATCCATGGGTCGCATTGTCGCCACGCCTACCGCAGGCTCATGTGGGGTTATCCCTGGTGTATTCATCAGTGCGCAGGAGCGGTTCGGCTGGGATGATGAGCATATGGTGCACGGCCTATTCGCCGCTGGAGCCATTGGCTACGTGATCGCCAACAACTCATTCATTTCTGGCGCGGAGGGAGGGTGTCAGGCTGAGATTGGCTCAGCTATCGGGATGGCCGCTGGTGCTATGGTCGAGTTGCGCGGTGGTACGCCTGAACAGGCTGTTCACGCCGTGGGCCTCGCTCTTAAGAACACGCTCGGCCTGATTTGTGACCCCGTCGCCGGACTCGTGGAGATTCCGTGCATCGTGCGCAACGGGCTGGGAGCCGTGACTGCGCTTGCCGCAGCGGACATGGCTTTGGCGGGTGTGCGCAGCGCTATTCCGTCTGACGAAGTCATTGACGTAATGCTTGAAGTCGGCAGTGCGATGCCGTCGAAGCATCGCGAGACCGCCAAAGGCGGGTTGGCCCAGACGCCGACTGGCAAGCGTTTGACCGAATCACTTACACGCAACACACCGACCAAGAAGGATAAGTCATGATTTATAAGCGGTAGCCTCCTTAAAATAAAAGAGCAAGCATGTCGTCCTTGGACGTATGCTTGCTCTCTTTTTTACTGAACGGTTACCTGTACCTTCGTCATTTTCCCTGCATATTTCACAGTAATTACAGCTTTGCCCTTGCCCTGTGCCTTAATGTTACCGTCTTTGACGGTCGCAACAATAATTCTGGACGAGGACCATACAGCCGGTTTGGAAACATCCTTCTCCGACTCATCCTTATACGTGGCTGTAGCCGTAACTTTAGCCAGCTGTCCTGCCTTCAAATTCAAAGCAACTTCGTCTGTTTGCAGGTATTTAAGCGTATCAACATCCACGGGTATACTAATTACCTTCCCGCCAAACTTCGCCTGAATGTTAGTTTTACCGTAGCTAACCGCGGTAACCTGACCCTTTTTAACAGTGGCTACCTTATAATTAGACGTTTTCCATTCAGCTTGGGTCGTAACGTCCTTTTCTTTACCATCACTCGATTTAACCACAATCGCGATGGTTTTTTGATCTCCAGATTTGAGTGACAACGCAATTGCATCAGCTTCAATCTTTTGCGCTACGTCCACTTCTACCGTAAACGTAATGTTTTGCTTGCCATATGAAGCAGTCACAGTTGCCTTACCACTACCATTTGCTTTGATCAAACCCTCGCTAACTTCAACTACCTTTACATTGCTAGTAGTCCAGGTGGCGTCCTTGGTTACGTCTGTTTTTGTACCGCCACTCTTAACTCCTGTTACTTTCAGCTGTTTCGTTTCCTGAGCACCAAGCGCAATTACACGCGAGTCTGTTTCCAGACGGTCTACAAGGCCTACTTGTACGTTAATCGTCAGTTTTTTGCCATTATAGGTCGCTGTAATAACCGCTTTACCAGCAGATTTACCCGTAATCGTTCCTTTGGACACAGAGGCAATATCTTCCGCGCTTGAAGCCCATTCTGCATCCTGTGTTACATCTTCCTTACGCCCATCCGCATAAGTAGCCGTCAAAGTTGCAGTATAGTCCTCATTAATATCAATTGTTGCCGTTTTGGAGGACAGAGACAGATCACCGGGCACATTTACGGATACCGTAGCTGTAGCTGTTTTGCCGCCATAAGAAGCGGTGATGGTAGCCTCACCTGTTTTATAACCCGTGACTTCTCCCGCACTGACAAAAGCGATATCTTCATTGCTGGACTTCCACTCTGCCTTACTTGTGATATCTTCTTCCGTACCTGTTACGTACGTTGCGGTCAGCTTGAGCTTTTTGGATTCCTTGGCATTCAAGCTCAGCTTGTCCTCGCTCAAATCCAGAAATCTAGAGGTTTCGACATCTGTCTTGATCGAAACGGTCTTATCTCCATACTTAGCGGTCACCGTAGCCGAACCCGCTCCAATGGCCATAATCGTTCCCTTATTCACAGTCGCAATTTTTTCATCGCTTGATGTCCAAGTAGCTTTATCTGTGATATCCGTTACCGTCCCATCCGGATAAACGGCAGAAACTTGTATTTTTTTAGATTCATCCAGACGGAGAAAAATATTGGATTCGCTGGCTTTCAGTTTGTTCGTTTGATCAACATCTACCGAAATCGTAGCGGACATCGTACCATATTTACCTGTAATTGTCGCCTTTCCTGCGCTGTAACCGGTAATGGTGCCTTTCAGTACATCCGCCACGGCTGCATTGCTGGAGCTCCACTCGGCGGACTCTGTCACGTCCTGTACCGATCCATCCGGGAACGTCGCTGAAAGTTTAACCTTCTCAGTATCCTTCAGCAAAAGAGAAACCTCTGATGAACTGACATCGAGACGTTTAACCTGCTCCACCTGCACAGCAATGGTTACGGTCTGTTGACCATATACGGCCTTAATATTGGCTGTACCTGCTCCCTGAGCGGTAACCAATCCGTTAACTACAGTTGCAACCTTTTGATTATCCGAGGTCCAAGTAGCATCACCCGAAACCTGAGCTGTTGTATTATCACTGTAAGTCGCTGTCAGATCGATCTGCCCTGTGCCGTTTGAACGCAAGCTCAGGCTTTGTACACTGGATGTCAGCGCCTTAACCTTTTTCGTTACATGTACCTGAACCGATTGTACCTTCTCTTTATAGGTCGCTACCACGGTCGCTTCCCCTTCGGCTTTGGCTGAAACTGTACCGTTATACACCGTAGCGATAGCTGTATTATCACTTTTCCAATCGGTGCTTACGGTTACATTCGAGGTTGTCCCATCGCTAAAAACGGCCGTAGCCGTCAATGCAGCTGTATCCCCCTGTTGCAAAGTTACCTCGTTAGACGAAAGGACAATCTTGGAAAGCACTGCTTCTGCTGCAGATGCAAACCCTGCATATGATGTAAAACTTGAAATCAGGATGACCAACGCCAGAAAACCGGACCATCTATTCTTCAAAATCTAATTCCCTCCCATTTTAAAGCTAAAAATTAAGGATTTCGTAAAATCCCTACACCTACGTTTTATGTCGTCATATGGAAAAGAATAGTTTAGGCTTCGAAGGAAATTTGGTCCTTATTAACTAGATCATTTCTGATAAAGATTAGACATTACAATTTGTGCAGCTTCAGAGCCATAATGAAGAGTTTCCACAACAGATCCACAACAGATCCACAACCTCGCATTTACAAACAGCTATAAGCTGCTGCACGAACTCTTAAATGATGGTATTCTTCCATATTAGGAGCCAGTTGGTGCATATAAACGACGGAGAATTGTTCACTTGGATCTATAGAAACCCAAGTGCCCGCTGCTCCCGTCCAGCCAAATTCTCCAATAGAACTGTTTGCATGCCCAGCCGCTTTATCAATTAACGTGCGCACGCCCAGTCCGTAACCATAACCTGTATGATAAGAATTAGTAAAATCCAATAATTGATCTGTATTCAGATGATTGGTGCGCATTAAATCAATGGTTTTTCTCCCTAATAGCCTCACACCATCTACCATACCTCCATTCGACAGCATTTGTGAAAATGTAAGGTACTCCCTAACTGTCGAATACAGACCTGCGCCTCCACTTTCATATATAGCATCTGGCTGATGATATTCATCCAAGAAACCCTCTATTTTCTCAAGTTTTCCGGTGTCTATCCGTTGATACATGGAAGCCATCCGCGATTTAATATCTCCACGATAACGGTAACCTGTATTGTTCATACCAAGCGGATCGAATATTTCATCCTTTAAAAATTGTCCTAATGATTTACCTGAAACCACTTCAATAAGACCTGCAACAAGGTCATGTCCATATCCGTATAGCCAGCGTGTTCCCGGCTCAAACGCAAGTGGAACTTCAGAAAGCGCTTTAATTTCTGTGCGCAGGTCATACTTCCCCTGCTTTTCCTTTAACGTTGTAAGGACCTTTTGCATCGCCCGTCCTGTCTCTGAAGACTCGGAAGCGTAAGGAAGACCCATACTCATATTGAATATATGCTTAATTAAAATGGGATTCTCCACCTTATCCACGTAGGTGTATCCGTTAGGAGCGGTTTTGAATACATGCGCATTACGAAATTCGGGAAGATATTCATACAAAGGCTCATTCAACAAAAATTGCCCACGTTCGTACAGCATAAGTGCAGCCGCACAGACAACAACCTTTGTCATGGAAAACAAGCGATACACTGTATCCTCAGTGATTGGTTTTCGGGCTTCCAGATCAGCATATCCATGATACCCTTCATACAACACTTTGCCATTCTGGGCAATAGCACAACCGCAACCTGCCGGCCCATTTGCTACGAAATATTTCAATAGCTGATCTACCTTGTCAAAACGTGACATATTCATCCCTCCTATTTTTCCTTCAAAAGAAACAGGCTTCCCCTCGCGCTCTAATTTCCTGTTCCAACAAGCTCAGCACGATCCCTTGTAAGCGCTTATTCCCTACATTTATTTTAACGGTAAACTTGGTAAATACATAGATTATTTGTCATAATCAGATGGCATTACATTAACAGCTCAGCCACCGTTTCCTTCCAGCGATGGATCACCGATTCCTGTTCCTTGAGACGAACCGTGACACCTGTCAAAATATCCGCATATTGAGCCGAATCCTCTCTGGCTGCAAAAACATGAGCCGCAAATCGCTCACGTACGTGCTTGGCTCCGGGCAAAGCAGGCAGATGTTCCAGCGACAACCGCACATAATGCGCCTTCCCCCCGGTGAACACCGCAAGCGTCGCCTTCCCAGTACGGATCATGTTGCCCGTCGTGGTCGTACCCGGCCATAGTGCCAGACGCAGATTCCCCGCGTCCAGCGCTACAACCTCGCCCACACTAATCATCGCTATGTGCGGCCACTGATCTTCCGTGACCGTCAGCAGCATCATTGCTTCATGCTGCTTGTCCTCCAGTCCCTTACCGTCCAGTAGCGTGAACAGTTCCTTACCAATCCTTGGTGTCTGCATGAAGTATAATCCCCTTTACTTTTGGCCTATAACTTCAAAGTACCATAATTTACGGCTACTTACGAACGACCCTATATCCGCTCTGGAATAGGAGGAACATGAGCAGCATTCGGAATTTCTTGGGGGTTTACCTTGAACGCCGATTTATACTTTGCTGGATCAGTAATGCTATCCGGTTCTGAGGTTCGCCATGTGAACAGGCATACAGGGCACAACAAAACCTCCCAGGCGCCTTTAACTGGCGAGCGGGTAACAACCTCCGAACGATTAGATTCACAACGGGGACAAATATGCATCTGTCAGCACTCCTTTAATCTTTCTTTGTTTTTAAACATATTTAGCGAAGCATTTGGCTCAACTTTTTCTCCCATTCCGCTACACCCAGCGGGGAATCGAGTGACTGCGAGTAATGGCCTCTAATATCCGGTGCTACAGGTGTCGTCGCATCCAGTATCATTTTGTGAGTCATACCTGCCGGATCAGAGCCGGGGTCAAGCGGTAAAATAGACAAGCCAGGAACAATGACAGCATCATGCTTTGGATGAAGCTTGGTGGATAAAGCCCACATGACCTGCGGCAGATTGAACGGATCGACCCCCTCGTCCACCACAATCACCAGCTTGCAATACCCCAATCCATGCGGAGTCGTTAACGCACGCATTCCCACAGCCTTCGCAAAGCCGCCATATCGGGTTTTCGTGGAAATAATAGCGACCAGCCCATGCGTATACATGGCATTAACAGCTACGATTTCATTAGGAAAAGCATCCTTAAGCTGCTGAAACAACGGTACACTTGTATTCACACCGATCATATAATCCGTTTCTGTCCAAGGCATCCCGATGTACAGATGCTCAAAGATAGGCTGTTTGCGGTGATATACACGATTAATCTGAATGACTGGCATCGCGCGACCGCCGGAATAGTGACCTGTGAATTCACCGAATGGACCTTCATACTCACGTTCACCTGCTAACACTTCGCCTTCCAAAATGACCTCGGCTCCCCAAGGCAGATCCAGATCTGCATCCTTCGCTTTGACCACACGATAAGGCTCGCCCTGAATGGCCCCCGCCATCTCATATTCGGATTGATCGTACAGCAGCGGCGTAGAAGCAGCCGTTGTAATCACAGGCTCACATCCGAGGGCAATAGCCACCTTCAGATTTTCGCCACGCTCCTCAGCCTGACGGATATGGATCGCAATATCATGCTGTGGTACAGGCTGGATGCCCAAACGGTTCTTGCCTTTCACCTGCATCCGGTATAAGCCGACATTTTGCTTACCGTAGGTGTCCGGGTCATCCAGATCGCGTGAAATTAGAATTGCTTTATCCAGATAAAACCCTCCGTCCCCCTGATTCAAACGAAACAACGGCAAAATATCAAACAAATTAATATTCTCCGTAATCTCGACTTCATGAAAAGGAGCGGCTTCTTCCCGCTTCACGGGCACCGGAAATTGTTCATAGCGTCTGGCAAATTCAAAAAACTGCTCCTTGAGTGGCGTGTTTTTTGGCATTCCCATCATGAGGGCATGATTGGGCCAGGAGCCCATCACATTCATTGCAATACGAGCATCCGTATATCCATAGATGTTGTTGAAAAAGAGAGCAGGCGTCTTATCTCCAAGATTGTTTAATGCTCTGTTAGCTGCTGCAAGGTCCGGCTCCGGCTTTACCTCATCGCTGATCGTGAGTAATTGTCCCTCCTTTTCCAAGGTGTGTAGAAAATCGCGAAAGTCTTTATAAGCCATCATTCATTCTCCTTCGTCTTTCGATTTCTCAATTCTGGTGCAGTCTGGAGTCAGTCTGCTTCATTCCATCCCAACGTTTGGCTGCAGTTGTGACAATACCGAACTGATCCAATGCGCGAAAAACAATATGATCCACTAATTCCTCGATACTTGCAGGATGATTATAAAAGGCAGGCATCGGTGGCAGGATCATCACACCCATACGTGACAGCTCCAGCATATTTTCCAGATGGATACTGCTTAATGGTGTTTCCCTGGTCATGAGCAGCAGCTTCTTTCGCTCCTTCAGTATCACATCCGCTGATCGGGTAAGCAGGTTGTCCGCCATACCGATACGAATAGAGGCAAGAGTCTTCATACTGCAAGGAGCGACGACCATACCATCTACCCGGAAGGAGCCGCTGGAAATACGCGCGGCCTGATCCTTATACGAGTAGACTGCATCCGCCATTGCCTCCACTTCCTTCACCGTGTAGCCTGTCTCATAGGGAATGTTGGCAATAGCCCACGGGGATAGCACCAGATGGCTTTGGACTCCAGCCTCCCGTAATTGTTGCAATATACGGATACCAAAGATTGACCCTGTCGCTCCCGATATTCCTACAATGATTTTCTTCATATGTCCCCTCCTTCCATCCCATCGTTTTATGTTCACCCATGCATTACTGTCAAAAATTATACGCCCGTTCCCTGCACACGAAAAATATATATAATATATGTAATGCATACTTTAAAAGTATTCAAATAGAAACGTTGTTTAGAAATGAGGAGGAATCCCCAATGGACTTGAAGCATCTGCATTACTTTTGCGTCATCGTGGAGGAAGGGCAAATCACCAAGGCCGCCAGAACGCTCAACATGGCCCAGCCTCCACTGAGTCAACAACTCAAAAATATGGAGGACGAGCTTGGTGTAAAGCTGATTTACCGTGAAGGAAAGAAGTGGGAAGTTACCGAGGCCGGATATACACTGTATACACGCGCCAAACGATTATTGGCTGAAATGGAGGACACCTGTAGAGAAATTGGGGAGTTTGAAAACAAAGTAACCGGCACACTTGCCATAGGCACGTCATCCGCCTGTATGTCTCTGATTACTGAACAACTCAGCCGCTTTCATCAGGTTTATCCAGAGGTATACGTTAAAATAGGACACGGAGACACACATCATCTGGAAGAGCTGCTGCATCAGAATAAAGTCGATCTGGCCCTGCTGCTGCTTCCGGTAGACGACAAATCGTACCATACGATTGAACTGGAGGGCGTTTCTTTTGTTGCGGTTCTTCCGTGTGAATGGGCAGATCGCCATCCCAGTGGGGAAATTACATTACAGGAAGCTGCCAGCTATGACCTCTTGTTGGGACGCCGAACAGAAGGACACGGACTATACGAAACCGTCATCCGCAAATTTCAGGAACACCATCTTATTCCGCGCGTCGTATTGGACTGTCCAGAAATATCGACCATTCTCTCGCTCGTTTCCACAGGCATGGGAATTACCATTATTCCAGACGCTGGCTTGGGACAAGAATACGGGGACAGATTTCGCACACTCTCCATTAAGGAGCCATTCCCCTTCACACAGCCTGCCGTCGTATGGCGCAAGGATCGTTATTTATCCAATGCAGCTCGCAAATTTGTTGAACTGCTACAAGCTGGAGACACGAAAAAGACTGTTCCCGAGTAGATGCTCTACCGCTCTACTCCTGAAACAGTCTGATGCTTGAAGAACTTCCTTCATTCGGCCGTTGATACCGTCTTATTTGACTCCCTGATGTCTATACTCGGTTGGAGTCATTCCACATTTCCGCCGGAATACCTGTGTAAAATGCCTCATATCCTGATAACCGATCCGCTCTGAAATATCAGCCAGCCGCAGATGAGGATCACTGAGCAGCCGCTTCGCCTCCTCCATACGCAAGGAAATGACGTAATCCTTATAGCCTTGTCCCGTCTTTTGCTTAAATAACTGGCTAAAATACACCGGATTCAAAAATACGATTGAAGCCACCTTCTCCAGCGACAGCTCCTCTGTAAAGTGAGCCCGAATGTATTGCAATGCCACATCTACCGTATGCATGCCTTTGCGGAGACATTCTCCTGTATCCGCTGCTGCGGCTGCAATCTCCTCCGGTGTACGTCTTAATCGCGCCACCTCTTCAGGTATGGAGGCAAAATTGTGATGAACACCCGAACGTGTAATTTGTAGGGGCACCTTCACATAACGCTTCAGATGGGATTCGAGCAACGTCTCTAGCCGTGCGGCCTCTGCCTCATCCCTTAGCCTTGCAATGCCCAGGAGACTATGGCGGTCTAGACTGACGACAAAGCCGCTGCCTCCTGCCTCAATGAGCTCGGACAGTACATTTTCAATCATAAAATGCTCCAGATGCGTCTGCTTGTGATCAGGTTCCATGCGAACCATGAAGAGATGGAATTCCGGATAATTTTCGACAAAAGGCTGTATATCCAGCTTGCCCGTGTCCAGTCCAAGGGCATAGCGTTGGAAAACGGCTTCACGCAAATAAACCATATTGGATTTGAGAAGCCTACCCTCGTTCGCCTGCTGCGAGGCCACAAGCGCTTCGGCTGCCAGTATTTCAATGCATTCCAGCAGCTTTCTTTTACCAATCGGCTTTAACAGGTAGTCTTTGGCACCCAGCTTTACTGCTCTTTGTGCATAATGGAAGTCGGAATGGGCCGAAATGACAACCCACTGCAGATGAGGATGCTTTCGCTTAGAAATACGCATGAATTCCAGACCATCCATACCGGGCATCAGGATATCAGTTAATACAATATCTACAGGATGCTCCGCCAGAATGCCTGCTGCCTCCTCGGTGGAAGCAGCGAGATGAATGCCGCAGGTTGGTAGAGCTTGGCCAATGGTACGCCGAATTCCCTGCCGAATCATATTTTCATCGTCAGCTATCAGAATATTCATGTTTCTCCTCCTTCTGTGGCAGAGGCACACTTACAGTGACTGTTGTTCCGGCCCCAGGTACGCTAGAGATCCGTAGGCCGTACTCTTCTCCGAACATGTGCCGTAGCCGTAAATTTAGGTTTTGCAGGCCGATGCCTCCCGCCTGCCCGCTGCCCGCCTGTTTGCCGGGTTCTGCCAAAGCGACCTGGATCACCTCCCATCGTTCGTACTTCATCCCTGCACCGTTGTCGATGATGTGCAGGCTCAATACACCGCCATATTCTTCCGCTCTGACGAGCAGCTTGCCACCTGTATCCGCATGAAGAGGCTCCAGTCCGTGCTTCACCGCATTTTCAATCAATGGCTGTAAGGTCATTTTCGGCAAGCGGATATCCATCCATCGTTCTTCAATATTGATGTCTACGGATACCCTGCCCTCCAGCCGGGCTTGGATAATGGTAAGATAGTGGCCAACCTGCTCCACTTCTTCACGAAGGCTTACATCGGCCCCTTCTTCCCAATGGCTGCTGTAACGGAACATATGGGATAAGGAGAGGACCACCTCTCCGAGCTGATCCTGTCCCTTTTCGTCCAGCATCCAATAGATCATATCCAGCGTATTATATAGAAAATGTGGATTGACCTGCGTCTGTAGCGCGTGCAGCTCCGCATTTTTTTCGCTGACTGATGATATACGTACCAGCTCAATCAGCTCTGCAATCCGTCTTACCATATGGTTAAAAGAGGTAGCTAGCTGATTGATTTCTTCATAAGATTTAGTGTTTACCGTATGACGGAAATTTCCTGTCTCTACCCGCTTCATTTCCCGAATGACTCGCTTGAGCGGAAGGGAAATGCCCCTGGAGACGATAGATGCAATTAACGCCGACACAATAATAAGTATAGGTGCCACGATAAATAAGTACCTTTGATTTTGCACCAGCTCCACGTTCAGATCCTCACTAGGTGTCACACTAATCACAGACCAGTCGGCAAACGGCAACTTGGAAGCGATTACAACTCTTTCATTACTTCGATTTACAATAACATCCTCCTCCGGTACCTGCTGCTCTAGATTTTGCAAATCCGGTGGCGGATCAGAGGAAGTAGCCGACACAATTCGGTTTTCATGACCCAACAAATATACCTGACTATTGGTGCCTAACCGCAAATTGTGGAGAGCGGACAAAACAGAACGCGGCTCAGCCTCAAACAGGACAATACCAATCGGCTTGTGTTCATCCAGATCATAGAGCTGCCGTCCAAACGCAAACACGGGTCTGGTTTCCACCTGATCAATGACAGAGTGAGGATACACGCCCAGCCATGCAATTTTACCCGCCGACTTTCGAATTTCCTTATACCATTCCGTATGTTCGTAATGAGTATCAATGACATTCATATAATTGCCATAGTTATATACCTTGCCTGTGTCTGTGATGACATGGATGCCAATCAGATCCTCACGCGAATAATAGATAGCGCCCAGAATATTCGTAATCGTACGTTCGTTGATGTAATTGACAGCAGGTAAATCACTACTATCCGTCGTCAACAGACGAACCAAATCCATGTTGTTGCTGATCGATTTGGAGAGACTGTTATAGCTGCCGAGTAGCAATTCGAACAGGCCTGCCGTCTGGGATACATTTTTACGCGCTAGCTCGCTGACCTTATCATGGAACTGCACCGTAGTACGGTTGTAAAATAATAGACTGACCGCCAGCACAATGCCGGACATGCTCAATAGGAACAGAACAAACAAGCGGTATTGAATGGATTGAAAACGGCGCATCATACCTCCGTGCGCTCCTTTCGCATCGGCCACCTATCCTTTAACCGCTCCCGCAACCATGCCCTTGGTGATATTTTCGGACAGAACAAAATAAATAATAATGACCGGTAAGGCACCCATGACTAGAAAAGCACCAATATTACCGTAGTTCACAGAATACTGGCTGACGAACGTATATACGCCGAAAGGGAGAGTTTTGAGCTTCTCGGACGAGATAAAGGTGGCAGCCATAATGTATTCATTCCAGATGTTAATGAAAGTTAAAATACATACCGTCATGATAGGCGGAATCGAGATGGGTAAGATTACACTGCGGAAAATACGATAAATGCTCGCTCCGTCAATGTAAGCGGATTCTTCAATTTCGTGGGGAATGGACCGCATAAAGCCGGATAGGATGAAGACCGCAATCGGTGTCTGAAAAGCAATGTAGGGTAAAATCAGTGAGAAATACGTATTCAGAATATGGACGTTTTTAAACATCACCATCAGCGGCAGCAGTGTAGCTTGCATCGGGATCATCATCCCGATCAGAAACAAAGTCAGCACAACAGCCCCGAAGCGCCAACGAAAACGTGTAATCGCATAAGCAGTCATCGAGCTTAATAAAATGACGAAAATCATCGTAACCCCGGTCACCAGTACACTGTTTCCTAAATAACGCAAGTAGCTCCCTGATTCATAGGCTTCCTGATAGTTGTGCCACTGGGGCACTTGAGGGAGTGCAAAGAAGCTTGAGCTCAATATCTCTTCATTCGTCTTCAACGAATAGGTCAGCAGCCAAAAGAGTGGATACAGCTGCGTGACAATTAAGATTGCCAATAAGGAAAAGACTCCCGTTTTTTTCAAGGCATTCAACAGTTCCATCTCCTTTAGCTTACCTTATTTTCGATTCGTTTGAAAACAAAATTTATCACAATTGTAAATGACAAGCAAATCACTACGAGAATTGAAGCCAATGCGCTGCCGTATCCGTATTTCATCGATAAAAAGGACATATTGTACATATACGTGGATACTGTATCCGTCGCATGGGCTGGTCCTCCCCCCGTCATCACCCAGATCAAATCAAACGATTGCAGGGAGCCGATAAATGCTAATACAATTGATATCTTGAAAATAGGTACAATGAGCGGCAGCGTAATATAGCGGTCTGCTTTGAATCCTTCAGCTCCATCAATTTTGGCTGCTTCGTACAGCTCATTCGGTATATTTTGTACCCCGGTAAACTGGATAAGCAAATGATAGCCAAAATACTGCCACAACGATACAAAATAGAGGGCGTACATCGCTATCTGCGGTTCCGTCAGCCATGAGCGTGTCCAGCTTTCCAGCCCAATCGCCAGCAAAATACCGTTCAGCATTCCACCCATCGAAGCCGGATTATAGATCGTCTTCCACAGCTGCCCGATAATGACCACCGACAGAATAACCGGCAGAAAATATATCGTAACCAGCGTATTGGCCTTACGCACATAGCGATTAAGCAAGATTGCCAGCAACAGACAGAATGGAATCTCCAGCATGGAAAACACAGCAAACATCATAGTCCGTTTCACGGACGGCCAGAACACTGAATCTGCTGTAAAAATCCGCTCAAAATTAGCCAGCCCCACGAACTTTGCCTCGGCAATTCCGTTCCAATCCAGCAATCCGCAATACACCGACACCAGAATCGGAACAAATACCATACAGGTATACAACAACAGGCAGGGTAGCACGAAAACGGCAATGGTACGTGCTGGCACCTTCAGTACATTCATGTTCTAATCTCCTTTGTGTTGATTCTGAACATCTTCTGAGGATGCACAACCTACATGATTTCCAATCAGGGAAGAAGCATTCTGCCCCCTCCCTAGTGCCTGCTACTTCAGGATTTG
Organism: Paenibacillus sp. LX16; assembly: GCF_036252815.1. NCBI lineage: Bacteria > Bacillati > Bacillota > Bacilli > Caryophanales > Paenibacillaceae > Paenibacillus > Paenibacillus sp. LX16. The sequence goes on along the minus strand of NZ_CP141152.1, from coordinate 426,307 downwards.
CAAAATTCGATTTCAGTCGCTCCAAAGTGTAATATCTAGACGAACCAGACCATTTCGATCTATATATTGTTCATTGGGAGTCGCTTATTGGATTTTTGCAAAATCCTCACTTATTTATTCGCCTCAAAAGTGTTCTGATGTTCCTTGGCAACTTGTGCAGGGTCTTCTTTTTGCACGAACAGATTTTGAATGCTACTCAGATGCGCCTGCGCAATAGCCGGATTCATCGTATTATCAAAAGCGAGATCGCCCCCTTTTACATTCTTGAACAGCTCATTAAGACTAATCGCTAACTCGGAGTAGCCCGCTTCCTTCAGATCACCTTTCATTTTCTGACCGCTGCCAATCGCATTTTTCAGATCAAACTGAATTTTGGGCATCTCCTTAATAAAATAGTGCAGAAAATCCTTCGTTTCCTGTAAATGTTCACTGTTCGCAGATACCGCAAATGCGCTGCCCGGCGCAATTACATACTCATTCACATCACCCTTGCCATTCACCGTAGGGAATTGAAACGCTCCTACCTTACCCGCTACCGAAGAAGCATCAATTGACCCCGTTTCCCATGTACCCATAATATACATCGCGGCTTTTCCTGTTTTAAAAATATTACCGCCTGCATTGTAGTCAATAGATGTAGCTCCATCTGGGAAAGCTCCTGCCTGCACCAATTCCTGAAATGCATCCACCGCTTCCACAAAAGCCGGGTCGTTAAACGTCTTTTTGCCGTCCAGTACATCATTGAGAAAATTCGGCCCTTCATTCGTACGCAACAAAATATTCATAAAAAGGAGGGACCCCGTCCATGAATCCTTTTCCCCAATGGCAATCGGAGTAATCCCCTTCGCCTTCAGCGTTTTGACCGTCGTAATCAGCTCGTCAAAGGTGGTCGGCAACTTCTGGATTCCCGCCTGCTTGAACAGTTCCTTATTGTAAAACACCACTTCTATATTGTTACCGTCCGGAAAAGCATAGAGCTTATCGTCGAAACTATAGTAATTAAGAAGTCCATTCTGAAACGTATCTTTTAATCCCTCTTTATCAGCCACATCGTTTAATGGAGCCAGCAGCCCGGCATCTACGAATGGCTTCATCTGTGCAGCCGGGTTTACAATCGTGATATCAGGTACTTCCTTCGCCGCTGCCTGTGTCTTCAGCTTAAGCTTTTGTTGATCTGTATTTAGCGAATCCAATTCAATTTTTACATGAGGATGATCCTGCTCGTATTGACCTACAATTTGCTTAATCATTTTGTACGAAGGGGTGCTCGGATCAGGATTAATGTTCTGAAAGGTAATCGTAACATCTTTCGTTGCGGTGCCTCTGCTCGTTTCTCCTGAATTTCCCGGACTTGCGCTTTGTCCGTTATTACAAGCTGCCAGCGTCAATGCCAAGGCGCTCACCATCACAATGGCAAACGCTTTCATTTTTGTTCTGCTCATGGTCTTTTTCCTCCTCTTGTTGAAGCATTGCGCAATTTGCCCTCCTAATTGGTGGACACTCATTGCCCGCTTGTTCTTTTCATTATGTTCCATAGAAAAGACGTGAACAATGCGTGAACTTAAGGAGAAGGGTTTGTTTTTTCAAGCCCTCATTTGCGTGCTTCAAAATTCATTCATATCATAACTTGCAATTTATCTAGAACACAGGCATAATATGAATAAGATCATCGTTTGATAATGATTATCATTATTAAACGATGAATACACATAGACTTTAAAAGGAGGCAGGACCGCAGTGAAAGAAGCTTTTAGTAAAACCTCCCTGCATATTGATGATTATTTGGATCTTCTCAATCTTGCCGTACAGGTCGGAGATACCAAGTGGCAAAAAGAAATTACCCGTAAACTTCAAGCCTTGAGTGTCCTTCAGACAGAACAGGTTGAAATAGATTAACTTCCCCAGTTAATACTGTCCTCAGTTAAAAATGCTGACTAGGCACCACTATACAAAGGACAACCAGGATACCGTAAAACTTTTGACCGAATCCACGATAATGATCTTTCATGTGAATGATAAATGAATCGGTTATAGGAAAAAGAGCACAGCCCGTTAAGGCTGTGCTCTTTTATCGTGCTTGGCGACGTCCTACTCTCCCAGGACCCTGCGGTCCAAGTACCATCGGCGCTGGAGGGCTTAACGGTCGTGTTCGGGATGGGTACGTGTGGAACCCCTCCGCTATCGCCACCAAACATGAATTTACATCGTAAATTCTTTTTCAGGAATCAGCATCGCCAAATGCTGTGTGTTCGCTTGTTTCATATAAGCTACTTGAGCTTATACAATACAAAACTTACACCCTGAAAACTGGATCCGAAACTTATTTGCGTTTTATTCTTTAGGATAAGCCCTCGACCGATTAGTATTGGTCAGCTCCATGCATTACTGCACTTCCACCCCCAACCTATCTACCTCGTCGTCTTCAAGGGGTCTTACTAATTGGGAAATCTCATCTTGAGGGGGGCTTCACGCTTAGATGCTTTCAGCGCTTATCCCTTCCGTACATAGCTACCCAGCGGTGCTCCTGGCGGAACAACTGGTACACCAGCGGTACGTCCATCCCGGTCCTCTCGTACTAAGGACAGCTCCTCTCAAATTTCCTACGCCCACGACAGATAGGGACCGAACTGTCTCACGACGTTCTGAACCCAGCTCGCGTACCGCTTTAATGGGCGAACAGCCCAACCCTTGGGACCTACTTCAGCCCCAGGATGCGATGAGCCGACATCGAGGTGCCAAACCTCCCCGTCGATGTGGACTCTTGGGGGAGATAAGCCTGTTATCCCCAGGGTAGCTTTTATCCGTTGAGCGATGGCCCTTCCATGCGGTACCACCGGATCACTAAGCCCGACTTTCGTCCCTGCTCGACTTGTAGGTCTCGCAGTCAAGCTCCCTTCTGCCTTTGCACTCTTCGAATGATTTCCAACCATTCTGAGGGAACCTTGGGGCGCCTCCGTTACTCTTTAGGAGGCGACCGCCCCAGTCAAACTGCCCACCTGACACTGTCCTCGCACCGGTTTACGGTACCAAGTTAGAACCTAGATACGATCAGGGTGGTATCCCAAGGATGCCTCCCTTCAAGCTGGCGCTCAAAGTTCTACGGCTCCCACCTATCCTGTACAGATCGTACCCAAATTCAATATCAAGCTGCAGTAAAGCTCCATGGGGTCTTTCCGTCTTGTCGCGGGTAACCTGCATCTTCACAGGTATTAAAATTTCACCGGATCTCTCGTTGAGACAGCGCCCAAGTCGTTACGCCATTCGTGCGGGTCAGAATTTACCTGACAAGGAATTTCGCTACCTTAGGACCGTTATAGTTACGGCCGCCGTTTACTGGGGCTTCGGTTCATAGCTTCGCCCGAAGGCTTACCACTCCCCTTAACCTTCCAGCACCGGGCAGGCGTCAGCCCGTATACTTCGCCTTGCGGCTTCGCACAGACCTGTGTTTTTGCTAAACAGTCGCTTGGGCCTTTTCACTGCGGCCCCCTCGGGCTATTCACCCTACCGAGGCACCCCTTCTCCCGAAGTTACGGGGTCATTTTGCCGAGTTCCTTAACGAGAGTTCTTCCGCGCGCCTTAGAATTCTCTTCTCGCCTACCTGTGTCGGTTTGCGGTACGGGCACCTTCTCCTGGCTAGAGGCTTTTCTTGGCAGTCTGAGATCATGACCTTCGCTACTATAATTTTCGCTCCCCATCACAGCCCAGCCTTACGATGTGCGGATTTGCCTACACACCAGCCTCACTGCTTAGACGGACATCCATCAGTCCGCGTCACTACCCTACTGCGTCACCCCATCGCTCATAACGGATTACGGTGGTACAGGAATTTCGACCTGTTGTCCTTCGACTACGCCTATCGGCCTCGCCTTAGGTCCCGACTTACCCTGAGCGGACGAACCTTCCTCAGGAACCCTTAGGCTTTCGGCGGATCTGATTCTCACAGATCTTTTCGTTACTCATACCGGCATTCTCACTTGAATGCAGTCCAGCGCTCCTTACGGTACACCTTCAACCCACATTCAACGCTCCCCTACCCCTGATGCAAAGCATCAAGCCATAGCTTCGGTGGTGTGTTTAGCCCCGTTACATTTTCGGCGCAGAGTCACTCGACCAGTGAGCTATTACGCACTCTTTCAATGGTGGCTGCTTCTAAGCCAACATCCTGGTTGTCTGTGCAACTCCACATCCTTTCCCACTTAACACACACTTGGGGACCTTAGCTGATGGTCTGGGCTGTTTCCCTTTCGACAATGGATCTTAGCACTCACTGTCTGACTCCCGGAACTAAATCTATGGCATTCGGAGTTTGACTGAGCTTGGTAACCCTTGCGGGCCCCGCACCCAATCAGTGCTCTACCTCCACGATTCTATTTCCGAGGCTAGCCCTAAAGCTATTTCGGGGAGAACCAGCTATCTCCGGGTTCGATTGGAATTTCTCCGCTACCCCCACCTCATCCCCGCATTTTTCAACATGCGTGGGTTCGGGCCTCCAGTGCGTGTTACCGCACCTTCACCCTGGACAGGGGTAGATCACCCGGTTTCGGGTCTACGTCCACGTACTCATTCGCCCTATTCAGACTCGCTTTCGCTGCGGCTTCAGCTCTTCACCTTAACCTTGCACGGGAACGTAACTCGCCGGTTCATTCTACAAAAGGCACGCCATCACCCATAGATCGGGCTCTGACTTCTTGTAAGCACACGGTTTCAGGATCTATTTCACTCCCCTTCCGGGGTGCTTTTCACCTTTCCCTCACGGTACTGCTTCACTATCGGTCGCCAGGGAGTATTTAGCCTTGGCAGATGGTCCTGCCGGATTCATACGGGGTTTCACGTGCCCCGCACTACTCGGGATCCGTCTCGGAGAGAACAAGTTTTGAACTACAGGGCTTTTACCTTCTCTGGCGGGCCTTTCCAGACCTCTTCATCTAACCGGTTCCTTTGTAACTCCATGTGAGACGTCCCACAACCCCAAGGAGCAAGCTTCTTGGTTTGGGCTAATCCGCGTTCGCTCGCCGCTACTGACGGAATCACTATTGTTTTCTCTTCCTCAGGGTACTTAGATGTTTCAGTTCCCCTGGTCTGCCTCTATTCTGCCTATGTATTCAGCAGAAAGTGACTGTCGATGAAGACAGCCGGGTTTCCCCATTCGGACATCCCCGGATCAAAGCTTGCTTACAGCTCCCCGAGGCCTTATCGTTGTTCGCCACGTCCTTCGTCGGCTCCTGGCGCCTAGGCATCCTCCGTGTGCTCTTTGTAGCTTAACCTAGACTTTTCTTTCAAAGAAAGAAAATGTCGATGTTCGATAAAGAATGATTTTTGCCAAAGGCAAAAGATCTTTCCTTACCTGCTACCTTTATTTCACTTGTTTACACAAGATCAGCTTAAAGGAATATTCTAAAACGCAATTTCGTTTCGGTATCCAGTTTTCAAGGTGCAAAGCTGTAAACAACCAGCTTTTTCGAGAGTTTGAGCTCTCAAAACTGAGCAACGAGTGAGTAACAGGCCTAAACCTGAGTTTTGAAGCTAATGCTTCATATTTGAATGTTTCCGTTGCAGGAAACGATTCTCCATAGAAAGGAGGTGATCCAGCCGCACCTTCCGATACGGCTACCTTGTTACGACTTCACCCCAATCATCTACCCCACCTTCGGCGGCTGGCTCCCTTGCGGGTTACCCCACCGACTTCGGGTGTTGTAAACTCTCGTGGTGTGACGGGCGGTGTGTACAAGACCCGGGAACGTATTCACCGCGGCATGCTGATCCGCGATTACTAGCAATTCCGACTTCATGTAGGCGAGTTGCAGCCTACAATCCGAACTGAGACCGGCTTTTCTAGGATTGGCTCCACCTCGCGATTTCGCTTCCCGTTGTACCGGCCATTGTAGTACGTGTGTAGCCCAGGTCATAAGGGGCATGATGATTTGACGTCATCCCCACCTTCCTCCGGTTTGTCACCGGCAGTCTGCTTAGAGTGCCCAGCTTGACCTGCTGGCAACTAAGCATAAGGGTTGCGCTCGTTGCGGGACTTAACCCAACATCTCACGACACGAGCTGACGACAACCATGCACCACCTGTCTCCTCTGTCCCGAAGGAAAGGCCTATCTCTAGACCGGTCAGAGGGATGTCAAGACCTGGTAAGGTTCTTCGCGTTGCTTCGAATTAAACCACATACTCCACTGCTTGTGCGGGTCCCCGTCAATTCCTTTGAGTTTCAGTCTTGCGACCGTACTCCCCAGGCGGAATGCTTAATGTGTTAACTTCGGCACCAAGGGTATCGAAACCCCTAACACCTAGCATTCATCGTTTACGGCGTGGACTACCAGGGTATCTAATCCTGTTTGCTCCCCACGCTTTCGCGCCTCAGCGTCAGTTACAGCCCAGAGAGTCGCCTTCGCCACTGGTGTTCCTCCACATCTCTACGCATTTCACCGCTACACGTGGAATTCCACTCTCCTCTTCTGCACTCAAGCTCCCCAGTTTCCAGTGCGACCCGAAGTTGAGCCTCGGGATTAAACACCAGACTTAAAGAGCCGCCTGCGCGCGCTTTACGCCCAATAATTCCGGACAACGCTTGCCCCCTACGTATTACCGCGGCTGCTGGCACGTAGTTAGCCGGGGCTTTCTTCTCAGGTACCGTCACTCTTGTAGCAGTTACTCTACAAGACGTTCTTCCCTGGCAACAGAGCTTTACGATCCGAAAACCTTCATCACTCACGCGGCGTTGCTCCGTCAGGCTTTCGCCCATTGCGGAAGATTCCCTACTGCTGCCTCCCGTAGGAGTCTGGGCCGTGTCTCAGTCCCAGTGTGGCCGATCACCCTCTCAGGTCGGCTACGCATCGTCGCCTTGGTAGGCCTTTACCCCACCAACTAGCTAATGCGCCGCAGGCCCATCCACAAGTGACAGATTGCTCCGTCTTTCCTCCTTCTCCCATGCAGGAAAAGGATGTATCGGGTATTAGCTACCGTTTCCGGTAGTTATCCCTGTCTTGTGGGCAGGTTGCCTACGTGTTACTCACCCGTCCGCCGCTAGGTTGTTTAGAAGCAAGCTTCTAAACAACCCCGCTCGACTTGCATGTATTAGGCACGCCGCCAGCGTTCGTCCTGAGCCAGGATCAAACTCTCCATTAAAGACCAACCGAAGCTGGTTTATAGAAAGAGCGATAAGCTCATGTTGAAACTGACGAGATAAAAATATCTCTCGTTTGATTTTGCGAACAAAATCGTTTTACTCACTCGTTGTTCAGTTTTCAAAGATCAAACATTTCTCTTTCGCTGCGTTTTTCAGCAGCTATAAGATCATATCATGTTCATTTCAAAAATGCAAGGGTTATTTTTTTCTTTTTTTGAAGATCATTTCACCCAAGCTTTTCGCTTTTGAAACTGCTGTTTTGTTGTCAGCTCAAATAATATATCATTTTCAGCAAAAGAAAGCAACTTGTAAATAATCCCTTTTTCCAAACTTAAAATTCCTTCCATCTTTTAGCCAACCATTATTAGCTCCAATGTTACTTCAAAACAGCTAGTTTCATATAGTGTCATGTGTTCAGTTCCATTTAATATAAATACATTATTGGTAATTAGCCGCGATACGACGTTGATTAGTTTTTCTTGTAATCTATGTTGTTCGTTACCCCATGTGCTAGATTGTTAGAAGACATGCAGCAAGGCGAAGTCTCTTGGACCCCGCCTAATGGTATTCATGTATTAGAGGCGACAAATTTCATGAGCACATTGGCCGTACGAAGGACAGCAACACATGCCACGTAATACCTTGAGATCGTGAATAACAATCTTTCCATCCCTTGTATCTAGGGTTCCCTGCTCTTTCAGCGCGCTCAGCATCCGGTTCACGCTCTCTCGCGTCGCTCCAATCATCTCACCTAATTCGGAGTGACTTAGCTTCATATTTAATAAAATGCCATCCTTCACAGCCACGCCACATGTATTGCTAGCACGGATCAATGTAGACGCTAACGCTCCAGTTTTACCATACAACAGTAAGTCCCGAAAACGGGATTGCATAATGCGTTGCTTCATCGCCATCCACTGGATGAACTGAAGTGCCATTTCCCCATTTTTGGACAAGAGCGACTCCAGATCCTTAACAAGCACGACGCCTAACTCACACACATCGGCTGTTTCTGCAGTGCAACTATACTCTTCTCCATCTATCCCGCTAAATTCCCCAATTAAGTCGCCTTGATGCTGAATGGTCAGTATCAGTTCTTTACCATCTTCTGTCGATTTACGAAGTTTAACATGACCTGAATGTATATAATAAAGCTGCTCTGCATCATCGCCCTCTCGGAAAAGCATAACGCCTGCTTTTACCTTCTTCCAGGACATAATATCTTTTAGCAGATCAAAATGTTCTTCTGTCAAATAAATCTGAATTCCCGTGCGTTCCGCTTCGTCCCCAAACCGTTCCATACAAGTGGCTTGCATGTTAGCGTCCTCCTCGTGTTTACCTGATATCTATATCATAATGTTTTAATGCCTGGGTTGTTATCGGGAGAACACCTGATTTTATACCTTCCTACTCCCTGATTTACTGTGATAAATATCACTTCTAAAGTGAGCTAACGCCCCATTTATCGGCCTTTTCCCTACTCCTTACCCAACCAAATGAAAAGTCAGTGTTTCCCGAGCCTATAGATCAGGGGGTTCCCTGATCTACTTTTGTAACTGTCGGAACTACAATGAATTAGAGATATAGTTTGGTTATGAAAAAGGATGTGTCTTCTATGCTACAAATAACGGATGAAATGCGAAAAGAACTGAACCAGTTGAGAGATACTATTTATGGTGATCTCACTGCCCTTGCATTTATGTCCAAGTCGGGTGGTAAGTTGCATTGGTATTACGCCTCTGGCAGCCGAAGCAATCGCTATCGCCTTATTTCTTTTAAGATTGGCCATGGTATTGCCGGGATGGCTGTTCGCTTGGGACGTACCGTGACTGTAAGTGCTCTGCTATCAGGTAGTATACGTCTGCGTCAGGAGTGTGCACTAATGCTGGCCGAGCAGCTTCACTCTGCTGTTGCTATTCCCTTTTCCAGTACAGGGGATCTGCCTAACGGTGTGCTGCTTATTGGTAATCGTGATGTGAGGACTTTCACAGAGTCTGATGTAGCCGAGGCCACTCAAGTCGCTCAACGCCTTAGCCAACTATGTGCTTACCCTCTCACTCCATAGATCAACAATGTTACTGTAGATAATAAAACTCATAAAATACTTGATATGGCTGTCCCTAACTATCTTTGTTGATTGAAATCCCTAAAATTTGCTATGATTATGACAAAACGCACGGTTTGTTTACCGTTCGAGGGGATGACAAATTGATTCGTATACTAGTAGTGGATGATCATGTTGTCGTACGTTCTGGCCTCATGGCCCTATTGGACGGCAAAAATGGTATTAAGGTCGTAGGAGATGCAGCAGACGGGGATGAGGCGATCCGCAAGGCAGTAGAGCTACAACCTAATGTTGTACTCATGGATTTTAGCATGCCACCTGGCAAAGATGGTCTCACGGCAACCACTGAATTAAAAAAACAGTTGCCCGATACAGAAGTCCTTATTTTAACGATGCATGACGATGAAGAATATCTGTTCCGAGCCATTCAGGCTGGAGCATCCGGATATATTTTAAAAAGCGCACCTCATGAGGAGTTACTCGCTGCCATCCAGTCTGTGGCCGAAGGTAGTGCCTATTTGTACCCAAATGCAACCAAACGACTGATGAGTGAATATCTGGACAAAATCAAACAGGAAGGCATAGCCGGACCCTATGAATCCTTGTCTGAGCGGGAAAAAGAGATTCTATCGTGGGTAGCCAAAGGATATGCCAACAAGGAAATTGCCGAGCACCTGGTGATTAGCGTCAAAACCGTAGAATCCCATAAAAGTAATCTTATGGAGAAGCTTAACTTGAAAACACGACCTGAGCTAGTCAAATTCGCACTAAAAAAGGGGCTGCTCCATTATGAATGAACCTTCTAACCCTTTACTGCAGCATGCCTTTGGTGAATCAACCGATAAACTGCTGAATGATCTGGAAATTTATATACCAGAATCCCCTTTTCTTCATGCGCTGCGTAACTCACTCCACCAACTATCCAATCTGAAATTTGCTCTAGATACGTCTTCCATCGTTGCTTTGACCGATCATCGAGGTACTATTCAGTACGTAAACGACAAGTTCTGTGAGATTTCGCAATACAGTCGTGAAGAGCTGATCGGTCAGGATCATCGTCTTATTAATTCAGGCTATCATACCTCTGCCTTCATGAAAAACCTGTGGACTACGATCCGTTCAGGTGAGGTATGGCAAGGAGAAATACGTAATCGTGCTAAAGATAACAGCTACTACTGGGTGAATACTACGATCGTTCCGTTTATGGACGAGGAAGGTAAACCCTATCAGTACTTAGCGATCCGCAATGAAGTCACTAAACTGAAGAAAGTAGAAGCAGAACTCCAATCTATGATGACGCAAGTCATGCAAATACAGGAAGAAGAACGCAAACGTTTTTCAAGAGAGCTGCATGACGGGATAGGACAAAGCCTGTTTTCACTTATTATTCAATTAGATAGCCAACTTGCCGAACAACCTAGTGCAGCTCTGGAGAGTCTTCGTTCGCAGGTGACCGACATCATCAAAGATGTTCGTGGTCTAGCGTGGGAACTCCGTCCCTCAGTTCTGGATGATTTGGGTGTCGTCCCAGCCTTAAGAACCTATATCGAAAACTTCTGTTCTCATTACGGGATTGAGGTGCATTTTCAATGCACTCTACGTAAACGCCTTGATATTCGTAAGGAAATAGCAATTTATCGGATTGTACAGGAGGCATTGACGAATGTAGCCAAATACGCAGATGTAGCGGAGGCATATGTCGACGTTGAGGATCAAAATGAAATGATACAAGTGACCATTCGGGATGAGGGCATTGGATTCTCTGGAAATTCCCAAGGAGAGGGAGTTGGATTGTTCAGTATGGAAGAACGAGCTAGAGGGGTAGGGGGATTTATGAGCATGAGCTCTGCTCCAGATGAGGGAACCTCCATCCAGCTGACCATTCCCGTGTAAAAACTGTCCACTAGATCGGTTATCGGTGTATACCAGTTGTATGATCAGAACGATATACACCGATACCGAAGATTATGGATAATCAACACATTGTGGATTACATGAGGATAAATACAAAAAAAAGAGAGAGCTCTGTCCCCAGACAGGCTCTCTTTATTTATAAGGTGTCACCACTGAGGCAACAAGAATCCGCTATAGCAAAAAGCGGGTGATGGGAATCGAACCCACGCTACCAGCTTGGAAGGCTGGAGTTCTACCATTGAACTACACCCGCAAAACAGTATCGGGATGACACGATTTGAACATGCGACCCCCTGGTCCCAAACCAGGTGCTCTACCAAGCTGAGCTACATCCCGACATTATACATTTTTTTAAGAAATGGCGCGCCCTGAGAGATTCGAACTCCCGGCCTTTTGATTCGTAGTCAAACGCTCTATCCAGCTGAGCTAAGGGCGCATATTAAATTCCATAATGAGTAGTCAAGGCGCCACCCAGATTTGAACTGGGGATGAAGCTTTTGCAGAGCTTTGCCTTACCACTTGGCTATGGCGCCGTATGGATAATGGAGCGGACGACGGGAATCGAACCCGCGACCCTCGCCTTGGCAAGGCGATGCTCTACCGCTGAGCCACGTCCGCAAAATATGGTGCGGTCGAGAGGACTCGAACCTCCACGGGGGGTTAGCCCACACGGACCTGAACCGTGCGCGTCTGCCAATTCCGCCACGACCGCAAAATAATTATAAATGGTGAGCCATGAAGGACTCGAACCTTCGACACCCTGATTAAAAGTCAGGTGCTCTACCAACTGAGCTAATGGCTCTTAATGGCTGGGGATATAGGATTTGAACCTATGCATGACGGAGTCAAAGTCCGTTGCCTTACCGCTTGGCTAATCCCCAATAGATTAAGAATAAAGGGCGGCCGATGGGGCTTGAACCCACGAATGCCGGAGTCACAGTCCGGTGCGTTAACCACTTCGCCACGACCGCCATATGATTATGAAAAGACTGGTGGAGGATGATGGATTCGAACCACCGAACCCGTAAGGGAGCAGATTTACAGTCTGATGCGTTTGGCCACTTCGCTAATCCTCCAAAATGGTGCCGGCGAGAGGACTTGAACCCCCAACCTACTGATTACAAGTCAGTTGCTCTACCAGTTGAGCTACACCGGCACATTACTCATTTCCCACTTGAAAGGTGGCTCGGGACGGAATCGAACCGCCGACACGAGGATTTTCAGTCCTCTGCTCTACCGACTGAGCTACCGAGCCATATTTTATTTTATTACTACATCATATAACCGCACTATATATGCCAATTATATATGGAGTTAAAATGGCGGAACTGACGGGATTCGAACCCGCGATCTCCTGCGTGACAGGCAGGCATGTTAGGCCTCTACACCACAGTTCCAGAGGCATTTCCAATAGGAAATTAATTGCGGGGGCAGGATTTGAACCTACGACCTTCGGGTTATGAGCCCGACGAGCTACCGAACTGCTCCACCCCGCGACATTAAAAAGCATTTCTCAAATTTTCTTATGGTGGAGGCTGAGGGGATCGAACCCCCGACCCTCTGCTTGTAAGGCAGATGCTCTCCCAGCTGAGCTAAGCCTCCATATTATGACCCGTAGGGGATTCGAACCCCTGTTACCTCCGTGAAAGGGAGGTGTCTTAACCCCTTGACCAACGGGCCTTGCAAAATAAGTCCTGGTCTCAATAAATTGATGGCGGAGAGAGAGGGATTCGAACCCTCGCACCACTTTCGCAGTCTAACCCCTTAGCAGAGGGTCCCCTTATAGCCACTTGGGTATCTCTCCGAGTAGCGGCAGAGGGGATCGAACCCCCGACCTCACGGGTATGAACCGTACGCTCTAGCCAGCTGAGCTACGCCGCCACCTTAATATATAAAAGTCAGAAATATTCAAAATATGGCTCCCCGAACAGGACTCGAACCTGTGACAACTCGATTAACAGTCGAGTGCTCTACCAACTGAGCTATCAGGGAATATTGGTGGAGCCAAGCGGGATCGAACCGCTGACCTCCTGCGTGCAAGGCAGGCGCTCTCCCAGCTGAGCTATGGCCCCAATCTTTTTGTTATTCTAGAAGTGGTGGGCCTTAGTGGACTCGAACCACCGACCTCACCCTTATCAGGGGTGCGCTCTAACCAGCTGAGCTAAAGGCCCTAACATGTAAATCTTTATCATCCTCTAAAGGATATCGCTTGGCGACGTCCTACTCTCCCAGGACCCTGCGGTCCAAGTACCATCGGCGCTGGAGGGCTTAACGGTCGTGTTCGGGATGGGTACGTGTGGAACCCCTCCGCTATCGCCACCAAACATGAATTTGCTATGCAAATTCTTCCGTACGGTTATTCGGTTCATCACTTATCGTGTGAATGAATAGCCATGCGCTTGTTGTATGTCACTTGTACATACCTTCAAGGTTACACCCTGAAAACTGGATCCGAAACTCATTTACGTTTTATTTTAGGATAAGCCCTCGACCGATTAGTATTGGTCAGCTCCATGCATTACTGCACTTCCACCCCCAACCTATCTACCTCGTCGTCTTCAAGGGGTCTTACATACTGGGAAATCTCATCTTGAGGGGGGCTTCACGCTTAGATGCTTTCAGCGCTTATCCCTTCCGTACATAGCTACCCAGCGGTGCTCCTGGCGGAACAACTGGTACACCAGCGGTACGTCCATCCCGGTCCTCTCGTACTAAGGACAGCTCCTCTCAAATTTCCTACGCCCACGACAGATAGGGACCGAACTGTCTCACGACGTTCTGAACCCAGCTCGCGTACCGCTTTAATGGGCGAACAGCCCAACCCTTGGGACCTACTTCAGCCCCAGGATGCGATGAGCCGACATCGAGGTGCCAAACCTCCCCGTCGATGTGGACTCTTGGGGGAGATAAGCCTGTTATCCCCAGGGTAGCTTTTATCCGTTGAGCGATGGCCCTTCCATGCGGTACCACCGGATCACTAAGCCCGACTTTCGTCCCTGCTCGACTTGTAGGTCTCGCAGTCAAGCTCCCTTCTGCCTTTGCACTCTTCGAATGATTTCCAACCATTCTGAGGGAACCTTGGGGCGCCTCCGTTACTCTTTAGGAGGCGACCGCCCCAGTCAAACTGCCCACCTGACACTGTCCTCGCACCGGATTACGGTACCAAGTTAGAACCTAGATACGATCAGGGTGGTATCCCAAGGATGCCTCCTCTCAAGCTGGCGCTCAAGATTCTACGGCTCCCACCTATCCTGTACAGATCGTACCCAAATTCAATATCAAGCTGCAGTAAAGCTCCATGGGGTCTTTCCGTCTTGTCGCGGGTAACCTGCATCTTCACAGGTATTAAAATTTCACCGGATCTCTCGTTGAGACAGCGCCCAAGTCGTTACGCCATTCGTGCGGGTCAGAATTTACCTGACAAGGAATTTCGCTACCTTAGGACCGTTATAGTTACGGCCGCCGTTTACTGGGGCTTCGGTTCATAGCTTCGCCCCGAAGGGCTTACCACTCCCCTTAACCTTCCAGCACCGGGCAGGCGTCAGCCCGTATACTTCGCCTTGCGGCTTCGCACAGACCTGTGTTTTTGCTAAACAGTCGCTTGGGCCTTTTCACTGCGGCCCCCTCGGGCTATTCACCCTACCGAGGCACCCCTTCTCCCGAAGTTACGGGGTCATTTTGCCGAGTTCCTTAACGAGAGTTCTTCCGCGCGCCTTAGAATTCTCTTCTCGCCTACCTGTGTCGGTTTGCGGTACGGGCACCTTCTCCTGGCTAGAGGCTTTTCTTGGCAGTCTGAGATCATGACCTTCGCTACTATAATTTTCGCTCCCCATCACAGCCCAGCCTTAACGATGTGCGGATTTGCCTACACATCAGCCTCACTGCTTAGACGGACATCCATCAGTCCGCGTCACTACCCTACTGCGTCACCCCATTGCTCATAACGGATTACGGTGGTACAGGAATTTCGACCTGTTGTCCTTCGACTACGCCTATCGGCCTCGCCTTAGGTCCCGACTTACCCTGAGCGGACGAACCTTCCTCAGGAACCCTTAGGCTTTCGGCGGATCTGATTCTCACAGATCTTTTCGTTACTCATACCGGCATTCTCACTTGAATGCAGTCCAGCGCTCCTTACGGTACACCTTCAACCCGCATTCAACGCTCCCCTACCCCTGATGCAAGCATCAAGCCATAGCTTCGGTGGTGTGTTTAGCCCCGTTACATTTTCGGCGCAGAGTCACTCGACCAGTGAGCTATTACGCACTCTTTCAATGGTGGCTGCTTCTAAGCCAACATCCTGGTTGTCTGTGCAACTCCACATCCTTTCCCACTTAACACACACTTGGGGACCTTAGCTGATGGTCTGGGCTGTTTCCCTTTCGACAATGGATCTTAGCACTCACTGTCTGACTCCCGGAACTAAATCTATGGCATTCGGAGTTTGACTGAGCTTGGTAACCCTTGCGGGCCCCGCACCCAATCAGTGCTCTACCTCCACGATTCTTTTTTCCGAGGCTAGCCCTAAAGCTATTTCGGGGAGAACCAGCTATCTCCGGGTTCGATTGGAATTTCTCCGCTACCCCCACCTCATCCCCGCATTTTTCAACATGCGTGGGTTCGGGCCTCCAGTGCGTGTTACCGCACCTTCACCCTGGACAGGGGTAGATCACCCGGTTTCGGGTCTACGTCCACGTACTCATTCGCCCTATTCAGACTCGCTTTCGCTGCGGCTTCAGCTCTTCACCTTAACCTTGCACGGGAACGTAACTCGCCGGTTCATTCTACAAAAGGCACGCCATCACCCATAGATCGGGCTCTGACTTCTTGTAAGCACACGGTTTCAGGATCTATTTCACTCCCCTTCCGGGGTGCTTTTCACCTTTCCCTCACGGTACTGCTTCACTATCGGTCGCCAGGGAGTATTTAGCCTTGGCAGATGGTCCTGCCGGATTCATACGGGGTTTCACGTGCCCCGCACTACTCGGGATCCGTCTCGGAGAGAACAAGTTTTGAACTACAGGGCTTTTACCTTCTCTGGCGGGCCTTTCCAGACCTCTTCATCTAACCGGTTCCTTTGTAACTCCATGTGAGACGTCCCACAACCCCAAGGAGCAAGCTCCTTGGTTTGGGCTAATCCGCGTTCGCTCGCCGCTACTGACGGAATCACTATTGTTTTCTCTTCCTCAGGGTACTTAGATGTTTCAGTTCCCCTGGTCTGCCTCTATTCTGCCTATGTATTCAGCAGAAAGTGACTGTCGATGAAGACAGCCGGGTTTCCCCATTCGGACATCCCCGGATCAAAGCTTGCTTACAGCTCCCCGAGGCTTTATCGTTGTTCGCCACGTCCTTCGTCGGCTCCTGGCGCCTAGGCATCCTCCGTGTGCTCTTTGTAGCTTAACCTAATATTTACATCGTAAATACGATTTGCTTTGAATTTCGGTCCAACACTTACATGTGAATGAAATTCAAGGCTGCTACCTTTATTTCACTTGTTTACACAAGATCAGCTTAAAGGAATATTCTAAAACGCAATTTCGTTTCGGTATCCAGTTTTCAAGGTGCAAAGCTGTAAATAACCAGCTTTTTTTTGAGAGTTTGAACTCTCAAAACTGAGCAACGAGTGAGTAGTTTTTGAAGCTTACGCTTCATATTTGAATGTTTCCGTTGCAGGAAACGATTCTCCATAGAAAGGAGGTGATCCAGCCGCACCTTCCGATACGGCTACCTTGTTACGACTTCACCCCAATCATCTACCCCACCTTCGGCGGCTGGCTCCCTTGCGGGTTACCCCACCGACTTCGGGTGTTGTAAACTCTCGTGGTGTGACGGGCGGTGTGTACAAGACCCGGGAACGTATTCACCGCGGCATGCTGATCCGCGATTACTAGCAATTCCGACTTCATGTAGGCGAGTTGCAGCCTACAATCCGAACTGAGACCGGCTTTTCTAGGATTGGCTCCACCTCGCGATTTCGCTTCCCGTTGTACCGGCCATTGTAGTACGTGTGTAGCCCAGGTCATAAGGGGCATGATGATTTGACGTCATCCCCACCTTCCTCCGGTTTGTCACCGGCAGTCTGCTTAGAGTGCCCAGCTTGACCTGCTGGCAACTAAGCATAAGGGTTGCGCTCGTTGCGGGACTTAACCCAACATCTCACGACACGAGCTGACGACAACCATGCACCACCTGTCTCCTCTGTCCCGAAGGAAAGGTCTATCTCTAGACCGGTCAGAGGGATGTCAAGACCTGGTAAGGTTCTTCGCGTTGCTTCGAATTAAACCACATACTCCACTGCTTGTGCGGGTCCCCGTCAATTCCTTTGAGTTTCAGTCTTGCGACCGTACTCCCCAGGCGGAATGCTTAATGTGTTAACTTCGGCACCAAGGGTATCGAAACCCCTAACACCTAGCATTCATCGTTTACGGCGTGGACTACCAGGGTATCTAATCCTGTTTGCTCCCCACGCTTTCGCGCCTCAGCGTCAGTTACAGCCCAGAGAGTCGCCTTCGCCACTGGTGTTCCTCCACATCTCTACGCATTTCACCGCTACACGTGGAATTCCACTCTCCTCTTCTGCACTCAAGCTCCCCAGTTTCCAGTGCGACCCGAAGTTGAGCCTCGGGATTAAACACCAGACTTAAAGAGCCGCCTGCGCGCGCTTTACGCCCAATAATTCCGGACAACGCTTGCCCCCTACGTATTACCGCGGCTGCTGGCACGTAGTTAGCCGGGGCTTTCTTCTCAGGTACCGTCACTCTTGTAGCAGTTACTCTACAAGACGTTCTTCCCTGGCAACAGAGCTTTACGATCCGAAAACCTTCATCACTCACGCGGCGTTGCTCCGTCAGGCTTTCGCCCATTGCGGAAGATTCCCTACTGCTGCCTCCCGTAGGAGTCTGGGCCGTGTCTCAGTCCCAGTGTGGCCGATCACCCTCTCAGGTCGGCTACGCATCGTCGCCTTGGTAGGCCTTTACCCCACCAACTAGCTAATGCGCCGCAGGCCCATCCACAAGTGACAGATTGCTCCGTCTTTCCTCCTTCTCCCATGCAGTAAAAGGATGTATCGGGTATTAGCTACCGTTTCCGGTAGTTATCCCTGTCTTGTGGGCAGGTTGCCTACGTGTTACTCACCCGTCCGCCGCTAGATTGTTTAGAAGCAAGCTTCTAAACAATCCCGCTCGACTTGCATGTATTAGGCACGCCGCCAGCGTTCGTCCTGAGCCAGGATCAAACTCTCCATTAAAGACCAACCGAAGCTGGTTTATAGAAAGAGCGATAAGCTCATTTTGAAACTGACGAGATAAAAATATCTCTTGTTTGATTTTGCGAACAAAATCGTTTTACTCACTCGTTGTTCAGTTTTCAAAGATCAAACATTTCTCTTTCGCTGCGTTTTTCAGCAGCTATAAGATCATATCATGTTCGTTTCAAAAATGCAAGGGTTATTTTTTTCTTTTTTTGAAGATCATTTCACCCAAGCTTTTCGCTTTTGAAACTGCTGTTTTGTTGTCAGCTCAAATAATATATCATAAAGCCAAGCAACTTAGCAAGCACTTTTTTTTGTTTTTTTGTTTTAGAATAAATCCGTTCATCTTCCAGCTCATTTAAATCAGTCAAGGGGCTAGTTGCCCCTTCATTAGCTGATGACTCCCTCTGGCTCGAATACCTCTGCAGGCCAGTGCAGTTCCACACCTTGCCGAAGAAGAACATTTTGAAAACATCCAAGATGCTCTGCTGATCGGCTCACTTCAATGGGATATACTTCGTTGGAGACACAGTAAGCCGCTAGGCTTCCCGCTGATTCTCCTATATTCCATTCTGTAGGATGCAATCGATAGCAGCCATTGGCTATTTGGGTCATCCCTATATTTTTGCAGGCAGGAAGTAAATTGCGCACTCTCACCGGAATAAGTGATCCCAATGGAATTTCATAGGGATAGTTAGGGATGTAGAATGTTCTCTGAGATACCGTAGTTGGATGAAGATCCAAATGATAGCTACCTACACCTACACTGTCTATATATCGCTTGGGTCCCTCTTCTACCCGAAGCTCACGACTTACATCAAACTCAGATATCATATACTTGGCCTGAATTCGGCGTGACTCGCGAATATAAGCCGTTTTAGCCAGACCGTCAGATGTGCCGAGAATATCACCCCGTGGTCGAATTCCCGGATAGCCGAACCCTCCATCTAACCGGGGCGCTTCGGTTTGAAGCCAATATATTAATGAACGAGTCAACTCACGTGCTCCTTCTCGATGTTTTGCCTGCTCCTGAGCAGTGACACCGATCAATGGCCCTAGGTAATAATCATTTTGCGCCCAGTTTAAAAGAGTTACCTCACCATCATTTAGCGGTTTGCTCCATATCGAGGGATCTACAATACGACGATAATCCCATAAGGATACAATGCCCTGATCGTTAGGAAACAATGTGAACTGTTTTAGTTTACTGGTATCATCCGCGTCAGTAGCAAACCAGCTCAAAATCGGAAAACGGGAAAAGGACGGAATATAATTTCTCCAGAAATCATATTGTTGCGGCCGCTCTATAATGAAGCTTTCCTGGGGAATATAGTCTACGGCAGCCACATGTGTGATAGATTGCATATCAAAAGGGTTAGCACACTCTAGTGCGTGAGGTTCACCCGTAGCAGCCCGTGACTCCGCTCCACTCGTATGCTCCACGCCCGCCATCGGAAGGAGATCACCACACTCTGTCGCATCCAGATAAAACGTTCCGTGCAGCACTCTAAATCCACACTTATGATCAGCGCTATTCGAGGTACGGACAGTTACAGAAGTAATACAGTCCCCATCCGTCTGAACGGCAATAGGCACGGTGTGATAGTATACATGAACGCGCCCCGTATTTAAATAGGGAGCGAGCATATCTTCAAGCACCCGCAGAGCTACCCGTGGTTCATGGGCCAGACGGCTTACCCAACCGTTCCCAGGGTTGAGAATGGGATTATTTCGAGCTTCTTCGGTTAACGGATAGTTCTGACGGTAATAGTCACGTACACGATTACGGAACTCACGGTATGTTGCTGTGCAACCAAATTGTTCGATCCATCGATGCTCATCTGGGGGAACTGCCTGTGAAGTTAACTGCCCCCCTAACCAGTCCGTCTCCTCTGTCACGATGACTCTCATGCCAGCCTTCGCCGCCGCAAGAGCTGCCGATGTCCCCCCCAGACCTCCGCCAATCACAACAATGTCGGTATCTAGCCGTTTTTGCGTCATGGTTCGTTCCCCTTTCATTCTTGTACTAGGACTCGGTCATTTCGAAGGCAAGCCGTGCAGCGCCGATGATTCCAGCGCGATTGCCCAACAATGCTCGACTTACTTCCGTTTGAACTCCAAATTGGTGCAGATGCTTTTCCAGCATGGGCCACCAGACCTCTCCCGTGTCCGCTACTCCTCCGCCTACAATGATCCCCTCAGGATCAAGAGTCACTGAGATGTTAGCCAGAAGCACAGCTAAATCTGCGGTGTAATCATCCAGCACCTGGATTGCTTCCTGGTTACCGTGAGCGGCCTCTTTCACAATCTCGTTTCCCGAGCAGTACAATTTACCGACGTGTTCCCTACCTCGACGTAGCAGGGCGCTCCCCGATACATATTGCTCGGTGCACCCTTTTTTTCCGCAATTACAGGGGTGTCCTCCGGGGAATAGAATACTGTGCCCCCAATCACCGCCGCTCCAATGAGCCCCTCTGCACAAGAGGCCATTTTCCATATATGCACCTCCGACACCTGTTCCCAACGTGAGCATCACCAAGCGCCGCTTGCCCTTCCCCGCTCCCTGCCACGCTTCTCCAAGTAAAGCGGCGTTCGCATCATTATCAGCAACCGCTCGTAAAGCCAGCTTTTCTTTAGCCCACGTTACTAAGGATGTACCTTGCCAGCCAGGTAGATTATCTGTGGCATACACAACGACACCACTCTCCACATTTACTCTGCCAGCAGTAGCAATGCCTAGAGCGCCTATATCTATATGGGCACCGATGCTGGTATCCCCAAAAGAACGCAACAGTCCGAGCACAGATTCTGACACCTGCGACAACACCCATTCACGTCCACGGGAAGCGTCCGTATCCAACCGGATTTCATCGAGCACCGATCCATCCCGTCCCACTATGGCGGCCTTCACCGATGTGCCCCCAATATCGATCCCAATGACTCTGTTCACAGCAGCTGCCACCACACCAACCTCCTTGTTGCCCCACATAAAAGCTTACTAGCTCTTTGTACAAACCTTCTATTAATAGCAATACATGAAATAGCCATTCATAAGCAGCACAAACATAAGTCATTGAACTGTCAGAGCGCACAGTTTTCAATTCACAACTAAAAAACCTCAATAGCTTCGTTCAATAACGGCCCTCGCTGTTTTTTCCTTCATCTGTTTGGTGTGATTCGTGTGCTTGCGAGCAAGCCCTTCGCAAATGAGGTCAATCACGAATAGTTGTGAGATTTTAGCGCCGATTGAACCACCTTCTATCGGCGCTTCCTTGCCTGCGGTCAGCAACACGATATCTGCAATGGAGGTAATGGGTGATTTCGCATAATTCGTAATTGCGATAACAGTTGCACCGTTTTGCTTGGCTTTGTGCAGCATATCGTTCGTATCCAACGTACTTCCTGATACACTGATGCCGATAGCGACATCGCCCGGGCTCATAGACACCGCCATCATCGACTGAATATGTCCGTCTGCCACAGCCTCGGCGCGGCGCCCGATCCGTAAGAAACGATTTTTAGCATCCTGCGCGGAAATCCCCGAAGCACCTACGCCGAAAAATTGGACATAACCCGCTTGATCGAGACACGCAATCGCACGACCAAGCTCTGAATGGTCCAGCAGCCCCATACTGGAGTGCAAAATATCGAGCATATTGTGATACACCGTACGCGTAATATCTTGTTCGTCATCTGGGTCGATGTTCTCCTCGCCCATATCGGTTTTACGATAAGTCTGGCTTTGCGCCAGGGACAGTCGAAAATCCTGATAACCTTTGAAACCAATCTTCCGGCAAAAGCGCATGACGGTCGTTTCACCTGTACCTGCAAAATCCGCCAGCTCTGTCACGGAGAAATATATGATGTCTGCGGGATGCTCCAGTACGCACAGGGCGACTTTCTGCTCCGATTTCGTTAATGAAGGATAATACGTGTTAATTCGGTCGTTCATCTCCATAGATGCATTTCACTGCCTTCCTTGCGGCATCGGCAAACCGCTGCGTAATCAATTGGGGTCTGGTAATCGCCGAGCCTACGACCACTGCATGTGCTCCCATTCGGAATGCTTCCTCAACCTGCGCTGGATCATAGATTTTGCCCTCTGCAATTAAAGGAACGGGAACCAGTTCCGACGCTCTCCGAACCAACTCCAAATCAGGGCCCTCAATCTGAGTCGAGTACGGCGTATACCCGGATAATGTGGTGGATACGCAGTCTGCGCCAAGGGAGGCCGCATGAAGCGCCTCCTCCAGTGTCGATATGTCTGCCATGGAAGTGACTCTCTGCTCATGGGCATAATCTATGAGCCTCTTCAGCTTGCATCCCGCTGGGCGCGGTCGTAATGTGGCATCCAGCGCAATGATATCCGCGCCTGCCTCCACCAGTTCCTCCATCTCACGAAGGGTAGGCGTAATGTAAATATCAGAATCATCATAATCCCGCTTAATCAAGCCAATGACCGGTAGAGAAATCGCCTGTTTAATCGCACGTACATCCGATGCGCCATTGGCGCGAATCGCTACAGCACCACCCTGCTGTGCGGCAAGCGCCATTTTGACCATAGAATCTGCTCCATGCAACGGTTCGCCTGGTAGCGCCTGACAGGATACGATCAGTCCGTGCTGAACTTTGGATAACACACCTTCCATTCCCATAGGAATCACCCTCTCTTCTCGGCATGATGCCGTACGGTTAATCCGACTTCAAAGGTGCGGTTCCACGGCATGTAGCAATCTGTAATTTCCACGCGGCCTTCCGGCCCGTTCACATATTCATTGAGCGCCTGCTCCAGCCGTCCGCGAATAACCGCAGCTACCGAGCCTCTCGGTCCATCGAGCATAAACTTGGTAAAACCCATCTGCTCCACAATCCCGTTATTCATAGCCGTACGTACCACAGCGCAATAACAGGCATCCTCGGCGTAGCGCAGCGACAGAAAATCCAAATGTTCCCCCGTAGAGCCATAGTGGGTATACAGCATAGACTGGGCAATGACGGTGCCCAGCGTGTTAGAACTGGTATTCCAGCCTGCATAACCCGCCAGCTTAAAGAGCAGTCCTTTTTGCTTCAATAGTCTAAGTAGCTTGAGATCTGCGCCGTTGGCGTAGCCCACATCAGCAACTGCAACATTTTGACCTGCATATTGCAGCATATAAGAACCGTACTCAACCAGCTCCACTACATTCCGATGTACATCATATCCGGTCATTGCACGCTGCTGGGATGAAGCTTCTGCCATCGTGTCACCGGGTGTGTTAGCCAACAAAATCAAATCAGCCTCCGTTGCTGAGGAAGCGATCAGCCCACCTGCCGCCATAATCTGATATTTTAGGGTTTCGTAAAAATAGCGATCTTCAAAAAGCGGAACTACAAATGCCCCCTGCAAAGCAGACAATCGAGGATACACCAGTGGGACTACATTATTCATCTTGTTAACCCATCGAGCCAGCAACGTACAACCCACTTCATCTGCCCCCGGGTACATGTATACATTAAAATCCAGCCCAAGCTCAGAAATACGACTTCTTAGCCGCTGCTGATCCTTGGCGGTGTAGCCGTAGGGAGCCGAATCATCCTGTGGGATGATCATAAAATCAATGATACCTTCTGCTACGAGATCCAGTGCAACTTCATTGGCCTCCAAATTCACATGGCGACGCCCCAAGTAATCATCCAGTATTTCCATTGGCAAACGCTCGTTAATATCAACTAATTCAAGCAACTCTTCTGCGGTAGCGATCCCCAGCTCCTGACGATGCTCAATGAAGCCCTTTCGGAATATCTCACGACCCCAATCGGCATAGTAATCCGGTTCTTCATCAGCCAAAGAGTATTGCGGACAACGCATAATCAGTTGAAATGCATACAGAGTCAGTTGCGGATATTGTTGCTTTAGCCTGCGAAGCCGATTCACTCTATCTCTGACCTGCTCGCTCGACATACCGTGTAGTCGAGAAGGTACGATTCCTCCGTACAGCATCGTATCCATCGCAACAATGGCTCCATCAGCTGCTGCTGCGCGTTCTTCGACCCATGCCCATAGTCTGGTCGTATCGCCAGGGGTTTTCTTTTGTCCCATCCATTCTAATGGGGGCCGCTCCATTTCCAAGTCTGTGCCTTGTGCCAGTAAATAAGGAAATTGATAATTACAGGGCCGCTCATCCAGCGGTATAAAAAGTAATCGGGTGTTTGACTTCACCGTACATTCCACCTCTCCTGAAAATTACCGTTATCCTAACGGCAAATGATTATTTTCAGGGCAGCTATGCTGCCTTGGTTTCTTAATCCATCGCAGACACTTACAAGATCAGCCGATATTTGCCTTGTTCATCCTGATCCACATAACCCCACTGCGCGGCAGCTCGGATCGCCGGATTGCTACCCAGCCGAGCCTCCGCTTCTAAGCAAG
The DNA here is from genome assembly GCF_036252815.1 of Paenibacillus sp. LX16. NCBI lineage: Bacteria > Bacillati > Bacillota > Bacilli > Caryophanales > Paenibacillaceae > Paenibacillus > Paenibacillus sp. LX16. The sequence continues at coordinate 401,540 of NZ_CP141152.1, read as the reverse complement.
CAGTGATACCGCGTCGCAGTTCTCCTGCGATTTCGTCCGTCAGAGGCAACGCCTCTGGGCCTTCAACTGCTTCGCTCGACGTGCTGCTCTCCCCCGACTGTGCATCGTCCTGTCGCTCGCTGCTGAGCGCGGCTTGACGCAACACCTGCCACAGGCCCGCATCCAGCTCGGCACGTTCCAGCCACGGTGCAGCCTGGGACACGAACCCTGCGGCTAGATCATCGGCAGGCACATTCCGTAGGACGCTCACCGCCTGAAGCAGCCGCTCGAAGTATATATCCAGCGCAGGGATATCGCGCATTTTCAAAGCAAGGTCCACGTCCTCATACGTGTTGCCGCCTAGTCGGCTGTTCCTGTTTTGACGACAGAAAAACATCAGTTCATCCGCACGCTCTCCCGCCAACTCCCGCGCAGCCCATTCCCATGATAGCTCAGGCATATACCGTTCACTGTTCCACATAAAGTGGGACATCGTAATGAGCGTCACTTTGGAGCATTCCCACTGATTCATCGGGTTGGCCACCATACCGGTATGTCCGCAGTCTGGCAACCCAGAATATCGTCCGCGCAGCGGATCGAGGAATAACCGATCATGGTCACAATCATTCACCGGGATGTTATCCCACAACCACAGCTCATGGCCAAAGAATGCATGGTTATTGGTGGCGTGCTCGCGACTAATCTGTGGAGCAAAAACAAAGTACCCCGTCCAGAACACCTTAATCTCCGGATGCAGCCGCTCACGGAAATCCTTTTTGTATTCGGTATCCCAATACGACCAATATTCCGAAGGACATACCGTCAGCGTAAACTCAGGCAGCCGTTCAGCCAACCATGTATGAACCTTGTTCGTCAAAAAGACATGAGCGTGACCCGAGCGGCCCAGCAAATGTCGATTTTCCCCCTTGAGTACATAGTCAATGTCATCCATTAATACAGAAAAATGACGTACGCCAATCGCAATCACGGCCGCCAGCTTTTCCGTCAATTTGAGGAAATCTTCATCGCTGCCAAAGCTCAGGTCGTTCCCTGGACTGATACAGTAATGAAAATCAACCTCATGCCGTTCGCAGGCTTCCTTTAATTCGCAAATCTGGGCAAACGTATCCTCAGGGTACGGCTCTCTCCATAGCTCACGATGATATGGATCATCCTTGGGGGCATACATGAACGTGTTCATCCGATGCGCGGCCATAAACCGAACGGCATCCAGCCGATCCGCGAAACTCCACGGTTTCCCGTAAAAGCCCTCAATAATTCCTCTGACCGGGAATGAAGGCTCATCCCGAATAGACATCACCGGCAAAGTACATCGCTCCTGTTCCACTTGAAGCAGGAGATGCAGGGCATCCATGCCGTATTTGAGCCCTCTTTTATTGGAAGCATGGATTTCAATCCGCCCGTCCTTCTGAATGTCCAACCGATACCCATCTGCAGCAAGCGTTCCGTCATATTCGAGCACCAACTGCACGCTTCCCCGTGTTTCAGTCGGTACACCCGGTCCTGGAGGTACAATGAGCTTGATCGGTCCCTCGGGGTTCAGCACACCTTCGTATTCCTGATTCATTGCAAAGCGAGAGGACAGTTCACAGATCAGGCGCGGTTCGGAGATAACCAGCCTTTCCCCGCTGTCATACACATCACGAAAATAATACTGAATCTCCTGCGGTGTTAGCCCCGCACCCGAATGAGGCCCCATTCCTTTGAACAATTCCATCGCAATCGTCTCCTTCCCTTCACAGGCTCTTCGTAGCCGTGACTACTGGCTTATCCTTTTACCGCTCCCGACAGACCTTCCATATAGTAGCGCTGTGTAAACAGGAACAATATAATAATCGGCAGTACCGAAATCATTGTGCCTGCAGCAATCCAGCCGAAGTTATAGGCAAATTGACCGTTGAGATACGTGAGCGCAGCTGCCAGCGGATATAGCTCCGTATCGTTCAAAATAACGATAGGCCACAGAAAGCTGTTCCAGAACGACATCGCCTCCAACAGAGAAATTACAGCGAGCGCTGGCTTGACCAGTGGAAGCACCAGCTGCCACCAAATTCGGAACTCCGAAGCGCCGTCCATTTTACCTGAATCACGCACATCGGTGGGAATATGAATAAACGTCTGTCGCATTAGAAAAATGTTGAACACGGAGACTGCGCCGGGCAACACCACACCCAAATATGTATTGCCCAGATGAAGCCCTTGAATGGTCAGATAATGCACAATAAATGCGGTATAGGAAGGAATAATCATCGTGGCAATCAGCAGCGTAAACACTAGATTTTTACCCTTAAAACGAAACACAGCCAAGGGATATCCTGTCAGACTGGCGAGCATCACATTGAGCACAACGCCCAACACCGTAATAATGACCGTATTCAGCATATATTTTGGAAAATTCATGAACTGCCACACCTGAACATAGTTGTCGAAATCAATAAAGGTCGGAAAAATAGCGGGTGGCGTTGAAAAAATGTTGCGACCTGGCATGAGGGATACGCTGAGCAGCCATAGGAACGGCCCCATTAAAAAGAGGGCGAGTAGCACTAGAAGCACGTAGATGACCGTCATTCTCAGCATTCGAGCAAGACTGCGCATGATGCGGCTGCTTTCCTTTTTAGGAAGAGATGAGCGTAGCATTTTGTCATCCTTTAAATTCATCAATAGGGATTGACACCGCCTTTCCTATTGAATCGGAATACGATAATACTAAGTACGGCAATCATTGCACCGACAATTAAGCCAAGCGCGGAAGCATATCCAAAATTAAACTGCTCCATGCCCTTTTGAAAAATATACAAGCTGGATGTCAACGTGGCCGTTCCCGGTCCACCCTTGGTTAGTACATATACTTCATCAAATACGCGAATAGCTGACATGAGCGATATAAGGGTACAGAACAGAACGTAGGGTCTCAGCAGTGGAAGAGTAATATGGACAATCAGACGCCATCGGCTTGCTCCGTCGACTCTAGCGGCTTCGTACAGATCTTGGGGAATATTTTGTAATCCAGCCAGATAGAGCATCATATAATACCCGAGTCCCTTCCACATTGTGATGAACATTAGTACATACAAGGCCAAGTTGCTGTCCGATAACCAGTGTATGTCTTTGCTAATCAAGCCGACCTGCATGAGCAAGTAGTTCACTACGCTGTTATTGCCCAACAGCCAGCTCCAAATTAAGGCTACCGCTACCATCGAAGTCACAACAGGGATGTAGTAGGTCGTACGAAATATTTTAATTCCCGGGATACGGCTATTCACAAGCACAGCCATCAAGATGGAGAAAATTTGAAGAAAGGGGACAATGAGCACGTACAACAATGAGTTCCAAATCGAAATAAGAAAGTTACGGTCCTTAAACGCCGCTTCAAAATTATCCAAGCCAACAAAATGGGTATCTGATATGACAGAGTAGTCCGTCAATGCCAGCGGAATGCTATAAATAATAGGCCAAAATACAAAGACGGCAAGCAATAACAGTCCCGGCGTCATAAAGGCCCAGGCCGTAAAGGACTCCGACCTCAACCATTTGATCATGCTGCATCACCACCTGATTTTGATAAATGAACAGGGGAGTATCACTTACTCCCCTGTCAAACCTATTGCTTTAAAATATCGTTCACTTCCTGCTCCAGGGCAGTAAGCGTCTGCTTCGTATCTGTTCCGTTCAAAAGAATATTTTGCAAAGCTCGTGCGATGGCACTGTTCACATCTTTGGCATTAGGCACACCGACCATATAATCTGTCGCCTTATCCAAGCTTTGCGCGGATACTACCTTGGCTTGTGCTTCTAATGATTTGTCAGACTGAGTAAAATATGGATCTTTAATGGAGTCTTTCGTGGAAGGTAGTGTATTTGCTGCTTTAGAAAAAGCTGTTTGACTTTCTGCGTTTGTCAAGAAAACAGCAAATTTCACTGCTTCGTCCACATGTGCAGACTTAGCAGGTACGACCAGGTCCATGGAATTGGAGAGCCGCACATCGGCTTTGCCGGTTGGGACAGGGACAGCAATTGTGTTCTTATAAACATCCGGCGCTGCTGTTTTGATAAAATTGATGAACGTTGGGCCTGCCAGCTCGAAAGCAACCTGCTCGCCGGCATAATATTTCACTTGTTGTGAGAATTCAGCGTCTTCCTTGAGTACAACGCCATCTTCCATCTGTTTTTTTAGATTATCAATCATGGTGACTGCTTCTGGTGTGTTGAACGCCGCTGCTGTCTTTTCTTTATTTAGAATGGGAATGCCGTCAACAGCGAAAAGCTTGGATACAAGCTGCTGAGCATAGCCTGCTTTGCCGATTTTTCTATTGATCTGACGGCCCCACTCAGACAATTCCTCCCGGGTTTTGGGTGGATGAGCAGGGTCCAATCCGGCAGCTTTGACCAGCTTTGTATTCATGTAAAGCACTTCTGTACCGGTATACCAGGGTAGCGCATAAGCTTTACCGTTAATAACTGTAGAATTATAAATACCCTCGAAATATGCAGCCTTTTCTTCGGGCGACAAATGCTCATTCATATCAACAACAGCACCCTTGGAGCCCATTTGGCTAGCAAATTCTGTATTGAGATTCACTACATCCGGACTGCTGTTGCTAGCGATACTCGTCAACAGTTTGTTGGTTACTGCGTCGTAAGGGTAATCCTTCCAGTCAATTTTGACATTGGGGTTCTTCTGCTCATAATCGGCAATCACCCGATTGAAATACGGGGTAAATGTAGGTTGTAGTGCAATGGTCCAAAATTGCAGTGTTACTTTCCCTCCGTCAACCTTTTCCGACTTTGATCCTCCACCACCGCAGCTGCTCAGCAGTACAACCAGCGCTAGCATAGATACAAGCAACCGTAACCTGCCTTTCGCTTTCTTTGTCACATGTTGACCCCCTTGTTCTTAGTTGATTAAGGTAAATTATAGCAGAAATACCGTTATAGAAGGAACATTTTTTCAATAAAATAAATTTAGAAGGAATAATTTTTCTTTTATTGGATACAAAAAAGACGTCTCTTCAGCAGAGACGCCATTTCCCTAAATCAACCCGCAAAGGGTTCACATTTATTAATAGTATGGGGCCATGAAAACGTACACCAGTACCCCGGTCAAGCTCACATATAGCCAAATCGGCATCGTCCAGCGCGCAATCTTACGATGTTTTGCTACCTGCATCGTCCATCCCCATACAACCGTGAACAGGGCCAGCGGTACAATAATCGCAGCCAGTATGCTATGCGAAATCAACAACGTAAAGTAAATCGGCCGAAGGATACCTACCCCACCATATTTTGCAGTTTCCGGCGAAATGTAGTGAAAGGTCAGGTAGGAAAATAAAAATAAAACAGTACTGGCGAAGGCCAGCAAAACAAAGGTTTTATGAAGCTTAATGTTCTTTTTGAAAATAGCAACCAATGCAGCCACCAGAAAAATAAATGTGAAGCTGTTAAAAATCGCATTCAGCCTTGGGAAAATAGTGAGATCAAAACTAACACTCCCCTGGTATCCGATCGGCGAAAAGAACAGCAGCAAAATAATCACGTTGGCTATAATGGAAACGGTGATAATCAAGGCTGTAAAATTACGATTGCTCGTTGGAACGTACTGCTTGTCCTCACTCGCTTTATTCATCATGAGCGTCTCCTTCGTTTAAATTCAGGTTTTCGTTATTTCTGCGGTCATAACCATAATATATTATATAGAACTCATAGACAGCCTGTGAAGTGACAACAGTATGAACAATTTCACAGCCATCCGGCAGGAAATGTGCTTCAACATTTGAGGATAGCTCTTTACTTCCCTATATCAACGGTAGAATGCATTGATTTTACAAGCTTTATGCACACAAAAAAACACCGGGAAGGTCTGATTACCCGCTCCGGTGTTGTGTCGGTTATGCAATTAAGCAGCCTTGACGATTCATATTCATTGCTGCCATACGTCACTGTATTCCTTATGGCGCTTGAACAGAGCAAGCGCGTACGAGCAAGCAGGGATAACCTTTTTATGCTGATTCCTTGCCATATCAACCACTCTGTCGATGAGCTCCTTGCCGATTTTTTGACCCCGTAACTGCTCGGATACAAATGTATGGTCAATGACCAATGAGTGGTCATCTATGGATTTATAGCCTACTTCTGCAACTACCTGTCCATCATCCATCATGACTACTGCATGGTCCTCCTCGCGAATTTGTCTCATGTAACCAATCTCCTTTCTGACTGAAGAACATCCCGTTACAACTCCATGCTAACGAATTACTGCAATCACTTCATGCCGACGCAAGATATCCTTATCATTCCCCTATTGAGGAATCAGCGAAACATCACATACATAAAATAAGATCTATCGTCGACACTATATTTATTCCAATTAAGGCAAGGGAGGTGCTGCGTTGCGTACGGAATTAAAACCTGTTATCCCGTTTGAACCGGAACTGAGCGAAAAAGTACCTGTAGATGCAACCGGCCTTTGGCGTTACGAAATAAAATGGGATGGTACGAGAATTATGACGTATCACGACCAGGGCGGTACGCGTCTGTTCAACCGAAAGCAGCATGAACGAACGCTTTTATACCCGGAGCTTGCTCTCTTCCCCTCCTACTGTAAGGCTGATTCGGTCATATTGGACGGGGAAATGATCGCACTCGGTGCCGACGGTAAGCCATCGTTCCATGAAATTATGCGACGGGATCTGATTCGTCGGACGGATCGAATTCAGTCAGCCTATGAAGCTGTACCCGCTACTTACATGTTGTTTGATATTGTTTATCTGAACGGGGAGTGGGTTCATCTTAAACCGTTACAGGAAAGGCTTGAACTGCTGCATCAGATCATCATACCGAATGAACGGATTCAACTGGCTCCCGCTCATCCTGATGGACAAGCTCTATTTCAGGTTATGTGCAGCCAAGGAATGGAAGGCATTGTGTGTAAAAAGCTGGATAGCCCGTACTCATTGGGCGGAAAGGACGGACGATGGGTCAAGGTCAAAAATTATGGCGATATCATTGCCGTCATCGGTGGCTATACCCTAAACGGAGGCATTATCAATGCTGTGTTGCTGGGCCAATATGATAAACAAGGAATGCTGCGCTATATCGGGCATGTGGGTACGGGTAAGCTGACTCGGGAAGATTGGCGTCAGCTTACCGAGCGCCTGCTGCCACATACCATATCGGAGCGACCTTTTAGCAATAAACCGGATCGGCATCAAGACGCATTTTGGGTGCAACCCATGTATACGGCCAAGGTTCAATATAGTGAGTGGCGGTGGCAAGAAGGACGCACCCTGCGTCAGCCCTCCATACAAGCCTTTGTGAATCAGAGCCTCGATCAGTGTATCGGTCCCTGGATATGACGTTTTACAGATATATTTTAAAAAAATGCGGAACAAAGTTTGTATAAATCATTGCAACCAGTGGTTAATTAAATTACAGTTAACTAATTAACTACATCGAGGTGGATCGCATGTTCTTTTTTTTGGACTCCGAAATTCGTCAACTGGCCTATAATCTCTTTCCAGGTGGCAATAAACCGATTGGTGTTTTGGTAGATTTATTTTCCATAACGTATGAAATACGTAAAAATATGGAAAAACGTTCACGTGAATTTGGTCTCTCCTACGGGCAATATATCGCGCTTTGTGTACTTTCAGCGCAAAGAGATGAAATGTCATCTCCTTCTGCTTTGGCTGATAAGATGGGTGTAAGCCGGGCAGCAATCAGTTCTATGGTTATTTCTCTCGAACAAGAGGGATTCATTAATAAATATGACGATCCCAATGACAAGCGGGGAGTGTTTGTGTCCCTGAACGATAAAGGAAGAAGTAAAATTCAACAGATGGATCCCTTTTTCGTAGGGCTGGCGTCACGTTTGATGTCAGACTTTAGTGAGTCGGAAATCTGTCAGTTCCAAACCTATTTGTCACGTGTACGTTCTGCATTTGAAGATGTTAAAGGTTCGCGTCTAACCGACTCCAGAGAGGAGAGAGAAAAATGGTGCGAAGACTGAGACAAAAACTGTTCGTCAAACTCGCCCGCATATCGGCTGGCAGAATGGTAGCTGCGTCCGATTTCAAACCTTCGCATTCTCCCAAAGTACATCGGAAAGAAAGGATCATCCCCACCTCTGTTGGTGACTCCAGGGTGATTGTATATGAACCTTCTCACCGGTCTGCTGATCCACTCCCTGTATTCGTTAATTTCCATGGCAGCGGTTTTGTAATGGGCAGCGCCGAAATGGATGATCCCTGGTGCCCGGTCATTGCTGAACGTGCGAATTGCGTCGTCGTTAATGTTGATTATCGCTTGGCCCCGGAACATAAATTCCCTATCCCGCTACAGGAAAGCTATGATGTGACCCAATGGTTGTACGAGCATCCTGATGTGCTTAACGTAGATCCTCAACGCATTGCGGTTGGGGGACACAGTGCGGGCGGCAATCTAGCGGCAGCGCTATGTCTTATGTCCCGGGAGCGCAAGGAATTTCCGATTGTATATCAGGTACTGGATTACCCACCACTGGATATTGCTACAGATCCCAAATTGAAGCCCCAATTCGAGAAGGGGATTCCGCCACGAGTAGCAAAAATCTTTAATGAAAGTTATCTGAACTCACCAGATGAGGCGCGAAATCCGTTAGTTTCCCCCATTTTTGCAGAATCACTACATAATCTCCCTCCTGCTCTGATCATAACCGCGGAGTTGGACTCCTTGGCTGACGAAGCCGAGTTGTATGCCAAACGGCTGATTGAAGCAGATGTCCCTGTGAAGTATAAAAAATACATGGGTGCCGCACATGCCTTTACCCATAGCGGCGATCTCGCTGTAGCTGAAAACGCCTGGCACCTGATGAGCGATCAGTTGAAATTGGCATTTGAATTCCGCATCGGGGACGTCCTGGCAGAACTGAAGAAATAAAAATAAGCCCCCTGCTCCCACTGCCATCATACAGTCGGGTTCAGGAGGCTTATTATTTATCATTACAAACTGTTAAAAGCGTCAGTCAATACAGGCACAATTTGCGCTTTGCGCGATACAACGCCTTTTAGAACAGCCTTATTGTCGTCCAATTGAACATTATAGGCTTTCTCAACCGCTTGTGCTTGGCTTCCCAGGGCAATACCAATGGAATCACTGTTCACGATGTCTGTTACAACGAACAGGAACAGATCGAGATTTTTGGCCTCAATGGTTTGGGATAATGCAGCTTCTAGGTCAGCTTGACGCGATAGCACATCGTTGACGTCTACTGCGTTCACTTGAGCAATTTCCACTTTGCGACCATTCATCTGAAATTCTTTGGCATCCAGACTTACTAACTGTTCAATGGTATGACCACTCAAATCAGCTCCCGCTTTAAGCAAGTCAAATCCGTAACGATCTGCATCTACACCAGCAATTTCAGCCAGTTCACGAGCAGCAGCTACGTCTTGATCCGTGCAGGTTGGGGATTTAAACAACAGGGAATCGGAAATAATCGCGGACAACATTAGACCTGCGATTTCTTTCGGAATCGCTACACCATTTTCCTTGTAGAGCTTGTTCAAAATGGTGGCTGTGCAACCCACTGGCTCAGCGCGGAAGTATAACGGCTGGCTTGTTTCAAAGTTAGCGATCCGGTGATGGTCGATGACTTCAGTTACACGTACCTTGTCAATATCAGCGGCGCTTTGCTGGCGTTCATTATGATCGACCAGAATGACGTTGTCCGTTTCAGCAGCAACCTGCTCAACCAGACGTGGCGCGCTCACTTTGAAATAATCCAGTGCATACTGCGTTTCCCCGTTCACCTCGCCCAGACGAACCGGCTCTACGTCCGCGCCCAGTTTGGTTTTCAAGTCTGCATAAGCAATAGCTGAGCAAATGGTATCCGTATCCGGATTTTTATGCCCGAAAATCAATGTTTTTGCCAACATAATCGACTCCTTTGCCTTAGGCATTTTACATGATTGTGAAACCTCAACAATTCCAATGCAGATTATATCATTAAATCTAGCATTCTCCCATTCCCCTTCGATTGTTTTCAAAAATAATCTAGTAAATTCATAACATTTCCATGGAATCTACATGTAATGTTACCCTTATTTTTTCTAAAAATATAAAAAACATATAGTAATATATCCCACCAATATGGTAAGATATGCCTCAAAACTGGCAAGTTAGTCACCAGTGGTCAATTCTATTATTTTAGATATTAAGGGAGGCGTGAGAACAACGGCAGTGGCTTCAAATCCTAGTATGTAGAGATATCATATTTTGATTGAAAAGAGGGAAATCTTTGAAAAAGCCGATCATTTTGCAAAAAATACCTGTCGTATCACTCGCTCTTGCTTTGACGGTAAGCTTATCTCTGCCGTCTGTCAGTTCTGCTGCTACCGCAGATATGCAACTCAACTCATTTTTGGAAGCTCAACAAGCATTGACTATTGAGGCGGCTCCGGCCTTCATTTCGCCAGAGCTCAGCACAGACTCTTCCCGCCAGGTCAGAGTCATCGTACAGCTTGATGGTGAGCCCTTAGCCGTGGACAAATATGTGGCACGTTCAGGCGCCCAAGCTTTCACAGCTCAATCTGAGCAAAAAGCGGAATCCGCGATTGCCACCGAGCAAACTACGTTCGTAGACCAAGCCGCTGAGCATGGTATTTCTCTTCAGGTGAATTACCAGTACAACACGGTGCTTAACGGCTTGGAGGTCACACTGCCGGCCAATAAGATTCCAGAACTGGCTAAACTGCCAGGCGTGAAATCCATTCATGAAAACAAAACGTATTATTCCATCCCCGTACAGGACCCGCCAACACTTACAGCCAGTGAAGCCACTTATGATAACGCACCGCTGGACCAGATTGGTGTTCCTGAAGCCTGGGCCAAAGGATTGAATGGCGAGGGAATCAAGGTCGGGGTTATTGATACCGGTATCGATTATGAGCATCCGGATTTGAAAGAAGCCTATAAAGGCGGATATGACTCTTTTGAACAGGACAACGACCCTTACGAGGAACCGTTCCTTGAAAAAGAGAATGACCCATACGGCACAGGTTTTAGCGGAACGACACATGGTACTCACGTCTCCGGCACGATTGCCGGTAAAGCCGCAAATAAATCCTCGGATATTGTGCAAAAGGGTATTGCCTATAAATCGGACTTATACGTGTATAAAGTGCTTGGACGCAATACCAAAACGGGTCGCTCCTCCGGTTCCTCCGCACAGGTCATTGATGGCATTGAACGCGCTGTCAAAGATGGTATGAACGTCATTAACCTGTCGCTGGGCTCGGATTCCGAAAAGGACCCGAACTCCCCGGATTCCATTGCTATTAATAATGCCGTACTTTCCGGCGTAGTCGCGGTCATAGCGAATGGTAATGCGGCAGAGGATGGGCCCTATTTTTATTCCATGGGTTCTCCCGCAACATCACAGCTGGCGATTTCCGTCGGTGCAGCTACTTCGCCGAGCAAAAGCTTCTCGGGGACAGCTTCGGTCACCCGTGACTCCTATTGGGAGGCTAACGGTGAATTGAAAAAGACCGTAACTGATGACGCTTATGCACATTATGATTTTAATTTGATGGGCTGGGAGACAGGCAGAGAAGACTTTGCCTCCATTTTGGGAACTGCCCCTTATGAGCTCGTATATGGGAATCTGGGACAACCTGATGATTTTGAAGGGAAAGACGTAGCAGGCAAAATCGTCCTTGTTTCACGCGGCAACTTGGCATTCGTGGATAAAATCGCAAATGCGAAAAAAAACGGTGCGAAGGCTGTGATCGTTTTTAATGGGAATACGAAAGCGGGCGACATCACCAAAGCTGATTTAGGAGAAAGTATTTCAGGTCGCGATGACTACGTAAATTCCAATTTGGGTGATAGCTTTGACTTTATTCCGACCTTTGACATGAAAGGTAAGGAAGGTCGCGCGCTGGCTAAACAAATCGTGGACAACGCTGGAGAGAAGTTCTCCGTCTCCTTTGGGGCAGATTATATTCGTACAGATAATGCAGGCGATACGATGGCCGGATTCAGCTCCCGCGGACCGAACGGAGATGAACTGCTCAGTATCAAACCGGATGTGAGCGCACCGGGTGTTGGCATTTTATCAACCTACCCTGCCTTCGCCAAGTTCTATCCGGATGCTTCTTATGAGCAAGCCTACAAACGCAGTAACGGAACAAGTATGGCATCTCCGCATGTGGCTGGACTTGCTGTGCTGCTGAAGCAGCAGCATCCAAACTGGAATCCGTTTGATATCCGCGCTGCTCTGGCAAACACTTCGGTTACACTCTTTGATGAGGATAAAATCCAATATGATGTGTATTCCCAAGGTGCAGGCCTTGTAAACATCGCTAATGCGATTCAGACGCCAGCCCTGCTGGAAACCGTCGAAAAGATTACGATTCTCGACAAAAACTTTAATCGGCAGGAGGTTGTGAATTACAATCCTTCCGCCAGCTTCGGGGTGTTACGACCTGGTAGTGATGCGAAGCAGATTCAGCTTCAACTCAAAAACTTGTCGGCTAACACTGTGCAATATGAAGCCAGCACCGTGTTACATGATAATGTAACCTCTGATCCAACTAAGCCGATTGCTACACCTGACGTGAGCAACATTGCCGTTCAGTTGCAAGGTGTGGGCGCGAATGGAGCAATTTCGGCAGAACCGGGTAAATCGCAACCGTTCTTCCTGTCTGTACAACCAAATTCGGGTGCAGCCACAGGTGTATATGAAGGGGAAGTTATTCTGAAAAGCGCCGGACTGCCAACCCTTCATCTGCCGTTCGTCGTTCATGTTGGCAAGGAAAATCCTACAACTGGCTTCGGCTTGCAGGACCTGAGTGTTACCAATCCGATTATTTACCCAAGTCGGACAGGTGCTCAGCGCTCAACAGATTTGGCTTTTCGCCTGACCACAGATAAAACCAACCAGATCGCGCTTTATGTATACGGCGTAGATGATAAATTGATCGGTCTGATTGATGGAATAACGACTTCCAAAGAACAAGGAGCTAACGCTCGCCTCAAACAAGGCGCATATTCCTTTAAGGGTATTGACGGAAGTTACGTCGAATTAGATGACAATGGCAAGCCTGTGCTGGATGCTAACGGTCAGCCCGTTATTCAACACTTGAAAGATGGCGTGTACAAGCTGGAAGTCAGTTCTCCGGAACTGAATGAAAAGGGTGAAGTCGAACGCAATACCGATGGTCCTAAACTGTTCACCGCCACTAAAGCTATTCGTGTGGATAATAGCGCCGCATCCAGCGGTAGTGGTGGAGGCGGCGGTGGTGGAGGTGGCAGAAGCAATACTACACCTTCTGCTGCAACGAACACATCCACCCCTGTCCCTACATCTGCCCCTTCACTTCAAAGCGTTGTGAAACAAGGACAGGCTGTTAAAACTATCACTACAGCCGTTGCATTGAACAATAATGTACAGTCGCTGACAGTAACCGATGCAGATTTGCGGACTGCCGTGACAGCAGCAGGTTCCAGCCCGATAGCTATTGTACTGTCGGCTACTAGCCAAGCAGGCCAAACGACGAAGGCATCGCTCACTTCCACACAACTGGTAATGTTGGGCAAGGCTGCAGCAGGAAGCAGCTTGATTGTAAGCAATACAGGCTCCTCTCTGGCTTTGCCAGTATCCGCTCTGAAAAATGTTCCTGCTGGTGCAGGCATTGAAGTGATCATCAGCAGCCAGGCAGAGGCGAGCGATACATTTACAGGCAAGCTGAAAGGCTCCAATGTGATCGGCACCCCGGTAGGGTTTGAAGCTAACGTTGTCACTGGTGGCAAGAGTCAATCGCTCAAAGTTGCTTCAGGACAGTTTATTAGCAGATCCTTTACCGTACCTGGTCAAATTGATTCCAATACAGCCGGTGTACTCTATACGGCAAACGGAAATGTCTATCCCGTTCCATCCGTCTTCACCAAGCAGGCTGATGGCTCTACCGTCGTCAAGGTAAGCCGTCCGGGCTTCTCGACGTATGCAGCGGCGACACGTCCCGTTAGCTTTGAAGATATTTCATCGTCGTATGCCCAATCCGAAATTCAATCGTTAGCGAACAAGTTGCTGATTAACGGCACGACCGACACGACTTTCTCACCGAAGAAGAACGTGACACGTGCAGAATTTGCAGCCCTGGTCACTCGGGCACTCGGCCTGACACCGGGTACTTCTGCACCATTCAGTGATATCCCGGCAGGTAGCTGGTATTCCGGCGATGTGGCAGCCGCTTATGAAGCTGGATTGATTACGGGTCGCAGCAGCGACAAGTTTGATCCGAACGCTAATATCAGTCGTCAAGAGATTGCTGTCGTGCTGGGTAAAGCTGTAGACCTGCTTCAAATCAAAGCAGCAGCCGATGGCCCTGCACGTACACCGTACCATGATGCTTCATCCTTTGCAGGCTATGCCAAGGACAGTATTGAAAAAGTAAGTGCAGCAGGCATCATCAACGGAGAAGCGATTAAAGGCTCCTCCTACTTCCAGCCGAATGCACCTACAACCCGTGAGGCATCTGCCAAGGTGCTGCATGTGCTTTTACAGAAAGCTTCGCTGATTAACTAACAATAGAAAAGCCCCCCGAGCCGTGTTATAACCAAAGCTGCGGTTCGGGGGGCTGTTTTTATGTTACGCCATAATCTGCAATACTATACTGTTCCCGCTAAAGGTAGCGTTACTTTGAATATACTTCCCGTTCCCAGGGTGCTTTCGGCCGTAATGTTCCCGCCATGTGCTTCCACGATGGACTGTGTAATGGCCAGACCAAGACCCGCCCCGCCTGAGCTACGTGTACGCGATTCATCTCCACGATAAAAACGCTCAAATATTCGCTCCAGCTGTTCTTTACTCATGCCTGGCCCGTTATCACGAATTTGGATATCCACCAACTTCTTACCTGCAGACAGGTTTACCTGGATCACACCTCTTTCCATATCAGTATGCTGAACAGCATTGTGAAACAGGTTGAGCACGACCTGCTTGATTTTATCCCCCTCTGCCAACACCCGTATACCTGCCGTCATATCAAAAACTACCTTACGTGTACCTGCCAGCATAAGGAGCTGAGGTTTCATTTCCAGCAGCAACGCATCTAGTGGTATGTCTTCCAGCTTCAGCTCCGGTGTTCGGTCCAGCTTAGCCAACAATAGTAAATCAGAGACAAGTTTATTCATCCGCTTGGATTCACCGTACATACTTTCTAGTGCCGATTGAAGCTGCTTCGGATTAGATGCTGCTCCACGAAGCAGCACTTCCAAGAAACCGTGAATAGATGTGAGCGGGGTGCGCAGTTCATGGGAAGCATCCGCAATAAATCGTCTCATCTGCATCTGCAATTCCCGTTCGGCAGCAAAAGAATGCTCCAACCGTTCCAGCATCCCGTTAAATGAAACCGCCAAACGATCCACCTCATACTGTCCCTGCTCTGCGTCAAAGCGCTCGGCCAGATTGCCCGCATCAATACGTTTGACTGCCTCGACCATCCTGGAAAGGGGCACCAACGTGCGGCGCAGCACAGGAAGCATAAGCGCCAACCCAATCGCAAGCGCAATCAGTGATAATAAAATAAAGGTGCGGAGCTGGTTAATCAACTGCTCTTGCATAGAAGTCGTGGATACGCCCATTTGAAGTAAACCGAACGAACGGTCAGGTGGACCGAGCGGACGGAATACAACCAGTTGCTCTTTCCCCTGAGCATCCGTGATTAATTGATAGCCGTGACGCATGCGTTTGCTCTGCTGCATCGCATGATATTGCTCAGTGGTGAGACGTGGCGGCTTAAGCCCGTTTTCGTTGGACAGGCTCTGGAAGGTGCCGTCTGTATCTATAGAAGCGAGCGACATATCCGGCCAGAACAAAAACGGCCCTGGTCGATTATTCCTCCGGTTGGTTTGTTCTTGGGGAGCGGTTACCTCTCTCTGCTCCTGTGAATCCTTAATCAATAAATCAGCAGGAATTGAATTCAACTGCGTATCCATAGCTTCTGCCCGACTGCGATACAGAAAATCTTTCATCAGAAAATATTGTAGAAAACCAATCAATACGAGCAGCAAAGCCAAAATGAGTAACGTTCTGGCCAAAAGCTGGGATCGGAGAGAACGGAGTGCATATTTTCTCCGACTTTTCCCGCCCGCCTTCATAGCAGATCCACCCGGTAGCCCACACCGCGCAGCGTACGAATGACCCGATGCTCCTTGTCTTTGAGTTTTTCACGTAAGGAGCGAATGTACACCTCAACAATATTATCCTCGCCCCCAAAATCGTACCCCCATACCCGGTCCAGAATACGACTTTTACTCAGCACAATCCCGTGATTCAACACCAGAAACTTCAATAGTTCATATTCGGTAGGCGACAGCTCCAGCACCTGACTCTGATAACGAATTTCCTTCCGTCGATCATCCACTTGAAAGGGGCCGTGAACCACTTCCCCCAGCAAATCGGGGAACTGATTGCGCAAGCGCGCTTCAATGCGAGCCAGCAGCTCATTAAAACTGAAGGGCTTTACGACATAATCATCCGCGCCGAGTTTTAATCCCTTTACCCGATCGTCCACATCATCCTTGGCAGTCAGCATAATGACTGCGATGTTATCCTCCGTCTCCTTGAGGCTTTGGCACACCTCAAAACCGTTCATTTCCGGCATCATCACATCCAGCACTGCTACATGCGGATGGAATTCCTTTGCCAGATCGAGCGCATCACTCCCGTTCTCTGCAGTTCTGACTTCATATCCTTCATTAATCAGTCCAAGCTCTAAAAATTGCAAAATATGAGGCTCATCGTCTGCCAGCATAATTTTAACTCCATGTATTGGATTCATTATTCATCTTCCCTTTCATATTGCCGCATTTCCCTCATAAAAAAGTCAGTTCATTTCTCACCTGTATCTAATATACCTGAATCTTGTCGTAAAAAAAGCACCCCTGCTCAGCTTTCAGCTAACGTTCAGGGAGCGCTCAGAACCAATTAAGGTACGTCTGGCATGATAATAGCAAGCCGGTAGTTCACCGGGCCAAGATCAGAAGCGACTGGTCATTCCGCAGTCCTGAAGATAGCGGCTAGAACAACGGAATAAATACAAAGAATTTTCACAGGGAGTGGAATGAACATGATTAAGAAATGGTTTAAGACCAGGGCGGACATCCCCCTGATCATCATTATGCTGATATCCGCATTTTTGAACGGATACAACATCTGGCAAGACAAATATGTAAACACCTACTATACGACGGCCGTAGCAAGCATGCTACAGAGCTTTCACAACTTCTTTTTCGCCTCACTTGATTCTGCCGGATCGGTAACGGTAGACAAACCGCCTGTGGTGTTCTGGATTCAGACACTGAGCGCCTATATATTCGGGCTTCACGGATGGAGCGTTATCTTGCCACAGGCGCTGGCTCAGGTCGGATCAGTCTTGCTCGTTTACTTACTCGTCAAACCGAGTTTCGGTACGATGGCCGCACGATTGGCCGCCTTCGCCATGGCAACGACACCGATAGCCGTAGCGGTTAGCCGCACGAATAACATCGACGCTATGTTGGTCTTCACACTGTTGCTCGCAACATGGCTATTGTTCAGAGGCATTAGAAATAGCAAAACCGGGCTGATCCTTGCTGCTTTCGCAGTCGTGGGCATCGCCTTTAACGAAAAAATGCTACAAGCCTATATGATCGTTCCCGCACTGGGTCTGTTCTATCTGCTGGCTTCCAAGTTTAACTGGAAGCGAAAAGCAGTAACACTGGTAGGATCAGCAGTTGTCCTCCTGATCGTATCGCTCTCCTGGGCAGTCGTAGTGGACTCTACTCCGGCAGATGAACGCCCCTATATGGGGAGTAGCGGTACGAACTCTGTACTGAATTTGGCCTTTGGTTATAACGGCCTGTCCCGTCTGACAGGAGATCAGGGTACAGGTGGCAATCGTGGCGGTGAACGCACGGATCGGAACAATAACGCTGCAACGAATAGCAGCAATACGAGCACGGATCAGGCTCAGACAACTACATCATCGGACAGTACTACCACTACGGGTGACTCTGGTACCAACAACATGGCCGCAGGCGGATTCGGTGCAGGTGGCCAATTGCCGCCGGGCGGATTTGGCGACAACGGGCAGGGCAGCCCTGGCGGCGGTCAAGGTGGCCCTGGTGGTGGATTTGGCGGGAATTCCGGTGGTGGTATGTTCGGCACTGGCGAAAAAGGACCTTTGCGGTTGTTCCAATCTTCCCTGTCAGGTCAAGCCAGCTGGCTGCTTCCATTCGCATTAATTGCTTCCATCGGCCTGCTTGCAAGCATTCGACGTCGTAATATCACACAAAAACACAAAGAGGTCATCTTCTGGCTGGCCTGGTTGATTCCCGTAGCTGCATTTTTCAGCGTAGCAGGATTCTTTCATCATTATTACCTGATTATGCTCGCGCCACCAATTGCAGCGCTCTTTGGAGCAGGATTCGTAGAATTGTGGAAGCAGTATCGTGAGCGTTCCAACTGGCTCTCCTGGCTGTTACCCGCAGCAGTACTGGCAACCTCGGTATTTAGCTGGTTTGTTTTGCAAAATTACAACGATACGATTGGCAGTGGCTGGTCCATCGCGGTATTGATCCTAGGGATCATCGGCACGGTGCTGCTGATAGTAGCACGAATGAAATCTGAGAAGTTCACAAGATTCGCCATCATTGCAAGTGTACTCGCTATGTTTATCGGTCCTGCATACTGGGCATTGACACCGATCATCTACGGGGGGAACAGCATGATTCCACAAGCCGGACCCACTCAATTTGGCGGTGGTGGTGGCGGAATGCCGGGCGGCAATGATCGCAATAGAGGTCAGAGCGCCAATGGGCAACAAGCCGAAGGAACTCAAACGAATAACCAGACCAATAATGCAGAGAATTCCAGTCCTGATGGAAATACTTCAAGCACACAAACAAGTACAGACACGGAACAAAAATCTTCTACCCGTTCCAGAGGAATGGGGGGACCCAATGGTAGCCAAAGTTTAGATCAAAAAACGTTGAGCTACTTGCAAAAAAATAACACAGGTGAAACCTACCTTTTCGCAGCAAGTAATTATTCAACGGCTGCTCCTTACCTGGTCGAGGCCGGACAAAAAGTAATTATTATGAACGGTTTTGTATCTTCCGATCCAGTCTATACCGTCGATAAAATCAAGGCGCTGGTCGAAAGCGGCCAAGTGAAGTACTTCATGATTTCTGGTGGAGGCGGCGGACCGGACGGCGGTAACTCTGAAGTCACTGCATGGATCAAAGAACATGGCAAAGTGATTCCTACAGATGAATGGAAAACAACAACAGGCGAAACAAGTACAGACGTTAAAGCAACCAAGAGCGGAAGCGACGCCACGAACAGCAATGCGAACGCCCAGGATGGTCAAGGTGGCCCTGGCGGAGACGAACGTGGCGGAAGCGGTACTTTATACGAAATCACATTATAAATGAGGAGGAACTACGAATGAGTGAACCCATCCGTTATTCCATAGTTATTCCGATGTACAACGAGGAAGCCGTTATTACGGAAACCTACCGGAGGCTGAAACAAGTCATGGGCTCAATGGGTGAGCCCTACGAGCTGATCTTCGTAAATGATGGAAGTTCGGACCGCAGCGTCCAATTGATCAAGGAATTCAGTCTCAGAGATGACACCATTGTATTGATTGATTTCTCTCGCAATTTTGGTCATCAGCTAGCGATTACCGCCGGGATGGATTATGCGGTTGGGGAGGCGGTCGTCGTCATTGACGCCGACCTCCAGGACCCGCCGGAACTGATTGTTAAGATGGCTAACAAGTGGAAGGAAGGCTATGAAGTGGTCTACGCCAAACGACTCAAACGCAATGGCGAAACTCGCTTCAAGAAATGGTCTGCCAGCCTCTTCTACCGTGTACTTAAAGCATCAACGGATATTAATATCCCGGTCGACACCGGAGACTTCCGCCTAATGGATCGCAAGGTCATAGAAGAATTGAAACGGCTGCCGGAAAATAACCGATTCGTTCGTGGACTGGTCAGCTGGATCGGTTTCAAACAAACTGCTGTAGAATATGAGCGCGATGAGCGGCTCGCAGGCGAAACCAAGTATCCGTTGAAACGAATGATCAAGCTCAGTCTGGACGGGATCACATCCTTTTCGATTAAACCGCTTAAGCTGGCAGGGTATATCGGCGCACTTCTGTCCATGTCCGGCTTCCTGTATCTGATGTACGTATTATTTCTCAACTTTTTTACCGATTCCTATGTGATGAAGGGCTGGTCGTCCATGATTAGTATCAGCCTGATCTTCGACGGAGTGATCCTGATCATTCTCGGTATTATGGGTGAATATGTTGGACGGATCTATGACGAAACCAAAGCACGCCCGCTCTACATTGTCCGTGAGCATCTAGGTGGACAATACGAAAACGGTCCGACACATACTATGAAAGTCCCTGAACCCCGTGAATCCCTGTACATGCAAGGAGCCCGTGAAAGTCTGATTTCGGCAGGACGCACCGTGCGCGGCAACAGTGCAGTATATACCGGACCCAAATCCGGTCATGGAGCCTAACCCATGAAAAGTCGCATGGTCCAGCTGCTTCCTATGATCCGATTTGGCATCGTAGGTCTGGTGAATACGGGTGTAGATTATATCATTTTTATGCTGCTGGCTTGGGGCGGAGTGCCGGTCATTGTAGCGCAGGTCATTTCGTACAGCTGCGGCACAGCCAACAGTTATATTTTGAACAGCAAATGGACATTCAACAAACAACTATCAAACGACAATAATAAGCGTCAATTACCTAAATTTATCGTTATCAACCTCATCGTATTGGGGATAACCTCCTTATTACTGCAGGTGCTTCACACTGGAACCGAGCTGCCACTTGCTTTAGGCAAGCTGATCGCGACCGCAGCCGGAATGATCATCAATTATATCGGGAGCCGATACTGGGTATTCGGTTCCCCATCCCGAAAGGAAAGTGAGTTTCTATGAGAAAAATTACAAAAGCTGTTATTCCAGCCGCCGGATTAGGAACCCGTTTTCTACCAGCTACGAAAGCTTTACCGAAAGAGATGCTTCCAATCGTAGACAAGCCGGCTATTCAATATATCGTAGAAGAAGCCATCAAGTCCGGAATTGAGAGCATCATTATCGTAACGGGGCGTAATAAAAAAGCCATCGAGGATCATTTTGACAAGTCTGTGGAGTTGGAGCAGGTACTGGAGAGCAAAGGTAAATATGATCTCCTACGTGAAGTTCAAAGCATCGGGGGTAAAGCAGTCATTCACTATATCCGTCAAAAAGAACCCCTCGGCTTGGGACACGCGGTAAGCTGCGCTCGTCAGTTCATTGGCGATGAGCCCTTTGCCGTGTTGCTGGGCGATGATATTATGAATTCCTCCACCCCGGCGATTCGTCAAATGATGGATGTTTACGAAGCGACTGGCAAGCAAGTCGTCGGCGTGCGCACAGTGGAAGAACAGGATGTGAGTAAATACGGCATTATTGACTCCACTCACCAGAACGGTCTCATTCACGAAGTCGGTGGACTTGTTGAAAAACCATCTCCGGCAGAGGCCCCCTCGCGGCAGGCAGTCATTGGTCGGTATGTGTTAGAGCCTTCCATTTTCTCTATATTGGAAAACCTGTCCACTGGAGCGGGCGGTGAATACCAATTGACAGACGCCCTTCATCAAGTAGCCTTGCAGAACCAACTGCTCGCATTAGAACTGGAAGGCACACGTTATGATATTGGAGATAAAGCTGGATATCTGGAAGCCGTGCTCCACATGGGGATGCAACGCGAAGATTTGCGTCCAATGCTTGACTCCATGATGCGCGAGTGGGCGCTTGCTTCAATGATAAAATAGGGGAATTGCCTTCCTCCGAAATCCGACGGGTGCTGTGAAATCACGAGAGTAGATGGATAAACATGTAAACTTGTACAATATAGGAGTACAGCAGCATTTGAATCTGCACGGCCGCCCAGCCAAAACTAAGGAGGAAAAGGACCTATGATACCTGAAGGAAATCTGCAAAGTAATGTGGATCGTTTCAACGGTTTTGCCGACAACTACGATCAGCACCGCCCGGAAGCGCCGTCACTCGTCGTGGAAATTATCAGCCGCTATCTGGAGCGAGACGTAGAGCTAGTTGCCGATCTTGGCTGCGGTACAGGACTTTCAACCTTCATATGGGAAAACGCCGCTCGGCAAATCGTCGGTATCGAACCTAACCCAGATATGAGAGGAAAGGCGCAGCGCAAGCTGGAGACAGCAGGAACGACAATGGCAGGAACCATTTCCTTCAAAAGCGGGTTCTCCAACAACCTGCCCTTTGAGGACGGAACTGTAGACGTCATCACCTGCTCTCAATCCTTTCACTGGATGGACCCCGAGAGCACGCTTCAGGAAGCGGGCAGGGTCTTGGCTCAGGGCGGCGTGTTCGCAGCCTTTGACTGTGACTGGCCTCCGGTGCTGCAATGGCAGATAGAGCAAGCTTATACAGAGCTTATCACCAAAGCGGATACCCTTTTGGAACAGGAAGCCCCAGTAGAGCAGCAAGCTCATAAATGGAGCAAGGATCAGCATTTAGCTAATCTGCACCGTAGCGGGCAATTCCGATATACCCGGGAGATTGTCTTCCACAACCGTGAGCAGTGTGACGCAGCTCGTTATACAGGGCTCGCTCTCAGCCAAGGGGGTATTCAAAGTCTCTTCAAACTTGGCAATAGAACGCTTGACGGCGATGTAGCCCGCTTCGTGAACCTGGTAGAGAATTATTTTCAGGGCAGAACACTAGACATCCTGTTCAGCTATCGTATGCGGCTCGGCATCAAGTAGAAAGAAATCAAGGCCATCGTGCATGATACGCTCTTCGGCTTAGGGCAAAAAAGACTCTCCCTCGCCTCGTAAAAACGAGTGCGTACAGGAGAGTCTTTTTCTTCAATAAATAGCCACGCTCATATCCCTGCAAACCTTAGTTGCAGTTCCACTGTGTCTTCAACCTAGGAAGAGCGGACAGCCAATAAGTGCGCCAACCGATCAGGATAGTCCGTGATGATGCCGTTCACCCCGGCCTCCAGCAGACGCTTCATTTCTTCTGGCTCATTCACCGTCCATGGGTGGTAGACGACACCTAATGCCAAAGCCTCTGATACAGCTTCTGGTGTAACCACTTGTTTGTAGGCATGAAGTGCTGTAACCCCGAATTGGGTGGCATACTCCGATGGACGAACCATAATCTCGATATACAGCGCCCCCGTCTTGATTTCAGGAGCAAGCTGCGCACAGAGCGCCAGCGATTCGTGATTGAAGCTGGATATGATTACCCACTGTTCCAATCCAAAACGCTTCACAGCAGCAATAACCTCTTCCTCCATTCCCGGATAGAGATAAATGCTATTTTTCAACTCTAAATTAATAATTGTATTGGAGGACTGGGCTAGTTCCAGTAGCTCATCCATCATCGGGACCCGCTCACCCCGGAATTTCTCATCAAACCAACCGCCCGCATCCAGTTTATTTAATTCTTCCAGCGTAATATCCCTTACATCCATTGAGCAACCTGTCGTACGCTCCAGCGACTCATCGTGAATTAGCACCAGATGCCCATCTTGGGTACGCTGCACATCCGTTTCTATACCTGTTGCTCCCAGTTCCAAGGCGTGGCGGAATGCCGCCATCGTATTCTCAGGACATACACCTGAAGCTCCGCGGTGTGCGAAATTAATCACCTTTTCGGTTACAGTCACAACATAACCCCTCCTGTCATTTCACAGGAACATTATACCTGCTCATTGTTTGGGCTGTATAAAATATTCGTCACAGTTGTCCCTTCTTCTATGCCGTTTGAACAATTTTCCCGATCCAATCGGAATAAAACGTATTCCCGTTCCGTCGATCAAAATCAGCCGCCGCTGACTCTGCCAGTGGCCTAAAATACGCAATGATTTCTGTCAATGTGCGATCCTCTTTACCCCATTCCAAGGAAGCCGGCAACCGGATCAACCGTTTTTCTCCCGAAGTATCCAACTTTTGCAGTAGACTCACCATCGTCGCGTAAAAATACATCTGCTCCAGCCCGCTCTCATAGTCCAGCGCCATATGTAGATGACGCTCTACCACTTCGATTCCTTGAACCGGATCAGCAATCGCCAAATATTCGATATGCTCCGATATCGTTTTCAGGAAGTCGCGGTCATCCCGAATCAGGCGATAGCCTTTGCGATGATTGTCTTTTGCCTGATCAACCTCGCCTTGACGATAAAGCGGCAACAGCACCTGAGAAAGCGTCACATGCGGTACTTCTGCACATTTCATCCGTCCCGACAAAATCGGTTTTGCCACGGCAAGCGCCTGCTCATCTTCTCCTGTTAAGTAGTAGAAACGCACCATCTGGCTTTGCTCGCAGGCCTCACAATCACTCATGCTGTCCCGCTCGACCAAGCGGAAGGTATCCAGATATCGCCGTGCTTCATCCAGTTCACCCATGTCCATCGCGATGCGGAACTTATAATAGTAATATGGACGCTCATTATACCCGTATTCGGCATAACGCCTACGCATATCCTCCGCCAGATCTTCTATTTGTGTCTTTGATATATTGGAAAAGCTGCACACCTTCCCGAGTATCCATTTGTAATTCCACAACAGCTCATCTGCGTCGTATTCCTCTGGATTTTGATCAAATTGGCCCAACTGCCACGAAAAAGCAATCAGCGACTTCAATGGATATCCGTTAAAAATAGCGCAGTCTACAATCTCTCCCCGGATTTCATAAGCGAGCTCCTTCAACCCGGAAGTGTCTGCCAAGCGGACTGCTTCTTCTAGAATCGCCAGCTTTGCTGCACCCCCGGGCAGATCCTGCGCCTGTTCCATCAATTCATATATCGTATCTTCCATTTGGCTCCCCCTATAATTACGCAATTACGTATTGTGTCCGTTCCCTAATCCCCAATTGATAAAATGCAGTACACTCCGATTCATCAGTCCCAGCTCACTGCGGTTCATCGGGTAGTGCCCCATCATAAGCGCATTCACATACATCATTTCTGTAGCAGCCGTGACCATCTGCGTATCGGTAGCTTCAAGAATCCGCGCCACCACCGGGTTGTTCAGATTAAAGTATAAGGTAGAATAGCCCGAATTTTGCTGGACTCCTGCTTTCAGACTATCAAGCACATTGGAGAAAAGTGAGGTTGTCTCCTCAACCGTGTTTTCCATGGAGCGCAAGGTCAGTGCATCCTGAGAAATGGTATACAACACCGGCAAACTCGCAGGCTCAAAACGCTTCAACTCAGCACGGCAACGCATCGGCTGCAAAGCAGCATCCATGACACGAAGCACACCGTAATAACTCTCGCGCTCTTCCTGCGTTAGCCCGGTAAATGAAAGAGATACCTCCTCAGGGCTAAGACGCTCTGTTTGCAGGTTAGGGTCAATCCAATGCAGTTTTTCCAAAATGTCTGAATCATAAATATAGCCGCCATTGATCACCAACATGGATTGCGCCGCCGCCACATGCGTAATCTGACGATACTCATCTACTGTCGATGTGTAATGCAGCGGACGTCCGTCCGCCTCTCGGATCAGTTCACTCAGCTCACGCCGCCCAAATGTACTTTCGAAGGAAAACCAACGGTACATTATCCGCAAAAATTCATCGTCCTCCACGGCGAGCGCCTTCATGGACAGCTCATGCAAATGAATCCAGTGCTGCAAGCGGTCTGGCTCATACTGCGCCATGCGTAGCAGTTCTTCCCGAATACAGGTCCCCAATTCAGAACGAACGGCATCGAGCTGCTCATTTTCATAAAAATATTCACGTGATGCCGTTGGTTGCAATTCATCTGTCCAAATCAGGCTTTTAATGAAGAATGCCCATTCTGGCAATACGTTTTCCGCCTTATCGGACACCAACATATGCTTCAGGTACACCCGATGCAGCCGCTTGCTGTTCAGATTAACACTGCGTGGCAAAATGAATGCAATCCCGCCTGTTCTGCCCGATGCCGTCCGCAACGGTATAAAATCACTGAAGCGCTCGCCCATCAGGCGATAGCCTAAATCCAGCACCTCACTACGGCGGCTCCGTAATTGTTCTGGGTCCTGCATCCAGCTCGTCGATGGAAGATTGACGCGCTTGGTCTCCCCGTCTACAGACAGCATGACTGGATACGGCAGCAACGCACCATAATAGAATAAAGACTCCTCTACATGCGCTGGCTCATAATAAAACTCACTTCCCGGCTTGCAGCGCAAATAAATTTGCGTTCCTACAGGCAGTTCGGTCTCCAATCGACGAATCGTATACGTCCCATCCGGCTTCCCTCTCCATTCCATGGAGACTCCTTCCTTCACCGAGCGGGTCAGCACTACAATTTCATCGCTCACCATAAAGCAGGATAGCAACCCAATCCCAAATCGTCCGATAAACGAAGTCTCAGAAGCCAGCAAATCGGCTCCCTTCTTGGAAGACTGACCGATGATCGACAAAAAACGGTGAATGTCTTCTTCTGACAATCCAATGCCGTTATCCTGAATCATCAATACCTGATGCTCCCCAGAACCAGATAACTCCACGATGACTTTACCTTCATAGTCGTTACTCTCAGAAGCTGTAGCTTCAAGGGTCTTGTCTTCTTTCAATACTTTACTTTCAGCAGCAACCTTCCGCAGCTCCTTGCGAGCCGTGATCGCATCTGTTGCATTTTGCAGAACCTCACGTATAAACACTCGTGGACTGCTATATAAATGATTGGCCAAAATATCAATCATACCGCCCAAGTTCACTTGAAAACGATATTCGTCTGTTTGACTCATAGAGATCATTCCTTTCTCGAAATGCTACTGCCATCATCTGGTTTAAATAGACTGTCTTTTAAAGTATAACGTGGATTTAAGTCGGATTGCACACCCTGCATTTCAGGTATCAGCACGTTGATAACGATATAACAGGGCCTTTTTTCACCCGGGAAGTCTGGCACTGGGTCTAATTAACTTCACAAAAATGTACGGAGTACGATCACTTAGTGAATAAGGATCATCTTTGTCTAGTTAAATTTAGTAATAAACATAATATTTATTTAAAATCCACCCTTCTCTTAGAACCCTATATCTATGGAGGGACAAATGGCTCATTTTACGCAAAAAGCTCGCATTGCCACTCTTGTAATACTCTTACAAGAGAGAATGCGAGCTTATTTAGGTACAGTCGAAGCTGCACCCTTTTACAGAAGAGAATTAATGAGACTTAGCGAGACGGATAACGTTCCACGATGCTTTGCCCAAATGAGCTTTTACAATTCCGTCTTCAAGCTTGGCGTTGCCGCCGTTGTGAGGCGTAACTTTTTCACCGGCTGGACTGTTGGTCGCTTTAAGATCATCATGCTCCAATACAGTATGCTCGACAATGCGGTAGCCTTCAAAACTGCGTACATCTACTGTCAGTTCCAGCGATTCAGACAGATGACGATTCACTGCAAAGACAGTCAGCGCGTCTCCCTCTTCATCATAAACTACAGCGCTGTCCAGATAAGGAATGTCTGTGAAGTCCTTGGAATCGTATTTTTCCGAATCCACGACAGGCATCAGCGATATCCCACGACCATAACGGGAAGCATGCAAATATGGATAGAAAATTGTTTGCTTCCACGCTTTTCCGTTATTCTCGGTCATGATTGGCGCAATAACATTGACCAGTTGGGCGAGACAAGCCATTTTCACACGATCCGCGTGGCGCAGGAACGTAATCAACATGCTACCTACCAGCAATGCATCCTCAAAGTTATAGATATCCTCAAGCTGCGGTGGTGCTACAGACCACGGATCAATTTTTTTGTCCGCATCATTAGAGTGGTACCATACGTTCCATTCGTCAAAGCTGAGCATCATTTTTTTCTTGCTGCGTTTCTTTGCTTTGATATAGTCACAAGTCGAAATGACCGTATGAATAAAATGATCCATATCCATAGAGCGTGCCAGATAATTAGCCGTATCATTGTCATGATTGCCGTAGTATTGGTGCAAGGAAATATAGTCCGCTACCTCATAGGTATGATCCAGGGTGGTTGCTTCCCACTCCGGGAACGTCGGCATTGTGGAGCTGGAGCTGCCACAGGATACAAGCTCGATGTCAGGATCAATCAGCTTCATGGCTTTTGCAGATTCAACAGCCAGACGGCCATATTCTTCTGCTGTCTTGTGACCAATCTGCCATGGGCCATCCATCTCGTTACCAAGACACCAGGTTTTAATCTTATGTGGTTGCTCTACACCGTGACTACGACGTAGATCACTCCAGTAAGAGCCGCCTGTGTGGTTGCAATATTCCACCAGATTACGCGCAGCATCAATTCCGCGCGTACCCAGATTAACCGCCATCATGACTTCGGAACCTACATCCTTGGCCCACTTGAAAAATTCATTCGTACCCACTTCATTCGGCTCGACCGTTCTCCACGCCAGCTCCAACTGTCTAGGTCTGGACGCAACAGGGCCGACACCGTCCTCCCAATTGTAACCGGATACAAAATTGCCTCCCGGATAGCGTATAATAGGAACATCAAGCTGTTTTACCAACTCTTTAACATCATTTCGGAAACCGCTTTCATCACTAGTTGAATGAGTAGGCTCGTAAATGCCACCATATACGGCACGCCCGAGATGCTCTACAAAAGAGCCATAAATGCGTTTATCGACTTCAGCAATACGAAAAGATTTGTCTACAATCATCTTTGCTTTTACAGCTGCTGCCACCTAAACCATCCTCTCTGAATGCGAAAATAAAATCCGTTGTACCACCAAGACTAAGATGCCGTTTTATTTACGGTTTTAATATAACACACCATATTTATTATAGTCAACATTATCATTAAATACTTAATATTATTATTAACGTTTATAATAAACGATAAGCAATTGGTTACGTATTTCTAAATATTTCGTTTTATAAACAAACTTATTGAGTGAATAACCACTTTGCTAAATAATAATAACGGATTACAGGTGCGTTCAAAGTAGTGCCTACTGCCATATCTTGCAGTCTGTTTTAAATAGTGAATATCAGTCTACCAACAGTTGTTCTAAATATGTATAAATACCACCTATATCGCCCACGTTTAATTTCGTGAGGACCCAATCTTTCAAATCTCCTTGCTCTGTCCGTATAGATATGTGAATACGTTCAATTTCCACTTTCACCAGCAAAGAAAGCTCAATATCAACGCCTAATAAAACTCGTTCTTTGGTGCAATCCATAATATTCGCAGTCTCTACACACAAAATAGCAATATCCGTATAAGAACTATATGCCATTGTACCAGTAACATTTAGCAGTTCCTGTAATCCATTGCTTGCATCTGAAGGAAACATATACTCCATATCATGCAACACTGCCGCAGACTGGTCCACCACGATCCAGCTTTGGTATCCATTCCGGAAAAAGGATTCTCTCAACTCATGCAAAAAATATATGATGTCAATGCCCTTGTCATAATAAATACAAATAAGCGGAATGCGAGAATCCTCTATTGCGATAGTCTGCTCCTGCCTCTTAGAGAAACACTCCTCTTGCTGCCACCAGCGCAAAAAGCAAGATGAAAAATTCAGCGTAGGGATGTATCGTTGATTTTTAAAGATACAGACGACATGTTTTCCATAACGTGAAGCCAATTGCTCCACTTCCTGCAAACTGACTGGTTCCATGTCCCCTAGCAAGACAATCGTATCTGTAAGGCCGTATACCCGTTGTCCACCTTCGAGCGCTGTTTCCTGTTGTTCTCGCTCCCGCAGGATGGCTTGTTCAATGATGGCAGCAATGTTGTCGCCAGGGAGTTGAGCTTCACATTGGGTCTGAAAATAATAGGGTGCCTTTGAGCCAATTGTACAATCCTCCTTAAACACATAGGCGCGCCGTATCCAATCCGGATGTTTGTAACGCATTACGAGTAATAGGGTATCCTGTATCGGATGATAGCTATACTCATGTAACATATGTTTTAGCTGTTCTATGGAAGGAACAGACTTGGACTGCTGCAAAACTCTGCATATCTGTGCTGTAATCAATGGAGTGGCATAGCTATTGCTGTTGGGGCATTGTACAACCTCTCCAGCTGCACCTATCAGCTCATGCTTGGCAAAAGCAGTAAAATCGATACCGCTTGAGAAGGCCCTCTCAGCATCATATGTATATTGCCCTGATGTGAGTATGCCGCTACGATCGCAGCGCACTCCAATCACATTGGCAAAGGAGGCCGGATAAGTAAGAAGTCCTCCGTTTTGTGCAGCACATACCATAATTAATCCTGCCATAGCTGCATCATTTACAGCTTCCCGCATCATGCCTCGATCTCGATAATTTATACTTCCCAGGCTGATATTGGCTACCTGTACACCATGCTTTACACACCAATCCAGCGCAGCACAAAACTGAGTTGCATTGCCTTTTCTATGGTTCATTATTTTCACACTGCTAATGATCGCATCTGGAAAATACGTTTGTACAATAGCTGCACATAGTGTACCGTGATTTAAGGTACGTCCCTCTTCTACGTCTCCATGAGCTATTTCGACGTTATATAATAATTCGGTGTTTAAAAAGCCAGCATTAACCCCGTCGTCAATAATGGCAACATGGACCTTACTATTCATTTTTTCTCCCCCTGTCTCTTTGGATTGTGAAATAAATCTCATGGTTCTGTTCCGTTCCATTAGAGTAAGCGGAGGGTGCCTCTGCGAACGATAGCGTTCGTCTGAAAGCACCCTCCTAATTTAGCAAACCATGTACATAATAGCTGGATCAGACTGCAATATTTACCTTCGTGCCTGAAGTCTTCTCCCCGTCTTTAGCCGAGTCCAGATAGGCATTGAGCTCTTGTTCAGTCCACACCCTGCCTGTCTCTGCATTTGCCTCCTGCTCATCCTTAGGTTCAACCCGATCAGTAATCTTCGGTTCGTTATTCACTGCTTCACTGATACGCTCATTAATATTCGCAGCGATTTCCATGATCTTCCCATTAAGTCCTTCAGCCTTTTCACGCAAAGCGGCTGATTTAGCAGGGTTAGCGTTTTCCCACCCCTTAGCCTCGCTTCCCAACGTGATTTGTGCCATTTTGGCTATTTTGGCATTCTTCAACTCATTGTTTGCAGATACAACACTATGCATTGTATAGGTGATCAATCTTTGCTGCTGCTCCTCAGCAGTCTTAGGCGTATATTCTTCCTTTTTACCTTTCTGAGCTTCTTTTTTACTCTCCTCATCCATGCCTAAAGCCTTTTTTTGCTCTTCCAGTGACTGCTTTTGAATGTTCTCGTCAATTTGCTGAATCTGCTTATCTATCTCTTCCATTTCAGCTTTTACAGCTTCCGGACCGAGACCACGCTTGAGAGCATTACTTAAATAATCCGAACGCCTCTCCATCAAATTTTGCTTTTGCTCTGTCAATTGTTCAATAACCTTGTTTTGTGGCTTGCCTATACTCTTCCTTTCAGCCTGAGCGGAAAGGGGATGCCGTAGTTCAAGTCGGTTGTTATCTGCGGTGCGAAACGGCGATTGGTGAGATGATGTAAATGATACATTCATCCTAAAACCTCCAATTCTCTTCTAAATGAGGATTTTTCCAAAATCCTGAAATAAGTGATTCTAGAGGTTTATCGGATTTTTTTGTATGTTTTTGTATGTTTTATCATCATTTTCACAAATCCTTCATTCCTTTTCCACACTTAAGCAGTCCTTTATCGTCTCATACAAGCTGTTATATGTAAGCAACCCCCCTCCCACTATACGCTCTTCCGGAATTAGGATAGCAAAGCTTTGTTCCACTTCAAATAATAGATATACCAGATCTCCGGGAAACAACCCCATATCAGGACCTAGTAATGTAGCCTCTTTATTTATGTCGCCCGCTTTTAATTTAAAAAGCTTCCAAAATATATTTTCCAGTTTCACTCCTGTTTCCGTTACATCCTGAGTAAAGTTCATATTCTTCCCTCCATTACAACTGAACTACGTGATGATCAACCGAAAAATAATGTAAAATATCCTTCGTCAGCCTATTCATATCTTCATCGTTGGACAGATGGAGTACAGACACGGAATAATCGGAAAATTCCTGTTTTTTCTCTTCCACGAAACGATGATCAACAGATGCATATTGCATATTGACCGTGGAAGAAGAATAACTGTCGAATACATTGTTACATATGGCGTATCCCAATAATGAAGAGGAAAAACGGTTTTCCATGTACTGTTTCACATGCTCCAAATATTTTATATTGTATTCATCATAGTGGAGACAGCAGATCAGGCCATCCGGTCTAACAGCACGAGATACCAAAAACGAGGTTACTCCAAAATAGTTCGTGAACGTATTGTTAAAGGGAACAATCCCACCCGGAATGCCCACGAGTATTAGATCAGGCTTTTCGCTCTGCTCTATTTTTTTCAAATACCGATTAAACATGATAATCTTCTGGGTTTCCGTCATACCACTCTCAAACATAAACTGTGGAAAAGAATGTGCACCAATCAGCTCCCCGCATCCATTAGATGTGATTTGCGACACCCGATATCCTTGTGCTTCAAGCTTCTGCCGAAGGTTAAACTGTAAATTAAGCTTATGCGTTCGCTCGTTCAGCCCTAATACAAATAGAACCGGTGTAAAAAAATCATGAATAACAGAGCCCGGGTCAGGCGGTAAAATATCTTTCGTGCCTACATCAAATGTATTTTTTAAAATCAGCTTGTCCTCACGCTCCTCACAGGGTTCGATGAATTCCATACATGAGTCTGGCAAAGTGAAATTACACATGACTTTTTTGCCAAGTTGTCCAGCCTTCTTGATCACGGGAAGATACACCTCAGCTACATCCAGCTTGAAATTGGATTTTACCAGTAATATAGCATCACAACGCTCTATTTCTTGCTCCAAACAAGACTCTGGCTTCACGATGAAGCCTGTCACTTCCCCCTTGTCCGTTACACAGGCATCTTTCCCGATCATCCCCGACCCTTGAAAAGAAATAAGTACAACTTCCTCATAACTTCCTAATAGATTCAAGTTCCTAACCAGGGCTATCGTTTCATAATCAAACGGAAAAATGATTAATTTATTGGTCATGGAGACACCCCTCATGCTTTTTCAAAATCGAGAATCGTATCCTCGGAGAAATCATAGCCGAGCTCATTCATCATGCAATAATCAAGTAATGTGTGCCGAATATCATTTTTGACTACCGAACAATGACTCAGCTTCTTTTCTTTGGACAAGGTATGCAAATCATCTGCTACAGCAACACACAACGTACAAAAACGGAGATTCCAACAGTTTTTACATGCATCCTCCGTGATTGTCCCTACATTCAAAATTTGGTTGATTTTATCCACTTCAAAGCCCGTGTCCACCGTTCCAATCTGCACCACCTCCGACTGCTCACTGACCCGTTCACATGGATACAGATTTCCATGCACATCCGCAAACAATCGCTGTACACCAGGCACACAGGGTCCGCCATGATGCGCTTCTATCGGCATCCCCGCAGAAGGCTTTCTATAATGAAACATTCGGAAATACATCTGAATATAATAGTCCTTAATCAGCTTGGAGACATGATTTTCATCTACTCTTCCAAACTTGGAAAGCATCATTTTAACTACCTCATAGCCTCTCTGCTCAATAAATTCATTTCTGTACAAAATTTCATCCTTCACATAAGCATCGTTAATGTAGGACGACCTTACACTATACAGACTTTCGAAGGTTTCATAATTCGTATAAAAATCATTGATACAACCAAAATCATTACGGGTATCCAACACCACATTAAAATTAATCCATTCAAAGAGGTCCGGGTAATTTCTCTTAATTTTATCCACATTGGCAATAATCGTATCGAAGGTGCCCCGCCCGTTAACAGCAAATCGTCTGTTTCTGTCATGATTCTCTTGATCTCCGTCCAGACTGATCGTAAGCACAAAATGATGTTCATCCAGAAAGTCCAGAATATCGTTATTAAGCAGCGTACCATTGGTCGTCAAATGAAAGCCTACATCTCTATACGCTACCTGTTCCTTGATATATTCCACACACTTCTTGACTAACGGAAAATTAATAAGCGGCTCTCCCCCATAAAAACCAAAATCCAAACGGTCACTGTCTACTGACCTATCAATGACAAAATCAATACACTTGCGCGCTGTCTCAAAATCCATCATCAGACTGGTATGACCTCGATTGTCATATCCTCCTGAATAAACGCAATAAGAGCATCTAAGATTGCAATTTTGAGTTACCTGTAAGGTGAGGGTCTTCAGCTGATGCTGAAGCATATGCTCCAGGTGCTTTGTCTTGGGATGATTCATAATCTGCGGACGCTGTGAAGATAAAAATCCGTTATCCAACAAGTCACGGATATACTGCTGCAATTCCGGTGTAGCCTCCATCTGATCCAAGTCGAAGCTGGAATGCGAATTCAGGAAATGGTAAGCCTCCTCTTTAATCCGCAAAATTAAATTGGTATTTACATCATATACATAATGGTGGAGTCTCGTCTGAAATGTGTATATAAAGGGTTGGCACATGTTCATGATTCACACCTACTCTGTTTTGATGTGGACAGAAGCCTGGAATGCCCAGGCTCCTCCATACAGATACAAGCTTAATAATTACCAATTCCAGTTCCGTTATCTCTGCGATAAGAACCGTCACTTTCACGCTGAGTATTGGAGCTTCGAGTCAAACTGCCTGCGCAATAACAGGAGCAAGGACAATAACAGGAACAACCACAGCCAAATGCCTCAATTGTGTCGCCTACATTCGTGCTTCTTTTCACAAGCTTACGCATGTTAAACTACTCCTCCCATTCATGATATGATTTAAAAAGGTGTTCACCTATACTAATTCCGTACATGATGTTAAATCACACTATGAAAGCGTTTGTTTTTTTCATCATTTTATGGAGACCTCTTCTTCCCCTAATATCCATCCTCTGTATTCTGCATGACAGGTCATAAAATGGGAGTGTGATCCTATTTGGGCTGGTTCGCCGTTCTCCAACAAAATAACTCTATCGACATGCGCTAATATCTCGCTGCGATGTGTAACGATGATTACAGTCTTTTCACGCAACCGGGTCTTCAACAATTGCTGAACATTTAGCCTAGCTGCTGTGTCTAGATTGGAGGTCACCTCGTCGAGAATAAACAATGGCGCTTCCCTGATCAATGCCCGGGCCATAGCAATTTTCTGTCTTTGCCCACCCGACAATCTGGAGCCATTCGAGCCTATAGGGAAGTCATCTGCCGAGTTCTGAACCAATTCTTCCAGACCAACCTCCGCGATAATGGCCTCTATTTCATCATTAGTGACTTCTGTGCCTATGCGGATATTTCCAAAAATAGTAGTATCAAATAAATACACCTGCTGACTGACCAAAGCTATTTGACTTCGATACTCATCTATCTCATAGCTTTGGATGTCAATGCCGTCATAAGTGATTATCCCCTGATCAGGCTGACTGAATCTCATTATCAAATCCAGCAGCGTAGACTTCCCTGCCCCATTTGCTCCAATGATAGCTACTTTTTCCCCTCGGGCAATCCTAAAGTTCACGTCGGATAGGATGGGTTCATCCTTGGTATAGGAAAAAGAAACATGATGAAATGCAATGTGATTTTCGAATGGCGGCTCAGTTAGTATAGACGCTGGAGTGACTGAATTAGATGTTTCTTCCTCTGCCCAATCCAAGAACTGATAATATCGAATGGCGGAGGGAATGACTTCAGCCAGCATGTAGCCAATGTTTAAAATAGCGAATACAGGAGTGGTAACATAAGCACTGTAAGAAACAAAGGCAAAAATACCCCCTACAGTGAGCTGTAAACGAAAGATAAGATTAGCACCCACAACGTACAAAAGCATCATTAGAAGCTGAATTAAAATAGATTCCGAAGCGATATTCCAAGCGTCCAGAAGTGATAATTTTCGTTCTGAATCTACAATTCGACGCTGCTTGGATGAGAACTGCTGATGCTTATGTGGAATAAGACCAAACATTCGCTGCTCCTTCATGCCCCCGACAGATTCCCCAAACCACTGAGCAAAATCACTACTGCCTTCAATTAAATCCCCCACTAGTTTTTTTCTACGCTTCACAAAATACTTCACCACAACATATTTGATGGGTAAAAAACACAGCACGATTACAGTCATTTTCCAGTTAATGAGCAGCAAACCACATAAACCACCAATCATGCTGAACGCCTGCATAATGACAAAAAATACTCCACTATCTGTGATCCTCGATACATTACCTACATCCGTGCCAATTTGGTTCAGCAGCTCCGCTTCATTGGTTCGGTTAAAATAGCTCATTCGTACTCTTGTCAGATGCAGATACGCCTTTTCAAATAATGAAAAGGTAACCTGTGCGCTTAAGCCTGCCCGAAAGGTTTCTTTACACACATTCAACAGCTTGTCCAAGCAAACGATTAAAAACACAGCAGATGTGTACAGGATTACAGCCTGCATATTCCCTTTCAGAAGACCTTGATCCACAATAATCTTGCTTGTTAAAGGCAATAATATATTCAAGCCCGCTGATAGGATAAGACATATCAAAATGATAGTGACCGTCTTCAGATAAGGTCTAAATGTTGCTGCCAAACGTTTATATACTATGGATTCTTTCATCCTTTTCCCCCTTTCATCAGATGCACCTTCTCCCCCTATTAACTAATTCCGTATCAGAATCAAAATCACCTTAAAACATCTTTTAACTGTTCTAGTAATTCCATATTTACGAGATTAAATATGATTTATGTCATTCTTGAAAATTGGAATTAATGTATATGATTGGCACATACAAAATTCACTTATTTTTTTATCCGTCCAAAGGGGGCTTTAACAAATGCCGACCACGATGGTTATCGACTGTTGCAAAGAGGATCAGTGCAGAGGTAGTTCCAGATGCTTTTACAGAAAAATTTGTGAACTTTATCTGAGCGAGGTATACCGTTTCTGTATGCATTTAGTCAAGAATCAGTCTTGCTTTACATTTATGGCAGAAGAATGTACACAAGATACTTTTGTAGCGGCAAGACAGCAATTGGTCAAGCTCAAACAACACCCCAATGTAAAAGGTTGGCTGTACCTCACGGCTAAAAATCTTATATATAAATCATTTAGGTACTACTATACACAAAAAAAGCATGAAACTACGCTTGAATGTGAGAAGATCTGTAGTTATTCAAATTCGGTAGAGGAGGAGTGGGAAAATCGTAGATTGGGAGATGTGGATACGGTTATCGTTAATATTCTAATGCAGCTTTCCAACATTGAATATACACTCTATGAAGACTACTTTTGTCGACAACTGGCTGTGCCCCTGCTCGCTACCAAATATAATATTTCGGTTACGGCTACAACGACTCGAATCTACAGACTGAAAAGAAAACTTCGCACATTGTCCCATCAATATTGTCTAACTCATATATAAATATATCTATGTAAAGTAAAAACAGCGGAGCCCCTCTCCCAAAGAGAAGCTCCGCTGTCGTTCTTGTGACTATGACTTGTATATTCTACTTAGTCTACTTCTTTAGGTAAAAAACAATACTGTTCACAGTCCAAATATATGCCAGAATCCCTATACACAGTTAGCGTGTATCATTAGTAACTAGCGCTTCCTGGAATGTATTAATTTCATCAGAAAATAAATCATAGTAAAGCCCTCGACTTTCAATTAGTTCTTGGTGAGTTCCTTCTTCTATAATCTGCCCCTTATCCAGAACTAAAATTTTACCTGCATATAGAACAGAGGTATAACGATGAGAAATGTAGAGGCAAAGCCTATCAATAACAAAATTTTGAAATTGGCGAAATACTTGTTTTTCTGATTCTGGATCAAGAAATGAACTAGGCTCATCTAATACGTAAACGTCAGCATCTTTGAAGAGCGCTCTGGATATAGCTATCTTTTGCCACTGCCCTCCTGAAAGCTGTATACCCCCTTCAAAGTTTCTTCCTAGCTGTTGTTCTAATTGATTAGGCAAATCTCGTATTACCTTATCTACTCCTGTATGTTGTGCCGACTTCCATATCCTAGTATCAAATTCAAGATGTTCTATACTACCAAAACCTATATTTTCTCTTACTGAAAAATCGAATTGAACAAAATCTTGAAATATAACACCTATTTTTTTATAAAGTACTTCTTTATGATAATTTCGAATCGAGATAGAATTAATTAAAATATCCCCTTTAAAATCTTCATATAACCCCATTAAAAGTTTTATCACTGTTGTTTTCCCTGAGCCATTCCTGCCCACTAGAGCAAGAGATTCACCACGCTTCATTTTAAAACTTATATCTCTGAGAGCCAATTCTTTTTGATCTGGGTAGGCAAATGAAACATTTTTAAATTCTATGCATTCTATCGTCGAATCAGCTTGTATACCTGATTCTCTTAGCAACATACTAGAACTGTCTTGTTTATGTTTTATGTTAAAAAAAGCGAATAATTCATCTAGATACAGATTATGATCACACAATGAAATCAATCCTTGAGATACTGTGTTAATATTTTGATTAGCTAATAATACTGCTTGAACTAATGCATAAATACTGCCAACGAGAAATACTTCTTTCCAAGCTATTTGTATAATCATAATCAAAGCAATGGCTATAAATAATGTACTTATTACTTGAAAAGACAAATATAACGCAATACGTTTTTTGGCTAAATACTTATCCTCTTTGTAGAAAACATCAAAAATGTCCTTATATTTTGCTGTAAAGTAGTCACTAAGTTGATACAATACGATTTCTTTAAAAGACTTCTCATTAGTCAATAAGTAATTAATATACCTGGATTTACGTTGTAAAGGAGCCCGTTTTTTCTTGGCTACATATTGAATTTGTGTGAACCTCAATAAAGAATAAAAAGATGCTAGGGGGGAAACAACAAGAATCAGTAAAATCCACCATCTGAATGCTATTAAAATGACAATACTAGAGCATAACGTAACCATGGAACTTAACAAATTAATGAGTTCTTTATAGATCTGAATAGGTCTATCTATTGAGTCGTTTTGTACTCTTTTGAGCTGATTATGTACTTGCGGACTTTCAAAATCCGCAAGGTTAAATGTTGATGTTTGTGATACTATTAATGTTTGTAATTTATTTATCAGTGAAATTTGAAATAATTTATCAGAATATTCAATTAAACTTGAAATAAGCAAACTAGAAAACATCACGATAATTACAGGGAACACTGCACTTATTTGAAGCTTATGCCATACCGTGCTAGTCTCTAATTCAGAAACCAAATACTGTATGGAAAGAAGGTTAGCAATCGGGAGTATTCCTTTTAGTAGATAGCCAAAAATAATGATAATAAAGTAGATAGGTTCTGTACTCCATAATAACTTAGTTAACTTCGGCCAATATTGGAATGAATGAAATATAGCTCTGAAATTCAAATGTTCTGCCTCACGTTCCATGCATTCCATCCCTTTCTTTTTATCTACTATTATTCGTTCTTTATGAAACCTCGCTATTTTAGCTCTCAGCCCCCATGAATTGTATAGACATTTTCGGGATTTTTCTTTCTAACTTCCATAATAATGTCATTTTTGAGGTGTTTAAAAGCGTCAACTTGCTCATTGGATAAGTGGGTCGATTGGGGCAAAATGTAATCAATCCACTTGCTCGCCCAATCCATTCCGAAATTAAACTCTAAAAGCTTATTTGAATAAATATTGATTTGAAGTTTATTATGATTTTGCACTATTATTTTCGGCTCGAACGATGACATGGAGTGTATTCGGGTGATTTCCAGGGTATAGCGAACCGGATGTGTCTCCTTTTTCTTAGCCACTTGATACAGCGTTTCAAAGAGGGTGGCAAATTGCCTCGCCTGATACGAACTAATCCCCTTATACTCTACTTGTGTTTGTCCCACAGTTATTTTTTGAAACGACGATGTCTGTAGATTCTCATTAAATAGCCTCTCATATCCCCATACGCCAATCAGTATACTACAAGCAAGGACCGTACTAATCCAAGGGATTATAGACTTTTTGCCCCCTCCGCGCCGACTGGATAACAATGTGCCTAATCCGTAAAATAATAAACTACAGCCTAAGAGTCCAAAGAGATTTCGCCAGTTGATCATATAGGGGTTGAATATATTCACTACAGGAGATATGTAACGTAACTTTTCATTAAAAGACCAGGAAACTAAACCTATAGGAAGGTAAAAAGCAATGAGAAAAGTGAAGGCCAACCCATAATGCTTTACTACCTGCCCTAACAAGAGACCCAACATCGACGAAAAAACACTAGAAAAAAACACAATGATAACCAAATTCCATAATGATACATCAGCGAATGATTTCCATAAAAGTCCTATCATCATGAGCAAGAGAGGAAACGAAAGAATTAAAGAAACATAAAGCTGGTAAGTGATTAGACGGTAATTAGGAAAGACGGAAATATATATATACGGCTCTGTATGATTACGATTATGTATACTCGCAATCTGTAAAGAAAAAAAAGCTACAAATAACAAGTTAACACTATAAGTTATTGCAATACCTTCATTCATTATTAAATTGAATAAAATAACCACACTAAAGGAAACGAGCAAGGTTACTGCTTGTTCTCTTCGAAGTAAAAGCTGTAGCCAGAAACGAACTATAATTCCATTCATTCTTGTACCCTCGCCATCCATAGATGATTACTGACTTTCATCAATACCCACATAAGCAAAAATAGGAATATTCTTCCAAAATGAAACGACTGTGTGAAGAAATTGGAAATAATCCAATCTGGGTTAAACCAGATTGAAATGTAGGGAAAGTTGATAGTAATACTGATTAAAAGGTAAACGAGCATTACAATGTTCACATACAGTTGTTTACGTAAGAGCAAGTTCAATATGACAGTAATTTGAACAGAATATCCCATAGTTGCTAAACCTGCTACTGTTAGATGAAGCAGTATCAAGAATGGAGCCTTACCATGAGTCGACCATTGAACTACACAAATCATAGCTAAAGCGACAAATTGAAATAAGCAAACCACTCCCCATAATACAAAACTCTTACAATAAAAATATTGGGCTCCTTTAAGCAATTTAGGCATAATAACAGAAGAGATCATTTTTTGCTTCTCGCCATCATAAAGAACAGAATACATTAACGGCATTAGTAATATGGTAAAGAACATTTGTCCATGATGCAAAAATATCCATAACTCGTTATTCTTATTCCCTGCTCCTAGATATAAAAATAAAGGAATTAAAAAACAAGAGAACGTTAGTGCTATAAAAAACACTACACTTTTCTTCATAAGCAAAACTTCAAATCGAACTAGGGCTCTGATTACTTGTCCCATTCTGCTAACTCTCCTCCGGATCGGAAATGTACAAATACGCATCCTCAAGATTAGCCGTTTCAGGTGTGACTTCTGTACAACAATCTGGAGGGTAGTTACACAATAATCGAGCCTGAATTCTTCCTTCCTTCCGCACAATGGAGGTGATTCGAGCTTGTTGGCTTAATTGTTCCAATTGATGCTTGCCAACATCAACCAACCATACTTTACCCTCGACAGTTCGAATCATATCGTCTATAGCCCCTTGATACAGACAACGGCCTTCTTTTAAAACGAGTAGTTTGTCACATGTGCTCGAAACGTCAGGAACAATATGAGTAGATAACAATATAATCCGCTCTTCTCCATAATTCTGAAGCAAGTTTCGAAAAGCAATTCTTTCTTTGGGGTCCAGTCCAACCGTCGGCTCATCAACAATTAACAACTTAGGCTGTCCTAACATAGCTTGG
Organism: Paenibacillus sp. LX16; assembly: GCF_036252815.1. NCBI lineage: Bacteria > Bacillati > Bacillota > Bacilli > Caryophanales > Paenibacillaceae > Paenibacillus > Paenibacillus sp. LX16. The sequence continues at coordinate 359,698 of NZ_CP141152.1, read as the reverse complement.
GCAATTCCTAAGCGCTGCTTCATTCCCCCAGACAGCTGTTTTATTTTTTTATGAACTTGATCGATAAGTCCCACCTCAATTAATCGCTGAGATGTCTCCTCTTGAATATGACGCTTACCTTGAATACCTTTTAAAGCTGCAAAATAGTGCATAGATTCCATAATCGTTACATTTGGAAAAAAATCGAAATGTTGTGGCAAATACCCTAGTAAGGAACGAATAGCATCAGGTTCTTTTTTCAAAGAATGTCCGAATATTTCAACTTCCCCTCGGTCGAATCTAAGTAAAGTGGCAAGAATTTTCATTAAAGTGGTCTTACCCGCCCCATTGTCTCCGAGCAGTCCGAAAATACCATTATCAATGTGGAAATGAAGCTCGTTAAGTACTTGGTGAGAACCATATGACTTACTTAAAGCTTGAATATCAATTGTCAAATGAGACATCCTCCAATAGTTGCTCTCGCTGCCGCTTAGCAGAGAACAGGTTTTTCTTGTCTTCTTTAGTTAATCGTAAATACAATTCCATACAATCCATTATTGCACTACGAGTAAAGTTACAGTATTTATCCACTGGCTCATTAATCGAACCACTAAGCACCATATTTTCTTGAGGACAACCTCCACCACATAGATTCTTAGCCCAACATTCTCCGCATACAGTTCTCTTCTCTAAACGCATCTCACTAAGCATGCCACTCTTCTTTCTTACATCCATCCCTTCCCTTACATTCCCTAAAGAATAATCTTTTTCATTAACAAATCGTTGACAAGGATAAAGATTACCATGCACATCAACGGCAAGCATATGCGAGACCGCTCCACAAAAATAATCTCGCTTAGAAGAAGAATGAATCATCTTCAAGTATTTTAAAATGTTCGATATTTGACGTGCTTCCCCATATTTTTTAGCTTGAAGCAAAGATTCAAAATGAACAACCAATTTGGTGAATTCCTGTGCATACTTCTCAAAGTCTTCCTCACTAAGCATCTCGACTGCAGGATACATCGCAACATGGCGGATACCAATCCCCATTAAATGTGTAAGTGTATGTGTTATATCCAATTGTACTGGTGAAATCGTAGCTCTTGCTGTTATGACACCTTTTTTTCTTAAACTTTCTGTTCTATTTAAAATGATTTCATAGGTACCTTTTCTGTTCTGATAATATCGATTGAAATCGTGCGTCATTTGATCACCATCTAGACTTATCTGAATAGAAATATGATGATCTAATAAGAAGTTTTCAATTTCTTTGGAAATCAAGGTGCCGTTCGTTGTCATACTATATGTAACACGTTTATTTGATTTTTCTTGTTTTAGCTTAGTGTAGGCTACAACTTCTTTAATAACTTCAATGTTCAGAAGTGGCTCCCCTCCAAAAAAGCAAATATTCAGTTCTTCTTCTTCGCCAGAATGATTAAACAGATAATCAACTGCTTTTAATGCGGTCTCTGTGTCCATCCGTCCTCGGTCATTATATTCTCCGTCACCTCCATAACAGTAAGAGCATCTTAGATTACACTCTTGAACCAGCATAAGGATTATAGATGATAGACTTACTTGCTCATCATTGCAACTTTTACATTCCTTTTGAATAGACAAATCTTTATTATATATAACCGATGCTTCCTCCAGACTGGCTAATAGCCTATCTACCTCTTCTCTACTGGAACGATGCTTAAGTAATTCATATATTTCTTCAATTTCCTTACCTTCGCTATTACATATATCTACTACGACATCATCAATCTGAAAAAGCCCATTTGTTTTTATATTGTATAAGTATAACTTTTCATTTTGTTCTATGATTTTGACGGGATTTTTTTCAAATGGAGCACTAATCACTAGTAACCATCCTTTCAAAGTTAACAAAATAGGAGGAAGTCCAAGAAGATCAGTTCCCAGACCTCCTAATTGACTATCTGTGTTTGAAAGCCCTATCGCTGCGAGTTTTACTTCAATTAATCGCTATCATTATTAGTACACCAATGACCACTTTCTTTGCTACAAAACCAATCAGTAGCATCACAACCTACACAACGATCACGTGTATCACAAAGAACGCAAGTCATAGGAGAAACACTACCTTCAGCTGCTTGGTTAATAGGATCGAACAATTTGATTCACCTCATTTTTTATATTTTGTTATTTCTTTTCCAATATAGTCAGTTTTTCATTGCATTTCTATACTTTTTTTAAAACAATTGTATAAAATTTGTTAACATATTATTTTTGAAATATATTCAATTAAATATAATAAAAGTATAATTCGCTTTGCTAAAAAAAACTGGTCGTTGTTAATGTAATGCATACCCTAATGATTCTGGAGGTCGCAACTTTTATTCACCTTAGTAACACGCAATCTGAATTCTAAATCTTTCTTCTCCCGTTCTCATATATAAACAAAACCTGATGCAGCTTTTAAGAATGAATGTCAACTAGTCTGGATTTCCTATTTTTCTATAAAACAAAAACGCAAAAAACGGAGAACTTCTTTGACTTAAACTAAGAAGTTCTCCGTTTTGTGTTTTTATCATTTTGCGTACTACACTACTACTTAATCCCCGAAATCGTATAATTCTCGATAATATACTTTTGGAAAACAATGAAGATAATCATGATCGGAACGACCATAAAGGTCGAGCCTGCCATTTGAAGGGCAAATTGACTTTCGTTCTGCCCCTTGAGCAGGGACAGTCCGACGGACAAGGTGTACAGCTTCTCATCGTTCGCAATAATGAGCGGCCACAGGAAGCTGTTCCATCCGCCGATAAAGGTTAAGATGGCCTGTACCGCGATAATTGGTGTTGAGATAGGCAATACAATTTGCAGAAAAGTACGGAACTCCCCTGCTCCATCGAGACGTGTCGCCTCCAGCAGTTCTTCCGGGATATCGGACATGAACTGCCGGAACAGGAAGATCGCGAACGCGCCTACCAATCCAGGCAGGACAATCCCTAGCATGGAATTGGTCAATCCCATCTGGTTCAGGATCAAATAGACGGGGATCATCGTCACTTGGCCTGGAATCATCATCGTTGCCAATACCAGATAAAACAGAAATCCTTTGCCTTTAAATTGGAATTTGGCAAAACCATAACCCGCCATGGCATTCAGGAATAATCCGAAGAAGGAAGCTAAAACAATGATCAGCGTATTCGTCAGATAGGTTCCAAAAGCCATGCTATCGAATAGTAATTTAAAATTATCCAGTGTAAAATGCTGCGGCCAGATGGTCGGAGGAATTTTGGTTACCTCACCCTCTGTCTTAAAGGAGGATAGAATCATCCACGCAAAAGGCAGCACCATCAACAGACCTCCCACGGTCAGGAGAATCGCCACGAACCATTGAAATGTTTTTTCACCACTGCGCGAGTTGGCGCGGGCTTGCTGAACAGCTGTTTTCACGTTCATCACCTCTCTCTATCAGGACTCCGCTTTATTTTGCAAACGGAACTGAATCAGCGTCACCGCGATGATCGCGAAGAACAGAATGAACGATCCCGCCGCGGCATACCCGAATTTACTAAATTGGAAGCCGTTATTGTAAATGAACAGGGATGCCGTCAGCGTACCGTCGAGCGGTTTTCCTTTGGTCATGACAAACGGTTCCTCGAAAAATTGCAGCCAGCCGATCATCGTCGTGATGGACACGAAGAAAATAGCGTAACGAAGCTGCGGAAGCGTAATATAACGAATTTGCTGCCATGTATTGGCACCGTCAAGCTGAGCCGCTTCATAATAAGAACCCGGGATCCCTTTAATAGCCGCAATAAAAATAATCATGTTTAAGCCGATGCCCCGCCAAACTGCTAACACAATCAGCGAAATTTTTGCTACTGTTGGATCGGTCAACCATGGGACGGGGCCTAAATTCATCAGACCAAGTACATAGTTGAATAATCCAAGCGTCGGATTATACAGGTAGCTCCAAACGACTGCGACTGCAACCACATTCGTTACGGACGGTAGATAGAACACGACGCGGAATACTTTGAAAGCACGTGATTTACCCATGTTAATCAGAATCGCGATGCTAAGCGAAAATATCAGCACCAACGGAACACCAATGATGACAAAGAACAATGTATTACCAAGGGACTTTATAAAGGAAGGGTCCAAAAGCACGTTCGTGTAATTTTCCAATCCTATAAAGCGAATACTTTCATAGTTAACGAGTCCGGACAGATCCATATCCGTGAAGCTGATCACGAGCGCCAGTAGTATCGGCAACAACGAAAACAGCGTTAACAGGATGATGGAGGGACCGATAAACAAGTATGGCGCAAGCCTCTGCGAGCTTCCTTTCATGCCTTCACTCCCTTTGACAATGACGGATATGGATCATTATTTTTTCATTATACTTGCAGCCTGCTGATTAAAGTCATCCATTTCCTTCTGTACATCGGCATGACCGCGGTAAATACGTTCGAAGCTCTTGATGAATTGTTGAGAAACCTCTTCCCATGCGGCCAGTTGCGGCAATGCTGCGGAATGATCCAGCTGTTTGCGAATCGTCCGAAGCATCGGATCACTCTTAAGCTTGGCATCTTCCCACGATTTAGTAGTCGCAGGCAAGTTACTGGACAGATCCATCCATTTCAGCTGTGTTGCTGGTTTGCTCATGTAAGCCAGGAATTTGGCCGACTCCTCTGGGTGCTTGCTGAATTTCATAATTGAAAGGTTGGCTCCACCCAAAACGGACAGGTTGTTTACTTTGCCAGGAAGCTCAGCTATATTCCACTTACCTTCCAATTCTGGTGCCTTGCTCTTGATTTCTTTAATCATAAAAGGACCGCTGATAAACATTGGAACGATACCCTCGCCTTGCAAACCTTGAACGGAATCAATTCCAATATCCACTGCGTTAGAGCCATTTTGGAAAAAGGTATTTACATACTTCACAGCATCTACAAACGGTGGTTGGTTGAACAGCGGATTGCCCTGCTCGTCAACCAGTTTGGAACCGTTCTGGAGAGCAAACATAAAGCCCATAGACTGCTCCTTTGCACTAAAGGAGATACCATATTTGCCCTTGCCCCGAGCCGCCAGCTTTTGGGCAGCATCGGAAAGTTCCTCCCACGTTTTAGGTGCTTCATTATATCCAACTTGTTTCAGTAGATCCGTACGATAGAACAAAACTCGCGTTTCAGTGTACCAAGGTACAGCGACCGGTTTACCTTCAAATTGGGCCGTACCTACAGCACCCTCGAAGAAATTCTTCGATTCCAGTTCAGGATACTTGCTGATATAAGGAGTGATGTCTGTTAATGCACCCGCAGCTGCAAGCTCTGGCACCCATGACGTGCCCAATTGCACCACATCCGGACCAGACTTCGAGGCAACAGCCGTTAGCAATTTATCGTGAGCGTTATCCCAAGGCAACGCCTGTACATCAACGTGAATATTTGGGTTTTCTTTCTCAAAATCTTTCACAATTTCAGGCAGCAGCTTTCCTTCTGCTCCCATACCCCATAAGGTGATGGTCGTCTTGCCGTTCGCATCTTTGCCAGACGAATCATCCTTAGACGAGCAGCCTACCAGCGCGCCTCCCAGTAATAAGGTACTTGCCAAAATGATCCCCAATGTTCTTTTCATCATACGAATTCCTCCCGAGATGACCGGTTTACCGATCATGCAATATGATAACGGATTCAAATACGAGGACTTTGCAAAAATTCAATAAGCGACTTCCAATGAACATTATATAGATCGAAATGGTTTAGTTCGTCCATATATTGCACTTTGAAACGACAAGAATCGAATTTTGTAAAATCCTGATGCATGTAAATACATAGCGATTAAAGCATACCGCTATAACACTTATGTTCAAAGCACAAGGACCATACCCATCAATAGAAACGTTTCGATAGTCATTATAGAACAAATTGAAACCGTATTCAATAGGAATATTATTTTTTATTTGTACAGAATCCCGACTTTTTTTCGTTTGTATCATCTTTATTACGTTATTTAGCCTATAGAAACTCCCTGAATTGGATTTGACTCTGTATTTGAAAGCGTATATAATCCAACTGAGTTCAACAATAGAAACGTTTCGATTAATAATACGATTGAATATTATGCTTCTATACTAGCTATTAGCCTGTTCAGCACTTTTTTGAATCATTTTTATCCAAAAAATCTCATGAATCTGAAAAAAAGAGCTGTCCACCAACAATACAGCTTATGGAGGATTATGATGGAACAACACCTGAATTCCTATTTAGAAAGCATGACGCTTGAAGAAAAAGTCGATCAACTGCTACAGCTTGTGGGTGCCTTCTTTGAAGAAGCGGGAACGGATAGTCAAATTACCGGCCCTATGGCTTCGCTCGGCATCGCAGAAAAAAATGTCCATAACGTCGGTTCCGTGCTAGGCCTCGCAGGGGCTAAGGAAGCGATTCGTGTTCAACAGGCTCATTTGAGTAAAAATCGTCTGGGTATTCCGCTTTTAATTATGGCAGATATAGTTCACGGCTTCAAAACGATTTTCCCTATACCGCTGGCCATTGGTTGCTCATGGGATATGCGGCTTGCAGAAGAGAGCGCTACCATTGCTGCCCGCGAGGCGGCTGTATCCGGTGTTCACGTCACATTCGCCCCTATGGTCGATCTAGTGCGTGACCCACGCTGGGGCCGTGTGATGGAATCTACAGGGGAAGACCCTTACCTCAACAGCGAATTTGCCCGTGCGTTTGTGCGCGGTTTTCAGGGTAAAGATCTGACGAACGATACCGACCGGGTGGCCGCATGCGTGAAGCATTTTGCCGCATATGGAGCTGGTGAAGGCGGACGGGATTACAACACTGTAGATGTATCCGCATGGCAACTGCGAGAGTATTATCTCCCCTCCTACAAAGCTGCTTTAGATGAAGGCTGCGAAATGGTGATGACGTCCTTCAATACCGTAGAAGGCGTAGCCGCAACAGGCAATAAGCGCCTGATGCGTGATTTGCTTCGTGATGAATGGGGCTTTGATGGTGTACTCATCTCGGATTGGGCCGCCATCAAGGAGCTTATCCCTCACGGCATCGCAGAGGATGAGCGCGAGGCAGCGAAGAAAGCACTGCTGGCTGGCGTAGATATTGAAATGATGACCTCCTGCTATAACGGGCATCTGCCTGAGCTGGTTCGCAGCGGACAACTGGATGAAGCGCTCATTGATGAAGCCGTGATGCGTATATTGAAGCTCAAGCAAAAGCTGGGCTTGTTCGAAAATCCGCTACGCGGCGCAGACCCTGAGCGTGAACGTGAAGTTGTGTTCTGCGAAGCTCATCGCACAGTTGCCAAAGAATTAGCTATTAAATCTTGCGTGTTGCTCAAAAATGATTCCGTTCTTCCATTGAATCGCAATCAACCTATTGCGTTGATTGGACCTTTTGCAGAGAGCGGTGATATCCTAGGCTCTTGGTCGTGGAGTGGTTCGCAAGAGGAAGCTATTCGCGTTGTTGACGGGTTCCAATCGAAAATATCCTCCTCGTTGCTCACGGTTGCGGCAGGTTGCTCTATCGACGATATGACTGAGGAGCAATATACAGAAGCTCTGCAAGCTGCCAGCCAAGCAGAGGTTATCGTGTTGGCGCTTGGAGAGCGCTCGGATATGAGTGGTGAAGCAGGCAGCCGTTCCAATATTCGCCTGCCACAAGCCCAGTTGGAACTAGTGAAGCGCCTGAAGACGCTGAACAAGCCTATGGTAGCCGTATTATTTAATGGTCGTCCGTTGGATCTGCACGGTGTCATTGAAGAAGCAGACGCCGTATTGGAAGCCTGGTTCCCTGGTGGTGAAGGCGGCGCGGCGATTGCTGATTTGTTGTACGGTGATGCCGAACCTACGGGTCGCCTGACCATGTCCTTCCCGCAATCGGTCGGACAGGTGCCCGTGTATTACAATCATTTTAATACGGGACGCCCGCAGTTAGATCCGAATACAAAAGAACGCTACGTGTCTCAATATCTAGACGTACCAAACGAACCTTTATTCCCGTTCGGCTATGGACTGAGTTACACCGATGTAGCCTATGACAGCGTACAGCTTTCCGGCGATACCCTTATACCTGGTCAGGAACTGACCGTTAAAGTGCAGGTAACGAACACAGGAACACGTCCGGTCGAGGAAACCGTCCAGTTCTATGTTCGTGATATCAGCGGTGATACGGTTCGTCCAATGAAAGAACTGAAAGATTTCTGCAAAGTCCTTCTTGCCCCAGGCGAAAGCCGGGAAGTGGAATTTGCATTGACCGAGCCTCAGCTGCGCTATCATCATGCAGATTTGAGCTTCAGCAGTGACAGCGGTGAATTTGCCGTCTTTACAGGACCTAACAGCCGAGATACTAGTGAAAGCCGTTTTCGGTTAATGAAATAAACAGGAAAGTGAGGCGTTCCCTTTGATGAATACAAGTCTGGATCAAAATATTTTGCTGCGGGCTGGCGACCTGTCTTTTACCTTCTTGAGCAGCGGTGATGTGTATAAGATCGCCCACGGCTCAACGATGATCAACCAGCTGTTGACCAATTCAGTCGACGGTTCCTTGAACAATCTGTACTTGAGATTGTACCGTCCGTCCGGTGTAAGTATCACTCCCCTGCTTGGAGTTCGCTCACCGGGAGTAATCCGACAAACGGATCAGCAGATTATTTGGGAAGGTTTCACCGCTGGTGTAGGCTATCAGGTGACCTTCACGCTAAGCCGCCTGGGAGTATGGTTCTGGGATGTAACCCTACAGGGCGATGACGTGGAAGCAGATATCGTGTACGGTCAGGATATCGGCATTGCCGATACCGCTGCTGTGCGCAGTAATGAAGCTTATTTGTCTCAATATATTGACCACACCGTCTACCATGATGAACAAAGAGGCTACACCGTTTGTTCACGTCAAAACCAGCCTCAAAGTCAGGCGTTCCCATACATTCAACAAGGCTCGTTAACCCGCACTGTTGGTTACTCGACTGACGGATTTCAGTTCTTTGGACTTTCGTACAAAGAAACGAATGAGCCGGAAGTACTCCATCGTGACTCGCTCGCCAATGAAGTGTACCAATACGAATTCGCCTATACCGCGTTGCAATCTGAGCGGGTGAAACTTGCCGGGGAAGCTCGCTTTACTTTTTACGGTCTGTTCCAGCCCAATCATCCAGCCGCAGTGACAAAGCTGGAGTATCAGGAGCTGGTGACAAAGGCACGCGACGAAGTAGCTGCCGTTCTAGCGGACACTTCCGAGACCAGCATACCGGCACACGCGACAAGTGATCTTCAGGCAGGGCGTGTGGCTCCAGCTCAAACCATCGGTGAGCCGCTGCGCACGCTGGACTTAACCGATGCCGAAGTGAATCAACTTTTCCCGAAACGGCAGGAAGAAGAACGGGATGGCGATGAACTACTTTCCTTTTTCACGGACAGCTATGAGCATGTTGTACTTAAATCCAAAGAGCTTCGTGTAGAGCGTCCCCATGGGCACATTTTAATGGGCGGGCATTACTCAGGAGGTAAGGAAGAAACCATTACAACCACCTCCTATATGTACGGGGTGTTCAATTCCCAGCTCGTAATCGGCAATACAAATTTCAACAAAATGATTACCAACGCGCGTAATGCGCTCAATATTCCCAAGACATCCGGTCAACGTATCTATGTCGGAATCCAAGGGAAATACCGCCTGCTCACGATGCCTTCCCTGTTCGAGATTGGCTTTAATTATGTGCGCTGGTACTACAAAACGGCTGACGATACATTCATTATTACAAACCATACGAATGCCGATAGCCCAGAAGTACGGCTTCATATGCGTGCGGCAAGCGGCAAAACCTATCCGTTCCTCATCACTCAGCAAATGTCTATGCATGTGAACGAATATGAGCTTCCATTTCATATGGAACGTGAAGGTGACGCCCTGCTCTTCCGGGCAGACTCCGCTTCCCTGAGCGCCGAAGCCTACCCAGACCTGCTGTACCGAATGCACATAGAGGGCGCTCCATTACAGCATGTGAGCGACGCTCACGTACTGCTACAGGGGAATGCTTCCCCTGATGCGTCTCTGGTTGTGCTGGAGCTGGGTGACAGCAGCGAATGGACCTGCACCGTGCAGGGTTGGCTGAATGGGCCTTCAGCCGGGCAAGAATCAACGCACAAAGAGCGTCACGCTTCCTTTGAAGATGAGCGCGAGCGCTATCGGGAATATTTTGCCGAGCTTATGAACGGTTTCCATCTGTCGCTGGGTCAACACGAAACGAGCGAGCTGTTCCGTGTGAACGCAGTGGCTTGGTGGTACACTCACAATATGCTCGTTCACTACTCTGTGCCTCACGGTCTGGAGCAATACGGCGGTGCAGCCTGGGGAACACGCGATGTGTGTCAGGGGCCTGTGGAATATTTCTCAGCTATGCAGAAGTTCGATGAGGTTCGCTCCATTTTGCTGACTGTTTTCAGCCATCAGTACGAGGACAGCGGAAACTGGCCGCAATGGTTTATGTTTGACAACTATACTCACGTGCAGCAAGAAGAAAGCCATGGGGATATTATCGTCTGGCCGCTCAAGGTACTGGGCGATTATTTGACCGCTACCCGTGATTACAGTATTCTGGGAGAAAATGTGCCTTACACCCATCGGCATACTTTCGATTATACCAAGCAGACCGCGACTCTCATGGAACATGCCCTGAAGGAAATCGAATATATTCGGGAGAATTTCCTGCATGATACGTATTTGTCGGCCTATGGCGACGGCGATTGGGATGATACCCTCCAACCAGCCAATGCTCAGCTGAAACAATACATGGCGAGCAGCTGGACGGTTGCACTCACCTACCAAGTTATTAGTAACTTTGCTGCTGCTTTGGAGCAGGCCCCTGCGGGTGTAGTAAGCGAAGCCGACAAGATCGCACAAGATCTACATCAGATGGCCAATGGCATCCGTAAAGACTTTAACCGCTACATGCTGGAGAGCGGAATTATTCCGGGCTTCGTGTATATGGAAGAGCCCGGCCAACCTAAGCTGATGCTCCATCCGTCTGACACCGAGACGGGAATCCATTATCGATTGCTGCCGATGACACGCAGCATGATCAGCCAGCTGCTCACGCCTGAGCAAGCATTGGCTCATGAGCAACTCATCCGGGAGCAGTTCCTCTGCCCGGATGGGGTGCGTCTGATGAACCGCCCTGCACAGTATGATGGCGGTGTGAGCTCGCACTTCAAGCGTGCAGAGCAAGCGGCCAACTTTGGACGTGAGGTCGGGCTGCAATATGTGCATGCCCATATCCGCTTTGCGGAAGCGATGGCCAAGTTGGGACGCAAGGATGACGCTTGGCACAGCCTGAAGCTCATCAATCCGGTCGGCATCCGTGCGTCCGTACCGAATGCCGAATGGCGCCAAAGCAACGCCTATTTCAGTAGCTCGGACGGTAAATTTAACACCCGCTATGAAGCACAGGAACGGTTTGGCGAACTGCGTGAAGGAGCTGTACCTGTCAAAGGCGGTTGGAGAATCTATTCCAGCGGTCCAGGAATCTATATGAATCAGCTTATATCGAATGTCCTTGGTGTTCGTCAGTCGGGCGAAGATCTGATCCTGGACCCTGTGCTGCCGGATCATCTCGACGGATTGGAATTTGAATTTTCCTTTGCAGGAAAACCAATTACCTTCGTCTACCGCATGCTGCAAGAGCATACTGGCGGTGAGCAAGGCCGTACAGCATTGAACGGAACACCACTGGAAAGCGTGCCAGCCGATGATAATCGCTACCGCTCCGGTGCCTTGCGCATCAAACGCGAGATTTTCGAGCAAGCCTTAGCAGAACATGACGGTGTACACCGTCTGGAAATTATTTTATAAAGCGTTTTTAATGCTAAATCTGGTATAGGCAACAAAGGGATGGCGATCTTGCGGGATCGCCCTTTGCTGCTTATGTGTAGGACTACGACATTTGGAATAGATATGTGGTTAATAATGAATATACAATAGCAATTATAAGACGGACGACAAGGAGGTGACGATGTGGTCAGCATTAAAGATATCGCCAAACAGGCGGGCGTTTCCATATCTACCGTTTCATATGCCTTGAATGGTAGCGATAAGGTAACAGAAGAAACTTGTGCACGTATTCTAGCCATTGCCAAAGAGCTTAACTATGTGCCCAATGCCGCCGCACGTAATCTCAAGAAAAGGCAGACCAAAATTATTGGCGTTTTCCTGACTGATTTTCGTGGAGACGTTTATGGAGATTTACTGTATGGCATCAAGGAAATTTTAAATCGCAAGGGCTATGATCTCATCGTATGCAGCGGTAAGCAGTCTCACCGAATGCTGCCGGAACGCATGATCGACGGCGCCATTGTGCTGGATCAGACGTTTGATAGTCAGGAGCTACTGAACTACGCCGAGCGAGGACATAAAATTGTCGTGTTGGACCGTGAACTGAATCATCCTAACATTAACCAGGTGCTGCTGGATAACAAGGCGGGCGCCGCTCTCGCAATCGAACATTTATTGGAATTGGGACACCGTAAGCTTTATGTGGTTACCGGACCAGAAGGTTCTTACGATTCATGGCAACGGATGCAGGCGGTCAAGCAGACCATTGAGCGTAGCGGCGTGGCTGAAATGATCGAAATTGACGGCGATTTTGAGAAATCGGGCGGTGAACAGGCGGCTGAGATCATTTTGCAGCAACAAGTTAGCCCGGGTTCGGAACCTGTAGCCGTATTTTGTCTCAATGATGAAATGGCCGTGGGCTTTTACAATCGAATGGCTCAGTCAGAGCTGACGATTGGCAAGGATATTCATATCGTCGGCTTTGATAATATCGAGCTGGCGCAATATATTCAGCCCCGTCTGACAACGATTGACTATTCCAAGCGTAAATGGGGCGCTGTGGCTGCCGAACAAGTTCTCAAAATCATTGCTGGGGAAGACGTGGAGCATGAACGTTTATACGTTACGCTTGTCCAAAGAGAATCGGCAGGCGCAGCATTCATCACCCAAGATCAACAGAATCTGTGATGAACGACGCAGAAGTAACCTGCTCGCCAGCCTCCTTCAAAAAAAGAACTTCCACAGGCCCAAAACACGGGGTGGAAGTTCTTTTGGTTATACTTATTTAACCTAACAAATCCTCAATTGAATTCGACAACGACCGTAAGGGATTACCAATCGTTTGCCCCGTCTCCAGCTCCACCTGTAACGCAGCATCAACCATAGACAACTGTGCTACAGCCAGCCCTCTGCTTGGATCAGCCTCCCTTAGCTCATACAGCGAACGAACCAGCAATTCCTTATACTCGTCTTCACGGCCCTGCATAATCAGTTCAAAAGCGTCCTCCACCACCTTAACCTCTATCCAAGAAGAGATATCTGGTTTGCCTAACAGAGCAGCCGTATGGTAAAGACGCTTCATCGTTCCCTCTACAGTAGCCGGATTCGTGAATACCAAGGTCCGTGGCAGCAAATCATCGCATATATCATGAAAAAAGGGCTCATCCAGCGCAATTACTGGTGTAGACAGGGTCAATTGAGCCTTTTCTGCCAAAACGATATAATTCGTGCACGTTATCAAAATAACGTCTATGTCGCTTTGAGCAATCCATCTTAGTTGCTCTTCTACCTTGTGGCTGGCATCGTCCGCAGAAAAATGCGGGTCTGACGAGATCCGGCGCATAAGCCCAGGGTCCACAAAATGTATCAGCTCCACCTCATAAGAAGCAAAAGCTCGTTCCACATAGGCTATGTTCGAGTGATGTGCATGCAGGCAGCCCACACGTTGCTTCAAGCCTTCCATCGTTCAACCCCCTGTTATATGTTTGCATCATTTTAACAGGAACAGGACGGTTGGGAAAGCAAGCCAACTATGCCATACCACAAACGCACTTCTTAAAACTTGCCGTTTGTATTTTTCCACTCTGTTTTAGCTGGAACCTCCTGAACTACGTCCCAATGTTCCGCTACCTTGCCGTTCTCTACCCGGAACAGATCATAGACAGCGGCTGAAGTTCCCTTAGACGATGTCAATTCACTCACAACCAGCACGAAGTTGCCTTCTCCAATAACCATGTGAACCTGACCATATCCAAAAGAAGCTCCTTGGCTTCCCGCTGCGGAAAATGCTTGCTTTAAATTGGATACACCGTCACCAAAAAGAGGATTATGCTGAATGTACTGATCACCATTATAATAACTTTCCAATGCAGCACGATTTTTGCCAACCAAGACATCATCCACAAACTTGCGGATCAGCGCTTTGTTGGTCTCGGTTTGGTTGAGATCCGTGATTTGAGTTGTTCCATCAATCATGGTGTGTCCGCTTGAATTGGCCGGAGCCGAGTCCTGCATGTTGTCCCAATGCTCAACAATTTTACCATTGCTATCGAAGCGGAAAATATCGAAAACAATGCTCGTTTTCCCTGCAATGGACTTTTTATAATGAACCGCTACATAATTGCCATCCTGAATTACACGTTGGATTTCAACCTGCACATTGGCTCCCTTCGACTGGCTAATCCCTTGCAGCAACGCATCTCTTCCGCTAGCAAAGCTCAGATTGTGCTGAATGTACTGATCCTTGCTGATCCAAGTCTCGGCCGCTTTCGTGTCTCCGGTTTCAAAGCTTTTCACGATTTCAATGACCTTATCCTTATTACTCACCCCGATTTGCACCGTTTGGCTGGTTGGGTCCCAAATCACTTGTTTGCCCCACGCTTCTTTGACGACATCAACCGGCACATAAGTTACCCCTTGCTTGGTCAAGATGGTCGAAGTGGATAGCGGCACCTTAATCCCGTTGATTATTGCTTCCGGACTGCCTGACACCAGCACAACTGTCGCCTGATCATATCGAATGGTTGTGCTTTGACGCGCCGTATTGAACGTAATATGCTTGGCATCCATCGGAATCCCCAAACTGGAAGCCAATTGTCTCAAGGGAATTAAGACCTGCTTATTTCTTACGATAGGTGCAACTTTGTAAGCCTCCTTCTTGCCATCTACCCAAACCTGAATACCTGTAGCAGGTTTTACCTCGGCTGCTAAAGCCGGTACAGCAGAAGACAGAACAAGCAAACCAGCGAGTGCAGCAGTAACCGTATGTTTTCTCATGAATGTGAACCCCTCTCAACCTATAAAATAGAATGTGGAAAACAATTTCCTTTTATGTAACTTATATAGTTACACCTAATCGCAAGAAGCAACTTTTCCACGCCTATCTAACTTTAAACCCCATTTAAATCTTTTGAAACCTCAATAACCCTCCTTTCAAAAATTTATAATTGTACTGCTACAATGCAAGCCACAAGCCTTAGAATAAAGGATATGGGGAGCAATAACAATGTGTGATAACTTGCTAATGCCGAAACGCAAAAAAAGCGGCTCCTATTGCCAAGCGAATGAACGCTTTTTGAATAGTAAGCCGCTGTTAACCCCTTTGCTATTGTTATACGGATAACGTTCTCCGAAACTTGATAAAGCTCCCGATTCGCCAGATTGAAATATACACCAGCGCCATCGTAATTGCCAGCATGCTAATTGCGGTTGTACCCAAACTACTGAGGTACTGGGTCAAAACAACGCGAATCAAGATAATAGCGATAATAATATATTTAAAATATTGGTTCGGCTTGGGATAAATAAGACCGTCAGTCCGTCTTTCATACGCCGTATGCAGCAAAATAACATAGCCAAACAGAGCCCCTAATAGCCCGGCAACCAGCAGTTCCCAAAAGGCGGGGGGCGCGTACGTTTGACCCGGAATATGCATTAATTGGTACACAGACATCATCATAAGCGGGAACGCGATAAACAAGGGGAGCAGAATCCGGATTCCGTTTCCTTTTACCGGCCCCCCTCGTCTTTTGGTTCTCAACCAGATCATCAGCCCCACCAAAATAGCCAACAATGCATATATAAATATCGTCGTCATGGTGAAACTCCTTCCTCATAGATCATATAGATACGCTAGCCTAAATCGACAGTTTTTTCTCCAACAGATAAGCGCTCAAGCGGATTAATACATATGCAGCAACCCAACTGATCAACACCGCAATCGGGAAATGCCAGGTAAACGGAAACCATTGTCCTGTTTGAGCATGATCAAACTGCTCATAAAGCCCCTGATCGCCCGACCAATAAAAGACACTCCCGCCACCCATCAAAAGAATCCACAGTATCGGGTTAAGCGGCCGCAAGGTGCTGTATTTGGTACTGGCCGTCAATAGACCCAGCGCAATAACCAACGGCGTGAAGGCGATAATCATCACAAACCAGTTCAATCCGGCTACAATAAAAGACGCTGCATCCGCAAACGTATAAGGCTGTATGGTTGATGAGATGAACAACGCGTACAGAGAACCCACCACAAACAGAAGCAATATTACAACAATGGTTTGTAAAATAGCCGCAATCCATTTGGCGCTCATCAGCCACATGCGCGGATAGGGAAGGGTCAGCCACCATCCGTAGGTATCATTTTCCCATTCTCTTCTCAAACTTCCCACACCCATGAAAATGATCATGTACGGCAAGCCCAGGGTGACATACCACAGCCTTGTCAATTCGAGCTGGTTGTGAAGTGCGAAGTACAAGGAAATAGCGAACGCCGCAATTAGAAATAATGAGAAATATACGAGTCTCCACGATCTCGGTAGTCGATTGCGGCCCTGCTTTCTCCAGCTTCCTTTATTTCGAAATTCATGGCGTATCAAATCTTTGAACAGCCCTGATGAATTCACGCCTTCCACCCCTTTTTGTACAAATTGCGGAACACCTGATTCAGCGAGCCATGCTCTGCACGCAAATCATCCGAATCACCAGACCATATGATCCGTCCGCGGTCCATCATGACCGTGTAGTCAAACAAGCCTTCCACTTCCTGAATATCATGCGTGCTAATGAGTATCGACTGCTGCCGACCCTCCAAATAATCAATAATCCCGGCCACAATCGCCTCTCTGGAGAGGACATCAATACCCGCAAACGGTTCATCCAGGATCATGAGTGGAACCTCACGTGCCAGACATAAAATCAGTAGCACACGTGCCTCCTGTCCGCGACTCAGCCCAGTCATTTTAAGTTCCAGCTCGACGTCCATATGATCAGCAAGTTTATACGCGTCTTTTATATTGAAGCCAGGCAAAAAAGACTTCCCCCATTCCAGCGTCTGCTGAACTGTATGATTGGGGTACCAGCGTGCCCGGTCAGGAAGATAGGATATGCCACGATTGGTTTCCCAACCTGGCTTTTGCCCCAACACATAAAGCTCGCCTCCGTCCGGCCGAATCAATCCGGTGATCGCCCGAAACAAGCTGGACTTCCCACAGCCATTGGGTCCAAGCACCCCTACAATGCGTCCCGCCGGAATGACGACATCCAATTGATCCAGTGCTTTTTTACTGCCGTATTGCTTCACCAAATGATTCGCAACCACAACAGACTCCGTCATGCCTTATCGCCTCCTTCCTTGGCATTTCCGTCCTGTTTGCTTCGTATATACTGCTGTACATCTTCCCACGATAACCCCAGGCTACTCATCTGTCCGAGAAACTGATCTATATACGTTATAGCCAATTGTTCCCGAAAGCTGGCAATCCGTTCACTGGACGAAGTAACATAAGTGCCTAACCCGCGTCGCTTCTCAGTCAATCCGTCCCGCTCCAACTCCTGATACGCCCGCATCACGGTATTCGGATTCATGCGTAATTCCTGCGCCAGATCACGAACAGATGGCATTTTGCTTCCCATTTCGATCTCCCCTTTAGCAATGGAGCTTCGTACTTGATTTAATATTTGTTCATATAATGGCTGGCTAAAGTCAATTAAAAATCGGAACGAGCCAACCCGTTGTTCTTCCATGGGTGTTTCCCCCTAATCGGCTGAATCTTTCGTGCCTGTAGTGTATTATATCACTTAATACATGTAATACAAGTTTATTTTAGCTGAAATTTTAGTCATGCCACCCAAATTTCATTCAGTAAATGCTCAGCTTGCGCTCAGATAACATTCAAGTTGATCCCTTATGATGTATCACGTACCAAACAAACCATACCGAAAGGTGGAAAATGAAGATGAAGAGCACCAAAAAGGCAATTTTGGCTGGAACGATGGCCTTGGCATTTTTAGGAGGCGGGGCACTGTACTCCACAAGCGCAGCCCATGCTGCTTCAACTACACCTGAGAAGGCTCCCATCGCAGACAAAGCACAGGCACCTAAGGGTAACCCCGGCGATGCTAATGGCCCTAAAATCGCAGGAGGAAACTATGCTGAGAACAAAGCTCTCCTGAAATTATTGAAATTGTCCTCCAGTCAGTTGGATACACAGTTGAAAGCAGGTAAATCCCTTGCTACGATCGCCAAAGCACAAGGCGTGAGCGTAAATTCCGTTATTGATGTAATGGTTTCAGATATGAAAGCAAAACTGGCTACGGAAAAACAAAACGGCAAGATTACGGCAACTGAATATAACCAACGTGTCTCTAATCTAAAGAAAATGATGGCAGATATGGTGAATGGCGTAAAACCATCCAAACCACCAGTAGATGGCGATAAAGCGGATGCAGGTAAAGCTCCTGCTCAAGGAGATGCCCAGGCTCCTGCTAAAACCAATGCAGCTAAAGCCTCTGCTAAGCAGAAATAGCTACAACTCCTGTTTTCCAAAGAGCTGTAGCTTGTATAATAAATCTCCATTCGGCTTCCCTGTACGGATAGAGAAATCAATAGGCCTGTCCCCTGCTGCGATACAACAGAAGGAGACAGGCTTATTTGTCATGTAAACAAGATAATATGTGGTAGACTAACATGATCCAGAGGTCACTTTTCACTCTAATTCATAATAAGGAGAATGTAATGAAAATAAATAAACAGGAATTTGATATGCAAGGAATGCGTTATACGATCAGATCTGCCATGATTCAAGATGCGAAGATTTTGTCTGAAATCCGTTTGCTGATTGATGGAGAGACTGAAAATTTAGACAGAGAGAAGGGAGAAGCGTTTATAAGTACAACCGGTTTTGAACAGCTCATTAAATCAGATACAGAGAATAACAGAAACCTATTTTTAGTTGCAGTAGTTCATGATAAAATCGTCGGCTTTTCAAGATGTGAGGGCCATGTTCTGAGCAGATTCTCTCATAAAGTTGAATTTGGCGTATGCGTACTAAAGAATTTTTGGGGTTATGGGATCGGGACGAATCTTTTAAAAAAATCTATTTCCTGGGCTGACTCCAATGGCATCAAGAAAATGACTCTACAAGTTTTGGAAACGAATGATAAAGCCATTGAACTCTATAAAAAACATGGATTTGAGATCGAAGGGTTATTAAAAAACGATAAGGTTCTTTCAGATGGCAAATACTACAACACCATCCTCATGGGGAGATTTCATAAATAAAAAAAGACCCTGTTCAACAGGATCTTTCATCTTCGTATCAATCACTTACCCTAGTAGCGATAATCATCATAAGGATTGCGATTGCGATACTGATCACGCGGCTGCTGGGCTGCGGTAATCATCAAAAATATGCCTGAAAGCAAATGCATCAACCAGCCCACAATCGGAATCCATCCAATAACCGAGGTCACGATCCCTAAAATAGATCCATAATAAGACTCTCTATTCGTCACCGATAGCACCAACGTAACAATGTGGAAAATCAGCATAAAGAACAATATAGTATACGCGGAATTTACGATGAGTAGCCCGCCCAAAACGGGAATAGCTAAAAATAGCTCCAATCCGCCTGTAATCCATTTTAATGTTTTTGATGGTGTCATTGTTCCACTCTCCCGATGCTGTTTCATTCCATAATTATATCCTATCCCTATACAGGATGACATACATTTTTTACCATACTATATACTTATATCGTGACAGTCTCATCTCTTTCTCGAATGAGCTAAGCTCTGGCTACATATATGTGAGAGAGAACGAAATTCCGTTGATTCTAAAGGGGTGAACACGATGGGATATTATATTGAGGTGGAACGCGGCGTGAAGCTGTATGTCGAGGATATTGGAGAAGGCATCCCTGTTCTGATGGTGCACGGCTGGCCGCTGGATCACCGAATGTACGAATACCAGTCCGCCTTGTTGCCTGCTTACGGGTATCGCTGTATTCAGGTTGATCTTAGGGGGTTCGGCAAGTCTGATCGACCATGGCATGGATACAATTATGATCGATTGGCGGACGATCTGCTGGCTGTTATGCAGGCGCTACAGTTAAATCAGGTACGGCTGATCGGTTTTTCCATGGGGGGAGCTGTAGTCACACGCTACATGAGCAGGCACCGGGGATTTGGCGTCAATCAGTTGATCTTGATCGGAGCAGCTACGCCCCGATTCACCCCAACCAGCGACTTCCCTTACGGTACTCCTGTCACAGAGGTAGATAAACTCATCAAACAAGCCTATACAGATCGTCCACAACTGGTAACTTCTTTTGGCGAAATGTTGTTTGCTAATCCCGTCAGCCAGAGCTTACGCGACTGGTTACGTGACCAGGGCTTTGCGGCAACAGTTCATAGCATGGCTTGTACTTTGTACTCACTACGTGACTCTGATTTGCGCCCTGATTTGCCATATATACACGTGCCCACCTGGATTCTACACGGCAAGCTGGATCGGGTCTGTCCTTTCCCCCTGGCTGTCCAAACTCAAAAAGGAATTGCCGGATCAAGACTTATTCCTTTCGAACGAAGCGGCCACGGTGTGTTTTACGAAGCGCTACCCGAATTTAACTCTATCTTACTGAGCATACTAGCCCCATCCTCCACACCATAATTGAAAGCCTGTTCATTCTTATGTATAATTTATATTTATAAAAAACAAAAAGACGCCTCAGCGCCGTTAATGGCTATGGGGCATCTTTCACTACAAACATTTATCCGCTTAGGATTGTTTGGTATGATTGAAGCTCGTATTATTTAAAACAGCCAGCTTTTTCTCGCCCTTCACCATGGCAGAACCGCAAATGGGGCATGTCGGCTCGACAGAAAAAGCGAAGTTATCCCGCATCCAGCCGTTACATGTATCGCTGGCGCAATTCCAGACAGTTGTAATTTCCTCAGGAATCTCATCCATTGGCTTTTTCCGTGAATTGTACATAAACATCCCTCTTTCTTCATGATTTATAAAGCGATAAGATGTAATCAGTTCAAAAACGGTCTTGTGAACAGATAAAAACAAATGCCCCAAACGCTATGTTCGGGGCATCTGAAGTAGGCTGTAATTTTAAATTACAGTTTTACAACGTTCTCAGCTTGTGGTCCACGGTTTCCTTCAACTACGTTGAATTCTACGCGTTGGCCTTCGTCCAAAGATTTGAAACCTTCGCCTTGGATTGCGGAGAAATGTACGAATACGTCGCTTCCACCTTCAACCTCGATGAAACCGAAACCTTTTTCTGCGTTAAACCATTTAACTGTACCTGTTTGCATGGAATTACCTCCAAAATGTATTTATATGACCTTTATTTTTTACAAATAAAAATTCACATATTGCACAAGGTTATTTCAACCTAAAACAATAGCCCTCTACAATATGCGAATCTCAGGTCACAATTTCAATATACTCATATTACCATAAGTGTATTGAAAACGCAAGCACTGGAGAATTTAATTTGTGCAGAGTGCTTATGTTCTCTATTGCTGCTTCAAAGCTGTGTTCATTCGGCGGGAGTGAGTCATTAACGCCTACTTAAAACATTATATCCGCAATTGCTTTTTATTATACCAGCAATCAAGAAATAAATATACAAAACATTGTGCAGGAGACGAACTTCTTACTAAAAGCTCATCTCCTGCGTTTATTTGCTCATTTTGAACTACAATTCTGCCAGTGCTTTAATTTCCTCTGCTGTCAGCGCTTTGTTATACATTTGAACTTCATCCAGGCTGCCATTGAAGTAAGCATCGGCGGCAAAGCGGCTTTTGCCGAGATAAGCCTCGCTCGTCAGCAACTCATTGGGATTAAAGGTAATTCTGTCATTAACAGCTACTTCCTCACCATTAACATACAACTTTCCTGTATCCCCCTCCAGTGTAACCGCTACATGCGTCCACTGGTTAAGAGGTAATGATGATTTGGAAAGCAAGCTCTGATCCGTCCCCTCATGGATTGTAAACTGGAGTGCACCGTTTCCTTGGGAAGGGGTAAGAAACATATGCCGGGCTTGGCCGTTGCCGAAGTCAAAAATCCGTTGCCAAGCTGCACCGCCCTTCCAGTTCACCCAAGCGGAAAAGGTAAAATCCTTCGCATCTGTTACTGTATTTGGTAGTTGCACGTAACCATCCTTACCGTTTAGGACAAGCGCACCACCAAGCTTCCCGTCTTTATCCCATGCAGCACCACCATAGGTCTTACCATCGAATTGATTGTATGTGCTGTCGACAACCGAAGTTCCTTGATCCTCACTCCACGAATAGTGTGCGAGCTGAGGACCTTGGGCCTGCCCTGGGACAATGGCTGTAAAGCTTTTCTTAGCGGTGGCTTTGTCCTTTTTGATGGTCGCTGTCAATGTAACTGTTACAGGCTGAGAACCGGCTTCTGGACGGTATACTTCACCTGTCACAGAAATATTCTCCGGGTGGGTGGATTCCCATGAAATAGTGGTATCTTGTGCTGCTTGAGTAGGTAGCGTCAGATTATAAAGAACATTGCTCGTATCGCCCAGGCTCAGATCCTTCTGCACAGCAGCTACAATTTTGCTGGCCTTCAGGTCAGGCTTTAGCGAACCCCATACCGCAACACCCTTGGAGGACAACGCGGTAAAAGCAAGCGTCTTTGCACCTGTGTCTGGATCACGGTGCCGCAGGAATACACCTTTGTACTTCGTGCCCTCTGCTGTAATTTCCAGCTGATTGTTCGCCCCCAACTTCCATGTACCGTTCACTCCACCAGACAGCTTGCCGCCGCTACCCAGACCGACGTTAACGGCCTGCTTAATATTTGCCGAAATTTCCTTCCCATGATTTACATACGAATATTGACCGAGGACATCCTTTTCTGACAGCTTTTTCAGTGAATCCTCATCTCCTGAATAACGATAAGGAGCAACTACAGGCCAACCGTCAGCGTTCATGAACATTTCATGTACCCGCACTTCAAACTGTTCGCCTCTCCCCGGGAAACGGGAATGGAAAATGACAAAATGCTTTTTCGTCTTGGGATCATAATAAGCCGAGTTGTGTCCGGGCGACACATAGCCTGCACCCAATCCTGTACCTGGATCACCAATTTCTCTTGGAAACAGGTAATTACCTATCAGTTTGACACCGTATGGTTCAATGGAAGCGTCATCAAAAAGTGGTTTGTCAGGATTCGCCTTGACCTTGATCATATCATTGCCTTCAGCATCGTAGAAAGGACCATCCGGTGTTTTGGACCGAGCCACCCGCAAGTTGTATCCGCCATCCGCTGACAATCCACCAAAGGACAGGAACAAGTAATAGTAGTCCGTTTGCGGACTGTATTGTATGTACGGCCCTTCCATACGAGCATGGTTACCGCCTGTCAGCTTTTTCCCGTAGCCTTGACCAGGGAGCGGCTTCCCTGTCTTTTCATCCATCTGCATAATGAAGATGCCTCCTGAGTAGGAGCCATATACCATCCACAGCTTGCCGTTCTTATCGTAAAAGGTGTCCGGGTCCACGGCGTTCGGATGCTTGGTTGCGTCATAGATCGTCCCATCCTCACTCGGTTGGTCCCACATGCCGGATTTTAGAAAAATTCCTTTATTCTTATAAGGCCCTTCAATTTTATCAGCAACGGCTAGACCCATTGCTGAACGCGGTGAGTCACCCTTGCAAGCGTTATAGTACATATAGAACTTGCCATCTGCCAGTTGAATGACATCAGCTGCCCACAGCGTGTCCGTCTGTGCCCAATCCAGTGCTTCCTTTAATTTTTCTTTGACGTTGGGAATCAATGCATTACCATTCGCCACTCCTGTAGCAATCGTATCCCAATTCATGAGGTCTTTGGACTTGGCAGCCGCCAGATGTGAGCCAAAAATGTAAAAGGTGTCTTTCACTTTCAGGATGGATGGATCATGTACGGAAGTCTCCTTGAAAGAGACAGCCTTTTTACTTTGAATTGAAAAGTTTTCTAGGTCTTGAGCTTGAAGGGAAGTTTGCACCACATTTTGAATTCCATCTGTATCTGAATTGAGTGTTTGCTCGGCGCCTACCAAAGAAGCAGGCAACAACAGCGCACCTGCGAGTGAAGCTGCCGTTACTTTACGAACAAATGATTGCTTCATAAATCAATCTCCTCTCGTTTTGAACATACCTGATAACATAAAACAATATTGAGAAAGCAGTCAGGATTATGTTTGTATTAACTTCTTCACCCTCGAATTTAAAGTTGTTTATCCCTCCCATTCATAACTAAAGCGCTTTCAATTTATTTGAAAAACAAAATCACCTTCTGTTAAGAAGGCCGATTCAAACCTGGCGGTTAACCGTACCTCTATATTATTCAATAGATATGGAAAATTCAATATGCAATTTTATGTTTTTATAAATTATTTATTTAATTATTAACATTAATAAAAGTATTGCGTAAATTTCTAGTTTAAAGTTATAATTTTACAAGTTAAATTTTATATGTTTCCTGCCGATATACCTAAAAGAACAATTTTACGTGTATAGAAACATTTAAATTTTATGAGGAGGTGAAAATATATGCAATGGTATTTAAATGCTTTAAAGAACTATGTAGGGTTTCAAGGCAGAGCAAGACGTACAGAGTATTGGATGTTTGTACTATTTAGTGCAATCGCTAGCTTTGTAGTCAGCCTGATTGATAGTCTTGTAGGCTTATCACCGGTATTGACTTTGATTTATTCTCTTGCTGTCCTGTTGCCATCCTTGGCCGTTATGGCCCGTAGACTGCATGACACAGGTAGAAGCGGATGGTGGATTCTAATCAGTCTGATTCCCCTGGTAGGGTCAATTATTTTGATTGTATTCTTCTGCCAAGACAGTCAGCCTAGCGACAATAAGTATGGAAAAAACCCTAAATTGTAATGGTTGTAGATGTCTAAAACCTCTTTCACTTTTGTGAAGGAGGTTTTTTTCATATCCACATCTCCCCTATCGAAATTCCAGCAATAAGTTTATCTGGAGACCCCTGCGTCCATACTGGAATAAAAAGTATCCTCAAGGAGAGGGAGAACATTTATGCGTTTTCGGAAAAGAACCCCCCCGAACAAAGTTAAAAAACCGCCAGTCCAGCACAGCGAAAGTAAGCCTGAGCATTCAGGAGAGCAGCTCAGTGCGAGTATCGGAAGCAATCTTCAGCAAATCAGACAAGCACTCGGTAACAGCACCGACATCATCATAAGAGAAATTCGTATCGGCAAGGATGGTGACCAGCTCATTGCAATCCTCTATACGGACGGTTTGGCGGACAAAAATATAGTCTCCGACTTCATTATGGAATCGATGATGCTGGATAGTAGCTTGTCCAGAGACGTAGAGTGCAGGCTCCAGAACTCCTCCAGTGTCATGCAAATATTAAAAGATTACGCTCTAACCATCGGGGGCATCCGGGAGATTATCGATTTTGAAACCTTATATAACGCGCTGTTGTCCGGGGATGCTGTGATTTTGATTGACGGTGAAACACAGGGAATAGTAGCCAGCGCACGTGGATGGAAGGATCGCGGGGTCACGGAGCCTGCCTCGGAAAATGTCGTCCGTGGGCCGCAGGAAGGATTTTCTGAGACACTGCGCACAAACACGGCCTTAATTCGGCGTAAGATTAAAGATCCGAATTTGTGGCTGGAGACCCAACAAATCGGTCGTGTGACCCAGACCGATGTCGCTGTCATGTATATCAAGGGGATTGCGAACCCTAAATTGGTTGAGGAAGTGCATGAGCGATTGAACCGCATTGATGTGGACGGTATTCTCGAAAGTGGGTATATCGAGGAGTTAATCCAAGACGAAACTTTTACCCCTTTTCCGACAGTATACAACTCTGAACGCCCAGACGTGATCGCCGCGGAGCTGTTGGAAGGAAAAATCGCGATCCTGGTGGATGGAACCCCGTTTGTGCTTGTCGTGCCTGCGCTGTTTGTTTCCTTCCTGCATGCGGCAGAGGATTATTATCAGCGTGCAGACATTAGCAGCTTTATCCGGGTTCTACGTTACACCGGAGTTTTTATCTCCCTGCTCGGTCCGTCCTTATATGTTGCTATCACTACATTTCATCAGGAAATGCTGCCGACCTCACTGCTGATCGGTCTAGCGGCACAGCGGGAGGCTGTTCCCTTCCCTGCCTTTATTGAAGCACTCATGATGGAACTGACTTTTGAAATATTGCGGGAAGCTGGCGTTCGCATGCCCAAGTACATCGGGGCAGCCGTCTCTATCGTGGGCACACTCGTCATCGGGCAAGCTGCCGTCGAAGCGGGCATCATATCGGCTGCGATGGTTATTGTCGTATCGATTACCGCGATTTCCAGCTTTGTGCTTCCTGCCTATAATATGTCCATCGCTTTTCGTATGCTGCGGTTCCCCTTGATGGGACTTGCCGCTTCCTTTGGGCTGTTCGGAATTATCGTTGGAGGCATTGCCCTGATCCTGCATATGTGCAGCCTTCGTTCGTTTGGCGTTCCCTATATGACTCCTTTTGCACCTCTAATACCGACGGACACCAAAGATACCATATTTCGACTTCCTCACTGGATGATGATTTCACGTCCCCGGTTAGTCGATCAAAAGAATGTCAAACGTCGAAACAGCGCTCCACCTCGCAAATCAAGGGAATAAAAGAAAAGAGAAACAGTCGGA
The DNA here is from genome assembly GCF_036252815.1 of Paenibacillus sp. LX16. Taxonomy (NCBI): domain Bacteria; kingdom Bacillati; phylum Bacillota; class Bacilli; order Caryophanales; family Paenibacillaceae; genus Paenibacillus; species Paenibacillus sp. LX16. The sequence goes on along the minus strand of NZ_CP141152.1, from coordinate 332,921 downwards.
AAGGAGTGGATAATCATGAAGCGGAAGAAAGCGATTCTGTTCCTGATTCTTGCACTCGTTTTACTTCTGACGGGCTGTTGGAATCGCAGAGAGTTGAATGAGCTTGCCATCGTCGTTGGGATGGGGATTGATAAACAAGGAGATCAATTCCGGGTCTCTCTCCAAGTGGTGGACCCTGGAAAAGCATCGGCCAAAAAAGGATCAGGCGGCGGCGCTCCAGCCACCTTGTATACAGAGGAAGCGGATACCATATTTGAAGCGATCCGAAAAATAACAACGATTAGCCCCCGGAGAATGTATTTTTCTCATCTGCGTATATGTGTAATCGGTGAGTCGATGGCCACCGAAGGAATGGCGAAAGCTTTAGATTTACTCTCCAGATATCATCAGTTCCGAACCGATTTTTATATTGTAGTGTCCAAGGGCACTAGTGCGGAGGATACATTAAAAATTATGACACCTTTAGATCCGATTCCCGCAAATGACCTTTTCTCCTCTCTGGAAACATCACAGAAAAACTGGTCGCCCACTACGACAGTAACTTTGGATGAATTGGTATCAGCACTCACCAGTGAAGGAATGCAGCCTGTCTTGACAGGACTCCGGATCGTTGGCAATAAAGAAATGGGAGAAACCAGCGGCAATGTGCAAGAGATCGCCCCATCCGCCCGATTACAGTATTCCGGACTTGCTGTATTTAGAAAAGACCGATTAATCGGTTGGTTAAATGAAACTGAAAGTAGGGGCTACAACTTCATCCTCGGCAAAGTGCAGAGCTCTGTCGGCTTTGTGGCTTGCCCCGAAGGCGGCAAAGTCGTCTCGGAAATCATTCGAACCCAAACCTCTATAAAAGGGAGCGTTTATAGGGGGGAGCCCCAGATTAATATAAAAATGCAGGTTGAGGCCAACGTGGGGGAAGTTGAATGTACTGGCCTTGATTTGACCCAGGTGGGGACGATTTATGACCTTGAAAACAAAGAGGAAGAAAAGATAGAAGAGATTATGAACTTGGCTGTCAGAAAAGCTCAAAAATCATACAAAGCTGATATTTTCGGATTCGGTGAAGCCATTCACCGTGCTGACCCGAGAACCTGGAAATCCATTAAAAAAAATTGGGATTATGAATACTTTGCAGAATTACCTGTACATATCAAGGTGGATTTCAAGATTCGGCGCTTGGGTACGATTGGCAGCTCATTTTTGAATGATATTAAGGAGTAAAATCCCTTACCCTACAAAAGAAGGTGTTTTCCAAGATGCTGTCTCATATGGTGAACGTTTTGGGTATATTACTGATCGCTGCTGCAATCAGCTTGGTCGAGGTCCCCTACATGTGGAAAAAGGGATTAAAAAAAGAACTTTGGTTATTTTCCATCCTTCTCTTTGTTGCGGTCGGAATCAGCTGCGCCAAGGCATTACATTGGCTTATTCCCACTCCCCTGGATTGGATAACAGCCGTATATAGGCCATTTAGCGATTTCCTGACCCATATCGGTCTAATCAGATAAGACGAGGTGAACATTGGTGCCCGGACAGATTAAAATTTCAGCACGCCAAATTATGATATTAACAACTTTATTTACGATCGGGAGTGCAATCCTCATCGTCCCTTCAGGCATGGCATCGGTAGCCAAACAAGATGCGTGGATTGCCGCGCTCGTTGGAGTCGGGGTAGGGCTCCTTATCTTGTATATGTACAGCAAGATTGCATCTCTGTATCCAGAGATGACCCTGATTGGGATTATGGAAACCCTGCTCGGAAAATGGTTAGGCAAAGCCGTCGGTCTTTTGTTTTTCATCACACTATTCATCAATGCCCCTGCACCCGTTTTATTTTATATAGGGAATTTTATGACTACTCAAATGATACCGGAGACACCGATTTTAGCGGTAAATATTCTCTTTGCGCTTATTGTAGTATTGGCTGCTCGACTGGGTCTCGAAGTGCTGGTCCGTTCGGCTGAACTGCTGTTTCCGTTATTTACTCTGCTTTATATTTCTTTTGTAGGTTTAGTGGTGTCCGATATTAAGCTGGAAAATGTTCAACCTGTATTGGAGGCGGGAGTTGGACCTATTTGGCCTGCTGCCCTGTCCTTTTGTAGCACTGTGTTTATGCCTCATATTATTTTGCTCATGATCTTCCCGGCTTCTATAAATCGTTCCGATCAAACCCGTAAAGCTTTTTTCATAGGCAGCGTGATTGGCGGATTGATGTTGGTCGTGGTGGTTGCATTGGCAATATTGGTATTAGGTCCTGAATTAACGGCAAGAAATATATATCCTAGCTATGCGTTAGCCAAAAAAATTAGCATCGGCAATTTTCTACAGCGCATCGAAGCAATCATGGCTACTATGTGGTTTATTTCGCTCTTTTTTAGAATTACGCTGTATATGCACACCACGGTGACAGCAATAGCCCAAATCTTCCGTTTGAAAGAAGACCGACAATTGGTGCTTCCTCTCGGGATGATTTTAGTCATCCTGTCCATCATCGTGTATCCCAATGTCCCTTACCAACACACCTATGATACAAAGACGTGGGTTCCTTATGCACTATCCATCGGGTTGTTGTTCCCCTTACTGTTGCTCTGTATTCATGGGATACGAACAATGTGGTCAAAGAAAAGGGCAGAATCCAAAGGGTAAATCACATCCATTATTCGCATCCGTGAATTTTTTTTGGCTTTACCTGTTTATATCCTGCTCTTTTAGTTTATTTTAAACGAGTATTAAGCTGGCGCTAAGATTGGGTGTGTATGATGTATATTAGAATCTGGTAACTACATAAGCCGGATCGGCTAAAGGCATAAACATTACTCCCGTTGGATATCCATATAAGGCTCCACTCTGTCAGAAATTGAATGAAACACAAAGGAGATTTTACACTTATGAATCGAAAACGAATGTTGGTCATCTGTACACTGTTGCTAGCGTTGTCTATTGGGCAGTCTTCTACTTGGGGAAGTCGGGCTAATGCTGCTACACTGGCTCCAGAGAGAGCCCCTCAGGTACAGGATAATGAAGCTTCCAAGGATGATGAACTGTTGAAAACATTGGGCGCATCCTCGGATGAGCAATTATATGAGGCGTTGTATAACGGTCAAACCTTGGCTGATATTGCACACACCAATAATCAGGACGTCCAGGCTGTTGTTGATTTACAGGTAGCTCAGTTAACGGAGCAGTTGGATCAACGACTGGCCAATAAGAGCATTACGCCTGAGCAATACCAAGCCCATAAGGCAGAATTGACACAGGTCGTTGCTAAAAGTGTGTTCGGGCTGTAAGCAGTGACACGACAGAATGTGAAAAAGGCGCTAAACCCATGGGGGGCCAGCGCCTTTTGCCTTGTCTATATTTTGTTTTAAATTACACTTGATATACTCGGATCAAGTTAGTGGTGCCCGCCTCAGCTACAGGAACACCTGCTGACAGGACTACAGTATCGCCTTTATGGATATATCCTGCATTCAGGGCGTTACGGATGGAGGATTCGAACATTTCATCCGTTGTTGCTACTTTATCCCCCTTGATCGGGAATACGCCGGATAACAGGCAGATTTTAGCGAATACCGTATTATTCGGAGTAACCGCAATAATAGGTGCCTTCGGACGATATTTGGATACCATACGTGCCGTGAATCCGCTGGCAGTCGACGTAATAATCGCTTTCGCATCCAGCTCCAGGGACGAACTCACTGCTCCCTGACTAATCACTTCCGTAATGTTGGTGCTTTGACGTGCTCTGCGCTTATCGAACTGCTCCTGATAATCGAATTGCGATTCTGCTCTGGCAGCTACAGCGGCCATGGTCCGTACAGACTCGACAGGGTATTTACCCGCAGCTGATTCGCCCGACAGCATAACAACATCGGCTCCTTGCATAACGGCATTAAACACGTCACTAACTTCGGCTCTCGTCGGACGCGGGTTCACCTGCATGGATTCCAGCATGTGGGTAGCTACGATAACGGGCTTGCCGACCAGATTACACTTGTCGATCATTTCTTTTTGCATTACAGGCACATCTTGAATCGGCACTTCGACACCCAGATCGCCACGGGCTACCATAATGCCATCGGAAGCTTCGATAATATCATCCAGGTTTTCCATGCCTTCAGCATTTTCAATTTTGGAATAAATTTGTACATGCTCAGCATGATGTCCCTTCAAAATCTCACGAATTTCACGGATATCGTCGCCTTTACGCACAAAAGAAGCCGCAATAAGCTCAACACGCTGCTCCACCCCAAATTGGATGTGCTTCACATCTCGCTCCGTCACGCCTGGAAGGGTCGTATGAATCCCTGGCAGGTTTACACCTTTTCTCGGCTTCAAGATACCGCCGCTTACAATATTACAAATCATTTCCGTACCTTCGATGGAGGTTACAGTCAGATCAACCAAACCGTCGTCAATAAGAATGCGGTCGCCTGGTTTGATGTCCTTCGGCATATCCGGGTAATTCACTGAAATACGATGCTCGTCCCCTAAAATCTCTTCTGTGGTCAGAATGAGCTGGCTACCTGGTTTCAGCAAACAAGATGCCTCTCTCAGCTTGCCAATCCGTATTTCCGGTCCTTTAATATCCATCATGACAGGTATAAAGGTATTCATTTCCTTCGCAGCCTGACGCACATTTTCAATACGTTTAACGTGATCTTCCAGCTCCCCGTGAGCCATATTCAAGCGGGCTACAGTCATACCAGCCTGGATCATTTCTTTTAACAAATGAATGGAGTCACAGGCAGGTCCCATAGTACAAATAATTTTCGTTTTAAGCATAGTAATGTCATCCTCCTGAATGTCTTTACTGTATGGTTTCTAAATCCATTTTGCTTCTCTATCTACATTAAACTTATATAGCTCTATTCTACCTGTACCCGTGCACCAAGACTATGAACTATAGTATGATGAATGTACTACAGTATAACGAAAGTTGAAGACATCGGGGAGTGATTTTCGTGATTACATTGATGGATATACGGCAGGATAACGGTGTGGACTGGTATGAAAAGGCTGGTGCAAATAGCGACAACGATGACTTACTGTTCATTTTGGTCACCTTTGGCAAATGTGTATATTGGGTGAACGATTGCAAATTCATTCTCGGTAAGGGTGAAACACTGCTTTTACCCGGTCATCTGGATTACTATGGCAAGAGCATTCCTACGCTTTTTCATACCAAGTATGTGATACATTGCCGCAAAACATGTACGAACAGCACACTTCCCATATTGAATACTGACAAGCCGTTGTTGATCAAACCTGGATGCTACGATATGCTGCATGAACGGATCAAATCGATGTACTATCAATGGACTGAACACCCAAGCTACTACACCATGATGGCTGACTGTCTGCTGACCGAGGCCATGATATATATGAATCAGGAATGGGACAAAGGCGCCATTTCTTGCGATCGAGAGCGACATGTGGAACATATGAAACAGTATATCCAGAACCACTACCGGGAAAAGGTGACCAAGGAGGAGCTTGGCGACGCCATCCGTAAAACCCCCAATTATGCCGCGACGCTGCTGCGTGAGGTAACACGCCAAACGATCAGTGAGCATGTACATACGCAACGTATTAAAACCGCCATCTACATGCTGACCGAGTCCCGGCTAACGATTCGTGAAATTTCGGAGTATGTGGGATATAGTGATGTTTCCTATTTTCATCGGATCTTCAAACGGTTAACAGGCTGCTCGCCGTCCGAATTTCTGGATGAACGTTCCTCAATCGTTTAGAACTACAGAAATAGGATTATGGGAAGATGATACGAAGCAATTTTGAATTTGAAGCTAGGGTGTGTACGCAAACTGTGAAGCCGTCCTCTGGGTTGCCCGTACCGGTGCTTCATGGCATTATTTACCCGATTATAATGGCCCTTGGTCTTCAGCCTACAGCTTTTTCTGGCGTTCGTGGTTGATGCACTGGGGAATCCGCTCCGCTTTGAGTTGACACCGGGACAGGCAGATGATTCGGTAATGGATTCCGAGCAAGCGAGACCGGAGGAGGAAGCGGGCGTATGACCAGGATACGTATAAAGAACGGCCAATTGATCGACTGCTTTTTTAATAAAATGAAAAATTATCAGAACTATAACACCTGATTAAGCTTACTTTCGGGTTCTTCACCGTTTTTTATATGTTTTATATTATTCACAAAGAAATCATATCTTTTTTTATGCAACTTGACGCCATCTGGCATGCCGGCAGTATGGGGAGTAAGTATGACATTACTCAGATCCCTTAGTTCACTGTCAATTGAAAGCGGTTCAGATTCAAACACATCCAAGCATGCTCCTGAAATTTCTTTATCTTTTAAAGCAGCTATTAAGTCATTTTCATTGACAATCCCACCGCGAGCCGTATTGATAAAAAGTGCGGTATTCTTCATCTTTTTGAATACTCCTTTATCAATCAGTTGTTTGGTTTGCGGATTCAGTGACGTATGTACAGTGACTATATCTGATACGCTTACAAGATTATCGAAATCCGTCATTTTTACAAAGCTGTCAGGTTGTACAACGGCATGTCTAGCATTAACTAGCACATTCATATCAAAAACCCTGCAAAACTCAGCTACTTTTTTACCGACAGCACCAAAGCCGATAATCCCTATCGTTTTACCTTTTAATTCACTTCCTGTATAATCCAACTGTTTTTCATCTATTCTGGTTTTCATGAATCTATCAAGGTAGGGTATGTTTTTATAATATGACAACATCAGCGCCATTACATGCTCGGCCACTGCCTGCGCATTAACTCCTGCAGCATTAGCTACCCAAATACCTAGTTGCGTGCAGGCATCAATATCTACATTATCATACCCTGCACCCGTCTGTACCAGTTTCAATTTTTTTGCCATGGAAAGTAAGTCGCGCTCCACTTTGATATGTTCAGGTATGATTACCTGACAGTCTCCAATATGATGCAGCATTTCTTTTCCCGGCGGCACAATTACAATGTCCCAGTCATTAGGAAAATATTTTTTAATATTTGATTTTGAAATTTGTGTAAAATAGCCTACTATAAGAATTTTCATTGTCAAGCCACCTCCAATTTCTTTGTTTTTACAATAATATGTTTATTGATATTTGTAAAATTGATAGTTTATATAAATTCTACATAGACTGAATTTTTGAATTACATTCGTATTCACAAGCGATCAATGACCTCCAACGATTTGTCATTGACGCGTTTCATGAAGGCTGCGACATTGATTCGAATATGATAAAACTTCTTGTAAAATACGTTGTGAACGACATCGCTCTTTAGCCACTTCCATAAACCTTCAATCAGGTTAAGGTCAGGCGAGTACTTCGGCAGAAAAACAAATTGTAATCGGTGATTCTGCTTCAAGAAACCTTGCACTTGGGCTGCATGATGAATGCGGCCGTTATCCAGGATCATCCACAATATCGACCTAATTAGATTGATTAGAGCCTATACGCAAACCTATTTGAGCCACATCCTTATCGAAATCAACGCCAAAAAAGCCTTGAACATGCTCCCAATGACATAGGAGAAATCTTTTGATCGAGTTGAGTCTTTTCTTTTTCAACAGCAATTGATTCTATGGGTTTCGCATTTTTGATAACTTCATTATATTCTTCAGGCGTCAAACCGCTCAATAGTGAATTCGAATTAGCAATTGAAGAATATGGTGGGAAGTCCATTTCATTGAGATGCTCTGAAACCCATTGCGTTATGAGCCGACTGTTGGCCAAAGCCAAATTACGTATCCGGATACGTAATGATAAAGTCTATAAAAAACGGTCTCCCCACCTGGAAGCTTCTCTAGCATCCCTTTTCAACAAGGGCCAAGAGCGCTCCAAAGTAGGGCGACCGTTATAGTTCATTTATATGCGAATCTGTGCTTATTCCGAAATCATATTAAGTTGAAGAACCCGCTGTTTTGACCTCTTCCAACATTTTATCGTTATAGCCAAACATCCAGGTCAGAACAAAGGCTACAACCATAGCAGCCAAGTTCGCCAAAATGTAAAGCGGAAGCTGATGGTTCATGTAGAGCAACGTGCCTGGAATGACCGTAACTGCCATACCTGTAGCCGCTAAATGGAAGACAGAAGCGATAAAACCACCAACCGCACCACCGATAAGACCCATGACAAAAGGCTTCATATATCTCAGGTTGACCCCGAAAATAGCTGGCTCCGTAATCCCCAGAAAAGCAGACAACGAGGAAGGAAGTGCCAATGCTTTCAGCTTGCTATTCTTCGTTTTCAGTCCAACCGCCAGACAGGCAGCACCTTGAGCAGCCATAGCGCAGGTAATGATAGCGTTAAAGGCATTTACGCCGTTCTTTTCAAGCAGTTGAATCTCCAAGAAATTAAAGATATGATGCACACCTGTAACGACGATAATCTGATGCAAGAAACCGATGACAATCCCTGCAATACCGAAAGGCAAATCCAGCACAAACGTTGTTCCGTGCAGCACCCATTCTTCGAGTGAATGGAAAATCGGACCGATGGCAAACAATCCCAAAGTGATCATGATCAACAGTGTTAAAAACGGTGTGAGAATCAAATCTAGCGCTTCAGGCACCCGTTTGCGCAGCGCCCGCTCCAGTTTGGCTCCGATCAAGCCCACGAAGAAAGCTGGCAATACCGAGCCTTGATAGCCCACCACAGGAATGAACCCGAACATCGTCAACGGGTGGGCTGAGCCGTCCGCAACACTATAAGCGTTGGGCAAGGCCGGGTTTACCAGCATCAGACCGAGAACGATACCCAGCACCGGACTACCGCCGAATACTCTAAAGGCTGACCATGCAACTAACGCTGGCAGAAAAGCAAAGGCCGTATCCGTTAATACTTGTGTGTACAATAGAAAATTGGGTGAAATGTCCTGTGGCGTCATGCCGAGTAGAGCGAGAATTTGCGGCTGAGTGAGCAAGCCACGTAGCCCCATGAACAGCCCTGTAGCGACCAGCACAGGAATAATCGGTACAAACACATCGCCAAAGGTACGAATGGAGCGCTGGAATACATTTCCTTCCTTTTTCGCCTGACTCTTCACCTCTTCTTTAGATGAACCAGTCACGCCAAGCTTTTCGACCTCTTCAAAAATTCGATTTACCGTACCTGTACCAAAAATAATCTGATATTGCCCGGAATTGAAAAAAGCACCCTTGACCTTGTCGATCTCCTCAACTTTTTTCTGATCAATCTTCTCCTTGTCATGCACCATAATCCGCAAGCGCGTCGCACAATGAGCAAAAGATGCAATATTTTCTTGCCCACCGATTGCCTGGATCACTTCTTTAGCTATTTCTCTGTTTTCCGCCATGATGTTCATCCTCTCGTTCATTCCGTTATGTTTGATGATTAACGAACCACTTGATGTTTTAGCCTACTCATGTAAAATCCCATTTCACCGCTTGGAAGAGAGCCTCTCCCTTGTCGGCAAAAAAGCGTATTTCGTCACTCTCCGGTTGCGGAAAAATACGACTGGTGAACACTTCTTCCCCATCATTGACGAAAATCTCAACTGAAGACGCATCTACAAACAAATGTAGTTTGATATGATCTTTGTCCCATGAACACTGCCGTACCTCACCATACGAAGTGGCTACAGGTTCACCTGATTGCGAACGATCCAATACTAGTTTGCGGCTGACGGCATTATATTTAATCACCGTCTTCTCAGTCTCACTCGCACGGAATTCAATACCAAACACCTTAGCGCTTAAAAGATCTACCTCACAAATCAGCTCATAGGCTGTACCTGTAAATCCTTCATAGGTTTTGCTCTCTGAGAATAACGTGTCAGCTACCCGATCCTCACGATTTCTACGCAGCGTAGTCAGCTCAGGGATTGGCCGCTGCAAGAGTTTGCCCTCATGAAGCGTAAGCTCCCTTGGTAATGTCAGACAATGAGCCCATCCGTTCGGATCTGTGGGATATTCGATATCCGGCAGGCCCATCCATGCCACCATAATACGCCGCCCCTGTGGGTCAATCATCGTCTGTGGCGCATAGAAGTCAAAGCCTCTATCGAGCTCGTGGAATGCACCGTGCTCCAGTCTTCTTGTTCCGGTATCCAACGGCTTGCCGATTACGTAGCCCGATTGATAAATATTGTGATTTTCATCCCCAGAAGGCTCCAAGCCCTGAGGAGAAAAGATCAAGACCCCCGCTTCGTTCAGTTCAAAATAATCTGGACATTCCCACATGTAGCCAAACGACTCCAGGCCTGTGCACAATTCTCCCTCAAACTCCCACGTACGAAGGTCGGTTGATCGGTAGAGGACCGCGCAGCCTGTTAAATTCGTTCTCTGGGCACCAATCACACAGTAAAAGCTATCGCCGTCTTTCCATAGCTTGGGATCACGAAAATGGTCTGTATAGCCTTCTGGTACATTGGCAATAACAGGATGCTCCCATTTGGTAATGTGACCGCTCTCATCCATAACAGCCATGCATTGATAAGGATGTCTAATCCAGTTTTCGTCTCGTGTATTCCCTGTATACATCATGTGTAACTTACCCTCATGCTCCAGTGCGCTGCCGGAATAAGCCCCATGCGAATCAAAATAGTTCCCCGGTGCGATCCCAATGCCCGCACTATTCCATGTGACCAAATCTCTGGATTTCAGATGATACCAGTATTTCATCCCATGATCCGTTCCGAGCGGAAACCACTGATAAAACAAGTGGTATTCACCTTGGTAATAAGAAAATCCATTGGGGTCATTGAGCAAACCGGTCGGTGGCTGGATATGAAACGCCTGCCGCCAGTGACATTGCTCCACTTTCTCCTCCAAGCCGGCTATTTCACCGGGCTCTGCCTGCTCGATCATTCGATACTTTTGTTCTCTTGTCATTTTCATAGTTGTACCTCATTTTTATTAAAACTTCGCTTCAGGAACCGGTTCCAAATTAATGAAAAAATATTTGATCGGAACCGGTTCCTATACGATTAAAAAAAATGCTCATCCATGGATTTGCAACCGATTCCATTTGTGCCCGAATGCTATGGAACCGGTTTCGTAGAAATTATAATCCACTTGTTCAGCGTTTGTCAACGCTTTCTCTTTCGATAAGAGAATAATTCATGACCGTCACTTTTTCTACCGATTTATGTTCTACCAGCCGCATAATATTTTGCGCTGCTACACGTCCAGCCTCCATATACGGATATTGAACGGTTGTCAGGGCAGGGTGAATGACCTCCGTAATATCGTATCCCCCAAAGCCAGTTACCGACAAATCCGACGGGATGACAATCCCTCTGGAATAAGCAGCATTGATTACGCCCAGCGCGATATTATCCGTAGCACACACCATTAACGATGGCTTGAAATTGTCCAAAATGGCGGATGCAGCAATCCGTGCATCGGACATTTTAAATCCGGTCTCATAGTATCTGATATCATATCCTGCTGCTCGCATCGCATCGTCCGTATGAGACTCAGCAGGCAATGCATCGCGAACAGCCTGCCTAAAGCCCTCCTTGCGCTGCACACCGACGGCAACATCCTTTTCAGTAACACCAACGTAGGCAATTTCGCGGTGTCCCTGTGACAAAACGTACGTGCCGATATCATATCCTGCACGATAGTCATCGTGGATAAGGCTATGAAGCTGCTCGTGCTGCTGGCCCACCAGCAACACCGGAATACCGATGTCACGAATCGCGGTCAGATGGTCGTCTGTAATTTGAGCAGCCAGCAAAATGATACCCGAAATCTTTTGTCGTCCCAGCTCATAAATAGCTTCGATTTCACGCTGTACATCCTGGCTCGTATTAGAGATCAGCATCTGATAATGCTGAGAACGCAGCTCCTCATCAATCCCCATCAGCGTATGGGATGTCGCAAAAGAATCCAGACGCGGCACAACAGTGCCGATGATGTTGGTCCGCTTCGCCTTAAGACTCTGGGCAAAGGCATTGGGCACATACCCCGTGGCTTTAACCACTTTTTCAATTTTACGTTTCGTATCCAAGCTGACAGACCCGCCGTTCAAAAAACGGGATACCGTGCTCTTGGATACACCAGCCATTTGGGCTATATCTGCAATCGTCTTATTCATGAAGTCCCCCGGAGATTTTTCATATTCATATGCTTCCAAAACGTCTCTTTTCATATAACCCTATAATACCATATGACGGGATTGGATTGCTGTAGCTCCAGACCCATCATGCACAAAACGCCGTCCCTTCAGTGAAGAAGAAAACGGCGTCTCATGATGAACGTAATTTTAAAAATCAAAGTTATCCGGATCTGGACCTACCCGAAGATCGGCATTTAACGCCTGAATTTGATCCATATCCTCGCGCGTCAGTTCGAAGTCAAAAATGTCGGCATTTTCTACGATCCGATGCGCCTTAGTGGACTTGGGAATGGTGACAACTCCCTGCTGCACATCCCAGCGTAAAATCACTTGCGCCACCGATTTGCCGTACTTGGTCGCTATGTCTTGCAGTACCGGATGATCGAGCAATTGGCCTTGCATTAACGGGGACCAGGCTTCCATTTGAATGTCGTTCTTTTGACAGAATTGCAACAGCTCGGCTTGGGTTAATTGTGGATGGAATTCCACCTGATTGATCATTGGCTTAATTTCAGCATCCTTCATGAGATCTTCCAAATGATGAATCTGGAAGTTGCTGACTCCAATTGCCTTAATCCGTCCTTCTTTATACAAGGATTCCAACGCTCTCCAAGCTTCTTTATACTTTCCTTGAACTGGCCAATGAATCAGATATAGATCCAGATATTCCAGACCCAGCTTGTCCAGACTGGCTTCATAAGCGGCTCGTGTCTCTTCATAGCCTAAATCTGCATTCCACACTTTGGACGTGACGAACAGATCTTCTCTGGACAGATTATTTTCCTGTAGGGCTTCCTGAATAGCCTGTCCTACACTGCTTTCATTCGCATAGATTGCAGCTGTATCTATACTGCGGTAGCCATGCTTTACAGCAGCCTTTATAGCATCGACCAGCTCCGAACCTTCTTCCACTTTAAATACCCCGATGCCAAACCAAGGCATACGAACTCCGTTGTTTAACAATGTTGTGCTTTGTAAGTTTTGTGTCATTTTTTTATCTTCCTCTCTATTTTTTAAAAGCTTTAACCTGTAATGGGGGTTGTATCCCTTTTTTCGAGCATACGACTCCAGCCTGTGAGCAAAACCGCAACGAAAACCATAATGCTCCCGATCCAGGCCGTATGAATGAGACCGAGTGAATCCGTTACAATCCCGCCTACATAAGCTCCGATTGCTATCCCTGCGTTGAAAGCTGCAATATTAACAGCAGAGGCGACATCGACAGCTTTGGGTGCAAACCGTTCGGCCAACATGACGACATATACCTGTAGCCCGGGTACGTTCATAAACGCAAGCAATCCCATAAAGAAGATCGTAATCAGTCCTGCCGTTTTAAAGGGTGCCGTGAACAACAGGAGGAAAAGGATCACTGCTTGAATCAGAAACATGTAAAACAAAGCTGAAAGCGGCTTGCGGTTTGCTGCTTTTCCGCCAATGACATTCCCGATGGCAATCGCAATTCCATACAGCAAAAGAATAAACGTTACTGTACTTTGCTGAAACCCGGTTATGTCGTGAAGTAATGGAGATAAATAAGTAAACACCACAAATGTGCCTCCATACCCCAAAGCTGTAATGATAAATGCGAGTAGCAAGCGACCATTGGTAACCAGTTTGACCTGCTCGCGGAAAGGAGTCTTGTTCCCTTTGCGCAGCGTAGATGGCAGTAGAATCAAATTGGCGATGAGTGCCACTACACCGACGACCACAATCGCCATAAATGCAGCCCGCCAACCCCATTGCTGCCCAATGTAGGTACCCAAAGGTACACCTGTGACCGTGGCTACGGTCAACCCGGAGAACATAATGGAAATCGCACTCGCTCGCCGATCATCCGGCACAAGATCGGCCGCGATGGTGGAACCGATGGACATGAACACCCCATGGGCGAACGCCGAGATCACACGTGCAATCAGCAGCAAGACAATTCCGCTAGAGACCGCAGCGAGGCTGTTACCTGCAATAAATATAATCATGATCCACAGCAGCAACGTTTTACGGGGAACACTTGATGTTAATGAGGTCAAGACAGGTGCCCCGATGGTAACCCCTAATGCATACAGCGTTACAGTTAGTGCAGACATCGTTACAGATATGTGCAAGTCTTCAGCAATCAGGGGAAGCAGTCCCACGCTGATGAACTCAGTTGTCCCAATCGCAAAGGCGCTTACGGCTAGAGCCAGTAATGGCCAGATGCTTCGTTTTGATTCTGGCGACATGTTTTTCACTCCTATCTATAGAAATCTTCGACCAGCAAATGTTATTATGAGTTATTCAAGCAAATATGAACAGTACGTACTTTTTAGTGATATAGGTACTAAAAAGTACCCTAAATAAAGTTCTTTTCGATCAAAACAGGTGGTTCAGGTATGTATAACAGAAAGCGATGCACATGGGGGGAATCGGCATTGGGGAAGAAAAAATATAATATCTCTGTTGAGGCGACGTTAGAGGTGATCGGAGGGAAATGGAAATGCGTGATTCTGTGTCACTTGACACATGGAAAAATGCGGACAAGTGAATTAAAACGGATGATGCCTTCCATAACACAAAAAATGCTGACCCAGCAGCTTCGTGAATTAGAGGAAGACGGCATTGTCAATCGGATTAGCTATAATCAGGTTCCACCCAAAGTAGAGTACGAGCTTAGTGAATATGGATGTAGTCTGAAAGGCATTTTAGATTCTCTTTGTGCCTGGGGAGAAAGACATATTATTAAAGAATACGGGGATAAATCCGCTGTTTTGGAAGATAACATTCTGAATAAGCTGTAAGACATAAAAAGCGCCTGCAATACATCAGCAGGCGCTTCCTCTTTCTCCAAATTCCAAGAGCTACGAATAGGACATTATTTTATTTTGTGAAATCAATGACCATACGTCCTTGGATTTTGCCTTGCTCCATCTCCTCGAAGATCTCATTAATGTCTTCAAGCGGGCGTTTTTGTACAAGAGGGACGACTTTACCTTCTGCAGCGAACTGGAACGCTTCTTTAAGGTCTTCACGAGTGCCGACCAAGGAGCCGATCACTTGAATGCCGTCCAGAACCAGACGCGGAATATCCAGATCCATTTTATCGGTTGGAAGACCTACAGCTACGACACGCGCACCAGCCTTCACAACGTCGATGGCCTGGTTGAAAGGCGTTTTGGCAACAGCAGTAACCACGGTTGCATCCAGACCAGCACCGTTTGTTAACTCCTTGGCTCGAGCGACCGGATCTTCTTTCATGCTGTTAACGATATAGTCAGCACCAATTTGTTTGGCCAGTTCTAGTTTTTCATCACTGATGTCAAAGGCTACAACTTTAGCATTGAATACATTTTTGGCGTATTGTACAGCCAGGTTACCCAAGCCGCCAATGCCGAAGATACCGATCCATTGTCCTGGTTTGATTTCACTTACTTTAACTGCTTTATATGTTGTAACCCCTGCGCAAGTCACACTGCTTGCAGCGGCGGGGTCAAGACTATCTGGTACTTTGACCGCGTAGTCAGCTGTGACAATACATTGCTCTGCCATTGCACCGTCTACCGTGTATCCGGCATTCTTCACTTCACGACACAGCGTTTCCCGCCCAGTTAAGCAATATTCGCAGTGACCACAGCTTTGGAACATCCAGGCAATACTTACGCGATCGCCAATCTTAAGACTGGTTACTCCTTCACCTAATTCAATGACTTTCCCAATACCTTCATGCCCCAGAACTCTGCCTGTGACATCACCGAAATCTGCATTTTTTACATGTAAATCTGTGTGGCAAACTCCGCAGTATTCAACTTGGACTAACGCTTCCCCATGCTTCAGGGAGCGTAAAGGTTTCTCTTCTACACTAACTTTCTTGTCTTTTGTAACAATTGCTGCTTTCATGTAGATCTCTCCTTTAAATAAATATGGAATTATTTTGTAATGCACACTCCAATATTATAGTAATTTTTGCCCAAAAAGGACAAACATAATAAATCTAACTTAAACTATTTAATCGAAAAACGTTTCTTTCTAAGTCCTTGGACCCTTGTAGGAACTTTGTACAATAATTTACAATGTAAAAAGTTTCACATACTCTATTTTGGAAGAAGGATAAAGAAACATGAAAAAAAACTGGAAAGGTTGCCTGTTCAGCATATTTGCCATTATCTTGGTTGTGTCGGTAACAGGATGCAATTCACAGCCCGCCATTTCTAGTACCCCCAGCACTTCATCCTCATCAGTTAATAACGCTCAAGCAGTTGTTCAGAAAGGCCCGCACTGGTCCTATGAAGGAGACCAGGGACCGGAACATTGGGGAGAGCTGGAAAAAGATTTTGTTGCTTGTGGTAACGGCCACGAACAATCTCCTGTCAATATAGAGCATACCCATTTGGAAGCATCGCAAACGCAGCACCCGCTGCAAGTTCATTACACCAATACGAAAGCATCCATTTTGAATAATGGGCACACTGTGCAAATCAATGTTGCCGATGCCAGCAATAGCATCATGCTGGACGGTACTAAATTCACTTTAAAGCAGTTTCATTTCCATCACCCGAGCGAACACCAAATAGATGGTAAAAATGCTGAAATGGAGCTTCATTTTGTCCATCAAAGCGACAACGGAAGCACAGCTGTCTTAGGGGTTCTTATCCAAAGCGGCAAAGAAAACAAGGCTTTCAACCGCATTTGGTCCAAACTACCAAAGGATAATTCCCAAGAAGCGGCGGCTCTAGATAAAGAAATAAATCTCGCTGCGCTGCTGCCAAAAGACCTGCACTCCGTTCGCTACAACGGATCGCTGACTACCCCGCCATGCACAGAACATGTAAATTGGACAGTGCTGGAGCAGCCTATTGAAATGTCCGCAGACCAAATCAACCAGTTTGCTGCCATTTTCCCCGATAACCATCGTCCTGTACAACAACTGGGAACCCGGGAACTGACTGCCGATAAATAATAAAATAAAGTGCCGTAAGATGTAAGGTGCATTCTTTATATAAATACAACCGAAAAGCCCCCTCTATTCATCTAGTTAGAGGGGGCTTTTCGGTATTAAATTTACTGCTCATTACAAGCGCACCAGTTCCTCCACCTTCACCGGTTGACCTGTACGCATAGAGCGGTTGGCGGCGATGCCTGTTAAAATGGACCATGCACCGTCGATATGTGAGGCCGCACGATGAAACCGATCCTCTGCCGGCTTATCAAAAATATCACGCAGCATAACTGGATCTCCTCCGCCATGACCACCAACGCCTTCCTCCACTTCGACTTCATAAGGCGCTGCAAAGTGGGGATAGATGGTGATGGTCTTCTCTTTTAGCGCACCCTCATCTGCCTTGCTGCCACCGGAATTAACATAGGATTGCTCGGATACCCGAACCTCCATCCGTCCCTTCGTGCCGTTAAATACGATGATAAAGCCCTCCCAAGGCATGTAAGCATTCAGCGAATAGTTCATCACCGTCTTGTTCTGATACTTCACCATGACACTCAGCGTATCTTCAATGCTGATATTGTCGCCAAATACACTTTGATCCCGCACATAGCCATCCTCATGCTCAGCGTCCAGATACATGCTTTTTAGATGCTCGTTACGGTCCAGGTGTAGCGCAAAGGGGTCATTTTCCGCTGCCTTGCTGCCGTAAGCCCGTTGATAAAACTCCGTCACGCCACGCTGCTCCGCATTTTCCCGGCCGTAAAATTTCAGATCTCCCATCGCATACACCGTCTCCGGTTTCGAGCCAAGCCAGAAGTTCATCAGATCAAAATGATGCGTCGATTTATGCACCAGCAGACCGCCGCTATTGCGCTTGTCCCGGTGCCACCGACGGAAATAATCCGCGCCATGCTGTGTATTCAGCAGCCATTCGAAATTGACTGACAGCACCTCTCCGAGCGTTCCGTCCATGATCAGCTCACGGATTTTCGTATTATGCGGCGCATAGCGGTAGTTAAAGGTGACGCGCAGCTTCCGTCCCGTGCGGTCTATGGCATCCAAAATGTCTTGGCATTTATCTTCATCCACCGTCATCGGCTTCTCAGAAATGACATCACAGCCCAGCTCCATCGCCCGGATAATATACCGATGATGCACCCGGTCAATGGTCGTGACAATGACGATATCCGGCTGCGTCTCCGCGATCATCCGATCAAACTCGTGAGCTTTATAGGTCGGAATCGGCTCATGCTCGTATTTCTCCTGCAGCAGCCGATTGGCATAATCCATTCTCGTCTGATTGACGTCACAGAAAGCGATCAGCTCCGAGGTATCTTTGAAAACGGTAACAACTTCACCGTAAAAAAATTCGGCTCTTCCTCCGGTACCCACAAGTGCATATTTGATTTTAGCCAATTGGTTCACACCCTTTACATGAATTGCTTTTATTTTATAGTATAAGAAAGAGCAAAATCTTCGCTTTTATTATGATTTTTCCCGTAAAGTATACATATATTATCCTCATGCATTCTTTCATTAAAGGAGACTATCGATATGATCGCTACACCCCGTTTTGCCATCGAGCAAGCGTTGCGGAAGGTGCCATTCAGCATGTCCGCCGACCATGTCCACCAAGCGCACGAAATCTATTATTTGCTGGCAGGAGAGCGCTACTATTACATTAATCAGCGGGTATATGCGCTCCAGAAAGGCGATCTGATTTGGATTAGCAAACATGATTTTCACCGTACGAGTAACAAGGGTAGCGGTAGCCATGAACGGATTTTGATTAACTTTGATGAAGAATTTGCAGCCTCGTCAATGACCGTCTCTCCCTCCAGCGATCAGAACCAGCTTCTTCTGCCAGAAAAAAGCTTTCTGCTTCGCCCCTCCGCGGAAGAACAATGCGAGCTGGAGCATCTATTCCGGCAAATGCTGGATGAATACCACCAAGAACATGCCTACCGCCAGCTATATCTCCAGAGCTTGCTACTCCAGCTCCTTATCCGCATCCGGCGCATACAATCGGCCACTGCCGATATCATTGCACCGGAACGTAGCGAAAAGCAGCAGCGCGTGTACTCGGTCATTGCATATCTGCATGCTCATTATGCCGAGAGCCTGTCGCTAGATCAGCTGGCTGAGCATTTTTATATTAGCAGCACGTATTTGTGCCGTATTTTCAAGCAGACAACAGGTTTTACTTTAGTAGAATATCTTCAGGATGTGCGGGTCCAGCAGGCTCGTGCATATTTGAGAGAAACAAACTGGAAAGTGACTTCCATTGCTGAAAAAACGGGTTTTGATAGCATCGCTCACTTTGGTCGTGTATTCAAGCATCTTACCGGGCACACCCCGCTACAGTACCGAAAAAAATACAAAAAGGAGTAGAGATGCCCCTACCCCTTAATTCCCGTCAAGGTGATGCCTTCAATAATTTGCTTTTGGGCAATGATATAGACGATCAGCACCGGGACGACAGAAATGGTGGTACCCGCCATCATCAGTGACCAATCGGCGGTATATAACCCTTTGAAATTGTTAAGTAAAAGCGGAACCGTGAATTTCTCCGGTGTGTTGAGATAGATAAGCGGATCAAGAAAGCTGTTCCAGGCACCCAAAAAGGTGAAAATCCCTATCGCCGCCAATGCCGGACGAATGAGTGGCAGAATGACGCTCCAGTAAATACGAATGTAGCCCGCCCCATCCATGACTGCCGCTTCCTCCAGATCGCGTGGAATACCCATGACAAACTGGCGGAGCAGAAACACCGCAAATGCATTAAACAAGGCTCCAGGCACGATCAGCGACCAATGCGTATCCAGCCAACCGATGCGGTCCATCACCAAATATAACGGAATCATCGTCACCTGCTTGGGTACCATCATCGTAGCGAGGAACAAGATAAACAGTATATTCGAGCCCGGAAACCGGATTTTAGCAAAAGCATACGCCGCCATAGACGCGCTAATCAGCGTCGCTGTCACGATGATCGCCGTAATGTAAAAGCTGTTCATGTACGCCTGGACGAAGGGCATCGCCTCCAGCGAGGCCGGATAGTTGCTCCATACGAACGGATCGGGAATCCATTGAGGCGGGACGACGAAAATTTGAGAAATATCCTTCAGGGAACTGAGAACAGTCCACAGGAATGGAAAAAACATGACTAAAGAGCCGACAGCGAGCAGCACATGGCGCAGGAATACCCTACCTCTGGAACTAATCTCCATAGTGCACCCACCTCTTTTGCATTTTAAATTGCAGCAATGTAAATACGAGAATGATCACGAACAAAATCATTGCAGCCGCAGCACTTTCTCCCATTGTGAAGTCAATGAACGCCTGATCGTAAATGTGGTACACCAGCGTATAGCTTGCTTTGGCTGGCCCTCCATTCGTCATGACAAACGCCTGATCGAACACCTGAAAAGAACTAATGACCATCATGATGGTCACAAAAAAGGTCGTCGGTGACAACAGCGGCAATGTAATATACCTTAGCTGCTGGAACTTGCTGGCCCCGTCAATTTCAGCTGCCTCGTAATAGCTTTTGGAGATACCCTGAAGTCCTGCCAGAAAAATGACCATATTATATCCCAGTCCCAGCCATACGCTCAAAAGCGCAATCGACGGAATCACCCACTGCGTATCAGTAAGCCACATCGGGCCTGTAATCCCAATCGCTCGCAGCAGATGATTTAAAATGCCAAACTCGCCGTTCAGTATCCACATCCAGATGACGCCAACCGATACCGAACTGGTTACGACGGGCATGAAAAAGAACAAGCGATAGATTTCCTTGCCCTTCACTTTGTTGAGCACGATGGCTACGAGCAGAGCCAATATAATCCCCGCCGGGATGACTAGCACCATATAGTACATCGTATTCATGAGTGCCTTCCAAAAATCAGGATCAGATAATTGGCCCTTGAAATTGTCCAAGCCGACAAACAAGGGGACGCCAAATCCATCCCAGTTTACAAAGCTTAAGTAAAGCGCATATAGCAACGGCAACAGCGAAAAACATAACAGACCCAAAAACTGGGGGCCAATGAATAGATAGCCCCACAGCGCTTGATGCTTTTTCTGCATCTTGTCACCTTCCTCCCCGGTCACGGCCCATCCCGTGCCTACTTGACCGCCTTGGATATGATCTGATTCAACTTTTCAATGGTTGCCGCAGCATCCTGCTTGCCCAGGAACATCAGGTCGATGGTTTCCGTGATATCCGAGTTCAGCCCTGGCACCTGAGCATCATAGGCCAGTGCAGATCCATGAGCATGCCCTATGTTACGTCCCTCAGTCAAATAGCTTGAATGCTCAATTGTCGCCTTTTTCATAATGCTCTTATCTGCGGCAGCAAGCGTACCCATGGCATTCCCGCCTTCAACCAGCCGGGCCTCCTGCCCCTTCACAGAGACGTAGAATGCTGCCAACTTCATGGCCTCTTGCACATGCGGACTATTTTTGTTTACAGCTACATAGGCAACCGGAATGGCAACGGGCTCATTCTTACCGGTATTAGATGGCCAGTAGATATAATCGAAGTCGAGGCTTTTATTTTGACTAAACAAGGGTTCCAGCCATCTTCCCGCCGCCAGCATACCGACTTGATTGGACATGAACATCGCGTCAGCCCCTTGCCCTTTGGGAAGCGAGCCGAGATATACCGCATTTCCCTTTTTCACCATATCGTACATAAAACCGAAGGCTTCCTTGCCCTTTTCATTGTGGTCCAGCACATATTTTCCTTGTTCATCAAAGATCTGGCCGCCATTCGACCACACCCATGAATACCAGTGAGCCCACCAGTTTTCCGCAATATAACCCTGCTTTCCGGCTGCCTTCAGCTTGGATGTAACCTCCTCAAAGGCGTCCCAATTCCACTTGCCTTCGTCATAGTATTCTTGCGGCGTCTTCACGCCTGCTTCCTTAAATACCTTTTTGTTATAATACATAACCATCGGGTTGGAGTCGGGAGTGACCCCATAGATTTCCCCGTCACGCTTTGCCGGTCCCCACAATCCTTCCGGAAAATCCTCAGCCTTCACATCACTCGCATCACTTTTTAAAAAATCACCCAAAGGCTGTACCTGCTTCGCCCCGATCAAACGCGCAATCGTCGATTCATACGAATAAAACACATCCGGTCCGCGACTTCCCTGAAGCTGTGTCAACAGCTTTTGCTCATATTGATCTCCCGGTACAGGCACCAGCTTAACCTCGATATTTGGGTTTTCCTTTTCAAATGCATCCAGCGCCCGCTGATACACCTTCACCTCCGCAGGATTACCCCAAGCCTGCATCGTAAGTCGCACTTTTTGCCCTTCTGTGTTCTCTATTTTGGGAGATGTACTGCATGCCGCTGCAAGTAAAAACAGAACGCTGAGGAAAAATCCAATCTTTATCCAGCTCATGTAATTGTCCACCTTAACCGCCTCCTGTAGCTTCGCATGGTTGTATGTCACCCTTTTTTTGAAGCGCTTACAAAACTTTCCCTATCATCATATGTAGGAGGGGGAGACACGATATCCCCATTTTCATTTTTATATAAATTTTTTTCTTTTGGGGGGCTCTGATATGACACCAACCAAGAGAAAGTAAAGACTCCACAACAAAAAAAAGAAGGATGCAGATCACCTGCTTCCTTCTTTCGTATTCCTTGAGCTATAATTCAACTTTCTAAATCTTTATTAGCATCTTTTCAAAAATATTATAGCCGTTCGTTTCGCCTATATACGTATAACCGCATTGTCTGTAAAACTCGCTAAGCTTGTCATTTCCCGCAATACAGTCTAAACGGATTCGATCCTTGCCTGTGAAGTGGATACCTCGTTCAATCCATTGCATCACCTCACGGCCTAGCCCTTTCCCGGTGCTATCGCGATCCACAACCAAACGATGCAGATATACTGAGGTTCCTCCTTCAGAATCCGTTTCGTCTAGTCCCCACAACTTACGGTCCCATGCACTGGGCTGCTGCTGCAAGATCACTGCGCCTGCCAAGCCATGATCCTCTGATGCTCGAAAAATAACCACTTCTCCGCGTGCAATAGCGCCGCCTAGGTTGTGATCATCTTTTCCTTTTAATAAGCGTCCCCATTGCGTAGAGCCTTTGCTGTGCAGCCATCTGGCCGTCTTTAAAATTAACTCCTGAACCTCAGCCTGATCTTCAGTGCTTGCCTGAAAAGCCATTAATCCTGGTTTGACGGATGATTCGACAATAGTCATTGATGTCATGCTGCACCTCAACTCTCAAATTTTCCTTATGTATAAAATATAGCATAAAAAATGAGCGTCTGATGATCTGGCAGAGCACCTATGATAACAGTCCAGTGTTCTGGGAAAAGTTTTCTCGTTCAAAATCTACTGCTTTCAAGCAGAGAGCTTCTTTTCCATTCTATCCACACCAAAAAGATCAAAAAGGGTATGCCGATACAGGCCAGCACCGGGGTTACGGGAAACCCAACCGGCTCGTTGATTTTAGCGGAAATAACTTTGGCCAGCATTAACAGACCTCCCCCCCAAAAGACGGAGCCCAAAATGAGAAGCCGTGGACGGTTTCCGATCATACAACGCATGAAATAAGGCACAATAAGTCCTATATATCCGATGGTACCACATGCCCACACAGTAACGGCGGTCAACACAATCGCGAAGGGAATGTATAGCGGACTAAGCTGCTTGGGGAATGCAAAGACAGAGCACACAACGAGAATTGTAAGCAATGCAAGCCAAAACGTGAATGATCCTTCTCTTATTCCCCAACCTCCCTGAGAGATTGCCCACTCTTGCTGGTATCCTCCATATTCTCCAAGTAACATAATAAATCCTGACGCTGAATGAAGGACAACATCAATAATGAAACCAATCATGAATAAATGAACTCCCGCAGACCGTCCTCGAATGAAACGGATTTTATTCAATGTAAATACAATGAATCCCCCAAATACCGCTCCTGCAATACAAAGAGCCATACTACCAAAAGAGTCTATGTCCATCCCAAGTAAAAGGACAACACATAGCCCTACCATTGCCCCAGGCATAAGTCCGGTTAAGGTTGGTGATGCAAAGCGATTAGCTGTTCGTAATTGTAAAAGAGTTCCTGTAACGGCCAGACATCCCCCAAGCAACAACATATCCAATGAAAATGGCATACGAGTATGGTATACAACTTCCACAAGCATAGGATTGGGATTTGAAGAAAACAACACTTCCAATACCTCTGCATAGCTGATAGGAAATATACCTGTGATTAGCGACAGAAACAAACCAAGGATCAATAAAATAAATCCTGCAACCAAGGTCAAAACAATTCTTTGTGGACGTGGTGGAGCTGCGTTCGGTTCAGCAGCAATCGTCCCACCTCCACGTTCACCCACATGTATTTCTTGTTCACTCATCAGATTTAAAAGATCCCCTTTCCTCATTTACCATAAAATATAAATATCACTATACTCTTATCGGTCATTTATGGTGAAAAATGTAACCTTTCTAATCATTTCAACCGATGATATCCGTATGAGAAAAGATGGAAAGGTTGTGAATGAGGTGCCAAGCCGTAATCCATATCTCCTCAAAAAGATATTTGGCATAAACAAAGAACGTATACTCATCTTCGCGCTGCTGCTGATCCCGGCTATCGCTGCCTTTATTGGAACACGGCCTATGCCTGCACAGTATATTTTGCAAGGAGAAATGCATCCGGTCAAAGATCTTGGCGTTCAGGGAAGCGTGTTTTTTGCGTCTGTTCAAACGGGTATTGCTAATAATCTCCTGGAGCGTTGGAATCTATATTCCAGTGAAAATGTATCCGGGGGAGCGATTACATTTGAACCCCTTGCTCCTGATGAAGTGGACTCTTATTTGAAGGACCTCACAGAGACGGACACGCTAAAATATTCTGCCATGCAAGCGGTACATGCAGCAACGGAATTAAGCGTAGACAGCGACACAACTGAGGCTACGGCGACGTTCTCGAATCTTAGCCAATTGGAGGATGCTCGCTATGCGGAGCTATTGACTCATTTGCAGGATCTTTCGGGAAATTCCTTGGGTCTGATGACAGGCATCGGACTGTATGAGGAAGCCAATAACATCGACTTTTCAGATGGCGGACGTCACAAAATCGCTGGCTCTGGCACGATGGAAGAATACGGAGATGTCGGATCGGTCGGTGGGCTGGAGCAAAAGCTGCTGGGAGCCGAGGCCGCAAAGGTTGATCTATTCTTCGTACCGGCAGATTATGAATGGTACGGTGAGGAAGGCAACGAAGCAGAGGCTGCCCGAGTTCAAAAGGAGCATGGACTCAAGTTACGCATTATCCCCGTAGAAACACTGGAGGATGCTATCGTGTATTTGAAGCAACTAGATTGGGAGGAAGTACATCTTGAATGATCCAGATTCCAAAGCATTCCCATCCAAGACAGCTGGCAGCGTACATCAAGCCTTACTAGCAGTGGGCACTATAGGCGAATTCCTCATCCTTATTTTTACATTAGTGTATATCTACGCAAATGATTTTTATTATGATCATCTATACGAGCTGGAGCAAAAATTTACAGTTTTTAGCTTTGTGCTGTACTACTTGTGTTTTGTAACCTATCTGATCTGGCTAGTTCAAGTACATAAAGCCATCCGGCAAAAGCATTCCGATTATCCGATTCGTACCGTGGGAGCCATTACTCGCATGATTCCTTTTATTAACTTGTGGGGATTCTCCAATACATTCACCCATATTTATAGGTACTTTGCGCTCCACCCCGAATTGGAGCGCAAAGCCCGTTATATTCAAAAGATGATTGTTCCGCTATATTTTGTCTGGTTTGGTGAAGGGATTATTAACCGGATTCTTATCATACATTTTTCCCATATGGAGTCGATGTCCATGTTGCTGGGAGCTATCATGCAAACCACCAGAATGGCCTTCTTTTACTGCATAACACGGGTCATTCACAATAGTCTGGTCATGCTGAATAAAAAAGATGAAGAAGGATTGCATTAAAAAACGAGCTGGCCTTCACGGTCAGCTCGTTTCAATTTTCGGTAAAGCGTCTTACTCCATAAACAATATTTAATTTGTCTGTGCAGCAGGTACAATTCGGTATAATCCTGAAGTCTCGCCAGCGGCGGGACGTACTTCCTGGATGAACCATCCTAACGACAGCACTCTCTCCAGCCGATCATACTCAGCCTTCGTCAGTTCGGATGTAACGGCTTCGCTTCCTTCCTCCAAGGACAGCTCAGGCTCCCGCCCGAACGCAACGGCAATCCACGAACGAATGCCCCGGATCGTATTGTACTTGATCTGATATCCGTCCGTTACCGCGCTGACAAACACCTCCGGCTCTTTGGACGCCAGCCCGGTGACAAGCTCTGTATAATCAAAATCGGATGGTCCGTCCGTTGGCAGCTCATTTTGCTGCACCCGACGGATTAATTCCTCTTGGGACCAGCCTAAAGAGCGTAATGATTCCAGCAAGAGCGCGTCCCATTGGGAAATACGTACTCTTTTCGTCGTCGATTCAGTCATCGTTTTTTACCTCCTTTGGGTCATGCACATCGTACAACCGATCTTAACCCTAATGGTTAACCGGGTACGCTACATAATGGCCGGGACTGATTTCTCTCAGCTCGGTTGTACTGTTGTTATCCTTGTCCCATACTAATGAACCGTCTGGTTGGGCCATGCCTTCTCCCAGTCCCCCTCGCTCTCCGACCGCTCTCGGATCAGGCACAGGGATAGAGGACAACAGCGCCTGCGTATAAGGGTGAGCGGGCTGCTCATACAACTCATCTGCATCGGCTACTTCTACCAGTCGGCCATGGTACATCACACCGATTCGGTCTGAAATATGCCGCACCATCGACAAGTCATGGGCGATGAACAGGTACGTCAGCCCGAACTCCTGCTGGAGATCCTCCAGCGTGTTAATGACCTGCGCCTGAATGGACACATCGAGTGCCGAAATCGGCTCGTCACAGACGATGAACTCGGGGTTCACAGACAGGGCACGAGCGATGGAAATCCGCTGGCGTTGTCCGCCGCTAAATTCATGCGAATAGCGGTACAGATGCTCTCGCTTCAGCCCTACCTTTTCAAGCAAAGCCACTACAGCATCCTTACGCTCACTCCCCTGATGCAATCTGTGAATATCCATCGGCTCACCGATCAGGTCAAGCACGTTCATACCCGGATTAAGAGAGGAATATGGGTCCTGAAAAATGCTCTGAATGCGCCGACGCAGCGGCTTGAGCTGTTTGTCGTTCAGCTTGGAAATATCCTGACCGTCAAAGCGTACCGTACCTTCTGTATAATCATATAATCGAGTCAGACAGCGTCCAACCGTTGATTTCCCACTACCTGACTCACCGACCAGTCCGAACGTCTCGCCACGCTTGATTTGAAAGCTCACGCCATCCACCGCCTTGAGCACCTCAGAGCTACGCCCTAACAAATCCTTTGCGGTCACAAAATGCTTCTTAAGCTGGTGTACCTCTACCAAGGGCTGATGCTCACCCAATACATCGTTTGCTTCACTCACCGTTATTCCCCCCTTCCGCTTGGCCCGCTTCGGGCGTCTCGTAGACTTCAGCAGGCACTGCATCCGGCTCGTTCAACCAGCAGGCTGCTCGCTGATCCGGGCGCAGCTCCACCATCGGTGGCCGCTCCACACAGCGGGCAAACGCATGCGGGCACCGTTCCATGAACGGACAGCCCGATGGCGGGTTCAGCAGGTCTGGCGGCGTGCCCTCAATCGGCACCAGCCGCTCGCGGAAGCCGTTCGTGCGCTGGGGCACAGAACGCAGCAGACCCTGCGTATACGGGTGGCCCGGACGATAAAAGAGATCGTCCACGCGCCCCTCCTCCATCACCATACCGCCGTACATGACGATGACACGGCTGCACACCTGGGCGACGACGCCCAGATCATGGGTAATTAGAGCAATCGACATGTCGGATTGCTGCTTCAGCGTCTTGAGCAACTCCAAGATTTGCGCCTGAATCGTCACGTCCAGCGCTGTAGTCGGCTCATCTGCAATCAGCAGCTCCGGGCTGCACGAGAGCGCCATGGCAATCATCACCCGCTGGCGCATCCCGCCGCTGAATTGATGCGGGTATTGGTTCATTCGGCGCTCCGGCTCGGTAATGCCTACTTGTCGCAGCAGTTCTACAGCTGCTTGCGTAGCCGCTTCCTTGCTCAGTCCTCGATGTCTGCGGATCACCTCAACCAGGTGATAGCCAACCTTTTTGACCGGATTCAGTGAGGTCATCGGGTCCTGAAAGACCATCGCTATCTGGTTTCCGCGTATTTTGCGCCATTGCTTTTCCGTCAGAGCGGTCAGACTTTGTCCCCGATAACGGATATCGCCGTTCAACCGCTTGCCCGGCGGGGCAATCATCGACATGATCGCTTTCGCTGTAACACTTTTGCCGCTGCCGGATTCTCCTACGATTCCTACCGTTTCTCCAGCATCAATATGAAAACTAACCCCTCGAACTGCCTGATTTTCCCCTTCACGAGTGAAAAAGGAGACCTCCAGCTGTTCGACGGACAGTAGATGTTCTGTCATTGTGTTTTCGCTCCTTCCTATCGCTCCTGGAGCCATTTGTAATGGGCCTGTACTATGAATCTATGAAACTATGAATCATCGTTTTACTAATTTGGGTTCAAAACCTACACGCAGCACATCCCCCAAAACATTAAAGCTCAACACAGTCAGTAAAATAAGTAGACCTGGGAATAATGCCATATATGGGGCCTGTGCAATATATCCTTGGGCATTATTCAGCATACTGCCCCACGTAGCATTCGGCAGCTGAACACCAAAGCCGAGGAAGCTCAGTGACGATTCCATCATAATCGCTGAAGCGATATTGTTCGTCGCCCCTACGATAATTACCGGAATCAGATTCGGTACGATATGCTTCATAATAATACCAAACGTGCTTTGTCCCGAGGCTTTGGCGTATAGTACATACTCCCGTTCGCGCAACGTCATTGTCTCTGCACGAACCACACGGGCAATGTTCATCCACATGAGCAGTGCGATAATGACAATGATATTGCCGACGCCCGGCTTCAAAAACACACTCAGCAGCAAAATAACCAAGAAAGACGGAATTGACATGATCAGCTCCAAAACCCGCATAAGCAGATTGTCGATCCATCCTCCAAAATACCCGCTCACAACCCCTACCACTGCACCGATACTAGTCGCAATAATCATGGACGCGAAGCCTACCAGCAATGATACACGTCCGCCGTACAGTGCTCTTGTAAAATAGTCCCGCCCATAATCATCCGTCCCAAACCAGTGTGCCGCTCCCGGTGGTTGGAGACGCTCCAGCACGTTCAACTTATTCGGGTCCTGTGGCGATAAAAATGCGAAAATCGCCCCCAGCGAGAATACGATCAATAGTATGAGGGCGACGGCGCCCATTTTGCTCGTCATCAGCTCGATCCCGATGTTGCGCCATTTGCTCCGATTCATGAATTCACCTCGTTGATTTAATTCTCGGGTCCGCGATGCTATACAAGATATCTGCAAGCAGATTACCCAGGATCAGCAGCAGAGCGGAAAATAAAGTAATCCCCATGATGACGGGATAATCCATCCCTTTTACCGCCGTCATGCCCAGCGAGCCAATGCCCGGCCAGGAAAATACCGTCTCCGTCACAATGGCTCCAGCCACCAGGTCCGCAACCGACATTCCGAGCAGCGTAATGATGGGCAACAGCACATGCTTAAGCACATGTCGAAACAAAACCAGTCTTTTTCCAGATCCGAACGCGTATTGAATCTGCACATACTCTTCCTTGAGCTGCGTAATCGTGCTGGAACGGATGTACCTCACATACACAGACAGAAAGCCGAAGGCCAGTACAAAACATGGTAAAATCCCATGCTTGATTACATCTAGCACCGAGTCCGTACCGATGGTACGCATTCCTGTACTCGGAAGCCAATGCAGATAAATCGCAAACAAATAAATAAGTAAAATACCGAGCCAAAACAGCGGAACAGAAATCCCAATGTACGACATCAGATTAATGAGCTTGTCGATCCAGCGATTCCGATTAGCCGCAGCCGTCAAACCGAGTGGAATTGCAATTAGCACAGCCAGTATGATGGATGCACCCATCAACCCAGCTGTAGCCGGGAGACGATCGAGAATCTGATCCAGCACAGGCTGGTGATTAATTAGCGAGTAGCCGAGATCACCCGTCAGGCTCTTTTTAAGCCATAATATGTACTGGACATAAGCGGGCTGGTCCAGCCCCAAGCTATGCCTCATTCGTTCAATGTCTTCCAGATGCATATTCGGTGTAACAAAAGAGAGAACCGGATCACCTGGAGCCAGCTTGATCAAGCCGAAGCAGACGATGGACACAAAAAATAGCATCGGTATAACTTGCAGCAACCTTCTGGCGATGAGTTGTCTCATACGTTTCCCTTCCCCTTGCTGTTTTCGAAAAAAATAAGCTGGTTAGCCCAGCTTATTTTTGAAAACCCTGTCTTATTTGTGATAAATTTTGGACAAATCCTCGAAAATCACGACCGGCTTTAACACAGCCTGATCAATACCACCATACTGCTTGTCGAAAGCTACAATAGTCTTGGTGTAAGCAATCGGGTAGATGACAGCATCCTCAGCCAGCAGCTCTTGTACCTTTTTATAAATTGCTCCACGTTTAGTCGTATCCGACTCACCCGCGCCCTCTTCCAGCAGCTTATCCACTTCTTTATTTGAATAATGCGAATAGTTGGAGGACGATCCGGTGCTATACAAAATACGATACGCGTCAGGGTCATACCCCATGATATAGCCGCTGATCGCCAGATCGAAGTCCTTGGCATTCGTATCGACGAATTTTTGCGACCATGCCGAGGAATCCATGCTGTTCACGTCCAGCTGAACGCCAATATCTTTGAACTTCTGCTGGATATAGAGCGCTTGTGCTTCCTGTACCTTGTTGCCGCCCGGAATGATAATGCGCAGCTTCAGTCCTTCAGCGCCAGCCGATTTCAGCAGCTCTTTTGCCTTGTTCACATCATTATTGAAAAATGCAACGTCGTTCGTATGATACAGTACATCCTGTGTCAGAGCCGATTTCGCAGTATCTGCATAATCCTTGGAGCCATAGGATACCTGAATCAATTCATCCTGATTCAATGCATAAGAAAGCGCCTGACGCACTTCTTTTTTGTTCAACTGCTTCGTATCACTGTTTTCATTAAACATCAGATAAGCCAAGCGACCTTCGCTGTAAGGGAAAATGTCAAACTTATCTGTTGCTTTAATGGTCTCTACATTTTGCGGATCGAGATAGTTTACATTGATCTCACCATTTTGAAGGGCCAAATTCGCAGCATTTGAATCTTTAACAATCCGGTATGTTACTGAATCCAGATGCGGCTTTCCGCCAACATAGTTATCGAACCGTTCGAGTGTAACGTACTCACCGGTTTTGTACTCTTTAAATTTGAAAGGACCTGATCCAACCGGAGAGTTGTTTTTTGTACTTTTCTCAATATCCGCTTCATTCTCGAAAATGTGCTTCGGAATCGGGGATACCTGTACCAGTGCTGCCTCAAAAGCAGGAGCTGGCTGAGGAAGCTTGAAATCCACCGTTGTATCATCAACCTTGCTCGCCTGAACCGGTTTTCCATTAACCATAAAATTACTTCTCAAAAAGCTGTGCTGCTTCTCATCCAAAATTTTGTTAATGGTGAAAACAACATCGTCAGCTGTCAGCTTCTCGCCATCATGCCAAGTCAGATTTTTTTTCAGTTTTAGTGTATAAGTCAGCTTGTCTGCTGAAGGAGTCAGACTGTCCGCCAAATAAAATGTCTTTTTGCCATTGTTTACTTGAAATAATGGTGCGAATATCGCCTGGTCTATCGTCAGACTTACCCGATCACCCGCATAGTTCGGATTCAGCACCACCGGATCAGCTTGTACGCCAATGATCAGGCTGCCGCCATCTTTAGGCTGTCCGTTATCAGCTGTTGTGGTAGCTGTACTGGATGTATTCCCATTCGTCTCAGACGTAGATCCAGAATTCCCGCCGGAGCATGCACTTACAACCAACATCAATACAATAAATACCAATACACCAGTCAAATTACGACGCATCGCTCTAGCCCCCGTGTCCACTTAGTATGTAATAAATTTATTATAAATCGGAATAGTCGGATTTACAATCGGTCAAAAACTGTTTATTCCCCTTGTCATTAGCATTCCAGACATTATGTGATCGAATCTAGAAAAAAGGCACCCGTTAAGGGTGTCTTCAGAGTATCCACAAACTGATCAGTGCCAGGATGGCAGGCAGGCCTTGCTTTAATAAAATTGACTTATTGGCAGTCAATGCACCATACACCGCAGCCACTACCACACAAATGACAAAGAATAATTGGATTTGCCGCCCGATCACAGTATCTGGATAGAACAAGCCCCACACCAATCCTGCTGCCAAAAAGCCGTTGTACAGCCCCTGATTTGCAGCCAAGGATTTGCTTGCTTCCGCCAGCTCTTTCGAGGTGCCAAACGTACGCATTGCCCGCGGAGTCGTCCACAGAAACATTTCCAATATTAGAATGTACACATGCTCCAGAGCTACAATTCCGACCAATATTGAACTAAGTAAGCTCAAGGTATGTTCCTCTTTTCCACATAAAGTTACTATGAGGTGATTTTTAGATCGATCCTCAAAAAGTATAGTTCATCTTCCAAAAACAGTAAAGAGACCGAGCCTATGGCCCGGCCTCATTTCTACATGATGCCTTACATCGTTCTCGCAAAATCCAACAAAGCTTTGGACATACTGTTGATCTCGTCCGTAGATGCATTCACTTGCTGCGTTAGCGCGGCTTGTGTTTGTGTCAGCGTAGACATGTTACCGATATTGTGCAAAATCCGCTCGATGAGTGTCTTCATTTCGTCCAGACTGGTCTCGATATTTCCGGTCGCATCAGCACTGTGAATGGCAAGTTTTCTCACTTCGTCTGCGACTACCGCAAAACCCCGCCCCTGCTCGCCCGCACGCGATGCCTCAATGGCAGCATTCAGACCCAGTAGATTCGTTTGATTCGCAATCTCTTTAATGAAGTTGGAAATGTTTTGAGTCTCTTCTGCACTGACTTTGGCTTGATTTGCTGCCTCTGTCGATTGCTCCTGAGCCGTAGCCAGCTCCTGCGCCTGATTACTAACCGAGTTAACACCGTTCACCATTTCCGTAATGGAATCGGAGAGATGCTGGATTTTGAGCGTAAGCTCATCCGCCACAGCCTGCTTTTCCTTTTCCACTGTGATATCACGAATGGTCCCGGCAATACGAATAGGCACTCCCTTGCTATCGCGTAAGCTTCTTCCACTGTTTTGATACCAGCGATATTCGCCATTTTTACTTTGCAAGCGACACACCATGTCATATGGCGTACGATCTGAATAGTCATTTAAATGATCAACTACAGCCTTAAACGCATGCTCGGCATCGTCAGGATGTATACGCGAGCTCCAACTGCTTAGTACACTCGGGAAGTCCTGCTCATCCTTAAAGCCCAAGATGTGGCGGAATTGCTGGGACCACCAAAATATATTATCCGGGTTCTCAATGTCTCCATCAGCCAGAATGACATCATATGGAGCCTCCACTAAAACACGATTGATGAGATCAAATCTTGTAACTAGAGCCTGAAGCTCCTCGGACTTAATCTTCTGATCGTGCACATCCAACAGAGCGCCCGCAATTCGAAGCGGCACTCCCTGCTGATCGCGGATCGTCGTTCCGGTAGCCCGGAACCAGCGGTATTCTCCATGCTTCAGCTTCAAACGATACTGTACGTCATAAGGCGTCTTTCCCGTAAAATCCAGCAAATGATCTGACAAAGCCGCCATTGACCTGTCATGATCTTCGGGGTGCAGCCGGGATCCCCAGCTGTTTAATACATTGGGGAAGTCCTTTTCGCTCTGATACCCCAGCATAGCACGAAATTCTTCTGACCATGTGAACGTATTACTTGGATTGACGGGATCACCCGCAACCACCTCCATGTCCCATAAGCCAATCTCTATAGCTTTGGTAACAAGCTTCAGACGAATGTCAACATGTTGAGCATCATTTTTCATGGACTCAAGCGCTTGGTTGACATTGTTTGCGATTTCTTGAACCTCGGAAGATTTGGATGAAACTTGTATTGCGGCAGAATAATCCTTCTGCTGTATTCTTTGTGAAAGTTTGCGGCTTTCTTCTACTAAAGGAGCAAGTGAGTGGGTCTCATTTTTTTTAAGAAACATATATGCTCTTCCCTTCTAAGCCAATATATAAAACGATATAGTTTAATATCGGAATTTTATTAAGAATCATTATAAATAAATCTACAATTATCTAGGTAATAAGAATCATTTTTACGTCCATATACCTATATATTCATACAATAAACATCGAAAAATGTCGAAAAAGGAAAGATTCTAACAAGTCTGGAAACAGAAAGAGCACCTTTGCATTACTGCGCAAAAGTGCTCTTTCTGTCAACTATTCAGTTCGTTATATCTTATTTAATTGAAGCAACGTATTCCTCGCCCTTTTCTTTATCATATTGGCCTTCCCATTTGGACATGACCACAGCGGCAAGCGAGTTACCTAATACATTAACTACCGTACGCGCCATATCCAGAATACGATCTATACCAGCGATAAAAGCCAACCCCTCCAGCGGGAGGTTCACTGCTCCAAGTGTAGCGAGCAAAACGACAAAGGAAGCACCTGGCACACCTGCAATACCTTTGGAGGAAATAATCAGTACTAGTACCAGTGTGATCTGTGTCGTGATTGGCAGGTCAATGCCATACATCTGGGCAATGAAAATCGCAGCCAGTGCCTGATACAGGGTGGAACCGTCCAGATTAAAAGAATACCCAATCGGAATGACAAAGGAAGTAATTCCTTTAGGACATCCAAACTTCTCCATCTTCTCCATGATCTTAGGCAGTACACTTTCCGAACTGGCCGTCGAATATGCAAGCAACAGCTCACTTTTCAATATTTTAACCATGGTCCAGAGACGGGTACCGCAAAGCTTGGCAATAATACCAAAAACAATCACAATGAACAGTATCATGGAGCCGTACACCGACAAAACAAGCTTCAATAAAGGCCATAACGAGGCCAATCCAAACTTGGCCACTGTCGTTCCAATCAGTGCAAATACTCCGAACGGAGCCAGGCGCATGACCTGATTGGTTACCCAGAACATGGCGTCGGCTACGCCTTCAAAGAAATTCAGCACAGGCTTGCCTTTGTCACCAATCGCCGCTACCCCTAGTCCAAACAGTACGGAGAAGAATATAATAGCCAGCATATCCCCCTCGCCCAGGGCTTGAATAACATTGGTAGGAACAATATGCACAATCGTATCTATAAAGCTATGGCCTGACTTCTCTGCAGTCTCCACATAAGAATGGATATCACTCTTCGCCAGGTGGGACATGTCCACGCCGTCACCAGGTCGAACCAGATTGGCAACGAGCAGTCCGAAAAGGATGGCGATTGTCGTTACAATCTCAAAGTACAGAATAGACTTTCCGCCTAGTTTACCCAGTTTCTTCATATCGCCCACGCCGGCAACGCCGATAATGAGTGTTGAGATCACAATAGGCACGACAATCATCTTGATCAATCGAATGAAAATATCACCGATTGGCTTTAAGTAGACTTCCACCCCTGAATTGCCGTAAAATAAGGCACCAATAATAATACCTAAAGCCAGACCGATAAAGATTTGCATCGTCAAATTAATCTTTTTCATTTCGTGTCCCCCCTGGCTGATTTGTATATTTTTGCAGTATGCTGTTCTTAATATTCAAATGATGTTATTTATACTACAATCTGATCTATAAAAAACGACAATTATCTACAGCTGCATTTATTTTTTTCTATAAATTCACAAACTTTAACGGCGAGCCTGTGAATTTAGCTCACATTGTCTTTCTGACTGAATACCCAGGAGGTGAATATGGATGAAGTTGAATACGCTCCTTTTCCTGCTCATGCTTGTATTTGTACCGCTCGCAGGTGAGCTGAATATTCACCCGTTCGCTAATACATTCCGTCTCAGCTTTGGTACGCCTGTATTTTTTTTCTTTCTGTTATCTATTCGTCATATTCCACCTGCATTATCGGGAGTGCTTGCAGGGATAGCGGTAGTCGCCTTTCGCATCTTACTCAATCATTACACTCAGCCCGGCCTTCCCTTTGAAGAGTTGCTGACATTGCACGGCCCTACCTTTTTTTATTACATGGTCTACGGTCTGCTCTTCCAGGTCCTTAACATTAATGCTGAGCCTTACCGCGCACTCCGCGTGGGCATCCTCTCTGTAGGGATTGAGGTTGCCGCAAGTGTATCGGAACTTAGCGTCCGGTGGAGCATTGACGGCGATTTTTGGGACATCATTAAGATTAGCAAAGTAGCTTTCATGGCTATGATCCGTAGCTTCTTCGTACTTGGGTTTTATAATATGATTCGGTTAAATCAATCGGTCCAGCATGAAGAGGCACAAAGGCAGCAGACGGAGCGAGTTTTACTCCTCGTATCGGACTTGTATGAGGAGTCGGTCCAGTTAGGCAAAACACTATCACATGCAGAACAAATCACTCGTGAAAGCTACGAGCTGTACCGTGAGCTGCAACAGGATGAATCTCTGAAGGATAGAGAACATTACGCCAGACAGGCACTTCGTATTTCCGGACAGGTTCACGAGATTAAAAAAGACAGCCAGCGGATCTTTGCTGGTTTGTCCAAGCTGATTGATGCCGAAAGCGGAGTACATTACATGGCTTCTCAAGAGCTCGGGGAGCTAATCATCCGAACGAACAGCAAATACGCCCAATCGTTGGACAAGTCTATTCGTTTTACCCTAGATGTCGATCCATTGTTACCCAAGCTGCATGTGTATACCGTTTTGACACTTATTAATAACCTGACAGCCAATGCGGTTGAAGCAATGAAGGACAACGGAAGGATTGACGTTTCCATTCGCTGTCTACCGGGAAAAGAGGATATAGCTTCCTTTAGCGTTACCGACAACGGTCCGGGTATTCCTCAGCGGAAACGGGAAATGGTCTTCACACCAGGGTATACGACCAAGTATGATGAGGAGGGGCAGCCGTCGACCGGTATGGGATTGTTTTATGTACGTGAGGTCGCGGAGAGCCTTGAAGGAACGATTGAACTGCAACAGGATGAAGAAGAAAATACAGATAGATTACAGACCACTTTTAGAATTACATTGCCTTTACGGAAACTGACGGAGAAAGGAAGATAGCCCGGATGCGTTTTTATATTGTGGATGACGATCAGGGAATTCGTTCTATGCTGGCAGATATTATTGAAGACGAAGGTCTAGGGGAAGTCATCGGGGAAGCAGAGGATGGTTCCTACGTGAATAGCGGCCTGCTGGAGCTGAACCGGATTGATGTATTGCTGATTGACTTGCTAATGCCGCTTCGTGATGGCATTCAGACCGTGCGTGCACTCGGCGATCAATTCAGCGGCAAAATCATTATGATTTCTCGCATCGAATCCAAAAACATGATCGGCGAGGCATACTCGCTCGGTATTGAATATTATGTGGCCAAGCCTTTGAATCGACTGGAGATTATTGCAGTTATTCATAAAGTGGCTGAGCGTCTGCGCATGCAGCAATCGATTACGGATATCCAACGCACGCTTCAAGGGTTGTCGATGTTCACATCGAATAATCCAACGGCAACGATTGAACCGACCAGAAACATCGTAACTTCCGGGCAGTTTCTGCTCTCCGAAATGGGAATGATCGGCGAAGCCGGGAGTATGGATTTACTGGACATGCTGGAATTTCTTGACCAGTATGAGGAGGAAACAGGCAATCTATCTCCCTATCTGTTCCCGCCGTTGAAGGATATATTTGCTAATGTAGCGTCCAAACGGCTAGGGGCTTCAGCCTCAGCAGTAGAGCTGAGTAAGGAAATCAAAGCATCGGAGCAGCGTGTCCGCCGCGCTATTTTCCAGACACTAAGCCATATAGTATCGCTCGGATTGACTGACTATACCCATCCTAAATTTGAGAATTATGCATCCAAATTTTTTGATTTTACAGAAATTCGCAAAAAAATGCTGGAGCTGCAAAACAATGTGGAGCCTTCACTGTCCCAAGCCCGCATTAATACGAAAAAGTTCGTACAGGTGCTCTATATGGAAGCAAAACGGTTATTACATTAAAAGAAAAGCACCTGCATATCCCCATGTATCTATTACTTGGAGATAAAACAGGTGCTCATCGTTGATGATTCGATATCCCCTTAGTCCAGACTCTTGTCCTGCCACTCCATAGCTTCCAAGAGATCTACACCATCGGACAGCAGACGTTTCAAGACATTTAGTTCTTCCGAGCTATAACGATTTAAAAATTGAAATAACTGCTGCTGTACCTTAACATGCAGTCGTTCATGCACAAGAAATAGTCTTTTCCCCAAAGGGGTTAACCGAAAATAAATTTCTTTCTTATTGTCGTTAAGCTGGGTTCTGCGAATCCAGCCTTCCTTGAGCAGCTTGGTGCTGACTTTCGAAACTGTACCCTTGCTCAGCTCAATTCGATCCGCTAATGTCGTAACATTAATCGGCTCATGCCGCCCGATACAATCCATAACGTGCACATCCGTCATATTGAGCGAAGTCATTCCATCAAAGTGCTCGCGGATTTCTTCGAGAAAGGTCATGCTCTCTCTTTGCTGATGCTGCTCCCACTGATGATTCATCTTAATAAGCAAATCATAGACATGCTGAACCGATGTCGCCTTTTCCATACGAACAAGTAGTCACTCCTTTGGCATACTCCTCCTTTCATTATAGCCCACATTTGTTTCACAAGAAACAATATGGTCATGTTATGAACATCCCCTTTCCCCTTTATACCAATGTGGCAATACCGTCCTTAATCACACTCAATATATCCGTTTGTTTCATAGAAATGGCCCAAGCGATATACCCATCCGGACGGATGAGAACCGTATGCACATCTCTCCATCCCACGGGCAATTCTTCGGCTACGGCCTCCACATATGAAATATGTGAAAGTGAGCTATGGCGAAACTCATTCGATACCTCATTATCGTGTGCAAGATGGAGAAGTACAAAGCAGCCTTCATGAAGAAGATCGTAAGCATACGATGTCATTCCGTCAGGCAAATGCAATTCAAAATCAGCAAACCGTTTCCCGTTCAGTGGATGCTGCGGTATATTGCCAGCCGCCGGATAACATACATCCAGTGCACTAATCTGCTCTGCCATAGATTGATTAATTCCCGGATGGCGGAACCATTCCTCATGTAATTGGCGGTGTGCCAATACAGCAGGCGTAAAGCCCAATAAGCGGGTCTGAACCTCGGTATTCCGTAAGAACTGCGTATTAACCGGATAACGTTCGTCATGATAGCTACTCAGCAGCGTGTCTGGAGCCCAGCCACGAATCACTCCGGCCAGCTTCCATCCCAGATTTGCCGCCTCTTGCAAGCCAACATTCATTCCCTGCCCACCTGCTGGGAAGTGGATATGTGCAGCATCACCTGCTAGCAGGATTCTCCCTTTACGATAGGTCTGCGCCTGCCGCGTTGCATTCCCGAATCGAGATAACCAGCGAGGATTGGATACGCCAAGATCTGTACCGAGCAGATCATACAGTCCTGTCTGCACTTCTTCCAGCGTCACAGGTACGTCCTTCGGAATCTCCATCATTCGCGGTGTAGTCAAAATAACCCGATAAATATCTGGATACACGGGGGCAATCATCACCCCACCTCGTTCACTATATTCGGAATGTATGCCACTTTCAGGCGGATTGGCTAACTCTACATCTGCCAATACAGCGGTCAGAGTCGTATCCGTGCCCGGAAAAGCAATCCCGGCTTGTTTACGCACGATACTCCCAGCCCCATCCGCTCCTACGACATAAGCAGCAGTCATCACCGATACATTAGCTTGTGGTCCAGATGTGCATACACTCACCACCTCTACGCCTTGCTCGTGCTCTCGCACAGATACCACTTCCATGCCACGATGGACGACAACTCCCAGCTTGAGCGCATGCTCCTCGATCACTTGCTCTGTAATCACCTGTGGAATAAACAACGTATAATTAGAAGAACTATCAAGCACAGAAAAATCCAAGCGGGTATTCAGCATTGAAAAGTGACCCGTACGTATAGGTCTGCCGCGCTTCATAAACCGCTCCTTCAATCCACGCATATCAAACATTTCAAGCGTCCGTGGATGTAGCGTAAGCGCACGCGACTGGCCACTAGGCTCCTCTAAACGTTCAATTACACATACGCTTACGCTTGCTAATGCCAACTCAGCAGCTAACCACATTCCAACAGGTCCGCCGCCTACTACAATCACTTCGTAATCCATGTTCACACCCCTATCTAAAATCTTTATTCCCACCACCTAATTGTTTCACATGAAACAATATATACATACAGAAAGTTCCCATTAACATTTCCGTATATATCAAACAAACATATACAGCCATTTTTTATTGTTTCTATTGAAACAATATTATTATAATTTAATTGAGAACAATTATCAACCACTTTATTAAAAAGATTTCTACCCTTTACTTTAAATCATGCATTCATTTCCATTTTATAAAATATAATTGTATAATCGTAAAATGAGGATAAGCTAGAAACAAGTTCTCCATAGAAGGGATGATGATACATGTCGGATGCAAACCAATTATTCGGTCAAGCACTGGTTAAATCACTGGTCGGGGAACGTGGACATATTCGAGTAGCTCGGGCTTTACCAGACATCGACGTCGAGCTGGCAGGGAAGAAAAATGCAGAAATGCCTTACAGCATTTATCAACTGCTGAAGCATATGATTTACTGGCAGCAGTTCATGCTGGAGCATTTGGAAGGACGGAAGCCCCAGCTTCCGGGCAATGTCATGGAAAGCTGGCCCGAAGAGACCGGACCGCAAAGCGAAGAGGCATGGCAGGCTGTCATTAACGAATTTTTACAGGGCGTAGATCAGGCTGTGCAGATTGCCGAAACTGCGCAACTGGATGATTCACTAGCTCATTTTCCAGGTGAAACGAAAGCAGGACTGTTGCGGAATATCGCTTCCCACAATTCATATCATTTGGGTGAAATCGTACTGCTACGCCGGATTTATGGAGCTTGGCCACCACCAGGAGGCGGCTTTCCAGCCTAAAGGCAACACCACGCTCTAATCAAGATTTCCCCCATCCGCTGCTTCATACCTCCATCATTCATTGGGATTTAGGCACCGCGAGGAACCCGCTTGCGTACCCTATATGGGAACCCGCTAACTCGACCTGAAGCCGTTTACCCGTAAGCAGGTGCAATCCGAATAACGTTTCCCATGATGCAAGATCAAAGAGAGGTTTCGAGGTTATGGTGAGACACTTATATTTAAATCGTAATATCGCCTGTATGATCGTGATCAGCCTTATTGCTAACATGAGTGGAAGTATGATCCTTCCACTCTTTGCTATTTATGTAGAGCAATTCGGGATATCCGTACTCGGCATGAGCATTTTATTTTCTCTGTTTTATGTAGGGAGATTTCTTGGTGGGGGCTTGGCAGGACGAATTTATGAAAAGATTGGCGCAAAACGCTTGGGGTTGAGCTTACTCATTGCCGAAATCGCTTGTATGCTCCTGTTTCCGATTGCAACAAGCTTCATCATTCTAGCCATACTAAGACTCCTTCAAGGCTTGGTAGCCATAGGGCTAACCGTCTTTGTAAGAGTCACGATCAATCATATAAGCACCGCAGATAATCGAGGCACGATCAATGGATATATCAGCAGCAGTGAAGGTGCCGGTATGATTTTGGGGCCTCTTATGAGTGGAGCTATTGTTTCTTATTTTTCTTTATCCATTCCGTTTTATTTCGTTGCTATTTTCTCATGTATATCCTTCGTTGCCGTCTCCAGAATGACCTTCCCCAGTCTCTCTTCCAAACCTCAGCAACAGCACGCACCCCTTCATGAGTCGAAAAGAAAAACCATGCTAACGAAACAGCTACTGCTCTATTCCACCGTTCATTTCCTTGAAATGAGTGCATTCGCCATTTTTTTAACGTACTTCTCCATATATGCAACCTACAAGCTCCATTGGAGTCCCGCAGAAATCAGCTTAGCTTTTACAATTATCGGCATATCAACCTTCATATCAGCCCCCTTTATCGGCAAAATATCTGACCTACTTAAGGACCGTTTGATGCTTTGTATCATCGGTCTATTGTTGATCATGGTGGAAATCATCTTATTTCTTTGGTTCACAGAACCGTGGATCGTATACTTGGGGATGTTCATCGGAGGCATTGGCGGAGCCAGTTACCTGGATTCTTTTTACTCGCAACTAGGGGATGTTATTCCTGAGGAAAACAGAAGTACA
Organism: Paenibacillus sp. LX16; assembly: GCF_036252815.1. Taxonomy (NCBI): domain Bacteria; kingdom Bacillati; phylum Bacillota; class Bacilli; order Caryophanales; family Paenibacillaceae; genus Paenibacillus; species Paenibacillus sp. LX16. The sequence goes on along the minus strand of NZ_CP141152.1, from coordinate 290,446 downwards.
TTTATCGGCAACGTCGTATCCCTTTCAGAATTAGGGGCCATCGTTTCTCCAATCATCGCAGGCGCACTCATGGAACAGTTTAGCATCAACACTCCCTTTTACTACAATTTGATTTTGGTGTTGATCGCTATGGTTATCCAATATGTTATTCGATTCAAGTCGAAATCTATAAGAAAAAGGCCAATTGCATAAGCAACTGGCCTCCTTTCTTTTCATCACAGCTCCAACTCAACTGCAACCCCAAAATGATCCGATACAACTGGTCCAGTTTTCCCGTTCAGTACAACGGTTGAGGATTGAACCTGTGCAGCCTTATTGGAGAAGATAAAGTCAATACGGAGCGGCTCCGCATTACTTTCCCAGCCAGCAATAGCTTTAATCACCGTGTGGCCTTCATCACGTACTGCTGCATTCGGATAGGTGTCCGACCAGCCGGATTGCAGTACATAGTCATATCCTTCTCCGCGTACTTCAGCCGCGTTGTTGAAATCACCCATCATGAACACAGGAGTCGGAGCAAAAGAATGTAGCACTTTTGTTGTACGATCCCATAGTCCACGGAAGGATTCTTCATCATTCCACCAGTTATAATGTCCACTTACAAACCAGGCCTGCACTCCGTCCACCACAGTTTGAATGCCGACAATTTTACGCGAGCGGTAGTTGTCATAATCCTGTAGCGAGGAAACATATTCGTTCACCGTAGCTGTAATCGGTGTTTTGGACAGAATCGCCAAACCCTCGTCGTATTTGGCAAAACCAACATGCGCGGGAGCCCACGTCCAATGATAGGTATCAGACAATAGCCCGTTTAGCACATAAGCATAGTTATCACGCTTAATGACAACTTCAGGATCTGCGCTATAATAAGCGCCCAAATCATCCGGCGACAAAGGAGTCTCTTCCATGGACTGGTTTACTTCCTGCAAAGCAATGACATCAAACTGCTGTTCATCAATAAAAGCAGCCAGTTGCTTTAGCTTATCATGCTGATTTTCTTCCATCCAAGCATGTGCATTTAAGGTTAACAACTTCAAAGTAATCACCTGTTGAGTATGTCTTGTATATCTGATTTAAGCACATCAGCCTTCGGTCCGTAAACTGCCTGCACCCCATTATCTACTTTTATCAAGCCCAAGGCACCCAGCGCTTTCCACGTCTTTTCGTCCCCAACGGCATCCGTATCCTTCACCGTCACACGCAGACGGGTCATGCAAGCGTCCACCTCGACAATGTTCTGCTCACCCCCAAGTGTCTTGATGATATCCGTAGCCAGTTGATTTTGAGTGGAAACAGCTGCCACACCCTCTGCCTTCGTACTCCCAGCCTCGGAAGTCCCTTGAGGCTCCTCATCCGTATAGTTCCCCAGTCTTCCCGGCGTAGCCATTTTGAATTTACCGATCATAAAATACGCGATAAAGTAGGTTGCTACCGCAAACACCACACAAGTCAGCACGAAGTTAATAATATCCTGCACCAAACCTGCATTTATAGACAACGGCATTCGAGTCAGCAGTTCAATCATACCAAACGAATGTAAACGCAAATGTATGATGTCGGCCATTCCGAACGCAATACCGGTAAGAATAGCATAAACCACATACAGCACAGGCGCCACGAACATAAACATGAATTCCAGTGGCTCCGTTACCCCTGTTAAAAAGACAGCTGCGGCTGCCGAAAAGATCATCGACTTGTACTTGCTGCGTTTATCTTTGTCTACACGGCGATACATAGCCACCGCTAGTCCCATAAGGATTCCTGCTCCACCGATCATTTGTCCTACCTTGAAGCGGGCAGGCGTCACGCCCTCCAACAAGCTATTGTAGGCTGTCGGATCAGTACCACGAAGAGCACTTAGGTCACTTGCCCAAGCCAGCCACAGCGGGTCTTGCCCGGCAACGACGCTTCCTGCCCCGGAACCCGTAAGTGTCGTGTAAACGCCACCAAGTTGAGTATAGTTAATAGGAACGGTCAGCATATGGTGAAGTCCAAAAGGAATTAGTAGTCTTTCCAGTGTACCATAGACAAATGGCGCTACAAAAGGAGCCGACTCCCCCGAAGTCGCCAACCAAATACCGAACTGATTAATCCCCCCCTGAACAAATGGCCAGATGGCAGACATAATCAAACTTACGATGACAGACCATAAAATCACGACAAAAGGAACAAAACGTTTGCCGTTAAAAAAGGCTAAAGCGTCTGGCAGCTTGCGGTAATTGTAGTACTTGTTAAATACCACAGCTCCGACAAAGCCGGAGATGATACCGACAAACACACCCATATTAAGTGCAGGTGCCCCTAAGACAGAGGTAAAATAGCCACTAACCGGAATGGATGCACCAAAAAGAGTGTGGGTGGTGGCACCCTCCTGGGTTAGCATTTTCGAGGACACACCCAAAATCGTCCCTGTTGAAATATTAATGAGAATAAAGGCAATTAAGGCAGCAAAAGCCCCGCCCGCCCGTTCCTTAGCCCAAGAACCACCAATCGCCACGGCAAATAGAATGTGTAAATTATTGATAATACCCCAACCCAAATTCTCCATAACCCCGCCGACGGTCAACCAGAAATGGATATCACCAGCCAACATCGCCACTACTTTGCCAAGCGAAATCATAATCCCGGCTGCCGGCATAACAGCAACAACCACTAGCAGTGCTTTCCCGAGCTTTTGCCAAAAATCAAATGATAGAAGTTTTTTCATGCTCCTTCAATCCCCATCCCTTATAGTATGTACAGCGTTGTTTGTACCCTATAAACATTATGCAATCGGTTGCACAATTATTATAATGATATCGCTTTCTATTGGCAATACCCTAATTGTAAATATCTTGGCTGATGATCATAGAAATACTCGAAAAAGCCGCGAATTTGTTGATTTTCGAGCAATATCGTATGATAGAACATATTATTTCCTGCTTGAGATAGCAAAAGGAGACGAAGACGATGGCAGTAACCATCAAAGATGTCGCAAAACGTGCTAATGTTGCTACTTCCACCGTATCCCGTGTCATTCAAGACAGCCCTAAAATCAGCGAAGCGACCAAGGCACGTGTCCGTAAAGAAATGAAGGCGCTTGGCTATGAACCCAACTATTCAGCTCAGAGTCTGGCTAACCGTGTCACACAGTCAATTGGCATCATTATGCCTGAATCGGATGTGGCAATCTTTCAAAATCCGTTCTTTCCAGAAAGCCTTCGCGGGATCAGCGAATGGGTAAATGAGCACAACTATACACTGTCCATTGTCACAGGAAAAACGAGCGATGAATTGCTATCCCGCGTGAAGCTGATGGCCCGGACCGGGCGTGTTGACGGCTATATTGTTCTGTACTCCAAGCAAAAAGATAGCATCGTGGAGTATCTTCATAAAGAAAAAATACCTTACACCGTAATCGGTAAACCTCAGCAATTTGTCAGTGAAACTACCCATGTAGATAACGATAACTACCAGGCTGCCAAGGATGTGGTCACTTATTTGACTGGGCTGAATCATCAGCGCATTGCTTATGTTGGCGGTGATCAGGAACACATCGTGAATCTTGAAAGACTCCGAGGCTACCAAGATGCGCTACGAGAGGTTGGCTTGCCTCTACCCAAGGAATACGTGGTCAGAGAGCCCTTTAATCTGGAGGACATGCGCGCGTTATTACAGGCTCCCCCGCCGCCTACTGCGATGATCGTTAGCGACGACCTTGTAGCCATGGCCGTACAGAAAATGCTTGCTCAGTTAGGCGTGTCCATGCCAGAGCAGTTATCCATGGTGAGCTTCAATAATCTAATGCTGGCTGAGCTGATGAATCCCCCTCTGACTTCCGTGGATATTGATATCTTTACTCTGGGTTATCAGGCAGCCAAAAGCCTGATTGAAAAAATCGAGGACCCCAAGGAATTGACCAAACACATCATTGTTCCCCACCGAATCGTGGAGCGCAAATCCAGCCAATTACTATGATTCTTAGCGGAATGAACAAGAACTGATTTTGTGGAAACCCATAAAATCAGTTTTTTTTGCGTTGACAGGGCAAACGGTTGCACTATATACTGAACTCGCTCATATACTGGTTTCGTTAAAACAACGATCTCATTTTCCGAGAGGGGTACGCAATCATGGTTTACAACCGATTATTTGACGTAGATAGCTGGAAGCTGACAACACACACTCTACATAGCACACACATGCGATTACAGGAAAGCATAACGTCCATAGGCAACGGTTATATGGGCATGCGCGGCAATTTTGAAGAAGCTTATTCAGGTGATCATCATCAGGGAACTTATATCTCCGGTGTATGGTTCCCCGACAAAACAAAGGTCGGCTGGTGGAAAAACGGCTATCCTGAATATTTTGGCAAGGTCATCAATGCCATGAACTTCATCGGCATCCGTCTGATCGTAAACCAAGAGGAAGTAGACTTATTTACGGCACACATCAGCGATTTTGTGCAGGAGTTGGACATGAAACAGGGGATCCTGCGACGCACCTGCACCGTGAACGATCAGGTTCGTATCACTACGGAGCGTTTTCTGAGCATCACCACTCGTGAGCTATGCCTGATTGATTACCAAGCGACGAATATAAGCGAGCAGCCTCTAACCATAGAGCTTGTCCCTTATTTGGACGGCAATACGAAGAATGAAGACACGAACTATGATGAGGTTTTTTGGTTGGAGGAGGCCCGAGAGGTTCAAGAACAATTCATCAGCCTGTCCACAACAACTATAGATAATCCCTTCGGTATTCCGCGCTTTACCGTAAACGCTACCATGGGTATTGTGACCGAGGGACAGGATCTGCAGACGACGGAAGAGAACTTTTTGTATGCTGCACGCCACTATCAATACAGCGTCGATCCGGGCGACAGTATCCAGCTGCAAAAAATTGTGGCAGTTACCACCTCACGGGATATGGAAAAGGATGCACTGATTCCACAAGCTGAACGCATCGCTGTGGAGGCTGTAAACAAAGGCTACACCTCCCTCAAGCAGGAGCATGTCGCAGCTTGGGCCCGACGTTGGGACAAAGCAGATGTAGAAATCGAGGGAGATACAGAGGCCCAGCAGGGAATACGCTTTAACATTTTCCAGCTGTTCTCTACGTACTACGGCGAAGATGCCCGTCTGAACATTGGTCCCAAGGGCTTTACAGGTGAAAAATATGGCGGTGCCACCTATTGGGACACAGAAGCATATGCCGTGCCTATGTACCTGGCGCTTGCAGACCCGGATGTAACCCGAAATCTGCTGCTGTACCGTTACCAACAACTAGAGGGTGCCAAGCATAACGCAGCCCAGCAAGGGCTACGGGGTGCACTATACCCTATGGTCACTTTTACAGGCGTGGAGTGCCATAACGAATGGGAGATTACCTTTGAGGAAATCCACCGTAACGGGGCCATTGCGTATGCCATTTATAATTACACCAACTATACGGGGGACTCCTCCTACCTTCATCAGTACGGCATAGATGTACTGGTCGAAATTAGCCGCTTCTGGGCCGACCGGGTTCACTTTTCCAAAAGCCAGCAGCAGTATATGATTCACGGGGTTACCGGGCCGAACGAATACGAAAATAACGTCAATAACAACTGGTATACCAACACGCTGGCTGCATGGGTTTTGAAATATACATTATCGGTCTTGCCTCAAATTTCGACTGAGAAAGCGCAGCGCCTGGCAGTTACGGCTGATGAGCTTGCACATTGGCAGGATATCGTCACTCACATGTATTATCCCTATGATGAGGAGCGGGAAGTCTTCGTACAACACGATACCTTTATGGATAAGGATTTGCAGCCTGTATCCGCCCTTGATCCCAGCAACCTTCCACTAAACCAGAAATGGTCATGGGATAAAATCCTGCGTTCATGCTTCATTAAGCAGGCAGATGTGCTGCAAGGGCTGTATTTCTTTGGAGACCAGTTTACGCTGGAGGAAAAAGCGCGCAATTTTGCATTTTACGAGCCCATGACTGTTCATGAATCCAGTCTCTCTCCTTCTATACACGCCGTGCTGGCTGCCGAACTCAAAATGGAGGAAAAAGCAGTCGAGATGTATAAGCGGACGGCCCGTCTGGATCTGGATAACTATAATAACGATACCGAAGACGGCCTTCATATCACTTCCATGACGGGAAGCTGGCTGGCGATTGTACAGGGATTTGCCGGGATGAGAACCTATAATGAAACATTAAGCTTCTCCCCTTTCCTGCCTCAAGACTGGAACAAATATACGTTTAAAATCAACTATCGCGGTCGCTTGTTAAGTATTCTCGTACAGGAAAATGAAGTGAACATAACCCTGTTGGACGGAGAACCGCTGACGCTGGAGCTGTATGGACAGCCAACGCACATTACCAGTGGGCAGACGTTAATGACAAACAGCATTTCATAAATCGGGCAGACAGGGGGGAAAGCAAATGAAGGCAGTCATTTTCGACTTGGACGGAGTCATTACAGATACCGCCGAATATCATTTTCAGGCATGGGGCAGCTTGGCGGCAGCGCTCAGCATCCCTTTTGATCGGGAATTTAATGAACAGTTAAAAGGAATCAGCCGTACGGAATCGCTCGACAAAATACTTGCGCGCGGTAACCTGTCCAATACGTTTTCAGAAGAAGGCAAGCAAGAACTAGCCACACGGAAAAATACGGAGTATCAGCGGCTCATCTCAGCTGTAACTCCCTCGGACATTCTTCCAGGCATTAAAGCGCTTCTGACAGAACTTCGTGAAGCCCGAATCGGCATCGCTCTGGCCTCTGCAAGTAAAAATGCAGCGTTTATCCTGGAGCGACTGGAGCTGGCGTACTATTTTGACAGTGTGGTGGATGTTACCGCCATTCAGCATGGCAAGCCTGACCCGGAAATTTTCCTCGCTGGAGCTGCAAATCTGGGCGTTCAGCCTGCCGATTGTATCGGTATAGAGGACGCACAGGCTGGCATACAGGCGATCAAGGGCGCCGGGATGTTTGCGGTCGGTGTAGGAACACCTTCACAAATGCAAGGGGCAGATATCGTGGTAGCCACGACTGCCGAGCTTTCTCTGAGCATGTTGGAGGCCCATTTTTACGAGTTCAAAAAGTGACTCCACTCGGAGGAATTTATATGGCGTTATCTCTAGGAGAGAGTACCCTCGCCTCATAAGTATGACCAAAAACGGACACCACTGGTGTTCGTTTTTGTTTATTACATATACTCAAAAAAACTCCCTCTGTCTCTCGCGTCTTCAGATCCTCCATCGTTGAACACATTAGATTACCATTCCATGAATATTTATTACCATTTTACACATATTACATGCATATCTTTTGAAGGAGGACGAGTCATGGCAAGATCACTCGAGGCGAAATTGGACCATCTACAAAAGACCCTGGGTCATCTTCCTGATGTCGTCTTCAAGAAAATGAATGTGGGTCAAACCGGGATTCATGTAATTATGATCTATCTCTCTGGTATTGCGGATACGAGCATCATTAACGAACAAATCGTCAAGCCGCTCATTTTAACTGGAATTCGTGAAAGTCACTCCCAAGTTAATCCCGAGAAAATAAAGGAGGAGCTGATACAGCAGACAGCATTTACGATCGATATGGAAGAAGAGACAGACCTTGAGACGTGTGTACACGAAGTGTTATCGGGAAATACCTGTCTGCTGATCGAAGGAACCGATGAAGTCTTTTTTGCGTCTACGGGCCAGTTTCCGTCGCGAAGTGTCGATGAACCAAGCACCGAAACTTTGGTTAGAGGACCGAGAGAAGGTTTTATTGAAGATTTGGAAAGCAACCTGGCAATGGTAAGGCGGCATATCAAAGATCTAAGTTTCAAAATAGATAAAATGACCATAGGAAGAAGATCTTCACGGAAGTTAGCGATTTTGTATATATCAGATATCGCAAATCCGGAGCTAGTTCAGGAAGTTAAACGAAGAGTTGAAACGATTGATGTGGACGATGCTTCCGATACCGGGATTATTGAGCAATGGATTGAGGAACATCCAGGGTCTCCGTTCCCACAGATTCAAGCCTCTGAACGCTCTGATAAAGCTATAACGGCCTTAATGTCAGGGAGAGTTGTCATCATGCTAGATGGGACTCCTTTTGTCCTAATTGCTCCCATGACCTTCTGGATGTTGGCTCAATCTCCAGAAGATTATTATGAGCGGTTTCCTTTAGGAACATTTTTCCGCATGCTGCGTTTAACGGCTTTGTTCATTGCAACATTCCTGCCATCGTTGTACGTTGCACTCATTTCTTTCCATCCTGGGTTGATCCCGCCTGAGCTGGTCATATCTATTGTTGCGGCAAGGGAGGGGATCCCCTTTCCCGTTTTTGTGGAAGCTTTAATTATGGAGACATCATTGGAAATATTACGTGAGGCAAGTCTGCGTCTACCCAAAGGGATAGGGCAGGTCATTGGGATTGTAGGTGGTCTTGTTATTGGACAAGCAGCTGTTGAGGCGGCGGTCGTAAGTCCTATCCTGATCATTATCGTTGGTCTTACGGCCATTGCGTCCTTTGCGAGCCCACAGTACAGCGGCAGTATCGGAATCCGGCTCCTTCGCTTCCCCATTATGATGATCGCAGGGATTTACGGGCTATATGGAGTAATTTTAGCCTTTATTTGTTTAGGCGTACACATGGTCCAGATCAAAAGCTTTGGAGTTCCTTACATGTCACCGCTAGCCCCAGTTCGACTAAGAGATCAACAAGACACCTTGGTTCGGGTTCCTTTTAAATACCTCAGAAAACGTCCTATCATGCTTAAGACACAGGACGAAATACATTCTAAATGGAAAAGGAAGTAAGCCTATGAGCTCCTTTATCTTTCTGCTTCGTCGAACCCTAAGGATACAAAAGTGCTTTGCCGCATGGATCGCATGTGCTCTTCTCGCCGGTTGCTGGGATAGTAAAGAGATCGATACTTTGAGTATTATCCAGGGTGTCGCCATTGATACCGATCAGCAGGATATGCTGGAACTTACCTACCAGCACTTAATAGCGCAGAAATCCAGAAAAAATATGTACAGCAACGTAACTACTTCTAACAAGGATTCCATTCAGTCTGCTTCTAGGGAACAGGCCAAGCAGGTATCCCGTGCTCCTTTATACAGTTTTATTCGCTTGATTTTGATTAGTGACCAAGCCATACAAAAAAGAAGAATCGACCAATTATTAGATACGTTTACTCGCTCCTATAAACCAAGTCGAAAATCACTTGTGATGATCATAAAAGGCAATGCAAAAGAAGCGCTCAATAAGATCGGCAAACATAAGGAGATACCTTCTATCGACCTTGAAGCATTAGCTAAAAATAGCAATTTAAACTCAAAAATACCTTATAGAATAACATTAGGGGAAATTTCTACCCATATCTCACAAGGGGCTGACTTCCTCATTCAAGGCATAGAAACCGATGGAGGTAATCACTTCTCAGGAGCAGCACTGGTCAGCGGCAAAACGAAGAAATTTGCTTATTGGCTGGACGAAGAGGATGTTATTGGAATCAATTGGATGCTGGAAAAAACGAAGGGTTCCATTATTAAAGTTGAAGACCCAAAGACGAAACAACACATGGTCTTTGAAGTTGAGGATGTTCATAGTAAACTTATTCCCCACCTCAATGGACAGGATCTCTCATTCACGGTTCGTATCAAAACAGATATCAAGCTAAACGAAAGCACGGTTAATTCTGTAGACTTCCTGAAGGAATCATTCATCCAAACTGCTAAAGAAGCGGCGCAGGATGAAATCAAACAGACTGTATCCCAATCGCTAAAAACACTCCAGAAAGAAATGAGATCAGATGTAGTCGGTTTTGGCACAAAAGTAAAAGTAAATTATCCCGCTTACTGGGATCGGGTAAAGGAAAATTGGCAAGACACATTCAGTCAAATACCGATCGATGTTAAGGCTAAAGTACAGATTGAACGAACAGGTGCTTATACAAAAGAAGAGGGTGAGTAAATGTCTAACATACCTTCCATGAAAAAGGAAAAAATATCTACCCTGCAAGCCTTATTCACCGTCACCTCCACTGTATATGCTGTGGGTATTGTCAGCTTACCAAGAACCATCGCGGAAAAGACGAAAACGCCCGACGTGTGGCAGGGACTTTTGCTGGCAACTCTACTTGGGATCGTCGTTATTTTTATCCATGTTAAATTGTGTCATCGATTTCCAGGAAAAACGTTCTATGAGTTCAATCCTGTGATTGCAGGTAAACTCCTCGGCTTTCTGATCAATATCGCATTTATCGTATTCTGCATGATGATCTGCTCTCTGGTATGTAGAATGATGGCGGAATTCCTCAAAGGTCTTGCGCTGGAGAGAACGCCAATAAGCATGATTCTCTTGCCGTTTCTTCTGCTTATTGGTTATTTGACCTGGGGCGGTCTCCATGCAATGGTTCGATTGATCGAGCTTTTTTTCCCTTTAACCTTTATTGTTTTTTTATTGTTGATCGTTTTTAATATCAACCATTTTAATCTTGATAATTTGCGCCCGGTTTTCCATAAAGGATGGCGTCCGATCTTTGAATCACTTAAAGTTATCCCTTTCTCTACAATGGGTTTTGAATCCATCCTTATCTTAACTAATGTGATGGCCAATCCACAAAAAGCATGGAAGGCTGGGTGGATCGGCTACTCGATTGCAATGGGTTTGTATATTCTAATGGTAACGATGGTCGTTGGATGTATGTCAGTTGAGGAGGTTTCCCAACTGCAGTGGCCGGTCGTTTCTTTTGCACAGCAAATTGAATTCCCCGGCGCGTTCCTGGAACGATTTGAAATATTATTTATCATTTTGTGGACGATCAAAATTTTCATGACCGCCTCAAACTATTATTTCTATATTGTAACGGGGATCAGCCAGCTCACCCAAAAGTGGAACGGGTATATCTGTTATCTCCCGTTAATTATATTATTTTGCCTGAGCATGTATCCCCAAAATTTTGTTGAGATAGGCAACTTCGATAAAATAATAGGTTATTTTGGAATTGCTGTATGCGCAGTAGTACCCTTGGTGCTTCTTGTTATCTCTATGGTCTTCCATCGAACAGAGAATCCGGATGGGAAACAATAGAGAATGCCTCCCCATTCTTGCCAATGAATCAAACCCCTTATGCTATAGCGTAAGGGGATTTTCACTTTTTTACCCGATGGTTATTCTTCGGAATTTTCCAACTGCTCCCTCCACTCAATTTATATCCGTGAACTGATATAATGGAAGAGTTAAGCAGTCATCGGATTAACTATTCTCTCTTAGGAGACTAATGCATATGAAACCAACCTATCTTATGGATGATATACAGTGGCAACAGCTTATTCAAAACGTGGCTGACCATTTTAATGACGTGACGATCAAACGAGGTTTCCAATATTTTAAGCAAGGAAAGGTAAAAGAATTCGCAATGCCTGATGCCGACCATATCGCAGCTGTCGTGGATGGAAGCGAGCTATACGAGGTGGATCTTCACTTGAGCGCTTTTGCTGCCAGCAGGTGTACATGCCCTGTCCACAACAACTGCAAGCATATGATCGCCGTACTACTGAATTACGCGAATGAACAGGAACGTTCTGTACATGCTTTAGTGAACGCTCATTCGGCGGGATTCACTCGGTTGGCGGCAAAAGCCGACACGCGTACCACACCTCCTTCCCGGTCGAACCTTTCGCCGGATCACAAGGAAACCACAAGAAACGCTCTCAGTAAAACAGCAAGTAAAATACCGGACATGCCCATTTCAGAGTGGCATGATCTGTTCGATCAGTGTATCGCCCTTAACCATGTGAACACACAAAATTCCCAATATGTCCAAAGCGCTTTAGCCTCGATCTATGCTGTGAAGCCGCCGCTTTCACCCGGCATGCAACAGTTATACGGACTGCATGCTCATCTGCGTGTGTTGGAAAAGCTGGTACCTCAGTCCCCCATGCCGGGCTATCCCTCTCATACGTATATGGGGTATTACACGCAAATCGCCGCCGATGAGCTTAAAGAAGCGATCGAGCGTGATTTTGAAAGCCCGCTGGAGCTGACCGATGAACCGATGCAAGAAGCCCGTATGGCAGAATCCTTAGCCTATTTACGCCGAAAAATGCTGACAGAATCGCGTAACGGTACTTATTTTTCAGACACGTATTATCAGTTTTGGCTGCACTGGGTGTATCCCGAAAGGCAGGACTCCAGCATATATACGGAGGAATTACAGCATTTACAGGCGGCTGAGGAGGATCTCGGCACAACTTTAGCACGGCTTCCGTGGATGTTAGCTCGCAGCTGGATGCATATTTTCCAATCGCACGATAACGAAGCCTGGGCACTGCTTCAGGAGGCGGAACGAGCTTTTCCACTAAAAATCTCTTCCAACCAATTGCTTTTGTTCTTACAGGCGTTGCGTAAAGCTGAGAATTGGGCACGTCTCAAGGACGGACTGCGACATATCGGTCCCCTGCTTCACAGCCATCGGGATGACCATTTACAGGATTATATGCATAATTGGGATCTGGTTTTGCAGCACCTTCCAGAAGCGGAGCAGGACATGTGGGACACGCTGGTGGGTATGCTTCCATTTGCCGGAGGAATGTATGAAGAGGCACTGCTTGCTCACGAGAAATGGCGGTCATGGATCGACTATCAGCTAAGCATACGCAGTGAACCTTTGAGTTTTCGAGTGAGCGTGTTACAACCCATTGAAAAGAACGCGCCTGAGTTACTACTCCCCTTTTACCATCAAGCGGTAGAACGCTATGTGCTAGAAAAAAACAGATCCAGCTATAAAGCAGCAGTCAAGCTATTAAAGCGGCTGTTCAAGCTGTACAAGAAAATGAAGCAAGAATCACGCTGGGAGCTGTTCTTTACGACCTTCACCAGCCGTCATAGCCGCCTGCGGGCGCTACAGGAGGAATTGCGGAAAGGGAAATTGTTATCATGAGTCAATATACCGAAACGATTACCGTGCATATCCAATTAACTACCTATGGAGACGCGCTGATCTATGGCGATTCCTCCATGAACTATAGCATTTCCGGCCAAATTCTGAAGCAGCGTTTGTTTGCTTGGCATGAGGCTTCGTTTTATGGCACCGAGCTGGAGATTCAACATGTTCAAGACACGGATATTATCCTGCTGCCTTCGGAGCAGGTGATTCCTTTTCTGGCAGAGCGCGAGCTTCTAAAGCATATCGAATGGATCTGGGACGAGGCCCATGCCCCATGGCTTCAGCTGATCCCTTCGCTTGCTCACTGTATTGAAGCGAAAGCCTATGTGCCCAGCTTCACGGCGTTCCAGGCGGGGAAGCTGCAATGGGAATGGGATGCGGAAGCACTGGAAAACATCCAGCCGGCAGAGCTTGCTTTGCTAGGCAACTTGGAGAAGGACGAGCAGGATGGGCTGATAGCGGCGTTCTCGGCTGCCGTATTTCAACGCTGGTACGGCACCGAAGCGGAAGCCGCCGATTTGCGAAGAGAATATCCGATTCTCTTCGCCTCCAACCGCCCAGCCGCGGCGGGTCTAGACGCGCGGGCCTGGCTCATCGCCATCGGCTGGAAAGCTGATACCGCGCCCTTTCGGCCGCTTCTGCAACTGCTGGAGCCAGAGCTGGAGGACGACGAGCCGTCCTGGCAGCTCAAGCTTGTGTTGCAGGACAAGCAAGACCCGGCGTTGCTGGTGTCTGTACAGCTCGCCGATGATGGGTACGCATCCGGCTCATGGCCCGATGCCTGGACAGCACATGTCCGTGAGCGCTCAGCCGGGTGGCTAGAAGGCTTGACCTCGATTTTGCCTGCCGGGCAGCGTGCCGGAAGCCGCGATAACGTGCTGAATCGCCCGCTCTCCGACGAAGCGGCGTGGCAATTCCTGACGACCGACAGCCAGCGTCTGCTGGAAAGCGGTTGGCAAGTGCTGCTCCCGGCTTGGTGGGAGGCAGCTACCCGCAAGAAGCCGAAGCTGCGGGCCAAGGTACGCCCGGGCGAAGGGGCGGGAGAGCGCACGAAGGGCAGCTCGCTGTTCGGACTGGACTCGATTGTCCAGTTCGATTGGCGCGTTGCCATTGGCGATGCCGATCTGAGCGAGTCGGAATTCGCCGAGCTGGTCGCTCGCAACGAGCGCTTGGTGCGCTTCCGCGGGCAATGGATCGCGCTCGACCCCGCGCTGCTGGCACAGATCCGCCGGGCCATGGCCGGGATCGACAGTGCTCAGGGATTGTCCTTTCAGGACATCCTGCAGCTACACCTGCTCGGCAACGCCGACGAGCCTGAAGGCGACGCCTCGGGCGAGCAGCCGGAGGATGCGGCACGCTTCCGACTGGAAGTCGAGCTGAATGCCCATCTGCTGAAGCTGATCAGCCAGCTCGGACGGCAGTCGGAATGGCCTGCATTGGACGTGCCGGACGGGCTGCAAGCCGAGCTGCGAACGTATCAGCGGGACGGGTATGCATGGCTTGCCTTTTTACGGCGTTTTGGACTGGGTGCCTGTCTGGCCGATGACATGGGACTCGGTAAAACAGTGCAGTTTATTACTTATTTACTGCACCTACAGGATATTGCCGCCGAGACGGGCGTCCGCTCCAGTTCGCTGCTGATTTGCCCGACTTCGGTGCTGGGCAACTGGCAGAAGGAACTCAGCCGCTTCGCCCCTTCATTAAAGGTGATGCTGCACTATGGAAGCAAGCGGGAGCAGGGAGACTTGTTCCGCGAAGAAGTCGAGCAGGCCGATGTCATCCTGACCTCCTTCGCTACGGCAACCCTGGATCAAGAGCTACTACAAAGCATGACTTGGGATTCAGTCTGCCTGGATGAAGCGCAAAATATTAAAAATGCGCAAACCAAGCAATCCACAGCCGTGCGTAGCTTTCTTGCACGTCATCGGATTGCGTTGACCGGGACACCTATTGAAAATCGCTTATCCGAGCTATGGTCCATTTATGATTTTATCAATCCAGGTTATCTGGGCAGCTCACGCGCCTTTAGCAATCGCTTCATTAATGCTATTGAGAAGGAACATAACGAGCAGCGCACGTTAGATTTGCAAAAGCTGGTTCAGCCCTTCATGCTGCGGCGAAAGAAGAAGGACCCTGCTATACAGCTTGATTTGCCTGACAAGAATGAGATGAAAACCTACATTCATCTGACCTCTGAGCAGGGCGCGCTCTATGACCAGATTGTCAAAGAGTTGATGGAACGGATGCAGAAGCTGGAAGGGATTGAACGGAAAGGAGCCATTTTATCCGCCCTTACCCAGCTGAAGCAGCTTTGTGACCATCCTGCCCTCTTAACCAAGGAGGCGCTCCCAGATAGCGCGGCTTCCGGTTATAGTCAGTCCGATCTTGAAGCGGTCATTAGCCGTTCATCCAAGCTGGAGCGCATTCTGGCTATGGTCAAGGAACTGCGGGAGGAGGGCGAGCGCTGCCTTATTTTTACACAGTATATTGGTATGGGGCAAATGCTCCAGCGGGTACTCGCTCAGGAGCTGCAAGAGCCCGTGCTCTATCTGAACGGCAGCACATCCAAAACTGCGCGTGACCGAATGATTGATCAATTCCAATCTCACACGCTCCCCCCTGCCGAGCAGCCTTCCGTGTTTATTTTGTCGCTCAAAGCCGGGGGGGTGGGTCTGAATCTGACGGCCGCCAACCACGTCTTTCACTTTGATCGCTGGTGGAACCCAGCTGTTGAAAATCAGGCAACAGACCGCGCCTACCGGATGGGGCAAACGAAGGATGTACAGGTGCACAAATTTATCTCGCTGGGCACGCTTGAGGAACGCATTGATGAAATGCTGGAGAGCAAGCAGCAGCTTAGCGACCAAATCATAACCAGTACCGAGGGCTGGATTACTGAGCTGTCTACAGACGCGTTAAAAGACCTCTTTACGCTACGACGCGATTGGGCATAAGGAGGTCCCAAATCGAACTATAATGTACATGGAATGCCATTTTGAGTTCGATATATACCTATTTTTAAGAAGTCGTAGTTTATAACACAGTCCAAAACTCCTTTGTGTGCATTTACTATCTCATCACAACAAAGGAGTTGATTTGAAGTGGCCATTCGTCCTCCACAAACATTGAAATCTACGGGCAGGAAGGTTCCTGTTACGAGATATCGCAATGTGAGTCCAACACAAACCCTGCGCCGATTTACGGTCATCTGGGCTAACACAAACGGTGTTCCTTTTAACACAACCGGATTTTTTGCTATACTCCGGCGTCTAGATGGAAGCTTTGTGCAAGCTGCAGGCTTCGATGGTTTTGGTACTGCCCGATTCAGCAGAGTCCGTACACCTACGAACCAGGCTTTTATTCTGCGTACCTTTAGAGACGATGGAACGCTATTCCGGGTTAGAACCGTACCTGCTGGCGTGTCCTCGTTTGTCGTTATCGGTTAAGTTCGTACCGAACACAACCTTAACGTGGGTAATCAAAAAAGCAGCCAGAAACAGAGCATACTGTCCTGGCTGCTTTTTTATATGGCCTACCTATTCGGAATCTTCTTCCACTATTGCATTTTTCGTAACGGACGTATTGTACACCGTTTTGAGCCAGTTTTCACTCGACCAGTTCAGCTTGCCTGCACCCGCTCCATCCTTGGCCTGCAATTGAGCAACCAGGTTAGCAGGGTCTTCGGCTGTATAGCTGTATGGCAACGTTGTGAACCCATTCCAAGAGAAGCTCTTGGCCTTCGCAGGATAAGGGGCTAACGGGCTATTCGCCTCGTCACTGCCTCCTCTGAATACGGTACCGTTATCCGAAAGGATAACGTCTTCGGCCTTGATTTTACCTGTGTAATCCGCTTTGTTAGGATCTTTTTGATTATTACGCACTGGAGAAAACACATCAATTAAATAAGACTTTTCTAGCAATACCGCGCCGTTTTCAGTTGAAATTGCACCATTACCCACAACATCAAAATGGTATCCTTTTGCGGCAATTGCTTTAGCCATGTCAGAAGTAATTCTTTTTTTGGCTCTGGCCAATCCGGCATCGTCCATAACGATGTTATATGCATGAGCATTACCACCACGCAAACGCGGCATGCGATCCTGAATATCCAGGTAGTAATTATGATGCAGCGTCACTTCCAGATCTGCATTGTCGGAAGCCATTTCCGTAGCACCGATCAAATGCGCTTTCTTTTGTCCGGCAGCAATATCAATGATATCTTCTTTACTCATGCCTACTGCACTGCTTCTCAGATACGCGTACATAGGATAGGAAGACTTGTCTGCTTCCATCGCGTTGACTTGTTGGGTTACCCAGCTGTTGGAGCTGCGGTCATCTCCTTTGAACAAGGACCAGGAAATCGTAACTCCGTTACTGCCTTTTTTCACATCTACCAAGCCATCATAGGCTTTGTTAAATGTACAGTGGTCGATCCATACCTTGGAACTTGTACCTTCGATGGTAACATAATCCCAGTCATTCTTATCATAGTTCCCTTTGGTTGCTTCATCCCACTCCCAAAGCTCATCAAATTCGAGGTTACGGAAAATCAAATTAGAGCTTCTTTTGATGACAAAGCCAGCATGTTTGATCTTAGCGCCATTGGCAGAGAAAATCGTAACCCCATTCATATTTTCGATATAGACTTTGCTCACACCTGTCTTTTTCAGAACAGGATGCGTCTGTACAGGATTGTTGGCACTAAAAGGCATTACTTTGGCAGCACTAGGAATTTCATTCCAACCGAGATCAAGATCGTTCATAATCTCAATCACTTTGACTTTGCTGCCTTTCTTCAGTGCTTCATTGAGATCTACAGCGTTGTAAACTTTTTTGTAGTTGGCATCTGTATCCGCAATGTTGCCACCACCTGTATTACTATACGAAAAGCCAGTCAAATTATAGTTATTTTTAGAGGTTACATCAGGGTTCACTCCAGGAGTCGGTTGTTCTGTACCTGGTGTTGGGTTCACAGGCGGTGTTCCTGGATCTACCTCAGAAGAAGCACCGGATACAATCACATTATCGAATTGGGCAGCTGCTTTGGAGGTTACCAAACCGATGGCTCCAGCAGTGAGGCTGGTGTCTGTTGCGGACAGCTCCAATTGATCATTGACATACATTTTGATTTCCGAACCGGATAGTTCCAGCTTGACTCTGTACCATGTATTCGTGTCCAGTTTGTAATTCTTGTTGGTAGCCAGTGTCTTCATAGAGCCGTTTACCTTTTTACGAATTTCAAGAGCTCCGCCCTTCTTGTTGTACAACGTAGCCGCATAGAAGTTGTTGGAATCTGTGTATCTACCTGCAACGTAGACTCGATTGGAGCCATTAAAATCATTTACATATACATCTGTTTGCACGCTATAGTTCGTCCATGAGGCATTACCTTTGACGGAATGGCTTTCGCTTCGACTAGATTGTTGGTATGTAGAACCATTCCCATCCTTGACCACAGACCAGTTCCCCGAACCTGCGGTCCAGCCCTGAGCTTCTCCTTGCTCGAAATCATCACTTATCTGTAAATTCCCATCCGCATGTGCATGACCTAGCAACGGTAATGATAAAGACAGTACCAACGTACTGCTTAACATTACACTTGCACATTTTTTTAACAAACTCGACTTCATATAACAGTCTCCTTCTCGATTAGATTCATGAATACTAAAGCAAAGATTGCACCGTTTATCGGACATGACATGCCCAACGGTATATAACGTACTGATGAAGGGAATAATATCCCAACACCAATGAGGGCCCTAAGCGCTATACTCCAATAATTATAGACACTTAAATGAATATTAAAATATGCCTAATTACTTATCTTTTGTCTTAATTTCTCTATTAATTTTTCATCCTTTTTCGTGAACACACCAAATGCTATTACATAAAATCACAAAAAACGATATTCTTTTATTTTTGAATAAGACATACGGTTGTCATATTGGGAATGGTACATATAAAGGAGTGAGTATTATTCCTATCATGTAAAGGAGCGATGAGATGTCCAGTTACGACTACGCCTCCAAATCAGAGTTAAAAGAAGCCATTCATGCCTCCTACTTACGATTTGACGGTGAGTTCCAGGAGATCGACGAGAGCCAAAAGGATATTCGCATCCCCGAAGTAGATAAAACACCCGCAGAAATGATCGCCTACCAGCTCGGATGGCTTCATCTTGTCATGGCATGGGACAGGGACGAACGGGAAGGAAAAACCGTCATCATGCCCGCCCCCAATTATAAGTGGAATAGACTAGGTGAACTATATCAATCATTTTACAAGACCTACTCCCACCAATCTTTACGTGAATTACGCGATATGTTCAAGTTGACTGAGCAAAAGTGGCTGGATTGGATCGACACACTTAGCCATGAAGAGCTCTTCACTCAGGGCGTTCACAACTGGACAGGGACTAACCCGAACTGGCCCATGGCAAGATGGATTCACATCAACTCGGTGGCACCGTTTAAAACATTCAGAGCCAAGATACGGAAATGGAAGAAATACAAAGTTCAACAGTGATGAAAAAAAGTGTGCATTGTGCTACAATACTTGAGTTGTATCGGGATACATTTAGGGAAGGGTAAGTGAAACGCCATGCTTATTATTGGTATTGCCGGCGGTACAGGTTCCGGTAAATCGACGGTAGCACGCGCCGTCGTTGAGCGTCTGGGATCTAATAAAGTGACTTTCATATCTCAGGATAACTATTATAAAGACCATTCACATCTGAGTTATGATGAACGTGCTTTGGTCAATTATGATCATCCGTTTGCCTTTGACAACGAATTGCTTATTGAGCATCTCCAATGTCTGAAAAAAGGACAAGCGACACAAGCGCCCGTGTATGACTTTACGGTTCATGCCCGCTCCACGGACGAGACGGTAGAGCTTCTGCCGAATCATATCGTTATGTTGGAGGGTCTGCACGTACTGTCAGACGAAAAGCTCCGCAGTCTGCTTGACATCAAAGTATTTGTGGATACGGACCCTGATGTGCGTATTCTCCGTCGGGTTCTTCGCGATATTGAGGAACGCGGCCGCACCATCCATTCGATCCACGATCACTATTTGACTACGGTTAAGCCGATGCATGAGGCATTTATTGAGCCTTCCAAGAAATATGCTGACCTGATCCTTCCTGAGGGAGGACACAATGAGGTTGGTATTCAACTGCTGTCTATTTTGACTGAAAAATATTTGGCAGGAGATCGGACATGGGGTACTGTATAAGGTAATCCCGGTTGTTTAGGCTGTCGAGATTTTCTCGGCTGCCTTTTTTGTTGCTTTATATGCCATTTGGACTAAATTTTTTTGGAATCCCC
Source organism: Paenibacillus sp. LX16 (assembly GCF_036252815.1). Lineage (NCBI taxonomy): Bacteria > Bacillati > Bacillota > Bacilli > Caryophanales > Paenibacillaceae > Paenibacillus > Paenibacillus sp. LX16. The sequence goes on along the minus strand of NZ_CP141152.1, from coordinate 270,177 downwards.
GTGTGGTTTATGTTAGCATGTAAAGATTAAATGCTTTAGATTTAAGCTAAGTTGGAAGCGTTGTCAAATATGTGCCTCTGATGATATGACGTCCACGTGATGGAGGTCTTTTTTGAATCAGGATTTTTGCAAAATCCTCGAATAGGTATAATTACGGAGAGTGCTGCCATGAATGAGCTATGCAACATTTTGATTGTGGATGATGAGATATTGGTACGGCAAGGAATTAAACACCATTTATCGTGGGAACAGTATGGATTTCGAATTGTAGGTGAAGCTTCTAACGGGAAAGAAGCATTGGAGCTGATTGAAACCTTGCACCCTCATATTGTCATTACAGATATCGTAATGCCGATCATGGATGGCGAGGAGCTGACGCGCATAGTCAGACAGAACTATCCAGATATCGAAGTCATTGTACTTAGCAGTTACGGCGAGTTTAATTACGTGCGATCCACCTTTCAGCAAGGGGTTGCTGACTATATTTTAAAGCCCAAGCTGGACACGGATGAGCTGCTCCAAGTGCTCCAGAGAACCGCTCGCAAAATTCCATCCATTCAATATCAAGCAAATGCCGGGAATAGTCAAATTACGATAGATCATGTGATCGAAAAGCTGATCTCCGGGTATAGCATGGACTATGACGCCGAGCTGCTGAAGCAAGCATTTCCTTATGCCCGTTTTGCGCTCATAGGTATAGAACAGCTGGCACAGCAGGATAAAGGGCGCTCCATCTCTGCCTCGGACCTATTTTCCAAGCTTACAGATCGAGTATCCTCTGCCTGTGAGTACATCGTACTGCGACAACTGCCATCTGATGGCTATGCGGCTGTATTTTTAGCCAATCTTGATCCACGGGAAGTAGACGCCTGGATGGCTGCGGTTAGGGAAGTTGCTCAGGAGACAAAGCGAGTCGATCCACAGACAGGCTGGGCAGTTAGCCATTTATTTGATGAGTTCAATCAGATTAGTGACGTCTATCAGGATGAACTGCCAAAACTGCTGAGTTACCGCTTTTATTTCCCAGGAACAGCGCTGTTAATAGAAGACGAACTCCCTCAGCCTGTACAAGTGAACAGCTCGTTTAACTTAAAACAATTTACAGAAGAGATGAAGCGTGAGCATTTTGATACAGCTTTTCAGGATTTGAGATCCTATGTAGCCGCCATGTCCGGCAACTATACCTCTACCGCTTTTGAATTCAAATCGCTTCTCGGAAATATCGTGTTCAACATTACGATTTTGCTCGGGAATCAGGGGTATGATATGAAGGAGCTGGATGCGGCGAAATATTCCTATTTCAAAACAATTAATGATGCCCCTCATGTACATGAAGCCGTGCGCCTTCTGGAGACTTTTTTGGAGGAAGCGAACAGTCAGATCATGGCTAAAACACAGCAAGGAAGTAGCGCAAGCATGAAAAAACTGCTGGAGTATATTGAGGAGCATCATGCTGAAACGCTCAATTTGACGACACTTGGGCAATATTTTCACTTTAACCCTTCCTACTTGTCCAGTTATTTTACGGCACACCATACAGAAGGTTTTAGCGAGTATCTCAACAAAATTCGGGTTGAAAAAGCCGCAGAGTTACTACGGTCGGGGATGATGTCCATTTCGGATATTAGCAGCACGGTAGGCTATTCGGACCCCAGCTATTTTACCAAAGTGTTCAAAAAAGTGAAGGGTTACTCGCCCAGTCAGTACCGCCGGGAGCATCTCTATTAGAGAGTAAGCCACATCTGCCAGCAGAAAAGAGATTGCATATGAAAAGATATATCCATAAGATCAAATATCAAGGTCTGTTCTTCAAAATCTTTATTGTTATGGTGGTCAGCATCACTGCGGTGTCCTTGCTGACCTCTTTGGTGACGATTCGGATGTCTGAACGACTTTTTGCTGAGACATTCAGTATTACAAATGCCAAGGTACTCAGCCAGATTCAATCCAGCTTTGAATCCTTCAATGATTCTATCGTGAATGCTGTAACCCATGCTTCGGAAAATGGAACGGTCAAGAACTATCTGACTGGCGGTCAATCTGACTCGATTAACTCGGCGAGGATTTACTTCGGAATGGCACAGCAAATGAAGCAAATTAAATCGAACGTCGATGCCTATGATGTCGGTGTCGCTGTAACAGGTCTGAACGGCCGGAGCTTTTACTCCGACTCGTCCTATTGGCCTGTAACTGCGGAAGAGCTTAAGAGCAGTGCGATTACAGCCCGAAGTGTAGCACGACCGGCACAGCTTATGTATCAATTGGATACTGAATTGTTTCAGCAACAAATGAATAGTACCGCGCAAAAGCCAACACCCTATATCATCGCCTCCAAACCATTTATGGAGCGGACAAGCGGCACCCTGTACGGCATGATCTACATCGCTATCCGAGAGCCTGAATTTCGCCGTTTCTACAACAATTTCACGAGCAACGGCAATGATGTGCTTATTTTGGACAAGTCGGGATTAATTGTATCGAGCAACCGCCAGGACCTGATCGGACAACGCTCCAGTGAGCTGCTAGGCTATGCCACAAAAATCAATGAACAGGGATTGAACTACATTAATGCGGATGTGATGAATAAGGAGAGTATCCTCCTTTCCAACTATATCCCTTCATTTGATTTTTATCTGGTGAACATGATTGACAGACAAGCCGCCATTGGGCAAATTATAGACGTTAAATCCGTTGTATGGATCTGCATTGCCATCGTACTGATTGCTTTGGTGATCGTTTTTCTGATATCCCGTCGACTGATTCGTTCGCTGACTCGACTGGTGAAGCAAATGTCGACCATACGCGAGAAAAATTTTGATAATTATATCCCGGTAACGGGCAGCTATGAGGTTAGACAATTAAGTCATGCTTACAACTACATGCTGGATGAACTAAATGACTATATCCGTAAGCTTTTAGAGACGCAAAAGGGTCAACGGAACGCAGAGCTTGCTGCACTACAACGGCAGATCAATCCGCATTTTCTGTACAATACATTGGCTTCGATCAAAATGCTGGTGCTCAAAGGAAACAAGGAAACAGCCGCCGAGACGATCAATGCACTCATTTCTTTACTGCAAAATACAATCAGTAATGTGAGCGAAACAATCACCATTGAGCAGGAAATGGCTAACATGCAAAATTATGTGTTCATTAACCATGTTCGCTACGGGCAACGGGTACAAGTGAATTATTTTGTATCACCCGATTGTCTGGAGTACCATGTGCCCAAGCTCATCATTCAGCCTTTTATCGAAAACTCATTTTTCCATGCATTTAATGAAAAAAATGTAGGCCACATCTATATATTGGTGTCCAAAACGGAGAATACATTGATCTGTGAGGTGGTCGATGATGGAGACGGTATGGATTTGGATGGGCATACAGCGCAAGACGGACTGCCGAATCCCAAGAGCAAGCGCCAATTGTTCACAGGCATCGGTATCCAGAATGTACACAACCGTATTACCCTTTTATATGGAGGAGAATATGGAGTGACCATCTCCAGTAAAAAAGGCGAGGGCACCAAAGTAAGAATGACCCTCCCACTGATCGTAAAACCCGCCCCTCCTACCCCATAACAAATATAGGCTGAACTAAACAAAGAAGGTGGAACAAGAACGGAGTGGGCGGAATGGTGCTGTACAAGCGTAGCGGTCGCCTTTGTATCCGGATTTCAACCTTATATAATTTGAATTAAGAAATCTGGATACAACAGCGATGGGAAGCACCATCCGGCCGCGCAGTGGCGCTTCGTGAACAACTTTAATTCAACCTAAAAAAAGTACCTAAACCAAAATAAAATACAAATGTAAGCGGTACCTTTTTTGATAAATCATAATAATAAGACCAAACCGTATAAAGATATTCCTAACACCGATAAAGTACGGATGGTACACTAGATTTATAAATAAGGTAACCGCTTTCATTTAAGAGATTTAGAACTAGCAAGCAACATATAAAAAAAGAGTAGGGGTTGAACAAAATGAAAAAAATGACTTTCCTTCTGCTGATTGCAAGCTTGATCTTGCTATCCGCGTGCTCCAGCAATTCCGAGAAAGCAGCTACTACCACAGATTCAGGCAAAAAAGAAATCACCGTCTGGGCTTGGGACCCGAACTTTAATATCGCAGCCCTGAAGCTGGCAAAAGATCGCTACGTTGCCAAACATCCTGATGTAACCGTAAACATTGTTGAATATGCTCAAAACGATATCGTACAAAAAATGAATGCCGGCCTTAACTCCGGATCTACCAAAGGATTGCCGAACGTGGTTCTGATCGAGGATTATCGGGCACAGAACTTCCTTCAAGCCTATCCCGATTCTTTCCATGATATGAGCAGCACGATCAAAGCATCCGACTTCGCTGATTATAAAATCGGACCGACTAGCTACAATGGCAAGCAGTACGGTGTTCCCTTCGACTCCGGTGTTATGGGACTGTATGTAAGAACGGATTATCTGGAACAAGCCGGCTACAAAGTAGCAGACCTGACCAATATTGATTGGGACAAATTTATTGAAATTGGTAAAGCCGTAAAACAAAAAACAGGCAAAGAAATGCTGACTCAAGATCCCAATGACCTCGGTCTGATCCGTGGTATGATCCAAACCGCAGGTTCATGGTACCTGAAAGAAGACGGTAAAACACCAAACTTGGCTGGTAATCCAGCTCTGAAAGAAGCGCTCTTGACGTACAAATCCTTGTTCGACGCTAACATTGTTAAAATGAATGCCGACTGGAGTCAGTTCTTGGCCGCATTCAACAGCGGTGCGGTTGCTTCCGTACCTACAGGTAACTGGATTACACCTTCAATCAAAGCAGAAGCTTCGCAATCGGGTAAATGGGCCGTTGTTCCTTTCCCTAAGCTGAAAAATATACCTGAATCCGTGAATGCTTCCAGCCTCGGTGGCAGCTCCTGGTATGTCCTTAACTCGGACGGTCAAGATACCGCTGCTGATTTCCTGAAAGAAACATTCGGAACAGATACAGAGCTGTATCAAGATATGCTGAGCAAAATTGGAATTGTCGGTTCATTGAACGCAGCTTCCAGCGGTAAAGCTTATGACGTGGAAGATCCGTACTTCGGAGGCGACAAAGTATACAAGAAATTTGCAGAATGGACTAAACAAGTTCCAAAAGTCAATTATGGCCTGCACACGTATGCCATTGAGGATATCATGACCGTTGAAATTCAAAACTATCTGAACGGAAAAGATGTAGACGCAGTTCTGAAAGATGCTCAAGGACAGGCGGAAGCACAGCTTAAATAAGACAGTCCATCTAGCCAAGGCTAAACAATAAAACGATAAGCACTTAAAACCTTGGGCTTGCGAGTTCAAGGTTTTATTGCTGCACAGGGAGTTGACATGGTATGAAGACAGCCGCGCCCAAAATAACTACAACACGTCTCAAAGCAGGTATGACAGGATGGTTGTTCATATCCATCGCAGTGATCATGATCGCCGCTTTTTATTTCTATCCAATGATTCAGGCGCTTATCTTGTCCTTTAAGACAGGTACAGGGTCTAATCTGAGCTTTAACGGCATTGATAACTACAAGCGATTGTTTACCGACAAAATGTTTATAACCGCCGTGAAAAACACGTTTATCTATTTAATTTTTCAGGTACCCTTGATGGTCATTCTGGCTCTGTTCATTTCGGTATTGTTGAATGATAAAAACCTGAAATTCAAGGGCTTTTTCCGCACAGCTATCTTCTTGCCGTGTATCACATCCCTTGTAGCCTATTCGGTTGTCTTCAAGTACCTGTTCTCGTCCGACGGTTTGGTGAACTCCTTATTGCTGAATCTGCACGTGATTGGCACGCCCATCCAATGGATTACAGATCCTTTCTGGGCCAAGGTTACGATTATTATCGCGATCACATGGCGCTGGACTGGTTATAATATGATCTTTTACCTGTCCGGTCTTCAGAACATTGACAGTTCCATCTACGAAGCGGCCCGTATTGACGGAGCTTCCCCGATCCGACAGTTTTTCAGCATTACGGTTCCACTGCTTAAGCCGATTATCCTGTTCACTTCGATTACATCGACGATTGGTACACTCCAGCTCTTCGATGAAATTATGAATATTACCAAGGGTGGACCGGGGAACGCGACATCTTCAATTTCGCAATATATTTACAATCTATCCTTCAAGTATTCATCCGACTTTGGTTATGCGGCGACCGTATCTTATTCCATCGTCATTATGATCATTATCTTGTCGATTATCCAGTTCAAAGTGGCAGGTGAGAAAAAATGATGAAAACAAAAAGAGCATTTACGTACGCCTTTCTGATCCTTGTGTCGTTCGTTTCGATTTTCCCGTTCCTGTGGATGCTATCCAGCGCCACGAACCTGTCGGTCGATGTGACCAAGGGCAAGCTGCTGCCTGGCTCCCATTTGATGGATAACATGCACAATTTGCTTGAAAAAGTAGACATCGTTACCGCACTAAGTAACTCTGCAAAAGTCTCCATCTCAACTACACTGCTGGCTATGCTAATCGCATCACTGGCCGGTTATGGCTTTGAAATTTACAGAAGCAAAGCAAAAGACGTTGTCTTCAATATCCTGCTGATGTCTATGATGATTCCGTTTGCGGCGATCATGATCCCGCTCTACCGGATGTTCGGCAGCATTTCTAATGTCATACCGTGGATCGGTATTGATACACTTTCTTCTGTCGTCATTCCGACCGTAACTACGGCGTTCCTGATCTTCTTTTTCCGTCAAAGCACCAAGATGTTTCCAAAGGATCTACTGGAAGCAGGTCGTATGGATGGATTATCCGAGCTGGGTCTGTTCTTCCGGGTGTATATGCCTACGATGAAAACAACCTATGCCGCTGCCGCGATTATTACGTTCATGTCCAGCTGGAACAACTACCTCTGGCCTCTGATTGTGCTGCAAACGCCGGAGAATCAAACGATTCCGCTGTTGATCTCGAACCTCGGCTCCAGCTATGCACCGGATTACGGTGTCATCATGATCGCCATTGTCCTGTCCACACTACCGACTGCACTGGTATTCTTCCTGATGCAGAAACACTTTGTAGCGGGCATGGTGGGTTCGGTAAAATAACAGATTTCTGTGTACGTTCTTCATTTCATTTTATAAATAAGGAGTGTTCGCATTGACCATCCATACCCCTAGTCTGGACTGGCTGACCGACGTAACCAAATTTGCTGTACATCGGCTGCCCGCCTATTCCGATCACAAATATTACGCTACGCTTCAGGAAGCGGAGCAGCAAGCTGATATGGCTTGGCGCCATAGCCTGAATGGGAGCTGGAAATTTAACTATGCAACGAATCCAGCCAGTCGTCCGGTAGAGTTCTATACCCCTGGCTTTGAGTACGGCGGCTGGAGCGATATTCAGGTGCCGGGTCACATTCAGACGCAAGGCTTTGGCCAAATGCAGTACGTGAATACGATGTATCCATGGGACGGACATTCGGACGTTCGCCCACCCCATATTCCAGAGGATCACAACCCAGTCGGAAGCTATATCAAAAGCTTTGTTTTGCCGGAAAATATGGCTTCCGACGCGCAGCCTGTATTCATTTCTTTCCAAGGCGTCGAGTCGGCTTTCTATGTATGGCTGAACGGACAATTTGTCGGTTACAGTGAGGATAGCTTTACACCGTCTGATTTCGAACTGACACCGTTCCTGCAAGCAGGCGAAAACAAGCTGGCGGTAGAGGTATATCAAAGAAGTACGGGAGCGTGGCTGGAGGATCAAGACTTTTGGCGTTTTTCCGGTATCTTCAGAGACGTATATCTCTACACCATCCCTACGGTTCACGTACGTGACCTGCATGCCAAGGCAGATTTGGATGCTTCCTACACACAGGGCCTTCTGGAGCTGAAATTGTCCTTAGAAAAGCCGACAACGGCCTATGCAACTGTCGATGTGAAGGATGCTGCTGGTCATATTGTAGCTTCTTTAAAAGCTGACTTTACGGATGGCACAGCTTCGCTGTCAGCAACCTTGGAACAAGTGCAGCGCTGGAGCGCGGAGAAACCCTATTTGTACACGTTGTACATTCAAATTTATGATGCCAGTGGATCGCTCGTGGAAGTCATTCCACAAAAAATCGGCTTCCGTAAATTTGAGCTGATCAACAAGATCATGCATTTGAACGGCAAACGTATCGTCTTTAAAGGTGTGAACCGCCATGAATTTAACGCTCGCACCGGACGTGCGATTTCCCGTGAAGATATGCTGTGGGATATCCGAACACTCAAGCAGAACAATATGAACGCTGTTCGTACCTCTCATTATCCAAATCAGACTCTTTGGTATGAGCTATGCGATGAGTACGGGGTCTATGTAATTGATGAAATGAACTTGGAAACACACGGTTCCTGGCAAAAACTCGGTGCCGTCGAGCCATCGTGGAATATTCCCGCCAATCTGCCTGAGTGGCAGGATATCGTCATGGATCGCGCCATTTCCATGCTGGAACGGGACAAAAACCATGCGTCCATTCTGATCTGGTCCTGCGGCAATGAGTCGTATGCAGGTGAAGTGCTGCGCAATGTAGCCAACTATTTCCGTGCCACCGACCCGAGCCGTTTGGTGCACTACGAAGGCGTGTTTCACAACCGTACGTACGATGATACCAGCGATATGGAGAGCCGGATGTACGCCAAACCCGCAGATATCGAGCAATATCTGAACGACAATCCGCAAAAACCGTATATCAGTTGCGAATACATGCATGCGATGGGTAATTCCGTAGGCGGCATGCACAAGTATACAGAGCTGGAGAACAAATACGAGCTGTATCAGGGCGGTTTTATTTGGGATTATATTGATCAGGCTGTTATGAAAAAAGATCGCTACGGACGCGAGTACCTCGCGATCGGCGGCGACTTTGACGACCGTGCCACAGACTATGGCTTCTGTACGGACGGAATTGTCTATGCGGACCGGAAGGTTTCACCGAAGATGCAGGAGGTCAAATTCCTGTATCAAAATCTGAAGCTCACCCCGGATCGCAGCGGTGTAACCCTTCGCAATGAAAACCTGTTCGAGGGAACGGGCGACTATGAGCTAGTATACAGTCTACTGCATGAAGGCCAAGAAATCGTACGTAATGCCATTCATGTAGATGTGGCGGCTCAGACCGAAGCGTATATTCCACTGACGTTCCCCATTACGGACGGAAAGCCCGGTGAGTACGTCATTCACACCGCTCTAGTTCTGAAAGAATCCACGCTCTGGGCTGAGGCTGGACACGAAGTGGCCTTCGGACAGCATATTTTCATTGTGGAAGATTCAAATCCGCTGAAAGCTCCTACAGGTGGAGCCCTACGAGTGGTGCATGGCGATGTTAACATTGGCGTTCACGGTGCAGATTTCAGTCTGATGTTCTCCAAAGGAGCAGGCAGCCTGACTTCACTTCGCTACGCCGGGCGTGAGATGATCGCCATACCTCCTGCCCCATTGTTCTGGCGGGCGACCACAGACAATGATCGGGGAACTGCTCTGGGCTTCGAAGCCGGTGGCTGGTTCGCTGCAAGTCTGACACGTAAATGCGTGGACATTGAGGTCACGGAAGAGCAGACAGACCGTGTAACCGTTACATTCCGCTACACGCTGAGCATCCATGCAGACGTACAAGTAACGGTAGCCTACACCGTCTTGGCGGATGGCAGTCTGAACGTAAAATCGACTTATGAAGGCGTCTCAGGACTGCCTAACCTGCCGATCTTTGCCCTTTCGTTCAAGGTTCCAGCGGACTACCGCCATCTGGACTGGTATGCGATGGGACCGGAAGAGAATTACATCGACCGCGCCTTTGGCGCAAGACTAGGTGTATTCCACAACAAAGCTACGGATAACGTATCCGGGTATGTTGTACCGCAGGAATCCGGCAATCGTACAGGCGTGCGCCGTGTCGATATTACTGATGATTCCCAGCGGGGCATTCGCATTACTGCACCTGCTACCGCACCTGTGGAATGCAATATTTCGCCATATACAGCGTTTGAGCTGGAAAGTGCCTACCATCTGTATGAGCTACCCAACGTGTATTACACCGTTGTCACCATAGCCGGTAAACAAATGGGCGTAGGCGGCGACGATAGCTGGGGAGCTCCGGTACATGAAGAATACCAAATTACAGCCGATCAAAAGCTGGAATTCGAATTTACCGTGCAACGAGTATAAATATACTCCCTGCATAGACAAGTAGATATAACAAAAGCCCTTCCACAGCTTCCCTCATGAGAAGCTAAAGCTGGAAGGGCTTTTGTATTTACGTATCTGCAGAATAGGCAGCGATGGCCATATCTATTTCAATATAACTTCAATATCACGTCCAGGATCGCTGTACTTGTAGATGCCAGGATTTAGTTCTAATTTTCCGTCTAATTCAATGTCTTTATAACGGTCTACATTAACTCCTGTGGATACCATACCCTTCGCAATGATCTCAGGCACTACTTCTTTGCCGTTAATTCGCATCGTTGTTTGGTTGACACCTTTGAAGCCAGGGGAACCGGATTTCGATTCGACAATCAAATCTTTTCCCTCTTTATAGTATGTGAAATCAATTTGATAACCGTCCACATTAAGCCCAGCGAACTGTTTTTCATCTTTAGGTTTATGAAGAGTGATCCAATTCTTAGACGTATCACGTTTCTCGATGACAGCATCTTTCAATATAAGTTTCATTGGAACATCAGACCAGTCCTTATACCACTCTGGGGATTCAAATTGATATAAGTGTTGATAATTTTCAGGACCAGCTCCTTTAATATTCCACCCTCCGTTAATTTTTTTATCACCTATAACCAGCTGAGCTGTTTTATAATGAACAATTCCTTTTTTAAGTGAATCACGCTCTGTTACTAGAATTTCAATATCCAAGGGGGTAACAATCAGTTGCTCTAAGGTAGTGCCTGTATTTTCTTGGAATTCAGCGCTACTATGCAGCTTCTTGGAATAAATCGCTTCACTTGCTTTTTTTCCATCCGCTTCAAATTCGAACTTCCAAGTACCTTCAATTCTTTTTGCTTCCTCAATGTAACAAAAATGAAGGTTTGCCTTTTTCCAATCTTGTGCAGTCATGTTGAATACCTGCTCAATATGCAAGTCTGGGCTGTCGCTAGGTAGAATAGTTGGGATTGCGTCTATCTCTTTGTCGCCCGCTTTCATTACCAAATGCGGGTTCCCACGTCCTAAATCGGATGGAGCTGCAGCAACTCTAAAGCGGACAACAGTCTTGTTGTTGGTTTGTCGAACGGATTCTATATAAATGTTAGGATACTGCTTGGTCCCGGTAACGAGGGTATCCCCGGCTTGATGATCCGTCTTTAAAGGAATATCCTGATTACGATAAAAAATTAGATTCTGAGCCTCAAGTGTGTAATCTTTTTTACGATCCTTTAAAGTATCAATAGTTTCATAAATGCCAAGGAGTTTCTGGCTTTTAGGGTCGTAATTTAAATATCCGTGTGCTTGTTCCTTGGTATCAGAATTGCTAGTTACCATAGTTTTCTCTATAGCAAACCCAATATAACTGGTTGGATCGGTTCCTGGATCCAGAGAGATAAGCATTTTCATTTTTTCGCCATCCGTTACAACACCATTCAAATTCATCGTAATGCCTGCACTGGATGCTTTTAGATCATACCGCTGGCCAATATCGTTATTTAGCGCATTGGTTACACTCCGTCCGCCTATTTTATCCCAATTGATAGTCACACTAGCGAATACAGGGATGGCGACGAGCAGAAAACATGAGAATACGATACTCGCTGGAACAATTTTTGCTCTATGCATAGGTGCTTCCTGTGACTGTTGCAGAGTTGCTTTTCGTTTGGTTGCTTCCTGTTCTATATTTACCCACATTGCATCATATTCAGGTTGAGGAATGTTCTGTTCTTTTTCAAAATACCGACTCACTGCTACTCATCTCCTTTACTTGGGATATCACCATTTTTTTTAGCAGTTTAAGCCCCCGATTTAATCTAGATTTAGCTGTTCCTTCGGGTATATTTATAACTCTAGAGATCTCCGGCACAGTCAATTCGTTTACATAACGAAGGACCACGACCATTCGAATTTTATCTGGAAGCTTGTTATATAGCTTGTGTAACTCTGTCTTAGTTTCTTGATGATATAAGCTCTCTTCCACCGGATTAAATGAATGAGGGCGTGACAATAAAAAAGTTCGTATTTCCTTCATCAGCCCAGTTTTCCGCCTTCTAAGCACATTACTGCACTCATTAGAAGCAATTCGCAAAATCCATGATTTGAGATCTTGTACTTTGGACCTGTCGGCCAAAAGTGCTTTGACAAACACTTCCTGGCAAACATCTTCTGCATCTGCTTGATTTTGCATTAGATAATAACAAAAATAATATATCTGCTCCTTATATAGTTCAAACAGCTCTCGATCAGTCATATACGTGCACCTCCCTTGTTGTGGTCTCATCTATTAAGACTAATAACGGAGTACAATCGTTCATTTACATCGAAAAAAGGCGGCCCTATATAGGACCACCTATTATTGATCGTTCGATTCCCGATACTCAGGCAAAACAAACCTACTGTGCCACATGCTCAATTCATTGCTTTTATCAATCAAAAAAACCGCCCTGCTGTAACCGCCATCATTTGCCCTAAATCAGCATGAGTCTGCCGCACCGGGCTAGCTCGTAGCAAGATTGACATATGTCTTCGAGAAATCAAGGTTCTTCAAGTCTCTTTGATCGATCAAAAATTCCAAATACCCTGCGTCCCACCAGCACATGCCAACCTCATCCAAAGAAGAGACCGAGAGCAGAACATGCCAATTTTCCGAAGCCTGATCGTGCTTTTCCAGATTCGTCTGATATTCTTGTAGCTGAGGCAGCACTTCGGATCGTAAATGCTCCGCATAATCGGTATTTCCCCTATGCATAGCTTGCTCGATTTCCTTATGAATCTGGCTCTCACTCTTATGCCAGTTAAACAGAAGGCCCTCCAGCCCGTTTCGGCGTAGATAAGCATCCCGCCGGGTATTCCCGGCAAAAGATTGATGCTGCCCCCACACCGTGTCGCTATGTTCATATAGAAGCTCATAAAGCTCTTCGTACTGATCTACAAGAATATCTCCTAGCTCACCCTCCGATGGTAGCGTCAGGATCGGATGAAAAGAAATTGCATACGCGGTGAAACCCCGTTGCTCCGCTGACACCTCTACGCGCCCAGCGGGCGGTAATGTTTTCTGCAAAACGCTGCTGTCACCGTTATAGTAAAAGATTTTATGGTCAATATCATAGGCGGGCTCATCCAGCCCAAGAAAAAAGTAAAGTATGCCCTGATGAGGCAATCCCTCAAATGGTGAAAAAGGCAGCTCGCTCAAATTAATTTGAGCAATAAATGTATAATATTCCCCGTCTGAATTACAAGGCCACTCTATCGTGGGTGGCAGATCTGGATAGCCGGCGATCCGACTATTTCCAATGTGTTCGTAGTTTTCCTCATGCTCCACATGAAATTGTATAGCAGCTTGAGCTTCCTGATGAATCTCTTCTTTTAAATCTTCATCCAGTGAATACCCTTCCAGTATTCGAGTCAGTTCATCCTTTAATGGTGGTTGTAGCATCTCGCTCGCCCCTTTTTCATGAAGTAATAACATAGCCTGCAACCAATTAAACCCTTACCTCAGATTACCATATTAAGTGACTCCGTCAATTGACCAAATACTGCACCAGTTGCTCCCTATGACGGTGACACCCAACTTTCAACGGAAATGGACTAGACATTGTTCATAAATGTTTTGTGATAGGCATTCCGGTATTGGGAAGGAGTCATATGGGCTCTCTTTTTGAACAAACGCATAAAATACTTCTCATCTGTATATCCTGCCTCTTCGGCAACCTGCTTAATGCTCATATCTGTACGGGAAATCAATTCTTTGGCTTTGTTAATACGAATACTATGAATGAACTCCAGGGGACGCATGCCTGTATTTTGCTTGAACAAACGAGATATATAATCCTTGTTGTAATTGAATTTTCGAGCTAAATCCGTCACGGTCAGGGGCTCTTCAGCATGAATTCGGGTCCACTCAATAATTTTGTTAAAACTCACATTCCCCTGTGAACTGGCAGGATTGGAAAGCAAGCGGCTGAGCGCCAGTTCAGATATCTCGATCAGCAGCGAGGTGAACAAATAATTTGCGCTGTGATACGTAAGATAATGTGAGTTGGCTACATGCAAAATCTGATTGACAATAATATGAATCCGATCCCCGTTATCTGCCTGTACACATTGCGGTAAATAGATATTCCGCATCACACCGTGACGCTGCAAACGTCCATCCAAAGCACTTGTTTCCTGCTTCATTTCCTCATTAGATAATACATTCGGGGTCGTGGAAACATCGAAATGGAACCAATAAAATTTCACGCCCGGCAACGATTCCCGGTATCCTTTATGCGTACGACCGGGGTACAGCAATAGAATATCTCCCTCGCCTACTTCAAAATCTTCCCGTTCCTCCCGTATATATACCGTCTCTTGGACACCCAGGATCAGCTCAAAATTCTCAATGGAACGACTCATATGCTTCCAAGGTACCTCGTTAACAAACTCGCCTGCCGAGATCAGTTGGATCGGAGCATCTACATTTACTTTCAGATAGGTCATGTTATCGCCTCTTTAGATTCATGTTCGGATTTGTCCACCCATTGTATGGTTAAGCTACTGACATACCGCGATTGCAATGCTAATGTAGTGGAGAAATATACACTTTCATCTTAGCTAAGGAGCGATGATTTTGAAAGCTAAAGCTTTTGACTTGCATAAAGTAAGAATTGATTCCGGTCCACTTTTACATGCGATGGAACTGAATACAGCCTATCTGCTGAGTTTGGAACCCGACCGTTTATTATCACGCTTTCGTGAATATGCGGGACTGGAGCCCAAAGCGGCTCACTATGAAGGCTGGGAAGCGCGTGGCATCAGCGGACATACACTCGGTCACTACCTGTCCGGATGTGCGCTGATGTTTGCCTCCACAGGCGACGAAAGACTGTTGGAACGCGTGAACTATGTAGTCGACGAACTGGAAATATGCCAAAACAGTCATGGAAACGGATACATTTCCGGCATTCCACGTGGGAAAGAGATTTTTGAAGAAGTAAAAGCCGGAGATATCCGCTCCCAGGGCTTTGATCTGAACGGCGGCTGGGTTCCGCTATATACCATGCACAAACTTTTTGCTGGCTTGCGTGATGCACATCTGCTGGCACATCATCCCAAGGCCCTGTCTATAGAAATTAAACTCGGCAACTGGCTGGAAGATGTACTTCAAGGGCTGGACGATGATCAGGTGCAGCAGGTGCTGCATTGCGAGTTTGGCGGTATGAATGAGGTACTGACGGATCTGGCGGAACATTCAGGAGAAGAACGCTTTTTGAGCCTGGCAGAACGCTTTTATCACGGAGAGGTGCTAAATGATCTCGCAGATAGCCAAGATACGTTGGCAGGGCGACATGCCAATACGCAAATTCCCAAAATCATTGGCGCTGCACGGCAATTTGAAATGACAGGCAAACCTCACTATGCGGACCTGTCTCGCTTTTTCTGGGATCGGGTTGTTCACAAGCATTCCTACGTGATCGGCGGCAATAGCTATAATGAACATTTTGGTGAACCTGGCAAGCTGAATGACCGTTTGGGCGAAGGCACCTGTGAAACTTGTAACACCTACAATATGCTGAAATTAACAAGACATATGTTCGAGTGGGACGCCTATGCAGCCTATGCCGACTACTATGAGCGAGCGATGTTCAATCATATCCTGGCTTCACAGCAGCCTGTAGATGGACGTGTGTGCTATTTTGTATCGCTGGAAATGGGGGGACACAAGTCCTTTAATTCTCAATATGAGGATTTCACATGCTGTGTCGGTTCCGGTATGGAAAGCCACTCCATGTACGGCACTGCGATTTATTTTCACACGCCAGAAACGATCTATGTCAATCAATATGTCCCTTCTACCGTGACATGGGACGAGATGGGCGTACAGCTCAAACAAGACACTCTCTTTCCGCAAAATGGACGGGGAACGCTGCGCGTCATCAGCAAGGAACCCAAATCCTTCGCGATCAAGCTAAGATGCCCGCATTGGGCGGAGCAAGGGATGATGATTAAAATCAACGGGGAAGAGTACGTCACAGAGGCCTGTCCTACCAGCTACGTTGTAATGGAACGGGAATGGAGCAATGGGGATACGATCGAGTACGATATTCCTATGACCGTGAGAGTCGAGGAAATGCCGGATAATCCGCGCCGAATTGCTTTTGTGTACGGCCCGCTTGTGCTGGCTGGGGACCTTGGCCCTGTTGAACAGGAGTTCAACGAGGAACGTCTGCTTGCGTCTGTTCTGATCGGAGCGGCCGACTCATTGACAACGAAGCTAATTGCTGACGGGAACGAGCCTAATACATTCCATATGACCGACTTAGGCTATATCGGAGATTTGAAGCTTCGTCCGTTTTATCAGATGTATGATCGTTCATATACCGTCTATTGGGATCTCTTTTCCCAGGAGGACTGGGTAGCAACAGAGGCAGAATATCGTACCGCGTTAGCGTATCAGCTAGAGCTGGAACGACTTACAGTGGACGTTGTGCAGCCTGCCGAAATGCAGCCAGAACGGGATCATGCCTTTACTGGAGAGCATGTAGGTTTGGGGTCCATCTATAACCGCAAATATCGCGATACCTGGCCTGGGGGCTGGTTCTCTTTTGTCATGAAGGTGCTTCCGGATGAGCCTGTCCAATTGGCGGTCACTTATTTGAAGGACTTGAGCCGTCCCCATGGTGACTTTGACATCACTGCGGATGGTCAAATTTTAGGGGAAGGCAAGCTGGAGTCTGAGGAAATGAATAAATTCGAAACGTTCACCTATGAGCTTCCTCTATCTGTGACGAACCACAAGAATGAAGTGACGATTCAATTCAAAGCCCATCCACAAGGCAAGGTGGCGAAAGTGGCTGGATTACGAGTGATCAAAAGTTACCTATAGCATCATTTCGCCTACTCCGTTTTAATTGTTCATTTTTTAAAGTAAGCTTATATAACAACAAGCAGACGCTCCTATAAGCTGTCTGCTTGTTCTGCTTGTTCTGCTTACTGCCTTATACCTTCGAATCATCGTTATTGCTTCATGTTCACTTCACAGCATGTTCATTTCACGGAAACTGTCTCTAATCTTGCGTAGCTCTTGCTGTGCCCTGCTGTATCGGGAAGCGTAGGTCCAGGCAAGCACCTGATGATAATGCGAAGGTGTTTCAATCGTAGTCACGTTATACATAATTGGAGTACCTTCCACTTCCCCTTTCAGGGTAAATTCGATGGCAGGGTATCCATTTACCTCGATGTCGGAAGGGTTCCCCAATTCAGGGGCCATAATTCCTGATACCAAATGATCCTCAATGATTCCTTTATATTCTTGAAGAGTCATACTGCTGTCAAAATCGCTTTTCGGTTCAGACAATACAATCAGATATCTTTCGGTAAATTCATTTTTAATGGAGATGTCCGCATCCTCATTAATCATGTTATCTCGTGACCAATTCCACGGAGCCGTAACCGCAAACTGATCATCCTTACTAACAAAAACCTCGGGCTTCACCATTTGTGTGATGAGCGAAGAAATAAGGGATACAGCGAAGATGACCGAAATGATCGTCATCAGGATGATTACCCCGGACAAAATTCCGGTTTTTTTTCTGCTCACTGTCCCCAAATCCCGTACCTTAACCACATATGTATTCGCAGCCATATCTCCAATCCGTTGTTTCCGAGGTGTCACCAGCACACATATACCAGCGGGCAGCCCGAAGAAAAGCAGCGGATTCGTATCCACCAAATGTATAAGGGTACGGATCAAGGATTTAACCATGCCCGGCGGTTTCCCTTCTCCATTTACGACCTGAATGCGAAGTACAAACTTGCCCAGCGTATAGCCTGTAAGTCCTTCCAGTAACAGATAATAGCAGAAGGAGCCAATCAGGAAGAGCATCACTACCAAGCCCATATTTGGGGTTGCCGCTTCAGATACTTTTTTCGCTGTAAAATAAACCAGCCCTCCATACCCAAAGACGATAAGAATGAAGTCAATCATCCAGGCCGCCCATCTTCTGAAGAAGATAGAGGCTCCGTATGTTTCTGATAATACCGCCATCTTATCCGGTTCTCGTCGATGGTAGTTGCCATTCGTCGCATATGGTCCCGGAGCTACTGTAGATGGATTGTTCGTTACATCTTGTTCTTCCAAATGATACACCCCTGATGTCAATTTAATCCCAGTTAAGTATAACATCCTTTTTCATCCAGCGGAGCAAGCCTGACAGTGCACTGGAGTAAACCGAATCCCGCCGATAAACAAACCACACCTCTAATTTGCGATATTTTTCAGGTAAACGATGAGAAGCAATACTTCCCGCCTCCTCTGCCTTTGCAATCGACGATTGTGGCAACATAGACACCCCCAGACCAGAGGCTACACCACCCAAAATGACTTCCAAGGTTCCGAACTCCATAACCTGATAGGCATCCACACCCGCTTCGCTCAGAAAGCTTTCCGCTCTTGTACGATGCGTGCACCCTACGTCGAAAAACAGCATAGGCTTGGCAAGCAGCTCGTTCATGTCCTTTTTCCCTGGTTCCGAGATGAGCACCAATTCCTCTTCAAAAGCTGCAACATACTCTATATGCGGATCATCGACGGGGCCATAGACGAACGCTCCATCTAATTCGTAATTCAATACCTTTTGTACGAGATCATGGGTGATGCCTGTCATAAGCGATAGATGGACATCAGGATATTGAGCGTGATACTCCGTCAATAAAGAAGTCAGATGCGTAACCGCCGCCGTCTCAATCGACCCCAGTCGCAAAGGTCCCGCAGGATGGTCTGAATATTGAGTGGACTTTACAGCCTCGTCCAGCAAGGTCAGTATGGTATCCGCATATTCCAGCAGATTCTCTCCTGCCGACGTTAGCGTCATTCCCCGATTAGATCGGCGAAATAGCGGTACGTTCAGTTGTGCCTCAAGCTGCTGAATCCGCGAGGTCACATTGGACTGTACATAATTCAAGGCTTGCGCAGCCTTCGTGATACTGCCCTCGCGAGCGACAGCCTGAAAAATTTTCAAATCACTGCTTTCCATGTATACGTCACCTGCTTGGTATGATCATTTATGATACTCACGTTCGATTTTGTTCATTTTACCGGACGCTTGCCGCTCTGTACAATTCAATGTACATGCAAATACATCTAAACTCGAACCACGGGAGGTTTTAAAATGAAAGCCGTAATCCATGCCAGCAAAAGCGGCCCTGAGGGCCTGATGTATACAGACATTACGGACAGACAGCCGGGACACAACGAAGTGAAGGTAAAACTCAAAGCCGCAGGCTTGAACCATCGGGACCTATTCCTCATGGCAGATCGAACAGCCAACGATGCTCCACTCATTCTGGGGTCGGATGGAGCAGGCGTGATCGAGGCTGTGGGTGATGGTGTCCCAACCTCGCTAGTAGGCACCGATGTAATTATCAATCCATGTATCGGATGGGAGAATACGCATCATGTTCCCTTGGTTCCAGCCATTCTGGGCGGACCTTCAGACGGGACATTCGCTGAATCGGTTATCATCCCCGTCCAAAATGCGGTCAGCAAGCCAGCATACCTTTCATGGAAAGAAGCAGGGGTGCTGCCTTTGTCTGCTTTGACCGCTTACCGCGCGCTCTTCACAAGAGGCCAATTGCAGGAGGGTGAGCACGTCCTCATTCCCGGTATTGGTGGCGGTGTAGCCACGTGTGCCATGCTTATGGCTTTAGCGGCAGGTGCACGGGTCACCGTCACATCACGCAGCGAAGCAAAGAGTCAGGCTGCCCTCGCCCATGGCGCTAATCATGCATTCGACAGCCATAGCGAATGGAAAGAAAGTATGAACGGAGACACTGTGGATCTGGTCCTTGACAGTATCGGTCCTGCTACGTTCGATAAATATTTTGATATCCTCAAGCCGAACGGTCGGATTGTTACATTTGGCGCAAGCTCAGGAGACCGAATAGACCTTCCGCTGCGGTCTATATTTTTCCCTCAAATCAGCATCATCGGCACCTCTATGGGCAGTGGCGAGGAATTCGCAGCTATGCTTCAGTTTATGGAGCGCCATGCACTCCATCCGATTATAGATAGCGTATTTCCTCTACAAGACACAACGCAAGCCTTCCACCGTATGCAGCAGGGAGCGCAGCTAGGCAATATAGGGATCAGGATGGAGTAAGGGGCCTGAACGAAGTATAGAAATAGAAAAAAATCCACTACCGTAAAATGCCTTCATCCAGAAGTCAATTTTATGGTAGTGGACCTATTCAGTCGATCAAACGATGCTGGACCCATTTGTTGCCGCGGAAGCGCCAAAGGAAGACGATCCCCCGCACGCCCCATTCAATATCCATAGCCAGCCAGACACCAACAATCCCCAGGTTAAACACAATGCCCAAAATATACCCGAGCACCACCCGGCACAACCACATGGACAGCATTGAGGTGAGGGACGTAAATTTTGAATCACCTGCTGCCCTTAGTGCAGAGGGTGTAATAAAGGCAATGGACCAGAGCGGAATCTGGGCCAACGTATTAATCAGTATGACAACAAAGATGTCATCTACGATTTCAGCAGGCGGATGAAACAGCCCCACCATCGGCTCAAACAAAGGCATCAGGATTAATCCCATTACAATAAACGAACAAGACGATAGCCAAATAAACGATTTGGTAAACTTCCGGGCATCCTCGACATTTCGACGCCCCATACATTGACCGACCACGGTTACAATCGTAAGAGCCAAAGCATTCGCAGGGATTTGGAACACGTTAGCTAGGGATGAGCAAATGGCATTCGTCGCCAATGCATTGGTCCCCAGGCTCACAATGAAAATTTGGGTTAAAATTTTGCCCCCATTGAAAAACATCTGTTCCGCTGCAAAGGGAAGCCCGATAAACAGAATCTTTTTAAGCATAGCCAGATTAAAATAAAGCATATCTCTAAGCTGAACACGCAAGTCATCATCTACCCTGACCAAATAGATCAGCGCGCACACTGCTCCTGCATATCTGGACACATTGACGGCAATCGTCATGCCCAGCACACCCATATCTAATACATTAATGAATACCACATTGAGGAGCACGTACGAGAGGTTCATGATGAGCGAAAGAGCCAGCGATGCCCTCGTCTTCCCGATCCCCCTCAGCGCTCCACACACCGCCTCAACGATTGCAATTCCCACAAAAGACATACAGCTTCCCAGCAGATATACCTTACCGTTAGCTATAACATCAGGCGAGGCCGAACCAAACAGAACACTTAAAATCGGATTGTACAAAACCATCATAAACAAACTGATACATAAGGCCAGCAAGGAAACGGAGGAAATGGTGCCGGATGCGGCTTTAGAGACCATGAGGTCGTTACCGCTCCCCTTATACTGTGCTACGACAACTGTTCCCCCGGTAGACACTGCAACAAACACATTAATCAGAAAAATATTCAAAGAATCGATCATATTTACAGCACTGACTGCCGCCATTCCCGACGAGCTAATCATTGCCGTGTTCACCAAATTAAGACCCACGATAAAAGCCTGATCAATCAGAAGCGGGATAAACAGCGCAATAATCTGTCGATAATCAATAGACTCTCCTGAAAAATGCTTATTCAGAAAGCCATGTGTCCTCATCCTTACACTCAGTTGACTCATATCATCACATTCTTTTTCTCAAATTGAAAAAAACCCTTCAACAGAAGAGCCTTCATGGCGAAAAAATGTATAAAGTTGCAAGGCTAGATGTGTCTAGTTCCTGATTCTGTACACTTTCTCTACATAGAAGTATTACTCCAAAAGAAAATCCTGTCAATGGTCTTGCTCACATTTGAATAGAAAATAACAGAAAAACCTGCTCAGCTCAGTGAACAGGTTTTGGAGCAGTATTACAATGCCTTAATATGTCATTAAAACCTTGTTAAAAGAATGTCTATGATCTTCTCGCAATCAAATCTTGTTGAATAGAAGCTTCATTCTTTTCGAATTTTTTATAAAAAAACATAGGAATGATTCCGATCAAGAAGATGATAAACGGCAGCCAGATAAAGCTGAACTGAATGCCAGACAACGCCGTAGGAGTTTGAACTTGCCCAGCGATGTAACCGGTGCTGCCCATGATCCATGCTGGCAATAATCCGCCGATTCCACTACCCGCTTTAATACAGAATGCGCTTCCAATGGAGGTCAGGAAGCCACTTGCCCGAATACCATTTTTCCATTCCCCATAATCGACTGTATCTGACAACATCGCAAACGGCATAGAACATGCAAAGCCTGATCCTAACGCACCAATAATCCAGCCGATAATAATGAGAGTTAAGTCTGTACTTCCCATTAAAATCACGACTTGACCCAGCGCAGCTAATATCAATCCGATAATCATAATCGCATTTTTACTTAATTTTCTGGCGAAAAACGGAATCAGAACCATCGAGATCAATTGTAAGGAGGTCAGTCCATTGATTAAAGGTACTAAGTCCTTACTGTCCAGATTGTATTGCAGATAAAAGATGAGCGTTGCTGAACGAATATTCAAACCAATCCAGTAACACAAGTTGGCAGCTACAACGAGCATCCAAGGCCAGTTTCGTTTGATGGCTGTAAAGCTTTTAGCAATCGGAACGGATTTCGTTTTCACTGCTGCATTTTCTCGCAAATCGGCAAACGCTATGAAAAACATAATAATCGCCATGATTCCAAATAAAACGAGTGTTAAGGAAAATCCTTTTTGATCATTTCCCTGTCCAAAGAAAGCGACCAAAGGTAACGTAAACGTCGTGGCGATGAAGAAACCCACATTCCCCCCGACCATGCGGAAGGAGTTCAAGACTACGCGTTCATTGGAATTGGTGCTCAGATTAGGCAGAATAGACGTAATCGGCGTACTAATTCCTGTGTACAGGATGCCGGCTATGATATACGTAATGGCGGCATATGCAATTTTGCCCGACTCACTCCAATTGGGTGTCGTAAACGTAAGGACCATGAACACAGCGAACGGGATCGCTAACCATAGAAAATAGGGTCTGCTCTGGCCGTATTTTGACTTGGTTCGGTCAATCAGGATGCCCCAAATCGGGGCATCAATGGCATCGATAAAACGGGTGATAAATAGTAATGTCCCGGCAATCCCAATAGAAAGACCGAACACATCTGTATAAAAATATAATAGATAACTGGAAATAACACAGTATAGTAGATTGCCTGCTGTATCCGTTAATGAATAGCTGATTTTACGATGAAAAGGAACGGTACTTGCTGCCTTTTCCGGTGGTTCCGTACTCACAATTCTCGTACTCATGATCTTTCCTCTCCCCATGCGAATGAATTATGATTCATAAACCCATACACGCATTTCCCCTTTAGCCCGATTGCACCAGGCGTAGTAAGGAATGGCGGTAATTTGTTGAGGAACAAATTCAGGAGGCTCCGAGCTATATAATGCATTCGAATTTTTTAGCCGGTGTCCCTCTATGGTCAGCTTTACAATGCCACCCAGCAGGTTTTCGCTGAACTCTTCTGTAATGAGGCTGTCCTTCGTCAATCTTAATCCTGCCAAATTCGCCCCATTATCCACTTCTTCCAGACAGAACACGACTGGGCCGCGTTGGAGAGCAATTTGCTGCTGGTTCATGGAGACCAGTGGATTGCTCCGAATGCGCTCAACCGGCATAGCCAAATGCAGAGTTACCACATCTCCGTCCTTCCAAGTACGCTGAATCTCGATATAGCCATTTTCCAGATGGTCTAATGATATAGCTTCCCCATTCACCTTTACCTCTGCCTGCTTGCACCAACCCGGAATCCGCAGTGCCCATTTGAAGGAAGTCGACTCTGTTACGTGGATCGAAAAGGTTAGATCCGCATCCCATGGATAATGATGAGTTTGTGTAATTTCAACCTCATGACCAGATAAAGTCATGCTCACCTTGCTAGCAATATACAGATGCGTATACAACGTATCATCCGTTTGGGTATACATATTGTCCTCAACTGATGCAATCATTCGTGCCAAATTTGGCGGACAGCAGGCGCAGAAAAACCATTTTTGCCGTTCTGTTTTTACATGCTCCTGATCTTTTCTGGATTTTTGAAAAGGGTTAACCTCCAGCGGATTCACGTAGAAAAACCGTTTCCCGTCCAGGTCCATCCCACTAATCGTTCCGTTGTATAGCGCACGCTCCAGCACATCGGCATATTTCCGGTCTGGCGCTAAGCGCAGCATACGATTGGCCCAAAAGGCCAGCCCTACAGAGGCGCAGGTCTCACAGTACATGCTGTCATTGGGAAGATCGTGATGGCAAGTGAACGCTTCCGCGTTTACAGTAGAACCGATCCCTGCGGTGATGTACATTTTGTGATTCGTTACATCATCCCACAGCGTTTCACAGGTTTGTAACAGGGAAGCATCCCCTGTTTTCGCGGCCAAGTCCGCCATCGCTATATACAGATACACCGCTCTCACCGCATGGCCGACTGCCTCTTTTTGTTCCCGCACAGGTTGGTGTGCTTGCTGATATTCGAAGCCTAAGCCAAAATTAATGTTGTTATCATCATTCCAGGTGGGCTCTGTTTGAATATGTTTTCTCTTTTCTTGTTCCTCTGCAAAGTAAATAGGATGCTGTCCCCGCTGTTCAATAAAATATTGCGCTAATTTGAGATATTGATCCTTTGCAGTTACGTCGTATAATTTGAT
Organism: Paenibacillus sp. LX16; assembly: GCF_036252815.1. Taxonomy (NCBI): domain Bacteria; kingdom Bacillati; phylum Bacillota; class Bacilli; order Caryophanales; family Paenibacillaceae; genus Paenibacillus; species Paenibacillus sp. LX16. The sequence continues at coordinate 245,333 of NZ_CP141152.1, read as the reverse complement.
CAGGGCCAACTCAATTTCTTCATGTCCCGGGTAGCCTTTCCGTTTCCCTTCTTCCGTACCAAAAACCTGCTGAATTAGGTCTACGTATTTCTCCATAATGTGAAGAAACTTCGTTTTGCCCGTCGTTTCATAATAAGCAACAGCCGCTTCTATAAAATGCCCTGCACAATACAGCTCATGATTGTCTCTTAAGTTGGTCCAGCGATTATTGGGTTCCTTGAGCAGATAGTACGTATTCAGATACCCATCCTCAGCTTGAGCTCTGCCCAACAATTCAATCACTTCATCAGCCCGCTCTTCAAGCGCAGGATTCGGATGATCCCTTAAGCTGAAGGCAACCGTCTCCAGCCATTTGGCAAGATCACTGTCCTGGAAAACGGTTCCATAGTACTCCCCACTGGATTCCCCGGCTGCAATCCTAAAGTTTTCAATCGCATGACTGGGTTCTGTATCTGGTAATTCATCATTTAATGCTTTCCACTGATAAGGAATAACCTCTTCCGCCACAACCTGCTTATACTTTTTCCAAAATAAATCGTCAACGATGACATGCTTAACTGGCTTTGCCGTTTTCATTGGATAAACATCCCTTCCTGGAAATAGAACGCTTTCATTTTTGAAAAAATAAGGATAAAGTAATGATAATATCGTACAAGCTAACCTGATCTCCCCTTGCTACAGTCCTTATTTTATCAACCTGAATTTATAAAAAAAATCGCGATCTTTAACTAAAACTTATACGATTTCACACACAAAGGAGCTGGCTTCCATGAGCAAAACAGACTTTCTATCATTCCTTGTCCCTCCGCTGCCTTATTTCATTGAGGGGAATTTTACTACATATCAAAAAGGGGATTGGCACCCGAATCGGTATAATCTGGGTTATTTTGACGTAATAATCATTAAAGAAGGATTGCTGCACATTGGCGAAGAGGACGAAGTGTGGAAGGTAACTGAAAATTACGCTCTCATTCTTGAACCGGATAAACATCATTTTCCCATTGAGGCATGTACAGAACAAACCTCCTTTTACTGGTTCCATTTTCAAACCAATAGCATGTGGTGCGCACAATCCTCGCCCAATCCTATTATACCCAGCACCCCCATTCCCGAGCTGCACTTTCATTCAGAACATACGACCATTCATTTGCCCAAAATTCAAAAAGTGGTGAATCCACATGAGCTATTTTCGAAATTAGACTATTTACTAGCCTCTACTTTAAAACCTAGAAAACTGGCACTATGGGAGGCCCAACAGACGTTTGTGAATGTTTTTCAGAGTTTGGAGTATGATCAGAATAATAAAGACAGCTCCTCTAAGTTGGCGGAACAGATCGAAATATACCTAAAACAGAATTACAAAAATACAATCACCAATAAAGATTTGGAGACCCATTTTCACGTACATCAGAACTATCTCGCCAGATGTATGAAGGTCGCCTTCCAGCGCACACCGCTTGAGTATTTAATGGATTACCGCCTGGATCAAGGGCGTAGTCTTTTGCTACAAACCGACTGGTCCGTCCAACAAATCACCGAGGAAACGGGATTCTCCCAAGCAAGCTATTTCTCCAAATGCTTTAAAGAAAAATTCGGAATGTCTCCAAAGAATTACAGACAACAATACTGGAAACCAGTCCATTGAATGCTTACATCGCCTTTACATTCCTTTTACATTTTCATTGTATCCTTTTCATATTCTCGCTTTATACTGAGTCAGTTATATCATTTTCACTTCAGAAAAGGGGCATACATATGAAGTCAACTAAACTAGCATTATTAGCCATGTTAACGGGGATTCTGGTATCACCAGAACTGACCCATGCGGCAGACATTCAGCCATCCGGGTATGCACCACTACGAACACAGGCAGATAAAATGGGGGCGACCATTACATGGGACAGTGATGACCAGTCTGTTTTGGTCAAACTGAAAAATGGCATTGTTGGGACCTTTACAGTTGGTGAGAAGCAATATCGTTTAGCTGGACTAACCGGAAAAGCGGACCGGGAAATTAAAATAGTGAATGGAAATGTATATCTTCCTACAAAACTTCTTACAGCGCTTGAAGCAGAGAACAGCAAATATGCAGATCCTAAGGACGCAGTTCCCACCTATAAAGTAATCCCCTCTGCCGAAACAGAAGCTGTGGAAGATGGAGAAGACGCAGCCGACGACCCTGCAATCTGGCTCAACCCGGTCGATCCGGAGAAAAGTAGAATTTTAGCAACCAATAAAGGCGGCGGGATTTTAGTCTATGATCTGGAAGGCAAACAACTGCAAAACATGAAGGTCGGAAAAATGAATAACGTGGATCTTCGTTACGGTTTCACGTTGGGCGGCAAAAAAATTGATATCGCAGGGGCAACCAATCGAACCAACAACACGATCGATATCTTTGCCATTGACGGTGCATCAGGAAAGCTGACCAACGTGGTTGGCAAACCTATTAAAGCATCTATGAAAGAAGTGTACGGATTCAGCTTATACCATAGCCTCAAGACAGATAAATTTTACGCGCTCGTGTTGGGCAAAGAGGGTGAATTTGAACAATATGAGCTAACTGATGACGGAAGCGGCAAAATTGCAGGTAAGCTTGTCCGCCAGTTCAAGCTGGCTACGCAATCCGAAGGCATGGTTGCTGATGATGAATATGGTACGATCTACATCGCTGAAGAGGATTACGCCATTTGGAAGTATAGTGCCGAGCCAGACGGTTCATCCGAGCCGCTGCGACGTGTGGATATTGCAGATGGGCGCAGACTTCACGATGACATAGAAGGACTTACATTGTATTACGGTAAAGATGGCAAGGGGTATCTCATGGCCTCTAGTCAAGGAAACAGCAGCTATGCGATCTATGAACGACAAGGCGACAATGCATATATAAGCAACTTTACGATCAGCGCGAGCCCTACTGTTGACGGTACGTCTGTCACAGACGGTATTGATGTTCTCGGCTACGGATTAGGCAAAAATTTCCCTCATGGTATCTTCGTTGCACAAGATGACGAAAATCTTCAAAATGGCAAAAAGTTGAATCAGAACTTTAAAATGGTGCCCTGGGAGCGAATCGCTACGGGAGCCCCTACCCCGCTAACGATAGACGATGGCATCAACCCGCGTGAATTGGTAAACAGAAGCACGCAGTAATGCCTGTCGGGGAAATTAACTCAACATTCCGATTTTATCCATAGAAAAAAAGAGGTGTTCCAAAAGCCATAAAACGGCTACTTGGGACACCCCTTTTTGTTTTTAAGCGGGAAAAGGTTTAAGATCCAGCACCAGCACATTTACCGAGTTGGCCGGTAAGTCTAAGAGGACAGAATCCGAATGAAGCGTGATCTGCTGTTCGGTAGGCACTACCTTCTCATCATTCTTCTTGTTCACGTTAGGTACATGAACAAGCGAGGAATCGCCGGTTAGTGTAATCAGCTTAGCGATGGACTCAACATTCAAATCTTGTAGATTCAGCTGTGTTACCTTATCCACGTTGTCGGCATTCACCAGCTTCACATATACATGCTCAGCATCTTGGGTTACCGAGTTGAACACGTCTCTGTTGTAGGCCTCCAGCTTGTAGTCCAGCACTTTGCTGGTTGTCTCGCCGTCGGTGTATGAGCAAATCAGATTGCTGCCCGTTTCACCGCCGTAGTTCACTGTTATGGTGTAGTCCGTGTTGTCAGCCAACTCTTCATAGCTAGCTGCTCTCAAGTTACCTGCCGCTGTACTGGAAGAGTAGTCACCCAATGTGTAGCCTTCTATGCCTTGCTTGTAAACCTTCACGCCGGTAGCCTTGCCGCCATAGCCGATCGCGTATTCAACGACGTCCTTTTTCTCCGCAGAAATATCGGTGAGACCCGCACCCACATAAAAGCCGTCCGTGCCGGAAATGCGGGAAGCGACCACCTCTACCTTGTAATTGCTCCAGCTGTCGTTCAAGATGTACAGACCATTCAGACCGCTATCCTGAGCTTTGAGGACAAGCCCCTTGCCTTCCTCCACTGTAGAGCCCACGGAACCGGGAATGACCTGCCAGGCCGAATTCAATCCCTGGGTAAAGTCTTGATCCAGCAGCACACTGCCGTCCTGGTTGGAAGTAACAGTCACACGCTTAATCATAACCTCAGCGTTGCCTGTTGCAATTTCAATACCACCCTGAGGAATGAGGTCCGTTGGCTTGCCGTTTTTGTACGTAGAGAAAGAAGTGCTCAATACTTTATTCCCCAAATATTTAGCATACATTTGCTGTACATAGTAGTTCGGCGTAAACCACACTGTTTCGTCATCGAACCAGATGCAGTCTGGCGTCCATCTGTAGGTTCCATCTGTCAGCACCTTGTTAAACAGCGGTGCATAGGCAGCCAACCGAACGACATCGGCATTATTTTCGAAGCCCGTCATCACCGCTGCCTCTGCTACAGCGCCTGCCAGTGTATTTTTATCCGTTGAGGCGTACTCTCCGACAAAAACCTTTGATGTTGCTTTCCAATTTATACTGCCGTCCACGTTATAAGCTCTATAGTAGTAGTTATAGCGGTCCACGTTATTCAGCAGGTACTCGTTAGAACGATAATAGTGCTCGTCTGCAATGGTGTCCATATAGTCCTTTTGCTTCTCATACCAGGTTACCGTTTCTTCCGTCACCTGGTTACCATCTGCAAAAGCAACCTTAGCCGAACCAGTCATATTACCGCTTAAGAACTTCCAGCCCTGCTGATATGCATCGTCGTCTGCTTGAGCGCCAACCGTGGAGATGATGTGCAGCTCATAACCCGGATAGTTTTTCTCCATGTACTCATCAATCGATGTCTTGAACACTTCAAAGTTGGCAAAAAACTCTGTGCCCCAGTTCTCGTTACCTACCCCCAAATAACGCAGATCGAACGGAGCTTCATGGCCCATTTTTTTACGCATAGCAGCCCATTCATTATGTTCAAAATCCACACTAATCGCAAAGTCGATCAGATCCGTAAAGTTCTTAATATAGTATTCTCTCAATGCGCCTCCAGCGGGATGAGCATAATCCGAGCGGGCTTGGCAGAGCACGCCGCAGGCCATAACCGGAAGCGGAGCTGCATTCAGGTCTTCTGCCAACTGGAAATATTCCATATAACCAAGACCCATGGTCATCATATAGCCCCATACATTAAAGTTTTCCTTGCGCAGCTCGATATCCCCAATCGATTCCTTCCAATCGTATACGTTTTCCCATATAAATGAACCCTCGGAAATACAACCACCTGGAAACCGCAAAAACTTCGGATGCATGCCAACCAGTGCGTTCACCAAATCTTTTCTCAGTCGGTAGTTAGGATTACCCTGGAAGTTAGCATGTGCCGATGGGGATTGCTCTTCCTCTCCTGCGCCCCATACATCTTGTGGGAATAAAGAAACCATATCAACCGAAATGTCCCCTTCAAATGTAAGCGCCAGTTGCCCGAGAACCGTAGCTGAGCCTGTCAGCACAAGCTTGGAATCGATGCCGTACTTCTTCCACGTGTTGTCACCTTCCACCTGTACCGTTACCGAATCACTAATAGCCTTTTCATTCGAGTCTTGCAGTTGCAGTGTGATTGTGCCCGCTGAATCGGCCTTCGCCCAGATGGTAAACTCATACTTGGCGCCCTCTTGGATGGACATGGCACAATTCTGGTTAGAGTCGGAAAAGCCCTTGTTCCGAATCGTTGCACCATCCGCTACCGTCACATAATAAGAGTTCACTTCTTTGTCTTTTGCGCCTAAAAACTCATTTAATCCACCGCTATGTTGTGGAGTCATCTTGTCCGTATCACCAGACCAGGCAAACAACGGGTTGCGGTTCCGTCCTGTAGAGCAGCCGCATTCACCGGAAGCATGGGAATACGTATCAAACTCGAAAGATTCAAAGGAGCGATTCTGAACGAGTTCTGCATAAATCCCGCCATCTGCTGCGTTATTGATATCTTCATAGAACAAGCCGTACATCACTTCGCTGACATCCAGTACTTCCTTATTTCCATGAATGGTCAGCGTGTACGGAGGCAGCTGTTCAGGAAGAACGGATACTTCAAAGCTTTCTTCAATCTGGCTTAAGCCCTTCGTTAACAAAGCTGTGACGGTAACCCCTTGTGCGGAGGTAATCGCTTGCACCTGCCCATTGTCAGAGAGTATACTAGGTTGGCTGGATTTCCAGGTCACTTCTACTCTACCGCCCATCAGAACGGTTGGCAGAGATAAGTCCTTGGTCACAATCGTCGTTGGAAAGGACAAATATTTATCTCTAGCAAGCTTCACGATCTCTTCATCTGTCAACGAATCGCACATGACCTCAATGACTTCATCTGCCGACAAGCCTGCTTTATAAATTCTAAAGTCTGAAACGGAGCCGGCAAAGTCTACATCCGCCGCATGCTGGGAGCGACCGATAAAATTGTTGCTGTAGTTGGACGAGTCTGTAAACGTTTCGAACCATTTACGCAGCTTGGCATAGTTACCGCTGGAAGTTTGGCTGATGGAACCATCCGCTACCACTTCACCATTGACATATATCACCGGACCGGCACTGCTTAATGTGCCGCCTTCCGTGCCGATCACAGACAGGGCTATGTGCATCCACTCATCCCTGACAAAGCCTCTTCCCGGGTCTACGGATAAATCCGCCTCGGTGAAAAGGGTTCCGCGCAGATTCCGTGTCATGAACATATAGGGTCCTGTATGGGCTTTACCAAAGTCAAAAACACGTTCCCACATATCTGTGAATCTGCCGAAGTTGACCCACGCAGTAACCGTCACACCGGTGTTATCGCTTACATCTTTGAATAGATCGGAAGGAAGCTGGATATACGATGTACCGTTGGGGCCTCCCTCAAGCGTCAAAGCTGCTCTACCGGTAGCATGGGAAATCGTAGGTGTTACTGTGCCTGAAGCAACCCCATCGTTACCTTGCCCTGAGCTATCTTTGCCGACGTTCTCTGCATCATCAAACTTGTAACGCGCAATGATTTGATCTTGGAATTTGGTCATCATCGTTGCTCCTATACCTATAGTTTATTAATGTAATAACTAATTAGTTAATATAAATACATACTATATAGCTATAGTACCTTATCCTGAGTACCTTTTTCAATCCAATAAATCGGATTTATGAAGAAAATACTTGAACGAACTACATAAAAAAGCAGCCATCACAGAAGATACTCTGCGATAACTGCCTTTCGGCTTACAGGATTGCTTGACCCAGTCGGAGCTTTTCTGAAATAAAGAAGTGTGGCCATAGCTATGTTATCCGTTCAATTTTTGTCCACAATTCGGACAGAAGTTAGCCCCTTCATTTTTTGTACCGCAATTCGGACAAAAATTGGGCTTATTACCGTCTCCAGATGGAGAGGGGGCAGCAGGTGTAGGCTGAGTCTCAGCCGAAGGCTCTGGGTTCGGGTTCAAATTTTTCATCATTTCATTTGCTATATTCATCCCCATCATCATACTCGCCATATCCGAAGCTGCACCGCCGCCTTTTACATTACCCGATGCAATCCCGTCCGTCATCGTCACTTGTTGGTACTTTTGCAGATTACCGATCATTTCATGAGAAGCTGTCTTCGTAATCATATCTTGGATTTCTTGAGGATAATTGAAGCTCATCACATGAAAGCCAGTAATCGTCATACCATTGTCCATCACTTGCATATCCAGATCTTCTTGAATACCTTTTGAAATGTCAGAAGCATTCGCCTGCAGATTGAACATGTCCTTTCCTTCTCTGCTGATCCACTTCATTAATAACTGATCCAACACCGAAGTAATGCGTATTTTAACATCCTCGACGAGATAACTGTCCTTCACTCCGGCGATCTTATCGATGAGCGTAACATAATCGTTCACTTTAAAATTAAATGTGCCATTGGCACGGATCGGCATACCGCCTGGCAGCTGGGGGGTCGGGATCAGCACTGGATTCTGCGTCCCCCATTTGACCGTAAACTCCTTCGTATTAACGAATAAGACCTCTACCCTCATGCCGCTGTTAAAACCAAATTTAAACCCTTTTAAGGTGGATAGAAATGGAATAATGTCAGAGTCCATGTTATACGACCCTTCATTCTCAAAAATACCCTCTATCTTGCCGTTATTTACAAAAATCGCATCTTGACCGGAGCGGATGATTAATTTACTGCCTTTTTTAATTTCACGATTACTCCACTTCCAGAAAATCATATCATCTCTAAATTCTTCCCATTCTACAACATTTGCAAATTGATTTCTGAAGAATCCCATACTGTATCCATCCTTTCAGTTTAGGATTTTGCAAAATTCGATTCCAGTCGCTCCAAAGTGCAATATATAGACGAACTAGACCATTTCGATCTATATATTATTTATTGAAAGTCGCTTATTGGATTTTTACAAAATCCTCAGTTAAAATGATCCTCTGCTGCCGCTATGCGAATGACCGCCGCTGGTAGTTCCGCCACCACCGCCTGAGCTGCTGCTACTGCTGCTCTTTTCAATCTTCCGTTTCGTTGTCGTTGTGTGAAGATACTGATCTCGATGCTCCAGAACTCCTGAGGCGTTCGCATCCTCGTAGGTCTGTCGATTTACCGTAACCCGACCGCCAGAATTGGAAACCATCTTGCCCACGATCATCGCCGCCAGTCCCAGTGCAACCGCCAAATGAAGCCAGCCTTTAAAAAATATACTGTCTGGATTCACCCCTGGACGGATGGCCAAATATTTGTGCGCGCTCAGAATATACTTTTGGAATGCCAGCCCATAGTTGCCGTTCGTCAGATCCGGGCTAATCTCATGGCGTATTTTAGTAAGCCTGTCATCATCCAGATACCGTTCTGCCTTATAAAATCCGGCCAAGTACATCTCTCTATTTCTCATATCCATCGTTAAAATGACCGCGTTCCCATGAGATCTGTCATACCCCGGACCATGGTCATCATAAAAGTCCTGCGTCATCTTCATAACATCCATATTGTCGGGATTAAGGGTAGTATAAATAATAATGTCCGTTTCTCTTTCCGCTCCGTATTGATTAGCCATAGCGTTCAACACATCATACTCTTCCTGATTGAGCAAACCCGCTTCATCATAAATCAATGGCTTCATTTCTGTCGTAGCTGGTTCGCCCTTCATTTCCATAGGAAGCGCCAGAAAAACAGCAAAGAACAACAAGACGGCTACAATGGCTCTATGTCTTTTCAATAGAATTCCCCTCCCATCATCAGCCAAGTGATTAACCTTAATGAGAAGAGAGTAATGCCGAAAATGCCTGCAAACCAAGCCGTCACTTTGAACTTGCTAATCGGAGGCTTACCGACTACCTTGCCCGTCTGTCCGTTCATAGCAAACGTATGCTCCAATTGATTGTAGTCATAGTGTATGACCCACACCGGGAGCAGGACATAATCCGCTTGTTTTAATGTAGTATCAATTTGCTTTTCCGTATAACTCACGGCCGTATACTCTGACACCGTAGAATGAATATAAGCATCAATATATTCCTTCACTTTTTCTTTAACTCGCGGGAAAAGCTCTTCTTCGTTATAACTGTACTTCTCCGCAATATAACCTGCTAGATATGGCGTTTTAAAGGGTTTTAGCTGATCGTATGGAAATGGCTCCAATTTATCCATCAGCTCGTCGTTCATTTTCTCCGCAGCATCAATCGGAACCTTTACATAATTCAAACGGATTTTCCGATATACATCAAAATGCTTCGTTTCCGTATATTCGTAGTCTCCACTCGTATAGGTTCGCACTTGGGTACCTTCACCTTGAACCTCAATTTTATTATGTAATTCATATAACCAGAAGGGCACATACATCCCGGTTATTCCCTTGATTCGGTCTGCTATCATGAACCGATTCGGCGTCAGACGGCCATTCTTGCACCATTTTTTGAAAGCAGCTATGGCTTCTTCCTTACTGATTGAAAAAGGAATAACCTGCGCTGGAGCCAGCTCCCCAGTCAGTCGATCCCCGAGAACCACGGCAGAACCACAAAAGCTGCACACCGTTGCACTCGTCTCCACTTCGGTCATAATCACCGCTCCGCAGTTATTACAATGATACTCATGAGCCTCATCTTCTGAAAAAATACGATTTATCAGAGGATCAGGAATAGATTCGATATTGTCCTCTCTTCCGCAACTATGACAGGATAACCTCCCTGTCTCACTGTCAAAGACCATGCCGCTGCCGCAGTTGGGGCATTTGTATTCGATAACCGGCATCTGCTCACCTCTTCATGTAGATACTGTTATGATTCCTTAGGGTTGATTTTTTCTTTGATTGCAGCCAATTCATCTTCTGTATTCGTACTCTTCTCGTATTGTGCAAATAAGGCATCCAGGTCGTCCTTCGTTCCTGCCCGAAGCTCGGCTATAGCCATCGCTTCATCATACGCTCTGTTCACCTGCTCTTCCATAACTTCGAAAGCATAATTCTTGCTACCTATAGAATTCAAGGTTTGCTGTGCTTTGGCAACCGCCATCTTCCCTTTAAGTTCAGCGTGCCGCGCTTCTAGTTGCCCCATATCGGACACCAACTTCTCCTGCATTTTCTTCATATTTACGGCGTTTGTCGAAGCTAAATCATAGGAGGTTTGTAATTGTTCCAATTTCTCCGCCTGCAAACCTTTTCTCTCCAGAAACTTTCGAGCTTCCTCTTCATTACCAGCTTCCACAGACTTACTGGCATAATGCTGGAGCTTTTTGATCTCGGCTTTGCATTCATCCAATGCTCTTTTCGTCCTTCTCTCATCAGCCAACACTGAAGCCGTCTCCGCTTTCACCTTGCCTAGATCACTGTTCAAATTCCGCATATAATCGTCAATGGTCTTCTCCGGATCTCCCACCTTATCCATTAAGGCGTTAACATTCACTTTCATAATATCCCTAAACCTTGACAAAATCCCCATGATGACCTCCTTCGAAAGGACTACATTCCACCATATCATACATCATATCCGGTAAAAAATGTTCATCCCAGCCATACATACTGGCCCATTGATCACTTTCAGATGTGTGTTCGTTTTATTATAAAAGCAAAGGGTCCAAAAACCCGCGACAGATTTTTGAACCCTTCTATTATTGTTCCTGATTATAGTTCTTCATAGGACTTGGGGTCCTGCCCCCATATCCGTCCATCCTCACTGCTAAATGCCGAAATCACGTTCATTTCCTCTGGAGACAACTCAAAATCAAAAATATCTAGATTCTCCGTTTGGTGTTTTACAGAAGAGGCCTTAGGGATCGGGATTGCTCCAAGTTGGATATGCCAACGTAAAATCGCCTGTGTAGTCGTTTTACCATGAGCAGCAGCGATTTTCCCAATCTCTTCATTCTCCAGCATGCTGTGACCGCGACCCAAGGGGCTCCACGATTCCGTCACGATGCCCTGTTTAGCATCTTTTGCACGCTGATGTTCCTGATTAAATAATGGATGCAATTCAACTTGATTTAAGCTCGGCGTGACACCTGTTTCCCGAATTAAACGTTCATTATGCTCGGGCAAGAAATTGCAGACCCCAATGGAACGGATATAGCCCCTTTTCTTTGCCTCAATCAACGCCTGCCAGGCTTCAACATATCGATCAATTTGGGGATTCGGCCAATGGATCAGATAAAGATCATAATAGTCCAGTCCTCCTCTATATAATGACTCTTCGATCGTTACAATGGCTTCTTGGTAAGCATGTCGGCGACCCGGTAGTTTGGAGCAAATCAACAATTCTTCTCTGGGCACAGAGCTCTGCTGGACCGCTTTCCCAACAGCACCCTCATTTTCATAGTTGAACGCTGTGTCGATCAGACGGTAACCTGCATCAATCGCGCTGGTAATCGCCCTCACTCCGTCTGCACCCTTCAATCCAGCTGTCCCAAATCCAATGACGGGCACTTTAACGCCATCATTCAATACCTTCTCCGGAATTTGTTGGTTCATATTACAGCCTCCTTTACTATTCTCATAAACGTAACACCTCTTCAAAGCTCCGGCAAAATATAGCAATCCAATACAATACATTCCGTTCCCTATATATGTATATACCCACTAGCTCGTAACTTCCCTACCAAGTTCTCTGTGTGCTAAATCAAAAAGCGCCTGATCCCCATTGAAATCATACTTGAAGTCAAGGGGTCAGGCACTTGTATACCACTACCAAATCATATAATCCACTTCATGCTGAATTGCTTGGTTGTCCAACACAAGGTTGAAGCGTCTTTATTTTTATTTCAAGCCTTTCCATACCCAGTTCTCTACCTCAGGTAAGTCAATGCCTTCTTCGCGAATGAATTGATGATGTTTCTTAATCGTAGCATCCATTTCATCCACAATGTTGGTGTACTTCCCAGCGTCAGGTAAGTTAAGAACGGCTTCCTTCACTAAGTCAAAACGATCCATTTGATTCAATACACGCATATCAAATGGTGTCGTAATATCGCCATTCTCACGGTAACCATGTACATGCAAGTTATGATTGTGACGATCAAAGAACAGATCTTTGATCAGACCTTCGTAACCATGGAAAGCGAAAACAACGGGCTTGTCTTTTGTGAAAAAATGATCAAACTCAGCGTCGGATAATCCACGCGGGTCTAGTTTTTGACTTCTCAGTTTCAGCAAATCTACCACGTTGATGTACCGAATCTTCAAGTCAGGCAGTTTTTCATGCAAAATAGAAATTGCAGCTAAACTTTCAATAGTTGGCTCTGTACCAGCAGAAGCAATGACAAGGTCAGGTTCTCCACCTTGATCTGTACTTGCCCAGTCAATAATCTTCAACCCTTTATCCACCAATTCTTTCGCTTCATCAGCAGTAAACCATTGTGGACGTGGGTGTTTAGACGAAACAATCAAATTGATCTTTTGACGGTCGTTTAAAATGGTGTCGAAAACAGCCAACAATGAATTGGCATCCGCTGGCAGATACTCCCGAATAAATTCTGGTTTTTTATCAGCCAAATGACCTAACAAACCTGGATCTTGGTGTGTATACCCATTATGATCCTGTTGGAACACTGTTGAAGTTGCTACGACATTCAGTGATGGGATATCTGCACGCCATCCTTGATCCGTTGCTTTACGCAGCCACTTAAAGTGCTGGGTGATCATCGAGTCAACCACACGCAGGAAGGCTTCGTAACTTGCAAAGAAACCATGGCGACCTGTTAATACATAACCTTCCAGCAATCCTTCAGCTTGGTGTTCGGATAATTGAGAATCAATTACGCGGCCATAGGATGATAAGAATTCATCATTAGGTTCAATAATTTGGTCCATCCATTGGCGTTTGGTTACTTCAAAAACAGGAGCCAAGCGATTAGACATCGTTTCATCCGGTCCGAAGATTCTGAAATTACGATTTTCTTCATTTAAAAGAACCACATCTTTAACGTATTTCCCTAAAACCGACATATCTTGCGCAATCACTTTACCAGGTACGGAATTATCCAGCGTATAGTTACGGAAATCCGGTAATTTCAAGTCTTTAATGAGGTTACCCGCATTCGCAGCAGGGTTCATTCCCATACGTTTATCGCCTGTAGGCAGAATTTCAGCAAGCTCAGAGTTTAAACGACCGTTTTCGTCGAACAATTCCTCTGGTCTATAGCTATTCAGCCATTCTAACAAAGCAGGTGCGTGCTGCATATTTTTTTGATCAACCGGAATTGGAACCTGATGGGCACGGAATGAATTTTCATTCGGCACGTTGTCCCATTCCTTCGGACCTGTCCAGCCTTTAGGTGAACGGAATACAATCATCGGCCAAGCCGGACGAGTAAGATCATTATTTTCACGCGCATTCTTTTGAATAGCTTCAATCTTCTCGATGGCCGTATCCAATACTTTCGCCATTTCTGGATGCATGTGATCCGGATTTTCACCTTCAACAAAGAACGGCTCCCAACCTAAACCTTTAAAGTATGAGGTCAATTCTTCTTTTGATTGACGAGACATAATCGTTGGATTACTAATCTTAAAGCCATTCAAGTGCAAGATTGGCAGCACTGCACCATCCGTGATGGGGTTGATAAATCTGTTAGAGAACCACGAAGCGGCTAATGGACCAGTTTCAGCTTCGCCATCACCAACAACAACAGCCGAAATCAGATCAGGATTATCCAAAATGGCACCTACACCATGAGAAAGAGAGTAGCCTAATTCTCCACCTTCATGGATAGATCCAGGTGTTTCAGGAGCAGCATGTGAAGCAATACCGCCAGGGAAAGAGAATTGTTTGAACAATTTCTTCATGCCTGGGATATCTTGCGTAATTTGCGGATAGATTTCAGTGTAACTTCCATCCAGATAAGAATTTGAAACCATAACCTGGCCGCCGTGACCAGGACCTTCAATGTAAAGCATGCTCAAATCATATTTATTAATAACACGATTTAGATGTGCATAAATAAAGTTTTGACCCGGAATTGTGCCCCAGTGTCCAATAGGCTTAACCTTCACATCTGAATCTTTTAAAGGCTCTCTCAACAAAGGATTATCTTTTAAATAAAGCTGACCTACCGAAATGTAGTTCGTTGCACGCCAATATGCATCAAGTTTTTCTAAATATGTTTTAGATGAATAATCTGCTAACACGGGTGATAACGACATTGTGTCCACTCCCTAAGTAGTTTTGTTTGTAATTTATTTCCGGAAATTTCATCTACATGTACATCATAACGCTGCGCCGATTAAATTCAACCTTTTTCACAAGTGATACGGTCCAATTTTGTGAAATTTTGAACATACTATGAAATATAAATTAAAAAGACAGTAAAAAAGCTCTTACATTAAAATATATAGAAGTATAAACCAATAAAATTTGTTATAAACGAAGCTATCGCAGGCTCCAACCCTTTTCTAAAAACCATAAAAAAAAGACTGGAGAATTCTCCAGTCTTATCATTAGTGAACCGATACAAAGGTATTAAATTTTAAATATTTGTAATGAAATCGCATATGAGAAAACTCAAATGGCGTACCGTTATCTAAAAAGAACACACCTTCCATAATACCTACAGGCTCATTTTCATTTAAATGTAGCAGCTTTTGATCATTCTCTTGGGACGGTTCTGCAAAAATGGATAAAAAAGATTTGGTGACGGCCAAGTTCCGCGAGTCTTCCAAATAATTAAAAATGGACCCCTCGATAATTGTCTGATTTAAATTTTGGACAATTTTAATGGGGATATAGCCCGTTTCAATCATAAAAGGATCATCATCAAATAGACGTAAGCGAACAATTTTGTAAACAAAATCATGAGTCTCCAAGAACAAATCGCGCTGTAGCTCTTCTGTTGGCGGAATGACCTCAAAACTCAATACTTTGATTTTTGGCTTTTTACCATGCATTTGAAAATTATCAGTGACCCCTAGATTAGAGCCTTCATAGTTAAAGATAGATTCATTTCTTATGTATAATGGATTAATAAATGTCCCGGAACCTTGTTTTTTGAAAATGATTCCGACATTCTCCATTTTAGTCAGAGCACGTTTAATTGAACTACGACTAACCTGGTAAGTCTCACTAAGACTACGTTCATCTGGCAATCTCATATCTGCAAACTTTCCAGCAAAAATTTTCATCTTGAGATCGTCAATAATTTGCTTATAGACAAATTGTGTCATATAGTACTCCTCTTTCAGGTCTTCTATAACTCTATATAGTTTACCATAACTTGCCCATTTCATCTCATGTTTGTTTCTATATGATGAGTGGGCTTTCAGCGGATAGGAAGTGCCCTCGCTTTTACTTTACATCTCTATGCATAATACCATGATTACACATACATAACACCACTGAACGTACCTGCAAAACAGCAGAAAATACAGAACCCCCCACCTTAATATCGGTAATAAGACCAAGCCTGTTTCGAACCTTGAGGGATGTTTGACTAGACCAGGCTAAAATCCTTGAATACATTGTTATTATTTATCTTGTTCATACGTTCACTAATAAGAATGGTGGGGGGGAGATCATATTGGCTATCCGCTACAGCGTCATCATTCCAACCTATAATCGAGTCCAGCAATTGTTGCTTACACTCGCTTCATTTGAGACACAAACCTATCCAAAGCAACTATTCGAAGTCATTGTAGCTGATGACGGTTCTACAGATGGAACGAAAGAAATGGTCGAAGGCTTCAAAGCATCCTATCCTCTTATCTATGTGTCACATCAGGAACAACGCGGTCGATCTGCCGTTCGAAATTTGGGACTGCGCCGTGCAAAAGGGTTATACATCATCTTCTGCGACGCTGACTTTGTAGTATTACCGGAATTTATTAGGATCGTGAGCCGTTATCACCGTAAATATCCCAAGTCCGTGCTTTCAGGCATTCCTCACTCGTGGGACGATGCTTTTACCCATTATTACCCTGACTTTTCTCCTGAAGAAAAAGAACAATGTCGCAACATACTTACGCAGTCCAACTTATGGAATGCTGACTATGAAGCAGCGAACGAAATTACTCCGATCATAACCCCAGAAGATATCCTTCACCAAACGGGTGCACTGTCTAAAGTAGTTAGTCCCACAAGGGTTCCTCCCCATACGCAGAAACAATTTGCCTCAACGGACGTAGCCCCCTGGATGCTGCTGGTTACTCGTTGTGTAGCCATCAGACGCAGTCACTTGATTCGTATTGGAGGTTTCAATGAACGGTTTGTGCTCTATGGACTCGAAGACTGGGACCTTGGCTATAGACTGCATCGCTTGAAGATCCCTTTTTATTGCATAAAAGAAGTGGTCGGATACCATCAGGAACATCCCACCTATCTCAGAGGTAACGTGTTAAATACGGAAAATCTGAGAATCATGTATGAAACCTACGGATTCAATGACTCCTCGTTAAATTTATTCGCCCTTATCCCTCCATCCGAGGATTTTGAGACCTACAAAAATACATTGCGGGTATTGCGCAGGGGATTCCGCTCTAGGTTAACACGCTCATCAGCACTGTTATTAAGAAGAACACTACGCATTGCAGCCAAGCAGTTCTACGACCAAGGCCATACTCATGCATACAAAAAATCATTACACTTGATAAAAAGGAAAGCAGCGAACCGGAAAAGTCGAGTCGCTCACGTATTACGAGAAATGCTAGTGAAGTCTGAAAAGCTGGTGGAATAGCAAGAGGCTGGAAGGGCACGAGACACATGAATTTTTCCCGTAATAAAAAGACTCCTCCATATGGGAGCAGGCCAAACTCGGCAAGCTGTCTTATGGAAGAGTCATATGCAACTTTTTCTTACTTTTGTTTTTCCGTTAATGTTATCACTTTAATAGGATGCAGATTGGCCTCGATTTGAGCCCGCTGCGGTTCATACCACTCTGGCAGCATTAATTTCTGCCCCAAAGATTCAGCAGGTTCATCGTTAGCAAATCCCGGTGGATCTGTTGCAATTTCAAATAATATGCCGCCCGCTTCTCTGAAATATATAGCATTAAAATATTGGCGGTCTATGATTGGAGTCGGCTGATAGCCATAATGCTGGACTGCGCTTCTCCATTCTTCATGTTGTTCGAAATCTTTTGCACGCCATGCAATGTGATGTACCGTGCCTGCTCCACCAAAGCCTAGACCCATTTTGGCGAGTGGAACATCCACGATGTTGCCGATTTCTCCTACGGACTGATAACGCGCATATTCGGCGTCTTCAGCGATTTTCGTAAATCCGAGTATGCTCTCCAATGCATCCATCGTTCTCTGTGGATTGACACTAAATAGCACGGCACCTCCAAACCCCTTAATTGCTTTATCGGCTGAAATGCCACCGTAAGACCAAGTACTATTCGCTCCCGCTTCACGCTCGACAAGCTCAAGGCGTAAGCCCTCATTATCCTCAAATTGAAGATATTGTTCAGCAAAACGGCTCGTTTTCGTAACTTGAATATCAAAGCTTTGCAAACGATGCTGCCAAAAATCAAGTGAACCTGGGGGTACCACATACGAGGTTATGCCCACCTGGCCACCTCCGATTCGCCCTTTGGGAGTTCCTGGTGCAGGGAAAAAAGTAATGATCGTTCCAGGACTTCCTGCATCGTTGCCAAAGTACAAGTGGTAAACCTCAGGAGCATCGAAGTTGATCGTTTTCTTCACTAACCGAAGTCCCAGGACGCCGGCATAGAAGTCGACATTTCCCTGCGGATTACTGGCAAAAGCTGTAATATGATGGATACCTGTAGTTTGAAGTGACATATGAAACCCTCCTTTAATTGTAGAAACCTTTGTTTTTTATTGTTGATGACTTTTAATGACCTAAGTTCATGTATTAATTAAGGATTGCATCAATGGAATATGAACCTGCTCCTGTCAACGCAATACCTATTACGACTGCAATAAGAACTAGCGGATATTCATAGCCATTAGCTGTTGCCCAGATCCCGTTTGGGCCATGTACTTTGAAAATTGCTCCGAGCATAGTCGCCGTAATCAACAATGCAGCCAGTGGAGTGAGCAATCCTACAGCAAATAGAGCTCCTCCCAACAATTCCATCAACCCAGCAGACACTGCCATGAATACCCCGGGCTTAATTCCGATCGATTCCATCCAACCGCCGGTACCTTTTGGGCCATAACCGCCAAACCAGCCAAAAAGTTTCTGTGCTCCGTGCCCCACCAATAACAATCCAACCACCAAACGTATCAGTAACAATCCACTTGCCAACATAAAAATCACTCTCCATATTATATTCATTCAAAGATTATTAAATTAGAGATATTAGACGAAATTAAATCTATTGCTTAGTGACACGGGCCTGTTCTTTTCTAAGTTTTTCAGGAGTAACATCATCTCCATTCGGATCATAAATCGTAGCATTCAAGAGAATGCTCTGTACAGAACCCCGAAAGATTTGAAGGTATTCTTTGCGAAGATCCGTTTGTTCCGTTTTTTCAATTTCAGTTAATCCGACTTCCTTTGCTTTTTTTGCGAGCTGATTAATTCTTTCTAAAATGGTGATCATGTGTATACCTCCCTATTCAAAATTTTCTGATTGTTTTTATCTTTAATTTATTTATCTTGATATAAAGATATAATACTTTTCTATCCGTGTCAATACTTTTTCTAAAAGAAGATCAATCCTTGGGTTGCTTACGGTGAAAAAGCAGCAGGAACACTTAGAGACACCTTCAAGCTACATGTTGTGTAAAACCTCTTCAACTCAATTACTAGAGACATAATAAAAAGCCACCAACCAGAATCACTGGCTGATGGCTTTCTTGTCTTACTCAAATGGAGGCGAGGGGAGTCGAACCCCTGTCCGAAGATAACGACACATAAGCTTCTACGGGTGTAGTCACAGTTTTGATGTCACCCGAGTATCGCCCCGTAACCGGCTATACGTTGGGTCAGCCTGATTATCTTCTTCAGCTCACCACAGGCGGAGATGAGACAGCGTATCCCACTATTTGTTAGCCCCTATCCCTGTCACATGGGCGATGCAGAGTAGAAGCACGCACACAGTTTCTTAGGCTGCGAAAGCGTAGTTGTTTTGTTGTTTGCCGTTTAATAGGCTTTAGCGTTGATGAAGCGGACGCGTCCCCACTACCCGCTACCCATGCTCGAACTATCCCCGTCGAATCCATAAACGCCCCCTTATTATAAAAGGGCTCCACGGATAAAACCGGAAATACCGGAGCATAAGCATGCATAATATCAAAAGCTGAATCCTAGGATTCAACACTCGAACAAAGTTAAAAGCTTTAAAACTGACTACTTCGTTAGTATACCATATTACAGGTCATTACGAAACGAAATGAAGCTATTTAAGCCTTATAAAATAGCACCATTACAGGAACAAGTAACTTCTCCACGTAATTTGTACCATACCCAATAATACAGCAACTTATCTTGCAATTTTCTGCTTCTCACGCAAAGCGCGTTGGATATCACGTTGTGCATCACGTTTAGCCGCAGCATCACGTTTATCATACTGCTTTTTACCTCTGCCCAATCCGAGCAAAAGCTTGGCATAACCGTTGCGAACGTAAATCTTGAGCGGTACAATCGTGTAGCCTTCCTGCTTGGACAAACCGATAAGCTTGCGAATCTGCTCTTTATGCAATAGCAACTTACGCGTACGCGTCGGATCAGTAGGATTATTACGATTGCCTTGCTCAAAGGGACTGATATGCATATTGTGAATATGAATTTCGCCATTACGGATCGTAGCAAATGCATCACTTATATTGGAGCGACCATTCCGTAGAGACTTAATTTCCGTTCCCGTTAATACCATGCCCGCTTCGTAGGTGTCCTCAATAAAATAGTCATGGGAAGCTTTTTTGTTCTGGGCGAGCACTTTCCCGTCTGCCTTCTTACCCATGAATACCACTCCTTATGAATAACGTAATTCACTCTTGAAATCTAGGCATCAAAATCTGGCTACAAAGAGCCGCCTAGAAATATATTGTAACAAATTTCAGATGGTAAAAGCAAGAAAGGTCAAGCTAACTTACACTTACATCACACTTAAAACAAAGCGGCTTCCATCCAATACAGCAGACAGAAACCGCCCGTATAACTTATGCTTCAAGTCAGCTTCATTCACTGCAATGGAAGCTCCAGCCTTCAAAGTAAGTAAGCTCTAGCTACCTACTTCTTCTTTTTCCGCACAAAGCCCGCGGTGCTATTGCCGCCACTGCCACCCTTATTCTTCCGCTTGCGACGTGCTGCGCCTTCACCATTTGGTCTGGCATCACTACCTGGTGTAGCTGCTCCGCCGATGAAAATACCGCTGGCAGACGTCTTCTTCCGTCGCTTGCTTGCCCCGGATGCTGGCGAGTTATACCCGCCCTTGCCACTGCCAAAGCCGAAGCTGCTAGCTGATCCGGCTCCAGTTCCGTTTCCGCCGCCGCGCCCGGAGCGACCTGCGGTGCTAATACCTCCGTTACCTGCGCCAGCCTCTTTTGGCTTCCCGGTAACATCACGACTGCCTTTACGCTCTTTGCCAGTATTGTCCTTGCCGCCCTTGCGGTCACGCCCTTCTCGGCCTTTGCCTTTACCACGGCTCTCGCCACGCGCAAAGTCTCCGCCCTGTCCTGTACCGCCCGTGCGTTCACGGCGTTGCCGTTGCTTCATATCGACGAGTTCAAAGTCAATTGTGTAATCTTCCATATTCACGCGCGCGACCCGAACCTTAACCTCATCCCCAATACGGAAGACCTTGGAGGTGCGTTCGCCAATCAACGCCATATGCTGCTCATCAAAATGATAATAGTCGTCCGTAAGCGCACTCAGACGCGTCAGGCCTTCCACCGTATTGTCGAGCTCAATAAACATCCCAAAGCTGGTTACACTGCTGATGATCCCCTCGAATTCCTCGCCGACCTTGTCCAGCATGTATTCAGCCTTTTTCATCTGCTCTGTATCACGCTCTGCATCCACAGCCACACGCTCACGCTCGGAAGATTGCTGCGCAATATCAGGCATACGTGCAGTCAAATATTCCTGACGCTCGGCTGTTAAAGCCCCTCCATTCTCCAATACCTCACGAATGACACGGTGAATCACCAAGTCAGGGTAACGACGAATCGGGGATGTAAAATGAGAGTAATACTCCGCTGCCAATCCAAAATGCCCTGTCGACTCCGCATCATACTTTGCCTGCTTCATCGAACGCAGCATCATCGTGCTAAGCACGGTTTGCTCCTTCGTACCCTGAATGTCTTCTAGCAACGTTTGCAGTGCACGCGGATGAATGGAATTTCCTCTACCTTTGATCTGGTGCCCAAAATTAGCAGCGAAGGCCATAAAGTTTTGCAGCTTCTCTGGATCTGGGTCCTCATGAATCCGGTACAAGAAAGGTACTTTGAGCCAATGGAAATGTTCGGCTACCGTTTCATTGGCCGCCAACATAAACTCTTCAATAATTTGTTCAGCTATCGTACGATCCCGCTTCACAATATCGACGGCCTTGCCTTCATCATCCACAATTACTTTGGCTTCATCAAAGTCAAAATCAACCGCGCCTCGGCGCATTCGATTAGCACGCAGCTTCAATGCCAATTCCTTCATCGTGCCGAATACTTCAACGAGATCCTTGTACCGTTCCATCAGTTCAGCATCTTCCTCTTCGAGGATTTTGCGAACGTTAGTGTACGTCATCCGTTCCTTCGTTTTAATCACACTGGTGAAAATATCATGCTTTACAACCTTCATATGCTCATTGAATTCCATCTCACAGGATAAAGTCAGTCGATCCACCTGTGGATTCAAAGAACATATTCCGTTCGAAAGTCGATGTGGAAGCATAGGAATGACACGGTCAACCAAATAAACGCTACAACCGCGGTTATATGCCTCCTGATCCAGCTTGGAGTTCTCACGCACATAATACCCTACGTCGGCAATATGAACGCCCAGACGGTAGTTTCCGTTCGGCATGCGCTCTACATTGACAGCATCATCCAGGTCCTTGGCATCCTCACCATCAATGGTAACAATGATCTTATCACGCAGATCGCGCCGTCCCTGACGTACAATCTCTTCTTCCGTAATCGCGTCGGGAGCATTCTCCGCTTCCGCTGTCACTTCATCTGGAAAAGCTTCCGGAAGCTGATGCTTGCGAATAACGGACAAAATGTCAACGCCTGGATCATCCTTATGACCCAAAACCTCCAACACTTCGCCTTCCGCCGCAGCTCGTCCTTCTGGATAGCTCACAATGCGCACAACGACCTTTTGGCCGTTCACAGCTCCGTTGAAGCTATCCTTTGGAATGAAAATATCCCGGTTAATGCGCTTATCATCCGGCAAAACAAAACCGTATGCTTCGTGGCTCTGAAACACGCCTACTACTTGAAGCACTGCGCGCTTCACGATCCGCACAACTTCGCCTTCTAATCGGCCACCCGCAGGTCCCTTCGACGTCACTCTTACCAGTACCGTATCTCCATTCATCGCACTCTTTAAGTCGTTCGCATGAATATATACATCCGGGTGCTCCCGGTCCTCTGGAATCAAAAAAGCAAATCCCTTGGCATGAGCCTGCAAACGCCCACGCTGCAAATCCATCCGTTCCGGCACGCCATAACGGTTTGTGCGGGTCAGCAGAATTTTCCCCTCTTCCTCCAAGGCATTCAAAAGCTTAAGAAATTCACGGAAATCTTCCGCATCCTTAATATCAAAGTGCTGCTCTAGCTCCTGGTAAGTCATGGGTTTGTATGCGGTCTCGCGCATAAAATCGAGTAGTTGTTGCTCTGTTATCATAATATTGTCCACCTCGGGTGACCTTTAATTTTCAGTAATAAAATCCGCATGTCCTTGCTCCTGATACAAGGCTCTTAATATACTCATACCCTAGTATACACGAATTTAATCGACGGCATCCCTGCCTGTCCAAAATCTAAAAAAAGCCCCCGTTTCCCGCGAAACGAAGGCTTAAGGTACATATTTATCTTATTTTGCAAAAAATGCAACTAAAACAGAAACGATCATGAAACCCGCACCCAAAACAGCAGTTGCGCGTTGTAAAATCAAATCCATACCGCGAGCTTTTGTCTTGCCGAACAGATGCTCAGCACCGCCAGAGATGGCACCGGACAAACCTGCGCTTTTCCCCTTTTGCAGTAAAACAACCGCAATAACAGCAATCGAGAACACAACGAGCAGCACTTTCAAAAAGATTTCCATGAAAAATCCCACCTCCTGAGCTTATACATCTGTTTTGCAAAACAACACAGCCTCTTTTATGAAAACATGTACATATCATGTTATAAATAGCCGGAAATTAACGCAAAACACTATTTTTATTCTACCACAGCTTCCAGTAGATAACAACTGCTATAGCAAGTCACTCAGCCATTAAGCCTTTGCAAAGTTATAAATTCTCATACACATCCATAATAACAAAAAACAGACCTGCTCGCGGTGGCGAGTAGGCCTGTTTTATTCATGCGTAAAAGCTTTGAGCGTTCAGACTTCATGATCATAAACCATGAGTCAAGAGACGCCATCAGCATTTTTGCGCAATATTATTTTTTCAGGTTGTAGAAAGATTTCAGGCCGTGGTATTGAGCCAGTTCACCCAGTTGATCCTCAATGCGGAGCAATTGGTTGTACTTCGCAATACGGTCAGTACGGGAAGGAGCACCTGTTTTAATTTGGCCTGCATTTGTTGCAACAGCGATATCAGCGATTGTGCTGTCTTCGGATTCACCGGAACGGTGAGAGATAACAGCTGTGTATCCTGCACGTTTAGCCAATTCGATAGCATCGAATGTTTCAGTCAGCGTACCGATTTGGTTTACTTTGATCAGGATGGAGTTACCGATGTTTTCATCGATACCTTTAGCCAGACGCTCTGTGTTTGTTACGAACAGGTCGTCACCAACCAATTGGATTTTGTTGCCCAATTTTTCAGTGAGCAATTTCCAACCTTCCCAGTCATCTTCGGAGCAACCATCTTCAATAGTGATGATTGGGTATTTATCAACCCAAGAAGCAAGCAGGTCAACGAACTCAGCAGAAGTGAAGGATTTGCCTTCGCCTTCCAAAGTATATTTTCCATCTTTGAAGAACTCAGTGGAAGCAACGTCCATACCGAGGAATACGTCAACACCTGGTTTGTAACCAGCTTTTTCGATCGCTTCGATAATAGTGGACAGAGCTTCTTCGTTAGATTTGAAGTTAGGAGCAAAACCACCTTCATCCCCAACAGCTGTGTTCAAACCTTTGGAGTTCAGTACGGATTTCAGATTGTGGAAGATTTCTGCGCCTACACGCAGAGCTTCTTTGAATGTAGGAGCGCCTACAGGCAGAACCATGAACTCTTGTACGTCAACGTTATTGTCGGCATGAGCGCCACCGTTAACGATGTTCATCATTGGTACTGGCAATTGTTTAGCATTGAATCCGCCCAGGTAAGTGTACAGTGGCAAGCCCAGAGCTTCAGCAGCAGCGCGAGCTACAGCCATGGATACTGCCAGAATTGCGTTTGCACCCAATTTACCTTTGTTATGTGTACCATCCAATTTGATCATCAGTGTGTCGATTTCTACTTGGTTCACAGCATCCAAGCCGATTACTTCAGGAGCAATAATTTCGTTCACGTTTTTAACAGCTTGCAGAACGCCTTTACCCAGGTAACGGGATTTGTCGTTATCACGAAGCTCTACAGCTTCGTGAGCGCCTGTGGAGGCACCGGAAGGAACGATAGCACTACCGATAGCACCGGATTCCAGATATACTTCAACTTCAACCGTAGGGTTACCACGGGAGTCGAGGACTTCGCGAGCGTACACGTCAGAAATAATAGTCATTTGTACTTAATCTCCTTTGTGAATCATGATTTATTGGTCAAGCCTATACTTATTAAATCAAGCTTACTTGCGGGATGCAATCATAGATTTTCCTGTCATTTCCGCAGGTTGCGGAAGTTGCATCAAATCCAGAAGCGTTGGAGCTACGTCAGCCAGTATTCCATGCTCACGCAAAACGATATTTTCATCAGTCAAAATGAACGGAACCGGATTAGTTGTGTGAGCTGTGAACGGACGTCCCTGCTCATCAATTTCCATATCCGCGTTACCATGGTCAGCAATGATAATAACCACGCCGCCCTTGGCTTTAACCGCATCTACAACACGTCCAACACATTCATCCGTCGTCTCTACCGCCTTAATCGTTGGCTCCAGCATACCGGAGTGTCCAACCATATCCGGATTGGCAAAGTTCAGGATAATCGCATCATGCTTGTCGGCTTCGATTTCCTTAACAGCAGCATCCGCTACTTCATACGCACTCATTTCCGGCTGCAAGTCATATGTAGCCACTTTAGGCGAGTTGATCAAAATACGAGTTTCGCCAGGAAGCTCCACATCGCGCCCACCACTGAAAAAGAAAGTAACGTGCGGATATTTTTCAGTCTCAGCAATACGCAATTGCTTTTTGTTGTTTTGAACCAACACTTCACCAAACGTGTTATCCAGGTTTTTCGGTTCGTAAGCTACAAAGCCTTCAACCGTTTCGCTGAACAACGTCAGGCAAACAAAGTGCAAATCTTTAGGCCATTTCGGGCCACGGTCAAAACCACGGAAGTCCGCGTTTGTAAATACCTGAGACAGTTGAATCGCACGGTCAGGACGGAAATTGAGGAAGATAACAGAGTCATTGCTTTCGACCAGCCCTACAGGACTTCCGTCAGCCTTCACAATAACAGTTGGCTCCACAAATTCGTCGAACACTGATTTTTCATACGATTCTTTCAATGCTTCCATTGGATCTGTGTATTGAGGACCTTCTCCGTATACGATTGCACGGTAGGATTTCTCTACACGTTCCCAACGTTTGTCGCGGTCCATAGCATAATAGCGTCCTTGTACAGTCGCAATTTTGCCTACGCCCACTTCTTGAATTTTAGCGATCAGCTGCTGCATGAAGCCTACACCGCTGTCAGGCATAACGTCGCGTCCATCCATGAAAGCATGAATGTACACTTCTGTTAAGCCTTCTTTTTTCGCCAAATCCAGCATAGCGAACAGATGGCTGATATGGCTATGCACGCCGCCGTCGGACAGAAGTCCGTACAGGTGAAGTTTCGTGTTGTTCTTCTTGGCATGTTGCACTGCTTTAACCAGTGTTTCATTGTCGTAGAATTCACCTTCACGGATGGACTTCGAAATACGAGTCAAGTCTTGATATACGATTCGGCCTGCGCCGATGTTCAAGTGACCCACTTCAGAGTTACCCATTTGTCCTTCCGGCAAACCTACTGCTTCGCCAGAAGCCGTCAGCGTTGTATGAGGATATTGCTGTAAATACCGGTCGTAATTCGGTTTGTTGGCCTGTGCAACCGCATTGCCTTCCACGGTGTCACGCAGTCCGAACCCGTCCATAATAATTAAAGCTACCGGTTTTGGTGCTGTCATCTTACTTCGCCCCCTCAACAAGCGCGATGTACGACGCCGGTTGAAGACTGGCACCGCCCACGAGCGCGCCGTCGATATCGCTTTGACCCAGGTACTCAGTAACATTTTCAGGTTTTACACTGCCACCATACTGAATACGTACAGCATTTGCTGTATTTTCATCATACAGCTCTTTAATCAGACTGCGGATATAGGAAATCACTTCATTCGCATCCTGCGAAGTGGAGGATTTGCCTGTTCCGATGGCCCAGATTGGTTCATAAGCAACAACTACTTGTGCAGCCTGATCCTTAGCCAAACCAGCAAAAGCTGCTACAGTTTGCACTTTTACAACCTCTTTGGTTTGTCCAGCTTCACGATCTTCCAGCTTTTCGCCTACACACACGATTGGAGTCAGGCCATGACGGAATGCTGCATGAACCTTTTTGTTCACCGTTTCGTCTGTTTCATTAAAATATTCACGACGCTCGGAGTGTCCGATCACAACGTAGTCCACGCCCAGATCTTTCAGCATTCCACCGCTAATTTCACCTGTAAATGCACCATCTTCTGCAAAGTGCAGGTTTTGCGCGCCAATTTTAATAGACGTGCCTTTTACTGCTTCAACCAGAGCAGGAAGATTCGTAAATGGTGCGCAAATCACGCTTTCCACTCCTGCAACCTCTGCTTTGCCTTTGATCTCTTCGATGAAAGTTTTAGCTTCTGGTACGGTTTTAAACATCTTCCAGTTACCCGCGATAATCGGTGTTCTCAATGGTTTCAACTCCTAACTATTAGGTGCCCTAAAGCTTTATTTAGTGCGTTTGATTATTTATCGTTCAGTGCAACAACACCCGGAAGTGCTTTGCCTTCCATAAATTCCAAGGATGCGCCGCCGCCAGTGGAGATATGATCCATTTTGTCAGCCAAGTGGAATTTTTCAGCCGCAGCTGCAGAATCACCGCCACCAATGATGGTGTATGCTTCTGTTGTTGCGCAAGCTTCCGCTACTTCACGAGTACCACCAGCGAAAGGCTCGATTTCAAATACGCCCATTGGTCCGTTCCATACAACCAGTTTGGAGTTTTTGATCACATCTGCATAGATTTTACGTGTTTTTGGTCCGATGTCCACGCCTTCCCAATCTGCAGGAATGCCGTCGATATCCACAATGTCTGTGTTCGCCGTAGCGCTGAAATCGTCAGACACAACAATATCAACCGGAAGATAGAAGTTTTTGCCGAGCTTCTTCGCTTTTTCGATAAATCCAAGAGCTACGTCCAGTTTGGATTCATCCAGCAAAGATTGACCCACTTCATGACCTTGAGCTTTGAAGAATGTATAAGTCAAACCGCCACCAATGATTACGTTATCTGCAATGTTCAGCAGGTTGTCGATCACGTCGATTTTGTCTTTTACTTTGGAACCGCCGATAATGGCTGTAAAAGGACGGTCTGGATTCGACAGAGCTTTACCAATGACAGACAATTCTCTTTCCATCAGCAGGCCGGAAACAGCTGGAAGAATATGAGCGATACCTTCAGTGGAAGCATGAGCACGGTGTGCCGCACCAAATGCGTCATTTACGAAAACGTCGGCCAGTTCAGCAAATTGCTTCGCCAATTCAGGATCATTCTTTTCTTCTCCTGCATAAAAACGTACATTTTCAAGCAACAGCACGTCGCCGTTTTGCAGTTCAGCCACTTTCGCTTTAACAGCTTCGCCTACCGATTCGTCCACTTTAACTACTGGCTTTTTCAGCAGTTCAGACAAACGTACGCCGACAGGAGTCAGACGCATGGATTCAACAACCTGACCTTTTGGACGTCCAAAGTGACTCGCCAAAATAACTTTTGCACCTTTTTCAATCAGGTAGTTAATGGTTGGCAAGGTTTCACGAATACGCTTGTCATCCGTAATTTTACCGTCCTCAACCGGAACGTTAAAATCTACACGAACAAACACCCGTTTTCCATTCAGTTCTATATCACGTACGCTCTTTTTATTCATCTCCATATTCCTCCGCACCCTTATAATTTTACGAAACAGGAATTTAAGGCACATTTGATATATAAAGAGCGGAAACAATAACCTGTTTCCGCTCTATGTTATTGCTCAATAAGACTGTTCTTATTTAGCCAGTTTTGCGAAGTATTCCAACGTGCGGATCAATTGTGCAGTATAAGACATTTCGTTGTCATACCAAGCTACAGTTTTCACCAGTTGTTTGTCGCCAACAGTCAGAACTTTAGTTTGAGTTGCATCAAACAAAGAACCGAAAGTGATACCTTTGATGTCGGAAGAAACGATTTGATCTTCAGTGTATCCAAAAGTATCAGGATCGGAAGCTTCTTTCATCGCTGCGTTGATTTCTTCAGCAGTTACGTTTTTCTCCAGAACTGTTACCAGCTCAGTCAGGGAACCAGTTGCTACTGGAACACGTTGAGCCGCGCCATCCAGTTTACCTTTCAGCTCAGGAATTACCAGACCGATGGCTTTTGCAGCACCAGTTGTGTTAGGAATGATGTTTTCAGCTGCTGCGCGAGCACGACGGAAGTCACCTTTAGCATGTGGAGCATCCAAAGTGTTTTGGTCGCCAGTGTAAGCGTGAATTGTAGTCATCAAACCTTCGATGATACCGAATTTGTCTTGCAGTGTTTTAGCCATAGGAGCCAGGCAGTTTGTTGTGCAAGAAGCACCGGAGATTACAGTTTCAGTACCGTCCAGAATTTCATGGTTTACGTTATAAACGACAGTTTTCATGTCGCCAGTAGCTGGAGCGGAGATAACAACTTTTTTAGCGCCGCCTTTCAAATGTTTCTCAGCAGCTTCTTTAGTTGTGAAGAAACCTGTGCATTCCAGAACGATGTCTACACCCAGGTCTCCCCAAGGCAGTTCTTCAGGATTGCGGTTAGCCAAAACTTTAACTTCTTTACCGTTTACTTTGAAGAAGCCGTCATGTACTTCTACTTCTCCTTGGAAAGTACCTTGTGTTGTATCATATTTCAACAAATGTGCCAACATTTTGGAATCTGTCAAGTCATTGATTGCTACTACTTCAATACCTTCCACGTTTTGAATCCGGCGGAAAGCAAGGCGTCCAATACGTCCGAAACCGTTAATACCAACTTTAACTGTCATGAGTGAGTTCCTCCCAAAGTTCGTTTAGTTTAGTTTTATATATTCAAGACAGACCCGAAAGCCTGTCAAGACAACACCATTCATAAATCCATATTAACCATTTAAATAATGACTTACAATCTCGGCAGCAGCGCCTTCGTCGGTGACTAGAATGTCTTCTTGCCCGAAACGCAGTACCGCATGAATAGCGGCCGCCTTGCTCTTGCCTCCAGCTACACCTAGAACCGTATCGGTACGCCTAATGTCCTCCAATCGGAGTCCAAGCGTCAGCATTCTGTGAACAACGACGCCATCTTCGTTAAAGTAGTAGCCAAACGATTCGGCAACGGCCCCCTCACTGCTGATCTGGGCAAAGGTTTCGGGATCAAGTTTACGTCTATGTGCCATCGCTATGGCGTTGCCTATCCCGTGAATGATGATACGACTCTCGCGAATCAGGTTCAATATATCCTGAATGTTCGTATCTTCAAGCAAGGAGTTGTAAGCATGATTGCTGAGCAAATCCGGTACATGGAGCAGACGGTATTGAGCGCCTACCTTGCGAGCCATTGTGGAAGCAATTGTGTTGGCCTGCATTTCCATGCTTTCTCCCAAACCCCCGCGTGCCGGTACAAACCACCCACCCTTAAGCGGGCCATTAGAAGGTAGTGCCAGTTGTTCCGCCACGTCGGCAATCGTCGTGCCACCTGTTACAGCGACCACATCCTCGTCGTCCATAACACTCAGCAACGCTTTTGCTCCAGCGCGCCCCAGCTCCTGCTTTGTTAACGGAGAAGCATCCGAATCCCCTGGAACGACAACCACCTTCCTCAAACCATAGGCTTGACGAATCTGGTCCTCCAATTGGGACAGGCCGAACAAGTTGTTCGCAATCGGCTCCAGCTGTTCCAGCAGATCCAGTCCTGCTTTGCTCACCTTCATGCCTACACTCTCAATCTCAATTAGCCCCTGAGCTTTAAGAAGATCGGTTTCGGCGCGCAACACGCGCTCGGTCATGTTCAGTGAAGCTGCCAGCGTTCTGCGTCCAACAACATCGGACAGCATAATCTGATGCAGGATCGTGTACCTTTTTTTCAAAACATCCATGAGGTCGGGCAGAAGCTGCTTCTGTATTTCTAATATCTTTCGCATGCTTTCCACTCCCGCACACTTCTAAGTTCTGTCTCTAATGCTCTATCTCTAACTGGTCTTAAAACGTCCCGGGATAACTTTTTAAGTCCCACGTATATCTTAACCAATATTTGCTCCACATGCAAGTCTATCTGAACCTATATTTCTCAACCATTTGCCTGAATATGCGCATTTAATAAAAGCTTGCAATTCACTGCTGTATATCATATAATCATCTTTGTTTCCAATTAGCTGTTTAATTAGTTAGTTGTTTGCATTGATTGAACTATGCGCCCGTGGTCCAACGGATATGACGTAGGCCTCCGGAGCCTGAGATCGAGGTTCGATTCCTCGCGGGCGCGCCATTTTTAAATGAACGCATAAATGCTTCTATATAGTGTTTTAACCAATAAGAGCGCTGAGGGCTCTTTTTTTTAATCATTAGTTTGACTTTCTTTGACTTTTTGTTTGAAATTGTTTATCATATGGTTAATACGGTAACAGTTTATAAATAAGGGACGTGTAATCGGCATGTCCACCAAATCCAATAACGATATTTAAGGGAGGTTTTTTGACGTGAGCTATGTTCCTATGGTAGTAGAACAAAGTAACCGCGGCGAACGCGCCTATGACATTTATTCCAGACTGTTGAAGGATCGCATTATTTTGTTAGGCTCGGACGTCAATGACGTTGTAGCCAACTCTATAATTGCGCAAATGCTGTTTTTGGCTGCCGAAGATCCTGAAAAAGATATTCACTTGTATATTAACAGTCCTGGCGGTTCCATTACAGCTGGTATGGCCATTTTCGATACGATGCAATACATTAAACCTGACGTATCTACGATTTGCGTAGGTATGGCGGCTTCCATGGGCGCGTTCTTGCTGAATGCAGGCGCCAAAGGTAAACGTTTTGCTTTGCCAAACAGTGAAATTATGATTCACCAACCACTGGGTGGTGCACAAGGCCAGGCAACGGATATCGAAATCCGCGCACGCCGCATTCTGAAAATGCGTGATAAACTGAACCGCATTCTCGCAGATCGCACAGGCCAACCACTGGAGCGCATTGAAAAAGATACAGACCGTGACTACTTCATGTCTGCTGATGATGCCAAGGAATACGGTATTATTGATAAAGTGCTAACTAGCTCCTCTCCAGAAGGTGTATAAGAGAAGAAATTCGGCTCTCGATAGCTGATAAATGAAAAAGCTGCCCCGGATGTTCTTATCCGAAAGGCAGCTTTTTTGCTTTATTGTTTTTAGGTTATAGACAATTGGACTTGTTTATTTCTACTATTCATTCTGTCCCGCAAAAGGCTTTCCGCCTTGAGGCTGCAATTGACCGAACGAATAGGTAAACTCCGGAATTCCATACGCGTATGGCGCATAATCATACAAATCAAACACAATTGTCACTCCACTGTTCGTTACATAAAAATTCTGATCTGCCGCCAGCTCTTTAAATTTGCCGAATCCTTCGCCAGCCTGAAGCGCATCGATTTTTTTCTTCAAATCAGCATTGAGGAACTTTTTGTAGTTCGGATTTGCCTTCAATACGTCAGACAATTGCAGCAGTTTACCATCAGCGAGCGAGAACGTATATCCTTTACGTGCTGTCATGCCATGTGCGCCACCCGTATACGAGTAATCCTGCATAATCACACTCAGAATACCATCTTTGTTATAGGCAATCGCAAAATCATTTCCGAACTCATACGGTCTTTCTGTTGTAGCCTCTCCCTCAGCCATCATCTTTTTGCCTGCTGCCAATATACCCTCTGCATGCTTTTTAAGCATATTGTTAATGGCCTGTTGAGCCTCAGGATTCAGCTGGCTGCCGCTGATTTGCGGGTACTTAATCTTGTAGGACACCTTCGCATTACTCGAAGCTGGAAGGGTTTGAGACGCAATTGTGATCGAATTTAGCTGGCTTTTACTCAGCGTTACTGTTTTCTGAGCTGCATTCCATTGAGCATCTATGCCTAGATAGTCTTTCAGCAGACTCATAGGAATGTATAGCTTCCCAGCGATCTGTTTGGCATCCATGCTACGTGTATTGATTCCATTGACGTTGACGTAGGCATCCGAGGAAGAAGCCATAATGTAAAGTTTATTGTACCCGCTACCTACAGTATATGTCGCTGTTTTCGCATCATAGCTTACTGGAATCCCCAGGCTGTCACGCAGTGCGGCCACCGGAATCATTGTACTCCCATTCACTTTAACACCTTTAGCGGGCAACGTTTTACCATTCCATTGGATGGCGATTCCCGGTTGCTGTGTTGCCGCTTGCTGCTGTTTGGTCGGTGCTGCCTGGATATAGGAAACGGGAACAGCTGCGACTCCTGCGAAAATCCCTGCTGCCAGCAGTGCTGAACCCCATTTTTTCGTATGCTTACTCATATTAAGTATTCCTCCTGTTATTGATTGTGTTGTCTATGCGTAATAATTACTTTTCTTATTATATCTATACCCTATTGTATGTAGTTTACAATCTGTACACTCTCCGATTTCAATATGTACACCTACTAACCCTTAGCTATGACAGACTCATTACAAAAAGGTTTCGATATACAAAAAGAGCCAGCAAGCCAACCTGCGCATGATGCAGGCGGCTTGTGGCTTCGTTTGATGGCCCGTTTTAGTTCATTTCGTATTGAGCCGATACCTGAACTGTCACTGTTACTTGCCCCGATTGTATCTCTGTCCCGCTACCCGCTACATCCAAGAGCGATTTTGACATGGCATTTTCACGTTGTGTAAAGACTTGTGCTTCTCCGCCATCTACCGTCACATTCACAAGAGCACCTAACCCGCGTTTGGCTGCTTTAGCTACAGCACTGGCTTTAGATTGTGCGCTTCCCAATGCCTTAGTAATGGCTTCTTCTTCATAAGTCGAAGGATTTTCCACGGAAAAACGTACATTATCTACGTTATTGGCTCCGGACTTGGTCGCCTCATCCAACAACTGACCGATTTTATCCAAATCGCGGTATTTGACGGAAAGTGTATGGTTGGCAGTGTAGCCTTTGAGCTTCTGCCCTTCTTTTTCGTTATAGGTGTAGTTAGGCTGTACATAAAACTGGCTGGTCTGAATGTCATCTGCGCTGATGCTCCACTTTTCTTTCAGCAGTTGTGTAACCTTGTTCAATTTTGTAGCATTGGCTTTTTGAGCAGCGGCTGCCGTATTCCCTTCCGATTGTACACCGATAGAGAGATAAGCAATATCGGGCTTCGCCAATACTTCCCCGCTTCCAGTCACATTAATTACACCGTTTACCGTCGAAGCTGTTGACGCAGCATAAGCACGATCTGCCCCTGTCCATAATCCTCCTGCTACTCCCCCTGCCATTAATGCTCCTGCGAGAACTGCCGTGGCTACTGTTTTTGTCCAAAGTCTCATTGAATTCAACCTCTTTCTTGTAAATGTTTGTACCTTCCAGACGGAAATGACGGAAAAAGGTTGCAGCCAAGCATACAAATTTCCGAAACAGAGCATGACCACGGGAATTTTAATTATTTATAACTTGAACTTAATACGGTCTCTATATTCAACAAATCCACACATAGAACAGTTAACGGAGGAGCGTTCGAAGACTTTTTTCTGTATACAAAAAAAAGCCCCGAAGGGGCTTTTCACTAAGAGCATACACCATATTACAAAGTAAATCTTTGTTTATTGATTTTCCAGCTCTACCTTACTAACCAGACTTACTAAAGCGTTTACAGCCTGTTCGGCGTCCGCACCTTCAGCACTAATATTGATTTCAGTACCTGTACTGATGGCAAGACTCATAATACCCATGATGCTTTTGGCATTAACCTTTTTGTCTTCTTTTTCCACAAAAATCTCAGATGAATATTTATTCGCTTCCTGTACGAACAACGCAGCAGGTCTGGCGTGCAGTCCTGTTTTCAAGCGTACGACTACCGGATGTTTTGACATGTCAGCTTACCCCCTCATCAAATAAATCTGGACACTACTTACTCCATTTTATTTATCACATTATAACATTAACCCGGGACAGACACTAGAAAAAAAACTAAAAAAACCGGGGCTAAAAGCCCCATGGACACTCTTTTTACGGAATCAGGCCATTTTCGCCCCTAATTTTGTCAGCCATCTCATCAATTTTGCGAAGTCGATGATTTACACCCGATTTACTCACGACCCCTTTGAGCATTTCCCCGACTTCTTTCAAATTCAAATCGGGATGAGCGAGCCGAATTTCTGCCACTTCACGCAGTTTATCCGGCAAGGTCTCCAAACCAACTTCCCTCTCCAGCAACTTAATATTCTCAATTTGCCGGACAGCAGCTCCGATCGTCTTGTTCAAATTAGCCGTTTCACAATTGACAATGCGATTTACGGAATTACGCATATCTCGCATAATGCGTACATCTTCAAATTTGAACAAGGCTTGATGCGCCCCAATGATGCTAAGCAACTCAATGATCTTCTCGCCTTCCTTGATGTAGAGAATAAAACCTTTTTTTCGCTCAATACAGCGAGCATTTAGATGAAATTCATTCGCAAGATCAACGAGTGCCTGACAATGCTCCTCATACATCGAAGAAATTTCAAGATGGTAAGACGATCCTTCAGGATTGTTGACAGATCCACCTGCCATAAAGGCGCCCCGCAAATAAGCCCTCTTACAACAGTTTTTCCGAACGATATCCCGATTAATCCCGTCAGTGAACAAGAAACCTTCTGAGACGATATAAAGATCCTTTAGCAGTTGCTGCACACCATTGGGAATACGGACAATGTACACATTATTTTTTTTCAAGCGCATTTTTTTCCGTACAAGCAGTTCGATATGAAGTTGAAAATGCTTCTTGATCAAGGAGTAAATCCGCCTTGCAATCGCGGCATTTTCTGTGGACACGTCCAATATCACCCTTTTATTCGACAGTTGTACGGATCCGAGCATACGTATGAGCGCAGATAGTTCCGCTTTCTCACAGCAGGACTGGCTTTCAATCATCGTAAGCTCTTTTTTCGTTTGTGCCGCAAAGGACAAGGGACTCACCTCCTTCTTAATATCCAGTTTTGTACCAATTGGTAAATATGCTGGCTCAATTTGTCGGCATCATGCCGTAAATACGTGCGGAACAGAACTAATGTATCTGCCACCACTTTATATCCCCGGTCGGTCAGCTCGCCCATGTCTACTTGAACTGGCTTGGCTCCCTGCTCAGCATACATTTCCTGTACTTGGGGTGGAATTTCTCCGTTATTTACAATGACATAGTCGAAGAGATGATGCCCTACATGCTCAAAAATAGCTTGCAGGTGATCCCCTACCGTATAACCATCGGTTTCGCCAGGCTGGGTCATAACGTTACAGACAAATATTTTGATAGCGTCTGATTTTACTACAGCTTCAGCGAGTTTAGGTACAAGCAAATTCGGTAATATGCTGGTATATAGACTGCCGGGGCCAATCAAAATCGCATCGGCTTCATTAATGGCCTCTACAGCCTCAGGCAACGGCTCCACGTGAGTCGGTTCAAGAAAGACGCGTTTGATTCGTCCGCCCGCTTCCGGGATCTTGGACTCCCCAGTAATCACCGTTCCATCCTCCATCTCAGCGCTTAGCACAACGCCTTCCTCGGCTGCCGGTAGCACACGTCCCCGGACAGCAAATACACGGCTAAGCTCACGCACTGCCGTTACAAAATCTCCCGATATATCGGTCATCGCTGCTAAAATCAGATTACCCAGGCTATGGCCTGACAATCCTGATCCCGCACCGAAACGGTATTTCAGCATATCTGACATCACTGGTTCCACGTCAGCCAAGGCAGTCAGCACATTGCGAATATCCCCTGGAGGGGGCATCTGCAGCTCACTGCGCAAAATCCCGGAGCTTCCGCCATCGTCAGCGACTGTAACAATAGCCGTAATATCTAGCGGCTTTTGCTTTAAGCCCCGCAGCATGACGGACAAGCCGGTTCCGCCGCCCATAACAACAATACGTGGGCGCTCCCGTTGTGATCCGGTCTCTTTCATGATTTCACCTCATTAATGCCGGTCCCGATCAGCATCCCGATGCGAAACAGAAACAGATTCTGTCTCGCTGGAACCCAGCATTTTTCCTAAATACTCCGATATTGCAACAGAACGATGCTTACCGCCAGTACAGCCAATGCCGATAATGACCTGGCTTTTGCCTTCTTTGCGATATTGCGGAATCAAAAAGTGTAACATATCCAGCAACTTGGTCAAGAACGCCTGAGTCTCGGGCCATTTCATGACATAATCATATACATCGCTATCCTGTCCCGTGTGGGGACGTAGTTGGTCCACATAGTGGGGATTAGGCAGGAAGCGCACATCGAATATAAGATCGGCATCAATGGGAATACCATACTTGAAGCCAAAAGAAGTAATGTTCACGGAAAGCATACTACTCTCCAGATGAGAAAATCGTGAAATAATCCTCGCCTTTAAGGTTGCAGGCTTCATCACACTTGTATCAATAACCTGTGTAGCTGAGCTTTTTAGTTCTTCCAACATCTTGCGCTCCAAACGAATCCCATCCAAAGGCATGCCGTCTGGAGCCAGCGGATGACGTCTACGGCTTTCCTTATACCGCTGTACGAGAACGCCATCATTCGCATTTAAGAATAAAATTTCACAATGAATCGTAAAATGATCTTTAATATAATTCAAAGATTCCGACAAGGCAGTAAAAAATTCTCGTCCGCGTAAATCAATTACGAGTGCCACCTTGCCTATTTTACCGTTCGACTGCTCAATCAACTCGGCAAATTTGGGAATCAGTACAGGGGGCAAATTATCAACGCAGAAGAAGCCCAAGTCTTCCAGGCTCTGAACCGCAATGGTCTTCCCTGCGCCTGACATCCCCGTAATAATAATGAGCGTTGCCCACGGCGCAGCATTTTTTAGGTTGTCTGTCATATGGACTTCCCTCTCCTTTTGCTTCTTCGCTCTATGCCAGTACCCGTATTATCAATACCTGTGGATCAGGAGCGTAGCAGCAACCCTGCAGCCCCTACGATACCTGCGTCATTGCCTAACACCGCTGGTACGATATATACACCCTTTTGAAGCGGTTCAGGTGCCAGCTTGGCGTATACGCGACGCATCTCTTCAAATAAAAAGTCGCCTGCTTTAGAAACACCGCCGCCTATAATAAACAACTCTGGATTAAGCACAGCGGCAACCGCTGCCATGGATTTCCCCAAATAAAAGGCAGCCCGGTTCACGATACGCAGCGCAACCTCATCTCCAGCTTTAGCAGCATCAAATACTTCCTTGGCAGCAATTTTATCTTCCAGCGCCAGAGAGGTCCGGTCGCCACGTTCCACAGCGTCCTTGGCCATACGAATGATGCCTGTTGCGGAAGATACAGTTTCCAAGCAACCCATTTTGCCACACCCACACTGAATAGCCTCCAGATCAGGTACGACACTGATATGGCCAATTTCTCCGGCCATGCCCGAAGAACCTTGGTATATTTTACCGTTTATAATAATACCGCCACCTACTCCTGTTCCCAGGGTATAGCATACGCAGTTTTCTATGCCTTTGCCTGCACCAGCCCAAGCCTCACCCAGCGCAGCAACATTCGCATCGTTGTCTATTTTCACAGGCTTGCCAATCCGGTTCTCTAGGAGCGCACGGATCGGTACGTCACGAAAGCCAATATTAGGAGCGAGGACAATAATACCATCACGAACATTCGTAAAACCTGCAACGCCTGCACCGACACCCTTTAGTTGATCCCACTCATAAGGAGATTGCTCAACAATATGCCGCACATATTTTTCGATATTACCGATGACAACGTCTACACCTTTATCGGTTTCGGTTGGTCCCTCATATGTGTGCAAAAGCTGTCCGTTTTCATTACAAATGCCGACTTTAATCGCGGTACCGCCCAAATCGACACCTACATAGATACTTTCAGACATGTTCCAAGCCACCTTTATGTTTACTTAAAAAC
Organism: Paenibacillus sp. LX16; assembly: GCF_036252815.1. Lineage (NCBI taxonomy): Bacteria > Bacillati > Bacillota > Bacilli > Caryophanales > Paenibacillaceae > Paenibacillus > Paenibacillus sp. LX16. Next base: position 206,253 of record NZ_CP141152.1, on the reverse strand, counting down.
CTGGTATGAAATATATGCTTACAATTCCTACTTCATAATAGTAATCCTACGTTCCAACTATAATTGAAGCCCCCGTTACGGTCAAGGACACTTCCTTGTTGAAAAGTGTACGATTAGCGGAACTTTTCACCTCATGCACCCATAAAAAGGAGAAAGCCTGTGCAAACGCAGCAGGCTTTCTCTTCCTGAACAAAAGATACGGCATAACAGAGGCTTCCTTCGCTCTCCCGTTAGCCTTTTTATCTACTATAGACACTCTTTTATTGATTCAGTGTTTCGCTCCAGTCGTGAACAGCACTGCCTTCGAGATACTTCTCGCAGTCCATAGCCGCCATACAGCCCGTTCCCGCAGCCGTAATAGCCTGACGGTAACGGTTATCCTGTACATCCCCACAGGCAAAAACTCCGGGGATATTCGTTTCTGTTGTGCCTGGCTTCACTACAATATAGCCGTGTTCATCGGTATGGATTTGTCCGTTCAGGAAACCTGTGTTCGGTGTATGCCCGATGGCTACGAATACGCCATCTACCTCAATCAGCTCATCCTGATTGGTCTCATTATTGTGAACCTTCAAACCCTTTAAGCCAGCTTCTCCCGTCACAACTTCCAGAGGAGTCCGGTTTAATGCCCAATGTACTTTTTCGTTCTCACGCGCGCGATCTTGCATAATTTTGGATGCCCGCAACTCATCACGACGATGGACCAAGGTTACACTGGAAGCAAAACGGGTCAAGAAGCTCGCTTCCTCCATGGCTGAATCGCCACCGCCAACCACGACAATCTTTTTCCCGCGGAAAAAGAAGCCATCGCAAGTTGCGCACGTGCTGACTCCGCGACCTACATTGTCTTGCTCACCCGGAATGCCTAGATATTTGGCGGACGCACCTGTAGCAATAATGACCGACTCCGCCTCAATGATGCCTTTACCCTCTACCTTCACTTTAAAAGGACGTTTGCTGAAATCCACTTCCTCAACCCAACCGGAAGTAAATTCAGCGCCAAAACGTTCAGCCTGCTTGCGCATATTATCCATCAGTTCAGGCCCGAGGATACCTTGCTCAAAACCCGGGAAATTTTCAATTTCGGTCGTTGTAGTAAGCTGCCCACCGGGCTGCATCCCTTCAATGATCAGCGGATTCATGTTAGCGCGTGCCAAATAAATAGCGGCTGTGTAGCCTGCAGGACCTGTACCAATAATTATGGATTTATACATACGTTTGTTGCCTCCTTTAAGTGATGTTTGGAGCAGGTCTCAGACCTGCTTTTTAAACGTGGAGAGCGGTTGCTTCAGCTTCTGTTTGATACCACACACACTGTCAATCTGGCGCGCATAGCGGCTTACGGTCGATACGGAAATACCATAACGATCGGCTACTTCCTGATAGGTGACTGAATGATGATGCATTTTAGCTGTCAAATATTCCAGCGCCGCTGCCCATCCCTCAGTATGCTGAACCATCGGAACTTCCGGGGCAAGCCGATCCAAATACTCCAGCCAAAGCGATCTCAAATCGTGCTGCATGGCCGGATCTGATGGCTTGCTCATGACGGTCAGTACCTTATCCAGCACTGCCTGCCATTGTGGATCGACCGGGGAAGCAGATACACCACCTTCAATTGTATGCGGATCGTTCTCAACCTCCAACTGATCAGAATGTTCCGTTTCCGGGTACATTTTCTGCTCACCCTGCTCCGCCAGCTCTTGCAATACTTGCAAGGCACGGCGTTTCAGCTCATCCTCCTGGTCCGGGTCTTCTACGAAGGACTCCAGTGCCTGACGCACCTCATCATCACCGATCAAGCTTAACGCCTGAATGACCTGAAGCTGAGTCGCCCGGTCCCCGTGGCGCAAGGCCCAGAAGAAGGATGACCGGATTAGCGGGTCCTTCTTCATACTGTCAGGCACCTGGTCAGCACCAAACTTCTCCCACATGCGGAATTGCTCCTCAAACGGGAGATGATAATGATAGCTGAGCACTTGCAGCGGTGTCCCCTCCTGCTGGAGTTCCTCCAGTCGGGACAGGAAAAACCGCGGAACTTCCGAGGAAGCATCCTGCTTTTGCAAATGACTCCACAGCCGCCGAGCTTCCGCATATCTTCCGGTATTGCTGGCAGCTACCGCCGTGTAATGGTACAAAGAAGCATCCGCATTGTTCTCTCCATCGCCATGAAGCAACCTGCGAAAATGTCTGTAGGCCTCCTCATGGCGTCCGAGAATCCCCATAGTGGTCGCCAGCTTGAATACCTGCTCCTCCTGAAACGGTATAGTGACCGCCAAAGTCTGCACCAGACGATCCAATTCCGGGCCGCCGCCCTCGTGCTGATAAAAGATCGCCAAGTTGCACAATGCGTGTAAATTACCCGGCTCATCTTCCAGCACTTGAATAATGGTAGCCTTAGCATTTTGGAACAATCCCATGTAGTAATACGCCAGCGCCAGATTATTCCGCGCAGCGAACATATCCGGTTGTTCCTCTGAAATTTGCTTGAGCAACTGGGCTGCCTGAGCAAATTTCCCCTCCTCCAGCAGGACACGAGCCTGATCATGCTCTACTACTCCCTGCCGGGCCTTAATGCGGTTCAGCTTCGTTGGACGGTCCAGCTCATAATAGAGCAGCTCCATCATTTCCTCCGCTTCATCAAGAAACTGGCCTTCTTCGTCCTCCTCCAGGTACGTGACCAATGCTTTCTCCGCTTCTTCAAACTGCTCCATATTAGCGTAATTATTCGCCATATAGAAATAACACTCTGTCATCGACGAGTCTACGTCACTCAGAACAGAGGACAGGATCTCATTCGAACCTGCATAATCCCCCATCTCTGATAATATACCCGCCATATTGCAATGATTCACCGGATTATCCGGTTCATATTCAACGGCTTTGCGAAAATATTTCAATGCCTTGTCATAATGATTGCGATCAAGCGAGCGCACAGCTTTCTCAAAAAAGAAAGATGCGTCGAAACGCAAAGCAATAATTTTAGGGCTAGGTTCCGATACTCGCAGATGTTTCCCTTTCATAAATAACCAAGGCACCTCCTTTAAAAGTAACTGGCATGTTCATACCCTTCAGTATACCACAACTTCAAAACGACTTGACAGTCGATCCTGCCGCATTCCAAAAAACGGATACACTTTTGTATACCTATAGAGATGCATATAAGGATACGCTAAATAGCCGAGCGCTTTTTCCCTGTATAAATAGGGAGCGTTCGGCTAACCACTGGATACGATACTTAGACCCAATAAACGTAATAATTAAAGTCTCAGCGGCACCAGCGAGCGCTCGCGATGCTGAAATACGGCAAGCTCGCGATAGCCGACTTCATATAGAAGCGCGCGTGCCTTCTCCAAGTGCTCGGACAGCTTCGCCGGATCATGAGCATCCGATCCTACGGTCAGCGGGATGCCTAGCGAAAAAGCTTCTTCCAGCATGCGGCGGCTCGGGAACATCTCGGCACAGGGCTTCGAAAGCCCGGATGCATTCAATTCCATCGTCCGACCGCTACGGGCAACGGCTGAGATTGCAGCGCGCTCCAGTTCACGCAGCTCCTCCATTTCCTCCGGCCTCGGATGATAGCCGAAGCGCTTGATGACATCCAAATGCCCCATGATGTCATACAAACCGGTAGCTGCCGCCTTGGAAACCGCATCATAATACATGCGGTACACCTCAAGCACATTTTTGCCTTCCCAATGGTGTACCTGACGGAAGTCCGTGACATCCCATTCACCGAGAAAGTGGACGGAACCAATCACATAATCCCAGGGATACGCGGTGATGATGTCTTCGATTTCTCGTTCCCAGCCCTCGATGTAGTCGCCTTCCAAGCCAACACGAATATCAATTTGCCCTTTAAAACGTTCCTTCAGTTCCAAACATTCTTCCACGTATCGGGGCAGCTCCTCCATAGGCATCGCCATTTCCTGGTAATAGTCAGCCGGTTTTACATGCAGTAGTGGCATGTGATCGGACAAGCCAAGTTGATCCAGCCCTAGCCGAATTCCCTGCTGTACATACTCTTCCAGACTCCCTATGGCATGCCCGCAGCGGGCGTGATGCGTATGATAGTCGATTTTCATGCGACCCTCCCCCTTTCAAGACTACAACAAACCGTACTAATCACGACGAGGACGTTCATGACGGCGATTCAGCTCAGCCAGCACGTCATCGAGCGGTAGCTTGCGCTCCTGCAACAGCACCAGCAGGTGATAAATCAAATCGCTGACCTCCAGGCGCAGTTCGTCATTATCTTTATTTTTGGCGGCAATGATTGTCTCGGATGCTTCTTCGCCAACCTTTTTCAAGATTTTATCTACACCTTTATCAAAAAGATAAGTCGTGTAGGCCCCTTCAGGACGTGTCTCTTCGCGCTCCTTAATAATCGCCTCCAGCTGGGCAAGTACCTCAAAGCGGTCTGCTGAAGCACTGGAAACATCATTTACCAACGTGTGGTCTCCTGCATTTCCTGCAACAGGGGCTACAGCCGTTCCTGGCGCGGATATATTACGAAAAAAACAGCTCGTTGCTCCTGTATGACAGGCAGGACCGCTCGGAATGACACGTACCAACAGAGCATCACCGTCACAATCCAGCTGGATGGAGGTGATTTTTTGCGTATTCCCCGATGTAGCCCCCTTGTGCCACAGCTCCTGTCTGGAACGTGACCAGAACCAGGTCTCTCCCGACTCCAAAGATAGTTTCAGCGACTCGCGGTTCATGTAGGCTAGCGTAAGCACCTGAAGCATAGCATCATCCTGCACAATCGCCGAGACAAGTCCTGCCTCATTCCAGCGGACATTATCCAGTATCTGCTCCAGAGATAGCTGTTGGTTCAATTCGTTGCTCATCGTATCTCCACTCCTCTGCGCTTCAAATCCCGTTTTAGCTCAGGGATTCCTATTTCTTTATAGTGAAAAATCGTTGCTGCTAATCCAGCATCCGCTTTGCCCGCCGTAAACACGTCATAGAAATGCTCCTGTTTGCCTGCTCCGCCAGAAGCGATAACTGGAATCCCGACGGTATCCGATACCGCGGAAGTCAGTGGCAGGTCAAATCCGTCCTTGGTTCCGTCCGCATTCATGCTGGTCAGCAGAATCTCACCGGCTCCCAACTGTTCAGCTTCCTTGGCCCAGGCCAAGGCGCGGATACCAGATGGCGTGCGGCCTCCGTGTGTATACACTTCCCATTCGCCCCACGCCTCGTTGTACTTGGCATCAATGGCAACAACGATACATTGTGAGCCAAAGCTGCGCGCACCCTCCGCAATCAGCTGAGGGTTACGAACAGCCGCCGTATTTACGCCGATTTTATCAGCTCCGGCACGCAAAATGCGTTTCATATCATCGACATGAGATATCCCGCCACCTACGGTGAAAGGAATGGCAATTTCCCCGGCTGTCTGACGAACTACTTCTTCCATGGTGGCACGCCCTTCAACAGAAGCAGAAATATCCAGGAATACGATTTCGTCCGCCCCTTCCCGATCATAAAGTGCCGCCAATTCCACCGGATCGCCTGCATCGCGTAAGTTCACAAAATTAACGCCCTTAACCACCCTGCCATCCTTTACATCCAAGCAGGGAATAATACGTTTAGCCAGCATGCCTACTCCCCCTATGCCTTTGCTACAGCTTGTACGGCGACCTGTAAATCAATGCTGCCCGTATACAATGCCTTACCCACAATAGCACCGCCTACACCCTCTTTCGCATAGGTGCTCAGCGTGATTAGATCGTCCATCTTGCTGACACCGCCGGAAGCGATCACGGTTCGTCCACTGCTTTTCGCAAGCGCTACGATAGCCTCCACATTCGGGCCTTGCATCATTCCGTCGCGGGAAATGTCTGTAAAAATGAACATTTCCGCTCCCTTGGAGGCCAACTCAGCAGCCAATTCATCCGCTCGAACCTCCGAGGTTTCAAGCCATCCGCGCGTGGCCACATAGCCATTCCGTGCATCCAGACCAATGGCGATCCGATCACCGTAGGTACCCAATACTGCTTCCGTAAAAGCACGATCCTCAATCGCTGCCGTACCCAAGATCACACGGCTCACGCCCAGCGACAACAGTCGCTCCACATGTTCACGTGTACGCAAGCCGCCACCCACTTGTACAGGCACTTGCACCGCAGAAGCGATGCGCCCAATGAGCTCATCGTTCACCGGTTGACCTGCTTTAGCACCGTCCAAATCAACCAAGTGAATGTAGGAGCCGCCCAAACGCTCCCATTCTTGGGCAACCTCCACCGGGTTTTCGTTGTATATCGTCTCCTGGTTATAATCTCCTTGTACCAGTCGTACACATTTGCCATCGCGAATATCAATCGCCGGGTATATCGTGAACAAAGTATGACCCCCTTGTGAGCTATTCAACATCTATATGCCTTTACATCAATCAACGACCAAAGTTGGCGTACCACCAACTGCATACTCACGAATCGTTACGCTCGCTTTTCCGCTTCCGCTAGTTCCAAAAACTGACGAAGCAGTCGCATCCCCATTTCCCCGCTTTTCTCTGGGTGGAACTGCATGCCATATACATGGCCTCTGCCCACGATAGCTGTTACGGGCCCACCGTAGTCGGTCACCGCCAGCAGATCACCTTCGACCTCCGGCTTCGCATGATAGGAATGCACAAAATACACATGTCCTTCCTCCAAGCCCTGTAACAACGGATGATCCGGCTGAGTCATACGCAGACGATTCCAGCCCATATGCGGCACTTTAACCCCCAGATTAGGAGCAAATCGAACGACCTCGCCTGGTAAAATATTAAGCCCTTCGTGACTGCCGTATTCTTCACCACGAGTGAACAACAGTTGCATTCCTAGACAAACACCGAGCAGTGGTTGTCCAGCGCTTGCAACCTCCTGAATCACCCGATCCAGTCCGCTGGAACGCAAATGCTCCATAGCATCCCCGAATGCTCCTACACCCGGCAAAATCACACCGCTAGAGGAACGAATCACCTGGGCATCTCCCGTTACTACAGCCTCATAGCCAAGACGCTCAACCGCCTTGCTCACACTATGCAGATTGCCTCTGCCGTAATCCACAATGGCAATGGACATGGACTACAGCACTCCCTTCGTTGAAGGCACTCCCGTCACCCGCGGATCAATGGATGTCGCTTCATCCAGTGCACGTCCCAGCGCTTTGAACACCGCCTCAATCATATGGTGGGTATTTTGCCCGTAGTGAACGATGACGTGTAACGTCATGCGAGCCTCCAACGCAAATTTCCACAGAAATTCATGCACCAGCTCCGTCGAAAAGCTCCCTACCTGCTGTGACGGATACTCCGCACGATACTCAAAGTGAGGGCGATTACTCAGATCAATGACAACCTGCGCGAGCGCCTCATCCATCGGTACAAAGACGCTGGCATAGCGCTTGATTCCTTTTTTATCACCCAACGCTTCCAGCAAGGTTTGCCCCAGACAAATACCAATATCCTCTACGGTATGATGATCGTCGATATCAACATCCCCTCTGGCCTGTACATTCAAGTCAAAGTGTCCGTGCTTGGTGAACAAATCCAGCATGTGATTCAGAAACGGAACATCCGTTTCAATCTCAGCTTGCCCTGTGCCGTTTACTGCAAAAGATAGCTGAATATCCGTTTCATTCGTCTTTCGGCTGACGCTGCCTGTACGTTCTGTTACGTTATTTTCGTTCCCCATCGCCATCCACCGCCTTCTTTTCATTGTCCAATCGAACTTGTATCGCCCGTGCGTGACCTTCCAGTCCTTCATGGCGGGCAAGCTGCATAATCGTCTCTCCATTGCGCAGCAGCGCTTCCTTGCTGTAATAGATCATACTCGACTTCTTGATAAAATCATCAATATCCACTGGCGAAGAAAACCGCGCCGTTCCATTCGTCGGGATAATATGGTTAGGTCCGGCAAAATAATCGCCTACCGGCTCCGAGCTGTACGCTCCCAGGAAAATAGCCCCCGCGTTTTCGATCAGACCCACATGCTCCATCGGCTGCTCTGTCATAATTTCCAAATGTTCTGGTGCCAGTCGGTTTACAATATGGATGCCCTCTTCTAAAGTGTCAACGACAATGATAGCCCCGTATGCCTCCACCGATGCAGCAGCAATATCTCTGCGCGGCAGCTCCGCCAATTGGCGCTGTACTTCAGCTGATACTTCTTCGGCCAAGCGTTGCGAGGGCGTAACCAGTATGGCTGAGGCCATTTCGTCGTGTTCTGCCTGTGAAAGCAGGTCAGCCGCTACATAAGAGGCATTCGCTGTGTCGTCAGCCAACACAACAATTTCACTTGGTCCCGCTATACTGTCGATATCCACCGCGCCGTACACCTCGCGCTTCGCCAGCGCTACGTAAATGTTGCCGGGACCGCAAATTTTATCGACTGGTTTAATGCTATGTGTTCCGTAAGCGAGGGAAGCAATCGCTTGCGCTCCGCCAACCCTATATATTTCCGTTACACCAGCCTCTGCCGCAGCTACCAGTGTATATGGATCTATCCCTGCCTTGCCGCCTGTCGCCGGGGGTGTCACCATGACAATCTCAGGTACACCAGCCACCTGAGCGGGAATGACATTCATCAGCACCGAGGATGGATAGGCTGCTTTACCGCCCGGAACATACACGCCTACACGTTTCAACGGTCGGATAATTTGGCCGAGCAAGCTACCATCCTGCTGTAAATCCATCCACGAATTACGTTTTTGCTTCATGTGAAAAGCACGGATATTATCCGCCGCCTCTCGAATCGCCTGTAAAAAAGAAGGCTCTACCTTGTCATATGCCGCCTTCAATTCTTCCTCCGTCACACGAAGTTGCTCTGCTATCAGCGATACACCATCAAACGATTGCGTATACCGCAGGACAGCCTCATCCCCCTCTTGGCGTACCGACTGAACAATGGTACGCACAGCCTCATTTTGCTCAGGTGTGCCGTAATCCACCTCCCGTTGGAGACTGAAATTACGGGCTGATACGATCTTCATTTGTCCATTCCCCCTTACTTGCAAGCTTGCAGAATGCCCCTTTACCCATTGGCTTATTCCTTTAGTTCATGTACTCCCGGGGTGCCACCGTATTTGGAATCACCTGATGCAATCGATCACACAATGCCTGAATCGAGTTGTTTTTCATCCGGTAGCTGACCCGATTGGCAATCAGACGACTGGTAATATCCAGTATGCTGATCTGCTCGACCAATCCATTCTCCCGCAAGGTCTGCCCCGTTTCCACCATATCAACAATGCGGTCTGCCAGACCAATTAACGGCGCCAGCTCAATGGAGCCATTCAGCTTAATAACCTCCACCTGCTGGCCTTGCTCCCGAAAGTACTGGGAAGCTACATTTGGATATTTTGTAGCGACCCGCTGACGAATACCTGGCTGCCAATCTGGTAAAGCAATCACCGACATCCGACAACGGGCAATGCCCAAATCCAGCAGTTCATACACATCCTTGTTTTCTTCCAGCAAAACATCCTTGCCCACAATGCCAATGTCCGCCGCCCCGTACTCCACATACGTAGGAACATCAACGGGCTTCGCCATGATAAATTCCATGCCCAGCTCGGGCAGTGGGATGACCAGCTTGCGCGTCTCGTCCACATCCAGCGGAATGGGAACCCCTGCTCGGCGAAATAGCTCAGAAGCCTGCTTATAAATCCGTCCCTTTGGCATGGCTACCTTCAATGTTTCCGTCATGGCAATTCCCTCCTTTGTACTGGCTGTCTTCCTTCAGCTGTATAGCTGTATACCTCTGCATACAGGCCCTGCTGCTCACGACGTCGGTCTTCCGGTCCGCCCGTGAGTCCTGTCACCACAGTAAGACCTGTTGCGCGTAGTTCTGCCGCTGCAGATAACGCCTCTTGGCGTCCCTGTTCGTCATAACGGATAAGTACAGGAAGCTTCGTTTCCATTTGGATACCATCCACACCATCGACGATCCGGTTTGTCTTCAATGCAAATCCCGTTGCAGGTACGGATCGACCAAACTGCTGAAGCAGATTGTCATAGCGACCTCCGTTGCATACCGGGAACCCAATCTCCGCCGCATAGCCCTCAAAAGTCATTCCTGTATAATATGAGAAATCCCCAATCATGGTAAGGTCAATTAACACATGCTCAGACACGCCGTAAGCCTCCAGCACTTCCCATACCTCGCACAAATGTGCAATGGATTGAATCGTCTGCTGCTCCACACTAAGACGGGTAGCCTGTTCGCAAATTTCTTTTCCACCGCGCAGCCGCAGAATAGCCTCAAGTTTATCCCGGTGTTCAGGAGCCAAGCCCAAAGCTTCAATCGCTGTTCGGTAGCCCACCACATCACGACTGAGCAACAGTTCCTTTAGCGCTTGTTGTTCAGCCTGACGGCCTGGAATGATTTCCTCAAATAAGCCGTTCAGGAATCCCACATGTCCCATGGCAATTTTAAAAGAATTCACCCCTGCTGCCTGTAATGATGCAATTGCCAATGCTACAACTTCTGCATCAGCCTCAGGTGAATCATCACCCACCAGCTCCACACCCGTCTGAAAAAACTCCGCTTCTCTTCCTGCCTCTTCCTCAATCGCCCGAAATACATTTGCGTGATAGGAAAGTCGGAGCGGTACTTCCTCTTCCTTTAGCAACGAAGATACCACCCGTGCAATTGGAGCGGTCATATCCGATCGCAGCACCAACGTGGTGCCCCGGTTATTGAGTAATTTAAACAGCTTCCGATCGGAAGTAGAACTAGCCACTCCCACCGTATCGTAGTATTCCATCGTAGGCGTCATAATCTGGCGGTAACCCCAACGCTCCATGCATTCGAGTACATTCAGTTCAATGGCCCGCAGCTTCGACACTGCACGCGGAAGATAATCTCGAACCCCTACAGGGATCTCGAATCCTTTTGGCTTAGACATCTCTATCACCTCATGATTTCACAATATCTTTATCATGGTAAAGTGCTAACAAACTAAAGTATATTCGATATATTATCATGCTCTACTTGTGAACGTCAACCGAACGACGCAGCCCTTTTTTACAGATTCGCCAAGCAGCTGCCCCTCTCTATATTTTATCCAATGCAAAATACATGAATCCTATATGAAAAACATCTATCAACGTATTTTCACGGAGCAAGACCGCGCTTACGTTAATTTTTCTTGTGCATATAGAGTTGTTTAGCTCCACTGAAAATTTATAAATTCTATACTCTAAAAAAAGACTGCCAGCTTTAAGCTAACAGTCCAAATCAAAATATTTAGCTATTCACCTGTTCATCTTTACTCCGGGAAGGAAACTTCGGAACCGTGCCCAAACCGATCCATGCGAATGGTACATATCGAAAACACAACGTCACAATCAGCCATGAGCCAAACAGCGCCAACAACCATCCACCCGCAACAGAGAAGATATATTCTACCGGCGTCCCATGCAAATCCAACTTGCGATACACCCGCAGTAACGCCGGGTGAAGTAAATAAATACCGAAAGAACATGCCCCCAACCAACTGATTAACATTCGCAGCCTATCGTTAGTATGACGATATAATAAAACCGAGCATTGAAACAACACTAACGCGGATACGAGAGCATATGCACTATGGAGCAGTTCATAGATCAGTGAGTCTGCATAGATGGCTTTGCGGTATGCTACAAACCATATTTGTACATAAGCTATACCCAGGAGTAGCCAAGCCACCCACAACCCCCACCAACTGATCAACTGACCACGTCTAATTACTGTACCTGACACTGGAAAAAGCCACTTTTTAAACCCTTCATATCCAATCGCTACAGCTGCGCCCAAGGCAAAATAACTGATATACGTAATCGCGAGACTTCCTCTTTCCTCTTGCCAAACATATTTGTTCAGCAATACAAACCCCCATTGAATGACTAACCCTACTGCCAAAATGATACAGGCTGCTCTCCGCGGACTCGATATCCAATGACATAAGCGCTGCACTCCCCTCAACAACAGCGGGAAGACCAAATAAAATTGGATGATGATGATGACATAATACAAATGCGTGTACGCCTTTCCCGTTAACAGCACGAGCGGAAGATCACTGAGCGGCATCAACCCGCGTGTTACCAAGGTCAAATAATACACAAGAGAAAACAAAACGTACGGTAACACAATAAACATCAGTCTTTTTCGGAAAAATATAAGCATATTCTTACCACGAAGCGGCCTATCGACATAATTGTAAAATAAAACAAACCCGCTCACAAAAATAAATACGGGCACTGCAAAGCTACTAAACACATTTAAAAATAAAAAAGGATAAAACAATAGAGAATGACGCGCATCAATTAAAGCCATTGAAGTCGCATGAATGGTAACAACAGCTGCAATTAATATTCCCCGGTAAATATCAAGCTCTGGTATACGTTCTTTTTTGACCAAATCAACACGCTCCCATATCGCCTTGCAAATATGTCTTTTATCAATTTTTAAACATAATCAACATGCATTACCCCACTTATTATACAGAAAAACAACACAAGAAAGACCCCTTAATACATAAGGGGTCTTTCTTATTGTGCTATTTACTACTCATCCACACCAGAGCGTCTTAAATCACGCAACGGATTGCCACCCACAAATGCACCTGCGGGCACGTCTTTATGCACGACCGCTCCGGCAGCTACGATAGCTCCGTCACCAATGGTGACACCCGGAAGAATGGTTGTGTTGGCGCCGATCAGCACATGATCACCAATCACCACTTTACCGATACGATACTCCTCAATGAGGTATTCGTGGGCCAGTATCGTCGTGTTATATCCAATGACCGAATTGTTCCCTATCGTAATATGCTCTGGAAAAAAAACATCCACCATCACCATCAGGCCGAAGGCCGCATGTTGCCCCACCTTCATTCCCAGCATTCTGCGGTAAATGACGTTTTTCAGAGAAAGCACAGGACAATACCGGGCAATCTGTATAAAAATAAAGTTCTTAATACCTTTCCAGCGGCTTACCGTCCGATAAATCTGCCACAACGCATTGGGACCTTCTACAGGATAGCGGTTCACCTTTCTCACGATACATTGACACCTTGAAGCTCCAGCTTCAGCAAATCTCGCATATCATGCAACATGTAGTCAGGCCCATATCCGCGCAGAGTTTCCTCGCCCTTGAGCGACCAAGCTACACCAGCCGATTTCACACCTGCTGCCTGAGCTGACAAAATATCAAAAGAACTGTCTCCGACCATCAATGTGTGCTCTGCTTCAGCATTCAAACCTGCCAAGGCCTTGAGCACTGGCTCAGCGTGTGGCTTTGGATGCTCTACATCGTCTACCGTCACAATATAGTCCATAGAGGAAGTCAGATTGAACAGATTAAGTACACGTATCGTGGATGGTCGTATTTTGGTTGTCACAACCCCCAGCTTAATTCCTCTCGCACGCAACTCCTGAATAACCTCAATGAATATGGAAATGGCTTCACCATTCGATCATGATGAATCTGATTATAAGCACGGTAGTCCTTAACCAACCCAGATACATCCGTTAATCCCGAAAAAGTACGGAGTTGATCATCCAGTGTTCCACCCATATGAGGAATAATATGCTCCCGCGTCAGCGGATCAGCATCCGGTTGATTCAAAATGTGTAGAAATGTGCTGATAATCAACTCATTCGTATCCATGATGGTGCCGTCCAAATCAAACAAAATCGTATTTATCATAGATGCTCCTTCTTGTCCCTCGTCCGTGTCTTTCTTAGGTAGCTTATCCGCCGTAGCTGTTGGAGGAACCCGCATCTTGTCCTGGACGGGATACCTGTTCTGGCGTCACGTCAGGTACCTGATCAATCCCTGCTTTGTTGGAGATAATCGGGTCGCTATACCGAGCAACAGATGTGCCCTTCTGGCGACGAAACCAAAATGAAAATCACGGCAGCCACCACAATGAAAATAGGCAGCAATTTGTGATATCCGTACGTTACCATAACTTGGGTCCAGATGCCCTGGTTCAAACCCTAACCATACCATAGGAGACCACAGAGCATTTACAAAGGAAGCGAGCCAATCCGGTCCCTGAAAAGCCAAACTGTCCGTCCGTACACGCTCGATGAAAAAACGACCAATCGAGTACCAAATGAAGTAAAACGCAAACATTTCGCCTGCACGTACAAATTTCATACGACGAATGCCGAGCAGCAAAATCACACCTACAATACTCCACAGTGATTCATATAAAAATGTAGGATGATGAAACACCCGTTAACGTTCATCTGATTCACAATGAAGTCCGGCAGATGCAGTTGATTTCGCAACAAAAAGCTCTTCCGTCGGTCCACCGTAGGCTTCCTGATTGACAAAATTACCCCAGCGTCCAATCGCTTGACCGAATTAGTAGACCTGGTGCGCAAATATCAGCGATACGCCAGAAATTATACCCTTTGATACCGGAAATAAATGACCGCACATATAATGGCCCCGATCAAGGCACCGTATATCGCATACCGCCATTCCAAATTTTAAAAACATCCCATAGATATCTCGGTAGTCTTCCCATTTGAAGGCTACATAATAAATACGCGCTCCAATAATAGCTGATGGAACACCAGAAGCAGCATATCCATAAAAAAGTCCTGCGGAATACCGAATCTTTTTCCTTCACGGATAGCGAGATATAAACCCACAAGCGCCGCCAGCCCCAAAATAAGCCCATACCAGTGGACCTTGATTGCCCCGATTGAAAAAGCGATCGGATTCAGCAGTAATGTTGCCGTTGACATATGTTTCTCTCACTCCTCGTTCTTCCTTGCAAACGAACAAACCTTAGTCCATCTCTTCCATATCTTCAGAAATCGTAGCAGTCAGCTTGTTTGTAAATTGCAGGGCTGCATTAACACCCATTTGTTTCAAACGATAGTTCATCGCCGCAACCTCGATAATAACAGCCAAGTTCGGCCCGGACGAACTGGGATCGTAACCAGTGGAACATCTGTATCAATAATGCGTGTCGTTTCCTCATCGAGACCAAGACGGTCATACTGTTTGTCCTGCTGCCATGCCTCCAGACGGACAACCAATGTAATCCGTTTGTTATTACGAACTGCACCAGCACCAAATAGCGTCATCACATTAATAATGCCCACGCCACGAATTTCCAACAGATGACGGATCAGCTCCGGTGCTGTACCATGCAGCTGAAAATCGGACGTTTGCCGAATTTCTACCGCATCATCTGCTACCAAGCGATGTCCACGTTTAACCAGTTCCAGTGCCGTTTCACTTTTACCAATTCCACTACTCCCTGTGATAAGCATTCCCACGCCATACACGTCACACAGTACACCATGAATAGTCGCCGTAGGAGCCAGCTTTCTTTCGAGAAAGCCTGTGATGCGGCTTGATAAAATCGTCGTCGCCATATTAGTGCGCAGTACAGGAATATCTCGCTCTGCACTCGCCTCCACTAACTCAGCCGGTACCTCCAGACCACGCGTGATGATAATGCATGGAGTCAGCTCTGTACACAGACGCTCCATCCGATCCCGTCGCTCCTCAGGTGGCAGCATCCCCAGAAAAGCCAACTCAGACCTTCCCAGAAGCTGTACCCGCTCCTGTGTATGATATTCAAAATACCCGGCCATCTCCAGACCTGGGCGATTCAAATCGTCCACTGTGATCAGTCTTCGCAGACCTTTTTCACCGGAAATAACTTCCATTTGAAACTGCTGTACAAGCTCGGATACCTTTACCTGTTTAGCCATTGTATTCTCCCCTTCATCTGCAAAACCGGATTCTATACGTCATTTGATTTATGTAGCTTTACCCTATTAACCATACAGCCCAACGCCAGTCTATGCTGCACTGCACCAATCCACACTCTACTTAATTTAACACTATGGTTCCAGGCTAACTTTATTCCGACAGCTGGGTTGATCCCATCTAGGACTCCTGCCAACGAACCCTGCCTGCATCTAGACCTGCACCATTGTACCCATCGTATCGGAATTTTCCAATGAATGCAATGCCGAAGCTAGTAGCCGTATGCGATATACAAAAAGAGTCGCAGTTCTCCGCTTGGGGGAAACTGCGACTCTCTTCCAGAGGCAAATCTTATTCGCCAACCAGAATACTCAATTCCGATTCTTTATCAAAAATATGAACCTTGTTCATATCAACAGCCAACTTCGCTTTAACACCATCACGAGTATTGGAGCGTCCGTCTACACGGGCAATAATCGTATCGTTTCCAGCACCGCTCAGGTACAACAGCATTTCATGACCGAGATTTTCCGTTACATCCACAGTGGATGTAAAGATCGTATTCGGAGAAGCCTCCAAGAATACAGGCTCTTCATGAATATCCTCAGGACGGATACCCAAGATCACTTCTTTGCCGATATAGCCCTTCGCTTTTAAAATCTGTCCTTTACCTTCTGGTACGAACAGATCCAGACCTGGCGCATTAAAGTGCAATGCACCTTCTTTTTCAACCAGCTTACCTGTGATAAAGTTCATCGTAGGAGAGCCGATAAAACCAGCTACGAACAGATTCACTGGACGGTTGTACAGTTCATCTGGGGATGCAGCTTGTTGGATAATACCATCCTTCATAACTACAATCCGGTCACCCATCGTCATGGCTTCGACCTGGTCATGGGTTACGTAGATAACAGTCGTTTCCAGACGCTTAGCCAGCTTCGTGATTTCCGCACGCATCTGACCACGCAGCTTGGCATCCAAGTTGGACAGTGGCTCATCCATCAAGAACACTTGCGGGTCACGGACAATCGCACGTCCCAAGGCAACACGCTGGCGTTGACCACCTGATAACGCTTTCGGCTTACGATCCAGCAGATGCTCAATATCAAGGATTTTAGCCGCTTCACGTACACGTTTATCAATTTCTTCTTTCTTCACCTTACGGAGCTTCAGACCAAAAGCCATATTTTGGTATACATTCATATGCGGATACAAGGCATAGGATTGGAATACCATCGCGATATCGCGGTCCTTTGGAGCCACGTCGTTCACAACACGATCTCCAATGTACAATTTACCGTCTGAAATTTCCTCCAGACCAGCGATCATACGGAGCGTAGTAGATTTACCACAACCGGAAGGACCAACCAATACGAGAAACTCTTTATCTTGAATGTCCAAATTGACATCAACAACTGTAGCTTTATCTGCACCCGGATATTTCTTAAAAATATGCTCTAAACGTACACCAGCCATAGCTTTTGCCTCCCTAAGATCAAGTTATGAAATCGAATACATTTCTTACTTGTATCTTACCCTAGTCCCCGTAACGTGGCTATTCGCAAACTGCACAAAAATGCTATTTCCTTTTTGTCACTTTGTACAATAGGAGATAGAGCTTGACCAAAACTGCATCATTAAACGTCCGCACGTCCAATCCGGTCTCCTGTTTGATCTTGTCCAAACGGTAAATTAACGTATTTCGATGCACATACAGACGCTTAGCTGTCTCACTCACATTACAATCCAATTGAAAAAAGATATCTAATGTAGCCATCGTCTCTGAGTCTTCCAGTATGACAGATGACTTCATTACCTGCTCTAAAAATAGTACGCGTTGTTCCTTGGGAATGCGGTTTAATAGCCTTTCTAAATGAAGCTCCCATGAAAAGTGGATGTGCTCTGTTACATGAAAAATCTTGCCCAAATGTATGGTCTCCCATAACAAATTCAGCTCTTGGGGGAGACTTTGCAAAGGGATCGAAGGCTTAGAAACCGCCAAATGGAATACACCCACCCACTCATTCGCAATAAGCTCATATAGGCCCAAGCTAAAAGCTGTAAGAACCTCCTCCAGCGATTCCGTAAAATCTGCATCCCTGGACTCAGTGTCTTTATCCCGTTCATCGTCCGCTCCTAATAAAAGCTCCTTTTTAGCCATAATCAGCCAAGACTGTTCGTCCAATGGAGTAAGCAGCACATCCCCTCCAAAATAGCTCGCGAACAATCGATGAAGTTGCGTATAAGTAATAGCCCCCTCCTGGGTTCCCTCGCCATTCAGTAAAATCGGAACCATACACGCTGATAGCGAATCACGAAGCTGCAATTCATCAGGAACCTCTTCTTCCCTGTTTAGATTGGCAGCCTGCTGTATGAGCCATTGTCCAAAACGATTCATCCGCTCTTCCTCGCTATAAATCGGGTTGTCCGACAATTGTGGACCGTTCTGCCAGACCTGCTCCATGTTCCCCAATAGCGCTTCAACCAGTTTACGTTCTCGATCCGTCAAATATCTGGCCTCTACCACAAAGGCAGCCAGTTCACCTGCTGACGCACGAAACGGAAAATATAACTTGTTGTCACGGACAAACGATCTATCCGGAATAACTGAATCGGCTGTCTCTCCTTCTGCCATCATTTCCGGGCACCAAGGCAGTATGGTAAAAGGCGCTTGAATAATATTCTGAAGCTGTTGTTGAATCCATTCTGTATCCAGAGTCACGCGATCACCACTTCACTTTTTTAGAATATAGAATAAGCACTAAGCGAATATAATGAACTCATTATAACCTGTCGATACCGTAAAATAAAAAAGCTATATTAAAACATAACTTAAAACAATACAAAAAAGTCATCAACCTATAGTTGATGACTTCTGATGAGCCATGAAGGACTCGAACCTTCGACACCCTGATTAAAAGTCAGGTGCTCTACCAACTGAGCTAATGGCTCGTAAAACTGGTGGAGGATGATGGATTCGAACCACCGAACCCGTAAGGGAGCAGATTTACAGTCTGATGCGTTTGGCCACTTCGCTAATCCTCCATATAAAGGTGGCTCGGGACGGAATCGAACCGCCGACACGAGGATTTTCAGTCCTCTGCTCTACCGACTGAGCTACCGAGCCATATCCATTAACAAAAAAATAAAGTGCGGAGGGATACCCCTTCCCACTTTAGTACGGTAAAACTATTGAATTGAAAAATGGCGGAACTGACGGGATTCGAACCCGCGATCTCCTGCGTGACAGGCAGGCATGTTAGGCCTCTACACCACAGTTCCCTAGATTTTTCAAAATTCAAAAATGGTGCCGGCGAGAGGACTTGAACCCCCAACCTACTGATTACAAGTCAGTTGCTCTACCAGTTGAGCTACACCGGCACAATGGTGGAGGCTGAGGGGATCGAACCCCCGACCCTCTGCTTGTAAGGCAGATGCTCTCCCAGCTGAGCTAAGCCTCCTGGGTATGTATGGTAGCGGCGGAGGGGATCGAACCCCCGACCTCACGGGTATGAACCGTACGCTCTAGCCAGCTGAGCTACACCGCCATAACATTTCGCTAGCTTGTCCTAAATGGCGGAGAGAGAGGGATTCGAACCCTCGCACCACTTTCGCAGTCTAACCCCTTAGCAGAGGGTCCCCTTATAGCCACTTGGGTATCTCTCCATATAAACGGACTCGCTTAGCAAAACTCCGCAAGTTATTCTGTATCTCACCAGAGTGATTTGGAATATCAAGCGCAATTTCAAGGTTACACCCTGAAAACTGGATCCGAAACTCATTTGCGTTTTATTTTAGGATAAGCCCTCGACCGATTAGTATTGGTCAGCTCCATGCATTACTGCACTTCCACCCCCAACCTATCTACCTCGTCGTCTTCAAGGGGTCTTACTAATTGGGAAATCTCATCTTGAGGGGGGCTTCACGCTTAGATGCTTTCAGCGCTTATCCCTTCCGTACATAGCTACCCAGCGGTGCTCCTGGCGGAACAACTGGTACACCAGCGGTACGTCCATCCCGGTCCTCTCGTACTAAGGACAGCTCCTCTCAAATTTCCTACGCCCACGACAGATAGGGACCGAACTGTCTCACGACGTTCTGAACCCAGCTCGCGTACCGCTTTAATGGGCGAACAGCCCAACCCTTGGGACCTACTTCAGCCCCAGGATGCGATGAGCCGACATCGAGGTGCCAAACCTCCCCGTCGATGTGGACTCTTGGGGGAGATAAGCCTGTTATCCCCAGGGTAGCTTTTATCCGTTGAGCGATGGCCCTTCCATGCGGTACCACCGGATCACTAAGCCCGACTTTCGTCCCTGCTCGACTTGTAGGTCTCGCAGTCAAGCTCCCTTCTGCCTTTGCACTCTTCGAATGATTTCCAACCATTCTGAGGGAACCTTGGGGCGCCTCCGTTACTCTTTAGGAGGCGACCGCCCCAGTCAAACTGCCCACCTGACACTGTCCTCGCACCGGTTCACGGTACCAAGTTAGAACCTAGATACGATCAGGGTGGTATCCCAAGGATGCCTCCTCTCAAGCTGGCGCTCAAGATTCTACGGCTCCCACCTATCCTGTACAGATCGTACCCAAATTCAATATCAAGCTGCAGTAAAGCTCCATGGGGTCTTTCCGTCTTGTCGCGGGTAACCTGCATCTTCACAGGTATTAAAATTTCACCGGATCTCTCGTTGAGACAGCGCCCAAGTCGTTACGCCATTCGTGCGGGTCAGAATTTACCTGACAAGGAATTTCGCTACCTTAGGACCGTTATAGTTACGGCCGCCGTTTACTGGGGCTTCGGTTCATAGCTTCGCCCCGAAGGGCTTACCACTCCCCTTAACCTTCCAGCACCGGGCAGGCGTCAGCCCGTATACTTCGCCTTGCGGCTTCGCACAGACCTGTGTTTTTGCTAAACAGTCGCTTGGGCCTTTTCACTGCGGCCCCCTCGGGCTATTCACCCTACCGAGGCACCCCTTCTCCCGAAGTTACGGGGTCATTTTGCCGAGTTCCTTAACGAGAGTTCTTCCGCGCGCCTTAGAATTCTCTTCTCGCCTACCTGTGTCGGTTTGCGGTACGGGCACCTTCTCCTGGCTAGAGGCTTTTCTTGGCAGTCTGAGATCATGACCTTCGCTACTATAATTTTCGCTCCCCATCACAGCCCAGCCTTACGATGTGCGGATTTGCCTACACACCAGCCTCACTGCTTAGACGGACATCCATCAGTCCGCGTCACTACCCTACTGCGTCACCCCATCGCTCATAACGGATTACGGTGGTACAGGAATTTCGACCTGTTGTCCTTCGACTACGCCTATCGGCCTCGCCTTAGGTCCCGACTTACCCTGAGCGGACGAACCTTCCTCAGGAACCCTTAGGCTTTCGGCGGATCTGATTCTCACAGATCTTTTCGTTACTCATACCGGCATTCTCACTTGAATGCAGTCCAGCGCTCCTTACGGTACACCTTCAACCCACATTCAACGCTCCCCTACCCCTGATGCAAAGCATCAAGCCATAGCTTCGGTGGTGTGTTT
>NZ_CP141152.1:0-180000 GCF_036252815.1 Paenibacillus sp. LX16 | reverse complement strand
GTCAATCACATCATCTTCCTTCATTTTCAGTACGTGGAAAGCCAACCGGGCAGCCGTCTTCGGCCCTACTCCCGGCAGGCGCGTAAAAGCATCAATTAGCTTTGCAATCGGCTCCGGATAATACAATAGCGCGTTTCTCCTTTATGCAGCAGACTAGAACAAGCCCGGAATTTTCATGCCGCCTGTAAATTTACCCATATCATCATTAGCCAGTTCATCTGCTTTGGACAAAGCATCATTGACTGCAGTCAGCACAAGATCTTGCAGCATTTCTACATCATCAGGATCTACAGCTTCCGGTTTGATCGTGATGGACAACACTTTTTTATGTCCATTTACCTCCACCGTCACAACACCGCCGCCAGAAGTACCTTCGATTACTTTTCCGCCAAGTTCCTCTTGGGCTTTCAGCATTTGTTCCTGCATTTTCTTCACTTGCTTCATCATTTGGTTCA
Organism: Paenibacillus sp. LX16; assembly: GCF_036252815.1. Lineage (NCBI taxonomy): Bacteria > Bacillati > Bacillota > Bacilli > Caryophanales > Paenibacillaceae > Paenibacillus > Paenibacillus sp. LX16. Next base: position 179,545 of record NZ_CP141152.1, on the reverse strand, counting down.
TATTGTTCATTTCAATCATCTCCTTTAATGAAGTATACATCTAGACACTTAATTTAATCTTTAATGACTACCAGATCTTCCCCGAAAAGTTGAATAGCTTCATCAATCCAGGGCTCCTTGGACTTTCCCGGCACATCATGCTCCGGCTCCAGTTGCAATTCTTCGGCAGGCTGGTCGGAAACTCCTTCAATCGCAGCATTCCAATCCTTTTGCATCATCGTTACTAAACGATAAGGATGACCCAACTGCTCATGCAATACTTTCTCGATGACCTGCTTATTGGCAGGCTTTTCGGTAGTTTCACGATGAATATTGTTCTTAAATGCGACCAGTACACTGTCCTCTAACACAGAAACTGGCTCACCGTCCATAAACCAGGCATGAACCGTAACTTTCGCCTCTTTTACCCCTTGCAAAATCTGACTCCACTTACGCCCCGCTGCTGCGAATGCTTCGCTCGACTTCTCAGCGATATAGCGATCCAACTGAGAAGGGAGTTTGGCCGGCGCTGAAATCCGCGGAGCAGGGGCACGACCCCCGGAAGCCTGACGGCCACCCGACGATGCTTCCTGTCCAGCTCCAGAGCCCAATCCACCTTGCAGCGCGCGCTCCAGTTTCTTTTCCAGCTCAGCAAGCTGGCGCTTCAACATTACCACATCTTCCTGCTCAGCCGCAGCACCAGAGCGCTGTGCAGCCGGCTGAGCAACAGCTCCTGCTTCCCCCGGGATACTGCACAGCTTCAATAGAGCTACCTCAAACAAAGTTTGAGGCTGAACGGCATATTTCATCTCGCTCTGATAACGATTAAGGGTGTCAATCATCGCAAAGAGTTGCTCCTTGGTAAAAGCATCTGCCACTTCCTTAAATCGCTCTGGATCTAGCACTCGCTCCGTCATTTTGGTTGCCTGAGGCACCATCTTGATCATTAGCAGGTCTCGGAAATAGTACAGAAGATTCTCCATGCACTTATCCGCACTTTTACCTTCCTGCATAAAGTTCTCGATCATTTGGAGCACCGTGCCCACATCTTCTTTCAGCAATGCCAAGGCAAGCTTACCGAATTGCTCGGACGCAATACCTCCTGTCATATCCAGCACCTGCTGATAAGTAACCCGACCATCTGTAAACGAGGATATCTGATCCAAAACGCTAACCGCATCTCGCATCCCGCCATCTGAAAGACGCGCAATGTACTGCAGTGCATCCGAATCAGCCTGTATGTTCTCCTGTTGACATATCAGGTCAAGCCGCTCTGTCTGCTCTTCCAGCGATACCCGCCGGAAGTCAAACCGCTGACAACGTGAAATAATTGTCGCTGGAATCCGATGCGGTTCAGTCGTAGCCAATATGAACATCACGTGTGGCGGCGGCTCTTCCAGCGTCTTGAGCAGCGCATTGAACGCTTCCGTCGTCAGCATGTGCACTTCATCAATGATATAAACCTTGTGCCGCACTTCTGTGGGCGCATATTTGACTTTATCGCGCAAATCACGAATCTCTTCAACGCCCCGGTTGGAGGCTGCATCAATCTCCTGTACATCCATGACCGCTCCGGCCGTGATCCGTTTACAGGCTTCGCATTCGTTGCAAGGTTCCGGCGCAGGTCCATGCTCACAGTTGATTGCCTTGGCCAAAATTTTGGCCGCACTCGTCTTACCTGTTCCTCGTGGACCGCTGAACAGATAGGCATGGGACGTGCGATTTTCGCGGATGGCATTCTGCAATGTCTGGATAATATGCTGTTGTCCTACCATGTCCTTGAAAGCCTGCGGCCGCCAAGCACGGTACAACGCTATATGTTCCAATGCGCGTTACCCTCTTTCCCATTCACTTTCATGACCATTCATGGTCACTTCATTATACTATACTCCCGTCCGAATCTAAACCAGACACCTTCCAATTTATAAACACAAAAAAACATCTTCGCAATGATTGCCAAGATGTTCTAATTACTAATATATACCGTGCACCTGTTATTGATCGTTGTGATCCGAGCGGCAATCCTGAACAACAACTCGGGCTAGGCAACCCTCCGGCACAAGAGTGGGCTTGCTTATGGCTGCTTCCTTCCGGACCTGACCAGGTTCACAAGTACTCATTGCGGAGGACCCAGCCGTCAACATTGTGCGCAGGGACCAGCCTCACATCAACAACACCTCTAACAGGAATTCAACCTCGCTATAGCGGATTGCGAGTTACAGGGCACCGCTACCTCCCCATCTAGCACGGTGAAAATAAGTATATCTTAAGGCCGCGTAAAAAGCAAATACACATTATTACAAAAAGAGCCCTCTGCAGTTGCAGAAGGCTCTAATAACTTTATAACCTGCGGTAATCCATTAGATACCGTATTTCTTTTTGAAACGATCCACACGTCCACCAGCATCAATAAATTTCTGCTTGCCTGTGAAGAATGGGTGGCAGGCGGAGCAAATCTCTACACGCAGAGATCCTTTCACAGAACCCGTTTCAAACGAATTTCCGCAAGCACAAGTGACAGTAGTTACGTTAAATGTTGGTTGAATAGCTTGTTGCATTGAACTTTCACCTCTTTCCGCCCTGAACGTCCTATCAGTCCAGAGTTGTATGAACACATGTTCACATTATAGCACTTGAATATGAGCGTTTCAACACCTCTTTTCCGCATTCAAAGATGGCGTAAAATAGGTGAGTTTCAAGTTGCTATTGACCGTTTTAGGCCTTGGCAAATTTGGGACGTGCCTGCCCTTGCGGCGGTACATGAGTGTAAGAACCGATGACTACATCAGGCAGTTCCTCACGATAAATCTCCAGCATTTGCTTCATGCCAAGAATCTCGCCTTGAGCAGGTGGAATCAACTCCAGATAGCTTTCAGGATCGATATTCAAATTACGCATTTGAATCAGCTTGAGCTTAGTACGTTTGGCAAATTCAATCATTGCCTCAATTTCTTCCTCGCGGTCAGTTACACCCGGAAAAATCAAATAGTTAATCGACGTATATACTCCCTGCTCAGAAGCATAACGAAGTGATTTTTCCACATTAGCCAACGTGTAGCCGCGCGGCTTGTAATACGCATTATAGTGATCGTCCAGTGCACTAATGGTACTAACGCGCATCAGATCGAGACCCGCATCCACGATTCCCCGGATATGATCACTCAATCCCGCATTCGTATTGATATTGATGTATCCCATATCGGTAATGGAACGCACCTCTTTGATCGAATCAATAATCAGTTTGGCTTGTGTGGAAGGCTCACCTTCGCAACCTTGGCCAAAACTAATGATGGACTCCGGTGTCTTCAAATGTTCCAGCATAACTTCCACAATTTCTTCTACACGGGGACGGAAGTTCATTCTTGTCTGCGGAGATACAAAGCCACTGTCATCCGGCTGTTCGGATATACAGCCAAAGCAACCCGCATTACAAGAATAAGACACCGGAACTCCTCCTTCCCAGCGATTCAGGAATGTGTTCGAGGAAGTAAGACATTCGTAGCCCAGCGCACAGTTAGACAAATGTTGGTACAGCCGATTTTCGGGATATTGCTCCGTCATCCGCTGAACACCCAATTTAACTTGATGACGGTCACAGTTTTCCGGATTCCACTTGGATGGACTGTCACTCTGCTCTGCCGTTACATAAAATGCCCCATCTTTCCAGACTACAGCCGAATAACCGAACAAGGGAAGTTTGTACTCCTTATCGGTCTTCACATATCCCGGCAAGCACAAGCGTGTAAAACCTTGCGGCAATAAAGCCCCTACCGCTTGCATATCTCCGGGAAGAGAAACCATTTCCCCTGTTTCAGGGTTCATACCGACCGGGCGAGTGCTGGGCAGGCTTACCAATGTAGCTCCTTCCGGTAACGGAATAAGCTCATCCTCCATGATTTCAACAATCATGTCTGCACTACGGGCAAGCCCATACAAAGAAGCATGATCATATACATTGCCTTTTTCGTCGGCATACACCAAATACATTATGGAGCTCCTTTCGCTCCGTTAAGCCTACGCCATTAACAAAATGAATGGTAACGACCGTGCACTTACGGAACAGATAAAATACATGAATGGGTTTAGTTGGTTGTGGCCGGGACTGACGCTGTGGTAGAACGCGTAGTTCTCCGTTGTTGCCCACCAGAACTGCTTTGCGAGCCGCCGGAAGAAGGTGCCGTCAAATCAAACGAAGCCAAAAACTCAGCATTAGTTTTGCTATTACGCAGCTTTTTGAGGAAGCCTTCTACAAAATCATGGCTTTCCGTCATATTTTTACGAATGGCCCAGATCGTATCCAATTCTTCCTTGTTCAACAACACTTCCTCACGGCGTGTGCCGGAGCGACGAATATCAATCGCAGGAAAGATACGACGTTCTGCCAGCTTGCGGTCCAAATGCAACTCCATGTTGCCTGTACCTTTAAACTCTTCATAAATGATATCGTCCATGCGTGATCCTGTATCAATCAGCGCTGTAGCAAGAATCGTCAAGCTACCGCCTTCCTCCACATTCCGAGCCGCACCAAAAAAGCGTTTTGGACGGTGAAATGCCGCCGGGTCAATACCCCCACTCAAAGTACGACCAGAAGGAGGAATAACGAGATTGTACGCACGAGCCAAACGTGTGATGCTATCCAACAGGATGACAACATCCTTTTTATGTTCTACGAGACGCAGCGCACGCTCCAACACGAGTTCTGCCACTTTGATGTGATTTTCAGGAAGTTCGTCAAATGTAGAGGCCACAACTTCACCTTTAACAGAACGCTGCATGTCGGTCACTTCTTCGGGGCGTTCATCAATCAACAAGACAAAAAGCTCGATCTCGGGATTGTTAGTAGAAATGCTATTGGCAATTTCTTTGAGGAGAAGCGTCTTCCCAGCTTTGGGAGGTGCTACAATGAGTCCGCGCTGTCCAAGTCCGACAGGGGCCAGTACATCCATAATTCTCGTAGACAAATGGTTGGGGGAAGTTTCAAGGACTAATTTGGTTTGCGGATACAGTGGAGTCAGTGCAGGAAAATGTAGCCGCTCAGCAGCTTGCTCAGGACTTCTTCCATTGACGGCGTTAACTTGAAGCAATCCGAAATATCGTTCATTCTCTTTTGGCGTTCGGCATTTACCGGAAACAAGATCGCCTGTTCTCAAGTCAAACTTGCGGATTTGTGAAGCAGAGATGTAAATATCTTCGGTACTCGGGAGATAATTGATCGGCCTCAGAAAGCCGTAACCTTCGGGAAGGATTTCCAGAACCCCCTGCATAAACATCAATCCGCTCTTCTCAGCTTGTGCGCGCAGAATCGCGAATATTAATTCTTTCTTTTTGAGCGTTCCGTAGTACGGGATCTGGTATTGCTTGGCCAGCTTGTACAGGTCGGTCAGCTTCATTTCTTCCAGATCGGAAATTTGCAGATCCATATAATAACCACCTATTCAATTATTAAGTCCATTCATACATCTAAATGATAGACAATGATATCATAAACACCATTAACATAATTTTAACCAAAACAAATAAAGTTATGCAGCCATCTGCCTGAATTATACCGAATTATTCCGGTTTTCCGATAAAAGATTGTTAGGTATGAACCACAATCTTGTATCAAGCAGCGGCTGCACAGGTGTTGCCCGTTCTATTGCTTTCGTTCCGGGAGTTCGAAAAAATTGCACGGTTTAATTATTCAGTCTGCCGCCATACATCCGCGCCCAAAAGACGCAGGTTGGAAACAAGGTGATCATAACCACGGTCAATGTACTCCACACCCGTCACCTCGGTTACGCCTTCGCTTACTGTAAGTCCAGCAATGACAAGGGCCGCTCCGGCGCGCAGATCTGCCGCTTTTACTTTAGCTGCATTCAGCTGACCACCCTCTATAATGGCAGACCGACCCTCTACGCGAATTTTAGCCCCCATACGCACCAGCTCAGGGACGTGCTTAAAACGATTGCTGTACACAAAATCGCTCAATACACTGACACCCTGCGCTTGGGTAAGCAAGCTGGTCATGGGAGATTGTAAATCTGTGGCGAATCCGGGGTATATCAAGGCTTTAACGTCGACATGTTCATAGGAAGGTGCACCCAGTACGCGAATACTTTCATCATATTCCTCGATGCCGATGCCCATTTCCTGCATTTTTGCAGTGAGAGCCTCCATATGTTTGGGGATCACGTTGTCAATCAATACATTTCCACGGGTTGCCGCAGCAGCAATCATGTATGTGCCCGCTTGTATACGGTCAGGTATGATGGAATGACGGCAGCCATGTAGCTCCGACACACCTTCAATTCGAATCGTCTCCGTACCGGCTCCTTTAATAATGGCTCCCATCGAGTTTAAAAGAGTTGCTACATCTATAATCTCAGGCTCTTTAGCCGCATTTTCGATAATTGTGGCGCCTTTGGCACGTGCTGCCGCCAGCATAATATTAATGGTAGCGCCTACGCTGCTAACATCCAAGTAAATCTTGGTTCCGCGCAGTTCTTTAGCGTGCAAATGAATAGCGCCGTGCTCGTTCGTAACCGTGGCACCCAGCGCTTCAAAACCTTTGATATGCTGATCAATGGGCCGGGGTTCGAAATTGCACCCTCCTGGCAAACCGATGATCGCTTCCTTGAATCTGCCCAGCATGGCTCCCATCATATAATAAGAGGCTCGTAATTTCTTAACAGGCCCATTCGGCATAGGAATGGATTTAATGGAGGAAGGATCTATTTTCATCTGGCTACCTTCCCAGGTAACCGTTGCACCAAGTTCCTCCAGTATTTCGGAATACACCGCCACATCACTCAACAGTGGCAAATTGTCCAAAATGACTTCCGACTCTGCCAGAATGGCTGCGGGAATCAAGGCGATGGCACTGTTTTTGGCACCGCTGATGGAAACTGTACCTTGAAGCGGCCGTCCACCGGTGATCATCAATTTTTCCATAAGCTTGAGGGTCCCCCTACGTGTTTTGCAGTCGGTCAAACAATAATCTCAAATCATAAACTTTTAACTTTTTTAGTGGTGAAAATGGAAAGACACCGGCTAAGCGGTGTGCTTTCCATACCAAACTATTCAACTGTACAGATTTAAATATTTTGTGCAGCAGAACTACAGCTTCAACTAAGAAATACATCTAACCTGTGCAGACGCACGACCAGTTTGATTCATTATTACGCTTTGTTGTTGGAACCGAACTCACGAATTTTACCGATAACGGTTTGTTTAATCGCTTCACGACCTGGAGCGATGAATGTACGTGGGTCATAAGCATCCGGTTTCTCAGCAAGCACTTCACGAACCACTTTCGCAAATACGATTTGGTTCTCAGTGTTTACATTGATTTTGGAAGTTCCCAGAGAGATTGCTTTTTTAATGTCATGTGTAGGGATACCAGTACCACCGTGCAGAACGAGTGGAAGTTTGATTGCATTACAGATTTCTTCCATTTCTTTGAATCCGAGGTTTGGCTCGCCTTTGTAAGGTCCGTGTACGGAACCCAATGCAGGTGCCAGTGTATCGATACCTGTTTCGTTAACGATACGCAGACAGTCGTCCAGCTTAGCGTACATTACGTCGCCGACAACATCATCCTCTTGACCGCCAACCATTCCAACTTCAGCTTCAACAGAAACGCCTTTGGAATGAGCATATTCAACCACTTTTTTCGTTGTAGCAATGTTTGTGTCGATCGGGCTGTGGGAATCGTCAATCATAACGGATGTGAAACCAGCGTCGATAGCTTCTTTACATTTTTCAAAGCTGGAACCGTGGTCCAAATGGATCGCAACTGGAACGGTGATTTTCATGTCATGAATAAGACCTTCTACCATTTTAACAACAGTGTAGAATCCGCCCATGTGACGTGCTGCGCCTTCAGAAACGCCCAAGATTACTGGGGATTTTTCTTCTTCAGCAGCGCCCAAAATAGCTTGAGTCCACTCCAGGTTATTAATGTTGTATTGACCTACTGCATATTTTCCTTCGAGTGCTTTGTTCAACATGTCTTTCATAGATACCAATGGCATGGTTACAGTCCTCCTAAAGGTGTTTGGGTTTGTCTATATTTTAGCCGACATCACATACGGGCTTATTATACCACAACCCATGTTAAATACTAAACAAGCTTTTGCATATCAACACATACAAAAATCACGCCCAGGACGCCGTTTTTCCATAGAATTGTATAAGGAGAGGATTTACTTTCAGTATTTCCCATAATCACAAACAAAAAACCCTGTTGTGTTAACAGAGTTCTCAACTACAGTGACTCACCTAGTCACCTCTGAGTTGTTTGTTCACAGCAATCCGCATTTCGTCAATATCAAAGGGCTTGGTAAAATGCATTAGCGCACCTAGCTCCGTCGCCTCTTTAATCATGTCCAGTTCTCCATATGCTGTCATCATGATAACCTTGATATCGGGATTCATGGTTTTTAGATGTTTCAGAATTTCGAGTCCGTCCATACCCGGAATTTTCATATCGAGCAGAACCAGATCAGGTGGTTCCTTCTCAACAATTTCAAGTGCAATTTTCCCGTTCGCCGCCTGAAAGGTCTCATAACCCTCACTTCCGAACACTTCCATGAGTAAAATCCGTATTCCATTCTGGTCATCGACGATTAATACTTTCTTCTTTTCCAATGTTTTAACCTCCTAAGATCTTAAAACGAGGATCATGCAGCTATTGCCATAACAGCGTCCGATGACGTACAATATCCGTCCCATACCTAAAACTATATTCGCTCCTGCAAAAAGAAAATCCTTCTCTAATACATAATTGTGGAATATTCTTTCATAATCAGGAAGCATGGGATAAAAAAAGACCTCCCTGAGGAGGTCTTTCAAGCCGTAGCATTAACCTTGAAGCTGCAATGCTGCCTTTACAAATTCACGGAACAAAGGCTGCGGACGATTCGGACGGGAAGTGAATTCCGGGTGGAATTGTACCGCCAGGAACCACGGATGCTCAGGGAGCTCCACGATTTCCACCAAGCGCCCATCCGGTGAAGTACCGGAAATACGAAGGCCTGCTTCTTCAATAACTTCACGATATTCGTTATTGAATTCGTACCGATGACGGTGTCTTTCATACACCAGCTCGTCGTTGTAGCAAGCCGAAGCCAGGGAACCTTCCACCAGTTTGCATGGATACAAACCAAGACGCATCGTACCGCCCAAATCTTCGATGTCTTTTTGGTCAGGAAGCAAGTCAATGACAGGATAATCCGTAGCCGGGTTAATTTCCGAGCTGTTGGCTCCTTCGAGACCAGCCAGGGAACGGGCAACCTCAATGACAGATACCTGCATACCCAGACAAATGCCGAAGAACGGAATTTTTTGCTCCCGCGCATAACGGATGGTACTAATTTTGCCTTCAATTCCGCGATCGCCGAAGCCACCTGGTACGAGAATGCCGCCAATGCCGCCCAGCATGTCAGCTACGTTCTCGTCCGTCACTTCTTCAGCGTTCACCCAACGGATTTTTACGTCTGCATTCGCATCAAATCCAGCGTGGGAAAGTGATTCAACCACACTTAAGTACGCATCATGTAATGCAACATATTTACCAACAATAGCAATCTCAACCGTTTTATCCAGCTTGCTAATTCGATCAACTAAGCCTTCCCATTCGGTCATATCTGGTGCAGGTGTAGTCAGCTTGAGGTGGTTAACTACGATTTCGTCCAAACCTTCTTCACGCAGGTTCAACGGAACCTCGTAGAGGGTTGAAGCATCGCGGCATTCTACCACTGCATTCGCATCAATATCGCAGAACAATGCAATTTTAGCCTTCATATCGGAGGACAGTTCATGCTCTGTACGGCAAACAATGACATTCGGTTGGATGCCGATACTGCGCAGTTCTTTTACACTGTGCTGAGTTGGTTTGGTTTTAACCTCACCAGCAGCTTTAATATAAGGAATGAGCGTTACGTGAATGTACATCACATTCTCGCGCCCAACTTCACTTTTGAGCTGACGAATAGCTTCCAAAAATGGCAAGCTTTCAATATCGCCCACAGTACCGCCGATTTCTGTAATAATTACGTCCGAACCTGCTTCACGGCCTGCACGGTACACGCGTTCCTTGATTTCGTTCGTAATATGAGGGATAACCTGCACCGTACCGCCCAAATATTCTCCGCGACGCTCTTTGCTGATTACGCTGGAATATACCTTGCCTGTTGTGACATTGCTGTTCTTGGACAGATTAATATCAATAAAGCGCTCATAGTGTCCCAAGTCAAGGTCCGTTTCCGCACCATCATCCGTTACAAACACTTCACCGTGCTGGTAAGGACTCATCGTACCCGGATCGACATTCAGGTAAGGATCAAATTTTTGGATCGTTACCTTCAGACCCCTGTTCTTCAAAAGCCTCCCCAGTGAAGCTGCCGTAATCCCTTTGCCCAAGGAAGACACAACCCCGCCTGTCACAAAAATATACTTTGTCACTGTTCAAAACCCTCCTAGATAAGATGCAAAATTCAGGCGACATTATGATGTTATCGTAACCCGTTTGCACGGATTATCATCCATGAAGAAGGCAGCGGAATCATTTTCCATGTCCGCCGCCCTTAGCCCTCTTTCATGAGTGAAAACACCCCTATAAAAAACAAAAAAGCACTCCCGTAGTACGGGGCACTTTTATACAAAAAGCAAACATATAAGTGAATCAATCATAAGCCCAAGCAATAGTTTACCCCGTGTCCAATCCGCTGTCAAGGAAGTTATCCGTGTTAATTTGTCCATTGAACCAGATTGGAGAGAATCCACCTGAGAGCTTTAAATCAGAAGAGGTTTTCAAGAAAATGGTCATGAAAAAGGGGAGAACGCATCTCCCCTTGCAGCCTGTTCCTAACGAAGCGAATCGTCGTCTTCCGTCGACTCATCGTCATTTTCATCTTCTGAATCTTCCTCATCACTGAGGTCTTCATCGTCTATAACCACGTCTTCATCACTATCATCATCATCTTCTTCTCCGTCGAACAGCTCATCTTCGCCATCCTCGTCTTCGCTATCTGCATCGAAGTCGTCATCAGAGTTGTATGTTTCTTCTTCCTCATGATAGTCATCTTCATCGTCATCGTCTTCGTCGTTAATAATACGAGGACGCTTGGCGCCTGTCAGGGCATCTTCGGATTTATCTACCGGATACCAACGTTTCAAGCCCCACAGATTCGTACCGACACAGGCAAAACGCCCGTCAATGTTGATTTCAGTATATAGCTGAGCAATAACGTCATTAATTTCTTCGTCGGAAAAGCCACGCAATTTGGCGACTTCCTTCATCAGGTCACGGTAATAATACGGAGTATTGGCTGCTTTCAATACCATAAATGCCAAATCCACCATTGGAGTCTCGTGGACTTTCTCCGGGTCAATCTTCAAGTTGAGTGGGGTACTCACCTAGGGACACTTCCTCTCACACGTAATTCACAAGAACATGTTTCAGAGCATACACGATACATGCAATACTAACATATCCATTATCAAAACTAAGTAAAACCTATTTGGAAGCAAATTGCAAGTTAAAGATGGGTATCGTCATAATTTCCAGGAATATCCCTCTAAACAAGACGGCATACATAAAAAGACGGGGTCCCCCCCGTCTTCGACTGTACCCGCTCCGGGAGAACCCCCCAAAGTTGTTGCACAAGAGCTTATGCCCTCCATGTATCGTATGTGTCCACGGCCACTTTGACACGACAAGCAGGCCTATTTCCATAAAAAAGGGGCAGGTTTCCCATGCCGCAACTGACGCTTGCTCATACAATACCTCAGCATGGCTCATCGGAGGGGGACCGTCTCAAATGGACTATCCGGATTTTTTGCAGCGTTTGCATGAGGGTATTTCGGAGCCGTCCGGCAGTGGACGGAACAAACAGATCATCACGTTCGATAAGCCTCATCAATACCGGGAATGCCTATCCTATCTCAGGAAGCTGAAACCCGAGCTTGCGGGATTACGACAAGTACAACCGGCCCGACTAATCCGTGCTTTAATCGCTCCGCTTTCAGGGGGAGACAGGCTGGGCAAATATCACAACGGTGTTACCGTTGAAGAAGATACCCGCATGAAGGTCCACGCTGAAACTGCTTATATACCAAAAGCAGAGAAGAACCTTTCCATGCCATGGGGAGTCAAACAGGTACGTGCATACAAGGCTTGGTCTTCCTCGACAGGGAATCGGGTCAGAATCGGTGTGATCGACACAGGAGCGGATTTTCAACATCCTGATCTTCGTCATTCTCTCGCCAGAGGTATTAATTTGCTTAACCGAACCATGCTGCCCTATGACGATAACGGCCATGGTACTCATATTGCTGGAACTATCGCGGCGTCCAACTATGACGAAGGTATGGTCGGCGTAGCACCACGAGCTTTAATTCATCCCGTAAAAGCATTTGATCATAATGGAGCCGCCTACGTCTCCGATATCATTCTTGGTATCGACTGGTGTGTATTAAATCGTGTCGATATCATCAATATGAGCTTTGGTATGAAGTCGCGCAGCAAGGCACTACTTGATATGGTGAATAAAGCATATCATAACGGCATTGTGATTGTAGCGTCCTCGGGAAATGAGGGCAAGCGCCGAAGTATTGACTATCCAGCCCGCTATTCCCAGACGATTTCAGTGGGGGCTACTGACAAATACAGACGCATTGCACCTTTCAGCAACCGAGGGCAATTTGTAGACGTGTACGCACCTGGCGAAAAGATCACATCCTCCTGGATCCATGGCAAGCATCACGAAATGAGTGGTACCTCTATGGCTACTTCCCATGTGACCGGAAGCATCGCACTTCTCCTTTCACTGAGGCCGGAACTGGGGCCCGGAGAAATCAAGGCGCTGCTTAAGCGTACCGCCACACCGCTCCGTCTGCGCAAAAGCGCCGGACGTAGCTCTATCTCCACCAAACTTGGAGAAGTCGACGCCTTCCGATTGATGCAGGAGGGCACAAAGTGAATGATGTTGCTAAACCTCCAGTGTAGCGCCCGGCTCCAGAGAGTGAACTTTTCTGGCAGAACCTTCACTCCCACTATTTCCTTCTCTTATTAACTCATCTCGTACCAGGTCAGTCTGCAGCTTTGGCGCATGAACGAGTACAACCTGTTTGCTAGGCAGCTCCTTCAGCATTTGCCGCACATCTGATAATCCCTGATGCACCTTGTAAATCAAATGCCGAGCTACACAGTTGTTATTTTCATCTGCACGTTCCAACAGATGTTTGCCAAAAGAACCATGTGGAGCATGCCCGGTCAATATAACACTGTTGCTAATGCTTTCTCCGCAATCTTCACCCTCCCCCATGTTGCGGTTATCCGATAGAAACTGATAGTACCAGCGCGCCTGTGGGGAATCCATCATGCCGTCTCTTGTTATGATAATAGCCGTTGGGTTCTGTTCCAGCAGACTCACTCGTTCCGCAGCATCACGTGGCACGAAGACCCTGTCACTGTTTAGCACATGTTTTATTCGTGCTGGGGCTTCCGGACGCAGCCATTCTTTCCAGCGGTTTAACTGTTTCAATCCCTGCCATATGTCGTGCTCTACAATCATTGCCTGTTCAGGGAATTGCTCGCTAGCCCATACGATCATGTCCTGTCCTCTGCCAAAGGCAGGCACCGGCAACAACACATGACCACCAGACCATAATATCCGCTCCATCTCGACCCTCAGCCGCTCCAGCTTAACAGGCTGCGGGTCTATATCCATGCCATAGGCATTGTCCATAATGGATATGTCCGCTAGATTGGGCTCTGACTTCCATTCAGGCAGGTCATGCAGCCCCTCCCCAACACCCAAGTCTGGCGCATCGGCAGCAAGAAGCTCAGATTCGCGGCTGTAATCTCCAGAAAAAAACAACCGCTTCCCTTCCATCTCTACCACATACCACACTGCACCAGCCAAATGTCCACTGCGTCCCCACATGATTCTCACACCCGGACAAGCCTCAAGCCATTCTCCTGCTGGCGCTTCATCTTCTAGGTAGCGATAAGCAATGGATTGGATATCCTGTTCGTCGTATGGCAATTCGGCTCCTCTCGATTCAACATAAGTATGCCAGGAGCGAAAATGGGAGCCTAACTGCTCAGCGGTGGCCTTGGTGGTCCAGACCTCCCCCTGGTATCCATACTTGTACAGTAAGGGGAGCGCCATAGAATGATCCTCATGTGCATGAGACAGCAATACAATGGTCAGTCCCTTCGCCTTTTGCGGCGGAAAAACCGGATATTGTCCAGTTCCTTCCTTTTTCACACCACAATCCAGCATGACGTGATGCTGCGTTCCTTCAAAAACATAGCAGGAGCGGCCATGTTCGCCCGCTCCTCCCCAAATCCTAAGCTTGGTCATGATCATTTCCACTTTCTTTGCGAGTTTAAGCTTTCCATTAAGATCAGCAGCAGTGTGGTCATTCCGACCGATATGACGGCCATCGCCATCCCAAGGGACACCTGTCCCTGCTCAAATTGTGCAAATATGTAGGTTGCAGACGTCTGAACGGATGGCGGCAAAATCAGCAACGATCCTACCAGCTCGCGTGAAGCAATAGTAAATGTCATCATCCAACCAGCGAGCATTCCCGGTACAATCAGCGGCAGCACAATCCGGCGGAATATGTAAGACGGTCGCCCGCCAAATACCTGTCCCGCCTGAAAAAGGCCAGTGTCCACCTGCGTAAAGGCGCTTTTGACATACTGCACCGTATAAGGAACAAACAAGATAACATACGTCAGAATGACCATGCCGTATGTGTTATACAAAGGGATCGGCATCCATGGTGAGTTCCACCACAAAATCAGGCCGACCACCATAACAATTCCCGGAACCGTATTCGGAAGCAAACTGAATCCATCAACTGTCCGTTGGATTCTCGTGCGTGAGCCGCCAATCACAAGCGCAAACCAAGTGCCCAGCACCACAGCAAGCGTCGATGCGCCCAAAGAGAGAAATACGCTGTTCAGGAGCGCCTCCATGCTCTCTGATCCCCAAGACAGCAGTTCCTTGTAAGAGTCGAGCGTCAAATTATCCCAAGCAAGCCCCATTCCCCTCAGCTTCATCGTGGAGGCTGAAAGAATTGAAAAGTAAGGAATGCCAATGGACGCGATTAGCAACAATAGAATGAATGCAACACTTAGCCCCGTAGTCCAACCGGATATACGAAGACGGGACGGACGCGAACCTTTACCACCTACCAGCCTGTACGTAAACTTTCGGTTGATCACCGACTGCGCGTACCACATGAGCAGGCAGGCGGTTAACAGCACCGAGGCCATTGAAGTCGCTTTGCCAAAATCTATGGGCCAGCTGGAGATATATTTGTGAATTTCCGAAGTCATGACCTCATACCCGATACGTCGCCCAAACGTAGCAGGGGTGCCAAACTCGGCAATCGTTTTAACGAAAATGAGCAACGCGCCCATTCCGTAAGCTGATAGCAGTAGCGGTAAAATAATTCGCCGGAATCTGTACAGAAAGCCACCACCCATTACGGCCCCCGCCTCTTCCAAGCTCCCGCCAATCCTCACCAGCGCCCCGCGCAGCAGCAGGTACAGGAATGGAAACAGATGCAGGCTCATGATCATCACCATGCCACCAAGGCTGAAGAAGGACGGCGTTAAGAAATGCAGGTCCGGGAACAACTGCTCCAGATATCCGTTTTTTTGCATAAACAGAATCCAGCCCATGGACCCGATATAGGGCGGGGTCATAAATGGAATCAGCAGCACGACATCCAACCAGCGCCAGTGTGCAAGGCGAGTGTTGGACATGATCCAGGCTAACGGAAGTGCAAGTACCGTCGTTCCTGCAATCACACAGATGCCTAACCAAATCGAGCTGAATAGCACTCCCGCAAATGGTGAAGCAGCTAACGTTCGAAAAGGCGCATCCCATTGAAATTTTTCATCAACATACACACTTTGGATAAAGATTTGCAGCAACGGCAGCACGATCAGGAAAAGAAGCGCGATCAGAGCCAGCGTCAGACACCACACTCTGATGTGTTTAACAGATAAGCCTCCCATCGGCTTACTTGAACATTTGCGTGAACTTCTCCGTCACGTCTGATCCGTGCTCACCCATCCACTCCCAATTGGTTTTCAACAATGGAATCTCGTCCAGGTTGGCACGCTTGTCGGCTTTGACATCCGTGCGGCCCGGGAGTAAGGAGGCATCAGCTACTAATTTCTGCGCTTCTTCCGACAACAGATAGTCAATGAATGCCTTCGCATTCTGCTCATGCTGCGTTGATTTGAGAATTGCGGCAGGACGTGGGCTGATGACGGTTCCCTCTGTCGGATAGACGATATCAATCGGCTCACCTTTGGCTTTAGCCTTGTAGGTCATGTAATCGACCGCAGCGACGACTATACCTTTAGCTCCGGTAATCACGGGGTCCAACGCTTCCTGATTGGCACCAGCCATAGCAACACCGTTAGCCTTGTACTGCTCGAACAACGTCCAGCCTCCATCGCCCTTGGCGCTCAGATAGCCTGTCATAAAATCCAACGCTGAGCCGGACAGGGATGGATCGGGAATATTAACCTGATCCTTGTACTCAGGCTTCGCCAAATCAGCCCATGAAGTTGGTGGTGTTTTCACCAGCTTCGTGTTATACGCAATGCCCAGAGCAGAAGCACTGGTACTGAAGTAGTTGCCCTCCTTATCGGACCAGTCTGGATTTAGCTTGTCTGCGTTTTTGGCATCCGGGTAAGGCAGCGTAAGTCCTTCCTTTTTCAAGCCTTGTACAGACGGAAGCGATGCCAGCACAACCACGTCCGCTACCGGATTCGTCTTCTCGGCTTCCATGCGGGCCAAAATTTTCCCTGTCGTTCCTTGGAATAACTCTACCTTAACTCCGCTCTGCGCCTCATACCCTGCCACCAGCTTTTTCGCCAGTCCATCCGGCCCTGCGCTGTAGACCACCAGCTTCTGATCGGTGGATGCCGCCTCAGCTTGTCCTGCTGATCCATTAGCTGGCGCCCCGTCCTTGGATGGCGTTGCTGTTCCGCAACCCGCCACAGCGAGTCCAAAAGTCAATGTTAATGCGAGCATCGTCCCTTTTTTCCATCCTGTACGAAAAACATGCCAATTCATCATCTTATATACCCCTTTTCCCTATGCTTCAAGTTGGTGGATGTGTTGCGGTGATACCCAAATGTGCATTTGTTGACCTATGGGCAAGCGGATGGAATGATATGCAGTCCATTGCTCGCCGTTCTCGGCTAGTATACGAATTTCATAACGATCGCCGACATAGCTGACATGCAGGATCTCTACTGTAAAAGCATGCTGATCCACTTGCTCCTGTTCCCAACGGACATGTTCAGGACGAAATAGTGTCCGTTCCGACTTCAGCCAGTTGGATTTGCCAATAAACTTCGCCACCTCTGGATGAGCCGGGCAACCGTAGATCACCTCTGGTGTTCCGGTCTGCAAAATATGTCCACTTTTCATAACAACTACTTCATCGGACATTGACATAGCCTCGATCTGATCATGGGTGACATATAGGGCGGTCAGCCCCAGATCGCGCACAAGCGATAGCATCTCAATGCGCATCTCCTCCCGTAGCACCGCATCCAGCGCACTGAGCGGCTCGTCGAACAAAACAAGTCGAGGCCGGATAGCAACCGCTCTTGCAAAGGCAACCCGCTGCTGCTGGCCACCAGACAGCTGATGAGGATACCGATCCTCCATCCCTGACAATCTGACCATGTCGAGCGCCTCCAGCACCACTGTCCGCAGTTCCTTGTCTCGAGCGCTGGCGAACCCTTTCCCCCGCTTGCCCGCACGCAGGCCGAAGGCCACATTTTCAAACACCGTCATATGCGGCCACAACGCGAAATCCTGAAAGACCATGCCAAAGTGGCGGAGATGGGCGGGAATATCCTTTTTGCGTTCTGCCGAAAAAAGGATTTCCTCTCCCATCGTGATTGTGCCAGTATCGGGTGTCTCCAGACCAGCAATCAAGCGCAAGAGCGTTGTTTTTCCACAGCCGGACGGTCCGAGCAGTGTTGTGAATTTGCCCCGTCGTACTACCAGATTCGTCTCATGCAGCGCTGTTATTTGGCTGAAGGTTTTACTTAATCCGTGAATATATAGATCCTGATTCATCGCATTACCTGCCTGTTCTTCTGACTGACCCCAGTGTAAAACTTGAATTCGCAACCTGTGTTATTGGAAAGTTAAAACAAAATTAATTATTTCAATGAATTGTGTTAACACTCATAGATTTAATCTATATAGAGGGGATTGATGCTGCTCCCCAAAGAAATAGGCATAATTGTTTGATTAACCTGAAAGTGAGGCATTCTAAGTGAACTTAAGTCTTTTAAAGTTACATATTGTAGAGCTGCTGAATAAGCACCATAAAATTACCACGGTCGCCGAGCTTCTTGGCCTAAAGCAACCCACCGTTACTTTTCATATGAAAAATCTGGAGCGTGAATTCGGAGTAAAGCTGTTTGACACACGTATGGGCAAAATCATCCTGACGGATGCTGGAAATGCGCTGCTGCACTATGCCACCAAAATTAATGCACTGGCTGCTGAAGCTGAGAGAGTCGTCCGCGAGTTCGATACGCTCCAGCGGGGAAGTATACGTATTGGCGCAAGCTATGTACCCGCTACCTACCTGCTTCCTGCTGTGCTGCACCGCTTTGCCCGTGAGCATCCGGGCATTCACATCGCCTTGTCCGTGAAAACAGCGCCCGTGATCAAGGACATGCTCGCTCGCCACGAAATTGACCTCGGCATCATTTCGGCAGAGCCGTTTCAATCCCCAACGCTACTCTCAGAATCCTTGGGCGAAGATGAACTGATGCTCATCTGCTCACCCACTCATCCGCTCGCCAACGAAACCGATTTGACGTCCGAGCTTATCGCTTCTTCCTCCTTCGTATTACATGGCAAGGAATCCAGCACACGCCACGTGACCGACAAATGGCTGGAGCGTGGGAGTCGGCGACTTCCTTCCTATCTGGAGCTGGATTCACTGGAAGCCATCAAACAGGCGGTTATGCTGGGAGAACACATCTCCTTTGTCTCTCGCATTGCCGTTCAGTCAGAGGTTGAGCGGGGCTTACTGGTTGTAAGACCTATTCCGGGGCAGTCTGTTGAGCGGTACATCTATATGGTCAGCAACAAAGACCGCCATCGCTCGGCGCTCATTCACAGATTCACCGAATACTTATCATGGAACCAAGATTAAATCTTACCTGTCATATAGAAATTATGTAATTTTTTAACCGGAGTACCCTCTTGCTTTGACATACGACTGACAATACACCCGTAAAGTGTAGCGTGTAACCTATTCGGACGAACAGGAGAGGATGAAATGAATACAGGCCTACGTATCACTAAATTGATGTCAGTAGTTACTCTGAGTGCAGTGCTGCTCGTAACAGGATGGAAAGGAGTAGAACCAGTACAAGCCGCCGCCAATGCCACACCAAGCTATGAGGTGAAGCTGCTACTGGATACGGCTCAGGTCCTCAATGCGGATGGCTCATTAAAAAGTGGCATCGTGAACGAATTTCAAATTAGCGACAATGCACAACGATTGAGCGTCGAGTATTTTGATACAAATTCATTGCAATTGAATGACGAGGGCTGGAACGTGAGATTTCGCAAAAAAGAGGACAAAAAGAATTATGAATTAACCTACAAAAAGCGCTATACGGTCACAAACGGAAATATCGACGCGGCGCTCACCCAAGCGAATAAAGAAGGGTTCAGCGCATCTGATGATAATTATGAGGCTGAGGTGGATTGGGGATACAGCAAGCAAACACTAAGCTTTTCCAATGATAAAAAAACAAACGCCTCCAAAGGATTGGCTCTGCCTTCCCCAGATCAAGCATTAAAGCAATTGCAGGATAATCTTCCGGGCAAGCTGCAAAACTGGAAATCCAGCAACTGGGGCAAGAAAACTCTGGCAGACTCCAGAGTACGCGGTCCGGTACAGGTCAGCAAATATGAAGGCAGCTTCCAGGGACTGGATACCGACGTTGAAATATGGCCTATTCGCAGCGCAAACGGATCAGGTACAGAAAATATTATCGAAATCTCCTTCAAAACCTCGGATTACAGTGTTGCCGCCAGCAACCGCACCAAGCTGATGAACCTGCTGCAATCCAAAGGATGGCTGGTTCCCGCCGATTCCCTGAAAACGAATTTGGTACTGGAACGCTACTAAGCTAATCCAACATAAAAAGGAACCGAGGCGCCACCCTGTTGAGGGTGGCGCCTCGGTTCCTTTTATTATTTATATGACTACAAGGTCATGATGTTAAAGTTGCTTGCTTACATACGTTCTGGTGCAGACACGCCCACCAGCTTCAGTACGTTAGCAATGGTCGTGCGCACCGCACCAAACAACGCCAAGCGTGCCTGCGTTTGAGCGGCATCCTCTGTGATGACACGCTCTGCCTTATAGTAGCTGTGGAACAATGAAGCCAGCTCGTAGACATAGCGAATCATACGGTGTGGTGCAAAGTTTGCAGCCGCCACCGATACTTCTTCCGGCAGCTCGCCGATTTTGCGGAGCAGATCGTATTCATGCTCAGCCGTCAGCTTGGACAAGTCAACTTCTGCCAACGGCAGCACAGCAATACCCTGCTCTTCGGCTTGACGATATACGCTGCATGCACGTGCGTGTGCATATTGTACGTAGAATACCGGATTCTCATTGGAAGTGGAAATCGCCAAATCCATGTCAAAATCCAGATGCGAATCCATGCTGCGCATCGTGAAGAAGTAACGGATCGCGTCTACGCCCACTTCTTCCATCAGATCTTCCATCGTCACGGCCTTGCCGGTACGTTTGGACATTTTTACTTTTTCCCCATTTTGGAACAAGCTGACCATTTGGGCAATCAGCACTTTAAGCTTATCCGGGTCATTGCCCAGTGCTTCCATTGCTGCCTTCATCCGTGGAATATAGCCGTGGTGATCCGCTCCCCAAATGTTGATGATCGTGTCATACCCACGAGCATATTTATCGCGATGGTAAGCGATATCCGGGGTCAGGTACGTGTATGTACCGTCATTTTTGATCAAGACACGGTCTTTGTCGTCGCCGTACTTGGTCGTATTCAGCCATGTAGCTCCGTCCTTCTCGTAAATCTCCTCACGGTCACGCAGCTCATTTAGCGCTTTAAGCACTTCACCGTTTTCATACAGCGACGTTTCGCTGAACCAGGAGTCAAAAGGTACACGGAACAGCTCCAGATCACGCTTGATCTTGTTCAGTTCCTTTTCCAGACCGTAGTCACGGAAATAAGCTGCACGATCTCCCGGTTCCATGGACAACAGAGAATCGCCCTTTTCGGCCACCAGTTCCTTGGCAAACCCGATGATATCCTCACCATGGTAACCATCCTCCGGCATCTCCGCAGGCTGTCCCAGCTCCTGCAAATAACGCGCCTCAATAGAGCGGCTCATATTGTAAATCTGGTTGCCCGCATCATTAATGTAGTATTCACGAGTTACTTTGTATCCGGCAAAATCAAGCACGTTGCAGAGAGCATCCCCTACGGCTGCACCACGTGCATGACCTAAGTGAAGGCTACCTGTCGGATTGGCGCTGACAAACTCGATTTGTACTTTTTTGCCTGCACCTTCCTGTATACGCCCGTAATCTGCCCCCTGCTCCTGTACTTGTCCAATGACTGCATACAGGTAGCTCTTGTTCAGGCGAAAGTTAATAAAGCCCGGTCCAGCGATTTCCGCGCTTTCAATAGAAGCGGAAGCTAAATCCATATTCGCGATCAAATCTTCAGCGATTTGCCGTGGGTTCTTCTTCGCAATGCGGGTGAGCTGCATCGCAGCGTTGGTAGCCAAATCACCGTGTGACTTGTCCTTGGGCACCTCCAGCGTAATGGTCGGCAGCTCTTCGCGGCTCACGATTCCGGTAGCCAGCACCGCCGCCTCGATTGCTGAAGTCACCTTTTGATTAATAAGTTCCAGTGGATTGCTTGTCATGATTATTGCTCCTCCTGTATATGCAAACTGATGGCAAAATGCCCCGAGAAATCCTCAAATACGTACAGATCATAGGTCCAGCTCACAAGTCCGGTGAAACCATCCATCCGAATATCGAGCTTCTGCGTATGCGCAGACATGTTCAGGTTTAAATAAGGCGAGCGGTAAAATCCAGGCAACCTGCGCCCCAACGCAAACGACTGCTCTGATTGTACCTCACCGTGACGAATCAGCTTTAGCTCATCCGATCCGATTTTGACTGTGTTCCGTGTCGTACCGCCCTCAGGACTTTCTTGTGGCTCATCGTACCTTATATATAGATGCTTCCCACGCACGATCGCTTCTCCGGGAAGTTCCTGTACCACATCTTCTCCGTCATGATGACTATGAAGACGGATTCGGACCTTTGCATTATGTGGCATGTATTCAAACTCCATTCTATTGCTATCCTACTGTACTACTATATCCAGTTCCCGATTGCAATTCAAATGAGTTTTTACAAAAAGATGCTTTCATCCAAAAAATTTAGCTACCTTAAGTCAGCTCCATCGGATGCTTGGCTAAAACTTTCAATGAATCGAGAGGCTAGAGAAGACATGTATTTATCCTTCAGCCAGACAGCCGCCACACGTGTATGCAATTCCTCACACATAATTTCCTTAACGATTAACTGGTTATTGCTTCCGAGTGACAACGCAGAGCGCGAAATCATACCGATCCCCAGCCCTTCATTAGCCCAGTGAAGCGTGGTGCGAGCATCATCGTTTTTACAAAAGAAATTCGGCTCAAAGCCATACTTCATACAAGTATCGTGGATCAATTGTTCAAAGCGGCGATATACGATGAGCGGCCTGTTCTTCAACTCAGACAATGAAATGGTCTTCTGTTCGGGGTTCCAGTCATATTCTTCTGTCATCACTGCTATCATCGGCTCAGTGGACGCATATCTACACCCTAAATCGGTGGTATTAAAAGGGGTTCTGACGATACCGACCTCGACAATTCCTTTGTTCAAAAGATCGAGAATCATGAACGTATTTCCCTCATGAATTTCAAATTTTACACCCGCATAGGTTTTATGAAATTCGGAAAGCCTGTCTTTCATCAGCGTTGCCCCAGAGGAGGAGACCGTTCCAATGGTGAGCGTACCTTTCATCCCCATGGCAAAATCGTTTATCTCTCTTGTCGTGGCATCTGTCAGCTCCAAAATCTGCTTGGCCCTGTTCTGTAAAATGATGCCGGCCTCCGTCAATTGGATGCTGCGTGAGCCTCGATGCACGAGCTTTACACCAAGCTCTTCCTCCAGCTGCATGAGCTGCTGACTTAAGGGAGGCTGTGCAATTTTCAGCTTTTTGGCTGCCGCTGTAATCTGTCCGGCCTCTGCAATCGCCAAAAAATACTTGAGATGTCTCAATTCCATCATTTTGGACCTCCGGTACTGATATATGTAAAACCTATACCTCTAATATATATTAAATATTATTCATATGGTTGGGGATATGCCATAATCAAATTCAGTTATGCTATTGCGGCATGAGGCTATATACATTATTTAGGTTAGGTGATGGTTTACTTGCTGAAATTTGCTGTTTTTTTGAAACCCTATAAAAAGGAAACGATTCTTGGGCCTCTGTTTAAACTGATTGAGGCCATCTTGGAACTATTGCTGCCTACGATGGTTGCTTTAATGATCAATCATGGTGTAGGTAAAGGAGACACCCATTATGTTTGGCAGATGGGTCTTTTGATGTTACTCATGACTATACTGGGCTTTGGCAGTTCATTAGTGTGTCAGTTTTACGCAGCCCGTGCCTCTCAAGGATTCGGAACTACGCTGCGCAATACGATGTTTAAGCATATTTCTTCGTTTTCTTATGCTGATCTCGATAAATTCGGTACACCCTCGCTTATCAACCGGATTACGAATGATGTCAATCAGCTGCAAACGGCTGTAGCAATGTTGATTCGTTTGGTCATTCGTGCTCCTTTTATTTGTATCGGGGCGATTATCATGTCCATGATTCTGGACTTCCGCCTTGCTTTGGTGCTGTTGGCTGCTACACCGGTTCTGGCTTTGATTCTGTATGTAGTCATTACGAAGGCTTCTCCCCTGTACCGGCTATACCAGAAAAAACTCGATAAAATCGCTCTGGTACTTAGCGAAAATCTTACAGGTGTACGGGTCATACGTGCATTTGCCAAAAGAGGAGCTGAACGAGTAAAGTTCAATGCCGCCTCAGATGACTTGACCCAGACTGCTATTCGTGTTGGACGTATTTCCGCTTTGCTAAGCCCCGCTACCTTGTTGGTGGTGAACGGAGCTATTATTGCAATCCTGTGGATCGGCGGCATCCATATCCAATATGGATCTCTTACACAAGGGGAGATTATTGCCTTTATTAATTACATTACGCAAATTTTACTGGCTCTGATTGTGGTGACCAATTTAATTATTTTGTTCACCAAGGCTGCCACTTCAGCAACACGTATTCAGGAGGTCCTGGACACGCAAGCTTCGATTTCCGACACTGCTACTACTTCTACATCTATAGACAGGGAGGGAGCAAGTGAGCATGGCGCTGTACCAGCCATCTCTTTTGATCATGTTTCCTTTGGATACAATAAGACAGGACAACTGGCACTGAGCGATGTAGTGGTAAACATCTATCCCGGTGAAACGGTCGGCATCATCGGAGGAACAGGTTCGGGGAAATCCACCTTTGTGAATCTCATTCCCCGCTTCTATGATGCGGTAGAGGGTCGTGTGCAGGTTGATGGCATCGACGTTCGGCAGTATAAGCTTGAGCAATTGCGGCAGAAAATCGGAATTGTTCCTCAGAAGGCGCTGCTGTTCACTGGTACTATAGCGGATAATATCCGTTGGGGGCATGAACACGCCACCGATGAGGAAGTCGCTCAAGCCGCAGCTATCGCGCAAGCGGATGAGTTCATTTCCAACTTGCCGGAGAAATTCGATGCTCCGATAACCCGAGGGGGGCTTAATCTGTCGGGAGGACAAAAGCAGCGACTTACCATTGCCAGAGCTATTGTCGGCAATCCGCAAATTCTCATTTTGGATGACTCCTCAAGCGCACTTGATTTTGCAACCGACGCCGCCCTCCGTAAATCGTTACGGGAAAATAGCACCAGCATGACCGTCCTGCTGGTCTCGCAACGAGTAAGCAGCGTACAGCATGCTGATAAAATAATTGTGTTTGATGAGGGGCGAATTGTCGGTATCGGAACACATGAACAGTTGATGAGCAGCTCAGATGTATATCAGGAAATTAATCATTCCCAGCTCTCAACGCAGGAGGTAGACCAATGAGTGGCAAGGAAACCTGGAGAAGATTGTTAACCTATGTGGGTCAATATAAAACAACAACATGTTGGGTCATCGTCAGTGCGGTTCTCAGCGTGCTTGCCAGTCTGATCGGACCCTACATGATTGGTCAAGCTATCGACCACATGGTGGATAAGGGAGTAGTAGATTTTAAAGGTATTGCGCAGATTCTAGCTGGATTAGGCATTGTATATGTTGTAGGCAGTCTATTTAGCTGGCTGCTCACGTATTTGACGAACCGTATTGCTTATCAGACCGTAAATGATATGCGGCGAGAGTTATTTGATCATTTTAATATCCTTCCGTTAAGCTTTCATGATACTCATCCACAAGGAGACAGCATTAGCCGTTTTGTGAACGATATGGATGCTGTGTCGGATGGATTGCTTCAAGGCTTTTCCACATTGATTACCGGGATTATTACAATTATAGGCTCCATTGTACTCATGCTGTATATCAGTCCTATAATGACGTTGGTTGTATTGGTGTCTGCCCCGATCACATATGGCGTAGCACGGTTCATTACCACAAGATCGCAGCGTATGTTCCGCGAACAGGCTAAAATTTTAGGAAGCCTGAACGGTTACGTGGAAGAAATGATCGGCGGACAACGGGTAGTTACCGCTTTTCATTATGAAAACCGCTCGCTTGAAGAATTTTCCGCCAGAAACGAGCAATTGTATCAAGCCGGAGTGAAATCGCAGTTTTACGGATCATTGTCCAACCCCTCTACCCGATTGGTGAACAACATGACTTTTTCAGTCACCGCCATGATTGGCTGTATCTCCATTATTTTAGGTGGGATCTCGGTAGGCGGATTGTCGAGCTTTCTGATTTATACCAATTTATTCGCCAAGCCCTTTAATGAAATTACGGGTGTGCTGACCCAGTTCCAGGCAGCTACGGCTTCTGCTCAGCGCATATTTGCTATTTTGGACTCACCGCCAGAGCAGCCGGAAAAATCGAACGCCGTACAGCTAGAACGCAGCAAAGGCACGATCCTTTTTGATCACGTCAAATTCTCCTATAACCCGGAACGTACGCTCATTACGAACTTTAGTCTGGAAGTAAAGCCAGGCACTCGTGTGGCTATTGTCGGGCAGACCGGAGCTGGCAAAACCACACTCGTCAATCTGCTCATGCGATTTTACGATGTGGACAGCGGCTCAATATCCATCGACGGGGTGAATATCAACGATATGAGCCGGGACAGCCTGCGGACTAACTTTGGTATGGTACTTCAAGATACATGGCTGTTCAGCGGAACCATCCGGGACAATATCGCTTACGGGAAGCCGGAGGCCACAGACGAAGAAGTCATCGCGGCTGCAACAGCTGCCAATGCGCATAGCTTCATCAAGCGACTGCCTCATGGCTACTATACGGTCATCAGCGGGTCAGGCGACAGCCTGTCGCAAGGCCAAAAACAGCTGCTCACTATCGCGAGAGTGATCCTCGTCGACCCACCTATGCTGATCCTGGATGAAGCGACCAGCAGCATAGACACCCTGACAGAAGCGCGTATCCAAAAAGCATTTATGAAAATGATTGCCGGACGCACCAGCTTTGTAATCGCCCACAGACTATCGACCATCCGCGAAGCGGATTTGATTTTATATATGAAAAACGGCGATGTCGTCGAAAGTGGTACCCATGAGGGACTGCTTGCCAGCGGCGGCCATTATGCCTCGCTCTATAACAGCCAGTTCACTACGGCTTAAAAGACTGACCGAATACGATCGCATCATTAAGGTCAACGTTCTTTAAAAAAGTCGGTTGCTTTTTAAGCAAACGGCTTTTTTAATTTTTCTTTGATAAATCCCCCCCTTATATTATATAATAAAACACGAACAAATGTTTCTGTTTCATCTAAACCTTATGGTTTGTGTATAGCCAACACTTATGCATGGGTTCCAGTTGGGAGGCTGAATATGGATATTAATGAATTTCAAAAGTGGGTAAAGCAATATTATCAGGAGAGAAACTGGTCGGATTTGGATATCTTTGTCCGAATTGGTTTCTTGGCAGAGGAAACCGGGGAGGTTGCGAGAGCTATTCGCGCCCTAGAGATCGGCAGAGACCGGCCTGATGAGATCGATGGTTCATTCGAGGAGAACAAGGACCATTTAACCGAAGAACTTGGAGACGTACTGGGTAATCTCATCGTGATCGCCAACAAGTATGACATCACCTTGGAGGATATATTCCGAACACACCAGCAAAAACTTGCAAAAAGATATACATAAAGGAGAATCTCATATGAAAAGCATTGCTGTTTTTTGCGGTTCCAGTAATGGAGCGTCTGAGATTTATCGAGAGCATGCTGTTGCTCTGGGCAAGGCACTTGCCGAACAGGAAATAAGCCTGGTTTATGGAGGAGCAAGTGTTGGTTTAATGGGTGCAGTAGCTGACGCGGCACTTCATGCAGGAGGTCGCGTCATCGGTGTGCTCCCTCACTTTTTGCAAAGCCGTGAAATTGCACATAATGGCCTGAGCGAATTAATCATTGTTGATTCCATGCACGAACGAAAATCTAAAATGGCAGAGATTGCGGACGGATTCATTGTTTTACCAGGTGGCCCAGGTACAATGGAAGAATACTTTGAAATCTTCACATGGGCGCAATTAGGCTTGCATGAAAAGCCATGCGGTCTTTTAAACATTAACCATTATTACGATCCTCTTATTTCCTTGTTTGATCGTATGGCTGAGGAACAATTTATGCAGGAAAAATATCGTGCGATGGTAATTACGGATACCACTCCGCAAGGAATCCTACGGCAATTTACAAATTACACTCCTCCTGCCGTCAAAACATATCTCACGAGCAAACGGACCTGACATTAGGAATGGCACATACTGCTCAACAGACATACCAATTAATTTAATAGTTATAAAAGGAACACCACCGTCAACGTTATTCCAGTGGTGTTCCTGTAAAATTGAGGAGAGTTGCAGGCTTTTATTCTCCCCAATCGTCACGTTCACTTTTACACCTGCATTTAATTATGTAGTCATCCAATGAATGATGTCACGCCTAACGAGAACCCCAATTTTAAATCCCAGCGCCCGTAGCGGTTGGATGTTCCATTTGCTCACTTTCCTGAAAATCCCTGCGATACAACCAGCCGATCAAGATAGCAATGGTCGTCATAATCGCAGCCAACAAATACACCTGCACCATACCGAAACGGTCTGCATACCAGCCCATGAATAACAAGGACAGGCCGAAAGCGAGATTGGTAAGCACATCAATTCCCGCCATCACTTTGGGCAGCTGGGCTGCCGGTGCACTGGTTTGCAGCAAGGTACGGCGAATGATACCAGCCATTTGAACAGGTAAGCCTGATACAGCAAAAAGAATAAGTGCAGCAACGGGGATTCTATTTAGCGCAAATACAATTGTAATCAGTACATACACCAGCAACGCTCCGAGCATGTACAAAAAGCTGTTCTTTTGCAATCGCTTGACCAAGCCAACGACAATCAATCCACCCAAGATCGTGCCCGAGAAAAAGGACGCATTCATAAAGCCCCACCAGCTTGCATCCCGATGCAGCACTTGGCTGACGTACGCCAAAATAAATACGCCGAGCCAGGAGACACCCCCAATACTATCGACACTATCGACGATCATCAGAGAACGAATACGACGGTTGTGCCAAATGATTTTCCAGCCTTCCCCAAGCTCTTTCCAATGGGAGCCTTTTTCCTTTCCCTTTGCAGGTTCTACTAGATTTGTCGAGGAATCCGAAGCTTCAAGACTTAATTCCTTCTGATTCAGCGGATCACGGACGAAGGACGTAACAGTTACAGCCACGAGATAACAACAGGATGCGATCACAAGCGTATTCAGGGAACCTAGCCAAGCCACAATAATTCCGCTCAACGCCCAGCCTGCACACTTGACCACCTGATCACTGACCGCTACCATGCCGTTGGCCCGCATTAGTCCCTCACCCGTGGCCAAACGGGGTACAAGCGCATTACGCGCAGGATTTGTCCAGCCATCCAGAAAAGACATACCGAACACCATCACAAAAATAAATAGAAACGACCTTTGCTCAGGTACGATCCACAAATAAAGCAGCAGAAGCGTAAAGATGACAAACTGTCCAAACTGGGAAAATAGCAACACTCGTGTCAGCCGAAATCGGCCAAGGACGATTGGTGCAACGAGCCCACTAAGCACTTGAGCAGACAATCGGAACAACGGAATCAAAATTGTCGTCATTAAGGAATTACTTGAACTGAACACCAATACCACTACACTCAACATGTAGATGATATCTGCTACGTTGGAGATCGTCTGAGACCCCCACAGGTAATAAAAAGAGCGTCTGATCAAAAAAGTTTCCCCCTCTTTGGTACATCGCCGATTTATGTATTTCATAACCAAACCGTTCCTGTTGACATTACAAATCTGTTAAATGTCTGGTTTTTTGTATATTCTACGCACACCCTTAAATTTCCTTCTTTTATCTTAAAAGGAAATCCGGTGTCCAGTATGCTTTCATAGCCTTTTTCAAATCTTATCCAACACAAAAAAAGCGCCTATAGTGCTCTTTTCTACCCAAAAAAAGGCAATAAAGACCACTAAGGCGCTTCTTAAAATGTTTACTTCGTTAAATCTTCTACAAACTTAGGTAGTACAAACGCCGCTTTGTGTAGACGCGGACTGTAATATCGGGTGTCCATCTCTGGAATTCGGGTCTCGTCTACTTCGAGCGGATCATACTTCTTACTACCCAACGTGAATGTCCAAAGACCACTCGGATAGGTCGGAATGTTCGCACCATACACACGCACAATCGGGAAAATTTCCTTCACATCTTTGTTGACCTTCTGAATCAGGTCTGCCTTGAACCAAGGGTTATCCGTTTGCGCTACGAAAATGCCGTCTTCCTTCAACGCTTCAAAAATACCTTGGTAAAACCCGCGCTCGAACAGCGGGGCTGCCGGACCTACCGGTTCCGTCGAATCGACCATAATGACGTCGTATTCATTTTTGTGTTCAATAATGTGCATATATCCGTCATTGACCAGCACTTCTACATTAGGCTCGTCCAGCTTTCCGGCAATTTCAGGCAAATATTTTTTGGAATATTCAATCACCTTACCGTCGATCTCAACCAATACAGCCTTTTCCACTTCAGGGTGCTTGATGACCTCACGAATAACGCCGCCATCGCCACCACCCACAACCAAAACTTTTTTCGGATTCGGATGTGTATTCAAGGCCGGATGTGCTACCATTTCATGATACACAAATTCATCCTTAACCGTCGTCATCACCATGCCATCCAGAACAAGCATATTGCCGAATTCCTCTGTCTCGATCATAGCCAGATCCTGAAAATCTGTTTTCTCAGAGACGTAGGTTTGTTTGATTTTTGCTGTAATGCCGAAAGAGGGAGTCTGCTTCTCCGTAAACCACAAGTCCATCATTCCAACCTTCTTTCTGATCAAAGTATGTGTCCGGCAATCCGGTAGCATAAACGTTGACTTTCCTTATATCAGCAACACGCAAACGCCAAGTTTGCTATATTTATTGTACCAAACACATTGGATTTTCACACTTTTTGCATTATAAGCGATACCTGAATGGGCTTCAAAAGCAATTTGAAGATTTAATCTTGTTTTTAAAATAGATACGTATGTGCATCTAATGAATAGACGCTTTCGGATTGACTATACTGAGAACATCAACTATGGAAGGAGGTGGCATGATGACCGATACGACCGGGCGATCCCCCAAGCGTAAACCGCTTTGGCTTCGATGCTTTCAAGGAATAATGTCTCTCACTATCCTGACGGTCATCGCCGCCTGCATCCTGCTCGCCTATTTGTACACGACCAGCCTTCCGCTCGCAGATACGGATCGGAATTCACGTCTGCTCGATAGTCAGGGGCAAGTCATCGCCACTTTCTCTGCTGGAGGCAAGGAATCCATTCCGGTCCAGCTTGATGACATTTCACCCAATTTGATTGCAGCTACCCTGGCTGTGGAAGATCGGAAGTTTTACGATCATTTTGGCTTTGATTTCAAAGGTCTGGGCCGGGCGGTAATCGTTAATCTGACCCGCTGGGATATGTCGCAAGGGGCCAGCACGCTGACTCAGCAGCTTGCACGCAATCTGTACTTATCTCATGAAAAAACGTGGACGCGCAAAGCCAAGGAGGCCATTTATACCGCACAGCTTGAAATGAAGTACACCAAGAATGAGCTGCTGCAAATGTATTTGAACGAAATTTACTATGGTCACGGCGCCTATGGCATTGAAGCAGCTTCGCAAATGTATTTCGGTAAATCCGCAAAGGATCTGGATTTGGCTGAAAGCGCCCTGTTAGCAGGTATCCCGAAAGGGCCGACCTACTATTCACCGTATAATCATATGAAAAATGCAAAGGATCGGCAGAAAATTGTACTGGACTCCATGGCGCTCACTGGCAAGATTACTCCGGCTGAAGCCACCAAGGCCTATGAAGAAATGCTGGCCCTGCGGCCCGAGAGCCAGCGCCGGACAGTGGAAACCGCTCCCTGGTTCCGCGATTACGTCCGCCAGCTGGCGACTCATCAACTTGGGATTAGTGAAGGGGTGCTTGAGCATGGCGGACTGAGCATTTATACCACGCTGGACATGCACATGCAGCAGGCAGCCGAGGCGGCTGTAAACGAAGGCATGAAGAACAGCAACGGACTGGAAACCGCGTTAATCTCCATGGACCCGCGCAACGGACATGTCAAGGCCATGGTCGGCGGAACGAACTATGTCGGGAATCAATATAACCATGCGCTAGCTACAACCCGGCAACCCGGCTCAGCCTTCAAGCCGATTATGTATCTAAGCGCGCTGGATTCCGGCGAATTGACGAGTACGTCCAAGTTCGAAAGCCGACCAACGTTGTTCCACTACGATAACAACCGCAAGACCTATAAGCCCAAAAATTTTGGAGACAAATACTTGGGCGAAATAGATCTTCGGCGCGCAATTGCGGCGTCCGATAATATTTATGCCGTTAGTACCATTTTGAAGGTGGGAACGGATAAGGTCATGGACCTCGCCAGCAAAATGGGCATTACAAGCGAGCTCAAGCCCGTACCCTCGCTGGCGCTGGGTGTGTCGCCCGTCAGCCCGTTCGAGATGGCCTCGGCCTTCTCGGTCATCGGCAGCGGCGGGCAAAAGGTGGCTCCGGTGGCAGTGCTGCGCATCACCGATGCGGCCGGACGGTCGCTGTACGAAGCGCCCCAAGCCGCGCCCGTGCAGGTGGTGAAGCCCGCCTCCGCCTATGTCCTCACACGCCTCATGGAAGGCGTATTCGAAGAAGGCGGCACCGGCAACCGGGTCGCGAAGCTGATCAAGCGCCCGGTTGCCGGCAAGAGCGGCACGACCAACACCGATGCGTGGATGGTCGGCTTTACCCCCGAACTATCCACCGCTGTCTGGGTTGGCTATGACAAGGGCAAGGACATCAGCACACAGGATGCCCGACGGGCGGCTCCGATTTTTGCGCAATATACGGAGAAAGCGCTGGAGAATGTGCCGCCCAAAATCTTTCCTATCCCTGACGGCGTAGTCAGCGCTTATATTGATCCGGCCAGCGGCAAGCTTGCTGCACCGGACAGTCCCGACAAGCGGCTGGAGGTATTCGTTAGCGGTACCGAGCCGAAAGAGACGCTATCGGGACAAGATAACCCACCGGCATCAACACCAACGGACCAAGCGGAGCGACAAGCCGAAAAGAAATCGTGGTGGGGCAATTTTAAGCGTTGGTGGATGGATTAATAGCAAAAAAAGACTGGGGGAACGCGATGAGCGCTCTCTCAGTCTTTTTATTTTCGCTTCACCTACCTATGTGCCCATTTACCTCTCTTGCCAGTGCCATCAGCCATCATCCCGTTAAACCCTGCTCTTCCCTAAAGCTGTGCTATTACCAATAACAGCTAAACGACTCAATACGGTTAGTGTCTACACCATAATAAAACCAAAAACGACCACTCCACCGAAAACCCGCTACGGATGTCCTGCCTACAAAGATCGGGTACATCCAGAAACGCTCTCCGTTCGTCAGCCATACAAACGTGTTGCGGAATAAACAACCGACAATGGCTCCAGGGTCAACCGCATATGCCGAAACCAGCGGCTTCGGTGGCGTAAATTGCGGGGGTGGGGACGTTGGTGCTTGAGTTTGCTGCCCACCTTGCGGACCCAATGGACCCTGCGGCGGCGGTGAGAACGGCTGTGGTGAAAATGGCCCTGGGCCTGGTGGTGGACCTATCGGGGATGGGAACGAATCCTGCATATCAGGAAATTGTGGGATCGAAGGACCTGACGGCGTGAATGGACCCGGAGTACCCGGTTGCGTTCCGAAAGGAACTTGTGGCAGTAAAGACATGTGTTTCACTCCTTGTGTTCTAGGCTGATGTATCCTATGCGGGACATCAGCCCGCGGACTGGGCGAATCCCCATATCGCCGCCAAACTCTGCTATTTCGTCCTTTTACATCAAAAGTTCTTATTTCCTGATACGATTAACTCCCTTTCTGAACATGCTCCAGCTCAATTTCATGTACCATTTTAATCTCGATTCGTTTCCTTAGATCATAATACCGTTCCAGTAGTCGGTGCCCAACCCCCAACTGTTCATTGATCCAGCCTATAATAGAGTCATCGTGATGTTCGTTAGACCAGCTAAACAAATCGCTATATAGCTGACCAAATGATTCCTCATTGCTGCGAGCGAACTGGATCGGTCGGGCTGTATAGCTTAGCTTGAGTTCCAACATCTCATATAGCACATCCAAACGGTATTCCAATGCCTGTACATCTTCTTTGGATGCATCGTAGCTTTTTATATCCTGAACAAGCTCCCTAAAGGTGAGCCCTACATGCTGCATAGCAAAATAAGACCACACACAACTGCCTGTAGCCGTTCCATGAGCCTCCCAAAACGGATTCCACAGGATAGATCGAATCGTATCCTTCTGCCCTTCTCCAAACAATGCTATTCCAGCAATAATTCCTGCATTACAGTCTACGGAAGCATGTTGCTCTCCCCAATGTACCAATCGCGGAATCATATCTTCAGTCGTGCATTTGAAGCTTAACAGAGGTAAGAATTCATTAAACAAATTCTGATCCAGCGCTTTTTCCAATTCAGCCGCCAGTTTCTCACGATACGGTTCGCATGGAAGATGTACCAGTCCCAAACAGGCATCCACAGACACAGCTCCATACGGTCCGTTCACCAAAGCGACGAGATCAGCAGCAGCCTCCACATAACCCAAATAACCTAGCGCATACAGCACACCGTCAGGTATATGTTCTGGGGATGCCTGATTTCGGACGTAACGCTCGTACATATCCTGCGCCAAAGTAACATCCCCGCATCTCATGATCGGCTGGAGGAGCAACCCCCGGATATAATGATGGGGATCTTCTACAAAAAGCCTGTATAACTCCCACGCATCCTCCACTGTCCCATATTGGGCAACCACATCCGTATAGGCAGAAATGATGCTGGCATCCAGCTTCTTAGCTGAGCCGAACATATCAATAAGTCTTGCTGTCGCGTCCATCATCCTGTCTTTCTCCTTTCACGTGTGTACATCTTCATGAAGCACTTCTCTAATGCTGAATATTTCTATTAAAAAGGAGGAAAGATGTTATCATCTACGATACAATCTAGGGAGTTGATCTCATGCATGATTCCAGTCCAAAAATCACAACATTTTTCATGTTCTCTGGTCAAGCAGAAGAAGCCATGCAATATTATACTTCTTTATTTAAGCCGTCTGGTATCATGAGCATTTTTCATCAGGAAGATGGGACCGTGTTACATGCCGTATTCAACCTCAAAGGGCAAACCTTTATGGCTATAGACTATAACCATCAGGACAAACACCCTTTTACCCCAGCTCTATCGCTATTCGTCACTTGTGAATCGGAAGAAGAAATTCATCGTGTGTTTGGTCAGCTATCTCAGGAAGGCCGAGTTCTAATGCCCCTTGAAGCCTCGCCCATAAGCCAACAATTTGGCTGGGTTGAAGACAAATACGGTGTTTCATGGCAATTGAATTTGGCAAAAGACTAAATTTCTTCTCTAAACGATCCAGCAGACTCTAGAAGTCTATAGAAAAACAATAGACCATGCTCCATCCTTTTTGGTAATATTACATTTAATAGGTGCCAGTAAAAGGATGTGTGTTTATTGTATAGTGCAGATTGTGAGAAATGTTTTGGTTTATGCTGTGTAGCTTTACCTTATGCAAAATCTGCTGATTTTGCTTTTAATAAGGATGGAGGAACTCCTTGTCAAAACCTAAATGCGGATTATCGTTGTAATATTCATAA
The DNA here is from genome assembly GCF_036252815.1 of Paenibacillus sp. LX16. Taxonomy (NCBI): domain Bacteria; kingdom Bacillati; phylum Bacillota; class Bacilli; order Caryophanales; family Paenibacillaceae; genus Paenibacillus; species Paenibacillus sp. LX16. Next base: position 143,880 of record NZ_CP141152.1, on the reverse strand, counting down.
GAACCTAAGAAATAACGGCTTGCGAGGCTGTACGGTATATGATTGCTTTGGAGCAGGTCAAAAAGTTTCCCAAGTTACATACAACGGAAAAAGCTGGCGAGACGATCCGGCAATAGCTGAGGAAATGTTCAATATATTTCCCATCATGCAACAGCTTCATGAAATGCTTTATTACCTAAATGAAGCTCTTAACTTAAAAGAAACTCATCCCATCTATACAGACTTACAAAAAGCTTTGGCGAAAACCGAGCAGCTTACGGATCAAGATCCAAAATCCCTCATAGATCTTCACGTACCAACCCATAGGGCGTTAGTCAATGATTTACTTTTACAAACAAGTGAGTTAGTACGAGAAAAAGTTAAGAAAAACATAGAGCACAATAAATATAGTAAAAAAATCAGAAGTAGGGACCTTATCGGGGCTAATTTAAGAGGCGCTAATCTTAGAGGTACCAACCTGAGAGGAGTTTTACTGATTGCTGCTGATTTGCGAGAGGCTGACCTGAGAATGACAGACTTAATCGGTACGGATTTTAGAGATGCTGATTTAGGTGGGGCCAATCTGGAAGGAAGTATCTTCCTTACACAGGCGCAATTAAATTCGGCTAAGGGCAATTGTAAAACCAAACTGCCCCCTTCTCTAAGCATTCCCGGTCATTGGCTGCATTAGAGTTTATTTTATAGTACTCTCCAAGAAAATACGCAATTAAGTAATTAATATCTCAAAAACGTTCGATTTATGGTATACTTTTCTAATGCGGCATACGGCTAAAAGGGCGGTCGGCTAGTCTCCCCGAAGGGAGGTGATGCCCATGGAGGTTAAAGACGCGATTTCCTTGATGATCATGTTCGGCATGTTCATTCTGGCATTGCTTACCTACATGAAAAAGAAATAGACCGCCCCCCCACAAAGGTAACGGTCTATTGTTGGACCCTACTGCCGACTGCTCTTTAAGCAGTGGTTGTACACTGGAGTCGTGTTGGCGCACGACTCCTTACTATTCTTACCTCAGTATAGCTCATTTTATAACGTAAATACAGCTTTTATCTTCAGGAATTTTACTGATTGCTCAGCTCTTTAATGTATATGGGGCAACGAAAAAGTACCTTCCATTGGATCAGGTTCAAAAATCACGTCTTTATGACTGCATCCAGATTTAAATCCCCTTATTCTTCTTCGTTTAGAAATTCCTTTAATCTCTGACTTAAGGCTGCATACTGCTCTGCATTGGTGTCCGAAAAAGCCTCCTCCCGGTTGGAGTATACATCCTGATACTGAGGAGGGCTTGAAAATTGCGACCTCGTAAAATCTATAATGTCCTCACCAATGCGGTTGTAATAATGCCAGCCACTATCCAACCATGTCCTCAAAATATCGCCGCCAAGCCTGTCCTGAACGACAAGCGCTGTGACACCACATTGTCCAGCCGCAGGATTATTTGCTGTCCATTTAGAGCTAGACTCCAAAGACCAAGCTTGAAACAACGCCTTTTCTAATTCTAAAAAACGGTTTGCATTCAACATGCGCCTCCCCTTTCGATTCCATTCTGCACTTATGATGAACGTGCTTTATTTATTTCAACCCGTATTCCACACTCTGTGAATCTTGGCTTCTGCTTCTTTCAGTTCTAGTAAATACACGTCGGGATTCGAAAGCTTTTTCCAGTCCTCAAACCCAAACTGCGGATCGTAATGTCGAATGAGAAGAGATAGTAAAGCTCCATGAGTTACAATGATAACCGTTTTTTCCGCCCGCTCTATAAGCTCCTGAACAAGCTGGATTCCTCGATCTACTGCTTCACGGGATGATTCCCCTCCCTCCAGCTTCAAGTCCTCGTCCAGATAGGTCTGTTCCAGCACGTCCAGCCAATGATCCAAATGCTCATGGCTAAGTACCCGTTCTTGAAGACGTACATCAGTATACACCTGCAACTGTTTCCGTTCAGCCAAGGGCTGAATGGTTCGCACGGCCCGTTTCCACGGGCTGGACACAATATATTCCACACCTACATTCTCCATAAAATCAACCAACTGCTCAGCTTGTCGGGTACCCTCATCGGTAAGTCGGGCATCTGGTTCCTGTCCTGTTGCTTGGGCATGTCTGACAAAATAAATTTTCTTCACGTCATCACTCCTAACTGTCACACAAATTTAAAATTCTACATATTTACAAATAATTATTTTTATGATATAATATAGGTTTACATATTTATATTTCATGATACGATTCCTTTGTATTACATCAACTCTTATAGGAGGGATTCGATGCAATTAGACAAGGGAATACACATACTCCAGGTTTCTGCTAACATTATGGGAAGTATAGAGAGTATTCACCCCACTTTAATGTGGGACGAAGATAACATAATTTTAGTTGATACGGCTTACCCCGGGCAACTCTCACTTTTACATGAGGCTATTCTAGGCACCGGATTAGCAATCCATAAACTTACCTTCATATTAATAACACACCAGGATCTTGATCATATCGGCAGTTTAGCAGATATAATCCGGGCTTCTTCATCCCCAGTTCAAGTATTAGCCAGTTCTATCGAAAAGCCTTATATACAGGGAGAAAAACAGCTTATAAAGCTGACTCCAGAAGCAATAGATCAAGCTGTAAGTTCCATGCCCGAATCCGTTCCGGTAGAGTGGAGACATGCATTCCGGCGTACACTTGAAAATCCCCCAAAGGCTATTGTAAACTCCACCATCGTTGCCGGAGAGGAATTACCCTTCTGTGGGGGGATCGTAGTTATAGATACTGCTGGACACACACCAGGGCACCTAAGTTTCTATCATAAATCCAGTCAAACCCTGATTGCAGGAGATGCTCTACGCGTAGTAGGCGGCAAATTATTGGCTCCAGACCCGCAATACTGCTGGGATTTCAATATGGCCAAAGAATCTCTTAAAAACCTGCTGCCATATGATATTAAAAAAGTGATTTGCTTTCATGGAGGGCTGTACGAAGGCAATTGTAATCAGCGGATATCTGAAATATGTGAATCCTAGCTTTTGAACACATGTTCATACCCGATCCTTGACCGGTCAGTGAATCATCTAAAGAAAAGACTAACCAGGAATTCCTGGTTAGTCTTTTCTTTATGAGAACTAAGCTTTTAAGTGAACTCTTAATACGGGTACATCTGAAGAGGCAGATGTACCTTCCAAGATTTCCACATGACTGATCATCTCTTGCCCGTCTGGAACGATTACCGGAGTAATTACAGGCAAGCCACCCTGTTGAATCGCGTCTAGATCAAACTCCATCAGTAATTGCCCTGCTTTAATGTTATCTCCTGTTTGAACGTGAGGGTTAAACCCCTGTCCTTTGAGGGAAACTGTATTAATCCCGACATGTATCAAAATTTGTACACCGGATTCATGCTCAATGATCAGAGCATGCTTACTTTTCTCCATCACGTGGACGACTTTACCCGTAAAAGGAGCAGTCACTTTACCTTCAGTCGGATGAATAGCGATACCTTCCCCCATTGCCTTCGTGGAAAACGCAGGATCTGGAACCTCTTCAAGGGAAACCACTTTTCCTTTGATTGGTGCTACCATGTCGAATTGTTCAATACGAGGAGCCGCCTTCTTTTTCAACCATTTAAACATAACGATGCCACCTTATTTAGAGATTACATTCATAAACAATAAATAGGACTTAACTACACCTTTTGAGGAACCGGTTCCACAAAAGGAATAAAAAGAAGAGTGGAAGCGATTTCTATTTGAATTATAGTGAATGCCTGTTCAGGATGTCAAGGCGCTACCGTCGTAAAATAACCCGGCTAAGATAATGTCTATCTTAGTCGGGTCATTTGTTATCACAATTACGCATTTAAGTATTGTCAATCTTAAAAGCGATTGTTTTATGGTATACTTTGCTAGTACAACATACGGCTAAAAGGGCGGTAGTCTAGTCTCCCCGAAGGGAGGTGATGCCCATGGAGGTTAAAGACGCGATTTCCTTGATGATCATGTTTGGCATGTTCATTCTGGCATTGCTTACCTACGTGAAAAAGAAATAGACCGCTCTGACTAAGGAATACGGTCTATATCCGACCTTATCTTACCCGGCCGATTGCTCTTTATGCAGTTGTTGTATGCTGGAGTCGTGTTGACGCACGACTCCTTTACTATTCTTACCTCAGTATAGCTTATTCTATAACGTAAATACAGTTTTTTTCTTCAAATATTTTACTGATTTCCTCTGCTATTTTACTTGTCCGGTACATATTCTATGAGGTCTTAAAGCTTACAACTAAAGGTATCACAAAGCTTAAATAGAGGTTCTAATTTGGTTGCTTCTCATAGGAAAAAGCACCTTTAGTATAACTCATTGTAAGTTCAAAACTCTTTAACACCCTTCGCAATAAAAAAAGCAGCCCACATATGTGGCTGCTTTTTTACAATATTATTACTGCGTTAACGCTGGGCCTATCCTTCCAGCGCCTGCTTCAATTCTTCAGGCGAAGCGTCCCACCATTCCTCGTTATGCGAAATTAGCAGACTTTTGAGCGCTGCTTTATCTTCGCTGCCGAGATCATCCAGCATGAAACGACGCTTGAGTGCGTAATCCATACGGTTGACGTGATCGGCGAGGATTTTCCAGCCGCGTTTGGCTTCGTCGTCAATCAGCATCTCGCAGGCGGTGGCACCGCCGTACATACGTCCTTCGGGCGTACGATCCACGGCTACCCATACGAGCCATACTTGGCGTCCATTCGGTACATCCTCTTTATTCGTAGAGAACTTGATACCACGTTCTACTTTACTTTTGGCATGCATGGCACCGATATCAATTTTCGCCTCTCCTCGGTCAATGATGACCGGGGACATGCTGTTCAGGTCGATTGAGCCTGCGCCGAAACCCTTATGTTTACTCTTGCCACTGACAATGTTCAGTGCAATCTGTTTTTTGCCGTCCGGCTGATTTTCACTCATGCGTCACTAGACCTCCATTTTCCGTCTTCACACTCATTCTACACTATAAATATTTTAACTAATAATCTCCTGAAAGCAAACATATACATGCTGTAGATGCTTGTCAACGGGAGGTATCCATTGTATGACCCCAGCACGCACTAAAATCGTTTTATTGTCTACACTAGCCCTCGGTCTCCTCGCAGGGACGTTATGGTTTGCCTGGCAGCCCCAATCGCAATCCGACCCGCAGTCCATAGGCCAACCACTATACGGCTCCCTGTCTGAGTCTGCGCTTGCCCCAAATATGGGCAAGCCTCTAGGGGCAAACATCCTGCCTGACCTGCCCAAGAACCCTCCACAGCCCGCTACAGAAATCCTCAGCAAACGGGTGGTAGAGTACCACATTGATGTGTCTCTGGAAAAAGGACAGGTTTTGCGAGGCACTGAGACACTGACCTGGAAGCATCCGGGCAAGAAAACCGTGAATGATTTGTATCTTCATCTATACCCGAATGCCTTCTCTTCCATGGAAACTACCTTTATGAAGGAATCCGGTGGAAAGCTGCGAGGAGACACCATGCCCAAAGACGGCTTTGGCTCCATGACGCTGACTGAACTAAAAACAGAGGACGGTTTATCTCTCATGCACCGCATCCAATATGTGCAGCCAGATGACGGTAACGCAGGCGACCGTTCGCTCATGAAGGTGCGTCTACCCAAGCCGGTACGAGGTGGCGAAGAAATCACATTATATATGAAGTTTGAGGTAAAACTGCCCGCCATCTTCGCTCGTATGGGTGCGACAGATGATTTTGTAATGGCAGGACAGTGGTTCCCGAAGCTCAGCGTCTACGAGACTGCAGGACAGCGTGGACGCGCCGAGGAGGGCTGGAACCTCCACCAGTATCATGGTAACTCCGAGTTTTATGCCGATTTTGGAATTTACAGCGTACGGATTCGGGTGCCTGAAACTCATATCGTAGCAGCGACCGGATTTCCCACCCGTGGTGCCGTCCGACAGAACGGCCAAAAAATATATCAATTTTATGCCGATGATGTACACGATTTTGCCTGGTCCGCTTCACCCAACTTTGTAACCGTAGAAGAACCCTTTTCTTCCGCTGAAGTCCCTGGTGTCAAAATTAAGCTCTACCTTGACCCGTCGCACAAGGAGCTCAAAGGACGCTATATGAGCGCCGCGAAGGCCGCCCTTTCGTACTACAGCAAATGGTACGGGCCTTATCCATATTCCACCCTATCCATCGTGGTTCCACCCAAATCAGGCAATGGAGCCGGCGGTATGGAGTATCCGACACTCATCACAGCCGCTGCTGCGGGTAATCTGAATCCTGGCTATAGTCTGGAACGGACATTAGTTCATGAGATTGGACATCAATATTTCTACGGAATGGTAGCCAATAATGAATTTGAGGAGCCGTGGCTGGATGAAGGCTTCACCTCCTATGCAGAGGAGCGGCTTATGGAACAAGAATATGGGCTTACCCCCAACTTGCCATTACAATCGGGACAGGTAGCCTCCCCACAGCCGCTAAACCGCGAGTCATGGAAGTACGGCTCAGCTGCTGAGTACGCGCAAAATGCCTACTCTCGAGGCAAGCTGGTACTACGGGGCATTGAACGTCAGGTGGGTATGAAAAAAATGGATCGCATTATGCGGACCTACGTCCAGACGTACCGATTCAAGCATCCGTCCTCACAGGATTTTCAACGTATCGTGGAGAGAGTCACCGGACGCTCATGGAGCCACTATTTTGAACAGTATGTATATGACGGCCAAATGGCGGACTTTTCAGTGGATCACATCACAAACCACAAGCTGGAGAATGGATATGAAGCAGTCGTGACGGTCAGCAAAAAAGGGGCGGATTATCCCAAGATCCCTGTCCAATTTACCTTCAAGGATGGGACAACGATATTCAAGGCTTGGGACGGCGCGGGCAAAAGCACAACTTTTCGGGTCAAAAGTACTTCTCCCGTTTCCTATGTAACCCTTGATCCTCTATATACCATTGCACTGGAGAATAAGCATATTAACAATAGCCTAAAGGCCGAATTGGACGAAAAACAACAAACCCGTTGGAGTATAAGTGTAACCAAGCTGTTGGAGACACTGCTTGGAAGTCTGTCATGGTGAGGTGTCTATAGATGCGGACTGTTATAAAAGAGGGCTGGGCGCTGGTGCGCATACGATTTTATATCGTTATCATTTTATTTCTGTATCGACTACTGTGGGGGGTGTTTCTCTATCGGCTGGTGCAGTCTGCCGTTATCCCGCTATTGCTCCGTTATCCTGATCAGGGTCAAAACGAGCTGGGACAGACCTTGTTTTGGATGGAGAGCCAGATTGCTCTGATGGACAGCCGGGAAGTACATGTGTATTTGTGGATACTACTAGGGGCGACTGTACTACGCATACTGATCACTCCCTTCATTAGAGCCGGAATATATCAAAGTCTGCATACCGATGCGACTGAACCGCAAAGCCTGTCCTTTTTCAAGGGTATGAAACGCCATGGCATGTCGTCGCTGTTGTATTACACCATTGAGTTGGGACTGCTGCTGCTTCCCGCCTTTTGGGTGGTACCGAGACTCTACCCTATTGTAGCAGGAGCGCTTCAATCTCCCTCTTATCTGCTGCATTTATTGCCCTATGTCATTGGATGGATGGCATACGGATGGTTCATTCGGCAGTGCATCCTGTATATGCAACTGGGTACTGTCGGTGGTCACACCATACTATCCTCCCTGCTCGCCTTCTTTCGCCAGCTCCTCCCAGCTGTCGGTATATCCCTTTTGCTCGGTGCTTGTGTGCTGCTGGTCTTCGGTCTATTTGGCACCGTGGCGATGATTTGGACTGGCATGCTGGCGCTCATTCTCCAGCAATCGTATCATTTTGTTACTAGTCTGGTCAGGCTGTGGCATATCAGTTCGCAGTACAGACTATGGCATACCGATATTTCCAGTAGAAGCTAAACCCTGCCTTTATGTTTTTTACTTCATTTCCGTCTGTCGAAAAACCCTGACTCATACCCGCGCAAACGACACATAACTGAATACTGTTAACAAGATCTGTTCCTGAGACATTAGGAGCAGATTTTTTTTGTAACTTTTTGCAATGAAACATTTGCCAAAGCCAGCCGTCTTTGTTACAATAATCGCAGTGAACTGATAGTAACAACTTTGTAATCTTTATTGTAACCTTTATCTCAAAAATAACGTTATTGTGAATACTGCTCTCCAAGGTGCACATCTTAAGTTAAGCCTAATTCCTGGCACCTAGGAAGCGGGGGAACCAGTTTGGGTGAATTGATCTCGCAACAGAGTGGTCATAGGGGAACCTTCTACCGAATCCTTAAGCTAACCTCGCAGGCATTGGAAGGGGTATATTTTTTTTGAAGAAGAAGCTAACGATCGCAGCTATGGGTCTTGCCATTGCCTTTACATCTTTTACATTCGGTGGCGGCAGTGCATATGCAGACTCCAAGATGGACCAGGTCATTCAAGATGCCAAAGGAACGAGCTACAGAAGCGGAGGCACTACACTCGAGGGATTCGATTGCTCCGGCTTCACAATGTACGTATTCAACAAACTGGGAATTAAACTTCCGCATCAATCCGGATCACAATTCAAAATGGGATCTTCTGTATCCCGCGATGAAATGAGACCTGGGGACCTGGTGTTCTTCAACACCACAGGAAGAGGCATTTCCCATGTAGGTATCTTCGTAGGTGAAGGGAAATTTGCCCACTCCTCGACTTCACGTGGTGTAGTAGTTAGCTCACTGAACGAAAATTATTACGCTAACCGCTATGTCGGTGCAAAAAGAATTATGAGCACAGACGCTTACCATTCTGTAGCTTCAGAAATTCCTGATGACGATAACGTAGAATAACTAACGCACAGCAAGCTAACCCTAGCCGCAATTTGATTCTGGCCGGAATCGAATTGCGGTTTTTTATGTCCACAACATCAGCAATTATTATCTTTACTGACGAACTGAGACCTCAAAAGGTTTCAATTTTAGCGAACATCGTCGGTTTTACCGTCACCGCTGGGGGAGCATATGAGCAGTAATTCCTTCTTATTGAATGTATACCCGACTTAGGTATGAAATAAACACGCTTGCCATTCCCCTGCAACTTGTCTACAATCTGTTGTTAATGATTGAAGTACCTGTGTAAAAGGAGGATGGAACACATGCCGGCCTCAATATCCAACTATCGGATCGTACCGATGGACGAGCATCAAGCGGCTGCAATCTGTGAGTGGCGCTATGATCCACCTTATAACATATACGGTTGGCTCCCCTGGGAACAAATGAAGGCGCTTGAAGTCGAATTTGGGAGTCCCACGCTTCGCCAAGAGCAATATGTTGCCGTACTGGATGAAGAGAATAAGCTGACGGGATTTGCTCAATATTTTCCTATGATCGGTGTGACCCGGCTAGGTCTTGGAATGCACCCTGACAGATGCGGACATGGCAAAGGATCAGATTTTGTCCGTGCCATTGCAGAGGAAGCTCAACGACGCAACCCGAAGAATGAAATTGATCTAGAGGTGCTCACTTGGAATGGGCGCGCTATCCGGGCCTACAAGGCGGCTGGATTTGAGCTTACAGATACCTATGAACGCCAGACTCCCGATGGCAAAAAACCGTTTTATTGTATGGTATATCGTCCCGACCACCCAACCCAGGTTCTATGATAAAAGCGCCTTCGGCATACAACCACGATGTTGTATAGCGAAGGCGCTTTTATCATCATACGACAGATCATTACAAGCTCAATGACTGCTGCGCATTTTTTCAAAGGCTTCATTATATTGTTGGGCTTCCTTAATATCCACGGCCATAATACCGCCGTCGTCCCAAGAGGTCAAACGCAGAGTCACGGTCTTGTAATCAATCGTAATAAATGGATGATGATTGAATGCTTCAGATATAGCAGCAACTTCATCCACGAATGCAATCCCTTTCATAAAACTGGAAAAATTATATTTTCGAACGATCCATCGTCCTTCCTCCAGTTCCCAGCCCTCCAGTTTCTCCAGATGTGCTTCAATCTCTTCTTGTGTAAAAGGCATGTTACGAACTCCTCCCCGTTTATACGGAAGCCTTTCGACCGCTTAAATACGGCCAAAACTACGATATATTGGTGTACATATTACCACGGCCCCGTTGATAAATCCATAAGACGGACCTCAAATCAAAGGGACTGACGTCAGCTCCTCGTCTCCAATGAGTACATAGATACGATGCTGCTCCGGCTCATAGATCACAACGCCACTCCCTACAGTGATTGTGGGCTCTGTACCCAGTGCATAAAATAAGTCTTCTGCCAAAGCTTCATTGACTTCCTGACGTCCCGCCGGGTCCAGCCTGTCCCAATCTTCTGCTTCCATCTCAAAAAATTCATAGCTATCTGGGATGCGCCCCACAGCCTCTGTCAAATCGTTCAAAATTTGTTCATACTCACGCCCATGCTTTACTCCCATGCCATTTCCTCCAATGGTTCCGCCATTTAATACATAATCACCTTATTATACCGGAAATTCGCACTTAACAAAAAAGAGAGTTTTGTCGATAAATACTATAATCCGTCTTGTAATGACGCGCTTGGGGCAAGGACGACCCCGGCGGCATGAAAGGATTCAAAATCTATTCTCATGGATGAGGTGTATCATGCAAATTTCAACCATTATCGGACTTGTGCTCGGGATTTTGTCACTGGTCGTCGGGATGATCTTAAAAGGCGCTCCGGTCGTCAATCTGGTCAATAATCCCGCTGCTTACATGATTATTTTCGTCGGAACGGCAGCGAGTATATTTATGGCCTTCCCGATGGCAGAAATCAAACGGATTCCGAAGCTGTTCAAGGTTATTTTCACTGAACAAAAACTGTTAGACCGCAAAGAGCTCATCGGTACGTTTACCGAGTGGGCATCCATTACCCGTCGTGAAGGTCTGCTCGCCTTGGAATCTAAGGTAGAGGAAATCGACGATCCCTTTATGCGTGGCGGCATGCGAATGATTATTGACGGCAATGATCAGGAATTCGTACGGGACGTTCTGATGGAGGATATCAATGCTACCGAGGATCGACATCGCTCTGGCGCACTGATCTTCTCCCAAGCCGGTATGTATGCTCCAACGCTCGGGGTACTCGGTGCGGTTGTAGGTCTGATTGCCGCTCTGGCTGACCTTAGTGACATGGAAAAGCTCTCTCATGCCATTGCAGCAGCCTTCATTGCGACGTTGCTCGGTATTTTTACAGGTTATGTCCTGTGGCATCCGATGTCCAACAAGCTGAAACGGTTATCCAAAAAAGAAGTAGAGCTTAAATTAATGATGGTCGAAGGTCTGCTTTCCATTCAATCGGGGATATCGACGATCGCCATCAGTCAGAAACTGACGATCTTCCTGACTCCGACCGAACGGGCTACGATGACCCAGAAGGATGGCGATTCCAGTGAGTAAAAAGAGACATGAACCGCATGAAGAGCATGCTGACGAAAGCTGGCTGTTGCCATATTCCGACTTAATGACCCTTCTGTTGGCTCTTTTCATTGTCTTATTCGGTATGAGCTCGCTCGACGCCAAAAAATTTGAAACTATGGCTCAATCCCTGAATGCAGCTTTTAGTGGCGGCACTGGCGTGCTGGATCACTCGGCCGCGAATCCGTCGTCACAATCCATGGATATGGGCAAAAATAAAGAACAAGTGTCACAACCCGTAAAATCGAAAGCTACTTCTACCTCTGAACTGCAAAAACAGCTTGCCCAGCGGGAAGAAGAAGATTTAAAAAAGCTTAAAAAACAGATGGATCAATATATTCAAAATAACGGCCTGACCCCCTTGCTGAATACCAAGCTAAACCAATCGCAACTAATGATCACCATTAGTGATAATGCCCTGTTTTCATCCGGGCAGGCCGAAGTAAAGCCGGAAGCAAGAAAGCTGGCCAAGTCCATTTCTAGTATGCTCCAGCAGTTCCCTGGCTATGATGTTATCGTATCAGGTCACACGGATAATGTACCGATCTCCAACAGCCAGTTCCCGTCCAACTTTGATTTGAGCGCCAAGCGCTCTCTGAATTTCTTGCGTATCTTGTTGCTCAATCCAGATCTCGATCCAACCAAGTTTGTATCCATCGGTTATGGCGAGTATCGTCCATTGGCAAGCAATCAAGATGGTCAAGGACGCGCCAAAAACCGTCGTGTTGAAATATCTGTTCTCCGCAAATATCAGAACGGAACACAGGTTATCAGTCCTACCTCAAGCTCGAATGAAGGTTGATTATGCATATGTTATATGAACAAAGGCACCGCCGCATTTTTATGCAGCTGGTGCCTCTTTGTTTAGTGCTTCCTGTACTTTGCCCTTTCAGATACGACGATCATACGCTGTAGGCTATACGAGCCCCTCTGGCATTAGCTAAGCGTATAATCGAGCATCTGACCAAGCTCCTGCTTCTCAGCCTCTGTCAGATCACGCCAGGCACCTTTCTGAAGGGACCCCAACCGAATATTCATGATTCGCAGCCTTTGCAGTTTTTTAACTTCATAACCGAAGGCAGCACACATACGCCGGATCTGACGATTTTTCCCTTCAGTCAGGATAATACGGAATACATACTCAGATACACGCGTCACCTCACAAGGTAGCGTCCGCTGACCGAGTATTTTCACCCCGCTGGACATGCCCTGCACAAAAGACGGTACGACAGGGCGATCCACCGTTACGATGTATTCTTTCTCATGCTTGCCTTCTGCCCGTAAAATCTTATTCACAATGTCTCCATCATTGGTAAGTAAAATGAGACCTTCCGAATCCTTATCCAGGCGTCCTATCGGGAATATCCGCTGCGGATGGCCCACAAAATCAACAACATTGCCTCTAATGTGGCTCTCCGTTGTACTTGTAATGCCCACCGGCTTGTTCAATGCAATATAGACGTGATCGGACTTATCGCGCAGTGGCTTGCCGTTCACACGAACATCATCGCCTTCTTCCGCTTGACTACCCAGCACAGCCACTTCGCCGTTAATCGTCACGCGGCCACTCTCTACCAGCTTGTCCGCCTCGCGGCGCGAGCAAAAACCGGTTTCGCTGATAAACTTGTTAATGCGCAACCTGTGTACCCTCCATTTCTACTAACACACTTCGCGTCCAGCCCGTTACTCCGGCTTGGCAATCGGAAGCTGCACCAGGGCTGTCGTTCCCTCTCCCTCTGTGCTTTCAATATCCAGTGTGCCTTTATGACTCTGTATAATACGCTGACTGACCATAAGTCCTAGTCCTGTCCCTGTTTCTTTGTTTGTGAAAAAAGGTTCTCCTAGCTTGGACAGCATTTCTGCGGGAATACCCGTTCCCTGGTCCCGTATGAAGATTTTAACGTTTTCTCCCTCCAAGAACAAATGAATCGTGATGATACCACCTTTACTCATAGCCTCCATGCTATTTTTAAGTAAATTAATGAATACCTGTTTTAACTGATTTTCTTCAGCGTATACTAGGGCAGGCTCGTCCGTGACCTGAAGATTGAATACAATGCCCAGCAGGTGCGCCTGACTATCTAGTAAAGAAATCACGTCGCTCACAATATAGCGAACATCTTTTTTCTGAAAATGCACTGCCTGTGGCTTCGCCAGTATTAAAAACTCGCTAACGATCAAATTAATGCGATCCAGCTCAGACATCATAATATCGTTGTGTTTCATATTCAACACTTGATTTTGTTGCTGTAGTTGGAGAAAGCCACGTAGCGTGGTTAGCGGATTACGAATCTCATGCGCTACGCCTGCCGCTAGTTGTCCGACGGTTGTCAGTTTCTCTGATCTGCGCAACAACTCCTCCATCCGGTTGCGACCCGTAATATCACGCGACACGCAGATAAACCCCAAAATTTGGCCTTCTTCATCCAGAATAGGCGACGTGCTCATACTGATCTCTACTGTACTTCCATCCTTACGCATTCTAAGAGACTCACTTGATACGATGCTCTCTCCCTGAAGCAGGCTCTTCTTCTGAAATTCATACTCCTCCTGTTGCTGCGGAGGTACAAACTCCAGCTTACGACCAACCAATTCTTTCTTGGTCCAGCCGTATAAAGCTTCGAAGGCATGATTGACCCGAACGACGCGATCCTCCTCGTCGGTTACATGAATCGCATCCGCTGTCTGATTAATAACCGACTCCAGATGCTCCTTTACAGAACGGTTCTCTTCATACATCTGTTCCAGTCTTCTCGTGTACATCCCTAGGTTGTAGGCCATCGCATTGATGCGCTCACCCAACTGTGCAAGCTCATGACCACCTTTTATTTCTAGCCGTGTATCAAAATGACCATCAGCCATCTCGTTCACTTTCCCCAGAATCGACTGAATTGGGCGGACAAACAGACTTGCCAGCACATAGCTTCCAATGATTACAACTTCCAAAAGGACAATGGAAATAGCAATTAAGCTTATCAATTGCTTGGAAATAACAGAAGTAATCGTATCATAATTCATAACAATACGGATAACATAGGCTTCGCGGTTAGCCGGGTAAAAAGGTATGTAACTGACGAGAACCCGTTCGCCTTTGATATAGCAGTCTTGTACAATACTCTCCCCGGAGAGGATAGCTCTGGACACGGCCAAACGATCTTCCTGCACTCTCGTTAGCTGATACGTGCCAAATTGGATCGGTTTATTGTACATGTAATAGTATTTCGAATCGTTCCCGTTCTTGTCCATCGAAGCGCCACCAAAGGTTGCAGGGTTAATTCCTGTAATTTCCATGATGCGATAATCCACTTGTTGGGTTTGCTTTACAATCTCATCGGGGCTCAGGATGGTTATGAAATCTTGCACTGAAGTATCCTGAAAGGAAATTCGAATTAAGTAATTACGTTTTTGGTCATAATAAAATCCCCATTTGTTAATCTGTGAGGAGTCTGAACCGGTGTAGTCAAATGATCCGGTCCAAAAATGATCCAGTTTCTGACCTTGGGCCATTGCAGCCTGTCCGTGCTCATATAATTGGTCAACTGCATTTTTCCAATACCCTGTCAATGGATCAGATGGCGTTACTTCTTTTGGATCCGAAGATTTAACAACCTTATACCCCTGCCCGTCTCGAATCATCAAAGAAATATTAGTATCTCTGTGGAGTGAGGCCACCTTTTGAAGCTGTTCCTGCTGAATATTTCGGATGTCAGGACCGAGCTGATTGGCAGCCAACGTGGCAGAAAGCCACAGATTATATCCGAGCTGCTTGTCAACGGCCTCCCAGCTATGTTGGGTTTGTTCGATAGCTCCTCCGATAATTTTAGCCGTCAGAACCATTTTAGTTTCACTGTCACTTCTTAGATTTTCGTGGGTCGTGTAATAATTGAGTGCGATGTTTAATAAAAGGATAAACAGGACGGACCCCGACAAAATGATCGTTATTCTGATTTTTATCGACACACTGATTTCTCACCTCTTGCCGTATGCTGGCGATTACTGGCAATTGCTAACTCAATGATACCGTAATAGCGCCCGTGATACCAGCATTTACATTTACCGGATATACATAAATACACACCTTGTGTACAGTATTGTCAATAGACAAGGGTTTGCCTACAATATAAGAAGATAATCATCCACAAGTAGTCCACAAATACACAGATTTTATTATAAACTGTGGATAAACCTGTGGACAAGTGCCATGTTATCCACAATTTTATTCACATCATGTTAACAACGGAATATTTGTTCGTTGGATAATTCCGCGTTTTGAAAGGAGCATTTTCCCAGTGACCACCATGGATCACGCCTATTGGATGAAAGAAGCCATTCAGGAAGCGTATAAGGCAGAAATGTTAGGTGAAGTCCCCATCGGGGCTGTCATCGTAAAAGATAATGAAATCATCGGTCGCGGCTACAATTTGCGCGAGACGGATGCTGACCCAACCGCACATGCAGAGATGGTTGCCATTCGTCAGGCGAGTGAGCACTTAGGCGCTTGGCGCCTGCTGGATTGTAGGCTGTATGTCACTCTGGAGCCGTGTCCAATGTGCGCCGGAGCCATTGTTCAATCACGGGTTCCCTATTTGATATATGGAACTACAGATCCCAAGGCAGGCTGCGCAGGCACGCTGATGAATTTATTACAGGAGCCTCGGTTCAATCATTGTACAGAAGTAACTAATGGTGTACTGCAGGAGGAATGCGCCTCGCTGCTAACGAACTTTTTTCGGCATCTCCGGCAAAAAAGAGCGGCAGCCAGATTGTCTCCTCCCCCATCCTCATCCTGAGGGGGAAAAGTCCAAAATACTTCATCTTATTGCTAATTCTTCATGGAAGGAGATCAACCCATGCCTATGAGCTTGTATAATACGCCTCAAGGTATCTTTTTACGGCCATTTAGCGTGGCGGATAGCGAAGCCCTTCTCGCCCTTAGGGTGCAAAATAGGGAGTCACATGCGCTGTACGAGCCGCTTTACGAGGATTCATTTTTCACATTAGAGAAACAGCAGGATTACATCCGTCAGAGGCTGCGGCAAGCCGAGGAGGATCGAGGGTACACGTTCGGCATCTTTCTCTTAAAGGAGGAGCGACTTATCGGTTATGTTTCCATTTCCAATTTAGTACGTGGAGTTGGACAATTCGCTGATATCGGCTACATGATGGATCATCATGAACAGGGTAAAGGACATATGACTGCTGCCTTGAAGTTGACCATACAATATGCCTTTCGTGCCTTATCTCTACATCGTCTCCAAGCGGGTACTCTTTTGCATAATGATCGTTCACAACGTGTATTAGAAAAGTGCGGATTCCAGCCAGAAGGCACTGCTCGCAAGCTTGTACAGATTCAGGGCACATGGCAGGATCACCAGATGTTTGGACTTTTGGCTGAGGATGACGTGTGGCAGAGCTAAATGACTACACAGGGACAACATTGGCAGTAAACAAAAAACCGCTCGGCATAAGCCGGGCGGTTTTCTTACATCATATTCGAAAAAATGATGTTTTTCAATCATGCATCCCATACTTAAGGAGCAACAGTTTGCATTTTTTGTTGCAGTTGTTCCATAGTCAGGACTTGATCACCTGTTGGAATACCCACTTTAAATGCTGCTTTAGCATTGATTTTGCTGTATTGCGTGTAGCCTGTTACGGACAATTTTACATTGTCTTTTGTAGCCGGATCATTCATCTCTACATTCGCATTTAGGTCTTGATACACAGGAATGTTATCCTTGTTCAAAGCTGTGTTAATGTCAAACTGTTTCACTGTTAAATAGTTTTTCAACTCATCCAGCTTTTTGCTAACTTCGCTGGTGTTGGATTGCAGTTCTTTCTTCGCCTCAGCCAGCTCTTCCTTCTTCACTTGAAGCATGCTAGCATACTCATCTTTAGACATCACATCAAGGACTTTAGGAAGCGCCTTAGTGATAAATGTATTAGTAGCTTGCTTCACATTGTCATTCGTAATTTTGAATTGAACTACTTGTTTAGCTTCAACGCCTTGTGGCAATTTAGCATCTTTAGGATCAATATTAAAGAAGTACGTAGCTTGATCATACTCGTTCATAATTGCAGCAATCACTTCATTCGCAAATTTCTGCGATTTTTCCTGATCCATGGTTGCAGGATTAAATTCTTGTCCTGATTGTTTAGCCAGTTCTTGTGGATCAATGATCAGGAATTTACCTACAACATCCTGTGGAAGCGGGTAAAATGGAATATTAGGAATTTTAACGTACAGTTTATCTTTAGTCATTACCATTGGAATCGTGAAGCTGGTGGAAAGATCACCTTTTAAATGAATGCCGAGCGTCATTTCAGATTGAAAAGGTTCTTTTTGGTATACACCATCCAGCGTAATATCAGCATTTTTCAGCATGCTAGTTACCATTGCACTTTGCTCACTTGGAACAGAAGCGGATGTAATGGTCAGTTCCTTAATCGTGAATTGACTTTTGGATTCATAAGAGTTCAACTTCATTGCATTAGCTGTACCGGTCGTAACAGCTTCCTTCGGTTCTAACTTCTTGCTACAACCTACCAGGGCTACCGTCAAAAGCAACACCATAGTGAGTACCAAGACGGATAACTTTTTACTCATTGTGTAGATTCTCTCCTCTCGTAATTAACCCCTTTTTTATGCTAACAAAAAAATACACACCTCCTATTTTAACTCATATTCTCAAACGGCGAAACACTTATTGGAAAATTTTCTTACAATAAGCACAAAGACACCCTGGCTCTCTAACCAGGGTGTCTTACACTATGCAATATATTTTAGGAGAAAGGTCTGCCTGCTTATGAGCCTTCTCTATTATGGTGATCCACGTGATTCCGCTGTTTCACCTTCTTGGAACCGGATAACGGCTCCTGCTGATGACTACGCTCACGCTTTTCGTTACTTCCACCAGAATCCTGTGCTTCGGGGACAGGAATGGCTTTAGGCTTGCCCATTTATGCATCCTCCATTCTCAGTCTATATTTGTGGTACATCAACGAATCCGTTTATTACCATTTAAAATAGGACTATAGATGGTGTAGATCTTCCGTTTTATCGTGATTTAGTGAATCCTGATGACGGCGATCATTACGATCCTGCTGCACTTGCTGTGCCTGATGACTATTAACTGGACGCTGCTCCAAATCATCAACAATGTTAGACAGGTTTTTATCCAGTCCGTTTTTGGCTTTTGTCATGTAGCCTTCCTCCTCATTCCTTCATGACCTACGAATGCGTCAACGACTGTAATGTTTGGGCACATTGGTGAATATGCCGAGTATAATCGGACACTAGCTGCTGAATGATATCTGTTCGTTCATCCACAGACTGTCCGTCCCGCTCTACATCGACTAAAGTAACCTGTACTTCCCGGGAGTCTACATAAGTACATGCAAAATCAAAGGAGTACATTTGTCGGCCTTCTACCTCGATATGGATCCGTATAGCCCGGTTGTCAGCTTCATCTGCCTGTACCTGTGATTTGTCCCCTGAATTCAAAAGAATCGGCAGTTGTTCCTGCCAGGCCTCTACCAGCTTTTGCTGATCTACTGTCATTTCTCGATTCATGCCAGCACCTCCACATCTGATAACGTGTGAAAAAAACGAGCTTTTTATACAACAAAAAAGCCACTCTCCACGATTCCTAATCATTAGCTTATAAAGGCCAATGTATCAGCTATCGTATTTGAATGACTTGGTTTATTTAGAATATGGCGGAGAGGATGGGATTCGAACCCATGTGGAGTTGCCCCCTAACGGTTTTCAAGACCGCCCCGTTATGACCGCTTCGGTACCTCTCCAGGTGGTAAATGGATAAAGCTGCTTCCCTTTTAAACATACTCAGGCGCAACAAAATTATTTTACCACAGAACTTCTAAGAATGCAACACTTACTGTTTAGGAGCAATAACCTCAATGCCTCGCATGTATGAACGCAACACTTCTGGAATCACGATGCTTCCGTCCTCTTGCTGATAGTTCTCCAAAATAGCAGCCACAGTCCGCCCTACAGCCAATCCTGAACCGTTCAGCGTATGTACAAATTCAGGCTTTGCCTTCGAATCTGGACGAAACCGGATGTTCGCACGACGCGCTTGGAAGTCTTCCGTATTTGAACAGGAAGAAATCTCACGGTACATGCCACTCTCAGGCAACCATACTTCCAGATCGTACGTTTTGGCAGACGTAAAACCCATATCTCCAGTGCAAAGTGCCAGCACGCGATATGGAAGTCCGAGCAGCTGTAAGACACGCTCAGCGTTATTCGTCATTTTCTCCAATTCCTCATAAGAGGTATCCGGGTGAACCAGCTTAAGCATCTCTACCTTATTGAACTGATGCTGACGGATCAGGCCACGTGTATCACGTCCTGCTGATCCTGCCTCCGAGCGAAAGCAAGAGCTGTATGCCACATAATATTTCGGAAGCTGATCCGCATTCATAATCTCTTCACGGTGGTAGTTCGTTACCGGAACTTCAGCCGTAGGAATGAGATAATACTCAGTATCACGCAGCTTGAACAAATCTTCTTCAAACTTCGGAAGTTGACCCGTTCCGTACAAGCTGTCCCGATTTACAATGTATGGAGGAAGCATTTCTTCATAACCATGCTCACTGCTGTGCAGATCCATCATAAAGTTAATCAGCGCACGCTCTAATCTTGCTCCCAGTCCTTTGTAGAACGTAAAACGAGAACCCGTTACCTTGGCTGCTGCCTCAAAATCAAGAATGTCTAGATCCTGAGCCAATTCCCAATGCGCTTTGGGTGTAAAAGAAAACTCGCGCGGCTCCGACCAGCGACGGATTTCTACATTATCCTCTTCCGATGCACCTACAGGTACTGTATCATTAGGAATATTCGGAATAGACATCACCAATTCGTCGATCTGAACTTCCAGTTCGCGTACTTGCTCATCTAATTCTTTGATACGATCGGAGACTTGACGCATTTCTGCAATAAGATCATCCGCATTTTCCTTGTTCTTCTTCAACTTGGCTACTTCACCGGATACCACGTTCCGACGATTTTTGAGCCCTTCACTTTCCTGAAGTAACTCACGACGGCTTACATCCAGATCTGTAAAACCATTAATCAGATCCAGAGATTTCCCCCTGTTCTGCAAAGCTTTCTCAACCCGACCAAGCTCATTACGTAAAATCTTTATATCTAACACAGGTAATCCCTCCTACACTACAAACCTGACTTTCACTATTCGCGGACCATATCCACAAAATATTGATGTAACCGGTAATCGTCTGTTAACTCCGGATGGAAGGATGAAGCCAGCAAATGACCCTGACGGGCTGCCACGATCTCGCCGTTATACTCAGACAGCACATCTACTCCCGTTCCAACAGACTGTATTAATGGTGCGCGTATAAATACAGCACGAACCGGTTCCTCAATCCCTTTAATGTTCAAGTCTGTTTCAAAGCTTTCTCTTTGGCGACCAAATGCATTGCGCGATACTGTAATATCCATGAGTCCCAAATGTGCTTCTTCCTGTCCTTGAATCGTTTTAGCCAGTACAATCAATCCCGCGCAAGTACCAAATACAGGCTTGCCTTGATTGGAAAACTGACGTATAGCCTCTATAAAATCATACTTGCGCATTAGCTTACCAATAGTGGTGCTTTCACCACCGGGAATGATAAGACCGGACAGCTCATTGAGCTGTTCGATCTTCTTCACCGCTATACATTCCGCACCTGCACGTTCAACGCTACGTATATGTTCAGCTACAGCGCCTTGCAGCGACAATACACCTATTTTCATGCCGGTCCCTTCTTTCTTACCAACCACGATCCTGCATGCGCTCATGCGGTGCCAGTTTGGAAATTTCAATGCCTTTCATAGGAGTTCCCAAATTCTTGGAGACTTCTGCAATCAGCTTGTAATCCGTATAATGAGTGGTCGCTTCCACGATTGCACGTGCAAACTTCTCAGGGCTATCCGACTTGAAAATACCAGAACCTACAAAGACGCCATCAGCGCCTAAATGCATCATTAACGCGGCATCGGCAGGTGTTGCTACACCACCCGCTGCAAAGTTGACCACAGGCAGCTTGCCAAGCTCATGCACTTCCAACAGCAGTTCATAAGCAACTCCGAGGTTTTTCGCTTCTGCATACAGCTCGTCCTTCGACAAGTTTTGCACCTTGCGAATTTGACCATTGATAAAACGCATATGCCGAACGGCCTCAACAATATTCCCAGTCCCCGGTTCGCCCTTCGTACGGATCATAGATGCACCCTCACCAATACGACGCAGCGCTTCTCCCAGATCCTTGGCTCCACAAACAAATGGAACGGTGAACTCCCGTTTATCAATATGGAAAACTTCATCCGCAGGTGTCAATACTTCGCTCTCATCGAGATAGTCAACACCGAGAGATTCCAGTACCTTTGCCTCTACAAAGTGACCGATACGAGCCTTAGCCATAACAGGAATAGAAACAACCTTCATAACTTCTTCCACAATCGTTGGGTCAGCCATACGAGCAACCCCACCAGCTGCACGGATATCCGAAGGCACCCGTTCAAGAGCCATTACAGCTGTAGCTCCTGCTGCCTCTGCAATTTTAGCCTGCTCAGCGTTCATGACATCCATGATTACGCCACCTTTTTGCATCTCTGCCATACCTCTTTTTACACGCGAAGTTCCCGTTTCCATGTCGTTGCCTCCTGTAAGGGTTACGTTTAGATTCTAACTTAATATTTTACCGCACGAATGCCAAATACACAATCATTTCAAGCTGCAAAATAAGTAATGAAAAACAAGGTAGATCGCCTAGCTATGCTTTTTTAGAAGAGGTTCTTAATTCCTTGGAACAGATCTCCGAAGAAATCACCGATCGCCCGGAAAAGCATTCGGAACCAGCCGCCCTCTTCTACTGCCGTCGTAGTAACCAGATCAACGGTTTTCGTCTGCCCTTTATCCACACCGTCTGTCTTGTACGTGTACGTAATGGTTCCGACTTTGGCCCCTTGCTTCAAAGGTGCCACCAGAGAGCTTGCAGGTGTAATGTTCGTTGTAAAGGTTACCTTAGGATTGCTCGCACCCTTAGATACGATAAAGCTTACTGCATCCTTGGTGACGATCGGTACTTCTGTTTCCGTACCTTTGGTCACTGGCACATTCTCTACACCCTTAACCACCGTCTTTGGAGCAATAACCTGCTTCACTTCAAAATTATCAAACCCATAGTTCAACACTTTAGCTGTCTCTGTAAAACGGTGTGCATCTGAATCAGCTCCCATAACTACACTGATGAGACGCATTCCGTTGCGTTCAGCGGTTCCTGTAAAACAGTTGCCAGCATTAGCCGTATGGCCTGTTTTCATTCCGTCTAAACCTGGGTAAGCAAACTTTCTAAAGTTAGTAATATTTTTGTTTGCTTCTAGCATCCAGTTATAGTTAATAATCGGCGCCTTGTCAGTAGGACGGAATTTGTAAGATTGAATTGTCGTAAATCGTGTGTAATCCGGATGATCTTTAATGATGTAACCAGCCAGAGTAGCTGCATCTCTCGCTGTCATTACAGTTTCCCGGTCTGTATCCGGCTGGAAGCCTTTCGGCATATCACCACGGTCCAAACCAGTCGAGTTGATAAAATACGTATTTTTCATGCCCATTTTCTGAGCTGTTTCATTCATTAGTTTTACAAAGTCCTGCTCAGTTCCAGATACGCGTTCAGCAAGGGCTACTGTTGCATCATTAGCAGAACCTACCGCCATTGCAATATAAAGCTCTTCTACCGTATGTTGATCCCCTTGAGCCAAAAAAATACGTGATCCAATGCTCTTAGAAGCATTCTCGTTAACTGTAACTTTATCCGTCCACTTGAGTTTACCTTGCTTAACCTGTTCAGCCACGATGTATTCTGTCATCATTTTAGTCATACTAGCTGGTGGAAGTGGCTCATCTGGATTCATAGATAGCAATACTTGCCCAGTGGAAGGCTCGATCAAAATGGCAGAACGTAGTGCCAGACTAGGGGGATTAATAGAGCCTGTCCCCGTAATATTGGTTGCCTGTGTTGCCGCTCCAGCTGCAAAAGTAGCCACGCTCGGATCGAAATTGCCTACCACAGGCAATGCCGACATATACATCATATTAAGCACCATGACTGCAGTCACACTCTTTTTAATCATGCTGCGTTTTGTATTTTGCTTTAAATTGTTCGCTTTCAAATGAATACAAACTCCTCTCATACCTCAACCCGATCCGCTATATATAACGAGACGGTGGTTACAGCCTTTACTTGGCCAATGTAATTAATGTTTTAGTGTTAAAATCCAGTTTTATTTCGTTTGCTTAGTTGTATCCTGTCATGAGCATTTTCTGCTCGAATCTTCTTCACTGGTAGGAATCGTCCAAAAGACCTACGTGTCCTAATTCGTCAATAAATTTCGTCAAAAAGGCGGACACTTGTCTATTCTATCACAGGGGTATCTCTAAAAAAAGACAGGCAGAGCGAAATACGCTCTGCCTGTCGTCAAGTCTATTACAGCCGAACTTTATAAAGAGTAGTTTGGTGCTTCTTTCGTAATTTGCACATCATGCGGATGGCTCTCACGCAGACCAGCTCCTGTAATACGGATAAAACTTGTATCGTTACGAAGCTCCTCAATATTAGCTGTACCGCAATAACCCATACCGGAACGAAGACCGCCCAACAGCTGATGAACAGTGTCGGAAAGTGGTCCTTTATAAGCAACGCGTCCTTCGATACCTTCCGGTACCAATTTCTTGTCGTCATCTTGGAAATAACGATCTTTACTACCTTGCTTCATCGCAGCCATAGAACCCATACCACGATATACTTTAAAGCGGCGTCCTTGATAAATTTCAGATTCGCCTGGGCTTTCTTCCGTACCTGCAAAAAGACTCCCCAGCATTACCGCAGAAGCGCCTGCCGCAATGGCCTTTGTAATTTCACCGGAGTACTTAATACCACCGTCTGCAATGATCGGAATATTATATTCACGTGCTACTGTTGCACAATCATAAATTGCTGTTACTTGTGGAACACCAATCCCTGCGATTACGCGTGTTGTACAGATGGAGCCTGGACCAATACCGACTTTTACGACCGATGCTCCTGCTTCAATCAATTCGCGCGTTCCGTCACCAGTAGCTACATTACCTGCTACAATCGTCAGATCAGGATAAGCCTCACGCAGCTTGCGGACCGCTTCAATAATGTTAATATGATGGCCGTGAGCAGAGTCCACAACAATCATATCCACACCAGCTTTTACAAGTGCTTCAGTCCGATCAAATGTATCCTTGGAAATGCCGACAGCCGCACCGACCAGAAGACGCCCTTGTGCATCTTTCGCTGCGTTCGGAAATTGAATAGCTTTCTCAATATCTTTAATGGTAATAAGACCTTTGAGATAATTTTCATCATCGACCAAAGGGAGCTTTTCAATTTTATGCTTTTGCAAAATGACTTCCGCTTCCTGTAAAGTCGTACCTACAGGTGCAGTTACCAGTTCTTCCTTCGTCATGACTTCACTAATTTTAAGGTTAAAATCGTGAATAAAGCGAAGATCGCGGTTAGTAATAATACCCACCAGTTTGTTTTCTTCATTTACAACAGGTACACCAGAAATACGGTATTTACCCATAACTGCTTCAGCATCGGACACCAAATGATCTGGAGTCAATGAGAATGGATTGGTGATAACACCGCTCTCCGAACGTTTAACTCGATCCACCTCTACCGCTTGCTGTTCAATGGACATATTTTTATGAATAATACCGATACCGCCCTCGCGAGCCATCGCAATTGCCAACACTGCCTCAGTAACAGTATCCATACCAGCACTCATCAAAGGAATATTCAGCTTCACGTTATCACTCAAACGAGTCGCCACGCTTACTTCTTTGGGCAGAACCACCGACTTGCGAGGTACCAGCAAAACATCGTCAAAGGTAAGGCCTTCCTTACCGAATTTATCTTCCCACACCAAGATGATCCTCCTTCAAATTGTTTAGTCTGTATTGGTCTTGTTGTCTGTCCGACATGGACAAATCAAGGCTCTCTGAAAATATATTATTGCCATCTTAGCAAAGCGGTATAGGGGTGTCAAGCCTTCATCAATAGCCCTAACCTTTAGTATTTCCCTGTACAAACAACTGTACTCCTACGAAGGACAACCTTTAAAATTAAGCGTTTCCAAAGGTAATAGCTATTCACAAAAGCATATCTCCTCTTTGAATGCGCAGCATAGAAGCAATTATATAAGTGGTTTGTACCGTAATATACCAAAGAGGACCATGATCTCAATGAGATCATGGTCCTCTTTACTTGTTGCTTGGCGACGTCCTACTCTCCCAGGACCCTGCGGTCCAAGTACCATCGGCGCTGGAGGGCTTAACGGTCGTGTTCGGGATGGGTACGTGTGGAACCCCTCCGCTATCGCCACCAAACATGAATTTACATCGTAAATTCTACTGTATGGTTATTCGATTCATCACTTATCGTGTGAATGAATAGCCATGCGCTTGTCGTATGTCACTTGTACATACCTTCAAGGTTACACCCTGAAAACTGGATCCGAAACTCATTTGCGTTTTATTTTAGGATAAGCCCTCGACCGATTAGTATTGGTCAGCTCCATGCATTACTGCACTTCCACCCCCAACCTATCTACCTCGTCGTCTTCAAGGGGTCTTACATACTGGGAAATCTCATCTTGAGGGGGGCTTCACGCTTAGATGCTTTCAGCGCTTATCCCTTCCGTACATAGCTACCCAGCGGTGCTCCTGGCGGAACAACTGGTACACCAGCGGTACGTCCATCCCGGTCCTCTCGTACTAAGGACAGCTCCTCTCAAATTTCCTACGCCCACGACAGATAGGGACCGAACTGTCTCACGACGTTCTGAACCCAGCTCGCGTACCGCTTTAATGGGCGAACAGCCCAACCCTTGGGACCTACTTCAGCCCCAGGATGCGATGAGCCGACATCGAGGTGCCAAACCTCCCCGTCGATGTGGACTCTTGGGGGAGATAAGCCTGTTATCCCCAGGGTAGCTTTTATCCGTTGAGCGATGGCCCTTCCATGCGGTACCACCGGATCACTAAGCCCGACTTTCGTCCCTGCTCGACTTGTAGGTCTCGCAGTCAAGCTCCCTTCTGCCTTTGCACTCTTCGAATGATTTCCAACCATTCTGAGGGAACCTTGGGGCGCCTCCGTTACTCTTTAGGAGGCGACCGCCCCAGTCAAACTGCCCACCTGACACTGTCCTCGTACCGGATTACGGTACCAAGTTAGAACCTAGATACGATCAGGGTGGTATCCCAAGGATGCCTCCCTTCAAGCTGGCGCTCAAAGTTCTACGGCTCCCACCTATCCTGTACAGATCGTACCCAAATTCAATATCAAGCTGCAGTAAAGCTCCATGGGGTCTTTCCGTCTTGTCGCGGGTAACCTGCATCTTCACAGGTATTAAAATTTCACCGGATCTCTCGTTGAGACAGCGCCCAAGTCGTTACGCCATTCGTGCGGGTCAGAATTTACCTGACAAGGAATTTCGCTACCTTAGGACCGTTATAGTTACGGCCGCCGTTTACTGGGGCTTCGGTTCATAGCTTCGCCCGAAGGCTTACCACTCCCCTTAACCTTCCAGCACCGGGCAGGCGTCAGCCCGTATACTTCGCCTTGCGGCTTCGCACAGACCTGTGTTTTTGCTAAACAGTCGCTTGGGCCTTTTCACTGCGGCCCCCTCGGGCTATTCACCCTACCGAGGCACCCCTTCTCCCGAAGTTACGGGGTCATTTTGCCGAGTTCCTTAACGAGAGTTCTTCCGCGCGCCTTAGAATTCTCTT
Source organism: Paenibacillus sp. LX16 (assembly GCF_036252815.1). NCBI lineage: Bacteria > Bacillati > Bacillota > Bacilli > Caryophanales > Paenibacillaceae > Paenibacillus > Paenibacillus sp. LX16. The sequence goes on along the minus strand of NZ_CP141152.1, from coordinate 116,582 downwards.
CTCGCCTACCTGTGTCGGTTTGCGGTACGGGCACCTTCTCCTGGCTAGAGGCTTTTCTTGGCAGTCTGAGATCATGACCTTCGCTACTATAATTTTCGCTCCCCATCACAGCCCAGCCTTACGATGTGCGGATTTGCCTACACACCAGCCTCACTGCTTAGACGGACATCCATCAGTCCGCGTCACTACCCTACTGCGTCACCCCATCGCTCATAACGGATTACGGTGGTACAGGAATTTCGACCTGTTGTCCTTCGACTACGCCTATCGGCCTCGCCTTAGGTCCCGACTTACCCTGAGCGGACGAACCTTCCTCAGGAACCCTTAGGCTTTCGGCGGATCTGATTCTCACAGATCTTTTCGTTACTCATACCGGCATTCTCACTTGAATGCAGTCCAGCGCTCCTTACGGTACACCTTCAACCCGCATTCAACGCTCCCCTACCCCTGATGCAAGCATCAAGCCATAGCTTCGGTGGTGTGTTTAGCCCCGTTACATTTTCGGCGCAGAGTCACTCGACCAGTGAGCTATTACGCACTCTTTCAATGGTGGCTGCTTCTAAGCCAACATCCTGGTTGTCTGTGCAACTCCACATCCTTTCCCACTTAACACACACTTGGGGACCTTAGCTGATGGTCTGGGCTGTTTCCCTTTCGACAATGGATCTTAGCACTCACTGTCTGACTCCCGGAACTAAATCTATGGCATTCGGAGTTTGACTGAGCTTGGTAACCCTTGCGGGCCCCGCACCCAATCAGTGCTCTACCTCCACGATTCTTCTTTCCGAGGCTAGCCCTAAAGCTATTTCGGGGAGAACCAGCTATCTCCGGGTTCGATTGGAATTTCTCCGCTACCCCCACCTCATCCCCGCATTTTTCAACATGCGTGGGTTCGGGCCTCCAGTGCGTGTTACCGCACCTTCACCCTGGACAGGGGTAGATCACCCGGTTTCGGGTCTACGTCCACGTACTCATTCGCCCTATTCAGACTCGCTTTCGCTGCGGCTTCAGCTCTTCACCTTAACCTTGCACGGGAACGTAACTCGCCGGTTCATTCTACAAAAGGCACGCCATCACCCATAGATCGGGCTCTGACTTCTTGTAAGCACACGGTTTCAGGATCTATTTCACTCCCCTTCCGGGGTGCTTTTCACCTTTCCCTCACGGTACTGCTTCACTATCGGTCGCCAGGGAGTATTTAGCCTTGGCAGATGGTCCTGCCGGATTCATACGGGGTTTCACGTGCCCCGCACTACTCGGGATCCGTCTCGGAGAGAACAAGTTTTGAACTACAGGGCTTTTACCTTCTCTGGCGGGCCTTTCCAGACCTCTTCATCTAACCGGTTCCTTTGTAACTCCATGTGAGACGTCCCACAACCCCAAGGAGCAAGCTCCTTGGTTTGGGCTAATCCGCGTTCGCTCGCCGCTACTGACGGAATCACTATTGTTTTCTCTTCCTCAGGGTACTTAGATGTTTCAGTTCCCCTGGTCTGCCTCTATTCTGCCTATGTATTCAGCAGAAAGTGACTGTCGATGAAGACAGCCGGGTTTCCCCATTCGGACATCCCCGGATCAAAGCTTGCTTACAGCTCCCCGAGGCTTTATCGTTGTTCGCCACGTCCTTCGTCGGCTCCTGGCGCCTAGGCATCCTCCGTGTGCTCTTTGTAGCTTAACCTAGTATTTACATCGTAAATACGATTTACTTTGAATTTCGGTTCAACACTTACGTGTGAATGAAATTCAAGGCAGCTACCTTTATTTCACTTGTTTACACAAGATCAGCTTAAAGGAATATTCTAAAACGCAATTTCGTTTCGGTATCCAGTTTTCAAGGTGCAATACAGTTTCATCGAAACTGTAGCCTGTGTGAATATCGGTCCAACTCAACCGAGCGGATGATATTCATGCAGTATGTTGAGAGTTTGAACTCTCAAAACTGAGCAACGAGTGAGTAGTTTTTGAAGCTTACGCTTCATATTTGAATGTTTCCATTGCAGGAAACGATTCTCCATAGAAAGGAGGTGATCCAGCCGCACCTTCCGATACGGCTACCTTGTTACGACTTCACCCCAATCATCTACCCCACCTTCGGCGGCTGGCTCCCTTGCGGGTTACCCCACCGACTTCGGGTGTTGTAAACTCTCGTGGTGTGACGGGCGGTGTGTACAAGACCCGGGAACGTATTCACCGCGGCATGCTGATCCGCGATTACTAGCAATTCCGACTTCATGTAGGCGAGTTGCAGCCTACAATCCGAACTGAGACCGGCTTTTCTAGGATTGGCTCCACCTCGCGATTTCGCTTCCCGTTGTACCGGCCATTGTAGTACGTGTGTAGCCCAGGTCATAAGGGGCATGATGATTTGACGTCATCCCCACCTTCCTCCGGTTTGTCACCGGCAGTCTGCTTAGAGTGCCCAGCTTGACCTGCTGGCAACTAAGCATAAGGGTTGCGCTCGTTGCGGGACTTAACCCAACATCTCACGACACGAGCTGACGACAACCATGCACCACCTGTCTCCTCTGTCCCGAAGGAAAGGCCTATCTCTAGACCGATCAGAGGGATGTCAAGACCTGGTAAGGTTCTTCGCGTTGCTTCGAATTAAACCACATACTCCACTGCTTGTGCGGGTCCCCGTCAATTCCTTTGAGTTTCAGTCTTGCGACCGTACTCCCCAGGCGGAATGCTTAATGTGTTAACTTCGGCACCAAGGGTATCGAAACCCCTAACACCTAGCATTCATCGTTTACGGCGTGGACTACCAGGGTATCTAATCCTGTTTGCTCCCCACGCTTTCGCGCCTCAGCGTCAGTTACAGCCCAGAGAGTCGCCTTCGCCACTGGTGTTCCTCCACATCTCTACGCATTTCACCGCTACACGTGGAATTCCACTCTCCTCTTCTGCACTCAAGCTCCCCAGTTTCCAGTGCGACCCGAAGTTGAGCCTCGGGATTAAACACCAGACTTAAAGAGCCGCCTGCGCGCGCTTTACGCCCAATAATTCCGGACAACGCTTGCCCCCTACGTATTACCGCGGCTGCTGGCACGTAGTTAGCCGGGGCTTTCTTCTCAGGTACCGTCACTCTTGTAGCAGTTACTCTACAAGACGTTCTTCCCTGGCAACAGAGCTTTACGATCCGAAAACCTTCATCACTCACGCGGCGTTGCTCCGTCAGGCTTTCGCCCATTGCGGAAGATTCCCTACTGCTGCCTCCCGTAGGAGTCTGGGCCGTGTCTCAGTCCCAGTGTGGCCGATCACCCTCTCAGGTCGGCTACGCATCGTCGCCTTGGTAGGCCTTTACCCCACCAACTAGCTAATGCGCCGCAGGCCCATCCACAAGTGACAGATTGCTCCGTCTTTCCTCCTTCTCCCATGCAGGAAAAGGATGTATCGGGTATTAGCTACCGTTTCCGGTAGTTATCCCTGTCTTGTGGGCAGGTTGCCTACGTGTTACTCACCCGTCCGCCGCTAGGTTGTTTAGAAGCAAGCTTCTAAACAACCCCGCTCGACTTGCATGTATTAGGCACGCCGCCAGCGTTCGTCCTGAGCCAGGATCAAACTCTCCATTAAAGACCAACCGAAGTTGGTTTATAGAAAGAGCGATAAGCTCATTTTGAAACTGACGAGATAAAAATATCTCTTGTTTGATTTTGCGAACAAAATCGTTTTACTCACTCGTTGTTCAGTTTTCAAAGATCAAACATTCTTTTCTTGTTGATTCAGTTTGTCGCCTCATCAACTCTTATATCATATCATGTCCGAACCAACTTTGCAAGCATTTTTTAGAATCTTTTTTTGAAACACTCGCTCGCAATATTGTATTTCTTGGCCGGAATTAGAGTATACCATTCTGTATATTTAAATGCAACCCTTTTTAATGAATAGTTTTTACTATCTTTATTGTTGTAATTTTATCCTGTGTACTCTGCACTTTTGCCAAATGGACTTAGTTATCCGCATCCAAGAACGATGTGATATCCATTCAATGATCTCAAATACGCATGTTGCTCATTACAACTCAAGTGCATATTCTGTTTTTTTCTTTAATATTGATGATTTGACAAAGAAAGGATGGGTAAAAAGATAAGGAGCTAGCCACAAACCATGTGGTAGCAGCTTTTGTTTCACGCAACTTTAGGTAATGATTAATTATAGCTGTATAGAGGAGTAGATTTTCTAATGAAGCAACGAAGGCGAACATGGACGAGAATTGTGTTTCTTATCATCTCTTGCTTATTGCTTTTCGTGATCTCTGGATTTGTGTATGAGTGGATTGCATCCAAGAAGGATAAATCACAATACCCACCTCCGGGGGAATTGGTCGATGCCGGGGGCTATCAACTTCATATTCGTAAACTCGGTAACGGCTCTCCGACAATATTGCTCGAATCAGGGAGCGGGGAAAGTAGCCTATCCTGGAGAGATATTCCCGAAAAGCTGTCATCATTCGCCACCGTTGTATCCTATGACCGGGCAGGCTATGCCTGGAGCGAAGAGGCTGCTACTCCACGAACCGGGGAAAACATCGTTCGAGAGCTTCATGTCACCTTAAAAAACGCAGGCATCCAAGCTCCTTATATTCTGGTAGGCCATTCCCTCGGAGGGATGTACTCAAGACTGTACGCGCAGACATACAGAGACGAAGTGGCAGGATTGGTTCTGGTGGATGCCAGGCCTGAGAATGACGCCCGACGGACAAATAAGATCTATGCCAAGGAACGGCCTAAGGTCAATCCCTCCCCGTTAATATCCATTCTCCTAGAAAAATCAGGGGCTTTTCGCCTGTTCCCCAATTTTATGCTGACGGGTCGGGTCGAATATCAAGATAGAAAATCTTTTGTGAATATTGTCGCTTCTTCTAAATACTTTCGGTCTGTTGCAGAGGAGGGTGACCTAGCGAGCACTACCGAAGATGCCATACGGGGACAGCATCTGGGTAATCTCCCTGTACGTGTAATTGCTCGGGGCATTCAACAAGATTTGACTCAGTTCGGTATTAGTAAACGCGGAAATGATCAGATTGAACAAAGCTGGCAAATCGGACAGCGCGAGATGCTTAACATCTCTACAAACAGCAAATTAATTGTTGCCAAGAAAAGCGAGCATATGATCATCCATGATCAACCGGAGCTTGTCATCCAAGTTATCCGTGAACTCATCACCGACACCAGTCACTTTCAGTCAACCACGTCTAAAGCATACACAGATGATTAGGGACTTTATATGTTAAGGACAGCCTAAAAAACAAAAGACGCCCGAGTTCCTTCTATATAAAGGAATCCGGGCGTCTTTGCTGCCTAACACTTATTATGCTTGATTGAGCTTAGGACAAAATGGGCTTGTTTTTAGATGAGGCCTCTGTGACCTTGCCAAGTATCTGTCTCAGTACTTTAGCATTTTCCCCGATAAAACCGGAATCAAGCAACACATCATGCGTTCCGATGACTTCGTATTCTTTGTATTGACCAAGTGTCGCCTGTTGCCATAACAATTTATCTAATGATGTATCTGGACCAATACTATCATCCTCTGCAATCAGAGCATGGATATTCGCATGAACTTCACCTGCGTTAATAAGCTCATCACGGTAGGCGGAGTAAACCAACATTTTGTCCATGACTCGCTCCCTGTCGGCTGGATCGGCGAGGAATGCTTTGTACTGGTCTCTAATGCTGTCCAGTACCATCTCGACAATCTCTTCAAGCTCCTCCGATGTCGATTCATCCTTGGACATCTTTCTCATAGCATCTACCATAATAAGATCGCCAACATGGTGACCTCGGCTTTCCATGGCTTTAGCTACCTCGAAGGCGAGATTTCCTCCAAGTGAGTATCCCAGGAATACATATGGGCCCTCTGCTTGAATATCCACGATAGCATCGATGTATCGATCCAGCATATCTTGACCCTGGAAACGATCGCCGATAAATTCCATCCCGTATACCTCGCAAAGCCCTTCCAGCTCCTTGGCCATCTCATAGTACCCCAGAGAGTGGCCTACCCGTGGAGGGAAGCAAAACACTTTGAGTGTTCCTTTCCCTGGGAAGCGGATAATTTCCATTTCCTCTTCATTAGCAGCAGTTGTTGCCTGCAACTTGGAGATTTCATGCGCCATTTCTTCCACAGTCGGCAGATTAAACACGACTTGGAGTGGGAGCTGGACGCCCATACCGGACGAAATCCTTTGGATCAAGCCCAATACTTTCAGGGAATGGCCCCCAAGTTCGAAGAAATGATCCCTGATCCCGATTTCCTGTACACCGAGCACCTCGGACCAAATCTGAGCGAGCTCTACTTCTGTCTGCGTACGCGGCGCGATATACTCCGCTGTGCTCCGCAGAAGTGTTTCCGGTGCCGGTAGCGCTTTGCGATCCAATTTGCCATTCGGATTCAGCGGCATTTGTGCCAACTGTACGAAAGCAGTCGGAATCATGTAGCTTGGCAGCTCGCTGGCCAGTGCTTCGCGTAGCACGCCCGCTGCAAGCCCCTCTTCGGCCACAAAGTATGCACAAAGTTGAGTACTTCCGGTGGAGTCAGCCAGTGCTAGAACAACCGCTTCCTGCACCGATGGCACCTTCAGAATTTGTGCTTCCACTTCTCCCAGCTCAATGCGGTAACCGCGGATTTTTACCTGGTGATCGATCCGCCCCAAATACTCAATATTCCCGTCTGGCAGCCATCGGGCCAAATCGCCCGTTCGGTAAATTCGTGCTCCCGGTTTGTACGGGTGAGGAATGAACTTCTCTGCCGTCAGGTTCGGCTGGTTGAAATACCCCCGCGCTACCCCTTCGCCCGCAATGCAGAGTTCTCCCGGTACCCCCACAGGTGATACCTGAGAAGCGCTGTCCATCATCCATACTTGGACGTTAGCGTACGGTTTGCCGATCGGCACATGCGTTAGAGCCGCAGTCTCAAGGCTCGTTGTATACCGAGTCGCATATACGGCTGCTTCCGTAGGACCGTAGATGTTTTCCAGTACTGCGTAAGGAGATACTTTATAATACTCTTCCACAAGTTTGGCAGGCAGCGTCTCGCCGCAGGCAAACAGGTATTTCAGAGTAAGGAATCCTTGGTTGCCGCTTTCTTTCAAGTATTGAACAAGCACACTGAGCATCGACGGCACCAAATTGAGATGCGTGATACGGTTCGTATCCACGGCCTCTAGCAGTGCCATCGGGTCTTTGTCCACGCCTTGTGGCAGGATCACGAGAGTCCCTTGTCCAAAGAACCAGCAGAACAGCTCCGGCACGGAGAAGTCAAAGGTGAATGTTGTTTTGAGCAGGAAACGGTCGCCTGCCAACATCGGATATTCAGCTTCCAACTGACTCAGCGTATGGACGGCAGCGCGATGCTCAATCATTACCCCTTTCGGCTTGCCGGTTGAACCTGACGTGTAAATGATATACGCCAGATGCTCCGGCCCCGCAATTGGCTCCAGTTTCGAGCTATCCGCATGATACGCCTGCGGATCATCAAGTGCCAGGATCGTGCCAGTGAACGGAAAACGATCTTTGAGATGGTTCTTCGTCAGCAGAAGCTTCGCTCCCGAATCCTCCAGCATGTGGCGAATACGATCTTCTGGGAACTCCGGATCAATCGGTACATAGGCCCCGCCAGCTTTTAGAATGGCATGAATACCAATGATCATCTCAAGCGAGCGCTCGACCATGATGCCGACTGGTTGGTCCGGTCTGACCCCTTGGGCACGCAGCGTACGTGCGAGACGGTTCGCCTGCTGATCGAGTTCTCCATAGGTAAGCTCCGTTTCACCGTAAATAAGTGCTGTACGATCCGGTGTGAGCGCTGCTTTTTCCTCAAATATACCGTGAAGGGTCTGCTCACGCGGATAAGGAGCTGCTGTATCGCCCCACACCTCTATAATCTGCGATTTCTCTTCTGGCGTGATCAACTCCAGCTCATCAATACGGATGGTAGGTTGAACAGCTACGCTTGTCAGAATTCTCGTCAAGTGTCCTTGAATGCGTTCCACGCTCTCCCGATCATAGACGCGGGCATTGTAACGGTACAAGAACTCCAGATTACGGCCCGGCAGCACAATGAGGTTAAAATCATAATTCGTCTGTTCAAACATCTGAACATCCGTAATTCTGTATTCAGCCTCTTCACTAGCAATTTTCTCTTCCAGATGCTCTTCTACCGGGTAATTTTCGAACACCATAATATGAGAAATCAAATCTTGCTTTTGTGCGCTCTGTGCTTGAATCTCATAGAGCGGATAGGAATCATAAGCATGTCCTGCCAAATATAATTCCTGCTGTCTTTTCATCACATGGGAGAACGAATCGCTTCCCTCGGCCTGAACCCGAACCGGAACTGTATTGATGAAGAGACCGATCATACTTTCGATACCCGGAATCTCGGCAGGTCTCCCCGATACTACACTTCCGAAGACGATATCCTGGCTTCTATTGTAGCGCTGCAACACGATTCCCCAGGCTGCTTGCATCAATGTATTCATCGTCACCTGATGCTGTTTGGCCACCTGTTCCAGGCGATCGGTCAATTCCGCATCCAACGTGAATACCAGCTTCTCCGACACATAGGCTTCTGCTTTTGCTGATGGCTGTGTGATGGCCTGTGGCAGCTTCGTCTGCTGCTCGTAGCCTTCCAGGTACCCTCTCCAGTAAGAGGATGCCTCTTCCTCGCCTTGCTTCTCCAACCATTGAATATACTGACTGTACGATACAGCTGCAGGAAGCTCTGGTTCCCTTTGCTCACGCAGAACCCCATACGTCTCAAACACTTCCTGGAGCACAAGCGGCATACACCAGCCATCCAAAATGATGTGATGAGAGCTCCACAGCAAATGGTAAGCCTCTTCTGCTGTACGTAGAATAGCAACACGCAGCAACGCTTCTTCAGCAAGATTAAAGCCTCTTGCTTTATCCTGAGCAGTATAAGCTGCAAGACGCGCTTGAATTTCATCGGCTTCCAGCTCGTGCAGATCCTCGTATACGAAGTCACACGCTCTTTCTTTGAACACAATCTGAATAGGGAAATCGCCCCATCCGGCATGGAAATTCGTTCTCAATATGGCATGCCGTTTCATCAGATATTTTAAGCTGCGTTTGAAATCCTCAGGATAGAATGCTCCCTGAATTTCAAATTTGGCCTGCTCAAAGTAGACTTCCGAATGAGGCTCCAGCAAGCTGTGGAACAACATTCCTTTTTGCATCGGCGTTAGTTTATACATATTTTCAATACTACCGATATGCCGTGTCTGCTCTTCTAACTCCTCGATTTTTTCCAAGCTGATATCTTTGAGGAGTACATCGCTTGGTGTAAGTTCTGTTCTTTCCTTACTTACGCAATGCCCAATGACTTCGCTGAGACGGTTCTTCAGAATGCCAACAAACTTAGTCACGGACTCCCCGTCGAGCTGATGACGGTTATAGCTGACCGAAAGTTGAAGCTGTCCTTCGGCAATCAGTCCATTAATATTCAATGCCTGATGCTGCACCATCTGCTCACTGACCTCAGGTCCTACGGAGTAAGGCGATACTTCCATCATCCCTCCTGCAAGATCCTGGTCGAACTGTCCCAAGTAGTTGAAGGTAATCTCCGGTTCAGCCGAGAAGGAGGAGACGTCGGAACCGTCGCTTAAATATTTCAAAATACCATATCCGACACCTTTGTTCGGGATACGACGCAAGCCTTCCTTGACGTGCTTGATTCTGGCGCCGATCTCCAATTCCCCTCCCATCTCAAGGGCGACAGGGTATTGACTTGTAAACCAGCCTATTGTGCGAGTAATATCCAGTTCCGGCACAACAGGCTCCCGTCCATGTCCCTCCAGAAGGATGCCTACACGTTCGATTCCCGTCCACTCGTGAACAGCCATACCCAGAGCCGTCAGGAGCAGATCGTTGACCTCCGTATTGTAAGTGCGGTTCGCTTCTTTCAGGAACTGCTCCGTCTCTTCTGGAGACCATCTCACCGTGACAGCCTCACTGTCTTTGATGAGAAGAGCGCCGTCTACCTTGTCTTTGGGAAGAGGAACAAAGCCATCTCCCTCTACTTCTGCCCAATAGCTGAGTTCTTGTTCAGCCGCTGGGCCGTTTGCAAATTGTGTGATTCCCTCAACCCATGCACGGTACGAATCCGTCTTCTGTGGAAGCTTGACCGCTTCTCCACGTGCTGCCTGCTCGTAGCCATCCTGCAGGTCCTCAAAGAGAATACGCCAGGATACGCCATCCACAGCCAGATGATGAATAACGATCAACAGATGCTCGCCTTCCGCACAGCGGAACAGCCCCAGTCTAAAGAGAGGTCCATCCTCCAGAGAGATGCTGCGCTGAATGGCTTCCGCACCCGCTTCTATTGCTGAAGCCGGGTCTGTCTCATCCCGCAGGTCGTGGATTTGAAGGCTATAGAGCTCACCCTCACCCATGCTCCGGTTCCAGGCCTCCAATCCCTGCTCTCCTTGGCGGAACACCAGTCGTAAAGCATCATGATGCTCTGCAATTTTCCGAACAACCTCGGCGAGCGCATCGGTATTGAAGCCATCACGTCGGTACAACATGACCGACTGATTAAAGTGATGCAGATCCATCGACTGTTCATCGAAGAATCTGTGCTGAGCAGGTCCCAGTCTTACCGATCCGTGTACCTCGCTTTGGTCCGCAATTCGGCTGACCACACTAACGCGCTGCGCCAGCTCTGCAATTGTCGGATAACCGAACAAATCCTTCATTTCAAGCTTGTAGCCTGCTTGGAGAAGCCTTGAAGATACTTGGATGGATTTGATCGAGTCACCTCCAAGCTCAAAGAAGTTATCATGGATGCCGACAAGCGGCACGCCGAGTACACCTTGCCAGATTGAAGCCAAAATGTTCTCCACATCCGTGCGCGGAGCGGTAAAGTCTGCTCCCGCCTTTATGCCCGAGTTCGGTTCAGGCAGTGCCTTGCGATCCAGCTTACCATTCGGTGTCAGAGGCATCACGTCCAGTTGGACAAAGTAAGACGGAATCATATATGCAGGCAGTCCGGCAGACAGTTCGTTTCTCAGCTCGCTGACAGACATTTCGCGATCAGCTACGAAGTAAGCACACAGCGATTTCTGCCCATGAGCATCTGCCCACGCAACAACGAGAGCTTCCTCGACAAGTGGAATGTCCAGCAGCTTGGCCTCAATCTCACCAAGCTCAATACGATAGCCCCGTATTTTAACTTGATGGTCAATGCGTCCAATGTACTCAATGTCTCCATTAGGAAGGCGACGAGCCAAATCCCCAGTGCGATACATATTTCCTTCCGAAGCAAACGGATTTCTAATGAATTTATCTGCGGTAAGCTCAGGACGGTTCAGATATCCACGGGCTACCCCGTCCCCGGCGATGTACATTTCGCCCTCCACACCCAACGGTACGAGACGAAGCTGTTCATCCAGGATATGAATGTATATATTGTCCGCCGGCAGTCCAATCGGTACAGATTCACGTGTATCCTTCGCAGGATCGTACAGGTGAATCATGCAGCCGACAACCGTTTCGGTTGGACCATATTCATTGTAGATTTTGATGCTGCCGCCAAAGAGATCTGTAATGGTTTTCGACAAATGCGTGGTCAAATTCTCTCCACCCACAATAAGCTGCTGAATGCGACTTTCCGCTGGAATGGCCATATCTTTAATCAGACTGAGATGCGTCGGCGTCAGCTTGAGAATGTCCACTGCATTTTCGCGCAAAATATGCTGTACAACCTCCGCTTTATCTATACCATCATAAATTCGTACTATTCCTCCGTTTATTAACGGAGTAAAGATTGATGTCATCGTCAAGTCAAACGAAATGGATGAATACAGCGGGAAGTCCGTTGGTTGCCCTGCACAATAGACCTTATTGGCCCACCAGATGTAGTTCACGATCCCTTTGTGGTTAATCATGGTTCCCTTCGGATTTCCGGTTGTACCCGAGGTATAGATTAAATACACCAGATCGTTTCCTCCAACAGGAATATTGGGATTACCCACCCCGGTTCCGTAAATGTGCGGGGAATCCAATTCCATAACCGTCCCCTCAAAAGAGGCCAACTCCGTCAGGTGGCTCTGTGTGAGCAGAATTTCTGCGCCAGAATCCTTCAGAATATACTGAATCCGCTCCTGCGGATATTCAGGATCAATAGGTACATAGGCTCCACCCGCTTTGAGCACACCCATGATGGCGACAAGCAGTTCTACAGACCGATCTGCCAACAGACCTACCACTTGTTCACTCCGTAGTCCTTGGTCTATCAAGGTGGAAGCTAGTCTGTTCGCCTGCTCGTTCAGCTCCCGATACGTGATCTGAGTGTCCCCATTTACAGCCGCAATCTTATCCGGCGTACGGACAACCTGTTCTTCAAACAAGGTATGCAGACCCTGATCACTTGGATAGGTATGGGCCTTGCCGCCCCAGTCAAGCAGGTTCATCCGTTCCTCGGATGTTACAATCTCCAGTTCCTGTATCGTCGCCTGCGGACGAGCAGCCACCTGATCGAGCATCTGCAACAAGTGTCCTCCGATACGTGCAATGCTTTCTTGCTCGTAAACCGAAGCATTGTAGCGGATGCAGACCTTGATGTCTTCGCCTGGAATCACAACCAGGTTAAAGTCATAGTTGGTTTGTTCAAACATGGTGAAGCTGGCGACTTCGAGATTGTCCTCCGTTTGATTACCCGATTGCTCCACCTGCTCGTCGAGCGGGTAATTTTCAAAGATCATAATATGAGAAATCAGGTCCTGCTTTTGGGTTGTTTTCCCCTGAATCTCATACAGTGGATAGGTGTCGTAGGCACGACCGGCCAATGACTGTGCCTGTGTACGTTTCATCACCTCGACAAAGGCTTCGTCTTTGGATGACTGTACACGGATAGGTACTGTATTAATGAACAGACCCACCATATTTTCGATCCCTGCAATCTCAGCAGGTCTACCCGACACAACGCCGCCGAAAACGACATCCGAGCTGGCATTATAACGTTGCAGAATCAGACCCCAAGCTGTCTGCATGAGTGTGTTGACGGTCACGTGATTGCGCTTCGCGACAACATCCATTTTACCTGTCAAGGATGCACCCAGATGGAGAACATGCTCATTCAGAACATAGCCCGCCTCTTTGGCTTGAGATTTCGTTTTACCTTCCGGCAATACAGTATTCCCGTCATAATCTTCGAGATATTGGCTCCAATACGTTGAAGCTTCTTGATCATCCTGTGCATCAAGCCACTCGATATAACGACTATAGGGCTGAGCTGGCGGCAGGACAGGCTGTATTTGCTGTTTCTTGGCAGAATAATAATCGAACAGCTCCTGTGTAATGATCGGGATACACCAGCCATCCATGACAATATGGTGGAAGCTCCACAATACAAGGCAGCTTTGATCCTTCTGCAAGACGGTCACTCGCATCAGCGGATCTTCTGACAAGCTGAACCCCTTAACCATATCTTCAGCAATATAAGCCTTGATTCGGGCTTCTTGTTCCTGCATAGATGCGTCGCGCAAATCTACGTAGTGCAGAGGGATTAACCGTTGCTTAAAGACAACTTGCAACGGTACATCAGCAATGTTGTTGTAAAAGCCGGTACGTAGTATGGCATGTCGTTGCACCAAAGCCTGGAAGCTCTCGAAGAAGATATCTACATCGAAGCTACCACGCAACTCAAATGTTGCCTGTTCGAAGTATGAAGAGGAGTCCGGCTCCAGCAGGCTGTGAAACAGCATTCCCTTCTGCATTGGCGTCAGCTTATACACATCCTCAATCTCTCCGATGTGAGCCGTCTGCGCCGTGAGTCGATCAAGCTGCTCCAATGTTAATCCTTGGAACAGAACATCACTTGGTGTAAGCTGTGAATGCTCCTGAGCCACACAATGCCGGATGACCTCACTAAGGCTTGACTGTAATAATTCAGCAAAATGACTCACCGTCTCGTTACGATACTGCCTGCTGCTGTACGTAATCGTCAGTGATAGCTGTCCTTCAGCAATCATGCCATTCACATCCAGAGCATATTGCTGTGGTGTGAGATCGCTGAGCGCCTTACCCACTGAATGCGTGGATAGGCTAAGGGCATTACCCTCCAAATCCTGATCAAACTGCCCAAGATAATTGAAGGAAATCTCCGGCTCTACGCTGAATCCGACACTTTTTTCCGGTGCCATATACTTCAGAAGACCGTAGCCGATTCCTTTGTGCGGAACCTCTCGCAAATTCTCCTTGATGCGCTTGATTCGCGCAGATACTTCCTGTCTGCCTTGCAGATTCAGCAGAACCGGATACTGGGTTGTGAACCAACCCACGGTACGGGTAATATCCAGGTCTGGTACGATCATTTCCCGTCCATGCCCTTCAAGATTGACCAAAATCTGCTCCATGCCTGTCCAGCGCTGAATGGCTGCCCCCAGAGCAGTCAAGAGCAAGTCATTCGTCTCCGTATGATACGCCCGGTTCGCTTGTCGCAACAGCAGGTCTGTTTCCTGCGCAGACCACGTTACCGTAACCGATTCAGTATCCCGAATGGTGCCCGGCTTCTGATCCTCATCCTTCGGCAGTGGGGCCAAAATCGCCTCCTCGATCAGCTGCCAGTATGCACGCTCCTTGTCCAGAGCAGGCCCTGCTGCATACTTCGTCGCTTGCTCAGACCATACAAGATACGAATCGGTCTTTTGTGGAAGGATGATTGCTTGTCCATTCAATGCCTGCTCGTACCCCGCTGCAATGTCCTCAAACAGGATGCGCCAGGATACGCCGTCAACCAAGAGGTGGTGAATGACAATCAACAAATGATCGCCATCTTCACAATGGAACAGGCCTAGCTTGAACAGTGGGCCACCTTCTAAGTCAAAGCTTGCCTGAATGGCATCGGCTTGGACCTGAACCGTAGCTGTCTGGTCTTTCGCCTGCCGCACATCGGCAATGTCCAATGTGTAGAGCTCGCCTTCGTCCGTTCCCCGATTCCAAGCTGCATACCCAGCTTCTGTAGGCCGGAAAACCATGCGCAGCGCGTCATGATGGATCGCAATTTGGTCCATTGTCAACCGGAGTGCAGCCTCATCAAAGCCGTCTTTCCGATAGAGCATGACGGCATGATTATAATGGTGCGGCTCCGCTGTATGGCGTTCAAAGAACCAACGCTGAATTGGCATTAACTCTGCTGCACCTTTAATTTCGCCCTGTTCCGCTGTACGTCCGGCTGCCTGAAGATACGGGCTTAGCTCGGCAATTGTCGGATATTTGAAGAGATCCTTCATCTCTAATTTATATCCAGCTTGGAACAATCTCGAGGACACCTGAATCGCCTTGATGGAGTCACCACCCAGATCGAAGAAATGATCATGGATGCCGACCTGCTGCGCTCCCAGTACACCTTGCCATACGGAAACTAAAGCTTCCTCAGCCTTCGTCCTTGGCGGTTCATAAACCGCTCCAGTCTGCACATTGGTCTCCGGAGCCGGAAGCGCTTTGCGATCCAGCTTGCCATTTGGCGTCAAAGGCATCTGTTCCAATTGCATAAAGTAAGATGGAATCATATAAGTCGGCAGTTCGGCAGCCAAGGCTTTTCTCAACTCGCCTACCGTCAGCATCTGATCGGCAGTGAAATAGCCGACAAGCACTTTTTGTCCACTTCCATCCTCCCGGGCGAGCACAACGGCCTCCCTTACAGACGGAGCATGAAGCAGCTTCGCTTCCACTTCGCCCAGCTCGATACGGTAACCACGGATTTTAACCTGATGGTCAATCCGTCCCAAATACTCCATGCTGCCATCCGGCAACCAGCGTGCCAAGTCACCCGAGCGGTACATGCGCTCGCCCGCTTCAAACGGATGAGCGACAAACTTCTCTTCCGTCAATTCCGGTCGGTTCAGATAACCTCGCGCCAGACCTACGCCCGCCACATAGAGTTCACCTGGAATGCCAATCGGCTGTGGACGGCGTTGTTCATCCAAAATGTACGCTCGCAGCGTCGGAATCGTGGTGCCGATATTGCTGCGGCCCTGTTCAATTTCCAACTCTGTAATTTCCTTATAGGTTACATGCACGGTCGTTTCGGTAATGCCGTACATGTTAATGAGCTGCACTTGCGGATACTTCGTTCTCCAGTCCTTGAGCAGGGCCGGGGCTAATGCCTCTCCACCGAAGATAATCATACGGAGGCTCAGTTCTGCCGCTTGATGACCGAGCTCTTCCTGTAGCAACTGGTAGAAGTACGTCGGTGTCTGGTTCAAAACGGTGACCTTCTGATCCTTAAGCAATTGCAAGAAACGATCTGGACTCTTCGCGGTAAGCGATGGAACGATGACCAACCGTCCTCCGTTCAGCAATGCTCCGTACATTTCCCATACAGAGAAGTCAAAACAGAATGAATGGAACAGTGTCCACGTATCCTGAGGGCCAAAATCAAACATATTTTTATCATTAAAGAGCAAGCGAACTACATTTTTATGTTCAATCAGTGTTCCCTTTGGCTTGCCTGTCGTACCCGATGTGTAGATGACGTAGGCAAGATGCTCCGGTCCGGCTGCAGGCTGCAGGTTTGAGACATCCTCCTTGTAGGAAGCCGTTTTGTCCAGACTTACGATATCCCCGGCGAAGGAGACACGTTGCTCCAGATGTGCTTGTGTCAGCAGTAGCTTGGCTCCCGAATCCTCAAGCATAAAGCGAATGCGGTCCTCTGGATATTCAGGGTCTACAGGGACATAGGCCCCGCCTGCCTTCAAGATGGCTAAAATCCCGACCACCATTTCAAGAGAACGATCCGCCATGATTCCAGCCAAACCGTCTGGTTGCAAACCACGTTCCCTCAGCGTTCGGGCAAGTCCATTGGCCCGCTCGTTCAGCTCGCTGTAGGACAGGGTTGCATCTTCACATACGACTGCCACTGCATTCGGAGTACGTGCAGCCTGTTCCTCGAACAGCGCATGGATCGTCTTGTCACGAGGATAATCTGCCTTGGCTTCGTCCGGCGCTTTCATCAACCTTGATTTTTCCTGAGGTGTCACGATATCAAGGGATGACAACGGCAGTGCCGGATTGGCGATGGCTTCCCGAATAAGCTGTACAAAGTGGCCTGCCATCCGCTCAGCAGTCTCTTGCTTGTAGATCGCAGTCGCGTACTCAAGCGTGCAGTTCAATGCCCCGTCTGCTTCACTCACGGTCAGCGTGAGATCGAACTTGGCAGCCGGATGTACATTATCATAAGGAGTGAAGCGCAATCCTTCTATTTCTTGTTCTCCCTGCTCGATATTTTGCAGGACAAACATGGTATCAAATAGTGGGTTACGGCTCAAATCACGCTGAAGCTCCAGCTTTTCTACCAGCTCCTCGAACGGGTAATCCTGGTTTTCATAGGCCCGCAGCGCTGTTTCCTTCACTTCCTGCAGATAAGCCTCGAAAGGCTTTTCTCCTTCTGGATAAGTACGAAGTGCCACTGTGCCGACGAACATACCGATGAGGCCTTCGAGTGTCGCATGAGATCTCCCCGCCACAGGTGAACCGACAATGACATCTTCCTGACCTGTGTACTTGTGCAAGAGCGCTGTATAGGCTGCCAGCAGTACCATGAACAGAGTGGAACCCGTTCGGGTAGCCAGCTCCTGAAGTGAAGCACTCAGAGAAGAATCAATTTGGAAGTCGATTCGATCGCCCGCAAAGCTTCGCACCGCAGGACGAACTTCATCTCCTGGCAAATCCAGCACTGGCAAGCTTCCGCGAAAAGCATCCAGCCAGTAAGCTTCCTGGGCCTTAAGACGCTCGCTCCCGAGCTGCTCTTGCTGCCATACAGCATAGTCTGTGTACTGGATCTGTAGCTCAGGAAATACGTCCTCCTCTTGGTAGAAGCGGAGAAACTCTTCTATGAGAATATTCATAGAAACCCCATCTGAGACAATATGATGCATGTCAAACAATAGTAAATGGCGCTCATGTGCAATTCGAATAAGGCCGACCCGCAGCAATGGAGCTACACCTAAATCAAAAGGACGGACAAACTGCTGAAGGGTAGCTCCTGCCTCTTCCTCGCTCAACTCCGCATATTCCACAGCAAACGGAACATCCGTCAGGAGCTGCTGTACAGGTTCACCGTTCACAGTCACAAAACGAGTGCGCAGCGAACCATGGCGGTGAATCAGACGACGGAATGCCTGCTCTAGCCGTTCCCGATCCAAAGCTCCCTCAACGGTAAGGATACCCGGCATATTGTAGCTCAGCTCTCCACCTTCCAGCTGACTTAGAATAAACAGTCGTTTTTGGGCCGAGGACAATGGATAATGCTCTCTCGCTCCCGCTGTAGGAATTTCTTCGAAATTCAGCGGTGTATAGCCCTCAATGGCACGAGCCAATCCTTCAATAGTAGGAGACTCGAACACTGATCTCAGACTAATCTCGCGATTCATTTCCTTGCGAATTCGTGAGACTAGCAGGGCTGCACGCAGTGAATGGCCTCCAAAATGGAAGAAATTATCCTTCACTCCCGCGCTCTCTACACCCAGCACCTCTTGCCATATTTCCGCTAATTGGATTTCCACAGGTGTCCTTGGAGCCTCAGACGAAGCCGCTGCCCATCCACGCTCGCCCTGCAGCGCTTTTCGATCGATTTTTCCGTTCGACGTCAGAGGCATGTCCTCCAGTTGTATGAAGCGGGAAGGAATCATATATCCAGGTAACATCTCCGACAGGACGGCACGAAGCTCGGATACCTCAAGTTTCTGAGCAGCTACGAAATAAGCGACTAGATCTTTGTAGCCGTCATCACCCTCTACAGCCATGGCTACGACTTCCTGAACGGACGGCACTCTGAGCATTTGTGCTTCTACCTCGCCTAGCTCGATACGGTAGCCGCGGATTTTGACTTGGTGATCTATTCGACCTAAGTACTCGATGGTTCCATTCGGTAACCAGCGAACCAGGTCACCCGTCCGATACATACGTTCTCCTGGAGCAAACGGATTGTCCACGAACTTCTCATCCATTAACTCAGGCCGATTATGATACCCCCGTGCTAACCCGATACTCGAAATGCATAGCTCTCCAGCTACACCTACAGGTTGCAATCTAAAATGGTCATCCAAGATGTACACACTATGGTTAGCAATAGGTCGTCCAATAGATACAATATTCGTTGCTTCCTCACTGTCCGGGACAGACCAGATTGTGGTGCATACGGAGTCCTCTGTTGGGCCATAGCCATTAGAGTAACGTACATGCTTCCTCCACTCTTCGATCAACTCGATCGATGCGGCCGATCCTGCGGTTAGCAGGCACCGCAGTGTTGGCAAACGCTCTGGATCAAGGTGGATAGCGTAGGCGGGCGGCAAAGTCGCTACCGTAATCCCCTTATCGTTCATGAACTGCTCGAACAGGGCATGATCTAAAATATCTTGTGTAGAAGGGATGCACAGAACAGCCCCGTGGCTCAGCGCCGTTAAAATTTCCGAAACCGATGCATCAAACGACAGGCTTGCAAACTGAACTATCCGATCCTGCGGTGTAACTTCGAAGTGTGTCCCGTATACGTCCGAAAGATTGGGTAGTCCCCGATGCTCGACTAATACGCCCTTAGGCTGACCCGTCGTACCTGAAGTGTAGATCACGTAAGCCAGATCATCCGGGCCGGCAGTAGCCTCCAAATTCGAGGTGTCGGCATCATAGGTCGATGATTCATCCAGCAGCAAAACATTTTCCGTCCATCCGAGATGCTCCAAGAGATGGGCCTGTGTAAGGATCAGCTTCGCCCCGGAATCTTCAAGCATGTAACTGATTCGTTCTTTCGGATACTCTGGATCGATTGGAACATAGGCACCCCCGGCTTTCATAACGCCGTAGATCCCAACGATCATTTCGAGCGACCGTTCAGCAATCAGTCCCACCAGATCTCCCGTCTTGATTCCCTGGGTACGGAGCCTTCTCGCCAGTCCATTGGCTTTTGCATTGAGCTCGGCATAGGTCAGACTCTCGTCCTCGAACCAAATGGCAGTCGCATCCGGTGTTCGTACCGCCTGTTCTTCCAACAGCCCGTGGAACGTGTTACAGTGCTCGTAAATGCCTTTTGTATTTCCCCATACGTTCAGAATCTGTCCTCTCTCCTGCGGCGTGACTAATTCTAGTGCATCCACGGAAATGGCAGGGTTCTCTACAATTTGTTCCATGAGGTGAACCAGATGGCCCTTGATTTGCCCAATTGTTACTTGGTCATAAACAAGTGCATTGTACTGGAACAGCAATCTCATCTCTTCGCCAGGGAGGACAATTAAATTAAAATCATAATTCGTTTGCTCAAGAAGCTCCGCTTCCTCAATCTCAAAGGCAGCCTCGCCACCACCCAGACGCTCTACCTCCTCCTCCACAGGATAGTTCTCAAACACCATAATATGTGAGATTAAATCCTGCTTCTGATCCGTCTGAGCCTGAATCTCAAACAACGGATAGGTGTCATACATATGAGAAGCCATATATTGTTCCTGCTGCTGCTTCATCAGAACTGTGAAGGGGAGATTCTCCTCTGTCTTCACACGAACGGGAATCGTATTGATGAACAAACCGATCATCCGATCAATGCCCGGAATTTCTGCTGGTCTGCCTGATACTACACTTCCGTACACGACATCTCGGCTACCGTTATAGCGTTGAAGCGCAATGCCCCAGAGGGACTGCAGCAATATATTCATCGTGACATGAGCATCCCTGGCCACCTTTTCAAGGCGCTCAGTTAATTCCTTGCTGAGAGGATAATTCAGCTTTTCTGCTACATAGCCTTCTCCCTTACTTGCTCCACCGACTTGAGGTAAAAGCGTCTGCTGTTCGTAACCGGCCAGATATCGGCTCCAATAGTTGGACGCAGCTGCTTCATCCTGCTGTTCGAGCCATTCGATATATCGACTGTACGGATGAACCTCTGCCAGCTGCGGCTCTCTTCCTTCCAGGAGGGCAAAATAGTGTTCAAATACCTCCTGCGTAATTAACGGAACACACCACCCATCCATGACGATGTGGTGAAAGCTCCATAAGAGACGGAAGCTCTCTTCATCTGTTTGTAAAATGGATACACGGAGAAGCTCGTCTTCAGCTAGGTTGAAGCCCAGTGCTTTGTCCTTAGCACCAAATGTCTTCAGGTAAGCTTCGCGCTGCGATGCATTCATCTCCCGCAGGTCTTCGTACACCAATTTAGCGCCTCTGTGCCGAAATACAACCTGCAAAGGCTCACTGCCCCATCCGCTGTAAAAGTTCGTGCGCAGGATAGCATGACGCTCCACCACTGCATCCAGACTGTGTCCGAAGGCGGTCGGATCAAAGCTACCCTTAAAGTCAAAGGCAGCCTGCTCAAAATAAGCACCTGTATGCGGCTCAAACATATCATGGAACAGCATGCCCTTCTGCATCGGCGTCAGACTATATACATTCTCAATATCGCCTATCTGGCTGGTCTGCTTAGAAAGCTCCTCCAGATCGGCAATGCTTAGACCCTTCGCAAGCACGTCGCTTGGTGTCAATATGGTTTTTTCTTGGTTTACGCAATGCTGGAGAAGCTCCCGCAGGCTTTCTTCAATATATCCAGCGAGCTGTTCCATCGTAGATGACTTATACTGTTTTCCGTTATAAGTAATCGTCAGAGTCAAGGCTCCGTCCGTCACCATGCCATTGATGTCTAGCGTATAGGCCGGTTCCTCCAACAAGCTTTGGGCGCTTCCGGTCGGATAAGGAGAAATCTGCAACGAGCTTCCTTGCAAATCCTGATCAAATTGTCCCAGATAGTTAAAAGAAATCTCAGGCTGCAAGCTGAAGCTGCCTTCGTCCAACTGACTTGCCATCGTTTTGAGCAACCCGTAGCCAATACCTTTGTTCGGAATTCGACGCAGCCCTTCTTTCACAGACTTGATCAAGGAGGCCACTTCCGGGTCATCCCCCAAGTCTAAAATCACCGGAAATTGACTTGTAAACCAGCCTACGGTACGGGTGATGTCGATATTCGGTATAATCGGCTCACGACCGTGTCCTTCCAGATTCACAGCAACCTTTCCGATGCCAGACCATTTGGATACCGCCATGCCCAGAGCAGTCAATAGCAGATCATTCGTCTCTGTTTGATAAGCACGATGGGCTTTTCTCAACAATTGGTCGGTTTCTTCTAGAGTCCATTGTGCTGTTACTACTTTGCTATCTTGTAAAAGAAGGCTTTCCACAGTCTCATCCTTCGGCAACTGTTCGAGTGGCTGATCCTCCAGCTCTCTCCAATACGCCCGATGAGTCTCCATTTCAGGACCTTCCGAATAACGAGCAAGGGCGTCTCCCCAGTCACGGAAGGAATCCGTCTTCTGCGGGAATGTCAGCGCTTGTCCTTGAATCACCTGCTCATAGCCTGCTGCAATATCCTCGAACAAAATCCGCCAGGATACTCCGTCCACCACCAAATGGTGGATCACGATCAGAAGGTGGTCTCCATCCTGACAATGGAAAAGTCCTAACTTCAGCAGCGGACCTTCTGCCAGATTGATACTGCGCTGAATGTTATCCGACAGCGATGTAATGGCTGCAGCCGGATCGGATTCATTCCGTAAATCAGCGGTGAACAGGCTATAAAGCTCTCCTTCTTCAAGATCACGATTCCAAGCTTCGTATCCATGCTCTGTCTGACGGAAAACCATGCGAAGGGCGTCATGATGCTCAGCGAGTTTTCTTAGCACCTGATGCAAGGCCTTTTCCTCAAACCCTTGTTCACGATACAGCATAACCGCTTGATTGAAGTGATGAGGCTCTGCCTGCTTCCGTCCAAAGAACCACTGTTGAACTGGAGTCAAGCGAGTCGCTCCACGCACAACTCCCTGTTCAGCCATATGCACAGCCGTTTGTATTTCCGCGCCTAGCTCGGCAATGGTTGGCGATTTGAACAGCTGCTTCATCTCTAACCGATAGCCGGCCTGCAGTAACCGTGACGACACCTGAATGGCCTTGATGGAGTCTCCGCCCAATTCAAAGAAATTGTCATGGATACCCACCTGTTCGGCACCCAGTACCCCTTGCCAGACAGATGCCAAAGCTTCTTCAGCCGGTGTACGAGGAGCTGTATACTTTCGTCCTGTATGCGCGCCTACTTGAGGAGCCGGCAGAGACCTGCGGTCCACTTTTCCGTTTGACGTTAATGGCATACGGTCCATCTGGATAAAGTAGGATGGAATCATATAGCCCGGAAGTACCTGCGATAGGGAAAGACGTACTTCGCCTGCCGTGAGCGTACGATCCGCCACATAATAAGCGCAAAGCTGCTTCTCTCCAAGCTCATCCGCGCGAACGACCACTACGGCGTCGATTACTGACTCCACCTTGGCCAGTTGGGCCTCGATTTCAGGGAGTTCGATGCGGTAACCACGTATTTTGACCTGCTCATCAATTCTTCCTTTAAACTCCAAATTACCATCTGGAAGCCAGCGTACCAAATCCCCAGTTCGGTAGCAGGGTTCTCCGTCCTTCACAGGACTAGGAACAAATTTCTCTGCTGTGAGATCAGGACGATTGAGATATCCGCGCGCTACACCTTCACCGCCGACAATGAGTTCACCCCAAGCACCAATAGGCTGTAACTGCAGCGATCCATTGACCACATAAGCGGTCGAATTACTAATTGGGCGACCAATTGGCACGACCCCTTCGGCACGACCCGGAATCTTGTAGGTAGTGGAGAAGGTCGTATTCTCTGTCGGACCATAGCCATTGATAGGGACAAGATCAGGATTAGCCTCGATTACACGGTTCATATGAGATAGGGATAGTACGTCACCGCCGACTAACAATGTTTTTAGCCCTCTGAACAGGTACTCATCCTGCAGGGAAAGCTGATTGAAAAGCGGCGAAGTAAGCCACAATGTCGTAATCCCATACTTGGTAATAGCTGCTTTGAGCCTATCAGCAATCAGAATGTCGTCATTCTCTACGAAATAGAGTTGCCCACCGTTAAGCAACGCTCCCCATATTTCGAATGTAGAAGCATCAAAGGCCACGGCTCCTGTTTGCAAAATTCGTGTGGATTCATTCAGCTCCACATAGTTGGTCTCTTTGACCAGACGGACCACGTTCCGGTGTTCAACCATAACTCCCTTCGGTCTACCCGTCGTACCCGATGTATAGATGACATAAGCAAGCCCCTGCGATCCCTGAGCCGTCTCCGGCTGGGCAGGTTCAGCTGCATAGGCCCCTTCACTACTAAGATCGACAATCGGTATACCGTAGTCTACACTTATAAGCTCGCCCTTTTGCACCAATAATAGCTTGGCGTCGGAATCATCAAGCATATAACGAACCCGATCTTCCGGGTAATCAGGATCAATCGGCACATAGGCTCCACCTGCCTGAAGCACCGCGAGCATACCAATGACCATCTCGATGCTTCGTCCGCCCATTACGGCCACAGGCTGCTCCCTCAACGTTCCCAAACGACGCAGTGTTTGGGCCAGTCGGCTCGCCTTGGCTTGCAATTCAAGGTACGTTAGCTGGACATCGCCGAATACAAGCGCCGTCTGCTCTGGTGTACGCTTGACTTGTTCTGCGAACAGCTCATGAATGGTCTTGTCCCTTGGATAAGGAGTCGATGTCGCGTTAAATACTTCAACGATCTGTACTTTCTCCTCCGGTGTGATCATTTCTATCTCGGCCAATTGCAACTGAGGATTGGCCACGACTGCGTGCAGAACCCGGAGCAAGTGCGTTGCAAGTCGCTCTACACTTTCACGCCGATATAAAGCCGTACTATACTCGAGGCCAAAGGCTAATTTTGACCCCTTCTCCTCTACATTGAGGGAGAGGTCGAATTTGGCTGTGACGGTGTCCATCAAGTAAGGGGTAAAGTGCACTCCGTCCATTTCCTGCTCTTCCTGCTCGGTATTTTGTAATACCAATAGGGTGTCAAAGAGCGGATTGCGGCTGACATCACGTCCTACGCCCAGCTTTTCGACCAATTTTTCAAAAGGGTAATCCTGATGCTCAAACGCCTTGAGCGCCGTTTCCTTGATTTCCAGAAGATAATCCTGAAAGGTTTTATCTCCTGCCGGGTAGCTGCGCAAGGCCAGTGTGTTGACAAACATCCCGATGATGCCCTCAAGCTCAGCCTGCGGTCTTCCGGCTACTGGAGAACCTACGACGATATCCTCCTGTCCTGTATATTTGTGCAGTAGTACCGAATAAGCGGCCAGCAATACCATATACAGTGTAGTACCTGTACGGGATGCAAGCTCTTGTATCGCCTTATTTCCAGACTCATCCAATGTAAAATCAATTCGGCTACCCTCGAAGCTCCGAACTGAAGGTCGTTGGAAGTCTGTAGGCAAATCCAATACCGGCAACTCTCCCTCAAAGGATTGCAGCCAATATTCCTCAAGATCTTGCCATTGGTTCTCTGACTGTTCCCGTTGCCATACGGCATAATCCTTGTACTGGATGTGCAGCTCTGGTAGCTGTTCTCCTTGATACAAATGAGTAAGTTCCTCTATCAATATTTGAATAGAAACCCCATCTGAAATGATGTGATGCATATCAAACAGCAACAGATGACGCTCCTCCTGGAGCTTCACCAAGCTAACACGCAGTAATGGAGCCTGGCTCAGATCAAAGGCACGAATAAAGTTGTGAATGAGCGTATCCGTCTCCTCCACCAAAGCCTCTGTGTAGTTCAACGCAAACGGCACATTCCTATGCACACGCTGAACAAGCTCTCCATCCTGCATATAAAAGCCGGTTCTCAGGGATTCATGACGCTGGATCAGTGCCTGGAACGCAGACTCCAGCCGCGTGCGATCCAACGGTCCATCCACTGTGAAGGCCCCTGGCATATTGTAGCTGAGCTCTCCCCCATCCATCTGTCTCAGCACGTATAACCGCTTTTGCGCTGAGGACACTGGGTAAGCTTCGCTTTCCGTTGCCTGTGGGATGGATTCGTACATGGTCGGAATGTGTTTTTTCACAAGTTGCGCCAAGGATTCGACCGTAGGTGACTGAAACACCTCACGCAGCGAAATGCTACATCCCAATTCTTTGTGAATCCGTGAAACGAGCACTGTTGCCCGCAAAGAGTGACCACCAATTTCAAAGAAATTATCTCTGACACCGACACGAGCAACGCCCAAGATATCTTGCCAGATGAGTACCATCTGAGCTTCCACAGCAGTTCTCGGAGCCAAATAAGCCTCGCCGGATTGTACGCTGCTTTCAGGAGCCGGCAACGCACGGCGATCCAGTTTGCCATTTGGTGTAAGCGGCATTTGCTCCAGCCGGACAAAATAAGAAGGAATCATGTAAGCGGGGAGTTCCGCCGCCAGCTGAGACCGCAATTCCCCCGGCGAAAGATCACTGGAGGCTACATAGTAGGCGCACAGCAATTTTTGGCCCTGTTCGTCTTCCCGTGCGAGGACAATCGTTTCTCGTACGCTTGGAGCCTTGAGAATTTGGGCTTCTACCTCGCCAAGCTCAATTCGGTAGCCGCGAATTTTGACCTGATGGTCGATCCGCCCCAAATATTCAATATTGCCATCAGGCAACCAACGAGCAAGATCCCCAGTTCGGTACAGCCGCTCTCCCACCCGATACGGATGCTCAACGAATTTCTCAGACGTCAAATCCGGCCGATTCAAATACCCACGGGCAAGACCGTCTCCCGCAATGTATAGCTCTCCTGGAACCCCAACAGGCTGCAGGCGTCTTTGCTCATCGAGAATGTAAGCGCTAAGTGTGGGGATCGTTCTGCCAATATTGCTTTTCCCCGCTTCAATCTCATGTTCCGTGATTTCCTTATAGGTGACATGAACTGTTGTTTCCGTAATTCCGTACATATTAATCAGCTGCACATCAGGATACTTGACCCGCCAGTTCCTCAGAAGAGATGGACTTAAAGCCTCTCCACCAAAAATGATTTTTCTAAGGCCAAGCTCTGTCGAAGAGTGCATTAACTCTTCCTGTAGCACCTGATAAAAATACGTCGGCGTCTGATTTAAGATGGTGACTTGGTTGTCTTTCAACAACTCCAGGAAAGCTGCTGGGCTCTTGGCTGTGAGAGATGGAACAATCACCAATTTCCCTCCGTAAAGAAGCGCTCCGTACATCTCCCAAACGGAGAAATCGAAGCAGAACGAATGGAACAGCGTCCACGTATCCTGAGAGTTGAAGTCAAATAAATTTTTATCGTTAAAGAGCAGTCGAACTACATTTTTGTGTTCAATCAGCGTGCCCTTCGGCTTGCCAGTCGTACCCGACGTGTAGATAACATAGGCCAGATGGCTTGGTCCCGAAATACTCTCCAGATTGGAAGCATCTCCTGTATACGTTGCAGCTTCGTCCAGACTCACAAGCTTTCCGTCAAAAGTGGTGCTCTCCCATAGATGACTTTGGGTGAGCAACAGACGGACCCCTGAATCCTCCAGCATATAATGGATACGTTCTTCGGGATAATCGGGGTCAATTGGTACATAGGCACCACCTGCTTTCAAAATGGCCAACATCCCGATGACCATCTCCAAGGAACGGTCAGCCATAATCCCTACGAGCGTATCTGCTCCTACTCCCTCGGAGCGCAAATATCTCGCAAGCTGGTTAGCCTGCTCGTTTAGAGCTTGGTATGTAATGCTCTGCTCGTCCATCTGAACGGCTACGTGATCTGGCGTGCGCTCGGCTTGTTCCTCGAATAAGCCATGAATGGTCTTCTCACGTGGATAATCGACTGCGGCGCCTTCCGAAAGAGCCAAAATGGACTGCTCTTCTGGTTCACCTAATAAGCTTACCTCTGCGATAGAAAGCTGAGGTGAATGAATGATCTGCTCGGCGATCGTAAGCAACTGGGAAACCATGTCCTTAACTTCACTGCGTTCAAACAGCTCTGTCCGATAATCGACATCCAGTACCAGTTCGCCTTCATCCAGGATCTCCACGATATGAAGCACGAAATCGTTCACTTCGTCCCCGCAGAAATCATAATCTGTCAAAATACGCACATCATCCAAATCAACCCAATTGATAAGACGATATTCCATTGAAACGCCAAAAAGCCGCTGAATATCCTTGTTCCCATGCATTTCTCTAAGATCCTGAATTAACTGATTGTATGGATATTTCTGATGCCGCAGGACTGACATCTGATCTCTGGCTACATCCTGCAGGAAGCTCAACACATCTATATCCTTTTTGACGTATGTTCTGGCAGCAGCGGTGCTGACGAACATACCTATCTTTTGCTTCTCTTTTTTGTTCCCCCGGTTAGCGAACGAAGTGCCAATCACCACATCCGGCTGATTCGTCATTTTGTGTATGTAGATATACATCGCACCCATGAAGAACTGGAACAAAGAAATCCTATTCTGTTGGCAAAATGCTTGCAGCTCGTGATATAGCACTTCTGGTACGGTAAAATGCTCCCGAACGGCGTGGGTGCTTAAAGATAACGGATTATATGACTTCCAACCCGTAAGCTCAGGCAAATCGGAAAATTTATCCAGCCAGTATGCCTTATCCTTTTGGTATCTGTCAGAAAGTTCGTATGCATTCTCATCTGCAATATATTGAATATACGAGCAATCGTCGCCCAGCTCCGGTTCATTTCCTTGAATTAACTCCATGTAAAATGCTGTCAGCTGATTGCCATAGACCACCATTGAGATCCCGTCAGAAATAATATGGTGCATCTTGATATTAATCCAATACTCTTCCTCGCTAATCTTCACAATTAAAAACTGGAAGAGCTCAGAATCCAGCAGGGGCAAGGGTTTTCTTTTGTGTTGCTCAAGTAAGGCTTCCACCTCAGATACACTTTCATAGTGACTAAGATCCAGGCACTCCAACTGTCTCTCTTCATAAGGAACGACGTACTGCTGAGGCACTCCATCCACTGAGGTAATACGGATGCGGAATGCATCATACTGTTTGATAATCAAATTAATGGACTGCATAAAGGCAGCAATATTGATATGCCCCTTCATCTTAGCTGTACCGGAAAGCTGTGACACTGACGTATCTGGGTAGAGTAATTCGGTATACCATATACGCTTCTGCGCATTTGTTAAATCATATAACTGCATGTCATTCATCTCATTCACTCCTATTCCATGATGTGAATATCCTCCCGCTGCACCTGGCAGTCAGGAGGACAAAAGGACAGTTTAACGTACGCTTCCACCCCGTCATTGATCCAGTGAAACAATTTCTTCCGCCTCAACCACCAATCGATCGCCTACGGAAGCCCGACCCTTGCCGAGAATATAGCCCCGCCGACGCTTGATCACTTCAAAATAGAGATCAATTCGGTCTCCAGGCTTGGCCAAGCTGTGGAATCGAATTCCATTGAGGTTAGTCAGGTATGAAATGCCTTTTTTATCAATCGCAGCGAATGCCGCTAATTGTGCAAGCGACTCCACAATCAACATAGGAGGCATGTATGGGTTAGTGTCAGTAATGAACCACTCACTCCAGGTGACAAGCTTGTATCCCTTCGCCCATTGCGACGTTTCGTACCCGGTCACGCCATCCAACAGAAGAAATGGGTACCGGTGCGGAAGCACATCCGGGATATGGATTAGCTCTTCGCTCACAGGCTTATTCCCCTTCCCACTTGCGAACAGCAAGGCAGACGTTGTGCCCTCCGAAACCAAATGAATTGCTAATCGCCGCGCGGACCTCGCGTTCCTGATATACATGCGGCACAAAGTTCAATTCAGGAGCCTCAGGATTGTCGCAATTGAGTGTCGGTGGTACTTTGCTGTGAATCATACTCTGCACAGTCGCAATTAATTCGACTGCCCCTGCACCGCCCATTAAATGACCAGTCATGGATTTAATAGACGATATCGCCAAACGGGGGGCATGCTCCCCGAATACTTTTTGAATAGCATTAATCTCCATACGATCATTAAATGGCGTACTCGTACCGTGGGCATTGACATAGTCGATTTCCTGCGGTGTTAAGCCGCCATCCTGCAGTGCGATATTGATCGCATCTGCCGGGCCGGAGCCAGAGGGATCTGGAGCCGTGATATGATACGCATCAGTTGTGCATCCGTAACCCACAACTTCGGCCAGAATGGTGGCTCCGCGGTTCAAAGCATACTCCAACTCCTCCAGCACCAAGACTCCTGCTCCTCCACCGATGACGAATCCATCGCGATTCACATCAAACGGACGACTAGCCTTCTGCGGCTCATCATTACGTCTGGAGAGAGCATGGATATTCGCAAAAGATGCCAGATCGAGCTGACTAAAATTGGCTTCTGCTCCACCGGCAACCACGACATCAGCCGTGCCGTACTGGATCGTACGTAATGCCTCACCAATGGCATTACTTCCTGTGGCACAAGCCGTAACCACAGCAAAAGAAGGCCCCTTGGCTCCGATAGCAATGGAGATTTCACCAGGTGCTGAATTAATCATCATCGAGGAAACAAAATAAGGAGAAACTCTTTTGGGACCAAGCTTTGTTAATTTCCCAAAGTTCTCCTCTATAACGTCGAGGCCGCCTGCTCCAGAGCCGACAATAACTCCCACGCGACTTGCATTCCGCTCATCAATCACTAATTTCGATTGCTCCACTGCCTGCCGGGCAGCCGCCAAAGCAAACTGAGTGAACTGTGCGACTTTATTAGCTTCCTTCTTGCTCATATATTGCAATGGGTCAAAGCCCGTAACCTGTGCACCGATCTTTGTCGGAATGTCCGCTGTATCGAAAGCAGTGACAGGTCCGATTCCGCTTTTTCCTTCCAACAGTGAATTCCAGAAATCCGTAAGATTAAGCCCGATCGGCGTTACGACTCCCTGTCCAGTCACTACAACACGTCTTCTCACTGTATCCACGTCCTTCGTTGAAATTAATTCTTAGAAGCCTGTTGCTCGTAGAGAGGAAAGTCGCCATACACATGACTGATTTTTTCATGCACATCCGCAAGATCAGCATATACCTCGACGATCACAAGCTTGTTCTCCTGATACTTTTGCCAAGCAAGCTGAAGCTGTTCCCGTGCCTCTCCCTTACTCCGAATTGCAAGGCTTTCCACAAACTCATACTGGGGAATTTGAATTCCTGTCTTGGCCGCCTCAGAAACAAACGGGAGGGACTGCCCTGTGAGATGCTTATAATTCATCTGATTCTGTAACCAACCATACCCACCATTATTGAGTACGAGATAGATTAACGGTATTTGATACTCCACCGCCGTCATAAAATCCGAACAAAAGAGATTGAACGCACCGTCACCTACGAGTGCTACTACTGGACGTTGTGTTGCCACGCTTGCTCCCAGAGCAGCCGCCGCACCGAATCCAAGACTCGTTTGATCACTAGGAACAATCGAAAGAGAACCGTGGGCAAAGCGAAAATATGGATAAAAATAGGACCACATATCCTGCAATCCATTCTCTTGAAGAAGCACCAGATTTTCAGGGAACTCCGTCTGAATCATGTCCAACAGCTCAGGAACGTGGATTCCAGGGGTCTTTTTCAGCTCTTCCAAATAAATAGCCCTGTGAGAAAAAGCCTCCTGTTTACAGCTCCTAATCGTTTCAAGCCACACTCCATCAGGCTCCTGGCCGCGCCGTTCAAGCCACTGCTCCACCGCTGCATATCCATCACCAAGCACCTTGATACCCCTGTACTCGTGTGCAAAATCCTCCAGATTTACATTGACTTGAATCAAAGGTGTATCCTGTAGCAAAATATCCCACTCGAAAGTAGCCGTTTCTTCCAATCGACTGCCCAGTGTGATTACCACATCAGATTCCTTCCAGATTTGTCTTAGACTAAGATCTGTATAGAGTCCCGCAACACCACAGAAGAGTTCGTGGTCTTCATCAACTACACCCCGTCCCGAGGCGGTTGCGAACAAGGCCGCTCCATGTTGGTTAGCAAACCGCTCAATCACATCACCTGTACCTGACTTCATTCCGCCTCCGACTAGAATGAGTGGCCTGCGGGCGTTCTCAATAATTCCCCACGATGCATCCAACTCCCGACGAGACGGAGAGCACGACAGCTTTTCTGGTGGGGTAAACTGAAACCCTGTTGGCATAGGCTGGTCCATCAGATTTTCAGGGAGTTCGATATAGACAGGACCCGGTGCTCCATTGATAGCCAAAAAGGCAGCCCGCTCCATCGCCCATACAAGCCGATCCACATGCTCGACACGATAAGCCCATTTTACGAGCGGCTTCACGAGTGAGATTTGATCGGCTTCCTGAAAGGATCGGGTACCCAGCTTGTCTCCTCCGGTACCAAGCGCCAGAAGCAGGAGCGGAGCGCCCAGGTTTTTGGCTTCCAGCAGCCCTGTGAGTGTATTACTGAGCGCAGGGCCTTTCCCCACAACACACACGGACATCTGGTTGGTGGTGAGCGCATAACCTGCTGCCATGAACACAGCATTACGTTGATCTTTGCACAGGATAAAATCCATACCGGATGAGGGGAGTGACGATACGATTTTGAGATCATCACTTGGTAATCCAAAGAGATGCTGAATCCCAGCTGATTTTAAGTACCCAATGATGGCATCCCAGGGAAAGAAGCTCGCAGTCATACCAAACTCCTCTTTTCCGACAAATATTCTGCGACAATTTCTGAAATCAAGATCGGCTTCGAAATGAGCTTGAAATCGTAAAAAATATAGTTCGACATCGTGCCGTAGCCACCAAAAGGCTTATTACCTTGATCCACATCCTCAAGCGTCTGATTAATGGTCAGCGTGTGCTTCTTTCGCAGAACGTCAGTCAGGTGCTCCGATCCGTATAAGCTGCAACCCATTGCACGTTCACTGAAATAACTGGAGGAAATACGCTTGATCAATTGCTCGTCGTCTTGGTAGCTAACTACATTGAAGACTGGCGAAAAATACTCAATAATCTCCAGATTCTGATCCAATTCACTATATACAACCGTTGGCTCCATCTTTTTTGTACGGAAATCAATGCCGCCGCCGTAAATAATAAACTTATCATTCGTGTTGAAATATTCGGAAACCGAATATAGCGTGTCTTTATAGAATATAGGGGTATAGTTTGCGTTCGGATCATCGTTGGCACCAAACACGAGTTGGTCAAGCTGTTGAATCAGCAGATCTTTGAAATGCTCACTCACATCTTGATGTACCAGAATGATGTCGGGGCCTAGGCAGTCTTGTCCAGAGTTGAACAATCTCATTCGGATCACATCGGTAACCGCCAGCTCCAGATCTGCATCAGGTCCGATGATGAAAGGATTTAGTCCTTGTCCGTAAAAAATGTAGAGCTGATCTTTTCGAATCTGTTTTTTGATCTTCTCTGCATTGGTATAGCTTCCGGTGAACACCACAATATCAGCTGGCATCACGGAATTCTCCATGAACACCTTCTGGCTTACTTTACGAATATAGATGGGTAATCCATGTACAGCCTGAAGCTTTTCATGCAGCATGTTGACGTACTCGTTTACGTGAGAAGAAGGGCGAAAGTCTATATTTTCAACGTACAGGGACGGAATCAAGAGGTATAATGCATAGGAGTACAAAATGACGTTGGAAGGCATAAATACAGCCATAGATCGTTGCCAGCTTGGCTGATAGGTCTGCACTTCTTGCAGAGCACCTTGAAGTGTGAGGATCGTGGAGTCAATTTCTGCATTGGCAGCCCGATAGGATGAAAATTGTGTGAGAATATCCATCACTTCCTGCCGATTTTCAATCAAATAATTGAGGCATTTCAGAATAGATTCATGCCTTTTCAGAAACAGTGTGTTTTCTGCCAGTTCTGGATTTATACTCATGGCACATTCTCCCTTTCCTGTATGCAGTTTTGGTATATATCTTGTTATGCTTTGCGAGAAGCAGCTTTCTCTAGAGCAACACGCTCCATCTCCAGACGATCTACTTTTCCATTGCGATTTAAAGGAAAATGATCGAGCGGAAGCAAAAGATCGGGAAACATGTATGAAGGGAGTACCTGACTCATCTCTTTGCGGAGCACAGGCACGACCTGTGAGGAATCACTTTCGATGAATGCGACAAGCAATGTCCCTTTAGCCTCATCCTCCAAGGTAATCACGCAGGATCGGTAGCCTAGCGAACCAATTCGGTCCTCGATATAGACTGGAGAGACCATATAGCCCATC
This sequence comes from Paenibacillus sp. LX16, assembly GCF_036252815.1. Taxonomy (NCBI): domain Bacteria; kingdom Bacillati; phylum Bacillota; class Bacilli; order Caryophanales; family Paenibacillaceae; genus Paenibacillus; species Paenibacillus sp. LX16. The sequence goes on along the minus strand of NZ_CP141152.1, from coordinate 82,496 downwards.
CGATTGACCGTCTTACCGCTGCGACCAATGACATACAGCATTCCGTCATCCAGATAGCCCAGGTCCCCCGTCTTGAACCAGCCGTCCTGTAGAACGGATTGCGTCAGGTCTGGACGATTTAGATAACCTTCCATGCATCCAGCACTGCGTATCCACACTTCGCCTACGATACCGTCCGCCTGCTGGTTGCCTGTAGAATCTAGTATTTTCAGATCCACACCAGGTAATGGTAGGCCACAACCCTTCGGACACTCTAGCGTCCCCAGCGTAACGTTGCCCAGTTCAGAAAGGCCGTAACCATTCAGCAGGGGCTGTCCAAATATGTTGTTAAATTTCTCTTCAAGGTCCTGGGTAAGTGGGGAACCGCCTACGCACCACATGCGCACCGGAGCTTCCTTGACCATTTCCAGTTGTTCGGGTTTTCGGTTTAGCATACGCAACAAGGTGTAAAAAGCAGAGGGGTTAGCGTCTACGACCGTCGCCCGGTCTTTCGTAATACTTGCAATGACGCTCCAGAGGTTTTTTGGATTGCAGATGATGAGAGAACATGAAGTTAACCACCAGGAGAAGATAAGTGAGATTCCATAAAATGAGAAAAAGGCACAACGGGGAGCATATGGTCAGACGGTAGGTAGTTCATGGCGTGTATGGAATGCCTGATATTCTCCATAAAAGCTGAACCAGCTTTCACGATTCCCTTGGGTTTGCCCGTCGTACCTGAAGAATACAGAATGAGCGCATCTGACCTCTCGCACCACTTGCTAAAGTCGAGGGCTTCAAGCTTTGGCTCTCCCACCCAATCCGGGTGTACTGCTTCTTCTTGAATCAGATCTTGAATCAGAATAACGAGAGCATGAGGAAGTTCTAAATCGGAATCCGTAAGGATGCAACAGGCACCCGCTTCATCATAGATTTGGGCCACCTCATCGAGCACAGTCTGCTCGTCCACCACAGTCACCGAAACAGCAATATTGCACAGGGAGAACAGAGACACAACAAACCAATAGGAATTGGCCGCTTTCAGAATCACTCTACCGTCTTCGGGAATTCCTCTGAGCGTCAACATCCGGGAGAAGATCGTAACGTCTCGCTCCAGACGCTCCCTAGTCATAACTCCTTCAGGTGAGATAATACGGCAATCCGTATGCGTAATAAGCACAACGTTCCCTCCTTACATCCCCGTAATATGGTATCCAGCATCTACATGGATAACTTCACCCGTAATGCCTCTCGATAAATGGGAAAATAGGAATAACGCCGTATCTCCGACTTCCGACGTATCAACCGTCTTGCGTAGGGGCGTAGTTTCTTCAATATGTTTGAGCATTGTGTTAAAATCTTTAATGCCATAGGCAGCCAAGGTCCGTATCGGACCCGCGGAAATCGCATTTACACGAATGCCATATGTGCCCAGATCATTCGACAGATAGCGCATGCTGGCTTCCAGTGAAGCCTTCGCCACACCCATAACGTTGTAATTTTTGATCGCTCGTTCTGCGCCAATATACGTCATGGTGACGATACTTCCACCCTCTGTCATCAGTGGGTATACTCGACGGGATACAGCAGCCAGAGAATAGGCACTGATTTCTTGGGCAACAGCGAATCCCTCGCGAGAAGTGTCAACGAACAAGCCATCCAAGTCCTCAGCCTTAGCATAGGCGACACTGTGAAAATAACCATGCAATACGCCTACTTTTTCTTTTAGAAAATCCGCCAATGCATCAAGCTCTTCATTGCTTTGTACATTACAAGGACAGACCAGTGCTCCCGGAATGGTTTCAACGAGCTTTAGTACCCGCTCTGCAACCCTCTCATTTTCGTAAGTAAAAATGAGCTGTGCTCCTTCAGCAGCTAAAGATTGAGCTGTCCCCCAGGCAATACTCCTGTTATTAGCCACGCCCATAATCAAAATGTTCTTACCGCTCAGTAGTACTGCCACAGAAACCACCTTTCTTTTTTACATTTTTAAACAAAATAACAACTTAATTTAGTATGTCTACATTTATAGACATATGTAATCTTTCCTGGAATATTATCGCGTTAATTGCCAAACTTGGATAGGCGACGTTTTAGGCAAATCACAAAATTTATTTTAAAATTTGTGTAACACATCTTGTATGCTGTCTGTCATCTCACAAGAAATAGTTGTGTTGCTTCTGTTGGTCTGTGTTCAAATCGAAAGGAATACATGTATGTGAAAAAAGGTAGCGAGGCAAAAACAAGGTGACTGTCAAAGCGAGTTAAACATAAAATCCGCATATTTTTGTAAATATTTACATTCCGATGACAGAATCACCCACCTACCGGAAGTAACCACTTCATTTTCACCAACAATGACTCTTCCGATTTGAACATCCTGAGTGACCAGCCAGATATCATCTAAGTGTAAGCCTTAACCTTTATAGACTACGCTTTTGTTTTTTGGGAGCTAAAGTATAGCTAAAGGAGACAACAAAGTCGATTGCCAGAACAATTGCCCATGTTTGCATAATGCCCTCCAAAGACATCGTACGCTGAGGATCATCAACATACACAATGATGGCGAGCAACAAAGCATTACCTATAGCCCAACCCAAAAGGTGAAGCAACCAACCTATCCGTTCCTCTTTTGCATGAGCAGCACCATACTTGCGTTCAGGCTTGGGTCCCTTACCAAACCAATGGGAGAACCGTACATCCGCCCACTTAATTAACCTATGACCAAATGCTACTGTAATACCAAAATAACAGGCCGCCAAGCCAGTAGCAGTCGTAATCTCCATGCCACTTTTCACCGTGATGAACACCGCAATCAGTAACAGGATATCAATAATGGGGGTAAATAGTAAAAGAAGACCGCCTAACTTCTTCAAGCCAAACATATACCTTGCGATCAAGCCTGCAACAACAAAAACCCAAAATAAAACTTCAGCACTAATAATAAATAAATACATAATAGATGATTCCTTTCAAATTAGAAATTGGTATTCACCTCAACTATCCCCCTTTCACGCCCACTATCATACAATATTATACATAATATTCCTAGTATTTTGTCTATAATTACATAAAAGGAAACAAATAGCCGTTTTTTTTGCGAAAAACAGTATCTGTTCAGACCATTCCGTTTTGTTCTCAAAATGGACATTTTACATGATATGCTCCCCATAAAGAATGATGATGATCTGAAATGAAAAAAGATGTACCTATGCTAATCAGCACGGGTACATCTTTTTTACAGATACACTATCCAATTACAATATGCCCTTCGGGACGACGGTACAATGTCTTGGTCGAGCGTGGACGAATGGCATAGGCAATCGTAAGAGGACCAATTCGACCAATAAACATGGTCACACAAATAATCAACTTGCCTGCATCAGACAATCCTGGCGTCACTCCTACGGACAAGCCTACCGTTCCGATTGCGGAAGCAGCCTCAAATGCCAGGGAGAGAAATGGGGCATCCTCTGTCATTAAGAGCAGTATAACCACAATCGAGAATATAAATAGGGCTAGTACAATAATGGTCAGCGCCCGCATCATGATATCTTTGGGGACCCTATGACGGAAAAACACGATTTCCTTCTGTCCTCGCATGACGGCGATTAGCGCACCTACCATAAGCAGAAACGTAGTCGTTTTGATTCCTCCTCCAGTGGAGCCCGGAGAAGCACCGATAATCATCAGCAACATAATAAAAAACTGACTTGCCTGCCTTAACCCGCTGATATCGACTGTGCTCGTACCTGATGATCTCGTGGAGACCGATTGAAAGACAGCTCCATATACTTTGCCTTCCCAGTTCAGCGCGCCCAAGGTTCGTGCATTGGTAAACTCAAAAATAAATATAACCAGCGCACCAATCACAATGAGCACTCCCGACACGCTTAGCACCATTTTGGAGTGTAGAGACAGTCTCCGGGTACGGCGAAAATCGAACAGATCACTAAGTACAAGGAAACCCAAGCCTCCTGATATAACGAGCACAGATGCAATCATATTGAAAACAAAATCTCCAGCGTACTGTTGGAAGCTAGTCCCGAACAAATCGAATCCCCCGTTATTAAAGAGGGATACGGAATGGAATATTCCATAATATATCGCTTGTCCGACAGGCATCTCTCGCATCCACCGCAAAGCTAAGACGACGGCAGCTATCGCCTCAATGGTGAAAGAAAAGATCAGCACCTTGCGAATAATACGCACGATCCCTTCCATGCTATCGGCATTAATAGCCTCCTTAAGCAGCAACCGATCCTTTAACGATAATCGCCGCCCCAACAACAGCGCAAACAAGGTCGCTAAGGTCATAAACCCCAGCCCGCCTAGCTGCATCAGCACCAAAATGACGGTTTCGCCAAACATCGTATACGTTGAATCGACGTCAACAACGACCAGTCCTGTAACACAAGCGGCTGAGACGGACGTAAAAAGCGAATCAATCCAATGCGGAACATGACCACTATGATTGGCAACAGGAAGCATCAGTAGCAAAGTACCCAATGCAATAATCAATAAATATCCGATGACCAATATAAAAGGAGGCGATGCGAACCGACTAAGCTTGACGCTGCGTTTCATTAGAGTATTCTCTCCATCCATTCTTATGAAAAAGAGGAACAAGACACGGGAAGCCCGGCTGATCCTCTATATTCATAATGTTATGTTATTCTACTGTTGGTTACGCATATGCGGGAAAAGCAGCACATCGCGAATGGAAGGCGCATCTGTCAGCAACATAACCAAACGATCGATGCCGATGCCCAGTCCGCCTGTTGGCGGCATACCGTATTCCAAGGCACGGATAAAGTCATCATCCATTTCATGAGCCTCATCGTTACCGTGCTCACGTTCCAGCAATTGTGCTTCAAAACGTTGGCGCTGGTCGATTGGATCATTCAACTCAGTGAACGCATTCGCATGCTCACGAGCAACCACGAACAGCTCGAAGCGATCCGTAAACCGCGAATCTTGTTCGTTTTTCTTGGCCAACGGCGAGATTTCAACCGGATGTCCAGTAATAAAGGTCGGTTGAATAAGCGTTTCCTCTACGAACTGCTCAAAGAATGCATTCAGGATATGGCCAAATGTCATATGCGGTTCAACCGAAACTTTATGCTCTTTCGCAAGGCGATGAGCTTCTTCATTACTCATCTGCACGCTAAAGTCTACGCCTGTTACTTCTTTAACAGCATCCACCATGGAGACTCTGCGCCATTGCGGCGTCAGATCCACTTCCTGGCCTTGATATTGAATGTGCTGTGTGCCCAGTACTTCCTGCGCAATATGTGCAACCATGTTTTCCGTCAATTGCATGATATCTTTATAATCAGCATACGCTTCATACAGCTCAATCATCGTAAACTCAGGGTTATGGCGGGTCGAAATACCTTCATTACGGTATACACGCCCGATCTCATATACTTTCTCCATTCCACCGACAATTAGTCGTTTCAAATGGAGTTCAATAGCAATACGCATATAAAGCTGCATGTCCAATGCATTATGGTGCGTAATAAAAGGCTTCGCCGCCGCCCCGCCAGCAATGGAATGTAAAGTTGGGGTTTCAACTTCCAAATAGCCGAGCGAATCGAGATAACGGCGCATGGATTGAATAATACGGGACCGTGTAATGAACGTTTTTTGTACTTCAGGGTTCATAACCAGATCGACATACCGCTGACGGTAACGCAATTCAACATCCTTCAGGCCATGATATTTCTCTGGTAATGGATACAAGGATTTGGACAAGACCTCAATATCCAGTACTTTGATTGTCGTTTCGCCTGTTTTGGTCTTAAAGAGCACACCCTTAACACCAACAATATCGCCCAGATCCAAAATACCAAATGCCTTATATTTGGATTCAGGTACCGTATCTTGACGAACATAAATTTGAATACGTCCGCTGAGATCCTGTATATGAGCAAAGCTGGCTTTTCCCATCACACGTTTAGCCATAATACGGCCTGCTATGCTAACTTCAATATTCTTTTCTTCCAGTTCTTCCTTAGTCAAACTGTCATACTTGCTCAGTAGTACGCCCGCTTCAGCTGTGCGTATGTATTTGCGTCCAAAAGGATCAATGCCCAGTGAGCGAAGCTCGTCCAATTTGGCACGACGAATTTGCAATAATTCACTTAATTCCTCGCGATTTTCTTGTGATTCCTGGTTAGTAGTTTCATCCGACATGGTGCTAAATCAGCTCCTTCAATATGAATAGACGGGCCGGGGTCCGTCCGGGTGTAGAGAAAAAAAGCTTCCACAAGGAAGCTTTTACATTAAATTCCAAAGTCCGTGTCTTATTTCTTGATATCCACGATTTTATATTGAATAACGCCTGCTGGAACGGTGACATCCACAACAGTTCCCTTTTTCTTACCGAGAATTGCCTTGCCAACCGGACTTTCATTCGAAATCTTGTTCTGTAGCGGGTCGGATTCGGCGGAGCCTACGATAGCATACTCTGTAATATCTCCGAATTCCAAATCTTCGACGGTCACAGTTGCGCCTACTCCCACAACATCGGTGTCAATTTCATCACTATTGATAATGCGGGCATTACGTAGCATCTTTTCCAACGTAATTACACGGCCTTCAATAAAGGCCTGCTCATTCTTCGCATCCTCATATTCGGAGTTTTCACTAATATCTCCGTATCCGATGGCTACCTTAATCCGTTCAGCCACTTCGCGGCGTTTGACAGACTTTAAGTTCTCAAGCTCATCTTCGAGCTTTCTAAGACCTTCCTGTGTCAGAATGACTTCTTTATCGCTCATCTCAACCGATTCTCCTGTCATGGGAAAAGTTTAAAAGTGCATCGGAATGCACGCTTTCAAAACATAATATGCCACTCTGAGGGAATGAGAACATTTCCTGCTGTTGTCTTGAGAGCTGCACACAATTTGTAGCATACATCAAGATTTTATACTGAACGATTATAGGGCAAGCAATTGGAAAAGTCAATCGCGTGCACAGGCCGGAACAGCTTCCTTATTGCGCAACAACAGCAGGAGAAGCAGCGCTTGTAGAAGCCTCATCGTTATCTACCATGTGCAATTGAGATACAAATTGATCCAAAATGCGCACCATATCGTCGCGCTTTGTTTCTTCCATAATGACATCCTTAATACGTGCAGAACCTTTAATCCCTTTGAGGTACCAAGCCAGATGCTTACGCATTTCACGGACAGCTACTGCTTCACCCTTCAGTGCAACCAGACGATCCATATGCAGAATGGCAATACGAATTTTTTCTTCCGGTGAAGGATCGGGCAACAGCTCGCCCGTTTGCAGGTACTCAATCGTACGGTAGAGCATCCACGGATTCCCCAGAGCGCCACGTCCGATCATAACGCCATCACAATTGGTCAAATCCAGCATGCGGCGGGCATCTTCCGGTGATGCCACATCACCGTTTCCAATTACAGGAATGGAAACTGCTTCTTTAACTTCTTTTATAATATCCCAATTCGCATGTCCCGTATACAGTTGCTCCCGTGTACGGCCATGTACGCTAACGGCCTGACCTCCGGCACGTTCAACAGCGCGAGCGTTCTCTACGGCATAAATATGCTCGCTATCCCAACCAATACGCATTTTCACGGTAACCGGCTTGCTTACCGATTCCACTACCGCCGATACCATTTCATAAATCTTGTTTGGATCGAGCAGCCAACGAGCACCTGCGTCACATTTGGTCACTTTGGGAACCGGGCAGCCCATATTGATATCAATAATATCTGCATTCGTTTCCTGATCTACCACCTTCGCTGCTTCCACCAAAGATTCGCGGTCTCCCCCGAAAATTTGTAAGCTAAGCGGCTTCTCACGCTCATCTACAAACAGCATCTCGCGCGTACGCTTGTTTCCGTGAATGATCGCCTTATCACTAACCATTTCTGCACATACCAGACCTGTACCGAATTCCTTGGCGATCAGGCGAAAAGCAGGGTTACACACGCCTGCCATCGGAGCCAGAACGACTTGGTTTTTCATTTCAATATCGCCGATTTTCAACATATTTGTTCACCCCTTTATTCTTTCTTTTGTATCGTCACTTATCGTCATTCCGTCAGTTCCCGGACTTCAATTTCTAGCGTTTGGGCGATGATGTTCAGCATGTCTGGGTCTACTGTACGATTGCCTCGCTCCACAGCACCTAATACAGTCAAAGATATACCAGTACGCTCTGCCAACTCCTGCTGTGTGAACCCTTTTAACTTCCGAAAGGCGCGGAGTCGTTGCGCCAGCTGCATGTTTTCCAAAGCTGTATGCCGTCCTTTCCATCCACAGAATTCAATGCAGTATGCACGATACTGTACAGACCGGACGGATCTTGGTTCGGAACGATGTCAGCCAAAGGAACCAGCACAAAAGCACGCTCCAACATACGAGGGTGAGGAAGCTCCAAATCCGGTGTAGCCAGTTGCGCCGCTCCCATCCATAACAAGTCCAGATCAATGGTTCGTGGACCATTAGGAATATGTCTTACTCTCCCCAGACGACTCTCCACCTCCAGCATATATACCAGAAGCTCCTCTGGAGCAAGTGTTGTAGATACGGCTACCGTCATGTTCAAAAAAGAAGGTTGATCCAGATACCCAACAGGCTCTGTTTCGTACAGGCTGGAGCACCGCAGCACCCGTATACCCGGATGTTCGTCCAGCGCCGTAATGGCTTCATACAGGGTATGCTCGCGCTCCCCCAAATTAGCCCCTAAAGCAATATAAGCCTCTGATGCCTCAGAGGTCGAATGTGCATTCATGTATCGTTCCTACTTTCTTGCGCGATAAAGCTCAACCGTCACGCCCTGAAAATGAATATCAAACGGCGGATGCGGCTTCGTGACTTTGACAGTCAGTGCATTGACACTAGTATAAGTGTCCAGTAGGGAAGATGCAATACGTTCGCCCAAAGCTTCAATCAATTGGTAAGATTCCTTTTCTACAATATCTTTAACGGTGTAATGCACCTCGGCGTAATTAACCGTTTTGTCCAAAGCATCCTGCTCACCCGCTTCACGCAGATCAAGCTCCAGTTCCAAATCAATATAGAAACGTTGTCCCAGCTTGCGCTCCTCTGGAAAAACGCCATGATATCCGTAATACTCCATACGATGCAAAACCATTTTATCCATCGTGGGTAGACCCCCTGTTTTTTATTTCAATTTTTTATAATAAATTTCTCTCTAAAAATACAGTGACTTTATGGCGCGTTGTAGCGGAATGAAGGATTTGAATCCGAAGAAGCGGAGCGTTCGCCTTTGCAATCGCAGGATCAAATCATTCATGAAGCGTCTTCTAACCACCATAACTCAGTGCATTTTTAGACCCGTACACCATCGCATCACACATACGTACGGTGCGCTTGATTTGTGCCACATCATGTACACGCACAATCTGGCACCCTTGAGCAATGCCAAAAGCAACAGTAGCCGCCGTGCCCTCCACCACATCATTCACAGGCAAATCCAGTGCTGTACGAATAAATCTTTTGCGTGACGTAGCCAATAACAGTGGAAAGCCTAGCTGACTCAATGTATCGAGAGAAGTCATGGCATGGATATTTTCATCATAATCCTTGGCAAAACCGATGCCTGGGTCTAAAATGATCTGTTCCTCACGTACCCCCGCATCCAGCGCTAATCGGATACTCTCTTTTAAATCAGACAGCATATCAGAAACCAAATCACTATAGTTACGGTCATGACGATTATGCATCAAAATGACCGGGCAATCGAATTCCGAAGCTACACGTGCCATATCAGGGTCTGCCTTAAACCCCCACACATCATTAATGATATGTGCGCCAGCCTCGAGTGCCTTTCTGGCTACTTCGGCTTTGTAAGTATCTACAGATAACGGAATGTGCGGTGCGATACGATGAATGGCCTCGACGACCGGTATGACCCGAGCCAATTCCTCTTCCACACCTACCGGATCATGACCCGGACGGGTAGACTCCCCACCAATGTCAATGATATCGGCTCCATCTTCCACCAGCTTCAATGCATGTAAAACAGCAATCTCAGGACTATAATGTAATCCTCCATCGGAAAATGAATCCGGGGTCACATTCAGTATACCCATGATCTGTGTGGAATGTCCGAGCGTAAGCTCGGCATCCCCCATTCGGTAACTACGTTGATAAAGGGTCGGTATGTTCACTTGATCCCTGCTTTCTGTCTATAATCGTGCAACAGCAAAGCTGTTATGGACCTGGGCTGCGTCAAGGGAACCGATACATGGTTCGTTGCTCCTTCCGGCTCCAACAACAAATCCACGGGCCGTATTTCTTGTATAGAGTTGGTCATAAAAACTTCATCAGCCTGTTTCAGCTCGTCCCAGCGGTACAAACCTTGCTTACAAGGAATGTCTCGCAGATGCGCCAGCTCCAAAATGAATTCACGCGTAATGCCTGGCAGAATTCCTGTAGACAAGTCAGGGGTATACAGCGTATTATTCCGCACAAAAAACAGATTGCTGACCATTCCCTCCGCCAGATAACCATTGGCCGTAAGCATCATTCCTTCAGCCTTATAACGGACAGCCTCGGCATACTGCTGAAGTTCCCGCTTCGCAAGAATATTATTCATATAATGGAGCGACTTTAAACGAACCTCACCCTCTGGAGTGTTTCTGGGGGTTCGCAACAACTGAAGCGCCGATGGGGAAGTGGATTGCCCGGTTTGTGCATTGGTAGAGGGCAACGGTTTCGCAAACAAAATATGGTTGGGGCGCGTATAGTCACCCGTCGGCAAACCTAGCGCCTCTTCACCCGCTGATACGGTGTAACGGATATAGGCTTCATCCAGTCCATTCGCCACCATCAGATGTTGGATGTGTCTCGTAAGTTGCTCCTCATCCGGTTGAAAAGGAATGCCGAGCATTCGGCAACCTTCCTGCAGTCGATGCAGATGTCGATCCAGCAAGAATGGGACACCCTTGTAGGTGCGGAATGTTTCAAACAAGCCCATTCCGTATAAAAAGCCGTGATCACTTACGTGAATCACGGCTTTTGCGGCTTCCGTGAGGACGCCATTGACTCCGATATATTTCATGAATCAGACGCCTACCTTGCGTTTTAGGAAATTGCGTAATAATTGATGTCCGTAATCCGTAATAATGGATTCTGGATGGAACTGTACTCCTTCTACGGCAAATTCTTTATGCCGCAAACCCATAATTTCACCTTCTGCGGTTTCAGCGGTAATCTCTAAACACTCAGGCAGACTCTCGCGTTCCACCAGCAATGAGTGATACCGGGTTGCTGTGAACGGAGAAGGCAAGCCCTCAAATACCGACGTATTGTGATGAAGAATCGGTGATGTTTTACCGTGCATGAGTCGTTCAGCCCGGATAACCTTACCGCCAAAAGCCTGTCCGATGGCCTGATGACCGAGGCAAACGCCAAAAATCGGAATGCGACCTTTAAAATGGCTGATCACATCCAGTGATATCCCTGCCTCATTCGGCGTGCATGGACCCGGCGAGATCAAAATATGCTCTGGTGCCAGCTCTTCTATGCCTTTCACATCAATCTCATCGTTTCGTTTTACGGTTACTTCTTCGCCAAGTTCACCCAAATATTGAACAAGATTGTACGTAAACGAATCATAATTATCAATCACCAAAATCATACGACTCACCCTCCTGTGATACCGCTTCTCTCAAAGCGGCTTCTTCTTCACCACATTGTACCGCCTTCATGACAGCTCTGGCCTTGTTCCGACATTCCCGATATTCCCTGTACGGGTCTGAATCAATGACAATCCCCGCACCTGTCTGTAAATAGGCAGTGCTGCCTTTAACAGCTAGTGTTCTTATTATAATATTTAATTCCATATTGCCGTTATAGTCAATCCATCCAAGGGACCCTGTATAAGGCCCCCGACGAACGGGCTCTAATTCTTCAATAATTTCCATGGTACGCACCTTGGGTGCCCCGGTAATGGTTCCACCTGGAAAGGTAGCAGCAATTACATCTATAGCTGTACGACCCGGGGCTAATTTTCCCTCAACTTGAGATACCAGGTGCATAACGTGCGAATAGTATTCGACAGTCAGCAGTTCAGGCACATGCACCGATCCGTATTCGGCAATCCGTCCGATATCGTTACGCTCCAGATCAACGAGCATAATATGCTCGGCGCGTTCTTTTTCGCTTGATAGAAGCTCGGCTGCCATAGTGGCATCTTCATCCGGTGTTAGCCCCCTTCTTCTCGTACCTGCAATAGGTCGGGCGCTCACGCGTCCATCCTCCAGCTTTACCAACAATTCCGGCGAGCCACTGACGATCCGTAAATCTGGCATACGCAGCATACCCATATAAGGGGAAGGATTCAGCAGACGAAGCCATTCATATATATTTTCAGGGAGGGCTGTAAGCGCACGTTGCTGACGAATCGACAAGTTAACCTGGAATACATCCCCTTGGGCAATGTATTCCTGCACACGTCTTACGGCATGTTCAAAATCTTGTTGGTTGAATGCCGCTGTCCAACCATCTGATTCTTGATGAGCAGCCTCTAACCCCTCTTCGGCAAGCCTAGCACAACGAAGAGGATACGCAGGATCAACCTCTCCTGCATTTATGATGTTCTTCCACTGGGTCAGCATACGTTCTGCACGTTGGGCAGCTTCCGCGTAATGCTCGCAAAGTATGGAATTTGGCCCATCCAGTATAACGCGATTGGTTAAATCGGTATCACGGCTGACTTTATCGGAATGCGCAGGAGCAGGCATATGAACAGCACAATATATACAGGATTTTTCGTGGTCGTAAATCCATAGCTCATCCACCCTCATCCATACATAATCAGGTATGCCGGTATCGTCTGCAGCTTGAGATGGCAGACGCTCCAATGAGCGAGCTACATCGTAGCCAAGATAACCCGCAAATCCTCCAGAGAAAAAAGGCATGCCAGGTACACGCGGTGCACGGTAAGGAGCGATCCAGTTGTTCATGATTTTCAAAGGTTGACCATGTAGATCTCCATGCTTCCCACTTTGCAAATCAGTCCAAACTGCATGTTCTCCCTTGCCTTCCAATATAGCAACCGGATTTAAGGCCAGATAGGTGTACCTCCCACCTTTAGCGCTCTCCAGCAAAAAAGCATATGGCGAGGAATCCTCCCAAGCCTTCCGCCACGATGACGGTAGCCCTCCCACGGGTAATGGGTACTCAGCGATATAGGGAAGTATGCTCCAGCCTTCCTCCTGCCAAACCTGCCACTGCGCCTCCGTCACTCTAGCTGTCGATTTCATCCGTGTGTGCTTCCCCTTCCCTACTTTTCAATAAGTCTACATTCTCTCCTTAAAAAGAAACCCCCACTCCCCTGCAACAGGGAAATGAGGGAATCCTTACGTATAGTATACACAATTACGACATAATTACAGCTCGAAATTGTATAGTGGTGTACTCAGGTAACGTTCTCCATTACTTGGAATAATGACAACGATCCGTTTACCCTTGCCCAATCGCTTAGCAAGTTTCAAAGCCGCATGGACAGCCGCGCCAGATGAAATACCGGACAAAATGCCCTCTTCCTTGGCCACTCTACGTGCTACCTCGAAAGCTTCATCGTTTTCTACATGAATAATTTCATCATAGATATCACGGTTTAAAATTTCAGGAATAAAGTTGGCACCCAACCCTTGGATCTTGTGGGGTCCTGGCTTACCGCCTGCTAACAGCGGGGAAGAGGCAGGCTCTACAGCCACAACTTTAATATCAGGGAATTCTTTCTTAAGCACCTCTCCGGCACCAGAAATGGTTCCGCCAGTACCTATTCCCGCTATAAAAGCGTCCAGAGTTCCGCCAATGGAACGAATGGCTTCTACAATCTCAGGACCGGTCGTTTCACGGTGAATTTTGATATTAGCTTTGTTCTTGAACTGCTCAGCAGCAAAATAATCCGGATTTTCACTCAGCAATTCTTCCATTTTCTTAACGGACCCATTCATGCCTTCTGATCCTGGTGTTAACACAAGTTCGGCTCCATACGCACGCAACAAATTACGACGCTCTATGCTCATCGTTTCTGGCATAACGATTACTGCCTTATAGCCCTTCGCAGCAGCTACCATAGCCAAGCCGATTCCTGTATTACCGCTTGTTGCTTCAATAATGGTACCACCTGGCTTAAGCAGACCTTCACGTTCAGCTTCTTCTACCATGCTAATCGCAATACGATCTTTTACACTGGAGCCTGGGTTCTGATATTCCAGTTTCAAATAGATTTCGGCGCTATCTTCCGGTACGATCCGGTTGAGGCGAACGAGGGGTGTTTCTCCGATAAGTTCGGTAATGTTATTAACAACTTTAGCCATGATAATTCCTCCCTGACTGTAGATGATATATTAAAAATTGCGAAATCATATTGTAGATCATTCTTAGTCAATTACTTTAATTTTGTGCCGTTCATTAATTTCCGATAAAAATAGTTGGTTTTATACGCTAATCATAACAATCTTCAATTCCAATGTCAATACGAGTAAATAAGCAGCGATGCTGTCAACCCGCGTTATCAGCATCGTGCTTCCTTCAAACCAATATTCTTTCACTACGTTACAGAGAAGCTTAGGATGCTTTCTTTCCAGATAAAATACGCGCTCCATATTTATCACGCAGACTCTTCTCGACCTCTTCCAAAGGAGCGGCTTGTGCAAGCGCAAGAGATCGGCGAATTTGCTGGCGGATCTGCTGCTTATCCGGAGAATTCTTCAACCGGACATCCTGTACATAAATGACAGCATAGCCATCGTTAACAGAGATCGGACCTGCAACATCCCCGGAGTTTAGCTCTCTCGCCGCCTCCATGATCGCCTCCGGTTGAAATGGATCATATTCATCCACCCATCCCAGCTGTCCACTGCTATCTTTGTCGAAAGGCTTACCTGAATGCTCTTGAATCAGCACATCGAAGCTCTCCCCCTGCTTAACCCGATCTAGCAACGCTTCTGCTTCCTCCGCATTATCCACATAAAGAGCTGCCAATTGGATCTGCTTACCGACGGCAAATTCCTCAGGATGCTGCTCCCAATACTCGTCAATCTCAGCTTCCTGAACCTGAATACCCTGCGTGGCTATTTTCTCCAAACCAATCCGGTATTCCGCTTCATTCCGCAAATCAACCGGACCTAATCCAAACTGTCGCTGCATTTCATCAAAATAGGCATGATCTGAGTCATACCCTTTACTATCCTGCTCCAGCACCTGCTGTAGATCCTCTTGGGTGATCTTGATACCGAGACGCTTGGTTTCAGCCTGCACGGCTTTACGATTCAACATTTGCAACAGCGTATTGGTTCCATATCGCTTTTTCAGTTCCGCTACCCACTGTTCCTCCGATATGCCTTCCTGACCCATCTCCGCCACAGTATGATCGCCGTCATCCTTGCTTACATCACCCGGCTTTGACAGCCCCCGAAGCATGATAAGACCACCCAAGGCGGCGACGCTAACGGTCAGAATAATGACAGCTGTCCATAATCCTTTTTCCCGTGTAGTCATCGCTTGCACCGCCCATCCGGTTAGGCTTTGGCTTGATCTAACAGATTTTGCAATTCATCTTTATTAAACTGATAAGCCTCATTACAAAAGTGACATACGACCTCAGCCTGTCCTTCTTCTTCAATTAACTGCTCTAATTCGCTTTCTCCCAAACTGATCAATGTTTTTTCCACGCGCTCACGTGAACACTCACATTGAAAATGGATATCCAATTCATCGAGAATCCGAACGTCCGGCAGCATCCAGCGCAGCATTTCATCCAGTTCCAACCCTTGATCCAGCAAAGCAGTAACGGGTGGAATGGAGCTGACTGCATTTTCGATCGCAGTAATCTCATCATCATTCAAGCCTGGAAGCAACTGAATAATAAATCCACCGGCTACAATAACCGAGTTATCAGTATCTACCAACACACCCAAGCCCACCGCTGACGGGGTCTGTTCCGATTTGGCAAAATAATAGGTAAAGTCCTCACCCAGTTCACCGGAAATAATCGGAGTACTGCCGCGATACGGTTCTTTTAACCCCAAATCCTTGATGATATGAATGAATCCCTCTGTACCTACGGCACCCGCTACATCCAGTTTACCCATACTATTGCTCGGCAAATGCACATGCGGTTCAGTAACATAGCCACGTACCTCACCTACAGCATTGGCATCCACGATGATTTGCCCAATTGGTCCATCACCTTTAACTTGAATGGTCAATCGCTCTTTGCCTTTTAGCATAGAACCCATAATAGCACCTGCTGTGAGGGTCCGCCCCAAAGCAGCGGTAGCCGTTGGATACGTATCATGTCTTCTCCGTAATTCCTCTACCAATTGAGTTGTGCGAACAGCAAAAGCTCTAACCCTTCCATCCATGGCTGTGCCACGAATAAGTCGATCCTGCTTATTTTCCATATTGATATCCTCCCCTATTCTCCAGAACAGCTATGCTGCTTATTTTCGTTAGTATTGCTCATCATTGAAGCATAATTTCCTATTATATAAACAACCTGCATCGACAGATCACGCGAATTGTTCAAAAACGTAACATATTTCAGTATAGACGAAAAACGCCGCTAATCCAAACCGATCAGATCATCGGTTGGACTCAGCGGCAGCTTATATCCACTTTTTTTATTCAGCGTTACGTTGGTAAATGATGCGTAATCCTTCGAGCGTCAACATCGGCAACACTTTCTGAATGCTCTCTGTCTCTGATGCGATTAGCTCTGCAAGACCTCCGGTAGCAATAACCGTAGGCTCCGCCTGCATTTCTTCCTTAATGCGCCTCACAATGCCATCCACTTGCCCAGCATAACCGAAGATGATCCCAGCTTGCATGGCATGAACCGTATTACGACCAATAACCTTTTTGGGTTTCTCCAACTCGATGCGGGGCAGCTTGGAAGCCCGTTGATACAGTGCCTCCGTCGAAATCCCGATCCCCGGCACAATAACACCGCCCAAGTAGTTTCCCTTATCGTCAATACAATCAAACGTCGTCGCTGTTCCAAAGTCCACCACAACCAGCGGCCCGCCGAACCGTTCGACAGCCGCAACAGCGTTCACGATCCGATCCGCACCTACTTCACGTGGATTCTCATAACGCAGGTTAAGACCAGTCTTGATTCCCGGCCCGACGATTAACGGCGTTTTGCCTATGTATTTATCGCACATTTCTTCTAATACACGGACCAATGGCGGAACGACAGAGGAAATAATAACTCCCTGGATGTCCTCCTTTAATACGCCACCCATACTAAAAAGATTATGTATGAGTACGCCGTATTCATCTGCGGTTGCCTGTCTGGAGGTACTGATCCGGTAATGGTGCAACAGCTCCCGCCCTTCGTATATCCCCAGAACAATATTGGTATTACCTACATCCACTACAAGAATCAATGGGTGTCACCTATCTTTCTTTGCGTTAAGGTCAAGGCTGATATCCAAATTATGAAAGGAGTATGTCAGCCTGCCTACAGAAATTACATCTACGCCACTCTCGGCCATCTCACGCACTGTATCCAGCGATACATTGCCCGAGGCTTCTGTTTTGACATGTGGGGCCCGCTCACGAATGAACCGAACGGCTTCCTTCATATCTGGGACAGACATGTTATCCAGCATAATGATATCCGCCCCAGCTTCCAGGGCTTCTTGAACTTGTTTCATGTCTTCCGTCTCTACTTCAATCGTCATCGTATGCGGTATATTAGCGCGTGTTCGACTCACAGCTTGTTCAATCCCACCTGCGCCCTTAATATGATTATCCTTAATCATAACAGCATCGTACAGGCCAAAGCGATGATTCGAGCCACCGCCTACACGAACAGCATACTTCTCCAGCAGTCGATGTCCCGGTGTTGTTTTACGTGTATCCACCAAGCGAGTGGGCAGACCATGTAATTGATCTATAAAAGCCCGAGTCCGCGTGGCAATGCCAGACATCCGTTGGAGCAGATTTAAGGCCAATCGCTCCCCGGTCAGAATTGCATGGGTACTCCCCGTTACTTCTGCCAAAACGCTCCCCTTTTCAATCCACTGTCCATCGACTACCAGCGGAGTGAACGACAAGGAAGGGTCCACTACCTTAAATACAAGGGCAGCCACGGGTATACCCGCAACCACGCCGCTCTCCTTGGCATGAATAACAGCCTTGGATTGATGGCCCTGCTCAATCGTCCAGCGCGTGGTCACATCGCCAGAGCCCGTATCTTCTCGCAGCCAGCTGCGAATTTGTGCCGTCAGTTCTTCCTGATATCCACTAAACTCTCCATAAAGCTCGCTGTTAGATGTCATGAACGTACTCCTCCGTTATCCCTTGCTCACGTCTCTGCTGAACATGCTTTCTCCAGACGCTATCATCTGTCTCAGGAAAATCCTCGCGATAATGCGCTCCCCGACTCTCCTCACGTAGCAGCGCACCATCTGTTACTAATAAAGCACAGGTGAGCAAATTGGCAAATTCGAGCTCTTCCCGGCTAGCGATCACAGCCTCAAAAATAGGCATTAGCCCTTGCAACTCATCTAATGCTGCTTGTAGCCCTTCGCCGTGCCGACGAACTCCAGCATAACGAACCATTGCTTCTTGCAGCTTATGCCGCTGCTCCGCGACGGATGAAGCCGGGAACTCTGTACGATTATCGCTATAAGATATCAACGTATGGCCGACTAGCGGTGGCAATGATTGCAGTCGCTCAATAATCCTACTGGCGAATACAATAGCTTCAGATAACGAATTGCTCGCCAGACGATTAGCTCCGTGAACACCTGTAGAAGAGGTTTCCCCGCAGGCGAACAAACGCGCAATGGAGCTTTCCCCGTGTAGATTAGTCTGAACACCACCCATCATATAATGGGCAGCAGGCGCAATGGGGATCCAGTCTGTCGTCATATCCAAACCAAATGACAGACATGTCCGATAAATGGTTGGAAAACGTTGCTTCACCCGCTCAGGTGGCTCATGCGTAATATCCAGGTATACAAACGCAGCTTGGGTGCGTTCCATCTCATGAATGATAGCACGAGCTACGATATCTCTGGGTGCAAGCTCCTGCCGGGAATCATACTTGTCCATGAAGCGTTCTCCGTGAATATTGCGTAACACGGCTCCTTCTCCCCGTACAGCTTCGGAAATTAGAAACCTTGGAGCGCCCGGATGGCACAACGCCGTAGGATGAAACTGTATGAATTCCATATCCCGTACAATCGCCCCAGCACGATATGCCATAGCGATACCATCCCCGGTTGCAATATCCGGGTTGGTCGTATAACGGTATAATTGCCCGCTACCTCCTGAGCACAAAATCGTTGCATTAGCAGTGATATACGACCTCTCCCCATCTGGCTTTTGGACGAGGGCTCCAATACACTCACCATGCTCCGTCAGCAGATCAATTACCATGCATTCTTCCCACACTTCGATACCGGGATGGGCAGCAATCTGGTCTGATAAGGCACGCACAATTTCATAACCGGTAGCATCTCCATTCGCATGCAAAATACGCCGGTGACTATGCGCTCCTTCCCGTGTCAACGCTAGTTCACCATCCACACGATCAAAAGCCGTTCCCATACGTATTAACTCTTGAATACCAACTGGACCTTCATGGACAAGCGTTCTGACCGCCTCAGATTCACACAGACCTGCTCCAGCAATCAGGGTATCTTCCATATGATAGGCTGGTGTATCCTCGTCCGATGTGACAGCAGCAATGCCGCCTTGAGCATAACGCGTGTTGCTTTCCATCAAGGCCTTCTTGGTAATCAGCAATACTTTCCGATTCTCCGCAGCCTTAATCGCCGTATATAAGCCCGCAATGCCCGAGCCGATAATTAACACGTCGGCCTCCAATCGGGTCAATTCCGCTACATCAAAATCAACTAGATATCTTGGAATCATGCCTTCACCTGATTTCACAGAAGAATAGCGCACACCATAGGTTCTACAGCATGCGCTCACGTATATGTTCAAAATGATAGAAAGTCGATTGCAGCGGCTGTTGGCTTTTATAAGCTAAGAAGACGACAGCCGTTTATTTAACAATAAATGTACACAACGTTCCGGTGTCTGTCAAATCACGTTAGCAATAATCTTCCATTTAAAAAGCTCCGGAAAACCAATAATACCTGGTTCCCCGGAGCTTACATATACGCTTATTCAACTATCCATCGGATGATTAGGTTGTTGTCGGTGGAGTACCACCGGAGTTGCCCGAATTGTTATCATCCTCTGGCTTTTTCAGATTAGGGATATCATTCGGTTGATCCGTTGTATTCTCAGGCTCGTCATCCTTACCTTGAATACGTACACGGACGTCTCCAATGTTGTCGATCACAGGCTCACCGTTTTCCGGTGTTCCTTCTCCCTCAGTCGTACCGCCATCCAAAGAACCTGTCTCGATCAAACGTTTGATTTGTTCAAGTTCTAGGGTTTCTTCTACCAGCAAGGTTTGAGCAATCAAATGAACCTCTTTGGAATACTTGGTCAGGAGTTCTCTAGCACGCTCATAAGACTCAGTGATGAAGCGATTCATCTCCTGGTCAATCTGATAAGCGATCTGATCACTGTAGTTCTGCTCATGACCGATATCGCGTCCAAGGAATACTTGGCCTTGGGAAGTACCGAACTGCATCGGACCAAGCTTCTCACTCATACCATATTCTACGATCATGCTGCGTGCAATGCTTGTCGCTTGCTGGAAGTCGCTATAGGCTCCCGTTCCGATCTCGCCAATGAACAGTTCCTCGGATACGCGTCCACCCAACAATCCGGTGATTTTGTCCAGCAATTCCTGCTTGGTTGTCAGCATGCGGTCTTCCTTCGGAAGCATGATGACATATCCGCCTGCACGTCCACGTGGAATAATCGTTACCTTGTGAACCATGTCGGCATTTTCCAAGAAGAAACCAATAATCGTATGGCCTGCTTCATGATAAGCAACAATTCGTTTTTCGCGGTCACTGATTACGCGGCTGCGTTTTTCTGTACCTACGATAACACGGTCGATAGCTTCATCTACTTCTCGCATCGAAATATCTCTGCGGTTACGACGAGCCGCCAACAAGGCAGCTTCGTTCAACAGATTTTCCAGATCAGCGCCCGTAAAGCCTGTTGTACGTTTCGCAATTACGTCCAGTTTAACATCCTTCGTTAATGGCTTGTTGCGAGCATGTACATACAATACTGCTTCACGGCCTTTAACATCTGGACGGTCAACCGTAATTTGACGGTCAAAACGTCCTGGACGAAGCAACGCTGGGTCCAAAATATCCGGACGGTTTGTAGCCGCTACGATGATGATACCTTCGTTTGCGCCAAATCCATCCATCTCTACGAGCAATTGGTTGAGCGTCTGCTCACGTTCATCATGTCCGCCACCTAATCCGGCGCCACGTTGACGTCCAACGGCATCAATCTCATCAATGAAAATGATACAAGGTGCGTTCTTCTTCGCGTTCTCGAACAAATCGCGAACACGAGAAGCACCGACCCCGACGAACATTTCTACAAAATCAGAACCCGAGATGCTGAAAAACGGTACTCCGGCCTCGCCTGCAACAGCTCTCGCCAAGAGTGTTTTACCCGTACCTGGAGGGCCCACTAACAGAACACCTTTTGGAATACGAGCGCCCACAGCTGCAAACTTGCGTGGGTCCTTCAAGAATTCTACAACTTCGACAAGCTCTTGCTTCTCTTCGTCAGCCCCTGCCACGTCCTCGAACGTAACCTTCTTCTTCTCTTCGTTATACAGACGGGCTTTGCTCTTGCCGAAGTTCATAACTTTGCCGCCACCGCCCTGTGCCTGATTAAACAGGAAGAAGAACAACAGGAACATGATCACCAAAGGAATGATAGAAGTCAAAAACGTCAGCCAAATGCTTTCGCCTTCCATTTTCTTCTGCACGTATTCAAACCCGTTCGTTTCGCTGGCATTTACCAGTTCACTTAGTGCTTGATCCGTTGGTGGAACATATACGGAAAAATTGGTCGATTTAGCATCAGCCGGCTGCTTCTTATATGCACCGGTTACAAGATAGGCGTAACCGTCAAATTGGACCGTTACTTTAGAGATGTTATTAGCTTTAACCTCTTGCCGTAATTGGTCATATCTAGGGAGATCGGAGGCTTCGTTACTGTTGCTAACAAACTGAACGATACCCACCACAACTAAAAAAAGAATCAAATAAAAACCAGAATTCCGGATGAACCGATTCATCCCCTACCTCCTCTCGAGACACTTAAGTTATTTTACCATAGCCTGTAAGTCCTTCTCAACAAAGGGCCTTATTTAGTCCTAGGACTGGAGGCTGAGATTAGCTGGTGTAGATTTCCGGCTTTAAAATCCCTATGTATGGGAGGTTCCGGTAGTGCTCGGCATAGTCCAGACCATAGCCGACAACAAACGCATCTGGAAGCGTAAATCCAGTATAATCTGCTTCAAGATTAACTGTCCGGCGTGCAGGCTTGTCGAACAAGGTTACGACACATACCGAATTGGCATTACGGTTTTTAAGCAATTCAATCAAATGCGTCAGCGTCAGGCCGCTGTCGATAATATCTTCGACAATCAGAACGTCGCGTCCTTCCACAGATGCGTCCAAATCCTTAATGATTTTGATGATACCTGAGGATTTTGTGGATGCTCCATAACTTGATACAGCCATGAAATCAAGCTCCAACGGCACTGTAATGGTTTTAACCAAATCAGCCATAAAGATAAACGCACCTTTCAGTACGCAAATCACCAATGGATTTTTACCTTCATATTTCACGCTGAGCTGTGCACCCAATTCCTTAATTTTACTCTGAATTTCTTCTTCGCTGATCAATATTTCCTGAATATCATTTTGCAACGGTGTAAACCTCCTAAGTTTATACTATGAAAGCCGTTCCTGCGCAATTACCGGTGCCCCGGACTCTCTCGTCTTTGCCATGACATATAAATAACCGAAGACGTGTGCTTTTGCACGGCGGCATGTACAGAACGTCGTACGCCCGGAATCCAGAGAATAGCTCCAGAGTGGTCGCAGACGATGGGAGTAACGGAACGCATTGAAGGAGGTATTTTTTCATCAATAAAAATATCTTTAACCTTTTTTCTTCCGTTTAATCCCATTACATACATGGTATCTCCAGGTAATCGCGAGCGTACAGTCAAAGGCAGACTCAATTGATCTGCGTCGAACCACGCTTCCTCCTTATTCCTCGGATGGTCCGCATCCGAATAGGAAGCTCTTCGCCACCGAAGTATACCACCTGCCTCAGGCAACTCTAGCTCACCGGAAATAGGCAATACACTTAGTCCATAGCACCATTCGCCCATAACGACTTGCGTACGGTCAAACAAAACCGCCTGGTCATATTCGCGGACTCCAACCGCACCGCCTCCCAAATCCAAACTCCATGTAGACGATGCCTCTTGGAGAAGTCTTAGTCGAACGGTCTCAATTTTACGGAAATCAAAATTTTCACTGTCCGAAGGCAGATAATTTAATATTAGTTTAATCAACCTCCGTTGTAAAGCAACGGATAGCTTACGGTATGAAGCGATAGGAAAC
This sequence comes from Paenibacillus sp. LX16, assembly GCF_036252815.1. Taxonomy (NCBI): domain Bacteria; kingdom Bacillati; phylum Bacillota; class Bacilli; order Caryophanales; family Paenibacillaceae; genus Paenibacillus; species Paenibacillus sp. LX16. Next base: position 58,944 of record NZ_CP141152.1, on the reverse strand, counting down.
ATGTACCTGCCATTATCCAAGCGCACCATTTTCTCGTATGCCGACAGCGTGGATGCCTCCATAAAGTCATTTTCGTCAGCCATCGTTTCGGCCAGCCGGTTTAGGGACGGTGTCAGTCGCTCATTATATTGCCCCAAAAAAGGAAGCACATCCATGCGAATGGCGTTACGACGGTATTTGGATGATAAATTAGTGCTGTCTATCACATAGGAAAGATCATAAAAGTTACAAAACTCAATCAGGTCAGCCTTGTACATACGTAGCAGCGGGCGAATGAGTTGCACATTTTTTTCCCTGCGCGCCAAACGCATACCTGCCAAACCTGCTGGGCCGCTACCACGTAGCAAGTGCAAGAGAACCGTCTCGGCTTGATCGTCGCCGTGGTGAGCCATTGCAATATGCTGTGCTTCCCACTTTGTAGCCATATCATGTAAAAAGCTGTAGCGCAGCTCGCGAGCTGCTTCCTGCGGGCCCTTCCCGCTCTCCTTCATATAAGTGGGCACATCAACCCGAATCATTTCAAATGGAAGTTCAAGCTTTCGGGCAATATTGCGTACCTCTTCAGCCTCCGCATCCGATTCCTCTGGTCTGAAGCCATGATGAACGTGAGCGCAGACGAGTTGTAAAGGCATATGTATAACGGATATTTCATGTAAAATGTGCAAAAGGGCCACCGAATCCGGCCCACCGGATACAGCAACCACAATGCGGTCTCCGGGGCTCCACAGTGAATGATCTCGCGCCAAGGCGAGCACTTCCTGTACAACACCGGTCGGTTTTGTTGTTCCCATTCACGACCCTCTTTTCTCCCGACCGTAAAAATGATGATCATCTGTTATCTTATGTAAGTCATGCTGCTACCTTAACGCAATCCAGAGCGCTCCGGCAAGCAGCAAAAGCGATACCGTAAAAGCATATCCCAGCCAGCGTGGGTTCCCTTTTTTGACCGACGATTGCCTGACATGTGCGGAAGCCAAACGTGACCAAGATCGGGCCGCTGCACGAGTATCGGAATATTCTCCACGCACTGCACCCAGTAGCCATTCAGCATAGGGGCGTAATACACGGCTACGGCGAATGATGACCGTCAATTCTGCCGTATTCCGCAGCTGTGGCAGCCTGCTCGCAGCCGCCTTTAACGATTCGCTCTCCAATATATGAATCGTTAGAAGAGCGAAGGCAAACAGGTCATACTGGGAATCGGCATTTCGGCTACCAGCATTCCAGAATCCCCTGTCATACCACTCTGTAAATTGTTTAACACTCCGACCAGCAAGAGACACCCCACCGTAGTCAATTAATTCAGCCTCTCCATAGGCATTGACCAAAATATTCTGCGGCTTCAGGTCGCCAAACACCCATCCTGCCTGATGGAGATCCGCCAGACGATTCAGTATACCGGTTCCAGCCACACCATACCATTCCGGCCCTTTGGCTGCCACAAAACGATGAAGCGGATCACCCTTAACATATCGCATAACATAAAAGGGGATTTCTCCGCTGCGTAACACTACATCATCCACCTCAAACAAAAAGGAAGGATTTCCATTTCGCTGAAGGGCGGCCTGAGTCCCCTGAGACTGCAATGTGGTCAGCACATTAATCTCCGATTGCAGATCAAGCGTGTTCTTCCCCATTTTCAGAGCAAATTGCCGATCGGCCTGTGCTTCTTTTACCAAATATACAGTTCCGTTCGCTCCCCGGCCCAGCAAGCGCTGGATGACATAGCTGCTCCGCTTCCACTTGCCCTTGATGACCGTTCCGGGTGCAAGAACGGGATCAGACGACGTAGTCACCGAGCATCCCTTCTCCTTTGCCATAGGATTCTTCCAGATCTTTCTGTTCTTCTAGTGTAACATATCGGTAATAATCAATCACTTGTAAAATGGCAGGACCTGTCGGTGTTGCCCCTTTCATCCGCAAGCGTCCAAATATCGATTTGATCTGGTTAAGCTCAGAGGTCCAACCGATATCCATGACTGCGTCTTCTCCCATTTTGCCGCCCGGAAAATGAAATACAGATATACGGCTGTGTCCGCTTCTGGACTGTAAACTGAGCAGCAAATCACGAATGCTGTCCTCTACAGCAGGCAGCTTGGGCTTCATGCTCGCACTTGCATCAATGAGTAAAGCAATCTCCAGGGTGCTTGTTTCTGTCAGTTCATCCATCACCTCAACCACTTGGGCTCGTTTGGCCGGAGGAAGTTCACCGATATGTTTGGCGCCACCCTCACCCAGAATGTGCGTTAACTCTCTATTAACCGCCTGCTGAATGGTTTGAACCACCGTTTTGCGCGTCATCATCTGCATGGTCTGCGCCAACTGTTTCGTCCCTACGATTTGGCTAAACCCTCCCCCTGCTTTAGCAATTTCTTGGATCTCCTCACTGCCAAGCTCGCCAATAGTTCCATAATCTATGACTCCGGCGACGTTCACTGTAATACCTTCCCGCAAAGCCTGGGCAGCCGCCATGACTGGACTAACACCTACATTCGAGCATCCGTCTGTAATGATCAAAATTTGCTTCATCGTTTTTTGACCTCCGCTTCCTCTTAATCTATCCCGATAGATTCTATCTTTGCCTAATCCGGAACGATTCAAACGAAGGATGCAGATTTTTAAAACGAATAAGGAATTTCCCGGGCAATGTCAGCCTAGCTCACCGTCCGTGGACGTTCCAACCACCTCATGCCAGGTACATGGAGAGTTGCCCATTCTGGGCGGAAGTGGTCGATTTTACTAACGACTACTGTCATATCATCATAGATTTGATTTTGTTGGTATCGAATAACCCGTTCTAGCAAACAGTCGGCCAACTGCTGAGGATCTTCGCTTTCAATTTCCTGAATCATGCGTTTCATCCATATTTCCTTATTAACCGCGTAACCCGGTGAGTCGTATATACCGTCTGTAATCATAATGAGAATATCGCCCGGCTGGAGCTGCAGTGATACCAAATCAATTTCAATATCCTGTATAATGCCAATCGGCAAGTTACTGGCAGATACAGGGATGACCTCCTCCCCTCTTTTAATAAAGCTCGGCGTAGACCCAATCTTCATAAAAGTTGTCTGGGCCGTGTACTGATCAATCAGCGCCATATCGACCGTAGCATACATTTCCTCAGGTGATCGCAGCATCAGGACAGAGTTAACCGACTTGATCGCCAACTTTTCGTCCATACCCGATTGCAGTAATTCCTCCAAAATGTTAAGTGCTGCACTGCTCTCTTGCTGCGCACGCTCTCCGTTCCCCATACCATCACTTAAAGAGACTGCAAAAGTCCCGTTCCCTAGCTCCATCATGCTGTAGCTGTCACCTGAGAAAAAGTCCCCTCCTTTGGCGGCGCTTGCTACTCCTGTAGCAATCTCATACGTTTTAGCAGAACCGAACATGACTGTAGCCAAGCCCTGACGGCGATCTGCCTCCGTTTCGCGCATCACAGCTATATGCTCGTCCAGTATGTCCGACAGAAGTGGAGCGATGATTTTCCGACATTCATCAAATCCCCTTGTATAGGCATGGACAATCTCTATTTCTACCTGACCTGCATCCAGGTTAATAATCTCAATAGATTGGATGGACAAGCCCAGTCTATCAAGAGCCTCTCGTATTTGCTCCTCCTGCCGATGCATGGTCTGCCCTTCCCGCTGAATTTCTCGCGCTAAATCCTCCATAATTTGTGATACACCCGATAGCTGGTCAGCAACAAGCTGACGACTATCGTATACTTGGCGCTTCCATTGCATATTATGTTGGTAGAGGCTATACTGCTGCTTCATCACTTGCAGGACAGCGCCCGTTTTAGCACATGCCTTGCTCCATTGCGGGGGTATCTGCTCCGGCTCCAAATCCGGGTTATCCTCAATGGCGCTCATCATTTCCGTCATATACTGATGGGTTTGCATAAACTTGCCGTCCCAGCACTGCTCACACTTGAAGCAGGAGGCACATGTCCCTTCGGCCACCGCATTCATAAAATGTTCGATTTCTCCGTCCGACTTCGTACTCTCACTCGCAGATATCTGGTGAAAGCTGCGGGATAACTGACTGAATACACGGGAAAACTTCGTTACCCGCTCTGCGGTGAGATCGCGAACCCTTTTGGCATATTCATGCTGAGATTTAGCGTGGTCCTGCGTACCGGGAACATAGGTAGAAACCGCTTTAAAGAAACTTTTTGGGGTCATTAAAAATAATAGAATTGCCGCACAACTCTCCCAGGTTGACGTCAGCACGTCTCCGGTCCCGTCCAAATAGATCGTCAGAATTGAGGAGCCTAGCAGCATCCCAAGCGCAACAGCACCCTTTTTCCCTTCACGCAGCATCCCTGCCAGCAAACCTGCAAAAGCGAGTAAACTCATCTGCACAATTGCAGACATATTGGCCAAGCTTAAAATTAAACCGGTAATTACACCGACCGATGCACCCAGCGAAGCACCTCCCACCAAAGCAAACACCAAGACCAAATATCGCGACAGTACATGATCGACAGACAATGAATGAACAGTCCATCCTACTGCTCCCGTCATCACAGAGGCTAATAAAATAATAAGACATAAAATTTCCTCATTCTTGAGCTGGCTTGTCTTCTTGCGGTACGTAAACAACGGTATGGCCTGCGTGAACACCAGCGTAAGCATAAAGCTGAGAACCGCATCCGTTCCCACAATGATAAGCTCATACCATGTGAAAGTTGGAGCCATCACGGCGTTAAATAAATTGACCATAAATACCGACAAGAAAACCATAAGCGGGGCATAGGATAATTCCAGACGATCGAAGGTTCGTAGTCCGCGATACAGGAGATAAAATACCAGTAGCTCGCCACCAATCATAAATAACGATGGATAAGGAGCTAACAGGCTGCCTAACACAACTGATACAGCTACAGGCAGCATCAGGTCACGCCGAAGGAACGTTATGACCGCAAAATAAGCGAGGGCAAAAGGAGAAAGCTCGTCCAAAATAGTGGCGCGTCCCAGTAGAACTCCCATAGCTGACAATAGCAGCATCCATCTTTGCGCCGTTACCCATTGCACCATTTTATGTGAATCCAGCCGTTTCTTGAGTCTGGAAGACCACCCTTCCGTACGCTCTTTGGATTTGGACTTTCTAGATTTTAACCCCGGAAAATGTACCACGTTCCATTTCTCCATCATGCGTCAGGCACCCCATTCATCAATTTGATGTTCCCATCTTAAACCGGAACGACTGAGAAAGTTTGTCAGAACCCCACGTCTTATTCCAAGAAATTTCCGACAAAAAAACGTTCTGCGCGAAAGGACAGAGCATCACTCTGAACATCAAGCTACGCCCGTATGGAAGCCGATGGAAGAAACGTCCAGCTACTCCTTATATGACCTCTCGATGTCGTTCATCCTGATGTCCAATCTAGCGATTTGCACAGAAGATAGACGGAAAACCGTTGGAGTTTGTCGGACGATTATGTCCTCACGACAAAAAAAACATCCGCTTTCCAGCATCGAAGCTCTTTTCTTCTTCATCAAAATTGCGAATCTCATAAATGCCCGTACGACTAACCACTGGATTCAGCGCCCACAGTCGCTGCTTATCGCATCTGTTGTCGGTAGAACGCAAAAAAACCGTAGCAGTCTCTCGACTGTACGGTTTTCCGTGTATGATTGATACGGTTGTCAAAGTGAATTAAACACGCTTCGCGCCGCGTCCTCCGCGTTTACCTTCGGTGTTCTTTTTCAGCGACGAAATGCGTTCCTCACTATCTTTCAGGAAGCGTGACATTTTATCCTCAAATGAAGGTTTACCCGGTGCAGGCTTGAAAGAACGGCCTCCACGATCGCGGTTGAAACCACCGCCACCACCACCGCGTCCTTGACTTGGACCTGAACCTCCACCGCCGAAACGGTCGCCTCCGCCTGGTCCTCCTGTACGCTCCGGTCTTGGAGCTCTTGGGGGACGGGCTTCACTTGCCGGCTTGTCAATCGTTTGCTTAATGGAAAGTCCGATTTTGCCATCTTTGTCAACATTAATGACTTTCACCATCACAACATCATTAATCTTCAGGTGGTCGTTAACATCCTTAACATAGTTATCGGCGATTTCCGAGATGTGAACGAGACCCGTGACACCTCCAGACAAATCCACAAATGCTCCAAAATGCGTGATGCCTGTCACTTTGCCCTCTAACTTGGTGCCCACTTCAATTGCCATAGAATAAAATGATCCTCCCTTAAAATATACAACCGATTTTTTTGCAAAAAAATCCCGCTGTGGTGATTTGATTATACAAAATGGCGGAACCAAGGTCAACTAAGCATTGGCCCGATAATGTTCCTATTTCTGATCTCCGATGATTGGCGTCTCTTCCGGTTTGTAAAGACCGTACTTGCTTCTGGCAATCTCGCCAATGTACTCAGGGTCCTTGAGACGATTCACTTCGGTTTGAAGCTGTTGTTCCGTTTGTGTAGCAGCTTGCTTCTGCTTTTCCTTCTGGGTGAGCTGTTCACTTCGATCGGCCATAATTATGCCTTGAGAAAAAAAGGTAAAAATTGCCCAACTACCAAAGGCGGCAAGCGATAGCAACCAAATCATGATTCGCCTGCGCCCGCCCGCGTTGGACTTGGATGTAGAAGATAAATGGCGATCTACAGACGAATTACGCATGATACTACCTCCTTCCAAACCATGTTTTCGCTGTGTTTTTCAGTCTGATACCCAGCTTTACAAGCAACTCTGGAGTCTTCCAGCGCGCTTTAAGCGGACCGATCAGCCATAGAATCGGCTTCCAAACCGGCATCAAGATGTATATCAGCATCCTTCCCAGGAACACAATAAGTGCCCATGTCCATCCGACCAGCTTGCGTAACAGCCGATACAGCGCTAACACCGGAAGAACAATCAGGATGCGCAGTATGCTGTTCACGATCAACGTCAGTCTGCGAACTATCTCTAATAACATTACCACAAAACGTTGGGTTGTAACACTAAAGGCCCAAAAATAGAGCCAAACCCCCAAAAGTAGTCCTAAAAAGACATAAAACCGCAGCTCACCGCGATTACTCGCGTATAGCACACGGAAAATAAACAAAGCCGAGGCCACCCAGTACAGCACGTCCATCATATGAACGCTCCAGCGGGCAAAATGAAAGCGGATGGACAGCACCCGGTAGCTGTCAAACACCACTCCCATGGCTATGCCCGACAACAGCATCCACGTCAACGTCAGCCATTGCGTGTAAGGGTTCATTTGAAGATCTTGCCGAATAGGCTTTTTCCGTTTTTGGCCGGGGCCCCGGGCTCCAGGTAGACGAGGGAAGTAATCAGACCTTCAATGGACAACAGCCCCTCTTCTAGACTGAGGTTTTTGATATGTAAATGTTGTCCGCGAATGGTGAGATGGCCCAGCTCGGTCTGAAGCAGAAATTCTTCACTGTCAAAGCTCTCCACATTGCTGACGCCTGAAATATCGAGTTGCTTGCGGCTTTGCATGCGCAGATCATGGTGCTTGGACTTCCCTTGTTCAATCATGGCATGTACCCCTCCTTCTGTTCTTAGCTTATGAAGGGGGCCGTATGATTTAGAACCGTTTTTGCTGTTAATCAGCATATGATGGACGAAAACTCGCCATCTAAAGAAAAAAAGCACTCCTTCATAAAATTAATGAAGGAATGCTTTCATGTACAGTTGTGAGAAAATCAGATGTCTGCTTACCAGTTCAAACCATTGTCCCTGGCAATAGGCTCTTCCTTTACCAAAGTGTACATACTTGCAGCCTCGTCCTTGCGTGTAGTGTCGGCGAGCCGTTCCACTCGCACGGTCACCAGCTTCTGGCCAAACTGGACGGTAATTTCATCGCCTACTTTGACCGCACTGCTCGGCTTGGCTTCGCGTCCGTTCACCAGCACTCTCCCTTGTTCGGAGACGTCCTTGGCTACCGTACGCCGCTTAATCAGCCGCGAGACTTTCAAGAATTTATCAAGACGCATTAGTTAACGGCTTCTTTAAGCTTATTACCGGCTTTAAAAGCAGGAACGGTCGATTCTGGAATTTCAATCGTGTTACCGGTTTGTGGATTGCGGCCTGTACGGCTGGAACGCTTGCGTGTTTCGAAAGTACCAAAGCCGATCAGTTGCACTTTGTCGCCGCTAGCGAGTGCATCTGTAATTTCACCAAGAACGCCATTCAATACAGCTTCAACGTCACGTTTGCTCAAACCGCTTTTGCTGGAAATATTGTTGATCAGATCTGTCTTGTTCATAAGATAAAAGCCTCCCAAATGTCAAAAAATAATCATCACGCTGCATGTCCATTTATGGAGCAGACGTGAGGTCCAACTGTGGCCGAAGCCCTCCTGAATGTCACTGTAACACGCTTAACTATAAGCTACAGTTATTTTCAGAATTACTACAAGTTATTCTGGCTTGTCCATAAAAATCCTGCAATGACAGGCGTTTTTTTATTCGACCCCAGTTAAGCCAACATCCTACTACAAAACTCTGTCCATTGGCAAGTCTTCTCAAACTGGGCCTTCTTTCAACCCTGCATATATCTTATTTTACTGTTCTGTGCAGCCAAAAGCGAATATGTGGAATCACGCTTTGCCAAGGAGCTTTTTCGCTTCCTGCCAGTAAGTCTCCATTTCATCTACGCTGCTTTCTTCGGGACGACGCCCCTGCTCGCGTAATTTCTGCTCAATATACTGGAAACGGTCTACAAATTTGCGATTGGTGGCGGACAATGCCTCTTCCGGATCTACTCCCATGAATCGGGCTGCATTCACGGCAACAAATAACACATCGCCTAACTCCAGCAACTGGGCTTCCACAGCATGCCCTTCACGAACCGCTTCCTTCAGCTCAGCCACTTCTTCGTCCAATTTATCGAATACGCCCTCAATGCTATCCCAGTTAAAGCCTACTTTAGCTGCTTTCTTCTGGAGCTTGTACGATTTCATAAGAGCAGGCAGATCACGCGGAACTCCATCCAGTACGGAAGGGTATGCTTCTGCCGTACCTTTAAGCCGTTTTTCCTCAGCCTTCATTTGTTCCCAGTTTTGCAATGCCTCTTCCGCATCATTCGCTTGGTTGTCACCAAATACATGTGGATGACGGAAAATAAGCTTATCATTCAGCCCTTGGATTACATCATACACATTGAAGGTTCCGACTTCCTCTTCCATTTGGGCATGCAGCAAAATTTGCAACAACAGATCGCCCAGCTCTTCCTTCATATGCTCAGGGTCGTCCTCATCTATCGTTTCGATGACTTCATACGTTTCTTCAATCAGATTTTTGCGGATCGACTGGTGTGTCTGTTCACGATCCCATGGACAGCCTTCCGGGCTGCGTAAAATATCGACAATCTCGTGTAGACGGTCAAAAGAACGCCGTTTCAGCGCCTCATCTTCACTGCGAGGTATGTATACCAAGGATAGGTTCCCGTAGCCCTCTACTCGATCCAGCTCGTACAGCGGCACCTTGTGCACCGCTTCCTCCCCTTCCACCCCAAGGGCGTGACCGACATATACCTCATAATCGTCAGGATACCGCTCCATCAGGCACAGCTTCACATCAGAAGCCGTGAAGGTGTCATACACCTGTCCGATCAGCGTATGCAGCTGAGGCTGGAGCCAGCTGGCATCCAGTGTACCTGCGTCCAACAGCTGGAAACCCTCAATCGGATCAAAACCAAGACGCACAAAAGCCTCATCCAGGAAACTTTCGCCGCCCAGAATATTCAGTTCAATCCCTTGCGTAGGACAACGCTCCTTAAGCAACTGTACCGCTGCTTCTGCCACCATCGGGTGACCGGGAACCGCATAGACGATTTCGCTTCCGTCTGCCGCCTTAGCAGCCGTCGTAATCAATTGGCTGGTAATTTCCTCGTATACCTCTGGAAAAGACTCCTTTGTCTCATATACCTCGTCAAACGACTCAAAAGCCACTTCAAACTCATTCAGCACTTGAACCGCAGGATGCTCCTTGGTCCGCAGATAGAGCGCTGAAGCGCCCCGCATTTTGTTCAATATCCCTATCGTAAGCTGATCCGGATCCCCCGAGCCCAAACCTACGACCGTTAATGTTACGCTCATATTCAATCCTCCGTTTCGCAGAAACAAGGTTCATGCTCGAAAAAAATACACAGCCTAACCCGCTTCCGCTTCCTTTGCTTTGGCATTTACTATACCACAAAGTTGTATAAGCTCATAAAATGGCTGTGCCGCTTTCACGCCCTAAGCCCTATGCCTGGGCTAAGCCAGTACACGTAGCCTGCGCAGCACGGCTGCCAGCGGGCGTCCGAGCTTGGGCACCGCCACAAGCTCGGCTTCCGTGATCAGCCTCAAGCGTGCGAGGCCGATCACGAACACAACGGCGCCTGCGGCTACGCCCAGCAGGCTCTCCGCGGCTGCCGTGGCACGACCTCCGGCAACCCACCCCAAGGCACCCAGCACAGCGCTGGTGCCCCACATCGCCGCCCCGGCCGCACCAGCCAGGGCGATAAGCAGTGCCGCCGGCTTGAGCACGCTGGCGGACCAGCTCCCGCGCAGGCCTACCAAGCGAGCCAGCAGCACGATGTTGATCACCGCTGCTAGCAGATAGGCGACAGCCCCCGCAATGGCGGCTCCAGCCGTGCCTAGATGCGGCACGAGTAGCCAGTTTAGCAGCGCCTTGGCTGCTGCGGCCGCGAGCATCGCCAGAGCCGGCGCGCGAACCGCGCCAAGCCCCTGCAGCAGCGCAGCCGAGATGATGCTGAGCGTGCCGCCTACGGCGGTTAGCGCCATCCAGCGCATGACCCCGCTACCGGTGTCGTCCGCATACAGCATCACATTGACGGGCACAGCCAGCACGATCAAGCCTGTCGCAGCGGCTAGTCCCAGTAGCCAAAACCAGCGCAGCGATTGCTCGCACTGGCGACGTGCCAGCTCCGTACCGCCGGTCACCCTGGCCTCAGCCAGCGATGGAATGAATAATGCCGACAGTGTGGTGGCAAACATCATGACTAGCTGTACCAGCGGCAAACCTCGGTTATACACGCCAAAGGCCACCATAACCGCAGTATCGTCCAAACCCTCCTGCTTTAACAAGCGAGGTACAGTAAATGTGTCTACTAGGCTAATTAACGGAACGGCTAGCGCTCCAAGGCAAACAGGCAAGGCATAACGCAGCAGCGCCTTTAGCAAGGCACCGTTGCTTTCCGCTGCGTGTAGCTCTCCAGTCTGTGCTTGCACTGTCGCCATGACCGTCCCTTGCCTTCTAAGTCTCTTCCTGTGATTTCGCCAATATAGCAACATGATGACCAAACCCGCTGCTCCACCTGCTGCTGAACCAAACACTGCTCCGGCGGCGATCATATCCGCTCCCGCTCCTTGCGACAGCATGAGCAGCAACAGCATAATCATCACGCTTACCCGTATCGCCTGCTCCGTCACTTGGGAAACAGCAGTCGGAAGCATATTTTGCAAACCTTGAAAATATCCTCTCAGTCCAGCCATAACCGGCACGAACAAAAAGGCAAACGCCGCCGCCCTCACCGACGGAATGACGTGAACATTGTCGATCCATTGACCAATTAGCGGCGCACACGTATACATCAGCACGCCCAGGATCAATCCAAAGACACCCAATACAAGCGAAGATAGCCGAGCAACACGTTGCCCCGCCGCTGGATTTCCCACTGCCTCAAACTCAGCTACAAATTTAGATATGGCAGCCGGAAATCCAGCGGTTGCAATGGTAATGAACAGCGTATAAAAAGGATAAACCGTATTATAAATGCCAAACACGCCGTCGCCGCCGATATTCTGCAGCGGGATTTTTTGCACTGTGCCGATCAGCTTGCTCGCTACCGCTGCCAGTGTCAAAATGACAGCACCCCGTAGCAGCCGCGAAGCGGCGCGATTTTCCTGCATTCTCCGTCTCCACTCCCACCTGAAATATGCATCTTACCCGAGTCCTATTATACCGCCTCTTCTCCCGGAAAGAAAAAAAACCCTGTACAACGTAGGACGGCTTTCGCCATTCTGTACGTCATACAGGGGTGAAACGGGATGTTACTGTTCCATTTGTTTGCCCAGGAAGCCAGCGGCTGTTTCAGCCATTTTGATTTCCATTTCGGACATTTTTACATTTTCGTCCTTGTTCAACAATACAACGGAACCAATGGGATCACCACCGGAAACAATGGGAGCCGCCACAAAGGACGAGAGTGTTTCTTCGTGGTCTCGCGTTAGCTCATAGGAGCCGCTGGCTGTCTCCAGCACAGTTTTGCGATTATCCATACTACCTTCGATAATGCTACCGATTGGCTTGTCCAGAAAATCCTTTTTAGAGCCTCCAGCCACCGTAATGATGGTGTCTCGATCGGTAATCATTGTAATATGGCCCGTGCTTTCAAACAGGGACTCAGCATATTCTTTGGCGAAATCACCAAGTTCACCAATAGGTGAATACTTTTTCAAAATGACTTCTCCGTCACGATCCACAAAAATCTCAAGCGGATCTCCTTCACGAATTCTCAAGGTGCGGCGAATTTCCTTTGGAATAACTACCCGCCCAAGGTCATCAATACGGCGAACTATACCAGTAGCTTTCATTTCACATGTTGCCCCACTTTCTCAAGAAGAATTTAGTAAACTACTGACGGTATCGAAAGACGCTTCCACTCCCCCAGAAGCGGTCACGAAGAACGTCACGGTCATGGTGTTTATGGTGATATCTGACCATAGTATTCATCTGTTCCCAATTCCTTATGCATGTTCAGTTATTTACCTTCGTTTGTAGCTCCATCTTTGGCTGTTCCTGCGTTGGTATCGCCCGTACCGTTTGTTGTTGCGCCCGGTGTGGTTGTGCTACCAGCCCCGGAAGTTGCACCGCTTTTCTCTTGCGTAGCGGGTACCTTCGGCAGATTGATTTTCAAATCAAGTTTCGCCAAATCATTTTCGGTAAAGTTTTGGATACTTTCCCCGGCCAATTTATTTTTCAGGGCTGCCTTTTCGTTGTCTTTCAATTTATCAAACGTTGGCTCATTGCGGGACTCCACTTTGATCACGTGATATCCGTATTCCGTTTCCACTGGCTCACCGATTTTGTTAATCGGCTGAGTCTCAGCGGCCTCTTTAAAGGCAGGTACCCATTGCGCTACGGATGCATTCTCATACAGACCTCCGTTAGACGCAGAACCTGGGTCTTCTGAATATTTCTTAGCAATCGTCGCAAAATCCGCTCCTCCATCCAGCTTCGCCTTCACTTCTTTAGCCAGCTTGAGGGTATCCTCTTTTTTGCGCTGTTTCTTCGTTTTAGGATCTTCGAAGTTAATCAATACATGGCGCACGGTTGCTGTCGTGAATTGATCTTTATTTTTCTCAAATTCCTGTTTTAGCTGATCATCTGTTACTTTATTGGTTTCGCTGTTGATTACCGTCATTACACGCGTGAAGTAATCTTTCACACCTTGTTCGGTCAGTTTTTTATCACTCAGAAATGTCTTGAACTTATCTTCTCCGACTGACTTTTTATACTGCTCCAGCTGTTCGTTCCCTTCTTTGGCACCCTGCTCCTTGGCTTTGTCGTCCGCTTTGGCCGCCAGAAGCTTGTACACCACTTCCTGCTTTACAATTTGCTCTCGTACCTGATCCGAAGCTAACGCAGCCTCATATTCCGGGTAAAGGAATTTCATCATGCTGATTTCTTGGTTGAACTCATTTTCGGTAATGGTTCCACCCTTATAGGTCACGACAACCTTGCTGTTGTCCTTCGGTTCATCCTTGACCTTGTTCTCATCCGCTTGCTTCGTACATGCTGCCAGCACGGATATAGCTAGCAGCGCTGCCATTCCCAAGGAGAGCATTCTCCAAGGTTTTCTTTTATTTAGTTGTGGCATTTTGCAGTTCCTCCTTCAATGTGAATGCTTCTTTCAATGCACTCAAAAATTGTTCCAGCAGTTCTAGCAACTGTGGATCATTTAGACCTTTGCCCTTTATGCGTGCGCTCATAGAAGTGCCCTGTTCAAATTGTACACGTCTTTCAAAGCGATTGCCAATCTCGGCAAGTTTGGAGGTCTGTACCGCCTGCTGGCGTCCTTCATGGAATTTCAACACTATATTGTCATCCCGTTGCACCATGGACTCGATGCCATACATGCGTCCATATACCTTGAGTCGAGCCACGGCTAGCAAATGACGCACAGCCTCTGGCAGATCGCCAAATCGGTCGATCAGCTCATCCTCCAGTTCGGAAGCCTCGTCAAAGGTGCTGACCGCTGCAACCTTTTTATAAATCTCAATCTTCTGGATGCTGTCATAAATATAGTCTCCCGGCAAGTAAGCATCGACGCCTAAATCAATCGACGTACTCCAATTCCGATTGGACTGATCTTCTTCTCCAAGTACGCTGACTTTACGTTTATTAATTTCCTCAGCCAGCATCTGCGAGTAAAGATCAAAACCGACGGATGCGATGAATCCATGCTGCTCAGCGCCAAGCAAGTTACCCGCTCCACGGATGGACAAATCGCGCATTGCAATCTTGAACCCGGAGCCCAGCTCCGTAAATTCTTTAATCGACTGAAGGCGCTTCTCCGCCACTTCCGTGAGCACCTTATCCCGCTGGTACGTGAAATAAGCATAGGCAATCCGATTGGAACGACCTACACGCCCACGCAGCTGATAAAGCTGAGATAGCCCCATTTTATCGGCATCATGCACAATGAGTGTATTCACATTTGGAATATCCACGCCGGTTTCGATAATGCTGGTGCTGACCAGCACATCATATTCGCCATCCAGGAAATCCAAAATAGTTTTCTCCAGTTCGGTTTCGGACATCTGTCCGTGACCCACGCCCACCTTGGCCTCCGGTACGAGCGCATTGATCTCTGCAGCCATCTCCTGAATGCCCTGCACGCGATTATACAGATAGTACACCTGTCCACCGCGTGCCATCTCGCGTTCAATGGCCTCACGAACTAGAGTCTGGCTGTGCTCAACCACATAGGTTTGCACTGGAAAACGGTTTTCCGGTGGCGTCTCAATGACTGACAAGTCACGTACACCCAGCATGGACATATGCAACGTACGCGGAATAGGTGTTGCCGTTAACGTCAGCACATCTACGTTCGTTTTCAGCTTCTTCAGCTTTTCCTTGTGGGTTACGCCAAATCGCTGTTCTTCATCGACAATCAGCATTCCGAGGTCCTTAAACACCAGATCCTGCGACAACAGACGATGGGTACCAATGACAATATCGACTGTGCCTTGCCGAACTCCTTTTATCGTCTCATTTTGCTCTTTGCGCGAGCGGAAACGGCTCAATACCTGAATATTGAACGGATACCCTGAAAAACGTTCACGGAACGTCTCATAGTGTTGTTGTGCCAAAATCGTCGTCGGTACCAGCACCGCTACTTGTTTGCCTTCAATAGCAGACTTAAAAGCAGCACGAATGGCAACTTCAGTTTTGCCGTAACCTACATCACCGCATAGCAAACGATCCATCGGGCGGCTCTGCTCCATGTCCTTCTTAATCTCTTCGATGGCCCGAATCTGGTCACGTGTCTCATCATACGGGAACATATCCTCAAACTCTTGTTGCTCCGGTGAATCCTTTTCAAAAGCAAACCCTGGTGCCGACTGTCGTTCTGCATATAGCTTGATCAAGTCATCCGCAATATCCTGAACCGAGCTGCGCACCTTACTTTTAACCCGTGTCCACTCATTGCCACCCAGTTTATAAATCTTGGGTTCCTTGTCCTCTGAGCCGACATATTTCTGAATCAGATCAATTTGTTCAATCGGCACAGACAGCTTATCTCCACCCGCGTAGAGGACATGCATGTAATCCTTATGGATACCGCCAACCTCCAGCGTGCCGATCCCCATGTACTTCCCGATCCCATGATTTTGGTGTACGACGTAGTCGCCCACCTTCAGCTCGCTATAGCTCTTAATCCGTTCTGCATTGTCCACATGTCGGCCCTGCTTACGAGCTTTCCGCTGCTTCTGGGAAAACATCTCGCCCTCGGTAATGACTGCCAGATGAATAGACGGCATTTCAAAACCGCTTTGCAGATTGCCGATAGCCATCGTCGGCTCATCAATACCGTAATCTTCAAGCACTCGGCGCATCCGGTCCAGACGTTCATCTCCACTTGCCAGCATCATAACCTGTGTGCCGGCTTTGCGCCAACGATCCATCTCCGCCTTGAGCACATTCATTTGGCCATGGAAATCCTGCATTCCTCGGCAGATGAAATTCAAAATATTTTGTGGCTGGGTATGAGGAACCTGACGGAGGAAAATCGACAGGAACAACGTCTGAAATCTCCGGTTGTACAGCAGATTGTCCGCGTCATCTGACAGTTCTAGCTGCGGTAACGTTTTACCGTTTTGAAGCAAATGCAGATTCCATTCTGACTCATCCCGTTCCAGTTGCTTGGCTGTTTCCAGCATACGTGCCGGTTCGTCAATAATCAGAATCGTATCTTCCGGCATATAGTCTGCTAGGGTTTTACGTTCAGGATACAGCAGGGAGATATATTTATAGATTTCGTCAAAATACACATGCTCTCGCAGCAACTCAATTTCACGATGAATCTCTTCTTTCAGGTGCTGCTTAGCTTGACGATCCGTCATTTTGCCCAGCTGCTCCTCCAACAAAATAGCAGCGGCATCCGCCGCCTGGTCCATACGCTGGTTATTCGCAATAACTTCCTTACACGGTGTTACGGTAACGTCCTGAACCTTTTCCACCGAACGCTGATCTTGCGGATCAAACTTACGGATCGAATCAATTTCATCGTCAAACAGCTCCACACGATAACCCCAACGGGTTGTCATTGGATAAAAATCAATAATTCCTCCGCGTACGCTCATCTCTCCACGTGATTCCACACGCTCTACACGCTGGTAGCCCATCTCTACCATATGTAGCAAAAACGCTTCCAGCTGAAGCGTCTCGCCTTCTTTCAGCTCAATACGAGCCTCACGCCATGTTTCCGGGATTGGCAGTAAACGTCGGACGCCAGAAAACGGCACGACAACAATCCCACGAAAACCCTGGGCGCAGCGTATCAATACATCAATTCGTTGGGACAATGTCTCTGGACTGGATATTGCTGCTTCAGCAGCTACCAGCTCATTAGCAGGATACAATAAAACCTGATCAGGAGAAAGCGCTTCCTGTAAGTCATCTGCTATTTTTTGAGCGGCAAACATATTGTGCGTCATGACCATTAACGGTCGTCCGGTATCTTCGGCAAGCGCGGCCATCAGTACCTGTCGGGAAGAGCCTGATAAACCTGATATCAGTTGTTCCTTCATCCCTGATGAAATACCTGCTGCAATGGATGCATAATCAGCATCCTTCGTAAAAGCCTGAATAAGTGCTTGTAACAAAAAAGGCACCCCTTTATGCTTATAAATAGTTACATGTAAACCGAAAAAGAAGCCTCAGCAATGCTGCCAAGGCTCCATAAGCGGAATTGCCGCTTCACCTCTCAAGCTGGTACATCCTACCAGTTGAATACCTGTTATTGGAGCGGATTAACGAGCAGACTCAGCTCTGGATTATTCTCCAATGCTTGACTGCAATGCTCGCAAATGACTTTGACGGTCACTTCACCACCCGAATTATACGCTATTATATCTCTACGTTCGGCAGGGGTCAAGGAATGGAAGCCCAACCTTTCTTCGGTTATTGCCGCGGAATCAATTCGTCCCAAGAAAGTTCGACAATGTCTGCATACATAATTAACAATCATGTAATGTATATGCCTCCTGAAAGTTTTCTATACCTTTCAGTATGTCCAACAATCTTCCATTTAAGCCCGTCTGCCTACGTCTGAACTTACTTGTTGAATTCAGCCATCGTCCGTTCAAACGGATGACTCAAGCTGTGTTCTAAGGCGTTGCACGTGTCCTCGATCATTCCGGCCAGTAATTCTTTTTCCTTCTTTGGAAAGGTACCCAGAACATAATCGACAATAGCATGTCCAGGCTCCGGGCGGGAAATGCCCATACGAATCCGATTGAAGGACTGCGTGCCGGTATGCTGAATGATCGATTTAATGCCGTTATGACCGCCTGCGCTACCTTGATAACGCAATCTTATTTTACCGACTTCTGTATCCAGATCATCGTACACGACAATCAGATCTTCCATATCGGCCTTGTAATAGTCCATATAGGCACGTAGAGACTCGCCTGATAGATTCATATAGGTCATTGGCTTAATCAGTACGGTTTTTACGCCACCAATGTGGCCCTCTCCAATCAACGCCTTGCATTTGCTTTGGTTAATCTGGATGTTATGACGCGAGGCAAGAGCATCCAATGCCATAAATCCGACATTATGTCTCGTTTTCTCGTATTGGGGACCGGGGTTGCCCAATCCTACAATCCACTTCATAACCTTGACACCCTCTTTCGCAGTCTGGATTTTTTGGTAAAATAGTTGTATTGAATAGGAAGGTGCGTGCCGGTATGCTCAATCAAGGTGATATCCTCTTATATGACAGCCATTTTCTATATCATTTAAAACATTCCGTTCCTGTCCAGATATATGACGGGAATGTACATATTCAGATTGGCATCGTTGCGCGTTTTAATGAGCATTTTGTCGAAATAGAGGACACACTATACAATCGTCAACGTTTCACATTCATATCTCGCCCAGGCTTTTAGCCTGACATGCTGATAGGGGTTACCTTTTCCATATGGAAAAGGCAACCCCTTTTTAAATGAGCCAGCGCTTATTCGATTTCAAACAGTTTGCTGATCGACAATTCTTCATGCACACGGATGATAGCTTCTCCCATTAATGGAGCCACAGACAATACCTTCAGCTTGCTTGTCGGATTCGGGTGAACGATCGGGATTGTATCCGTCACAACCACCTCTTTTAATGGCGAATTCTCCAGTCTTTCCATCGCAGGACCGGACAGCACAGCATGTGTACAACACGCATACACATCTTTTACGCCGCCTTCTTTAAGCGCATTTGCACCTAATACAATCGTTCCGGCTGTATCAATGATATCATCAATTAAAATAGCCGTTTTACCCTCAATGTTCCCGATGATGTTCATCACTTCACTGACATTTGGCTCTGGACGACGCTTATCAATAATAGCGAGCGGCGCACTCAGGAAGTCCGCCAGCTTGCGCGCACGAACAACCCCGCCATGATCGGGTGAAACTACAATCGGGTTCTCAATTTGCTTGGAACGGAAATATTGGGCCAAAATTGGCGCTCCCAGCATATGATCCACTGGAATATCAAAGAATCCCTGAATCTGCATCGCATGCAAATCCATGCTGATTACGCGGTGAGCTCCCGCTTTTTCAATCAAGTTAGCGACAAGTTTCGCTGTAATCGGATCGCGTGAACGAGCTTTACGATCCTGACGAGCGTAACCGTAATATGGCATAACGACATTGATACTTTTGGCAGAAGCGCGTTTAAGTGCATCAATCATAACCAATAACTCCATCAAGTTGTCGTTAACCGGCAGACAAGTTGACTGCACAATATACACATGGCAGCCGCGTACGCTTTCCGACAGCTTAACCTGGATTTCACCGTCACTAAACGATGTGGTATGGGATTCCCCCATTGGGATGCCGATGTAGTCCGCAATCTGGTGGGCTAACTTCGGATTGGAGTTACAAGTAAATATTTTGAGTTTGGAATCGCAATAAGTCATTAATAGAAACCCTCCGTGCTGGTTCATTCATTACAGATTCAACAGCTTGCTGATTAAGGTCATTCCGATCTTTTCTTCTTCGCTTTGGCACGTGCGCGGATTTTGTCCGCATATCCGGCTTTGTTCTCTTGACGTGATCTGGCAATGGCCAGATCGTTATCAGGGACAGCATGTGTTACAGTGGAGCCTGCTACAACATAAGCACCTTTTCCAATCTTAATCGGGGCGATCAGATTCACGTTGCTGCCAATAAAGGCATCGTCTTCAATTTCTGTAATGGATTTATTATATCCATCATAATTGACCGTTATTGCCCCGCAGCCAATATTTACGTTTGTACCCACCTTGGCATCACCGACATAGCTCAAATGAGACACCTTGGAATGATCTCCAATGGTCGCATTTTTCACCTCAACAAAATCACCAATTTTCACATGTTCGCCAAGCTTCGCACCTGGACGCAGATAAGCAAACGGCCCCACAGATGTACTGCTTCCCACTTCCGCTTCGTTCAACACCGAATGTTTTACCGTCGCGCCTGAATGGATAATCGTATTCTGAATCTCAGCCTGCGGACCAATCACACAATCTTCTCCGATTTGTGTTTGACCATGCAGCCATGTGTTCGGGTACAGTACCGTATCGGAACCAATAATAACCTCGCTCCCGATATAGGTAGAAGACGGATCAATGACAGTGACGCCATTCAGCATATGCTTGCGAACGATGCGCTCACGCATATAGCCCTCAGCTACCGACAAAGCGACTCTGTCGTTAACACCAATGGATTCAGACACATCATGTGTCAAATACGCCTCAACCTGCTCACCTTCACCATGCAAAATACCAATGACATCTGTCAGGTAATATTCCTGCTGTGCATTGGTGTTCGTTACCTTGTCCAGCGCTGCAAACAGCTTGGCATTGTCAAAGCAGTACGTTCCCGTATTGATCTCCCGGACAGCATCTTCCTCAGGTGAACAATCTTTCTGTTCAACGATCTTGAGCACGGCCCCGGAAGCATCACGAATAACTCGTCCATATCCTTTCGGGTCGTCCAACTCAGCGGTCAGAATCGTCGCAGCCGCCCCACGGCTCTCGTGCAGTTGCACCAAGCCCTCCAGCGTTTCAGCTGTGATCAAAGGAGTATCCCCACAAATGACAATGGTTGTACCTTTTTCCTGACCGAGCAAGTCCTTGGCTTGCTTGACAGCATGGCCCGTTCCCAACTGCTCTGCCTGAAGCGCATATTCTGCCGACGGTCCCAAATAAGATTGTACCGCCTCTGCTCCATGACCCACGACGACTACACTTCGGGACACACCGATTTCACGAACCGTATCGAGCACATGCCCGACCATCGGTTTTCCGCACACCGGATGCAGAACTTTATATAATTTGGATTTCATACGTTTTCCCTGCCCTGCGGCAAGAATGACTGCCAACCTTTCCAACAAGTCCAACCTCCTATCCTGAAAATAACAGTTACCCCTTGGCTAAAACGTTAATTCCCAGATCAGATTTTGCTTAACTTTTCACAATCCTCCTGAAAAATAACGGCGAACCTTTGGTTAATGGCTATTTTTTCAGGCCAGCTTGTGCTGGACATTCATCCCCGGGACGCATCGCTGCCTAGTCCCTGTCTTATGAAAAAGCCGCTTCGGCAGCCCGGATGGCTCCAAGTTGCCTTAAAACTGACTGTTAACTCACTAAAGAATATATCTCATTCCAGACAAAAAGAAAAGAGAGCCACAGTTAGTGGCTCTCTTTTTCTTTTGTACCCCAATCCTGCTTTAGGCGAATTAAGCGCCTTCTTCAATAGCAACTTCTTCATCCACAGCTGCACGTTCGTACTCAGTCAATACAGCAGCTTGGATCTTCTCACGGGTTCCTGAAGATATCGGGTGAGCGATATCGCGAAACTCTCCGTCTGGAGTTCGTTTGCTTGGCATAGCCACGAACATCCCGTTATTACCGTCGATAACTCGGATGTCATGAACAACAAACTCGTTATCAATCGTAATGGATGCAATCGCCTTCATTCTTCCTTCTGAGTTCACTCGGCGGAGTCTAACATCCGTAATCTGCATGTGTGTTTCACCACCTTTTTCCAAATAGGACTTGGTGTATACATTCCACACAGCAGTTCGAAATCCTTCTTTTTTTCGGCAATTCGTATCCTAAATTCAGGTAATTTTTTTGAAAAGATTTCTTTTCGACATATTTAGGTATTTTATGATGGATTGTGACAATTTACTGCCTTGTTCACTCATCAAAATAATTGCCCAGCTTGACCGTAATTTGCTTGCTTCGAGAATCGACTGCGGTCAGATTCGCCAGTGAAATATAATCGTGCAGCAGGCGCTCTTCGTTCTCCACCTCGCCCGATTCTACCAGCACACCTACACCGGCCACCTCAGCATCAAACTCAGCCAGCAAGTCGACCATCCCCTGAATCGTGCCCCCGGCCTTCATAAAATCATCTACGATGAGCACACGCGATTTCTCACGCATCGCACGTCTGGATAAAGACATCGTATGCAGGCTCTTTTGTGATCCTGAAACATAATTAATACTTACAGCCGAGCCTTCTGTTACCTGATGATCACGCCGTACGAGAACGACTGGCAAATTCAGCTGTGCTCCGGTTGCATAGGCAAGTGGAATACCCTTGGTCTCCACCGTCATAACCACATCAATCTGACGATTGGCAAAAGCGGTTGCGAATATTTTACCAGCTTCGTTCATCATCGCAGGTTGGCCCAGCAAATCGGACAAATACAGGTATCCTCCCGGTAATATGCGGTCAGGCTGCTCCAGTTGCGCACACAGGTCGTTCGCAAACGCAAGCGCATGCTGCTTGGAAAGCCTCGGGATCAGTTTCACGCCCCCTGCCGCTCCCGCCAGCGTCAGAAGCTCGCCAGTGCCCTCATCCTCAAATACTTCCTTGATGATGGCCAGATCCTCGCTTATGGACGACTTAGCTGCCCCGTAGCGATCCGCAAAATGAGTAAGAGGTACCAGCGTATGCGGCCGTGACAACAAAAATTGCGTCATTTCCACCAATCGTGAGCTTCTTTTAAGTTTTTTCACAACAATTCCTCGCGATCTATTCTCCTGCCGCCCGCTTTGTACAGTAAAGCACCGGCGGACTGGCCGGTTGCTGGCGGAATGTAAGTGATATAGTAAAATCCGAATATTTAATAGTAAATATATCATCTTCGTACGTATTTGTACAACAATTACCACTATAATAAGAAAAAAGTATCTAAAATCAGGTCAAAAGTCGTACTGCGTACACATCTTTACAGAACCCTCTTAGTCCATTGTAAATCCGTGGCACTTTGGCTTCCTTCGATACCAGTCCGAACACCGTAGGTCCACTACCTGACATCAGCACACCGTCTGCTCCTAAGCGGATCATGGAGTTTTTGAGATGCTCTACCTCTGGATACAGCTTTAGTGTTACATCCTCAAGTACATTCCCCAGCGCGTTGCATACATCGGTAAAAGAAGCGTTACGGATAGCATGCTCCATCTGGCGGGCAGACGGGTGGTGCGTAATCTGATCTGCTTTGACACGACCATACACTTCTGCCGTCGATACATTAATCGGCGGCTTCGCAAGGATCACCCAGCATTGTGGCGGATTCGGAAGTGGCTTGAGCAGTTCTCCGCGTCCACTTGCTAAAGCTGTACCCCCTGTAATACAGAAAGGTACATCTGAGCCCAGTTCCGCACCCAGCACCCTCAATTCTGCATCCGAGATACCAAGCTTCCATAGCTTATTCAGTCCACGCAGCGCTGCGGCAGCATCACTACTTCCACCCGCTAACCCTGCCGCCACCGGGATATGCTTATCCAGATGGATGTGGACGCCCGTAGACACGTTATAACGTTCTTTGATCAGACGCGCAGCCTGAAAAGCCAAATTCTTTTCATCCAATGGTATGTACCCGGCTTGACTTGAAATAATAATGGTATCACGCGGTAACTCAGACATCGTCAATCGGTCAGACAGATCGACCATGGTCATAATCATTTCGACCTCGTGATAACCATCGTCCCGCTTACGTAGAACATCAAGCATTAAATTGATTTTCGCCGGTGCTTTTTCATATATTTTCAAGGCGTTCACCCACCTTCAACTTTTCCCTCAAGACAGCTTAACATATTATATCAGACTCAGCGTGTCAAGTCATGAGGCTCAAAAAAGCGGAGATGACCCGGTATGAACCCGGATATCCCCGCTTTTCATCAGCACCACCGATGGCTACGATTTGCGAGAAGCTGCCTGCTCAGCAAGCTGGATGGCCCGCTTGACCATATTGCCCGCATCCTTGGCTTTAATGCCTCCCCAGCCTTCTTCCTTGACCGTGTCGTAAAACCCAAGATCTTTGGCCAGCTCGTACTTTAGCTCCTCCGACATGACACTCCGTCTTCTTCTGCTCATACATACGCCCCCTTCGGCAATGGAATAAGGAAGATCATTCCCGGCTTAGTATGTGCAGAGATGTCATGCTTCATCCTGCTCTGTATATACAAAACGGCCCCGTCATTTGAAATGACGAAGCCGTCGTTAAACCTGCAAAGCTGGTATAAATCACGAAATCAATTAAGGTGTTTCAAAATATTCGACTACACTTGTATGTGAGTCGGGATCATATACGCTGACTTCCACCGACTCGGTAAGAATGTCAGCATAGCTGTAGGAGACACGTTTAAACGTCTGTTGCTCCTGATCCAGCTTGACGATAAAAACAGAAGGGTACGTTTCTTCCAAGACACCAGTTCGTTCGACGGTCTTACGGCGTCCGCCGTTAGCCCGCAGCAAAATTTTTTGCCCTACATGTGCGTCGAGACTGCGTTTGATTTCCAACAGCGTATTTTTAGCCATTGCCTAACGACCACCTCTTTCCTTGTCCATTATAACGGATTTTAGAGGGATTGTCAAATCAAGCTAAATATTATAACAACACGAAAAATAAGTTGTCAATTTAATTTTTTGCGAACAGGAATAATTTATATAAAAAATGATAAAAAGCCTCTGCAAGCAGAGGCTTTTTGCTCAAATTAATCCTATTAGCCGTTTGAATCCTAGATTGCGGAAGGCGTTACTTTAAGCGTTGATAAATTTTCAAGCTTCGGCAGGCCGATGCGATAGCTTCCCCTAGTTTCAATTCCACCCACTCCGCGACTGCCACTGATTGTCTGGTGAAACAGGTCCCCCATGTTGACCGTATCACGGATCGAAGTAAAGGCCGCCTTAGCAGCCACGTAAACGGGGTCCAGCGCGTGAATCAGGATACGCCCTGGTGAGCTGGCGAAGTTCGCTCCCGCACGTAGCAGCGCCTCAAAATGGGATTGGCACGCCCCCGCTACAATCGTCAGCGAATCAAGATGACGTTCATATTGTCTTGCTACCTGAATTGCCGCCACAAAATTTTGCGAATTTTTATAACTTTTCAAGCTGTACAAATCGTAAGGCTGTGGCTGCTTCAGCACACCGTCATGTCCGGTAATGACTACGATATCCGGACGGATACGGGGAAGCAGTCGGTACAACGTGTCCGCCATTGCCGATTCGTGAACGTGATGTCCCTCTGCAGGAACACGGAGCTGTTCATATAAACTGAGACATTTTTTCAGATAGCTGGGATCTCCATCCAGATGAAGAACCTTTCCCGGCATTTCAAAATACGTTGACTCGACCGGATCACTCCAGTCCCCTACGAGAGCTGCCTGACTACGAGCAGCTTGCTGCTGGCGTGCCCGTTGCAACAGATTAAGAGACTCACCAGCCTTAATGTGGGCCTGCTGAGCCTTACCACTAATCTGGTCTGCAGGCACTCTGACCAGATCGTTCACCGGAGAATCGGCCAGCAGCCGAAATTCTATTCCCTTAATGATCGCTTTATCCCGCTGGATGTCCTCAACGCGAAACGTGACATCCCCGCCGTACGATTTCCGAACGACCAAGTCTCCTAAACTCATCACACTGTATCACCCCTCCTATATCGTATGGGTGAATGCACAGTTTGGTTCCAGCTTAGGATATACCTGCCTCCAATAGCACAGCGCTGAGGCGCGCAAATTCCTCAATACTTAACGTTTCTCCTCGACGGGAGGGTTCAATACCAGCTTGTTGCAACAGCGGCTCCAGCGTGTCCCTGTTCTCTTTGGTGAAGAAACGGCTTTTTAAATTATTGGAGATGGTTTTACGACGCTGGGCAAAAGCAGCATGAACCACTTCAAAGAAGTGCTTCTCATCCACCACTTCCACCGGAGGGGCTTCCCGTACACGCAGCCGGATGACTGCAGACTCCACATTCGGCTGGGGAATAAATACTGTATTCGGCACAGTACAGACTAATTCAGGTTCGCTGTAATATTGCACCGCAATGCTCAGACTGCCGTAATCCTTCGTTCCAGGAGACGCAGCCATGCGCTCAGCCACTTCTTTTTGGATCATAACGACGATATTCTCCAGAGGGAGCTTGTCCTCCAGCAGCCTCATCAGAATCGGTGTAGTAACGTAGTACGGCAGATTAGCCACGACACTTACTTTGCTCACGTCTGCAAAATCGGCTGCGAACACCTCGCGCAAATCCAGCTTCAGCACGTCTCCATGACGTACCTTCACATGCTCGTAAGGGGCCAACACCTCTTCGAGAATTGGCAGCAGCCGCTGGTCAATCTCGACAGCGGTAACCGCCTTGGCCGATTGCGCCAGCTTCTCGGTCAAAGCGCCAATCCCAGGACCGATCTCAAGTGCACCCTTCGTCTCATCCAATCCGGCAGCATTTACAATCTTATTGAGAATATTTTGATCAATCAGGAAATTTTGTCCCAAACTCTTTTTGAACGAAAAACCGTGCCGTTGAATAATTTCCTTCGTACGCCGCGGTGTTGCTATATCTTGAATCCCTGTCATACGGACATCACAATCCTTCACTTTCAATTTGTGCCAGCGCCCCGGCAAATTCCTCGCGGCTGATCTGAAATACAGAGAGCCGTTTATGTAGCTGCTTTCCGTTACAATAACCAATACCCAGCACATTCCCTAAGGCCATACGGCGTGCAGCAGCATTGGGGTGGGTGATGAGTCCAGCATCAATCAGGTCCGCCCACTCAATCAGCGGGTCGGCGCCTTCCACTGTCGTATGGACCCGTGCAAGGGCGTGTCTGATCGCTTCTGGTGAGGCATTCTCCACGCCAATATCTCCTTTGCGCGTCGCTTCTGCCTCGGGTATAAAAGCCTGCTTGCAGCCGGGTACCTTGGAAGCGATAATCTTACGAATGCGCTCCCCTGCATGATCGGGATCGGTTAAAATGATGACCCCCCGCCGCTCCTGCGCCAATGCAATTTTACGCAGCGTCATTTTATTAATGGCTGAGCCGCCAGTTTCTATTGTATCCGCTTCAACAGCGCGGCGAATGGCCACCGTATCATCTCGGCCCTCTACCACGATCACTTCCTTGATCATTTGCATTTCCCTCCACTGCTACACAGCAAGCTATATTTATCTTTCCCTGCTTTTGAAAACAAAATAAGAAGAGGATATCCTCTTCTTAGCATGGCATAACTATGTTGTTAATACTATCGCATTGCCCTCAAGATACACAACCTGTTTTAGTTGATTTCAGGCTTTACCGGTCCGATAACATATACGGTTTTACCGTGCTTACGACCAAATTGGTTGGCTCGGCTCAAACTCTCATAATACACATCGATTTTGTGGCCTTTAATCGCGCCACCGGTATCCTCCGCACGGCGGAAGCCCACCCCTTCGATATACACCCACCAGCCGATTGGAATTACACTCGGATCGACCGCGATGGTGCGTCCTTCCGTGACACGTGCGCCGGATGCAGTACGTGTACCGATACCTGGCTCCTGTGAGGAATACGCCGTCATGGAGACATTTTGTAAAACTTTGCTATATTTAAAATTTACGCCTGCTTTACGGACAGCACTGCCCGAACTAACCGTTGTTGCCTTAACCGCATCATTGGGACCGACGGAAGCAGCAAGAACGACCGGTTTTTTCTTCGTTCCTACCGCAATGACCTTATCCACACGGTTCTGTGCAACTTCCTTGTTAACCAGCTGTTTGGATACCAACTTTCCATCATGATATACCTTTTGAACGTGCTGGACTACCACACCCGATTTGCCACTTTGAATGACCCGATTATCGCCTTTATAGAGACTCGGATCGGCCGTTTTGATGACCTGATAAGGCACCTGTTTTTTCTGTTCGACCTGCTGTTTCTTCACACGGACGATTTTTATGTCCATGTTAGACGAAACAGAGGCATCCAACGCAGGATAAACTTTATCCGTTGACGATAATTTATAGCCCGAGGTACGAATGGCACCTTCTACTGTATTTTCTGTTGTGTACAGCTTTTTCGTCTCATTGCCTGAAGATACTTTAACCTGATTGGCACGTTTAATGACTACGCGATCCCCATCCTGTATTGCTCCATTTAGCGGCATGGAAACTGTATCATGCGGCTGAAGTGAAATGGAATGCTCGCTCAGCAAATCTTGAAGCTTGGATTCCCGGGTTTCTACCGCAGACGCCTTGCCATCGATGACAAAAAAGACTTGTTTTTTAGATTGCGTGTACATCAGAATTGAAATCATAATCGTTAGCGCGATTAGAAAAATAGCAACCAAAGCAGCCTGGCGCACATTCTCTTGCTTCCAACGCAATACGTAAGACATGCTGGATGAGCGTGACTCATGGGTATCCTTTTTTTGGAAAATTCCCATTTCCTCCGTCCTCCTTACATAGCCCGCCGTCTGGAGTAAGACATAGTTGAGATTTGACGTGACTATAACAGATTTTCTACAAGACAAGCCCAAACTACGACTGTCCTGCACCATGTACCCGTCTTCGCGGCATGCTGTCCTCCCCTGTTTAACCACAGTATGATGACAGATTTTCTTTTATTCACAACAAAAAAAGCCAGAGAAAGAGACTAGAGAGCTCTTTCGTGGCTTCCGGCATGTGTGAATATGCGGGAAAACTCATGCACGAGATGGCTTCTCTCTTGTTACGCTTACGGGGTTAGCTGTCGGGTTCGGACGTAGAGAGTCGCCCTAGCTTGGGTCAACCGCTCATGGCGGTCGCCTTCACATTCACCCCGAAGACCCAGAAAGAAATCGAAATACGGCTCCTCCACCTGTTCAATCCCATCCGGGAAAAGAATTTAGGTCGAGCCGGCTGGCGGAAGAGACGTTCCCTTCTTGCACATACGCCGGACGTACTGTAAGCCATATCGGTTCCCCCGTTCCCTGTAAAAGGGACTCAGCGAGACTGGTTCATGAAATGACTTGTTGATGTTTACATTCAAACAACAATTCACTGAAAAGATGATATCCTGTTTCTATGCATGTTGTAAAGCAGGTTTCAAGTACATTTTTTAAAATATTCGGTTAAAATATTGTAATATTCTCGAGTTTCCTGCAACAAATTCATGATTAGCTTCGTCTATCTCTTTATTTTGATCGATTTCTTCACTTTTTCATTGAATGTCAAATCGTTCCAGGGCATTTCGGGTCGTTATTGACACTAATTCCTCCACTGTAATCCCCTTGATTTGGGCTGCAGCCTCTGCCACCAGTCTCACATGTGCAGACTCATTTCGCTTCCCACGAAACGGATGAGGCGTCAGATAGGGAGCATCAGTTTCAATGAGCAGACGGTCCAGCGGCACCTGTGCGAGCACCTCTTTTGGCTGCTTGGCATTTTTGAACGTTATTGGACCACCGAAGGAAAGGTGAAATCCCATATCCAGCACCATTTTGGCTGTCTCCCAGCTACCCGAAAAGGAGTGCATGACTCCTCCAATCTCACTCGCTTTTTCCTCGCGCAAAATCTTAACAATATCTTCATGGGCATCCCGGTTATGAATAACAATGGGCATTTTGAGTTCACGAGCCAGACCAATTTGACTTCGCAACACCCGATGCTGAACATCCTTCGGTGATGTATCCCAATAATAATCCAGACCGATCTCCCCGATGGCTACAACCTTCTTATGACTGCATAACGATGCAATCCATTCTAGATCGCCCTCCTGCATTGTAATCGCATCCTGCGGATGCCATCCAACTGCCGCATAAATAAAATCGTACGTCTCGGCCAATTTCATGGTGGATGGAATGGTCTCACGATTAAATCCGATATTGATCATCCGCGTTACTCCTGATTCGACAGCACGTGCTATAACTTCTTCACGATCTTCGTCAAATTGTGGCGCATCCAAGTGAGTATGAGTGTCGAATAAACCCAAGGCTTACATCTCCTTTTTTTACTTACATTTCTATATAGTTGTCTATTCTTTGACAAAATAATTCCTTATTTCGGCAGGAAGCCTGTCTTTTACCGCGTTCAATTTATTCTGGGGAAAATACATATGATATTTTCCTCGGTGAATACCACTTATTGAGCGCACAATTTCCGAAACTTCGGATATTTCACTCACCTCGCCCTGACGTCCAAGCAGTAAAATCTGGTTGTCCGTCGAGCCACCCTGCCGAAACACATCATAAGGAAGATCTGTTGGAAAATCAATTTCAAAATCATATTCAGGGTGCAAACCAGCCTCTTTCAAAGCTTCTCGAATACTGTCAATGGTATCTGTATCCATATTTTCAATCTCTACATATTTATACAATCTACGGTCCATAAAACGGCTGCTCAAATCACTTAAAATCTCGTCCTTTTCTCGTTTCCATTGGCTAAATACAGTCTGGATTAATGACTCGTCGAGCATCAGATACTGCTCTACTGTAAGCTCTCCTTTCAACAGATCCGGCAGCGGGTCCAGCAGAAAACCAAACTCATATCCGTTTTTAAACAATTCCTTTGCTCGCTTGAAAATTTTACGTAAAAGGATTTCCGAGCTGCGTGTTACAGGATGGAAATAAATTTGCCAATACATCTGATAGCGTGACATTAAATAATCTTCTACTGCATGCATACCTGATTCCTTCACAACAATTCTCCCATTATGAGGACGCAGCAGTCGTAAAATACGATCCAAATCAATCGTGCCGTAGTTGACGCCTGTCGAGTGAGCATCCCGCAACAAATAATCCATACGATCGGCATCTAGCGGACTGGTTACCAGGTTGACAACAATCGGCTTATCATACGTTTTGGCTATAACCGCAGCCACCTTTTGTGGAAGCTTCTCGTCGACTTGCCGTAGCACAGCGTTGATCTTCGTGTCTCCCAATACAATGCGGCATGTCCAATCCTCATGGTTCATATGAAAGGCTTCCTCAATTGAATGAGAAAATGGGCCGTGCCCCACATCATGCAATAGAGCTGCACACAGAGCAACCAGCCTTTCCTCCTTCGGCCAATCTGGGAAATCTCCACGTTCAAATTGAGAAATAATACTTCTCGTAATCTCATATACGCCCAATGAGTGTGAAAACCGGCTATGCTCCGCTCCATGAAACGTAAGATACGATGTGCCTAACTGCCGTATGCGCCGTAAACGTTGGAACTCCGGCGTATTGATCAACCGCCATATCACAGTATCCTGAACATGGATGTAATTATGTACCGGGTCTTTAAAAACTTTTTCTTCACTGAGTGGCTGGTGCAAGATATCAGCTCCTTTAATATTCGGAATAATGGATTAAAATACAATAAAATCCTAAATGTTTTCCCTCATTCGACATTCTTTGTCGTAATATGTCGAATTATAGTTTTTCGACATTTCCAAATCGACAAACTGAATAAATCATCAATAAGATAAGGCAATACACACAAGTAAAGCTCTTTAATCTAAATACTTTTGCATAATCAGACTGTTACTACATTTTTAAGGTTGACTGTTTTGGGAATCGTTGGTATAGTAAATATCAGAAAAGAGAAAATTTTGTCGAATCATGACACTTATATTATTTTAAACGGCGAGAGGAGCCTGATTTATTATGATGAAATCCACTGGTATTGTAAGAAAAGTTGACGAGCTCGGACGTGTTGTTATTCCAATCGAATTGCGCCGTACCCTGGGAATCGGAGAGAAAGACGCTTTGGAAATTTATGTTGATGGCGAACGCATCATGCTTAAAAAATACGAGCCTGCTTGTATCTTCTGCGGCAATGCTGAGAACGTAATTTACTTCAAAGGAAAAATTGTTTGCCAAGATTGCATTTCTGAAATCCCAACACCTGTGACAAACTGAGAATTTTAGTATATAATAGACTTATCAGATATTGTTAATTCTAACCTTTTTCATATATACTCCTTGTTGCCTTCCACGGTTTGAACCCAACCGTTGGAAGGCCCTTTTTTGTTTAGGCAGATATTCATAAGAGTGCGTTGTAAACATCTCTCTTGGAGATTGAACGATCAGTGGCTGTACGCTTCATTGCATCCTTGCGTGTGAGTCCCTCTGCCTCATAATGTGCGACGTGGGACTCCAAAGATAAGGACTGCCACCATGCCTGACGTTCCTGTTCCTCTTCCTCTTCGTCTTTCCCTTCAACCACCAGACAATATTCACCAATTGGCGGATTCTCCTCTAGTTTAGCAAGGCATTGCTCCACGGTTCCCCGCACCCATTCCTCATGCAGCTTGGTCAGCTCACGCGCAAGCACTACTTTGCGTGAACCTAATGTTTCCTTCAATACCATCAATGTCTTCATGATGCGATGAGGCGATTCATAAAAAATAATTGTGCCGTGAGATACCTGAAACGAAAGCAACAGCTTCTCTAGGTCCTTTTTCTCCCGTGGTGGAAAGCCAGCGAAGGTGAACCTTTCTGTATCCAGTCCTGAGGCAATTAATGCCGATAGTGCCGCATTTGCTCCTGGGATAGGAATGACGCTAATTTCCGCTTCCAGTGCCAGTTTGACCAGATCCGAACCAGGGTCAGAAATGGCTGGTAGACCTGCATCGCTAACCAGTGCCAAATTTTTTCCTTCTATTATATAACGTATCAGTTCAGGCCCACTGGCAGCCTTATTATGTTCATGATAACTGAAGAGCATATCCGGTGTAATTTCGAAATGGGTGAGCAGTTTGCGTGTCTGCCGGGTATCTTCGGCAGCGATAATACTACATGATTTCAAGGTGTTAATTGCCCTAAAGGTCATATCATCCAGATTCCCAATGGGTGTTGCAACAAGATACAACTTTCCCCGTTCTTCTTCGCTGGTACTAAAGCTTTTTTGTACAGCTGCTTTCACACAGAATCCCCCTTGCTTACTTCTCCATAGATATCTCTTATTTCCTGAGTATAATTCCCATTTTCCTGATATACAATGAGCGGAGGCAACAGACGAACCTCCGGTTTACCGTCACGTAATGCTTCAACCAGGACCATATTGGCTTCCATATGAACTCGTGGGTGAACAAAACGTATTCGTTTGGGTTCCAAACTATGTTTACGCATCAAGGTTATAATTTCACCCAATCGCTGCGGGCGATGAACCATGGACACTTTTCCTCCATTACGGACAAGCCGGGTGGATGCCTGAATGACTTCTTCCAGTGTGCAGTTCACTTCATGACGGGCAATTGCCTGGTGAGGATTCAGCTTGATATCGCTACCATTTAGCGGCATATAGGGGGGATTCACGGTAATCGCATCATAAACACCATGTCCCGTGATGTGAACCAGCTCACGTAGGTCCCCTTCCCGAATCTGAATTGCTGCTTCTAATCCATTCAAGCTGACACTACGTCTAGCCATATCTGCCAAACGTGGTTGAATCTCAATTCCTTCAATAGACGCTTTTGTTCGTGTCGTTAGCAACAGCGGGACAACCCCATTGCCAGTACACAAATCCAGAATCTTCCCACGCTGCGGAATACCGGCAAAACGTGCCAGCAAGACCGCGTCCATCGAGAAGCTGAATACTTCATCACTTTGGATAATACGCAAATTATGTGAAAGCAGATCATCAATTCGTTCCGACTTCTTTTCATTTTCGTACATAGTGCTCTCCCATCTTTTATAACCAAAATCGCTTTTCACTCATACTTCCTTACAAAAAAGCCGTAGGCATCTTGCTCCTACGGCTTGTTTTTATTTATTCAAAAATGACAGACAGAAGAGGCAATCGCCTTCCGTTCGCAAATGTCCGTAATACACGTTGCATATATGAAATCCTTCATGATACAGCCTCGCTAGATTGTCGTAGCCTTCGCCCACGACCTCACCCGTTTGCCCTTCATCCTTAATGACGATCGGAGGAGGAAGCTTCGGCTTGTTTGCCGTCTTTTCTTCTCCAGAGGTTTCACGTTTGAGCATCTTGCGCACCTGTTCGTTTTCAATCGTTAGTCGTTGATTTTCCTCCAGCAGCTCTTTTACTGCCAGTTTCAATTCACCCAGATCGCTATGCAACTGTCCCATTTGGGTTTCCATTTCGTGAATACGCGCAAAAACATTTAATTTATCCAAGTTTCCACCCCGAAGCAACCTAATGGTTTACTTGACGACTACATCGTCCATTGGAAGTTCCTTGACCTTACTGATCTCAAACAGTTGAACATGCACCGTGCGATGACCTGCATTCACACCTACGACTTTACCTTCCCCCAAAGAGGTGATAACCATCTTACCCACCTGAGGTAGCTCTTCTCGCATGCTTTCGTAGTTATCATGTTCAAACTTGAGGCAGCACATCAATCTCCCGCACAACCCGGAAATCTTCGTCGGATTCAGCGACAAACTCTGATCCTTCGCCATCTTAATAGATACCGGCTCAAAATCCCCCAGCCATGAGGAGCAACACAGAATACGTCCACAAGGTCCGATTCCGCCAAGCATTTTAGCCTCATCCCGTACGCCAATCTGCCGTAGCTCGATCCGTGTACGAAAAATACTGGCCAAGTCCTTTACAAGCTCTCGAAAATCCACCCGACCCTCTGCCGTAAAATAAAAAATGATCTTATTGCGGTCAAATGTAAATTCTACATCTACCAGCTTCATTTTAAGGCCATGGTCTTTAATTTTATTTAAACACGTGCCGAATGCATCCTTGGCTGCCAATTTATTCTCTTCTACAACAAGAGCGTCATCATCCCCAGCAATACGAATGACTTTTTTTAAGGGCAGGACAACATCCGAATCATTTACCTCTTTTTTGCCCACTACAACCTTGCCATATTCAATACCGCGCGCGGTCTCTACAATGACGCAGTTTTCTTTCTCCACTGGAAGGTCCAGCGGATCAAAATAATAAGTCTTGCCCGCCTTCTTGAAACGGACACCCACTACACTATACAAAAATTAACCCCCTTGTATGCCACTAAACCTCATTTGAAGCCGACATTGTACGAATGGCCGCAATTGAAGTCTCACTGTCGCACAAACCGGGAACCTGGCGTCGCGGATTGTGCAGAGTGGAACAAGCGCGCCTTCCTGTTAGCCGGTGATAGAACCGCTTGTATCGGACAACCCAATCAGAAGCTGCTCCACGCATAATTGCCCGTTGACGTGAAAACGGAGCTTCTTCCTGCAATTCGCGGCCAAATCCATATAAGAGACCCATTGTTCCGTGCTGCGGGTGATTGCCAATTTGGAGACGGACTCCAAATGATCTATGAAAACAATGCTTTCGTGCCTTCCGTAACGGAAATGAAGCATATCCTTAAACCACAAATGAAACAGATGAAACAGAATATCCAGGTGTTCAGAAAGTCCAGTTTTAAAAATCTTCTGTTGAGCCAGAATAATAGACGAGCTCCCCCGACTCATGGACTCCTTCACTAATTGTAACACTACGTTTCTAATTTCTGCAAACCAATTCTGCTGGAGAATTTCTCTACATGATTCCAGTCCTGAAGCAATATGAACGACCGACCGGACAAGCCCTGCCGTATAGCCTTCCCCAATTAATGCCTGCATCATCACTTCCGGCTGTAAAGCGTGGAAAGGAACCTGCTGCGTCCGTGATTGAATCGTAGGCAGCAACGCCTGTCCATTTTCAGAAATGAGTATGCCGACCACTGGAATCTGGGGCTCCTCCAGAAATTTAAGTAGGCTATTAGCAGCTTGCACTGTCATGGTATCCGCCTGCCGAATGATATATACCTTCGGATTGGAGCTTTCAGATTTGTAAGAAAAAATACGTTGAAGCCCGCGAATCTGATCAATTTTAATCGTAGCTCCATCCGGCTCTACAATATGCAAATCTGGATGATTCCCGTGCTCTACCTTGCGGCATGACAAACACTCCCCGCATGCATCATCCGTCTGTCGCTCACAAAATAAAGCCTTAGCAAAGATCTGCGCCATGTTCATCTGCCCACTTCCCGGCGGCCCGCTAAAAACATAGGCATGGTTGACCGTATGATTCCGTAGTGCACTTTGCAGCATTTTTTTGGCTACATCCTGGCCCATTATATGTTGAAAAGACATATTTCCTCACTTTCTCCACTGAAAACAACTGTGATCCATCGGCAAACCGTTGTTCTTCCGGGCATGTACATAGTCAAAAATAATCTGCCAGCATGATCAGCAAGCAGATTATTTCTTCGTGGCAACAGCCCGTCTGTATTCATTTATAACATAAGTCTGCATTAAAATGAGAGATTAATTAGCAATCCTCTGATCTCACCGACCCCTTGCAAAAGCTCAATCTTGCCTTGCTCGGTTTCTAGCAGCTCATCCGCCATTTTGAGCAACAGCTCATCCACTTCATCAATCAGCTTATAACGTTTGCTGCGTCCCCGGCGATCCCAGCCCTTTGTGTCCTTCATGGACACGCCTCGCCGAACGGTATCTTCCAAAAACCGTTTAACCAGCATCTTATAAGCCTTCAGCTCACGAATCGTCATTGAACGTGCAAGACGATCTCCCTGCATTTGTATTTCCTTAAAGCGCCGATTCAATTCCTCCTGCGAAGCTTGCTCCCCATTTTGCTGCATAACGTCGGAGAAGCTCTTGGGCTGAATTGGCTTTGCACTCATTTCATTTGTAGACAATGTACTTTGTAAAGGGCGATAGCCCGGATTTATTTTCATATAAACCTGCTTTCTCCCCGGATGCTTCCACTTTCCCCCTTCATGAACAGTTCAACCTAGAACTCAGGGTTTCTTCGGCTTTCCAGGGACTGCGCTGTAGCGCTGCCGTTTTAGTGGATCTGCCCTCACTCTCATCATGTGAGAAGATACAGGCAATTCCCCTAACATATCGGCAGAATAGGCCCTATTGTGTAGATTCAGAAATGCTCGAAACGGTCTACAGGCATCACGAATACCGTCGCTCCACCCACCTGGACTTCAACAG
The DNA here is from genome assembly GCF_036252815.1 of Paenibacillus sp. LX16. NCBI lineage: Bacteria > Bacillati > Bacillota > Bacilli > Caryophanales > Paenibacillaceae > Paenibacillus > Paenibacillus sp. LX16. The sequence continues at coordinate 21,989 of NZ_CP141152.1, read as the reverse complement.
GCAACGGTAAATAGGAATCCGTCGTCCCGCTCATAGGGGTAACGGGTGTGACCAGCTGTTCACGAACCTTGCAACTGCTGCGAATGACGTTCATTAATGAGTCCACCTGATTGTCATCAACACCGATCATAAATGTCGTATTACCAGCACGCAGAAATCCTCCTGTGCTCGCCAATTTAGTAGCACGGAAATTAGCTTTCACCAGTCCGCTGGATAATCTATTACTGTCCTTATCCTGTACAATCGCAATAATCAGCTTCATCCTGTATTCCTCCTTCAAGTCATATTAGAGACAACCTTGTCCCTAGCTCAATTTTACCGTATATCCTTCGACAATTATATGCTAAAATTCTGAACAAACCGCTTTTTCAGCAAATCCTTCAATACTTGCTCCACTTGCTCTGGCGCCGGAGATGCATCAACAATTGTAATTCGCTCCGGAAATTTGCGAGCCAACTCCAAATATGCCTCTCGCACCTTATGGTGAAACGATATACTCTCCATGTCGAGGCGGTCCATTTCTGCTCCTCGTGACGCATTAATTCTTGCCAATCCCAATTCGGGCTCAATATCCAGATAAAATGTGGCATCCGGCTCCCAATCATCCACCGCGAAGCGATTAATTGAAGCTACCTCTTCAATTCCGATCCCTCTTGCAAATCCTTGATAGACCAAGCTACTATCCACAAAACGATCACATAATACGATAGCTCCCTGTTCAATAGCCGGCTTTACCTTCTCCACCAAATGCTGACGCCGCGCCGCTGCGTATAAAAGTGCCTCTGTTCGAGCATCCATACTGGTATGAGCAGGGTCCAAAATGATAGAGCGAATCTTTTCGGAAATTTCGATGCCACCCGGCTCCCTCGTCGTGATGACTGGATAGCCTTCTTCCTCCATAAACTTCGCCAGCCGTTGAATCATAGTTGTTTTACCGGAGCCGTCTCCCCCCTCCAGTGTGATAAAAATGCCTTTGCGATTCATGCTATTCCCTGCTTTCCTGCCTGAAAAATAAAAGTCACCCATAGGCTACGTATGCTTCTTTTATTCAGTCTTCTGTATTTGTTAAGTCTCTAGTATCTAATCTTTATTGTAAACGGAATACCCGAATTGTAAGCATACTTTCATCTGCTACCCCGTGCCACTTGGCTCCCAGCTCACGTAGATGACCCATCCGCAATGCAATCGCTTCTGTGATCGTTTCTCCTGCATATAGCAGTGGAATACCTGGAGGATACGGGATAATCATTTCAGCCGCTACCCTGCCAGCGGATTCGTCTACAGGCACGGTCTCCATCTGATCCGGGCTAATCGGTCGAAGCCCAAACGGCACCGGACTAGAGTACCCCTTCATTCTATCATTGTTCCACGTGGAAAAATCTAATTCGAATCTTTGCTGCTCTTTTTCCGTTGACCCCGGCTCACCAGCCGTCTCCTTAAATCTTATATCATTATCTATATGCACAAGAGCCTGCAACAGGTGACTCGCATCCTTAGCCGTAGAGCCTAACGAAAACAATAAAACAACATGTTTTTCGTCGCTCATCTCTGGAACACATCCGTAAGTCTCCAACTCATGCTTTAACCCAAACCCATCTAATACACCCCATGTATCATACAGCACCAATTTAAAAGGGTCCTGGGTTGAATATCCGCTTATTCCCTCATCAGCCCTTTCTAGGACCTCAGAGATTCCCCTGTGAGCGTCCTGTCCCTCTAGTGCCTGCTGCTGTATAGGTTCTAGTAAGCGAAAGCGTGGGAGCTGCTCCAGGCCCTTTCTAAAAGCATCTACCGCTGCTAAGCCCACTGTAAAGGCATCTGCACCATGCGCCTCGATATACCATCTTGCCAAATCCAGCGAGGCCATTAACGGATAAGAAGGGCTAGAGCTTTGCACCATCGCCAAACGCTGACGAAGCAGTTCCCGATGGATTCTCTCTCCCTGCACATGTAACATGGCCCCCATGGTCATGGCTGGAAGCATTTTATGTGTCGACTGCACGACTACATCAGCCCCGCAGGATAGCGCAGAGGCTGGCAAACGAGGATGCAACCCATAATGGGCACCGTGTGCCTCATCTATCAATAGCGGCACATGGGCTGCATGACAGGCCTTAGCCGTTGCCGTCAGGTCATGCCCCATCCCATAGTAATTAGGTAGTGTAAGTAACACCCCTTTAGCCGAAGGATAGGCCTTCAGTGCAGCTTTTATTGTATCCGTCGTTGGGGCAACCGCCAGCCCGCTTAGGGTATCTATTTCCGGATCTAGGAATACCGCATTAGCCCCTGACAGCATGAGACCGTTCAGGACAGATTTGTGTACATTTCTCTGTACCAGCAGTAGATCTCCCGGCTCCGTACATACAGTTAAAATCATAGCCAAATTACCGACCGTGCTTCCTCCAATTAGCCAAAAGCTCTCTTCAGCACCAAAGCACTTTGCAGCCAGCTCTTGCCCTTCACGAATCACATCTTCTGGGTGATGCAAATCATCCAGTCCAGTAATTTCTGTCGCATCAATAGACATCACTTCTTGCAACAGAGATGCAATATTTTCATGCTCATATACTTGTCCATTTTTATGACCGGGTACATGGAAAGAAGCATTGCCCTGAGTCCGGTAACGTATTAGAGCTTCCATTAATGGTGCATGTACCGCCTTTTTCCCCATCATTCTGCAATCCTTCCAAACAAAGCTTTATATCTACCTTATTTTATCGTAAAATCAAGCGGAATCCTACTTTTACTCACAGAAAAAAAGGCCCGTATCGACAGACCTTGGAATGCCAATCCTTCAAAGACTAATTAGCAAAGGATATTATGCATTTTTCTGTACCCAGATTTGCTTTAGTTGATCAATAAAAAAATGATATTTGGCATCAGTTGCATCCGTGTGCACCATTTCAGCTTCACACGTATCACAGATAAACTCGGAAACGATAAAAATGCCTTCATGCTTGTGCTGCCCGCATATAATACAGCGGTGGCCGCCTTGATCATGCATATCCATCCCACCTTGTTTCTTTTACTATTAGTATGGGGCACTTTCTACTATTTTAAACCTTTTCATAGCCCAGTTCGACGATATACTCTATATATATTCCATCTGGGCCATTATGGTGTTTGTACCCCGTATGTTTAAAAAACAGCCGTCTATGCCGATATAATAAGAAAAGCTCTTATGTATGGATACCCTTTCATCGGAGCCCTTGAACACTTCATCAGTGATAGCTTTTCCAGTAATTATAGAGTAGGCTAGCTAACACCGGATGTCGATCATTCTGTACTTCTACAAAAACGATTAAATGCTTATTTAAAGCGGCATGAGCGAAGTACCGTCCCTTTTTCCGGCTGTGGACGGGAAGCCACTTGTGATGCAGTAGATTAATGAAAGGACTGTTCGCATGACAGAGGAAACCGGAACCAAAGCTACCTACTATCACTACAAGCTCATTAAAAAAATCAGTATACCGCGTCAACTAATATGGAGTCACATCACATTACCTGTTATTATGCTTCTCTTTCTACTTCTTGCCTTTTCCTGGACTAGCGTGTTTTTGTTTGCTCTTGCCTTTTTCCTAACCTTATGGGTACACTTCGTAATCTCACGATCTGTCCTATTCATCGGTGGCGGAACAGCCTTCCGCAAACGCTGGGCATTCCACCGTAAATTACCTTGGCTAGGCTATATGACAGACCAGTACATAGGCTATAGCATCTTTCGTCGTGTGCACATACATACCCTATGGATCGGCATCTGCTTATCAGCCGTATTCATTCTCTGGTCTCCACCAGCCTTTACTGTATCCTTACTCTTCTGGCATCTTTGGCTTATTGCGCCGCGTCTATACATCCTCAGTCGGCTTACAGGCGAGAGAAAAGACGGCATGTTGAAGTTTACCGATGAAGATGCCTCATATTATCAACAGTAAATCTAACCACTCATTATCCGTACAGATAGAAGACTCACGTCTGAACTAACCTACAACGATCTAGACTGAAGCAATAAAAAAGGAGCAACCTCAAACGGTTACTCCTTTTTTTGTGTCTTAACAACTAAAATCGCTTTATTCTTTTATCAAGTAAACTTTTCCTCATCTTTATCCTCGATATTCATGTAGAGCATTTGATCAACATGCAAATATATAAAAGGAAGCCACTCCCTACTCTACGGCAGTTCTAGTGCTTCCCCATATCCGATCTCTTCATTCATCATTATAGACAGCATACAATACACTATGAGTTTGCTATAAATATGATCTACAATAAGTCCTATGCTGCTTACTCGTTTGAAAACCCTGTCCCTAATTAAGATCCACACTTTTGCTTTTCACAACAGCCTTTCTGTCTTTTGGAACCAATACAGTAAAAGAACCATCATGCACAGACAGATGCACCATGTGTTTATTTTTCTGAAACACCTTCTGATTCGAGGTGGATAAATTCGGTTCCTCAGTCCAGCCCCAAGCTGCAATCTCCTCTAGATAAGGAGCAGGTAGACTATCACTTTCCTTCAATGCTGGCAGTGCATAGCGAACATAGTCCATGTCCGAATTACTGCTGGCCCGATCGGTTTTACTAGCTTCTTTGGGAACCGGAAACGTCTTCTCGTTGGCAGCACCCTCAAACGATGTCCAAGAAGGCTCCTCTTCCACGCACCCGGTAAGAATCGCGACAGCGACACTGAATAGCACCAATAGAGCAAGCCATTTATTTCGCCGCATGATCTTCCCTCCTTACCAGCCTGATTGACTATACAAAATCCTATGATGGAGTTTGCATAATTCTGCAATAATGCAGCGTGTGTGTATGGGATTCAATACCTATATTATACAGGGTTTACTCCAACATTCCGTAACAAAAATGTTACCTTCCTTTTGTAAGGATATTTCTAAAATATACGTATATACAAAAAAAAAGAATCATAATCTCAACGAGATCATGATTCCCTTTACTTGTTGCTTGGCGACGTCCTACTCTCCCAGGACCCTGCGGTCCAAGTACCATCGGCGCTGGAGGGCTTAACGGTCGTGTTCGGGATGGGTACGTGTGGAACCCCTCCGCTATCGCCACCAAACATGAATTTGCTGTGCAAATTCTTCCGTACGGTTATTCAGTTCATCACTTATCGTGTGAATGAATACCCATGCGCTTATTGTATGTATTTCTACATACCTTCAAGGTTACACCCTGAAAACTGGATCCGAAACTCATTTGCGTTTTATTTTAGGATAAGCCCTCGACCGATTAGTATTGGTCAGCTCCATGCATTACTGCACTTCCACCCCCAACCTATCTACCTCGTCGTCTTCAAGGGGTCTTACTAATTGGGAAATCTCATCTTGAGGGGGGCTTCACGCTTAGATGCTTTCAGCGCTTATCCCTTCCGTACATAGCTACCCAGCGGTGCTCCTGGCGGAACAACTGGTACACCAGCGGTACGTCCATCCCGGTCCTCTCGTACTAAGGACAGCTCCTCTCAAATTTCCTACGCCCACGACAGATAGGGACCGAACTGTCTCACGACGTTCTGAACCCAGCTCGCGTACCGCTTTAATGGGCGAACAGCCCAACCCTTGGGACCTACTTCAGCCCCAGGATGCGATGAGCCGACATCGAGGTGCCAAACCTCCCCGTCGATGTGGACTCTTGGGGGAGATAAGCCTGTTATCCCCAGGGTAGCTTTTATCCGTTGAGCGATGGCCCTTCCATGCGGTACCACCGGATCACTAAGCCCGACTTTCGTCCCTGCTCGACTTGTAGGTCTCGCAGTCAAGCTCCCTTCTGCCTTTGCACTCTTCGAATGATTTCCAACCATTCTGAGGGAACCTTGGGGCGCCTCCGTTACTCTTTAGGAGGCGACCGCCCCAGTCAAACTGCCCACCTGACACTGTCCTCGTACCGGATTACGGTACCAAGTTAGAACCTAGATACGATCAGGGTGGTATCCCAAGGATGCCTCCCTTCAAGCTGGCGCTCAAAGTTCTACGGCTCCCACCTATCCTGTACAGATCGTACCCAAATTCAATATCAAGCTGCAGTAAAGCTCCATGGGGTCTTTCCGTCTTGTCGCGGGTAACCTGCATCTTCACAGGTATTAAAATTTCACCGGATCTCTCGTTGAGACAGCGCCCAAGTCGTTACGCCATTCGTGCGGGTCAGAATTTACCTGACAAGGAATTTCGCTACCTTAGGACCGTTATAGTTACGGCCGCCGTTTACTGGGGCTTCGGTTCATAGCTTCGCCCGAAGGCTTACCACTCCCCTTAACCTTCCAGCACCGGGCAGGCGTCAGCCCGTATACTTCGCCTTGCGGCTTCGCACAGACCTGTGTTTTTGCTAAACAGTCGCTTGGGCCTTTTCACTGCGGCCCCCTCGGGCTATTCACCCTACCGAGGCACCCCTTCTCCCGAAGTTACGGGGTCATTTTGCCGAGTTCCTTAACGAGAGTTCTTCCGCGCGCCTTAGAATTCTCTTCTCGCCTACCTGTGTCGGTTTGCGGTACGGGCACCTTCTCCTGGCTAGAGGCTTTTCTTGGCAGTCTGAGATCATGACCTTCGCTACTATAATTTTCGCTCCCCATCACAGCCCAGCCTTAACGATGTGCGGATTTGCCTACACACCAGCCTCACTGCTTAGACGGACATCCATCAGTCCGCGTCACTACCCTACTGCGTCACCCCATCGCTCATAACGGATTACGGTGGTACAGGAATTTCGACCTGTTGTCCTTCGACTACGCCTATCGGCCTCGCCTTAGGTCCCGACTTACCCTGAGCGGACGAACCTTCCTCAGGAACCCTTAGGCTTTCGGCGGATCTGATTCTCACAGATCTTTTCGTTACTCATACCGGCATTCTCACTTGAATGCAGTCCAGCGCTCCTTACGGTACACCTTCAACCCGCATTCAACGCTCCCCTACCCCTGATGCAATGCATCAAGCCATAGCTTCGGTGGTGTGTTTAGCCCCGTTACATTTTCGGCGCAGAGTCACTCGACCAGTGAGCTATTACGCACTCTTTCAATGGTGGCTGCTTCTAAGCCAACATCCTGGTTGTCTGTGCAACTCCACATCCTTTCCCACTTAACACACACTTGGGGACCTTAGCTGATGGTCTGGGCTGTTTCCCTTTCGACAATGGATCTTAGCACTCACTGTCTGACTCCCGGAACTAAATCTATGGCATTCGGAGTTTGACTGAGCTTGGTAACCCTTGCGGGCCCCGCACCCAATCAGTGCTCTACCTCCACGATTCTTCTTTCCGAGGCTAGCCCTAAAGCTATTTCGGGGAGAACCAGCTATCTCCGGGTTCGATTGGAATTTCTCCGCTACCCCCACCTCATCCCCGCATTTTTCAACATGCGTGGGTTCGGGCCTCCAGTGCGTGTTACCGCACCTTCACCCTGGACAGGGGTAGATCACCCGGTTTCGGGTCTACGTCCACGTACTCATTCGCCCTATTCAGACTCGCTTTCGCTGCGGCTTCAGCTCTTCACCTTAACCTTGCACGGGAACGTAACTCGCCGGTTCATTCTACAAAAGGCACGCCATCACCCATAAATAGGGCTCTGACTTCTTGTAAGCACACGGTTTCAGGATCTATTTCACTCCCCTTCCGGGGTGCTTTTCACCTTTCCCTCACGGTACTGTTTCACTATCGGTCGCCAGGGAGTATTTAGCCTTGGCAGATGGTCCTGCCGGATTCATACGGGGTTTCACGTGCCCCGCACTACTCGGGATCCGTCTCGGAGAGAACAAGTTTTGAACTACAGGGCTTTTACCTTCTCTGGCGGGCCTTTCCAGACCTCTTCATCTAACCGGTTCCTTTGTAACTCCATGTGAGACGTCCCACAACCCCAAGGAGCAAGCTCCTTGGTTTGGGCTAATCCGCGTTCGCTCGCCGCTACTGACGGAATCACTATTGTTTTCTCTTCCTCAGGGTACTTAGATGTTTCAGTTCCCCTGGTCTGCCTCTATTCTGCCTATGTATTCAGCAGAAAGTGACTGTCGATGAAGACAGCCGGGTTTCCCCATTCGGACATCCCCGGATCAAAGCTTGCTTACAGCTCCCCGAGGCCTTATCGTTGTTCGCCACGTCCTTCGTCGGCTCCTGGCGCCTAGGCATCCTCCGTGTGCTCTTTGTAGCTTAACCTAGTATTTACATCGTAAATACGATTTGCTTTGAATTTTGGTTCAACACTTACGTGTGAATGAAATTCAAGGCTGCTACCTTTATTTCACTTGTTTACACAAGATCAGCTTAAAGGAATATTCTAAAACGCAATTTCGTTTCGGTATCCAGTTTTCAAGGTGCAATACAGTTTCATCGAAACTGTAGCCTGTGTGAATATCGGTCTAACTCAACCGAGTAGATGATATTCATGCAGTATGTTGAGAGTTTGAGCTCTCAAAACTGAGCAACGAGTGAGTAGTTTTTGAAGCTTACGCTTCATATTTGAATGTTTCCGTTGCAGGAAACGATTCTCCATAGAAAGGAGGTGATCCAGCCGCACCTTCCGATACGGCTACCTTGTTACGACTTCACCCCAATCATCTACCCCACCTTCGGCGGCTGGCTCCCTTGCGGGTTACCCCACCGACTTCGGGTGTTGTAAACTCTCGTGGTGTGACGGGCGGTGTGTACAAGACCCGGGAACGTATTCACCGCGGCATGCTGATCCGCGATTACTAGCAATTCCGACTTCATGTAGGCGAGTTGCAGCCTACAATCCGAACTGAGACCGGCTTTTCTAGGATTGGCTCCACCTCGCGATTTCGCTTCCCGTTGTACCGGCCATTGTAGTACGTGTGTAGCCCAGGTCATAAGGGGCATGATGATTTGACGTCATCCCCACCTTCCTCCGGTTTGTCACCGGCAGTCTGCTTAGAGTGCCCAGCTTGACCTGCTGGCAACTAAGCATAAGGGTTGCGCTCGTTGCGGGACTTAACCCAACATCTCACGACACGAGCTGACGACAACCATGCACCACCTGTCTCCTCTGTCCCGAAGGAAAGGTCTATCTCTAGACCGGTCAGAGGGATGTCAAGACCTGGTAAGGTTCTTCGCGTTGCTTCGAATTAAACCACATACTCCACTGCTTGTGCGGGTCCCCGTCAATTCCTTTGAGTTTCAGTCTTGCGACCGTACTCCCCAGGCGGAATGCTTAATGTGTTAACTTCGGCACCAAGGGTATCGAAACCCCTAACACCTAGCATTCATCGTTTACGGCGTGGACTACCAGGGTATCTAATCCTGTTTGCTCCCCACGCTTTCGCGCCTCAGCGTCAGTTACAGCCCAGAGAGTCGCCTTCGCCACTGGTGTTCCTCCACATCTCTACGCATTTCACCGCTACACGTGGAATTCCACTCTCCTCTTCTGCACTCAAGCTCCCCAGTTTCCAGTGCGACCCGAAGTTGAGCCTCGGGATTAAACACCAGACTTAAAGAGCCGCCTGCGCGCGCTTTACGCCCAATAATTCCGGACAACGCTTGCCCCCTACGTATTACCGCGGCTGCTGGCACGTAGTTAGCCGGGGCTTTCTTCTCAGGTACCGTCACTCTTGTAGCAGTTACTCTACAAGACGTTCTTCCCTGGCAACAGAGCTTTACGATCCGAAAACCTTCATCACTCACGCGGCGTTGCTCCGTCAGGCTTTCGCCCATTGCGGAAGATTCCCTACTGCTGCCTCCCGTAGGAGTCTGGGCCGTGTCTCAGTCCCAGTGTGGCCGATCACCCTCTCAGGTCGGCTACGCATCGTCGCCTTGGTAGGCCTTTACCCCACCAACTAGCTAATGCGCCGCAGGCCCATCCACAAGTGACAGATTGCTCCGTCTTTCCTCCTTCTCCCATGCAGGAAAAGGATGTATCGGGTATTAGCTACCGTTTCCGGTAGTTATCCCTGTCTTGTGGGCAGGTTGCCTACGTGTTACTCACCCGTCCGCCGCTAGGCTGTTTAGAAGCAAGCTTCTAAACAGCCCCGCTCGACTTGCATGTATTAGGCACGCCGCCAGCGTTCGTCCTGAGCCAGGATCAAACTCTCCATTAAAGACCAACCGAAGTTGGTTTATAGAAAGAGCGATAAGCTCATGTTGAAACTGACGAGATAAAAATATCTCTTGTTTGATTTTGCAAGCAAAATCGTTTTACTCACTCGTTGTTCAGTTTTCAAAGATCAAACATCTATCGTCCGCCTCGGTGTTTTCTCTCAACCCCTCAGCAACTTTTATAGTGTATCATATTTTCTAGAGTTATGTCAACACTTTTTTCAAAAGTGTTTTTCGCCCTTTTCGATAACACTTGAAGCGACAAGAAATAATATATCATACTTTCTTTATATTGTGCAACTGTTTTTTTGAAATACTTAGTCAAGTAACAATACACTCGATATAAAGCTCTCTTTGCAGCATTAAGCTAATGATTTTCCCATCTACTTGAATCAACGGACGAGTCGGATGATCTCGATCAGCAAATATAATTTCCCCTGTGCGGTTATCATTGAGGCGCACCTTGGTTCCATTATTGAATTGGGTTAACTTATGAATAAAAACTTGTACAACACTTGGGTCCAGCTTTCCAAATGATTCTGACTTGATTTGCTCTAGAACCAGATACGGGGATTGGGCAGGCCGGTATGTTTTCTCTAGAGTCATGGCATGGAATACATCAGCCACTCCAACGATTTTAGCGTAGATGTGGATTTGTTCACCTTTAAGACGCAGTGGATATCCAGTACCGTCCACTTTCTCATGATGCTGAAGAGCTGCCAAACGCACACCTTCGTTAATAGCTTTCACATTTTTAAGCAACTGGTATCCTAGTGATGTATGACTACGTATTTCTTCTTGCTCTTCCCACGTTAGTTTGGAGGGCTTGTACAGAATGGCCGGGTCCATTTTAGCGTTCCCTATGTCATGAAGCAATCCAGCAAAAGCCACCTGCATCCAATCCTTTTGAGGTAATCCGATCCATTGTGCAATGGAGTAGGAAGTAAGGGAGGTTAGCACGGCATTGTGAAAAATATAGTCCACTTCGATCATGGCGGGCGGAGTATAGGTCATTACATTATAGCGCTGAATGTGCACCAGTAAGGACTCCAATTGTCCTCGCAGTTCATATATAGATAAATTAGAGACGAGTACCGATTGAAATGCGTTCTTAATGAGCATCACCATTTTGTCATACTCATCCTGAAATTGTTCAGATTCATCTCGTCCATCTAACGAAGGTCCTTGCGATTCAGATATTCCAGATCGAACAGTCGTAGACTCGCTACTGGATTTTGTAAGATCATCCGTCCCTACCTCAACTTGCTGGATCAGGAACGCCTGTAAAATCTCCAAGTCACGTGGTAGCAGAATGCGCCCTTTCGGTAGCAGCAAGCTGCCCATTTCTGTAAATACATCGCTTTCCAATCTAAGTCCTGCTTTTAATTCGGATACGGGTACAGTTGTCATGGTCAACCTCTCTGTTCTCACAACAGCTGCTCCAGCTGCCAGTTATGATGTCATTATATTACTTGGGAATGATCCTGTACATTCATTTTATGCCATTTAAAGCATACTTGTCTGAATTCGTTAGCCAGAAAAAGAAAAAGGCTCCCCGACCAAATAGTCAGAGAGTCTCTTCCATCTAAAATTTAATAACTATTGTTGTTTCCATATTCAGGCTCTTATTCGCCTTCAGAAGATTCTGGGTCGTTACCTTCCGTATCTTCTGTATTCGTTTCGAGAGTTGGTTCAACAGATGATAGAGATGAGCCCTCTCCAGCTTCCCCATCCTCTAATAATTCTTCAAGCAGTTCATCCTGCTCCTCATTCTTGTTCGCTCGACAAACAGTTGCAACCGAATCATCATCGCGAATATTAATCAGCCTTACCCCTTGTGTATTCCGACCCATCGTGGAGATTTCCCCCATGCTAGTCCGAATCAAGGTGCCACTAGCTGTAATGATCATCAGATCCTCTTCGGTTTTTACAACCTTGAGACCGACAACCGGACCATTTTTATCCGTAACATTAATCGTCTTGATCCCCTTACCTCCACGGCTTTGGATACGATAATCCACAACAGGGGTACGCTTGCCATAACCTTTGGCCGTTACAATCAGGATATCCAGGCTGGTATCCACGATGTCCATACCAATTACAGCATCACTCTCATCAAGGTTGATCCCTTTAACCCCTGTAGCGCTACGGCCCATAGACCGTACATCACTTTCAGGGAAACGGATAGACATGCCTTGTGCTGTACCAATAATCATTTCCTGCTGTCCGTCCGTCAGCTTCACTTCGATCAGGGCATCATCTTCACGCAAGTTAATGGCAATCAAGCCACCTTTGCGGATATTTGCATAGTCGTCAAGAGGTGTCTTCTTAATGATTCCATGCTGGGTCGCAAAGAATAGATAGCTATCCTCCACAAATTCCTCGATAGGAATTACCGCATTGATCGACTCACCCTGTTCAATCTGAATCAGGTTAATAATCGGTGTCCCCCGGGCTGTCCGGCTTAGATCAGGAATCTCATAGGCCTTAATCCGATATACCTTACCCTTGTCGGTAAAGAATAACAAATGATGATGTGAATTCGTAATGAACAGATGCTCTACGAAATCCTCATCTTTGGTATCCATACCCACTACACCACGACCACCGCGTTTTTGACTGCGATAGGTAGTAACAGGAAGGCGTTTGATATATCCTGTATGGGTTACAGTAATAATAACATCTTCACGCGGAATGAGATCCTCATCCAGAATACTCTCTTCACCCACTGTAATTTCAGTGCGACGGTCATCAGCGAAACGTTCCTTAAGTTCATTCAGCTCTTCGCTAATGATGTTGAGTACCAGATGCTCGTTCGCCAAAATCTCACGGTATTCCGCAATCTTTTGTATTAGCTCGTTATATTCGTTTTCGATCTTCTCACGTTCCAAACCGGTTAAGCGCTGCAGACGCATATCGAGAATAGCCTGAGACTGCTCAAGAGTGAGCGAGAAACGCTCAATCAGTCCTTCACGAGCTGCTTCTGCAGTTTGGGAAGACCGAATCAAGGCAATAACTTCGTCCAGATGGTCAAGGGCAATGCGCAAGCCTTCCAGAATGTGCGCTCTAGCTTCGGCTTTTTTCAGATCAAATTCTGTCCGGCGACGAATAACCTCGACCTGATGTTTGAGATAATGATACAAGACATCCTTCAGGTTCAAAATCTTCGGTTCGTTGTTTACAATGGCAAGCATATTAATACCGAAATTCGACTGCATAGCCGTATGTTTAAACAAATTATTTAGAACGACGTTCGGGTTCACGTCCCTACGCAACTCGATAACGACACGCATACCCGTACGGTCCGATTCATCCCGAAGATCCGTAATGCCTTCAATACGTTTGTCACGTACTAATTCGGCAATTTTCTCGACCAGACGAGCCTTATTCACTTGGTAAGGCAGCTCATGCACGATAATCCGTGCTTTATTGCCAATCTCTTCTATGGTGGTCTTCGCACGCATGGTCACAGATCCGCGGCCAGTCTGGTACGCCTGACGGATACCAGAGCGTCCTAAAATATAACCTGCTGTCGGGAAATCGGGCCCTTGAATATAATCCATAAGTTCCATCGGCGTAATGTCGGGGTTTTCGATCAATGCTTGTACACCATCGATAACCTCTCCCAAGTTATGCGGAGGAATATTGGTAGCCATCCCGACTGCAATTCCGCCGACACCATTCACCAGCAAGTTAGGATAACGTGCAGGTAATACGACGGGCTCGCTCTCTTCACCATCGTAGTTCGGCATAAAATCAACGGTCTCTTTGTTCAAATCACGTAGCATTTCCATGGCAATCTTGGACAACCGTGCTTCGGTGTAACGCATCGCAGCCGCCATATCTCCATCCACGGAGCCAAAGTTACCGTGTCCATCCACCAACATATAACGCAAAGAAAAATCCTGCGCCATCCGCACCATCGTATCATATACAGCCGTATCACCATGAGGGTGATATTTACCGATAACTTCGCCGACGATTCTTGCCGATTTTTTGTAAGGCTTATCTGGCGACATGCCTAGCTCGGACATCGCGTACAAAATACGACGGTGTACCGGCTTCAGTCCGTCCCGCACATCAGGCAAGGCACGGCTAACAATAATACTCATGGCATAATCCATAAAGGATTCGCGCATTTCCACTCCGATATCCCTATTGATGATTTGCGAGTTATTTTGATCCGCCATGCTGGTCCTCCTTCTTATCCTTCAATACAATGCTCTCTATGTGAAAAGCCTAACAAGATACTGCCTATACACTCCGCTCTCTGCGCAGGATTTTGGCTGAAATCCTCATCTGTATAATTATATTACTTTCACAAAAAGAGCACAATTAAACGCATCTGTCCTCTTTACAGCGTAAATCCCTCGTCATTCTCTCTCTGCCTGTAGCAGATCGCTATTCTCTTGTACAACTCACAAGCCCTGATTATAACAAATTCCCCAGAGCTGGGGATTAGCCCCCACCCTAAGGGCATTTTCCACATACAATACGTATACGGTCAGGGTTCACTTAGCAAAATTCCGAAAAACGCCGTATTTCTCTATTATATCATTGTTTTACGCACTTGTCCTTTAGTTTCCCTTGTTTTGTCAAAGTGTTGCGGATTCCAAGTACATGACTCATATTTCGAAAAGAAAGGGATGAGATTACTTGTCTATTCAGCGAGTATCCAGTAAGTGGACCAAAACAAATGCCATTCTCCCCAATCCGACATTGGCCGCTTATGTACCGGAAACACGGTTGTACACATTTGATCACTTGAACGAAATGTTGGCCGTGTATGGTACTGTCTATATTAAGCCTGATAACGGTACTTATGGAAAAGGGGTTATGCGGGCAGAGAGGCTGACAGAGCCGCTTCCGCCGACAGAAGAAGGAATCATCGAAGAGAGAACTTGGTATGTGCTTCGCTATGAAGTAGATACCTTCACCTTCGAAAGTCTAGAAGATCTGCATAGAGTGGTTTCTTCCCGCATACGAAAACGTCCATATCTGATCCAGCGTGGAATTCCACTTCTTCAGCATGAAGCACGCCCCTTCGATTTGAGGGTATTAACCCAGATGAACTTGAGACACCAATGGGAAACAACGCTTATTGTAGGACGCGTAGCTGCTCCTGACAAAGTCGTCACCAATCATCACAGCGGTGGGACAACACGCTTTTTCAATGAGCTGGTCGCTCCATACATGGATGTAAAGGAATCTGTACGACTGGAGCAAAAATTATCGAAAATGGGCGAACGGGTAGCCTGGCAGTTGCAAAAAAGATACCCACGTTTAAGGGAAATTGGATTAGATGTGGGACTGGATCAGCAAAATTATCCGTGGATTCTGGAGGTTAACACGAGACCAGCAATCAAGGTGTTCTCTTCCCTTCCAAACAAAAGCCTCTATCATAAAATATTCAGATATGCAGTAGGCTACGGACGGTACTCTCCATCCACGGGTAAAGCCGTACGCTCTAAGAAAAAAGCCTAAAACAATGAGATTAAATATTCAAATACACCCGGGCTGGTTAATGACAAGAAAAGGGACGCCCATTTGGGCGCCCCTTGTGAACTCCTACAAAATACTACCTAATGAGCACGTAATACAGTCACTAGGAAAGAACATCACACATTAAAAATCGAGATTTTTCACGTACTTCGCATGTTCTTGGATAAAGTCACGACGAGGTTCTACATTATCACCCATCAAGGTATTGAACAGTGTATCAGCCAGCATCGCGTCACTGACAGTTACCTGAAGCATAGTACGACTCTCAGGGTCCATCGTAGTTTCCCAAAGTTGGGTCGCATTCATCTCACCCAAACCTTTATAGCGCTGTACATTGTACTTCGCGTTTTCTCCAAATTCCCTGATGATCTCATCACGTTCCGCCTCGGAGTTCGCATAACGTACAACTTTGTTACGCTCCACTTTGAATAGTGGTGGCTGAGCAATATAAATATAGCCTGCATCAATGATTTTACGCATGTACCGATAGAAGAACGTCAGCAACAACGTACGAATATGGGCACCATCGACATCCGCATCTGTCATGATAATGACCTTATGATAACGGGCTTTGGCGATGTCAAAGTCGTCTCCGATCCCTGTACCCATTGCTGTTACCATCGACCGGATTTCATCACTGGACAAAATACGGTCCAAGCGTGCCTTTTCGACATTCAGGATTTTACCGCGAATCGGCAAAATAGCTTGAAAGTGACGATCACGACCCTGCTTGGCCGATCCCCCTGCTGAGTCACCTTCGACGATGTACAGTTCACTAATCGAAGCATCCTTAGAGGAGCAATCCGCCAGCTTGCCTGGGAGCGAACTAATTTCCAGCGCACTTTTGCGACGTGTAAGCTCACGCGCTTTACGCGCTGCTTCCCGGGCACGTGCTGCTTGTAATGATTTATCAACCACCCGGCGGGAAACAGACGGATTTTCCTCTAGGAACTCCTGGAGTTTCTCTGCGAATAAGGATTCGACAATCCCTCGCACCTCACTGTTCCCCAGCTTTGTCTTGGTCTGACCCTCAAACTGTGGTTCTGGAATTTTGACGGAGATAATCGCCGTCAATCCTTCACGCACATCGTCACCGGTCAAGTTGGCATTGTTGTCCTTAATCAAGCCATTTTTACGTGCATAATCGTTAATAATCCGGGTTAATGCACTCTTGAAGCCTGATTCGTGGGTTCCGCCCTCATGGGTATTGATGTTGTTGGCAAAAGAATAAATATTCTCGGTATAGCTGTCGTTATATTGCAATGCAACTTCGACTTGAATCATATCACGCGAACCTTCGACATAAATCGGCTGTTCATGTAGCGCTTCTCTTTTTTGGTTCAAGAATTGCACATATTCACTGATTCCGCCCTCATAATGGAATGTATCGCTGGCTCCCGTCCGTTCATCAGTCAAGCTGATTGCAATGCCTTTGTTCAGGAAGGCCAACTCACGAATCCGCGTTTGGAGCGTATCATAATCATATACGGTCGTTTCTGTAAAGATTTGGTCGTCTGGATAGAAGGTCGTTTGGGTACCGGTCTCGTCTGTATCACCGATGACTCTGACATCATACTGCGGAGCACCACGGTGATATTCCTGCTCATACAGATGTCCGTCCCGTTTAACATGAACGATCATTTTGCTGGAGAGAGCGTTCACTACCGATACACCAACCCCGTGCAGACCACCGGATACCTTGTACCCTCCGCCTCCGAATTTACCACCTGCGTGAAGTACAGTCATAACGACTTCCAGCGCAGATTTTTTCATTTTGGCGTGTTCGCTTACCGGAATACCGCGTCCGTTATCTGTAACGGTAACGCTGTTATCTTCGTGAACCACAACTTGAATGCTGTCACAATAACCCGCCAGCGCTTCGTCAATGCTGTTGTCCACAACTTCCCAGACCAGATGATGGAGACCTTTGGCGCTCGTGGAGCCAATATACATCCCGGGACGTTTCCGAACCGCTTCCAGGCCCTCGAGGACCTGAATCTCGCCCGCATCATAAGACGGTTGATTCATAGACATGCCTTTCACCTACTTCTATAGATTCTATGGTTAAGCATTGGCAACAAACTGGTTTGCCCGCTTTTTGAGTGTTGTTGAGGAGATGGGGGAATAATACACCGTATTCTGAGTCACTACAATGGACTTGGCTTCCTCTTCGCCAATCATCTCGACATGCTTTTGCTGTTGGGCGTGGTTCACGTATTGCTTGGAGATTTTAGAGGATTTTTCAATCGAGATATCGAAAATAGCCACAAGCTCTGACGAGCGGATGATTTTTTCTCCACCCAGATGAATATACATAGCGGTCACTCCTTAGTGTTCCACATGCCCGTCGTGGACGTGATAAATATTGGCATCCTTGAGTCGTTCTGCGTTCAAAGTCTCAACCCCGGTTGCCGTGATAAAGGTCTGTACCTTGCTTTGGAAAGTCTCGATCAGCTGGGTCTGACGATAGGGGTCCAGCTCGGACAAAACATCATCCAGCAGCAAGACAGGATATTCACCAATTTCCTCATGAATTAACTCTATTTCGGCCAACTTCAAGGACAGGGCCGTCGTCCGCTGCTGCCCCTGAGAGCCATACGTATGCACTTCTCTGCCGTTAATGGCAAAGGCCAAATCGTCACGATGGGGTCCCGCCAAAGTCATGCCACGGCGGATTTCCTGTTCCCTCATTTGGGATAACTTTATCATAAATCGCTCCAATAAGACAGCTTCATCTTCTTCCTCTGGCTCACTGAAGGAGGGAACATAGGTTAATTTTAACTCTTCTGTCCCACCTGCGATCCCTTCATGAATGGCCTGAGCCCACTTTTGTAGCTTTGTTATAAATTGTTTCCGCTTTTTAACAATTTTAACACCATGCTCAACAAGTTGCTCATTCCATACCTCCAGCATCAGCTGCACTGACGCCATATCCTTACCCCAAGCTTGCTTGAGCAGGTTGTTTCGCTGAACCAATACTTTCTGATATTGCTGCAAATGATACAGATATCCTGGCGCAACCTGTCCGATTTCCATGTCAAGAAACCGGCGGCGAACCCCCGGTGTTCCTTTAACGATTTCCAGATCCTCAGGTGCAAACATGACCACATTTAACGAACCGATAAAATCGCTCAGTTTTCGCTGCTCCAGTCCGTTGATCTTTGCTTTTTTGCCTTGTGTGGATAACGCGAGATCCAGTCTGATTTTCCCGTATTTTTTATCCACATCCGCAGCTAGGTGAGTGGAAGTAGCCCCAAAAGAGATTAACTCCTTGTCGCGGGACGTTCGATGACTTTTGGTTAAAGCCAGTACAAAAATCGCCTCTACCAGATTCGTTTTGCCCTGCGCATTTTGTCCGATCAGCAAATTAACGGGCCCAAATTCATTCAGCTCCAGCTGTTCATAGTTCCGGTACTGCTGCAAAACAATGTTGTTCACAAACACATAGGGTCCCCCTTGTTACTCCGTACCTAAAAGGAGTCCTTGCCACCCAGGCGATCATGCTCCTGCTGTAACTTCGAAACTTCCGTTGTCCTCTACTTCTACGGTATCACCCGGGTACAGTTTTCTTCCACGACGTTCTTCCGGTTCACCATTCACACGGACTTGTCCCTCTTGCAGCAGGGCTTTAGCCATGCCTCCTGTGGATACACAATCGGCTAATTTTAAAAATTGATCGAGCTTGATGTATTCGGTCTGTATAGATATCTGTTTCAAGGCTTGTTCATCCTTTCGCTTGTCCTCGGGTGGGTTAAAGCTAAACGTCAGTTGGTTGTGCGATATGGCAGGATGATATACAGCGCATTGCTGGAATCTGCCGGTTTTAAAATAATGGGACTCATAATGCCGGTAAAAGCAATCGTCAGCTGCTCGCTGTCAATCACCTTGAGCACGTCGAGCATGTATTTGGAGTTGAACGAAATTTTGAGCGGCTCTCCCTCAAATTTGGATACAGTTACTTCCTCACGCACTTTGCCAAGTTCAGAGGAACTAGAGGAAATTTCCAAACCTCCATTTTCCAGGGACTGCATTTTTACAATATTCGTTTTTTCCTCACGGGACAGCAAATAAGCACGGTCAATTGACTCACTTAAACTTTTTGTATCCACAATCAGTTCTGTTTTGTAGGAGGTCGGAATAATTCTAGAAGTATCAGGATAGGTGCCGTCCAAGATGCGGGAATAAAATAGCACCCGATCTACTTTGAATAATACCTGATTGTCCGCTACTACGATATCCACAAGCATATTTTGATCCGGAATAATTCTGCTCAACTCATTCAGCGTTTTGCCCGCAATGACAACATTGCTAAAGCGCAAGCCTTCAGACGTCTCCAAATGAGCGCTGCGGGTGGCAAGACGGTGGCGGTCCGTTGCCACAAACTTTAGTTCCCCCTCAGCCAGATTCCACAACACGCCGGTTAAAATCGGTGTCGTTTCGTGGGTGGAAATGGAGAACACCGTCTGTTTAATCATATTTTTAAGTAAATCTCCTGGCACAGAGATGACTTGATTTTCTTCAATGTTGGGAAGCACCGGGAATTCTTCAGGGTCTAAACCAACAATCTGAATTTCAGTTGCACCGGACGAGATAAAGGTTTGGAATTGGTCTTTTACCTCCATACGGATCTCCTGAGACGGCAACTTTTTGATAATTTCGACAAAGAATTTGGCTGGTAGCACAACACTACCGGGTTGTTCGACCTGAACGACAGTTTGGTCGCCATCCTCCATCGGAATAAAGGATTGAATGGAGATATCTGTATCGCTGGCAGTCAGCGTTACTCCCTGGTGATTCACATCCAGCTTAATACCACTCAGAATTGGAATCGTAGTCCGACTTGATATCGCTTTGGATACATGTTGTATAGCCTCGTTCAAAACGTTTTTCAGAATGCTGATCTTCATAAGTTCCTCCTACGGGTTTTAATCCTTCAAGCACGCGTTGACGCGGGCCTTATTTAGGTGATGTATATCTTTAAAATATATTAGTAATAGTAATAGGCGCACTGAATATGTGGATAAGTCACTGTAACCCTAATAAAATCAAGCCTATCCACATGTGTATAAATTGTGTATAGGCTCTGAACTTGTTCAGGTTGGATTTTTGATTTTTTCTATTAGGTTGTTGATAACTTTAAACAGATCCTGATCCACTTGAATGGATTTGGAGATTTTTTCGTGCGCATGAATGACAGTCGTATGATCACGCCCACCGAAAGCTTCGCCGATTTTCGGCAAAGAATAGTCGGTTAGCTCACGAGACAGATACATGGCAATTTGTCGTGGAAAAGCTACAGCCTTCGTCCGCTTACGCGCTTTAAAATCCTCCAGCCGTAGATTGTAAAATTCCCCGACTTGATGCTGTATATCCTGAATCGTGATCATTTTTGGACGGCTGGACGGGATAATGTCCTTCAACGCTTCAGCCGCAAGATGACTTGTTACATCCTGATTTGTTAAGGAAGAATAGGCGACAACGCGTATTAGCGCCCCTTCCAGCTCACGGATGTTCGTATCAATTTGATTAGCGATATACATCATGGCCTCATTGGGAATATCCAGGTTTTCCGCCCGCGCCTTTTTCCGAAGAATAGCAATTCTTGTCTCCAGATCCGGCGGTTGAATATCCGTAATAAGTCCCCACTCGAAGCGAGAGCGTAGCCGTTCTTCCAGCGTTGGAATTTCTTTAGGCGGCCGATCGCTTGAGATTATAATCTGCTTGCGTTCCTCATGAAGCGCGTTGAACGTGTGGAAAAATTCCTCCTGCGTCGATTCCTTGCCCGCAATGAATTGAATATCATCAATGAGCAAAATATCAATGTTGCGATATTTATTCCGGAAACTTTCCCCGCGGTTGTCCCGGATGGCATTAATGAATTCATTCGTAAACTTTTCCGACGATAAATAAACGACCTTGCTGGCCGGATTGTGCTCCAAAATATAGTGCCCGATAGCGTGCATCAGATGCGTTTTTCCCAGCCCTACACCACCGTATAAAAACAGCGGGTTGTAAGCTTTGGCCGGCGCCTCGGCGACGGCCAGCGATGCCGCATGGGCAAAACGGTTCCCCGATCCGATGACGAATGTATCGAATGTATATTTGGGATTCAGCATATGGGACACAGCTTCTTCATGAACGACCGGCTGCTGCTGAGGTTGTTGCTGAAGGTCGACCTCGGCGGGCTTGTTCTCTTCAATAACGAACTTGACCTCTAGTTGTTTGCCCAAAATTTCATAAACCGTTGCTCCGACTAGCTTGGTATAGCGGCTTTCAAGCCATTCCACGGCAAAAGTTGTCGGTGCAGAAATCACAATGGAGTGGTCATTTAGTTTCGCTGCCTTGGTAGCCTTAAACCAAGTGTCGTAACTCGGCTTACTCAGCTTGGTTTGTATAATGGATAGAATTTGCTGCCATAGTTCAGAGGTATGGCTGTCCAC